>CBDDLH010000018.1:0-37565 GCA_965230565.1 Saprospiraceae bacterium | reverse complement strand
CGCTCCATTCGTCCGGGTTGGTGAGAATGTCAAAAAGCTCTTCTTTTGAGAAGTCATCCAGAATTTTCGTAAAACTCTCCTTTTTTGGCTACGATATCCTTTTCCAATAACTGATTGACTACGGCAAAATCACTGGCCAGTATTTTTAGTGCAATATTGGGTTGGATGGAGTTGCCGATAATGGAGCCGTCCAGGAGGTATTCTCCTTTTTCGAGTTTGTAGGGAATCTTGTTGGCATCAAGGATAGTGACGAAATCACGTGCGATGCTTTCATGAGTGAACATCCGGTAGGTTTCGAATCCCTTGGAAGAGAGTTCACGGTTGTTCTTGTCAAAAAAGTCGTCGTCAAGGATGTCTTTCATATTTACTGGAGTAGTTGGCTGAATCTAATGTTCAAACAGTTTTTATCGCGGGGAGGTTTAATTTTGTAATGAGGGCGCAGGGAGTCATTACGCAGAGTTTCGCAAAGAAGCGCTAAGTTACGCAAAGAAAAAATTCTCAGTGGTACTCGGCGCTACTCAGCGAAACTCCGCGGTACAACCCTCAGCGATCTCCGCCTTCTCCTATCACCAAACCACAAATTCCGTCCGGCGATTCATCTTCCGCCCGGATTCACTTTCGTTGTCAGAAATGGGTTGAGATTCACCAAACCCTTTGAATCGAAGCCTTTCTGCTGAAATACCATTTTCAATTAGGTAAGTATAAACCGTTTCGGCTCTCGCTTCAGAGAGTTCCAGATTATCTTCTTCACTGCCAATATTATCGGTATGGCCGTTGATCTGAATTTTGAGGTCCGGATTTCCGGAAAGTAAATTGACCAGGCGGTCGAGTTCCTGAGGTGGACTGTTCCTGCAGATTGGCTGACCCGGTTTCAAAGAACACATTTTTTAGGATAACCGCTTTTTGGGAGCTTGTATCCACGGCAACCATCGTCTTCGGAATTGGCTGTAATTCGATATAAACCAGATAAGGTTCTTCAATGGATCCTCCATCTTTCAGGGAAAAATTTTCGGAATGAAAAAGGAATTTTTCCTTGGAAACGTGCATGGCATAATCCTTTCCGGCCGGCAGGCAGATCAGGAAAACGCCCTTTTCATCAGACTTTTTTCGGGCAACGGTAGCTCCGGTTTCCACATCGAAGATTTCAGCTTCAATTTGAATACCTCTCCGGCTGCGGCTGTCGACCACCTTGGCTTTTACGTAGGTCACCGGTTCTGGTTGAGCTGCTTCATGCAGACTGAACTGAAAAATGTCGATATTTAAAAAGCTGGAAGCTTTCCCGGCAATGGTAGAGTGGCGGTCTGTTTCAGCAGCCGCTTTGTCACTGGCATAAAAGGCTATTTCTCCATTGATATTTACACTTAATGTCCCTTCGTTGGCTGGGGTATTGATCGGATAACCCAGGTTTACGGGTTTCGAAAAATCACCGTTTTGATCCTTTTTGGTAAAATAGAGGTCTATGCCTCCCATACCCGGATGACCATCCGAGCAGAAATAAAGGGTCTGGTTGTCGGGATGGATAAACGGGCATTGGTCGTTGTAGGGGGTGTTGATTTTCGATCCAAGATTCACAGGTTCAGACCATTGACCGTTTTGCCAGGTGCTTTGCCAGATATCTCGTCTGCCAAGGCTGCCTTTGCGGTCGCTGGCGAAATACAGGGTTTGCCCATCCGCACTAAGGGATGGTTGTCCCTCCCAGGCAGCTGTGTTTACGTTGCCTGGGATTTTGTCAGGTTCAGACCATTGACCATATTCAAAGGAGGAATAGTACAGGTCACATCCGCCTTTTCCTGCCCGGGAATCACAACGGGTGAAAATGAGCATACGGCCATCAGCAGAAATGCATTGCGCGCCTTCATTTTGCGGAGTATTGATCTTTTCCATCGGTTGACGAGGCTGCCATTCATGATCCCGAAGTTCTGAATAATAGAAGTCCTCCTGGTTGCCAACACGTGCGGTAAACACCAGCCTTGTCCCATCTGCAGTCAAACTGGGCAGGTATTCCTGACTTTCTGTGTTGATGGAACTTCCAAGATTGATAGGGTGAAAGGGCACCGGATTAGCAATGGCTTCTGCGGCAAATCTGGCATTGACCAGGTGACGCTCTGCTTTTTGCCGCCTGATTTTGCTTTTGGCTTTGCTTTTTAAGTATTGTTCAAAATGGGCAACAGCTTTGTTATACCATTGCAGGTCCATTTCCGTTAGGGCGAGCTCATACAATACCCTTGGAATGTATTCCTGATCAATTTTTAAAACTTCTTCAAATTCTTTGGCAGAAAGTTCAAGCCGTCCTGTGGCTCCGAGGATAGAAGCTCTCAGAATTTTGGCATCGATGAACAGCGGATCTTTTTCAAGGGCTTTATTGAGTTGATCCAGTGCTTCCGGGAACTGTTCTGCCCGATTAAATGTTTGTGCTTTATCGTAGTATTTGAGAATCTTTTTGGAGGCGGTAGCTTTGGTGGTATAGTCCTGAGCAACGAGCGAGGATGCCGCAGCGATCAGCAGAGTAATTATGATGAACTTTAAGTTATGCATAGTATGAACAGTTGACGGCAGACGGTTGACGATGTACGGTATACGGTTAATGATTGACAATATACGATTCTCGAAAAAAGGTCTGCAGTGTTGTAGTTTTTAGATGGTTCTTGGTGTTTTTTTATTAATAACGAAAATCTCGTGCCAAAGAAACGAAAAAATATGTGGGCATATTGGCAGGAGCGGAGAAAAGTGGTACTTTTGCGGCCTTGAAATGGAGGAAATGCGGGAATGATTGGATGCGAGAATGGAGATGTAAGGAGTTGGCAGAAATTAACGGCTGACGGCATACGGTGGACGATTTACGGTTTTAGGTAAAGAAAGACGTTCAAAAAATGTAACTACCAAAATTAAGGTTTAAACCCTTTTAACTACTTGAACATTGAACCCCTTGAACCAGTTTGGTAGTTTAAAGAATTTACAAGTCGCATCGCGACGGCATATTTTTACCGGACACAAAGTGTCTGGATGAAAGGGAGAAATTACCAAGGCCGGAGCGTATAGCGGAGGGCGCCGCAGGGACGAGGA
This sequence comes from Saprospiraceae bacterium, assembly GCA_965230565.1. Lineage (GTDB taxonomy): Bacteria > Bacteroidota > Bacteroidia > Chitinophagales > Saprospiraceae > BCD1. Next base: position 34,502 of record CBDDLH010000018.1, on the reverse strand, counting down.
CAGCAAGGGATAGGAGCGAAGTGGATAGCCCGGCCCCGGCACAAAGTGCACGGGGTGATGCCCCAAAACAGTAACTAACAACAAGTAACATTAAATAAGATACCATGTACAGAACGCATAATTGCGGAGAGCTCCGCCTCGAAGATGCAGGAACAGAAGTCGTGATGAGTGGTTGGATACAGACTTCCAACAATTTAGGACACATGAACTTTGTTCAATTGAGGGACCGTTACGGGATTACTCAGTTGAATTTTAATAAGGATGATGATGAGGCTTTACTGGGGCGTGCAGCAGAGCTTGGACGTGAGTTTGTAGTGAAAGTCGAAGGAACTGTTCGGGAGCGTAGCAGTAAAAATATGAAAATTCCCACCGGTGAAATAGAGATCCAGGTGAAGAGCATGACGGTTCTGAATGAATCAAAAGTACCTCCATTTACCATTGAAGATGAATCTGATGGTGGTGATGAACTGCGTATGAAATACCGTTACCTGGATATTCGACGTAACCCGGTGAAGGAAAGTATCATCTTCCGTAGCCAGGTAGCACTAGCTTCCAGGAATTATTTATCCTCCAAAGGATTTATCGAGGTGGAGACGCCATTTTTGATCAAGAGTACTCCGGAGGGGGCACGGGATTTTGTGGTGCCCAGCCGTATGAATCAGGGACAGTTTTACGCTTTGCCACAGTCGCCGCAGACGTTCAAGCAGTTGCTGATGGTGGCTGGTATGGACAGGTATTTCCAGATCGTGAAATGTTTCCGTGATGAAGATCTCAGAGCTGACCGTCAGCCGGAGTTTACCCAAATAGACTGCGAGATGGCGTTCGTTACCCAGGAAGATATTCTCAATACTTTTGAGGGATTGACCAAGCACGTTTTTAAGGAAACGCTGGGTATGGAGCTGGCTGATTTTCCAAGAATGCAATACGACGAAGCGATTAGAAGGTTTGGTTCTGATAAGCCGGATATGCGTTTTGGAATGGAGTTCCAGGAATTGAATGATGTGGCTCAAGGTAAAGGATTCAGCGTGTTTGACAATGCAGAACTGGTTGTCGGGATTTGTGCGGAAGGGCAAGCTGAGGCTTATTCCAATAAAGATATCAAGAAACTTACCGAGTGGATGCAGCGTCCGCAGATCGGTGCCAAAGGGATGGTCTATGTGAAGTTTTTGAATGACGGCAGTGTAAAATCATCAGTAGGTAAATTCTTCAGCGAAGAAGACCTGAAGACCTGGGGCGAGAAATTCGGTGCCAAAGCCGGAGATATGCTGCTGATCCTGAGTGGAGAGACAGATAAGACCCGCAAGCAGCTCAATGAGCTTCGGCTGGAAATGGGTAATCGTATGGGATTGATCAAAGAGGGCGATTTCAAACCATTGTGGGTTGTAGACTTCCCGTTGCTTGAATGGGATGAGGAGTCAGAGCGTTTCCATGCTATGCATCACCCGTTCACTTCTCCGAAGAAAGAAGATGTTGACCGCATGTTGACCGGAGATCATGAAACGATGAAGGCTCTTCGAGCTGATGCGTATGACCTGGTAATCAACGGTGCGGAGATCGGTGGTGGATCCATTCGTATCCATGACAGACAATTGCAGGCGCGTAACTTCAAATTATTAGGATTTACCGACGAAGAAGCGGAAGCTCAGTTTGGGTTCCTGATGGGTGCTTTTGAATATGGAGCACCTCCTCATGGCGGTATTGCTTTTGGTTTTGACCGCCTTTGTGCAGTACTGATGGGGCAGACTTCCATCCGTGACTTCATTGCCTTCCCTAAAAACAACCAGGGACGTGATATGATGATCGATGCGCCGGCCATTATTGATGAAGCTCAATTGGATGAGCTCGGGTTGAAGTTGAATCTCAAGGAGGAGTAGAGCCACCCTTACACGAATTTTTTGTGGATTAATTTCACAAATTTGAGAATAAAAAAAAGAGTCGTTTCGATTTGTTCGATGCGACTCTTTTGCTTTAGGGTAGAAATACTATTTTTTAGAAAAATAGTATTTCTTGAGTGTGAAAAATAGTATTTCCTAATCTATACTCACCGCTTTCAAAACCGGATGAAACCTTAACTTAGGATATTGCTCCTGGAGTTTATTAATTTCTCCCCTGTCAAAGGGTAAATCACTTCTAAACTCCCTTAAAGCCGGGAAGGAGCTGAGGAGTCCTTTAACACCCTGGAGGTTTGGACAATCAGAAATAAAAAGGCTTCTTAGGCTTTTCAATTGCTTAATGTCATCCGGGAATTTTTGAATATGTTGGAAGTATTCAATTTTCAAGGCGGTTAAGCCATTAAAGGTTGAGAATAGTCCCGGTGGAATTTCCGTGGCGTTACTTTTGTTCATTTTCAACACCTTGAGTTTGGGAAACTGTTTAAGTTTTTGCAGATCGTCTGCACTTACATTTTTTATCTCCAAAACTGTTACGGATGTTTTATATTTCAGTGCCTCATCAATGGAGGTGAAAACCCTGGTGTTTGCATCCGGTTCATAAATGGTTTTGCCTGTTTGAAGGTTGACAATTTTGGAAACCTTTACGGCAAAGGTGCTGTTGGCAGCATAATAAACCAGCAGTTTACCTTCCACTTTGGCTTTGTAGTTCAATTTATCTGTTTCATATCCTGGTTTAAAGTCGGGTAGAGCATAAAATACAAAGGTAGAGTCCTGCTGCTCTGTAATTTTTCGGGCGATCATCATTTCGCCGCGGAATTCAAGGGGTGTGATGGATTTAATTCCTGGCAAAGTATCCAGGTGGACCTTTTCATTATTTTGGTTGTAAATAACCGAAATGAATTCCCTGCTGCCTTCCGGAGCGTCGTTGAGGAGCAGGAAGGTTTGGTTCTCAATTTCTATCCTGGGTGGAAATACCCAGCCTTCCATATCGTTCAGTCGTTTCTGTAGATCCCTGTTTAAGGCAACTCCCGGTTTTTTATAATACGGCCTGCCGTTCTTTTCATATCGCCAAAGGTCTGATTCTTTATTACTAAGGGCTCCGTCTGTTCTTAGGTAATATTTGATGTAATAACTTTTCTCACTTTTAACAGATAACTGCCAAGCATCACGTTTAAACTCAGCGATTCTTCTGATGTCTCCGGGAATGGTGTCGGATAGATTAAGCACTACTTCTCCGGCAGTGTTGATCATCTGCCATTCACCCTCTTTGTCTCCGACTTGTACTACTGCATGGCCATTACGGAAACGGGAAGCCTGCCAGAATTTTTGGCCACCGAACATGGGTTTGCCTGTTTTGTCATGGAAAATTATCATGGAAGCATTTCGTCTGTTTTCAAATCGCTCATAAACCCGAAAATATCCATCCTGAAGGGTTGAGATCCAGTTTAAATTATCTCCCATATTACGGATTTCTTTACCCTTTCGATCAATGAGGTAATATCGATTGCCGTCCGTTACCGGAAGAATGTTTTCACTGAAATCGGAGAAATAAAAATTGCTGAGTTTGAAGGGCTCTTTGCTCGTACGTACGGTCGGGTCGTGGCCCGGAGGAAGTGTGAAAAGTAAGTTGCCGTCTTCATCGATACATTTGAATCCCTGCTCCTGGGACTGGCGGATGAACATAACTCTGTCCTGACTAAAAAGGGGAGCGGATGTGAAAAAGATCAGTGAGAGGAAAACGTAGTTAAGAATTCTCATAGTCCAAATTGGGTGAATAAAATATTATGTTGGACAATTTTAGATATTTGTTATTAGAATTCCTAATGTGGAAAGTTAAGAAAGATTTAAAGGGGTGGGATGGAACGCTGATCTGACGGATTGAACGGATTAGGACGGATTTTTTTTGTAGGTTGGTTTAAACTTTTTTGATATGAAAAAAAACATAGAAACCTTGCTAAGTCATTATGCGGAGGAGCGGGATGAATATAGAGGAGCGGTAGTGCCTCCAATCTTTCAGAATAGTTTGTTTACTCATGCAAGTTGGGAGCATATTGATCAAGCATTTGATGACCGGGTGGATAATCTGATTTATTCTAGGGGCCATAATCCTACTGTGAGGATCGTGGAACAGAAATTGGCAGCTATTGCCGGTGGTGAACGGGCCTTGTTGTTTCCTTCCGGAATGGCAGCTATTTCGGCAACGGTTCTGCATTGTCTGAATCAAGGAGATCATGTGGTGACCATCAAAAATATTTACGGGCCGGCGAATAATCTGCTGAATAGTTATTTGTCTGGGAAAATGGGAATTGAGGTGACCCAGGTAGGTGGGGAGACAGTTGAAGAATTTGAAAATGCCATTCGACCGAATACGAAGCTGATCTATTTGGAGAGTCCTTCCTCCGCGGTTTTTAGTTTGCAGGATGTTCGTGGTGTTGCAAAACTGGCTAAGAAACATGGAATCAAAACGGCTATTGATAACAGTTGGGCCAGCCCGGTTTTTCAGCGTCCTTTGGAAATGGGGATTGATCTGGAGATCCATTCTGTATCCAAATACATAGGCGGACACAGCGATCTTGTCGGAGGTTGTGTGATTGGTAGTGAAAAGGATATTAAAGAAATTTTTGTCCGTGAATTTGAGTTGCTTGGTGCAAAAACGGCTCCGATGGAAGCCTGGCTCGTTTTACGCAGTTTACGCACCTTGCCGATCCGTATGCGTCAGCATCAGGAAAATGCTATGGCGGTGGCCAAATTTCTGGAAAATCATCCAAAAATCGCTTTGGTTCGTTATCCGGGCCTCGACAGCTTTCCCCAAAAGGAACTTGCCCAAAAACAGATGACCGGATACAGTGGCCTGATGAGCTTCCAGCTGGCAACGGAAGATCTTGAGAAGATCAAAGCTTTTTTCAATAGCCTGAAACTCTTTAAAATTGGTGTCAGTTGGGGTGGTCATGAAAGTCTGATCTACGCACCGGCGATCAGTTATTTGAAAGAACTAAAGCCCGAGCAATTTGAAAGCATGGGTATTTCCCTTGGAGATATGCGCATTTCAGTGGGACTGGAACATAGGAAGGATTTGATTAGGGATTTGGAGCAAGGCGTTAGGAATGGTTTGATGTGGGTTTGGGGTTTTCAAGTTGTTCCAGTTGTTCAAAGGGTTCAAATAGTTCCAAGTGTTTCAAATTGTTCCATATGGATTCAGGAGTTCCAAATGGTCAACTTTATTTAGGGATTAACAATTCTGCACTCATCACTTTGCACCATGCACTCTGCACTTTCAAGGGGTTTCAAATTGTTTCAATAAAAATCAATTGCACCGTGATTTATCGCGGTGCAAAAATGCGGGCTGGGACTGAGGCCTTTAGGCCTTTTTTAATGGGAAGAAGAAAGGACTAAAGCCCTGTCTACATTATAGAATTTTTGCACCGGCCTGAAGACCGGTGCTATTGATATTAGTTTTTGATTAAAAATCATTCCTTAGAATGTTGATCTTCCGGAACCTTGAACCTGAGAACCTGAAACGATTTGAAACAACATCAAACCCGAGCCTGCGCGCCTCAAATATTTGAAGTATTCAAATCACTCCTCCCGAATAATTTCCATCGCTTTTTCCAGCAGCTCATCTCTCCCTTCCCGCACACCTTTGATGGTCGGTTTTACCTCGATATCCGGAACGATGCCGACCCTTTGGGTTTGAGTGCCATCCGGGTAATACACGCCAATACCGCTGATCATAGTGCGGATGTTACCGGGAAGGTAAATGGGCGAAACATTACCGTCAGCACCGGCGGTGGTACTGCCGATGACGGTGACATTTGAAGCGGCTCTGAAGGCCATAGTGGTATATTCTGCCTGACTTTGGGAAATTTCGTTGATAAGAATCACCACTTTTCCCTTGTAGGCATCCGGATTATCATATCCAATTCTCAAATCGGGTCCCCAGTGGAATAAGCCGGGACAACTGACATCCCCGTTGGTGAATTTGACAAAGGGAGTCGACGTTTGATGTAAATAGGCTCCAAGGGTAAACACCACAAATTCGGAAGGATAATTCCGAATGTCGATGACAAGACCTTTGGTGTTTTTGAATAAATCAAAAGCTGCCGGCAGCAGATCGCTTTTGATGTTTCCGAGATAGAGGTAGCCGATGTCCTCATTGAGCAATTGGTAGCAACTGTCTGGTTTGTTATAAGCCCAGTCTTTTCCGAGCTGCAATTCTTTTCTGTCATGGCGTTTGACCTCGAAGTGGTGCTTTTTCATGCCACGGCTTACAGTTACTTCCATGGTTTCATCATTACCTCTGAGGATGGTTCGTGCAATATCTCTCAATTTGGTGGGGTAGTTGGAGGCGGGATGGAGAGGTGCCCACTTTTGCTCAAGATCTTCTACGGGTTGACCATCAATGGTCAGCACAATGTCGCCGACTTTAAGTCCTGATTCCGGGCCGTAGGTGTCGTGGTAATATCCGGTGACTACCAATTGTGTCTCGATGAATTTTACCTGAACGGCTGGCTGTAGGGTTCCCTTAAGTTCTTCGATATAGGTGCTGTTGCTCCAGATGTTGGCGTGGGTATCATGTATGTTGCCTATAAGTTGGAGAGTTTCCAAATGGTATGCCAGGGCATCCGGAGCTTCGATAAATTTGGGAATGAATTCGTCCAAAACCTCATGCCAGTCTCTGCCGATCACATATTTGTACGGGAAGAAATAGTGGATCATATTCCAGTATTTGTACAATGTCAAAAGGCGATATCCTGCATCAGGGTATTCAAAATGGGCATAGGGTTCTTCATTTTTAAATTCCGGGTTTTGTATTCCGGGCACCATGGAAATGTAAAAGTGCTTGCCCTGGTTGCGATTGTCAAACAGGTAATGGAGCTTTTTATTGAGTGCTTTACTCAGTCCGTATTCGTCCATCCATTTTAAGTCAGGAGTCATTTTGGCATTGTCTGCGAACATGATGTCACAATTGTCGCATTTGGGGATTTTTCCCAGGCTTTCAATCCATTTGAGGATAGCTTTGTCACGCTTGTCAGCATTTTTACTTTCCAGGACTTTGGGCAAAATGCGAAATAATTCGGCATCCATATTGTGGTTTCCCTTGGCTACTTCAGGATGATAATATTTCACAAAACCCCAGATTTTAGCGAGAATGGCCAAATCACCGGCTTGTTTTTCATTAACTGATTTTAGATCAATTTTGGAACCATAAAAAAAGGTAGAATCCAGGGTAGCCGGATAAATTTTTTCTTTTTTAGGAGGTGCCTGTTCCAATGGTTTGCCGTCAATGAATAACCTAAGGTCATCGATCCATATTTGTCCTTGCCCGGCCATGATGCCGCCGACAATAATTTTCGTGACTTCATCCTCCAAGGGCAGCTTTATGGAATATTCTTTCCAGTCGTTTGTTCCCATAATCTTCCTGTCTTCCATATTGTCAAATCCATAAGTTCCGCGGTTTCCGTCCAGTCGTAGCCATAAACCTGCAAGGCCGTCGAAGCTTATGTCTTTTGTTTTTAGATATCCTCTCAATTCAATAGTTGAGCCTTCATAGTTGGCAGGAATTATATAGGCACATGCACCAAAGGTTTGATTTTCGCCTTCTTTTGGCAGGATCGTCAGACTGTATTTTCCTTCCGTAAATTCGGAGGAATCGATTTTGGCCAGGTATCCCTGCGCACCACCATATTGGAATTTCAGATCCCAATCAACCGGCTTGGCAGTCAGGTGATCGATCTTTTCAAACTGAAGGTTGTATTTGGATTGGGCGAAAAGAAGATTGGTCAATAGAGTTAAGAAAAAGGCAATTTTTAAGGTTTTCATGTTTTGTCCAAAGTTTTAGGTTTTAGAATGAAACGAGTTGGTAGCAAAAGGTAGTATTTGTTAACAATTAATTGTCTATTATGAGCTGCTTTGTCTCAAAGTTTACACGACACTTCTACTACAGGCAGCAAAATCAGGATTATTTCCAGACAAATAATAGTATTTTCACGGAGAGAAAAATACAATCGATGAAGAAGACACTTATTTTGACATTCTTGCTTAGTATTTTAGGTTTATGTGGAGAAATATCCGCCCAGGTATGTAGTGGGAATATCGGCGAAAATATATTTACGGATGGGGATTTTGGTTCCGGAACGGCCAATTTGTTAACACCGGATCCGATGATCGCTCCCGGGGTATAATTATACCACCAATCCTCCTCCCGGCGATGGTTATTATGTTTTGAGCAACAATTTAGCTACCTGGGGTGGATTGTATGCTACTTGGTTGCCGATTGGGGATAACAGTACGGATCCTTTTGGGTATATGATGGTGGTCAATGCCAGCTTTTCCCCGGGGTTGTTTTACGAACAGGAGGTAGACGGATTGTGTGAAAACACGCTTTATGTTTTTACAGCGGATGTAATCAACCTGATCAAGTCAGGAACGGCTAATCATATTGATCCTAATGTTTCTTTTTTGATTGATGATGAGGTTCAGTATAGTACCGGGATCATTTCCAAAACAGAACAATGGCAGACCTATGGTTTCACTTTTACCACGGAACCGGGGCAAACATCAGTTGTTTTGTCGTTGAGGAATAATGCCCCCGGAGGGATCGGAAATGACCTGGCTATTGACAATATTGAGTTTCGCCCTTGTGGCCCGGAAGCATTGATTTTACCCTATGAGATAGAAAATATTTGTGAGGATGGTTCTCCTATTGATCTTGAGGCAACAGTTGTTGGAGATCAGTATCCTGATCCGGCCTTCCAATGGCAACAGAGCTTTGATGAAGGAGCAACCTGGGTGGATATTCCCGGGGCCACAAGTTCGGTTTATACCCACACAGAACTTTCGTCAGGTTTTTATTATTACCGATATCTTTTAGCTAACAGTCCGGGAAATTTATCCAATTCAAAATGCAGAGTCAATTCCAATATTAAAGTCGTTTATGTAATACCTAAATTTTGGGAAACTTCGGATACGTTGTGCCAGGGGCTTTCTTATGTGGTCAATGATAACAGTTACAACCAAACCGGAGTATATGTCGATAGTCTGATCTCCTCTTTTGGGTGTGACAGTATTGTTACCCTAAATCTGACGATCGTCCCGGATTCCCAAATTGAAGCAGTAGTGACTACCCAGGATCCGGAATGCGGTTTAACAGCCAATGGAAGTATTTTGATTGAGAATGTTGTCAATGGGGTACCGCCGTTGACCTACCTGTTTAATGGCGCTAATCTTGGGGGATTGGCCTTTTATGAAAATTTAATGGCAGGTGATTACATCGTCACCATTGAGGATAGGTACGGTTGTTTTTTTGAAGAAACCTATACGATCAATGATCCGCCGGCTTTTATTATTGATGCCGGTAATGATGTTTTTGTAGAGTTGGGAGCAATGGTTAGCATTAACCCTACCAATAACTTTCCGGTGGATACTTTTTTCTGGTTGCCTGATCCCCTGAATTGTGATCCACCATGCTGGGATCTGAATTGGGTTCCAAAATCATCTGTTGATCTATTGCTCACTGCTGTTTCCGATAAAGGTTGTATTGCCGTTGATTCTGTTCATATAGGGGTAATCCGGAATCGAAATGTTTATATTCCAAATGTGTTTTCTCCCAATTCAGATGGCATCAATGATGTTTTTACCATTTTTGGAGCTATCCCGAATGTACAGCGAGTGAGTTCTTTTAGAATCTTCGACCGATGGGGTAATCTTGTTTACGAACAAAAAGATTTTCTGCCTAATGACGAATCTGCCGGCTGGGATGGTCGGGTGAATGGGGCGTTTGCTCCTAATGGAGTCTATATCTATGTAGCAGAAGTGGTTTTCTTTGATGATGAAATAAAGGAGTATTCCGGCGATGTTATGTTGACGAGATGACAACGAATTATAAACATAGGGAATTGAGGAAGAAATTATCCCGGGCCGACAGATATGAAAATTTAAAGCAAGGTAGTCAGGGATATTCTGGCCATGATTCCGGGAAATTGGCAATGAAATTTACTATTAGGAATCAAGCTTTTTATTCCTGGAATTATACATAAATGTACATGGGAGAGTAAACCTGGATTCCATCTTCTGTATTAACCATCTCTAATGGGTCTCCGTAGGGGCATGGTAGGCGTAACTCGAATTGTGGGGAAGCAGCTGATAAGGTGTATTGCTCTTCTGGTTGGTGCTTAAAATGAATTGGATTGGAAGGATCGGAATAAAATGCCCGGGCCTTTTGTCCGTTTGGTAAAGTTGCTTGCTTCTCTTCTTCAAAGAACTTTTGCTCCGGGTCGGAACTAACAATTTTGAGCCCTTCCAGATCGGTATTTGAGTTATTGTTGATAATAAAATACCGCCAAATAGATTTTCTTGAATTAAAGTTTATTTCATATTCAACAGGTTCTCCCTCATGGCTGATGGTATCCATGCTTATCACAATAGCTCCCAAAGGCAGGACGGAGAATTGTTGGCTGCTGAGAAAAAATTTGGTCAACATTATTTCTCCAGACCACAGTTCATAATATCCTGATTCGTGAGTTCTCATATCAATTTGGACCGTGTCGTCCACCACTTTAACCTCCTCATGATATTGTTTCCCATTTTCATCAGTAATGAAAAAAGAATCTTTCGCTACCGAGTCTAATTGATAGGCAAAAGTCATGGGTAGGAATTCAACAAGATCTTCGTTACCTGCATAATTATCTCTGGAGAGATTGGTTTTGCCGGGCTCTGATTTAAACAGTAAAGTTTTATTTTCAGCTGACAGTGGAAGATCAGTGAAGTTCATGAATAGCCTGTTATTTAACTGGAGATAAAAAGATAAAGCAGGTAAATTTTGGGGTAGAGGGTTGTTCGGATCCTGTGATCGGGTATAAAGGGAAAACTTATCACCATTCATTTTGATTTGAATGCCATAAAGATCCAAATGCCTTTGTGTCTCGGGAGTGGGCACTATATTTAAATCCTGAAAATTGTTACCCTGATAATACTCGTGGTTGAATTGAATGGATGCAGCTAATTTGTATGATCTTATCATGGGTTGTCGGTTTTATTATTTTTCTAATTGGGTCACCTCAGTAAAGTTACATCACCTGCAAACAATTTTTCAACTCCATTTAGAAATTTTATTTTTATCATATAAACATAAACGCCCTGCATCGCGGGTTCTCCACTTGTTTTTCCATTCCACCCTTTGTAATTTCCGGGGCTGGAAATGTCCTCTTCCTGAAAGATGAGATTACCCCACCGGTCATAAATGGAGAATGCAGCAATGGACGAAACAGCTCCCGTGACGTAACAGGTAAATTCATCATTAATCCCGTTGCCATCAGGGGAAAAGACATTGGGAATATAAACGCTATAATCGGGAATCACCTTAACCTCCACCGAATCGAGTTGCGTGCACTCTGCATTGTTGCTGGCAAGGAGATATAACCATTGCGATTGGGTTGGTTGAGTCAATGAAAGGCTTGGGGTATCACCTAAAATATTTCCATCCAAATTCGTCCAGGTAAAAAGGGTATAAACAGGGTCATAGAAAAGTGGTTCCAGTGTGATACTTTGACCGAGGTTAATGAATTGTGTTTCCGGTAATTCAACCCCAAGTCCTGTACCCACACCGGTCAGATGAAGGGTGATTACACTGTCACAGCCGTTTGCATTGATCAGCGCAGTTTCGAAAGTGCCTGCTTCAGTGGTATAAATATCATGAAAGAAGAAGAGGTCGCCCAGGCAAAAAGTATCCTGAACGGTAGAATAAGTATTTTCCAGCACATCCAGATATATTTGTGAAACGGAATCACACCCGTCGGCAGCTGCCAGCCAAATTTCATAATACCCTGGAATGGTAAGCGTGTCTGTTCCGACAACCAAAAAGTCATTTTCACAAATGTATGCAGAGGTGGTTTCATAATAAGGAGGTATCAAAAGGTTGTAATCTTTAGAAATAAAACAACCTTCAGGAGTGGTGATCATTACGGAGTAGATTCCCTCAGCATTGTCAATGGAAGTTAGTTGTAAAAAAGGTTGCGTCTCTCCGATCATGGCAACACCATCCTGGTACCATTGATAGGAGTTTGCTTCATCTGCCGGAACCTGCAGCACGAGATCATTATCGCAAATACTTCCTGAAATGGATTCATAAGGCACCTGAAAATCCGCACTCTTGGCAAGCGTCAGCCGGTCTACATAAAAGTATGGATCGAGATAATAATTGGGGTTTGGGCTACAACTGGGGCCAAGGACGATCACCTCATACGGCTGAACGGCCGTAAATTCGAATACTACATTAACCCATTCATTGGAACCACTGACAAAGGTTTCTCCAAGCTGGACATACCCGCCTGCATTTAACGGGCAGCCGATCAAATAGTCATTATATGCCCCAAACGGGAGATTGTTACAATCTGAGGAAGCAAAAAGAGCGATGTTGAAGGAAGTGCTGCCTGGCACATTGTCCCGGAACCCTACAAAAAAATCCAGCCGGTAGGAAACGCCGACCTCCATGGGTTCAAGCAGGCATGCACCTACGTATTCCTTGTAATTATTACCTGCCTGGGCCTGTCCGTCCCTGAAGCCAACGCCGCCCTCTCCATCGGCAAATGGCAAGGGGGCAAAAGCGGGTATGCTGGTATTGCCCAGGTAACCTTCACAAGTATGTACATAATCTGTGGTGGGAGCAGAAGCCTGAATCCAGTAATCAGCACAGTGAAGCATTTCATTTGCCGTAGGGCAACAGTTCATTTCTTCAAAAGAAGGGTTGGGGATGAGGGAGGAAGGTAAAAGCCCATCGCAAATACAATCGTCATCATTCAGATCCACCAGCCCGTCCCCGTCGTCATCTATAGCATTGTCACAGATTTCCTGGCCATTCAGCCATTGAAAATTAAGCAGCAAAAAAAATATCAATATGAGAGTTGCTCTGATCATTTCAAAAAGGTTTAGTGGCCTGTTTCTGCGGAATTCCCGGTTGTTGTGTCACAGGCCTGGCTTTCTGCTTTTAGACATCGACTTTGTTGTAATCATTCGGATGAGGCCCTGTTTTTATAGCTGGAAGCTTAGAACCTTCTTTGGTTTCAGTCAAAAAAGGTCCTAAGCTGGTTTTGTCCCCAGGCGGATAAAACAGTCCAGGTTCAGCTACCGCTTCAATAAACCAAGGTCTGCATAGCATGCGGCAATATCATTTGTTCAACAGCTTTTGGACCAATATACATTTTGTAGGTAATTGGGGTGTCCGTTTCGTTCATGACAACCGTCACCATTGATCCGTCCTCGTTCAGGAAGGAAGTGGATTGTAAATGACTTCTGCTGCAAACCGTACTTACGCGCCTGGCTCCCGGACGAACGAATTTTGAAAAATGTCCGAGGTAATAATACGTTGGTGTATAGATCAATTCACCGGTTTGAGTGTCCGCGTGGATTGGGGCAAAGCAAAGGTTCATAACATGGTTAGGGCCACCGGTCTCATCCAGCAGGATATTCCAGTCGGTCCAGGCCACAGTTCCCTGATTGAAATCATTGATCATGGAACGACCATAACGTTCCGCATTGGGAAAATAATGGTATTTGGCAGCATCGAAAGCTTCGTTGCATCCTTCGGTGAAAACCAGGTTTACTTCAGGGTAAGATTCTTTGATATTATCCAGATTGACGAACATCGGATCGCTTCCGGTCCAGGTCTCATACCAGTGGAAGCCAACTCCCCAAACATATTTGGCAGCATCTGGATCCTCCATAATGGTATTGGTTCTGTGGTTGATCAGGTCGCGATTGTGATCCCAAACGATGATCTTTTTATCACCAAGGCCTTCTTTTTCCAGGGTGGGCCCAAGATGGTTTTTGAGAAAATCTCTTTCCTCTTCCGCAGTATAAATACAGGATTCCCATCTTTGAGTTGCCATGGGTTCATTCTGGATAGTAAGTCCCCAGATCGGGATACCTTCACTTTCATAGGCCTGGATAAATTTGGCATAATAAAGTGCCCAGCTATCGTAATACTCAGGAAGCAGTTTCCCGCCCTGTAGCATATTTTTGTTGCTCTTCATAAATGGCGGAGGACTCCATGGGCTTGCATACAGGGGAATTTCCCCACCAGCAGCTTCAATGACGCGCTTGATTAACGGTAAGCGATAAGTACGGTCATGATCAATGGAAAAAGTACCCAGGGCTTTATCCTCATCGGAGACATAGGTGAAACTACCGCTGCTGAAGTCGCAACTATGGATCGGCGTTCTGGCCAATGTATAACCAATACCTTCGTCTTTGTCATAATAAGCTTTCAGGAATTCTTCCTGCTTTTCCGGTGAAAGCTTGGCAAAAACCTCTGCTGAGGCGTCGGTCACGGCTCCTCCAATCCCAAAAAAGGTCTGAAACGTTTTGGATGGATTGATAAAAATACCTACTTCTGTTTCCAGTGGCTGCTCTGCCGGTTCGAAAGTAGTTGTAGCGGTTTGGCTAAGTCTCAAATCCGTACTGTCAGCTGTAGTGTAAACGGTAACTGTTTTGCCATCAACAGAAAAGGATTCTGTCTGGACAGGTGAATCTTCCTGAGGAGATGTGCAGGAGGCCAGCAAAAGCAAGGCTCCCCAAAATAAGTAATGAATCTTCATGATTAATTTTTAAAATGTTTTGAAAACTTTATGATCATAAATAATTCCGATGACCTTAGGCACAAAGCCCTTTACTCCTGAAACAGCACCACCATTGAAATACCCGGTACCTGAATAGACCGTCCTGCCTTTTTGGTACCTTTAAGGTCAAATTCATCTCCCATCACAGCAATGTTCCATTGACCATTCATTTGGTATTGCACTTCCTCAGGTCTTGCATTATATATCACATAAATATTTTTCCACTCATCCCTATTGGCATTGTTGCTGATCTGATAACTGATCAGACCGTTTTCCACTGTTTTGAATTCCAGATTTTTGCTCACCTCATCTGCAGTTGTCATTCGGAATGCAGAGTGTGTTTTTCTTAACCTGATCAAATTTTGATAATAGCTGAATACTTCCTTATAAGTTACTTTTCGACTCCAGTCGATGCGATTGATCTCATCCGGCAGGTTATAGGAGTTATGTTCTCCGTTTTTTGTGCGAAGCATTTCCGAACCGGCATGAATGAAGGCAGTTCCCTGGGAAGTTAGCACGATAGCCTGGGTAAGTTTAGCCATGGCAATGATTGTTTCTTCTGAAGCATCCTTCCTGGAAACCTTTAGTTTATCGTAAACCGTATGGTTATCGTGACAGGAAACATAGGACATGGATTGCCAGGGCTCATTGGCCCAGGGAGCATCAGAGTAATTGACATCCGGGTAGTTGATTTGCGGATGCTGGATTGCTCCCACAACTCCGAATTTTATGGATTCTTCTTTATGGAAAGCACCATTCACAAAGCCTGTACTGTCGTCATAAAAAACGGAGCCTTTGAGCCCATCCCGCAGATCATCGCTGAAAGCAGTTATCTGAGGCATTTGCATGATATGCTTTTTCAATGCTCTTTTTTCTTCAGGCAGTGGGGAGTCGCCGGCTGTCCAGCCTTCCCCGTAAACGAAAATGTTTGGATTGATGGATTTGACCTTTTTTGCTACCTGATTCATGGTTTCGATATCATGAATACCCATCAGGTCGAAACGAAAACCGTCTAGGTGGTATTCTTTCGCCCAAAATGCCACTGATTCCAGGATGTATTTTCTCATCATCGCTCTTTCAGAAGCAGTTTCATTACCACATGCAGATGCATCTGACATGGTGCCATCATCCCAGTGCCGGTAGTAAGTAACCGGGAACTTCCAGGTTGAAATTAGAATTTTGCGTGCGTCCTGTGTGGTTATAGACAACGTCAAGAATTACACCGATCCCATTTTCGTGAAAGGCCTTCACCATTTGTTTGAACTCTTTGATCCTTACTTCTGCATGGTATGGGTCTGCAGAAAAAGAACCTTCGGGAACATTATAATTTTGAGGATCATAACCCCAGTTGAATTGTGCACTGTCGAGTTTGGTTTCGTCAATGGCATAGTGATCGTAGGTGGGCAACAAATGTACGTGGGTGATGCCCAATTCTTTCATATGATCGATAGCGGTGGAAACCCCTTCAGGACCTTTGGTACCGGATTCGACCAGACCCAGGTATTTTCCGGGCATGGTTGATCCTGACTCAGGGTGAATGGTGATATCCCTGATATGCAGTTCATAAATGATGGCTTCATTCGGTGAATTTATTTCAGGCCCGGTATCTTCAGACCAGCCTTCTGGATTGGTTTGATCTATGTCAATAACCATGGCTCTTTGTCCGTTAACTCCTACTGCCTGAGCGTAAATGCCCGGAGTTTCACTAAGCCAGCTACCATCAACTTTTACCTGGTAAGTATAATAGGTGCCATGCAGATCACCATCTAGTTTAAGGCTCCATATTCCATTAGGCTTTTTCTCTAAAGTGTGGGTGATGGTTGGTTTCCCTCCGTTCCCATTTTTATATAAATGCAGGCGAACCTTTTCAGCCGGTGGTGACCAAACTTTGAAAGTAGTAGCTTCTTTAGAATAGTCCAGCCAGAGATTGGCCTCCATAGCTGTAGGGTAATTATCAAAAGAAGAGAGGTCGGTTTTATTTTTTTCGCAGGATATCATAATTAGTGTGCTCAATGACAGAAGAATAAAAATACGATTCATGATGGAAAATTTATAATTATGGATGGAGTGGTCGCTTTTCAACGACAACATTTTTTTCTGCACCTTTTTCATCTTTCAGTACTACCGTTATTGATGGCTTATCAATTTTTCCAAGAAAATAGTCGCAGAAAGTATGGGTTTTGGCAAAATCCATTTGATCCAAACGAATGACCTGCATATTGGGTCTTATTCCTTGCTCGTAGGCCGAAGAGTTTTCTGTTACTGCCTGAACGGATATCGTACCAGAGTCGGATGGGGATGGACCAACAGTAAATCCAAAAGATGATTCATAGATCGGACTGTCATCAACTTCCTCAAAAAAAAGTAATTGCCGGGACCAGTCAATGATGACAACAGCTTTTGATAATAAATCTGTGCCGATTAACCCCGAGCCATTAGATCTAATAGTTACTCCTCGAAAGGCAAGTGTATGAAATTTTAAGGTGTCGAGGTAGGCTTTTTCCTTTTGAGAAGTATTAATTGCTCCGGTTATGCCATTTCGGGATTGCCCTGAAACGGTAACAGTTTGTTTGATAATATTTCTATCAATTAATACCTGAAAGACTTTATTGGGTAAGGATAAAGACCCATTGGATCCATAATCAATTTTTAAATTGGTAAGGGTAGCGTCTCCTGCTTCAAGGTTTACTCTCAGATTATATTGCTTATCGGTTTTAAAACTTAGCGATTGTGGGTTGTTCTCCGGAGTGTGTAGGGAGGAGTTACTGAAAACCATTTGGCGGTTTCTCATGTCAATTTTCCAGTTGCAGAAGCGCATCAGGTTGGAACCGATTATACCATCAATGTTGAGGCATTTGATGGAAGGATTGGCTTCAAAATCTCCTACAAAAGCTGTTTGATTTATGAACGGTATGTCAGCAAGCCAAATGGTGTCGACACCTACATATTTTACCTCGCTTCTTTTTCCTTCAGAATCGACGATATGGCCTTTGCTGAGGGTTTTAAAATTTAGTCTTTTTTGCAATGACTTGGAAATGCTGTTCGGGGCACCAGTGTCAAACAAAAAACGGTATGTCTCTCCCTGAATGGTGACTGGCAGGATTATCAATCCCCGGTTAATGTCAATGTCCAAAGTTTCTTTAAATTCTTCAGTACTGACCTTTCCGTAGTTTACAATGGTTGAAAAACTTGGCTTGCAGGCACTTTGGCTCAATAATAAAAGAGCTGCAAACCATAATATCGAAGTGGATTTTAATAAATTCATTAACGAAATTTAGTTGAATAAAAAATACGCCTAATTTTTACTTAAAAGCGAATGCATAGCTTCGGCAAACTTTTCACCGAGGTCAATATAACCTGCACTATCATAATGCCAGGGGTCAGAGTATTTATAGTATCGCGTGCTTCTGACAATAGCAGCACTTTTATCGGTTCTGGCGTATTTTTCCTGTGCATATTGCACCAATTCACCATGATCCCAGACCTTTTGATCTTTGGGATCATTCCAGGAATCGGAAATTTTTCCAATCACCACCGGCAGGTCGTCTGTTTGCATGGAGGCTCTGATGAGATCCATTAACCGTTTCAGGTTGTCGAAATACCTCAATGCAATTGCTTCACCGTGAGACGCGTCTCCTTCTCCCTGCATCCATACAATGCCTTTAGGTAGTAGCACATCTTTCCGGCCATCATTGTTGATATCCGTCTCGCTCGTTGCATAACGCATGGTTGCGAGGAAGTGATCATACTGATTTATACCGGTTTTTCCTTGAAAATCAGGTTCCCATGATCCAAAAACGGAAGCTGCCAGGCTATCGATGGAGGAGCCTCCTTTGCAGTATTTGATTAAAGCTATTTTTTGACGGGGGTAGAGTTCCTGCATTTTTTCTGCAAAAGTCAACTCAATTCCAAACCTGTTGGAATACGAATTTTCCTTAAAAGTAGCCTGGAAACCCGTCCCATGCCCCGGACGAAGTTGGTTCCAGGAGCCCTGTCCTCCTCCTGGCTTTTCGTCCTGGCCGGGAGTACCCTGAAAAATCCATACATCATTGAAAGGTTTGTTGAGTTTTTCCGGCAATTTATGGTTATAACCATAACCCTCCATATTAGACTGCCCTCCGAGGAAAAACAGGAAAAAGGTATCGACGGGAGCCGACTGTCCAATGATTAAGATTGGTGATAGTAACAATACAAGGATGATAAAAAGAGACTTGAGGTATTTCATTTCAAAAAAATAATATTAATAATACGAATCAACACTAGAATTTTCTATTTCAAAATACTTCAATTGCACCGTGCCTGGCAACACAGGCAGACAGGCACGGTGCAATTAAACTATTAGGCACCTGCCTCATATTTAACCCCTGATTCGCATTAACCATAAACCCGTAACTCGCAACCCATAACTCTAAAAATTGGATTCTATCAGTCAATGAGTACTTCGTCCATGAAGACCCAGCTTTTTCCACCTGCCCCGGGATGCCAGACGGGGCAAGGTCCTGCATTTTTTGCGGTTATCCGGATAAACCTGGCTTTTTTATTCAGCCCTTCAAGGTCGATTTTCTGAATGCTGATTCCATCCACTGGAATTAATTGGTTTTTATGAGTATCAACAAGTTCATAGTTATTCCCGTCAACGGAAAGAGCGACTATAACTTCAGAAGGAAGGAAAATCCATACCCTTTGATCCCGCAAAAACTGAGTACTTATTCTGTTAATGTTATGAACTTTCCCCAGGTCAATTGTGGCAGAAATATCTGAATCAATATATCCTTGCCAGTTCCCATCATTGTAAGCCAGGCTACCCAGGAAACCATCTGTAAGTGCATTTGGTCCGCTTGCGGCATAATATTCACTGTAATTTGATTCCAGCTTTACCGGAGCAAAAGTCGATTTGCTGAAGAGAAAGTTCTTTTCGGTTACTGCCTCGGAAAGCTGGCCTTCAACCATTGCTCTTGTTTTGAGTTGGAATGATTCCGACATGGTCAACGGTCCGGAGTATCTTGCCGCATCAGGACCTGGAGTTGATCCATCCAGGGTGTAGAGAATGGCTTCTACTTTTTCTTTACTGGAAAGATGAATGACAGGTTGCCCATTGTCTTGTTTAATGTCGATATCCACAGTTGTTAAAACAATCCTTCTGTCATCTGTTCGGAATGGAGAAGCCGGAAGTCCGGCAGCATTGTAAAGGTTACCGACCGAAGTATTAGAAAACGCATATCTGACGTAGGCGGGATTCTTAATATCCTCATGACTTACAATCAGCTTGTCGTTGTCTATTTTGGCTGTAGCTGGAAGAAAGTGACCACCAGGGCCGGCGACAAACAATTCCCGGGGAGTCCCTCCTTTAAAATGTAGTCCATCAGCATACTGAAAATGAATCACAAGAGATTGTCCCTGCTTTTCAAATGATTGATAAATGGGACCTGAACAGATATTTTGCTGACCGTAATTTTTATCCAGGGCCCAGGCTGCAAGTCTTTTACCGACGTCTTGTTTGTTTTGAGGGTGGATGTCATGGATATTACCGATGTCATTGGTAACAGCCATGCCCACATTTTCAATTGCAGACAAAGTTTTTAATTGTGCCTCTTGTACCAATGCGCCGATCATCGGTTGCCCGTATTTGTAGGGTGCTAACTGCACGTAATAAAACGGAAATTTTTTCCCAAAAGCTTCCCTCCACGATGCTATCATTGTTGGGAACAGGCGGCGATACACATAAGGGTTGGCACTGTTGGATTCTCCCTGGTACCAGATGACTCCCGCAATGTCAAAGGGCAGCAATGGGGCGATCATGGCATTGAATAATACTCCCGGTTCACGTGGCTGATAACCATTGGAACCAAAAATCGATTCCCATTTGGAAAATTCTGGATCGTTGTTAATAATTTCTTTTGGTGTCCATACTTCTGCAGTTGTGCCGCCCCAGGAACTGTGGATGATACCAATGGGAATATTCAGTTCTTCCTGAAGGGTTTTTCCGAAAAAGTAAGCCACAGCACTGAAGGAGGCCATGGTTTCAGAGGAGCAAATCTGCCAATTACAGTCAATATCTATTTGAGGAGATTCAGCTCCCGTTCTGGGAACGTATAAAAACCTGATCTGGTCATTGTTGGCATTTTTGATGGCTTCTTCGGCATTATCAATACCGGCAAGCGCACTCCATTGCATATTTGATTGTCCGGAGGCCAGCCATACTTCCCCAATGAGCACATCTTTCAAGATTATTGAGTTGTTGACTTTAATTTCATGTGGACCTCCTGCATCAGGAGTGGGGATTTGTACTTCCCATTTAGAAAAATGATTACTTCTGGCAGAAAAAACTTCATCACTCCAGGAAACAGTAATTTCGATTGTGGAATTCCCACCTTCTGACCATCCCCAAATGGTGGCAAGGCTGTTTCGTTGCAGCACCATGTGGTCGCTGAAGGGAGCGCCCAGTCTTAATTGGGCCTGCAGATGAGACAGGAATAAACTGCCGAGGACGATTGTCAGGATTATTCTTTTCATTACGGAAGGGTTTGAAATGGTTTTGGTGTTGAATGATCATTAGAGTAAGTTGGTAATTTAAGGATAAATCGATTAAGTTCATTATTTTGTATCTTTCAATTTTTAATACCAGCCGTCAAATTTTTCTGACCATGAAATATTCGATTTTAAGTTTATTTATTTTAATAGTATTGAGCCTGTCATCATGTGAAAAAAAAGATTTTTCCAAGGATAAATGGGATAAGAAGGATAAAATATGTTTTGAACTCTTATATCCGGTTTCGTACACCATGCCTGATGGGGTGACCATTACTGCAGAAGATGAAGACCAATATTGGACCCTGGTTAAAAGCTGGTACGAGGAAAATCCTGAAGTAGAAGAAAAGCCGGAATTGCTTTATCCTGTTGATATTAAATATACCGTTGGTATCATTGCAACTATTCAGGATGAAGCGGAGATGATTGCGGTTAAGGAAGGTTGTTTGGACGAAGATGATGAGTAGTCCTTCGGATTGACACAGTCCAGTCGGGGGGTCGGGACTGTGTTAATTCCATTAAACAGTATATTCATTCAATAAAAAAGCCGAAACTTTTTCTTTCCAGTCTTCCACTGAAGTCCATTCCATCACCTCTGTTAACAGGCTTTTCGGATCCTCTTCGATTTTTTTAACTAAATCAGTATTCCCAAGTAAAAGATCAATATGCTTCCTTCCGGTTGCATTCACCAGGGTGGGGTAGTTTGCCCATTGAAATTGGTTTGGGTAATAAAGATTTAGGAGCGCAAGTAATTTTATTCCTGTCTGGATGGGTCGATAATCCGTGTGGTTTGAAATGATCATGCTAATACCAGCGCAATTTTGACCGGTATGTTTGCCTGACTTGGGAGTAAAACTACTTGCTTCGAAGTTTACTCCCCTAAAGGAATGTTCATTTAAAATCTCTGCAAACCTGGAGGAATCAAGCCACGGGGCTCCGAATTGCCTGAATGGCAGATCAGTACCTCTGCCTTCACTTAAGTTAGTGCCTTCCATAAAACATAAAGCAGGGTAGGTAAGTATAGTCGCTTTGTGGTTTATGGCGGGCGAAGGTGGAAAAAAAGGAAGACCGGTGTCTTCAAAGAACATACTTCTGTTCCAACCTTTACATGGGATGACTTTAAGGTTTAAGTTGCAAAAATCACGTTCCTTTTTCCAGTACTGTGCCAATTCTCCGATGGTCAGGCTATGTCTGACGGGAATATTCCAACGGCCGATAAATGAGCTCAGATTTTTTTCATCCAGCATGGGACCTTCTGCCAGTTCAAGTTGCCCACTAAGCGGGTTCGGCCGATCGAGAACGATTAGTGTTTTTCCGTTGGTGTCACAAGCTTCCATAACAAAGCTCATGGTCCAGATGTAGGTATAACATCTAACGCCGATATCAGGCAGATCAAAAATGATCCCGTCCAATTCCTTCAAAATTTCCTGCATGGGTTTCAGCCGGTTTCCATACAGACTGTAGACGGGGAGTTTGGTCAAGGGATCGATTTGGTCCGGTTGTGAGGCTCCGTCAATGCCTTGGGATGATATTCCGTGTTCGGGAGAAAATAAGCATTTGATTTTGAAACCACTTTGGAGTAATTCCATCCTTACCATGGTTCCCTTACTGGTCCTGCAGGCATCATTGGTGACCAGTCCCCATGACTTTTGCCAGTATGGTTTTTCCTGTTTCAGCAATTCATCTACTCCTGGGAAAATGCTTTCCATGTGAGGTGGATTTTGCACCCTTTGGCTAAACCTTATTAAGTATCAGAAACCGGAGTCTCTGTTGATGAAGGGCCTGTGGCCTGGAATATCGCTGCAATAACCATGGTTACCAAACACCCAATAGCATTGAGCCATAAATATGCAATGGTGAACACATCGAAGAATCTCAAAGCAAAAATGATCAATATGATTACCTCTGTAATGATCGCCGCAAGGAATATTGCCCTGCCTCGAACCCACTTCATGAAAAAGGCTACCACGAAAACCCCAAGGATCACGCCGTAGAATAGGGATCCAATGATGTTTACCAGCTGTATGAGGTTTTCCGAAAGGTCAGCTAAAACTGCGAAAAGTAATGCAATCCCTCCCCACATGAGCGTAAACCATTTGGATGCTTTCAGGTAATGTGAATCATCTTTGTTTTTCACAAAAGATCTTCGGTAAAGATCCACTACAGTCGTAGCCGCCAAAGCATTCAATTCTGCCGAGGTGGAAGACATGGCTGCTGAAAAAATTACCGCCAGCAACAAACCTATCAATCCTACGGGTAGATACCGGGTGATGAAGGTGACAAAAATGTAATCCTTGTCTGTGGTTTTGGCTGAAGGATTTTCCATGGCAATAAGATCTTCAACCTTCTTGCGGATATCGATATCCTGAGCCTGCAAGGACTTTAATTTCCTGGTCGATTCCTTTACAGCCGTTTCGTCATCTGTTTTAATGGCATTGACAAGTGTCCTGGTTTCTGCTTCTTTTAAATCGAACACTTGATCGTAATCCTGTTCCAGTTTGTTGAATTCAGAAGCAAAAGTGGAAGTTTTTACATTATTGATGTTGGCTTCATTGAAATGCACCGGTGGTTTATTGAAAAGGAAAAACACAAATACGAGAATCCCTACAAACAAAACCAAAAACTGCATGGGTACTTTCACCAAACCATTAAACAGCAGACCAAGTCGGGATTGAGTCAATGATTTTCCGGAAAGGTAGCGGGAAACCTGTGACTGATCCGTTCCAAAATAGGAAACAAATAGGAAAACTCCACCAAGCATTCCTGACCAGAAATTATATCGATTCGATAGATCGAAATTAAAATCCACTACATTGAGTTTGCCCATTTTTCCGGCAATATTCACGGCATCGGTAAAACCAATACCTTCCGGTAATTTGGCCACTAGGATATAAGCCGCGATGGCCATTCCACCCAGAATGACGATCATTTGTTGTTTTTGGGTGACACTAACGGCTTTGGTACCTCCGGAGACCGTATAAAAGATAACGATCAAACCGATAAAAAAGACTGTCACTCCAAGGCTCCAGCCCAGGATGGTCGACAATATAATCGCCGGCGCATAAATGGTAATTCCGGCTGCCAAACCTCTTTGAATGAGGAATAATATGGCGGTCAGTGTTCTGGTTTTCAGATCAAACCTGCTTTCGAGGTATTCATAAGCGGTAGTGACATTCAGTCGGTAATACAAGGGCAGGATAAAAATGCACAGGAAGACCATAGCTATGGGCAGTCCAAAGTAGAATTGGGCAAACCGCATGCCGTCGATATATGCCTGGCCCGGTGTGGAAAGGAAAGTAATGGCACTGGCCTGTGTGGCCATCACGGATAAACCGATGGTCCACCAGGGTAGGTCACGATCTCCGGCAAGATAACTTTTGGAACTACTTACATTGCGGGTTTTATATACACCAAAAAAAACGATGGCCATTAAGGTACCCATCATTACAATCCAGTCAAATGTGTGCATGGTTCAGGTCAGTTAGTTGATTTTTGAATAGACTTCCAAGGGCTCTAAAACCTTGGAGGTCTAAAAACATTACGAGTGATAATTAGTGAAAAAATAAAAGAGAGTGATAATGATGGCATGCATGATGATGACAAAAACATAAAGCTGATTCCAGGTCTGGAAAATCGGCGGACGGTCATCGGTATTGTTATTTACATTGGTGTTATCCATACTACTCAAGGAATTTCGAGGGATGAAGGTACAAAAAACCCCCGGTTTAGTTACAATTGTTTAATTTCGCCACTCATTGGCTGTTTTTGGGAACTTTCCTGCTTTATAGACAGCTATGATTGAAAAAAGATGCGTTAATTACCAACACTTTTAACTTATTGAACTAATTTTTCCTTTGTTGCGTTAGCATAGCGGAATCAAGCATTATGGCAGAGAAGAAGACAAATATCGTAGAGATCGTTAACCGTAAGGCATCACACGACTATCATTTCCATTCCACAATGGAGGCCGGCATCGTATTGACCGGTACGGAAATTAAATCGGTACGAAAAGGCAATGTTAACCTTAGAGATGCATATTGCATTTTCAAGAAAGGGGAACTGTTTGTGAATAGTATGTTCATTGGAGAATATAAATTTGGTAACGTTCACAACCACGAACCTCGCCGGCAACGCAAATTATTACTCAAAAAAGCCGAACTCCGCAAATGGGAAAAACGCGTTAAAGAGAAAGGCTACACCATAGTGCCTTACAAATTATACATTTCTGAAAGAGGACTTGCCAAAGTCGAAATAGCCCTGGCCCAGGGTAAAAAATCCTACGACAAAAGAGACTCCATCAAGGAAAGGGAAAGCAAACGGAATATGGATCGGTTGAACAAGATTAAACTTTAGGGGCTCACCTGGTTCGCGGTTTGACGTCGTTTGAAGTGGTTTAATATTGTTTGATATGGTTATAACTCGTCAAACAATATCAAACAGCGAGCAACGCGAGCACTCAAACAACATCAAACCGACCGAAGTTGAGCGCAGTTGAGCCAAGCGAAATCCCGCACACGAAATGTCGGGGAGAGACCACTTAAACTCCTCCATGTAACCTTTTCATCCTCTCCATGAACGCCGGCCTTCTGCGGCGGGAGACTTCTATTTTCATGTCGTCGTCCATGATGAGGTAGCCACCGTCACCTTTCACGAATTTGCGCATGTAGTTCAGGTTGATTACATGGCGTTTGTGAACGCGGTAGAAGTTAAAAGGTGTGAGTAATTCTTCGTAAGCTTTAATAGTTTTGGAAGCAGTGATTCGTTCTCCGCTTTCCAAAAAGATGTGTGTATAATTATCTTCCGCTTCAAACCGGACGATCTCCTTGATATTGACGAAGTAGATGCCATCCAGAGCCGATATACTCATTTTGGTAAAGGCGTTTGGATTGTTGTAATAAGTATTAAAAACATCCAGACGGCGTTCCGTTTCAGCATCTCTGTTGGTGCTGATTCTTGCGACGGCTTCTTTCAAAGCATCAGGATCAATAGGTTTGAGCACGTAACCAATGGAACTGTATTCGCATGCTTTTATGGCATATTCTTCATATGCTGTGATAAAGATTATATCAAATGTTATCGGACGGATCTGGTTCAGCAATTGAAAAACCAATCCGTCAGGCAGACTGATATCCAAAAAAGCCACATCAGGTTTGACGGGAGGATTGGCCAGGATCTGCAGGCCCTCGGCAATACTTCCGGCATCACCAATCACCTCTACTTCCGGACAATTCTCTGCCAGCATATTCTTTAGGTTGTTCAATCCGTTGATCTCGTCTTCTATGATTATTGCTTTTTTCACGCGCTTGTTTTTTTTGTCCTAAAATCGTTGTAATAGCGCAAAAAGGCTAAGGCTGAGGTTAAGGCTGAGGGGTAGAAAGACACCTCAAATGGAACACTCAGAAAACGATTTATAGTTAGTTCAATTAAATTTTGAAGATATTTTTTCCTTGGCTTCAGCTTTAGCCTCAGCCTGGAAATAACCCCTGTTATTTCTAAAGGAAGTCTACAAAAATAGCCTAAAGGCCCTATAAAACGAAAAAAATGTGCTTTCATCTTTGAAACGGGCCCGTTTAATATTTTGCGGTCGGTACAATTTAAATTACTTTTGTGGTGATTACGGACAAGGGAATCCTGTGAAAATCAGGAACTGTACCCGCAGCTGTAAGCTCTTTTTTTGTCTTCAGTCAGCAGTCCACAGCCTTAAGTTTAAGATCAAAGTAGATTCGTCCGATTTCTACTTTGCATACCTAGCGGTTAAACTTATGCCAAGACGTACTCGCTGCTGAGACTAATTCAGAAAAGATGATACAATAAACCACTGTTTTAATACGGGAAGGTGTATCATCCGGAGCAAGTCAGAAGACCTGTCGTGATCCATGTGTTACATTCGTCTTCGGGAATAAAGAACGGATGGGTTATGTCTTGCTTTTTCTGAAAAAATATTTTTAATTTTTTTCAGCGCAGTACTGCCTTTCCTCTTTTTTCCCGTTTCAGGGAATTATGAAAATAACTGTCTTTTCAATTCTTGGTCTTTTTTTGTCCATGTCGCTTTGGTCACAGCATCAAGCCGATACTTTGTTGCAGTTGCCTGATGTTACTGTTCAGGAAACGATTCTGCTTCCCAAACAAGCAGGCAGAAGCTGGGAGCGTATGGACACCGCAATTGTCAATATGCTTTCCATGCAGAACCTCGGACAATTGATGTCTGCTACCCAGGCGGGGTATATTAAAGCCTATGGGCCATCAGGTATC
Organism: Saprospiraceae bacterium; assembly: GCA_965230565.1. Classification (GTDB taxonomy): domain Bacteria; phylum Bacteroidota; class Bacteroidia; order Chitinophagales; family Saprospiraceae; genus BCD1. Next base: position 7,219 of record CBDDLH010000018.1, on the reverse strand, counting down.
AGCAGTTCTTCGCTTCGGGGGGGCAATGCATCCCATACCGTTGTATTGTGGAATGGAGTGAATGTACAAAATCCGATGCTTGGGCAAACAGATTTGTCTTTGTTTCCACTTATTCTCGCTGACCAGGTTTTGCTTTCGAAGGGAGGACCGGAAACTGCCGGTATTCAGGGGGCATTGGGTGGTGCTATTCAGATGAAAAATATTTTTCCTGATAATGGAATGGAAGTAAGCCTTCAAAATTCTATTGGAAGTTTCGGCCGTTTTGGAAATGCAGGTAAGGTTTATTACGGGAACAAACGGATCAAAGGAATAACAAGGGCTTATCATCAGTTGAGTGAAAATGATTTCAATTATTTGGACTTGCAGGGAAATCCCAAAAAGCTGGATCACGCCAAAGTTGTCCGGTGGGGATTGGTGCAGGATGTGTTTCTGGTAACCGGAGCAAGATCTTCCCTTGAAGGTCATTTTTGGAAGCAAAAGTCTCACAGACAGCTTCCGCCTAACAGACTCCAATCAAAAAGTGTAGCTGAGCAGGAGGATGAATCCTGGAGGAATGTAGTGCAGTGGAAAAAATGGACCAATAATCAGACCTTTTCTCTTACTGGTGCTTTTTTGACAGAACAATTGAATTACCGGGACAGCATTGCATTGATCAATTCGGAATCTGTTTCCAGGACTATTAACCTTAAAGCAGAGCACCAATATTACCCGGGGTTCGGAAATTTCAGATTTGCTTTGGAATACCAACGAGTCCATGCCGAATCCAATAATTATGATTTTAATCCTCTGCGGAATTTGTGGACGGGAAATGTTGCATTCAGGAAGCATTTTTTTAAACAAGGTCTCGAAGCAGAATTCAGCCTTGCGGCCAGTATTTTGGATGGAGATGTAAAACCTGTTTTGCCTGGTGCCAACCTGAAGTGGAAAGCTCATAAGTTGTTTTCCATAAATTTGGGTGCTTTCCGTAATTTTAGAATTCCCACCTTTAATGATCTATACTGGACACCGGGAGGTAACCTCGAGTTGGAGCCGGAAAAAAGCTGGAGTATTGAAACAGGAGTCTCTTTTCATCCGGAAGCCTCTAAAAAAGGAATTAACTGGAGAGGAAAAGTTCAATTGTTTTCCAGAAAAGTGGATAACTGGATTGTCTGGCTACCAGCAGGTCTTTTGTGGCAGCCTGTTAATGCCAAGCAGGTTTGGAGCAGGGGCGTTGAATCGGAGGCTTTCGTAGGGAAAAAACTTGCAGGGGGTACTGCACGAATCAGTGGTCGATATAATTATATATTATCAACCAATTCCGAGGTTTCCGGAAATCAGGAATCTTTGGGGAAACAGCTCATTTATCAACCTGCTCATAGTGGAAGTCTGGGCATCTCTTATGAACTCAAAAACTTTTCTGGCCAATATAATCACCAATGGGTGGGTAAGGTATTTACCACAACGGATAATCAGCATGAACTTTCAGGGTATTCGACCGGGGATCTGGGGGTAAGTCGGTTTTTTGAATTCAATAAGTGGGATTTTTCCCTTTCCGGTACTGTGTTCAATATCTGGAACGCTGACTACGAGGTGGTGGCTTTTTATCCAATGCCCGGAAGGCATTATCAAATAAAATTTTCAATCAACATTCCATAAAAAATAAGATGAAATTAAACGCAACAATTTTCTTTTTGATGTTCTCCATTGCACTCAACGCACAGACACCATCCTCCTTTGAGGCAATTCCCATTGAGCAGGACACCTTTTTGAATGGCCGGGATGCCACTTTCTATGAAGATGGGGACGCGCTGTTCACCAGTCAATACCATTTTGACTGGGATTACTGGCAAGGTGGCTGGGCCATATCCAGTATGACAGATTCTGTGACCTCTGGTCCTGGGAATTTATATAGTGCCAAGCCGGGACAGGGAATTCAGGGAAGTCAGAATTATGCCGTTGGGCAGCAAGGTGCGGTGATCGCATTGACGGGTGATGCCGTTGGCCAATCCTTAAAAGGTGTTTATATCACCAACACTACCTACGCCCATAACAGTATGAGGGACGGGGATGATTTTGCCAAAAAGTTCGGAGGCGATACAGGAAATGACCCTGATTATTTCAGACTTACCATAAAAGCTTATGGCCAGGGACAATTATCAACGGACAGCATAGATTTTTATCTGGCGGATTTCAGGTTTGAAGACAATCAGATGGATTACATCGTTAGGGATTGGACCTGGGTGGACCTTTCTTCCCTTAGTGAAAATGTTCCATTGGGTACTGTTGATAGTCTTATATTTTCCTTGAGTTCTACTGATTTCAATGATTGGGGATACAATACGCCCTTGTTTTATTGCATCGATAATTTTAATGGAGATTTCCTTACTGCGAATGAAAGTCCTGAATTGGCAGAGCAGCCATTGGAGTTGTTCCCAAATCCGGTAGTGGATGAGGTTTTTGTCAAATTGCCTGGATACCTTTCTGAATCGGGAGTGGTATCTGTAAGTGATGCTTCCGGAAGGGTTGTATTGCAAAAAGTAACCGGAGGGGAGCAGGTCCGACTTGATCTTTCAGGGTTGGTTCCGGGAGTTTATGTGGTCAGACATACTATTGGGGAAACTGTCTGGATTGGGAGGTTGATCAAGCATTAATTTGGGTTGATGGGTTTCTGATTATTGAAGAGATATTGAGTACCTATGGCACTCGGTTAGGTTGTTTCCTTTGCAAGGCACTTCGTACCTTGTTACCGGTATTTGGTCTCTATGAGACCGGTTTTTTCAGGGTGCTTCGCCCTATGTTGTCGATGTCTGGTCTCTATGAGACCTTTTGAGGGTATTGATGTGTTTCCTGGTCTCATTCTGGTGCTGGAACGCGTGCGTGGAAGGCGCCGCAGGGATCGAGCCTGCCTGGCGTCACCGGCAGAGAGGGACAGCAAGGGGCAGTAGCGAAGCGGATGACCCGGTGCCGGCATGAAATGCACGGCATGATGCCTGAAAATAATCCGGATTTTACTTAAACCATCCTTTCAAAACCCACATTCATCGAAAAAATTGAGGTGTCTGGGAGTCGGTTTGTTATTTTTGACAGCATTAAAACAAAAATGATGAACTTCAGACGACACCTTATTCCGCTATTGCTACTTATCCTTCCAGTTGGTGTATTTGCTCAGGGAAATGCGCTGAAGAAAATGCATGATAAATACGATAAGATCCGGCTGAGATACTTTTACGAAAGTGTCATTAGAGCCGGCGCCAATGTTGCCCTTGGTGAAGAAGGTATTGAACTCACAAAGGGGATCCAAAAAGTAATTACCACAGATTTTGAATATTCTGAAGCCACGGACGGGGCGCTTGAAGATCTCCGGCAATGGTTAAAAGAAGATAACTACGAAACCTACATCGAAGTCACCAATCGTGGAAATCTCGCCGGGATGGCTTCTTTTTTCATGAATATTATTGGTCAGAATGGAGACGAAGACTCGGAGGAATCCGGGAGCCGTTTGGAGGATGCAATTAATGAAATGGCGGTTTACGCTATTGATGATGGTGATACCATTTCTTCCCTGGTGGTTATGATGATCGGGGATAAAAGTACGCAGGTCTATGAACTTGACGGGGAGCTGGAACTCAAGTCGGTACCGGAATTGATTGAACGGGTGCAGAAGTTTGCGGAAATTATAGAGTAGGACCGGGACCGGGACCGTGATTGCCAGGATTGCCGGGATTAGGTTTTCAAGGCGATGCCTTTGCCGAGCTCAGTGTGCAGAGAAAAGGTGTTGCCCCTTGTCGAAGGAATGAAGGATTGCCGGGATTAGGTTTTCAAGGCGATGCCTTTGCCGATCAGTGTGCAGAGAAAAGATGTTGCCCCTTGTCGAAGGAGGTTTTCAAGGCGATGCCTTTGCCGAGCTCAGTGTGCAGAGAAAAGGTGTTGCCCCTTGTCGAAGGAATGAACAGGAGCCGGGATTGCCAGGATTACCGGGATTAGGTTTTTAAGGCGATGCCTTTGCCGAGCTCAGTGTGCAGAGAAAAGGTGTTGCACCCGCCACTTTGTGGGCGGGGCAGGCTTTCTCGGAGGAAGAAAGAGCATAGTGCAGAATAAAAAATCCTGATTTACACTATTTGAACCCTTGAAACCCCTGGAACTCTTGAAACCATATGAAACATCGAGCCTTGCGAGCCATCAAACAACGTCAAACAACATCAAACAACGTAAACATGTCTACAATACTCGAAATAAACGGATTGACCAAAAGATTTGGAAAACTGACGGCAGTGAACCAATTGGATCTGACCATTGAAAAAGGATCGGTTTTTGGAATGCTGGGGCCTAATGGAAGTGGGAAGACCACTACGTTGGGTATGCTGCTTGGAGTTACAACGCCTACGGCAGGAAGTTTTTCCTGGTTTGGTAATGGTCATTCTCACGAAATGCGTAAGAACATCGGAGCCATTCTGGAGCAGCCTGTTTTTTACCCTTATATGACCGGGGAGCAAAACCTGAATCTGGTTTGCCAGATCAAAGGCGCTGAGAAGAGCAGGATTGAAGAAGTTTTGGAGACGGTTGGTCTTAGTGGTCGGGGTAAGGATAAATTCAAAGGGTATTCTCTCGGGATGAAACAAAGACTGGCCATTGCTGCAGCACTTATCAATGATCCGGAGGTGCTGGTATTGGATGAACCTACCAATGGTCTTGACCCACAGGGAATCTTCGATATCCGGCAACTGATTCGTGATATTGCAACAACTGGTAAAACGATCATCCTGGCCAGTCACTTGTTGGATGAAGTACAAAAGGTCTGTACGGAGTTTTGCGTGCTGCAGACTGGAAACCTCATCTATAAAGGCTCTGTGGAAGAGGATTTTGCAGATTCCACCACCATTGAATTAGCTGCTGAAGACCTTTCAAAACTCAAGAGTGCTCTTGGAGATATTTCCGGAATAAGTGATGTGGAAGAAAAAGAAGGAAAGCTGCTGGTCCGGGGAGAAAAGGATCTGACGAGTCTTACTGTGAATAAAGTCCTGGTTGAAAAAGGAATTGTGCTTACCCACCTCCATACCTTAAAGAAAAGTCTTGAAGAACAATTCATGGACATCCTAAAGGAAAGCTAAATTACCTGCTTTATGGACAATAGGTCTTCCGACCAATGCTGCGGGAACCTGTGTGTGGTAAAATTTGCCGGGAATTGTTTACTCCATATGTGTTAAAAAATAAAATATGCTACGCTTACTCAAAATAGAACTGACCAAACTTTATACCAACCGTTTCTTCAAGGTACTCGGGTCCTTGTGGTTATTTGCCTTTATTTCCATTCCCGTTGCTTTCAATTATTTTTTAAAATGGATCGAGAAGCAAGAACCAGCAGGAAATAATCAATTTCTCAAAGCAGATCAGTGGCCCATTTTTGATTTTGTGGATATTTGGCAAAATCTGGCTTACCTGTACAAGATGGTGACCATTTTCATTTGTTTCATCGTACTGGCCAGCGTGACCAATGAATTTGATTATAAGACCATTCGGCAGAATGTCATTGACGGAATGAGCCGGCGGGAGTGGTGGTTGAGTAAGATTAGCTTTATGCTTGCTATTAGTCTTTTGGCAACAGTGATCCTGGCTTCCATAGGATTGGTAGTGGGGTATGCCTATTCTCCGGTTACTGACATTGAGTATGTATTGCGAAATATTGAGTTCATGGGGGCGTATTTCCTTCAGGTTTTTTATTTTCTCATGTTTTGCTTTGTGATTAGTTTGCTGATCAAACGAGCTGGTTTTGCTTTTGCCGGCATCCTGTTTTATATCTACATTCTGGAACCTATCGTCACGGTTATCCTTAGTGAGAAATATGAGCTTGATCTCCTGGCGGACAGCTTTCCCATAGAAGCTGGCTGGAACCTTATCCGTTTGCCGTTCGAGAAATATTTGCTGATGTATTCCCAGGATTATGTGGCCTGGCTGGACCTGGGCATTGCCGGTGCCTGGTTGGCGGTTTTTATGGGAATTTCCTATTTGCTGGTTATCAGAAGAGATCTATAATTCCTCCATGGTTTAGGAAAGGAATAACAACAATAAAGTATTTGGACCAATAGAGTTTCAATTTGTTCCAGGAAGTTCAAGGGTGTTCAAATAGTTCAAGTTGTAATATTTAGAGCTTCCGACCACATGTACGGAATGTCACTTTGTTCTATCTGTGTTCTCCCGACCTTTGGTGCGGGAAAGGCTCTGTGCCTTCTCCGTGTTCCCTGTGGGTAATAAAATTTATAATATTACACCGTTAATTAAAAACTAATTTTGTCCTCTTACTCACATCAAACCCTATTCCACCAAATACATCTTCACCGTTTTGTCATGCTCCTTAAAATCCCCGTGGTAGGAGCAGGTGAATTTATCTTTCACAAGCTTGTAAGTCGTTTCTGAAATATTGACGCGTCCGACAGCCCCATAAGTTTCCATCCTGGAAGCCACATTGACGGTATCTCCCCAGATATCGTAGGCAAACTTTTTAAATCCGACGATCCCTGCCACTACTGGTCCGGTATGTATTCCGATCCTGGCCCGGAAGTAGGGTTTGCCATGAGGTTCATTTTCTTTGGCCAGATTTTCCATGAAATCCTGAATCTCTATGGCCGCATTGATCATATTCAGCGCGAGGTTCTCGTCGCTGGTGAAAATACCTCCAACACATAGATAGGCATCTCCGACAGTTTTGATCTTTTCCAGACCATGTTTTTCAGTGATCTCATCAAATTTGCGGAAACATCGGTCGATCAGGGCCACTAGTTCTTCCGGTTCGAGTTGTTCCGAGATTCTTGAAAATCCTTCGAAGTCAGAGAACATTACCGTGACCGGCTGGTGTCTTTTGGCTTTGGCAAAACCATTTTTTTTGAGTTCTTCTGCGGTTTCTGCCGGAAGGATGTTCAGTAGAAGTTCTTCGGATTTTTGTTTTTCTTTTTCAAGGTCACGGGTACGTTCTTTGACCAGGGCTTCCAGTGCTTTTTCTCGTTGTCGCGCACGGTAGGTTCTGTATCTGAAAAAACCATAAACCAATCCGGCAATCAGCAATCCTGCAAGTAGTTGAAACCATAGCGTTTTATAAAATGCCTTTAAAACCCGGACTTTGATTGCAATTTCATTTTCATTCCAATCCTCCCGTCCTGCTTTTCCTTTTAATCTAAAGGTGTATCGTCCGGCGGGAATGTTATTGTACCGCACCATGTTTATGCCTGAGGCAGGCGACCAATCTTCA
>CBDDLH010000017.1:0-14523 GCA_965230565.1 Saprospiraceae bacterium | reverse complement strand
GAGATCAGTTGGGACGGAACTATTGTTTTGGATAGTATTACAGGGTTACCAACTCCTCTTGACTTTCCTTTTACGGCTCCAGGTGAATATACCGTCACTATGACCACAACCAATCTTTGCGGAGAAGCTGTCTGGGATCAGGTTTTTATTATCAATGATGTTCCGTCGGCGGTATTAGCTGAAGTTAATCCTGCCTGCGACTCTTTGTTTTATACTCCTGAAGTTACCTATGCAGGAGGAACCATTGACAATTACTTCTGGACTTTTGAAAATGCCTTTCCGAATACATCTTCAGAAGCTTTTCCGGCGGATATTGTTTTTGATTCAGCAGGAATCCATTTGGTGACGGTGGTGGTGGAGAATTTTTGCGGTATTGACACTGCGGAAATAATGGTAGAAATTCAACAGTTGGAAATGGTGCAGATCGGAGATGTTGGATCACCATTTTGCAATAATGGAGACTCGATTTCATTGGAAGGCTTTCCACCTGGAGGAGTCTGGACAGGACCAGGCATTATTTCCGATAGCCTTTTCATCGCCTCTGGGGCCGGGGAAGGTTTTCATGAACTGACCTATAGTTATGGGGAAGGTGTTTGTTTTGATTCTGCTACCGTTGAAGTGGAGGTGCTGCCGGTTACCCCTGTGGAAGCGGGAGATGACCTGATGCTTTGCGAAGATGCAGATCCAGTTAGTCTCTTAAACTTTTCACCACCAAACGGTACATGGTCCGGGGCTGGGATCACCGATATGGATGTCGGAATTTTTGATCCGGCTGCTGCCAATATCGGCCAAAATACACTGACCTATTCTTTTTTGGATGCCAATGGTTGTTTGTTCTCGGATGACCTAACAGCAATGGTAGAAGGATTGCCTCAGGTTCAAATTCCGGATACGGTGACCGTGTGCGATATTGCTGAAGATATTGATTTACCATCCTTGCTGGAGCTCATGCCTGACCCTGCAGGTGGAGTAGGAGCGTGGCAGGGCCCGGGTATTGTGGATAATCAAAATGGTGTATTCAACAGTGGCGTTGCCGGAAATGGTTTACACGAAATAATCTTCACCTACACAAGTCCGACCATTGCTGCCTGTGTCACCATGGATACTTTTACTCTAGATGTGATCGACCCAACCGAAGCAGTCGCCGGGCCGGACACAGCATTTTGTATTTCAGATAGTATCGTTTATTTGGCAGCGATGCCTTCCGGTGGTGTCTGGTCTGGTGAGGGAATTACAGATCCTGATGTGGGAGAACTCGACTTAATTCTGGCAGCTTCAGGCTTTCATACATTAACTTACACCATATTCCCCGGGACAACTTGTGAACAATCGGATGACATTCAGGTGGAAATCATTGATTTTGCCGGTGTAGATGCAGGTGAAAATGTCATTGTTTGCGAAAGCGAAACATCCATTAATCTAACTGGGAGCGAAGGAAATATCGGCGTTTGGGCCGGGGATCCTGCCGTACAACCTGATGGAACTGTTCTGGTCAGTCAACTGGATACAGGAAGTTATTTGCTCACTTATACGCTAGCAGATGAAGATGTTGGCTGCGCTTCTTTTGATGAAATGGAATTGATCGTTTCGCCTCTACCGGTGGTTGCTTTTTCAGTAGATAGCGCATGTGTAGGAGTGCCTGCTCAATTTATCAATGAAACAGAAGGTGCCGTGGCTTATGAATGGGATTTTGGTTCCGGGCCTGTTATTGGACCGGACCAGGAATTCATCTTTGATGCAGGCGGAGATTATCCTGTTACGCTTACAGCGTATACCCTCGATAGTATTTGCGAGCTATCAATTACCCAAACTGTTCACATTATATCTCCGCCGGAATTTGTTGGTTTCTCAACTGCTCCCCAAAGTGGTTGTGCAGACCTGGAAGTGGTTCTGGAGAACGAAAGTCAGGGAGAAAGCCTTAATTTTTCCTGGTATCAGGACACGACGCTGATCAGTCAGGCGGAAGGGCCGCTAACTTTAGTTTTACCCTCAGGAAGGGCCGATACTACTTATTATCTGAGTCTGGAAGTTGGTAATGGCTGTGGGGGCGATGTTGCCCTGGATAGTGTGGTGGTTTTGCCCCTTCCTGTTGCGGAATTTGGGACGGATCAGAACAATTATTGTTCCGGAGAGGAGGTAAGCATAATCAACATCAGTTATGGAAACCCAGATACCTTTTACTGGGATTTTGGAGATCCGGCTATTCCCAATTCCAATGATTCTATTCCACCGGAACTGCTTTATCTCACCAATTCTACGGTTACCCGAACCATCACTTTAATTACTTCCAATGCATGTGGTACGGATACTATCAGTCGTGACATTATCATTCACCCTACTGAAGTGGAGGCATTTTTCAATGTAGATCAGACTACGGTTTGTGCGGGAGATACTGTTTGTTTTTCTAACTTTTCCACCTTTGGGGCTGAGCTGGTGTATGATTTTGGCGATGGCAATGTTGCGACCGAAGCCAACCCATGCCATGTGTTTGAAGATCCCGGAACTTATACCGTTGAACTTACTGCCTCAGCATGCGGGTTCGACAGCACCCTGGTTCAGATCACTGTAATGCCAATTCCTGAATTAAACTTTGATATTCCACCGATTGCTTGTCCCGGAGATCCAGTTATTGTCAATGACAGCTCACAGATGGTGGCCAGTTATCTCTGGGATTTTGGTGATGGAACGACTTCTTCTTTATCTGCTCCGGAACATGTTTACGATAATCCGGGGAATTATTCGGTTATGCTTTATGCAACATCGTCCAATGGATGCACCAGTGAACTGGCAAAAGATATTTTTATTGAAGCATTACCGGAAGCTCTGTTTTCCGTTCAGGATTCTCTTTGTGCAGGTTCAGCCGTGATTTTTGAAAATAATTCTACGAATATGGGCTCCTGCTTTTGGGATTTCGGGGACGGGAACTTTGCTTCTGATTGCGATATTTCTCACGTTTATGCAACAGGTGATTCTACTTATTTTTCTACACTCATAGTAACGAATAATGCAGGATGTACGGACACGATCATGCAACCTGTTTTCATTCGAGGTTTCCCAGAACCTGATTTTGAAATAATCGGAGGTGGTTGTGCACCTGCTGTACTGGAATTCAATAATTTGTCTGTTGGGGCAGATAGTTATCAATGGACCTTCAGTAATGGTTTTACGAGTTCCAATACTAATCCATCCTTTGCTTTTGATGATCCTTCTTCGATTACGGTTTTGCTCGAAGCTACGAATGATGGGATTTGTACGGCTACTATGGAGCAGGATTTTGAGATTCATGAGGTCCCGGTTGCGGCTTTTGCTCCTTCCGAAGGACAGGGATGCGAAGGTGATTTATTTGCTTTTGAGAATCAGTCCTTAGGTGATGTTGTTTCCAATATCTGGACCTTTGGAGGTCTTGAGGGAAGTGTGATATTTGCTGAATCGCCGGAATTTACTTTCCCTGGTCAGGGTGTTTTTAATGTGGAACTCATTGTGAATACGGACTTTTGTTCAGATACTACCGTTCAACAAATTGAGATATTTGAAAATATAGAAGCGTCCTATTCTACCACAGATCTCATATGTTACAATGAACCAACTGGGTTGATTACGGTAAATATTTCTGGGGGAACGTCTCCTTTCCAGTATAACTGGTCCAATGGCGCCAGCTCGCCAGGTTTGAGCCAATTGTTTGCAGGAAATTACAGCCTTGAAATAACCGATTCGAATGGTTGTGTATTTAATGAGGATTTTGAGATTTTTCAGCCTGACCAAATCGTTGCAGAACTTGTGGAGGCTACTCCTGCTAGTTGTTTCGGTTACAGTGACGGAGCTCTAAGTATTACGGCTTCAGGTGGTATTCCTGAATATACTTTTCTATGGGAAACGGGCGCTACCACTACTGAGATTCAAAACCTTGAGGCTGGTGACTATGGAGGTACCATTACCGATGCCAATGGCTGTGAGGTGCCCTATCTTTTTCCGCTTTCTGAAAACGATCCTATTGAAATTGTGGATAGTGTAAGGGATGTAAGCTGTTATGGTTATGGAGACGGAGAGATAATTATTGAAGAAATCATTGGCGGGACGCCCATTTTCAACCTTGCACTTGAAGGTCCGGTGAACTATCAGTCGGTCAACCGTCGGTTTGGTGAGTTATTACCAGGGGATTATGTGTTGACTATTCAAGATGCCGAAGGCTGCTCAGCTATTTACGATTACCAGATCAATGAACCCGATTCCATTTTTGTAGAGATCCTTCAGGGGGACACCACTATCTATCTTGGAGAGTTAGTTGACTTAACGGCCAATTACAATGCTATTGATCCGGTTTTTGAATGGTTGCCGGAGGCTGGTCTGGATTGCAGTGATTGTTATTATCCGGAGGCCCGGCCATTTGATGATGTTACTTTCCGGGTTTACATGACCGACCAGAATGGTTGTTTGGTTACGGACGAAGTTTTTATCGAAGTCATTCAGGACAAAGATGTTTTTGTACCCGATGCATTCACCCCGAATGATGACGGACATAATGATGTATTCAGAATCAGGAGTGTTTTGAAATCGATTATCCGGGTAGCCGAATTTGCCGTGGTAGACCGGTGGGGAGAGATCTTGTTTCAGGCGAAGGATTTTCAGCTTGGAGAGGCTAAAGGTTCCTGGGACGGAGTTTTGAAGAACGGACAAAAAGCTGCGTCTGGAGTTTATGTCTGGTATGCAGTTATTGACTTTGTGGACGGGGAGCGGATTACGTATAAGGGGGATATTACTTTGATCCGATGAATCTGTCTTCAGTCCACAGTCTTTAGTCGGCAGTACCAGTACCAGTTTTCAGGAGCTGTAAATTAAAATGAATTGGAACTTATTAGTAGGACAAAATTAGTTTTGATCAAAATACTTTATTCAATCATGGAGACACAGAGAGTTGTACCGCAAAGTTTCGCTGAGGTTTCGCAGAGTTCCGCGGAGAAAAACAAACAAATCTGCGGTTCTTCGCGCTTCTTAGCGGCCCTCTGCGGTATAGCCCTATCGTTTCGCACCAAGAAAACATCTGATTTAAAGTAGTTCTGTCCATATACTCATGTCAAACTACATCAAACCATGTCAAACCACATCAAACCATGTCAAACAACGTCAATCTATGTCAAACAACAAAATTACACACATGCAAAATATAAAAGTTACCCTCCTTTTCCTATTCCTGCTATCAGGGATGCTTTCACATTCCCAGGATTATCATTTTTCACAATTTGAAACGGCGCCATTGCATTTGAATCCCGCTTTGGCCGGGTTGATGGAAGGGAATCATCGGCTTTCTGTAAAGTACAGGGATCAATGGAGCAGTGTGCTTAGAGAAAGGGCTTATAAAACCGGATTTATGTCCTATGATTTTCAGATCTGTGCCAATAATGGAGATTTCTTTGCCTTTGGGGCCAGTGCCTTGTATGACCAGGCCGGAACTCATGTGTACAGAACTTTCCAGGGGAATTTGAATTTGGCGTATCATCATGAACTTGACAAGGGGACTTATTTGGCTATGGGAGTTCAGGCGGGAACCATGTGGTATGGTCTTGGCGGAAGGGATTTTCGTTTTGATGAGCAGTTTGGTCCAGATGGTTATGACCCAAATCTTGATGATTTTGAGGAATTTGAAAGATTCACTACCAATAAAATGCTGGATATTAATACGGGTATTTTATACCATAATACCCGAAGAAATATACAACTGGGCATTTCGGCATTCCATATTAATCAGCCCAGTTATTCCTTTCTGGGTCTGGATAATAAAAACGATTCCAGGGTTCATATGCGCGTAGTTTTTCATGGTTCCATTCGTTGGGAAGTGGCGAAATATGACCATCTGGTATTCAGACCACTGGCAATGGTGCAAAAACCAGCACCTGGAATAATGTACTGGCAGGCGGTTCCGTCAGCGCAATGGCACCATCATATGAATATCGTCAAAACGGGGTTGATATTTGGAGTAGGAGCCAGGATCACCAAAAATGATGCTGCCGGGAGACCGATCCTTGATTCAGGTATTCTTACAGCCACTATTGACCTTGACCCGTTGATGATTGGATTTTCTTACGAAATTAATCTTTCTCCATTGGTGGCGGCTTCCAATTTTCGGACGGGTCCTGAGGTGTCCATGACCTATATGTTTGGTCAAAAATCGGAGTGTGTGGTTTGTCGGCCGGGGTTTAAGTAGAGTGATTTGGCAATCCTTTAAATTAGGGTAACATTCAGATTTTGAGGGGAGTCTTAAATCAGTTAACTTTGGCTATGAATTTCACTTAAACAAAATCCAATTATGAGAAAACTGACCATTTTTGTTGTATTGATTTTTGCCTTTAGTTTTAATGCCATTGCCCAGGAAAACCAGGCCTTGATTGATGTGCTCAAGGGTGCAGGAGACCTTTTGCAGGAAGTTCCCACAAAGTCTTATACTTTTGATCAGCAATTGAGTTGGAATGAAGAATTCCCATTTCTGCTTTCTTTTACCCAGAATAAGGAAGGGAAAAAATCAACTGAATCTACAACTTACGAATTTAGCCTCAAAGATATTGATCTGAATACCATCAGAGTACAGAACCAGCGTGACCTTATGATGGTGCGATTTTTTATTGACAATCGCCAAAAACTGATTCGTGTTTTTGAAGACGGAGAACAGAAAAAATATATTGCAGAACTTGAAATAATGGCTTCGGATGCTGATAACGGCCGTGCCATTGAAACATTCTTTAAGGATGCCGTAAAACTTGCTGAAAAGATAGAGGCGCCTTGTTCCACTTCTTCCTTTGAAGAAAGCATATCGTGGCTTAAGGAGAATATTCAGACCTTTAGTATTAATGAAACTACCTTTGACCAGGCATTTACAGCAGATAAGGAACAACCAACCATCGTTAGGTACACCTTAGCTGAAAGAGGAAAGAAAACGATTGAAAATCATTATAAGTTCAACCTTGCTGATCTCGACCCTAAAAAGGTCAATATGAAGATCAGTAATACTGAAGTGTTCATTGAAGCCACCACAAAGCAAAATAATAAATACATCTATTTTGAAAAAGATGGAACACAAGGAAATTATGCCAATACTGTCCAGTTTATGGTCAATGACTTTGAACAAGCGAAGTGTATGCTGACCATTCTGGCCGAGGCCATTAAAGAAAGCGAAGCCAAGGTCAAGGGAAATCTCCCCGAAATTTCTTCTCTTCAGCAGGGACTTGATCTACTTAAGGAAAATGTAGTTGAAGTTACCGTAGGCGATAAAAAGACCAGTCAGGAAATCGAAGCTTCTTGTGTTAACGTATTTTCGGTTACCACAATGCCAGGTAAGGGCGATCCGGTGGAGGAAAAATTTAATTTCAATCTTTCCGATGTTCAGGACAAAACAATCGATATTAATGTAAGAGGGAAAGCAATAACGCTTGGTTTCGAAACAGGAAGAGATAAATTGGTTCAGCCGTTCAAAAATGGTGAGATCCAGAATTATAGAAATGATCTTTCCATTATGGCCAGTGACCCTGAGAATGTCAAGATGTTGGCACACCTGCTTCCTGCTGTGGTGAAAATGTGTAAAGAGCAGCCAGCTTTTGAAGCGAAAGGAGAGGTCAAAGGAAATCTGGATTGGATACAGGAACAATTGTCTTCAGCGGATATAGAAGGGGTGACCCAGTCTATTCAAATGATTGAGGATACCGAGTGTAAATGGCAGTTCAGGACCATTGAGCAAGGTAAAAAAGAAGATAAAGAAGAAGTCTTTGAATTCAACCTGATTGATTTGGATGAAAAAGGGCTGAAATTTAAAATAACCGGGAAAAATCTTTCAGTGGAAGTCAATTCCGCAAAAGCTACCAAAAACATCAAATATTATGAAAATGGTGAACCTGACGACTATCAGGGCTCTTTCTTAATTCGTATGAATAATGTGGAAGATGCCCGGAAAATGATAGCTGTCTTCGAGCAAAGCATAAAACTTTGTAAAGAAGCGGAAAAGTAGGGGGAGTGCAGAGTGCATGGTGCAGAGTGCAAAGTGCAAAGTGTAGAATTGTTGACCTTTGATTGGAATTGATCGTTTTAAACTCTACACTTTGCACCATGCACTCTGCACTTTTTCAAATCCTTTCCCCAATCATCTGCTCCAGTTCCCCTCTTCTGTTTGGGTTAATTTTGAGCAATTCCTTTGCCGTCTCTCTGGCGGCTCTGGTTTCTCCAAGTTTCAAAAGACCCAGAATTTTAACATACCACAATTCCTCACTTGTTGGAAATATTACAAGACCTTTATCAGCAATGATGGTAGATTGTCCATAATCCTCCTCCTGCTGTAACAGCAGTGCATAATTATAGAATGCTCTGAGGTTATGCGGAGTTTTGGAACAAGCTTTATGTAAATATTCAAGAGCTTTGGGAATATCTCCCTGTTCATTGTATAGCAAGCCCAACATATAAAAGGAATAGCTGAAATCAGGCTCTTTTTCGACTACTTCCAGGTAAAGCTTCTCAGCTTCCTTTACATCCCCGGCACGATAAAGCGTAAGCGCCAGATTCATTCTTGCAGGATTGAAATAATCGTCAAAAGCAATGGCTTTTCGGTAAGCTTCAACAGCTTTGTTCATTTCTCCGGTGGCCTCATAGTGCAAAGCAAGATTCTGCTGACCGGCAGCGAAATCCGTATTTAAAATCATATGATCAAAATATTCCTGATAGGCCGTTTCATAACCTTCAATTCCCTCTCCATTGATATTTCCCAGTGCAAAAAGCCTCGCTGCTGCAATCCGGACGATTCTCGATTCATCCTTAAGCGAAGGACTGATGAGGTCTTTAAAGTTGTTACCTGTGCCATTTAAAGCATTCAGCGCTTCTTTTCTTACCAGGGCGGAGGTGTCTTTAAGGAAGAGGGAAATTTCATCCAGGTCGTCAGCCGTGAGCGCTGCAGCAAAATAATGAACAGCAGATGCTCTGGCGATATCCGGATATTCCCGATCGTTGGCCAATTCAACGAGGGCAGCCCGATCACCGGCATGTCCCTTTAACAACAGATCCGAGAAATGTTTTGGCCTTTCGGGACCATATTTTTCAATAATGAAATCCCTGGCCCATTCGGCACTTTTATCGTCATGACATCCATTACAGGCATTGGGGGTTCCGTAAAGCACAGTCTGATCCGGGCGGGGATTACGAAAACTGTGATCCCGACGAAAATCATTGCCCATGTAATACCTGCCTGACATGTGGCAATTGATGCATTGGCTGGCTTCCGTATCCGGAAGGTGGAAATGGTGGGCAGGGCTGTCGTAATCTTTGGTAATATGGCAGTCGAGACAAAGAGCATTGCCGGTTTTTTTCAATTTCAGGGAATGTACGTCATGACAATCCCGGCAGGATATGTTGTTGTGGTACATTTTACTCTGGGTAAAAGAAGCCCAGACATAATCTTCATCCAGAATTTGGCCGTCAGGTTCGTAAAGCGGGACGGTGATCAACTGTGGATCGTAATGGTCCAGGAAATTTCCGGTATAATCATACCAGGCAGTAACCTGAGATCTTCTGGAGTGGCAACGAGCACAGTCATCGACCAACTCCTGTGAAGATAGATCTGTATTCATTTTTAGTTTGGGAATATTACCGGCGATGGTGTCGCCTGTTTCCTCATAATAATCGACATGGAAGCTGGCTGGGCCATGACAGGCTTCACAGGCTACATTTATTTCACTGTAGGTGGTAGAAAAGGTTTGGGTGTCATTATCATAATTTTTTCTCAGATCAGTAGAATGGCAGTCGGCACAGGCAGTGTTCCATCGCATGCCTCCGCTGGTCCAGTGTATCCATTCGTTTGGCTGAAGGTCCATGTGTGGCTGTAGGTGGAACCACTTGTCTTTTTCGCTGTCCCAGGCAACGTCCAGACACTGGTAGGCGCCATTTGGAAATTCAACGATATATTGTTGAAGCGGGAATACACCAAAAGTATAGATGATCTTAAAATCCTGATTAGAACCGTCTTTTCCTTGTGTATTTACAAAAAAGTCATTGCCTTCTTTAAAAAAACGTGTAGTGACGCCTTTGTGGGTAAAAAGGCTGTTGTTGAAGTTCCCAAGGATTGAAGCAGAATCAGCCTTTTGCATGGCCAGGTCGTGGTGGGAATTTTTCCATAGTTGGAACTCCGTTTCATGGCAGGAGATGCAACTGTTCATACCAACGAAGTTTGCCTCAGCCAGGATTTGTTGGTGATCGATCTGGTTTCCCTTTTGAGGAGCATTACAGGACGTAAGCAGAATTGTAAAGCCTGCTGCAATCCAGAAAAGCTTTTTTAGAAAATGATATTTATTGAGCATGTGCCTGAATGGAAGTTCCAGTTTTGTGAAGCTGGAAGTTACGATTTTATCTTTTTAAACTAATATTGGTTAAATTTATTTCTCCAAAATCAACCACATTAATTGTTGCCAATATTATGAAAATTCACTTCCTGTTAATGGGTTTGACCCTATTTGTTCTTTCCTGTGACTTTAATGGAACGGATCAGGAAAATGACCGCCCCAATATCATTTTCATTATGACTGATGATCACTCCATTCAAACCATGAGTGCCTATGATGACCGGTTTATTAAAACGCCGAATCTGGACCGCATCGCTGAAGAGGGAGTATTGTTCACGAATAGTTTTGTAACCAATTCTATTTGTGCTCCCAGTCGGGCGGTAATGCTGACCGGAAAACACAGCCACCTCAACGGACAAATTGATAATTTTACCCGTTTCGATAGCAGTCAGGTCACTTTCCCGAAATTGTTGCAACAAGCGGGTTACCAGACAGCATTGATCGGAAAATGGCACCTGAAGAGCCAACCGACCGGTTTTGATCATTGGGATGTGTTAAAAGGGCAGGGGCATTATTACAACACTGATTTTTACTCGGCCAAAGGAAAGGAAAAATCTCAGGGCTATGTGACAGATATCATAACAGATAAAAGTATTAACTGGCTGGAAAACCGTGATCCGGAAAAACCTTTTTGTTTGCTCACCCATCACAAAGCTACTCATCGTATCTGGATGCCGGATACCTCGCTTTTTAAGGAATTTGCCGGAGTCGGGTTTGAAGTTCCTGATAATTTCTTCGATGATTTTGAGGGAAGGGAAGCCGCTAAGGATCATGTAATGGGCATTGACCGGGATATGGATCTGGTTTATGATTTGAAAATGCTGGATGATAAAGGGGAAATACAAACCAAATACCGCAAACTTTATGAAGGGTTCATTGCTATGCTATCACCTGAAGAAAGAAAAGCCTGGGATGCTTATTATGATCCCATCATCGAAGAATTTCTGGAGGCTGATATGGAAGGGGAGGAGCTGGCTCTTTGGAAATTTCAACGCTATATGAAGGATTACCTTCAATGTGTCCGTTCAGTGGATAATAACGTTGGAAGAATGCTGGACTACCTGGAGGAGAATGGGCTTGCTGAAAACACCATAGTGGTTTATACTTCAGACCAGGGGTTTTACATGGGGGAACACGGCTGGTTTGACAAGCGGTTTATGTATGAAGAGTCTTTCCGGACGCCATTAGCTGTTCGTTTCCCAAAAGGAATTAAGGTGGACCATTCAATCTCTGCTTTGGTTCAAAATATTGATTATGCGCCCACTTTCCTGGATTTCGCAGGGGTTGAAATCCCTGAAGAAATGCAGGGAAAATCCCTCAAACCAATGCTTTCAGGGGATTCCATTCCGTGGCGTGATGCCCTTTATTACCATTATTATGAATATCCCAATGAGCACGGTACTCATAAGCACTACGGGATTCGTACAGACCGATACAAACTCATCCATTTTTATGGAGATATAGACACGTGGGAACTATATGACCTGCAGCTTGATGCGAATGAAATGCATAATTTGTATGGGCAGCCGGACTTTGAAAAACTGACCACACAGTTGAAAGAACGTTTAAAGGATTTACAGGAGGAATACCAAGTGAGGGAATTCTGATGCCCTATTTTCCCTAAATTTCTAATAACTGGGTATTTTTCAAAGTCTCTGGTTCATATTGATCAAAAAAGTGACAACCACCTGTTTGTTTTAGTAAATTGACAGTGTCTTCTGCAGGGAAATCAAGGACGTTGCAAACTTTCCCCTGGCATCCGGGACAATTGTGAGCATCACCATTGGTGTCTATATAAAAAACGTAATCCCCTGCACCAAAGCAACCGGTTCTTCTCAATTGATAGTTGATGTGATTAATAATTGGATAATCCCTGTAATGGCGGAGGCTGTTAAATTCTATATACAGTTTTTCCAATAACATCTCCTGTTCTCTGGATATCATAATATCCTTATCCTTGTATCTGCCCACAGGTTTGGGCTCATAAAACTGTACAAAGGCGACTCCCAGTTGTTTGGCTAATTCCAAATATGCCAACAGATTTTCTTCATTGGTATAGGCCTGAGTCGGACACAAGGTCAAAGCCGTAACCAGATTGGCCTCCCGGGCAATTGCCACCGCATTGAGCGCCATATCAAAGGAACCCGTTTTCCCTCTGAATCGGTCATGGTGCTCAGCAATATGATGATCGAGGCTTACCATTATTCCGGTTAACCCGTATTTTTTTAATAGAGCTGCCTGTTCAGCATTAAACTTCCAGCCGGAGGTGTTGATCCAGAAATCCGTTCCTTTCCTGGCATTTTGCAGCATGGCGTAGATGTCGTCGATTCTGAGTAGGGGTTCACCTCCACTCAACTGGATCTGAGTGGCTCCGTAATCCTGGAATTTGATCATTATATCAATCAAATTCTTCCTGCTGAGTATTTCCTTTTGGTTCAATCTATCCCATTCCAGACAGTGTTCACAGGACAAAGGGCACCTTTTGGTAATTCCCAAAAAAAGCACTCCCAATCCATTGTTTGGTCTAAAAGGAATGATGCGGTTTATTTCGTTGGCTAACGATTGGTTTAAACCAGCAGATGGAAATCCGGGGTTGTTTAATCTCCAGTAATATTTTCCATCCACCCTGGCTATTTTGGGCATTAAATGCTTTCCGTAAATTCTGTTGACTTTCTTTTTTAGAACAGCAATGGCCTGAATCACTTTTAAGGGGCTTCGTAAGTGTTTAAAAGCAACCAATATTATGTTGCTATACACTTGGATCTTTAACCACCATTTTTCAAGGGGGTTGCGGACAATTGGTGGAGGCTTTGGTGAAATTTGCCTCTTTTTTGATTCAATTTTTGGAAGATCAACAACTTTCATCGTTAATTTTTTACTATCAGGAAAATTTATGATCCACGGTGTTCAACTTTCCCAAATACTTTTTGCGAAAACCCAATAATTTTAAAAATGACTTGATCCTTTGTTCACAACCAACCCAGTCTCAACAGGTTCCAATTGGTATCATTCAACTGTTTACAAGCACTAATTGGAGACTGTTGCAGTTGTTTCCCCATCAGGTGAAGTCATTTGCATTTTATAATCGTGCAATGCAACGGATACATCCTGAAAACCTGTTTTGCCATTGAATTTCAGGAAAAAACCAAGGTTCATTTTATTGTCAAATTCATAATCGATATGATAATATCCGGATCCGTGAAGTACAATGGCTGTATGGTTCTTTTGAGTAACAGCTTCCAGTTGAAGATCAACATAAGAACCCAGTTCTTTTTGGATCAGGCAATCCTCGTCCGTTTCCTGGATGAGTTGAGTTACCTCTTCTCCCTGCATTGTCCTGGCTTCAAGAACTTTCAGTGGCTTTTTGACAAGATCCGTGGTCCAGCTATCTGATAGTCCGGCATAATCGATTTCCCAGATTTTAAAGGCACTTTCCAGTTTGATTTCAATAAGCGGAGATTGAATTCCGGAAATGTCCAATTCCATCAGCAGGTTTCTTTTACTGCTGGTTCCTGCATAATGATGGGATCCTGCATATTCCCAGACATTGTTGTTTTTGATATAAACATTTAAAGACAATCCCCGTTTCGCATTGATCTTTTCCCATTTTTCGGGGGAAATATCATCTTTCCGTTCTAACCATTTATCCTCGTGTTTTCCTGCCTGGGCGTAAATAAAGGTGGCAACGGTATCCAACCATTCGGTTTGTTGTCCCCGGATCACCAAAACAGGATTTTGAGAAAATTTAGACCTGTCAAACCTAAGGGTTAATTCGCATAACTGATCCTGGTCTGTAATCTGGTTAAAATCAAAACTTTCGTCATCTTCCTGTGAAACGATATCTGAAATATCCTTTGAATTGCCGGCAATGGCTTGAACAGGGGGTAGGGGAGTATTGTAGGCAACCAGGTTATGATTGTTGTTTAAACCCATACAGGAATAACCTTCGTGGTTCACTTCAAGAACTTCCAGTTGATCAATAAATTGACTCTCTGGTTTTTCATTGGAGATCCTCAGGTTGAGTTCCCCTTCGTCTGAAATTACCGGATCTTTAAGAATCAGGTAGTCGTCTCTTTTAAGGGACTGAAAAATAGCGCCTGGAAATAAGGCACCGTGAAAATTTGTGTCACTGCCATTGTAAGTAGCTACCTGAGGGCAG
>CBDDLH010000016.1:0-2588149 GCA_965230565.1 Saprospiraceae bacterium | reverse complement strand
CATCCTGGATCTTTGTCGCGCAGTACAATTGAGCCATACACAGGTCTATCGAAAAATTAAAGCACTTACTGGCGATCACCCGACTGGTTTTATCCGGAAAGCAAGACTGCAAAAGGCGAAAGAATTACTGCTCACAACGGATCTGAATATCTCTGAAATCGCCTACGATGTCGGTTTTACCGATCCAAATTATTTTTCCCGTGCATTTTCACAGGAATTTCGTCTTTCTCCATCTGCAATGCGTAAAAGAATGTAAATCAGTAATTTACAAATTAACTTCTGTTCTTTCTGCAATCCTTATGCTAGAATTTTTCAGCCTTCGCAATAGTCGTCTAGGGCATTGCAACCCTTGTCCAGTAGTCTGATCCTTCCTGCTCCCATTTTTGTGGTGTACTTAATAATTATTCATAACACCACAAAACCTAACACCATGTATTTAGAACAGCCAATTGCACTTAAGCATCAACATCAGAGGTTTCAAACTTCAAAAAAATCGGTTTTGCCTGAAAGAGATGCCTTTATTAAAAAAGTCAGGCGTTTAATCCAAATGAACTTTGACAATGAATTATTTGATACCGCTTGTCTCGCCAGGCAGGCCCATTTAAGTGTTTCCCAGCTCAACCGAAAATTAAATGCCCTTATTCGGCAACCAGCCGGGAGACTCATCTGGGAAATGAAAATGGATTATGCTGCCGACCTTTTGACAAAGTATGAGGCCACCATTGGAGAAATAGCCTTTCAGGTAGGCTATAAAAATCAGGCTCACTTTTGCCGGAGTTTTAAGAGGCGATTTGCTTGCACACCTTCAGATTTTAAGAAAAAACATGCTGCCTGAACCCCAATGCGCAGGATTGGTAAAAGAATGCGCAGGATCGGCAAATCCCGGCAAGAAAATGCCTGCAAATTTGCTTTTGTAAGTAATCAACATATTTTTTTAATCACTTAAAATTCAATTAGAATGAAAAATTCAAATGTAACCGCAAATGCCCAAACGGAGCAACCTTTGGAATTGTTGAATCTTCACCACACATTAGATGCGCATGTGTATCAGGCCAAGAAAATGTTGCATGGCGACCAATTTACCGATGAAGTTGAAATGGCAGCAGGACGCCAGCTTGCCATGGCCAGTAGTCGAAACCCTAACAAAATTTCTGCAAAGGCCTATATCTGGGGTTTCCATATTGCCATCCCGGAAAAGCCACTACAGGAGTTATTCAAGGCTACGGACGTAACCTCCGCTATCATTGGCCTTGCTGGCGCCGGTTTTGGTGCTGGAGGGGTACCACCAATTGCAATAATCGCAGGCTTTTTAACCGGAATTCTGGAAGTAGAAAAATCTGTCATTTCTGCTATCGATGGAGGGAAAGGTGTATACCTCAGCTGGTCCTGGCTTCAGGTTCCCTTTATGTTTGCGCCTCCATATGCAGGTATTCAGCCTGTAATTACTCGAATTAAGCGCTAGATAGTTATCACCTGTTAAAACAATAGTTACTAGCAGTATGCTTAAAGAAGCCTTGAAGAAATTCAGGGCTTTTTTTATTGGCAATGAGTCACTTGAACGAGCTTAACTGGCCTCAACCAGACAGGTTTTAGAGTTAGCTTTATGGTTGGGCTAAAAGATTTCCAGTACAACAAAATTCTTGGTAAAAAGAGCATTTGGGGATCCCGTACCCACCGAATTCATTCGGTGCGTCGAGCCGAATGAATTCGGCGAGTACGAAAAAAATTGGACTATTGAGAATTGACTGTTATAAATTAAAAAAGGCCTGCCTACCGGCAAGCCTTTTTTTCGTAGCGTGAGAGTGACTTGAACACTCGACCTCCCGCCCCGGTACGGGTCCGTATGGATACGGGCGCTCTAACCAGCTGAGCTATCGGAAAGGTTGAGAATACCATTTTCCATCAATAATTGCTTCTCTATCAAGAGTTTTTTCAGGCTTGGTCCTCCTTCCAATGATTTTGCCCATCGTTCTTTAGCAAAGGCTTCTGATTTTTTATCAAAGGTTTCAAAATAGAGGAGGATCAGAGGTCGTCGATTCTTTGTCGACCTCACCATTCCTGCATTATGTTGTAGAATTCTTTTTGGTAAATCAGAGGAGGCACCTTTATACAATCGATTGTCTTTAAGGCTGTATAGTACGTAGAAGTAGAACATATTTTGGAGTTATGAAAATTAAAAAAGGCATCCCACAAGGAGATGCCTTTTTGTAGCGTGAGAGTGACTTGAACACTCGACCTCCCGGACGGGCGCTCTAACCATCTGAGCTATTTGAGATATTGAGACTCCCATCTTCCTTCAATAATCGCTTCTCCTTCAGGAGTTTTTTCAGGTTTGTTCCACCTTCTAATGATTTTGACCATCGCTCTCTGGCAAAAGCTTGAGATTTTTCATCGAAGATTTCGAAGTAGAGGAGAATTAGAGGACGTCGATTTTTTGTTGACTTCACCATTCCCGCATTATGTTGTAAAACTCTTTTGGGTAAATCAGCTGAGGCACCTTTATACAGGCGATTGTCTTTAAGGCTGTAGAGGACGTAGAAGTAGAACATATTTTGGGAGTTATGAAAACAAAAAAGGCATCCCTTTTGGAGATGCCTTTTTGTAGCGTGAGAGTGACTTGAACACTCGACCTCAGCATTATGAATGCTGCGCTCTAACCAGCTGAGCTACCACGCCATTTCGCTTTTTTGCTTTAGCGGCTGCAAATATAGGGGTTTTTGTATTTATTGCGCAAGACCTTTAGGAAATTTTGATGAAAAAATTTTCTCCGGTGACTTCTTCATTAAGGGAATCAACTTTGTGACTATGTGTTTTTATTAAACTATATGTACTATGTGGTTATAATTCTATGCTTTCAATTTGAAAAACCTCACCCTATATTCTAACAACCAACATTTTATACAACTAATTCTGTTTTTTTATTCGTTTTTCTCCATTAAAAGCTGTAATTTTGCGCGGCCGTTTACGGTATGGGTTTAATTGCCTTAATTTCAAGTAGTTATAGCAGTTAGATTCATTGACGAAATCTTATTTTTTAACCAAACATAATGATCAACTTAAATTCTTGGTCATTATTCAAAAAGCATTCTTTCAATGCCAGACGAAAAAAATCTTAACGAAGAGGTGAATGAAACACCTGAATCAGTAGATCCAAAAGCAGAGGAGACTACTGAAAAAGTAGAAGAAACTGTAGAAGAAACAGTGGAAGCTGCTGCAGAAAAAACAGAAGAAGTTGCCGAAGAGGTGGCTGAAGCGGTAGAAGAAGCCGTTGCAGAAGTAGAAGAAAAAGCTGAAGAGGTAGTAGCTGAAGCTGAAGAGAAAGTAGAAGAAGCCGTTGCAGAAGTAGAAGAAAAAGCAGAAGAAGTTGTTGCTGAAGCAGAAGAAGCTGCCGAAGAAGTGGTAGCTGAAGCAGAAGAAGCTACTGCAGAAGCGGAAGAAAAATTGGAACTTGATGTAGACAAAGTTGAGGAGGTACAAACTGCCCATGACGACTTTGACTGGTCACAGACCAACAAACACGTTCTTCCATACTCAGATGATGAAATCGAAAATTATCTGAAGCAATACGAAGCTACGCTGAATGACGTACTTGAAGGAGAGATCGTAAAAGCAAAAGTTACCAGCATTGATGACGGTGACGTTGTTTTGGATATCAATTACAAGTCTGACGGACTGATCTCTTTATCAGAATTCCGTGACAATCCTGATCTTGCGGTTGGTGATGATGTTGATGTTTATGTAGAAGAGCAGGAAAATGAGCGTGGTCAGTTGGTACTTTCCCGCAGAAAAGCAAAACTGTTGCGTGCCTGGGAAAGCATCCTCGATTCTTACGAAAATGGTACTGTTATCACAGGTACTGTTATCCACAAAACAAAAGGTGGTCTTATCGTTGATGCAGGTGGCCTGGAAACATTCCTTCCTGGTTCACAGATCGATATCAAGCCTATCATCGACTTTGATTCATATGTTGGAAAAACTATGGAGTTCAAAGTGGTTAAGGTTAATGAAATTATCAAGAACGCCGTTGTTTCTCACAAAGCACTTATCGAAAGTGACCTTGCAGAGCAGCGTGATGCGATTATCGCAAGCCTCGAAAAAGGACAGGTACTCGAAGGATTGGTCAAGAACATCACAGACTTCGGTGCATTCCTCGATCTCGGTGGTGTGGACGGACTCCTTTACATCACAGATATTTCATGGGGACGTATCAGTCACCCGAACGAAGTATTGTCACTCAACCAGAAGATCAATGTTGTTGTACTCGATTTCGACGAGAACAAGAAGCGTATCTCTCTTGGTCTGAAGCAGCTGCAGCCACATCCATGGGAGGTGCTGACAGAAAATATCGAAGAAGGTTCTGTAGTGAAAGGAAAGATCGTGAACATCGAAGATTACGGTGCATTCCTCGAGATCCAGCCGGGTATCGAAGGGTTGATCCACGTATCAGAGGTGAGCTGGAGCAACCAGCCGGTAAACGCGCGTGACTTCTTTAAGTTACAGGAAGAGTACGAAGCGAAAGTGGTTACCATCGACAGAGAAGATCGTAAGATGTCACTGTCTATCAAGCAATTGAGCGAAGATCCATGGAGCAAGATCGAAGAGAACTTCCCGGTTGGAAGTGCACACAGCGGTGAGGTTAAGAACCTGACTCCATATGGTGTATTCGTTGAATTAAAAGAAGGTATTGGCGGAATGGTTCACATTTCTGACCTTTCCTGGACGAAGCGTTACTCACACCCATCTGAGTTTACCAAAGTGGGTGAGACCATTGATATTACCATCCTCGAGATCGATAAAGACAACCGCAAATTGTCGCTCGGTCACAAGCAATTGGAAGAGAACCCATGGGATACTTTCGAAAACGTTTTCCCACAAGGATCTTACCACGAAGCTACCCTCATCCGTCGTGATGACAGAGGTGGTATCGTTCAGTTGCCTTACGGATTGGAAGCATTCGCTCCGATCAAGCATCTGAGAAAAGAGGATAACACAATGCCTGAAGTTGATGAGACATTGACAGTTAAGGTTATCGAATTCAACAGAGACGACAAGCGTATCATCGTTTCTCACTCTCGTTACCTCGATGACATCCGCCGTGAGGCTGATCAGGCTGTGAAGGCTGAGAAAACCAAGGCAAGAGAAGAAACTAGATCAGCTGTTAAGAGACAGCAGTCTAAAGTTGAAAAAGATACCCTCGGTGATCTCGATGTATTCTCAGAATTGAAAGACATGATCGACGACGACAGCGACGACAAGTAATTGAAGACAACCTGATTAACAGGTTACAGATAATAAAAAGCTCTTCCGGATTTTCGGAGGGGCTTTTTTTGTTGTGCATAATGCCTGGCGCAGGTCTTAAGGGTGGAAGTTTCTGATCCGCCCGGTAAACGGAAGAGGCCAATGGAGTTATCCGGTTACTTATATCTCTGGCCCCATTTGGGGTCCAATCCCGGTAACGGCCAGGCATGCCGAAAACCAGAGCGTGCTGTAGGTACGCAATCTCTTCGAATGGAAGGAAAAGCATCCTGTAGGGGGTAATCTTACCTTTCCTGTCCTTTGGGTCGGAAAAGTATTGTGTTTGGATAGATGCGAAGTTCCCCAGTTATTTTTCCTGACCACTAGAATTATTGCGTACCTCTGGCACGCATCCGGTCTCAGCCATGGCTGTTACCGGGATTAGGACCCTCTAGGGCCAAGGGTGATTGGTTCTGTAAAATGTAAAACATCTTTATTCATTATTGGGTGTTCGACACCTTGCATGCTGCGCATCGGAAGGCAGGTTCGAAATTCTGCCTAAAACTTCATAAATTACAGTATATCGAACAAAGCCTGTCCCGTACAAATAATGTCGGGAGAACACCGAATACTGAATGACGATTTGTTTGATTTTCCTGAGCCTTTTTGCTGAGTGATTTAAGATCAATTGTCAGGATCTCTCAGTAATCAGTGCCTTCCCGGGTACCTTTGTGGTTTAAACCTCTTCAAACTCAAAACTTAAGGTCTTACAAAAAATATCCTGGGTTATACCACACTCAAAAAAAATCACTACCTTTTGGAAAATTTTTCAGATATGCAGATTCACCTAAAATCCTCCCGGAAAAGATTGTCAAAACGTTCCTTGTTGATAATCTTTTCAGTGCTTTTAACTACCTCCATTTTTGCCCAGGAATTTAAAACCGTTGGGTATCTGCCCTGGTACCGTTTCGGGATTGCTGAACTCATTGATTATGACAAACTGACCCACCTCAACCTGGCTTTTGGGTATCCTGACGCTGAAGGTTATATCAGTGTGGGCGGGCAGGATATTACTGATATAGTTGCTATGGCTCATGATCATGATCTGGAAGTTTTTCTATCCATCGCCGGAGGTGATGCCACCACTGAGCAATACTGGCTCAATTTATTGCAGCCTGAAAATCGATCTGCCTTTATTAACAAGTTGGTGAGTTTTACGGTCGACCATAACCTGCAAGGCATAGATGTCGATCTGGAATGGAACGATGTAACCCAAAATTACAGCCCCTTTGTACTGGAACTAAAAGATACGATGGATGTTTACGGGCTGACGATGACAGCAGCACTGCCGGGAAGCCATCGCTACCCGGAAGTTTCCGATGAAGCCCTGGAAGCTTATGAATGGATCAATATGATGGTGTACGATTATACCGGGCCTTGGGCACCTAATAGCCCGGGACAACATTCTCCCTATGCCAAAGCCGTGGCTGCCATCACCTACTGGTCGATAGGACAGGGAGTGCCGCCGGAAAAACTGACCCTGGGAGTTCCCTTTTACGGTTATGACTTTAATGATCCCGGGGATGTGCATTCTTTTACCTATGGTTCGATAGTATTACAGGATGAAGCTAATGCAGATGTTGATCAGGTCGGGCTGGCCTTTTTTAATGGCAGGCCAACCATTGAAGATAAAACCCTGCTGGCCCTCGAAAACCTCAGTGGCATCATGATTTGGGAACTGGGGCAGGATGCTTTTGGAAGTGTTGAAGACTATTCTCTGCTGGAGGTAATCTATCAAACCATTCAAAACTACCTGGTCACCACGGAAAACCCTGAACTGGTAATGGAATTGAATGCTTATCCCAATCCATTTGATCAGCAAATTACCATGGAGCGTTCAGGTGGTCAAAAGGTATTCGTCAGATTAAGTAATATTAACGGCCACCAGGTCTGGCAACAAGAACTGGGAGGAATAGAAAATAAGCTGACCCTTTCAACCCAAACCCTGCCTCCGGGGTTTTATATTTTGAGTATTTCGGACGGGGAAACTGTTATTTCGCGAAAGCTTGTAAAGCAATAAGTGTTTTCTACCAGAAATACTATTTTTTGGAAAAATAGTATTTCTTAAATAACCAGCAACCAGCAACCAGCAACCAGTAACCAGCAACCAGCAACCAAAACATCACCATGCCCACACTAATAGAAATCAAAGCACGATGCCATAATCCGCAGGCCGTAAAAGCTATCCTCGAAGCAAAGATGGCTTACTTTAAAGGTGTAGATCATCAGATCGATACTTATTTTAATGTGCCTAACGGACGTCTGAAACTTCGTCAGGGAAATATCGAGAACACCCTCATTCATTACCATCGCGATAATCAGGCCGGACCAAAAAAATCCTCCGTAAATCTTTATCATCCTGGCGATGGAGCTGCCCTGAAACGGACTTTAGACGCTGCTTTGGGACAAATGGTAGAGGTGGATAAAAAGCGGCATATTTATTTTATCGACAATGTGAAATTTCATATTGATGAGGTAAAAGGCCTCGGAAGTTTTGTGGAAATTGAAGCTATTGATGATTCGGATTCCAATATGGAGCCTGAACTTTTGAAGCAATGCAAATATTATATGGAGTTGCTTAAGATAGAAGAGGAAGACCTGATCGAAAATTCCTACAGTGATATGATCCTTGAACAAAAAATAAGTCTGTAGCCATGCCGCGATATCATTCGAAATTACTCCTGTTTGGAGAGTACCTCATCATTCGTTCCGGTAGGGCACTGGCTGTTCCTTATGAAAATTATGGCGGTGAGTGGAAGTTTAACAGTGAAGACCTCTCCTCACAGCAGGATTTAATGGGTTGGGCAGATTACCTGGTTGATCTGATGAAAAAAGGACAGCTGTTGTGTAGTTTGAACTTAAATAAATTCTGTCGTGACCTTGAAGAAGGAATGTTTTTTGATGCAGATATTCCGGTAGGATATGGGTTGGGAAGTTCAGGAGCCCTATGTGCGGCACTCTATGACCAGTATGGCCTCAATAAAATTGGTAAGGAGGAAGTTGATCGTTTTGCTGAATTGAGAAAGGTGCTTGCCCAATTGGAAAATTTCTTTCACGGATCTTCGTCCGGTATTGATCCGTTGATCAGTTATACCGGTAATGCAGTAAAAATCCGGGAAGATGGCAGCATGGAAATATGCACCTTGTCATCATTAGAGGAGGGAGCATCTTTCTTTCTGATAGATACCGGAAAACCTCGCCAGACGGGCCCACTTGTACAATTCTTTCTCGAACAATGCAGGGATGAAAATTATGCCAGCCAGATCGACGGGCCCTTGACGGAGGCTTCAGGAGAGGCAATTCGACATTATTTACAAAATAATTTGCATAGTCTCAATGAAAGTATGAAACGGATCAGTCGATTTCAATTCGACCTTTTTCCTAAAATGATACCGGATGCTTTTCGTTCGCTGTGGCAAAAAGGACTTGATTCAGGAACTTTCTCTTTGAAACTGTGTGGTGCCGGGGGAGGAGGATTTATTCTTGGATTTACTCACGATCAAAAATTATTAGAGAAAGAACTCGAGGGAGTCAACTGGAAATTACTGGAGTTATAATCTTTGCTCTATAGCAAATAAAACAGGATTGCTGACCCAACAAACCCCGAAACAGCCAGAATCGTTGTCATAACCGTCCACGAGCGAAAGGTCTGTTTTTCATTCATACCCAAATACTCCTTCACCAGCCAGAATCCACTGTCGTTGACGTGAGATAGAATACTGGCCCCGGAAGCGATGGCTATGACTAATGCTGCCAGTTCCCCTCCGGAAAGATCATTCATAACCAAAACAGGCGCTACCAGCCCGGCTGCGGTAATCATCGCTACTGTTGCTGAACCTTGCAAAACCCTGATGGCGCAGGCAGCCAGGAATCCAAACAGCACAAGCGGAAAACCCCATTCCGAAAAGGTGTTGGCGATCAGTTCCCCGGCGCCGGTATCGACCAGTACTTGTTTGAAAACACCACCGGCACCTGTCAGTAAAATGATTGTTCCTGCCGGCTCCATGGATTTTGTGGTGATTTTGAAAAGTTCCCTGGAGGAAAGCCCACGGCGAATTCCCAGCACATACCAGACGATGAGGTTGGCTATGATTAGGGCAGAAAACGGATGGCCGATCAGGGTAATTACATTTTTTATTTTAGGATTACCAACCGGAAGAATCCCGGATTCCACCATAGTGCCACATAAAATCAATACAAGCGGAACCAGAATAGTGGTTATAATTAACCCAATGGGCGGGAGATCACTTGGGGAGATTTCGGCTTTAGGTGCTAATTGCTTCCCCTCCACATGGATCTTTTTGGAAATATATTTTCCAAAAACCAAACCACTGAGCACCGCTGCCGGTAATCCCGCAATAAATCCAACAAGGATCACCCATCCAAGATCTGCCTTGAGGATTTCGGCCACAGCCACCGGACCCGGAGTCGGAGGAATAAAGGTATGCGTGGTAGCCAATCCTGCCAGCAAGGGAATAGCAAATGCCAGTAATGACTTGCCGGACTTCTTTTGCAAGGCATAAATTACCGGAATGAGAATGATGAACGCTACGTCAAAAAACACAGGTATTGCTACAATAAAACCCGATATCAGCATGGCGTGAGGCGCCCTCTTTTCACCCATGGTTTTTGTGAGATATCCGGCAATGGCCTCGGCACCGTTGGATTTTTCCAGAATGGCTCCAAACATGGCTCCAAGTCCAACAACCACGGCCACAAAACCAAGGGTAGAACCCATACCGGTCTCCACAGTTTTAATAATGGCTTCACTATCCAGTCCAACAAAAAGGCCTGTGAGAATACTGGATACGAGCAGGGAAATGAACGCAGGTATACGCAGTAGTAGAATGAGCAGTAGCAGGATTACTATTCCCAGCAATACACCAATAATAACATTCATAATTTATCAGGTTTTAGGATGTCCAGTTGATGTGGTGGAAAGGCCCGTCAGGATCATCTTTGCGCTGAAAACGATGTGCGCCGAAATAATCCCGGAGAGCCTGAATAATATTGGCAGTTGATTGATCCCTGGAGAAAATTTCAAAGTACGATAAGGCAGAACTCAAGCAGGGAATAGAAGCGCCGGTCAAACTGGTATTGCCGACTACTTCACGTAATGCCGGTAAACCGTCAGCGACCCGCTTAATGATTTCCGGATGTAACAGAAGGTTAGCGGTCTCTAAAAACAATTGAGCTGCTTCTTGCACCAGCGCTGATCTAAGGATACACCCATCTGTCCAAATCCTGCTGACCTCAGACAGAGAAATGCCCCAGTCATAAGTTTCGGAAGCCATATTGATCAGATCAAACCCCTGATGGTGATTGATGATTCTTGCGGTTTGGTAGGCTTTCAGCAGTTGTTGTTCATTGATCTCAGTTCTAGCAATATGTTGAGAATAGTGTTTGGAGGCTTCTGTTCGAATCTGCTTGAAGGAGGATTGATAGCGGGCAAATAAAGCAGCGCTCAATGTCGGCACCGGTACGCCCAGTTCGCAGGCGGCAATGGTGGTCCAGCTTCCCGTTCCTTTATTACCTGCTTTGTCAAGGATAAGATCCACCATAGGTTTGTCTTCCTCTTTTTTTCTGAGAATATCCACTGCAATTTCCAGTAAATATCCGGTAACAGTCGTTGAAAGCCAGGATTCAAAAATATCAGCGATTTGTTCAGAAGAATACCCCCATGAATGCCTCATGACTCCATACAATTCCGCAATAAATTGCATTTCGGCATATTCGATCCCATTGTGGACCATTTTTACAAAATGCCCGGCACCGCCTTTGCCAATGTAACCACAACAAGCATTCCCATTTTTATCCAGAGCCGCAATAGCCCCGAGGTGAGGTTTGGCCATAGCATAGGCTGTCTTACTTCCTCCGGGCATTATCGAAGGTCCATTGAGTGCTCCGGCTTCACCACCAGATACTCCCGTTCCTAAAAAATGGATGCCATGGTTTGACAGCAGTTGGCAACGTTGTTCTGTTTGTTTATAATGAGCATTACCTCCGTCTATGATAAGATCTTCAGAAGATAGCATAGGAATTAAGGCTTCAATGATCATATCGGTGGCTGTTCCAGCCGGCACCATCAAAAAGATTTTTCGAGGACTTTCCAGGTCATCAACAAATGCTTCGAGATCTTCAAATCCGGACGCTTCCGCCAATTCCGGATATTTGGCAATGGCCTTTTCAGCAATCGTCTCCTCCGTGCCGGCCACAAAACGGTTGTACAGAGCCATTTTTATTCCGTTTCTGGCAAAATTTCGTGCGAGACTTGCACCCATTACGCCAAGTCCGATAAGACCAAGTTGTTTTTTCATTTTTTGATGTTTAACCGCATATAGAAATTTTGGTCAGGAAGGATAAAGATAAAATTTCCAATTGAGAATTATTGGATGGAAAACTGTTCCTTTTTGACACCAAAAATGGATTTCGTATTTTGAGGGCTCTTGAAAATTGAATCCGTGCCCAATGCAAAACCTGTAAGGGTCTAAAATCTCGGAGGTTTTCTCCCCGGATCATTTTTTCTCTGGTTTATCATTAATTTGAAAATTGACGACCCAATCACATTAAATTTATGAAAAAGCAAAATCGAATATTATTACATCTTATTCTGATCATCCTTCTGTTGCCATGCTCTCTATTGGCACAACAACAGGATCCTATTGAAAAGAAGATAGAGGCCATAATGGCAGAAATGACTATAGAAGAAAAAATTGGTCAAACCGCCATGCGAGGTACCTCCAGCCGGGTAAAAGGTTCATTGCCTGAGGCTTTGAAACAATCCGTTCGCGAGGGTAGGGCAGGAGCCTTTCTCAATGTGATGAATACGGATTACATAGATGAGTTGCAGCGAATTGCTGTAGAGGAGGGACCTAGTGGAATTCCGTTGATCTTTGCCAGGGATATCATTCATGGTTTTAAAACCATTTTCCCTATTCCGATCGGGATAAGCGCCACCTGGGATGAGGAAGTTGCCAGAACTGCAGCCCGGGTCTCTGCAATAGAGGGAACTTCTGCGGGGATTAGATGGACCTTTGCACCAATGCTCGATATTGCAAGGGATAGTCGATGGGGTAGAATAGCCGAATCCATTGGGGAGGATCCATATCTTGGAAGTCTCATGGCGAGAGGATATGTTGAGGGATTTCAGGGGGATGACCTGACAGATCCCACAAGTATGGCTGCCTGTGCCAAACATTATATTGGATATGGTGCAGCTGAAGGAGGTAGGGATTATAATACGGTTGTTATTCATGAACCGCTTTTGCGCAATGTTTATCTGCCTCCTTTTACAGCAGCGGTCGATGCAGGTGCGCTTACTTTTATGTCAGCCTTCAATGAAGTGAATGGTATGCCTGCCACCGGCAATCAATTCTTATTAAAACAGGTCTTGAGGGATGAGCTCGGGTTTAACGGATTGGTGGTAAGCGATTGGAATTCGGTAATCGAAATGATATCCCACGGCGTAGCCAGGGATGAAAAACAGGCTGCAGAGCTGGCGGCAAAAGCAGGTCTTGATATGGAAATGACCAGCCAGGCCTATGAAAAGAATCTCAAAGCCTTGATTGAAGAAGGCAAGGTTTCCATGGAACAACTGGATTTTTTAGTGGCCAATATTTTACGGGTAAAATTCAAAATGGGGCTGTTTGAAAACCCCTACAGGCAACAAGATCATGATGGGAAACTTTATCACAGCGATCACCTGAATGCTTCCAAAGATGCTGCTGTGAAGAGTATGGTTTTGCTGAAAAATGAGGATGAAGTCCTGCCAATCGGCCCTGGTAAGAAATTGGCTTTGATCGGACCCTTGTCGGATGCACCCCACGAACAACTGGGTACATGGACGTATGATGGCGAAAAAGATAAAAGCCGAACACCTTTACACGCTTTTGAAAGGTCTCCGATTTTTGCAGGCCATTCCAATGGATTGGGCTACAGCCGCGATACTTCAGAAAATTTATTTGATGAAGCCCTGGCTTTGGCCAATGCTTCGGATGTTATACTTTTTTTTGGTGGAGAGGAAGCCATTCTCTCTGGTGAAGCTCACAGCCGGGCCAATATTGACCTTCCGGGTAAACAGGTGAAACTGATAAAAAAGCTGGCGGCGACCGGGAAACCCATTGTCTTGATCATTATGGCCGGACGACCAATTACCATTACAAACGTTATCGACCAGTTAGATGCGGTTTTGATGGCATGGCACCCAGGAACGATGGCAGGACCTGCGCTTTTTGATGTCCTTACAGGTGTCGCGGAACCGGGAGGCCGGTTGCCGGTTACCTGGCCTAAAACAGCGGGCCAATTACCACTTTATTACAATCATAAAAATACCGGTCGGCCTGCAGACAGTTCCAGTTTTGTACACATAGATGATATTCCGGTTGGGGCCTGGCAAAGTTCTCTGGGTAATGATTCCCATTATATCGATGCCGGATTTACACCCCATTTCCCTTTTGGTTATGGACTTACGTATTCAGAATTCAGCTATTCGAATATCCAATCGTCTTCTTCAACAATGAGTGTTGAAGGCTCGTTGGAAGTGACTGTCGAAATTGCCAATACAGGCAACCGTCAATCTACAGAGGTAGTGCAGTTATATATCCGGGACCTGGTGGGAACCATAACCCGGCCGGTTCGGGAATTAAAGGATTTTAAGCGGGTTGATCTGAAAGCAGGGGAAACGAAAATCGTAAGTTTCCAAATAACAAAGGAAGATCTGGCTTATGTAAATCATACTAATGAAAAGGTGATTGAACCAGGTGACTTCGAAG
This sequence comes from Saprospiraceae bacterium, assembly GCA_965230565.1. Taxonomy (GTDB): domain Bacteria; phylum Bacteroidota; class Bacteroidia; order Chitinophagales; family Saprospiraceae; genus BCD1. The sequence continues at coordinate 2,574,083 of CBDDLH010000016.1, read as the reverse complement.
TTTGGATCGGCCCCAATGCTATGGAAGGTGTAAAAGTTTCTTTTGAACTGAAATAAAGAAAGCATGATTGTAATTGTATTGGGAGTTAGCGGATCAGGGAAAACTACAATTGGACGGATGTTGGCAGAATCATTAAGTCTGCCTTTTTATGACGCTGATGATTTTCATCCTGAAGTCAATGTTCAAAAAATGGCATCAGGCAATCCTTTGAATGATGAGGACAGAAAACCCTGGCTGGAAACGCTGGCTGAATCCATGAAGCAATGGGAAGAGGGGGGTGGTGCAGTCCTGGCCTGTTCAGCTTTAAAAGAATCGTATAGGCAATTACTGGAAACAGGCAGTAATCAGGTTCAATGGGTTTATTTGTCGGGCAACTTTGAACAGATCAAACAACGCATGGAAGCCCGGCAGGGGCATTATATGAAAGCGGAAATGTTGCGGTCCCAGTTTGAAGCGCTTGAAGCACCTGCATATGGCATTCATGTGGATATTTCCCTGAAGCCGGAAGAAATGATCAAAGTTGTTTCAACTCGTCTGGAAGAATCGGACTAAATGTGCTGGATCTTGATTAATTTTGTAGTTTAACCGCAAGGGGTGCCAGGAAGCGCAAAGACCTCAGGGAATCTATTAATAATTCTAGATGATTCCTCTTTTGAAAATTAATCTGAACACCTTATAGTTAGCACTATTTATTTTTTCGAAGAAAATTAACCAGCAACTGGAGCGCAGCGACATCCCGTACACAAAGTGTCGGGGCAGCAACCAGCAACCAGCAACCAGCAACCAGTAACCAGTAACCAGTAACTGATTTAACCAATGCAACAATTCCTAACCTTTCTCAAAAACAGCCTGGACAATCAGACTTTCGTTAAGTTGACACTCGCCAACAAACGGGATAAGTCCGGTGAATTGAGAACGGTGACCATAAGACCCATAAAAACAAAGAGGGGAGATCAATTGTCCTTTGTAATGCGCTATCCAACAAAAGATATTACCAAGAACTATAGTCATTCCGAATCACTGGAAAAAGTGGAGTCAATGTTGCAAGAAGACTTTCTGCAGGCAATAGCCTATACGCTGGAAGAAGACTGGCATTTGTCCATCAATGCAAAAAACAAATCCAAGATCACCAAAAAGCCGCCATCCGAAAAGGTTAAACCTTCCCTGAGTCATGACAGGAAAAAAAACCGGCTTATTCAAACAAAGGATAGTGTTTATTTGAGGGAATTGGGAATAACTACTGCCGAGGATAAAGTCAAAAAAAATAAACAGGACAAATACCGCCAGATCAACAAATATGTCGAGATCATCGACGGGGTTTTAAAGTCCGTGCCGCTTGGAGAATCCTATAATGTGGTGGATATGGGAGCCGGCAAAGGTTACCTGACTTTTGGTCTTTATGATTATCTACACCATGTAGCAGAACAAAACCCCAATGTGATCGGTGTGGAGCTCCGGGAAGAACTGGTGGATACCTGCAACGAAATCGCCGGATAAATCGGAGTTTTCAAACCTCCGATTTGAACAGGGCACAATCAAGGATGCTCAATTACCGGACATTGATGTGCTCATTGCCTTACATGCTTGTGATACCGCAACGGATGACGCTATTTACCGTGGTATTCAATCAGGGTCCAAGGTAATCGTTTGCGCTCCCTGTTGCCACAAACAGATCCGCAAACAGATGGATCCCGCCGATGATCTGGATCAAATCACACGTTTTGGAATCCTGAAGGAGCGACAGGCGGAAATCGTTACGGATACCATCCGGGCGCTAATTCTCGAAGCCTATGGGTACAAAACCAAAGTTTTTGAATTCATAGCCACCGAGCATACACCTAAGAATATTCTTATCGTTGGTACCAAACAAAAAGACCTGTCTCAACCTGACCCTGAAGTGCTTCAAAAGATCGAAAATATAAAGGCCACTTACGGGATTGAGTACCATTACCTGGAACGGTTGTTAAAAGAAAATTAATCCTATTCCTCCCACACCACATCAGTCAGCCAGGTAACTGCATCCTTGAGATAATCCACATAATTACAAGGTTCGTAATGGCCAAGCCCTTCCGCAACCACAAAGGTTACATCACTGCCGGCATCATTGGTCTGGGTCACCCATTCTTCCGTTTGTGCTATTGGGAAAAGTGTATCGTCCTCACCATGTATGCAATATATTGGAATAGGCATAACCCGTACATAACCATCCGGATGAATGGTGGTATAGGAGGAGGCCATGGGAATGGCAGCTTTTATTAATTCCGGTTGGGTTTCCCCAAAGAACCAACTACCGTTTCCGCCATTGCTATACCCTGTAGCGACAACTTTGTCAGGGTCGATGGGCCAGAGGGATTTGGCCAATACCAAAAGATTGACGACCATTTCCTGGTTGTCAAAAGTATTCCATGTTTCTTCTCCGCCATTGGGGCTGAGAATAAAAGCATCAATATCTTCAAAACCTGGTTCAACGTAACAATCTGTCGTTTTATGGGGATCGGTACTTCCACCGGAAGCACCATGAAGATGAAGAATCAGGGGATAGGTTTCCCCTTCTACAATTTCCGGAACTATGACACGGAATTCCCATCTAATGTAATTGAGGAATTCAAGCATTTCGTCATGAATACCCGAGGAAAGGTCAATATTGGAAAAGTCTTCCTGAACATCGGCATAGGTTCGGATGATCAATGGTTGAGGTTCTTCTTTTTTACAATTGGAAAAGCAAAGCAGGATCACTGCTATAGCAGAATAGAAAAAGTAAGGTGCTCTGGTCATGTCGTCGGGTTTTTTAATAAAGATAGCTAATATTGGTCGAAGGGGATTTTTTATTGTGTCAATTATTCCTGATTCGACGTTTTTAGGACAGTTTTGAAGCTTGTTCTAGACTTATTATTTGCCTTTTTTTATAAAAAATCAGGAACATACAAGGTTTGATGTAATTCATTTATGAAAACAATTGCCACTACTTTGTGTTCTAATCCTACGAAAAAGATTCAAACTTTAAACACAAGACAACTATTCCAATGAAGAATTTTCTGATCATTGGTGCCTCTTCAGGCATCGGTAAGCAGCTCGCTGTACAATTAGCTGAGAAAGGACAAAATGTTTTTGGAACTTTCCATCAAACAGCTGTCGACAAAACAAATTCGGGGATCAATTATTACCCACTTAATGTTCTGGACGAAGAGCTTGACTTAAGTTTCCTGCCCGACGAAATACATGGGGTGGCTTATTGCCCCGGGAGTATAAACCTCAAGCCATTCAAAAGGATTAAACCGGCTGCCTTCACGGAAGATTTTAATCTTCAGGTTACGGGAGCGATAAAAGTACTTCAGACCATCCTGCCAAAGTTAAGTCAGCAAGGAGCTTCAATAGTGTTTTTCTCAACTGTCGCTGTTCAGCAAGGGTTTAATTTTCATTCTCAGGTAGCCGCATCAAAAGGAGCTATCGAAGGATTGACCAGGGCGCTGGCTGCGGAATTGGCTCCAAAGGTCAGGGTGAATTGCATTGCTCCGTCTTTAACAGAAACTCCATTAGCCTCCCGTTTGCTCAATACACCTGAGAAGGTAGAAGCCAATGCCCAAAGGCACCCGCTAAAGAAGGTTGGTGCACCTGTGGATATTGCCAACGCTGCAGAGTTTTTATTGCTGGATAATTCATCATGGATGACCGGTCAGGTATTGCATGTAGATGGAGGAATGTCGACCGTAAAAGTATAAGTCATGAAGATCCTGTTAACGGGTACAACCGGATATATTGGAAAAAGGTTGCTCTATGAATTATTAGAAAAAGGGCACGAAGTCGTCTGCTGCGTTCGGGACAAAAAAAGATTCGATGCCGGGCAATATAATGGAGGTAAACTCGAAGTTATTGAACTTGATTTTCTGCTGGAATCAACGCTGAAAGTAATACCGGATGATATAGATGTGGCTTTTTATCTCATTCACTCCATGTCTACCTCTATCGATGAATTTGATAAACTGGAGGAAAAAACTGCCAGGAATTTCAAAGAGCGCCTTGAAGCAACTCGTGTTCAGCAAGTGATTTATCTGAGTGGAATATCCAATGATGATCAATTGTCCAAACACCTGAGCTCCAGACGGCATGTCGAACAGGTTTTACAATCCAATAAATACCGGCTTACTACCCTTAGGGCCGGTATTATCATTGGATCAGGTAGTGCTTCTTTTGAGATCATGCGTGATCTGGTGGAGAAATTACCGGTTATGGTCGCTCCGAGGTGGCTGGAAACACGTTCTCAACCCATTTCTGTCAGGAATGTCCTGGAGTTTCTCATGGGTGTTATGCTTTATGCTCCATCATATGATACAAGCTTTGATATTGGCGGACCTGAAATTTTAACCTATAAGGAAATGTTGCTCAGGTTTGCCAAGGTCAGGAAATTGAAAAGATACATATTTACTGTACCGGTAATGACACCAAAGTTGTCGTCTTATTGGCTATATTTCGTAACTTCCACTTCTTATAAACTGGCTGTAAATCTGGTGGACAGTATGAAAGTTGAAGTGATCTGTGAGCCCAATTCCCTGGCAGATCAGTTGGGAATAAAACTGCTGACTTATGAAGACGCTGTGGGAGTTGCCTTTGAGAGAATCGTGATGAAAAGTGTTGTTTCCAGTTGGAAGGATGCCCAGTCAAGTGATGTGTTGTCCAGGGGTATCTCCAAACTGGTGGAAGTGCCTTCTTTTGGTTGTTTTGTAGATAAACGGACAGCCCGGGTAAATGACGATGAAAAAACACTGGACAGGATTTGGGCTATTGGCGGGGAGAATGGATGGTATTATGCAAACGGGCTTTGGGCCATCAGAGGGTTTATGGATAAACTGGTAGGTGGTGTAGGCCTGCGACGAGGCCGAAAGCATCCATGGGAGATTTCTGCAGGGGATGCCTTGGATTTCTGGCGGGTATTGCTCGCAGATAAAGAAGATAAACGGCTTCTGTTATATGCAGAGATGAAATTGCCCGGAGAAGCATGGCTGGAGTTTAAAATACGAAATGGATTATTGATCCAGACTGCCACCTTTCGACCATTGGGAGTATTCGGCAGGATGTACTGGTACGGGGTTCTGCCCTTCCATGGCATAATTTTCAATGGTATGATCAGGAAATTGACAGAATGAATTTTATCAATACTTAAAAGTTTAGCCATATGAAAAAAGAATTCATGATCTTTCTGGCCATGCTGGGATTGTTTTCCTGTAAAACAGCTAAAGAATTACCTACCGTGGATGTTGTTGATCTGGAAAAATATTCCGGTCTCTGGTATGAAATTGCCAAATTGCCCAACCGCTTCGAAAAAGGACTGGATTGTGTGACTGCAACCTATACTTTAAAGGACAATGGTAAAATCAAAGTAGAAAACAAGGGCAGGTTACTCAAAGAGGTCTCAAGGTATAAAGATATTACCGGAACTGCATGGGTACCCGATGAGGCTTTCCCCGGGAGGATCAAAGTGCGGTTTTTCTGGCCTTTTGCCGGAGATTATTATATCATTGACCTGGGGGAACAATATGAATATGCCCTGGTAGGGAGTCCTTCAAGAAATTTTTTGTGGATTTTATCGAGAACCCCTGAAATGGATAAGGACCAGTTTGATCAACTCCTCGATGTTGCCGCCAAAAATGGATTCGATACCTCTGCAGTAGAACCTATAAATCAGGAGTGTGAATGATCATAAAACCATCGTTTAAGACTTACCAGCCTTCAGATTCATTTAATGAGTACCTGTAACACTAATACGGGCTAAGCGCTTTGTTTTTTATCGATAATCAAATTTATTTTGTTTATTTTATTTGTCTATACATTGAACTAAAATGCAATTTATATGACAAATAAATGATTTTTGTTTAAGAAAAAAATAAAAAAATTAAACAAAAATAAGTTTTGCATGTTTACTGAGCATACCAATCACCTTAAGGTTAATTTTTATTAATCAAAAAATGACTCAAAACATGAAAAAAACTTTAAACACTTTGATTTTTTTGATGCTGACACTCACGATTTCTTTTGGACAAACCATAACTGATATCGTAGTGAACAGTGAAGATCACAACACCCTTGAAGCAGCCGTGATCGCTGCAGGATTAGCAGATGATCTGGCTAGTGAAGGCCCTTTTACCGTATTTGCACCGACCGACGCTGCTTTTGCAGCCTTACCCGAAGGAACAGTAGAGACTCTTTTGATGGACCCGACAGGAGAGCTTGCCGAGATATTACTGTACCATGTAGTTAATGGAGCTGTAATGTCTTCAGATCTTTCCAATGAACAAATGGTTATGACTTTGGAAGGTTCCGAAGTTACCGTTACCATTAATGAAATGGGCGTATTCATCGATCATGCTATGGTGACCATGGCGGATATCGAAGCTTCCAATGGAATAATTCACGTTATTGATGCAGTAATTCTTCCAAGTGAACCAAGTGTAGTGGAGATTATAGTAGACAGTGAAAATCATACTACCCTTGAAGCCGCTGTGATTGCCGCTGAATTGGCTGATGATTTGTCAGCTGAAGGCCCGTTCACCGTATTTGCCCCAACAGATGCTGCATTCGCAGCCCTGCCAGCAGGAACAGTAGAGGCTCTTTTGATGGACCCTACCGGAGAACTTGCTCAGATTTTATTATACCATGTTGTTGAAGGAGAAGTATTGTCTACAGACCTCAGTCATGGACAGACTGTAATGACCTTGCAGGGATCAGATATTGAAATTTCCGTAAACGATGATGGCGTATTTATCAATGATGCGATGGTAACCGTTGCCGATATTGATGCTTCTAACGGAGTAGTACACGTCATTGATGCAGTGATTCTTGCCACCATCCTGCCGAGCCAAGTGTAGTGGAGATTATTGTGGACAGTGAAAATCACACTGTTTTGGAAGCCGCTGTTATTGCAGCTGAATTGGCAGATGATTTATCCGGAGAAGGTCCGTTTACCGTATTTGCCCCAACAGATGCTGCTTTCGCGGCTCTGCCAGCCGGAACTGTTGAGACTTTACTCCAGGATCCAACCGGAGAATTGGCACAGATCCTATTGTACCACGTAGTGAGTGGCGAGGCATTCTCAACAGATCTTTCCGATGGTCAGATGATTCCAACATTGCAGGGAGCAGATATTATGGTAACCATTAATGATGATGGTGTATTCATTAACGATGCGATGGTAACTGTGGCTGACATTGATGCTGACAACGGAGTAGTACACGTAATTGATGCAGTGATTTTGCCACCATCAGCCCCAAGTGTAGTGGAGATTATTGTGGACAGTGAAAATCACACTGTTTTGGAAGCCGCTGTTATTGCAGCTGAATTGGCAGATGATTTATCCGGAGAAGGTCCGTTTACCGTATTTGCCCCAACAGATGCTGCTTTCGCGGCTCTGCCTGCCGGAACTGTTGAAACCTTATTACAGGATCCAACCGGAGAGTTGGCACAGATCCTTTTGTACCACGTAGTAGGTGGCGAGGCATTCTCTACTGACTTGTCAGACGGTCAAATGATTACAACCTTGCAGGGATCGGATGTAATGGTAACCATCAATGATAATGGTGTATTCATCAATGATGCGATGGTAACCGTTGCCGATATTGACGCTTCTAATGGAGTAGTACACGTAATTGATGCAGTGATTTTGCCACCATCAGCCCCAAGTGTAGTGGAGATTATTGTGGACAGTGAAAATCACACTGTTTTGGAAGCCGCTGTTATTGCAGCTGAATTGGCAGATGATTTATCCGGAGAAGGTCCGTTTACCGTATTTGCCCCAACAGATGCTGCTTTTGCGGCTCTGCCAGCCGGAACTGTAGAGACTTTACTGCAGGATCCGACTGGAGACCTGGCAACTATTCTCCTTTACCACGTAGTAGGTGCAGAAGTATTCTCAACCGATCTTTCTGATGGTCAGATGGCCACAACGCTCCAGGGCGAAGATGTTACCGTTACGATCAATAACGACGGCGTATTCATCAACGATGCGATGGTAACTGTTGCCGATATCGATGCTTCTAACGGAGTTGTGCATGTTATCGATGCAGTATTGTTGCCATCTTCTATTACAGGTTTGAATCCTGTCTTTGAAGGAGGTATTACAGTTTCACCGAACCCTGCTTCATCGTTCCTGGAAATTCAATTGCCAGTTGATCTGGGTGGAGAAAAGAATTTCCAGCTGATGGACGCGAATGGCCGGTTGGTGACTACTCAAAAGACACAAGATCAATATACAAAACTGGATGTCGGTAACCTTGCCGCAGGGTTTTACTTCCTGCGAATTGATACCGTAGCCGGTAGTTATTATGATAAAATAGTAATTAGATAGGGTTTTTATTCCTCACTTTAAACAAGTTTTTTCATTTCGGAAGCTCTTTGCTGTGCAAAGGGCTTCTTTTTGTTTAAGTATAAGGCGTAACTTGCTCTATTTAGTCACAAAGATTGTCAAATGGTTTTTCATATATTGAACGGTGATGCATTGAAGGATCAGTTGACCGGAAAAACCCGGGGAGAATTGATCGTTGCCAGAGAATGTTTAATTGACGGACCAGTAGGCGAGCAAGTACTGGATGATTTTTTTCATCAGCGTGCAGTTTTTATTGAAGAGGCTTATGGTGATGCTGCCGACTCCTATTTTGACTGGGTGGTTCCGGAGTTTAAAAAGATTCTGGAGATTCCCTATAATACTACTGTCAATTTATGGTTCGAAAATGATTTGTTTTGCCAGGTGAACTTTTGGTTTATTTGTCATCTGTTATCCAGCAAATCAGAATCGTTTGAGACCTATCTTGTACGTCCGGTTACAGGAGCTAAACATGGTTTTGGAAGCATGGATATTAAACAACTAAAAACTGCTTTATACAAACGCATTAAACTTTTTCCGGAAGACCTTGAAATAATCGGGAACCTGTGGAAAGCTTATCGCTCCAATGATCCTAGAATATTATTGGAATCAGGAAATAGTTTACCCCAAAAATTCTCCTTCATTTTACCGGCTATTCATGCTCAACTGGATCGCCTGCCGAAAAACGGTAACCCTGGCAGGCCGGAAGCTTCGTTGATCCAGATCATGCACGATCTTCATACAACTGAATTCGGACCGGTATTCAGGGAGTTTTCGGAACGGGAAAATATCTATGGGTTTGGTGATTTACAAGTCAGGCGAATGTTCGATGAAATTTTAAATCAGGAGTGATGATTAAAAAGCAACACCTGGGAGTCTATTGTCTGATTTTTTCTCCTGACAATGAATTGGCGCTAATTCACAAAAAAAGAGGGCCTTATACCGGTCTGCTCGATCTTCCGGGAGGTTCGATAGAATATGGAGAGGATGTCGAAGAGGCATTGAGGAGGGAGGTTTTGGAAGAAACAGGTTTAACTGTCGAAGGCCTTTCTTTGCGTAATGCCATTTCTTTTAATTTTGAATATCAGGAAGAAGAACAACCCTGTAATCTTTTTCATATAGGTATCATCTACGAAGGTTCTGTGGACAAGAAAGAACAATTGAGGCCTACAGTTACAGACCTCGATGCTTCTGATGCGGAATGGATCCCATTAGGAGCATTGGAGGAAGATAAGGTAAGTCCTCTTTTATGGAATGTTCTGGCCAGGTGGGAACATTCCGGGTTTTAAATAAAATCAATGAAAGCCAAATACGATAGCATTGGAGTTCAGTATAATCAAACCAGAAAAGCAGATAAATTTCTGGTAGGTAGATTAGCTTATTACCTCGCTCCGGAAAAGGACGGAATTTATCTGGATATTGGCTGCGGAACCGGTAATTATACTATTGGATTACAGGCAGTAAATGGCAGATTCACAGGTGTTGACCCGTCTGAAGAAATGATCAAAAAAGCACGTGCCAGAAACCAGGATATTGACTGGCAACTGGGGACTGCCGAACAAACTGCCTTTCCGTCTGAAAAGTTTGATGGAGTAATCGCAAGTTTAACCATACACCACTGGACAAACCTTGAAACGGCTTTTGTTGAAATGGCAAGAGTTATGAAGAGAGGAGCGAAAATGGTCATATTTACCTCCACCCCCGAACAGATGAAAGGGTACTGGCTAAACCATTATTTCCCGAAAATGCTTCTGGATTCCATGCAGCAGATGCCCTCTTTGGAATCCGTCCAAAATGCACTTGAAGTCTCGGGACTTAAAGTCGTCCACACGGAGCCTTATTTCATAAAACCGGATTTGCAGGATCTTTTTCTTTACAGTGGGAAATTTGATCCGGAGTTATATTTTAGGCCAGAGGTGCGTTCGGGCATTTCTTCTTTTGCGGACCTGGCCAATGCTGAAGAGGTAACCAAAGGATTGGAGCAATTGCGACAAGATATAGATAGCAGTGAAATTAACCAGGTCATGAAGGCCTGCGAAAATAATCTTGGAGATTATCTGTTTATAGTGGTGGAGAAGCCAAAATGATAAATTACCCTGATAAAAAAATAAATTTTGATTGTAAATGTACCTGGATCACTTTTTTAAAGCAGTTCAAAAAATCCAGCCGCTTACAGCTGAGGCCCAAAAGGCTCCTGGAAGCACTACTGGAGATAATTGAAGTGAAAAGATCGGATTTCCTTTTCCGGGAAGGAGACCGGGTTCACCATGCCTGTTTTCTCCTTAAAGGAGTGATCAGGGTGTATTACAATAAGGATGGAAATGAATACAATAAAACCTTTTTTATTCCCGGATCTTTTCCAACCCCACTTACCGCTTTGTTGACCAATGGTGTTTCCGAGCTGGACTTTCAGGCATTGGCTGATTGTGTGATTGTTCGTTTCCCTTATCGTAAATTCAAAGACCTGTTTGATGAGCATCGCAGCCTGGAGCGGCTCATGCTCAGAATCCTGGAACAATTATGGATCAAAAAAGAACGTCACGATATCCATATGGTAACCAACGATGCTACAGAAAACTACCTGATTTTTCGGGAAGACTTTCCAGGCCTTGAACAACAGATTCCTCAATACCACATCGCCTCCTACCTCGGGATCACTCCAATCCAGTTAAGCCGGATAAGAGCAAAATTGTCGTCAAAAGGTTAAAACGACAGCAACCAGCAACACTTCTTAACCTATGTTAATGATCGGCTTTTCAGGATGTTCCAAATTTGTTTTTAAAAAAAGCAATGGAATTATCTGGAAACAAAATTTTAATTACCGGAGGGACCTCCGGAATCGGTTACGAATTAGGAAAAGTACTTTTGAAACGTGGGAATGAAGTTATTCTTCTTGGGAGAAATGAATCAAAGCTTAAAAATGCCCGGGAACAAGGTTTTTTTACTTTGCCATGTGATCTTTCTAAAACTGAAGAAATTGAAAAAGCTGTTGTACAAATTCAAAATCAACATTCCGACCTCAATATGCTTTTCAATAATGCCGGGGTGCAGTACAATTATCTTTATTGTGAGGAAGCTGTTGCTCCGGAGAGAATTGATCAGGAAGTTCGTGTCAACCTGGTCGGGCAATTGATACTCACCCAACAGTTGCTTCCTTTACTCAGAAATGCGGACAAGGCGTATATCATCAATACCACTTCCGGCCTTGGAGCCTTTCCCAAATCTGACGGGCTTGTTTATTCCGCTTCCAAAGCCGGGATGCGGAATTTCACCAAGGGTTTACAATATGCCCTGAAAGATACATCAGTAAAAGTTTTTGAATTCATCCCTCCTGTCACGGATACCGGGATGACCAATGGCAGAGATGAAAAAAAGATGGATGCCGAAAAACTGGTTCGAATGGCTTTGAAACAATTGGAAAAAGAGCGGAAGATAATCACTGTGCCGATTATGAGGGTTTTCCTGATGATTGCATTTCTCTTTCCGGCTTTAGCGGATAGAATATTGTCTAAATAAAGCTCCTTGACAGATTGAGTCCGCCCCGGGCAGGTGGTTTTTCTGATATTCCGTATTTTTCCGGAAACAAGTGCACTATGTATCGATCAAAATCCTTTTTACTGTTTGCTTTTTCAATAATCTTGTTTGTTGGACTTTCCTGTAAAGAAAGCAAACCTACCGGTCAGGAAGGAAATCCTACCTCCGATACCACCGCAATCTGGCCTGTATGGGAAGAGGTTACCCTGGAAATATTGGATTCTTCGGTTTTAAACCTTTTGGCTGCAGAGCCATTGGTGCAAAAACTTGGAGCCGGATATTCCTGGCCAGAAGGACCGGTTTGGGTGGAATCGGAAGACATGTTGTTATTCACAGATGTGCCCGAAAACGTCATTTATCAATGGGATAAGTCCGGCGGTGCGCGGGTTTACCTGGAAAAATCAGGTTATACCGGGGACGAACAATACAGCCGGGAGCAGGGAGCCAATGGATTAATAATTGATGCTTCAGGAAATTTGGTGATGTGTCAACACGGTAATCGGGCAGTGGCCAGAATGAAAGCTTCCCTGCAGGATCCGAAACCTGATTATGAACTGTTGGTTAAGGATTATCAGGGTAAGGCTTTTAATAGCCCAAATGACCTCTGCCTATCGAATGATGGGTTTATATATTTCACGGATCCTCCCTATGGTTTGCCGGGGCAGGAGAATAGTGAAATAAAAGAACTCGATTTCCAGGGAGTTTACCAATGGCACCCTGAGACTGGTGTGGAGCTCATTTATGACGGACTTACCCGTCCCAATGGTATCGCGCTTTCGCCGGATGAAAGTCTTTTGTATGTGGCCAACTCTGACCCTGAAAAGGCCTTGTGGATGGTTTTTGAGCGGAATGAAGAAGGTCGGTTTGTTAATGGACGGGTGTTTTACGATGCCACTGCAAAGTTAGATGAAGAGCCAGGTCTGCCGGATGGTCTGAAAGTTGATCAGCACGGAAATATTTTTGCTACCGGCCCGGGAGGAATCTGGATTTTTAACCCTTCCCTGGAACCAATAGGTATTCTCAAGGTCGGGCAGCCTATGGCTAATTGTGCTCTGGATGAAAGGCGGGGTTGGTTGTACCTGACGGCCAATGATTATCTGTTGAGAGCTAAGCTGAATATGGAGCATTGATCTGTCAATAAAGCATAAGAGGCAACACTGTTAACCTCCTGGATTATTCCAAAACCTTTGTACTAAAGGGGTTTTGTAGTTTTTTGTGCAAAAGGAATATTTGGAAAATTCCCCTTCGGTTAGTACTTTGTGTAAAATTTACAAGAACATAATAAATCTTTACAAATGAAGAAGGCAATCGTATTTCTAATATTTATATCCCTGACTTTTAGTGGGCTTTTTGCTCAGGATAAAATCAGCCGAATCGAGCCGCCCAACTGGTGGGCAGGCATGAACAACCCTGAGTTGCAATTGCTCGTTTATGGTGAGGATATTACTTCCCTTTCCCCGGTGATAAATTATGAAGGCGTTGAGATTACCACAACGGTCAGAACGCCCAACCCTAATTACATTTTTGTTTACCTCAACATTGCAGCTGATGCGAAACCCGGAAAATTTGACATCCGGTTTGAAAAAGACGGAAAATTGGTTGAGAGTCATAGCTATGCACTTTGGGAACGGGAAGAAGGTTCGGCTATGAAGGAGGGGTTTAATACCTCGGATGTGATGTACCTGATAACCCCAGACCGTTTTGCGAATGGTGACCCTGGAAATGATAATGTCAAGGGGATGAAAGAAAAAGCCAATCGCTCGTTTAAGGGAGGTCGTCACGGAGGTGATATTGAAGGTATCCGTAAGAACCTTGATTACATTCATGACATGGGATTTACGGCAATCTGGCTGAATCCGGTTTTGGAGAATGACATGTACGATTATTCCTATCATGGCTATGCAGCCACAGATTTTTATAATGTAGACAGAAGATACGGAACCAATGAGGATTACCTGAAAATGAGTAAGGAAGCCAAATCCAAAGGCATCAAATTGATCATGGATATGATTGTCAACCACTGTGGCTCCGAGCACTGGTTTGTGTTAGATCCTCCGACAGCTGACTGGATCAATTTTGATGGTCAATATGTGAACACCAACCACAGAAAACATACGGTTCAGGATATCCATGCGTCTGAGTACGATAAAAAGCATTTCTCTGATGGCTGGTTTGTCCGGACCATGCCTGATATGAATCAGCGTAATGAGTTGATGGCAGATTACTTGATTTTCAACACCGTCTGGTGGGTGGAATATGTCGACCTTGCTGGAATTCGTATGGATACGTATCCTTACCCGGACAAAGATTTTATGTCCCGATGGACTTGTGAGGTGATGGCAGAATATCCTAACCTCAATATTGTGGGGGAAGAATGGAATAATAGCCCGGCTATTGTTTCTTACTGGCAAGCGAATAAAGTTAACCATGACGGGTATACCTCCTGTCTGCCGAGCTTGATGGATTTTCCGCTTCAGGCAGCTGTAAAGGAAAGCTTTATTAATCAGGAGCAACAATATGGAAGCGGCATGATCCAGATGTATGAGATGCTGGCATTTGATTTCCTCTATCCTGATCCGGATAACCTCGTAGTTTTCCCTGATAATCACGATATGGACCGTTTTTATACCCAGGTTCGGGAGGATATCGATCTTTTCAAAATGGGCATGGCGTATTTCCTCACCATGAGAGGGGTGCCCCAGATTTATTATGGTTCTGAAATTTTGATGAAAAATCCGGGTGCTCCCGGAGATCATGGCATAATTCGTTCAGATTTTCCTGGTGGCTGGGAAGGAGATAAGGTTAACGGTTTTACAGGCCAGGGACTTTCCGCTGACCAAAAGGATGTACAGGACTATTTGAAGACTCTGTTGAACTGGCGAAAAGACAATAAAGTTATTCATGATGGGAAATTGATGCAATTTGTTCCCGTAAACGGTGTCTATGTTTTTGTACGCTATACTGATGAAGGCAAAGTATTGGTTTTGCTCAATAAATCAATGGCTCCGGCAGAGGTGGATATGACCCGATTTTCGGAAATAACCGAAGGTTACAGCGAGGGCAAGGATGTTATTACTTCGAAAGTCTATACGTTGAAAGGAAAAGTAATCTTCCCTGCTAAAACGGCTGTGGTGCTGGAGTTGAAATAAGGTGTTTTGTTGAAAATCAATTGATTGTGAGGGGGATTGGGGCAAATATCACACAACTGGATATGAAGGTTGAAATGAAAGAAAAGATGTACCTCGCTGGCGGGGTCGGGTCAATGGAGAAAAGGGGACTTTTCCCATGATCCGGGGGTGGAATCTATGCGGGAAGCGGTTCCACCCCCGATTTTAAGTCAAAAAGTTTACACTTTCAGACTTAAAACCGACCCCGCCAGCGAGGTACATCAGGGCTCATATCCAAAGGTATGGGCAAAATAAAAAAATCAATTTACCATAATGGTTATCTTTAAAATCACTGCATTGTTAATAAAACCAAGTTCAAAAATTTAGTTATGAAAAAATTATTATTCCTGTTTTTTTTGTTGCCCCTGGGGTTTGTACAGGCCCAGGTGAACATGACTTACCAAAAACCTTCTGAAGAGATTCTCGAATTAGTCGATGTGCCTCTCGCACCTGCTGTACTGATCGATGACAATAAGGAGTTTATGGTTTTGCTGTACAGAGACGCCTATAAATCCATTGAGGAGTTGTCCCAGGAAGAGTTGCGATTGGGAGGTCTGCGCATCGATCCCAGGACGAACATTGGAAGTAGGGTGACTTATTACAATAATGTCAAGATAAAAAACCTGAAGGAAAAAAGTGCCAAGGAAACCCAGGTTAAAGGTTTGCCGGACAAGCCTCGCTTTACAAACTTTTCCTGGTCTCCGGATCAAACGATGGTGGCCATGACCAATACTACTGTTGAAGGAGTAGAGGTAATGGTTTTGGATGTGAAAGCCGGAACGGTTCGTAAACTTACCGGTCCAACGGTAAACGCGAATCTCGGGGATGTCATCAATTGGTTCGAAGATGGAAAATCATTGCTGGTAAAAATGAAAACTTCAGACCGAAAGCCTTTGATTGATACGGAAGCTGCGATTCCAACCGGACCCACCATTTCCGTCAATGACGGTAAAAAAGCACAGAACAGAACCTATCAGGATTTGTTGAAAAACAAAGCTGATGAGCACAATTTTGAGCAATTGGCTATGTCTGAAATCCATAAGGTTTCGCTTGACGGAAAAAGCGAAGTGTGGCTGAAAGGAGCGATGTATAACAGTCTCAGCTTTTCACCAGACGGTAGTTACGTGATGGTCAATACAGTTGAAAAACCATTTTCTTATCTGGTGCCTTACGGCCGATTCCCATCAAAAACGGTCATTTATACCAAAGATGGTAAGCAAGTAGAAACGGTACTCGAAGTGCCATTGATCGAAGACCTTCCACAAGGGTTTATGGCAACCAGAACAGGAAGAAGAGAACTTTCCTGGAGAAATGATAAACCGGCTACTCTCATTTTTGCAAAAGCACTGGATGGTGGTGATCCTGAAAATAAAGTTGACTACAGGGACGAAGTCTTTGAACTGGAAGCGCCGTTTAATGGTAAACCAAGAAGTCTTGTAAAAACATTCAACCGTTATTATACCATCTTCTGGGGTAATGACAATATGGCTGTAGCCATGGATTACTGGTGGAATAACCGTAACCTCAAGGCTTATACGTTTAATCCTTCAGACAATACGCAGGAGCCGGTCATTATTGAAGACAGAAATTACCAGGATCGTTATAACGACCCTGGAAGCATCGTGATGAAAAGAAATAAAATGGGCTCTTCTGTAATGGCCATGGAAGGAAACAACGCTTTTCTCAATGGAGCAGGTTATTCTGAAAAAGGACAGTTCCCATTCATTGATAAGATCAATTTGAAGACCAAGGAAAAGACCCGTCTTTACCAGTCTGAATACACTGATAAAAGAGAATCGTTACGCGATTATG
Source organism: Saprospiraceae bacterium (assembly GCA_965230565.1). Lineage (GTDB taxonomy): Bacteria > Bacteroidota > Bacteroidia > Chitinophagales > Saprospiraceae > BCD1. The sequence continues at coordinate 2,557,220 of CBDDLH010000016.1, read as the reverse complement.
ATCCTGAGACGAACGAAGTCCGCGTTCGTATTGAATCTGCAACAGAATATCCGAATAACTATTTCAGAAACCTCAAAACGGGAGAACTCAGGCAGATCACTTTCTTTGAGAATCCGTTCAAGAGTATTCAGGATGTCCATAAAGAGGTGATTACCTACAAAAGAGAAGACGGTCTGGAGTTGTCAGGTACACTTTATTTGCCGGTAGGTTACGATAAGGAGAAGAAGGAGAAAATGCCGATGATCCTTTGGGCTTACCCAACGGAATTCAAGGACAAATCCAGTGCCGGGCAGAACACCCAGAACCCTAACGAGTTTACTTATCCCTATTATGGTTCCATGATCTATTGGGTTTCCAAAGGATATGTGGTATTGGATGATGCATCTTTCCCCATCGTAGGAGAGGGAGATGAAGAGCCTAATGATTCTTTCAGAAAGCAATTGGTAGCGAATGCCAAAGCAGCGATTGATGCGGTTGATGAAATGGGATATATAGATCGCAACAGGGTTGCCTGCGGAGGACACAGTTATGGTGCCTTTATGGTAGCCAACCTTCTGTCTCACTCAGATCTTTTTGCTGCAGGGATTGCAAGGAGTGGGGCCTACAACAGGACTTTGACACCATTTGGTTTCCAAAGCGAAGAAAGGAATTACTGGGAAGCTCCGGAGGTATATTACACCATGTCTCCATTTATGCATGCTGACAAAATGAAAACGCCCATGTTGTTGATTCACGGAGAGGCTGATAATAATTCAGGAACCTATCCGATGCAGAGTGAAAGGTATTTCAATGCCTTGAAAGGATTGGGAGCCACGGTGAGATTGGTAATGTTGCCTAAAGAAAGTCACGGTTACCGGGCCAAGGAAAGCATTCTGCACCTGTTATGGGAGCAGGATCAATGGCTTGAAAAATATGTGAAGAACAGACCATAAAAAGTTATCTTTAAGGCCCGCCAAAATTTTGGCGGGCCTTTTTTTTAACTGTCAAATTTGAAAAAATGCTCAGATCCCGGATTTGGTTAATTGCCGGTTTGGTCTTTTTAGGGTGTGCGAAACAACAAACACCGGAAACTAAGGCCGAACAAGATTACACTTCCTTTGTAAATCCCTTCATCGGTACCAAAAACATGGGACATACCTTTCCCGGAGCCACCGTCCCCTTTGGAATGGTCCAGCTCAGCCCGGAGACCAATCAGGAACCACTTTTTATCGATGGGGCTTATAATCGGGAAACTTACCACTATTGCTCGGGTTATCAATACGACGATAATACGATTTTTGGGTTCAGCCATACCCATTTCAGCGGGACCGGCCATTCCGACCTTGGAGATTTTCTCCTCATGCCAACCACCGGAATTTTAAAACTCGAACCTGGCCAGGCTGACAACCCGGACAGTGGATTTCATTCACAATTTTCGCATGATAATGAAATGGCATCGCCAGGATATTATGAGGTCCTGTTGGAGGATTATGGTATCAAAGCCGAGCTGACAGCGACAGAAAGGGTAGGCTTCCACCAATACACCTTCCCAAAGTCCGACAGCAGCCACATCATCCTGGATCTCATCTCCAATATTTACAATTACGACGGGAAAAACATCTGGACCTTTGTAAGGGTGGAAAACGATTCTTTGGTGACAGGTTACCGTCAGACTAAAGGCTGGGCAAGGACGAAAAAGGTGTTTTTTGCCATGCAGTTTTCCAAACCCTTTTACCAATATGGCCATAAAAAATATGATGATATAAAATACAATGGTTTTTACCGAAGGTTTGATGAGACGAAGAACTTTCCGGAGATGGCTGGTAAAGACCTGAGAGCCTGGTTTGATTTTAAAACGGAAGAAGGGGAACAGATCAAGGTGAAATTCGCCCTTTCTCCGGTGAGTGCGGCAGGGGCTTTGAAAAACCTGAAGGCAGAAGCCCCTCATTGGGATTTTGGCAAGGTGAAAGAAGGTGCCCGTCTTAAATGGAATAAAGAACTTTCAAAAGTGAAAGCAGCATTCGAATCCGAGGCACAATTAACTACTTTTTACACAGCGATGTATCACACACTGTTAGGCCCCATTATTTATGAAGATGTAGATGGTCAATACCGTGGGTTGGATCAAAACATCCATCAATCGGATGGTTTTACTAACTATACCATCTTTTCCCTTTGGGATACTTATCGAGCATTGCACCCATTATTTAATATTTTGCAACCTGAGCGAAATAATGACATGATCAAATCCATGCTGGCTCATCATGATCAAAGTGTTCATAAGATGTTACCTGTCTGGAGTCATTATGCCAATGAGAATTGGTGCATGATCGGTTATCACTCCGTATCTGTTATTGCCGATGCAATGGTGAAAGGAACCACGGATGTCGGCCCGGATAGAGCATTAGAAGCTTGTGTGAATAGCTCAACCCTATCGTATTATGATGGGTTGGACAGTTATATGACGATGGGTTATGTGCCGGAAGGCAAAAGCGGTTCTTCGGTTTCTAAGACTTTGGAATTTGCCTATGACGACTGGTGTATTGCCCAAATTGCAGGATTGGCTGGTGATGAAAAAACGAAAGAAGACTATCTCAAACGAGCTGGTTATTATGTCAATGTTTTTGATCCGAAGACCGGTTATATGCGACCCAAGAATAATGATGGTTCCTGGCGGGAGCCTTTTGATCCGCTGGATACCCATGGACAGGGTTTCATTGAGGGAAATGCCTGGAATTATGGCTTGTACGTTCCACAGGATGTGGACGCTATGATTGAAATGATGGGCGGCAGAGATTCTTTTGCCAATCATCTGGATCGGATTTTTACCACAGAGATCGAGGATAAGTACATTGAAAAAAATGAGGACATCACCCGGGACGGGATCATCGGGAATTATGTGCACGGCAATGAACCGGGGCACCACATTCCATATTTGTACAATTGGACAGGAAAGCCCTGGAAAACCCAGGAGCGCGTAAGAATGATCATGGATACCATGTATGGTCCGGGAGTGGATGGCTTGTGTGGCAATGATGATGCGGGACAAATGAGTGCCTGGTATATTTTCAGTGCATTGGGCTTTTACCCGGTGCTTCCGGGATCGGATGAATATGCGTTGGGAAGTCCTTTGGTACAAAAGGCTGAGGTTACTCTTTCCAATGGAAAAACTTTAACGATAGTGGCTGAGAATCAAAGCAGGAAAAATGTTTATGTCAATAGGGTAGAGGTAAATGGGAAAAGGGTAGAGGGAACCAGTCTAAATCATTCCGCTATCGCCAATGGGGGGATGATCGTTTTTTATATGAGTGACGAGCCTGATTAATTCTTGTTCAGCAGAAAACTATACTGTAAATAAGACCATAACCCGTTACCCGTGCCTCGAAACCCGCAACCTAAGTTAAGTATTCAATTTCAAAATCTCAACCAATGCAGCTTTGGCCGTCTCAGCCATTTGAGCATGCCCTTCTTCATTCGGATGAACCCCATCCTCCAGAAACAATTCCGGAGTCAATCCCTGTGAAAAGTCAATCATCGGCTGTCCGTCTTCTTTGACAAATTCCCGGAGTTTGTCTGAATATTCTGCAATCCGTTCACTTAACCTTTGGGATTCCAGAAAGAAGCTTTTACCCATGGGAGTATCCTCGTAAAAGTATGGAGTAGGAATACCGATAATGGATTGAATGCCGTAGTGTTTGGCCTGCCTGGTCATGGCATAGATGTTGGCCAGGATCTGTTCGTCCGGGATGTTGAGGGAAACGTCATTGGTGCCCCCCATAATGATGACATGAGTAGGTTCATGATCAATGACCATGGGCTTGAATCTGGACAGCATTCCTCCGGTGGTATCTCCGGAGATTCCACTGTTGATGATCTCCATGCCAAGCGATTTTTTCAGCCATTCGCTCCACCGTTGACTCAGGTCGATCATATATCCTTCGGTCAGGCTGTCGCCCATGCAGACTATTTTTGGATTGCTCATTTCAATTATTTGATGATTCGTAAGATCAAATTTAATATTCCGTTTTCAGAAATGTTTTTTTAGAGCAGAATTTTGATCGACAACAGAAAAAAAGAAGTTTTTTAAAAAAAATTATTTCCTGCATTCTGAAAGGTTTACCGTGTTTTAGATGGGGATTGATGAGTATGAAATTCATATAGTGTAAAAGTGACAATAAGTTGAAAGTTTATACTGATTTTAACTTAAAAAGGCCTTACTGGGTGAGGTGTAATTAATCTCCAAAAAGGTTTGATTTTTCATACTAATGCCTAACTTCGCCCCATATAATCGAAGCCCAACCAGGTAAATGCCATTTCGAAAATCGAAAATGCAAACTGGCCATGAATTTTTCAAGACACTTGAAATTGTTCAAGAAGGATAACCTTCCTGTGCTCCTGATAATGTTGATCCTACTGGTACTTTATCAGACTCATTTTTTCACAAAATTTTTAGGAATAACTCCCTCGGAAGAGGTAGCGCTGATCATTCTGCTGGTTACGGCCATACTCTGGGTGTTCGAGACCATCCCTTTGTTTGTGACCAGTTTGATGGTGTTATTTCTGAGCATTATTTGGTTGTTGCCGATAATGCAAGGCGCCGGACTTCAGACAACAAAAGAACAATTCCTGTCAGCATTTTTCGGTGATATCACCATGCTGTTCATGGGGGGATTCGTTTTGTCCATCCTGTTAAACAAATATGGTCTTGCACAACGAATGGCCAACTGGATGTTGCAGAGGACCGGTGAAGATGCCTCCAAAGTCCTGTTTGGGATTATTCTGATTTCTTCCTTTTTGTCGATGTGGATGAGTAATACGGCCACGGCGGCGATGATGTTCGCCATCGTTGGGCCGATCATGGCTAAATTACCTGATACTTCCACTTTTTCCAAAGGTTTGGCTATTGCCATTCCGTTTGCATGTAACCTTGGAGGAATGGGAACACCCATTGGAACACCCCCCAACGCCATTGCTATTGAATATTTGAATCAAAAAGGTTTTGACGTCTCTTTTATTGAATGGATGGCCATTGCTATCCCCATTACGCTGATTTTACTGGTGTTGTTATGGAGAGTTTTACTGATCATCTTTCCTTCCAAGGGTGTTAAGATCGAGGTTGAGAAAAAAGAAGTTCAAAAACTTTCTCCGCAACAGCGTTTTGTGCTGGGGGTGTTTTTGTTAACAGTATTTGGATGGTTGACAGGCGGTGTGACCGGACTTTCTTCGGGTACAGTCGGACTTATGGTCGTGATTGCAGCCTTTGGATTCGGGCTGCTCAATCAACGGGATTTTAGAAATATTTCCTGGGATATTTTATTTATGCTTGGAGGTGGTTTATGTCTTGGTGTTGGCCTCAGCCAGAGTGGATTGACGGATACCATAGCCGGAGCGTTACCTATTGAAAGCGGATTCTTCATAGCTGTCATGGTGTTAATGGTGGTTGCAGCATTGATGACAACCTTTATGAGTAATACTGCCACAGCCAACTTGCTGATCCCTGTTGCGATATCTTTGCCGCAGAACCAGCTGATACTTACAATTGTGATATCCATAATGTGTTCTTCTGCCATGGCATTACCGGTGAGTACCCCACCAAACGCGGTTGCCTTTGGATCCGGAATGCTCAAGACGAAGGATATGCTTTATCCAGGGTTGTTGGTAACAATTTTATCCTTTATATTAACCCTTGTGGCAAGTTTTTCCTATATTCCATTGTTTTTTTAAACCACAGGGATTTAAACCAAAGTGAAGAGCAATTTTTGAATTTTTTTGAAATCAGCAAACAAACGCATTATGGAAATACATCTTCAACGTTGTCAAAATTGCCAGTCGGATGAGGTGAGGAACATTCTTTATCGACAGGAGGGAGAACGGGATCGTGTTTTTGTTCAATGTACCAAATGTAACGAGTTTGTTGCTAGTTACAAGATCGGTCCGATGGGTTATTACCATCATGGAAAAGGCTATGAATCTTTCCTGCGTGGTTTACATCGTAGTGGGGAGTTTGCCAGCGGTCGAAAACTGGCACAGCTATTTTCACAAACAAAAGAGGAGGAATCACAAATGTTTTCCCGTGCTTTGGATCTGTTAAGACAAAGAGAAGCTTCAAAGCTCGGAAAGGAGAAGAAAGACGTTTAACTCGCAGTTGGCAGCCTTCAGTCCTCAATTCTTAGTCAGCAATGTACAATTTTCAGTCTGTAAATTGTAAACTGAATATTTTAACCATTCTTTACAAAATCCATTTATTATGCGGAGGTTCCTATTGCTTTTAGTGCTCACCAGTTGTTCCATGTTAACAAAAGCCCAGGAGCACGATAACAGGTATGTTCCTGAAACCGACCCTTTGGTTTTGGAAAAACTGGATCAGTGGCAGGATATCAAGTTTGGACTGCTCATGCACTGGGGAGCTTACAGTCAATGGGGAATCGTAGAATCGTGGTCGTTATGCCCGGAAGAATATGGCTGGTGCGAACGGAAAATGGGATCTGATCCGGATGATTATTTTCTCTATAAGCAGGAATATGAAAATTTGAAACTGACTTTCTATCCATCGAAATTCACTCCGGAAAAATGGGCCAAAGCGGCAAAGGGTGCCGGTATGAAATATGTGGTCTTCACCACTAAGCATCATGATGGTTTTTGCATGTTTGATTCCAAATACACGGATTACAAGGTGACTGACCCAAAATGTCCGTTCTCCTCACATCCACGAAGTAATATTGCCAAGGAAATCTTCGATGCCTTTAGAAGCGAAGGACTTTGGACAGGGGCTTACTTTTCCAAACCAGACTGGCATTCTCCCTATTATTGGGATCCAAAATATCCGCCAAGAGATCGAAACGTAAATTACGAACCTGAAGCGAATCCTGAAAACTGGAACAAATTCATCGAATTCACCCACAATCAGATTTTGGAATTGATGACCGATTACGGTAAAATGGACATTCTTTGGCTGGATGGAGGTTGGGTTGCCAAAACGCCCAAAAGCCAGATTGATCACTGGTATGAAAATACCCTTGCCGCAAAAGAGAATGGTTATTTAAAACACCGGATCATCAACCAGGATATTAAAATGGATGATTTGGTTGAAAAAGTGAGAATAAAACAGCCAGGCCTCATCGTTGTGGATCGGGCTGTTTATGGTAAGAACCAAAATTACCTTACGCCTGAAAATCGTGTTCCTGAAAAGGAGTTGCCTTATCCCTGGGAGTCCTGTATCATTTCCGGTGGAGGGTGGTCGCATACCAAAAATGCCAAATACATGAGTGGCCTGGAAGGCATCCAGATGCTGGTGGATATCGTGGCCAAGGGTGGTAATCTGCTGTTAAACATCGCCCCAACTCCGGAAGGAGAGTGGCAGCCTGGAGCTTATGATCTCTTGGAGGAATTTGGTGCCTGGATGGGTGTCAATAGCGAAGGGATTTACAACAGCAAGGTTTTGCCTCCATACAAGGAAGAGAACATCTGCATGACTCAACAAGACAATGGCAATGCCTATTTCTTTTATCTCTGTAAAGAAGGAGAAAATAAAATGCCTGAGGCAATTTCCATACAATCTCACCAACCGGCAGAAGGGGCAAAGGTTACCTTGCTTGGCAGTAAAAAATCATTAAAATGGGAACCATCTGGCGATGGTTTTAAAGTGTTTATTCCCAAATCTCTTCGGGAGCAGCCGCCATGTGATCATGTGTGGACGGTGAAGGTTTCTGATTTGCGGTAGGGGGGAAGGCCTAAAGGCCTGAGAATTTGCCAATGATCTTTACACCGCCCTGAAGGGCGGCGCAAAGGAATATGGTGCATTAGGATTTGAGGGGAGGCAATTGCATTGGTTTTAATTGCCCCGGCCTTCAATTGCCCCGGCCTTCAGGCCGGGGACCTGAATAATTGCCAATAACTACAGGCCTTCAGGCCTTTCCATTTGAACCTCGAAAAATACACTCAAAACCATATTTGTCAATCAATTCCTGGTACTCCTCCTCAAAGGTTTTTCTCAAATGATGTTGTTCCTGATTTCTAATATATTTTCGAACTCTATTTCTATGAGAATGGCTGATAGAAACAGCAAAATACTCATCCTGCCAGCCAAAATATTTTGAGGTGATCTTGTTTTTGTTGATCCAGGAGGAAGATTCTCCCTTTAAAAGGTTCATAATAGTTGCTATATTCTGATTAGCATTCATAGAAATCAGACAATGCACATGATCAATATGTCCATTAATATGGTCAACATAAATATCTTTAGAATTACCATACTCCTTGATGTGTTGAAAAACTTTATTTCGGATATCTTTTTTTAAATAAGGGTAACGACTTTTAGTTGCCCAAACGGCGTGAATCCATATTCTGAGAAAAGGCATACATTTGAATTTGAGGATTAAAAAATTGGCTAAAAAACATAGCCCTACATATATAAAAGCCACGAGATGCCCAATTGTGACATTTTTTTGTGGTATTTTTTTGAGGAAAGGCCTGAAGGCCTGGGGATTTGTTATTGATCTTCGCACCGCCCTGAAGGGCGGCGCAATGGAATAAATTGCATTGAATTTTGATCAGCCAATTACATCAGCCTTCAATTACATCAGCCTTCAATTGCCCCGGCCTTCAGGCCGGGGACCTGAATAATTTGCAACAACGACAGGCCTTCAGGCCTTTCCATTATGAAAAAAACAAAACATATGACACAAGAAATCTACCAAAAAGCCATGAAATTTGCCGGCGAAAAACATCATGACCAGTTGTTTCCCGGCTCGAAAGCCAACTATTTGCTTCATCTGGCCAGCGTCTCCATGGAAATCTTACTGGCTTATCAGCATGAGCCGGATTTTGATCTTGATTATGCTGTTCAACTGGCCATCCTTCATGATGTAATAGAGGATACGGACACAAGTTTTGTTGAGCTGGGAAAACATTTCGGAGAAAAGGTAGCCGCCGGTGTAATGGCCCTGACAAAGGACAATAGCTTACCATCCAAAACTGCCAGAATGACCGATAGCCTTGCCAGGATCAACGATCAACCTAAAGAGGTAGGTATGGTCAAACTGGCTGACAGGATCACTAATTTACAGAAGCCGCCACACTATTGGAACAAAGAAAAGCGTAGAAAATATCAGGAAGAAGCTATGCTCATTGCCAGAGAGCTGGCCGGTAAACATGAGTTCCTGTACACGAGATTGCTTAGGAAAATTGAGCAATATTCAGCGTTTTTATAGAGGCGTGATTTATACGATCATTTCTGCATTTTAAATAATTGAATTACTTTTAGGGTTTTTAAACAACGTCAATAAAAAACATTCTTTATGAAAGGCTTTTCCCTTTTGTTATTAATGATATTCTCTTCCTTGTTATATGGTCAAAAAACAGACTTTACCCGTCAGGATACATTACGGGGAAGTATTACCAAAGAGCGTGCATGGTGGGATTTGTTATACTACGACCTGGATGTTACGATTAATCCAAAGGACAGCACTCTGAAAGGATCCAATACTGTGACCTATGAAGTCTTGCGGAAACGCAAAGTTATGCAGATCGACCTTCAGCCTCCTATGAAGATCACCTCTGTAATGCAAGGGAAAAACGCCCTCACAGTCAGAAAGGATGGCAACGCGCATTTCATTGAATTGAAAAAGAAACAAAAACCAGGATCTGTAAAGGAACTCACCATATATTTTGAAGGCAAGCCTCAAGTCAGTAAAAAGCCTCCATGGAGTGGGGGAGTTACCTGGGCCAAAGATGAAAATGGTAACGATTTAGCAGTTACCACCTGTCAGGGTGATGGTGCAAGCCTGTGGTGGCCATGTAAAGATCACATGTACGACGAACCGGATGAAGGCATGTTAATAAGCCTAACCGTGCCTGACCACCTTACCGGAGTTGCCAATGGCAAGTTGAGAAAAACCATTGATAATGATGATGGTACCAGGACTTTTAGATGGGAAGTTGTAAATCCGATCAATAATTACGGAGTTAACTTCAATGTAGGCGATTATGTTCATTTTTCCGAAAAATTCAAAGGCGAAAAAGGATGGCTGGATTGCGACTATTATGTGCTATCCTATAATTTGGACAAAGCTAAATATCAGTTCAGGCAAGTCCCTAAAACGCTGGAAGCTTTTGAATACTGGTTTGGTCCCTACCCATTTTACGAGGACGGGTACAAACTGGTAGAAGTGCCTTATCCGGGTATGGAACACCAAAGTTCGGTTACCTATGGAAACGGATATGAAAATGGTTACGGAGGTCGCGATATAAGCGGCACGGGAATCGGTATGGAATTCGATTTCATTATTATTCACGAATCCGGTCACGAATGGTTTGCCAATAACATTACCTACAAGGACATTGCGGATATGTGGGTGCATGAAGGCTTTACCGCTTACTCGGAAAGTCTTTACCTGGATTACAATTTTGGCAAAAAAAGTGCTGAAAAATACATGATTGGTACCCGGCAGAACGTCCGGAACGATCGCCCGATTATTGGCCAATATGATGTCAATTACGCAGGATCCTCTGATATGTATTCGAAAGCGGCCAATATGTTACACACCCTCCGTCAGATCGTCAATAATGACAATCATTGGAGGCGTATTTTGAGAGGACTGAATGAGGAATTTTACCATTCAACTGTTACCACTAAAGATATAGAAAAATATATCAACGGCATGATCAGGGAATATGATGTTCAACCGGTATTTGACCAGTATCTGAGGGATACCAGGATTCCGATTTTTGCTTACTCCTTCCAGGACAATAAGTTTTGGTATCGCTGGGAAGATTGTGTTGACGGTTTTAATATGCCTGTGAAGTTTAGCTTCGACAGAAAGGATTACTGGCTGGAGCCCACAACGGAGTGGCAAAGTATGGATTATCCAAAAGGTTTTGGCAAATACGAAGTGGATCCTAATTTTTTCGTGAATCCCATGAAGACCCGTAGATAATATTTCTCCTGCTGATTAATGCTACAGAATTGCAAAATAACCTTTACTTTCGGGCCTACTTTAAGCAATACTATTTTTCTGAAAAATAATATTTCTCAGCAACCCAAAACACAAATTTATACACAACATGACTGACAAGAGAATTGAAAACCTGAATATCAAGGTTGAACAACCCATCATGACGCCCGCTCAACTGAAGGAATTATACCCATTGACTGAAAATATCATCAATACCGTTCATGCCGGACAGATGACAGTGAAGAATATCCTTTCCCGGGAAGATAAAAGACAATTGGTTGTCGTGGGGCCGTGTTCCATTCATGATGTTGAATTGGCCAAGGACTATGCCAGAAGATTAATGGAACTTTCCAAAGAAGTGGAAGATACCCTATACCTGGTCATGAGGGTTTATTTTGAAAAACCACGTACAACCGTTGGCTGGCAGGGTTTGGTCAATGACCCTTTTCTCGATGACAGCTGCCAATTGGAAGAAGGACTTAAACAGTCAAGGGAATTGCTGACCTACATTGCTGAATTAGGTCTTCCAGCAGCAGGAGAAGCACTCGATATCGTAACTCCTCAATATATTCAGGACCTTTTCTCCTGGACGGCCATCGGAGCAAGGACTACCGAATCACAAAGTCACCGTAAAATGGCCAGCGGATTTTCTTCTGCTGTCGGTTTTAAGAACGGAACAGACGGTAATGTGAAAATTGCCATACAGGCCCTGGAGTCCGTCGCTTCTCCTCATAATTTTGTCAGTATTCATCCGGATGGCCGGGTGGCAGTTGTCCGGACAAACGGCAACCCTCACACACACCTGATCCTGCGTGGAGGTAAAAATCCCAATTTCGACGCCCAAAGCATAGCGAAATATGAAGCTACCCTCAAAGCGAAAGGATTTCCGCAACGCATAATGGTTGATTGCAGCCATGCGAACAGCGGAAAAATCGCAGCTAATCAGCCCATAGTGCTGAAAAGTGTCGGCGAACAAATTGTAAATGGCAACCAATCCATCATGGGAGTGATGATAGAAAGTAATATCCATCACGGCAAACAAAAGATCCCCGCCGATATAAAAGACCTCAAATATGGCGTTTCCGTTACCGATGAATGTCTGGGCTTTGAGGAAACAGCTGAGATTTTGAGGGAGTTCAGGGATAGGATAAAAGGGAGTATTTAATTGATTGTTTTTCCTGAAAAATAATTAGTCGGGTGCCTTTAGGGGCTCCGTCCCGGTAACACCCGACAAGATCTGCACTGTTTGGTGCCGTAGGTACCTAATGATTCTTCCTGCCAGATGTTTCTTCAGGACATGAGCCAACGCGTTCCACAAATCCACCGAAATCATTCTTTCGTCGAATCCCTCCTTTAATCTGAAGTAAATTGGGTATTATTGTGAAACTGGTGTAGTCCGTTTACACCAAACCATCTTTCACAAAAATCACCTGTTTTATGACTTCATTTAAACACCTTCTGCTCTTGTGTGCATTTATGTTCACAGGCACATTTCTTTTTGGTCAACTTTCCGATAGCAAATTTTCCATAGACCCGGTCCTTACTCCGGATGCAGAGACCATCATTTTCAGTAATGGCGGCGACTTGTGGAGCGTATCCGTAGATGGTGGGCAGGCGACAAGACTTACTGCAATGGATGGAGAAGAAACCCGCCCCAATATCAGTCCCGATGGAAAATGGCTGGCATTTACCGGGACCCAATACGGTAATAAAGATATCTTCCTAATGCCATTGGAAGGTGGAGAGATCAAACAACTCACTTACCACCAGGCCAGTGATGATGTCGACTCCTGGAGCTGGGACAGTGAGACCATTTATTTTACATCGAACCGGTATAACAGATACAGTGGATATAAAGTAGGCATTGAAGGAGGAACCCCCGTGCGTATGTTTGATCATTATTTTGACAATGCTCACAACATCGCCATTCATCCCAAAACGAATGAGATCTACTTCAATGAATCATGGGAAAGTAAAGGTTTTGCCCACCGTAAAAGGTATAAAGGAGATTACAATCCTGATGTGAAATCATTTAATCCTAAAAACGGTGCCTTCAAGGTGTATACAGATTATGACGGGAAAGATTTTGGGGTAACCATCGATAAAAAAGGTAATGTTTATTTCATGTCGGATGAAGCCAATGGTGAGTACAATCTGTACACTTTTGCAAAAGGTAAAAAGACACAGCTGACCAAATTTGAAACTTCCGTATACTGGCCAAAAGTCAGTGCCAATGGAAAGAAAATCGTTTTCCGAAAGGATTATGATGTATATGTTTACGATGTGGAAAAGAAGAAGACTTCCAAACCGGAGATCAGGATCTTTAAGAATTACACCCTGGACAAGGTTCAGGATCACAACGTAAAAGGGAATATCAATAATTTTGCCGTCGCTCCCGACAACAAAAAAATGGCTTTTACCTCCAGAGGGCGTTTATTTATTTCCGATATCAAAGGCAAATTTGTCAAAGAGATCAAAACCAACCCAAAGCAGGCCGTAAATGAAGTGGTCTGGCTCAAGGATAATAAAACTCTGCTATTCACCCAGACCGTTGGTGGGTATTACAACATCTTTTCCGTTGCTGCAGATGGCTCAGGAGAGGTGAAACAACATACCAATGATTCTGACAATAACAGGAACATTATGCTCAATAGTGACCGTTCCAAGGCAGTTTACCTGAGCGGCAGAAACGAAGTCCGACTCATGGATCTGGAAACCATGAAGAGTGAAACTATAGCCCGGGAAGAATTGTGGGCTCTGTACAATCCAAATCCATACTTCTCACCGGATGATCGATACATTGCTTTTAATGCCTATCATGATTTTGAAAGGGAGATCTTTGTCTATGACCTGGAGAAGAAATCATTGGTAAATCTCACCAAAACCCGTGTTTCAGAAACTTCCCCTTTCTGGTCACCTGATGGAAAATATATCTATTTTGCTTCCGATTTATTGCAGCCAACTTATCCATACGGAACCCAGAATACTCATATTTACCGGATGATGCTGGATAAGTACGAAGACCCTTTCAAACTCAGCAAGCTGGATGAATTATTTGAGGAAGAAGAGAAAAAGGATGACAAGAAAGAAGACGATAAGGCTGTGAAAAAGGATGAAAAAGAAGATGAAGATGCTGAAGCGGGAAAAAAGGACGAGAAAAAAGAAGACAAAGACAAAGATGAGAAAAAAGTAAAGGTAAGCATAAATATGGATGGTCTCGGTGAGCGTCTGAGCAGGATTGGGCCGTCCTTCGGTCAGCAAGGTAATCCATATGTGGTTCAGAAGGACCAAAAGACCTTTATCTTTTACACATCTAATCACGATGAAGGCACCAGTTATCTCTGGAAAACAACCCTGGAACCTTTTGAAAAACCTAAGACTGAGAAAGTCTCCAAAGAAAGGGTAGGGGGATATGGAATCGATCAGGCTAAAAATAGTTTTTACATCACTTTTGGAGGCAATATTTATACCCTCGATGTCGCTGGTAATAAACTGAAGAAGGTTGAGGTCAACCACGTTTTCCGCAAAAGCCTTTCGGATGAATTTGAGCAGATGTACTATGAAGCCTGGGCCGGCATGGAGCAGAACTTTTACAACGAAACCTTCCATGGTCAGAACTGGCAGGGCCTTAGAGATCAGTATGCAAAACTGTTACCCCACGTTTCAAATAGATCTCAGCTGCGGATGATCTTCAATGACATGCTTGGAGAGCTGAATACTTCTCACTTTGGATTTTATTCCAATGGGAAAGAGGAAAAAACCTATTATGGTTATCAGACTACAGCTACTGGAATCATGTTTGAAAATGATAACCCTTATACCGTAAAAAGGATCGTCAAAGACAGTCCGGCGGATGTAAAGGATAAGGATATAAAACCTGGAGATGTGCTCGTCGCGGTTAACGGCCAATCAGTGTATCCTAATCGAAACAGGGAGATGTATTTCTCCAATCCTTCAAGAGACCGGGAAGTAAAACTGACCTTTGATCGCAACGGAACAAAGGTAGATGTCAACGTTCATACCACCAGTTATTTCAGTATCAATACTTTGCTATATGATGAATGGCAGGACGCCAATCAGGCTTATGTAGATAAGAAATCGGGTGACCGAATTGCTTATGTTCATATGAAAAATATGGGCCGTGGGGAGTTCAATAAGTTTAAACGGGATATCATCGAGGAAGCTGCATACAAAGATGCCCTTATTATCGACCTGAGGTATAATACTGGCGGAAATGTGCATGATGATGTTTTGCGATTACTGAGTCAAAAAACATACCTGCAGTGGAAGTACCGCGAAGGAAAACTGACCGGCCAATCCAATTTCGGTCCGTCCGACAAACCGATCATTTTGCTGATCAACGAACAGTCTCTCTCCGATGCGGAGATGACCGCCCAGGGGTTCAAGGAACTCGGCCTCGGAACCATCATTGGTACGGAAACCTATCGCTGGATTATCTTTACCAGTGGCAGAGGTTTGGTTGACGGATCATTCTACCGTTTGCCATCCTGGGGTTGTTATACGCTTGACGGAAAGAACCTCGAACAAACCGGTGTAAGTCCAGATATCCGCGTGGAAGAAACCTTCAAGGATCGCCTTGACGGCAATCAACCACAACTGGACAGGGCCATTCAGGAGATTAAAAAAATTCTTAAATAAACAGGTTGCAAGTTACTGGTTACTGGTTGCTAGTTATAGTTTATCCAGTAGCCAGAATCCAGTAACCAGAAACCAATAATTATGAGAACCATTATTTTCACCTTATGCATGATCTTTGTCGTTTCTTTACTATTTGGTCAAAAGCCGGAGAAACGACTCGCCGGACTTGACGATGAACTTCAGGAAGTCCTCGAAACCTGGGAAGCTCCCGGTTTTGCAGTGGCTGTCGTTGAAAAAGATAAGGTCGTTTATGCGAAAGGATTTGGTTACAGCGATTATGAAAACAAAGTCCCAGCTGATGCCAATACCTTATTTGCCATCGGAAGTTGTTCCAAGTCTTTTACTTCCGCTATCCTGGGACAGCTCCGGGATGAAGGACATGTAGATTTTGACGAAAGTCCACGCATGTATATTCCGGGACTTAAGTTTTACAATGATGAAATGAATACTTATGTAACTGTAAAAGATATGATGTGCCACCGCACGGGTTTAGCACGTCATGATTGGTCGTGGTATTTATTTCCGACGGATTCCAGAGATTCACTGATGCAAAGAATGGAGTACCAGGAGCCTTTCACAGGTGTCAGAGAAAGCTGGTATTACAATAATTTTATGTTCCTGCTGCAAGGGGTAATTGCCGAGAAGATCACCGGCAAAACCTGGGAGGATAATGTGCGTGAGCGCATTTTTAAACCACTGGGCATGGAGCGTTCCAATTTGTCGATCAAAGAACTGAAAAAAAGTAAAAACGCGGCCCTGGGCTATCAAACTAAGCCTGATGGAACCATTGAAAAGATGGATTACTATCGCATCCGCGCCATGGCTCCGGCAGGAAGTATCAACAGTAGCGTGAATGAAATGACCAAATGGGTACGAACCTGGATCAATGGCGGTAATTTCAATGATGAATCCATTTTGCCAGCAGGTTATGTTAGTGAAGCTATGAGTTCTCAGATGGTGGTCGGAGCAGGTTTGCCGGGAAAAGAAAATCCGGATCTGCACATGGCCAACTATGGATATGGATGGTTCCTGTCCTCTTATCGTGGACACTACCGGGTAGAGCATGGTGGAAATATTGATGGTTTTTCAGCAAATACCAGTTTCTTCCCTAGTGACAGTATAGGTGTCATTGTATTGGTAAATCAGAATGGTTCAACAGTACCGGCTGTGGTTAGAAATATCATTGTAGATAGAATGCTTGGCTTGTCGAAAATCGATTGGAGCGGAGACCTACGGGAGAATTATGAGAAAGGATTAGAAAGTCAGAAGGAGGCCCAGGAGGGATCAGATTCCAACCAGAAAAAGGGCACCAAACCTTCTCATTTATTGATCGAATATGCCGGAACATACAGCCATCCCGGGTACGGAAGTTTTGAGCTCAATTATGAAAGAGATTCCCTTTTTGCTCACTTTGGAGAGGAAGTGAATTATGTTCAACACTATCATTACGATGTCTTTGAACCATTTAATATAGAGGATGGCGTTATTGACACTACAAGGTCACCGATCTTATTGACTTTTACTTCCAATTCATCCGGAGATATTGACGGTGTTGCCATTCCGATGGAACCAACGGTTGATCCGATTAAATTCAAACGCACACCGAAGGAGATTAAGGTTACAGCGGAAGATCTGGAGCCATATGTAGGTGATTATGAACTGGCAGGAACGAACATAAAAGTGTACATCAAGGATGAAAATGTGCTTTATGTTTTTGTTCCGGGGCAACCCGAATATGAGCTGGTAGCGACTGGAGATCATAAATTCGTATTTAAAACACTTGATGGTTTTAGCGTGCAATTCCAGGAGGCTGACGATGGTAAGATCAATGCCGTGAAATTCAACCAGCCTAACGGTATATTTACTGCCACCAAAAAGGAATAATTGCGAACTGAATCATCCGGATTTCAGTCTTTTCCTTAGGAAACACATAGTCACATAGCTTGGTTTTTAGATTTTGCTGTGTGGCTATGTGTTTTTTTATTGCCGTCGTATTGCCAATTCTCAAAATATAAATCCCTAAAATCCTTATATTGCAGGGCAGAACTATAGTTTTAACCTAAAATCTAAAAACCATGCCCAACAACGATCAATTTAAGTCGGTACTCCATGATGCCAAACTGATTTGCCGAACCAAATTTAACGCTGTAAAAGTCATCCATGGAGAAAATAATACAGAGGTAGTCAATATTCAGAATGAACTAAAATCTGTTTACCGACAATTTGATGATCCCGCCGTTTGGAGCCAGGTACTGGCTTTTGACCATACAAAAATCATGAACCTAATCCTGAAAGTTGGAATAGCCGATCCAAATGACCTTCCGAATTTCATCAAGGTTACCAGTGACCTATTGAATTTGTTAAAGAATGAGGTACTCAAAGCCCCTCTCGAAAAAATCAGCCAAATGGCTCCTTCAGACTGGAATCTGAAAACCCTGGATGCCTTGCGCCTGACCAATCAGCGGATTGCCGGAAGAGAAAGATATTTCAAAAACCACGGCCAGGATTTGAGCCAAAATGCAGAATTCAGACAAATTGATGAGACATATGATGTAAGGGCAGCGGAATACAGAATGTTGTTAAATTCCAACGGTGTTCAGTCCAACCAGACGGATGTTATCCTGATCACCCGTTTTGGAGAGATGATGAAACAGAGCACTGCCGTTCCGGTTTTTCTGGGGTTATATAAAGGTCTAAGTGATTACGTAAATTCCAAGATCCCCAGACCTTAAATCCATAAAACCGTCAACCGTAAGCCGTTTACCGTCAATCGTTTCAAAACCACAAAACCATTCATAATGTCTCGAAAAAAAATAGTATTCCTTGTTTCGATTCTATTCTTTGCCTTAACAGCCAATTCGCAGAGTTTATTGAAAGATGCCCGGAACCTTGTATCAGCTCTGGATCTCATCAATGACCCTGGTAAAAAGGTCCGGGATATCCAATCGGGCATGGCAACATCTCTTTTGGATGGCCTCCAAAATTATAACAAGGGAGCCGATGTCGACACTACAATCGCCATTACGGGCCTTGAGTTGATTGGTCCCTTTGCGCAAGACAGCCTGATCAAGCCGGTTCTTGAAGTCAATCAGGCTATGCTTCAATTATTGGAAAGTCGCACCTTTGACCCTTCTGATGCAGCGTCTATTCAGCATGATATTCGGAATATCTTGCAATTGAGATCATTAGCCATGCATCAATTACATTTGGAAATAAATGATGCAAAGGCGAAGGCTCTGGCAATTCTGTACAGTTATACCCAGGCGCTTCCCGGAGATTCAATGGTTGTAGGTTCATGGCGAGAGCTGCTGGACCAATACGATGATAATGTATTGTTTGACAAACTGATCAATCCGTCAGCTTTCAATTTGCAGGATTCCATTTCTGCTGAATTTTCTGAAAAAGTACACAACTATATTCTCGAGATATCTCAGGGGCCAAGGTCCCAAATTCTGGAATTGCTACATGCCAGGGATGCTCTTCATCCGGCAGATTATCTTTCCGTTCCTCAGACATTGGAAGAATATTCCATTCCCCCGGTCCCACAGGCAATGGCCTTGAGTGTTGCCGCCCAGGAGAGTAATGCGAATGTTAAAAACGGGTTTTTGTTGAATGAGGCTGAGATTATTGAAGGCTTATTCAAGTTTGTACTCGACAGAGCGAAAGATGAAGTAGTGATCAATTTCCTCAGTGAAATGGTGGATTCCACAGATCATCCTAATTTGCTGGCACTTTTCCCGACGGTTGTTCAGGAATTCAGCAACCAGGAATTCTATTATTCCAACTCCTATATTGAAAGACTGCGCCAGGCTTTTTATGCCGATTTTCAGAAACTGACCATTCGTTTACCGCTTTTGATGTTGGAAGATGAATACTTTAAACCACTTCAGGGCGATCCTGTGGCTTATGATCTCCTGACTATCTACAGCATGGTGGGTATGGCTCAGCAGGGACAGACGATTGATGAGATCATTCCTGTTACCCACAGGTTTATCTACAGTTCGTTTGGGGAAGCTTCTAAAGAAACTAATTTTACTATTGCAGAAGCTGGTGTCGGAAAATCTGAATATGACAGTCTGATCACCATTGCGAATCAGGTTAAGGATCAATTGAAAAACGTATCACGGGATCTTATTAATGCTGAATTTAGTATCAATAAAACCTTGTCGGAGCTTGTAGAAAAATACGGTGATGACGGGGCACCGATTGGAAATGATTATTTGAGTAATTCTGCCTATAGCCTGAAAGTATTGTTTGGAGAAGAAACGGAAGGTAATGAATGGGATCTGTTTTTATGGCCTTCTCTTTTGGCCGGAGAACTGGATTCTGCCTACGTATCCGGTTTTAGGACCCTCGCTGGTTATGATAAATTCTTTGAGGACGAAAAGTCGCCCTTGCAATGGCGTGCTGCCGGGCTGGAATTATCCCGTAAGCTCAGTGGTACCTGGTACCAGGATAAGTCGATTGCCGGAATCTTGATGGACTGGCAAAAAGATCTTGTCCGTTTTCAGGATGCTGTTGACCAGTGGGCGTTGCGGGTTGATACCCAGGATCGTATGCAAAAGGCGGAATCTTCCGTGGACAGGTGGAGAAAGGGTTTGGGGCGAACTGTGAAAATGGATAAGCGATTCTGGAAAGATAATATTGGGTTGACTAATGACCAGGACATTGCATTTGATCTGCTGGCGACACTGGCAGGACCGGATGCTTTTACGAAAATAGATTTTGACCCTGTTTATTTCACTGTGAAAATGAGCGGCGAGGAGATTGCCCGGGATAAATTGCATCGAAAAAAAGTCTTATTGTCGGGAATTGAGAAGAGGTTGGTCGCTTTGGATCATAGAATGCGGGCCATCGACACTACCTTTTTCGTGCCTAGTCCGTTGCAGTTGTACCTGGAAGAAAAGAATATGACCACATCTCCCTTTGGATATATCATTCCTAAAATTGATGCGCTGGAAGATGATCTAAGCACCCTGGATAAACAGCTCATGGCTGTGGACAAGAAATTCGCTCCGGTTGAAAGTAAGGTCAGGAACAACGCCATTCCTATTTTGCAGGTAACGGAGGCCATGACTCAATTGATGTACGGGCTTAGAACCGATAGCGATGAAGAAGGTGAAAAATGGATATCCAAAGAGGATCTTGCAGATATCCTGGATGGGGGAGAGGCACAAAATGTCTTTTTGGGGCTGCTCGCTCAACGGTTGGAAGGTATCAAGCAGATCGGGAAATTCTCTACCAAAGGGGTAGCTCAATTGATCCAGTTGACCATTGCGGATTTGGATGAATTGCCCTCATTTGTGGCTGTTGATAGTGTTGGCCTGGTAGATTCTCTGGCTTTTTTCAGAAAGGCTGCTTTTGCGGTTAATACCATGAATCGAATTTTGGAATTACCTCTGGTTGTGGAACCTGATAACCCGGGAACCTTTGAACCGTTAACCGAACAGTTTCCTGAGTTGTCTAAAGTGCCGGATATTTCCACGCAGGCTTTGGATTTCATTTTCTACATCAATGTAAAAAATCATGCGAAGGCTGTGAGTTCTTTGATCCAGTTGTTTACCAGTCTGGATTATGAAACCTTGCTAAACAACCCAAGTTTGTCACAGCAACAAGTTGAACATAGAACCAAAGCAATTGAGTACTTCAAAGAATACGGCAATTTTATCGCCGGGCTCATCGATGCCAAACAATCCGATGAGGTAAAGGATCTGCTGGATAACATCGCCGATCCTCCTGGTAGTTCCAGAACCAAGCGTACCAATAAACTCACTGTAGGTATCAATGCTTTTCTCGGCGCTAATGTGGGGAATGAAATGTGGACTGGAATAGATACTTCGGGGGCAGAGATAAATCAACAATATAATAGTGTCGCCCCAAGCATGCCATTCGGTGTTGCCATTAGTGGTCTTATAGGTAAGAAAAATCCACAATCATTCTCCCTCTTTCTGTCATTGATCGACCTGGGAGGATTGTTTTCCTACCGATTGGATGCTGATGCCATAGGAGAGAATAATATTAATTTCAAAAACGTATTCAAGCCGGGATTTCAGGTGCAGTGGAATTTGCAAAAATCTCCATTTTATTTAAGCGCCGGAGGAAATTTCGGACCAACTTTTCGTACTTTAAATAATGAGGAAGTCAGCCTCAATTCAAGGCGCTTTTTCATTGGTTTTGGAATTGATGTACCTGTGTTTACGCTTTATACGAGGAAATAACACAATTGTATATTAATTGGAAGTTATTCTTTCCTTTTTATCTAAAAAGAAAATTTATTTCAAAGGCAGCATTAATGAAAGAAATTAAAAATTTAAGAAATTTAATAGCATATTCCAAAGTTGATGAGGCCTTAATTGAGTTATTGCCACTTCTGGAGCATGATGAAGGTTTGCAAAACGAGTGTATAATGCTTCAAGCAAGGGTATATAAATTGAAGGAAACTAGAGATAAGAACTTAGTTTCGATATCAGAGTATAACATTGAATTTAGCAAAATAAATCAAGCTGCCCTCCATTTATTAAATAAGGCATTTATTTTTTCTCAAAAAATTTCTCATTCTGAGTTATTAAAAGAGATGGTTTTAAATTTAGATGGGGTTGATATTCCTGTTGAAAATGAAATTCAAAATACGGTTCAAAAAATTGGCAATAATGTAACAGACATTGAACTTTTAGATGCCATATTAGGTGTTTTACCATACCCATTAGGAATTCGATTACGTCAAATGGTAGCAGACAGTTGGGATAAACAGCATGCAGAAAAATATTATACTGAACTTTTATATGATTACGCACTGTTTTTTGAAACTCAGCTTAGTTACTTAAGTAATTTGTTAATTAGTCAGATATGGGAATTCTTAGTTCAAATAGAGGGCTCAGAAGAAAAATTGAAAGGAAATTTTACAGAAATCCAAAACTATATCTCTAGTAATCATATCACCATGGAAATTAATAACTATGGTATAGTTATTTCTGAAGCCTTAAATGTTTTAAGTAAGTTTTCCAAAAAAAACATTATTTCTAACCTTGTTGATAATTCGATCAAATGTCTCAATTATTTGCGTAGCCAGGAATTTGTTGAAGCTTCTATTTTTTTTGATAATCGTAAAAAGGAATTTTGGGGGAATAAAAAAGTATTCATGACAGAAGATAGTATTATTGAGTATTGTGAACGTTCGCAATACTTTATTTTGGCTAGCTTTAGTTATTTTAAATTTATCGTGGAATATGCGCTATTTATGGTTCAGGATGTTGATGTTGTGAATTTTAGACATACTGAGAAGGACCTAAGTTATAATAATTCATATTCTCTATTGTTAGAAAGTCATTTTGGGCGAAAAGGGGCTAATGTGGAGAAAAGTAAACTCCCCATGGAAAATAAATTTATACTTTGCTTTAATAATATTAAGCGGGAAGGGCAATCTTTAAATTTGTTTCCATTTCTTATCAATAGAAATGCTTTTGCAAAAAAATCTAGTGAAAATGATTTATATCAATTCGTTGGATTTTTTAGTGATGAATGGATTAATTCAAGAGCGAAGAGAGAAATTGAACAAAGATGTTTTTATTTTATTTCCTTAAAAAACCCAAAAAATATCTGGCAATTTGATGTTGAAAGGTATTATAACAATGATTTATCGCATATAAATGAGGTGAAGGGATTAACTGGAAACGAAATGAACAATACAAGAGATTTAAAAAACTTTTTTGAGAGTTTTCTTTTGCATTTAATTTAATTTTAAAAAATGGAAAATCCCTTTAAGCTTTTAGAATCCTATAAGGAAAGTGAATCAGAAGTGTTTTTTGGGCGAGATTCTGAAATTGCTTCCTTATATAATTTGTTGCAAAAAACCCGCCTGGTTCTAGTTTATGGACCATCAGGAACTGGAAAAACTAGTCTGATACGAGCAGGAATGCCAAAAGTGTTCAAGCTTTCGGAATGGTTTCCAATTTCTATATCAAGAAAAGAGAATATTAACGATTCTTTAAAACGAGAATTGAGAAAAATAACCCAAAAGGAAAACTTATCACTAACGGATTCGGTAAAAGAAATTTTTGAAAAAAAATGGATGCCAATCTACTTGATATTTGACCAGTTTGAAGAAATTTTTACTTTAGGAGAGGATGATGAGCAAAAAGTATTTTTTAAAAACTTAAAAGTCCTTTTGGAAAATGACCTTCCGTGTAATATTATCCTTTCAATGCGTGAAGAATATATAGGTTATCTGTATGAATACGAAAAATATGTAACTCAATTATTTGATCATAGGTTTAGGGTTGAGCCGATGAAAGATGAGACTGTTTGTAGAGTAATTGAAAAAACATGTTTTTCTTACAATATTGGAATTCAGGATAGCGAAATTCCAAAGATGATTTTAGGAAAGATAAAAACAGAAAAGCAACCCGCATATTTACCGTATTTACAAATATATTTATTTTCTCTGTTTGAAATTCGATCAGAAAAGGAACCTGTTGAATTTACCCTGGACGCAATAAATGAATTAGGAGATTTGGAAAGGGTCTTAAAACCCTTTATTACTTCAAAAGAAGAAGATGCACAGGTGTATTTATCAAGAAAGTATGATTCAATTCCAGCCGATTTTTCGAGTAAGTTGCTAGATGAATTTTCAACTGAAGAGGGTACAAAAAAACCACAAAAAATAAATGACTTAAAAAATGTTCTTGGGGTTAGTGCATTAATAGTGAAAGATGCCTTACAATATTTTCAAGCTAATACTAAGTTTATAAAAATAGATGAAGATAATAAAGACAGGTATGAGTTAATGCATGATATCCTAGCTAAGCTAATTTTTGAATTAAGAACAACGGAAAATAAGGAGTGGAAAAAATTCCTATATGGATTTCAACGAGATTTTAATAGGTGGGAAACTGAAAAGAAAAATAGTAGTCGCTTATTAACTGATGAAGATTTATCTCGGGTCGACCTTTACGAGACACGTTTAAAAAATCGAAATAGTAAAAGGTATAATAAATATTGGTTGCCATATATCAATCAATCTAGAGATTTTAACAAAAAGAAAAAAAGGCGCCGGCAAAATACATTTACCTTAATATCCATCATTGCAATTATTGCAGTTGGATTGGGTTCTTATGCTTTTTATGAGAAAAGTATTAGTTCCCGTATAGTAAAGCATACTGATTTTTTTGAAAGCCTTGCGCTTGCAATTGAAGAAAGAACTGGTAAATATGGCTACATGGATTCCAAAGGGAAAATTCAGATAGATTTTATTTATGATGAGGCAACTCCTTTTAATAGATACAATAATTATTTGTATGGTTATGCTCGAGTAAAAAGGGATGGTAAGGATTTTCTCTTGGACACCCATGGAAAAGAATTCAAGATTGCTTATAACCAATATGATTTAACCGATGATGTTACTATTTTAGATTTAAGTGAAAAAAAGCTTCATGAGTTTCCATCTTACATTTTGGAAAACCCTCAGCTAAAAATATTGATTTTGAGAGATAATGAACTAAGGAATACCCCTAGTGATATTTTGGAATTGAAAGAGTTAGAATATTTAGACTTAAGTAATAATTTAATTGATTCCATTGCATTAGCTTTGTGTAAATTGCCTTCATTAAAGAGGTTAGGGTTAGCATGGAATCCAATTAATAATATCCCAAATTATTTTGGCGAATTACACCAGTTAGAGTTTTTAGATTTAAGTTATTGCAACATTTCTGAATTGCCAATTGAGTTTTTTGAATTAGAAGAATTAAATACTTTGTTTATTTCAGGTAATTCAATCAAAGAAGAGAATTCAATCGGAAGTGAAATGCAATTAAATGTACTTGTTAACAATAACATTGACACTAGTTCATATACTTTTGAGTTACCGAAGATGATTCATGTTAAAGGGGGAGAATTTGAAATGGGTAAAAGTTATTATGGGGGGAAACGATATGCTGGTAAGTCTAATGAAGAGCCTATTCATATTGTTAAATTAGACGATTTCTATATAGGGCAGTATGAAATTACTCAAGCCTTTTGGAAATCAGTTATGGGCTATAATCCTTCTGCACAAGAAGGCTGCGAACTTTGTCCTGTTGATAAAGTTTCTTGGTATAATGCAAAAAAATTCTTGTATCGGTTAAACAAAATAACTGGAAAACAGTATCGCCTTCCAACTGAAGCTGAATGGGAATATGCTGCTAAAGGTGGAATAAACCAAAACTCTTATATATACGCTGGTAGCAATAATATAGACAGTGTTGCATGGTATTTTTATGAATTAACGAATGGTCCACATGAAGTTGGGACAAAAAAGCCCAACTCATTGGAATTATTTGATATGAGTGGTAATTTATGGGAATGGTGTGAGGATTCATTTGACTCCACTTTTTATAAGAAATGTTTTGATTTGGGAGTTGTTCATAACCCCGTAAATACTACAACTTCAAAATATGGCGTTTACAGAGGAGGAGATTGGTTTAATGCTGATAAACATTATTGTCAGGTGACTTTTAGAGGGCCAAGTTTGAGAAATAATAATGCTAGGCAAGTGGGGCTTCGAATAGTACTTGACAAAAGTGACTAAATTAAAAAAATCATAAAAACCTTTAAAAAATGTTAAATTCTTGCATTTTTATAGAGTTTTTTATTTTTTTGGTATAAAATATTTTTCTGTTTTTTGCTAAAAACACTCCTTTGTATTCTCAATAATTAAAAAGGAATAGGCCTTTTGTTTTGTTTTAGTTGAATTTTGAATACTTTTTTGAATTAACCATATATTATCATGACTAAGTTAACCACAAAACCCTACTTAAAATTTAATTTAGGAGATGACAAAACTGACTTACATCAAAAGAAGGTTGTATTTCATCGGTTTAAATCTCCAAGTAAAAAGAAATTAAAGGTTAAAGCTAAATTGTGTACAGCTTCTCTAGACGAAATTTTTATCACTGGGCCTACAGCGTGGTGCATCTAATCTTTTAATTTTTCAAGTTTAAGGGAGTTTTTCAAATTGCTTTATAATGGTAAACCTGGAAAAAGTTAACTCTGTTAAAGTTAACCCTGAAATTGTTTTTACCCTTGAGAATGGTATTTACTATGTTTATCTACCTTCCAAACATTTAAAGTTTGAAATTACTTCAGATACTCTTATTGTTTTAAAATTTTTGTCTCAATCTAACAAAGAAATTGCGATATTTGAGTTGGCTGAAGAATATGATCTAGAAAATGTCGATTCAATAATTGACGATTTATTAAACCTTGGAATATTAGTCAAATCAGACTATTCACTGGAATTGGCTAGAAAGTGGAAAGATTGGAATAGACCCACTTGGACTTTTCATCTGGACACTAGAGATGTTAAATTTGCTTCTTCAGCAGCAGAAGAAGAAGCGTATATTAATTTCATTCAAAAAGTTCCTCCACCCAATATTTATAAGTGTGATTGTGGGACCTCTGATTATACTGTTAAATTACCATCTCCGAAGGAATTAAAGGATCAAAATATTGGGAATGTTTTTCTGACAAGAAGGACATGTAGGAATTTTATTGATTCTCCAATTTCTTTACAAGAACTATCTACATTACTGTTTTATACAGGAGGAGCATTATTTGAAACTGAAACGGATCATTCAGGTAAGGTAATAATTAAAACTGTACCTTCACCCGGAGCCCGACATTCCACAGAAATTTATATCTATGTTCAAAATTGCCAGGAGGTGAAAAGGGGGATTTACCATTATTGCGTAAAAGACCATTGTATAAATTTTGTTTCATTGCCGGAGCCTGATTTTTTGAAAAAGGCATTATATAATCAGGGCTATTTTGAAAAAGCTTCTGTTGTATTATTTTTTACATGTTTGACAGAAAGGACAATGTGGAAATACAAAACGCCAAAGGCTTATCGACAGGTGCATTTTGAAATAGGCCATTATTGTCAAAATTTTTTATTAACAGGAGTGGCTCTAAATTTAGGGGTATATCAAACAGGTGCCTTATTTGATTCTTATGTTGAATCGTATTTAGAAATTGATGGTTGTGACGAGTTCCTTATGTATTGTGCAGGAGCGGGTAAAGAAAATACTGAAATCGAACCAATTGAATCTGCTAATTGTATTTATGATTTTGTCAGAATTTCTAAACTAAAACTTCCCAAAAAATTCACAAGATTTGATTAGCTACATTAAATTTAGGGTGTATTAATTCCACACTGTTAAACCTTATGACTTTTTTTTAAAGCTGGAATTGGTGATTTTTGTATTTCAAATTTTTTCTTTCCACTAAATTTAATATCCATGTGTAATTGGGGGCGTCGGTACAGAAAAATATTGGCCTAGGAATAATAACAGAAAATTTCCCTAGGGGATTAATAATGAATTCGAACCGCCAATCCCACAATATTTTGTGCATTCCTAACTCTAATCCTACCAAAAAAAAATCGTCCCGACACATCGTGTCGGGACGAACTATTTATTATTGCCCTCTATTAATTAACTTAAACTGTCACGCTGTCAAATCCTTTGAGCAACTCTTTCTGAGCAACGTAATCCTCGTTAACGACTCCGGCCTTACTTTGCAGCAAACGCCATGCTTTACGACGTTCTACGCAGAAGAGTACCATCTGTCGTGAAAGGATGTGGAACTTCTCGTTACCTTGTTCGTCAAGATCTCTCAGATATACACCGAAGTCTTTGATGTAAGATCTGTGCTTAGGATCGAGGTATCTGCGATGAGTAACATCATCCTGAGTGATGTGTTTCAGTTTGTCTTCCAGCAGTACCATTTTCTCAGCAACTTCTTTTTTCACTTTCTTATGGTGTCTTCTGAAGCGAGCTTCCGTCAGTGCCCAGTGCGCTACTGTATACAGGTAACGCTCCTTGGTAGCCGGATGGCGACGCTCGAACCAGTCACGCTGATAATTAGGATTACCCTTAATATTCACGATATCCTGGTAAGATTCTCCAAGGGAAGGATCAAATACGACCTCTGTCAGTCCACGACTGTCGCGTACCAGCTGTGCCTGAAGTTGTGCGGCATTATCCGCGATTCCGTGTTCAGGAGGACATGCTGTAAACGCTTCAAAGTAGGCAGTTCCGCGATAGGTCAAACCATCGAGTAATGCTTTGTAGAAGGTTCCCGAATTAGCCATGGAAACTCTCGCAAGGAAAGGAGAACCGTGTCCGCCCATGAAGGATTCTGCGATAGATTTCATCTCCGTGAGTTTACCTTCCGTTGCTGCACCAAACTGGTTGAAGTCAAATCCACCCGGCATTGGTGAGGAGTCAGAGTTCTGACCACCTGTGTTAGAGTACACCTGCGTATCGAGCATTAATACCTTGATATTTGGACGATTCTGCAGGATCACTTTAGATACGTTCTGGTATCCGATATCTCCCATACCTCCGTCACCACCGATGGCCCATACTTTTGGCAATTCAAGGACCTCCTTGTCTGTCATATAGGTATCATTGAAGTGAGTGTAGAGGAAGAAGTCTTCTTCTGTAAATCCATGATCGAAGCCAGAGAGCAGGTGATCTGCCAGTCTTTCAGGAATAACAGAAAGATGAGCATGATCTCTCATGAAACCTTCACCGATCAGCCATCCGATAGTTGTACCGTCCTGGAACAAACTGTTCATCCATGGGTATGGGTGAGGGTTGTTAGGAGGAGTGGATCCGTAAACGGAGTTACAACCGGTGTGAGCCGTCATCGCCATGACTGACATTCCCTTAGGATCCCAATGCTCGATGGCCTGTGCGGTATCGTGTTTGTCCGCGTCGAGGTTAAGAGCGTTGAGTAATCCCTGAATAACTTCTGTATCACCGCCTTTGAATTCCGCTTCGATTCTGGCATCTGTTGCGGCAGCATTTTCAGCGCCATAACCCATGAGCGTATGCAAAATGGTTCTTCTAAATATGTTGTATGCGTTTTCGTCGCGTTGCTTGAGTTTAGCCAATGCTTCCTGACCATTCTCCAGCAAGAAACTCATTTTCCCTCTGAGCCTTTCTGCTTTTTTATGGAAAATAGGACGCATCAGTGCTTCTGTCAATGTAGATGCGGAACGTAATACTGATTTTTCACCACAACCTGCGCAAGCACCATCACCGGCAACCAGGGCATTGTAAACGGACTGCGTCATCAGGTGATTCTTCAAAGCAGCAGCTTTGGATTCTTCAGGATGTTCAGAATCGTAAATACCCAGGAATTGTTTTGGAGTATCCGGCAACAACTTCAGGAAGTTGGTAGTCGAAGTCATCTCAGCATGCAGCTCTTCTGTCTCTGAAACCATCTGCAATGCTTCGTGTTTTCCGCAAGCCTCCACACATGCTCCACAACCTTTACAAAGGTCATTGATGAAGATGGAGAAGATACCACCGCTTCCGGGATCTTTTCTCTCCTTGCCGCTAAAGATTGCTTTTGTACTCAGGAATGCCAATGGTAAAATATCCAGAATCTGGTGCATCTGGTAAATAGCATCTTCAGTGATCTCAGGATCCTGCAGGCTTCTCAGGTGGTGAACAACTATGCTTGCAAATTTGGCTCTTCCGTCATCATCACCTACTCTGTTTTTGTCATTGGCATAATTGAGCATTTCTTCACGAATCGCTGGTTCAACCTCAGGAATGCGGCTGATGATGCGTGCCCTTACTTTCTCATCGGTAACATAATTGTCCGCAGCAGCGATCATGAATGTTGCGATGGATTGGGTTGTATTTGGCATGGCCGTATCAGGACAAACCGTAATACATTCCATACATTGGGTACAATTCTCTTCAATGAAAATTGGCACCTGACGACGAGAAACATATTTACTGGCCGTAGCACCGGTACCTGACGCAACCATACCTACTGAAGCCAACGGGCTGGCTGGCTGATGGTAGCCTTTTCCTGCACGGAACTCAGCATCAAAAGTTGACATCTTGAACATAGGCGCTTTGTCCTGTTCATGTTCAAATTCACCAAGTTTGATTTGGCAAGGCATCAGTGCTTCAAGACTGAATGCAGAATTGTCTTCGGCTTCTACCTTACCATGAGGTACGGCAAATACCTTAGTGAAACCAGCATCCATCACCTGCATGTTGGAAGCAACAACGTCTTCACCGAAACGTCCGAATTTCTTCTTATACTGTTCGTGAACGGTATTGAGGAATTCCTCGGAAGGAATGTTGTACTGCTGTAAGAATGGAGACACCTGGAAGAAGGCACCTAAGAAAGCATTACCCTGCATTCTTGTTTGCAGCTCTTCACGGCTGGTCGCTTTCTTGGCAATATCAAATCCGTTCAGTGCGTAGAGTTTGATGTCCTTATCAATGATCTCCTGGCGATATTGTTTAGGAATACGTGTCCATACTTTTTCAGGAGAATCTTCGGCACTTTCCCAAATGAAAGCTCCGCCATTTTCCAGTCCGTCGAGTGGATTGGTGTGCAGGAATATCTTAGGGTCTGAACACAGCACCACATTCACGTGGCGAAGGTCACAGTTCACCCGTACACGTTCCGGAGCAGCTACCAGGAAGTAATTGGTAGGCGCACCTTTCTTTTCAGAACCGTATTTAGGGTTCGCACTCAGGTTCACAACTTCTTTAAGCTCTCCGGTTTCTTCATACAATTCATCTCTTTCTGCTACATAGCTGGAAAGGTCACCGAGGATACTACCGAGGTTTTTACCGGTAGTGATCATTCCCCATCCACCGATGGAGTGGAAGCGAACTGCGATAGAATCTTTAGGTAAACCTGAAGGCGTTTCATCTGAAACTACATTGTATGGGTGGTCAATACCCAGGTAGAAGAAACGAACACCGTCGTTAATGGTTTTTCCATCCTGACGGGCCAGGCGGCCTTCTGCAAAATCAAAAGCTCCGATCACGTGTTCAGGACGGAAGTCTCTGGAACCAAGTCCGTAACTACCTGAAAGCACATGAGGCTTTTCTGTTTCCGGATTGATCTTGCCTAAACCATCATAAGCGTTTCGTTTGTAATTACTTTCTGCTTTTCTGAGCGCAAGTTTAATCTCGCGGGTCAGGGGGTTACTGCCGGAGAGGGGTTCGTCAGTTCTTTCAAGAACGATAACTTCTTCCTTGCCTCTCAAGGCTTCGATGATCTCTTTTTCAGGGAATGGGCGTAATGAATTCACATGGATTACCCCAACATCAACACCTCTGGTTTCTTTGATGTAATCCACGGCAGCTTCAATATTTTCTGCGGCACTACCAAGAGCTACGAAAACAACCTTGGCATTTTCACAGTTGTATTCGGAGATCATGCCGTAATGTCGGCCGGTAAGCTCGCCATATTCTTTATAGGCATCACGGAGAAAGCCTCCGACCTGCTCTGCGAAGTTATTTCTGCGAGCAGCAATACCATTCATATAGTGTTCCTGGTTTTGAACGGGTCCCAGCAACATTGGGTTTTCCAGGTCGATACCCTTAGGCACTCTTCTTCTGGTTGGTCCGAACAATGTTTTCTGAGCTTCCGTTGGACATTCAATGATGTCTTCAGGTGCGCCGAGGAATTCTCTTACCAGGGCAGCTTCCGGCATGCGGAAAGTTCTTTCTAGGTGAGTGGTGAGGAACCCATCCTGTGAGTTCAGACCAGGGTTGAGACTTTTTTCTGTTACTTTTCTCAGGATGATGGCCTGGTCTGCAGCCTGTTGAGCATTTTTTGAGAACAATACGATCCATCCCGTGTCTAGGGTTGCATAAACGTCATCATGTCCACAGTGGACATTCAAGGCGTGTTTGGTTAACGCTCTGGCACCCACTTCCAAAACCATGGTACTCAATTTTCCAGGAGCGTGGTAATATTGTTCCAAACCATATACAATACCTTGCCCGGAGGTGAAGTTTACGACGCGCTTTCCGGTCACGGACAATGCTATCGCCCCTCCCTGTGCAGCGTGCTCACCTTCGGTCTCTATAGCTGTTAAAGCTTTACCGAAAGCATTTAATTCACCTTTCGCATATAATAATTGAAAATTTTCCCCCATCTGAGTGGAAGGAGTGATAGGATAGAAAACTCCTGCGTCGACGATGAGGGCTTCAGTCGCCGATACAATCGTGTTTCCGTCGGTTGTAATCCGTTTTCCCGGGTACTTGACTTTGTTCTTTTGCATCTCTAAAGGATTTATTACTTGAAAAATCGCTTCAAAGTTAAAGCCAAAAACAGGTTGCAGAGGATGACTAACGACAACGAAAAAAAATAATGAGAATGATTTTTGTCACCTTAATTATCTTCGGTCAACCCTGTTTTTTTTCAACATCAAGCCTATTTTTACCTGATTTAAGGTTGATTTTATGCCGGAAATTCTGAATTTTTAAAAACTAAAAGGAATATTTTGCAGGCAGTTCATTTTTTTTAAATCATAATATTTCCCTCTTCTCCCCGATGAACTTTGGGAGATAAGGCTTGTTGTATATTAATAAGGTTTTCGAATTTAATCGGAAATCTCTTATTTAGATAAATTCCATAAAAGGGTGGCAAAACTCATATATAGGGCTTGCCAAAAATCACTTTATCTCATTGGTGATTACAATACCTTTGTCGCGTTCAAATGAAAGTCAGACAGTCCTTGCCGAATAAACCAATATTCAATTAGCTGACATAAATTAAAATTTCAAAAAGTGGTTACTAAAAAATTAACAAGTTTATTTAACCCCAGAGTGATTGCGATCATTGGGGCTACAGCCAATGAAGGAGCGGTAGGTTATGCATTGGTTAGAAATCTTATTGGTTCCGGTTTTGACGGTATTGTTTATCCGGTAAACCCTAAACGAGATAATATTTTAGGGGTAAAGGCTTATCCGAATATTCAGGAAATCCCTGACAAGGTGGATCTGGCTATTATTGCCACTCCCGCCAAAACGGTTTTGCCGATTGTGGAAGATTGTGGTATTGCAGGAGTATCCGGTATATTGTTGATCTCTGCAGGATTTGCCGAAGCAGGAGAAGAAGGTCAGGCCATGACCAAAGAGATCCTCAAAACGGTAAGAAGATATAATATGAGGTTGATCGGACCAAACTGCCTTGGGTTCATCAAACCTTCCATTAAACTCAACGCCAGCTTTGCCAATAAAATGGCTTTGCCCGGAAATATTGCCTTCATTTCTCAAAGTGGAGCACTCTGTACCGCCATTCTCGATTGGTCGATCAAGATGAATGTTGGTTTCAGTCATTTCGTTTCCATTGGTTCCATGATCGACGTGAGTTTTGACGACCTCATTGATTACTTCGGTAGTGATCCCTATACTTCGAGTATTGTAATATACATGGAATCACTCAAGGATGCCCGGAAATTCCTGAGTGCGGCGAGGGCTTATGCGAGAAATAAACCGATCATCGTACTGAAAGCCGGAAAGAGCACTGAGGGAGCCCAGGCGGCTATGTCTCACACGGGAAGTCTTGCCGGTAACGATTTTGTATTTGATGCAGCGTTCAAACGTGCGGGTATCGTCAGAGTTGATACCATTGGGGAATTGTTTCACATTGCCCAGTCATTGTCTGCTCAGCCAAAGCCATCCGGAAAACGAATGGCAATGATCACCAATGCCGGCGGGCCTGGCGTAATCGCTACGGATCTTTTAATATCCAAAGGCGGACAATTGGCGGAATTGTCAAAAGAGACGATTGAAGAACTCAACAATCACCTGTCACCATTCTGGAGCCATAATAACCCGATTGACGTATTAGGGGATGCAGGTCCGGAAGAATACAGAAAGGCCGTAGAAGTATGTGTGAAAGATCCGAATGTAGATGGTATTCTGGTCATTCTGACACCACAGGCGATGACCGATTCTAAGGCTATTGCCGAAGCGATTGTAACCATTCCGAAAATTGAAAGGAAAACAGTTCTTGCATCCTGGATGGGCGCAGAAGATGTACAGGAAGGTCGTGAAGTTCTGGAACAGCATAATATTCCGGTGTACAGTATTCCGGAAAATGCCGTTCGCTGCTTCATGTACATGAACGATTATAGAAGGAACCTCAAGACTATCCAGCAAACGCCTTCAGTTATTCCTAGTGCTTTTAACCCTAAAAAAGAGGAAAATCGTGAATTGCTGAGAAACGTATTGGATGACGGACGCAAGGTTTTGACGGAATATGAAGCGAAACAATTCCTGAGTAATTACCAGATTGAAGTGATTGAAAACGGTCTGGCTGCGACCAGGGAAGAAGCTATGGACTTGGCGGACAAAATCGGATATCCGGTGGTGATGAAGATTGCTTCACCGGACATATTGCACAAAACGGATGTAGGTGGCGTAGTATTAAATGTGAAGCGTCGGGAAAGTGTTGCCTTCCACTTTGATCAGATTATCGAATCTGCCAAAGAAGGAGTTCCTGATGCTGATATCAGGGGTGTTTTCATCGAAAAGATGATGAAGAAGCGTTACGAACTGATCATAGGTTGTAAACGCGATCCTATCTTCGGTCCTACCATCGTATTTGGTATGGGGGGTGTTGCAGTTGAGGTGTTTAAAGATACCACTGTTGGTTTGCCTCCATTAAATATGGCCCTGGCCTGCGCCTGATAGAAGATACCAAGGTTTACAAATTGCTCAAAGGATACCGGGGAATGCCTGCGGCGGATATCACTTCCATTCAGTTCCTGTTGTATAAATTCGCCTATCTCCTCACTGATTTCCCTGAAATTGAAGAGATCGATATCAACCCATTTGGCGTTGATGAACATGGAGGCGTTATCCTGGATGCCAAGGTAGTGCTTGATGGAAAACCCGTCAATCCGAAACACCGATATAAGCATTTGGTGATTTCACCATACCCATCTGAGTATATTACCGAGTTTAAACTAAAAGATGGCAGAACTTCTCTTCTTCGCCCAATCAAACCAGAGGATGAAGAGATGGAGAAAGAAATGTTCAGTAACTTCTCTGAAAGAACTCAGAAGTTCCGCTTCTTCTCTGTGATCAAGGATATTTCTCATGATCAACTGGTTCGTTATACGCAAACGGATTATGACCGGGAGATCGCTATCATTGCTGAATTAGAGGAAAATGGTAAGAAGGTCATGGCTGGTGTCGGTCGTTTGATCGCTGATCAGTATAATGAAGCAGCAGAGTTTGCGGTTGTAGTTGCCGATCCATGGCACAACCAGGGGCTAGGAAACAAATTCCTGGATTACCTCATGGACATTGCCAAGGAAAGGGGTATCCACAAAGTATATGCTAATATTCTGCTAGAGAACTACATCATGTTGCACATGTTTAGAAAACGCGGTTTCAAGATGAAGAAAGTGGAGGATGGTTATTATGCAGAACAAATAGTTAATGAATACCAGGATGAAATGGTACCTGCATAGGAATTGTTTCTGATATGTAAAAGCCGGATTTTCCCTTTGGAAGAATCCGGCTTTTTTTGTTTCTGGACAATTGTTTTATTGGCTATTCCCAACTTACAAATCTCCAAACCGTTCCATTCCATTCAAATCCGGCCAAACCTACCTCAGCATTATAATACGTTTTGATCTGATCAATCTCATTTACATAAACGGTTGAAAAGGTTGTATCCACAAGATCTGCAGACTCCTGGAATGTCATCATGTTTGTTCCTGCAGGAGGAGTTACAGCCTCATCGGTATAGCGTTGCTCGGTATGGTGTTGCCCATAGGCAAAATGGTTATTGGAGGAGGACATGCTTAGGGTTAAAATATCGTAAAAATATTCGGTGTTGGCTTTGGCTACTTCACTGGAAAAAAGCAAATCCATCAGCAGGGAAGAATCAAAGTTTGTATAAATAAATCGACGGGAATCGGCATCATAATACTTGCAGGTGCTTTTGCCATCAAATTCCAGCTCTGTGCAAATGGTCTCGACACACAATTTATCTTTCTGCTGGATTTGTTCCTGCAAAGTCAATTCAAGCGTTTCTCCATTTGCATTTTTGAAGAACAGGGTAGCTTCGTTTTTATAAAATTCAGGAATGAATGAAACGGTAGTTTGCCCAAGTTCAAGAGAACCAATTTTTTCATCTGGCGGACAATTATTTTTGCAGGCAATTCCGAACAGGCAGATCAGCGAACCTGCCAAAAAAGAGGCGATTTTCATATTTTAGGTGATTGGTTAAAGTTTCGGGTAACGAGTTGCTGGTTACGTGTTCCCGGAAATGGGCAATAAATACAATTTTTTGGAAAAATAGTATTAATTTTCCTTTGTCTAAGGTAACTCACAACCTGCAACTCGCAATAAAAATTAATTTTCAAAAAAGAGGTTGGCAAACCGGTACCGCTTTCCTCTTTCCCCATAAATGACCATTTTCCTGCTGCCGGTTTGCCTGCAAATCTTTGGTCGGGTGATGATATTCGCATCTCTGTTGGGATATAATGGCCAGGTTTTGAGCTCACCATCCTTGTTGAGTTCAGCCAGCGCTATAACGGAATTTCGGCCATCGAAGTAGTAAATTCTCCTGCGCTTCCTGCGGTTCTCCTTTTCACTGAAGTTGCGGATATTGTCATTGAAAACGAAATACAGTTTATCCCGGACCACAGCCTTACTGTAGGAGGAATAATATCCGCCATCATTTCGGGTCTGTTGTCTTTTTGGAATGTGTGTGGCCCATTCAATGCTTCCGTCGGGACGGATATTTACTACGATAATATCATTGTAATTGTAGTAATAAATGGTCTGGTTGGTACCAAACCTGTCGTAATATCTATATTCTTCAATATAGTACTGTTCAGCAATAAGCACTGCACCACCATCACTACGAAGGATCAGGTCGTCGAGGGAATAGCGGAAAAGTTCAGGGGCTCTTCTTTTGTTTCCGGATTCTTCTGCTCTTTTTGCCCTCTCCTTGGCACCTTCGGACATATATTCGGTAAGGAAATCAAAATCAAATTCTTTCAGGTGAATATTAAAAGTCTCCTTGGTTTGAGCATTGATGCCAAAAAAGCACGTTCCTTTGACGCTATTGTTCAGTCTTTCAGAATAAAAACCTGCGCAAACCAGGTTGCCGTCATTGCCGATCTTGAAGGTCAGGTCCGTAATGAATTTTTCTTTCAGGTCGATCTTATATTCGGCAGCTTGCTCATCTCCTCCGGTGTAGGCCAAAATGATGTAGTGATAATTCGGCAATCCGTTCCTGCGTGCACGTACTTTGTCATAATACAATTTCCCCAACAGGTAAACGTTCCCAGAATCATCGACCTTATATTCCTGAACAGCCAATAATTCGTCGCTATAGGGCAGGGTGATATCTCTGTTCCAGACAGGTTCCAAATTATTGTTAAATACATTCAGGGTGAATTTTTCTGCCTCATTTCGTTTATAGGGTAGTTGTCCGTAAACAAGGACTTTGGTTGAATCCTTGGAAATTTCAATATCATAGGAACCTTCCTTTATCCAACTACCTGTATTGATTTCAGCAATTTTGTTCAGCTTCTTGGATGCTGTGAATCGTTGAGAAACGGTCTGATAAAACAGGAAGTTTTTCTCCTTGGCTTTATTGTTATAGCTGGTAAGCAGATACAGCTGACCGTTTAAATAGATAAGATCTTCAAATTGAAGATCACTGTTTTTGTATTTAAGATCGATTTTTTCCGAACGGCGCAGTTTCATTTTACTGTCGTAACGTTCGATATAGATCTTTGGAGTAGCGTCGAGGATACTTCTTTTTTGCCTGACCGTGATCATGCCGTTACTGTTGGAGTTCACGATCTTCTCGATGAAGGTTCCGGTTGGTTCTTTTAGTTCATCTCCCCAGCTTAGAATAGCAGGTGCTTTTTCGGCCTGACTCCAGCCCAATAAGGGGTAAACAAAGTAGAATAATTAAACTGATATTTTTCATAGCTAGAAATTTCCTGGTTTTTGGTATTCGCTGTGCTCATTGTTTGAGGCTCGCAGGCTCGCTGTCCCGGCACTGCGTGCACGAGGATGTCGCTTTGCTCCATTTGATGTGGTTTGAAATAGTTTGATGCGGTAAAAAAACAATGTCAAACCATTTTAAACAAAGTATTTGGACAGAATTAGTTTCAAATTGTTCAAAAGTTCAAATGTCATAACCAGTGTCCCCTGTGGTTAAAATAATTTTTGATAATGTAACTTTTCAAACTAGTTTTGTCCTCTTACTATGTCAAACCACATCAAACAATATCAAACCTTATTTAATCCTCCTATACTTCGACGCATTCGAAGGATCTACTCTTGACATAACCCTGATCACTTTATTTTGTTCATCCAAAGAAGCGATCTTGAAGATTTCGATGATCTCTGATGCCTTGGTTGCATTGAATACCTGAAGGATCATGCAATTAGGGTATGCCTGGTTAACTTTTTCGATATCCTCAAAGGTGGATGCCAGTGTCGCACGCCCCTGGTCCACATTTTCAGCCATATTATCGAGACCATGGCGGTGATATTGATACATGGCCAGTCTGTAAGGTTTTACTCTTGGAGACAGCAGATTTTCTGCCAGCCAGTAGCGGTTACGATTACTTTCAGATGGCGTCCATCCGCTGAAAGGGCTTGGAGTGGAACTTGATGGAATGTTATTGATCGCATCCTGAGCCAATTGAAAAAATTCTTCCCCGCCAAGCGGAGAAAAACTATCGTAATCCAATCCTAATACGATATATGCGTAAAAAGCCAGTACGGAAGACAAATTACCATTGAAAGCTGTTTTACTGTAAATCAGCGGATCGAACTGTTGGTAATTGAAAAACAAATCCCGGTCCAGGTGATTAAAGATCGGAGTTTCCGAATCAGAATTGTAAATAGGGCGTGAAGCCTGGATTGCCAGGTCGGCCTTAAAACTGGTCGGTGACGTTTCTTCCTGGAGTGTCAGCACCAGGTTGCAATTGATGCGTTCTTCCGGGTCGTAGATATCATCGGTCCATTTCTGGCTGTTCAAAAATTCCCGGATGGTCTGTTCAAGTGTTTCAAAGACTTTAGGGTCAACGGTCTGTAGTTTCTGAGTATTGATCCTAACGTTAAAGTTGAGCTCCTGTGCTTGTGAAGACAACCCAAAAGCAGCAATGAATAATAGTATGAATAATTTCTTCATGTATCCTAAAAAATTTTCCTGTCAGTTTAAAAGTATTGAGGTATTATGCCTCCAGTCTGTCAGCCAGTTCGTCAATAATATCGCCGGCAACTTCAGTCTTTGATTTTAACTCAAAATTCTTGATCTTATTGTCCTTGCCGATGATGGAAATCTTATTCGTGTCGTGGCCAAAACCGGCTCCTTTGTCGTTAAGCGAGTTTAAAACGATAAAATCAAAGTTTTTCTTCTTGATCTTGGCCTTGGCATTGGCCTCTTCAGATTGTGTTTCCAGGGCAAATCCCACCAGCAATTGATCTGCTTTTTTGGATTGCCCGAGTTCTTTGGCAATATCCGGGTTTTCTACCAGTTCGATGGTGAAATCCTGGTCGTTTTTTTTGATTTTTTGTTCAGCATAGGATTTGGGACGGTAATCCGCTACTGCTGCTGCAAGAATGCCTGCATCGCAATCAGGAAACAGTCGAACCGAAGTATCCCTCATTTCCACAGCTGTCGTAACATTGATCACTTCAACGGCCGGGTGATCGGTTGTAAGGTGGGTAGGACCCAAAACAAGGAAAACCTGTGCACCGTTATCAGCTGCCTCATTGGCCAGCGCTATACCCATTTTACCGGAAGAATAGTTGCCTATAAATCTCACCGGATCGATCTTCTCATAAGTTGGTCCGGCAGTGATCAGGATTTTCTTTCCTGAAAGCTTTTGTTCTTTGGCAAAGAAGTTATCCAGGAAGGCTAGGATATCCTCTGGTTCAGCCATTCTGCCTTCACCGGTAAGTCCACTCGCCAGCTCGCCAAAACCTACAGGAATCATATGGTTGTCAAAAGAAATTAGCCGCTCCACATTGGATTTTGTGGTAGGGTGCTGCCACATATCTAAATCCATCGCCGGCGCAAAAAATACAGGACAACGGGCAGAGAGATATACGGCCTGCACAGCATTATCGCAAATACCTGAGGCCATTTTAGCCAGGGTATTGGCTGTAGCGGGAGCCACAATCATGGCATCAGCCCACAACCCCATTTCCACGTGGTTGTTCCACCCTTCCCCGGAACTCACACTGGAATGTACCGGATTGGCAGATAGAGTAGACAAGGTTAACGGACTGATAAAATCAGTGGCAGCCTCGGTCATTAATACCTTCACCTCAGCACCCGCCTTGACGAATAGCCGTGTCAGAAAAGCAGCCTTGTAAGCCGCAATGCTGCCTGTAACGGCGAGTAGAATTTTTTTGTCTTTGATATTGTTCATTTGTTTATCAATAGATGGGAAAAAACAGGTTTGTCCCAATGTTTCATATTGTTTCTATTGCCTATGCAATAGCTTTCCTTATTTGTGTAATGAAAATAACACCACATTCGTGGTTCCATACCCAAAACAGAAATGACGACCCCACAACAAGGTGAGGTCGTCATTTGTAGATATCCGAAAACGGAGGAGAACCCAATAAGTCCAGGTTTCCCTTTTCGCTGCCGGATCGATCTTAACAATCCTTTGGCTCCTCAGGGCAACCTCACATCCGGACCCTTTTCAGGGTGGCCGAAATGATTAGTGATGCTGCCTTTTTTCTTTGTATTTGTGAAACAGATCTCCGCTGGTATATTCTTCCGTAGCGATGAGTGCCGGATTAGGCAGTCTTTCGTAAAATTTGGAAATCTCGATCTGTTCTTTATTCTCACTGATCTCTTCAATAGCGTCTGAAGAAATGGCGAATTCTTCCAGCTTTTTGTTGAGTTCGTGCTTGATATCACCTACCAGGTGGTTGGCACGCTTGGCGATGATATTCAGTGTTTCGTAAATGTTTCCGGTTTCTTTGGAAAGTGCTTTGATGTTTCGGGCGCGAATGTTAGGATCCAGTCCCTGAACCCTGCTTTTGATATCCGTCATTATTTAATGAATTTAATTTTTCTCTTGATTTATTTAACATGGTTTCGATCTCTTCCCTGTTTGGCCCTTCGCCAAAAGTGTCGAGATAATCCTGTGTTTTTTCAATAGCCAGTTCAAAACGTTCTTTTTGTTTTTCTACAAAACTATTGGAAGCCCACAGATAAGCAGATTTGGCGATTAAATACCTGACCTGCTCGGCATCCAGTGTCTCAGGGAAATCTTTCAGCAGATTTTCAAAAGACTGAATGGATGACTGGTATCTTTTTATATCGTAGTATAATTTTCCTTCTTCAAAGGCTTTTCTTTCCAGCTTTTTACGCATCTCGTCGATCAGACTGTTGCATTCTTCAACTCTTTCGCTGAAAGGGTAGAGGTTTACAAAACTCTCAAAATCATTGATGGCTTGTAATGTATACGTTTGATCAAGCCTAAAAGTTGGCGACATTTTATAATTACAATAAGCCGCCATGAAGTCGATCTCTTCCCGCTTGTCACTGGTACTGTACGTTTTACTGAAAGTATTAAAATAATACGCAGCAAGAATGTACTGTTCCAGGTAATAATAAGTGTAAGCGTATTTGTAGTAAATATCCTCAGCTTCCTTCTGCCCGCGGTAACTGCTGATCACCAGTTCATAAAGGGTTTGGGCTTTCTGCCAGTTTTCATCCGCATAATAAGAATCGGCCTTTGCCAGTATCAATTTTGGGTCTCCACTGGCTCTGATTTTCTCGAATTCACTCTTACAAGAGGCGAATACACTCAGCGCAATAACTACAAAAATAAAGTTCCTGATCTTCATAAGCCCGCAAATTTAAGCTTTTTTAGGTGAATGACAATAGGTTATGGATAAAAAAATGGTTTGTGTTGGATGTTTGCAGGTGTATAAAAAGGAAAAATGGAATGTTGGAAGAGGTGGGCTATTGAGGTTTTTAGGTTTTAATTCCCCAATGTTCCAAATTCCAACTTTCCATTTTACCGCTAAATTATGCACGTTACCTTTTAAAGGCGGCAAAAAGAAGGGTTTGGTTGTGTGGAGATTGTTTAAAAGTGAAAAAACTTTCTAAGTGAGTAGGAAAGTGTTTTTTTGAAGGGGAAAGTAGGGATGGGACACGGATTTTGACTGGTTAAACGGATTGAAGCTGATTTTCTGTCGACAAGGTATCGCCTTTTCTCCCCGCATTTCTGCGCAAAGGCAAAACCTTGAATAATTTTCCCAAGGCGATGCCTTTGCGTATGCCATAGCGGGATGGCAGAAGGCGTTGCCCCCGACACTTTGTGTGCGGGGCAGGTTTTGTCGGAGGGAAAACCAATCAACAATTCCGTCCCCATCCGTTCAACCCGTCTAAATCCGTGTTCTACAATATCATCACTCTCCACTCATCACCCTGCATTTTGGACTTTGCACTCCCTACTTCGGCCTGATCTTACTAATATCCGGGCACCGAATACTACCAAAGTAATACATCATGCTCACGCTGAAAATGGAATAATTGTCGTTATTGTTGGCATTGCCCCGCTGGCGTCCTGTGCGGCTGAGCGGACTATCTGCCCCGAGGGTACGGTCAGAAAGAGCAGCGGCAATCTCTCCCTTATCTCTCAAAAGATCTTTATTGTCCGGATAAACCGTACTCACATCATCGATGTAATCGGTGAAAGCTGAGCGAACACCCAATTCCACATTCACACTCCACTGATAATTGATGTCCACTTTCATACCAATTCCATAAAGCCATGCTCCTGACATCGGCAGGTATTCTTCTCCTTTGAACTGACCTTCCGTACCCAATGGGCGAAGTTCGTACAATTGTCCCTGGTATTCCGCTTTTGGGTTATAATAGAATGCAGAAAGCCCTCCAAAAAGGTAGGGTGTGAAAAACTGGTCAGCACTACCGTGCACATAGGGCAGGAAGTTGAACTCAAACTGGAAAGATCCGTCGACAATCACAGATTCAAAACTCAGGTTGCGTTCCTGTTCGAAGATATTTCTGGAGTCCGAATCATAAGCTGAAAGATTTGCGTAATTACCGGAAAACTTCATACAAATTCGCGTATTGAAGTTATAACGGAAATTCAGGTTACCTGCGGCACCGGGCCTATTGAGCCTGAAGTTGGTGTTGAGATCACCAAAGTAATGGGAAACTCCTACTCCAGGACCTGCTTCCCAGCCCTTTTGAGCTGTCAGTGGCAGACTGAGAAGGATGATGGCCGTTAAAAGGAAAACGGTCTTAATATTTTTTATCATTGAAAAGTCCATGTATTTGCAATTGTATATGTTCGAGGGATAAAATTACTTAAATCCAATAGGGAATGGATTCCCACATAAATCCCGACATATAAAAAAAGCAACAACCAATTTTTTTATATGTGCGGGATAAATTCTGCCGCCAAAATGTTTTTAGCGACAGAATTTAAAACGCAAAGATAAGATAAATGGTATATCGTGGGGAAAGGTTAAGGGAAGAATGTCTTATTCAGTCTTCAGTCTGCAGTACACAGTCAACAGAC
This sequence comes from Saprospiraceae bacterium, assembly GCA_965230565.1. Lineage (GTDB taxonomy): Bacteria > Bacteroidota > Bacteroidia > Chitinophagales > Saprospiraceae > BCD1. The sequence continues at coordinate 2,513,255 of CBDDLH010000016.1, read as the reverse complement.
TGAGGACTGTGTACTGCAGACTGCGAACTGAATCACGGTTTCACAAACAAGGCCGAAATAGACCTGTTCTCATAAGTATTACGGATAGCTCTGGAAAACAGTTTGGCAGTAGAGAGCTGCTTGATCTTTTTTACATCTTTTTTCAAAGGAAGCGTATCGCAAACGATCACCTCGGTCAGTTGTGAAGCTTCGATCCTTTCGTAAGCCGGGCCGGAGAGTACCGGGTGGGTACACATGGCGCGTACACTTTTGGCACCTTTTGCGATGAGGGCATCGGCTGCTTTACAAAGTGTGCCGGCGGTATCGATGAGGTCATCCACGAGGATCACATCGGCTCCTTCGACATCACCAATGACGGTCATGCCCGCTACTTCATTGGCTTTTTCACGGTATTTATCACAGATAACAAGGCTCTTTTCAAAGTACTGTGCGTATGTTCTTGCTCTTTTAACACCTCCTACATCCGGGGAAGCGAAAATGACGTTGTCCAGCTTTTGCTTTTTGAGGTAAGGCATGAAAATGGCCTCACTTTTGAGGTGATCCACCGGGATATTGAAGAATCCCTGTATCTGGTCGGCGTGGAAGTCCATGGTCATGACGCGGTTAACACCCGCAGCTTTCAGCAGGCTGGCCACCAGTTTGGCAGAGATAGGAACCCTGGGTTTGTCTTTTCTGTCCTGACGCGCATATCCGTAGTAAGGCATTACGGCAGTGATATAACCTGCGGAAGCTCTTTTGGCTGCGTCAATCATGAGCAGCAATTCTAAAAGGTTTTCTGCCGGGGCGAAAGTTGACTGGATGAAAAAGACATAACTTCCCCTGACAGATTCATTGATAACGGGGTGCATTTCCCCGTCGCTGAAACAATTAACGGTAATGTCTCCAAGGGCCTGCCCGTGGAAGTCAGCGATTTTTTCAGAAAGGTATTTGGTTGCGGTTCCTGAAAAAAGTTTTACATCAGTCATGTTGAATAAATAATTAAGTATGTTTAATAAAATCAGATGTCAAAGAAAAGGGAAACGATATCAAAACAGGGTATTGATCAGATGACTGGATTATTGGATATAATATCAAAGGAATTGCAGGTTTCAGAAGATAATTTATACAAGTCCCTCGATAGTTATCCGGTTTTCCAACTATCCAATTTTCCTGAAATCAAACAACTAAAACAAAAATCAACGGAGCAAAATTCTCATAAAAAATGACCTTGAAAATTACCTCTTCCTGTCGGTGATAAAAGCAACGAGATCCTTGAGGGATTCCCGGGCTGTGGTTTCCGGAAAAGTGTTCAATAATTGAAAGGCCTGGTCCCGATAGTCATTCATGGCTTTGCGTGAATATTCGAGCCCCCCGCTTTGTCGCACAAAATTAATGACTTCCTTCACTTTTTCGGTGTTCTCGGAGTGGTTTTTTATAATATTTATGATTCGTCTGCGATCTTTCTTGGTAGCGTGCTGAAGGGCATAGATGAGGGGCAAGGTCATTTTCTTTTCCTTGATGTCAATGCCGAGTGGTTTTCCAACATCTTCTGACCCGAAATCAAAGAGGTCATCCCGGATCTGGAAGGCGATCCCCAGTTTTTCACCGAACAATCTCATCAGCTCAATTACTGCATCGTCGTTAGTGGCAGAGGCAGCTCCGGCACTACAGGCAGAGGCGATAAGGGAAGCCGTCTTGTTCCTGATAATATCGTAATAAACTTCTTCGGTAATGTCGAGTCGACGGGCTTTCTCAATCTGTAACAATTCTCCTTCGCTCATAGCTTTAACGGCGGAGGAAACGATATCCAGTTGCCGGTATTCCTTATGTTTTAAAGCCAGCAACATACCTTGTGAAAAGAAGTAATCTCCTACCAGAACAGCAATCTTGTTTTTCCAAAGGGCATTGATGGAGAAAAATCCCCGTCGTTCGAAAGAGTCATCAACGACATCATCGTGAACAAGGGTAGCAGTATGCAATAATTCAACTAAGGAAGCTGCCCGGAAGGTGGATTCTGAAATCTCTCCGCAGATCTTGGCCGCGAGGAAAACGAAGATGGGACGAACCTGTTTGCCTTTGCGGCGAACGATGTAGTAGGTAATTCTATCCAGTAAAGGAACCGGACTACGCATCGCTTCCCGAAAGTGAGTTTCAAACTGTTTTAACTCTGCCTCAATAGGTTGTTTAATTTCCTTCAACGACTTGGCCATGAATGTTCTGCTTTTCGGAATTCAAAACTATGAAAAAGTTTTCACACCCCACCATTTCAATCCATTTTCTTTGTTCTTCCCGACAAGTTGCTTAAATTTACATTTGAATAAGTAGTGGGAAGTTGTTGAGAAGATTTAATGGAGTTTGCAATTGAATATTTTATATACATATTAGCCGGAAAAAGGTTTTATCACCGGTAGCTTTAATTATAAATAATTCATTCTTATGTGATTAGCAATATGACAGGTGCGTTGTTTGTTTGCCCGTTACCTTTTTTTAATGGTTGCTTTTCACACCTTCCTTATTTTCTCATTCATATTTTCCTGCCCCTTTTAGTTACTTTAAATCAGCGGTAAAAAAATTGATTGATGCGGTTTGCTGAGGTAATAGGACAGTACGCGGTTAAAGATGATCTCCATCAAATGGTGGCTGCTGATCGCCTTCCGCATGCGTTATTATTCCTTGGACCCGGAGGAAGTGGTAAACTGGCATTGGCATTGGCTCTGGCACAATATGTTCTTTGCAGTAACCCTTCGGAAGAGGAGGCATGCGGTGAATGTGCCGAGTGTTCAAAAGTGGAAAAACTCATCCATCCGGATTTGCATTTTTCATTTCCAACCGTAGGTACAAACGTCACCAGCGATGCTTTTTTGTCGCAGTGGCGCGAAGCTTTGCTGGAAAACCCATACATGGATGTCAATGAATGGCTCCAACGTATTGGGGCGGAAAATAAACAGGGTAATATCAATAAACAGGAGTGTGTGAATATCATTCACAAACTGAGCCTGAAAACTTTTACCACCAACCGCAAGATCCTGATCATGTGGTTGCCGGAATACCTGGGCAAGGAAGGTAACCGATTGCTTAAACTGATTGAGGAACCACCCGAGCAAACGCTTTTTGTGCTCGTAGCGGAAAACCAGGAACTTATTTTGAATACCATCCTGTCCCGCTGCCAGATCGTCAAGGTCAACGGACTTGCTGACGAAGCCATTATTGAAGCCCTGAAGGCACTGGAAAATGTAGATCAATCCATTGCTACCACAGCTGCCCAGCTGTCTGATGGAAATTATAATGAAGCGTTGAAATTTGCCCGTAGCAAACAGAATGATCATGCCGGGCTCTTTCTGGACTGGTTGCGGTTATGTTATCAGGGCAATGGCGTAAAACTGGTAAACTGGGCTGAAAAAATAGCAACTCTTGGTCGGGAAAACCAAAAGCAGTTCATCCAGTATGCGTTGCATTTCCTCAGGGAATACCTGGTGCTCAAAATGACAGATACGGCGATTGTCAGATTACAGGGCACCGAGCTGGAAACAGCCAAAAAACTAATGCCCTTAATAGAATTCGACCAAATTGAAAAAATAGTAAACCTGCTTTCGGAACAAGCTTATTATGTGGAAAGAAATGCTAACCCGAAAGTTTTATTTCTGAGTGCTTCCATTGAGGTGAACAGGATTTTGAAGCGAAGGCAGTAGCCTCAGAACTCAACCAGAACACGGATAAACGGAACGACCAATTATCGATCATCGATAGCCGGTTGTTTTGTCCGTAGTTCTTCAAAATATATATTAGAGATGTCATGTAACGGATGTGCCTCCAAGAGCAACGGGGGATGTAACAGATTAAATACTTACGATTGGCTCAGCGCCATGCATATTGACGACCCTTTGCCGTTTAACATTGTCGAAGTAAGTTTTAAAGACGGAGCCAGAAAAGGATTTTTCCATAATCAGGATTTTATAAATGCTGTCACCGGAGACGAGGTTGTCGTTGAATCTAAAAACGGCTATGATATGGGAAGGATTTCCCTTTCCGGTGAATTGGTACGTTTGCAGATGTCTAAAAAAAGGGTGTCTGAAGAAAAGGTGGTACATAAGATTTTACGTATCGCTACAGAGAGGGACATCGAACGTCAAAAGGAATTTCGTGCCAGGGAAATGCAGACCATGATCCGGTCCCGAGTAATTGCCAGGACGCTTGATCTTGACATGAAGATCGGAGATGTGGAATACCAGGCTGATGGGCGGAAAGCCACTTTTTATTACACGGCTGATGGTCGCGTGGATTTCAGGGAGCTTATTCGCCATTATGCCCGGGAATTCAAGGTTAAGATCGAGATGAGGCAAATTGGTGCCCGACAAGAATCTTCCCGCATCGGTGGCGTTGGATCCTGTGGCCGGGAATTATGTTGTTCTACCTGGCTGACTAATTTCAAATCTGTTTCCACCGCAGCAGCCCGGTATCAAAATCTTGCAATTAACCAGGCCAAACTTTCCGGTCAATGCGGGCGTTTGAAATGCTGCCTCAATTACGAGTTGGATACTTATATGGATGCCCTTTCACATTTTCCAAAAAATGCCGAAAAGATTCAAACCGAGGGAGGTCTCGCCGTGTTGGTAAAAACAGATATCTTCAAGCAGTTGATGTATTATGCCTACCGCAATGAAAAAGGGCAGGGCAGAGGACGGATTTTCGGACTTAAGGTGGAAACCGTTAAGGAGATTCTCGAAATGAACAAATCGGGTAATAAACCTCTCGACCTCAGTGCTATGCATTACGTGTCTCCCGTGGGAGAAGAGGATGAAGTTGATTTTGAAGATGATGTAACAGGTGTTATTGAATTACCGGCAGAGAAAAAGAAAAGACGTTCTCGCGGGAACAGAAGAGGCAGAGGAGGTAGAAGAGATCGTAACCGGGGTAATTCCCAAGGAGGAAAAAATAGAAATAAACCTCCACAGAAAAAAACAGAAGGTGGTGAAAAGAAGGAAACCAATAAACCTCCCGGTCAGCAAAAGGATTCTCCACAAAACAAGAGCGGCAAGGGCAACCAGGGCCGTAACAGGCGTGGCCCTAACAGGAACAAACAGAATAAAAATAAAAACAACAAGAAGTAAAATAGACAATGACCTTTGATTTAACCGTAATCGGATCTGGCCCGGGGGGCTATGTAGCAGCCATCAGAGCAGCTCAACTTGGGCTAAAAACAGCCCTCATTGAAAAATATGACACCCTGGGAGGAACCTGCCTCAATGTAGGCTGTATCCCTTCCAAAGCACTTTTGGATTCCTCAGAGCATTACCATAATGCCAAGGACAAATTTGCCTTGCACGGCATTGAAGTCAAAGGACTGAAAGTGGACCTGCCTCAAATGATCAAAAGAAAGGATGAAGTGGTTGCACAGACAACTCAGGGCATTAACTTTCTGATGAAAAAGAACAAGATCGAGGTTTTTCATGGTCATGGAACTATCGTTGGTCCCAATAAAATCAAGGTAGCAGGAGAGGAAGAGAAGGTCATTGAAACCAATAAGATCATCATTGCTACAGGATCAAAGCCTATTACACCAGATAGTTTTAATTATGATAAAAACCGGGTGATTACCTCTACGGAAGCACTCAACCTTCAGGAAGTGCCCAAAAGTATGGTTATCGTAGGTGGAGGAGTCATCGGCCTGGAATTAGGATCTGTTTATGCCAGGTTGGGAACCGAGGTGGAAGTGGTCGAATATCTTGACAGTATCATTCCCGGTATGGATAAGGATTGCTCAAAAGAATTGTTCCGAGCCTTGAAAAAACAGGGACTTAAGTTTCACCTCAAACATATGGTTTCTTCCGTTAAGGTAAATAAAAAGAGTGTAACGGTTGGTGTCCAGAAACGTGATTCGGAAGATACTTTTACAATTAATGCAGACTACTGCCTGGTTGCGATCGGACGCAGACCTTATACAGATAACCTCGGCCTTGAAAACGTTGGGGTGGCTATGGATGACAAAGGCCGGATCGAGGTCAATGAACATCTGGAGACCAATGTTCCCGGAATCTTTGCTATTGGTGATGTTATCAGGGGAGCCATGTTGGCTCACAAGGCAGAAGAGGAAGGAACCTACGTGGCAGAATATATTTCCGGACAGAAGCCGCATATCAATTACAATCTTATCCCGGGAGTGGTATATACCTGGCCGGAGGTGGCTGGCGTTGGTAAAACTGAAGATGAATTAAAAGAAGCCGGTGTGGCGTATAAATCAGGAAAGTTTCCATTCAAAGCCCTTGGGCGCGCCCGTGCAAGTACGGATGTGGAAGGTATGGTAAAAATCCTGGCCGATAAAGAAACCGATGAAGTACTGGGCGTGCATATGGTAGGAGCACGGGTGGCGGATATCATTGCAGAAGCCGTGGTAGCCATGGAATTCAGAGCCTCTGCCGAAGATATCTCCCGAATGAGCCACGCACATCCGACATTCACGGAAGCCGTGAAAGAGGCAGCACTGGCGGCGACGGATAACAGACCGATACATATTTAATCGACTGAAGGTCGATCTTTGGGCTCGCAGGCTCGCTGTTTCAGGCTCACTTCGTTCGTGGTTTGAGGCTCGCAGGCTCGCGTTTCATGTAGTTTGATGTGGTTTGGAGGAATAAAAATGATAAACCATTTAGTAGGGCAGAACTGGTTTCAAATGGTTCAAGTGGTTATATAGAGAGCTCTGAGTTCCCCGTGCCTTCTCCGTGTCCTCCCGACCTTTGGTACGGGACAGGCTCTGTGGTTAATAAATTATGTGATGTTGTGGGGTTTCATTAAAACTAAATTTATCCACATACTCACATCAAACCATATGAAACTATGTGAAACAATATCAAGCAGCGAGCCTGCGAGCCTCAAACGCTCACATAGTGAGCACCTTTCCGCAGGAAAGGTAATTTCCGAGACAGTTGATCCTGTTTTAGTGTAGCCTCATCAAACCCTGCTGACGATATTTATGTTCTTAACCATAAAGACCTGAACAAATGAGTGAAACCCAAAGCCTTTGGTACCTTGAGAATATTGATGTTACAAATATGCTTTGTCCTAAAAAGCAGGCAGCAGGACACGTTGAAAAACATCTGCATCGCCGTTTCAAAAAGGGGGAGTATATCTACCTGCCGGATGAACATTCAGACAAAATGTATTTCCTGACAGAAGGTCGGGTCAAGATCGGAACTTATAGTTCTTCGGGGAAAGAGATCACCAAAGCTATTTTAGGTGTAGGGGAGGTATTTGGAGAGATGGCTATCATTGGAGAAGGTAAAAGACGTGATTTTGCCTATGCTATGGATGATGCGGAAATGTGTGTGCTGACGGTATCTGATATGAAAGCGCTGATGCGTGAGAATTCCCGCATCTCTATGTTTATGGTCAAATTACTAGGAAACCGCACCCGCCGAATGGAAAAAAGACTGGAGTCCCTCGTTTTTAAAGATTCCCGTACAAGGATCGTTGAATTTTTGCACAATCTGGCTATGGAAAAAGGTCGCAGGATCGGCTACGAACGCGAAGTGCGTAATTTTATCACTCATCAGGAAATTGCTAACCTGACGGCTACTTCCCGTCAAACGGTTACAACTGTTCTCAATGAATTGCGGAATAAAAATATTCTCATTTTTAACCGCCGCCGTATGCTCGTAAGGGATATGGATCTTTTAGCAAAGGAAGCGATGATGGAAACGAATGCTTAGCAGTCTAAAGGGAATAAGAAGTTTTTCCCGTCCCACTTACACATAATCCAGCACTTGCAGGATATTTTCTAATTGCCTGAAATTGGGATGATCGATGTGTTTTTCAACCTTTTCATATTCCCAGGTCGTGTGGTAGGGGACATGAAAGGCATTTCCACCCAAATTTAGGACAGGTAAAATATCAGATTTGATGGAGTTGCCTACCATTAGGAATTGTTCGGGTGGAATGTCCAGATGTTTGATCAGCTTTTTGTAATTGGGTTCCTTTTTTTCTGAAACGATTTCGATATGATGAAAATGTTTTTCCAGTCCTGATTTTATGAGTTTTTTCTCCTGATCCAGTAAGTCCCCTTTTGTGGCCATTACCAGCCGGTAGGTACCATTTAGCTTTTTCAGAACTTCCTCAACCCCATCTATCAGTATGATAGGTTTGTGCAGCATTTCTTTTCCGAGGTCAATGATCTTTTCTACAGCACTTACATCAATGGTTTTATCAGAGATACTGATGGCTGTTTCGATCATGGAGAGCATAAAACTTTTGACGCCATATCCGTAATGAGGAACGTTATTGATCTCCGTTTCCAGCAATGCCCTGGATACCGTATGGTGGGGGAGAAAATCTTCCAGCATGTCGCAGAACTTCCTTTCCGTTTCCTGATAGTTCGGCTCATTCACCCAAAGGGTATCGTCTGCGTCAAAAGCAATTACTTTGATGTTGTTCATAGGTACAATTTACCAGTTTAAATAAATACTATTTTTCTTAATTAATATCAATCTACTTAACCAGCAACTGGAGCGTAGCGACATCCCGTACACATAGTGTCGGGGCAGCAACCAGCAACCAGATTCATTCCAGCTTTTTATTCAATTGCACCAAAAGGGCTTTCGCATTCGCCTGAAAAGCCTCCAGAATCGGGAGGTAGTTATTGTAAACGATAGCCTGGTGAAAGGCAACGCGGTTTTTGTAATCCGGGTCATCCAAAACGTAGTTCATGAATTCGTTGGGGATTTCTTGCCTGCTCACTTCTGAAAACCAGGTCATATTTTCTTTCCAATATTGCAGATTGTTGTAAACATCTTCGTTAATGGCTTTTTCGGTTTCTTCAATGTTTTTGATAAAAACGGAATAGAACTGAGTGATTTGGGAGGCGATGGTTTCCGGCTCCGTCCCGGTGAAATTATTGAATGATTTTAATTGTGCATATCCTCGTTCTTCTATTTTTAACGGGATATAAGTGGACACTAAAAAACCATAGAACGGCTGAGTCAGGTAATCATTATAGGTGGCGGAATCATTTAGAACTCTTTCGAAGACCGGCCTTCTTTGTTCGTAATTTTCAAGAATCCCTCTGACCTCCAAAGTGTCGCTTGCCAGGTCGGTTCGGATGGTTGAAAGGATTTGAAGTAATTGTTTGTCGCTAACCCTGGTTTCGTTCCAGTTGTTAATCTGAAGTGCCAACAGGATACTGAATACCACAAGTACAATCTCTCCCAGGGCATACATCAGGTAGCTGCCTAGTTTTTCATCTGCAAGTAGTTGTCTACGGATTTTTCTAAATATCTGATTCATAGTCGTTTTGGGTGTAAAAATGAGCCCGTTAATTTAACAAAAAAAGGATCATCGGGCAGCATGATATGGCAATTACCTCATTTGGGAGGCATTTTGCCTGGTTTTGTGATAGAAATCATGCTTAATCTCTGAGAATAGTCATAGCATTTAAACTTAAAAAGGCTTAAGATGAAACAGTTTTAGCATCCATAATCAGGAAATGGTTTCACAAAAAAGCTATTATTATGAAATTGACAAATTTAAAGAAGTGCACTATACTGACGGCAATTATGTTTTTTGCTGCTACGATAGCACTCAATGCACAATGGACACCTCAAAAGACTGCTTTGCCTCAGGACATCCAAGGTGTATATGCCTTTTCTGCGGTTGATGTGAATACTGTTTGGGCGATTCCATATTCATATGCTGCATGTAATAAACTGGTAAAAACAACCGATGGGGGAAAAACCTGGAATGTTGTTACTGTTACCGGTGGTGAAGGGCTGGCATTTGCCGGAATTCATGCGCTGGATGAAAACAATATCTGGGTAGCTATGTGGCCATCCGGATTGTCTACCGACAGTGCGATTTTTTATTCTTCTGATGGTGGAGCCTCCTGGGTTCAGCAGGAAACGGCTTTTTGCAAAACCTGCGGGTATATTTCTTTCCTTCATTTCTTCAATAAAAATGAAGGAGTGGCGGTAGGCGACCCTAACGGAGGTCAGTTTGAGATCTATTATACCAAAGATGGAGGAAAAAAATGGACGGCTACTTCCGGAAAGCGCATTCCGATGCCTGGCATGATTGAAACGCCTGTAGCCAGTAATTATGAAGCTTTTGGAAATACCATTTGGTTCGGCACCACAGACGGTCGGGTTTTTCGAAGCACTGACAAAGGAGTCACCTGGGAGACTTCCGAAACTTTATGGCCGGAAACTGCGGTGAGTGTAGCCTTTCAGGATAAAAATACCGGGCTGGCCTTATCAGGTAAAAACCCTGGATTGATGAAAACCACTGATGGCGGGGTAACCTGGCAAGTTATGGCAACAGCTCCACCAATTTCCGGTGTCATCGAATTTGTTCAGGGATCGAAAGATTCCTATTTGATTTCTGGTTCCGGAAAAGATGGCGCTGGCAAAGGATCCGCGTACACGCTTGATGGAGGAAAAACCTGGGTGTTGGTAGATGAAATTCCTCACTGTTCAGCCATTTTTATCACTCCGGAAGTTGGCTTTATCGGTTCCGGAGATACCAATTTGTATAAATGGACAGGTAAGGTGCTCGAAGAGGCACCTGCTACAGAAGATGGAAAAAAGGTGATAAATTAAGTTAGTTTAGTAGTGTGGCTGTTTAGTCGATGGCGAAAGCTATCGGCTAAACAGCGTTTTTATTGCTTGCCTTTGACTAGACGTTTCAACTTCCTTTTTGCTTTGTTATTTAGGGATATTGAATAAACTCCAAATTTCGCCCTATGGCCCCAAATCGCTCTTGACATATCTGGTTCCAGGTAGGTGATTTCTAAAACATCTTTTAGCAGAAATTTATCCAAAAAAACTATTTCAACAAGATGGCCTTCCAGCAGAATAAGGGATTCAGTTGGTGGTGGCAAAGAACTTTGATTCCAAATGAACGGTCTGTTTTTACTTAGTTGTTCTCGGGCATCATTTTCAATTTTTTCCAGGTTAACTTCTTTTTTATGAGCCAGTTCGTTTTCAGCGATGAGGGAGTCAATGGTAAGGTACAGGTTGGAGTGAATATGAGTTTTCTCTGGTTTTCTGAAAACATACTCAAATACGATTTTTTCGGTTAATATTAATGATTCGCCCTCTACATCATAGTATTCACAATACCAGGGGAACCCTTTTTTGTCGTAGAAATAAAACAGTTTTCGGGAGGGAGAAAAGATACCTTCATTAAAATGATACAAGGTATTCACAGAAGGAACATCCGATTGATATTCTAAAATTTCGAGACTTTTGGCAATCGGGTTGTCTTTCCAATTGTTCTTATCTCCTCTAAAATCAACTGTGCAAATGGAATCCAATCTACCAAGGGTATCGTAATAGAATTGATTGAAATGATTTATGTTGTTAAGGCTATTGTTTATATGGAGGGATTCAGTCAATTTTCCTAATGAATCGTAGGAGTAATATGTTTTTGAATTGTAGCCTTCTGACCATTTAATCAGGCCGGTTTTTCGATCTTTGAAGCTTTTTTCATAAAAATAGAAAAACGATTTTTTATTAATATTTTTGCCCTTGGGCTTATGGGAAACAATAAGAATAGAATCATTTTCTTCAACATAGGAATCTTTACTGAAAATCAGCGTCCCATTGGGTAAGTAATCATATGAAATAACCCAGGGTTTTCGGGCCAATTTACCATTCATCTTGGCGAAGTACATCTTATCAATAATCGTTTCAATTTGGTTTTTACTAATCCATTCTTTATCAAAAAAATAAGCCCAAGTCTCCTCAATATGTTGACCAACACAGCATTGGGAAATAAATAAAAAGATCAGAAGAGAGGTAAAGATTTTCATTTATTGTTTTTTCGAATTTACATGGATCAATAAATTCTTAAAATAAGGATTTCGGTTGATCAATTTACACGCACACATCTTGCATTAGAATTTATACACAATTTTGTACAACTCCGGCAACGGGGATTCTCCTTCAAGGCCATAATCGGTTATTTTGTAAATAGATTTATTAGTGTAAATAACGATTTTTGAACTTGGTTGATCTGTTTTTTGAACCGTATAATCAGACTTGAGTTGTTTTAAAGTTGATATTTTCAATAGATTTAAAACTTCTGTCATTTCCGTTTTAGAGAGTGCATAGGTTGACCCTTTAAATGCAGGGTTATAATATGATTTTACACAGTAACTGGTGTCCTTTAAAAAGTCCATATTAGCATCAATCGATGGGTAACCTTCTGTTTCAACTCCAAAAGCGCTGAGGTCCATCTCTATCTTTTCTAGGACTTCCGTGGCTGCTTTTTCAGATTGAACACAGCTATAAAGCGTTGTAAAGATGAGTAGAATGGTTCGTATTAATAATTTTCGCATCATTGTTAGTAGCTATGAAAAGGCGGAATAAATTCCGCCTGTACGATCCCGAAAACCCTTTATCAATACCTTACAACTTTTCTGCGTTTATCGGAAAATCAACAAAGTCTGTTTCAATAACCAGACCTTTACATTTGTTTTCCTCCATCTTAAATTCAACTTTCATAGAACCGTCAAGACTTTCAAACATCGTAGCACTTATCGGCGTCAGATATTGTTCCATATTCGCAGCAGGGATCTTCATAAACATCAAATTATCTTTTTTGACAATGTCCATGGTCACTGGAAACTCCTTGATTTGGTAGGTTCCATATACACTTTTATCAATATTCAGGTCCTTATAATTATCTTGCAAAGAAGGATAAAAATTGTCAAGGATATTCCCATCAGGTATACTAGCATTGACTTTCAAGGTTTTTATTTCTTTAAACCGCGGAATTCGCATTTTTACAGTTGAACTATTTCCCCAGGAACCTGCACTTAAGGATTGTTCTGACTGTTTTCCATCGGTATAAATAATGTCCACTAAAACGGGCACAGGACGGTTGCCGTTATTTTTAAGAAGCAGTTTTCCTTTTTTAAAAGATGCAATGGTAACATCTGCACTGCCATAATTAAAGAACCACGGAACCCAGAACCAGGACAAATCCTGCCCGGAAACAGCTTCAAAAGTGTAGATAAGATCATATGGGGTCGGTGACTTTTTTGCCCATCTCTGAATATAGGTCCGATAACATTGCTTAAAGAGATCGTCACCAAGATGATGGTGTAAGGTCGTCAACAAAAAGGCCGGTAAATTATAAGATGCATAACCATAATTACTCTGATCCATAAACTGTGTCGATGTGATGAGCGGCAAATCACTGATTCCTCCCAAATTCCCTTGTACACTGGAGGAATGGTAGGAAAAAAGCGACCCCGGATTTTCATTAAAAAACCGGTCCGTCAAATAGGCTGTATTGAAGTCCGCCCAGCCTTCATCCATCCAGGCAAACCGTTTCTCGTTAACTCTGACATACATCGGAAAATATGTGTGAAACATTTCGTGTACGGTTACTCCCAGGCCGGGATTACCATTATTGGCCATCATTGGAGTTTCCATTCCCCCTCCTCCAACACCGGACATGAATGTAGTGAATTCAGGGTAGGGGTAGTGGATACCTGGCATATCCTCCGAAAAGTGTTTCATCATTTTCTGCTGGTTCGGGGTTATATTCTTACATTCTGGAGCTTTTGAGGCCGGGTAAAAAGAATGAATAAAAACAGAACGATCACCAACCTTTTGACTTGCAGCATCCCAACTATAATGATCACTCATACAAAAAGAGAAATCATTGACTTCTGTGGCAATGTAGTGCCACTTTCCGGAACGATGATTAAACTCAGGGGTAGCCTCTTCAGGCTTTAGAATGACAACAGGACTTTCGCTTTTTTGGGCTTGTTGATAGCGATCCAAAAGTGTTTCACTTAAAACTTCACCAGGGTTTTGTAATTCTCCTGTAGCAAGTACTGTAAATGATTTGGGTGTGTTGATGGTCACATCATAATTGGCCAGTTCGTTATAAAATTCAGTACTGAAATCATAAGATAAATTATCCCAGCCGAAAATGTCATCATAGACGGCTACCTGTGGATACCAATAAGCGATAAAAAAAGATGTGGAATCATAGGCACCCGTTCGAATGGTGGTTTCAGGGATTTGGTGGCTCCAGTCTATTTCCAGATCTAATTTTCCTCCACTCATTAAGGGCTGCATTAGCCGGACCGTCATATTAGTTCCATTCTTTGAAATCAGTCGACGGTTGGATAGATCGTAGGCTTCATCGTTGACGAGTAACCGGCTCAAACTCACCCCTTCATTGATGTCATCAGGGCTTACGCCATAGGCTCTTGAATTGGCCTTTTTGAATACATCATGATATAGCCGGATGACCAATTGATTAATGACATCAGGGCTGTTATTGTGATAAGTAACTTTTTCACTCCCGTTGATGGTTTTGGTTTCGGGAAAAACGGTAACATCGATGGTATAATCCGCAGTGTTTTGCCAGTATTTGGCCCCAGGGTTTCCATCAAAGGATCTGGTGTCGTTTTGATAAGCTTTGGAAATTTCTTTAGGGATAAAGAATCGATCTTCCTGGGCATGTAAGACTTGAAAAGTGCTGATAGAAAAGATAAGCAGCAGACACATTAATGGCTTCATTATGGATAATTTTTTTGTTAGAGAAGATTATCGGGTTACTTTTTTTTAACCTCTTCTGTAGCAATTTACACCATAATAAATGCAATTAAAAATATTTTTTCCTTGAATCTATTCTGTGACAAAGCCTGACATGTACCCAAAGGAGTCACTTTGAACTACTGAAACAAGGTAAAACAACTTGAAACCATATGGAACAGTGAGCCTGCGAACTCTAAACGCGAGCCTGCGAGCCTACCTATACGGATAAACAAACTTTTCTTTAATTATTTCATAGATAACCTCAGAAGGAATAGCAATACCGACCTCCGTAGTATTGCCAAAGGCAAAATGACGGAAAGCACCGAAGTATAAGATCTTGTCCAGCCCGGTCATGCGGTTGTAGACGGCCATGATGCGGACCAGGTTTACGTTGTATTCGTTTCTCAGGATGTAAAAAAGTCCTTTGAATGCTCCTTTATCCAGCAGGGCTGTTTGTGATTCGGTAAGATTGCCTTCCGGTACTTTTTCATCCGGGTTTACAAATACATCATCGCTTTGGCAGAAATATTTTTTGGCAACAGCCAGGAAAAATGCGTCCGCTTCTTGTAGTTCGTAAATATTATACAAAGTTACTTTTCCAAAAAAACCTTTTGTTTCAGGGTATTTCGCATTGATGTAACCCAGACCATGAAGGACAAAATCTATGGAACCTCTCTTGTCCCGCATCTGGATATATGGATTGATAAAAGACCTCCCCAATTCGACCCATTTTTCCTGTTTGAATTTTTCCGAGAACTGGAAATGATCCCCCATAGGGCCATGCTCGTAAGTTTGTTCATTATGAACTACAAAACGGTACCCGCCAACGATGCAGCCATGCAGGTCTTGAGCATCAGGGTTGAGGATGATGAGCTGTTCCATTTCTGGTTGGAGGTCAAAATCATCATAATCGATATCACCGACGCCTCCACCTTCACTTCGGAATGCCCATTCACGGATGATACTGAGCATTTTAACTAATTCGGGATATTCATTCCAGCGGATCAGGCAAATGACGTAATTGGTATTGGCAATAATGGAATCTGAATATTCAGAATGGTGGGCAAGGGTATCGATTTCTTTTCTCAGGGTATCGGCGTCAATCATACTTTCTACCGTATCGACGACATCCTGTTCTTTTAAAAAAGGGAAAACCGGGACAGGGTTATACAAGCCTTTTTCGTGGTCAAAATATTCTGCCGGATCGGCATTTAGCTGTTCAGCCTTAAGTTTATTTTTCACAATGATACCCTATTTAAATTCTAAATTATTTTCATCCATTTGATAGACGAAATCATGTAAAAGATCGGCTTTTCTACGTTTAAACTGTATTTCCGATAAACTTTCAGATCTTAGTGTTGAAGGGAAAGATACGGCTTTTGATAAGAACATCTGAACAGTTCCCTTGCCATTCAGTAATTCCCTGAGTTGAAACATGTTTTCCAGAGGTACATTTTTCAAACTTTTGTATTTGGCCCTGATTTTGGAAACTTTATAGAATAGCGGAGAATTGGCTCCTTCAATTTTCATTACATGGATGGGCGTGTTGAATTCAGCAGCAAAATCCAGAAATGAGGTTCGCCAACGCCTGTCTCGTAGTAGTCCCTCTCCATTGTATCTCGAGTTCTTCCCTGCCGCAAAAAAGACAACAACTTTTTTCTCTTGGTAGGCTTTTCGCACTAATTCCGGATCTACTTTTACTTTTGCCATCATATCGATGGGAATTACGAGATCTTTGATTTGGTCGACACAGATCAATTTATTGGCCAGTACCCCAAGGTCAGGTCGAACTTCACCAAGTCCGATAATGACACCTAAGACATCTGCTCCTCCGGGGTGATTGGCAACTATGGTAACCGGGCCTGTTTTGGGAAGGTTTTCAATGCCAGTTATTTTTGCGAAGATTCCCGCTTCTGTACAGAGGCTTTTTACAAATGGTACACCAGACAAATGATCATTTCTGGCAATCAACCTGTTTACCGTACCGATTTTTAAAACGGGGAGCATATTCAGGATAAAATCATAGAACTTAACTTTCCCCGGGGATAAGTTCGGATTGATCATCGCACTTGTAAACCTTTTTGCCAAAATTCACGAATTTAAAAACGCCTCCCGGCAATCAAAAAGCCAAATTTAGCAAATCCTTGCTCAGATCGATAATGCAGTATTATTTTTTTTGGAGTGACTTACAATTCCAAAAGTCTGTTTTGGGAAAAAACAGAAAGTGGAGTGAGTTCGTAACCGTTCCATTCACCGAAAATGGTTATCGGGTTGCCACAACTGACGGCCAGTAATTTCATGGTCTTGTCCTTGAAGTTCATCATTGAGCCTGAGTTGTTTCGATTTTTGATCAACCAGGAAGAAGTGAGATTCCCGGAGCAGAGGAACGACATTTTCTAATAGGACCGGAAACCCTGTAATCCATGGTGAAGCGGCGATCGCTTTGGCATAAGCGTCGGCAAATTCCTGTAAATCCCCAAATCCATCAGGAATGGTAATGGTCTTTTTAACCGGTTGGAAAGTTCGGAACAGTCCTCTTTGTTGCAGGGATGCCGGATAATAACAAATTTCCCCTTCAAGGATCTGACCGATGCTCCAGTAAGTTTCAAAGCCCTGATTCCCCCAGGTATAATCCAATAGGAGGGCATCTTTTTCTGTATCTATGCCTCTGAGCCAGGTGCGACGGTAGGTGAGCTTTTCTTCCGTCCCAATTTGCTGGCCCATAACCAGCCAGTCATCGGTAATGCCTTTATTTTCGAGGACTTCGGATCTTTTGATTGATAACCCTGCAACGCCAAGGATATCTTTTTGGGTTTGGGGAGGTTGATAATCCAGGTTTTTAAAGGCCCGGGAGAGGAGGTAAAAATCCCCAATGTCGCTCAATAAACGCTCCGGCCAGTTCTCCAACTCGAGATAATCTTTGATCAGGCGAATTCTCCTGGCGATGCCTCCCAGTTTGGCATCTACCATCCTGGCCGCAAAATCATCCCAAAATGATGGCGGATATTCCCGTACCTCCGCCAAACCTGTTTCCATGATATTTTTCAACCATCTTTCCAGGTCCGGAATGCCTTTCTGCATTTGGGTGATTCTCTTGTCCCTGCCGGCAGATTTCCTTTGCTCACGGATCAGGATCTCTTCTTCACTTAAGGGAGCTTTGGGTTTGGGGTTTTGTTTATCCTGCCATTCCTGTACCCAATCCGGCAGATCGTTGGTGATCAGGAAAGTGTCGCTGTTTCGTTGTAGTGTGAGGAGTAAAGCCAGGTTGTGTTTACAGGGACGCGTACGGCTCCTGCAGGAACAGTAGAAAGTAGGTTCTTTGAGTTTTACGGCCGTCTGGAACCTCCAGTTCGGGCCGGCGGGATAGATGCCCCAGACGAAATGTTCATTTCCCGAAAGGGATAACCATTTGTTACCAAAAAAAATACCCCTCGCCTGATTAAAGGTGAGCCCGTCAGGAGCCAAAGCCCGGATATTGTCTGTAGACCAAATGAAGGACATAATGTCTGGTTGCTGGTTACAAGTTGCTGGTTGCTGGTTGTTCGCTGCGCTCACGGTTTGAGAGCTCGCAGGCTCGCTGTTTCATTTAGTTTGATGCTCACTTCGTTCGCTGTTTCATATGGTTTGATATTGTGTTTGACCATTTCAAACGATATTAAACTATGTGAAACAATATCAAATCGACCAACGGGAGATCCTCGTGCACGCAGTGCCGGGACAGCTCACCCAGTGAGCCTGAAACAGCGAGCTTGCGAGCTCTCCTACCTCGCACTATTGTTCTCCAGGTGAATATCGAGGATGGACAATGCTTTTTCGGAAGCCAGTTGTTCGGCGCTTTTTTTGTTGAAGTCGTCGGCAGTGGCGATCTTTTGTCCATTGATCATAACGGCAACTTTGAAGCGATCGCGCTTGTCAGCTTTATATCTGGAAACCAGTTTATAACTGACGGTCTTTCCGCTTTTCTGGCACCATTCGAGCAACTGGCTCTTGTAGTTGTCATCAAAGTTTTCGAGTTCATGGACGTCGACATACCTTTTCAGGATTTTTTTGATGACAAACTTTTTGGTGCCTGCATAACCGCTTTCAAGGTAAACTGCTCCCACAAGGGCTTCAACGGCATTTCCCAACATGGAGCGACTCAGGCGGGTATTGTTGTATTCCGCGAGTAAAGTGTCTAGTCCCATGCTGTCACCGATCTGGTTGAGTGCTTTCCGCTTGACGATCTTGGATCGCATTTTGGTGAGGAAGCCTTCATTTCCGTGAGGATACTTTTTGAAAAGATATTCCGCAACGATGGTGCCCAGAACAGCATCGCCAAGGTATTCTAGGCGTTCGTTGTTCTGGATGGCATAGGCTTTATCTGATTGGTTTGACTTATGAGAAAAGGCCAGTATGAAAATGTTGAGGTTGGAAGGTGTAAAACCAATGAGAGATCTCAATCTTCTGGCAAAGTGTTTTTCCCTGGCCAGGTACAAATTGTAAAGTCTGAATAAGAACCGCAAAACAATAATATTTAATACTGAAAGCACTCCATCCCGGAAAACGGCATGGATGCAGAAGCTGGGCAGTAAAAAATATCCGGAATTTGAAGTGATCACATCACCATTCAGCCCGTTATCAGCGGGAAATAGATTTTTTTGCCAAACTCCTCCAATCAGTCTTTTATAAAAACAAAAAGCAGGAGGAATTTAATTGCAGGCTTTGTTAATCATACTAATTACAGCATGGCTCTGTGGGATTTGCGTTTTGCCTATTGGGTGATTTGTATTTTTACAAATCACCCAATGAGCAGGATTAGCAAATCCCATAAAACCTTTTAATTGCTGACTTTAGATAATTACTAAAGGAACAATTATTAATCCTCAAACCTTTTGACAATAACAGATGAATTATGTCCACCAAATCCAAATGTATTACTCAACACAGCATTCACTTTACGTTCCTGAGCCTCATTAAATGTCAGGTTCAGCTTCGGATCGATCTCAGGATCATCAGTGAAGTGGTTGATCGTGGGTGGTACAAAATTATGATTAATTGCCAAAATCCCTGCCATTACCTCGATAGCGCCAGCGGCTCCCAGGAGGTGTCCGGTCATGGATTTTGTTGAGCTAATATTCAGTTTATACGAATGATCGCCGAAAACGGTCTTAATTGCGAGTGTTTCTGCAATATCTCCCAAAGGAGTAGACGTTCCGTGCACATTAATATAGTCAATATCTTCAGGATTCATTTGGGCATCCTCGAGCGCCAGTTTCATTACATTGCTAGCCCCCAGGCCTTCCGGATGAGGTGCCGTAATATGATGGGCGTCGGCAGTAGCTGCATAACCTACGACTTCAGCGTAGATGGTAGCCCCGCGTTTTCTGGCATGATCAAGGTCTTCGAGAATCAATGTTGCGGTACCTTCACCGAGCACAAATCCGTCGCGATCCGCGTCAAACGGACGGGAGGCCGTCTGGTAATCATCATTTCTTGTGGACAGCGCTTTCATTCCATTGAAACCACCAACTGCAGCTTTGGTTATCACTGCCTCAGAACCTCCGGTGACCATAATGTCACAACGGCCAAGTCTGATCTGGTCCGCTGCCACAGCAATGGCATGAGAGGAAGAAGCACAGGCAGAAACCGTAGCGTAATTAGGGCCACGTAAGCCATATTTGATAGAGATATGCCCCGCAGCGATATCAGGGATCATTTTTGGGATCATGAAGGGATTGTAACGGGGAGTACCGTTACCAGTGATAAAAGCCTCGACTTCAGTTTCCAAAGTTGACAAACCGCCAATTCCGGCTCCCCAGATTACTCCGACTCTGTCATGGTTTATTGATTCGAGGTCCAGACCGGAGTTTTCCATTGCTTCCGTAGCGGAAATATCGGCCAATATTGTAAACCTGTCGAGACGACGGGCTTCTCTTACATTCATAAAATCGCCAACATTGAAGTCTTTCAATTCACAGGCGAACTGAGTTTTAAAATTGGAGGCATCAAATTGAGTGATGATATTTGCACCACTGATACCTTCCTGCAATCCTTTGAGGTAACCGTTTACAGTATTACCAATAGGAGTCAGAGCACCAATACCAGTTACAACTACACGTTTCATAATTCGAAATTGTTGCCAAAATATGAGTAAAAGTAGCCTTTTTTGGTGAGCTTAGGCTTTATTTGGCTGTAAATTAAGCAAAAATCCACAAGCCGGGGTACGGCCTGTGGATTTATAGCAATCAGTAAAACTTAGAATTTTTTATTTCAATTCTGATTCAAGAAATTCAACTGCTTGACCGACTGTTTCAATGTGTTCAGCTTTTTCATCCGGGATTGAAACATCGAATTCTTTTTCAAATTCCATAATCAATTCTACCGTATCGAGTGAATCGGCGCCGAGGTCGTTAGTGAAGTGTGCCTCAAGGGTAACTTCTGACTCTTCAACACCTAATTTGTCGATGATGATTTTGCTTACTCTTTCTGCAATGTTAGACATAATATTCGCTTATTTTGTTTACGAATTCGCTGCAAAGTAAAAAATAACTCTTTTTATAACCAAGGTTTTTCTTTAGTATTTTATCATCCTGCCTCAGTCACACTTTTTTATCGCTTGGTTTTATTCATTGAACAAAAATGCTTTTCACCTCATTTTTCTAATAAAAATGCGGGTATTTGACACATTTATGATATTGTAGCTTTGACACTTATTCCATTTTTTTACCTTTGCTTTTTTAAACCCATTGTTGCAAACAAAATCATGACATGAACGGCGATACAAGTAATTTTGATCAAAATACCAAGATCGTGGCTACTATCGGCCCGGCGTCAAATAGTTACGAAACACTGCTTAAGCTGACCCAGGAAGGGGTCGATGTTTTCCGGCTAAATTTTTCTCATGGGAGCCATGAGGAGCATAAGCAGACCATTGAAAAAATCAATAAAATAAACGAGGATCATATCTATCACGTGGGCATCCTGGCGGATTTGCAGGGCCCAAAACTGAGAGTTGGGGAAATGGCTGGCAAAGGCCTGGTAGTCAACCCCGGTGATGTGATTACCTTTGTCAACGAAAAATGTATTGGTACCAAGGAGAAGATTTATATGAGCTACAAGCAGTTCGCCCAGGACGTGAATGTGGGGGAGAAGGTGCTCATTGATGACGGGAAGCTGGAGTTTGAGGTTATCAATTCAGATAAAAAAAGTAAAGTACAGCTTAAGTGCTTGTTTGGAGGTACTTTGAAATCAAACAAAGGGGTAAACCTTCCAAAAACCAAAATTTCGCTGCCTTCCCTAACTGAAAAAGATAAAAAGGACCTTGCTTTTATTCTGACGCAGCCTGTCAATTGGATCGCTTTGTCATTTGTGCGGTCTTCAAGAGATATTAAAAATCTGAAGAAAAAGATCAAAGCAGCAGGTCATACGGCAAAAGTTATTGCCAAAATTGAAAAGCCTGAAGCCATACAAAAGATCGACAAGATCATTAATGCCACTGATGCTATCATGATCGCCCGTGGAGACCTGGGTATTGAGGTGCCTATTGAAAGATTGCCGGGGCTGCAAAAGATGATCATCGAAAAATGTATCCAAAAAGCAAAACCGGTGATCGTCGCTACCCAGATGATGGACAGTATGATCACCAACCCAACGCCTACCAGAGCTGAGGTGACAGATGTAGCCAATGCCGTTTTGGATGGTGTGGATGCAGTGATGCTTAGTGGTGAAACTTCTGTGGGTGTACATCCCGTAAAGGTTGTCAAGGCCATGAACAGCATCATTGCTGAGGCGGAAAAGGATTACCCTTATAATGAGATTAAAAAGCCAGTTGCTGATCCTGATTCCGATACCTTTTTGTCTGATGGAATTTGTTTTAATTCCGGACGGATTGCAGATGAGGTTGGCGCCAAAGCTATTTTGGGGCTTACGGTGTCCGGATACACGGCCTTTAAGGTTTCGAGTTACCGACCAAGGGCCAAGGTCTTTATCTTCTCTTCACACGAACCGATCCTGGCGACTTTAAACCTGGTTTGGGGAGTCAGATCCTTCTATTACGACCGTTTTACCACTACAGATGAAACTATCGAGGATGTCGTAAAAATCCTGAAAGATAAAAAACGGGTAAAAAAAGGCGACATCCTTATCAATACGGGAAGTATGCCCCTGAAGGATCGTTTGCGTACTAATATGCTTAAAGTTACTGAGGTGAATTAGTCTGGTTGCTGGTTACAAGTTGCTGGTTACTGGTATTAGAAATACTATTTTTTGAAAAAATAGTATTTCTGCAGGTTACAACTTTGGCTTGGCCTTTGTGATGTTGGGAGACTTCAGGTAATAAGGAGAGAAATAGGCCAGATCAGCAAAATCCTTTCGTGCAAATTTTTCCAGAGCTAAAGGAACGAGGTTCTCTGCCGAAAGTTTTACCTCCATTGTCCGGAATTTTGGCGGGGGTAAAAACGGAACGCATTTTTCGGACCCATTCCCAAACAAATAAACCGTTTTTCCATCCTGGGGGAACTCAGCGGCAGAGGTTTCTCCAATTATCCTGGCTTCCGGCTCATTGGAAGAATTTCCGTTAGCATCGTAAATATTGGTATAAACTTCCATTCGCCGTGCATCTAACATCGGACAATACCAGGCATCTTCTTTTTGCAGGCTTATGGCTTTTACCGCAAGGGATTTTAAGGTGTCAATAGCGATCAAAGGTTTATTTAGCGCATAACAGATACCTTTTGCAGTGGCCGTTCCAACACGCAATGCCGTATATGAACCTGGTCCGCCGCTAATAACGACAGCATCCAAATCGTTTAATTTTATCCCTGCTTTTTCCATACACTCATCAATCAACAAGGTGATCTTTTCTGTGTGTTGAAAAACCTTTTCGGTGGCTTTCAAAGATAGGATCTGCTCTCCGTCACTCACGCAAACGGAGCAAACCGGACCGGAACTTTCTATGTTTAAAAATTTTGCCATTCTCCTGTAACCTTAAATCATTGTATCATTATTCCCCTGACTTCTCGCGAAAGTAGGCGGATTGTTGCTCAAAAAGAAATTTTTAATTGTAATTTCGCGGCGTCAAAATCAACAGCGCATGATTTCTACAAATAATGTATCCCTTCAGTATGGGAAAAGAGTGCTTTTTGATGAAGTGAATGTCACTTTTTCTGAAGGTAATTGTTATGGTGTGATCGGAGCCAATGGTGCCGGTAAATCGACCTTTCTCAAAATCCTTTCCGGAGAGATTGATCCGAATACCGGTCATGTGAGTATTGACCCCGGTAAGCGAATGGCAGTGCTCAAACAGGATCATTATCAATATAACGATTGTACGGTAATGGATGCAGTGATGATGGGCCATGAACCTTTGTGGAAACTCATGCAGGAAAAAGATGCGCTCTATGCCAAACCGGATTTTTCGGAAGCTGATGGGATCAAAGCCTCAGAACTGGAAGCTGAATTTGCAGAAATGGACGGTTGGAATGCCGAGCCTTCAGCAGCTGCACTGTTGAGTGGAATTGGTATAAAAGAAGCCGATCACTACAAGCTGGTGAAAGAACTCGATGCCAAAGAAAGAGTGCGTGTATTGCTGGCCCAGGCATTGTTCGGTGATCCGGATATCCTTATCCTGGATGAGCCTACCAACGATTTGGATATTGAGACAATTACCTGGCTGGAAGACTTCCTGCTTGATTTTAAAAATACAGTGATCGTTGTTTCTCACGACAGGCACTTCCTGGACACGGTTTGTACGCATGTGGCAGATATTGATTACGGCAAGATTAGCCTGTTCACAGGAAACTATACTTTCTGGTACGAATCCAGTCAGTTGGCCCTTCGTCAAAAAGCGGCGCAGAATAAAAAAGCGGAAGAGAAGCGTAAGGAATTACAGGCCTTTATCGATCGTTTTAGTGCGAATGCCTCCAAGTCGCGTCAGGCGACGGCTCGTAAGAAAATGCTGGAGAAGATCAATGTGGAAGAGATTCGTCCTTCAACGAGAAGGTATCCCGGAATCGTATGGACCCAGAAGCGGGAAGCGGGAAAACAAATTCTGAGTGTCAAAAACCTGAGCTACTCAGAAAATGGAGAGGCCTATTTTAAGGATCTGACCTTTGATGTGGAAAAAGGAGATAAGATTTCCTTTTTGTCAAAGAATAGTCTGGCATTGACCGCCTTGTTCAAAATTCTCAATGGGGAGTTGCAACCGGATTCCGGCGAGTTCGCATTTGGGCAGACCATCACTACCGCTTATTTGCCAACACATAATGAACATTTCTTTAATGCTGATGAAACGCTGATCGATTGGTTACGTAATTTTTCTGAGGAAAAGGATGAGGTTTACATTCGGGGGTTCCTGGGAAAAATGTTGTTTTCCGGAGAAGAAACCCTAAAGCGTGCCAATGTACTTTCCGGAGGAGAAAAGGTACGTTGTATGTTGTCGCGGATGATGCAGGCAGAAGCAAATGTGCTTATGCTTGACGAGCCGACCAATCACCTTGACATGGAAACTATTACTACTTTGAACAACTCACTGACTGGTTTTCCGGGAACAGTATTATTCACTTCCCATGACCATACTTTTACTCAAACGGTAGCCAACAGGATTATTGAAATCGGCCCTAACGGCTTTATTGATAGCTTGAAGACCTTTGATGAGTATGTTGCTGATGCAAGGATTGGGGAGGAGCGGTTGACGTTGGTGTAGAATATTGGTTTCATATTGTTTCAGGGCTCGCTTTGCTCGCTGTTTGATGTGGTTTCAAATTGTTTCAGATTGTTCTTTTAAACTATCTGAAATAGTGAGTGAAACGAACCATGAAACCACCTGAAACAATATGAAACCCTCTGCCCTCTTGAATTGTAATCCCAAAAACACTACTTTTGCAGCTGCAATTAAAAAAGTGATGAATATCTTAACTTACATCATACCTTTCCGTTAGCTTTTCCTGATCATGTTCTTCTGATGGGCAGGCTGCCCTATTGCATAATTCAATCAATTCCTGGAACAATAAATGTTCCACACGACAAATTTTAATTCAACATCATGCTCGATAAATTAGAATCCATAATAGAAAAGTTCAACTACCTCGAAGAAAAGATGGCTGACCCTGAGGTGATTGCTGATATGAAACAATACAAAAAGATCAGCAAAGAATATAAAGATCTGAAAGAGATCGTTGAAACCACCCATGTGTACAAGGAGGTACTTGGCAATATTGATACGGCCAAAGAAATGCTAGGTGACCCGGAAATGAAAGAGATGGCTCAAATGGAACTCGACGAGTTGCAGCCTCAGCAGGTTGAGCTGGAAGAAAAACTCAAGATGTTGCTGATCCCGAAAGACCCGGAAGACAGCAAGGATGTTATTTTTGAAATCCGTTCCGGAACCGGCGGAGATGAAGCGAGTATTTTTGCCGGCGATTTGTATAAAATGTATTCCAAATACTTCGAAGACCAGGGGTGGACGACGGAGATCATCAATATCAATGAAGGTACGGTTGGCGGATATAACAAAATCGCCCTTGAAATTTCCGGGGAGGATGTCTATGGAAAGTTGAAGTTCGAATCCGGAGCGCATCGGGTGCAACGAGTGCCTAAAACAGAATCTCAGGGGCGTGTACATACCTCTGCTGCTACCGTAGCTGTATTCCCAAAGCTGGAAATGGAGGATGTTGATATCAAAAAATCGGATTTGAAAGTAGATACCTTCCGTTCAAGTGGAGCAGGTGGTCAGCACGTAAATAAAACGGAATCTGGTGTACGTTTTACGCACATTCCGACCGGAGTAGTTTCGGAAAGCCAGGATGGTCGTTCACAGATCAAAAACAGGGAAATTGCCCTGCAAAGGTTGTATGTGAAGATCTTCGAAATGCAAAAGGAAGCCCACGAATCTGAACAAGCTGCCAAACGCAGATCCCTTGTCGGGACAGGTGACCGTTCCGGTAAGATCCGTACCTACAACTACCCGCAAAACAGGGTGACCGATCACCGCATCAATCTAACCCTCTACAACCTCGACCAAATCGTTGCCGGCCAGATAGATGAAATCATCGAAGCGCTGCAAGTTGCCGATAATGCAGAGAAGTTGAAGGAGGTCGAGATGTAAGTGGGGTCTAGTTTCTGGTTTCTGGTTATTTTTCAAGGCTCATCAAAAAGGCCTGAAGGCCTCGGCCCCTGGTTTGTCATATTTGCACCGCGATAAATCAGGGTGTTATTGATTTTTTCTGGCAAGGATAGATTTTACAAGGCTTTGCCTTTGCCCGGCCAGGGGGAGGAAAAGGCGACGCCTTAGTCGAAGGGAAATCCTCCTACTCCCCAAGCCTGCTCAATCCCGCCTTCGCCTGCTGGTGCAATCCCGTTTTATATTCATCAGGATTTATGGAAAGGCAATCCTTGTAGGCTTTAATAGCAGCACGTTTTTTCCCTGAATCTTCGCAGATGATCCCCGTTTGTAGAGCGGCATTGCAAGCGAAAAACCAAGGATCTGACTTGCCGGCCTTAATAGTGAGTTGGTAAAAATGTATGGCTTCCGGATTTCTTTTTAACCCCTGGAGTATGCGACCCATGCGGTAGGTGTATTCTAGTTTAGCATAATTATCGGGGAAGTCCAGGGTTTTATAATTATTGAGCAGCTCATAAGCTTTTTGATAATAGCCTCCATCAAAAAGCAGCCTTGCCTTCAATAGACGAATATCCGGCAATCGAGCGCTTTCCGCCTCTTTGAGGGCATTTTTATCGCTTCCAGAGCTGGCTCTTCCTTCGGTTTTACATTTTACGATATTGGCCCGGTAGCCTTTTTCGTTGCCGGCGAGTAAATGTGCCCAGGCGATTTTTTGCCAGGCTTCCTTGATGAAGTGACGCCCGCGTGTTTTATTTAAATAGGCCTGGAAATATTGTTCGGAACCACCATCCAAACGACGGAGTTTGGCCAAACCGAGCATGAATTCCAGGTAGGGCAGGGGAAGAAAAGCCCTGCTTTGAGGGCGTTGTTCCAGCAATTGAATAGCTTCATCATTCCTGCCTGTCCGCATGGCCAGGTTGGCTACTACAAAACAATGTAACGGGTTACTTTCCGGCTGAAGGGTTCCGGTAGTTATGACTTCCCAGGCCCTATCCTTTTCATTGCCTAAGTGCAGCAACAGGAAAGCGTAAAGAACCTTGGTTTCAGCTTCAAACACGAAATCATTTTCCTGCGAATAGGTAATCACCTGTTCAATTTCTTTTTGTCCCTGGTCGATACTGCCTTCGAGGCTGGTGAGTAATTCAACGCCTTTCCGGTAATTGTCCGGAATGGTACCAACGGCTGCGTGAAGGATACCCAGGTCTTTTAGGTTGGGCATGAAGTCTGGGAAACGTTCCCTGTTTTTATTTAATAATTTGAAAGCCTTGTTCACTTCTGTAAAAGCGGAAAAATATTCTTCAAACCTCAAATGTAATAATGCCCAATGAAGCCGGATATCAGCCTCGCAGTATAACAGGTAGGGAGAAGATTCCGGCCCCTTTCGAACCGCTTTGATGCGTTTGTCTTTATTGGTTACGAGAGATTTGAATTCCTCGTAATCCTCATTGATGTAAACGGTAAAGAAGTTGGTATAGTCCTCTACCAAATGCAGGAGCAGATTATTGGGATCACTCGAAAAAGACTGATGGATGAGGTTGTGAGCTTCGGTCATTCGAAGGCTGAGTGCCTTTTCATAGATGATTTTGACTTCATGAGTAAACGTGAAGTGTTCCTGTGCTAGACCTTTGGACAAAAGGAATAATAGAAATATTAATATGCCGTGTTTTCTCATAATAATCGGTCCGATCAGGATTGGGATGATCCTGGAAATAATAACGTGCAAAAAAAAAGCCCCGTATAAAACGGAGCTTTTTTCTTCCCTGAATTTGGGAATTATTTTTCTGCTTCTTCAGTTTCTTTCTTCTTTTTGCCCACATCGAGGATGTAATCATCTACAAGGATGCGTCCACAGTGTTCGCAAGCAATGATCTTGGTGCGTTGAGCAAGCTCTAACTGAAGCTGAGGTGGAATTTTGTTAAAGCAACCACCGCAGGAATTTCGTTCTACCTGAACTACAGCCAATCCGTTGCGGTAAGTGGTACGGATCTTTTCATAAGCTTTCAGCAACCATTCATCAACCTTTTTCTTGGTACGGTCAGATTTACGTCTGAGCTTTTCTTCGTCGGTTACGGTTTTCTCAATGATCTCTTCCAATTCTACTTTCTTGGTTTTGAGATCAGCTTCTTTTTTCTCCTTACGCTCTACAGTAGCTTCAAGCGTGCCAAGCTTATTTTCAATATCCTGATTAGTCTGGCGGATTTTCTTTTCAGAAAGCTGGATCTCCAGTTTCTGCAATTCCAACTCTTTGGTCAACGCCTCAAACTCACGATTGTTCTTCACATTGTCCATCTGCTGAGTATACTTTTCAATCAGCAACTGTGCTTCTTTGATATTAGCTTCGTGATTAGAAACCTGATCTTCCAGATCTTTTTTCTGCCCTTCCAGTCTGTTTACACGAGTTTCGAGTCCCTGAATCTCATCTTCCAGGTCACTAACTTCCATTGGGAGCTCCCCTTTCAGTACTTCAATTTTGTCTATTTGGGAGTCAACAAGTTGCAGCTCATACAGCTGTTTTAGCTTTTCAGCTATGGTTAATTCTGCCATTATTTTATCAATATTATTATCAGATTCTACAGATATTTTATCGGATTGGTCATCACCTCCGTGCAATGGAGTGCAAAATTACTAAATTTCCCTGATATAATTTCATATAATAGTTCAATTGTAAACTGTTCACTTTCAAAGTGTCCGATGTCAGCGATGATCAATTTGCCTTCAGCATCAAAAAATTCGTGGTATTTGAAGTCGCCGGTAATGAAAACATCGGCCTTTGCCTTGAGTGCGGAACGCAATAAAAAACTTCCGGATCCGCCACAAACAGCGACAGTAGAAACGGGTTTTCCACGCAAGGCTGTATAACGAACGCATCCTGTTTGCATAGTGTTTTTTAGAAACTTGAGGAATGCCATTTCTTCCATTGGTTCCTTTAAATTGCCAACAATTCCAGCGCCTATTGGTTGATCAGGATTCACAACGCCGGTTTTTGGCGCGAGGATGTCCGTTGCCTGCAAACCAAGTTTTTCGGCGATCTTTTCATTGACTCCTTTTATGAACACATTGTCGAGATTGGTGTGAATGGCGTAAATGGCGATATCATTCTTAAGCGCTTTGATAACTGTCCTTTCTACATAATTACTACCATTGAATCGTTTCAATCCTTTAAAAACAATAGGGTGGTGGGCAACGATCAGATTACAACCCTTTTGGATAGCTTCTTCCACAATTGCTTCCGTAGAATCAAGCGTGATCAAGACCCCATGAATTTCCATATCCCAACTTCCGCAGATCAAGCCGGAGTTGTCATATCCCTCCTGATATTGTAAAGGGGCAATATTTTCAAGGTAATTCGTCAGTTCTCTTATTTGCATGTTTACGGATATTGCGTCGCTATGCGACTGGTTTTGTTACACAATATTTTGCACTATGCCCTATGTATTATGCATTCATCACTCCCCTTTCTTAAGCTTCTCCTCAATCGATGTAGTCGAATATCCAGGCACAAACGCCAGACTCTTCACTTCACCACCATTATTAATAACGATATCTGCTCCAACAATGGTTTCAATGGTATAGTCCCCACCTTTAACCAAAATATCGGGTTTTACCACTTCGATGAGTTCACGAGGCGTATCCTGTTCAAAAACCACCACAGCATCCACATATTGTAGAGATGCCAATAAATATTGCCTGGTTTCATCATCATTGATGGGACGATTGGCCCCTTTTAGTCGGCTCACAGAATCCCTGCTGTTCAGGCCTATGACCAATCTGTCTCCCATGGCTCTTGCCTGTGCCAGATAATATACATGTCCGTAATGCAGAATGTCAAAACAGCCATTGGTAAAAACCACTTTCTCACCATTGGCTTTCCATTCAAGTGCGGTATTCCTGATCTCTTCCCAGGACATTATTTTTGATTTGATTACCTCAATCATGTTAGGCCTTTTAAATGGTTTCGTCCTTATCCAGGATTCCCTCCAGATTGTTCTCTTGAGTTTGTTCCAAAACAACGGGCTGAGCATTTCTATTAATAATAGGTAATAATATCAATGCCAGCATGCCAATAAAGACGTTGACGCCTATCTGGATGGAAAAGAAGGCGATGTTAGCCCATGAAAATGCATCATCACCATTAATACCATAAATGCTCAGGGCTGCAATGACCAAAAAATGGTAGGTTCCCATTCCTCCCGGAGAAGGAATGACTACTCCCCAGCCACCGAAAATAAAAACTACCAATCCTGCCAGCATGGTCAGGTGGGCAGTGGGTTCGAAGGCAAAAAAGCACAACCAGGTCATTAGGAAATACATGAACCATATATTAACGCTGTGGAAAATAAAAAGTCCGATACGTTTTACTTTCCTGATGCTTAGAATGCCTTTCCAGAACCCGAGGGCGATGTCTTTTATTTTTAGGAACAGCGGACTTTTTACCATTTGTTTCCTAAAGATAAAGGACACAGTGCCCACCAACGCAAGGAATATGACAAAGTACATTCCCAGGGTCTTTAGGCTGTCAAGCTTATCACTGAAAGAAGCGTTTTCCAATAAAAAGGCCCAGATGTTATCAAATTCCACCAAAAGGGCTAAAGCAGTCAGGATCAGGATACTGATCACATCGAGGATACGATCGGTAACGATAGTTCCCAATGCATTTTCGAGTGGAATTTTCTCATAGCGTGATAGGGTAGCCGGCCTCACAATTTCACCCATTCGCGGGAAACCGAGGTTGGCAAAATAACCCAGCACCACCGAAAGGAATGAATTGATAAGCCTGGGTTGATACCCCAACGGTTTCAACAACATATTCCATCTGATGGCCCGACTGATATTACTTACTGTAAAGGCGATGAGAACCAGTAATATCCAAAAGTAATTGGCCCCTTTGAAGTCTGAGATCACCTTATCCATAAGGCTGCATTCAGCTTCAGGGATGCCTCTGAGCTCACACTCAGCCATATAGGCTTCATTCTGATAGCGATAAACCAGGAAAAGGATCACTACTCCTATGCCAACGAACAAAGCGAATTTTACAATATTGATCAGTTGCTTTTTCAAAGTTTTAGTTTTTTCAAAGAGATAGGTTCAAATGGATAAAGATTTGGAGCTATAGTTACAATTTGCATTTTTTCAGCCCTCGTCCTTCAGGACCATGTTGTCAATCAGGCGGACATCTCCTGCCCAGACGGCCGTGCAGGCTACTATCCAATCGGTATCCCTGACATCTTTAACGGGTTGGAGGGTATTACCGTCTACAATATCGAAATATTCGGGTTTAAAACCAGGAATACTCAAAGTTTTAATGGCGTCGGCTTCGATAGTAGCTATGGGGTTTCTTAGGAGGACGTTTCCGGCCGCGGAGAGTGTCTTATAAATAATACTGGCTTGCTCTTTTTGTTCAGGAGTGAGTCTTTCATTTCTGGAGCTTTTGGCTAATCCGTTTTCTGCTCTGACGGTAGGGGCCATGACCAGCTTGACCGGCAAATCCAGCTCTCTGATCATATGTTTGATGATAGAAAATTGCTGAAAATCTTTTTGTCCCATATATAAATGAGTGGGTTCTGTGATGTCTAACAGCCTTTTTACTACCTGTACAACTCCGGCGAAATGTCCGGGGCGAAATTTACCTTCCATAACCGTGTCCAGTCCTTTCATGTCAATCTCAACCCTGGTGTCAAGATCCTGCGGGTAGATTTCTGATTCATCGGGTAAAAAAAGCACATCGCAACCAACCTTTGCCAAAAGGCTAATGTCTTTGCTCGTAGTTCTCGGATATTTCTGGAGATCAGCGGTCTGATTGAATTGTGTGGGATTGACGAAAATACTGCAAATGCAAAGGCTATTGCTTGATTTTGACATGCGGATCAATGATAAATGTCCTTCGTGTAAGGCTCCCATGGTCGGAACAAAGCCGATATCACGGGTAACATTGTTTTTTTGTTGTAAAAAGTTTCTTAGATCTTCTGTCTTTTTGAAAATAAACATATCTCTGATAGTCTGGATTTATCCTTGTTTTTTGAGGCGGGCAAAATTTCGGTCAAAGATAGTTATTTTTACAATCAGCCAATTAAGGAAGAGAGAAATATGAAAAAGTCACCATTTTTTGCTAATTTTGTGGCCTTATTCTCCTAAGAATGAGGTATTAATGCGATTAGGCTCCTTAAAATTAGGGGAATTCTGGTTATCGCAAAAAATAACAATTTGAAATGAGTAAAAAGAAAGTGTTGATTGTTACTCAGGAAATGCAGCCTTATACTGCTCTTTCTGAAGTAAGTGAAATTGCAAGAAAACTACCCCAATACGCACACGAAAATGGAATGGAAATTCGATTGTTGATGCCCCGGTTTGGAGTCATTAATGAAAGAAGACACCGCTTACACGAGGTGGTTCGTTTGTCCGGAATGAATATTATTGTGGATGACGATGACTACCCATTGATCATAAAAGTTGCTTCTTTGCCAGAGGCCAGAATTCAGGTATATTTCCTCGATAACGAAGATTTTTTCAAACGTAAAGCTATGTTTGAAGATGAGGATGGTAAGCCATTTGAGGATAATATGGACAGGATGGTTTTCTTTTGCAAAGGAGTTGTTGAAACCGTTAAAAAATTCGGTTGGCCGCCTGATATTATCCATTGCCATGGCTGGATGACAAGTTTGATTCCTTTGTTTATTAAAGAAGCGTATAAAACAGAACCGCTTTTCCAGCATTCAAAGGTTGTTTATTCCGCTTATGACGACAAAATTTCCAAGACTTTTGATGAAAGCTTTTTTGAAAAGGCTTCTATCAACAACCTCGAAGGTGAAGACCTTGAGGCTTATAAAAACGGCTCGAAGGTGACCTTAACTAAAGGTGCTATTCATTCTTCTGATGGTGTGATCATTGGTTCTGAATCAATGGGGGATGTAGTAAAGGAAATTGCTGAAGGTAGTGAACTTCCTGTCTTGGAAGCAGGAGAAGATTATCTGGCGGATTATATTGATTTTTACAATAAACTAGTCCAGGAAGAAGAAGTAGAAGGTTGATTTGAGGCGTGATTATTCCCACAATTTATAAAACTGAATTTTGTAATGACCGTTGTGTCATTACCATTATTTGACGTGCTTGCACCTTAAGGCTTTTTAGGGTGCATTTAACTGGTAATCAATGAAACATTACATTGCTGCTTTTTTTTCCATCGCTCTGGTGCTGCTTTTGATACCTGCTTGTATCGATCCTACCGAAATTGGTTCTGAATTACTTGATGAAGATCTTATCGAGGCTGATTTTACAGATACTATTACAATTAAAACCACTACCATTAAAGGGGATTCGGTAAGAACTTATTCCTACCTTTCCTTGCTGGACGGATATTTGCTGGGGGATTATAATGATCCTTATTTTGGGCGATCCACTGCATCCTTTTACGGTCAGGTCGGGATGTACAGAACAGCTTCCGGGTTGACGGTTCTCAGACCTGAGTTCGAAGATCTGGTGCTGGATTCAACGGTTCTGGTCATGGGGCTGGACTCCAACTATTTTTACGGTAATATTTACGACGGGCAACCATTCGTAGTTAAGCTTTCCCAAATAGTAGATTACCGGGATCCTTTAGAAGAGATCTATTCCAATCAGGAGTTTCTAACAGACCCTGATGCCATTGGTTTCCCGGGAGAAACCATTTATGAGATAAAACCTAGAATTGACAGTCTCTCAGTTTTTGATTATTCTCTCGGTATAGATACGGTAACTTTTGCGCATTTCCGTTTAAAGTTGCCTGACGCTTTTGGGCAGAAATTTTTAGATGCCGATACGACGGTTTATGAAACGGATAGCTCCTTTGTGGCGTTTTTCCCTGGTTTGGCCATTGAGCCCGTTTCGGAAAATAACGGTCTGCTGGCGCTTGACTTGCTTTCTTCAGGAAGTGATGCTATCGCAGGAATATATTTATACATGTCTCCTGCCATTGCCGGAACAGGAGATACGATCCAATATCGTTTTCCTTTTAATGCCTACAGGTTTAAGGCTTCAGGATTGAAAAATGATCATTTCGGAGCGCCTGTCAATGAATATATTGATAAAACGGAACCGGACACCTTGACTTTCATGCAGGGGATGGAGGGCTTATATACGGTACTTGAGCTTCCTTATGTAACAGAAAATAAAGGCTTGATAGTGAATAAGGCCGAGCTTGTTCTGACCATTGCAGATGTACCTGGCGTAGATTATGATGATCATGGTCCGGTTGGCCGTATTGTTATCTCAACTAAGACAGAAGACGGGGATTTGGAAGTGATTGATGATGTTTCACTGGCATCTGACCTCGATGCCGAATATGGGGGGACAATAGAGGAAGGAGTGGATGGCGAACCCGATAAGTATATCATTAATATTTCGAATCACATGCAGGATATGATCGACGGTATTGCACCAGCAACCTTATACCTCACTACATACAGAAGGGCTTTTTCTCAAGGTCAGGTAGCTATTTATGGAGGTGCTCATGAACAATATCCAGTGAAAATAAATTTGTATTTCACCAAACAATAAAATCTTTTTGGTGATTCCGGCGTTGCCTTTATAGAACACTCAATAATTAACCCGTGGTGATGCTTTAAGCAAGCCTACAAAAAACGCTATTCAATCATGTGTGGAATTGTTGCCTATCTTGGAGAGATGCAGGCTTTCCCGGTTCTTATTAAAGGTTTAAAGAGACTGGAATATCGTGGATATGACAGTGCAGGGATTGCTTTGCTGAATGGAGGCTTTAATATTTATAAGAAACAGGGTAAGGTGGCCGGATTGGAAGAGTTTACTTCCGGAAAATCTCTGGATGCCCATGTAGGAATCGGTCACACCCGCTGGGCCACCCACGGGGAACCCAATGATGTCAATGCTCACCCTCATCCATCAGGAAATGGTAACCTCGTTTTGGTTCACAATGGGATCATAGAAAATTATGCTTCTTTAAAGACTGCCCTGGAAAAAGAGGGACATCAATTTGTTTCAGAAACAGACACGGAGGTGTTGGTTCACCTTGTTGAAGAGTTCCAGAAAAGAGAAAACCTTAGCCTTGAAGAAGCAGTGAGAGTGGCACTTCAAAGAGTGGTAGGGGCTTATGCCATTGTGGTCATGGACAAAAATGATCCCAATAAACTGGTCGCTGCCAAAAAAAGTAGTCCACTGGTTATCGGTGTTGGAAAAAATGAAGACTTTTTTATCGCCTCTGATGCTACACCACTTGTAGAATATACCAACAAGGTTATTTATCTGGGAGATGAAGAGATGGCCGTCATTACCAAAGGAGGTGAACTGGCTATCAAGACGATTTTCAGCAATGAGACTCAGGCGCCATTTGTTCATGAGCTGGATATGAAACTGGAAGCCCTGGAAAAGGGTGGATATGATCATTTCATGCTTAAAGAGATACACGAACAACCCAATACCATTGCCGATGGTATGAGAGGACGCATAAATGCTGAGGAGTCATTGATCAAACTTGGAGGGATCGAGGATTGTATCGACAGATTGGCCAATGCACAGCGGATCATCATCGCTGCCTGCGGAACTTCCTGGCATTCAGGGCTGATAGGGGAGTACTTGTTTGAAGAATTGGCCAGAATGCCGGTGGAAGTAGAATATGCCTCTGAATTGAGATATCGGAATCCAATCCTTACAGACAGGGATGTGGTCATAGCAATTTCCCAGTCAGGAGAAACGGCAGATACACTTGCCGCTCTCGAACTGGCTAAAGAAAAGGGAGCATTAACCCTTGGGATAGTCAATGTGGTAGGTAGTTCCATCGCACGATTGACGGATGCCGGTTCCTATATTCATGCCGGGCCGGAGATCGGAGTAGCTTCGACAAAGGCCTTTACCGGACAGGTAACTTTGCTGACGCTTATGGCATTGGTAATAGCCAAAAAAAGAAATACCATTGAAGAGACCTACTTTCAAGAGCTTCTGGCTGAGCTGGAAACTATTCCTTCAAAGGTTGCAAAAGTGTTAGAAAGTAACGATGCCCATATAGAATATATCGCCTCAGAAATTAAAGACAGGCAAAATGCACTCTACCTTGGAAGAGGGTATAATTTCCCTGTTGCTCTCGAAGGTGCCCTGAAATTAAAAGAAATATCGTATATTCACGCTGAAGGCTATCCGGCAGCAGAAATGAAACACGGGCCAATCGCCCTTATCGATGAACAAATGCCGGTTTTCGTGATTGCCAACAACAAGAGCGCTTACGAAAAGATCGTCACAAATATTCAGGAAGTAAAAGCCAGAAAAGGTTATGTTGTTGCCATCGTTACAGAAGGCGATGAAACCATCAGTAAAATTGCTGATCATACCATTGAGATTCCTGATACCCTTGAACCTTTAACACCTTTATTGTCGGTAATTCCATTGCAATTGCTATCCTATCATATTGCAGTTATGAGGGGATGTAATGTGGACCAGCCGAGAAACCTGGCGAAATCAGTGACGGTAGAATAATTCAATAATTTTCAAAGGAGCAGAAACCTTGCTTTCTGACCTTTATCAGATAATTTTTTAATAATGAAAGAGATAGATTTGGAGTATAACTCCGATAGAGAGAACCTCATAATTCCTGAATACGGCAGGCACGTACAGAATTTGATCAATCATGCCAGAGAGATAAAGGATGACGAGGAGCGACAGAAGTTTGCTGAACGAATAACCCGTTTAATGATGCAGATGAATCCTCAAAGTAAAAACCTTGAAGATTATAACGAAAAATTGTGGAAGCATTTTTTCCGGATCGCC
The DNA here is from genome assembly GCA_965230565.1 of Saprospiraceae bacterium. GTDB lineage: Bacteria > Bacteroidota > Bacteroidia > Chitinophagales > Saprospiraceae > BCD1. The sequence continues at coordinate 2,475,872 of CBDDLH010000016.1, read as the reverse complement.
AAATACGAAATTGAAGTAAATCCTCCTGGTGGCAAAAAACCCACTCCAGAAGATGAGCGAAAACAGCCTGATCGCCTTGGTTATGCCAATTCAAATGCCAAGTTCCGCCATTACGGACAAAATGTACAACAACTCATTGAAAAGGCATTGTCAATGCCGGAAGGTCCCAAACGGGATGGTTTTGTGGCTGTGATTGGTTCGTATATGAAACTGGCTTTTATTACCTGGAACAAAGACCTTTATGTCAGCGACGAGGTTATTAAAGGAGATCTGTTATCTCTTTCAGATGGTAAGCTGGTTATTCCCGCAGATGTGCCTATCGATAATTTATCCAGCTATCTGAGTAAAAAAAGTTCCTCAAGTAATAAGCGTGGTGGAAGATCTTCTGGTGGTCGTCACTCCGGACGTTCCTCAGGTCGCTCCGGCAGAAACGGTAACGGTTATAAGTCCAAGGGCGGAGGCCGCAATGGTGGAGATAGAAGAAGACGTAAATAATTTGAATTATATTGAGATCAAATTGTTCTCATCAAAAACTCCCGTGCCGGTCAAGGTTCGGGAGTTTTTTTTATTGCGGGCTTCGCCCGTTTAAAACCACCTCCTTCGGGGCTGGTCATGTTTGATGGCTGCGCCGTTTGATATTGTTTGAAAATCTGGTTTGGCATTAGCCAAATTTTTCGGTGGAAAGCCCCCTCCCTTGGTGGGGAATAGTCGAAAAATAAGATTTTCTTTACTTATCTAAGTTGCGTGTTATGTGTTCGGGTTGCAGGTTGCGAGTTTGATCATGGTAACTGATTTTTTTGCTTATCCTCCCAAAGGAAAAAGGATTGCTTCTATAAAATTATAAACCTTAACCCGCAACCCGTTACCTGAATAAATAACCATACACTTGCGGCAAGCCCGTCCGTCAAAATTCATCGTTTGTCCAATTCATTTTTGGATAATCCTTTATCTCTACTACATTGTCACCAATACTTTTTATATTGCCGGAATAAATACCATTAGTGGCATGAGTACAACTTTGACCCAGCAGCGGAAGTTTGGTACAGCTCCTGTATTCTTTACAGCTATTTCCACCATTTTGGGGGCAATCATGTTCCTGCGTTTCGGTTGGGCAGTAGGTAATGTTGGGTTTGTAGGAACGCTTGCTATTATTCTAATTGGCCATGCTGTGACTATTCCTACAGCGATGGCCATTGCAGAAATTGCCACCAATCAAAAAGTTGAAGGCGGCGGGGAATATTATATTATTTCACGATCCTTTGGTTTGGTAATAGGCTCTTCTATTGGTATAGCTTTATATTTCTCCCAGGCCATCAGTGTCGCTTTTTATATTATAGCTTTTTCTGAAGCATTCACTTCTCTATTTGATTTTCTGCTGGCCAACTATGAGTTTCATCCTACGATCGAATACCTTTTTTCGTTAAAACAAACGGTCAGTATTCCGGCCTTGTTTCTGTTGACAGCTATTGTATTGACCAAGGGAGCTGATCTGGGTGTGAAAATGCTGTATATAGTCGTGGCAATTCTGTTCCTGGCGCTGGTAGCATTTTTTGTTGGTCAAACGGAATACGGAATGAATAATAACTTTGATCCATTCCGTAATCTGGCTGACTTTGGGGGGAATCCAGAGAGCTTTTTCCTCGTCTTTGCGGTTATCTTCCCTGCTTTTACGGGAATGACTGCCGGGGTTGGATTGTCTGGTGACCTGAAAAATCCCGGCCGATCTATACCGATGGGTACGCTGGCCGGAACCATTTCCGGAATGGTCATTTACTTTTTCATTACCTATAAACTGAGTGTTAGTGCCAGCCCGACCGACCTTGCAGATACCGGCCAACTGGTTATGGCCAATATTGCCTGGCAGGGATGGTGGCTGATCCCGGTTGGATTAGCTGCTGCGACCATTTCCTCTGCATTGGGGTCGATAATGGTGGCTCCAAGGACGTTGCAGGCCATTGCCCGAGATCACCTGATTCCTTCAAATAAGTTGAACGTTTGGTTGTCTCGCGGAAGAGGAAAAGGGGATGATCCGTTTAATGCTACTTTGATCACAGTTGCTGTCGCTTTCGTTTTTGTGCTGATCGGTGGGCTTAATGCCGTGGCGGGGATCATATCCATGTTTTTTATGGTAACCTACGGGTCGTTGTGTTTGATATCATTTCTACAGCATTTTGCAGCAGACCCGTCGTACAGACCTACCTTTAAGTCGAGATGGTGGCTTTCATTGTTTGGGGCAGTAGCTTGTTTTGGACTCATGTTTTTTATGAATGCCGGATATGCTATTCTGGCCCTGATTTTTATGACACTCACCTATCTGGGAGTCAGTTATTTTAATCCGGACAAGAAGAATCTTGCGGTGATCTTCCAGGGAGTGATCTTCCAGATCAGCCGCCAGCTGCAGGTCTTTCTGCAAAAAACAGAAAAAGAGCAAACGGCCAGCTGGAGACCTTCGGTTGTTTGTATTTCCGAGCATTCTTTTGACAGGCTTGCCGCCTTTGATTTCCTTAGGTGGCTTTCCCAGAAATACGGTTTTGGAACTTACATCCATAAGATTGATGGCTACCTTTCCAAATCCACCAAGGCCGAAGCGAACAAAGCGCAAAAGCGGCTGATTCAAATGGCTGAATCCAGCGGTAGTAATATCTATATTGATACGTTGATCAGTCCATCCTATACTTCTGCTATTGCACAGGTGATCCAGTTGCCGGGAATTTCCGGTACCGATAATAACCTCCTGATGCTTGAATACTCCAAACACAATCCGGAGAACCTAAAAGACATCGTCGATAACTTCAAACTGGTGAGATCCGTCAATTTTGATGTGGTCATTCTGGGGAGCAGTGAACGTTCTTTCGGTCTCAAGCAGAGTATTCACCTTTGGATCACTTCGAGGGACTTTAAGAATGCTACCCTGATGATCCTGCTGGCCTACATTATCCTCGGCCACCGCGACTGGCGGAAAGGTTATATCAAGATATTTGCAGTCTTCCAGGAAGGAACTGCAGATGAAGAACGCAACAGGTTGTTTGGGCTGATTGAAACCGGACAGCTGCCTATTTCCCCGAACAATGTGGAAGTCATTATCAGAAAAGAAGCCGGAGAGATTCGTTCCATCGTCAACGAAAAATCTATCGATGCCGATCTGACCATTATTGGTTTTAATGATGAGTTGTTGAAACATGATGGAGCTAAAGTCTTTGAAGGGTATGATAGAACTGGTAATACCGTTTTTGTGAATGCGGGGGAGCAGAAGAGTATTAAGTGATTTGGTTGCTGGTTGTGTATGAAAGGGGGATGTTTTGGTATTCCGGATTTATTTTCCTCTCTGCGAGGTTAGTTTGAAGGAGATTCATCATGCCCGTATAAGGTATCCTTGCCGTTTGAGTGGTACCCATAGGACTTCCCGCTGAGACTTGAATGGCAAGAATGTTATAACAAGCCGCATATCGACAATATCCTATTGCATCGTACGAAGTGCCATGAAATAGGATCAAAGAATGTAAGTGCCGTAGTTACGGAATATGAAATTGTCTCGGAAAATTACTAATTCATCATAAACGAAGCAGCAAAAATAATCACCGCCCCGATAAGACCATACATGAACACACCATAACACAACCTCAGGAATCGGTATTTTTTAGCCAACACAATTCCCAGGAAATATAGGTCTCTTGTCATGGAGCTGTATAGGAAGTCAGAATCCGTGATCATTTCCATCATTCCGTAATGGAAGTCGTCCAGTTCCATTTCATGAAAATTTCCAAAGAACAACAGGTTTGTCTTTTTGGATTTTATATCTTCCATGGTCACTTTGCCCTTGGTGATCTTTGGTCTGGTAGCGAGAATCGCTAAAGTCAGAGCAGCTAAACAAACCATCAACAGGATTACCGTTGGAATAATGAGTCTCGGATTTTCACCGAATTGAGGAACAAGGCTGGAAATGATGATCGAAATGATGATCGCATTAATACTCAACATGATGTTGGCCTTGTTGTCGGCAATGGAACTCAGATTGACGTGGGTACGATAGGCTGTCCGGAACATCGTTTCTACTCCGCGGCCAAGGCTGATTTGTTTCAATTCTATGTTGCCGCTGGAAGTAACTACCTTATTTTTCTTTTTCTTCTTTTTTTGTTGACCGATTTTATCCTCTTCGATCATTATTGCAGCCAATTCAGGATGTAATCTCCGTTTTTGCTTATCCAGCTGCCTGATATGTTTTCTTTTCTGTTCCCCGTACAGTCGTTCTCCCTCACCTGTATGATAATGGTGATTGACCATAAAATTGAGCTCAAAATCAACCCACTCAATATCCGTCATTATTCTGTCGCGGGTCAATAACAACTCCTGCCTGACCCGACCACACCGGTCCCAGTACAGTGCATTACCGAGGTGACTCAGATCTGCATCACAAAGGATGGATTGCATACGGTTCATTGGACTTTGAGGCATGCGAGTGGACCTGATACATTCTATAACCGTCTGGATGTCCTCCTGAGGAACATTTTGTTTTTTCAAAAATTCCTCTGCATATTGACAACTACGTTCTTCATGACCTTCTGATCCCTTATCATAACCGGTATCATGGAACCAGGCAGCGAGATACAGTAACTCTACCTTTTTATCAGAAAGTTCATAGGCGGATGAAATTTTAGTGATGGCCTTCACCACATCCTGAACATGCTCAAGGGAGTGAAATACAAAATCCTTGGAAACGTTTTTCTCAAAATGTTCCGTCACATATGCTTCTGCTGCTGCTAACAAAGGTGTTTTTTCCATATCTCTGTACTGTGATCTAAAAGTAGGCCGAAAATAAGCATTTTTTTTATCTTTAAATTTATGTAAACTGTCTGTCTTAATTTTGTCTTTCGTGTTAAAAAATAGATGTTTGCATGAGATGCTCAGCATATAGTTTGAAATTCCATTTGGTTTTTCTGGAAAATCGTTAAATCATCGGGAATATTGGAAAACTGGAAAGTGCATGCAATTTGTCTCTATTCCACAATTCCATTCTTCCTGCCTTCCTATAATTTGTGCCAATACAATAAATAGGAAAATAATGGGTTTTGGTCTAGAAAGAATCAAATATGTACTTATTTAGTAAATATACCTTCTAAAGAAATATCGTGAAAAGAATACTGCTATTAGTATTACTACTGCTCGTTGCCATTTATGTCGGTTATGATATGTGGCAATTGTTCAAAGCCGAGCAATTATGGGGTCACCGTCCCTTGTTTTTTCTGTTGGCCGGCTGGGGGGCAGCTGTTTTGCTGAGGGCAGTAATTACTGAGAAACGGGGCAATGACTATAATTGGAAATACAGTGGTTATTCCACCCTTTCCGGTGCTTTGCTGGCCATAAGCTTCCCCGGATTATTACCGGTTCCCATTTTTATGTTTGTTGGATTGGTGCCTTTACTGATCGTTGAATACGAGTGGAGTGTATCAAGGGTTAAAGGTGCCGGCTGGAAGGTATTCAGATATGCCTTTAATGCCTTTTTGATCTACAATATTCTAACTACCTGGTGGGTAGGAAATGCCGCATTACTGGCGGGTTTATTTGCCAACGTGGTCAATTCACTATTGATGGCAACGGCTTTCTGGCTGTTCCATATGAGTAAAAGAGCAGTACCCAAGTTTGGTTATGCAGCTTTGGTGGTCTACTGGATATGTTTTGAATACATGCATTTCAACTGGGATCTTAGCTGGCCGTGGCTGGCTTTCGGCAATAGTTTCGCTCAGGTTCCCTGGTGGGTGCAGTGGTATGAATTCACAGGAGTATTTGGAGGAACCTTACTGGTGCTTTTGGTCAATATCTTCTTGTTTAAATTGATTAATCATTATAATGAAACGGGCAATGTTTTGAGAAAAGAAGCTATTGGGACTGGTTCATTAATTATTTTACCGTTGGCGATTTCACTCATCATGTATGCGAGTTATGAAGAAAAAGGGGAGCCTGTCAATGTAGTATCTCTCCAGCCAAATTACGAGCCTCATTTTGAAAAATTCACCATACCCGAAAGTATTCAGCTGGAGCACCTGCTCAACCTGGCAGAAAGTAAATCAGATAGCCTGACGGATTATGTGGTATTCCCGGAGACTTGTTTGGAGAAATATATTGAGGACGGTGAATTCAATGGTAGCCGAAGTTTGAACGCCATCAGGGATTTTATGAAAAAGTACCCCCAAATGACTGTTGTCATGGGCGTAAATACCTATCACAATTTTGAAGAAGGAGAAGCTTTAACGCCCAATGCCAGAAAAGTAGGAAAAGGAGAAAGAGAGCGTTATTTGGAAGTTTACAACGGAGCAATTGAACTCAATCAAAAAAACAGGGTTGTTCCACATCACAAAAAGTCCAAGTTGGTCCCTGGTCCTGAGATCTTTCCTTTTAAGAAAATCCTGTTTTTCATGGAACCTGTCGTGGATCAGTTGGGCGGAACAACTGCGGGGCTTGGAACTCAGAAAGGATATGTGATTTTTGATAACGGCGCCGCAAAGGTGGGCCCTGCTATTTGTTATGAATCCGTGTATGGTGAATATGTCGGAGGATACATCCGTAATGGGGGTAAATTCGATGGAGCGGAGTTGATTTTTGTGATGACCAATGACGGGTGGTGGGATAAGACTCCCGGCTACCGACAACACCTGCATTTTGCCTCCCTTAGGGCCATCGAAACCCGCCGGGACGTCGTTCGGTCTGCCAATACCGGATCGTCAGCTTTTGTCAATCAACGGGGAGATATCCTGCAAAGAACAGCCTACGATGTTCCCATCGCCATTTCGGGAACTATGTATAAAAATGATGCCATAACTTTCTATGTGAGATGGGGGGATATCATTGCCAGGATTGCATTATTCCTGGGCATTTTCCTCATTCTGAATACCATTGCGAAGGGTGTGATGAGGAAGGAGGAGTGATTAGTTTTCAGTCCGCAGCCTTCAGTCCGCAGTTGGTAGTACCAGTACCAGTTGGCAGATAGTGTTTTAGGTTGTTTGTTATTCTTGTTTTTTTGAAAGGCAGAATGCAGAATTTTGATTAAATCAAATTGGAAATGAGAAGTTGATTTTATGTTCTTAAGTAACCCTGTCATTGATTTTTATATCCTTTTAAACTGGTTTATTATCGGGTTAGTAGCCTACTCGTTGAAATGGAAATACAAATTCTTTCAAAAATTTGACCAAAGTAATTGGATTATTCTGGGAGTTGTAGGATTGTTCATTCTTCTGAGGAAATTATGGTATATCCTTATTCAAACTGTCAGCGGAATAATTTATGAAGAGTTGGCATTTATGGATAGAATGTATGGAGATTGGTTCCTATTGATTTTGGGTCTCCAAGTTGTGATCCCCATTTTATTTACTTTGAATTTGATCAATAAAGTAAGGAATAATTCAAGTGTAAGGATATTTCAAACAATATTGATAATTCTGATTTTGGTTGGAGGAGTATTGAACCTTGATAATTTTTCAACTATCATTCTTTATGGTTGGCATACTGTATTATTTAAATCAAATTTAAGTTTGATCTTTATTTTGACAGGAAGCATACTGCTCATTTTAAACTTGGTGGTTATAAGGTTTAAGCAAAAATGAAGGCTGAGTAATTTTTTGGATGGTTATTCCTTCGATAAGGCAACGCCTTTTCTATACTCTTTGGCTCTGCAAAGGCATCGCCTTTAGTATTTATGGTCCAAATTAACCAGCAACCAGCAACCAGCAACTACTTCAACCTCACCGCCGTTCCATACGCCAGCACCTCAGACAGGGTGTTCATCACGCTGGAGGTCATAAATCGTACATTGATAACCGCATCGGCTCCGAGTCTTTCAGCATCGGCGATCATTCTTTCGATGGCTTGTTCTCTGGCTCCGGCCAGCAATTTGGTGTATTCAGAAATTTCACCTCCGGCAACACTCTTAAATACTGCCGTAAAATCCCGGCCAAGGTGTCTTGCACGAACAGTACTGCCTCTGGCAATGTCAATTACTTCAACGATTTCCTTTCCTGGAATATAGTCAACATTGGAAATTAGCATATCAATGGATTAATGGTGAATAAAATTGGTTCAAGTGGTTTAATGGGTTTAAGTAGTTCAAATAGTTTAGGGGCAGGAGTTGGAAACAGCAATGCTATTTTCTAAACAATAGCATTGCTGTTTAAGGATGGGGTCAACAGACTAAAGTCTGTTCTACTTTGTTTTATCCTTCACCTTCGCCCGCTTACTGGTTTTTGGTCTTGACGGATTCTGGATTGCATCCTTAGTGCCGCCTGTTTTTTTCTTGAGTTCATCCCGTGGAATGATCTTTACCGGTCCACGGTTTTTAGTGGCCGGAGAACTTTTGGATTTTAGTTTTTCCATAACAAAATCCGTCATTTTCTGATACAAATGCAGACGAGTGGTGCCTCCATAAATACCATGATTCCGGTTGGGGTAAAAATAGGTATCAAATTGTTTGTTGGCATTGATCAGGGCGTTGGCCATTTCTGCGGTATTCTGAAAATGAACATTATCATCACCCATACCATGAATCAGCAGATAATCTCCTTTTAATTTATCAGCAAAGTAGATCGGTGAATTGTTCCGGTATCCATCAGGATTTTCCTGAGGAGTCCGCATGAATCTTTCTGTGTAAACTGAGTCGTACCACTTCCAGTTGGTTACTGGAGCCACAGCTATGGCAGCCTGGAAAACATCATTACCTTTCAAAAGACAAAGTGAAGACATGTATCCGCCATAACTCCAACCAAAAATACCGATATTATCAGCATCGGCATATGGCAGACTGCCAACGTATTTAGCTGCTTCGATCTGATCGAGGGTTTCATATTTGCCCAATTGGAGATAGGTCATTTTTTTGAACGATTCGCCACGGGCACCGGTTCCCCGATTGTCAACACAAACCACCAGGAATCCTTTTTGCGCCAGCATCTGGAACCACCAGTAATTCTGACCTTTCCAGCGGTCAGTAACCTGCTGGCTGCCAGGACCGCCGTAGAGATACATGAAAACAGGATATTGGCGATTTTCATTAAAATAAGCCGGTTTGATCATGTATCCATTAAGGTCCACTTTGTCTTTTGTGGTGAAATTGAAGAATTCCACATCGCTGAGGGTATAGTTTTGCTGGATGGACAAGAGGTCGGCATTATCTTCCAGAACTCTTACCAACCTGCCTTGATCATCATAAACGGAGTAAACAGTTGGTGTATTGGCTGTAGAAAAGTTGAGTACAAAATAATCGAAGGTGCTGCTGAATTGGGCGCTGTTCCAACCTTTTTCACCGGCGAGCGTTTGTTTGCGTTTTCCGTTGAGACTCATGGAATAAACTTGTCTTTCCATCGGAGATTCCTCAGCAGCCTGATAGTAAACCAGCCCTCTTTTTTCGTCCAATCCGTAAAACTCGGTCACTTCCCATGGGCCTTTGGTGATCTGTCTTTCCTTTTTCCCTTTCATGTTATAGAGATAGATATGGTTCCATCCATCCACCTCGCTGGTCCATATAAACTGCTCATTATTTTTAAGGAAGGTCAGGTTGTCTACAATATTGATGTAATACTTATTTTCTTCTTTTAAAAGCAATGAGGATTTTCCTGATTTTGCATCGACGAGTAAAAGTTCCAATTCGTTTTGATGACGATTTAACCGTGTAACGCACAACTTCGAAGGATCCTGGGTCCATTTGATCCTGGGAATGTAATGATCTTCCTCCAGGGAGGTTGCAGCATCAATGGTTTTACCTGATTCTGTATCATAAATATGAATGGTTACATCGGAATTGCGTTCCCCGGCTTTTGGGTACTTGAAGGTGATATACTCCGGGTAGAGGTCATCGTTGTAATTGGTGTAAGTAAACTCGGGAACCTCACTTTCATCAAAGCGATAGAAGCCGATCTTTTTACCATCTACCGACCATTCAAAGCCCCGGCTGAAATGGAATTCCTCTTCATAAACCCAGTCCAGGCCGCCGTTTATGATTTTATTGTATTCCCCGTCTTTGGTGATTTGAGTGGTGCGGTTTTTTTTGAGGTCTTTTACATAAAGATTGTTCTTAAATACAAAAGCCACTTTATCGGCCTGTGGGTTGAAGGTTGCAAAGCTGATCTTTCCTTCTGAAAAAACGGGCTCCAGCGTATTTTTTCCAGGTTCAAAAACAAAGAATTTGGCTTTGGTGGAACGTCTGTAGATCGGTTCAGATTCTGATTTGATCAGCATTTTGGTTTCGTCTTCGCTGAAAAAGTATCCACCGATAATTCCATTGAAACCAGTGGCACTTGCCATCCCGGGATCCATCAAGGTAGCTGTCTGCTGACCGTTTAGCAGATCATATTGTTGGATTTTATTGTTTTCCAGGCGGGTATAATGCCGGCCATCCTTTTGAAAATTAAAACCCGGCACTCTTTTAGGCATAAATTTGTAATCCTGCCAGATATCTTCCAGTTTGATGAGTTTTTGGGCGTGTAAGCCAATAGAAAAGGTTAAGAGAACGGTAAGAATGAGACTTATTTTTTTCATAAAAATGTACTTTCTAGTTAAAACGATTTAGAGTGTTGAATAATACCTAGTGATTTAGCCATTTGACTCTGTTCATAGAACATGTCTAAATTCCTTATTCATATTTTTTTCTAAAATCCGCAACATTATTTATACCTATAAGGAAAAGGCAATATTTGGAAGGATGGAAGGTGTATTGGCATTTTTTTCCCATTCTTCCATCGTTCCAACAATTCTTAATAGTGGCTAATAAGTTGGTTTTAAGAATTGAAAAATAAGGACATACGCTTAGACGTTTTCAAAGATAAAAATATTTCAGGGAGAAAATGGACTCCGCGCAGCTAATAATGAGGTTTTGTCGTTGTATAGAAAGAGGCGAAATAAAAGTAGCGTCTTAAGGCTTAATATCTCCAAAATATTTAATTTCGCCCCAGTTTTTTGTTACCCTCTACGCTTTCTTTCGTCATAAACTGGCAATAAAGGCGCAAAGCGAATCGTTTCTCGTCTTATTTGAATATTGTATCTAATTATTTGAAATATTAAAAAACCACAAATTTAAATTATGCAAAACTCATTCATCAAATTTGCATTCGTTGCTATGGTGCTTTCAGTATTTACTTTCACAGCATGTGTGGAAGATGAGACACCTACAGACCCTACCGGACCATCAATCAGTTTTGTAAGTGAAGCAGGATATCTCGATGGAGATGCTGAACTGCAGGCTGGCGAAACTTTCAGTGTTAAAGTAACGCTGGAGCAAGGTGACGAAGCCTTGAAGACCCTGACACTTTGGGCAGGAGCTGATCAATTAGCTGTAACTGATTTTGTTATTGCCGGTCAGACTTCCAACAATCCATTCCTGATTATAGGAGCTGGTACTTCAGTAACTTATGACATTACCATTACTGCTAAAGAAGAAATTGGAAGTGTAACTACTTATGCTTTTGAAGTAGGTGACGACGCCTCCAGAACTGCTGAGGTTTCTTTGGCAATTACCATCGTTGCTCCTCCAACTACTCCTATTAATGCGGAATATACTGCTGTTGTATTGAACAATGCTGACGGACCAGACTATGGTAGCCTTGACCTTGAAACAGGATTGGCTGTTTCTTCTTCAGGTGCTGACGGAGATATTCAGGATAAAGGGATTGACCTTGGACAACCTATTGCTTCAAACTGGTACCAGCAAATTTATCCTAAGAATGGAGCCGCTATGAGAATTCCTGATGCAGGACAAGTAGAAAACTTCTCTTTTGAGAATGCTGATACAAGAGAAATGCTTGCTGCAGCATGGGACACTGGTGCTGATGCATCCGAAACTCCGGTACTTGCCGTAGGTGATTTATTCATGATCCTGATCGATGAAGATTACTACCTCGTTGAGGTTGGGGAGATTGTTGTTGATCCGGCTGCAAACACTGATTACTACGAATTGAACATCAAAGGAAGCAGAAAAGAATAATCTTTTTCTTCCTCGAAAATATAAAAGGGACCGGAAATCATTCCGGCCCCTTTTTTTATGTGTGGCTATCAATAACAGCCGCTTTATTTGTACTTTTGCAAGAGCAAGACCTCCGAGGTTTTAAAACCCCGGAGGTCTTATAAAGAAATTAACCTATGATGATGAAAAGGCTTCTCGTTTTAGCGCTTCTTTTTGTTTTGGGATACAATCCATCCTTTTCCCAATGTGAGATCGTAATTGACTCAGTTGATGAATTCGATAGTACAAGGGTCGTTTCCGCCCAGGTCGTTTCTTTTGGGTATCTGATACCGAGTAATTTTGAGACTGTTGACGGTGCTTTAATGATTGAGGAAGCCAAAATGCTTTTTTCCTATACCGAATCTGACAGTCTCAATGCCTTTATCATGACCATCGCAGTTCCGGAATACAAATTCCAAACGGTGGAGAAAGGTTTTAATGTTTTGCTAAAACTTTCTGACAGCACTTTGGTAGAATCCGTGTACAATGTTCCGGATAAAGGATTTTTTGATAAAAAGATCAACATGCGTGTTTACCAGCATGCCGTTATTATTCCGTTCGAATTGTTCTTCAGACTGACGGAAGCAAAGATCGAAAAGATGCGGATCGTTTATCCCAATCAAAAAAGGACCTTCCATCTTTCCAAAGAGCAACAGGAGGCCATTCTCGAGGCGATCAGATGTGTTGGTGAAGCTGTAGGGTATTATCCTTTGCGACCGTGACCCATCCAATTCACAATTATTAAACTGTAAAGACTGGGATTCATATTACCGATGAAACCCTGACACTTGAGTAACTCATCAATTAGAGTGACATCGAACTTATTATCTTGATATTCAGATATAGTATTGATAATAATTTATCGATTTTTTAAAAAGCTCCTAATTACCGTTCTATTTCATTTCAGCTCACCAATCACGTTGTGCTTAATGATCTGAAATGGTCATTTTATTCTTCCTCATAGAATATTTCATTTTCATCCTCCAAACTTTTAATAATGGATAAGGATCGCTGAGCGATGAACAGTGTGATTCGATCAGTGAGCCGGCCTGCCTTTTATCGGTATCAACTTGGAGAGCACCCTTTAATTCTTTTTGACTCTCTGAGGTGGGCTTTAAAAATGTTAATTACTTCCATATCCCAAATTCAAATAATTAATAGGATTTCGGTAAAATAGAACACTCGGTCCATCCACCAGAATCACTTAGATTTAATTTAAAGAAATAAGTATTTGCTTCTCCATTTTCTTTATAAAAGTAATTCAAAACCTGTTTTGTAATCTTTAATTTGATTATCCCGTCACTCAATAATTTTTTTTCTGGGTTAGTTTTAATGCCGGCATTTTTCAAATCGGAAAGTAAATGAAAATCTAATTGAATTTGAATAGTTTTTAAGTTAGATGATTCCTGAATTTCGAGAACTTTTTTGTACCGAATCCCCATTCCTTTGGGAATATAAGAATAGTTTAAAAATACTCCCTTTGGTGGAATAGCGTTTTTACTGACATCTTGAAACATTAGCCTAATATAATTTCCATTAACAGAATATGCTTCGCTGATAAAATTCATTGGAAAAAATATGGCCTCTTCTCGTTCATTAATAAAAATAAAGTCGACGATCAGGTTTTGATCATTCTGTTCAACATGAGCCAAAATCGAATAGTCTTCTCCTCTGCATTCAATGTTAAAATAGTTAGAATTAACATTGAAAATGGTAAGGAAAATTATATAAAAAAATTCCATACTATCTTATTGCTTTTGTCTTTGAAAACGTCTTTTCAATTGTGTGCCCAAGCCTTAGGGTTTATTCCACAATAATTTCATCTACAAAGATCCAGGCGCCTTTATTACCGGCAGCACTATGCCACGCAGGTAGTTCTTTAATGGGGGTGGCCACTACCTTGACATATCTGGCATTTAGGGATAAAAACGAATCGGTGAAGTCCTTATTTTCGGCTTTGGTCAATTTGCGTTCTGCATCAACTTTAATTTCAGAGATCTGGTGAAAATCCGTACCATTGAAGGAAACGAAAAACTGGATTTTCTTTGGGAAAAAGATCCATGACCCCTGATCTGCCAAAGTGCTCAGGGTGATTTGTTGGATTTTTTGTTTTTCACCCAGGTCAATGATCACTTCCATGGGTTGACCGCTCCAGCCCTGCCATAATTGATTGTGCCAATTGGTTGATGATCTGATCCCGTCGGTCAGGGCAATTCCATATCCGTGGTACTTATCGGCGTATTTTGTTAGGTACTTGACTTTTTGGTCTTTGGCCAGATGGTTTACTTCCGTGAATTTTTCTTCCGGATCCATCAATAAATAGGAACTTACTGGCATAAAGGACAAGCTAGCTCCATCCAGGTCTTCCATTTTGATTTTAATGTTATTGAGGCCCTTTTTTACGGGAAGTATTACAAGGCTGTGAATAAATTTTTCTGAAGTGCCAGGTGTCCAAATAATGGGACTTTGATCTGTTGTTGAGGTAATCGAAACTGGTCGGTTTGCATTTAGGTAACAGACGATCAAAGTGTCTTTTCGGGCATAGACCGTTGTGCTCAATATTGCTTTGTTGGCCTGTTTGGCCAAAGGGTGTTTCCCGGGATAGAAGAATCCGTTTTTCTCCATTTCAAGAGCATGCCATTCCTTTTTCCCGGATTTTTGGTTTTTAAATTGAACCTCTATGGATTTGGTTATGGCTCCGGAGTAGATGTAGGCATATTGCTCCTGAAGAAAATCCAGCATTTCATCTACATCCACATTTTCTTTTTTCCTGAACTGTTGTAAGCGGTTATCGCTCTTTGGAAATAAAAGGTTTTTTTCAAGAGTCACCTCCATCAAAGGAATATTATCCTTTTTTTGCCAGTCTTTCAAAAGAGCTTCAGCATGAGGACCTTTTATTTTGGACAATTCCCGGAACAACATCAGCTGATGGTCCAATGCTGCAACCTCAAGGTACTCTTGTGCCAATTCAACAGCAAACATAGTATCCTTTCTGAACCAAAAATCAAAGGTGAAAGGCATTACTTCAGGTTTTTCCTCAAACCATGTTAAGTAAGGTGTCACCTTTTTTCCCATTTTTGAAATGGAATGAAGTGTTTGATCTTTAAGGCTTGTGAATTTTTCATCTCCATCAACATCTATCCAAATTGGGTTGGTAAAACCTAAAGGAGTGATGCCTTTTTCTTCCGTGCCTACCATGGGGAACATCGGCTGATCGCCATAAGCAATCAGCAGGTACCAGCTATCCTTTTCGGGATTAATCTGGATGAAGGTATCCAGTCTTACTGGGTTGTTTGATTTGGGGATCTCAAATGTTTGTTCCACCACTCCGTTGCGAATCAGTTCTGCCTTATTACAGGAAATCCAGGAAGCTGCCTGCACTTTCAAATACAATTTTACAGGTTGTGAATTGGAGGAGATGGTGCTCCCTGGTCCGAAAGTTTCATTAGCTGTTATTTCTGTCAACAGTCCGCAGGCCACATTAACCCTTCCCTTTCGGACATTTTCGGACAATTCCGCTTCATCAATTTCACTGACCTCATCAGTTGAACTGGCAATATAATTCCTCGGCACAGCGGCGATGGAAGCAGTGACTGTATGGCTGTCTGAATTGCCGACCCCGCAAATCCGTTTATTTTGGTTAAGCATATTGAACCAATCCCTTTTGACGGAATATTTATTATCCGGGGCTTTTATCCATCCCAACTGATAATTCTCATTGAGCACTTCAATCGCATCAAAATCCCAGCTCCATTGATTTCCGTTTATGGCCCCGAACCAGGGGTCCAGCTCATTGATGTTGAAAAAATCTGTTGAGGACCAACGGGGGTGATTGATTTGGACGGTAATCGGCTTGGGGGCAATTGCCCTCAAATGGTCGAATAATTCCTTACCGTGCATTATGCTGTAGTCAGCAACTTCACTTCCAGTTTCAAGAGGGTAGGTGTTGAAATGCCCTATTTGTGTACTTACTTCATTGGAAATTGTTGTGGCCATTTTTCCTTCCAGTCCCGTTCTTTTCAGGAATGGTACATAATCGGTCAAATAATTATGATCTGTGGCGACGGCCCATTCCAACCCTTCTGCGGCGCAGGAAATCACTCTTTCCTCAATTGAGGCATCACCGTGACCGGAATTGGTTAAAGTATGCAGGTGCATATCTCCGCAGACCATGCCGCGGGTGTCCAGTTCTCTTTTCAGTTTGGCCCTCACAGTATATTCCTGACCAGCCTCAACGGTAAGGTTATGGATATCAACGCTGTACTCCATTCCTCTTCCAAACCAAAATTCATAGGTTCCCGGAGCTAATTCAAAAGATCCGGTGCCATTTGCCGTATAAATCGTATTGTCCCGGCAGGCGAGGTTCAGATCAGATACCTTTTTGTGAGCATAGGGAACACCATTTTTGAGGATTACCAGTCTTGCCGGGAGTGGTTTCCTTGTCTTGGAATCCATGATCTGGAAGTGAACCATTCCTTGATCCTGGGCGATAGAAGAAGTGGTAACCAACAAGAAACAAAAAAGGATGAAATACAGCTTTTTCATAACTCAAAATAGCTCTGGTTTTATTAATAAAAGTGGTTAGGCCGGCAGTGAACAAAACTCATTGCATTTCTAATGGAAAATGCCTAATATGCTTGTTGAACCTCTCTTGGCCTTGCCGCAAATTAGTCATAATTTTTTTCATTTCGGCGGCTTTACTGCAAAAGGTCTGTCGCCATAAATTATCCATTATGAAGAGCAAGGTATTTACGGTACTCATCTTTCTATTGGTGATGTCCTTCGGGGATCTTTCTGCTCAACAGCAGGATTTTCCAATCACGGTTACAGCTTTTAATACAGCCACTTTGTTGCCAGGAAGTGCAAAATTGGGTGTTTTCGGAATACCTGTCCATCCGGGAATTACCCTGGGGTCTGAATATACTTACAAAAAGGGGCCGCATCAAGAGTGGTTCCAGACTTTGCGATTGGGGTATTTTTACCACCGATACATACAGCATGGGATCCAATTATATACGGAAGCGGGATTACGGCACCATTTTAATGTTTCCTGGGATCTGGAAGCACGGTTGGGAGCAGGATATCTGCATGCATTTAATGATCGGGGACAATTTGAGCTAACGGGTGAAGGGATTTATGAAAAATTACCCAATACGGGAAGGCCTCAATTTATGGGGGCCTTTAGCCTGGGGCCAGGGTTTACCTTCGGAAATGATATGCGGTTGTTCCTGCATTATCAATTTGCGATGCAGTTGCCTTTTATCAATGAATATGTTCCGGTAATGCCAAGTTCCAATGTGCACCTGGGGTTGATGATCCCCTGGAAATAATGGGCATTTAGAACCAATTTTTTTCAAAATTTAAAGTCAGAAAAATGAGAAAGATATTGATAGCCAGTATGGTTTTTGTGCTTTGGGGTTTGCTGTTCGGTTGTAAGAAAGATGAGATCGTACCGACTCAAAGTTGTACAATAGCATTTGCTGATTCAAGTGCTTTGCATCCAAGCGCTGATGTGTTCCAGTCATTGATTGATGAATATACTCAAAAGGGTTTGCCGGGAATTTCTCTGTTGATCAGGGACGGTGACGGTCAATGGGCGGGCGCATCAGGAATGGCGGATATTGATAAAGGTATTCCTATGGA
This sequence comes from Saprospiraceae bacterium, assembly GCA_965230565.1. Classification (GTDB taxonomy): domain Bacteria; phylum Bacteroidota; class Bacteroidia; order Chitinophagales; family Saprospiraceae; genus BCD1. Next base: position 2,458,255 of record CBDDLH010000016.1, on the reverse strand, counting down.
AGTGTGTCACGTTTCTAAAGTTGCAAGTGTGACCAAGTTGTTTATCGGGGTTTTAGTGATGCAGGAGGTTGATAGGGGTGTTTTAAACCTGGATGACCTGATCTCAAAATGGTTGACGGAAGATGATATCAAAGATATTGAAAATGCAGATCAGGTTACTATTCGCCAGTGTTTGAACCACACCACCGGCATTTTTGATGTTATTACGGATAATAATTTCTATTTGGCGGTTCTGAATGATCCGGCAAAATTCTGGACACCGGAAACACTGCTGAAATATGTTCGCAATCGTCCGGCTGAATTTCCTCCCGGAACGGATGTCGAATATTCAAATACCAATTTGCTTTTTGCCGCCATGGTGCTGGAAGCTGCTACTGGGAAGTCACATGCCCTGCTGATGAGAGATAATATCCTCGATCCTCTCGGTATGAACGACAGTTATTATCACTGGCATGAATCCCTGCCGGATTTTGTTGCTCAGGGATATTTTGACCTTTACAACGATGGCACCATCCTCAACCTGTCTAATCTCAATACCGGAAGTGGTAATGGTTATGGTGGATTATATTCTACGGTTTTTGATATGAAGATTTTTATTGAGGCTTTACTCATTGAAAAATCGCTTATGTCGGCATCTGCTTTGGACGTGATGACGAACATAACCACGGAGGGATTTAGTCCCGATGAACTTTACGGAGTAACTATTAGAAAAGACTTCCTGGATGGCGCTCAGAATGCATATGGTTTGGGCCATCGTGGACGGGACCTGGCCTATACGGCTGATCTTTTTTATTTCCCTAACCAAGATATTTCCATGGCCTACCTTATCAATTACGGTACGGATGCCAAAAGTAGTCTACGGGATGTCTTTTTTGACTTCAGGGAGGAGATCTATCAAATATTGATGTCGGAATAAGCGGAGTTAGATTAACGGCCTGCGGTGGACGATCCACGGTTATTGTTTACCGTTGGCCATCCACCGTGAGCCGTAAGTCGTTAAAGCAACCCACTCTCCTCAAGCTGTCCTCTCAACCTTTCCGGAGACGTAAATTGCCATCCCTCCAATCCAAGCTTGGTGGAGGCTTCAATATTGGCTTTATTATCATCAATAAACACAGCTTTGGAACGATCGATGTTGTAGCGGTCGAGCACCAGTTCGTAGATTTTGGGGTCAGGTTTTACCAGTTTTTCCTCACCACTGACCAGAATGCCTTCAAACAGGCCCAGGAAATCATATTTGGCCTGGGCAATAGGAAAAGTTTCTGTCGACCAGTTGGTCAGGGCAATCAACCTGGTTTCTTTTTTTGCGTGTAATGTTTTTAGGATGTCCACTGTTCCGTGGATAGGTCCGCCAAGCATTTCCACCCATCTTTTATAGAACGCCAGGATCTCATTTTCCCATTCGGGGTGTTTTTCAATCATTACCCGGTTGCCTTCAGCGATAGGTCTTCCTGCATCCTGGGCTTTATTCCATTCGTCTCCACAAATTTCCGTCAGAAAATATTCCATTTTTTCCTCATCATCGAATATTTTGCGAAATACATACCGCGGGTTCCAGTCTATGAGCACGCCGCCCAGGTCAAAGATTACCGTGTCGATCATTGTTTTGTGTTTTTTATTGATTTAGGTTGTTTGACGTTGTTTGATAATGTTTGACATAGTTTGAAAGATAGATCTCCTTTACTAATTTTTAGCCTTGGGTTTTGCCTTTTCTTTTGCCAGGGTTTTTTTCATGCTTTTGTGAAATAAATTATCAATCCAACGATCAGGTATTATAGGCAGTAGTTTGAAAAACCACCTCCTGTCTGAAAGCAGATATCTGGTCTTTGGTTTGGGTGTAGTGAGGCTTTTGTGGATCAATTCTGCAAGGATTTCGGCAGGCATAGCGGTTTTCTCCGTTCTTTCAATTCTCCGTTCTGTTTGTTTTAGAAAAGGAGCATATTCTGTTTTCAATAATTCGGGATCTATTTGGGAGCTTTTCTTCCAGATTGGCGTTTTGACAGGCCCTGCCTGCACCAGGATGACCTTGATGTCATGAAGTAATAATTCTCTTCTCAAACTGTCCGTAATGGCTTCCACCGCAAATTTTGATGCGGCGTATGGCCCAAGCAGCGGAGTGGCAATGATTCCTGAGACGGAGCCGATGTTCACAATGCGACCGGGTGTATTGCTATATTTTTTTTGATTTCCTCCAAGCAATGGAAGAAAGGTCTGGGTGACCCTGACAAGTCCGTTGACATTGACATTCATTTGATATTCAAACCTGTCCAGGGATAAGTGTTGCAAAGGTCCGGCGACAGCAATGCCGGCATTATTTACCAAGCCAGAAAGTCCATGTTCTCCAACTATTTTTTCTACTTCCTGAAATCCATTGGTAACGGATTGTTGATCTGTGACATCAAAAACCACTCCCCTGAAATTCGGTCCAAGTTCGGATTCAATTTTGGCAACTTCACTCGCTTTCCGGACACTACCTATCACCCTAAATCCTTTTTCAATAAGAAATTTGGCGGTGGTGTAACCGATACCAGTCGAGGCTCCTGTAATTAAAACATATTTCATGAAATGGGCTTTGGTTGCCAGTTGGGTGAATGCTAACAAAGGTAAAGGGCGGGTGCACATCATCCAAATGAGCGGGAAATAATTTGATGATTTTTGTTGTTTTCCTCTGAATTGATAAAACGGAAGTAGATTATTATAGCAAGAGGTATTTGGTACCTACAGCACCAAAGTTGAGGTTATTCATTCCGGGGATTACCGGGATTAGGAACCTGACGGCTCCTTTCTGTGGTATGCGAAAAGATGTAGGCCGGAGCGTTAAGCGGAGGGCGCCGCAGGGACGAGGACAGCAAAGGATGGGAGCGATAGTGGACAGCCTGGCCCCGACACAAGGTGTACGGGGTGATGCATAATCCTATAGAAAAGCTAAAATTACGCTTCAAACTTTGATTTTTTCCCAATTAGGAATACTTTTGCACCACTGAATTACTTTTTCAATGTTTGAAAAATTGATTCTATAAAGAAGGGTGGAGAGATCAGGCTCTGTGAAACCCTGGCAACCTAATCTTATGAGAAAAAGGTGCCAAGACCTGCCATTGTGGAATGATAAAATCAATTTGCTTTGAAAAATTTACGCATCGACGAGCCGTTTGTGCTCGAATCCGGTGAGGTGCTGTCACACCTCGAAATTTCTTATCATACATTTGGTACGCTTAACGCCAGTGGCGACAACGTCGTCTGGATTTGCCATGCCCTAACGGGAAATTCTAACCCGATGGAATGGTGGCCGGGGATAGTCGGCAAGGGCAAGATCATTGACCCTGATAAGGATTTTATTGTTTGTGCCAATTCCCTGGGATCTTGTTACGGTACAACAGGACCTACGTCCGTCAATCCTGAAACGGGAAATCAATATGGTGAAAGTTTTCCTTTTATCACCATTCGTGATATGGTCCAGGCTCAGCAATTGTTGCAACGCAGGCTTGGTATATCCAAAATCCATTTGGGTATTGGTGGCTCCATGGGTGGACAACAATTGCTCGAATGGGCAGTGACAGAGCCGGACTTGTTTGACAATATTGCCTTACTGGCGAGTAATTCAAGACATTCTGCCTGGGGCATTGCTTTCAACGAAGCCCAGCGGATGGCCATATTGGCGGATCTTTCTGCAAAAGCCGGGCAGATGGAGCCAGGCCGGAAAGGACTGGAGGCTGCAAGAGCGATAGCTATGCTTTCCTACCGGACTTATGATGCCTACGAAGGCAGCCAGGCTGAGGCATCCGAGGAAATTGTCGATAATTTCAAAGCCAGTTCCTATCAACGTTATCAGGGAGAAAAATTCTGGAAACGATTTGATGTTTATTCCTATCTGGTACTCAGTAAGGCCATGGATAGTCATAACATTGGTCGGGGGCGTGATGGCGTGGAAAATGCGCTGAAGAGGATCAAGGCAAAAACCCTTGTCATCAGTATCCGTTCAGATGTGCTCTTTCCCCTGGCTGAACAACAAAAAATCACCAAACATATTCCTGATGCCACGCTTAAAATTATTGACAGTCCCTATGGTCATGATGGCTTCCTGATCGAAGCAGCAGCAGTGGCTGACTGCTTAAATCGTTTCCGTACGGGAAAATTGAATGGCAATTCTTCATCGAACCCGTTGTCAGGAAATTCTATTGAATCCCTTAAAGGCTGGGCTCTCCCGGGAACGGAGGACTTTTAAAATAGTACCAGTAGTCAGTACCAGTAAGCAATAACATAATAATTTACAATGAAAAATAAAAAACACCCAACAACGAACGCTATTCGTCATCAATCGGAAAGAACTCAATTTCGTGAACACAGCGTTCCGTTATATCTTACGTCAAGCTTTGTTTTCCCTACTGCGGAGATCATGGCAGATACCTTTGCCGGTAATATGGAAGGCCAGATCTATTCGAGATACAGCAATCCGAATACTGATGAGCTAATAGAAAAAGTTTGTCAAATGGAGGGAGCCGAGGCTGGTTTTGCTACAGCTACCGGCATGGCAGCTGTGTTTGCAAGTATTGCCGCTTTCCTGGAAAGTGGTGACCATATTGTGGCCTCAAAAGCTATTTTTGGGTCAACGCACCAATTGTTGATGATCATACTACCCAAATGGGGTATTACGACCACATATGTTGATCCACTGGATGTCGATAGTTGGGAAGCGGCTATTCAGCCGAATACTAAGATGCTTATTCTTGAAACACCTTCTAACCCAGGTTTGACGCTGGTAGATCTTGAAAAAGCGGGAAAACTGGCTAAAAAGCACAACCTGATATTAAATGTCGACAATTGTTTTGCTACCTCACCTGTACAACAACCAATAAAATTCGGAGCGAATCTTATAACTCATTCCAGCACCAAGTTTATGGATGGCCAGGGAAGGGTGCTTGGCGGGATCATCGTAGGTGATGCTGATTTGATAGAAAAGGTAGTTTATTTCTGTCGCCATACAGGTCCGTCCATGTCTCCTTTTAATGCCTGGATAGTTTCAAAGAGTCTGGAAACCCTCTCGCTGAGGATGGAACGTCACTGTGGGAATGCTCTCGAACTGGCAAAACGCCTTGAAGTGGCCGATGGAATAGAAAGCGTGAAATATCCATTTTTGCCTTCACACCCGCAATACGCATTAGCCAAAAAACAAATGAGCAGTGGGGGAGGGCTGGTAACTTTTGAATTGAAAGGAGGGATTGAACGTGGTCAAAAATTCCTGAATGCCCTGGAGATGTGTTCTTTATCTCCCAATCTTGGAGATAGCCGGACCATCGTTACGCATCCGGCTTCGACCACACATTCCAAGCTGACGGAAGAGGAACGCCAGGCAGTGGATATCACTCCCGGGCTGGTAAGAGTTTCCGTTGGGTTGGAAAATATTGAGGATATCTGGGCAGACATCGAGCAAGCGCTGGGGCGTTCTGCAAACTAAAGTAGTATGGCACTGGAAGTGCAGACTGAAGGTTGTTTTTAAATAAGATTGTTGATTGTGGTATTTGGGATAGGAAACAGACTGAAGTCTGTAGTACGTGGTGGTGTTGATCGTGGTCTTTTGATAATAACAGACTGAAGTCTTTGGTACGTGGTGGTGTTGATCGTTGTCTTTTGATAATAACAGACTGAAGTCTTTGGTACGTGGTGGTGTTGATCGTTGTCTTTTGATAATAACAGACTGAAGTCTGTTCTACGTTATGCTCCAATACTTCCCAGTTCCACACCTTCGGAGTAAGCGACCTTGATGTTATGCTCGTAAAAAGCAGCTTTGATTTTTTCGTATGCTTCGAAGGTTACATCCCAAAAATCATCCGGGCGTACGTAAGGACGCACCCCAATGACTATGCTGTGGCTGTCGTAGGCTTCAATTCCTACCTCAGGCTCAGGGTCTTTTAAAACCAGGGGAATGGCATTCAGCGTGTCAAAGATGATTTGTCTGACTTTGGGGTAACTTTCCTCGTATGGCATGGTGACTTGAAGCTCCATACGAATATGGCCTTTTTTGGAATAATTGGTCACGATGCTTTCTACAACCTGCCCGTTGGGAATGATGAGGGTTTTACGTCCGGGAGTGACAATTGTCGTATTAAAAATCTGGATCTCTTCCACCTTCCCGAATTTTTCCTGTACCTCGATCCAGTCTGCTACTTTGTATGGTTTGAAAATGAGAATGATGATTCCGGCGGCGAAGTTGCTCAAGCTTCCCTGCAGGGCAAGACCGATTGCAAAACCTGCAGCTGCTAGGACGGCAACAAAGGAGGCGGTTTCAATTCCAATGATACCGGCAACACTGAAGATGACCAGGATTTTGAGGGAGATGCCTAGAATAGAAGTCAGGAAGGGACGAATGTTTTCGCTGATGCCGGCTTTGCCAAGTGCTTTGCCTACTATAGCAGCCAGCTTATTAACGATTTTTATTCCTATCCATAGAACGACAAGCGCCAAACCCAGCTTAGGCGCAAAATCGATAACCATGGTGCCTATCTTTTCTATATAAACGTTGAGCTCTTCCATCTTTTACGGGTTTTTGTTTTTCGCAGACAAGCAGTGTAGTTCCTGCCTATCCTTGAGAGAACGCAAAAATAATATAATCCTGAAAAGAAGAGCATCAAATGGTGAGGTATAAAAAGCGCTAACCGGTAATTTCCTGAAAATATGGATAATACCGGTTAGTGGTAGTTGGTGAACAACCTTACAGATTAATTGCAATCCACATCCCTGATTTCAGGCCAGTCTTCCGGGATTTCCATAGTTTGGCCCTCATGAAGGACGAGGATTTGTTCACCATCGTAAGAGTTTTGAAGTTCGTCGAAGGTAATAATATCCCAATCCCCGGAGTATTCCTTCAAAGGTGTTCCATTCATGTCTCCAGATATAGATCTGTTTAAAAGTGGCCACCAGAGGCTTTCTGTATCTCTGTCCCACAAGATAAAGGCTTCCCGGCCATCCTGAATGTCAGGGTCGCTGTAGGTGTAACCTGACAACGCGAAGGTAAAAGTGTTCTCACAGTATTCACGACTATAAACGATCGCCAGGTCTGCCAGAACACAATAGGCTACCATGGCCGGATGTCCATTAAAGGTTTCATTGACTACTTCATGTTTCATCATCAAACCTAAAGGGTAAGCTTTGAAAAAGCCGTTGTCAAGGGGCACTACGATAAATTCCTCAGCAGGAGAGAAGGTTTCGACGACTTCGGCTAAAGGGGAATATTGCGGATCAATAAGGGCATGAAAGGATTCTCTGCCTAAGCCAAACCGTAACCCACTTTCATTCAGGTCCCAATTGGAAATGTCAAAATGCCAGTCTTCATTTTCTCCTCCATAAAGCCATAATCCGCTACCTGGGATGATCCAACTGCCTTCAGAGCAAACATCACCGCAATAATGGTCACCTGGATTAACATATGTCGTGTCTGGTTGTGGTGTTTCTTCCTTGATGCAGGAAGTAAGGAATAGAGTTATTCCGAAAATGAAGTAAATAGCATTTTTCATGTCTGGCCGGTTTGAAATTAGGTATTCGTCAACTAAAATACAGAATTATTCATAAGGAAGAAAGAAAATGAAGGGGGATGAATTGTTTATGTCCCGGTCAGGACATTAAAAAAGTGCTGCCTCCGGATCATCCGAAAACAGCACTTTTTAATTTATGTAAGATCAAATGGTCCTAAGACCATTAGTTTTTACAATTGCTTAGTTTACATCCCAGAATACCGGAGTATCCTTAGCGTCACCGCCGATAGCTGAAGAAGCAGCTTCAACGTTTTCACCATTCAAAGTATACTCAGTAACAGGGTAAGTGTAACGAGTTGGTGTAGGCACCTGTGCCTGAACAGCAATGTTCAATACAGGAGCGTCATACAATTTGTATGAGCACCAAGCTTCAAATGCCTGATCATAAAGAGAGATCCATTTCTGGAGAGCAATCTTTTCTGCCCAGGTACCAGGAGCTGTTGAGTAAGCAACATCCGCCTGTGCAAGGTAAGCAGCAGCATCGTCAGCTGATCCACCCCAATCCATGATTGAAGCAGTAACACCTGCATTGTAGTGCTCTTCTGCCGTACCACCTACACTGTATCCTCTTTCAACGGCATCAGCCAAAAGGAACTCAACTTCTGAGTATGTGAAAACTGTTCCTGCGAAAGTTGGGCTTTCCATCAATTCTCCTGGCTTGGAGTTAGCAGGGTAACTGTTGTTGTCACCATAATCTCCACCAGTTGCAGAACCGTCCTCTTCCAGATCTTTGAAGTAGTAAGCTCTTCTTGGATCATTCAGTGAGTTCATGTAATCAGCAACAGTATTGGCAGCAACGTAATCAGAACGTCCACTCTGTACCAAAGTAACCCAAAGCGGGTGAGTATTTGGCGTTGAGCTGGAGTACTGGATAACAAAGTTGTCCGCACTTGAAGTGAAAACTCCGCTGGAAACAGCCGCTTCAGCCAATGACTGAGACTGTGCTGCATCAACATCAGCCAAACGGAAAGCTAACTTAAGCTTCAAAGAGTTACCCAGTTTTTTCCACTGGTCAGCGCTTCCACCGTAGATGAGGTCAGAAGAACCTAAGCCTGTAGAACCACCAAGATCTTCGATAGCTTTGTTCAAGTTAGAAATGATCGCTGAATAAATTGAAGCGTCATCGTCATAAGTTGGAGTAATTTCTCCAGCCAGTGCTTCAGAGAAAGGAACATCACCAAATGTATCTACGAGAATGGAGTAAACATAAGTCTCGATGATAGCGATGATCGCGTGCTGATTGTCTTTTTCTTCCTGAGAAAGGAATTCATCAGCGTCGATCAATGGTTTTGCATCCTGTAAGTCCCGGAGAACTGTAGCATACATAGTATTCCACATACTTCTTGGAACACTTCTTTCTACCAATTCGTAGTTAGACTCATCAGCATATGTTGTCTGAGCCCAGTACTGTGACCAAAGTCTGAAGTTATTAACGTTTACATTCTGATTGGTCATGAAATCAAAGAATGAAACTGTTGCGTTGGCGAAGAGCGCGCCAGATGGCACTTCTTCTGGGTTTTTCGTGTCGACGTTAAGGTCTGCGATGTTGTCAGTACATGCACCGAGCACGAAAACCATTATTGTGAGAAAAAATATTCTTTTCATATTAATTATTATTTTAATTAAAACTCAGATGGAAAATACAATCGATCATAATTTCAATTGTTGATTTATCCTCTGATAATGTCTTCATTTAATTATTTAATTAAAATCTAACTTTCAGGTTAAATCCAACCTCTCTGATTGATGGGTAAGCACCTGACTGGTTTCCTAAGAAACGTCCTGCACTCAAACCAGCTTCAGGATCAGAGTACTCTGAGTTCTTATGAATAATCCAAAGGTTTCTACCAACTAATGACAAATCGACACCTCCGATGAAGTTGTTTTCGAACAAGCTCTTAGGAAGTGTGTAAGTGATAGCAGCTTCTCTCAGTTTAACGAAAGATGCATCATACACGTGGTATGCATTAGGAGCATAAACGTAACCGAATGAAGTGTAAACATCAGAAGCATATCCGTATTCTGTGTTTACGGTACCGTCAGAAATTGGATTTCCATCGTCGTCGTATTGGTAGTTTCCGTCAGCGTCAGTTAAATGGAGTACACCGTCGATTGGCAATCCACCACCGTCAGCAGGATTATCTCTAACATCATTTCCTTTGTCGTTAGTACCTGCAGTGTGCTCATAGATACCTGTAGCAGTTCCGTACCACATATCCAATGAGAAGAAGTCTCCACCTTTCTGGATATCGATCAGGAAGCTCAATGCGAGGTTCTTGTATGACAATGAGTTCTGGATACCACCTCTCCAATCAGGATTTACGTTACCGATAACCTCAGGAGTTGTAGTTTTTCTCCAGCGCATACCACCATTCCAGTGTGGGTATACGATTGGTTCACCGTTGGTGTGGTAAACAAAGTTTGTTCCTCTGATAGAACCAAATGGCTCACCAACAGTAGCATTGATGGTAACACCACCCTGTACTGTAGTCAACTGAATATTGGTCTGGTCTTCGAACAATTCGATTACCTCGTTCTGATTTTTAGACCAGGTAAGGTTCAGGTTCCACTGGAAGTCACCAGCTTTAACAGGAGTTGTATTCAAAGCCAACTCAAGCCCCTGGTTCTGAATGTTACCAGCGTTTACATATTTAAACAAGCTACCAGTAGCACCAGTTACAGAAACCGGAATAATCTGGTTGAAGGTATTGGATCTGTAAACAGAGAAGTCCAAACCTACGCGGTTGTTCAAGAAGTTCATTTCCAAACCAGCCTCGATACTCTTTGTATTCTCAGCTACCAACTCTGCGTTGTTTTCAGTATTTGAAGCAGAAGCCAATGCAACACCGTTAAACGGAGTTACAAAGTCGTAAGTGTTCTTGATTGACAATGGTGGCGCAGGGCTACCAACCTCAGCGTAGTTGAATCTCAATTTACCGAAGCTCAGTACAGATGAGTTCATCAACTCAGAGAATACCAAACTCAAAGAAGCAGATGGGTAGAAGTAACCATTGTTTGCTTCTGGCAAAGTAGAAGAAATGTCATAACGACCGGCAAGATCAACATAGAGGAAGTTGTCATATCCAAAGCTAGCTCTTGCAAAGTAACCGTTAGTACCGATCTCATAAGCAGTTTCAGCAGGTGCATTTGGAGCACTTACACTGTTAGCCAATGAGTAGATTCCAGGTACAACCAAACCACCGTTTGTTGCAGCACTGATGTAATCATACTTGGTTCTGCGAATGTTCATACCGAGGTTACCGTCAAAGTTGATCTTATTGTCAGCTCCGAAGTACTTATTGAAAGAAGCGATCAGATCGTAGTTCATTTCAGAGAAGTCTCTGTTACGTCTCCAGTACATTGGTACGTCGATAGATCCAACAGCGATTCTTTCTTCCTGGAGGAAGTTGTAACGGTCCATAGCAACACGTCCCATCAAGCTGAACCATGAAGTTACTTCATAATTCAAAGTAGTGTTACCCATGATTCTGTTACGGGTATCCGACTGGAAGTTTTCATATCTGTTGAAGTAGTAGTTGTCGAAGTAGTGAGGTGCAGTAGCACGGTCCGGATCAAGCGGTCCGTAAGGGTTCCATGAGATGTTCTTACCTGTAAGGTTGTAAGCCGCTTCCTGATCAACCATGTCTGTAGATACCTGATACCACTGACGGAATGACTGGTTTACGTTTCTGTTGTCATAACCAGTACCATATCTTCCCAAACCATTGGTGTTGATGAAGTTTACAGTAGCAGAGGCAGTAATCTTGTCAGTAACGTCAAAGCTACCACTTGTAGCAAGAGTATTTCTCTTAATGCTACTGTTAGGCAAGTTACCTTTCTGGTCGAAGTTAGTATAACTCAAACGGAAAGCACTTCTGTCTGTACCACCATCGATAGCGATACTGTTGTTGTAGGTAATACCAGTTTCGTAGAAGGTAGATGCATCATTATCAGATGCAGTAAATGGCTGAGTCTGCTGGTAAGTGTCCAGTTCCGGATAGAATGACTCCCAGGTGTAAACCTGGCGATTCGGATCGAATTCAGGACCAAAAGAAGCATCCTCGTAAACAGCTTCGGTAAGTACGTCACCTGCTCCTTCACCGAAATCGAAGTATTCGAATCCGTCTGGATCATCCGTACCATCAGATGCATACCATCCCAATCCACGTGCATATCCTGCTCCGTACTGCTTCTGGTATCTTACGAAAGTAGATTTATCGATCTTACTGGCAGTGATACCTGAAGTGATTGTGATACCGAGGTCTTTGTTCTTGCTACCTTTTTTAGTGGTAATAAGGATAACACCATTTGCAGCACGTGATCCGTAAAGTGCCGTCGCAGCAGCACCTCTAAGGATAGAAACAGACTCGATGTCTTCCGGGTTGATGTCCATCGCAGCGTTACCGTAGTCATATCCACCACGACCAGTTTGCTGATTAGTCGTGTTAGCAATACGGTTGTCGATTGGCGTACCATCAACTACGAAAAGTGCCTGGCTACTTCCATAAAGAGATTTTGTACCACGGATAACTACGTTGGAAGATCCTCCCAACTGGGTACTTCTCTTAATGTCAACACCAGCAACTTTACCGGAAAGTGAGTTAATGAAGTTTGCATCTTTTACTTTGGTGATTTCATCACCGGAAACTTCCTGGGCAGCGTAACCGAGAGATTTTTTATCTCTTTCGATACCCAAGGCCGTAACAACGGCTGCGTCAAGCGTAACACCTTCTGCAAGTACTACGTCAACGACGTTACTAGTACCTAACTCAACTTCCTGAGATTCGAAACCAGTGTAACTGAAAACGAGGGTTTTGGCTCCCTCAGGAACAGATAGAGAGTATTTTCCGTCAAAATCTGTTACAGTACCTGTAGTAGTACCTTTGACGAGAACACTTGCACCAATCAGGGTTTCCCCATCAGTGTCTGTAACTGTCCCGCTTACTGTTCTTTGTGCCATGGCCATGCCAAAGGCGAAGAACACTAATGTCAAAACTAGTGATAGTCTTTTCATACTTAAGTCCAATTTAGTTAAAAAAAGATTTAATAAAACAATCGGGCAAATTCCTGTTTGTTTCTCAAAACAGGATTTAACCAATTAAAAAAAATTATAAATGAAATATCATCAAAAAATTTTTCCCATGTTAATTTTTTCAGCTTCTTTCACGTTTTCTGTAAGTGCTTGAAAATCAGCTAAAAACCAAGTGTTTGTTTGTTTGAAAAAATGTCAATGTTCCTAGGATGGTAGTTGAAGCAATTTTTGTGTGATTAATTTTATTCAATTTGATTTGAGAGGGTTACAATAACCAATACGTTTAAGTTGTGCTTTGTGCTGCCACAAAGTTAAATAAAAGTTAAACTTTTTTAATTTTTGGAAGCAAAATCTGAATCTGTGCAAATGTTTCCTTTCTGTGGCTTTTTCCAAACAGGAATTGGGGGTTTTAATTTTTGTGATATTAATGAAATTCCGGTTTTGGACTTTTAAGGCCTTGTGTTAAATGATTGTTATCTGGTTTATCTAGTTCCAATATCCGGGATTCTCTTCAATACAGGTTTAGAAGTTGCGGGGGCAAAAATCTATCTGCAGATAAAAAATTAGCTCAATTTAGCCAGATAAAGCTGGATGGTATTTTTGAGACCATAGTATAAAGCATCGCAAATAAGTGCATGACCAATGGAAACTTCCAGCAATCCGGGCAGGTTTTGGTGGAAATAGGCAAGATTGTCGAGATTGAGGTCATGTCCGGCATTGATACCTATCCCTATGTCATTTGCTTTCCTGGCAGCTTTTACAAAATCCCGGATGGCTTTTTCCCTGTCCTCATGATAACCTTCGGCATAAGGACCTGTGTAGAATTCTATCCTGTCGGCACCGACTTCCTTCGCACCTTCCACCTGGGCTTCTACAGGGTCCAAAAAAATGGATACCCTGATGCCTTTATCCTGTAGCTGACCAATTACATCTTTCAGAAAAGCGCTGTGTTTTATGGTATCCCAGCCGTGATCAGAGGTCAGTGCACCGGGGTCGTCCGGTACAAGGGTGCATTGGTCGGGTTTGTGTTCCATTACCATTTTCATAAACCTCGGGGTCGGGTTTCCTTCGATATTGAATTCGGTAGTCACAATTTCCTTCAGGACCGGGATGTCATCATAGCGGACGTGACGTTCATCCGGGCGTGGATGTACTGTGATGCCCTGAGCTCCATAGGCTTCGCAATCTTTGGCGATTTGTACGAGGTTCGGGAGGTTGCTTCCCCTGGCATTTCTGATCAGGGCGACTTTATTGATGTTAACGCTAAGTCTAGTCATTATTAATTTCTATTTTTACGATTGGTTTTTCGCAAAATTAACTTTATTAGAACAAATATGGAGGAATTAGAGCCTATTGATCACGAGGAGATCAATGCCGATCGTTCGAGGGTAGGAGAATTGCCGGGACTATTGGAAATCCTGATGGTCATTTTTCTGGTATTGATCCTTGGCTGGGGGGGGAGTCATGTGGCTCAGCTTATTGCCAAAAGTGGAGGTTACGGACTGGAAGAACTCATCAACTCACTGGCCGATAATAATACCTTGAAAAACCGCAACCTGGTACGGTTTGCCAATCTGGCCGTACATTTGATGTCTTTTACTTTGCCGTGTTTGTTGTTGGCATTTTTTATGCGACGTAGTAAATGGCATGAATATCTTTCTCTCGATAAGGTAATAAATTCAAAAACCATTCTATTGTCGGTCCTGCTTATTTTGGTGGCTATGCCCTTTACCAGCCTTACTTATTGGATCAATATGCAGATACCTCTTCCTGAGTGGGCTCAAACGATAGAAGAAGATGCAACTGCGATGATCAATGCCCTGTTGACCATGGATAGTCCAATGGAATTGATCCTCAATCTAATGATCATTGCCCTTGTACCTGCCATAGGCGAGGAGTTGTTGTTCAGGGGCATATTTCAAAAAGTTTTGTCGTCAACGTTAAGGAATGAACATGTCGCCATTTGGGTAACTGCATTTCTTTTCAGCATGATGCATATGCAGTTTGAAGGGTTTATCCCACGATTCTTATTAGGGGCGATTTTAGGATATCTGTTCAGTTGGAGCCGCAGTTTGTGGTTGCCGATCATTGCTCATTTCTTTTTTAATGGCATTCAGGTATTGTTAAAATATTTGGCCGGGGATTTGCTGGATAATTTCGATGCTGGCGAGGCTGGCAATCCGGGGTGGTTGATTGGGATTGTTTCACTGGGGTTGACGATTATGCTGGCGTTACATATAAAAAGAACTTTGACTGAAGAGGAGGTGTGAGAGACTCCTTTCAGTCGGTTTGATGTTGTTTGAGTTGTTTGATGTTCGCTATGCTCACTGTTTGATATTGTTCTGCAAACCACGTCAAACAGCGAACATCGTGAGCAAACAACTACATCATACACTGTCCTTCCCCTTTCTTGGATAAAAATGGATTATTCAATACCTTCACCCTCCTAAAGAAAACCATTCAATGAAGGGATTGGGACAAAGGCTATTAACAGCCATCATTTTTGTAGCGGTGATGCTCGGCGGTTTATTCGGCAGTTTGTATTCTTTTTTGGCCTTGTTTGCTCTGATAGCTATTCTTTCCCTCTGGGAATTTAGTGGAATAGTTTTAAAAAAGGAAGAAAACTACTTACGGAGGATTTATGGCGTTTTGATTGGCATTATCCCTTTTATATTCATGTCATTACCCCGCCTTGGTTTGACTTTCCCGGAATGGGGCGGCCTGGTCATTTTGGTCCTGTTGTTATCTATTTTTATTCACGATTTATTTAGGGGCCCAAGTCATCCATTCAGGAATTCGGGCTATTTATTCTCCGGTGCCGTTTACATAGGCTTACCGGTTTCTTTACTTTTATCCGATACTTTTCTGTCGGTAGATAATTATGACCCCCACAGGGTTTTTGTCGTTTTATTATTGGTATGGGCCAGTGATACGGGGGCTTATTTGATTGGTTCCATGATTGGAAAGACTCCGCTGGCTCCTGTTGTTTCACCTAAAAAAACCTGGGAAGGTACTATTGGTGGATGGGTGTTTTCGGTTGGAGTGAGTATTGCGCTTTATTATGTTTATGGAGGGGAATTGCTGGAGATCTGGCAGTTCGTAATTTTAGCTTTAATCTGTGGGGTTTTTGGTACCCTCGGGGATTTGATCGAGTCAAAATTCAAGCGGAGCTACAACATTAAGGATTCGGGGAATCTGCTTCCCGGTCATGGAGGTATGCTGGACCGCTTTGATGCGTTTTTGCTGGTGGTGCCTTTTGCTTATGTCTTTTTGAGCCTGATATAATCTGGGCTGGACTTTATTTTTATTCAAAATCTTCTTGCAATTAGTTTTTGTTTCAGGTTGAGGATAAAAGCAAGAAGTCGGGAATTTTATTAATATATTCTCGGCTATTTGAACCTATTTGTTCTTCATCTTTACTGCGCCTAATGCCGGCGGGGCATATACTTTCCCGACACTTCGTATACGGGATGAATCATTTTCCGGCTAAAAAAGTATACAAATTGAGCCCTTGCGAAATCCCGTACATAATAATGTCGGGAAAAGCCTGAAAATAAAAGGCGGCAATGTTTTGCCTGGCTTTCTGGATTGGAATAATTAGGTTTCACTAAAACTGTTTCGTTGGATAAAAACCTACTTCCCCGATTAACGACACTTTTTTAGTAACTCGAGATTATTGGGCTGATCAATTTTTTACAAAATGAGTCATAGCGTCTTTAAGTCGTTCCTCGAAGCCGTTGACGCTTTTTATCTCCTGGGGCCGCTGTATATTTTCAATCGTAAATCAGATCTTTCCTATGAAATCAAAACTTCCCGACGGGCCACAGTGGCTCACCCCACCAAAATTGTGTCCGCGGCTAATAGGGCTACCCGAAGTAATAACGAATGCAAAATTCCAGCACAATAGTCTCAATAACGTTTTAATCGACTTAGCCGTTCCAGCACTATAAAGAAGCAGCAATTTTGGTTGAATGCTTATCTGACTAGCGATACTTAAGCCCTACCCTAACTCTTCCAAAAAAGCAGAAGCCACATTGATCCGTCTAGCGTTTTTGCTTCCTTTTTTGGCAATGCAAAAAGGAAGAGCCTCGCCGGCTTCAGGCGTAGTTAAAATAAATCAACGATCTTCTAAAAAACCTGATATATTAAACTAGAACTCTGTTTTAAATGACTAGGTTTTCTCCAATTTTTAAAATTAAACTTCGAAATCATAATATTATTGATCTTCAGTTAATTAAAATTCAAGATGCTATGTTGAATTGACAAAGTCCAGCTCACCATAAAATA
Source organism: Saprospiraceae bacterium (assembly GCA_965230565.1). Taxonomy (GTDB): domain Bacteria; phylum Bacteroidota; class Bacteroidia; order Chitinophagales; family Saprospiraceae; genus BCD1. The sequence goes on along the minus strand of CBDDLH010000016.1, from coordinate 2,441,410 downwards.
AAAAAGGGATAAACCGGCACCGGCTTATCCCTGACGTTGAATAAAAGGTCAATTGACGTTTATTCTTCATCAAAGCGTAATTCTTTGATTTTAAAGTCTGATCCTGATTTTTCCAGGTATATATATACTCTGAATGTGGCATCTTTTGTCTCCATATTGCCAATGCAGTAATGTGCGGCACTACCTTTGGATTTTCCCTGGTGTACCTGTACAAATGACAGTGGAGGGTTTTTACTGAAAAATTTTCTAACGGCCTCAATCGCAGCAGCTTTGGAATACTCATTGCCTTCATCAGCTATGGAAATCTCCACTTTTGGTCCAAAGAACTGTCCCAAAGCATCCGCATCGCCATTGTTGATAGCTCTGGTAATAGCCGCCAGGTTAAAGCTCAGCAAACTAACAGCAGGTGCCAGAATAAGTATAAAAACAAATGATTTTTTCATCGTTTTTTCGTTTAATTAATTTTGTGCTCAGACCACTTTATTTAGGGTGTCAACACAAAACCTGATTAGAATAGTTCCTTCAAAAGGAACGGTTAATTTATCAATAATCAAAAAACAGGTCAAGTTTTTTAACATCATTAACTGTTGTTATGACGCAAAATTGGCCAATGGTAACAGATATGACAAAACGCTATGCTTCTAAAAGAACATGGTTTTGTCCTGTTTTTTAATCTAATGAGTGTTTATCTATTAGGCAGCGCAGAGAAGATGGAGTGTTTTCTATGAGATCAGAAAAAATTATATTTGTTACTTTCCTGAACTCAGTTTGCCGGAGTAGTTTGCTATTTTCAGTGGTATAAACGATTTTTTAACAAAATATTGTATGCTTCCGCTAAATTTGTTCTCTATGGCCTAACGGTTGCTTCAGTTTACATAACGGTTGATTTTTTAAAAGTAACGGAAATGAAGTTGGATTAAAAGTCGATTTTTCTAAAACATTATTGGAAATGGACGAATAAGGGTTGAAAAACCGACTTTCTACACTTTTTTTCAAAAATACGAAGCGTACGTTGGCTTTTCGGCTAGCCTGATAAATACTGAATCTGGACAAAAACATATCGATGCTGAACATAGGGTTTGATGCCAAAAGACTTTTTAATAATTTTACCGGCCTGGGCAATTACAGCCGTACCCTTTTACGTGACCTTAGTACAAATTTTCCGGAGGAGCGATATTTTTTATATACACCCAAAGTAAAACAAGTCCCATCCACCAATTTTTTTCTGAATAGCCCGGAGTATCAGGTCCATATGCCAAAAGGAAGGCAAAAATTCCTATGGAGGTCTTTTGGTGTAAAAAAAATGCTCCGAAAACATGAGATTGATGTTTTTCATGGGTTAAGTCATGAAATTCCGGTAGGCATCCAAAAAACCGGAATTAAATCGGTGGTCACCATTCACGACCTGATCTTCAAACACTATCCTAAACAATACAAAGCTATTGACACCTTTACGTATAATACCAAGTTCAAATATGCCTGTCAAAATGCAGATTGCGTGGTGGCTATAAGTGAAAGTACCCGAAAGGATATTGTCAATTTTTACGGTATTGATCCTGAAAAGATCGAGGTGGTTTATCAGTCCTGCAGCGATCAATTCAAGAGTGAATGGCCGGCAAATAAGATTCAGGAAGTCGTGGACAAATACAGTTTACCACAGGAATTCATCCTTTATGTCGGATCAGTGATCGAGCGAAAGAATCTGCTCAATATTGTAAAAGCCCTTTCTAGCTTGCCCAATGATCTGTCTCCTCATCTGGTGGTGGTGGGGCAGGGAAGTAGTTATAAGCGAAAAGTCCAGGAATATCTCGCTGAGCAAGGAATGGAAAAACAAGTGTCCTTTATTACCCCTGTTTTTGAAGATATTCCCGGTTTATATCAACGAGCCAGTTTATTTGTTTATCCATCCGTGTATGAGGGTTTTGGAATCCCTGTCATTGAAGCTTTATTCAGCCATACCCCGGTAGTAACTTCCAATCTATCCTCTCTCCCTGAAGCAGGAGGACCGGATACCCTTCAGGTCGACCCGTATTCGGTGGAAGCTTTGGCAGAAGCCATTGAAAAAGGGCTGACGGATGAATCGCTTAGACAAACCATGATCTCTAATGGTTATGAATATGTCCAAAGGTTTGACGGGGATAAAGCAGCGAAGCAGATGATGGCGATTTATAGAAGGTTAGCAGGAAGCTAAAAAGATAACACGTATTTATAAACCATTATTTGGAACTCTCCTAAATAATTTAGAGCTAATTCCCAATTCATAATTTCATTTACCTAATTTTGCCGCATGGTAAAAAAAGTAGAACATATCGGCATTGCAGTCAAGGACCTGCAACAAAGTAACGCGCTGTTTGCCAGCTTGCTTGGGAAGGAGCATTACAAAATAGAGGAGGTAGCTTCAGAAGGAGTCCGGACATCCTTTTTCGAAACCGGCGATTCTAAAATAGAATTACTGGAAGCAACTAATCCGGAAAGTCCGATAGCCCGGTTTATAGACAAAAAGGGAGAGGGGATCCACCACATTGCTTTTGAGGTGGAGGACATCCGTGCAGAAATGGAACGGATGCGGATGGAAGGGTTTCAGTTGCTCAATGAGGAGCCCAAACGAGGAGCCGATAATAAACTCGTGTGTTTTATTCATCCCAAAAGTGCCAACGGAGTGCTTGTCGAACTTTGTCAAAGCATAAAAGAGGATTAATTAATTTTTATAAACCTAAATCAACTCCTTTTCCCAAACAGTATTGCAATCTGTGAGGAAAATTGGATAGTTGGAAAATTGGAAATGGAGCTGGAATATTATCATTATATCATAGCTATCCTGGGAAGTGCTATTGCTGGAGCGATAAATACGCTTGCCGGTAATGGTTCGGCCATCACCCTGACCATTTTGACGGAATTGATGGGATTGCCGGGCAATATGGCCAATGGAACCAACCGGGTTGGGGTGCTTTCACAGACGGTGGCTTCGACCTACGCTTTTCACCGCAAAGGCAAATTGGATATTAACGCCAGTAAATACTACATTATGCTCACCGTCATCGGGGCAGTATTGGGTGTATATGTCGCCACTCGAATTTCCAATGAAGCATTTATCCAGGTCTTTAGGTATCTGATGATCGTTATGTTAATTGTAATTCTGGTGAAACCAAAGCGCTGGTTGCGGGAAACGGACACCGAGAATCCCCCCTCAATGTGGTTCATCATTCCCATGTTTCTGGCTCTTGGTTTTTATGGAGGATTTATCCAGATGGGCATGGGCATATTTTTTCTGGCTATCATGGTTTTGGGCGCTCGCCACAGTCTTATCGATAGCAATGTGATCAAATCTTTGATCGTGGCCATTTATACGGTTCTTGTTTTAGCTATTTTTCACTATAAGGGTTTGGTAGACTGGAAAATCGGCGGGATCATGGCTATCGGGCAGATGTCGGGCGGGTACATCATGGCGATTGTAGCGGCTAAGCATCCAAAGGCCAATATCTGGACCCACAGGGTGTTAATAGTGGTTGTTATTGCAGCTATTTTGAGGTTGTTCAACGTCTATTAATATTTCCGAAATAATCTTTTCTTTGCGGAACTAAATCCAGACTTTTTTGTTAGGAAACTTTTTACAATTTCAGAGATAAACCTTGACTTTGAATAGGGGGCATATGGTTTTAAAGTGTCTGCCTTCTGTTGCCTGATTTTCGGGGATGAAATTGGTCGTAAAAACGGTCGTTTTTAAATATATTTTGGTCACTCATTAAAATTGATTTGAAATGGTTTTGAAAGATCTTTTTGCCGTTTCTCTCATCTTGTTTTCCGTCATTGATATAATGGGATCCATTCCTGTTATCATTGATATGAAAAAGAAAGGAATTGAAATTGAATCCGGGAAAGCTTCCATAGTTGCCTTACTTTTGATGACTGCATTTTTATATGGAGGAGCCTCTATTTTGAAATTGTTCGGGGTGGATGTGTCGTCTTTTGCGGTGGCCGGTGCCTTGATTATTTTTCTGATTGGGTTGGAAATGATCCTGGGAATTCGAATTTTCCACGATCCGCCGGACACCCGGTCAGGGAGCATTGTTCCTATTGCTTTTCCATTGATTGCCGGAGCTGGGACAATGACTACCATAATTGCATTAAAGGCAAAATACAGTGTGATTGATATCCAGCTGGGAATCCTCTTAAATATAATTTTTGTTTTTCTGGTATTACGGTCGTCCAAGTGGATCAGCAAAAAACTGGGAAACGGCGGGGCCATGATCCTTCGCAAGGTATTTGGAATCATCCTGTTGTCAATCGCCATAAAACTCTTCAAGGAGAATTTTGTGTTGATGGCTAACGGTCATTGATGGGTTACAAGTTTCTGGTTGCTGGTTGCTGGTTACTGGGTTAGATACAATTTTTTGGAAAAATAGTATTTCTCAGACCTGATAATTTGGATTGTTAAAGGGGCATATATTCCAACCCGGCTCAAAAAAAATACGTCTATTTTAGTAGAAGTAACCTGTAAACCTCTTTGCTTATGAAGAAGATCGTATTACTTTCTCTGTTTACCATCATTCTTTTTGCTAATTGTCAGGAGGAAGTTACTCCTCCTGATAACAACAATGACCTGGTAGAAGCTACCATCACGATGCCCAATCCTATGGCTTGTCCTACTATATGTTGCAGTGGGTGGTTTATTGATATTGATGGAGTAGAACACCATTTTATAGATTTCCCGGAAGGCAGTGAATTTACTTCGGCGGATATTGAAACATATCCTGTTGATGTATTGATCAGCTATGAAGATTCGGATGAATGCTGGGAGAGTACTATTGTGTTATTGGAGATAGAAGCGAATTGAGCTGGTTGCTGGTTACAGGTTTCTGGTTTCTGGTTACTGGGTGTATTCTGTTGGAAATCTATTCACTTAGCGGGTAGTGTGCTTGTATTAGGTTTAAAACCTTTGTAGATCATTTCTTTTCGAAAAAAAATTACTATCCCGGAACTTTTTCTTTTCTAACTTAGTTTTAGGTTTCAAATTCAATGAAGTTGTTTTAAATGGCTGCTTGAGATAGAAAATAGAGATTTTAGCCGAAGATGAGACTTGAAAAATGATGCCACGCAACGCGTAGTGAGGCTTTTCATAACGTAATATTCGGTTAAAAGATCATTTTATAGCCAAGTGAGCTATTTTAAAAGAACTTCAATAAAAACCCGGAAGGGGAAATTGAAAAATGAGACAATTATTTCGACATGTCGAATTTTCTGAGATGGAACGCAGGGCTCGTTCTGCGGGCGGCCAGAGTACTCAACTCCATGAGGTGGCTTATCTATTTGTCTTTATTATTTTTTCAATTATTCCTTTTCTGACGGTCTAGATTAAAAGTATTCCGGATTGTCAGAAGACAACTCCGGACGGCATATCTTTTTTAGAACAACCATTCGCAGTTGTTTCCCAAAATCAATAAGAAATATTAGTGTATGGAGCATGATTGTAAAGGGCAACCTTTACAGAAAGCTCATACCTCCAAAGGAATACCCAGAGAATATTGAACCTGCCTGCGGTCAGCAGGCAGGTATCCAATATCCAATGTCGAAGTGTTTGAGTGAGGGTGTCGAGTTAGGAATACGAGGATGTTTTTAATCTTCCATTTAGTATCGACATTTTTCATAATTCAAATTCCTATGGGTTTATAAAATGGCAATAAAGCTTTCGTGGGAGAGCGTTGGTTTGAAGCACCAAAGGGCAGGGCCTGCCTGCTGACGCAGGAGGCAGGTTCGACTCCCGTATTGCCACCAGAATTAGCCTCAGTAGCCCAAACGGAAGAGGTGGCGGTCTTAGAAACCGTTTAGTACAGGCCTGTCTGCCGGGCCAGGTAGATTCGAGTCCTGTCTGAGGCACAGCGGATGGAGTGCATAATACATAGTGCAAAGTTTAAAGTGTAGAAGGAAGTTTAAAATTCAAGGCCGAATGGCCGCCCTGCTCAAGTAACCGCCCGGTCTGATATGCCGGAGTCAGGTAAAGGTTGAAAATGTTGGTTCGAGTCCAACCTTGAGCACAGCCGGAGGAATGTAGAATATCGAACCGCAGAATGTAAAATGTAGAAGTGCGTGTGGGTAAGGGGTTGGGGGTGGACATAGTTTACTGCTATAAACCCACACTCACACTCAAATACTTCGATACCTGCCTCCTGCGTCTGCAGGAGGCAGGTTCAAGACCCGTTGGGGACACTGAGTACGAATAAAACAAGCTCTTGCGTTTCAATGCATAAGGGCTTTTTTATTTTTCCCCAAAGGAGGATAGAGTTGATCATTTATTTATAGAAGTTGTTTTAAAATGTCTGCTGGAACCGAATGGAAAGGCTTGTGGTTGCTGGCGAAGCTCATTTTGAGTTTCGTACATGGAATGTACGGGACAAAAAATAGCTAAAGTCCAGCGGGCACAATGCTTTTCACGTAGGTAAGTGAGATATTTTTAAAACAACTTCATAGAAAAAATGGTAGCCTGTACTTTGTTAAGTAGTTTTTTATATTTATTCTGTGGATTGTAATATAGATGATAATCTTTTGTTTTTATATCTATTTGGTGTGATTGATATATTTAAGGATGATAAAACAAATCTTATTAAAGATATAAAATCAAAGGATGAAGAAAGGAAAATTATAAAAACCTATAGCCCAAAAGAGATATACTTGTCTCGAGCATCTAAAAGACTGCCTTATTATGAGATGCCTTTCAAAGGATTGGAATTGAAAGAAATAACGAATACAACAAAGGTTCTAATTCCAAATTAGCGTAGCCCGGTAAAAATAAGGTTAAACCTGACATTTTTATAAACCTTAAATCAATCAATAATGCCTTTGAAAAATCTTAGGAAGACACCTGGGGTATATGTAGAAGAAATCTCGAAGTTTCCTCCCTCTATCGCTTCTGTGGAAACGGCAATACCAGCCTTTATCGGGTATACTGCCAAGATCGAATACCAAGGAGAATACTTCTTTAATAAACCTAAAAGGATAACTTCTCTGCAGGAATATGTCCGGTATTTTGATTTCGGCCCCGAAGAAAGAAAAGAAGATGGTAATGGCAGGGAAACCACTATCGAAGTTACATTAACAGGCAAACCAGAAAACTTTTCAATTATCCCGGCCTTCAATGGGGAAAATAAACCAAAAAATATTATGTTCTACGCCATGCAATTATTCTTTGCCAATGGAGGCGGTCCTTGTTATATCGTTTCTGTTGGAACTACAGGTACCGCGATAAACAACGCAACGGCTTTCAAGGCTGGATTGGATGCATTGAAGCTGGAAGATGAGCCAACCATAATCTATTTCCCGGAAGCTGTTGGAACCTTAACTAACAGACAATATAAGTTGTTGATTGAAGCGGCTATGGACCTATGTAAGGAACTAATGGATCGGGTAACCATTATGGATGTAAAAACAACTACGGATCCTCTTGCAGATGTAACAGCTTTTAGAGGTAATATTACCGGAACAATTGAAAGATTGAAATATGGAGCTGCCTATTATCCCTATCTGAAAACAGTGCTTAATTATGAATACTTAGAAGGGGATGTCAAGGTAATAGACAATCGGGCAGATCCACCTGCTGACGAAGGTGTCGCACTCGATTCCTATAAGAGGTCTAAAGATCAGTTGTATAACCGGATAAAGGCTAAACTTAGCGAATTTTATGTTGAATTACCTCCTGGAGCAGCTGTAGCCGGAATTTATGCTCAGGTTGATAGCGACAGAGGTGTTTGGAAAGCACCTGCCAATGTTCCAGTCAGTGCAGTTGTTGAACCACTCGTCAAGATAAATGACGACAAGCAAGATATTTTAAATGTTGACACCGCTGCGGGAAAATCCATTAATGCCCTTCGCACTTTTGTTGGAAAGGGAACTTTGGTTTGGGGCGCACGTACTCTGGCGGGTAACGATAATGAATGGCGGTATATCTCCGTTCGCCGTTTTTTTAATTTTGTTGAGGAATCTGTGAAAAAAGCATCTTTCAGTTTCGTATTCGAACCCAACAATGCCAACACATGGGTGAAAGTGAAAGCGATGATCGAAAACTTCCTGATCGTTCAATGGAGGGCCGGTGCCCTCGTGGGGTCAAAGCCGGAGCATGCCTTCTACGTTAAAGTAGGACTGAATGAAACGATGAGTGTACAAGATATTCTAGATGGATTTATGATCGTGGAAATAGGTATGGCTGTTGTCCGTCCGGCGGAGTTTATCATTCTGCGATTTTCTCACAAAATGCAAGAGTCTTAAACCATAATAAAAATCAAAAAACTAAAATATCATGGCAAAATATCTTCTTCCTAAGTTTCATTTCCAGGTAGAATGGGGTGGAGCACTTATTGGCTGTACCGAAGTATCGGGCTTGGATGTTGAAACAGATGTGATTGAGTACCCGGAAGGTTCCAGTTTGGAATATCACAAATTGAAAATGCCTGGTATGCAGAAATATGGAAACATTACTTTGGTAAGTATAAAATGTAATTAAGATATTCTTAAAAATAATATTCACTTCTCTCTTTTATTGGGAAAAATACTGTTAGATACTGGTTGTTAAAAACCTGAAAAATTAATTGTAAAAACTTGGAAATCATATAAATAATTATTAAATTTAAGCACATTTCCTAGTTGGCACATTTCCTAGTTGGCACATTTCCTAGTTGGCACATTTCCTAGTTGGCACATTTCCTAGTTGGCACATTTCCTAGTTGGCACATTTCCTAGTTGGCACATTTCCTAGTTGGCACATTTCCTAGTTGGCACATTTCCTAGTTGGCACATTTCCTAGTTGGCACATTTCCTAGTTGGCACATATTTAATTTCTGTTGCGTTCTTTTCTGAAAGCTCTATTTATGTATTAGCTGATATAAAAAACAAATTATATCCATATTGACAGAACTAGGTATTCGAATTCCTGATGGTTTATTATAGAAATTGTTTCATTAGTAACCTAAAAATTAAATGTCATGGTTATTTGATATTGTTTTTTAATAACCAGGTCCAATATTAACTACTCATTGAAGTAGAAAGTGAAACGACCTCTTTAAGTTAATGGACGTTTGAACATACCCGTGAAAATTGACTGTATAACCACATATGTTATAACTCAGTTTATAATCCACCGTGAATTCATCTTATAATAAATGTAAAATCAGATGGAAAAAGCACCTCTAAAAGATGTCATTATTATTCTTCCTGGAATTACAGGTAGTGTATTAGAAAAAGATGGCAAAGTAATCTGGGAAGCATCCTACAAAGCCATCTTCCGAGCGCTCGCTACAGGCTCTTTTCAACAATTGAAATTAGAACAAGACAGCCTGGAGGACGATGATTTAGGAGACGGTATTCGTGCGACCAAAGTTGCTGAAGACTTTCACCTTTTACCCGGAATTTGCAAAATTGATGGTTATACTGGTTTGCGTCAAATGATTTTTAGGGAATTCAATGTAAAAAAGGGTTCCCTTGATAATCTGGAACCCGCGAACTACTTTGAGTTTCCCTATGATTGGCGGCGTGATAATCGTTACTCTGCCAAAAAGCTTAAAGAATTAATTGATGAACGATTATGGATTTGGCGTAATCATACTGGATTAAAAGAGGCCAAGGTCATACTAATTGGCCATAGTATGGGAGGAATCATTAGCCGCTATTACCTGGAAGCATTAGAAGGTTGGCGTAATTGTAAGGCACTAATTACATTTGGAACCCCTCATAGGGGATCAGTAGATGCAGTAGAATCAATTGTTAACGGAGTGAAAAAAGTAGGTGTAGACTTAAGCGAAGTGATGCGAAGCTTTACTTCTGTTTATCAGTTATTACCCATTTATCCGGTATTGAATAATGGACAGGGCTTTGTGAGGTTGAATGAAAGCGAAGGTTTGCCAAATTTGTCAGCTGCCAAAGCCGCAGAGGGAATTTCCTTTCTTAGGGAAATAGAAAAAAAAGTCAACGGGCATAGAAAAAATGATAATAATTACCTGACTAATGGTTACCAAATCATACCAGTAGTTGGAACTCATCAAAAAACAAAGCAATCTGTAAGTATTGATGGTCAAGGGGTAAGGGCTTCTTATGAACCTCCGATTGTTGTTCCAACGTTTTTGGCAGATGGAGACGGAACGGTGCCTAGAGTATCCGCTATACCGATTGAACTATCTGCTGAATATCGAGAAACCTATATATCAGATAAACATGCATCTCTCCAGAATAACAGACAGCTTCTAGGGCGAATGAAGGATCGCCTCATTACGATGCAAGACCCAATCATACTTGCCAATATTCGTGGTAGTGCAACCCAACCGGAACGTTCACCTGCATTTTCATTGGAAGTAGATGAAGTTTTCAACACCAATGATTCTGTCACCATTCAGGCCTCTTTATATAATATGGAGGAGTCAAAGGGAATTATTGCAAGAGTCAAGTCATTAGAGTCAGCAAAATTAGTGTCTGAAGTTGAAATGGAACTTTCTACTACCGAAAGGGTCTATTTTGGGGAATTTGGGTGCCTTTCAGCAGGGGCTTATAGAGTTGAGCTTTCATTACCTGAACAACCTAATCTTGACCCAATTAGCGATGTCTTTTTAGTTATTTAGAAATAAAACTGGTAATCAATGGAATCAATGGAATGGTTTGAAAGTTGGTCGAAAGAGAACCCTAAAGACTTAGCTCATTATGTAGTACCAAAGTGGGCTGCAGAAATTGCACAAATGAACTTCGAATTCAATCTTGAAGACGCAATGAAAAATCTGAAAGGGCGTAGAAAAATCATTGAGGGCATCTATAACCGATTAGTTGAATGGTCTCCATCCATTCAATATGCGCTGGAAGATTATACTCCAATTGAACGGATACAGATCATTAGGTCGCCCGAGGAAGTGCTTGGTCCCCCACAGCCAAAAGGCACCTGCTTAGATCTATCCATATTGTTTTGTGGACTTTGTTTGGAAAATAACCTTTTGCCCTTATTAGTAATTATGCAAGGACATGCATTTGTTATAGTTTCATCAAATTTTGTTTTAAGGAATGAAGGGAAAAGCAGTTGGAAAAACCCTGATTATGATAAGGAGCGGAATCATATTCATAAGTACAAGGGGATGCTAAGGCTAAAAGTAGACTTCAAGGAAGAGAGTGAAAGAAATGAAGACTTGTATTTCTTAAGGGAACGAATAAATTCTGGGGACTTCATACCAGTAGAGTGTACGGGTTTCGCTCACACGGAAACGCTAGATAAAACAATGCCCGAAGGAATAGGCCGCATAGATGGATTTTTACCATTTGAACGAGCTGTTGAAGCAGGAAAGGAGCAGTTTGAGCGAAGGACCTTCCAGTATGCATTAGATATATGCTATTTACAGAATAAAGCATCAATTAAACCATATCAAAAACCTAAACACATGAGTATTGAAATTGCAAAACTTGCTTCATTAATAGTTGGATCACTTCTCACACCTTATCTGAAAAAGGGAAAAGATAAATTTATCGAAGAAATAGGTGGTGAAGCTGGAGAGAAAAGTGCTTCACTTGCTGCTGACATTTGGAAAAAAGTGAAAGCAATATTTGGCTCAGACAAAGATAAACAAAGGATTGAAAAATTTGAAAAAGCTCCAGAAGAAAAAGAAGCATTCATAACTGAACTCCTTGAAGAAAAATTGGAAGAGGATAAGCAGCTAGCTCAAGAGCTAGAGGAACAGATTCGAAAATTAAAGACAAGTGATGGGAAGAGTATTATGCAGGTTTTTGCCCACAATGTTATCAATTTCAAAGATACATCGATTGGCGGGCATTCAATTGTCGGTGGAATAATAGGCTCAATCAGCTCAATCAGATCAAAAGATGTCCAACCAACGAAAGATGAACTAAAGAATTGACTTTCAATTAACAGGAATGCCCCTCTCTTTAAAATTTAAAAAAGATTTAAATGTATGGAAGTTCAAGAAATATTCATTAATCGGTATGTAGAGCGGGAAATATTCCGTGAAATGCTCAAATGTAAAGACAATAGTCCACGTCTTTTAACGATCCAATCAAGAGGAGGAACAGGAAAAACATTCCTTCTTAAACGTTTACGTTATGAGTGCCACTACATCTTGGATATTCCGTGTAGTCTTATCTCGATGGATGATAACATAATAACTGAGCCTTTTGACATAGTCAAAGCGATTCGCAATGATTACAAAAATTTTGATGAAACAATAAAATTTAGAAAATTTGACATTCTTGACAGTGCAAGAATGCTTAAGAATCCAGAACCATTTACTGAAGCCATTTCTAAAGAATCTATATATGTTAATGTTGAAAGTGCTGAGATCAAAGACCAGGCTATTGTCGCGGCAAAAATTGATGCCATTATTCAAAATATTGAAAATCTGAACCTTACACTACAAAGTTCTGAATGGGCTAATGAAGAATATGAAACATTTGTAAGGAAATATTGCATTGATGCATTTTTTGAAGACTTAAAAGTTATCTGCCAAGAAAAAACAGTCGTAATTATTTTTGATGTTTTTGAAAAATGTAATCCTCAATTAAAACGCTGGATTATGCGCCCTTTGTTGCACTTACATTGTTTTCAAGAAATTGATCGGCCAAGAAAACTTGTTTTTGTCATGGCAGGACGAGAGTTACTTCCATTTAAAGAAAGGCTGGGGGATCAATATTCAAACTTGGTTGAAAACATTGAAAAGCTTAGTGAGTGGAGTGTTAAACACATGAGAGAATTCTTACAAGTACATGGTTTTAAGAATCTTTCCGATAAAGAGATAGAAACAATTACAGAAAGGGTGAATACCAAAGGATCTTTAGAGCAAGCTCTTATCATTGCAAAAGCTTATGAACTTTAATTTAAAGTTAGAACAGATGCAACAAAAATTTAATAACCTGGATGAATTAATTGCTATTATTGATGCTGCAGAAAACCCTGAACTTCTCTTGCTGGAGATTATCATTGATAATGCCCAACAAAAAAATCCAGATCTTTCGGAGTCGCTTCGTTATTGTGCTATTCCTCGACGATTCAATGAGAATTTAATCGGTGTGCTTGAACCGAACCATCAAGCTAAAGCTTCATCGCTGTTAAAGGAACTGCTTGATTATGAATTCGTAACAGAAGTTGAAAATGGCTGGTATGCATATCATGACAATACTCGTGACTTATTACTGGACGATTGGCGTAGTGAAGAAAATGAAACGACTTTTAAAAAATATAATAATCGTTTAATTGAATATTATCAGAGGAAAAGAAATGCTTTCGATGAAATAGAAACTAATTGGAAAATTGCTGCAAATATTATTCATCGGGCAAATGAGCAACGTTACTATCAACTCGTAACACAAATTGAAAAAGAACTAAAAGTTAATATAATAGAAATTCTATATCATACTATTTTACAATCAGCTTCTGATGGTTTTAATTATTTCCAAAAGTTATTATTTAGAAAGGAAGAAGAAAATCCAAACTTGTGCTTGTCTCTTTTGAATGTCACAAGACTTTTTCTAAAGTTAGCCTCTCCAAAAACAAGTGAACCTGAACAGCTCAATAAGAATAATTTATGGTTGGATTACTTCGAGGCTAGATTACACTTAAAATTAAGTTGGAATAACATACGAGGACTTGAAGAAGCAAAAGACTTGTTTGAAAAACTTGAAAGTAATAAAGATGTAAAAAAATATCCAAAACTTTATGCTTGGACCTTAAGTTCACTAGGCTCAATATTAATTGGTTTGCATAATTATAACGAGGCGAATCAGAAGCTATATGATTCTTTTTCTTTGCGAAAGGAAATTACGGAAGACCGATTTAACGAACCGCTTGATTATGCACAATTTGCAAATATCCATTGGCACCAGCGTAAATTTGAAAAAGCTTTCTATTATTTTGGAGAATCAGTCAAAATTGCAAGAGAACAAGGAAACATAAGACTTGAAATTTCGTCTTGGAAAGACCAATGCCTCTTACTCCAGGCACAAGGAAAAGAATTTGATTCATTTTTGCAAACATTAGAATTACTTCATACGGTGTGGACCCAATTTTCTGAAGAAAAGAGCCTTCATAAGATTGTTATTGAAACTTTTTTTCAGGTTTATTTTAATAGGAGCCCTCAATTGTTAGACTGTGCTTTTAGAGCTCTTAATAGTTTATTTGATATAGAAGACGACTTGATTGGAAAGAGCTATTTACATTTAACATATATTGAACTATTATTTAATTCTGGTCGGTATCTTATGGTTGAGAAAGAATTAGATAGGATTATTAAAACTTATAACCTTAAAGAATACTCATACCTAGAAAAAGAGTTACTCTATAGGAAGGGGTTTCTCCATCAATCACAAGGTGAGCTAAAAAAGGCAGTTCAAAAATTCATTGAATTGAAGGATCATAAACAGGCAACAAAATGGGACATTGGGGCAGCTCTGCACAATCTTGGCGAATACTACTTGCAGCAAGGTGAATTTGACCAAGCCCAAAATTTCATATTTAATTCGATTAAGCACTGGGATAAAATGGGGCTGAAAAAATTTGAAGATCTTTCAAGGATAAACTATGCAGAGTTACTTTTTATGCAAGGAGATATAAAAGGAGCTCAAAAGGTACTCAATAAATGTCAAAAATCACTATTAGTCGAATACGATTCTTATCAGGTTGATTATTACAAGGCACAAGGAAAATTGTATGAAGTACAAGGGGAATGGTCTAGAGCTCAAGAATTGTATAAATCGTCATTGGAAATATGCTTAAAGATGGTCTCCTTAACAAGAGAAGCCGCAAGAACTTTTATGGATTTATCTCGTGTAGCAGAAAGACAAGCAAAATGGAAATTCGTTGTTGAAAACACGGCCAAGGCAAATCGACTCCACAGGAAACTCAGGGAAATAAATCATTATCACCCTACTAGAATTACCAAATTAGCAGATAAACTTTTTGTTGAGGGTTTACAAATACTATTTTCAGGTTCCAACGAAAAATGGAATGACAAATTAAACTCTGCACAAGAAAAATTCAAAGAAGCATCCAATTTAAAGAATGATAATATCCTGATTAATCTTTATTGGATGTACACTTCTAGTAGTCTCAATGACTGGCAAGACGCTATGCAAGCTGTTAAAACGATTATTGTTAAGGATTTTTATTCGGAAAGTGTTCAACTTTTCCTCGAAAAAAGACTTATCGAATACAGTACTAAGTATGGTAGAGGGCAAGTGGAAACAAATAAAATAGTAGATATTTATAGGGAGGTGGAACACCTACTTAAATGTAATAGTTCTTTTGAGGAACTATCCTTAAGTTGGCAGGAACTTGGAGATCACCATTTAGTGGAGGGAAAAGAAGTTGCAGCTAGGTCAAGCTATTTTTCGGCAATGCTTTGTGCCCAAAAATCGCAGAACAATGAGATTAAAGCCATTTGCTATTCTCTACTTGGATTAACATCCATCCTACATCCGAATCCAATCTTGCCTCAAGATAATTTTAACAGAGAAGATGAAACCTTATTATACTTTAATAAAGCTTTTGAGCTGTTTATCCAAAGTAATCTAGATAACCCAGGCCTTAAATTAGCTGAAGTTTGCAAAAAGCGATTAAACAACCTCCAACAATATTGGAATTTAGATGCTTACTGGGAATCTTGCCTTGAGAATAGGTCATTGGAAGCTGACATTAAAGAAGTACTAATTGAGGCAAGAACTGGTTTAGGAGATTTTTTGGATACACAATTCCAACTTTTTGAGAGTTCAGTTGGTAATAATTCTTTCCATCCAATTGTTACCCCTGTTGCCGTAGAAATCGAATTAAAGGCATTACCTGAAGGGCCTGATAGTGAATGGGAGCTTTTTAAAACTTTCTTACCAGAAATGCGAGAAAGAATTTTGGCAAATATGGGAGTTAAGGTTCCTGGAGTTAGGTTAAGAGGCAATGAAACTGATTTACCTACAGGGAACTACGTAATACTATTAGACGAAGTTCCAATTGAAATGGGTTTTCTTGAACCGGGGATGTTTTATTGTCTTGCCTCCCAAATATCTTTGGAAGCCCTTCAAATCCCTACTTCTGCACTTTCAGAGAAGTTGCATCCCTTGACTGGACAGCCAGGGTGCTGGGTAGACAAAATGTATCTGGATATTTTGCGAGAAAAGGATTTTGAGATATGGGAAAATTCTCGGCTATATATGGTTTATCATTTGGAAGCTGTTTTGCGTCGTAATTTAGTTCAATTCCTAGGAATCCAGGAAGTTCATAATTTAATATTGGAATGGGAAGAAACAGAGGAAGGAAGGGCTTTAGTGGATGCCGTTCTACCAACCAATCGAGCACGACTTTATTTTAGCAAGGTTTTAAGTGCTCTAGTAAAAGAAAACGTGCCAATTACCAACTGGAGGAAAATACTAGAGACCTTAAAGGATATAGGTTTATTGAAGAATGAAGTGAGTCTCATAATTCAGAAAGTCAGGCTCCAATTAAAAGAAATCCTTCCAGGAAACAGTGCCAACGATGGCCTTATTGCTCTTCCAAGTGAAATAGAAAACAAAATTGCAGACTCAATTTTGCAACAACATGATAAAACATTCCTGGCTATGTCTCCGGAAGAAACACAGTCAGTATTAACGGAGATCCGTGAAATAGTAGATCCTGATCATTTTAATCAGGTATTAGTGGTGAAAAATGCCAATACACGACCATTTGTAAGACAATTAGTAGCGATTGAACATCCTAACCTAATGGTAATTTCCAAGAATGAACGTATCCTCTGACATCCTTCCCAGTTGCGCCATTGATTTTTTATACATAACTAAATGACACCAGACAATGCAAGCAGATCAGACCCAAAAAAAGCAAGCCCTTTCTCGAGTAGTTATAGAATTGGATATTAAACTATTTCAATCCATAACTTCTGAAGAGCCACTTTTTCATGACATTCTTAATGATATTAACTTAGGGCTGAATGATGTTAGGGAAATACTTGGAATTCCCGGGTATTTAGAGGTAGGAATCAAATCACTTGAAGGTGAATTAGAGCAACCTAGGCGATTTCTTGGGCTTTCAATTGATAATGAAAAGTGCCGATATCCAGATGAATTACTCAATCGTGTTTTCAGCTATGTCACTTCTCTGCATTCCGGTTTAACTGCACCCAAAGAAGAAATCTTATCATGGCTCAAGAGAGAAAATGAAACTCAGGAAAATGCTTCAAAATCTGATATCATTGAATTCTTTAATCTATTGAGTGTTGAAATAATCAAGTTGAAACCATCTATACTTTTTGGGCCCTATCAAGCTGAGGAATATATTGATGAGCTTGATAATTACACATCAAAACTTTCAAATTCTAATGACAGGCCCATTCCTGATTTGAAAAATTTACACGACATTCTTTCTTCAGTACTTGATATGAGGATATCTATCTTCGACCTGAAAAAGGTTTTGAAAGTACTTCAAGAGGCTACTAAGACAAATGCACCAAATGAGACCGTCGTTGAACGTCTAATTGCCGAACTAGGATCCAGTCAGGTTGAAATTCAGTTGCCAAGAGATTATTTGCAAAAACTAACTTTGACCGATACCGAAAATGCACAAGATGTCTTCAAAATTATGCGTGATGGTCTTTTTTACGAGCAAGGTATTCGCTTCCCTGACTATCACTTTTCTATAAATGAATCTTTAAAACCAAATAGTTTTGCTTTCAAGATAAACCATTTAACAACATTACCCAAAGTTGGTTTGTCACCTGAAAGCCTATTGGTAAATGACACTGTGGATAGACTGTCTTTATTAAATATCGAAGGGATACAATCCGTTAATCCTATGACGGGTCTTGAATTCAGCATTATTGATAATGAGTATGGAGATATTGCAGAGATGGCAGGACTCACCACGTGGAATCAACTTGGGTATTTTGTTTTAAGTTTCGGTGCAGAGTTGAAGCGACATGCTTCATGTTTCATTGATCTACCTATTGTAGAAAAAAATTTGAATCTGCTGAAAGAGGCATTCCCTGCATTGGTGAATACAGCCAAGGAAACGTTTTCCATATCTCAAATTACTCAAGTCTTACGAGCACTCATTGCAGAAGAAATTTCAATTCGAAACCTGCGGTTGATTTTAGAACAGTTAATAAATTATAGCTATATCGTAGTTGACTCTTCTCGTTTCATTGTGTTTGATGATCGCCTTCCACTAATGAAAGAACCATTAGATTCAACAGATGAATACGTTCAAAACTTGAGTTCATTTATTAGAATCGGATTGAAGAGACAAATTTGTAACAAGCTTACAATGGGTGGGAATACGTTAACTGTTTACTTACTCGATCCGGTGATTGAGCAGATGATTTCCAGTAGCCGGAATAACGGAGGCGGATTTTCTGAAAACAAATTGGATTTGCTCATAAAAGCCGTTCATGATGAAGTGGATAATCTGCTTTCCTATGCCCAAGTGCCATCTATCTTAACTACTTCTGATGTTCGGCCGATTTTCCATAGCATCATTTCTCAGGAATTTCCAAGATTAAGGGTTGTTTCTTACAATGAATTATCCTACGACTTAAATATTCAACCAATAGCCAGGATTTCATTGGAGGTATAAAATTCCTTTTTGATTTTCCTTATTTTGAAAGCAGAAAATATAGGAAAATCAACAAGCACACAGAACCTTTGGAATCCTTTAATTTGGTTTTTCCATTTAGTGGCCTTGACTTGACCCGGAATAACTGATTTTAAAGGTCTTCCTGACACCAATGTAAGCTTCAATATCATTTTTTGTTTCAATTATTTCTAAGCTTCAAACAAGTGTTTTCTTAAAGCCTTGATAGTAAATTGATTATATTTACAAAACTTAAACCCGTCGGGATCACAAATAATGCGAGTATAGCTCAATGGCAGAGCCTCCGGCTTCCACCCGGAAGACGACGGATCGTTACCGTCTACTCGCTCCAAACTAGCGATGTGGCGTAGAGGCAACGCAGCTCCCTTACATGGAGAAGATCATTGGTTCGAACCCAATCATCGCTACGACTTTATGCATAATTTTTTTGGTGAACCTAGTTTAACTGGTAGAATGTCGCCTTGTGACGGCGGAGGATAGGGCCTGTCTGCCGGGCCAGGTAGATTCGAGTCCCGGGTTTACCCAATATTGTATTTTTGGTTTTTGTGATTATTGAAATCCGAGTCAAAATAATTGCCAATAAGTTTGTCTTGCGAAATAAGATGTGGATGTTTTCTGTTATTATGAAATTAAACCCTATCTTCATCAAGAATCAAATGACAATCTTCCAATAAATGAACCCAGTCCAAAAACTCATTACCGACAACAGAATAGAAGAAGCAATTGAAAAATTGTTGGTTATTTCCGGCAATGATTCCTATTTGAATTCCTCCGTTCAGCAACTCAAGAGCCGTTACAGCAAGCTGAAAAAAGATAGCTGGGATGGCACTCTTTCCAAGGAAGAAAGCGACCTGGAACGGAACAGAATCACTAATAGCTTACTCGAAATAAGTAAAACTGTAGATTTCGAAAGAGGGAAACGAAATAAAAAGGTCGTTTTTGGGGTGGCAGGTATTGGGATAGTGCTTTTGGCTCTGGGAATAATTTTTTATGATGATGTTTTCCCTCAACAGCAACCAATTATTGATGAAGAGGGTTCTGATTCCATTCCTTCCGAAAAGCCGGAATCCGGTACTACGGAGTTACCACCAATCGAAACAGAAAAACCGGCCATAAAAAAGCCCGAATTTAAACTTGTCCTTGAGGGAGAAAATATGACAGGTTTATTTGAATCCTGTCTGAAGGCTCATTTTGAGGAAACCGGGTTTAGCAAGTCTTTCAAAGTGGACTATTCCGGTATTTATGAAGCCGGAGAGGAGAGATATAACTTTAATGGCAGTGAGTTGAAATTGATTTCAAATGGTATTGTTGTTAATACCGGGATTCAACTTAAAGAAGTCAGAAAGGTTGGAGGTCTATCTTTGCCTAAAATTAAAGAGGGTATTATGGAAGACTTAAGGGCGAAACTAGAGAATAGAGAAAACATTGAAACCCTTTGTGAAAAACTTAAAACCTATGACTTCTGATACCCTGAAATATTGCTTGTCGATTTTGTGGTTTTTTTCTTTTTTGCCTGGATTAGCGGCACAAAACACTGGTGCAAAGAAAATAGCCCTGTACGCCCCGGAAAGTACTTTTTCATTGTCCCTCATTGAAAAAAAACTCTACTCGTTAAAGGATGAAAATGGCCATAGGTTATTAAAAAAGAAGGGGGTGCTGAATATCAATGACATGTTGGCGGCAGAGCAAAATCAGGTAGCTGCTTCCGAGGCAAAAAAGCGCATAATTTTTGAGATGCCGGTTCCGAATGATGATGAGGTAGAAAGGGTCATCCGGGAATTGAGGGACAGCATAAGCCGGTATGAATTATTTCTGCAAGTCAACACGGACAGTTTCCAGGATCTTATTGAGTATCAGTTTATTCTATACCCTGTAAAACACGGAAAAACCATTAAAGAAAGCCAGGTATTGGATTTTTATGAGAAATCTGTTTCTACACGACTCTTTAGCAAGGAGGAAGGTGTCGCCACTATTGAACGGGAAATCGTAAATGCCTTGAAGGAGCTGTTCAGCGAGTCGCATTTTATTCCGAAAGCTAAAATCAGTGTGGTTGAGGAAAATGCAAATACCAGAAACAGGAGTTCTGTGGAGACCGTTGCGGTTATCGTTGGGGATACCTTACACCTTGATGCCTTTTACACAATAGATGAAGATACGCCTACAAAATATTTAACCTATGAATGGATCAGAATTCAAGATGCGGGCAGTTTGCCAGATGAACACCTGAAGGTGATCGGAGCAGGCATGAATTGTAAGGTGATTCCAAATGAAACGGATACATTTTTGGTGGAATTAAGGGTGTTTGACGGGGTGGAGGCAACTCTTTCCAATGCATTATCTAAAGATACTATTGCCATAATTGCATATCCAAAACCATTGATTAACATTGTGCCCTCCAGGATCCAATCGTTTTACGTTCAGGATCTGGTGAAAGAACCGGAGTTTTATGAAAATAAATGGGATCAGATTCGCATTGTTTCTTTTAGCGGGCAACCGGATATAAGTAGTGTCGACAGCAAAATGATATTTAAGGCACAACAACTTCCCGAAGAGGCAAGAATAGGCTTAAATATTGCGGACACTATTTTGCTGGGCCTGGTTGATTATGAGAATATCAAATCCAATAAAAAGTATCAGCTCAGGGCCGACTTTGAAAATGGCGTGCATACCGATTTGACGTTGAACGTTAACCATAAAGTTTTTTACCCTTATTTTCTGGAAATTGGCTTTGCACATAGCGATTTGGAAATCGATTCAACGTTGGGCCTTCCGGGAGGTATCCAGAATTGGAATGAACCCAGACTTGGGATTAATTTTAAAGTACTGCAGAGACTCGAGGTTGGCTTAACGGGATCCTATAGAAAAATGACCTGGGAAAATGCTGACAACGAAATATACAGTCTCACCTCCTTTGGAGAAATCAGTGCTAATTATGATATACTGCAAAAAAAGAGCGCTAGGGTAGGAGTAATGGCCTTTGGGAAAATATTCCAGGTGGATGAACCCCAAAGGGGCTATACTCAATTAGTTGGAGGACTGAGGGGACACATTGGAGTTAAAATGTTCCAGGGACTTTCTGAAGTTTTATTAAATATCACCCTGATCTCACAACCTTTAAATAAAGGGTTTTTAACCGAATATACAGAATGGTGGAATCTTGGATTCCGCGTCTATCTGCCGGTAAATTCCTTTTGAAAACCTGATACAAATCCATAATTGAAACCTTAAATCATGTACAACGTCAAATTTCTAAAATATTCACTTTTATCGTTATTGCTTTTCCTGTTCAGCGCAACTTCAGCAATAGGCCAGCAGCAAGACAAAAATATTGGATTGATCACCGGTTTTAGTTTTCAAAAAATACAAATCAGTGAGGATAATAATGAAAGACAATTCATATCAAGATCACCAATGGCTTTCCGCTTTGGAGGAAGAGCATTGGTTCCTGTCAGCAATAAAATAGCCCTGTCTAATTTACAGTTTGATTTATTGATTCAAAACCGGAAACTTGAAGGTACTCTGGATAGCCTGGGTATGGTGAGTATGGCTGAGACCGAATTGCAGTTCAAACCTGTTTTTGTGCAATTCCTTCCCTTTGGTGAAAAATGGAAAGGTTTTGGTAAAGCTGGATTAAATACATCTTATGCACTTCGGAAAAGGCTGACTCCTGAAAGTAAAGATTTTGGTCCGATTAAATTTGAAGGGTTCAAAAACCTGTTCTCTGCAGGATTGGTCCTGGGAGGAGGGGTTATGAGTGATAGCGGCTTTTTTATTGAGCTAAGCACTACCGCAGATTTTTTCAGACCAGATGCCACACCAACAGGGAATGTATCCGTAGAACGATCATTGATGAGCGTTGGGGTAATGCTTGGATGGTTGTTTTAGTTGTCTTTTATTGAGGTGGAAAATTGGCAATGTACAATTACATGCTTCCAATTTTCCACCTTCTATTTTTCCTAATCCTTCTTCCTCCCCATATACAATTCTTCCTTGGTTAGTTTTTCAACGCTTCTCAGGATCAGCCTTTCTGAAAAACCTGCCACAAAGGCAAAAGTCAATAGCAATTCAAAACTGATCGGACCCTGGAATACGAATATGATTCCGGTGCTCAGAAAGATGTAAATGGCCAAAGCGGAAGCTGTTGAAAGCATGAGCCTGGCATTCATGACAGATCTGCCAAAGAATTTATTGGGAATAAAAGCTTTTTCACCAATCTTGATGGATCTTAAAAAGGCACTGACCAAAGAACCGATGAAGCCGGTTAGAATTACGAATAAGGATAACCTGCGGGCTTCGTAGTTTTTCTTCCACCAGGCGATTATTCCCTCCTCATCATCGTCCTCATCATCGTCAGCCTTACCTGGTTTAGGTTTCTTATCATCAGGAGTCGTCCCTTCCTTTCCTGGTTTACCTTTTTTAGCAGAATCTTTATCAGCACTGCCCAAAGGTTGATCCATTAAAGATTCGTTGGTCTCCTGGGTATCTGGAATAATTGAATCAATTTCCGGCGTATCTACTGATGGCGTATCTACGGGGACAGGCACAGTTTCTGCTTCAGTTGTATCCTGTGTTTCCGCACTATCATTGATTTTCGGACCAGAATCACTAGTATCCACAGTCGGTTTTAGTGTATCCTGGCCTGCATTATTTTGTATCGCAATGGAGTCCTTGGCACGAACCGCTTCCCAGAATGCTTCTGCCTGTTTTTCTATAACTGTTTCACTTAAATCCCTGGCATTTGGGAAATGTCCTAAGTTGGGTGCAAAAAGGATCCAAATTAAAAGAGAGGCAAAAACAAGCTTGCCAAGCATACGGATACGGTTATTGAATGCTTCCAGATCACCATAAAAATTGTCCTGATATTCATCCAGAATCTTAGCGGCGTATACAATGTTTTCAAGAGGAACCTCAGGGTTAAATATGTTTTTAACCTTCGTTCCTTCGTCAGCCTTTGGCAGCAGATCCAGGATTTTTTTCGACAGTTCCTTATCCTCAAATTCTGGATTTTGAAGGGTCTTTTTAATCTCATCGATTTTTTCCTCTGTTGGGTCCGGAATGGCCAGCAGGCTATTAATGGTTTTTATTCGCCAGGAACCGGGCTTAATTTTTTTGTTCGACTCATAAAAAATGGTCATGGCTTCATTGATGCAGTAAGCCTTTCTGTATTTATAATCAAGCGCAAGCAGTTCGCGCCGGAGTTGTTTGTAAATTTTCCATCCCGTTTCAGCATTAAGGTCTAACCGCGCCTGGTTAATTTCAGTAATTTTTCTTTCTGCTCCCTTTATCCAGTTTTTCTCCTCGTCCGTTAATTGATCAAGGCTTTTGTAATACTCCAGCGGTCCTACAAGTTGCGGTAAATTATTGGCTAATCTTTGACTTGCTTTTAATTTGCGGGAAGATATTAGCTGAATCCAAAACTTTTGAAATCCTTTAGGTTCTTTTCCTTCTTTTGATGTGGACATAATAATAGGTTTTGGTTGGTCTTTGACAGCTTTTTTGGCTTGTTTAGCTAAGTCAAAGTAGAAAAAATGTTATTCCTTCGAAAACTATAATTACAAGATTTCTTGCAAATTGGAATGGAGAGCGACATTTTCGTTGATGTAAAGGAAAGGCTGTAATCCTCGATCCTTTAGGGTGTTAAGCAGGTGCTCAAAATTATGTTACCATTAGATTGAGATGAATTTTTGTCTTGGGCAAGGCACTAAAAACCGCATATAGCCTAAGCTACATAAGGATTTTTATAACGCAGCATAAGACAAAAATTTGCTCAAGGTAATATGTAATTTAATTTGATCACCTGCTTAAATATTGTTAAGGTAAAAATATTGTTTTTATTCGACTTTGTCAATGGTGCATCACAATTCCAATAATCCGAATGAAGAAGTAAGAATCTTGTATGGACGACCATTTAAGATCATATAAAGAATCCCGAATTTTGATAAAAGCCAAAATTCGGGATTCTTTTTTTTGCTAATTTTCTTATCCACCTGCACGATCCGGATCAAATCCGTTTTTGATCAACCATTCTCTGCGTTCTTTTTCAAGGTCTTTGCGATGGTCAACCGTCTTGCCGGTTCTTTTTTTAGTGGTCGGTTTTTTTCCGGTTGCTTGTTTGCGATGGTCCGTGATGTTGGTGGAACTGGTTCCTGATGGACGAGGAGCTGGTCTACGTGGGTTTCCAGACTGATTGTTGGAAGCAGGGCGAGTCACCACCGGAGGATTATTGTTTATCTTGTCTTCATCTACTTCGTAAACAAGCCCCAATTGGTCAATACACTGCCCCGAGTTGCCAAAAAAACCGAATACCTTGTAACCGGCGGGCACCACTATCTGGAACGGAGTCCCTTCGTTGCCGCCATAAGGGCCGAATTTTCTTCGATAGTTGGTGTAAAAAGTAACCTGATTGACGAAGCGTCCGGTTTTTCCGGTAACCTTGGTGATGTATTCCCCATTGGCAAGGTTAATATGTTGCCAGGTACCGCCGTTCTCCCCCGTTCCTTCCGTAAAGGTGCCACCTCGTTTCATCGACCAGGTAACCTGGATCTTTTCAATGCGATCACTTACTTTGAGGGATATTTTTTTCATGTCTCCAAAGTTGGAGACACTTCCGGTTGCCAGTACTTCAGGAAGAATGAAAGATTGTCCGCCGTTGCCGCCATAGGCAGTTGAACCTGTATACAGTATTGATGCCTGGGCGTTCAAATTGATAAAACTTAAAAGCAAAAGTGTTGCGATAAATTGGATTCTGTTATTCATGACTAAGGATTTTTTTAAAGAAAAATTCAGTTAATAATTATATCCCAAAGTTGGGGTTTAAATGCTTTCAGGAAACCATCCTTTTTACGGGTTTGAGAAATATCCTCATTTTTGAGGAGAAACATGAGAGCCTATATTATGACACCAAAAAAAACACCTCCCCCGAAGTCGGGGAAGGCGTTCGACGTACATAAATCCTATATTGTTTATTTGTTAATTGCTATTTTTGGTCGCTTGCTGAGTTGGGCTCTGTTTCTATAACTGCTTCTTTTTTTACCCAAAACCAGGTCGCCATTGGCGTTGAGGGTAAGGGCTGAGGTACAATCCTTGTTCAGACCAATATCACTACCTGAAATAGGGTTATCATAATCGAAGTTGAAATCCAGCAGGTAACCTACCGCCCAAACTCCACCTAAGCAGGCAATTTTTGTGGTTGGCTCAGGAATACCAGCGCATTTGGCATACAGCGCCTTTTTAAGTTTTGGCAATACGTTTTTGACGAGATATTGGGTCAATCCGTACTTGCTGGTCTTATAATTTTTTACCGTTGTTTTTACCACACCGTTATCACAGGTGAATACGAGGTCAAAATCCACATCTATCTCTACATTGGGGGCACCGGTAACATCGTAGGACAAATCCAGGTCGAAACGGAGCGTATTGTCGTTGATCCTTTTGGAACTGATGTAATATTTACCCTGCTTCTTTCCCCAGGATACTTTTTTTACGTCGTTTAGGGCATTTCCGACAGCACTTTCCACCAACTCGTCAATAAAACTCTTGGGAACCATAGTCGGTCCTCTCCAGATATTTCCGGTGACATTGTTGTAGCGGTAGTTGGGGCCTTTACTCATTTCCCTTACAGGGATATAGAGTACATCCTGCCGCTTGCTATTATCGGTATCCAACCAATACCCATTGGAAAATTTGCGGGTATAGATAGTTACATTATTCACGATCAGATTGATCTCGCGTACATTCCAGCCGTCGGTTCCGTGGATCTTCATTTGAATAAACTGGATATCCTTGATCTTATTGATATTGGGTGTCATCACATCATAGGTGTCCCTGCGATTTCGTTCCCTGTCATTATGAGAAAGGTTCAGATAAAAAGGATTATCTCTTGCATTTAATCTGACGGATACCGGATCGTCAGTCTGAGCACCATCAAAGCTATTTGTTTTCACCTGGATTTGAAGGCGGCAGATTGATACATCTTTAAAAGCAGGTCGGTTTGGAGGTAATTCAAAATTTAGGGCATCTTCAGGAAAGGAGTTAACAAAAGGCGCTGAAGCAAATGAATAAGAAGAAATCAAACTAAGGGTCAGGGTCAAAAAGAAATTGCTTAGATTTTTCATGATAGTTAGTTTATAAGGTTTGAATAATTCGTTTAAAACTTACAATGCAAAGATGGGAGCAATGAAGCCGTTAAACATCCACTCTTTTGAGGGTTGTGCGTAAATCCTCATTTTTGGGGAGAAGGTAAAATTGAAGTGCAAAGGCGTTTTTGAAGGAAAGTTTGGGGATTCCCTAAAAAGAAAAACAGGAGGATGGTTTGTTGATATTTGGTTTTAAAGGTTTATCCTAATGCCCTGAACCCTCGTCTCCGCCTCCGGCAGGATCTCACAATTGTCCCAGATGCCGGTGGAAAGAGTCCGGGCGTAGGAGGCAGGTAATTTGTTTTCATGCATAAACCCGGCAGCCGTTTGGTGGTCATATTCAAATGATTGGAATTCCCAGGTGACTTCATTCCTGTCATCCATGTCGAGGAGCAGATACCAGACCCGGGAAGTTCCATCGTTGGCGGGCATACCGATGACCCCTGCATTCAGCCATGCCTTTCCACCTTGCTGGTCTGCAAATGGTAATCCGCAGTGCCCTCCCAGGATGATATCGGTATTGCTGTCCCTGAAGTTTGCTTCCTTGACCTGCCAATCGGTGGATTTGAAAATAAACCCGGAAGTCTCATGCCATGAACCGTGGACTACGACAATCTTCTTTCCACCATAGGTAAATGAAAGAAAATCAGGAAGGGTATTCATCCAATCCAGATGATGGGGTTTCATCTGCTTAAAGGCAAAAGGATACCACCGTTTGGAAAAAGTATCACAACGCCCTCCGGAAGTGAAGTCACATCCGCAATCTTCCTGGCCTTCGCGTAACTGGATCTCTACATTGCCGGCAATGGAGTGAATGCCCCAACCCATGACTTCCTCCACACATTCTGCCGGTTGCGCACAATAGCCAACAATATCCCCGGTGCATATGATCCGGTGTGCAGGGATGCTTAGGTTTCGGGCAATTGACCTCATTGCTGTTAAAGCCTGTAAATTGCTGTAGACCCCGCCAAATATCAGGAGTTTGCCTTCCAGAGATCCGATATCCTTATTCACTTTTTTTCGTTGCATTACTGAAGATTACAGGTATTAAAAAAACAATGAAACATAAAATAAGCCCCCAGGCGTTTGCCCAAAGCAGATCAGCGTATTTACCGGTCGTCCAGACCAGTTGCCGTGGGAAGAGTCCAATAACCTGGATAATGCCAATGGCTACGCCGATCCCTACCGACAAATAAAATGAAATTTTGGGAGCTTTGAGTTTCCACAACACAAAAACAGGTGCGAGCCCCATGACCATGGTGCCACTTACCGTAGTTGCCGAAAGTACTTCGGGGCCTGCAAATACCGGTAATGTGCCGCCCACCGCCAGCAATACCATCATCCATCGGCCACGCTTCAGGGCGTTGGCTAATTTTTTGCCGAGATCCATTACCATAAGTTTGGAAAAAGAGGTAAAACTGGAATCCAATGTGGAAGCAGCAGAGGTTATCATGATGAAATTCATGGCCAGCATGATGCCCGTACCCAGGGTTTTGCCGACAGCTACCGGAGCTTCCCCTTCCAGGCCCTCCAGTCTGGCGTATATGCCGACAAAACTGAACAATACCATACAAATGATCCCGATCACCGAAGCCCACAAAAAACTGCGAAGGGTTATTTTCGGGGGGCTGATAAATCCTCTGTCGGTTAGTACCGGATCGTGGAAGGGGTAACTAAAAACCTGGATGAGGGCCACAAATACCAGATTGACACCACTGTCCATGCGCCAGGTTCCGGAGGTGATATAATCAACAGCACGGGCCTCGCTTTTCGGTAGAATTACACCCAGAAGGATAACGATCAAAACCCCGAAAAATATCATTTGAATAGCATCGGTCAACAAAGAACTGCGGAGGCCTCCCTTGATCACGTAAGCCAAAGTAAGGCTTGTGAAAACCAGGATGGCCAGGTAATAGGGCCGGCTCCCTTGTTCCCCAAAATAACTGCCAATGACCATGGTGTTGGACCAGACTTCGTTGAATAAGCGAAATCCGATCAAAATGGAAAAAAGGGCTACGGCTACCGCTCCGAAACGACTTTGTAGGAAATGATGGATGCTCCTGAAACCTCCTGTTACCCTCATCTGATAAATGATAATACCCGCTACGATAAACGAAAGGTAATAAACCGCATAGGCCACTCCGCCAACTATACCGAAACTCAACCCCAGATTGGCTGCATTGGTAATAGATTTGGCAAATATCCACGATATGACGAGGCTGCCCGTGAGCATCCAGAAACCGGGTTGTTTGCCTTTGTCGGTCACTGCCGCAAAGAACTGCTCCCGCTTTTTAGACCAGGGCGCCAAAAAGAAGAAGAACACACCAAAAACGATCAGCAGTGTCCATTGCCAGAAAAGTGGGTTGTTGAGCATTTTGATTATTTTAAGTTCACTTTTTTAAGTTTTTAATTCATAATGAAAAAGCCCTCAAAAGGTGAATGAATGTTTTTTAACCACGGAGGACGCTGAAAAGGAACCCATGTTCAAAATACTGATTACTCTAAATCCCACCATACCCGTGTATTGATGCTATTACCATTTTCTGCCGTTGCCGTTTCGTAATTAGCGGTATTCAGGGCAGCCTCATCCGTAGGGTAGGGCATGCGCACCGGGATCAGGTCATCGTTGAGGCTTGCAGCTATGGTTTTGAGTTGAGGGAAGCCCGTTCTTCTAAATTCGATCCAGCCTTCATAGCCATTGATGATGTTGGCGATCCATTTTTGGGTGATGATCTGTCCGACCTTATCGGCTCCGTCGATGCCGTATGCTGCCGCCCCGTCGGTGAGGTAGTTTGCCGGCATTTCGGTCTGCCAGTATTCAAAAGCCAGTTGGACGCCCGTTTCGTATAAGGCTTGTGCGTCTGCGGTGATCAGACCGCGCTCGGCAGCCTCTGCCAGGAAAAAATGAGTCTCCCAGGCTGTGAGGAAATTGGCATCCAGGTCTCCTGTGTGTTCCCGGAAGATCGTACCGGTGAGGGAGTAGTCTGCCACCGAAATGGATGTCTGGGAAGCATCAGGACCGTTGAGCAATCCACCGTATTCTGTCTGGCCGGGATCATTTCCGATGGGCCGGAAAAATACTTCCATCCTGGGATCTTCCAGATCCTTGAGTATTTCTTCGATAGTTTCTGACATGATGAAGAGGTTGAAGTCTCCGTCACGTAAGGTGGCCATCCGGAAATTGTTGGGCTGCCCGTCTGTGAAATCATAAGTGGCGTTGTCTGTATTGCTCGTCATATAGTTGTTTTCATCGTAAATAGCCTGCAACGCTGTCGACACATCCACCTTGTTACTGATACGCATCAGGTATTTTATTTTCAATGAATGGCCAAAGGTGACCCAGGCGCTGAGGTCTCCGCCAAAAAGGATATCTCCTTCGAGCGATTGTGGGCCGCTGTAATTTTGAATGGCTGAAATGCCTTTGTCCAGGTTATCCAGAATACCGTTGGTAGCTGTATAAATATCTTCCTGTTTATCATAGGCAGGCGTGACATTGCCTTTCAGTCCACGGAGAGCTTCACTATAGGGAACATCACCGAAAATGTCTGTCAAGGCTGCTGTCAGGTAGGCTTTCAGGATCAGAGAGGGACCTTCGAAAACTGCCTGCACAGGATTGGTCTGTGCCTGTTGCAATAAAATCTCATTATCACGAAGGTTGGTGTACAGAACCGGCCAGGGGTTACCCCCTACCTGCGGTTCGCTAAGGCTGTGGCGGTCAAAGAGGTTGAAATCAATGGCCGTGAAATATTGCCCCAACAGGTTTCCGGCGACGAATCCTTCATAGGACATTTCTTCCCCATAATCATAAATGACCTGGCGAAACAGGAGTCCCGGCTCTGCCTCGTTAGCCGTATTGGGATTGGTGTTGATATTCTCGAAATCTTTGTTGCAACTGCCCAGCGTCACTAAAAAGGCAGCTGTTATAATTATGTTGATTAATTTTTTCATCTGTCTATTTTTTGCCTTGCAGAAAATCTGCAAAAAATTGTAATACATTATTGGTTGTTTTTAAAAGGTTGAATGAGCGATAACTTCCATTTTCAAACCTTCTTTGCGGAATAACTTAAAACCTCAATCCTATTTTCAATCCAAAGCTCCTCGTCGTTGCGTAAGACATATCCTCGACCCCGCTGATGAATTGATTGCCCTGTACAGCCAGTTGTTCCGGGTCAAAGTGTGGAATTTCGCTCAAAGCGAAAAGGTTGCGACCGATCAACGCCAACTCCAGTTGCCTTCCGTTTTGGAAAACGCCTTTGTCCCTGAATGTATATCCGATAGAAAGCTGACGCAGTTTCACGTAAGTGGCATCATAAACATTATTCTCTTCATGATTTCTATCGTAGTATTGACGATAATAGGATTCTGCAGAAATGGCTTTGGTATTCTCAACCCATACCGGGTTTTCATCCGTTCCGGTATTGACAACTCCCTCAGCAACGATTCCGGAATCCGGTCGGTCTTCCGTTTCGATCAACTGTCCGGCCACACCTCCCAGAGAGAGTGTTCTGGAAACGAGTTCTCCCCCTTGTCTCCAGTCGATAAGGAAGTTCATACGCCAGTTGCCGAACTGCAATTCATTTCCCATACCGAGGACAAAATCCGGATTGTAGTTCCCTAACTTCTTCAGCGTGTTGTCTACAATGTAACGCCCGTCATCCCCGATCACGAAATCACCATTTTCATTTTTCAGGTAACCGGTTCCGTAAAAATCACCGATAATCCCATCTTCGTCTACCTGGAACCAAACTGTCTGGTTAACATTATCATACACGCGAGAGTAGGCCAGTGTAATGCGGTCTGCACCCTCTGGCAGGGAAGTTACCCTGGAAACATTTTTACTAAAATTGAAAATGGCGTTCCAGGTAAACCTTTCCCTTCTTACCGGATTGATGGCTAAAATAGCTTCAATCCCTTTGGATTTTACCGTACCGCCATTCACGACTTGTTGGTTATAACCCGAAGAAACCGGAATGGGCAGTGAGATGATCTGATTTTCCGTAAGGGCATTATAATAGGAGGCATCCAGCCTGATTCTGTCGTCAAAGAAACGGATGTCGGCCCCGAATTCCGTAGAAGTTGTTTTTTCCGGTAGAAGTCCGGTATTGGGAATGAAGTCACTCGCGGTGAAAGTGGGCTGCCCGTTATAAGGCGTTTGCGCAATATAGGCCAGACTAGTCTGATAGGGGTCTGTGTCGTTACCGACCTGTGCCCAGCTAGCTCTTAATTTAGCGAAGGAAATACTTTCCGGTAATTCCACCATGTTTGAGATCACCAGACTTGCCGAGGCAGACGGATAGAAAAAGGCCGTGTTTTCTGCAGAGACCGGTGTCGCCAGAGCACTCGACCAATCATTGCGGCCGGTGATGTCCAGGTAGATTAAGTCTTTGTAGTTCAATTTTAATAAACCATAAATGCTGTTGATACGTTTGCGAGAGCTGTATTGAAAAACCTCGAGGGGTACGGCGGCATTCGAAAGGCTAAAGATACCCGGTTGCGCTAATGCCAGGGCTTGCGTCTGTACTGTCTTTGCATCCTGGTCAAGGCGGTTGGCCCCGGCAGAAAAGTCGACTTGAATTACCCCAAGATCTTTACGATAGTTCAACAAAATGTCTGTATTGATCTCGCGGTAAAAAACGGAGTGTTCCGCATACGCACCATTTTTGAAACGATTGGTGCTCAATGCTCTTCGGAAGGTCCGCAATTCCCCCGAATAATCCATGCCGGAACGGACCTGAAGATTCAGATTATCGGTCAGGGCGTAATTCGCTGAAATATTGCCAAACAGGCGATCACGATCAAAGGCGTTACGGTTCTCCAGCAGCGTGAAATAAGGGTTGTCAAAAAAGGTATAATTGAAAGAATAATGCCGGATATTGTCCAGGCCGGGCTGCCAGTAATCCCTGAGACTTTTGATGTTCATGGAACGAGGGCCCCAGGCTATCAGGGCATAGTTGATATTTTCAGAACCATAACCATTGGCTGGTCGATTATTGCTTTTGCTGTTGATATAGGTCAGAGAGGATTGAAAGGTCAATTTTTCAAAGGGATTGAAACGGAGTCTGGCAGCTATTGTCTGGCGGTCCAGGTTGACGCCGGGTATGATGGATTCACTTCTCAGATCGGTAAAAGACAGGCGGTATTGGCCGCGTTCTCCGCCGGAGGAAACAGCCACATTGTTGATAGCGGTTACTCCCGTTTGGTAAAAGTTTTTCAGATTGTCAGGATGGGAGATAAAAGGCGTTGGTGTGATCGGAGCTCCTCCGTGAACAGCGACATCCGCCCCTCTGACAGTCGTGCCATCAGGCAGTGTTACAGGACTGTCGAACTGTGGGATGAGCAGCCCCTGATCAAGGGCAGGCCCCCAACTGTAGGAGATATTGTCGTTGATGCCGCCACCTAGTCCGTCTACATATTCAAACTGGCCGCTGTTGCCTTGCCCGTATTTATTTTGAAACTGAGGCAACTGAAAGGCCCTGTCAAGAAATATGGAGGAGTTAATACTTATGGAAGGTTTGTTCATTTCAGAACCATCTTTGGTCGTGATGAGGATGACCCCGTTGGCAGCCCTTGTTCCATACAAAGCTGCAGCGCCCG
Source organism: Saprospiraceae bacterium (assembly GCA_965230565.1). Classification (GTDB taxonomy): domain Bacteria; phylum Bacteroidota; class Bacteroidia; order Chitinophagales; family Saprospiraceae; genus BCD1. Next base: position 2,408,086 of record CBDDLH010000016.1, on the reverse strand, counting down.
GACCTTTTAATACAGAAACGGAAGCGATATTGTCGGCCGGAATATCCATGGCACCATTACCGAAGTCAATTTCCTGAAAACCTGCCGCCGCATCATTGGTGAAATTCAGGATGGTGTTATTGTTGACCGGAGTTCCGTCGACCACAAACAGAGGGTTGTTATTGGTGAACGACGATTCTCCGCGGATGGTAATCTTTGAAGTTGATCCAACACCGGTCGCTCCCTGGCTAACGGTCAGCCCTGCTACTTTTCCGGCAAGGTTGTCAACGAAGTTGACGGATTGCACCTCATCGATCTCTCCGGATTCCAGACTTTGGGTGGTGTAACCCAGTTTTTTAGACTCGCGTTTCAAGCCCAGGGCGGTAACGACTACTTCTTCCAGCAGTTTGATGTCTGGTGCCAGGGAAATGTCGAGAGTATTACGTCCTTCGAGCATAAACTCTTCCGATCTATAGCCATAAAAACTGAAGATCAGGATGCCTTGAGGGTCTGAAATTGTCAGGGAGTAACTGCCATCAGGGTCCGTTGAGGTACCCGTTTGAGTGCCTTTTTCGTAAATGATCACCCCGGGCAATGGTTCGTCGGTTTCAGCATCACGGACGATGCCTGAAACTATGGCCGACTGGGCAAAAATGAGGGTGGTGAAAAATGTCAGAAATGACGTTAAAAATAACTTCATTGTTCGGTTATTTAAGTTCAGGGATGCACAGTTCTACGTTGATCAGAGCAACCCTGATGAATTTTTATTAAAAAATACGGCTTTTGTGCCTTCCAAAAATTTTTGTCACTAAGCTATTTTAGAATGGAACAGGAGGGGCTCTTAAAGGACTGTCGTTTAGGGCCGGTTCAGCAATAAACAGTGTAAGGGAAATAGTGATGGGTTTAAGACGTGGGGCTTTTAATATATTGAGTAATCGGCTTTTTAACCGACTAAACCGGTAAAGGTTCGCAAAGAAAGTTTTGAAATCTTCAGCGTTATCAATGTCCTGTTGAGGTTCCAGCCAGTGGATGCCGGTATCGAGTTGTCTGGCATATCTGCGAAGGGTTGCCTGCAACTTAACGGTCTCCCAGGCCAGGTGGGAAAATTCTTCCCTCCGGAAGCTATCCCGGCGGATACCTATGAGGTAAACGCCGCCGTCGAGGGCAGGACCCATGATCAAGGGACAGGTCTCCAGTTGGCTGGCAGTAAAGAGTAACTGGCTTGCGGTGATGTTGGGACAATCACTACCGAGAACGATTACTTTTTGGTAGCCTTTTTCAAAAACATCCTGTATGGCATTGGTGATCCTGTCTCCAAAATTATTACCCTTTTGGGCAGGGCCATAACAGGTGAGGACAGGAATTTTTGTTTTGGAGGCAGTAACGATAGTCTGTTTAAGGAATTGCCTGGCAATGGAGATGTTCACCTTTTTGCCAATACCCGGAACAAATGACTTTACCTCCGCCTCAGCTCTCGCATGGCGGGAAAAGATCAAAATGGCAGTATTTGTTCCTGTCGGCATAGGTGATTGGTCGTAATCGCTATTTATGGGATATTGTGAATTTTCAGGGAAATGTTCATGAAATTTTTTGGCATTGAACATTGCGTCGGCAATACTACAAAAAAAGATGAAATGGAACGATGTTAGCTGCCTTCTAATCGTTTTAACTGTCCTCAAGGGGACAATGGATGAATCACGATAGATAATGTTCGTTTTAAAGGAATAAAGTCATTGGGAGTTTACAAATAGTTAACATATAAAAAGGGAACAAAGAATATCTTTTTTACCTTTGAGGATATGAAAAAGGTCTTAAAATGCATACCCTGATTTTGAGATCAAAAATTGACCACCACATTTGTCCAAAGCCGTAGTTTTCATTCATGAAATCTAGTAAAACCATGTTGAACAAAATTGTCTTCTTTGTATTCTTCGCTTTTGTATTAGTAATCGGACTTGAAAATTGCAGTACCCTTGGCAAGTCTCAATATTCAACGAATAAAGTGCAGGCAGAGAATTATCTGGCCGCATACGGTGAGTTTGTTTTTGAAAGAGAACCTTGTAAAAGTTGTCATACGCTAAATACTGACGAGCAGAGCGCTAATCTCATTAGCCTGGACGGATTTGGAGGTAAATACTCAAGTAACTGGCTCTACTATTTTTTGTCGGATCCCAAAAAATTTATGGATAAACCGATAATGCCATCACATGTTCATTTGCACGATAAACTGATCGATAAATCAACCTTTGCAACGATCGTTGAAGCAAAAGGTACGAAACGCCAAAATAGAAAATTTGATCGTGTCTGGAATAAATTATTGCTCCAGGCAGATGAGTTGTCAATGGAGATACCGCTTATCAAAACGGGTAATCCGGATAGAACAGAAGTTCTTGCCCTCATATCCTACTTACAACAAATACCTTCGAGTCCTAGCAAAATTACAGTCGATAGCCTGATTCACGTAAAACTTCGGGAAAAAGAGCATTCATGGGAAAATTTCGTCCTGGACGAAAATAGTATTACGCTTCAAGTTGCCCAAAATCCGGAAAGTATTGAAAAGGGAAAGAGTATATATGCGGCTAATTGTGCTTCATGCCATGGCTTTAAAGGAGAGGGCGGTACAGGACCTAATCTCACGGATGAATTTTGGCTCAATGGAGGCACAGATTTAGATATTGCCAGAACCATTATTTACGGTGCTGTTAAAAAGGGTATGCTTTCATGGCATTTTAAGGTGAATCCAACGGAAGCAGGTGAATTGTTAGCGTATATCAAATCACTTAGTGGTACAAACCCTGAGAATGCCAAATATCCTGAAGGAGTGAAAAATTAACCATAAATATTACCGTGGCGAATTTTCTAATTCGCCACCATTTTTTTGCTGAAATTCCTTTCCGGACGAAGCGCACTTTCGTCAGCAAGCATTCTCCATTGAATTTAAACTTTTGATCTGCCTCGCCGTTAGATTCCTGAAAATATAAGTGCAAAGCTCACACTTTTAGTCTATATTCACGAACTTTACAGAATAAGGAACAACGAAATAATAATGGCAATTTCAAAAGTGATTCCCACAGGCCTGATTTTTCTGATTTGTGGCCTGATGGGGACGGGTATCATCGCGCAGGACATTCGGATCAACGAATTAATGGCTTCTAATACAGGAACCATTTATGATGAAGACGGGGACACCCCTGACTGGATAGAACTAAATAATTTCAGCGACAATGCAGTTGACCTATCGGGTTATTTTTTGAGTGACGACTCAGATGATCTGTATAAATGGTCAGTTCCGGCTATTTCTTTAGCATCAAATAATCCTTTCCTGATTTTTGCCTCGGGAAAAGATCGGGCTCATTTGCCGGTTGATTGGTATTCCATTATTGATCGCGGAGATGAATGGAAGTATATAATTCCAGATGGATCAGAATCCCCCGATTGGCGCAATATCGGGTTTGATGACGCTGGCTGGAATGCCGGAGCAACCAGCATCGGGTATTCTGACGGAGATGATGCGACCTATGTTCCCAACGGGACCATTTCTGTTTTCATGCGAAAAAGTTTTACACTTGAAACGGTTGGTGGGCTGGATGCGCTATGGTTTCATATGGATTATGATGACTCCTTTGTTGCTTATCTGAATGGGTTGGAAATCGCACGGGCCAATATTGGAACTCCGGGAGTGGAAGCCACCTATAACCAAACTGCCATTACCGATCATGAAGCGGCAATCTATAATGGAGGAGAACCGGACGCGTTTGACCTGTCGGCGTTGACGAGTCTGCTTGTGGAAGGAGAAAATGTGCTGGCAATCCAGGTCCATAACTTAAGCGCAGGATCATCTGATATGACGGGTATCCCATTCCTGACATTGGGTTATTCCCAGCCTGTATCTATCAATGCGCCATTGTCTGATGATATTAATTTGGGAAGTTTACAACCGCATACTAATTTTAAACTTTCTTCTTCCGGGGAGACTGTTTACCTGACCAATCCCGATTCCATATTGGTTGATTCCTTTCAATTTTCAACTATTCCGGCTAATTATTCCTTCGGAAGACTACTGAATGCACCGGACGACCTTGTCATCTTTGAAGTACCCACGCCGGACGAACCTAATGGCGGAAATTATTTCCAGGGACTTGTAGAGCATGAAGTGGTATTTTCCATTAATCAAATGTTTTTAGTCGGTAGCCAGCAACTTGCTTTGTCAGGAGCCGGCGATAATGAACAAATACGTTATACACTGGATGGTTCAGAACCGTGGGCCGGAAGTCCTGATTATGTGAATCCGATCAGTATAACTTCCAACCGCGTGGTAAGGGCACGTATTTTCAGGGATGATTATCTGCCAGGTAAAATTGGAACAAGAACCTATCTGTTTGAGAATGCTCATGACCTTCCGGTGGTTTCCGTAACCACTGATCCGGAAAATCTTTGGGATAATGAAACCGGGATTTATGTTTTGGGAGATGATTACGAAAATTCTTTCCCGTTTTTCGGCGCCAATTTCTGGCAGGACTGGGAGCGCCCCGCCAGCATTGAAATGATGGAACCGTGGGGAGAAACCGTTTTTTCTGCCAATTGCGGCATTAAGATTTTCGGGGGATGGAGCCGGGGACAGGATCAAAAGTCGCTGTCTGTTTTTTTTCGAAGCAGCTATGGAGATCCGGTTATGGAATACCCGCTTTTTGAAACAAAGCCAATTGATGAATTTCGCTCCCTGGTCTTGCGAAACAGTGGAAACGACTGGAACAACTCCATGATCCGTGATGGTATGATGACCAGCCTTATGAAAAACCTGGATATTGATCTTCAGGCTTATCGTCCTGCTGTGCTTTATCTGAATGGACAATATTGGGGAATACACAATATCCGAGAAAAAACGAACGAAGATTTTCTGGAAGCCAACCACGGGATACCCGCCGAGTCCATAGATTTACTGGAGTTGAATGCACAAGTCGTCGAAGGCAGCAATGCCGACTATCTGGATATGATCAATTTCCTGGAAAACTCCGATATAACGCTTCCTGAAAACTATGACTTGATTGCCGAACGAATGGATATTTCCAATTTTGTCGATTATGTCATTGCTCAGGTTTATATTGACAATCAGGACTGGCCGGGAAATAACATCAAATTCTGGCGTTCACAGGAAGAAGGCGGAAAATGGCGGTGGATATTATTCGACACGGATTTTGGTTTTAGCCCGTGGTCCGATAACAATTACCTCAATAATACTTTGGCTTTTGCAACCCACACTAATGGTCCGCCATGGCCAAATCCACCCTGGTCCACTTTTTTGTTACGAAAATTGCTTGAAAATCCGGAATTCAGAGATTACTTCATCAACAGGTTTGCTGATTTGATGAATACCACGTTTAAGCCTTTGGCCGTAAAAAACCATATCGATGCAATAGCGGGAGAGATTGATGGTGAAATGTCCCGGCATTTCAATCGGTGGCCGGGATCAAATACATGGGCATGGAATAATGAAATCGCTAAAATGAAGTCTTTTGCCGATTCCCGTGTTTTTTATGTTCGCACTCATATTCGGAGTAAATTTTCCCTGCCAGGCCAGCATTCCGTTTCTATCACTAAATACCCGGAAGAGGGTGGAAGTATCAACCTCAATACGCTGACGATCCATGATACTCCCTGGGCAGGAATCTATTTTGAATCTGTTCCTGTTAAATTAACAGCATTGCCTCAGCCAGGGTATGTTTTTGATCGCTGGGAAGTGAATGGACAGGTGTTCACTGAAGCAACCATTGAAATTGATATTACTCAGGGAAGTACCATTAACCTCTATTTTGTTGAAGGCAATGCTGCTACATCTGTGGTTATCAATGAGATCAATTATAATTCTCCTGCTAATGCTGATGCCGGAGACTGGGTGGAATTACTCAACCCCACTAACAATCCTATCGATATATCAGATTGGGTTTTGAAAGATGACGAGGATGTTCATGAGTTTGTAATGCCTCAGGAGACTGTACTTGAGCCTCAGGGATATCTCGTATTATGTCGGAATACCAATAAATTTATTGGCGTACATCCCGACGTATGGCCTTATGTAGGAGAGTTTGATTTTGGACTCAGCAGCAGTGGGGATGCAGTAAGGTTGTACAACGAGACCGGTGAATTGGTCGATTCTGTGGCATTTGGAGTGAGTACTCCCTGGCCGGCTCAGCCCAATGGAGGTGGTCCAAGCCTGGAGCTGATTTATTTTAATTTCGACAATACACTTCCGGAAAGCTGGCAGGCGAGTTCAGGCAATACAGGTACTCCGGGCGCTCCAAACAGCAGTCTGACCCCAACGGAAAATCTTCCTTTAGCGGATGGGCTGACCATTTATCCGAATCCTTTTGAGGATTATGCGATCATCTCACCAAAGAATCCGGTTAAAGGAGATTGGAAACTCAGCATTTTTAGTGCATCCGGCAAGTTTTGCTTTGAAACGATAACAAATGAGGCAGACTATCGTTGGCATGGAAAAGATGCTAATGGTAATCGTCTTCCGGCTGGAGTATACGGTATTCGTGTAGAGACGGAGCAGGGCATTTATGTGGGGAGAGTCTTCAAGGTTTTGCCTTAGAGGTGGCTTGGTGGGCAGAAAGGCGATACCTTTGCGAAGAAGAGCAAAAGGTGTTGCCTCCGACACTTGTGTGCGGGATAAGCCTTTTCAAAGGTAATGTTTCAATAAGATAATTATCAACTTCATAACTTTCTTCCCGTCTTCGTGGACAAAAATCATGAAAAAGTTTATCACACATCTCTTCCTGTTCGCCTTGCCAGTACTGGTTTCTGCCCAGACCGAATTCACCATCCTTTCCTGGAATATCCGGGACTTTGGAAAAACCAAGGATGCGGAAGAGATCCATTTAATTGCCCAGACTGTTCGTGACTATGACATTGTCGCAATACAGGAAGTTGTGGCTGGTTATGGTGGCGCTCAGGCAGTGGCCCGATTGGCGGATGAACTGAACCGCATGGGCAGTAAATGGGATTATCGCATCAGTGATCCGACGGATAGCCCCCCTTATAAAACGGAGCGTTATGCTTTTTTATGGAAACCGGCTAAAGTGCAACTAAAGGGGCGGCCATGGCTGGATAAGGAAAACAAAGATCTGGTTTTCAGAGAACCATATCTGGCTAAATTTGAGGCGGGAGGAAAGCTGTTTCTTTTAGCAAACTATCATGCCCGCCGATTTGATGAAAAGCCGGAAGAGGAGGTTATTTCCTTTTACAAATATCCCGAAAGGTTTTCTGAAATCCCCATTATCATTGCCGGCGATTTTAATATGGCTTCTTCAAAAAAGGCTTTCAAACCCCTTTACAAAAATGGTTTTGAGGTAAATCTGAAGGAAGTGAAAACCACCCTCAAACGTAAATGCAACGCTAAAGGTTCGTACACTAATTATCCTATTGATTTTATTCTTTTTCAATCCAATTACTTCAGCCTCCGGAATTCCGGAGCGATAGATTTTGTGGGTAACTGTGAGTCTCTTGAAAAAGCCCGGGGGATATCAGATCATCTGCCTGTTTGGGCCAGTTTTGAGATTCTTTGAATCAAGTTTCCCAATGCGTAACTTTCATCACAGTGTTCATTATTCATTTCCCCTTATCTTCGCGTTCAAATTCAAAAAAATGATCGCAAAAAGAATAATAGGGTTTGGCCTCCTTGCTGGTATGGGATACGTTGGATATTTAAAACTGGAGGATGGTCTTGCCGGCAGCGGAACGGATATGTCTATGATCCTGTTTTTAGGGTTGATTCTGGCAGTGTTGCTGTTTTTTGCTATTAGACGGGTGTTGACGAGTTGACCACTTCGGGTTGCATTACCAGTACCATTAAGTAGGATTAAGAAATACTATTTTTCTAAAAAATAGTATTTCTAATCAGGCAACCCGTAACCCCTCTACATATTATAATCTACCTTAATATCCACAACCTGCTCCTTTCTCTCCTCAATCGGCTTGATCTCATCCTCCATAGTCACTCCTCCTCGTTCGCGGGACGGTAGCGGTTGGACTGGAGCAAACTCTTCGACCTCTTCTGTCACAACCTCTCCAAAGAGTGCATCTGCTTTATCAAAATGGGCAATGAGCTGGTCGATACTGATCTCATCCTGCTTTTCATCGCTGTCCACATCTTTGAAGCCAAGAATGTCCGCGCCAATATATTGACCGAGTTGGTAATAGGCTTCCCACTGGATCGGGTCGAAAAACTGATCGGAGGTCGGCTCGTGAGGGAAGGATGGGTGATAGATCTTGTATTTATAAGTTCCGTATTTGAGCTGGTCGTCAGGAGAGAGTTCCGGCTTGCCCTGAGGGGCCGTGACACTAGACTTTACATATACAAAAGTGCTTACCTTTTTATTTTTGTAGTGCTCGACAACTACCTTACCTTCTTTAACCACTTTATCCCACAATTGATAGACATCTGCAATAGCGTAACGTTTGCGTGAGTATCCATGAGAAGGATTTGGGCGAATGATTTCTTCAGGAATATTGCCTTCCCGGAAACGGATTTCAAGTCCGAGTTCGTTTCTGGCTCTAATGGTCAGATTCTCTAAGTCTGCAAAGGCGAAGTCCGGATCAGCACCTGCATCGATAGCGATGATCAGCCTGCACTTACGGCGTAATAATTCAAATACAGCCAGATTTTCAATATGTCCTCCATCAGAAATGTTTACCATCCGGTTATCCGTGCCTATGCGGGAAAGTAATTCATAGAAGAAATACAGCGGCCACCAAACCACTGGGAATTTGGTGCTCAACTTAAGCGGATTCCATGTCCAATATCCCAGTCGCAGGTTCAAAAGCGTAGTCATGATGCTCATCATCTTGTTGGAATATATGCCCATTCCCGGGTTTACAGCTGCCGCAGAAATAGTGACGGCTGCAGGAAGAGTCATGTTTTTGTAACCTGTTGTATCGCCTGTTGGAATGTATCCTGTCAATTTTGCACCGCAGAACAGCGGCGACAATAAAAAGTAATCACTTGCTTTGGTTCCTTTAAAATTCGGATCATTGGATGCCTGAAGATTTAAGCAGGTATTGATCAAAGGATATGGTGCCATATAGTCTTTTTCCTCCTCAGAATGCGGAGCAAAAAGGTCTTTGACCAAAACATTGCGGTACTTTCCGGCAAAGTTGAGGAAGGCGTCGGATAATTGTTTTCGATAAAACCGGTGGAAACTCGTCGAATTTGGATTGGTGAAAAAACCCAATATTCCAAGTAATAAACCAAACCCTAGATAAGGGATTATGGTGTCGATTCCCGGAACTTCCATGCGATGAATATTGGAAAAATAGAACCAGGCAATGATCACCAATACGACGCCGACAACAGCCGTTTCTGCTTTACTGAACCAGGAAGAAACGTCCAGGTCAAAATTTAAAAGCACATTTAGAAAATAATGAACCGCAAGAATGCCTAAAACCGTCAATCCTCCATATTTTACAAACCAGGCGATGTCCTGACCTACTGCTGTAGTGTCGCTGTCAAAACTTTCGTCGATGAACATCCAAATGCCAGTCAGAAATAAAATGATGATCAGAGGACTTACAAAACTCATCAACAGACTGGTGAGGTAGCTAACGATAAGCACAAACTGGTTCCACAATTTCCGAAGCCCGGTTCCGGGAAAAAGATATTCCCCGCGGGAACGCATATAATCGATATGTTCGTCCCTGAAAAGTGCATCATAGGAACCCTCGTTTTTCAGGGTCGCCTGGATGTAGGAGCCGGTATATCCACCGCCGGAAACGGTAGACAAATAATCACTTTTTTTGAGAATGCCAAATCTGTTGAGGGTCTTAAGTAATCCCAGGTTGATGGTTGCCGAACGGATACCTCCTCCTGAAAGGGCAATACCAAATCGGTTCTCATCTAATTTTTCCGCGCTTTCATCACCGAACATTTTCCGGCGGCGTTCTTTGAGTCGGGCATCTTCCTTATTGATTATTTCGTCGTAACGCATGGGTTTTGGATTATGGTGAATTTCTGGCCACAATGGGCCTGGAGAATATCCAGGATTTAGGGAATTGAGTGTTAGCAACAATTCATGCACATGGTAAAATGAGTAATATTCACTCTGGGTACACTGTGCCTTCCCTGTGTTCCCTGTGGTTAAATCAAATAAGTTTTGAAAATCATACTCTTAACGACCAATCCTTCCGGACGGCCATTATGCGAATAAAGCTAATAAGAATTGCGGTAAAAATAAGGCTCAAATGATAGTTTACTTCAAAATGTCGGAAAACCAAATAGACCAATGCCCCAAAAATACAGGCGGTAGCGTAGATCTCTTTTCGGAAGATCAGTGGTACTTCATTACACAAAATATCACGGATCACCCCGCCAAATACGGCAGAGACGGTTCCCATCATGACAGCGATAGCCAGGGACAGTTCTAAAGACAAAGTCTTTTCCAGCCCCAATACCGTAAACAGGCTGATACCTATGGTGTCAAACAGGAACATAGTTTTGCGTAAACGTTGGATGGGTTTTAATAATAGATAACTACAGATCACTGCTCCGCAAATAACAAACAGGTAATTGGTGTCCAGCATCCATCCGACCGGGGTGCTTCCAATGAGCACATCCCGAAGAGTACCTCCACCCAAGGCGGTAACAAACGCAATTACTGTCGAGCCAAAAATGTCAAATTTTTTGTGAATGGCCGTAATAGCTCCACTGATAGCAAAAACAAAAGTCCCGGCAAGATCAAAAATGTAGATGAGGTCCATGCTGGTTGTTGGTTGCTGGTTACAAGTTGCTGGTTGCTGGTTTTAGAAATACTATTTTTTGAAAAAATAGTATTTCTGACCAGTAACTACCAACCGGCTCACAAACTAGAGGTAATTAAAAGATCCAGATCCGTGGATTTGATGTTGAACCGTTGGCCCAGGTACTCATTGGTCAGGCATCCTTTGTAAGTATAGATACCGTGACGAAGACCATGATTACTGAAAAATAGATGTTCAATACTTCCCGTGCTTCCTGCTTTCAGCAAAATGGGCGTCAGGATGTTGCTGGTGGCAATGGAAGCCGTTCGTGGAACATTGGAAGCTATATTGGGCACGCAGTAATGGATGACTTCGTGTTTGATGAAAGTAGGTTTGTCGAGAGAGGTAACTTCAGAAGTTTCAAAACAACCTCCCTGGTCGATACTCACATCAATAATTACGGCACCCGGTTTCATTTTACGAACGATATCTTCGGTGACAATAACAGGAGTTCTTCCGGATTCAGAGTGCATGGCACCAATGACGACGTCTGTTTTTATGAGCTCCCGCTCCAGGTAAACAGGATTGATGGCTGAGGTGGACAACTGCTGTCCCACAAGGTTCTGGATGCGTTTGAGTTTATAGATGTTGTTGTCAAAAATGCGTACTTCAGCACCTAAACCCAAGGCGGCTCTTACTGCATATTCTGCGACTATGCCTGCCCCCAGAATAACAACATGGGCACTGGGAACTCCGGAAATTCCACCCAACAATTTTCCTTTACCACCATGATTTTTAGTCATCAGTTCGGCCGCAGTAAGTACCGCGCTGATACCTGCCAGTTCACTCATGGTCCGAACAACGGGAAAAGTTCCTGATTCGTCCTTGATATATTCCATAGCCAGAGCAATGACTCGCTTCTGGCGCAATTTATTGATGTAATCAGCAGAAATAATGGGCAGTTGTAATGGAGAAATGAGAACCTGATTAGGCTGCATGTATTCAATCTCCTTAAGCGTTGGCGGTGCAACCTTGATGATAACATCTGCTTTGTACACTTCTTCCTTGCTATGCGCAATCTCCGCACCCGCTTCAGAATAATCCCTGTCCGAAAAATTGGATTTCAAACCTGCCTCGCTTTCAATGACGATCTTGTGGCCATGACCGACCAATGTAGCTACAGAGGTCGGAGCAAGAGCAACGCGGTTCTCCTGTAAAGTACTTTCTTTAGGTATGCCAATGAATAATTTCTTATTCTTTTGTTTGACAGGCAACATTTCAGTTTGGGTCTCATAAAACCCTTCACTGAATACTTTGGGGATAGGTATCCGTTTTTCCTGGTCACTCATGTTGCATAGATTTCAGACGGTGTAAGGTGAATGGTCAATAACTGATTGTTTTGGTAAACAAATCAACTGTTAAAATCGACCTCCCTACAAAAATACCAATTTCCTTGAGGAATCAGCCTCAATGGTAATATTTATTCTAACGACATCTTCAGGAAGTAAATCTTCAATGAGGGCCGGCCACTCTATGAAGCAGTAATCGCCCGTGTACAGGTAATCCTCCAATCCTATGTTCAAAGCCTCATCAATATGCTTGAGCCTGTATAGGTCCATATGGTAAATGTGTGCTTCCTGACCTTCAGGGTGAACATATGTATATTCATTGATCAGCGCGAAAGTGGGACTGGTAACCTGCTCCTGAACCCCAAAATGTCGACAAATAGCCTGTATGAAAGTCGTTTTCCCGGCTCCGATCTCTCCGGAAAACAAGATGACCTTCCGGTCTCCGGCAAAGGAAAGCAGTTCAGTTACCGCCTGGTCAAGCTCCCTTTCTTCATTGATGACTAATTCCATGAATGCAAATGTAAGAAAATTGAGCGTTGAAACTTGTCGAAAAAAGATTGAAAATTGTACCTGAGCATAGGAAGATTGGCACCCCGCAGGCATAGAAATTATGTGACATTTTTGTATTTTCGCGTTCCTAATTAAGTAAGCCGATATTTATACTACTTTAAAAATCAAACAAATGATCAATTTAATTCTTTTTGGCCCTCCGGGATCAGGTAAAGGAACCCAGGCAGAAAAACTTGTTGAGAAGTATGAGTTATTACATATTTCCACCGGCGATCTTTTCCGTTATGAAATGGGAAATAATACTCCACTAGGAGAAAAAGCCAAAAGTTATATGGCCAAGGGAGAATTGGTGCCTGATGAAGTGACTATCGGTATGTTGCGCAATAAGGTAGAAGCCAATCCTGATGTTAAAGGATATATCTTTGATGGTTTTCCAAGAACCATTCCACAATGTGAAGCACTGGATGATTTACTTGCTGAGAGAGATCAGACAGTCAGTTCATTGCTGATGCTTGATGTTGAGGAGGAAGAACTCGTCAAAAGATTATTGTTACGCGGAGAATCTTCCGGAAGAGCTGATGATACCGATGAAGGAATCATCCGCAACCGCATTCAGGTTTATGAAAATGAAACGGCTCCGGTTTTCCACTATTACGAAGACAAAGGAGTTGGTAAAAAGATCAACGGTATCGGTTCTATTGAAGAAATTTTCGGCCGTTTAAGTGACGCCGTTGATGCTATTTAACTCAAGTTGCCATGCACCTTGGGCAATACTCAAAAATCAATTAACAACTAACAAAAACTGTAGGTTAAAGTCCTTATTCTTTTGAAAGTTTGTTTTTTGTCAAGTTGTGATTTACCACAACTTGAAGGGTGTTTAAACAATATTTTTTTTAGAAATACTATTTTTCTGAAGAATAGTATTTCTGGGTAACCAGTAACCTGAAAAATGGCAACGCAGAATTTTGTAGACCATGTAAAGATTTGTTGCCGGTCGGGAAAGGGGGGCGCTGGCTCAGTCCATTTCCACCGCGATAAACGTAATCCCAAGGGAGGACCTGACGGCGGTGACGGCGGACGGGGTGGTCATATCATTCTGCGTGGCAACCGAAACGTATGGACACTTTTGGCGCTTAAGTACCGCAAACATGTCATCGCTACGGCAGGTGAAAATGGCAGGGCTTCTCATAGCTCCGGTAAAAATGGAGAGGATATCATTCTGGAAGTGCCTTTGGGGACAGTTGCCAGAGATGCGGAAACCGGTGAGATCGAATTTGAAATCACTGAGGACGGGGAAGAAAAGATCATCGTAGCCGGTGGCCGTGGTGGCCAGGGAAATGCTCACTATAAGTCGGCCACCAACCAGATGCCTCAATACGCCCAGCCCGGGGAGCCCGGAAAAGAGGAATGGAAGGTTCTGGAGCTCAAAGTGCTCGCTGATGTCGGACTGGTTGGATTCCCTAATGCAGGAAAATCAACGCTGTTATCTGTAATCACTGCGGCTAAACCAAAGATTGCCAATTATCCTTTTACGACTTTAGTGCCTAACCTCGGTATCGTAAAATATCGGGACAACCGGTCATTTGTCATGGCGGATATCCCGGGAATTATCGAAAAAGCTCATGAGGGTAAAGGATTGGGGCACCGGTTCCTAAGGCACATCGAGCGCAATGCCACGTTGCTGTTTATGGTACCTGCCGATGCAGATAATATCAGGGAGCAATACAAGATATTATTGAACGAGCTCAAAATGTATAACGAGGAATTACTCGACAAACCGAGGGTTTTGGCTATCACCAAATCAGATCTGCTGGATGAAGAGTTGAAAGAATTACTGAAACCTGAATTGCCGGAAGGAATTCCACACGTTTTTATTTCTTCCGTTGCCCAAAAGGGGCTTGATGAACTGAAAGACCTTTTGTGGACACACATTAATGAATAAAACTTTCTTTGGTTTAACCCCAAAGTGCCTCGGAGATTAATGGTTTGCGCTCCTTGCGTTTCCCCCGACCTTTGGTCCGGGATGTGCCACTTGCGAACTTTGCGGTTAAAAAATTTCTTTATATCCTAATGCAAAAAATCCTTGTCACCGGAGCCAATGGGCAGATGGGCAGTACTTTCGCCTCCCTTTCGGAATGTTATCCGGAGTACGATTTTTATTTCCACGACAAGGCTACGCTGGATATTTGTAACCTGGAAGCTGTTGAATCATGGTTGGCGGCACATCCTGTGGACTATTGCGTTAATTGTGCAGCTTATACCGCAGTGGATAAAGCAGAAGAAAACAAGGAAGTGGCTGAAGCGGTTAATGTCAGCGGAGTGATCAATCTGGCAAAGGTTTGTTCCAAATTCGGGATTCCAATGATCCATTTTTCAACGGATTACGTTTACCACACTGCCTCTAATATTCCTTATAAAGAATCTGATCCAACCGCACCCAAAGGAGTTTATGCCGCAACCAAACTTGAGGGTGAAAAGCAATTGCAGGCCCTTCACCCGCACTCAATGATCATCCGCACTTCCTGGGTATATTCCAACTTTGGACACAATTTCGTGAAAACCATGCTGCGCCTTGGCAGAGAGCGGGATCAATTGACGGTTGTGTATGATCAGATCGGAGCACCTACGTATACGGAGGATCTCGTAGTTGCCATCATGCAAATCATCGACCAGGTATCAAAAGGACAATTGGACAGAAATAAGCTTTCCGGCGTTTATAATTTCAGTAATGAAGGCGTTTGTTCCTGGTATGATTTTGCTTTGGCCATTTTTGAAATAGCCGGAATAGACTGTGAAGTACTCCCCATTTCCACCAAAGAATACCCCACACCCGCCAGTCGTCCTCCCTTCAGTGTGTTGGACAAATCGAAGTTTAAAACCACCTTTAATCAGCAAATTCCCCATTGGCGGGAAGCCTTGAAAAGAATGTTGTCAATGGAAAAGAACTAGTGGCTGGTAATAAAAAATCCTAACCTGCAACCAGCAAATCCCAGCAACCAGAAACAAGCAACCAGTAACCAATAACACTTAATAAACCATTTTCCTCAAATAATCCCCTGTTAATAACAATTACTCAAAAAGTTTGAAACTACAATTTACAAGTGATAGTTTTGTGTAAAGTACTGAAGGGCTTTATGTCGTATGTTTGTTGCCGCTCTTCAAAAAATTCTCGTTTAGCTTATGCGAAATCTGTATAACAAATACCTCACCGACCCGAATCAACCAATGTATAACAAGATCATCAAATGGATCTGGTATACCTTGTTTGCCGGGATTCTATTTCTTATCATTCTTTTTACAGGTCTATCTTTCACCAACTTACCTTCCGTAAAAGATCTCGAAAATCCGCGGAGTGAAGAAGCCTCTGAGGTCTACGCGGCCAATGGAGAGGTTCTGGGTCGTTATTATACCGAGAACAGGGTGCCTGTAAAGTACTCGGAGTTGTCCCCCAACCTTGTTAAAGCATTAATTGCCACAGAAGACGAGCGTTACTACCGGCACACAGGTATTGATTTCAGAGGACTTGCACGGGCTATTGCTTACATGGGGAACAAAGGAGGAGCCAGTACCATCACCCAGCAGTTGGCGAGATTATTGTTTACGGGAGTTCGTTCTAAAAATAAAGTTCAGGCGATTAATCAAAAATTAAAGGAATGGATCATTGCCATCCGCCTGGAAAGGAAATACACCAAAGAGGAGATCATCGCGCTTTACCTCAATAAATTTAATTTTATTAACGGGGCTTACGGAATCAAAGCTGCTTCAGAAATATATTTTGGAAAATCACAGGATGAACTTTCTGTGAATGAGGCTGCCATGTTGGTGGGAATGTTACAAAATCCATCCTATTTCAATCCACTGCGCAGACCACAAAGGGTGATGCACCGAAGAGAGATCGTTTTGAAACAAATGACCAAAAATGATCTCATTGCCGAGACTGCTTATGATTCTCTTCGCCAATTACCCCTTGGTTTGAATTTTACCCGCCAAAGTCATATCGATGGATTGGCACCTTATTTTCGAGCTGAACTGGCCAAAGAACTCAAGACCATTCTGGATGAACCGGGAAACCGCAGGCCGGATGGAACTGCATACAACATATACAAGGATGGTTTAAAGGTTTATACTACCATAGATGCTGATTTGCAACGAATTGCAGAAGAGGAAATGGTCAAGAATATGGATAGGGTACAAAAGACTTTCTGGCGTCGCTGGAAAAAACTGGACCCATGGACATACGTCGAAGGTTCTGATCATGAGATCAGCGTCGGTCGCAGACAGGAGGACCTTGCCAAATTGATCCGAACTTCAGATCGTTACCAGTCGTTAAGAGAAACGTATCTGAATGATGTTCTTGATCAGTTGGAAAACCAGACCGGATTGGAATTTCACGATGATGATCGTGAAGTAGAACGCATCATGGAGGAACATGAACGTAAGGGTACTATTTCCAAACTGGTTTCTCAGGGAATGATCAGCTCAGGGCTGGCCGCACAGTATAGAGAAGTTTTGCGTAGTGACCTGTTCCCAAAGCTCAAAACCAGCTGGGATCAACTTCAGGAAGAAGTGGACCGGGCGTTTAATGAGAAAGTGGAGATGAAAGTTTTTGCGTATAATGAGCAAATGGAGAAAGATACCGTAATGACTCCATTTGATTCTGTAAAATACCATCGGATGTTCCTGCAAACAGGAATAGTAGCCATAGATCCGAACAATGGTCATGTAAAAGTCTGGGTTGGAGGGATCAATCACAAATATTTCAAATATGATCATGTCAATATCAATCGCCAGGTAGGATCTACTTTTAAACCATTCGTTTATGCTACCGCGATAGCATTGCAGGGATTTTCTCCTTGTTATGAAGTCCTTGATCTGCCCGTGACTATTAAACCCGGGGATGGAGATTTTTTCCTTCAGGATGAATGGACACCCAGTAATTCGGATGGGACTTATTCCGGAGAAGTATTTACCCTAAAAGAAGGTTTAAGAAAATCGAAGAATACCGTTTCTGTGCACCTGATGAAACAGTTGGGAAGTCCCGAACCCGTCAGAGAGTTGATCGATCGCATGGGTATTAGTAAAGATACGAAATACCCCAACGGCCGTTTCAGAGTCCCTAAGACTCCTTCTATTTGTCTGGGGGCAACGGACCTTTCCGTAATGGAGATGACGGGTGCCTATGCTTCTTTTGCCAATAATGGTTATTACAATAAACCCGTATATATTCTCAAAATCGAGGATAAAGACGGGCGGGAAATTTACAACAGTATACCATATGGATTGAATGTAATGGAGGAGCAGGCGAATTATGTCATGGTTGAAATGCTCAAATATGCTGGTGCCATGGGGGATCTCCGCAGTGAATCCGGAGGTAAGACGGGAACAACTAATGACTATGTTGACGGTTGGTTTATGGGCATTACGCCTGATTTGGTTGTGGGTACCTGGGTCGGCGGTGACGATAAATGGATACGTTTCCGATCTTTGCTGTACGGTCAGGGAGGGTATATGTCAAAACCATTTTTCCGGAGTTATATCAAAAGACTGGAAGCAGAAAGTGACAGCCTGGATTATAATGTGAATGCGAGGTTTCCTATTCCTGCCGGAACCATGGATATCGAGCTGGACTGTGAAAAGTATCAACAGGAGGTTTCCCCACTTGACGGGGAGCAATTGTTTGAGGATGAAGGCGGTTTTGATGAAGACATGTTTGAAGATGAGTCAGGAGGAGGGTAGTTAAAGTTAATAGTTAAAAGTGCAGAGTGGATAATGTAGAATGAATGGAGTTTCAAGGGGTTTCAGGTTGTTTCAAAACATTCTCTGTGATCACTGTGCCTTCTCTGAGAACCCTGTGGTTAAAAACTTCTGTTAGACTGAATTCTACTGATTTTATTATAAGAAATTTTGTCCCAAGACTTTGTTTGAAACGGTTTCAGGGGGTCATATCGTTTTAGCTATCAAATCAATCCCCTTAACCCAAGAAACACTAAAGCATAAAAAATGGGTAAGAAAATAATATTTTTCATAGGCGTATTTTGGATGATTATCCAGATCAGTTGTATGCCATATCGGGAGGAGCAGTTGACCGAAATAGCTCCTGATGCCCGTGATAGTATTTGTCAACAGATATTTGATTTCCAGGACGAACAGAATATTGAAAAGCTTTATGGGTTTTTCAATCATAAAAATCCTACCTATCGATATCTGGCAGCCTCCGCTTTTGGTTCCATTAAAGATTCAACAGCTGTAGACTCATTAGCTACCTTGTTGGGAGATGAACTCGATGATGTACGTGCCGTAGCTGCTTTCGCTTTAGGACAAACAGGGGCCACCGCTGCAGCTCAACACCTTATAAACGCCTTCGCCCGGGAAGATACCGGAGGAGTCTATAATTTGGCCAACAGAGCAATTCTTGAAGCCATTGGGAAATGTGGTGACCGCCAAACGCTTCAGTTTCTGAGTACCACAACCACTTATATGCCAACGGATACTTTCCTGCTGGAAGGACAGGCATGGGGTATTTACAGGTTTGCCTTAAGGAATATAACTATTCCGGAAGGTACCGAAAGAATGATCAGTCTGGTGGAAAGTAATGATATGCCTTTAACCGTTAGATTTATTGGGGCCAATTATCTGTTTCGTGCACGGGATATGGGGATAGACAGCTTGCAGACTATCAGGATTGCCAATGTTTTTGATGATGAAGAAGATCCCCGGATTCGTATGGCTCTGGCTGTTGCCTTGGGAAAATCCAAAAACGCCAAAGCTTTCTCCAGCCTGAAGAATGCCCTTTCAAAAGAAGAGGATCACCGGGTAAAGTGTAATATTATCAGAGCTTTAGGCAACTTCCCTTACGAAGACGTTACTCCTTTGATTTACCCATTGCTTAAAGATGAAAATCATCATGTAGCGGTCAGGGCTTCACAACATTTTCTGGAAAATGGGCTTCCTCAGGAAGCGACGGCTTATTGGAATTGGGCAAAAGAAGTCTCTACCTGGGAACCACAACTTAACCTCTATCGCGCCGCTAACCGCCTTTTGCCGGTTTATTACGTTGACCACAGAAATAATATCAATGCGGAACTCCGTGAACGCTATATCCGCAGCAATAATCCTTATGAAAAGGCTGCCTGCCTCAGAGCTTTAGCAGAATTCGGATGGAATTACAGATATGTGCTGCGGGAATCACAGAATAGTGAATATGCCGCCGTCAGAACAGCAGGCGTGGAATCTTTGGCATTCATTGCTGGTAACGACGGGTTCAGAAGTACATTTACGTCCAGTGCTAATTTTGTAACCCGGGAAATTGCCAACCTTTTCAAAATCGTCATTGAAACAGGAGATGCCGGTATGGTAGCTACTGCTGCAGAAGCCCTTCAAAATCCTGACCGAAATTTTAAAGCTTACCTTAAAGACAGTGTTGCTGTCTTCTCAGAAATACAAGCAGATGTGGAGGTGCCCAGAGATTTGGAAACCTTTAATGTGTTACAGCAACTCATTGATTATTTATCAGATAATGAGCCTCAACCTTCCAGAAAACCGGAATTCTCTCATCCTATCGATTGGTCCGGTTTGACAGGTTTAGAGAAGAAGCCTCGTGTGGACATAGTAACTCCTAAAGGGAAAATCCAGTTGGAATTATTCCCCGACATATCTCCCGGTTCAGTGATCAATTTTCTTGAGCTGGCTCGTTCTGGGCTCTATGACAATATTGCTTTTCATCGGGTGGTCCCCAATTTTGTTATCCAGGGAGGTTGCCCGAACGGAGATGGCTGGGGAGGTGTAAACTATACCATTCGATCTGAACTATCACCTTTGCATTATGATCAGGAAGGATATTTGGGAATGGCATCTGCCGGTAATCATACCGAAGGAAGTCAGTTTTTTATCACGCACTCTCCAACGCCCCACCTGGATGGAAATTATACCATCTTTGGAAAAGTGATCAAAGGTATGGATGTGGTCCACCAGATTCAATTAGGAGATATTATTGAGACTGTTGAAGTTTTGTAATCTTGACTTTTAGGTCTGATAAATAAGAACCTGAAACACGGTTTCTGGTAATTCTGATGTTATTGTAAGGCCAGTTTGCCTCAAATTACGTCTGTTTCTTTCAGATGTAACCTTTTTACATTAGTGCACGTAATATTGAGCAACTTCCTTTTAAACCTACCGGCCCAACCTATTGCAATAATTTTGTGAAAAACACGCAGGATGAGAAATCTCTTCATTTTTTTAACCGTCATCTTATACTCATTTAACCTGTCAGCCCAGACTTTTAATGAAGTAGCAGCCATCAATGGCATTGCCGAAAGTTGCGGTGATTGTCAATTTGGAGGCGGGATAAGTTTTGCTGATTTTAACGGGGACGGGTTGGATGACTTAACCTTTGCCACCGAAGCTGATCAGGGGCTGTTGTTTTATGAGAATACAGGAAATGGATTTCAATTAATACCTCCCCTTGTTGATGTAACCGGCCAGACCAAACAAATTCTTTGGGTGGATTATGACAATGATGGCGATAAAGATCTTTTTGTGGCATGCTACGAATGCCCGAACCGACTTTTCCTCAATGAAGGTGCCGGTGGCTTTACAGATATTACAATGGATGCCGGTTTGCCTGTGGAGGATAGTCCGACTTATTCCGTTGTTTTTGGTGATGTAAATAATGATGGATGGCTCGATCTATATGTTTCATCTTATACATTGGATACAGCCCCTGGACGCTTGTACCGTAACAATGGGAACAATACTTTTACGGATATTACAGGGGCTTCCAATATCATGGATGATAATTCCCTTTCATTGGCTGTGGTTTTCTTTGATTATAATAACGATGGTTTACAAGATCTGCACATTTCCAATGATAAGAATTATCAGGAAAATAAATTATTTGAAAATACAGGTGATGGAATTTTTGTAGATGTGAGTGTAGCTGCTAATGTAAATATTTCCATTGATGCAATGAATGGTGGCATAGGCGATTATGATAACAATGGCTATTTGGATATTTACGTGACCAATGAATTTCCTGGAAATGCTCTCTTGAGAAATAATGGAGATGGTACCTTTGATGATGTAGCCAGTTCTACAGGCGTGCTGTTTAACCAAATTAGTTGGGGAGGTAATTTTTTTGATGGAGATAATGATTTGGACCTGGATCTCTATGTAAGTGGTTCCTATCTTGATGCGGAATACTCCTCTGTTTTGTATATTAATCAGAATGACGGGAATAATTTTTTGACCCAATATTTAGATAATGATACTTTAAGCAGCTTTGCCAATGCCATTGGAGATTTTAACCTGGATGGTTTACCGGATATAGCTGTATCCAACTCTGATTACTTTGAGAGTACCGGAGACAACAATTTCCATTTATGGCAAAACACGACGAGCAATTCCAACAACTGGCTTAAGGTATTTTTGGTAGGAACGGACAGTAACCGCGAAGGTATAGGCAGTTGGATCGAGATGTACATCAATGGTCAAAAATACGTTCGCTACAAACATTGCGGCATTGCCTATCTGGCCCAGAATTCTAATTTGGAACATTTTGGTATGGGACCATTTACGGAAGCAGATTCCGTTATTGTCCGCTGGTTGAGTGGCAATGCGGATATCTTTTACGATGTTTCTGCCAATCAGATTTTGACGATCGTTGAAGGCTCCTCTCCGGTAATCAATTGTGATAATGCCAATATCGCGGCTCCCACGAGCATGGATGCAGAAATCTGTGATGGTGATGAGATTCCTGCTTTGCAAGCTACCGCTGAGGCCGGTTACGAAGTTTACTGGTATGGCAATCCTACAGGAGGTCCTTTGCTTGCCAGCAATTCCCCGACCTACACGCCCTCCGGCGCCGGCACCTACTACGCCGAAGCCCGCGACCCATCAACCGGCTGTACGAGTGATACGAGAACTGCGGTCACCTTGACGATCCACGAGAACCCTGAAGTGTGGGGCGGATTGAATGAATTTGCCTGTCTGGGCACCCCGGTTACCTTTGTAGCGGAGACTACGGGGGGCGATGGCAACTATAGCTACATGTGGACCGACGGACTGAGTAATACCGATACTCTGACAGTTGCTCCACCAGTACATACTTCCTTTACCGTGACCGTGACCGATGGCAACGGCTGCCAGGATACGGATGTGGTGACAGCAGTAGTTTACGAACTACCCACGGTGATGGCCGGCGAAGATGCCACGATCTGTGGAGGAGATTGTACGACTTTGAGTGCCAGTGGTTCCCAAGGCACCCCGCCTTATGATTTTGTGTGGAGCAGCGGAGCAGAAGAAGTCTGCCCGACGGAAACGACCACCTACACCGTCACGGTAGTTGATGATAACGGCTGTGAAGCTACGGATGAGCAAACGGTAAATGTATTGCCTACGCCGGTTGCAGATGCCGGCGATGATCCTTCGATCTGTTTAGGAGATTGTTTTACATTTTCCCCATCAGCCAGTGGGGGAGTAGAGCCCTATGAATTTGTGTGGAGCAGTGGCAGTGAAGAAGTATGCCCGGAAGTTGAAACCACTTACAGTTTGACGGTCACCGGTGATAATGGCTGTAGCTCCACCGATGAAAT
Source organism: Saprospiraceae bacterium (assembly GCA_965230565.1). Taxonomy (GTDB): domain Bacteria; phylum Bacteroidota; class Bacteroidia; order Chitinophagales; family Saprospiraceae; genus BCD1. The sequence continues at coordinate 2,384,925 of CBDDLH010000016.1, read as the reverse complement.
CACGATTTCGGTTAATGCTCTTCCCTCGGTCAATGCCGGAGAAGATGTAAGCCTTTGCCTTGGTGAATGTTATACCTTCCAGCCCACAGGTAGTGGTGGCAGCGGTGAGTACGGGTACAGCTGGAGCAGCGGCACAGACGAAGTATGCCCAACCGAGACGACGATCTACACGGTCACAGTGACCGACAGCAATGGTTGCACCTCCACCGATGAAATCACCATCACGATCAACGATATACCTGCTGTCAATGCCGGAGAAGATGAAAGTCTTTGCCTGGGAGAATGTTATACCTTCCAACCCACAGCCAGTGGCGGAAGCGGAGATTACGGGTACAACTGGAGCAGCGGCACACAGGAAGTATGTCCAACTCAGACCACCACCTACACGGTTACTGTAACAGATGGCAATGGTTGCACTTCAACAGATGATATCACGATAACGGTTAACGATATACCCACTGCTAATGCAGGAGAAGATGTAAGTCTCTGCCTGGGAGAGTGCTATACCTTCCAATCCACGGCCAGTGGCGGCAGTGGTGACTACCAGTACAGCTGGAGCAGCGGCACAGAGGAAGTATGTCCCACCCAGACAACCACCTACACCGTCACCGTCACAGATGGCAATGGTTGCATATCCACCGATGACATCACAATCACGGTCAACGAACTACCCACGGCAGAAGCCGGGGAAGATCAAAGTATCTGTTTAGATGACTGCTATACCTTCCAGCCTACAGCGATTGGCGGCAGTGGAGACTACCAGTACACCTGGAGCAGCGCAACAGATGTAGTGTGTCCTACTCAGACAAGCACTTACACCCTCACCGTAACGGATAGCAACGGCTGTAGCTCAACGGATGATATTACCATCACAGTTAATGCTCTTCCTGCAGTCAATGCAGGAAATGATCAAAGTATCTGTGTAGGCGAATGTTATGTTTTCCAGCCCACAGGTAGTGGCGGCAGCGGAGATTACCAGTACACCTGGAGCAGTGGAACAGATGTAGTTTGTCCTGCACAGACAAACATCTATACCGTCACGGTCACGGATAGCAATGGCTGTAGTTCGACAGATGATATGACCATCATAGTCCAGCCATCACCACAGGTAGATGCAGGAGTGGATGTGAATTTGTGCTTTGGAGACTGTTACACCTTTAGCCCCACAGCCACCGGCGGACAACCACCATACAACTACAGCTGGAGCGGAGATGGCTCCACCACGGTCTGTCCTACACAAACGACAACCTACATGCTGATGGTCACAGACGCTGCAGGCTGCAGCTCCACGGATGATCTTACCACCCAGGTGAATGATCTTCCAGGCATAGAACTGGGAGAGAACGTGGTCATCTGTGAGGGAGACTGTTACACTTTTGAACCACAAGTATTCAATGGACAAGCCCCGTTTGATTACAGCTGGAGTAGCGGCACAGAGGAAGTATGCCCTACCCAGACAACGACCTACAGTGTCACGGTAACGGATGCGAATGGCTGTAGTACAAGCGATGAGATCACGGTATTTGTTTCGCCAATTCCGCAGGCAAATGCGGGAGTGGATGTGAATCTATGTCCGGGAGAATGTTACACACTCTCCCCCACAGGCAGTGGAGGAGTAGCTCCCTACACCTATGAGTGGGATGCAACAGAAACAGAGGTATGTCCCACCCAGACAATGACCTACAGCGTCACCCTTACGGATGCCAATGGCTGCAGCGCTACTGATGAAATAACGATCAATGTATTACCTGAAATAGAAGTAGAGGCAGGAGCTGATGCCAGCATATGCCCTGGTAGCTGTTATACCCTTACAGCAGCAGCGAGTGGCGGCACCGGTTCCTATAATTACACCTGGAGCAGTGAAAATACACAGGTATGTCCCACTCAGACAACGACCTACTCAGTAACGGCCACAGATGTAAATGGCTGCACCGCCACCGATGAGATGACGATCCTCGTTTTCCCACCCACAGACCCGATCACTCAGATCAAAGAACTCTGTGAGGGAGAGTGTACCACTTACCAGGCCACAGACCTGGGTCTGACGACCTTCATGGTGGATGGACAAATGATGGGCGAAGTGACCTTTTGTGAAACAGGTAGTTATGAAATAGAAGCGCTGGATGAAAACCTGTGTACGACCCAGGTGACCTTCCAGATCACGGTAACAGCCCCGCCTGTACTGGATGTAGGAGCAGATCAGACCATCACCTGTGAGATAACAGAGGTGTTCATCGGTCAGGACTTTGCAGAAGGTAATGTGGCGTATAATTGGTCTAATGGCGCTACGGGCATATCTCAAACGGTTGAAGACCCCGGCGTTTATATCCTGATAGCCCAAAATCTGCAATTAGGTTGTAGTAGTTCCGATACAGTAGAAGTATTTATAGACACCATCCCGCCAACAGCGGATGCAGGACAGGACCTGGAGCTGACCTGTGCCATGCCAACGTTAATGCCGGCAGCAGATAACTCTTCCCAGGGAACACAGTATGCCTATGAGTGGCAAACCCAGGATGGCAACATCACTAGTGGAGCAACAACGCTTACTCCTGAGTTATCCGCAGTGGGCACTTATCTGCTTCGAGTGACCAATACAGAATAACGGCTGTTCTGCTCAGGATGAACTACAGGTCACCCAGGCAGAAGAACCAACGCTCGATGTAGATCAGATCACGCCGGTAGATTGCCACGATACCGCCACCGGCAGCATCACGGTATCCGGACAAGGCGGTACGCCAATATACAGCTTTGCATGGTCCACCGGAGCAACAACTGCAACAATATCAGATCTGTTAGCAGGGACTTACACCGTTACGCTGACCGATGCGAATGAATGTGAGATTACCCAGAGCATGGAAGTAACCCAACCCCCGGCCATCGTGCTAGTGCTGTCAGCAACAGGGGAAAGTTCCAGTGAAGCACAGGATGGTACGGTCACCGCAGAAGTTAGCGGAGGAACTCCAGGCTATACTTATTTGTGGAGCACAGGAACTATGACTCCAGCAATAGACAACCTCTCCCCGGAGATGTATCATATCACGGTAACCGATCAAAATGGCTGTATGGCCATAGATAGTGCAAGGGTGAACAGTTTTGATTGTCAGAGTATAGAAGCGATACCACCCAGGATAACTACATTTGTCCGGGAAGCGGATCAGGTAGTCTGTCAATCGATGAAATCACGGGAGGAGAGTCACCGTATTCAATACTCTGGTCCACCAACAGCAACGAACAGAGTATAAGTAACCTGGAAGGGGGGCATTACTCCGCCACCATCACAGATGCGAATAACTGTGAGGTGATCCTTCAGTTTGATGTGACAGAAGAAGATACTATCCCACCGACACTGATCACTCAGGATATCACCCTATACCTTAACGATAACGGAGAGACAAGCTACACAGCAGAGATGATAGATGCATGGCAGCAGTGATAACTGCTCTGAGGTGAGTTTTGAGTTAAGTCAAACACAAACCTAAACTGTGAAGACCTGGGTGAGAACCAACATGAAGTGAAACTGTGGGATGAAAACGGGAACTATGATTCCACAAGTGTGATGATCACCGTTTTGGATACCATCGCTCCAACGTTCACCATGTGTCCGGAGAGCTTCACAAGTATGAACTGCGCCGCCATTACTTATGAACTGCCACAGGCAGAGGATAACTGCGGAATAGAAACGATCACTCAAACCCAGGGATTACCTTCAGGGTCTACCTTCCAAGAGGGAACCACCCAGATCACTTACCAGGCAACGGATGCATCAGGCAATACAAAGACGTGCAGTTTTGCAATAACACTTCAAAATACGCTCACCATAACAGAAGAGGTAAGCGAATACAGTTGTGATCCTGAAAATCCATACACTGCCACCCTTATAGCCCAGGATGGATTGGAAGGGTACACCTATGTTTGGAGCACCAGTACAACAACAGCCCAAACCATTCTCACGGCCCCGGGCCCATGGAGCTGGACAGTGACCGATGCTCTGGGATGCGAACAAACAGGTCAGATAGATATTCCGATCCCTGATACGATCAGCATCACATTACAAGCCACAGCAGCGACGAATATGGAAAACAACGGAGCGATAGAGGCAACCATCACGGGAGGAACGGGTAGTTACGGATATATCTGGCTGGACGGAGAAGGCACGGTGTTCTCAACAACAGAAGATCTGGCTGACATCCCTGCCGGCAATTATTGTTTGCAGGTAACGGATGAAAATGAGTGTATAGCTGAGGCGTGCATAGAAGTAGAGAACATCACCTCCACGATAGACAGGACGCTGGATCAAAAGATCAGTCTGTCACCCAACCCGACATCAAGCCAGATAACGATCAGCTTTGATATACCGCAACAAAGCGCCACCCTGATCCTGATGGACATCAGTGGTCAGGAGATCAGGCGGATACACAAACAAGCAGCACAGGAAGAAGTGAGCATGGAGATGAGTGATTATGCAGAAGGGGTGTATCTGATGAAGATAGTGGTAGGAGATCGATTGGTGGTGAAGAAGGTGGTGGTGGCTGCTGGTTTCTAGGTGCTGGTTCCTGGATTTATAGGCAGAAGATGCCTCATGGGTAGAAATCCAAAAAACGAAGAAGACTATTTTTCTAAATTCAAATAAAATAGAACACTGATCCAACTGATCTAACAGAAATGGACTGATTTGTTTGTCTAAATTTGGAAAAGCATTCTTCCCAATTTTTTATGAGGCAGCCTAATATGTAATTATAATTCTTGTTGTAAAGGCATTAGAAATTAGCTTTGATTTTTAACTGGTAGAATTCAACCCTGAATTCATCGAACTTTCCATTTTTTTATTTAAAAATCTGCGATTTTTGCAACCTTAAGGCCTCCGAAATATGTTATTAAAATAGCAGGACTTCGGAAACCGTTTCATTAAATAGTTTTGCAAAAGTTATGGAGAGGAGTAAAAAAACTCCTTTTCACTCTCTGAAAATTAGTAGGTGAAAATATATCGCCACTGATAATCCTTTTGAACAATGAAAACCAAAAAACTGATTTTTCTTTTTTCCTTTCTTGTGCTTTGTCTGTCAGGGCCAATTGCACTTTTGGCGCAGCCTGATGATACGAGACCTACTGTTGGATTGGTCCTGAGTGGTGGAGGTGCCAAGGGGTTTGCCCATGTTCCTGTGTTGAGGATGATTGACTCGTTAGGAATTCCAATTGATTATGTTGCCGGGACTTCCATGGGAGCTCTATTGGGAGGATTTTATGCCATTGGCTATAATCCGGAACAAATGGAGGAAATGATCCTTGAAGAGGACTGGATGGATATGCTGGATGATGCTCCCTTAAGACGTAATGTTCCGATTCTTGAAAAAGATGTGCAGCAAAAACGCCTGGCTTCAGTAGGTATCAAAACATTGAGAAAGCCGGAAGAGGAGAACAAAGTTGAAGTATTGTTCCCACAGGCTTACCTTGCCGGACAGGAAGTTTTTGATAAAATTCTTGAGTTGACAATTGGTTTCCATGACGAACAGAATTTTTTATCCCTGCCCAAAGGATTTCTTTGCGTAGCAGCCGACCTTAAATCGGGAAGAGAAGTCGTATTGACATCGGGGAGCCTTCCACATGCTTTACGCAGCACGATGTCTATACCTACCATGTTTAGTCCCAATAATTATGATGGCATGATGTTGGTAGATGGTGGTGCGGTCAATAACCTTCCTTCCAACCACCTTCGTGCGCTGGGATGTGATATCATTATAGGAATAAATGTCAGTGCTCCTTTCTCGAGGGTTGGCGAGAATCCATCGATGGCAGAAATCTTAGGGCAGATCGGAATGATCACGGATTCAGAGTCTTCGGAGCTACGCAAATCACTGTGTGATGTATTAATTGAACCGGATGTTTTCGAATACGGAGTGACTTCTTTTGGAGCCAAAAAGGATATTCTTAAACGCGGATATGATGCGGCACAAAAAGCCCTGCCTGAATTACAAAAGATTGCAGAGCGACTCAGGCCGGGAGGAACCTTTCCCGGGGAGTATGGATTCCATTTTCCGGATTCTATTGTGCTCACCGGTGTTTCATTTGCCGGGATGGAACAACTTTCAGAACAATACCTTGCTTCTAAATTTGATGTGCCGGTAGGTCAAAAGACTACCTATGCTTTTCTCGATCAAAAGAATAAAGAATTGTATGGTACTGGAAAGGTCGTTCAATGTCATTTTTTCCTTTATCGAACGAATCAACCGTGGCACTACCATTGCGAACTAGTGATAGAAGAGAAAAAAGCAGAAACCACCATCGGAGTAGGGTTACATTACAATTCAGACCTGAAAGCCGGAATTCTTCTTAGTGGCGAAATGGATAATTTTCCCTTTAAGGGGAGCCGTTTGTTAACCAATTTTGTAATAAGTGAGCGGCCCAGATTTGATTTTAACTATCTGTTGGATGCCGGTAGGCCTTTTAGTCTTGGGGTGGATGCCAATTTGCGGTTGTTCAACAATAGCCTTTACCAGGATAGAGCCTTTATTGGCAGGTACCAGCATTTTGATAAATATGCTTCCGTTTATGCCCTGCAGACCATTGAGAATTCTGCGGTGCTTAAGATAGGGCTGGCGCTGAATCACAGTAGTTATAACATTGAAGATGTCCCGGTTGGAGTTTTTCTGGATAGTATTGGTATCAATCAGGATATGGAGTTCGATTATTTTCATTACGGGCCTTTTCTTGATTTGACGGTGGACAGACTTGATAATCTTTTTGTTCCGGAAAAGGGTGTTTTTGCTTCTATTCGTGGTCAACTGATCATGTTATCGGATCATTCTACCTTTTCAGAAGTGGTCGATAAGGCTTTTATTACCACCACCGCAAGATGGAAAAACGTCTGGCCGGTGGGTAAGCGTTTTGATGTAATAACTGATTTTAATGCCGGGGTTAATTTATTCAACCGGCCTTCACCAACCTATTTCCATATTCTGGGAGGAGCCGGGGATTATTTCTTCAACAATCAGAAGCCCTTTTTAGGCTACAGATATCAAGAGCTTTTCCTTCGCCAGTTTTATGGGTACGGTGCCTTCGATTTCCGTTACCGAGTCATGCCGAGGGTATATGGAAGTCTGACGGTGAATGCTGGTATCTATAATGAAAATTGGGATGATTATACCCAATTTGGCTTACTCGAAGGCTGGGGCGTGAAGGCTATTTGGCTGTCTCCTTTTGGTCCGGTTTCTGGTACCTTGCACAGCACCTTTAAGAGCCCCGAATTGATGGGGTATTTGAGTATAGGGTTTGTATTTTAGATATTTGAAATTCATTTAATGGCAGAATTCTCCTTTTTTAGTTATGCAATATTTGGCTGCGTTTCCAAAACTTCAATCCTGGCATCCGAAGACTCTAATAGAGGACACTCTTTCAGGATGGGAAGAATCGTTTCAAAATCCTTAGCTCTGAAGATCATATAGGCGTTTAGCCTGGGGGATCGATCTGCCCGGAGCTCGGAAACACCGTTGGCAGATAAAACCTTTCCAATTTTATTTAACGGACTGCCCTTTTGGTGGAAGTTGGTTTGGTTCACCTTCCCCAGGTAAGTTCCCCACTTGACAAGGTGTTTATGTTTTTTCATGACTTCCAGATCATCTGTATGGATGGTCCCGCCATATAATAAAATCAAAAATTCGCGCATGGTGTTTTATTTTAAATTTTTACAAAAAACCTTTATGGATTCATTGACAAAATGGGCCAGTCCCTGCCGGTATTTTTCATAATAGGCCTTAAACCGATCATCGGTCACATATAAATTTCCCAACCCGAGGTATCTCTCCTTTGATACTTCGTAATAGCTGTTCATATGCCTGTAGTGCAATTGAATTGCCTCCTGGACTTTTTCATGATCACAAGGGAGATCCATCAGGTCAGCAAGTAACTGCGTTATTTCTTCGCCTTTTTGCTTAAGGTCCTGCCAGCCTTTCTTGCTCATTTTCCGGATGCGTTCCTCAGTTTCCAACAATTGTTCTTCTCCCCATCGTTCACTCACTTCCTCACGCATAGCCTTTATTTCTTCCTTTGAAAAGCCTTCATAAATCTCCTTATCTTTCAACATATCTTTTTTGTTTTTTAGTTCTAAAAGTGTCCTGTCCACTGTCGACAGCAATTGCTTCAATCTGGCAGATCTTTTTTTTAATTCGATCCTGTGCTTTTCAAGGGCATTGATCAGGTTGAATTCGGGGTCTTGGATAATTTGTTGAATTTCTTTGAGTGGGAAATCAAGTTCCTTATAAAACAGGATTTGCTGTAGCATAAGCAATTGTTCCCGCTCGTAAAATCGGTATCCCTTATCAGACCTGAAAGAAGGTTTTAGCAGCCCAATCTGATCATAATGGTGTAAGGTCCGGATACTCACACCTGCCAGTTTGGATAATTGTTTTACAGTGTATTTTGACATAAAAAGTAAATTTCGAAACAAAGATATGGGCTGACGTTACGTCAGGGTCAAGGATTGTAGTAACTTTTTTATAAAAAAAATAAAAACATGCCGGCAAACACCCCCTTTGTCGACATCTTAAAAACTAGTACAAACGGAATAAATTGACTACTTTTGTCGAACCGGGAAACCGCCCTATTCGATTAAAACCTAAGCAAAAAAATTAATGAAGAATACACCAATAACAGACAAGCACATCGCACTTGGAGCCAAAATGGCGGAATTCGCAGGCTACAACATGCCTATTGTTTATACAACCATTCAGGAAGAACATCAGGCTGTCCGTGAAGGCGTTGGCGTTTTTGATGTGACCCACATGGGGGAATTTATTGTAAAAGGAAAAGAAGCGCTTGATCTCGTTCAGTGGGTGACCAGTAATAATGCTTCCAGGCTCGAAATTGGTCAGGTTCAATATTCCTGTTTACCAAATGACAAAGGAGGTATTGTGGATGACCTGTTGGTTTACAGGCTCCCCGAAGACAAATGTGCTGAGGGCGAGCGTGCCTACCTTTTGGTAGTGAATGCTTCCAATATTGATAAGGATTGGGATTGGATCAATCAACATAACAAGTTTGATACGTCGATTGAAAATATTTCAGACAGAACCGGTTTGCTGGCGGTTCAGGGCCCTAAAGCTGCTGATGCGCTTCAGTCACTGACGGATATTGACCTGAAAAACATGAAGTATTACACTTTTGAAAAAGGTCGGTTTGCCGGTATTGATAATGTTTTGGTATCAGCTACGGGATACACCGGGTCAGGAGGTTTTGAAATTTATGCAGACGATAAGGATCTGCCGGCTATTTGGGATGCAGTTTTTGAAGCGGGTGCTGAATTCGGCATAAAACCTATCGGTCTGGGGGCAAGAGATACCCTGCGTCTGGAAATGGGGTATTGTCTGTACGGAAATGACATCAATGATGAAACTTCCCCTATCGAAGCGGGTTTGGGCTGGATCACTAAAACGAAAAATACGGACTTCATCAGCCGGGACATTTTTGCACAGCAGCGTGTTGATGGTGTAACTAAGAAACTTGTTGCCTTCGAAGTAGACGGTCGCCGTGTTCCCCGCCATGATTATGCAATCGAAGATCCTGATGGAAATGAGATCGGTAAGGTGACTTCCGGTACTTTATCCCCTTCATTGGGTATTCCAATCGGATTGGGATATGTGCCGAAAGAGTTTGCCGTACTTGATACAGAAATCTTTGTATCTCTGGGGAAAAAGCGTCTGCCGGCCAAAGTAGTGAAATTGCCTTTTTATAAGGTTTGATTTGGGTGGTTTTTGAGTTGGAATTTAAGGTTTTTTGTGATGCAGGGAAATATAATTCCGGTTCAAATGGAAAAAGTGGATGAAATGTCGAAGATCCCGGCATGATATGCCGCGGACAGGTTCCCGTACATGTTAATGTCGGGGGAGAATTGGATGCTCGTTTTTATTTATTAAAAAGCCAAACCATCCAACTTTTTTAGATCTCACAATAAAAAACAGGCTCTTTTTGGTGAAATAAAACTTAAGACAATCTCTCTCCTATGGAACTTGAAGCAGCAAAAGAGAAATTCATCCAATCCTGGGGCGTACTCGGCTCCAACTGGGGTGTAAACCGGACGATGGCACAGATCCATGCGTTATTATTGATCGCCCCGGAGCCCTTGTGTGCTGATGACATAATGGAGCAATTGCAGATTTCCCGGGGTAATGCGAATATGAATATCAGGGCCCTTATTGACTGGGGGTTGGTATACAAAGAGCTGGTAGTTGGGCAACGCAAGGAATTTTTTGTGGCAGAAAAAGATATATGGGATGTGGTTCGCAAAATTACGGCCCAACGCAAGAAAAAGGAATTGGACCCTGTGATCAAAACGCTCGAAGAATTATCCAAGGTCGATGAAAAAGGCACAGAAGCAGAAGCTTTCACGAAAGTAATTGATGATATTAATGCTGTTTCCAGTCAGGCTGAAAAGGCGCTTAATGCTCTTGCTAATGCTGATGACAATTGGATGAGCAGGTTTTTGATGAGAATGTTGCGATAAATTTCCGAATAATTTTTTCGCTCATTCTAATATGTGTGAGCAAAAGATTTTTAGACTTACTTTTTCTAAATGTATGTCTAAAAGTCGAACCGTCTAATCGTCTAAAAGTCCTGCTCATCACCCTTAAATGCGGATGAGCCGATTTTTTCTATTTTTCCTGAAACATTTTATTGTATAAAAACGTAAGATGTAAAAACGCTATTTATCAAAGTTTTATGAAAATTTTTTAAAAACCGATACAGGGGAAAGTTCTGAAATTTGAAGAGTTTTTCCTAATTGAAAAATACCTGATTAAAGGTTGCGTTAATGCGGGAAAGCCCTTATCTTCGCAACCAAATTGTCAAAGTCCCTTAAACTTATTAGTCCCATGATTATTAACAAGCAACTCTCATGCCTGTACAGGCGTTTCGATAACTCTAATTGTCTTCCTTCCAAATTTCCTTTAGTAAAAAAAATATTTTGCGATCAGCATTACTAGCGGGTCTGTGTTTCTAATTGACACCCACTAGCCGAGCGATTGAAGACCATAATAAAATGTATGTTTAAGATTAAGATAAAAGACTTTTACCGGACCGGATTAATACTCTGGTTCATGATCGCTTTGGCTACGGATGTTTTTTCTGCAAAAATTTCAAACTTTACCTCAGTACAAAAAAACATTCCTGGATGTGCATTGCATTACCAGGCCAATCATTCCGAAGTTTTTTGTTCGGATGATTGGGAAGAAAGCAAGATTGATAAACCTTTTGTAATCAGCGAGTGCGGAAGTCCGGCATATTTGGCCGGTTATGAAGAGCGCTATTATGAATTTGGGAATGAAAAAGGTTTTCAAGGGTACTTTGAAATTGACAAATGGAAAGCTTCAAGAATTAATGGTGACGGTGGGGTAGATGTCACCGGAGCTCCCATAGGATTGCAGGCAGAAGGGGCCGGTAATCTACTGGTTAGAAGTAGGCCCACCGACAGGCTACAATTAGAAATTGTAATACCTGCCGAGGGCTACCTGAGTTTTAACTGGAAAAAAAGTGGGGGCTCCATTTTTGTTTCCTTGATTCTTAACGGAGAAAAAAAGCAGATTGTTTCCAAAAGAGACGAAAGCGGCTCTTTTTTCTCCGAATTGTTACATGAGGGAGACATTTTTATACTGGAAATAGAAAGCCAGGGTGAATTTGAGCAGGATTTGGTACTTGAGGAACTGGAGTTCCTGACCAATGCCCTCGGTGTTTTGGAACGCAACTGGAAAGCTTTCAATCTCGAAGGTGCTAATATACGCTTTTCTCAATTTATAACCATCATCAGAGCCAATCTCATTGACGTCGTTTTTCCGCCAAACGTAAAAAACGCCGAAAAGCACGATCCTGATCGTACGGGATATCCGCTGCTTGATACCGATGGTCTTTTCTTTACCACCACCGACAGAATTCCCATAGGAAAAGGCGCCTGCCAGTTTGAAGTCAGCTGGACGGATGAACTCGTCACTCAGGAAGAAAAACCGGTGATCCTCAGACACTGGGTGATCGATGACCTGAAAACCGGTAGCGTGATCAAGGAAATTCAAAAAATCAGCCTTTTTTCCGATAAGGACCTGCCACCTTCCCTCAGCAAACAAGCCAAAGAAGTCAATAATTCTATGAATTCCACCCTGGATGTGAATGGGATGGGGTATTGATCATAGCATTGAATTTTTCCTTTGACAAAGCAACGCCTTCTGCCAACGCTGGCTGCCTGCTCAAAGGCATCGCCTTGTGATGTTTCTTAAATTCATCCAAATTTGATATTTAATCACCTTTTAGGACTGCATCCTGCTTTCATGCAACATCCTGGCCCCATAGGGGCCTAATCCCGGTAACAGCCAAGGCTGAGACCGGATGCGTGCCAGAGGTACGCAATAACTCTACAGGTCAGAAAAAGTAACAGGGGAACTTATGCATCTATCCTGACAAAATACTTTTCCTCCTCAGAGGGTGGGAAAGGTAAGATTGCGCCCTTGTAGGATACTTTTCCTCTCATTCGAAGAGATTGCGTACCTACAGCACGCTCTGGTTTTCGGCATGCATAGCCGTTACCGGGATTGGGCCCCGAATGGAGCCAGAGGAATAAGTAACCAGATAACACTCTAGGCTACAGAGGGAAGGGCGCCTCAGGAATCGGGGTAGTTGAAGACACTTTTTATTATCAATTTGGGGTAGATTTCTACTTCATTATTGGATATTGGACATTCTGCTGTTCCGTGTGGTACTTCTTTATTTTTCCTTCAAGCTTTTTACAAATTAAATATTTTTTCCTTCGACAAAGCCTGCCCCGTACACATAGTGTCGGGGGCAACACCTTCTGCCACTACGTTAGTCAAGGCTTATAGCTTTGACTAAATATGGTTACAGAGCTTTTAGCTCGTGCGTTTGGGAATAAACAGGAATGCAAGATTGCTTAAACTACTGAAATATTACAACTTTCACTTTTTCACCAAAACGATCTTTTCATTTCCTTTATTCAGGATTTCTCCATAATAAAATTTGACTTTAGAGTATTGACTTGACGTATAAAGCGTTTTTTTAAAAGTGTACCCGAACTGAACGGTGATCTTCCCTTCTGTTGGAGTCACTGAATAATTTAATTCAAACAATTCGTTATTGATTTTCTGATTTTTTGGAAGGAAATCCACCTGGTAACCTTCTGGAATTTTCACCACTGTTTCATAAAACCTTTTTTTCGGATAGACCATGTCTACCGGATATGTGCGTCTTTTCTGTTTAAAGGGGTTGTCCGAAGGGGTTTCTTTTAAAAACGGTGCCAAATATATCTTATTTCCAACAACCTCAGGTTTTGTCTCGAGTTGATATTTAATGGCAAATGGTTTCCCCTTACTCTTTAAATTTTTGATAGCAATGGATTCCTCCTCAATCCTATAACCGTCCTCTTCAAGTTTTTCCCTTACCGATTGGATGTCGCCCGAATAATTGTATCTGGAAGCAAGTGCATCGTACTCAGTGGATGTTTGGGTTATCTGGGAAGTCAACACATTTTCTTCCCCAATTTCCATTTCCATGAGGGTGTTTATTTCTGATAGAAATAAACATTCCAATCCGACCCATTCCACTTTTTCCTTATTAATTATTAGACCTTTGTCGTTGATGCATCTGGTTGGAATACGGTTATTGAGCCCCAGTGCTTCGGTGGCATCAGATAAGATTGTTTGTCCCTCAATATTGGATAATATGACCACATAGTTGAAAAAGTGACTAAAAGGATAGTCATATTTAATCTTTCCGTGACTTCTGGTACTTATCAGTACAGGATAGGCTTCTATTCCAGCTTTTTTAAGCAGGCCAATGGTGAACAAATTTACCTCTGCTACATTACCAAATTTATGTTCAACGAATTTACTGGCCGATTTGGTTGTGTAATAACCATACGTTTGATTCCAGTTGAAATTGTTTTTGACATAGTCAAGGACATACTCAAATTTTTCCTTCTCTGTTTTCCCTTCCAGCATTTTTTGATCCAGGAGTTTAGAAGCGAGCTTTTCAGCTTTGTTTTGGTATTTTCCAAAGTCCTTGTACCCAACCATACTCCTGATCATTTCCTTCCAGGTGGTCATTATATTGAGGGCGGATCCGTTGGGGTAATTGATCCTGGACAATTGAAAATCGAGCTTGATAATATAGTCATTAATAGAAGTGATGAAAGCTTCATTATCGAAGGCCGGTACATTTTTCATGATATATCGATGAATCTTATCTCTAAATGTTACAGAGCCAAATTGTCTATCGGTTCGGTCAACAGCAGTTACTTTATCATCGAACCTATTACTCCCCTGAAGCAACCATGAGTACTCATAAAAAGGAATCATATGGACTTCATATTCACTATGAACAACCGGAATTCTCCATTGAAATTCCCAGTCTCTGAGGTTAAATTTATACGGGGAGTCGATTTTATACCTGTACTCAATGATGGAGCCTGCTTTGACGTTGGGAATAGCAAATTTTTTCACCATCCAATGCTCATTCAGTTTTTCATTGTAAGTGTTGGAAACATCCAAAGGTGTTTTTTCTATCTGATTGCCTTCAAAATTGTAGCTAAAGGCTTGGATGTCAAAAATTATCTCCTTCAGTCCTTCTTCCTGGTAAAATGGAATTTCCACTTCCGCCCATTTAATGCCTGCTTCTGAGAGGATCTTAATCCTTGTTGTTCTTTCAAAGGTTACATCGAAAGAATTTTCTACTCTGGGGAAATGAGATTTGGCAATGTCAAAAATGACTACCGCCTCCGCATCCTTGTCAAGAGCGTATTCTTTTAAGTCGACTTCTTCCTGACTTAGGCTACCAAATTCCCTGGAGAAGGTTTGTCCTTGAGAAATTATTGGAAAACAAGAAATCAGGAGGAGGACCAGTTGTGTTATTTTCATTTCGTTTTTTATTTGTGTAATGAAAAAAGAGATTTGTTTTCTGCTTCGGATATTTTTTGATAAAATTCATAAAAGGCTTCATATTCAGAAAGCGGATATTGGCCGGCATGAATAAGTAATAGCTTGGTTACATGAATTTTATTGCCTGATTTGGTCATATCGACTTCATACCGTCCATACTTGCCAGCAATGGAGGTTTTCTCAAAATTGTCATTCCATCCAAAACCAGTTGGAATGTCATATATTAAAGTATCCTGCTTGTGAATAGGGTAGTCTATTTGAACCGGCAATTTTCTGACTTCGGGTCTTTCAATGTCGGGAATCAGGAATGGTATGTTTTTTACCAATATATCATTGCCATAATTGTTGAAAATGTCTCGTTCAGTAATGTCTAGTTGGAACTCAATAAAGGTTGAGTCCCTGTCCTTTATGGATATTTGATGGTTGAGTAGGTCACTTCTCTTTCCAACAAAATAATTGCCTACTATTTTAGATTTTTCGGATTCATTATAATTGGTTTCCAGATAGAGGAGACTTTCATACATAGCTCCTTTGTAACGGTTGTTAAATTGCACATGGGAGGAGTTGCCCGGATCATAACTGATATGTATTGTTCTCGATTCTAAAACATCCTCAGGTTTTAGCGGTGGCGTTTTTAAAAACCTGCTGTTATCTTTTTCTATAATAAAGGCTTGTCTGCCCTGGGTGAAAGTTCCAAGGTAATTAAATGCACCGTCAGCCGTGCAGTCCAGCCAGAGGTCTTCTTCTTTCAAAGGGACATAAAGAATCACGTGATTAAACTGCTGGGATGGGAATTTTTTGTTAATTATTTTCTTTGGAGATCCGGCGTAGACTTTGGAGTAATAAGATTTGATCCCAATTAAATCCAAAACTGATTTAAAATAGTTGGTTAGTGCTTTACAGTCGCCGTATTTATTTTGGGCCACATAAGTTGCAGGGTATGGTTTTAAACCTCCGGTTTCGATGGAAACATTAATATATCTTGTCTCATTCTGTAAATAATGGTAGAGAACTCGTATTTTTTCCTTGTCTTCTTTAATATTTTCAATCAGGGTTAGGATTTTGATATGTTCATTTGACGGAATCTCATTCAGGCCTTGTAATAATTCAAATTGCCAGTTACCATAATCAGTCCAACTCCCGAATGACCCATATTTTTCAAATTTAAATCGATCCGGAGTAATAGCTACAGATGGCAATTCCTGTGTTATGTGAGGAGCAAAATTCTCCTGTTTAAAGGTGTTGGTATAACTGGTTTGCCATTGAAGGGTAATTAAATCTTCCGTAGTGTCTCTTAAGGGGGCTTCAACATTGTTACTGAAAAATTCAAATTCATAATCCACAGGAACAGTCAGGTTTAGTTTGGCGTCATGAGTGGGGATTTTTTCACTGATCAGCGGCATCCAATAATCAATATATAAAAACTGTTGTTCCTGAACCTGATAAGAATAGATGATGGTGTAGGGATAAACATTGTGTTTCAAGGTAAATTCTTTGACAAATTCATCCTCATAAAAGGAAATATCCGAAATGGAGCTTTTTTCGACAATGTCTTTCTTCCTCAGTTTTTTAACGATATTGCCATTCCTTCCTTTTACATAGGCTTCAATTTTGCTTACCATGCTTATACTGGAAAATGGGATTGAAATTTCTGAGTATCGGTCCCCAGCTCTGTTATTTATCTGTAGCTCATAAAACAGTTCTTTGACCAGTTTGCCGTTGGATATCCGGATATTGGTTCGTTGGGTAATTAGTTCGGCGTTATAGCTTTGTGCAAAGCAAACCAGAGAAAAGAAAATCAACAGGACAGTGGAACCAAGCCTGTTCTGGAATTGAGGGAGGGCCATATGATCCTTGAAGCAGGTATTTCTAAAATCCATAAAAGATGAAGGAGAAAAAGCAGGAAATCTAGCGCAATTCTTTCGATCTGTTTTTAGGAATTTAAAGTTACCAATTTGGTCATTTGTTGTTGTTTTCATATTTAAATTATTTGGGCTCCATAGGCTTGAAAAAGCAACGCTAATGTAATGAAAATAGTACAAAATAATAAAAGGATAGGAAGGAAAACTAAAGGAGAAGTATTATTGGAGTACTCGCTTTTTGTTGTCAATCTTTAATCCTATTTATAGATTAACTTATTTGTGTTTTTTTGACAATAGCTACTCTAATAAAACCCCAAAAAACCTACTCCCTCACGCTCAGGCTTCTTTCGTTTAGGTAGCGCATTCTACCAGCGCCCGTAGCCTGTTCAAAGGCATCGTTGGGCATTTGGAATAATCGTATTAGGTTGGTTTGTTTATATATCGATAGTTTTCAATTTTCTTACCCCTTGTGAGTGTTTTTTTAATTGTGTTTATGGAACTGAGAAATAAACCAACTTGTTCATCACTCAATTTTGTCAGAAAGTTCGTAACATTGTGTTCCGAAGTCCCGGGTTTTTTATCTCATCTTTAGGTTGACGGGCGCCGGCAGGATAAATAAAAAAATATTTTTAGGATTCTTCAAAGTCTCAAAGGCTAAGGAGAAGGCTAAGGCTAAGGAAAGTTAAATGATATCCTGTATTGGGCTTGAATTCTCAAATGGTTTTCATCAGGAGATTTCCCTGATTCAACCAAAATCCTCAGCCTCAGCCTTAGCCTCAGCCTAAAAACTTTGATTTAAAAAAGTTTTTTCCTCTATGGCAAACAGCCCTTCATATCTCGATCAACTCAATCCGGTGCAGCGCCAGGCTGTGGAAACAACTGATGGTCCTGTATTGATCGTTGCCGGGCCCGGGTCAGGTAAGACCAGGGTTTTGACCTACCGTATCGCTCACCTGATAGATAAAGGTATCGCTCCATGGAATATCCTTACGCTGACCTTTACCAACAAAGCAGCCAGAGAAATGAAGGAGCGAATAGAAAAGGTGGTAGGAGAACGGGCCAATAGTGTATGGGCCGGAACTTTTCACTCCATTTTTGCCCGTATCCTGCGCGTGGAGGCAGAAAAAATTGGTTATCCTTCCAGTTTTACCATTTATGATACAGATGACAGTAAAAGCTTGATTGGGGTTATCATCAAGGAGATGAACCTCGATAAAAAGGTCTATAATGTCAACTCTATCCGGAATCGAATTTCTTCTGCAAAGAGTAAATTGATTACTCCAAAATTATACGAGCAGGATCAGGAGCTGATGCAACAGGATCGTATGGCAAGAATGCCTCACCTGTACAAAATTTATGCTGCTTACACGGCCAGATGCAAACGTTCCGGCGCGATGGATTTTGATGATTTGCTTTATCGTTTATTTGAATTGTTTCAGTCCAACAAAGACGGGGTGCTGGATAAGTACAGGGCTAAATTTCCATATGTGTTGGTGGATGAGTTTCAAGATACCAATGAATTGCAGTACGCCATCATCCGTAAACTGGTTAATTATGAAAAAAGCCCACGGAACATTTGTGTGGTAGGAGATGATGCCCAGAGTATCTATGCCTTCCGGGGAGCAACTATCCAAAATATCCTGGATTTTGAACAGGACTTCAAACCTCACAATATCCAGGTTTTTAAACTCGAACAAAACTACCGATCCACTACGCATATTGTGGAAGCTGCCAATTCTGTAATCCTGAACAATAGCCGTCAGATCCAAAAGAAAATATGGTCGAATAAAGGAGATGGACAAAAGATCAATCTCATCAAGGCCCGTACCGATGGCGAAGAAGGTAAACGGGTGGCAGATACCATTTCAGAACAAAAGAACCGATACCATTTATCCAATAGCGACATAGCTATTCTTTACAGGACGAATGCTCAGTCGAGAGTATTTGAGGAGTACCTTCGTCGATACAATATCCCTTACCGGGTATTTGGTGGGCAGTCGTTCTATCAACGGAAAGAGATCAAGGATATGCTGGCCTATCTTCGACTGGTCATCAACCCTAAGGATGAGGAGGCTCTCAGGAGGGTTTTGAATTACCCCAGAAGAGGCATCGGGAAAACCACCGTAGAAAAGCTGAGCCTATTGGCCGAACAGGCTGGTAAACCTATGTGGGAATGTATCCCCGCTGCTCAGGCCAGTGCCAGGGCAAAAAACTCTATGATGGATTTTGTCCATATGATCAAAGCGGCATCCAGGAAGTCCGAAACCTCGGATGCTTATGAAGTGGCCATCCAGATCGCCAGAAAATCGGGTTTATACGACCTGATGAAAGCCGACACCTCCATCGAAGGCATGAGTCGCCTGGAAAACCTCAACGCTTTGCTGGATGGTATCAAGACCTTCGTGGAGGAAAATGCTTCTGCTGAAGAAACCGACAGATCACTGGCAGCCTACATTCAGAATATTGCCTTGTTGACTGATTTTGATGAAAATACCGATCAGGATAATTACGTAACGCTTATGTCGGTCCACGCCGCTAAAGGTTTGGAGTATAAATCCATATTTGTGGTAGGACTGGAAGAAAAGTTATTCCCTTCATTCATGTCAATGGATACCATGGAAGGAATGGATGAAGAGCGACGCTTGTTCTACGTGGCCATTACCCGTGCAGAACAGTTTTTGACCTTGTCCTATGCAGAGAGTCGTTTTCAATATGGTAATATGCGTTTCAATGCCCCTAGTCGTTTCCTGACAGAAATTCCGGAACCAAGTCTCAATATGCCTGCCCAGGCACGCAGTAAAGATCCTGTTTTTAAACCCACCGGACCAACAACTGCTTCCATTAAGGGTAATTTCAAAAGACGCCCTTCGGCCAACAATATGCCTTTAAAAGTTGATCCGAAAAATTTCAAACCAAGTCCTTCTTCTGATATTCAGGCCGGGATGAAAGTCCTGCATATGAAGTTTGGAGAGGGCAAGGTACTCAGTGTTGATGGAGGTACTGCCAACCGTGTCGCTACAATTTATTTCAAAGAGGTAGAGGATGACCCACAGAAGCGGATCATGCTGAAGTTTGCGAAGTTGCAGATCCTGTAGGGGAATAATTTCGGTTCAACCTTTGACCTACCCCGCTGGTGGAATAAGCGTTAAATTAGTGCTTTATCGCAGGGCAATAAAAATACTGATAAACCACTAATTTGACGCCAACCCCGTCCGCCTGGTACATTACAATCAAGAACACAAGAAATACTATTTTCCCAAAAAATAGTATTTCTTGTCATACATCTCCCATTTGTCCTCTTTAACTTCTCTAAAATTTCTTCTAGGCCTTGAGGTTTCCATTCTTTTGGAATAAACGATGGTAATTATTCAAAATAAAAAATTACCTTTGCCCGCTTTCCGCCCGGACTGGAGGGTGAATCCTTTTGCTCTCCTCAGGTTTGGTTGATTATTAGTGATCACCAATACCAGCATAAAACCATAAATTATAATCGTTTGAAGATGCTTGCGAAGAGCCTTCGCAGGGAAAAGTTATGCTTATGAAAAAATATTTGAACTTATTTGATCTTTCCCAAAAAGTGGATTATAAGACGGAGGTTTTATCAGGACTCACTGTAGCTATGGCGTTGATCCCGGAAGCAGTGGCCTTTGCCCTTATTGCCGGGTTACCGCCGCTTACAGGTTTGTATGCAGCCTTTATGATGGGGTTGGTCACGGCAATTTTAGGCGGGCGCCCGGGTATGATCTCAGGAGCTACTGGTGCGGTGGCGGTTGTGTTGGTTACACTAGCCAAAAGTCATGGTATTGAATATATTTTTGCCACGGTTATCCTTGCAGGATTATTGCAGGTAGCAGCCGGGTTTATGCGGTTAGGTAAATTGATGCGCCTGGTACCGCATCCGGTCATTTTTGGTTTTGTGAACGGACTGGCCATCATCATTTTTATGTCGCAATTGGATCAGTTCAAGGCTCCTTCCGGGGATTGGCTGACCGGGCAACCGTTGATGATCTTCCTTGGGTTGGTGTTGATCACCATGCTAATCATTTGGGGATTGCCAAAGTTGAGTAAAGCTATTCCTGCCTCATTAGTGGCTATCCTGACCATTTTTGGTTTGGTTCTGGCTTTTGGAATTGATACCAAAACAGTTGGTGACATGGCATCCATCAAGGGTAGCTTCCCACCTTTCCATCTTCCTGCGGTTCCTTTGAAATTTGAAACCCTGCTGATCATTTTACCTTATGCAGGCATTATGGCAGGCGTTGGACTCATCGAAAGCCTGCTGACCTTAAATATCGTTGATGAGATTACGGAAACAAGAGGGCGTGGAAATAAGGAAGCCGTTGCCCAGGGTACGGCAAACATCCTTTCAGGATTGTTCTCAGGGATGGGAGGTTGTGCAATGATAGGACAGAGTCTGATCAATATCTCTTCCGGGGCGCGTGCGCGTTTATCCGGGATCGTAGCGGCGGTCATGTTATTGGTATTCATCATGTTTGGCGCCAGCCTGATCGAAAAGATGCCCATGGCTGCACTGACCGGACTGATGATCATGGTGGCGGTAGGCACCTTCGAATGGGCGAGCCTTAAGACATTCAAACGAATGCCCAAATCAGATATCTTCGTAATGGTCATGGTAACATTGGTTACTGCCGTTTTGCATAATCTTGCCCTGGCTGTGCTCATCGGGGTGATCATTGCCGCCCTGGTTTTTGCCTGGGATAATGCCAAGCGAATCCGTGCCAGAAAACGCATTGATGAAAACGGGGTCAAACACTATGAGATTTACGGACCGTTATTCTTTGGGTCAGTAGCTGTTTTTAATGAAAAATTTGATGTACTCAATGACCCGGAGGAGGTGATCATCGATTTTGAAGAGAGCAGGGTAGTAGATATGTCGGCCATCGAAGCCCTCAATAAAATAACCGAACGTTATCAAAAAGTAGGCAAAAAAGTGCACCTCAAACACCTAAGCGCAGATTGTCGGAAATTGCTGAAAAATGCGGAGGAGATCATCGACGTGAATGTACTCGAAGATCCGACCTATAAGTTGGTGGTGGATAATATTTAATGCGAGAATATGGGAAGGCCGGGAAACAGGCATTCCCGTATTAAAAAATAAGATCCTGAATCTTCTCCTTGTAGTTGCCGCCGATGGGTAATTTTTCTTTACCTACATAAACGAACTGGCCATCCATGGCTGTAACCTTGTTCCTTGAAACGATGTAGGATTTGTGAATTCTGGTGAACATGGATTGCGGAAGGTCCTGCTCCAGTTTTTTGAGGGCCTGAAGGACAAGGATGCGTTTGCCGGGCAGATGATAAGCCACATATTCCTTCATGCTCTGGATGTAGAGGATCTCATCGAGGAAAATTTTGTATGTTTTGTGGTTGGATTTTACAAGAACGAAAGCTCTTGACTCTTCGTTTGTGGCAGCGGATAAGTGTTCGTTTTCCGGGTTAGAACTTTGGTGAAGCCTGCGGGAAGCTTTATGCACGGCCTGTACAAACCTGTCAAAACGAAAAGGTTTGAGCAAGTAGTCCACAATATCCAGTTGGTAGCCTTCCAGGGCATATTCCTGATAAGCTGTGGTGAAAATTATCAAAGGCTTGTACTGTAGTGTTTTCAGCAACTCGATCCCTGTTAACTCGGGCATCTGAATGTCGAGGAAAATGAGGTCTATGGTGTTTGTTTCCAGAACCTGCAATGCTTCAAAAGAATCCTTACATTTGGCAACCAGCTCCAGGTTGGGAAGTTTTTCAATATAACGTTCCAGCAGTGTTCTTGCCAGCTTTTCATCGTCGACTACCAGGCATTTTATCTTTTCTGTCATCGCAGTTTTATTGATAAGTTGACCTCAAATTGCGTTTCATTTTGCTTAATGTCAAGGGAATGATGTTCCGGATACTGTAACTCCAGTCTTCTTTTTACATTTTGTAAACCAATACCTCCGGTGGCATCCTTGGTGTACTGGTGTTTCACCAGGCTGTTGGATACATTGAATAAAAGGAATCCGTTTTCTTCTTTCAGGTTGACTTTGACCCATCCGGTTTTTATGTCTTCGATCTTACTGTGTTTAAAGGCATTTTCGATGAATGGGATCAGGATGAGGGGGGCGATGCCTGCGGTTTGGTGTTTTACATCGATCGAAACATCCACATCCAGTGGTTTTTCACCTTTTAATTGCACCAGGGCAATATAGTTCTCAATGTAGTTGATCTCTTTTTCCAGGGGGACTACTTCCTGGTTGCTTTCATAGAGCATGTAACGGAGCATTTCCGAGAGGCCCATCACCATTTCAGGGGCTTCTTCTGACTGGATGAGGGTAAGGGTGTAAACATTGTTCAGGGCGTTGAACAAAAAGTGCGGGTTAATCTGGCTTTTCAGAAACTTCATTTCCGTTTCCAGTTTTTCCTTTTCGAGCAACTGGGTCCTTTGTTCCTGCTGGTTTTGAAGTTCAATGCTTTCGAAAACCGTACCCAGCATAATAGTGGCCGTATAAATGATCGTTTGCATAAAAACCTTAGGGTCGAGATGGGGGAATTTGGGCCTTGGGGGGCCAAACCTCGGGCCTTGCCCTGGTCTGCCGGACTGAAAAACATCAGAAAAAACTCCCATGAAGAAATTTTCCAGCAGGTTGAACAAAACGACGACGACAATAACGGTAATTATGGTAGAGAAAATATATTTTCCATATTGCTTTTGATGGAAAAACCTGGGGATAAGGCCAAGTACATTCCATAGTATGAGCAAGGTAATAGCAATGGCTGGCAATATGGTCTTAAAGAGGAATTCAGGAGTAGACCAAAGGTCGAGGAATGAAAGGTTCATTGAGCATATCAATAAACTCCAGAATACTACCTGTGCAATGATCCTGTTATTTCGCTTTTTAAACATATTCGAAAATGTCCTCTGAGTAGCCATATCTTTGTATTCAGGGAAGGAAAGGCCTTATTGCCTATCCTTCCGTTAATTGGTTTCTCTAAATGAGAAATCCCCTTCTATTAATAATCATGTTTTTCAAAGCTGCCTGTCAATTCACTACTTCAATCAAATTGAGGAGTGACGTGTATGGCTTTTTGGCAAAGATTCATTTGGATGTGTTTCTTGCCTGGTGATCCATCAATAATTCCATAGTTTCCCATTTTCCTGAAGTATTGGAAAGGGAAAGTAATATTTATTTTTGAACTGTCATCATTTTTGGCAGTCTGTAGGTGCCGCTTCCTGTATTTGCCGAGAATTGATAGATGTAATTTCCGTTAGGTAAACCTAATTTTTCCGGGTTGACCTCTATGACAAATTCTCCGCTACTTCTCCTTTCCTCCATAATCGTGGCCAATTTTCTGCCTGACAGATCCCATAATTCAAGTTTTACATCCGCAGCCTGTTTCAGTTTGACAGGAATAGTCGTTGTACCCTGGTATGGGTTGGGGTAATTTTGGCCCAGTTCGAAGACTTTGGCTGTTTCCCTTTCGATATGTCCAATGCCTGTGGTGCCGCTTCCCTTAACGGTGACTTCCAGGTAGGAATTATACCCACCCGTTTCCGTATTTTCTTCAAGGGTGGCCATTTGGGATTCATAGCCGTCTGAAAAGATGTTGTCCTGGATCAGAGCAGTAGGGTCCGAACCATTAGGGTACAGGGATGGATTGGCTGCATATATGGCGTTTTTGGTGTCAATAGGAAAAGTCAATTGGGATATGGCAGAATAGGAGGAGCTGACATAGACCTGAAAGTGTATGTGGCAGATTCGGCCGTTGTACCAACCCGGAAAAACCGTGATGAATTCCACCTCTCCATTTGCATCCGTAAACTGGTAACCTCTGAGGTGAGTGTCATTTACATCACCCGGGTTGTTTCCTGTATTGTAACCGGAGTAAACCCCTAATCTTGTGCAATGCCAGATATTGACCCGGACATTTTGCATGGGAGAACAGTTGTCCGCTCCGAGGATCTTTAACCTCAGGTTTAGCTGTACGCCGTCCTCTTCCTCCCTGACATCATTGCGAAAAAAAGTGGAGTTTTCCGTAAGGTCAAGTGGAAAGGGACCTTCGGTTTCGGAAGGGATCAAATTACATTCCCCGTTGAAGGCCAGCAAGCGGTTGTTTTTGGCAATTGCCTTGGATTTGGGCATTACAAGACCCAAACCTGCCAGTCCGGCGCCTCTTAGAAATTCTTTCCTGTTCATTTCAATAAGTTTTTGTTTGTAAATAGATATTATGTCAATGGTTGTTATGCTTTCTTTTCATTCTACCAGAACCACATCTCCGCTCAGGCTGAAAACAGCTCCGTCGATGTAGGCGATCTCCGCTCGCCAGACGAATACACCCCTTTGTACCTTTTGTCCTCTGAAGGTGCCATCCCATCCCAGGCTCAGGTCGTTGGGGAGGAATTGTGACCGTTCAAAAACCAACTCTCCCCAGCGGGAAAACACCTTGAAGTTTTTGATCTCTGCTACATTGACTCCGGCAAAAACGGTGAAGGCATCATTGACGCCGTCGTTATTTGGAGAAAAGGCATTGGGAACGTAAACATTCCGGTTCTTCCGTACCCTAATGGTCACGCTGTCTTCACGGGTGCAGCCGTCTTCCGAAGTGACCGACAGCCAATAGGTGATGGTATCAAGTGGCAAAACCTCTGGATCCAGGCAGTCGATACAGGAAAGCCCCGTTTCGGGAGACCATGCAAAAGATGTTGAATTCAGGCTGACATAGGCGTCGATATAGGTTGTGTTTCCCAGGTCCACCGAAAAGTCTTCTCCAAGGTCCACCTCAGGGATCTGCACTTCATCCAGGATAGCCGTAGTATCGGCCAGGCAGCCATTTGCATCTATGGCACTGACAGTATTTGTCCCGGAAGAAAGTCCGCTAAATAGGGAGGTTGTTCCGAAGGCTTGCTCATTGATGGCGAAGGCATAGGGAGCCACCCCGCCGGAAACCGACAGTATCTCTGCACTGCCGGAATCCGGCCCGTCACAATTGGGATCAGTAAGAACCACAGTAATCTCAAGAGGTGGCGGCTCGTCGAGTGATACCTGTGCACCGATCTCACAACCGGCTGCATCGGTGATCATCACGGCATAATTCCCGGAGGAAAGGCCGCTAATAGTTGGTTGTGTTTGTCCATTGCTCCATACATAACTGTATTCAGGGGTGCCGCCCTGCACCATCACTGAGACACTGCCGGTGGCATCCCCGAAACAGTCTATATTGAAACCATTATACAAAGTTTGAAAAAATTCAAGGGATAATGGCGGAGGCGAGGAGATATAGGTCGTCAGAATTACATCGTTCCCAAACTGATCATTTACCGTTATCAGGTAAGTGCCTTCCGGCAGATCATTGATATTGGCCTCAGTGTTGATTCCTGCCAGGATTCCACTTCCACTGAGATCTCCGCCAAATTGTTGCCAAAGGTAAGTGAAGGGTGGAGTTCCGTTACTGATAGAAAAAGTAAGAACTCCACTCGCTTCACCAAAACACTCTACAGGCTGTGCGGAAGTTACTCCGCTTATTTCGCATATTATCTGGTTTAAAGTGAGGTTGATGATGCTGTCGCATCCATTGACGCCGCTCAGGGTTTCTGTGAATTGCCCGGGTGGATAGTACCAGGTATTGCCAACTAAAAGGCTGTCTGTTGAACAAATACTGGCATGGAGGTTGGTGATCGATGCCGGGAGCAGCGATATTTCCGCATTAACGATGCTGTCACATCCTTCAACAGTTGACAGCGTGAATGCATAGTTTCCTGGATCACAGATCAGGCTGTCGGCAACTTCGATACAATTTCCTTCACAGATATCGAAAGTCAGATCGGTCGTTTCCGGTTCCAGTACTTGAACCAACATACAGGCCGGAACAACGGTATCACAAACATTAAAGGCCGTGACACAAAGTTCGTAAGTGCCGGGGGTATTCCAGGCTATTTCGGTAGAATCCCCTTCGCTGATCAGTTGCCCGTTGAGGCGCCATTCATAAAAATTGGCTCCTGAAATGGGAGGGATGGAGTAAGCAGCTGTTTCAGAAAGACAAACGGTCTCCGCCCCTTCAATAGGCTCCGGATCCGGGAGTGGCGGGACCATGGTACTGCCTTCCGTAACATTGATGGTATAATTGCAACTGTCATCATGGTTGCCGTCCATTACGAAGTAATAATACTGACCGATCACCAGGGGCACTGTATTGGTGAAAGTACCTACTTCCCCCAGATTGATATCCCCATCGCAATTGGTAACCAGGTTGAAATTCTCACAATCCAGACTTTCGTAGATGGCTACTTCCAGTCCCCAACCGGAATTACAGCTTGAAGGGGTAACAGTAATAGTGAGATTTTCACTACCGGCAATAAAGGCGATCCACTGGGCATGGTGTACCGTGGTGGTGCAGAAATCATCGGGAGCCTCACCGTCTTCCGAAATATTGTTGTAACCGGTAAATCCGTCGATATCGCAGACAACACAAGCCTCAGCACAAAAGGAGGTCATCTCTG
Organism: Saprospiraceae bacterium; assembly: GCA_965230565.1. Taxonomy (GTDB): domain Bacteria; phylum Bacteroidota; class Bacteroidia; order Chitinophagales; family Saprospiraceae; genus BCD1. The sequence goes on along the minus strand of CBDDLH010000016.1, from coordinate 2,357,653 downwards.
CATCGGGACCACAGGGGACAGGCTGTGTGAACAGCCTGCCCGCACTGAGGACCGTAATACCTGTAATTATGAAAAACCGGAACATTTTTTTGTTTTTTATCAGTAAAGTTTCCATTGCTCCATCAAAAGTTGGTCGTAGTAATTGTCTAATAAACCCACCTGACCAAAAAATCAACGAAACAGGTTTTTTTATCAATGAAACTATTTTTTCCTCCTGAGTTTATTCGTACCGCAAAGCAGTGATCGGATCAAGAGCCGCTGCTTTCTGAGCAGGGTACCAGCCAAAGAAAATCCCCGTTACCACGCAAACGGCAAATGAAATGATTATGGAAAAAGACGTAATAGCTACAGGCCACATCAGTATCAGGGTGATGAGACGGGTTGCCCCGAACCCAAGCAGGACGCCAATGATGCCTCCTGCAAAACTCAGCAGAATGGCTTCGATCAGGAACTGAAGAAGAATGTCAATTCCACGACCGCCTACAGCCATACGCAATCCGATCTCCCGGGTACGTTCTTTTACGGATACGTACATGATGTTCATGATACCGATACCGCCAATGACAAGAGAAATGGCTGCAATGGCCACCAAAAGGATGGTCAGCATCTCGCTGGTTTCACTAAAGGTGGAGATCAGTTCTTCCTGGGAGAATACGTGAAAATTATCATCTTCACCTGCTCTGATTTCATGGGTTTCGCGCAGGGTTGTCTCGATTTGTTCCACGGCCTCCGGAGCGTCTTCCTCACTGGTCGCAGAAGCTACGATGGACTGGAGGTGATCGATGGCGAGAATCCTTTTTTGCACCGTTGTATAGGGAGCCAGGATGATGTCGTCCTGATCCTGACCAAATGTATTCTCGCCCTTTGGCTCAAGGACGCCGATGATCTTAAAGGGTATTTTGTTAAACCGGACGATTTTTCCCACGGGATCCTCGCCGTCGTCGAAAAGATTTTCTACGATGGTTTCTCCGATCACGGCTACTTTTGCCGCTCTTTTTATGTCTGCCTCGGTGAACATTCCTCCACTGGCTACACTAACCTTTCTTACGGCCAAATATTCCGGTGAGATGCCATAAATGGAAGAAGGCCAGTTCTGCGAACGATAAATGACCTGTCCGCCGCCATTGACCTGCGGAGAGATATTTGTCACCAGGTCAGCACTTGTTTTAAGGGCTTCAACATCGTCGAGGGTCAGGCTTTGCGATTCGCTCATATCCATTCTGACTCCACCCCGCATTCCTGCTCCGGGGCGGATGGTCAGCATATTGGAGCCCATTTCCGATATCTGTTCCTTGATGCTTTGTTTGGAACCTTCTCCAATGGCGAGCATGGTGATCACTGCCGCTACTCCCATGATGATGCCAAGCATGGTCAGGAGGGCACGCAGTTTATTGAGTAAAAGGGCACGCCAGGCTATTTTTAAAAGATTTAAGAGTCTCATGTCATTTCTTCTTTTGGTAATTGTTCCAGCATGATCCCCGCATCATTGACCTTTTCCAATTGGTGATCCTTAATGATCAGTCCATCCTTCAGGGTGATCACCCGCTGGGTAAAGGTGATGATGTCAGGCTCGTGGGTGACAAAAACAATGGTTTTTCCGGCCCTGTTCAATTTTTGAAAAAGAGCCATTACTTCGTAAGAGGTTCTCGTGTCGAGATTACCCGTAGCTTCATCTGCCAGGATGACCACCGGGTCATTGACTATCGCTCTGGCGATGGCGACCCGTTGCTGTTGCCCGCCCGATAACTGATTGGGCGTATGATGCATACGGTCGGACAGGCCAACCTGCACCAGTGCTTCCTCGGCACGTCTTCTGCGCTCACGGCCACTGACGGCGCTGTTATACAACAAGGGAAGCTCCACGTTCTCAAGGGCCGAGGACCTGGGCAGTAGATTGTAAGACTGAAAGATGAATCCGATCTTCTCATTCCTGATTCTTGCCAGTTGATTCCGGTTGAGGTTTTTCACCACCTTTTCATCGATCCTGTAGGTGCCTGATGAACTTTGATCCAGGCAGCCCAGAATATTCAGTAAGGTAGATTTACCTGAACCGCTGGAACCCATGATGGCCACAAAGGCCCCTTCCTCTACTGAAAAGGAAACACCCCTCAATGCTCTGACAACCTGATCGCCCATTTTGAACTCCCGCCTGAGGTCCTCTATTTGCAATATGTTTTTATTCATGACCCTATTAACTTTTCTTTTTTCTCTGTCCCGGAGGCGTTGGCATAAATGGGCTTCTTCCTCCATTGTCATTGGATGCTGTACTCACAGACATTTGACTCATATTGATTATGACCTCATCGCCTTGCTCTAAGCCTTCGAGGATCTCTACTATGATTCCGTCACTATTGCCTGTTTTAACCTGAACCGGGTGTATGCGCCCATTGTCTTCCATCCAAACCATAGTTCCATTTTGTGTTGGTTCTTCGGGAGGTTTCTGGTTTACATTGAGGGACATTGGTCCTTCGCTTCCGGGTTGAGGCGGTGTAGCTCCCTGTTGTAGCTGATATTGTTGAAGTAATTCCGGGTCCGGCTCGAAATTCAATGCGGCGGTTTTCAGTGTCAGGATGTCCTTCAGCTCAAAGGTGTAGATGGAAACCACAGCAGTCAGCCCGGGCAGTAATTTGAGTTCCGGGTTGTCGGCCTTGATAACAACGGTGTAAGTCACCACGTTGGAAGTGGTTGTTGGATTGAGCCTTACCTGGGTGACTACTCCGGAGAAGGAAACATCGGGGAAAGCATCAACGGTGAACGTTACCCGTTGTCCCGCCGTAACATTGCCGATATCAGCTTCGTCTACATCAGCTTCTACTTGCATTTTGCTGAGGTCCTGGGCAATGGTGAACAGGGTAGGGGTGCTGAAACTGGCAGCTACGGTCTGCCCCACGTTCACATCTTTGGAAAGGACTACTCCGTTAATGGGAGAGTAGATGTTGGCATATCCCAGGTTGGTCTTAGCGCGGAGCAATTCATTTTCCCGCTGTTTAAGGGTGAACTTGGCGGAATTGAGTTGATAAAGCGCTGTTTCATAGTCGGCTTTTGGACCATTGTTGCCATTGAACAGAGCCTCTGCACGGTCAAAAGCAGTTTGCCGGTACGTCAGTTCATTGCGGGCAGCTTCTACATTTGAGGTAGCTTCCTCGACAGTAGCTTTCAGCGTGGTTTTGTCCAGTTCCGCAATAAGCTGGCCTGCTTTGACGGTAGAGTTGTAATCTACATAGATCTTTTCTACAACGCCACTTACCTGTGTACCCACATCCACTTGTGTAATGGGTTCTAAAGTTCCGGTTGCGGTGACCACCTCCGAGATGCTTCCGTACTGCACCTTAACTTTTTCGACTTTAATTTCTGAAGGTTCGTTTTTCCCCGAGAGCAAATAGTAAGCTCCTCCGCCGACAGCGATCACAACAATAATAATTATGATTTTCAGCAATAATTTATTCATGTTAAATATATTTTCTGTTGGACTAATGGTTTTAAAAACTGATCTCTTCACCCATGTAGAATTTTAACAACAGGTTATAGAGCAGTTCAGAGTATTTTGTCTGCAGATAGTATCTGGAGGCATTTAAGTAATTGTTTTGGCTGATCAATAGGTCTGCGATGCTGATGACACCGAGTTCGTATTGTTGGTTCGCCAGGTTATAAGCTGTTTCGGAGGCTTCCAGTGCCGTGAGTGCCGATTGCCTTTCTCCACGGGCAGAATTGGCGTTTAACCATGTCGATTCGATTTGCCGATACAGGTTTCGCAATGTACTCAGCTGATCCAGCTGGGATTCTTCCATGCTGATCTGAGCCTGTTGTACCCTGGAGGAAGTTTGCTTCCTGTCGAAAATAGGGATGCTCAGGCTCAGGCCGACCTGCTGGTTAAAGTTCCCGCCTATTTGTTTGAAAAAAGTATTTTGTTGTGTATTGGTATAACCGGTGTAAAGCCTTCCGTTTAGTGAGAGTGTTGGTTTATATCCCGCTTTCGCAATGGTCATGTCCAGGTTGCTGATGTCCTGCTGTACATAGAGGGCTTTGATCTCCGGCAAATGCAATAACGCCAGTTGATAGACATCCTCCAGTTGAGGCGTAATCAGGTTTTCGACATCCGGTACAAGTGTAGTGTCGATCACAAAAATTGCGCTGGGGTCCAGTTCCAATAGGCTTTTGATCGTCTGCAACTGCTGTGCATAATTATTCATGGCAGAAAGCATGTTGTACTGATCCGATGCCAGCTGGGAGCGGGCGTCCGCAACATCTTTGGCAGAAATAGCGCCCAGTTCATATTGTGCATCAGTCTGCTCGAGCAATCTGGCTGAAGCCTCCAGGTTCTTACTGTTGATCTTCATGCCTTCATCGAGATACAGCGCTTTTAAATAGGCCTCGATGATACTGAGCGTCACATCATTTTGTGCCTGAGATATGCTAAGGGCATTAAGGCCAACCAGGAGTTTGTTTTGTTCCACCTGGTTGGTGATCTGCCCGCCTGCATATAGGGTGACGGAGGAATTCAAACTCAGACTGTTGGAAAAGATCTGTGAAGAAAGGTATTCACTGGTTATTGGGTCGATACTCGACCCGTTGGTAAAACTTTGTGACACCCCTCCCGTAAGATTTGGAAAACGCTCAAATTTGGATTGTTCATAACTCACCTCTGCACTTTTTTGAGCCAGTTCCGCTTTTTTGACGGTAATGTTGTTGGCCCTGGCATATTCGATGGCAGACTTCAGGCTCCAGATCTCATTATCTGTGCTTGCTGTTTGGGAAAACAATTGCCCGGTTATGAAAAATATGAATACGGTTATTAAAATTTTCCTGTTCATGTTCCTGATCGTTTATTGAATGCAAATGTATGTTTATAAACAATCAAAATCAGGTTTGTAATGCGTCCGGAGCAGAGTTTTCAACCAACGATTCGATATAATCAACGAGTCTGATTTTCAGGGGGTTATTGAGGAAAAGAAGGTTTTTGTTGAAGTATTCAGGGGTTACGTTTGGAAAGAGAGTGGGTTCATTTTTTTGAAGGGTTTTTATGGGCTTAAAACCTCTGTTAATTCTTATTACGGTATTCATCTTCTGAATTTTGAGGATAAAAAGAGATGTTGGGTTTTGTAGGCTCACCTTTCAATGAACAGTCTGATTTTTTCAATGAAGAGCGCAAGGGTGAATTCGTTGATTTTTCCGGCGGGTTGGTTGAATAAAGTTTTATTGCAATAAAAACAGCTGCATTTTTGAAGTGTAATCCAAGCATACTAATTCTTAAGTCCAATAAATCCCTGAGGGGATATTCAATGAAATTCACGAATAGATTTTAGGTATTAGGTATCAGTAATGAATACCTATTGGACAGGGCAATCGAAGTTATCTTTTGGTTAGCCCTGTTTTTATTTCATTTTCTTTTTCGTTGAGTTTTTTCGCGGTTTGGTTGAAAAATCCGGTCAATGACCAACTTTGACCCTTTCGCGGAGCACCCTCTAATATCCTCCGGGACCGTAACACTTAATTGTAAACAAAATCATTTAACGGATGATCAAAAATTACCTTAAAAGATCTTTCCTGATCTTACTGATGAATCTGCCTGGAATTATTTTCCTGCAGGCACAGGAAATATCAAATATCAAGCTGAAAATTGACTATGAGGACAAGGCACTTGACCTGGTATTACTCGACCTGAAATTGAATAACCGCCTCGTATTCCAATACGATAAAAAGGATCTGGAAAATATCCGGGTCTCCGTAACTACTCCCCGTCTGCCCCTGGAAGAGGCAATGGAGGCTTTGCTGTCCGGAACAGGTTTGACCTTTGAATACAAAGGAGGGAAGACCATTGCCATTTTTGTCGATCCCGATTTTGGTAAGACCGATGAGGACCCTTCAGAATTTGCGGCGGAACAATTTGATATAACCATTACCGGGGTTGTGAAAGACAAGGATAGCGGGGAGACGCTGCCCTATGCAACCATCCTCCTTTCCGGAACGAATGAAGGGGTGAGCTCTAATGGGGATGGTTATTTTACGTTTGAGAATGTTCCGGCTGATACTTCATTACTGGAGGTTATTTACCTGAGTTACCACACCCGTTATTTCAGGCTTACGCCGGAAAATGTCAAGGACCGGATAATGATCGAAATGGAGGTCATAGGACAGGAGCTGGCAGAGGTCACCGTGGTGGCCGAAAAGGAAGAACAATTGCTCAAAGCTTCCACCGGCATCAGCAAGATCGGTATTACTCCGGAAGCTGTGGCTACATTGCCGAGTTTTGGTGAAAAGGACATCTTCCGTTCCCTGCAATTATTACCTGGAGTGAGCGGATCCAATGAAAGTTCTTCGGGGCTTTACGTTCGTGGAGGGACACCCGACCAAAACCTTATCCTGCTGGATGAGTTTACCGTTTACCATGTAGATCACCTTTTTGGGTTTTTCAGCGCTTTCAATTCCAATGCCCTCAAGAATGTACAGTTTTACAAAGGAGGCTTTGAAGCAAAGTACGGGGGCAGGATCAGCAGTGTTGTCGAGTTGACAGGTAAGGATGGAAACTCTGAGAAATTTAATATGGGTGTGGGACTGAGCCTGTTGAGTGTCAATGGTTATATAGAATCCCCTTTTGCCAAGGGAAAGGGGTCTTTCCTCATTGCCGGCAGACGGTCTTTCCAGAGTAGTTTTTATAGTAAGCTTTTTGATAAATTCACCAATAGCGGAGATTCTTCCGAAAACAATATCCCTTCCGGACCGGAACCTCCTGGAGGCGGCCGTTTTGGTCAACAGGCGGTTGAACCGAGCTCTTATTTTTACGACCTTAATGCCAAGACCACTTACCGCCCGACTTCCAAAGATATACTATCCCTTAGTTTTTATAATGGCCAGGACAATCTGGACAATTCCCGGGATAGTGACGACAGCGCCTTTGGCGACCGGCCGGTCAATTTTAACTTCAACCGCGAAAGCACCGATCTTACAAAATGGGGTAACTGGGGCGGCGCCATGAAGTGGAGCCGGCGCTGGAACCAGAATTATTATTCGAACCTGAACTTTTCCTATTCCAACTATTACAGTGAGCGCGACCGGAGCAATAGTACAACCGTAACCCGGGAAGACAGCACCTTCACCATGAATAACGGCAATTATGAATACAACAACCTCAAAGACTTTACCCTGAAATTTGAGAACGAGTGGCAGATCAGCAATGCCAATCAATTCGATTTTGGGGTGCAGTCCACTTATAATGATATTCGTTATCAGTATGAGCAGAATGATACCCTCTCTATACTGGACAGAACTGACCAGGGGCTGACCACTGCCCTTTATCTGCAGGATCGACACACATTTTGGGAAAAACTCATCCTGACCGGAGGATTGCGCTCAACGCATTACAGCTACAATGATCAATTTTATTTTGAGCCGAGAGCTTCCCTGACCTTTTTACCGACCAACAGGATTAAAATAAAAGGGGCCTGGGGGAAATACAACCAATTTGCGACGAGAGTTGTACGGGAAGATATCCAGCAAGGGAGCAGGGACTTTTGGTTGTTGGCCAACGATGAAAATGTTCCCATCAGTTCCGCCATTCATTACATTACAGGTATAAGTTACGAAACACCCACCTACCTTTTTGATGTGGAGGCGTACTATAAAAAACTGGACGGATTATCGGAATATACCACGCGTTTTGTGCCGTCAGGTTTTGGACCAAATTCCACCCTGGATTATGAAGAGTTCTTCTATACGGGAAATGGTGTTGCCAAAGGGCTGGAATTCCTGGTTCAAAAGAAGAAAGGGCAATTTACCGGGTGGATAGGTTATACCCTCAGCCGTGTAAAATATAATTTTGACGCTTTCGGAGACGAGCCTTTTAGTGCAAATCAGGATCAGCCTCATGAACTAAAACTCGTCGGTAATTATAAGACTGGTCCCTGGACTTTGAGTGCTTCTTTCATTTATGCTACCGGAAGGCCATACACGGCACCTACCGGTTATTATGAAGTTACGCTGCTCGATGGTACCACCGGGCATTTTTTCGAGGTGAGTGATAAAAATGCCCTGCGACTGCCGGATTACCACCGTTTGGACGTTTCAGGTACCTACAATTTTGAAATGGGTCTGTCAAAGGCGAGTCTTGGACTTTCCATTTATAATGTTTACCACCGGAAGAATGTCTGGTATAAAGAATACGAGGTAATCGAAGGAGAGCTTCTGGAGACCAATGTTTCTCTGCTTGGGTTTACTCCTAGTTTATTCTTCACCTGGACTTTCAGGTAGATATGCCTGAGTATGTGGACTAAAATAATTAAAACCAGAATTGTCCGCCTGCCTGAATGGGTGTAACCGGATAAAATTTTTTTTAAAACAAAAATCAATTGTTACCATGAATAAATTTTTTCAATTAGGGGTGTTTTTTATAATCATGTCGATGACTTTTGGGTGTGTTGATCAGGATGGAGATGTGGAAGTTACGGAAACTGCGGTGCTGACCGGTTATCTGTTTGCGGGGATTCCATGTGACAGCATCCGTATAACCCAGACCATTTCCTATTCGGGCGAGGATACCGTTGCCTTACCAATCGAGAATATCGATGTGACCATAACTGATGGCACGGATACTTATGATATGCAAACAGATGGCAGTGGATATTTCAGGAATACAGACCTTGTCATTGAAAGTGAAAAGAATTATGAGGTTGCTTTTGCGTACAAGGATTACATCGTTTCAGCCCAGACGTTTATTCCATCCAAACGGGTGGTAAGCATTTCTCCGACTTACATTGAAATGGAAGAACAGACTTCCGGTTTTCCCGGTGGCGGACCGTCCATGCCAGATCCCATTGAGGTAACCTGGGAAAATGAAGAGGGCGATTATTATTATGTTGTGGTGCTGAACATTGAAGAGGACCCTGAATATATAAATGATTTTTATGAGGAGCAGGACAGCCTCTTCCAAAACTTCAGGTTTATTAGCGAACCGAGTGTAACCGATTATTATCAAATCGACCCAAGGCGTGAGATCCGGCAGTTTGGCACCCACAGAGTGATTGTCTTCCGGGTGAATCCCGAATATGCCTCTCTTTACAATGTTTCAAGCATCTCATCACTGAATATCACTGAACCACCTGGCAATGTTGAAAATGGTTTGGGGATATTGACGGGAGTGTCCAGTGATACCTCCTTTTTTGAGGTGATCAAGATATAAACACGTTTGATTTTGTCATAAATAATTAGCCAATTGTATTATATTTACAAGAGGGCAATTCAGGAATCAGCCGGAATTGCTCTTTTTTTATTTCCCAGGCAACCCTATGCCCTACTTTCAAGTTTACTGTTTAGCAGTTATCATTTTCCACTTTTTAAACTTAAATCCCTGCTCAATTTTTTCTCATGACTTCAAAATGGAGTTTTTTTATATCCGGTCTTTCGGTTTTGGTCATTGGATTGTCTTTGACCTTTAGCTTAAATGCTCAGGAGACAACCCGTGTGCAAGGGATCGTAACAGATGCCCAAACAGGAGAACCATTGCCTTTTGTTTCTGTAGCATTTGTCGGAAAAAACATTGGGGAAACCACTGATTTTGACGGGAGTTACAGCATTGAGACCCAATGGGCTTCTGGTAAAATTGAATTTTCTTACCTGGGTTATGTTGCTGTTATCAAAGACGTTGAAATTGGTGAAAACCAGCAAATTGATGTCCGACTGGAACCTTCAAGTGTTTTTCTGCAAGACGTGGAAGTAGTTGCCAAGAAAAAGAGGTACAAAAATAAAGGCAATCCCGCAGTAGATCTGATCAAAAAGGTCATAGCCAATAAGGATCAAAATCGTCTGAATTCCCTGGATCATTGCGAATTCGAACAATACAAGAAAATCCAGTTTGATCTGAACAATATTACTGAAGATTTTACCAGCAGTAAAGTCTTCAAGGATTTTCAGTTCATGTTTGAACATATCGATACTTCTAAGGTGAACGGGAAACCCTACCTCCCGATTTTTCTGGAAGAAACGGTATCTAAAGTTTACCACCGGAAAAATCCTAAGGCTAAACGTGAGGTCATCAAAGGATCAAAAATGGTGGGGCTGGACAATTACCTCGATACGGAGGGGGTAGACATCATGGTCGACAATATGTACCAGGAGGTCGACCTGTATGATAATAACGTCATTTTTCTGACCAATCAGTTTGTTAGTCCTTTGTCTGCATCATCCCCACTGGTGTATAAATTCCATATTCTGGATACTTTAGATTATAAGGGGAAAAGTGTCATCAACCTGGCCTTTCAACCTCGCAACAAGCAGGATTTTGCTTTTACAGGAAATATTTTGATTTCCAACGATGATCGTTATGCCCTGGTGAGAGCCGAGATGAAAATCGCCGATGGCATCAATCTCAATTTTGTAGATGATCTCAAACTAGTCCAGGAATTTGAACCTTATGGTGACGGGTATTGGCTGATCAGCCGGGATGAGCTCGTTGTGGATTTTAATGTGACCAAAAAGAGCCTCGGCATGTTTGGCCGGAAAACTATTTTTTATGATCAATATCAATTGAATCAGGAAAGGTCAGATTCTCTTTTTAACGGCATCGTTGTTGAGGTCAAGGAGGATGGTTTTGATAATCGTGATAGCAGCTTTTGGAATGAAAACCGTTTGGTTGAATTAACGAAGCAGGAAAAAAACATCTACAGCATGGTAGACAGTGTACAGCAGGTTCCTTCTTTTACCCGGGCTATGGATGTTTTGTTATTCTTTTTGGAAGGTTATATAGATGCAGGGCCCGTTGAAATAGGTCCTTTTAATTCATTTTACAGCTTCAATGCCGTAGAAGGATCACGGTTTAGATTTGGTGGCAGGACCAGTGAGCAGTTGAGTAAAAAATTCAGGATTGAGGGATATTTCACCTATGGTACCAAAGATCGCCGGTTCAAGTATTCCGGTAGTGCAATTTGGTCGCTGAATGGTAGTCCGGTGGTCAGTAAAGTGCGGCACACCTTGTCTGCGACCTATCAACAGGAAACCCGTTTTCCGGGAATGGATCTCGAACTGCTGAGTGATGATAATTTCATTTTGTCCTTTACCCGGGGAATGCCCGACCAATTGTTGTATTACAATAAATTTAATCTGGAACACCTCCGGGATTGGGGCAGTGGTATTACAACAACAGTCAGTTTTGAAACGCTGGAACAATCTCCCGGAGGAAGTCTTTCCTTTGCGGGGGAAGCATTTACTTTGGATAAAATAACCTCCAGTGAAATTTCCGCTTCCATAAGGTTTGCTCCCAATGAGCAGTTCTACCAGGGGCCGAATTACCGTACTCCGATGAATACTAAATACCCGGTTTTCAGGTTGGCTTATACCCAGGGAATGAAGGGCGTATTAGATTCGGGTTATAACTATAGTAAATTGCGTTTTACCGTTTATAAAAGGTTTGCCATTTCACCGATTGGAAACACCTATGCAGAATTAGAAGCCGGGAAAGTTTTTGGGGAGAACATTCCTTTTCCCTTGTTGTTTGTTCCCCGGGCCAATCAGACCTATGCCCACCAGTTGCGTTCCTACAGCATGATGAATTTCCTGGAGTTTATCAGTGATGAATATGTTTCTTTTGTGGCCGAACATCATTTTTATGGGTTCTTTTTAAATAAAATTCCATTAGTGAAGAAGCTGAAATTCCGGGAGGTGGTAACCTTCAAAGGGCTGTATGGCGGTTTGAGTGATGAAAACAACCCCGGGATTACCACCGGATTACTCCATTTACCTGCAGATGAAAATGGTAACGCTACAACCTTTTCCCTTGAAGATAAACCTTACATGGAGGTGAGTTTCGGCCTGGAGAATATTTTCAAAATCTTCAGAGTTGATCTGGTGCAACGATTGACCTACCTTGATCATCCGGGCGTATCACCGTTGGGGATACGGGTTAAGTTGAATGTGGAGTTTTAAATACGACTTGGTAAGTCGTAACATAGCTATTGTTGGGGGGAAGTATGAAGCTATCCAGTATACAAAAATACCTTAAGGGAGAAATGATGATTTTAGATCAGAGGTAAAAAAATAACACCCCGGTTGGGATAACCGGGGTGTTTTTATCTACCTTAAATCTAAATTCTAAAACCTTAGGTTGAAATGGACAATTCTATTTTTTTTATTAATGTCTTCTTCCACGGAATTCCATAGCTTCCCCTTTTCCAAATCCGTAACTGAATCCGGCGGTGATGAAACGGCCTCTTTGACGCCAGCTATACAGGTAGAATTCCGGTTGAACGGTCTCTGTTTCCCAAACTCTGGAAGCAAAGATATCGCGGACATTCAGGCTGATCACTCCTTTACCTTTCATGATCTTTTTACGTAATCCGATATCTCCCCAGGTATTACCGGATCTGATGCTCTGAACGCCCTGGTATCTGGAACGGTGTTGTCCGGTGAATTCGATATCGAAGTCTTTAGGCAGTTTGAATTTCGCAGTCATTTTGCCAGACCATTGATCAGCATCAAAGTCGAATGTGGTACCTTCAAGGCTTCCCTGGCGATTAAGATAATTATAGTTCATATCCACCATAAAAGATAACCATTTCGTTGGGTTATACTTGGTGTTGAGCTCTACACCTGTGGTACGGTTGCTACCCACATTGACAGGTTTGGTGGTATTGACATTATCTTCAAACGTAGATACCCTTTCAATAACGTCCGTCGTATACCGGTGATAAACACCAAAGTTGATCGATGTTTGTCCGATGATGTAGATACTGGTGAGTTCATATGAGTCCGTAAACTCAGGCATCAGGTTTGGGTTCCCGGTACGGATGCTGAAATTATTCCGAATATTGAAAAACGGATTCAGGTCCCAAAGTCTAGGCCTGTAAACCCTTCTGGAGTAACCGGCCTGCAGGGAAAGACTTTCGTTGAGTTTGTAAGAGGTATGAACCGTTGGGAAAAAGTTGGTGTAATTCTGCTTGTTTTCTTCCCCGGTAGTGGCCAGCAGTGTATTTAGATCAGTGTTTTCCGCGCGAAGGCCAAGCTTAACACCCCATTTGTCTCCTTCATAAGCACCGGTTCCGTAAACACCCAGTACTTTTTGGTCAAACTGGAACAAATTGGTGAGATTAGGATCGTTCACCCACTCGCTGCCGATCAGGTCACTTACCGCATAGTCGTTGCTCACATCATTGATGACGTATTGTGCGCCGGTTTCGAGGGTCAATTTGTCCGAAAAAGGCTTGGTATAATCTCCCTTGAAGGTATATACGGCTTCTTTGAAATTGGTACGAGTTTGTTGGTTCTCTTCCGAAATGGCTCCTGATTCATAGGTGTTGACAAAATCAGATGATTGATCTTTACCGAAAAAATTACCTAGTGCACTGAACAGGAGGGTATGGTCCTTGCTGTCTTCAAAGTCTTTTTTGTACTGCAACTCGTATTTGTATTTCGGGTTGATAGCCTGGGTGGTTTCTGTCCTTTTCCATTCTGAGGCCAGGGTTCCGGATCCGTCATAAAAACTGAAGTTTGTACTGGATGGCTGGTCCTCTATCTCGTAAGCGAAGAATCCTGAGAGCGTCAGGACATTTAATTTGTTGATGTGGTAATCCGTTCCCAAAATGACGTTGTAGAACTGCTCATTGCGGTATTCTGTTCCGTTGGACAGCAATTCGGTATTGGCAATAAGGTCGCGGTTGATATTTTCGGATTTATTCGGCATTTCACGATATCCGCCACCGAACTGGCTGAAGAGGTTGAACTTTTCTGTTCTTCTGTTCAGACTCAGTCCAAAGCTGTGATTGTGAGGTGCTCCGACATTAATGGTAGCCGAACCGTTTACACCTTTTCGCTCTTCTTTTTTGATGACGATATTGATGATACCGGAGGTGCCTTCCGCATCGTACTTGGCGGAAGGATTGGTGATCACTTCGATTTTTTCGATCATTTCGGCGGTGATGGTTCCAAGAGCATTGCCACCTTCGCTTGCCAGTACAGAAGGTTTGCCGTTGATGAGAATCTGTACGCCATTACTTCCTCTAAGGCTGATCTGACCTTCGATATCGACATTGACGGAAGGTACATTATTCAATACTTCAAGTACGCTGGCTCCGCTGCTGCTGAGGTCTTTTCCAACGTTAAAAACTCTTTTATCGAGCTTGAATTCGGTTTGGGATTTTTCCGCACGGACGATGACTTCCCCAAGCGTTTCACTGTCTTCGTAAAGTGTTATAACTCCAAGGTTCACTTTGCCGTCTTTCGGAGATATTTCACTTTCGGTTTTGGTCACAAAACCAAGGAAGCTTACTTCGATAAAGAAATTTTCTCTGTCTGATTGAAGTTCAAAGGTACCGTCGGGATTGGTGGTGGTGCCGGTAATTTGCTCCTGGGTATCTGCGTCTTTGAGGAGTACAGTGGCAAATTCGATAGGTTGTTGGCTTTGGTTTTCTATTACAGTTCCGGTGATTTCCACGCCTGGATACTGGGCTTGCAGCTTGTTTTGACCAGCCAGGATGGCAATAAAAAAGATAACAGTCGGGAGAATTCTGATTTTCACGGTCGATTTGTTTTATATGACTAATAGGTTATTAAAAATTGACAATGCAAAAGAAGGATATTTTTGTTTAATCAAAAAATAAAATCTTTAAACAGCAAAAAAAGCCCCGTAAACGACATAGTTGATATAGATAAAGGTCTTTTTAGGTTGTTTACCCTGTTGTTTAGGCTGTTTGCAGGGTTAATTTTTTGTATGTTGAAGGCAAGTCATATATTTGAAATATGACAAAACCGGCTAGTCGCATATCTATACCGTATAAGGAGATTCTTTTTCAATTGGTGTTACACCTTGCTGTCTTTATTTTTTCTACTTATGACAGGCAAAATCCACAGTTAAAAATTTATGATGTGTGGTATTTTCTGAGTTATGCGCTGGCAGCCTTTGCCATTAATTACCTTTTATTGCCAAGGTATTTTTACAAAAAGAATTATTTGCCATTCATTATCTATGTTGTTTTGATAATTGCCGGGGTTATACTCGTAGAGGAATTGGTGATCGAACAGATCTACTTCCCGGATACACGTGGCAAGAGGTTTCCCGGAGTGTTTTATACGCTTTTGGGTATTTTGCCTGTAATTACCGTTTTGTCAGGATTTAAATTTGGCTGGGATGCCCTGGGGAAACAACGTGAAGTAGATGCGTTGAAATCGGTTGTACAGGAGAGTGAATTACAGTTTTTGAAATCACAGATCAATCCGCATTTTCTTTTTAATAACCTGAATAATCTTTATTCCTACGCCATAGAGAATTCCCCGAAAACACCGGAGATCATTCTTGAACTTTCTGGCGTATTGAGATATATGCTGTATGAATGCCGTGAAAAATATGTACAACTGTCCAAAGAGATCTCACAATTGAAAAACTTCATCAACCTCAATGAGTTGCAGATTGAAGAGCGAGGCAAAGTAAATTTTAAAGCCGAGAACATTCGGGAAGGCTACCGCATTGCTCCTTTGATTCTTATCGTATTTATTGAAAATGCCTTTAAGCATAGCACTGCAAGCCAGGCCAGTGATATTGAGATTGATGTGGTGATCAGGTTATCTGAAACAGGCGTATTGGAGTTTGTCTGTAGAAATTCCTATCGTCCTCAATCCAATGCTGATAATCTATCTCAGGGAATTGGTTTGCAAAATGTGCAAAAAAGACTTGAATTGCTCTATCCGGACGCGCATCAGCTAGAGATTATTAAAGGTGATTCCAGTTACGAGGTTCGGCTGACGATGCAGTTGAACTCAAGTCAACAGATTTGAGACACTTCAACCGGAGTATGGAACTCATTCCAATTTTCATAAAACCCGGAAATAAGGCCCTCATTTCCGGAAAAAGTGTTAAACTAGGAAAATAGTTGTGAAAAAAATGTCACGTTTTAGGTTCTCGTGGCTTTTATATATAGGGAGAGTGTTCAGTGACGGCCTGACTCTGAGTCAGGCCGTCACTGAACACTGAACTGAAAAGCAAACCATGAAATGCATAATCGTTGAAGATCAACCCCCTGCCCAACGCATTTTGAAAAAGTATATCAAGGATCTGGGGACTTTGGATTTGGTAGATACTTTCTCCAATGCCATCGATGCTATGGAATTCTTAAAATCAAATGAGGTGGATCTGATCTTTCTGGACATTCATTTGCCAAAAATTTCCGGGATTGATTTTTTGAAAGCTATGCCCAACCCTCCGGCTGTCATTCTGACCACCGCTTTTGCAGATTATGCCCTTCAGGGGTATGAGTTTAATGTAGTTGATTATTTACTGAAACCTTTTTCTTTCCAAAGGTTTGTGAAGGCTGTAGCTAAAGTACCTTTAAAAGCCGTGAAATCACTGGCCGATAATGATGTCGAAATAAAGCCTGTTCAGAAAACGATGTTTATCAAATCGGGCTTACGATCACATCAAGATCGTCATTGATGAAATAAAGTACATCAAATCCGATGCCGATTATACAGAATTATTCGTTGGTAAAGACCGCCACCTCTCTTCTGAACCACTCCGGTACTGGTTAGAACAATTGAATGAAGAGCAATTCATTCGTATTCACAAATCCTATATTGTCAACATATCGAAAGTGGAAAAAGTATCCGGTAACAGGGTCCTGCTGGGTGATGAAACGACCATTCCCATTGGCAGGGCGTACAAGGAGGGGTTTGTGGCAAGATTTTTGAAATAGGTAGTCCTAAAAAAAGCAAACCGGGAGAAATAATTCCCCCGGTTTGAAAAAAATCGAATGTCAGGAAAAAAGTCCTTTCCCTTTTTCCTGACACTGAGGATCATTGACTTGAACAACAATAGATCTAAATGTTCTCCATAATCTTACCCCGGTTGGTTTAGAATTTTGAATAGCTATTCAAACTACCCCGTTCTTTCCAAAAATAATATTAGACATGATTGACTAGAAAACTCAAATTTTACCCTGAAATGTTCTGAATGGTAGGTTTGGTGTTCTGAATGGTAAAAATTTGGCTGAAAACCGGAGAAAATTTAGGATTTGTTATCGCTATCAGGACAATTCCTGCCGGCCAGAAATAATACCCTCCGTTTTGCAAAATGACTTTTTGACACTAATTTTATTGCCATTGTATATCAAAAGCTTTCAGGAATTATATATGAATACCTTTCCAAGAACGAAACTCATGCCTCCGCGAAAGGCTGCTCAAATAGTGGACCGTCCGCTATTGACGGGACGTATTTCCAATGCTGTACTAAACAACAAAATAACCCTGCTCACAGCTCCTGCCGGTTCCGGAAAAACAACCATTGCTGCTGCAGTTTTTGATAGTTTTAAAGACAACCAACGCACCTGGTTGCGACTGGATGAATCAGATAATGATCCGTTCCGTTTTTTGAATGTCTGGGTTGCTGCTTTTCAGAAGTTATCTAACGTAAGTGTCAAAACCGCAGCCAATATTTTGCCGGGATTATCCGACCCTGAAAAAGAGATGAATAAATTGATGGCGGTATTGATCAATGATTTGCTCGACAGCAACTTTGTATCAGCCCTGGTGGTGCTCGATGATTTGCATGACATTGAGCATGACGGGATAATTAAAGGCATTGACTATTTTTTGGATCACATGCCGGAAAATATACATTTACTGGTCACTACCCGTCATGAACCTGCTCTGTCAATTGCACGTTTCCAATCCCGGAGACAACTGGCTGTTTTTGAATTATCCGACCTTTGGTTCAATGAATCAGAAACGGAGATTTTTTTGAATGAACAAATGCATCTTAAGTTGTCTGCTGAAGAATTGCAATATCTCTATCGGCAAACAGAGGGTTGGGTGGCCGCACTTTGTTTGCTGGCAGTTTCGATCCCTGCTGACAAAAAAGAAAAACAGTTTTCTCAAATTGAAAAATTGACCAGTTCCAATCGCCAAATATTTGACCTTTTGGCAGAAGAGGCTTTTCATAAGCAGTCTGAGGATCTACAGGATTTTTTGCTGCAAACGGCCATTCTTTCCGAACTGATACCTGATATCTGCAAAACAATGACCGGCCGTGATAATGCTCTGGAAATGCTGGATACTTTGTACCGCAGGAATTTATTCCTTATGGCAACGGAAGGAGAGGAAGATGTTTTCCGATATCATGATTTGTTTGCTGCTTTTTTGGTTCGAAAACTTAAGCAGGAGTTCAGTGGAGACCAAATCAAAGAAATGCATGTCAGAGCTGGGAAGGCCATGAGACAATCAGAGCAGAAGATACATCATTTTTTGCTGGCCGAAGCATGGCTGAAAGCTGTTGAATTAATTGTTGAGGTTGGTAAAAAGCAACTGCAAGGAGGGTTTGTTCGGTTACAGGAAAAGTGGTTAAAAGTTTTACCGGAAGAGGTTTTTGAAAATACGCCCTGGCTACAATTACTGCAAGGATACAGTCTGGTCCAGCAGGGTCGGATGGGAGATGCAGAGGCTTTGTTAGAAAAATCATTAGCCTACTTTAGTCTTGAGGAAGAGGAAGGCGAACGTTATCTTTTATTGGCTTTGGGACAGGTCTACGTTGGGCAGATGCGGTTTGAAGATGCAGCAAATGTAGGTCGTCAGTTAAAGGAAAAAGCCAGGACACCCCAGCAAAAGGTTGCTGCCAGTCTAATCAGGATGTGGGCAGCCAATTATTTTCGTAACTGGCAGGAAGTTGATGAGGCTTTTCAAATCATCCTGGAAACTGTGCGTTCGACAAAGGATCCTGCAGCCATCCAGATGATGGCACAGGGAGTGAGCCCTGAATTATTGTTTGGGAAAGCGGATGTTGAGGAAGTTGAATATTTATGTAAAAGCATCCTTCAAAGTTCTCAAAAACCTGTTGGAAATGCCGAAGCTGGTATCCAGATGATGTTAGGAGGTTGTTTGTTGTTACAGGGGAAGCTGGAAGAATCAACCATCGCAATTAACCGTTCTAAAGAGATTAGCCTTCAATTGGGAGGGTTAGGCTGGACAGATGTAATTACCGATCTTTTGTTCATGATGTTAAACCTTGCCAAAGGGGAATATTCCCGGGTTGAACCATGTGCTCAAAGCGCTTTCACCCTTGCTGCGGAATCCCAGGCGCATCAGTTGTATTTAGGCCAGTATTATTACGCTCTGGCACGATCCTATTGGTTACAAGGCAGATTGGAAAAGTTGAGAACATTACGCGATCAGTTTCAAGTTGTCATATCTTCCAGTCAGGGCTACGTCATTCCGGAATGGAGTTTGCCTTTTTCTGTTATTTCCAGTTGGGTTGATCAGGACTCTTCAAACAATAATACCTCCATTAAATTACTTAAACAAACCAGGGAGGAAAATCAAAATATGGTTCGGTCAATGATATTAATGGGCATTCCAAATCTCGAACTTGCAGTATTGTATCTGGATCTGGGGCAGAAGAGAGAAGCTATTGGAGAATTTTCCCTGTTGTTGGGCAGGCTTGCCCGTCAAAAGATGCCGGGGATTTTAATGGCAGAAGGTGAAAAGGTAATTCCCTTGCTGGAATTGGCCATACAGGAAGGACTTCAGGTTACTTTTTGTTCGGATATCCTTACCCAAATGAAACAACAGCAAATTTTCCTGCCACAAAAAATAGCTTCAACCGGAGAAACATTAAGTCCGCGTGAAGTGGAAGTCTTAAAATTAATTTGTAAAGGCGCCTCCAATAAAACCATCGCCGATCAGTTATTTATCTCCGAGCGCACGGTCAAATCCCACGTGACCAAGATCCTTTCAAAAATGGCTGTTGCTTCCCGTGGCGAAGCCGCCGCCCGGGCGAGGGCACTGAATTTGGTTTAAGGGGGTAGGAAAAAACAATCTAATCATTTTGGTTACCTTATTGATTGTCTAACCACTAAGGAAGTTTCCGACAATCAAATTTCGCCTTTTCCCTGCGCAAATAGCCAAAAGCAAAATCGACCATCGGGAGATTCGCGCACTGGCAGTGCCGGAATCTTGAATATTCATTTCTCCAAATTCTGTACTCATCACGCTGCATTTCGCACTCTTTACTCATATCCTCTTACTCAAAATCATACCCTCTGGTACCATCAATCATACCTTAGTACGATGTAGTTGCTTTCCATGAACTCCATCTTTGCCTTGTCAATTTAATTATTTCAAAAAAACTTAAAATATCATGACAAAAGCAAGTATTATTCGTGCAGCAGAAGGTAAAGTAATTAATCCTCTTCCGGGAGAGCAGGTGCAGTTTAAACTGGACAAGCACAATACAAATGGTGTAATGGATTTTTGGATCGTTACCAGTGGGTATAAATCTGGACCGCCACTCCATATTCACCCAAATGCTGATGAGTTATTTTACATACTTGAAGGAACACTTCTTATGAAAAATGGAGATGAACTCACGGAAGTAACGGCAGGCGATATTGTTTATATTCCCAAGGGCGTTCCACATACCTTTGCCAACATGTCAGAAGAGCCTGCTCGTTTCATCAACGTTTTCAGTCCGTGCGGGTTGGCTGATTTTCTTGAGGAAGTTGCTGATACTGCTGCTGCCTCTCCCGAAACACTGGATGTCAATGCAATTGCCGGTCGTCATGACCTGCAACTGATCGGGCCGCCATTGGCAGTTATGTTGGAGAATAGTGAAGTTTAGTAAGCTTATTCAACTGCAAAAAAAAGAAGCCGCCTCGTGATGAGACGGCTTCTTCCTTATTTCGATTTTTCAAGAATATTCTTCCTGATAAATTCAGTCAGTTACAGATTAATTAACCATGTAAAAGCTTCATGGCCATTATCAACTACAACCGCGTAATTTCCGGAAGGTAAAAACTTGAGGTTATAATTTTTATCGATGACATTTTCTTTAACCGTGTCATGAAAAACCTTGATACCTTTTGTGTTGATTACCGTAATCCTCACTTCACTACCTGTCGGGTTTTGCAGAGCAACATTTACCTTCGAACGTTTTTGTGACATGTTGGCCTGGAAGTATTCTGCACGTTTACTTTCATCAATCATCACTGCATTGGATGAAAGGGTAAAAGGCTGAACCATTTCCCTGGAATCAGACTTGATAATCAAATTGTATGATCCCCGTGGAAGTTTTTCCAGGTTGAATACTTTTTTAAATGCTTCCGTGCTGATTACTTTTTCTTCCACCCATGTGAATCCATTGACATCTTCGATCCAGACGACAGTTCGCTCATCAATCTGCTCAATGGATATATACAAATTATTACCTTCTACTGATAATGTCGGATTGTAATTGTTGGCTACAGCTACAATGCTGAAAAACAAACTCAAAGTCAAACTAATTAAAATACGATTCATGGTTTTCATAATAATAGTTTTTTAATGAATTAAATCAGGTTACAGGTCGCGTGTTTCATGTTTCGGGTTATTCAAAGTATTTGAAGAATCAATATGCTCAGGAGTTATTTATTCAACAATTGAAAATCTCCGATAAAAACGAACCCTGAATTCGAACCCGGGAACCGGAACCGATCACTGTGTTTTAAAATCTAATGAATTGCCGACTTTACGGCTTGGGTATTTGTCAAAATTGACGGCGCAAAGGTATATGCGCTTTGAGTTGTGGAATACCAGAAAATTGGCCAATTGATGTGGTATTTTGACCGTTAGGGCGTTTTCCGCCCCTTGAGATTAGCAATTCTCCGTAAGTTGAAGTTATATGACAGCTGGATAATATTATTCTTTGCTGCGCTTTTCTATTTCATCATAATATTTCTTGAGCACATAAAAAGCCTTTTTCTTTTTACCGTCATTACTGATCAGACCTTTTCGGTTCCAGCCATCCTGGTAGGCAGGATTATTCCTTTTCGGAGACCGGAAATCAGCCAGGATCCAGGGCATAAAGCCGGTATAATTATCCGGCATGCGCTTCATCATGGCTACCTGCTCACGATAGAACCACTCCTGGTATTCCTCACTCCAACGGGTCAGGGAATCCGCATGAAAACCGGCATGTGCGCCAGCCCCCGTTTCACTGATGATTAATGGCTTGTCATACACAGTTTCCCACTGGGCAGACCGGCAGTGTGAAGGCAGACCGATATACCATCCAAGATATTCATTCACGGAAACCACATCGGTATGTGCTCCCAGCGGGTCATTAATGGTATTCATATCGGGATTGTAATGCACCTCCAGGGCAGCAGAGATCAGGCGGGTTGAATCGAGTTTGCGTGCTTCTTCAACAAGGCTTTTCATAAAGTTGGTCCGGACAGGTGAAACCGGAGTTTCATTACCGACAGACCAGATGATAATACTGGCCCGGTTACGATCTCTGGCGATCATTTCTTTGAGTTGATTTTGCGCCTTGGGCAATACCTCGGGATTCCCAAAATCAATGGTCCAGTAAACAGGGATCTCAGACCATAACAATAACCCCAGGGAGTCCGCTGCACGGATGATGTGTTCGTTATGTGGATAATGTGCCAGGCGCACAAAATTGCAGTTTAACTCCCTGGCCCATCCCAACAATGTAAGAGCATCTTCTTTGGAACAGGCACGTCTGCTCTCTATTGGGATCTCTTCATGCAGACAGATTCCTCTAAAAAAGACAGGTTCTCCGTTCAACAATATCTGCTTTCCGGAAACTTCAATCGTCCGGAAGCCGATCTTATCGGTGAATTCCTCTTTTGGGGTCTTGATCAGGATGTCATAAAGTTTGGGGTGCTTGTCTGACCAAAGTTCTACTCCATCTAAGGTCATAGAGAAATGGGTGACCGGGCCAGTGTATTTTATGGTCTTTTTCAGGTTTAATTCCGGTATTTCAATATCGACCAGTTCACCTGCTTTTGCACCATTCAATTTTATCCAGCCTGTCGCTTCAGCCTTTTTTGTATCCGGTTTTGTACTTCCCTTTTTGAGTTGCAGAAAATAGTCCTCCACAAAAATGTCTGGTGTTTCTACGACCAGAACATCCCTGGTGATGCCGCCATAATTCCACCAGTCGGTATTGACGGTAGGCACCTCTTCCTTATGCCGTTTGTTGTCTACTTTCACCACCAGGAAATTATCTTTCTCCCTCATGACAGAATCCGGGATCTCAAACTGGAATGGTGTAAAGCCTCCCTTGTGGCTTCCCAGTTTATTTCCATTCAGGTAAACATCTGCCTGGTAATTGACCGCACCAAAGTAGAGAAAAAGCCTGTTGGAAGGTTGGTCCTTTTGGTAGTCAAAGGCTTTTTTGTACCAGACTGTTCCTTCGTAATACAAGAATTTAGGATCCTTGGAATTCCAGTCTCCCGGTACTTCCAGGGAGTATTTGTCGACATAACCATGTTCCAGCATGGCAGTACGGTCCTTTGGCACATCGGTGTTCCAGTATGCTCCCGGATCATTTTTCCACTTTTCTTTAAACCGGTAGTCGTAAAAGCCCGTCTCGTAAGGGTCAATGATGTATTGCCACTGCCCATTCAGACTAAAAGATTGCCGGGCGTATACGTTGGTGATCAGTTCCTGCGCATTTAACTGGAAGGATAGAACAAAGAGGAAAATAAAAAATGGGAAAGGAGTAAGCTGTTTTAAAAAATTCATTTTTATGTTTGATTTTGCACCAATTTATCCCTTAAGATGAAGAAGATTGTCAATGGTCAAAGAAAGCAAAAAAGGCATGGCCTGCCAAAAACGAAAGTCTTTTATTTGGCAATTTGCTCCTCTTTGACCTCTTCCTGTCAGAATTGGAAAGTTTCAACTACCTGCGACTTATCTGAAAATGAAATACTACAAAATAGAACCCGGGAATTCATTATCTTTAAGGAAATCAAATAAGCACTAATTTATATAGATGCTAAATCCTGAATGATGGATGCCAAATTATACCTTATCGGCCTGCTCGTACTTTTAAGTTTATTGCTGTTATTCACTTTTTGCAGGAGCAAGGGTAAGTCCAGTATTGAAACTATCGAACATGGTCCTTTTACCTTGCAAAAAAAGAAAGTAGTCGAAAAGCGATATGATTTTAACCGCGGACAAAGGGTGACTTCCGCTTATTCAAAATATCAGGTTTTCTATAAGGGAGACCCTGTAAGTTTCCCTGATGCCTTAGAGGTCAATACCGGTTATACCTATGTCTGGAAAGCCTTCATATTGAAGGATGCTCCCAAGCCGGCCATCATTGCCGGAAGTCAGAGTATGTACCTGATCACGGAAGAAGATGGATCAGTAAAATTAAAGCCCTTGAATGAACAAAATTCCGGGTTTGCCAGCTGGCAGTGGCTGGATAGCCGGGACGGGCAGCCCCTGGGTAAGCAACAGGTATATATTTCAGAAGATACCGGGAGCGAGTTCACCTTAAAAGGAGGTGATTATTTACTGATCAATGAGAATACGGTCTTGCATATTCCTGACTTGTCTGTTTATTCCTTTAGAAAAAGTATGGATTACACAAATGGTTATTATGCCAGTAAGGTGGTGGCTTTCTCACCAGGCAAGGAAGAGATAGTATTCATTGGCAATAAGAACTCAGAGGAGCGTTATGACAAATACCTTTACGCCCTGCTCGTTTACAATTTTAAAACCAATGCAGCCTATGTGGTTCCCTTCGATCAAACCGAAACCAGGTTAAAAGATCAAAATCATATTACTCCCGAATGGTTGGATACTTTTTTTGAATGGCATCATTCTCCGGAGGGGATTTACACCCTGCAAAAGAGAACATTAACAGCACTTCCTAACTGGCAGGGACATTTTACCGGTAATTTTTCTTACGAACTGATCCCGGTCAGAGCCGAGATACAGGAGGAACTATTGAAAATCATAAAAGAGATCTTCTCTCTTGTGGAGGAGGATGTAACATTGGAGAAGTCGGGATATTCCAAACAAAAAGTCTATCGCCTGCGGATCAGTGGTCATGAGTATTCTCTTTATTATTTTGAAGAACTCCGGTCGGTCAGTTTTTCCAAAGACCTGTTGGAAGAAGAGACGGAAGAGGTCATGCAGGTGGTTAAAAGGGTAGGGGAGGCATTTAATGAAAGGTTACAGCAGGGGATGTATCAGGATTTGTTTCTGGAATATTGATTTTCCTTTTTTTATGTCCTTGACAGGGTCGAAAAATATTTCGCTCGTCTGAAGACTTAATATAACAGACGGAAACTTTTATCATAAATTTCACGGCTACAAGTCCATTGTTTTTCGAGGGTTTGAGAAAAGACTTTATTATCTTTAAAGCTTTTGAAAACATAGTTGGAAGATAAAAAAAGTTATGAAAAGAACCCGTGAAATCCTGTTAGTGCTGATCTGTTTAATACCACTTGGAAATGTATTTGCTCAGGTTAATTTTCCAAATGAAATTGCTAAAAAAGAACTTGATAAAAGAGGAGAAGTGGCGTTCCGTTTTCAGGTAGAGGACCCCGCTTTATTAAAAGATCTCACCTGGATCATTTCTATTGAAAAGGTGAAAAATAAGGAGGTTTGGGCTTCCGCAAATAAGGAGGAATTTTCAGAGTTTTTAAAACACCAAATTGCCTATAAGGTAATCCCTTATTCCCAAACTATGGTCGATACACAAAACGACCTGACAGAAGCATTGGGTATCTGGGAATTTGATACTTACCCAACCTATCCGGAGTATGAAATGATGATGAATACCTTTGCTGATGATTTTTCTGAAATTTGTCAATTGGATACCTTGGCAATCCTGCCCAGCGGAAGAATGTTGCTGGCCATAAAAATTACGGACAATATTGATGTGCACGAAGATGAACCTGAATTTTTGTATTCAAGTACCATGCACGGGAACGAATTGGTAGGCTACGTCACCATGTTAAGATTAATTGACCATTTGACAGATAATTATGGATCGGATCCCCGCATAACCAATCTGGTGAATAATACCGAAATCTGGATATGCCCCTTAGCCAATCCGGATGGCACGTACGCCGGTGGGAATATGACCATCTCCGGGGCCAAAAGACGCAATGCGAACAACGTTGATCTGAATAGAAACTTTCCGAATCCGGTTGGCGGTCAGCATCCTGATAATAAGTCATGGCAGCCGGAGACTATCGCCATGATGGATTTTGCGGATGATCATGATTTTGTATTGTCCTCCAATATTCATACCGGGGCAGAAGTGGTCAATTATCCCTGGGATACGTGGACCTCAGCCCAAAATATACATGCAGACGATAATTGGTGGCAACTGGTCGGTCATGAGTTTGCTGATACGGTCCAGTATTATGGTCCCCCGGGATATTTTACAGATGTGACTTCAAGCGGGGTGTCGGAAGGCGGAGACTGGTATGTAGTTTACGGTTCCAGGCAGGATTATATGCAGTATTATCAGCATTGTCGGGAGTTCACCTTAGAGATGTCATCAACTCACATAGTTCCTGCAAGCACTTTGCCTGATTTTTGGGAGTATAATTACAGGTCTTTACTCAACTACATCGAACAATCTTTATATGGCGTTAGAGGCATTGTGACCGATGGATGTACGGGTGCTCCTTTAAGGGCGCTCATTAGTGTGAATGCACATGATGCTGACAGTTCTCAGGTATACAGTTCACTTCCGCTGGGAAATTACCACAGGCCCATTTTTGAAGGAACCTATTCGTTTACTTTTTCCGCTCCGGGCTATGAATCCCAAACCATAACAAATATATCTGTTGAAAATGAAGCAACCGTCTTCCTGAATGTAGAATTAACTCCCCTTGAATTATCATTACCTGTAAGCGATTTTACCATTGCCAATACCGGTCTGGATATCGATCTGACGAATTTATCCAATAATGCCTCAACCTACGAATGGAACTTCGGAGACGGGAATACCTCAACTGAAGAACATCCAAGTCATAGTTATCTTTTCGAAGGAGAATATACCATCCGCCTGATTTCTGCGAATGAATGCAAGCGTGATACCTCCCATCAATCTGTTACCATTACCGGAGCAACAGCTACAAACACACCTTTTGCCGATACGGAAATATTGATTTTTCCTAACCCGACTTCAGGTATATTGAATTTCGATCTAAATACTTTAGGAGTGGTAGAGGTTACTGTAGTAGATATTACAGGCAGGCAACATTTCAGGCAGGTACTTCAAGGTGAAGAACTTGTTGACCTCTCTTTTCTGCCTGATGGTTTTTATCATATAAATATCAGATTGGATTCCCGGGTGATAACGAAGGTGTTGGTTTTGAGTCGGGAGTAGGGGAGTGGACTTAGACCATGAAATCAAAATGTTCGTTAGTTGAAGCCTACGGGCTTCAACTTTGTACGCTCACCTCATACAGCTTCAAAATATAGTAGGGTTCTAGCAAAAATAGTGGTCTCTTTTGATGAGCGTAAGCAATTCAGGCTTACAGCTTGAATTAACGGCAAAAAATTAGTAATTTGCACAAAACTATAATTATCATACAACGTTAAAGTATAAAAATCGTACAACGTCAAAATATAATTATCGTCCGACGTTAAAATATAATATTCAACCATGGCTACCCCAAACGAAAAAATTGCAGCTTCATTAAAAGAACTCAAAAAGATTCAGGATGGAGGAACTATTGCCATCCAATCGTCAGCTTTGAGCAGGACTCATAAAGAGCGCTTGTTGAATAATGGGTTTATCAGGGAGGTGCTGAAGGGATGGTACATTTCCGTGTCTCCTGAAGAGGAAAAAGGGGACAGTACATCCTGGTTTACTTCATTTTGGGCTTTTTGTTCAGGATACCTTGAGCATAGATATGGAGATAATTATTGTCTTTCAGCAGAGCAATCTTTGTTGTTGCATGTTGGGAATACATCTGTACCTCATCAGTTAATTATCAGGGCACCGGAAGGGACTAATTCTATAACAAATCTACCTTTTGATACTTCTTTGTATGTCATGAAGTCGCCCTTACCTGAAATGGCTCAGGTTGTTAATAATGATGGACTCAGGCTGACAGACCTGGCTTCCTCACTGATATATGGTAGTCCAATACTTTTTCAGAAAAATGTCGCAGAAGTTCGGGCAGCTCTTTTGATGGTCAGGGACGCGTCAGAAATATTGAATATTCTCCTAGGGAAAGGGCACTCAGTAGTAGCTGGCAGATTGGCAGGGGCATTTAGAAATAATGGTCAAATCAAAATTGCTGAGGACATTTTAAAAACGATGGAGGCAGCGGGTTATGATGTAAGGGAAACGGATCCTTTTCAGTCGTCAGTTCCATTCAAATTTAATTTAAGTGACCGTTCACCACATGTGAATCGTTTTAAGTTGATGTGGCACGATATGAGAGGAGTTGTATTGGAGGTTTTTCCTGAGGCAGAGGGAATTCCTGCTGATATTGAGCGGTATTTACAACTTATCGAAGAACTTTATGCCACAGATGCATATCATTCATTATCTATTGAAAGATATAAGGTGACACCAGAACTTATCGAGAGAGTTAGTAAAGGTTTATGGAATCTCGATGCCAATGAAGAGGATCGTCAGCAGAAGGATGCTATGGCTGCAAGAGGGTATTGGGAGGCCTTTAATGAGGTAAAATCAAGTGTGCAACAAATTCTAAATGGAGGCAATCCGGGAATTGTCGTTGAAGAGGACCATGGAGGCTGGTACAGAGCATTATTTGCTCCCAGTGTTAGGGCAGGCATTTTACAGCCAATTGACCTTGCCGGGTACAGGGTGGGGCAGGTGTTTATTGGTCAATCCAAATATACTCCACCATCCAAGGAAGTTGTAAGAGACCTGATGCCGGTTTTGTTTGAGTTACTTGAAAAAGAGGAGGAAGCAGGAGTAAGGGCTGTTCTTGGGCATTTCTTTTTTGTGTATATCCATCCCTATATGGACGGTAATGGTCGCATGGGCCGATTTTTAATGAATGTGATGCTGGCTTCGGGTGGTTATCCCTGGACAATCATTCCTGTCCAGCAGCGCGATGAATATATGGAAGCCTTGGAGAGTGCAAGTGTTGACGGGAATATTAGACCTTTTGCCGAGTTTCTTGGAAAATTGGTAAACGAATCTGAATTAGAGTTAGAATAATTCTCAGAAAAGCTAAGGGGCCGCACACAAAAAAAGTCAATTGCCTCCAAGTAATTGAATCCCTTACCAAAAACAGAGATCTCAATTGATAAGCGTATGCAATTCAAGCTGCAAGCTTGAATTAACGGTGAAACGTTTTTTAATGAAGAGGTGGATGAATGAGATTTGCGGCAGGTACACAAAAAAAGCCCTTCTTTGCAGAAGAGCTTTTTGCAGACCCACAAGGCCTTCCCGCTCCTGAAAAATATAGTCGGCCCAAGTCCTCCTTATTTTTCAAGGGCGGGATAAACTTCTCGTCCTTGTGGCTCTGCAACAAAAAAAGCCCCGTCAAATGACGAGGCTTTTTGCAGACCCACAAGGAATGTGTATCGTGTTAGATTATGCGCTGTCTGTCAATTGGTTATATCTTCTCTTAATTTGCTTGGTGCAAAATTTAGTGCAAAATAGTTTCGAAAAAAATAGGATAAAATTTTTTTCGGCAGTAAATTAATTATTGCTTGTTTTAAGGGTACATTAACCTTGAGAATATAGTTAAAGGTTTGAAATAACTCCTTTTTTTTATGGAAAGTATCGAAATAATGAATTTAGACTTAGCCCCTACTATTCTAGGCATCATTTTGCTGCTTTATTTTCTAATAAAAATAATTGTACCTATAATATACCCAGAAGCTATCAGAGATAATTTTGAAGGTTGGCATATGTTTGCCGATATAAGCTCTAGAAAAGAAAAAAAGAGAGTAGTTAATATTATTATATCTCGAAGGTGTTTATTTTTTTTTAAAAGAATTCTTAAACCTTCTGGATTGATTAAGAATAACTCTTTTTTGATGGAAATAAATATAGGTTTGCCATTGAGGAAAAGTATAATTTCAAATCCAAAATTATTTTCGATAAAACAATCCCCAATTCTAGAAGAAGGGTATTGGCTAGATGCTTATTTTGAAAGTGTAGAACTCCGGGATCTTCCATCTGATCCAATATCATTTTTTCTTCCAATTAAAGGAAATAGTTGGTTTTGTGAATGTGACCATAATAAAAGGCACACTTGTAAAAAGTCTGAAAGAAAACCTTTTTTGACTATCCCCTTCAAAACTCCAAATAGAACAGGTAAATTTAAATTGAAAATTGCCATTTTTTTAAAAACTAATATTCTTCAAGTACTTTATATTACAGGAGATATCAAAGACAAGCCGACTCATTCTGGAAAGATTGAGGTTTCATATGATTATCAATTAACATCAAACTTTAAGAATATAAAAAATTATAAAGAGCGGTCTCTAGCCATTCATACCTCAGATGTTCGAAACGGGTATGAATTTCTTGTAAAGAATCAAAAAATTAAAGAAATCAGTATTAGGAGCCTTAATGATGGACAAATAACAAATGCAGTTAATCCTATTAGGCGAGCAATGAAAGAAATTTATTATTCCGAAAAAGGTCTGTTCGGTCAAAAGAGTAAAACAATTCATTTTAATAATAAAAACCAGAAAGGAAAAGAGGAATTTATTGAAGATTTGAAAAAATTGGCTTGGTTAGGGCAAAGGTTATGGACTGTTGCCATTAGTCCACAGAAACGTTTTTATGATATTGAAGCTCCTTTTATCATTCAAGTTGCTCGTTCAATTTCCTCTACAACTGTTTTTCCTTGGGCAATGATTTATGATATACCACTTGTGATTACGGAAAAAGATCCTTTGAGAAGTAATGAATTCCGCCTTTGTAAGATTATCGATGAAATGTATGTCAATAGCACTGTTTTGCAAGAGGAAACCACCAAATGTCCTTTTGAACATGAACATGAAGAAAATACTTTGTGCCCATTTGGTTTTTGGGGTTATAAATACATTATTGAACAACCAGTATCAGGAGATCATAATAAACATAGCACCATTATGACTAGTGTAATGCCGCCTAATATTACTGTAGGTTTTACGAATAAAACGGTAGAGAAATTGCGGGATGAACATTTTTCCAAGATTGAGCCTTATTCAGGTTTTGTTTCATTGAAAGATTTAGAAAAACAGTTTATAGAAAAGATTGAAGTATTATATTTCTATGCTCATGGAATAAAAGAGCCACTTGTTGAAGGGGAGGAAGAAAATTTTGTTCCTGCTCTTGAGATTGGAAATGATGTTGTCATACGATCAGATGTTATTGCAGGATGGCCAAGGCGGAAAATCACTGATAAATGGTTGGAAAACCCTCCATTAGTTTTTATTAATGGTTGTCATACTGCAGAATTTACACCTGACTTGCTATCAAACTTGGTTACTTCCTTTTCTACTGCTGGTGCAGCTGGCGTTATTGGCACTGAAATTCCAATAAATCAACGACTGGCAAATGAAGCTGCAGAGGTTCTATTTGAAGAATTATTTAAAGAAATACCTGTTGGAGAAGCAATTAGACGTATGAGATTACATCTGCTAAAGAAAGGAAATTTATTAGGATTGGCTTACACACCTTATTGTATGGGAAATCTCCAAATAAAAAAGGCTGAAAATATTCATACGATTTTAGGTGTAATATTAAATGAAAAGAGCTTAATAAAATTTAAAAAAGGTTGAAATACAAGAAAAATAGTTCTAAAAATAATTAGAAATTTAAACTTGTTAGGTAAAGCTCACGTATAAAAAAGTACTTAATTATGGATCAAAAATCCTTGGCTAAGGTTGCGCTCGAAGATGGGAGTGCAAAGGTACGAGCTGCTGCGTTAAGGAATTTGCAAGATCAAAAATCCTTGGCTAAAGTTGCGCTCGAAGATGGGAGTGCAAAGGTACGAGCTGCTGCGTTAAGGAATTTGCAAGATCAAAAATCCTTGGCTAAAGTTGCGCTCGAAGATGGGAGTGCAAAGGTACGAGCTGCTGCATTAAGGAATTTGCAAGATCAACAATTATTGGCAGAGTTTGGGCTTAAAGATAGGGACACAGATGTCCGTGCTGCTGCATTAAGGAATTTGCAAGATCAGAGATTGTTGGCAGAGGTTGTCCTTGAAGATAATGATTCAGAGGTACGGGTTGCTGCGTTAAAAAATTTGCATGACCAGAGATTATTGGCAGAGGTTGGCCTTAAAGATAGTGATTCAGAGGTACGGGTTGCTGCGTTAAAAAATTTGCATGACCAGAAAATATTATCAGAAGTTGCACTTGAAGATAAAAGCAAAGAAGTCCGTGTAGCTGCCTTAAGGAATTTAAGAGATCAGAAAATATTATCAGAAGTTGCACTTGAAGATAAAAGCAAAGAAGTCCGTGCAGCTGCGTTTTGGAATTTGGAAGATCAGAAATTATTGATAGAGGTTGGTCTAGAAGATAGAGATCCAAAAGTACGATTCGCAGCATTAAGGAATTTGGAAGATCAGAGAGTGTTATATGGAGTTGCTCTTGAAGACCGAGATAAAAAGGTCCAAATTGCAGCATCAAAAAAATTGAAAAGTAGTGAATTACTGAGAGCAATTATATCTAAAGTTCGGGATAAAGAAATAAGAACCGTAGCGACAGAAAATCTCATTAAGAATGAAGTTCTAGCGAAATTATTGATTGAAGAAAAGAATATTCCAGAACAATCGTTAAAATTATCCAGGGCTTTAAGTGATCCATCCATTCAAAAGTTAATAGAAAGGTTTGCATCCTTTAGAGAAGAAGAACTAAAAGAATCAAATGTTTTTGAAATTGATTCATTGTTAAGTGACGAACAATTTTCAATACTTCAATATAAATTGTCTAGAATTGATTCATCCATTAAAGAGTTTGAACAAAAAAGGGTAGTTAATATTTCCGTTGTGCAAATGGACCAGGGAAATTGGATGAAGGCTATCAAACAAGGATTTGGTCTTGTTAGAAAATCCGTATACCTATTGAAAATTAATATCGGTCAACACTTAAAACAGAGTATTATTTCTGACCCAAAAGTTTTTCCCGTAGAGGATTTACCCGTTGCGCAAGAGGGGCATTGGTTAGATGTATATTTATTCTGCAAGGAAAATAATGTACTTCTGAACAGACAAGAATCTAAGCGTCTTTTTCTCCCAATAGTTGGAAATAGCTGGTCATGCAATTGTAATCCAAATAAGCTTCATAAATGCACCAAAGCGGAAAGAGAAGAGTTTTGGATGGTCCCATTTAGTACACCTGATAAAAAAGGAAAAATTGAACTAAAAATCGCCATTTATTTTCAGACTAATTTACTTCAGGTTCTAATAATAAAGGGAGATGTTGTCGATAAATTAGGGGATATAGGTGAAATTGAAGTGGAATATGATTATAAATTGACTTCTAATTATGAAAACATTTCAAAGCTCGAACCTAAATCATTATCAATACATACCACAGATACTGCTGAAGGCTATGAACTTCTTATTAAAAGTGAAAGAAGTAAAATAATCAATAATACCTTTAATCAGGGACAGGTTGTTAATGCTGTTGATCCAGTTAGGCATACTTTTAAAGATATCTATTATACTGAATATGAAGGGGGTGATGGCCAAAAAAATAAGGAAAGTCACTTTGATAATCAAAATCGAAAAGATAAAAAATCCTTTGCAAAAGATTTAAAACAATTAGCCTGGCTTGGTCATAAGCTGTGGACAGCTATTGATATTGATGAGCAAAAAAAATTTTGGAATTTGGATGCTCCTTATGTAATTCAGGTTGCTCGTTCAGACTCTTCCACTTCTGTTTTTCCGTGGGCAATGATTTATGACATTCCCTTAGTCATAACAAGCAAGGACCCTTTAAATAGCGATGAATTTAATTATTGTCGGTTAATTGAAGAATGGGATGACCAAAGTCATTCGTTAAAAGAAACTGAATCAAAATGTCCATATGAGCATGAGCATAAGAAAAATACCCTGTGCCCATTTGGTTTTTGGGGTATTAAATACATCATTGAACAGCCAATATCAGGAAGCCATGAAAAGGACAATATAATAAAGTCTAAAAAATTGCCCCCGGATATTGCTATTGGCTATACTAACAAAACCATAAGGAAATTAAGAGAAGCCCATTTTTCTAATTTGTTGCCTTTTTCAAGATGTGAAACACTGAATGATTTAGAAAAAAAGATAAATGAAGCTTTAGAGGTTTTGTATTTTTATGCTCATGGTGTTAAGGAACCTGTGGTAGTTGGTAGTGAAAAAAACTTTGTACCTGCTCTTGAAATTGGTGACGATGTTATTATTCGACCTGAGACGATAAAAGGGTGGCCTAGACTAAATGTCACAGAGAAATGGAAAGATCATCCTCCATTAGTTTTTATAAATGGATGCCATACTGCAGATTTTACTCCTGACTTACTATCTAATTTAATGGATTCTTTTTCCGAAGTTGGAGCAGCAGGAGTTATAGGTACAGAAATTCCAATTCACCAAAGATTAGCCAATGAAGCTGCTGAAGTATTATTTAGAGAATTATTTAATGAGGTTGCAGTAGGGGAAGCAATAAGACGTATGAGGATACATTTATTAAAGAAAGGAAATCTATTAGGATTGGCTTATACACCTTATTGTATGGGGAACCTACAATTCAAAAAGAGTATTTAACTTTATTATGTAATAAAAAAACGAAAGACATGAATGTAATTAGTATTGGTGCCATATGTTTCGGGCTTGTCATTGGATGGGTAACATATCGTACACTCAGAAGGAATAAAGAAGGTGCTGCAATTTCTGATATTTCGACAGTTATTGCGGCTGTAGGTGGCGCCGCTGTAACTGCCTTATTCAAGGATGATGAAATTTTTGGATATTATAGTATTGGATTGGCAATTGGCTTTTTTCTTTATTTTCTCATTGGTCTTATTCTTGGAGGGAAAAAGAAAGCAGATGGATGGATGATGGGATAGAAAGAAGTGATTTATTGACTATAATTGATTTGTAAAAAGCTTCAATGCGCTTTTTATATGTTTGAAATTGACAAAATTTACAAAAGAGAAAATCTCCATGATGAATACGGTGGTAACCGGCGTGGAGGAATTGCAAGCTGTGCAAACTATCCCTTTATCTTTCTTTTTACCGCAAAAGCCGGTGAACAACATGGTTATGAGGATGGCTGGGATAATCAAAATTTTTTCCATTATACAGGAGAGGGCCAGAAGGGGGATATGACCTTTACCATGGGTAATAAAGCCTTATTACATCACCAAAAAAATGGAAAAGAGGTTTTTCTTTTTGAATTTGAGAGTAAAGGATATTGGAAATTTATTGATCAATTTGAATTGGTTGATTTTAACTATTTCCAAACCCCTGATAACACTGGAGAAACTAGGCAAGGGATAAAGTTTAAACTAAAATCCGTTACTGGAAAATCCAAAAACCAGGAAGGATACTTTCGTACTGCAAAGGATTATAATAAGCCCACAAAAACAGAAAGGAAGGGCTTAGTTACTACACGGGTTGGGCAAGGATGGTACAGAAAGGCTTTATTAATTAAATGGGAGAATAAGTGCGCGGTAACTGGATGTCCAATTAAAGAAGTTTTAATAGCCTCTCATATAGTTCCCTGGAAAGATTCTACGGACCTGGAACGCTTGGATGAAGATAATGGAATTCTACTTACTCCTAACCTTGATGCTTTGTTTGATAAGCATTTGATTTCTTTTGATGATAAAGGGGAAATAATTCTCAGGCCTGATATTTCTATTGATACCTATTCTTTCTTAGGTATTGAAAAAAACATGAGATTGAGGGTTGTAACCTCTGGAATGCGAAAATATCTGAAAATACATAGGGAGGTCTTCAAACTAATATGTGAAAGTGAGAATGATTTTTAAACCTTGACTGTCAGATCAAGTCGTGGCTATTACAAATAATTAAACAATTTACTGGATACTACCTTTAAGGTAATCATCTATTAACGTTGCGTCTACGTTTGATAATTCTTTTGGTTCAAATTTCCTCATACCGCCACCATAAACTCTTCCATTCTCTAGGAAACTGTTTGTTGTAATATCGTTTAAAATAACTAAGAGTTCCTCTAATTTATTAACATCATTATTAAGTATTTCTTTTAATTCTTTTGTTGGATGAAGCATTAAAAAGGAATTTGTAACTATAGCTTTTGATTTGTTCAGTATAAATCGAAAGCTGTTAATATCTCCATTTTTTCGCCCTATGTATGTAAAGTAAAATGGTGCAGGTTCTCTTGATTCCTGTTTGTACCACAATGACCGATTTTTACATATGTACCGTTCAGTTACTCCTAACTCAATACCTTTATTTAGGTATTTAAACAAATTTGGATATCCTTCTTTTATTTGATCAAATTGTAAATTGCAATCAATAACAAAAAGTCTTTTTTCAATTAAAGGGATTCCATTTTCATCACAATCTATACTTTGAGTTACTACATTTCTCGGACTAGGTAATATTGGCTTTAGAAATTGAAAAGGTAATTTGTATTCAATTGCTTCTTTCTCGTCAATAATGAAGTATTTGTTATCTCCAGTTGCAATGCCTCTTCGTACTTTAAAAAAGTCTTTTAGTTTTTTAAAATTTGATTTGGGTTTAATTCCATTTTTTGCAATTCTTGTCCATTTGTCTCCAGGATTTAAATCCTTCAGATTAACTATTGAGCTTTCTTTCGGATGGTGGATATCAACTCCTGCTGTAAAATTTATTGAATGATTTGCATTTGGCTTTTGATTTTTGAAAATCACGATTGCTGAAGTAACAAGTGCATCATCAAACTGTAAGTCATCAGGGTCGTACTGATGTATTTGTAACAGGGTTAATCTTTTGCAAAGTAATTTCTTTATTTCTTCACCGTAATTAACATCCATAAATTCACTTGGAATCAACCAAATTCCGATTCCATTCTTAGTCATCCAAGGAATACTCAGAGCAATAAAATAGCAATACAATCCTGACAAAGATGACAAATTTGCATTTGCAGCCTTTTTGGCTTTTTCTTGAAGTTGTATTTTTTTACCATTAAGATGATGATGTCGTACATATGGTGGATTACAGACAACAAGGTTGAATTTATCTTTTTCCTTGGTTGGGCTTTCAATTTCAGTAAAATCTCCAATGGTGTAATCTAATTTGTAGTTATCCCACAGTTCCATTGATGGAATAGCGTAGTATTCATCAATTTCAATTCCTTTTGCCTTTCTTATTCTTTTTAAGGGTACAACCTCACATAGTGACTTGTAGAATACGCCAGTTCCTATGGCTGGATCTAAAAATGAAATGTGTTTTTCGTTTTCTAATAATTCAATAGCCTTTTGTAAAATGGATGATGCTAAACTTGGTGGTGTCGAAAATTGACCAAGAATATTTCTCTCTTCCTCAGTCTTACCTTTATCCAACGCCTGTTGGATTTCCATTCTTTTTTTTTCAATGGTATCCATCATTAGAATCCAAATTTTTCGAAGTCATCAATTCTGTGTTCCCAAACCCAATCAATTCCCTCTGCCGCTTCGTAGCCAAGGTAGCCAGAATCAAAATAACCACACAAGAATAAGTCAAATGTTATTTTAGGTCCATAAGTATTTCTAAGTTGTTGAATTTTTATTGCTTCTTCTTTCCTTCTTTTATTGGTATTTGTAAAATCTCCTGCCGACTTAGCTTCTATTAAAGCTGGAAAATCTCCTGTTTTAGCTGATTTTCTCATAATTACACAATCCACTGGAATATTTACTGATTTTTCTCCTTCAAGAATTATGGGAATATTGAATCTAAAGGAAAATGTCCCTTTAGGCATTTCTGTAAAAGTTTTCGCTTCGCCTTTCTTTAGTTCTCTGTAGCCTCTTTTCTCTAACCATTTTTTGATTGCCTTTAGTTGCCTTTGCTCTTGTGCATTTCGAATAATTGGATCAGCTATAGCTCCACAAAGCCTATCTGCTACGATTGTAGATGCTCGAAACACCTCTTCTTTTGTTCCTTGATCTTTTCTTGACTTCCAAATAAAAATATCAGGATCTGCCATCCTTTCGATTATAGCACCAATTCTCTCCAATTGCTTATTACATTCATTAACTTCCATTCTTGGCGGAATCATTTTCTTTAATTCCATCGATTTTACAAGATTCGGAGAAACTCCTGACAAGCCTATTAGTCTATCACGTGCTATAGGAGGACAAGTTGCCATCCTTAACATTGGAAGGACTTTAGGATTTTTCCTAAGTATTTCAGGTTTGATTGATGTCAAGTTCTCTGTAATATTTAATGCTTCTAGGACATCTTTTGTTGCTTTTATTCTGGTGTTGCGAAAAGCTTTCGGTGCAAAATTTAAAAACCAATTGTTGTAGAAATCTACGGATTTAGCTACATCACCTTTCCACATATCAATTTTATCCCTATTTACTTTCATTTTTGTTTTTCATTTCTTTTTTTTAATTCTTCATATGATAAATTAGCTTCTTGCATTCTTCTTTTAAATATTTCATTTTGTAAATTGATTGGCAAGTAAGATGAGCGTATTGAGTCCAAGCTAAAAGGTTCTGCCATCGGGTTACTAGGCAAAATTATTGATTTCCTAAAGATCCACAATTATTTTTGCTTTGAGTAAAGTATCCAAATCAGTATTTTCCTCAATTTTTATGGTTCAAGATTTGAGTAATGCGGAAGTATAATTTTATTTTTCAATAAACGCTAATATCCTTCCAATACATTCAATTAATTTATCTGATTTTAATCCGTTATTCCATGCTTCTTCCAATGCTTTGGCTATTGCAAGAGGATTCTTTTTTAATCCACCAGAATTGCCATAGTAAGATGCAGCTATATCTTCATACTGTTTAAATTCTTCTCCTAGCTCTGTTGATATTTCAGTTGTCAAATTTGTTTTCCAACCTATCAAATCCTCTTTTAAGATTGATCTATTTGGCCATTCATTTTCTTCACTATACCCCTTTAAGGAAAGAATTGATTTATTGTCTTTTTTATGCTTTGCTACTTCAGAATTTCTTCTAGCTGGGTTTTCAATTTGATCTTTATCTGTATCGAGGTCAAATAGAACGAAGGTGGGGATTTTTAAAAGCTTTGCAATTGCTAGCGGCTTAACAAGTTTATTTTTTCCTTCGACTGGGACAATATGGCACCCTTCACGTCTGAAATCAGTCATTTTACCTTGAAGTAATAAATAAGAGTTAATATATGCTACATCTTCATAACCTTCCGTTAAAATCAATTTCCTACAAAAGAACATTTCATTAATGATAGGATTTAAAGTAGGGTATAACTTTGCTACCATACCTTCTTTTTGAAGTAGTTTTTCTCCTACTTCATGCAGAGTAGCTGCTAATTCTGTATAAGAAATTTGTTTAATTTTTGTCTCACTAGGATCTCCATTTTCACAGGCTACTCTTATTTTATCAAAATTATCACCTGGTATGAAAAAAGGACTATGTGTACAGATAATAACTTGGGAATTTGAATTTGACAATTCCAATAATGTTTCAGCTAAATGTCTTACCTGGGGAGGATGCTGATACAGCTCTGGTTCTTCAATTCCCATAATTAAAGTTGGGATATTATCATTGTCATATTCAATTAACTCTTGTAATAATGCAAGAATATAGGATCTTTGTATTCCATTTCCGAATCTTGATAATTCTCCTTCAAATCCTCTTTCTCCTAAATTTAATCCCGCATAAGGTTCTTCAATTCTGACAGATTTTTCTGGGTCCTGCTTCCATTTGATAGAAGCAGATACATTTGGATGGGCAAAGTTTCGTAATCTTTTTTGTAAGGAATTTGAAATATCATCTAATGTCTTTTGTTCTGCATCTAAAATTTTCTGATACTGTTTTCTAACTTCTTCGCGTAAACCTTGTACATTTTCCTGGAAATTAACTTTTGTTCTAACTGTTCTAGCAAGTAATTTCCCCAATGCCGATTTATTGTTTTCTTCTCCTTCCTCAGTAACATCTTTTACAGCTGGTATGAATATCCATTGAATATAAGGTTGGAGCCTATTGGCTCCTTTACTGACTCCATAAAATTGGTCTTCACTAGGAATTAGCGTACAAATTTCTGGGCGTTCTGATTCATAATCTTGCAAAGCAGTAGTCATATTAGCCTTGGTTGATTCCTTTCTTAACTCTGGGTGTTCCTCAGTTAAACCTTTATATATAACTTTGAGGTCGTTTACTTTTGTTCCTCTTTTTTCTGCATCAAAAAACACCCTGAACCCTTCATAAGCTAATCTATTTCCAAATTGTTTTACTTCGGCTTTTTCTTTGGTTTGATCAAAACTTGCTACTGCTGTTATTATGAGTTTATCATGCCTTACGTAATCTTTTAAATCCTCCTTTGCTTTTTCAGGCAAATGAGTAAATGTTACTGTGATTTTTATATCAGATTCGGTATTGTTATGATGGAAATCATCAGAAGAAAGGTTTATCAGGTCAGTTTTACTATCTTTTGATTCTCTGAAAAAAAGATTTAAGGCATGAAATATAGTAGATTTTCCAATTCCGTTTGGACCGACAATTGAAGTATAATCATCAAACTTTATAGTTTCATCCTTAAAACATCTGAAATTTTCAATTCTAATTTTTTCAATTTTCATGGGGGTAATTTTGTCTTCAATAATATTCAACCATGGCACTTCTAAAAACTATTTTAAGGTTGCCAAACTGTGACAAATTAACAAAAAGAATACAAAAATCATATTGAAAAAATACTAATTTTTCCTTAAATTGCTTTTCCTCCAATTGAACACCAAAAACGGCGAAGATCCAACGAGGTCCGAGGCTATATGGTGTGTCGGATAAATAACTCGTAGTGATGCTGCGGGTTATTTGTGTTTTTAGCAAGTTGAAAATTTAATCTATTTAGATTGGCCAATTTTGAAATTCATTTTTTTACGATATCAGCCTAATTATGAAACCAAAATTTACAACAATAGCAATTTTAATATTGATCTTTTTAGGTTGCGAATTACAGGCCCAAATAAGTATTTATCACAAGAGAAAGGCAGCTGAAAATCTGCAATTTGGTACTTCGAACCCTGATCAACTATTAGCAATAATGCTTGCTAAGGCTAAATTTGAAGAAGAGCAAGCCAAATATTTATTAAAACAAAAATACCGCGGGAAGGTCCATTTATACGGAGGAACAAACGGACATAATACTTATTTAGGATGCCTAAATTGTGATAAATATGACAAACTTTCACTTTGGAATAGGAATGGAAGTTTTGGGATGAAACCGTTTTATTATTCATCTGATGAAAACATCTGGAATAAACAATCAGTTTTTGGTTCAGCCACAAGTAATTATTCACCTTGGTATAAATATGCCAATAAGCCCCCCGCAATAGTTGATTTTTACGGTGATTTTTATGGCTATTTCACGCGTAGTAATATGCAGTTAAAAACGGACAACGGTGTACTAATTTATATTTTAGAAAACCTGGATCTTATTCGGGATTACTACGATAGTTTTGGAAGTTGTTTTGATGTAAATGGTGAATTCGATGTTGATACCTGGAATTCTATTATTGATAAAATTAATTACTATTCTGGTTATCAATCCGAAACGAATCCTAATACTAGCTCTACTACTTCAACAAATAACAGTTCTGTTTATACAACAACAAAGACATCGGGGCAACTTTGGAGATACCCTCGGCAAACAGATAGAATTAAACCAATAGAAAAGGGAGTGAGGGTAAGAGTAGTTGGATATGAAGATGGTTTTTGGAAGGTGTATGTTGATGGTTATTCTGGATATATAAGTGATTACACTATTAATAAATCCTATGAAATGGAGGGCTTTAAAACCGGTGACAATAAAACTAGTTCAAATACTTATTACTCAGGCACTAGCAGTTC
Source organism: Saprospiraceae bacterium (assembly GCA_965230565.1). Taxonomy (GTDB): domain Bacteria; phylum Bacteroidota; class Bacteroidia; order Chitinophagales; family Saprospiraceae; genus BCD1. The sequence continues at coordinate 2,315,964 of CBDDLH010000016.1, read as the reverse complement.
TGTTTATACAACAACAAAGACATCTGGGCAACTTTGGAGATATCCTCGGCAAACGGATAGGATTAGGCCAATAGAAAAGGGGGTTAGGGTGAGAGTGGTTGGATATGAAGATGGTTTTTGGAAGGTGTATGTTGATGGATCTTCAGGATATATAAGTGATTACACTATTAATAAATCCTATGAAATGGAGGGCTTTAAAACCGGTGACAATAAAACTAGTTCAAATACTTATAACTCAAGTGCTAGCAGTTCTGTTTACACAACCACAAAGACATCTGGGCAACTTTGGAGATATCCCCGACCGACAGATAGGATTAAGCCAATAGGAAAGGGGGTAAGGGTAAGAGTAGTTGGATATGAAGATGGTTTTTGGAAGGTATATGTTGATGGGTATTCAGGTTATATAAATGATTACATCATCAATAAGTCTTACGAAATGGAGAAATTGAAATCAAAAAATTAATTAAATTTTACTTTCAACAGAATGACTGTCAGATCTAATGATGGCTAATACAATTTACAACACCAATACCTGATAAAGGGGCTAATTTCCCCTTCAAATTCTTCATTACCCACTTCTTCCATTAAAGAGATCCCATTTTAAATGTATTCTTAGGCTAACCTTATTCCTCTAAAGTATATTTCGGTTCCTGTCCTTCTTTTCTGATCTGAACCAAAGAGTAATATTAGTTATCGAGCTCGATAACTTGATTTGATCTTTTTCATTAGCTCCAATTCTGGTTTTCCTGTATTTTGGTTGAACTTCAACTTGAAAAGTATTTCAGGTATTATTCCAGAAATACTTTTGTCAGGTGAGTTTTGATGTTGGTGTTGGCCCTTTTTTATACGGTAAGGCATTTTCCACATAACAGTCAAAAACTTATACAGGCCGTTCTCTTCTTCAAACCCATACTTTTCTATCATAAAAGAGTTATAATCTAAATCAAATCCTCTATCAGATGGCTTCCCTTCTCCTTTGATAGAAATTTCTCCCTTTTCATTTAAAAGGTTAATCAATTTTACTTCCTTTAAATGTTGGATTATTAAATCTTCAATTTGTGGTTCTAATTTTATTGCAAGTTCATTTTCCATGATTCTGAGTTTTACCGGGTAGTTAAATCCAGGATGTTTTTTTTACTTTAGCCTCTTCGACAATAATAGCCTTAAAAACACCAATGTAATATTTTCCGTCTGGAGCTGGATTACCATTTAACCATACAGGGTCTCCAATCCAGGGGCCTTCATTACTTCTAACAATTTGCACCTCAATCTGTCCTTCATCCGTTTCGTAGAATTTCACTTCTCTTTCTATTGGACCAATTTTTTGTTCTTCATTAAAGGGTAAACTTCCTTGTTTTAGATAATTGTCCTCTAAAAATTCATTTACCCTCTCAATAGAATTCAATTCTTTTTTATAGGCAGTTTCATTTAAAAGCAGGGCATATTCTTCCTTTCCATCAAGTTTTAGGGCAAGGACTTTTTCGTCAAAAAAACCATGCTTGAAAAGGTAGCTATCTGAATCAATATCTATCAAAAGTGAATTGTTTCCCAGGTATTCCCATTTGGCTTTATTAACTTTTCCATTTTTGGAAACAAGCAGGTCTCCATTACTTCGGAAAATATATACGCTTTTGGAATTTTCAATTTCATCAATGACTACCCAGTGCTGGTTAGTAAGCAGGGTCAGATTTTCAAGCTTTTGGGAGTGTCTTTGAATTTTAGGGATGATATCTAAAATGAAGGTTTTCATTTTTTGTCTTTTTTGTCCTGAGTTGCTGTTGTCGCCCTAGTAGGCCAATATACGGAAAATATGCAGAAAGTTTTAGAAAGAAAACAGAGGGGAAGACAAAAAATCCCAGGTCACAACCGCAACCTGGGATCGAAATATTATGAAAATTAAACTAACCTACTGAATAGAATGCCTATTGAAAAAGATCGCTTACCACCATAATTCAGCGAAGGCATTATCTGAGGACACCTGGCCGATTCCCCGGTTAAAAACACCACCCTTCTTCGGAGCCAGTTCTTCATAAGCATAGGCCAGCATCTTTGCAATAACCTCCTCCTCTTCCACTTCCAGGACCTCTGCCGATTTTAGAATATAATCAGAAAGGTTGGAAGCCTGTTTTTCGGGCAGTTCCAAGAGCCCTATGAGGTTTTCATAGGTTGGAATATCATCCTCTTCCTCCCGGGTATTTTCTTCCTCCTGGAGCTCGTCTTTATCAGTTTCTTCCCATTCATCAAGCAGATTGTCCGGGCGATGGCCCTTAAAAAAACTGTGCAATTGATCAGCAAGAACCTCTTCGATAATATCCATATCCGACTCGGTTAACACAGGTTTACGGAAGCCATTGTCATTAACATTATTCCTCCTGATAACGATCAAATTTTCGCAATAATCGCTTAATGAAATCCCCAGGTCTTTTGCCTTTTCCAGGAGTTCGTTTTTTATCTCAGGATCGGTCCTGAAGCCTATGGTAACTTTAGCCATGGTCATTATTTTTTGTTTACGAATGAAAACACAAATAAACAAGGAGTGTTAACAGGATGCAATAGAGGGCGGAAGATTGCCCCGGAGCGTTTTTTTGTACTGTTAACGCTGGTTAGCTCATGTAAACGTGGGGTTTTCAAAGTAATGAATGGTGGACGTCTATCTTTTGGAAAGGTTGTTTATCACATCTTCCCAGTATGCTACCCACTGTTCATTATTCTTAATGGCCTGTACGGTTCTCTTAACTACTTTACCTGTCGCCTGCTGCTGTTTGATCGCTTTTTGCTGATGTCCTCCCAGGCGTTTTTTGTAGCGTTTCAGCCGTTGTTTTGCCTGTCGTAAATCCACCGTCTCGAAACTGTTTTTCGTGGTTTCGTGGTTCGTGGTTCGTGGGCTATAAAGGTCACACGAACTATTAAGGGGTTTTTGTTTCTTAAATCCCATCGTGCGGGGTGGTTCTAACAGGGCTGTTTCCGGTTGTTTGGTTTCCAGAGAGATTACCTTGCCCGTGTTACTGCCCTGGTGGAGTTGTAACTTCAATGTAACATGCTGTAACGCTTCCGCCATATCGTAAACGGCTCCTGGTTGAGGAGGTAATGGAGCAGCCGGGGTTTGATCAGCGAAGGATTTGATTTTGTTATGTAGCAGGTAATTGATTCTTTCCCGGATGGAAGCAACCCATTCCCTTAAAGCAGAAGGCCGGAAATCGTAGGCTTCGATCATAACATTTTCTCTGATCCCCGCACCTTTACGATAAATCCGGTCCAGGATAACGGAAACGGCAAAAAGGAATAAACAAACGACTGTAAACCATCCTAAACCGCCCCCGTAACTGTTTACAATGGCTTCCCGGTCTGTTTTGGCCTGTTTATTATCGTTTACGACCTGGTTAACGGCCTCCATGTGGATTGTTTTTGTATCGGCCATGGCTTTGTTGTAGTTCGTTTTTAAAGAAAAAAGGTCATTAGCCTTTAGTGTTGCCAGGATCGCCAGGCTATCGGCTTTATATGCTTCCAGGTCTGCAATGTTTTGGCGGATTCTGTCTTTCCTGGTAGCATAGCTATGATTTGTCCGGGCTTCCCGGTTTTCATACCCTACAATGGCCCTTAGTTTGGATTCGATCTTTTTGTTAAAGGAATTGGTGGCAGCTTCCGTTTTACTCCTGAATATATTTTCGATCATTATGCTGTCCTGCTTGTATTGGACCTGAAGGTTCGCCTTTACTTCCCTGTATAGGCTATCGGCCTCGGAGGTGGTCTGATCAATTACTTCTGGGGTGAAGTTGTCAACGATCACATAACTGTTCTTAAAAGAAAGCAGCCCGGAGGTGACCATTAAAACGAATGACAAAAGCCAAACAAAAATAGAAATGGGGAGATGTAAACCGGTCCACCTGTTATGAAGGATAGAGTCAATGGCTTTCGGGAACGCCTGTCGCAAACCTAACTCAATAGTGGCCGTTCCGATCACTGCGACCATGGCAGCCAGAACGGGTTCCCAAATGCCTAAATCCAGAGGCTTCAAAGCATGTAACATTCCGGTGTAAATTATGCCCAACTCTGTAACTCCACTAACCAGTTGGGCAAACACTCCGACTCCCTTGATATTCCTGGACAAGGGAGCGTAGGTATCGAAAAAGTCTTTGTTACTCGGCAATGATCTTAAAATTTTCATAAATTAGATCGTTTAACTTTTGTTAAATAATGCCTCGTTCGGGTAGCTTGGTGGCACCGGACGGGGTGTTTTTTGTGACACGGTTTAGGAAGGCGACAGGGAAGGGGAAATCATACCCGCTCAAATAGCTGTTTTAAATGCACTTATGCACTTTGACCATTTAACTCTCTAAAAATCAATTTTTTATTAAGTGCATTTCCCGATATTTTTATGAACTCCAGTGCATAACTTATGCACTCTAAAAATACAGTTCAGTGCATAAGTGCATAAAGCAACTTCAAACAGTGCATTTCTTTTTAAGGATATGCACTGACTTTTTAAAACCAATTCTTTGATTATAAACTCCTTAAGTCCGAATAGTGCATAAGTGCATAAAAAAATGCGAAAATTGGGGATATATGTTTTCATCGCTTAATCCTGTTGCGCTTTTCTTTTGATTGTGACATAACTATTACTGTTTGCCCTTCTTTCCATTTCTGAAGTAATGGGCTCAAAACGTTCATCATAATCACAAAATGTCTTAAGCCATTTGGTGAATCGCCTTTGTGATAACCAATTGGAGAAATCAGGGAATTCTTCTGTGAAACCGTTGTAAAGCATTGTCTTATCGAACTCCTGAAAAATTTGGATGCTTTTAATCTGGTCCTCCATCCACAAAATAAACTCCGGTGAAGTCTCTTCTTTTTTCTTTCTTTCATTAAGGTTAATCGTACCAGGAAGCACAACGCCTTTTTGGAAGTAGACCTTTACACAATCCATCATAAAATAATCAAACATAAACCACTCTTTTGAAGACCACTCTCCGAAAAACCATTTTCCAAACTCCCGGTAGGGTGTCCAGTTATCATCGTAGTAATCTGATAATTCTAGTTCAATGGCCCGTCCCTTGGCCGAGGATCCTGAAACTTTGATCGTTAAATTGGTGGATAAGGCAACTTTGGCCCGGATAATTGAAGGAGCTTCGTTTTTTCGTTCCCGCTTAATGCCATCGGTGATGTCGTTGAAAAGATCTTCAAATTTGAATTTCCTTTGAACATCATTTATATGGATTAATTTAGTATCAAGTCCCAATTCCTGGTATTTGAAAGTCCTTCCGGTATCAAAGTCTTTTCCATTGAGCTCAACGTAGGTTTTACTCTTTTTGAAATCCCGGTTCAGAATGTGTCCCAGGGCTTTTAACAGTAGTGTTTTTCCTGATCGGCCATTGGCTTCATCATCTTCACCAAGTCGGCTGTCGGTAAAAATGACGGCCTTAAGCTCTCTTTCAAAAAAGGAGTGAAGTAAATAACCTATTACTGTCATAAAGGATTCAACCCTCGTCGGTTCATAGAACTTGTTTACTCTACCTTCATGAGGGTGTTTCTCCCAGGCACTTGCAATGTTTTTGATGAATTGGTAGAAGGGAGAATTTACGTATGGATAACCCCGTTTGGGATCGAAGTTTCTCTTTAGAATTTGATTTTCCCAAATATGGTGATCGAGTTCAGAGTATGGCTTTAATTCAATTCCATTTTTGCTGACTTCAACAAAACCATTCTGGTAATAAAAGAAAGCGGAGCCCTTAGTGTGTTCATTGAAAACAATCGGTACTTCCGGCCTGAGTCGCCCCAAAATGTCATTTGAAAAATACCGGCCAATACTACCGTAAATTTTATTAAGGAGATCTTCCCTTGAAACACCTTCCGGCAATTCGTCCTCCTGCTGGAGAATGTAATTTTCGAAGGTGTCAATAACCTCTTGTCGAGAACACTCACGAACCACGTTTGAAACAACTTTGACAATGAAAAACTCTCCACTAATATCATAACGGCGGAAACCGAGTTTCAAAAGTAATTGGACTAGGTTGAGGTAAATGATTTTCGGTTCCCGGTTATGCAGTTCGTAAAACTGGAAAAAGTCTTCAGAATAGATCGAAAGCTCCTCCTGAATCGGCTGGTTTTCCAGGTTTGACTCAATGGACCTGTTTTCCTCCTCTGTTTCCTCTTTTTTGCGCCCTTCGATAATGCGTTTTGGGTCAAAATAGAAACCATTTTTCCGGGCATGATCAAAAAAAGACCCTATGGTCACTTGACCTGTTTTCTTCTTCAAAGCCCTGGAAAATTCGATGTCGGTTTCTTCCTGTGTGTAGTCAGGATGGAATTGGCAAATGTCATGAACGTAGTTCCGGCCACTCTCTCCAAAATAATCTGCAATGGGCAAATGAATTTTGGTAAACCATTCCCTTTGGCCCCTGGTGATGTCGGTACCGCTTTCAGTAATTTGCCTGATGATGTCCTCAATCTTTTCCTGTTCAGTGAATTCTATGGCATAAATACTATTTGTAATTGGCCTTGGTGGCTTTTTGGTGTGAACAGGTAGTACGAGGTCAGGTTGTTCGAAGGTTTGACTGTCTTCATTGTGATAAACCAACTCAGGAGAAGTAAAGGCAGGAAACCACATTCTGGCTTCCTCAAAAGTTACGGTGTCGATATGTTCCCTGTCAAGGCAATTACCATCAGATTTCAAAGGAAGTGAAAGAGACCTTCCCAGGTGTTCCGCAATTTTGCGGTAGGTGACTTGCCTGTTCTTAAAGTCAAATTTTGCCCAGACATAAACCCGGCTACCACCTCCAAGACTTTGCTCAACCCGATAGATGAAGGGACTCTTTTTTGCCTTTGCAAGATTAAAAATGTGGGTGCCTTCATCCCCGCCGTCAATATCAAAAATCAGCAGGGTGGGGTGATCAGATTTTAAGTTTCCCCGGCTTTCCCACTCGCCGATGACATAGGCAGGTAATTCAAATAACCTTTGCTTTTTGTAAGCTTCCAGATTGGATTGCTTAAGTGTTCTTAAAACCTCAGTTTTTTGTTTTAATTTAGGATCAGAGGATTGATATTGGAAATGGTCAAAAAGGGAAACAACTCTATCCGGTTTTTCTCCAGTTTTGACAGCAACACTTTTGAAATAGGAAATTGGGAATTTTTGGCGCTTGGAACATTGAAGGAAAAGTTTTTCCTTTTTTGGCGTGATCATGGAATGTTTTTTACTCGAGAATACCGAATTAGAATTAGGGGATAAAAAGTGGATAAACCATCAAAAAGTCAATCAAGGTTGTTTTTTTGTTTTATATCAATTCTTTTTTTGGCTTCACTTATGGTCTGATATAATTCTTCGTATGTGGCAGGGTCAAAATCAAAAAAATCACGGAAAAATGTTAGAGTCTCAATTTCTTCCTGTATCTCCTTTTTTGCCTTTTGACTTAGGTTATCTTGACAAAGTTCAATTTTTAGATTTTCCATGGCCTGAGATCTACTTTCTGTCGCCTTTATTAAGGTCGAAAGGAGTTCACCATTTATTAATTTTGGAAAAATGTAATTTATGAGTTCTTCCTGTTTTTCAACTAAGAAATTGATAGCTAATTCGAAATCTTGGTCATTATTGTCTATTTTTGATTTCATTATTTTAATTTTTATGATGATAAGAAATAAGCGTTCACAAATTCTATGTGGGCGCTTTTTTAACTTTCTCCTAATACCATTGATTTTGATTAAATAAGGAGAGAGTAGCCAGCCCCTTTAAGGTTTAAGGCAAAGGCTCTAATACTGCATTTATATCCTCCTTTAATTCGTCATACTTGGCAAAAAGTTTACCTCCCATACGGTATAGGCGGATTTTTCCATCTTTTTGAAGCCTGACCACCGTCCGAGAACTTACATCGAGCATTTGAGCAATTTTTTTAATACTTACCATGATTGGTTTGATTTCATCGTTTCCGAAGTTCATAATAAATTAATTTTAGCGTGATTAATCATTCGTTATTGGTTAAAAAAATAGACAGTTGTCGTGTCTGTTCTGCAAATATACATAAAATGAATGACTAGTAATTCATTATGAGGCAAAAAAATCAAAAATCTCTTCTTTTTTCCAAAATAGCCTTAAGGTGATCACTTATTAGGTCGTGGTATACCTCTTGGTTTTCTTTATCAAAAGCAATAGAATTAAGTAAAATGCCGAATTTACTTATAAAATCTTTGTGAGTATCAAGAAGAGTATTATGTAAATAATCTTCATCGATGTTTTCTTTTTTCCCAAAATAGTCAACCATGAAGCTTTTAAATTCAACCAATCCACCTTTTAAAAGAAAATGGTAATAAGATCCCCCAAACCAGAAATCAGATTGTTTCAGGTTGTACTTGTAAAGGTTAAAAAGAGTGGAAAGTAAATAAGCTTCAATTAAACGTTTTAGGCTTGTTGAGATTAAATTTTTTATTTTGTGCCAATTATCATTTATTGTTTTTATGTTAAATATTTCCTCTTTCGTAAGTTCTAATTTTGGAAATTGAACTCTTTTTTCCATGTTAAAAAAATAAACTATTTGAGACTCCAAATCTGAGGAAACATCTGTCCTGTAAAAACGAGCTCTTTCTGCTAGACCACTTATGGAGTAATCCTCATCAATGGATTCCTCATACCTGATTATGTCCTCATATAATTTCACTGAACTATGTAAAAAATGTTCATGTTCACCAAAGTCCCGATCCTGATTACCTGATTCGAAATTCTCAAATTCTTCCTCGGTCAAAACAAATACTCCATGGTTAATAAAAACATCTGGAATCTTTGTGTTTTGCCTTTTGTAAGTAATACGAAGGTAAACCGGGTACCTCCCCGTGTCGTCTGGAGAAAGAGTTTTGTTTAAAAAGAGTTTGAAACTAATTTTTCTTTGTTTTTTCCGTTTTTTTCCCTTCATAACTTATTTATTTTTCCCACCTAATGCGTTCCATTACGTCATCCTGGATCTTCTTTGACATATGAACATACTGCATCGTGGTGTCAATTTGTGAATGCCCCATATACATTTGGAGCAATGTAACAGGTACTTTTACGGCCATATTGGTGCCAAAACTATGCCTGCCGACATGGCATGTAAGGTGTTTATTAATGCCCACAATCCGAGCCACAGTCTTAATATTTTCATTTACCTTAACGTTGCTTAGGCCTCTGAAAAAAGGCTCATTAAGTTTGGCTGGATAATTAGCTATTATGTATTTGATCCATCTTTGTGCCCTACTTTCTTTTTCCCCATTGAAGAAAAATAATGCGTGTATTGGCAGGTTTATTTGCTTTTTTATCCTCCTTCTGTTTTTCATCATCTCAGCACTGTAAAAGTAACCTTGTGGTAATTTAGATAAATGCCTTGGGGCCATGTTAATAGCGTCGCTGAAACGGAGTCCTGTAAAAGCCATGAGTAGAAAAATATCCCTGGCTTTTTTCTCACCCCTGGAAAGACTTTTTGTATCCATTTTTTCAAGTATTTCAAGTTCTTCCAACCTTAAAAAGTCCCTTGGCTGAGCCTTACCTCTGTCGTACTTGAATTTGGAATATGGATTGATCCCAGAAGTAATAAATTCTTTACTGATAGCTTGATTTATGTAGGTCTTTACATGCCTGTGATATTTATCAATTGTTGTTAGTCCTTTTTCCTCACCAAGTAAATATTGGTGAAAATCGTCCAGGGTGTTGTATTTAAGGTCGCTAAAAGAAACATCACCAACTGAAGCAATAAAGTGATTCAGTGTATTGAGGTGAGCTTGCCGGGTAGCTTCGGAAATATCTTTTCTAAGGTTTACCCTGGAGCGGTAAAATGCGCAAAAAGTAAATTGCTGCCCACCTGTCTCTCTGTATCTGTCATCAAATGTTTTCAGGTTTGGATGTTCACCAAAAGCCTCATTAATCATGGACACCTGAAATTCACTTAGCTGTAATAGTCTACGACTTATAAGTGTATTGTAGGCAGCAGCATTAGGATGCTTTACCACCTTTGAACTCCTGGTGTCCCACTGGTCAGGTTTAATGAGAATACCTGTTGGATAGTATTTGTGTCTTCCGTCTTGGTAGGCACTGATCCAAACTGGCCCAGTTCCGTCTTTTCTGAGTTTTTTCTTCCGCTGTTTACTGTGAATAGGTTTAAACACAATTGCTCGCATCTGTTAAGATTTTAAAATTAAAAAATCAATTAACAGACAGTGACAACATCTATTTTTAGTGCAATAATGAGTGCAAAACCATTTGTCCTTATTTGACCCTATTTGTCCACGTTTGGAGGGTCTAAAAATGAAAAAAAGCCCTGATAAAATCAGAGCATTTTTCTTGTCTTGTAAATCCATGACCTAAATTGTCGTAGATTTTTTCAGCAGACCCACAAGGACTCGAACCTTGACTGACAGGACCAAAACCTGGAGTGCTACCATTACACTATGGGTCTATCCGCTTAAAAGGAAGCGTCCCTCCTTCGAAAAGCGATGCAAATTTATAACAAAAAAACATTCCAGAAAAGTTCCCCGGCAAATTTTTTTTGTTTCCAGAGAAAAAAGTGCGTTTTTTCAAAAGAAAAAGGCCGGAAGCAAACGCTGCAAATGCCCCCGGCCGGATTTAATGGTTTTCAGAGAGACTGTTTTATAGGTTTGTCAGGTGATTTCTTTCCAGTTGCTGGTTACTGGTTTCTGGTTTGCTGGTTGCAATAGAAATACTATTTTTCGGTAAAATAGTATTTCTAAAAAGACTGCCAACTGCTCCCTACCAGTCATCCATGCCGCTGAATCCTCCGAAACGGAAGGTGATCACGCCGACGGGAGAGGAAAAATCCTCGTTGGTCAAGCCTTCGAGTTTGCTGACGCCACTGACCAGTCGGTAACCACCGGTGAAACCAATGTGCATAAATTTAGTCACATTGAGTTCGATACCAATTTCAGGGATGATGCTCATGATGTTGTCCGTATACTGAGCATCCTTGTCCTGCAGGAGTTTAGTTTTACCCCAGCCAACTTTCAGACTGCTGTAAAAATGGAAAAGCTTATATGGTTTTTGAACATAACCCATCCACAAACCACCATGTTTGAAACGAATATCGTAGGATTCACCGTCGAGATCGTATTCCGGGAAACTTGTTCCCATACCGTAACCTCCTAAAAAGAAATTGTTCAGGACCAGGGCACCTCCACCACCAATATCGGCAGTAAGCTGGCCATTTATTTCACTGAATTCAAGGATGGGAGCTCCAAAACCTCCCGTAAATCTCAAATCGTCAATCAGCGTTTCTTCCTGCGCGTTAATCAGGTTCATTCCAAGAAAAAGGGCAAAGACTAAGGTTAGAATTTTTTTCATGCTTATAATGATTTTTATTTTTCCATTGTTTTTCTCTTCGACAAGGCGTCGCCTTTCCACCCTAAAGCCAGGCAAAGGCAAAGCCTTGAATTACTCCTGCCAACAGGTACTCTCTTCGACAAGGTGAAACCTTGGATAACTATAATAACCGTAAGCCATTCGTCGTCCACCGTTCGCCGTAGGCCGTCTACCGTATGTCGTCCACCGTCTTCCGTCCACCGTCGACCGTAAGCCGTCCACCGTATTCCGTAAACCGTCCACCGTCATACACCTTGATGATGAAAAAAATCTACCTTTCCCCCTATCCGAAGCAGCAAATTTTATTTGCTCTGCGTTCATTTATCAGAGAGCAGGTTTTAGATTACAGTCGGTTATATTTGTTAAATCATCAATGTAACCCCGGCGACCGGTAAACGTTAAAAATTTTACTTATTACCGGATATTCTCTAATTTAGGGGTTTGTTATTGATGAGCGGAGAGCTGTTTATTTGCCAAAAACCTGTTTTTTGATGGATATTACATTGCAACTAGATCATCAGGAGAGAGACCTGATCAAAGCCTGCGTCCGAAAGGAAAGGTGGGCCCAGAAGGTATTGTACGAATCGTACTACAGTATCTTGATGGGGGTTTGTTTGCGATATTCAAATGACAATGAAGATGCGCTGGATATCCTGCACGAAGGATTTATCAAAATCTTCAAAAATATTGGCAGATATCAGCCGGGAACGTCACTGACCGCCTGGATGAGAAGGATCATGATCAATACGGCTATTGATTATTATCGGAAAAAAGTGAGACGGCGGACGACGGATATTGAGGAAGCCTTTGATCTGAGTTCCAATGATGCAGATGCTGTCAGCCAATGTACTGAAAAAGAAATCCTGGAAGCCATACAATTATTGTCACCGGCTTACAGGGCAGTGTTTAACCTTTATGCTATTGAAGGTTTTGCACATAAAGAGATTGCAGATTTACTCCAGATCAGCGAAAGTACTTCCCGCTCGAATCTGGTGAAAGCAAGGATTAAATTAAAAGCAATATTGAACAAGCGATTTTCGGGAGATGAAGAATAACAAGGAATTTGATCAGTTTATCAGGAATAAAATGCAAGGTCTGGAGCCTTCCATTACGCCTGATTCCTGGGATTTCCTGGAGCAAAAAATGAATGCTCAGGAAGTACTGGAAACTGATGCCGTGCCCGAAAATGATGTGATCGACCAGGTCAGCCGCGAAAAATTGCACAATTATCACCAGCCATATAACAAAACCCATTGGGAGCTGATGGCCGGAAAACTGGAACGCGAATTTTACTTCATCCAGGAGCTTTTCCGCGTCAAAACCATGGAGGTCAGCCTGATGCTGTTATTGTTGCTGATACTTGGCCGCCTGATTCCGGGAGATATCCACAAAACACCTGCCATCCATATCGACAACCGTATGATCGTAGAATCTGAACTGGAAATTTCAGATCAGCAGGATGAATTGGCAGAGAATACAGTTTTGACGGATAATACAGGTTTACCTGCCGAATCACCGGTTTTAAATAATAATTCTACTCCACAAAAAATAGCGGATCAAACTGCTTCACAACAAAAAAGTGACGCTGTTTTTGTCAGTTCTTTGCCTTTTGCATCTGTAGCTTCACAAACTGAAAGATTAACAGAACTTCCTTTAGCGATCATCACACCTGTTTCCTCCACAGTAGATATTTTAGACGATGGAGCATTGGCTTTATTGGAAACTAAACAACCCGAAATGGGGATGAATTTCATCCCTTATCAGACTAGAGATATTTTTGTCCGGGTAGGTATGTATGGTGGGCCTAACCTCGATCATATTGTGAATGAACCTACTATTATCGGAGGGGAAGAAATCCCTTCACTCAACAGATATGCCGTTGGATATAGCGGAGGTATTTCATTAGGAGTTGGTTTAGAACGGTTTGAAGTGGAAACTGGATTGGTTTACACTTCGAAGAGATATCAGCCTATTGAGGTGCAATTCGTTGCAGGAAATGTCGAAAAAGGATTCCGCAACGAGGCTTTCAAATTTTTTGAATTTAATTCCCTGACCGTTCCTGTTAATATTCGATATAATGTAATTGACAAGCCCAAATGGCGTGTGTATGCCTTCGCGGGAGGAGCAGCTCACTTCAATGCTTATGCTTATTACCACGTAGGTCCTCCTGAACTCTCCGACGAAAACCGGGACCTTACCAATACTTTCGGCGGGCGTAACAGCGTCATTGAACAGCTGGAAAGAGGTCTTGCAGATGGAATTTTCCAGGAAGGAGCATTTCGTGAAAACGCCTACCTGAGTGTCAACGGTGGTCTTGGACTCGAACGTTCCGTAGGGGACCGCTGGAGCTTCTTTACCCAATCCAATTACCAGCATACTTTGTTGTATGAAGATGGCGGATTAGGGCCGTTTAAAGATATTATCCATTCTATTTCTATTTCTACCGGTCTCAAAGTCCGGGTTAACGCAAAATAATTTTCTAAAATTTTTGCTTTTCCATTCATTTTGCTCAAAGTCTTTGACTTTCAGGTGTTTGTATTTGACTTTTAGGTTTTTTAGGTACTTATCAGTACCTAAAAATAGGTAGTAAGAATACTGAAAAAACCACTAATGCTTAATTAGACTTAATCTAGATAAGGTGGTATTTTTGTGTTGGTAAATAAATCAATACAAAATGAAAAATTACTTTATAAACATTCTATTGACAACAGGACTATTACTGTTCTTTTCGCAAGCCATTCACGCCCAGATTACAAATACTGATGCCAATGTTTTTGGCCATGTGGTGTGTTTAGGCTGTGATGACCATTTATCCTTTGCTACCATACAAGTTAAAGGTACAACCATGGGTACTACAACTGATGCAACCGGACATTATCAATTGATCGATCTGCCGGAAGGTTCTCATACGATTATTGCGGACTATTTGGGGTATAAGCCATTGGAATTGGAAGTAACTGTGAAAAAAGGAGAAACAAGAGAAGTTAATTTTGAATTGGATAAGGATGCATTGGGGCTTGAAGAGGTTGTTGTTTCCGCCGACCGTGCTGAACTAAAACGTACAGAAGCTCCGGTTATGGTCAATACCATTTCACAAGAACTTTTTAGCTCTTCTCAATCAGTAACTTTGGGAGAAGGGTTAAACTTTTCTCCGGGGCTCCGAATTGAGAATAACTGCCAGAATTGCGGTTTCTCTCAGGTTCGGATGAACGGTATGGAAGGTCCCTATTCCCAGATTCTCATCAATAGCCGTCCTATATTCAGCGGGCTGGCTGGAGTTTATGGATTGGAGCTGATTCCGGCGAATATGATTGAACGGGTAGAAGTCGTTCGCGGTGGAGGCTCTGCACTGTATGGGGGAAATGCCATTGCAGGAACCATCAATATTATATTAAAGGATCCCCAAGTCAATGCTTATGAGGCCGGGACTAATTATGCACTTACCGGTATTGGTTTGGATGGGTCAGGTGGAGTAGCACCAGACTATTCTGTTAATTTCAATACTTCCATTGTTTCAAATAATCTTAAATCCGGAGCATCCTTATATGGTTTTACCCGGAACAGGGGCGATTTCGATGCTGATGGTGACACGTTTTCCGAAATAGCTCCTCTGGAGAGCCTCACTTTCGGAGCCAACACTTTCTATCGTTTTGGAAACAGAGATAAACTGACCATCGACTTTTTTGCCATCAAAGAACAACGCGATGGAGGTAATCTGCAGAGCTACCCCGTTCATCAAAGAGAGATTGGGGAAGTATTAACGCATGATCTGAAAGTGGCTGCCTTGACTTTTGAGCGTTTTTTCAGAGATTACGATAAGTTGTCTGCATATGCTTCAGGTCAGTTTGTCAACAGAGACTCCTACTATGGCGCAGGTTTTTCAATTTCAGATTATGGTAACACCAGGGATAATACCTATAATTTAGGATTGCAATACAAAATGTATTTAGGGGAATCATCATTGATTGCCGGTATTGAAAATACCAGAGGAGCGCTCGAGGATAAAAAGTTAGGTGATCCCATATTTGGTACAGATGATGAAGGGGAGACGATTATTATCGGAAATAACCCTCATACTACTGTTTCCAATCAGGTTTCTACAACCACAGGGCTTTTTGCCCAATATGATGTTACATTCAATAAGTTTAAAGCTTCTGTAGGGGGTAGATTTGACCATTACCAGATTGAAGATTTGACCCACGAAGGCGAAATAAAGACTGGTAATGTTTTTAGCCCGAGGGCAAGTTTAATGTATGAAGTTACAGATGGCATACAAGCCAGGGTGACCTATTCTAATGGATATCGCGCTCCACAAATTTTTGATGAAGATTTGCATATCGAAACATCTGGTTCCAGACAAGTGCTTCATCAAAACGATCCTGACCTGAAACAGGAAACCAGCCACAGTTTTATGGCGTCACTTGATTTTAACAGACTCGTTGGAACTGTTTATACCGGAATTTTGGTGGAAGGTTTTCATACCAGACTGATTGATGCATTCGCTAATGAATTCGGTGAGCCTGATGACAATGGTACAGTGATCTATACAAGAGTGAATTCAAGTGGAGCAGTAGTTCAGGGGTTAAATATGGAACTGAAATTAAAGCCGCTTAAAAATTTCGAATTCACTTCAGGGTTTACTATTCAGACAAGCGAATTTGAAGAAGCGGAAGAGGATTTTAATGAAAAGAGATTTTTCCGGACTCCTAACCAGTATGGCTTCTTTGTAATTGATTGGGACTTCTTTAAAAACCTGTGTTTTTCAACTACGGGAAATTATACAGGAAGTATGCTAGTACCTTATTTCGGCACCGAAAATCCTGATGGAGAATTACGAGAATCAGACCAGTTTTTTGACCTGGGTGCCAAATTAAGTTATCAGGTAAAGCTAAAAGGTACTACAGTTGAATTTTCCGGAGGTATTAAGAATATTTTCAATTCCTACCAGAATGATTTCGACTCAGGCATTGACCGCGACCCTGCATATATTTATGGGCCAATGGCTCCAAGAACTGTATATTTTGGGTTGAAATTTGGGAATTTCCTTAAATAATTCAAGTTACTAGTTGCTGGTTTCTGAGTTATTAGTTTAAACAGGACAAGCGAAATCACAAAACCAAAAGGGTAAACTGGTGAAGTACTGATGAATAATCATCAATACGGCAAATTAACCTGCAACCAGCACCAAAATTAAAGAGAAGAAATTTGATTACGCCATAATAACAAAGCCCCGGGAATTGCATCACCCCGGGGCTTTGTTATATCCTAAACCCAGCAACCAGCAACCAGCAACCAGACTCCAGCATCAATTACATCCATCCGGATAGGAATCCATCAGATAAATATCAATCTGGCTGCCTTTTTTGATCTGTTGGCCCGGCTGAAAGGCTGGACTTTGTTTCCAAACATAGGCACTGTTGCGATCCGCAACATTACCGTAGATCCGGCCTACCACCAATTCATAACTGTTCAGCAAAAGAACGGCTGCATTGTAATCCTGGCACACCAGTTTGGGAATGGAAATGGTTGGAGAGTACCTGGTGGTAACGTAGCAGGTTACCGTATCTCCTTTGGAAGCTTCCTGCCCTCTTCTTAAAGTGAGTCCACTCAGTTTTTCACCTTTGTAACTGACATAGAGCACTGTGTTCTCGGATAACTTTGCGCTAAACTCTTTTATTTCAATATAATTTAATCCTCTTGCTGTGAGACTTTTCTTGTAATTCTCGAAATTGTCATCGATAGAAAAATCGGGAATCAAAGTTTTCTCTCTTTTCCCATTTTTTACCGTCAGATAGATCGTTCTGCCCTCTTTAACCCTTGATAATGGATCCGGGTATTGCATGGTCACTTCGTCCGCAGGTTGACCGAAAATTTCCTTTACTTCTATTTCGAAATCTTTTTTACGGATCTTTCTTTTCGCATCCTCCAGGTCCATGCCCACATAGTTGTCTACCTGCATGGATTCGTTGTGATTGGTATAACCTCGCAGGATCACATTTAACAGCCAAAAACCGATTAGCAGAACCACCAGCATCAGGCCGATGTTTTTAAGAAAAACAGGAGACTTCAGGAACAACCACACTTTTTTCGCAAGAGCCGTAATTTTGTCTTTCAGGGTGGGTTCATTTGTCGGTTTTGGGGTTGGTTGATCACCATTGGGCTCAACAGTAAATTCCATATACTTTTACATTATTTTTTCTTGATAAAAACATCAAATCCTTTGGATTCAAGCTCTTTTTTAAGTGCGTTAGCTTCGCTGTAGGAGTCAAACCGGTCTACGAGGGCAACAGCCAGTGCTCCGCTGTTAAAAATTTCCACGGACGCATCATCGTACCCCAGTTTTTTCAATTTGTTGACTTGATTGGTAGCATTGACCTTCTGTTTGTAAGAACCGGCCAATACCATATATGACCCGGAGGATGATCCACTGTCATAAGTTTTGGGTGTCGATTCAGGTTCTTCAACAGGATCGGAGTCTGTGCTTCGTCCAGGTCAGCTCCATCATCAGCGATTGGATAATCTTCCTCTGAAGCAGGAGTGTTACTGTTATCAGTGCTTTCATCTGAAGCAGGGGTATCATCGGTAATGACATCACCTTCGTCATCGAGCGCATATTCATCTGCAGGATCATACGCAGGTTCTGTGTTTTCAATTACCTCGGGAGTAGCCTCATCAGGATTCATCAATTTAACAGTTTTGTACACCAGGAACCCAAGCGCTCCAACACAAATGGCGACAATTAAAATTGTGATAAAATCGAGTTTTGACATAGCCATCTTAAAAAGCTTTTAGAGATTGTTAATTATTCAATCAATGTTAAGGAAAAGTCGGCATATTTTTACAAAAAATGAAATTTTTTTCGATTTCGTAAAATAAAACCACCTTCATTTTCATTTAATACACCATGCCGGCAAAATGAAAAAATCCCATACCTGACCGGTTATTTCTCTTAATGTAAATTTTCTCTTTCTTTTGGTTTCTTTCAGAACGGTTATTACTGCAATGAAGTGTCTTTTATGGTTTATTTGTAACTATTCAGCATAGCTGAATATAGCCTGCCTGGCTGCGCCGAGCAGACAGGGCTAAGGAGAAGGCTAAGGCTAAGGTTTTTATTTATCTGTTTCCAAATGTTTATTCGTTTTTTGAGGTTTAGTGAAGAAATATTTATTAAACAATATGCTTTCCTCAGCCTCAGCCTCAGCCTCAGCCTAATTTTAGAGGCATGCTGAATAGTTACGTTCACTTTTCAAATTTAAACAATACAGTTTATGAATCATGGTTACACCTTTTTAACAAAAATCGCACATTATGAAAAATGCCCTTTTTGCTTTGATAGCCATGACTGTTTTGCCTTTTGGAACACTCCTTGCCCAAGAGGTAGCCACAACTGATGCAGAATCGACAAATCAGACTGTAACCACAACTCCTGAACCATCCGAAGAACTCAATACCGACTTGTCAAAACTTTCTCTTGAAGAAAAGACTAAACTGATTTTTGATAAGGTC
Source organism: Saprospiraceae bacterium (assembly GCA_965230565.1). GTDB lineage: Bacteria > Bacteroidota > Bacteroidia > Chitinophagales > Saprospiraceae > BCD1. The sequence continues at coordinate 2,297,132 of CBDDLH010000016.1, read as the reverse complement.
AATGAAGGCAATACCGAAGAAGTAGAAGAGCTTTTGAACTCTTCCGTGTATTATTTGAAAAATGAATCGGGGGAAACCATTCTCACCCAGGCTGTGCTAAATGAAGATGAAGAAATGGTTGCCTTATTGGTTAAAAACGCTGTGTCCAATTATAAAAATGATGACGGTGAAACACCTTTGACCCTTGCCCTTAAAATGGGCAATGTGGCCATAGCGGAAGTGCTGTTGACCAGAGCAAAGCCTTCCCTGAAAAATGAACATGGAGAAGCCCCCCTTTTCCTGGCCATAGACCTTGGTAATCTCGCTCTAATCCAGAACATGATCGACCGGGGAGCAGATCCCAACCGCAAATCCAATGGCGTTACCCCCATGGCCAGAGCTGCAGAATTGAATCAAATTAAGGCAGTTGCTTTGCTGATCAGGAATAATGCTCAAACCAGCCAACCTAATGATAATGGAGAAACGCCGCTTTATCTGGCCATTCATAATGGTTACACAGTGATGTCAGGTGTATTATTGTATAAGAGCAACCGTCCGGGTAAAGATGCCAATTGGCACACTCCCGTGGGAGAACCCCTACTCAATCTGGCTGCAAGCCAGGGCAATGAAAATATGGTCCGTCTGCTACTGGATCACGGTGCCGATCCTAACCAGGTTGATTTTATGGAAAATTCCGGATTGAATGTTGCAGTTGAAAAAGGGTATGATGCCATTGCTCTATTGCTGCTGGAAAGAGGCGCCAATCCGGATCATCCAAATATCATGGGTACTACCCCGATCATGGCGGCTGCACAAAACGGCAATGAAAAACTCGCAAAATTACTGGTAGAGCAGGGCGCAAACCCGGATCAACGTAATTTTGAAGGCATCGCCGCCAATGATTATGGGAATTTCCAATATATTCTGACAGATGAGGCTATTCAGGACTCAATCATAGAGGTGATCGAAGAGGAAGGGTTGAGTAATTAATTTTGGTTGTTGGTTACAAGTTTCTGGTTACTGGTTCAACAATATAAACCAGTAACCAGTAACTTGTAACCAGAAACCAGTAACTAGCAACATTACCTATGCTTAAAATCAGCTTTTCTCTTCTCGATGAAAGCCGTTGCTCCTTCCACAAAATCCTCCGTGTTGGTTACTTCTCCGAATGCTTCTACTTCTTTAGCGAATCCATCCACGTCGTGTTGTGCATAGGCATTGACCGTTTCGATGACTTTGGCAATGGCGATAGGGCCTTTGGAAGCGATCTTCTGTAGAATCTCCTTACTTTTAGCCACTTCTTCACCTGCAGGTACTACATGATTAACCAATCCCAGGCTGTGTGCTTCTTCAGCACCGATCATATCACCTGTCATCAGCAATTCCATGGCTTTGGTTTTACCGATGCATTGGATGAGGCGTTGGGTGCCTCCATATCCCGGAATGATTCCGAGATTGACTTCCGGTTGTGAAAAGCGGGCTTTTTCGCCGGCTATCCGGAGGTGACAGGCCATGGCCAGTTCACATCCTCCACCGAGGGCAAATCCATTGACAGCAGCAATTACGGGTTTGTGGAAACGTTCGATGAGGAAAAACGTGTCATGCCCGTACTGAGCCATTTCAGCTCCTCCTCCTTTTGAATCAAGATTAAGGAACTCTTTTATGTCGGCTCCGGCAACGAATGATTTTTCTCCGGCTCCGGTGATGATCACTCCTGAAATATGGTCTCTTTTCGGGGCATCTTCAGCAAAAAGATGGTTCAGTTCCCGCATGGTTTGCCCATTGAGGGCATTCAGTGCTTTTTCTCTGTTTATGGTGACGAGCAAAATCCCGTCTTCTTCGGTTAGGATCAAATTCTGGTAGGTCATAATATTTGGTTGCTAGTTACTGGTTGCTGGTTTCCAGTTGATAGTAACTTGGTTTATTATAAATTTTAAGCTACAAAAATAGTGCTTTCCACCCGTATTTTAGGTCTGAAATAGGGAATAAAAAAACCCTTCCGCCAAACGCGGAAGGGTGAAAGACACACGATTGGATTGCGTGTGTTGGGGACAATAATTCTTAGCAGAGCAAACGATTATACTGGCAAAAAACTGTGTCTTTGAGTTTTGCCACGATTACTTTGTTTCTATAGTATTATTGCCTTATTCTTTAGGGAGTCCGTACAACTGGTGGTATAATCTGTTTCAGATTTGTTGTGAAAGCAAAGCAAAGGTATTCAATGCTGGACAAAAAGGGAAAAATCGGCTTTATTTTTTTCATTATAAAAATCTCACGGAAAATCCTTTCCTGCATCTATCAGAAGCTGATCGACTGCCTTAATGGCTTTTTTCAAACGTTGGTCTCCTTGTCCATTGATAAGCGAGTAGGGTAAGTTCAATGAATCTAACGTCTTTTTATAGAGAATGAATAAATCCTCCCGGTTGTCCGGATTTTCTCGCAGCGGATCGAATTCCCATGGCAGGTCAGGATAACATAAAAGGAATAAGTCAAAATGACCATTTCTCATGAGTTCCTGGTCGATCCATAGGATTGGTACGACCATATTTGTACTCTGACCAGATTTTCATTACCAGTAGGCCGGTATCGGAAAATAGTAGGCGGTCGACTAGCTGGAGGTTCTTTTTTTGTTGATCCAGTTGGTTTTGGGCAATGACGAGGAGGTCCTCTTCTACGTAGGCACGATTCATTTTTTGCAGGTAGGAACGTGCAAATTCAGGTGTCCAAATAGTCTTATAGTGTGCCGAAAGTGCTTTGGCCAGCCATGTTTTTCCGGAGGATTCAGGTCCGGTTACTACAATGTTAAGCTTTGGAAAAATGGTCAAAATAATTGCCTGTTAGTGGAAAATGATTTAGTTTTGTGTATCTTAAAGTAGTTTTTGTGTTTATTTGTTTGGGTTAGAGACCTTTGCTTACCGGCAAGGGTCTTTTCTTTTTTTAGCAGGTTCTATTCCTTTTTATCCTTCTATTTTATAAAAAAATCCCTTTGCAGCAGTGCTCCAAAGGGATTTAGGTTTTCGGAGGATATCATGAAAAAATTGCTCTCCGATTAAATTTCTTAGTTATTGTTAAAAAGACCGCTGTTATTGGAAGGGACACCAGCTGGTTCCGCAGCTTTCTTTTCAACTTTACCCTTGATAGTCAATACTTTTTTCTCAGGTATGTCCTGAAGAGTAAGGGTAATACGCTTGGTGAAAGGACCAACGCGGTTAGTGTCATATCTTACCTTGATTTGAGCAGACTCTCCAGGAAGGATAGGGTCCTTAGGATATGTTGGAACTGTACATCCGCAGCTACCTTTAGCGTGAGTAATTACCAAAGGAGCGTCGCCTGTGTTGGTGAAGTTGAAAAAACGGTAAGGGTCAGAACCCTGCTGGATGGTTCCATAATCCATGATATCGTTTTCGAAAGTGATTTCAGGACCACCTGTATTTTCAACTGGTTCATCGGTTGCAACAGGAGCAGTTGGAGTTTGGGCAAAAGCAAAAGCTGCAACACCCAGCACAAGCGTTAATACAGAAAGAAATTTCTTCATCATTATTGAATTTTAATTAATTAAATTTTTTTCAAGTCGCGTTTGAATCGCTGTGGACAAAATTAATGGTATTGAAGTAATATGTAAACTTTGAAAACTATTATTTTGTTAATGCAAAGTTAAACACCCTTTGACTCTACAGTTTGAGACGGTAAAATCTGGTTTTGGTAACAGTATTTTTTGATTCAGTTTAAAAAGATCAGCCCTTTTCATGTGGTTACGGAATGTGAATGTTATAAAAGATAATTATACCTTGTTTGTGGATTTTTGAAAAATAAATCTTATATTGCAAAAACCAAATAGGCTGTTTTCCAAATTATATTTCGACCAAGCCCAAATTATTTTTTAGACCTAACCTAAATAAAGATATGGCCAAAGATATTCTTTTGAATCCTCATTCAAAGACCAAAAAAGCGTTATCCCTTGATAAGGCTTCTATTCTCCGGGATTTTGAGATTTGTTGCATGAGCCGGGAAGTTAGTCTTCTCGGAAGAAAAGCAGTTTTATCCGGCAGGGGAAAATTCGGGATTTTTGGTGCAGGAAAAGAGGTCCCGCAGGTTGCAATGGCTCGCGCGTTTAAGAAAGGGGACTTCAGATCTGGTTATTACAGGGACCAGACATTCATGTTAGCCAAAGACCTCGCTACGGTTGAACAACTCTTCGCACAACTCTACGCCGATCCGGAAAATGATCCATTTTCTGGCGGTCGTCAAATGAATAGCCATTTCGCTACGGCCCTCATTGAAGAGGACGGACAATGGAAGAATCATCTGGATTCCTTCAATGTCAGTGCCGATGTTTCCAGTACGGCCGGACAAATGGCGCGAGCGCTTGGTTTGGCAGGAGCCTCCAAAAAATATCGCAATAATAAGCTTGTCGATGCTACTAATTTTTCTCAAAATGGTAATGAGGTTACTTTCGCAACCATCGGGGATGCCAGTACCTCAGAAGGTGTTTTTTGGGAAACAATAAATGCTGCCGGGGTCATGCAGGTCCCTCTCCTGATATCGGTATGGGATGATGGTTATGGAATCAGTGTTCCCATCCATCTGCAAACGACCAAAAGCAGCATTTCGGAAGTGCTCGGAGGTTTCAACTATGATAAGGCAAAAGATCAGGGCATTGAAATATTCACCGGAAAGGCATGGGATTATCCCGGACTGGTAGAGCTGTATCAAAAAGTAGCGGATCACGTTCGTAAGCACCATCGTCCGGCAGTCATCCATATCCAGGAAGTTACTCAACCTCAAGGGCATTCTACTTCAGGCTCGCATGAACGGTATAAGTCAGATGAAAGGTTGAATTGGGAAAAGGAAAAGGACTGCATCCTCTACATGGAAAATTGGATTGTAGAGTCCGGAATCGCCACTAAAAAAGAGCTTCAGGCAATCAGGGAAAGCGTAAAGGAAGACGTCAAACAGCGACAGCGCCTTGCCTGGAATGACTACCTGGCCCCCGGAAAAGAGAGAAAAACAAAACTTAAGGAGATATATAATAAGCTTCCTGACTTTAATGAGGAGGTTCAAAAGATTAAAAAAGAGTTTTCAAGACTGCACAATCCAACCATCAGGGAATTGCTTGAAAATGCTCGTCATATGCGGTATGCCCTGTTTAATGTTGATAATCCGGATATGGAACCACTCGAATCCTGGATACTTGAAGTCGAAGGCAGGGGGGAAAAACATTACCATACCAATCTTTACAGTAACAGTGATAAATCGGCGCTTAAAGTTCCTGTAATACCTCCGGTATATTCGGAAAAATCAAAAAAGACCAATGGATATCAGATACTTAATGATTTCTTTGATATCACTTTTGAAAAAAATCCGGGTGTTTATGCTTTCGGAGAAGATGTTGGGCAGATAGGTGATGTGAATCAGGGAATGGCAGGCCTTCAGGATAAATACTCCGAAGAGCGCATTTTTGATTCCGGTATTCGTGAAAATACTATTGTCGGTCATGCCATCGGGATGTCAATGCGCGGATTGAGGCCTATTGCGGAGATTCAGTATCTGGACTATCTCGTGTACGGTTTACAGCCATTGACAGATGATTTGGCCACCGTCAGGTACAGAAGTAATGGGCTGCAGCATGCTCCGGCCATCATTCGTACCAGAGGCCACAGATTGGAAGGCATCTGGCATTCAGGTTCTCCTATGGGTATGATCCTTAATTCTCTGAGAGGAGTGTATGTATTGGTGCCCAGAAATATGACCCAGGCCACAGGTTTTTATAATACCATGTTGCAATCTGATGATCCGGCATTGATCGTAGAATGTCTGAATGGGTATCGTCTTAAAGAAAAGAAACCGGATAATCTTGGAGAATTTACCGTGCCTCTTGGCGTTCCAGAGGTATTGAATGAGGGAACGGATGTTACGCTGGTAACTTACGGATCCTGTGTCCGGGTAGCTAAGAAAGGAATTGAATTGCTTAAGAGCAGAGACATTTCTGTTGAATTGATTGACGTTCAGTCATTGCTGCCGTTTGATATTGAACACCGCATCGTTGAATCGCTTAAAAAGACCAACCGCATTGTGTTTATGGACGAGGATGTGCCAGGCGGAGCAACGGCCTACATGATGCGTGAGGTGCTGGAAGTTCAGGGAGGTTATCAATACCTCGATTCTTCACCGGTATGTCTTACCGCCGCAGAACACAGGCCTCCTTACGGAGATGACGGCGATTATTTTTCAAAACCTAACCCGGAGAATGTCTTTGAGATCATTTACCGGATGATGGCTGAGGTAAATCCGTCCAAGTATAATTACAAGAAATTGTAGAAATAAAAAAAGGCTGGCTCTGGAATAGGTTTCACGCAGATGACGCTGATTTTCGCTGATAATAAATTTGTTCTGCGTTTATCTGCACTATCTGCGTGAAGCCCAATCTTGAGACAGCCTTTTACTATTTAGATAGTTTCCTACCTTTCCACTAATACCTTCACACTTCCAATGCTATCATCCATGCTGATCTGCAGGGTATAAATGCCTGCGGGTAAATGACTCGTGTCAAATGACCAGGAGTTTTCGCCGGGAGATGAAGTAACCAGCTTTACCGGGCTGACTTCCTGTCCCATCCCATTCAACAATCTGAATTGAACCTCCTGTTCTTTGGAAGCGTTGAAGGCCACAAAAAACTGATGGCTGACCGGGTTCGGGAATACCTTAAGGTTTTCTGCACCGGTGAGCTCTTCCAGACTATTGATGAGAATGGTTGCCGGAGTACGATCTGAGATACAGATTTCCTCTTGCTTTTTGATCTTCCAGTTATAGAAATAGTAGTAATAAGAATTTCCATAAAAAGAAGTAACAATAGAACCTACATCTCCAATAGGGTAGGGGTAATTCACACCTCCGTTATTTCTGAATAGATTATTCTCAGGACAACGCAGTGTCATCATTTCTCCGATAGGCACCCACCAGTTAAGTTCGACGATCTGCTGACCATGTGTGAGATCTACTGTCATTTCTTCCAGTATTGTTCCATCTCCATCGACAAGTCGAATGGTACGTTCTCCTTCCGGAGCTTCCTCAGGTACAAAAACATCCACGGTTTGTAAGGTGAAAGGCTCCCATACATTAAAATAGCTATATGCTCCGGTAGACGGAAGTCCTCCGGTACCGGTTATGTCAGGTTTGCCGCCTTCCTGCAGTTCACCTCCGTAAATGTTGACAGATTCAACAAAATAAGTGGTTTCTTCTTGGGTAATTGGAGGAGTGATAAAGGTATTTCCACTGCCTAGGATATCTCCGCCGATTTCTTCACTATACCAATTCAGACTGTCACCTGTTGCGGTAATGGTTGCCTGTGATTCCAGCATATTATCAAATACGATTTCTGTAACTTCGGGAGCTTCAGCAGCTAAAACGGTGATCTCGACCTCCTCAGAAACCAATTGTTCGTCAGAACAAACAGCGTCAGTCGCAACAGAATAAACGCCGGATTCTGTAATGTTAACGGTCTGACCGGCCATACCGTTGGACCAGGTAGGATTGTGATCAATGGAGGAGATCAGTTCAACGCTTCCACCATGGCAGAATCGTTCTTCTCCATCAATGGTGATTTCCGGCGCCGGATCCTGGATATAGGTTACGGTTACTGAATTCGATAAGGCTACACAACCGCTTTCATCCATGGCGATAAGGTTGTAGCTTCCGGCTTCGGTGGCTACAAGGTTTTGAGATGTTGAACCATCGCTCCAGGTATAAGAAGCGTATCCTTCCGGTCCATTGATCATCACAGAAGCGCCAGGACAAATTTCAGTGGTTCCTTCAGCTGAAATAGTACTTGGATCCAACAGACATTCGGCTTCTGGAATAGTGTGAGTGGTGTTAATTTCCGGATTGTCCACTTTGGTTCGCATACCTGATGGCCATCTGACCACAATAGAGTCAATGGCAGTTGCCTGTCCAATGCCAAAATAAGCAGCAAGACTACTCATGGTACTAAAACTTTGAGTGGAGCGAACCTCTCTGATCTGACGCCCCCATTCTCCATAGATTTCAACCCGGGAACCAATACCGTTTTTATTACTCAGGAATCCTTGAGTACAGATTTTGACCCAGTTGTTATCGTTTCCATCATTGATCCAAATGCTATTACCTCTGACCACATCCAGGAATCCGTCATTGTTAAAATCACCGATTCCTCCATTAGGGAATGGAATGTTGGTAGGCGTAAAGGTCAGGTCACCGTTGTTGAGGTAGAGTTCATTATTCAGTTCGGAAAAGATATCTACGAAACCGTTGTTGTCAAAATCACCTGCTGCATTTTCCCAGGCTCCCAGATCATAGGGGTCAATTCCGGTGGTTTCTATAATGTCGGTGAAGGTGCCATCTCCATTGTTGAGCATAAATCGATTCTGAAAATCATGGTTGACGATGAAGGCATCAAAGTCTCCGTCATTATCAAAATCTTCAAAAACGGTTGTCCAGCTCTGTGCATTATCATCCATATTGGCTTCTTCTCCAACTTCACTGAATGAACCATCGCCATTGTTTCTGTACAGCAAATTTGTCCGTTCGATATCTCCGGGAGCAGATCCGCCGCGGCATTTGGTAATGTACAGGTCAATGTCATTATCGTTGTCGTAATCTACCCAAAGCGCGGCATAATTTCCGGCGAGATCAGCGGTTTCGATCAGCGTTTGATCAAGGATCATATTACCTGTACCATCGTTCCGGTATGGATGACTTTGATCCACATCATGACAAACAAAAGCATCCAGGTGGCCGTCATTGTCAATGTCAGCCATGGTTGATCTTTGTACGAAAATATATTCGGGATGTGCTATTTCAGAGTATTCGGTTCCGTTATTGTTGGAATAAACAAAGGAAACCGCACTGCCGGAACCCAACAGAAGATCATTAAATCCATCTTCATTCAGATCTCCTGCACACATACTCCAGCTTGGGAGTACCTGGAAATTAATCGGGAAATCCACCTGCTCAAAGCTGCCGTCTTCTTGTTGGTAATCGATGTATAGATGTCCAACTGTAATACGGACAATGTCGTCCAGGTTGTCATTATTCATGTCGACGGTACAGTCTTCATAGGAACTGCCTTCCACTTCACCGAGTAATTCAGCTTGATTGGTAAAAGTTACCTGAGCTGATAGGGAAAAGCTCACAAAGAGTACAATGAAGAATGATAGTTTTTGTAGCAATTTTGTCATAAGCGATAGTTAGTAATAGTTAGTTGAAGTTTAATGCTGGTTTCTGGTTACAATTGTTTAATAAATATTTGATAATGTGGAAGGGTGGAAGGATTTTTCCTCCAAACTTTTTGTTTAATAACCGATTTTCCATCTTTCCTTTTTTAGTTTTTGATACATATTCGCTAACAGATTTTAAAAAGCAGGTTTATTCCAGTATTCAATAAAAATATATTTTTTCAATATTGGTTTTGCCATCCGGTGTCTCAAAATGAAACAGGTAAACACCACCAGGGATATTCAGAGAGATACCATAATCATTGTTTTTGTCTTTCGAAAAATGGATTAATTTTCCGGAAGTATCAAAAACGGACAGGTTATGTCTTTGGGAAGAAGAAATACTGACCTCGCCGGATGTTCTTTCTATCCCCTGTATAGTTACCCAGTCTGATGAGATTGTTGGTGTTTCTGTCGAAACAAAAACTTCAAAATCAACTGATTCATCTTCAATCAGGATTGGTGTACGGTCTGCCTGGTCAAACATACTGCGGAAAGTTTCAATTTCAGGAGTCGAAACAGCAAACATTTCTTCCATCCAACGTGGCGGCGCCGTTTGATAATATAATTCGGCGGTTATGGATAACGGTCCATAATATCCGTCAACAGGAATGTGATAGAAAATCTTATCCTTACCACTTCCTTCCATTTCATCCTCCATATTGAAATCCGGATCATTAACAGCTTGCCCCACAATGGACACAGTGTCGTAAAAGGGAGTTGCCGAAGTAAACCCTCGTGGAGGCAGGCGATTGTCCTTTAAATGATGATCCATGTATTCCAGGACGGTGGTGCGGTTGCCATTAATGTCTGCCACGACCATTTCATAGATCTGTACTTCCTCTTCCGAACGAATCGTTTGATAATGGGATTCAAAAAAAGGATCTTGTCCATATACTTCAAAATCTTCGTCCCAGTTGCCGGATTCGAAGATGGTAACTCCTTCTTCAGTTTGGGCTGTTATCTTCAGAAAAGCTCTTCTGGAAGGATAACCGGAAGGAAATTTATGCCCGGCCTTATTTTCAAGGGTTATGCAAACAAAGGCCGTATCCCCGGTTCTTTCAATCGCCTCCATATCCATATTAACAGACCGGTTTTGCAGCATATCCATAGTGGAGCTGATCGATTCTGTAAAGTGTTCCTCGTTGGCATTGATACCGAGTTCTTCCCTGTTGTCCTGCATTAATTTTAGCATAAAAGCATTGGCTCCTGAGAATTTGTGCAGGGCAAAAGGGGAGCGTGGTTCGGTTTCATAACCGGCAGCGATGAAAACACTTCCCTTGGCAAGTGCGGGCATATGACAACTCTGGCAGCTTATGTCAGATTCATTATAGTAAGAGTTTAACCATTCATGGTAGGTAGCCTGTTCGACAAAGTGATTATCGGTAATTTCACCGTTTTCCGGGTCGATGGTTTGAGTGATCAGGGTATGGCATCCTGCACAAATTCCGGCATCTTTGATATGCTCCGAGAAAACGGGATCGTACCCGGTTTCCAAAGCCATTGGTGTATGCAGGGGATCCGGGTAAGGACCATAGGCTACTTTGGAAGTGTCAAAATGCAGAATACCTGAATTAGTTTCTCCAAGTAATTCTGTCGATTGTTGGTGACATGCAAGGCAGGAAACTCCATCCAGGGCTATCGAATCAGCTACCATCTCAGCGATGGAATAGTGTGGATTGCCATTGTGCTGTGCGTTGTAATTACCTAGCGGGGCGTGACATTTAGTACAGGTACTTTCTATCTCAATCTGGTGTTCAGGATTTTCCAGGACCTCATGACTCACCTTTGCCCGCCAGAAAGGATCTTTGGCAGAATTGGCCATCATGCTTGCCCGCCAGTCGTCTACCACATTGATATCGTTACCTCCCAAATCAACGCTTGCAATTCCTGCCGTATCAAACCCATGGCAGGCTACACATTCCCCGGAACCGGCAAAAAGATCGTTGAACCCTTGTGGCAAGGAATCGAGTAATGCCCCATAAAACCTAAGGTCAGACATCGTATGGTAACTCAGGGCGGTAACGGAAGTACCTCGAGGTAAAAAGATGACCAGTGGGAGGACGGTCAGCACAATTATTACTAAAAAACGGTGCCGGTAAAGCATGATTATTGTTGGTTTGGAATACAGACAGGCTTTCTTTAGAACCAACAAAGTAAAAACATTTGATAGAATTTGATGGGTAAGCTTACTGGATTTTATCTTTTTGTAAGTTGAATTGCAAAGTAAAAGTTTGGTGAAAAGGAAAAGAGGAAGATCCTAACCAAGGTATTTAGGGTAGGTTAGTGCTCCCTCTTTTAGTGGTCAAAGAGAAATACTATTTTTCCAAAAAATAGTATTTCTGATAATTCTGCCAACTGGTACTGTGGACTGCTGACTGAGGTCTGAATCAAGCCTTACTCCCAACCACAAAAAAGGGCTTCGCCCACACATCCACTTCACCGCCTTTCCGAGGTAATTGTGCCTTTACGTGTTTGAAGGAAAACTGATCTCCGGGTTTCAGGCTTTTGAGGGCGTTGTGCATTTCTTCTGTTAGTTCATTCGACTTTCCGACATATTTGGTGGAGCGGCCATTTTTCTTGATGTACAATGTAAACTGGAAGATCTTTGACCCGGCAGCGCAGCCGTCTACACCGAGTTTGGTTTCTTTAGCTATTTGTTTGGGAGTCAGGTCTCCTCCGAATTTTCCGCAAAACAAAAGGTAGGCGCCCCCTAAACCAGCTTCCTCCATTGTACATTCAGCGGCCGGATTGGAAAGCTCTTTTGCAGAGACTTTTTGAAATGTAAATCCAGAGGTAAAAAGCAAAGCGAGCAATAATAACTTTTTCATGATCTTGGTATTTTTTGTTAATCAATACCACAAAACTAAAAGGGGTAGAAGGGACCATATGGGAAAAGTAGAGGAACGACGGTTTGGGGTGCGGAACTACTTAGAGAGTAGGGTATTTGTGAATAACAGGGGAGAAACCAGGATTTGACCTTTAACGAGGCCAGTGTGACTGCGTGCCTTTAGGTATGCAATCTAAGGCTTGAGTAAGAACCTATAAAAATCAATCCGGCAACTCAAGATCGAGTTGCCGGATTGTTTGCAAAATTATCCATTAAATGGACACTATCTACAGGTACTACCGACTGAGGACTGAAACCGGTAGACTAAAGTCCGCGCTACCCTATTCCTTCCACTTATAATTTTTCTTCGCAGCCTGCTTTTTTATGGCATTGATCATAGCGTTTTCCAGACCGTTGATATCGTTGTTGAGCTTTTTTTGTTCTGCTACGAAGACTTTCCTTTTGGCGTTGAGTTTCTGGATCTCTTCCTGGATAGACTGGCGTTCGGATCTTTTTTGCTTGACAATGGTTTTCAGTTCCGCAACTGATTTGTCCTGATACTCTTCGGGTAACTGGTCTTTTTTGATTTTTTGGTAACTGAATCCTTTTTCCTGTTCTGCATCCACTAGATCCCATGAGGAGTTTTTATAAAAATGGGAGCTTTTGCTGATGGTTCTTTTTACTGCATTGGCGCTGCTGTACACCTGAGCATTGGCATCCTGAACTCTTTGATTTTCCATTTTAGCAGAACCGGCATCTCCGTAAGGAATGTAGGTGGAATTAAGTTTGGTGTTATATTTCAGAATGGCGTCATCATAGGGAGAAGGAACGTGTACACTAACTTTGTTGTGATCTATTGCCATGTATTCTCCTCCTGTCCTGTCGGCGCCGTCTTTCCAGAAGTAGAGATCCCTTCTTCAAAATTTCCGCAAAAGATGGTGTTGACGGTTACATCCTGCCCATTAGCGAGTTCAGTAGCTTTTTTGTAACTCACTGCCCCTTGGGTAAAAGGTTCATTTCCGGCAATGAAGATCAGTTTAAGGTCTTTAGCGTTATTGCCCCATTCAAGTTGTTGAAGGGAAGTCTGGATCACCTGACCGCAAAATTCATTTCCCCCGTTAGTGGTCAGTGAAAATAGCTTTTCAGAAATTTCATCGAGGTCATCGCTGAATCCTAAAACCTGACGGATGTACCCTTCAGAAGCGGGTAATCCGTCGTTGCCATATTCATAAAGGGCAATTCGGAGATTTGGCTGCTGGTTATCACATTTGGCCAGAGCCAGTTCGTTGACGATGTCCCAAAGCTGGGCTTTTGCCTGATCGATCAGGCCGTCCATACTATTGCTTGTGTCGAGTAATAAGGCTACCCGGATGGTGTTGTCGGTGGCAGGAGTCTTCTCATTAGCTGGACTGATAGCTGCAACGGATTGGCCAATAGGGTCTCTTTGGGCCTGTAATGTTTGGCTGTTCAAAAGGATTAAACCCAAAACAAGTGCGAAAAATAATTTGATCTTTGTCATTTCTTTGATTTTTCATCAAAGGTAGACGTGATTGCTTTCAGGCGAAAGTAAGATTGAGGGAACCGGTTATATGAATGAGGGAAGTGGTGAAAATCTCATTTTTTCACATTCCGGCATTTCTAATTTCCCAATCTTCTCCATCCTTTCCATACAATATCCATATCAACGGAAGGGTGGTAATCCTTGGCGTAGAAGAAATTCAAGCGGTTGATGGTACTTTCGTCAAAGTTAAAAGCATCCTGAGAACTCGTCCGGATACGATTTACCCGATCGAGAGGAGAGAGCACGCCGGGTTTTATTTTGGGTAATTTATAAGAAGCAGACTGGGAGTTGGCATATCCTACCCAGCTTTTTTGGCCAAAGAAAACGGAAAACAGATTTTTGATTAAGCCTGCTTTCTTGCGTACGATCAAAACCTGGAGAGGTAAGGTGATCAACAAAAAAACACAAAGCAAAATATCGATCAATCGTTTATTCCTTACCGAAGATTTTTCAGCAATGTGGAACTGAATGTCAATGGTGTATAATTCCCCTGCTGTATTTTTTGAGGAACTACCGATAACACTCATGCTTTCTTCCGGGACGATCTTGTATTCGATGGCAGGGCCGAGGCGCGTCATCCACTGCATGATATCCTGGGCTGAGACATCTTTACCGCAAAAGATGATGGTATCAGTTTTATAAATTTGAGCAACCTCCTGAAGCTGATGGAGGCTGCTTAAGTAGGCCGGATTATCAGTATTGCCGGGGGCAACGGTTCCGATAAAGTTTTGCCTGACGCGGGCCTTGTTGAGGAGGTTCTGAACTCTTTCACTCTCCTCCGGACTTCCAACGATGACCAGGTTTTTAATCGGGGATTCGCTGATCTTTAAGTTCCGGTTTTTTATGAAATGTTGAAGAATCCTGATGCCGGCTGTTGCCATGAGACTCCAGGCTGCTCCAAGCAGGATCAAAGCCCTGGATGGCCTGTATTCCAAATTCAGAAAACCGTAAATCGCAGCAAGCATAACAGTTCCAACCAATACTCCACGGACCACTTTACTTATCCCGGATCTGGCATCATACCCGCCACTGAAATAAATGGAGGTGATCCAAATCAGGATGTACAATGGAAAGTTGAAGTATAAAATACTGTCGTCGTAATAGTCTGGTTGTTTGAAATGATAATTGGCCCAGAAATTTTTGAGGAAATACAGTCCACCATAGATCAGGACTGCATCGAGCATTGGCTGGGCTGCCTTTTTTGCAAAATTGCTTAAAAGGGTAATGAATGCCCTGAGATAAATGGCGACCTGCAGCATCAAAACAAACATTCTTGCTTTCTGCCCATGAAAGTGCTTTTTGGCAAAAATGATCATGGCATTGTAAAAGGCGCGGACGTAATTGAGACTACCTTTTTTTGTGCTTTCTCCTTTGTAGTGCAAAATGCTTGTTTCCGGGAAGTAATAGTTCTTATACCCTCCCTTGATGATGCGGTAAGAGAGATCAATATCTTCTCCGTACATAAAAAAGGCTTCGTCCAGTAATCCTACTTTGTCCAGCACAGATTTACGCATCAGCATAAAGGCGCCTGCGAGAACTTCAATTTCATTGGTCTCAAACTCGTCGAGATAACCCAGATGATAATGGTTGAAAAGCTTTGATTTCGGAAATACCTTGGACAGGCCAAAAGATTTGGCGAAAGCCACAAAAGGGGAAGGGAAACCGCGTTTTGATTCCGGCAGAAATTTACCGGAACCGTCAATCATTCGAACACCCAGGCCACCTGCATCCGGATGAGCATCCATAAATTTTACACACTTCTCAAATGTGTCCTCCTCAACGATGGTGTCAGGGTTGAGGAGCAGGACGTATTTTCCCGATGATTGCCTGATGGCCTGGTTGTTGGCTATAGAAAAACCCGGATTATCCTTATTGACTATTAATTTGACTTCCGGGAATTTTTCCCGAACCATAGCCACAGAATCGTCCACGGAATTATTGTCAACCACAAAAACTTCTACCTCGAGGCCCTGCGATGCTTTCCGTACAGAAAGCAAAGCCTGCTCCAAAAAATAGCGGACGTTGTAGTTGACAATAATTACGCTGAGATCCATAAAGGCAGATTAAACCCCAAAGGTAAAGGATTAACTGCATTTCTAACGCATTGCAATGGGTCGAAGTATTTGTTCTATTTAATAACTTAAAATACACAACGTAGAAATACTATTTTTCTAAAATAATAGTATTTCTGATCAAAGCCCAACCTGTTTAGTGCAAACGCTAATCGGAATGTTGTCAACTTAAGCCAAGTCAGTGAATTATTAAATTGCCCTTTGCTTCGGGGCACGGCATAATCAAGAGAAACTCAGCCAGGCCTGTAGGCCTTTTGTCCCGGATGAAGAAAGGGCTGAAGCCCTAAATTTTCCTGGTGATTTTTCACACCGCGCTGAAGCACGGTGCAATTGAATTTCTCCTTTGGTTCTCTTAAGTTGACGACATTCCACGCTTACCGTATTCTTTTAATACTGGTGACTGTAGACTGAGAACTGCAGACTGCGGACTCTCTCATATCTCCACATTTTTCCATTTACCCCGCCGGAAAATAATAATAGCGATTATTGCCAACAAGGTTTCACTTAAAGCAGCGGACCAGCATACGCCGGCCAGCCCCCAATCCAGATTGACAGCCAGGAAGTAGGCTAAGGGAATCTCCACGAGCCAAAAACATATGATGTTAATTACCGTCGGAGTCCGGGTATCTCCGGCTCCATTGAAAGATTGACTTACCACCATGCCATAAGCGAAAAATACATATCCTGCACAAAATATTCTCAAACTGAGAATTCCGGCTTCTAACACTTTGGGTTCATCAGTGAAAAAACCGATCAGCGTAGAGGAGAATAAAAAATATATGATCGAAACCGAAAGGAGAAAGACCATATTGACAAAGGCACTCCGCCACACCGATTTTTCGGCCCTTTCAGGCTTCCCTGCCCCCAGGTTTTGTCCGGTGAGGGTAGCTGCTGCATTAGCGATCCCCCACGCGGGCAGCAAAGTAAATATGAGTATCCTAATAGCAATGACATAACCTGCCACCGTCTCACTACCAAAATTGGCGATGATCCTCATGAGAAATACCCAACTGGCTGAAGCGATGAGGAATTGCAAGGCTCCGGTAGATGCTACATTGACAAGTTTATTAATAATTGGCCAGTCCAGGAAAAAGGATGATTTTTTTGGTGAAAGGATGCCGGAGCCCCTGGTGAGCAAAAAGGTCTGGTAAGCAACGCCAATGCCCCGACCGATGGTAGTCGCAACAGCAGCTCCCGTAACACCCAACTCAGGAAATGGCCCTATCCCAAAAATGAAAAGGGGGTCGAGAATGATGTTCGAAATATTGGCGATCCACAGGGATTGCATGGCCAGGTTAGCATTACCTGCCCCCCGGAAAATGGCATTGTTGACAAATAAGAGGATAATTACAATATTGGCTCCAAGTAATATGCGGGTATAATCTGAACCTGTTTCCACTACTGCATCCGTGGCACCCATAAACCTTAAAATGTCTTCGGCAAAAATGAAAGCGGGAACACCAATGATTATCGAAAGTCCGATACCGATCAAAAGAGCCTGAACGGCAGCATGGGAAGCTTCTTCTTTTTTCTTTTCACCTACCCGGCGTGAAACCATGGCCGTGGCAGCCATTGCTAATCCCATTGCAATTGAATAGACCAGCGTACTCACCGATTCCGTGAGACCAACGGTTGCCACTGCATCCACACTTACTTTACTGACGAAATAAATGTCAACTATGGCAAAGAGAGACTCCATCAGCATCTCCAGGACCATGGGAATAGCCAGGAGTATTATGGCTCGGTTTATATTCCCGGTAGTGAAATCCAGTTCCTTCCCTCGAATGGCGTCTGATATGAGGCGTAGGGCTTTTTCCATAGTTAATTTCGAGTTGCGAGTTGCGAGTTGCGGGTTGCGAGTTGCGTGTTACAGGTTACGGGCTATTTGGTATTCCAATTATTTTCTACGTATTCAATGAATTTATTAATCTTTCCCCCAAGGATATTATATCTTTCCAGGAGGCTGGATTGTGGTGTTGTGGGGAAATGGATGTCATTGATCATGTTTAAGTGTGAAATTGTTTCATCACAGGACGCATGGGAGAAAACCAGGAATCTGATGAATTCCTGCTTATAGCGTCTTCGGCCGAAGCCTTCCGCAATATTTGCTTTAATGCTTTTTGAGGATTTTCTGATCTGACTGCCTTGTTCATACAATTCATAAGCAGGTAACTTTAAGGACATTTTATGAATTTCAATTGCTAAAGCATAAGCCATTTGATAGATTTCTAAATCTTTGTAACTTTTCATTTGGTAAAAATTTTGAAGGTTGTGAATAATTTTACAACCCGAAACGCGTAACCCGTAACCCGCTATTAAGAAAACTATATGAAATAGTTTTCTTAGTTCAGTATATATCGTTCCCTAACCAAAACGGCTGCAAATTAGTTTCCTAAACTCAAAAAACTTTATATTAGGGTAAAAAACTATGCGCCCGACATTTATTCTAGTTGTTTCATTGCTGTTTTTGGGGAGTTTTATTCAGGCTCAGGTGCCCACTATTCAGGACTGTCTGGGGGCCATTCCGGTTTGTCAACAGACTTACATTGAGACGGATTCACCGACAGGTACAGGGAACTATCCCAACGAGATTAATGGGCTGAACAGTTGCACGGACGGGGAGATCAATTCCATATGGTATGTTTTTACTGCCAATGAAGATGGCAACCTCGGTTTTGTGATCACGCCCAATGATCTTAATGACGATTATGACTGGGCCCTCTTTGATATCACCAATGCCACCTGTGAAGATATTTTTACCGACCCAAGCCTTTCTGTAAGTTGTAATGCAGCCGGTGGAGGAGGCTGTCATGGGGCGACCGGTGCCAATGGAGAAACCAGCTGGAGTGTACAGGGGCCTGGATGTAACGCCAATCCTCCATCCCAATTTGCAGGTAGTACGCCCTTCAATGATTTTGTACCCATGCAGGAAGGCAATACCTATGTGCTCATGGTTTCGAACTGGACGGGATCTGAAAATGGGTATACCATTGATTTTGGGAGTTCAACCGGTCTGGGTATCATCGATGAAACGATCCCTGAAGTGGCAGATGCTATTTTCCCGGATGAGTGTAATGAAAATACGATTACCATTGAATTCTCTGAGTATATTCAATGCAGCACCATCGAAGATGCGAACTTTGCTTTAGCAGGTCCGGGTGGTCCCTATTCAGTCAGTGTTTCCTCGGATGGTTGTGACCAGGGGGATTATGAACGGACTTTCACGTTGACGGTTGATCCTCCTTTAGAAGGATTAGGAGACTATCAGCTGGCATTGTTGACTGATGGCAGTACGGAAGTTTTGGATCTTTGCGATAATCCGGCTCAAACTCAGTTGTTACCTTTTAGTATTATCATTCCAATTGGAGTCAACCCGGATATTGGTCCGGATACAACGCTTTTATGTGATGGTAATACGCTTGTTTTGGATGCTACCTTTCCAACGGCAATAGGCTATGAATGGCAGGACGGCAGTACCGGTGCTGACTTGACCATTTCTACCGGCGGGATTTATGCGGTAACGGTGACAGCACTTTGCGGAATGGGGGTTGATTCTGTTGAAGTAGTCGTTCAGATGGATGTTCCCCAGGTAGACCTGGGACCGGATCTGCGTCCCTGTCCCGGGGATATTCTGACCCTGGATGTCTTTAATGACCTTTCAACATATTTGTGGCAGGACGGGAGTGATCAATCCGGTTTTCAAGTGTCCGGCTCCGGCACTTATTCTGTAGATGTTACCAATGCCTGTGGGACGGTATCTGATGAAGTGGACGTATTTTACTACCTGCCATTGACGACCGAACTTGGTCCTGACCAGGTGTTGTGTGCCGGGGATACCTTTTTCCTGGATGTCACTCATTTGGATGAGGCGACTTATTTATGGGAAAATGGCAGTACTGCTCCGGATAGGATCATTACCCAAACCGGTGATTTTGCAGTTACAGTTGCCACACCCTGTGAGACTATTTCAGATGTGGTTACCGTGCAGTTTATAGATGAGCCCTTATTTGATCTGGGGCAGGATACCGTATTGTGTTTTGAGGAAACGCTGGATTTAGACCTCAGCGTTGCCGGAGCCACTTATCTGTGGCAGGATGGAAGTACTTCTCCGCAGTACTCAATAGCCCAGAGCGGGGATTATATGGTTACCATTCAAACCGCGTGCAGTGATATTATGGACAGCATAAATGTCGTGATCCTCGATACATTAAGTGTAGAATTAGGCCGGGATACATTTTACTGTCCGGGTTATGATATCAGGCTGGATGCTTTTGGCGGGGAGAACACGATGGCATCTTACGAATGGCAGGATGGAAGTGATGAAAGAGTGTATATCATCCGGGAAGCAGGCATTTATACCGTAAGAACCTATAATATTTGTGAAGAAGTTTTTGATCAGACTACCATCTTTGAATGTGAAGTTTGTGATGTTTACGTGCCCAATGCTTTTTCGCCAAATGATGATGGAATAAACGATTTTCTAAAGCCGTTTTCTGACTGCCCTCTGGAAGATTTTAAAATGACGGTTTTTGATCGTTGGGGTGGAATGATTTATGAGTCAAAAAGTATTGAAAATGGCTGGGATGGAGATTACAGGGGAGAGCCTGCCGGAGAAGGTTATTATGTTTGGTTTATGACTTTTCAGGTGTATGAAAATAATCGGTGGAGGACGGTTGAGATGGAAGGTGGGGTGAACTTGTTGAGGTGATCCATAGCAATACTATTTTTTTGAAAAAATAGTATTGCTTGTCGCTGTTAAGATGTATTTTGTGTAGTCCAAAAAATCACTATGTCCGTAGACAATTTTAATATTTCCGGGTTAACAGATGAGGAGGTCCTTCGGGCCAGGCAAGAGTTTGGTTCCAATGAATTGGTATTTAAAAAAGAAAGCCGGCTTTGGATAGCGATAAAAGGATTTATCCAGGAACCCATGATTCTTTTGTTGCTGGTGGCTTCCTCCATTTACTTCATTACCGGACATACGGGGGATGCCATTTTCCTGGCAGCGGCCATTGTACTGGTATCTGCCATTT
Organism: Saprospiraceae bacterium; assembly: GCA_965230565.1. Classification (GTDB taxonomy): domain Bacteria; phylum Bacteroidota; class Bacteroidia; order Chitinophagales; family Saprospiraceae; genus BCD1. The sequence continues at coordinate 2,276,409 of CBDDLH010000016.1, read as the reverse complement.
CACTTTATCAGGATTCCCGCAGCCGTCAGGCACTTGAAAAACTAAAGGTCTTATCACAGCCACACAGTAAGGTTATCCGGAACGGAGAGGTCGTTGAGATTAACAGTGATGAGTTAGTCATTGGGGATAGCCTGATGGTGGAAGAAGGCACCATTATTGCCGCGGATGCTACAATTGTGCATTCCAATGATTTTTCTGTCAATGAATCCACCCTCACAGGAGAATCTCTTTCCGTTTACAAAGACAGTTCCAAAAAGGATAATATTATTTATAGGGGAACCACTGTAGCCAGTGGGTTGGCGATTGCTGAGGTTACTGCCATTGGCAACCAAACAGAAATTGGTAAAGTAGGAAAGAGCCTTGAAGATATCTCCGAAGAAAGAACGCCTTTAGAGATCCAGATCAACGACTTTGTAAAAAAGATGGTGATTATCGGCGCCGTTGTTTTTTTGATTGTCTGGGCCCTCAATTATCTCAAATCACAGGATGTTCTGGACAGCCTGCTCAATGCCCTTACCCTGGCGATGAGTATCTTGCCGGAGGAGATTCCTGTCGCGTTTACCACCTTTATGGCCCTTGGTGCATGGCGACTAATGAAAATGGGCATTGTGGTAAAACAGATGAAAACGGTAGAAACCCTCGGAAGTGCAACGGTAATCTGTACCGACAAAACGGGAACCATCACCCAGAACAAAATGAGCCTGGCAGGTTTGTTTTTGCTTTCTTCAGGAAAGATATCCAGGATCGATCATGACTCTAAATACAGAAGAGAAAGGACCTTATCCGAACGGCTATGTGGGCCAGCGAACCCATCCCTTTTGATCCTATGGAATTGGCTCTTCATAAGGCCTATCAGCAGTATTTTCAGGAGGATGAACGCCCTGATTACAAAATGGTACACGAATACCCTATCGGGGGAAAACCTCCCATGATGACCCATATTTTCGAAAATGATAAGGGTAACAGGATCATTGCCGCTAAAGGGGCACCCGAAGCCTTTTTGCTCATTTCCAATTTGACGGAAATAGAACAACAAAAAGTGAATGATGCGGTACATAAGCTTGCCGAAGAAGGATACCGCGTGCTGGGAGTTGGAGAGGCAATTTTTGACGGGACAGCATATCCACAAAAACAGCAGGATTTTACTTTTGATTTTAAAGGGCTGGTGGCATTTTATGATCCTCCCAAGGAAAATATTGAATCTGTTTTCAAGCAGTTTAACGATGCAGGTATCAAAGTGAAAATCGTTACCGGAGATAATACCAAAACCACCCTGGCTATTGCAAAGCAGGTTGGTTTCATAGATGGAAATTCTTCATTGGAAGGCAAGGCTATTATGCAAAAGGATGATGAAGAACTTGTGGAACTGGTGGAAGAAAAGAGCCTGTTTTCCAGGATGTTTCCTGAGGCAAAGGTCAGGATCGTTGAGGCGTTGAAGAAACGGAACGAAATAGTAGCCATGACCGGAGATGGTGTCAATGATGGCCCGGCATTGAAGGTTGCTCATATCGGAATTGCCATGGGGCAAAAAGGAACGGAAATCGCGAAACAGGCAGCGTCACTTATCCTGGTGGAAGATGATCTTTCAAAGATGGTGGAAGCGATCGCTATGGGGAGGCGGATTTACAGCAATCTGAAAAAAGCCATTCGGTACATCATTTCCATTCACATCCCCATTATTCTCATGGTTTTTATTCCTTTGGCGCTCGGCTGGATCTATCCGAATATTTTCACCCCTGTTCATGTCATTTTGTTTGAATTGATCATGGGACCAACATGTTCCATTATTTATGAGAATGAACCTATGGAGGCCAATACGATGATAAAAAGACCAAGGCAGTTTTCTACCACTTTTTTCAATTGGAGAGAATTGACGACCAGCATCATTCAGGGCTTAATGATAACAATGGGAACCCTGTTTGTATACCAGCTTGCCGTTCGTAGCGGAGCAGATGAATTACAAACAAGGGCGATGGTTTTCTCTACCATGATCTCGGCTAATATTTTCCTTACTCTCGTCAACCGATCCTTTTATTATTCAATTTTTACCACCCTTAGATATCGAAATAACCTGGTATTGCTGATCATCGGGGTTACCATAATCGTTGCTGCAGCTTTATTGTATATAAAACCGCTGACCAATTTCTTTGAAATGGAGTCTTTGAATATTCAGCAATTATTGATTTGTGTTACTGCCGGGTTTATTTTTACTACCTGGTTTGAGCTGGTGAAATGGTGGAAAAGGCGCACGCTATAAAAGATTCTGAAACTTGGAACGGTAACAAAAATACCGGGCAGGCAAACAATTTTACCCTTTTTTTGTTTAGACTTTGTATAGAAAAATTACTTTTTTCTTAGGAGTATTTTCAAACCCATTTTTTCAAAAAATACACTTAGTTGCGATAAAATTTGGATTTTTGCTTTCTTTTTCTTTATTGTAGCTAGGTAAAATGTGGTTTGTTTATAAATCAAATGAAGCATATATTTTTCACAGAATTCTGAAATATGAGAAAAACAAAAGATTTTAAAAAAACACAAGGACATTACTTTTTTAACATCAAAATGGGATATCAAAATACCATTACCATTACCCGTGAAACCAAAGATGAAGCCGTATATGCCTACAGAGGCTATCTCAAGCAAGGGAAAGATTGTCAGTGGCTCGGCATGTGGGATGGAAAGAACTTTGTTGATACGGAACAAGGTGAATCTGCATAAATTACCTATCCAACTCTTAGCACATTAAGCGCTTGAAGGACATGCCTTTCGTTATGGTTTACACTAAAACGAAAGGTATCTCCAAGCTTTAACTTTAACCATGGAGCAATGGTTATCGGGATACTTACTTTGGCCAGGTTTTTAGATTTGGCCCTATCGAGTAATGTTATCAATTCTCTTTGCTGTGCCAGAAAACGGTCGACAATGCCCTCCGGAATTTCGCTGTGGATAGGGTTTTTGTCCTTCGGGCTGTTCATTTTTGTCATTTTCCCGTTTTTAACCTGCATTACATTCGAAAAATAGTTGCCAATTATTCCACTTCTGAATTTGGAGGTGGCATTGTGATTGGAAGCCTTCATTTTCCTGTCTATCATATCGTGGTAATATACTGCATACCGATTGAGGTGTTCCAGGCATTCGGCAATGCTCCATTTTTCCGGAGCAGGACGCTGGTATAATGTTTCTGAGGAAAGATCGACGAAATTTTTCTCGGCAATTTCAATGAGTTCCTCTGTTTTTGTTTTTAGTTCTGCCAGCAGATCATTTGAAGAAAAAGTCATGGTGTTCTTTTTTGTTTCTGCAAAGATGCAGTGAAAAGCAGGCAAAACAATTGATCGAAATCAAGATTTTCTAAGGCGGCTCAGGGTCTCCGGCGTCATACGGAGGTAAGAAGCAATGTGTTTGAGGGGGATTTCCTGGAATAATTGAGGACTTCTTTCCAAAACGCGTTGATACCTTTCGGCAGGGGAGGAGGTGAGTAAGTCGATTTCCCTTTCCAGCTGGCTGATGACCAGGTGTTCCAGGGCGTTTTGCCAATATTGTTTCAAAGTATCGTTTTCGGCGATGGCCTGATAATAATCATCTCTGTGAATCCCGATGAGTTCTGAAGCTTTGATGGCCTGGATGGTAAAATGGGTAGGCTGATTGTTCAAAAAGGTAGGAAAAACGCCAATAAAATTATTTTTATAACCAAACCGGATGGTCAAATCCTTTTCTTCAGCTGGGTAAAAAATGTGTAAGGCTCCATTTTTGACAAAATAGAGATAAGGGTGTACCATGCCTTTTTTTACAAGGAATTCATTTCTTTTAATTGTCACCTTTTTAGTCCATTTGCTGAGAAAAAAATCCAGTCCTGATTGGTTAAGGTTGGGAATATGGGCCTGTAAAGTTTTAGCTAAAGACATTGGTTGGATGTAGGTTTCGGGTTAGCGATAATACATCAATATGGCTCCAAAAGCGGTGATCAGGGCCATCAGTACCGTGGCCATCCGGATGGAATATTTGATGTGGCTGGCAAAGGTGGCGATTTCATCCTTCATCTCAGGATATTTCGGGAAGATCTCTTCTTCCATGCGCTTGTTATTGAAAACGTGTTTGGCGCCAAATTCCACTTCATTTTGTACTAACTTCTTGTAGGATTTCAAAACCTTTATCCTGAAATAGACATTCAGGAAAAGCATAGCAACGAACAAACCTATGACAATGCTGATCAATAAAATGTACATATGTCTTCAATAATTTTCGCAAAAGTACGCCTTTCTGGTTAAAACCATAAATGAAAACTCCCGACAAATTGATTAGCTGAGTTTCCTTTTTCAGTAGCAGGAAGGGAAAATGTGGAAATTAAGAATTATCTTTGCTCGTAAACACATTTGACTGATTTTTGTTCTTTTTTGTAAAACAGGAATTGGTTAAAGTGATAAAAAATTTCCTAACAGCATGAATAAAACCGAATTAGGATCGATTGATACACAAATTGATGCAAGGGGAGTGGCTACCATAACCTTTGAACATCCGGCGCATAATTCTCTGCCCGGTCGATTACTTAAAAAATTTGCTGATGCGATTACTGCGGCAGGAGAAAACCCTGACATCAAAGTAGTTGTTATTAAAAGTGCCGGTGAGCGTACTTTTTGTGCCGGAGCGAGTTTTGATGAACTGATTTCCATCAAAGATTTTGAAACAGGAAAGAAATTCTTCATGGGATTTGCCAATGTCATTAACGCGATGCGAAAGTGTCCAAAATTCATTATCGGAAGAGTACAGGGCAAAGCAGTCGGGGGAGGAGTTGGCCTTGCATCTGCAATGGATTATTGCATGGCTACCAAATACGCTTCCGTCAAATTGAGTGAATTGGCGGTAGGAATCGGTCCTTTTGTTGTAGGTCCGGCTGTTGAACGGAAGATGGGAAAATCGGGGATGACGCTTTTGGCTATTAATGCCACGGAATGGAAAACCGCCAAATGGGCCCGAAGGAAAGGATTGTTTGATGAATTATTCGATGAGGTGAGTTATATGGATGATTACATCGACAAATTGGCGGGTAAACTGGCTGACAGCAATCCGGAAGCGATGAAGCTGCTCAAGCAGGCATTTTGGGAAGGAACGGAAAATTGGGATGAGTTGCTTGAAAAAAGAGCGGAAATGAGCGGAAAACTCATTTTGTCGGATTATGCAGTAGAGGCAATATCCAAGTTTAAAAACAAATAATCGTAGCACAGACTTTAGTCTGTTAAACCAGCAACCAGCAACCGAGTATGCAACCTGATTTTTTCAAAGAACTTTTTCTCCAGACAGTTGAAGAACAACTGGAAAAAAACGATCCTCCGGAAACCCGACAGACACTGGAGCGTTTGAAAAAGGAAGGGTATAATGATGAAAATGCGAAATTAGTCATTGCCCAGTGTGTAGCCTCGGAAATGGTCAAAGTTGTGGCTACGAAAACGCCCTTTAATAATAAAAGATATGTGGAATGTCTGGCTGAATTACCCAAGCCGCCAGAGGCTTGATTATTAGAAAATACACCTGAAAAACTGACTTGAAATTTAAAGATAAAACCAGGGATATTTAATATGAAAAACTTGCTTTATTGGCAAATTTTCACTAAAATATCCAAATCCAAATAAACGTTTTTTACTGTTGAGAAACTTAGTCTCCCCTGCTGAATGAAGGCTAGTCCTAACCAAAAATTACAATCATTATGATTGCTGCCAAACCAATAATGTCCAAAAAAATATACCTAAAAGCGTTTGAACTCATGGCTACTGCCAAAGCCATGGCTGAGCTTTACGAAGATCACTTCAAATTAGTTTCCAAATACGTACATGCCACTTCCCGTGGGCACGAGGCTTTTCAGCTCGCCATCGGGATGCAATTATTGCCACAGGATTATGCATGGCCTTATTATCGTGATGATGCTATGCTGCTTGGAATGGGGCTGGAACCCTATGAACTGATGCTTCAATTGATGGCCAAAGCAGATGATCCATTCTCCGGGGGACGAACCTATTACAGTCACCCAAGTCTCAGAAGACCTGATTTTCCAAAAATCCCTCATCAGTCTTCTGCTACGGGAATGCAGGCCATTCCTGCCACAGGTGCTGCCATGGGTATGTGGTATAAAGAACATGAAGGTATGGTCTCCTATGAAAATGAAGAGCCGCCTTTGGTGATTTGTTCTCTGGGAGATGCATCCGTTACGGAGGGAGAAGTTGCCGAGGCTTTCCAAATGGCTGCTCTCAAGCAACTACCTATTGTTTATGTAATTCAGGATAACGGCTGGGATATATCTGCAAATGCGGAAGAAACCCGCGCCCAGGATGCCGATGAATACATCAAAGGTTTTCACGGAGTGGAAAGTCGCAGTATTGATGGAAGTGATTTCTTTGAATGTTACGAGACAGTCAGAGAAGTATATGATATCGTTCGGAAAGAAAGAAGGCCTTTCCTCATTCATGCCAAAGTTCCATTGCTGAATCACCATACTTCGGGAGTTAGAAAAGAATGGTACAGGGATGATCTGGAAGAGCATCAATTGAGAGATCCGTATCCGATTTTCTGGAATCAGTTGCTCGAAGCAGGGATCAAGGAGACGGAGTTAAAGAAGTTGGTTAAAAAAGCGGAAAAACGGGTAGGCAACGATTTTGAAAAAGCCAAAAACGCTGAAGATCCGAAACCAGCGACTTTATTCGATCATGCGTTTGCTCCGGCAGCAGTCACAGAAGAACGAGGTAACCGGGAAGGAGAAGGAAACAATGTGGTCGTAATGGTAGATGCTGCCTTGCATGCAGTCAAGGAATTGATGGAAGACCATCACGAATGTTTGTTGTACGGACAGGATGTTGGCCATCGATTGGGCGGAGTTTTCAGAGAGGCGGCCACACTGGCTCAAAAATTTGGTAAAAACCGTGTGTTCAATACGCCTATTCAGGAGGCGTTCATCATAGGAAGTACCGTCGGAATGTCTGCAGTAGGTTTGAAACCGATTGTGGAAGTTCAGTTCGCAGATTATATCTGGCCGGGATTGAATCAGTTGTTTACGGAAGTGAGCCGCTCTTGTTACCTCAGTCAGGGTAAATGGCCAGTGAGTTGCGTAATTCGTGTACCGATCGGAGCCTATGGTAGCGGAGGGCCATACCACTCATCAAGTGTGGAAACGGTGGTTGCCAATATCCGAGGAATAAAAGTAGCTTATCCAAGTACTGCTGCAGATATGAAAGGCTTGATGAAGTCAGCCTGGCTAGATCCCAATCCTGTGGTCATTTTTGAACATAAAGGATTGTATTGGTCCAAGGTTAGCGGTACCAAAGAAGCGATGACGATTGAGCCGGACAGGGATTATGTCATTCCTTTCGGAAAAGCACGTATAGCTCTTGAAGCTGAAGAAAGTTATATTGAGAACGGTGAAAGTTTGTTAGTGATCTCTTATGGCCGCGGTGTTCACTGGTCATTAAACGGGGCCGAGAGTTTTCCGGGACAGATTGAGATCGTAGACCTAAGAACACTTGCTCCGCTGGATGAAGCTACCATTTTTGAAAGAGCTAAAAAACACGGTAAGGTTCTGTTCATTACAGAAGATATAGCCCGTAATTCCTTTGCGGAAAGCATTACCGGTCGTATTCAATCAGAATGCTTCGAATACCTGGATGCTCCCGTTCGCGTATTCGGTGCCAAAGAGGTGCCGGCCATTCCATTGAATTCCATTATGGAAATGGAAATGTTCCCATCCAAAGATAAGGTGGCTGAGCAAATGCGAATGATGCTGGAGTATTAAAAAGGGAATAAGGTGAAAAGGTAAAAGGGGAATAAGGTAACAAGGTAACAAGGATTAAACCCTATAGACTATAGACTTTTCACTGCAGACTGGTGACTGAAGGCTGTCCACTGGCACTACCTCCTTCTCCTCCCCTTTATCCCTGTCGCACAGCCATGAAAAAACCGGGTCATTTCCACCTCAAGGCCTTCTTTACGGAAGATCTCTGCCGCCTCTTCTGCATTCCGGAAGTGCTCCGTATAAATTCCAAGCATTTTGTAAGTTTCAGGATTACCCAGGAAAAGCCAACCCAAGACAGGTATGATGTTTTTCAGATAAAACATATAGAGTGATCGCAGGACCATTGGCTCCGGGACAGAAACATCGATCAGGGAAAAACTCCCTCCCGGTTTAAGCATGCGATCGATCTCTTTGGCCAGATCACTCAATTGAGATTCAGAGAAAGTTTTGATACCAAAACCGGAAATCACAGCATCAACGGATTGATCAGGAATTTCATTATCAAAAACATTGGCTTTGAGAATATCGATTCTGGCGTTTTTCATTTTGGTTCTTCGTTTATAAGCATGTTGCAGCATTCCCTCCGAAAAGTCCAGTGCAATGATACGGCCATCTTTCCCGGTTTCACGTAGAATATCAGACCAACATTCCCCCATGCCTGTCATCAGGTCGGCTACTGTGGCTCCGGTTGGAATATCGATACTTTGCACACATTGCCTCCTCCATCGTGCACTAAACCCGAATGAAGTGATATAATTCATTCGGGCATAGGAAGCACTCATTTTGTCAAAGAGATCTTCAATGTAGTCGGGGTTGTAGATGGATTTCATGAATTGGGTGTTGGTTACTCGAAAATCCAAATTTAAGGAATAAATGGCTCATCCAACTCATCCAATAACCTTTCATCCTTCATGCCTGACCGGTTCATCATCAAGACGCTGGATATCTTCAGTTCCGGGTAAACCCTGATCTCACAGTAGTATCCTCCACCTCCGCCGGCATGACAAAAATAGCGTTGACCATTCAGTTTCCCGGTAAACCATCCAAGTCCCATGCCGGTTGATTTTCCGTCCTTTGTTTGCAGATCCTGAAACATTTTGCTTTTGCTTTCAGGTCCCAGTATGGAACTTTCTTCTTTCATCAAAGCCTGCAAATACGCATTGAGGGAAGAATGGTTGGATATGAGCCCGCCGTATGATTTTCCGTTGAGATAAAATGGATTAAAGGAAAAGTAATCCTTGTTAGTCTTCTTTAAATGTTTCTGTTTGTCCATCATGAGGCCCATCAGAAAACTCATGAAACCCTTTGGTTGATAACCAGTAGCAAAGTCTGATGTAGGAATATCAAAATCAAGATAATCCATACCAGATACCTTTTGGATAATTTCCTGCCGGATATAATCTTCGTAAGCCATTCCACTAACGGATTCAATTACTTCCCCCAATATCAAATATCCAATATTGGAGTACCGGAATACTTCTCCCGGATCGTTTTTGGGCTTTTCATTGTCTGAAATTATTTGTTGCGTCCAGGTTTTGTAATCAAAACTATCCTGTTCCTCCTGTAAATGGATCCATTTCAGGGGAATTGGGTTTTTAAGGCCAGATTGATGACAAAGCAGATCCCGGATGGAAACTCCCTTCAATTCAATGAGCCCGGGAAAATATTTTTCCAGTTTGTCTTCAAGGGATAGTTGACCTTTTTCATCCAGTTTTAATATGGCTAATGCCGTAAAGGTCTTGGTTGCGGAAAACAGGTTGAAGCTGGTTTGGCCGTTGACAGGAGTTTCAGTTTCAATAGAAGCTTCTCCGCCCACATATTCAAAGAGAATTTCACCATCCCTCACGATTTGATATTGTAGCCCGGGAGTTTTCTGCTGCCCCTTGAATTTATTCATCAGGTCCAGTTGTTCAATGGATTGAGAGATTTTGTGAGAGCATGTGTTTGGAGCCATAAAATTTTGCAATGACCTCTTTAAAGGACCCTGGGTTATGCAGCCATGGCATATGTCCGGAAGCTGGGATGATCACGGTTGTTGCGGCCGGGTATCTGGAGATGGTAAGTTGTTTGCTTTCCCCATAGATGTCATTGCTTCCGAAAGTTATCAATATGGGAAAGCCCGGGGCTTGCATTTTTTTTAGTTCGGGATAGTTCAGGATGTTCTTCCTGGTCTTGTTGACCGGAGTCTGAAGTGATCTTTGAAAAGTCAGTTTCGGTTTCACCACCGGATACCATATGACCTGAATGGTAGTTTTTGACGACCTGTTGGAAAAGTTTTTGGTAAGCTCTGTCACTACCAAGTGCGCCCCAAAGGGAATACCATCCCATTTTGTACCATGCCCCTCTGGAAGTGACGGATTTGTTAAATTGCATGACTTCCTTTTCGGTTTGTTTCCATGCCTGTCCTGTTCCGGAACCGGGGCTGCAAAGATACAGGCTTGTGATCCTATCAGGATGCTTTTGAGCGTAGATTTGGGCATAAACACCGCCCCAGGAATGTCCTAGAAGGTGAAACTTTTCCAGGTCAAAATGTGCAGCGATACGGTTGATGTCATCAATGTAGGCCTGCATGGAGTAATCGCCATTGTTACAGGGAGACAAAGCAGTTCCCCGCTGGTCAAATGTGATCACCCTGTATTGGGTTCTGAAGAAGTCGGCCAGGCTTTCCATGCCAATTGGAGTACCGGGGCCTCCGTGCAGGAGAATTATGGTTTCTTCCGCTTTTTCATGGTAAACGTTGACATTCAGGGTAGCATCATGGCTATTGATCTTGATGTTTTGTTGACCAGCAGCAGGTATTAGCAGGGAGGTGAACAATAGAGGCATTATCAAATTTTTCATAGTCTGGTGATTTTTGATTCGACACAAAGTTATGCCCGGTAACAACCAGCTCCATTAACATTTGATAAAAAGCGAAAGGCCTATTTGTTTTGTGAAAGTTCCCTCCTCAATCTGCTAAGCGAAATGTTGGTAATGCCCAGGTAGGAGGCGATGAGAGGGTGGGGGATGAGGTTTTCAAGCATGGGGAAATCCTTTCTGAATTCCAGCAGCCGTTCTTTGGCCGTCATAGAAGCCAGCCCGATCTCCTTCCTGACCTTACGCAGCAGTTCCATTTGCAGCACATTATTGCCCATTTCCCGGATATCGAGATGATCGATCATCAGGTTTTGGAAATGATCAGCATTGATGAAGGCCAGTTCAAGTTCAGTCAGGGCTTCGTAGTTCATCAATGAAAAACCCCTGGAGGTCCTGGTAACATAAGGAGACAGGATCTGTTTTTCCTTGTAAAAGGAAATGGTAATATCTTCTCCTTCCGGGTTGATCAGAAAGCTGCGACATATGCCATCCAGCAGGAAATATTCATTTTCGTCACGGCGGTTAACCTGGATGAATGATGTTCCCTTTTCAATGGTTTTCACCTCAACGGCATTTACAAAATATTCGAATGATTTACTGGACAGCGGATTAAAAGGCCAGACAATTTCTTTGAGTTTTTTTTCGTGATCATTCATGGATTTAATCCCATTATATTTCAGGATGGATCTTCTTTTTGTGTAAAAGTATCTAAAAGCAACTAATAACTCAAATAATGATTATTTTGCCGTGGTGTAAACGAGTTGCGGGTTCCTGAAAATACCGTCAATTGTCCACCGTAAGCCGTAAACCGTTTATCGTCAACCGTCCATCCAAAACCCTTTGACACATGCCTGATTCAAAACATGAGATAAGATTTTCAGCCGCCATTTTGCCGATCCTGTTTTTACTATTTTTGATTATTTACGGAGTTGTATTACGCCCAAATGTTTGGGGTCAGTCCAATTTGCCGCTGGAGATGATCTTTTTACTGGCAGCAAGTTTTGCGATTGGTCAACTATTGATATTGAAATTTCCGTGGCCGGAGATCCAGACCGCGATTTCCAATAAACTGGCCAAAGCTTTTCCCGCCATACTGATCCTGTTCTGCATTGGTTTGATCATTGGTTCGTGGATCATTTCGGGTACGATTCCTATGTTGATTTATTATGGGATCAAGTGGATCAGTCCTGCATTTCTTTATTTTTTAGCTTTCGTGATCCTGATCATTTTTTCCTTGTTGACAGGAACTTCCTGGGGATCGATCGGTACTGTTGGGGTGGTTGTTCTGGGAGTGGCGGTAGCCAAAGATGCTCATTTGGGTATTACGGCCGGAGCTATTATCGGCGGGGCATTTTTCGGGGATAAATTGTCACCACTTTCGGACACCACCAATATGGCAGCCATGGCAACAGATGTGGATCTGTATGATCATATCCGATCCATGATGTATACGACCTTACCTTCGGCGATCATTGCCGCGCTCGTTTTTCTGATCATGGGGTGGCTGGCGCCTCCTCAGGTGACCGAGGGCAATAATCCCGAGGTGTTGGCAACTTTATCGAACATACAGCAGTTGTTCAATTTCAATATTTTCCTGTTGCTTCCGCCCGTTTTTGTTTTGATCGGTTCTATCCGGAAATGGCCCACTTTACCCACTTTGATCGGTTGTACCTTACTTGCGGCCCTATTGGCCCTTATCTTTCAACCCTTTTCACTTGAGCACGTGATCTCCACATTGTTACATGGATTTGATATGGAAATGACGGCCTATGCCAATGAAATGCCCGATCGCATTCATGACCTTTTTGAACGGGGGGGTCTGTATGCTTTGATAGAACCCATCGTTTTTGCGCTGTTCGTCTTTGTATTTATCGGGGTACTGGACCTGATGGAGACCATGCCAAGGCTGGTGCATCGGTTGTTCCGGTTTGCCAATTCCAGGACCAAAACGATTTTGAGTTCCCTGGTGGCCACGGGTATGACCAACGCATTGACCTCTAATCAGTACGCCACCAGTTTTATCATTGGAGATGCTTTTAAGCACAAATACGATGAGTTAAAGATCGAACGAAAGGTGCTGTCCCGTTCCATCGAAGATTACGGAACCATCCTGGAAAGTGCCTTACCCTGGACAGCCAGTACGATCTTTGCTACCACAGCTCTTGGCATTTCCTATGCGTCTTATGCGCCCTGGCACCTGATGTCTTTCATCAACCTGATCGTAGCCCCGACGATCGCTATTTTGGGCATTGGGTGTTTTTACAGGAAGGAGTAGTGGTGGTGAATTCTAAAAACTTCGATATTCAATATTCTGCCAGGTATTATGAAACTTATAGAATATCGAATAATGAATACGGAATTAGGGACATTCAGAAAAAAATTCAAACAAAAATGAAAGGATTGGTAAGCCGGTTTCGAGGGGATTTTCTCTTTGTCATCCGTCAGCTTACCAATTCTCCTTCCAGTCGGCTTAGCAATCTGACTACATTTTCCTGAATATTTTATAACTACAAATTTTTCTGAACACCCCTAATACGGAATAACCAATTTCGAAGTATTTGCGAGATCTTTTTCAGGATTATGTTAGGTGAGTCGAGTAGATGAATACAGGGAATGGAAAAATCAAGACAAAACAAAAAAAGACCACCCGGAAATTCCGGACAGCCTTTTCAAAACAGAACTATTTCTTGAATTATTTTTTCGTAAAGTAGAGGTAGTCCAGGAAATACACTGCCTTTAATGAGATCTGATTGTTGACAGCATTTCCAAAGAGTGAGCGAACATTGTTGAAGTAATTCTGGTCCGCTTGGTCATCACTGTTGAAGATAGCATTTTTATAAACTATGTACAGGTCACTTCCCGGAGCAAATCTCCAGCGGTACTGCAGATCTATATTGAAAGCATTGAAGTTGAAGTCATGCAATTCATTATAATCAGTCCCTGCAAGTTGTCCTTCTTCAGTCAGTAAATTGAATTCTGTATAGTACCCTTTACTCCAATAGTGGTACAAATTAAATGTCAAGGCCATTTTATTGTTGAAAGTGTACTGCACAAAGGCATTATTGGTTATAGTCGTCCTGTCCCGTCTTCCGAAAATTACATCAGGAATTTCATCAAAATCATCTTCATAAATATGATTCACAAAGCCCACTTGCTGGACAGCTCTGGAATTTTCAACCGTGAAACCCAAAGAGAACCTGTCACTTACCCTCACCGTTGGTCCAAAAGCGATTCTCCAGTCGTATCTTCCTTCATCACCAAAGTTGGCGAAACGACCATTGAGCCAGAGCCTAACTCTTTTCCGGCGGTCAGAATTGATGTTAAATCCAAAATTGGCAAAAGTAGGTGTTTCGAAATAGCGGCCTGTCACACGTGGTTCAAAATAATCATATCCGTTGAGGGGTTCAAAGTAAGTCCAGACATTTATGTTCCAGAAGCTCTTGGTTTGTCCCCACGCCCATAAATTGACTCCCCACTCGGTAAATTCATTTGGGTTGAATAAACGGTTGTATCCGGTGTAGAAACCAAAATTCATCCGGTTAAATGGACCTTTTTTGGGTTTGAAGATGCTGTAATCAACCCAAAAGTCAACGGATTGTTCATTGTTATTATACAGAAATCCCAGATCGTTTGGATCATAGGTGTCACTTTCCATGCCATAGCTCAGCCCCCAGTTGAGGTTGCCGCTGATCTTTTTGAACTCCAGGTTATATTTATATCCCAGAGCAGTGCTGTCACCGAAATATTTTTGACTGACAATGGCTTCCCCTTCAATCCCATAGCTCATTTTTTTGTTGCGAAGATCAAAAACCGTACCGGTAACATTGGCATCATAGTCATCTCCTTTTCTCCACGTGGTTGCGTTTACCAGAGATACGGAAGAGTTGTTTTTGAGGTTTTGATCAAACACAAGGACATTATAATTCGTAAGGGGGGACGTCTGAAATTCCCGGGTAGCACCTTCTGCATCGCGGATGGTAGCTGTTTGCCTTTTGGAGGTGGCGTTGAACCAACCAATACCAAGTCCACCAGAGGTTCTTCCGGATAATTTGGTGGCATTGATAAGGGAAGTCTCGGAAGGATTGTGCGTAACTTCTTCGCCATCCTTCACCTCATCATAAACCGTCCAATGATGAAGTGGAGTACCACCCACACGTCTGGAATAAAAAAGGTTCCCTTTACTGAAAAGCTCGGTCCCTTCCGTGAAAAACTGGCGGTTTTCGTTATACCTTCTTTCAAAAGGCCCCAGGTTTAATATCTCCTGGTCGGAACGGGCTTCCCCGAAATCAGGGATGAGGGTCATGTCGAGGGTAAAGGCGTCATTGATACCGTATTTGATGTCCATTCCCCCATTGATGGAGCGGCCGTAATGGGTGTTCAGGTTGCCGTCATCATCATAGGCCCTGGAGTGCAGGCCGTAAACAGCGAGGAAAGGGGTTGCCGATAACCTGACCGGGCTTTTGATGCCTTCAATACCATTGATCAGACCGGATTGGTTGAGGAAACCGTTGATGGCTGGGTTGATTTCGCTCCAGAATACTTTTTCCTGACTGCGGTCGATCTTCCGGCCAAAGTTGATGTGCCATTGCTGTTTTTCCTGATTGGGGAAACGCAGTGCCGAATAAGGAATTTTTAATTCCGCAACCCAGCCTTCTTTAGTGATGTTAACGGCGCTTTTCCAAACGGCATCCCAGCTTTCATCCTCCCCATTTGGAGTGGCCAGAGCATCAAATTGAACTCCGGCAGCCGTGACGATGAATTCCATACCGTTTATCCCGCCTTTATAAGGATCCACAAAAACACCGAACCAGTCGGCATTCCCGATACCGTCCCGCTCTACAATTTGCTGTCGGATACTATCGGGTTGGTTATCGAACATTTTGGCACTTACATAAATTCCGGTGTTGTCGTAAAGTACTTTTACTTCGGTAGGGAAAGTAGCTTTTTCTCCAAAAACAGGATCAAGTGTGATAAAGTCAGTGGCTATAGATGTGGAAGAAAGCCAGGCTTCGTCTGATAGGTCTCCGTCAATTTCAGGAGCTTTATCGATTTTAACTGCGGTAATTTGTTTTTTCAGCAAGTCGGGCTGGTCTGTTGTTTCCGGCTCGTAGGCACTTTGGGCAAAAGTAAGCAGGGTGAGGCAACAGAAAAAGGCGCAAAAAAGTGTTTTTTTCATCAGGTGATAAAATTAGAGAGAACCGCGAAGTGCTGTCTGCAATTAACAATCTATTAGTTAGTCAGGTGTTGTTAGAATACCCATAACTATTCATGCGTCAAACACTTGGGTTTCCATTAGTAAAATTTCTCATTAAGTCCGATTGTAATAGACAATGGTTCCGCCAAAGGGTTGCAAAATGAGTGTTTTCTTAACATTTTACCGCCAGTTCCAAACAATGAGTTCCCATTTTATTCCCTCCGGTGACCCGTAACTGAAGAGATGTGTAAAACCTACTTTTTGGTGTGCCCGTAAAGATCTTTTATTTTCCTCATCAACCTCTGTAATAATGAGTGGAAATTGTTCGGCATGCTGTCTTTTTAAGCCCTCATACAAACCCCGAAATACTCCCTGACCTCGATATTGTTTGGCAATGCATACCTGGCCCATAATGAGGTAATCCATATTCGCCAATGAATTCCCCTGATAGGAAAGCCTATCGATCATGTCAAACATAGGGACCAGGATCGGAATCTTTTCCCGGAAGGATTTGGTCATGGCCAGCGCATACCCAATAACCTGTCCATCTGACTTAGCAATAGAATGGGCGGCTTGTTTATTCATATTTTCCAGGATCTGTTTGCTATGTCTTACGGTAACAAACCCCTGGTTTTGCTTTTCCTTTTCTGATATTGCCTCCGGTAAGTTGGCTTGTTGCAGGAATAACATTTGTTCAAAGTCAGCAGAAGCTTTTGGTATTTCATATTTTACCATCGGGAAAAATTTGAACTAAAATAAAGGTATTTGGACATTTTCAGGTATTGTTTTTTAACTTCATCACCCAAATTTTATGGGCCTTTTAAAAAATCTTCATGACAGAGACTATCAAAAAACGACATATTGATTTATTCCAAAAAGAACCTTTGATGTTAAAGGCTCCTTCAAGAATAAATATAATTGGGGAACATACGGATTATAACCTTGGCTATTCACTTCCTGCTGCAGTGAAACAATCCATGGTTTTTGCACTTAGTGAAAGTCAGGATGGGAATATGCATCTCGACGCAATTGATTTGAATGAAAAGGCCGATTTTTCTTTAACAGAAACGGAATATCCCCAGGGGCACTGGACCGGCTATTTTAAAACTATGTTGATGGAATTGGAAAGCAGGGGGTATGTGGTAAAAGGCATCAACTGTGCTTTTGGCGGGGACATTCCCATCGGAGCGGGGATGTCTTCTTCTTCCGCATTGAATTGTGGATTGCTGTTTGGTTTAAATGAAATGTTCGAATGGGGCTTGTCGAGGAGAGAGATGATGTTCATTGCCCAGGCTGCAGAACATCGGTTTGGAGTCAAAGGCGGTTTGCTCGATCAATATTCCATTTTGAATGGCAAGTCCGGTCATGCCTTATTGCTTGATTTCAAAAATATCAGCCATACGTATGTGCCTCTTGATACAGGTAATTATCACTTTGTTTTGTTCAATACCTGTGTAAAACACAGCCTGGTCAATTCCCCCTTCAATCAACGTAGGAATGCCTGCCATAGAGTGATGGATCTGCTAGCTAAGGATGATGAAAAAATACAATCCTACCAGGATTTTGATGAAGTTATCCTAAACCGCTATAAAGACCAGATAGATGAAGACGATTATATCAAAGCCTTGTTTGTGCTACGGGAAAATGAGCGGGTATTAAAAACGGTTGAAGCACTTAAAACGAGTGATATGGTTGCTCTTGGCGATATCTTATGGCAATCCCACGCAGGGCTCAGACACGACTATGAAGTGAGTTGTGAAGAACTCGATTTTCTGGTGGACCACATTCGGGATATGGAGGGTGTTCTGGGATCCAGAATGATCGGCGGTGGCTTTGGTGGTTGTACCATCAATGTCATTCATGAGGATAAGGTGCAGACTGTCTGGAAGAGTCTTCGTAAAGCCTATTTCGACAAGTTTGGTGTCGAAGCACAAATGGTGGAAGTTGAAGTTGGTGAAGGGATTACCTTGATAGGGTAGAAATGGAACAAGGGAACAAGGGAATAAGGACATAAGGGAACAGGGGAATAGGTGTTTTTTGCCTTTGCGATCATTGCGCCTTCCTGGCGTTCCTGGGGGTTAAGTTTTTCCAATCCTGGGTCAGGTTTGATGATACTTCATTAATTTGAATTAAGTAAGCGTTTGCCGGAACAACAATAAAATTGCATCCCTTTTATCCTTGTTTTGACAGTGATCCATATTTTTATTACTTTTATGTTTATACAAACCGGGGAATCACGATCGCAATAGTTCTGGAAATTCAATAATGATCGCAGGAGCCGGATATACTACTCATCGAATTAGAACCATATGAGAGGATTAGCTTTTTTGGTCTTTCTGTTATTTTGTGTATTCCTGTTTTGGGCAAGGCATTTTTATGTTTGCCAGGTGAAAAACCTGTGTGTTGAAGAACCTGTTGATGTCAGGTTGAACACTTTGCAGCTCAAGGATGACGGAGTCGTTATTCTTGAAGGCTATGACGAATTTGCCTTTGAAGCCCAGCAGACCACGCCGCGTTTAAATGCCAATAATGAGTCTTTCCTGGATACTTTGGCTCATATTTTGCATGCTGACTCAATCAAAAAATTGACCATCACCGCATTTTACCGGGAAAGCGAAAAAGATATCCAGCCCGGTTTTTTCGAAAACATGGGTGTTGCCCGGGCAGATGAGATCCGAAAATTACTTGTAGAAAGAGGGGTTGATCAAAGCCGCATTAGCCTGGATCACGGAATAAGTGAAGATGAGACTTTGTCGGCGCCCTTGTTGTTTGATCTGTATACGGCAGATGTTCCTGACGAGTACGATAAGGTACAGTTTACTTTCACCAATATGACCTTTTCGGACGCTAATTTTGAATTTGATTCTGATGAATTCAAACCCGGTGAGCCTTTCCATTTGTATGCTGATTCAGTTAAGATTTATTTTGAACAAAATCCGGGTAAGACTTTGACAATAATTGGTCATACCGACAATATTGGGGAGAGAAAATACAATTACAATCTTGGGCTTCGCAGAGCGAAAAGCAGTAGGGAGTACTTCCGTGAATTGGGTGTGACAGTGGATATAGAGGTGGACTCAAAAGGAGAAAAACGTGCGGTTGCTACTAATGAAACTTCAGAAGGACGCCAGAAGAATCGTCGTGTGAATTTTGTGATTGCTGATTCTGTTGAAGATTCAGATTGATGAAATAGGCTCCCGTTTCATAAGTCCCTAATATTGAAAAATAACTTTTCGATATATCAAGAGGGAACGCCTTCAATCCCGGTTGGTCCCCAAAGGTAAAAACAAATGTAATCGAAAAGTATTTAGAAAAAAACGCTAAAAATTTTTGTAATGGATTTTATGCAATTTTTTGATAAGATGGAATCTCAGGAGAGTTACACAATCCTGTTTATCACTATTGTTGGTTTCCTTTTCGGATTATTGGTTGGCTTTTTATTGAGGACAGCCAAAGTACGTCGTTTAAAAAAGGAACTTAAAGAAGTCAAAAAAAAACTTGAAGACTCCGAAGCTCAGTTAGCAACAGCTCAGGAAGAATTACTGAAAAAGTCTGCAGCTCTGGAGGAAGCGCAACAGGAGGCCCGTACTCTGGTGGATAAGATGAAGGTGCTTGAAGACGAGAAAGAAAATATTTACAATCAGGTTTACACCCTGAATACAGAATTGGAGCAGGAGCAGGCCACCAACCGGACCTATTCTGTAACCATTGAAGAATTAAGTGATCAGATTGTCGGGTTGAAAACCCAAAATGAGCAGTTGGCTGCGGAGATAGAATCTCTTCGGTCAGCACCCGTTGCTACGCCGGTTGAAACCACTTCAACTGACACCCTGAGCAGGTTGGAAACTTTTGAAGCAAAACTCGATAAACTCACCGCAGAAAATGAATTGCTGAAAACCCGGATCAACGAAGTACAGGCAGGAGCTACTTCCCATTCAGCTCCTCCACTGGAAGTGGGAGCCATCCACGCATCTCAAGGAGATGTGGAAGAACCAGACCTCGGGTTGGCCACAGAAAAACCCGGATTAAAAAAGAAGATCATTACCGATGGTGTTCAAAAAGATGACCTTACCCAAATCAGTGGGGTAGGGCCATTTATTCAACAGCAACTTTACGACGCCGGAATTTATACCTACGAACAGATCAGCCAGTTTGATAAGGCGAAAATGGATGAAGTAACCAGAGAAATCGGTTATTTCCCCGGAAGAATGGAAAAAGACGATTGGGTAGGTCAGGCCAAGGCCCTTTTGACCAATCCGCCCAAGACAAAAGGCAAAACCAAAAAATCAACCTATCCATCCAATGATCAGGACCTTAAGGTGATCGAAGGCATTGGTCCGAAAATCGAAGGCATTCTCAAAGAGGCAGGCATCAACAACTGGACGGAACTAGCCGCCAGCAGCCACAAACGCCTCCGCAATATCCTCGATGCTGCCGGCAGTCGCTACAAAATGCATGACCCGGCCACCTGGTGCGATCAGGCTTCTCTCGCCGCTAATGGCAAATGGGATGAATTGAAGAAGATGCAGGATAAGCTGAAGGGAGGAAAGGCCTAATCAAGGTGATGCCTTTGCGAGGGCTTTGGGGAGGAAAAGGCGTTACCTTGTCGAAGGGGTGGAGCCTGCGATTCATTGATTCCGTCAAAAAAGTGGTTAATAAAATTGTGAAAATAGAATTAGATGCTGACGTCTGGAGACGCTGAAGATATTCATTTCAAGTTATTAACCATTATGGTTTATGTCTTCAGATGTGTAGGGGTAAGGAACCATTAAAGAGATTTCCATTCAATCCTAAACAATTCCTTAATAATCTTTATAGCCCAACAGAAGCTTACCCTTAAAAGTTGCTCTCAATTTTGTTTCATCTGCTTTATTGATAGGATTATCTTTAAGGTCAAGTTCTATTAACGATTCCAGGTTTGATAATGATTCTGGTATTTTTGAAATCTCATTGTGACTAATATCCAAAACTTCTAATGTCTTCAAGTTACCCAACCAATTAGGGATCTTTTTTATTTTATTTGAACTCAGATCGAGTTCCTTCAAATTTGGAAACGATTTGATTGCTTCCGGGATTTCTGTAAGTTGTTTATGATTAATGGATAAAAAAATGACCCTTTCTTTATCCAATAATGCAATTTTTATGGCTCTGGAATTGTTGGCTGCTTTTCTAAGATACTCCGGGTCATCCACTGCCCGGGCAATGCTCAAAATTCCTGCTAAAAAACCAAGGAGATATAGAATACCGGTAATTATTGAAATCTCTCTTATTGCATCCATGTGGAATTTGCACAATTTTACTTGTTGCCGTCAGGCAAAATTGTCATGAAACCAATCTGGGGGTAAAATTTAGGACTAAACTTGAAGTTCAATGACAGCAACTTAAGAGAACCAATGGAGAAACTCAATTGCACCGTGCTTCAGCGCGGTGTGAAAAAACACCGGGGAAATACAGGGCTTCAGCCCTTTCTTCTTGCGGTACAAAAGGCCTAAAGGCCTGGTTGAGCTTCCCTTAATCATGCCCTGCGCTAAAGCACAGGGCTATTTAAAAATCATCGACTTGGCTAAAGTTGACGACATTCAACTTCAAGTTAACCCTAAATTTTCTATTCTTCAATGTTAAAATATACAAAGTATTCAGAAGTTGGATAATAAACTTTTAAAACATCTGGAGCGTTAGTTTTAGTTTATGCTAAAAAATGATATGCTTCTAGCCTTAAGTCAAGAGATAAACAAAGACACCATTCGAGCTCACAAAAAATCTTAATTTTATCCCGTTAACCGTCAACCGTATAAAATTCATGACCAACCAAAACATCCAGGAAGAAATTACCCGGACGAGCATCCAGCTCATCCTAAAAGAACCTTTCTATGGGCACTTTTTTTCCAACCTCGTACGGGAGGTTTCGGATGTAGTGAGTACCATGGGGGTTGCTGCCCGCCAGGATGGATTGGTTACCTTAAGTGTCAATGAACATTTCTGGAATCAGGAATTGACTACAGAGCAGTATAAGTATGGAGTGCTCAAACACGAAATCCTGCATGTACTCTTTAAACACATCCTGATGATCGGTGATTATTCCAACCGGCAGATCGCCAATGTGGCCATGGATATGGTGGTCAACCAGTATATAGATAAAAGTCAGTTACCGGGAGAACCGGTTCTGATAGAGAACTTCCGGGACCTGAATTTAAAGCGGGATGAGGGAGTGAATTATTATTATGAAAAATTGCTGGCGCTCTATCGAAAGGAAGTTAGAAAAAAGGATCCCAGTAATGCTTTCAAGGCTTTGAAGAGGTATATCGATGGACATTCAGATTATGAGCTGTCATCTGGTCTGGGAGATCATGGCCAGTGGAGACCACTCACCGAGGCGGAGCGAAAAGTGATCGAAGGAGGTATCGATTCTATGATCAAAAATGTGATAGACAGGGTAGGGAATTCTCCCCAATTCGGCAAGCTTCCCTGGGGTATTCGCAGTTATCTGCAAAAATATCAGATAGTGGCTGGCCCTGCTTTGGATTGGCGTCGCGTGTTACGGCTGTTCTCAGCAACCAGCTCAAAAACCTTTCTGAAAAACACCATTAAACGTTTTTCCAAACGATACGGAACAGTCCCCGGGATCAAGGTTAGACATAAAAATAAATTGCTGGTAGCAGTAGATACTTCAGGAAGTACTTCAGCGGCCGATCATGCCAGATTTTTTAAGGAAATTCAACACATTTACAGACAAGGAGCGGAGATCATGGTGGTGGAGTGTGATACCCATATTCAAAATACATACCTTTATGGCGGTCAGGTACCGGATTATGTATCCGGAAGGGGAGGCACCAGCTTTGAGCAACCCATAATATTTGCTAATGAAGAGTACTTTCCCGATGCAATCATTTATTTCACCGATGGACACGCTGATGCACCAGAAACTATTCCAAGGGCACCAATGCTTTGGGTGGTAACTTCGGGAGGAGTGCCTGAAAATCAGGGCGTGTGGGATAAATTACCCGGAAGGAAAGTAAAGATGAACAAAGTTAATTGAAAGATGTTTAGGAAAAATGTACCCACCGTTTGGATGCGGTTGGCAGGAATCTAATTTTCTAAAAATCAAAAGGTCAAAAAGTCCAAAGGTCTTTGAAAAGCCCTTGAAAAAATGGAAAAAGAAACTGATTTATACCTTTTATACGCTTCAGAACAACAATTGGAAAACCTGAGAACATTTCTTCGGAGCCAGGTAAAAACCAACCAGTTGCTGGCCCTCAATATGATGCAATCCGGAGGCTTGCCCGAGGTGCTTGTAGAAGATGTACTGCGTCTCTATCTGGATCGAAGGACGGGCTATACCAAAAAATATTCTGAAGAAAAATTTATCATTGGTGTTAAATCTGAGGTAGAGAAATTGTTTCGGCAATTTGATTTTGAGGAGTTGATTTTCCCGGAGAGGCTTCAACATATTTTTAGTGATGGGGAGGCTGCTTTTAAAAAGTTAAAAAACCTTGGGATAGACCCGAATAGTTTTATCACAAATTTTTCATTGGATTTTGTGTTAAAAAGTGGAAAATTTGAAGAGCACGCTGTGTCCCGAAAATTGCGTCAGTCCCTGTGGAGCTTCGATACAGAGCTCAATCTGAAAAGGATGGAACTTTCTGCACTGCCAGAGGTCATTGGGGAGTTTAAGAAGCTCAAAAGGGTTAATCTGACCAAAAATCAACTGGCCGACCTTCCGGAAACATTTGGTAATTTAAAAAACCTGGAAGAACTGGTTTTGACGAAAAATAAATTTTCTGATTACCCCAATGGACTTTTTTCACTGGAATCGTTGATGTTCCTGGACCTTTCGGAAAACAGATTGCCCCATTTTTCAACTCGTTTTCCGGAGCTGAAAAATTTGAAATGGCTCTTCCTGAACAGGAATTTTTTACAGGAATTACCCGAAGAAATGACCGGTATGGTAGCTTTGGAGAACCTGAATCTTGCATTTAATTCTTTGACAGAAATACCTCAATTTATTGGCGATTTAGATACATTGGAATTCTTAAATTTGCGGGGAAATAATATCGCAGAGATTCCCGAGGAATTACATTACCTGATCAAACTGAAATCCGTTGATCTAAGAGATAACCCCATCGGGAAAAATATGCCTGAAAAACTTAAATTAAAGAAATTACTCCCTCGGTATTGTGAGTTATTAATCTAGGTGTCAGTACCAGTTGGCAGGACCAGTTTGCAGTCCTCAGTCCACAGTAACCAGAAAATGTCAAACTAAGAATGATGACAGAATTCGCTTCAAATTGGTTACAGACAGACTTCTGTGCTCTCTGTGTCATCTCAGGGGTCTCTGTGGTTAAAGGTTATTGTTCTAAGAATTTTTTGATAAAAAGTAATTTTGCCCAAACTTTCAATTGAAACAACATCAAACCACTTGAAACAATATCAAACAGCGAGCCTGCGAGTATCAATCGTGAGCTTGCGAACAAAATATGAAAATGTCAAACCACAACTACATATATTACGGCAGCAAGAGTTCCGCGACGGAAGTGGAAAGTTTTATTGAGCATGTAATCCGGGTGAATGAAAAAGCCATTGAACAGGGACGCAGGAGAACACCTCTTTGTGTCTGGGGCCGGCATGGCATAGGTAAAACGGAACTCATAGAGGCTTTCGCGGAGAAGAAAGGTTATGCTTTCAAATACATAGCACCTGCTCAGTTTGAGGAAATGGGAGACCTGCTGGGAATGCCAAAGATCGAAGGAGATAAATCTATTTTTGTGGCTCCGGAATGGGTGCCCCGGGAAGATGTTCCAGGAATCCTGCTGATCGATGATGTGAACAGAGCCGACGACCGAATCCTGAGGGGAATCATGCAGTTGCTGCAAAACTATGAACTCGTTTCCTGGGAATTGCCGCCCAAATGGAATATCATTCTCACAGCCAATCCCGATGGCGGTGACTATTCCGTCACTCCGCTGGATGATGCCATGATCACAAGGATGATGCACATCAGTATGAAATTTGAGGTCAAAGCATGGGCTAAATGGGCCACCGAAAATGGAGTGGATGAGCGGGGTATCACTTTTGTACTTTCTTACCCGGAAGCAGTTACCGGTAATCGCACGACACCCCGTACCCTGGTACAGTTCTTTGAATCTATTAAGGACATTGAAGATTTAACAGCCGAACTACCCTTGGTACAGATGCTGGCCGATGCAAGCCTTGATTCGAATACGGCTGCTACTTTTATTTCCTTTGTTCGCGACAACCTGGAAGAGGTGATCGAACCGAAAGACATCCTGGCAGCGGAAGATTTTCAAAGGGAAGTCTACGAGGTCGTCCACAATACAGTCCAAAAAGAAATGTTACGTGTAGATGTATTGTCTGTCATTTGCACACGCCTGGTAAACCACATTACCGTTAAAGACCTTAAGTTGTCTCCAAAAGACATCAAAAATATCCAGTCATTTATTTTAATGGATTTTTTGCCTAATGACCTTCGGCTGGCGATGTTGCAGGATGTCGTTTCTGCCCAAAAACCGGAACTGCAGCCAGTGTTGCACGATCCACACATTGGGCGATTGTTGCTGGAAAAGATGTGATTTTGCCTTAAAAGGTAACTAAAGAACCTTTTCCATCCAATTTTTTCCGGTCGTGGAATCTATTTTGGCTTCTTTTTCGTTATAGAGTAAATCCAATAGACAGATTTATCCTAATTTCGTGCGGATTCATTTCCTATGAGTATGGAATTCAGCCCTTTAAGATGAAACCCTGAATGACAATTGAGCCATGAACATGAAAGATTTGATTTTAGAACGAGCCATAACAGAAATTCTGCAACCGGAAACGGAGATGGAGAAAAAGCTCATGGAGGATCCTGAATTCAAACAGGGACTTTTGTGGGGCAAACCTCGTCGTGGTCATCCGGAAGGTGAAGTTTATAAGCACATCCGGGAAGTGCTCGATAATATCGATGAGCTGGAAACTACCGAAAAACAAAGGCGACAATTACGACTCATAGCTTTCGCTCACGATACCTTCAAACATTTAGAAGACCGTAGCTATCCACGAAACTGGAATTTGCATCATTCCAAAATTGCCCGCAGGTTTATGGAAAACTGGACCGACGATGAAGTAGTGCTCGATATCATAGAAATGCATGATGATGTCTATCATATCTGGAGGTTTTTCCACCTGTACCACAAAACAGAAAAAGGAGAACGCAGAAAGGCCAGATTCCTGGATCGCATAGGGGATAACCTTCCGCTCTATGCTTTATTCTTTCGCTGTGATACCCTAACAGGTGATAAGGATCAACGCCCTTTGAAATGGTTTGAAGAAACCATGCTGTAGGGTGAAAAGTAAAACTCATATACATATAGGAGACATAGCTTACCAGTTGATTTTCTAGACTATGTGTACTATGTGACTATGTGTTTTTAAAATTTTATCCGGTAACTCAGCATCGGTATCAATCCTAACTGATACTTCTGTACTATTATGCCCTGCCGAAAATCATAATAGGAGAAGGCAGTATTTTGGGTATTGAGCAGGTTTTGAATATCAAAGGAGATCCTTCCGGTTGATTTAGGCGAGTTGTTTTGATAATAGATGCGGAGGTCCACCCTGAAATAGTCCTTTTGTTTGATAGAAAAAGCTTTACCTTCTAAATAAACGGTTTGACCCAATAGGAGCGAAGATTCAGCGTCAATGGGAGTTTCCCGAAACCCTCCCAGTAAATTGCCACGGATATTCACACCAAGGCTCCTTAAATTCCCTTTTTGAGAAGTCCAGTTCCAGGCTTTCCCGAATATGGCATTCAGGATGTAATTTCCGTTATATCGGGAGTCTCTTTTGATATTATCGCTACCCTTGTATTTTGATTGGTAAACGGTAGCGTTTGCGATGTAATAATAGTTATTGGACTGAAACCTCTTCAGGCTTACTTCCAGGCCGTAATTCTCAGCGGTACCTTCATTGCTGAGGTTTTCACTGACGAAGGTTTCCAGCATATTATATGCAGAAAAAGAACTCTTCCTGTCCGATGACACCGGAATATTGAATAATCTTTGATAAAATACTTCTGCAATGAGTTGCAAATTATCGGTCAGGATTTGTTTGTAAGCAGTACCGAAATGATGGGCTTTGTTTAATCCTAAGTGGCTGTTATCAATATGGCTGTTGGATGAAAAATAGAGCTGTGGAAGTTGCAATTGACTATGCATGCCATAACTCAGGCTAAAGGAATTTTTGGAGGAAGCTTTCCATTCCACTGATGCTCTTGGTTCCAGAGCTGTACTGTTATTGAAAGTAAAAAGGGAATAGTGAAGTCCCAGATTCGTTATAAACTTCTCCTTGCGGAATTGCCAGTCAAAATAGGGTTGAAGGAGCAGCCCGCTTCCCTGACCATAAGCAATGGTTTGGTCATCAATTAAGGAGGTGATTTTCGAATAGTGGTTGGTCAGTGAAACCCCGATTCGAAGCCGGTTATGCGAACTGATTTTGTGCAAATAGGTGCTGCGAACAGAAAGTTTTGTCTGCACAGTTTCATCTTTTTCCCCCGGGATAGGTTCATAATCAGCATTCAACGGATTGGCCAGCCGCTGGCTTTCAAGGCCTGAAAAGGCTATGGCTGAACTCCAGGAGCCCTTTTGGCTGATTGGTATGGAAAGCGTACTTCCCAAAACCCCCATTCTGGAAAGAAAATCAATGTTAAAACCATCTTTGTCAAATTGCCATAAACTGGAGTCGCGTTTAGCTTTAAAATAATTATCACTCGAACCACCCATTCCAAAAAAAGTAGCGCGGGCCCCACTGTTGAAGGGGAAGCTCAGATTGAACGACAGGTCCTGAAAACTGATGGCTTCATCACCTAATTCCAGCCCCAGTTTTTGTAAGAGCCCAACCGTAGAGTATCTGTAATTAACGAGATAAGCACTTCTTTTGGTCGGCAGCGGACCTTCCGAGGCCAGTTCAATACCGATCAGGCCTGCCTGTCCGGTAAATTCATGTTTTTGGTCATTGCCTTTGCGTAATTTCATATCCATGATCCCGGATATGGCATTTCCGAATTCTACCGGAAAGGCACCTGTGTAAAAATAGGAAGCATCCAGCAATTGTACGCTGAGAATGTTAACCCCGCCACCATTTTGGGTGATACGATCACTGAAAGTCCCTGCATTAGGGGTGTGGTTGGGGTTGACAATCTCCAGGCCTTCCAGTTGCCATTGCATGCCATTAGGGGAATTCCCGCGGATCGAAAGCCCATTGGCCTGGTCGTTGTCACCGGCCACTCCCGGCAACGACATGACCATTCTTGCCGGATCATCAAAGGTGGCAGGGAATTTCAGGGTTTCTTCATTGGTAAGGACTCTTACGGTGGGGCAAGCTGTCGAGAATTGATTTTCAGCAGCACTGACTACCACGGATTGTAAAACGGAGGTCGATGTTTCCAGGGTGATCTCAAGAATCGTTTCCTTGCCGGATTCTAAAATGACAGGGTTTATTACCAGTGTTTGATATCCAATATAACTGACGCGAAGAACATAGCGACCAATTGGGATATTGGGAAGGGTGAAATTTCCGAGGCTATCAGTAACGCAACCCAGATCAGTGTCGAGGACCAGGATGGAGACACCTTCCAGCAATTGCTGATTATCTGCATCACGGACAATTCCCCGCATGGTTTGTTGGTATTCCTGCCCAAAGATTCCAGAGCCGGAAAGTAAAAATACGAGGACGAACAGATAGGTAAACAGCTTCATTTTTGCCATTTGCAGCCAATTTTAAAAAACTGGCATCCTTTTTGAATTAGAGATAGTGCCGGGATGTTTTTTGCTGATCCTTATGGAATGCATCAAAAAAAACTCCTGCCTTCTTACAAACGCAAGTTAGCAATTATTTTTTTCCTGTGTAAACCATAAACATAGGGTTTTGACCTGATGACCTGAGGTGTCGGGGCTGGATTGCCGCGTGTGTGAAGTTGTTTAAAATCAGCTTCAATTTTTTAAAAACCAACAAAAGAAGCGTATGCACTCAAAGAGAAAAGGATTTAGTAAGGATATCAGGTTTTGGTTATTGATCGCTGCTCTGGGAATATTATTATGGGTAACTGTAGTGAACTACCCGGGAATAGTATAGAAAGGGAATAGGGATTTGATTTACTATCATCCCTTTTTAAACCAAATGCTACTTCATGGAGAAATAGCATTTGGTTTGATAAAGAAAGGTTATTTGGCCACCTTAAGACTCATATCCAGGCTGGTAGCGGAATGTGTCAGTGCACCAATAGAAATAAAATCAACGCCGGTTTTGGCAACCTCACGGACGGTATGGATATTCATGCCTCCGGAAGCTTCCACCTCGTATCGCTTACCAATAGTTTCCACAGCTTCCACCATGAGTGGTATTTCAAAATTATCCAGCATGATCCGGTCGATATTGCCTATTTGAAGCACTTCGTGCAACTCTACTAAATTTCGAACTTCAACGGTTATAGCCAGATCAAGGTTGTTGTCTTTTTTGTATTGGAGCACTTTTTCAATAGCCTTTCCCATACTGCCGCAGGCATCCACATGGTTGTCCTTGATCATAAAACGATCATAGAGACCATCGCGGTAATTGGTGCATCCTCCAAGTTTGACGGCCCATTTTTCCAGGAATCTGATGAGAGGCGTGGTCTTGCGGGTATCCAGTAATTCAACCGGTAAATCTTCCACCTCAAATTTAAACCTGTTGCTCAGGGTGGCAATACCGCTCATTCTTTGCATAATATTCAAAGCAAGTCTTTCCGCTTTTAGCAAAGCCTGAGTATTGCACTCCACTTCGAAAACCACGTCTCCTATATGAACATCGCTACCATCCTCAATAAAAATTTCAAAGCGGGCAGTAGGATCAACTTTTTCAAAAATCCTTCTGGCCACTTCTACTCCTGCAACCACGCCCGGATCTTTTATCAATAAACGGGCGGTATCTCTTTTATCCCCGGGAATACAAGCCAGGGAAGTATGATCCCCGTTTCCAATATCTTCATTAAGCGCCTCTACTATAAAGGCATCAAGTTTTTCGTTTAAATCCATTGAAAAAAAATTCTTAATAGCTAATTTGTTTAAAACATTACACCCATTTTCAGAACAATGCTTCTGAATAAACCTTTGGAGTCTTCATCGCGGTTGCCTTTGTCCGGATCGAACACAGTTCCGTTATCATCCGTCAGGTCGGTGAATCCAATCTGGAAACCGGCCCCGAAAATCAGGGTGCTGTTCTCTCCTAGGTTGTATTCTGCACCTCCGGTAAGCCCCCAGGTGGCATTGATTCCGTTAACCTCTTTACGAATGTCGTATTTTTCGTCTTCCTCACCGGTGATGCCGCTATCAGTGATTACCCCTCTGGCCTGGGTTTTAAAGCCGAGCGTGATAGCAGGGTCCAAAAAGTATCTGAAAAATCCGAATTCCTTGGTTCTCATTTTTAAACCGATGGGAATTTCAACGTATTGAATGGAATATTTTAATTTTACGTTGTTGCTCATGCTCATGGTGTCCAGACCTCCCAAAAGATCCGTCCTTGTCCAATAGAATCCACCGTATTGGTGCAAGAGCGTTCCCCCTGCATTAAAATGGAAACCAATGCCACTTGAGATGGCATAATTATCTCTGAAATAGTACTCACCGTTGAGGCCTAATTTCAGACCAATATTCGGACCACTGGAATTAATTTTGCTGTGGTCAGTATCTAACCAGGAAACGGCTGGTGATAATTGAAAACCAAACCTGATGTCTCCCTGAGCATAGATGGCTTGAACAAATAAAAAAATGAAGGCCAACATTACAATTTTCTTCATGGTCTGTTAGTTTTTTTGTAGAAGTTGTTTAATTGCAACTTCTGTACTAAAATAAACGCTGCAAAGTTAATTCTTGAATCTAAAAATCATACGAATTATACAATGAGTTTTAAAAAGAACTGGTTTTATTTTGTTTTTATTGTAATGCTTTTCAACGCCTGTACCAAAGAGTACAAAGAGGAAGTACCCGATGTTTCTGGTATTGACGTAAAGGTGGATCTTCACCGGTTTGAAAAAGACCTGTTTGCCATTGATACCAATAATTTAAGTCCGGGACTTAGTGCTCTTGAAGAAAAATATCCGGATTTTAGTGCGATTTTCTTTGAGAATGTCGTCAGTTCCAAAAATCCGAGGGTGGCTCCTGAGGGACACGAAGCATTTATGAAAGGGTTTTTGACCTTTCCTGCGATCAGGCACCTGTACGATACCTGCATGGTGATTTATGACGATATGAGTGTTCAGGAAAAGGAATTTGAACAGGCATTTAAATATTTTAAGCATTATTTTCCGGATCTGGAGGTACCTGACATCACCACCTTTATTTCCGAATATGGATATGCTGCTTTCATTTATGGGGATAACTCTCTGGCTGTTGGCCTGGATTTTTACCTGGGAGCGGATTACCCGTATTTTCAGTATAATCAGGGGCATCCGTCGTTTTCCAATTACCTGACCAGGACATTTACGCCGGAGCATTTGACCACAAAAGCCCTGAAGCCCCTGGTAGAGGATCTCTGCGGGGATGAACCTGCCACAGGCCGTTTGTTGGATATCATGATTCACAATGGCAAGAAACTCTATATCATGGATCATTTATTCCCATACACCGCTGATAGTATCAAACTGGAAATGACCGATACTCAGGTAGAATGGTTAAATGATAACGAGTATGATATGTGGGCATTTTTCCTTTCCGAAGACCTGTTGTATTCTACAGATTGGGGATTGATCAAAAAATATGTTTCTCCAAGTCCCAACTCTCCCGGTATGCCGGTGGAAGCTCCGGGCAGGACGGCCAACTGGCTGGGATGGCAGATCGTCAGAAAATATATGCGCCTGAATCCTCAGACGACGATGTATGAACTCATTGAATTGAGGGATGCCCAGGCGTTGCTGGAAAGGTCGAAGTATAAGCCGAGACGTTGATGAGTAGGAGAGAGGTTTAACCGCAAAGGCGCAATAGAAGCGCAAAGTTCGCAAATAAATACCTGGTATTCTTTGCGCTTCCATGGCGAACCTTGCGGTTAAAATCTCTAGTAATAAATATTCCGTCCAACCTTGGCAATATACTTCGCCAGGCGGATCACCTGCTTGGTATACCCGAATTCGTTATCATACCAAACATACAAGATTATATTCTTGCCGGAAGGAGCTACAACGGTGGCAGGGCTGTCGAAAACAGCAGCACAATCATTACCGATAATGTCGTTGGAAACCAACTCCTCATTGATGGAATAATAGATCTGGTTGACAAGAGAACCTTTCAAAGCGGCCTCTTTAACCGTTGCCAGCACCTCGTCCCGCGTTACAGTTTTATCAATGTCCAGATTGAGGATAGCCAAAGAACCATTAGGGGTTGGTACCCTCACGGCATTGGCGGTCAGTTTGCCGTCCAAATCAGGAATTACCTTAGAAACTGCCTTGCCTGCCCCCGTTGAAGTGATGACCATATTGATGGCAGCGGAACGTCCCCTTCTCGGTTTATTATGCATGTTGTCGAGCAGGTTCTGGTCGTTGGTATAGGCATGGATAGTTTCCACATGACCTTTAACTACACCAAATTTATCGTTGATCACTTTGAGGATCGGGCTGATGGCGTTGGTGGTGCAACTGGCAGCAGAGTACAATGTTGTATTGTCTCTGTCCAGCTCTTTGTGATTGATACCGTAAACGATGTTTGGCATTCCGGCTCCCGGAGCTGTCAGTAGAGCCAGTTCAGCACCTTCTGCTTTGGTGTGGATGCTTAAAGCTTCCGCATCACGGTAAACCCCTGTATTGTCAATGACAAGGGCATTTTTAATACCATAAGCTGTATAATCCACTGATGATGGATCTTTGGTGCCGATCACATGAATTCTTTGTCCATTGATCAACAGACACATGTTCTCATAGTCGATCTCAACAGTTCCTTTGAACTTGCCATGTACCGAATCATTTTCAAATAAGGCAGCTCTTTTCTTGATAGATTTTTCATCAACACTACGCAAAACGATGGCTTTGAGTCTCAATTGCTGACCTACGCCTTGTTTGATCAATTCGCGTGCAGCAAGCCTTCCGATACGACCAAATCCGAAAAGCACCACATCTCTTGGTTCAAATGGATGGCTGTTTTCGATCAGGCAGTGGTTGAGCTTATCGTTGAGGAAATCCCTGCGGCTGGCGTAGTTGTCTTTTTCATTGGCCCATTCGTTGGCCAGAAGTCCGATGTCAATTTTGGAAGGCCCGACTTCCATTTCAAAAATGTCTTTGGCCAGCGCCGAAGAGTCAAAGACGCTTATGGCTCTATCGACCACTTTTTGAGCATAATTATGCAATCTGAGAAGCGCACTAATGGTAATGTCCGTCAGCTGATTTCTGAAAAGTACGAGTTCGACTTGTTTGTGAACGAGTAATTTACCGATGTAGGTCTGAAGATCAACGGCTGCTTTCTTGCGATCCATATAATCTTCCAGTTCATCATGGTAGGTTTCTACATGAAGATTTGCTTGTGGCATGACAATAAATTTGGTTAGGAACTGAAATTCGCCGCAAAAGTAAGGAGGATTCTTTGTTTATGGGTGAAAAAAAGAATTTTTTTTGGAAAAGTGGTTTGATGTTGGGGGGGTCGAGAATCGTTTTTTGAGGGCGCCAAGAGCTCCTTCGCGGAACTCTGCGATACAACTCTCCACGCCCTCAAAAGCCTCTAATCCTCCACAGCACTCTCCAGCAGTGTCAGCGTAGAAAGTCGCGTATCCAGTTCTGCTTTTATCCCAACCGGTAAAGTAACCTGATCTTTAATATGACCAAAAGATAAACCATAAAACGCAGGGATCCTGAGATCGTTAGTCCTGTCGTTAATGGTTTCGAAGAGCGTTAGGGAATCTTCATCTTCCGGAGCAGCGCAATCATTAAAAATACCGTAGGCAATAGCAGCTGATTCCTTGAAGTTGCCACTTTGTCTTAATTGAGTTAACATACGGTCCACCCGGTAAGGTTTTTCACCTATGTCTTCAATAAAAGTGATGGCATCCTTGTAGTCAGGCTCCCACTCGGTTCCGGCCATGGAAGCAAGCAGGGAAAGATTACCGCCGATCAATGTGCCCTCTACCTTTCCATAGCGGATCTGCCGGGCTTTAAAAGCGGGGTCTTCGTTGGATTGATTGTTTTCGGAAAGCTGGATTATATGATTCTCTTTGCCTTCCACCAATACTGCCAACAGGTTTTCCTTGGTGTAATCGGTGAAATCAGAAGCACCAACCGGTCCGTGAAATCCAACCAAATCGGTTTTTAAATAAAACGCATTGAGCAAAGAAGTAACATCGCTGTAGCCAATAAAGGCTTTTGGATGTTTTTTGATAAGGTTGTAATTAATATATGGCAATAGACGCGTACACCCATAACCGCCACGGGCACACCAGATGCCGGCCACCTGATCATCGGTAAACATGGTGTGCAGGTCAAGCAGTCGCTCCAGATCAGTCCCCGCATTAAAACCTCGTTTGGCACGAATATTTTTAGAAAGTTTTACTTTGAAGCCCAAAGATTCTACATTGGTAACCGCCTTTTCCAGCGCTTCATCAGAAATGTAACTTCCGGGAGTGATCATCCCAATGGTATCTCCTTTTTTGAGTTTTTTAGGTTTGAGCCCTTTTTTGTATTTCTTTTGGGTGCTGGATGCAAAAACCTGTCCTGGATTCAGGAAACTGCCGGCGATCAGGGCCGCTGCTATTTTCTTTCCAAATTGTCTTCTTTGCATAGTGGTATATTTTGGGCGTAAAAATAAAAACCTAAAGCTAATTGACCTACAGCCCATCAAATTAATCATATGGTTTGTCGATAATTAATCTGTTTGATCCGTTAAAAAAATACTTTAGCAGAAACAAAAATATCTTGTCGATTTGATTGAGTGGAATACATGACTCAGTTTTCAACTTCAGTTAACCAATTGATAATCGAAAAGAATTTACCAAACAAAATTCCAATTTTATGCAAGTACAAATCGAGGCGCGAAATCTCACCAAAGATTTTGAAGAGCTCCGGGCAGTAGATGACCTTAGTTTTGAAGTAAAGGCCGGAGAGATTTTTGGTTTGCTCGGTCCTAATGGTGCCGGAAAAACCACAACCCTGAGAATGTTGTCCGGATTGTTGACGCCCTCCTCCGGAGAGGCATTCATCAATGGGCATTCCATGTCAAATCAAAAGATAGAAGCTCGTAAATCTCTGGGGTTCCTGACAGGAGAAATGGATCTTTACCGGAGGCTGAAACCACTGGAACTGCTTAAGTATTTCGGAAATTTATACGAAGTACCGGAAAAAGAACTCAATGATCGAGTCAACCATCTGGCGGAAGTTTTTGGCATCAATGAGTTCAAAGATCGTTATTGTGAAAAGTTGTCAACAGGGCAGAAACAGCGAGTATCCATCGTCCGTACTCTTGTACATGATCCCCAGGTAGTGATCCTCGACGAACCCACCACAGGTCTGGATATCATGGCCAGCGAATTTATCCTGCAGTTTATCCGTAAAATGGCCAAGGAGGAAGGCAAAACAGTCATCTTTTCCACCCACCATCTCAATGAAGTCGAAAGACTTTGTGATAGGATCGCCATCATCCACGAAGGCAGGTTAAAGCATTACGGTACCATGGAGGAAGCTAAAAACATCACCCAGCGGGAGAACCTCGCTGATGCATTTTTCAACCTGGTAACAGAGGCATAAAGAAAATTAAGCAAGGTTTTGCCTTTGCCCAGGCCAAGAGAATGGAATGGCGACATCATAGATCCGCGTGCACGCAGTGCCGGGACCTTGTCGAAGGAATCAGATCGTTTCATAGTTATTTCAGACTAATCTCCGCGACCTTTGGGCCCCCTGTGGTAAAAAATTTTGTACCCGAAGAATATCTGAAACCATGTCACCAAGTTAAACCACATCAAACATCAAACCACATCAAACATCAAACCACATCAAACATCAAACCACATCAAACATTAACCACACATGAGAAATAATATCATTTCAACCATATTCAAAAAAGAACTAAGGGAGGTCCTTCGCGATAAGCGTATGATCTATCTGATCATTTTATTACCCTTTTTTACCTATCCTGTGTTGTTCACCCTAATCGGAAAAGTCGGGCAGAATCAGCAGGAAAAAATAAGGGATGACAAAGTTACTTTGCTGGTCAATCCGGAATCAGCTGATTTACCTTTGGTGAAAACCCTGGAAGCTATGCCTAATCTCGAAGTGGAACCTCTGAGTTTTACAAAGGAGATGATCGATACCATGTCGAGTGCCATTGGAGTGCAAATTGATCAGAAAGCGGATACCAGTGGAGATCTGAGCATTGCTATTTATTTTGATGAATCAAAGGATCTGTTGAATGCCAGAAAACATCAGGTGGTAGGTGCAATTAAAGCCTATGAGGAGCAAGTGGTGCAACAACGTCTCGCACAGCAAGAACTACCGCCGGAATTTATTGATCCTGTCATTTTGGAAGAGGTCAATATGGCATCTGATGAACAAATAGCCGGAAAGATATTGGGATCATTCCTGCCCATGCTTTTGTTGATATTCATTTTTGTCGGTTGTATCTACATTGCCATTGATATCACTTCCGGAGAAAAGGAAAGAAAGACGCTTCAAAGCCTTTTTACCGCTCCCATCCATGTTCCGGAAATCATTGCCGGAAAATTTCTGGCAGTATTTAGTGTAGGCTTAGTTTCAGCTTTGATGAATGTATTGAGTTTGATGGTCGCTATGCTCATCCAGGTACGATTGATTGGAGGAGCTGATGCTATGGGAACCTTTGCAATAAGCATTTCTACTCAGGGATGGTTGTGGATCGGGCTCATTGTTTTTCTTACGACGATTTTCCTGGCGGCGTTAACTTTGGCGGTTGTTCAATTGGCCAATTCTTATAAAGAAGCTCAAAGTTATGTATCCCCGTTGATGATGGTGGTTATCATTCCCGCAGTACTTTCACAAATGCCGGGGATGGAACTGACCATGAGCACCGCAATGATCCCGATGTTGAATATTGCTCTCGCACTGGGAGCTGTGCTCAAGGGAACTTACGACATTGTATTGATTGGCACCGTGGCAGCTTCGGTGGTCGTTTATGCTTCTTTGGCACTTTGGCTGGCTTCTAAAGTATTTAAAAACGAAAATGTGACTACTGGTCAGAAGGTGAGTTTGAAGAAGTTGTTTGGATAGGAACGGTTTAAAATTTTAAAAAAATCATACAAAAGGCTCAGGACTTGTCCCGGGCCTTTTTCGTTGGGTAAGTTTTTTCCCTTTTATCGATATAGTTTCAAGGCAGAGGACTTTTTAATTTCTGATAAATGTAAAAGGAATATAACCCGGACGTTAAATCAATTCCTTACTTTTTAAGGATTTGCGGATAAAATACATTTTGTAAATAAATTGATTATATATTATAGTTTAATCATTTTTTTAATTATATTTGTGCCAGGCAAGAAATGTGTCATTTTGCCCTATTTAAAACTCTTTAAACTAAACATTTTACGTATGAGAATTAAAATTTTTACGCTCTCTTTGGCAGCTGTATTATTACTGGGAGTCCAGCTGTCTGCCCAAAAAGTGAAGAATGAAAGATTTACAGTTAATTACACCCAGCTCCCCAGCAATCCACTGGATAACGAATTCACCACCTACAGGGTTAATCTTTATGGTAGTGGATATATTCATGGCCACTCTATTTTTGAAAGTGGCAAAATAACCAGGCAGGGTGCGATGAATAAGGTGAACCTTGGAGGGTTCAAAAAAGTCAACGGAAACGCTCACGTCAGGATCCAGATTTCAGTGGGTAACGCCCGGACGGTAAAAAATGAAGTTGGGAAAAAAGTTACCGAGAAGAAATCCAAGGATGGAAAGGTTTCCAAAACCACCAGCTACTTCATGCAGTATCATTATTACATGCCGGTGAGCTACAGGGTTTATGATTTTCACGGAAACCTTATCCACGAAGCTCAAATTACCAACCTGGAAAATGTCGAACAAATCAAGGGAAGTTCCTTCAACTCATATTCCAAAGCCTATGAAGACTGGAAAAAACGCAGATTGAATACGTTGAACAACAGCGCAGCTTCTTATGTAAGAAATGCTATGAATAGTGTTAACGCAAGTGTGAATTACCGCTACGGTTATCCGCACAGAAGTGAACGGGAAGAGATCAAAATCGTGAAAAAACACTCCTCTGAGGATGATTTCATGAAGGCCTACGAAACCACGAACGCAGCTTTTGAAAAGGTGAAAGCAGACGAGCCAATGGAAACCATTGCAGCAGACCT
Source organism: Saprospiraceae bacterium (assembly GCA_965230565.1). Classification (GTDB taxonomy): domain Bacteria; phylum Bacteroidota; class Bacteroidia; order Chitinophagales; family Saprospiraceae; genus BCD1. Next base: position 2,238,256 of record CBDDLH010000016.1, on the reverse strand, counting down.
GAAACCGGCCATCGACTTTTGGATGGGATATGACAAATATCCTGCCGATGATCGTAAACTCAAAAGAGTACGTTATGCATGTCTGTTCAATCTGACCACGGTTTATTACTGGATGGATGATTTGGAAAATGCCAATAAATACGCGACCGAATGCCTGAAAATTGATTATAAAGAAGGTGGGGTCAAAAGGTATGTTGACAAGATCAGGAGAATGCAACAATCCTTTCAAACCAATGGAGTTGACAGCCGTCACTTCTTTATCGATGTGGAAGCTGCTGCTCCTCCATCAAATAATGTGGATGTGGCCGCTCCGGAAGAAGAGGAGGATAATGCAAGTATGGCAGGTGCCATGGTGCTTGCTGACGGTATCAAAGTAGAGGGTAATATGGTTGTAAACACAGAAGAAGGCAGTGATCTTGTTTTCGGACCAAAAGGTAATGTAGTTTTCGAGTATTCTGTGGATGGTAAAGATGTTTCAAGCAGCCTGGATCCTGCCCAGACTCAGGAGTTTTCCTTTGATGGACGTACTTTCAAAGTGATGGATTTTACTCCGGGAGCAAAGGGAAACAAAGTTGCTGGTAAACATATTCTTGAAATAATCTACGATTCACCTCGAATTCAATTGTTCAAATATTATCCCTACGATGATCAATTGGGAGACAAAAAGATTGAATTTGCCTTTTACAGAACAGGTGAACAAGCTCCGACCTCTACTTCAAGTACCCCATTCCTGTTATTTAAAAAAGGAATGGCAAAATACTTTGAGGACTGTGGAGATCTGGCTGAAATGATCAATGCAGGAGGTGTGGAACATACGGAAGACGGCCTCATGCAGGCAGCCCGGATTTACGGGGAGGTCTGTGAGGAAAGACCCTGAGAAATGTAAAACCTACCTCCGATTGTCGGCAGGCAGGTTTAAAACGTAAAAGGATACCGGCCCTTGTCTTTGAAGACATCGGCCGGTATTTTTTTGCATAAAAAGGTAAATCCTTACCTTTGCCATACGAACAGTCATTCGTATATTTTCAAATCGAGTTTTTTGGAAAATTATCAGATTGAAAAGAGATGAAATTACAACATTACATCCAGGGTCAATGGACTGACCATACCGGCGAAGGAATCCCACAATTTAACGCTATCACCGGAGAACTCATCGGTACTTCCTCAACGGAAGGTCTGGACTTTGCTGCCATCATGGATTACGGCCGAAAAACAGGCGGGAAGGCCTTGCGGCAAATGACCTTCTACGAGCGGGGTTTAATGCTCAAAAAGCTGGCACTCCACCTCCACGGAATGCGCAAGAAATATTATCCCACCAGTTATAAAACAGGCGCTACCAGAACTGACAGTTGGATTGATATCGACGGAGGAATCGGCACCTTGTTTGCCTATGCCAGTTTGAGAAAGCAGTTTCCCAACAGTAAGGTATATGTTGACGGGGAAATGGCGAGTCTGTCCAAAGAAGGGACTTTTATCGGTCACCACATCATGACTCCCCGGCAGGGAGTGGCGGTTCATATCAACGCCTTTAATTTTCCGATCTGGGGAATGCTGGAAAAAATATCTGTCAATTTACTGGCCGGGATGCCTGCTGTTGTTAAGCCTTCAGAGTTATCCTCATTTTTGACAGAAGCCATGGTGAGGGATATTATTGAGTCTGGTCTTTTGCCGGAAGGTTCCTTGCAATTGTTGCAGGGAAGTGGGGTGGGCATTCTGGATGGTGTCCAGACGCAGGATGTGGTTACTTTTACGGGCTCTGCCTCGACCGGAAAGATGCTGAAGGCGTATCCGAGGTTAACCGAGCAGGGAGTTCCCTTCAATATGGAGGCTGACAGTTTGAACGCTGCTGTTCTGGGAAAGGATGCTGTTCCCGGTACACCTGAGTTTGATTTATTTATCAAGGAGATCCGGAATGAAATGACCATTAAGTGTGGTCAGAAGTGTACGGCCATTCGCCGGATTATTGTTCCCGAAGAACTTGTTGGTGATGTCGAAGATGCTTTACGCAAATCACTGGCTAAAACGACTATCGGAGATCCACAGGTGGAAGGAGTACGCATGGGAGCTTTGGTTTCCAAATCGCAGCAAAAAACGGTTAGGGAAAAGGTGGATTTGTTGAGTAAAAGTTGTGATGTATTAATTGGTGATCCGGATAATTTTGAGGTAGTCGGAGCAGATAAATCTAACGGAGCCTTTTTCACACCGATCGTATTTTTTAATGATGATCCGTTTAATAAACAGGATTCCCACAATGTGGAGGCCTTTGGTCCGGTGAGCACCATCATGCCTTATAAGGACCTTTCGGAAGCAATAGACTTAGCCAACATGGGCAAAGGATCTCTCGTAAGTACCATCTGTACTTTTGATGAGGAGATTGCCACTGATTATGTGGTCGAGTCAGCTGCATGGCACGGAAGAATACATATGTTAAATCGCGAGAGTGCTCCGGAGAGTACCGGACATGGTTCTGTAATGCCGTTGCTCGCTCACGGTGGTCCGGGAAGAGCCGGAGGAGGCGAAGAATTAGGGGGAGTTCGAGGTGTGAAACACTATTTGCAACGCACGGCCATTCAGGGGCACCCGACCATGGTTTCGGCTGTTACAGGTGTGTATCAGTATGGCGGTAAATACAAGGAAAAACCTGTTCATTCTTTCCGCAAACACTTTGAAGAACTGGAGATCGGTGAAACGGTCATCACCCATAAACACACCGTTACGGAAAGCGATATCACCAATTTCGCCAACGTGAGCGGGGATAATTTTTATGCTCATATGGATGCTACTTCTCTCGAAGGTACCATTTTTGAGCAAAGGGTGGCACATGGCTATTTTGTGTTGTCCAAGGCTGCGGGATTATTTGTAGAACCTAAAAAAGGGCCGGTACTGCTGAATTATGGTATTGAAGATTGCCGGTTTACCAAGCCGGTTTACCCGGGCATGACGATCGGTGTGAGGTTCACGGTGAAAGAAAAGATTGCGCAGGAAAAGAAAGATGATGAGGACTTCCGCAAAGGAATCGTGAAGTTCCTGGTATGTCTATGACGAAACCGGAGAGACGGTGGCCATTGCGACTATTCTGACCATGGTGAAAATGCTGGCAGAGTAGGAGGGGTTAATTTCCTAAAGGTTAAGTTTGGTTTATGCTGAATTTGCATGTTTTTTAATTACAAAAAATGACTTTTGAAATTTCAGATATTTTTTATCCTGCTGCTTGTCCTAGATTATGGGTGTAAAGAACCATCTAAAAACCAGCTATCCATTAAAGGAGTTAGTGAATACATGCTGGCAGAGTAGGAGGGGTCAATTTAAACAGGTATGAGTTAGCTCAGCAAAGTCCAATCAACCAAAGTCGGGAGCCAGGAGTTTAGCCTTAGGCACAGATGTGGTTGAAATATCGGAGGGCTCAACTGTGGGGAATATTTCTGCAATAGATGAAAGTGTAAAAGAAGGTATTCATTTCATTGGATTTGATCAAAGTCATGTCGGCTACATTTTGAAAAAGGAAGGTCAATTATACTTAATTCACTCCAATTATATTAATGCCCAAGGTGTTGAAATTGAAACAATAAATCAATCTGAGGTTTTTCGATCGTATGGCAAATTCTACATAGTGGAATTAAGCACCAACAAAGTTTTTCTAAAACACTGGGTGAATGCGAAAAGAGTCAACATTGCGCAGGATTAAAACTCACAGCCCCTCTGTGCTTACTTAGTGTACTCTGTAATTAAATCCTGGTCATCCTGGTCATCCTGGTCCCGGTCATGCTTTCGACTGATCCGCCTTGGTCATATAAATCCGACCAATGGCCCTTTTATTGTTGAGGGGATCCTTAATCATTTCCTGCCAGTGACCTTCCAATGTGGATTCAAAAATACTTCGGGTAAAGAGGAATTGGTATCTTCTGAGCTTGGATGGCGCTTGGAATTCTGAGTCTTTATCGGCTGTTGGCTCCGGAATTTCTTCCAGGTACATGGATCTGTCTTCATAGATTCTGCCTTTGAATTCCCTCGAAATTACTTCTCCGTTTTTTTGGTGGATATAGGTGCGACCGGTGACGCGGTGGCCTTTGGCCTCAATATATAATTCAAATTTATCTCCGGCTTTTTTGTCATAACCGCCCCAGGTGATGGTTCCTTCCCATTTGCCTTTAAGCCCTTTTTGGGCACTTAGGGTTAGTACCGGCAGGAGTAAAAAAACCAGTAAGGTCATTTTAATTTTCATAGCAAGAAAAGGTAGTTTTTCGTAAAAGTAAGACTTCCTTGGGGAGATGCCAAATTTTGAGATTTTGGTGGGATGATGAACGGAGAAATTTTCAAGAAATACTATTTTTTTAAAAAATAGTATTTCTACCATCATTCATTTAAGATCATGGTTAAATTTTTATTTATTGAAAATCAACTTCTTATTTCAAAAAACATCCCAGTCGGTGGCGGGAAATTGGATAATTGAAATCAGTCATCCATTTTTCCACGTATGTTAGAATAAAATACCGTTTAGGGGAAATTTTTTGAAAAAAATTTAAACACACTCTAATTATAATTGCTCCCCATTATACTTCTCCCAACGCCTTTTTTCTCTTTTTAAAAGGGAGTTGAATTTTGCAGGAATGGCTATTTCAAAGGAAAGCAATTCATTGTTTACCGGGTGATTAAATTTCACTCCTGTTGAACTGAGGAAAAGACCCTTTCCTCTGAAGACCTCGCCTTTGGTTCCATAAAGTTTGTCACCCATAATCGGAAAGCCCGCTTCGGAGAGATGGATACGCAATTGATGAGTTCTGCCGGTATGTGGATAAAGTTCTATTAAAGAAAGCGATTCGTTTCGTAGGGAAGGTATCGTTTCTAAAGTGGTATATGTGGTGAGGGCAAATTTTCCTTCGATTTCGGATTTCCATTCACCAGCTTGACTTGGTTGGCCAATGACAATGGCGTGGTATCGCTTTTGAATACGCTTGTCTTCAAATTGTTGCCCCAAACTCACCTGAGCCAGTTTGGTTTTGGCAATCAACAGCAGACCGGAGGTTGAAGCATCAAGTCTGTGAACCGGTTTTGGCCAGTTTAAGGCATCTGGTTTGGTCGTTTCTCGCAGGTTAAAAAGTAAGGCATTCTGTATGGTCTTGAACTGGTTGCCGCTGGTGGGAATGCCCGCTGGTTTGACAATCACCGCCAGATGATCGTCCTCATAAATGATTTCCAACTTTAATTGGTAATCTTTTGGAGGTTTACTTTCATCTTGAAGTAAGGTGACCTCATCGCCGGGTCGAACAAGGTAGCCCGTCGTAGATGGTTTTCCATTCACGATGATCAATTCCCGAATAATGGCTTTTTTCACGCCTTTGTTGGAGGGAATGAAATGGCTGAAAATTTCTTTGGCGTAGTATTGCAAGCGAGAAGGGGCTGCAGATTCGGGGACGATATGTGTGGATATTATTTTTATGGGTTTATTTTCGATTAATAAATTTCGGAAATAAATATTGCAGAATTAAAAAAACAGGTAGGCCAACTATTGCCATCCAGAATAATATTATTTGTCCTTGACTAATGCAAGGTGGACAAGGAGTTCCTGGTAAACATGGTTCGCAATTAATAAGAGCTTTTTCATGGAAAAAGAGTCCAATACAAACAGCTTCATAAGCAAAAAAGTAATACCATGATTTTATGTTTTTCATTTTTAAAACTTGTCGGAATGCTCTGTTAAAGTCAGTTCAACCAGTTCAAATCCGTGTTCAATAATATTGGAACCTGCCTTTGCCGTCAGGCAGGCGCAGATGAAACGGATCAAACTGATAAACGCTGATTAATTAACTAAAATACCTGCATTCCCATTCCAAAATGTAACTTTGCAACCTGAAACCAGAACCAGCAACCAGAACCAGCAACCAGAAACCAGCAACCAGCAACCAGAAACCAGAAACCAGAAACCAGAAACCAGCAACCAGCAACCGGACCATGAAATTCGAAAAGTACAATATTTCTCCTGAAATTAAGAAGAACCTGGATAAAATGGGCTTCAAGCGCCCAACGGATATTCAGTTCAAGTCCATTCCCAATATTTTGAACGGAGAGGATGTGCTGGCCATTGCCCGGACGGGTACCGGAAAGACGGCTGCCTTTGCCATTCCGGTGCTCCATATTTTGCAGGAGCGAAAACGCAATAGACGAACAGACGGCATCAAGTGTTTGGTAATGGTGCCTACCCGCGAACTGGCTATTCAGATCACCGAGGTGTTTAAAACCCTGGGAAAGAAAACCCGGGTGGAAACATATTCATTGTTCGGCGGCGTAGAACAGGACCCACAGATTAGCAAATTAGAGGAAGGAGTAGATATTCTTGTAACCACTCCCGGCCGTATGTTTGATCTGGTCAGCCAGGGGCATATTCGCCTTCACAGAGTGGAAATACTCATCCTGGATGAGGCAGATCACATGCTTGACCTGGGGTTTATCAAGGATATTCAGGACCTGATGAGGTTTTTACCTAAACGAAGACAAACCCTGTTTTTTTCGGCAACGATAAATCAAAAGATCAAAAAACTCGCTTATTCGCTGGTCAATAAAAACGCCATTCGAATCCAGCTTTCACCTCGTGATCCGGTGACCCAAAATGTCGATCATTCCGTGGCCTTTATGAAAATGGATGATAAAAGATTTTTCCTGGAGCGACTGATCAATGAGCACCCTAAAGAAAAGATTCTTGTTTTTGTAAGAACAAAGGTGCGGGCAGAAAGGGTTTGTGCAGCCATGGAAAGGGTAAATATCGAATCGGCCACCATCCACAGCGAAAAGGAACAAAAGGACCGTTTCAAAGTCATGGACCGGTTTAAATCCGGAGAACTCAAAATTTTAATTGCCACGGATGTCACTGCCAGAGGAATCGATTTTCCCAATGTGCATTATGTAGTGAATTACGACCTTCCGGAAAAGGCAGAAAATTATGTACATCGCATTGGCAGAACCGGTAGGGGTAAAGATCGAGGTTTTGCGGTATCATTTTGCAGTCCTAAGGAACAGGAATACCTGGCTGCCATCGAGGAGTTTATCTACAAGAAGATCAAAGTAATGGAGGTTACCAAATCCGAATATGACGAGACCATCGACTATTCTCATGATACTTCCCTTAGTTTAAAGGAGCTGCTGGAAGAGGCGGAGAAACTGGAGAAGAAGAAGAAGAAGCGGAAACGGAAGTAGCGCGTTTCATCAGTCTACAGTCTTCAGTCCGAAAGTACCAGTTGGCAGTACCAGTTAGCAGGAGGAGTTGGGTTTGTTAACCGAGTAGAATGCCCAATGTTAAAATAATTAAAGATAGCACTCTTCTATTGCTTCGTTCCCTTGCTCCGTCCTTTAGGGCGGAGAGTAAGTCAAAAGCAAAAAACACCAGGCCTTTAGGCCTTTTCTCCCATATTCCCTTGTTCCCTTATCCTACTCAAAGGGGTACTTCAATCCCATTTCCTTCCGGATCGCATCCATTCGTTCCATCGAATCCATCGATTTTTCAAAAGAGACTACCGGACTTTCTTTTTTACCTTGAAGCAGCAGTTCATTGACGTGATCTGTTTCGTAATTATAGCCATGGCAGGGCAGTTCATCTTCAAATACTTCTTTGCCTGCAGGTGTTTCTAAAATAGCTTTTTTGGACATCCAGAATTTTTCGATGCGGATAATTCCATTTGTTCCGACTATGTAAGCGTCATTATGCAAGTCAGATACCACACCGCTCGATAGTTGAGCAAATACGCCGTTTTTATATTCCACATTTATCGCATTATACTCATCGACGCCCGTAGATCCGAGATACCCGACCGACCGCATGGTTTTTATGTCACTGTCGATCAGGAATTCAGCTATGGCCAATGGATAAATTCCTATATCCAGCAATGCACCGGCAGCAAGGTTCGGATTATAAACCCTGCTTTCAGCATTAAATTCAGGTTTAAACCCAAAGTCAGCGCGCAGGAATTTGACTTCGCCTATGTGCCCTTCATCAATCCATTGCCTGGCTTTGAGCACAGCCGGAAGAAACCATGTCCACATAGCTTCCATCAGGAAGATGTTTTTCGACCTGGCCATTTCATGCGCCTCTTCCAATTCTTTTGCGTTAACGGTAATGGGTTTCTCGCAGAGCACAGCTTTATTACGCTGGAAGCAGAGTTTCATGTTTTCGAGGTGGTAATTGTGTGGGGTGGCAATATAAATGGCCTGGACTTCCTCATCTGCAGCCAGTTCTTCATAAGAGCCATAAGCTTTACCCACATTATACTGAGATGCAAATTCCCTGGCCTTTTCAAGAGATCTCGATCCCACTGCCACCACTTCGCCTTGTTTTACATATTCAAAATCCTGGATAAATTTATGTGCGATCTTTCCGCATCCGATAATGCCCCATTTGATGGTCATGTTGTAGATATTTTTTGTGAAGTTAAGGAGGAGTAATTAAAAAGGGAACAAGATACCAACCTTATTCCCTTTTTTCCATGTTTTCTTGTTCCCCCGTTTTATTATTGCCTGGACTTCGCCATTCTCTCAATATAAACCCTCAAATCCTCCATTTGCTGGTCCGTCATTTTTTCTTCCGTATAGTGTGGCATATAACTTTTTTTGCCATTCAGTGGATACGTGCCATATCGGCCAACCTGGTACAGTGAATACCGGGTATAACGGTCTATATTCCTGTTCAGGAATTTGAAGGAGTATTTCGAGTCATCCAGGGCAAAAAATGCATAGCGTCCCTTGTCATGGCAGTGCAGACAACTGTGTTCGTAAATGATTTTACCATTTTTTGCGTCCCCTTTCAATCCATAACCCTTGGTGCGATCATCCGGCGGAGTTGTGAATGTTGCCGGTGATGCCTGCAGATATTTGGATTTCAAGTAATTTTCCTGCCGTGCAGCCTGGTCACCATCTCCATCCAGCGCAAGGCCAATGGTTTTTAATTCTTCATTATTAAGCACCAGATCTCCTATTTTTAGGTCGATGGTCCAGAGGTAAGCAAGTATGGATTCCATTTCCCAGTCCTCAAGTGTACGGCCCTGAGAGCATTCTACTGCGCACAGGTCAATGGCACCTCTTAGGTTATTCCTGGCATCTTTTACCAGATCGCCGTATTTTTTGTCGTAATCGCCATTATAAAATGAAGTCCTGTTGACTACGCCGTAAAGGGCAGTACCCTGGAGGAATGGCAAGTCGTTAGCCTCAGCGTATTCCAGCCTTGCTTGTGGATCTGCCACACTGAGGTCAGGATCTTCCTTCACCATGTTGTGGCAGGAAGTACAGACAAAATGTTTGCTTTGCCTTGCCATGGTTTTTCCTTCTGCATTTTTGCTGATACCGTCAAAAATGATGCTTCGTCCATTTTCGACCGATACGCCGGGCAGTTTCATATTGGGTTTGTGAGGTTGGGGTGTATCTCCCAGTTTTTCCAGCAGGTCAGCCACCGAAGCATTTTCGTCAACCAGAATAGCAGGTTTATCAACAGATCCCATGCTGATGAAAAACAACAGGGCCAAACCGAAAAAAGTAATGATCAATTTTTGCATGGATCTGAATTTTAGATTTTAAATACTCTCGAAATGGTAAACCCGAGCCTGAATTCACTGTCGCCCCAGTTAGCGGTAGAGTAGGGGATGTAATCCGTTTCCACGATCCCTCTGGAGTTGGTGAGATTTACCTGGAAAATGTGTCCCCCTGTATCAATTTCCAACCCAGCTCCGATGGAAGGATAATAACCATCGGCGGTTGTCCTGTTTTCCGCGAAAGGAAGTGTTACATCTACAATCAATCCGAACACTTTGGTGACTTGCACCCGGGAGGCGATTCCCAGACTGATGATTCCATTGACATCGTCAAAATCCACAATGTTACGGTGGGTATAAGCTCCGTTGAGTTGGAGAGAAAAGCCTTCGGTGAATTTTTTGGCGACCAATGCCTGAATATTGAAGGCCATCCTGTCTGTGGTGTTTGGGAAATAATTGATACTACTGGGATTTTCCGACTTTGGGGAAGTGGAGATGGAAGCTGTTCCAATCAAGGTGAGTGTGATAGGACTTCCGTTTTCTTCCAACTGTTGCAAAACTCGGTATTTGGCAAATCCGGTGAGCAACTGCCGCAACCCTGACTTGCCATCAGGATAACTCCCTGCACCTTTAGACCGGTATAACCCAATGTTCAGATCATCAAAAACACCATATTCAAGCCCTGTCAATACATCAGCAATATTTTCCAGCCCAAAGAAGGTTTTAAAACCACCGTTATCACCAGCAAGATCGCCGAATCGGTGGGTGATGCGGACGTCTAGTTCATATTTCTTTAGCATCTCAACGGATTGAGCGTTGATGACGCGTCTGTCCTTAAAGGTTTGATATACATCCTGACCGTTCATGCCAATAAACCCAAACAGCATGATCAGGGAAAAAGTTAGTTTATACATCGAAATTGGTTTTAGCATTAAAGTTTGTCTTACGGTGAAAAAATAATTAGGTTTCCAGGAAGCTGTTGGAAATAATAAAGCCGAGGTTGAGTTTATTCCTCCCGACACTTCGTATACACTCGATATAAAATCTCGTTCGGGATGTCGCCCCGACTCTGAGAGTACGGGATTTCGCTTCGCTCAACTCTGCTCCACTTGTTCCCTTATCAATTCTCCGGGTATCCATTGAGGATCCAGCAAAGCAACATATCTGTTTCTTCCGTCGTCAAATCGGTTGGATTACCGACAGGAGTGTAATAGGGAGGCATATGATCAGGATCGTCCTTTGGGAGGTCGATAGCATGCAATTTGATCGAACCACTTTCGAGTCTGCTCAACAATCCTTCATAGTTGGTGAAATCACCAATGCCCGCGAGGTTGCCATCATGGCATCCGCTATAGGAACAATTCAGATTGATGAGGGTCTTAATCTCATCATTATAGGCCACATCGATAGTGTCACAAATATCCGGAATTACTTCCTCCATGGTTTTGTTTTTAGTACAACCAAGGGTGGAGAGCATTACAACGCCCGAAAGCAAAATCAGGAAAGCAAAAATGTTTTTCATGGTCTGTAATGTTTGTTCAGGTTAAAAATCAAAATATTTCTTTAAACAATAGTTATCAGCTAAAAGATGTATTCTTTTAGTCGTCAGAATTCTCAAAGTAAATATTGGCAAGCTTATGGTTTGTAATGGAAGGTTATCCGCAATCCATAGATATTTGAATGATGCGGCTAAAGTAGCATCTTATTTTTAATAATTCAAGCGAAATGGCAGGCGGGGTTTAGAAAATGAAATACAAATCAGGATTTTTTGAAGTTTTTGGGTATCCTAAAAAAAATAAAAGTCCCCTTTTCCACTGATAGAACCAGGGAAAAGGGGGAATAACTATTACTTAATAAACAGTGTTATCCGGATTATTTCTGCAATACACATTTCGTGACCACAGATCCAAATTCAGTTTGGATTTTTACGGAATAAATTCCGGGTGCAAATCTCTGTGCATTCCATTCCAATGTATACTTGCCTGGCATTTGGAATTCATTCAACAGATGCTCAACTATTTGGCCGGAAATATCCATTACCAGGATTTGGACTCTGGAAGCAGCCATTAATTCATAGCTAATATTTGTTGTGGCGTTAAAAGGATCCGGGTAGTTGGGCATCACAACAAGTTCGGTATTGGTTTTACCAACGTCTTTTACACTGACAGCAGTAAGGTTGAGTTTGAGTACTCTTCCGGTAACATTTCCTGGTGGGCCATCCCAAAACTCTGGGTAAGCACCTCCGAAGGCAAAAATGCAAATATTACCATCAGGATCTTCTCCAACCGCACTGGCATGTCCTACAACCTCATCATCCGGCAGGTCTGCATCAAGGTTTTCCCAGGTGTCCGTAGGAGGATGGAATTTCCAGGTTTGGGCAGAAAATTCTCCAGGAAGATTAAAAGGGTTAAAAGCCCACCAGCCGCCGAAAAGATAAATGTCCTCGCCGTAAGTAACGGATTCTGCTGACATTTTACTATCAGGCATATTACCTTTTTGTATCCAGGTATTGGATTGTGGTGTATAGGCGTAAACTTGATTATGAGTTAACCCGAAATGAATTCCACCCATCACATAGATCGTATCCTCAAAAGCTTCCGCAGCATACAATCCACGGGGTTCCGGCATGGCTTCCCTGATCACCCAATCATCTGTTTTAGGTAAATAGACCAATGTAGAATCCACCCATGTATCATTTATTCCACCAAAAATATAAATGGAATCCTGAACAACCTGTGCCTGATGCCAGTTTATTGGGGTTGGCATAGTTGCTTTTTCTACCCATGAATCTGGATTTTCAGGATCGAACTCAAAAACCTTGTCAGACTTCCCTTCAGGATCTACCCCGCCAAAAATATAGATCTTCCCGCTATATACTACACAACCAGGCCTGTACAGGGGTATAGGAATATCTGTGCCGGTACTCCAGGTATTCTCTGTGGGATCGTAAATTTCAACGGTTCTCAAAGTTGGTGTGCCATCGAAATCAATACCACCAATTACATAAATATTTCCATCCAAAGCTGTAGCTGAAGCTCCGAATCTTGGGGTAGGCATAGGTGTTAGCCCCGTATCTTCCCATTGCGCAAATCCCTGAAAGGCGAATAAAAGGAGGATCAGCCCGGACAGGGATTGAATGATGATTGATTTTTTCATATTGGTATAATTTTTTGTGATAAGAAATTTCAATCCTATTCAAATGGGTTATTCTGTCATTGGTATGTATAATTTGGAAAAATTGTACGCTATGGATGTTAAGAAGCAAGATTGTATAGAAGTGTTCCTGCCTGGATGTGCAAAGAAGAGGAATACGGGGGGAGTGTTCTGACAATCAGAGAGGTATGATGTCAATTTTGTATTTTCTCAGTCATTAAAATTAAGGGTTTTTGATCTGAAATCAAAATTTTTCAACGGTGAAGGATCTTGGAACGGTCAACTGAAATGGTTATGAAGAAAGGATCGGAATTACCAATGAATTTGGGAAGACCCTTTATAATTTCTTGGCTAAAACTTTTTAATAAAAAAATTCCCGGGCCACCCACGGAGAATGAGGCAGGATAATTCCTTACCAATGATCGCGATACCGGTCAGGTCGACCTGCTTTCAGCCACCTCATCAAATGACGTGAACCCAGTGGGGGCTCGGGAATTGGTTTTTTTTGAGTTATCCGAGAGGCAAGATAAACGACATTCAATTTTACTGCTGATTGCTCATCTTTTTTTTAAAAAAAAAGACCTTGTCAGAGTTGGATAAAAATAGTCCTTTAGGGCTTAAAAGGATTGTATAAAACGGACATTAATTGATTTTTATGCAATCGGGATAAACGGAAATGAGAAATGATTTTTACACTGCAAGCGGGGCTATTTTGACTTACCCATCCCGGGAGCATTGGCAAGTATCTCTAAAGCATTATTATTTTGAACACTAAAAACCTCTCCGGGCGACATTCCCCAAAAGTCCTTAAAATCCCTGATGAAATGAGACTGGTCAAAATAGCCTGCCTTATAAGATATTTCTGTCAGGGAATCAAAGCTATCTGTCTTCATGTAGGAAAAAGCCTTGTAGAAACGTATGATCCGCATAAAGATATTTGGGTTCATGCCTACTGCCTCCTGGAATAATCTTCTAAAATGGCGTTGGCTATACCTTGAATCTTCGATGAGGCTTTCCAGCGAAATTTTCCTGTGGCGATTAAGCAGCTTTTCAATGGTGTCTGAAATAACTGGCCGGAAAAATCTTTTTTGTGGATAGTGTTGTAGCAAGAAAGTATCCAGCAAACCGGACTTTTCTTCCATGGATGGTTTCTCAAATAATTGTTCAAACAAATCATTAAACGGCTTTTCCAGGTCTGTTTCATGCAGCAAAACCGTATCATCAAAAAACAGATGCTGAGGCCAGCCAAAGAATTCGAAAAATTTCCCGGGCCAGAACTGTATGCTGATGATGGAACTCCGCTTCGGCCAGCTCAATTTAACGGGGTTTGTCGTTACGGGCGATACCCAGTCCTTTATGTTCGTGTGCGTTTTTCCGTCGGAAGAGGTGATGTTCAAATTTCCTTCAAACAAAAAGGCAAATCCGGAAAAAAGTATTGGAGGGAGTTGAAGTTCCGGCGATGCTTCATCACTGGACATGAAATTGTAGTGGGCAACAAAGGGCCTTAGAGGGGGAGAAGGTAAGCATGTTTTTTGGTAAATCAATTTCCCGGGTTTAAAAATTTACCATATTCAACGGAGTAGTTTTCGGTTTTTGTTTTACCATTTTTCTAAAAAAATAATGATTACAGTTGCCAAAAAATACTCTGTTCATTCATCTTAAAAGTAGGGAAATTTTTGAAGAAAAACAATAAGGAAGTTTAAGCAATTTACGGTCTGGGAATTTAATTACAGTTCATTATAGTAACATCATGTTCCAGCGTCACCACAATAATATGCCCATTGTCAGATTCAAAAACATCCATGATACACTGTCCTTTAAGCTCAGGGTCTTTTACCACATAATAATCTTCGGGTAGCAGTAATTCGTTCTTGGAAATATCAAAAACATGTGTACCTCTACATCCACCTCCAACGCCACCTACAAATAATTTATCATCTCTGATATAAGCTTTTCTTGGTTCCGATTTTCGCATTTCTATTTCCTGATCTGTTAACGGATCATTGAGAAGAAATTCAAATAAGGTAATCCATTCGTCCTCATGATATTTCAGTACCTGGTAAAAAGAAATCCCGTTTTTAGCCACTACCACCATATCTTTCCCGTAGGGCAACATAAAAGTTTGCTGATCATAATTATTTGGATCCAACGGAAAATCCTCACCTTCAAAAATGTCTAAAAAAGTTTTATCTCTAAACCTGAGTATTTTTCCAAAACAATTCATTGCCCAAATGTCTCCATTGGGGGCTTCAACTAACTTCGTAAGGTTGAGACATGAAAAGGGGGCATAAGGTGTATTGTACGGGAGTAAGCCTGCTGCTTCACCCCAAAGGTAAATTTGTTCAGGGTCGTACTCTGCTGAATGTGTTGTTAGTATTAATTCATTGTCAGAGGTCAGGATCATTTCCCTGCATCCGGTTTCAGATTTTTGGGTCAGCGTTCCGTCTTTGTCAATTTCATAAATCCCGTCGTACGAGCAAACCATTAATTTGGAGTTGAATTCTACAAGCTTATTAACGTTTATCGGTTCCCGGAGAAAGATGTCCTCTGTAATTTCATCAGCAATGACCAGACTATCAAAGCCACCATAAACCAGAAAATCTTCAAAGTCATGTACCAGGTTTATTTGAAAATCCACATCAGGAGTTACCAACTGATAATCAGCACACCCAAATACGCTTTCTACTTTGATGTAGGAAGGTAAGAGTTGGTCATCATCATTTTTGCAACCATAGAAGGCAATAAGAATAAATACAAAACTGTAGAGGAATAGGGGAGTAGGCGTTTTTTTAATTTTCATTTTATTGGAGTTTAGATTTTCAGAAAAATAATCATCCTAAATATCTGAAAAACGCTTTTTCTCTAAAAAAGAAATCCTTTTTTTAATATGATTTTAACGATTGAAGGTTTTGTCAAATCAGGATATGTAGGCCAGTGAAATAAACTTAGGTTTAAAGGAGAGGATATTCCAACTAAGGCGGTCCTTTTGTTCCGGTAATGCTATGCTTTTTCGAATTGAGGAATTAAAGCATTTTTGTATTACTCCTTCAACTCCTTATCATAATACATCGGAACGGTCTCGTCCGTCTTCTGGTTCCAGTAATCCGGGGTCACCTTACGCCCGTCCGGAGTACGCAATTGACGGTTGTAAACAGCAATGGTTGGATTAAATCTCAGATCATCCACACAAACCGTATACAACTGAGGCTCTTCTTCTGATTTCCGCTTCTCTTCCTGCAGGATAACATTGAAACCATTATGCACAAGTAATGCCTTGAGAAAATCAGCGCGACCTTTTTCAACCTTTTTTTCTATAAAAGTGACCTTGGTTCCGTCGGCCAGATCTCCAAAAAGATGTTTTCCGCTATCGATAGGCATAATTAAAAGGTATTAATGTTGAGTAAAAAGAAATCCCGTATACAAAGTGTCGGGAATTTAATGAAACAATGATTTAATGGGTTCAAGTTGTTCAAATAGTTCAAAGTGTTCCTTAGAAATACTATTTTTCTAAAAAATAGTATTTCTGATTCACACCGTCCATCGTTCACCGTAAGCCGTCCACCGTAAGCCGTCCACCGTAAGCCGTCCACCGTCCACCGTAAGCCGTTTACCGTAGACCGTTTTAAAACACACTCAGCCCAAAAATATACTCATACAACGGACTATACAACCCCGCTACTAAAATACCAAGCACACATATAACCAATCCAACTCTCAACAGGGTATCCGACTTAAATAATGGAATTGCATTCTCGTTCTTACGCAAAAACATGGCACGCACAACAAGTAAATAGTAGTATAACGCAATCGTCACATTAATAACAGCTATCAGTACCAGCCAGTAATAACCTTCCCCTGCAGCAGCAATGAAGAGGAAGAACTTCCCAAAGAATCCCGCAACAGGAGGTATCCCTGCCAGAGAGAATAAAGAAAGCAACATGACCAAACTTAGTTTCGGATTCGTTCTGTACAACCCTTCATAGTCGTCAATGTTTTCCTTGCCAGTGTTCAAAGAAATGGCCTGGACAACGCCGAAAGCACCAAGATTGGAGAACACATAAATCAAAACGAAATAAACAACTACTGCCATTCCACTTTGATTGGCTGCAATGATTCCCAGCAACAAAAACCCTGCCTGCGCGATGGAAGAAAATGCCAGGAATCGTTTCATATTCTTTTGCCTCAAGGCAAATAAATTACCAACCGTCATCGTCAATATCGCAATAATGTACACCACATCCCGCCAAACATCCTGCATCGATTTCATCACGGTAAACAAAATGATGGTCAGGATGAATACCGCCGCTCCCTTGGAGACCACCGAAAGGTAAGAGGTCACCGGTATAGGTGAACCTTCGTAAACATCAGCCGTCCAGAAATGGAAGGGGACTAACGACATCTTGAATGCCAGCCCTCCGAAAAAGAATACCAGTGCCAGCACCTCAAGTCCTCCGAAACTGAAAGCCGCAGCGATCTCATCAAAATACAAGGATCCGGTTACTCCATAGATCATGGAAATACCAAATAGGGAAACTCCCGAAGCCATAGCTGCCGAAAGGATGAATTTGATCCCTGCTTCAGCCGAACGTTTTTTGTAAATATCAAAGGCTGCCAAAGCCGCCAATGGTAGGGATGACAATTCAAGTCCCAGGAAGAACATCAGAAAATCCCCGGCGGAGATCATAAAATACATCCCCAACAAGGTCGACAGAATCAACAGGTAGAATTCTGTGCCACGACCTTGCTCCAACACATCTTTCCTCAACCAGGAAGCGGACTGCAGGAATAATACCACTACCGCCAAATTGAGAATGTTTTTCATCAAATGGGTCAACTCCGAATTTTGGAACATACCTCCAAATAAACTACCATGGTCAATTGGTATAAAGCCCAAAATCGTCTGAAGCACCATCAGGCCAAGAGCAAGAGGCACTATCATGCCTTTGTTCTCTTTTGACAGAAATATCTCCGACACCAACAGGATCAAAATGATCGCCGTCAGCGCTAGTTCCTGTCTCATCAATAATAAAGTACTTAATTCCATGTTTTCTAGTTACAGGTTTGCTGGTTTCTTGTTGCTGGTTTTCAGTTACTGGTTACTGGTTTCTTGTTGCTAGATAAATCATTCTACACTCATCACTATACACTCTGCACTTTGCACTCCCTCCTAATTACCTATCAAAAAACTAAACTTTTCCATAACAGGTCCAAGACTCTCCGTGATCATATCCGACAGCCACAATGGAGCAAGTCCCATTCCCACAATAGGAATAATGAGTAGCACCGCACTCAGTTTCTCATACCATTTAGCTTTAGGCAAAGTCTCAAATTCCGGATTCTTTACCGGCCCCATAAGCATGATGCCCACCACACGTAAGATGTAAACCGCCGTCACCACAATGGCCGAAACAGAAATAATCGTCGCTATTCTATGGAAAAGATCCGGGTGCTGGAATGCCCCGACAAAAATGGTCATCTCCGCCACAAATCCACTCAACCCCGGAAGTCCCAAAGATGCCAGACCGGCGATGACATACACCGCAGAGATGAACGGCAGGATTTTCATCAGTCCTCCCATTTTATACACATCCCTGGTATGCGTTCTTTCGTACAACATCCCGATAAGGGCAAAGAAAAGGGCCGTCATCAACCCGTGTGAGATCATCTGCAAAATGGCTCCGTTGAAGGAAGTTTTATTGATCATCAGTATGGCAAACAATACCAAACCGCAGTGACTTACCGAAGAGTAGGCATTGATATATTTCAAATCTTTCTGGGCAATGGCTCCAAAGGCACCGTAAATTACGCTGATGGCAGTAAGGATGATGAAGATCCAGGCCATTTCACTGGCAGCTTCCGGCATCAAAACCATGGCTACTCGGAAAGCACCGTAACCTCCAAGCTTCATCAATACGCCAGCGTGTAACATCGAAACAGCAGTTGGCGCCGATGCGTGACCATCAGGTGACCAGGTATGGAATGGGAATAGCGCTCCCAATACTCCAAATCCGATAAAAGTGAATGGGAAGAAGAAACGCTGAACGCTTACGGGAATGTTTACCTGAGCAATTTCAAGGATATTAAACGTCAAAGTACCGTCGGCACCGGCTGAATTAAAATAAAGTCCCAGGAGCCCGACGAGCAGGAATGCTGATCCTCCCATCAACATCAGGGTCAGCTTCATCGCCGAATATTCCTTAGGCCCGCTCCCCCAGATACCGATCAACAGATACATCGGGATTACGGCTATCTCGTAAAATACGAACATGGTGAACAAGTCCAGAGAAATAAAGAACCCAAATACCCCGGTCGCCAGAATGATCAGGGAGATGTAGAATTCCCGGGAGAGTTCTTTGACCTGCCAGGAGATGAATACGCCGGCAAAAGTTACAATACTGGTCAGCAGGATCAGCGCAACAGAAATGCCATCAACCCCAATATCATAGTGAATATTCAGAGCCTTGAACCAGACATAACTCTTCGTAAAGAGCATCTCCGCTTCATTTCCGGCAGCCCGCTCACCGAGGTAAGCAAAAAGCAGATAGATCGATTGGACCAATTGCAGCCCCATCCCTACCGCAGCCACCATCCTGGCCTGTTTAAAATCCCTGCTGATCATCAACCCAATGACCGTCAAAATGGGAATAACAACTAATAACGTTAAAATATCCATAATTGGTTACTTGTTTCTAGTTACTGGTTTCTGGTTTCTGGTTTCTGGTTACTGGTTGCGTGTTATTTGATCAAACTCTCCGCGGCCCTCCGCGGTACAACTTCATCCTTCGCGTCCTATAATCCAGGTAATCGTGGCAATCCAGGTCCTAATTACCCAATACGTATGCAAATACCAACACAATCACAATGACCCCCGATACAAAAGCAAAAGCATACTGCTGCACCTTTCCGGATTGCATGCCTTTGATCCTTGCAGAGATCGCCGTGGTTGTATTTCCAATCAAATTCATGGTGCCATCAACAACATTTCGGTCAAACCACGCTATCGGCCATGAAATACCTTTAAACAATATCTTCTTGGTCACGAAGAGATAGATCTCGTCGATGTAAAATTTATTATTTGCCCATTTATAAAAGGCACCAAATGCTTTGGTCGCCCGATCCGGGAGATCTGTCTTTTTTCTGTAAAAAGCCATGGCCAGCAAAATACCTACAACACCAATGCCTATAGATGCCCCGGCAACAGTCCAGTTAATATGTGCTTCAAAACCATGTCCGTCAGGAGCGATCCATTCCGGAAAAGGAAGGAAACCGACTGTAGCACTGGCAATCCCTAAAATAATTAATGGAATAGCCATAGACATTGGCGACTCGTGTGGTGCATGCTCGTAGGTCTTTTCTTCTCCCCAGAAAATACCGAAATACAACCGGAACATATAAAATGCCGTCAAGCCTGCTACCAGGTATTCCACGATGAAGTAAATCATATTATCGTGCAGAGCAGCTGCAAGAATTTCATCCTTACTGAAAAATCCCGCAAAAGGAGGAATCCCTGCAATAGCCAGACAGGCAACCAGGAAAGTGATATGGGTGATCGGCATGTATTTGCGCAAGCTGCCCATATCTTTAAGGTAGTTGCTGTGAACTGCATGAATGATGGAACCGGCTCCAAGGAACAATAATGCCTTGAACATGGCATGCGTGAACAAATGGAACATCGAAGCCATATACCCCAGGCCGTCATGCCCGCCATAACCGGAAACACCCAATGCCAGCATCATATATCCCAGCTGGGACATGGTGGAAAAGGCCAGTACACGTTTGATATCCGTTTGCGTACAGGCAATTATTGCCGCGAATAAAGAAGTAAATGCCCCTACTATAGCCACCAGCTCAAGTGCTGTAGGAGCAGCGAAATAATAGAGCGGGAATAACCTTGCTACGAGGTAAACTCCAGCCACCACCATCGTCGCCGCATGGATCAAAGCCGAAACCGGAGTAGGACCTTCCATCGCATCCGGCAACCAAATGTGTAACGGGAACATAGCTGATTTCCCGGCTCCTCCGATAAAGATCAGGATCAGTGCCCATGTCATAGTGGATAATCCCAAAAAGGCAATGGAACTGCCCTGTGTGATAGCTGCACCATCGGGATTGGTGAGTTCCTGGAAATCAAAAGTTCCCGTGAGGTAGGAAACCACCAAAATACCGATAAGGAACCCAAGATCGGCAAATCTCGTAACGATAAAGGCTTTTTTAGAAGCAGCCACTGCCGATGGTTTATGATAATAATAACCGATCAGCAGAAAGGAAGAAACCCCCACGAGCTCCCAGCAAATGTACATCTGGAACAAATTGGTCGCTAAGACAAGCCCGAACATAGAAAAACTGAATAAGGATAAAAAGGCATAAAAACGGGTGAATCCGCCTTCGCCTTTCATATACCCAAAACTGTAAATGTGGACCATTAACGAAACCACCGACACAACAATGAGCATCATCACAGATATTGGATCGAGCAGGACACCTACATCGATGTGTAAGGTATCTGTAAAGTTGAGCCAGGTGGTGTTGTAGGCTATGATTTTCTCATAGGTATCCCCAACCTTTCCGACCTGGAAAAAATACCGGTAGGCCGTAATAAAAGACAGCACGGTGGAAACACCAATCGCTCCGGTGCTGACCATACCCCATAACCCGGGATTTTTTTTGTTACCCAGTATTCCCACCACAAAAAAGGCAAGAAACGGTATCAACGGTATCCAAATGGTATAACTAAAGTCCATACAGCTAAGTTTATAGTAAACCAGTTAGGTTTTATTATTCTCTTTTATTTTTTTAACCGCAAAGCTCGCAAAGGTTACGCCATGTACGCTAAGAAAGCTTTACAGGTTGTATGTTCAATCCATTATTGCTAAGTTTTCCCTTCCCCACAATTTTACTTTTTACCTTTCAGGAACCTTGCTCCCAAGGCCGTAAAAACAATTTGATATCCTTGAAACAATCTCAAACCACATCAAACCACATCAAACCACATCAAACCGCATCAAACCGCATCAAACCATGTCAAACCACATCAAACTATGTCAAACCATGTCAAACTCTACCCCCCAAACTCACACTCCATTCTAAACTTTACACTCATCACTCATCACTCTGTATTCCCTAGTGTTTCATCTCCGCAGTCTCATCCACATTCACGCTCTTCGTTATTCGGTACAGGTCGATGATGATGGCAATGGCAATGGCAACTTCTGCCGCCGCCACAGCGATCAGGAACAAGGTGAAAAACAGCCCTTGTACATGACCGGGGAACAGATATTTATTGAAGATCACGAAGTTGATGGCGGTAGCATTTAGTATCAGTTCCACTGACAGCAGCACTGATATCAGGTTTTTTCTTGTCAAAAAGCCATACACGCCAATGAAAAAGACAATCGTGGAAACGATCAAAATTTCGTATATACTAACTCCGGCTATCATGATGTAAATTTTTCTTTTTATTAAATCAATTGAGGTTATTCACCTGCCTGCTCTTCAGACTTTGGTCGCTTGGCAATGACGATGGCCCCGATCATTGCGGCAAGCAGTAATATACTGATGACCTCGAATGGAAGTACATAACCTCCTTCTCCGTAACTCAATAGTCGCTCACCGACCTTCTCTACCGTTCCGGCATTTACTGTTTCTGGTGTAGTCTCGAAATTATGACCCGTTATGGCAAAAATGCTGACGGTAGCGCCTATGACCGCCACTGCTCCGCTCAGGATCATAGTTCCTAGTTTGGGGGAAGGCATCCGGCTGTCGATCTGCTCCGTAAGTAGTATGGAGAAAATGATCAATACCACAATACCTCCGGCATAAACCGTGAGTTGTACGGCACCGAGGAAATTGTATCCCAGCATGAAATACACTCCGGCAATGGATACAAGTACCAGGAAAAGGTAAATGGCAGCACGAAGAATCCGTGTGCTGGTCACTGAAAACAGTGAAAACAAAATGATTGCGGCCGCTAAAATGTAAAAAATGATGCGTTCCATTAATTTTTCGTTTTGTCTTTTTCTTAAGCTGGTCTCTTCAGTGGGACCATTTTTTGAAGGTCGAAGTTATTTTTTCAACCTCAACCTCAGCCTCAGCCTCAGCCTTAGCCTTTTATTTCTACTCCTCAACTCCTTTCATCAATTTCGAACCCGGTTTATTCAGGATCTTCGTCAGTTTTGACCTGTCGGTCACTGCATGTTCAAAGTCCTGCCCCATGATGATGGCATCTGTCGGACATGCAGGTATGCACAGACCACACATCGTACACATTTGTAAATGGTAGATGAAGGTGTGAATGCTTTTTTTCTTTTTACCGGTTTCGGGATCGGGTTTTCTGTCCCAGATGATCTCTATGGTGCCATTCGGACAAGCTATCTCGCATGCCTGACAACCAGTACAACGGTGTTCGTTATCTTCATTATGAGGCATGATTACCTCTCCCCTGAAGCGATCGAACATCTGGAGGGTGTCCCTGTTTTCAGGATATTGCTGAGTGATGATCTCCTTCCGGGCATGAGAGATGTAGTACCCCGTGACCATCATTCCTTTCCAAAGGGTTTTTACTCCGTGGGCTATGTCTGAAAAATATTTTATAACACTATTCATCAGGTCAGTTTTTAAAATTTAATCAGGCACTGTTGCCTCTTTTTCAAAACAAAGAAATTGTTCGATGCAAGATTTTTTGGGTTTCAAATATTTACCGAACGCTTCTTATTTAATCAATAATTCGGAAGTAAAAACTCGATTTTCAGGCTCCAATCTTGCATAACCTTCAAAGGTTAATGGAAAATTGAGTTTTTACCGGTCCGTGTCAATTTCCAAAATACCATCCCATATATACCACAAAGGCCATCAGCACGATATTCATCAGGTTGAGTGGTAAGAGATATTTCCATTCCAAAGTCAACAATTGGTCAATTCTCAATCTCGGGAAGGTCCATTTGAACCACATCATCAGGAATATGATGAACGCCACTTTTCCAAAGAACCACAGGATCCCGGGAATGAAATCCATTATTTGGTTGAAACCATCAAGACCGCCAATATGGAAGGGCATCCATCCGCCGAGGAATACGGTTGCGGCGATGACTGCAACGATAAACATATTCACAAACTCTGCCAGGAAGAAAAAGGCGAATTTCATTCCTGAATATTCTGTGTGGAATCCGGCAGTGAGTTCTGATTCGGCCTCTGCAAGGTCAAACGGTCCGCGGTTGACTTCAGCCGTGGAAGCTACGATGAACAATATAAAGGCAATGAATGCAGGAATG
Organism: Saprospiraceae bacterium; assembly: GCA_965230565.1. Lineage (GTDB taxonomy): Bacteria > Bacteroidota > Bacteroidia > Chitinophagales > Saprospiraceae > BCD1. The sequence continues at coordinate 2,214,327 of CBDDLH010000016.1, read as the reverse complement.
TGTCCCTTGAATATCCACCATCCATCTGCCTGGCTGGCAATGATTTCAGATAATTGAAGACTTCCGGTCAAAACAACCATAGTCATTAATGCAAGCCCAACGGATAATTCATAACTCACGATCTGCGCTCCACTCCGCATGGCTCCGATCAGGGAATATTTGTTATTACTCGCCCATCCGGCCAATAAAATTCCAACTACCCCAATGGAAGAAATGGCAATGACAAAAAACAGACCAATATTGATGTCAAAAGCTTGTAATCCCGGCGCAAATGGCGTTACGGAAAGTACGATAAGGGAAGAAATAATGATGACGAATGGTGCAAAGTTGAATAAAAATTTGTCTGCACGTTTGTTCATGATCGGCTCTTTGAGCAAAAGTTTAAGCGTATCGGCTACTGTCTGTGCCGTACCCCAGAAACCGACGCGCATAGGTCCTAACCGAAGCTGGAAAAAGGCGCATACCTTTCGTTCAACATATACCAGGACAAGACCCAACAGCGCAAAAAAGCCCAGGAAAATCGCCCCGATAATGATCCATTCCACCAGAGCTGCCATTCCCGGCGACAAACTATTCGCCAGAGCCTCGTGAATGGATTCCACTAAACCTGTAAAATCATACATATTCTAGCCTGTTTTTTTTCAAGGACAAACAAAAGGGAAAAAGGGAACAAGGAAAAAATGTTTAAGCCCTAAATCCAATTGTCAATTTTTATTCTTCGTTTTGCACTCATCACTCCCGACACTATCGTGTACGGGATGTCGCTATGCTCCATCTGCACTTTGCATTTTTAACTTCCTACCTGTCAATATCCGGCATCACCAGATCAAGTGTAGACATGATGGCGATCAGGTCAGCGATCTTTGAACCCCTCGCGATCTTATCCAGTACAAATAAATTAGAGAACCCCGGAGAACGAAATTTCAGCCGGTAAGGGCTTTTCTTGCCATCGCTGATGACGTATACGCCAAAATCTCCACGCGCCGTTTCTACCCGCTGGTAAAATTCTCCTTTAGGTAGTTTGATCACGGCATTCGTTTTCTCTTCTATTGGTCCTTCTGGGATGTTATCTATCAGCTGTTCAATAATGCTCAATGACTCCCACATCTCCTGTATGCGGGCTTTATATCGGGCGAATGAATCTCCCTCTGCCAGCAATACTTCATTAAACTCAACTTTATCATACACATGGTAGGGGTTTCTTTTACGTATATCACATTCAAAACCGGAAGCACGCCCTGCAGGTCCCGTTACCCCAAAAGCTATGGCATCTTCTTTTGACAATACGCCAATACCTTTGGTACGTTCCTGGAAAATGACATTCCCGGTCAGTAACTGATCGTATTCCGGTAATTTCTTTTTGAAATGTTCGACAAATGCTTTGGTTCTTTTCTGGAAATTGGGATGGATGTCGAACATCAATCCTCCTGGTTTATTGTAGTTCATGGTGAGTCGGGCACCACAGGTCTCTTCAAAAATGTCTGTGATCATTTCGCGGTCGCGGAATCCGTAAAGAAAGGTGGTGATGGCACCGAGGTCCATTCCCATAACTCCCCACCACAATTGATGAGAAGCTAACCTGGTAAGCTCGTCGATAATCGTTCGGATGACTTTGACACGATCTGATACTTCGATCTCCAGGGCATTTTCAACAGCAAGGCAAACAGCGACATTGTTGATATGGCAGGACAAATAGTCCATACGGTCAGTCAGATGCACGATTTGGCGATAACTGTCCTTTTCGCACATCTTCTCAATGGAGCGATGAATGTACCCGATATGAGGTTCGATCTTTTTGACGATCTCACCGTCAATGGTCAGCACCAGGCGTAAAACTCCGTGAGTGGAAGGGTGCTGAGGCCCCATATTGACGAAATACTCCTGACTCTTAAGAGCATCTCCAGGTATCTTTTTGTCCTTGTCAACAACTTCCATATCTAGATTCTTTTCTTTTCAATGATAATTTTTAAAAAGCGACTTCTCGTCCACCTAAAACCGTTCACCGTATGCCGTCCACCGTATTAGTAGTTGATCATATTGATGTCGTCTACATAATCTTTACGTAAGGGGTGACCTTCCCATTCGTCTGTCAGCAGAAGGCGCCTAAGGTCAGGATGGTTGTTGAAAACCACGCCTAAAAGATCAAATATTTCCCTTTCATGGAATTCAGCAGTTGGCCAGATATCACAAACGGTGTCGAGATTTGCGTTGTCCCTGTTTTCTGTTTTTGCTCTTGCAACAATGATGTGTCCGTGTTGGGTAGATTCGAGGTGATAAACCACTTCCAGGCAATCCGGCCAGTCTACTCCGGTTTGACAGAATAAGTAGTCGAAGGAAGTTTCAGGAGTGTTCTTCAACTTTTGGGCTACTTCATGAAGCTGTTCAGGAGGAATATTCACCTGAAGGAATTCCTGTTCTTCATCAAATTCAATCCCTTCGGCCCAGGAAGCTATGAGTTCTTTTAAAGCTGATTTTTCCATGATGATAAGGTTGGTGTTGCGAGTTACAAGTTGCACGTTACGGGTTTCGGAAAAACTGTATCAATCTGTTTCACATAATCCTCAAATCCTTTCTGCTGACTATCCTCTGTTGACTGAGTACTGAAGACTGAATCAGAATCCTTCAGCAAATTTCTCGTCCGGATTGATCCTTTTACCCGTTCTTTCGGTTTTGATTTTTTTCTGTAGTTCCATAATGCCGTAGAGCAAAGCTTCCGGTCTTGGAGGACAACCAGGAACATAGACATCCACCGGGATGACATGGTCGGCTCCTTTTACAACAGAATAGGTGTTGTAGAAGAAAGGACCTCCTGATATGGCGCAGGCACCCATGGCGATAACGTATTTAGGATCGGCCATCTGGTCGTACAATCTGCGGAGGACAGGAGCCATTTTGTTGACGATGGTTCCGGCAATGACGATAAGGTCTGCCTGGCGGGGTGTTGCTCTGGCGACTTCGGTTCCAAAGCGTGACCAGTCGTGACGGGAAGCCCCGGTGGCCATCATTTCGATGGCGCAGCAGCTTGTGCCGAATACCAGGGGCCAGAGTGAGTTGGCCCGGCTCCAGTTGACTACTTTATCTATTGAAGTAATGAGAATATTGCCACCGTTGCCACCATTGATCACGGTGCCTAATTCATTTTGATTTACTGCATTATCCATGTTGAGAGATTGTGGTGTTCAGAATTCAGGAATTGAAAATTATTCCCAGATAAGCGCTTTTTTCTTCCAGGCATACAATAGCCCCAATCCGAGGATGATCAAAAAGATCAAAGCCTCCAGAAGAGCTATCCCTCCGATACTTTTCATTACAACGGCCCAGGGTACGAGGAAAACCATTTCAACATCAAAGACAAGAAAGAGAATGGCGAAGAGGTAGTAGCCTACCTTAAATTGAACGTGGGTTGGTCCTTCGGTGGGAAGGCCGCATTCATATGGGTCATCCTTATAAGCGTTTTTGGATTTTGGAGCCAGAAGGTTGGAGGCGATCATAGCACCGCCTACAAAGACAATTCCGGCTATAAAAAAGACAATAATAGCTTCTAATCCCATAATGTCAGGTTTTAAAAGAGCAGCGGAGCCTTAATTTAGCTTCAAAAAGAGATAAACTCGTTTTAATTTGAAGCTAAATGTAAAATTCAGAATCCAGAATGAAAAATGTAAAAGTAATTTTATCCAATTCATTAGATGGAAATATCTAAATTGGTTAGAAATGCTTTGATTTTTTAAATAGAAAAATCTATGTAAGCATTAAAAATTTTTACATTCAATATTCTGCATTTTGCGGTTTTAATTTAGGTTTCACACTTATGGAATATTTTAACAATTACCGATAATTTCAGTGAAACCGTATCAAAGCTCCGCAGCTCTGGTTAGGTGTCAATTCAAAAGCGGTAACTTATTCCACTTCCCAGGTTTCTCCTGAATGCAGCAGGTCATTAACCGAATTGAATTTGGTTGTTTTCTTAACTTCAGCCATCTGAGCTGCAACCCGGTCTCCAAGTGTTACATCTTTTACGCTGCGGATAACACCCATAACGGTTGGTGTTTGCAACTTGGAGAGCATGAGGTGTAAAGTGTTATCAACTTCTTCGGCATCGTGTACGAGAATATCGTCCTCTGTAATACCATTTTCGCCGATAGTCACCGTTTCCAGCTTCAGGCCATTGAGCACAAGCCCTTTGTTTTTATCCTTTCCAAAGATCATCGGTTTGCCGTGCTCCACCCAAAGTTGAGCATCGTTCCTGACGTCTTTGTGGGTTATTCCTTCAAAAACCGCATCATTGAAGATAACACAATTCTGCAATACTTCAATTACGCTCGTTCCGTGGAATTTTTCCGCTTCCACGAAAACGGAGGTCATTTCTTTAGGAACATTTCCTGGCACCCTGGCGAAAAACCTTGCCTGTGCACCCATGGCAAGACTGCCGGGATGGAATGGAGGCTGCGTATTTCCGTAAGGGGAGGATTTGGTTCTCAAACCTACAGATGAAGTAGGAGAAAACTGACCTTTGGTCAAACCGTAGATCTCGTTGTTGAACAAAATGATGTTCAGGTCCACATTCCGGCGCACTACATGAATGAAGTGGTTACCACCGATGGCCATGGAGTCTCCGTCTCCGGTGATCACCCAAACACTCAGTTCCGGGTTCGCGAGTTTCACACCGGTTGCAATGGCAGGGGCACGTCCGTGGATACTGTGCATGCCGTAGGTGTTCATGTAATAAGGGAAACGGGATGAACAACCGATCCCGGAAATGAAAACAAAGTTTTCCCTGCGAACTCCGAGTTCCGGCAAAGCCTTTTGTACAGACCTCAGGATTACATAATCGTCACAGCCGGGACACCAGCGTACTTCCTGGTCGCTGGCCATGTCTTTAAACGTATATTTAGGATTTTCCATTTTTTTAATTTTTCAGATTTCAATCTCCTCAATACCTGACTCCCCGAAAGATATTGGATTTTTCTACTTAAATAATGATCGGTTCGTTACCGAGCATTTGATTGAACTTTTGAACCAGTTCCATGATGGTGAATGGAAGTCCCTGGATCTTGTTGTACTTGAGGAAATTGTATTCAGGATACCTTGATCTCAGTACGGCTGCCAGTTGTCCCATGTTCAATTCACAAACCAGGATCTTGTCAAACTTCTTAAATACCTCTTCGGTGTTTTTAGGCATCGGGTTGAGGTAGTTGAAGTGTACATATCCAATTTTATCTCCGGTCTCATTCATATAATTCACTGCCGTGTGCAAGCTGCCATAAGTACCTCCCCATCCTACGATGAGCAGGTCACCTTCTTCAGCACCTTCCACCTTCAGTTCCGGGATATAATTTTCAACCCTCTTGATCTTTTCGGCGCGGATTTTGACCATGTATTCATGATTGTCAGGTACGTAAGAAACGTTACCGGTCAGTTTGTCCTTCTCCAGTCCTCCAATTCTGTGCTCAAGTCCCGGTGTGCCCGGAATCGCCCATTCTCTGGCGAGGGTTTCTGTATCTCTTGCATAAGCTTGCCAGCTGTCCGCATTCTCAGCTTTGGCAATTCTTGGAGTGATCGAATCGAGTTCACTCATTTCCTTGATTTTCCATGGCTCGGAACCATTGGCGATATAACCGTCAGTCATCAGAATAACCGGAGTCATATGTTCCAATGCAAGTCTGGAAGCTTCGTATGCATAATCAAAACAATTGGCAGGAGTACTGGCGGCAATAACGATCACCGGGCTGTCTCCGTTTCTGCCGTGCAAACTTTGCAGTAAGTCAGACTGTTCAGTTTTGGTTGGCAAACCGGTAGAAGGTCCACCCCGTTGTACATCGACGATGACCATTGGTAATTCGGTGATCAGCGCCAGACCGATAGCTTCACCTTTGAGAGCAAGTCCCGGGCCGGAGGTTGTGGTAATAGCCAGATCGCCGGCAAATGCTGCCCCAATGGCCGAACAAACCCCTGCGATCTCATCTTCAGCCTGGAAGGTTTTTACGCCGAAGTGCTGGTGTTTTGACAACTCGTGCAATATGTCGGATGCGGGGGTGATAGGGTAGGACCCGAGGAATAATTCGAGACCTGCTTTTTCAGCAGCGGCAAGAAAACCCCAGGCGGTTGCTGAATTACCCATGATGATCCGGTATTTCCCCGGTTTCATTTTAGCCGGAAGGATCGTATGTGCAGAAGGGAGTAATTCCAGTGTATCTGCATAATTGTAGCCTGCCTTCAGGGCACGCTTATTGGCATCAATTACCTTAGGTTTATTCTTAAACTTGTTTTCGAGGAATCTCTCCGTATGCGTCAACGGACGGCTGAACATCCAGAAAACCATCCCCAGAGCGAACATGTTCTTACTCCGGTTCATACTTTTGTTGTCCAGTCCAATATCCAGGATACTGGTACGGGTCAGGGAAGTGATCGGTGCCTGAATAACTTTATAATTATCGAGGCTGTCATCTTCCAGCGGATTTGATTCGTAACCCGCTTTTGCAAGGTTTTTACTGGAAAAACTATCCGTATCGATAATCAGGGTTTTCCCTGGAGAAACCGAGTGAAGATTGGTTTTCAAAGCTGCGGGATTCATCGCAACGAGCACATCAACATCATCCCCGGGAGTGCTGATCTCCGTTTGACCAATGTGTACCTGGAAACCGGATACACCGTATATACTACCTTGCGGAGCTCTGATTTCTGCAGGATAGTTTGGGAATGTAGCAATGTCATTTCCCAACATGGCGGAGGTGTCAGAGAATTGGGTACCCGTCAACTGCATTCCATCACCGGAATCACCTACGAAAAGAATAACCACCCGTTCCAGTACTTCAGGCTCACCATTATTCCCAGGCGCTGTTTTAATATCGTCAACTGCCATTTTAATTTGTGTTTTATTTATAAGTCGCGCTAATTTATGTTTTCTGTTTTCAAAATACAATAGCACAGATCACACAAGGCTAATTTATATTGGCTCTAAATTACATAAAAATAATTAAAATTTTTTTACTATATTTACAAACCTTCTTAACGTTGTAACCTGAAACTTTTCAGAAGGTTTTTTTAACACGATTATTCAATTTAAAATTGATTTAAGATGGCAATTATAATCACTGACGAATGCATTAATTGTGACGCCTGTATATCAGAATGTCCTAATAATGCGATCTATGAACCAGATGAGGAATGGTCTTATGCCGACGGTACAGAACTGAGCGGTACCATTGATCTTCCTGGTGGCGGTAGCGCCGATGCTGATGAGAAATTTGAAGCAATCTCTGACGAGTTCTATTATATCGTTCCTGATAAGTGTACGGAATGCAAAGGTTTTCACGATGAACCACAGTGTGCTTCCGTTTGTCCGGTTGACTGCTGTGTAGACGATGAAGACCGCAGAGAATCAGAAGAAGAATTACTGGCTAAGAAAGCCTGGATGCACGGAGAATAATACTCCAGCTTTAATTCTTCAAAAATAAAAACCCTCACTTCGATCGAAGCGAGGGTTTTTATTTTTGAGATGTATGGTGCAAAGCGCAGAATGATGAGTTTAGAAATTCTGCCCGTTTCCAATTTTGAACCCTACACTTTGCAATTTGCACTCTGCATTTTCTCTCCTATCTCAAAAGCGTCACCTCCCCATATTCCGTAACTTCCCTGCCTTCACATACCAGCAGGATCTGCAGTTTGTAAATGTACATATCAGCCTGTGCAGGTTCTCCTTTATAGGTGCCGTCCCAAACGGCATTTGGACCACTGCCGTGATATACTTTTTGTCCCCAGCGGTTGTAAACCCAGAAGTCGAGGATTTCTACCTGGTCAGCAAAGTCCTCGTTATAAAAAGCTTTGAATTCATCATTGATGTCATCCCCGTTCGGAGAGAAAACATTCGGGATCAGGTATTCACTATCCCCTTCAAAAACAGCAACACCATAGGTGAATTGCTCTGAATTACAATTGAGGATATCATTAATTGTCAATACAAATTCGGTACTGGTCTCAGGAGCAAATGGAGGTGGAGATGGCGACCAGCTGAAAACATGAAAACCATCATTGTCCGGAATGGCCGGTTCATAGGTCACGGAAGGACAAAGGGAGGTATCAATATCCATCCATGGTATTGGCTGGATCACGGAAATGACTCCGTCATCCGAACCTTCACAACCAGTGGAATCCCTGACGATCACGTTGAACGTCATGGTTTCGTCTAACGTCACTTCCTGAGTTTCCGCGAACGGATCGTCGAAGAAACTGCCCGGTGACCAGATGTAGGTTCCGTTTTCAATGGGATCGGCAATGGTCAGAATGGTGGTTCCTCCGGGACATAAAGTATCTTCCACCATAACCACATCTGGCAAGTTCCCGAGAATGATTTGTTTGGAGAGTGTGTCAGAACATCCTGCCTGGCTGTCAGTGGCTACAAGCGTTACATCGTACTCACCTGGATTGTAGGAAACAAATGGGTCCGTATCACCGGAGCTTTGACCGTTTCCAAAGGTCCAGAAGAAACTGTCAGCACCTGAGGAAGTATTGGTGAAGTTTACATCTCCATCACAGAAAACCAGTTCATCAATCCCATTGACCAGGAAATCGGCCTGCGGATCTCTAATGAATACAGGGTTTTCCACAGCATAGGTGCAGGCGCCATCCTGGCCTTCAAGCACCAGGGTAGCAACAGTTTCCCCACCGGGAGGAAAGAATTCGTAAGCATGGGTCACCGGATCGACATTGGATTCCTGGGAACCATCGCCAAAATTCCAGGTATAAGAACTCACGTCAACCGTATCGATCAGTTGGAAAGTGATGGTTTCTCCCACGCAGATAATATTATTATCCATAAAGAAATCGCCCTCAGGTCCAACAAGCGTTATCTGCTGGGAGGTGGTATCGGTACAGCCATTAGCAGTGGAAGCAATCATCATAATGGTGAAAGTGCCCTTGCCAAAGGAGGCGGCTGGATTAGCGCCCAGGGCATTCTGGCCGTTTCCAAAATCCCAGAAATAGGACAGTGGGTGTTCTGTTTCACTGTCATCAGAAAAGATGATGTTTTCCGGGTAACAAATAATGCCTTGTCCGTCAACGCTGGTGGTAAAATCAGCATCAGGGTAGGATTGTACATTTATCAAAGTGTTGGCGGTGCCTTCGCATCCACTGCTGATCTCCTCGAATTGTAAGTTCACGAAGTAAATACCGGATTCGTTATAAGTTATTGTTGCAGATTGATTGGTGGATGTTTGCATATTGCCAAAATCCCAGCTGTAATTCAAACTGGAACCTTGTTGTGTAAAATCGGTGGCTGTAAAATCAACCTCATCCCCAACGCAAATGTTGGGAGTTCCCGGGAAGGTAAAGATTTCTGAAACAGGCTCATAAAAGTCCAGTTCATAGGTAATTAAACCTTCGCAGCCCAGCACATCATCAACCAAAAGGGTCACGAAGTAGGAAGAATCTGAAAGTGCCGGATTGCCAAAAATATGCATGGGGTTTTGATCTTCGGAACTGGTTCCGTCACCGAAGGTCCACTCCCAGGAAACGAGTGTGGTGTCTCCTGTCGAAAGGTCGGTAAATACGGTTGGGAAATCAGCTCCTGCACAAATGGTATTGTCGTTAAAATTGAAATCAGCGGTGACGTTAAAAATATCTACAGTGTGTTCCACTGTATCGCGGCATCCATTGATATCAGTGGTTACCAAAATGATGGTTTCTTCTTCAGGCACCTGTGAAGGTATTTCCAGGTAACTGGTATCGGTAATGATCGGCCGGCTGCTGTTTTCAAAGAACCAGGTATATCCCTCGCCGCAATGTGCATTCACATCGACGGAGGATGAGGCATCGAGCATCATAGGTACCCCAAGGCAGTATTTGTCTTTATCGGTTGTAAAAGCAGCCTGTAGATTTCGAACACAAACTAAAGCGGTATCACTTGATGGAGCGCATCCTGTATTTTCATTAAATGCTGTAAGAATAACCGTATAATCTCCCGTATCAAAATATTCGTGATCCACGAAGGAATTATTACTTCCCTGTCCATCACCAAATTCCCAGAAAACAGAAGTGGCGTCAAAAGAGGAATCCCTGAACATCACTTCCAGCGGGTCATCACAATTGATTTCATAATCTATTTTGGCGATGGGGCCTTTTACTGTGATAAAATCTTCTTTGGTAATCGAGGAATAACAGCCATTATATTCTACCGTTAAGGTAACATCGTACACCCCGGTTTCCGTTGTAAAGGGCCAGGCCAGGTCTTCTTCCCCAAAACAATGGAACGATCTGCCGTCATCGGTTTCAAAATGCCAGGCATCAATATCTTCAGAATCAAACAGGCTGTTGAATTGTACCGTGTCACCCGGGCAGATCTCCGTTTGATCGGCATCAAAATCAATGTCAATCGGGCCACCTACTTCGATGGTCACCACATAAGAAGTATCAACACAACCCGCTTCGTTGACGATGGACATTTGTACATCATAACTCCCGGGTTCTTCATATAAATGCAATACATCGCCGGAATCGTCCAGGGTTATGGAAATGCCGTCCCCAAAATCATAATACCAATTCATAATATCCTCGTGGGAACTGCTGGAATCGCTGAAAGCTACCGTTAGCGGAGCACAGCCATTGATTACATCAGGCATAAACATGGCATCAGGACGGAACAATGAATCAATGGTGATCAGCGTGTCCCGACAACCTGATGGATTGGTGACGACTAATTGTGTATAGAATAATTTAAGTCCGTATTCAGAAAAGGGATCTTCATCGGGATATTCCAGATCTGCGGTAGGGAATTGATCCGTGCTTTCCGAACCATCGGGTAAAATCCATTCCCATGCTACAGCATCCGGAGACAGCGGGGAATAATTAACCGTTAGCGGAGCCATGCAAGAATAAGATGGATCAGATTCAAATGAAGGATCAGGATCGTCCACATACACGGTTTTGGTAATCGTGGAAGAGCAGGAACTGTCCGGTAAGGTCACCGTAAGCGTAATATCCTGGAAACCTGCTTCTGTAAACAGAAATCCTTCCTCAAAAGTAAAAGGTCTGTAGAAATAATGAGTGCTTGGAATGGTTTCCCAGTGGTATAAACCTTCATCAGAAATGTTGACCACAACAACGCTATCCATGATGCACACAGTGTCGGGAATGATGAAATCCGCCAGTGGTCCTCCGATTTCTACCAAACGTGATATCTGTCCGGAGCATTGATTGGAATCCGTCACGGTTAGAGTAACTTCGAAAGTGCCTAATTCATCATAGGTATGCGCAGGAGGAGTGTACCCGTCAAAAGTGGTGCCATCTCCCAGGTCCCATTCAAAGGTATAGCCGTTGTCATCTGTAAAATTAAAGAAAGTTACTTCCAGCGGAGGTTCACAGGCTGTCGCCGGAAAAGGGGAGGTTACGAAGTTTACCCCCTCAACTGTCGACACGGAAATCAGGTCAGTAAAAATGGCTGTGGTATTACAGCTTTCAATATTCGTTTCGATGCCAAGGGAAGGACTAAAGGTCCCCGCATCGGTATAGGTGTGGGATACATCAGCAGCAGACAGCCCTGTTTGGCCATCGCCAAAAACCCATTCGTATTCGTTGATCTCAAGGCCTGCAGCGAGATCGATATCTGCTGTGAAATTGATGAGTAATGGAGTACATCCCTCGGTGGTGTCTGTCAAAAGTTCTATGACAGGTTCGGGATAGACCTGAATGGTCACCGTACCGATGACGGGTCCGTCCTGGACATTCCGAAATTCCACTTCATAGGTTCCGGGGTTGATGAAAATATTGGTTGGTGACTCCAGAGTGGAGGTGGCTCCGGTCTGGAAAGTCCAAAAGAAGGACGGCTGGCCGGCCGGGGGGGTGAATTGTACCTCGAGCGGAGCACACCCTTCTGTTACCGAAGCCGTTTGGGCAGAGCTAATATAGTGGAATGAAATGATCAGTGACAGAGTCAGAAAGAGTCTTGCGTAAAAGTTAATTTTCACTTTAAATGGGTTTGAGTTTAACAATAAGCGCATTGTGCTAAGCAAGATATGGAAAAATGAATGGATTTACAAAATGGCTGTAAACAGACCAGTGAAAATGTAAAGTGTATGCCAATTTAAGCAGGGCGGCTGTAAATGTTAAAGTTGAAAAAAAAATGTCACGTTTTGGGTTTTCGGGGCTTTTATATATAGGGGCGCTTCAGTGACGGCCTCACTCTGAGTGAGGCCGTCACTGAAGCGAACAAAGTCGTGGGAGTATGACTTGTTTGTTATTTCTTTTTCTTCTTTTTCGAAGACTTTGCTAATGGGTTGAAGTCGAGACAAAGCTGCACCCAATATTCGAGGTCGGCATCCATATCGACGGCCTGAGGTTCCACATAAACATAACCTTTCATAGGGCGGCCCGTAAAACTCATTTCTTTGCAGCCGTGTTTTGTCAGGGCTTCTTCGTAAGCATCCGGACCAATTCTGGCCATGAGGTTTTCTTTAACAATACCGACACACATTTTTTCATCGACCATAAAGGCAATGCCGCCAAACATTTTTTTGTCAAAATAATTGACCTTTTTTTCGTCCAGGATCTTTTGAATTCTTTCTGCGAGGTGTTCATCGTAAGCCATTGGTTTATTGTTTTATTATCAGGAAAGTTACTGGAAAAAAGGGACTAATTAAAATAGGGTATGCTTTAAAACCTGACCCTCACCGAAAAATCATTCAAAACCTTCAGAGGATTAAAATCCAGGCGAGTTGAATTTGCATTCAGGTATTCGTTATTACTATCTCGGTATTCCAGGGACTTGAACAAATAGTTACATTCAATGCCAAATTCCAGCCCAAACACAATTCTTTTGCCAAGGGGGAGATTGACGCCCAGTACAGGAGTTATTCCCATAAATAGAATAGATTCTTTTTTTGAGGCGATATTTGTTTCCCAAATAGCATGGACTTCTGTTTTCCGGGTGAATGTATTGACCCAGCCTCGGTTCATACCCAGGTTCAGATCAGCTCCGTAGTAAATGTTTAGATCGTTGCCTTTAAATAATTTGGCCAAACCGAAACTCAATTTTACGTTGGTATTGCTTTGGTATTCATTTATTAAATAAATCAGGTGGTTGGGTTTGTTGTCTTCAATTAATTCGGCTCTTACCAGGTCATCACTATAAACGTTCCTGTTGTTCAGGTTTAATTTGAAACGCATGGTTTTTTCCCCGATTTGTTCAGTAAAGATTAATTCTGTTTCATTATATGCAGGGCGACCATCACCGGAGAGGAGAACAAACGGTAATAAATCAACTCCGAGGGTTCGACTGAAAAACTGCCGGGATTGACCAAATGAATTTAGGGAAATAAGGAAAAATAAAGAGAGTAGAATAGTTTTCATTGTTCAATAAGTAGATTGTTAATTGTTTTTTAGGGTAACGAAAGAATACAAAAAAATCAAAGGTGTACAGTTGTTTTAACATTCTTTCAGGGAGTAGAAGTTTTCATAAATACCAAAAAAATCCCGAATTCTGCACCAAAGCAAAATCCGGGATATGAAAGGTTGGCTATTGATTATTTTTGGTTGCTGGTTGCTGGTTGCTGGTTGCTGGTTACTGGTTATACAACCGTCTATCGTTCACCGTAAACCGTCCACCGTCTGCCGTCTGCCGTTTTTATTTCACAACAAACACCTTCTCCGTAACCGCATGGGAAGCCATTTGCGCCTGAACGAAATATAGACCGCTTTCGAGGGCATTGGTATCCCAGGGGAATTTTTGAGTTCCCTCGTGGAAATATCCATCTGCCAGAACATCTACCATTTGTCCACGAGCATTCATGACCACAATACGAATGTGGGTTGCCTGCTCCAATTCAAATTCAACGGTAGCAAAAGTCTGGGCGGGGTTAGGGTAACATTTGATCTTGCTAACCGGCTCCTTTATCAAATCTTCCTCATCATCAATCTCTTCAACCGTTTCCCCGGACTCATCCGGCATTTTTACGTAGTATTGTTCTTCATCGGGAGCAAAGCTGCCCGGAGGAGCACACGGTAGGATCAGGGCCCAGAAATCACTGCCTCGTTCTGCAGTAAAATCTGGTTCTAGTACTACCATTTCTCCCGCCTGAAGGATGACCGCCGTGGCTCCCTGGACAGTTCCATCCGTAGTGAGTACTTCTTCAGCCGTATAGATTCCCGGAGCGATGACGCCGGACAAATTCAGGTTTGGCTGACAATTGGCCAGCATGCCGAAATAATCCGTAGTGTACATTCCACGCCCGTGGGTCGCTGCCGCGATGGTGTGATCTGATGAACGGTAGGCCAGCATGTCCACACGTACATTGGCTAATCCAAAGCCATTGGTTGGCTGCCAGTCAGGGTTAGTAACTGTCAGGTCTGCGCATGTCCAGACACCGAGTTCTGTGGCAACTAAAGCCTGCTCCGGGTCAAAAGGATGGAACATCACCCAGCGAATCGGCATGTCTGGGATATTTCCCTCAACATTACGCCAGATAGTTCCTCCGTCGGTGGTTTCCCAGATGCTTTGCACACCATAATTGCTATAAGTGATAATGATGTGCTGGTCATTACCCGGTTCCACATCGATGGAAGAGGTGAAGCCAACAGCCGGAGCATTCAGATTGGTGGCAGTTATTCCTCCTGGCATATCTGCATCGTCAATCTGGAAGATCATACCGTTTGAAAGCCCCATGAAAACTCTGTCGTCCGTTGCAGAAGACATTTCAAAAGCGGAAACTCTGGCATTGTTGAAAGCCGGAACAGGTTGAAAAGTCAATACATTGGTTCCGCCTATGTCAGAAACCCTTCCGAAAGTGTCCACCGCATCCGAGAAATAAAACATATTAGCATCACTGTCGTAATCGGATGGTGTGATGAAAAACCGGGCATCCGCATCGGCAGGTACGATGTTGTTGAAAGCACCTCCAGATCCGCCGGTGGACAGGTTAAAGGACCCGTCCTGGGTGGAAGCGATCTGGATGGATGGATCGTCCTGGTCAATGTGGGCCCAGCCGCCGTCACAACAGCATAATACACAGGTTGTAGAACCAATTCCGGAGGCGCTGAATACCGGTGTAGCATTATCCTGAGTACCCCCCAGCATTTCATTGGAACCGCTTGTCGGATGCATAGCTACCGAGTAAAACTGGGTAACATTGTAGCCATCATTTTTGGGTGTAAAAGATGGTGTGCCTGCGCTCCCGTTAGTGGATCTTTCCACGCCACCATCATTTCCGAGGATCATTTCATCTGAATCTCCCGGGCGGTAAACAATGGCATGATGATCAACGTGGTCATAATTGGCTTGCGTCCAGTCATCTCCATCATTGTCGGAAACGAATAGGCGTACTCCACCCAGCCAGACCCTTGAATCATCGTTAGGGTCAACGGCCATAATAAAGTCATACCAACATTGGGTCCCGATACTTCCCGGAACGGTTTTGGTATTCCAGTTGGTCCCTCCATTTGTGGATTGGAAAACTCCGAGGCAACCGCCGCTATTGGCTGAAGTTGTGTCAGCGAAAGCTACGTAAACCGTTTGAGCATCACTGGGAGCAGAAGTAATCTCAACTCGGCCGTATCCGGAAGTTGGCAGACCGGTGGTCTGTTTGCCAAAATTACTGTTTCCTGAGGCACGTTTGAAAATCCCATCGTTTCTCATACCTGCATAGATATCTCCATTGGAAGCAATCTCGATGTCATCAGCCCGATCGGTAATACAACCATCGATACCATTGCCAAGGATTTTGCTAAAACTTGTTCCGCCGTCGTCTGAGAATTGAACTCCGCCCGTCGATGTGGCTGCGTAAATGTCTCCGTTGGAGGCAACAAGCACCTTATTGACCCAGTTGAAATTACTGTTTCCAAGTGTAAAGGGCAATACATCCCAGGTGTCGCCTCCATCCAGACTTTGCCAGATACCTAAGCCTGCAACAGCATCCTGGTTCCAGTAACCTTCACCGGTTCCAAAATATATGATGTCGGGATCACTGGGGTCTTGTGCGATGGAGGTAATGGCCATGTTTTCGAACAGATCGTTTATTTTGGTCCATCCCGGAGGGGAAGCGTCGATATTTGTCGTTTTCCAAAGGCCTCCGGCAACGCTACCTGCCCAAACGGTTTTTTGTGTCGGGTCGTTGGCATCGAAGATGAGCCCTCGGGTTCGGCCACCAACATTATCCGGTCCGCGCTCTTCCCAGTAAACCGGGAAGGATTCCGCTGATTTCAGCGCCAGCTTTTCATCAGCAATGGCTTTGGCCTCAATCAGCCGCTCGGTAGGAACTTTGTTGGTTTTTGGATCTCTGGTCATCAGAAATTCCTGTTGGTACCTTCCGGCTATGCGTTCCTGTTTTGGTCGTTTTTTGAAAACATAGGGTTCTTTTTCTTCAGCTTTTTTCGACGAGGAGTCATCGAGGAAAAATGCTCCGGCTAAGATGAGGATACTTACCCCAAGACCGGCTTTAATGATTTTTGATAAATTCTTCATTATACACGAGTTTTGAGGTCAATTATTTTTGATTCATCTGATCCTTGAGTTCAGCGTTTTCAGCTTCCAAGGCTTTTATTTTTTCATCCAGAGAAATGACGTAAAGGAAAAGTTCTTCGATTTTTTCCTGCTGGAGAGTAGCGGTTGAAGCGAGTTCCAGTCCTGTGTATCCTGGATTTCCTGTGCGGAAGGCGTTCCGGGCAGGTGGCCGTTTTGGTCAATGTATTTTTTGACCTCAGCCAAAGAACGTAGTTGGTAATCTTTGGCGAACACGTAATCTGCCCAATCTGTACGTACGCGTACCTCTTCTGTCAGGATGCCGCCCTGTACAAAAAGCTTGTATCCGCTCACATCTGTACCCATAACTGCATTGGGAATATTAACTGTTCCGATGGCCACTTTTCCATTGCCTGCCTGGGTATTGATGAGTAAGTTCGAGCTTACAGTATTCAGGAAGAGGTCGCCACCTGAGGAGGAAATGGAGTTGCCTGTAAAACCGGTACTCATAGTGATTTGGGTGGCTGGACTTGAACCCACTGATAAGTCTCCTTCTACGTTACCGTTGCCTGCTACCTCCAGGTTCTCTCCGATTCCTGCGCCTCCAAAAACGGTCAGCGCACCAGTTAGCGGGCTGGTAGAACTTGTAGGGCTAAGCACTCGTGCATCACCAAAAACGGTCAGTTCATTACCTACAAAGGTATTATTTCCAACATCCAGATTATTACCTATACCTGCATTTTGAGTAACAGAAAGGTCATTGCCCACATTGGCATCGTTGCCAACACTTGCATCATTACCCACGTTGAGGTTTTCGCTTATTCCTGTACCACCGGTAACTACCAGAGCGCCGTCAGCAGGAGAAGTGGAACCATCTCCTGAATTCATTCTGGCGATTCCGTTGACATCCAAAGTTTCCTCAATAATAACATCTCCGTCTACATGTAATCTGGAGGAAGGTGTTTGAGTATTGATACCGAAATTTCCGGCTGTTGTTATAACGCCACGTGGAGTATCGTTGGTTATCAGTGTCACATTTTCATTGTTACGGGTTCCGAGGGTGTTGTTGGTTGGGCCGACAATATTTCCGCCTACGTGCCAGTCCTGGTCAACATCATCAATAGTACATTCGATATTGTTGCCTTGATCGGTAATGGCATAAACGGTAAAATCTGCAAAGTCTTTGCCAACGATTTTGAGATCATCGAGGGCTCCGGGCCATGAGTTGGTTGGACATTTGGTGTCAATTTTGGTTACGCAGGATTCTCCAAGACCATTGGTAACTCTTAGGTAGGTATTACTGTAAAGTCTTCCAATTGGAGTTCCTGTACCATCAATAACGATAAGATCCCCTTTGTTGACTCCGGCAAATGAAGTGATCATGTTGGTCAGGCCGTTATTTCCAAATACTTCAATGTCAACGTTATCTTCTCCAAAGTAATATAATTTCAGGAAGGTGATTCCTCCGTCGCAAGGACATGGGTCTTCAAAACAGTCTGGTTCAGGAAATACGCTGTGGCCTTCGAGGGCATCTTCTTTGATGTCCGTAGGCTGAGCATAAGCAAAAGCGAATCCGAAAACTAAAAGTGTGGTAAAAAATACTCTAAAGAACGGTAAAGAGGTGTTCGTCACGTGTCTTTGGTTCATGGATTTTGAGGTCGCACTAAGTGTGCTCATTGGGTTGAGTAACTTTCTCATGATGGTTTAAAATTTTAGGTTTGAAATATGTTGCTTAATGAACTGAGAAATGGAAAGGTTACTCTTAGGCTAAAAAAAATGGAAATAAAGGAAATAGAGTTTGGGTACAGGAATAATTTGGGGCTGTGTAAAACCTTCATGGAAATAAATCAAGGTATTACACAACCCCGGGTTAAGTTTTAGGCTTAAGTCGTTTATTTAACAACAAAAACCTGTTTCGTTATTTTGCTTTCTTTTGTTTTCAAAACAATAAAATAAGTGCCTGTTGTCAACTCTTTTATATCAAATTCTTCAAGGTATTCTCCTTTTTTAAGGAATTGATCGTCTTTAAATAATTTGACCATTTTTCCAACGGAATTTAAAACACTAATGGTTACATTTCCATCGGACACCGTTGAGAATTTTAAATTTAGTTTGGTTGATACCGGATTAGGAAAGGCAATCAATCTTTCTGTTGCCGGAGGCTCTGTATCTTCTTCTGCTTGCTCAGGAATAATCATTTCTTCCAGGGCTTCTGCTGTTCCACCACCTGCCAATTCCGGATAATTATCGGCCTTTATGCCCATGGTGAAACCACCACATCCACCTCCCGGAAGAATTTTAGCGTGGAATGAACTACCGATGATCGAATGAAATCCATCAACCATTTTTACCGAATTGCCTGCAAATCCGCGGGCATTTCCCGTTTCCGTTACCGTTACATCAGGGCCAAAGGTCAGGTTTTGATCTGCTGTGTAGGTGATGGAATTGTTAATGGTCACAGATGAAATTATTCTGTCGTCTGTTGTCGCATCATTTCCGATATACCAAAGTGTGAATTGCTGTGGTCCATCAACAAGGGAGGCGGGTGCGGTTACTCTAATGGTATATTCACCTTCATCAGGTTCGAGAATCAGGACTTGTTCAATATTGTCACGGTTATTATTCCCGGTGGTAGCAGCATTCCCGGGATTAGCTGGATCCATTACCCAGGGGAAATAAGTATCGGAACCCTTTATTATCCGCAGATCCAGATCATTGACAAGGTTGCGCACCGTTGGGTTTAGATCACCTGAGTTGGTTTCCGTTGAGGCAGGATCATGCCAGATAAGGGTTACTTTTAAGGGTTCAAATCCACTACTTTCAATATTTACATCAAAAGTGCCATCTTCCTCGATGGTGCCTTCTATATAATGCTGGCAACCGTCAAAGCCTTCTGTTGTAATGATCTCTACCGCGTCAGCGACATTCATTAAACCCCAGCCAAATGAATAATCCGGTCCGTTATTATTCCCAACTTCGTCGGCACTTTCCAAAAGAAGTCCTTTCATGGTAACGGCTCTTGGAATGCCGCCGATAACGTCATCCCAATGTTCGTACAGAAGTCCGGCGCCGCCGGATACAGCGGGTGTTGACATTGAGGTTCCCGAGAGTGTATCATAAGCCATATCACTTTGGAATCCCGTTGAACCTAGTGCAACTCCATTGGCTACGATATCTGGTTTTATCCTCCCATCATCTACAGGGCCCCAGCCTGAAAATGTTGACATAATAGGATCCAGAGGATGGGTGTACCCACCCGGTATATCTCTGATGGCTCCAACAGTCACGATGTTTTTTGCTGTACCATAAGTCGGAATACAATCAAATCCATTTACACCTCCATCTGGTTGAATACCCCCAAGAACAGTTCCTGCCGGAGGGTCGTCACGGTTATTTCCCGCGGATTTGACAATTAGTAAATGAGTAGCGTTAAAAGCTGTTTCATCCCAATCCTGTGCACTGGTGGTATAGGCACCAAATCGCCAATCCTCAGTTGTTCCGGGATCTCCTATGTAGATCCAATTACCATCGTCATCTACATCCCATCCAACAACGGTTCCATAGCTGTGATTGGAAATTAATACCGGACTTGGATCTAATGCTGCATTCATCATTTCCGTTAAATCATTGTCGAGGTCGTAACATTGAAGATCTGCGGCATGTGAAAACCCTTCAAAAATAGGGTTTAAGCCTGCTGCGATCATGGTTCCGGCGACATGGGTGGCATGGTTGGAAAAACCACCTCCATCCTGAAGGATTGCCCTGCCTCCAAATTCAAAATGTGTATTTCTCACCATTGCATTTCCGTCATCATCAAATGCTTCCCAAATTCCCAGGTTAATACCTGCTCCCGAAAGGTCGAGGTTGAGGAAACCATTTAATTTGACATCATTCGCTGCTGAAGTAATTTGAGCGTTTATATTATCACTGCCATCATACATTGGTGTTCCATTTACAATGTCTCCTAAAACCAGCATCCGGTTGCCCCATGCTTTTTTTCGAAATGGAATATTTAATGCTCTGGCTTGTTTTGCCAACTCAAGTTGAAATTCTAATTGCTCGCTTTGAAACTTTGTCTTGAAACTTTCCAGTCTTTCTCTCTCAGCTTCATTCATCTGACTTGAAACATTCAAGGTCATGAGAAGTGAGAAGGCAATCAGCAGAGCAAATTTTAAAGATATATTTGATACTTTCATTTTGCTCATGTTTTATTTATTTTCAAATTGATTGATTCTGGATTTCAAATCTTCATTTTCTGCTTTAAGCGATTCAATCTCTTTTTGCATTTGAATGACATAAAGGAACAGTTCTTCAATTTTTTCCTGCTGGTACACAGCATTTTCTCCTAATGTTAAGCCGTTTTCTTCAATATCAGCAGCTGAAGGAGAATTGGGTAAGTACCCTTTGTCCTTAATATGCTGTTCTACCTGACTCAAACTTAACAATTGGTAGTCAGGGTCAAATACATAATCAGCCCATCCGGTTCTAACCATAACTTCTTCCGTCAGGATTCCGCCTGCAACGAACAATTTGTAATTAGGAATAAGCGTACCATCGGGAAATCCTCCAGGAAGATTCGGTGTGCCGATAGCTACTTTCCCATCTCCAGTCAATGAATTAATAAATACATTTTTGTCATCCAATGATCTTATATAAAGGTCATCGTTTACGGAATTCAGGTCAGTTCCTGTTCCATCTGTTCTCAGTTCAATAAAACGGCCATCATTACCAGGTGTAGAGAGCCGGATTCCGTCTCCTGAAGCATGCACTTTCCTTAGAGGATTGGGGGTGCCAATGCCCAGAGTGCCTCCAAAATATCCATTTTGCAATACGTTGAGGTTTTCCCCAATTCCGGTACCACCGGCCACTACCAATGCTCCTGTGAATGGATCGACGGAACCAAACGTATTAGTGACCGTGGCGAGACCATGGACGGTTAGGTTATTTTGTATTTCGGCATCATTTCCAACATGGAGGTCGACACCTACATTCGTATTGTTGCCGACATTCAGGTTTTCACTGATGCCAGTACCTCCGGTTACGATCAATGCGCCGTCAGTCGGGGTGGTCGATCCAACGCCGGAATTCATTCTGGCAATGCCATTTACATCAAGGGTTTCTTCGATGATCTGATCACCCTGTACATGAAGTTTTGCGGAAGGGGTCATGGTATTGATACCGTAATCTCCTGCAGCAGTTATCACTCCACGTGGAGTATCGTCAGTAATGAAAACTACATTCTCTTCATTTCGGGTACCCATGGTGTTTTTGGCAGGGTCAATAATGTTTCCTCCCACATGCCAGTCCTGATCGACATCGGCAATGGTACATTCGTTGTTGTTGCCCAAATCTGTTTTTGAATAAACGATAAAATCTCCGTACGTTTTTCCTACAATCCGTAAATCGTCCATGGCTCCCGGCCAGGAGTTGACCGGACATCTCGTGTAAATTTTTACTACACAGGCTTCCCCTAAACCGTTGGTAACTTTCAGGTAGGTATTGCTGTATAGTTTGCCCAGTGGAGTGCCGGAACCATTAATAATAAACATGTCACCATTGTTGATGCCGGTTTCACTACCGATCAAATTGGTCAGTCCTGCATCTCCAAAGAATTCAATATCAACAGGGTCATCTCCAAAATAGAATAATTTAATTTCAATGAGGCCGCCCTCGCATGGGCAAGGGTTCTCAATACAATCAGGTTCCGGGAATTGTCTCGCGTCAGGTAAGGTACTTTCAGTGACTGGAATCGGATCTTGAGCCAGCAATTGAGATGCGATCAAGAGTATCGACAGTAAGCTTAAAAAAGATGAAAAAAAGGGAAACTTTTTCATAATTATGAGTTTTAAGGTTATAAAATACAACTAGTGTTACTGCAACGGACATATGCAGTATTCATGGAATTATATACCTCTGATGTCCATGGAGAATTATGGTAATAACTTCCTGTAAATAAAATTTTCAATGGATGTAAAACTGATACAAACAGGAGGTGGTCAGGTAGGTTTGGGGCTATCTTTCCAATGATATACCTGTTTGTATTAAATATGGTGTTCGCTAATTAAGCACAATTTTAAAGCTAGCATAACTTGTCAACATGGGAATTGAAAAAAACAGATCAGAGTGAATTTCAAACAAATTTTGATTTGAAACCTGCAAGAGGGCGCCAGATAGTCCTTGTGCTTCAAGGCTTAAAATTAAAAAATTATTAATGGATTGTCAAGGGTATTTTAATGTAAATCAATCACTTACGTAGTAAGTGTCTTGTTTTGTTGTTGTCCTGGGGTGTAAATATTGACTTTTGGTGAACTCATTTGAATTTTATGACATTATGATGGGTATCGCAATAGCTAAAACTTTAATAGCCCTTAGGCTAAAACGCCAGAAAAGGTTATTTTTGCGCTTCTTAAAAAACAGTTGACCGAATATTCGGTATTTAAAAACCAAAACAAATGCAATTAAGCGAACAGGAAATTGTAAGAAGAGAAAACCTGCAAAAGATCAGAGATCTCGGAATTGATCCTTATCCCGCCGAAGCCTTTGAGGTGACGGCATATGCTGCTGATATTAAGGCAAACTATAAGGATGAACCTGCTGAAGGTGAAGACAACTTCCAGGAAGTAAGTCTTGCCGGACGTATCATGTCCCGCAGGATCATGGGTAAAGCTGCCTTTGCGGAGATCCAGGATTCCACCGAAAGAATTCAGATCTATCTGAAACGGGATGAAATCGCTCCCGGAGAAGATAAGAGTCTTTACAACGACCTGTTTAAAAAATATCTCGACATCGGTGATTTTGTAGGTGTCAAAGGTTACGCATTCCGTACAAAAGTAGGGGAGATTTCTGTTCATTTGACGGAGTTTACTTTTCTGAGTAAGTCGCTGAAGCCGCTGCCAATTGTAAAGGTGGATGATGAAGGAAATGTCCATGATGCATTTACTGATCCGGAGATGCGTTACCGCCAGCGTTATGTGGATCTTACGGTAAATCCTCATGTGAGAGAGATTTTTGTAACCCGCAGTCGTATCATCTCAGCCATGCGCCGCTTTTTTGATGCAAAAGGATGGTTAGAGGTTGAAACGCCTGTTTTACAACCTATCCATGGTGGTGCTGCCGCTCGTCCTTTTGATACGTATCATAATACACTGGATATGCCATTGTATATGCGGATTGCCAACGAGCTTTATCTCAAAAGGCTGATCGTTGGTGGATTTGAGGGCGTGTATGAGATCGGTAAAATGTTCAGGAATGAAGGTATGGACCGTACCCACAATCCGGAATTTACCAGTATGGAGATCTATGTAGCCTACAAGGATTACAACTGGATGATGGAGATGGTGGAGAATTGTATTGAATACATTACCAAAGAGGTGACAGGTGGCACAGAAGTTGAGTATGAAGGCAAGCAGATCAATTTTGCCGGACCTTACAGACGATTGAGTATGTATGACGCTATCCAGGAATATACCGGAATTGATATTTCAGAAATGGATGAAGCAGCTTTGCGCAAAGTGTGCAAGGATCTTCACATCGAGGTGGATGACAGCATGGGTCGCGGAAAACTGATCGATGAGATCTTTGGTGAGAAGGTGGAAGATAATCTCATTCAGCCAACTTACATCACTGATTATCCGATCGAGATGACTCCGCTGGCCAAGAAACACCGTTCCAAAGAAGGATTGGTGGAGCGTTTTGAGTTGTTTGTAAATGGCAAGGAAATTGCGAATGCTTATTCAGAGCTCAATGACCCGATCGATCAGCGTGAGCGTTTTGAAGATCAGCTGAAACTGGCAGAACGCGGAGATGATGAGGCGATGGTTTTGGATGAAGACTTCCTGCGTTCCATTGAATACGGAATGCCACCCACTTCAGGGCTCGGTATCGGAATGGATCGTCTGACCATGCTTTTGACCAATCAGCACTCCATCCAGGAAGTACTTTTCTTTCCTCAGATGAAACCTGAGAAGAAGCAGGCAGCTGAAGAAGAATAAGCTTGGAATATTTTTGAAAAAAAATATGTGTTATCCCCAGTTTTGGTTGAAACCAAAATTGGGGATTTTTTTGTGTCTTAGTATGATCAAACGAGGTAGAGTGGTAGTTGAACTTGAGAAAAAAACAGAAGTTCGCTTTTGTGGATTGAGTTAAGCGAAAATGATGACAAATTGCCGTAAAATATTTCAAAACCTGTGTGATGAAGTGAAAAGGAGACAGGTCTCTAGCTCCGTTATAATGCCAGGAGATTTGATTATACCGAGCACCAAAAAAATCCCGAATTTTGACAAGAGTCAAAATTCGGGAAATAATCTACTTCTTAACTTTTTTTCCGCCCTTCAGCTCATCCTGAAGTTTGGTCAGTTGCTCCCACTTGTCAGCAGCAGCCAGTTTGGCTTGCTTTGACCAGGTAGCAGGATCGTGCATTTTGAAACGAGGCCCGGCAGCAGCCAGAATATCTTTCAATACTTTAGCTTTAGCCTTTGCAAGATCAGCAAAAGTCATAATGCCCGCTTCGTTCATCAGTTTCTCGATCTTAGGTCCGATACCTTCGATCTTTTTCAGGTTATCCTTAGTCTTTTTTGTTGCTTTAGCTGTGGTTGCCTTTTTAGCCGGAGCTTTCTTGGCTGGAGCCTTTTTTGCAGCCGCTTTTTTAGCCGGAGCTTTTTTAGCTTTTGCAGGTGCAACATCCAATACTTCATCTACCACTACAACGGAATTTTCGATTCCTGTGAAAGGTGAAGTTACATATTCATCGGCGTTCCAGTCATTTTCCCAGTGATCCTGATCGATCAGGTAGCGGAATTGGTAAGAACGGCCTGTGGCCAACTCAATGGTTGTTTTAAATTCGGTCTTAGTTGATTTCATGGCAGGTGCAGCCAGCCAGTTCCAGTCATTAAATTCACCCAATAAGCGAACTTCTTTTGCATCAGTAGCTGCTTCTTTTGGAAGTGTAAAAGTAACCTTACAAACGGGCTTGCTTTTTAAATACTGCTTCTTAATCATGGTAATTAACAGGTTTTTTTTAAAAATAAGCCGCGAATATATAGGCTATTAAATTGATAGTCAATAATTAAACCCAAAAATCATCTTCATTTTTTTAAGGATTTACAATGGCTTAACATGGTACGCAATTAATTAAATTTTGCTTAGTAACTCTTTTGCAAAAAGACCGGATTACAAAAGTTGGATTAAGAATAGAAACTTAATCCCAATAGGTTTCTACCCATTTTAAATATTCCTCACAAATTTGTAAAGTCTGGGAGGGAAAATGGTCAATTTTTTGTTCTTCCAGTATAGATTTGGCTTCTAAAAGCAGTTTTTTCATTGATTCCAGAATAGCATTTGCTTCCGGATAGGAGGAGGCAGATGGGATTTTCTTGGAATAGTTTACCGCCTGGTTGATCAAAACATTGGCAAAATTGTCTCGCTGCCAATCGAGTAGGGGAGTGTACTGTCCAGCCAGTTGGAAGTTTTCAATCATAATGGCCTGGATGGTGGTCAGGCTGTCCGTATTTCCTGAAGTTTGAAGTTTTTCGGCCAGAGGGCCAAAGGACAAAGCATAATCCACATAAGCGTGGCCCAGTAATTCTTTGTTACTGTCCGTCGGATTAAACAAAAAAGCATTCCTGGCTGTATGGATCTTTTGCTTGTCATTGCTTAAAACCATTAATGCCTGGATGCTGTCCCTATAAGCGAAGGGTGTGTCAGTTTTTTGTGAAGGCAGGTATCCGCGTTTAAATTGATCCGGGGTAACCGGGTTGTCAAGCAACTGCCACATCGGATCGACAGGCAGATGTTGTTGAATGAAAGTTTCCGGGGGCGTGCAGAAATAATCGTTTCCCCGAAGGTCGGCGGCCCAGGTGACATCCAGTAGCTTCCATTCTCCGTTAATACGAACTGCATTCCAGGCATGATCGGCCTCTTCCATTTTGGGGGGATAAGCCCCCTGTTTGCTATGACCATCGATAACTACGACTTCTAAACCTACATATTTACACATATCGGCAAAGAGTTGAGCATACCCCAGGCACACTGCTTCTCTTCTTCTCAATACGTCTGTTGTGGTAGCATTGATGCGTTTTTTATTCCTGCGGTAGGCTTCACTGTCGTATCGAATATTGTACCGGATCCATTCGAAAATAATGCAGGCCTTATCGTATTCGTCAGGGAGGTCTCCGGTCAGGGCATTGCTGAGTTTTTCAACATCGTAGATCACTGTTTCAGGGACTTTTTTTGAAGGGCACTGGGCAACCGTTTGGGCCAGAAAACCCATGCAAAAAAGTGTAATAACCGAAACAAGCTTCTTCAAATTACAGTTTAATTTTTTTTGATAATAACAAACTTCTGTACCAAACGGTTGCCTGATTCATCTACCAAAGTGAGCAGATGATCACCTTCGGGGGGATTGAGTTCCTTGCTATGAAAATCCTTGGTCCAGCCAATATATTCGTCATCGATATGCCAGTGAATGGTTACGCCGGGATCTCTGTGGGCAACTGAAAATACCGTCCTGGACAGTTGGCCATCCAAGTTGGTAGGTACAAAAATGCGAGTGGGTCGTTTGGGGTAGATCAGCTGCATGGTTTTGGCATCTGCAATGTTAGCCCTGCAATCTTCCCGGAAGGGGGGAAGTGGAGCATAAGAGGGATTTTTGCTTTTGAAATAATACTCCGACAATGGCGGAAGTACGAACCAGCTTTTGTGAACCATCTGGTCCGGTGCTTCGCAACTGCTATTGACCTGCCATTTTTCTGCCTTGTCCAAATGTACCGTTTTATGATATGGGCAAGGATCAGCATTTATAAAAGAGACTGGAGTCCAAACCGTATCTGTTGGACAAATAGGCAGCGGAAGATAACCGCTTTCCCGGCAGACGGCCATTTCCCGCATTTCGTCGTATGGTTGTTCAAACCATTCGGTACTGTTGGGAAGTGCATTGAAAATATCAAATAACACTGGTCCGGAAGTGAGTACTCCGATCAGGCCGGGGCGGCCTTCTCCATCCGCATTGCCCGTCCATACGCCAACTGCATATTTAGGCGTTACTCCAATGGCCCAGGCATCCCGAAAACCAAAACTCGTTCCCGTCTTCCAGGCTATGCGGCGACGTGACCGGAAATTCTCCCAACCACCTTCCGAGTCCGGTCTTTCCACTTCCTGCATAGCATCAAAAGCCAGCCATGCAGCCGCTGCACTGACAACGGGTGCTTCTCGCTGAAGTATTGGATCCTTAGGGGGAGATGAATCATCTTTAAGCATATAATTGGCCGGCCGGAAATCCAGGG
The DNA here is from genome assembly GCA_965230565.1 of Saprospiraceae bacterium. Taxonomy (GTDB): domain Bacteria; phylum Bacteroidota; class Bacteroidia; order Chitinophagales; family Saprospiraceae; genus BCD1. Next base: position 2,186,607 of record CBDDLH010000016.1, on the reverse strand, counting down.
GATTATATTCTCCACTGTAATCGTAAAAGTGATTAAGGGTTCTTGCCATACCTGCGTATGCATTGGTAACTTCCAGGAGATTGACCTCTGCACCTCCCAGGATGAGCGTGAGCCCATAATGCCCGGGGTGTTTGTCAATTGTGGAAAGGCCCATTTCTTTCAGGCCATGATGGAATTTTTCAAGACCATAATCATGTAACATATGTACAAGTGGAACATTGAGTGACCTGCTGATGGCTTTTTTGGCTGTGATGGCGCCATCGTATTTTTCATGAAAATTTTCCGGGCGGTATCCACTGAGCAAAGTAGGCACATCAGGTATAAGACTTTGAGGAATGATTTGTCCTTCCTGGATCATCATCGTATAAAGAAAAGGCTTCAAAATACTGCCAGTACTTCTTCTGGCAGAAATAATATCAACAGCTTCTCCATGATCTTCTCCGGCATCAGGGGCATTACCAACGTAGGCGAGGATATTGCCAGATTCTATATCCAGCACCACTGCTGCCAGATTGTGGATTTGATTGGCAGAAAGACTTTTATGGTGGTGTTCGATAATGGACGTTACTCTTGATTGTAAACTGGCATCAATGGTTGTTCGGATACGTGATTTTTCCCGGGAGTTATTTTGGTCAAAACTGGCGAAACTTTTATCCAGTAGATGTGGAGCCAGTTGTGGCAATCTTAGGGGCTTTTCCGGAAGGGGTTCACTGCAGGCCAGTTCCCATGTCACCTCGTCAATGATACCCTTTTCTTTCAACCGGGTGAGTAGCCGGTTACGCTTTTCAAAAAGCGCTTGTCTTTGTCTCCCTGGGTGAATCAGGCCGGGACTATTGGGCAATACTGCCAACATGGCTGCTTCGCCCCAGCTAAGCAAATCCGGTCGTTTACCAAAATAACGCCAGGAAGCTGCTTCCAGTCCAACTACATTTCCTCCAAATGGCGCATTGGCACTATAGAGTCCCAGGATCTCTTTTTTGGAATAGCGTAACTCCAATCGGGTGGCCAGGATGATTTCAATAAGTTTTTGAACTATGGATCGACGTTTTTTCCCGCGGGACATTCGGATGACCTGCATGCTTAAAGTACTGCCGCCGCTCACAATCCTTCTGTTTCGGATATTTTGAACAAAGGCCCGGGCCAATCCACGAGGATCTACACCAGGATGTCTGTAAAACCTCCTGTCCTCGAATTCAATTAATGATTGTTCAAATTTCAATGGAATACTGTCGCCAGGAGGGAATCTGTATTGGCCATCACTTGCTATTCGGGCACCAAGCAGGTTCCCGTCCTTGTCTTCCAATACCATGCAGGTAGGGTTGTCAAATAGTTGTCGGGGCAAGCTAAATAGATATACCATGAACAAAATCCCCGCAATGGCGAGCATCATCTTTCGGCGTTTTGTCCATTTGAATTTTTTCATGGTACTTCAAGGTCTTTTAGTTAATAAATGGTCACAGTGACGGCCTGACTCAGAGTCAGGCCGTCACTGTGACCCCTTCCCCTTTATTTATAAAAGCCACGAAACCCTAAAACGTGACATTTTTTTGACTACTTTTTTAGAAAAAAATCCATTTAATGTTCCAAAACCACAGTTTTAATTTTCTGAATCAGCTTCCTGCCTTCCTTTGAAAATTTATTCATACTGAAGCCGGCTGTTTCATTGGAGGCCAGGATCATCATGTAAAAATTGTCGGCAATTATTTCATCCGGATGAATGATATATTCTGTATTGTCTCCGATCTTTTCAAAAAAGCCCGGAAAATCCTGCAAATGCAGGGTGGATTGTCCGTCTGGTTTTGTAATCACCTCAAAAGCACCTGATTCTTTGGATTCCAGTTCAAATAATTGAAATCTCAGATATCCAAAGAATACCCGGATATCCGGAGTGAAGTTGTCATAGTCCGAGTAAACCAGCGGGAGTGCCCAAATCAATTTTCCGTTGGGTTTGACGAGCCTGATAGCATATTGTCGGTTGAGACCATCCGGATTACCTAATAATCGATAGTTCAGAGAATCCGGTATGATTAACTTTGATTCATCTGAAATTATTTTCTTGAAGCCGATGGTGTTGTAAAGTTCTTGCCTGAGGTCTGGTTTATAACGGGTTATGATATGAGACAGTTCATGGAGAATTACCGGAAGCAGATCATATTCCGTTATGTTCTTCAGGTCGCTTTCAGGAAATACAATGCAATTTTCTCTGGTGTAAAAAGCACCGGATCCATAGTGATTTCCTCTGGTTTTAATTAGGTTTACCTTTACTGGCACGAGGTTGGAGGAAAGGCTGTTGCATAAATTCAATGCACGAATCATTATTTTATTGAGGGCAGCTTTTTCTGTATCCGTAAAATCCATTACTTCCGTCTGCAAAAAGGGTAAGTAATAAGACAGGATTTGCTCCCGGTCTTCTACACCGTTCATGGGACGTTTCATCTGTATGGACATGTCAATAGGGGTCACTCTTTCAAAGTAAAGATCAGAGGTGTCCGTGATAATAGCTTTTGCTGCTGCGGTACTGTCGAGGAAATCAAAGGGGTAATCTTCAACGGAGGTTTCAGTAATATTTTGTTTCGGTTTACAGCCGGCAAACAGAAAAAGAGTAATCAGACTGACTAGTAGTGTTTTGTTCATAAACAGTGATTTTACTGTTACAAAAGTAAAATAGCGGGGTAAAATACAGAAAAGCTGTTTATTATTTGAAGGTGTTGGGTGAGTATCTGTAAATCAGACATTGTATTGGGATAGAAAAATTTGGAGGTTTAGAAGTGTTAAAAATGTTAAAAAAATGTCACGTTTTTATATGTCGTGGCTTTTATTAGTGGAGGGGAGGGATGGCAAGTACAGTGACGGCCTGACTCTGAGTCAGGCCGTCACTGTACTTTAGATTGCTTGAAAAACGAAGAAGGGCAGGAAAATTTTCCCACCCTTCTATGATTTGGTTTGCATGTAAATCGTAAACAATAAAAGTCTTGCAACTTTTTTATTGATTCTATTCTTAACACATATCCTCTGGTCTCACCCATTCATCGAACTGCTCCGCAGTGACTAAGCCCAACTCAATGGCTGCTGCTTTGAGTGTTGTGTTTTCTGCATATGCTTTTTTAGCGATAGTCGCTGCATTGTCATAACCAATTTTGGTATTCAGCGCTGTAACCAGCATTAATGAATTGTTGACCAATTCAGTGATACGATCCTGATTAACCTCGATACCCACAGCACAGTTTGTATTGAAACTTCTGCAGGCATCTCCGATCAGACGTGCAGAATTGAGGAAATTAAAGATCATTACCGGTTTGAATACATTTAATTCAAAGTGCCCGGTCATTCCACCTACATTAATCGCCACATCATTGCCCATCACTTGAGCCATAGCCATCGTAAGTGCTTCAGATTGAGTAGGGTTAACCTTTCCAGGCATGATAGAAGAACCAGGTTCGTTGGCTGGTAAGATCAATTCTCCGATACCGCTTCTTGGACCGGAACCGAGCATTCTGATGTCGTTTCCAATTTTCATCAGGGAAACTGCTACTGTTTTCAGAGCACCGTGAGCTTCAACAATGGCATCATGAGCTGCAAGTGCTTCGAATTTATTTTCAGCAGTGCGGAAAGGCAGATCACTGAGATCAGCGATATGTTTGGCAACATTTTCAGCATATCCCGAAGGAGTATTTAATCCGGTACCCACGGCAGTACCTCCAAGGGCCAGTTCCGAAAGGTGATCAAGGCTGTTTTTTATGGCCAGAACTCCATGGTCAAGTTGTGATACATATCCGGAGAATTCCTGACCAACTGTCAAAGGCGTAGCATCCATAAAGTGGGTACGACCGATTTTAACAACATCCTTAAACGCTTCTGATTTGCGTTTCAAAGTATCGCGCAACTCCAGGATTCCGGGAATGGTGTTTTCCACCAGGATCTTGTATGCAGCGATATGCATGGCAGTAGGGAAGGTATCATTGGAAGACTGTGATTTGTTCACATCATCATTAGGATGGAGGAATTTCTTTTCATCTGTTAATGATCCACCTTGTAAAACGTGGCCGCGGTTAGCTACAACCTCATTCACATTCATGTTGGACTGGGTTCCTGAACCTGTCTGCCAGACTACGAGAGGGAATTGGTCATCGAGTTGTCCGTCAAGGATTTCATCACAAACTTTTCCGATAAGGTCTGACTTCTCTTTTGGCAGAACTCCTGCATCGAGGTTGGTCATTGCAGCGGCTTTTTTCAGGATGGCAAAAGCACGAATGATCTCTTTTGGCATGAGGTTTCCACCAATTTTAAAATTTTGAAATGAACGTTGAGTTTGAGCGCCCCAATATTTGTCAGCAGGCACGTCAATGTAGCCAATACTATCTTTTTCTTTTCTAAAGTTCATTATTTTTATTTTTATTTATTGTATATTTCGGTTAGCCATACAAAGATAGGAATTTGACAGAATCCGGCTTTTGGAATTAATGGCCGTTTTTTGGTTCTGGTCATTCCAATGATTTATATGAGATGAATTTTTAAATTTTTTGTTTAAGTTATTGAAATTCAAACTCTTGTATGGTAATTTTCGTTATTTATTTCACTGGAAAATTTCCCTGAAATAAACAATTGCTAATTTTTGTTTTTACTGGGTAATTTTAGCTGATTTTTGTCAATATAAGGGTTGAAAATTATCATGTTAAATCAGGCGGTATTTTTGGAAATTGATGAACAGCAGTAAAGAGCTTTGAGCTCAAGTTAATTAAGCATGGAAAGAGATAAAACCTATTTATATGAAATTGATACTGCGCTTGTTGCCAAGCGTACGGTGATCCGCAGATTTCGGGAAAACGAGGGGGATAAGTTGTATCAATTAATCCAGGATAACCATTCCCTGATTTACGATGTGCTTCCTGCAACAGTAGATCAATGCAGTTCCAAGGAGAGTTCCGAAGCCTTTGTAAGGAAAAAGATAGCAGAATGGCTATTGGACAAATCCTATTGTTTTGGGATTTGGGAAACCAAGACTACCGACCTGATCGGTTTTATTGAGATTTTTAATGTTGACTGGAGAGTGCCAAAGGGGGAATTGAACTTTTTCACCGATTTCAATTATAAGGAAAAAGGCATCATGACTGAGGCTTTAAGGGAAATTGTTGAGTTCAGTTTTGATCAGTTACGTCTGGAGAAACTTGCCTTTAAGACAGCCATGGACAATTATGCAGCTCAGCGGCTTGCCCGCAAATGTGGTTTTGTCCGGGAAGGGGATCTTCGCAACGAGTTCCGGAACAGAAGCGGGGCCTTGATCGACGCTATGTTGTTTGGAATACCTAAGTTGGATTGATGTTGGGTGTTGGCTTTAGGTTGTTTCCTGTATCCCCTAAAACCGAATATATTCTGTAGGATCAACCGGTTTGCCTTTGTGCCAAAGCTCAAAATGCAGGTGCGGACCGCTAGATAGAGTACCAGTATTCCCGATAATAGCCACTGCCTCCCCGGCTTTTACGTAACTGCCTGCCTTTTTAAGATTTACAGAATTGTGTTTATAGAAAGTAATGGTATTATTAGAATGCTGTATTCCGATGGTATTACCTGTCTCCAGAGTCCAGTCGGCCAGGAAGATGTAACCATCGGCAGCTGCTTTAATAGCAGTGTTTTTAGGTGACAGGATGTCGATGCCATAGTGCTCATCTTCAGGCATATATCCGGAACTCACCTCACCGGTTACCGGAGCGACAAAGTATAGTTGTTCCAAGGGGATGTCCCTCGGCATGAAGCTTACAGTTTTGGGTTTTTGAGCAGCATCCGCTACTTCTTCCAGCCTGAGCTCCTGACTCAATTGAATCTCCTCATCAGATGGTGGCACTTCTTCAACGGAATCAATTGGCGTGGGATCTCCTTGTGGCACTTCATCAGTGGTTTGAACATCTCCAATGAGAATTTTTTTGATGTTTTCCTCGTAGGCCTGGTGAGCTTCGAGGGATTTTTCAAGGTCGGAAATTCTTTTATAAGCCTCCTGAACCACTTCGTCTTTGGATGCATCTCCATAGCCGGGGATATACTTTTTCAAAGGAGTAAAAGCAATGGCCATTACCACCAATAAACCAACAATGACAACAACACTGCTGAGGAGCAGGTAAACATTCATCAGATTAATCCTGTAAGAAGCTACTTCCTCGAACGAGTCGGTAGTCATTACCACCAGCCTGTAGGTGTGTTTCAACCGCTCCCTAAATTGTTGCCATCTGCTTAATTTTTTCTCTTCCATGCTTCAGTTTGCCAATTAAATCCAAAGGATTAAATACTAATATTTTAAATTCTGTGTTTGTAGTATGTAGATAATAAAATAAATTTGCCCTTTGATAGTTATTACATTAACGTTTTAAAAGGGAAAATTAGGTATTTTTGTACTCGAAAGTGCAAATTTAAAGATTCCTGAAACATTAATGCTTCACAACTTTAAAAAGTGAAAAAATTCACTTTCCTAAATTAAAGGAAGCTCAATGATCCCGAACCGTTAATTTTTATCTTAACGAAATAAAATTACTTTTAGTTTGAGACGAATATACAAGCTGAGTTTACTGTTTTTGGTTTTTGTTATTGTGCAGGCCTGTACAACTCAGAAGAAACGCGGGGACTTGTCGGCTCTTGGTAAAGCCTATCACAATACTACTGCTCATTACAATGGCTACTTCAATGCAAATGAGTTGTTGATTGAGAGTGTGTTCCAATTGGAACAACAACACCAGGATAATTATAACAAACGCCTGCCTTTATATGAATATGTGGCAGCAGATGATGCACAAGCAGTGGTGCCTAACCTGGATAAAGCGATAGAAAAAGTCGGACTGGTAGTTAATCAGCACCGTTACAGCAAATGGACGGATGATTGTTACCTGTTGTTGGGTAAGGCGCAGTTCCTGAAAAAAGAATATGAAACGGCAGAAGAGACTTTCCAGTTTTCTGTGGTAGAATTCAGTCCTGATAAGGTGAGGAAAGCAGAACAAAAAGCTTCCAAAACTAAAAAAGGTAAGAAGAAAAAAGGCGTTTCCTCCAAAAAGAAAAAGACTTCCTCCAAAAAGAGCTCAAAGAGCAAAGAATTAAGTCAAAAACAAAAGCGTAAACAAGCCAATCGGGCAGTTAAGAAAAAGAAAAAAGGACGGGGTAGTTCAGGAAAGAAACCTTCCTCCAAAAAGGCCCCTGAAAAAGAGGATACCAAACTTGTTGAAGCACCTAAAACAACCACTCCTGATAAGAAGGTTGATACTGGCTTGATTTCCCTTGCTGAAGATTCGGAAACAGCTGCTGAAAAGGATGGAAAAACGGGGCCTCTAAAACACCAGCCGGCCTTCCAGGAAATCCAGATATGGTATGCCAAAACCCTTATCGAAAGGGATAAATTTATCGAAGCTCAGCGCGTACTTAAGAGCTTGAATGAAAACCCCGAAATCTATAAAGATATTCAGAAAGATCTTCCTGTCGTACAGGCTCATTTGCATTTGAAATTGAACAATTTGCCATTGGCCGCCAATTATCTTGAGAAGGCTATTGAGCTCGAAAAAAACCGGGCATTAAAAGGGAAGATATGCGTTCATTTTAGGCCAAATTCAGCAGGAAATGGGGAACGGTCAGGCGGCTTTTGCTGCCTTCGAGCAATCACTGAAATTCAGCCCCGATTATGAGATGCAATTCAGCAGTAAATTGAAGATGGCGCAGAACGAATGGATCTCCGGAAAAGGCAGTGCTGAAGACGCCATTGCTACCCTCGAAAGCATGCTCAAAGATCAGAAAAATTACGAGTTTAAAGACCAGATTTATTATGCGCTTGCAGGCATCGCCCTCAAGCAGGGTGATCGTGCTTCTGCTATGGAATATCTGTCTCAATCCCTGGCCAGTAACCTGGCAAATTCAGCTCAGAAAGCAGAGGCCTATTACCAGTTGGGTAACCTGTTCTTTGAGAACCAGGATTACGTTGAGGCCAGCGCCTACTTCGACAGTACGTTACAGGTGCTTCCCAAGACGGACGAAAGGTATAACGAAGTTGAGAATAAGGCGTTTAGTTTAAAGGATATTGCTAACAATATTAACCTTATCGTCCTGAATGACAGTCTTTTACGTATCGCTGAAATGTCTGATGAAGAAAAGCGGAACCTGGCCTATGAGATCAAAAAAGAGGAAGAAGAAAAGCTGAGAAAGGCCCGTGAAGCCAAAGAAGATGAGATTAAACGACCCGGCCCCGGACCGGTTGGCAGACCTAAGGAAAGTTCCTTTTTTGCCTATAATGATAAGTCCGTAAAAAGAGGTAAAAGAGAGTTCCAGAGAAAGTGGGGCGGAAGGCAACTGGAAGATGACTGGAGACGGTCGAACAGACAGTCTGCCGGCGTGGATGAACCCCTCGATTTTGAGGCAGAAGTTGTGAGTACTTTGACTCAGGAAGAAATAGATAAAATACTGGGGGATGTACCTAAGTCCCAGGGAGAGAAAAATGCACTTGTTCTGGCCAATAAAAAGGCCATGTCAACCCTCGGAACTTTGTATCGGGAACGCCTTAAAAATAATCAAAAAACAGTCGATATTCTGGAGGAACTCAACAGGAGATATCCGGCCAACGTTTTTGAGCTCGAATCGTGGTATGTACTCTATCTGGCTCATACGGATTTAGGCAATCAGAGCAAGGCGCGGGAGTATTACGATAAGATTATCGGCAAGTATCCTACGACCAATTATGCCAAGATGCTTACGGACCCGGAATTTGCTGCAAAATACATGGATGAAGAGCTTCAGCAAAACCTCAAATTTGATCAGGCTTATGTCATGTTTACGCAAGGTAAATATGCCCAGGCCATCCAGCAAAGTGAGGAAAACCTCAAAGGTATTTTCGGCAAGCACCCGTTGAAGCCAAAATATGCCCTTTTGATGGCTATTTGTTCAGGAAATACGGACGGTAAAGAAGCCTATATCAATAACCTCAAATCCCTTATCGCAACCTACCCGGATACGGAGGAAGAAAAGCGGGCAAAAGAGATTCTGAGAATCCTTGGAGTACGTGGTGCGGCATTACCCGGAGGAGCGACGGAAGAGGAAGGAACATACGACTTTGAATACAAAGAAAGAGCCCTTCATTACGTCATCATTGTCTTTAATGAGGATGTAAAATTGAATACGCACAAAATCGTTGTTTCCGATTATAACAGGAAATATCACAAACTGGACAAGATCAGGATTTCCAATGTTTTCCTTGGAGAGAAAAATGATACTCCGGTACTTGTATTGAGAAGGTTCAAAGACCAGGAAGCGGCGATGAATTATTATAACGGTGTGCAAAAGAATCTGGGAGAATACATCGATCAAAATATTGATTATTCCCTGTTACCTATTTCGCAGGATAATTACCGCAGAGTGTTGAAAAACAAATCGGCGGAGGGGTATTCTTCCTTTTTCCAGTTGAATTATCTCGATTAGGGTTTTAATTACTTTTCGATTCTGTTGCTCAAAGTATTGAATTGCAACTAATCTAGTGGTTTTTGCTAAAATTACCATTACATCACTAAAATCCAACTTATGAAAAACCGATGGTTTATCCTGATACTCCTGGCTGTTCTGGTCCAGTGGAGTTGTCATTTACCACAATCGACTAAAGATACGGTCAATTTCACCGTTTTACAGATGAACGATGTTTATGAGATCTCGCCTTTGGAAGGAGGGAAATCAGCAGGACTGGCGCGTGTTGCGACCATTGTAAAAGAACTCGAAGCAGAAAACCCTAATACCATATCACTTTTGTCGGGTGATTTTTTAAGCCCTTCTTTAATGGGAATGTTGAAAGATAAAAACGGAGAAAAAATCGCTGGCCGGCAAATGGTTGAAACCTTGAATGCCCTCGGTCTGGATTACGTCACTTTTGGCAATCACGAATTCGATCTCAAATCTGCTGAATTGGTTCAAAAGAGAATTGATCAGAGTGATTTTCTATATGTCTGCAGCAATGCTTTCAGGAAGTACGAAAATGGGGATATCAAACCATTTACCCAGAAAGGGAAACCCGTACCTCCCTATGTCATTGAAACATTTAAGAGTGCTTCAGGAAAAGAAGTGAAGGTGGGGATAACCGGGGTGGTTTTGCCTTTTAATAAACAACCCTACGTTCATTATACTTCTTTTGAGGAAAACCTTGCCTCAGTAGCCAAAGAAATGTCCTCTCAAACCGATGTTATGCTGGCCATGACTCACCTCAATATCGATCAGGATATTGATATGGCTAAAAAGAATCAGGATTACCTCGTGTTCTTCGGAGGTCACGATCATGTCAACATGAGACATCAGATTGGCAATACTTTGGTCACCAAGGCTGATGCGAATGCCAAGACCATATATATACACAGATTCTCTTATAACCCCAAAACCGGGAAAACCACTGTAAGGTCGGAATTGAAAAATATCGATGATACGATTGAGGATGAGCCGGAAACCAGGAAGGTGGTAAAAGAATGGGAAGGCAGTGTAGAGGGGATCATTGAAGAGATGGGGTATAAACCTGACGAAGAGATCCTCGTGGCAAAAACAGCCCTGGTCTGTACAGAGTATCAAATTCGCGGCGAACCTACCAATTTTGGAATATTGACAGCCCAGTCTTTCGAAAAAGCCCTTCCCGGCGCAGATGCCTATGTGCTGAATAGTGGATCCATGCGTCTGGATGATAATTTGCAGGGCATCATTACCGAATATGATATTTTGAGAGTTTATCCATATGGCGGCCCTGTCTCCCGTGTTCACATGACTGGTGCAGATCTGGGCAAAGTGCTGGAAATAGGCATGGTCACCAATAAAGGAGAAGGCGGATATTTTCAAACATGGAAAGTGGACAAATCCGCTGGAGGTAAATGGATGGTGAGCGGTAAGGAAATCGAGCCTTCCAGGAAGTACTCCATAATCATGCCTCAGTTTTTGGCTTCGGGTAAAGAATCCAATCTTGAGATGCTGGGAGACATGCCACGGGACGAATTTGAAAACTTTGAAATCAATGGGGTGGAAGTCATCAATGATGTTCGCGATATTGTCATTGCTTACATGAAGGAGTTGAAAGTTTTTGAATGATTTGGTTTCTGGTTTCTGGTTTCTGGTTTCTGGTTTCTGGTTTCTGGTTGCGAATTACAGGTTTTTGGTTATGAGTATAATAACTCTAATTGAATTGAATGGCCTGGAAATAATTTTTTTTATTCATTAAATCCGAATGGAACAAGGGAAAGAAATTCCTCCACCTTCTCTTTTCCTTGTTCCATTTTTCTCTTATTCCCTTATTTCTTTATTCTCTCGTTTCCTTTTCCACCGTCTGTGTGACCATAACCAGTTGGCCGGATCTTTTTCGATGATCTTTTCCAGGGCTTTGGCATAAAGTTTAGTTATTCCGGCTTCCTCCACTTTCGCCGGCTCTTTGCAAAGCAGAGAAAAGGTAACCTCATAAAATCCTCTTTTGACCCTTTTGATGTCGGCGAGGTAAACCGGGTAATTGGTTCTTCTCGCAATTTTATCCATTCCATGATGGAAGGCCGTTTCCTGGTGGAGGAAATTGACCCAGTGGGCATTTTTAATATCTGAAGGTGTTTGATCGGCAATGAAGACATAAGCGGCGGGGATATCTCTCTTTTTTACGAAGGCACGGGCTGTTTTGGACATGCTTACGAGTTCCAGGTCCCATTTTTGTCGATGTTCATTAAAAAAGGCATTGACCTTTTTATTTTTCAGAGGTTTGTAAATACCTACCACCTGGTGTTTCAACCAAAGATTGACCGACAGGACGGCCCATTCCCAGTTTGTATGATGACTGGCGAGAATAATGATGGGCTGGTCTTGGTCAAAGTCCCGATCAAGCAGGTCAGCATTAATAAATTGGTACCTTTTGAGAATGGTTTTTTGAGAGATGCCCAGTCCTTTGAAAGTTTCCATCAGGATATCCGAAAAGTTTCGGTAAAACCCCTTGACGAGTTGAAGAATTTCTTTTTCCGGTTTTTCGGGAAAGGACCGACGGAGGTTATCGGTGATTATTTTAACCCGATATTTTAGAACCTTAAATAATAGAATGTATAACAGGTCTGAAAGAACGTACAGGGCAGGGAAAGGAAAATACCTGAACACAAAAGAGAGTCCCTTAAAAACCAGCTGCTGAATTCGATGCATTTGCTTTATTGCTATATGTTCTTTAATTTTGAATACCTACCCATACCGTCCAACCCTTAATATGTCGAAAGAATCGTATTGACTTTCGGATAAGAAATTTTGGTCAAATCTAAGAAGAAATTTAAACAAGGTACTCATGTTGAAACTAGAGGCGGTTATTGCGGACAGTCAGCCTGTTTTTATTAGAGGGTTACAAACTGTTCTAAGTGAAATGGATACATTGAAGGTTAAGGTCGATGCTACCTTTGATGATGGTGATTTATTGATATCCCATTTAGAAGAAAAGCCTCCGGCACTGTTACTGATGGACTTCAATCTGAAATCCAGGGACGGTTTTGAAATAATCAGGTGGATAAAGGCTCATAAGGTTCCTACGAAGGTGATTGTTTTAACAGCTTATGATGATGAACGAATAAGAAGAAAGGCGAGCAGGATGCAGGTGGAGGGGTATATTTTTAAAACTGAAAGTGCAGAGCAAATACAGCAGGCCATTTTAACGGTACTGGAAGGGGAGGTTTGTTATTCTTCTTTACGAAATATTTCCGGTCGTGATAAAGATCTTGTCGGAGCATCGGGAGCTGCTTTTGGAGATGGTTTCCAGAAAAAGTTCAATCTTACAAAGAGAGAGCGACAGATCGTTGGTTTAATAGCGGATGCCATGAGCAGTAAACAGATTGCCGAGACCTTATATATAAGTGACCAGACGGTGAGTGTGCATCGCAAAAATATCATGCGTAAGCTGGGGGTGAGCAATACAGCGGCAGTTATCAAGGTCGCTTACCGTTACGGATGGAAATAATTTGATTTTTTTTAAGGTTGCAAAAGCTTGATTAATAAACCTTTAGGGGTTAATTGTTGAGGTAGTTCTTAATAAGTTGTTAAAAATACCCAGTTTAGGGTATGATTTTCCATAAATTTTCATTTATATTTGCAATCACATAATTACTACAAGATAATAGCAATAAGCTTTTACACGACCTAAATCGAGGCTTACTATTTACATAGATATTGAACTGAAAAGTTACCCTGAATAGCGACTTAAGAGAAAAACCATTTTTTTATTGCTTATATTGATTGAATAGTTTACCTTTGCAGCATTACTTTACAATCATTAATCCCATGATAATTAAAAGGTACGCCAACCAGCACCGTTCGGTGTCTGCATTTGATTCTCCTGTAATTAAGAATAAGTTTGTTTTAATGCACCTATGATGTAGGTAATTCGCACATGACGATTTAGTCGATGGACTTTTTTGTGTCAGGTGCTTTCGTTATTTGAATAATCTCGATCTAAAATATATGCATCGCAGAAAGCTGTGGTGTTCAATTTGAAATACTGAAAAGCATGTTTGAAATATTGAAAATGGATAACATGCGATAATTCGTAAATATTTTCCAAAGTTTTGGCGGATCACCCATAATCATGAAATTTAACGACCTAAATTAAATGTTGATCTGTCGGACTTACACACACATTACACAACACACACACTTTTACGGAATAAAACCGGCTGTTATATATCGTCAGTCGTCCACCGTAAAATACACACATTAGATATTGGCTATAAATACTTAGCATATTATCATAATCTTTTTTTTAACCTAATTTTTTTAACAAATTGTAATCTTATGGGAAAAACGAATTTTACTTTCGTTCAACGACTATTAGTCGTTGTGACCATGGTGGCATTTGCTTTTACGCAAAATGCCTTCGCACAAGCTGCGGGTGAGGATTGCGCTAGTGCAACTGCTATCACTACAACTAGTGATGGTGGTGCTTATACAGGGTCAACTGTTGGCACTGTACATGATGCATTCACTTGCGGTACTTTTAACTCCAGTCTTTCTGGAAACGTTTGGTACACTTTTACCACTGATGGTACAGGTGGAGCCGTAACCTTTGACCTTTGTGCTTCTGACTACGACACAAAGATCTGGTTGTTCTCAGGAAGTTGTGGAACACTCGTTTGTGAAGACTCAAACGATGATAATTGTGGTTTGCAATCAAGCATTTCACCTGTTTTGGCTGCCAGCACAACTTACTACCTCGTAATTGGTGGTTTCTCTGGCAATGAAGGTAATTATGACCTTGGGTTCTCAAACCTTCCACTTGCAATGGGCCCTCCAGTAGGCGGTACTCAGTGTGATCCTCCGGTAAACGGAACTACTTCTAACGTAACAGGTACTTCTGCTACTTTCACTTTCTCTTCAGTTAATACTCCAGTTGAAGACCACTGCTGGAACTTCTACATTGGTAATGAAGGATTTGACTGTGATGAGAATGAAGAATTTATTGCAGCGACTGTATGTAACGTAGAAATTAACGGACAGCAGAACTTGACTTCTAACAACCCATTGGTTGACATTGTTTCTGTAAACAATGCTTCTGGCCAGGTTGTATTGAACGTTTCTGGCCTTCAGCCAGGTACTTTCTATGAGTGGTCAATTTTCGAAACTTGCGACGGAAATCCTGATTTCAACAACTGGGATTGTGATGACGCTACTTTCGGACCTTTCCAGACATTTGACGATCCTATTACAGTAGTAGCAACTAATGTAATGGTGCCATCTTGTCCTCCAACAAGCCCTGGGTTTGTTCCTAACGGATCTTTCTGTATTGATATTACAGATAGCCCAACATGTGTTGGAACTTATGACATCGTATTGAACTCTTCACCAGCTGATGCTAACCTTGATGTAACTGGTTACACTGGTGTTGCTGCAGGTGAATACTGCTTCAACGGTGCTGCTGATGGTAACTACAACTTCACCATTTTTGAGACTTCTGCTTGTAACCCTGTGAATACTCCTTTGAACTTCACAGTAACAGTAGGTCCTGGTGTTGATTTAGTAGCTCCTGTATGGTACATTACTGACATTCTGGGTAACATCATTACTGATAATGATCCTGCTACTCCGGAAGGTGGTTCTCCAGGTTTAGGTGTAAACAACCTTACTGACCTTGGATACTATGCATTGCCAGAAGGTTCATGTAGCTACCAGATGCAATTGTATGCATTCGGTTCTGACGACTGTGACGGTATCATCACTGATCCTGCTGCAGTTACTTGGGATGGACCTTTCATTTTGCCAGATTTTCCTGGAGAAACTGTATTCCCTAACACTAATGTTATCGTAACTCCTGACGGATTCGGAACTTGGTTGTTGGATATCAACTGGGCTGCTGGTCAGACATTCGTTGCTTTCAACATGGTTGATGACGCTGGAAACGGTGGCGACGTTGTTGCTGAAGGTCTTTGGTTGACTTATTATATGGACGAGTGGATCAATCCTGATGTAAGCATCGTAGGTATTGATAACATCACTATTCCTCACTGTGCTGATTCAAGAGAGATTAGCTTTACTGTATACGTTGATGATCTTTGTGATCAGTTCGTAGAATTTGATAACTTGTCTGTTTGTGTTTATGACCTTGCAGATCTTGGTAACCCAATTTGCTTGGATCCAGACGCAACTTTCCCATTGAATGGCGGTGAACTGCCAGCTGACGGAAATGGATATGGTGTTTACACACTTGACGTAACTCCTGATATGGATGGCAGATACATTGAAGCTTTCTATACTGATACATGGGGTAATGTTGGTGTTGTAACTGTTCAGTTGACTGTTGAGCAAGCTGCTGCTGATGAGCCAGCATTGGTTTACGCTTCTGACGAGAACCTCACTATTCCTTACTGTGAAGATGAGGTTTATTTGACATACTCTTTCCAGGTATATGACGATTGTGCTCCTGTTGATGTAGCAAGAGTTGTTGCTAACTTCGATGATGATGGAATGGGTCTTGTTAACACTTGGATTGACCAGACTAATCCTAACTTGGTTTACTTCGCATTTGAAGGATTTGTTTCTGCCGGAGCTTACTTCCCAGAAATTTTCTACAACGAAGTTGGACCTGGAGCTCAGCCTGATGCTCAGCCACTGGTAATCGTTAACCAGCAGCAGAACCAGGCTCCTGACATCACTTTGCCAGGAAACTTGAACTTCACTATTCCTGTTTGTGAAGACGAATTGATAACTACACTTGGTGTATACGTACAAGATGATTGTGATGATTCTACTGATGATTTCACCATCAACTTCTTGGGAGGTACTTTCCCAGGATTGTTGAACTGGGAATGGGTTGACAATGGATATATTGAACTGCTTGTTCAATTGACTCCTGGAACTCACTTCATTGGAATGGAAGTAACTGATAGCGATGGAGCTACTACTTATACAGATGCTCAGATCACTGTAACTGACCAGCCTGATAACTTCAATCCTATCATTGTTTATCCTTCAGTAGACTTTGATATCGAGTTGGATCCATGTGATGATCCTATCGTTCCTTCATTGGATTTCCACGCAACTGTACATGATAACTGTGGAGTTGATACTTGGATTGTACAATACAGAGCATATGGTATTTACCCAGGAATCGTTCTTCCTGTTGGACCATTTGGTCAGTATGTAATCAATAACATTCCTGTTGGTAACCACATCGTACACCTTTATGCTGTGGATGTAAACGGAAATGAAACAATTGAAACATTTGAAATCAACGTGACTCAGGAGCCAGCAGAAGAAGACAACTTGGCTTGTATCGCTGACCTGAACATCACTTTGGATGACTACTGTGAAGCAGTACTTTCTCCTGAGATCGTATTGACTGGTGAGTGGGGTTGTTTGACTCCAGACGATTTTGCTGTAACTGTAATCGATTCTGATCCTTCAAACGGTGACTTGATCGACGGTTGTGGTACTTTCGGTTACTCTATCGAGTACGTAGGTGAAGGTGACGCTAACTTTACAATTTGCTGGGGTGAAGTAACTTCTGAAGATAAGACTTCTCCAGTAGTTGAGTGTCCTCACGATGTATACGGACCTCTTGGAACTTACTATGAGTTCATTTGCACTGACCTCGACAGAATTCTGATCGACGGTGTTGAATACTATACTGTATATGGCGACGGAACAACTGTTCCTGGTTCTATGAGCTCTACTTTGAGCTGGATCCTTGGCCAGACTGGAAGCCCTGTAATCTGGGACAACTGTGATAAAGTACGCGTAGCTGTATGGGATGAAGTTGAAGAAAGCGACTGTGGATATGACGTTATTACTCGTCACTTCGAGGTAGCTGACCGCTATGAGTCTGACTGTACTGGTGCTCCAATGACTGACCACTGTACTCAGCAGATCTATGTACGTAAAGCAAACCACGGTGATGTTTGGTATCCAAACGACATTGTTGAGCTTTCATGTGCATACTACGGTGACGAAGTACCTGGACCAGAAGTAACTGGATTCCCAACTGTACACACTGTATACGGTGACTACGAATTGGATGATTCTTACTGTAACATGGGTGCAACTTATGAAGATAGCCCAGCTATTGACATTTGTGCAAACAGCTACAAAGTAATCAGAACTTGGTCAGTAATTGACTGGTGTGTTGAGCCTGCTTACGTAGAAACTTACACTCAGATTATCAAAGTTGGTGATTTTGAAGCTCCTTCAATTTCTTGCAACTTGGTTGATACTGACTGGGATGGTGTTGGTGACAGCCACCCTGTATACTCTACAGGACCATTCGATTGTACTGCTGCATTCCCAGTTCCTGCTCCTATCGTAACTGACAACTGTAACACTTACGAGTGGTACGTTGACGTTGTAATCCTTGTTGAAGAGGAAATTTACAACCAGTGGGGACAGCCAATTGGTGTTCAGAATGTTAAGGAAGTAATTGCTTCTTACGGACCATTCGCTGAAGGCGAAGCTGGACCATACGTAAGTGGTGTTCCAATGAGTGTTCTTGGAGAAGGAGTTCACTGGTTCCACTACACTGTAACTGACGTTTGTGATAACACAAATGAGATTTACTGCCCATTCGAGGTTGTTGATGACATCGCTCCTGTAGCAGTTTGTGATGATGATCTGCACATCTCTGTAGGTGGTGAAGGTTATGCTCGCGTTTACGCAGAAGACGTTGACGAAGGTTCTAATGATAACTGCGAATTAGTATCTATCGAAGTACGCCGCGCAGGTGGTGTATGGGGACCATGGGTTGACTTTGACTGTGACGACGTACACAACTACGTTACTATCGAATTGAGAGTATGGGATGCTTCTGGAAACAGTAACATCTGCTGGTTAGAAGTATTGGTTGAAGATAAGATCAATCCTTACTGCCACGCTCCACACAACACATCATTGCACTGTGATGATCACGAATTACTGCACATCGATTGGGATGACGCAGCTCAGTTGGACGAAGTATTCGGCGCTGCATGGGCTGAAGATAACTGTAATGCTACTGCTGAGCAGATTGCAGTTTCTAACAACTTGAATGACTGTGGATGGGGTACTGTTGTACGTACATTCCAGGCTACTGATGACTGGGGCTTGACTTCAACTAACTCTTGTACTCAGGTTATCTCAATTTACGAAGTACACAACTACGAAATCAAATTCCCTAAAGATGCTGACGCTGAGTGTGGAACTCCAAACCCAGACACAATTGCATACAATACTTTAGGATGTGATTTGATCACAGTAAATGTAAATGACGAAATTTACGAAGCTACAAGTGACGAGTGCTACAAAGTACTGCGTACATATAAAGTAATTAACTGGTGCGAGTGGGACGGTGAAGCTGCTCCAATCGTAATCGGAAGAGACGAGGATTGTGACAACAACCCAGGAGACGAAGACGTATGGGTAATCGTACGTACTGAGTGGAATGGTCCTAACCCAATCTTCACATCATATGTTGACAGAGACAACGACGAAACTAACACTAATCCATTCATCGGTACTTCACGTTGTACTAACTTGCCTAAGCCTTACGGACACTGGGCAAATAGCACAATCAATACTGAATTGACAAGTGTTGGACACTGGCAGTATACTCAGGTAATCAAAGTTTACGACTTTGTTGCTCCTACTGCTGAAGTTGAAGATTACGGTGCATTCTGCAGTGAAACTGCTGATTGCTACGGTGACGTTGCTATCCAGTTTACTGTAACTGAACTTTGTGACCTTGATGTTGTAACTGCAGAAGGATTCCTCGATGCATTTGCTGACGGAGTACTCGATGGCCCAGCCACTGTAGTTGAAGTTTCAAGAGACGAAGCTGCTAGTACAATTACTTACGAAATTTCAGGAAACTACCCAATCGGAGCACACATGTTTGGTGTACACATCGAAGATGGTTGTGAAAACGTATTGTGGTTAGAACTTCCATTCGAAGTTGTTGACTGTAAAGCACCAACTCCAATCTGTATCAACGGATTGACTGTAACATTGATGCCTCAGCCTGACGGATGTTGTGCAATGGCAATCTGGGCAAGTGACTTCATCGCATCTGACGTTGAAGATTGTACAGAGCCTGTTAAGTACTCTATCCACCTCCAGGACGAAGTATTGGATGGAACTGAGATTCCAAGCCCAGACGTAACTGGATTGGTACTCGATTGTAACAATGATGCAACTGAAGAGATTCGTATCTACTCATGGGATAGCGCGTACAACCCATATGCTGTTCAGCCGGACGGTACTATTGGTGGACCAAACTACGACTACTGTGAGACTTACGTATTAGTTCAGGCTTGGGTTACTTGTGATGATGGTCCTGTTGGCGCAACTGTTGCCGGTGGAATCACAACTGAAGAAACTGAAGGTCTTGAAGGTGCTGAGGTTGAGTTGGCAGGAGGTGAATTCCTCGATGCATTGACTGCAACTGACGGTAGCTACGAGTTCACTGATGTAACTACAGGATTTGATATTACAATTACTCCACACCTCGATGCTAACCCATTGAACGGAGTATCTACTTTCGACCTCGTATTGATTAGCAAGCACATCTTGGGAGTTCAGTTGCTGGATAGCCCATACAAGATGATCTCTGCTGACGTAAACAACTCATCTACAATTACAACTGCGGATATGATCCAATTGCGTAAATTGATCTTGGGTGTTTACACTGACTTCCCGAACAACACAAGCTGGAGATTTGTTGACGCTTCTTATGTATTCCCAGACGCATCTAACCCATGGGCTCAGGAATTCCCAGAAGTAATCAATATCGTTGGTTTGGATAGTGACCAGTTGAACAACAACTTCATCTCTGCTAAGATTGGTGATGTTAACGGATCTGCTACTCCTAACGTAACTAGCGTTGAAGAGCGTAACGTGAACGGATTGTTCACAATCGATGCTGACGACGTAACTGTTAAGTCAGGAAACCAGTACAGCGTAAGCTTTACTGCTGCTGATCTCGCTAAGATCGAAGGATACCAGTTCTCACTGACATTCGATAACGCAGCATTGAGCCTGACTGACATCGAGTATGGTGTAGCTACTGAAGAAAACTTCGGAATGACTTACCTCAGCGAAGGTATCATCACTACTAGCTGGAACGGTGAAGCTGCTGATAACTCAGTATTGTTCACATTGGTATTCACAGCTAATACAGAAGCTCAATTGAGTGACCTGATCGGAGTAAGCTCACGCATTACTGTTGCTGAAGCTTATGACAACAACGGAACACTTGACGTTGCTATCAACTTCAACGGTGAAGTAGCAGCTGCTGGTTTCGAAGTATATCAGAACACTCCTAACCCATTCCGTGGTGAAACAGTTATCGGATACAACCTCCCTGAGGATGCAGACGTAACTATCACTATCCAGGATGTAACTGGTAAGACACTTGAGGTGATCAACCAGACTGCTGCTAAAGGATA
Source organism: Saprospiraceae bacterium (assembly GCA_965230565.1). Classification (GTDB taxonomy): domain Bacteria; phylum Bacteroidota; class Bacteroidia; order Chitinophagales; family Saprospiraceae; genus BCD1. The sequence goes on along the minus strand of CBDDLH010000016.1, from coordinate 2,165,719 downwards.
TAACGCTTATACCCTGAACGCTGCAAATCTTGGAACTGGAGTTCTGTATTACACAGTTTCTACAAACGAGTTTACTGCTACTAAGAAAATGATCTTGGTTAAGTAATCTAAAGTTATAATATAACTTTTGGAGTGGCTCCCCTGGAGCCACTCCTTTTTTTTTATTACCCCATTGTGATTTTTCTATTTTTGTAGTACCTTAGCGGAAAGTTTAAGGACATTGAGAAAACCACCCGTTTTTATGGGCTTTTCTCTGAAATAATCCCATTTTATGCAACATAATTTTACTGGAAAGTTTTTCCTTCTATCCCTTCTGTTGTTTTTGTCTCCATTTGTCTCCATCCTGGCTCAGACAACTTCTCTCTATTTTGAAGATCAACAAGTCGAACCGGCTACTATGGTCAGCATTGATGTGAATGTTGCTGACTTTAATAGTATTGTAGGAATGCAGTTTTCAATTAATTGGAATCCTGATGTTTTGGAATTCAATGAAGTTGAAAATTTTGGTATCGAAGATATTACGCTCGAAGCCAATTTTGGGCTTGATTCTGCAGGTGTCGGTAGATTAGGATTCCTTTGGATCGATAATACACTTGCTGGTGTCGATCTTCCTGATAGCTCAACACTATTCTCTATTAAATTCATGGTAATAGGTGATCCAAACTCTACATGCCAAATGATTTTCTCGGATATGCCTACACTGATTGAATTTTCAGATGTTGATGATGTAATAGAAACAGAATTAATTGGTGCTACCATTACTGTAATGGAACCCAATTCTCTATTTTATAATAGTGCCCCGGACCAAATCAAAGTAATAGACTGTTACCCCAACCCATTTTCTGCCCGTACTTCACTGGAATTTCAGTTGGCAACCTCAGATCAATTAACCATATTGATCAAAGATGCCAAGGGTAAATTAATTTACTCACAACAGGACTTTTTCCAGGCCGGAAAACATCAAGTCATTTTTAATAAAGATCTTTTCCCTGCTGGCGGGATATATTTTTATGAATTGGTTTCTAAGCGTTTTAAAGTATCTCAGAAATTGATTCACCTTAATGATTAAAGTAAATTCGATTGCTCATTTGTTTTCAAACTAGTTGCTTGGTGACAATGAGCATTATATAATTGTCGGAAGGATAATTCCTGCTGACAAGTATAACTAAATCCATTATTGTGTGCTAAACGTGGATTTGGTTGTTTTATGATTATAAAAACCAACACAGTTTCACGATTTCATGAAATGTGTAGGAGTTAATTATATTCTCAGAACATATTTTTTAACATCCCAAACTCCGAGCAACATGACCAGAATTTTTACTTGCCTTTATTCAGGGCTGGCTACCGTGGTGTTTATCCTGGTAGCTCATTTGGCTTTCGGATCTTCTAACCCAGCTTTTTCTTCGACAACAATTTCAGACCCTCTTGCCTTCCGGGATCTCGGCGGGTTTACATTATCTATGGATGATGTAAGTGCCACCCAGGGAGAAGAGATTTGTTTGCCGGTTACCGTTAACGGGTTCACTGACGTGATCGGAATGCAGTTTTCCATTAATTACGATGATGCTGCATTAAGTTATTCAACAATCACAAACTTCAATTTGCCAGGTCTTACCATGAGTAATTATGGAACACCGGATAATGGCCAGTCCCCGGGGAATATTACTATTTCCTGGCTCGACAATACCTTTGCAGGTGTGACCGTACCGGATGGCGACCCTATCTTTGAAGTTTGTTTCAATGTGACGGCAGAAAATGCCACAGCAGGAGTGAGTTTTTCTAACAGTCCTGTGATCATTGAGGTTATTGATGCCAACGATAACGAATTATCAGCATCTACTGATAACGCTACCGTTACCATAGGTGATGGTGGTGGAACCTCAGGTGGCCTGATGTTTACTCTGTCTGACGAAACTGTCGCACAAGGCCAGCAGGTTTGTGTTGGCGTTTCTGTGGATGGTTTTTCAGACCTCATCGGAATTCAATACACCATTAATTATGATCCGGTAATGCTTGACTTCGCTTCGGTAACAAGTTTTAATCTTACCGGATTATCAGGGGCCAACTTTGGTACTCCAGACAATGGGACAGCAGATGGAGTAATTACTATGTCCTGGCTGGATAATACTTTTGCAGGGGTCTCACTTCCTGATGGCACACAAATCTTTGAGGTTTGTTTTAATGCAACAGGAAGTGGAAATACCAATGTCTCATTTGGAAACAGCCCTGTCGTTTTGGAAGTCCTGGACTCCAATGATAATACTGTCGATGCCACTACCAATGACGGCTCAGTCAATATTACCGGCGGCGGTGGAAACAACCTGGGAATTACCGTAGCAAATGAAACCGTTGCCCAGGGGCAAATGGTTTGTGTAGGGGTCAGTGTTGATCAGTTCACAGATCTAATTGGGATGCAATTTACTTTGGGTTATGACCCGTCAGCATTAACCTTTAATGCTGTATCAAGCCTTAACCTTGAAGGCTTGACTCTTGCCAATTTCGGGACTCCTGATACAGGTACAGATGACGGTGTTATTACACTTTCCTGGACAGATAATACATTTGCCGGAGTTTCAGTACCGAACGGTACCCAGATCTTTGAAGTTTGTTTCGTTGCTTCTGGAGCAGCCGGTACTTCCAATGTGAATTTTCAGGCGACACCTGTTGCATTGGAAGTGATTGATGTAGATGAACAGGATGTTACTGCTTCCACCCAAAATGGAAGTGTAACCATTACTGGTGGAACAGGAGGAGGTGAAGGCCTCATGGTTAATGTATCTAATGAAACTATTGCTCAGGGAGAGGAAGTTTGTGTTGAGGTGAGTGTGGATGATTTTATTGATATTATCGGCGCGCAATTCACGATCAATTATGATGCGGGTCAACTGACTTTTAATGATTTTCAAAGTTTAAATTTAGCTGGATTAAGTGCCAGTAACTTTGGTAATCCAAATGCTGGAGTGCTAACCTTTTCGTGGTTGGATAATACTTTTGCAGGAGTCACAGTTCCTGCAGGTACCGTAATTTTTGAAGCGTGTTTCACTGCTTCAGGTAATAATGGGACGACTCCGGTAACTGTCGGAGGCAGCCCGGTAGCCATTGAATTCATCGATGCCAATGATCAGGAAGTAGCAGCCATGACCAGTACGGGGAGTGTGACCATTACCGGAGGTTCAACCGGCGGTGGTGGTGAAGGTCTGATGGTTAATGTATCAGATGAAACCGTTGCCCAGGGCGAGAGTGTATGTGTAGAAATAAGCGTAGATGATTTTATTGATATAATCGGTGCCCAGTTTACCATCAATTACGATGCCGGAGCTTTGACCTTTGATGATTTCCAGAGTTTGAATCTTGCTGGATTGACAGCTGCGAACTTTGGTAATCCAAGTGCGGGAGTGCTGACTTTTTCCTGGTTAGATAATACTTTTGCCGGAGTTACCGTACCAGCAGGAACGGTAATCTTTGAAGCATGTTTTACAGCAACCGGCGGATCAGGAACGACGGCCGTGACCGTAGGCAAGCAGTCCTGTAACTGTAGAGTTTATCGATGCCAATGATCAGGAAGTTACAGCCCAGACGAATGCAGGTAGTGTTTCCATTACCGGCGGCACAGGTGGAGGAGATGGTTTAATGGTAAATGTATCAGATGAAACCGTTGCCCAGGGAGAGAGTGTATGTGTAGAAATAAGTGTGGATGATTTTATTGATATAATCGGTGCCCAGTTTACCATTAATTACGATGCTGGAGCATTGACCTTTGATGATTTCCAGAGTTTGAATCTTGCTGGATTGACAGCTGCGAACTTTGGTAATCCAAGTGCGGGAGTGTTAACCTTTTCGTGGTTAGATAATACTTTTGCCGGAGTTACCGTACCAGCAGGAACGGTAATCTTTGAAGCATGTTTTACAGCAACCGGCGGATCAGGAACGACGGCCGTGACCGTAGGAAGCAGTCCTGTAACTGTAGAGTTTATCGATGCTAATGATCAGGAAGTTACAGCCCAGACGAATGCAGGTAGTGTTTCCATTACCGGCGGTACAGGTGGAGGAGATGGTTTAATGGTAAATGTATCAGATGAAACCGTTGTCCAGGGAGAGAGTGTATGTGTAGAAATAAGTGTGGATGATTTTATTGATATAATCGGTGCCCAATTTACCATCAATTACGATGCTGGTGCTTTGACCTTTGATGATTTCCAGAGTTTGAATCTTGCTGGATTGACAGCTGCGAACTTTGGTAATCCAAGTGCGGGCGTCTTGACGTTCTCCTGGTTGGATAATACTTTTGCCGGAGTTACCGTACCAGCAGGAACGGTAATCTTTGAAGCATGTTTTACAGCAACCGGCGGATCAGGAACGACGGCCGTGACCGTAGGAAGCAGTCCTGTAACTGTAGAGTTTATCGATGCCAATGATCAGGAAGTTACAGCCCAGACGAATGCAGGTAGTGTTACTATTACCGGCGGCACAGGTGGAGGAGATGGTTTAATGGTAAATGTATCAGATGAAACCGTTGCCCAGGGAGAGAGTGTATGTGTAGAAATAAGCGTGGATGATTTTATTGATATAATTGGTGCCCAGTTTACGATCAATTATGATGCCGGTGCCTTGACCTTTGATGATTTCCAGAGTTTGAATCTTGCTGGATTGACAGCTGCGAACTTTGGAAATCCAAGTGCGGGAGTGCTGACTTTTTCCTGGTTAGATAATACTTTTGCCGGAGTTACCGTACCAGCAGGAACGGTAATCTTTGAAGCATGTTTTACAGCCACAGGCGGATCAGGAACGACGGCCGTGACGGTAGGCAACAGTCCTGTTGCAGTTGAATTTATCGATGTAGATGATAATGAAGTCACTGCCCAGACGAACAACGGTAGTGTAACCATTACCGGCGGTACAGGAGGTGGTGATGGCCTGACGGTTAATGTGTCTGATGAGACAGTAGCTATGGGAGAGTCTGTTTGTGTTGAGGTAAGTGTTGACGACTTTATAGATATAATCGGTGCACAATTTACCATCAATTACGATGCTGGAGCTTTGACCTTTGATGATTTCCAGAGTTTGAATCTTGCTGGATTGACAGCTGCGAACTTTGGTAATCCAAGTGCGGGAGTTCTGACGTTCTCCTGGTTGGATAATTCCTTTGCCGGAGTTACGGTACCGGCAGCTACGGTGATCTTCGAGGCATGTTTTACAGCCACAGGCGGATCAGGAACGACAGCCGTGACGGTAGGCAACAGTCCTGTTGCAGTTGAATTTATTGATGTAAATGATAATGAAGTCACTGCCCAGACGAACAACGGTAGCGTAACCATTACCGGCGGTACAGGAGGTGGTGATGGCCTGACGGTTAATGTGTCTGATGAGACAGTAGCTATGGGAGAGTCTGTTTGTGTTGAGGTAAGTGTTGACGACTTTATAGATATAATCGGGGCACAATTTACCATCAATTACGATGCTGGAGCTTTGACCTTTGATGATTTCCAGAGTTTGAATCTTACTGGATTGACAGCTGCGAACTTTGGAAATCCAAGTGCGGGCGTCTTGACGTTCTCCTGGTTGGATAATTCCTTTGCCGGAGTTACGGTACCGGCAACTACGGTGATCTTCGAGGCATGTTTTACAGCCACAGGCGGATCAGGAACGACAGCCGTGACGGTAGGTAACAGTCCTGTTGCAGTTGAATTTATCGATGTAGATGATAATGAAGTCACTGCCCAGACGAACAACGGTAGTGTAACCATTACCGGCGGTACAGGAGGTGGTGATGGCCTGACGGTTAATGTGTCTGATGAGACAGTAGCCCATGGCGAGAGTCTGTTTGTGTTGAGGTAAGTGTTGACGACTTTATAGATATAATCGGTGCCCAATTTACCATCAATTACGATGCTGGAGCTTTGACCTTTGATGATTTCCAGAGTTTGAATCTTGCTGGATTGACAGCTGCGAACTTTGGTAATCCAAGTGCAGGAGTGTTAACGTTCTCCTGGTTGGATAATTCCTTTGCCGGAGTTACGGTACCGGCAGGTACGGTGATCTTCGAGGCATGTTTTACAGCCACAGGAGCTGCCGGGACATATCCGGTAACTATAGGCAACAGCCCTGTTGCGGTTGAGTTTATCGATGTAAATGATAATGAAGTTACCGCTCAAACAAATGATGGAAGTGTAACGATAGGAGGTACCGGAGGTGGAGATGATGTGATTGTGAACGTTTCTGATGAGTCTGTTGAAATGGGCCAGAACGTTTGTGTGGAAGTAAGTGTAGATAATTTTGAAGATATTATCGGAGCGCAATTTACCATTAATTATGATGACGGTGCCCTGATGTTTGATGATTTCCAGAGCTTGAACCTGACAGGTTTGACAGCTGCGAACTTTGGAAACCCAAGTGCTGGTGTCTTGACCTTCTCCTGGCTGGATAATTCATTCAACGGAGTTACAGTGGCCGATGGAACAGTAATCTTTGAAGCTTGCTTTACGGCTACGGGTTCAATAGGAACTTACCCGGTAACTATAGGCAACAGTCCGGTCGCAGTAGAATTTATCGATGTCAATGATAATGAAGTTACAGCCCAGACGAATGATGGAAGCGTAACTATTACTGATGGCAATGGCGGAGGATCCAATGACGGATTTGGCCTGACATTGAGCGAAGAAACTGCCATGACCGGAGAGACGGTATGTCTTGACATGAGCGTAAACAACTTTGGAAGCATTACAGGTCTTGATTTCTCTATTGAGTATAATGAAACACTCCTTGATTTTTCATCCATAGGTGCTTTCAACCTGGTTGGGTTGGATATCAGTGACTTTAACTTCCCTGGCGGTGGAGCTACCCCGGGTACTATTTCATTATCCTGGGATAATGGTTCGCCGGTATCTCTTCCTGACGGAACGGTGCTTTTCGAAGTATGTTTCAACGTAATTGGAGATGGAGGAAATGTTTCTGCAGTGAGCTTTACCAGTGATCCTGTTGCCATCAATATTACAGATGGTGAAGGTGGTTCCGTACCAACAGATCTGGACCACGGAGCTGTTACGATTCTTTCAGATGGAGGCAATAATTACGATGGATTCACTTTGGTATTAACCGAAGAGACAGCTGAGAACATGGGCGAAGAAGTTTGTGTGTCCATGGAGGTTTATGATTTTGCGGATGTGGTTGGAATGCAGTTTACCATTAATTACGACCCTTCCATGCTGGATTATACTTCCATTCAGAATATTAACCTACAGGGATTAACGGAAGGTAACTTTGGAACGGAAGATAATGGACAAATGCCAGGAACAATAACATTCTCCTGGACGGATGCAGATCTAACCGGGGAGACCTATCCTGATGGAACCACACTTTTTGATGTGTGTTTCACAACCTTATTTGACAATGGAAGTACTCCTGTCGAATTTGGAAATTCTCCGGTGGTGCTTGAGGTTATTGATATTAATGATAATGAAATTGACGCTGATACCGATAATGGTTCCGTTACGATCGGAGGAAGTACAGGTGCTGAAGGGTTTGCATTGTTTATTGAAGATATTAATACCAATACCGGAGAGACAATCTGCCTGGATGTAACTGCTCAGGATTTTATTGATTTAAACGGTATTCAGTTTACTATTCTATATGATGAGACCGCACTTCAGTTTGAAAGTGTTGGGGCATTTAATTTGCCAGGTCTTGATGCGACAGGTAATTTTAATCCAAATATACCTGGAGAAATTACTTTCACCTGGAATGATGAAACACTTAATGGGGTAACCTTGATGGCCCCTGATACAACTTTATTTGAAGTTTGTTTTGAAGTGATTGGTACGAGTTCAACTGCCGTTACTTTTGGAGATTCTCCGGCAGCAATTGAAGCTGTTGATGTAGATGATAATATTATAGAACCAATTGATTCAGACGACCCGGGTATCGTTACCATCTCGACAGCAGTTCCTCCAAGTATTACCAACTTTGTGGTTACAGATATTTCCTGTAATGGAGAAAACGATGGTATCATCAGTATTGATGAGATTACCGGTGACGGACCGTTTGCCTATTTGTGGAGTGTTGTTGGGCAAGATGGTTCGACCATCTCCGGACTTGAACCGGGAGAGTATTTTGTTACGGTGGTGGATGCTTCTACGACGCTGTTAACCTCGACATCATTTACAGTTGAAGAACCGGATCAACTGGAAATTTCCAGTATTGATGTGGTAGATGTGGTTTGCAGCAATGATGCTACCGGATCAATTACGATTACCGTTACCGGAGGTACGATGCCTTACGCCGTTGAATGGAGTAATGGATTGCCTGATGGATTGGTACAGAATAACCTTGAAGCGGGAATTTACACGGTAACGGTTACCGATGCAAGAGGTTGTACGGTTTCTGAAACCATTACTGTTGAAGCTACGAATAACCCACTGAATATTACCAGCCTCATTCCGGTGAACGTGCCGGGTGGAGCTATCAATCTGACAGTTGCCGGAGGAACAGGTGCCGGAACCTATGATTTCTCGTGGACAGGCCCGGGAGCGTACACTGCTACTACGGAAGATCTTACCGGACTTTCCCAACCAGGAATTTATTGTGTGACCGTAACGGATAATGCCGGCTGTACTGATGAAGCTTGTGTTGAAGTGGGAGAGGATATCATCATAAATTCTTTCCAGATTACCAATACTTGTGTTGGAGAATCTCAGGGAGCGATTGATATTGATGTGACAGGTGGTGTAGGAATGCTGACCTACCAGTGGGCATACGAAGGCTCTGGCCCTATCAGTCTTAGCCAGGATATTTCCGGACAACCGGCGGGTAACTATTCTGTGACCATTTCAGATGTTAACAACAACCAGGTTACCGGATCATTCGAAATTCAGGAATACCCAACCCTGACGTATGGTGCAACTATAGGACCTGCGATTAATGGTAATGATGGTTCTGTGGTCCTGAATAATTTCATGAATGGAACACCGCTGTCTTACCAGTGGTCTCCAAATGTGAACAATACAACTTTTGAAGCTTATAATCTTACACCGGGACAATATTGTGTTACGGTGACCGATCAAAACGGTTGTGAAACCGAAGCTTGTTATATGGTGCCGGCGGCTCCGTTGAACTTCACCGGAGAAACTACCACAGATGCGACCTGTAACACATATACGGATGGTATTCTTTCCGTAACAGTAAGCGGGGGTATTCCTCCTTATACTTATACTGCTGATGCCGGCCCGTCACCGATGACCAATGTTACTGGTGCCTTTATGGTAAATACGCTGGGAGCAGGAACAGTTAACTATCAGGTTACCGATTCTCAGGGATCTGTGATCAGTGGTTCAAGTACCATTGGACAACCGGATCCGATAACCTATAATTCAGCTGTAGTAAATGATGTAGAAGGTGCTGCATGTACCGGAAAGATCGTATTGAACATCGAAGGTGGAACCGGCCCTTACACGGTCACCTGGAATTCAGGTATTGGAGGTACGCAACCAATCGGACTTTGTGGAGGAGACTATATTCCTTCCATCACTGACTCCAACGGGTGTCAGTTGTTCGCAACTGAGGCGATTGTTGTTTCTGAACTTTCAGATTCTGTTTCCATTGTGGATGTAACCTGTATGGGAGATGAAGACGGTGGTATTGATCTGTTTCCTTATGGAGCGAATGAATATTCATTTGAATGGAGGTTGCAGGGAAGTCCGGTAGTTATTTCTACTGATGAAGACCTTGGAGATTTTGGACCGGGTGTCTACACTGTTGAAATTACGGACGAAACCGGTGCGGTATTGATCAATACTTACGAAATAGGAACTCAGTCAAATCTTGACGTTGAAGTCAATATTACTTCCAATTATAACGGCTATGCTGTTAAATGTTTTGATTCTTCCGATGGAGCTGCTCTTGCCAATGCCTTTGATGGGATAGGGGTTTATGCTTACGAGTGGGAATTGGACGGAGAATTGTACAGTGTAGGCGCCAACCTTACCGGTGCACCTGCCGGAACCTATGATTTGATAGCGATTGATGATCTGGGATGCGAGGCCATGGCCAGTATCGATTTGTCTGCTCCTCCGGAGTTGAATGTTGTGGAAGCGGTAGAAAATGTATCCTGTGACGGACTGGAAGACGGTTCCATCGAGGTTGCCGGATTTGGAGGTGTTCCTGATTATGTATATCAATGGAGTAATCCAAATATTGGAAGTCTGAATAATTTCCTCATTGCAGGTGATTACGGTCTTACTGTGACGGATGGCAATGGTTGTATTATTGAAAGGAATTACAATATTACGGAACCTAGTCCGATCGAAGTTTCCATTATTGCAGAACCTGCTACCGAGCCAGGTACCGGATTTAGTGATTGTAGTGGATCTAATGGATCGGTTTCAGCCATTGTTACCGGTGGTAATGGCGAGTATAACTACAACTGGCTCAATATCGAGGTGATCGACCTTAATCAGGATGTGGTTACTGGTTTGTGTCCGGGCCCTTACTATCTGCAGGTAACGGATAGCAACGGTTGTGAAAGTCTTTCCGGAACTGTTGTTGGTGAAGTGGAAGACAGACGATTCCCATGCCTTGAACAACGAGTTGTAATTACCCCTGATGGTAATGGCAGTAATGATAACTTCATAATTTTCTGTATTGGTGACTTGCCCGATAATCACCTCCAGATTTTTAACAGGTGGGGGCAGTTGGTTTACGAAACTGACAATTATGACAACAGTTGGGAAGGTACTTCCTTCAAAGGAGAACCATTACCGGAAGGACCTTATTACTTCATACTGGAGTATCAAAGTCCTGACGGTCTGATCCAGACCAAAGGGTCCCTGACAATTGTAAGATAAAGTTTAATCAATCTCTTATCGTCCCGAAACTTACTTCGGGGCGATAAGGGAAATTTGAATAATCCGTGCCAATTGGGATTTTGCTTTATCTGAGGTGAAAATTTCCGGCACAATTTCCAAGAACCGTTTAATTCCATTAAGATGAGAAAATTATTTTTACTCTTCATATCCATTTTTGTCTTTCATTTCGTTTCGGCTCAGGACGAGGCCATTTTTATGCAGTATCACATTAGTCCTGTGCTGATCAACCCTGCTGCTGCCGGGTTTGACGATTCACATAATATTCATTTGAACATGAGAGCTCAGTGGACTGGTTTCCCGGATGCTCCCAAGACCTATACAGCTTACTACAACGGCCCGGTCGGGAAATCGTTTGGTGTTGGTGCTGGTTTGCTTTCAGAAACTGCCGCACAATTAACCAGGCTTAAGGCACAGCTTAATTTTGCATTCAGGTTTGATATTAAAGAATCTGTAAAACTGTCGACTGGTTTCTTCACGGAGTTCCAGCAAATGACGGTCGATAATGCTACAACGGAAGGAACTTTCTTCGATCCGGCTGATGACCTTTTGACTGATATCCTGGATGGTAAAAGTGTATTTGATGCAGCACTTGGTGTTCGAGGTACCATTAAGAAGAATACTTATTTTGGTTTAACTTTCAATAACCTCGTTCGTAGCCGACTGGATGATATTGCTGGTGGGGATAGTGGCGACAGAGGGTTCTTCAGCTATTACACCTTTAATGTAGGACACACTTTTGAATTGCTGGAATACAATGTCAAACTTGAACCATCGATTTTAATCAGGCAGATCAGAGATGTTCCTTTTCAGATGGATTTCAACCTGAAAGCCAGTTTCCTCAAGGATCAGTTGATTGCCGGCGTATCCTACAGATCTCTTAGTGCGATGGGTATTTTGCTGGGTACAAAACTGTCATCCTTCAGGTTATTCTATTCTTATGATTTGTCCTTCCAGAACTTCCAGAAATACAATACTGGTTCCCATGAGGTGACGCTTGCTTTCAAATTTGAAAAGAAAGAAAAAGATATCAAGAAGTTTTAACAGTTTCTTCGAATAAAAAAACAGATGTCCTTTAACAATTAATTTAAACAGGTCTCGCTTCAATCGTTGATGCGGGACCTGTCTTTTACTGCCAAATATTTTTATCACGCCATTTCGATTATTAAAAAAAAAATGTATATTTGCAGTAACTTCTTGAGGAAGTATCTTTACAGGCTAAATTCATACCTACAAAAACGGCGTTTCTGCCGTTCATTTCACATTTTGAAATCAATAGATTTGATTAATTTTTAAATTGATTCTTTGAATCGGTTTTTTGTTGTTTTTGGATGTTTCTGAAAAATTCAGTTGCATTCCGAAAACAGGTTAATAATATTTAAGGCGATTGGATTGTATGTGATTCACAAGAGCCGTTTTCAAGTGTATACTTTAATCGGTTTTTGGGATGGCCTCTCTTCTGGCACACAGGAGGGGGGCTTTTTTTGTCAATTATTTCCAGTGAAATAATTTGATACAACTTCTACATTTTACATTCTGCGGTTCTGCATTCTGCTATTCTATCCAGCATGTTTTCCCTTCTTTATTCAAAATTTCCCCTTCTTTCTGACATAGTGATCGGCTTCGACAAGGTTTCACCTTTTCCACACTTTGGCCAAGCCAAGGCAAAACCTTGTGTTATTATTTCTTCTCATATAAAGCCAAAATCAAAACTCTTAATTGCTGATATTCAGCTACTTTTAAGTAGAGTGTCCTCTGCATTTAGCCAGATATTAAAAATTGGCACGATATTTTCTTATACATAAGTGAATAGATTAATCGCCTCATAAAGGCAACATTTAATCTTTCGCTTTGAGCAGGTCCAGATAAACAGCTTTTTACTGAGCAATTAGTTCAAAAAGCAAACAGGTAGCTTTTCCAAAATTTAACAAAAGCGAATAATGTAAAATCATTTTCCCGGAGGAATTGACCTTCAGGGAACTGGCGGAGCTATCCCATTATAAACAGATTAAACTATTCAGCAATAATTATTAACACGTCAAATTATGAAACACTTACATTTAAACTCGTCAAAAGGAGTCGGGAATTCTCATCCCGCGGTTGAGAGAGGAAAATTTCGGGGGTGGATAAATCTTCGGGTTTTGTTTCTTTCGCTTTTTACTGTTATGACCTTTTTCAGTATGCAGGCACAGGATTGTAATCTGGCCTGTATCGGTACGTTAAACTCACCTTTACAAGTTTCCGTGAATCATTCATGCGAAGTGACACTTGTTATTGATGCGGTTGTTCAGGCACCAATGGATTGTCCCGGACCAAAAAATATGATCGCACGTGATTTGCAAAACAACATCATTGCCACGGGTGTCGATGTCATTTCTTTCGATGCATCTACACTTGTAGGACAGATTCTCAGTGTTGAGATCGAAGATGTAAATACCGACATCATTTGTGTTGGTTTTATTGAATTGATGGATTTCGTGGATCCTGTATTTGATATTCCTTGTCAGGATGTTACCATGGGTTGCATGGGAGATACCACTGCAGCTGTTGTTGGGATTCCGGTAGCTTCGGATGCCTGCGGAACTATTTCAAGTTTAACCTATACAGATGTAGTAACCCTGGGTAATTGCCTCACAGATATCGTAACTGAGGTACAGAGAACCTGGGTAGCAACGGATGCTTCTGGAAACACAGTTAGTTGTGTTCAAAATATCTTTTTGCAGAAACCAACCCTGGATATGGTTGTTTTCCCGGATGATATCACGCTAAGTTGTGATAATCCTGATGCTGATCCCGAAACGGTAACAGGTGTACCTATGATTGACGGAGGAAGTATTATGAATGGAGACATTTGTAATCTTTTGACAACCTTCGAAGACGACACTGTATATGTTTGTTCAAATATTGAATATCAGATCGTTCGGGAATGGACGGTGCTGGATAATTGTACCGACTTTTTTATCATGGAGCCTCAAATCATCACTATTTCGGATGGAGAGGTGCCTGTTTTTGAATGTCCCGGAGATCTTACTTTCGGTACTACCGGCGGTGAATGTTTTGGTACGGTTAACCTGCCAGTACCGGCAGTCTCAGATAATTGTGATGCAAATCCACAAATTACCGTTACTACCTCTTACGGTGAAACAGGGTTTGGTCCTCATTTTGAAGTTCCGGTCGGATCTCATACGGTTACGTATACAGGAACCGATGAGTGTGGAAATGCTACCAGTTGTGAAATAACGATAAATGTGGTTGATGATCAGAAGCCAACAGCAGTTTGTAATGACGAACTTGTTGTTTCGATTTCAACCGGCGGTATCGGTATTGTTCCCGCGCATGCCATAGATGAAGGCAGTAACGACAATTGTAATATGCAGTTGTACTTTAAGGCAAGAAGAGTTATGACCGGCGTATGTGATGGCATCAATGGAGATGATTCTGATCAGGTAGGTTACCAGGAGTGGTTTGATGATGAAGTGCTTTTCTGTTGTGAAGAAATGGAGGAAGATTCTATTCTCGTTTACCTGCATGCATATGAAGTGAATCCGGGTGATGGTCCTGTTGATCCATCCAGAGAGCTTCCGGGTGGGGATTTATTTGATCATTTCAATGAATGTATTACGGTAATTACCGTGCAGGATCAGATTCCTCCTGTATTCGCTGTATGCCCGGATGATGTGACTATCGACTGTCATGATGATTATTCTGATCTCACCATTTTCGGAGATCCGGTTGTTGTGGACAACTGTACTTTTACACTTGAAGTAGATGTGGTAAATAATATTGACGAATGTGGTGTAGGGACTATCACACGTACCTGGACTGCAACCGATCTTTATGATCATACAGCTTCCTGTACACAGACCATTACCGTTGTAAATAATGATCCTTTCAGTGAAGATCAGATCACCTGGCCACCAACTTATGAAACCTATGAGTGTGGTGCAGCAGTGGATCCTGATGATCTTCCTGAACTGTATCAATATCCGATATTCGAAGGAGATCAGTGTAGTAATCTGGTGTACAATTATACGGATGCAATTTATACTATCACAATGCCAGCCTGTTATAAGATTCTCAGGAAATGGACAGTGATCGACTGGTGTAATTTCGATGAAGAGAATCCTGATGCGGGAGGTAAATTTACACACACCCAGGTGATCAAGGTACTGGATTCAGATGCTCCGGTTATTGAGAATTGCCCTGAGGATATAACGGTACCGGTTTCGATAGTTGATTGCCAGTTCGGTGAAGTTATTTTGCCTCCGATAACAGTAGAAGATTGTTCTGATTGGTTGACAATAACGAATAACTCACCTTATGCATATGAAAATAACGCTGATGCAAGTGGTTTATATCCACTTGGCACCACACAGGTTACCTATACGGTAGTTGATCATTGTGGAAATGCTTCACAATGTGAGGTACTTATCACAGTTGAAGATCAGTCGGCTCCTTCCATCATTTGTATTTCAGGCTTGTCTGTGGATCTCGTCGAGGATGGAGATACCCCGTTAGCAAGCGTTGGTGTTTCAGCTTTTATTGCGACAAATGGAGTATGGGATAATTGTACGCCTATTGAAGATATACAAACTACGCTTAGAGTAGGAGACGGATCTGACCTTGTAAATCCTGCAACTGATACCAGCCTGGTGTTTACCTGCGAGGATGAAGGAATTCAGCAAGTTGAGGTTTGGGTGACCGATGAATCAGGTAATAGTGAATTCTGCCTGACCTTTATTGATGTTCAGGATAATCTCGACTTATGTCCTGATCAGGCTACAACAGGAGTAAACATGATTGCCGGAACGATCATTACCCCGATGGGAGAGCACGTGGAAGATGTAATGGTCAATGTGCAAGGTGCTGACGCAACGGAGGTTTACACCGGCGATGACGGTCACTATGAGTTTCACGATGTGCCGACCGGATATAGTTATACACTTGTTCCTGAGAAAAACGATGATATTTTAAATGGTGTCAGTACAATGGACCTGATCCTGATCACCAGGCATATTCTTGGTGTGGATCCTTTCCAGTCACCATATAAATTTCTTGCAGCGGATATTAATAATTCACAGACCATTACCACTTCCGATTTGATTAAACTAAGGAAACTGGTATTGCATATTGATGAAGAATTACCGGCTGGAGTTAATTCATGGCGTTTTGTTGATGCAGGATTTGTATTCCCGCAGCCAAGTAACCCATGGGCGACAGAGATACCTGGATTGCAGAATATTGAAAACCTTGCCAACGATGCTATGAATATAGACTTCATCGGTATCAAGATGGGAGATGTCAACAACTCAGCTACACCTAACAGCTTGATTGGTACCGAAGAAAGGTTTGCATATGCTGAATTTGGAATTACTGTAGAGAACAGAAGAGTTGAACCGGGAGAAACAGTCACCATTGATTTTATGGCCAGAGATATGGATAAGCTGGCAGGTTTCCAGTTTACCATGAGTTTTGATCCTGGGGCGTTGGAGTTCGTATCAGCGAGCAGTGCTGATCTGCCAGCTATGAACCAAAATAACTTCGGAACCACAGTTACAGAGTATGGTATGATTACTTCCAGCTGGAACCAAATGGATGAAATACCTTCTTCTGATGACATAGTCTTGTTCAGCCTGACCTTTACATCAAATGCAAATGCTGAACTCGAAGACCTTATATATATCGATTCAAGATTGACACAAGCAGAAGCCTATACTCAGGATGAGGATGTACTGGATCTTGCACTGGTTTTCCTTACACCATCATCCACGAGTACTGAAGAAGGCAACGAATTATACCAAAACAGGCCTAATCCGTTCAGCGATGATACGATCATACCGTTCAAGCTGGCCGAATCGGGTGATGTGAGTCTCAATGTTTACGACCTCGCCGGAAGAATGATCTATCATTATGAAGGACATTTCGAAAGCGGTTATAACGAACTGGTAATTGGTAAAGATGACCTCAGTGTTACAGGCGTAATGTACTACGAGTTGAGAGCAGGAGGTTGGAAAGATACGCGAAAAATGATTTTGACTGAATAGTGTTTTATTGTGTACTTAATAAGTACAATGGCCTCTATGCTTCACGGTGTAGGGGCTTTTTTTTGCATCCATTATTTCGACAGAAATAATGGATGCAAATTCGATATTGGATATTCTGCGGTTGGATATTCTGCGGTTCCGCAACATATGTTTCCCATTCTTACTTTAAAAAAATTCGTTATTCTAAAGGCCCATTAAGGCAAACCCCGAGACAGAACCGCAGAACCGCAGAATATCCAACCTGCCTTCCGTGGCGCAGCAGGCAAGGTACCCAATGTAGAAGTAATAGGAAGCCCTTAAGGAAATTGGCGGGTTTTTCAATTGAATCTTTTATTTCTGTGTGAAGAAAATGGTTTCTTAAGAGGCAACAATTCACCTCAGAACTCCTAAATTCAGTATTCTGCGGTTGGATATTCTGCGGTTCCTCAACATATGTTTTCTGCAATAAATGGTATTTTAGCGTAAATTACCGGATAATGGCTGTTCACAATGCGATCGGAAAAAGGGGGGAGGAACTGGCAAGAACTTACTTGTCGGAAAATGGGTATGAGATTCTCGAATCGAATTGGCGGTATCGCCGGGCTGAAGTAGATATCATTGCCATGGACGGTCAGGTGATGGTGTTTTTGGAAGTGAAAACCAGGACGAGTGAAAAATTTGGCAAACCGGAAGAATTCATCACTGCCCAAAAGGAGGCTTTTTTATCTGATGCGGCCTCTGCCTATATGGAAAAATCGGGCCATGACTGGGAGATTCGGTTTGATTTCATTTCCATTATTATACAAAGTGATCAACACCATTCTTTAGAGCATTTCAAAGATGCTTTTTTTTATTAAAAACCTATCAATTTCGTTGGCCATTCAGGTTTGTTGAGATAAATTTACCGGCAATGATTTATTACAATTTTCTCAATATGAATGGCGCGTATAAGTGGATTTTTTCAGTGATTTTGATGTCTCTTCTATTTTTAAATTGCAATCAAAATAACGCAACCCAGAAAGGCGAACCGTTAATAATTTACACTCCTGATACCGTATCCTTGACAAAATTCTGGGAGCAACCGATTCCCAACCTGGAACTTCCCATGGGCATGATTTCCCTCAGCGCGGAAGAATGTGGAAAATGCCATGTGGAGGTTTATGAAGAGTGGAAAATGTCAACCCATTCTCATGCCTGGACCGACTTGCAATACCAGGCGGAACTGGAAAAGAACAACGGACTTTTTATTTGCATAAATTGTCATCTGCCACTTCAAAATCAACAGGAGGAAATTGTTACAGGCATCATTGACGGAGATTATTTTCAGCCTGTCAAGGAGCCCAATCCTATGTTTGATGAAAAACTTCAGCACGAAGGAGTCACTTGTCTGGGTTGTCATTTTAATGAGGGAAATGTCATCGGTGGTAACCCGGCGGTTCAACCTCCCCACAGCCATAAGGTTGATAGAGCTTATTTGTCTGAGCGATTATGTTTGAGTTGCCATAATGCCTCGGAACAGATCAGTGATGAATTGATCTGTACTTTCGAAACCGGAGATGAGTGGAAAGCAGGACCTTTTTCAAAAGTCGGAGTCAACTGTATCGGGTGTCACATGCCTGAAGTGGAGCGACAACTCGTCACCGGCCCTGAAACAAAAACCGGTTTCCGCCATTATTTTCCGGGCTCTGGAATTCCCAAGGTCAAAGGGGCAAAAGTTGAAATGCTTACCGGATATTCCTACAGGCCAGCTGAACTGAATGAAACTTATGCCAGGGGAGAAAAGCTGGAGCTTTCTTTACGCGTCAGAAATGATTTTGCCGGGCATAAAGTTCCAACGGGTGATCCCGAACGTTTTTTCATGATCCGCTTTTTTCTTAAAAATAGCAATGGAGAACAGGTTTTCGAGAAGGATTTTCGGATAGGAGAGGAGTGGGAATGGCATCCTATTGCTAAAAAACTCAGTGAAAATAATATTCCTCCGGCGGAGTCGAGTACTTTTTCAACCGAATATATCCTTACGGAAAATGAAGATCTTATCTGGGAAATATTAGTTTCTAAACATCGCATCAGCAAAAAAAGCCTGGAGTATCACCACCTGGAAGGTATTTACCCTGATTCCATTATCGTATATCAAAAATCTATCGAGGTGAATATTGAGTAAAGGAATTAAAACCAGGAACTCCTGCTCGGTGGTTAATCATTCAAACTTCATCTTTCGTCCACACGGTGAAACTTGGTCAAATGTTCCGGATCAGATTCATTGAAGATGCAAAGGGTAAGCATGTTTTTTTTACGTCGATCCAAAGAGAAAAGAATCTTGACAGGGTTGTGGACATAACCATTGTCTTCAAACATGGTGATCTGGTTACTTCGGGTTTTGAATCGAAATTTTTCGAGTTCCTTGGCATCTTTAGGTAATGGGACATCGTCGTACCCCTCTTCATAAAGGAACTGCCTCACCATTTGGTAACTTTGATCCAGACTGGAACCGGAAAAAACGGTAGTGTACTGGTAGCCATCACTGTGGCCGCCAATATATTCTGTATTCTTTTTGGGAAAATTCTCTCGTAAAGCCATAATAAAAAGAGTAATTTTTTCCCGCTGTTTTTGTAAATGAGTTAGTTAAATCTTAGCTGGTTTTTGTGAAAATTTTTGCTTTGAAGCGTTTTTTCACGGTATTGGAATAGAGGAAAACGGAAAGTTGGAATTAGGTTCTCTTTAATCCAATTTTCCTTTCTTCCAGCCATCCCTTTTTGAGTCTGAAAACAGTTAAGTGTTCATATTCTCACTATCAAAAAGAGTTAAGTTTACTTTTCTTAAAGCCTGGCAATAATAGTTAGGTTGCCTTTTACTTTTTGTTCGAGTTCTACCTCCACCTTGGCATCCAGCGGTAAAAAGAGGTCTACTCTTGAACCAAATTTGATGAATCCAAGTTCATTACCCTGAACGATTTGTTCTCCCACTTTGAGATAGGTGCGGATTCGCTTAGCTATTGCTCCGGCAACTTGCCTGAGCATGATCTCACCATTGTCATTCTCGATTACAAGGGTTGATCGTTCGTTTTCGGTAGAGGATTTGGGGTGCGAGGCAACCATGTATTTGCCCTGGTGATATTTGTAATAATTCACCTTGCCACTGATTGGATTTCTGTTGACATGTACATTATAGGGTGACATGAAAATGGAAATCTGCAATCTTTTGTCTTTAAAATATTCAGGTTCTTCTGTCTCCTCAATGGCAACAATTTTGCCATCTGCAGGAGCGTAGATAATTTCATCCTGGATAGTACTGACTTCGCGTTTTGGGTTGCGGAAAAACCAAAACACAAAAAACCAAACAATGAAAGAAACTACTCCTATGAAGATAGTTAATACAGGGAAAAATCTGCTTAAAATTATGTTTAAGGCTACAAGAATGGCGGTTAACCCCAAAACGATCTTATACCCCTCTTTATGAATTATCATCAGTTTGTATTAATTTTAATTATGGCAAATTTAAAGAATTATGGGAATTTCGAACACTCTTCTTTAGAATGAAGTTTTAGATTTTTCTCCTCTTGCATTTCAAATGAGTTAATTTAAAAAGAATATTTATATGACACCCGAAATATTGAATCACCTTTCAAAAGATGCACACCTTCGTTTCGTGATTGAAACCACTCAAGTCACTTTCCCTGAAACTGATGGGGATGTGTATGCCAGACTCATCAAGGCAATCATATACCAACAGCTTTCCGGAAAGGCAGCATCAACCATTTATGGTCGTTTCATCGAACTGTTTCCTGATGAATATCCCGATCCGGGAGCATTATTATCCTTCGATTTGCCAACTCTTCGCAGTGTGGGGCTTTCCAGACAAAAATCAGGATACCTGCAAAATGTGGCTGAGTTTTTTCAGCAGGAAGATATTCTCGATAAAGATTGGTCAGACATGGAGGACGAGGCCGTTATTAAATACCTCACACAAATCAAGGGGGTAGGTAAGTGGACCGTGGAAATGCTGTTGATGTTTACCCTCAACAGGACTGATATTCTGCCGGTGGACGATCTGGGGATTCAGCAAGCCATGCAATTATTGTTTGGGTTTGAAGCCAAGGGAAGGGAGCTCAAAGGAAAAATGGTTGAATTAGCCGAACCATGGCGGCCTTACAGGACCTATGCTAGCTTGTATTTGTGGCGATGGAAAGATGGAGGAGCGTAGATCAACAGTTGAAAATCTAAGAATCTTTCTTCCCTTTTTCACCATAATCAATGGTAAGTACGGGAATGCCGGAATAATTGACGAGAGCTTCAACGGTACTGCCCGTTAGCAATCTCCTCAATGGGTGGCGGTAATGATTTGAAATACCGATGAGTTCGGCCCCGATCTCATCTGCCAGGCTCCTGATTCCTTTCTCGATGGTGGTGTGTTTGGAAATATGGATTTTGCAGACCAGTGGGCTACACAGTTTTTCAAAAGATTCCATAGCCTCTTTCTGAACGATATAAGGAACCCCGTATTTGAAAAGCGACTGAATGGAGACCAGGTGTATCTCGGGGATGAAATGTTTGACGAAATCTTTGAACTTAAGAAAAGCTTCCTTGTCAGCCTCATCAAACCCGGAGGCAAAAACTACCTTTTCAAAATAGAAATCTTTCAGTCGGGATTTGATAATTAGGACAGGAGTTTTTACCTGCCTAACCGCTAATTGGGTGTTGGAACCGAAAAAGTTGGGGTCAGATTTGCCGGCTCCCTGAGAGCCCATGACGATTAATCCAACGTGTTTTTCTTTGGTTATATGCTCAATATTTTTGATGAGGTCACCGCCTTCAATGATGATTTCAATATCTACACCCGGGTTTTTCGCCTGGATATCCGTCAAAAGAATTTCGGCATTTTTCCAGGACTGATATGCTTCCGGTATATTTTCTTTTTCCTTGGCGGATAAAGTTGACCAATTGGCAGGAATATCAGCATTGTGGAACAAAAAAACTTTCGACTGGTATCTTTTGGCCATTTCTACTCCTGCTTCAACAGCGTAGGATGCACATGCGGAGAAATCGGTGGGAATAAGCATGTTTTTCATGGTAGCAATTTTTGCAATGGTTTTGAATTGATATGATTTCCAGGGTTAGGGATTTTCAAATTATTGTAAAAAATACTCATTTCCTTTATGGATTACAAGTTGTAATACTGAAAAGTCCGCTTCAATGATCCAATTCGTAACGGGTATTTCGTACCCCGCAACTTAGGTTAAATATCATTTTATTGAAGATAAATTGGAGTGACGGAAGTCAGGCGGGAAGTTGATTTTTGTCAAACAGGATTATCCCGTAATAAAAAAAGGAAGGTCAACGCTTATGCTGACCTTCCTGTATTGAAGTTCGTAAGGGGAAACTCAATACAATTTTTTCAAAGAAATTATTTTTTATTGGATTGGGGGGTGGGGAGAATAAAAAATGGGTTTTAATAAAAAACCCCCCAAAAAACCTGGGGGGTTGAAAACTATGAACAAACACTCACCCAATTATATTTGTTTGTCTTTATGTCGTATTGTAGTACAAAGAAAAGAAAGTTAATCTGTTACTTCTTTGCGTTTTTTTTAATTTTGTGACATATTAAAAAGGGCAAAAAGGATTGGTGCGTTGTTTTTGTATTTATTTTACACCTTTTAATACTGGGGTTTGGCTGCCAGTGTTTTTTGATTAAATTATTTTTTGTGACAAAATTAATGCTGGAGGAATAACGATAAATGCTTATTTAAAATTATTCTCAATTATTTTTTGACAAGCCCCTTGCAAAAGTTGGTATACATTTTCAAAACCATCGTCATCCCAGTAAGGATCCGGAACGCTATTATCTTCGTTCGGGGATGTTTCATTGAGAATTAGTTTAACTTTTGCTTCCTGTTCAGGAGAATTGGCAAGTTTCAGAATATCTCTGAAATTGGAGGTGTCCATCGCATAGATGAAATCGAATTCAGACAGGTCTTCCTGACGGATTTGGCGGCCTCTTTGAGCAGCGATGTCAATGCCATGTTTCCTGGCTACTTCAATAGATCTTCTGTCAGGTGGTTCGCCAATATGCCAGGAGCTTGTTCCGGCAGAATCTACTTTCCAAGGCAGTCCGTTTTCCTCGATTTTTCTTTGCATGATGCCTTCAGCAAGTGGAGAGCGGCAGATGTTGCCAAGGCATACCATCAGGATTTTCATTTACAAATAATTTTTTATCACTTCATTCAAAAACAACTGCAACAAATTTAAGGTTAATTTTTCTATTTCAGGAAGAAATGCCTCAATGACTCATAGCTTTGGAGAGATAATGATTTATCGCATATTGAAATTCTGGTTATTTGATTAAATTTGCTTCCTAAATAAAAAAATCTATGAAGATCGTTATCGCTGGTGCGGGTGATGTCGGCTTCCATCTTGCTGAATTATTGTCCATTGAAAATCTCGACATCATCCTGATCGATCTCGAACAGGATGTTCTTGATTATGCGGCCACCCACCTCGATGTGTTGACTCTTCGCGGCGATTGCGCTTCTCTGGAACTACTTGAACAGGCAGGAGTCCATCAGGCCCGATTATTTTTGGCAGTAACGACATCGGAAAAGACTAATCTGGTTTCCGCAATTCTGGCCAAAAAACTTGGTGCCAAACAGGTGATCGCCAGAGTTACCAATCCCGAATATCTCTGTGGGGAGCAAAAAGATATTTTTAAAGAATTGGGCATTGATATTTTGATGTCTCCAATTCAGTTGGCAGCCAATGAGATTGAAAGGCTTATTCAGCGTTGCACCTTTACGGATCTTTTTGAATTTGAAGACGGTAAGATCAGTCTTGCCGGCCTTACCTTAAGAAAAGGTTCTCCGCTTTTAGATATGAGCGTGAAAGATCTGCCAAATGTAAGCAGAGGCACAACCCTCAGGCCTATTGCCATTTTGAGAGGGCATGAGACCATTATTCCCAAAGGAGAAACCATTCTAAAGGTGAATGACCACATTTACTTCATGACTAAGCGGGAGGAAATAGAAGAACTTGAATTGTTGTTAGGGGAAAAGAAAAAAGACATCCGAAAGGTGATGATCATCGGCGGTGACAAGTTGAGCGTTTCTACTGCAAAAACCCTTGAGAAGAATTACCAGGTAACGCTCGTGGTTAAAAATAAAAAAAAGGCATTAGAATTATCGGAAGTGCTCAACTCTACGCTCATTATCAGAGGAGATTACAGTAACATTGAAATGTTGAAGGAGGAAGGACTTAGCAATATGGATGCCTTTATTGCCCTCACCGAAAATTCTGAAACCAATATCATAGCAAGCCTTACCGCTAAAAATTATGGTGTTTTCAAAACAATAGCTCAGGTCGAGAATAAAGAGTATATCCATCTTTCCCAAAATATTGGTGTGGATACGCTCATCAATAAAAAACTCATTGCCGCTAATAATATTTTCCGCTTTGTTCGAAAAGGAAAGATCGAAGCAGTGACCAGTTTACATGGGGTGGACGCTGAAGTTATTGAGTTTGTAATCCATAAGGCTAACCGAACAACCCGTAAACCACTAAAGGAATTACATTTTCCTCAAACTGCATTGATCGGCGGAGTAATCCGCGGGGAAGACAGCCTGATGCCCGATGGCGATTTTCAGTTGCAGGTGGGAGATAAAGTGGTGGTTTTTTCCTTACCTGAGTCTATTGCCAAACTCGAAAAAATCTTCAGCTAATGATCAGAGTAAAACCCATCTTAAGAGTCCTGGGTGTTTTACTCACGATGCTGGGAGGATTGATGTGGACGGGGTTGCTCATCGCTCATTTTTATAAAAGTGGTGACGGACTACCCATCTTTTATTCCGGAGCTATTTGTCTTGGGCTTGGTCTTCCGTTATTCCTGTTGCTTAGAGATAGCCGGTTATCTTTGAATAAGAGAGAAGGTTACCTCATTGTAGCTTTGGGGTGGTTTACCATGGTCAGTTTTTCCATGTTACCATATTTGATAAGCGGAGCGATTCCGACGGTACCGGAAGCCTTTTTTGAAGCAGTTTCGGGGATGACGACCACCGGAGCATCGGTGTTGACGGATATAGAATCCGTATCCAAAGGTATCCTCTATTGGCGCAGTCTCACCCAGTGGATCGGAGGAATGGGGATCATTGTACTTACGGTTGCTATTTTCCCTTTGTTGGGAATAGGGGGAATTGAACTTTTTGTTGCCGAAGCTCCGGGGCCAACATCGGATAAATTACACCCCCGGATCCAGGAAACCGCCAAAAGGTTGTGGGCTATTTACGTCTTTTTGACCATAACCCTATGCGTGATCCTTAACCTGGTTGGCATGGATTTCTATGACTCTGTTAACCATGCGTTAACTACCATGGCCACGGGAGGCTTTTCCACCAAAAACGCCAGTATGGCCCATTTTGATGTTCCGGCCATTCAATATCCCATCATCCTTTTTATGTTTTTAGCCGGAACAAATTATACCATTATTTATTACGGGCTAAAAGGCAAAATCAGGCGAGTATGGTATAGCGATGAGTTTAAAGCCTATGTGTTTTTGGTGCTGACACTGGCGGTGATCGTTACGGCTTCCGTATATCATGTGACTGACCATTCCCTTGAGAAAGCCTTCAGGGACAGCATCTTCCAGATCATTTCACTGATCACCACCACCGGATATGTTTCTGCAGATTATACGCAATGGTCATCCGGGTTAACGATGTTGTTTTTTATACTGTTATTCGTTGGAGCCAGTGCGGGATCTACTGCCGGGGGGATTAAAATCATCCGGCATTATGTCTATTTTAAAAATTCATTTCTGGAGTTCAAACGCATCCTCCATCCAAGGGCTGTTATCCCATTAAAGCTCGACGGGCAGGCGGTTCCGGGCAAGATTGTTACCCATATAATAATTTTTCTTTTATTATACCTATTGCTCTTTTTAGTTGGGTCTGTATTGCTTACCTTTATGGGCATTGATTTTATGACGGCTATCGGAGCTGTGGCTACTTCCCTCGGGAATGTAGGCCCGGGGATCGGAAAGGTAGGACCAGTGGATAATTTCGCGTGGTTTTCAGGCGAAATAAAAGTAATCCTGGCTTTTCTTATGTTGATTGGTCGTTTGGAACTTTTCACCGTTTTGGTGTTGTTTACCCCTTATTTCTGGCGTTCGAATTAGATTGTATTGCCGGATTGCAACCAAAGTATTTGAATGGCCCCGAAAATTGACTAATCGCCTTCAGTTCATGAGAATAAACAACAAATACTACCGTTCCATTTGGTTAAAGGACGATGCTGCCGATGTCGTTCAGATCATTGACCAAAGACCACTTCCACACGAATTTATCATTGAGGATCTGAAGTCCATGAAGGATTGCGCTGAAGCCATCCGGGAGATGCATGTGCGGGGCGCCCCTCTGATCGGAGCAACTGCAGCCTTTGGAATGTATTTTGCCGTTAGGGAAGCATTGAACAGTGAAAGTTTTCAAAAACATATTGGAAGAGCTTTTATTGCTCTGGCGGAGACGCGACCTACGGCAGTTGATCTCTTTTATGCTTTGAGGCGGATGCAGCAGGTAATTGATAATTGCGAAGACCTTTCGCTCATAGCAAATGCCTGTCTGCAGGAAGCTCAGGCCATAGCAGATGAAAGTGCAGAGCAATGCCGGCAGATCGGTTTGCACGGACTTCCGCTGATTGAAACGGTAAGTAAGATCAAAGGAGGAGGCACGGTGAATATTCTCACCCATTGCAATGCAGGATGGCTGGCAACAGTGGATTATGGAACAGCTCTTGCGCCCATTTATGCCGCCTTTGAAAAGGGAATTGACGTTCATGTTTGGGTAGATGAAACGCGCCCGAGGAATCAGGGAGCACGTCTGACGGCCTATGAATTATTGCAGCATGGGGTTCCTCATACCGTTATACCCGATAATACGGGTGGGCATTTAATGCAGCATGGCATGGTGGATATGGTTATAGTGGGGAGTGATCGAACTACCCGAAAAGGAGATGTTTGCAACAAAATAGGTACTTACCTGAAAGCCCTGGCTGCAAATGATAATGATATTCCGTTTTATGTAGCGCTGCCAGTGTCTTCCTTTGATTTTGAGTTACAGGATGGTTTAAAAGAAATTCCCATAGAACAGCGAAGTGATCATGAGGTGAAATATATCTATGGAAAAAATGAACATGGTACTTCTGAGATTTTATTGACCCCCGCAGGTAGTCCTGTAGCAAATTATGCTTTTGATGTTACCCCGGCCAGGCTGGTCTCGGCATTGATCACGGACAGAGGCATTTGTAAAGCCAATGAGCGATCCATTGTTCGGATGTTCAGCCCTGAAATGGCGGTTTAACCTGCATTGGATGGAAAAACCTGATTTCCTATGATTGATGAAGGTTATATTAAATTTAATTCCCACTGGGAAAAAGCTCCGGCTTTCCCAAACCAGGATCTTGATGAGTTAATAATGGCCCGGCAGCAACTTTTTGAAGCTGGCCTTATTGGTGCTTATTCGAATGGTATTGGCTTTGGTAATATCAGTTTGCGGCATTCTTTGACAGACAATCGAGATGCCTTTTTCATTTCCGGTTCTGCCACCGGCAATCACTCACAACTTACTCCAGCCCATTTTGCCCTGGTAACAAAAGTTGATATCGAAAAAAACACCCTGGAATGTCATGGCCCTATTATTGCTTCTTCCGAATCAATGAGCCATGCTGTAATTTACAGAGAATGTCAGGAGGTGCAGGCAGTTGCCCATATTCATGATCTTAGGATGTGGCAGGAGTTATTACATAAAGTTCCTACAACAGATTCCGCTGCAACCTATGGAACGCCGGAGATGGCACTTTCAATCATTGATCTTTTGAGAAATACGGAATTGAGGCAAACAAAACTGTTTGTTATGGAAGGTCACGAGGAGGGCGTTTTTGCTTTTGGTAATTCGCTGGAGGAAGCAGTGAGCGTCATTCTGGATAATTATAAGGAAATTAAACCTCCGAGGTTTTGGTCACCAGGTTCAAAAGGGAAAATGTAAAACTTTCCAAAGATCGGAATTAAGACCTCGGAGGTTTTTGCATGAAATTTTGTTTTTACATCATAAATCATAACAACAATAAAAACCTAAACTAATGAAGAAAATACTCGTCCTAATCGTATTTATACTTGCGGTAACTGCATCTTTTGCCCAAAAAGCCTTCCTGCAATCAGGGCCGATGCTGGGGTATTGTGAAATGAAAGAAGTTATGCTTTGGGTGCAGACCAATGCAGCAGCAGATGTACATTTTGTCTATTGGGAACAGGACAACCCGGAAGTCGCTTTTTCCACTGAAGTGGTAAAAACAGAGAAAAAATATGCCTATACAGCCCATTGCATTGCCGATGAGGTTAGACCCGGGAAAAGGTATGATTACGACCTGTATATCAATGGACAAAAGATCAGTTTTGAATACCCCACCACTTTCCAGTCTCAGGCTTTGTGGCAATATCGTACCGATCCGCCTAATTTTTCTGTAGCGCTTGGAAGTTGTGCTTATGTGAATGAACCGGAAGTCGACCGGCCGGGCAGACCTTATGGCGGTAATTATGAAATTTTCACCAGCATTCACGAAAAAAGACCTGATGTCATGTTATGGTTGGGAGATAATACCTATTTAAGGGAAGTTGACTTCTTTACCAGAACAGGGGTTTTACATCGCAATACCCATACACGCTCCCTACCTGAAATGCAGGCTTTGCTTGCCTCTACACATAACTACGCCATCTGGGATGACCACGATTACGGCCCAAATGATTCCGACCGAAGATATTACCACAAGGATTGGACGCTGGAGGCTTTCAAATTATTCTGGGGAAATAATGGCTATGGCCTGGACGGGAAAGGCATCACTTCTATGTTCAAGTACAATGATATTGATTTCTTTTTGCTCGATAATCGTACTTTCAGGACACCAAACCCAAAAAAGGAAGGTGAAAAAATCCTTTTAGGACGTGAGCAATTAGATTGGCTTATTGAATCCATGATTTATAGCAATGCCCCCTTTAAATTGGTATGTGTAGGCGGGCAGGTATTAACTACTGCAGAGGTTTTTGAAAATTATATCAACCTGCAAAAGGAAGAGCGTGATTATCTACTCAGAAGAATTGAAGAAGAAAACATAACCGGAGTCATCTTCCTTACCGGCGACCGCCATCATACGGATTTGAGCATGGTAGAAAATAAAGCCGGAAACAAAGTTTATGACCTTACGGTTTCTCCCTTGACCTCCGGAGCCATTTCTCTGGAACGTCTTAAGGATGAAAAGAATGATAACCTTGTAGAAGGTACCCTGGTGGGACAACGCAACTTCGGCGTACTTGAGTTTTCCGGCCCCCGCCTTGAGCGTCATTTAAACATCAAGATTTTTGATGTCAATGGCGATCAGCTCTGGGAATATGATATTGATGCTCCAAAGCGAAATTAACGAATAACCACAAAGTCCCATAGACCACATTAAGTCAAACTAATGTGGTCTATGGGACTTTGTGGTTTAATTTCTTATGTTTACTTTGTGTCCTTATGGTAAATAAAGACTAGAGCATTGAAAATACTCATCATACGTTTTTCCTCCATTGGAGATATTGTTTTGACCACTCCGGTAATTCGCTGTCTTAAGCAACAGTTGCCGGATGCTGAGATCCATTTTCTGACCAAGAAGAGTTTCCTGCCTGTGGTAGAAGCCAATCCTTATATCGATAAAATTTACAGCATTCAGAAAAATATAGAAGAGGTTTTATTGAAGATGAAAGGGGAAAAATACCGTTACATCATCGACCTGCATAACAACCTCCGAAGCCGTATGGTCAGAATAGGGTTAGGCACCAGAACGTTTAGTTTCAACAAGATTAATTTCCAAAAGTGGCTGATCACCAATTTCAAGATCAACAGATTACCTCATGTGCATATTGTAGACAGGTATATGAGACCAGCCGAAAAATTAGGCGTCAGAAATGACGGTAAAGGGCTTGATTATTTTATCCCTAAAAAGCAAGAGGTTAATTTGAAGCCCTTTTTTAAAAAGTATGGCCTGGGGGAAGTGAAACCCTATATTGCTTTTGTGATCGGAGCGGCACATGCGACGAAGCGGCTGCCGGTGGTGAGGATCATCGAGGTTTGTCAGAAAATAAAAGGCCCGGTTGTGCTTTTAGGTGGCCCTGAAGATGCTGGTCCAGGAGAATTTATTGCAGAGCAGGCTGGTGAACATGTGGTGAGTGCCTGTGGGAAACTCAAACTCAATGAGTCTGCCTCCATGGTTCGCCAGGCGGGAAAGGTAATCTCTCACGACACAGGATTGATGCATATTGCAGCAGCCTTTCACAAGGAAATCATTTCTGTTTGGGGCAACACTATTCCTGAATTTGGGATGTACCCTTATTTCGGAAATGGGGAAGATCGGAATACCACACTGGAAGTAAAATCATTGTCTTGCCGCCCGTGTTCCAAGATCGGTCATGATGAATGCCCCAAGAAGCATTTCAAATGCATGGTGGACATTGATTTTGATGCTACGATTTTTTGATGCAACTTTTTCAAGTTGATGTCTTTGCGAGGAATTGTGGAAAGCATAGGCGTTACCTTGTCGGAGAATATTTTAACCGTAAGGAACGCAATTAGAACCACAAAAGAAGCATTTCAAATGTATGGTGGACATTGATTTTGATGCTATGGTTTTTTGATGCTAATTTTTCAAGGCGATGCCTTTGCGTGGAATTGTGGGAAGCATAGGCGTTGCCTTGTCGGAGAGAATCTCATAATTTGTAAATGCTTTTCTATGTTCAATAAAAAATACAACGCCCTTGGTTTGATGTCAGGAAGTTCGCTTGACGGTCTGGATATTGCTTATTGCACGTTTAAATTTTCAGAACGGGGTGATCTAAAGATAAAAGACTGGGAAATTGAAGTGGCCGAAACCATTCCTTACCCGGAGGAATGGCTCAAAAGGCTCCGGGAAGCACCTACGCTATCCGGGCTGGAATTGACAAAACTGAATGCGGATCTGGGGCGGTATTTTGGCGTGCAAACTTTGATCTTTCTGGGAAAATATGATCTGCAACCTGATTTTGTGGCTTCTCATGGCCACACTGTTTTTCATTACCCTGATAAGACTTTTACCCTGCAGATTGGCGATGGTGCCGCGATGGCTGCCATCACAGGTTATCCGGTAATTGATAATTTCAGGGCCCAGGATGTAGCCCTTTCCGGGCAGGGGGCTCCATTGGCTCCTTTAGCAGACAAATACCTTTTTGGTGACTATGATATGTGGCTCAATCTTGGCGGAATAGCTAATGTTACGGTCAGAACCGGTGAGGATTATGTAGCTTTTGATGTTGGTGGAGCTAACCAGGTGCTTAACGATATCGTCAGTGTTTTGGGCTGGCCATATGATGATGGTGGCCGGTTTGCTGCAGTTGGGCAGTTGCAGGAAGAACTTTTGACGGAAGTCAATCAATTAAAATTCTTTCACGAACCCTATCCAAAATCATTGGGAAATAATTGGGTTCGGGATGTGTTGATACCGATTTACCAAAAATACGATTATCCGGTAGAGGATAAATTACATACTGCTTCGGTACAATTAGCCAACCAATTGGCTGCTGATCTGAAAGCTGTGTTAGGAGATAAACTGGAATCAGGAGCGTTCAAAATGCTCGTCACAGGGGGAGGAGCCCTTAACGATTTCCAGGTAGAGTGTATCCAAAAGTCCTGTGATGAAATAGGAACCATACAGGTGCAGGTCCCGGATGAAAAAACCATCGAATACAAAGAGGCAGCTCTGATGGCCTTGCTTGGAGTATTACGCCTTGAAAATGAGGCTACAAGTATGCCTTCCGTCACCGGCGCCAAAGAAGCCAGTATTGGAGGAGCTTTTCACCAGGGATGGCGGTTTGTTTTGGATTGAGCAGTGAATATCCAATAACCAAGAATTGGAAAACTTCATTATTCGATATTCTGCGATTGGATACCTTGCCTGCTGTCGCAGTAAGGCAGGTTCTGCGGTTCTGTCGTAGTGTTTTTCCTTCATATTTCTCCAATTCGCATTTCTAAAATTAGAGAAAAAACAAGGCCCGTATCCTTTATTAACAAAGCATACGGGCCAACTGCATTCAACCAAAAACGGTTAGATTACATATTCGATACTTCTTTGTTATAATCTTTGATGATATCGACGATCAGGGTTGGATTTTCATTTTCGAGCTGTCCTTTAATGAAGTTGCCCAATTTCTTACCTTCCTTTCTTTTGAAGTTTCCGTAATCGCCATTTGCGAATTTTTCGGAAGTCATCGGTGCATCAGCAATCCACTTTTCAATGTCCATATTGTGCATTGATTTTACTTTTCCGTCAGACTCCTTCATTACGAAATATTCAGGATAGGAGCGGAGGTCATTATAAATATCCTCAAAAGAAACACCTGATGCTACGGTTGGAGGATAACCATATGCTTTGTAAACAGTGATTGGTCCTTCAACAACACGTTCGATCAATGCGTAATTAGGCAATGCTTTTAAGGTACTTCCTGCATCACCGCGACCGGCAATCATTACTTTTTTGGATTCGTAATAATTCCCTTGTGCTTCATAAGCAACAATGTCTTTGGCTTTGTACTTTGTTTTTTGCTTGTTTTTGATTCTTTTTTCATCTTTTAAAGCAGGATCAAAAACCTCAATGGCCTTTTGGTACCTCCATGGAAAATCAGGATTGACTTCCATCATGGCCGTTTCTGTTTTGCCTTTTTTGATGTGAACAGTTACTTCAACGCGTTCGGTCTGAGCATAAACACTCATAACCATAAAACACAAAAAACTGAGAGAGAAAAGAAGTTTTTTCATTGTGATGTTTAATTTAAAAAAGTTTGAAAAAATGGATAATATCGTCCTTGTGACGATAAAGAAGTTTCAAAGGTATCAAAAAATATAAATAAAAATGGAGGTAGCAAAGTTGGCGAAACGGTAAATGATCAAAATCCCGTATTCTAAATTTTTATTTATCCTTATCCAACTACCTTTTAAGTGATGTGTTAATAAGAACAGTAATTCTTTTCAAATAATTACCTTTGCAGGAATCGATTTCAATCGAGATCAGTATTTTATTATGACTGCACAAAAACAGCAAAAAATATTAGTCACCGGAGCAACCGGGTTCGTAGGCAGCTACCTGCTTCGATATCTGGTGGACCAGGGTTATTCCGATATTCGCGCGGGCCGTCGGAGCACAAGTTCTATGGAGTTGGTAACCTCAGTGGAGGATAAAGTAGAGTGGGTAGAATTGGATATTCTGGATATTGCTCAGGTTGAGGAGGCCATGGAGGGAGTTGATTTGGTATTTCATTGTGCGGCAGTGGTGTCCTATGATTCCAAAGACAGTCTTTTGTTGTATAAGGTCAATAAGGAAGGGACAGAAAACCTGGTCAATTCAGCTTTACAATTTGGTGTTAAGAAGTTGGTGCATATCAGCTCTGTTGCCACGCTTGGTCGCGACTCGAAAGGGCAACTTATTCATGAAAAGACCAAGTGGGAGAGGGCAGATATGGTTACCAATTATGCCAAAACAAAATATCTCGCAGAGATGGAAGCCTGGCGCGGTTGGGCGGAAGGATTGGATGTAGTGGTTGTCAACCCATCTACCATTTTGGGAAGTGGTCGCTGGGATACGGGCACTTCATTATTCTTTAATCTGGCCTGGAATGAATTTTCATGGTTTGCGGGAGGAAGTGCTGGTTTTGTGGATGTTCGGGATGTGGCCAAATTGTCCATTCAGGCTATGGAAGACGGAGAATCAGGACAACGATATATCCTGTGTTCGGAAAACTGGTCCTATAAAAAACTGATGGACAACATCGCCAAAGCCCTGGACCGTCCCGCGGCTTCCCGGAAAATGCAGAACTGGATGAAAGGATTGATCTGGCGCTGGGAATGGTTTGTTGCCCGCTTACATAGTTCAAGACCTGCCATTACCAGAGAGCTGACACATAAGGTAACGGTTAAGAATGCCTACGATAATTCAAAATCAGTTGAGTTTTTTAATTATGCCTATCAGCCTGTTTCAGATACTATTGCGGCAGTTGCATCCCAGTTTAAAATAGCCGCTAAAGATAATTTTGCCCCTAGTGTTATGCCGTTGGTTTAAATTGTATTGTTTTTTATATAAAAATTAACAAACAATTTGTTTATTTTTAAAATATTTACCATCTTTCGGCCGTTAGGGAGGAGGATTAGTCCTCAGTCCTCAGTTTTGAGTCAACAGTATCAGTTGACATAACAAGTTTAGGGATTGAATAGAGTACGAGTTACCCAGTTATAATTTTAATTGAAGAACCAATTCCGGAACAACCTGAAGTTGATCCCCGTTGGGTAAAGTAAATGCCCCAAAAAAGGGTGTTTGCTCCTCACAAGTTTCAGCATCAATCTTCAGGAAACGATTACAACAGAAGGGTAAAATGAATACATCCGACAACACATTTCAAAAACTCAGGGAACAATCAGTTTTGCTGCTTCAGAAGGCAAAACGGAAATATCACACTTTCCGCCAGGAAAGCCCCAAAGTATTCCTCGGTATTAAAATAGCCATTGGAGCAGGAATAGCCGGGGTGCTCAGTTTGTTCCTGATTGCCATAATGACTTATAGAGGTGTTTTTGGCCCATTGCCGAATTATGCGGAGTTGAGCAATATTCGTAACCACACAGCCTCAGAAGTTTACGCCAAAGACGAAGTATTGCTGGGGAAATATTATGTAGAAAACAGAATCAATGCCGATTTTGATGAAATTTCTCCAAACATAATTAATGCGCTCATCGCCACGGAAGATGCCCGATTCTTTGAACATGAGGGCGTGGATTTCAGAGCCATGATGCGGGTGCTATTTAAATCAGTTTTATTATCCCGCAGATCATCGGGTGGAGGTAGTACACTTAGTCAACAATTGGCCAAAAATCTATATCCCAGAAAATCCTACCGCATGATGACAATGGTCATCAATAAATTGCGGGAAGCTTTTATCGCTCGTCGGCTTGAAAAGATCTATACCAAGGAGGAATTATTGAAACTCTATCTCAACACTGTTTCTTTTAGCGAAAATATTTTTGGCATCAAAGTGGCTGCCCAGAGGTTCTTCGACAAATCTCCGGAGGATCTTTCTCTTGAAGAAGCTGCTCTGTTGGTAGGCACGCTGAAAGGCCCCAGCCTTTATAACCCCAATAATCACCCTGAACGTGCTTTGCAAAGGAGAAATACCGTGCTCAATCAGATGTCAAAATTTGGAGACCTTTCCCCGGAAGCCTGTGATTCCCTGAAACAAATCCCACTCAATCTCAAATACCGTGCTGAAGGAGATAACCGTGGATTGGCTACCTATTTCAGAGAACATCTTCGACAGGAAATCGAAGAAATCCTGGAAGATCACCCTAAGGCCGACGGAACTTCCTATAACCTGTACACAGATGGGTTGAAAATATATACAACCATTGATGCTTCCCTTCAAAAATATGCTGAACAAGCAGTCGATGAGCACATGCCTGAATTGCAAAAGGCATTCGATAAAGAATGGAAAAATGGTATTCCATGGAACAAAAGTTCAGCCTTGGAAAATGCCGTTGCACGTTCGCCCAGATATAAGGCGCTTAAGGCAAAAGGACTAAGTCAGAAAGAAATCGAGGATATTTTTAGGACTCCGATTAAAATGAAAATATTCAGCTGGGAAAAAGGAGAAGAAGAACGGGAGATGAGTCCCATTGATTCTGTGAAATATTACCTGAGTTTACTCAATACCGGATTTCTGGCCATGGACCCAAGAACAGGTCTGGTAAAGGCCTGGGTGGGGGGTATTAACCATAAATATTTTCAGTATGACCATGTGAAATCCCACCGCCAGGCTGGTTCGACTTTTAAACCAATCGTTTATACCCAGGCCCTTCGTTCAGGAATGTTGCCATGTGAATATACGGAGAATCAGCTGGTTCGTTACGAACAATTCGATAATTGGGAACCCCGAAATGCAGATGGTAAATACGGTGGTGTGTATTCCATGGAAGGAGCATTGAGCCATTCTGTAAATACCACAACTGTTCAAATAGCCCTCAAAGCAGGTGTCGATTCCATCCGTTATCTGGCACGTGATCTCGGTGTCATGGGAGAATTACCCGTAGGACCTGCAATTGCTTTGGGTACCGGGAATGTTTCCCTTATGGACATGCTTCAGGTTTACGGTACTTTTGCCAACAGAGGTGTGCGACCGGAATTGTTTTATCTCGACCGGATTGAAACAGCAGACGGAAGAACAATAGTTGCCTTCAAACGTCCTAATCCTGATGAATTTGAAAGAGTCATCAACGAAGATCATGCTGATATGATGATCCGGATGATGCGGTCTGTTGTGGATAGTGGTACAGCCAGAGCTTTGAGGTATAGATATGGACTTTACGGAGAGTTTGCCGGAAAAACCGGTACCACACAAAATCAGTCAGATGGCTGGTTTGTCGGGTATAACCCAAAACTCGTTGCCGGAGTTTGGGTGGGCAATGAAAACCCTCATATTCATTTCAAAACCATGCGGTATGGTCAGGGCTCTGCCTCTGCACTGCCGATCTGGGGTAGATTTATGCAAAAGGTTGTGAAAGACCCGGATTACAAGTATATCAAAAGAACCAAATTCGTTCCGATGAAGGATACGGTTGCTGCTATGATGCAATGCCCGCCTTATCTCGAAGAAATGCCGGTTTTTGTCGATCTTGAAGAAGAAGACTTTTGGGATATTCTTGAATTTCAGGAAGAGATGGAAGCTCTCGAGCCGCGTACCCGGGATAGTCTCATTCGTACTTATCCTCGCAGGAGTGATGAAACCCTCTCGGAGTATTCCAGACGGATCAAAAAACACAACGAGCGCATTGACCGAAAAAGAAGACGGCAGGAAAAACGAAAAGAATACTGGAATGAAAGGCTGTTTGGTAACAAAAGGAATAATTAGTTTTAACCAGCAACCAGCAACCAGCAACCAGCAACCAGCAACTTTTTACCCCCTTTGACAATTTGATTAAAAATGCTTAAATTACAATTGCGGTTTTTATTAGCATCTGAATACCCTTCTGACTCCCTGTCGGCAGGTAACAATTGCCCCTCCTGAGTTGAATTTCCATTAATTCCATTTTGTTCCTGCCGGGCACCTTTTTGACGAGCAAGTAAATTTCGTTCAGTCAAATAAAGGAATATGGAACACACTATTAAGGTATTTCACTGGTTACCCCGAATTCTAGGCATACTGGCTATTGGATTTATCAGTTTGTTTGCACTGGATGCATTCAATCCTGAGCATTCCCTGGGCCAACAGTTACTGGATTTTCTCATGCATATGATTCCCTCATTTGTTTTAATCCTTGTTCTTTTGCTGGCCTGGAAGAAAGAAATCATTGGAGGGATAATTTTCATTATTATCGGATTGGCCTTTACACCCTGGGTGTTCCAACATAACTACAATATGAACCAATCTGTGGGTTTGACCATTTCGATTGTTTCGATGATTACCCTTCCTTTTGTCATAATAGGGATTCTGTTTGTCATCAGTCATCGCCTGAAAAAGACACATCCAAAGGAGGAGTTAAAACAGGAAACACCTGAATGATCCAATTATATTCCCGTTCACATAAAAATCTTGCCTATGAGAAACTTAATAAAAATTTCGATCAGCTGTTGGGCAATTATATTGCTTGTCAGTACACTGGCTTTTACACAAAGCATGACCTTTACGGTAAATACGAGGAATGATGCTCCTGATGTATCGATAGGAGATGGTATTTGTAGTGATTTGACAGGAAACTGTACCTTGAGAGCTGCGATCCAGGAAGCTAATGCCAATTTCGGATTTCATGATATCATACAATTTAATATCCCTTCCATAGGTGTTCAGACGATTCTTCCCCTTACGCCTTTGCCAAGCCTGACGGATAATGCAGGGGTTACCATTGACGGTTTTTCACAGCCCGGAGCTATGGCCGGGATGAATCCTCCGTCGACTTCGGTTTTGATGATCGAATTGAAAGGTATTACCACAGGTTTGTTTATTCCTGCTCACGGTATTTGGATCCTTTCAGATAATAATGATATCAGAGGTCTGGTCATTAATGAGTTCACTGGTGATGGTATCCGTATTGAGGGTACACCGATGTCAACAAATAACAATTTCATCCACGGTAATTTTATCGGGACAGATGCTACGGGAACCATTGATGCCGGGAATGCCACCGCAAGTTCCACCAATGCCTGGTGGGCCGGGGTAAATTTGATTGTACCACCATGTGATGGAAATCCCGTTTTTGTTGCCAACAATTTTGTGCACCACAACCTGATCTCCGGAAATGGTACTTTCCCCGTGTCCGTTAACAGGGGAGAAGGGGTGAGTATTACCAGTTGTCCTCCCGGGGATAATTCCTTCAATGTAATCGAATTCAACTACATTGGAACCGATAGAACCGGAAATTTCCCCATCGGTAATGACAGTGACGGAGTAACCATTGCCGAAGCAGCTCACGATAATATCGTTGCGGACAATGTTATTTCAGGAAATGGATTTTCCGGTGTAGGTATTAACGGACTCAATGAGCCTCCACGATATACCATGCAAAACCATGTGGTTCATAATACTATTGGACTGGATGTTACCCAGACTATTATGATACCAAATGGATTCCAGGGAGTCAGTATTGGCATGTATGGCCCGACCACCTGGGGATTTGCTCCTAACAACTATGTTATTGACAATACTATTTCCGGAAATTTGCAAAATGGTGTATTGGTAGCAGAGTTTTTCCCACCCGCAACGAATTGTGATCAAAACCTCATTTCTCAGAACCGCATTTTTAATAATGGTTTACTGGGGATTGACCTCGTTTCTGTTATGGGAGTGGTTGGGACAGTTACCTTTAATGATCCATTTCCAGATCTGGATTTTGGACCAAATGAAGAATGTAATTTCCCTGTGATCAATTCAGCGATCATGGGTGGAGGCAATACCACTATAACCGGTACGGTCAGTATTCCTTCTCCTCATTTTGGGGTTGTTGAAGTATTTGAAGTACATCCTGACTGGAGTGGTTATGGCGAAGGTATGAACTGGATTGGATCAGCAGTTCCTGATGCAGCTGGCAACTGGTCTTTAAATACACCCTTTCCATTGTCATTAACCAGTCAGTTAACGGCAACGTCTACGGACCAGTTCCAAAACACATCAGAGTTTGCAGCGAATTTCAGTAATATTGTCAATGATGTTACAAACCCCAAGGAGGCAGACTTCCTTGTTTTTCCTAATCCTACTTCCTCCGTTTTAAATATTGTGGTGGGCGATGAAATTCAAACGTTGTTTGAATTACAAGTATTGAATGCTTCCGGTACAACTCTTCAACGCCATGATGTTTCCGGATGGATACCCGGCGAACCCTTTAAGATCGACATGCAAGATCTTGCTTCCGGAGTTTACTGGCTGAAGCTGACCAATGGGCAGTCAGTTGCAGTCAAAAAGGTTTTGTTGGTGAAATAGAATTATCCTTTGGAGGATTCAGTGAGGGCCTCACTCTGAGTGAGGCCCTCACTGCCCCCAAACCCCCTTATATATAAAAGCCATGAAATACCAAAACGTGACATAATTTGTCCAACTTTTTTCGTTTTTTGCACCTGAAACCATCATTTGAACACCATGCTCAATATTCACAGAACAAATTCCACTAACCCTGATTTCCTTCTTTTAGTCAATGATCTCAATGCCGAGTTAGCTGTTCGGGACGGGGGGGATTATTCTTTTTATGCTCAGTTTAATAAAGTAGATAAGATAAATCATGTAGTTGTAGCTTACCTGAATGAGTTACCGGTGGGTTGCGGTGCGGTAAAAGCCTTTGATGAAATTGCCATGGAAGTGAAAAGAATGTTTGTGCATCCGGATTTTCGGGGTCAAGGGGTTGCTTCAAACGTTTTGGAAGAACTGGAATCCTGGACAAGGGAATTAGGTTTCAAAAAATGTGTGCTCGAAACGGGGAAAAAACAGCCGGAAGCCATTGGTTTATACCGTAAATCAGGCTATGAAATGATCCCCAATTTTGGACCATATGAAGGGGTTGAAAATAGCGTATGTTTTGAAAAGATCCTTTGAGGTTCAATCAAAAATCTTAAAATTCTGAACCGGTAGAATTTTTTTGCCGGATTTTGGTTGAAAATAGAAATGCTACCTTGCTTCAGGCAGGAACTACCTGTCGGTTTTCTTCACATTTTGGGTTGAATTTTAAAGCTTCTATACCTATAGGTGTTCAATCATTAAACTGGACTTTAGCTGCCAGGCTGGTCTATCTGATTTGACAAAAAACGCTGAATGGTATTTTGATTTCAATGGTTAATAAAAGAACTTTAAACCCTTTAAACAACAGTACAGATGGACCTAATGAAAATCCGGTTAGTCTTTTTAAGTATTTTGATGGCTTACTATGCTCCTGTTTTAATTTCACAATCCATATACAGTCCCACCATAGAGCCTGGAAAAGAATGGCGCATAGGTGTCGGAACGGGCATGGGTAATTACCTTGAATTATCCTGGGTGGTTTCCTGTGATACAGTTGAATACAACGGGTTGAAATATTCCGTCATTGAGCCCACCTGGATTTCTACTCCAAATTACTGCAGTGATACTTTATATGTCCGGGAAGATACCATGGAAAGAAAGGTTTATTATTTGCCCGAACCGTATGAGGGGCAGGAAGAAATCCTCTATATTGATTATAATCTTGAACAAGGAGATACCGTGCAAATTTATCCTCATTGGCAGAATACTGTTGTAGAC
Source organism: Saprospiraceae bacterium (assembly GCA_965230565.1). Taxonomy (GTDB): domain Bacteria; phylum Bacteroidota; class Bacteroidia; order Chitinophagales; family Saprospiraceae; genus BCD1. Next base: position 2,125,011 of record CBDDLH010000016.1, on the reverse strand, counting down.
ACGGTGAGGTATATTGATTTTCTTGACGAAACCGTGCGTTTCATTGATTTTGGTTGTAGCCCCGGACCCTGTGATGGCTTTGTTGAAGGGTTCGGATTATACAGGTCGGGATCATTACCCGGGTGTAGTGGCTGGACGATGCCCTATAGTCTCGATATTATTTTCGACTGCAACGAGGTAAATGACGTAGATGAAGTTTCCCAATCAGATGCTTTTGTCGTGTACCCTAACCCCGCCAGTGAGCACTTGAATATTTCCATTAATGACCCGGCAACACCATTTCCTGTTCATCTTGAACTGAGAGCTGCGGATGGTTCGTTTTTACGGCAGTTCATTATTACCAACATACATTCTGTGATAGATTTAGAGGGTTTGCCTCAGGGCATATTGATCCTGAAACTGGGATTTAACACAAAGGTTTTTGTGGAAAGGATAATAAAGTATTAGGCAAGACCTTATCAGCTTTATAAATTAAGACCTTGTCCAAATTTTTCGAAAACTGAAAATCAATGTTTTATTCAGGATTTGTTTTTTAGCCACAGCAATGGAAAACTGGAGGAAAGAAGTTCTTGACCACCTTTCCATTCATCCATTCCATCCATTTTTCCAATAATCTGGAATTTCGTTGCGAAAGAATTAAAAAAAACCAATAAAATTAAACATACTCTGCAGGCTCCTGGTCCCCTTCAGGAGCCTATCTGGGATCTACAAGAGGGTAATTTTTGGTTTTTCTAGTGGTTCTTGCCAGTCAATTCGATAATTTGTTGCATAAGCGTAAGGTCATCGGCCAGGAACCAGTGATTGATGATTTTTCTACCTTCTATCCTGCATCCCATGACAAAAGGAATGACAACGGGTTCTCCTGTCGCTGCCAGGTTGCCTTTTGCTCTTGCCTGAACAATGAGACGATTGTTTTCAACCATGATTTCATCCGGTAGCAATTGAAATTGAGGCAAATACCTTTCTACGGTGCAAAGCGTACTTATTAAAACCGGATCGATAATAAAGTTTGCCAAATTCCTTTGTGTTTTTTCTTTTCCACTGATACTAAAGAAAAATTCAAGGATATATTCACGATTCTGTTCCATCTTTTTTTTCATATCCGGGCTTTGATAAATAGTTAGGATTGGAGCTAGAAAACCTCCTTCTATTCTAATATCGATAGCCAAAGTTCAATTACTTGATTTTGCTCTGTTAATTCTACCGTTTTAACCTGTTGGTTATATTCATTCGTGCCAGCCACAGAAATCCTGATTTCCTCACCAATTCTTCTTTGAATTGTGATTCTTCTCTCTCCATTGGTATTGGTGGAGCCTCGGTAGACCCCTCCCTCGATTATGAACTGAACCCCTGCTGCCTTCACATATTTATTATTTATTTTTTTCTTTGCTTTTATAATAATAGTGGTGCTGTTTGGATCAACTCTTGTAATGCGAATGGTACTTCCTGGCTGGAATTTTTTGTGATAATCCTCAAAACCATTTTTGGTAACTGTAATAGTAGATTGGCAATTGTAATTATTCGATACTCTAATACTGAAGCTACCATCATCTCTGGAGTTTACCGCGTAACTGCCCATTTTGATTTTTGCCCCTTGAACCGGAGTACCGTTCTTTTCCAAAACCTTTCCTTCAATGCTTGAAGGCGTTAATCTGATCCTCGGGTACCTGTTTAGGTTATTACTGCTTATTTCCAGGGTTTTTGAATAATACCCATCCTTGGAAATGGTCAATTCATAGTCTCTGGTGGTTCCTTTGGGGATGTCCATTTCAAAACTATAATTGCCTTCGGTTCCGGTAGTTCTGGTACCGACGCCACTTAATTTTACCTTGACTCTGTGAAGGGGGCCTCGGCTACAATCATCCTCTATGATTCCGGATAATTTCAGTTGTTCCATATCTCTTTCAAGAACGATCTGATCTCCGGACCTAAATAAAATGGATCTGGATTTATACCCGGTTCTGGAGATGCTAATTCTTTTACTGCAGGAAAAATTGCGAGAGACATCGGCTGAAAACATACCATTATTCCCGGATCTTAGATTTCCTATTCCGGGCACATTTATAGTAGCTCCTGAAAGGTGGTCGCCATCCTGATCTACCACAGTGCCAAAAAAGGTAAGAGATCTTAAAGAAAACCTGTGATCTTCTTCTATGTCTGCTTTGTTGATTACCCTGTCACTCAAATGGTATCCGTCCTTACTTATCTCAACTTCCAGTTCGTAGTTTTGACTCCCTTGGTACTTCGATCTGGAAACTGAATTCTCCTGCTCTGTTGGTTAATTTAGTACCAATGTTTTGAACATTTACCCGTGCGTAATAAATGGGACTTTGAGTACACCTGTCCATTACTTTTCCACGGAAAGTGAGCGAAATTTTCCTGCTTTCCAATTCAATGATATTCTGCCTGTTCCTGTAAAGTCTTTGAGACTTTTCAAGATAATCGGGATGTTCGAAATGAGCTTCAAAGGAGGATTCAGTCTCCGGAACCCTGAAGGAAAACCTACCCTGGCCATCCGTTCGTTTTTCTCCAAATGCTGAATGGATGATAACGTTGTCAACAGGATTTCTGTTTTCGTTCTGAACCTTTCCTGAAATGGAGATCAAAGGGATCTTGTACATAAGAATTTTTAAGGACTTGGATATGCCTTCTTCAATCTGAACCATATTGTATCCTTCCATGTGAACCTCAAGAGTAAGCTTGCTCATAGGATTCAGGTCAGCAGGTATTGCCATTCGGACTTTTCCGTATCTGTTTGTTTCCTTTTCGTGGCCTGAAAGATTAACCAAAGCGTTTTCCAGACGGGTCCTGCTATTCCCATCTTCAACGGTGATTTCCATCGCCTCCGGTATCAAAACAATTGCTTCATTTTGCCTTCCAGCCCTGATGTCTACTTCCTTGGGGTGGTATCCTTCCGAGGCAACGAAGATTTTTACTACATCATTTGCTTCGATTTCCTGTGGAAGGTCCATTTCAAATCTTCCATTTTGATGAGTTTCCGTTTTGATGGATAAGGTTTGTGCAATAACTTCCCCTTCGGAAATTTCATCACCATCCACATCGAGTATTCTGCCACCTATGGTTTGTGGTTCAATTATTGGATCTACAGGGTCAATATTTGGTTCCGTCGGATCTGAATCTGTACCCGGATCAGGCTCAATTTCCGGATCATCATTAGAATAACCGGGGTCAGGATCTTCATTGTCGTTTGGGATAAGAATACTGCTGGAACGGTTCGGGTCTTCTTTTTCATAAGGGGTAAATAAAGATATTAGTGGATCGAGAACAGGTTCTATTGTTTTGTCAGGGATTGCGTTAACGCCAATGCCAAAGATCAATAACAGCGGAATGAAAAACCAAAAACTTCTTCCCAGTAGGAAAAATCCTTCATTATAGGCTACTTTTTCTAATGACTTTGGTATCAATCGGTCTATCCACCATTTTTTTTCATCAATCCATCGAGTGACCAGTTGATCCTCCTGATAGCCCATGGATTTTAATTCGTATAATTCATTTTTAATGCCTTTTTGAGCAAAATTGGGTATGAGTCCTTTCAAACCAGCTAACTCCATTCGGTAGTTGTTATGCGCATGTGAATTGGCTGGAACAGGATGTTCTTCCAGCGCTGTTACCAAAATTTGTCGGACTGAATGACGAGTGTCGGGATCCAGGTATCTTTCCAGTCTTTGTCTTACTATTACAGGGATATCACCATGGCGGAACCATGTCAGGCGGGAGAGTTCCTGAATGTTAGCGAGGGAGAGTAAAGGATATTTTTCGGCTGAAAGGTGTTGGCCTATCTTGAGCGTTAAATCCCAGTCAAGCCGGGAACAAAGTGCCACAGATGCGATCCATTGAGTTACTTCCTTACCAAAGTAATTTTCCAGTTCCTCTGGTGAAATATCTTCCAGAATCGGTTCTTCCTCTTTCGGTTCAGAAAATTGTGGTATAGGAAAAGGGGTCTTATCTCCGTTTATTTGGTTTCCCAGACTCATAATCCCCGATGTGGAGAAAGGTAAAACAGCAAAAAGCGATGAAAGAACCTTTTCATGGTAGTTCCAATGGATCAAAGAACGATTTGTCAGTACATATCGGTCTTTCCAGTTGTAAAAATGAAATGTCCACCATTGTAATTCATCAGCTGATGGGTTGACAGCCCGATGTCCGTCCCCACAAATTATTAAGGCATAAGTACTATACTGAGACTGGATACTTTCAAGATCAATTTTGTCGGTAGGGTTTTCATCCCAGAAAAATTGCAAATCCCCGGAATGATAATATTTTTTATGGTCAATTCCTTTTTCCTGCAATGTTTCGATGAATAAGTCAAATAAATGTGCCTGGTGATCTTCTTCCGACTTTTTTTCAACTAAAAATAAAAGGGGTTTTTGAATATGGTCTAAACCGCTGAATTGTTCTTTCATGGAATTTTTGAGGGTGCTTTCGGCATATGGAGCGGCGGTTTGAATATTCCAGGCATAGGGCGGATTAGCTGTGAACCTTGTTTTTTGAATTTTGTTTCTGCGACTACGTCTGTATCCCTCCCGGAAAAGCAATAATAACAATGGAGTCATGGCAATCCCTAATTTGAAATAACCAAGGTCTCTAAGCAGCAGACTACCCCATAATACCAAAAGGACTATCAATATTGCTGCCAGGATATAGATTGATTTGTTCTGCCCGGTTCTTATAGGTTGCGTGCTTTTATTTGGAACGTAAGTTGACATAATCAAACATGTTTTGGTGGATCCTGAGTTTTTACATTACTCTCTCCAATATCTATGTGATTTTTAACCCTCCATTCTGCCCTTTACTGATACAAAATGTTGACCAGCTGATTCTCTACGAATGACATATCCAGAGCGTCTTTGAATTTTTGACCCCCGGTTATATCTTTCAATAATTTGTCGATGACGGTTTCGTTACTGATGAATTCCTCTAACCATTTGGTTAGGTCGTGAATATTAATGGGTTTAAGTTCTGGTAAAACGGTACAGTTTGGGTGCTTTTTCATAGCTTCCAGCATTATTTCGACCCGCTTTTGTTTTCCGGGTTTTCCTCCCAGTAGGCGTAATAGACTACCCTTGGCTCTTGCCTGAAAGGAATCCTTTTGCAATACATGGAAGAAAATGAATTTGGTAGGGACTGTTTCCGAAGTTTTGCAAAAGGAGGACAGGAGCCATTCGAAAATGGCTTTGGAGTACTCTTTCCATTCTTTAATGTGATATTTGAAAACAGTGATCACATAGTTGTCATTTCCTTCGGTTAATGGTGGCAGTGGGATATCTTCCAGGGTTGATACAGAAGTGCCAAATCGTTCACTGAAATATTCGCAAAAGTTCAGTTTGCTGATGGCGAGATTACCTTCTGTTTCAGGTTCTACGATGCGGATGTGTTTGTCTCCTTCTGCATCGTACAGCAAGGTCCTTGCGTTGGATTCCATTTCAAATACCAGTCTTTCCACCAGGCTTCGTGGTTGTTGGTGCCTGTCGGCATAAATAAAATAATGCTGCACGGGAGTATCCTTCAACGATTCGAATCTGGCCCGGAATAAACTGGCAGCCTTTCTTCTGTCTAACCTGAGACATCCATCTTAAACCTTGGGATTTTCAAGTCGAACGGTAGTTGAGTGCTTGGTTTTTTCGGAGTAATTGGTTCAGGTTTATATTGGTCCTTGAAATCTTCGATTTCCAGCCTTCCTACGATTTCTGTTAACAGCGCATACCTGACCTGATTCGCGATAAGGGAGGCCGTTTCATAAGGGATAAAACCCATCTGGAATTTTCTCTGGCTATCTGTATACCTTCCTTTAATCTGCAACAGATCTGAATGCAGGGAAGATTCGGTGTAGACAGCATTTCCTCTGTTTTTGAAATAGCGACTTCTATGCCTTTAGCCATCGCCATTTTTATTGCTTCTTTGATATGATTAAGGGTTTTCATAGAGAAAAAATTGTGAATCAAAAAATGATCGAATTCGTGAATTCAGCTTTCTTATGGTTTTGGTTTTTTGGGTAATGGATGTTCCAGTGGAAAGAAAAAGTGCAGGTTTTGTCAATCAGTTAGGTTAAATATTTGCGCTTTAGATTGGGTTCGGGTATTTTTGGGTTTATCAGTCAAATTATGGATTGGTTACTTAAACCTTTTCATAATTTCGGCAAAGGTTAAAAGCGGTGTCGAAGGTAAATGCTGATATTCTTCGACACCGGTGATGCATTATTGCTTTTGCAATGAGATATTGTTTATCAGAACTTTCATTTCTTCCAATTCTGTTTTCATCTTTTCAAGTTCGGTCAATTGTTCCTGTAAAGCTTCATTTTGAGCTTTTAAGGCATCAATTTGTTTTGATTGATGGCTAATGGTACGTTCGTTGTTTTCTACACGTTTGGTAAGACCTTCATTGATATCATTGAGTTCCTGCACGGATTTTACCAGGGGAACGACGAAGGTGGCGTATCGTAAGCCATAAAAGCTATATTCGTTTTGGGGAGCATCTACCCCGCTGAATTCGTAACCCAAAGATTTGGCTGCGGTTTCTACTTCCTGGGCGATGAAACCTGTGTAACGTATCTCAGATTTTTTACTACGGTTTTGTAATTGTTTTGATTTTGAAGCCTCATAAGGCAGTAGTTCATTTAACCCTTTTCGTTCTTTTTCTCCTAAAGCTGATGCTAACCGATTTACATCCATTTGATATGTAATCGGTCGAAGGGCCAAAATGAATTCCAGCCCTTTTACATCCTCTTGAATATTTCTCTTATATCGACTGTCAGATAGTTCTGTCCAACCAGCATATCCTCCGATGCTTTCGGTGCTTGAATTTCCAATACGGACCTGATAAGAAGCAGAAATTCGTGAGAAAGAACCAAGAGCTGTACTGTATTCTACTCCAATAGGACCGGGAATAACCATTCCGGATTCAATACCTAAATATGTACAATACCAGCTAGTGTCAGGTTCATTTGCCCATGATTTACCTCCTGCCAGAAACCCTACGGCTGTATTGAAATCACCTACATAGTGGTTTTGCAATGCACCTGTTCCAAATGCAGCATTAGCGTCGCCATATTGATTATGTGACAAAGCTGCCCAACCATTTGCGGTATTTAATATCCCATGACTATTATCCCCACAAGCAAAACTTCCAGTAGCCGTATTGCCCCATCCTGTTAAATTTTCTTTCAAAGCATTTTTTCCAATAGCCGTATTTAAACGCCCTTGCCAGGATTCAAAGGGGGAATAATTTCCGTTATTTACCAGGGCAGAGTCACCAATGGCAATAATACTGTTACTGTTTTTAGCATTCTTCATCGCGTAATATCCAATAGCAATATTCTTATCTCCATGATTATTATTTGATAAGGTCCAATGACCAATGGCTAAGTTATATTCTCCGGTGTTATTATTAACAAGGCTATTAGTTCCCATGGCGTTATTAAAACTACCCTCATCGTTATTATGCAAACTTCCTCTGCCAATGGCAATGTTTTCATTACCAGAACTATTGTTTCTCAGTGCTGCCCGGCCCAAAGCTGTATTGTTACTTCCGTTAAAATTTGAATATAGTGCTTCAACCCCAACGGCAACATTATATTCTCCGATATTGCTATAGTATAAAGCCGAATGACCTAATGCAGTATTATAATCACTAGCATTCCAGTATAGTGTTCCAAACCCAACAGCCACATTATTATGGCCATTGTTATTATTTAGAGATTCAAAACCAATAGCTACATTTTCATTGCCGGTAGAATTGTGTAATAAAGCGTTGGCTCCTATCGCAGTGTTAAAATCACCCTCAATATTACCTACTAAAGCCGAAACTCCGAATGCCGAGTTATTATTCCCATCTAGATTGTTTTTTAAAGAATTGGCACCCATGGCAGTGTTTTTTAGTCCATTGGAATTCGCATAAAGGGACTTATATCCTGTAGCCGTATTATAGGATCCTTTTTGATTTGATCGAAGTGCTTTGGAACCAATGGCTGTATTATACCGGGCTTCAGTGCTGTTTGGAGAGGCACCTGTACCATTAGAAAACAAGGTCGAATCCCCAATGGCAACTAGGTTACTACGAACAGTATTGTAATGTAAAGCATGTGAGCCAATCGCCACATTCGAATATCCTGTTGTATTGTATCGCAGAGATCGATACCCCATTGCGGTATTATCATTTCCGGATGTGTTTTCATTCATGGAATAATAACCGTGAGCTGAATTATTTTTTCCAATTACATTAGCATATAAGGATTTAAACCCCATTGCACTATTCCTGTATCCTGTGGTGTTATTAAACAAAGTCTTTGACCCAACAGCAGTATTATACCTCGCTTCAGAAAAGGTGGTTGCTCCGATACCATTATTATACAATGCAGAATCTCCCACAGCCACCAGATTATCCTTTTCAGTATTGAAATACAGTGCTTTGGAACCAATAGCTACATTGGCATTTCCACTGATGTTTTTGAACATCGCCGAATATCCAAGTGCTGTATTGGCTGCTCCCGTTTCATTTTCATAAAGTGCTGCACGTCCTGCTGCGAGATTCAGAGAGCCCGTTGTATTGAAACGCAATGCATAATTACCCAAAGCTGAATTGGAAAATCCGGATTGGTTGTCGTACAGTGCATTGCGTCCTACCACTGAGTTGGCATAACCAGTAGTATTCATTTTTCCGGCGCTATTCCCAATAAAGGTATTGTTATTATTGGTAAGATCGTCATTCATTCCTGCTTCCAAACCATAAAACACGGAACCACCTGTATTCAGGATATCCAAACGCCCATTGTCCATCCGGAAATATTCCTTACCATCCGTTTCAAACCGGATCAGGTCATCGTCGGCTGTTTTCTCTACCAGTATTTTTGTATCGTTGTCCTCATCTGCCAGGATCTCATTTGCGGGTAAAATGACCGTATTACCTCCCTCGATGCTCAATTCCAGGCCGTCTAACTCAAGCGTTTGTATTTCATTTGTAGGATCTGCATCGGCATCAGTGCCCTCCGAAGGAATTACTACGCTGTTACCGTTGGAAATGGACAGGGTATTACTTTCCGTATCAAACGACAATTCCTGAAGTTCATTCGTGGCATCCGCATCTGCATCGTCTACTTCATCATTGACGGCACCTCCACCATTGGAAAGTACGATGGTGTTGCCCATTTTAGAAATTTGCTGGATCTCATTTTCCGGGTCGGCATCTGCGTCGTCCACCTCATCAATTACAGAACCACCATCATTGGATAACTTGATCATGTTTTCGAACTTTTCCAGGACCTGAATTTCGTTTTCAGGATCGGAATCGGCGTCATTGATTTCATCAGTAACGGATCCTCCTTCAGACAATAAAATGGTATTACCCATTTTGGAGAGGGATTGTAACTCATTCTCCGGATCAGCGTCTGCATCCTCGACGTCGATGGTGACCGTACCTCCATCATGGGAAAGGCTAAGAGTATTTCCTTCCTGGGAAATGGTTTGCACTTCGTTCCCTGGATCCGCATCCGCATCTTCAGTTTCATCTATGACAGATCCTCCATCAGTTAAATGGATGGTATTACCCATTTTGGAAATAGATTGTAGTTCGTTCTCCGGGTCGGCATCGGCATCGTTAATATCGATTGTCGCACTTCCTCCTTCGTGGGACAGGCTGATGGTGTTGCCGTCCTGGACGAGGATTTGCAGTTCATTCAAGGGGTCAGCGTCCGCATCCTCAACTTCATCAGTTACCGATCCCCCTCCTGATGACAGGGTAATCACATTTCCTGTTTTTGAAATCACCTGGATCTCATTTTCCGGGTCCGCATCCGCATCATCTTTATCAGCTACTTCCAACGCAAAATTAGCCAATGGAACAGCCATTAAAGGTGTGGCCCCAAGATCGTTAAAACCATTACCGGTATCAATTTCTACCAGCAGTTCGTAGGGACCCTGCTTCCAGTCTATGGCTTCGTATTCGGCAGATTCGTGACCGATGATCACATTGATCAATCCAAATGCATTGGTGGTTAAACTGTAGGTGACTTCAAAGACATCGGAGGCTTCATTGAAAATGGTGAAACGAGCGTCGACTTCAGTGTTTTTCAAAAGATTACCCTCGTCATCCCTGACAACTGCCTGGTAATTAAAAACCGGCCTGAACCTGGGCACTTACTGTCTGGATGCTCAATGAAAGTAGAAGTAGAATGGGGAAAATGGAAAATATATTTTTCATGATTTACCGTTTTATTTTATTCAAAATTGTTACCATTGTTTGATGATCTTATAAGTCTGAGTCTTTTTATGAATAGAGCTGTGGAGCCTTAGCAGGTAGGTTCCTGCTGGCAGAGGGGTGAAGTCAATCTTTTTGATGGTTTCGCCCTGGAACTCCCAACGCTTTGGTGGAATGACCATAGTTCCATTCACTCCAAAAACCGAGCAAGTAAGATTCATAGGTAAATCAGAAAACATCGTAAGATAAATGCTGGTAGTGAAAGGGTTAGGTGCAATAGAGACCTCAATTTTTATTTCGTCTAACTCCCAAACCCCTACGAAATCATTTTCATTAGGTTGTTGAAACCCCTGAGTGAGGATGATCTCGGCGCTTACGGTAGTGTGGATTATGGTTTCTCCTGCGGTTGCGGAAACGGTCAGTTGTTCCGTTTGGCTAAGGTTGCCTGTTGTGGAAATGAGCTGCCGTTCTATCGATTGAGCATTTGGTTCAAGAATGAATGACAACAATAATCCGAAAAGGATCAGGGTTCGATAAACTATAAAAGTTCGCCCAAGGCATTTTGAAATATCCATAATTGGATTTTTGATTGATTATGTTTCAAAATTATGGGCATTCAGCATACAGGGGTTACTCCATTTGTCTCAAATTTTTGCCTGTATGTTGCATTTGGTTTTCGGAATGAAGATTAATGAATTTGGTAGAAAAAAACCTCCCTATTTTCGTTTAAATCAGGGAGGTTTTTTTCAAAGAACTAGTCTGGAATGAAATATCATTTTTCCGGTCGCACCTCCACCTGTTCCCGGGCCATACCCAGTTGCTCAAGAAATTCCATTTGATCAGAAATAGTCCAGAAATCGACGATTTTTTCGTTGGTAATTTGGTAACCGATGGCAAAGGGAACATTGATATCCTTAAAGGTAGGAGGTATGCCATCCACTTCTCCTTTATGTTTGGCCACCACACGAGCCCTTACAAAAACTTTATCACCCTCCGCAATGATCTCATCCGGAACCAATTCGTATTCAGGAAAGGCTTTTTCCATAAACATTACATGCCCAATATACCTTTCGTTGTCTGTATATTGCCGGAGCATTTCCTCAGTTTTTTCAAGTCCGCTTCCCAACTTGTAGAAGTCCATCATGAACTTTTTGTTTTTTTCTGCCTGGTTCATATGTTTCTGTTTTTTGTGAAATAGATTTTAGGTTTCCAGTTGTCTGGTTATATGTGACGGGTTGAAACCGAATTGTTCTTTAAACGCTCTGGTAAAATGACTTTGACTTACAAACCCCACATTAAAGGCGACATCGCCGATGTTACCTTCTCCTTTTTCCAAAAATTCTTTGGCTTTCTGGAGGCGTACATATCTGATATATTGAGCGGGGCTAAAGCCGACCAATGGTTTTAACTTGCGGTATAATTGACTGCGACTCAGCGCCAAAGAAGTGGCCAATTCAGTAGCATCAAAACCTTCTTTATCCAGATTAGCCATCAAAATAGCGTTCAGCTTTTTAAGAAAAATGCCATCCCGCTTGCTCCGGGTTTCGGCTGCCTTTTCAAGATTTTGAATACTGGAAAAATAACTGTGCAACTGCTGACGCAACTTTTTGTAAAACTCTGGCACATATTCGTAATTGCTCCTTGAGTTGGATTTGTTAGGGTCTATCTCCGGTTCTGAAATGGTCTGCAGAGGTAAGTGGATGTCAAAAGAAGTACCCTGAGGTTCAACTCGATTCATAACAACCTTATTGGACAATCCATGTCTGATACTGAGGAATCCGGTGAGGTCTGTGGATTTATTGAATATTTTAATTTGTAATTGAGTTGGCTTCTCACCATTCAACATGCCTGCATGAATAATTACTGTATCATCCTGTGGAGTGTAAGTAATAACCTGGCAAAGAATCTGAGTAAGATCTGGCAGGAGCTTTTGTGGGTGATATTCCATTTCGATGGAATCCTGATCGCTTTCAAATAACAAGGCAACCCCATTGGCATCCGCAAAGAGCCGGATACCTTCGACCAGATTCCGCAGAAGCGGAAGAATATCTGTTTTTACCGGGTAAACCATAAAAGTTGGTATAGTTTATAGCCTTTTATGGTCAATAGAGGTGTGCTTAACAAAAATAAGCGTTTTTAAAATTGCCTGTACTGATTTTTGTCAATGCTCAAAACAGAACAAAATTTGGAACAAATAGGCTAACCACTGCTTTTATTTATGGTGTAATTTTGGCTATAAAGTTGTTACAATTCAAATCCAAAACACATCAGTTATGAAACGTATATTGTTGGTAGGTGCAACAGGACAGTTAGGGTCCAGAATTTATGAAAAACTCAAAGACAGAAAAAATTATACCACCAGGTTATTGATCAGAGAGGATTCACAATATGATCATTTGAGAGACGGAGACCCTGAAATGGTTTTTGGAGATCTGAAAGATAAAGCGAGCATTGAAAAAGCGGTGGAAGGTTGTGACATAATTATCACCACCGCAAATTCTGCAGCTCCGCGGAAGAAAGAAGATACCTTTCAAAAGGTAGATATTGACGGGTTTAAAGACCTGATCGATATTGCCAAAGCCAAAGGGGTAGAAAAATTTGTTTTCACCTCAGTCATTCCTGTATCAGACAGGTATGAAAACTGGATTCCGCTATGCAAATCCAAGGCCATTACGGAAAAGTACCTTAAGAAAAGCGGGTTGAACTATACTATTCTGCAATTCGATACCTTCATGGATGTCTACTTTACTTTTCTTGGAACTTCCATCCCTACCTTAGGGGATCCTGCAGCTTTGGTTCACAGGCCTTTTAAATTCATGCAGAATTTCTATAATGGGATTAAAGATGATATTGACAATGGGAAAGATCGGGATCATTGGGGATGGTAAAAGTACACACAGCTACATCGCCATTGAAAATGTTGCAGATTTTATTATTGCATCGATCGACCATCCGGAGATGGATCAGACATACCATTCAGTTCGGTGGTCCTGAAGCACTTTCTGCACTGGAAGTAAAAGCCATTTTTGAGAAAGTATTGAATAAATCCCTGAAGGTGAAGAGGACACCTGCCATGATGATGAAAGTCATGGGTAATGTATTTAGTTTGTTCAATGAAGGAGCATCCAATATTTTCAAACTGAACTATATGGCTGCTCAAAGAGTCTTTCGAAATTGATTGTTCGGAATGGGCTGAAAAATTGGGTATTCAGCTTATTAGTGCTGAGGAGTACTTATTGGGCAAGGTCAAAGGAGAAGCTATGGTTGAATAATTAATTTAGGTTTCGAGTTTCAAATTTTGTGAAATTCCTACAATGAATTTAAATATTGGGGAGATCAAACTTAATATAATTAACTTCAATGATTGTAGTCAAAACAGGCCAGAAACTCCCAACTTAGGTTTATTTTCTTTTACTTTAATTACCAATTTGAAAAGACATCAGTTTTACCGTCTTTGTCGAAATCTCCAAAGCCTAAACCATTGATTTTAATTTTAGAGGTATTTACGTTTTGCCATTTGGTTTTGCCTCCATAAGATATCTTCCAGTTGTTACCATTGGCATAAAAAACATCTGCTTTTCCATCGCCGTTAAAGTCTGCGAGTTGGACATTTTTGATTTTGGAAGTATTGATTTTGGTCCATTTAGATGTACCCCCATAGGATACTTGCCAAATGTTACCATTGGCATAAAAAACATCTGCTTTTCCATCGCCGTTAAAGTCTGCGAGTTGGACATTTTTGATTTTAGAAGTATTGATTTTGGTCCACTTAGATGTACCCCCATAGGATACTTGCCAAATGTTACCATTGGCATAAAAAACATCTGCTTTTCCATCGCCGTTAAAGTCTGCGAGTTGGACATTTTTGATTTTAGAAGTATTGATTTTGGTCCAATTAGATGTACCACCGTAGGATACTTGCCAAATGTTACCATTGGCATAAAAAACATCTGCTTTTCCATCGCCATTGAAATCAGCAAATTGTAATTTCTTTATTTTAGAAGTATTTATTTTGGTCCACTTTCCAGTTCCATCGAATGAGACTTGCCATTTTGAGCCGTTGGGATAGAAGACATCTGTTTTGCCATTCCCGTCAAAATCTGCGAAATAAAGATTCGGTACTGAAACGTTTGAGGTATTGATAGCCTTCCACTTAGTTTTGGCAGCATAAGAGGCGTACCAGTTTTTACTGACCTTTACCCAGCAGGCTCTCCTGCCAATGTTGTTTTTATCGTACTTAATCCACATATAACCTTTTTCGGTGCCGTATCCACAGGTTTCACCCCAGGAAGTACCCCAGGAGTTTTTGATGATCCATGCTCCTTTTGCATCATCCCAGCCAATTATTAATACCGCATGATTTGAAGAAGGACTACTATAATTACTATTCATATCTCCAAATACACCATTAGTGTAGTGGTGGAAACCGGAAGTTACGACAACACTAGCTTTTACTGCTCCATATTTTAAGATAGCCTTTTTGATGTCATTTACAGAAGCAATTTTTGAGATGTCTCCAGAAGGATGAACAATCCCCCACGATATTGCTTTGTAATGACCTGAAGTTGAGCCACAACTTTGGTCATTGGCAGAATAAGGATAAACACTTTCTTTAGCGATTTTTTTCCGATCATCAACTAACCAATCAAATACTTTCCAAGAAAAACCTCCATCGCAATCTCCATCAACACAATCCAAAACATGTTGTTCAGAAGCATTGACACTCATTGAGGATGAACCTCTAACTTTGAGGTAATTACTTTCGTACATAGCAACAGCGGCAAAGGCCCAACAACTACCACAAGACTGTTGATCTCGAACAGGACTTACATGGGAATGTTTACGGGCATCATATTTTGAGGCAGTTGATTTTATCTTTCTTTCAATGGTTTCGAAATGTGAAATTCTGGAAAGACTTGTTGCAGAACGTTTTGCATTTTCAATATCGGCACTAGTCAGGTTTTTTTCTCCGGTAATGTCCTGAAGCTTTCGGTTAGAAACGCCGGTATAACCAACCTGAAAAGTATACCGTTTTTGTCTGTGTGAATTCCTTAAATCGACGATTGTCTTTTTAATTTCTGGCGAAGCAAGGTTTTCTCTGTTCTTGTAATATCTTAATAGTTCAGGTTGTTGGCCATTTATACATAAAGGAAACAAAAAAATAGCCAGTAGAGTGATTTGAAATTTGTGATTAAACAAAAAAACTGAGGCAAACTCTTTAAGGTGGATCTTTGAAGTTTTCATAATAAAAAAATAATGGGTTAGAATAAAAAAGGGACTCGGAAACCATATTAGCCCCCATTTGTAGTTAGATTGCACTTGCAAATGGTAAAAATTTCTTTTTGTCTTTGAATTTGTTATTCGATGATAATTTGGTAAGATTCTCTTCTGGTTTTTTTGGGAATGTGTTTTTCCCAAGGACGTATATAGATAAATTTCAGGTTTGTAATTCCTTGTTTTATTGCTTTAAATTGCCAGATTTCTACACCAGTTTCTCCTTCTAGTTTATTTGGTTCCTTGTATTCTTTTTGAAGAAAAACCAAATAATTTGTATCGAGGGAATTTTCTAATTTCCATTTAAATCCCGTGGTGATGTTTGATGCTAGTTCAATGGTAAATGATTCCCCAACTTTGGATACTATTTTGTTTTTCGAATTATCGGCATTTTTCATAGGAGAACATTGAAGAATCAAAAACAGAATTACAAATAACTTTAGGTACATGGCTGAATTTTTTAAGGTTATTATACTATCACCAAATGGTGATTTTATTTTTAATACTAATCATTAAAAGAATTATAACTTGGATGTAAGTAGATAAGGGGATTTGGTTCAGTCAGAAATCTTCTTGAACTTATGGAAGAGGTGTCCTCAGAGGAAACTATAATAAGTCCATATTTATAATATCACAATGACCTTTGTCAATATTGATAGAAATCACATTCCTTTGGAATTAATATGACAAATGGGAATTTCAAAAAGGTGATTATACTATCTTATGGGTTTTCAAACTGAACTATATGGCCGCCAAAGAATCCTTCGATATTGACTGCTTAGAGTGGGTGGAAAAATTGGGTATTCACCTTATCAGTGCTGAAGAATATTTATTGGGCAAGGTCAAAGGTGAGGCTGAAGTGATGGCATGATTTAAAGATTTTCTTCAGTTTTGAATATTTTTTCGGTGGTGTAGTACAAATAAATGTAATAACCAGTCTTCATCACACCTGTGTTGCCCTTGTTTAAGTTAAGGTTTACTTTTTTATAATTGGGGAACCCAGATTGTGTCTGTTTTGGCGTTGCCATAACTTTTAATCCGGTTATTGGTGTGTTTCTTCCGCCTTTTTTATAACAGAGATAAATGTAAGGATCTCCTTTAATCTTTGTGTTCAAATTCAAATTAATGGTTTTACTTGGATTAGCTACCAAATAACCAGGAGGACAATTCGGAGGGAAAGGAGTTTTTACCGGATATTCTATAGCTGTAATGTCAGTTATCGCATCTTGTGGTTTAGCATCTGGTTTGGCCTTTTTCACTTTGTAGCACAAATAAATGTAATCCCCTCCGGCTCCTTTATTCAGGTCCACATTGATATATTTATATCCAGCAGGCAAGGCGGCAAGTTTGGTGGTTTTTAAATTATTCTCAAGGTTCATTACATGGATATCAGAAATATAGGTATAATATTTTTCCGGTTCAGGTATTTTAGTCACTGCTATGGAATGTAATTCTACCCCTTCTTTGTTTTTGATAATAATCCTTTCAGCCCTTTGAAGCACTTCTAAATCTATTTGACTGACGTTTATGGTAGCAGTGTATTTGCTGGGGTAATCGATTTTTTCGTCAATGTTAATCATACCTCTTGGAACTTCAAGGGTGGCCTTTAAAATACCTGCTTCGAAGTCAAAACCTTTTAGGGAAACAATTTTAAGATCTCCTTTTTGCACTTTTTCCATATCAATAAATTCAGGAAGACAATGACAGACGTGCGGGTTCAGAGAAAAGGGTTCGTTCAGTATGTCCGCTTTTATTTGCTTTAAGCCGTTTACAACGCTTAGTTTTATGAAATCGGCATCGCACCGGATTTCTGCACCAAGATTGGCAATAGTGCCATCCAAAAGATCTTTTACTTCATTTTTAATCGTCGATTGAACATCCTCTGCCAATTCATCTTCAAGATCCATTAATACATCTTGCCAGCTTTTTGACATTTTCTCGATTTGGTCAATGGCATCATCAATGGCTTCTATAGCCTTGTCTACATTTTTACTGACCGTTGCATCAAGGTCGTCCGTGACCTTACAGGAGGGGAGCCAGATGAGTAACATGGAAATCAGGCTTAAAAAAACTTTACGTTTCATAATTATTTAAATTTTTAGGGTTAAAAAAATATGTCAAATGGTGAGGTTGAAAATATTAGCCTAGAGAGAAGTAACAATATCCTTTGACGAAAAAGACTGGAATGCATCTTTCGTGTTCATTGCTAAATTTCAAGTTATCGGAATTTTTCTTTAGCCTTCCAATGACAAAATTCATATTTGTTTTACATCACTTTTCATTGTATTCTTAAATACAATTGTTCCTGGGAAATCAGGTAAGATATTTTAAAACAACTTCAATCCAATATTTCACTGGAAAATAGGTAATTTCGTTTCAATAGGTTTTTCAGATTAAACCATTGGAATGATGAGAATGTTTTTGCCCATTTTTACCCTTGTACTCCTGATTTTTAATAGTTGTTCAACGGAATCCGAATCTGTCCGTCAACCATTACAACAGGTAATTGATACCGAAATACGTCAAGGTAATTTCACCATTGCCGATTCACTGATCCATTTGATCCTCGATCAGGATATTTCCGACTCTATAAGGTCGCATTATGCTTTTGAACAGGAAAGGATGCGAAGGATCCGGATGGATTTCCGTCGGGATGTAGCCTATATCAAAGAAAAGATAGCGGATTATTATCCAGATCTGACTGATGAAATGCTTTTGGAATGGGAAGCTGATAAAAGCCTTGAGATGAAGATCATAGATGGGCAAAAAAGGTATTTCAACTGGGCACATAGAAACCTGTTTCGAGTGAATGAAGAAGCGAAGAAAAGAATCAGTATCGATGCCAACCAAAGCGATGGGATAACGGGTTTCTGTCTGCAATTCGTACCCGAAATGATTTCGCAGTTAAAAGAGCAAAAAGCAACATTTACCCGCGATTATGAATTTGAAATCATTTATGAACTTGCTGTGGATTCCGGGGCAGTGAAAATTGGCGATACCTTGAAGGCATGGCTGCCCTACCCAAAATCTCATCAGGAAAGACAATTTGATATAACATTACTTGAAACGAACCTTCCAAATTATACCATAGCTCCTGATTCGCAATGGCATCGAAGTATCTATTTAGAGAAGCTTATCGAGAAAGAAGGTTCTCAGGAGTTCATGATAAAATATCAGGTTACGACAAAAGGAGAATGGTTTGGAGATCAATTAGCCTTGATTGAACCTTATGACCAAAATTCTGAATTGTATCAAATCTATACGAGTGAACGGCTTCCTCATATCGAGTTCACTGAAGACATCAAAATGCTTACGGATTCAATTGTAGGCACGGAAACTGACCCTTACAAAATCGTTCAAAAGATCTATACCTGGATCGATGATAATTTTCCTTGGGCAAGTGCCAGGGAATACAGTACCATTCCAAATATTCCGGCCTATGCTCTTGAAAACAAACATGCAGATTGCGGGATCCATACCCTATTGTTCATGACCATGGCCAGGTACAAAGGCATTCCTGCAAAGTGGCAGTCAGGCTGGATACTCATTCCCGGAGAGGTGGGATTACACGACTGGGCTGAAGTTTATTTCCAAGGTCTTGGATGGGTTCCCGTAGATCAGTCCTTTGAGAAAATTCATGATGCGACCGATGCGCAGGTCAAATACTTTTACACCTGCGGAATTGATCCCTATCGTTTGATCATCAATGATGATTTCAGCAGGGATTTTCATCCCGCGAAGAAACACTTCCGCAGCGAAACGGTAGATTTTCAACGGGGAGAAGTTGAAACACAGGACCGCAATCTTTACTTCAATGAATGGAGTTATGATATGACGGTGAAGTATCTGGACGAGTAGGAGGATCATTTTACCATGAATATCAAATGAGTATATTGCCCCAGTGTGAAAACCCAAAATGATTTTACATATTCGACCTTTATAAAAAAATAATTTGTCCGGGTTTTTTCCTTATCTTTCTGAATTGAATTAGGAAAACGATTACTATTATCATTCAGATCAAATCATTAATAACCGGTATTGTACTTACGGGGCTACAATTGCTGGCTGTAATCAGCTATGGCCAGGATGAAGGTCCGATGTTACATTTTGATCAACTCACGATCAATGAAGGCCTCTCCCATAATACGGTTTTTTGTCTGCTACAGGATCGCCACGGGTACATTTGGATGGGTACCCAAAATGGGCTGAACAAATATGATGGTTATAACTTTAAAGTGTTTCGATCTGACAATACCAGGTCTAATGATCATGGTTTTGAGGGTAAGGTCATTACCGCTCTTTTTGAAGATAGCCATGGTAATCTTTGGGTGGGCACCCGAAAAAACGGGATAAATGTAAAAAAGTGGGGATCTGACAAATTCATTAACCTGAAAGATGACCCTTCATTTGTAACTGTCAACGGGTATGAGGTCACTTCCTTTTACGAAGACAAATCAGGCAATATCTGGATAACCTCCATCGGGGGCGGGGTGTTGAAATATCAACCTGAATCTCAGGTTTCCACCCGGTTTTCGGTTGAAAATGCCGGACTGACTGAAAATGCCACCTTTGATGTTATAGAAGACAAAAATGGTACTATTTGGGTTGGTGCAAGTGGTCCGGGCCTTAATTATCTGCCTGCCGGGGATGATCGTTTTTCGGTAAGCAATGTTGATATTCCCGGCAATGCTAACATGAATGGATATCGCAAGACATTGTTCATAGAACAGGATCACCTGTGGATTGGCGTCGAAGGTTCCGGTCTTTACAGATTAAAAATTGATGATCAACGATATACTTCCTTCCCCGTCGGCAATGAACATTTTCAGTTAAGTTCATCGCTTGTCAGAGATGTTTTTCGGGGAGCTGATGGCCACCTTTATGTAGCTACTGATGGGGGAGGACTGAATGTATATGATTATAGTTCTGCCCAATTCCATAAATACAATTACAGCATTGGGGAATCAGGAGTCTTGAACAGCAATGCATTGTTCTGTTTTCTGGAAGACCGGGCGGGAAACCTCTGGATTGGTACCTATAACGGAGGGGTTAATATATTTAATGTAAATAAAACGCGGTTTCAGATTTTTACTCCTCGTTCAGGAGAAGGTAATGAACTCGAGCACAGGTCCGTTTTGTCTATGCTTCAATCCAGGGATGGCAAGATTTGGGTTGGGACCGATGGAGGCGGACTGAGTTGGTTAAATAAAGATCAGAATCGTTTCAGCTTTTCTTCATTAAAGAATGATCCGTTAAACCCCAATAGTCCCGGGAGTGATATTATCAAAACAATTTTTGAAGATAAGGATGGAAAATTGTGGATAGGCACCTTTAATGGTGGCATGGATCGGTTTGACCCTGCCAATGGGGCATTTACTCATTTCCAAAGAAATGATAATTTCCCTAATTCATTAAGTGGTGACAATGTTTGGACCATAGCTCAAAGAAAGGATGGAAAGCTATGGATCGGTACAGTCGGAGTGGGAATTACGGTTTATGATCCTGTTACCGGTCAATTCCAGAATTATGATCATGATGTTTCGGATCCTAATAGTGTTGCTGAAACGAACATTATGATCATCTATATAAGTAGGGATGATACTGTATGGATCGGAACGGTGGACAGGGGATTGGATATTTTTGATGATGAATCCGGTACCTTCAGGCATTTCAGGTATAATCCTGAAGACCCGACTTCCATCAGCAATGACGAGATCAGGACTATTTTTGAGGATAGCCGGGGTGATGTGTGGATTGGTACAGAAGGAGGCGGCCTGAATAAATGGCTTGGGCAAGGGAAATTCAAGCGAATTTCAACGAAAGATGGATTGTTGGCCAACAGTGTAATGGGTATTACAGAGGATCATTATGGAATGCTGTGGATAACTTCATTTAAAGGCATTTCCAGGTTTGATCCGCAAACCGGATATATCCGCAATTTTTATTTCCATTCGGGCCCAAATAACAACCAATTCAATGCAACGGCAATTCTGACTACTCAGGATGGTCAATTGTTTTTTGGAGGAATAAACGGGTTGAATACGATCAGACCCGAACAGGTGAAAGAGGAGTTGGACAATCCTTCAATTGTCTTCACCGACTTTAAGGTGTTAAACAATTCCGTTTCTATTGGTAAGCAGACTGATGGTAGAATTATTTTGACCGAACCTATCGAAGTAGCCAGGGAAGTCCATCTCAACTATCTCGATAAATCTTTTTCCATCGATTTTTCAGCCATTGATTACATTGACCCATTTGCGCATGTCTATGCTTTTAAAATGGAGGGATTTGATGATGACTGGCAGGAAACCAACCCCGGGCAAAACAGTGTCACATATACCAATCTCGATCCGGGAAACTTCACTTTTAGAGTGAAACTTAAAGGCGGGGAAGCCAGCATAAAAATTTTTATCAAACCGCCTTTCTGGCAAACATTGTGGTTTAAAATCTTCATCACGGTTTTCCTGATCAGTCTCGTGTTTTTTGGCGGATATTTTATTATTCGTCAGCGGGAAGAAACTCACAAACAGCAAATGTTGAAGGCTGAAAGTGAAATCTTACACCTGAGAAATGCAAAACTTGCGGCTGAGGTCAATGCCAAGAATTCCAAATTGATGGCATCCGCCGCCCAAATGGCTCACAAAAATGAGATCCTCAATAATGTCAAACAGGAATTGAAAGCACATCAAAAGAATGATGATAAAAATACCGGACAACTCGTTCGTATGTTGGACCGGGAACTGGAAAGTGAGGATTATTGGGAAGAATTCAATCTGTATTTCAATCAGGTTGACACCAGTTTTGTCCAGGATATGCTCAAACAACATCCTAACCTGACTCAAAATGATATCCGCTTGTGTACCTTGATGCGGATCAATCTCAGCACCAAAGAAATCGCCTCCCTCCTCAATGTATCTACCCGTGCAGTCGAGCAAAGTAAATATCGCTTACGCCTCGCCTGAGCAACGAGGAAGATGAAAAAACGCCTCGAGAACAGCTGAGCAACGAGGAAGATCTGCGGTTCTGACTCACCTTATGATTTCCGGATTTGAAGCGGCAATTTGTAGTTGTAATTCCATTTTTTAATTAACCAAATGAAAGAATTATGAATTCAAAGAACTATGACCTTGAAGATCGGTTGATCGCTTTCGCAATTATGATTGTAGAATTATGCGAAGCCATTAGCTGGGAATCACTTAGCAATCAATTACTTCGCTCCGGTACTTCTCCAGCTTTAAATTACGGAGAGGCCCAGGCTTCTGAATCCAGGAAGGATTTTGTACATGAGATGAAATTGTGTTTGAAAGAACTTCGAGAAAGTAATGTAGGTTTAAAAATCCTAAGGAAAATGTTTGAGAAAAACCAAATTCAATTTCAACCTGCTTTAATAGAATGTAATGAGTTGATTGCGATCTTTGCAACAAGTATTAAAACCGCTCAAAGTAGAATCAGCAATTAGTTTTTTTTATCACTTTTACATTGGACATTCTGCTGTTGGACATTCTGCTGTTGGACATTCTGCGGTTCTGGTAAATTTCTCCAAGGCGATACCTTAGCAAAGCAATCGGGTAGCTAAAGGTTTTGCCCCCGACACTTTGTGTGCGGGGCAGGCTTTGTCAGAGGGACAAATATTCATATACCTGTCTTGTTAAAATCAGCAGACACGGTTGGGTATTCTGCGATTCGGATAAATTTTTCTGGGGCGGCAACTTTTACATGGCAATTTGAACAGTAAAAAATTTTGCATTGTTTAGGGCAGAATTGGCTTAAATGCGTCAAAATGACACATATATAACAATATTTTTACTGATTTTTTTGACTCTCAAAACCCCTTGTTTTACAAGAGGTTAAGACCTGTAGTATAATTGTCGTAGACATTTATTACCAGTGATAGGGTATTGAAAACGATATTTGGGAGAACACAAGTAATTCAAATTTTTTAATTCTCTAAAGTATCGTATCGTTATGAAAAAGTTTTTACTTATTTCCTTATCCTTTCTTTTTAGTTTCACAATACTTTCGGCTCAGGTCGTCATTTTAGACTTTGAGTCAGATGAAACTTCTACAACTTTCCAGTATTTTGGAAGTGATCTTGAATTTGAAGATCCGAATCACACACTGATTATTGATAATCCTGATGCTTCAGGAATCAATACCAGTGCTACGGTCGGTCAATTCAATACGCTTGCCTCCGGACAAACCTGGCAGGGAGCTTTCTCTGAGCCAAACCCTTCCACACCGATCAATCTTGTTACTGCAACAGAGGTTTGTATGGATGTTTGGGTGCCACAAACAACGCTTTTGGCATTAAAGCTGGAGCAAGGATCTATTGGTGACTGGATTACTACTCAGGAAATTACAGAGACTAACACATGGACTGAGGTATGCTTCGATGTTACTCAAAATTCCATCGAGGGTGATATGCTTCCAGCTTCCGGAGGTGTTTACGCCAGAGTAGTATTCTTCTTTGATTTCCAGCTTGCACCATGCTGATGCAACTTATTACTTCGACAACCTTGAAGTAGTCGGTGGAAGTTCTGAACCTGCAGACATTACTTTCAATGTAGACATGAATGATTATGCTGGAAGTTTTACCACTGTTTTTCTGAGTGGTGAATTCAATGACTGGTCTGCTGATGCTAATCCAATGTCAGATAATGGTGACGGAACATGGACAACTACCTTGAGCCTTAACCCAGGCACCTATGAGTACAAATTCCAATTGGATGGTTGGGCAGCTCAGGAAGAATTCAATGGACTTGAAGATTGTACAGTGACTGACCCAAGCGGGCAATTCCACAACAGAGCAGTAGTGGTTGCTCTTGATGAAACCTTGCCTACCGTTTGTTTCAACAGTTGTTATGCCTGTGGTGAAGCCGTTATGATCACCATAGAATTAGGCGAGGGAGCTATCGATGTTGATGAAACCGGTTTGTATATCGCTGGTGGTGACAACTTCGGAGGCCCTGGAGATTATCCATTAAATGATGATGATGGTGACGGTGTATGGACACTGACTGTTGAGCGTCCTGTTGGATTCTCTTCTTTCTATACTTTCACCAATGGTGCTTGTCCTGACTGGAGCTGTAAAGAAAATATCGCCGGACAGGATTGTGCTAACCCGGACAACTTTAACGACCGTTTCATGGGACCTATCACTCAAGATACTACCATTGCTACTTGTTTCGGCCTTTGTTACACCAGTACAGATTGTTCTGATCCAAATGCCGGTGACATTACTTTTGAAGTGGATATGAGTAGTTATTCCGGTACCTTTACTAATGTTTATCTTTCAGGTACAATGAATGGTTGGTCAGGAGAAGCGAATCCTTTGACCGATGATGATGGGGATATGGTTTATTCTATTACCCTTCCGCTTAACGGAGGTCAGTATGAGTATAAGTTTTCCATTGATAATTGGGTAGACCAGGAATTGTTCAATGAAGGTGATCCTTGTACGGTTACCAATGGTGGGTTTACTAACAGGTTCCTGGAAGTAATGGGAGATGCTTCTGTATGCTTCATCTGGAATACCTGTTCAGAATGTTCCGTAGGTACCAATGATCTGGACTATGCTGATAACCTGTTTGAGGTACGTCCTACACTTGTTCAGAATGAAACTCAGGTGCTTTTCGGAGCAAATTACACTGAATTTAAAACACTTCACGTATTCAACGCAATCGGTCAGTTGGTAGAGGCAGTTGAAATTCCTGCCGGAACTGATCGCTTTACACTTGATGCTGCACAGCTGGAAGATGGTCTTTACTTCATCAATGTAGAGACTCAGGGCATGCAACAAACTCAACGGATAATAGTAAATCGTAAATAATTCCTACAGAGGAGGGACTGGCTTCGGGCCGGTCCTTTTTCCTCTGGTTTGTATCAAATGTATCCATTAAAAAAGGTGTCTTATTCATTAGGCATCCTTTAAATCTATTTTTATGAGACAAAAATATCTATTGCTTTTATTGGTATTGCTCAGCTCTGTTTCGCTTCGGGCTCAGATAAAAGTAACAGGAACCATTACCGAAGCGAGTACAAATGAACCCTTATTCGGGGCAACCATTCTGGAAAAAGGTACCACAAATGGTACCGTGACCGACTTTGATGGAAATTATGAATTAGTGATTTCCGGCAAGGAGGCGGTGCTGGTTTATTCTTATACCGGATTTTCTTCCCGTGAAGTAACCGTAGGTAACCAAACCGTTATTAATATGAGTTTGGAAAGTGACATTGCCGATTTGGATGAAATCGTTGTTGTGGGATATGGTACCCAGAAAAAAGCCGTAGTTACGGGGGCTATTACCAAAGTTAAAGCAGATGACCTCGAAGATATGCCTATCCCACGTATTGAAGATGCCCTGAAAGGACGTACCTCTGGTGTAAGGGTAGTTTCTAATTCCGGTCAACCCGGAGAAGGGTCTACAGTTCGTATCCGCGGAACGAGCTCTATCAATAACAGCGAACCCCTTTATGTTATTGATGGAGTACCGGTAGGAGGCGGAATTGATTTCCTCAACCAGGGTGATATCGAATCTATTGAAGTATTGAAAGATGCTGCATCTGCATCCATTTACGGTGCCCGTTCTGCAGGTGGTGTAATTCTCGTTACCACCAAGAAAGGTGCTAAAGATAAACTGGAGGTAAACTACAATGCTTATTACGGAACGCAAAATCCATGGAAAAAACTCGGTGTTTTAAACGCTACCGAATATGCTACTTTAATGAATGAATCATCCGTAGCATCCGGAGGACAGATCTTGTTTGAAGATCCTCAGTCTCTTGGGGAAGGAACAGACTGGCAGGATGAGGTTTTCTATTATAATGCACCGATGCAAAACCACGAATTGAGTATTTCTGCCGGTAGTAAGAAATCCCAGTATTTTGTTTCTTTTGGCTATTTTGACCAGGATGGTATTGTTGCTGAAGGTAATTCCAATTACCAGCGTTTTACGGTAAGGCTCAATTCTACTCATAATATCAACGACCATATTACTTTTGGTAATACATTGGCTTATTCGAGGACTCGTTCCAGCGGAGTTTCTACCAACTCCGAGTGGGGGTCACCTCTTGGACGCGCTATAAATCTGGATCCGATTACTCCGGTTCTGGAAACCGATCCTGACGTTTTGAGTAATGATATTTACACTAACTTCCCTGTGGTGACCAATGGAGAGGGAGTACCTTATGGTATTTCCAGTTATGTGACCTCAGAGATTTTGAATCCCGTCGCTGCACTCGAAATTCAACAAGGATATGGAGGAAGTGACAAAGTTGTAGGAAACGCATTTGCTGAAATCAAATTCATCGATGGATTGAAGTTCCGTTCAAGTATAGGTACGGATTTGGCGTTCTGGTATGGAGAAGGCTTCTCGCCTGTTTTCTACCTGAATTCTGACAACAGAAATGACATTAACAATTACAGCCGTGACCAGAACAGGGGATTGTACTGGATTTGGGAAAATACCCTTTCTTACACTAAACAATTGGAGAATCATTATTTCAGTATTCTGGCCGGTACCGTTGCAGAACGTAACAGAGGACAGGGAATTGGTGGTACCGTATATGATATTCCTGTTAATAATCTTGAAGATGCTTCCCTTGGATATCCAACCCCTGCTGAAACTCAAACATTTTGGGGATATGAATACGTTGGAACATTGGCATCTTACATTGGTAGAGTAAACTATAACTACAAGAGTAAATATATCTTCTCCGCAACTATGCGTGTGGATGGTTCATCCAAATTCGGATCTAATTACAAATTTGGATACTTCCCTTCCGTTTCTCTCGGATGGGTCTTGACTGAAGAAGATTTTCTGACCAACAACGCTATTGTCAACTTCCTCAAAATCCGCGGATCATGGGGTGTTAACGGTAATGACCAGATTGGTGATTTTAGGTATGTTTCCCTTGTTGGAGGCGCTCGTAATTACACCTTTGGTCTCAATGATGTATTGACAAATGGAGTTAGTCCAAATGCGATTGCTAACCCAGATTTACGTTGGGAAGAGACTACCCAGACAAACATCGGGTTTGACGCCAAAATTTTCAGAAAGGTCAGTGTGACTTTTGACTTGTTTGAAAAGAAAACTACCGGAATGTTGCTGGATATTGCTGTTCCCGGTTATGTTGGGAATGGCGGACCAATTGGTAATATCGCAACCATGTCCAACAAAGGAGTTGAATTGGAATTAGGATGGGGTAATAAATTTGGAGCAGTAGATCTGAATCTGTCAGGTAATATTTCCTATGTTGAGAATGAGGTTACAGACCTTGGAGCAGATAAAGAGTTCCTGCCTGGACAGACCTTTAGTCCTCAGGGATTGGAGATTACCCGTACCGCAGTAGGGCTTCCGGTAGGTTATTTCTATGGGTACCAAACAGATGGTATTTTCCAAACCCAGGCAGAAATTGATGCTTATACAAGTTCCAGTGGAGAATTGATCCAGCCTGATGCACAACCCGGTGATTTCCGTTTCGTTGATTTGGATGGAAATGGAATCATCGATGCTGATGACCGTGGTTTCATTGGTGATCCAACACCCAACTGGACTTATGGTATTAATGCTTCAGTAGGTTTTAAAGGTTTTGATCTTGTGGTATTTGGTCAGGGAGTAGCAGGAAATGAGGTATTCATAGCCACTCGTCGTTTTGACCTGCAAATGGCCAATATGACAACAGATGCCCTCGACCGCTGGACGGGTGAAGGTACCTCCAACACCTTTCCCAGATTGGTAATGAATGATCCGAACAAAAACTTCAGCCGTAGTTCAGATTTTTATGTTGAGAATGGCGCATTTTTCAGGATCAAAACGCTGCAGTTGGGATACACTATCCCAAGGCTTGCGACAAACAAGATCGGTTTTGGTAAAATTCGTGTTTATGTTTCAGGAAACAACCTGCTGACGTTTACACAATACAGTGGTTTCGACCCTGAGATCGGAGGTGGAAGTTATGGTGTGGACCGCGGAATTTATCCTCAGGCGAGATTTTATTTGTTCGGTATCAATGCGACATTTTAATGGTTAGTTTCCTCAGGACAACTGATCATTATCAATAAAAACTAGAAAAATGAAAAAAATAATTTTAAATAAATATGTAATCCTCTTCGTCACGGCATTGGTATTAGCTTCCTGTGGCAAAGATTTTCTGGAGCTGGAACCAAGAGGTCAGCAACTGGAATCCAATTTTTATCAGAATCAGGATGAAATTTTCCAGGCACTTGTGGCTACCTATGATGTTTTACAATGGGGTGGTACCAATGATGCGTGGACAATGAAATTAGGGTTGTTGAATGCAGCTTCTGATGATTGTTATGCCGGAGGTAGTGATGCTTCAGACCAGCCTAGCTGGGTGGCATTTGATAATTTTACACTGGATCCCTTTCTCGGGCCTCAACAGGGTTTGTGGAATAAAAGCTACAGTGGCATTTACAGAGCTAATTTATTGTTAGAGAAAATAGAAGAAGTAGAGGACCTCGACGAAGAATTTAAGGCCCGGACTATTGCTGAGACAAAATTTTTGCGTGCCTTTTTCTACTTTGATCTCGTGCGTTTCTTCGGAAATGTACCTTTGATCACCAAGACACTCTCAGCAGACGAAATTTATTCGCAGACTCAGGCTCCTGCCGCGGAAGTGTATGCTCAGATAGAACAGGATCTGAATGATGCCCGCAATACTTTTGAATTGCCGGAAACTGTTTCCGGGGCTGAGTTGGGGCGAATCACCAAAGGAGCAGTCACTGCTTTACTCGGGAAAGTGATCCTTTACCAGAACGATGAGTCCAGAATGCTGGAAGCTGCTCAATTGTTTGATGAAGTTATCACTTCCGGACATTATGACCTGGAGGACAACTTTGAGGATATTTTTAAACTGGAAAATGAGTTTGGCCAGGAATCTGTTTTTGAGATCAACCACTCAGGTAATCACCGTGGTGGCTGGGATAATTTTGTCAATGGAACAGAAGGGAACTACAATGTACAGTTCTTTGGCATGCGTGATTATGTAGGTCCGCTTTACGCAGTTGGATGGAGCTTCTGCCCGGTAACAGAAAAGCTTGTTGAAACCATGCAGGGAGATCCTCGTTTTGAACATACCATTATTGATGGTAATCAATTGAAGAACCAGGGAGCTTCCTATACAGAAGGATATCAGAATACGGATTACTTCATTCGTAAATATGCCGGTTTGCAGGAAGATCGTGCATTGGATGGTGAACCTGCATTGAACTGGAGTTACAATATTCGTGAAATTCGTTTGGCGGATGTTTATTTGATGGCAGCAGAAGCTTATGCCCGTGCCGGAGGAAATGATGGCAAAGCCAACGGTTACCTGAATCAGGTACGTCTGAGAGTAAGTTTACAGCCTGTGGGCGGACTCACCGGACAAGCATTGTTAGACTTTATTTTCAGAGAACGTCAGTTGGAGCTGGCTACCGAAGGCCATCGCTTCTTTGATCTCGTGAGAACAGGTCGAGCAGTTGAAGAACTTGGAGACCAGGGATTCACGGCAGGTAAAAGTGAATTATTGCCTATTCCGCAAACGGAAATCGATATTACGGAAGGCAACTTAAAGCAAAATCCGGGTTATTAATCCAGAGATATTTGAAGTGTGTTTTTAAGGATTAAAAATCTTTGATGACTTAACTGTTTTATGAAACCAATTCTTTTTATACTATCAATCCTGTTGTTAAACTTTCCGGTTTATGGTCAGATTGGCAATTTAATCTGGGAAGATAACTTCAATAATGGTCAGTTAGACCTGAATAACTGGAGTTATGAGACAGGAACGGGAGTAAATGGAGATTGGGGTACCGGGCAGCTGGACAGAGCCAGGGTTGAAAATGTTACTTTCGAAAACGATGTTCCGGGAGCGGAAGACGGATGTTTGGTCATAACCACTAAAAAAGAGTGGTACATTGATCGAAACTATACCAGCGGCAGGATAATCTCCGCTGGAAAAGCTTCCTGGGGACCGGGGCATCGGATTGTAGCAAGAGTATTTCCAAGGGATGTCAAATACAAAGGGCAGGGCTTTGCCTTTTGGATGATGCCTGATGAAATCCCGGAAGGCTGGGACTGGATCATGTGGCCCCAGGGAGGAGAGATTGATATTATGGAATACGTTGGTTCCATTCCTTTCCACAATCTGGGAAGTGTGCATTATGCCTGGTTTTGGGAAAACAACCAGTGGCAATCCTGGAATCACGGCCACCAGGGAGCTTATTACAGTTATGAAACTGAGGAAGTTCCCTTGCCGGCTGAACCAGGTTATGGCAATTATCCTCCGGAAGAGGGGGACCTGCATGCAGGAAGTGCCGGTTTCCATAATTACGGGATTGACTGGTATAACGACAGGATCGAGTTCTTTGTGGATAGTACTGTTTATCATGTTCATTATCTGAATGATGGCGGCGCCTTCCAGGTAGATGGACAAGATCAGTTTGCCATTTTAAATTCAACGGGGAAGAGGGTTGCCGTTTCGGAATACTCCCATCATTTCCCTGAATGGTATCCATATGATCATAATATGTTCGCCATCCTTAGTGGTGGAGTCGGAGGCAGTCAGTTCACTTATGGTGGAGCCATTATTCCGGAAGCTGAGTTCCCTTGTTCGGTTTTCATTGATTGGGTGAAGGTTTATGAACTGGACACCAGTGTTGGAGTTGAAGAAAAAGCACCTGGTATTAACTTTGATGTTTTTCCAATTCCTGCGAGTGGTATTGTAAACATTCGTATTACGGATCCGGAAAAATATACAGTTGATATAGTTGATGTTTCCGGAAGGGTTTTAGTTCACACTTCACTTGAGCCATCAACCGAAATTGATGTTTCCAACCTTGAAAAGGGAACCTATATGGTTATCGTAAACAGTGGAAATATGACTTTATCGAAGAAAATAATTCTGCAATAATGATCAACACACTTTGACTTGGTAAGATCCATTGATCTTGCTGAGCAGTTTGATAACAATAAAAATCTTTTAACAATGACTTACTTAAGATATAGCATTTTATTTTTAGTGGTGCTGGGATTATTCTCCTGTGAACCTTTTGTCGAGGAGAAGTCAGACCTTGGACCTCCCCCAAATCCGACCTTTACCATAACTCAGGGAGATACACCGAATGATTTTATTTTTGAAAATACAACCGAAGGAGCTTTTATTACCCAGTGGGATATTGTAGGTAGTGGGAAAGCAGAGGGAGAGATCGCAGAGGTGAATATTCCCTTTATGGGAGAATACGAGGTGATTATGACTACCTTCAATCGAGGAGGATATGGTACAACCAGCCAGATGGTGACCGTTACCCAGGATGATCCTAATGCATGTTATGGAAATTTCCAGCTGTTGACGGGATGTGATGAGAAAGTGTGGAAGCTGGCTCCGGAGGCCAATGCTGAGCATATTGGGCCTAACCTTACAGAAACCTGGTGGGGTAATTCACTGGATGATGTAGCTACCCGTTATTGCCATTGGGATGATGAGTGGATTTTTCGGGCTGACGGATCAATGGAGTATAACAATAATGGGGACTTCTGGGCAGATGAGGATGGAAACGGAACAGTATGGCCAGCCGACCTTGGATTATCTATCGGTTGCCATACCAGTGATGAATGGCCGGCACAATACGCTGCATGGGATTCCGGAATGCATACCTTTAGTGTAACGGAAACAACGTTGAGTGTAATTGGAGAAGGCGCTTTTATCGGCTTGTATAAAGTAGGAACAACGACGGAAGTTACTACTCCACAGTCATCTGTGACCTACAGCATTTCAGAAATTAGTGCTGATCGAATGGTGGTCTACGCTGATTTGGGTGGTTCTGTCTGGCGCTTTACCCTTGTTGCTGAATAAGAATTATTGAAATTGAGTATCTGAACAACAGGATATTGAATGACGGGAAGGTATGGAAATGTTGAGAATGCCTTCCCGTTTCAACCCTGGGAATGATTTGGTAAAGTTTTGGTTTTTTGAAAACGAAGTGTTTACATTTTTTTTAAAAAGTTGATAATCACTTTATTTTCTCTTTAACGTACACTTTTTAGTTCACGCTGATTTTCGCTGATCATTTTAGAATATTAGTCTCAATTTTCTGCGTTATCTGCGAGATCAAATTATGCTTTTTAGGCCATTTTTGTAGTTAAAAGTGTAGAGAAGAGATTTTTAAATTTTTAAATAAATGAAAAAGTTAATCGCTTATATTTTCAGCATGTTGCTGGTTACTGTAATGGCCTGTGGTGATAAAAATGATGATAACCCTCCGGCAGCAGATTTCCCAAAGGTATCCGTTTCCAGTGTTACCGTTTTTGAAGGTGATGAAAACGCTACGGTAAGTTTTAAAGTCTCTACCAGTAAGGAATACGCCGGTGATGTGAAAGTGGATTATGCAACAGAGGAAGCAACTGCCGGGGAAGGAACCGATTTCATCCCGGTTTCCGGAACATTGACCATTGCAGCCGGAGATAGAGAAGGGTTTATCGAGGTTGAAATTGTCGGGGACATTTATAAAGAAAATGATGAAGAATTTAAAGTAATTCTATCCAACCCTCAAAATGCTACCATTTCCAATGGCGAAGGCCTGGGCACCATTCGTAATGATGATACCTATGTGGATGTACCAGAGGATGGATACATCACTCCCGAAAGTTATGCAGGATATGACTTGGTGTGGCAGGATGAATTTAATGGCTCAACCCTAAATACCAATGATTGGACTTATGAATTAGGTGCCAGTGGCTGGGGTAATAATGAATGGCAGTATTATACGGATCGCGAAGATAACGCCTACCTTTCTGATGGAAACCTCATCATTGAAGCCAAAGAAGAAGATTATAGTGGCAGCAGTTATACTTCTGCCCGCCTGGTCACCAAAGACAAACAATCATTTACTTTCGGCCGTGTGGACATCCGTGCGATTTTACCGGAAGGTCAGGGCATCTGGCCTGCATTATGGATGTTAGGGGATAATATTTCCAGTATCGGATGGCCTGCTTGTGGGGAAATCGACATCATGGAATTAGTGGGGCATGAACCATCCACGGTTCACGGAACTATCCATTCAGGACCTCAGGGACAGACGTGGAGTAATCATATTGGCAATGGTTACACGCTGAGTAGCGGAAAATTCTCAGATGAATACCACGTTTTTTCCATCATCTGGGAGTACAACTCCATTAAGTTTTTTGTGGACGATAATCAATATTTCAGTATTACTGATGCGGATATTTCCAATACTTACCCCTACCCGTTTAATGATGAATTCTTTTTCATCTTTAATATTGCTGTCGGTGGTAACTGGCCCGGATATCCGGATGCAACTACTGAATTTCCTCAAAGGATGATCGTGGATTACATTCGTGTCTTTCAGGAGAATTAGGATAATAACCAAATCGAAGTCCAGGACAAAATCTTGGTATAGTTATTAGTGAAGGAAATCTCCGAGGTTTTCCATATTCAAAGTTTTGTCGTATAATTAAAAACCAAGCACAACATAATTATTTTATACAGATGAAAAAGACTTTCCTGACAATTTGGGGTTTGTTTATTTTTGTTTTCATGATAAACGCCCAGGATGAAATAAACCAAAAAGTGGAGGATTTATTGTCCAAGATGACCCTGGAAGAAAAAGTTGGACAAATGAATCAATATTCCGGTTTTTTTGATGTTACCGGACCAGCGCCCATTTTTGGTGAGAGCAAAAATAAATATGAACACATCAAATCAGGTCAGGTAGGGTCGATGCTAAATGTATTGGGCGTAAAGGAAGTCCGCAAAATGCAGCAATTGGCTGTTGAAAACTCTCGTCTTGGAATTCCTTTGTTATTCGGTTACGATGTTGTACATGGTTACCAAACCATGGCTCCCATTCCCTTGGCAGAAGTAGCCAGCTGGGACATGGAAGCTATAGAAGAATCAGCCAGTGTGTCCGCTGCGGAAGCTTCGGCAGTAGGGATCAATTGGGCTTTTGCGCCTATGATTGACGTTTCACGTGACGCACGCTGGGGAAGAGTTATGGAAGGGGCAGGTGAGGACCCTTATTTGGGAAGCCTGGTAGCTAAGGCAAGAGTACGAGGATTTCAAGGTGATGACCTCACTGCTGAGAACACCATCGCTGCCTGTCCTAAACATTTCGCGGCATATGGATTTGCCGAAGCAGGAAAAGACTACAATACCGTTGATATCGGGTTGTCCACTTTGTACAACATGGTGTTGCCTCCTTTTAAGGCCGCCTGTGATGCCGGAGCATTGACCATGATGAATTCATTTAATGAAACCAATGGTATTCCGACATCAGGAAATCCTCATTGGCAAATAGACATTCTCAGAAAACAATGGGGTTTTGAGGGTATTTTACTGTCTGACTGGGGAACGATAGGTGAAATGACAACCCATGGGTTTGCCAGGGATGGAAGCCACGCATCCGAAATTGCGGCCAACGCAGGCACAGATGTGGATATGGAATCCCACCTTTATATCAAACATTTGAAGGATTTAGTGGAGAATGGTAAGGTTGACGAGGACAAGATCGACGATGCAGTCCGCAGGATTTTAAAAGTCAAATTTAAATTAGGGCTATTTGATGACCCTTATAAATATTGTGATGAAGAGCGGGAGCAGTCATTACTGGGACATTCTGATCACCTTGAGGCGGTATTGGATATGGCAAAGAAATCCATTGTCCTGCTGAAAAATGATAACAACCTTTTGCCTCTTCCAAAGTCAGGCAAAAAAATTGCCCTTATTGGTCCTTTAGCTGCCGACAAGGATAGCCCGCTGGGAAGTTGGCGAGGGAAGGCAGAAGCCAATTCGGCTGTTTCCGTCATGGAAGGTATGATGGAATATGAAGGGAATGACCTGAATTATGCTATTGGAGCTGCCCTGTATACCCGCCAGCCAACATTCCTTCACAACGTCGAAGTCAATACCTCCGACAGATCAGGATTTGAAGAAGCACTTCAGGTTGCTAAAGAAGCAGATGTCGTGGTAATGGTTTTAGGAGAACATGGCTTCCAGTCAGGGGAAGGCAGGAGTCGTACAAAAATTGACCTGCCGGGGTTGCAACAGGAATTAATGGAAGCGGTTAAGGAAGTGAATCCTAATATCGTATTAGTGGTTATGAATGGTCGCCCGCTTGAGCTGACCTGGGCGGATGAAAATATCCCGGCTATCGTGGAAGCCTGGCATCTTGGGACACAGTCTGGTCATGCAATTGCACAGGTGCTCTATGGAGATTATAATCCGGCAGGCAAGTTACCGGTTTCATTTCCCCGCAGTGTGGGCCAGGTGCCAATTTATTACAACCATAAAAGAACAGGAAGACCTTATCCGCAGCCCATAGTTTTTTGGTCGCACTACAATGATGAAAGTAGTGAACCGCTTTATCCTTTTGGGTATGGATTGAGTTATAGTGATTTCAAATACAGAGACCTTGAAGTCAGGTTAAATGATGACCAAACGGTGGATGTAAGTGTAACGGTTAGTAATAAGAGTGAAGTTGAAGGAGAGGAAGTGGTTCAGTTATATATATGTGATCGTTATGCCAGTGTCACCAGACCGGTAAAAGAATTAAAAGGCTTTGAAAAGATTCAGCTTTCAGGAGGTGAAAGCAAAATTGTTCAGTTTAAACTTACGGGCAAAGAACTTGGATTCTTTAACAATCAAGGCAAATTCGTAGTAGAGCCGGGTGAATTTGAAGTAATGGTGGGCGGAAACTCCAGAGATAATTTAAAAACGGTTTTTGAACTTGAAAAACCACAGGAGGTAGATAGTGGTACCGGAAAATAATGAAATGGGGAAATTTGGTATTCAAAAAGCCAGGTTTTTACCAGGATTGGACTAAATATTTGTTGATTATATTTTAGGGAGAGGGGAGGCATTTCTTTGGATTTGCCTTACCTCTTGCTTGGCTTTCTCATTTAATAATTATGAAAAATTTACTTGGAATCCTGATATTAATGCTATGCTTTGGACTCGCTACTCCGGTAATGGGACAAAGCTTTTTGAGCACTAATGGGCAGGCTATCGTCAAAGAGAACGGAGATACGATACTCCTGAGAGGTATGGGGCTTGGCGGATGGATGTTACAGGAAGGTTATATGCTGAAAACAGCCAGTTTCGCCAACGCCCAATACCAGATCAAGGCAAAGATAGCAGAATTGATCGGAGAAGAAGACACAGAATTGTTTTATGACGCCTGGTTGTCGAATCATGTTCAAAAAGCTGATATAGATTCTCTCGCTGCCTGGGGGTTCAATTCTGTAAGATTGCCAATGCACTACAACCTTTACACCTTACCAATTGAGGATGAGCCCGTGCAAGGGGAAAATACCTGGCTGGACAAGGGGTTTGAATTGACAGACAGTCTTATCTCCTGGTGTGCCCAGAATGAAATGTATGTCATTCTCGACCTGCATGCCGCTCCGGGCGGACAAGGGTATGATCAGGGGATTTCAGATTACGATCCTACAAAACCCTCGCTTTGGGAAAGTTTTGAAAACCAGAACAAAACAGTGGCCTTTTGGAAAAAACTGGCCGAAAGATATGTCGATGAACCGTGGGTAGCCGGTTATGACCTAATAAATGAACCTAACTGGAATATTCCGGGAGGTGTAGCACTCGCGAATTTGTATAAAAGGATTACGGATAGCATTAGAACTGTCGATAATAACCATATGATCATCATTGAAGGTAACTGGTTTGCTAATGATTTTACAGGACTAACGCCTCCGTGGGATGATAATATGGTTTACAGTCCCCATAAATACTGGTCTTTTAATGATCAGGCTTCCATTCAATGGGTGCTCGATTTGCGTGATCAGTACAACGTGCCCTTGTATTTCAGCGAAACTGGTGAGAATTCCAACACCTGGTTTAGAGATGCCGCCCGGTTGTTCGAAGACAATGACATCGGATGGGCCTGGTGGCCAATGAAAAAAATTGAGGACATCGCCGGGCCGACCTCGGTGATCAAAACACCCGAATACCAGGTGCTTCTAAACTATTGGGAAAATGGAGGGGCACCGCCATCTGCTGCATTTGCCAAAGCTACCTTAATGGAAATGGCGGAAAACCTGAAACTGGAAAACTGTATCATTCAGAAAGGTGTTCCGGATGCTTTGATCCGCCAGGTGTATTCGGACGAGGCTATTCCCTTTAATACTTTTGAGATCCCCGGCGTAGTTTATGCCACCGATTTTGATCTGGGAAGGGTAGGGGTTGCTTATTATGATACCGATGTTGCGAATTACCATTTATCAACTGGCAATTATACAGCATGGAATAAAGGATGGACTTACAGAAACGACGGTGTTGATATTGAACCATGTAGTGATCCCATCAATTCTAACGGATTTAATGTAGGCTGGACAGAACCCGGAGAATGGATGCAATACGATGTGGATGTATTGGAAAGCGGGGTTTATGATATTAATTTACGATTGGCATCCGGTGCCTATGACGGAAGTTTTCACTTCAGTTCAGACGGAGCGGATATTACCGGTACTCGTTATGTGCCCTATACCGGTGGTTATCAAAGCTGGCAAACAGTAACCGTTCCAAATGTGATCTTAACGCCGGATAATCAAAAAATACGCTTCCATTCTGATGGCAGTGGTTATAACATCAATAGTTATGAGTTTGTAAAAACAGGTGAAACCAATAGCATTGCTGCTGATTTTGTTTCCGCATTTACCTTGGATGAACATACAGTTCAACTCAATTTGAATAAACCAATGGCCGGGGCCTTACCATCCGCACCCGCAGATTTTGAAATTCGTGTGAATGGAAACCTGGTAGATATTACGGAGGTCACGCTTGAGGAGAGCAATACCAGAATTATCATTTTGGAGGTTGACTTCACCTTCCAGCATGATCATGTGATCAAGATATCTTACACAGGTAATGAAATCCTTGCGGAGGACGAAACCGCGTTGGTCAACTTTAGTCAAAGGGATGTGCAAAACAGGGTTGTTCAGGTTCACAATGTTCCGGGGAAAGTAGAGGCGGAAGGTTTTTTCTTTAATTCCGGAGCAGAACTTGAAAATACCCTTGATACAGGAGGAGGAAAAAATATTGGCCATTTGGATGTAGGAGATTATCTCGACTATTACATAGAGGTAGCTTTTGATGATACCTACCGTGTAGATTACCGGACGGCTGCCCAAAGTGAAACTGGGGAGCTTCAATTACAGCTCGTGCATGAGGGGGGCAGTACTCAGATTGTGCAAACCGTCAGTTTTCCTCCAACGGGAGACTGGCAATCATGGGCTACGACCAATGCTTCCCAGTTTGTCATTCTGGAAGAGGGAAGATATCACATCAGGTTGTACATCACTCAACCGAGTTTTAACCTGAATTGGTTCGAATTTACGGGGCTGACACCTGTAAGAGAACCTTCGGTAGTGATTGATATGAGTGTTACTCCTAACCCTGGAAATGGTATTTTTCGATTGGGTGGTGAATTTGACAAACCCAGAGATGTTGTCATTAATGTTATGGATATCAATGGTAAAGTAATTCAACAAAGCCAATTGAAGAAGACACAAATTGCCCAGGAGATTATAGATCTGACACAGTTTCCGGATGGAACTTATTTGCTCTCTGTACAATCATCTGGAGGCGTATTGTTTTCAGAGGTTTTGGTGAAAGCGGGGGAGTGATTATATCGATGTATTTAATGGAAGAATAATAATGTACCCTGCTGGCGGGGTCGGATCAATGGAGAAAAGGTGACTTTTCTCATGCTGATCCGGGGGTGGATTCCGAACTGGAAGAGATTCCACCCCAGATTTTAAGTAAAAAAGTTCTCACTTTTCAACTTAAAACCGACCCCGCCAGTCTGCCTTTCGTTCGCGCAGCAGGCAGGCGAGGTAAATCAAAAATAAAACCAACAGCAATGAGCGATAAATCAACAAAATTATCCTTTCGGGAAAAATTCGGTTATGGGTTAGGAGACACAGCTTCTCACTTTGCCTGGGATATGGCGGGGATGTTCCTGTTTTTCTATTTGACGGATGTTTATGGAATCTCTGCCGCTATGGCGGGAACCATCATGTTGGTAGCTCGTGTGTGGGATGCCATTTCAGATCCTTTGATAGGTATTCTTTCCGACCGTACGCAAACTAGGTTTGGGAAATTTCGGCCCTATTTGATCTGGTTTGCCGTGCCGATGGGTATTTCGCTGGTTTTATTGTTTACTACTCCTGATCTGGGAGATTCCGGTAAAGTCATTTATGCGGCTGTGATGTATTTGTTGCTCAGCACTACATATACTGCCGTAAACCTGCCCTATTCTGCCCTTTCCGGGGTGATGACGGCGGATTCTGCTGAGCGAACTCAATTGAACCAATATCGTTTCTTTCTGGGGTTCATCGGAATGTTCATCGTGAGTTTTACCATGGTATTCAAGAATAATATCATTGTCGGGGATGTCCTGGAATACGCACAAAATGCAGGTTTGTCACAGCAAGCACTTGCCTATATTCAGGAGTTCAATTGGGGAGAGGCACGTTTGCTGGACACCACCGGAAGACTTAAAGATGTGATTGTCCGGAATGAAAGAACGGCCTTCCAGTTGATCGCCATTGCGCTGGCGATACTGGGAACCATTTTACTGGTTATTTCCTTTTTCTCCACCAAAGAGCGTATCAGTCCTCCTGCAGATCAAAAATCAAACCTTGCAGAGGATTTTAGGAATGTATTTGGAGTCAAAGCCTGGCTGATATTGTTCATTCTCGGGATCATCACCTTTGTTTTGATCAATATCCAGGGGGCGGTCATCAATCAATATTTTAAATATTATGTTGGCAGGGAAAACGACGCTACCCTTTTATATACACTGACCACAGTGTCACTGATCATTGGAGTATTGTTAGCAACTCCATTGACCAAAAGGTTTGAAAAACGGAATGTCTACCTGGTATGTTCTGCAATTTCGGGATTGCTGACCATCGCGTTATACATTCCCGGTAAAGATGATGTCTATTTATTACACACCATAAATGTCTTATCTAAACTCGCCATTGCACCGACTATTCCACTGTTATGGGCCATGATCGCCGATACGGCTGATTTTTCTGAATGGAAAAACAAACGTCGGGCCACCGGCTTGTTTTTCTCTGCTACCACTTTTGCCCAAAAGATCGGAGGCGGTATTGCAGTCGGACTGGCAGGCTGGTTGCTGACCATGGCCAAATACGATGGTGAAGCCATTCAACAAACAGAGGAAGCTATTCAGGCGATTAAATTGTCCTTTTCCGTGATACCGGGCGTTTTATACCTAGTTACTGCAGGTTTGTTATTCTGGTATAATCTGGATGATAAGACCGTTGAGCAGATGAAACTGGAGCTGACAGAGCGTCGGGCAAAGGAGGGCTAATTAACCCAAGTTGCGATGATTTTCCTCATTGCAATTTTCAAGGCCCGAATTTCAACTACAACAATCCCGGATTTGGCTACGTGGGGTAAGCTACTTCCCTGCAACTTTGCACCATAACAATTAAAAAAAAACAATTATGTCGAAAATTTTAATTACAGGTGCAAATGGAGGCTTTGGAGCCTTGACCGTAAAAACCTTACTCAGCCACGGACATAGTGTCGTAGCCACTATGCGAAATGCCGATTCAAAAAACAAAGCGATAGCCGATGAATTATCCGCTTTAGGGGCAAAAGTTATCAACCTTGATGTTACGGATGACGAAAGTGTAAATGCGGGTATGGCAAAAGCCATCGACCTGCTGGACGGTATGGATGTCGTGATCAATAATGCCGGAGTTGGTGTTTTGGGGATTCAGGAACAATTCACTATCGATGACTTTAAGCGACTTTTTGAT
This sequence comes from Saprospiraceae bacterium, assembly GCA_965230565.1. Taxonomy (GTDB): domain Bacteria; phylum Bacteroidota; class Bacteroidia; order Chitinophagales; family Saprospiraceae; genus BCD1. The sequence goes on along the minus strand of CBDDLH010000016.1, from coordinate 2,083,696 downwards.
GTCAATGTTTTTGGAGTGCAACGGGTAAACCGGGCAATACTGCCATACTTTAGAAAACAGGGATCCGGGTTACTGATCCATATTTCAAGTCTTTTGGGGAGAATTGCATTTCCGTTTTACGGACCGTACAATGCCTCTAAATGGGCGCTGGAAGCATTGGCTGAAAACTACCGGGTGGAGTTGTCTGGTTTTGGAGTGGATTCCTGTATCGTAGAACCGGGGGGATATCCAACCAGCTTTATGACAAACCTTATGCAACCTTCAGATGATTCACAAAACGAAAGTTATGGTCAGATGATACATGCGCCAAAGCAGGCATTTGACAGTTTTGAAGGGGCATTAGCGGGTAATCCTGCTCAAGACCCACAAAATGTAGCAGATGCCATTGCCGGTCTTATCGCCACACCCGCCGGACAGCGACCTATGCGAACAGTCGTGGACAAAATGGGAATGGGCACTCATATTGAGCCTTACAACAACCAGTTGGCCCAAATCCACGAAGGTCTGTATAATGCCTTTGGGATGGGAGAAATGTTAAAGCTGAAAGTTTGATACCATTTCAATGATTATTTTTAAATAACTTGCGGTATGGCTCATACAAAAATTGAAAGATTAAAGACCATTAGTGATTTACATCGCTTTAATCATATCTCACCACCGGAACATCCATTGATCAGTTTAATTGATTACAGCAAAATAAGACCAGCTGCTGAAAACAATGAGCTGAAATGGATACAGGAGTTTTATACTATCGGATTAAAACGGGATGTGGCTGGCAAATACCGTTATGGGCAACAGTCCTATGACTTCGATGAAGGACTGATGACTTTTTTTTCTCCTGAGCAGGTTATTTCTGTGCAATTGATAGAAGAAGATGCTACAACTGATAAACCATCGGGATGGATTCTGGCCATCCATCCTGATTTTTTATTTGGAACTTCACTGGCAAAAAGTATTAAAAAATATCGCTTTTTTAACTATTCCGTTCGGGAGGCGCTTTTTTTGTCGGAAAAAGAAGAAAATACCATTAATGTAATCCTTCAAAGTATAAAAACTGAATATCAGGCTAATCTCGACCAGTTCAGTCAGCAAATAATCATTAGCCAGTTGGAATTATTGCTAAACTACTCTGAGCGGTTCTATCAGCGACAATTTCTTACCCGAAAAATTTCCAACCATCAAATTCTGGATAAACTGGAGAGGCTACTGGAAGATTATTTTAAGGGAGAAGAAGTTGCAGATAATGGTTTGCCTTCTGTTCAGGAAATCGCTCAAAGTTTGAACCTTACGCCTGATTATTTAAGTAGTATGTTAAAGAGTTTAACCGGACAGACCACTCAGCAACATATTCACAATAAATTAATAGAAAAAGCAAAGGTGAAACTCTCCACAACAAAATTATCCGTCAGCGAAATTGCCTATGATTTGGGGTTTGAACACCCGCAATCCTTCAGTAAATTGTTTAAGTCCAAAACAAATCAAACACCTTTGGAGTTTCGAACTTCATTTAATTGATAATATTTACACCTCCTTTACATTTTTTTACAATTCAAAAAAAACAAAGACATTCACTTCTACCTTTCTTTGTTGTGGAAAGCTTTTTGATTCATATAAGATGGTTTAGGTATATTTGACGCATTATTTCATTTTAAGAAAAGTCTTTTTTAAGGCTCCAAAGCATAATGCACAATGGAAAAACCAAGTCAATTAGCCAACCGCTTCCGGGAAGTTATTTTAGATGGGAAATGGATTGCCAATACCAATTTTAAAGACAAACTAACTGATGTGAGCTGGAAACAGGCAACTACCAAGGTGGGATCTTTAAACACCCTGGCCATGCTGGCGTTCCATATCAATTATTACATCGGCGGGGTTTTGAATGTTTTTGAAGGAGGTGAACTGGAGATCAGGGACAAATACAGCTACGACCTTCCGGCGATCAGCTCACAGCAAGATTGGGAGAATTTGCTCGACGAATTCTGGTCCAATACGCAAAAGTTTGCCGAACATGTGGAAAGGATGTCTGAAGAACAACTCGATCAGGTTTTTGTCAAGGAAGCTTACGGAACCTACCGAAGGAATATCGAAGGTATGATCGAGCATAGTTATTACCACCTCGGGCAGGTATCCCTGATCAAAAAAATGGTTCTTGAATTGTGAAGGCAAAAAATCTATGAAGTGAAGAATAATCGAGTAAAAATAAAAAGCACTGAAGTATTATCTGAAAGATGGGGTTTTCTCAGAAATATTATCCTGGACTATCAGAAATCTGACGGTTCATGGGAAACCCAGATCCGGGAGATCTATACGAATGGAAACGGGGCTGCCATACTGCTTTACAATAAAGCAAACCTGACGGTGATCCTTACCCGGCAATTCCGTTTGCCAACCTATATCAACGGCAATGACAGCGGGATGAATATCGAGGTGTGTGCCGGATTACTGGACGGCGACGATCCGGAAACCTGTGTCAAGAGAGAAGCGGAAGAAGAAACGGGATACCGTCTTCCTAAAGTAGAAAAGGTATTGGAGGCCTACAGCACCCCCGGAGCAGTAACGGAGTTCCTGACCCTTTTCGTTGGTGAATATGACGAGACCATGAAGGTTCACGATGGAGGAGGACTGGATGAGGAGCAGGAGGAGATCGAAGTTATAGAGATGAGTTTTGAAAAGGCATATGATATGATCTATTCCGGTCAGATCAAGGACGCCAAAACAATTTTATTGCTCCAGCATGCAAAGATTCATCAGCTGGTTTGAGCAAAAAAATATTCAGTCAAATGACCATAACCATCAGAGAGGCGACACCCAATGATTTGCTATGGATCAATCAACAATATGAATCGGTTGATTTTCGGCTGTCGGATCTAAAAGACGAAGATGTTATTATCGCCATGATCGATGGTCAGAAGGCAGGTTTGGGTAGATTACAAAAGATGAGCGAAACGGAATCCGAATTAGGGGGAATCTATGTGCTTCCGGAATACCGGGGTTCAGGTATTGCCAAAAAGGTGGTGACCGAATTACTGAAAATTGGGCAAAAGTTCCACAGAATCTACTGTTTACCGTTTCCTCATTTGAACGACTTTTATGAAAGTTTTGGTTTTACCGTGATGAGGGGATGTCATGGGGTGCCGGAAAAAATTATGGAAAAACACAACTGGTGTAATGCCAATTATCATGAGGAGGTTTTGTTATATGTGAAACACATGAAGCAGATCAATAAGGATTAAACCGGGAAAAATTAGGATGAATTAAAAATAGCGTAAAATGAAACTGATGAATAGAACAATTATTATTTTTCTTCTTGGAGTTTTTGCTTTTTCTAATAGTGGTTTTTCACAGGATTCCCTGTCGGATGAGCCATTTTTTGAGGTGTTCAGGATTCACCCTTATATTTCCGTTACTCAGGAAACCGTAAACGAGGTCAACACCTTAAGTGAATTGAATCCGCATTTTAAAGCGGCATGGATAAGGGAATATATTTCTGTGGAAATCCAGACCATTCATGAGGGCAAAATAAGGACGGCTTCTGGAAAAAGCGAAACCCTCACCCAACAACAAAAAGTTAACCTGATGACAGCCGATGCTGATCAGGAAGTTTCTGTTAAAGTACTCTATATTCCCGAAAACAATTTGAAGCAAAACGATCCTAAAGAGATGGATTTTTCTTTTGTCTTCAGTCCTGAACACGAAGCGAAATACCCAAAAGGGAAAGGTCCGTTGAAAAATTACCTGAAGAAAGCAGCAATTGATAAAATAAAACCAGGCGTTTTTGAGGGATACACTTTGGCTGCCGTAAAATTCACCCTGAATGAAGAAGGGGAAATAATCAACGTTCATGTATTCGAGTCCTCCAAAGATGAGCAGACGGATGAACTGTTATTAGCGGCTATTCTCAATATGCCCTGCTGGGAACCGGCAGCATATGCCAATGGTTTGGAGGTGAACCAGGAATTTGTATTGACCGTCGGTAATATGGAAAACTGTATGGTCAACCTGCTCAAAATTCGCCGGGATTAGTCTTTCTAAATCAAATGGCAACCTCATCCCGGAAAGTAAAGAGTTGCCGGATTAGATGACTGGTTAGCGAAAACATATGTGGTATCCACCGAATAAATTCCACCTGTACAGAAAACCGTTTCAAAGGATAAATAAACAAAAAAACGATCAAGATCGCTGAGCAATGAACAACGTGAATTGATCAGTGAGCTGGTTTTCCGGAAAAAATTACTTTTTTGCTACCCCAGTATCAGCTCACGATCACGTTGTGCCTGCCTGACGGCATAGGCAGGCTCAATGATCTGTTACCAATTTCATTTTTTGGACCGTTTTCAAGTGGGATTTTGGGGGGATAAATTTATCTGTAAAGGTGGAATAAATTCGGCGAGTACGAAACTAAATAGGATTTAATTAAAATGGCTAAAGTCTCTAACTTAGATTTACTCAAGACTATATCAATGAAAAATTTCAGCACAAGCTTACTCTTTTTCCTACTGGTCATCTTTTCTTCCTGCGACGGTCAAAATAATTCAAAAATCGATTCTGGACAGGAAAGGTCTTTGGAGTTAGGTAAAAAGGTATCTTCCATTGAAGGAGGTGCGTTGGTCATCTTCCAGGACAGCCGGGATAACTATTGGTTTGGGGGTAACGATAATGGCGTGTATAAGTATGATCGGTGTAACCTTGTGCTTTTCACAAAGAATGATGGTTTATGCAGTAATGCAGTTGTTGGGATACAGGAAGATCAGTTGGGCAATATTTTCTTCGATACACAGGAAGGTATTTGCAAATTTGATGGCACTGAATTTTCGAATATCGAGATCTTTGAAAGTCTTACCTCCAAATTTGACTGGAAGCTGGAACCAAACGATCTGTGGTTCAGAATGGGGTGGGATGAAAATGGACCTTATCGTTTTGATGGAGAAGTCTTGTACCATTTGGAATTCCCCAAAACTGCCCAGGAAGATATTTTCAATTCCAAATATCCAAATGTCTCCTTCAATCCTTATGGTGTTTACACCATGTATAAGGACAGAAGGGGAGATTTATGGTTTGGAACCTCATCACTTGGTGTTTGCCGCTTTGATGGAGAAACCATTAACTGGTTGTATGAAGATCATTTAACGGAGACACCTGAAGGCGGTGCTTTTGGTTTTCGGTCCATTTTCCAGGATCAGGAAGGTTTCTTTTGGTTCAGCAATACCCGCTATCGTTTTGAGATCCTTCCCGGCAATACAGAGAGTAAGAACAAGGGCCTTTTAAAGTACAAAAGAGAAAAGGGCGTTGGTTATGCTTCCGGTAGTGGGGAAATGGACATTCCTTATTTTATGTCGGTTGTGGATGACGAAAATGGCGATTTATGGATGGTCACCTATGATGACGGTGTTTACAGGAAAAAAGGGGCGGAACTCATTCATTATCCGGTAAAAGATGATGGAAAAACGGTTTTATTATTTTCCATTTATAAAGACAACCATGAAAACCTTTGGCTGGGGACTCATCATAATGGTGTATACAGGCTTGACGGGGAAACGTTTGTGAAATTCAACCCATAACTGCCAGACCCTCGGGGTCTGAAATCCGGGTATATTGCTTGTTTTTTTCAGTTGGTAATAATTTATTGATATTTTAGCCGCTCATTTAATCATTTGTCCTTATAATGAGCTTGCACGAATTGCCAAAGCAAGGTTGGAGAGGAATCATCGCTCACTGGCGGTCTGATTTCCTGGCGGCTATTAGCGTTTCTCTAGTAGCCTTGCCTTTGGGGTTGGGTGTTGCAGTCGCCTCAGGTGCACCGCCCATTTCCGGACTGATCTCTGCCATAATCGGTGGAATAGTGGCAACTCCATTCAGAGGAAGCCATCTGGCTATCAACGGCCCGGCAGCAGGGTTGATCGCTGTATTGCTTTCTGCAGCTTATTCACTGAATGACGGGTCAGGTCAAACTTTAAATTATGTGCTGGCCGCTGTTTGTGTTTCAGGAATTATTCAGGTTTTACTGGGTGTTTTCAAACTCGGAAGAATAGCAGAGATTATCCCTTCCTCAGTTATACAGGGAGTCATGGTGGCCATTGGGATCATTATTTTTGCTACCCAGATCCACGTGGCCATGGGAACTAACCCGGCGGATAAAAATACCATTGCTTTACTAAAGAGTATTTTTTCAGAACTTCCCAATATCCATCCTGTGATCTTTGGCATCTCCCTTATCGGAATAATTCTTCTGATAGTAATTCCTAAAATACAATCAAGATTATTGCACTATTTCCCCGCATCTCTCTGGGTGTTGGTCGTTTCTGTTATTGCCGCTTATTTTTTTAATTTTTTTGAACCGCACACCATCTCCGTTTTTGGCAGAGGTTACGATGTTGGTCCTCAGCAGCTGATACAGATTCCGGATGATTTGCGGGATGCGATCATGTACCCCGATTTTAGCCGCATAGGGGACTACAGGTTTTGGCTGGCAGTATTAACCATAACCCTGATTGCTTCGATACAGACCCTGGCTATGGCTAAGGCTGTAGATAAACTGGATCCCTATAAGCGGAAGTCTAACCTCAATAAAGATTTGGTAGGTATTGGATTGGCAACAGCCTTATCAGGAGCAATTGGCGGATTGCCAATCATTACGGTTATAGTGAGAAGTACGGTAAATGTAAATAATAATGCCAAAACCAAATGGTCCAATTTTTATCATGGCGTCCTGATCATCCTTTTCTTGTTTATCCTCGCTCCGGTTATCCAAAAGATACCTATGGCTGCCCTGGCAGCCATCCTCGTTTATATCGGGTTTAGACTGGCTTCGCCTGCCACTTTTAAGAAGATCTATTCCATGGGGCTGGAACAACTCATTTTTATGGTGGTGACCATTATTATAACCTTATATTCTGATCTGTTATGGGGAATTCTGGGAGGTAGTTTGTTCACTCTGCTCGTCCATATATTATTGTCCAGGATGCCGGTGAGGGAGTTTTTTAAAAAGACCTTTTCCAATGAAACCAATGTATTTGTTACTAAAGAGGGAGGTTATAATCTAAAGGTGGAAGGTATTGCCAGTTTTCTAACCATTCCACGCATCGGTCAATTGACCAGGCATATTCCGGAGGGAGCCGATGTGACCATTGATCTTACTGATACAAGGCTGGTAGGTATGACGTTCATGGAATACCTTGTCGATTACCTGAAGATGCAACGGAATGCCGATGGCAAGGTCACCATCAAAGGATTGGAAAGACATGTTTCGTCCTCTACACACAACAGGGCCTTGAAAATTTCCCTCACCAGTTTTTCTCCTAAACTTTCTCCCCGTCAAATCAGACTTCAAAATCTGGCCAATGAAAAAGGGTATGAATTTGCCAGCCGGGTGGACTGGAATACTTCCTATTTGAGGAACTTTCATTTCTTTGAGATCAGACCTATTGAGCGGAAATCCAATTGCATAAAAGGAGCATTTAAAGAACTCAACGTCGGGTGGGAAATTGCAGACGTAACCTTCAGCGAAGGTGCCGCTTTTACTGCTGAAACCTTTAATGCAACAGTTATGGTGTTGAGGCTCAACAGAGAAATTCCCGTATTCTCCATGGAGAAAGAAGGCGTGTTTGATAAGATCTTTGACCGGGTAATGGCTTTTACCGGTTATAAAGACATTGACTTTAAAATGTATTCGGACTTTTCCAAAAAGTTCCTGCTCATGGGAAATAATGAAGAAGACATCCGGGCATTTTTTACCGGGGAGGTCATTCGTTTTTTCGAAAATCATCAGATATATCATTTGGAGAGCAATGGTGAAGCACTTGTTATTTTTGACAAGATCAAACTGGCAAGGACCGATGAAACCATTGCTTTGATTGATTATGGAGAAGAACTGGCCACACTTCTTGATAGGAAGACGGAAAATGTTTAGGCTGAAATTCTATCACTTGAATTATTTACAACCTGTTTACATCCTTTTACATTTGAATCTGGTAAGGTGAGGCTTTCATAAGTACTTTTGGTGAAAATCCAGAAATGGACCTTTATTATCTCACATCTTAAAAACTTCAAATGTTAAAAAATACAATACTCCTGATGATTTTCATGGTAATCACTTTTCCTGTTTTTGGCCAGGAACAGGAATCTGTTTTGAGTTCTCCTGAAAACTGGCAAAGTGAAATTATTCCATTCCCGATCAGTTTTGCTCCGGAAATTGACCTAAAAGGCTTTGAAGACTTACGGTTTGCACCCGGCTGGTCTGACTCAACCAGCCTGGAATTCTGGACCTATACTTTTGTCTGGTATGTTGACGAAAAGTCGCCCATGACAGAAGCAAAATTAACAGAATATTTCAACTATTATTATGATGGGTTGATGCGGGTAAACCGAATTAATAAGGATAATGCCAATTCGGTGAAACTGGATAAAACCTTGTGTTTGTTTATAAAAACAAAGGAAGGGTTCTCAGGAAAAATGCGGGTGTATGATAACTTTTTTACGAAAGATTATTTAATATTGAATATCAAGGTTAAAGAGTCTTTTTGTCCTGAGATGAAAAAGCATATCATCTCCTGTGAAATTTCCCCCAAGCCTTTTGACCATTCCGTATGGGCAATTTTTGAAAATGTCAAATTGAAAAAGGAATGTAATTGATTCACGGCCGGACTTTACCTTGGTTGATTTTGATAAAAAAACGCTATATGATGAAATCAGTATTGCCAGGTAATGTCCTTTTTACCTTAACTTGTTTTTCGCTGTGCATTTTGGGATGTCAACAACCTTCCTCCAGTTTTGAAGAAACTGTTGTTGCCGGGAAATTCATGGGAATGTCACCTACAGATCAACCGCAATTACTCGCTCCCGAATTGCTGGCCAGTTCACTAACCGAATATAATGGCACCTTCAATCCGGAAGGGGATGAATTCTTCTTTACCACTAACACCCCTTCCAAAGGCATAATTTGTTATACCCAAATGGGAGAAGATGGTCATTGGGCTGAGCCAAGGGTGAGTAGTTTTTCGGGCACTTATTCTGAATATGATCCACTCTTCACTCCTGACGGGAACAGATTGTATTTCAGCTCCGAAAGGCCTGTTCCGGGAAATGATCAAAATACTTACACCAACCTCTGGTATGTAGAACGGTCCGGTGATACCTGGAGTGAACCTACTTATGTTGATGTGAACGGATTTGGAAATTATTATAGTTCCCTGACCAGTTCCGGGGAGATCTATTTTAATGTTTGGAATAATGGGGATATGTTCAAAGCCACTCCGGGGAAAGATAAATATACTGTTGAAAGACTGCCGGATATACTTAATTCTGATAATGGGGAAGGAGATCCTTTTATTTCGCCTGATGAGGATTATCTGATTTTCAGAGGTTACAATAACAGTCTCGGTAATGGTGATTTGTTCATCAGTTTTTTTATCAATGGGTCCTGGACAGCCCCCGAAAATCTGGGAGAGCCAATCAATTCTCCATATCATGAAATGTGTCCCTATGTCACAGTTGATAAAAAGTATTTCATCTTTGCCAGCAGCAGGTTAATGGATAAATATCCGGCAGAGGCAGGAGCCAGTATTCATGGATTACGGTCTAAACATCAAACTTTTGATAACGGAGATCAGAATATCTATTATATGTCAGCAGGTTTTATTGAGCAAATGAAGGAAAAACATTTGACGACTAAATAATCTCTTAAAGGGTATCGTCATTGAGCATAACAAAACCGATAAAATGAAGATCGAACATATTGCCATCTGGACAAGAGACCTGGAAATCATGCGGAAGTTCTATCTTGATTTCTTTGAAACAACTTCGAACCAGAAATATTACAATCCTCAAAAACAATTCAGCTCTTACTTCTTAACTTTTGAAAGTGGCGCGAGAATTGAATTGATGCATCAGCCCGATATGGCAAAAGCATTAGAAAAAATGGTGCCCGGAACCGGATTAGCCCATTTAGCCATTTCTACAGGAAGTAAAGCTGGCGTTGATCAATTAACGGAGGAAATACAAAAAAGCGGGTATGAGGTGATCGGACTTCCCAGAACGACTGGTGACGGTTACTATGAAAGTGTGATTGCTGATCCCGAAGGAAACTTAATTGAAATCACTGTTTGAAAATATGTTTATCAGGAATACAATTGTTGATGCTGCCCAATTTACTAAAGAGGATTGTTTACATTCCTTTAGACAAAGCATTGTTTTTATTGCATTTTTTATTCTGTTACTTTTTTGGTGTTGTGGGTGTCAGCAGAATGAATGTAAATCAAGAGTGTCCTATCAAACAGTTAACATAAATAACCACATCGATCTCGATAGCCTTTTTATTCCTCCGGATTCCCTGGAGCTGTCTGAAGTGAAGAGGTCCTGGGAAGCCACAAACATGAACAGTGACAGTTTTTCTGTGCAAGCCGAATATCCATTTTACCTTGGGAAGAAGATTCAGATCATTGAACATTTCTTCGAGGGAAAAAAGCATTATGGGGCGGTAGTGATTCCCGCGGATTATGATAGGACCAAAAAATATCCATTACTGCTATGGGCGAATGGACTGGATCAGCGAAATCCGGAGGTTGATGCATTGGGCTGGGTAGTCAGAACACTGAACGAGGGACTTCAGGATTACTTCCTGGTCATTCCTTCCTTTCGTGGGCAGTCCCTGAAAACGAATAAAGGGCGGTTTTGTTCTGACGGTTTTTTCGGGGATGCCTACGATGGGGCAGCTGAAGATGCCTTAAGATTGCTGGAGTTGGTGAAGGGTAATTATGAAGGAATTGATGTTGGCAGGATCTCCGTTTGCGGCATGAGTCGGGGAGGCACTGTTGCATTATTGATGGCGGCGAGAGACTCGACTATAAATGCAGTTATCTCAATAGCCGGACCGACTTACTTTCTCTCAAGGGAAGTCTATAACCGGTACAGGCCTCAGTATAAATACCAGTTTCTTAGCAAAGCCATTCCCTTCGATGATATCCGGGAGAAGATTATCAAAAGTTCTCCGGTGTATTTCGTGGATAGTTATCCAAATCCACTACTTCTAATTCAAGGAGATAACGATAAGGTAGTACCATTAGATAACGCAGAAAAAATCATAGATCTGCTGGAAGGAAAGGAAAATTTCGAATCCTTAATTACCGATGACGGGCATGCCTTTTATGATTGGCAGCTTGTCATTGATTGGATTCTGGAAAATAATGGATAAGGCCTTTTACTATTCTTGAATATTGGAGTATGAAAAAGGTTGCCCCAAAAGTGATTCTCTCAAATGAAAAATCCATTCTTATCTGTTTAATCCGTTTTATCTGTGTTCCAATACTCAAAGTAACGTTTTCCAGCCAAATCCGAATCAAAACTTTTGGGACAACCCCTGGTCCATGCTTAGATTTTCACAAATTTCTTGTAAACATTACCACACTGAATCATATACATCCCCGCCGGCAGTTGACTGATGTCAATGGTCAGGTTGTTATCAGCAGTAGTGGAAATTAATTGTTGACCTGTATTACTAAGTATGGAAACAGTCGTTGGAGCCATGCCAGCCTGAAAGTCGATATTTAATTCGTTTTCTGCCGGAACGGGAAAGATCTTGATGAAATCCGGCGCCAAAATATCATTAACTGCAACGGCCTCGTCATTATTGGCGTTGAAAGTTGGCGCCTGCATAACAAAGTTGCCGGTGCCATTGGGCACTCTCGCGTAAGCAACATCCGTCTCTTGCGCTCCAAATTGAACCTGATCAACCACATTGAACTGTGGATCTGACAAAATGAGGTCTTCCCCGTCCGCGGATAATTTAAAGGAAGCATGAAGCGGACCGTCATCCTCATCGTCATCCACCCACACGATCAGGTATCCATTGGCAGGGATAGTGATACCATCTGCAAAGCTCCATTTATTCAGTTCTTCAGGATCATCCGAGAGGTAATAACCACTCAGGTCTACCTCAAAATCATTGTTGTTGTAAAATTCAACCCAATCAGGATATGAACCCTGTTCATCAGTTACGGTGGTAGCATTACTGGCCATAAGTTCGTTAATCACCACGCCATTACCATTTGTTGTGAACTGGACCCTGTAAACAAATACATCATGTTCGGCTCCTTCCGGCATATAGGAAACGGTGTTGGCACTGTTGTTCGAAACAGCCTCAATGTAATAACGGACCAGTGTCGCAGGGGGATGCCCGGGAATTTCTCCACCATAAATCCCGTCATTGGCTTGCCCGTCATTATGTATTCCATCATCATACATACTTACTTTGGTAAAGCGACCTATGATACCTGTACCATAATAAAGGTTTACGGAATGAATACCGTCTTCAGAAGAAATATTAGCGCGGATATATGCCATTTCACCTGAAGTCGGAACTACATCCAATTCCATTTCGCTGTTTAAAAATTGCACATCGTTGATGGTTGGTCCCACTTGGGCAACTTCCGAATATTCCATAAGGAAGTTTCTCCGGTTGGTAACAAAATTCTTTAGTTGTGGAATGGAGTTGATGTATTGACCGGTGGAATAAAGTTTTTTAGTATCTGCTGCAACAAGATCTCCAATCTGCTCGTCCATCTCATCAATGAGCGCTGTGGAGTTTTCAGTTGTAAATGTCTCGTTGAGAATTGTACGGTAATGAGCCAGGTACCGCTGTCTGTATTGAGGTATGTTTACGAGTTTATTCAATAAAGGATAATTGGTATTGTTGACATTTTTAAAAGGTCCCCAGGAATTACTGGTTGCATCATCCAGGTGAAAGGATGAGTTGCCATCGTATTCTATACCATTCAATCTGCCTGTTTCAGGTTCCAGATACACCATGTAATCCATCTTTCCCTTATAGACATAACTATCGTCATCAATAAAAATATTCTCTGCTGCTAAATACCACAGGATTTCATCAACATCAAAATAGAATTCCGTATTGTCTGTATTGTTTTCATTAGCAACATCAAGGGCAAAACAAGCATCCACTAATTGTTCCCAGGAGTTTTCCACATCACTTGACTTTAGGGTGTAATAATCCTGATAACTACTGGTATCACTATCATGATAATTCAACGCGGCAGTGCCATCTCCCCAATTGGGACCACCACCTCCCGGGCCCCCGCCCCCGCCTCCTGGTCCACCGCCATTGCCTTCCGTGGTCGCACGGAATAAGGGACCATCATTACTTAAAAACCATTCATCAAGAAAATCCTTGTCAATAGCCTGAATGTTAGGGTAGATTCCCCAGTCTTCACCATTGATATAAAGGTGGATGAAATTGCCTTTCGCAATTGGGATATATTTAGCAGCCATTTTGCCATAGAGAACTTCCCTCATAAAAGAGCGGTCCTGGTGGGCATTGTTAAACTTCAGGTTCTTGTATCCATCGATCTTGAGATCTTCATCGATAAAATCCATTTCTATTTTGAAAGATTTTTTCTCTGAATTCCCGATCATTTGATAAGAAGTATTTCCCCGGAACCTAACACCTACCTGACCAATTTCTTCTCCATCATAGGTGAGGGTGGCTTCGATTGGGGTTTCGGATTGGTAATTGTTGACCAATTGAGACCAATAGTTGGATTGTTCAAAGGTGAGTTCTACGGTTTTAATATCAGCAGGGTCATAAATTCCATCCGGAGTTGCGCCACCCCGGTACAATATTTTACCATCATCTGAGTAATAAAATGCAGATGGTAAATCCTGAGCATTTATAAAAAGGCATATCAGGGATAATAGGGTGCTTAACGCTAATTTCATTTCAGATTGTTTAATTGTTTTTAAAAATCACAGTTAGGTTGACTGTGGTATTGTAGTAATTGCAACCTCAAGCTGTTTAACAACTTGTGCTAAGAGCTAAATCATTTCTCATAAGTTTGTGCTATTCAATTATATGTTGTAATAAGCGACCAGAAGGTTGCCTGGAAGCCAAATAAATCAACCTGGTATATTTAATAGGCTTTCAAATTTAGGTAAAGTTTGTTTTACAATAAATTAATCTTGAAATAATCTTGATTGTATCACTTATTTGGCAATTGGAAAATCATACTTTTGTATGGAATAATAAAGTTGATTATGGACATAGTATTTCATTCGATTGGTACCATTTTTTCACCATTTAAAACAAGGGAAGCAATGCCTATTCAACCCGGATCTGGGTTCGGGATACAAGGGCAAATTCATTTAAAGAAAGAATATGTTCCGGGCCTCACCGACCTCAATGGGTTTTCTCATATCATTTTGATATATTTATTCCATCAATCGGAAGGGTATGCGTTGAAAGTCACTCCTTTTCTCGATACTGAGGAACACGGGGTATTCGCTACTCGTGCTCCCAGGAGACCAAACCCTATTGGATTTTCGGTAGTGAAGCTAATAGGTATTGAAGACAATGTGTTGACCATTGAAAATGTTGATATGCTTGACGGCACACCTGTTTTGGATATCAAACCCTATGTTCCTGATTTTGACCAACAGGGTAGTGTCAGTATTGGTTGGCTTCAAAATAAAATCGGAAATTTCAAAGACAAAAGATCTGATGATCGTTTCGGATGATTTTTTAATTGAACATTTGATATCATAAACCATCATAAATCTGAACAATGAACAGAAAAGAATTTCTTAAAGGTACGGGGCTTGCAGGCCTGGGCCTTGCATTTGCCAAAACCGGATTGTCCTCCGGAAAGATTAGTCCATCTTCTGAAATTAATAATTGTGTCTTGATCCCCTCCGAGACTGCAGGCCCCTTTCCACTTGATTTGACCGAAAACTCTTTTTATTTGAGACAGGATGTAAGGGAAGACCGTGAGGGAGTGCAGTTGAATCTGAGGATGAAAATTATCGGACAGGATAATTGTGAGCCTATGCAGAATGTGCGTGTAAACATTTGGCACTGTGATAAGGACGGTAATTATTCCGGTTATCAGGATCAGACGGGGACAACTTATTTACGTGGTTACCAGATGACAGACGCTAACGGAGAAGTGGAATTTGTGACTATTTTTCCGGGATGGTATAATGGCAGGGTTTGTCATATCCATTTCCAGGTTTATGTCAGCCAGAATTATGCAGCCATTTCTCAATTGACTTTTGATCATGATACGGTAAACGAGGTGTATAATAGCAACTCTTCCATATATACAAAAGGAGAAGATCCAAAGACGCCTGCAACCGACAATATTTTTTCCGACGGCTATGAACTCCAGTTGGCGACCTTAACTCTAAACGAGGATACTGGAGGTTATGAATCTTACATTGAAGTCGCAGTTCAGGGACAAGGTACCGTGGGAGTCAGTAATCTCGAAAGAGAAACCGCCAAGGTTTTTGAATTGGGGCAAAACACACCAAATCCATTTGCGGATCAGACATCCATTCCGGTTACCGTTAAACAACCTTCGGACATTTCTCTGGAATTATGGGATTTGAACGGAAAAAAAATAGCAAGAGTCTTTCAGGAAAAAAATGCCATAGGAGAATATTTCATTAAAGTAAACCTGGAGAAGTTGGGAATTCCTGTTGGAAGCTACATTTATCAATTTGAAGCCGTTAATGAAAATGGTGTTTTCAGGTTGCCCAAAATGATGACCATCCAGAAATAAATTTTTTACCAATCAAATTTTGGTCAATCTTTAATAAAATAGTACGATGAAAAAAGAAATCACTCTTTTATCAAAGTCACGAAACCTAAGACGAATTTCCCTGCTGATCATTATTACTTTTTTGCTCGGTTGTCGAACGACCTCTACGGTTCAAACGAGTAATAAAACCGGTCAGATATCACAAAGAGAATATTCTGTCCAGACTGTTTTATGGCAGCAGCAATCGGCAGAATACAAGGCGCTTTGCTACCAGGCGTTTAACACGGCAAGGTATATGCTTGACCAGCATCTGTCCAGAGCGATACCTGGCGACAAATCTTTTGCCATCATCACAGATATCGATGAAACTGTATTGGACAACAGTCCTTACCAGGCAGAAATGATTCGACTTGATGAAAATTATTCCGGAGAAACCTGGAAAAAATGGGGTGAAATGGAAAAAGCAGAACCTGTCCCCGGCTCCCTGGAATTTTTTAAATATGCAGCTTCAAAAGGTGTGGAGATATTTTATATTTCAAACAGGCGGGATTATCAGTCAGAGGAAACATTGGCAAACCTTCAAAAAAAGGGATTTCCATATGCCGATGAATCACATATGCTACTGCGGGAAAAAGAAAGCGGAAAAGAAAACAGAAGGTCAATCGTTACCAAAGATCATGATGTTATCATGCTTATGGGAGATAATCTTTCTGATTTTTCAGATTTGTTTGATGGTAAATCCACAAAGGACAGGAATGAGGCTGCCAAGTCTTTGGAAAAGGAATTTGGTTTCCGGTTCATTGTACTACCTAATCCAATGTATGGAGATTGGGAGACAAAAGGTATTTACGAAGGGAAATATGACTGGACGCCTGCGCAAAAGGATTCTATAAGGAGAAACAAGTTGATAGGATATTAAGCCGACCATATCAAAGATAACAATAGGACTATGTTCATCAAATGGATAATCTGCGAGGCCGGGCTTGAAAATAGAGAGGCATTCTCTCTTGCTCAGGAACAATGGGTGCGGACAGCTACTGCCGAGGGGTTCATTGCCCAGGCCGGTGGGTGGAATCTTAAAAATGAATCGGAAGCCTGCATCATTGCTTTTTGGGAATCTGAAGAACATTTGAAACAATTCATGGACAAGTTGCATGATGAAATTTTCCTTCACAATAAACAGGGTAACACCTACGAATCAATTGCTGTAACCCATTTTGAAAGTCAAATGACTATGGAGGGAAGGATCGATTCACTAAAAGAAATGATAAAACTTGGAGAAGTGTTGAGAGTTGCTGATTGTTTTGTGAAAGCCGGGAAAATATCTCATTTTGAAAAAGTGCAGCGAGAGATATGGAAGCCCGAAATGAAGCGTGCCAAAGGAATGTTGGGTGGGAAATTTTCAAAGGCGGCCAGTGATGAGTTTCGCTATTTGGTTACTACTTTTTGGGCTAGTCTTGAGTATCATTCACATTATGTTGATACCATTTTGCCCTCCTGTCAGGAAAGGTCAGATGTAATGAATGATACTGAGAAGGTCACCGGATATCTGGTATCTTTGGTCGAATCATGGAAAATTATTGGCCAGCATTCATAATTTAAAATACCTTGGAGATCAACAGTCCTTTATTATTAGCATTGAAATCCCTTCTGAAAGAGATCGCTGCCGTCAAATTAAGTCACGACATTTTTGATGAATGGACAGACACGGATACTTGTTCCATTCTTCAGGATATGGAAAGTACGCTTTTGAGCCCTTTGTTTAACCAATTTGAAGAACTTAGGGAGCAGCTTGAATTAATGGATCAAAACTCATTTCAACAATTCCATAAAGTAAAAATAGGCTCTCCTGAAAGAGAAATTACGAGGGATGAATATGGAAATCAATACGTCAGGTATTTTTTTACCCCTGATCACCTGGAAGAATTGGAGGAGGAGGTGAGAAAGGTTATAGAGGTTTTTGCCTGATGGAGGAATGGGAGTGCGTGGGGAGTTGTAGTGCGGAGAAAAAACCACTCAGCGGTCCTCTGCGCTTCCCGGCGGTACTCTGCGTTATAACCCTCTGCGTTCTCTTTCCCAATATCGGAAGATGTATTGAGAATTGCTGGGGTAAACAGTTGTTCCGTAAAGAGAGTACGCGGGGAATTGTAGCGCGGAGTTTCGCAAAGATCACGCGGAGTTTCGCGGAGAAAAAACCACTCAGCGGTCCTCTGCGGTTCCCCGCGGTACTCTGCGTTATAACCCTCTGCGCTCTCTTTCCCAAAATCGGAAGATGTATTGAGAATTGCTGGGGTAAACAGTTGTTCCGTAAAGAGAGTACGCGGGGATTTGTAGGGCGGAGTTTCGCAAAGATCACGCGGAGTTTTGCGGAGAAAAAAACCTCAGCGGTCCTCTGCGCTTCCCGGCGGTACTCTGCGTTATAACCCTCTGCGCTCTCTTTCCCAAAATCGGAAGATGTATTGAGAATTGCTGGGGTAAACAGTTGTTCCGTAAAGAGAGTACGCGGGGATTTGTAGGGCGGAGTTTCGCAAAGATCACGCGGAGTTTTGCGGAGAAAAAAACCTCAGCGGTCCTCTGCGCTTCCCGGCGGTACTCTGCGTTATAACCCTCTGCGCTCTCTTTCCCAAAATCGGAAGATGTATTGAGAATTGCTGGGGTAAACAGTTGTTCCGTAAAGAGAGTACGCGGGGATTTGTAGCGGAGTTTCGCGGAGAAAAAACCACTCAGCGGTCCTCGCAAAGATCAAGATGCGGAGTTTTCCGCGGAGAAAAAATCACACTCAGCGGTCCTCTGCGCTTCCCGGCGGTACTCTGCGTTATAACCCTCTGCGTTCTCTTTCCCAAAATCGGAAGATGTATTGAGAATTGCTGGGGTAAACATTTGTTCCGTAAAGAGAGTACGCGGGGATTTGTAGCGCGGAGTTTCGCAAAGATCACGCGGAGTTTCGCGGAGAAAAAAACCACTCAGCGGTACTCTGCGCTTCCCGGCGGTCTCTGCGTTCTCTTTCCCAAAATCTGCGTTATAACCCTCTGCGCTCTCTTAAGTAAATCAAAAGATAGTTCACCATAGCCCTATTCCTCAAGTTTATTCACCAGTCTTTTTATTCCATCTTTTAGAACTGTAACATGAAAATTGAGGAGTAGGCCTACTGGGTAGCTACCTAACCTTAAATAAGTCAACAATTGAGCCTCGTGTACCGGAGAAATAAATTCAACTGTCTTTAATTCCAAAACGATCTTGTTTTCTACTAACAGGTCCATTCTATATCCATGATCCAGCTTTACACCTTTATAAATGATTGGACAAGGCACTTCGGAAGAAACTTTCAGTCCTCGCTGATGCAATTCAAAAAGCAAGCATTCCTTATAGGCAGATTCCAGTAATCCGGGCCCTAACTTTTTATGGACTTCAATAGCGGCTCCGATAATAATGCTGGTAATTTGATTTTCAGTCATTTGGTTTGATTATTTATAATATGATAAATGGATTATTGTGCAGAGGGCGCAGAGAGCCGCGGAGAAGAGCAAAGTGCCTCGGAGAAAAAAAACTCAGCGGCCCTTAGCGCTTCCCTGTGGTTCTCTGCGTTATAACCCTCCGCGCCTCCTCCTTGCACGCTCTCTCCCTCCTCCTTTAATTTTCCGATAAAAAAGAACCATCATCCTCCTCGCTCCTAAAAGCATGAGGATTCTCAGACTCTTCCTTCAGCATGATGGGCAGAGAAAATTTACTGGAAGAAACATAATCCTTTAACTCCTCAGGTAGTGTCATTTTCCCTTCATCTTCATCCTCCGGCCAGACGCTGCTGTTCCCAATATCACACCAGGGGCGCTGAACACATCCGGGGCAATAACCCGTACATCCATCCAGGTGCCATCCTCCGCCGGGACAAAGCTCATGTTCTTCTTCAATCCAGTCCAGGACATATTCGTACAACAGCCTGTCAGGGATATCCTTAAGATCCACATAGAACCCTTTTTCCGCCATTGCTTTCAATAAAGAGTTAATAGCTTGAGGAAGCTCATCGTCCGTTAGTTCTGTGGAGGGTTTTACGATGAGGGATTCGGGTAACTGGGCCTTTATGGTTTCACGCACACTCTCGCCGCGTACCCATCGTTCAAAACGATACCAGTCACTGTCAGGAGAGATGCCAGGGTAAACAGGCGGAAACGGGTCCCCTGTCAGTTCCATCAATTCCTTGCTTTGATGTTGGAGATATTTTTGGGTAAACTTTAAAAGTCCAGCATAAAGGCGGTTCAGGTATTCCAGATCCCCAGGGCAGTATTGAATAATTTCTTCTGGATTAAGTCCGAGTGCTTCGAACTCTTCTTTCAGTTTTCCGTGTATAAGTTTTGCACGGGTATTGTGATCTTGCATGATTCGATTTTTTGGTTCCTCCCAAAAATAAAGGAAGCTTGTCCGATTAGTCGTATGTTAGCCGGGTACTGCCGTTTTTAACCGTTTTTAGTCGTTTGTAAACGTTTGAAAATTAATGTAAAAGATAAGCTATTGTTTGGAAGGTGGTTTTGCGGAATGGTTCCATTACTTATCTTTAGTGAAATTTTCAAGCCTGAGTAAATGAAATTCCCATTCGTAAAAATTTACCTTCTACTGGCCTTTTTTTCTTGTCAGACCGAAACAGAAAAGAAACGGTTATCTGCAGGAGAACAACTATATCAAATTGCGGAAGAATTGGTGGCTATAACGGAGTATGATTCTGCTATTTCAAAATTGAACCTCGCCTTTGACAAAGGTTTGGGAAATCCAATGAGGATCGTTTCGGATAATAAGATGAATCCATTGATAGCAAATTATGAACTGAGGCCGGAGACCCGTAAACTTATCCGGGACTTTTGTGATACAAACCGCGCTGTAATGATTCGAGAGGAAGAGCCTGGAATGCCTATAACCGTAAAAGGGCAGATATTGGATGAAAATACTGTACAACCAGTTCCAAATGTTCTGGTGGAATTGGTACACACCGATAATGACGGAGACTATTTCAAGGAAAAATCTTTATGGAATCCAAGAATCTTTGCTTACCTGAAAACAGATGCTAATGGGGAATTTTCCGTCGAAACCATACTACCCGGAATATACCTGGACGATGATGGCCAGCCAGTTCCTGCCCATATCCATTTCACCCTCGAGAAAGAAGGATACAGGATTTATGCCAGCGAATTTACCTTTGATGATGACCCCATATTCAAAGCCAATGGCAATGCCGATAATGTACCTGTTGCGGAGAAAAGTATTCATGAAGGTGAAGAGGTTTTTGAGGTTAAATTGTTTATGCAACCCATTAATGGAAGATAAGAAAGTATTATCCATCCAAAAAAATAGAGTAAACTCAAGATAACCACAACTCAGAGACCTCTGTGCCTACTCCGTGTCCTCCGTGGTTAATCCCTTCAATACCTTATTCCCCTGTTCCCTTCAGCAACCAGCAACCAGAACCAGCAACCAGATTCCCTTTTTTTCGTATTTTGTCCTAAAATAATGAATGCCCCCACCAAAATCATTCTTCAAACCATCATCCTAAAAAAAATCTTAGCATGAAAAAATTGATCACCTTGACTTTGGCAATGATGCTGTTCGTTGCCCCGATTTTCTCTCAATCCACTTCTACAAAAGCCGACCAGTTAGACCAGTTATTTACTCATTGTTCAGACAATAACCTGTTCAATGGTACGGTGCTGGTCTCGGAAAATGGAAAAGTAATTTACCGTAAAGCTTTCGGATATGCCGATATCGAAGCAGGGGAAAAATTGACACCGGAATCTTCCTTTTATCTAGCCTCTGTCTCTAAGCAATTTACTACGATGGCCGTAATGATCCTTAAAGAAAAAGGAAAACTTTCTTACGACGATAAGCTTTCCAAATTTTTTCCCGAGTTCCCGGATTATGCGGAAGGTGTTACCGTACGTCATCTCATGACTCACACTTCAGGGGTTCCTGACCATTATCGCCTTGGTGCATACAGGGTAGACCTGACAAATGCTGATGTAAAAGACCTGCTGGTAAAACAGGAAAAGCTGGACTTTGAACCGGGTGAAAGATATTCCTACAGTAATGGCGGATATGTAATGCTGGCCATGATTGTTGAAAAAGCATCAGGAATGCCATTCCACAAGTTTATGAAGAAAAACATCTTTGATCCGCTAAAGATGAAAAGCACGCTGGTGTATGATGAATCAAAACCGGAGGTAAAAAATCGTGCCAAAGGACATCATCATGTCAGTGGGTATGATGATTATGAAATCCTTACTTCAGGAGCAGGAGGAATGTACTCCGTGCTCGATGATCTCCATAAGTGGGATCAGGCTCTCTACACAGAAAAACTCGTTTCCAAAGAAACGCTCAAAGAAGCATACACTTCTGCAAAACTCAACAATGGCGATTTGACGGATTACGGTTTTGGCTGGGGAATTCAGCAGACGGATGACGGAAAAATTGTCCAACATTCAGGAGGTATGAACGGTTACCGGACATTTATCCGTAGAGATTTGAGTAATAATAATTGCCACATAATTTTGACAAATAAAGGGGATGCTCTGGCCATGGGCGGAATCAATACAGCTATCGCCAATATTCTTAATGGAGAAAAATTTGACCTGCCTAAAATTCCTCTTTCTGGTCAGCTGGCGAAAATGCTGAAAGAAAGTGACACAGAAACAGCCATCAATGATTTCAAAAAAATGATCGAGGCAGAGAGTGATAAATATGAATTAGATGAGATGGGTATCAATTCATTGGGTTACGTTTACATGAATGAGAAAGATTATGAAACGGCTATTGAAGTATTTAAACTCAACGTAGAATTATTCCCAAACTCCTCAAATACTTATGACAGTCTTGGGGAGGCTTACATGGAAAATGGACAAAACGGCCCAGCTATCAAGCATTATAAAAAGTCCATAGAGCTCAATCCGAATAATGAAAATGGAATTTCCATGCTCAAAAAAATGGGACTCGATGAATCTGAATTGAGACAAACCATTACTCTGCCGGAAAAAGTGATGGACACCTATGTGGGGAAATACGAATTGCAACCAGGTTTTATCCTTGAAATTTCCAGGGAAGGAGACAAAATGTATATTCTGCCTACCGGACAGCAAAAAAGTGAGATTTTCCCGGCTTCCGTAACCCGTTTTTACAGTAAAATTGTCGACGCCCAGATCACTTTTAATAAGGGGGACAATGGAAAGATTGTGAGCCTGACATTACACCAGGGCGGGGATTATGAGGCGAAGAAATTGGAGTAGTTCTCAGTCCTCAGTAATCAGTCCTCAGTCCTCAGTACCAGAATTAATGAATGGAGGCTGTTTAAATTTAAAATAAACGAACGGTTCATTTTCATTTTTGAGAGTGGGCCGTTCGTTTATTAATAAAGAAATCAATATAGGATTTATTAACCCTGGTGCGCTGGTTTTTAAAAACAAGGATACCAGGCAAAGTATAAACTACCCCTAATAAATTCCGGAGGGATCACCAATGAATAATGAAATTGTATTTTAACGCATGGTCATGACGGCTATTGGTATGGAATTTATTTCTTAAAGTGGTATCGTTCCCTTCTTTATGAAGTAACCTGTCTGGATTGGAAGCTTTACTGGCTATTCTGGTTCCCGGAGCCACTAAACATCCATAAGCCAATGAGAAATTAATTTTATCATCCGGATCCCTTAACAAATTGAAAAGTTCAATGGGGGTCAACAAATTTTCTCCCCAGGAAATAATCCCTTCTTTGGTTACCTCCTGTCCATAATTAGGTTTATTATCATCATATAATGTATCCGTATATTTACCAGGCTGCCCATTTTCGATGTGTTCTTCTTGATAATTCTTGTATAATATTTCCATTAAAGGGTTGCTTTTTGCATGAACGATCGTATCGATATCCTTTCCCCTCGCCTCATTGGTAGAATCAATCGAATGGATAATTATATTTTTATAGAAGGTTTTTCTTTCATCTATCCACCAGAAACTTCCACCTACCATAGCATGATGATCCCAGCCACCAACACCGTCATAAATCACCACCGCCCAGTCGCGCCAGAACCAATGCTCTTTTAGCATTTTTACAAGTCCTTCACACAAATCGGCATAATTTGGAGAAATTAATACAGCAGGTTTTTTCCATTCTGCGTTGACCTTTCTTTTTAGGTTGGACATATAATCATCAAGACAACGGTTCACATTCCTTTCCCAGGCATTGTATACATTTTCCATTTTACTGTGATAGAATTCATCAGCATCTTTGTTTATGGCTTCAAGTGTTTCATCACTTATGTCATCTTCTTTAAGTGTTTTTATTAAAACTTCGGCTGTCATAGCAAATGAAACCCTTAATTTCAGGAAGGCACCCAGTTGGTTGATGGTTTTAAGATTACCATAGGAAGTAATATAAATGGCATCGAAAAGGTTAGTGGCTAAATTCTTCCCGGTAGCCTGGTTTTCTATAGCTTTTGCCGCTTCCCGTATTGTTTTTATATCATATTCAAGGAGATCCTTTTTGGCCTGCTCCTGGAGAGTCTCATCATCCTTTTCTATACTTTTGTAATAAATCTCAATATCATCCTGTAAGGTGTTTAATGAATTTAAATGCTGTTGAAGTTGAGTCAATGCAGCCTGTTCTCTTATAATTCCTTCCAGTTTTTTAAACTGATCCAGCATGGCGTTTTCAAGCTGATCGATTTTGGCGCTGACTTTATCAATAGCATCCAGAATTAATTCTGTGTCGCTTTTTTCATTACTTAAAAAGGAAATGATACCGAAAACCACACCAACGGCAGCCAGGCCATAGGAGACAGCATTTAGTGCTTTGGATACTTTTAATAAGTTCTTGATGGTATTTACATCGGTTACCTCGTCCAGGGTTTTGACGTATTCATTGATTTTTTCCGAAGCTTTTTTAGCTTTTTCAGCAAAGCCATCTAATTTTTCTTTACTTATTGGGAGTTTGAAGTCGTCCATTGGATTTAATTTTTTAATTTATATGTTATAAAGTTATAAATTTTGATATACAAACCTAATGTTGAGAAATGTTTTGTTGCAGTGCGAGGAGAGCAAATTGTTTTTAGATATTCCATTTAATAATGACTTGGACGGGGTTTTGTACCAATGAATTGATCCATAAATAAGGCAATTAAGAAATTGAAGAGGTTTTTAGAGTGATTGAGAAATTGAAAAGACATTTTGGATCGGCCTCATTTTGGTGACCTTTGTCGGGCAAAACCATGATTTTTATCAATTGAAAATCGGTATGTTTCGGAGTTTTTGTGGATTTTAAGTATTGAAAATCAGTAGGTTAGATTTGTGTGTTTTTGTTGTTATAAGTGATTTCCCCAATTTTCTAAAAACGCCCATAATTTGCCCCCTTACCGCTTTTTCTTATTTTTACTAGCACTAAAAACACCTTGAAGGGAGTCTTTCTCTCTCATTGCTCCCTTCCAAAAAATTGAACACCTGTTGTCCCGACAGAATTCTTTTTTAACATCAATTGATAAAAAGATGACAACAGGAATTGACAAAAGTGAACTCGATATGATCGTTGAGGCGATCCGAGATTTTGCATCAGAAAGCTTCCCGGTATCCAGATTACTCGAACTGGACCATAATGATGAATTTCCAATCGAAGAAATCAGACAAATGTGTGGCGATGGCCTCGGCCTCCACCTCATCTTCATTCCGGAAGAATATGAAGGCATGGGTGGTGGCGCATGGGATTCCTACCGCGTTTGTGAAACCATGGCCAGCATTGATTTAGGTGTGGCCACAGGGATTTTCGCTACCTTCCTCGGAGCAGACCCAATCGTTTTTGGCGCAACAGAAGAACAAAAGAAGAAATGGCTGACCAGAGTGGCAGTGGAAGGGTTACTCATGGCTTATGGAGCTACTGAACCGGATGCAGGTTCTGACCTTGGGTCCTTACGTACAACAGCAACACCTGTTGAGGAAGACGGAAAAATCATCGGTTATAAACTCAATGGTAATAAACAGTGGATCAGTAATGGTGGTTATGCAGACCTGTACACCATCCTGGCCAAAGCACCCGGAGGACCGACCTGGTTCGTGCTTGAAAAAGGTGCTGAAGGATTCTCCTACGGAAAACCTGAAGACAAACATGGTATCCGTACCAGTAATACGGCAGCCCTGGCGCTGGAAGATGTATTTGTCCCTGTTGAGAACCTGATAGGGGAGGGCGAAGGAAAAGGTCTTTTCCAGGCTCAACTCGTATTTGGTTACACCAGATTGATGGTGGCTGCCTTTGGACTCGGCGGCGGTTGGGGTGCGCTTGAAAAGGCCATTCCATATTCTACGGAAAGAATTCAAAGAGGCACACCATTGTCAGAAAAACAAGGGTATACGCATAAACTTATCGTACCTCATGTTGCGAGATTGGAAGCTGCTCGTTCCTATGTGGAGGAAACAGCAGAGCGTATTGATAATAAAGAAGGCAACCTGAATACAGAAGGTGCCATTGCCAAATACATGGCCACTGAAGCAGGTAATATGGCTGCTGATGCCAGTATACAGGCGCTTGGTGGTTACGGATACACCAAAGAATATATGGTGGAAAAACACAAACGTGATGTCCGTATCACTACCATTTATGAAGGGACTTCCGAGATCATGGAGATGACCATCAGTCGTGACCGCTGGCAGTTACACCTTAAATCAAGAGGACAGTATTACCATGAAAAAGCGGTGGAAATGGAGCAGCTCCATGCCAAAAATCCGAACGTAGGGGCCGGAATCGCTGCCATTGGTTTACACACCCTTGCAGAATTGCTCGAGAGAGCAAGAGTCAGAAGACTTACCAGAAATCAACATATCTTATTGAGAATCGGGGAACTCGTTGCCTGGGCGGAATGCGCAGCCTCCATGGCCCGCCGTGCAGCCAGAGCTGCTGAAGGTACGCTTCACGAAAAAGCCGATGCCCGCTTTGATGCAGAAACACTCGCCGTTTTGAGCCGCATCTACGCCAGAGAGGCAGTCATGAAAGTTGGACAGGATGGATTGAAATGGATACTGGGAGCAGATACGCTCTCACCAGAAGAAATCCGCCAGTTTGAAAACCAGCTGAACCTGACGGAGATCTATCAGACACAAACGGGGCTTTTGAGTGATATGGATATCGTTTGTGATGTCCTCTACGAAAGAAAGGCAGAAGAAGCAGTTGCCTGATCATTAAAAGTGGCTTGGCGCTCTTTGTTCCCCTCAACAGGTGTCAGGGAGCGTCAAGTCCCTTATTCATCAATTGACAATCGACCATCAACAATCTCTTACCATGAAGAAAGCAACGCATAGAGCAGTAGCTATAGTCGGAATAGGGGCAGTAATGCCTGATGCACCCAACCTGCCGACATTCTGGAACAATATTAAACAAGGTAAATACTCCATCTCTGAGGTTCCCGGTGACCGTTGGGATGTTCATAAATATTATGATGCTGACAAGAAGGCTCCGGACAAGACCTATTCCAAAATAGGTGGCTGGGTCCAGGATGATGGCTGGGACCCGATGAAATGGCGGATGCCTATTCCACCCAAGGTGAGCGATCAGATGGATTATACCCAGAAGTGGGCCATTACAGCAGCCAGGGAAGCCTTGCTCGATTTCGGTTATCAGGATAAGGATTTTGACAGAGACCGTACAGCGGTTATTCTTGGTGTAGCCATGGGGGGTGACCAGCACCTCTATTCAGCTGCCAGGATTTTCTTCCCCGAATATGCTGAAATGCTGACCGATTCTGCCGGTTTCGCTGCTTTGCCTGTGGATACCCGGAAATCCATTCTTGGGGAGATGTATAAGAATCTCGACAAATTCTATCCGGGCATCACAGAAGATACCATGCCGGGTGAATTATCTAATATTGTTGCCGGCCGTATTGCTGCTTTATTCAACTTTCATGGACCAAACTATATCGCCGATGCAGCATGTGCTTCGGCTATGGCAGGTATTTCAGCTGCCATCGAAGGGCTGGAAGAGTATGATTTTGACCTGGTGGTTACGGGGGGTATTGATGCGAATATGAGCCCGTCCACTTTCGTGAAATTCTGTAAGATCGGAGCACTGTCTGCTACGGGAACGCGGCCTTATGCTGAAGGTGCCGATGGTTTTGTAATGGGAGAAGGTGGTGCGGTCTTCGTGCTCAAACGACTGGAAGATGCAGAACGGGATGGGGATAAAATTTATGCAGTTATTCGCAGTCTTGGCGGGTCCAGTGACGGAAAAGGAAAAGGTATAACCGCTCCAAATCCAATTGGTCAGACAATAGCAGTAAAACGGGGATGGGAAAATGCAGGTTTATCACCGACTACAGCCACTTTGATCGAAGGTCATGGTACCTCTACTTCTGTTGGTGATGCAGTCGAATTACAGTGCTTGCATGATGTTTTTGGTGAATTTAATTTGCCAGTCGGCTCAATCGCTCTGGGGTCCGTGAAGTCCAATATCGGACACCTTAAAGGAGCAGCAGGAGCGGCAGGTATTGTAAAGGCTGCCATGGCTTTACACGAGAAAGTACTGCCCCCAAGTTTGAATTTCCACAAACCTAATCCCGGAGTGGATTTCAATACTTCGCCTTTCAAAGTGAATACCGAGCTGAGGTCCTGGGACATGAAGAACGGCGACCCAAGACGTTGTGGTGTGAGTGCCTTTGGTTTCGGAGGTACCAATTTCCATGCGGTAATGGAAGAGTATATTCCCGGAAAGATCTTATCAGAAGAAAAAACACGGATTTCTATGGCCGAGCCAAGGCCGGCGAGTCAGCCTCCAAAAGAGGTGAAGGCACCGCTTCGTGGTGCATTCGTGAGGGGCAAGGAATCTTTGAATGAACTGGTTAATGAATTGGAAGCTATTTTGACAAAGGTCGAAGGTGGCTGGACACCCGAGAGGCAAGCACCTGCAGTTGCTGACTTAGGTGCTTCACACAGAATTGCCATAGATTATAATGATGCCTCAGAATTGGCAGATAAACTAAAACGTGCAATTAAAGGTATCAAGTCCGGTAAGCCAGCTGTTTGGAAACCGCTCAATGCCAAAGGAATATTCCTTGGTCAGGGGCAGGCTAAAAAGGCAGCCTTTACTTTCACTGGACAAGGTTCTCAGTACGTCAATATGCTCAAAGAGCTTAGAGCGACCGAACCGATAGTTGCAGATACCTTCAAAGAAGCCGACGAGGTAATGATTCCTCTGCTCGGCTGTCCGCTTTCGGATTATATTTTTGTCGACGAGAACGATAAGGAAGCCGTCAAGGAAGCGGCTGAAAAACTGAAACAAACCGAAATCACCCAGCCGGCAGTGCTTACCACCGATGTAGCGCTTTACCGGTTGATGATGGCTTACGGAATTGAACCCGATTTTGTTATTGGTCACAGTTTAGGAGAATATGGAGCCCTCGTGGCATCTGGTGCAGTTACCTTTAAAAATGCCCTGGAAGCCGTTAGTGCCCGGGGTACGCAGATGGCTAAAGTTCAGGTCGAGGACAAGGGGATTATGGCAGCCGTATTTGGCTCTCCCGATCAGATTTCAGAGATCATTAATAAAGTGGATGGTTATGTAGAAATTGCCAATATCAATAGTTACGGCCAGTCCGTAATTGGCGGGGCTACCGAACCGGTTAAAGAAGCAATGGTACTTTGTAAAGAGCAAGGCCTGCATGTTGCACAATTACCGGTCAGCCATGCATTCCATACTGCGATTGTTGCACCTGCCAGCGGACCGTTGGGCGAAGTGCTGGGAACATTTGGCCTGAAGGTACCCGAAGTGCCTATTATTGCCAATGTCACCGGAGATTTCTATCCAGCAGATGGTGATATTGAGAAAAAAATGATTGACATCCTTTCACGACAGGTAGCTTCACCTGTACAGTTTGTAAAAGGTATCAATAAATTATATGATAGCGGAGCAAGGGTTTTCATTGAAATGGGGCCTAAAAAAGCGCTCAATGGTTTCGTTCGGGATATCATGTCGGAAAAAGATGATGTGATGAACCTGTTTACCAATCATCCTAAGGTGGGAGACCTGGTGTCTTTTAATCATGGACTTTGCGGTATGTATGCATCGGGGTTGGGCAATGGTATTGAAGAAACTATGGTTAAAACACCTAACGTAGTTCCGTCAAGGGCGGAAGTGAGTTCAACAACAGCTCCTGTAATTGCCAAAACAGAAACTCCGGTTCCTGCCTCTCCTTTCGTGTCAACGGGTAGTGATAAGTATGAAAAACTCGGCCGTTTATTTGTAGATTTTATGGATAAAGCCAATGCTGTTTATTCAGGTGGAGGAGCAGTACGCCCTGCCCAGGACATATGGATCACTGGTGCGGCCGTTGGATTACCGGGAGTGGATAAGGTTTTCCAGGACAGCAACGTCGAAAGTCTTTTAAGTGGCAAACAGCTAATAGGTAATATTCCTGCTGAATTCCAGCAGGGAATGTTGGATAAAAATATTACCAGACTTGTAAAAACCGGAAAAGGTGGTCCAAGGTTTGAAACTATTTCAGAAATAGAGGACGTCATCAAACTGGCTGCCAGGAAAAAAGACCTGGACATCGTTCGTGATTTTGGATTCCCTCAGTCGAGAAAGGCAGCCATCGATACCGTTACTGAACTAGCTATCGGAGCAGGGTTAGATGCCTTAAGAGATGCCGGTATTCCTCTTGTAATGCATTACAAAAAAACCACCACCGGATCCAAATTACCTGACAGGTGGTTGTTGCCGGAAAGTATGAAGGATGATACAGGTATCATCTTCGCATCTGCTTTCCCTGGATATAATGCATATGCTAAAGAAATGCAGGATTTCTATGAGTTTAGAGCATTAAATGAACAGCTGGCTTTACTGAAACACATCCGGGGAAGCATGTCTTCTCAAAATGGTAATGCCGGCCTGGGCGCTGAACTGGATAATCGCATCAACGCATTACAGCAACAGATAGATGAAAAACCATATAATTTCAACCGACGCTTCCTGCTGAGAGTCCTCGCAATGGGACATTCACAGTTTGCAGAATATATTGGAGCACGTGGTCCAAATACTCAGGTGAATTCCGCCTGCGCAAGTACGACCATGGCGGTTGGAATCGCGAAAGACTGGATCGAACAAGGTAGATGCAGGAGAGTGATTATTATTGCAGGAGATGATATTACTTCAGATGATACGATCAGCTGGTTCTCCAGCGGGTTCCTGGCAGTGGGTGCTGCAGCTACCGATGAAAAAGTGGAAGAAGCTGCATCTACCATTCGATAAACGTAGACATGGAATGATCGTGGGTATGGGAGGTGTTGCCATAGTAGTGGAATCAGGAGATTCCGCACGCAACCGGGGCATCAACCCAATTTGTGAAGTTTTAGGTACCACTATTGCCAATAGTGCTTTCCATGGCACCAGACTGGATGTGGATCATATCAGAATGATCATGGAAGATATGGTCGCTAAGGCTGAAAAGAAATGGGGCATTGACAGACACCAGATCGCGGCAGAGACCGTCTTCATTTCTCATGAGACTTATACTCCGGCAAGAGGTGGAAGTGCCTCTGCGGAGATCAATGCCTTGAGATATGTATTTGGAGATTCAGCTGATAAAATTGTTATTGCCAATACCAAAGGAATGACCGGTCACGCAATGGCTGTGGGTATTGAGGATGTGTTGGCAATTAAATCCCTTGAAACAGGATTGGTTCCTGCAGTTCCGAACTTTAAGGTAGTAGATCCTGAACTGGGTACCCTTAACCTGTCTAAAGGTGGGGCTTATCCTGTAAAATATGCACTGAGACTCGGAGCCGGATTCGGATCTCAAATCAGTATGAGCTTATTGCGCTGGACGCCGGTAGCTGATGGCGTTAGAAGAAGGCCGAATCAACTTGGTTATCAATACCGCATTGCCGATCAGCAGCGCTGGGAGGAGTGGTTGAAGGAGATTGGTAATAAGGCCAACCCCGAAATGGAGGTCTTCAAACGTACTTTGAGGATTAAAGATCCAATGGCGGATAAACTGAATGATGTGGAAGAAGCTCCGCAGGTCACTCAAAAACCAGCGGCTCCTGTTCAGGCTCCTGCAGCTCCTAAAGTTGAGGTAGTTGCTGAAGTACAGCCGGTAGTGGAGGAAAATCCTGTAAGGGATAAAATCCTCAACCTGATTGCAGAGAAAACCGGTTATCCGGTAGATATGCTCAATCCGGAACTGGATCTCGAAGCCGATTTGGGTATTGATACGGTAAAACAGGCTGAACTGTTTGCGGATATTCGTGGCGAATACGGAATAGAAAGAGATGATAACCTTCAATTGTCTGAATTCCCGACATTGAATCACATCATTCAATTCGTATTTGACAGGCGCCCGGATTTGGTAAAGGCTCCTGCGGTAAAAGTTGCCGAACAACAACCTGTTACTACTGCCCCACAAGCTGAACCAGCAGGTGTAGGAAATGAAGTATTGGAAAAAGTGATCAGTCTGATCGCTGAAAAGACTGGTTACCCGGCGGATATGCTCGATCCGGAACTGGATCTCGAAGCTGATTTGGGTATCGATACGGTTAAGCAGGCAGAATTGTTTGCCGAGATACGGGGAGAGTATGGTATTGAACGGGATGATACATTACAATTGTCCGAATTCCCAACCTTACAGCATATCGTTCAATTCGTATTTGACAAACGACCGGATCTGAAAAAGTTGGTTGTTACTCAACCAGCGGCTGCTTCTAATCCGGCACAAACGATGCCTGTAGCTGAACCTGTTACGCCTGCACCGACTTCCGGTGATGATGTTCAGGAAAAGGTAGTAGCTCTTATCGCCGAGAAAACCGGCTACCCAGCCGATATGCTCGATCCGGAACTGGATCTCGAAGCTGATTTGGGTATTGATACGGTAAAACAGGCAGAATTATTTGCCGAGATCAGAGGAGAATATGGAATTGAAAGAGATGATACCTTACAGTTGTCGGAATTCCCAACCTTGCAACACATTGTTCAATTCGTTTACGACAAACGGCCGGATCTCAAGCAGGTAGCGGTAGCGACTCCTGCTCCTGCGACTGCAGTAGCCGAACCGGTGGCGACTCCGGTTGAACATGCAGCATCTGTTTCCGGAGATGGCGTTTTGGAGAAAGTAATTGCATTGATCGCTGAGAAAACGGGTTATCCGGCGGATATGCTCGATCCTGAATTAGACCTGGAAGCAGATTTGGGCATTGATACGGTAAAACAAGCAGAACTCTTCGCCGAGATTAGAGGCGAATACGGCATAGAACGGGATGATACCTTACAATTATCAGAATTCCCGACGTTGAATCATATAGTCCAATTTGTTTACGACAGACGTCCAGATATACAACACCACGTGACTACGTCTGCTAGCGAACCGGTACAGGAGTCCCCAGTTGTGGCTCCTGTTGCACCGGTTACGGAAACCGGAGGCAACGAAGTGCTTGAAAAAGTGGTCGCGTTGATCGCCGAGAAAACAGGTTATCCAGCCGATATGCTTGATCCGGAACTGGACCTGGAAGCTGATTTGGGTATTGACACGGTAAAACAAGCAGAGTTGTTTGCAGAGATTCGAGGCGAATATGGTATCGAAAGAGATGATACGCTCGAATTATCCGAGTTTCCAACTTTGAACCATATCGTACAGTTTGTCTTTGACAGACGTCCTGATTTGCAAAAAGCAGCGGTTGCAGAACCTGCATCACCTGCTGTACCAGAACCTTCCGTTCAAACCGCCCTGACTTCTGATGATGATGTTTTGGAGAAAGTGGTTGCGTTGATCGCTGAGAAGACCGGTTATCCTGCTGATATGCTCGATCCTGATCTTGATCTCGAAGCGGACCTTGGAATTGATACGGTTAAGCAAGCTGAATTATTTGCAGAGATTCGAGGTGAATACGGCATAGAACGGGATGATACATTGGATTTATCAGAATTCCCGACTTTGAACCACATCGTTCAATTCGTTTATGATCGTCGTCCGGCAATGAAAGGTAAATCTGCAGAAACGGTAGCAGCACCAGAAATAATCATGCCGGAACCTGATCTGGTCCAAGGTGACATCGATTCAGTTGATAGCATTCCACGCAGAGTGCCTGTTCCGCAATTACGCCCTGAGTTGACCTATTGCAAACCATCAGGTGTTCAGTTGGATGCGGATAACCAGGTCATAGTGATGACCGATCAGGGTGGAGTAGGCAAAGCCTTGGTTACTGCGCTTAAGAAAACAGGAGCGACTATTCAATTAATTGATGATGCGCCTGAGGCGGAGGAATTGAAAAAACGCCTGGAAACATGGAATGCTGAGAAACCAATCACGGGAGTATTCTGGTTGCCGGCACTGGATAGTGCAGGAGATATCAGTAAGCTGAAATATGAAGAGTGGAAAGCAGCCACTCACCTCCGTGTGAAGTTGTTGTACAACACCATGAGAGATCTGGTGATGATGGGCAATGAAAATGTATTCCTGATTTCAGCGACTCGAATGGGTGGAAACTTTGGATATGACGAATCCGGAGCCTTGGCACCGCTTGGTGGTGCAGTTTGTGGATTTACCAAAGCCTACAAGCGAGAACATACTGAAGCACAGGTGAAAGTAGTGGATTTTGAAAAATCCCGTAAGACAAAAGCTTTCGCTGAATTGCT
Organism: Saprospiraceae bacterium; assembly: GCA_965230565.1. GTDB lineage: Bacteria > Bacteroidota > Bacteroidia > Chitinophagales > Saprospiraceae > BCD1. The sequence continues at coordinate 2,049,526 of CBDDLH010000016.1, read as the reverse complement.
CATAGCTGAATTACTTACAGATCCGGGCGTAGTGGAAGTTGGGTATAAAGGAGATAATAGATACACCATTGGTCTTGAAGTACATGATCCGTTGGAAGGAACAGAAGGTATGGAACTGACGAAGGAGAGCACCTTCCTCATAACCGGGGCAGCCGGTAGTATCACATCTGCTATTACTGCAGATCTGGCTAAGGCTTCAGGCGGTACCTTCTACCTGTTGGATCTTACACCAAAACCAGATCCGAATAATGCTGACCTTCAGCGTTTCGCGGAGGACAAAGAAGGTTTGAAACGCGAGATATTTAACCGTCTCAAAGCCTCAGGACAGAAAGCAACACCGGTTATCGTTGATAAGGAACTGGCTGCGATTGAGCGTAGTTATTCCGCATTGGCTGCTATTCGTGCGGTTGAAAATGCAGGAGGAACAGCTCATTATTACAGTGTTAATCTTTTGGATAATAAGGCTGTAACAAAGGCAGTGAAGGATATCATGGGTAAAACCGATAAGATTGATGTCTTACTGCACGCCGGCGGATTAGAGATCAGTCGATTGTTGCCGGACAAATCACCACAGGAATTTGATTTGGTATTTGATGTCAAAGCCGACGGGTGGTACAATATGTTGTCGACCTTTGGAGATTATCCGATTGGGGCAACAGTGGTATTTAGTTCCATCGCCGGTAGATTTGGTAACGGTGGACAAACGGATTACAGTTCAGCCAATGATTTCCTTTGCAAGAGTAGTTCCAGTTTCAGAAGTCTGAGAAAAGAGACCAGAGGTATTGCACTCGACTGGACAGCGTGGGGAGGAATTGGTATGGCAGCCAGAGGGTCTATTCCTACAGTAATGAAGCAGGCAGGTATCGACATGTTGCCTCCTGAAGCGGGGATTCCATTTATACGTAAAGAACTCACTGCAGGTACCGAAGGACTTGAAGTCGTCGTTGCACAAAGTCTCGGTATGATGATGCAGGAGTTTGATGAAAATGGAGGACTGGATATTACTGAAAGTTCAGCAGTTGATCAATTGGTTCAAAAAGCCAACGGAGTTATGATCCGGGAGGTCGAATCTATGGGCTTGTATACCGGATTGATAACCAAAGCGACCTTTGATCCTAAGCAGCAGGGCTTCCTCTTTGATCACGAGATCAATGGAACGCCGGTATTGCCTGGGGTAATGGGTGTGGAAGCTATGACGGAAGCAGCCAAATTACTCTTCCCGGATATGCATGTGAGGGCAGTGGAAGAGGTCGATTTTCTGGCACCGTTTAAGTTCTACCGTTCAGAACCCAGAGATGTATTTGTCAAGGTATTCTTCACAATGGAAGGTAAAGACGTGATTGCCGATTGTGAATTGTACGGGGAACGCAAATTGCTGGGACAGGAAGAAGCCGAGGTTAAAACGCATTTCAAAGCCAGGATCTGCTTGAGCAATGATCCTGTGAAGGCGCCTAAACCAGAAAAGCGGAAGTTGGCAGCAACAGCCAAACAGGCAAAAGCGGAGGCTGATCAGGTTTACCAACTATACTTCCACGGACCGGCCTATCAGGTCATTGAGCAGTCCTGGAAGGAAAAAGGGGAATTGGTAGGATTGTTTGCCAAGGATCTGCCGGCTAACCACGATCCTGAGAGTCTGGATACCTATGCTATGCCGAGGTTGATCGAGTTGTGTTTCCAGGTAGCAGGTTTATGGGAAATGGGGGCCAAATCCACGATGGGCTTGCCAGCCAGGATAGACAGGTTGCAAATTTTCAAATATCCTGCTAACAGCCGTACGCGTTTGTTTGCAGTGGTGGAAGAAAAAGATGGAACCTACAATGCGAAGATAGTTGATAAGAAAGGCGAGGTTTACCTTGCTGTTTCCGGATATGCAACTGTTGAATTGGGAGCCGTATCAGATGAAAAGTTATTGGGACCAATTCAAAACGTCATGCAGTAATTTTTTAAAACACATAGTCATGTTGTTCATTAAGGGTAACCGGATGTGAACTTTATGGCTATGTGTTATATTTGTGTCCATGAAAATTTACTGGTGCAGCCGCTTACTTCAGGATGTTCCCATCTCAGGGGACTGGTTGCATCCGTCTGAAAAACTGGTGGCCGATGGGTACAAATTTCCTAAAAAGAAAAACGACTGGCTTCTGGGGCGATGGACGGCCAAAAATGCCGTGAAGACCTTTTTACAGAAATCTTTTCCACACCTTCTTTATTCTCAAATTGAAATCAGAGCTGCAGAGGATGGCGCTCCGGAAGTTTTTTTTGAAAATAATAGACTGCCGGTTTTCATTTCTTTAAGCCATAGTCAGGGCATTGGTTTTTGCACCATTACCCAACCTGGTATTGCTTTGGGCTGTGACCTCGAAAAGGTAGAACCCCGGAGTGAGTTTTTCGTCAATGATTATTTTTCTGAAAATGAGCTGGCGCTTTTCCATAGATCGGGCAATCCGGATTTATGTGCCAATCTCATCTGGAGTGCTAAGGAAAGTGCCTTAAAAGCTATTCGAACCGGATTAAGGGTTGATCCACGGTTGGTGGAAGTGAGTTTTGAAAATTTGGGTGAGAGAATAGGCTGGCAGTCCCTTAAAGTAGAGGCGCATAATAAAGGGGCTACCTTCTTTGGTTATTGGAAGGTTGTGGATGAGCTTGTCTATACCATACTGGCTGAGAACTCCAACTGGATCTTGGAACGGATCGCGTGATAGGATGATTTTTGAAATTTTATTCCCTGAGAAAATGAATTTATTTTTCAGACTAACTGGAATAGAAATAGTTTTTTTATTCAAATTGGTTGAATAATCATCGCTTTAAAGGAAACTTTACCCTTTTTTATGTTAAAGTCCGAAAAAAAATGTCACATTCCGATACGTCGTGGCTTTTATTAATAGGGGATGCGAATTCAGTGACGGCCTCACTCTGAGTGAGGCCGTCACTGAATTTCGCAACATTCTCCGGAGGTCTATTTGTGGCAAACCTTTGCCTGAAGACTATTTATCAAGCTCTGCATAATATTCTCTGACAAAAGCTACCAACTGGTTATCGGTCATTTTTTCTGCTACCACAACATCGATGACTTTCCCTCGGGTAAGGTGCTCACCTTCCAGATGTTGCTTAAGGCGGTTCTTCATATTGGCAGGTCCAAAAATCATAATCCTTTCAAAGGACTTGACAGCGTCGAAGATGCGCTTCAGGTATTGAGCTTCCTGGTGCTCCAGTCTGTGTTGCTTGGTTTTTTCAAGTGTCATGTACTGGTTACCAAAACGACCGTATTCCCTACCTTCTCCTTCATATCTGGGCCTGTTTTCGATATCGGAGGGGATGGTATCGAGGATTTCCGTAGTTGAGATAATCCGTGCCTGTGATTTGTCGATCCAAACTCCAATTGATGCTTTCATAAACGGGCGTGATTGATGATTAAAAATTGATGTGTTATTAGTTTAAATTTACGGGTTTTTAAGGTGAAAAGCAATGCAGTTAATTCCATCAAATAGTTAAAGTAAATAACCTTTTATTATTTGAAGCGTTAAGCTAACTGCACAATTTAAAATACTGAATTAATGACCAATTTGAAGAAACACAGCATACTGATTGTCCAGGCAAGCTCCCGAAGTGATGGTAATACCAACATAAAGTAGTCCGATTATTGCTTAATGAAGATCGAAGCAGATTTCCTTGGATCTCAATATCTAAAAACATTGGTCCATTTGATTACGAGTTCAAAAATCAGGACGACGATTTCCTGCCCATCATTAAAGGATATTGCCGACAACTACGATCTGATCGTTTTTGCAACGCCGGTTTATTGGTACTCCATGAGCGGCCTGATGAAAAATTTCTTCGATCGGATATCCGATTGTCTGAAAATCGAAAAACCTACCGGCAGGAAACTTCGTGGAAAATCCATGGCACTGATGATTTGCGGTTCAGAAACAGCCGAAACACCCGGCTTTGATATCCCGTTTAAGCTAAGTGCTGAGTATCTGGGTATGAATTACCTGGGCTATGTGCATACCTGGGTGGATGAGGATGTGTCGGAAGAGGTGAAACAACGCGTTAAGGAATTTGGTGCCACCCTCGTAGCTCAGACTTTAGTCTGAGCAGTTTTCTTCTAAAAACTTGATTACACCGGCTCCCAAGCCGGTGAATATGGAAACAATTGATAGCAATAGGCCTTCAGGCCTTTTCCTCTGTCCAGGAACATTTAAAGCCTCAAAAACTACATGAAACTACAATGAAACCACATCAAACCACATCAAACCACATCAAACCACATACTCACATCAAACAATCTTTACCTACCTACCCGATAAACCCCAATAATCCGCTCCCCATCTGCTTTAATGGAAAAATATTCATCATCAAAAGGATATTCCTTATTTAAAAAATTTCTCATGGTATGTTCCCAACGATGATTGGAAAGGTAGTAAGTGGCTACTTCAATACCATATCGCATCTTTATCTTCGATTGGAGAGGCTCCGGCAGGGCAAAGTAATTATCAAAACAAGGCTGATTGGCGCAATATACATGAATGGGTTGCCCGGTGGTATCTCTTCTCACGATCTCTTCAAAAGCCTGTTTGTAAGCAACGCCCCAATAATCCATTTCAAACCGTTCCATTTTGTTGTCTCCGGCCAGTTCATTGAAATAGACCTGTTGATGCGGATGGATTTTGATCATTTTCACGGAAGTGTGCAAACAACTCAAAATTGTTACACCCAATGCAGCTTGTCTTATCCACTTTCTTTTATCGGTCAATAACCGGTTTAGAAAAACCAAACCAAGGATAAGGATCGGAGGATATACAAAATAAAGGTGGCGCCACCCGTCATAAAGTGTTGATTGGAAAAACCAGACGGCCAATAAAGGTCCGGCGAAAAAAGAAAAGAAAATCAGATCGGTAAATTCACCAAAACCGGACCAAAGCCTCAGTTTTGTCAGATTTCGTACCAATGTCCTTAAAAACCAGATTATTCCCGTTACCAGTAAAAAAACGTTTAACAAAGGCAGGGTTACTCCCATCCAGGCGTACGGATAATAAAAGGGTGGGGGAGTATTACCAACATATTGACCAAACATCAAAGTCCTGATCTCTTTGGGGAAGTTTGACATCAAATTAAACGACTCCACTGCTCTGTCCTGTAAATTACCCCATAAGTAAGGAAAGAATGCTATAGCGAAAATCACGAATGTAATGACAAAAACCGTCCCGCTTCCGGCAAATATAACCCATGCTTTTCTGTTGACCTCCTGGCGTTTTGGAATGACATATAGCATGGAAAACAGAACGGTCAAAACGGGAACGATCAACCCCGGCGTGCGGGCATTGACAACAAATGCACAGGCAATGCCATGAATGAACCCGGTTATAAGCGTTGTTTTCTTCAGGAACCGTATAAGGGTGTAAAGACTAATTATGTAAAATGACAGTAAAACTATGTCTTTAGGATTGAAGAAGCTATGGGCGAAAACCCTTGGCGTAAGCAATAACAATAAGGTGCCTAATAGTGGATAATAGACTGATCTGTTGCCATCTGCATGCTTTTGGTAAAAAAATCTTTCTTTCAGTATCTTGTAAAAACAGATGGTTGATAACCAGAAAAGCAGGAAGGTCATTTTATGCCGCAGTTGGAATTGGGCGTAATGATCTTCCGGGCCAATATTTAATAGTCTTTCAATGGCAGCAGCAACCAATGAAAAAATAATAGAGTATTGCCTGCCAGCGGTAGATTCTAAAAAATAATCAGGATAAAATAATTGCCAATCAAGGCCAAAGGTCCTCACCACATGATCGTAAGCCATAAGACCATAACGCCTTTGAAGAAATTCATCCCAGGAAATTCCGTAGTCAGGCAGGATTACCCAGCCAATTATTAAGGTGACCGTGAAAAAGAGTACTGCAGGGGCAGTATTCCTGGAGATGGGAAAGCGTTTCAGGAGACTTTTTCTTAAGTGCATTTTGGGTGTCAGATTAATAGCGCTGTGTATTTAAAATATGTTGCAAAGGTATAAAACTCGGTTCTCAAAATGAGAAGTGATTTATTATTCGGAAAGATATGGACCTGATTTACAAAAAAGATATTACTTTTAGACAACACCTTATTTGTACACTTAAAACAACTGGAAATGAAAAAACTTCTACTTATGCTCCCGGGATTGTTATTCCTGGCATTCCCGTCTTTCTCTCAAACTGTTGAATTTTTCGATGATTTCGAATCGGGTACCGATAGTTGGGTATTGGAAGGCGCATGGGGAACTACCACTGCTCAGTCTTATTCGCCAACCACCTCTCTTACGGATAGCCCGGATGGTAATTATCTCGCTGACCAGAACATTTCTGCTACCATGGCCACAGGAGTTGACCTGACGACTGCTCTGGATGCAGAATTGAAATTCTGGGCAATTTTTGATATTGAGGGAGGAAATTTCGATTATATGTACATTGAAGCAAGTGGGGATGGAGGTACTACCTGGGTGAATATTGCTACTTTCCTTGGGGAGGGCAACCTTGAAACCTGGGTCGAATACATCTTTTCTCTGGGTGGATTTGTGGGTAGTGATGATGTACGGGTCCGTTTCCGGTTTTTCTCCGATGGAGGTTATGAAGTGGATGGGATGTACATCGATGATGTTCAGATTATCAGTTCCAATGAAGATAATTCGCCTCCTTTGATTCTACATGAGCCAACAACATTTTACAGAAGTTATGTGGGCGATGTTACCAAAACCGCAGAGTTAATTGATGTGTCTGGGATTGATGGAGCAACGCTTTATTATAATGTGGACGGAGGGCCAACCATGGAGGTTGTAGGAATAAACACGGCTGGGGATACCTATGAATTCGTGATTCCCGGGCAAGAACCAGGTACATTAGTAGATTACTTTATTCAAGCTATTGACGCCTCAACAAATAGTAATTCCATTAATACGGGTACCTATTATTATTTGGATGGCAACCATATTTATTATGATAACGAACAGGTAGACTTTGTTAACTCATTTGGTCCGGAAGCAGTTAGTGGTCTAACGGGCTGTGCCGTTCGCTTTTCACTGGTTGGTAATACAGATGTTGTTTATGCGCTAATCAGGAATTACACAGATTCCAATCGACCTAACGACGATTTTGAATTTCATATCTGGGCCAATAATAATGGCTTCCCCGGGGATGATTTGATCACACCATTTATGGTTACCCCTGAAGCCAACCTGGAAGTTACTAGCCCAATGACACGTATTGATCTGTCCGAATACATGGAAGAGTTGTCAGGTTTGACCGGAGATATTTTTGTAGGGTACACCGTTCCGGAAGGGCAAACCTGGCTCACACAAACCACCCCAACAGTTGCGGGAAGAACGTATACATTTGACGGTACCTTCTGGTCCTTAAATACCGGGGATGATTATCACTTCAGGATAATCACTTCACCATTTGATCCTGCTGATGATTGTGCCGATGCTGTGGATCTTACAGCATTAATGGGACAAGGTATCAATAATCCTCAAACGTCACCATCCTGGAATAATTCTGAAGCTACAGCTGAAGGTGATCCTGAGGAAGGATGGGAATGCTTTGGTGAACCGGATGGCGGAGGTTCGGCTCCGAGTCTTGAAAATACAGTCTGGTATACCTTTATAGGAGACGGAGAAGTTTATGAGATTACGACTACCGATTGTGGTGGTGAAATCAGCGATTATATTGATGATGGAGATACGCAGATAGCCATTTATGCAGGAAGTGCCTGTGACGATATGATACCTGTTGCGTGTAATGAAGATATCGACGGAACACCACCGGAAGGGCCTTACCCTGCCGGATTGGTTCTGGAGACTATTGCCGGACAGCAGTACTTCATGATGGTAGATGGCTTTGCCGGTTCAGACGGAGAGTTTTGTATTCAGTTTACCCAATTGGATAATGTCACCTGCACCGATATCAGTATGGGAGCTTCCAATGGCGATCCGGATGTTTGCTTTGGAGAGGTAACTGTTTTATCCATCGAGGATGTAGTGATACCATTGACGCCTGTTTCCGGGTTCCTTTGGATCGTTACTACAGCCGACATCTCCGGTTCCGAGGATCCTTTCAATGATGATTCCTTCCTCGGTAATTTTGCTTTGTCTTCAGAAATCTATGCACCACAGTTATTGAATGACGGAACCCAAATAAACGCCGGAGTACATTACTTCACACCAATAGTATTTGGTGGTGCGATAGACACGGATGGCACTTTTGCAGGACTTGACTTTACAAACGGTTGTATAATAACAGGTAATTCTGTTGAGGTGAATCTGCTCGCGGAACTGGCTCCTCTGGAAGGCACTCCGGTCTCGACCCCGGATACCAATCCTCCAAGTGGGGTAGGGACAGCTTCTGTTGATGTAACCGGAGGTTCCGGGAATTTCACCTATAGCTGGAGTACAGGAGCAACCACTCCGTCCCTCGAAAATGTATTTGCAGCCACATACTCGGTCACCATTTCTGATGACAGCGGATGTGTTGAAGATTTGGTCGTAGAGGTAGTTGTGGATGTAATGGTAGGCACCAAGGACCCGGCTTTTGAAAAAGCGATCAATCTGTTCCCGAATCCTGCAACGGATGTGGTTAATGTAACATTTGATCTGGAGCAGATATCAGATCTTGAGATCAAATTGCACAGTGTGGTAGGTCAGGAAGTGCTGTATCAAAAACAAAATGCTGTTCGCGAAGCAGTATTGTCTATCCCGGTTGATGCTTTGAGCGAAGGTGTTTACTTTATGCATATTACGGATGGAACGTATAGTACGGTTCGCAGATTGGTGTTGAACAGATAAAGAACTCAAGGAATGTAAAATGTAAAATATCCAACCTTGCCTGCTGCGCAACGGAAGGCAGGTGTAGCATGTAGAGGTGGTAAGAAGTTTCAAAAAACTTCTACATTCTAAATTGGACATTCTACGGTTCTGCGGTTCCGCTAGATTGCCAAAGGGCCCTGATCTTCTTCATAGATCCGGGCTCTTTTTTATTCCTGGAAATACTCCAAGGTTTTGCCTTTGGGTGGCCTGGAGAGAGGAAAGGCGACACCTTGTCGGAGGAGAAAAATCCCTTCGACAAAGCAACGCCTTAAGCTTTCACCCGTAGCTATGCAAAGGCGTCGCCTTGAGGAAAGGCATTTCCTTGGCAGAACACCTCACCCACCTTGCCCTGTGGGGAAGAGATGACATATGAGGAGAGGATGCAGGTAAAAAAGGTGATTTAATATCAGATTTGGGAGGGTTATTATTTCATTATTAGTAATTCGGTATTGGATACCTTGCCTGCTGCGCAACGGAAGGCAGGTGTAGCATGTAGAGGTGGTAAGAAGTTTCAAAAAACTTCTACATTCTAAATTGGACATTCTACGGTTCTGCGGTTCCGCTAGATTGCCAAAGGGCCCTGATCTTCTTCATAGATCCGGGCTCTTTTTTATTCCTGGAAATACTCCAAGGTTTTGCCTTTGGGTGGCCTGGAGAGAGGAAAGGCGACACCTTGTCGGAGGAGAAAAATCCCTTCGACAAAGCAACGCCTTAAGCTTTCACCCGTAGCTATGCAAAGGCGTCGCCTTGAGGAAAGGCATTTCCTTGGCAGAACACCTCACCCACCTTGCCCTGTGGGGAAGAGATGACATATGAGGAGAGGATGCAGGTGAAAAAGGTGATTTAATATCAGATTTGGGAGGATTATTATTTCATTATTAGTAATTCGGTGTTGGATACCTTGCCTGCTGCGCAACGGAAGGCAGGTTCATTATTCTGACAGAAAACAGGACAGAACCGAAGAATACTGAACACCAAATATCGAACCTCGCCTGCTGACGACGGGAGGCAGGTATCGAAGTTTTTTACAATTATATATTTTCATGCGTCTCCTCTCGCCCTGTAGGGACGCCATCCCGATAACACGCCCCATGGATACCCACCTCCCGTGCCATAGGTTGATTTACTTCAAGGTTTTGCCTTTGGGTGGCCTGGAGAGTGGAAAGGCGACACCTTGTCGGAGGAGAAAAATCCCTTCGACAAAGCCTGCCCCGCACACAAAAGTGTCGGAGAGAACGCCTTATGCTGTCATGCATAGCTAAGCAAAGGCATCGCCTTGAGAAAATATCCTCCTGCAGGGGCGCCATCCCGGTAACACGCCCTATGAACACCCACCTCACCTGCCGTAAGTACGGAATCTGAAAAACCTGTCATTTATCCATAAATTACCGCTTTGAAAATGCCAAGTTGGTTAGGATACCTTTCTTTATTAACTAAAATATTAAGTTTCCCCAAAAAATTCCCCTCCTCTCCATCCCAATCAAAAAATTTTGCTATTCCCCTGAAAAAAAGCAGAAATAAAATTTTATTTTCTGTGAATCAGCGTTTTGGATCAAAAAATTTGGGCAGCATGCCTGAGAAGGGAAGTAAAAGTCCAGTTTGAGCGAGCTTTTCAAAACGGTTTTTCGAAAAAAAACTTTGATCTTCAATTTTTTACAAAAACCCTTTTGCATTTCGATAGAAAAATTCTACCTTTGCATTCGCTTTTGAAAAAGGGCATGTTGTGCCCGTAAAAAATATTTAAAATTTGAGCGTATATGCCTACTATTAATCAATTGGTTCGCAAAGGGAGAAAAAAGATCGTTGAAACAAGTAAATCCAGAGCATTGGAGTCTTGTCCTCAGCGTCGTGGTGTATGTACCCGTGTTTACACGACTACACCAAAGAAACCGAACTCAGCTTTGCGTAAAGTAGCAAAGGTACGTCTGACAAATGGTATCGAGGTGATAGCATATATTCCTGGTGAAGGTCATAACCTGCAGGAACACTCAATCGTGCTGATCCGCGGTGGTCGTGTGAAAGACTTACCTGGTGTACGTTACACTATCGTTCGTGGTGCATTGGATACTGCGGGAGTTGGTGATCGTAAACAAGCCCGTTCCAAGTACGGAACTAAGCGGCCTAAGTAAGTTATGTTTCATTAAATTAAGAAACCTCTAATTTTTAAAAATGAGAAAAAGAAAACCTAAAGTAAGAGTAATTGCTCCGGATCCAAGGTACGGAGATCCATTGGTTACCCAATTTGTGAACAACATGATGTTGAGTGGAAAGAAGGGAACCACTTTCCGTGCTTTCTACGAAGCAATGGATATAGTTAAAGAAAGAACTGGAGGAGAAGAGCATGCTACCTGGAAGAAAGCATTAAACAATGTAATGCCACATGTGGAAGTAAGAAGCCGTCGTATCGGTGGTGCTACTTTCCAGATCCCTATCGAGATCCGCGCTAAGCGTCGTGTCTCAATCGGAATGAAATGGCTGATCGGTTTTGCCCGTAAGCGTAGTGGAAAAGGAATCGCTGAGAAAATGGCTGCTGAGATCATCGCAGCAAGTAAAGGAGAAGGCGCAGCTGTTAAGCGTAAAGAAGATACGCACAAGATGGCCGAGTCAAACCGTGCATTTGCCCATTTCAAAGTTTAATTAATTAACTGAACTAAATAAAAAATCCTTTAGGAGCAATTCTCATGGCAAACGATCTTAGATTTACGAGAAACATTGGTATTGCAGCTCACATTGATGCTGGTAAGACCACTACAACTGAGCGTGTACTCTATTACACTGGTCTTTCTCACAAGATTGGTGAGGTGCACGATGGTGCCGCTACCATGGACTGGATGGAGCAGGAGCAGGAAAGAGGTATTACCATTACTTCTGCTGCTACCAAGACATCCTGGAAATGGAAAGACCAGGAATACTCAGTGAATATTATCGACACTCCGGGACACGTTGACTTTACCGTTGAGGTGGAGCGTTCACTTCGTGTATTGGATGGCGTTATGGCCCTCTTCTGTGCTGTATCAGGTGTGGAACCACAATCTGAAACAGTTTGGAGACAGGCTGACAGATATAAAGTGCCACGTATCGGTTTTGTTAATAAAATGGACCGTTCAGGTGCTGACTTTTTCAACGTTGTAAATGACGTTAGAGAAAAATTGGGTGCCAATGCAATCGCCTTGCAGGTGCCGATCGGAGCAGAAGAAACTTTCAAAGGAGTGGTTGACCTCATCACTAATGAGGCCATTATCTGGAATGAAAATGACATGGGGATGACTTACGAAGTAGTGCCTATCCCTGAAGATCTCCAGGACCTTGTTGATGAAAAGAGAGAAGAGTTGCTGGAAGCTGTTGCAGAATATGACGAGACCTTATTGGAGAAATTCTTCGATGATCCGGATTCTATCTCTGCAGAAGAAATCCGTGCTGCTATCCGCGCTGCAGTTATTGATATGAGTATCACACCAATGATGTGTGGTTCTGCATTCAAGAACAAAGGTGTACAGGCAGTATTGGATGCAGTTTGTGCTTACCTGCCTTCTCCTGTTGATGTTGATGCCGTTGAAGGTGTTAACCCTAAAACAGATGAGCCGGTTACCCGTAAGCCTGATGCCAATGAGCCTTTCGCAGCTCTTGCATTCAAGATTGCAACCGATCCTTTCGTAGGACGTCTGGCTTTTTTCCGCGTATATTCCGGTACACTGGATGCAGGATCTTATATCCTGAATACCCGTTCCGGTAAAAAAGAGCGTATCTCTCGTTTGTACCAGATGCACTCTAACAAGCAGAACGCTATTGAGAAAGTTGAGGCTGGTGATATTGCAGCTGCTGTAGGTATGAAAGATCTTCGTACCGGAGATACACTCTGTGATCCTAACAAGCCGATCGTTCTGGAAAGTATGACTTTCCCTGATCCTGTGATCGGATTGGCCGTTGAGCCAAAAACACAAAAAGACCTTGATAAGCTGGGTATGGCATTAGCCAAATTGTCTGAAGAAGACCCAACTTTCAGAGTTAACTATAATGAAGATACCAACCAAACCGTAATTAGCGGTATGGGTGAGTTGCACCTTGAAATCATCGTTGACCGCCTTAAGCGCGAGTTCAAAGTTGAATGTAACCAGGGTGAACCTCAGGTGACTTATAAAGAAGCATTGACCAACACTGTTTCACACCGCGAGCGTTTGAAAAAACAATCAGGTGGTTCCGGTCTCTTTGCAGACATGGAATTCGAACTCGGACCTGCTGATCAGGAATTCCTGGAAAGCGATGAGTTCAAGAGCGGTAAAGCAAAACTCCAGTTCGATTGGGGTATCGTTGGTGGTGCTATCGACAAGAACTACCAGAAGCCAATCAGAGATGGTTTCATGGCGATGATGTCCAACGGTATCCTCGCAGGTTACAACATCGACAGTATGAAGGTTCGCGTTTTTGACGGATCTATGCACGCGGTGGATTCCAAGCCTATTGCCTTTGAGCTTTGTGCAAAAGAAGGTTTCAAGGCTGCTGCACCTAAGTGTAAGCCGGAATTGCTGGAGCCTATCATGAAACTCGAGGTAGTTACTCCGGATGAGTTCGTAGGTACAGTTATCGGTGACCTGAACCGTCGTCGTGGATTACCTAAAGGACAGGAAACCGGTGCGGGTGGTGCTATCACTATCCAGGCGGATGTTCCATTGTCTGAAATGTTCGGATATGTTACCGCATTGCGTACCCTGACTTCAGGACGTGCGAGCTCAACTATGGAGTTCTCACACTACGCAGCTGCACCATCAGGTATTGCAAAAGAAATTATCGACAAGGCCAAAGGCATTGTCAATGTATAAAAAACAGTTTCGGGTTGGAGCGTTCCTCCAACCCGATTCTTTTCCTGAAAGTTAAATAACCGGAAGGAAGTATCATTTTTTGATAAACTATTATTTAACAGGCATGAATCAGAAAATCAGGATTAAACTACGTTCTTACGATCACAATCTGGTAGACAAGTCTACTGAAAAGATCGTGAAAACGGTTCGCAACAGCGGTGCTGTTGTTACGGGTCCGATTCCGCTGCCCACTGAGAAGAAAATCTTTACCGTGCTCCGTTCTCCGCACGTCAATAAGAAATCTCGTGAGCAGTTCCAGCGTCGCACCCACAAGCGTCTCATTGAAATATATACTCCTACTCAAAAGACAGTCGATGCACTGTCCAAACTGGAATTGCCGAGTGGTGTAGACATTCAAGTTAAGTTGACGTAATTTTTACAAAACAATAAAAAGAGCCAAAGTTAAGGGGTTGTTGGGTTTGATAGCGGTTTTTTAACCTATTCGAACCAGAAGTGAAAGTTACAAGATTGTGCTCATTGGCAGATCTGTAATTTTTATTGAAGCAAATCCCTATACGGTCATCCCTGTAATGATTTTAGGTGCCTTGGTGCTAAAGGTTATTGCAGGAGTTTAAAAAAATATTCTGATGAACGGATTAATTGGTAAAAAAGTCGGAATGACCAGCGTCTTTGACGGAAATGGTCGCAATGTAGCTTGCACCGTAATCGAAATGGGTCCTTGCGTTGTTACGCAGGTGAAGACAGAGGAATCAGATGGTTACTCTGCCCTCCAGATGGGCTTCGGTGAAGCTAAAGAAAAAAATACTACGAGACCTGAATTGGGACATTTTGCGAAAGCAAAAACAACTCCTAAGCAGAGAGTAGTTGAGTTCCGTGACTTCGACGCAGTGGAAAAAGCTGTTGGAGACTTAGTAAATGTTGACGAAATTTTCGAAGAAGGAGATTACGTCAGTGCAATTGGAACCTCAAAGGGTAAAGGCTTCCAGGGTGTTGTTAAACGCCACGGATTTAAAGGGGTAAACGATGCAACTCACGGTCAGCATAACCGTCAGCGTGCTCCCGGTTCTATCGGTGCAGCATCTTATCCGGCCAAAGTATTCAAAGGAATGCGTATGGCAGGTAGAGACGGTGGCAGAAGGGTGAAGACCACCAACCTTGAAGTTGTAAAAATCTTCCCAGATCAAAACATCATTTTGGTGAAGGGCGCAGTTCCCGGACACAAAGGAGGTTTTGTAATTCTTGAAAAATAATATTCGTAGCGTTGACCGGCCTCTTGAAGTCCGCAATGCATTTAAAAAAAGAATGCTATTTGTTTTGTCGGTTTTTCCGACGGTAAAACATTTAGAAAATCATTCGAGCTGAAAATAATTTTGTTATGAAACTCGATGTGCTAAATACACAAGGACAGTCTACAGGCAGAAGTGTTGAATTGCCTGCTGACATTTTTGGGGTCGAGCCTAACGAGCATGCTGTATACCTTTCCGTAAAGCAGTATCTCGCTAACCAGCGCCAGGGTACCCACAAGTCCAAAGAACGTGGTGAGATTGCAGGATCTACTAAAAAGATCAAGCGTCAGAAGGGAACCGGTACCGCTCGTGCAGGTAGTATAAAAAACCCTTTGTTCAGAGGTGGAGGCCGCGTATTTGGTCCAAGACCACGTACCTATGGTATCGATCTGAACAAAAAGGTTAAGCGCCTGGCCAGAAAGTCTGCACTTTCTGTTAAAGCAACTGCCGGTGACATCATGGTGATGGAAGATTTCTCCTTCGATGCACCTAAGACCAAAGAATATGTCAACATTTTGAACAACCTCAATGTAGAAGGACAGAAAACTGTTGTGGTTACGCCTGACTACGAAAAGGAAGTTTATCTCTCAAGCCGTAACATTCAGGGAACGGAGGTTGTAAGAGCTGCTGACCTGAACACTTATCAGATCATGAAAGCTGGTAAGCTGATCCTGGCAGAAGGAGCTGTTGAAAAGATTAAAGAAACATTTGCTTAATTTTTCCGAAAAGGAAATACAATTAGAAAATAATGGCAAAGACAATTCTTATAAAGCCGATCATTACTGAAAAAGCAGAAATGCTGTCTGAAAACCTCGGAAAGTATAGTTTCGTGGTAGACTCTACTGCAAATAAGATCGAAGTAAAGAATGCGGTTGAAGAAATGTACGGTGTAACAGTTGATTCTGTCAACACAATGATTATGCCGGCTAAGATTAAAAACAGAATGACCCGTTCAGGTATCTTGAAAGGAAGAGTTTCAGGATACAAGAAAGCAGTGGTCACACTGGCTGATGGAGAAGAAATCGATTTCTTCGGAGATATTTAATTAAAAAAGGGACTGTACCGGACAGGAAGACTGTCAAGGCAGTAATGGGGAAAACCCCGCAAAGCTGGTAGAGCAACCCAAAATAAATTTTATAAAAATGGCACTTAAGAAATTTCGTCCGATGACTCCAGGAACGCGTACCAGATTGGGTAATGCGTTTGAAGAAGTTACGACTGATAAGCCGGAAAAAAGCTTGTTGGCACCGATTAAGAAATCCGGTGGACGTAACCACGATGGTAAAATGACCATGCGTCAAATGGGGGGTGGCCACAAACGCCGTTACCGTATCATCGACTTTAAAAGAGAAAAAGAAGGAATCCCTGCAACGGTAAAAACGATCGAGTACGATCCTAACCGTTCAGCTTTCATCGCCCTGGTAGTTTATGCAGATGGAGCAAAGAGATACATCATCGCTCCGGAAGGATTGCAGGTAGGCGATCAGATTCAGTCTGGAAAAGGAGCAACTCCAAATACCGGAAATGCCCTGTACCTGAGTGATATCCCCTTGGGAGCCACTATTCACGCAATTGAAATGACTCCCGGAAAAGGTGCTGCATTGGCAAGAAGTGCAGGAACTAATGGTACGATGATGGGTAGAGAAGGTAAATATGCAGTTATTAAGTTGCCTTCAGGTGAGGTTCGCAGAATACTGCTGACCTGTAAAGCTACCATCGGTTCAACTTCCAATTCAGATCATGCATTACAGGTGCTTGGTAAAGCGGGTAGAAGCCGCTGGATCGGTAAACGTCCTCGCGTAAGAGGTGTAGCGATGAACCCGGTTGATCACCCGATGGGTGGTGGTGAAGGTAGAGCTTCCGGAGGTCACCCACGTTCTCGTACAGGGGTTATGGCCAAAGGTCAGAAGACTCGTAACAGGAAGAAAGCTTCTACTAAACTTATTATTTCAAAAAGAAAGAAAAGATAACAATGGCTTCGGCCGCATAGCCGAAATCATTCATAATGTTATAATATTATGGCTAGATCTGTTAAAAAAGGACCTTACGTTTTTCACAAATTAGTGGATAAAGTAATCGCAGCTAAAGAGTCCAACAAGAAAAAAGTTATCAAAACCTGGTCAAGAACTTCTATGATCGTTCCTGACATGGTAGGACAAACCATCGCTGTTCACAATGGCAAAACTTTTGTTCCTGTGTTTGTCACAGAAAACATGGTTGGTCACAAACTCGGTGAGTTCGCTCCGACACGCAACTTTAGAGGACACTCAGGAAATCGTTAAGGTATAAATTAATAACACTGTTAATGGACCTTGGTATTCAATAACATCCTGGTCCACCACAATATTTGTAAAATGGAAGCAGTAGCTAAATTAAAAGGTGTACAAATGTCAGCGCGTAAGATGCGTTTGGTCGTTGACCTGATCAGAGGCAAAAAAGCTTATGATGCTCTTGATATTTTGCGCTTTACAAAAAAAGAAGCAGCAGTGCATTTGGAAAAACTCCTCGTATCTGCTATTTCAAACTGGGAGAATAAATTAGGTGGTGCAGAAAGTGCTGACGACTACGATCTCGTGATCTCAGAAATCAGTGCGGACCAGGGTACAATGCTGAAACGTTTTCGTCCGGCTCCCCATGGTAGAGCACACCGTATTCGTAAACATTCCTGCCACGTAACCATCGTAGTGGAAAATTCCATTCCACTGCCTGATGATGCACAAGCATCCGCTGAGGTTGAAGATGCTGTTACAATAGAGGAAGTTGAATAATCAAAGAAGTTAAAAATTATTCCATAATATGGGACAAAAGACAAATCCAATAGGTAACCGTCTTGGTATCATCAGAGGTTGGGATTCCAACTGGTATGCTGACAAAGACTATGCTGACAAAGTTGTTCAGGATGAAAAAATCCGCAACTACCTTAAAGCTCGTGTACAGAAAGGCGGTATTGCCCGCATCGTTATCGAACGTACACTCAAGCGTATTACAGTAACCGTTCATACTTCCCGCCCGGGTATCATCATCGGTAAAGGAGGTTCTGAGGTTGACCGTATCCGCGAAGAGCTTAAAAAATTGACAGGTCAGGACATTCAGATCAATATCATTGAGATCCGTAAGCCTGAACTCGATGCCAATATCGTTGGCGAGTCAATTGCCAAGCAGCTTGAGGGACGTATCAATTACCGTCGTGCAGTGAAAATGGCTATCCAGTCAACTATGCGTGCAGGTGCAGAAGGTATTAAGGTGCGTATCTCCGGTAGATTGAATGGTGCGGAGATGGCACGTTCTGAAGAATTTAAGGATGGAAGAACTCCATTGCATACTTTCAGAGCTGATATCGACTATGCACTCCAGGAAGCTCAGACCATTTATGGTAAACTGGGTATTAAAGTCTGGATCTGCAAAGGTGAAGTACTCGGAAAGCGTGATTTGTCTCCTAATGCTGGATTGTCTTCTAAAGATTCCGGTAAGCGCGGTGGCCGTAGAGATGGTGGTAGAAGAGACGGTGGACGAGGCAGAAGAGGCGGCGGAAGAAATCAGAGAAGGAATTAATAAAATATTAAAGAAAAAAGTGTATCTTTGCCACGCTTTTTTCAGACCTACCTTTAAATTGGTTGAAATCTCCGATTTTTAGGGTGATTTTTTGAGAATTTAGATTAAAATTTTTTGGATAATGTTACAGCCAAAAAGAACGAAATATCGTAAGCAGCAAAAAGGGAGAAACCGTGGTTTAGCCCATCGTGGAAGTACCGTAGATTTCGGTACTTACGGACTTAAAGCCATTACACGTGGCCGTATCACCAGCCGTCAGATAGAGGCTGCTCGTATTGCGATGACACGTTATATGAAAAGGGAAGGTAAGGTTTGGATCAGAATATTCCCGGACAAGCCGATCACTTCTAAGCCTCTCGAGGTGCGTATGGGTAAGGGTAAAGGAGCCCTGGATCATTACGTAGCCCCGATCAAGCCAGGAAGGATTATGTTTGAAATCGACGGGGTACCACGCGACGTAGCATTTGAAGCGCTTCGCCTGGCTGCACAAAAATTACCGGTACTTACCAAAACAG
Source organism: Saprospiraceae bacterium (assembly GCA_965230565.1). Classification (GTDB taxonomy): domain Bacteria; phylum Bacteroidota; class Bacteroidia; order Chitinophagales; family Saprospiraceae; genus BCD1. The sequence goes on along the minus strand of CBDDLH010000016.1, from coordinate 2,030,529 downwards.
TGGTAAGACCTGATTTTGAAGGATAAATTCCCTTATGCGCAATGCCTTCGAGCCAAATATTTGAAGGTGTAGCAATTAAACTATTAATAATTATTTGCGATGGCAACAAAGAAATTTTTAGAGCTTCAGGATTATTCGGATAGCGATCTGTTGAGTGAATTGGACTCTACTCGCGCCCAGTATCAAAAAATGAAGTTTGATCATGCACTGACCGGATTGGAGAATCCGCTCAGCTTACGCGAAGTACGCAGGGATATTGCTCGTTTGCAAACTGAAATTCGCAGAAGGGAGCTTGCTAATGCTTCAGAAGAACAAAACGCTAAGCGTTCGAAAATTAAAGCCAGAAGGCGTAAAAAATAATTTGATGGTTTTTCCATCGGCATAATTCAATAGAAATGTCTGAAAGAAATCTAAGAAAGCAAATTGTCGGGGTGGTATCCAGTAATAAAATGGACAAGACGATCTCTGTAATGGTTCAGCGTCGTTTGAAGCACCCAATCTACGGCAAGTATGTAAAGAAGACCAAAAAGTTCATTGCTCACGATGAAAAGAATGATTGCAATGAAGGTGATACAGTACGTATCATGGAAACCCGCCCGCTGAGTAAGCGCAAGCGCTGGAGAGTGGTCGAAATTATTGAAAGAGCTAAATAAAGCCTTCTTAGGCATCATTGAATCGTAGATTCGAAAATATAAAAGGTCATGATACAGCAAGAATCCAGGCTCAACGTAGCAGATAACAGCGGTGCAAAAGAAGTGCTTTGTATCCGTGTTTTGGGAGGCTCGAAACGTCGTTATGCCTCAATTGGCGACCAGATCGTCGTTAGTGTCAAATCAGCGGCTCCGGGAGGAGGAATTAAGAAGGGAACTGTTACCAAAGCCGTGGTTGTACGCACCAAAAAAGAAATTCGTCGTAAAGATGGTTCCTATATCCGTTTTGACGACAACGCAGTTGTTATTCTAAATGCTGCGGAAGAACCAAGAGGTACCCGTATTTTCGGGCCTGTGGCAAGAGAGCTCAGAGAGAGAGATTATATGAGAATCGTTTCTCTTGCTCCTGAAGTATTGTAATTAATTTAATGACCACGCGTTTCTGCATTTGTTCAGAAATGTGGCTAATGAAAGATAAAAATGGCAAATAAAACTGACAAAAATCGTTTTGCGCCTAAGTTGAAGATCAAACGCGGAGACAAAGTTGTCGTTATTGCTGGCGCATATAAAGACAAAAGCACTCCAAGAGAAGTTCTGGAAGTATTTCCTTCCAAGAACAAGGCGATTGTCGACGGTGTGAATATTATGACCAAGCACCGCAAACCATCTCAGGAAAGTGCCGGAGGAATCGAAAAGATCCCTGCACCTATCCACCTCTCTAACCTCATGTTGGTAGATCCTAAATCAGGAGACGCTACCCGTGTTGGAAGAAGAAGAGAGAAAGATGGCAAAATTGTACGTTATTCGAAAAAATCCGGGGAAATCATTAAGTAATGAGTTATACACCAAGATTAAGAGAAAAATATGCCAAGGAAGTTGTTCCTGCTTTGATGGAGCAATTCCAGTACGGTTCCATTATGGAAGTACCTAAACTGGTTAAGATCAACCTCAACCAGGGAGTTGGCGAAGCAACACAAGATAAAAAGCTTGTTGACAACGCTTTGAACGAAATGACCATCATCGCTGGTCAGAAAGCGGTTCCAACCAAAGCTAAAAAGTCGGTTTCTAACTTTAAACTCAGAGAGGGGATGACTATCGGTGCCCGCGTGACACTGCGTAACAACCGCATGTATGAGTTTTTGGATCGTCTGGTAACTGTGGCCCTGCCACGTGTGCGTGACTTCCGAGGAATCAACGACAAGAGCTTTGACGGAAGAGGTAACTACTCCATGGGTATCAAGGAGCAGATCGTGTTCCCTGAGATCGATATCGATAAAGTAGGTCGTATCACCGGTATGGATGTTACTTTCGTAACGACAGCAAAAACAGATGCAGAAGCTTTGGCATTGCTGAAAGCACTTGGGCTTCCATTCAAAAATCAAAGAGATTAATTAATTCCGTAAGGAAACAACATTAATAATAATGGCCAGAAAGTCACTTATTGCAAGAGAAAAGAAAAGACAACGCATGGTTGCGAAATATGCGGAATTGCGCAAGCAACTTAAGGAAGAAGGACGTTGGGATGAGCTGGATAAATTGCCACGCAACTCCAACCCTATCCGTTTGCACAACCGTTGCCAGTTGACCGGTCGTCCTAAAGGTTACATGCGTGACTTCGGGATCTGCCGTGTAAAATTCCGTCAAATGGCATTGGAAGGTAAACTTCCGGGAGTAACCAAAGCTAGTTGGTAAATCACTGAATAATTTATTTTTAACAGTCGGCGAGGTTCCTGAACGGAAAACCGGTCGGCGAAATATCTAAACAATGGCTGCAACTGATCCTATAGCAGATTATTTGACCCGCATTCGTAATGCGCAAATGGCGGGCCACAAAATTGTAGAAATCCCTGCTTCTAACGTGAAGAAGCACATGACAGAGATCCTCTATGATCAGGGATATATCCTGAAGTACAAGTTCGAGGATGGGGTAGGTAAAGGAAAACAGGGAATTATCAAGATCGCTATCAAATACGATCCTGTATCTAAAGAACCTGCGATTAAAAAAATGATCCGCGTAAGTAAACCTGGTTTACGTAAATACTCCGGCTCTAAAGATCTGCCTAGAGTGATCAACGGTCTTGGGATCGCAATGATCTCAACTTCACATGGACTGATGACTGACAAACAGGCAAGAACGGCGAATGTCGGAGGAGAAGTATTGTGTTATATTTACTAATTAAGGTCAAAATCTGAGATAAGATGTCTAGGATAGGAAATTCACCAATTACGCTTGCGAGCGGTGTAGAAATAAATGTCAGCAAAGGAAACCTTGTGACTGTTAAAGGACCTAAGGGGGAATTGAAACAACAAGTTGATCCTGATTTGACCGTCAACGTTGAAGATGGTGAAATGACAGTGGTTCGCCCGACAGATTCAAAGCGTCATCGCTCTATGCATGGTTTGTACAGATCATTGCTGGCCAACATGGTTGAAGGAGTTACTAATGGTTTTGAAAAGCAACTCGAAGTAGTGGGGGTAGGTTATCGTGCCAATAATACCGGTCAGTTGCTTGAATTGACTGTTGGTTATTCTCACCCGATTTACTTTGTAATTCCTGATGAGGTGAAAGTAGAAGCGGTCATGGAAAAAGGTAAAAACCCGATCATCAAGCTTAACAGTGTAGATAAGCAGTTGTTGGGTCAGGTTGCTGCCAAGATCCGTGCTTTCCGTAAGCCTGAGCCTTACAAAGGAAAAGGTATCAAGTTTGTGGGTGAAGAGCTCAGACGTAAGCAAGGTAAAACTGCTTAATGATAAACAAATAATAAATTCCGGTGATGAGGAAATTATCTTCATTTTCGACTCGGAATCTATCATTTATAACAAAAGGGGCCTTGGGTCTGATGATTGGTATCCTACACTAAGGCTGATAATTTAAAAGAAATGAAATTTTCAAAACAGAATAGGAGAAAGAAAATCCAGAAAACGATCCGTAAAAAGATCAACGGGACTCCTGAGAGACCACGTTTGAACGTCTTCAGAAGTAACAAAGAGATTTACTGCCAGTTGATCGACGATGTAAATGGCGTTACCCTGGCTTCTGCTTCTTCGCTCGATAAAGGGGTTGGTTCAGAAGGAACCAAAACGGAAAGAGCTGCTAAAGTTGGAAAGCTTATCGGAGAGCGTGCCAAAGCTAAAAATATTGAAATAGCAGTATTTGACAGAGCAGGTTACCTTTACCACGGAAGAGTTAAAGCTCTTGGTGATGGTGCCCGCGAAGCTGGATTAAAATTATAAAAAATAAATAACTTCCATTATAATGGCAAAAAGAGACTCAAACAGAGATAGAGTTAAACCTGCTGAAACAGAACTCAAGGAAAAATTAGTAACTCTTAACAGGGTAGCTAAAGTGACTAAAGGGGGACGTACATTTAGCTTTGCTGCGATCGTAGTTGTAGGTGATGGTAACGGAACTGTAGGACACGGACTTGGAAAAGCACGTGACGTTTCAGAATCTATTGCAAAAGCAGTGGATGATGCGAAGAAAAACCTGGTTAAAGTTCCTTTGTGGAATGGTACTATCCCACACGAGCAGAAAGGGAAGTACGGTGCCGGTAAGGTGTTGATTAAGCCTGCTTCAAGTGGTACCGGTGTAATTGCCGGTGGTGCTATGCGTGCTGTTCTGGAAACTGCCGGAGTACATAACGTATTGGCCAAATCCCAGGGGTCTTCCAACCCTCACAATGTTGTGAAAGCAACCATGGATGCATTGTCCAAGCTCAGAAGCCCGCAAACGGTAGCTAAGCAGCGCAACATCTCCATGGAAAAATTATTCAACGGTTAATCAGCTTTTCAGCTAAAATTGAAACGGAATTATGAGCAAGGTTAAAATAACACAGGTGAAAAGTTCCATCGATCGCTCCAAGCGTCAGAAGGATACCCTGATCGCCCTCGGCCTCAGAAAGGTCAACGGTACTGTGGTAAAAGAATTGACACCACAGATCAAAGGAATGATTGACAAAGTGAACCACCTGGTCACAGTGGAAGAAGTGAAATAATAACCCATAGGGGTATTTTAATAAAGATTTAAATTCTATTTAAGATAATGGAACTGCATAATTTAAAACCTGCGGCGGGTTCGGTAAAAAAAGGCAAAAGAATTGCCAGAGGACAGGGATCCGGCCATGGTGGTACTTCTACCCGTGGTCATAAAGGAGCTAAGTCCAGATCAGGATACAGCCGCAAACGTGGATTCGAAGGTGGACAGATGCCACTTCAAATGCGTTTGCCAAAACGTGGATTCAAAAATCCAAATCGTGTATCTTATGTACCATTTAACCTGGCCAGATTACAGGAGATGGCAGATGTGTTGAAGACAGATACGATCAACGTGGAAACTTTGATCGAACAGGGAGCCATTCGTAAAAATGATCTGGTTAAGATTTTGGGTGACGGAGAACTGAAATCCAAAGTTAATGTTACTGTTCACGCCTGTTCTGCAAGTGCAAAGCAAGCTATTGAAGCAGCAGGTGGTAGTGTAAATCTTGTTTAATAACTATTTAGGATAACCACCAATAGAAATGTCTGAGAAGACTTCTATTGGTGGTTTCATATGTGTTGCCACGAGCGACTAAACACTGTAGATAGATGAAAAAGCTAATCGATACGCTTAAAAATATTTGGAAGATCAAAGAATTGAGGAACCGCATTCTCTTTACATTGGGAATGCTTTTGGTTTATCGATTTGGAGCCTATGTGGTTTTGCCGGGTGTTGACCCTGCAATTCTTAAAGATGCTCTCCAGAGTTCTTCAAATCCAAATGACCTTTTGGGCCTGATCAACCTTTTCACCGGTGGTGCTTTTAATCAGGCAGCCATTATGGCTTTGGGTATCATGCCTTATATCACTGCTTCGATCATCATTCAGTTGATGGGTTTTGCAGTTCCGTATTTCCAGAAATTACAGCAGAAAGAGGGAGAGTCAGGAAGAAAGAAACTGACACAGATTACGCGTATGTTGACTGTTGTTATTACCCTGCTTCAGGGAGGTGGTTACCTCGCCTATGTCAAGCAAATGGGTGCTGTTGATCCTTCTATTCCGGATTTCATTTTCTGGTTGTCGAATATCATTATTCTTTCTACAGGTGTAATTTTTGCGATGTGGTTGGGTGAGCGTATTACAGACAGAGGAATCGGAAACGGTGTTTCTTTGTTGATCACCGTTGGTATCATCGCAAGGCTCCCGAATATGTTGGCAGCAGAATTCCTCCTCAGATCTGATGAGGGTGGATTGTTGATCTTCGTTATTGAGATCGCTGCATTCCTGCTGGCTATTATGGCAACGGTCCTTATCGTTACCGGGGTTCGAAAGATTCCTATTCAGTTTGCGAAGCGAATGGTTGGCCGTGGTGCCAGCGCGATGCCGGTTGCAGGAGCAAGAGATTACATTCCATTGAAAGTAAACGCGGCTGGGGTAATGCCAATCATCTTTGCTCAGGCCCTGATGTTCCTTCCTGGTACAATTATCACTGCCCTGGTTGGCGCTGATAGTGCTGCTCAATCCAACTATTGGGTACGTGCCATGAACGACTTTACGTCTATGCCTTACAATGTGATCTACTTCTTTTTGGTAGTGATCTTCACATATGTATATACAGCCTTGATGGTTAATCCTACGCAGTATGCGGATTACCTTAAGCGTCAGAATGCATTTATCCCTGGAGTTAAGCCTGGTAAGTCTACGGCTGATTTTATCGATTCTATCACCAGTAGAATTACTTTACCGGGATCTGTATTTCTGGCTCTTATCGCTATCATGCCTGCTTTTGCAGGAGCTTTCGGAATCAATGCCGGTTTTGCGGCATTCTTCGGAGGTACCTCCATCCTGATCCTTGTTGGGGTGGTTCTGGATACACTCCAGCAGATCGAAAGCCACTTGTTGATGCGTCGTTACGATGGTTTGGTAAAATCCGGTAAGCTCCAGGGACGTAGTAGTCGTCTCCAGGGTATCGGAGCAAATATGTAATATCCCATACCTAATGGCAGGACAAAAATTGATCATATATAAAACGGACGAAGAGATTGAGCTGATACGGCAAAGTTGTTTGCTGGTAAGTAAAGCACTGGCTCTTGTAGGAAGTATGATCAAACCGGGAATCACCGGTGCCGAGATCGATAAGGCCGCAGAAGAACTAATTCGGGATCACGGAGCAGTTCCGGGCTTTAAGGGTTACGGAGGATTTCCTGCCACCCTGTGCGTATCTCCCAATGAACAAGTTGTCCACGGAATTCCTGATAAAGATATGGTGTTCCAGGACGGTGACATTGTCTCCGTTGATTGTGGTGTGATTCAGAATGATTTTTACGGGGATGCTGCTTATACATTTGCTATCGGAGATGTTTCGGATGAGGTGATGAAATTGTTAGAGGTTACGAATACTTCTCTATATAAAGGAATTGAACAGGCAGTTGTTGGAAACAGATTAGGAGATGTGAGTTTTGCGATCCAGCAATATGCAGAAAAGGAACATGGTTATGGGATTGTTCGCGAACTCGTAGGCCATGGTCTGGGAAAAAACCTTCATGAAGCTCCGGAAGTGCCTAACTACGGCAGGAGAGGAAGAGGGGTGAAATTGCAGGAAGGATTGGTAATTGCCATAGAGCCTATGGTGAACTTGGGCAACAAAAGAGTTGCCACTTCAAAAGACGGATGGACGGTGTATGCGAAAGACAGAAAACCTTCTGCTCATTTTGAACACACCGTAACAGTAAGAAAAGAAAAGGCGGATATTTTGTCAGATCATTCAATTGTCGAAGAAGCTATTCGCAAAAATGATAATGTCAAAGAAGTAAAGATAGATTTTGAATTCGCTTGATACTTACAAAACCATGTGTTTAAGGTAGTGTAATTTTTTTCCGGGTTTGAGAATGGATTCTAATTATTTTTTATTACCTTTGCACTCCGAAATTTGAAATATGGCAAAAAAGAACCTGATTAAACAGGATGGAATTATTGAAGAAGCATTGTCAAACGCAATGTTTCGAGTAAGGCTGGAAAATGATCATAAGATCGTGGCCACAATCTCCGGAAAGATGAGAATGCACTACATTCGAATTCTCCCGGGAGATAAGGTTGCTGTTGAAATGTCTCCTTATGATCTGACCAGAGGAAGAATAGTTTACAGATATAAATAGAGACGCACCAAAACATTGTCAAATCGTTTGCTTATTTCTACGAAGATGGCAAATCTTAATTTGGCAATATTTTTTTGCTCATTAAAAACTTTATATTATGAAAGTTAAAGCTTCAATTAAGAAACGTTCAGCGGACTGTAAGATTGTGAGGAGAAAGGGGAAGTTGTACGTAATTAACAAGAAAAATCCTAAGTTCAAGCAGCGTCAGGGGTAACCTTGAAAGTTGTGATAATTTTAATCAAATATCAATTAACAGATGGCTCGTATAGCAGGTGTTGATTTACCAAGAAACAAGCGTGGCGTAATTAGCCTGACATATATCTTCGGTATTGGAAGATCTCTCTCCTCTGAGATTTTGGAAAAAGCAGGAGTTGATCCTAATATCAAGGTGCAGGATTGGGACGATGAGAATGTTCGTCAGATCTCTAGTTTGATCACCAATGAGTACAAAGTAGAAGGTGAATTGCGTTCTGAGGTTCAAATGAACATCAAACGTTTGATGGATATCGGGTGTTATCGTGGTGTTCGTCACCGTAAGGGATTACCTGTTCGCGGACAGCGTACCAAGACTAATGCACGTACCCGTAAGGGAAGGAAAAAGACTGTTGCAAATAAAAAGAAGGTTACTAAATAATACCTTTTGGGAATACCTGTTGGGGTATGTTTATCCAAGCGGGTATTCATTATAAATACATGACTGCCGGAGAAACCGGTCTCATAATTTAAAATCCTGAATCTATAATGGCAAAGGGAAGAGTAAAAAAGGCTAAAAAAAGAAATGTAAAAGTTGAACCGGAAGGTTTCGCTTATATCAAAGCAAGTTTCAACAACATCATTATTACGTTGACCAATAAGAAAGGTCAGGTGATTTCATGGGCTTCAGCAGGAAAAGCTGGGTTCCGTGGTTCTAAGAAGAACACTCCGTATGCAGCTCAGATTGCAGCATCTGATGCAGCTTCAACTGCGCATGATGCAGGATTGCGTGCCGTACAGGTTTTTGTTAAGGGGCCTGGCTCCGGACGCGAAGCAGCTATCCGTGCGATTGATGTAGCAGGAATCAAAGTGACCAAAATCAATGATGTCACTCCAATTCCTCACAACGGATGTCGTCCACCAAAGCGTAGAAGAGTTTAATTTCGTTGAACAAGCTGTACTTAACCAGAAAAAGTAATTCTTAAAAATGGCAAGATATACAGGGCCGAAGGCAAAAAAAGCAAGAGCACTTGGAGAAGCGATTTTTGGCTTCGACAGAGCATTTGAAAAGAAAAAATATCCACCGGGACAACACGGTAATGGTAGGAACAGAAGAAGACAGAAGTCTGATTATGGCCTCCAGTTGATGGAAAAGCAGAAAGCAAAATATGCTTATGGTTTGTTGGAGCGTCAGTTTAGAAACCTGTTTAAAAAAGCCTCCAGTAAATCAGGTGTTACAGGTACCGTGCTGTTGCAACTGCTCGAGTCCCGCCTCGATAATACTGTATTCCGTCTGGGAATGGCTCCTACCAGAAGAGCTGCCAGACAGTTGGTTACTCACAAACACATTACAGTTAACGGTGTATTGACCAACATCCCTTCAGTATTGCTGAAGCCTGGAGACATTGTTTCTGTACGTGGAAAGTCTCAGGGATTGGAGGTAGTGAGAGACGCTGTAGGTGCGAAAAATGAGGTGCGTAACTTCCCATGGCTGGAATTCAACGCAGACAAAATGCAGGGTACTTTCCTCGAATATCCTGAAAGAGAGCAAATACCAGAAAAGATCAACGAACAGCTTATCGTTGAATTGTATTCTAAATAATAAAGATTTTGACGGCCGGGTTTTCCGGCTGTCAAAATTTGTATTTAAGGTGCCTGAAACCACTTTAAAGGAAAAGCTTTTCCAAAAGATAGGAAAAGCTATTTGACGTTTAAATAGTCTATTGGAACAGCAAGCTTTTTCCCTCATTTTGCTCTTCCGTGACCCAAAAGAAAATATTTCATATGAGTATTTTAAATTTCCAGAAGCCAGACAAAATTGTTTTACAAAAATCTGATGATTTTGAAGGGCTTTTTGAATTTAAACCATTGGAACCAGGCTTCGGCCAAACCATTGGTAACTCCCTGAGGAGAGTTCTGCTTTCTTCACTGGATGGTTTTGCGATCTCCGCTGTTCGAATCGCAGGTGTTGACCACGAATTTGCTACTATCCGTGGGGTGGTGGAAGATGTGGTTGATATTATCCTCAACCTCAAACAAATTCGCCTGAAGCAGGTTATCGCTGATGACAGCGTAACCAACGAAAAGATCTACCTGACCATTACCGGTAAGGAGTCTTTCAAAGCAGGTGACCTGGAAGAGTTCACAAATGTGTTCAAAGTAATGAACCCTGAACTCCTGGTTTGTACTATGGAGCCATTTGTAAACCTCGAGATGGAGTTGACCATCACCAAAGGCAGAGGGTATGTGCCTGCAAGCGAAAGCCTTGCAAAAGATGCTCCTATCGGCGTTATTCCGGTAGATGCTATCTATACGCCGATCAAAAATGTTTCCTACAGGATCGAAAATACGCGTGTGGGACAGCGTACCGATTACGAAATGCTGGTTTTTGAAATCAAAACCGACGGTACCATCCACCCGGAAGATGCGATCAAGGAAGCTTCAAGGATCCTTATCCAGCATCTCATGTTGATCACCGATGAGAATATCACTTTCGATGACGGTACAACCAGAGAAGCAGATATCGTGGATGAGCATATCCTGCACATGCGCAAATTGCTCAAGACTTCACTCGAAGACCTCGATCTCTCAGTTCGTGCTTACAACTGTCTGAAAGCTGCCAAGATCAATACTTTGGCCGAGCTTGTTAAGTATGACACGCATGAACTGCTCAAGTTCAGAAACTTCGGTAAGAAGTCACTTGTAGAAATTGAAGAATTGCTCCAGGACAAAGGCCTTACTTTCGGTATGGACTTGTCAAAATATAAATTGGACGAAGAATAAGAAAATTGTAATGTAGGCAGTTCCCGAATGCGGGAACTGATTTTGTAAAAAATTCTTGATAACTTTTTTTGATCGATGATCTGATCATCCTGAATGTGCCTGCCATTCAAATGTCAAAGAAGGTGTTGGGAAGATAAAACCGTAAAAAATGAGACACGGTAAGAAGTTCAATCACCTGAGCCGGAAAGCCGGACACAGGAAAGCGCTTTTGCGCAACCTCTCGATCGCATTGATCGAGCACAAAAGAATCAACACTACATTGGCCAAAGCCAAAGCCTTGAGAAAACACATCGAGCCTTTGGTGACCAAAGCTAAAAGCAACACTACTCATTCAAGAAGGGTTGTTTTCAGTACACTGCAAAATAAGGAAGCCGTTAAGGAATTGTTCAGTACAATTGCAGAAAAAGTAGGTGATCGTCCAGGCGGATATGTTCGCGTTTTGCGTACAGGGTTCCGTAGAAGTGATGGCGCTGAAATGGCAATGATCGAATTTGTTGATTTCAACGAGCTCTACTCCGCTAAAGATGATTCAAAAGGCGGTAAGAGACGCCGCCGTCGTGGTGGTAAGAAGAAAGCAACCGAAGCTGCACCAGCACCTGAAGCAGTTGCTGAAACAGTAGAGGAAGTAGTAGAAGAGGCTGAAGAAACTGTTGAGGAGGTAGCTGATGAAGTTGAAGCAGCGGCTGAGGAAGCAGTTGAAGAGGCCGTTGAGGAAGCTGAAGAAGAATCTTCAGAAGAAGAAGAGAAAAAAGACGAAGAATAATTTCTGAAAAGATATTAAGTTTTCAAAAGGCAGTTCCCATCGGAGCTGCCTTTTTTGTTTTCATCCAATGTATTCTAAAGCTTCGTCTGAATCCGAAAGAATTATCGATTTCAAGGCACAGTCCTTAAATATCATTGAACTACCTTTTTAATTTCCATTCCAATCGTCGATAAAAAACAGCCTTTTGACGGTAATAATCCAAAGTTCGACCAAAACCGTATAATTCGGGTTGAACTTTTCCTATCTTAAAGTTTCTGAAAGCAGGCCCTGCTGGATCTGCTTTACAGGTAAGCCCCGTGACCATTATCCCATTGGCAGCTACCTCATCATTAAATAAGTTTCCACTTCTTAAATTTAAATTCGCCTGATATGAAATTATCTAAATTATTGTTTTTTTCCCTGACCACTCTTTTGGTCTTTGGCCTTGGTTCCTGTAGTCAGCAAGGAGGATCAGGAGATAACACTTCCAATCCGGATGAGTTATCCATCGATTATGAAAAATATTCCCTGGACAATGGGCTGGATGTGATCCTGCATAAGGATGATTCTGACCCAATCGTCGCCGTGGCTATTATTTTCCACGTTGGATCCAACCGTGAAAAACCAGGACGTACCGGTTTTGCCCATTTCTTTGAACACATGTTATTCCAGAATTCCGAAAATGTCGGAAAAGGGAATTTCTTTAAGATCATCGAAGACATGGGAGGGGACTTCAATGGTGGTACCTGGAATGATGGTACCGTTTATTATGAAGTAGTACCCAAAGATGGTTTGGAACAGATCCTTTGGATGGAGAGTGACCGTATGGGTTTTATGATCAATACAGTCACAGAAGCTGTTTTTGAAAATGAAAAACAGATCGTTAAGAACGAAAAGCGCCAGCGCGTGGATAATCAGCCTTATGGCCACACCAGTTATGTGATTGGTAAAGCCTTGTATCCCGATGGCCACCCATACAATTGGCAGGTTATCGGTAGCCTGGAAGATCTGGATGCAGCTACACTTGATGATGTAAAAGAGTTTTATGACAAATGGTATGGACCCAATAACGCCACCATGGTGGTTGCCGGAGATATCAATTTTGATGATGCCAAGGCCATGATCGAAAAGTATTTTGGCGAGATTCCTGCCAAGGAAGAAGTCCCTCACCCTGAAGCTCAGCCTGTAGCCGTTGACAATACCATCAAGTTGATGCACGAAGATAATTTTGCTCAGCTTCCTGAATTACGTATGGTATTTCCAACTGTTGAAGATGGGCATCCTGACATGTATGCACTGACCTACCTGGGCGAATTACTTTCACAAGGTAAGCGTGCACCATTTTACAAGGAAATCGTAGAAAATCAGAAATTGGCTCCTTCCGTTTCTTCCTATAATGGAGAACGTGAGATCGCCGGTGAATTTACCATCAGGGTACGAGCTAATGCCGGCACTGACCTGGACGATGTCCAGGCTGCCATCTTCAAAGCCATGGAGGATTTTGAAACCAATGGTATTGATGAACGCGATATGCAAAGGATAAAAAACACTCAGGAAACCAATTTCTATAATGGAATTTCCAGTTTGTTATATAAATCCTTCCAGCTTGTTCAGTTCAATGAATTCCGTGGAGATCCGGGAGGGTTATCCAAAGAGATCGAAAAGATACTCGCCGTTACAGAAGAGGATGTAATGCGCGTTTATGAACAATACATCAAAGGAAAGAATTACGTGGCCACCAGTTTTGTGCCTCGCGGAATGGCAGATTTGGCTCTGGAAGGTTCTGAAACTGCGGTCGTGGTAGAAGAACCAATAGTTGCAGGTGCAGAACCACCACCACTGCCGGAGGATAATGAGGATTTCGAAAAAACGCCCTCAAAAATTGATAGAAGTATAATGCCTCCTCTGGGGGAAACACCGGTAGTGAAATCTCCGGATATCTGGAATGCCAAACTATCTAATGGCTTGCAAGTGTACGGAATTCAGAACAATGAATTGCCTTTGGTTGAATTTAGCCTTAGAATAAAAGGAGGAATGCTTATGGACGATCCGGCTAAGGTCGGAGTTGCCAACCTTATGACGGATATCATGCAGGAAGGTACAGCCAACAAAACTCCTGAAGAACTGGAGGATGCCATTGGCCAGTTGGGTGCGGATATCTCCATGTCAACGTCTTCAGAATATATTACCATCAACGGAAGTTGTTTGAGCCGTAATTTTGAAGATGTACTTTCCATAATGGAAGAAATGTTGCTTGAACCAAGATGGGATGAAACAGAATTTGACCGTCTGAAGAAAAGTACTATCACTCAGATCCAACAGCGTGATGGACAACCTGATCAGATCGCTGCACGCTGCTTTGCAAAGCTGATCTATGGTGAGGATAATATTTTGTCTAACTCAACAATAGGAACCATAGAATCAGTTGAGTCTATCACTATTGATGACCTGAAAGCATTTTATGATGCCAATTATTCACCAACGGTTTCCAGTTTCCATATTGCAGGAGCTGTTCCGAAGAAAAGAGCATTGAGTGCCCTTGCTTCAATGGAGAAAGGCTGGGAAGGAAAAGCGGTAACGCTTCCTGAACTTCCGGAGCCAGTTGCCATGGATCAGTCAACAGTATATATGGTTGATATCCCAGATTCCAAACAATCTGTGATCAGAATCGGTGCACCGGCAATGAAAGGAGGTGATGAGGAATATTATGCAGCAACGGTCGTTAACCAGCGTCTGGGAGGAGGAAGCTCCGGTCGTTTATTTCAACAATTGCGTGAGGAAAAAGGATATACTTACGGAGCCTATTCCACCGTATTCCGGAGAATTAATCATGGTGCTTTCGTAGCTTATTCAAGTGTACGTACTAATGTCACCAAAGAATCTGCCCTTTTATTCAAAGACATTCTGGAAGGTTATAAAGAAGATTTCTCAGAAGAAGACCTTGAAAAGACCAAGAGTCAGTTGATCAAAGGGCGTGCCCTGAGTTATGAAACCCTTTATGATAAAATGGGCATTCTGGAAAACATTTCCACTTATGGCTTGTCAAAGGATTATCCTGCCAAAGAACAAAAAGTGGTGATGGATATGACTTTGGAAAAAGCTAAGGAGATCATCGACAAACATCTGGTTTCCAACAATCTCATTTATCTCGTTATCGGAGATGCTGCTTCACAAGCTGAAGGGTTGAAAGAGATCGGATTCGGAGAACCTGTGATGCTGGATAAGACGGGTGAAGTCGTTGACAATGTAGCAAATTAATAGGTTACAAGTTGTTGGTTATTGGTTATTAAAAACGTAACACGCAACCCGCAACAGGAACCACAAAATAAATGCCGGGCTCGTACTTTTACGACCCGGCATTTTTTATGGAAAGCTTAGTGTTTTACGTTTATTTGGAAGCAGTTCCTGTTGGGTTAGAGCCTGCTGCATTATTATCCATATTCAACAGTGTGTGGTCCGGAGCATTTGCAGGTACATGACCTACCAGCGGCTTCAGCAAAAATGGATTAGGGCTGTTGTCTGGTTGCGGTTCAACCGAAATAACTACGACCATTTCTGACAGGTCTACCGGGAACGTCAATCCGGCAGGTGCATTTTCCAAAAAGTCTTCGCCAGGGAACGGAGGGCCAGGCATGCTGCCACTGAAGGGTGCACTGTCATCAGCTTTGGCCGGATCTGTGAATTTTCCTGTGGTAACCGGCACACCGTCAATCACTGCCCATCCTTCGTATTCCCAACCTGCCGGT
The DNA here is from genome assembly GCA_965230565.1 of Saprospiraceae bacterium. Lineage (GTDB taxonomy): Bacteria > Bacteroidota > Bacteroidia > Chitinophagales > Saprospiraceae > BCD1. The sequence continues at coordinate 2,015,285 of CBDDLH010000016.1, read as the reverse complement.
AGGGTAGGGAGGTCCAATGTAGCTCCCGGTCCGGCAGCAGGATCAAGCCACCACACACCACTTCTTTCATCTGAATCAGCACCATTGGTAGGTGTAGCCAAAATATAATCTCCGGTAGAAGCGGAAAAGTCGTTGCCGAGGGCTCTGGAATCTCCAACCGTCAGCGTCGCATCGTCCGTATTAAAGTCCCCGGCCAGGATATGTACATCACTAGGATTCGGATCATTGTCAGGAGAAGGCTCTATGGTCAGGATAAAGGCAGTAGCCTTTTCGAGATCTTCAGCATCAAGAGAGAAAGTAGTTTGTGAGAGATTACCGGAAGCATCCACTGTAAATACCCCGGTAGTCTTTGGAGCACCATCCACCATAATCCAGCCTTCGTAGGCATAATCTGATCCGAGATCTTCCAATCCCTGAATATTGAGGATAAGATCTTGTTCAGCAGGAGTTACATCATCATCCTTACAAGCTAAAACTGTTAAGGTTACTAAAGCGATTAATGAAAGATTTCTAATAAGTGTCATTGTTATAAATTTTTCTGATTGAATATTAATGATTGATTTCACTGGCAAAATTACAGGCTGGACCTTACAAGGGGATCACGGGAACATCACATAAGTATAACAAGCCAATCGATGATGTTTTTTTGTGTGTAATTGCTTGTAAATCAGACCTGTAAATTATTCACTGCTTTTTTAGACCGGGTTTTTCTATTCACTATTGTCCGCACAGCGACACCTGTAATTGAAAAACAAAACAAAAACCGTGGCTCCGGCCGTTTGTGTTTATGATTCCTGTATCTTGTTGTGATACTTTTGTGATAATTGGACGATAATTTTGTAAAACAATTCGAACAAGGCTATTTACTATGAAGAAAGTACTGGTGGTCGAGGATGACCCAAATATTGTGGAGTTACTGGACATTCACCTGAATGACCTGGAATGTACCCTTGAGAAGGCGTATGAAGGTAAAGCTGGTTTGCAAAAAGCGCTTACCCATGATTATGATCTGATCATTCTGGATGTCATGCTTCCGGGAATGGATGGTATGGAGATTTGCAGGCGCATTCGGGGTAAGGAAATCCAGACTCCGGTGATGATGCTGACGGCCAGATCGGAAGAAATTGATCGGGTATTGGGGCTGGAGATGGGAGCAGATGATTATCTCACCAAGCCTTTTAGTGTTCGGGAGTTTGTTGCCAGGGTGAAAGCTATTTTCCGTAGAATGGAAATGATGGCAAAACCCGAAACCACCACCAAAAAAGAAGGTGTGCTCGATTTCGGAGCTCTGAAAATTGATGCCGATAAAAGAAAAGTAACCCTTGATGGTAAAAGGGTTGAATTGAGCCCCAAGGAATTTGAATTGCTCATTTTATTGGCTTCCAATCCGGGAAAGAGTTATGACCGGGCCAAATTACTCGATCTTGTCTGGGGATATGATTTCCTGGGTTTTGCACATACCGTTAACTCCCATATCAACAGGTTGAGAAATAAAATAGAACCGGATATCCACCAACCAGTGTACATCCTGACTACCTGGGGAGTAGGATACCGTTTTAATGAAGAATTATAATCCTTTTTGATCAGCCAACTATGCAAAAGAATAAATTATACTGGAAAATATCAGCCACCCTCCTGGCTTTATTAATAGTGCTTGGTGTTACTTATGTGATGATTACCGGTTATGTTGCCCGGCAATATCACCAGGAGATCAACCAGCAGCTTTATGGAAATATTGCTCCAAGTATGGCTCATGAAGTTCATCCATTTGTCGAAGGTGGAGGAATTGATACGGTTGCCATTCATCACATCATGCATTCCATGATGACGATTAATCCAAGTGTCGAAGTTTATCTGTTAGATACGATCGGAAATATCATTACCTATGTTGCTCCTTACAAACGCGTAAAACTGGAGTCGGTTGAATTGGGGCCGGTACATGAATTTATTGCTGCTGAAGAAAAACCTTTTATCAAAGGAGACAACCCGCGATTCCCAGGTCAGCAAAGCGTTTTTTCTGCTGCCCGAATTGAAAAAGAAGGGGCCTTGCAAGGGTATTTCTACATCGTATTAGCCAGTGAAGAGCAATCGGCTATCGTCTCCACCTTATCGGGAAGTTATATGCTTAAACTGGGGGCGAATATGTTCTTCATTACCCTTTTCGGAGCATTGGCTATTGGGTTGCTGGCCATTTGGTTGCTGACTAAAAATCTGAGAAGCATTATTTATTCCGTAAAAAGATTCAAAGAAGGGGATTTGCAGGCGAGGATTGCGGAGGATGAAAAAGGAGATCTTACAGAACTGGCCGATACCTTCAATGAAATGGCGGATACAATTGTAGACAATATTGACCAGTTGAAGTCGGTAGAAAAGCTCCGGCGGGAATTGATTGCCAACGTTTCACATGACCTCAGAACTCCGGTTTCCATAATCCAGGGTTACGTGGAAACCCTGATGATTAAAAAAGGAACCATTAAAGAAAATGACCAGGAACGTTATTTGAAGATCATCCTGGATAGTACAGAAAAATTATCTACTCAAATCGGTCAGCTGTTTGAGTTTTCCAAATTGGAAGCTAAGCAGATTGAGCCACAAAAAGAAGCCTTCTTTTTATCTGATCTCGTACAGGATACTTACCAGAAATATCAAATCCTGACGGATTCCAAGCAGATTGAACTAAACATGCAGCTACCCGAAAAAGCTCAACTGGTATTTGCGGATGTGCAACTGGTAGAACGCGTTTTGCAAAACCTGCTGGATAATGCCTTGAAATACACTCCTGAAGGGGGGAAGATCAATCTGCAACTGGAGAATTCAGCTGAAAGCGTAAAGGTAATCGTAAGCGATACCGGACCTGGGATTCCTGAACATGAGCAGTCCTACATTTTTGAACGCTACCGCAAAGCAAAAGGCACTGAGAAGAAGTCAAACAGTACCGGCCTTGGATTGGCCATCGTGAAAAAGATTCTCGAATTGCATAACGTTTCCATTCAGGTGAAAAGTAAAGTTAATGAAGGTGCAGCATTCACCTTCCGTCTGCCGGTATATTCAAGGTGACAAGGGAACAAGGTAACAGGGGAACAAGCGGACCATCCTTGCAAAAAGGGGTCAGAGACGCAAGAAACGGGATTTAGGATATGGATTTTAAGTCCAGAGATTTAAAATATAAAATTATAGTTTTGTTATTTCAAGTCTTCAGACTTGAAAAGGATATCTCGCATGTCTTCGACGTGCGAAATAAAAAGTATTTTGGAGATCTTTTGCCAAATCGAAACGTCCGGAAAAATTGGACATGATCCCTTTCTTTCGTAACTTTAAGGAAACCATCCTTAAGTGAAATGAAACAGCTATTTCCATTCCTCGCTGTCCTCGCATGTTGTTCTTTTTTAGGTTGCGATTACTATTTCTCTGATGTTCCTTTAACTAAGAAGCCTGTTACGGAAGTAAAGGAGGAATTACTTGGAGATTGGATAGTCATTGATGATGACGATTCGATATTATATCCCGGCATTGTAGTTCATATGATAGAGTCTGAGCCGGAAGAATATTTGGTGATAGTCAAATTTTTGAAAAATAAAGGACGAACAATAGATGACGGTATTGTTTACAAAGCCTTCCATTCAAGTGTAGGAAACCAACAATTCTTGAGTTTACAAAATGTGTTAGACAATGAATTAGATAATAAGTACATTTTTTGGAGGCTGGACGAAGTTAGGAAAGGACAGTGTTGTAGCGAGATATATCACGGATAGTTTGGATATTCAATTCAGATAAGAGCAAAAAACTAAAATCCTTTATCAAAAAAAATAAAGCTGCCCTGGAAAATGAATACCTGAGTGATGCGATTCCATTTTATCGCTGGGAGACACTTTAAATGGAATTTTGTGAATCCCTGACGCAAATACAGAGGACATTGTGGCATTCTGGGTGCTTGATGAAATGATCTCTGAAGGATTCTTTTCAAAACATGGATATGGATGCCCTTGAGCAGTTGAAAAGACGCTGAATGTGATCTTTCACTTGTTCTAGAACTGTATTTAAAAAATTGTTACCTTAGGTCCAATATCTATTTGGTCTTGGTTCAAAAGTGTTCCATATTACGGAATTTTGCTTTATGAAAATGGTAGTATGATTAAAGTAAAAATATCAGAAACCGATGGAAGCTCACTCCACGATTTGACCAACGACATTTATTATAGAAATGAGGCAACTGCCATCTGGGAAAAATTACTGGATAATTAACCTCGAAACAGGGAGGCAGGAAAATCTTCTGAGAAAAAACTATCTTGCATTTCGAATAACTTCATTGCGTTTCTTGCGCTTCCATTGCGTTCTGGCGCTGAAAAACAAGTCAAATTCTAATGCAGCACCCAAACTCACACAAACAGTCCTTCGAGGCTATCCTTGGTCAATGTCTCACAGCGGAAGTGGATTATTATGAATTGAAAAAAGCTATAGAGGAATGGAAGTCTATTCTATATGAAATTACGGAACTGGATCTGAGCAGAGATGAACATCGTAAGAATATCCATTCTGATACCGGAAAGGCTATTGGAACCACCTGGGCAGCTATGTGCATGGATGATCTGATGCGTACCAAAAAATTTGTTAAAGGAGTATTTCTGGCGGTGGATGAACTCGTCAGTAGACAAGCCCAAAAACCGGTTCATGTCCTCTATGCAGGATGTGGACCCTTTGCCCCTCTGGTGCTGCTGTTGACATCAAAATTTTCACCTCAGCAGGTTAAGTTTTCCCTGTTAGAGATCAACGAAAATAGTTTCCGGCTTGTCCAAAAAGTATTTCAGCAATTGAGGTTGGAGCAATATTTGGAAGACACTTTGTTGTGTGATGCCGCAACGGTACAATTACCTGATGCCGGCACCATTGATCTTGTGATTAGTGAAACCATGCAGTATGCGCTCGTACGTGAGCAACAAGTCCCTATCACCTATAATTTATTATCACAATTAAGGGAGGATGTGGTGCTCATTCCCGAAAGTATCAGCCTTGATCTTGGATTGCTAAGCAGCTTCCGTAATCATGAACGTATGATGAAGGGGAAGTTCATTGATGATTTTTTCAGGACATTAGGTCCTTTTTTCGACCTTAGTAAAACCGGTTTTTTAAACAATCAAGCCGCACTGAGTTCTTTTTCCGGAATCTACCGATTTCCAAAACATAAATTTTCATTAGACCAATATGACCAGGAAGTATTTAATTTGCTGGCAGTGTTCACTAATATCCGGATTTACGGAGGTGAATATCTGGATACATACGAAAGTCAACTTACGGCTCCTTTAATCCTCGCACCATTGGATGAAAAGCATTGTCAATCCGTAGAAGTCAACTATAAAGTAGATACGGTCCCTGGTATTGAGTTTTGCCTTGATCATTAATTTAACAGTGACAAGTACAAAACCTAACTATTATTTAAACAGTCAAAGTTTCAAGTTTTCTATTGGAAATCCTATATTGCGTGCCGACTGAAACCGGAGGAATATTTCCCCCTGTTCAATCTTATCCTAGCCAAATAAATTGATCTGAAAAATGAAAAAAAACACAGTACCTAGCGATATCGAAATCGCTCAGCAAGCTGATATTCAGCACATCCGTGACATTGCAGCCAAATTAAATCTTGATTATGAGGAACTCGAAAGTTATGGCAAATACAAAGCCAAACTTCCACTGGACCTGATTGATGAAGAAAAAATTTCCAAAAGCAAGCTTATCCTGGTAACGGCCCTTACACCAACTCCTGCCGGAGAGGGAAAAACAACCGTTTCTATTGGACTTTCCGAAGGGATGAATCGTATTGGAAGACAGACTATGGTGGTTCTGAGAGAACCGTCACTGGGGCCTGTTTTTGGTATCAAGGGTGGTGCTGCCGGTGGGGGATATTCCCAGGTTATTCCGATGGAAGATATCAACCTTCATTTTACGGGAGACTTCTCCGCTGTAGAGAAAGCCAATAACCTGCTGGCTGCATTAATAGACAACAATATTCAAAGCAAGACACGTAGTTTGGGGATTGATCCACGGACAGTGGCCTGGAAACGGGTTATGGATATGAATGACCGTGCTTTGAGGGATATTGTCATTGGGCTTGGCGGTACGGCTAATGGTATTCCGCGCCAGGATGGATTTAATATCACTCCTGCTTCCGAAGTTATGGCTATTCTGTGTATGGCTAAGGATTTTGCTGATCTAAAGGAAAAACTTGGCAATATTTTCGTTGGATTCACTTTTGATAAACAACCCGTTTATGCCAGGGACCTCAAAGCAGAGGATGCCATGGCCATATTGTTGAAAGATGCAGTGAAGCCCAACCTCGTACAAACACTGGAAGGGAATCCGGCTATCATCCACGGCGGTCCTTTTGCCAATATCGCTCAGGGAACTAACACCATCATCGCTACAAAAGCAGGATTGTCGCTTGCTGACTACGTGGTGACAGAAGCAGGTTTTGGTGCGGATCTGGGGGCTGAAAAATTCATGAATATCAAATGTGTATACGGAGGGTTGCATCCCGATGCCGTGGTTCTGGTAGCAACCATCAAGGCATTGCGACATCATGGAGGTTCACCCAGACAGGAGTACGATGTCCCTAGTTTGGAAAGAGTACAAAAAGGGTTTGAAAACCTGGAAAAACATATTGAGAATATCAGAAAATTCGGGATTAATCCGATTGTAGCCATCAACGCCTTTGTCAATGACACAGAAGCAGAGATCGAATACGTAAAGGAAAAATGTGCCGAAATGGGCGTCAAAGCTGTATTGAGCGAAGGATGGGCCAAAGGAGGCGAAGGAACTGAAGACCTTGCACGTGCCCTGGTTGAATTAGTAGATTCCGGGCAAAATGGCTTCAAGGCACTTTACGACTGGAATCTTTCCATCGAGGAAAAAATGGAAATCATTGCCAAAGAGATCTATGGGGCTGATGGGGTGGAATTGTCTAAAAAGGCAGAGCTCGATTTGCGCAAGATCAAACAACTGGGCATGGAAAATCTGCCGGTTTGTATGGCAAAAACACAGAAATCCTTTTCCGACAGAGCACAGTTACTCGGCCGTCCATCAGGTTTTATTGTCAATGTTCGTGAATTTGAATTTGCAGCTGGTGCAGGATTTGTCATTCCAATTCTAGGAAAGATGATGCGTATGCCTGGTTTGCCATCTACTCCGGCATCTGAAGGCATGTCCATTGATGAAAATGGAGTGATCTCTGGGTTGAGTTAAGGCTTTTTGGCTTAAAAAAGTTAAAGTTTTTAAATTTATGCTGAAAAGGATGTCACGTTTTCATATTTCGTGGCTTTATATATAGGGGGTGGCTTAGTGACGGCCTGACTCTGAGTCAGGCCGTCACTAAGCCAAAATCTCAGATTCGACGAGGACTCGCCTCCTTGAGACTTGAGCAAAAAACAAATGCCGGTTTTCAATCAACAAAAATGCTCCGTTTTTTAGGTGATTTTTACTGTTGGTTGAAAATTGCTAAGTGGCGGTTGATCGCAACTTAGGTTAATTATCCCTCCCCAGTCCTTTAATGACAGAGTTGAAATAATCCTGGAAGCGGTAACTCACTTCCAGCATCCGTTTATCCAGTAAAGAATGTTCAGCAAGCACGTGTAATAAGAATTCCATCAGCAGGGAAGCATCTGCGCCTTTTGTATCGGTCATGAGCTGAACGGTCTTCTTAAGCCCGTCAACCTTATTGAGTTCTTTTTCATAGGTTTTGACAGGCGCATCATTCAACAGATCAATTTCTCCTCCATTTTCAAACCAGGAAGTAATTTCCTCATATTGTGAAGCCGGATTGGTACCTGTACTGGACTTCAAACGGTCAATGCCTTTGAAGTATTCGGGCGCTAAAGATTTGATGGCTTCTGAAATGAGTTTGAGTGCAACATTAACAGCTCCTTCCTGCTCTCCCTCATATACCATTTCTATCTTCCCGACAATCGCAGGAATGGTAGCGTTGAGATCGCTGACCCTGGCCATGCCTGATTTTTCATTATTGAGAATCATCCGACGTTCTACTGCGCTTACTACACTTTCGTATGCGGAAATAGGCAAACGGGCAGAAACACCACTTTTCTCATCCACAAATTCACTGCTTCTCGCCTCGATGGCAATCTGTTCGATAAGCCTCGCAATAAGGTCTGGAACAATGACCTTCTGCTGAGGCTCTGCTAGCCTGACTTCCTGTTCCGTGATCTTGCGACCGATCTCTATACTGCCCGGATAATGGGTGAAGATCTGACTTTGAATCCTATCCTTTAACGGAGTGATAATAGATCCCCTGTTGGTATAATCTTCCGGGTTGGCGGTGAATACAAAATGCACATCTAAGGGGAAACGCAGCTTGAAACCACGGATCTGAATATCGCTTTCCTGAAGGATATTGAATAATGCCACCTGAATTCTCGCCTGTAGGTCGGGCAACTCATTGATCACAAAAATTCCCCTGTTGGACCGTGGTACCAGTCCGAAATGTATTACTTCCTCATCGGCATAACTCAGCCTCAGGTTGGCAGCCTTAATGGGGTCAATATCTCCAATCAGGTCGGCTACATTTACATCCGGTGTTGCCAGCTTTTCCGTATACCGCATTGACCTGTGTACCCATTCGACAGGAGTGTTGTCACCCATCTCTTCAATGAGTTTCCTGGCTTTCAGAGACAGTGGTTTCAGTGGGTCGTCATTGATCTCGGAACCGGCAACGATTGGCATATACTCATCCAGTAATTCGACAAGCTTACGGGCCATTTTTGTTTTGGCCTGTCCTCTAAGTCCAAGGAAGTTTATGTTGTGCCCGGAAAGAATTGCTCTTTCCAGTTGTGGAATCACACTGTGTTCATAACCCAAAATACCTGTAAAGACAGGCTCACCCGAGCGAAGTTTTTGGATCAGGTTATCACGCATCTCCTCTTTGACAGAGCGGGAGGTATAACCTGATGCTTTTAGATCACCGAGTGTTTTAATTTGTTCGATTTGACTCATCTTCTACGTCTTTTATTTTTTTCATAGTCAGCAAAAATGAACTGACCAAGTCCTTGTAATCCAGAATAAAATGCCTTGCCTTTATTGGCCTCAGTGAAGTCTTCCACGAATTTTTGCAGGTAAGGATCGTGTGCGATCATAAATGTTGTGATCGGGATGCGAAGTTTCCTGCATTGAATGGCAAGGTTGATGGTTTTATTGATGATCCTGGGATCGTGGCCCATACTGTTTTTATAATAACTTCCGTCCTTTTGTTTCAGACAGGTGGGCTTACCGTCCGTGATCATGAAAATTTGTTTGTTGCGCATTTTTCGCTTACGCAAAATATCCATGGCCAGCTCCAAACCGGCAACGGTATTAGTATGGAAAGGTCCTACCTGTAAATAGGGGAGGTCTTTGATTTGCACCTGCCAGGCGTCGTTTCCGAAGACTACCACATCAAGCGTATCTTTTGGATAACGTGTGGTGATCAGCTCTGCCAGGGCCATAGCCACTTTTTTGGCGGGAGTGATCCGGTCTTCTCCATATAAGATCATGGAATGGGAAATATCGATCATGAGCACCGTGGCCATTTGAGATTTGTGTTCGGTTTCAATAACCTCCAGATCATCTTCTTGGAGATTGAATGAATCGAAACCGTTGCGCATCTGTGCATTTTGGATGCTGGATGTGAAGTCGATATGGCTGAGGTTGTCACCAAATTGGTAAGGTTTTCTTCCGGCGGTTTGTTCATCTCCGCGACCGGGAATCGGACTGCGATGATTTCCGCCGCCGTCTCGTTTGAGTTTGCCGAAGATCTGCTCCAGTGCTCTTTTACGAATAATACGTTCTCCCTTACCGCTTAACTTCTGTCCTCCGGTACCATCATTTTGAATAAAAGACTGACGTTCCAAATCTTTTCTGAAATCTTCCAGTGTATAATCCGGAGTGGTAATATTGTGTTCCTGATCTATTTGTTCCATCCATTCCAGCGCCTCTTCCACATCCCCTGAAGTATATACCATCAACTCGAGGAACAGTTCTAAAAGCCGCTCAAAAGGCGTACGGTTATCTTCCTCCGGAATGAACTTGGTAAATCTCAATCCTATCATTGCAATGGGTGTTTTAAGAGTAAACCAAATTTAAGTGGAAAAGATTAAAGTGGAAAGAGGTTTGTAGGAAAAAAATGGGTTCGGGGTTCGGGTTGTTCAAAGGGTTCAAAGAGTTCAAAGGGTTCCAGTAGTTCAAAGTGTTTAAAGAGTTCCAGGGGTTCAATGAATTAAATGAGTTCAAATGGAGCAAAGCGAGCACTCAAACCCTGAAACAAAAAAGCCATCCCGATTGGAATGGCTTTTTTGCAAAATCTTACTGCTCAGACTCAGCCTTGAATTCTAACAGTTCAACATCGAAGATCAATGTTTCGTTGGAACCGATTTTTGGTGCTGAACCACGTTTTCCGTAAGCAAGTCCGGAAGGAATGTACAACTGATATTTTGCTCCGACATTCATGAGTTGCAAACCTTCAGTCCAACCCGGGATAACTCTGTTGAGGGCAAACTCAATAGGTTCGCCTCTTTCATATGAACTGTCAAAAACAGTCCCGTCCAAAAGACGACCTTCATAGTGTACCTTTACAATATCCGTAGCTGCAGGGCTTGGACCAGCACCTTCAGTAATTACTTTATACTGCAGGCCGCTGTCAGTGGTATTTACACCCTCTTTAGTGGCATTTTCAGCGAGAAATTCTTCACCAATTTTGATGTTTTCTTCACCTTCAGCTTCCATCTTAGCCATTTGCTTCTCATTCATCTGCTGTGAGAAAGTCATGATATGTCCTTGTCTTCCGGCCAGATCAATCTTTGGACCTTCCTCTGTGAAGAAATCTTTACCTCCCTGCAGGAAGGCATCCGAATTAATCTCCATGTCATTGCTTTTAAGGCGTTCGCTGAAATCAGCGCCAATGGCATAGGAAAGTGTATCCAGATTAGTGGCAAGGGGCGAATCTTCTGTGATAGGAACGCCCTGTCTCATACCCATTTCCTGAGAAAAATTCATCAGGAATGCAGTATATTCTTCTTTGCTCATACCTTCTTCATTCTGTACATCTACATATCCTTCATGAGTTCTTTCAGGGTCGAGCACAATACCCTGTGATTTCATCTGTTCCATCCAATAGGCACCTAAAGAATAGGAAATACTATCCTGTTCAGTGCTTAGTTCTGCACTACCGGAACCGCCGCCGTTACAAGCTGCCAGCCCGAGAACGAAAGGCAGCAAATACATCAATTTTTTCATTAAAATTAAATTTTGATTTGAGTCGTTGTCATTAAAAGGCGCAAGGTACACATTTTTTGCCTTTGTGGGTTTAGTTTTAACTTCAAAATAGCCGATCCGGCCAACGCAAGCAATACTATTTTTCGAAAAAATAGTATTGCCCGTCATTGGCGATTAACAGGTTGAAACCTGTGCTACATTCTTACAAATTGTTTGACCACCCGTCCTTCGAGTGTATCGATCACAACCATATACAAACCAGCCGGTAGATCACCTACATCAATGGTCTTTCTATCAACGGTTCCTCCTATAGGTTCTTGAGTCCATTGGGCAAAAAGCTTACCACTGACATCAGTGATGAAAATATCTGCTGTGAAGGATAATTCTGTCTCAAAATCAAGCTGTATGAAGTCTGTTGCCGGATTAGGCGACAGGGTGATTTCCATGAAATCTTCAGGATCATCTACAGCATTGACGAGGAAGATCAAATGACAATCTGTGTCCGTTCCACAGGCATTCGAAACAGTCAGACAAACGTTATAACTACCTGTCTCGGCAAAGGTATGGAATGGGTTCTGTAAGTTGGAAAGAACACCGTCCCCAAAGTCCCATAACCATGATTCAGGATTCCCGGTTGAAAGATCCTGGAATACCTGCTCCAGTCCACTGCCATTAATGGCAAAAATAGCATCCGGAGCTATACATTCAACCGTTACCGTTTGACAAGTCTGGGTATTACCGCAAGGACTGGAAACGGTGAGGCAAATGGTATAGGTCCCCGAGTTCACATATTCGTGTACCGGGTTAGCAAGGCTAGAAGTATTCCCATCACCAAAATCCCAGAGCCATTGGGTCGGGTTATTGGTGGAATTATCTGTCAGAGTGACCGTGAGATTATTCGTCTCAGCTGAAAAGGCGGCTTGCGGTGCAGAACAGGTTACAATAACTTGCTGACAAGTCTGGTTGCTGCCGCAGTTATTACCTGATGTCAGGCATACAGTGTATGCACCTGGTCCCGCAAAAGTGTGGATCGGATTCTGTTCTGTAGAGAAATTGCCATCACCAAAATCCCAGAACCATTGGGTTGGGGAATTGGTGGAATTGTCCGTAAATGTGGTAACAAGCTGATCCGACTGAAATCCAAATCCTGCTTGCGGAGCAGGACAACTCACCGTAATGCTTTGACAGAATACATCAGTGCCACAAACACTGCTCACTGTCAGGCAAACGGTGTAGGTTCCGGCATTTACATAGGTGTGAGATGGGTTTTGCATGGTTGAAGTGTTTCCATCTCCAAAATCCCATGACCAGCTGGTGATGGCTCCTACAGAATTATCTGTGAAGTCAACCGACAACTGATTTTGGCTGGTACTAAAGGCTGCAACCGGAGCACTGCAATTCACTGTTATTTGCTGACAAACCTGGGTGGAACCACATATGGAGGTTCCGGTAAGGCAAACAATATAGGTGCCGGGTTGGGCGTAAGTGTGTGTTGGGTTTTGCATGGTGGATGTATTCCCATCGCCAAAATCCCATAGCCAGGCAGTCACGTCATCATCTGAAGTATCTGTGAAATTAATTGTCAACTCATTGATCTGTGCTGAATAACCAACAGAAGGTAAACCACAACTAACCGTTATGGAAAGACAAACCTCCGATGACCCACAATCTGAGGTGACTGTCAGGCAAACCTCATAGGTTCCAGGAAGAGCATAAGTATGAGATGGATTTTCCATGGTAGAAGTATTGCCATCTCCAAAGTCCCAGGACCATTGGGTGACATCATCTCCTGAAGTATCGGTAAAACTTGCAGCCAGTTCATTGAGCTGTACTTCAAAGCCTACATTAGGTGGCGGGCAACTGGTATTAACCTGCTGACAAATTTGTGTGTTACCACAAATAGAAGACACTGTGAGGCAAACCGTATAAGTTCCCGGCAGCGCATAGGTGTGTACAGGGTTCTGAACGGTTGATGTAGTTCCATCTCCGAAATTCCACAACCAGGAGGTTGGATTATTAGCAGAATTATCGGTAAAGGTGACGGCCAGTTCATTACTCTGGAAACCGAATCCTGCTTGTGGTGCTGAACAGGTGATAACCACCTGCTGACAGGATTGGTTACTTCCACATACGCTTGATGCTGTAAGACATACCGTATAGGTTCCCGGCAAGGAGAAAGTATGTGTAGGGTTTTGCATGGTGGATGTTGTTCCGTCACCAAAGTCCCACAACCATGAAGTTGGATTGTTGGTAGAGAAGTCGAGGAAACTGGTGGTCAACTCATCACTCTGATACATAAACCCTGATTGCGGGACATCACAAGTGATCGTCACTTGCATACATAATTGATCAGATCCGCATTCGTTGGTGACTGTCAGACAAACCGTATAGGTTCCCGGTGCAAAATAGGTATGTGTCGGACTTTGTTGGGTAGAAGTATTTCCATCTCCAAAATCCCATTGCCATGAAGTCGGTTCGTTTGCAGAAACATCTGTAAAAGAGGTCGTCAGGTTAACGTTATCAAAGTTGAAGGCTGCATCCGGAGAATCACAGGTTATGGTGATGGTTTCACAATAAGAGCTTTCACCACATTCATTGGTTGCCGTCAGACAAACCGTAAACATGCCTTCCATCGCGTAGGTATGGGTCGGGTTTTGTTCATTGGAAACATTGCCATCCCCGAAATTCCAGGACCAGCTGGTTGGATTGTTCAGGGATATATCGTTAAACTGTGCTGCAAAACCATTGGTCTGATGACCGAAAATGGCCTGTGGTGCCGGACAGGAAACGGTGATTTCCTGGCAATAGGTATCCTGACCACATTCGTTGATTACGGTCAGGCAGACCGTGTAATTCCCGGTTTGAGCATAAATATGTGTCGGGTTCTGTAAGGAGGAATTGGTGCCGTCTCCAAAGTCCCATGCCCAGGCTACAGGGGTATTCTCTGAATTATCCGTAAAGGTAACCGTATAGGTATCCGACTGTAAGGTGAAACCTGCAACCGGCCCCGGGCAATCAATCTGGACAGCTTCACAATATTGGGCTGAACCGCAATCATTCGTTACTACCAGACAAACCGTATATATGCCGGACTCCGTATAAGTATGCACCGGATTTTGTTCTGTAGAAGTAGTGCCATCTCCAAAATTCCAGAACCATTGAGTGACGCCAGGACCAGAGAAATCCGTGAATGCCACCGTTGATAAATTGGTTTGAACAATGAAGCTGGCTGTTGGATTCACACAGCTCACTGTTACGTCCAGACATATTTGATTGGAAGAACAGGAGTTGGTAACGGTCAGGCAAATAGTATAAGTTCCCGGAGCTGCATAGGTATGCACCGGGTTTTGCATGGTTGAAGTATTACCATCCCCAAAATCCCAGAGCCATTGTTCCACATTGTCGCTTGAGTTGTCCGTCAGACTAACGGTCAATTGATCAACCTGTACATCAAATCCTACGGAAGGTGGCGTACATGCCACAGTAACCGGTAAGCAAACCTGATTGGAACCGCAAACAGAGGTGACGGTCAAACATACTATATAAGTGCCGGGTGAGGAATACGTATGCACCGGATTTTGCTCTGTGGAAGTTGTCCCATCATTAAAATCCCATAACCATTGGGTAACCTCAGGGCTCGAGGTGTCTGTCAGGGTAACGGTCAGGTTATTCGTTTGAGCCTGGAATCCGGCAGAAGGAGGTGCACAGGAAACAGTTACAGGCAAACAAACCAGGTTACTTCCGCAGGAAGAAGTAACTGTCAGACATACGGTATAAGTGCCGGGCACGGCATAGGTATGTACCGGATTCTGCATGGTAGAGGTATTACCATCCCCAAAGTCCCAGAACCATTGTGTCACATCCGGATCTGAAGTATCCGTTAAAGTAACGGTCAGGTTATTAGTCTGGATCTGGAATCCGGCAGAAGGGGGTGCACAGGAAATGGTAACATCAAGACAAGCGGTAGATGAACCACAAATGGAAGTACCCGTGAGGCAAACCGTATAGGTTCCCGGAGCTGCATAAGTATGAGAAGGATTTTCTTCAGTGGAAGTGGATCCATCGCCAAAATCCCATAAAAACTGAGTCACATCTCCTCCGGAAGTGTTAAAGAAGTTGGCAAGTAGTCCGCTCGTTTGTGTTTGGAAACCAATGGATGGGGGGGCACAGTTCACTGTTATCGGTAAACAAACGGTATTGCTGCCGCAATCATTCGTAACGGTCAGGCAAACATTATAGGTTCCGGGTGAAGGGAAAGTATGCGTCGGATTTTGGGAAACAGAGGCTGTTCCGTCTCCAAAATTCCATAACCAACTGGTAATATTTGGGCCGGAGCTGTCCGTAAAATCTACGGTTAACTGGTTGATTTGTGCTCCGAAGGCTGCAGTTGGTGGGGTACAATTGAGGGTGATTTCCAGGCAAACCGTGGAGGAACCACAGGCAGACGTTCCTGTCAGGCATACGTTATAGGTTCCCGGTGCAGGAAAAGTATGCATCGGGTTTTCTTCAGTGGAAGTCGTTCCATCCCCAAAGTCCCACAGGAATTGGGTGACATCATTGCCGGAGGTATTAAAGAAATTGGCGCTAAGCCCAGCTGTTTGTGCCTGGAATCCTACTGAAGGAGGTGCACAATTCACTGTGATTGGTAAACAAACGGTGTTACTACCGCAGTCATTGGTGACCGTTTGACAAACTGTATATGTTCCGGCTCCAGGGAAAGTATGGGAAGGGTTCTCCATAGTAGAGGTCGTTCCATCCCCGAAATCCCAAAGCCAATCGGTAACACCCGGACTCGAATTGTCGGTGAAGGTTACCGTTAGTTGATTGATTTGCGCCTGGAATCCTGCTGTTGGGGGTGAACAGTTGAGTGAAATTGGCAGACATACCTGGGAGGATCCACAAGGGGAAGTTACTGTCTGACAAATAGTATATGTTCCTGCCGAGGCATAGGTGTGTACAGGATTTTCTTCCGTAGAGGTATTGCCATCCCCAAAATCCCAGAGCCAACTCGTAACATCCGGGCTTGAAGTGTCCGTAAAAGTAATGGTAAGTTGATTCACTGAAGCCTGGAATCCAGGTGAAGGAGGTGCGCAGTTCACCGTGAACGGAAAACAGAGATCAGTAGAACCACACTCATTGGTAACGGTCAGACACACCGTGTAGGTTCCTGCAGCCCCGTAGGTGTGCACCGGGTTTTGTTCCGTGGAGGTATTGCCATCTCCAAAATCCCAAAACCAACTTGTCACATCCGGGCTTGAAGTATCTGTAAAAGCAATAGTTAATTGGTTTATTGCAGCCTGAAAACCTACGGATGGCGGAGTACAGTTGAGTGTAGCCTCAACGCATACCTGGTTTGTTCCGCAATTGGAAGTAACCGTCAGGCAAATCAGATAAGTTCCCGGTGCGGGATAAGTATGTACCGGGTTCTCCTCAGTAGAGGTGGTTCCGTCCCCGAACTCCCAAAACCATTCGGTAACATCAGGACTTGAATTGTCTGTGAAGGAAAGAGTCAATTCATTGACAGAAACATTGAATCCCACCGCGGGTGGGGTACATCCAATAGGTATATCTTTACAAACTTCAGAAGAGCCACAGTTATTGGTAACTTCAAAGCAAATGGTGTAAATGCCGGGCTCATTAAAAGTATGTGTGGCCGTGCTACTACCAGCTTGTCCGGTTCCATCTCCAAAATCCCATAAAAATGAATTGGCCTGCCCGGAAACGATTCCGGTAAAATTGGCCGTTAGTCCATTGGTTCCCGTGACAAAGTCAATTTCGGGGAGGGGACAATTGACGTTCACTTCCTTGCAGATTTGGTCAGATCCACAAACGCCATTGATAGACAAACAAACTTCATAAATACCTTCTGTCGCATAGGTGTGAACCGGGTTAGCCCCAAAAGTAGTGTTGCCATCACCGAAGTTCCAGAACCAGTTATTGGTACCGCCCGAACTTTGATCTGTAAAGGTCACGGTATTGCCGTTTACTTCTGTGCTGAAATCCGCAATAGCTTCGCAATTGGTTCCTTCAATAAGGAAAAATGTCTGATCAATTGACGGAACGTTTATCTTATCAACATATCCCGATGGCCAACGGACGATGAGACTGTCGATGGATGTAAAAACGCCGAGGCCAAAATGGGCAGTCAAAGAGGTGTTGATTCCATAACTTTCTCCGGAGCGTATCTCCCGGATCTGTTTACCCCACGGGCCGTAAAGTTCCAACCTGGAACCAATACCATTTTCGTTTGAAAAAACGCCATCGAGTCTTACTTTAAAATAGTGGTTGTTATTCCCGCTATTGATGAATAACTTATCAGAAACCTGTGCATTTGGAGTGTTGAATCCATTACCGAATCCGGCGATAAAATCCTGAAACCCGTCATTGTTGAGGTCTCCTGTTGCAAAACTGTGGATCCTTTCATCGGTGATAATCCAGTTGGTTACTTCTGTAAAGGTCTGGTTACCATTATTGCGGAACAGCAAATGATCAGAACCATTGGTGGAATATAACAGGTCGACATAAGTATCGTTGTCAAAATCCACAAATTTGCATTGGATTCCGTTTCCTGCAGTACTCAGTGCTGTTGCCAGGCCGGAAGTGTTTAACTGGTCTTCAAAATAATTCAGACCATTATTGATGTAAAGGTTACAAGGAATATCATGATTGATCACAAAGCAATCCAGGTCTCCGTCATTATCGATGTCTGCGAAATCTGCTGCCCAGGATTGGCCGTAAGGGATAAGACCTGCTTCTTCGGCTACGTCGATATAGTTACCTTGTCCGTCATTCTGGAATAAAAGGTTGATCCGACGACCGTCGTTAGGGTCAGTAACTCCCTGGCGGCATTTGGAAATATAAAGGTCGAGGTCCCCGTCACTGTCATAATCTGTCCAGACTGATCCATAGTTGCCTGAGTTATCAGAAGGGACTGTAGAAGCAGTATTTATAAGTTCATCATCGTAATTCATGATACCCGGACCGTCATTACGGTAAGCATGACTCAGACCAACATCATTACACGCAAAAATATCTGAATCTCCATCATTATCAATGTCAGCAAAATTGGCTGTTTGCAGGAATATTGGTAAAATAGAAATCGTATTGAGGGTGTAAGAAGATCCTGAATTATCAGCTGTCAGGAGTTTTAGCCCGTTGAATCCGCCGCCGGTGAAGAAATCATTATACCCGTTCTCGTCAGCATCAGCAATGCACATGCCCCATTGGGTGCCTTGTAATACTCCGTGGGTGTAACCTGCAAAGGCTGTTCCCACGGCAGGTTGATAATCAAACCGCAGGGTAGAGGTATTGTCTAGACGAATAATATCATCAAGTCCGTCCCCGTTCATGTCAGCCACTCCGATAGGAGCCCCGCTGTTGACGAACTGGTAAAATAGATTGGATGATTGATCTGTAAATGAAATTTGCGCAGATAATGTAAATGAAATTAGCGCAAGGAGGAAAGTATAGGTGATACGCATAATCATAGATTTGTTTAAAGCGGTTGTAATATACAAAAAAACAAATGCCCCTTGTCGGTTTTGATTTTGGATTAATGGAAATTAATGGGAAGGTGCCCTTATCGAATGAGTTTTAGCAGACAAGTATAAAAGTAGAATTAAGGATGTTTTTTTAATATTTAACCGCAAAGTACGCCAAGAAGTCGCAAGGAATGCAAGGAGTTTTAAGTATACAAAAATTGCTTTGCGATCTTTGCGAACCCATTGCGTCCATTGCGGTTAAACAAAAGTCAAACAAAAAACTCACCCTCAAAAAATTGATACAAATGACTTAAGACTGCTGACTGTCCACTGTAGCCTGTAGCCTGATGACTGAATTACTTAAACCCATCCCGACGTTTCCTGATCATTCTCTTCTCGATTTCCACTTCAGCTTCCTCATCTCCGAAGGAATAGAGTTCGACTCTTTGCTTTTTACCTCTCAATTCAATCATCCCAACACGTTTTCTTGGGAATTCATCCGGGGGCAGTTTGAGTTTATCCAGGAGGGTTTTCGACAACAGGATGTCCACACCGAATTTGTTACACTGGGCCTGAATCCGTGATGCGGTATTCATCACATCACCGGAAAAAACAATGTCTTTTTTGATAACTCCGATCTCCCCGGTGGTAACCAAACCGCTGTGCAATCCTGCTTTTACCACAGGAACCAGGCCGTATTTTTCCTTGTATTCTCCGGAAAGGGTTTCCAGGGTAGCCTTGATGTCATAGAAACAACGGAGGCAATTGGCATTTTGCAGACCTATGTCCATTGGCCAGGAAATAACGATCTCATCACCTACGTACTGGTAGATCTCTCCTGATTTATAAATGATCGGATTCGTAAGATCTCTGTAAAAATCATTGAGTAATTCGAAAAAGCGCAGGTGGCCCAATTGTTCTGCAATAGTAGTTGACGACCGTATATCGACGAACATGAAAATGCGTTCTTCTTCCCTGGGGTGTAAGTACTTACCCAGAACGAGCTTGCCCAGCACTCCCTGGCCGTATTTTTCATTGACATGCAAGCCGATTATGGTCAACATCACGAGAAAAAACCAAAAGAGGAATTTTTTATAAAAAAGGGTGTCGCCAATAAGTTTACTGCTGAATTCAAGTACCTCCGGATGGGAGACCCATTTTTTTAGTTTGAAGGCAAAGAATAAAATATAGGAACCGGAACTTATGGCAATATTAAGGGCAGAAATAATAAGGGCATTAAAAAGGATGGCCAGGCCAAAAGAAGCTTTTCGAAAACGTTCTCTGAGGAAAAAGATCAGTAGGGTGGCCGAAATGATTCCGGCGAAAAAGGCACTGACGATATTGACCGTAAAAACAAAGTCGAATTCATAGTCCGGTAAAATTTCCACGTACCTGGAAGCGGCAATTGTGCGGGTATTGATATTGTCGAGCAACGCTGCAAGTGTCCAGCCTATGGTGATCCAGGCAACCCTTTTTAGTTTGATCCTTAATTCTACAGCGTTTAGAATTCTCATGGTATTGTTTCAACAGGCAGTTCGCGAGCAAAAATAGTTTATTTCATACAAACAAATCCGATAATTGCGTGTTGTTTTAGTATATGCTGATAAAGGGAATAATTCAAAAATTAAATTGTGAGCTTTAACAACAGGATTTTTGACCCTTCCTAATACAGAATTTTTATATTTGTCGAAACAAACCATTCAATAACAAACTAAAAAAATATTATGGCTTTTAAATTACCTGATTTACCCTACGCATATGATGCGCTGGAGCCACACATCGATGCCCGTACCATGGAAATTCACCATACCAAACACCATGCCGGGTATACGAATAAGCTGAATGCAGCCATTGAAGGTACTGACCTTGAAGGAAAATCCATCAAAGAAATTTTGGCTAATGTATCCAAAGCTTCCGGAGGTGTAAGAAATAACGGCGGTGGTTTTTACAACCACGACCTCTTCTGGAAAGTGATGTCACCAAACGGTGGTGGTGAACCTTCAGAGCGTATGAATATCCATAAGGCTATTATGCGTGATTTTGGTTCTTTTGAAAATTTCAAAACTGAATTTGCCCAGGCAGCTGCTACTCGTTTTGGCTCAGGATGGGCTTGGTTGTGTGTTGATAAAAATGACAAATTGTTCGTTTGCTCAACAGCTAACCAGGACAATCCACTGATGGATGTTGTTGAAGAAGAAGGTACACCAATTCTCGGGCTTGACGTTTGGGAACATGCTTACTACCTCAACTATCAGAATAGAAGACCTGATTATATCGAGGCTTTCTTTAATGTGATCGACTGGGATGCGGTTACCAAGCGTTATAATGATGCTAACGAAGGAGCTTCTGAATTTTAACAGATTTTAATATATCTGGAAAAAAGCGGTCAGCGGATATCTTTCGCTGGCCGCTTTTTAGTTAATAATCAATTGATTACACCAAATTTGCAGTGCTGAAAATATTAGTATTCAGTTGTTTGAATTGGTCCATAGAACTACAAAATTCCAGCCTTCCCATTGACACAACCCTGCATTTCCTGTATTTTGCAATATATTATACCATGATAGTGACATATTTACGAACAGGCGATTAGAGAAAATTTAACACCTTTTTTGAAACCAAATCCGAATTCCATGATCATTCTAAGTATCTTGTTAATGATACTCCTGTTATTTAATTTGGAGCTCGTTAACAAAGCTTCCTAATAAATTGGAAGCCCCTGCAAACAAAAAAAGGCTCATGCATAATGCAGAGCCTTTTTTTGTTGGTTTGATCAAAGAGAATATCTTTTACCAGCAACTTGAGCGTAGCGAAATCCCGTACACGAAGTATCGGGGCAGCAACGTGCAACCAGTTTTTACTCTCCCTGTTTAATAGCCTTATACATCTTTTCAATTTGTTCCTGTGTAAAAGAGCCAATCAAACTTTGCTGAAAGACATATTCCAGGTCCGCCTGATAATATACGTGGCGGAATCCGTAATTGATGTTATTCGAATCAATAACGGTCTCATAAATAAAGCCGTTAGGTTCATCGGTAATGATTTGAGAGAAAAAGCGGTTGGATTTAACTTCTTCCAATTGTGAAGCCTTTAACTCCCCAAGATTGTCCGAACTCAGTGGTGAGGCAAAAATCTGAATGTTGTATTCATTACCTTTTTTGACAGTAATATCTTTCATCACACCTAAGTTACTCATGTTGACATCTGCACTGTCCGGAGCCATAATAGAAATAGGAATCCCATAGGGTAAAAGGTCCAACTCACTCCATTCTTCAACAGGGTCATTATTACAGGCCCAAATGGTCATTACTGCCGCGATATATAAAAATACTTTTTGCCAGGATTTTAAAAAGTTCATGCTAATTTTTTTGATTTGTATGAATTTATTTCGTTTTATAAATTTCCTCCTTTGTCGAATGAACAAAAATAGTAGTTTATTGTCCAAAAGAATTAAATTTGCGAATTAATTGCAAATAATCCATGATTAAAAACCTGTTGATAAAAAACTACGCGATCATCGAGTCGCTTGAAATTAATTTTCCGGATGGTTTGACCATTATTACGGGTGAAACGGGAGCCGGAAAATCTATTTTGCTTGGTGCGTTGGGGCTGATCCTCGGGCAGCGTGCTGATAGCAAGGTTTTGTATGAAGAAGGAAAGAAATGTGTAGTGGAGGGAGTGTTTGATGTCAGCGAATATGGATTAAAAGCCTACCTTGAATCCAATGAAATTGATTACGATGACGAAATGATAGTGCGCAGGGAAATAAGTCCCAGTGGAAAGTCAAGAGCATTTGTCAATGATACTCCGGTAAATCTGAATATTCTCAAAACCCTGAGTGCAGCGCTGATCGATTTGCATCACCAGTTTGATACCCTGGATATCCATCGTCAGGATTTTCAGATGAAAATGCTGGACGCTTTGGCCGGAAATAAAAAAATGCTCCAGGATTATCAAACCGAGTATCGGGATTTCCAAAAGGCCAAAAAACAACTGGAGGAACTGCGGTTATTAGCAGCACAATCAGCCAGGGAACTT
Organism: Saprospiraceae bacterium; assembly: GCA_965230565.1. GTDB lineage: Bacteria > Bacteroidota > Bacteroidia > Chitinophagales > Saprospiraceae > BCD1. The sequence goes on along the minus strand of CBDDLH010000016.1, from coordinate 1,992,519 downwards.
GAGTTTGTCAATTTCCAGTTAAAAGAATTGCATGAGGCGGAACTCATAGAAGGAGAGCAGGAAAAACTTGAAAATGAGCTATCACAACTCACTCATGCCGAGGAGGTTAAGAAGAATCTCCTGGCCAGTATGCAACAATTATTTGAGGACGAACAGTCGGTAAGCTCTCAACTGGCAGAGATCGGGAATTTGTTGACGAATTCGGGAAAGGTTAACTCAGGAGTTCAAGGCATTGCAGGACGATTTCTGGCAGTGACAGAGGAATTGAATGATATCGGGCGGGAGATCGAGCGGTTGGCGGAGAACACCGAATACGACGAGGCAAGAATCGTCGAGAACCAGGAACGCCTGGACATAATTTACAGGCTTGAGCAAAAACATAGTGTAAAAACCCTGGAGGCCTTATTGGAGATACAGAGTGATCTTGAGCAGAAATCAGCCTCTTTTGCCAATCAAAGCCAGGAAGAGGAACGGTTGGAAAAACAAATCCTCCAGCATGAAAAAAGCCTGATGGTCAAGGCCGGGAAATTGCAGGAAAAGCGCAGGAAGATCATTGATCCTTTTGAGAAAAAAGTTTTGGGATTACTTAGTCAGCTGGCCATGCCACAGGCACAGTTTAATATAAACCTCAACGATACCGGACATCTGGGGCCATCCGGTCTGGATGAAGCTAATTTTTTGTTCTCTGCTAATAAAGGCGGTGCGCTTCAGAAAATTAGAGAAGTTGCTTCAGGGGGTGAATTGGCAAGGCTCTCCCTAGTCACAAAATCACTCGTAGCCAGCGCCATTCCTTTACCAACGTTAATCTTCGATGAGATCGATACCGGAATTTCCGGGGATGTGGCCATCAAAATGGGTGAAATCCTACGCCAATTATCCAACGAACATCAAGTGGTATCCATTACGCACTCTCCGCAAATTGCCTCCAAGGCGGATGCACATTATTTTGTTTATAAAAAAGATACAGAGGAACGCACTATTGCCAGAGTCCGTTTGCTTGATGAGGAAGAAAAAGTAAGAGCGATCGCTGTGATGCTGAGTCAAAATCCTCCGAGTGATGCAGCCATGCAAAATGCAAGGGACCTGCTGGGAGCGAAGTAAGGAGGGATGTAGTCTTCAGTCCGCTGTCCTCAGTCTTCAGAAATATAATTGGAACTTGAACGCTTTAAACCCCTTAAACCCTCCCGACATTACATGTGCACTCGATATAAAATCTCGTTCGGGATTTCGCTGCGCTCAACTTGAACAATTTGAACAAAATATTCAAAACATAACGGTAATCAACCAATTGACATATGGAAGCATTATACACCTATGGCTTGTTGGCATTAACATCATTTTTTACGCTTATCAATCCGTTGGGGACCATGCCTATTTACATGACCATGACGGCCAATCTGGATAAGGTTCATCAGAAGCGAACGGCCAAAAAAGCAATTTTAGTAGCTACGGTCGCCATTATTCTGTTTGGGTTTTCCGGGCAGTTGTTATTTGATTTTTTTGGAATTTCTCTGAACAGTTTTAAGATTGTTGGTGGAGTCATTTTCTTTTTGATGGGGCAGGATATGTTGCAAGCGCGTTTGGGTAAAATAAAGCACACTGATAAAGAGGAAGAAATTGATGCCTTTGTAGATGACATTTCCATCACTCCCTTGGCCATACCAATGATTTGTGGGCCGGGAGCCATAACCAACAGTATTATCCTTATGGAGGAAGCAAATACGATTCAACACAAAATAGTTTTTATAGTCTCGGTTGTGTTGATTATGTTTGCAACTTATTTAATACTTATCAGCGCTTCCAAAATTTCCAAAAGACTTGGAGATACAGGAAACAAGGTGCTAATGAGACTGATGGGACTTATCGTGATGGTTATTGCCGTTGAGTTCTTTTTTAGTGGGCTTAAGCCTATTGTTGCAGGGATGTTGCAATAACCTATATGGATAACGATCCTTAAATAAAAAAAACTTTTTTATGGGAATATTAAGTGGAAAACGTGGCGTCATTTTTGGTGCCCTTGACGAACAATCAATCGCCTGGAAAGTGGCGGAAGCCTGTGTGGCAGAAGGAGCCAAGATTACCTTGACCAATGCCCCTGTGGCCATGCGTTTTGGAGAGATCAATAAATTGGCTGAAAAGCTGGATGCAGAAATTATTCCTGCGGATGCTACCAGTATGGATGACCTGAACAACCTGTTTGAAAAGTCAGTGGAGATTCTGGGTGGAAAACTCGACTTTGTTTTGCATTCCATAGGCATGTCTGTCAATGTCCGTAAAAAGCGTGAGTATACGGATCTCAATCATGACTGGATGCAGAAGTCATTTGATGTGTCTGCTATTTCTTTTCACAAGGTGATGCAGTCCCTGTGGAAGTTGGATGCAATGAATGATTGGGGATCAATTGTGGCCCTGACTTATATGGCTGCCCAGCGTACCTTCCCGGATTATAGTGAGATGGCTGAAGCCAAGGCATTACTGGAATCATTCGCGCGTAGTTTTGGCTATCATTTCGGTACCAGGAACAAGGTTCGGGTCAATACGATCTCTCAGTCGCCAACCATGACTACTGCCGGATCAGGTGTTAAAGGTTTCAGTGACTTTTTCAGTTATGCAGATAAAATGTCTCCATTAGGAAATGCGGATGCAGAGAGTTGTGCAGCCTACTGTGTATCTCTATTCTCCGATTACACTAAAATGGTGACCATGCAGAACCTCTTCCACGACGGCGGATTCTCTAATATGGGAATGAATCCGGCGATTTTAGAGGATTAGTATTTGAACGAATGAATGGTTGGAATAGCAGAATGATCCAACCATTCATTTTTACCCACCCTTTATCCTGTTAATTAATTATTAAAAGCAGGAAAGCGTATTATTTTTCCAATCTACCTTCGTTTATTGGAGTATGAAATTCATCGAAGCACTTTATCAGTTTTTTATATCCCGGTTGGTTCAGCCAAAGTGGGGTATTGGTATGGTCTTGTTTTTGATGTTTTTATCCTCCAATGTTTCTTTTGCTCAGCGAACAGATGTCCCGGTGACGGGAGAACAGGAAGGCTATCAGGCAACTCCCGATTCAACCGTATTCTCCGGCAGGCAGGAAGATACGGACGTGGATACTTTCGGGATTTATTACTTTCAGGCACACAAGCCCTGGGATTTAACTTTTTTAGTAGATACGCTGCTTGATGATTTTCAACAATACGATCCGGTAAGGCAAAGAGATCTTGAATTGGCACATTTGGGATACCTGGGATCAGCAACAAATTTTCTGGTATATCAGCCTCGATTTCGTAAGGGATTTGATGTAGGTCTTCACCAATACGACCTTTATCAAACCACCGCAGAAACACTGCCATATTATCTGATTGAAAGACCTTTTTCCATAATTGATTATACGCGTGGAGCAGAGCAGGCAGACAGCTATTTCACTGCCAAATTCGGTCGTAATTTTGCCAAAGGCATCAGTTTTACCATCGACTATAAAAGGGTAAGTCAATTGGGTGAGCAAAACCAATATCTCAATCAAAATAACCGGCTTACTGCTTTAGCTACAGGGTTGTGGTATCAAAGTCAGAATGGAAAATATTCCTCCTATTTCAGCTATGCCGCAAATACCGTGGAGCACAAGGATAATGGGGGAGTGGCCATCGAGTCAAACCGGGATACTTTATGGGGTTTTCTTTACACCCTGGAACCATCAGCAGGAACAGTAATTCTTGCCGACGGACAGACCAGACATGCTCACCGGGAATGGAGTTATACGCATTATTACCGATTGACTGGAAAACCCGATAGCATAAAATCCAACAAAAGAACTTTTGGCCTTGCGCATCAGGTGCTTTATAATGATTCGTATTATAAGTTCTTTGATGATTACGATGCCGGTGACACAACCTACTTTTACAATTGGTTCCCTGATTTACAGACAGATGACCGCGGTATGCGCTTTTACCTCAAGCATAAATACCTGAGGAACAATTTTAGGTTGATGACCTATAAAAAGGCAGGGCAGGTAGGTAATCCAAAAACGGTTGCCAATAAGGACTTTTTTGAGGCTGGAATTTCTCATACATGGCATAATGTCCAATTGGAAGGAGCAACAGATACGATTCTCAATGATATTTTGATCCATGGTCAGCTTAATTTTCAGCCCAGTGAAAAGCTACGTCTGGAAACCTATGCTCATTTGGGATTAGGCAACAATGCCGGAGATTATCTGCTCAAAGGAGAACTGTTTTTTGATCTTGGAAAAGCCGGAGAATTAGGGTTGGCGGCCAGTAATCAGCTATACCGTCCGGATTACCTGCAACATCAGTTTTTCCTCACCCAACGTCAGGTTTGGAATAAAGATTTTAAAAGGACCCTGGAAACCAATATTGAAGCTAATTATTTGATTCCTATCTTAAAGATAAAAGCTACGGGTGCCTACCACCTTATTAATAATTATATTTATTTCGACACCCTTTCTTTGCCCCGACAAACGGGTGTGCCCCTGAGTATTACACAATTAATCCTTTCCAGGGACCTTAAATTTGGTGTTTTTCACCTGAATAATACTGTTGCCCTACAGGCTGCTTCAGAGAGTTTTATCAGACTTCCGGGGATATATGGGAAGCACAGTTTGTTTTACGATGACACATGGTTCCAGGACAAACTGTATATCCGTATGGGATTTGATCTACGGTATAATGATACCTTTGACGGATATTATTATAATCCGGTAACAGGTAGATTTCAGCTGGAAGATCGTCAAAAAATAAACTTTTTCCCGAGTGTGGATTTCTGGCTCACGATCAGAATTACCAAATTTAGGGGGTTTATGAAGTTTGAGAACCTGTCGACCATGCTTTCTAAAAATCAGCTTTATTATACCACCGCCTATCAGCCCAATCAAAATCCTTTCCTGAGATTTGGCTTTTCATGGAAGCTGTTGAATTAAGATGAAGCCACGAATACACGAATAACTTTTGAAGGAAATTGCACGAATAAAGATTCACGAATCGGCGAATAATTATTAATTGTTGTTCCATTTTTGCATTCAGGGCATTTTCAATAATGATTTACATTTATCTTACTATTCTTTTATAGCAGAGTTTCGGTTCTCCGAAATTGACTATCAGAGCCAGTTTATTATTGGAGACTTTAAGGTAATTAATTGCCTGTGCAATTGCAAAGTCCGGGATTTCCGAAATGGCTTTTACCTCCAGGATTATGTTTCCAAAAACGACAAAGTCAGCATAAAATTTGTGCGGTAGAATAACGCCTTTATAATTAACGAGATATTCTTTTTCTCTTTCGAAAGGAATACCTGCTTTTCTGAATTCAAATTCTAAAGCATCTTTATAAACTATTTCCAAAAAACCGGCACCAAGTTGATTGTGTACTTCAAAACACTTTCCAATAATGTCATAACTTTTTTCAGGGTAGATAATTTGATTCATACTATTAATTTTCAAATGGTTAAAAAATTGGGTAATTGAATAAACCTGTTTCCAAAAAAAATAATTCCAAATAACCATTATAAATTAATGTAATCTCATTTATCCTTGATTTCTATTCGTGCATTCGTGTATTGGTGGCTCATCTATTCGTGAAATATTCCCCCTCCTCATTCGTGTATTGGTGGCTCATCTATTCGTGAGAATATTCCCCCTCTCATTCGTGCTATTCGTGAAATATTCCCCCTCACTCATTCGTGTATTGGTGGCTCATCTATTCGTAAACTATTCCCCCTCCTCATTCGTGTATTCGTGGCTCAATCTATTCGTGTGGCTATTCCCCCTCATCCGTGGCTCATCTATTCCTCCTCATTCGTGTATTCGTGGCTCATCTATTCGTGAAATATTCCCACTCATCATTCGTGCATTCGTGGCTCATCTATTCGTGAAACTATTCCCCCTCCTCATTCGTGTATTGGTGGCTCATCTATTCGTGAACTATTCCCCCTCATCATTCGTGCATTCGTGGCTCATCTATTCGTGAAATATTCCCCTCGTCATTCGTGTATTCGTGGCTCATCTATTCGTGAAATATTCCCACTCATCATTCGTGCATTCGTGGCTCATCTATTCGTGAAATATTCCCCTCCTCATTCGTGTATTGGTGGCTCATCTATTCGTGAACTATTCCCCCTCATCATTCGTGCATTCGTGGCTCATCTATTCGTGAAATATTCCCCTCCTCATTCGTGTATTCGTGGCTCATCTATTCGTGAAATATTCCCACTCATCATTCGTGCATTCGTGGCTTTCCCCCTTTTGTCATATCATTGTCAATTCCTCGTCAGGGTTGTGTCACAAAGTATGAATTGACTTTCTAGAGTTTTTTGTCTTGATATATTTGCGGCTGATTTAAGTAATTAGCAAAATTTTAATAATGAACAGAATATTTACATTAACACTCAACCTAATATTATTTGCCAGCGTTCTATCTGCCCAGGAATACGGACAAGCCTCTTTTGGCCCAAATTACAGTGAGCAGGCTTATTTTCGTTTTAGCGACCTTTCTGCCGAAAATCTGGCCAACGAAAGCTGGGATCTGGCATTTTCCGTAGAAGGTGCATTTTCCGTCGGCATTCATTATAATGAAGCTGTTCCTGCTTCATTTACGGGAGAAGCTCCTAAGTTAGAGCTTTACCTGGCCCAGGTAGATTCATGGGACGAAACAATTGACCTTGAGGCGATAACCGATACGCTTTACAATCCGGAAGAAAGCTGGGATGAAGGCGCTTTAAATAGTGTAAGAGATCCGGAGAATCAGCTTGACTTTGGCTGGGGAGTTTATAACCCTGTGGATCACTCCGTAAACGGAAATAAGGTTTTTGTAATAAAATTGAGAGATAACACCTATCGTAAATTCGAAATCACCTCCCTCATTTCAGGTGTTTACACCTTTACCTATGCCGACCTGGACGGAAATAATGAATCAGTAGTAACCATTGATGGAGCGCAATTCGATAGCCCATTGGCCTTTTTCTCTTTTGAAACCGCTGAAGTAGTTGAAAGTCCTCAGAGCTGGGATTTGTTGTTCTCCAGATACATCACTCCGCTGGATGCAGGAGGAGGGCAGATTATCAATTATACGGTGGCAGGTGTATTGACCGGACCAGGCACCCAGGTCGCAGTGGCGGAGGGTGTTCCACAATACGAAACCAATCCTGAGGACTATGTGGATGACTATGATTCGAAACTGGACTTAATTGGCCACACCTGGAAGTATTTTAATTTGGGAGCATTATCCTGGGTGATCGAGGATTCCCTGTCTTATTTCGTAAAAACAACCGATGAACATTTGTGGAAAATGATCTTTATTGATTTTGAAGGTTCATCAACGGGGACGGCTACTTTTCAAGTGGAAGATCTCGGAACTGTTGATGTCCAGGACCCGACTGGAAATGTTGCAACCTTTGGGGTGTTTCCAAATCCGGTTCAGGATCATTTTGTGCTAAGCCTGGAGCTGAGAGAACAAGCGTCTCCATTTAATATATATATCATGGATATGACAGGGAAAGTTGTTTGGCAAACCCGAAAAGATGGTGTTGCCGGATTAAACGTCTATGAGTTTAATGGATTGGATTTTCCTGCCGGTTTGTATACCCTGACTATAGATATAGGAGGGCGACAAACCTCTACGAAGTTGATAAAACAATAAAGCCTTTTGCTTTTTAGGCTTAAAGATAAAACTGTTCTTTAGTGTCTTAGTAGTTTCGGTTTTCAAGGTGCACCTGAAAATCGGAACTACGAGGCATCTTTAAAAAAATCATTTCTCACCTGATGACTATTTCTCCTCGTTTTTCTGAGTTGCTCCATAAGTTATTTTTCTTCAGTTTTATTTTGATAATACTACCCTCCGTATTAGCAGCCCAGCCCGATTCACAGGATACCATAGCCATTTATTTCCAACCTGAGGATATTGTCGTAACTGCACAATATGCGCCCACCGATTCCAAAAAGGCCATCCATAAGGTTAGAGTGATCAAAAATGAGGAGATCACCAGAAGGAATGCCAATGATCTTGGGGAGTTATTAAATATGGAGTCCAACATCAGTGTGTCCAATGATTTGATTTTGGGAAGCAGTTTGAGTCTACAGGGGGTCAGTGGTCAGAATATAAAGATCATGATCGATGGCGTACCGGTGATCGGCAGGAGTGGGGATAATATTGACCTGAGTCAGCTCCCGTTGGAGAATGTAGAACGAATTGAGATTGTTGAAGGGCCTTTGTCTGTTAATTTTGGGACCAATGCGCTTGGTGGAGTTATCAATCTGATCACTAAAAAGTCTCAACTGAATAAGTTTGAGATAGGTTTGAAATCCCGTTATGAAAATCCGGGAGCTTTGACGGCCAGTTTGTGGTCAGGAATAAGAATTTCACCCAAATTACTGCTCAGACTGAATGGAGAACATTTCAATTTTGAAGGATTCGGACCTCTTACTGAAGACGGAAGAAATTTACTTTGGAACCCAAAAGAAAAATGGGCAGGAAATGCCTTACTTAAATATTACCTGAAGGATGATAATGTAATTTCCTACACCTTTTCATCTTTTTCAGAACAGGTAGAGAACCTGGGAGACCAAAGACGCCCTCAATTTAAGCCTTATGCTTATGATGATTTTTATGATACCAAAAGGTTTTCCCATGCCTTGTTTCACGAAGGGACGGTAATGGATAAATTTTACCTCAAAACTACCATGGGGTATAACGCCTTTGACCGGAAAAAATCTACCTTCAGGCATGAGTTTGAGACGAATGAAAATATTCCGGTTGAAACAGAAACAGATACTATCCTCTACGAAGCTTATATGCTGCGCTCGGTTTTGGCCAGTAAGTTTAATGGCAAATTGAACTTCCAAATCGGCGTAGACCTCAATCAGGAAACAGCCTTTGGCCGAAAAATTGCCGATGAGGAAAGTGATCGACCTCAGTTTAGCTATGCCGGAGATTATGCTTTTTTCGCCAACCTGAATTACAGGCCGGCCAAAAAGCTGGAGATACAATCCGGTCTGAGGGTTACCCAAAATACGCGTTATGATGCTCCCGTAATTCCATCTCTGAATTTAAAATACGATTTTAAGGAAAACTTGTCCCTGAGACTTTCTTATGCCAAAGGCTTTCGAAGTCCTACCTTGAAGGAGTTGTTTTATTATTTTGTAGACTTCAACCATTATATTGTAGGTAATCCGGAATTAAAGGCGGAAGTTTCTGATAATATTCAGGCGGTATTGAGCTACCGTAGGCAAAAAGTGTCAACTGAATTAACATTATTCTTCAATGATATTAAAAACAAGATCGACCTGTTTGAATTTGCCGTGATCGACGGACAAGTAGTGCCTTCCACCGGAACCGTAGAATACACCTATTTTAACCAAAATCGCTTTAAAAGCCTGGGAAGTACTGCTCGTTTCAAAGGCCAATGGAATAATTTGGATGTGAATTTCGGAATTACCGGAATAGGACGATTTAACCTGCTGTCCGGTGATTTCACAGAAGTGCCGCCGTTCAGTTTTTTGGTGGAAAGCAGTGCCCAACTCAAATATCATTTCCCTCGGCCAAGGATAGATATTAACCTGATGGCTCGCAACTACGACAAACGCATCAACTATTTCTCAGATGTTGATGATCAGGGAAACCCTGTAATTCTTCAAAATGTACGGGATGGTTACACGCTTGTAGATGCCAATATTTCCAAGGCATTCTTAAAGGATAACATCAAGTTGATCGTTGGAGCAAAAAACATGCTCAATATAAGAGATGTTAATTTCATGGAACAATCAGGAGGTTCCCACGGAGGTGGCGGCGGTAGTGTTCCCGTTTCATGGGGTCGTTCCTTTTTTATTGCCTTAAATACCAAGTTTGCAGTGAAATAAGGTATCAGTCCACAGCCTTCAGAAGGGAATCGTACACCGTAGGCCGTCCACCGTATATCGTTCGTCGTTTTCCGTAGGCCGTCCACCGTCCATCGTCTTCCTTCCACCGTCAATCCTTTTTTAACTTTTGTAGAAATTCTCTGGACGCTCGCCGATGAAAGTCGCACCTTATCGACAAAAACTGCTTATTCGTGGTATAATCGCAAAAAACTTAACACTTTTTAACACTATGATCCAATAAACCAGATGAAGATGGAAGCTTTTTCTAAAGTAATTTCCAATTCTTTCTTATCCCGACTGTTTACAGCCTGATTTGTATTAAATCGACGGAAAATTTCCATGCCGGAGGGTAACATTTACCCCAATGGCGCGATTAGTCTACAAATGCAGGCTCCCGAGATTACATCCGAAGATCGAACAGGACTCCTTTGTCCAATTTGGATCATTTGTCACAATGACCCCCTGGAGATTATTGGGGTATGGTGAACTGAAAAAGATTTTTCATTGGCGAAAGCTTAAATGGAAGCAAAAAACCAAATAAAAGCTGTACCCCGCCCCAAAAAACCAGACCTCCGAAGTTAAAAAAACCTCGGAGGTCTTAATCGGGTCAAAAAAATTATCAATACGATTGGTCAAAAAACAATATAAATGCAAGAATTAATCAACATGGCTTTTTCCGGGGTGAACCTGTTTTACACTATTTTATTGCTGTTGGCATTAGTGTATTGGTTTAGTGTGATTCTTGGAGCATTAAGTATGGACGCTTTTGATTTCGATGTGGATGTCGACGCTGATGTCGACATAGATATGGATATCGATGTTGACGTCGACGCTGACTTGGATACAGATATTGATGCAGATGCCGGAGTATCCACAGGTTGGTTTGTTAGTGCCTTGCAATTTTTCAATTTTGGCAGAATTCCATTTATGATCATCTGGACGATAACCTCCCTTGTGATGTGGTTGGTCAGTGTTTATTTACAAAAGGAGTTCGGCCCTTCATGGGGCATGGCCCTTGCATTATTGATCCCCAATGTGTTTTTAGGACTCATTATCACTAAGCTACTGACCAGCCCCTTAATCCCAATGTTTGAACGGATGGACAAAGGGGAAAAACCAGTGGACTATGTTGGCATGGAATGTAAGCTGTTATTTGATCTTAAACCCGGTGAAAAAGGCCAGGCCGAGGTAATACTTGAAAACCATACCAGTCTGCTCATAACCATAAAACTCGCAGAAGGTGAACCAACTTTAAAGAAAAACCATAAAGCCATTGTAGTGAGTGAAGACAAAACCGCAGGACTCTATTATGTAAGGGATCCGGGTGTTGTTTAGTACCAGTAACCAGTACAAGCAACCAGCAACCAGCAACCAGCAACCAGCAACCAGAAACCAGTAACCAGAAACCAGTAACAAGTAACCAGAAAAAATCTTTTATCAATGAACAACGTATTAATTTTAACTGCAGCGATCGCTGTCATCATGATTCTTGGATTCATTTCCATGATCGCCCGGTGGTACAAAAAAACCAAACAAGGCAAAGCGCTTGTTCGTACCGGTAGCGGAGGTGCCAAAGTGGCCTTTGACAAAGGTATCATGGTCATCCCCATTTTACACATTATGGAAGAAATGGACCTTTCCGTGAAAAAGGTAGAGATCCAGCGACTTCAGGCAGACGGATTGATCTGTAAGGATAATATCCGGGCAGATATCAAAGTAGCCTTCTTCGTAAGAGTAAATCAGGCAGCACAGGATGTTATCAAGGTGGCCCAAACCATCGGATGTAGCCGTGCCTCTGACCCTCAGACCCTTTTTAACCTCTTTGAAGCCAAATTCTCAGAAGCACTTAAAACAGTGGGTAAACGCTTCGATTTTGAAGAATTGTACGATAACCGGGAGAATTTCAAACAGGAAATCCTCAAAACCATCGGTTCGGACCTGAATGGTTATGTTTTGGACGATTGCGCTATCGATTATCTCGAGCAAACTCCTGTACAATTCCTTAGTGAGAGCAATATTCTCGATGCCCAGGGTATCAAAAAGATCATTGAGCTGACTGCTGCACAAAAAGTGAAGGCCAACTTCATTCGCAGAGAGGAAGAGAAAACCCTAAAGGAACAAAACGTGGAAGCTCGTGAAGCTATCCTCGAATACGAGCGTCAGTTAGCGGAAAAAGAGGAGCGTCAGAAAAGGGAAGTTGCCAATATCAAGGCTCGTGAAGGAGCAGATATTGCTAAAACCCAGGAGGAACAGCGCCTGATCTCTGAAATGGTCCGCATCAAAACGGAAGAAGAACTGGCCATTGCCGAAGAGCAGAAAATGCGCCAGGTGGTTATTGCTACAAAAAATAAGGAACGCGCCGAAGCCGTAGAATCAGAAAGAGTAGAGAAAGACCGTGCTCTTGAGCAAACGGAACGCGAGCGGATCATCGCCCTTGCGGAGATTGAGAAGCAAAGAGCAATCGAACAGGAGCGTAAGAATATCCAGGATGTCATTCGTGACAGGATCATGGTAGAGAAGAAGACAGTGGAGGAAGAAGAGAAGATCAAGGATACCCGCGAACTGGCCACCGCCAATCGTGCGAAGAACGTAGCGGTGATCAAAGCAGAAGAAACCGGAGAATCCAATCTGATCGAAAAACTGAAAGAAGCGGAAGCTACCAAGTTGGCTGCAGAAGTTAATGCCGAGACATTGCTCATCGATGCAGAGGCAACCAAAAACGCTGCGGAGAAAGAAGCGGAAGCCAGAAAGATCAATGCAGAAGCAAAAGCAGCGGAAGAAGCCGCACTCGGTATGTCAGAAGCTCAAGTTATTGAAGCTAAGGCTAAAGCAAAGGAAAGGGAAGGATTGCTCGAAGCAGTGGTTATTGAGAAAAAAGCCGAAGCGGAAGCTGCGGGTATTACTGCCAAGACCGAAGCTTTGCGTAAGCAAGGACAGATGGAGGCTGAAGTATTGCAGGAAAAAGGTAAAGCTGAAGCTTCAATTCTCGAAGAAAAGATGTTGGCAGAAGCTAAAGGTGTGGCTGAGAAAGCCAAAGCCCTCAAGAACCTTGAAGGTACCAGCAAGGAACACGAAGAGTTCCGTCTGCGCCTTGAGCAGGAGAAAGAAATTGCCCTGGCGAGTATTGAAACTCAAAGGGATATTTCCCAGGCTCAGGCAGGAGTACTCGGTGAGGCCTTTAAGAAAGCCAATATCGATATCATCGGCGGTGAGCAGACCTTTGTCAGCAATATTATGAATGCTGTAAGTGGAGGTAAGGCCATCGATGGATTTGTAAGTAACTCAACCGTTCTGAACGAGGTAAAAGGCAAATTGCTCAACGGCAATAGCTTCAACAACGGAGGACTGGCGTCACAACTCAAGAATATGCTGGGCAGTCTCGGCGTATCCTACAGTGATATCAGGAATCTGACCCTCATGACTCTTTTACTGCAAATGCAGAAAAAAGCCGGTCAGCAGCAGCAACCCGTAATCCAGCAATTGATCGATAAGACCAATGAACTGAACCTCGGAGATACAGAAGTAGAAGATCTCTTGTAAAAGTTTGACAAAAAGGTGTAGACAAGGCCGGGCAGGGTAATTTACCTTGCCCGTAAGCCTACATCTATTGCGCCCATAAGTCTTTGTGTACTTTGCGCAACCTTAGCGCCCTTTGCGGTTAAACTCCGCGCCCTCACACCACCCAAACTCAAACAATAATTCAAAATTATCAATCATACCCATGTCCACAAACCAACAACTCGAAACCGGAACCTACGAGATCATAAGGAATCGCCTGGATCAGCAATCCGCTGATCTTAGAGAGCGACTGCAGCATCTCAACCAGGCCCGCCGGCAGGTATTTGGCAATATTGAAACTACCCTCATCGCATCAGACCGGATTCATACGGAATACTATTGCACGGCTAGAGATATTGAAGCCATTGGACAGCATTGCATCTTTGGTTATAATGTACACATCGGCCTGCGTAAAGGCATCAACCTTCAGGATGTTTTCAGTATTTATGAATTTAAGGATCACGGTTTCCACCAAACCGGCATGGGGCTGATCGATGATGAAAAATTCCGGACTGATTTTAAGAACCTTTATCGTTATTATAAAAATGCTATATTCTCCCGGTTTATACGTTTGGATACCTATTTATATATGGTATTCCAGGTTTCGGATAAACCGGAAGACATAAAGGCTTTCAAGTGGCTCATCCTGGATGGTGCTCTGAAGTATATCGATGCCCGCTCGGAGCAGGAAGTACGTTTTCCCGAACAATTCGAGTTCCGCTGGGTGGAAGCAGGTAGAGATATGCAGCGCAATGGACGCCACCCTCATGTTTCTATTTTGGACAGATGTTTTGTGGAAACCGTAGGTGGAGACCTCACTATAAAGGTTGAAGATAATACAGGTAGTGGAATGGGAATCTACAGCGAGACCGTCGAATTTGAAGATCAGACACTCGATGACGGAGAGTACCATTTTGCAGATTTGGGAAATCTCATAGCTTTAAAGATCAAACCCTATCAGGAGACTGCCCGGTTTTTCATTTTTAATGATAAAAACCAGGAAGTAACCCGCGTAAATGCGCTCGAGGATAGCGGAGTGTTGCTTCCGGAAGATCAGGGACTCATTTTCGCCAACGGATACTATTTGCAAACAGGGGAACACAAGATTTTCGAAGCTCCTATCCAAAAGAAAAAATTCGAACGCAGGATCACTTCTTCCAACGGAGAGGATTTTCTGTATGTTTTTTATAATGTGGAAAAGGGAACATACGTCCTTTTGCATTACAATCTGATCACCAGGGAGGTGAGTACCCCTATTTTATGTAATGGGTATACCTTATTCCCTAATGGCGAGTTGTGTTATTTTAAGGCAGAAGCTGAAGCAGTAAAACATCACACCATTCAGATCTGGCAAACTCCTTTTACTAAAGGTGAGCAAACTCTGGCCGGTAAGAACGGAAGTTTTCTCTTCAAGGTGGGCAATAAGGATATCGTCAGAGCTATGGCTGATGTGCATGAATTACTTTCCCTTTGCCAAAAACAGGATAGTTACCTTGGGCTTTACGATGATATTACTTCCAAAGCCGGTGAGGTGTTGGATGCTTATTACTGGCTGGGCAACGAAGAGGCTTTTCAACTGGATCAGTCCTTGCAGCAGGTTCGTGAGATCGCCAATACGGCTATTGAGGAGTTTGAAAAAAAGAACAGGGTTCAGTCAAATACAGCCGAATCTATTGGGACGACCAAAGAAATTGCTGACAAATTAGTTAAGGAAATTCAACTGACCTCCTTTTCAGAGATTACCCAGTACGTAAATTTCCTGGCTGACTTGCGAACGCTAAGAGCTAAAATCATTGGGTTAAAATCGTTGAGATATGCCGATATGGAACTGATAGATTCCATGGAGGAAAAGGTGCGTGTTCAAAATGAAAAACTCTCTGAGTCCTGTGTTGATTTTCTGTTGCAGGAGGAAGCGCTCACTCCCTACAGAGAGGAAGTGACTACTTTAAAGCAAAGCATAGAAAAAATACAAACAGTTGCCGGAGCAGATGAGTTGCTGGAAGGAATAGACCAACTTTCCGGAAACCTGGAAATGCTCATAGATATCGTCAGTAATCTGAAAATCAGTGATGCAACGCAGACAACCAGGATCATTGAAAGCATTTCCGCACTCTTTGCAGATATCAATCATTTCAGAGTTGCAGTGCGTCAAAAGCGTAAGGGGCTCATGCGTACAGAATCCTCCGCAGAATTCAATGCACAACTGCAGTTGCTGGAACAAGGGATCATCAACTACCTGGATCTCGCCGATACAGAGGAAAAGTGTGATGAATATCTCAGTAAACTCATGGTTCAACTGGAGGAACTGGAGAGCAAATTTGCTGAGTTCGATGCTTTCGTGACCATTTTATCGGAAAAGCGGGAAACTGTTTTTAATGCCTTCGAGGGCAGGAAAAAAGGTATTGTCGAAAAGAAAAGTAAACGCATCACGGCTCTTGAAAATGCAGGAGAACGAATTTTGGTAGCTGTTGGTAATCGGGTGGCGAAATTCCGGGAAATGGAAGAGATCAATGGTTTTTTCGCCAGTGACCTTATGATCGATAAGGTGAGGGACCTCATCCAGCAGTTGCATGAAATGGACAGCAGCGGAAAAGCTGATGCCCTGCAAAATAAACTCAATACTGCACGGGAAGATGCTATTCGCCAATTGAGGGACAAGCAGGATCTTTTTGTCGATGGTGAAAATATCATCAAACTTGGGCAACACCACTTTAATGTGAATGTTCAGCCTTTGGAATTGACCACTGTGGTCAGAGATAAAATGTTGAATTATCACCTGACGGGGACGGATTTCTATCAAATCATTGAGTCAGAAATATTGGAAACTTCTGCATCTGTTTGGGACCAGGAATTCGTTTCCGAAAATCAAAATATTTATCGCGGTGAATATCTGGCCTGGCAATTATTCAATAATGAAGAAGATCGTCCGGAAGACAATGGTCAGTTGTCTGAGTGGGTGAGGAAACAGGCTGCTTCAAAATTTGAAGAAGGGTACACCAAAGGGGTGCACGATGAAGATGCCGGAATGATCCTGGAACAATTGATCCGCCTGGAAACGGAAATGGGACTTTTGACCATTAACCCCGGCATCAGAGCTTTGGCAAGGCTGTTCTGGGAAGATCTACTTGATGACCCGGTTAAAGATACACTTGGGAAACAACTTAAAAATGCCGGCCAGGTACTGACTGTATTTCCTGAAAGTACAGCTTTTGATGCCCTCAAAGAGGACCTTACAACCATTCTGAGAAAAGTGTCTGAAAATTATGGTTTCCCTGTTGATGGTTCCGTTGAGCAAATGGCCGAATACCTTTTTAGAGAACTAAGTTGTAAGGATGATTATGTAAAAAGTAAGGTGGCGGTTGATCTGACGAAAAGATTTGAATCCTATTTGAAAAAACAGGAGGTCAAAACCCGTTTTTCGGAGGCCATCAAATCATTGGATGGAAATCCGGAGGAAAAGTATATGGCAATCCGGCAATGGGTGCAGTCTTTTCTGGTTCAGGAGCAATCAGAAGATTTGATGTTTTACCTGGATGAGGTAACTGCGTTATTGTACTTCGGTCAGAAGGAGCAGGAGAGGGTGGTGGATGTTTCTGCCAGCTTTGAAATAAAGAACCTGCGAGGGGAACATCGTCTGATCCGGGATGGTGCTTATGAATTCGATTTTCATGAGTTCGTTGACAAATTGAAGAATTATGAAGAAACTGTAGTTCCCCTTTTCCGGAGTTTTCAGGAAAACAAAAGAACGGTTTCAGAAGCTTTCCGTAAGGAATTAAGACTTGGAGAATTTAAACCTCAGGTCTTGTCAACTTTTGTTAGGAACCAGTTGATCGACAGGGTTTACCTCCCCTTGTTTGGTGACAACCTGGCTAAACAGATGGGAACAGCCGGAGAAGGCTCAAGGACTGACAGAATGGGTATGTTGTTACTCATCTCTCCTCCGGGTTACGGTAAAACAACCTTGATGGAGTACGTAGCTGACCGGCTTGGGTTGGCATTTATGAAAATCAATGGTCCGGCGATTGGTCACCATGTAACAACATTGGACCCTGATGCAGCGCAGGACAGAGCTTCAAAACAGGAGCTGCAAAAGTTAAACCTGGCTTTTGAAATGGGAGATAATGTCATGATTTATCTCGATGACATTCAGCATTGCAACCCTGAGTTGTTACAGAAGTTTATTGCTCTATGTGATGCCCAGCGGAAGGTAGAAGGTGTTTGGCAGGGGCAAAGTAAGACTTATGACCTTCGCGGAAAGCGGGTTTGTGTGGTTATGGCCGGAAATCCATATACGGAATCCGGAGAGCAGTTCCAGGTGCCTGATATGTTGGCCAACCGATCGGATGTATACAATCTTGGGGATATGGCAGGAAATGCCGAAGAGGTTTTCCGGTTGAGTTATCTGGAAAATGCGGTAACTTCCAATGTGCATCTTCAGCAGATTGCCAGGAAGAGTACCCAGGATATAGCAACCCTGATTCGTCTGGCTGAAACAGGGGAGGAGTCCGGTGTCGAATTTGAAGCAGATCATTCTGCAGAAGAATTGGATGATGCTTTGAAGGTTTTGAGCAAAATGCTTGAGGTAAGGGATGTTGTCTTGGCTGTCAACAGGGAATATATTCGCTCGGCGATGATTACGGAAGCTTACCGGGAAGAACCTGCTTTTAAGTTGCAGGGTTCCTACAGAAATATGAATAAGCTGTCCGAAAAGTTATCTCCTTTGATGAATGAAGAAGAGCTGAAGGAATTGATTTTGTCACATTATGTTTCCGAAGGACAGACATTGAGTTCAGATGGGGAGGCCAATTTGTTGAAATTTAAAATGATGCTGGGATGGCAAAGTAAGGAAGAGGCAGACAGGTGGCATAACATTTTGGAAACCTTCAATAAGGGCAAAATGCTTCACGGTGCCGGTGAACAAAACCCATTGGCTCCTTTGGTTTTGGAAATGCAATTTTTCAACAATCATCTGAAGGAAATCAGGGATAAGATTGCTTTTAACGGGAAAAAGAATGAATAACGTCCCGGGGTGACAAGCAGTGGTACTCGGGATGTTGGACGGATATTGGTTCCTGATCATTTCAATTTTTGATTTTTTCTGATAATATTTTTTTTAATATGAAATAGTGGATCAGAATAGGAAAATCACTTTTTCCAGAAGGAAATAATGATATCAAAAGCGCTGACATTAGCGCTTTTTTTTATGTATTAATCCCTCTTGTTGTTGAGGATGATTTACGGTTTTGATTCCAGTTCGTTTAATCTTTTTTTTTCTTAAAATGCTGAACGTCAGCAAATGACTTTCCAAATCAATATTAAGCGGTGGAATTTTCTTGCCATAAATCCACAAATTCTGGGGTAAAACCATGCGCTGCATGTTTTTTTTTTATACTTTTGTTACTTATAACAGTTACTGTTAAACCGATTTTAAAAAGTTAATCCCTTATCCCCAATTAAAAATGCAATACAACCTTAAGCAATTGTCACTATGGAAAGGCATAAAGACCTCCCAGTCTTTGCCAGTTTCGCAATTGACAAACTTCCTTTCAATTTCATTTTCAAAAAGAGGCTATTCAAAACACATTACTACCGTCTTACCGACGGGAAGGTATTTTTGTTTTACGGATATTACCTCTTAACACCGAACAACATTTTTTAGAAAAATTCACCGACAAACCTATTAAGCGGATTACCCAAAAGAGTCTAATGATCAGAATCCCCCAACGAAATTGACATGACTCCTTAATGACCAGAGAACTAAACAAAGTTGAAATATTTTAACCAGAACATATTTATTAAACCATTATGGACGAAAGAGTTTTTCTAAAAAAATGAATCATACCTGGGTTTTTCAAATCCGATTGATTTTTTCTAGCGTAAGCTTGGAGGGGTAGAGCTTTTAAGCACTATATCCATTTTTTCATACATGAGAAAAAACAGTTAACATTAGCTAACACACTTGAAATTTTGGCTTTTCCCGTTCGCTGTCCATAAATTCTAAAAACCTTTTAAATATGCTGTACTACACTTCTACTTCAAATTTTCCCGAACCTTCTGGAGGGGAGAATAGAAACCCTTCGCGGAAGTACGATTCTTCCGGCCGGCAGTTTCTACGGAACTCCGGAAACGAAGAAGCCTGGCGAGCTGTAAAAAAATGGCCGGGTTTCCTCATGCTTGCTTTATTTATGCTGGGAAGTCATTTTGCTTCCGCGCAATGTATTACCGATTATGATCCATCATCATTGGTAAAAACCGATTGTGTGGACGAATTTACCTTCTTGAAGGTTGATTTTACCCCGCAACCAAGTAACCCTACGATTACCTGGGAGTATTCTCCCAATGCAGGTGGTACCTGGCTCCCGGTGAGTTCAAGTCCTATCTCGCATAACATTAACAACAATTTTGCAGAGGCATCAACTCGCCTTAACCTCCTGTCACCTGATGTGATGATGGATGGTTATCTTTTCCGGGTGCAATTCTCTGGAAGTTGTGTCGAGACTTCAAGTGTATTTACCCTTGATTTGAATGGTCCTATTGTTATTGTGGATCATCCATCCTCTCAAACGATTTGTGAAACTGCTTCCGATGCTTCTTTTGATGTGTCAGCTAGTGCTGGGGGAGCAGGAGGAACAGTTGAGTATCGCTGGCAGTACTGGAACGGCTCCAGCTGGAGTTTTATGCCAAACTCCGTTACGGGATGGAATACCGACGAGGTAACCATTTCTAATACCGATAGTTTTTGGCCGGCCGCTGGTTCTGGTGTTCAGGTCAGATGCCGGATCAGAATTCCTACTTGTGCAGTTCAGTACACCAATTCCGCAACATTGAATCTGGATATTAATCCAACCGTTGATGCAGGCCCTGCTACAGCAACTATTTGCCAGGATGCCCTGCTCAACTTGAATGGAACTGTGAATGGTGTGGTTTTCTCCCAAACCTGGAGCGGCGGCGGTGGTGGTATTGACAGCCCTTCTTCGCTCAATACATTCTTCGATCCTTCCATGTCTTCCAATTCAGGAACATTTCCTATTACATTAACGACAAACGCCAACGGTGCCTGCCCGGCAGCTTCAGACATCATTATGGTTACCGTTGATGAACTGGATATTGATGACCACGATCCGGGAAATACCAATAATGCTGGTGATAGGGTCATTTGTGAAATGGACGATACCTTCTTTAATGTAGACTTTTCTTCCACAGAACCTTACTCTTCCATCAGCTGGGAATTTTCAACAGGCGGCAGCCCCTGGGCACCGATTGCCGATTTGACCAGCGGTGCAACATATTCGGTTTCTAATTCAGCCGGTCAGAGTAGATTGGATCTGATGACAGTTGATAATACACTGGATGGTTCCCTCTTCAGAGTTACCATTATTGCAGGTACCTGTACGGTTACTTCCGAAGTATTTGAATTGTATGTCAACGGACCTGCTTCGATCACTATGCATCCTGAAAATGTGATTGATCTTTGTGCAAGCACCGCTGATACTACCTTTACGGTGGCGGCAACAACAGGATCAGGAACGATTAACTACAGATGGCAGTATAACAATGGCGGTGGCTGGACCAACGTACCTAATACTGTTGCCGGGTTTAATTTGACTACGCTTACTGTAACCAATGCAGATTTTCCTGTATGGCCTAATCCGGGTTCCAGTGTGGACATCCGATGCAGGATCAATCAGGAAAGTTGTTCCAATATATTTACCGAACCGGCTACCTTCTCCGTAAGTCCGGATCTTCCAGCTATTGCAGATGCAGGTCCTGATGCACATATCTGTGAAGGAGATAATTACACAGTAGCTACGGGAACTCCATCGGTCAGCGGCCCTGGAATTTCAACAGGAACCTGGTCAACCAGCGGAGACGGATTTTTCGATGATCCGAATGATTTCCTCGGTGCAACCTATTTCCCTGGCCCGGGTGATGTTGCTGCCGGAATGGTTACGCTTAGTTTGATGACTAATGATCCGGTTGGAGTTTGCCCTCCAACTACCGATGATATTCTTGTAACCATACACCCTGCTACAGTAGTTGATGCTGGTATGGATCAGTCTGCTTGTTCTGACGATAGTCCTACTTTCCAGTTGAACGGTTCCGTTTCAGGAACAGTAACGGGAGGAACATGGTCAACTTCCGGATCAGGTACCTTTAACCCTGATGCGACAACCCTCAATGCTGTTTATGAGCCAAGTATGGCAGATTATGGAACTGTGGTATCCCTTATTTTGACCAGTGATACGCCACCGGCATTCACCACCTGTCCTGCAGAAATGGATACGGTTGATATCACCATTGATTATCTGGAAATTACCAGTCATAGCCCTGCTTCTCTATCAAGAATTGAGTGTGAAGGTGACAATTCCAACTTTAGAGTAAATTATACGAGCTCGCCTACTAATCCTGCAACAGTTACCTGGCAGGTAGACGGAGGAGCTGGATTTATGGATATTACTTTCCCGGATCCTTTGTATTCTCTGACAACACCGGGAGGAAATACGCAATTGAACCTCACCAATGTGCCTATGGGCATAGATGGTTATACTTACAGAGCCGTTTTTGTTGCGGGAACATGTACTGATACCAGTGATGTATTCACTCTTCAGGTAAATGAATCCGCTTGGGCAGATGCTGGTGATGATCAAACGATTTGCGGTGGAGAAAATGTTTCTCTTTCAGGAACTATTGGTGGTGTAGCCACTTCTGGAACCTGGACAACATCCGGTATGGGAAGTTTTGTGCCAAATGAGACAACTTTAAACGCTACATATATTCCACATCCAGATGATTATGGAACAGTGGTTACCTTAACCTTGACAACTGATAACCCGGCCGGTCCATGCCCTGCAGGGGTAGATATGATGGATGTTTCCATCGATGCGGTAATCGTTGACAGCGAAATACCGGCTTCTCTTATCAGGAATAAATGTCAAGGAACCAACACGAACTTTACAGTTCAATATATAAGTAAACCACATGACATGTCAATTCCGACAGCTACCTGGGAATATTCTTCCAATGGTGGTTCTACCTGGAACGATGCCAGTGGATTGGGTAATATTACCTCTCCTGCATTGACAGGAATGGCCACTCATTCCAGCAGATTGACATTGATGGATTTACCTTTATCATATGACAATTACCTGTTCAGACTCAG
The DNA here is from genome assembly GCA_965230565.1 of Saprospiraceae bacterium. Classification (GTDB taxonomy): domain Bacteria; phylum Bacteroidota; class Bacteroidia; order Chitinophagales; family Saprospiraceae; genus BCD1. The sequence continues at coordinate 1,969,932 of CBDDLH010000016.1, read as the reverse complement.
AGTTAGTCTTGGTGTGTGCAATGAAGTAGTTTCATTGTTCGCTTTATACGTAAACCCGGGACCTACGGTTGACGCAGGAGCTGATTTCAGTATTTGTGCCGGAGATGATATTGTCTTGGATGGTATGGTAGACGGAACAGCTACTACAGGTACCTGGTCAATAACACCAGGTCCGGGTGCAGGAAGTTTCAGCGGAGTTGATTTATTTGCTGCGGATGCGACATATACTCCTGCGGTTTCAGAGCATGCTTCCATGTTAAACTTTGTTCTGGTGACCGATAATCCAGGCGGGGCTTGTCCTGCAGTATCCGACACAGTAAAAGTAACTATAGATTCAGTGGCCTTTATGGTTAATTCACCGTTGATGAATGAAGTTTGTCACGGGGAATTAAATCAAATGTTTTTGATGGATTTCCGTAGTTATCCGGATACCTTATTGCCTACATGGCAGTATTCTGTGGATAACGGAAGCAACTGGTTAGCTGTTGTTGAGACGAATCCGGTAACGACTTTCGATATTGATACAATTCCCGGAGTACCATATGCTACGACCAAATTGACCATTGATACCGTAACTACGGATATGGATGGTTATTTATTCCGTACCGTGTTTATGGAAGGAGCCTGTGCTCCTGTTATTTCAGATGTATTTTCACTTCAGGTCAATGGCCCGATCACTATCACATCACAACCAGTGGATATTATTGACGAATGTCAGTCTACTGATTTCGTTGTTTTTGAAGCGATGGTGGATAATCCAGGGTCAGGAACTCTGACCTATCAATGGCAGAAAAGTTCAACCGGAACTGGTGGTTGGTCGCCTGTTGCTGAATCCCCTGGTGTTACCGAGGGTACCGCAACCAATGCGTTGACTGTCTTTAATGCCGGTTTCCCACTGCCTGCTCCGGATAGTATCTATTACAGATTAAGAATTCAGTTGGCGGAATGTACACCACCGAATGTATTCTCTGATGTAGCTAAGTTCAAAGTCAGTGATGATCCGATTCCAACCTCAAGTGCAGGAGGTCCTTACTCATGGTGTGAAGGTACTCCTTTAATGCCTGTAATGGGAATGTTTGGTGGGTCCGCAACAAGTGGCTCATGGTCTACATTGGGAGATGGTACTTTCGATGATCCGAATGCTTCCATGACTAATTATAACCCGGGGCCAATGGATTTGGCTTCCGCAACGGCCCAAGGTGCTTCGGGGCATGTGGTTAAATTAATATTTACCACTAACGATCCTGCGAATAATGTTTGTCCGCCGGCAGTTGATACCGCTGACTTTACCATTTACCCAATGACTATTGTTGATGCCGGACAAGATCAATCGCTTTGTAATGATCCTGCACCACAATTCCAATTGGCTGGAATGGTTTCAGGAACTGTTTCCATGGGCTCATGGTCCCAGATCGACGGGTCAATGATGGGGACGTTCTCTCCAGGTGTTACCGATTTGGATGCAGTATTCACTCCACATATGAGCGATTATGGTTCTACCATCCAGGTTGAACTGTTAAGTGCTACGCCTTCCGGTATGACTGGATGTATGGTTGCAAGAGATACTGTGGCTTTGACAATTGATACGCTGGGAATAACCGGTAATTCGAATTTGAACCCTACAGCATTTTGTGAACTTACCGGAAGCACCTTCTTCCGCGTGAATTATGTTTCCAATCCGGATCCGGATCCTGCTGATGTAGAATGGCAAGTAGATCTGGGAGGTGGATTTGAAGATGTGACAACTGCAATGGTTTTGGTGGATGGAATGCCAACGGCTATTGATTACAGTGTGAACACTACCGGAACTCAAACCAGATTAGATATCTTGTCAGCACCTGCCGAATTGGATGGCGCACAATTCAGAGCTGTCCTTACATCTGGTGCATGTACAGAAACTGGCCCGATATTTACGCTTTCGGTTAATGAAGAAGTTACAGTTGATCCTGGTATGTACGATCCTATTTGTGCAGGTGATGTTATTGCCCTGGATGGAATGATTTCAGGTGGAGTTACTACCGGTACGTGGTCTGCAGGTGGAGGTACGTTTACTCCTGACGCCATGACACTTAACGCTACTTATGAGCCAACTCCTGCAGAAATTGCAGCCGGCTCAGTTACTCTCACCTTACAATCAGATACGCCTGCCGGCCCTGGAGGTTGCCCGGCTGCATCCGATATGGTGACAGTTAATATTGATTCTCTTGTAATTAATGAAAATATTCCTGCGACATTTGTCAGAAATGTTTGCCAGGGAACAAATACAACGTTCAGAATTGACTATACCAGTAAGCTTGCCGGTGTTCCTGCCGCAGCTACAGTTTCCTGGGAATACTCTGATGATAGTGGTGCCAGCTGGTATGATGCTGATGTCAATAATGGTGGTATAGGAACAATTGGTTCTCCTGCACCTAACGGTTTTTCAACCCATGCATCACGACTTCTGGTGGAGGATATTCCAATCTCATACAACGATTATCTCATTAGAGTTACACTCGACCTTGGAGCATGTGAGAATGTAAGTTCCATGTTCGCATTATATGTGACTCCTGGCCCAACAGTGGATGCCGGAGAGGATATTACGATTTGTGCCGGAGAGAATGTAATGCTTGACGGAACTGTAGGAGGTAGTGCAACTACAGGTACATGGTCCTGGATTGGAACTATGCCTCCAAGCATGATCATGCCAGGTACTATTTCAGGAGTAGATCTGTTTAATGCAGATGCTACTTATACGCCAAGTACAGATGAATACGGAAAGGTAATTTACCTGAAATTGACGACGGATAATCCTGGCGGCGCTTGTCCTGCAATGATGGATACAATCGCTGTTCAGATTGATTTGCTGACAATTGATGCCTATAACCCTGCATCTCTGGCCAGAACAGAATGTGCCGGTGATTCAGAATTCTTCCAGGTTGATTATACAAGCTCACCGGGAATGCAGTCACCTGTTTGGGAATCTTCTTCTAATGGTGTAGACTGGACGCCGGTTTCCGGACCTGATTATAGTGTTGATAATTCAACACCAGGAGAGACGAGACTCAACATTCCTGTTGTGTCCAATGCAATGAATGGATTGATGTACCGCGCAGTTTTCAGTGATGGTAATTGTGCTCCATTGATTTCGAATGAATTTACTTTAACTGTTAATGGTCCTGTTACCATTACACAGCAGCCAGTAAGTATTACAGGAATTTGTGAAAGTACGGAATCTGTACAGTTCATGGCTGATGCAATGAACGGAGGCGAAGGTACTATGACTTACCTCTGGCAGTACAGTATGGATGGAATTTCAGGATGGACGCCGATTACCGAAGTAATGGGTGATGCTGAAGGAGTTAGTACAGGTACATTGACACTTTACAATACCTGGACAATGTGGCCAGGACTCGGAGGAAATATTTATCTCAGAATGAGAGTTTCCCTTAACGCTTGTTCACAGGTTACTACCGATGTGGTAGAATTGTCAATTGCTCCTGATGTGCCGGCAATGGTTAGTGCAGGTTCAGACGATGCAATTTGTGAAGGAGAGACTTATACACTTGGGGCATTATTATTTGGTAGTGCAACCAGTGGTACCTGGTCAACTTCAGGTGACGGTACTTTTGATAACCCGGGATTCCCTGGAGCTACTTATACTCCCGGTCCTGGTGATCTTGGAAACGCACAGGCTGCAGGACCTGCAGGTTATGTGGTTACCTTGACTTTCACATCAAATGACCCTGTACCAAATATCTGCCCTGCAGATTCAGATGATATGGAACTGACCATTTTCCCATTCATCGATGTAGATGCGGGAGTTGATGTTAATGTATGTATTGATGGAACTCAGAACGATCCTATTCTGCTGAATGGATTTGTTACAGGAGCAGTAACCGGAGGAACCTGGTCGCCAGGTGCCGGAATACTGAATACAGGAGATCCTCAAACGATCTATACACCGACTAACGGACATGTGAACAATGGTTTTAGAAGATTGATCCTGACAAGTGATCCTCATATGGTTTGTCCTACCGTGAGAGATACGATGTTCGTATACTTCAACGATGATTTCGGACCATTGGATTATACACCAGGAGGTGGTGTAGCGGGTACACGTACAGTGTGTAATGGTGATGATACCAGTTTCAGAGTGATTCATGGTACTACACCTGTAACCAACGTACAATGGCAGTATAATGCTGGATCGGGCTGGATTAATGTTAATGATGTTTCTACACCTCTTACAGGTGTGAACTTATTTAGTGTTAGTTCTCCGTCTCCGGGTGGAAACTTTGCTACTCAGCTGAATCTGGAGGGTGTTACTCCGGCAGTACACAATTACCAGTTCAGAGCTATGCTCGAAAATGGTGAATGTGCTACGACTTCCGATGCATTTACGTTGTTTGTAAATGGTGATATCGGAGCGATAACCGTACCTGATGATGTAATAGTATGTGAATCCGTAACAACTCAATCCTTTATGGCGAGTGTTGCGGCAAGTGGAAATGGAACGCTGGTCTACCAGTGGCAGTACAGTGAAAATTCTGCAATGGGACCATTCCTCAATGTTCCTGGTGCAGGTGCCACAGGTGAAACTACATTGAATCTTATGTTGACAGCGGCTTCAGCTGCTTACCCAACTGTAGGAACTACTGTTTATCTGAGATTACAAGTTGAACTGGAAGGATGTACTACTGCTTATTCTGATCCTATAGAGTTTGGCGTTGAATCTGCAGCAACAGTTTATGCCGGTGTTGATCAGACTATTTGTGAAGGAGAGATTGCTTTAATGGCCTCTGCCTTCTACGGTGGAGCTGCCTCTTCAGTAACCTGGACAACTTCAGGTGACGGTTCATTTGATGATCCGACCGAGATTTTGGCAATCTATACTCCTGGGCCAATGGATATCTCCAGTGGTATGGTAACCCTCACGGTGACTACCAATGATCCACAGGGTGCTGAATGTGATCCTGTTTCTGATGATATGATACTGACCATTGATCCTGCTGCTACAGTGGATGCAGGTGAAGATATGGACATTTGTGTTGATAATTTACCTATACAACTGGATGGTAGCTTCGGCGGCGCTGCAACAAGTGCTTCATGGAGTGGAGGTCTGGGATCTTTCTCACCAAGCCCAAGTACGCTGAATGCTACTTATGATCCGCATCCTTCAGAAGTTGGTACTATTGTTTCACTGACATTGACGACCAATGATCCTGGTACAGCATGTGGACCGGTTTCAGATAATGTATTGATCAATATTGGTCCTGGTGTGGTGATCAACTCCTATGTGCCTGCAAGTATGGAAAGGACTATTTGCTACGGAGGTAATACAACCTTCAGAGTAAATACTGATCCAACCTTCCTTGCAGTACATGACTGGATGTACAGTTTCGATGGTTTTACCTGGTTTGATAACTTTAATGATCTTGGATTTGCTACGTATATCGAAAGTGGATTTGATGATTATACAGAGTTAGAATTAGGTGGTGGTATGCCAAACATACCTGGTGATATTATGTATGTCCGGGTTAATATTCTTGACAGAGGATGTGATTTGACTTCTTCTATCTTCACACTGAATATCAACGGACCTACTGGTTGGGATCTGCAACCTGCTGATCAGACGATTTGTCACGACGAAGCTCTTGCATCGTTCACAGCCACACCATTTAATGATGGTGCCGGTACCTTTACATTCCAGTGGCAGTATGACAATGGCGGAGGCTGGACGGATGTTCCGGCAAGTGTTGCGGGATACAATACAAACACACTCTTCCTTACTCCGGCAGCCAGTTTCTGGCCAGGTGTAGGAGGAACTGTTGACCTTCGCCTGAATGCAACCATTGATGAATGCGGTACAATTACAACTGAAGTCGTTGTATTTGAGGTAGAGCAATGTGCTTTCACGGAATTGACAACTATCTTTGCAATGGACGGTAGTTCATTTACACAGGGACAGTCGAGAGATGGTGTATTCCTCATCCAGAATATTGGAAATGATGATACCAATTCACCTGTTTCATTTGTAATCAACGTACCTTCAGAGACAGTAATGACAAATATGATAGATCCGATGGCTACAACAGCCAATGTATTTGGCGGAGTAGCGGTTAATAACGATGATTGGAACATCACTCCAATTCCAATTGGATACCTGATTGAATCCAAAGCCGGAGTCGTTATTCCAGGAAATGGAGGAATTAGCGTAATAGGTATTAACTTTACAGCGGTTGGAGCTCCTAACTCACAAGGGGTTATCCGTGGATTCCTGCAGACTGGTACTGCCGGAGATGTTGACCCGGGTAATAATTCGACTTCTGTAGGATTTATCATTAACTAAATGGTTTAAATGGGAGATGGCCCATCGTGGCCGTCTCCATAAAAAATAAAATGATGAGATTTAAATTAATTTTAATAGTGTTGTTACTTTTCGCCGGGAAAAGTATTTACAGCCAATGTTTGAGTGATGACATTGATGTCACCCTTGATGCAATCGCCACATCTGAGGCCTGCACCAATGAAGGTGGAACCAATGCTGTTACCATTACATGGGAATTAACAGATTTAGGTGACCTTGCTGGTCATGCTCCTGCAGGAAGTTGGGGTGTTACCATTTCATTTCCTGGTTCCGGAGAATATGGAATTTCCGGGATAGCCAATGTCACTGATCAAGGAATTTTTGATTGGTATTGGTCCCCAGGGGATAATACCTTGAAAGGGTATTCCAATGCAGATGTAGATTTCGTTTTTCCAAATGGAGGAGCAAACGGTTCATTTACCATTAACGTTGAAGCATTAAATTCAAATGGATGTTCGGATGTGATGACTCAGATAAATATGTTTTTGACCGCTCCAATCATCGATACGAATCCTTCTGCGAATGCTTGCTTGCAGGCATTTGCTAATGATGATACCAATGATGCTTTTGATTTTTCATTGGGTGTTGATGTAACCTTGCCGATCAATATGTCTTCATTCCGTGCAACCATGAATGACTGTAAAAAAGTTGACCTCAACTGGGCTACCGTGTCAGAAATTGATAATGCTAAATTTATCCTCGAGCGCAAATTTTCTTTAAAAGAAGATTTTGTGGCTGTAACGGAACTTCCAGGTGCAGGAACTTCAAATACCCAGGTAAATTACTCCTTTACAGACGAGTTGCCTGCTGATATTAGCAAAGGAACCATGTACTACCGTCTGAAGCAAGTTGACTTTAACGGGGAATTCACCTATTCAAGTGTTATTTCCCTTGAAGTTGATTGTGAAGGGTCCCCGGAGGCAAGCGTTTTCCCTAATCCTGTTGTAAAAGACCTCAACATCCAACTCCCTAGTTTGTGGGAAGGAGATGCAGTGGTTATCGAATTTTATAATGAGCAGGGAAAACTGGTGAGAGTGGAAAATATAGACAAAGTAACAGATCTTGACCTTCAGTTCAATATCAGTGAATTGCCTACAGGAATTTATAATTTGAAACTGTCTAACAGTAATTCGACTTTAAATAAAAGATTTGTCCGTTTGGATTAATTGATTTTTAGTCGTTTTCTAAAACGCTAGATACAGCATATTAAGGCCTCTTGCATATTGGTGCAAGAGGCTTTTTTATGTTACAACTTTAAAATCTTTTTTATGTCCATACCCTCTGGAGTTTTTATGCTAATGAAATAAATCCCGGAAGGGTAGGAGGTGAGATCAATTTGCTTGACATTCGAAAATCTGCCCAGGCTTGTTCCAATTGCATCCAGAATAATTATTTCATAAACATCTGGTGTTTTATCGAACTCAAGCGTTAAAGGCCCGTGGGTTGGATTTGGAAAAATATTCCATTGTTCTTTAGAGAATTCAATGTTTTCAGCAGAAACGGAAGAAGTACAACCCATAAAACCAACCACTGCATCCCAAAGGTCTGATTTATCTGTTCTGATACCACACTGACTTCCATCGGGGTTTGCTTTGATCTCTAAATAACAATCCGTTGCAGCATCATATGCAGGCCAGGATTCGAGATTCTCTCCATTTGGGTCTCCGGTGGCTGCAAAATTTACCCAATACTCCAGCATTTTGTTTTGGACGCTTTCGTCTTCATCCGTATAAAGCGGGCCAATGGCAATACTGGTATTCTCCCAGTTATTGAAACCATAGAATAACTCGATGCCGTGGTATGCGCCGTAGTCTCCCAGGAATCCTGCGTGGGTATGGGTAAAGAAATATCTGTAAACCGGAGCTTCCTGATTTTGACTTACACAACCTGCGGTTCTCCTTGCCGGGCTGGTAAATTGTGCATCGGTTAGTATTTGAACGTAAGATTCTCTGGCTTCCTCATTATTGCTTCCGCTGGGATATAATTCATGTGCAAGAGGCCTTAAAGGTTCTGGAATATACAGGTTGATGAGGATTTCTACAGTAACGGGTGAAACAAGTGCTGGTGCCGAAAGGCTCATTTCATCAGCGGTTGAGCCTATGATCAAAGGAACCTTGTTGAATTCACCACTTTGAAAAGTATTGATAGGTATGTCATCAAAGAGATAGTTGTCGAGAACTGGTTTCCATTCCGATTGAACAAAACCACCATTCAAAGGACTTTCAAGTCCGGCTATTAAAGTTTCAGAGTCCAGGGAACGCAAATAGGCAATTTGCTCTGTATCCGTTCCCGGGGCATTGAGGCTGTCAGCATATGCCAGACCATTTTCCAAAGCATCGGAATAATTTTGAAGGTTTGGCCCGGCACTTTGTATACATGCCCTATGGAACAACCCAGAAGCCATAGGAGTGGTTAAAAGGTTGCCGACATTGACTCCTCCGGCACTTTCTCCAAAGATCATCACCCTTGAGTTATCTCCGCCGAATTTTGCAATATTATTCTGAACCCATTGCAGCGCCAGTATCTGATCCATCACGGCGTAATTACCTGAAGTGTTTTCTCCGTTTTCAGCTTCCAGGCCGGGATGAACCAAAAATCCCAGCGGGCCGAGTCGGTATTGTATCGTAACCACAACTACATTACCTCTTTGGCTAAGGTTTTTGCCATTATAGATCTCAGTACCTAATGAGAACTCAGAGGCAGACCCTTGTTGATTTCCGCCACCATGTATGAAGACCATTACGGGCAAGTCGTTTCCGGTGGTATCAGGGGTCCAGATATTCAGATAGAGGCAATCTTCATTGCCTTCAACCACTGCTGTGGAATCTCCCTGTGAGAAGTTTTTTTGCGGACATTTTGGGCTGTATTCCTGGGTGAGCATAGGTGTCGTCCAGGGTTCAGGAGAAACCGGTGGTCTCCAGCGTAAATCTCCGATTGGAGGAGAGGCAAAGGGAATGCCCAGGAATTCGAGGGTTTCATCATTTTGTAATCCTTCGATTGGGCCAAATTCCGTTTGAACTTGCGGATTCTGAGCACTTAAGGAAGAAAAATGGATGAGGACAATGGTCAAAATAGTAGCATATTTTCGCATGGCTTGAGTTTTGATGTTTCAAACTTAAAAAGAATCATACTTTCAGTTGGTATACACCTGCTAATCTTTTTACCCTTATAAATAGCTCCATGTTTTTAGAAAAGGATGTTATTGTTTTTCCATATCTTAAGCTTACTTTTGCAAAATGGAACATCTGGCACAAAATATAGAGAGTCTGATATTTACGGCTGAAACGCCCATCAGTTTAAAAGAAATCAGGAATTGCCTGACGGAGGCATTTGGTTTGAAGTTTTCCAAAGAAGAAATTTTGAAGGCCATAGGGCAATTGCAGGAACGATATGCACAGGATGATTTTGCTATCGAGATTGTTGAAATCGCTGACGGTTTTCAATTCATGACCAAAGGAAGTTTTCATCAGACCGTAGGTATTTATCTCAAACAAACCATGCGTCGGAGGCTCTCCAGAGCAGCCCTCGAAACGCTGGCCATTATTGCCTATAAACAACCTGTAACCAAGGGAGAAATGGAACGCATTCGCGGTGTCAGCTGTGATTATTCCATCCAAAAACTTTTAGAGAAAGAACTTGTTTCTATTATGGGCCGAAGTGAAGGGCCGGGCAGACCATTGCTATACGGGACAAGTCAGAAATTTATGGATTACTTCGGACTGAAGAATATCGATGACCTGCCCAAACCCAAAGATTTTAAAGAACCGGAGCAACAGATCGGTGAAGCGGCTCCCATAGAAGAAAATATTCCGGAAGAGATCAGTATTGAAGATGTAGAAGCGATTGAAAAAGAAAAGCAAGATCAGCCGGATATTGAAGATCTGGATTAATTTCAACAAGCAACTTGAGCGTAGCGAAATCCCGTACACGGAGTGTCGGGGCAGCAACCAGCAACCAGTAACCAGAAACCAGCAACCAGTAACTAGAAACCGTCATCATGGACAAACCTTTAGTAAATAAAGTAGCTAACAGTGGATTGATCACCTTGAATCTCGAGGATCATTTCCCAAATGAAGAGGTCGTAAATTTTGATCTCAAGGAATTTCTCTTTATGGAACTGATCTTGAAGGAGAAAGATTTCAGGATAGCTATGAAGGAACATGACTGGACCCAGTATGAAGGCAAGGTGGTTTTGGTAAACTGCTCAGCAGATGCAATTATTCCATTATGGGCCTATATGCTGGTGGCTTCGAATTTGTCTGCCTATGCAGCGGATGTTTTTCAAGGTAAACCGGATGAGTATTACAAATACGCTATGAACAAATCCCTTGAAGCAATTGACTGGTCCCAATATCAGGATGAGCGTGTAATCATAAAAGGATGTGGGAATAAACCGGTTCCTCCTTCTGCTTATCTTGACATTACTAAGAAGTTGAGGCCATTTGCCAAAAGCATTATGTTTGGAGAGGCTTGTTCTACCGTTCCTGTTTTTAAGAAAAAATAATATGAAGCGATCCACCCGTATTCTCATCATGGCGGCGGCAAGTACGCTGATGTTCTTCTTATTTGTATCCACATGCAATGATTCTCCTAAGAAAGTCAAACAATCACAGGCTTTTACAGGAGTTAGTGGACAGAAAAAAGGCATTCCCCAGGTAGTTGAGAATATGAAATTAAAGCGCGCTTACAACTTTGCAGGAGAAAAACTGCCTATGGGTAATTTCGATGTCTATGAACGGTTAGAACGCGAGTTGCTCGTTAATACTTATTGGCATTCCAGCACGCTTTTGAACCTAAAGGCTTCAACGCGTTATTTTCCGGTGATTGAAAAAATACTGGAAGAGGAAGGGGTGCCGCAAGATTTTAAATATGTTGCCGTTGCAGAAAGTAATCTGCGTAATGCCAAATCTCCTGCCGGTGCCTGCGGTATCTGGCAATTTATGAAAGGCAATGCAGATCATTATAAAATGGAAGTCCGCCTGGAAGTCGATGAAAGGTACCATGTCGAAAAATCTACCAGAGCAGCTTGTAATTTGATGAAAGACCTTAAGAAAAGATTTGGAACCTGGACCATGGCTGCGGCAGCTTATAATTTCGGAGAAACCCGGCTTGCCAGGGAGATTAAGGCCCAAAGAGCTAAAACCTATTTCGACCTGAATCTTAATGAAGAAACCTCCCGCTACCTTTTCAGGATTATTGCGTTAAAAGAATTACTGGAGGATCCTACCGCATTTGGCTATTATCTCAAAAAGGATGATTATTACAAACCATTGGACAATTATAAGGTTGTAGAAGTTAATAAGTCGATTGAAAACCTTGGAGATTTTGCCATTGAACACGGGACCAATTACCGGATACTCAAAGTATATAATCCCTGGCTCAGAACTTCAAGCCTTCCAAACCCTTCCGGCAAGACTTATAAAATAAAAATCCCCAAATAGAATCCTTGAGGTTTTCTCGGTCATTGTTTAGAAATGTTCTAAATTTGCCTTTTCAAAATAAGGGATGTTTTTTGAAACCATTCCGAGGTACAATTCAGGCAATTTTTGTTGCCCTATATTGGGAAATTGACTAGCCGAATTAATGTTTTACCAATGAAAAAAATTTTTGACACGCTGTTCTCTACCGGTTTCGCCGGATTATATATCATCGTTTTTGCCATAGCCATTGGCGCTGCTACATTCATTGAAAATGATTACGGAACTGATACCGCCCAAAAGTTGGTTTATTCAGCTAAATGGTTTGAGGTATTGTTATTGTTCTTTGCGATTGCGCTGATAGTTAATATCTTCAAATACAAGTTGTACCGTAAAGGCAAATGGCCCATATTCCTTTTTCATATTTCTATTCTGATCATTTTTCTGGGTTCCCTTATTACCCGCTATTCAGGTTATGAAGGTGTGATGAGTATCAGAGAAGGAAGCGCTTCCAACAGGATTCTTTCGCATGAATCTTATTTACAGACCAGCATTTTTGATGGGAGTCAGGGGTTGTTATTTGAAAATAAAACGCTGTTTTGTAGCTGGGGTAAGAATAAATTTGCCAAAACGTATAGAACTCCTCAATCAGATATTCGTGTTGAACTGACGGATTTTATCCCAAACGCTGTTGAAGAATTACAAGAAGATCCTGATGGAGATCTCATCATGGAATTGGTGGTCTCTGCCGGTGATGGTCAACGAAGGGATATTTTTTTTAAAAATGGAGAGACACGGTTGATGGGGACTTATTTTCTGGCATTTGATTCCCTGGAAGAAGCCAATGTTATCCAGTTTAAATACGAGAATGATTCCATTTATTTCCGTACCGACGAATCGGTGACTTCCATGCAAATGGGCACCATGGCAGGAGATACGCTTGAGGCAGATATTTTTCATCCGTTTAATGTGAGAACATTGTATACCTTTAGTGGTATAAACCTCGTGATGAAGAACTTCACTCCTAAAGCGAGTTTGAAACTTGTATCAGCTTCTCCAAAAATTGTTTCCGGACAACAGGACGCATTGAAATTAAAATATACCTGTGGAGAGGAGGAAAAAGAGGTTACCGTTTTTGGTGCCAGGTCGGTAGAAGGCAGGCCGGAAGAGTTTGACCTTTGCGGGCAAAGGGTATTTGTGGCTTATGGATCAAAATACAGAGACCTTCCTTTCTCTCTAAAATTGAACGATTTTCAGTTGGAAAGATATCCAGGTTCCAACAGTCCTTCTTCCTATGCGAGTGAAGTGACCTTGCTAGATGGAGCTAAGGGTGTAAATGAGGACTATAGAATTTATATGAATAATGTGCTCAATTATCGCGGTTTCCGTTTTTTCCAGTCTTCTTATGACCCGGATGAAAAAGGCACTGTACTATCCGTAAACCATGATTATTGGGGAACTTTAATTTCTTACTTGGGCTACTTCCTATTGGCCTTGGGGATGATTCTAACGCTGTTTACTAAAAACAGTCGTTTCGTTTCGCTGGTGCGTAAGGTCGGAGGGTTGTCTGGTAAGACTAGTGCTTTGATTGGAATTGTGTTGATGACGGGATTGTTGCCCATTACGGCTGCTGCCCAGGAAGAAACAACGGCTTTTCCACTTGACAGCATACCAGTGATCGATGAAGCTCATGCTGATTCATTAAGCAGGATTCTGGTGCAGGATTTTAAAGGGCGAATCAAGCCTATGCATACGCTTGCGAGTGAGGTGTTGAGAAAAATTTCCCGCAAAAAAGAATTGTATGATCAGGACCCGATGCAGACCTTGCTCAGCATGGCTGTATTTCCTGATGTATGGCAGGATGTCCCAATCATTAAGTTTACTCACCCAAAAATCGGAGAGTTGATAGGTAAAGAAGGCGAGCAGGCTTCCTTTATTGATTTCTTTGATGAACAAGGCCGTTATCTTTTAGCTAGTGAATTAGAGAGGTCCAATCAGCTCAAGCCTATACAACGAGGTACCTATGAAAAGGAACTCATAAAGGTGGATGAAAGGTTAAATATTTGCAATTATGTTTTCAGTTCTGCCTTATTAAAAATATTCCCAAGGGAAGACACAACAGACACCTATTGGGATTCTCCTCTGGATATAGCACAATCGTCGCCAGAGGTGACGAATAACGTTTTTACAGAAAAATTTTATACGGCCTATGTTCAATATGTCCGCGAAGCTGTAAGCACCGGAGACTGGGCTGAAGCCAATAATTTTACTTATCTCCTGCGATTGTATCAGCATAAATTCGGCGTTCACATTTCACCTTCTGCCAGGAAAGTGAACTATGAAATTCTGTACAACAAATCGGATATCTTCGGTCGATTGATGAAGATCTACATTTTTGCCGGTTTGTATTTGCTGGTGTTATTGTTGATGAGAATTTTCAAACCTGAGCGTAAATTGAAAATTCCAATTGCTATTGGGTTTGGTATTATTTTATTATCCTTCCTGGCCCATTCGGCTGGATTGGGGATCCGATGGTATATCTCCGGTCATGCTCCGTGGAGTAATGCTTATGAATCATTGGTGTACATTGCCTGGGCGAGTATGTTGGCGGGAGTGATTTTCATGAGAAGATCCCCCCTAACGCTGGCAACTACAGCTATTCTGGCCTCTATGGTTCTGACGGTTGCCGGACTGCAAATGATGGATCCGGAACTCACCCCTTTGGTCCCTGTTTTGAAATCTTACTGGTTGAGTATTCACGTCTCTATGATTGTGGCAAGTTATGGATTTTTGGCGCTTGGTGCCTTAATGGGTTTCCTTAACCTCATAATCATGATCTTCAATTACAAAGGAGGCAACAGTAACCTTAAACGCACCATGAAAGAGCTGACTTACATCAACGAAATGACCCTTACTGTGGGAGTCTTTTTGTTGAGTATCGGTACCTTCCTTGGAGGAGTCTGGGCCAATGAATCCTGGGGCCGTTACTGGGGCTGGGATGCTAAAGAGACCTGGGCACTGGTGACCATTCTGGTGTATGCTTTTGTTTTACATATGAGACTCATTCCAGGTTACAGAGGCAGGTATGCCTTTAACATGGCTTCTCTCGTTGCCTATGGTTCTGTGATTATGACTTATTTCGGTGTGAACTATTATCTCTCAGGTTTGCATTCTTACGCAACCGGAGATCCGGTACCCATTCCGACATTTGTTTATTACGTTTTGGGGATCCTGTTCGTCGTTGGCCTTGGAGCCTTTTTTGCCAACAGGAATGCCAATAAGGCCTGATTTTTGTACCAAAAACATCTTTTTAGATATTTTTTGAAAAAAAGTACCCCTAAAAGAGTCACACTTGCCAATCTCGTGGCTTTTATATTATAGGTAAGCTTATTTAATATCCGGAGAAAGGATACTTTCGACCTGGGAATAGAAAGATTTTGCTAAAGAAGAAACTTCTTGGCATGACCATTCTATGCATCAAAAAAAGGGGCAGGTCCAGTGACGGCCTGACTCTAAGTCAGGCCGTCACTGGACTGGACCCACACCGGACCCAACATAAAAACCTGGCTCCCATTTATTCACTCAAAAAACAAATGAAATTATGAATTTTACTGAAAATCAGATTTTTCACATTTACAATCAAGGAAATAATAAACGACAAATCTTTTTTCACAAAAGGAATTATTATTTTTTCTTGCGAAAAGCAGCTATTTATCTTTTGCCTTATGGAGATTTGATATCCTATTGCCTGATGCCAAATCATTTTCATTTTCAATTGTTTGTCCAGCGACTGGAAATTAATATTTACGAAACCGAAGGGGAGCCGCGTAAGAGGCTGCTGAATGATTCTATAGGGATAATGTTGCGTTCATATACACGGGCCATTAATAAAGAAAAAGGTTGGAGCGGATCTCTTTTTAGAAATGAAACTAAAGCCAAAGATGGATGGGAAGAGGAGCCAGGTTTTATTACCGTAGGTGATCCTCGATTCTATACAGGTGATTACGCGAATGCTGTTTTTGATTATGTTCACCAAAATCCTGTCGAAGCAGGACTGACAACTCAACCTGAGTATTGGGAGTTTTCTTCTGCCAGAGAATATTTTGGTCACAAAAGCAGGGGGTTGTGTAACAAACAATTAGCCTTGAGAATTCTAGGAAGAGGGCGTTTGTGAATTCATTTTTTATACATCAAATATTTTTCGGTAAAAGAAATGCTTAATGGTCTAATAAGTATAAAAATCTTACTATAAAGATAGTTTTTCAACAAAAACGCGCTTAATTCCTTTTAAGGATGAACATTTGTTCATATCTTCAAGTGTTGTACATAATGAATTGGAGTTATGAGTGATGTAGGAAATAAGATCGATGCGGAAAAAATGGCTAAAATTGCCAGAGTCTTAAAAGTTATTTCCCACCCTGTAAGACTTGAAGTTTTGGAGTTGCTTCTGGCCAAAGGAGAGATGTCTGTTGGCACCATAAAAGATACGTTGAATCTTGAGCAGTCCCTTTTATCTCACCATCTTACTAAAATGAAAGAACGAGGAGTAGTAGCTTCTAACCGACAGGGCAAACAAATTTTCTACCATGTTGCATTGGAGGAAATTGCTACGATATTTAACTGTATGCGGCATTGTAATATTTGATGCTTACGGTTATATCATTTAATTGGCTCATTTTTATTGCACACCCACTTCCATGGATCTGGTACTGATCAGAGTAAATTTTTTTTGTCCCCTCTTGCTGTTTTCGGTGGATTAATCAAACATATTAAACATAAAATTACTTGTATGAAAAAGTCAATCACATTAGTCTTGCTAATGATGTTGAGTATATCTGTGATGGTAGCTCAAACGTACAAACCTTACACCATAGGTGCAAAAACCACAGGCACCGTTTCAAGTATTAAATCTAAGGTAAAAAAAGCACTTCAGGACAATGATTTTACCGTTGTCGGGGAGTATAAACCGGCTAGTGATGCCAATCGTTGGCTGATGGTGGTCACCTGTTCTGAACTTAAAAGTGCTGTGAAGAAAGTGGGAGGTACTACTGGATTTGCTTTGACTATGAGAGTTGCAGTTACTAAGGAAGGCAGTAACATTATCGTTTCCTATACTACTCCGGAATACTGGGGTAATGCCTATTTTCAAAAAAATTACAGCAAGGTTGCTTCTCTTTATTCCACTTTTTCAAAGCGATTGAAATCATCTTTAAAAGGTCTTGGATCTGAAAACGGAACCATGTTCGGATCGAAAAAGGGCATGACGGCTTCAGCTTTGCAAAAGTATCACTACATGATGGGGATGCCTTATTTTGGTGACAATGTTGAGTTGAATTCTTTTAGTAGCTATAGTGCTGCTAAGTCGAAGATTGATGGTAATTTCAAAAAAGGTGTCAAGAATCTCGTGAAGGTCTATTCTGTTGAGTTGGCGGATAAAAAGTTAAAACTGTATGGAGTTGGTTTCCGGGGCGAGAAAGGGGAAAGTGCGTTCATGCCGACTATTGACATTGGAAAACCAAAGCATACCGCCTTTTTGCCTTATGAAATGCTTATTGTTGATAATAAGGTTTACATGCTTCACGGCCGCTATCGAATCGCCATTTCATTCCCGGATCTAAGTATGGGAACTTTTATGAAAATTGTATCCACACCGGGAAATATTGAGGATTTTCTGAAGAGTGCTACGAAGTAATTTTGCTTTTTGCAAAATAAGCATCAATAAGAAATACTTCTACACCTGCGTCAGCAGGCAGGTTGGAAATTGGATATTCGATACCTTGCCTGCTGTCGCAGTAAGGCAGGTTTTGCGGTTCTGACACGTTGTTTCGTCATTCTTAAATAATTCCTTCCTAACTTCAATCTGATTGCATTCCCGGCAAGCGTTTCGGAACCGCAGAACCGCAAAATCCAGAATGTAAAATGTAGAAGTTTTAGCATAAAGTACCTCTACCGCTACAGTATTCAATCACACCAATCGCCGAACAGCCTCCCGTTTACTCAACGGATGTAACTCCGTTCTTTCCACAAAATCCAGCACCCATTCCGGGTTGACCTTTCCATATTCCCGCAGTATCCATCCGATAGCTTTATTGATGAAGAACTCTTTGGATCCTAAGAGGGAGTTGATAACATGGGCAAGCACTTCAGTATCAATGGCTTTTTTGTAGTGTAACTGGAACAGGATAGCACACCTCTGGAGCCACATATTTCCTGAATTGAGCCATTTATTGATGTTGGGCTGTATTTCCTCGGGGAACTTTTTAAAGTATTCTCCAATAAGTTTTACAGCAATAATATCCACTGAATCCCACCAGGAATTATGGATGACCATGTGTTCGAAGAGTTCGAGATCTCCGATGTCAAATTGACGTTTGTATTTCTGTAAAAGTTCCTGGGCAAAGTAGTGGTACTCCCGTTCAGGTTTGGACCAAAGGGTTTTGGCGATGGTAAAAGCTTCCTCTTTAGAAGGGAGATTAGCCTTGGCTAACAGCGGTTTTTGAGCCTCTCGCCTTACCGGTGTTTTTAACCCAAAGAAAGGAAAAAGATTTTTCAGGTAGGCCGATTGTTCCTCTGCGATTTTTGGATTGGCATGCTGAGCGAAGAGGTTTTCAAGTTCCAGAATGTATTGGTTCATTTTTTTCTTGATTTTTTTCGGATAAATTTTAAGGGATTAACTTAAACTAATCGATTGATTATCAAATAATTGAGTTATTTATCGGTGTATTGTGTTGCAATTTATTACTTAACATTCTTTGTAAAAAAAATAAAAAAAATCCGGAACCGGAACTTTTTAGGAATTATTAGAGTTCTTGGTGTTACGCGGCTCAGAAGTATTATTCCTAACCAAAAAATGATACCTTTATGACCCTGACTACACGAAACTATCGTATGCGCAAAGAAAAAATTTTCGAAGAGGAAATGATGCCTCACGTTGATGCGCTGTTAAATTATGCGTTGCACTCATTCACAAGGAATGAGGAGGATGCCAATGACCTTGTACAGGATACTATGCTCAAGGCTTTCAGTTCTATTGATAGTTATCAGGAGGGAACTAATGCTAAGGCCTGGTTGTTCAAGATCATGTACAATACTTACATCAACACTTACCGGAAAAAGAAAAAGCGTCCTAATGAGGTAGACTTTGAAAAGATCAAAAACCTCAACAGTGATGAAGGAAACGAATATTCAAATGTCGTGACCATTGATGAGGACGTTTTCGGTTTGATGTTGGGTGACGAAGTGTCCAGAGCAATCGAACAGCTTACTGACGAAGCACGGACAGTGCTTCTGCTGTCTGATATCATGGATTTCAAATACGAGGAAATTGCCGCGTTATTGGATATTCCTATCGGTACGGTACGTTCAAGGCTTTTCCGTGCTCGTAACACATTGAAAGAAATACTGACGGATTATGGTAAATCAGTCGGTATTCAAGATAAAAGAAAATAATTTTTTAACCATGTTACCTGGTAACATATAACGAATTACAGCCGGTTTAGGCTTCCATTACGGGAGTTTAAACGGGCTGTTTTTATCTAAAATGATGGAACTTCAAATCAATTCAACAGTACAAAATTTATGGATGGATTCCCCCTCCCATACGCATATTGATGGCGGCGGAACCTGCTGTTTTGTCGATTTGACAGGCCATTTTACACCGGGTAGTTAAAATTTTACGACATGACAGATCAAAAAAAATTTCAAGCATTGGTGGAGAAAGTCAATTTGTATCTCGACAATGAGCTCAACGAAAGTGCTGAGCGCGAATTGCTAAAAGAAATTAAAAGTAATCCCGAATATTTTAAACTACTAAGCCAGGAAAAGTCTTTCCGTGATTTTATCAAAACTCGTCTTAACAGAAGCAAGCCTTCACCAGTCCTTATCCAATCTATAAAGGAAAGTATACGCTCTAAAACACATGCCATGTCCGAGCATAAGATAAAACGATAGTTTTCCAGACCAAATAACAAAATTCAATTTTAGATCTGTTCAATACCTGTATGTTTTAGTGTACAGGGAACTACCCAATTCGACGGTAAATTAAGTTGGCAGACAGATGAAACTAGTTACAGGTTACTGGTTATAAAGGAGTTTATAATTGTTTTACCGGACAAGGTGAATTGAGGTATACTCAGAATCTAACTCAAAGAATATATTACCAGCAACCAGCAACCAGCAACCAGCAACCAGCAACCAGCAACCAGCAACCAGCAACAAAAAAAAGGGACCAATGTGATCATTGGTCCCTTTTTCTTTTTGACTTATTTGTTCAAATCATTTCAATGAAACCCGCCGCAACCAATCGGTGAACCATCAGGCATTGTTGGACTATCAACGGGTTTGAAGGTTTCCGGGTTTTGATTGAAAGCCTTGATCTGATGCTCCAGGTAATTAAAATGAGCTATTTCTTCAGCGGTTGAATTGGAGTATGTTTTTCCTTTTTCCGCATATTGGAGAATTTCGGCTATGTGGGCATAAAGGCTTCCCAGGAGTTCAGGAGAAATTCCATCCAGGGAAGCAACCTCCAATAACCGATTTAAATAAACCTTACCAACCATTCTTTCATAAGCATTTTCTGTCTTTGAACAAGCCTCAAATACCATTTCCAGCAATTCATCAACAGACAAATTATCAGCATTCATGTCCGCCTGTACGATCAGCCGTGCCAATCGCTCCGGGTTGATCAAAAATCGTATCGTATTGGCTGCAGAACTTTCAGCAGTAGCCAATGGATCAAAAGCAGGACTTCCATAGGTTTTAAAAGACTCCCTGTCTCTTGAATATCCCAGGGGAGGAGGGGGAAGTAGCTTGAGTACCCGATCAGGAATTCTCAAAAAATCCGATGAAAGGGTGGTGGTCAAAGCTTCTACAGCGGCAACCTGTGCGTCTCTTTCAGGTATCCTCAATACTTTTTGATTATCTCCTCTTACTGTATAGGTATAGTGATACCCTCCAATAATTTTCGAAACGGCTTCAACCTGATAGCGATGCATGAGGTAGAGTGGTGCGAATACCTTTTCCAATTCAGCGTAAGGTGTCCCGGTAGGAATGTTCTTCTCACTGAAATTTTTGATCCCGTGATTTCTCAAAGCAGTAATTCGTTCCAGTTCCCTGGTGGCACTCTTGCCATTGTCCCAAAGGTGGGCAGCCGGGTGCGCTCCTCCCTGTGGTCTTGCATCATGGTCGGTAATGAAAGGAATATTCTGACTGAGAGTTTCATCCATGATCTTTTTCAATTCTTGTTTTTCATCCTTTCCGGGAGCAAAAGAGGAGTAACCATAAACGATCATTCTTTTGTCCCATTCACCGATGCCGGTATCATAGGCCTTTGAAAAATCGACCTTGCCACGGTTGAGGGTAATATAGGGATGAGGATAATCCATCACAGAAGCTCTTGCGTTGACACTGGCGGCAAAGTTGTGGGTCAGACCTAAGGTATGACCAACTTCATGGGCGGATAGTTGCCTTAATCGCGCCAGTGCCATTTCCTCCAGTCGTGGATCTGGGGTTTCTCCGTTTTCATATGCAGCAATCAATCCCTGAGCAATCAGGAAGTCCTGTCTTACTCTAAGGGATCCCAGCAAAACATGCCCCTTGATAATCTCACCCGTCCTCGGGTCAGAGACAGAACTGCCATATGACCATCCTCTGGTAGACCGGTGCACCCAATTTATGACATTGTATCGTACATCCATTGGATCAGCTCCCTCTGGCAGTATTTCTACTCTGAAAGCATCTTTGTAGCCGGCAGCTTCAAAAGCCTCATTCCACCAGGAAGCTCCTTCCAGCAATGCGGAACGGATCGGTTCAGGGGCCCCGCGATCCAGGTAATAAATGATGGGCTCTACGGGTTCACTTAAAGCTGCTTCCGGGTTCTTCTTCTCAAGCCGATGCCTGAAAATGAAACGTTTTACCAAAGGTTGACTGATAGGAGTTGCATAATCCTTATACGTGAGAGGATAATAGCCGGAACGGATATCATATCGCCTGGGCTTATAATTATCATCAGGTAGCTCTACAAATGAATGATGTTGCCTTACCGTAACTGATTCTGCTGTAGGAGTTACAGACCGGATCCACCTGCCAGGTTTTTTACCTTTAAAGGTCAGCAGTGCTTCGAATTCACTGTTTTTTGGGAAATTTTTGGTGTTATCCAGATATATGGCAGAACGGTCTTTGTCCACAGAAAAACTACCCTGGTTCCTGGAGGCGAGTCTGCCTGTTACATCGTGCGCATCCTGCATCAGAAAACTAGACAGATTAATTAATAGTTTTCCCTCTTCTTCGGCTTCAATTTTGAATCCCCATAAAACAGACCGGGCAAAAGCTTCTTCAACTGCTCTTTGCTCGTTCGGGTTGTCCGAAACAGCACGGTAATTATAATTGGGCTCAACCAGCATGATCTTTGATCCGAAACGTTGGAACTTCACAACCCTGGTATTTCCCAGCTGATTACGGTCCAGTCCTATATCATTGGAACCTACGGCTGCCGTCAGGGAATTGACATAAATAAATTCCTGATCGAGTTTGTCAACTTCCAGCCAGATGGCATCTTCTTTAGCATTTGTGTAATACCTGAAAAAACCTTCATGGGCAGTCATGCCCTTTGTTTTAACGCTGATCGTGGGATACAGATCCTGGGAAATAATGGGTGAAAAACTTATTAAACAGCAAAGAAAAGTGTAGAAAACTCTCATTGAATTGAAATTTTTTATTGCAAAATCTACAATTCCTCACCGAAATTCAAATAAGGCTCCAACTTTGTTATCAATTCCCGATCCAGTGCCCTTATTTCCTGTAATGCCTCAATGGAATCAAATCCTCCGTGATGGTTTTTGAAATTCGTGATTAACTGGGCCGTTTTGTAGGAAATATACGGATGCTTTGAAAGTTCCTCAGTCGTTGCAGTATTAATATTAATCTGTTTGAAAACCGGGGAGGGTTTAAGAAATGGTTTGATCTTTTGAAAGGTAGAATCTGGTAATCCATAGGTAGATCCAATCTGATCTGTTGAATAAAAGCCGCCGAGTTTTTCCCTGAAGTTGATAATCCTTTTGGCGTAAGCAGGCCCTATGCCTTTTAAGGTCTGCCATTCTTTTGAAGTAGCCTTGTTGATGTCAATGGTTTTAGGAGACGAGGGAAAATATGTACTGGGAAGTTTTTGTTTCAGTTCATCCTTTGTTTCTCTTTGTTGCGATGGAGCCTTTTCGGTAATTCGAATAAAGGGTTCCAGTTCAGCGTACAAAACATCACTGATACCGTATATTTTTTGGAGATCTTGTTTTGAAAAGAATTTGCCTCCTTTTTGCCGGTAATTGATTAAGGTATTGGCCGTTTTTTTGTTAAAACCAAGTGTTAATAATTCTTCAAATGTTGCCAAATTAGGATCAAAATGGAATAATGACCTTGTGTTGTCATCTTTTGGAATTGGATTACTTTGCTTTTTCCGGATTCGAATAAATGGTTCAATCACTTCAAATTGTTCCGGAGTCAGGGTATAGATCTTTTTCAGGTCTTTTTTAGTGTGGAATCCACCCACTTTCTCTCTATAGTTGATTATGGTATGCGCTGTTCTGGCGGTTAAACCAAGTAGCTCTAAACTGTCCAGGGAAATAGTATTAGGATCAAAAGGGAATAGGTCCGCCTGACCAGGATCAGAGCTGTTATTGGGAGCCGATTCAGCGATATATTGGTCGAATCTGCTGAAATCGACGGTTTCTCTTTTTACGAACCAGGGGAATGTTTTGGGAATTAAGAAAAGAATAACTACCAGGATGAAAAGTAATCGAATACCTTTCCTTTCCCGACGTGTGTAATGCATGAATTCTGGAAAAAATGCCATAACCGGATGTTTTAAAGATTAAGGAAAAAAGGGAACAGGGGAATAAGGAATAAGGATTGAAAACCTTGTTACCTTATTTCATATTTTCCTTGTTACCCTCGTTGTGGTATCCGGGTTTTTATGACGTGAAGTCAGGGTAGTTCCAATGAAAAAAGGGAACTATATACGTGATATAATTCCCTTTTTGATGAAAAAGTTTCAGATCTGTCAAAAATTAATAACCTGATTTCTTTTTATCAGCTGCTGCCGGCGGATCCATTTCAAAGTCTTCGCTTGTGGCGACACGGAATTCAACCCTCCGGTTCATATAGCTTGATGAAGATGGTACCAGGGCCTCATTTTTACCTTTCCATTGTAGTACAAAACGACCTCTTCCAACTCCGTAGTTGGTGGTAAGGTGTTCGATAACGGCATTGGCTCTTTGATAAGAAAGCCAATCATTGTGAGCTTCATTACCAGTTTGGTCCGTATGGCCGATAACTACAAGCCTAAGCTCAGGGTTTCCTTTCATCATACGACCGATGCTGGCAAGTGTTCCATAGTCAGAATACTTAACAGTATATCCTTCTATGGCAAAATGAATCATAGGCAGGAACCACTCCTGAACTGTAGCGTTATTTTCCGTGAGTCCGTAATTTTTAAGCGACTCATCGATCATTTCCTGTACCCTTTCTTCGGAAACACCACCTGTAGGAACGATTGGATTAACAACTACACCGTTATCATTAACTGTTTCCCCGGCTCTTGGCGGATAATAAGGCTCTTTGTCCTGGTAATCAGGAACACCGTCTTTATCACTATCCAGCGTGCGACCTTTGGTGTCCACCGGAGCATCAGACGGTGTGTTGGGTTCCTGGTCCAGTGCGTCGATTACACCGTCTCCGTCGGAATCGGTCAGCATTTCCTGCTGACGTTTTTTTACGTCGTCGATTTCGCTCATGACCCCTTCAAGCGGATTGATCCAGTAAAGCGGTTCAGAATATTTGGATGGATTTCCAATGTTGAGATTGATCTGCAGGTGAGCATATTGTACCAGATCCCGGAAAGGAGTTCTGATTTTATTTTCCAACTCGGCACCATCCAGCAGGTCGGCACGACGTCCGAAAAGGGTACTCACCTGATGTTCGAGCCCGATATTAAGTCGCTGGTTGATACGGAAACTTAAACCTGCTCCCAGAGATGCATAAGGAGAAATTTCAAAATACTCGATACCCATTCTTACCTCTTCATTGTTGTATTCGCTTCTGAAGTTGGTACCACCACCACCTACAAGGGCGTACAAGTTGAATTTACGAACGGATTTGTCAAACCTTAGAGCGTTGAGGCTAAAAACACCATATAATCCAGCTGAGTACCATTTGAGTTCATAATTTCTCATGACTTTATCTGAAGGGTTTTCTCCAAAAGCGCGACCGTACAACAAGTCGCCACGAAGGGAAAATAGATAGTCTGTAGCCTTACGAACGTGAATTCCAGCAGCATAACCAGGTTGATGCGTCACATCTCCGGTGACAAAAAAGTAACCACCGTGAGCACCGACTTCAAACATGTTTTTAGGAGTAGCCTGGCTGAGAAGAGTTTGACTTTGCATTAACAGCCCGAGAAAAAGGAAGGCTGCCATCATTGAACGAATTGTAGTCATTGACATAGGGTAAATATTTTAATCAGTTCATGGATAATACTAGAGTTAATAAAAGAGGTTTGCCGTTTTATCGCCAAACCTCTTTTATCACAGCGGGCGATTTTTATTGCCGTGCTGCAGTTACTAAATCCATTACGTCTTTAGTAGTTTTCTCAAATTTCAGTATGTAGGAAAACAATTGCCATTGATTCCTGTGCAAATGTACCGTTTATTTTAACAGTTTTCAAGTTTTAGGGGATTTTCATTTAAAAACCATAAATAATTGCCTTAATCTTATCTGGTGGAGATGAATATGGTGTGAAGTCAGGGGTTAAGGTGGTGATTACCACAAGCTTTTGTATCTAAAAATTACCCTTAAGTGAATGTAAACATGACTCATCCCGAATTTTACCCTAAGGCAAAATTCAGGATGGTTCATGTTTTGTATTATTAGAGGAGGTATTATTAAAGGAACATAACTCCACCATAGAATTGAGTGGAAATTCCTCTGTCAAAGGTTGCTATTTGAGGTCGAAATTAGATTGTATGATTCGATAAATGAGATGCTCTCCGGGGAAGTCCATGGTAATGATCCCTAATCTTTCTTTTTTAGTGCGGTAGCCTATAAGGTTATAGTAAAAAGGATTTAAATATTCTGAAACGGTATGCGGTTTATTTCCTGTTGGGGTTTTATGAGCCCCGGACCCTGCCAGGCCTTGGTGATAATATTTAGCATCTGTTTTTTCCATAACTTTAAAATTCCTGATAAAAGCGAACTTCTGAACTAGTTCTTTATCAAAAGGGATCTTCCAGAAATTCTCTTCTTCATAATTGGTTCCATCCTTGTGATCATTTAAAATGAATATTTGACCACGCACTTCCTTAAGAATTGGGTTTTTTGTGCCGCCTCTATAAATTTTGCTGTATTTTTGAAGAACCAGATCTTTCAATGCATTGAAGGTTGCATCGTCACAAATCAATGGACCTTTTATGCCATTCGTTCCATTATTCGCTATATTGATGATAATCACCTCTGTAGGATTTTCCTTTAAAAATTTAACCATGCTGTTTAGAATACCATTCATGGTATATGGCTGCCTTACAGGTCCATGAGTGATATACAGATCTATGTCGTCCAGCATGATTCTTTTAGTGGGGACTAAACTCGTCGGTACTAAGCTCTTATTTGGGCAGGTACCCCTTAGATCGAAATAACGAATGCCGGTATTCAACTGCTCTTTAATTGTCCAATCCTGGCATTCTGAGTAACCAAGTGAAAGTCCATCTTCGGTAGCTCCTGAATCATGGGTGCCAGGAATATTTATTTGACTAAGTAATGTAGAATCACCGAGCTTACCCATCCATCTTTTTGAATATTCTAATAACCATTCAGCCGGAGGCGTTGCTTCGCTAACAGACATGGTACCCCCAGGCATAAAGCTTGGATTTGCCGGATTAATTTTAGTGGTAATATTTTTAAACCTGTCTTGAATTAATTGATAATGCACGGTATAATTTCCATCGTCACCGGTTATTTTTTTGGACCTGACAGCGGTATCGGTGAATGACTCTGCAACAGCATTCGGTTCGTAGGAATAAATCACCCTCCCAATTTCGTCAGGACTGCCTGGATTATCATGCTCCATTACTTGAAAGTTGGCCATTCCACTTTTGTCCAACGGGATATCATAATTAACAAAAACCGTTTCATTAGCCATTATTTCAACTGGATTATCCAACTTGCTTTTATCGGAAGTTTTAAGATAGATTTCATCCTCCTCATCGTTATCGGAGGCTTTATGACAGGTTATCTTTACAATGCGTAATGCTTTTTTGTAATATTTAAGGGTTATATCTGGTTTTGGACTTGCCCAGGTTGCTTTACCTTTAGCGTAAATGATCAATTGGCCATCATTCGTTAACATCAATGTGCTTGGACCTCTACCGAAGGTTCCTGATTGCCAGATTGCGTTTCCCTTATGATATATAACTAAATTGCCATCATTTTGCATCGTTAAGGCGCTGGAAGGGTTTCCGTATGTTCCTGTTGACCATAGTGCGTTTCCCATTAAATAAATAACAAAATTGCCATCATGTTGCATAATAGCTGAAAAATGCTTGTTGGAAGAGACCAGTTTTTGCCCAGGTGATAAATTACTTCCTGGTGACAAGTATTCTGATGCAGACTTAGGCCCCTCAACCGGAATGATTTTCCACATAGCGCTCCACCACCCGGAGGCTCCTAATGGTCCTACCTCAATTTTGCCATGTTCATTATGGAGATACTCATTGTTCTTGTATCGGCTTTGGATTTGGACGTAAGAAGTACCGGGCACCGGAATGATCTTCCACATAGCGCTCCACCAACCGGGCGCTCCCAATGGTCCCACCTCAATTTTGCCATGTTCATTATGGAGATACTCATTGTTCTTGTATCGGCTTTGGATTTGGACGTAAGAAGTTCCGGGTACCGGAATGATTTTCCACATAGCGCTCCACCACCCGGGCGCTCCCAATGGTCCTACTTCAATTTTGCCATGTTCATTATGTAGATATTCATTGTTCTTGTATCGGTTTTGGATTTGTACATATTCCTGAGCCAGGATAGAGGTAGAAAAAAAGATACAAAAAAGAGTACTCATGATCAGCGGATAAAACAAAAGAATCTTGTTTTTCATAGTAAAAAATTTGAAGTTTAAAAGAATGAAAAAATTGCATGTTTGTTTTCGACTCAAATTTGGGGGCATTGCCGGGGAAGGCCTTGCACTCAGCTTACAAAAACTTGGACTGAGCTTGCAAAAGGTATGAATAGGCTTGGAATGCCTTAGTATAATTGAATAGAGGTTGGGTGTAAAGCTTTGATAAACAGTTGGTAGGGAGGTGTGCTGGTTTCCTGGCTTCAAATTTGAATACAAAGGCGTTTTTGATTACTTTGTTGAGTATTTTTTATTCCCTAAAATGGATATGAAGCGATTTGGAGTAATACGACCTGCAATTCTCATTATAGCAAGCTGCCTTTTGTGCTGGTTGTATGCATCAGGACAAGGTCATTACGAACCTTTTATTTTGGATTATCCTGAAAGCCTGGAAAAGGAATATATTCTTAAGGATTCTGCACTCTTTTTGGTTGATACCAATTCAATTCTGGAGTATGAAGACATATTGGCGCCAGAGGTTCAGGAAAAATTTAGACCACTTTCAAATCAGTCCTCAAAATTCGATAACGGATGTAAAGGATTCTTTAATGACAATTGTCATACGGTTTGGGTTAAGGTTCGTATTAAAAGCACACTTCCAACTAGAGCCACCTTTTATTATGCCATTTACATTTGGTATGGGAATTACCAGACGAATTATATTCAAAGAGGTCAGGATTCATTGGAAATACTTTATGCCGGCTACTTTAATCCGTTATCCAAACAAACACCTGAGCAGGAAATTTTTGGGAAAATTAAGGATAGCCGAAGAGTATATTCTCCAATTACGCTTGATACTAACGAATTCATCACTGTTTATTCAAAATTGAATCATGCTTCTACGCCAATACTTGATGTTAATCCAAGAATAATGGGAGAGCAACTGATGAAAGAGAATAATCAGCTTTCGCAAAAAGAACAATGGAGAGGTCTTTTTATCCAAGGCATGTTATGGATGCTGGCATTGTTTAACTTGTTTGTTTTCCTGGTCAACCGGCAACCGGCATACCTCTTTTTTGTTGGGTATAACCTGTGTATTGCCATAATTCTTCTCTACGTCAACAATTTAAAAGCTTATGTTTTCCCGGAACATCCGGAATTTGTCTATTACGGTTTAACGCTTGCTTTAGCGGCATTGCCAGCTATTTATGGAGGTTTTCTTTTTTACTTCCTGAATATTCCTAAATCTATCCCTCGGTTAACCCGTTTTTTTAAAATTATTATAGCCTTTAGTTTTCTCCTTACTATCGGTATTTTCTTGTTTTTTACAATCAGCACAAATTGGAAAGTCATTAATTCTATAATTATGAATGTGGTTTATGCTTCATTGGTTGCCTTAATCATCTTTCTTTATTTTGCTGTACAGCTAAGAAAACCTGAGTTCTATTTTTTCCTGGTTGCAAATTTATTTTTGTTTTTAGGCGGTGCTGTATTTTTTGTTCGGGAGATCATAATCAGGAATACGGCTTTTTTTATTGATATGAATGTGGCAAATAGGTTTTTTGAATATGCCATCATTGCTGAAGTGCTCACTTTTGCAGCTGGATTAGGCTATAAAACCATGCATACAGAAAAGGAGAAAGTGCGCCTGGAAACCACTGAAAAGGTCAAGAACAGATTATATGCCAATATAACCCACGAATTTCGGACGCCTTTAACGGTGATCATGGGCATGCTGGATAATATCAAAGGCCACGAAAATGAACGGAGGCTTATACGAAGGAACAGTAAAAATGTACTGCGGCTGATCAATCAATTATTGGATCTCTCTAAACTGGATTCCGGAACGATGAACCTGGATCTTGTTCGGGGAAACATCATCAATTACCTAAAATACCTTACCGAGTCTTTTGAATCTATGGCTGCCGAGAAAAATCTGAGTCTGACCTTTAATAGTTCTTCGGAAGTGTTAATTATGGATTTTGATGAGATTAAACTGCAACATGTGGCCTATAATTTACTTTCAAATGCGATAAAGTTTACGACCACAGGATCTGTTAATGTTAGTATTTCCGAGAAGCAAATGCAAGGGAGCCCGTTTTTACAACTTAAAATTCAAGATTCAGGTATAGGTATTTCTGACGAGCAAATGCCACTCATCTTTGATCGTTTTTTTCAGGCTGACCAAACGAATACCCGGAAAGGAGAAGGGACCGGCATCGGACTGGCTCTGACCAGGGAGATGGTACTCATAATGGGGGGCAGCATAGATGTTGAAAGCAAGTTAAATGTTGGCAGTACTTTTATTGTTTATTTACCTGTTAAACAATCAGAGTTTCTACCTGCCTATAATCCTGAAAAGCAAATAGTCTGGAATCCTATTACGGACACATCAAGTAAAGAAAGTCTGCCTCCCCAGCACAAAGGAATTGACTTGCCACGATTATTGATTATTGAAGACAATAAGGATGTGGCTACTTATATACAAAGTTTATTGCAAGGAGATTACCAGGTAGAAGTAGCAGAAGATGGGAAACAAGGGATCGAAAAGGCTCTGGAAACCATCCCTGATATCATAATATGTGATGTCATGATGCCGGAAAAAGATGGCTATGAAGTTTGCCAAACATTAAAAACTGATGGTTTGACCAGCCACATTCCAATAATATTATTAACTGCAAAAGCTGAACAAAGAGACAAGATTCAGGGACTTCAGCATGGGGCTGATGCCTACCTGATGAAACCATTTGATAAAGCTGAGTTAATTATCCGTTTACAGAAATTGGTCGAATTGCGGAAAACACTCCAGACAAAATACAATACGTTTACTAGCCAGGTAATCCCTGAAAAGGAACTCAACCTTGACGAAAAATTCCTGGTAAAGTTGAAAGAGGTTATTGAAACATTTATGGGAAATCCGGAAACTACTCTTGAAAATGTTTACAACGAAATGCAAATGAGCAAAATGCAGTTGTACAGAAAGCTAAAAGCCTTAACCGACTTCAGTCCGACCATATTCATAAGGGATGTCAGGCTTCAAAAAGCAATGGTATTATTAAAATCATCAGGATTGAATGTATCCGAAGTTGCCTATGAAGTAGGGTTTAATGATCCGGCCTACTTTAGTCGGGTGTTTACCGATAAATTTGGCAGAGCCCCGAGCAGTATAGTCTAGAAAACCAAAGTCGAAATAAGATTCTTAACTTGTCCACGTAATCATACAATCGATTCATAAACAAACTATAATAAAAAATCCCGAATTTTGGCCAAAGCAAAAATTCGGGATGGTTCAAAGTTAAAGTGATTTTATTATTCTATTACTTAAACGGATCTGAGAATCGCTCAGCCTGGAGCAAGGTGTTATCCGTAAGGGTTTTCAAAAAGGCAATGAGGTCCTGCTTGTCTTGTTCGGTGAAATTCATTTGCATAGGCTGGCCGGCGCTTTTCAGTCTGGAATCCAGGTTTGGATTGTCCTGAATGTTTTGGCTGTAATGATCCACTACCTCTTCCAATGTAGCAAATCTCCCATCATGCATATAAGGGGCTGAAAATTCTATATTCCTCAAAGGTGGCACTTTGAATTTTCCAATATCTTCGGAGTTGCCGTTAATTCCTCCAATTCCCGGATCAGCATTGTCGGTATCAAGGCCGTTATTCGCATATCTTTCAACCGGAATAGAAAGGTCTGTACTGTGGCAAGTTGCACAGTTTTGCATATAGAGCTGTTTGCCCCGGTTCTCAGCATCCGTGTAGTTGCTGAAGGTCATAGAAGCATCACTGACCATATCGAGTCCGCTGTCGAATTTTGAATCTGCAGAAACGAAAGAATTGATGAATTCCTGAATGGCATCAAGGATACGCTCCTGAGAAACATAACTGTCGCCATAAGCTTTTTTGAAAAGTACCTGGTAATAATCCAGCTCTCCAAGTTTGGCAGACAATTCATGCATTTCCATGCCCATTTCGATATCATCCTGGATCGTCATGGTACTTTGTTCCAAAACAGTTTCAGCACGTTCGTCCCACATGAATCGTGGGCGGACAAAGGTCGAACCTCCTCCATAATAGGTCGGGAAATTGACGACAGCTGCAAGAGACAGGGAATTTCTCGCTGTCTGGCCGCCGTTAAATCCTTCACTGAATGCTTTGTCATCGGCAAAAGCATGGTCCTGTTTATGGCATGAAGCACAGGAAATGGTATTGTTTTTGGACAGTTTTTTATCGTAAAAAAGCACACGGCCTAAGGTAGCTTTGGCATCATTGACAAAAGGAGGGAAAACACCTCTTCTGGAAAGGTGGTCCGGAAAATCAACGCCATAGCTGTCACGGGTGCTTGGTAAGTCTAATGTAGCTTCTAATGTGGCAAATTCCTCATCGGTATAGTTGAGGACGGTTAATTCTTCTTTGTCTTCAAGGCATGAGGTTAAGAAAGCCAGCATTAGGAAGAGAGCAGAGAGTAGCTTTAAATTCTTCATTTTAGTCTAGTTTTGAAATATTAATAGGGTAAAAACAGAAATCTAAATTAAAATACTTTTTATGGAATTTCAAAAAATTAAAATTCCTTAACGTTTTTTGAGAACAAAGACTGGTGTTTTAACAGTATTGGTTGGGAAAAAGACAGCATTTTTGGTTTTATTCAGGTGTTTTTACTTTAAAACGATAGACTTGGATATAAATAAAAAACCGCAAGGCCCTGTAAAGGAAACCTTGCGGCGTGACGTTTTATTCGGATCTTATTTATTGCGAGAACGCTTTATTTACCCAGTGGC
Source organism: Saprospiraceae bacterium (assembly GCA_965230565.1). Classification (GTDB taxonomy): domain Bacteria; phylum Bacteroidota; class Bacteroidia; order Chitinophagales; family Saprospiraceae; genus BCD1. Next base: position 1,937,298 of record CBDDLH010000016.1, on the reverse strand, counting down.
TGACTTTCAAGTAGATAAACACTTTGTGTATGCGCGTTTTTCAAAGCTTCGTAAATGTTTACTCCTTTGGTTGAAAGCAATAAATCAGCCTGGCTGTAAAATTCATTAAGGTAACCCAAAACTTCTTGCCTGTCACCAAACTTTAGTGGTTTAAGGTCTTTGACAATACGTTCCAGGTCTTTTTTCTTGTCAACGAAATACTCCAACAAAGTCCTCATCTGGTTATTATTCATTTCTGTTCCCAGATAAACTCTGTCTTTAATGGAAGTCAATCCATAATTAGGATTAGGAATAGCATAATCAGTACTAACCAATCCTGCGAAGTCAAAATCGTAAGGTACAGGGATCATTTTCCCTTCGTTCAATTTTACCAATGCAAGGTTTTTTACCATTGGAATGTCCCAATCCGCATTTCCGATCATGTACTGGAAAATCGCGGTGATACCCAAGTCTTTTCCGGAAAGCACTTCAGGAGAAGGGTTGTAGCAATCTTCACATTCAACTCCTCCTAATCTTTCAGCAAGTTCCTTTTTACTTTCAATGATAAAACCATACCGTGTTTCTTCACCATATTCACCTACATTGTCCACATAAGTGATTTTAATTAATTGTACTCTGAAACTGTTGGCATTTAACTCATTGTAAAGCTTATAAGCGAGATATTCTTTAATAAGGTTGCTATTTCCTTCTACTTTGTCTTCTACGCAATGGGTAACCAGTTTCAGCTTGTTATAACTAGCAAAACCAGATTCTTTAAGATCATTTTTTGACAGTTTGATCTTCAAAGGAGGAAAATCACAAATACGACGACGGAATTTACCACGAGGCTTCACACCTACTTCATAAGTATTCCAAGTTCCTGTATTATCCTGCCACTTCATTGTTGCTGGCATGTATTTGTCCTGCTTTCTGTTTTCAACAAGCTCAGTAATATTGGTTTCGATGGTAACGTTAATAATATTATCAGCTGAAATAGCATCAAAGAAACTCCTTTGATTATTATCAACAGCAGTAGATTCAATTGCCGTAAAAGGTAAAGGGGTATTTGCAATAGTTGAGGCACTTGCCATCATTGGCAAAGTACTAAGCATTAAGAACAAAGCAACCAAAAGGATAATGGTTCTTTTAGTAAAACCATTTGAAGGTGTAGTTAAAAAACTCTTTTTCAAATTATAATCCTCTTGATTGTAAGTAAGAGAATTGTGTCGGGTTGTCATTTTTAAGGTTTTAATTTTTTGTTTATCTCAAAATTGAGGATATACTGGATTTTCCATCACTTTTTTTAGATTTACGATAGGTTTTCATCGGCCAACTAAATAAAGATGATTTTTAGACTACAAAAATACGTAGATTCAAAACAAAATTCCAGTATTGGCACACTGAATATGTTAATTCAATATTAAATTTTGAAAAGAGTTTTAATACTTGTCCTTTGTATTAGTGGGAGGTAAAAGTCAGTTGGTCGTTTTATAAAAGCAGATAAAGTAGATATTAATGTCTAAGCGTTTGATAGTAATGACGAATCAATTTTTAAATGGTTGCATTTTTTTGATAATTTTTTTCATTTCCTGTACTCCGGTGGTTCAGGAAGCTGTGGAGGTTACTGTTCCAACAGAGCATTTTACAGATAAACCCAAAAATATTATCCTCATGATAGGGGATGGTATGGGAATGAGCCAGATCACCGCTGCCATGTACGGTAATAACAACAGACTGGCACTTGAAAAATTCAATACCATCGGATTGATGACCACACATTCGGCGACGGATCTTGTAACGGATTCTGCTGCCTCTGGAACAGCTATTGGCTGTGGGGTGAAATCCTGTAATCATTGTGTGGGTATCGATGCAGACTCCGTTGCCTGCAAAACCATACTTGAAGAAGCAAATGACCGCGGCCTGGCAACAGGGTTAGTGGTAACCTCTTCCATTGTTCATGCTACTCCTGCAGTTTTTTATGCTCACCAGCCCTTACGTTATTTATATGAAAGAATAGCTGCTGACCTGGTTGAAGAAGAAGTAGACTTCTTTGTTGGAGGAGGCCAAAAACATTTTGTCGACAGAGAACGCGATGACAGAGATTTGCTGCAGGAATTGAGAGACAAAGGGTACTCTGTTTCTGATTTTTCTTATAAAACGATCGATTGGTTAAGAACTAAGACAAATGGTAAAAAGAAGGTGGCCTATTTCTCAGCCTGGGAAGATCCTGATTACTATTTTGAAGGCAGGACGTATCTTCGGGAAGCTACCGAAATAGCCATGTTAACCCTTAAAAATCAAAGTCAAGAAGGATATTTCCTTATGGTGGAAGGGTCGCAGATCGATTGGGCCGGCCATGCGAAGAAGGGAAATAGAATGATTGAGGAAACCGTTGATTTTGACAGGGTCATAGACATGGTGCTTGATTATGCCAGGAAAGATGGTAATACTTTGGTAATTGTCACCGCAGACCATGAGAGTGGTGGTTTTAGTGTAAATAAAGGGTCACGTATCAATTATTTGAAAACGGCTTTTACCTCTAACGGGCATACAGCTACAATGGTTCCTGTTTTTGCCTATGGCCCGGGAGCAGAAGATTTTGCAGGGGTTTATGACAATACAGATCTCTATTACAAAATGGTCAATGCTTATGGTTGGACTGAAATGGCAACTACCCGGCCCGAACCTGATAAATAAACTCCAGTTGACGGTACCTAAGGAGATGCACTGTTTCCATACCGGGGTTTCAGTCAACAGATTTTTGTAGTTTTGAGGAACCAAAAGTACCTTTTTTAATGAACCGATTGATCTTACAGCTTTTTCTTCTCCTTTTTCCAGCTCTATTGCTAGCTGATGATGCAAAGTATTTCCAAACGAAAGCTTTGCCTGGCGACGGAATTTATTCCTTGTTACGTCGATACGAATTGGATAAGCATTCCTGTAATTTTGAACGATTCTATGATCTGAATAAACTCAAAAAAAATGCTGCCCTGAAAGTCGGTCAGTCTTATTACCTGCCTATTCTGATCTATTCCTTTAATGGTAAAACCATACGTTCCAGTATAGGAAGGGATGATTGGGACCTTGCTATACAAATTCAGGATTTTAATGAAAGAATGCTTGAGGAGCGATTAAGAGATGACAGTTTTAAAAAGGACAAAATTCTTTGGGTACCTTATCATATGTTGAATTGTCCTTCTGCTAATCTGAATATCCCCGCACCTAAAAGTGAAGAAATAGAAGAGCCTGAGTTGTCAACGGCTGCGGCCGGCAACCGTAAATTTCCCATATTTGGGGATAAATATGCTTATACGCCATTAAAGAGCAACAAGCTGAAAGGCAGGGTATATTATATTGTAAGTGGCCATGGCGGCCCTGACCCTGGTGCAATGGGTAAAAGAGGGAACCACTCCCTTTGCGAAGATGAATATGCTTATGATGTAGCATTAAGATTATGCCGGCATCTGATAGCTAATGGAGCAACCGCCTACATGATCCTCAGAGACCCAAACGATGGTATACGTGATGAAAAATACCTGAAATGTGATACGGATGAGGTGCTTTGGGGAGATATAAAAATGAACCGTTCGCAGAAGACTCGTCTTTTCCAACGTTCTGATGTCATCAATGAATTGTATGAGAAACATCGCAAGCAAGGGGTAACTTTCCAGCGGGCATTAATGATCCATGTGGATTCCAGGAGCAAAAGGGAGCGGACTGATCTTTTCTTTTATTACAAAAGCGGGAATTCAGAGGGCAAAAAACTGGCTGCCAATATGCATAAAACAATAAAACAGAAATACAAAAAATACCGTAATGGCGGCCAATATTATGGGACCATCAGCAGTCGTGATCTGCACATGTTGAGGGAGTTATTACCTGTTTCGGTTTATATTGAATTGGCTAATATCCGCAATACTTTTGATCAGCAACGTATTGTAGAGCGGTCCAATCGGCAGTATTTGGCAGACTGGTTTTATGAAGGGCTCATCAAATAATCACCACGTAGCACAGACTTCAGTCTGTGCCCTCTGCGTCTCCCCTCTGCGTCTCCCCTCTGCGTCTCCCCTCTGCGTCTCCCCTCTGCGTCTCCCCTCTGCGTCTCCCCTCTGCGTCTCTCCTCTGCGTCTCCCCTCTGCGTCTCCCCTCTGCGTCTCCCCTCTGCGTCTCCCCTCTGCGTCTCCCCTCTGCGTCTCCCCTCTGCGTCTCCCCTCTGCGTCTCCCCTCTGCGTCACCTCCCTTTACGTCCTCCCTCTGCGCCACCTCCCAGCGCCCCATGCTCCTCAATTCAATGCACAGCCAACACCACATCTACGTTCTCAGTATTATAAAATGAATCTCACCGCCATTCAACTGGCCATACAGGAAGGACCTCAACGCCCAGAATTTTCTCCCAATGAAGTCGTTGTTCGTTTTCCCAACAAAAGTCAGTAGCCGGGGTCTGAGCGAAACAGCCATCGGTTAGTAATAGTTTGTCTTTTCCCTGGTCAGGATCCTTCATGATAAGGAATCCTTTTTCCTGTCTAAAACCGGCTTCCGGGTATTGTGCCCGGAGCGATCTTTCCAGTTGTTCTTTCCAAACCTCCAAAGATTTGGAAGGGACTGCTTCTGTTTTCAAAACTTCAGAAGCCAATTGGTTTTTAATCAATCCCGCCAATAAAAAAGTACCCAATTGATCGGAGTTTTGAAGGAGAGTCTCCACCGTTGCGCCAGGAATGGAATGAATCACCTGAAGTTCGTTTTTTACGCAACCCATAAGTTTATGCATACTTGCTATACCTTCAGGTGAATTAAGTGCTTGAATCTTTGCGGTGAATTGTTTTTTCTTGGATTCCGTTTCACCAAAAGTTACAGAAAGAATAACCTGATCAAAAAGGCGACCGTCCAGCTCATTGATATGGAATACTCCCAATCCGTTTCTTTCCAGTTGTTGAATGGTTTCAAAGCCCGTTTGACGACGCTGCTTGATGCGAAGTAAATAATCTGCAATAAAATCCCGCTGATTTTTGGAAAGACAAACAATCCCTACTGCCGGGAAGGTCCTGGAGGAGGTCGGACGAATATTGTTTAAAAGGTGGATTACTCGGTCGGCTTCAGCAGCATTAATTCCTAAGGTTTCATCAAATCTGCCATTGATTTTTTCAGTTTGGATACCTAATTTATTTTCAGGTCTCCAAAGATCTGCCGCGCGGTTATCATGATAATTTTTCAGTACATAGGGAATCTTGCCAGCGTCTCTTAACACTTTAGGTAAAGGAGCATTCAGGGAGTTTTCTGTTCTGGGATCAGTAAATACCACGACTCTTTTCGCCAACGGGAAAAGAGAAATGCTGGCTTCTGCGTAGGAGGATTGTGCTTCATCGATTAATAAATAATCAAAAATGGGTTCACGGGAGGTGATGCTGGCAGCTACTTTTTGAGTTGCCAATAGTACCGGAAAGAAATCGGTAACCTCCTCTGCATAAGACTGAAAGATTTCCTTAACGGAAGGATTTTTGGAGGTGATTTCCTCTGCTATTCTTTTTAGATCTTCCGCTTTTTGATGTCGTTTTTTGCCCCAGATCCTATTAATCTCAGCCGGCAATTGGCCGATTAATTTTTTTAAACCTTCGTAATAATCCTCCAGATCAAAATCTTCATTGGGCAGGTCCGGGTCGTATGCCAGGGAAAGGGCTTTGTTGAAATACCAGCTTCTGAAGGCGGCTTCCCAATTGCTGGGGTTCACCCGACCCAGGGCTTTTATTACCTTACGGGTAAGCGTATTTTGACTGAACCAAAATCTTTGCCATGGGTAAAAGATCCCAAAATCTCTAAGATGATAGAGCGTTTGTTCCATCATGCTCATTTTATCCTCAAGGAATCGCAGCTTCCGGGGGATGGTGAGCATATTACACTGCAAGGGCAGCTGGTATACACCGGATTCATTAAGTCTGTCAATAAACTGTTCAATTTCATCTTCAAGTGCTTTTAACGGTTCACCAAAATTGAGGTGAGGGTGGGCAGTTTTGTGCGTCAGGCGCAATAATTCATCCTTTGTAGATTCATTTTGAAGTTGCCACCAATGTTGCAATTGATTGATGAAATTTTCAAGGTTGGCAGATACGAGGTCAATATTTTTTTCTGTTTTCTCAAAGCGGTGCTCGAAATATTGAAATTCAGAAAAAATGTCCTGCAATTCAACATAAGTAGAGAAAATGTGCTCTCTTTGAGCCAGGGCTTTTTTGAATTTTTCGCTGAAAATTCCGTACAACTTCAAAGTGCCCTTTCCCGATTTCCTCAGGTCAGCACCATAATGGCTGAAATAATCGCTGATCTGTTCCTTCAGGTCAAATGCCTTATTGCGCAACCGGTGGAAATATTCATTGTAGTGCTCTTTTAACCGTTCTGAGTATTCATTCTGAAGCCTGATGAACTTGTGTTGCAGAGCATTTGCCTCTTCCCCAAAACCATATAGTTTACTTTTTATTAATTCCAGGGCGTCCTTTTCTTCGTATTGAAGAAAGATGTCTGAATGAATAATTGTTAATGGGTGATCAAGCGTTCCCACTTCATTAAAGAGCACCGGAGCTTTCCCGATAGCATTCAGGATATTTTCCAATTCATCTTCCGTAAAATTGAAGTCATTTTCCTCCAGGTAACTGTTCAATAATTCCTTTGGTTCCAGTTGACTGGACTCAAGGAACAACCCCAGTGTTTCAGCAAATCCCTTTTCGCCGAAAACTGATTTACGGCTAGCCAAATATTTAGCATCCAGCGTTTCTTTTCGTCTCTGTAATCTGTCGAGTAAAACCCTTAATGTCTGAGGCATTTCCTCAACCTGAGGGTGTTTACTTTTTGCTCTGGCTTTAATCACCTCACTCAGCAGCACTTCATCACTTACCTCATCTCTCAAAAGGAAAGCCAGGTCTCCAAATTGATTGGATAACAGCGATTTTTGGATAGATTGGAGAGCGGCAATATGGTCAGAAACAATGAGACACTTGCCTCCATTGGCAAGAGCGTTGGTAGCCAAATGTTTAAGCAGGTGGGATTTCCCGGTACCCGGAGCCCCTTCTACAAGGGTTATGAAATTATTCCTTGTACCCGCTGCAGCACTCGATTGCCAGGGGTCCAGCAAATTGGTGCTGAAATGGTGATTATTCAATACAGGGGGGGCTAGTGTCAGGATTTCATTGATACGCTCACTATTACTTTGAGGCGGAATATGAGGGAAGTTGCCGACGATACCTGACCAATGAAGGCTATCCTGATCGGTGTAGCTGTCCAATTCGATGGTACCCGGGCAGGGCATCAACGATACCTGTTGGCTTTTTATTTGAAAATTCAGGTTATTGGCCAGATAATTGCAGAATCCCGCAAGTCTTTCTGCATTGATTGCCGTTCCAAAATATTGCTGAATATCAGGTTCGATATTAATACCGAATTTCATCATCATAAAATGAGGGAAATAGGGATTCAGTCTTACGGGTCTTTCGGAAGGGTATTCCAGCGTCCATTCACCTTTTTTCTTGGTGACCTCGATGGAAAGCGGCCAGATGAACAAGGGAAGAGCTATAAGGTCATCTTCCTGCTTGCTGATCAGCAAAGGGTAACCAAGTCCCAGAATATGATGACCTTTGCCCCTTCGAATGTTTCTTGCCTCAAAATACAAGTGGTTCAGTGCGGTATCTACCTCAAAATTGACCTCAATTGCCCTGGAAAAAGCTTTGGCATGCAATAGTTGATCAAGGCATTCATAAGCCATATTATCATCATTGCCTGACAGGTTCATGATATCGACCAGCTCAATATTGAATTGAGGTAAAGCATTCCGATAAACGGCTGCTGTACCCTCAAAATATTGTGTATACGGTTTAATTGTCTTTGCAGGATTTTCTTGCATAGCCGGAGTTTTCTAATGAACTCATTTACCCTTCTTGATCAAATATCATATCAGGAGATAAAGTGAGGTCACAGCTAAGGTCGGATATAAATCAGGAAATTACTAATGGTTACTGATCGGTCATGCCTCCACTTATTTTTTTCCCGTTTTTATATTCATATTCCATGATAATCACGCCGTCCTCGTTGTAATATTCAACTTTTCCGTGTAATTGGTCATCTTTATAATTTTCCACCTTGGTCAGGAAGTTTTTGCGTTCATCATATTCACGGTATTCGCCATTCAGTTTACCATTGATATAATTGGCGGTAACGACTTCCTTACTGAATTTATAACGGGCAAAATATCCATCCAGCTTATTGTTGAGATAATTTGCTTTGAGGATCATTTGTCCTCTTTCGGTAAATTCGTAATAAGGGCCATTGTAGAGATCGTTCTGGTAACTGATAATCTTTTGCGGGAATACATCACTTCTGTCAAAAATGATCCACATTCCGGTTCGCTTTCCGTCGAGCATAAATCCTTCTTCTCTGATTTTGCCATCTCTGTTTTTAAGGATCACTCTTTGTACATCAGTTCCTTCAATGTCAACATGGATGAAGGGGTCCGCGGTTTCGGTTGAGGTGCCGGTATTCGATGTTGTCTGTTCATTTTGGTTGCAAGCGGAGAAAAGCACAAAACTGGCCAGGATAATGAAATATTTCATGTTTGAATTGTTTAGATATTAGAAACATACAAAATTAACAATTTAAAGAAACACTCCTGATTAATGAATTCGGTTTTTTAGAATATGGAGTCGATTTCTTTTTTATCCGCCAATATGCCATAATTATTAGATTTTTATGACATAATTGTTTCATTCAGGTTACTTTTACCATGGTTTTAGGTCCTGAATGTGAAGGTGAGCATTAAAAGGATTTCACACTAGTAGGAAAGAAAAAAATAATCACATGTACAAACGTAGAGGACTTTGGTCCATCATCGGGTTTTTAATGTTGGGGTTTGGGTTGATGTCCCTCATTTTTAGTATGGTTGGCATGCAATTTACCTTTATGCAGTGGATGGATGCCGGCGGTAGAATGGGAGGATTTCTGCTGAGACTGATTACCATCATTGCCGGGGTGATCATCCTTTATATGGCGAATACTAATTTTGAGGAAGATTGATTGAAACGATAAATAAAATGGATTTGAGAATTGTATTTATGGGGACCCCGGATTTTGCGGTTCCTTCTTTAAAGATCCTGCTGGATAATGGTTATAACGTAGTCGGAGTGATTACGGCGACCGATAAATATGGTGGCCGTGGCAAGAAAAAACTGCTGGAATCTCCTGTGAAACGCTTTGCCGTGGAACATGGAATAAAGGTTTTACAGCCTCAAAAGTTACGAAACGAGGAATTCCTGGAAGAACTGCGCAGCCTTCGGGCTAATTTGCAAATAGTGGTAGCCTTCAGAATGCTGCCGGAAGTAGTGTGGGATATGCCTGAGTTGGGCACTTTTAATCTTCACGGTTCTCTGCTGCCAAAATACCGGGGAGCTGCTCCCATTCACTGGGCTGTAATCAACGGGGAAGAAGAAACCGGGTGCACTACTTTCTTCATAAGACATAAAATCGATACCGGGGATATGCTTTTTCAGGCGAAGTTGCCTATTGGAGAGAACGAAACCACAGGTGAAGTCCATGATAAAATGATGGAAGTAGGGGCGGAGTTGGTGCTAAAAACGGTAAGAGCTATTGAAAAGGATGATTACGAATTACAGATTCAGGACGATTCGTTAGCCACCAAAGCTCCCAAACTTTTTCATGAAACCTGTGAAATTGATTTCAACCAGCCTGTTGAAAAGGTACACAATTTTATAAGAGGATTGAGCCCCTGGCCGGTCGCCTGGACTACTCTGGGAGGATCGGAGCTCAAAATAATTAATGCTGCAAAGGAGTCTGTGGAGCATGAATACGAACCGGGGACTTTGATCACAGATAATAAGAAAATGTTAAAGGTGGCTGCGCTTCGTGGGTTTCTTCATATCAAACGTTTGCAACTACAGGGGAAAAAACGAATGGATGTAGTAAACTTCCTCAATGGCAATGAACTGGAAAGCGGTTTGGTTCTAGGCGAAAAGGCAGATTCCTGATTAAGGATCATGTTTAGGCTTTCATTACTGAGCATCAATTACTTATTCCAAACCCTTTTACAATTGATTGCGGAAAATTGGATAGTTGGATAAATGATGTCAGACATCAAATTTTCCATTTCATTCATCTTTCCTCTCGATTTGAAATAGCACATTGTGGAATAAAAAAATCAAATTAAATTATTAACATGGTCCTTAGTACCTTCCCCCTCCCAACCGGGAGATATGGATTTTCCGTCTATAATGTTAACTTTAATGGATGAAAACCCCATAAGGGATACTTCCGGTTTTAGCCGAACACCTAATTGAGATATTTATGAAGACCAGACTACTCTTATTATTGCTCTTGTTTTTGGCAGTAGGACTATCTGCGCAGGAAATTGAAGAAGAAACTCCTCCCAAAGACTACAAGCTAACTATTTCCAATTCTTTTCTCCAGCTCTTTCACCCCAATACCTCCGTTTTTGCCCTGGGGTTGGAGGGAAAGGCAGATAATGGTTTTGCCTTTTATGTGGAGGGTGGTTTCCCGCTTAAATCTTTTGGCTATAATTTTTCCAATGAAGGGAAAATGGACTGGTCATATTATAAGACCAGGTTGGGGGCACGGTATTATTTTGAACCGCTTAAACCCTATAGGTATAAACGAAAGTACAGGTATCCAAAGCGGAAGAAGTATAGAAATTTTGTAGGTATTGAAGGATTTGTAGGTGCCGAAACTTTTACCAGAGAGAATAGTTATTTTTACGACGAGAATAGTAATTATATAAGCTACTCAAGAGCAACAGTGCATATTTTGACCAGGAGTTATGTGTTGACTTATGGCCGGGAATTTCAAATAACCGACAGGTTTATTTCCAGGTGGTATGTTGGTTTAGGGCAACAGGTAAATGATGTGTCCCATGAATCATTGCTGATCGACTCAGCTTCTTCCTTCGGTTTTGGATTTTTTGGTTTTTCGGGAGGGTCAGAATACAGGGAGGGCGCTTCGAGGGTACCTTATTTTAAATTAGGTGTTGATATTGGTCTTAGAATGTTTGAGCGACGATGAAAAATAAAAAGATATTTAATGATCCGGTGTATGGCTTCGTAGAGATACCGCAGGGCATTGTTTTCGAACTCATTGAGCATCCCTGGTTTCAGCGATTAAGAAGAATAAAGCAACTCAGCCTGACGCATTATGTTTACCCCGGAGCATTACATACCAGATTTCACCATGCCCTGGGCGCACTACACCTAATGGGACAAGCCATTGAAGTCTTACGGGGAAAAGGAGTGGAAATAACTGATGAAGAGGCAACAGCCGTTTGTATTGCCATTTTGTTACACGACATCGGACATGGCCCATTTTCACATACGCTTGAACACACCCTGATGGAAACCACCCATGAAGAGATCTCGGTTATGTTCATGGAAGCCTTTAATCGGCAGTTTGACGGGGCGCTTGATCTTGCAATCCGGATTTTTAAAAATGATTATGATAAGAAATTCCTCAGCCAGCTGATCTCCGGACAATTGGATATGGACCGTATGGATTATCTCAACCGCGACAGCTTTTTTACCGGGGTTTATGAAGGAGTTATCGGATATGACAGGATCATAAAGATGTTGTCGGTCCACAAAGGGGAACTCGTGGTGGAAGAAAAAGGCATTTATTCCATTGAGAAATTCCTGATAGCCCGACGACTGATGTACTGGCAGGTTTATTTACATAAAACGGTATTGTCTTCTGAACAGATGTTGATCCGAACCATGACCAGGGCCCGGCATCTGGTCAAACAGGGCAAAGATGTTCCCGCTCCTGATAGTCTCAAATTCTTCTTGAAAAATAAAATTCGAAAGGAAGATTTTGATTCTGCTCCGGATGAGTTGCTCAATCATTTCGCCCGTTTGGATGATCATGATATCGTTTCTGCGATGAAACAATGGAAATATTGTGACGACAAAATCTTGTCTTTTTTATCGACCGGAATTATTGATCGCAAATTATTCCGTTTGAAATTCAGGGATGAACCTTTCAAAGAAGAATATATTGAAAAGAAGAAAAAGAAAATCCTGGCAAAGACTTCTTTGAACCAGGAGGACCTTGAATATGTTTTTTACACAGGAACGGAAACTAACAGTGCTTATTCCACCGTTAAGGATGAAATAAAGATCTTGTTTAAAAGTGGAAAAACGCTTCCCATGTCCAGTATAGCACAGCATGGAATACAGACGGGAGCCTTTACTAAATACTACATTTGTTACCCCAAAAACCTGTAAGACAGCGAATTATTACATTTAAACGATATTATTAAGGTATTTCCTTTTAAAAATTGATAGATTTGCAAACCTAATTTTGCTATTAAATGAATTCAGCTTATCAATATATGGTTGATTTTACCCTGGTGGGTAACCTTTCAGAGGAGTTTATGGATCTGATCCCGTATCAGCGGGTAGTAGTCAACAAACTGTTTCAGCAAGGTAAACTGGTAAATTACGCATTGTCAGCAGAGAAGGCCAAAGTGTGGGCGATTTTCAATGCGGATTCCGAGAGTGAATTACTAAAAATGATTAACTCTTTTCCATTATCCAAATTCATGGATGTGGAAATCAGTTTGCTCAGTCAGCTTGACGGACAAAAGACAGAACCTGTATTCTCCCTGAATTGATCCGGGAATGGAATTGTTAAAAAATATTCAACTGAATGGTGCGGAAGGCAGACCCTTTCTGCTGGATGTTTATTTTGATAAACAACAAGTTGACCAACCTGTAATTGTTTTTTCTCACGGTTTCAAAGGTTTTAAAGATTGGGGACATTGGTCCCAAATAGCAGCTTCCTTTGTTGAAGCTGGTTATATTTTTATCGCCTTTAATTTTTCCCACAATGGGACCACCATTGCTTCTCCACTGGATTTTGAAGACCTGGAAGCATTCGGGCAAAACAATTTTTCCAATGAATTATTCGATCTCAACGCAGTCCTGGATTGGATTATTTCTGACCAAATTCATATCCCGTCCGGTTGTTATGATCCGAATAGGATCGGATTAATAGGCCATAGTAGGGGAGGAGCTTTGAGTATCATTAAAGCAGATGCTGATAAAAGAGTGAAGGCCCTGGCAACCTGGGCTTCCGTCAACAGACTTGATTATGCCTGGGGGGTGGAAGGTTTTGTGGATCAATGGAAGCAGGACGGTGTTTATTACGTCCTCAATGGTCGTACTGGTCAACAAATGCCGTTGTATTTCCAAATGTATGAGGATTTTGTTGCCAATCAATCGGCCTATGATACCCGCGAAGTATTGAAAAATTTTGATAAACCTTATTTGATCGTTCACGGAACGGAAGATCCCGGGGTTGCTTTTCAATCCGCAAAGGATCTCCATGAATGGGCGAAAAGTAGCCAATTGACACCCATTGAAGGAGCCGATCACGTTTTTAACGGCAGACATCCATTTACGGATGCAGAGTTGCCGGAACAAACACGTAAGCTGGTGGAGGTGACGGTCGGTTTTTTTGATGAGGAATTGTAGTCTGGCTATTGTCATTTTTTATTTTCGCCAAATCTGTAATCGCCGAATTCATTCGGCTCTACACACCGAATGAATTCGGTGTGTACGGGTATAAAAAAAGGGGCAGCGGAATTTTCCACTGCCCCTTTTTTGGTGACTGAAAAGTTTATTTCTTATTGATAAATTTACGCTCTTTGATACGAGCTTTCTTACCAACGAGATCACGCAGGTAGTACAAACGCTTTCTGCGTACTTTACCATATTTGAGCACTTTGATGCTCACGATGTTAGGAGAAACGATTGGGAAGATACGTTCAACACCTACTCCACTGGACATTTTACGAACAGTGAAAGTCTTGGTAGAACCACTTCCTTTGATCTGGATCACATCACCACGGAAATCCTGAATACGTTCCTTATCTCCCTCTATAATTTTATAACTAACAACGATGTTATCTCCTGCGCGGAACTCAGAAAATTCAGGTTGTTTAGTCATTTGATCGTGTACAAACTTAATTGCGTCCATTTCTCATTTATTTTATTAGCGGGCACAAAGGTAAGTATTTTTTCGAAAAAACGAATTAAAAAAATATTTTTTACGCATTTTCTTTTAAAATAGTTTCCTTTAACCCAATGAACCTGTCTGGATTGCTTTTTTCCGGGAAAATTGTTTTAAACTTTAACATTTAATTGGTTTTTATTTAAAACTATTTGTGTTAAATTTGAAACCGAAATCACCTGACTTTTTAACCATCCGAAATGCACTTTCGGAATAAACACTTACTCATGGAAAAGATCAAAGACAGTTTTAGCTGGATTGAAATTCCAGTTACCGATTTTGACCGCGCCAAAAAATTTTACAGCACTATTTACAATTTTGAAATGCCGGAAACAGAAATGGGCAATATCAAAATGGGATTCCTGCCTGTTGAAGAAGGTGGCGTGGGCGGATCAATTTGCGCCGGCGTAGGATATACGCCCGCTCCGGCAAGCGTAGGTTGCAAGATTTATCTGAATGGGGGAGAGGATCTGAATACCGTGCTCAACCGTGTTGAAGCAGCAGGCGGAAAAGTAGTTATGAACAAAACAGATATAGGAGAGGATCACGGATTTATGGCTCTGTTCAACGACACTGAAGGCAATGAACTATTCCTGCATTCGGTAAAATAAATCCATAAAAAAGGATAACCCTAAGGCTGAGGAATTAAAATCCTCGGCCTTTTTTTATACCTCAAATTGCTCGGCCAATATTGCTTCCAGGTATTTTTGATCCACTTCATCAAAGGAATTTGTCAGAGTACTATCCACATCAAACACAGCAATGAGCTCCTTATTTTTATCAAAAACCGGGACTACAATCTCTGAAGAAGAATTTGGGTCGCAGGCGATATGATCTTTACCCTGGGCCAAAATATGCACATCGGCTACCAATTGTGTTTGTCTTTCGGCTGCTGCCCTTCCACACACTCCTGTTCCAAAATCAATATGCAAACACCCAAGCGTGCCCTGGTAAGGGCCAACACTGAGTTTCCCATCCCTGACCAAATAAAACCCAACCCAGTAATAATAAGGTAGTTTGGTCTTTAATATACAGTTTATGGTGACCATCTTCAGGATGGAGTCACTTTCCCCATCCAGCACAGCTCTGATTTCTAGTGCTACACTTTCATAAGCTGCTTTTTTCTCTTCCTGACTCAGGTTAACGGAAGGTTTGATAAAATAAGGCATTTCAGCGGAAGCGGACATGGCGGATTGTTTTTTGTCTTAAATAGTGTTATCTGGAAACAAGGTTTGTTTATTATGGTTCAAAACTAAATAAATTTACCATTTTCACCATCCGGACAAAAAAAAGAGGCGCCGAAACGACGCCCCTTTGAAAGTAATCCATTTGAAATTTTCGAAATCTAAAATGCACAATGTTCAAAACATTTCTGATTCGGTAATTTCATACCGTATACATAGATTTTTTTTATGATCATCCATCCATGTGTCGGCATTTTAAAATATCCTATATGAAGAATGTTGTTTTCACGGGGTTATAATCTTGTGGCCGTAAGTTTATTTTTCATGGCCGGTTTCAGGTTTTCTGCGGCTTCATACAAGAGGGCAACGTCTACCGGAAAATCTACCGGCTGGTTACCAATCCTCCTTTTTGTTTCCTTACTCAAGGCTCTTTTATCACCCTGGAAGGTTGAAGCATAGTTTTCAAATATAGCCTCTACAGCGAGGTCGTGGCTGTCAAGTAATTCGTGACGATTCGCATCAACAACATCTATCCTTGCAGCTATGGTTGCAGCTTTATGCTGATAAACTTCCAGTACATTGGCTTTCACCAATACCCAACGATCTACTTTGATGTCGTTGCCAAGAGAATCCTTCATTACATTACCTCTGTCGTCAAGTACGTATTCCCATCCGTCGATGATCTCCTTGCTATCCTCATATTCTCTCTCCTTGATGTACCCCGGACTCACCTCTGCATGAGTGATATTCATTACTACCTTATAGTCCATATCGTAGCCACCTGTATTATTTACATGGTACACTTGCCATGGACCTTCCAGGTCTCTTACATTGATACGCTTCAGGTCTTCTATAAGATCTCTTGGGATCAAGGTAGGAGACTGGTTGCGTACATCAAACAGGATGTGTGTGGTTCCCAATTCAATGGCTTCATTCATCAGTGCCCGAACATCTTTATAATCTCTGCGGTAGTTTTTGATCTGCTGAAATTCATCATATGCTTTACGGGCATCGTATTTATTATGGTAATTACGGGCAGAAGCCAATAGGTTTTGTCCGCTGTTGTAGTAATACTCTACTGTTTTATCCATAGCCTCATCGATCAATGCAGCAGTTCTGATAAAACGGAAATTGGCTTTGATGCCTTCTTTGTCAATCAACGGAAGCAATGGTCTTACCAAATCCTGTCTGTATTCAATACCTTCATAGATGGAAAGGATGTGCTCCCAGTACTCAGGACGATTTGCTTTTTTCAGTCTGTCCGCTTCAGCCATATCTTCTTCCTGTGCTTTGGCAAAACCATCCTCAAGGGCACGCACATATTTAACCTTCTTGTTCTTCTTTCCGGCGAGACGTTTAACAGCTATTTGCACAGCGCGATCGTAGTCGCCTTTTTCAACGAGTTTCTGAGGTGAGGCACAACTGCTCATCAATACAGCTAAAGCCATGCTCAAAATAATACTCCATCTTACCTTTTGCTTTTTCGTCGTTTTCATAATCGTAACATTTAAGTGTTCTTCGTATTCTGTTTGCAAGAAGACGGATTTAATGATGTGATTTGGCTAAGGAAGCGTTAAAAGAAATTTGCTACAGGTTAAAAACTCCTAAGAAGTATTAAGGAAGTGTTATAAAAGGGCTGTTTTGGGTGTTAAAAAGCTTTTTTTGATAATAAAAAGAGTCGATGAAGGGAAAAAACCTCCGAGGTTTAGTTCCAAATGTTGGAAAATTTCCAGGCTACATTAAGGCTTCACTCCGAAACTTTATGGATATTTGATTGTTCTCCTCCCATATTGACTCATTAACAAAAACACCTTATTGATCATGAAAAAAATAATGGTTACCGGCGGTACGGGATATATCGGTTCCTGGGTGGTAAAATACTTGCTGGATGAAGGACATACGGTTAGAGTAACTGTCCGCGATAAAAGTAAAACCGAGAAAACTGCTCCATTGGAAGCAGTAGCCGCAGACACAAAAGGAACGCTGGAATTTTGGGAAGCTGATTTGTTGAAACCAGGTTCTTTTATGGAAGCTATGGATGGCTGTGAAGTTGTATACCATTTGGCTTCTCCATTTTTATTTGGGAATATTAAGGATCCATATGCACAATTGATCAATCCTGCCTTGGAAGGGACAAGAAATGTGTTGGATGCTGTTAACAAAACGGATTCGGTAAAAAGGGTTGCATTAACTTCCAGTGTGGTTTCTGTTTATGGGGACAATATTGATATTCGACAAACCGACAACAATATTTTCAATGAACAGCACTGGAATACTACCAGCACTGCTAAGCATAATCCATACAACTATTCAAAGGTACTTGCAGAAAAAGAGGCCTGGAAGATTCATGATGCCCAGGATCGCTGGAGCCTGGTAGTACTTAATCCAGGGTTTGTAATGGGGCCTTCGCTTACCAATGCTTCCGGATCGGCGAGTCTGAGTTTTATTCAGGATTTGCTCAATGGTAAACAGAAAATGGGTGTTCCTGAATTATATTTTTCTTTTGTGGATGTCAGAGATGTTGCGAAGGCTCATATTTTGGCAGCTGACAATAGCAAAGCCGAGGGCAGGCATATTCTGGTTTCGGATTGTATGAGTATGCTTGAATTTTCAGATCTCATAGGAGAGAACTTTAACGGAAAATATCAGCTTCCCAAAAAGACGCTGCCCAAATTCATGTTGTATCTGGTGGGATGGACTCAAGGGATCAGCTGGAAATATGTCAGTAATAATGTAGGCATTCCTGTAAATCTGGATAACTCCAAAAGCAAAGCAACGCTGGGAATTGAGTTTATTCCAATAAAAGATACTGTCAGAGACCATGTCGAACAATTAGAAAGTAGCGGTGTAGTGGGTAAAAAATAAATCTAATACAAATGGTTATGAATTCGGTCGCCAAAACGTTTGACGACATCATCCGGCATCGCAGGTCAGTGAGACTTTTTGATCCGGAGGTGCCTTTTGATTCTTCGGCAGTTACCAGAAGCATACAACGGGCAATTTTGGCTCCTAACAGCAGTAATATGCAGCTGTGGGAGTTCCATCACATCAAAGATCCGGTAAAATTGGAAAAAATGGCTCGTTATTGCATGGGGCAAAATGCTGCCAAAACCTGCAATGAAATCGTAGTGATCGTTGCCCGAAGAGATTATTGGAAGAAACGTGCGGAACAAAACCTGTTGCATGTATTTCCTGATTACCGTACTCAGAACCACAAACAGGACACTAAGCGGCAAAGGCGTTCGCGGCGATACTATAAAAGGATCATTCCGGCTATTTATACCGACTTTTTGGGTATTTGGGGGTGGTTGAAATTTGCTGTGGTTTCTTTCCGGGGGCTGTTTAGAGTTACCTATCGGCAAGTTCGAAACTCAGATGTCAATATCGTCGTTCAGAAAAGTGTTGGGCTTGCGGCCCAGACCTTTATGATGTCCATGGCATCAGAAGGCTATGATACTTGTCCAATGGAAGGAATGGATACAGTGCGAGTCAAAAAAATGCTTGGTCTTCCGGTTGGAGCCAGGATCAATATGGCCATTGCCTGTGGGACTCGGAAGGAAGAAGGGGTTTATGGGGAAAGATTCAGAGTGCCTTTCGAGGAGGTTTATAAGGTCCATTAAAAAAATAACCCCGGTGATGGTATTCCATCCCGGGGTTTACACTTTTATTGCTTAACCGTTAATTTAAAGTTCTTCCAGATAGCTCGCTTTCACATATCCTTCCAAATCTCCGTATTTAACACGCCACCAGTGAGCGTTGGTTTTCTCGAGCAGACTGATTTCGTCTCCTTCCCGAAGACGAAGAATCACCTCTTCGGTGTGGTGTGCCCCATATCTCAAACTTGTACTACCGATCATGCGGTAGGTTCCAATTACAGAAAGATCCTGCAAGCCTGAGGAGAAGTCTGTGATTTTGGAAATGGTGGATTGCACGGTACTTTTTAGCAATTCCGGATCTTTTATCGTTGGGATCAGGAAGAAATATAGTGTCAAAGTATCCGAATTATCATCGAGAATACCTTGAGAATATTCTTTTTCTAGTTTATAAAATCCTTCCCTTTCAATGACAACTCTATGGGTGTCAACTCTGGAAATAGGAATGGAGAAATAACCATTTTTAGTCATTTCAGAATGCACAAGCACCTGAATTTGACGTGATTTCAGTTTGTAGACGTTGATGCTAACCTCGTTCAATGGTTTATTGGATTCTGCATCACTCACCTGTGCCCGGTAGCGAATATAGCCTTCCGGCAGAGGTTCTTCGTCAATTTTATCCAGGGGAGAATTTCCTCTAATGACTTGTTCGGTGAGCGGTAAAGGCGCTCTCGGAGTATAATCAGGTTCATTAGTAAAATAAACAGGAACTTCTCTAACCAAAATAGGAGCTGGAGGTGTAACCACCTGACCTTGTGGTGAGTTGCGGAGGACGGCCTGTTTTCTGGTCATCTTTCCAAAGATAAAATTAATACCGGCCATTCCGTGAAGCTTGTGGGAACCTTCCTTGGAAACCATGGAGATAATATTGTCGGTCATTGCATAGAATTGGACTGGTCCGACATTGAAATTGAAACCAGCTCCAAGGTCAAAAGATTCATTTTGATATTTCGAAGCGACCAGAGAGAAGCCGATGATGTCCTGAACCTGTGTATTAAGGGACAGGGCTCCTCCAAAATTGGCCTGGCCGTCCCATACGTCCGTATGGAACAGAAGGCCCATATTCGTGGAAGGGGTGAAAAAATACCGTGCACCAAGCAGGTATTTTTGTCTGAGGTTTGTTTGATATTTATTTCCGTTAGACGAGATGATTTCATCGTCAAAAAGTGCGGTAAAGTTTTCTTCGAGTTCATCGGAAAGCTCCTGAGAATCTTTGGCCTGGAAAACGGTGGTTTCATCCAGCATGGTGGTCTGGTTGATATGGTTTTTCCAGAATAACTTCCCAAGATTTTGTGCAGCAAAGGACATTTCAAATTTCCTGGAGAAGTGGAAAGCACCACCCAGGTCTATAGCAAAACCTGAATTTCCTGAACCTTTGATGAAGTTGGTCGTTTTCGGATCCTTATACATTTCAGTTCCGGCTGTCAATGCTTCAAGGCTGCCCTGAACGCTATAACCCAACTCATCTTTTGAATATTTGACACCTAAGTAATTATTAGTAATATTCACATTCGCAATTCCCTGGAGGTATCGCAGATTGGCACCTATGGATAATTTGGTGAACCTGTGCGTATATCCGAAAGTATATGACCGAAAATGAGATGCATTGAAGGATAATGGATCCAGGGCATATGTATTGAGTGATGTAGCTTCAGCATTGTAATTCTCAATCAACTCAAACAGTGGGCGTGGATAATGAATATCAGCCGTGAAATGTTCCTGTAATTTAAAGTGGAAAAATCCGGCTTTATGTCTGAAACCGAATCCGAGAATGGTGGATTCCGCACTACCGTTAAGCATGTTTTCCGGATTCAGACTCCCGGAGCTGATAGCGTTGAGCGCAAAGTCCTTGTTCAGGTTCATTTCTTCCAGGAATGGTCCGTCACTGAATAGATCAAACCTTGCACCGGACAAACCGGGAAGAATGAGGTAGCCATTCATCCAGACTTCCTGTCCCGGGTTTTCAAAACTAGCTTGTGGTAATTGTGCATTGTGGTACAGCGTAAAGTTGTGCTGAGCCATGGTTGGTACAGTAAACAATAGCATAATGCAGGAAAACATTATGGCTTTGTTTAGGTGATTTTTTAATTGAGTGTGGATATAACGTCTCCCCTCTCTAAAGAGACGGTAACCCGGCTTCTTGTCAAGTTTTCTCATTGCGAATTATGTTTTATAACTCAATAAACAGTAAAGAGGTCTTCTTTAGCCAATTGAAGATCCCGGTGTATCAAGGTATAATATGAGTACGTCAGTACAAGTTGAGATACAACTTGTGCAAAATTCAAAAAACAAAATACAACGTTCAAAAAATGACTATTAATCAATCTTCTTTTGAAAATTGTGAATTGTAGCCTGAATACTGCCAAGTTGGCGAATTATCGCAACTTGCTTATGGTTGTAGATAGTCGAAGCTGGATAACCGAAAAATGAGGGGGGATTACTTTTCGGTAATTTCAAGGCTCTAAAGATACGGATTTTTTAGATATGATGCCCGAATTCTTTTTCAAAAAGACCGTTTACTGCTCTAAACGACCATTTCCATTTCGAATTGTTCAATGGTGACAGGCAAATTTATCTGCTTGAGAAAACGTATTCTGGCCTGGTTTTTATTGTCCTGGTTGTTGATTTTTATCGTGGAACAAATCTCGCCAACCTTGTGGAACAGCGACATTCCCCATGTTTCCCAATCATTGTTTATGACTTCAAATTGAGCCAGGGTGCTTTTTTTGGGGTCAATAAGAAAGTAACCTGACAATTGACCTTCGGACCACATTTCATAAGCGTCGAAACTATCATACAGTTCAACTGATGCCCTGGAATTTCCCCATGAGTATCCTTCCCTTTGGAGGTCTGCATAGTTGTCCCAGGAGGGCGTTTCAACTTTTTTGACGGTGACTTTCTGCGAAAAGTCACCAATCTGAAATGGTCCGTTAAAACATATATAATGCCTTGTAATCTGCATACCCACACTTTGGTATGCTTTAATGGCTTTTTCGTTTTCCGTGATTACTTCCAGTGCACAACTTTCCACGCCTATGTTTTTAAGGTCAGGCAGAAAGTTTTCGTACATTTTTTTGACTAGTCTTTGGCCCCGGTATTCGGGAATTACTCCTGTTCCGGCATTGAAAGCCATCTTCTTTCCGTCGCGGTACCCGATCCCGTTGAGGATAAAACCAATGAGTTTGCTATTGTCAAAAATGCCATAGGAGTGATTGAAATCGACCCGGTCAGCTTTCCAGCGGTTTTGCCAGAATGCTGCAGGCATTCTTACATCGACAAAATAGTCGGCGAAGGCGTCAAAGAAACATTGGAGGATTACTTCGAAGGGAGTGTCTTTGAGGGATTGGATTTTCATTTTTTAAAGATATTCGGGTGGATAAGGAGAGTTTAACCGCTAAGAACGCAAAGTGGCGCAAAGGTCGCAAGGTCATTTTTCCACGACAAGGCAACGCCTTTTTCCAGCCCGCAAAGCCAGTTCAAAGGCATGAAAATTCAAGGCAACGCCTTCTGCCAGCGCTCATAGCCAACTCAAAGGCATCACCTTGAAATTTATTCCTCCCTACTTTCCATTTTCTTCCCAGATCATGGCGAGGTGGATGATGGTGTCCACGGCTTTTTCCATGTCCTGTGCGGCAACCCATTCATGTTTGGAGTGAAACAAATGCCCTCCTGCGAAGATGTTGGGGCAGGGGAGGCCCATGAATGATAAACGGGAACCATCCGTACCTCCACGAATGCTGGATTGGATAGGTTCCAAACCTGTACGTTTGATGGCCTGAATGGCATATTCTGATACTTCCGGGTGGTTGTCCAATACAACCTTCATGTTTCTGTATTGTTCCGTTACGATGAAATCGAAGCTTGAGTTTGGATAATCCTTGATTACTTCCTCGGTGAGGTTTTTGAGGAATTCTTCGTACTCCACGAGTTTTTCGTCCACAAAATCACGGATGATGAACTGGATCTCTGCCTGTTCAACAGAGCCGGACATACCTGTAGGATGTACAAATCCTTCCATTCCTTCCGTTGCTTCCGGGCAAAGGGTGTCCTTTGGTAATCTGGCAATGATCTCACCGGCAATCTTGATGGCACTTTCCATGTTGCCTTTGGCAAATCCAGGGTGAGCACTTACGCCATTGATGACGATCTTAAGAGCATCAGCAGAGAACGTTTCGTTTTCCATGGAGCCGGCTTCTTCGCCATCCATGGTATATCCGAAGTCAGCTCCGAGTCTTTCCATATCAGCCTTATCCACTCCGCGGCCGATCTCTTCATCCGGAGTGAACAGGATGCGGATTTTTCCGTGTTTGATGTCAGGATGCTTCATTAGGTGGTTGGCTGCGTCCATGATCTCTGCTAACCCGGCTTTGTCATCAGCACCGAGCAAGGTAAGTCCGCTGGCGGTGATGATGTCATTGCCGATCTGTTTGGCCAGTTCGGGGTGTTTGTCGAACCTGATCACCTGATTTGGATCGTCTGGCAATACGAGGTCGGATCCATTATAGTTTTTGTGGATGATAGGCTTTACATCGGTTCCGCTGCTGTCAGGAGAAGTGTCCATGTGAGAGCATAGGCAGATAACAGGTACTTCTTTGTCGGTATTGGAAGGTATGGTGGCATAGATATATCCATGCTCGTCCATTTCGGCATCGGTGATCCCCATTTCATGGAGTTCCTGTACAAGGATTTTTCCAAGGTTTTTTTGCTTTTCGGTTGAAGGGCAGGTTGGTGATTCCGGGTCGGATTGTGTATCGATCTTTACGTATTTCAGAAACCTGTCGAGAACGGTGTAATTGATATTTAAACTCATGTGTATCGAGATTGAAATTTAGTTAGAGAATTGTAATAATTAAAGCTTAGCAAATATAGGGTTTTTAAGCGAGGAGATTTAATTCAGATGGGTGGTTTTGAACTATGATTTTTTAATAGGCCGGAAGATGGAATCTAATGAGGGAAAAATCGGTTTTTTAACCGCCAGGTGCGCAATAGAAGCGCAAGGTACGCTAAGCATAGATCTATTTTTCAAACGCCTTAAATTGTCATGAAATTGTTCGTCTATCTGCAAGGTAGACAAGGTCGCATACCGAACAAATCCCGGTGCCGGAGCGTTAAGCGGAGGGCGGCGCAGGGACGAGCAGGACAAGGGATAGGAGTGAAGCGGATAGCCCGGTGCCAAGCAAAGCTATGGCATGGCCCATAACCAATCTTCAGTCAACGATTAACAATCAAAAACCAAAAATCCTTACCTTCGCAAAAAAAGCAGAACAAAATGAGTTTATTAACAGGAAAAACAGCTCTGGTAACCGGTGGGTCCAGGGGAATAGGTGCAGCGATCGTAAGAAGATTTGCATCGCAAGGGGCTGATGTGGCTTTCACTTATTTGTCTTCAGCTGAGAAAGCAGAAGCTATTGTCGAAGAGTTGAAAGGAATGGGGGTTAATGCTAAAGCCTACCAGTCGGATGCCAGTAATTATGAACAGGCGGAAGCGTTGGCGAAATCGGTTTTAGAAGACTTTGGAAAGATTGATATCCTCGTCAATAATGCAGGAATCACCAAAGACACCCTGATGCTTCGCATGAATGAGGAGCAGTGGGACAAAGTTATTGAGGTGAACCTGAAATCAGTTTTTAACCTGACGAAACATGTGATCCGTCCGATGATGAGAACTGGTGGATCGATCATCAATATGAGTTCTATCGTGGGGGTTACCGGGAATGCCGGACAGGCCAATTACGCGGCTTCCAAGGCTGGTATTATTGGTTTTAGCAAATCTATTGCCAAGGAAATGGGTTCCAGGAATATCCGGTGTAATGTTATTGCTCCGGGTTTTATCGAAACAGACATGACGGATGAACTGGATGAAAAGACGAAGGAAGCTTACCTTTCGAATATCCCATTGAAGCGTCTTGGGAAGGCGGAGGAAATTGGCGATGTATGTGTTTTCCTGGGAAGTGATATGGGGGCTTATGTTACCGGGCAGACGATTAGTGTTTGCGGTGGGTTGAATACGTAATTCAGTCTGCAGTAACCAGTCTTCAGTCCACAGTCGTTGAATATCAGTTATTGTGAATTTGTAGTAAAGAAATATATTTATAGTTGAAGAATAGTATCATGAAGAAATTAAGTCTTTTTGTGATGATTTTGGCTGCTGTGTTGATGGTAGCCTGTAATAATAATCAAAATGCAGTTCAGGATAGTGGCGCGGATAATGGAGAAGCTACTGAAATGGTGGACTCCTCAAAAACTGAAGTAAAAGAAAGGCAGCCAACCAATCCAAATATTAAAAAAACGGCTAGCCGGCCAACTGCTTCCAAGCGTGGTGATTTTAGACTGGAGGATAACACCGGTAATGTATATTCCGGTGAATTTGCCTATATGGCAGATGCGGCCTATTTCATCAATTGCAGTACGGATAGCCGGTATTCTGTTTTGATGCAGGGTGCTTTTCCTGATCTGGAAAAAAAATACCTCGATGTAGTGGGGGAAAATGCAGGCAGTCGCGTGTATGTTGTCGTTGAGGGAGAGCTTCAACCCAAGCCTGCCGGAGATGAAGGTCATTTCAGAGGTTCCTTAAAGGTGTCCAAGGTGCATAGTGTGAATGAGGGGAGAGGATGTAACTCTATCGTTTCCAAGATGGGTGGAATGTTCGCTTCATTTGAGGGTGTAGCAACTTTTAAACTGTGTAAAAACGGTCAAACCTACACCGTTTTGAATGAAGGCGCTTTCAATTCTATGGAGGAGCAGTATAAGGAATTGATGGAAGAAGGGAAAATGGTTTATGCCGAGATTTATGGCTATCGCAAACCGATTCCTGCTGAACAGGGAGGTACGAGTAAAACAGGGATGGTTGTTACCCGTTTTGTAGGGTTTGATAAGAGCTTTTCTTGTGAGTAGTGATATAATACGGTCTACGGTCTACGGTCTACGGTCTACGGTTAACGGTCTACGGTCTACGGTTTACGGCCAACGGTTGACGGGGTACGAATTTCTGGTTGTTTATTGACTGAGTACTGCAGACTGCAGACTGATCAAACCAGGTCAAACAAATTCCGTACTCCGATATCTCTTGATTTATTGAAACCTTCAGCATAGTCGAATCCTGCGTGGCGACCGTAAGTTCTTGCTTTGCTGCGCAGGAATTCCAGGAAGTCTTCTCCGGAGATCGGGGAGCTTTCCTCTTTTTCGAATTCCCTGGCATCCGGAGCAAAGAATTGTGATCGGAATGCCAATACCAGTTCCATTTTTTTATCAATGAAATCGGAAATGTCCACTACGAAATCGGGTGTCCGGTTGTGGTCCTGGATGTAGTGGTAAAGGGCATTGGGGCGCCACTTTTGTTGTGGGTTTCCATCGTCGTCCGTGGTTTTGATTTTGCTGAGGCCGGAATAGAAGCAGGCGTCCGCCGCCAGTTTGGCGGCGCGACCGTGGTCGGGGTGGCGGTCGGAGAGTGCGTTGGCCAGCACGATGTCTGGTTGACAAGCTCTGATCACGCTGATTATTTTTTGGATATTTTCCGGGTTGTATTGAAAAAAGCCATCCTTCATGTTTACATTGACCCTGAATTCGGCACCCATGAGGCGAGCTGCGTCAGCAGCTTCTTTATCGCGAATCTCTGCACTGCCACGGGTGCCCAGTTCGCCGCGGGTCAGGTCGAGCAGGCCTACCGTTTTTCCTTGTGCAATATGAGAGAGTAATGTGCCGGAACAGCTCAGTTCTACATCGTCAGGGTGTACGCCAATGGCTAGAATGTCTACTTTTTTCATATTTCGGTTGGTGGTTACAGGTTGCTGGTTTCTAGTTACTGGTTGGTTGAAAAAATACTATTTCTCCAAGAAATAGTATTTTTAGAGAAATAGTATTTTTGGGAAACAATGCAAAGGAAATAATGTTTCTTAACATTATTACCATTTTTTACTATTTATGAAATCTTACATACCGATCGATTGCGGTTATTATGATGAACTGGAGGCTTTGGCAACTTTGAGGGCTGAAGCGGAAGTCATTTATGAAAATGAAACAGGGGAGCCGCAATCCGTTACTTCAACCATTAAGGATTTTTTCATCAACAACAAGGTCGAATATATGTTGCTTGCCAATGACATGGAGATCCGGTTGGATACGATTGTATCCGTGAATGGTAAGGAACGTCCGGGAGCTGCTTGTAAGATTTAGATTAAAAAATTGCGAGACACCAGTTTCAGTTGTTCCAGGGGTTTAAGGAGTTTGACGTCGTTTGATTGCTCACTTCATTCGCTGTTTCACATGGTTTCATTTGTTTCATATTGTTTCAGTAGTTTTTTTGCACTTATCACTCTTCACTCATCACCATGCTTTAATCAAGTGAAATTCCCAATTGCTCCTCATTGGCCAGTTTTGCTACGGCCAGGGCTAATTTTTGAACGATGGCATTCATGTTTTCCATGTCTAATTGTTCTACTTCGTCTTCTGTGTGGTGGTAATATTTGTAATTGGTGAAGTCGAAGGTGCTTATGGTGTGTGCCGGAATGTTCAGTTGTTTGAAAAAAGGATAATTATCGGAACGGTAGAACAGGGCGTAGCGGGTTTCGGTTTCCAGGAACTGGATGAATTCTTCTCCGGCCAAAGGAATTTAAACGGTCGGCCATATTAGATTTTTTAAACCCGGTCAGGTAAACTTTTTCCGGGGAATCTGTTAATTCGACTCCAACCATTTCTACATTGATCACGCAGGCTGGTGTTTTTCCTTCCATGGCCAATTTTTCTGCCAGATGTGTCGATCCCTGAGTTCCTTTTTCTTCTGCTGAAAATAGCGCGACAATCACACTTCTGCGAGGTTTGAATTTTGCGACGGCCGAAGCGATTTGCATGACGGTCGTCACTCCGGTGGCATTGTCATTAGCTCCGTTGTAGATCATATCATCCGAATTGTCGATCATTCCGAGGTGATCGTAATGTGCGCCAATGAGGATGTATTCACCATTCAGATTTTTATCGGTGCCGGGAATGATTCCTACTACGTTGTCTGTTTTTTCACTGCCTGCAGCAAAATTATCCCTAAAGCTGTCGCCAAACATTGGATCAACTCCTGCTTCCCTGAGGTATGTTTCTATGTAAACCGCAGCCTTTTCTATACCAAAAGTTCCTACGTTTCTGCCTTGCATTTCATCCGCTGAAAGAGCGGTGACCAATTCCCTTGTCTCTTCTAGTGGTAGCCATTTTTCAACACTTTCGGAAGTAAGATTTTTGGTGGAATTGCAACTTGCCAGTAAAATTATGAACAGGCATAGCAGGATGATTCCTGAAAGGGATCTTTGTCCAAACAGGTTAAATCTTTTATCATTGGAGGTGAAAAATTTAACCTTAAAAAAATAAGTAATCATGAATTCAAAAGTTCGAAGTGTTCTTGTTTGATCAGTTTTTGCTTAAAACGATCGTTAAAAAAATTGCCTTTCTGCAGCCATTGACCAAATTCAGGATCCAGTCCGCTTATGGCATAATAGAATATCAGCAATAACTCATAGGTCGATAAAACAGATTTAAAAATTCCGAGAAAAAAAGATTGTTCGATTTTTTCTTCCAGGATGTATTCCAAAATAAACTTTACCGTTTTGATGTAGGGGTCGAGGCGTGGAAATTGATTGTCATAGAAATCAAAGGCAAAAGTTTGAATATCCTTAACCTCATTATTGTAGGTACGCTGATCATTAAAACCATAAGCGAAATATTCCACAAAGATCTTTTGCATGGCCTCAATTCCATTGTAGTGGCTTTTTTCTTTCTGATCGCTGTATGTATAGTTCATGGTCAGCGTGACATTTGCCAGGTTGGAGTAGTGAATGTTCAGCAATTCGAAAAAATTGTTCTTTCGAAACTGCACTTCTGTATTTTTTAATTCCGGTAGTGTTTCCTCCTGAATGGTATCGCCCTTTTCCATTCGGTCAATTATATCGATGAGACCCATCCGGATTTTATTGAATCCTCGTTCTACTTCAGCATAGGGAAGCATGTTCTGGCTGGCGAGACGGTTGAGGTCATTGTACTGACTTTTGAAACTGATAAATTCATTCATCAGCAAAGAATCATCATTGAGGACCTCTTCAACAGATTGAAGGCCATAGTTCAGACCCAGCGTAATTCGCTGTTTAAGTTCGTTTTTAAAAGCTTTCTGATCCATGTTATTGGGTGTCAGGTTTAATGTAGAGGTAAAGATAGGAAATTTGGTTTCACGTTTCACGTTTCAGTGTTCACTTCGTTCACTGTTTGATATTGTTTGATGCTCACTGCATTCGCTGTTTGATATGGTTTGACATTGTTATTTAGTCAAACAACTTGAAACCCAAGAAACCACCTGAAACCACCTCAAACTACATTAAACGATGTCAAACCACATCAACCCCCTACCTCCCTCACTCCAAATTCGAACTCTCCACAATATACAACGGCCGGTTGATCGTATTTTTATTCATGCGGCTGATGTATTCTCCGATGATGCCGATGGATATGAGTTGGACGCCACCGATGAACATGGAGCTGATGATGAGCGAAGTCCAGCCGGTAATGGTGCGGTCGAGCACGAAGTGGGCGTAGGTTGCGTAGAGGATGATTAGGAAGGAGATCAGGGAAATGGTGAATCCCAGTTTTGTTACGAGAGAAAGGGGTTTGTCTGAGAAACTGGTAATGCCATCCAGAGCGAATTTCAGCATTTTACTAAAAGGATATCCGGTCTCCCCATGTTGGCGTTTGTCTCTGGAGAATAATACATCCGTTTGGTTAAACCCTAACCAGGCGATTTGTCCGCGCAGGAATTTGTTTTGCTCCGGCATTTGTTTGAGGTAGTCGACGATTTTGCGATCTATCAGCCGGAAGTCACCGGTATCCAGTGGGATATCTATGTTGGTGAGGTTTTTAAGAATTCTGTAAAACCATTTGGCGGTCATTTTTTTGAAAATGCTTTCCCCGGCACGGTCGGAGCGTTTGCCGTAAACCACTTCGAAGCCCTCTTTATATTTTTTGTAAAGCTCTGGAATTACTTCCGGAGGATCCTGTAGATCTCCATCAATGATAACTACAGCATCACCTTGGCATGCATCTAACCCAGCCGTCACGGCGATTTGATGACCGAAGTTGCGGCTGAAATTGATGTAAAAAACCCTTTTATCCTGTTTCGTTAATCGGATCAATTGCACCAATGTTCCATCCTTACTGCCATCGTTGACAAAGACGAATTCATAGTCCTCTGTTATGGTTGAAACAGCGAGGTTTAACCTGCGGTACATTTCCGGGATGGTTGCTTCTTCGTTGTATACGGGAATGATGACGGAGAGGACTGGTTTTTTCATTGCTGATTGTTTTAAGTTTTTGATTGGGTTTTAAGGTGGGAAAAAAGTGTTGACGTTCTAATTTAGGGTTTAACCTGAAGGCAGGCTTAAAGTTAAGCCCTAAATTTTTTCTCAGTAACTGAAGACAGCCTTTCGCAAGCTGAATATTGAAGTTCTGAGGGCGCTGAGGCTCACAGACTGAAGTTCGGGGGCGCTGAGGCTCACAGACTGAAGTTCCGGGGGCGCTGAGGCTCACAGACTGAAGTTCCGGGGGCGCTGAGGCTCACAGACTGAAGTTCCGGGGGCGCTGAGGCTCACAGACTGAAGTTCCGGGGGCGCTGAGGCTCACAGACTGAAGTCTGTGCTACAGGGCTTCTTCAATTATTCCTTCATCTGCAAGGTTAGGAATAGTGATCTTCAGATCAGGAGTTGATTCCATGGCCCTTTTGGCTGAAAAAATGGCTCCTTCGTTCCTGGCCCAGCTGCGACGGGCTATACCGTTATTGACATCCCAGAACAACATGGATTCCAATCTTCTGGCTGCATCTTCACTGCCATCCAGCAACATGCCAAATCCTCCGTTGATCACTTCTCCCCATCCGACTCCGCCTCCATTATGAAGGGAAACCCAGGTTGCCCCACGGAAGGAATCACCGATGACATTGTGAACTGCCATATCCGCGGTAAACATTGATCCATCGTAAATATTGGAAGTTTCCCGGAAAGGAGAATCAGTTCCTGAAACATCATGATGGTCACGGCCCAGGACAACACCACCTTTCAATTCACCACGCTTAATAGCATCATTAAAGGCTTTGGCAATGCGGATTCGACCTTCCGCATCTGCATATAAAATTCTTGATTTGGACCCTACAATTGGAAGATTATCCATAGCGGCATTGATCCAATTGAGGTTGTCGTGAAGCTGGCTTTGGATTTCTTCCGGAGCTTCCCTGATCATTTCCTCGATTACCTGACCTGCTATTTTATCTGTCAATTCAAGGTCTTCTTTCAGCCCTGACATACAAACCCAGCGGAATGGTCCGAAGCCAAAATCAAAACACATAGGTCCCATGATATCTTCGACATAGGAAGGATATTTGTATTTACCTTCTTCCTGGTTGGCCCAAATGTCCGCATCTGCTTCTCCTGCTTCTTTGAGGAATGCGTTACCGTAATCCCAGAAATACATGCCTTTGGCGGTTAATTTATTAACGGCATCCACGTGGCGAATCAGGGTTTCCTTTACCGCCTTCATAAAGGCTGGTTTATCGGTTGCCAGCAATTCTTCTGCTTCTGCAAAGGTGTATCCGGCAGGGCAGTAACCAAGATCGTCAATATTGTGCAGAGATGTTTGATCCGAGCCCAATTCTACAAAACATCTTCTTCCACAAACTTTTCCCAAAGATCAACCACATTGCCTTCGTAGACGAGGGCAATAGCTTCCTTATCCCTTCGGCATTCTTCAATTCTATTCAGCAGGGCATCAAGGTCTGTATAAACATTTTCCGCTTCCACATATCCGTCTGTCACCCTTTGCTTAACTGCATCCGGATCAACTTCTGCGACTACGCCCACAGCTCCTGCGATGATAGCTGCTTTTGTCTGAGCGCCTGACATGCCACCAAGTCCGGAGGTGATGAATAACTTTCCTCGAAGGCCGTTCGTTCCCAGGTTTTTCAGTCGACCGGCATTCAATAACGTAATCGTTGTACCATGTACAATTCCCTGAGGGCCAATATACATGAAGGAACCGGCGGTCATTTGTCCATAGGAAGTGACTCCCAGGGCATTATATTTGTTCCAGTCTTCCTTTTTGGAGTAATTGGGAATCATCATTCCGTTGGTCACCACGACTCTTGGTGCATCTTTATGGGAGGGGAAAAGTCCTAGCGGGTGACCGGAATATAATACCAGCGTTTGCTCACAGGTCATTTCCGACAAATACTTCATGGTGAGCAGGTATTGGGCCCAGTTTTGGAAAACAGCGCCGTTGCCGCCGTAGGTGATGAGTTCATGTGGGTGTTTGGCAACTTTGTAATCCAGGTTGTTCTGGATCATGAGCATGATGGCTGCCGCCTGTTCACACTTTGCAGGATATGCTTCGATTGGACGGGCGTACATAACATATTCAGGGCGGAACCTGTACATGTAAATTCTACCGTAAGTATTGAGTTCTTCAGCAAATTCTTTTGCCAGTATTTCATGATGTTTAGGATTAAAATATCTCAGGGCATTCTGGATAGCCAGTACTTTCTCCTTGTGAGTCAATACCCCTTCAATAACTCTTCTAGGGGCGTGACTTACCGTTGTGTCGTATGTTTTTTTAGCAGGTAATTCGTCAGGGATTCCTTGTTTTATTATTTCTGCAAAGGACTTCATTTTTTATAATTTGATTTCGAGTGCAAAGGTAGTCAGGGGAGTGGGATTTTTATAAGAAAAAGGTTGTGAGTTTTGAGTTAAGTATTCCGTGTTCAGGGTTTGATAAAATCCGAAGTGGCATGGTGTATGCACTTTTGAAATTATGTTAAACCATCAAAAAAGCCCGCTACCGAAGGTAGCAGGCTTTTAATATTTTTTAGTGGTCAGTATTAGCGGGTAACTCTGAAATAGCGACCATATTTTCTTTTATAAACTTTATAAATCCGTTTCAACTGAGTATAACTGTATGGAGAAACTTCCTCTTCCGGGGTTGGCATGAATCCTTGTTGTTTCATCCACTCATCGTTGTAGATCTTTCCGAGGTAACGAGTACCGTGATCAGGGAACAGGGCAACAACAACATCTGTTGGTTTCAGTTGATCTTTGATCTTGTACACAGCTTCCAATGCGGCACCACTTGAGTATCCTAACAAGAGGCCTTCTTTCCTGGCCAGGGAGCGGGCGCGCTGGGCGCTCTTCCGGTCGGTAACTTTGATGAAATCATCGATCACATCAAAATTAACATTGTCAGGGATAATTGTTTTACCGAGACCTTCGACTTTCCATGGATAGATTTCATCCTCATCGAATTCTCCTGTTTCCCAGTAATGCTTTAGTACAGAACCGTAGGCATCAACGGCAATAATCTGGATGTCAGGATTAACTTCTTTTAAGTATTCAGCGGTTCCGGAGAGTGTACCTCCTGTACCGGCGCAGCATACATAATGCGTAATCCTGCCTTCTGTTTGTTTCCAGATTTCCGGCCCTGTGGTATAGTAGTGAGCCTTCGAATTATCCATATTGAAGTTCTGTCTGAGATAGAATGAACCAGGGATCTCTGCGGCCAGTTGTTCTGCTCTGGAATAGTAAGACTGAGGGTCTTCAGGTGCAGCATCTGCCGGGCAGATCACTACTTCCGCGCCTAGGGAACGCAAAAGGGATAGTTTTTCTTGTGATGCTTTGCTGGTAACGGTGAGTACACATTTATAACCCTTAATGGCAGCTACCATTGCCAGACTGTAACCTGTATTTCCTGAAGTTGCTTCGACAATTGTGGTGCCAGGTTTGAGTTTGCCTTGTTTTTCAGCTTGTTCAACCATATAAAGTGCAATACGGTCTTTTGCTGAATTGCCAGGGTTGAAGGCTTCCACTTTACCGAGAATTTTAGCAGGAACGTCTTCACAAACCCTCCTTAATTCAATCAAGGGAGTATTTCCAATAGTTGCTAAAACATTTTTTGAAATCATAAGCAGGTATTTACATTAAGCATTGTCTACATAAAAAACCAGAGTTTAGTGAAATTTTGTAATCTGCAGACAATTTTTCAGATAGCAAATGGTTAAGTTTTTATTTTCGGAGAACCATTTGAAAATCAGCGATAATTGCAATATTAAGCATGAAGGAGCGAAAATAAAAGTAATTTGGCGTTAACAATACGTCAATTTTTTTCAAAGCGCTGATAATCAACAGGTTTTGTAATTTGTAGAAATTCTAAATAATGGCCAACAATAAAATTACTTTAAAAGCTAGATTGATACTTTACCATAAGGGAAAGATTCTGTTGCTGAAACAAACCAAGCCTAATGGAGGAAATTTTACCCTTGTTGGGGGGAACATTGAGAAGCGGGAATACGCCCAGGAGGCTTTGATTCGGGAAAGTTTTGAAGAGGCAGGAATATTGTTGAGGGAAAAGGATCTGAGTCTGGTGCATGTGATGCAAAAAAACAGGGGCAAAGAGCAAAGGATAGTTTTATATTTCAAAGCCAAAAAGTGGGAAGGGGAAATTGCTTCCAAAGAACTACACAAGTTCGACCATGCCAAATGGTTTCCCCTGGATCAATTGCCCAAAAATATGACGAGCACGGTAAAACAGGCATTAAAAGCCTACCGAAAAGGCATTATGTATTCCGAGTTGAATAAATAAAAAAACGGTTGCTGACAAACTCAGCAACCGTTTTTTTTATGTGGAATAAATGTAAAAATTAAGTCTTAACTTTTCCTTTTTCGCCACTGCAAGAGGTCTTCTTTTTGCTTGAGCAGCAACCAGATTTAGCAGCAGCTGCTTTGGAACCGCAACTTGCTTTGGCTTTAGCATCAGAACATCCGGCATGACCTTTAGCAGGCATAGAGCTGAAAGATCTTGATTCTGAACTATAAGTCACCTTTGTCAAAGATACTTTACCTGTGGTTTCATCTGTAGATTTTTTGTAATAAGATTTTGTTCCGGAGTGCTCACAGGTTTTTACTACGATAGACTCATCGGCAGCAGCAGCTTTGTCAGCAGCTGTCATTTCAGTAGCTTCTTCAGTAGTTGCAGTCGTCTGAGCGTAAGTGTAATTCAGTGCAAACGTGCCGAAAAAGGCCAGGAGTAAGAATAACTTCTTCATTGGATTATTGATTTTTATCAGTTTAAAAATTAAATACTGCGAACAAAAATAGGTTTTTTTTAGCAATGTTATGTTAATGAATCCATAACAGCTTGTTAATACTAGGCCTAAGAAAGGCCGCGAATACACATGTATATTCTATTTTCTGAAACATGATTCAGTGTATTCGCAGCCTTTTTTTATATCCCGTTGGCTTCTATTTCGAGGATAGCTGCCACATGAGCATCGGCAATTTGCTGCCGGACTTCATCCTTCATCAGTTCCAGGGCTTCTTTTTTATTGTTATAAAAACCGTTCTCGGTCAAAACAGAAACCATTTTGGTTTTCCGAAGCACATAGAACTGTTTGTTTGGCTTGGATTTCACATGCCTGTTCTGGAAACCTGTTTTTTCAATCAGGTGTTTTTGAAATACACCCGCCAGCTTTTTTCCTTTCTTACTTTGATGGTAATACCATGTTTCGATACCCTTGATATTGTCGGCAGCCCAGGTGCTGCTACTTTCGGCCGGGGCAGCATTGGAATGCACGGAAACAAAGATCTTGGGCAGGTCGGATTTTTTGCTGTTGGCACGCTCAACCCTTCCCTTGAGGAAGTTGTCTATATCCACTTCAGGGACCACATTAAAAAACTGTACACCAATCTCTTCCAGCTTTACAATGATCCGGGCAACGATGTCCCGATTAAATTCATATTCTAAAAGCTGCGTCTCTCCGTCGTCGAAAATGGGAGACCTTTTTCCTGCAGTTTGTTTACCGTGGCCGTTGTCGAGGCACCATA
Source organism: Saprospiraceae bacterium (assembly GCA_965230565.1). Taxonomy (GTDB): domain Bacteria; phylum Bacteroidota; class Bacteroidia; order Chitinophagales; family Saprospiraceae; genus BCD1. The sequence goes on along the minus strand of CBDDLH010000016.1, from coordinate 1,901,535 downwards.
AATAACGAGCTTCGTGTTCAGGAACGGGCTCATCCTGTGGTGCTTCCTCTTCAGGTTCATCCTCATCCGTTTCGGGAGCAGGCTGAGGTTCTTCAACATCTTCTTCGCCTTCAAACAGATCAGTATCAAACTCTTCCCCTGGATCATCCGGTGGAATGATCACAGCATCAGTCTCTGGAGTTACAATGACGATGGTATCAGGTTTGATCTCAGCGGCATCCTGCGGGGCATCGGTTATGGCTTCTCTCTCAATTTGTGTGCGCGGTTTTCTACCACCACCAAATAAGGATCCGAAAAGAAGTTTCAGGGCTTCAAGTATCTTTTTAAACATATTGGGAATTTTGAATTTTATTCAAAAACGTTTTCCCAAAGATAGAAATTAAAGCCGAATATCAGGTTAGAATTTCAACAATACCCCAAACCAGTAAGCCAACACCGGCCAGGGCCAGTAAAGCGGCTGTTAGCGGAATAATGCCTGCAAGGGATATAATCAGTGCCACAACTCCTAATGCCAGAGCCAGCACCATTAAAACCAGTCCTGCCACGATGAGGCCTCCACCACTTCTTCCGGCTTTTCTGGCCATCCGTTTTTGTAGTTTTTTGGTGCGTTTTTCTGCTTTTGCCTCCTTGCGGCTTTGCTTTTTTGAAACCTCAGTGGTCGTATTCTCTGATTGTTGCTTTACAGGGTTAACAGCATAAGCCGGAGTGAAAAACAGTGATCCAAGCATTGAAAATGTTAGTAGTAAAATGATTCTTTTCATCTTTTTTTAATTGTATTGTTTGGAATAAAGATGCTAAAAAGTGTAGAATAACCCCTATTGGAGTCTCAGCATTGTTTAATTTTTTCCTTTTCTCATGACCTAACTTTCCAACATTCCTTTCTGATTTTTTCAAACATATTATTAAGTTTACGACACAGGAAAATTATCCATATGAACGTAACTGTATTTTTCGGGCTGAGTTTTGATGATCGGGTAGCGCATACCGGAAAGCAAACTACCGGGGGACACTTCTATGTGGGGCCTGAAAAATTATTGCGTCTTTTTGAAAAATGGCTGGGCCTGGTACATCCCAACCGGGATATCGAACATTTGCGGATAGAACAGTACCGACAGGCTTTACTCGCATACAAACAAGAGCATCCTGAAGTCTTTTATGCAAATTCATTTGAGGTTAGCCAATTTGCTACAAGCCATGAATTGTTAAAAAGAAGAGACGAACTTCTCCTGGCCGGATGGGATTTTGCCCTTTTTGATGATCTTCCCGAACGACTTAGAGTATTGGCTTTGATTGAAGCTTCAATTGACAATCAAGAATCCGAAATAAATAAAGGTTTTGCCGATCGCTTTAAAAAAGTGATCAACGCTCTTGAGGATTATCGCTTGCCCGTAATGGATTTTTTTCATCACGAACCTGAAAATTTATTACCAGGGTACCTGAGAATGCTTATCAGCCAACTCAAAAAAATGGGTGTAGTAGTCAGCCAAATTGCTCCACCTGACCTTTCAGGCCATTCTGATTTAGCCGTTTTCAGGAAGAGCCTCGAAAATCTACAGTCAGGAAAGGCAACGCTAAAGGCTGATAAAAGCCTCATTATAATAAAAGGCAAAACAGAAAGCAGTATGGCCACCTGGTTGGCTAATTTGCTCAGAGGTAATGAGCACTTCAGACCCATGTGTCTTGTGCCCGGAAAAAGTGGAACACTTGATAACGCCTTTATCCAGGAAGGTTTACCAGGCATGGGAATGCAATCGGCATCTCTTGCACGACCTTCCCTTCAAATATTGAAATTGCTTCCTGCTTTTTTATGGAAACCCACTGATCCTTTTAAAATACTCGAATTCGTATCATTGGCTGTCAAACCTCTGGAAGAAGAGTTGTCGAGGAGGATAGCAGAACAAATTTCAGAAAAGCCTGGAATAGACGGGGACGGCTGGAGGTTTATGATCCGACAGTATTTCTCTGAACTTGAGGAAAAAGGCCATAACGGAATCAAAAATATCCGCAGGCAATACCAGATGTGGTTTGGGCGAACACGTTATGATGCCAGTCAAAAAGTTCCTAAAGCAGAGGTGCTGGAGTTGTACAGTTATCTTAGAGACTGGTCCTTGGAGATCTTTGAGGAACAGGGAGGAAGTAACCCGACATTGATTGTTTTGAGTGAACAGGCAAGACGTATATGCGAATTGGTAGAAGCACAACCCGAAGCTGAATTGACCAATCTTCAACTCGAATATATTGTCAGGACAATTTACCAGCCGGCACCTTTGCAGATCCAGCAGGAACAGGAGGGGCGGTTAGATTTTGTTCGATTGGCGGGTACCGTCCATAAGGATACGGATCAGTTGCTTTGGTGGAATTTTACTCAGAATGAGCAGGAACACTTTTTTTCATCCTGGTATAAAAATGAAAATCATTGGTTACTCAATAAAGGGGTTACATTACAATCAGCTTCTGATAAAAATGCTTTGTTATTGTGGCACAGGAAACAACCTGTTTTGAGAACCAGGCAACAATTAATATTAGTGATTCCGGAAATTTATGAAGGTAGTGAAGTTCATGCTCACCCTCTTCTAGGCAACCTGGAAGCTTTGTTTGGGGACCTTTCTTCAATAACCATAGATCTGGATGCAGGAAAAGGGCTGGAAATTCTAGCAGGTAGTTTTGAACTTCCGGGGAAAGTGAAACTCGAAAAACGCAGGGTAGGGGAGAAAAAAGCTTTTTTAAATTTAAAAAGCGATGCCCTGGCTCAACAAAGGGAAAAAGAAACCATTACTGGTCTGGAGTCTTTGTTTTATTATCCCTACAAATGGGCATTTCAATATAAAGCAAAACTGAGAAAGTCACCCATTCTAAGCGTTGTTTCGGATAATCGGTTGCTGGGAAATCTGGCACATCGGTTCTTTGAGATTTTGTTTGAAAACCCTTTGGCTATTGAAGGGATGAATAAGGCAGCCGTAGAGCGAAAGGTCGATGAGGAAATGGCAAAATTGCTGGTGCGGGAAGGTGCGGTATTATTGCTTTACGGAAGGGAGCCGGAACGACTGGCCTTTATTAATAAACTTAAATACGCCGCGTGGAGTCTTGTAACGATGATCCGGTCCAACGGCTGGAAAGTAGTACAGACGGAAAAAGAACTCGAAGGAGAATTTGCAGGTACTGAAGTGAAAGGCCGGGCCGATTTGGTATTGGAAAAAGATGGCAAAGCTGCAATTGTGGACATCAAATGGCGCGGAAGTAGCAGACGTGAACGAGAACTGAAAAATGAAGAGGATCTGCAGCTGGTCCTTTATGCCAAATTACTTCCTCCGGAGCAGGACCTTGCCCATACAGCCTATTTTGTTATCGAAAACGGCAAAATGATCGCCAGAAATGATAGTGCTTTTAAGGAGGCTGTGACCGTTTCACCTGAAGCCGATCTTGTAGGTGTCAATAAGCGGATATTGGACCGTATGGAAGCTACTATGGAATGGCGTATGGAGCAGTTGAAGCAAGGCATTTTAGAAATCCGGTGCAGACACACATTATCGGAGTTGGAAGAAGCTTATGGTGAGGAACAATTGGAGATCCTGGAAATGAAGGACAGGGATGCCCCCTTTGATGATTATAAGGTGCTGATTGGATTGGTGGAGTAGTTTCAAGGACAAAAGGATGTAAGGAAAAAAGGTCAAACAATTTCAAACCACATCAAACGAATTCAAACGAATTCAAACGATGTGAAACCTTTTGGACATAAGTACAAAAAGAAAATATGGATAAATACGTCGAAATAGGATTTGTGAAAAAGACACATGGTGTGAACGGTGAGTTGAAGTTCAGCGTAGAGGATGCCTATTGGGACGATTTTGAAAAAGTAGAGGTTTTATTTCTGGATGTTGCGGGGCGCAAAACCCCTTTTTTTCTGGAATCTTATAAAATTGGCCATCTTAACCTCATCAAGTTTGAAGATATCTCTTCACCGGAGGAAGCAGGGCAATTGACAAACCGCCCACTGTTTATGCGACAGCAGGATATATCCACTCAGTCCACTGATAAAATGCGGGTGGAAGATATGTTTACCCTGTTGCCGGGATATTTCATCAGGCAGGTGACCGGGGAAGATGTCGGCAAAATATTGGAGGTGCTCGAATTCCCGCAGCAGATAATGGCCGTGGTGGATTACAATGGAAAGGAAATCTTTATTCCGTTAAATGACGCTTTCATCCAGGAGATCGACCAGGAGCAACAAGTCATTTTGATGGAGTTGCCGGAGGGATTATTAGAACTTTGAGGTCTTTTTAAGGGTTTTTTTAAAATTATTGCTTCAAAAATGTCACGTTTTCAATGCTCGTGGCTTTTATAATAAAGGGGGGTAGGGGGGCCAAGCCTAGTGACGGCCTGACTCAGAGTCAGGCCGTCACTAGGCTTGAAGGATTTAAATTTTTGCAATTTTATTGATATCCGGATTCTCAAGATGTTTCAATTCCTGCGGGTGAAACAGAACATTGATCATGGCCACACCAATCCTGGTGGTGGTCGTCATCGAGTTCATCTTTTTAAACAAGGGAAAAAACGGACGAAGCAACGTATAGAAAAACTGATATAAAGGTGTTTTCGAACGAATTCCTTTTTCAGGGATAATGCCTCCCGGCCGCCAGGCATAAGCGTCTTGGAAACCTTTGCTGAACATGACATTTTCCGTTTTTCCTTTCACTCTGGCCCAGCGGATCCTGCCCTTTTCAGAACTATCGGTTCCGGTACCCGAAACATAGATAAAAACCATGTTCTCCGGCGGGAATGCATCCATGAAAGCTTCTGTCATAGTATAGGTAATGTGGTAATAAGTATCCGCATTCATGCCTGCCGAGGAAACACCCATACAATAGAAACAGGCATCATAATCCTGAAGCTGCTCTTTGATTGGGCCTAAATCCGCAAAGTCTTTATGGAGGATCTCTGTCAGTTTCGGATGGCTGATACCGACCGTGCTTCGATTGACGATCAAAACCTCACTAATACGATCGTCTTCCAGGCATTCCAGTAAAACGCCTTTTCCCACCATTCCGGTAGCGCCTGTAATGATTACTTTTTTGGCCATGATTAGTTGTTTTTTGACACTTCAAATATTTTTACTTTCCTCCTTATGTCCTTATTTCCCTGATCTCTTCAGGTAATTCCTCATAAACCCTGTCAGCACTTCCAGTCCCATTTCAAAGTTCTCATTATTGTTGATCACTACATCCGCTTTTTCTATGTAAGGTTCTATGTATTTTTCGAAGGCGGGAAGTACATGGTGTTGATAACGGTAAAGCACATCGTCGAGTGGATAGTTTCGTTCGATCTTGTCCCGTTTGATGCGTCTGATGACTTTAAGGTTTTCCTTGGCATGCAGGAAGACCTTTAGGTCCATGATTCTGCGGATCTTTTTGAAGTGGAAAACAAACAGGCCTTCAACCAGGAGAATAGGGGCAGGCTTGAAGGTGAGCATTTTCGGAGTGATGTTTTCGTTGTTGAAAGTATATTCAGGCCTTTGGATGGTCTTTCCCTTTATCAGCGCTTTAATATCTTTGAGAAAGGCTTCTTTATCGATGGAACCTGGAAGATCAAAATTTACCACTCCCTGATCATCTTTCTCTTGTTGTTCGATTGGGCAATAATAATCATCCTGGGATATGAGGCAGATTTCCTCATGATCAAACCTTTCCCTGAGGTTTTTGATAAAAAGCGTTTTCCCGCTTCCGCTGCCTCCTGTGATTCCGATGACCAGTGGTTTCATGATTGTTTGTGTGTGTGCTTTCGGTATTTTTTCTATAAATCCGGTTTCATTGGAAAAGGTAAAGACCGGTTTAAATGGTTGCCCAAATATACCCTAATTCTCAAAAGTTTTAAATGTGATTACAGGTCTTTTGCTTAAAAAAACTATTCATATATTCTTGATTTATGAATCTGACAGAACCCTTGACAAAACAATAGTGGTTTTTGGTTTTTAAACGCAATTTTGTTTTGTAATTTTTGACCTTTTTCATACCTTCAACCGAATTTAATTTAAGAGCGTGCCTCAAAGGAGGATCAAGCTTTTTTTACCAGAAAAATTGAATTACTCCAAAGGTATTTTGAGTAATAAATCTTTGAAAGTCTTATGCCTAATAGTTCTTTCAAAGCGAACGAAAAGAAATTTATTTAACCAACATAAAAATTCAAACGATATGGGCTTCGACACCAAGGATATTCGGAACGTAGTTTTGCTCGGTCACCCAGGAAGTGGAAAAACCACTTTTGCTGAAACAATGTTGTTTGAGGCAGGTGAGATTTCCCGTCGTGGGACAGTAGAGGATGGCAATACCGTTTCCGATTTTTCCGATTTAGAGAAGGAGAGAGGAAATTCTATTTTTAGCAGTTTGATCCATGCCAACTGGAAAGATTCCAAGATTAATATTTTAGATACACCCGGTTTTGATGATTTCGTAGGTGAGGTGGTTTCTTCACTTAAAGTAGCTGATACCGCAGTAATGATGCTCAATGCAAAGAGCGGTGTGGAAGTAGGTACAGAACTCGTTTGGGAGTATGTAGATAAATTTAAAACTCCGGCTTTGTTCGTTATCAACCAGGTTGATCACGAAAAGTCAGATTATGAAACAACCCTTGAACAGGCCAAGAACCGTTTCGGACATAAAGTAATCCCTGTGCAATATCCGTTGAACCAGGGAACTGGTTTTAATACCATTGTTGATGCCTTGAGAATGACTATGTACGTTTTCCCCGAAGGCGGAGGAAAACCGGAAAAACAACCAATTCCGGAGTCAGAGATCGGTCGTGCTCAGGAAATGCACAATGCACTTGTTGAAGCAGCTGCAGAGAATGATGAGGAATTGATGGATAAATTCTTTGAAGCAGGAACCCTCACCGAAGAGGAACTGGCTGCCGGTTTGAGAATTGCCATTGCACACCAGGAAATTTACCCGGTATTTATCGCTTCGTCTACTCAAAACATGGGTAGTGGTCGTATAATGGGATTCATCAATGATGTTTGTCCTTCACCTGCTGACAGGCCTGCAGCCATTTTGGAAGGTGGTGATACACTGGAGTGTAAATCTGACGGCGATACAACCATTTTTATTTTCAAGACTATTTCCGAACCAAGAGTGGGGAATGTTTCCTTCTTCAAGGTATATTCAGGAGTGCTGAATGCAGGAGATGAACTTACCAATGTTTCTAACCGTGGTACGGAACGTTTTGGACAGTTATTTATTTCCAATGGAAAAGATCGCCAGAATGTTGACTCACTCAACGCCGGAGACATTGGTGTTACGGTTAAACTGAAGAATTCTCATACCAACAATTCATTGAATAGCAAGGGTATAGACAGAGAAATTGAAAAAATGCATTTCCCTGAACCTCGTGTGAGAGAAGCGGTAGTTCCTCCTGGCAAAGCTGAAATGGAGAAACTGATGAAAGCGCTTCACATTATTGAAGAAGAGGATCCTACCCTGATCGTTGAGCAATCTAAAGCCCTCAAGCAGGTATTGCTTCATGGGCAGGGTCAGTTGCACCTCGATCTGGTTCGTTACCGTGTGGAGAAAGCGAATGGTATCAACATGGAATTCGCCAAGCCGCGCATTGCCTACAGAGAGACCATCACCAAAGCCGCCAACGCTGAGTATCGCCACAAAAAACAATCCGGTGGTGCCGGACAGTTTGCGGAGGTGCACATGCGTATTGAACCATATTACGAAGATATGCCGGATCCTGCTGATCTGTCTGTTCGTAAGATTGAAATGGAAGATCTGCCCTGGGGTGGAAAACTGGCTTACTACTGGTGCATCGTAGGTGGTTCGATTGATGCGAATTTCTCTAATGCTATTAAGAAAGGTATCATGCAAAAAATGGAGGAAGGTCCTTTGACAGGGTCTTACTGCCAGAATATCCGTGTATGTATCTACGACGGTAAAATGCACCCGGTAGATTCCAAGGATATTGCCTTCCTGATTGCTGCCGGATATGCCTTCAGAGATGCATTTGGTCATGCCGCTCCTAAGTTGATGGAGCCGATTTATGATCTTGAAGTACTTTGTGCGGAAGATACCATGGGTGATGTGATGGGTGATTTGCAGACTCGACGCGCTATTATTCAGGGTATGGATTCTGAAGGACACTATCAGAAGATCATGGCTAAGGTGCCTTTGGCAGAACTTTATCAATATTCTGCAACGCTTCGTTCCCTTACACAAGGTCGTGCGAAGTTCCACAGAACATTTGCTGAGTTTGCACCGGTACCGCACGATGAGCAACAAAAACTAATCTCCGAATACCAGGCTTCCCTGGATGAGGAAGAATAGACAATCTAAATAATCTTTAGCTTTTTATACAAAGCGGTGGTCGGGTTTCGGCTGCCGCTTTTTTTAGACCTTCCAGGTCTTAATGCAATTTGGATACCATGAAATCACCACTACAAAAAGCAATGGACCCCCATGAATTCCGGCAACAGGCTCATCATTTGGTCGACATGCTGGCTGATTATTTTGAAAAAATCAGCGCAGGGGAGGGGCATTCTGTTTTGAACTGGCAACCTCCGGAGAATGCTGTGGCCAAATGGCAAAAACAGATCGATAGTTCTGGAGATCTCTCATCGTTTTTCAAAGAAATTCTGTCTGAAGCGATTCATGTTCACCACCCAAAGTTTGCCGGGCATCAACTGTCGCCCATTGCTCCTTTGGCGGCGACAGCGAGTTTATTGACCGACTTTTTGAATAATGGTACCGGTATCTATGAAATGGGAGCTCCGGGAAGCATGATGGAATTTGCGGTAATCCGAAAGGTGGCACAGGCTATGGGGTTGCCGGAGGAAGCTGAAGGGTTTCTCACCTCCGGGGGTACATTGGCAAATCTTACTGCCTTACTGGCGGCTCGGAGTTTTAAGGCTCCGTCGAATGTGTGGAAAGACGGTAACGAAAACAATCTGGCTATCATGGTTAGCGAGCAGGCCCATTATTCTGTCGACCGGGCTGTGAGGATCATGGGATGGGGAGAAGGAGGTGTAATCAAAGTTCCAGCGGATGAAAAATTCCGGATGAAAACAGACCTTCTGGAGGAATATTATGCTAAAGCCACGGCTGCAGGACAACAAGTGATTGCGGTGGTAGGTTCAGCATGTTCTACCGCCACAGGCTCCTTTGATGATCTGGAGGCGATTGCTGATTTTTGCGAACAGAATGACCTTTGGTTTCACGTCGATGGTGCCCATGGGGGAGCTTTATGTTTTTCCAAAAAATATAAACATACATTAAACGGAATTCAGAGGGCTCATTCAGTGATCATGGATTTTCACAAGATGCTGTTGACACCCGTTTTAACGACGGCTGTTGTTTTCAGGGATAAAGAGTTCTCCTATCACACTTTTTCACAAAAAGCTGATTATTTGTTCAATAAAACCGCAGAAAAGGAATGGTTTAATTTGGCGCTGCGCACTTTTGAATGTACCAAACCTTCCCTTGCAATACCTGTTTATACCTTGTTCAAAACCTATGGAGAGGATCTCTTTGATGAATTTGTAACCCAACTTTGTGATTTAGGGAAAACATTTGCCGGACTCATCCAAAAGCACCCTGATTTTGAGCTGGCTAACCAGCCGGAATGCAACATCCTTTGTTTCAGGTTTGTAAAAAAGGAGATGGAACCAAATGCCCTGGATGAGCTTAACAGAAGGATTCGAACAGCTTTGGTCGAAGCCGGAAATTTTTACATTGTTCAAACACAATTAAATGGGAGGCAGTGGTTGCGTACCACGCTCGGGTCGTCGTTCACCAGGGAAGCACACCTCAAGTCATTATTAGGTGAGATCAAAAAATTGGGGGATCAGATAATTGATTAGGGCTTATTTGAGCATGTTTAAATTTTTTTATTGAAAATCAATTGCTTATTCCAAACAGCATTGCAGTCTGTGGCGGAAAATTGGATAGTTGGAAAATTGGATAAATGAAATCAGTCATCTCCCGACACTTTGTGTACGGGATCGTGAACATTCTTCCATTTTATGCACTCTTCCTCTGGAAATGGAATAACATTTTATGGGTTGCAAAAATCTTGAAAAAAACCTGCCTGCACCGCAGGAAGGCAGGTTTTAAACATTCGCTTAATTAACGCTGGCACCAGTAATGATTTTTCTGGTAATGTATTCGCCCAGTTTGCTGTTAAAAATACCCAGCTCTTCATATTGAATGGTTACGTTGGTGCCAATGATGCTTTCCCGAAGTTCCAATAAGGCTTCATCACCGTCGAAGGCTCCAAACCAAATGAAGGATTCTGTTTTTCCTTTTGGTGACTTGACTATAAGCTGCGAGAGCAGATCATCGGAAGTGACTTTGGTTACCTGGCCCGTGAAGGTATTTCCTTGCTGTACCTCCTCAATTTCTTCTTCAATGGTTCCGTTGGCAAGTGCCATTACGGTATTCGGACAGTAAGTGGCCATTTTCATGCCGATCTGTTCTCCGACCTTTGTCATGGCTTCCTGATCTGTAATTTCCACATTGAGCTCCTGCTGGAACTGAGCGATGTTGGCAATCAGGTTTTGAGTTAGACAATCAGTCATGATATTGGTGAGCTCTGCGGAGGTTTTATTTTCTACCCCTTTGTCTTCCATACACTGACAGGTAAGGTCTGCCATTTTATCAATTATGCCTTGTGAAAATCCGGTAGTGGATAAGAGCAAAGCGAAAGTGATGATAAGAATTCTCATAATTTTAAATTGGATGATGTTTTTTAATAAAATATTATGCTAAGATATAATCTTTTGTTTATTGATAATGAAAACCGGATAGCATGTATTGTGTGGGCGAAAAAAAAAGAGCCGCTCCAAAGAACGACTCTTTCTTCACACTTTGTTCAATTAACTTATTCGTATCGTACGCAGCACAGGTTTTGACCTGTGTTTATCTATTCAAAATAATCTGTTTACTTATCCTTTCCCCTTTGGAAGTCACCTGCAGGAAGTAAACACCATTGGCCAGTCCAGTCATATCTCTGGTGATCAATGGCATTTCCAGTCGATCAATTTGTTGACTCCAAACTGTCTCACCCAATGCATTGAACATTTCAATCTCCAGAGATGCTTCCATGAAACTGCTTACATCAATATTCAGTATGCCTGAAGTCGGATTCGGGAATACATGGAGATCAATCTTCTCAGCAATAGATGTTTCCGGAGTCTCCAGGTCGATCTGCTCGCTGAAAGGAATTACCGGAGGTGTTTGCGTTGCAGGAAGGTAACTGCAATTCAGGTTCCAGTTCCAGATCACATTATAGTCAGAAACAATCCCATCATTACTGATAAACATACCCGTCATATAGGTAGTCTCTGTGGACCCTGAATCGTTGACTTCAAGGCCTTCCGGTGCATATATGCTTGCTGTGAAGTTTGTCCCCTGGGCAATAGAAGCGTTGTCTCCTACAAAAAAGACGGTAGTGTGTCCATCAGGATTAATAACATTGGATTCACCTATGTACATCTTTCTTCTGACCTTTACCTTGGTCGGCTGATTGAAAATGATCGTTGCATCTCCATAAGTGTAGAGAACCTTTATGAAAATCTCAGACGTATTAATGATCAGTGTTGCTCCGGTTCCAACAACTACATACCCATAATTGCTTCCTGATATGGTCATAGTTTGTCCTGCAGAAACAAATACCCCATTCAGGTCATTGTATGGATTGTTCTCGAAGGTTGGGAAATTCACATTGAAATCAGCATCGATGAAGTTGTTGATAAAACTGCTGCCATCCACCTGAACATTATCAGCATCCGCCCTCAGGAAGGTAAATATGGAACTGTTCTGCGCAATTTCAGCTTCATCAGCATCTTCAATACCTACTCCTCCGCTGATCACTTCAGATTCATACATTTCAAATTCTTCACCGGAAATGATAGTATAAGCTGAAAGCAGGGAGGAAATATCTTCATTAACAACGGTGGATTCCACAGTAAAGCATCCCAGAGCATCGGTAACGGTAACAAAATAAGTACCATTGTCCGGTGCAATAACAGAAGAAGTACTTCCTAATCCATTCGACCAGGAATAGGTCAATGGTAACGTAAGTTCTGCTATGTTCAGTACTTCTGCATTTAACACCTGAATTCCCTGACACCAGGTTGGCAAATCATCCTGAGTGATCTGTACATCCGGTAGCGGATTGATGGTTATGGTAAAACTGCAGGAAACTGATAATCCTGCTTCGTCGTAAAAGGTATAGGTAACGGTATAATTGCCCACCTGGAAGAAATCTCCAGGGTTATAATTGCTCATAGAAGCGACTACTGCGCAATTGTCCGTTGCCGTTGGTGGTGTCCAGGAAACATTTTGTGCTCCACACAGCGTTATGCTCTGAGGGCAAGGTGTATCCAATTGCGGAGCCTCAGTATCATTGACAACAATATCAAAAGTACAAACATCTGTATTGCCACTTGCATCTGTTGCGGTACAGGTGACTGTTGTCGTTCCAACCGGGAAGAAATCTCCTGATTGAACTTCGGTTAATGGTAACCCACTTCCTCCGCTAGGAGCCTCAACGCAGAAATTGGTCTTTTCTCCTTCTCCAAAAGCGCCTCCTGTAACGATTACCTCGCCATTGCTCGACAATGTATAAGAACCCTGACCATAACCGCAACAGATTCCATCACCAATGGCATCTTTGATCATAAATGTATAGTCTCCGTCCGGAAGATTAAAGGTTTCAGTAATCGTTTCTCCTGCAATGAAATACGGTCCACCACTATCAATGAAACCCCCATTACCATCCAAAAGCATCCAGGTAGTCTCACCCGGGAAATTATCAAGCGTAAGGGACAGTTCAACTATGTTGGCATAACAATCACTTGGAACAGGATCACCGTCACCGCCAATTGTACACACGTACGTTACAGCACAATTGTCAGTAGCAGATACGGTGAAGGAAACATCCGCTCCACATTGACCCGGATCCGTTCCGGATGTAACTGTGCCCGGACAAGTGATTACCGGATCCTGATTATCATTAATAGTTATATAGAAATCACAGACTTTTCCGTTCTGTGATGGATCCTCAACATTCCATTCCACCTTCCAGCTTCCGACAGCGAAAAATACATTGGTATTCGTTGTCCAGCCTGTCCAGGTGCCAATTTCAGCATTTGCATTATCCGGGTCTACCTCAATATAGCGGAATTCCGTAACAGCAATACCACAATTATCCGAAGCCTGAGGAACTGGTACATTGATGGTTGCCCCGCATTGGCCCGGATCATTATTCTGAACTATATCTCCCGGGCAGGTGATGTCAGGGAAGATGTTGTCAATTACAGTTACGGTTGCGGTACAGTTCGAAGTGTTTAAACTTTCATCCACAACGGTCAAGGTCACAGTGTTCGGACCAACACTACTACAAGTAAAGGCATAAGCGGTTGGTATATATAAAAACGTTGTAGAACAATTATCCGTGGATCCACCATCCAGGGCAGAAGCCTGAACAGATCCGTTGCCCTGGGCGTCCAAAATAACGGTTGCGTTCTGGCAGACTGCCGTTGGGGCCATGTTGTCTTCAACGGTCACTGTTGCGGTACATACATCAGAATCCCCATTGACGTCAGTAACCGTTAAGATTACGGTATTTTGACCCTTTTCTGAACAATCAAATGAAGTCTGGCTTAGTACCATGGAGGCGAGCCCACATTCAGCTGTACTATTGTTGTTAATATCAGCTACTGCAATTGATGCCATGCCATTTGCATTTAGAGAAATGGTTTGATTCTGACAAATAGCGTCAGGTGGTGCGCAGCAGTAGGAATTCGGGTCATCAATGGTTACCGTTGTCATACAAGTCGAAGAGTTCCCGTTGGAGTCGTCAGTTGCGGTAAGGGTAACAGTAACCATGTCACCTACATTATCACAGTTGAATTGGTTAGGAGCAACACTTAAGGTGAAACTTCCGCAAGAATATGACCCTCCGTCCACAAGTGACGGGCTTAAGATTGTCGTTCCATCACTGGTAAGGTTTAATGTCTGATTTGTTGCGCAAACGGCTACTGCAGGTTTAGTTTCAGATACTGTGATGACGAAAAAGCCACTGCTCATATTTCCTGCTGCATCTGTCGCTGTGCAATTGACATTGGTATTACCCAACGGAAAGAAATCACCTGAGTTAGCAGAGCAGGAATAGGTCACTCCCGCACAATTATCCGTAGCAGAAACAGTAAAGGAAACAGATGCTCCGCAAAGCCCGGAATCATTATCGACCTTGATGGTATCGGCAAAAGCAACCGGCGGGATTAGCTGGGGTGCTTCGGTATCATTTACCGTAACGTTAAAAGAGCAGGAGGCCTGATTTCCGGCCGCATCAGTTGCAAGACAGGAAACGGTAGTCGTACCTACCGGAAAGAAATCTCCGGAGTTAGGGGTACATGTGTAGGACACTCCCGGACAGTTATCCGCGGCACTTACGCTAAATGTTACATTTGCACCGCACTGCCCTGGAGTATTGTTTGTGGTAATTGAAGCAGGGCAAGATATGGTTGGATTTTCTGTGTCATTTACCGTAACGTTAAAAGAGCAGGTGCCTGTATTTCCTGCAACATCAGAAACCGTTGTAGTTACACTGGTTGTTCCGACTGGAAAAACTGTTCCAGGGTTCTGTGAGTATGTAATACTACCCACCGAACAATTATCTGTTCCGGACGCATTAAAGCTGACAACGGCACCACATATGCCTTGATCGCTTCCGCTTGTAATATCAGCAGGGCAGTTAGCCGTTGGTGCCTGGTTATCTATTACGTTGATCGTTTGATTGACAAATCCCATGTTGCCCGCAGGGTCCTGAAGTTTATAAGTTCTGGTGATTACCAGCGGACTTGCGGCAGAACCGGCACCGCCGTTATCACTGTCAGAATCATGCGTCACCGTTACACTTCCTCCACAAGGTGGTGCCGGAGTCATGGTCTGACCAATATTCAGGTCACCTGGAGATTCGGCTCCATCTGTAAATGTGAAATCGGCTCCTGTATTTCCTGTACCTGTTTTTGACAAACTTTCACCTACTGCCTGACTGCTTGGTTCGCTAACGCCAATATCCACTGAGGTCATTCCTGAGGCAGGACCATTGGTTGCAGTGAAGGTTCCTTCGTAACTGATAAATTCAATGACAGTAGTACCATCTTTTACCAGGGCAAGACCATCCGGGGAACCATTTTGAATGCCAGTTTTGGCAAATGAAACGGCTCCAAAGCCACTACTTTCATTGTCAATGGTACCCGTAAGTGCTGTAGGGCTGTCATAAGTTCCACCACCATTACCATTGTAATAAACAATAGAATAACTGGTCAAATCCGTTCCTGCTCTTCCTGCAACTTCTACAAATTCTCCGGTATCTCCACCGGTATTATCATAATGAATTTCATTGATCCAGATCTCACAGCTGGCTGGTACACAATTATCGGCAACTCCTGTTACTACTGAAATGTCCGGGGCAGGAACATTTCCCGGGCAAGTTACATTGATAGCAGCAGGTGTGTCAGCCGTTGGAGCTGTATTATCGTCGATGATGAACGTCTGGCTACAAATTGCAGTGTTCGGGCAATCATCAATTACGGTAAAAGTTCTGGTGACCGTAAATGGATAACTGCCTGAAACGGCATCTACATAAGTTATACTGGTAACCGTTCCGCCGGAGTTGATACTTCCACCTTCTCCGGTGAAATCCGCTTCAGAAATCGTTTGAACAGAAGTGGAATAGGGTAGGTTAGTGGTTGAATTCATATATTCAGGGCCACAGCCTTCTATATTGAGTTGATCTGCCGGACAGCTGATCGAAAGTAATATTTCTATTTGTGCGAATGGGGTAGTGGACAGGTCTGCATTTGCCTGTGCGTGTACCCAATTAGACGGATTTTCAACATCTGCCTGGTCGACAGATACATTTCTGCCAGAAGGATTGTATTCCGTTCTGTTTGGAGCTGTTGCCGGAAATCCATCAACAACTATTGAACTGGGGTAAATTATTGCTGGCGATTCAGATGCCGGAATATTACCTCCCGGAGAGGTGGTTTCTGAGTCCCCGGTATATAGTACGGCAAGGATTTCTGTAATCCCATTTTCCGGATTATTATCACTATCCAGGTAAGCATAAAAGGCTTCCCCATTCGGTCCGACAGCAAAACTTCCACTTTCCAAACTTAGGGTTCCACAGGTTGCTCCACTGCCATCAGTGCAGGAAAGAGCCAGCACGTTTGATGAAGTTTCTTTTACAACAAAAACATCCCCTTGATTTACTCCTGCCGGTGCGGTCCATTTCATTACAGCTTCTCCTGTTTCAAATGCAAGGGTTGCGGTACTGTATGGTTTGTCGGTGAAATATATTTCTGTACCTGCCGTAATGTCCGTAAGCGCCCCAAAAGAAAAGCCATCCGGGGATGAGTGATTTAAACCTGTGACAGCTACCAATGGACAGGTAGAAGGCCCTACATCATCATTGGTGATGGTTCCGGTAGCCGCTCCCGGGCTGCCAGCATCGTAATTGGCTCCACTGACAATAGACAAAATAACGGTTTCGTCAGGTTCCAAGCCAGAATCAGCAACCGGGGTTACAGTAATAGTACCAGAACTGAGGACATTAAATATGGTTACCACGCCGGAATTGGCATTAAAGGAGGAATTGCCTCCCTGGGTAGTAACGGTATAATCTGTCAAATAAGTAGCGGTTCCGGATACCTGGAACGAAACATCAAAATCTCCCTGGGAAGGACCGTTTAAAGTAAAAGTGAAAACCATGGAATTTCCGGAATCCTCGAGAACCGATCCTGGTGAAACAGTAACGGTTACCGGAGAGTTGGCTGATCCTGTTTTGATGATAATATTGTTAAATGGGGTAGTGGAGAGATCAACATTTGGTTGAGCATGATCCCATTTGGTTAGATCTTCAAAATTTCCCTGGGAAACGGTTACGTTTCGGAGGGATGGTTTGTATTCTGTTCTGTTTGGTTGTACAGCAGGGAAACCGTCGACAACAACGGCATTGGCATAAACTGCAGAGGGGTCTCTTATGGCTGGAATATTACCTCCAGTGATGCTGTTTTCCCCATCACCTGTGTATAAAACGGAGTAAACCTCTGATATTCCATTAGTTGGATCGTCATCAGTATCCCCATAGGCATAAAGGCCATCTCCATGAGTCCCCCCCAGAGCCAATCCGGCTGAGCCACTGACGTGAATAAGAGTCCCACAGGTCCCACCGCTACCATCTGTACAATTTAAGGAGAAGGTATTTGAAGAGGTTTCTTTAATAACGATTACATCCCCTCGTTGAACGCCAGAGGGGGCAGTCCATTTTAGAATGGCTTCTGAAGTATTGCTATTAAAAGTAAGGGAGGTATTATTGAATTCATTTTCGGTGAAATAAACCACCTGACCAGCTGTCAGATCATCCAATGCTACAAATGAAAACCCATCGGCGCCGTCATGATTTGCCCCGGTAATTGCCACCCAGGGACAGGAAGGAGTGAGTACATCGTCGTTGGTAATTATTCCGGTTGCCGATGAAGCTCCAAGATCATATCCAGTGCCTGAGGTAGGAGTTATGATGACTGTTTCGTCAGGTTCAAGGTCTGTGTCAACAGTTGGATTTATG
Source organism: Saprospiraceae bacterium (assembly GCA_965230565.1). Taxonomy (GTDB): domain Bacteria; phylum Bacteroidota; class Bacteroidia; order Chitinophagales; family Saprospiraceae; genus BCD1. Next base: position 1,883,913 of record CBDDLH010000016.1, on the reverse strand, counting down.
GTTAAGATGGCTTGTCCTGAATTACCAACTACAATGGTTCCGGAAGAAGCTCCAAATGTGGCTGATCCGGATGGTGAATAGTCAGTTGAAGAACTTGCCGTTCCTCCTACATTGAAATTGACGGTAACATTTCCTGAGGGGGCTGGTGTGAGTGTGAAGGTGTATGTGAGATTGGCCGCTCCGTCCTCAGCTACAGGGCTGGCTGGGCCAGTCATGGTGAGTACCGGGTTGGAAGGAACTGTGAAGGGTACGCGGGATAATGTTGTATTGCCGGTACTTTTATTATAATTTGAGGGATCCTCAACTGCTGCAATGATTGAGGCTTTACTACTTCCTACACTTGACCTTAAGCTATTGATAAAATCGAAATGATTAATGGCTGAATTAGTGGTCAGGTTGTGGACAACTACTGCATTAGCTGAAAAGGGAGTAGGATCTTCCCCCCCTATGCTGCCATTTATTGCAAAAACTGCATAAATTTCTGAAACTCCGTTTTCCGGATTGCTGTCAGTATCCCGATAGGCAAATATGTTATCTAGTCCGGATCCTGAATAGGAAAGCGAACTTCCAAATAAATCGCCAAAACTACCACAGCTGGCATTTGCCTGATCAGTGCCGGAAATATTACAAGTTAAAGTCATTGTATTTGAGGAAGTTTCTGAGAAAACTACCACATCTCCAAGGCTCAACCCCCCTGAAGGAACAGTGTAGGACCAGGAGGTCTCTCCCGTTCCAAAATTGCCTCCTCCTAAGTAAGGTTTATCTGTAAAGTAAATTTTTGTTCCTGCTGAAATAGTTTCCAATGCAACTATGCTTATCCCATCAGGAGAACTACCATTATACCCGATAATAGCTACTTTCTGAGCATGTATTTTTCCCAGACAAAAAACGGCCAGGAAAAGTGTAGTGAACAAAGTGAATTTTTTCATGATTTTGGTTTTAAAAAAAAGTGTTCAGGTGGTTTAAAAAAAGTAAGGAATAAAATGTCAATAAATTACGTCTGGATGTTTAAAATGAGTCATTGTCAGTGTATCAAAAAAAGACATCTGTAACAGGGGTTAACTGTTATTTAACTGTGTAGGGATTGTGTAAATGATTGGATAAATAGAATTAGACCTTTTGGTGTACGGAGGAATTGTCCACAGGTTGCGTAACTTCCCCTTTTTTGTATGTGATTTTGCTAAAAAATATTTTGCAAAAAAATTCATTATCAAAATGTTACAAATTAAGGTTTTTTATAAAATATTTTTTTGATTGTATGTGACTTACCTGGGATCCGGTAATGCAAAATTGGGAAGGAATGGAGGTTTAAAAAAGAGTATTTCTACCTGATTTGAAAAAAACGTAGAAATACGTGGCATGACAATAAAATAAGAACTCCCCCCGCAGGCGGAGGCTTTAATACCAAAAGGATGAGAGGTTTTTTAAATCTGTATTTAGGCTTATCATAGAGAAAATCTCACTATTAAAAATGAAAATGAATAAATAATCAATAAAACCTGTGGCAGAACCGCAGAATTTCCAACAGCAGAATATCGAATGTAGAAGGGGTGAAAACTTTTACATTCGATACCTTGCCTGCTGTCGCAGTAAGGCAGGTTGGAAATTCTGCGGTTCAGTCAGGGTTGTTTTAACTTTTTCATTTCTTCATTCAACGTTTTTCCAGCCTGATTTTGAAGTGATATCAGAGTCGAGTTGAAATATAAAAAAACTGTAATTATACAATGGGGAATAAAAGAAGAACTCCCCCCGCAAACGGGAGGGAGTCTGTTGAAGTTTAGTTTAATTTCTGGAAGGATAGACCCCTTCTAGAGCTATACAGACATAAATCCCAGTAAATGGATTTCTATTGTTATAAGCATTGCCACTACCGGTATTTCCGGAAGTGATTGCTCCTGCATTCAGTGTGCTTCCAGCTTGTGCATCTTCTGCAAAAAGCGTTCCGCTGGATCCGATAAAATGTCCGGCACCGGATTCTTCAGCTGTTCCACCTAAGTTCATCGTTGTTGTGTGATTGTGAGCAGGCAAATTGCCAACTGCAAGGGCGATGTTCTCCCTGCCACCAACTTCACCCCAGGAAATAGTTGATAATCCCGGGCCATTTCCTACGTGGACGATAGACCTTCCCCTAAGATCGGGAAGTTTGAAGGTTGTTCTTCCGTCACCACCGAAAGTGGTACCTAGTAGGGAAAATAAAGCGGTATTAGAAGCGATGGGTAACAATTGTCCATCACAAAGTGCCCAGCCTCTCGGAGGGAAGTTAAATCCAAAAGCCTGAATTTGACCAAGAAAAGGTTGCATGATAATTGATTTTAGTTGATTTAAAAATTAAATTAATTAACAGGGACCTTTTAACTCCTGGATGGGAAGATTCCTGTAAGTGCAATACTTACGTAAATACCGAGGAAAGGATTTCTGTTGTTAAAGGCTTGCCCTCCACCGGTATTTGCTGAGGTGATAGCTCCTGCATTGAGGGTACTTCCAGCCTGTGCATCTTCAGCGAAGATAGTCCCGCTGGATCCGATGAAATGTCCGGCACCGGATTCTTCCGCAGTACCGCCAAGGTTCATGGTGGTTGTGTGGTTGTGAGCCGGGATATGAGCAGTGTTGAGCGTAATATTTTCCGCACCGCTTTTCTCACCCCAGCGGATATTACTCAATCCTGGGCCTTGTCCTACATGCACGATCGATCGACTTCTAAGGTCGGGCAGACCAAAAGTCGTGCGACCGTCACCGCCAAAGGTGGTACCCAAAAGAGAAAATAATGCCTGCCATTGACTAATAGCCATCAGCTGACCATCACAAAATGCCCAGTTCCTTGGTGTAAAACCAAAGCCGAAGGCCTGAATTTGACCGATAAATGGTTCCATAATTAAAATATTTTGGTTGACTAATTAAAAGTTGAGCCTGGAAAAGCCCCCGGGTATTTGCATAACCAGGGGCATCCAAATTTCCAAACGTATATATTTTGTAAAATCTACATCAGCCGGTTCTGCAAATAATGCCTACCTCATTTTGAGTTCTAATGATTTCCCTGTCAGGAAGATCATCATTTGGCAAAATGTAAAACTTGCGGAGGTTGTCCCCGTGCTTATCAGAAAGGCCGTTAATTTTATTGATTTTGTTGCCGGAGGCGTAAATCGTATGTAAATTGGTTAACCTTGCAATGGGTGTAAGATCTTGTATCTGGTTGTTTTGAAAATAGAGATCTTTGAGGTTGAGCATACCTTCAATACCATCCAGAGAAGTCAGTTGGTTATTATAGACAAACAGGTGTTCCAGTTGTGTGTGCCTCCTGAGCTCTGTTAAACCGGAAACTTTCATGTGCGTTAGTGAAAGATATTTCAGGTGGTAAAGCGGAATGAGTCCTGATAAATTGGTCAGCGGGGTCGTGATATTGGGGTTGTGTGCCAAAGGACCGGCAAACCTCAAGGTGTCTGCCCGGATCAATAATAGCATTAATTCTTCATCGCGTGGAGGTTCAATGGTGGGACCTTTTCCGAAAACGGCTTCGTTATAGGCGAATTTCCACTGCAATTCCAGATCCTGCCACCATTTTCTGGCTCTTTTTAATTCCTCAGGTGCTGTTTTAACGATTATTTGCATGATTAAAAATTTTGATGGAAAGCTTTTCAACTTTCCATATTACGTTTGGAAAAGAAATACTCTTCCGGCTGAACCGGAAGAGTATAGTGACTGTTCTTAGCTTCTCGATGGGAAGATTCCTGTAAGTGCAATACTTACGTATATTCCCAGGAAAGGATTTCTGTTGTTGAAAGCTTGTCCACTTCCAGTATTTCCAGAAGTAATGGCTCCTGCATTAAGCGTACTTCCTGATTGTGCATCTTCGGCAAAGATTGTACCACTAGAGCCAATGAAATGTCCTGCGCCGGATTCTTCAGCAGTACCACCCAGGTTCATGGTCGTTGTGTGGTTGTGAGCAGGCATATGGGCAGTGTTGAGGGCGATATTTTCTGCACCGCCTCTTTCTCCCCAGGAGATGTGGCTTAAACCTGGTCCTTGGCCTACATGAACGATAGATCTTCCTCTCAGATCTGGTAATGCAAAAGTCGTACGACCATCACCACCAAAGGTGGTGCCTAACAGTGAGAAAACAGCGGTATAATTGCTAATGGGCAATAAGGCTCCATCACAAAGTGCCCATCCCCGGGGTGGGAAATTGAATCCAAAAGGCTGAATTTGACCGATAAAAGGTTCCATGTTTTTCTAGTTTTATTAGTGAAAAAATCTGTTTTGGTTCATTATGTTCTGGCAGGGTAAATGCCTTGCAGCGCTATGATGTAATTGATACATTGAAACGGTTGCATATTATTGTGAGGCATGTTCTTGCCGGTTTTTTCAGTATTATACAAAGAGGTGCTGACCTCAGGAATCTGCTCACTTTGAGTGATTTGAGAACCTGTGGTGATCATATAATCAATGTTGCCTTTTGCGGAAGGCTTTTCATAGATGATCGGCATATTGATGGTGGAAGAAACCACATGGTTGTGTTCAGGAATTTCTGTAATCTGAAGTTCAATGGATTCCGAACCGCCAGTCTCTCCTAAAGTTCTTTTTGAAAGTCCAACTCCATTCCCGGGATGTACCGGGACACGTCCTCTTAAATCCGGTAAACCAAAAGTGGAAATTCCGTCGCCACCGAAATTAGTGCCAAGTATGGAATACAGGGCCGGATTTACTTCAATGGATAATAATTGGCCATTGCAAAAAGACCAGCCTTTTGGGGCAAAATTCCCCCCGAACAGCACGATTTCTCCAATAAATGGTTCCATGGATTTTGGTTGAGGTGTTCACAAAACGGGTTATGCCCCTAGGGGCAACCTTATTTATTAAAAAATGCTTTGGCTGCAATTTGTCCTTGCTCGATCAACTTGTTTTTTGTTTCATCAGAAAGCCCAAAATCAGTGGCGGAAACGCCCAGGTCGTCAATTCTTAAGGTGTGTTTTAACTCTTCCGGGTTTTCTTCGAAATCAACTATTTGCGCCCGGAGAAGGGTGTCAAACAAGGACCGAATATATTTTCCGATGTGATCATACCCAAATGCATCCTGGTTTTTTGTTCCGCTTAGATTGTCGAGGTGCAGACCAAGTGTATGACCTAATTTATGCTCCTTTTCATTGAAAGTATTTATGGGGAAGTTGAGTAAAACCCCTCCATCTACAAAGATATGGTCATTGGGAAGGTTGTTGCTGAAATTCCACGATTTGAAGAACAACGGTATCGACATGGAAGCCCTTACTGCTTCAGCTACAATGGTGTCAGGAGTTTCCTGAGCGGAAAATTCCTGAAGATCTTTGGTGTAAAGATCTGTGGCAAATACTTTGAGGTTTCTGCATCCGGCTTTTTCAAAATCAGAAAAAGTGGCTTTGGGATTCAGGTCTTTTTTTGCGATCAGGTTGGAAATCCATTCCAAAAAGGCATCTCCGGCATAAAGCCCATACTTGGTAGTAATCCTCAATGGATTTTTGTGGTCTTCAAATGAATTAAAGTCAAGATCAAATACGATTTTTTTAATGTCCTCGGCGGAATACCTCAGGGCAACAAGGCAAGCTGTGATGGCACCTGCGGAAGTTCCTGCAACATTTTCAATTTTTTCAAGAATCGAAATGTCATCCAGTACTTCTAGTGCTCCAACATAAGCTATGCCTTTAACCCCACCACCTTCTAATACAAGGTTTGTGATGGGTAATTTGGTGTTCTCCATGTAGTAAGGGTTGTTAAATGTTCGCCTCAATAAAATTGATATGGCAAACATAGCCCTTTAACTTTTTCACCGAAACCGTATAAATACCTGTTTTTTTAATTTCACCGAAACTCAGTGTTAATTAAGCAATAAAAAATTTTGAATTCTTGACAGATTCATCGAAAAATCTTTGGATTTGTATATTTTATAAGCAAAAATTTGTACGTTTAGGTTCCAAATCGAATGTCTGCCTAAATTTCTTACAATCACAATTTAATCACCTTATTACCATGAAAAGGAAACCCATAACCCTTTCAGTTATGTTCATTGGGTTGTTCATTCTTGCCTGTCAGGGCCCGCAAAACAATCCTGAATCTACAACCACCGAAGCAGAAGAAATTCCAGAAGCAATGGCAGAAGCAGAATCCGTAGCTGCAGATCCTACCGCAGACACTATTTCATTAAATACTTTCAATACCTGGACACAAAACTGGGAGCGTAATGCAGCGACCTGGATAGGTAGTAATTCTTTAAAAGGTTTTAATTTGCCTTTAATTGACCTGGAAAATGTGTTAGGCGAAAGTCCCGATAGTTCCCGCTTTTACCTTGGGCTGGAGTCTGATGGTAGTGGGGGCTTTAATGCGAAACTAATGATCGTTGGGGTCAAGGCAGGAGTAGATATGATAGATTATGCCAAGGGGCAATATGTATATGATGTATCATCAGCCTGCCCTCCATTTTGCGGCGGCAACTAATTTAAATAGCCTTAGTGAAGAACTATCCACCAGAACAAATTTTGATTATTTTGACTGTAGGGGCAAGTATCCTTGCAGCTCTCGTTTTCCTTGTGAAATTCGGTAAATTTACGGATTTGATCAAGCGTTTTGGTGTATACATCCTCATTGGAGCCATCTTCGAATTGTACAGCTACCTGCTTGTTTTTGTTATTACTCCTGAAAATGTTACTAGTGCGAATAACCTTTATCTGTTACACCTTTTTACCTTGATAGAGTTTATTTTTATTGGTTTGTTTTTTGAAAAGCTATTTAATCTGTTTAACCTCAATCTGGCCACCAGGACCATTCTGGTTATTGGAACGGTATTGATCATTCTCAATTCAATTTTCCTGCAGCCCATTACTGTTTACAATAGTTTTTCAAGGTCAGCTGTACAGTTGCTTTTTATGGGGTGTTGTTTTGTGGGGTTTTACCTCTTTACACAAAGAGCTTATGAATATAAGGACAGGGGAGCGGTCAAGCTTATTTTGATTGCCTTGTTGTTAAAATATTCAGGTTCTTTATTTTTATATTTATTCAGCAATCAAATGGCACAGTTGCCGGAGGAAACTCAAAAGAATATATGGGTTATCAATCCCTCACTGAACCTTTTGGCTCAGGTTATTATCCTTGTAGCGTTAATCGGTTTAATAACTTCCGTTAAAAAAGCTGAGGATAAACGATTAAAGAAGGAGTTTTTTTGAACCTTAAGTCGTAGATTTTATTTTTCTTTACATGAATGATAATGAATTTATTCTTTTCATTGTAATTTCCGTGGCTATCATGTTGGTCTTTGCCTTGGGGCTGATTATTTTTTTTAGTGTTTCACAAAAAAAGATACAAACTGAAAAGCTGGTAAATCAACAGATAAAACTGGATTTTCAGAAAAAGTTATTAGATAGTACCATCCAGACACAGGAAAAAGAGCGCGACAGAATTGCCCGGGAACTTCATGATGATGTTGGTTCAAAACTAAATGTGATTCATTTAAACCTGCATTTGCTAAAAAAGGCCATTGCCAAAGGCCAGGATACAGAAAAAATACTTGATCACATACGCACCTCCTTGGATGAAAGCATACAAACTTCAAGAGACATTTCCCATGAATTGATGCCTCCGGTCCTGAGTAAATTTGGAATTCACAGCGCTTTTGAGGAATTGGAAAACGCTATCAACCGTACCGGAGTAGTGAAGTTGAATATCAATAGTGAGGTTGAGTGGCAGTTGAAGGACGATATGCAGCAGTTACATCTGTTCAGGATTGTCCAGGAATTGATCCAAAATGCCTTGAAACATGCGAATGCAAAAAATGTAAATATTAATTTTGATAAAAAAGATAGTTTATTGTGCCTGGACTACCATGATGATGGGGTTGGTTTTCCGCAAGGAGATACTAAAGGACTGGGACTTAACAACCTTGAAATTAGAGTGCAGGTTTTAAATGGTAGCTGGCAAATCAATCGACATGTAACCAAAGGCGCGGAAATAAAAATAAAGATCCCTCTATATGAATAATAAGTATACAATAGCCCTGGTTGACGACGAGGCGCTGTTCAGGAAAGGCATGGAAATGCTGCTTCAGGATTGCGACTTCTGTCAGGTTGTTCTGGAGGCTGACAACGGTGTCGCTCTTATGGATGCCTTGAAAGATAATGAGCCATTACCTGAACTCATCCTGCTAGATTTACAAATGCCCGTTTTGGATGGGGTGGATACCCTGAAACTATTGCAAAGAGATTTCCCGGATGTTAAGGTCGTTATTCTTACCTCTCACTACAATTCCTCTATGATCCTCAATCTCGTTGAAGAAGGAGCATCTGCCTTTTTGCCTAAAAATGTGGATCCGGACGAATTGTTCGAGACCATAAAGAATGTTATCGAAAAAGGATTTCATTATAATGCCTATATCGTTCAACTGTTGAGAGAACGCATGCTGTTTGGCAAGCCCAAGAAAAAGGCCACTTTGGATGAACTTACCAAGCGGGAAAAAGAAATTCTGATGCTTATCTGTGATCAACATACGAATAAAGAGATTGCAGAAAAGCTATTCATCAGTTCGAGAACCGTTGAAGGTCACCGAAATAAAATGCTGGAAAAAACCCAGTCAAAAAACACGGTTGGCCTTATTATTTACGCTATTGAGAATGGATTGATAAGCGTGAATATGAATAATATGTTGAATAAGTAATTCAAGTTGCGGGTTAAAGAAATTTAGCAATAAACGCTCCTTTTCCTTCAGGATTATTACTGAATCATTCAAAAAAATCAATTTTTTGATCCAACTCGCAACACGTAACCTGCCTGCCATCGTCAGGAGGCAGACTCGCAACTTAGTTAAGTAGTTGACATAAAAAAGCCCCGCCAGATTCCCGCCGGAGCTTTTCCATTTTATTTCGTTTAGGAATTTATTATCCTACCACCTCTTTCACGAGGTCAGCTGCTTCCTGTAGCAGGATAGCTGAGTGTACGGATAATCCTGATTCGTCGATAATTGTCTTGGCGATGTCCGCATTGGTTCCCTGAAGGCGAACGATGATCGGCACCTTGATGTCACCGATGTTTTTGTATGCATCCACAACACCCTGAGCAACACGGTCGCAGCGTACGATACCTCCGAAAATATTGATCAGGATAGCTTCTACCTTTGGATCACGAAGGATGATCCTGAATGCCTGTTCAACTCTTGCCGCATCAGCAGTACCTCCCACATCGAGGAAGTTTGCAGGTTCTCCGCCTGAAAGCTTGATGATGTCCATGGTAGACATGGCTAATCCGGCACCGTTCACCATACACCCTACATTACCGTCGAGGTTGATGAAGTTCAGACCGAAACTCTTAGCTTCCACTTCAGTAGGATCTTCTTCGTCAGTATCTCTCAACGCTGCAAGATCTTTATGACGGAAAAGGGAGTTGTCATCAAGGGTAACCTTACAGTCGACGGCCACAATTCTGTCATCTCCTGTTTTCAGGCATGGATTGATCTCAAACAATGATGCATCAGCACCAACGAAAGCTTTATATAGGTTGGTGATGAATTTGGTCATGTCCTTAAATGCCTGACCGCTCAAACCGAGGTTGAAAGCTACTTTTCTGGCCTGGAAAGGCATGAGCCCCAGGAGTGGATCGATATATTCTTTGTGTACAAGGTGTGGCGTCTCTTCCGCAACTTCTTCGATATTCATTCCCCCTTCTGTGGAGTAAATGATTACGTTGCATTTACGTTCACGATCCATGAGGATAGAAACGTAATACTCTTTACATGCGTCAAAATCAGGCGCGTAAACGTCTTCGGCGACCAGTACTTTTCTTACCAGCTTACCAGGACCGTTTATTCCACCTGGAGTCTGAGGCGTTTTCAACATCATTCCGATGATATTACCGGCGTGTTCTTTTAGCTCATCCATATTCTTGGCGAGTTTTACCCCTCCGCCTTTTCCTCGGCCTCCTGCATGGATCTGTGCCTTAACAACAGCAAACTCAGTACCGGTCTGCTCCTGAAGGTTTTTGAATGCTTCAACTGCTTCATCAGCAGTGCTAGCGACCAATCCTTCCTGGATGGCAACGCCGTAACTTTTGAGTAGTTCTTTACCTTGATATTCGTGTAAATTCATATTGATGCATCTTGTTTTGAAAAATCAGCTCAAAAGTAAGTCAAATAAATTAAAAACTATAACCTCATTTTTTAAAAAATTATATGGCCCAAATTTTGGCGGCTTCTCCTGATAAAAGTCATCCATATGTCCTGATTTTGGTCATGACCGAAATGTATTTATTTGGTCATCTTGCTATCGTTATCATTGATCAAATTACTTAACCATTAAAAATATATTCGACCATGCCTGTAGAAAAAATTGAAGCGAAAAATTTGCACTATGAAAACAAAGTCTGGAAGAATGAATTGCTTTTTGTTGCCGATGAGATCGAGATTTATGAGAGCCGTTTATCTACTCTGGTATTGAACGACCCCGCAAAAGAGATGCTTCGAAAGCTTGAGCATTTCCAAAATCAATTCATTCGCGAAAAAGAAGTTATCGACCATCTGAAGCACGACGTGAACAGCCATGAACATAAATTAGTCGAGTGGGTGAAAGATGAGAGAGGCAGTGAAGAACTCCTAGCACAGAAACACGAAGAATTGTTGGATAGAATGGAAACCTTCCGTAAGCTCTTTGCAGAGCTGAAGGTTGATTTTTATAAATTTTTGGCCGAATGGTTTAATTGATTTTTAGGTGAACATAATTTTTCTGATTTAAGATGAACAGTCAGGTTAGCCCGAAAGGGAAAGCTTGACTGTTTTTTTGTGGGAGTTTGAGGTTTAAGGTTCAAATGGTTCAAATTCATCCATTTTCCAACATTTTGTAAATTTACCTCCTTTAAAGGCCTAATCTGAAGTCATGAATAATATTGTTTTATATGCCATACCAGGATTTATAATATTGTTGTTGCTGGAAATCTGGTTTGCCGCGAGGCATAATAAAGAATGGTTTGAAGCCAAAGATACAGCCAGCAGCCTTGCCATGGGAATTGGTAATGTGATCGTGGGGCTGGCAGGTAAAGCACTTGTCTTCGGTGCCTACACTTTAGTTTATCAATTTCACATTTTTGAAATTGACGCTGTATGGTGGGCCTGGGTTTTGTTATTCTTCGGCGAGGATTTTTCCTATTACTGGTTCCACCGGATTTCTCATGAAAGCAGGTATTTCTGGGCATCTCATGTGGTGCATCATTCCTCAAGAAAGTATAACCTTGGAACGGCTTTGCGCCAAACGTGGACAGGAGACCTCACCGGCGGGTTTATTTTTTGGTTGTGGCTGCCGCTGATTGGTTTTCCCCCGGTATTTGTGATGATACAACAATCGATCAGTTTATTATATCAATTCTGGATCCATACAGAAGCCATCTATAAATTGCCGCGTCCGATGGAATATATTTTCAACACACCTTCTCATCACCGGGTCCATCATTCCTCTGATCCGAAATATCTCGATCGCAATCATGGCGGTATCCTTATTATCTGGGATCGGCTGTTTGGAACATTCCAAAAGGAAGAGGAGCATCCAACCTATGGACTGGTAAAAAATATCGATACCTATAATCCGGTTAAGATTGCTTTTGTAGAGTGGGGCAGGCTGTTTAAAGATGCATTCACTGCAGGTTCTGTGAAAAACGCTCTGGGATATATTTTTGGCCCTCCGGGCTGGAGCCATGATGGTTCGAGAAAAACGAGCGAGCAAATAAGAAAGGAATATGAAGAAGTGCATAGTGCATAGTTTAGAGTTAAAAATTATAAACTCAGCACTATGCACTATGCACCATGCATTTTTAATAGCCTGATCCGAAGATAAAGCTTCTTCTTCCGCACTGTGCACGGGCAACGGCACCAATGGCAAAGTTCAGCTCGAGACCGAGGGTAGCGCTAAAAGGGTGGGAGGGTTTGAAATTTTCATAGGAAACAAGATACGCTCCCGTAGGAAAATTATTTTTCTCTCCTTCACTGCTTTCCAAACCAGTTAGTGCATATTCAAACCGCAATCCCATTTTCAGCGTAAAGAATTCAGATCCGACGATCATGCCTCCGAAACCTACTGCGGCTGACCAATATTGCTCGTTGTATTGTTTGGGGATGTCCCATGCGTCGAGTGGATTGGGCGTTTGGTCAATTGCCCTTATAAAGGATAGTTTAGGACCTATTTCCAAAAAGGCAGTATTATTATAGGCTCTGTACATAATGTAGGTGTCAAATGTTGACCATTGGACTTCATTTGCACTTTGTATATTTCCACCGATTTCATAATTGAATTTCTGGATGTTCTCTGATAACAGTCCTTCAATGATAAAACCATGCCTGTCAGCGAAGTTGATGTTCACCAATCCACCATAGGAATAACCTGTGCTGATCTTGTATTCGTGATCACGGTCATTGACGATGTTGTCATTATAAAATCCTTTAAAACCATACATACCTTTCGCTCCGACCTCAATCCACATTTGTGCAGTAGCACCAAAACTGATAGCCAGAAACAAAAATAAAATACCTGCTCTTTTCATGTAATTAGTTATTTAAGTGTTATTGTAAGTTTTGTTTTTTTATGGATCGTTAAAAATCAGACGGATAGTTGGAAAATGGGAAGTTGGAAAAGGGATTTTGAAACATCATTCTGAATATTATGCTTAAAAAATTTCCTTTCACCTTTCTAATCATCCGGATTCTTTAATCATTCCACCTTCCATTCTTCCAGTTTTCCCAATTTCCCAATATCACAAAATGGTTTTCCGGGAACAGGAAGCTTGTTATGTGATCTAATAGATAGATTAATGTCTTTTCGGGGAATAATTTTATTATTTGATTGCCGGAAGGCTTCAGAGACAGCTGTTATTTCAAGATACCCTATTGAACTAAATTGCTGCATCGGAGTTTAAATCTTAGGGTATTTCCCTGACAAAAAGGTACTTCACCTTTCCTTTTTCTTTGGAATTACCTAAATTACAGCACAATTATAGAAAAATATTCCCGATGAATCGCATCTTTCTGATAATCGCAGGCACATTTCTCTGTACCTTTATATATGGGCAGCAGATACCGCAATACAGCCTGGAAATGCTGGATCCCTTTACGATCAATCCTGCCTATGCCGGGCTTCAACCTTCTCTCAAAATGACTGCCAGTATCCGCAGTCAGTGGGTAGGCATTCCCGGGCAGCCCAGAACACAGCAGGTAAACGCTCACATGCCGCTGTATATTTTTAATAGTGGTATTGGTATTAGAGTTCAGAATGAGACTCAGGGAGCTGAACAAGGCGTAACGGGATTACTCGCATATGATTATCATTTTTATTTGGGAGATGGAGTGCTTTCAGCTGGTTTGTCCGGCGGTGTGGTTTCCCGTTCTCTTGATGGCAGTAAATTACTGACTCCGGAGGGAAGTTATAATGAGCCTGGAAATTTCACCCATAACGATGATATTTTGCCAACAACCAATATAAGCCTGACAATACCAACAGCCAATTTTGGCGTTTATTATCAAACAGAAAGGTTCGAAGGCGGGATTGCAGTGCACAATATTAATGAAGGTAGTGCGACCCTGGACGGAGTGAGCCTTCGGTTGGTGAGACATTATTATATGAATGTAGCGGCCAATTTTGAAATATCCGATGCTTTTGTTTTGCGACCTTCTGTATCTGTCAAATCAGATGCAACGCAGTTACAGACCTACGTTTCTTTGTTGGTTAATTATAATGACAATATTTTTGGAGGTGCCTCGTTTAGAGGGTATAGTTCCAGTACAATAGATGCCCTTGCACTCATCGGCGGGTTTAGTCTGAATGACAAACTTCGGGTTGCTTACGCTTACGATCTGGGGTTGTCAAAACTGAATAATGTGCACAGCGGCTCGCATGAGATTCAGATCACGTATACACTGGAACAAACCATCGGGAAGGGAAGGTTACCAAAAATTATCTACAATCCCCGGTTTTTATAAGGGTCTGTACAATAGATCAGACCAGTCTCTCTCATTGAAAAAAGATCTCCTGGCTGCCGGAAACCAGGAGTAAACCCCGTTTCTTAATGGTTGTGGAAAATGTTAAAATCCTGATTTTGCATTTCAGCGTACATTTTTTTTGTTGGTAGTTTCTTTGAACATCAGCAGAAAAAATTAATTTTGTCGCGTCAAAACGGGATTTAATTGTTGGAATCTGATAAAAAACAGACATTAATATCCCGTTTTTTAAGGATTCAGAAAGGAACCTACACTCAGGTGCCAGTACACTTTGAGCAAAAAGTAAAATTCAGTTTTCAACCCTAAAGAGGTAAGAATTCCCTTTTTTTGGATTGTAAATTGAAATTTGGTTTTTGGAGGTTTTCAGGAGGTGATTGTTCGCATTCTGGTCTGTAGGGCACCCTTAAAGTGTTAAGGTTTTAAAAAAATTAGAATGTATAATACATAATGTTAATTTTGCGTTCTTCTAATCAGTTATGTTAAACTTTGACATTTCTCTAACAATTTAGAAAACTTATTTTTGATAAAATAATCAAAGAATCTATATTTACGGGCATTTTAAAATTGCTCACTTAATTATTCATTAATTTTCAGAAGGAAAACTCGGGTGTAAACATGAAAAAACTATTAAAAGCATCTCTTTTGCTATTCGTTATTTTGGTGGTAGTATCCTGTGGAAGACGTGAAACCGGTGAATTGACAGGCGTCATGGATCGTCCATCATGGAAAGGCATTAATCCCTATGGCATGGTTTACGTTCCATCCGGAACCCTCCACATCGGAGCAAGTGACCAGGATATCAGTAACACCTATGTCCAAAGACAAAAATCAATCTCCATCCAGGGCTTCTATATGGATGAGACGGAAATCACCAATAACGAATACAGACAATTTGTTTATTGGGTAAGAGATTCCATCGCTCACTCCTATCTCGATCATTATTACGAAAATGATGAAGGTGACCAGTTCATTGACTGGGAATATGAAATCGACTGGGAAGACGAGACTCTTTACGATCTTTACTACCAGGGTGATGACAGATTCGCCGGTAAGAAAGAACTCGATGTGAGCAAACTCGTTTATGAATATGAGTGGTTCGACTGGAAAGCTGCCGCCAATGACAAAGGCAAATCTCCAAGAAACTCCTTTATCAATAGAAAGAAAGTAAATGTTTACCCTGACACTTTGGTATGGGTACGTGACTTCTCCTACTCCTACAACGAACCAATGGCTCGTAACTACTTCTGGCACCCGGCCTTCGATGATTATCCGGTAGTTGGTGTGGATTGGAGAATGGCAACAGCTTTTGCTTACTGGAGAACCAAACTCTGGAATGCTTACCAGAATGACAGAGGAGACGGAATCAACTCAGAAGATTTCAGATTGCCTACAGAGCATGAGTGGGAATATGCCGCCAGAGGTGGTCATGATCTTGCTCCTTTCCCTTGGGGTGGTTATTACACCAGAAATGCCAAAGGGTGTTTGTTGGCAAACTTCAAGCCTGGCCGCGGTAACTATCCTGAAGATGGTGGTCAGTACACCGTAAGAGCTGATGCTTATGATCCAAACGGATACGGTCTCTTTAATATGGCAGGTAATGTTGCTGAATGGACCAGTTCAGCTTATTACGCAAACGCATATTCATTCGTTCACGACCTTAACCCTGATATTCGCTACGATGCACAGGACGATGATCCTGAAGCTTACAAGCGTAAAGTTATCAGAGGTGGTTCCTGGAAAGACGTAGCCCACTTCATTCAGACAGGTACCCGCCACTGGGAATACCAGGATACAACAAAATCATATATCGGTTTCCGTTGTGCCCTTACCTTCCTCGGTCGTTCAATTAATGACTTCTAGGAAAAGAAAAATCAGGTGAGGATATTGTTTAAAAGGCGATATCCTCACTTTCATTTTGATTCTTTTATTGATCTCCCAATTTTTTTTTAGGTCAGGTTGTTACTTTTTTCAACCTGTGCATTATGAGTTCGGAGTTTCCTGAAAACAGGGAATCAAATATTATTTATGATTAGCTAACCTTTTTAAAATTATTAGCAAATGAGTTTTTTGCATTCTAAAGGATTCAAGTACATTAAAAATCTTATCATTGGTGCTGGTGCTGCTGTAGTACTTCTTGGAGCACTCTTTAAACTGGAAAGTTGGGATGGTGCGAGTCAAATGTTGATGATCGGTCTCGGAACCGAAGCATTTATCTTCCTTTTCCTCGGTCTTGTAGGTCCGGAACCTGATTACTACTGGGACAAACTGTACCCAGGATTGGCAGATCACGATTCTAATATCGCGCCTTTAACTGAAGGTCCTGTTGGTGCTACTACACCTGGTTTGAACGGTGAAGTTGTAGAACAGCAGTTGGGTGGAATGTTGACAGAGTTACAAACAATGTCGCGAAGCATGTCCTCACTCAAAGCACTACAGGAAGTTGATTTTTCTGGCACAAGCGAGCAGATCAAATCAATGAACAACTTCTATTCCAAGCTCAACGAAGCTATGGCTAACCTGAGCGATTCATTGGAAGACACCAAGCAGTATAAAGAACAATTGGGTGCTTTGAACCAGAACATCGGTTCTTTGAACAATACTTATAGCGCGTTGAACGATGTTTACGGAAACGTAATTTCAGCGATGTCAAATGTTAAAAGCTAACTGAGCTTAGGTAACTGAATTAATCTATTTTTTAAATTAAAAAAGAAAGAATATGTCAATACCTAAGGAACCGCGGCAGTTGATGATTAACCTGATGTACCTGGTACTGACGGCGTTGTTAGCGTTGAACGTATCCGCGGAAGTTATGAATGCTTTTTTCACTTTGGATAAAAGTATTGATACCTCAAGCGACATCGTAGAAACTACAAATACTAAAGTACTTGCTTCAATGCAAGAAACTGTGGCTGAAAAGCCAAACTACAAGCCGCTGCACGATGCAGCTAAACAGGCACAGACCATTGTTGGTGACTTTAACAAATACATTGATGGAATCAGGGATGACCTTGTGGAAGAAGCAGGTGGATTATTCCCTGATGATTTTAAAGACCCTAAAAAAGCGGGTAAGCCTAAGCGTTTCAAGGATAAAGAAATCCCTACGGCTTATTTCGTTGATGGTGTCAAAGGAACTGCCGGTAAACTGAAAAGTGAACCTGTAGGTCCTGAACTGAAGAAACAGATCGATGATACCAGAACTGCTTTGGTTGACCTCGTAAGAAATGTTCAGGCTATGAACATTGAAGGTACTAATATCAAAGAGAGTGATGTTGAAAACCTTCTTCAGAACCTTTCACTTAAAACGGATGATCAGACCTGGAGAGATTACAAAAAACCAAGCTGGGAGGATTTCGTATTCGGACACATGCCTGTAGCGGCTTGTTATCCTGTGTTACGTAAATTCCAGAATGATGCAACCAACTCCGAGGCGACGATTATAAACTTCTTTTCCAGCCAGATCGGTGCTACAACAATCGAGTTCGATAAATTCGAGCCTGTCGCATCAGCTGAAAAAGGATATGTGATCAAAGGAGAGGAATACACCGCTGAGGTTTTCCTTAGTGCATTTTCTTCTCAGGCAGCCGAAGGAATCTCTATGAAGGTAAATGGTTCTCCATTGAAGATCGAAGAAGGAAAAGGACAATACAGCGTTCGTACTTCTTCAATCGGTGAGAAAGAATACAAAGTTGATATCAACGTTGAAAACCCATTCACCGGAAAAGTGGATACTTATTCCAAAACATTCAAATATGAGGTTGGAGAGCGTTCTGTTACGGTTTCTGCTGAAAAGATGAATGTATTCTACATCGGTGTTGATAACCCGGTAGCCGTTTCTGCTGCAGGTATTTCAAGTAACGACCTTTCTGTAAGCATGACCGGTGGAAATATCAAAAGAGTAGGAAAAGGTAATTATGTTGTTACTGTAGACAAGCCGGGAGAAGCAAGAGTAAATGTTTCCGGTGGTGGTTTGAGAGACAGCAAGATTTTCCGTGTAAAGCGTATTCCTGACCCGGTAGCTCGTTTGAGTAAGAGTTCAGGTGGACAAATGGGTAACGGTGAGTTTAAAGCTCAAGGTGGTGTAGGTGCATTCCTCGATAACTTTGACTTTGATGCGAACTGTGTTATTCAAGGCTTTAACCTGGTTTATGTGGCCAAGCGTCAGGATCCTGTAGAGTCAGTGAATAAAGGAGCTCGCTACAACGATAAATCAAAAAGACTGGTTTCAAGGGCGAAACCAGGTGACATCTATTACTTCGATAATGTAAAAGCAAGATGTCCTGGAGATGGTGCTGGTAGACCTATTAACTCCATGGTATTTAAGATAAAGTAAATATTTTCTGTTAAAGTGTAATAGTGCACTTGGTAATACCGTTTAAGGAGTGCACTTTTACATTTTTAAAAAACATACACAATCATGAAGATCACTTTAAAACTGCTGGGATTAAGTTTCTTAATTTTATTCTTTGCAGCCCCGGCTAACGCACAGGTGCCGGACAATATCATTCTCACGGAGGCTGAAAATGAGGATGAACAAGGACCACTCGATGACGTTGTTGATAAAAGAACAATCGTTGAGAAAAGAGTGTTGCCTTATGATCATATTCGCGAAGCAGACCTTTTCTGGGAAAAACGCATCTGGAGAGTTATCGATGTGCGTGAGAAAATGAATCTGCCTTGGGCTTATCCTGAGCGTCCATTCTTCACCATTTTGATGGAGGCAGCTGAAGCAGGCGAAATCACTGTTTATGATGCTGAAAATGACAAATTTACAGCTCCGCTTGATCCGAATGAAGTTGCATCTATGGGAGCCAGTATCGATACGGTAACTACCTTCGATCCGGTTACCTATGAAGAAAAGATCCAGATCGTAACCAATGAAATTAACCCGGAAGATGTCAAACGTTTCCGTGTTAAGGAAATCTGGTTCTTCGATGAAGAGTCTTCTACCTTGCAGGTTCGCATCCTCGGAATTGCGCCACTGCTGGACGTGAAAGATGAAAACGGTAACTTCAAATATGAAAAGCCGATGTTCTGGGTTTACTACCCTGGAGCAAGAGAAATGCTCGCAAGAGAACGCGTGTTCAACTATGGCAACGATGCTTCCCCAATGTCCTGGGAAGACCTGCTTGAAATGCGTTTCTTCGCCAGCTTTGTTTACAAGGAATCCAATGTATTCGACCAGCGTTTGCAGGATTACCTTTCAGGAGTTGATCTTCTTTTAGAAGGAAGAAATATCGAAGCTGAAATTTTCAACTTCGAACATGACCTCTGGTCATACTAAGAGTTTTCTTCTTTATTGATTGTAACAATACTTTAATCCCGAATTTTGGTTTCCAAAATTCGGGATTTTTGTTTTTAGGCCTTTTTACTCCCGACATTACCCGTGCATTTGATACAAAATCTCATCTGGTATTTCGCCCCTGCTCTGAGAGTACGGTATTTCGCTTCGCTCAACTTGAACCCTCCCGACATTACATGTACATTCGCTATAAAATCTCATTCGGCATTTCGCTTCGCTCAACTTGAACTTCTGAAACAACCTGAAACCAAGTGAAACAACCTGAAACTACTTTCACTCTTCATCCTGCACTCTCCACTTTCACGACTTTCTTCTTATCTTCGCACAAAATTTGTTGATGTGCAATTAGTAGCAAAAACACTGGCGGGATTAGAGTCCGTTTTGGAAAAAGAGATCGCTTCCCTTGGAGGTGAAAATATTGTTGCTCTGAAACGAGCTGTACAGTTTGAAGGAGACCTGGAGTTGTTGTACCGGGCCAATTATGAACTGCGTACCGCTGTTCGGGTTTTAAAGCCTATTGCCAAGTTCAATGTCAGGAATGAGCATGAACTTTACCAGAAAGTTCAGAGCATTAACTGGGAAGACTTTATGAGCCTGCGGGATACCCTGGCCATTGATGCTGCGGTTTCTTCACAGCATTTCAATCATTCCAAATACGTTGCACTCAAAACTAAAGATGCCATTGTAGATCAATTCAGGTCAAAAACCGGCAGACGCCCCAGTGTAGATATCAATAACCCCTTTCTGAGAATCAATATCCATATTGGTGGCTCTGAGTGCACTGTAGCCCTGGATAGCTCAGGAGATTCCCTGCATAAACGTAATTACCGTCTATCCCAGACTGCCGCACCCCTCAGCGAAGTGCTGGCTGCAGGAATGCTTAAACTCGCCGGATGGAAAGCTGATCGGGATTTTGTCGATCCAATGTGTGGATCAGGAACTATTCTCATTGAAGCGGCAATGATGGCCTACAATATTCCTGCTCAGGTTTTGAGAAAAGATTTTTGTTTTATGAACTGGCCCGATTTTGATGTCCGGTTATGGCGACAGGTAAAACAGGAAGCCAGGAAAAAACAAAGGTCATTTCGCTATAAGATCATAGGGGCAGATATAGACCTGGAAGCCATAAAATCAAGCAGAGCCAATGTAAAAGCCGTTCGATTGGATGGGAAAATACGATTAGCGTGTAAGGACTTTGCTGATTTTGAATTGGAAGAGAATAACGGAGGTTTATTGATTATTAATCCACCTTACGGGGAACGTCTTGAGGAAGAAAATATCGAGGGCCTATATTCCATGATAGGTGACAAATTGAAACAAACCTTCACCGGATTTGATGCCTGGATACTGTCTTCTAATTTTGACGCTTTCAAACACATCGGCCTCAGGACATCCAGGAAAATACCGCTGATCAATGGTTCCCTGGATTGCAAGTTCCAGCATTATGAACTCTACCAGGGGAGCAGAAAGAAAAAATTTAGGTAAGAACAAATCTCGCAGAGTCGCGTTTTCATCATAATCAACACAAGACTATCAATCCAGATTCCGATGCTGACGAACGAAGAATTACGAAGATATGCACGGCATTTAACTTTGCCGGGTTTTGGCGTTGAGGCCCAGCAGAAATTGAAAGAGAGCAAAGTGCTGGTCATCGGGGCCGGTGGACTGGGCAGTCCCCTGCTTCAATATCTTGCCGCCGCAGGGGTGGGGCAGATCGGGATAGTGGAGTATGACAAAGTGGATGAAAGTAATTTGCAGCGGCAAATTCTGTACACCACCGACGATATTGGGAAATCCAAAGCAAAAGTTGCCAGGGAAAGAATACTTGCTATCAATCCGCTGATCAATGTGGAGGTTTTTGAGACTCAAATAACCCGCAATAATGCACTGGACCTAATTGATGGTTTTGATGTAATTGCGGATGGGACTGATAATTTTCCTACCCGCTACCTTGTAAATGATGCTTGCGTTTTGGCCGGTAAGCCAAATGTTTATGCGTCCATTTTTAGATATGAAGGTCAGCTTTCCGTTTTTAATATGAGAAAGGCCGACGGAGCTTTTACACCTAATTTCAGGGACCTCTATCCTGAACCGCCTGCTCCGGATGCCGTTCCCAATTGTGCAGAAGGAGGAGTCCTGGGTGTCTTACCTGGCATACTGGGAAGCATGCAGGCCAATGAGGTGATCAAGATCTTAACTGGTATAGGTAAACCTTTGGCGGGGAGGTTATGTTTAGTTGACACAGCGGATTTTTCATTCCGTACCTTAAAATATTTCAAACGACCGGAAGTAGTCATTGATCAACTGATCGATTATGAGGCTTTTTGTGCCGATCCGACCAAAACTGACGATATGAACACCATTAAAAACATGAATGTTAAGCGCCTTAAGGAGCTGATGCAGAATGGGGAAAATATTACCCTGATCGACGTTCGGGAACCACACGAAAGAGAGGCCTTTAATATTGGCGGTTTGCATATTCCTATGGGAGAAATTCCGGCCAATGCACATGAGGTGCCGGATGAAGGCAAAGTAATTGTTTATTGCCGAAGCGGAGTAAGAAGTGCCAATGTCATAGCGTTTTTGCAACAACATCATGAGTTTGATAACTTATACAACCTTGAAGGCGGAATGATCGCATGGCAGGATGCCAATAGTTAAGCAATATTTTAGAAATACTATTTTTTAGACAAATAGTATTTCTGGCTACTCAGCTACTTTTTATCACTTTCAAATTATCTCCTACATCTCAGGTACCTTGTCTGTCAGGGATATCAAAACTACCTGCGTTTGCGTTTGTTATTATATTGGATAGTTCCTCAGATGGGTACTAAATCTAATTTCATTATTATCCACTGCAATGGAATTTCGGAGAATAAAAAGTAAAAGTATTCTGTTTTAATTATATTTGAAACAAGCTCTCGAAAAAATATAACGTTATGAACAAAATTTATTTTGCCCTGACCATATTGGCAGCAATTCTGTTGTTGGAAGGCTGTCTTCAACCGCCATCCTTTCCTGTCGAACCCGAGATTCATTATATTGGTATAAATAAAAATACCATTTACCAGGGAAGTCTCGGAGGTGTAGCAGATACGCTTGTTGTACAATTCGGGTTTACGGATGGAGACGGAGACCTCAGTAGCCAGGATAGTTTGCTGGATATTTTCCTGACCGACAGTCGTCAGGGTGCAGTGACGGAATTCAAGTACCCTTTGATAGCTGAAGAAGGTACTGCTAATGGAATTTCAGGAGAGGTAACCATTTCTATTACCAATGCCTTTGGGAATATTTGCTGCCTGTATTCAAACGGAGATGATCCATGTACCTCCCAGCCCGGACAATTGGATACATTCAATTTTTCCATCCAAATTCGGGACAGGGCCGATAATTACAGTAATATTGTGGAAACTGAACCCATTTATATTATTTGTGACTAAACCTGCTTTTTAAATCAAAAAAGGGTTTTTCCAATACAAGACTTAATATGAAGAAAATACCAGCTTCAGAACTCGTGATCAACGGGGACGGAAGTATTTACCACCTTAACCTTAAACCAGAGCACATTGCGGATACCATCATCACAGTTGGTGACCCCGGAAGAGTGGGCATGGTGTCCAAATACTTTGACGAGATAGAATATCAGGGAAGTAAGAGAGAGTTTGTTACTCATACCGGTCGATTAGGGGCCAAACGATTAACGGTAATTTCTACCGGTATCGGACCGGATAATATTGATATTGTGATCAACGAACTGGATGCACTGGTTAATATTGATCTGGATACCCGCGTACCCAAAGAGGATAAAAAAAGTCTCAATATTATTCGGATGGGCACTTCAGGTTGTTTGCAGTCGGGCGTGGAAGTGGGTAGTTTGGTACTCAGCGCCTTTGCTGTAGGTTTAGATAATCTGATGCATTTCTATAAGTTTCAGCCGGATGAAGTAGAGGCAGCACTTTATAAACAGCTGATCGAAACGGATTTTCCTTTTCCCACCCGACCCTATGTCATCAGGAGCGGTGAAGAATTGTTGGAGAAACTCAGTGATGGGTTACACCAGGGAATCACCATGACTGCCCCGGGCTTTTATGCTCCGCAGGGAAGAGCTGTCAGACTGGAAAGCCGAATTCAGGATGACCTAACCATTTTAGGAGGTTTTCGTTTCCAGGAATGGCCGATCATGAATTTTGAAATGGAATCTTCAGCCATTTACGGGCTGTCAAAACTACTGGGCCACAAGGCATTGTCCTGTAATGTGATCCTTGCCAATAGGGCGGATAAAACATTTAGCGATGACCCAAAAGGAATCACGGACAATATGATTAAAACAATGCTGGAGCGGCTGGAAAGGATGTAAAAAAAAATTCCTACATTTGTTGAAAATACAATCTGAACAAATGTCACTTCTGGATAAAATACTCGACCTTTTTCGACCGGCATCCAAAAGCCCCAAAATAGTCGAGCCTATCGCCGATAAAAAGGTAAAACCTATTGGGAATGAAGAGGCAGAAATTGCTATCGGACCTTTAATTCTAAGAAAGAAATACGCCGTAAAATATACCACGACTATGATTAATACCATTACACTTTCATCAGATATGAAAACGCTCTTCCTGATTGATGATGGCAGAGCAGTTTCTTTCCCCCTTGACACAGATAACGGAGTACTGATCGCTTCTATAAGAGGCCAGATCGTTGTGGCCACTTCATTAACTCAGGAAGAAGAGGAGGAAGGTGGAGCCAGTGGTGATAATCCTGGGGCCAGAAGACCTGCTGTTTCCAAAGAAGTAATAAAAGTAGGTGTCGAATCCAAGCAATGGACATTCACCTATAACAGAAAGGCAGGAATGATGTCCATTATCGGAGCTACGGAAATTGATTCCAGCTTCAGAAATGAACCTAATTGTGAGGAGCATAGAGTTGATCTAGATGAAAGTGTCGTTAAGGTGAAACGTAAGGGGGGTGAGATCATCATCGAAGTTTATCCAAGATAAAAGAACTTTTTTTGCAACCGTACTTCAGGGCAAAAGCTTCATTGAGTACAGCTTTTGCCCTGAATTGTTATTAACAGATCCAATACTACTCCCAGCCCAAGAGTTGCTTGATCGATTTCCGCTGTTGTTTGGCATTTACCCAATAGGAAAGCAATTCATTGGTGCCCAAAGGAATCTTTCTTCCTGCCTTCTTTATTCCATTCAGGTATGATTTAAAATGCTCCAATGTATCCTTCCATTCGCTGAGTGGAGCATTGTTGAGTGCATTCACATGATAGAGCACTTCAATCTCAAATTCATTTCGGGAAGTGATGCCAATTTTTTTCAAAGCCCTTCTCACAGCCCGAAGGCTTTTTTCAGTTCTTTCGGGATCATCCGAATCGAGCTCTGTGAACATGAATAAAATGCTGGCCGCCCTTTGAATATCCAGGCGTGTGGATGTTTTTTCCTTTTTGAATATTTTTTCACACCAGTAATTACATGTTTCCATGTCCTCCATGATGAAGAGCAGTGCAGCTATGTTGAACATGATGACCAGGCGACTTTCGGTTTTTAAGGTAAATTGAGTCAAACCTTTATCAATCTGATTGATCAGGTAAGACACCCCTGTAATGTCACCGGTATTGAGGTGGTACATGAGTTGATAGATCGCCTTTTTCTGGAATACAACTGCTTTGTCGTGGAGTTTTTTGGGAGCGTATTGTTCCATCTTTCTGAGCAGTGCCGGCAGCAGATCGAACTTTCCATTGGAAGAATAGGCGTGTAACAGATTTGAGGTGTCTACAATGTATCGGTAAAATTCTTCTTCTTTGTATTTAGGGTTATTTTCCCACCAATCCACGACTTCAGAATAGTTGTCAAATACAGCCTCCTGATTCCCGAGTAGTTGATTGTAAAGGGCAATAGACTGAAAGTACCTCCTCAGCGCGCGATTAGACCTTGGGGGAGGAGTACTCAACGTGCCCTCAAATTTCATTTTTAATTTTTCCTTGTCTTCTTCCTTTTTCAGTTCCTGGTATTTGACTACATCCGTAATCAGGGTTTCATAAAGACTCTGATAGGTCAACTCTTCATTGATCTTTTCGATAACCTGACCTGCTTCTATTCCCAGTTTTTCAAGCTTTTCATCGAATCCGGGTTTTCTGACATCAAGCACCAATCTTCTTTCCTCCTTGATTATTTCCAGAAGTGCGGTTTGTTCATCCAGTTCAACGGCCAGTAATTTGGCATTATTAAGCCGGGTGGCGCATTGGTCGTACAATTCCCTTTCAAAAAGATATCTCGCATCCAGGATCATTTCACGAATCTGGGCAGCATAGGAGTTGGTACTTCGGTAATCACGCATGGATCTGAGGATGGCATCGTACAGGTATCGTTTGTCGTGGGGCAGTTTTGCTCCGAATTTTTTCTTGAGAGCTTTTTCATCATAAGGTTCCATCGCCGTAATGGTGTGGAACAGCTCAAGGTACCGGCTTCCCTTTTTATTACTTTTCTGGACATCAACAGTGAAATAGCGCTTTTCACTCTTGGACATGGCATTGATGAGGTGATAAAGATCCGATTTGCGTTTCATAATTCCATTTTCAGAAAGCCCGGAATGAGCTTCTATTTGCCTAAATTCTGTTAAAATAAGGGGGGATTTGTTAATAAATCTTAAAAATAAAATTTTTTTTCGAATTGTAGGAACTCAAACTTTTTGATTTTTAATGCCTGTTTGTCTTTTCCGGTATTTTTGATGTTTAATTGATTTAAATAATTGTTGATCAGTTATTTATGTTTATTTTTTTTATTGATATTTTTTGACTGTATTTAAAAATTTCTTTTTTAGAAATACAATTTTTTTAAAAAATGTTGCTTTGCTAGCCCTGTTCTTGCCTGTAAATTTGTGATCGTAATCAAAAGGGATTACATACAATTTGAGAAAAAGGTAAATGATTTAAGGAAGAGCAGGACATAGACTTCGTGGTCAAAAAGGAAGTACAGCATATAATGACAATGAAATCTATACCGACCTTCATCAAACCTGAGGTCAATTTTGTTTTAGGTACGGCATAAATTTCGCCACCAAAAAAATCACACTATTTACATTCAGTGGTGGCGAAATCTATCTGTCCTTAACAGAAACTCACTTAAGTCGCGGACAGTGGATAACGATCTGCTGTCCGGCTTTTTTAAGCTTACAACCTATGATTGAATATTGAAGGGAACCTCAAAAGATCGTAAAGTCCCTTAATCCCCATTCCGCAAAAGCGGATTTTGTTTGACAGGGGAGGCGCTGCATACTTTGAGATAACGATCATGCTATGTCGATTTTAACGAGGGCATACAAAGGCCGGAACTTTGGTTCCGGCCCAAGTTTTGCCTCAAAAAGTTCCTTGAAGGGCCAGGCATTCCTGGAACCTTTAGCAAAAAAAAAACGCACGAAAGGTGTAAAGATAAAGGGTGTTTTATTTTCAGAAGGCAATTGGAGATAAGTAGATAGTTGCTATTATTCCGGGCCGGGTCGCAGTTCAGTCTGAGGCCCGGTTCTTTTTTTAAGGGAACAAGGCAACCATGAAACAAGGGAACAAGACAATTTTTCCTTATTTCCTTTTTCCCCTTTTACATTGATATAGCTCCCTAACGATGCAATTTGTTATTAGTAATTAGGTTAACCCCATGTAGCGCATTAAACCTTTTCGTTTTTAGGTCGCACGGAGGAGATTGATGCGCTTGCCAATTGAATTGTTTTTTCCTATCTTTAGGAACGATTAAAACAGTTAGATGGCTAATTTTCAACATTTTGAAACACTTACCGTCTGGTGCGGAAAGCAGGATAATTCAGTAATTTGAGTCCTTTTGAGTTGATTTTCGTTCATAACAAAAAGGACTTAAAACTGCTAACTGAAGACTGCTGACCGGATCTCCCCCTGTTTTAATTTTTACCTTAAACCTATGATAAAATATGGCAACATTTCAATCTACAACCCAAAACTCTGTTTGGTCTAATCAGGCTCTTCGTTCATTTCTCCTGTTTTTTTTATTTGTAATTCCTTTTGGCTTATCGGCCCAAACCATTGGTTATGATCATGCCAAAGGGACCACAGCAGATAGTACTGAATTACAAGTGCAGGTGCCTGGTGTAGCTTTAATTGATGATGATACCACTTCCTGGCTGGAATTCTTTTGGATGCACGGGGATGGTAATTTTACCAGAAATACGCAGGATACCTTTTTGTTGACGGATTATTCGAATGTGTTTCCTTCCTACTTTGCCAAGGCTTATTCTACTTCTGTTTATAGTAATAGAGATGATGTGCCTACCAAAATGGAAGGTACTATAAATATGCCAACCGGGGCACCGGGAGCTACGGATGTAGAGACCACCAAGGCTGTAAAGTCAGGTTACCTTCACCTTCAATTCAACCACAATGAAATCGTTCCCGGGGATACGACCTTATGGGTGTTATCCATAAAAAACCCGTTAAAAGCCAATACACAGGAGAACATCTTTGACGGAGATGTGTATTTGTTTTTTAACAGTCCTGTGAAGATCTACGAGAGTCCTGTGGAAGTAGAAACGCCCCAATCAGATGACCCGGATGATGTTCAGTCGACCAAAGTAAAAACCAAAAAGGTGGCTGAGCCGGCGCTAAAACCGGATGCCGATACCCCGCGGTTTGCTGATTTCGTTTTTGATACCGCATTCATATTTAACGGTAACTTCTGGAACCAGGAATACGATATTAAAGGCAAGATCAATAGTACTGCTCCGATTCGGGATAATTATGCCAATGGATTATTGTGGCATTTCTCCAACCTTCAGGGGGAGGAAGAGCGCCATTTGTTCCTGGAATTCAAAGATGCTGAAAATATTTTTGATACAGCACTTGATTCAGTGACCCGGGTGGTGGATTTCCTCGCAGTCATTACGACAGATGCTTCTGTTCAGATTGTTGCAGATTCCCTTGATGATGATGACCAAAAGCTCATCGCAGCCCTCCAGTTGAATAATTTCATTGCTGATATTGCGGGTTCCGATGATAGTGAAGGAATAGAGCCTGATATCATCAATAGTGATTTTGATGTTAGTAGCCGGATCATTGATGTATTTAAAATACAACCTTTGGCAAAGCGAGCCCACGATCCTAATCAACTGACTATCCAGGCATGTTCCTGCCCACCGGAATCTGATGGAGCTCAAAAACTGATTTTTACGGCGGAATTTGAAAAT
The DNA here is from genome assembly GCA_965230565.1 of Saprospiraceae bacterium. Classification (GTDB taxonomy): domain Bacteria; phylum Bacteroidota; class Bacteroidia; order Chitinophagales; family Saprospiraceae; genus BCD1. The sequence continues at coordinate 1,855,429 of CBDDLH010000016.1, read as the reverse complement.
GATGGAGATGCTCATGCCCTGGGTGCCAGGATAGCCATCAAGCTGGATAGCCTGATTGACCCCGAAAGTATTGATAGTAATCCACTTCAGTTTTTTGGCCCTGGATTGGAGGCTGATGAGATCAGTATGACCTGGTCTGAGGATAAAGACTCTCTAATCTGGATCCTGGAGGGAATGAATGTATACTCAACCAAGGAAGTAGGGGCAGGAAACCCACTCACTTACGGACAGATCGTATTTACCGGGCTTACCAAACCCGAAGCCAAGCTGGAAGAAATTGCACCTATGAACGCCTGTATCCAGTTTGTGGATCATGTAGGATTGACCGGTACGGTTTGTACGCGTTCTGTTACACCGAATTTCCTTACAAAGGATGAGAGTAAAAGCCTTGAAACACAGGAAGTGCTCGAATGTGAGGATTGTGCTTTTCCGGGCTGTCAGTTTCCGCTTTGGCTGATCGTATTGATCGTTCTCGTGATTGGTTTTGCACTTTGGATCGCATTTGACAATTCCTGATTAGTCATTTTGACATTGTAGTACATGTGAACTTATGCCGGAGCAGTTGGTTTGCTGATCTCCGATGTTTCCTTTAGAACTTCTCACTTTTTGCTGTTAAGGGTGGTTTTTATTGCCCCTTGCATGGCGTTCGTTTTTAACCTCAATAATCGATAATATGCGTTTCCTGTTATTACCTTTTTTATTATTTGCTTTGTCGGGATGGTCAAGCCCGGTAGATTCCCTGGTGACAGAAGAGTGGTTTGAGCAGGCATTGGTTCATTATGACAATGGGAATACCGATAGTTTTGAATTAATGTATGAAAAGGTTGCGACCGCCTTGAAACGGCAGGATGATCTGAAAGGCTGGATAGTCAAACATAAAAACCTTGGCAAAAAAGCTTTACTGGACGGGAATGATCCTAATGCTTCCGTGGTTTTTCTGGAAAAGGCATTTGAAGAAAATCTGTTTAGAACCCCGGCCTCCGAGGAAGAGTGGGAGGAACTCGGTTACCTGTATATTTTTGCAGGTTATGTTCAAAACAATGAATTTGAATCATTTGAAAAAGCCAAGGATTTTTACAATTATGCCCGGAAGATCCTGGTAGAAAAATTAGGGATCAAAGATTATTATGTAGCCAGGTATTTATTTATTCCCTTGTCCGTTATCCATACCATTCACGGGGATTATAATGCAGCTGAAACTTTATTGAAGCAATGTGTCCAAATCGGTCTTGATGAAGATGCGCCTGAATTTGCTGCCAGAGCTTTAAGTGATTTAAGTGTGGTATATCTGGATTTGGGGCGACATCAGGAAGTGGTGCGAACTTGTAACCAGGGGCTTGCTTTGGGTATCGAGGATGAGGTTGCTTTGGGGTTGTTGAATTCCAATCTTGCGAAAGGTCAGCTTGAATTAGGAAGAATTGAGGAAAGTTTAAGATCGATAAATAATTCTGATAGATATTTTAATATTCTTTTCGAGGCTGGATGGGGAAAGACAGCATTAGGCTGGTTGTTTGTAAATAAGTCTATTGAAGGAACCATCTATAGCAAACTCGGTAATTTTTATTTAGCAAATGTATCACTTCTGGAAGCAGAAAATTACCTGGACAATATTAATGATAATTATTATGACAGAGATTATGGAAAATTATACCTGTCCTGGGGAGGAATAAAACTGGAAGAAAAGAAATATGAGGAAGCCCTTTCTCTTTTCCATAAATCACTCCAAAGCATGCTCCCTTCCTTTAAAGCTGAAAATCCAACCATAAATCCATCCATAGATCTTCTTTACCCTGAGAATACCTTGATGGACGCATTATTGGGAAAAGCCAAGGCTTTTGATCATTTATATAAAACGCAAAAAAATATTCATTTCCTGGAAGTGGCTCTCGAATGCCATGAATTAATTTTTGAGGTGGAAAAATTATTGAGAGAATCCTATTATTATGAACACTCCAAATTATTCAACCTTGAAGAAAGCCGGGAACGTTGTGAACATGCGGTTTCGGTATGTATGAAGTTGGCTAAAGAAAAAGACAAGGGATTTTATCAGCAAAAAGCTTTTGAATTTGCAGAGCGCAGTAAAAGCGTTTTGCTTTTGGAAACTTTTATGAACAATAACGCTTTAGAGGAATCCGGTTTGTCAGAGCAATTATTAGCTGAAGAAAAGTTCTTTCGGCAAAAAACAGGTGACCTGGAAGAAGATATTTATCGTATGGAAGCTGATTCTTTACCGGATGAAGCGGAAATTCAAAAACGAAGGGAAGCCCTTTATAACCTTAAAAAACAATATGCAGATTGGCAAAAAGATATTCAAAAGGATTATAGCCAGTATTATAACAACAGATACAACGAAAAGGTACTTTCTATAAATGAGGCTCAAAGTAGTTTGGTTGGCAAAAATCAAACGCTTTTAGAATACTTTGTCGGAGATTCGATGATCTACCTATTTGTAATTAATAAACAAGGGTACGAGGTAATTGAAATTCCAAAACCGCAATCTTTCGAATCTGATGTTTTGTCATTCCTTGAAAGCATCCAGGGGTATATTCATTCTGATCAACCTCAGGAGTATTGTGATAATTTTACTCGTTTGGGATACGAACTATATCAATTATTGCTGGGCAAGGCTGAAAAGAAAGGATTACTCAAAGAAAATGTAACAGTCATTCCCAGTGGTATTATGTCATTTGTGCAATTTGATGCTTTGCTGACAAAAAATCCGAAAGAGCATTGCCAGTTCAATCAGTATCCATATGCTTTGTATGACCATACTTTTAGTTATGGTTATTCCGTTACCCTTCAATACTACCTGGGAGCATTACCGGATCGAAATTATAGGAACCAGTTATTCGGAATTGCACCTGAATTTAGTGGCAATAATGGCTGGGGCGCCCTGAGCGCGAATGTTACCTTATTGCAATCACTGGAAAAAGTATGGGAGGGGGTTTTTGCAATAAATAATGAAGCTACCATTAATAAACTAAACGAAGCTCTCAGGCAAGGATCATTTGAGATCATCCATTTTTCCACTCATGCACAGGCCAATTCAGGGCAGGGAAACTTCTCTTTTATTGTTTTCTCTGATGCAAATGGCGACTATGATTCTCTTTACGTAAAGGACATTTATCAATTAAAAATCCTTTCTGAAATGGTGGTACTTGGAGCTTGTGAAACAGCGAAGGGCACGTTGTATAATGGAGAAGGCGTGATCAGCCTGGCCCGTGCGTTTATGCAATCCGGTTCAAAAAGCGTAATCACCACCATGTGGAGTGTTTATGACGGAACCAATAAAAATGTCATGCTTGATTTTTACGATAACCTAAAGAATGGTATGACAAAAAGCCAGGCCTTGCGTCAGGCAAAAATTAATCAAACCCGTCTTGATTCCCGTAGTGCCCACCCCGTTTTTTGGGCTGCATACGTACCTTATGGTCAGATGGATCCTATTAGAAATGGAAAATCACCTTGGTTTTATGCCATTATAGTGATTTTGGCGATTGCCGGGATTTGGGGGTTCTGGCGCTGGCAAAGATCAAAGAGTGAAAAAATTAAGAAGGTGGTTTGATGCTGGAAAAATCAATGTTGTTGAGTTTTAATTAAGCATTTGCCAAAAATAGCAGCGGTTCAGGTTTTGATTTTCAAGAATTACCCCCATATTTGGCCAATGGAAAAGATACTCGTACTGGGAGCCTCCCCAAATCCTGTCAGATATTCTAATCGAGCTGTTCATAGTTTGAAAACGGCCAATTACGTTCCTGTGCCGCTTGGCGTTCGGGATGGAAGTATTGCCGGGTTTGAGATTTTAAAAGGCATGCCTGACCTTCAGGATATTACCGGGGTTACGCTTTACCTTAATGCCAGGCGACAAAGTGAATATTACGATTATATCCTGGGATTATCTCCTCGGTTTGTAATCTTCAATCCAGGTACTGAAAACCCGGAATTTGTTCAAATCCTTAAAAACTCAGGGATTGATCCCATCATGGCCTGCAATCTGACGATGCTTGCCCTCGACGATATGCCAAAACCAATGGCCAATAACTTCTGAGGATAATTCCATAACTACATTCCGTTTTTATGTCTACCGAAACCGGCTTTAATACTGATTGGTTGGAAGAGCGATTTCAATTTGATAGCCGGGCGAGGAACGTGATGGTTGAAAATCATTGTTTCGCTCATTTCTCTGAAAATAAGACTTTAAATATCCTGGATCTGGGTTCAGGCTCTGGTTCTTCCTTCCTTTATCTTTCCGAAAAACTGTCACAAAATCAAAACTGGACTTTTGTAGAACTCAATCCAACCCTGGCTAAAGCGAGCCTGGACCGTATTTCGATGATTGCTTTCAGCAACGGTTGGAAAGTAGCAACATATTCCAGTGGTTTAATCATTGAAGGATCTGCTAAGCGAATGAAAATCGAGGTGCTGAACCATTCTTTTTTGGAATTAGAGAAAAAAGTAAACCTCCGAGAATTTGATTTGGCTACTGCCGCTGCAGTTTTGGATCTTCTGACAGAATCGATGCTGCATGAATTGTTGGGTTTATTGAATGATTACAACATTCCCCTGCTGGCAACGATCAATTATGAGGGTATGAAGTTTACGCCCTCATCACCTCGTGATACCTTGTATATCGATCTTTATGGTCAACACATGCAACGCGAACAATCTTTTGGCAGAACCCTGGGGCCGGATTGTTTGAAATCTATACAGACTTATTGCCAAACAAGGAATTTGAAAATGAAATCGGGGGAGAGTAATTGGCTGGTAGGAACGAAAGACCTGAAAATGCATACTTTTTTACTCGATTATATGGCTGGCGCTATCCCGGAAATGTTGACATCGAAAAGAGAGGTTGCTGTTTTTGAGCAATGGTTGGGTGAAAAAGGGGATAGGGTGAAAGGAGAAGGTCTGGAAACAACGGTTTTTCATTTTGATGTTTTTGTATCATGAACTTCATATTCCTTTTCTTACTGCTCAACAGCCTGTTTTTCATACCCAGGTACATCCTGGAGAGGAAGACAAGCACCTTTATTCCCTATAAAGGATTATTGTCGGGGCCGGTGAAGGAACGCATTCAATTCGTGATCAATCGTTTCAATTACGATATTTTCAGGGTCAGTGTTGATTTTTTGTTTTTATCTATTCTCCTATTGCTGGTAAACAGCAAAGTTCCTCATCAGGCATTACATATTGGTTGCTTTAGTATTTATAGCATACTGATGATTTATCAGGTTTATTACCATGCTTTTGAAAATATTTATAAAGTAGAACCACTGTTTTACAGGGATTACCTGTTACTGAAAACCGGAGTCCAGATTTTTTTCAGAGAGTTTAGCATCATCAATATACTCCTGACCATTATTGTCTTAGCTGGATTCATTGGGGTATATTTTCTTATTGGATCATTCATACAATCTGCTATTACCTTTCATCCGGGATTAATCTTTTGGGTGTTGGCGGGAGTATTGGTCTTTTTGAGTTTTTATAGTTTGTTTACCTATAATTATAAAGCCTTTGGTAAGATCGTTTTTCCGTCACAACTGCAATCTCTTATTAGAAATATTACCTTTTCAATGGCCACAAAAAAGCAGATTGGAAAGGTGGATTTTGAAAAGCTAAAAAATTATCGTCCTTATCAGGTTTACAAACTTGAGGTCACGCCTAATATTTATTTTATCCCCATAGAGTCGTATGGTCGAATCATGTATGACCATCCCGATTTAAAAGGTTTGTACAGGGAATATATGGTTCAAATGCAGCAATCGCTTCAAAGTAACCATTGGCATTCGGCTACCAATTTGAGCCTTTCTCCCATTACCGGGGGAGCTTCCTGGGTCAGTTATTCCTCCGCGATGTTTGGTATGGATATCAATGATCAGGGAGTCTACCTTACGTTGCTGAACAGACCTGAAATGCATGAATATCAACATTTAATGAGATGGTTGAAAAGCAATGGATACACTAATTACAGAGTGGCTCCAATCGCTGGATTTAAGGGCATGAAGATTCCATGGGATACGTACAGCAGTTTTTACGCTATTGATGAGTGGATCAAATATGAGAATATGAATTACACAGGGCCGCTGATTGGTTTTGGCCCTTGTCCGCCGGATCAGTATTCTTTGGGTTTTGCGAAAGATTTTATTTTGCAAAAAAAAACCTCGCCCTTTTGTCTGTTTTTTATTACGCAGAACTCCCATAGCCCATTTAACAATCCCGGTGAAGTGAAGGATAATTGGTCAGACTGGTCTGATGGCACCCAGGTATTTCAGGGGTCTTCTTCCATTTTTGTCCACCCAAAGCTGGACGACTACGCGAATGCTATTCAGTATCAAATAACCTTTTTAACTGATTTTATATTAAAAGAAGGAGGTGAGAACGATATTTTTTTCCTGATGGGTGATCATCAGCCTCCAACTTTTCCGGGCCCGGAAGATGGATTAGAAACACCTGTACATATGATCAGTAAAAACAAGGCATTTATTGAGTCCTTCCAATCTTATGGATTTGAAAAAGGGTTGCTTAAGTTAAATATGGATGGCTTCATTCGTCATGAATCAGTATATTCGATGCTGGTAAGGGAGTTGGTTCGCCATTATGGAAAAGAAAATGAAAAGCTGCCCGATTTTAAACCTGGAGGAGTTGAATGGTTGAAGGTTTAGTTTTATTGTTACGGGTTACGGGTTACGGGTTACGGGTTACGGGTTTTTTATATCCTCACAGTATTTAATCATTAGCATTTATGGATTTGATAAACCGATGGAATTTCTTTCATACGATACTCATGCTAATTGTCGGAGTACTTTCCTTGGTGTTTCAAGATGTTGAGCCATTGATGTTGGGGGTGGTTCTGTCTTTTGTTATTTATATCTATCTGCATAAACAGCTATTGGCAAGCTTTAAACCTTTCGGCGGGTATGCCAACTGGGTGACTCTTTTCCGCTTTTTATTGATGCTGACAGGTGGAGTGCTATTGGGGTATTGGAAGCCTGTTTATAGCTTCCCGTTTTTTCTTATTGCACTGTGTCTTGATGGTTTAGATGGATATTTAGCCAGGAAATTGGATCAATCTACTGAGTTTGGGGCCTATCTCGATATGGAGACAGATGCTTTTTTTGTAGCATTTTTATCGACTTACTGGTATCTGGAGGGAAGGGTAGGAGCCTGGATTTTATTAATAGGATTTCTACGTTATCTGTATGTATTAGCCTTAAAGGTATTACGCTTGGAAGGCAAAGAAGAAAAAGGGACGAGGTTTGCCAAAACCATTGCTGTGTTGATCATGAGTGCCTTATTGGCACCCTTTGTTTTACCTGAATTGATTTATTTGATTCTGATAATATCCACTTCTTTTTTGACCCTTTATTCTTTTGGGGTTTCTTTTGTTTCTCGTTGGAAAAATTAAAAAATAGTCTCTCAAAAATGCTTAATCTTTTCCGGAAGCGCTGCTTGGGAACAAATAATTATAATATTTTATATTTTTAATATATAAGATTGTAAAATGGAATATTTGTAAAATATAATTCTATTATTTTATGTTTATTTAGAATTTGTATTAATTTAAGGTTCTTATTACTAACTAAAACCTAGAATTATGTCAACTACTAACCAAAAGTACAACCCCATTCTGATTACCTTGGGCATCCTGTTTATTGTATGGGGCATCTTTGGAATAATGGATGCAAAGAATTACACCTATGATGGGTTTTCAACAGACGGGAATAATACTGTGATTGAAGTAGAAGCCGATGGTCCGGCTGAAGCTGCGGGGGTTCAGGTAGGGGATGTTATTAGATCCTATGAAGGCATCCCAATAGAGAACAATAAAGAACTTTCTAAATTGGAAAGATCCAAAATTGGTGAAACAAGAAATTATGTAATGGACAGGGATGGAGAAGAGGTCTCCATTGCTTTAACTTATGCTGCGCAACCACAAAAGGATAAAACTTTGAATATCATAGGCTTTATAATGGGTTTGCTGTTCATTCTCATTGGTCTTTATGCAAACGCAAGATTCAAGAATGCCCTGGGGTTTGCATTTGGAGTTTTTTCTGTCTTTTTAGGCTTTAATTTTTTTGGTGGCCCATATATAGGCCCGGGTACTCTTGGACAAATCGTCGGCGCTTTGGGCCTCACCATTGTTTTATTATCATTTGGATTCCTTGTTCTTTACATGTTCAGGTATCCGCCTGAAAGTAAAGTTTTATCTTCCAAAAACGGGATGACCTGGTGGTTTGTTCCCGCAATAATAGTGATTGTTTTCTTTTGGGTTGTCATTTTATTCCAACCTGACGGTACCAGTATGTTGAACACAACAGTCCGTCTTTTACTGGGAGCATTTGTGATATTGTATTTCGGTACAGCACTGGTTACATTGATCCGAAAATATGCCAAGGCGACTTCTGAGGAAAGAAAATCCTCGGGATTGAACTTAATGCTCATCGGGACAATTTTGGGATTAGTGCCAATATTGATACTGATCATAATTGATACCATCAACCCTAAATTGGTAATTCCGGGGAATGATTATATTTGGATAACCTTAATTTTTTATCCCGGTTTTCTATTTGCTGGCACAAATAGAATTACAAAAAGAATAACAGATAGAAGTGAAAAGATTTTTGAGTGAAATGTTTGTTCTGCTTGAAGCAGGAACAAACGTATAACCAAACGAGGGCAATTCAAACCAAGAAGGCCCTCGTTTGTTTTTTGATACTTATTTTATGGTATACTCCATTCCTCATAACACCAGTGGCTGTGATGAGGAATGAAAAAAGAGCCTGGGATTACAGCTTTTATGTGGTAAGCTTTCGGTGGATTATGACCGTGTTTGCAGCACAGTGTTCCCTCCTTATCCACTCCGCCCGGTCGCCCTTGCGGAGTACTTACCTGATGCCAGTTGGTTTTTGTGAAACATTGTTTCACAAAAACTACATAATGATTGATCGGCACCTTAGACCTGGACTGCATAGCGGCTCAAATGTCCGCACTTTGCACAAGGGAGGTTGGTCCTCCTTCCATTAAACAGGCGTTCCCCGAAGCAAGCTTCGAAGCCGGCCTGAAAGAATGTGCACCACCTGCGAATTTCTTGCGGAAATCCACAGCCCATATTTTGCAATGGGTTTAGGCAACTACTACATCACTACGTCCGGGACTTTCGCTTTACCGTTGTAAAAGATGGGAATCGAACCCACAACCTTTAGATTTCATATCTAATGCTCTACCTTTGAGCTACTTTCCCGTAAACGAGGTCTGGACCTTTGGAAGAAGCGTCCCGGAATGGGTCCGTGGATTTTCGCCCACAGAATACCTGGCTCCTTCCTGTGAACCTCCCGGTTCACCGTACTTCAGGATAACGATCCGTTACCGGATACCTATCCTTAATACTGAACCCGGCAATCAACAAAGTGGATAGCTTTGCCGTCACCGGTATTCTCCAACTTTCCCTATTGGAGTCTCCTCCTCAAACCTGCCGCCCTTAGCAGGTTATGTCCATCCCTCGCACCCTCAGCGGTCGCCCCTGGGTGCCTGGACGTAACACGATAGTTGTTTGCTTGCTCAAACTCTCTAATGAAAGTCTCCGGTGCAGTGTGTTCTGCAACCGGATTTATCCCCGTTACCAGGTTTATCTAAAGACAGCAAGCTGCCTGTCGAAACCGACCTCAAAGAGGTCGGTGTTCTTTACTATCTGTCAATGAACTACTTGTTGCGCAGACGGGATTCGAACCTGCCTGCGCCAACCTCGGCAGGCAGGCCTATAACCCGCACTTTAACGGAGTGCCGCTCTGCCTATTGAGCTATCAAGTCTTTTTTATTGATGCTTTCAAAATTTGAGTTACTGGTCTTTACCAGTACCCTCCTCGATGATGTGACCTGAAAAGGATTCGAACCTGCCTGCGCCAACCTCGGCAGGCAGGCCTTTACAACGCACTTTAAAAGAGTGCTGCTCTGCCTGTTAAGCTACCAGGTCATGTGCCTCCGGGCAGATTCGAACTGCCACTGTACGCTGTTTAAGAGCGCTGACTCTACCAATTGGGCTACGGAGGCGGTAATTTGGCGTTATACTTGGTCTAAGTGGAAGGATTCGAATCTACCTGGCTACGCCGAGTAGACAGGCCTCCATCATCTGCCGTCCAAGGGCAGTGCTTTACTTTAAGCTACACCTAGATTTAAAATTGAATGGGTAAACGTCAGAAGCAATACACTCACCTTGATTAAGATGAGAAAATAAGCACTAAATTGTATTTTAAAACCTGAGTTTGCCCTGTCTCCCAACAGCGACAAACTCCTTTGAGATGGGCTGTTAGAAAAGCTTATTTTGCGAACCGGGTAACATTAAGTTGAGCCCGTTCGGTCGGTTATTCCCTGCGAGAGGAAGCTTATTGTCGATATGGTTGAATAAATGAATCACTTCAGTTTTTGTTTATAATTTCGAGATTCGCCTTCTAAACTGTTATTGGAAATTAAAAGTTCCAGATAGGAATAAAAAAATGAAAAAAAATCAGAGGTAATCTTTTGAAGAGAGATCCAGAGGTAATTTCAGAATGTCATTTTTTAATTTACACGCTGATTCCCCAGGATCGTTTTTCTGCGATTATCTGCGGAATCAGCGTGCAATTCTCAATTACCGGCAAACTATGATTTTCTTAACTACAATTCTATCATCAACGATGACTTTCAATAAGTACAATCCTTCCGGGATCTGGAAAGTTTCCAACTTCATAATTCCAAGGTTCTTTTCTTTATGTTTGATCTGAAGTAATTGTCCCTTGTCGTTGAATAGTTGTATTTCAGCAAACTCATTGCCCAAATCCCCAAAATCGATGGTCAAAAGATCTTTAACCGGATTGGGAGCAATGTTGATTTGTTCATTCAATTCCTGATCCTGAAGGTTGGTCACCTGATCCACCGTTGCACAGGAAGTAATCTGGCAACCCATGGCATCGGTAACCAAAAGACAATACGTCCCGGCACTAAGGTTGTCAATATCTTCTGTTGAAGCCACCACAGCAGCCATCAATGGTCCAAACGAAAGTATATGGCGGTACTCCTCCGGAAATCGTGGCATCCGCACTTCCATTACCTTCCATTTCCTGTTCCGGCGTGGCAATTATCTCCAGTACCAATGCTTCAGGTACGGAAATAGCCAGATCATCCCCGACCATACATCCTTCAGCATCAGTAACCGTCCAGGAAACACTTGCAGAACCTATAAAGGATAGCTCAGGATCCGTGGACCCGGTGCTCCATAAGTATTCGTAAGGTGGGGTGCCCCCAGCGACGACAATGGTTGCGGTTACCAGTCCATCACATTCGAAAGGACTTGCCTCAACATAGGCATTCAGGTTATGTTCCAGGGTGACGGTAAATGCACAAGTCTCACTATTACCATAAGGGTCTGTAGCAGTATAGGTTACCTGTGTTACTCCTTCAGGGAATACCGTGCCCGAAGGCAGGCCTTCTGTTAATTCAAGTTCAACGCTACAATTATCCTCTGCTTCCGGCATACTATATTCTAAAGCAGAACAACTATTGGAGTAGATATTATCGGGACATGAAGTAAATACTGGTACCATTTGATCTACAACGGTTACCACAACGGTTCCGGTATCGGAAAGATTTTCAGCATCAAAAACGATCACCTCAAGGTTGTTTTCTCCAATATCTTCACAGCTGAATTGAGTGGTTGCTATATAAAAGGAATCAATGCTGCAATTGTCAGTACTGCCTGCATCAATATCAGCAAGGTTGAAACTCGCCTGCCCTTCTTCATCCAGATAAATAGTGATATCCTGGGTAATCAAGCTTGGAGGTTCATTGTCAACTTCTGATATTTCAAATTCTACGGTAGACTGGCAATTATTGCTATCTGTGATTGTACAGGAATATATACCTCCCGCAAGTTGGTTGATCTGTGGATTAGTGCTGCCATTTGACCATTCAAAGGTAAATGGGGCGGTTCCTCCATTGATATCAGAAGCCTGTAAGAATCCTGCATTACTCCCGGGGCAAATAATCCCCGTTCCGGAAATGGTAAACTCCATTCCCATACAGTCAAAACTATTGACGGTAACTGAAGTTTCCGCAATGCAATTATTGGAATCTGTAACGGTGAGCGAGTAAGTTCCCGGAGGGAGATTACTGATAGAAGGGGTGGTGGCCCCATTGCTCCATTCATAGGTATATTGCGGTGTGCCGCCAGAGGCATTAGCAGATGCAGATCCATCATTCAACCCACTTCCTGATTCAGCAGTGACTGAGGTGGAAATGACCAAAAGGCCTGGTTCGTCAATAGTAATCGTTTGGGTAGAAAGGCATAAATTCGCATCAGTAACAGAAAATGTATAAGTTCCTGCAGCAAGGTTGGGGTTGTTCAACTCTAATCCTTCAAATTCATAAGGTGGATTCCCTCCGGATACAGAAAAATAAACTGAACCATTAGTTTCTCCATTGCATTGAACATCACTTAAGGAATCAACGACAATTTCGGGCAATGCACATAGGTCAACAAAAACAGTATCTGTATCGGAACAACCGTTTTCAAGATTGGTAACTTCAACAATATATTGGCCAGGTTCTGATACAAAAATTGGATTTGAGTTTATTGTATTCTCCATAAAGGTCCAGACAATTTGTAAGTTCGGACCCGACTCGGCTTCAAGAATGGCCAACCCCGTTTCACAGGAAATGCATGTATCCTCTCCCGCATCAGCTATGGGTAAATCTACGTCCTGAGTAATTACCACCAAATCCACATCAGAACAAAACGTCGTACTGTTAACTACTGTAAGAAAGTACTCCCCAGGTTCGGAGATGGTCTGGGTAGCTGTAGTAGCCCCATTGGACCATATGTATTCAATATTTGGCCCTGTGGAAGAATTGTCTCCTCCGATTGTTATCTCTGTAGTTATGCAATCCAGCATTGCATCAGGGCCTGCATCGGCAGTAGGTGTTTCTAAAGGCATAATATCAATGCTTGCTTCACCAAAACATCCGTATATATCTGTCGCTGTTACAGCATAAGTCCCCGGATCACAAACAAAAATGCTTGAAGTGGTCTGCCCGGTAACCCAGGCATAGGTGGTAAGCTGATCACCCATGGCGGTTAAAATGGTACAATCACCTTCGCAGAAATTTCCATCCTGGAATATGGTGACTTCCGGCGGTTGTTTGATTGAAATGGAAATTTGAGTTCTTTCTCCACTTACACACCCGGTTTCCGGGTCACGGCTTTCCGCATAATAAGTGCCTAATTCCGTGGGGAGAAATTCTTCCGAGTCGCTTAACAAGGGAGTGCCGCCCGCCATGTCAGCATACCAGTCGACAAGCATACCATCGGGTGCAGCTGCTGTCAATGGAACAAGCGGGTCACCGTCGCAAATCAAAACATTGCCTCCACTTTGAGGAGCATCAATATCCGGACACCCGCAAACCGGCGGTTCCACTATTAATTCCGTTGAACATGAAGTGTTGGTAATCGTAGCAGTAATGGTTACAGGACCGCCATCGATAGATATATCCTCAATATGGTAAATTCCGCTTCCCTGGTTAGATACAAGTCCTTGTGTTGCTGTTAGCGTGGTTCCATTGGTGAGGGCGCTAATGGTGTAGGTCATCTGATCCTGGGAGCAATCGATGGAATAAATGTCCAACGAAGGAGTATCATTGACGAAAACCGTTACCTGATCCGATGCAGTGCATCCGTTGAAACCGGTTACTGTTACCGTGTACATTGTTGTAATTAATGGACATACTTCAATGGAGGGGCCAGAACCTGCTCCATTAGCCCAGATATAACTGTAGGGTGGGGTTCCTTCAATCGCACTTGCGGTCAGTGTATGACAATCTCCTTTACAAATTGAAACAGAAGGGCCTGCATCCGCAAAGGGAGGTTCAAAATCCTCATAGACCACAACTTCATCGGTAGAGGTACAGCCATTGGAAACATCAGTAACCATTAATGTGTATGTACCCAATTCATTAACTACCGGGTGAAGAGTAGTGAGTCCTGAAACGATATTGCCATTAGAGGTGAACCAAAAATATGAGAATTCTTCTCCCTGAGAAGAAAGTGATCCATCCAGGGTGAATTGCAGGTCAGGGTGGTTGCAATTCTGGGCAAGGTCGTTTCCCGCATGTGCTACCGGAGGGTCGGTATCAGCCAATACCGTGAATTGGTCTGTTTCCACACAACCATTGGCATCAGTGACCGTCACCATTTGGATGCCACTTTGGAGATTCATGGCGGATGGTGTTGTCTCTCCGCTTTCCCAAAGATATTGATAATCGGTAGTGCCCCCGGAAACAACCGCAATGGCAGTACCTGTCGGGTCCGCACAAGTTACATCCGAGATAACGGAAGCCGTTAGGTTCAGGGGCTGAGGTTGTCCAATAACAGCGATTGCTGTACCTGTATCGCCATTGGAGAGGTCTGTTACGGTTATCCCGTGAGATCCGGCAGAAAGCCCCGTTGCCGTTGCTGTTGTTTGCCCATCGGCCCATAAGTAGGTGTAATTGCCGCTTCCTCCTGTAGCTGAGGCGGTAGCAGCACCATCATTTCCCAAGAAACAGCTGACATCGGTTGTGGAGGTAATGGTTACATTTAAATCCACTAATGCTTTCTCCGGGAGTTTTGTTCCTGCTTCCAACTCCGGTGGAGTTGCTGCCTGAATATTCGTGAAATTCTGGGATAAAGCCAAAACTAATATGGCTGTAAAGAGATAAACTGTTTTACGTAAATTTGGTGCCATTTTTTTCTGTTTTTGGTATTATGAAGGAGATTGTCAGACAATGGCAATACTTCAAGACAGCGTTGCCACAATTGGGGAATAGTTCCGGATTGGGTATTAAGAAGAAGCCTTTTGGGGATTATTAATTCGGATTGAACAATAATAAGAAATAAATCCAAAATTCGGAACTCCCTTTTGCCTGGAATTTTAGAATTTTTCAACAACTTCATTATTTTGTCTCCTGAAGTTGCTAACCACAATATTTTTAAACCTTTACCATGAGAAATAACCCGATTTTCCCTTCCTTCATTTTCACTGTTCTTGTCCTATGCTCACTAACAATCGGTTGTAAGCAGGAGGTGAATTCAACAGAGCATCCTGTTAAAATTCCGGACACACTTGCCATCAGTGCAATTGATACTTTGGCGGTGCCTGCCAGCATCCGGGCCCTGGAGGTTGTTGATGATCAGACCGTTTGGTTTGCCGGTTCCGGGGGCGTTTTTGGCTATACAAAGGATGGAGGAGCCTCCTGGACGATAGATAGTATTAAAACTGATTCCATAGTTCCTCATTTCAGAGCCATCGCTGCGACAGAGGAGGCTGTATTCTTACTTTGCATTGCATCCCCTGCACTTCTATACCGTTCGGCAGATGAAGGAAAAACATGGGATATTGTATATAAGGAAGATCATCCTGCTGTTTTTTATGATGCTATGGCATTCTGGGATAAAAATGAAGGGATAGCCATGGGAGATCCAACTGATGGATGTTTATCGGTTATTATTACCAGAGATGGTGGAATGAATTGGGAAAAGCTGGATTGTTCCCTTTTACCTGAAACGGCCGATGGTGAAGCTGCATTTGCTGCGAGTAATTCGAATATTGCGCTTTATGATGATAATGCTTGGATAGTCAGCGGCGGATCCAGGTCCAGGGTTTTTCATTCACAGGATCGCGGTCGAAGTTGGAGTGTTTTTGAAACGCCTATTATCTCCGGGGAACAGATGACCGGAATTTTCACGACGGACTTCTGGGATGAAAATCAGGGAATAATCTTTGGAGGTAATTGGGAGGTAAAAGATCAGAATACTCAGAATAAAGCCCTGACCAGGGATGGAGGGCGATCCTGGTATCTGGCATCTGATGGTTTTCACCCGGGATATAGATCTTGTGTGCAGTATGTGCCCGGAGGTGATGGAAAGGTTTTATTGGCAGTGGGTATTCCCGGAATTTCATGGTCTAAAAATGGTGGAAACAGCTGGGAATTGTTGAATGAAGAGAATTTTTATACGATCCGGTTTGGAGAAAATTATCGACAAGCCTGGGTAGCAGGTGATCGAAAAATTGGAAAAATAAACTGGAATAAATAACTGCTATCGATCCAAAAATCAGCATATTATTACCCGTTTACAATGCCATTCCATTTCTTGAAGAATGTTTGGAGTCTATTATTGATCAAACAGAGCAAAATTGGGAATTATTGGCAGTTAATGATTTTTCCGAAGATGAAAGCGGAAAAGTTTTGAAGGCATATGCTGCAAAAGACCCCCGGATCAAAGTTTTTGATAATACGGCAAAGGGTATCATCCCCGCTTTGAGACTTGCTTATGCCAATAGTACTGGCCAGTTGATTACAAGAATGGATGCTGATGATTTGATGGCTCCGGAGAAGTTGAAAGTGCTTAAGCAAATTATGCTTTCAAAGGGTAGGGGAGTACTGGCCACAGGCAAAGTAAAATATATAGCTGAAAATACTTTGGGCGGAGGATACCAGCGATATGAATCCTGGTTGAATGGATTGATTGATCAGAAAAATCATTTTGAAGAAATTTACCGGGAGTGTGTAATTCCTTCCCCTTGCTGGATGGTTTGGCGGAAAGATTTGGAAAGGTGTAAGGCTTTTGAACCGGATGTTTATCCCGAGGATTATGATCTCGTTTTTCGGTTTTATAAATTTGGTTTGAAACCTGTTGGTAGTGACGAAGTCTTGCATTTTTGGCGTGATCATGATAGCCGGAGTTCCCGTAATGATCCCCATTACGCCAATCAACAGTATTTCAAACTCAAGGTTCCAAGATTTCAGGAACTGGACCGGGAGCCGGATAGACCTTTGGTCCTCTGGGGAGCCGGCAAAAAAGGAAAGTTATTGGCATCCATGCTTACAGAAAACGGGCATGAATTTCGATGGGTCTGCAACCGCCCTTCCAAATGGGGGCATGAGGTCTATGGAGTGCCCTTTGAGTCAACAAAAACTATAGATTTGTTGGAAAACCCGCAAATAATAATTGCAGTGGGAAATCCGGAGGATCAGGAGGAGATTTGGTCCGAATTGGAAGGCAAGGGAAAAGCTAAGGGGCGTGATTATTTCTTTTTTTGTTAAGTCTTCTTTTCAATGAGTTCCGCCAATTCCCAAAGCCCGGAAACTTTCAGGTCTACCCTGAAACTTCGGTCGTTTTTTTCCATTTCGGAAACCGCCTTCATTTCTTTCCGATTGGTTTCCACCAAAACGGTTTCCATTTTTAAAGCTTTTCCAAAAAGAATGTCGCTGAGGGAATCTCCGACCATGATGGATTTTTTGAAGTTGATCGTGGGGAAATCCCGTTGCGCCCAAAGCGCCATGATAGGAGAGGGCTTGCGGCATGGGTTAGCATCTGTCTTGAGATCTGGGCAAAAATAAACAGCATCGATCTGCCCTCCGGCCATTTCGACCTCTTCATACATATGTTGGTGGACGATGCCCAATTGCTCTTCGGTCATCAGCTTTTTTCCAACTCCCTGTTGGTTGGTTACCACAATGATGTGCCCAAAAATTCGGGAAAACATGGCAATTGCCTCAGGTACTTTGAAAAGGAATTCAAATTCACTGATATCCCCAACATACCTTCCGGGAAGTCTTTTATTGATCACCCCGTCCCGGTCGAGGAACAGGGTCCATTCGCTATTGTAATTATGCATCCGATTGAAGCGTGTATTGGGTGAATTTCGGTTTTTTTCCCGTATCCGACATGCATTTCTGGTCGTAACAGTCAACAGCTTCCTGAATGCTCATGAAAAATTTATCCTTTCCGATTTTTCCGGTGAGATCACCTTTTTCAAGTGCATCTCTGACAGGACCTTTCACTCCGGAGAATACTACTTCAATACCCCTTGATTCATAATCGTCCAACAGGTCATCAATAGCATGAACCGCACTGCTATCCATATTGTTCATAGCTTCACAATCAATAATGATAAGTTTAAGCGTATCACACTTTCGCATACTCATTTCATAGAGACTATCTTTGAAATAATTGACATTGGCAAAGTACAATTGTGCATCGAAGCGCATGATGAGTAATTCGGCTCTATGTTCCAGGTTTTCAAATCGTTCAACATTCCTGTAAAAGTGGGTGTTCGGCACTTTGCCGAGCTCTGCAACATGTGGACGTGTGGTCCGGAAAATTACCATAACAAGTGAAAGCACCACACCCAGGGCTATACCTTGTTCGATCCCCAGAGAAAGTGTGCCTATGAAAGTAACGATCAACATCCAAAAGTCTGTACGATTACTCCTCCAAAGGTGTTTAGCCTCTTTTACGTCGATAAGACCAAAAACAGCTACCATGATCACAGAGGCAAGGATAGCTTTTGGCAGATAATAAAAAAGAGGAGTCAGGAAAAGTAAGGTTATGATGATGAGCAGGGCACTGAAGATCCCTGCCATACCAGTTTTTGCACCCGACTGATCATTTACGGCAGTCCTTGAAAATCCGCCGGTGACGGGATAAGACTGGAAAAATGCTCCACCAATATTGGCAACTCCAAGGGCGATCAATTCCTGATTCGGAACGACCTGATAGTTCTTATGTTTATTCTGAATCGCTTTGGCAACGGCGATACTTTCCATAAAACTTACCAAAGAGATGGTCAGCGCAATGATGAGTAGTTCTGAAAAAGATGCCATGTCAAAGGTTGGTATACCTACTTTCGGAAGCCCGGAAGGAACTTCTCCTACAATTTTCACGCCCATGTTGTTGAGTCCAAAAGCCCAGACAATCAGGACTCCCAGCACAACGGCGATCAAGGTTCCGGGAATGGCTTTATTAATTCTTTTGATGCCTATTATAACGGCAATACCACCAAGAGCCAAAAGGATAGTAGGCCATTGGTCTGGATTAAACTTCTCGATAGCATTCAGGATGATTTCATGAATATGGTGGCTTCTGGGAATGTCTACTCCAAGGAGGTGTTTCAACTGACTCAAACCAATAATGAGCGCTGCCGCGGAGGTGAAACCACTGATCACGGGATGAGACAGGAAATTGACAAGAAAACCGAGTTTAAACACTCCTAGTAAAAATTGAATGGTCCCCACAAACAAAGCGAGTGCAATGGCCAGACCAATATAAGTTTCGCTACCAGCTTCAGGGACCATTGCTCCAATTCCTGTCGCTGTAAGCAGTGAAACCATGGCTACAGGCCCTACTGCCAGCTGCCTTGAAGTACCAAAAATGGAATATAGGATAATTGGAATGGTCGAAGCATACAGACCATAAATCGGGGGTAACCCTGCGATAAGAGCATATGCCATGCCTTGGGGAATGAGCATAACCCCAACAGTTAATCCTGCTGAAAGGTCTCCTTTTAAATTATCCTTATTATAGTTTGAAAGCCAATCGGTGATTGGAAGAAGTTCTTTGATTTTCATTGAAATAGCGTTGAACCGTATGGAAATACGGTTGTTTTTAAGGTAGTTCAATTTGGCCACGAAGATATTGAAAACCCTTGGGTTTATTGGTGATAATGGTCACATAATTGCTTTGCTACCTCGGTAGTATCGGTTGAATATCAGTAAAATTTGTCATGAAAAATTTGACATAAATGTCTGATGATTGATAAGGTCCGGCTAGGGTAAAATAGTTATCTTGCGGCAGGTTTGATGATACAATTGCCATTGTAAATCGTCGAAAAAATTAACAAATGAAGAAAACAGATATCCTTGTAATTGGTGCCGGAATTGGTGGTCTAACCACTGCTATAAAAATTGCTGAAAAACGCAAAGACCTGACAATAACAGTTCTTACTAAGACTAATGAAAGCGAAAGTAATACCCGTTATGCACAGGGAGGGGTTGCAGCAGTCTGGAATGATGATAAAGATTCCTTTGAAAAACATGTCAATGATACCCTCGATGCCGGAGACGGACTTTGTAACCTGAAGGCTGTAGAAATCGTGACTTCCGAAGGGCCTCAGCGGGTACGGGAGATCATTGACTGGGGAACCCGGTTTGATAAAAATGATGCCAATAAATACGATCTTGGCCGGGAAGGCGGACATTCGGAAAACAGGATTCTTCATTATAAGGATCTGACGGGTTGGGAGATCCAACGCGCACTGCTGGCCAAAGCAGATGCCATGCCAAATCTTGAGATCCATGAACATTATTTTGCTGTGGATTTTCTTACACAACACCATCTTGGGTATACCATTACACGACTCACAGAAAACATCGAGTGTTATGGTGCCTATGTCTTGAATAAAGATACTAAAGAAATGGAAACCATTCTTGCCCGGCAGACCGTCGTTGCGACGGGAGGAGCAGGGCAAGTTTATCGGAATACAACTAACCCTGTAATTGCTTCAGGAGATGGAATTGCCATGATGTATAGGGCCAAAGGTCACCTTGGAAATATGGAATTCGTGCAATTTCACCCGACTGCCTTGTTCAATCCTGCCGGAGAAAATCCGGTTTTCCTTGTTTCCGAAGCTGTCAGAGGGTTTGGCGGTATTCTCAAGGACCGTAAAGGGCGGACCTTTATGGAAAAATATGATAAGCGGGAGTCATTAGCACCAAGGGATATTGTGGCCAGGGCAATAGATAATGAAATGAAAATCCAGGGAGAAGAAAGTATGTTCCTGGACTGTCGTCACCTGGATATGGAAAAATTTAAGGATCATTTTCCTACGATTCTGGATAAATGTCTGAGCCTGGGAATTGATCCTGCAAAAGATATGATTCCTGTCGTTCCTGCCTGCCATTATATGTGTGGAGGGGTACGCACGGATGAAATGGGGCATTCCTCCATCAAAAACCTCTATGCTTGTGGTGAGTGCACTAGTACCGGTTTACACGGTGCCAATCGACTGGCATCTAATTCTTTACTGGAGGCGCTTGTTTTTGCTCATCGGATCCACCTGGACGTTTTGGAAACCATTGATAAAACCAAATTTGCGGAAGGTATTCCGGAGTGGAACGCAAGCGGTACTACTGACCCTCAGGAAATGGTACTTATAACTCAAAGTATAAAAGAGTTGAAGGAAGTGATGAGCAGTTATGTGGGCATTGTGCGCTCGAACGTAAGATTGAAAAGGGCTATGGATCGCCTTCAGTTATTGTATAGGGAAACAGAAGAATTATACCATACGAGTGTTTTATCTCCCCAGCTATGTGAATTGAGGAACCTGATTACCATTGCTTATTTAGTTAGTCGGGCTGCATTGAGCAGAAGAGAAAGCAGGGGGTTGCATTACACTACTGATTATCCGGATAAGTTGCCCTTTATTCAGGAATCTATTTTATAATAATTGAAGCAATATGGAGGAAGATTCAAAGGTAGTTCTTTTCGACGGAGTTTGTAATTTGTGCAATAGCAGCGTACAATTTGTATTGAAACGCGATTCAAAAGGCGTTTTTAAATTTGCCTCCCTGCAATCCGAATACGGTCAGGATGTGTTGAGCAAATACGGCCTTCCGACAGATGATTACAATTCGTTCGTTTTGGTGGAAGGAGACAGGGTTTTTACCCGATCAACTGCAGCTTTAAGAGTGGCCCGTCATTTGGATGGTCTTTGGAAAGTTTTGTACGGTTTTATCATTATTCCTGCTTCGATTAGGGATGCTGTTTATGGAGTCATTGCCCGAAACAGATACCGTATGTTTGGGAAACGAGATGCCTGTATGATCCCTCAACCGGAATGGAAGTCGAGGTTTTTGGATTAAATTGACAAACAATTTTCTGCAAAAAATAGCTTTGCGATTGAGATAAAATAATTAAGGGGCGCTTCGGTATCGAAGCGCCCCTTTTTTATAGCATCAATTCATTAATTATCTGCTAATTTGATTTAACAAGAATTACTTCTTGTTGATGATTACCTGCTTGGTAATTCTCTGACCTTCTGATACGAAGTTCAGGTTGTAAATTCCACTAGAAATTCTTGGACCAGTGAGGTCTACCATGATAGTTGAATTTTCAACTACATCGTAATTTCTTGTGAATATTTCCTGACCGATATTGTTGTAAATAACAACTGTTGCAGACTTGCCAATGAAATCTTCAACCTGGAGATTCACAACACCCTCAGATGGGTTAGGGAATACAGTCAGGTCAGCAACTCTGTCAACATTGCTTACAACGTCTTCTGGTTGAGTAACGTCAGCCTGCAGTGTACCAAATCCACCTGCTGGTGCTGGAGCAGCGCTCAAACAATCAGCACATTCAGCAGCGAAGGTAGTAGATGCAGCACCAGCACAGATACCATCCCAGGAGATGTCACAGCAGAATGCGTCAGCAGCACATACAGCAGCTTCACAAGCAGGGTCGTCTGGGAATCCAGGTGAGCCAGTAGACGCACCACAGTATGCTCCGTTATAAGTACCACCAAAGCTACTTTCACAAGGACAAGTTCCTGTTTCAGGATATGAGTATGTTCCTGTAGTAACAGAGTTTACATTGATACTTTCAACGAACATACCTACCTGGAGGCAACCATTCATGATGAATGATTGAGCAAAGATCTGCTGCCAGCTTTCTCCGTCTTCTGAGATATAACCAGCAAACTGATCACCAACTCTTTCCAGTCTCAGCCAGTTCCATCCCTGTGGGCGTGGGTATTGCTGGTTTTGAGCAAATCCATTGGTTCCTTTACGAACAGATCTGCGAACAAGACTGTTCAACTGAGTCTTCAATTCAACTTTTCTTGATCCTGGTGCAGTAGATTCACGCATGGAGATTCCAGCCCATCCAAGACCATCAACATCGTCAACTCTTGCCTGCACATATCCGTCACCACACATAGTCTGGAGGATATAACCGCCCTGATCTTTGAATGGAGATGGGAATTGGTTGGTGCTGGCAGTGTAAACCTCACCACATGTTACATAGCTGAATGAACCAACTGCTTCACCATTGTGGCTGGTTGTCCATGGCGCTGGAACTGGTCCCGCACCGTCATAAACAACGACCTGGTCACCTGTGCCAGAAGCACCATTATAACCATCAATCTGAACGTAGTAAGTTGCACCAGGAATAACTTCGAAGTAATCGAGGAATGGAGTAAATCCAGGACCTCCGTCATCATTGGCAGCCACTTCCTTAAACTTGAAGTAGTTGTTACAGTTCTCCGCATTGTAAACAGCCAACTGCAGGTCAGTCAATCCTGGAGAAAGAATTTCAATAGAAACACAACCGCTGGCAGGACCTACAAAGGTATACCATACTGTGTTGTCAAGATCCAACTCGAATGAACACCATCCGTCGATAGCATTACAGGTTGGAGCTTCTCCTACGGTACCAGGACCTGGGTTTGGCTCAAACTGCTCAGTAGTAGCGTATTCATTGTTAATGCCAGCAGGCACGCCCAATGTAAGAGCTGTAGCGTCACAAGCATCGTCATTTGCCGGAGGTGAAGTATCAAGCAAAGTAACAGTCAATGTCATACAAATCATGTTATCTGAGCAGACCCACTCATCCACCAAAATGTCATAATCACCAGTTGCTGAAGGTGTGAAGTCAACTTCGGACTGCAGTCCACAAGCATCATCATTTTCAACCTGGAAAACTCCGCCCGCTGAGTAAACAGTGATCTCAGTATCGAAATCAGAGTCACCACAAGTAGAGATACGGTAGGTTGAACCAGCCTGCATATTTGTCATAGTGATGTACTCTCCTCCGTAGATACAAGTAGTAACTACGTCAGGAACTCCAGGTGTGGTAGGAGCCGGTGTGGAAAAGTAAAAGGCGTTGTCATTCGGGCACTGAGCCATAGCTTGCTGCGTTGGCAGAGCCGAAAGCGCAAAAACGAACAGCATGGCTATAGCATACTGTACCTTAATGTAATTTTTTAGAATCATAATGAATTTGTTTTAAAAATAAGTGTTAATAAAAATCCCATGAAAAAACATGAGGGTCTTTTTCAAAAATTATTCTTTAAAAGCAATACGCTTTTGTTAAAGTCTTTTTGTGCGATCGGATTGGGAAAAATATCGATATCAATAAAACGAACAATACAAAATCAGCATTCAAACTAATTTTGTCTGAAAGTCTTATTGCCTCTCTAAGAATGGATTATAATTTGAACCGGATGGATTTTGAAAATGTATGTGTAGATTGTATGTAGTGTATTGTCCCGGTAGTAAAACAAATATAGATTTTATTTTTTTTTATTCAAATATAATCATCCATTTTTTTGAAATCAAAAAACATGAAAGCCCTTGTTTGCTCGTTCACATTTATTACTTTTGGCTAACATGTTTCCTTCTAAAATCTCTTTTACGTGATGACAAACAAAGATGTTGCAAAATCCTTCCAGTTTTTAGGAAAAATAATGGAATTATATGGTGAGAACAAATTCAAAATTCGTTCCTACCAAAATGCTTATATGCGTCTAAGGAAACTTGACCAGCCATTAACAGACATGTCTTCGGAGGAAATTAACGCCTTGCCGGGGGTGGGAAAAGCCATTTCCGGAAAGATTGAAGAGCTTTTGTCATCCGGAAAAATGTCAACCCTGGAAAGGTATAAAGAGAAAACACCTGAAGGTATTTTGGAAATGTTGGAGATTAAAGGATTCGGACCCAAAAAGATCAAAACGGTTTGGGATGAACTGGGAGTTGAAAGTGTAGGCGAGTTGCTTTATGCCGTTAACGAAAACAGACTTGTCGATCTCAAAGGGTTTGGCAAAAAGACCCAGGATGCGCTTAAAGAACAACTCGAGTATTTTCAAAGATCAAAAAATAAATTCCATCTTGCAGCTGTTGAGGAAGCAGCCAATCAACTGTTGAGGTCCGCAAAAGCTCATTTCGAAGGTGTTGAGGTTGAACTTACCGGACAGGTTAGAAGAAATTGTAACATCGTGGATGGAATTGAATTGTTGGTTGCTTCCGGGGAAACCAATGAAGCGATAAATCTTTTAGCACTTGAACCTAATCAAAATCCTTCCGATGATTTTCCTTTCCAAACAACCGAAGGGATTTCTGTCAAAATTCATTTTTGTACTGGCAATGCTTTTGGCTCCAAGCAATTCCGGTATACGGCTTCTGATGAGTTTATGCAGGCATTTCTTGAAAAATTTTCCGGGCAGGATTTTAAGGGCTTATCAACAGAAGCAGCTGTTTTTGCAAAAGCAAACCTTCCTTATATTGAACCTGAATTGAGAGAGTCTGACTGGGCACTTGAACTGGCGGAAACCAATGCCTTGCCAAACCTGATCGAAAAATCAGATATCAAAGGTGTTGTTCACGCTCATACCACTTACAGTGATGGGTTGAATAGCTTAAGGGAAATGGCGGAATATTCAAAAGAGCAGGGGTTTGAGTATTTGGCCATCACCGACCACTCCAAGTCTGCCTTTTACGCCAATGGCCTTCAGCCTGACAGGGTTTTGCAGCAATTTGAGGAAATTGATCAGCTCAACCAGGAACTTGCCCCTTTCAAAATATATAAAGGTATCGAAAGCGATATCCTCAACGATGGGGCGCTGGACTATGGAAATGACCTGCTTGAAGGGTTTGATTTTATCATAGCCTCCGTGCATTCCAATTTACGAATGGATGAAGAAAAAGCCACGCAAAGGCTCATTACTGCTATTGAAAATCCATATACCACCATTCTGGGACATCCCACCGGAAGATTGTTATTATCCCGGCAAGGGTATCCGATTGATCATAAAAAGGTTATCGATGCCTGTGCGGCTAATGGTGTTTCAATTGAGATCAATGCCAACCCCTACAGACTTGACCTGGATTGGAGGTGGATACCATATGCTTTAGAAAAAGGTATTTTGATTTCCGTAAACCCTGATGCCCACAGCAGAGAGGGGATCCACGATATCCACTACGGCGTTCTATCAGCCAGAAAAGGAGGATTGACAGCTGAGGCATGTCTCAATGCAAAAGGTGTAGAGGAATTTGGACAATTTATCAAGAGATAAATCCTAAAGTTGCACATGTATATGATCATCGTGACGAACTGCATGGCAACCGTGATATCGTATTTTACCTGAAGACAGCCCCAATCGATCCTTTAAGTGTGGTTCCAGGAAAATTTTACCAATTTCAGGTTGATTGGCCAGTATTTTGAGCAAATCAGCTGTTCTTTTTTCATCCAGTTTCATTTTTCGTTTGCCTCCCTGTGGGACAATATTCCCTAATAAACTGTATTGCCAGTAGCCTTCTGCTTTACAACGCCCGGGATAATCAGACTCTCCTGGTTTTGGTTCTTCAAAAACACCATATCCGATAAATGAAGGAGCTTTTCGATTCATAGGTTCGTCTGTTGAACGGCTGCGATACAGGAATGCCAGGTCGACTTTTTCTCCATCATCATGGCTCAGGTGGGGGAGGAGGGGATAATTATTAATAAATGGAAACCCTGCATCCAGGTAAGCAACGATGGTACCAGGATGTTTTTTCTGCATAGTTTTGGAGGTCTCTAAAAGTATCGTTTTAAGGGCGGGTCTTACGTAATGCCTGTTTAAAACCCAGGTAGCATAATTTAATGGCTTTAGATTGGTCTTTCCGGTTATTGGCAATGGAACTCTTCCGAAACCCGAAGCGAGGGGAGGTAAAATCAAACTGATGAAAATTAGGTAAGTCGCTATAAATATTCCTGTGTTGGCAAAATGTAGCGATAACCCTTTATGGAACCATTTTTTGGTAAATTTAAAAACAGGAATGCAGGCAAGAAGCACCAGGCCCCCAACTTGTGAGACTACCGTTAAAATGACCACAATAATTACCCAACCTAATACTTTTAAAAACCTCATCAATACTACCGGTTTTATAGGATAAGCGAAGAAATTCCCCGACTTATTTTATGGAAAATATTTTTTCAAAAAAATTTCGGCGTATCAAAAAAATAATTTTACCTTTGCAGTCCAAAATTTTTACGTTTATGTTAATTATCGAAGTTAAAGAAACTGAAAACATCGACAAAGCGCTTAAAAGATACAAGCGTAAGTTCCAGAGCACACGTTTAATGCGTGAGTTGCGTGATCGCAAAGAATTCAAAAAACCATCCGTTAGACGTCGTAGCGAGCTGCTTAAAGCTAGCTACAAGCAGAAAAAGTATGGTGCTGAATAAATAACTTCTTTTTCGAAAGAAAAAGGAAACCCGCTATAATAATTCATTTATAGCGGGTTTCTTTCGTTACGGTTGGTACAAGTAAAAAGGGAATAATGTAATAAGAGAAGCAGAATGAAAAAATTTCGATAATACATCAATTCATAACCTGGAAAAATCCTTGTCCTCTTATTCCTTTTCTATTTTCTTTTTGGTCGAATCAATCCTTCCTGGACTACTGAAGCTACCAATTTTCCATCACGGGTAAAAATATTTCCTCTGCTGAAACCCCGGGCACCGGAGGCACTTGGGCTGTCTGTCTGGTAAAGCATCCAGTCATTGAGGTCAAACGGCCTGTGGAACCACATGGCGTGATCCAGGCTGGCCAGCGTGAGTTCATGCCAGTTAGTTAACTGCCCATGAGGTAATAGTGCAGTGGTGAGCAGGTTGTAATCAGAAGTGTAGGCCAGTACCAGGTTATGTAACTTCTTATGATCCGGAATCACGCCTTTCGCTTTGATCCATACATGTCTGAAAGGTCCGGATTTATTATCTGTATGCGGATTGAATCGTTCCACCGGTTTAAATTCGATTGGCCGGGCTCTATCTAGAAACTTACGGAAGTTTTCCGGAAGCAGATCGCCGAATTCTTTAACCAGTCCCTCCCAGTTTTCAAGTTCCTCAGGAGGGGTGATATCTGGAATAGTAATTTGATGATCGAAACCATCCTGTTTAAGCTGGAAAGAAGCTGCGAAGTTGAGTATGACCCTGCCTTTTTGAATGGCTTTTACCCTTCTGGTGGTAAAACTTCCGCCATCCCGAATGGGTTCCACATCAAACACAATCGGCATGGTGATGTCACCCGGTAAAATGAAATATGCATGAATAGAATGCACATAACGATCTTCGGGAACCGTACGCATTGCCGCACTCAGGGATTGAGCCAATACCTGTCCCCCGAAAACCCGCTTACTGCCAATACTGCTGCTTTGTCCCCTGAATAAGTTGTATTCGAGTTGTTCAAGGTCCAGCAAGTCTAATAATTCGCTAACGTCTTTCATAGAAAAAAATTTCGAACAGTAAAGGACGCAATTTTTCTTTTCCAAGCGCACTTCTTTTCCAAAAAAATTTCTAAAATGGGTTTTTTGGTTTTGGGAGTCCAAACCCTAACTATTTTTAACATTGGGTTTTAACATTAACTTTCCTCTAACAAAATGGGGACTTGGTCGAAGGTGTTGTTTGAAATATTGTAATTACCTTTATCCTTGCAAACTGAGGATTAGCTAAAACCTGATGTCTGACGAAACGAACGAAATACTGTTAAGGCTTCAATCGGATGATAAAGCCTATATGAAAGAGGTCTTTCACAACCATTATTCGATGGTCTGTAAAACCATATATCGTTTTGTCAATGAACAACCCCTCTCCGAAGATCTCGCACAGGAAGTTTTTATCAGGCTTTGGCAAAAACGTCATCAACTCAATATCAACCAATCCTTTGCCGCTTATCTCCGTAGAATGGCCATCAATGAGGCGCTTGGGCACCTCCGCAAAAACAAGAAAATTCATATTGATGAATTGAATCCAGGACAACATGACGGAGTGGATGAAGGTATTGAAGAAAAATATCTTTACGGTGAGCTCAAAGACAAGATCAAGATCGCCATTGACGACTTGCCACCTCGTTGCAGAGCAATTTTCCAGCTGAGTCGATTCGAAGAATTGACTTATAAAGAAATTGCAGAAAAACTGGACATCTCCATAAAAACAGTGGAAAATCAGATGGGGAAAGCCTTGAAAATCCTGCGGGAAAAATTAAAAGGATATCTGGTGGTTTTGCATTTTATGATTTTTTCATTTTTGGTTTTGGGGTAGGTTTACTCATGCTTTCTCCCAAAATGAACCCCGGCTCTGTATTTGGCTTCAAGTTCTTCCTTTTCCTTTTGTTCTTTTTTTGTCAGCGGTTTTGCTACAAGCTCACCTAAATCGGGCTGGCCGGCATCTACCCAACAGGTGTACCAAATACTTCCGATAGATAAAATTGCATCCCGCATACGTTTTTCGACCATTCCATTCATCCGGTCATGGTAAGCCCTTGCATATTCCCTGCATTGGGTTCTGATAACGATGTCCAATCGTTCCTCAAAGCAAAACTGCTGGTCGTCAGGATAGGAAAAACTAAGGGATTTTTCAATGGTCAGCACGCTATCCAGGTAGGAATGGCTTTCGAGCACAACGTCCCAAAAATAGGATTTTGGATCATTAACGTATTCGGCTTTTCCAACAAAGAAGTCGTATTCTTCATCAGCAAATAACTCCGGTAGTCTACTCTCCCAAAAAGCATGAATGCCCACCTGATTGGTCAATTGACCATTGTAGTTTTCCGTGGTATGTAAAGGCACGTGACCATCGCCAATATAATGCCCAATATCAGAAGACAATCTGAGGATATTATTGACATCTTTCTCCGAAAAGGCTTTGGTCAGGCGGTTTTTCATCCAAAGCAAATTATAAGGTAGAATGCCGTATTCCGAAAAGTTATCTACCACCCATACTTCAGTGAAATCATCCTTTTGATGGAGAATAGTATTCAGACTATCACTACTCATTGACCATATCTCTTCCTGGCCGTATAAAGGAAGTACATTATAACGAAAGAAATTTCTGTAGTCTCTTTTGTTTATTTGCCAGGTTTTCCCGGTTTGACTATCTGAAATAGTAACGGAATCGAGTTGGAGGTCAATTTCAGGGTTAAGCCCAATGGTAATGGTATCTCCTTGCCGGTTTACCCCATAGATGTCACAATATTTCATCAAAGCTTCTGTCCAGTCGCGAGGCACTTTTTCAAAGGGGTAAGTACCCCAGTGGTCAATATCGATGTAATGTTTAATGTCTTCACCTTTGACCGCATACCTCCGCTTATCCGGATCAACAGCGTGTTCGGTTACATATTCCAGGTGTTGCCGGTAAAAAACGGTCATTTCCGGTGGCAGGGTAAAAACTGCTAATCGATTGATGCGACGGTGCCCAAAGAAACCCCACTCGTCTTCGTTGGAAATAAACCCAAGCGATACGGTGGAAACAAAAAGAAAAAAAATGTAAAAGAATATCCGTTTACTGATAGAAAAACTCATAGGCCCATAACAGTTTTTTCATGACCAGATGGCTGACAACAATGAAATCCTCATCGTTAAGGACAGCATAATAATTCTGGACTTCCCCATAGGGAAGAGGTTCACCGGTTTTTTCATCATATTGCTGGTCTGGCTGGATCGGATACATTTGCAGGTCGGTCTTTTTTCCATTGATATCTTCCAGGGTAACACGACAAAATGGAATCGTAGCGGAAATGGAATCCTTCTCCGGGTTTTTGTTATCAAACCCCCGGGAACTCACTTTTTCAAAATTTATGAGAAACTGTTCTACCTTTCCTTGCGGCAAAGGCAGGTTCTTCTTTGGTGTAATGTCAAAATAAGGGACAACGGTAAATTCATCGCCTTCACGGCTCACCACAAAAGATTTGTTTCGCTGCTTTGGGTACTCTACTTCAACCCTGGAGATGTTTTCGATTTTTTCATCAAATACCATGACATCGCGCCAGTCGTCTCCCTTAAGATTATACCTGAATCTGATATTTCCGGTCCAGTTGGGAATGTTGGTTACATAGGGTTGCTCGGCATCAGCCATCATCATAAAGGTTCCCCGCTCATCAGCAGTGGAACCACCTACGTAATACGATTTAATGAGCTCGTCTTTTTTATTAAAAATCTCCACCTTGATACCTTCAGTAGCCAGACTGCTGATCATGTGTTCAACTGCCTGGCGAGGAGGTTGATATTTGATTTCAACTCTTGTAACGGCATCCAGCAGATTCTCCATAACATTGGGGCGAACCTTGTATTTGCCATTATAGATCCAGTGGTCTCCCTGACGTTCCAGCGTAGTGTTGTTGCCTCTTCTATCTGCAATAAAGATTTTTTGAATTT
Organism: Saprospiraceae bacterium; assembly: GCA_965230565.1. Taxonomy (GTDB): domain Bacteria; phylum Bacteroidota; class Bacteroidia; order Chitinophagales; family Saprospiraceae; genus BCD1. The sequence continues at coordinate 1,824,397 of CBDDLH010000016.1, read as the reverse complement.
CTTCGGGTTGTTCCACCTTAAATTTCCGGTCAGCACCTAAAAGACTTGTTTTTTCATCCTCACTACTTTTGGTCAACATCCAGAAAGTTGCACCACCCAAAACCAGAAAAATAATCAGGTATAATAATGTTCTGTTCATTACAATTTAAACTTTAGCTTTTTTTATAGTTCAAAATCTTCACTCATCACTCCCGACACTCCGTGTACACTCGATATTAAATCTCACCTGCCTGGCAATGCCGAGCAGACAGGTTCGGGATGTCGTGATGTTCCATCTGCATTATGCACTTTCTTCTTTCTACTTCCCATACCTGTTCCTTCTTAACCAATTGTATCCGAATCCAAAAATAATCAGGAAAATCAAAGGAAGTCCAATGTTGACCAATTGCCATTTTTGGGATTCTTCTTTTGCCTTAACCGTATCCAGAAGGCGTAACTTTACATCCTTTCCTCTAGCTTCGATGAGCCCTTTTTCATCGAGCAGGTATTCGATCATATTTACAACCAGATCCTTATTGGCAAAGCGATATTTCTCAAAGTCGTTCCACCCGAGGGGGCTGTAGGTTTGTCCGTCGCGTTTAACCTGGTTCTTCATCACATCTCCATCAGATACGACGATCATCTGGGTATTTTCAACTTCTTTTTTGAATTCAATGCCAATTTGGGAAAGATTGCTGAGCATCTCAGGACTTACCCTGTTTTCATAAAGAGAGTTGAATTTACCTTCAAGCAGCATGGCTACAGGCTGAGGGCCTTTGTCAAATTTAGCCGGTTCCAGCTCGTATCTAAGGAAATCAAAATCCATTTCGATCGGAAGCCGTTGGTAAGTCGTATTATTGGAAGTGGCTAACAAAACCGTTTTTTCAATCGGGTATTTGGTCTCTACATCGGTGTCCAGGGTGCTGGCATAATACATGTTTACAGGCCCGACACTCTTAACAATGGGGTGATTACTCCTGGGAGTGATGACCATATGGTATGGATATCGGAAATAATCCAGTTGCGGTGCATTTCCTACATAACCTGTAGCAAGCGGTATCTTGGTACATTGAATATCCAGTAACAGGTTTTTCTGCATTCTGATACCATAGCGGAAAAGGAGGTCGTCAAGGTTAAGGTCATAAGGGTTTGGAAAGAATTTCGGACGGGTTTGTAGACTATCGAGAGTGACGCCAATCGGGTCAATTACCCAAAGCACCTTGCCTCCGTTCATGACAAACTGATCAATCTTGAATTTGTCTCTGTCAGAAAAAGGCAGCTGAGGTTTGGCAACCACCAACAAGTCAGCTTCTTCTCCAATAGCCACAATGCTATCGAGGTTGATTCTTCCGGTCTCGTTATATTCGAGCAATGACTTTTCCAGATCAGCAGTTTCGAATGGGGTCAGCTCTCCGTGGCCTTCTGTAAAAACAATTACAGGTACATCCGTATCTCTTACTTTTTCTATAGCGCTGGCAAATTTGTATTCCAGCAAACCGATAGAGTTATTGAGGATAATCTCGTTGGACATACCGGGAACTTCATTTTCCAGCAGATTGACCGTCCAGGATTTGTTGCCATAGCGAAAAATGGCATAAGGATAAACCAGTTGATTGGATGTACTGCTGGCATCTTTCAGTCGAAGGCTGATCGGAATGATGCCTTCTTTTGCCAGCGTTTCACGCCGGTCATTGATCTGTTTAACACTACCCGCTCCTGGATTTATAAAGCTGTACTCGATAAAGCCCGATTCCGACCTGAAATCTTCCAGCATATCCCGTACAGCTGTCTGGAGACGTTTGAAACCTGCAGGGAATTCACCATCGAGAAGCACTTCTACGAAAATTTCTTCATCGAGGTCTTCAAGCAAATTTGTAGTGCCATCAGTGAGGGAATATCTTTTTTCTTCGGTAAGGTCAAAATAGGTATAAAAGGAATTGCTGTTAAACCTGATATTGGCCATAATATTTATGAAAATCAAAATCCCGACAAACAATGCGATTTGAATCAGAGATTGTGCTTTTCTGTTTCTTTTTTTATTGGCCATGAGCTCAGTTTAATTTTTTTGGAAAACAAAGTTAAAAAACCAACGACAATTTCGCATAAATAATGATAATGTTGGCAGACAAATGTGTTAATTAGTCAGGTTGCTGAGTAGGGAAATCATTTAAGGCCACATCACTCATCACTTTCAAGAGATTCAAGGTGTAATTCTTAGACCTCTGTGTTCACTGTGCCTTCTCCGTGAACCCGGTGGTTAAAAAAAAATGTGATATTGTAACTTTTCATTATAACTAGTTTTGTCCTGCTACTTTGTTCGATTTGGTTTGAATCTTGTCAACCTAACTCTTAAGACTTTTGATCATATCTCTCCTGAAGTTGAGCGTCCTGATCATTTTGTCAATGGCATCTTCCCAATAATACCATGTGGTGTTTGTCGTTGGCCATCCGATCTTGAATTTTTCAGCCAGTGCCGGGTTTATGGAGTAAGCACCGGTCTGGATAAGTTCGCGATAGTGTTCCAGGTTTCCAAAACCCTGTTTTTGGGAACGCATCCAGTCTTTAAAATTCTGCAATAACCAGACACTCACCTTGTCTGTCCATGATGCTTTATTATTTGTTAGCAACAAAAAGAAAACACTTTTGTTTTCTATCAATCTTGGAAGGACTTCTGCCCCGTATTCGGCCAATGAGGAAATAGCTTCCCGGGGAAGTTTTTTAATCATTAATTTAAGCAAGTTAACGGGAATATCATGACTAAAACCATTGATTAGACCATGCTCCAGAATAGCTCCCATCCACTCTTTATCATTATGTAATAAAGCAGCTTCGGCAATGGCTGGTAATAATTGATCAGACCAGCGATTGTTCAGAAAAAAGGACAAACAATCTTCAGGGTCCTTATCAATCAATTCTGACCAGCGCCTTGGAGGAATTTTACTGGTGATTTGTCTTAACCAGGCTGCTTTTATTCCTCCGCCGGATTCTTTGAGTGGTACCGGATGAATTCCATCCTTCAAGGTTGACTCAGGAAGGGTCTCCGGTAGATCAAAGTTGATGGCATTCTCCGATATATGAACATAGGCTAATAAAGCGAGAAATAATCGTTCTACCAGCGCACTGTTACTAAGACCTGCCAGTAACCTTGCCGCTTCCAGTTGTATTTTTTTAGATCGCTCATCCAGCAATTGTTCTAAAAAGATTTCATCTTTTTCGGAAAGATTTAATTCCAATGTTTTTAATAAGGAAAATTTATCTCCGACCTTCAGGTTGCCCCAATGGATCTTTAAGCGTTCAAGGGCTTTTTCCGGATCTTTTGTTCTAAGGAATCGAAGGTAGGCTGTACGGTCGGACAAAGGAGTGAGGTCCCAGTCTTGTATGGTTTGAACGCCTGTTAATGTACTCCAGGGAGGCCATTGTTCCAAAAGCCATTCTCCTCGTTTTCCTAGTACTGGACGAAGCAATGTCCATAGCTCATTATCTTCCAAAGAGGCATTCAGAAGTACTGGTAATGTTTCGTTAGGTATTTTTTTCTCATTTTCTTTTAAATGAGTTAAAAACTCTTCGAGTGCAGGTGCAAATCTACCGTCGAGGATAGCAAAGAGATGGGCAGTTGATCGAGGGGAGCAGGTCTGTTCCTCGGTTTCTTTGATGGGTTCCGGAAGTTTACCCTCAAAGGCTTCCAGCTGGAAGGCAGCTTTCCTGATCTGGTTGAATAATGCTGCACTTTCAAGTAATACCTCCGGGAAAGGGCTATCAGTTTGAATACCATATGATTCGAGCTTTTGCCGGAGTTCGGGAGTCATGGTTCCCCGTTCCCCGCCCAGGAGTGCAAGTCTTACAAGTTCGGGCCAGATCATGAGCAGAAATACTATTTTTCTCAAAAATAGTATTTCTAAACAAAGTAACCAGCAACCAGTTTACGATTTGAATACTTCGATGTCTCTTGTTTCAACGACGAGATCAGTGAATTTTCCTTTGAAGCGGGTAGCTTTCACAATATGATTGTCGATCCAGTGGTAATTTCCACCACGGGGTTTGTTGAGCAGCAAAAAGTGGTATTTGAAATTATTTTTTTCAAGCCATTTCTCCGTAACTTCCTTATGTTCGTCTGTTCTGGAAGTAAAGAAAGTGATGATATGGCCTTCGTCGTACCATTTATTAATGATCTTCAATGCGTCCGGATAAGGCATAGCAGTAAGCATGCGTTCAGGTTCTTCATTGGGGATGTCATCACAGATTGTACCGTCAATGTCAATGAGGTAATTTTTGATGTTCTCGGGTAACATTGGGCTCAGCTTCTCACCTTTTTCGTTGTAAAGGTCCTTAAGTTGCCCATCCTGGTCACTCATGATGTTTAATTTTTAAAGTGAAGCCGCAAAGGTATCATAATTAGTATATAGATTCAACAGGCCTTACCATAAATATTGTGTTAATTACAATTTCAAAGCATTTACCAAAGAGAATCCTGGAAATCCGTTAGCATATGAAATAATAAACCAATAGCGACTATTCTTGTTTTGGTAGGCATTAACATCAGTAAATAAATACCAATGGCCCAGTAGCTGTGAAGTGGATGAAAGTTAATACTGTTTCGATTTGGGTCAAAAATGGGATCTGCCAACAGATGATCAAGGTCTACCAACATCGTGGCCAAAAATATCAACCATACCCGTGTCCAGTTTTTCCTGAAAAACAACCAGGCAATCAATCCGGGGACCAGCAGGTGGAGTGAGTAATGAATGGTTGTTTGTAAAATGGACATTTTTGTAAGCAATTAAAAAACCAACCTGTTTTACAATGTCAGACAGGTTGGTTTTTTTAGGAATCCGTAAATCAGTATAATTATTTGCTAACGGATAATTCCATAGTTTGAACACCTTCCTCAGATGTCATTCGAATGAAATACATGCCAGAGGTAAGATCAGCAACATCAAGATTGACCTGGTGACTGCCGTTAGCAAAATCAGTTGATGCTATGGTTTTTACTTTTTGACCAAAAGCATTGAATACCTCAATTCCAAGAGCTGTAGGTTGATTTAGAGAAAATTCCAGCAAACTTTGATCGGATGTTGGATTAGGAGACAACTTCATCCCTTGAAGTCCTGCAATTTCCTGAACTCCTGTTGTCAATTCTGCCACACCGCAATCTTCAGTCAACTCTCCTCTGATCTCAGGTACTCCTGAAGATAATGGCCAGATATCCCATGTGATACTGCCATCGGTGCAAATTACCGCAAAGGTTGGGAAACCGAGGAATGAAAAATTACTGGCGTAAAGATCAATTACCTCATCTCCGCCTCCTGCAACACCACCTGATTTGTGGTTGTCATGAGTAGGATTAAAGGCACTGTTACTGATGTAGTCATCTGAATCTCTGTCACTGATGGACCATACCTCAACAGTAGTGCCTTCGAAATCAGCGATCAATTGATCAATTTCGGGAGCCCAGGCATTACAAGGGCCACAGTCAACAAAAAAGAAATCAATAATGATTACTTTTCCTTCTTCCAGCGCTTCGGATAAAGTGTGGGAATTACCGTCAATATCCGTGAAAGTAAAGTCTGGAGCCGTTTGGGCCATGATCATGGTCAAGGAGAAGGCAAGAAAAAGTGTAAGTAGCGTTTTTTTCATAATTATTGTTTTGTGATTTAATAAATCTGGGACAAGAATAATGAAAATTATTGCCATGCCTGTTCTTTTCCTTACTCCAATTTGTTTTACAGACTACATTGTATCGAATTTCCCGTGAAGGGATTTATCCGGCATACAATCTCCATATCTGTGCTACAAAAAAGCAAACTGCAAAACCCATGATCAGCGGCAGTACCGCTGAAACGAAGGTCCATTTTATACTTTTTGTCTCTTTGTAGATGGTGTACAGCGTCGTTGAACAGGGGTTGTGCAATAAACTGAACAACATCAGATTGATTCCTGTCAACAGTGTCCATCCACCGGCATGAAGAATGGTGGCTGTATCACCAATAGAATCAAGTTCAAACATCACCCCGGTACCTTCTCCGATGCCGGTTATATTAACACTAAGTACGGTCAGCATCAATACCGTTGGAATAACAATTTCATTGGCGGGAATGGCTATGATATAGGCCAGGAGTATCACCCCGTTCAAACCAAACCACCAGGCAAAAGGATCCGAAGCATTAATAAAATGCGCTGCAAGGCTCAGGTCTCCGATATTAATATTAGCTACCAGCCAAATGACAAGTCCGGCCGGAGCTGCGAAAACTATTGCTCTCCATAAAACGATCAGCGTTCTGTCGATCAGGGAAGTGTATATCGTTTGCCAGATATGCGGAGGGCGATAAGGAGGAAGTTCCAGGCTGAAAGCAGAGGCTTCTCCTTTTAGGATGGTTTTTGATAATCCCCAGGATACTACCAGCGTCAGAAGGATACCCAGAACTGCAATGCCGATAACTGCTCCGGCACTGACGATCCCGGCCAGGTGTGCCGGAACTGCTCCTCCGATAAAAATGGTGGCAATCAGTATCTGTGTCGGCCAGCGGCCGTTGCAAAGAGAAAAATTATTGGTGATGATGGCGATAAGTCTTTCCCGCGGGCTGTCAATGACTCTTGTAGACACTACTCCTGCGGCATTACAACCAAATCCCATACAGAGGCTGAGGGCCTGCTTTCCATGAGCGCCGGCTCTCTGGAAAAGTTTGTCCATATTAAAAGCAACTCTGGGTAGGTAACCGAAATCTTCCAATAAGGTGAACAAAGGGAAAAATATGGCCATTGGAGGAAGCATCACGCTGATCACCCAGGCCATAGCCAGGTATACTCCATCGATGAGCATTCCATCCAGCCACCAGGGCATCCCAATGGTGGCGGCAAAGCCCTTGAGGATAGGATGTATGGTGTCTACTAAAAGGGAAGCCAACATCGCAGAGGGAACATTGGCACCCTGTATGGTCAGCCAAAAAACAATAGACAGCAAGATGAACATGATAGGAAAACCCAGAATGGGGCTCGTGACTATCTTGTCGATTTTTCTGTCCAGGTTAAACCCTGTGCCGTCTCCTTCAATAAGTACTGATTTCCTTGATATCTTTCCGGCTTCCTTGTAGATGGACTCCATGATTTCATCATGGAAGTTCTCGCCTAATTCCCATCGAAGGGTATTTGCGGCGGATATGATCGATTCTCTGTTTTTTACCGTCATGGAAATGAAGATTTTTTCTTTTTGTGAGAGTCTAGTGACGGCCTGACTCGAAGTCAGGCCGTCACTAGACTCTCATTTCCCTTTTTATATAAAAGCCACGAGAATTTAGAACGTGACATTTTTTTGGATACTTTTTTTCAACTTTAACAATTGTAAATCTTCTCTAAACCTCTACTTCTTCTTTTTTTATTGAACCGAGTTCCCCCGACTTTACTGCTTCAATAATAGACTGATCTCCTTCTAACATCCTGAGGGCAACCCATCTAACATTGGGAAGTTCCGGGAAATGTTGCAAAAGCATTTCGCTCAGCTGATCAATGGCCAGGTCGAGTTTCTTGGTGTGGTTTTTAAGTCGCCTCGGTTTTGGCTTGAAGTTCCCTTTGGCCACATCTGCAATGTTTTTAAGCAACTCATCCATGCCCTTATTGCTTCTTGCTGTTGCCGGTACTACCGGTACTCCGAGTTCTCGTGACAAGGATCTTACATCGATTTCAATATGGTGTCTTTTGGCTTCATCCATCAGGTTCAGACAAACCACGACCCTGTCAGTGATCTCCAAAATTTGTAATACCAGATTGAGGTTTCTTTCAAGGCGGGTGGCATCCACTACAATTACCGTAACATCTGGTTGACCGAACAAAATGAAATCTCTGGCAACCTCTTCATCTGTACTTGTTGACAGTAGGGAATAGGTGCCGGGTAGGTCAACGATCTTATACCGATCCTCTCCGTAATTGAAACCACCTTCAGCCCTCGTGACGGTTTTGCCAGGCCAGTTTCCGGTATGTTGCCGAAGTCCGGTCAGGTTATTAAAAACAGTGCTTTTCCCGGTGTTTGGGTTACCGGCCAGAGCGATCAGGTAATCGAATTTATCCATGATTACCCCAAGTTTGACGAGGTTGGCCACATTGTGTGACGGGCAGTTTTCGCAATTATTAGACATGGTTAATTTTTTGTTCTTTTAAATAAGTAGCATTCAACACTTGATCGACTTTTTTGACAAAAATGAATCTGGCATGTTCTTTCCTTAAAGCAATGGTTGTTCCCAGGATTTTGTAGGCGGTAGGATCCCCTCCTGCGCTGCGGAGTTCCGGTTGAATAATTGTACCCGGAACGATTCCAAAATCCATAAGGCGGCGACGTTGCTGCCCTCTGCAGGCGGCTGAAATTTTAACCACCTCAACGGCTTCTCCTACTTCAATTTCTGTCAGCCTGTTCAGGTTCTCTTCAATGGTATCCTCTTTTTCAGGGATGACTTCTACAGTTACGTTGTTGGCGAAGATGGGAGCAAGGACTTTTTCCTCTCCATTGGCAATGAAGCTGATTTTTTCATCAGATTTGTTATTTAATCTGATAAACATTCCGGGGAATAATCCCAGGGCGATCAACTGGGCATAAATGGTTTTAGGTTCGTCTTCCAGATGGATGATACGTGCAAACTGACCTTCTTCCAAATCTGCCAATAATACACCGCTATGATCCGGAATTTGTCCTGATGCGGTTGGGATAGGATCTCCATGTGGGTCAAATACAGGATTACCGATAGAGGCTGCCAATTGGTTGGCTTCTTCGATGGTCATGATGTGTTCCTTGTGGTCCGCATGGTCATGCCATTCCATTTCCCCCATGCTGGTTTCGTCAGCCAGGTATCTTTCCCAAACCCGGTGTACCCTGATCACCCTCAAGGCATAGGATCTTCCCACATCCGTTAATTCAATCTGAGAAGTAGTTGATTTGATGAGTCCCATGGATTCGAGCCTTTCTACGAGATTGGCAGCCTGATCACCTGAAATATTCAGGTTTCCGGCTATACTGTGCAAACTCGCCGACAGGCTTTTGTACTCACAATCATACAGATGCTTAAGCGCATCCTCCAACAATACACGTTTGGTACTGATGGATGCCCTTCTCCATTTGGCGACTAAACCATTTGTAGGCCAGAAAAACCAGCCTAAAACCAGCATTGCAAGAAGCCCAAGTAATAAAGCAATAAGTGGTGTCATTTTCTAAAGTTTTTATTCAATTATGAATTCATTCAATCATTCGTCTGCAACCCATATTCTACCCACAACTTTTTCACTCAAAAGATAATGGTGGCCTTTCATCTCCACATTAATTGAATGATCGAAAGAAAACTTTTCTAAAATTTTTATTTCTGTATTGAGATTGATGCCAATTCTTGTCAGGTATTTCATCAATTGAGAATCTCCGTCCTGAACCCTTGCCACCCGGTAAGTTTTTCCTGCCTCACAATCAGACATTTTAAGCACAGCTGGCAATTCTGGTAATTTTCCGTGGCGATCAGGAATTGGAGAGCCATGAGGGTCGAATTTCGGAAAGCCCAGAAACTCATCCATTTTATTGATCAAAAACTCTGAGGTAGAGTGTTCGAGCCTTTCCGCTTCGTCATGAACTTCTGCCCAGGTCAATCCCAAAACGTTGATAAGGAATAATTCCCAGAGACGATGTCGACGAATTACTTTGAGGGCAAATTTTTCTCCTTCGTCCGTCAACCGTACTCCTTTATGTTTTTGGTATTCCAATAAGCCTTTATTGGAAAGGGTTTTCGCCATTTTACTAATGGCTGCATTGGAGACCTGCAATTCATCAGCGATGTAAGAGGCAGGTACAGGCAGGTTTTCACCCTCCCGGTGTTTATATATGGCTTTGAGGTAATTTTCTTTAGAGATTGTCAACATTTTAAAGTGATTTAAATACAAATTTAACCTAGGTTAAAATAAAAAGCAAATAATGGTTAATAATTTTTTCAACAAATAAAGGAATCCATTATTAAAAAGATAAAAGACTCAAAAATCATTTAGCTCATTCCATATTGGGGAAGCTCATTTATTTCTCTACTTTTGCACATTCGAACACAAGCGCTAGTGCACCAACATGACATTGATATCTGTTTTTGTGGAGTATTGGGAATTGTTTTTCTTTTTCCTTTTGATCGCTTTATTTTATTCCTCGGCGGGATTTGGTGGAGGGTCCAGTTATCTGGCATTGCTTGCCTTATATTCCTTGCCATTTACTCAGATCCGGTCTATTGCACTGATTTGCAATATTGTGGTGGTAACAAGCGGTGTGCTTATTTTTATGAAAAACGGTCATTATAAATGGAGAAAAGTACTGCCGCTTGTACTGGCCAGTGTGCCCATGGCTTTCCTGGGCGGACTCATTCCGCTTCGCCAATCCATATTTTTTATTATGCTTGGACTGGCCCTGATTTTGGCTGCGTTGGGAATGTGGTTCAGACCTGGAAAAAAGCAGGATGATTCTTTGGAAGTTAAAGGAAAAACGTCATGGTACAACGCTGTATATGGAGGAGGAGTGGGATTTATTTCAGGTATGTTAGGCATTGGCGGGGGGATATTCCTGGCCCCTATTTTACATCTCACCCGCTGGGATAAGGCAAAGACCATTGCGGCGGCATCCAGTTTTTTCATTTTGGTAAATTCTATTTCCGGGCTGGCAGGTCAATTGCTCAACGATAAGTTTGAAGCCAATTGGAGTCTTACTTTTTTACTGGGAATAGCCGTTTTTATTGGAGGGCAGATCGGCTCCAGGCTCAGTGCGGTCCAATTTTCACAGGACAGGGTGAAGAAGGTTACAGCTCTGCTTATCTTTTTTGTGGGGATGAGAATTTTGTGGAAGCAGTTTGAGGTAGGGGAGTGGTTTTTGTTGATAGTTAGATAAATCTACTCAAACAAGGCCTTGTACAGCTCCTCAACTTTTCCAATAGTGGAAACCTGAATATTATACCGCTCCGGATTCAACCCCTTGGTATTGAATTTTGAGATGAAAATTTGTTTGAAACCAAGCCTGTCCGCTTCCTGAATCCGTTGTTCGATTTTACTTACCGATCTGATCTCTCCGGAAAGACCAACTTCCCCGGCAAAACAAATATCTGCCGGAACGGAAACATCTTCCAGGGAAGAGATCAAAGCACTCACAATGGCCAGATCAATGGCCGGGTCATCTACCTTGATACCGCCAGCGAGATTGAGAAACACATCATTCTGGCCATAGGGTAGTCCACCCCGTTTTTCAAGCACGGCCAGCAGCATACTCAGTCGGCGAAGGTCAAAGCCGGTTGCTGACCGCTGTGGTGTTCCATATACAGCTGTACTCACCAATGCCTGGGTTTCTATCATCATGGGACGCATGCCTTCCATAGTGGCAGCAATCGCGCTGCCACTGAGATCATCATCTTTTTGAGAAATCAATAATTCTGAAGGGTTGGATACTTCCCGTAACCCGGTTGCCTGCATTTCATAGATACCCAGTTCATCTGTAGAACCAAACCTGTTTTTTATGGTACGCAGAATACGGTAGCTGTAATTGCGATCACCTTCAAACTGTAAAACCACATCCACGATATGTTCCAATAATTTTGGACCGGCTATGGTGCCTTCTTTAGTGATGTGGCCGATGATCACCACAGGTATATTGGTTTCTTTGGCAAATCGTTGCATTTCTGATGCACATTCGCGAATCTGTGAAACACTACCAGGCATGGATTCCAGGTGTGGAGAGGACATGGTTTGGATGGAATCGATAACCAATAAATCAGGCCCAATAGCTTTGGCTTGTTTGAGCATTTTATTGGTGTTCGTCTCTGTATAAATGAAACAGTTTTCGTGCTGAGTTCCCAGACGGCTGGCTCTTAGTTTTATTTGCCCTTCACTTTCCTCACCGGAGACGTAAAGTGTTTTCATATTCACATTCAAAGCGAGCTGGAGCAGGAGTGTGGATTTTCCAATTCCGGGAGATCCTCCAATGAGAATAACAGACCCCGGAACAAAACCTCCTCCCAGGACACGGTTGAATTCCTGATCCTGGCTTACCTGCCGTTGAATATTATTGGCTTCCACCTGTGAAAGAGGAACAGCTTTTCTGGATATTTTCCCGGCACCTTCAGCTTTCCAGCTACGGTGTTTCTCCTCTTGTTTGGTTTCCTTTTCAATAACCTCTTCCGTAATAGTATTCCATTCATTACAGGCATTACATTTACCGGACCACTTAGGGTAGGTCGTGCCACAGGAGTTGCAAACGAATACTGTTTTTAATTTAGCCAATGATCTTTTTTTTCAAAGATTAAAAAATAGAATCCCCGGGGAAAAACCCGAAAACAACTATTCGGGGACAAACCTCCGAGGTTTTGGCAAGGGAACATTTTGATATTTTTCAGAAAACTACCCAAACCGGAATTTAAACCTCGGAGGTTTTTAATCGTTTTACCCTTTCAGGCGATCAATAATCGAATGGCAAATTACTTAAAATAATCAGGAACCGCATGCTCAGGGAAGGATAAAAATGGATACGATCTGGATGAATTAAATGAATATTTTTCGTTAAAAATGCGTTAAAATGAAGCTAAAATTTATTTGAGGAACAACATTTTGGCAAGATATTTGTCTTATAAGGGTAAATAGACATAAATGCGACCGGAATCTGCCGGTTTATATTTATAAAGATTGTTTTCATTTGGTTTTTTGGGGTTGCAGGGTGCTACGTTTCTAACGCTAGTGCCCTGCTTTGTTTTAGGGGAATAAGGAAATAATGTAACAGGGGAACAAGGTGTTCTCCCTCCGACAAAGCCTGCCAGCCCTGCACACTCAGTGTCGGGGGCAACACCTAAGCTCTCTCACGGCGCCGGGCTAAGACTTCGCCTTGAAAAAAAATCACGGCAATTCTGGCAATCCCGGTCCCTTATCCTCTATCCGCGCATCTCACACAGCGGGTACTTTGTGGCATGAACATCAGTCTGGCAGGAGCAATAGGTCGTTTGCAATTGGAACAAATGCCGAAACTCGGATTGTCGATATTGTGAAGGGCGAGTTTAAGGTTGGACAATTTTTTCTTTGCTGAACGCAGGGAGACTTCCGAAACGCTTTTATTGTTGATAGCATCCATACGGCTCACACGGCCAATGGAATTCTCCGGAGTTATAGGTTTGGTAGCATCTTCGAGATAGGATAACTCCTTTTCTGTTTTTTTAATGGTTTCCTCTATTCGTTTTTTTAATTCGGCTCTTTCTTCTTTGGTCATAGCTGTGATGTTTATTAAACCAGAAAACGCCTGAGCAAGGTGATAAAAACCTTTGTCTCAGGCGTTTTTTATGAAATTACAGAATTTTTAGTCTCTTGATAAAAGAGCTATGAGTCTTAAAATTTCGATGTAAAGCCATACCAGTGTGATCAGCAAGCCCATCGCGGAAAACCACTCCATATAGGCTGGTGCACCGTATTGTTCGCCTTTTTCGAAATTGTCGAAATCCAGTAAAAGGTTCATGGAAGCAATACCAATGATCACGAGGCTGATACCAATTCCAATGGTTCCGCCTTCATGAAGGAACGGAATGTTTACCCCAAATAGAGATAATACGAAATTCAGGATATAAACAAGCAGAACAGCTCCGGTGGCCATGACCACGCCTGCTCTCAGCTTACTGGTAACTTTGATTATCCTTGTTTTATAAATGAACAGCATCATAAAAAATACTGCCATTGTCAATGTCACCGCCTGGAAAATAATCCCATCAAAGAATGATGCGTAAATGGCGGATACCGCACCTACAAATAATCCTTCCAGGGCAGCATAAATGGGTGCCAGGGTACCAGACCTTTGCGGATTACGTGCGGCAATGATCACGACGATCAGACCGGCAATGGCCCCTCCCCACATGAAAAGTGGTGATGGCATCATATATCCGACAAGGGCAGTAGCCAACATGATGGCACCAAGGATAAAACTTTTATTGATAGCCCCCTGCACGGTCATTTTTTCTCCTACATCGAGAAAATGTCCGTCAAGAGTCTGTTGACTTGTTCTCTGAAACATTTGTTCATTCATCATGGGGTTGGATGACCCGCGGAATAATCCTCTTCTTCTGCTCATGATAAGTTATGAGTTAAATGATTAAAAAATATTGCGGTAACTTTAACAAACACCCTATCGGAAATGTGCTAAAATGGTTGTTGCTCTTTCCATGGTGTTTTTAAAAGTTCCCAAACAAAAACCGGTTATTTAATGATAACCAGCATCGTAATCTAAAAAACACGATTTTAAGGTTTTTGTTCCTTAAACGGTATTCTCGTATGCTAATTTAGACAAAAATCTACAATTCATCTATCAAAGTTGGAGTACCCGCTTATTCAATACAATGTGGCATTTTATTGTTTAACCTTTGATTTACCCTGCTGGCGGGGTCGGTTTTAAGTTGGAAAGTGTTAACTTTTTGATTTAAAACCGGGGGTGGAACCTTTTCCAGGGTAGAATCCACCCCCGGATCACCCATGGAAAAAGTCTCCTTTTCTCCATTGATCCGACCCCGCCAGCGACTAGGGCTTCTACACAAGTAGTATAAGTTGTTTTTATAATGTGTTTTCGGTCGAGTTTTCAAGAAAACCTCCAGTTATAAGTGAAAAATGAATGAATGACCAAGAAAATCGTGCCGGAACCGCAGAATCTCGAACCGCAGAATAACCAATGTAAAAGTTTTTTTGGCAATTCTAAATTGGATATTGGACATTCTGCTGTTTTGCGGTTCCGGCCGGTTCATTTTCCCTTCTTCATTCTGCCATTCGGCAGTTTTTTGCAGCCTGATTTTGAATAAACACAATGAATTTGGTTAAAATTTAAATAAAACAAATTATATATTTTTATTATACTACTTGTGTAGAAGCCGTAGCCGCCAGCGAGGTACATTATTTTTCAGCATACTTGTTTGATAATCTTAAGTTCCACAAAAAAGCCCTGATTTTGGTTCTAACCAAAATCAGGGCTTAGAGAGTCTATTTGTAAAGACGTCAGATCAGATTATTTGATCAATTCGTATTTGTACTGAAGCATTTCCACGATAGGTTCTTCTGTTCCCGGAATGGTGTTTTCAAGGAAAATATCCACATCAATGGTTTCGCTTTCTTCTTTTTCGGTACTGTCAAAAACAACTTCAATTGCTCCGGTTTCCCCTGGCTTAATGCTTTTCACCGGGTAGTCGGTAGTTGTACAGTCACAAGCAGAGATTAAAGAGATTTTCAATGCGGTATCTCCTTTGTTGGTAAACGTATAGGTCATACTGCGCTTTTCACCTCTTTTCACTGTACCAAGATCAAACACACGGTGTTCGAAAGTCATAATTGGTACATTCTTGGTAACCTTTCTTCCATACAGAGAAGACATCGGGCTGATATTGATTGGGGTTGAGGATTGGTTCCCGATCATGCCGTTTCTGCTTCTGGACTTTTTCTTTTGTGTCTTCTTACGTTCAGTGCCTGTTCCTTGTTTGATAGGTGCCTCTTCATCTTCAGAAACTTCCTGCTTTTTCAAACGCTTGGTTTCAATAACGATGCTGGTCGGCCCTTCAATGATCTGGAACTCAGTACGACGGTTGAGACTGTGTGCCACCTCCTTCATTTCTTCTGTTTCAAGAGCATTGATGTATTCTTCTGTAAGTACATCACCTGCCTTCAGGTAATCATAGGTGGCATCTACTTTATCAGAAACTGTTTGTGGAACGGCTTCTCCGTAACCTTTAGCTTCAATTCTTGCACGTTCGATACCTTTACGTACAAGCCATCTTCTGGCTGATTCCGTACGACGCTGAGAAAGGTTCTGATTGTAAGGTGCTTCACCACGGAAATCTGTATGAGACCTCAACTCGATCTTCATTTCAGGATATTGAGTCATGATGTCATAAATCAACTGAAGGTCCTTTTCTGCTTGTTCAGTGATTGCGTCATCATCAAATTCGTACAAGATATTCTCCATCAGGATTGGTGTAGAATCCACAACGGTGATATATTCAGGCTCAACCGGCTTAGGTTTGAGGAAGAAGTTGTTCTGGAAAGTTTTGGACTCTTTTAATCCTACCGTATTGAAGGTGAGAGAATCAGGGAAATAACCATCGGCTGTTACCAGGATCTTATATGGTTTTTCCAGTGAAAGGCCGTAATCGAAGCGGTTACCCTTATCATTTGTTTTTGTTTCAGGACCGGCAGCTTCCGCATCATTGCTGGTCTCCAGCAAAGTAACGGTTGCTCCAAGGATAGGATCTTTACTTTCTGCGAATACCCCAACTACGAGGTCAGCATACATTTTAGGAATTTCAAATCCTAACATATCATCACAGCAGGTTCTTCCTTTAGCTGAACGTCCGCCAGGACGGTTAGAAGTAAGGAATCCGCTGTATCCTTCGTTATACATGGTGAAATAAAGATCATCTACGCTGGTGTTGTAAACTTTCCCCATATTCTTAGGCTCACTCCAGCGACTTCCATCCCAGGTGCTGTAGAAAATATCTGCACCACCGATTCCTGGGATGTCCTGTTGAACTGAAGAATAAAGTACCATCAAAATAGTATGGAGTCATCTCTTCTCCGGCAGTGTTGATCTTTGGTCCGAGACTTACAGGATCGCCATATACGCCTCCACCTTTATGAGTAGCGTAGAAGATATCCATGCCACCTTCACCACCTTCCATGTCGGAGACGAAGAAAAGCACCTCTTTACCAAATAGTTCACCAACAGCAGGGTGGGTAGCCAGGTATTCACCATTGATACCACTTACCTCTTTGGCTCCTGTCCATGAGCCACCGCTTTTGGTACTCATGTAGATCTTACTTTCGGTCAGGTTATTTCCGCTCAGCAGGGAGCGAGTGAAATACATGGTATTACCATCAACGGAAAAAGAAACATTATTACTGTGGTAACCCGGACGGTTAATTTTTTCATCCAGCGGTACACCTGCTTCCCAGCTACGCTCTCCTCTTGTAGATACAAAGATCTTGGCGTAATGCGTTTGATCTTCGCCTACTTCGACAGCTTTTTTTAGGTCGCGATCGAGTCCGGCGAAATACAGTTTCCCGTCATTACCCATTGCAGGAGAATATTCAGACAATGGAATGTTCACATTCCTTCCGAGGTTGTTGACAGCAACACCTTTATTGTTCTCAGGAAGGATCTCTGCCATTTCTGCTCCGGCGATTTCATTTTGTGCCAGTTCTTTCAGTGTTTCATCAGTGGTTTCAGCTACGAATTCGTTTAAAACATCTATAGCTTTATCGTATTTACCAACCATTTTTAATACGCGGCCATACTGGAACTTATGCTCGTTATATGTGTCATCCTTGGCTCTGTCGATCAGTCGGCGGTAGAGTCTTTCTGCTTTCACATAATCACGGAGTTCATATTGTAACTCGGCCATTTTAATGGTGAGGGCCTTGTCTCCACGTTCATCGTAAGCCTCCTCGTATTTTTCAAGTGCGCTGTAATAGTCACCCATTTCATAGTACTCTTCAGCCAGTTGCAGCATCACTTCATAAGATTCCTTATTCAGTGGCTGAGCCATACAACTCAGGGCAAAAAGAAAGGTTATGGTTGAGAATAATAGTCTTTTTTGCATCTCCTTATTTTTATTATTTAACGATACCTAAATTTCAAATTGGATTTTTAAAAAAATTATTGCATCGTATGTGTTAAAATCTTGGGCAAAGCACTTTAGGCTTTACAACTGGTTTTTTGTATTTTTTAATGATGTACCATGCTCCGATCTCCACACCTCCACTATAATTGTTGGCATCACTCAATGAAGACAAGGTAATATCATAAGCCAGACCTACTCTGAGATCTTTATAATCTGCACCAAGGAGTACGTTCAGCGCATCACCGAAGCGGTAACCCAAACCGAAATTAAGTTTGATATCCGGATTGAGTTGGTAACCTCCCCATCCCTGGAAAAGAACTTCCATAGCAGTACCTTCCATCTGGAAGAATGCGGTTGGTGCAATGCTGAATTTTTCATTGATCGGCATTTCATACTTGGTATGAGCGGCGATCAGGAGAGGGCGCTTCAATCCGGTTCCGGTAGCAACAAAAGCATAACCTGAATTGGTTCTTCTTGAAAAGTTGAAGTGAGCAGCAGAAACTCCTAATTCGAATCTGGAGTCATCATTGATCACGGTGCGGAACAATAATCCGGCAGCATAACTTCCTAACATTTTATCATTAGCATTCAAAGCAGGGTCACCAATACCTCCGGCTCCTCCACCTCCAACGCTGGTTGGGAATATTTCACTGGCAGCTATGGCCACATAATTATTATCTTGTGGATCAGGTTGTGTAATCTTCCGGGAGGTACTTCCAGCCTGGAAACCAAGCGTCAGTACAGAGGTGCCAGCTTTGTTGAGCCCAAAGTGGTAACTTGCAGAAAGGGCTGCACGGGTCGTTTCAAGTTTGAGAAAACCTGATTTGTCACTTAAAAAAGAAATACCAACACCTACCCAGTCCTGCTTTCTGAAGCCCCGGATGATCGGTGCATCTGCGTAAAATGATGGCGTGCTGTAAGAGCGAGCATTGGAAACAGAAAAAGCCTGGTTCCTGTATATTCCTCCAAGCCTTACCGTACCCGAAAATGCTCCGGATAAAGCAGGGTTCATAGTCAGAGGAGACATATTGTACATGGTGAAGTGCATGTCCTGGGCACTGACAGACCCAATGATCAGGCTAAAAGTCAATAGGAGTAAAGGTTTAAAAAGCTTCATAGAAATTTTTTTGTAGTTCAACCCGAAAGATATATAATTTTGATAAAATGCAATAAGCGCAATCCTGTTTTAAGGATTTAAAGGCTCTAAAGTAGCCGTAAATGTGAACTTGACAAAGTTCAGATTGTTTATTTTTAACTAATGTACGACAAAAACAGAAAAATGGTTGGGAAAGAAGGAAATTATTATCTTTGGCATAATAAAACCAACCACTTATGATTAGTGCTTTTCCTTCGGGTCGATCGACCTCCTATATCGTGAAAAACATCTTGTTTATCGAAATAGATTTTGAAGAAAGAAAATTTTAAATAATATTTCATTTTGCCGGTTTAGCTTATGTACGGCCCGGTGTAAAAACAATAATTAAACAATTAAATAATAATGGAACAACAAAAGAATATCAAACCAATCTCTCCGAAATTCCTAACCACAGCAATTATCGGATTTATCGTTCTGCTGGTGATCATCATGTTTTCAAGTGCTACCTTCCTGACCATTGATGCGGGGCACAGAGGTGTACTTTTCCGCACTTTTGGTGGCGGTCTTGATAAAGAAAAAATATATACTCCGGGTTTTCATGTGATTGCACCCTGGAATGATATGTACGTTTATGATGTACGTGAAAAGCAATTGTCTGAACCGTTGGAAGTACTTTCCAGTAATGGTTTGAACATCAAGGTAGATATTTCTATTCGTGTTAATCCTCAATATAGCCAGGTGGGTTATTTGCACGAAAAATTCGGAGAAGACTACCTTACTTCCCTGGTGGTGCCGGAACTGAGATCCTCTGCCAGACAAATTCTTGGTAAATTTAACCCGGAGGAACTCTATTCTACTCGTCGGGATGAGGTTCAGGGCATGATTCAAAAGAATCTCGAAGAAAAACTTGGTGAAAACTATGTGGATCTCAGAGCTACCCTCATCCGTGATATTGAATTACCGGACAAGGTAAAAACAGCTATCGAGGATAAAATCGAAGCTGAACAGAAAGCCTTGAAGTATGAGTATATTCTTCAACAAGAAAGGCAGGAAGCGGAGCGTAAGACCATCGAGGCCCAGGCCAAAGCAGATGCCAACCGTATCCTGAATGCCAGTCTTACTGAGAATATTCTCCGTGATAAAGGTATTGAAGCTACGATCAAACTTTCAGAATCTCCTAATTCCAAAGTCATTGTAGTTGGCGGTAGTGGAGGTGACGGATTACCGTTGATCCTCGGCGGAAATTAATATTGGTTTCTGGTTACTGGTTGCTGGTTACTTGTTTTTCTTTGCATTTAACCAGCAACCAGTAACTTGTAACCAGCAACCACCCACTCATGTCCCGAAAATTGATCCTCACCCTATTCCTTTTATTTCCTTTGGTAATTCAGGCCCAGGAAAACAAGGTCTCTTTTCTCACTCCCTCGGATACCCTTAATAAAAACAGGTTTTGGTACTCCCTTGCGGGAACAACTGCTGCCTATGGCGGGGCAACCTTTGGCCTGTATCATGTTTGGTATAAAAATTATGATTTGACCAAATTCCACACCTTTGCCGATATGGGAGAGTGGAAACAGATGGATAAAACGGGACACCTTTTGACTACCTATACCCAGGCCAGGATTGCTTATGCCGGAGCCAGATGGACCGGTGTCCGTAAAGGCCCTTCGATCTGGACAGGTGTGGGTGTAGGAATGTTGTTACAAACAAGCCTGGAAGTGATGGATGGGCACTCAGCCAAGTGGGGGTTCTCCTGGTCGGATATGGGATTTAATGCGCTGGGAGCAGCCATGTTTGCGACGCAACAGCATTTTTGGGATGAGCAGCGGTTTATGTTGAAGATCTCCGCACCTCCTATTCGTTACCCTGAAACACCTGTTTATTCGGTTGACGGGCAATCCGTTACAACTCCTGCCATCCGGGCCAGAGAGTTGTTTGGAACCAATTACGGAGAATTATTCCTCAAGGATTATAACTCCCTGACCCTTTGGCTTTCTTTTAGTCCAAACCTTTTCCTGAAAAAAGATAATCGGTTTTTTCCGGAATGGCTGAATTTGTCAGTAGGGTACAGCGCTGAAAATCTCTATGGCGGTTATGCCAATACCTGGACCAATGAAGAAGGGGCAACTTTCCAGCTGCCCCCTGATCAGTTTCCCCGCTACCGGCAGGGATATATTTCTTTGGATGTGGATCTGACGAAAATCAAAACAAAAAGCAAATTCCTGAAAACGCTTTTTTACACTTTCAATTTTGTGAAGGTTCCTGCTCCGGCCATAGAGTTTAATGGGCTGGGGCAGGTGAAGTTTCATCCGATCCGGTGGTGAAGGATCTTTCGATTTATTGAATCACCACTTTTTCAATGAATCTCCCGTTTTGATTAACCAAAGTCAGGTAGTAAACTCCTGCAGGTAATTTACTCAGGGATAATTCTTCTGCATTATTTCCTCTGTTCCCCATGACTTTTGTGAAAAACACTTCCTTGCCCGTACCATTCATCAGGGACAACTCAACCTCCTCCGTTTCCGTAAGGAAAAATTCGATGGTCAGATTGTTTTCCTGTTTTGCCGGGTTAGGGTAGGCGAGGAGCTCTGGTCCAATTTCTGTCAGATCGTTGGTGTCCGTTGTAATGAAACCTGTTCTGAATTTTCCGGTTTCGGAAAATGGTATGCAGGAGGAGTAAGCGCTATAAGGTTTTACTCTCCAGTAATAGTTTCTGTCTTCTTCAAGGCCTTCTACCAAAACGCTGGATTCATTGGTATTGTATTCGAATAAGGCAAAACTGAATGCCGGAAAAGGATTGACCTGAACGATATAATTGGTTGCATTATCAATAGGCTCCCAGGTGAGCATTACACCTGGTGTTGGGTCATCTGTTACTTCTTCGTACTCAGGGCTGGTCAGAGATACTTCCACATCAGGAAGGTGTTCCACAAAAGTTTGATTGTACAGCAGATTAGGTCTGTCGTCCTCCAGATTAACCCTCATCGCCTGAATCTGCTCTTCTGAAAAGCGATTGCTACATTCATCATTAGCGTATGACATAAAGAACGACCCATCGGAACGAAATGATTCTCCGTCGGGGTCCATTTGTTCCACCCCGCTCAATCCCTGACCATTGCAGTTCCATCGGTAACTTAAATAATCCGGTGGAGTATCGCAGAATCCATCCGCTGCAGATCCACAATTGGAGCCATCGACTTTTTCTACCTGCGTTCCGCTGATCGAGTTAGGGGCAGGTGAATTAAAATCGGGTGTTTCTCCTTCCCACCCATAAAAGGTATGGGGAAGAGAAAGGTAATGTCCAATTTCATGTGCCCAGGTGTGATCACTGGGGCCAATACAAGTCTTTTTAAGGGCGATTCCTGCACCATAATAGGCATAACCACAGGCACCGGCAGGATCTTCTACAATGTAACAATTGATGGTATTGGATACATTGTGCTCCTGCATCATCTGCCATCCTACTCCAAAATCATGGATGGCATATTCTGAGTTATAAATATATCTGATATCTCCTTCTATGAAAAAACGGATATTAGCTTCTACAAAATCTTCATTAAGCGTACAAAAAGCTTTGAGTATTCTTTCGAGGCCAAAGAACCCTGTACCTTCATCAGTTCCTACAACATGTATGGTCAGAGGTACAAAAAATATTTCGTCGGTTTTTTCAAAAACACCGGGATTGGATTGATATTTTTTGAGCCATTCCACTTTGCCGTCGGTTGTAGCGCAAAATCGGTCTACATCCTGGGCAGTTGTCAGATATGAAATGGATAACATCAAAAAGAGTAAAACAAAGGAGCGTTTTAAATTCATCATACTAGTTTTAAAAAACATGACTCATCCCGAATTTTGACATTTGTCAAAATTCGGGATGTTTTCTGATAGCCTGGCATTATCAAATCTCCTAACACTATATTGAAACCAAAGACTTTTAAACATTTTACGGCAATTTGTGATCATTTTGGTTCAATTCTATCTCCAATAGCGAACTTCAGGTATTTTATCTCAGGTTCAACTACCTGTTCTACCTCGTTTGATAATCTTAAGGTACTCACAAATCCCTAATTTTGGTTTTAACCAAAATTAGGGATGACATATGTTTCAATTTATTTTACTGAGTAATCATAATACAATATTCAGCAGCCAATGGTTGAAACCAATTATGAATTATTGAGTGATTACAACTTTTCTGGTAACTTTCCCTTTCCGGGAATTGAGGTTCACGAAGTAAACACCAGGCGCTTCTCCGTTTAATGGGAAGTTGTAGAGGTTTTGACCTTCGGCAAAAAACTGTTGAGGCAATTGTCTTACTACCTTACCGGTGATATCGATGAGGCTGACTTGTCCTTCAAAACCTTCTGAAACATCAAGGCGGAATTGAAGATCTTCATTACTGGAAACCGGATTAGGTAAAACTTTGAAATCACTTACCTGGGTAATTTGATCTACCGCTACGGTAGTACCGGTTCTGAATTTTCCGTTATCTGAAAAAGTCGCACAAGTTCTGGCCTCATTTACTGCTCTTACTCTCCAGTAGTAGTTCTTGTCAGGTTCCATATCGATATAAAGCGTTTTGGAAGTTCCGTAAACAGTCTCCTTATAACGCCAGAAGTTGGTAGAAAAAGAGCTCAGTCTGGAGATTTCAAGGAAATAGTGTGTGGCTCCTTCTACTGGAGTCCATTCCAGCTGAACTACATTATATGCAGGAATATTTTCATCATAGGCTGGAGTAGTGATTTCAGGAACACCCGTGACCGGTGCATGTGTAGGTACATAATTTGGACGGATGTATGCTCTGGCCTGTGTGTTCAGGTCGGTGATAATCAAGTCTGACTGATCCCCGGTGAAAGTGTAGTCTGCAGGTTCGCAATCCAGGAAGTAGCTCATGATATTGACTTCCATTGGGTCAACAAGGGTTCCGCTGGGATCCATGGCGCCTCCAGTATAATTACATGTATTCCAGAGGAATCCAAAATTGTAATCAGGAGGTGTGTCACAGACGAGATCAGCAGCCTCATCGCAATTGCTACCATCCTGCAGCTCATTAGGAGTATTAACAGGAGAATTAACTCCTACCTGTCCTGTTGGAAAATTATCCGGATCGTAGTGGTTAGGAACTTCCCATCCAAGGAATGGGTGGGCCAGACTGAAGAAGTGGCCAATCTCATGAGACAAGGTCTTTTTGAATCGTCCAATCTCATCGATCCTCATAACGAGCCAGTCAAAATTAGGAGAGAAATATCCCAGGGTTTCGGAAACGTTTGGAATACCTCCGGCATCCTGAACCACAAAAACGTTGATGGCTGCATTATCTCTGTTACTTTGCATGAGGAATGAAGTACCCTCATGATCCGAATACATGGTTGTGTTATTGACGTAGTTGAATTCTTTCAGATAAAACTGAAGATCCATTACCGCATATGTTTCGTTAAGTTCACAAACCTGATCGTAAACTTTTTGCTCAGATACTGCACCGGTACCGTCATTTTTGGCTACCAGGTGAAATCTCAATGGTACCCATACGGTACTGCGTTCCATAATAGGGTTTGTACGTAAAATATCTTTATTGGCTCTGGTTCTTTCCAGGATTTCCACTTGCATATCATAGGTAGTACCACAAGGTTCATGAAGAGCCTGACCAAAACTGAAACCGGCAGCAGTGATGGCCAAAATAAAGATGAGAATTGCTTTTTTGAACATAATTTTTTCTTTTAGAAATGTCATTTTTCTTATTGCGGCCACAAATTTAATCAAATAGGCAATAGTTTGGACGAAAATTGTTTAATTCTTTGGTCTTGAGTTTAACAAACTCCTTTAATTTACTACATTTGTGGCCAACAATCAAGCCCGTTTTTTGTTTTTTTGAACGAACTGATTTTATATTCTTTATACAAAATAAATATTTTTTATTATGAGCAAAGTAACCGTAGTGGGAGCAGGTAATGTTGGAGCTACAGTCGCCAATGTATTAGCCCACAAAGACCTTGTAAATGAAGTAGTTTTACTGGACATTCAGGGAGACCTTGCCCGCGGTAAAGCTTTGGATACCTGGCAGCAGGCACCCATTGATTATTACAGTACCCGTGTCCTTGGAACTGAAGATTATAAAGATACTGCCAACTCTGACGTGGTAGTGATCACAGCTGGTATTCCACGTAAGCCGGGAATGAGCCGTGATGATTTGATTTCCACCAATGCCAAGATCGTAACCACTGTTACAAAATCCATCATGGAACACTCCAAAAGCCCAATCATCATTGTGGTTTCCAACCCGTTGGACGTGATGACTTATGCTGCTTACGAAGCATCAGGACTGGATTCTTCCAAAGTGTTTGGTATGGCAGGTATTCTCGATACAGGACGTTATCGTGCATTCCTGGCAGAAGCATTGAATGTTTCTCCTAAAGATATTCAGGCTGTATTGATGGGAGGTCACGGTGATACAATGGTGCCACTGCCAAGATATACAACTGTTGCCGGTATGCCGGTTACCGATATGATCGATGAAGACAGCCTCAATGCTATTGTGGAAAGAACCAAAAAAGGTGGAGGTGAACTCGTTAAATTAATGGGTACATCTGCATGGTATGCTCCGGGAGCTGCAGCAGCTCAAATGGTAGAAGTGATCCTGAGAAATGAGAATAGAATTTTCCCATGTTGCGTAAGACTTTCCGGTGAGTATGGAATTGATGACCTTTTCCTCGGTGTTCCTGTGAAATTAGGCAGAAACGGTATTGAAGAGATCATTGAATTGAACTTGAACGAAGATGAAATGGAATTATTGAATGCTTCAGCAGGGGCTGTTCGTTCTGTAAAGGAAGTATTCGATGGAATGGGATTGCTTTAATAATCAAGCATGATAAGAGAACTCTGACAAGGTTTTGCCTTTGCTATGGCATGAACGTGGGAAAGGCGATATCTTGTCGAAGAAAAAATACCCGGGTCTTCACTTGAAGGCCCGGGCATTTTATTTTATAACTAAACTTGAATTATGATTAATACAAGGCTGAGAATTTGAGATTAGAAGTCAATATGTTACCCTGCTTTTGCTTCACCTTTTCTTGGCTTGGTCATTTATTGTGGATTAAACTGGTAACTTCTTAATATTATGTTTACTTTTCAATAAATTCCTGACTAATGAAAACCACTAACCTAATATCATTTCTATTATTTGGAGGAATGATTTTCTTCTTTCAATGTACAAAAGATCAAATCAAGCCTTCATGCATTGAAATTGACCAACTCTCAGGTATGCAGGGAGAACTACTTTTTCCAGCTACTCAGCCCGTCATTAATGGGTTTGTGTATTTTAATCCTAACAATTCGGATGAAATTATTTATCGTCGTGCTGATAAAACAATTTTAAAAATGGAAGTAATCAGATATAATTTGATCACAAAAGAAAAGAAGGTTATCTATCAAGGTGATATTTACAGTCGTCCGAGATGGGGAGAGAACGACTGGGTATTATTACATGTCAAGGATGATTTGGGATATAATATTTATAAGATAAAGAGCAATGGGGACAGTTTAACTACATTGACTACGAGTGGAAATTGTTTTTATCCAGAATGGAATATAACAAGTGATAGATTCATCTATGAATTGGGGTTCACAAGTCCCACAGAATTTATCATTTCAGACTCCGAAGGAAATATGCAAGACACAGTATTTGTTGGCGTTGGACCAATGGGGTCGTGGCAACATAATGAATTAGTTGTTAATGGTACTTATAAGGGGTTGTTTATAGGAAATCCAATGTCAAACGATTATGAGTTAATTTATGAAACTGATAGAATTAATCAGAGTGGAGATGGTGCCGAATGGCTCGACGAAGAAAGAGTGTTCTGGTGCCACACGACAGGCATATATATCACTAATATTGTCACCGAAGAGACCGAAGTGATCAGAGAGACCTGTAATGCTCACTGTTATCAACGCCCGACTTATGCTCCTGATATTGATAAAATAATTGTAGAAAAGCTGGAGCGAATTAGGGAAACAGAAACCGCAGGAAGAGCAGTTGTTTCTATTGTAATGATGAACCCGGACGGTACGGAAGAGGAGGAAATTATCATTCCTGAATAGCTAAGATATAGATTCTTAAAATAGTTCTCCCAGAAGTTTTGAATATAGCTTACAGTTTTGTAGCTTTTGTTTCATTTTCGGATGTATTTTTTTGATTTTTTCTTTCTTTTGGTATCGCCTAAAGCCGGCTGGGCTTTTACTTTTTGCATTGCCAAAAAAGTAAACAAAAACGCTAGAAACTACAAGGCGGCAAGATAATGGTATGGCAATTTCGAATGGAAAAAATGGAGCTTTGACAAAACTACTTCGCTGAATATAAGCCTACTTCCCCGATAAGTGGCACTTTGGTATTGATGGCTGGTTTAGGAAGTAGCAAAAAATTTTAGGCAAAGATATTTTTTGTGTTAAAGCCACTTCTCGAAGCCGTTGACGCCTTATATTTCTTGGGGCCGCTGTGTATTTTCAATTTTCCGAAGCTCTCAAATTTCACCTAAATCAACCAAAGGTGCTGAATGTTATTCAAAATTTTCCGATTATTTGATTTCCCGCCTTGGAGGATTTGGCGTTAAGAAATCTTTTGGAATGGAACGGTCCCGATTCAAAGTGGGCTTTGGATTGGGAGCACAAAATACTGTATGAGCAAACCTCATACTATTTACAAAGCATTAATCATGAAAACCAAAATTATCAAGCCTGAAAATGAAACCATTCGCGAGTTTATTTTGTGCAGTGAAATGGAGAATGATTTTAGGCAAATACTCCACAGCGGCGGTATTTTTTGCTTCGTTTTTTTACTGTAGAAAAAATGAAGGTGCCAATAAATTGCTCCAAATGATTAGCTTTTATTGCTCTAAAAATTCAAGAAAAAACCATTTTCAAACAATTAACCTAAATATCAGCAAAACCAAAATATGACAAATCAGTGATTTATCCTTTTGAATGGAGGCCTAAACAATATAAAAAAAATGAGATGCCCGGATCCTCTATGAAGGCCCGGGCATTTTATTTTTACAACTTAATGATCCTCTTCGTCTTTTGATTACCACCTAATTGTAATCGTACAAAATAGGTTCCGGCCGGCAGACGGTGCAGGTCTACATTCACATTATGTGAACCCGGTTGCATCTTCCTGTTAAAAACAGTCATCAATTCACTGCCTATCGCATCAAAGATGCTTAACCTTCCCCACTCATCAAGAGATTCAAATGTGACGTTAAGATTATTTCTGCAAGGATTTGGGAAGCAATTCAATTTGACTTCCAGTTCCGTTGTCAGATCAGGTCTGGTGGAATTCACTGAACAACCCAGAATAACCGGCAGGTAAGTAAAATCATCATAAAGCAGATCTCTCACCTCCGTTTCTGATACTCCAAACCAGTCCATCAGCACAGAGCCATAAATGTCCC
Source organism: Saprospiraceae bacterium (assembly GCA_965230565.1). GTDB lineage: Bacteria > Bacteroidota > Bacteroidia > Chitinophagales > Saprospiraceae > BCD1. The sequence goes on along the minus strand of CBDDLH010000016.1, from coordinate 1,796,273 downwards.
GGAAGTCATGTTGCATTGGTACACCCTCTGTGTTATCTACCTCTGGCGATATTTCAGGATTATCTCCAAAGATCATTGGATTCACACAAGAGCCAAACAGCAGCATAGGCGCTGCTGTTCCATGATCGGTTCCCAGACTTTCATTGGATTTTATCCTTCTTCCGAATTCGGAGAAAGTCATGGAAAAAACACGCTCATCCAATCCCTGGGCAACCAGATCAGCCTGGAAGGCAGCCATGGCATCGGACAGCGTTTGCAACAATGCTGCATGACTGCCAATACCTGTATCACCTGCATCCACCTGATTAGCGTGGGTATCAAACCCTCCAAGACTAACGATATAAACTTTTGTTTGCAAACCACCACCGATAAGCAAAGCCACGTTTTTCAATTGATCTGCCAGGTCATTGCCTTCAGGATAATCCACCATGTTGGCTCCAAGGTTGGCGGCATCGGTAATGGTATCTCCATAGGCATTCGACTGGGCAATGGCAACTCTCAAAAAAGCGAGTTCCTCACCATAAGGCGTGTCAGGGAGTTCACCGGGTTCTCCCTCTGTCAATGGTGCAAGGTTGAACGGATCGTTGAGTGTTAAGCTAAAATTGGCTAGCGGTGCCCTGGCAGGTTTCTGAAACCGTCCTTCCCATGGTTATGGCAAAAGGATCAGGGTATGTTTCATTAGGATAGCCTTCCGGGTATTCCGGATATAAATTTTGGAAATAACGGCCCATCCAGCCGGTTGTCCAGTATTCATTTGCAGGAGAACCGGAAGTCCAGATATCCGTCGAGCGGAAATGGGACCGGTTTTGGTTTGGATATCCTACAGCCTGCATTACACCCAGGCGACCATCATTGTACAGGTTTTGTGCACCGGTCATGACAGGATGAAGACCTACTTCATCGGTAAGAGATAAAACATTGTTTTCAGGGATCATAATGTTACTTCTTACAGCTGATATTCCATCATATTGGTCTCTGGGAATGACCATGTTGAGACCATCGTTCCCACCATTCAGACGGATCAATACGAGGACGCGGTCCGTTTCGTCCATATTATTGAACATGGCCGACTTTGGCATGGCCGAAAGTTTCATGCCATTGAGCAAAACCGGGACGGTCATGGCAGTACCGGCTGCTTTGAGAAATTTTCTTCTCTTCATTTGTATATATTTTGAGCAGTCAGGGTTCAGACAGACTGCGAAGATTAACGATAAGGTTTTAGCTCAGGTAAAATTCAGGCATTGCCAACATGGCCTTGAGTACATTGTCGAGCCGAGAAGCAATAGATTCTGCCAATCCGGAATTATCCGGGTTAGTTTCATAGTCGCTGTATTCGATCGTCCACTCGTAATCAGGCTGCCCGGCAAGCAGGGTCTCTTTCAGGACGGCATGCTGACCATCTGTGATCGGCTGCGGGAAGAACATCTTCACGAATTCCTGCACCACACTATCCGGATTGTAAGGATCGTTGAGCAAGGTCATCAGATGCAGGGAATCGATTTTGATATTTTGCCCACCATAGGTATAACCGTTGCTAGTCATTCGATCCGTAAATGGCATTCTGGCCTGAAGCGTAGTGGCATTGATCCAGATCCTGTAATAACCTGGTTCCTGGTAATAGGCTTTCCACCCGGCAACACTTGGCGGATCGTAATAGACCATTTCCATATCAGCGGTCAGGTTGTAAATTCGACGCCATACGTTATACCTGTTGAACAAATTATCCACCGGAGGAATGGCTACCTGGGGAACCTTGAGTGTTGATATTAAAAAATCCATTGGATTTTTGATCATTGGTCCGATACTGATGATGTCGAAAAAATGAGCACTGCTCATCAATGCTCTCAGCACAGGTTCGATCTCATAATCATTATCGATAAGCATTTGAGCCATAGGTTCGATGACATTGACTTCAGCGTTGTCGTCTATGGTGTAATACACAAACCATCGGTACAGTTTGCGGCAAATAAACTTCGCTACTTCGTTTTGCTGGAAAATGATATCTACCAGGAATGCGTATTCCTCAGGGCCCATGTCAGGGATCTCCGCATTGTTAAAGTGTTCGGAGAGGGTTTTGGTGGTTGTGTCGTGACGGTTGGGGACAAATTCTGATATCATTTGAACATCAGGATTAACCGAACGATATCCCCGGTCTCTCCAGCCGGTGAGTACTTTGGCAATAGCCAATACGTCATCCTCCGTATAGTTGGTATAATCCCCGGGTCCTATCTGAGGTCCCTTACCTATGGTAAATAACTCGAGTAATTCCCTTGCGTAATTTTCATTAGGCGCGTTTTTGGTGTTTTGATTTCCATTGAGGAATCGCAACATGGCGGGATCGATGGTTATGTCTTTGATGAGATCGCGGAAATTGCCTAATGCATAGGAACGCAATAGGTTGATATATCTGTACCTGAATTTGGGGTCGTTAACATTGGCCACAGCAAAGTGGTTGTGCCAGAACAGGGTCATCTTCTCTCTGATAGACACGCCTTCCTGCAGCATGAGCCCAATGGTCCAGCCATTCAGACTCCGGTAACGATGTTGAAAAAGGTTCACTTCCTGAGAATAGGGAGCATCGATCCAGGTAGAGCCTACGGGAACATTTGGGTCTTCTTCAAAATAGAAATTAACGGGAGGTTCCGGCAGGGGAAGGTTTTCAAAGATTTTATCAATAGTAGCCTGTAATCCATCTTCAACGGCCTGGTTAATTAGCGGATAGGCAGGTCCGTAGGTGGCACGGCGCAATAGATGAGCTGCTTTTCCATAGTCCCATTCTCCTGTGAATGGTTCCAGACCTGTATTGAGGGTAAAAAAGGGCGTTTTAGCCGAGCGGTCGGTTGTTTTTTCCTTTTTAACCCCGAACAGCGCAGCTAGCGTAGATCTTCTGTCCATAAAAGTAGGTTTTTAGATTTTAAGAGTTGTTGCAATAGGTTTTTGACCCTGTGGGATCAGAATGGTTTAATTTTGTGTCTAAAATTAGGAATTCCCTTTGGAAAAAGCAGTAAATTTGCACCCTGTTATTTTATTTGACCATAAAAAATCATTCCATGAACAGACTTCTAATTGTATTCTTCCTGTCGACTGCAGCGCTGTTTTCTGCATGTAAAACGGACACGACAAACAATAATGGCTCCACGGACACGACTTCCGCTGATCAAGTTGATGATAGTGGTTATGCATCCAAGGCCAATCCGGTTGGCGATTCTCCGTATGCCGATGTGTTAACTTTTAATTACTGGGTCTTTGAGAAATACTATCACCCGGATAAAGCTCAAAAAGCCTTGGGCAAAGGAAGGTGGTTCAAATTCGAAAAAGACGGTTCTTTTGTTAGTGGACGCTGGGAAGACCAGACTGCTAATGGGAGCTGGAGAACCTACGAAAGAGAAGGCAGGACTTACATCGCACTGGATTCCAGCATCGACAGAGAAGATGCTGAGTTTGAGATCCAGGCCATAACCAAAGACAAAGATCAAATGGCCTGGGTGGGAACCAATGCTTATCCGAATTATGATCAGGTGGCTCTTGTAACGGGAAATCTGCTTACAATTCCTACTAAGGCTCAGTATGGGGTGGAGTAAAAATCTTTTTCAACCTGAGTATAGTTGTTAGATTCTAAATCGAAATTGGGTATTCGATATTCGGTGTTTGATATTCTGTAAGTATAATCTATCAAGGCAGAATTTCGAACCTGCCTTCCGATGCGCAGCAGGCAAGGTCTCGAACTCCCAATATTGAATAACGAATTTATTATTTTCCTCAATCGCCTTTATTTTAAAGGCGATTGAGGAAAATAATAAAAAAACAAATGGCCTGGCGATCGCCAGGCCATTATAGTTTACATTCTAAAATATCAACTCTAAATTAAAAGCGTTTGCTGACACCCAAATTCAGTAAGGAAATACCATAACCTACTTCCCCAAAAACACTGAAGGAAGGGTTGATGGCGTATTTGGATCCAACGAATGCGGACATCATGATTCTGCCTTTACACGGTTCAAACCGTTTGTGTTTCTTGAGTTTTTCTACATCCCCATGTAATACCTCTATGTCGGTATGGGTGTAATTTAATCCAAACCCGCCATAGACATCCCAACGTTTGTACTTTGTTGAATGCACAGCAAACCTGGCTCCAAGCATGGAAAATTTGGTGTTAAAGGTCATCGGCTGTCCGTCACGAAACATGTCTGGATTGGACATGGCCTGTGTATATCCACCAAATAAACCGGCACTAAAGCGTTCGTTTATCCGATAGGAAACATTGACTGCAACGGGTGGTACTTCTGATCTGGAAATGTCTTTGACAAAAGTAGGAAGCATTCCGATACTGGCAGAGGCTTCGAAGTAAGGGTATTTCATTGGTTTGAAGGCCTTGGATTTGGACTGGGCGACAGCAAATTGGGTGGCAACCAATAAAAAAAACAGAGAGAGCAGCGTTTGATTTTTCATCGTTCTTGAAGGTTTAAGGTTAAAAATTTACTCCCTCAAAAAGCGATCTACCCTTAAGCATTGCGTGCTTAAGATTATCAGATTCAGAGAGAGTATGTTTAAAAATCAGAGAGTTTTCGTTTTCACTGGTTTGGGTTTTTTGTTAAGAGCGTGTTTTTAGTTTATAAGTCTATTTAAGACCTTTTGGTTTCTTCCTAAAGTTATTATTAATGACGTAATTGGTCAAATGGGGCGTTGGTAAAACCTGAAAATTTAACGTAATCTTCACGTTTTCATTTAGGTTTAAATATTTCTTTAACATTAATTCGAAAATAATCCAATTGGTTCCGTTTTGCCAGCAAGACCTTTGTAAAAGTCAGGTTTCAGAATTTTATAAAAAGGCCTTACCATTTTCCGTGGTTAATAAGAATGACACGGATAATTTGAACTTCCCCTACGGCTATCTGTTTCATTACTTACGGAATAATTTTCCTAATTCATATTAATTAACTGTAAATCAATTAGTTGTGGTTTTTTTGTCTGATTTGCTTTTTTTTGGAATGTCATCAAACTGACACAGAATTTTTGAAAAAAAGCAAAACGTTTTTTTAATCACTTTCAAATCAGTTACTTTGCAAAAATTTTTATAAATGGCCGATCACATCACCTCGATTTTGAACCATGCTTTCAATCTCAGCAATGCGCGGAGCTTTGAAAAGGGCAAGGCCATGTTTGATAAAAAAGCCCTGGATCTGGTCTATTTGAGTATTCCGGGGGAGACGGCCAGTTATGCAGTTCAGGGCACCCGCCTGTATCATGTTGATATCTACCGGTTCGTCAGTGGAGGAATTCATACGAGTTGCAATTGTCCTTTTGATTGGGGCGGATTGTGTAAACATGAAGTAGCTGCCTTATTGCACTTGGCACAATACCTTAAAGAGGATCAGGGCAAGGCTGAATTTATTGGTCGGCCGGGGCAGGGGTTTGCCAAAAAGAGAAGTGCTGCGGAACCTTACCTTTTATCGGATTATCTTCCATTTGATTCAGTCAATCTGAGATTACATATCGCACCCATGGAAATGCAGGTGGTCCGGAATATAAGGTCTGTGGAATTTAACGGTTTCCGGGAAGGCAGCTTGAGGTATAAAGTTGATATTTGGAATCCCCAGGCTTCCATCTACAACAGAGAACAGAAATTTGAGGTAGTACTGTCCGAAAAGGATCATGCCCTCAACATAACCTGTGATTGTGAGAAAAAAGTCGAACAACTCTGTGGACATGGATATGCCACCCTCCAGTTTGTTCAGGAATATTGTGAACCGAATTTTCTTAAAGTACTTTCACAAGGAGCTCTTGAAAAGATTAAGAAGCAATCCAGCAAATCAAGAGGCATTCCTTTTGAGGTATTTGACGATTATTTTGAAATTACCGTTACAGCCAAGGGCATAAACGTAAAGCCTGTAAAACAAGGCGAAGGATTTTTATTAACCGATCAGATCAAATCTTTTGATTTGGAAAAAGATACCGGAGCCGATAAATGGCAAAAAAAGAAAATGAGTTTGCCGGTTCATGTGTCAGAAGAGGAAGCGGAATCCTACCTGCTTGGGTTTTACATAGCTTTTTATGATTTTCTGTATAACCCGAAGGTCCCTACCATAATGATCCGGCCTTTTATGGCGAGGAAGGGGAAGATTTCCACACTGAAAAATTATGCTGAATTTGACCCCAATAAAAATGTAAAAATCACCGATAGCCAGGCATTGATCCTCCATAAAATCGAAGAATTGGAGGACCTCACTGATGCCAGTTTTGAGGATGTGGAACAAAGGAAGCTCATCTACCTGAAAGTCAGCGAACTTTTTGATTTGCTCGAAGAGGAACCCTTTACTTTTGTGCAATACAAGTCTACGGGACGGTCCAAAATATCAAAAAGTGATTTCCGGGAAGTCAATTTTTCCAGTGAAAAAGCGGAAATTCTTTTTGAGTTGAGAGAAGATCCTTATTTTTATAGTCTGAACACACAACTCGATATTGGCGGAAAGGTTATCGATCTATCCGTTTCTTCGGACAAAGTGAAGCTGATGCCCTATTTCGTAGTTGAATATGGCGGCAAACTGTTTTTATATAAAAACCTCGAACAGGGTCTCATTGCCAAACAGCTTCTCGTACAGCATACAGTGTTAAAAACAGCCAAAAAGGAAATTGATATTTTTACAGACAAGGTGATTTTACCATTGTCTGAATATTTCCCTGTTAAAATTACCGAAATGGCTAATTTAGAAAAAAGAACGATCCACCTTGAACCTCAGCGAAGGGAGATCTTTTTGTCTGAACTGGCCAATTTTGTACTGATACAACCTGTGGTGAAGTACGACCACGATATCAGTCAAAACATCAAAGAACCTAATTCCATTCTTCGCAGGGAAAATGGCACCATCGTACAATATCTGCGGGATCTCGATTACGAAGAATCCTTCCAGAACTTTGTCACCGGTCTTCACGAAAACTTTGTAAAACAAACCCATAGTCCCTACCATTTCCTCACCTATGATGATTTCATCAAAAAAGGTTGGATTTTTGAAGTCTTCGAAAAATTCAGAAAGGAGGGTATAGAAGTCTATGGAATAAAAGACCTGAAAGGCTTAAAGGTTTCTCCTCATAAGGCGAACATCACCACACATCTCTCTTCGGGCCAGGACTGGTTTGATGTGAAAATTACGGTCACTTTCGGAGATTATGAAGTCAAACTCAGTGATGTTCGAAAGGCGGTGCTCAAAAAGGAAAGATATGTCCAGTTAGGAGATGGGAAACTTGGATTGTTACCCGAAGAGTGGGTTGAAAAACTGTCCAAATATTTCCGTGCAGGGAGCACCACTGATGCCGAGGGTGTTAAGATCTCCAAATTGAAGTTCAACCTGATTGACGAGATGTTCGATGAGATCGATGATATGGAGATTCTGCAGGAGATTGCGGAGAAGAAAGAAAGATTGCGTCAGTTTCAGGAAATAAAATCCGTTGCTCTGCCGGAAGGTATCACGGCCGAAATGAGGGGTTATCAAAAGGAAGGCTATAACTGGCTCAATTTCCTGGATGAATTCAGGTGGGGCGGTATCCTGGCTGATGATATGGGGCTGGGTAAAACATTACAGATCCTCAGTTTTCTGATGAAACAGGTCAATACTGTCAGGGTGCCGAATCTGGTGGTTATCCCAACGTCTCTTTTATTCAACTGGGAAAATGAGATCCAAAAATTTGCTCCTTCTCTCAGGTACCTGATCCATTATGGAACTGATCGCCGGAAAGACACAAGGGATTTCGGAGACTATGATCTGATCATTACCTCCTACGGAATCATGGTGAAGGATATTGAAATGTTGAGTGCTTATGAATTTAATTATATCGTACTTGATGAATCCCAGGCCATAAAAAATCCTTCTTCCCTGAGGTATAAGGCCGCCTGCCTGTTGAAAGCGAAGAACAGGCTGACGATGACGGGCACGCCGGTCGAGAACAATACTTTTGATCTTTATGCTCAGATCAACTTCCTCAACCCCGGCTTTTTGGGAACACAGCCGTTTTTCAAAGATCAGTATTCCGTTCCCATCGATAGGGAAGGAGATGAGGAACGAGCTGCGGAGTTGCAAAAACTCATCAATCCGTTTTTGTTGCGTAGGACCAAGGAGATCGTTGCAAAGGAACTTCCTCCAAAAATTGAGGACATCATCTATTGCGAAATGCCGGAAGAACAGTGGAAGATTTATGAAGCCTACCGCAACCAGTATCGCAATATGCTGCTTGATCGCATAGAAAAAGATGGTGTGGCCAAAAGTAAGATGTATGTGCTGGAAGGACTCATGAAACTACGGCAGATATGTGATACACCTGAATTGTTGAGCGACATGGATGATTATGGAAAAACATCCATTAAGGTGCAGATACTAATGCAGCATATCCAGGAGAAAACCGGTAACCATAAGATCCTGATCTTTTCCCAGTTTGTCAAAATGCTAAAAGTTATAGAGAAGGAATTACAGGATGCCGGGTTGCAATATGAGTACCTGGACGGACAATGTTCTAAAAAGCAACGTCAGGAGAGTGTGGAGAATTTCCAGGAGAATGAAGAGTGTCGTGTTTTCCTCATAAGCCTTCGTGCGGGAGGAACCGGTTTAAATCTTACCGCTGCTGATTATGTGTATATCGTGGATCCGTGGTGGAATCCTGCGGTTGAAAATCAGGCCATTGACAGATGTCACAGGATTGGCCAGGACAAACACGTGATTGCCTACCGGATGATCTGTAAAAACACGGTGGAGGAAAAGATCATGAAATACCAGGCAAGGAAGTTGAAGATTGCAGCGGATATCATCACTACGGATGAAAGCTTCATGAAGCGGCTGGGTAAGGAGGATATTGCGGAGTTGTTCATGTAAAAATTCCCGACTCTCATTGGCCAGAAAGTCGGGAAAAACCAACAATTCAATTGGTTAGGGGCTTTGGTTAACGGGGATTGGTTTATGAGTTCTTGCTGAACTCTAAACTCGGGATTTTCATTAACTCAGTACAGGCTCTTCCTTTTCTTTTGCCTGGAGATCAAAGTATCTGTTGATCAGGTCAGGTACTTTTTCAAAGGCAGCTGTAAGACCAGTGTTAGTTTTTGTAGAAACAAACTCCATTTTGTCATCTTTGGAAACGAGGAATCCAATGGGTTCAATAGTGACACCAGCACCTGCGCCTCCGCCTTCTGCGTGAACTTCTTTTGTGCCATCTCCTTCAGCAGCACCTGTTCCAAATCCCATTCCCACATGGATTACAGGGATGCAGGAGAATTCTCCGAGTTTAAATGGTTCACCGACAATAGTCTCGGTTCTGGCTTCTGTTTTAATGAATTCGGTGATTTTGTCTAGTAATTCTTCAAAGTGAAATTTCATGATAAACGATTTTGGTTAATAATAATATGAATTGGATAAGTAGCATTTAATTCAGCGTCCATCAGTTTCTTTTTGTCAATGCAAAAAGCATGTTTATCAGTCGATTTCGTACAAGTACGTTTATTTCCGTTTTGCCTTTATAGTTGATGTTTAAGTTTGGTTTGCCTTTAAAAAAGTGCGTGATGTTAAAAAAAAGCGGGAATAGGTATCCGTTTAATATGTAATTTCGGGTATCCAGGTTAATACGCATTCTTTCGATTTGAAAAGAGCCCAGGACTTTTTTACTCAATCGAAGTATTTTTCGTGTATTTCTTTTTTTCGTCTTCTTTTCAGGCTTTTTTTCTTTCGCTTTTTTTCCTTTCCTGAGTTTGAATTCCATCACCGACCAGTCTTTTTTCCAAAAAGCGATCTGAAGTCTGAACAAGAGGTCCATTGGTAAAATCAGAATCTTTGCTTCACCAATTCCTTTCCACTTTATATGGTAATCGTTCTTTGTAGAGTTGATACAAATTTCGAATGGCGAGAGCAGCAGCCAACACAAAATAAATAGTATGACCAATCCGAGTATTAACCAGACCACGTGTACCGATATTTAAAATATTAGACAATAATTTTTAGCCCCTTCGATGTTCATTTCATGAAGTTTTGTCTAATAAACTGGTGTCCGTTAAGTGGGATTTCAAATAAAAAGTTTGCACTTTTTTCAGCAATTTTACGCTGACGTTTGTCATTGATTCCAGATGACTTTTGTCATATTACAAGGGAACAAGGGAATAGGGAAATAAGGGAACAAGGGAACAAGGGAACAAGGGAATTTGCATTTTCCTTGTTCCCTTATTCCCATTATACATTTTTTCCCCCGACACACTGTGTACACTCGATTAAAATCTCGTTCGGGATGTCGCGTTCGCTCCACTTGATCAATATCCTCCGTAAAATCTTCTCATGAACCATTCAAAAGACAATAAAAACAGCACCAGAAAGAAAATGGCTTTCAGGTCGATGACGGATCTGTTTTTAATGGATTGATAGATGACGGGTTTTACTTTTCCGGAAGCTTCAATGGATGCAGCTATGGATCCGATTTGATCCGGATAGACCATGGAACCACCGAATTCTTCGCTTAGAAGGCGCAGCATGGCATGATTGGCTGTGGTTTCGAACAGTTCAAGTTGAACTGCCTGGATACTGAATTTGCCATTAAAGGTCAACGGCTCCCCATTGAATTCCGTATTGGCAGCAAAGGTGTAATTACCTGCGGGTAAAATCCCCGCATTCAAGGCGTAGGCTGTAGATGTTTTGGTGAAAACATAATCAAAATCCTTGCCTTCGCTATCGGTAATGGTTATCCTAACATCGGGTTCGTTGACCAGCTCGTAATTGTTATTGTAAAGTTCAGCATCCAAAAGTATGGGCTCGTTCTCATCAAAAATATTCTTATTGACAGTCACCCGGAAACGACGCTTATCTTCTTTCAGACTGAGGAATTGAATGGTCTTCCCAACCAGTTCGTTGAAAATGTCATGATTACCTCTTTGCAGAAAATCGAAAAGTCGCCATTGCCAAATACCTTCAGCACTCAGCACGCCAACCCTTGCATTATTTTCTTCTCCAATCACCAGAAGAGGGTAGTTGGTATCGATCTTTCCAATGCGTTGATATAATACCGCCTGACCATTGCCTGCCAGGTCAAATTCACCAAACGGAGCTTTCAATGGTGCAAAATTCGGCAATGCCCGTCTCAATTCTTCGCTGAGTTTGAACTGGTTGAATTCAGGAGCAATTTGCGCCTGAACTTCATTTAGATTCACTCCTCCCGGCCTGATATCCAAAATGGATTGCGCCATGTTCAGTCTGTTGATGGCCGTTTGTGGTCCTACAACGTACAAGACTGGTATATTCCGGTTTTTGATCACATTCATGATACCGGTAATATCCCTGCGAAGAGAAGGGAGCTGGTGTAATATCAACAGGTCGTAGGCAGCGGCATTTACAGACAAATCATCCGCATAGGCTACGTCCACCTGGTAGTTTTTATTGGAGGTAATGCTGTTTTTGAAAGCAGAGACATCCGGGTGCGGTGCATTGGCCAGGATCAGAATCTTCTGACGGGCATCGAGCACATCGATGAAAATATCTTTTTGGTTGTTATAGGTGGACTGTTCTTCCGGTAATCTGGTCAGACTGAAGCGATATTGCTGAACACCGCTCTTGTCTGCATCAAGAATTACCTCATAGGTATTGAAATAATTGGACGCATCAATAGTCACCGGAACCTGTTGAAGCGAGGAGGCTTGACCATTTTCGATTTTATATACATTCAGGACCGCTGAGCTGCCTTCAAAGTTGCGTGCAGAAACATCTACCTGGGTGGCAAATTTATCCCCGAGGTAGGCAATCTTATTATGGAAAACCCTTTTGAGCATCAGGTCTTTTTTGGCCGTGGTATCTCCCAGGGCAATAGAATAGACAGGAACAGGCAATTTGGTGCCGGAATAAACCGGATTACTACCTTCATTGTAAATGCCGTCTGTGGCAACGATCATGGCTCCCAGGTTCTGATTGCTGAACAGATCATAAACCGTTCCGAACAAATCGGATATGTTACTTATTTTATCATTGAAATCATATTCGATTCCCTCCCGGACATTATCTCCAAATGCATATTCATGAACTTCGTAGTTCTCAGCCAGGTCAGCTTTTAGATTCTCCATTTGTTCCTGGTAGGCATTCACTTCATTTGAATCGATGGCAACAGATACCGACTCGGAAACATCCTGGGCAATGACCACCACAGGCTTCTTACTCTCCGTATTGATTGATCTGATCAGGGGCGACATTAGCAAAACTGCCAGGATGGTCACTGCGAGGAAACGGACTACTCCAAGTACCCAGTTCAACCATTTGCTCTGTTGACGGAAACTCGTATTTCTGTAATACAAAACCAACGCATACACCAACCCCGCAAGAATGCATAAAAGAAGGTACCAACCTGAATATTGAAAGCTAATTTGCTCCATTTTGATCTGTCGAATATTTATAATGAAACCCAAATTTCTGAGAAAGGCTCACCATGTGTAACGTTCCTTTTCCCGTTTTAGGTTTTACCGGGCCACAATATTAGAAAAAATCCTTGGTTTTTCCTTGGTTTACGCTCTAAGCATCAGCAATTAGCCTGAGTTTCGTAAAACCTATAACTTGATAGCCTTTCCAAAACAACCAGAACTTGAAATCAAAAGCATATGGCCCACTTATCTAAACTCTGTGTGCCCTGTGTTAATCTCTGCTAACCCTGTAGTTAAATATTTCTCGCAACTCGCAACCCGTAACGTAATAAAATATGCTAATAAAATCTTAATCCCCTGCCCAACCCTGTACCAAGTGACAAAATCCCGTTACATTTGTTGCACTAAACAACATTTGCCGGCAGAATTTTGTTTTTAACAAGATGAATCCTGGTTTTTTCTTTCATTATCACCTTTTACCACGTTTAAAAATAAATCCAAAAAGCAACTACCATTTCGGGTATCTGTCTTTTAAAGAGGTGTTTTGAATAATAATTACGAATTGCGAATTACAAAGTTTAAACTAGTAACCAGCAACCAATAAATACTCAACGTATAGCTATGCAACGATTGACGATCATTTTATTATTACTTTTTGCAGCCGTTTTGCCAATGAAGGCTGCCTACATTCTTTTACCCATGGATGCAGAGTCTCAAAAGGATCACCTAAAGGCTTATGGTGTTACCTATTGGGTGCTCGACAATGGGGCTGAAGCCTGGTGGCTGCTGAATTATCGCGGCGGAAGTTTTGCCTTCAGACACAATGCAATTTTTGAAAAAGAATGTCTGACCCGTGGAGTGAGTTTTGAAATTATTGCCGATGCACAATTTTCGAAAATCCTGGATGATATTTCCAATCCGGAAGTGAATATGGAGGCCATGAAGCTTGAGGTTGCACCTCAGATCGCGGTGTACACCCCGGACTTCAATAGCAAGGGTGAAAAGATACAACCGTGGGACGATGCTGTAACTATGGTTTTGACCTATGCGGAAATCCCCTATGAAACAGTGTATGATGAGGAGGTTTTGACCGACAAGTTGCCCAAGTACGATTGGTTGCACCTGCATCATGAAGACTTTACGGGGCAATATGGGAAATTTTACCGCAGTTATCACAACCAACCCTGGTATCGTGAGAACCAGAAAAAAATGGAGAACCTGGCATCTCGATTGGGATTCAATAAAGTATCGCAACTGAAACTGGCCGTAGTCAAAAGAATAAAGGAATATGTTGGCGGCGGCGGTTTTATGTTTGCCATGTGTTCTGCAACAGATACCTATGATATCGCACTGGCCGCAGAAGGTGTGGATATTTGTGCCCCTATTTATGATGGCGATGCTGCAGATCCGAATGCCCAGAGCAAGCTGGATTTTTCCAAAACCTTTGCATTCAGGGATTTTAAACTCGTTAAGGATCCACTGACTTATGAATATTCTACTGTAGATCATGGCCCTCCAAGCAGGCGGGTAATACCTGATCAGGATTATTTCACGCTTTTTGATTTTTCAGCCAAATGGGACCCCGTTCCAAGTATGCTTACGCAAAATCATACAAAGACTGTCAAGGGTTTTATGGGCCAGACTACCGCTTTTATCCGGGATTATGTAAAACCTGATGTGCTGGTGCTTGGAGAGAATAAACCGGCGGGGGAAGCGAGATATATTCACGGAACCTTCGGCAAAGGTTTCTGGACATTCTATGGTGGTCACGATCCGGAGGATTACCGGCACTTTGTCAACGATCCGGAAACAGATTTGAGTCTGCACCCGAATTCTCCGGGTTATCGACTGATCCTTGATAATGTGTTATTCCCTGCGGCGAAGAAGAAAAAAAGAAAAACTTAGGGTTGAAGCTTGTTGCGTGTTACGAGTTACGTGTTACGAGTTTGATCCTTTTAGTTTGTTTTGCTAGTATTTTGGCTTGTAATCCGTATTGGAAATGAGTGTTTTTTGTTAAAATTTGATAACCCGAAACCCGAAACCTGTAACTTGAATTTTTAAAATAATTGAGAAATGAAAACAATAAAGGTTCTGGCCTGGATACTTATTTTGGCCATTGGCTTTTTTGCAGGGGTCTCCTGGAAAAAAATGGAGAAAAAGCCCACTGGAGAGGAAGTTGCTACAGAGGCTGAGCGTGAAACCCCCGAAGAAGAATCACCTGTTGATTTGGGTTTGGGCAATGGGGAGAAAAAGACCATACGGTTGTTTGAAAAAAGCGCCCCATCCGTCTGTTTTATCACGACTTCCAATGTGCGAAGAGATTTCTTTAGCAGAAATATTATGGAGGTGCCCAGGGGAACCGGTTCAGGATTTGTCTGGGATAAGGATGGCCATATCGTTACCAATTATCACGTAATTCAGGGAGCGGACAAGGCACAGGTAACCCTGGCTGATCATACGAGCTGGGAGGCATCCCTGGTTGGGGTAGCTCCTGAAAAAGATCTGGCGGTGCTTAAGATCGATGCACCTCGAAATAAATTACCGAGTTTGCCTGTTGGCAATTCCGAAAACCTTAAGGTCGGGCAAACTGTACTTGCTATCGGTAACCCTTTTGGTTTAGACCAAACCCTGACGACTGGTGTTGTAAGTGCACTGGGCAGGGAAATCGAATCGGTACAGGGTACGCCTATCCGGGGAGCTATTCAAACAGATGCAGCTATTAATCCTGGTAATTCAGGTGGTCCGTTGCTCGATTCTTCAGGAAGGCTTATCGGGGTGAATACAGCTATCTACAGTCCCTCCGGAGCATCGGCAGGTATTGGTTTTTCCATTCCTGTAGATGTAGTTAAGTGGGTGGTTCCTGACCTGATCAAGTATGGTAAAATCAAACGGCCTTCTATGGGTATTGAGTTTGCGCGAGCCTTGAGAAATATTACTGGTGCACTTGTTTATGATGTTGTGGAAGGAGGTCCTGCTGCAAAAGCAGGTGTTCGTCCAACCATGGTAGACCGGTACGGACGTGTGCGGCTAGGGGATATTATTGTGGGTATAGAAGATGAAAAGGTCACTTCGACCAATGAAGTCAGGCTGGCACTTGAAAAATTTGAGGCCGGGGATGAAATCACCTTGACAGTGATCAGGGATGAAGAACAAGTCCGCATTCCGCTGGTTTTGGCGGAGAGTAAATAGATTTGGTTGTTGTTTCCGGCACTTTTGGTCTATGGATAAAAGTTGAACTGAATGTAATGTGCGCCGCTTGCAAAGGTAAATCAAATTTCCCCCCTTTTTATGGATAGAAAAGTAACCAGATCCCTCCCTTTTTCTTTCTGAAATGGTCTTTTTATCTTGGGTAACAAAAAAATGAAAAAAAATTACATATCCTATATTATTGATTATCAATGATATGTGAAATTTTAATATAAAAATTTAAAAAAAAAGTTATTTCCGAGTGACCTTAGGAAAAACTGCCGTCTTAATAAGTGAAATTAGAAAGGGGATGAGTATAATCCTTAACTGAACGGAAACTGAAATGAGGCGATTGGATTGCGGCAAACGTACTATGGCAAACTGAAGCAGAAGCATGGAACAAATAAAGTTTTTTGACTGAGGTCAACTTCTGTCTTCAGTCTGTCAAAAAGAAAAAATACGATTTTTAAGATATAATATGGGTTTTAGGTGTTTTTCTGAGAGGGAGCAAATTTTGCTCCCTTTTTTTTTGCCCAAAACTCATCTTTCCCCTCATTTTGTTGTTTTATTTAGAACAACTTCCCTCAAAATGCAAGGGAGTTGTTACCTTTGCGCAAAATTTGATTGAAATATGTTTACGATAAATCCTTATTTGAAAATAGCCCTTATTGTTGTGGGTATCGGAGGTGGAGTAGTATTGTCGATGACTCAGGGGTTTTGGTATGGTTTCCCATTGTGGTTGGCCGGCCTCATTTTATTGGTTGCTTATTTTCTGTTGGGAACAGTAGGGACTGCTGCCAAAGCTTTGCAAACGGAAAACTTCGATAAAGCAGAAAAAATACTCAACCTGACTATTTTCCCAAGGTTGTTATATGCCACCAATCGTGCTTATTTTTACATGCTAAAGGGTAATATCGCCATGTTCAGAAAAGATATTGAAACAGGTGAAATGTACCTTAAGAAGGCAGAAGCTATCAATGTGCCTACGGATAATGAAAAGGCTATGATCCAGATTCAGTTAGCCAATATCGCTGCTTCCAAGAATCGTTGGAAGCAGGCGCAGGTACATTATCGCAATCTTAAAAACCTTAAGCTAACAGACGCGAATATTAAGGAACAAAAGAAAATGCTTGAAAAGGCACTTCAAAACAGAGGGCAAATGAAGGCTGCTGCAAGAATGGGTAAGGCAGGTGGTGCCATGATGCGCCAGGGAGGAAAAAGGAAACGCCCTAAAATGAGATAAAAAATTTCAAGGGAATTTTGGTCATCTTCTCCTTTGTTCCGTATCTTTCACAATTATTATAATTTTTAACCGCTTACTTTAATGGTGTTCTGTTCATTCCTGCTATTGGGGAATGGAATATAAACACTGATATTTCGGTTGCCATTTTCCTCCATTTATGGGTAAAAAATTATCGGCCGGATTAAAAACCCTATTCCTGTATACCTTCATTTTGGTGGGAATGACAGGAATTGCTCAGCAAAACCCCCTTGCTGACAGCCTCCTCCGTGAAATTCAGACAGCAACCGAAGATACTACCAGGTACAACCTTTTCCAAAGATTAGCCACAGCTTACGAATCCACCAGTCCTGATAACATTATCGAATATGCCACTGAGGCCAAAGCTATTGCCGAAGAGCTCGAGGATCAAAGCAGGATCGTCAATTCTTTGAATCTCATAGGTATTGGTTATAAGCGGAAGGGGGAGTTTATTAAATCTCTTGAGTATTTTGAGCAGGGACTTGAAATTTCCAGGGAAAATAATCTGAAGGATTTTATCCCGCAATTCCTTAATAATATCGGGCTGATCCACGCCAACAGAGGGGACCTCAATGAGGCTATGAAGTTTTATCTTGAAGCACTCGATGTTCTCGAAGATCAGGGAAATGACCTGGCTATTGCCAATCTGACCAATAACATAGGGATTATTTATTTTGAACAAGGTAAAAAAGAGGAAGCCCTGGCCTATTTTGAACGGGCCCTGGCTTTTCAGCGGGAACGAAAAGACTCGTTGGGCATGTCCATAACCCTTACCAACGTTGGGGAATCCCTTGATGGCATGGGCCGTTCTCCGGAGGCCCTGGAAAAATACGAAGAGGCATTGAAGATCTCTGAGTTGATCAATGACCAGATAGGTGTCAGTTATTTGTTGGCTACCATGGGTGAGGTCAGGTTCAATGAAGGAAAATATGAACAGGCTTCCAGGGAGTTTGCCCGTGCTCTTGAAATAGCGGAACAGATTGGTGATATAGAGGGTAAAGCCAGGATTTTAGGTCTCATGGGGGAGGTTGCCCAAAAGCAGGGAAACCTGAAAACCTCCAATGACTATTGTTTTGAAGCCCTCGATATAGCCAAGAAACTTGGAGCCAAACAGAGTATTCGGGACCTTTACTCCACGATTGCAGAGAATTACAAACAAGCTGAAAATTTTGAACAGGCCTTCAATTATCAAACGCTTTATCAGGCAGTCAACGACAGTATATTCAGCGAAGAGCAGACCCTGCAGATGAATGAACTGTCCATTCAGTTCGAAACTCGTGAAAGAGAAGCTGAGCTAAAATTACTAAAGGAGCAGCAGGCCAGAAGTGAAGCCCAACTGCAGCGTCGTACTATTCTGGGGTGGCTGGCAGCTCTGGCATTGTTATTTGTCTCTTTTGCTGCCTGGAGTTTATTTCAGAGAAATAAGCGGAAGCAGACTTTTAACCAGGAGTTGCAAAAGGAAGTTGATGAACGAACCAGCGCCCTGTTACATTCCAATCAACAACTGGAAAAATCCAATAAAGAATTAGAACAGTTTGCCTATATCACATCTCATGACCTCAAGGAGCCTCTGAGAAATATCATCAGTTTTACGGAACTGATCGAACGTAAACTCGATGGTGGTCTCGATGAAGAGACCGAAGATTATATGCATACTGTTAAAGGTAATGCACGACAAATGCATGCCCTCATTGAGGGTGTTCTGGAATTCGCCAGACTTGAAAATATCGATATTCGAAAGGAGATTGTAGATATGAATAACATTGTTGACAGAATAATAAAAGTGCTACAGGCTTCTATTTCCGAAAAAAAGGTTGACCTGAAAGTGGATCAACTGCACCCGGTGATTGGAAATTCTCCTCAACTATTCCTGGTGCTTAAGAACCTCATCGAAAATGCGATGAAGTACAATAACAGTTCCCGTCCAAAAATTCATGTTTCCTCTAAAGTCAGGGAAGACGGGTTGTGTGAAATTGCTGTTCAGGATAATGGTATCGGCATCGAGAAGGATTTCCACAACAAGATTTTTGACATGTTCCAGCGCCTCCATATTCGCAAGGAATACAAAGGCGCCGGTCTCGGATTGTCCATCAGTAAGAAGATCGTCAAAAACCTTGGTGGGGATATCTGGGTTGAGAGTGAAGAAGGCAAAGGGAGTAAGTTTTCCTTTACCGTACCTTTTGGCGGCAAAATGGAAAAATCATCCTAAATTACTGCTCCTCGCTCAATTCCACTACTTGCTTAAACCAATTCTCCCAGACTATTTTTTGTAAAACATAATTATCTTCAAAGGGGCCAATAACGATATGAATATTGGTGTCTGTTTTGTCTTCACCTGGCAACAAAAGCACCTTCTCAACACAGTGAGAGCCGTCTAAATTGTAGTCTACCTGAACATACAAATCTTTCCAAAAGGCAGTAAGCAGCCCTTTATCACCTAAGTTTTGTGGTAAATAATTAAATTGATTCAAAGGATCATCTTTGCGATCCGGTTTTATGAAATTGTTTTCGGCAAATACTTTTCCCAAAGCATCTGTATTGCCGGGATTGGTCATTACGTCCCAGATTTTGTCAGGAGAAGCGTTGATTTTTGAATTGAAGGTTACAAAGCGTGTTTGGCTAAGTTGGTCCACCTCTTCTTCTCCAACCAGTTCCAGGTCACTGAACCAGGAGGAACCATTCCCTCCATTTAAATACCGGAAACCTGCCACTGTATCATTTCGGACAATGACCGCCTGAATAAGCACTACCAGTTCATTTTTTCTGGTGATATCAGAATAGTATCTGGCTAATTTGGGGAGTTTAATATCCAATGGTCTGGCATCAGGAGTACGTTCAGTGTCAAAAAACATCAGGGAAATACCATTCCTGGTTTCTTCCTTTGTAGGCAGGCGATCCTGAACAACCGGAACTTTGTCCAGATCCTGTATGTCTACTGCCGGAAAACCCCGAATGTTATCGGGGCAATACCATCCCCCATAAGGGTGTTTGGGGTCCTTTTTAGATGCTTTCGTTTGTTCTTCTTTTATGGTTGAAGCTTCTTCGGTGGTTAACACTTCTTTTTGTCCGCAGGAGATGAGTACCATGGTCATCATGAACAAAGGCAGTAACAAGATTTTTTTCATCATTTACAGATTTTTTATTTGTCATAAAGCTAAGGGAATACAGGCAACCGGTAATTCTATGGATGTAAAACAATGTAAACGGGATGTAAAAGTTGTTTTTTATGAATACAGGAATTTCTTATTTGATATTCGGTTGAATATACTGGATAAAATCTGCTCTGGTAATATCTATTTTCGCAGCTTCTGCTTTTTCAAATTTTAAACGTTGCATGGTTGCGTATCCACGATTGTGCAATTCACCAGTCTCTATAGCCTGCCAGGGAATCAGGACGCTTTGTTTAATAAAGAATTGTGGACTGGGGGAAATCAGGAGTCCTTTCGGAGTGTCGTAGAATTTATATATGCGTTTTAAATAACGTTCGTCAAAATAACAAGTTATAATATTGAGGTACCTGCCCGACAATGTTTTAGAGGTTTCCATTGTTGAATATTCCGCCAGCAGCGTTTTCCAGGATCTGTTATTTTGGGCTGTACTACGCATGTATTGCCAAATAACAAGAAATATAAGGAAAAGTAAACTGTATAAAATGGTGTTGATCATTGGTTTTTTTTTTGTTGTAGGTTTTAAGGTATTGCATTTGTTATCAAAAAAGCAAAACGTTATATTTTCCTAATATTCATGGTTTTTACTTGACGGTTCAATTTAATTAGACAGAAAATATTATGAATTTAATTCTTTCTTCCAATGGTGAGCTTGTTAAAAACTCTCGGGTGATATTTCATTTTGTCAAGGCATCACCTTGAAGTGGAATAGAAAGTTTATTTATTTCCCCAAAATATACCCTATAGAAAACTCATATGCATTGCTTTTTATACTTTGAAAATGATCAACTGAAAATCCAAACAGAATGGAGTTGAATTCCATCATTGTCGACAAAACAAATATGTTTAAATCCGTACCGTAATAATTTTGAGTTGTTTTTGCATAAAGCCCTATTTGAAAAAAATCATTATCATTTGATATGAAATATATTTTTCCTGCAAGACCAAACAATAGCTGATCAATAATTCCTTGTTTCAGGTATAGGAATGATGGACTCAGAGATGCTTTAGACATTAAAGGGATTTCTGCATTTCCGTGGATTGAATAACGAATATATAGCCTGTCAATACCTGTTTCACTAAAAGATATGTTTGGCCTGTTTAAATGAGCTATCCCTGACCCAAGCTGGATTTGAAAATGGTTATCGGAAATGTATTGCCAATTAAAACCGGTTGAAAAATCAGGATAGCTATTTTTCGACTTCAAACCCTCCGGGTCTACTCCTGGTGGCCAGATTATTTTATCCAGGTCTAATTTATTTGTTGCTATACCCAAATTAAATCCAAGAGCAAGTTTATGGTGTGCGCGTTTTACATTACCAAGGTTTTGGGATATGGATGTTGAGAAATTAAATGAATTGCCGGAGCTCGATTGGCCTGCACTTTCCAAAATGGAATGAGTTCCGATACTTAATTTACGTTTACTGCCTTTTTTAAATTTATATTCGAAAGAAACGGCACTGGTTTTATAAGCACTTTTTTCCAGAACTGAACGCCACTGGTCCCGGTATTTTGCACGAAACCTGAGGAGCCCTTCAAAGTTTCCCGTTAATGACGGATTAAAATGAACCGGCATGTTTTCCCATTGTGTAAAGGTCGCATCCTGAGCTGATGTAGGGAAAATATTGGATAACAGTAAAAAAAGCCAGACCAGGGTTAATATCTTTTTTATTTCATTTCGTCGCATGAGATAATTTTGTTTTGGGTTAATTTTTTGTTCCGGTGGTGAGTTTATGCTTCACTTCCCGCAAAACTCTTGAGTGGAGCCTGCCTTCATATTTTTCAATAAATTCGATCACAGGGTTTTTGTCAATTTTAGCCAGCTCTCTCAATGCCCAGGATAAGGCTTTATTGATCATATCTTGATGGTCATCAATGGCTAATGAGCATATTTCAAGGGTACGCTTTGTATCCCCGGTACCTCCACGTGCTTTTTGGTTCAGAGAAACGGTGGCTACAATAGCAATTCTCCTTCTCCAGAAGTCTGTCGAATCATAATAGGATTTTACTTTTTTAGTTGAAATGATTTGCTCCCTCCAGGCATAACCGACCAGGTATGCGCTGAAACAATCCACAGAAACCCAGTTGTCAAGATTTTTATCAAAATCATCGATGTCTTTTTCCGTTAATGCTTTGAGCGCTTTTTTGTCTTTTCCGATGAATTCAAAAGCGATGTGCTGGCATTCAAAAATATTGGTATCTGCTAGTTTTTTGGCCAATTCGATTTTCTCTCTGCCTGAATATTTTTTGGTTTGGGTTTTTAATTCCTTCAATATCAACTTCACATTCGGGTTGGTTACCCCAATGACCTTCATGCCAGTAGGGTAGGACTTTGCAGCAAATTCAATCCGGTTAGGATCCTGGAAGCTTTTCAGGGAGGCAATGATGTCATTGATGAGATCTTTCATTTTGTTTTCATTTTTGCCTAAAGATGATTTCTTGTATTATGATAAATGGTTATCATTTATTAAGCGTCTCAAACTGTCCATCCTCATACTTCATGATGGAGTCTTTTTTCCCACTCCATTTTATGTCGTCATTGACATTAGCAAACAATATGGCTTCCCGAACCAGTTTTGGAGAAATGACATTGACATCATTGGTGGTGGAGTCCGGAAATTCCAACCACGGATCTTTGTAACTGACATGGAATTTGATATGTTTATTGGGTTCAGCAACCAATCCGATTCCTATCACCAGGCTCTGGATGTAGTAATCCCTTTTTACAGTCCAATAGTATTTTTTTTCGTCGACAGTTAATTTTCTGAGCCCCTTTTTAGGTAATGCCATGTTTTGTTTTTCTATAATAATTACGGATGACATGAATTGGTTCCTGAATTTTGGGTTTAATTTCAAAGCATCACCTTGAATATTCATTCCAATCAAGCCAAAATATTCTCCATGCCCGAATCCCGTATGAACAGGCATGTTGTCTGAGTCTTTTCGACCATGTTCTCCATAAAATCAAAATCCGGTTTGTCAACAAGTCCGAATATATTAAGGTCGGCATCCGGCGCATTTAAGATGAATTCATTGAATTTGCCAACTTGAATCAATGTTTCCGTTTTTGGAAGTCTTGCAAGATCGATCAATTTAGCCATAAAGTTTGCTGCCTGCTTTTCTTGTTCCTCATTATCTACGACCGTAACAAGCCTGATCCTTGCTGCCCAGTTTTTCTTAAGTTTATAAGCTACAAGAATGGATAAATCAAGGTTTCCAATGTCCCAGGATATTTTCCAGTATGGAGCCCGGTTCCTTATCCAGATGTTAATCACCTGACGTTGACCAAGTCCCGATTTAAGATGCTGAAAATACACCATTACTCCGATCTTCAGGCGTGTCGATTCAGTGATTATGTCGAGGAAATCTTTTTCGTGAGATGCCCTGTCAAGCATATTGAGGAAGACAATATTAGGTCTGAAAAAAGAGCCTTTGTAAGCCTGATTAGCGAAGTTAACCCCATTGGCAAAATCATCGGTCCTGATAACCGTCCATGAGGAAAACACCCCGCGGTGCTGAAATGCTTTTGAAAGTTCATCGATTTTTTGAGTAAATCCAATGTTGGTATTATCTGAGTTAATACCCAAAAGTTTAATGGAGCCTTTTGGAAAGGCAATATTCTGAAGGAAGTAAAAAACACCTTTTATGGAATGATGGTTAGTTACCGGAACCAGAAGGTTTGGTTTCCATGCTCTTTCCTGCCGATGTGTGATACTGGAAGTATGTTTGGCCGCCCATTCGGCAAATGAAATAAATATGCCGCTCCTGACATCTTCAAAGGGCGTTATTAATTTTTTCTGGGTTAGAATACCATAAACCGCGACAACCAAAACCAACGAAATTAAACTCAATGTTGGATTGATGATAAACATGGCAAAAATGGAAGTTATCAGCCCTACCCATGGTATCCACCTGGGCACTGGGAAGATGGGTCTAAAGCTGATCAAGCCTAGTTTTTGTTCAATAATGACCACAACATTTAACATCGCATAGGTAATCAGGAAGAAAAGCGTAACCAGCGGTGCTATTGCATTCAGGTCACGCAAAAGCATTGCAAGGAAAACCATAGCTCCTGTTATAAACATGGCATTCCTGGGTTGACCAGAATTATCTATATTTCCCAACCATTGACTGCCAGGTAAAACTCCGTGTTTCCCCATGGCATATAATATCCTGGAGGAACCTACCATTGAAGCGAGCGCCGAAGAAAAGGTGGCTCCCAAAACTCCTGCAATGACCAGAGGAGGGAAAAATGACTTGTCGATCATTACATTATAATTAGTCAACAATTCATCATCACTGGCTGATCTTGCCACCCAAAAAGCCAATCCCATATATATCACGAAACTTACTGCAATGGCCCATAGTGTACCTACAGGAATGCTTTTTCGGGGGTCTTTTAACTCTCCGGACATATTTGCTCCGGCCATTATTCCTGTTGCTGCAGGAAAAAATACCGCAAAAACCAACCAGAAATTCGAACCTGAAAAATTGTTTTCTACCGAACCGCGAAACGTTCCCCATTTTAGTATATCAACAGTAGATTCCTGCATGGAACCGAAATAGGCAGCAAGGACTATGACCACAAGGGAAGCAAAAATTATGGCCATAATAATGTATTGCGTTTTTATGGCCAGGTCTGCACTTTTATAGGCAATACCATAGATTAAGACAAACACGATCAGGTCAATAAGAAAGGGGTGATGATCGGGGAAAATCGACAACCAGCCCTCCCTGAAACCAAAAATATACATGGTTACTGCTAACCCCTGAGATACATATCGAGGTATGCCCAGACTTCCTCCAACTTCCAGACCAAGGGATTGTGAAATGATGGCATAAGCACCTCCTGCTCCAATCCTGATGTTGGTTGTGATGGAAGACATGGATAAGGCTGTGGCCAGCGTGATCAGGAAGGAAAGTGTAATGATGAGCCAGGCTCCCAAAAGCCCTGCATTACCTACCACCCAGCCTAACCTGAGATACATGATCACACCAAGGATAGTCAGCAGGGTAGGGGTGAATACACCGCCAAAAGTCCCAAACGTTTTTAACTGATCGTTTGTTTTCATATTTAATTGCTCAAATGTTCCTTTTGTCAGCGTCTCTTTTTCAAAAGGCAACAACTAGATTTTTGAGCGATAAAAATAACCAATCACCTTCCAACTTGGCAATAAATTGGGGTAATAATTCCAAATTGCCTCAACCTGTTAAAACACAAAAAGCCCGGACCTCATGCTTTTGATGAAATCCGGGCTTTTTGATTACGCTTAATGTCTAAAAGTCTATTCTCACACAAACCGATCCAAATGATCAGCAACTAATGTCCTCAAGGTAACCAATGTAAATGCTTTAGCGTCTCTGGCGGAATATCCCTGGTCCATGAAATAATCTTCCAGTCGAACTGCTGACTGGTAGTAAGCAATCTTGAGGGCTACCACGGATTTTTCATGAAGCGGGTCTCTGTTGGCCCAGGCATTCAAGTTGGTCCACAGATCCTGATTCCATGCTTCGGCACTGCTCTTTTCTTCTTTGGTCAGGCTGTTGGGAGCCAGGAAGATCTGTGATCTTTTGGCGGAGCTTGCTGCCAGTTTGGACGCATCCGTCTGGTTGGAATTCAGGTCGGCAGCGATGGTTTCCAGTAATTTGATTTCCGGCCAGTCCAATTGGTTACTGGTTGCAGCGGATTTGAAATCACTGGTTCCAAAACCGGCAATGGCTGCCTGTGCCTTGGCTGTTTCCCGTGGATGACGATCATAGACCCAGCGGGGAACTTCATAAATATTACCGGGAGCAGCATGCACATAAAACAGGTGACGAATCAACTGATCCATATCCTCATAGGCATAAGTGGCGTTGTAATCAAACGGAGGTTTGTTCTCCATCTTTTTACCTGAATAGGCGCCATTGAGGGCGGTTCTCATCATTCTGTTTACATCACTTGAAGGCCCAAGTTTGGTATACAGGTAATAAGCGCTATACACTTTGGCTACCGGCTCATTTGATTTGTCTATGGTATTGATCGCCGAAGGATCGACTGTCATTCTGTTGATAGCATTCTGGAGGAAGTTTCCGGAGCGGCCAGGTGTGCCGGAAGAAGCATGGTCTGCTAAAAGGGCATATTTTCTGAGTTCCGCATTTTCAACCAAAGCCAAATTGTAGGCATCGGCGGTACCGTCTCCATAATAACCGTCCAGTGATTTGGTGTAATATTTTTCTGCCTTGAGCACTTTTTGCAGTTCAAGGGCAGAACGACGCTTAACCTTCGTACGAATGTTTGGCAGGGCCATACCGGTTGATTCGGCATAATCAATGGCTGAAACATCTGTTGCCGGATTGATGGGTTTGGTATCGTAGGAAGCAGGGAAGGACGGCTGATTGGACTGACCTTTTATGGTATAGTCAGCAGGTTTTTCAGTGGTTCCTGTTGGAGCTCCCTTTGTTATTTTGTTATCTTCAAAGGCAATCGGAATGAGGGGTTTCTTAATACCCGTCTCAAATTCAGAAATATTCACCAGTAAAGCGCTATTGACTTTTTTGATGAAAGCATCTTTATACCCAGTTCTTTTGATCTCAGATAGTTTCTGTTTTGCGGCATCAACACTTGGGAAAATGCCCGTTAGCACTTTGACTTTATTGTCATTGAGAATGGCGTAAAGCTGGCCGTACTCACTGAATTTCTCCCATTCAATGTCCTTTTCAATGTAACGAGTGGCCATCTGAATGACGGTTATTGTCTTGCCTTCGTTGAGGTGTCTCTCCTGGGTGAAGGCGTTGGTATAACCACGCTCTCTGAGAGCAGCAACTACACGATCAGCCTTAGCCTTATCATCAAATCCACCAAGGTAAATTTTGGACAGGTTGTTTTCCAGTTGATAGGCATAAACAAGGCCGTAACGTTTGATCTCATTGAAGTCATTGGATTTGGCATCCAGGAAGGTACCCACAACAACGGTGAAGTATTGCTGGGCGGTAGCCATGCCGGAGCACAAAAACAAAATGCCAAGTATTAAAAGTGAACGCTTCATAAATTTATTTTTGTTTTCACAGGATTATTGCCTGTACCCCAAAGAGGGCATTCAGGCAAAATTCAACTACCTAACGTTTATTAGGTCAAATAAATTACTTTAGTTCCAGATAAAACGCGGAATGAGCAAAACCTCAGAGGTTTATTCCCGGTTTATTCTTTACTATGATAATTGCCATAAAAATAATAGCAAAAACTATACAATGAAGCTTTTTTACAATTTTTTGTTTACTTCTTGAGTCCCAATTCTATTAATCTTTCCTCCAGGAATTCTCCGGCCGTGACATCTTCATACTTTTTGGGTCTTGCAGAATTAATACAACTTGAAAGGCTCGTCAGGTCCATATCTGCACGCGGATGCAGGAAAAATGGTGTTGAATAACGAGGTTTCTTTAGTAATTCTTTATCTGTAGGGTTTACCACCCTGTGAATAGTAGACCTCAATTTGTCATTCGTCAACCTTGCCAGCATATCTCCGATATTGATGACGATCTCGTTGGGGGCAGGGTTGACATCAATCCATTCACCATCCAGGGTTTGTGCCTGAAGTCCGGCAGCATTGGCCCCCATAAGCAGGGTGATCAGGTTGATATCACCGTGAGCTGCAGCACGTACGGCTCCGTCCGGAATGTCATCCACATTTTCTAATGGGTAATAATGTAACAGGCGCAATACACTGTTGCCGTTGTGTATTTTATCGTCGAAATAATCTTCGTCCAGGTCGAGATATAACGCAATAGCTTTGAGCAGATTACGTCCCGTATTTTCAAAAGTACGATAAACTTTTTGGCAAACTTCCTCGAATTCACTGACTTCTTTGGGCCAGATGTTGTCAGGATAGGTGTCTTTAATAGGATCTCCGTCAGTCACAGTTTGACCAACATGGAAAAACTCCTTCAGGTCAGGTACTTTTTGCCCTTTGGCGCTTTCCCTGTTTTTACTGATATATCCTCGCTGACCAGCCAGGGCAAGGTCTTCGTATTTTTGCTTTGACGCATCATCGAGTTCGAAGAATTTTATGGCTACCTCAAATAATTCGCTTCGCAAAGCTTCCGTAACGCCGTGATTTGCTACGATCGCAAAACCCATTCTGGAAAAGGAATCTCCGAATTCTTTGATAAAGTTTTCTCTTTTTGCCGCATCACCTGAAACGAAGTCCAGGTAATCGACTTTTGCTATGGTGTTGTTAATCATTTATTCAATTTTGGTGATGTTCCATTGGTAAATATTACGATTTTTTTCGGGGATTCGGAAATAAAATCCCGGGTATTTCCGGTTTATAAATAATACTTTAGTAATTTTATTTCTACGCAACCCACTTCTTGCGTTCTTCGTCTATATATGCAAAACACCCATTATGAAAAAAATATTTACGCTTGCTTTTGCCGCAATAGCCTTCCCGTTTTTGATCTCCGCCCAATCCACATTTGATCGGGTTTATGAGGTCTTTCAGCAGAAATGTGTTCAATGCCACAATCACAATGACCCCGCCGGGACACTTGATCTCGAAGGGGCCGGAGGGACCTTGTCACAAAAAAAGGCCGACGTCTACGACAATATTTTAATGACCAATCCCGAAAACAGCACTGCTGTTGCTCATGGGGATAAATTAATTTACCCGGGCAGGGCAGATAAAAGCTTTTTATTCCGAAAGATTAATGGCGGTTTGGAGCCAGGCATATCTTTAAACAACGGGGAAGGGCAACCGATGCCTGCCTATGGTGCTCAGGAGCAACTTACTACTGAAGAAAAAGAACTCATCAGGCAATGGTTACTTTTCGGCGCTCCGGAAAATGGAGCTGTGGCCGATGAAGACCTGATCCACGATTATTATAATACCAATGGAATGGATGCTTTCCCTGATGGAGCACCGGAAGCGCCTGATCCGGCAGATGGTTTTCAGGTTAAAGTTGGTCCGTTTTTCATCGAACCGGCAGGCGAAGTCGAGTTTTTTACCAAATACGAACTGGATCTTCCTGAAAATGTAGATGTTGACAGAATTGAAGTGATCATTCCGACTTTTTCACATCATTTTATCATATATAATTTTACGGGGAACGGCGATAACTCCATTCCTCACGGTTTTCGGGTGGATGCCGATCATTCGGATATTAGTCTTGTTGCAGCTGTTCAGGAGGCTACTGATCTGCAATTGCCGCAAGGTTCTGCATTTATCTGGGATCAGGGAATGGTGCTGGATCTGAATACCCATACCATTAATTATTCGGCAGCTCACACCTATAAAGCGGAGGCCTACGTAAATGTTTATACAAAACCTGCCGGAACAGCCGCCCAGCAAATGCATACGGCCCTGATTGTCAATTCTGATATCTATATTCCCAATAATGGTAATGAAGTGACTCATACCCAAAGTGTTTGGGTGGATGGAGCCAATGATATTTACTTGTGGGGCATGATGGGGCATGTTCATAAATATGGAACCGGTTACAAGGTTTACGAAAGATTGCCTGGTAACACTCAGGGAGAACTGTTGTACGATGCTTCCTGTGCTAATGGTGTGCCCGGGTGTGTGTCTCCATATTTTGATTACCAGCACATTCCGATGAGGTATTTTGAACCGTTGCGTCCATTGGGTTTTGGCACTCAATACGGTATAATTCATGAAGCTTCCTGGGTAAATGACGGCCCAACACCCGTCTGGTGGGGACCGACCTCCAACGATGAAATGATGGTGATGATCATGATGTATCTGCTCGATACAGAAGGGGTAACCACAGAAGTATTTGATCCGGAAAATACCCTGGAAGGCATACAGGTATTCCCGAATCCGGCAGAGGAATCTTTTTCAATTCAATTACCGCCATCTGTTGAAAGAGCAGACCTTTTTATGTATGATCTATACGGAAAACAGGTTATGGCTATGGATAATTTAAGTGCAGGGAATAATGCAATTGCCCGTTTAGGTCTTCCTGCTGGAATCTACTATTACCGGATTCAGGATGACCAGGGCAGGGGGCAAAGTGGTAAGATCGTTTTGCGGTAGAAAAACAACAATCAGTGAAAAACCTCTTGAAAATAATGCACAAAGCATTGCTGGGAATAATCCTTCTGGCAGTGCTTTTTTTGAATATAAGATTATACCATAAGGCTGATTTCAGCAGAGGATATAATCAGGATGTATATCATCAGCTTACCTATCTAAAGGAAAAAATGCACAAAGGAGCTCCCCGGGATATGCAAAGGTTATTTCCTGAAGGGTTTATGTTCATGCATGCATTGTACAGTTTGACCTGGCTTGAATTAATGGAACAAATCCAACCAGATAATAACATTTACCCGGAAGCGATGGAAGAGGTGAATTGGTCAATGCAGGCCATGTTAAGTCCTGAAGGGAAAAGGGTCTTTTCAGAAGAATTATTGCTGCCCTTTGGAGCGTTTTATCGGGGGTGGTCTAATTACGTATTAGGGAAAAAGCTGGCTATTAATCATAGACATGGCGTTGTTGATTCTTTTGATATTAAAACCTTCGAAAAGAATTGTCAGGAAATTTCCCGGGCATATCAATCATCCAATACAGTTTATCTGGAATCCTATTATGCTCAGACATGGCCGGCAGATAACATCATTGCCTTAGCCAGTCTGGCTGGGTATGATCAATTGATCGGATCTGCATATAGTGAATTTATCAAGGAAAAAGTTTTTCCGTAACCATTTGGATCCTGAATCCGGGTTGATTCCACATGCTGTAAGTGCTAAGACGGATGCTACATTGATCGGGGCAAGAGGATCTTCACAGAGTCTGATCAACAGTTTTTTACCAGAAATTGACCCTTCCTTTGCTGAAGAACAGTTTGAAATTTACAAAAACAACTTTCTTGATCATCGGCTATTTTTACCGGGAGTAAGGGAGTATCCCTCTGGGCAGGATGGAGCAGGCGATATTGATTCCGGGCCTGTCATTTGGGGTATTGGAGGGGCAGCATCCATTGTTGGAGTTAGGGCCATGGGTGTCAACCAGCATTGGGAAGGCCATTTTATGATAAAAAACTGTATCGAAGCCTTTGGGATGCCGATCACTCTTTCGGGAAAAAAGAGATACGTGTTCGGCCAATTACCTATGGCTGATGTCTTTATAGCCTGGAGCAATGCTGTTGATAAGAATGAGCATGATAAAAAAGTGCCTTTTGGCTGGAGTTGGAAATTTCAATTGCTTTCGGGGGTGATAATATTCTTGTGTGGTTGGCTGATTTGGAAATGGTAGATAAGAAAAGGAGATTGATTACTCCGTGACAAGTTCGATATTCGACATTCCGTGTTCAGTATTCTATATTCTGTTAAAAACTTTCAGAATACCAAATACTGAACACGGAATATTGAATAATGAAGTTTTTTCTAAAAAGCCAAATTCACCCCAACCAGAAAGTTCCTGCCGGCTTGAGGATATAATCCCGTTAAGTACCCCTGCTCACCTCCGGAGAAGAAGCTGTATGACCAGCCATTGGAGACATAGAGTTGGTCAAACAGGTTTCTCACCATCACCGTAAGACTTAGTTCTTTGGCAAAATTTGGGAACAAATCGTACTTGATCCGAAGGTTGGCATAGCTGTATGGATCAAGCGATAAGTTGTCGTCAGAAGTTAGGTCAAGGAATTGTTTACCAACGTATTTGAATTGCAATGCCAGTTCGAGGTTGTGTTTTTCCTGCATTTTGGCAGTAAAAGGCTGGTAAGTCAACTCTGCTCCTGCGATCATATTCGGTGAAAACGGCAGGTCAGTATCCTCATAAGCAATGGCTTCCTGGCCCCAGGTATCCCAGTTGTCTACGTAATTGGTGAAGGCCACCACCTTATTCTGACTCAGCGTTGCATTTGCATTAAAAGCAAAGCCCGCCGGCAATTGCATGCCACCAATCACCTCAACACCTGCCCGATAACTTTTGTCCACATTGATACGCGTATATTCTCCAACATCATTCAAACGGCCCGTCAGTGCCAGTTGGTCCTTGTAGCTCATATGATACAGTACCACTTCCACCAGAGATTTGTTGGTAGTCCATTTGTAACCAACCTCAGTGTTATATAGTCGTTCAGGATCCGGGCGTTGGGAAGCAGGATTTTCAGTATAGTCATTCCGGTTGGGTTCTCTGTTGGCTACTGCAAAAGAAGCGTAAACCTCGTTGTTGCGGTTGAGTTGATAAATCAATCCTGCCTTCGGGTTGAAGAAACTCAGTTCATCAGATTGTTGAACATTATTCAGGTCATCATCAATGCCCAGGAATTCATAATTCACCGATCTGAATTGTAAATCCGCATAGGCATTCAGACCTGGTAACAGCACAAAGTTTAATTTGGTGTAAATGTTGAAATCCTTTTTGGTAGCATCATTATCGTAATAGATGAAAGGCATCTCGTCGATGGAGTA
The DNA here is from genome assembly GCA_965230565.1 of Saprospiraceae bacterium. Lineage (GTDB taxonomy): Bacteria > Bacteroidota > Bacteroidia > Chitinophagales > Saprospiraceae > BCD1. The sequence goes on along the minus strand of CBDDLH010000016.1, from coordinate 1,763,889 downwards.
TCTGGCCCAGATAACATCCCCGAAATGGCGTCCTTCATAAATATGGTAAGCCCCCCCGACAGTTGCCTGGAATTTTTGGGAGTTATTGCTGTAGGACAAATTATAAATAACACCATAAAAATTATTATCCAGCCATTTTCTCCGAACCAGGTCTGTAGTGAGGATGGTGTCAGGTATAGGACCTCGGTCCAATCCATAACTGCTGAATGACTCCTCGCCTTTATAATTTTCATAAAAACCTTCTCCTTGTGTGAGATGTAGGCCTAGTTTCAATTTCAGATTGGTATTAAGCTGATTATCATAGAGCAGCTGATAGTGGGTTTGGGTATAATCATCTACTTCATTGTCGTAAAAATTATCTTCGCCGGGCATATCTTCTCCTGCGCTATTGTAGGTACGCATTTTTGGGTCATTAGCCTGGTCTTCAGAAACACCGTTCCAGGCCTGGTATGTAACTTCATGACCGGAGAAAATGTTAAAACGCAAAAGACTGCTTTCACCAACATAAGCTCCTGACAGCGCGAAGGCATCCAGGTCCGCTGAACCACGATCCACATATCCGTCCGAAGTGATCCTTGCAATTCTTCCATCAAAGGTGAATTTGTCTTTCAGCATTCCGCTTCCGAATCTGATATTACGTTTGAAAGTGTTAAAAGACCCCAGAGTGGTTCCGATACTTGCATAAGGTTTTTGCTGGAGATCATTGGTTTTGATGTTGATGGAGCCACCAAATGCCGCCACTCCATTGGTAGAAGTTCCTACACCTCGCTGGATCTGAATATTGTCAGCAGAGGTTGCGAAGTCGGGTAAGTCTACCCAGTACACTCTTTGAGATTCCGCATCGTTGAGCGGGATATCATTAATGGTTACGTTCACCCGTTCGGAATCGGATCCTCTGATCCTGATTCCCGTATATCCGATTCCTGTTCCGGCATCTGAAGTCACCACTACGGAAGGGGTCCATTGCAGGAGGTAGGGAACGTCCTGGCCGAGGTTGTTCTTCTCAAAAACTTCCTTGGAAATGTCGGTATTGGTCATGGGGGTTTTGTTATCAGCCCTGATCGCCAGTACTTCGAGTGATTGCAGGGTATAAGCCTCTTCCTTTAATCGCATGTTAAGCAAAAATCTGGCGGAATTCGAAACTACTGTTACCGGCACGCTTTCCGTCTTATGCCCGATAAAGCTAAAAACAACCGTGTAGTCTCCCGGCATAAGGCCTTCGAAGGAATACTTCCCGTTTTCATCGGTGACGGTTCCCCTGCGAGTTCCTTCGATATAAATACTGGCTCCAGTGAGGATTTCTTCGTTGAGGTCCGTTACCGTTCCTCTCAATTCTGTTTGAGCGTTAAGTGTGCCTGCCATTATTAGTCCTAGGCAAAGCACTACGCTCCATCTGAAAAACTTCATAACTGTTTTTTTAAATACCTCACCTTCCAGGGGCTGAAAGATGTAAAATTATTTCCCTTCCCGGCATTACCCGGGCAGGTTCCTGTCTGAAAAGGATTTTTTGGCGGTGGTCCCGGAAAAAACGATTAGCTTTGCCGATCGTTTTGCAAAAGGACCTGTTTTCAGACAAAGGGTATAATCTCAGCCAAGGCTCAAGTTGAAAATTGCCAAGTTTTTGAATTTTCGAAACTTGAGTCCCGGCACCCCAATGAGTCGCGCAAAGGTACGCAAAACTTTTACACAATAGTGCAAATTTGAAAGGTAATCATGGCAAAAGAAAGGCCACTTCGAAAGAATGAACATGTGATTGGTTTGATACTGGTTATGGTTGGAGCTATTGCCTTTTCGAGTAAAGCAGTGTTGGTCAAGCTCGCTTACAGACATGGCATTGATGCCTTGAATCTTCTGACCCTCAGGATGGTTTTTGCCTTGCCGTTTTATGGGCTGATCGCCTTTTTTACGAACCGGCTGTCAGCCTATCGACTTACCCGAAAGGATTTTTTAATGGTTGCCGGCACCGGAATTCTGGGGTATTATCTGGCAAGTCTTTTTGACTTTTGGGGATTGGAATATATCACTGCCAGTATGGAAAGATTGATTCTTTTCGCTTACCCTTCCATCACCTTGATCATGGGTGCCGTTTTTTTCAAAACTCCCATATTAAAATCTCAGTACGTAGCATTGGTTTTAACCTATATCGGTATTTTTGTCATTTTCGCAGGGGATGTCAGCATCGGTAGTCAAAGTGATCTTATCAAAGGAGGAGCTCTGGTATTTTTATGTGCGATTACCTATTCTCTATATCTGACGGGTAGTGGATTGCTTATACCCAAGATAGGTGCCATGAGGTATACTGCCTTTGCGCTTATTACTGCTGCCTTTGCTGTCTTTTTTCATTACCTGACGACAAAGGACTTTCAGCTATTGGACTTTAATAAGGAAGTATATGGTCTGGCACTGATTATGGCGATAGTGGCCACGGTAATTCCTACGTTATTGGTTTCTTATGGAATACGATTGATCGGAGCAGGTAATACTGCACTTACCAGTAGTGTAGGACCAGTGTCAACTCTCACCCTGGCCTATTTCTTACTGGGGGAAAGATTGAGTTGGGTACAGATGCTCGGAAGTTTGTTTATAATTTCCGGAGTCTTATATTTGTCGGCAGCTAAAAATAAAAAAAGATGATCAAACGAATTGCTTTCATTATGATGGTCTTATTGACTGTCATTTCCTGTAAAAATGATACAACAAAAACCGATGCTCCAACGCAGGAGATGGATTCATCCACGCAGGATGTGAATTCTTCCACACAGGATGCGTCTGTGATTGTACATCAAATTGAAGAATTGAGGCTGACATTGCCATCTACTTATAAAAATATTAATTCGGTTCAGGAATTGGAAAAGTTCATGCAGGAAAAAGGAGGTCAAATAGCCAAAACTGATCCTGGTCTGACAAATCATATCCTGAAAAACCTCAGCATGGATCGATTATTTTATTTTGACTCAGAAAGCGACAAAAACTTCAATTACGTTTATGTCGATGCTGTGGGGCCAAGATTTCCTTTGCAGGATGAACTGATTAATAAATTCCTTGCAAAATATGAAAATGACTGCGCCATGCAATACGCTTCTCAAAATTACAAAATGGAAAAGCTGGGTAATTTTACAAGATCGACAGTTTTTCAAAATGAGGTGATTAACATAAAATATAAACACACCCTTGAAAATCTAGCGTGGTATTCTGACTATTATTATATCCAGATGAAAGGCAATCGCCGGTCGTTGGTACTCATTTCCAATGACTATAATGGAGGAGCATTGAATTTGAAGGATTATCTGACCACTGTTTATTAAATGATAAAGTTTTTCAGGGAATTGCCTTTGCTCGGCAAGCGTGTGAAAAAAGGCGAAACCTTGTCGGAGTTAACACAACTAAATAAAACCAAAATCAAACAGCATGAATAGCTACATCGTTGATGCTATCCGAACGCCCGTCGGAAATTTTACCGGAACACTTTCCACTATCCGAACAGATGATCTTGCAGCTCATGTCATAAAAACACTTATGGAAAGAAATCCGGATCTCCCAGCCGAAAAAATTGATGACGTCATTTTTGGATGTGCCAATCAAGCCGGAGAAGATAACCGTAATGTGGCGAGAATGGCCCTTTTGCTTGCCGGATTGCCCTACAGTGTGCCTGGAGAAACTGTCAACCGCCTTTGTGCTTCCGGAATGTCTGCGGCCATCCATGCACATAGAGCTATACAGACTGGGGATGGGGACTTGTTTATCACCGGAGGAGTGGAGCACATGACCAGAGGCCCATGGGTTATTTCCAAGGTTTCCAAAGCCTTTGGCAGGGATGCGCAGATGCATGATTCCAGTTTTGGGTGGCGCTTTGTCAACCCCAGGATGAAAGCCATGTATGGAGTAGACGGGATGGGTAACACAGCAGAAAACCTGGCCGAACAGTATGAAATTTCCCGGGAGGATCAGGATAAATTTGCACACTGGTCACAAATGAAGGCCTCGGCGGCAAGAAACTCCGGCAGACTGGCTGAAGAGATTGTAGGCGTTGAGATACCCCAACGGAAGGCTGATCCGATAATGTTTGATCAGGATGAATTTATAAAACCCAAAACTACTCCGGAAATTTTGGCAAAACTCCGACCTGCGTTTAAAAAAACAGAGGATGGGGGGAGTGTTACGGCCGGCAATGCTTCCGGTTTGAATGACGGTGCAGCAGCCATGCTCATCGCTTCAGATAATGCGGTTGAGCAATACAATCTCAAGCCTTTAACAAGAATTGTTTCTTCTGCTGTAGCAGGTGTCGAACCACGCATTATGGGTATCGGACCGGTCAAGGCCTCGAATAAAGCTTTAGCCAAAGCAGGGCTCACTATGGATGACATGGACATTATTGAGATCAATGAAGCTTTTGCCGTTCAGGTATTGGCTTGTACCCGTCAATGGGGAGTTGCAGATGACGACCCACGAATCAATCCAAACGGGGGAGGAATAGCCATCGGCCATCCGCTTGGAATGACGGGTGCCAGAATCCTTCAAACAGCTTCTATAGAATTACATAAACAAGCTAAGAAGTACGCCCTGGTGACTATGTGTATCGGGGTCGGACAAGGTTATGCTGTGGTGTTGGAAAAGGTGGGATAACTTTTCGAATGTTAAAACCTTGTTCTTGTCGAAAATTGAGGTGATGAAATCGATAAATGAATATCTTTGTCCAAATTTTTCAACACACCACAATTGTCATGAACAATAAAGAAGAAACACCCGACCAAACATCCTATTCTGACAAATACAAAGGAGAAGCGTTAAATGCTTACAGGGCCTTTGATGAGGCATTAAAAATTACCCCCGAAGATGGATTCGTTATGAAAATCCTGAAGGTAACGGGAAGGGTTTTAGGAATTACCGTGGCCATTATTTTGTCCCCATTTGTAGCGCTGGGATTATTTTTTGCGTTTATCGCTGCCGGTTAATGAATATTGCCAAGAATTTCAGGCATCCTGTATTTTGGGGTAGTTGTGTGTTGTTTCTGACACATCAACTGATCCAAAAAGGATTGGATATTCATATTCCTTTTGTCCATAGTTACCTGGATGATTTGCTGGTTATGCCCATTATTCTCACCCTTATTTTAGTAGAAAGAAGGAGGTTGTATTCCTGGGGGGAGAAATTCGTTTTTTCCTTTCCGGAAACCATTGGCTTAGTAGTGGCCTTCTCTCTAATTTTTGAACTGTTATTTCCCTATTTTTCCTTTAAATTCACTTTCGACTGGTGGGACTTTTTGGCTTACGCGATAGGCGGAGTTATTTTTTATCGATATCTTAACCGATAAGATCTTTCATAGTTATTGATCTTTAGGTGGTCAGGTATTAAAAATAAAGCCATGAAGCAAGGATTAAGGGAAAACTGGAAACAGTTCAGTTTGTTGGTTCTGATCAACGCTTTTGTGGGAGGAATGGTGGGGCTGGAACGGTCCATCCTTCCTGAACTGGCTGAGGTCGAATTTGACATCGCTGCCCGGTCTGCAATTCTTTCCTTTATTATTGTATTTGGAATTGTCAAAGCTGTTACCAATTATTTTACCGGGATGTTTGCCGACAGGGTAGGGCGTAAAAACCTGCTGATCATAGGCTGGATTTTTGCCATTCCTGTGCCGCTAATCCTGATGTATGCTCCAAGCTGGGATTATGTCGTGCTGGCCAATGTGCTTTTGGGTATTAACCAAGGGTTGACCTGGTCGACTACTGTAGTTATGAAAATCGACCTGGTGGGTACAAAAAACCGTGGTCTTGCGATGGGCATCAATGAATCGGCGGGATACCTGGCCGTGGGGGCAGTAGCATTTTTGACCGCCTGGATCGCAGCGGAATATGCTATTCGACCCTATCCGTTTTATTTGGGATTAGGTATGAGCCTTGCCGGGCTTTTGGGATCTTTATTCCTGGTGAGAGATACTGCAGGTTTTGTGCACAAGGAGATTGCTGCTACTTCTGAGGAGGCCACAGGAAAAGTATTTTGGAAAACCACCTGGAAAGACAACAACTTAGGATCCATTTCTCAGGCAGGTCTGGTGAATAACCTCAACGATGCGATGGTTTGGGGAATGTTGCCCATATTATTGAGTATCCGTGGTTTCGACCTGGTGGAAATCGGAAAACTGGTGGCCATTTACCCGGCCATCTGGGGAATCGGACAATTGGGTGCCGGCCGGCTGGCGGATCTTTTTCCAAAAAAACGCCTGTTGTTTTGGGGGATTTTACTCCAGGGGTTAGCCTTATTTCTCTTCTTATACGCCACCACATTTTTTCATTTTGCCATAATTTCCGTTTTTCTAGGCATAGGAACGGCCATTGTATATCCCACCTTTCTGGCAGGTATTGCAGATTATGCACATCCAAAACAAAGAGTGAAAAGCATCGGGATTTTCAGGCTCTGGCGTGATCTTGGTTACGCAGTTGGTGCATTGCTTACCAGCATTATTGCGGATAGCTGGGGAGTACTGCCGTCCATTGGTATCGTTGCCGGATTGACGGTGCTGAGTGCTATGATCATTTTGATCAGGATGGAGTGAGAGGAGAAAGTGCAAAGTGCAGAGTGCATGGTGCAAAGTGCAGAAGTGATGAGTTGTTAATCCCTTGGGTAGGATGATGTAGGTTTTTCAGGAAAATCAAAAAAAACTCCAATATTTCCAACCCTGCCGGAAAAGATCATTGTCTACTAAATTGAACATGCTTAACTTTAAAAGAAAAAAATATAAACCTATGCAAAAGTTTAATCTACTCGTACCAGGCCTTTTATTACTCATGGCCTTTTCATTTACCAGCTGCCTTGAAGATACTTGCGAAAGACAATTCACTTATACAACATACACGCCGGTATATCTGACTTATGATCAGGTGCACAGCGGAGAAGTGGTGAATGAATCTCCTCGTGAATTGAAAGATCCGGGAAAGATCTATTTTTACAATAATTTCATTTTTATCAACGAGGGAAGAGAAGGTGTTCACGTAATTGACAACACCAACCCTGATGACCCTCAGAATATTGCTTTTATTTCCATCGATGGTAATGAGGATGTAGCCATTCAGAATGGTATCATGTATGCCAATAGTTATGTGGATTTGCTTGCGATTGATATCAGCGATATTTACAATGCTACCATTGTAGGACGTACTGAAAGTGTATTTAACCCGATCTGGGATGATGTGAATAATGGCCGCGTATTAGTTGAATACAAGGAAGAGCAACTTACTGAAATCCTCGATTGTGAAACCATTGGATTACTCCAGCGTGATCCTTATGGAGGCTATTACAGTTGTCTGGGCTGTGAGATTGATGTGGTATTTACCAACTCTTTTGATGACTTTGGCGTAGGTGTGCCTACTGCAGGGTCAAGCTCAAGTGGCGGAACAGGTGTCGCAGGATCAATGGCTCGCTTCTCACTGATCCATAATCATCTGTATGTGGTTGATGAATATACCATGACCGTCCTCGATCTTTTGAATCCTCTTGCTCCGGCAGAAGTAACTGAAATCAATCTGGGATGGGGAATTGAAACGATCTTTCCATACGAAGACAAATTATTCATCGGTTCCAATTCAGGAATGTTTATCTATGATAATAGTAACCCTTCCAATCCAACTTACCTTGGAGAATTTGCCCACGCTCGCGCTTGTGACCCAGTAGTTGTAAAGGATAACTACGCTTATGTCACCCTGCGGGACGGAACAGCTTGCGAAGGCTTCAATAATCAGCTTGATCTGGTTGATATTACAGACCTGATGAATCCTGTTTTGGAGAAAACCTATCCAATGGAAAATCCACATGGATTGTCCATCAGCGATAATACACTTTTCATTTGTGAAGGTACTCACGGGTTGAAATCATTCGACATCGAAGATCCACTCAAGATCGATGAAAATCTTTTGGATCACGAAACCGGATTGTTTGCCTTTGATGCTATTACCCTTGCCGTTCCGGGCTATGACAATACTGTTTTGGTGATTGGAGAAGATGGTTTCTATCAATATAATTTTGACGACCCTTCTGATCTGAAGCTTATCAGCCTCATTCCAGTAGTAAAATAATTACCAAACCGCGGGTCAGGTGCTTTTCTTCTCAAAGGAAGGCACCTGACTTTTGATATTTTATTCCAATGAGGCAGTTGCTCACCTTGGTTATCTGTTTATTGTTCTCTCCAATCTGGGCTCAATCTGAATTCAGAACGGTTGAGCTGTCTTTCAACAGTGCGGGCTATGTGGATAATTTTATTTCCATTGGTGAGAACCAATATTACGATTTTTCAGAGCGTGTCTCTTCAGGTGTCCGACTCAGGAAACGAGTAAACGAAAGCTTTGCTTTTCGGCTGGGGTTTGTGTTTGATCAATTCAAAAGAACCATGGAACCTAACCTCATTTGGGAAGAGGCTTTTGTGCGTAAGAATCGATTGAGTTGGGGAGTGGATCATCGGTGGAGATTCAAATTTATCGAACCCTTTGTCTTTGCCGATTTAATCATTCAAAAGCAACTTATTGAGGGCACTTCGGGAGGTGGATGCATTATTTATTACGATTATTCGGAGGTCTCAAAAATGAACTATGGAATTGCTCCCGGCTTTGGGATAAACTTCCGGTTGGGAAAAAGATTTCATATTGGCCTGGAAACCGCAATGGAATTTTTGACAGGAACCAGTGAAAAAACCTATTGGCCCTATGGCCTTGATGAGAACCGCACTATTGAGCGCCAGCATCAATCAGATATTTCCTTTGATCCTGTAAGTGGGATCTATTTTGGGATTAATTTTTAAAACACCAGAATCATGACGGCAAAAAAGATATTCCTGTTTGGCTTATTCATTTTTTCTGCAATAGCCATGATGGCTCAGGAAAAACAATCCGCAAAGGTGGTATACCTCAAGGATGGCAGTTACATCAGAGGAACGGTCCTTCAGGATTGGGATGATGGAAGTCTGCAGTTACAGTTATTTGATGGCAGTGAAATTTTCCTGCACAACGATCTGATCAGCCATGTGAAAAAAGAAACGGGAAGGACCAATTATCTCCAATCCGGCTTTAATCAGTCTTCAAAGGGGATGTATTATGGGGTGCACATGAATTTTTATGGAGCTAACAAGGCCAGGATGGAATGGAACCCTGTTGCCAGAAGATATGGTGCCGGAGCACAGGTGGTTGCAGGATATCGCTTTAACCGTTTTATAGGAGTGGGATTAGGTGTAGGTTTTGATGGCTATGGAGATTATTTTGTGCCCGTATCTTTTGAGGTAAGAGGGTTTCCCTTGAAGAAGAGGTTTTCACCCATCTATGCCTGCCAGGTGGGATACGGTATCCCCGCAGGTGGAGAACCAGACCCAAATGAACAATATGTAGATATTGAAAGAGAGGGTGGACTGATGGTTTATCCTTCTTTAGGAATGCGTTTCGAGACGAGGAGAAATGTTGCTTTTGTTTTTGATGTTGGCGTCAAATTGCAGAACCTCACCAAAACCAGGCAGTACAACTGGGAATGGTGGGTAGATCCCAATATTTATATTGATGACATCTGGTACAGGAGTTTGGCATTGAGATTTGGGTGGGAGTTTTGAGGTAGGAATGCATGAATGAAAAAATGCTTCAATTCCAGAAGGTAAAAAGTTAAGAATCACTAAGAAATAAATTCAAGCAATTAATAGAAGGCTCCGGTATTTGCCGGGGCTTTTTTTATTCCGAGTTAACATAATGGATACAAAAGCTGTGATATTCCGGTCAATTTTGTATTTTTCAGCTAAATCACCAGGCTATGAAAAAATTAAAATTGCTAATTCTGCTATTGTTCCTGGTCCCGCCAGGGTTGTCATCCCAGTTTATGGATGATAACCTTGATCAGGATTTCTCAAAACTGATCATTCCGTTTGATTATGAAAACAGTTTTATAGTAGTAAAAGTGGTTTTCAATAATTTCCTTCCCCTTCATTTTATTTTTGATACAGGAGCCGAACATACCATTCTCACCAAAAGAGAAATTACTGATGCGATGGGTGTTCCCTATCAGCGACAGTTTACAATCCTTGGAGCTGATCTGAAAACCATTTTGTTAGCATATCTTGTTCAGGGAATCCGGCTGGATGTCGGTGATCTTGTCGCCTTGAACCATTCCATCCTCGTTTTGGAGGAAGATTATTTTGATTTTCAAAAATTTGCAGGTATTGAAATACAAGGAATAATCGGTGCGGATATCACCAGCAGATTTATTGTAGAAATTGATTATCAGCACCAGATTATCACCCTTTTTGATCCTGCACACTTCCATAAACCGAAGCGGAATTTTACGGAGTTACCCGTGGAAATAGACCGAAGAAAGCCCTATTTACGCACAGATGCGCTTTTTCGAAAAGGACATTTACAAGAGAACCTTCGTTTATTGGTCGACACCGGGGCCGGACTTTCATTATTGATGAACACAGAATCCCAGGACAGCACCGATATGCCGGAAAACCTGATTCGTACAGAGATCGGAACGGGCCTCGGAGGATACCTGGAAGGGTATTTTGGCAGAATAGATGAGATCACTTTAGGAGATTATAAATTGCAAGGGGTTTTAACCAATTTCCAGGACAGGACTCCCGAAATGAATAAAGACTATGAGATCAATCGGGACGGCATAATTGGGAATGAACTGTTGAGCAGGTTTAAAGTGACCCTGGATTATGTGAATGGAAAAATGTACCTGGAACCAAACCGGAAGTACAACCGTAAATTTCAGTTTGATCGCAGTGGCCTGGTCATGGCTGCCGGTGGAAAGAAAGCTGCCCGAACCTTCTATATCACTTATGTTATTCCGGGGAGCCCGGCAGATGAAGCAGGCATCCAAAAAGGAGATGTGATCAAATCCGTCAACCGCTTTCCTTCGGCCATATTTGAATTGGCTGATCTTTATAAAGTGTTTAGAAAAAAAGAAGGAAAAAAGATCAGGCTTGTTGTGGACAGAGAGGATAAACGAAAAGTGTTCCACTTTAGATTGAGGGAACTTATATGATTTTTTATGGACTGGTGCATGGATAACCTTCAAAAAATAGGATGAAATTTTTCCACCAATACGACAGCATGGATTGTGGCCCTAGTTGCCTTAGAATGGTCGCTGATCATTATGGGAAATCTTTCAGTCTGCAATACTTAAGGGATCATGCCTATATCGACAGGGAAGGTGTTTCTGCCCGGGGTATTGTTGAAGCTGCGGAGCATATTGGTATGCGAAGCCTTGTGGTAAAACTCACCTTTAAGGGAGAAAGCGCGGAATCCCCCGGATTGCTTAAGGCTCCTCTGCCAAGTATCGTTCATTGGAAGCAAAATCATTTTGTCGCCGTTTATAAGGTTAACCGGAAATTTGTCTGGATCGCAGATCCGGCGGTTGGGAAGTTAAAAATATCCCACAGAGAATTTCAAAAAAACTGGATTACTGACGGAAATACCGGAGTGGCCATTCTATTGGAGCCCGGACCGGAGTTTTTCGAGACGGAGGAAGTAAAAAAGGACCGTAAAGGGTTTCGGTTTTTGTTCCGTTATTTAAAGCCATTTCGACAAACTCTAGGCTATTTACTTATTGCCTTGGTGCTTGGAGGAATCTTCCAGTTGGCGTTTCCTTTTCTGACCCAGGCCATTGTGGATATTGGTATTGCCAATTATGATCTTGATTTTATCTATATCGTGCTTTTTGGGCTGATCATGTTATTTCTTGGGCAAACCACCGTAAACCTGATCCAGGGGTGGATGTTACTTCATGTCGGTACTCGGATAAATGTTTCCCTTATCACAGATTTTTTACTGAAATTATTAAAACTACCTATAGCTTATTTCGATCGAAAGATGACCGGTGATCTGTTGCAACGATTAGGTGATCACCGTCGTATAGAGCAATTCCTTACCAATTCTACCCTTAGCCTGTTGTTTGCCATGTTCAATCTGGTATTGTTTGCTTTAGTGTTGTTGTATTACCATGTGGGTATTTTTATGATCTTTTTGATCGGAGCAGCGGCTTATCTCGGTTGGATATTGATTTGGTTAAGAAAACGTGAGGAGGTGGATCATCGTCGGTTTCGGGAGTTGTCCGAAAATCAGGAGGCGTTGATTGAGATCATTCAGGGAGTGCAGGAAATCAAATTACAGGGAAGCGATCGCAAACACCGGCGCCGCTGGATGAATATTCAGGGGCGATTATTCCGGGCCAATATCCGTTTTTTGACCATCAGTCAGTACCAGGATGCCGGTGCTGCTTTTATCAGTCAGTTTAAAGATATTCTCATCACCTTTTTTGCAGCGAGGGCGGTCATTTACGGACAAATGACCTTGGGTATGATGTTAGCGGTTCAATATATCGCCGGTCAACTAAACGGTCCCCTTCAACAGTTCGTCGGTTTTATCCGGTCTGCTCAGGATGCCCGGTTGAGTATGGATCGCATGCGGGAAATTCATGACCACGAACCTGAACCGACAGGCCTTATTGCTGATATACCGGGAAACGAGGATTTGGTTCTTTCTGAGGTCAGTTTCAAATATAATGCCCTGTCGGAGAATGTGCTTGAAAATATTAACCTCATAATCCCAGAAGGGAAGGTAACTGCAATTGTGGGAGCAAGTGGTAGCGGTAAGACGACATTAGTAAAACTTTTGCTAAATTTTTATGCTCCCGAAAAAGGAAAGATCAGCTATGGGAACCTGGCTTTGTCTCAGTTAGATCCTGTTCATTGGAGAAAACGTTGTGGAGCAGTTTTGCAGGACGGCTTTATTTTTTCTGATACTATTGCCGGAAATATCAGCGAAAGTTCAGAGGAATTGGATTGGGTGAAATTGCATGAGGCAGCTAAAATTGCCCATATTGATGATTTTATTCATAATATGCCTTTGGGTTTTAATACAAAAATCGGAGATAAAGGTAATGGTTTGAGTCAGGGACAGCGGCAGCGGTTGCTCATCGCCAGGGCGGTTTATAAAGACCCGGAAATTTTGTTTTTTGATGAAGCAACCAATGCACTGGATGCGGAGAACGAAAAAATAATTCTCAATAACCTGCAAACCTTTTTCGAACACAGGACGGTCATTGTAGTGGCCCACAGACTGAGTACGGTAAAAAATGCGGACCAGATCGTGGTTTTGGATAATGGTCGATTGGTTGAAAGGGGAACTCATGAGGAATTGACCGAATTAAAAGGAACTTATTATAACCTGGTGAAGAATCAGTTGGAATTGGGGAGTTGAATAATTTAGGCTAAGGCCAAGGAGGGGATGGTAACACCTCAAACAACTTCCAACAAAGTAGGAGGATAAAATTAGTTTGATCAAAATACTTTATCCTTTCAAGGGGGCGCAGAGAGCTGTTACGCAAAGTTACTCGGAGAAGCGCGGAGTACCGCCGAGAAATAAAACTCCACTGTTAGAGATATAGTATCATCGTTTCGCTTCAGGAAAATATTTGATTTAAAGTAGTTCTGTTCATAAATTAACCTCAAACAACCTCAAACCAATTTATTGTCAAAATATGCCAGATAATCTTACATATAACGAACAACAGGAAATGCAGGAAATCATCGGTGCCATGCCGTCGAGAATTTGGCGTCGTGGTATTCTTTTGGTATTGGGTTTAGTGGTATTGTTGTTGGTAGTAGCGCATTTTGTTAGATATCCTGATGTGATTGAGGTGCCGGTGGAATTGAAGGTTAATGAGGTGGTGAATGTGAAAGCAGAATTAAATGGAACCCTTGAGTCGATATTGATTGGAGAAGGAGAAAATGTAAACAAGGGAGATGCCCTGGCTGTTTTTGAAGGAGGGCTCGATTATGAATTACTGCTTAGATTAAAACCATTTTTGAATGAGGTGATTCGACAAAATACAGTGGAGGAATTGATTCAATTGAATTTCCCGTCTGATCTTGACCTTTCTTTTTTACCCGGTGAGGCTTCAAAACTGAAACTGGCCATGACCGTTTTACAAAGAAAGTTTAATGAGCGTCGCCTTGATCAGCAGATAGTTCGGTTAAATAAAGAAAAGGAGTTAATTCAAAAATTATCTGCAGCAACGGAAAAACAGATAGAGAAGCTGAAAGTTGAAACAAGTCTTGCCGAAAAGAACTATCGGGATTTTAAAAATTTGTTTGATAGCGGCGCAGCGTCTGGTATTGAAGTAGATGCGGCACATGCAACGTTATTGAGGCTTGAGGCAACTTTGGAGTCAAAAAAAGCGAATTTGATCCAATATGAACTTGACCTTTCGGGAATTGATACCAGAGTTGAATACCTGAAATATGAAACCGAGAATGCCTTATGGGAAGAGTATCTGCAGGTTCAAACCAGTTGCATGGCGCTTGAATTGGAAGTGCAACAATGGATGGAAACTCATGTTCTTTTTGTGCCAATTGATGGAAAGATTGTTTTTCCTGAAAGACTTATGGAAGGCCAATCAGTGGATCAGGGAAATACGCTTTTTTCCATAATACTGCCTGGTGCAGGGCAGGACTTGGCTGCTGTAGGTCCATTATCAGGGCAGGGAACAGGAAAAGTGGAGCCAGGTATGACGGTCAAACTGCGTTTGCAAGCCTATCCATATAAGGAATTTGGTGAGTTGTCCGGAAAGGTCGAGAGAATAGGGGAGGTGTCAGCATCAGGCTTTTTCGAAATCGTTATTTCTTTTCCTAATGACAGGAAATTTGAATCAATGGAGTTAAAACCAGGTATGCAGGGCATTGCCCGAGTCATTACGGAGGATAGGTCGTTATTGGAAAGATTTTTGGAGATTTTTAGGGTTTAAGGGGGAAGTTGGAGGTTGACGGCTTACGGCTTACGGTTGACGGTTTGATATTTATAATGCCGATCAAATACTCGTATATTCTAAGAGGAAAACTCCAGCCATAGGCTTTAACCCTCCTAACCCTGGAGGTGCGGGATTTCGATAAGCTCAATTTGAACGACTTGAAGATTTAAAACCCTTTGAATAAGTTGAGTAGTTATAAGGTCCAGGGGTCTCCATTAGTGTTTTCCTGTTCAAAAGCCATTCGTGTATCCGTGGCTCCAAATCGAGGCTCTTCAACCTCAGAAATTTATTTTCATAGAATACTTTTTTTTTCAGCAAAATAGATTTACCTTTGCAGCCGATTTTAACTTAAACAAACTCAATTAACATGTTCGCAATCGTAACAATAGCTGGTCAGCAGTTCAAAGTTGAGGAAGGGCAGGAGCTCTTCGTCCACCAGCTTGAAGCCCAGGATGGCGATAACGTCAGTTTCGACCAGGTACTCCTGATCGACAATGGCGGTAAAGTCCAGGTAGGCACGCCGGTATTGAACGCTAAGGTAAATGCTACTGTTCTTGGCCATCAGAAAGGAGACAAAGTACTTGTCTTCAAAAAGAAAAGACGTAAAGGCTACAAAGTAAAAAATGGTCACAGACAGTCTTTTACCAAAATTAAAATTGATAGCATAGCCGGATAAACGCCGGTCCATTATTAATCCAAAAATTAGAAAGAAATGGCACATAAGAAAGGTGTAGGTAGTACGGATAATGGCCGCGATAGTAATTCGAAACGGCTTGGAGTAAAATTATTCGGTGGTCAGCTCGCTATCGCCGGTAACATCATCGTTCGCCAGAGAGGAACAAAATTCCACCCGGGTGACAATGTATACATGGGTAAAGACTTTACCCTTCACGCAGAGGTAGATGGTACAGTTGCTTTCAGAAGACGTCGTAAGAACAGAATGTATGTTAGCGTTGTTCCTTTTGACGTCGTAGAAGAGACAATTGCTAAACCAGCTCCTAAGAAAAAAGCTGAGAAGCCTGCTGCTCCTGTTGTAGAGGAAGCTCCTGTTGCTGCTGAGGCTCCAGTAGTTGAAGAGCCAAAGAAAGAGAAAGCTCCTGCTAAAGCAGAGAAGAAAGAAGAAGCTCCTAAGAAAGAAAAGAAAGCTCCTGCCAAGAAAAAGGCAGCTGCAGCAAAAATAGAATTGCCTTCAGGTAAGAAGATCAAAAAAGATGATCTTAAAATGGTTGAAGGTATCGGTCCTAAAATCGAAGGATTGCTCCAGGAAGGTGGAATCAACACCTGGGAAGAGCTCGCTAATGCTCCTGAAGAAAAAGTTCAGGCTATCCTCGATGCTGCCGGTCCTCGTTACCGCATGCACAACCCTAAAACATGGGCCAAGCAGGCGAAAATGGCACACGAAGAAAAATGGGAAGAACTGGAAGCATTCCAGGACAGACTCATCGGCGGTCGTGAACCTGAAGACATCAAAGGATAAAAACAATAGTTTTAGTTTTCATAGCTTTTTGAAGGCCCCGACCTATGGTCAGGGCCTTTTTGTTTTGCAGGAATTCTTGTAAAAGAAATCAAACCCTCTCCTCAGGTTTCATTTTCTTCAACTTCCGTTTCCTTTGACGGATATTCCTCTTATGCTCCTTTCGTTGTTGTCTAATCTCTCTTTTGCTGTTCCACATCTCCCGTACAGCATTTCTTTTTGCCCCTTTTTTACCAAGCGTAGCATTCATTAACAAAATAATGCCCACGAACAAGGCTACAATACAACTACAAGCCATTACAATGAACGTATTCCCACAGGTTTCACATTCATTGACTTCTGAAGAGGTACAACAGGGGCCAGGTTCACCACATTCACATACATTACACCCACAAACCGGATCCTTCTTTTTATAAACGATCTCGGAAAATGGGTAGGTGTTTTTTATCCTCGGAATGATGAAAGCCATGGAGGCCAGAGTGTAATACTGGAATCGCTTTTCGAAGGAAGAAATAGCTTTTGCGAATTCAAACGCTTGCCGCCATCTCCTTTTTAATCGGACTTCAAGCAGTTTGACCGAGGGATTATTTCGGGCAATATGGTGGTCCAAAACATGAGTTTCAATTTTATGAAAAGCCGCCTGAGTCCTGATGAAAAGATTGGATTCCAGCCTGGCCGAAAATTGATCCTTTATTTCATCGTCAATAGGTAATTTTCGCAGGGCCTCCAATGCTTTTTCCTTAAGTTTATCAAAATGCTCCTCCATTTTTAGCATGGACTTTCTTTCAGGGAAATCCCCTGAAATAACCTGCAGACCGTTAAAAGCCTTTTGCTTTTTATCTCTTATAAAATCTTCACAGGCATCCAACCAATAAATAATTTTCCCAAATTGCCGACCCAAATCTTCCATGACTGGAGATGCTTCCTTGTTTTTAATAAGTTTAGCCCCGGCTTTGAAAATATGAGCAGTAACTTCTGCCGTTGATTCCGAATAAAAATCGAATACGGTTGAAGATTTTTCTTGTTCTCTGGTAAGTTGTTCTTTCAACCAAACTTCAATCAGTGCGGAGTCAACTCCCCATTGTGCTAGTTTTTTCCAACCTTTTGCAATGGGTTTTTTGAAAAGATAATCCGGGATTCTCCAGACTGGAGACTTTTTATCCTGAAGATTGTCCTTGATCTTTATATCTGCATAGATAACTCCAAGGGCAGCTACAAATTGGTGGGGGAGAGGAATGTTTTTTCCGGAAGGAAGTTTGAAGCAATTTTTCGAACCAAAGGCTTCATCTGAAAAGCTGATCTCGGTTTTACTTAGATGGGTGAGCAGTTCTGCAAGAAAAACAAGGTCAAAATTTAAGAACATCCTTGATCCGTGACCATATTCGGTCGCCATAACTTTACATGTTCCGCAATAGTGATTTCTTTTCCACGATATGTTTTGATGGGGAGGATCGCAGCTGGGTTTACGCATTAATCCGAACATAAATAAGGGTTTTATTATCGCTTAATTTACCCTGTTTCATGTTTAGAATCAATAGAAATTGAAAATTGAAGGTTGCCTGCTATGGAGGTGAAGTAGATTTGGTTTTGATTGTTAACCATTACTTTAACCGCCGCCGAATGAATTCGTTGGTACGAATTAATCCACCACAACAAACTTCTTCGACACCATCCGGTTATCTCCTTGCAGGCTAATGGTATAAACTCCGGCAGCAAGCGGGGTAACATCCAATTCATACGATTTTTCTACAAACATACTTGGTATGAAGCGCTCTTGATAAACAAGTTGTCCAATGGCATTGTGAACAAAAATGATGTGTTCTTCAAAATCGGGACTTTGGTAGGTCATTTTTAATAAGTTATCCGTTGGGTTTGGACTCAGTTCAAGAATCTCGAGAGGACCAATATTTATACTGCAACTTTCCAGTATAGCCTCGGCACTATTCGCTACATTGAGCCGGCCCCCTGTTTGCGTATAACTGGTGAGGCTTGTTACCGGATCAACCCCTGTTAGCAATGCTTCTTTTACCTCGCGGGCTATATCTGCCGGGTGAATAAGGGCATCGGCAGCCATCTCAGAACACAAGAGACTGTACATGAGCCCAATGGCACCTGATAGGTGGGGTGTGGCAGCTGAGTTGCTGCCGAAGGAGCCATAACCGTCATTCAGCCTAATCGTATAGGAATCTTCACCTGGCACCCCCATATCAACAGAGGTAAGGCCAAAAGCAGAATTGGCTGCCTTTTCATCATTCATAATGGTATTGGTCACCGTCAGCAGAAAATCACTGGGACAGGTACTGGGGAAATCACCAAAGAGGTCAACATTATAATGAGAGTTGGCGGTCGCTGCTGCGGTCAGAATGCCATGACTGCCCATGACATCGTACAGATCCCTGATGATAGGCTGCTCGTCGCAGAATTGATTTTCAATGCCCCAGGAAGCATTGGTAGCCACCACAAAAGCCCCTTCTGCTCCTTCGGAGGCATTATATCTTTCCCGCTGGTCGATCACATATTCATAGGCCTCAATGATGGAACTGATGGATTTGGCATCCAACAGCATTAGTTTGACATTCCAGTTGACTCCGGTCACTCCGATTTGGTTATTTCCACTTGCTCCTGCAATTCCCGCAACGGATTGGCCGTGGGTTGACAGGCCGTGAACATTGGAGTCATTCCGAAAGTTCCAGGCCACATAATCATCGATATAACCATTGCCATCATTGTCGATGCTGTCGTTGGGAATCTCGAAGTGGTTATACCAGACATTACCTTTCAGGTCAGGGTGAGCAATGTCAAAACCCGAATCGAGGATAGCCAGCACAATGGTGTCGCCATTGACGGTCAAGCCGCCGGTACTGAGTTCCCAGGCTTCGGGCATGTCAATCTGTTCAAGTGTCCATTGTTCGGGATAGTTGAGGTCATTGGGTTCCAGACGATCATTGGTCAGGGCATCCAATTGTACATGCAAAACTTCTTTTTGATTTTTGAAAAGTTGCAAAAGGGATTCCTTTGCTGATTCAGAAACAGGAGCGCCAATCAGATGAATATTGTGCTTTTGGCCCAGAGGTTTGATATATTGAAAACCCCTTCTGTTGTTCATTTCCACATTAGCGTTTTCGAGAAACTCTAAAATGTCTGCTCCTTTATCCAGCCAAATAATGAACTGCTGATCAACAGACTCGATTTCCTGTAAGTTTTGAGCATCAACAGGAATAATCAAAAGAAATGACAAACAGAGCGCGATGAGATACTTCATTAGATCTAAAAATTTAACCCCATTATGTTGATTAATTTAACGGGCTGTAAAGATAAACGGTTTTATCGTGGTAAAATGCCGTACAACTTGCGAAAAACTTGCATTTCTCTGAAGAAATGTCCAATATTTGCGGCTTAATTGACCAAGAACAGACATAAGAGTATCTTTATAAATTTTATTTGAGAATTTTTTAACCCAAAGAATGTTATTCCATTTCGAGAGGAAGAATGGATGAAATGGAAGAATGGATGACTGATTTAATTTATCCAGTTTTCCAACTATCCAATTTTCCGGTACCGGCTGCAATTCTGTTTGGGATAAGATGTTGATTTTCAACAACTAAAAGTTTAAATGTGCTCAAAAACAAGACTTCATGATCCAGGTTTTAATCGAAAACCCGATTTTATTGTTATTTGTCGTAGCCGGAATAGGATACGGACTTGGCACCATCAAGTTTCGCGGGACGAAATTTGGGGTGGCAGCCGTTTTATTCGTCGGCTTGTTTTTCGGTGGGTTAAGCCAGGATCTGCATATAGACGAGTCTATTATTTTTCTGGGACTTTCGATGTTCGTTTATTCTATTGGACTGTCCAGCGGGCCCAGTTTTTTTGAAAGTTTTCGACAAAAAGGACTCAGGGATATTTTCTTTGTGGTGGTGATGATTGCTTTATCAGCGGGCATTGCTCTGGGATTGCATTTTCTCCTGGATTTTTCCGCTACCACTACCTCCGGAATCTTTGCAGGGAGTACAACCAATACTCCTGCTTTGGCAGGTTTGCTGGATGTAATCAGTAATACCGGGGTAACCGAGGAAGCTGTCCTTGAAATGGGAAATCAAGCGGTAGTAGGTTATTCACTTACTTATCCGATGGGACTCATTGGAGCTATTGTTGCCATTCAGCTGGTGAGTAAGGTTTTCAAGATAAATTTGAAAAAGGAGGAGGAAGAGTTGAAGCACGATTATCCGGTAAAGCAGGAGATCATCAAAAAAACGGTGGTGATCACGAACTCTGAATTTGCAGGGGTAACCATTCGGGACATGAAACGGGAGACCAAATGGAAGATCGTGTTTGGAAGGGTACAACGAGGCAAAACATTTGAGTTGACCAATTGGGATTCAAAATTCGATCTTCAGGATAAAGTTGTTGTGGTTGGGGACAAAGCAGAGGTTTATAAAGTTGCTGAATCATTAGGGGAGGTTCTCCCTTATGATATGCCAGAACACCTTTCAGAATATGTAACTAAGCGAATTTTTATATCCAATCCAAAAATAGCAGGACAGCGACTGGCTGCATTGAATTTACAGGAGAAATTCCCGGCAATGGTAGCCACTATTCGCCGTGGAGATATCGATTTGCTTGCCGGCGGAAATACGGTGCTGGAATTAGGCGATCAGGTGTTGTTTGTAGCGAGGAGGAGTGATGTAGATAAAATTGCTGAATTCTTTGGGGATTCTTTTGAAGGCCTTTCGAAAATCAATCTTCTGTCTTTTGGGCTGGGAATGGCCCTTGGATTATTGTTCGGCATGATCAGTATTCAGCTGCCCGGAGATGTAACGCTCAAATTCGGTTTCGCAGGCGGAGTAATCCTGGTGGCATTGATCCTTGGTGCATTGAGACGTACAGGGCCAATTGTTTGGACCTTGCCGTACAGTGCAAATCTTACCCTCCGGCAAATTGGACTTATGTTGATGTTGGCAGGTATTGGTGTGAATTCAGGTCATACTTTTGTCAGTACCATTTCCGGTGGGGGAGGAGGATTTATCATTTTGGCTGGGGGCATCATCAGTTTTTTCACAGCTATCGTCACCCTTGTGGTCGGCTACAAATTATTGAGAATCCCATTCAGTATTCTGCTAGGCATGGTAGCAACACAGCCCGCTATCCTGGATTTTGCCCTGGACAAAACTCAGAATAAATTGCCGATCCTGGGATTTACCCTGATCCTGCCGGTTTCTCTGATCTTTAAAGTGATTTTCGTCCAACTGCTGTTTGGACTATTGAGTGGTTGATTTTATCCCATTGCGCATTGACCTACGCCAAAAAGCACTGCGAGCCAAACAAGGCCTTTGATAAAGAAAAATAAAAAACCGGCTACGCCCAGCTTTTTAAGCCAGTTTATCATTCCTTGTTTTTGCTCTTTCTCCATGGTCTTGCTTTTCAGTTTGATTAGTCTTACAAAATTAGAAAACAAACCAAAAATGGAATAGTTGAGTTGAGCCAAAGAAGGGATATACCCTTCTTTAGCTCAATTTTGACAATTTTGTGACATTTCTAAATGCCTATTCAACCCTCTTCATGACTACCTGGGCACCTTGTTTTTCAATAATCAGATTAAAAAACTCTCTTAAAGGCGCATAATCTTCCGGAAGATAGAAGGTCTTTTTGATGGTAGTTCTGTTGGTTAATTGCAACATTTGGTCATTTACCTTCCTGAATTCATAAGCAAATCTTCCTGCTCCGTCAGGTAATGAAAAAGCAATATTTTCAGGCAATTCGTCAATGATATACCCTTCCGGCAAGGTGAGTTGTAGTATATACATTTCCTCCATTGGGGTACTTAGATCTATAGGGAATTTTCTGGTTTCGGAGGTGAAAGGGTTTTCTCCAATATCAAAATATAACATAGGGTCCAGGTAAAGAAGATCACCATTTTGAATTACTTTATCATTGATATTCACTTCATAGGAGGCAGTGACTTTATGACTTAGGTCTTCGACATTTTTCAGATTGGTTGAAATTATTTCCAGACCTTCTTCCTGTTCCTGCTCATCCTGGCTGAGAAACGCAATGGTTTCTTCTTCATTGCCTGAGGATAACCTGTTTCTGAAGTCCAATGCGGCATAATCAGACAATAATAAATTTAGCGTCCCAGTTAACATGCCATCCTGATCAAGGGTGAGTTTGGCCTGAATGGCTGTTTTGAATCCTTTGTTTGGAACGAGGCTGACCCAGTCTGAATGAGTTTCAGTGAATAATCTTCCTTGTTGATTCAAGTCGTATCTCGGTAAAAGGCCAGGAGGGTTATGCGACCCCGTTGCATCCATGAGGATATACTGATCACCTATTTTGGCTACAGCCACTACATGGTTGAAATCAGATAACTGCGGGACTACCGGGTTTATAAATCCATTGCTGCGGGTACTGATGGATAAGGGATAGGCTTCTATTTCGGCCACTCGTAGCATTTGTAAAAGTAAAAAGTTAAGATCGGATGAATAACCATTTCTGGACTCCAGGATCTCTCTGGTGGTACTTCTTGGGTAATGGGCAAAATTGCCGTTCCAATTAAATCCATTTTGAACAAATTGGTAGAGAACTTCTATTTTTTGATGGGGTGTTTCCATCCCGGAAGTAATTTCTTCGACCATTTTTTTTATAGCTCCTTTCCGGTTTAGGCGTCCTCCGAAATCACTGTCTTTCATCAAGGTTTGGCGAATATTTTCCCAGGTTCTACTGTAATCAGTTTGTACAGAAGAAGGAAAATTCGTTCCTGATAGTTCGAAGCTCACTTTAGAAATATAATTCGAAGAGGCTGCCATGTAGGGTTCTGCTTTGAAGGCCGGAACGTTTACTGCAGACCAGTCATAAATTTTGGTTTTAATCTCCTGCGTTCCGCTTGCCGACCTTCCGGGTAGTTGACCAGGAGAATTGCTTACCCGGTAATGAATGGTTTGTCTGCCAAAAGCTGTTTTGTTTTTAGTAATAGCGCTTCTTTCATAACCCTGGTAAGCAGTTTTGTAAATGAAGTATTCCGGAATTTCCGCGAAAAAATCACTTTGAACTACAGGGATTTCGAACTGATATTTCCAATCAGTTAATTCATACAGAAAATCCGATCGAATAGAATAAGTGATATCAACCACCGATCCTTCCTGTAGATTTGGCATCGCGTATTTGATTCGGGTACTGTATTTATTTACTTCTTCCTTATAGGTGTCCTTATTTGATAACTTTGATTTTTCCACCTTGCCATCAACAAGGTTATTGGTTTGTGCTTTGAAGGCTGTCAAATGCTCAAAACTACCACTTGATTGGTACAGGGTAATCGGAAAATCTGCATAGTCAAATCCGGATTTATTGAAAACCTTTATGCGGATGTGACGAACCTTCTGAAATTGGAATCCTTTGTCGTTGTTATAAATGAATTCTACCTTTTTGCTGTCATACAAAATAACAGCATCAGCTTCAGGGTCAGGTGCATAAGAGGTCATTTCGAGATCTGACTTGTCGATTTTTCCATACTTGACTTTCTGGCTAAAAATTACATTTGAGAAAATAAAAAGGAAAACTGCAGACAGCAGCAGGATCTTTGTTTTCATTTGAAAATATTTTTTAAATGATGAAGTTGTTTTAATATAGCTTAACTGGTTAAAAAATTACCTTTTAACCGAATGTTTCACCTGTCTGCCGGCAAAGGCAGGTTGAGAAAAGCCTCACCTTCAGCTAAAATCTCTATTATCTATCTTAACTAGTTATTTTTTTAAAAACTTTGATAAGATTAGGGTTATACTTCACAGCTAGGTACAAATAAAAAAAAGCCGGTTTGTAAAAACCAGCTTTTTAGAAAAAATCTTAGAAATTTATATTGATTATAAATTAAATGCTGCTTTGACCTTATCAACAAAGTCCAGCTTTTCCCAGGTGAAAGTTTCCACTTCCAGGATTTTCTTCTCTCCTGATCCATTGACGAGTTCAACGGTCTTTGTTTCCGGAGTTCTTCCCATGTGACCGTAAGCCGCAGTTTCTGAATAAATCGGGTTACGGAGTTTAAGGCGCTGTTCAATGGCGTATGGACGCATGTCAAAGATTTCCATTACTTTGTCGGCGATTGCTCCATCTGTCATGTTGACATTGGAAGTACCGTATGTTTGAATGTAAATATTGGTAGGTTTAGCTACTCCAATAGCATAGGATACCTGTACCAATACTTCATCACAAACGCCTGCTGCAACCAGGTTTTTAGCAATGTGGCGGGTTGCATATGCAGCGGAACGGTCCACTTTTGAAGGATCTTTACCTGAGAATGCACCTCCACCGTGAGCTCCTTTTCCACCATAAGTGTCGACGATGATCTTGCGGCCTGTAAGTCCGGTATCTCCGTGTGGCCCTCCGATAACGAATTTACCGGTTGGGTTCACGTGGTAGATGATATCATCGGTGAAAAGTTGCTGAAGGTCTGCTGTAAGCAAAGCCTTTACTTTTGGGATTACGATGTTGATGACGTCCTCTTTGATTTTAGCCAGCATTTTCTCATCCTCATCAAAATCGTCATGCTGTGTGGAAACGACGATGGAGTCGATCCTCTGAGGTTTGTTGTCATCAGAATATTCGATGGTCACCTGTGATTTTGAATCCGGACGAAGGTATTGCATTTGTTTGCCTTCTTTTCGAATGGCTGCCAGAACTCTCAGAATTTTATGTGAGAGGTCAAGTGCCAGAGGCATATAGGTTTCTGTTTCGTTGGAGGCATATCCGAACATCATACCCTGGTCGCCGGCACCCTGGTCTTCCGGGTTGGCGCGTTCAACCCCCTGGTTGATGTCAGGAGATTGTTCATGAATGGAGGACAATACTCCACATGAATTCCCTTCGAACATGTATTCAGATTTAGTATAGCCGATTCTGTTGATCACATCACGGGCAATCTGTTGTACATCTAGGTAGGTTTGGGATTTTACTTCTCCTGCAAGGATTACCTGGCCGGTGGTAACGAGGGTTTCACAAGCTACCTTTGAACTTGGATCAAAAGCCAAAAAATGGTCAACAAGGGCATCTGAAATCTGATCGGAAACTTTGTCAGGATGGCCTTCGGAAACTGACTCCGAGGTAAAGAGGTAAGGCATATATTAAAGTATTGTAAATCAAAAATGTTAAATCGCTGCAAATTTAGATAATTCTAGGATTTTAGAGCACTCTGTTTGAACTAATTTACAAATACCAGAGACCTTAATTTTTTGGATTTTTAGCATTAGCCGAAAAAAATAATTTACCCGTAATTTTAGGAGGTGCAGTCTGGATATCCAAAAACTACCCATCTGTGTAGGTCATTCGGAAAATCAACAGTTTACCTTTGTTTGGTCTTGGGATGTTTTTCGCGCTTTATAATTATATTCCAATTCACCAACTACTAACCTTGTACTGCCCAAACACCGGGCAGATATCATTCAAAAAAATATTCTGGAAGTTTTCTTCCTGCAGTTGAACTGCAGGAAACATCATCATCATTCGCACATAAAATTTATGCTGCTGAAAGAGGCGCCTGGTTCGTGGTCACCTCTGCTAAAACAATGGACTAGTTATGAAAAAAAAGCAGGCTTTCCCAAGGGAAGGCTCACGAAAAAAGTATGTCTATTGTTAATTAAATTTTATTAAAGTTATGATGAAAAAAACCTTACTTGTTGTGTCTATGGTGTTTTTTGCCATAGGGATAACTTTTGCACAACGTTCCATAAGTGGGTCGGTAACCGATGACAATGGTGAACCCCTTATCGGAGCAAGTGTACTCGTAAAAGGTACCTCTACAGGGACCATCACCGATTTTGATGGAAAGTATATCCTTAGCGTTCCCGAAGGAAGAGAGGTGCTCGTTTTCAGTTTCACCGGATTTGACCCACAAGAAATAACCCTTGGTGCTTCCAATGTGATCGATGTCGTTTTATCAGAAGGGATTACCCTTCAGACGGCAGTTGTCACCGCTCTTGGTATTGAAAAAGAAGAAAAAACCCTTGGCTATGGGGTAACCCAGGTCGATGGAGATGACGTCACCAGAACGAGAAACAACAGTTTTGTGGACGCACTTTCAGGAAAAGTATCCGGTTTGACGGTTAATACCAACAGTCAGCCGGGAGGTAGTTCGGAAATCGTTATTCGGGGTTATGGATCCGTTACCGGAAACAACCAGGCATTGGTCGTTATTGATGGTGTGCCTGCTTCCAATGGAAATAATACTTCCATTACCACCCTGTTGAATCCGCTGGACGACTTCAACAGGTCTCAGGACTTTGGTAACCAGGTCAATGATATCAACCCTGATGACATTGAAAGTATTTCTGTCCTGAAAGGAGCCGCTGCTACGGCGTTATATGGTTCCCGTGCGGCAAATGGAGCTATTATCATCACCACCAAGTCCGGAAAGCGAAACCAAAAGGTAACGGTTGATTATTCCGGATCCTACACCCGTTCACAGGTGAATCGTCTGCCTCACATGCAGAACACTTTTGGACAAGGATGGAACGGATTATTCGACCCTATTGAAAATGGTAGTTGGGGACCCAAAACCGACGATCAGCTTCGCCTTTGGGGAAATACCGTTGATAACTCCCGTCAATTGAAGCCTTTCTCTGCTCTGGAAAATAACCTTCGTGATTTCTATGACACAGGTTACGGTGTAAATAATTCTGTTTCCGTTGCCGGAGGTAATGAATTTGCGAGTTTCAGACTTTCTTATTCCAATGCCCAGGAAGATGGTGTGGTACCAACGGATGCCGACTCCTATAAGAGAAATACTGTTGGATTGAAGGGGGAACTCGGAGATGAAAAATTCAACGTTGGAGCTTCTGTTGAATTTATGAATAAAGAACAGAAAGCCATCGCCACCGGACAAGGAGATGATGCCGGGGCCGGTAAAGTTTTATTCCAGGAACTGATCCAGTTCCCAAGAGATATTTCCATCGTGGATCATTCAGATTGGGAGAATAAATTCAACAATCTGGATAATTTCTACACGCCGTATGCGCAGAATCCTTATTTCACTTTGAACAATCAGGGTAATGAATTTTCCGAAAATCGCGTTCGAGGAAATGTCAATGCAAACTACAATTTCACTGAAAAATTAACAGCTTCTTTTAGGTTAGGTGGAGACTTTTCCAACTCTAATATTTTTGACTACGGTAATGTGGCCAATATTACCCCGGGGGCACCCAACTCATCCGCTAATGATGTTGTCGGTAGAGTCTCTGAGAATAATTTCTCCCGTCGTCAGTTGAATGGTGATTTGTTATTGACTTACAATACAGAGATTGGATCTAATTTCAGCTTGGATGTCACTTTGGGGTCCAATTTCAACGAGAGATATACCAAGTATGTGGCGACTTATGTGACGGATCTGACCATTCCCGGATTTTATCAATTGTCCAACTCTACGGTTAATCCAACGTCTGCTTCTGCGATCTCGCTCAGAAGATTGTTGGGTGTTTACAGTATCGTGAATCTTGGATATAATGACTGGTTATATGCAACCTTGCAGGCAAGAAATGACTGGTCTTCCACTTTGCCGCAGGAGAACAACTCTTTCTTCTACCCGGCATTTACAGTATCAGCTATCCTTTCAGATGCGTTGAATATGCCATCACAGACCATTTCATTCCTGAAGTTGAGAGCTTCTATTGCCCAGGTGGGTAATGATGCACCTCCATACAGGATTACGCCTATTTATACTGCAGCTCAGGCAGCAGCAGGTGGATTTGGATCCATTGTGTTCCCAATCGGTGGAACCAATGCCTTTGAGTTAGGGGATCGTATCGGTAATGATCAGCTGCAGCCTGAGATTACAACAGAATATGAAGTAGGTGCCGACATCCGTCTGTTGCGTAACAGAATTGGATTTGATATTGCCTACTACAACCGTACCACTACGGACCAGATCATCAATGTTGAAAAGGATCCAACATCCGGATTTACCAGCCAAACAGTTAATATTGGAGAGATCCAGAATAAAGGTATCGAGCTGATGGTGAACCTGACACCTGTGAAGAAGTCTAAATTCAGATGGGATATCAATTACAACTTCAACAAAAACAATAATGAAGTACTCGCTCTGAATCAGGATGCTGCTTCCGGAAATTCGATCGTGTTGAACACTTCTTACGGCATTGAATTACGCGCAGAAGTAGGACAGCCTTTAGGTACGCTTTATGCTCCAAGCGCACAATTGGATCCTGACGGGAATATTGTTGTGAACCCTGCTAATGGACTGCCACAGCAGGCCGATGATAAGAAACTGATGGGTAATGTAAATCCTGATTTCCAGATGGGATTGGGTAATACACTTTCCTATGGTGATTTTGCACTGTCCTTTGATGTTGATTATCGTAAAGGAGGCGTTTTCTGGTCATATACGGCGCGTTTGAATTATTTCGTAGGTAATGCCTGGAATACTCAGTTCAATGATCGTGAACCTTACATCATTCCGAATTCTGTAGTTGAAAACGCTGATGGTACCTTCTCTGAAAACACAACAGAGATCGACCGTAGTAACATCTTCACTTACTGGGGAGGTAGCTCCGTACCGGCAAGGGAAGAAAACCACGTACTCGACAAGACTTTCTTCAAGTTGAGAAATGTGTCACTTACTTATAATGTGCCAGCTAAACTGACCGACAGACTAAACATGAATCGTGCCAGCTTGACGGTATTTGGTCGAAACCTCGTATTGTGGACACCTGAGGAAAATCACTTCGTCGACCCTGAAGGTTCAACATTTGGCGTAGGTCTTGCAGGTAAGATCGGAGAATTCTCCTCTGCACCTACTAATGCAGTTTACGGATTAACACTGAAGTTGTCACTTTAATTTCAAACATCATCAATGACCTCACAAAGTGAAGAGGTCTGATTATTGATTTTTAAATAAAATAAAATGAAGAAAATATTAATATATAGTGCCTTTACATTAATGGCATTTTTCACAAGCTGTTCGGATTACCTGGATGTCAATACGGATCCGAATAATCCAACGGAAGTAGATCCGTCTCTGGTATTGCCATCTGCGGAGGCTCAGATCGCAGGTGTACTGAATGGCTATTATGGTGTTCTCGGCGGCATCTGGTCTCAGCACTGGACCCAAAGTCACGTGGCGTCGCAGTACAGAAATGAGGATTCTTATGGTTTGACCAAATCTGATTACAATGTCGCCTGGCGTGAATTGTATTCAGATGTATTGATCGACTTATCAGTTATCAGAAAGAGTGCGGTGGAATCCGAGAACTGGAATGCCTACCTTCAGGCAACAAGTCTTATGGCCTACACTTATCAAATCCTGGCAGATTTATATGACCAGATTCCTTTTTCTGAAGCATTGAAAGGAAATGAAGGAATAAATGAACCGGTTTTTGACAGTGGTCAGGATGTTTATGATGGTTTGATTACCATGCTTGACGAAGCTTTAGCCAAAGATTTTACTGCTGACGGTAATACCTGGATACAAACAGATTTTGTTTTTGGTGATTTAGGTAAGGATGGTCAGATCGATAGCTGGATCCGATTTGCCAATACGCTGAAGCTTAAAATCTATTTGCGTCAGACGGAAGCCCGTAGCACCGTAGCTCAGGATGGAATAACCAAGATCCTCAATGGAGATAATCTCTTGCTCACCGACGCAGCGCTGGACATTTTTGAGGATGTTGCGGACAGAAGTTATCCGCTATTTGAGACCAACGTTCGTCAGTTGAATGTTTCCACCAATCTCAGAGGAAGCCATACCTTCATTTCCTATCTTGTCGAAAATGAGGACCCGCGTATCGATGCTTTCTTTATTGCCGGTAGTGGAGGTCATTTTGGTTTGCGTCAGGGAGATTTCGATGCCTTGTCTACGGATATTGCACCGGATGCACCGGATGTTGCGATCTTTTCACCGACAACTGCTTTTTACCTGTTTACTACCGAGGAAGTTAATTTTATGTTGGCAGAAGCCAATCTTCGTTTCGGTAATGCAGGCGATGTGATTGGCTATTACAATAACGGTGTAATGCAATCGTGTGCAAGACATGGTGTTAACGGTGATGGTCTTGTAAGTGATGGTGGATCTTATGCTTATCCGGACGGCACTTTTGATGAGAACCTTAAGGCCATCATGACTCAGAAGTGGGTGTCTATGGTGGAAAGAGGATATGAATCCTTCTTCGATCAGAATAGAACCGGTATTCCTGCATTGTCGAGTGTGGGAGGAGATGATCCAAATTACGTACCTGGAGAATACACCTATTCCATCGGTGGAGTTACCAATGGTTTATTTCCAAAAAGGTTGATCTACCCTGATCTTACCCGCAGGAATAACAGTAATACTCCGGAAGAAGAGCCTATCACCGAACCCGTCTGGTGGGCGAAGTAAGCGTTTGTATCACAAATCAAAAAATTAAAAAAATGAAAGTTTCAAAAATATTGATGTTTCTGGCAGCCGTCATGTTTTTAGCTTCTTCGTGTACGAAGGATCTGGAAACAGAAGGTTTATCCAGAGTTACTTTTTTTGCTGATCTGGCCATGGCCGGAGAGGAGGTTATTTTCCATCCGGTAGGGGAGACCTTCAACGACCCCGGAGCAATGGCTACGGAAAATGGTGCGGAGATTCCTGTTGTTGTTTCAGGTGGTGTGGATGTCAATACTCCAGGGTTTTATACCATTAATTACAGTGCCGAAAATTCAGATGGTTTTTCATCTTCGGTGACTCGTACAGTGATCGTTTACGAAACCGGAGACATTGTAGGGATCTATGATGCCATTCGTATCGGAAGAGGGGGCGGATTAGTGCTCGTTTCAACCAATCCTGACGGTGGCTATTTCGTTTCTGACCTTATCGGTGGATACTATGAATTCTGGGTAGGTTACGGAAATGCCTATGCTGCTCCGTCCACGCTTTATGTTGACGGAAGTACCGTAACTGCAGACATCGGTTCTTGTGGTTTCGGCCCTGTGGAGATCAGCAATGGTGTAATCAGTGGAGATCATCTATCGATGTCCTGGACAATGACCTTGCTGGACTATGACTTCAGCTTTGATGTTGAGTTGACAAAAATCACGAATTAAATCTGGTTACAGGTTGCTGGTTTCTGGTTTCAAGTTGCTGGTTTAGGATTGTGTTGAATTCGAAGATTTGTATTGATCGCTTGAGAAAAACCTGTGGTGATTTTACAAAAAAGCATCAAGTAACTTAACCAGAAACTAGAAACCGGTAACAAGCAACTTGAATTTCTAACAAAAATCAAAATTGAAACAAACAATGAATAAAATAAAAATATTAATTCTGGCAGTTGTTATGATCCAGCTGACAGCTTGCGATCTTGGAAAGGAGCCTGAAATAGGCGGTGTAGCCCTGCAGGAGATGTGTGGTGAGTGGTGGATCAGGGTGTCCCTGGATGATACTCCCTTAACAGGGTATTACCTGATGAGTACTTTTAATACTGCAGCCAATACAGATACGGACCTGTTTATCGACGACCACGAACTCTGGCCATTTAAAGTAAGTGCAACAGCTGATCTTGGTAGTATGAGTATGAGTGGTTCCAACCTCGATAATTTATATGATGCGGCCATTTCGGTAAATATTATCGAAGGAAAGATCATCGAAGATGCGGCTACCACAAGTGGTGGCAATAAGGCTGATTCTATCTATCTCAGACTTGAGTTTGCTGATGATCCAGGCACTGAATATGTGTATTCAGGATACAAACGGACAGGATTCATAGAAGATGAGCATTAAAAAAATGTTTGATTGGTAGTTGAATCAAACACGCACCTGGCCTGACAACGGTGATTATTGTGCTAGGGCCGGGTGCATTTTTTTTGAATTTTAACAATTGAAAAGCAACGTACCTTTTTTATGGGTGTCATTAATGATGCGGGTACAAAGGAAAAATTTAATATTTTCTTAACGCAGACTACCCATATATGTAGTGGGTGTATAAGGATTGTTATTGTACATTTACGATTATATTCCAAAATACTTTTCATGAGCAAGAAATAAACCTTGTGTAAAGAAATCAACCCCTGATTACCAAAGAAAAACATGGAGTCCGAAGCATTATGAATCGGGTTCTTTGAATCACCTGACAAAAACATTTTATGATTTCTGTAGCGATCGTTGATGAGCAACGGGACGTTAGAGAAGGGCTACAGAATCTGCTAAACTCAGCAGAAGGATTTTCCTGTGTGGCTGTTTTCAGTGACGGGGAAGAAGCCCTTAGCAAATTGCGTCGTGTTCACCCTGATGTTGTATTAATGGATATAGACCTCACTTCTATGTCTGGGGTTGAGTGTTTGAAGGCGCTCAAGGATCTCTTGCCGGCAGTGGAAGTGGTCATCCTTACCAATCTTACGGATGATGATCATATTTTTCAGGCTTTAAGTGCCGGAGCAAGTGGTTATTTGTCCAAATCCATTTTCCCATCGAAATTGTTAGGTGCCATTACTGAAGTTGTGAATGGAGGTGCTCCATTGAACATGGCTGTTGCAAGACGCGTGGTTATGTCTTTCAACAAAAACAAAAATGAACACACTGAATTATCCAAGCGGGAGTCGGAGGTAATGGAACTTTTGTGCCAGGGACATAATTACAGAGGCATAGCTTCAGCATTGTATATCAGTCCTAATACGGTACGTTTCCATCTTAAGAATATTTACAGGAAGTTACGGGTTAACAGCCGCCATGAAGCTGTGTTAAAGGTCACGAATGGCGAAGGGGTAAAGGTAAATGGCAGTTGAGGTGGTTACAGGTAACTTTCCATAAATGATAAGAGTTTTTCATACTAGTCCAAATTTGTTGTCGTGTGCTTCGGCGCACGACTTTTTTATTTTAGACTATTTACTACCTTCTGCGTCTGCGTTTTTTCTTCTTGTCGCCAATTCTGTTTATTTCATAAAAAAATCTGATACTGAAAAAGTAGGATCTAAGAGCTTCATTCTGGATTGGTCTGCCCACCTCGTTGGGATTAAATAATAAATTGGCTGAAAAAGTCTGCCTCAGGTCGATACCTATATGGTCATCCAGGGGCAGTAATTGTATGCCGGCAAAAATGCCGATGTCGTTTTTATTGAAAAAAGTGGAAGTTTCCTGAAGGGGTAGAATTTCTGTTCCATCAGGTGAGCTGGAGGATCTATATATTTCTTTGGTTTCATAAGAAACAAGCCTGCCAAAAGATGCTCCGGCATAGGCTCTGAAAATTCCTGTTGATTCATAGTCTGAGATGAGGAAGGAAAGGTATATGGGGGTCTCTACATAGTTCAGGTTAATGGTAGTGTTTCTCGCATCGGAAGGGGATGCTCCTCGTTGACTATATAGGATCTCAGCGTTTAACTGCCATCTGTCTTCCAGGTTGATAATGCTTCTCACTCCTACTGTAGCTCCGACTTTTTTAAAGCCTCGCTGGTTATCTCCGTTGATCTGGCAAAGATTGACACCGGCAATGCCTGCAATTCCGAATACCTGAGCGTGGGCTACATTAAATAAAAGGGTTAGTAAGAGCGTGGCAAAAATTGATCTTTTTTTCATGACGGGTGTTTTAAAGTGAAATTTCTTGAGTGAACACAGGATTACAACGGGTTTATTCCATTAAAGGTTGATAATGATGAAATGATGTTGTGTGGCTCTAATGAGATGGTCGAAGGGGCAGCTAACGGTTTGGAAATGTATAATGCAAAGATTATTAACTGTTTATTGAACGATAAAGTAAAATACTTCGCTGCTATAAAGATAGGAATTTACTAACAATAGCATTAAAAACCAGTTGTATTGTTGCTTTGTTCGGCGATTTATTTTTACCTTCATCGTCTGATTTTTTGAATGTCTAACTCAAATTAAATATCGATAAAAAATGGAAAAGAATAATGTAAATATCACCTGGAAAGGTAATCCGATGCCATTGTATGGTAATCCTGTAGAAGTAGGCCAGAAAGCTCCTGATTTTTCTGCATTTGGAGAAACGCTTAACAAAGTGAGTTTGTCTGACTATGCAGGAAAGGTAGTCGTTTTGTCTGTTTTCCCGTCATTGGATACAGGCGTATGTGCAACTCAAAACCGCACCTTTAACAAACTTGCTTCAGGTCTTAGCGAAGATATCATTATTGTTGGGTTGTCCAAGGACCTTCCTTTTGCTCAAAAACGTTTTTGCGTTGCTGAAGGAATCGACAAGGTAGTTACGCTTTCTGATTATCGAGACCTTGGATTTGTTGAGAACTATGGCTTTTATATGGATGCCATAGGATTACTCGCCAGAGGTATTGTGGTAATTGATAAAGCAGGAGTGATCCAACACGTAGAATACGTCGCAGAAGGAACTACGGAACCAGACTATAACGCAGCTCTGGACGTAGCCAAAGGGCTTGTCTAACGAAAATGGAAACCCTTTTTAAAATGCCCGCCGGAAATGCTTCCGGTGGGCATTTTGCGAAAAATAAGATGCTTTGGGTTAACTTTGCCCTGAATTTACTAAAAATAGACTATGTCAGTTTCGGTCCAAGGACTAACAAAAATATACGGTGAACAGAAAGCCATTGATAATATTTCCTTCGAGGCGAAGAAGGGGGAAATTCTGGGGTTTCTAGGACCTAATGGTGCGGGCAAGACGACCACTATGAAAATCCTCACCAGTTTTATTCCTCCATCAATGGGGAAAGCTACTGTTTGTGGTTTTGATGTGCAGGAACAGGAAATGGATGCCCGAAAAAACATTGGCTATCTTCCTGAACATAATCCCCTGTATAAGGATATGTATGTGAAGGAGTATCTGAAGTTCATCGCCCGCTTGCATAAGATTGGCAATGTTAAACAACGGGTGGATGAAATGATCGAAATGACCGGCCTTGAAAAGGAACAGAAGAAAATGATAGGCGCTCTATCCAAAGGTTACAGACAAAGGGTAGGCCTGGCTCAGGCCATGATCCATGATCCGGAAGTATTGATCCTGGATGAGCCGACCACCGGACTTGACCCGAATCAGTTGGCAGAGATTCGCGGCCTCATCAAAAAAACCGGGGAGGATAAAACCGTTATTTTCTCTACTCATATCATGCAAGAGGTCCAGGCTCTGTGTGACCGTGTTTTGATCATAAACAACGGACGACTGGTGGCGAATGATACCATTGAGGAGCTTCAAAGTCGTATCAAAGGTGAGACGGTGATAACGGTTGAATTTGCTCAACCAACTACCAGGCAAAAACTGAAGTCCATTAAAGGTGTAAAAAAGGTGCAGGAAGATGGAAGTAACCGTTGGAAACTGACTACAGCGTTAGACGCAGACCATCGTTCTGATGTTTTTGATTTCGCCGTAAAGGAAAAGAATATTCTTTTGGAAATGCACAAGGAGGATATGAGTGTGGAGGATATTTTCCGTTCGTTGACTAAGAAATAACCACATAGTTATAAAGTTCATAAAGAAGAGCTACTGTGAACTATGTGCCTATGTGTTAAGAAATGGAACCATATAGTCATAAAGTTCATAAAAAAGAGCTACTGTGAACTATGTGCCTATGTGTTAAGAAATGGAACCACATAGTCATAAAGTTCATAAAGGAAAGCTACTGTGAACTATGTGCCTATGTGTTAAGAAATGGAACCATATAGTCATAAAGTTCATAAAGAAAAGCTACTGTGCACTATGTGCCTATGTGTTAAATACCCTAAAAAAATGTCACGTTTGCCCATCTTTTGGATTATATATATGTAAGCATTTTATTTAATCACAAAAGAAAACCTTATGAAAATTACAAAACAATACCTTGATGATTTAACGTTTAAAATTATTGGAGCAGCCATTGAAGTACATAAAACCTTAGGGCCAGGATTACTTGAAAGTGTTTATGAACGAGCGCTCAAGTTTGAGTTGGAAAAGTTGGGGTTGAATTTTAAAACACAACAATATATTCCTCTTTTTTATAAAGGGATTGACCTGGGTACGGGATTGCGGTTTGATATTTTAGTTGAAGATTTAATTGTAGTGGAGCTAAAAGCCGTTGATTATTTATTGCCTGTTTTTGATGCACAGTTATTGACTTATATGAAGTTGTTGGAAAAGCCTAAAGGGATATTGATCAATTTCAACTGTACTAATATTTATTATGAAGGGCAAAAAACAATGGTTAATTCGTATTTTGAATTGTTACCACAGAATTGAAAAGTAATTAAGGATAATCAATGCGGAATATTTTTCTTTTAATAGCGGTTTTTAGTTATAGTCTGGCACATGCACAGGACAGTGTGCTGGTAACTAAAAACTTCAAATTTGAAGATGGAATATATCTGACTTTCAACGCATTCCAGGAAAATAATCCTGATCATGAATGGAAAGAAGTGACCAGTGAGGTATTTATCAATGGGGAGTCTTTTATCTCAAAGACAGAAGCTTTTGTTTTGAAGAAGGGAAAAGAGATTCCCTTTTCAGAAATTTGGGGATTTTCCTATAATGGGATTCCTTATATTCGCGTTCGAAATGAGGGAGAGTTTGCAACATTTTCAGCGCTGAGGGTTAGAGGAAAATTGTGTTATTTTACCTTTGAAGAAAAAGTCTCCGAATGGGTGGAGATTTCAGCATATAATCCTGTTAACGGACGACCTTTCCGAACCGGGAAAGTTGAAAGAGTCCAGGATGTTCAAAGGGAGAAGATGTTGTTTTTCGAAACAGGAGAAATCCAGGATTTTAACCCGACTAACTTTTTAGCAGTGGTTAAAGAACTCGACAGACCTTTGTGGAGCGCTTTAGCTGAACTGCCTGAAGAAGAAGCTCAGAAGAAGCTTTTCAAAACCCTTTTGATTTTTGATGACCGACATGAAGTATATATAAAAAAGTCGGCAACAACCAGCAACCAGTAACCAGCAACCAGCAACATGTACAGCATTTTCGCAAAAGAGATCAACGCATTTTTCAGTTCCCTGGTGGGGTATATTGTGATTGGAGTATTCCTGATCGTATTAGGTTTGGTCATGTTTGTTTTCCCGGATACCTCTATCCTGAATTACAATTATGCATCATTGGATCAATTGTTTGGTATCGCCCCGCAGATCTTTATGTTTTTGATCCCTGCAGTTACCATGCGGTCTTTTGCTGAAGAACAGCAGACGGGCACCATTGAGTTACTGGCCACCCGTCCATTGAAAGATCTTGATATTGTACTGGGCAAGTTTTTTGCCAGCGTTGTATTGATCATCTTCGCCCTTTTACCTACACTTTTATATTATTTAACCGTTTATCAATTGGGTTCTCCAAAAGGGAATCTGGATAGCGGGGCAATTTTAGGGTCCTATATTGGACTGTTGTTTCTGGCAATGGCCTTTATTGCCATTGGCCTTTTTGCTTCTTCTCTCACCAAGAACCAGATCATTGCCTTCGTTTTATCTACCTTCCTGTGCTTTTTCCTATACTCCGGTTTCAATTATATCAGTTTTATGCCCGGGTTTGTCGGGAGGATTGATGATGTCATTCAAATGATCGGTATAGATTATCACTATGATTCCATAAGTCGCGGGATTCTCGATACCCGGGATTTGATCTATTTTGTTTCGGTAATCGTCTTGTTCATTTTTCTTACCAAAGTTTCATTGGAAAGAAGGAAGTGGTAAAAAAACATTTCCTCGAATAGTTTGTTTTTTGGTTGTTGATTTGAACAACTCTATTTGGATATGTCCTGAATTGTTCGTTTTTTAGCCAAATATTAACCGTGTGTTAATAAGCGTCTCTCCCAAGTTGATTCGGCCTCAAGACCATACTTCCTAACTATTACCTAAATTATTGTACGATGGAGATTACTCGCATTTTTGACTTTCTGGATTATCAAAAAGAAAATTATCCTTCGGATAGAGCTATGGCCAAAAAAGTAGATGGCCAATGGAAATATTACAGTACCCAGGATCTTTTTGATCAATCAATGAAAATGGCTTCCGGACTTCTGGACCTTGGGGTGAAGCAAGGAGACAAAGTAGCGATCACCAGTTATAAAAATCGACCGGAATGGACCATCGCCGATATTGCCACACAAATAATCGGAGCAATAAATGTGCCTTTGTATCCTACCATCAGTCCTGGTGAATTTGAGTATATTCTCAATGATGCTGAGGTGTCTTATGCTTTTGTAGGGGCTGATGACCTTTATGATAAAATGAAAACTGCCAGGGCTAATGTTCCTTCGCTAAAAGAAATTTACACTTTTGATAAGCAAGAAGGAAGACCTTTTTGGGAAGATATGTGGTCGGATGGCCATTTTGACCAGATTGAGCAAATAAAGAAAAATATTAAACCGGAGGATGTAGCAACAATAATTTACACTTCCGGAACTACAGGAAACCCTAAGGGCGTAGTCCTGACCCACAGTTCCATTGTTTTTGTGGTTATTGAATCTTGTATCATTTTGCCTAAGCATTCTCAGGGAATGGATACATTGAGTTTCCTGCCCTTGTGCCATATATTTGAAAGAGCGGTTTCCTTCGCATATCTGTACAAAGGCATGAATTGCCACTTTACCGGGACAGATAATCTTGGTGGAGAAACCGGAGACTTGCGAACAGTTGCTCCTTATTTCTTCACAACGGTTCCAAGATTGCTGGAAAAGGTGTACGAAGCTATTTATAACAGAGGATTGGGACTTTCCGGTATCAAGAAGTTTTTGTTCTTCTGGGCATTGAGGATGACCGATGATTATGAATATGATAAGACCTACTCAGGCTGGGCTTCCTTAAAACGTAAGATTGCAGATAAACTGATTTTCAGTAAATGGAGAGAAGCTTTGGGAGGTAATGTTCAGGGTATCGTAACCGGAGCGGCACCTTGTCCGCCAAATATACTCAAAGTATTCTCAGCAGCCGGAATCCCAGTTAGGGAAGGGTATGGGCTCACCGAAACCGCACCGACTATCAGTGTCAATTATTTTGAACCGGGAGCAGCCATGATCGGTACAGTTGGCCCTATTGTGAAAGGAGTAGAAGTGCTGATTGATGATAGTGACGGCAATTACCGGGAAGGCGAAGGAGAAATCCTGGCAAAAGGACCAAACGTGATGGTCGGATATTATAAAAAGCCGGATGAGAA
Organism: Saprospiraceae bacterium; assembly: GCA_965230565.1. Classification (GTDB taxonomy): domain Bacteria; phylum Bacteroidota; class Bacteroidia; order Chitinophagales; family Saprospiraceae; genus BCD1. The sequence goes on along the minus strand of CBDDLH010000016.1, from coordinate 1,724,595 downwards.
TATGAGGGTTTTTAAGGAAATTGACGGTGAAACATGGTTCTGTACAGGTGACGTCGGTAAACTGGTGCAAAACAAGGCAGGTCGTGACTTCCTGAAAATTACAGACCGTAAGAAAGAATTGCTAAAAACTTCTGGTGGTAAATATGTTGCCCCAGCCCCGATAGAAGGACGTTTCCGCGAATCCTTCCTGGTCGAGCAGATTATGGTAGTCGGAAATAATAAAAAGTTCGTTTCCGCCCTTATTGTTCCGGCAGTGGAGGCCTTGAAGAGCTGGTGTGAAGATCACGAGGTAGAATGGACTTCAGTAGAAGAAGCCATCAAACATCCAAAGGTGATTCAGCGGTATCAGTGGATATGCGATAAGTACAATCCTGAATTCAGTAAAATTGAACAGATCAAGAAGTTCACCCTGGTTCCGAACCAGTGGGAAGCCGTGAAAACGGATGGTTCTGATGCTGAATTGACACCAACGATGAAATTGAAACGCCGGGTTATTTTGGATAAATTTGCCAAACAAATTGAAGAATTATATTCAGATTAAATGAATCTTATTAGTGACACTGTGACAAAGCCAACTCCGGCTATGTTACAGGCAATGATGGGCGCAGAAGTGGGGGACGATGTTTTTGGCCAGGACCCCACTATCAATGCGCTGGAAGAAAAACTGGCCAAAATGTTCGGGAAGGAGGCGGCTGTTTTTTGTCCCTCCGGTACCATGACCAATCAAATAGCTATTAAGGTCCATACCCAGCCACTGGATGAAGTGCTTTGTGAGGAGTCTTCCCACATTTACCAATATGAAGTTGGTGGTTATGCCTATAATTCAGGTGTTGGGATTAACCTCATCCAGGGAGCATATGGGAAAATGACGGTTGATCTGGTAGAAGCGGCCATTAAGCCTGTTCATGACTGGTTGCCATTGAGTAAGCTGGTGGTTCTGGAAAATACCTGTAACAAAGGAGGAGGAAGTTATTATAGCTGTGAAGAGGTAAAGCCTATCCGGGACCTTTGTACCCGGCAAGGGATGAAGTTGCATTTGGATGGTGCCCGGATTTTCAATGCCTTGACAGAAACAGGGGAATCCACGCTGCAAGTAGGGGAGTTGTTTGACAGCATTTCCGTATGCCTCTCCAAAGGTTTGGGAGCTCCGGTAGGATCGGTACTGATAGGCGATAAAGATTTTATTTCGCAGGCCCGCAGAGTCCGAAAAGTAATGGGTGGCGGAATGCGACAAGCAGGTTATCTTGCTGCTGCTTGTATCTATGCATTGGATCACCATGTCGAAAGGCTGGCGGAAGATCATGCCAGGGCGAAGAAGATCGGAAGTTTACTGGAAAGCATGCCCTATGTTGAAGCTGTCAAGCCGGTACATACCAATATCGTCATCTTTGATCTTGCAGGGGATCTGACAGCAGCAAAGTTTCTCGAGGTCATTTCAGCTAAAGGTATCAGTGCCGCTCCTTTTGGGCCACAAACGGTCAGGTTTGTAACCCATCTGGATTACACAGAAGCCATGCTTGAAAAGACGCTTGAAATTTTGTCGGAATTGAAATTCTAGAAATTATTGCGATTTACGGCGGTTCATTTCATCCCTGATCTGAGCCGCTCTTTCATAATCCTCATTAGCCAGGACTTCCTCCAGTAGTTTTCCAAGTGCATCCTCAGAGTAGGAAGATAAAGAGTCTTTGTCTTTTCTGGCCGGACGATGAGGTTTTGGAGCAGGTTCCTGTTCTTCATTGTCAGCCTCAACTTCGTCAATCAAAATACCAGCTGATTCAAGAATAAATTCATAAGTGTAAATCGGACATTCAAATCTCACTGCCAAAGCAAGGGCATCTGAAGTTCTGGAATCTATTTCGAGGACCTCACCATCCTTAATACAGATGAGTTTGGCATAAAAAATACCGTCCATCAGGTTGTTGATGATAATCTCCTTAAGGTCAATATTAAATGTTTCCAGGGTGTTTTTAAACAGATCATGGGTCAATGGCCGGCTTGGTACCATTTGTTCAAGGGCAACCGCAATAGCCTGAGCTTCAAAGCTACCAATAACAATTGGCAGGCGACGATCTCCATTCTGCTCTCCCAGGATCACTGCATAATTATTTGATTGGGTTACACTGTGCGAAAGCGTTACTATATCTAAGCCTATTTTTCTCATTTCAATTTTTGTGTTTAAAAAAAGAACACCTGTCTTTTTAATTGAGTTTAATTACAAAAAAACTCCTCAAATCATAAATAGCCCCCAAAGATACAAAATCCCTGAATAAACTGCTAATGGATTTTGTTAGTCGGGTTTGCCCCATTAGGAGCAGTTTAGAATAAACTGAGATAGACTGAAAAAATTATAAAACTCCGTGAAAACCATGTCAAGTCAAACCACCTCAAACCTTCGTCTTCGCTTCATCCCAAAGGGCATCCATTTCTTCCAATGACATTTCCTTGAGTTCCCTGGGGGCATTTCTTTCAATGAATTCAAAGCGTTTCCGGAATTTATGGTTGATCCTGTCCAAGGCGGTCTCCGGATCGATATTCTGGAATCGGGCATAATTGATCAGGGAAAACAGGACATCTCCAAATTCCTCTTCCTTTTTTTCCTGTGACAAATTCTGGTCAAGTGTTTCCTTGAATTCTGCCATTTCTTCCTGGACCTTTTCCCATACCTGTTCACTGTTATCCCATTCAAATCCGACTTGAGCCGTTTTGTCCTGCATTCTGTAGGCCTTGATCATGGCCGGTAAACCTTTAGGTACCCCGGAGAGGACAGATTTTTTGCCTTCCTTTAATTTTAATTGTTCCCAATTACGTTTGACTTCTTCCTCATCCTTTACATTGATGTCTCCGTAAATATGCGGATGGCGTTTGATCAGCTTTTCGCAAACAGCATTGAGCGCATCTGCAATATCAAAAGCACCCTTTTCATCAGCAATTTTTGCGTAAAAAACCATGTGTAACATCAAATCACCGATTTCTTCCTTGATGCCCTCCAGGTCTTCGTGGAGTAGTTCGTCAGCCAGTTCGTAAGCTTCCTCAATGGTGAGGTTGCGAAGGCTTTGAAAGGTTTGTTTCCTGTCCCATGGACACTGTTCCCTCAGGTCATCCATGATGTTCAGCAGGCGTTCAAAAGCTTTTAATTTTTCTTCCATGGCGATGCGCGGTTTTTTTATTGTAAACGGCTAATTATCTATATGGTTGTCAAGGGTGAAAACTGTAAAAAAATGCTGCTTTTAAGCTCTTTTTACACGGTTTATAGCTACATTTGCCCGCAAAAGTAAATCTATTTTACCAATAATTTGTTGTAATTCTCAGGAAGCGCTCAAATTTAAAATTGACTTAATTCAGGATTTATGGAATTCTTATATGTTCTTTTGGTGATTTTCGTGGTTTTCGGTATTTCATTTGCGTTGATAAACATCAGACATATCGTGGTTGGTGAGGAGTTTCGTGGCACCTGTGCTTCGGATAATCCAATGCTCAAAAATGAAATTGGAGAATGTACCGTTTGTGGATCCAAACCTGGAACGGCATGTCAAAACGATAAGAAATAATCCTTTTTTCATAGGCTGAAATATTCCGGCCGTTGCTTAAAGCCTTATTTGTTGGGATGGTAAACCTTTCAAATAAGGCTTTTTTGTTTAAACAAAAGCGATTGGATTTTGTCTGTAATTATCGGGCAATATTATTTCTGAACGGGAGTTTATTGTATGAGAAAACTACTCTGTAAAGTGAAGTTATGTTTTTAAAGAATTTCCTGAAATTTTTCCTTTCGGCATTATTGTTTTTGATCATTAACTTGCCGGCACAAACCCAGTTGGTTTCCAATGGTGACATGGAGCAGGGACTAACCGGTTTAAACAATTTACCTACCGGCTGGAATATCATTTCCGGAACACCGGATTATTGTGACAGTTCCCCAGCCACTTGCCAGACTTTACCCTATAAGATTCAGACCTCATCTCCACAGGGAGGACGTTGGATCCGCTTTTTTAATGGTATTCTCATCCCCGGACCGAATAATGAGATCTTTGGAACAACAACAACTTCGGACCTTATTGCCGATCAGGAGTACAGCATTTCTTTTTATGCTTCTTATTCACGAATTAATGATGATGTTAACCCCACTACAGCCAGCGTTATTTTTGGTTTCAGCAATGGGCTGCCTGCCGGACAAGTAGGTTTGGAAAATAGAGATACGCTTTCATTGACTAATCCAGAAGAATGGGTTTTTCACAGTTTTTCCTTTATACCTCAGACCGACCTGGATTATGTGAGTTTCGGAAAACTGGAAGAAGATCTTTTAAATGCCTGTTACATAGATGATGTCAAGATCATTCCGGTTTGTCAGGTCGATCTCGGTCCGGATACTACGCTTTGCATTGGAGATGTATACACCCTGGATGTGGAGACAAAAAACGGAGAATATCTATGGAATGATGGTTCTACCACGCCAACTAAAAATATTTCTGAACCGGGAACCTACTGGGTAGAAGTATCTGCCAATTTATGTACGAGTCGTGACACAGTGGTAATAGAGTTTGTTCCGGGACCCGAAGTAACCCTTGAGCCAGTTATCGACGTTTGTATAGGAGATACACTGTTGCTGGATGTAACCAATTTGGGAGCGACCTACCTTTGGCAGGACGGAACTTCCTCGCCTTTTTATGAAGTGACGACGGAAGGCTTTTATGAAGTAACCATAACCCTTGGAAATTGCAGTATTTCGGAAGGCGTAGAAGTGATCTATAATGATCCGCCTTTAGTGAACCTGGGTCCTGATACCAGCATTTGTGACAGTTACTTCCTGAGATTAGATCCTAAAATCGAAGATGCATCCTATAAATGGCAAGACGGTTCTACGTTGCCTACGTTTCTGGTCAGAGCACCGGGTGCATATACCGTTGATATTTTAAAGTATGGTTGTGAAGTTTCCGATACCATCAATGTCGGACTAAGAGAATTGTATTGTGATTGTTTTCTCGCCTTTCCAAATGTTTTTTCTCCTAATGATGATGGTGTGAACGATGAATTTGAGGTGTTTAATACATGTCCTTTGGCAGAGTACACTTTCGCAGTTTATAATCGCTGGGGAGTAAAGCTTTTTGAATCCCGTACCCCCGGAATTTTCTGGGATGGTACCTTTGGTGGTGATCAGGCCGCATTGGGCGTTTATACCTTTATGGTGAGATATCGCTTCCAGGACAGATCTCAAACGGAAACGAGGACAGGAAGTTTTACGCTTATTCGGTAGTTGATTGTCTATTTGACAATAAAATATGAAAGTCTCCAATATTATTATTTTAATTTTCCTTTTTCAGTGTCAAAATCTTTTTGGTCAGGAGGTTATTAGATTATGGGAGCCAGTTTTGATTAATAACAATACATTTTTTGAACTGGAAATTGAAAAAAGAAAAAGGTAAGTACAAGGACCGAGCTAACTTTAAGCATAAACAATATATTGCAGGCTTTAACCACAGGGAACACAAAGAAGGCACAGGGGGCACTGAGAATAAAAATGAAACTCCTGGAACCATCTGAATCTAATTCTAACCACATACTTAATTGCAAAGAATTGACAATTCTTAAACTTAGATATCATTACAATTCCATTCTTTAGGCTTTTCCACGAGGACAACCCGTCTGGAACAAGTTTGACTGGATTTAGCCTATTTCGATTTTGAATTCTGCACCCTGCACTATACATTTCAAAAAAAAAACCGGACCGTGTAGGAAGCACGGAACCGGTTCGAAAGAGTGTTTTACGCAATGAAGTAGAAGTTGCTTTATTCCTGATGGTTGTTCATAGGGATTTATGACTTTGGCCTGTTCCATGGAAGGACAGAATAAGTTTCTATCCCCATTCCACAGAACAATGTTCTCATTTCTTTTTCAGCGTTATTATCAACTATTGTGAATCTGGTTTTCTGTTGTTTACATGAGCTTTATGCAGCCGAAATTAAAAAGGTTACTGACCTGTCTGATTTTTTTTCAAAAAGGCTGAATTTGTCCTGGTTAAAATTGTAATTTCGAGACTTTACAATTTTTGATAACAGTAGAGCTTACCATGATTTCAAAATTCTTTCCAACTATCCTTTTTGTTTTGCTGCATTTTATCTCCACGGCTCAGGTTCGTACAGTTGAACTTTTGTCAGATGGCTGGAAATTCCAAAAAGGTGAACAGCCAAAAGCACAACTGCCTGATTTCGATGATTCGGGCTGGGAAAACGTCTTAGTACCTCACGACTGGGCCATTGCCGGACCATTTGAAGTGGAGGGGGATGGTAATACAGGAAAACTTCCGTGGAAAGGACAAGGGTGGTATCGTAAGACACTCGATATCCCTGAAACCCTGGAAGGAAAACGGTTGTATTTGCTTTTTGATGGGGTAATGGCTTTTCCAAAGGTTTATTTCAACGGTAAATTAGCCGGCAAATGGGATTATGGCTACAATTCCTTTTATGTGGATATTACCGATTTTGTTCAACCTGGCAGTAATAACCTTTTGGCAGTTCATGCCGATACCCGTCCTCACGATAGCCGATGGTATCCGGGGGCAGGAATTTACCGGAAGGTGCAACTGCTGGCAGTCAACCCGGTACACGTAGATATCTGGGGAACTTATATCACTACCCCGATAATCAAGCCTCATTTTGCCGATGTTCAGGTGGCCACTACCATAAATAATGATGCTGAAAAGGACGCAGAAGTCAGGTTAGTGCATAAACTTTTTAATGCAGAAGGTACTGAAGTAGCCACAAAAGAAATCAAGCAGCTCATTCCGGCTGACCGGCAAAAAGTTCTGGAAACAACTTTGACACTTACCAATCCTCATCGGTGGGATATGGATGATCCTTATTTATATTCAGTTAAATCAGAGGTTTATGTTTCGAATGAATTAACGGATGTGTACGAATCGACTTTTGGGGTCAGAGCAATTCGTTTTACCGCTGACCATGGCTTTTATCTGAACGATCGGCGCGTGCAATTAAAAGGGGTAAATCTCCATCATGATTTGGGGCCTTTGGGAGCTGCTTTCAATAAAAGAGCCATGGAGCGACAGTTGGAAATTATGAAGAAAATGGGCTGTAATGCCATCCGGTCAAGTCATAATACACCGGCTCCGGAACTGCTGGACCTTTGTGACGAAATGGGATTGCTGGTGATCAATGAAATTTTTGATAAATACGATGGGAAGGCAGACATTGTGGATACGACTGATTTTGATGCCTTTACTCACAGGAATATGAGGAATTTTGTCGTTCGGGACAGAAATCATCCGTCCATCTTCCTGTGGAGTGTCGGAAATGAAATTGGGGATGTGCAGTGGAATGTCAACGGAGGTTTTCACAAACTCCGGACCATGATCAATTATCTGGAAAAGTACGACGATACACGACCGAATACACTGGTTTGTGACAGCAAGGAAAGTGCGGCTCTGGGGCATTGGCAATTTTATGATGTTCATAGCTGGAATTATGGACGCCGTTATAGCCTGGCACGCCAATTGGAGCCAAATAAGGCTGTTATCATCAGTGAATCCGCATCTACATTGAGTACCAGGGGATTTTATGAATTTCCACTGCCGGAAGATAAAACTGCTTTTACCAATTCCCTTCAGGTCAGTTCCTATGACCTGAATGCTCCCTGGTGGGCTGAAGTGGCTGATGACGATTTCATGTGGCAACAGCAGGAACCATATATTGCCGGAGAATTTGTCTGGACAGGGTTTGATTATCTGGGAGAGCCGACGCCCTACAATAATCAATGGGTGAAAGAAAAAGGCATGACGGACAAGGAAGCATCGAGAAGTTCCTATTTTGGAATTGTGGATTTGTGTGGCATCCCAAAAGATAGGTATTATCTTTACAAAAGTTACTGGAAACCTGAGGAGACAACCATTCACATTTTACCCCATTGGAACTGGCCGGAAAGAGTGGGGGAGGTTACACCGGTTTTCGTTTACACCAACGGAGATTGCGCTGAGTTGTTTTTGAATGGTAAATCTCTGGGCAAACAATGTAAGCATCCGAAGTCGAAAAACGCTGTGGAGCGTTTCCGGTTGATGTGGAAGGATGTGGTTTATGAACCGGGAGAACTCTCGGTTGTTGCATATAAGGAAGGTATTGAGATAGGCCGGAAGTCCATGAAAACTGCCGGGAAACCCCATACCTTGAGGATAACTCCTGATCGAACAGAAATTGCTGCGGACGGACAGGACCTCAGCTTTTTGCAGGTGGAAGCAATCGACAAAGATGGTAATCTATGTCCTTTGGCAAATGATCAACTAAAGGTGAAAGTCAAAGGAGCCGGAAGGCTGATGGCTGTAGGTAATGGAAATCCCCAATCAATGAATGCATTTTCTTCCGAAACTGTGGAACTTTTTTACGGAAAAGCCATGATCATTATCGGAGCGGAAACAGAGCCCGGAGAAATTGAAGTTGACATAAAAGCCTCCGGGTTGAAATCCAAAATAATAACGATCAAATCAAAATAGAGCAGATGTACAGATATCTAATTTTCATTTTATTCCTTGCATTGGCATGTTCCAAACCTGACCCGGATATGCCCGATCCTTTTGAGGTAGATTTTAGCCTAGTCAGAGCAGCGGACCTTTCTCAATTGCCAAAAATTCTGGAAACTTCTAATGCTGCCTATTTTAATGCAGAAGGGGAATATGAAGAGTTATTGACAACCTTTAAAATAAATGGTGGAAACACAGTACGCCTCAAGTTGTGGCATACTCCCGGTGACGGATACTCTGGTTTTGAAGATGTCAAGGCATTCGCTAAAGAAATTGAGGCAGAAGGATTAAAAGTCTGGTTGACAGTCCATTATTCAGATACATGGGCCGATCCCGGTTCTCAAACAACTCCAGCTGCCTGGCAGGGGTTGAGTTTTGAACAGGTAAAAGACAGTATGTATGCCTATACGGCCAGGATCATCAATGAGATTGGCCCTGAATATATCCAGATCGGGAATGAAAATAATTCAGGAATATTATTTCCTCACGGAAAAATCAGCAGTAACCAGGCTCAATTCAAAGAACTACTCGCTACAGGACTGCAGGCGGTAAGAGATAACGATCCGGAAGTGCAAACCATCATTCATTTTGCAGGTATCAGTGGCAGCACATGGTTTTATGATATTGTGGGAGATCTTGATTTTGACCTTATCGGCTTGTCCTATTATCCGTTCTATCATGGAAAGAACCTCGACCTTTTGACTCAGACTATTAATAATCTTGCAGCAACTCATGACAAGGATGTAATCATAGCTGAAACAGCCTATCCCTGGACCCTGGACTGGAACGACTGGACTAATAATATCGTTGGCAGTGATGATGATCTGATTTTACCGGATTATCCTGCTACTCCTGAAGGACAAAAGGATTTTATCAATACTATAAAACAGATTGTGACGGATGCAGACAGGGGAGTAGGGTTTTGTTATTGGGGAGCTGAGTTGATAGCATTTGACGGTCCGGAGTCTCAGGATGGATCACCGTGGGAGAATCTAGCGTTGTACGGGTTTAATAATCGTGCCTTGCCTGTCATGGAAGCTTTTGGGAAATAATAAATTTACCTGAAAAATAGTTTATCTGTTTTGTAACCTAAACCGAAACCCGCTCATTAATGAACAAAAGCAAGTATCAGAACGACGAAAAATTACTTGAGCAACTCGCAGGAGGCGATGACAGGGTTTGGAAAGCATTTTATGAAAATGTCCGTGATGTTTTTTGCGGTCATTTCATGAAGTATGCTGGTATTGACCCACCTAAGGCCCTGGAACTGCTGCATGAGGCGATGGTGATCTTTCATCGTAAAGCGGTCAGTGGCAATCTGCAACCTCCCCTTCAATCGCTTTTAAGTACTTATCTGATCGGTATTGGCAAAAACCTGTGCAGACGCAAAGGTTTTAAACTGGCCGATGAAGGAGAGGACAGCCTGAAAAATCTGGCTGATGACTGGATCACTGAACACGAACAAGCTGAAGAAAATGCTGCTATTGTAAAGAATCTCCTTGGAAAAATAGGAGAACCGTGCAAATCGCTGCTCACTATGTTTTACCTCAAAGGGTTTAGCATGGAAGCCATTGCCAATAATCTGGAAATGCCTTCCCCCGGAGCAGCGAAAAAGAAAAAATTTGATTGTTTAAAAGCCATCAGGCAAATGTTAAATTAGGGACAAAGATTACTTTCGGATGAAAGGTTTCGAATTTTCGAAATATGTTCGTTTTTAGCGAAAGGAATTTTGGAAAACTGGATAGATGGAAGAACAGAATCCTATTACCCTTTATCCAATTTTCCATTCATCCAGAACAAATCTCATTCCGGACGCCTAAAAAAGTTGAAACAATCGATTTGTAAAAAATTAAACTCGTTTTTGAACGTAAATGGACCCGCGACAAGTAAATATCGAAACTATTGAAGCTTATTTTCAGGGAAAACTAAGCTCTTCCGAACAACAAACACTGGAAAAAGAGATCAGCTCAAACCCTGATCTTGCTGGTGAGATTGAAGCTTATCGGAAAATATTCACAGGACTGGATGCCCTTGGGAAAGCTTCTTTTATCAATAAACTGGAGCAGTGGTCCGAAGAATGGAAAACTACGGATGGGGAAGAGTCTATGTTCATTGAAGCCTATCTTAAAGATGAGTTACATCCTGATCTGAAGTCAGTTACGGAGGAAAGGATAAAATCAGATTCGTCTTTTGCTCAAAAAGTAGAACAATATAAAACCATCATTTCTGGCTTGGATGTACTTGCCGGCCAGGAGTTTAAGGATAAAATGAAAACCTGGGAAGCCGAAAATGAAAAGACTGAAAAAGAAGCAACTCCCAAACAAGGGGCTGTTATTCGGCCGCTTTTCCGCAGGATAGCGATTGCGGCTTCATTCCTGTTGGTGGTAAGTATTGGCTTAAAATGGTATGTATCAGCTAATTTCGGGCCTGATGCGGTAATGGAAGCTGCCTATTTCCGTCCGGAAACAGGTGGAACTATGGGTAGCGAAATCCCCGAAGAAATTCAATTGGTGGAAAAACAATTTGCCAGTGCTCACGATTTTATGGAAAATCAGGAATACGAAATGGCGTTAGAAGCTTTTGATAATGTGTTGTTGTCGCTGGAGGTAACTGAATTCCCGGAAAGCCGAAAAGATGCCATCAGGGATAACGCCTTATTTAGCCAGGCCCTTGCCCAAATAGCCCTGAAAGAAGATACGGAAGATATAAAGGAACTATTGGATGAATTGATCTCAACTACCAGCGATAGTTTCTATAGATCCAAAGCAGAAGAATTGCTGAAAAAACTGGACAGTTTTTGGTTCAAAATAGGTTAAATAAATCTCAGCCTTACTTATTATTTCTGAAGACTGAAGACTGAGGACTGCTGACTGAATCACCAATCCATATCCTCCAATTTATCCTGCTTATAATGTTGTTTGGTATATGCCCGTTGTTTTTGACGTTCCAGTACAAGCCTCGCCAGACCAATGTTTGCCGGTTCAGGAGATAAAGGGTGCAAAGCCTTTTCGACCTTCCGTTCATCGATATCCAATCGGTACATAAGACTGAATAGAAATTCAGTCCTGTTCTGGATCAGGAAATCCATTCGTTCTGCTAACAATTCCAATAATTGCTCTTCCGAAATGGTGTCATCTTCCAGGGTTTCCAGTTCAAAATCCTTGGCGATGAGCTCTTTGGTACTGTCAAAAGTTCGCTTGTCCATGCAGTCGAAAAGATTGTTGGATTACAAAGTTACTAATATCCTTTCATGTATGCTTAAAAAGCTATGTTTTGGGAATAAAATTCCAGGTGTATATGAATTGTCAATTAATTATTCCAAAACGATAGCTAATTAAAAGATACCGTTCCGTCTGTTTTTCCCACCGTTTAAATCGTTTGCCTTGATGTTGCGGTCAAATTGACCTATCTTTAGCTTTACCAAAGCGAGACCCTGCTATTTGGTAAACAAGTTTAATCCTTATGAAATATGAAAAAGTATAATATCCTTTTTCTCCCCCTCGTGTTATTAATAATTATTCCTGGCTTTCGTTTAAAGGCTTCTGTTGTGTTTGTGGATGCAGCGCTTTCCGAAGTTCGCGAGATGGCCGCCAAGGAGGGTAAATTGTATTTTGCCCATTTTTCCGCAGATTGGTGCATGCCTTGCCAGTGGATGGAACAAAACACCTTCAAAGATCCTAAATTGGCTTTCTTTGCCAATAAGAATTATCTTGCAGCGAAACTGGATATTGACCATTCCGAGGGGCAATGGTATCAAAATCAATATCAGGTTGCCACTTTACCGACCATTCTGATTTTTAGTTCCCAAGGCGTTTTACTGGACCGTATCGAATCCTCTTTGGGAGCAGCTGATTTTTTGGCCATTTTGGAAGAGCTCAACAAGCCGGCCAATAAAATTTCTGTAAGACCGCCTGAATTACTTGCCGGAAATATATCCGTGATGGATAGTCCTAAGGCCAGTTTCGTCTTTTCCAGACCGGCACTTGTTCCAGATCAACAACATAATTTAGCTTACAATAAACCTGTCTTTAAACGGCAGACTACGGTAACTGCAGCCATAAAGCCAGCTGAACCAAGGAGGTATCCGGCAAATGAAACACTGGCTTTCACTCCTAAGTCAGTTGCTGAATATTACATAGAAACCGGCAAGTTTGATCAATACCAGGATGCAGTGAATCAGGTGAATATGCTGGAAAAAGATTTTGATCAGCCGGTTCAGCTCTTTACTCAAAGACAAAATGGTCAGCTCTTCTATTATGTAACGATAGGTGATTTCAAGTCAAAGTCAAAAGCCAGGAACTTTTTATACTTCTTGTTACGGAACGATGTGAAAGGGGAACTGAAGGAGAAGTAAGGTCGTGTGTGAATTAATCTGGACTTCTACGTTTTAATCAGAATTCCAATTGCCGTTCCACATCTGATAATCCAATTTTGGGATAGAATACAATTATTTACTAACCCAAAAACTTTGGATTATGACCTTGTTTTCCAATTTCAGGCAGTCTGGTTTGTTGGCCAGGATGCTCTCAGCTGCCGTATTGTTCATTTTTACCTTAATACCCTGGAACGAAATTTTGGCCCAGGAGGAATTGTCCTTATTGACAAAAGTAAACGTTGATTGTGCACTTGAAGTCAATCTGGAAGAGATCGTTCATCATTGTGACGGAAGTGAAGTTTGTTTCACTGTCGAGAATGGCATTTTACCTTACACTATTACCATTGATGGCGGACAAATCCCCCCGTCCACAGATGCGCTCAATTTTTGTGTGAATGGGCTGTCTCCCGGATTTTATGTCATTTCCGTAACGGATGCTCAAGGGTGCTCAGCATCTTTGGAAGTGGCCATTCCTTTTATCGATTATTATCTGGAAGCCAACGTAACCCATGTCAGTTGCTTCGGTGGAAGCGATGGAGCCATTCAGCCCATTATACTTATCGATCCAATTTTATTCTTTCATTGGGAAGGGCCAGATGGCTTTACTGCAGACACAGAATCTATTTCCGGGTTGGCTGCCGGTGACTATCACCTGGAAGTGACCTGGCCGGATGGTACTTGTTATTTTACCGGTGGCTGGGAAGTCGAAGAACCGACACCGATTGATATTGAAGTTGTCGTTGAATATCCTGAGTGTGGGCAACCTGATGCATGTTTGTTTGTAAGTGGCGGATCAGCACCTTATCATATCTGGATTTTTACCACCTTACCTGATGTTTTTCAAAATAATCCATACGGTACGATAGCGGATTGGTCCAGCCTGGATCCTAATTCGGGAGTGCCGTACGATCCGACGACACCACTGATCCATTCTGTGCAGAAGATGTACCCAACGGAACATATTACATTTTAGTGGTTGACAGCCATTTGTGTTATGCATGGGAGGCGGTGACTATTGAAGCCAATCCATCCTTTACCAGAACTTTGACAATCACTCATCCGGGATGTAGTGGACAGGGTGGAAGTATTTGTTACAGTATCGAAGGAGGCACACCTCCCCTGGGAACATGGCTGTCTCCTTCCGTTACTGATGAGGTTTTATTCGGCCCTGAAGGGTGTTTCGATGGTCTCGCTCCCGGAACATATACCATCACTACAGAAGATGGAAATGGTTGTACCTTAAGTGAAACGGTAATCCTGGAGGGAGGTGGCGACCTCGATGCATATTTTGAAATTACCAGCGAACCGTGCAGCGATCAGGTGGATGGATGTCTCTATGTGAATGGAGGAACTTTACCTTATCATATTTGGGTATGGCATTGGAATGCATCTTCAGATGTTTTGCCGTCAGTTGAGTTTGATGCAGATGGGAATCCGGTAATTGCCAATGCTGAATTGACAGATGTATTTGGTTGGCAGGATGAACCGAATACTACACCGGAATATGTCCGATGTGCCGAAGATATTCCGGCTGGCTGGTATCTTGTACTGGTGGTAGATGGAAATGGTTGTTATGTGCTCTTGCCGGTTCATATTCCGGAACCAAACACCCTTGAAGCCTCCTTTGAAATTACCAGCCAGGATTGTGATCAGGTGGATGGGTGCCTGACCGTTACCGGAGGGACTATGCCTTATCATTTGTGGGTCTGGGCCTGGAACTCACCGCTGACAGTTATTCCAAATGTCATTTTCGATGATAATGGTAATCCTCATATTGAAGGAGCTGAACCAACGGATGTCATCCAATGGGGACCAGCGATCAGTCCAACGGATACTTATATTCAATGTGCCGAAGACATTCCACCCGGGTATTATCTGGTTTTGGTAGTGGATGCCAATGGGTGTTATGTATTGCTGCCTGTATTGATTCCTGACACTTCCGGGTTTGATTTGGATCTGACCGTTACAGATGTCAGTTGTGCCGGGCAAAATGATGGTTCCATAAAAGTAGAAGTGGAAGGGGGAGCACCTCCTTATACGATTATTCTCGGGGATATGGCTGTATTGTCTGACGAAGGTATTGCTCTGTTTGAGAACCTCAGCCCTGGAAGTTATACCATCACTGTTACTGATGCCAATGGATGTTCCAAGTCTTTGACAGTAATGGTCGGACAGTCCGATGGGATTACGAGTAACCTGGATTTCGACCAGTATGGAGCGTATGCCTGTGTTGACCCTGAAGGAGGAACGGCACCTTACAGTATTAGCTGGTATCAATTGGGCAGTAATTTAGGACTGGTAGGTGGAGAATGTGTTTATGATCTGCCATATGGAGCGTATTTGGTGACCATTTTCGACGTGAACGGTTGTATGTCTCAGGATATCTTTTTCATTGATGAACCAGAATGTGCCGCAGGGGAGGCTTATGTCGAACCGGGGGAGATTGAATCAGGAGAGAGCACAGTTTTTTCACTGGAAAACTATTATGGCACGGATTTCCAATGGCAGTTTAAGACAGATGTTATTGATTGGGTGAATATCCCGGGGGCGACGGAACCTGTCTATTTCACTCCCCCAATTCACTCGAGTTCTGATAAAGTCGTTTATGTTCGGGCAGTGGTGGAATGTAATGGGGAAACTTTGATTTCAACAGTAGCTGAGTTGAAGGTTCATGGAAATGATGACCTGATGCAGTTGGCTGCCAGTATAGAAGATCTCCATTTATTCGATCCGGATTTTAGCACATCAGAACTGGCTGTTCTGAATAATGATATTGGGTCATTGAATTTTGGTGTGACGGTTTATCCGACCATTTGCAATGATTGGGTAAAACTTGATATTGGAGAAACAATGAATTTGGAAAAAGAAGTAAGTGTCTACAGTGCCTTTGGGACCAGGGTGTTTTCCAAAGTGTATAATGAGCATACTACTTTGATGGAAATATCATCCTCAGCATGGAACAATGGAATGTATTTCATCAACATCCAGGTAGGGGATCAGATTCAAACCAGAAAAATAATAGTGCAACATTAACGCATGTGAATACAGCAGTTGTCCTCAGTTGGCAACTGCTGTTATTTTTGGTTTATGATCTCTGCGAAAGATTTGCCGATGATCTTGCTCTCCATCCAGGAAATGAAGTCGAAATAGGCAAAGGCTTTTTGTTCGAATTCGTCCTGCTTCAATGCTTTTAGTTCCCTGACCAGTTTAGAAAACCCATTGGCCTTTTCCTCTGTTGTGATCCAGTTAGGGTATCGTCTCATAAGCTTGAGCATGATGGCTTCGACTTTGAATAATCTTTTTCGGCCGGAAAGAAATCTGGAAGTGGATTTAACAATGTATTCCAGTAACTCGTCATTCCCAAGTTCATAATGAATGATCAGATTGAGTAGTCGACTGAAACTGTGTATATCCTGGCGGGTTTTTAATCCGGGTTGTTGCAGTAGGCGGTTGATCCAATCGAGTGCCTGGTCAAAATTGCCCGCTCCGAAATAGAGATATGCCAGGTTGTAAAATAGTCCCAGTTTTTGCTGCTGGCCTGTTTTTTTGAATTGTTTTTCAGAATTGTCAAGCAAAGGTTCGATCTTTTCAATTCCTGATTTAAACTGACCTGTTTGGATGTAGAAGTCAGTTTCCAGGTTGATGCTTCGAACAAAAAGTCTCCTTTTTTCTTCAGGAGAAGTAGCAGGAACCTCCCGAAGCTTTTTCAGCGTTTTGGGAATCTCCTCAAATTTTTCGAGCTGTTGCTGAACGATATAAAGGTTAATCAGGGAGCTGCTGTAATGCCTGACTAATTTGGGATCCAGTTCTTGTGCCGGAAACATATCTACCAATTGCCGAATGTACTGATAGCTTTCCGGAATTTCCCCTATGAATAAATGATAGGAAAACCTTGCATTCAGGTAGAAATACCTGGCAAAAAAGGATTTGGCATTGTCTGGAGAATGAAACAATTTACGGTTAAATAATTGTTGCAAGGCCTCCTTTTCGGATTGTTTGCGTACGGCACCATGTTTCCAATACGGAATAAAGACTTGATCATTCAATGCCTGGAATTCGAGAAAATTCCGATATCGATCCATCAGGTCGAATTCCCTGGGTAATCCCGATTCGATGTAAGACTCCAAACCGGCGATATCATTTCTGCTGTGCAGGATTCGGTGCTCCCAACGGGAAGCTTTGAGCAATTGAAGAAAATTTTCTTCCCTTTCAGCTGCTTTAACGGCTTTTTGAAAAATTTTGTCGCTTTGTTCAAATAATCCTTTATCAAAAAGGATTTCTGCCTCTCTCATCCAACGATTGAAAGGATCACCGGATCTTGTTTCATGAAAGTTGCGCAGACTGGTCAGGATCATTTTGTATAGGTAGTTCTTGGCTACATGTAGTTGTCTGAGGAAAGCCTCTCCCTGAAATTGCTGCTTTATTTTATCCTCATCATAGGATTTCTGACGGTCTATCGCCTCGAAAAGTCGCTCGTATTTATTTTGGCCCTCGATGACATGTCGGGAGGCGTGTAGTTTGAAATACCGCTTTTCCTGTTTGGAAAGGGATTTGATTAATTGGAAGAGATCGGTGGATGCAGTTTTCATGGAGTATGTTTGAATTTTTAAAACCAAAAAAAATCCAGTTGGACTTCTACGTTTTGAGAAAATCTGGTTTAACAAATTTGCACGTTTTTTCCTAATTTTAAAAATCGGTGAAGTAGTGCTTTTGCCCAAAGTGTTTCTCTGATTTTAAAAACCACCAGCAAACTATCATCCCATGAACAAAAATTATTTAACCGTATTACTCCTATGCTTCGTTTTTGGCTCCCTGCATGCACAGGTTTCTATGGACACGGCATATGTGTTTCAAACAGACAATTGCGGATTCCAAATCGAAGTAAGTCTGCAGCAACCTACATGTACGGGAGTCAATAATGGTGCAATTCAAATTGATGTTTCCAACTCGGACGCTGTACTCTTATCCTGGATCAATACTGCAGCAGATGGTAATGTTGCAGATGCATTGCCTGAAGGCATATATACAGCTTTTGTTGCCAATGATAATTGTGTGGATACCTTGAATTTTGAGTTGGAGAATCAACTCAGCATTGTCGCTCCGGATATTTATGAGACCTTTTGCGGGGACGGAGGAAATGTAGATCTTTTGGAGGGAATTGTGACCGATGGGACAGTTTTTTCATTTGAGGTGGAAACGATCTACGGAACCCCGGTAGAATGTATAAATTGCCCGGAAGCCAATAATGTCTTTTTTGATGAATCTTCCTACTTATTGGTTCATATCACTGATGCCAATGGATGTATTGCTACCCGTAAGGTATTTGTAACTGTTCTGGAACCTATTGAACTGGCTGTAATAAATCTGGTAGAAGATTCTTGTAACGGCAATGCGTCTTTTACCATTCAGGCTCAGGGCGGCACGGGAAATTATTTCTATTCTCTGAATGGAGGGGATAATTTACAGTCGAATCCAAATTTTGCAGAGCTTGCAGGTGGGACAAGTTATCTGGTATCTGTCTATGATCAGAACGCCGGATGTTCAGAGGATATTAATGTGGACATTCCGCTGGCACAGACTTTGCCAGATTTGGATTTTACAGTTGAAATTCCGCAATGTTTTGGCGAGGAAACAGGAGCAATCATAGGAACCCCGAATACTTCCACCGAACCCTACTTATTTACCCTGACACCAGAGCAGGATGTTACTTTTCAAAATACAGCTACTTTCAATAATCTTACATCAGGTAACTATACCGTATATGTAGTTACCGACAATGAGACGCAATGTATTACCCCCATTGCCGACCTTGAAATCGGATCTCCGGAACCACTGGAATTGACGGAAAATATTACCGGTCCTGATTGTCCCGGAGCCAACGGTGAAGTAGAGTTCCTGGTGAATGGTGGACTGGGAGAATTTTTATTTTCGGTTGACGGAGAAAATTATTTACCCCAAAACTCTTTTATGGACCTTCCTCCTGGCTTATATACGGGATATGTTCAAAATGATGAAGGTTGTATTGATAGTTCTGAGTTTGTGATTGAAGAACTATTGGGGCCTGAAATAGAGGTTGCCACCCAGGCTTGTTGCCCGGGCATGCCAACAGGCATCGTAATTGTGGAATCCGGGAAGTTATTCACTGGCGGAGATTACACTTTTTCATTGGATAGCCTTGTTTGGCAGAATGAGAACTTCTTTGAAGGTTTACCTGCTGGCCCGGACACCATGTACATCCAGGATCCGGATGGTTGTGTCCTCATAGTACCTTTTTATATACCACAGGCTTTGCGTCCTGAACTGGAAATGGATATTAATCATGTCGGTTGTCCGGGAGAACAAGATGGAAGTATTAACGTCCAGGTGACGGGAGGAGGACCCATGCAAGATTATGCTTTTGCTTTGGCGGAGGATAGTTTTCAGGAATCCGGTTTTTTTGAAGGGCTTGGGCCTGGGATATATCCATTGTTGGTGATGGACAGTGTTCCCTGTATCCATGATTACCTGTTTGAAATTGTGGAACCTGGTGAATTTAGTTATTCTGCAGAAATAACCGGCCCGGATTGTTTTGGAGAAAATGATGGAACACTGTTAATCCATTCGGTAGGAGGAACGATGCCATATGTTTTTGCTCTTGATGGGGGAGCGTTTCAGCCTGACAGTTTGTTCCTTGGGGTAAACGGCGGAGGCCACGAAGTGGTAGTGGTGGATGCGCTTCAGTGTGCCTTTTCCGATAGTTTATTTGTGGAAGAACCCAAGGAAATTGATATTGACATCACAGTGATTGATGAAAGCTGTGATAATAATAATGGCGCCATTGTTTGTTATGTATCGGGTGGTACAGAGCCTTTTACCTTCCTATGGAACACAGGAGATACCCTTTCTACTTTGACCAATATTGAAGAGGGGGAATACCAGGTTTCTGTCACCGATGCAGCAGGGTGTGAAAAGCAAGCCTCTGTAATTGTTGAGAATCTTGATGGGCCTAATTTATGGGGTAATTTGACAGATGTAGAATGTAATGGCACCGAAACGGGAGCCATAGACTTACATGTAGCGAGTGGTTCTCCTCCATTTGTGTACACCTGGTCAAATGGTGCCTATACCCAGGACATTGAGGAAATTCCTGCAGGTAATTACCTGGTAACGGTAACAGATATTCATTTTTGCACTTCAAGTAAATCCTTCACGATTCATGAACCGGAGCCAATACACTTGAATTATCAAAGTGGTCAGGCGGGAGACTACTGGTTTATCAATTTGATTGTCGAAGGAGGTACGCCTCCTTACACATATGAATGGTCAAATGGTGAAACGACAGAAGACCTGTTTAATCTTATGGCCGGAATGTATTCTGTGACTATGACTGATGATTTAGGGTGTTCTAAATCGTTGGAGGTCTTTGTCGGAGTAAATGCTACCAATGAACCATCCTGGGCAGAGGAATTAAATTTGTACCCGAACCCGGTTGGGGAGATTCTAAATGTGCAAATATTACTCCCAAAACAAGAGGAAGTCCGGATTTCTGTCTTTAATCATCTGGGACAATTGATGTTTAAAGAACAATACGACAACAATGTTGATTCCCAAATCCCCTTATCAATGCGATTGCTGCCTCCGGGCGGATATTGGGTGGCGATAGAGGTAAGAGGAGAGATGGTTGTACGTTATGTGGTTCATTATTAACTCGCAACCCGCAACCCGCAACCCGTAACCCGTAACCCGTAACACGCATTATTTACCTGCTTGATAGTCAGGGCGAACAGGATAAAATTACCTGATGCAAAATATTTTTCCTCACATAAAAATAAAAAGTACAAAATATCAAAAAAAAGCTTACCTTTGCGCCCGTTAAAGCCGCCGTCCCTTGATGGGAGTACGCGGATATGGTTAAACCAAACACATTTTTTTAAATGGCTGTAAAGATTAGATTACAGAGAAAAGGCCGTAAACAGCGTCCGTTTTACCACATAGTGGTAGCTGATGCCAGAGCACCAAGAGATGGTAAATACATCGAAAACATCGGGTCGTACAACCCACTGACTAAACCAGCGACGATTGAATTGGATCGTGATGCTGCTTATGACTGGTTGATGAAGGGTGCACAGCCTACTGATACTGCACGTGCAATTCTGCGCTTTAAAGGAGTAATGTATAAAAAGCATCTCCAGCGTGGTGTTACCAAAGGTGCAATGACCCAGGAACAAGCTGATGCTAAGCTGGCTGAATGGATTGAAGCCAAGGAAGCTAAAATTGCAGAAAGAGTTGCTAAAACTGAAGCAGAAAAAGCTGCCTTCCATGAGATGGTGTCCGGAACTCCACCTCCTCCTCCGGCTCCTGAAGTAGAAGAAGCTGCTGCTGATGATGCTGCACCTGCAGCGGAAGAGCACAAAACACTCGCAGAGATTGCTGAGGAAAAAGCTGCGGCTGAAGAAGCTGCCGCTTCTGAAGAAGAAGCACCGGCTGCTGAAGCTACAGAAGAGCCAGCTGCAGAAGAAAAAGCTGAAGAAGAGGCTCCTGCAGAGGAACCAGCTGCTGAAGCGGAAGAAGCTCCTGCGGAAGAAGAAAAGAAAGACGAAGAAGGATAATAATCCTTTCTTTCAATCTAAAGATTATTGTAAAACCCGGGTGATGGAAATCGCCCGGGTTTTTTTGTCATAGGAAATAGCGAAGCAATAAACTTCTTAAATCGATTATTCTGAATGTCCCAATCTCCATTTTCACCCTATTTCCTTCTTCTGCTTTTCCCATTAACAAAAATTTCTCCTCACTCTTCCTTGACAATTTTACCTAATAAATTTTTTAAAACGTATATTTGCGCCGTGGAAGGCATTTACACTGTTTTTTCCACCCAATTACACGGCTATACTTTATTCTACAAATAATTAGTGAACCTGGTAGTGCCTTAGATGCACTATCAGGTTTGCCTTTAAAAGGACCAAATATATGTTCGATTTACAGAAGGAATATAAAGACAAACTGGAAGAACTGGCACAACAGATCCAGGAGTCTGAAGAATTGTCGGCTTACCTCGAAGAGGAGGAGGAAGATGATTATACAAACCTGAAAGAAAAGTATGAACCACATCTGGCTGTTCTGCATAACGATGTGGCTAAAAATAATCCTCTCCAGCTCATCCCACTGGAAAAATTAATGTTGGATGAAAGATTTGAAGGATTGTTCCTGCCAAAATTGCTCGGATATTCTGTGCTGAGAGGTGAGCTTAATGACCACCTTAAGTACGTACGCCCACAGGAACACTTTAAGGCAGTTTTGATGACCATTTGCAATTCTGCCAACTTCGATATTCTTAAACGCAGGATCGGACAATCTATCCAGATGGGATTTGCCTTTAGTAGTGATATCTGGATCACCAACCTGATCAATGAGATCGATAACCGCAGGGTAAGACATTACCTCATGGGCCATAAACTGCCTAAATATCGTGACGTCAAACAAAGACAACAGGGACTCATCCGCTACCAGCGCCAGTTCGTGCATGATCATTTTCAGACGGCTGATTTTCCCTCCAATGCTACCGAACTGAAAGTCTATTTCTCTTCCCTGAAGAATTTCCTCATCGTCAGGATTAATGATAAGGAACTCGACAATTCTTCACTGATAAAGCCGCTTATGGATTTTGTGGAAAATAAAGAGTTGCAGGGAACTGAAGAGCATCTTCAATTGATGGGACTCGTTGCGGGTTATTTCGAATTGAGTGCTAAAGACCATAAAAAACTTGCAAAGATCTTTAATGCTCAAAGACAGGAACTTCCGGAATTCTCTGAGAAGTTTCTAAGCTTTGTTCTGGAATTACATAAAAGTGCTGCTATCGACCTCAAACCCGATGCAGACAACAGAGTGTCCTCAATCGTCGACAAATCCGTTGATGATGATCTGACCGTTTATTATGAACTTATGGATATGATCCAGGATAAAGGCTATATCTCTGAAGAAGTTCAGGCGGAGGTGAAATCATTTTATGACAAACACGAAGGGCTTTCACTTGTAAACGAATGTGTACGCTCAACCATCTATGATTGTTTCGTGCGTTTCATCGATAATCTGGAAGCTGAAGCCTATACTGATTTCATGGATATCTCAAAACACTTCCCGGTTTACATGGAAACTTTTGTCAATCAGAAGTTCAACCAGAAACTGGAAGACCTGTCCATGAAGTATGTTCGTAAATTACTCAAGCGTTTCACGGATAAACGTGGTAAAGACTACCAGGACATTAAGAAATTCGTTTCTACTTTTTTCGTAGACCTGAACTTCCAGACGGAAAAAGAAGTAGTGGAATTATTCAAGACCAGACGTAAGCGTAAGAAGAAAGAAGCGTAGGGAGTCAGTCTGCAGTCTACAGAAAGCAGTCTTCAGTCGATAATTACTGAAGGCAGAAAACAGATAAGATTCATCCCCAATTTTGCCGGGAGGCAAGATTGGGGATGTTTTTTTGGTCTGGATCAAAGTTATATTTTAATATTACCAAAAATTCCAATTTCCTAATTTACTAAGGGACAGCACTTTTCTTCCTCGTTTGATAATCTAACGTTACCCAACGAAACCTTAATTTTGACGGAGGTAAAATTAAGGTTTCGTCATTTATCGAGAAAAAAAGTTCTTGTATAGATAATTTTTGACCAATCAGGAGATCTGCCTAATATTACCAAAAAAAACAACCATGATAAAGGATTTCATCGCCGGTCTTACCGCTTACGGAAAAGCTTTTCGGGATATTTCGAAATACAATTTATGGAAATATGTTTTCATTCCGGGAATTATCTCTGTACTTCTTGGGATAGCTATTTTTTCAGGAGCCTGGGCTGTTTCTGACAACATAGGAGGTTGGTTGGTGTCTTTTTATCCATGGGAACGTGGCAGTGAATGGGTCGGAAAAGTCGCCAATATTTTTGGTGGGCTGATTGTTGCAACTTCAGGCTTGTTGCTGTTCAAATATTTGGTGATGATCATTGCCTCTCCATTTATGAGTTTCCTGTCAGAAAGCATTGAAAAGAAGAAATATGGAAGTGAGGCTCCCAGTCCGAATCTGCAGAATGATCATCAGTGACTTCGTTCGTGGTTTAAGGCTGGCCATCAGGAATATCATTCGGGAGTTGTTTTTCACGCTGATTATCTTACTACTTGGTCTCATTCCCATATTGTCTCCTTTTGTAGCCATTGCCATTTTTGTCGTCCAGGCCTATTATGCAGGTTTTGGAAATATGGATTATACCCTGGAGCGGTATTACCGGGTAAAGGGAAGTGTAGACTTCGTACGTGACCACAAAGGACTGGCCATTGGAAATGGTACGGTATTTTTGCTTCTGTTGTTGACAGGAATCGGATTCCTTTTTGCCTTACCCTTAGGAACTGTAGCTGCAACTACAGAGACGTTGAAGCGGTTGCCGGAGACTCCGGATGAGGAGATTTAAACATAATTTCGAAAATGGGACATTGAATAGAGAGGAGGATTGTTTAGTTTTTCATTTTGAAGAACTTGTTATTGGTGTTTGTTAAAAAATATAATTTTACAATTCATATTTTTTAAATTGGTTATCTAAATAAAAAACCATGAAAACACCAATTCTTTGTGCTTTTCTACTAATTTTTATTCTTTCCTCATGTATAGCTGAACCTGGTAATCAAAGGGTAGTTGAAAGTAAGGTTGGGTTCGTTGTTCAGGATACCACACATGTATTTTTGCCTGAATATTTTTTTGAAAAACCTGATGGAAGTCTTTTTAATTTCTCAGAAGTAAAAGGAAAGGTGTTATTGTTTGATTTTTGGTCTACTTCATGTGGTCCCTGCATTCGGCAACATCCGGAAGTAGAAGCTCTGGTGGAGAAGATCAATCATCCCGATTTGAAATTGATCAACATTTCGATTGACCACAATAAGGAAACCTGGACTCGTTTTTGTGAAAAAGAAAATTGGAGCGGATATCAAATCCACTTGGACTTCGACCCGGACAATCCCTTATTCAAAATGGTGCGTAAACCCATTCAGAGGAAAAATGGAGATACCGTATACCAGGCCGTCATTCCAAAATATTTTTTGGTAGACAAAGATCTGAATATTGAAGAAATCAAAGATTTGCACCAGGAAGGAATCGCAGAAAAGATTAAATCGATCTTGGATTGATGTCAACAGCCTAAAGGAACCGTAGAACAGCAGAACCTGCCTTCCTGCGGTCAGTAGGCAAGGTTTCGAAGTTTTGGCAAGGGTTTTCTAAAAGGGAATTTATTCCAAAAACTTATACCCAACACCACGCACAGAAATAAAATATTGGGGCTTCTTGGGGTCTTCCTCGAAATACTTGCGGAAAGAGAGGATAAAATTGTCAATGGTACGAGTGGACGGGAAGACATCATATCCCCAGACGGCCTGCAGGATCTGTCGGCGGGAGACTACCTGGTTTTTTCTGTCGATCAGTAATTTGAGCAGCATGGCTTCCTTTTTGGTCAGGGTAAAGGCGCCTTTTTGACCCCTTGCCTCGTAAGTTTTGAAATTCACTTTGTTGTCGCCAAAGGTATAAAAGGAGGTTTCTTCAGTTTTTAACTTTCCTGACCGATGAAGTAGTTTTCTAATGCGCAGTTCCAGTTCCTCAAATTCAAAAGGTTTAGTCAAATAATCATCGCCACCAAGTTTTAACCCTTTAATGCGGTCTTCACCGGTATTCCGCGCCGTTACAAAAATGATCGGAGTTTCGAAATCCGATAAACGGAACTGCTCACATATCTGAAAACCATCCATGTCCGGAAGCATAACATCCAGGATCAGCAGGTCGAAATGCTGGTTATTGATCAGATTCATGGCATCGGTTCCGTTTTCAGCGGCCACGACTTCGTAATCGGAAAGTTCCAGGTTTAATTTTATCGTATTGCGAATGCTCGCCTCATCTTCCACTAGTAAAATGCGCATTGGTTACTGTATTGGTAATGTTATAATAAAAACTGTTCCGGAAGGGGAATTGTTTTCTATACTGATCCTGCCTTTATGAGCTTTGACAATTTCTCTGGTAATAAACAATCCAAGTCCGGTTCCTTTGGTTTTCCTCGTTGCTTCATTGCCGGATCGGTAAAACCGGTCAAACACCTTTTTTTTCTCCGCTTCTGAAATCCCAATACCATTATCAGCTACTTTCAAGGTGATCCAATTATTCGCTGCCGTAATGTTAATGTTGATTTCCGGATCATTATCGTTGTACTTTATCGCGTTTCCGACAAGGTTGTGAATAATGGCTGAAATTCCTTCTTTATCCGCATAGGCCTTTGGAAGGTCCCGCCCGCAAGATACTTCAAAAACGGCTTTAGGATTTCTGTCGCGATAAACATCGATAATGCTTTCGCAAATATCACATAAATCCAGAAATTCAGGGAAAGGTTTGTATTTGGAATCCAATTGGGCGGAAAGCAAAAGATTATTGACCAGTGAATCGAGCCTTCTGGCCTCCCTCATCGCATCACTTCCGAGTTTTACTTTCTGTTCCTCTTTTAATTGTCGTTTGATTATCGTTTCCAGAATCAAACTAATGGAAGCAATAGGGGTTTTAAACTCATGGGTAATGGCCAGTAGAAAATTCGTTTGGTTTTTGGAAACCTGAAGGGCCTGCCTGTAGGATCTGTAAACAAACCACCAGCCTATGGACAAACTTAGGCCAAAAAATATCGCCTCTCCCAGGATCATTCCGTTTTGTCGGGTAAGCCTGCGTTCGTATTCCTTTACACTTGCAGCCTTTTCTTCATTAGACAAATCCCGTGTTTCCAGTAACTCCAGTTTGAGCTCATGGTTTTGAATAGTTCTTTTTCGCAACAAAACCGCCCACCAGGTAAAAGCCGCGCACATGTATATAATAATGGCGATAGAAAAAAACCTTAACCTCCTTGTTCGTCTGTTAATTGGCATTTATCTGTTTTTTATTGTGAACCTTTGGTCTTGAAAAAAACAATCCATTAAAAGTATTTGTTGCTCATCTATTTGCTGATTTCAAAATCCTACCTCTATTGGTGTAATCGTAGCTCCTCTTTTATCAATAGTTGAACCCATCCACAACAAAAATCTACTATTTTTTTTAAAAAAATGTACCTTTAAGGGATAAAATCTCAATTACATGCAAATTGATCCGGGAGCCTATATTGCTGAATTACTTTATGAAAACGATACCGTTAGTTTGCCTGGGTTTGGCAGTTTTGTCAAAGCCTATAAAGGTGCGAATATCGATTATGTACAAGGTGAAATAAAACCACCGGCCTCCGCGCTGAATTTCAACAGTAATCTGGTAGTAAATGATGGCTTACTTGTAAGATTTTTAAAAAAGAAACACGGCCTGCCTATCTCAAAAGCCGAACAGGTGGTAAAAGACTACGTATCCGACCTGAAACAAAAACTTGAAAACAAGGAGTTCGTTACCTTCTCCGGACTTGGACGATTGTATAAAGATTTTGAAGGGAATTTTAAATTCCTTCCTGAAAGCACCAATTTCAATACAGATTCCTTCGGTTTGCCGGACCTCCAGTTTTATCCAATTGCCAGACCCTTTTCGGAAACAGGAAAAAGCACCGTTATGACCACCCCCCCTACAAAAAGTGAAACCGTCTCTAATAGTATTGCAGACTGGTTTGCCAATAATCTCTTATGGATCGGGCTGGCAGTTGTTCTGGTCGTTTTTACCACGATTTATTTGACTATGTTCAGAAATAAAGGTGATCAAAATAATCAGGTGTCAGGGCTTGAACAGGAACGACTAAACGTCAGTCCCGGTGATTCCGAAGGAGATTATGAAATAGTGGATGACTTTTATGATGATGAAGATGCACCTATTGCTTCAGATGATTTACCTCCTGCTGATCCTCCCGAAGAAGTAGATACGGAGGCTCCGACACTTTCTCCCCGGGAAAAAGTGGCGGTGATCATTATAGGTAAATTTGGTAAACAATCCAATGTGGATAAATTGGTGAAAAGGATTTACGAGGCCGGATATGAGCCTTACACCGACAAGGAAGGTTCGTTGACGGTTGTAGGTGTTCAAATGGTCTATGAAGAGGATAGTAAAGTTTATTCCACTTTGGAAAAGGTGAGAAATAAGTTTGAACCAGACGCGGAGATATTGAGAATGGGGAAGGAGAAATAGACCGGGATTGACCGCGATTGCCTGGATATAGGCCTGGATTACCTTGATTAAGGGATTTTGGGTTATACAAAACAGAAGTCTCATGTGGATTAGATATAGGAACTAAAGTATCTAGTGCCAAAAAAATGGTCTCATAAAGACCAAATATCGGTAACAAGGCACAAAGTGCCTTGCCAAAGAGAAACCTTAATAGACTACTTAATAGACAATCACCTTCAACTTATCATAGGCAATGAACTTCTTAAAAAGATTAAAATCTACCGGCCCGGCCATACTTATCACTTCCGCTTTTATCGGACCGGGCACGGTAACGGTTTGCTCACTGGCAGGATATTCCTTTGGATATGCATTGCTGTGGGGGTTGGTGTTTTCCATTTTTGCTACCATCGTTTTACAGGAAATGGCAGCAAGATTGGGTTTGGTTACCCAGCAAGGGTTGGGAGAGGCCTTAAGTACACAGATAAAGCAGCCTGTTTGGAGAATAATTACGTTAGTAATAGTTTTTTCAGCAATTATTGTTGGTAACGGAGCTTATGAAGCCGGGAATATAAGCGGAGCAGTCCTCGGTATGGATACGGCATTGGGACAACTCATGGTGCCAGTTGGTGGAAAAAATATCAATTTGTGGGGGTTGATCATTGGCTTGATTGCGATGGTACTATTGTTTTCAGGAAGTTATAAACTTATTGAAAAAACCCTAATAGGCCTGGTGCTTATCATGAGTTTCGTCTTTTTGGTTACCGCCTTTATGGTTGGGCCTGATTTGGTTGCTTTAATTAATGGAATGTTTCTTCCTTCGATCCCCTCTAATCCCGGAGGTGGAATGCTTATGGTCATCGGATTGATCGGAACCACGGTGGTGCCTTATAACCTCTTTTTACACGCATCTTCAGTTTCAGAAAAATGGAAATCTCCGGATGACTTACCCGCCGTGAGGTTTGATACTTTTGTGGCAGTGGTTTTGGGTGGAATTATTTCCATGGCCATCGTGGTTACCTCGGCAGCAACATCAATGCAATCCGGAGCTGAGGTCAGCAACGCAGCTGATTTAGCTATTCAACTGGAACCCCTGTTGGGTAATTGGGCCAAATATTTCATGGCTGGAGGTTTGTTTGCTGCGGGAATTTCCTCATCGATTACAGCGCCCTTAGCCGCAGCTTATGTGGCTGCAGGAATATTCGGATTCAAGCCAGACCTGAAAAGTTCAAAGTTTAAATGGACGGGAGGTATAATCCTTTTTATTGGTATCCTCTTTTCCATGCTGGGTTTTAAACCAATTCATGTCATCAAATTTGCCCAAATAGCCAATGGGGTACTGCTGCCGCTGATAGCCATCTTTTTGCTTTGGATGGTCAACCGTTCCAGTTTGTTAGGGAAACATAAAAACAGTTTAATTCAAAATATTTTAGGTGGAATTATTATTCTGTTTACTTTATTTTTGAGTGGTAAGAGTATTTTGACGGTGTTTGGGCTGCTATAACAGATGGGCTTTTATATGATTTAACCGCAAGGTTTAAGTTAGATTGAAATAGATTGAACCAGATTGATGAAGATTGAAAGCTTCTTCCTTTAAAATGGATGTAGGGAGTTAAAAAAGAAAAATTATGGAGAGTACCAATTGGGTTAAATATAAGATTGAAGTAAGAGATAGGTTGAAACAGTTTTGCATTGAATTGCTAAAGTTGATTGAAATGCTGCCTGATAATCCAAGAACAAGGGTTATTTCTTACCAATTAACAAAGTCTGGAACTTCAAAGTACGCCAATTATAGAGCAGCTTTGCGTGGGCGCTCAAAGGCTGAATTTTTTAGCAAATTATGTATTTCAGTTGAAGAAGCTGATGAAACTGAAATGTGGATAGATTTGATTATTAGTTCGGACCTTTTCAAAGGTAAATTCATCGAAGACCTATATATAGAAAGTCTTGAACTCCTTAAAATCCTATCTTCTATGAGAAAGAAATTATCTTAAAATTACTTTTTCAATCTCATTCAATCTCATTCAATCTTTTTCAATCTCATTCAATCTCATTCAATCTTTTTCAATCTCATTCAATCCCTAAAAATGGTATCAAAAAACATAGATCTCAACTGTGATATGGGTGAAAGTTATGGCCGGTTTAAGATCGGTAATGACGAGGTGGTGATGCAGTATATTTCTTCCTGCAATATTGCGTGCGGTTTCCATGGAGGTGATCCTCTGACTATTCAGCGGACTATTGGGCTGGCTATGAAAAATGGTGTTAAGATCGGGGCACATCCGGGGTTTCCGGATCTGCAGGGATTTGGAAGGAGACTTATGCAATTACCGAGAGAGGAGTTGTATGCGATTATTCAGTATCAGGTAGCGGCAGTGAAAGGAATGACGGAAGCAGCTGGTGGGCAATTGTACCATGTCAAACCACATGGCGCTCTTTACAATATGGCAGGGAAGGATGATCAGATGGCTGAAATCATTGTGAAAGCCATTTTGTCGATTGATTCCGATTTAGTATTGTATGGGCCACCCAACTCTTCGTTAACCAAAAAGGCGGAAGCATTTGATCTGGTTTGTAAAAATGAAGTGTTTGCTGACAGAAACTATAATGATGACTTGTCCTTGGTTAATAGGAAGAAATCTGAAGCGCTGATTCATGGAGTTCAAGAGATGTTTGAACACGTACATCGTATGTTGAGAGAGGGAAAGGTGAAAACCGTTTCCGGAATATTAAAACATATTGAAGCGCAGACTATTTGCATTCACGGGGATAAGCAAAATGCCGGGGAAGTGGCTAAATATTTATCAGAAAACCTTCAGGCGGCCGGTTTTGAAATCAGCTAATCGAAATTCCAATTATGGCAACAGCATTTAAAACCTTGAGTGATCATGCTATATTGGTCGAATTTGGCCAAGAAATTTCTCCTGAACTGCTTCACAAAGTTTTAGGACTGGATTTACTCATTCGGGAACAGGATTTATTTGGGATCACCGAAACGGTTCCTGCTTATGCTTCTCTGGCTGTTTTTTATAAACCGGAAATTTGGGAGGAAGCAGCATTGATAGAAGTTATAAAAGGCCTGGAGCCTAATGCCGGACATACTGTTTTACCAGATCAAAGGAAATGGGAAATACCTGTAGTTTATCATACTCCTGAAAATACCGATATGCAGGCAGTAATCCGGGAGACAGGATTGACATTCGAGGAAATAATTGAATTACATCAAGCACCGGAATATTTGGTTTATATGCTTGGGTTTCTGCCGGGGTTTATTTACCTCGGAGGCATGGATCCAAGATTGAATGTACCTCGAAAAAAGATTCCAGACCTGAAGACTTCAGCCGGTTCAGTTGCGATTGGAGGTGCACAAACGGGTATTTATGCACTGGAAAGTCCGGCAGGATGGCATATTATAGGCCATACGGATATGAATTTTTTTGACGCAGAAGCCTCTCCTCCCGCAAAGATAAAGCCTGGAGATAAGGTTGTGTTTGTTGACGGATGACGGTAAACGGCTTACGGTCCACGGTAGACGGTAGACGGTAAACGGGGAGTGGAATTTTGAAACTTTTTTGAACCCCTTGAACTCTTTAAACCATTTAAACTCCTTGAACCAATTAAAAATAAACAATCAGTCCATATGTCTTTCATAGGAAAAATATCAGTCAAATCCCCGGGGCTTCATACCACCATCCAGGACATTGGCAGGAAGGGGTTCAGACGATATGGTGTCCCTCAAAGTGGAGTGATGGATGAGTATTCTGCCCGGTTAGCCAATCTGTTGGTTGGAAATGAAGTGGAAGTCCCATTATTAGAGGTTTCATATACTGGTCCGGACCTTGTATTTTATGAAAAAGCGGCAATTGCCCTTGTCGGCGCTGACATTTCTGCACAGTTGAACGGGAAGACCGTGGCGATGAATGAGACAGTTTTCGTCCAAAAGGGAGATGAATTGACCTTTGGAAAATTACTATCCGGTTGTCGCGCTTATTTGTCCGTTGGAGGGGGATTTATTGCCGATTATGTGATGAGTAGTTGTTCCACTTATGCTCCGGCTAAGTTTGGAGGGCATTATGGCAGATCCTTAAAAAAGGGGGATTGGTTATTTTATCATCAATTAAGAGATGCCCCGCCAAGGGTTAAGGTTCCGGAAGAAATGATTTCCGTTTTTGAAAAAAAACAGATCATTAGGGTGCTTCGTGGTCCGGAATGGGTAGGGGAGCAGTATAAGGATTTATTGGAAAGCATCACCTTTAAGGTAGGAAAAGATGCAGACCGCATGGGAATCAGGCTTGAAGGACATTTGCTGAAGAACTTTGAAAAAGGTGGTATGGTATCTTCTCCACTGGCTCCGGGTGTTATCCAGATGGTGCCTTCCGGAGAATTGATCATTTCCATGAAGGATGGCCAAACTACCGGAGGATATCCCAGGATCGCTTCAGTTATAGCAGCAGATTTGGGGGCGGTTGGGCAATTACGGTTAGGCGATGAAATAAGGTTTAAACTAGTTGACATTCATGAAGCAAAAGCCTTACTTTTGCGTCTCCATAAAAAGTTGGAATTTTTCTATACTCAGGTTGGTTTGTAATGATTCATAAAAAACACTGATTGCATCGGGGAATTATTTTAAAGATTTTTTGTTTAATTTTAAAAAACCTTTTGCATAAGTATAAAAAAGATTTTACCTTTGCAGCCGCGTTTGAAATAAGTAACATTATTTTAAGGCTCCGTGGCTCAACTGGATAGAGCACCTGACTACGGATCAGGAGGTTGCAGGTTCGAATCCTGCCGGAGTCACTAAGTTTGAAAAGTCTCAAGCTTGGATTCAACTGGATAGAGCATCCGCGGCATGATTCGAAAGAATCATCCCGAACATGAAATGTCGGGAAGTGCCGGGAAGGTTGCAGACCTGTCTAACAGGCGTTAGCCAGGTAGATTCGAATCCTGCCGGAGTCACTAAGTTTGAAAAGTCTCAAGCTTGGATTCAACTGGATAGAGCATCCGCGGCATGATTCGAAAGAATCATCCCGAACATGAAATGTCGGGAAGTGCCGGGAAGGTTGCAGGCCTGTCTAACAGGCGTTAGCCAGGTAGATTCGAATCCTGCCGGAGTCATAACTTTAAAGGAATAAACTTTAATACGTAATCATGTCAAAGGTTTGTCAATTAACAGGGAAGCGTCCAATTAGCGGAAACAATGTTTCTCACTCGAAAAGAAGAACTAAGCGTCGCTTTGTTCCAAACATTCAAAAGAAACGTTTCTTCGTTCCTGAAACAGGGGAGTGGATCACGCTTAAGATCAGCGCTAAAGCAATGCGCAATATCAACAAATTGGGCGTTTACGCTTATATCAAAAAATTAGAGCGCAAAGGTATTGATACCGGCGTGAAATTATAAACCATTTAATCTAAAATAAAATGGCCAAGAAGAGTAAAGGAAATCGTCAGCAGATTATTTTGGAATGTACGGAGCACAAGAATTCAGGTATGCCTGGAACTTCCCGCTATGTAACCCAAAAAAATCGTAAGAACACCCCTGACAGATTGGAGTTGAAAAAATATAACCCGATTCTGAAAAAGGTTACTGTTCACAGAGAAATCAAGTAAGGTTTTGAACTATTGAGTCAAATTCGTAGTTTTATAACCAGAAAACTTTCAAAAAATAAATAGAAATGGCTAAAGTATCAAAGAACGCGAGAATTGCCCAACGTAAAGCTAACGCCAACTCAGGTCGTGATTACGTAAAAGTTGTTAAGAGTATCAAGGATGAAAAAACCGGAAAATACTCTTACAAAGAGGTGATGATCCACAAGGATGAGGTTAAAGAATATCTCGCTAAGAAATAATTATTCATTTTTCAGCAATGAACCCAAAGAGGCTTTTCTTGTTATAAGGAAAGCCTTTTTGTGTTGAGGCGAATTTCAAAAATAAGTCAACAAAACCAACATGAGTTTTTTTAATAAATTTTTTAATAAAGAGAAAAAGGAAGACCTCGACAAAGGAATTGAAAAAACCAAAACTTCCTTCCTTGGAAAACTGTCAAGAGCCGTTGCCGGAAAATCAACCGTGGATGTTGAGGTGCTGGATGAATTGGAAAATGCCCTGATTACCTCCGATGTTGGTCTGGATACAACGGTTAAGATCATCGAGCGTATTGAAGAACGGGTGGCTAAGGATAAATACCTGGGTACAGAGGAGCTCAATGAAATTCTCCGTGATGAGATCGTTCAATTGCTGGCCGAGAATAATAATAACGAAGATCTTGAGGACTACACCCTTCCTACAACAGATATTCCTGCGGTTATCCTTGTTGTTGGCGTAAATGGCGTTGGCAAAACTACCACTATTGGCAAATTAGCCCACCAGTATAAAAAACAAGGCAAAAAAGTAGTGCTTGGAGCAGGCGATACTTTCCGTGCAGCTGCCGTCGATCAGTTGGGTATCTGGGCGGAAAGGGTAGGTTGTGACTTTTATTCAAAAGGCATGAATACAGACCCTGCAGCTGTTGCCTATGAAACGGTACAGTACGCAATGAATAATAATTGTGATGTGGCTATCATCGATACAGCTGGCCGTTTGCATACCAAGATTAATTTGATGAAAGAGCTGACAAAGATCCGGAACTCTGTTGCGAAGAGAATGGAAACGGCTCCTCATGAAGTTTTACTCGTACTGGATGCAACAACAGGACAGAATGCGATTGAGCAGGCGACACATTTCACCAATGCAACAGATGTTACTTCCCTTGCCTTGACCAAATTAGATGGTTCGGCTAAAGGTGGTGTAGCTATTGGTATTTCCGATCAGTTTAAAATTCCGATCAAATATATCGGTGTTGGCGAAGGAATCGAACAATTGCAGATCTTTAATAAACGGGCATTTGTAGATTCTCTTTTCGAATAGGTTTAATTTCTGGAAATATATTTATCGAGAAGTCGATTGGTTTGTTGCTGTAGTTTTCGTTTGAAAAATGCAGTACCTCCAATGATCTTTCCTGTTAGGCCCATGGCTTGTATTGACCATTTCCGCAAGTTGAAATGGTCTTTATGTTTTATAATCTTTCCATTTTCAATGGTCAGGTCAGCTTCAACTATGTTGTGAACTTTCCTGTCAGTTTGTGAAAAAGTATAATGAGCTTCCCACTTTACTTTTGCTTCTCCGAATCCTGCCTTAATAATTTCAAACTCCACTTCCAGGTCTTTTGCATTGCCACACAGCATCTTCCACATGGCCCTGGCACGCTCTCCTTTGAGTGGTCCGAATGCAGGGTCTTCAAACTCGACTTCATCATGATAACATTCGGCCATGGTATTCCCATCCAGGTTCTGAAAGGCCTCATAAAACTTCCTGACTAACTGCGCTTCCGACATTGTTTTTAGATTTATCTGGTATTTCCTTTTAAAGTGTAAACTGTTGGCTGTAAAGCTAAAGGCGCAAAGGTAATGATTTAAATAGGTGTATTTTGGAAAATTCAGAATAAAATTTGTTAAAAAATGTTAAGCTGAGGGGCAATATTTCAAAGTGTAGGTTAGTTAATAGAACTATCCGATCAAAACGAAACAAGAAATTAATGAAGCAAGGCTTTACAAAACATAATTCAATCCTACACCATGAGAAAATTTTTTGTAATAGCTGCTATCGTTTGCTTCAGCCAATCTTATTTGTTTCCTCAAGCCAGATTTGTTGACCGGGCTTATGAAGATTATTATCAGTGGTTCCATGAACGATCACAGGTGAACAACCTGTATTCTGATGGAGCTGAATTATTCACTTTTTCGGAAGTATCCGTCAGGGAAGGTGCCTGTCTGGAATCCGAAACAGTGACCTGCCTGCCGATGGGTTTCCGTATCGTAAATATTGTAGATGAGATGGAGGAATTAGCCAAAGATGAGATAAATGGCTATCATGACCTTTGGTACCATGTCAGTGGTTCAGATGCCTCCGGTAAGTACTTCAACGGTTATATCTGGGGAGCCTATATTGCCAAAAGCTGGCAATTCGCGGACGTCAACGGAGACGGAATAAATGATTTGGCCATGTTAGGCATTGGAGATCACGTTAGAAAAAGGACAAAAGATATTAACGCTGAGATCAGAGTTGTCCGAAATGGAAAGTTACTGACCAAAACTACTGTTCCCGGTTTGTGTGTCTTTGAAGAGTGTGCCTCCAGTACCCTGCTGCGAATATTGAAGGACCAACCGTGTGAAGGTGCTTTGATCGTAGAGGTCAGCACCATGACTATCGGATGTGCTGCAGGCATTGAAAAGGCATATTATTTTCAGACACCATCCGGGGATTTGGAACGTGTTTTTCATGCCGAGTTAACCACTAATCGTCAGTATCGTAATAGATCCTTTGAGTATATCCAATCAAACGGAGATACCGTTTTGTGCCGCTTCAGCCATGAGGATGAGCACTACAATCCGGTTTGGGACATTAAAAAAGTAAAATCGGGCGCAAATAGCATCGCCGAAACTACACGTAAAAAAGCCCGGGCGTAGGCCAGGGTTAATTGGTTTCAAGAAGTTTCAGGTTGTTTCAGAGCTGATTGGGAAATGACCCTCCATATTATCCCGGAGACTTTGATACAACTTTGAAACTTTTTTGAAATCCGCTGAATTTCTTTGAAACAAGTCCAGGGAGCAGCCTGAAACTCGTTCCCCTTTTCATATTCTTTGGACAAAAATTTTTTGTAGATAACTTCGGGCCGGCGAACCACCATTATTGGTTCGTCGGTTTTTTTATTAAAAAATTGTAATTTTGTACAACTTAAGGAGCAGATAGTGAATAAACATCAATATTGAAAAATATTTTTTGCTTTAACTGCATTAGTGTAATTGAGTAGTATGGTCCTTTTTATCAAAACCATTCAATTACATGACAAATCCCGGTTTATGAAATTTAAATTGATACTTTTTTCACTGTTTTTTGCTCATTCCCTGATGGGCCAGTATGCTAATAATGAAAACGCCCTCGTCTTTCACAGCTCCTTTGAAGCCTCCGTACTCAATGCCCCGTTTGGTAGTGGTGTTGAAGATCATCTCAAATTATATCTGGCTACTGCTCCACAGAATGATCAGAATGCATTGGATTATATCAAGTTAGAGCTGAATACCTTATTCGCTAATCTTGAAGCTCAAAAATTTGGTAAAAAATCCCCGGCTAAAACTGCTGATTTACTGAGACAATACCTGGAACCGACTTTCCTGAAAAAATACGATCCCTACGTAAGTTTTGAACAACTTTTTAAAACCGGAACCTATAACGATGCCACCAGGGCTGCGCTGGTAGCTTTGGTACTGCAACATTTTCAGCTGCCGTTCGAAATGAGGCACGATGGCCTTTTTATCTCAACAATTTTGAAAATGGAAGGCAAAAGATTGCCGGTTTTTGAAACGCCTGATCCATCAGCTGAGGTTCGATTCCAATCCAGTTACAGTCAATTGCTTAAGGATTTGAAAATGTTGAGTCCACAGGAAGCGGAAATGGATAACGAGATCCTGTTTAATAAATTCTACAAAGACAAAAACGGAATCATAACGCCGGGACAGTTGGCTGGCAACATGTATTATAACGAGGCATTGGATTATTACCAGCAGAAAGATTATATAGCTTCGATGAATCGTTTGCAGAAAGCTCAATTACTCTATCCGCTTCCGAGGAACGGAGTGATCAGACAGGCTTGTATGTTTCAACTTGCTCGCCGGATTAATTTCAGGACTATTGCCGGTCTGACGGATCTTTTTAACTTGTATAAGCAATATCCTGTTGTGGAAGTTAAACATGAGTTGGTGAGTGTTTTTACCAAAATTGCGGATTACCAGATTATCCAACAACAAGATCCCGAAGCTTTACATCCTTTTCACAGACATTTTTCCGAACAGTTGGAAAGTGACCCGGAACTGATGGAAAGTATCGACAGGGTTTTTTATGTGAAACTTGCCCATTATTATGCTGTTCATAATCACAAGGACAGCCTTGTCAAATATATTGATTTGATCTATCGTCAATGGCCAAAGGAAGTGGCCGTGCAAAATGCTCTGACCGGATTTCTTATGGAAACCCTTCACAAAATTGGAAACTACGAGAAAGGTATCACTCAATTGAATCAATTCATTGAAAAATATCCGTTTCTGGAATACAAACCTGAAGTCCAGGATAGAAGGCTGTACTTCCATTCCCTCCGTGTGCGCCACTTCTTTGAAAATCAACAGGAAGAAAATGCCATCCGGTCGATGTCAGTGTTTGAAAACCATCTTTCCAAGTACGGCAGGGTTGACCGCGTGGATATGTGGCTCACCACCGTTTATGCCTCAGCTTCTACTTTCTATTTCCAGGAGGGTGATTACGTTAAAGCCAGAAAAATGGCCAACAAGGCGTTAACCCTTATGCCGGATAATGAGTACTTCGCTCATAGGATGGAGGTTTTAATGCAGTATTAGGTAACAGGAATACATTGATTGAAAAAGATGAAGGGTAAGGTCCGGAAAGGGACTTACCCTTCATTATAATAAGGTTGGTTGGGGCTTTTGAGATTCGGACTTCCTGTTTCGGATCTCGCCTCCTTTGTTGATTTGGTTTTTGTCATTTCAAGATTAGTCTAGTGGTTAGTCAAGCTTAAATTGACGGGGAACTTCCAGTGCCTTTTCCCTCTACTCTTCGTTGGAGAACCGTTTTCCTTAACTTTGGCTAAGCAAAAGAACCTCCGCCTCGATTAGAGAAAAAAATCACAGAAATTTCAGCCGTCATTCAAACGTTGACTAACCACTAGGAATAATTAA
This sequence comes from Saprospiraceae bacterium, assembly GCA_965230565.1. Taxonomy (GTDB): domain Bacteria; phylum Bacteroidota; class Bacteroidia; order Chitinophagales; family Saprospiraceae; genus BCD1. The sequence goes on along the minus strand of CBDDLH010000016.1, from coordinate 1,685,813 downwards.
TATTTTCATTTTTTTGAAGATTTTATTTTACTGAAAATAATATCGAATTATGTTTTCAAAGTTATTTGTAATAATAGGGTAGTGGTTATCCCATTCTTCTCAAAAATTTGCCCAGGTGTTGCATTTCAGAAAAAAAAGAACTACTTATGCTCTGGATTAAAGCACTGAACATTTTTGCAATATGCTGAAAGAAAAAATAAAGCAACTGGCAAGCGAATGGCATAATGATACAATTGCAGTCCGGCGTCACCTGCATAAGCATCCTGAATTATCCTTTGAGGAAAAGGAAACAGCTGCTTTTATTGCCCAAAAGTTATCAGCATACGGGATCACTTATGAGAATAATGTGGCCGGTCACGGTATTATTGGCCTGATAAAAGGGAAAAACCCGGATAAAAAAATCACGGCACTTCGCGCAGATATGGATGCTTTGCCGATCAAGGAAGCAAATAATGCTGATTATTGCTCGGTAAATGAAGGAGTGATGCATGCCTGTGGCCATGATGTACATACTGCTTCCCTGCTTGGTGCGGCCAGGATATTGAATGAAATTAGAGATCATTTTGAGGGGACCATTAAGCTGCTTTTTCAGCCTGCTGAGGAGAAACTGCCGGGTGGAGCCAGCCTGATGATAAAGGAAGGTGCTCTGGAAAACCCAAGACCTGCTACCATATTGGGACAGCATGTCCATCCACCTCTGGAGGTTGGGAAAATCGGCATCAGATCCGGGATTTATATGGCTTCCGCGGATGAAATTTATGTCACTGTGAAAGGTAAAGGTGGCCACGGGGCATTGCCCAATGATTGTATTGATCCGGTTGTTATCAGTGCGCACATAATTACGGCTTTGCAAATGGTGGTTAGTCGTAATGCCAATCCAAATATGCCTACGGTGCTGACGTTTGGTCATATAGAATCTGAAGGTGGATCTACTAACGTGATTCCCAATGAGGTACGTCTGAAAGGGACCTTACGGACTTTTGATGAGGATTGGAGGTTTGAGGCTCATAAAAAAATCGAATCCATTATAAGCAATATCGCCATTGGTATGGGCGGTGATTACGAATTGAATATAATGGTTGGGTACCCTTGTTTGATCAATGAACCCGTACTAACTGAAACTGTTCGGGAAAAAGCCGTTGAATTCCTGGGAGAGGAAAATGTAATTGAATTGCCACTTCGTACCACCGCAGAAGATTTTGCCTTTTATTCGCAAGTGATGCCTGCCTGTTTTTACCGGCTGGGAACCGGAAATAAAGCCAAGGGAATAACTTCCCCTGTTCACACCAATACTTTCGATGTAGATGAAGATTGTCTTAAATTATCTACGGGGTTAATGGCCTGGTTAGCACTTTCACAATTGACAGCCCACTAATAAAAAATGATTTGAACGAGTAGGAACAGATTTCATCGCATTATAAATCCGTTTTACCCGTTCAAATCAGTGCCTGCCTGTCGGCTAAGGCAGGTTCTATTTAGAACCAACCTGCTCCCAGATCCCTGAATGGCCATGGAATACTGATCAGAATCAGTATGAGTCCTATCAGGTAATAGGTGAAAACGGGTTTCCAGGATGCTGCCTTTTTAGCCTTACTATAACCAACAGTGATCAGAGCAATAGCTACGATCATGAGGGCAATATGCTCAACGGTATAAAATCTTCTAAGTGAATCTTTCATGGTGTCAGCCGCAAATACAACATATGGGCTGATAAAATAAAGAACCAATCCGAGTATCAATTGGATATGGGTGGCAATAAGTGTGAAAAGCGGTAATTTTTTATCTTCGCTTTTCATGGCGGCACCGGACTTTCTTTTTGAAAAGGCTGAAATGATGGTTACGATTAGTAGCACCAGTACGATCCAGCGGAAGCCAGAGTGGGCATGTTTTATTATTTCAAGCATGTCGATAGATGTTAATGGTTTTTTTATAGAATAATATCCGCTCCAAATATATGAAATGGCCATAAACTATTTGGATTATTAGATATTGGTTTTTGAAAATAACAACCCGGTTTTATTAGGGTTTAAAATTTTTTGGAATGAAACACCTGCGACCATCATTTTTTATCATCGGGGAAAGGAAGTGCGGCACTTCTTCCTTGTATAGATATCTTGTCGCCCATCCACAGGTATTGCCTTGTAAGGTTAAAGAGCCGGATCTGTTTTCAAAACCGTGGTATAAAATAGCCTTGGGCTTCAGGAATTATAAAAAATTATTTCCAGCCATTGATGAATCAGGAAATGTTGAATTTGTCTGGCCGGAATTGGATGAAAAAGGTCAGTTATTTAATGAAACGATAACCGTAGAAAGACAGGAGGGAGTCGAATATATTACCGGAGAGGCGAGTGTCAATACGTTTTATTACGCCAATCCCAAGATCGTCGACCGTTTATTGCCGGACATTAAAATAATCCTGATGCTGCGGGAACCAGCAGAAAGGGCCTTTTCTCACTATCGGATGCATGAAAGATTTAGAAAAGAGGGACGGAAATCTATGGCTCAAAAAGATTTTGTAACCGATATCCGGGAAGAGATGAAGAAAGTTCAACGAGGGGAAGACAGTTTATTCCTCGGCCCGTCGATATACATGAAAAAGTTGCCGAAGTGGTTAAACATTTTTGGGAAGGATCGTCTTTTTATCATAAGGTCCGAAGATTTGCAGCAGCCGGAAAAAGCAGCGGGGATCATGAAGCAGTTATTCGATTTTTTACAAATCGCTGATTTTGATCTTAGTGAAATGTTGAATCAGCGGTTCAATGTAGCTCCTCCAAAACAGATGCGGGAAGATATCCGGGAGGAACTACAAACTTTTTTTGCACCCTATAACCAACAATTGAATGATTATCTTGGTCTTCAATTGTACTGAGAAAAAGTTAGTTTTTATTCATCCATATATTCATAACATCAAACCCTGTTCACTTCATGAAAAGAGTTTTCCAATTTTCGATAATTGTTTTTTTGTTTTTAAATATGACATCCCTGTTTGCTCAAAGTACGATTCGGGGAAATATTCAAAATGAATCCGCAGCACCTCTGGAGTTTGCATCCATTTTTGTTAAAGAAACCGGTAAAGGGGCTATTGCAAATGTAGAAGGGGATTATGAAATTCGCTTGTCTCCGGGCAGTTATACCCTTGTGTTTCAGTATTTGGGGTATAATACTTTTGTCAAACAGGTGGAAGCAAAAGCAGGTGCTCAAACGGTAGATGTGGTATTGACAAAACAGGCCTACCAATTGCAAGAAGTTGAAGTAGTTGCCGGCGAGGAAGATCCTGCTTATACCGTCATGCGAAAAGCTATCGCCAAAGCAGATTATCACCGTAACCAACTGGATGCTTATGAAACCATGGTTTACATCAAGGGGTCCGGTCGGTTGATCAATGCACCGGCTTTGTTGAGGGCACAAATTGAAAAGGAAGGGCTGGATTCCACCACAGCTTTTGTTACCGAATCGGTGAGTAAAATTGAGTATAATAGGCCTAATAAATACAAAGAGACCGTAATTTCCATCCGCAAACAAGGGGAAGATAACAACACCAGTCCTAATGGTTATTTCCAGGGGAGTTTTTATGATGAGGACGACGAAACCATCTCTCCTTTATCCAGCAAAGCTTTTGCCTATTATAAATTCAAACTGGAAGGGTACTTTGAAGACCGGGGGTACAATGTCAATAAAATCAAGGTAACTCCCCGCTCAAGAGGGGAAAATGTGTATGAAGGATATATCTATATTTTGGAAGATTACTGGAGTATACATAGCCTTGATCTGACTGCCTTTTACCTTGGATTTGAAACTAATATTGAGCAGATTTATGCACCTATTCAGGAAAATGTGTGGATGCCGGTGAGTTTCAAATTTAACATCTCGGGTAAAATATTGGGTTTCAGGCTGGCCTATCAATACCTGGCTACTGCCAATGATTACAAGATTCAGTTAAATCCTGATCTGGATGTTGATCTTCGGGTAATCGATGAAAAAATCAATGCAGAGCTTGCCTCCCAACTCGAAGAAAAAGCCGATAAAAAGACCGGGTCAGTTTATGAGAAACTTCAAACCGGTGAGGAGCTCACCAGAAAGGACCTTCGCAAATTAATGCGTGAGTATGAAAAAGAAGAACAAAAAGCCCAGGAGGAACCAGAGGTCGTTTCTGAAAGAGATATGACCATTGATTCAACGGCTTATGAAAAAGATTCCACCTATTGGGCGGCGGTGAGGCCTATTCCGTTGACAAAATACGAGGTCAAAGGGTATGCAAGGGTGGATAGCCTGGCTACAGTGGAAAAGGAAAAAGAAGAAGGTAAACCAAGCAGTGGGTTTTCCTTTGGAGATATATTCACGGGGTATAAGTTCAAAACGGGAGAGAAGTCTTCCTTTGGGTATAGTTCACCTTTGTTGGGAATTCAGTTTAATCCGGTTGAAGGGTTTAGCTTGCATGAAGATTTTACCTTTACCAGCAGGCAGGAACACAGTAGGTTTGAGGCCAGGCTTACGCCAAGATATGCCTTTGCCAGAAAAAAACTTACCGGCATTCTGGGGCTAAAAACCATTTCCGCGGGGAACGTACTCAATAACCATAAGTTTGAATTATCTGGTGGCCGCTACATTTTCCAGTACAATGAAGATCGTCCGATCAATGAATTTCTGAGCATGGTGGAAAACCTGTTCTATGAGCGGAATTTTATACGTTTGTATGAGAAAGATTTTGTCAAATTGCAGGGTGAAAAAACTATCGGAAAGTGGAAATTGCGTGGTGGTTTTGAATGGGCCGAAAGATATACCTTACAAAACAATACGCATCAAACCTGGGTGAAGTACGATAAACGGAATTATGCTTCCAATATTCCGGTTAATGATGCAGTGACCCCTCCCTTGCCAGGAGCAGAAACTGCCTTTTTGGCTATCCTGGGATTTGAGGTAAAGCCCTGGCAAAAATATGCTATTCGAAATGGCAAAAAACAGATCCTTAGCCGGGCAACACCAAGTTTTGCCTTTGAGTATAAAACTGCCTGGCCAATTGCTTTTCTGAATTCTACCGCACAATACAGTCTGGTTGATTTTACTTTTAAACACCAGTTCCGGATGGGGGCGCGATCCAATGTTCATGTGAAAGTCAATGCAGGTATGTTTATTGAGAACAGAACAATGGCTTTCATGGATTTCAAGCACTTTACCGGCAACCAGTTGAGGTACACGACCGCAGATCCTGTTGAAAGTTTCAGGTTGCTTGACTATTACAGGCACAGTACGGACGACAAATATCTTGCTGCACATGTTCATTATGGATTTCGCAAGTTTTTGGTTACCCAAATACCGGCAGTATGGATGTTAGGAATGCGTGAAAACCTGTTTGTGAATTATTTGAACACTCCTACTTCAGAGGACTATTTTGAATTGGGATATTCCCTGGATAAGATCTTCAGGTTTTTCAGGGTAGAAGCTGTAGCTTCTTTCCAGGACGGGAAGTATAAGGATTGGGGAATTCTCATAGGCATCTCTTCTGAAATTGGCGGTGCCATTGGGGCAGATGACTCGGGTGGTTCATTGTCTGTCGGGTTATAAAAATTTAGCGTAATGAGATTACCTGTATAATGGTAAGGAGTTGGATGAGGATATTGGCTGGTATGATTATGGGGCGAGGTGGTATGATCCGGCGATTGGGAGATGGAATGCGGTGGATGCTTTAGCAGAATTAGACCATAACGTTGCCCTTTCTCCTTATCCGATTAGTTTTATTGATCCGGATGGGATGAGTGTGGAAACAGACTATTATAATCAAAATGGTAAACGATTAGGTACTGATGGAGTTGATGATGGTCAAATTGTCGTTGTGACAGATAGGAAAGAAGCTAAAGCTATTTCAAAAACTGATAAAAATGGAGGAACAACTGCTTTAGGAGATGTGAATTCCGGAGTCATACTTCCTAATGCTTATATTAGGTCGGAAATGGGTAAAGCTGTTGACAGGTCGAACGCTCGAAACGATAACATTACAGGTATTTTTAAAGGAGATGATAACGAAGGAGGATTTCACGAAGAAGGTGGAGTCTTTGGTAAAGATGTAAATGGAGAATACCAGGTGCTTCATGCAAAGCCTGGACCAAAAACAGAACCAGGCACAGGAGCAATGGCAACTGTTGATGTAGAAAACACAGCAGATCCTAATGCTCCGATAATTTTACGAGAAGGCTCTTTTCATGTTCATCCAAGTGGAGCTCGAAAACCTGCCTCTAACACTGTAGGAGGGCAAACAAAAAGTTTTAGTCAGAACCCAACTAATCCGCAAGATTATGGTGTTGCGGGCGGATATCCGGGGAACTCTTATATTATTAGGAGCAGGAAACGGAACTGTGACAATACATAATGCTTCAGGAAACGTCGCAACTTTCCCTTTGAAAAAATTTAGAGAAATTGGCAATAAATAATAATAATGAAATTGATTATAATAATTTTAAGTTTGGTTTTGAGTCTTTCTTCTTATGCTCAAGAAATTCCAGTGGAAGTTGTTATATGGAAGGATGACAAAAGGTGCTCATGTAAAAAGGCAAATATTTCGTTAAAAACATCTACCAAAGAAGTTACTGTAGCTTTTAATGGAAACCGCCTTTTAATACCTTATTTGGAACAGTCCGAAAAAGGAAAATTAATATTTAATATTAATAAGGCACAATTTATTTTTAACGATGTTAATACCAATTTAAGAGGAACCGGAGAGCAGTGGGTCTTAAGAGTTGATTATCCTCCAATTGACACTCCTGAATATTTGGGAGATAAAAGGGTAAAATGGTTATACACCTTAGATCCTGGGAATGGTGCCCTAATAACAGAGTATAGATTCACAAAACCGCCTAGATTTAGGTGTAAAAAATATCGTCCTTAATTGTCAATCGTCAAGGCTTACAGCTTTGACTGAAATATGCTTCCAGAGCTTTTAGCTCGTTCGTCAGGGAATACACCGACACAGAAAGAAAGCTCAAGCGGCTGTCTCTTCATCGGAGACGGCCGTTTTTTTTCATGTCCCATAATGGCCAAGCGATACGTTCGTGCGAGCTATGGGAGCATGACTGTTATCGCGTCCATTATGGGCTGTGTTTTTTCTGGTATGAAAAAAGTATTTCAAGGTTTTGCCTTTGGGTGGCTTGGTGCTATGGAAGGCGACACCTTGTCGGAGGGAGAACGAATTCCTTCGACAAGGCAACGCCTTTTCTTCTCGCTGGGCCTGGCTAAGGCATCGCCTTCAGGTAATTGTAAATTGATTCTTCTTTTTCCTAACTCCCCTTCTATCTTAACAACATCACATCTCCCTTGATCACCTCTGTCCTACCATCCAGGTAAATTACTTCGGTATAAAATACAAACACCGCAGGGTTCATCGGCTGGCCCTGGTATTTTCCGTTCCAGCCATAGTTAGGATCATTGGGTGGGAATGGCCCACTTTCAAAAACAGCATTGCCCCAGCGATCAAAAATCTTCAATGTATTTACGATGGCTACTCCCTGGCCACCAAAAATGGTGAACATATCGTTGACTCCGTCGCCATTTGGGCTAAACGCAGTTGGAATATACACGGGTACATCTCTGTTGACAATGATCCTCACTTCATCAGTTGCGGGGCATCCATCTTCATCAAAAGCAAGAATGGTGTAAGTAGTGCTCGTTGTTGGATTTGCCAGGGTAGAAAGTTCAACAGGTGTTGATAAAGAGTCTGTTGGGAACCAAACTAAAGAATCAACAACGAAATTCGGAATACCCACAAGGTTAACCGAACTGCCTAAATCAATGAACATATCTGGTCCAAGATCGATTGTCAGGGTTTCTGCTTCAGGTACGGTGACCTGATCTTCTATTTGACAATCGTTGGCATCCTGGATGAAAAGAGAATAATCTCCGGGAAGTAGTCCGTTTAGTTCAAATGGAATGTCCGTAAGCGGTTGGAAAAATTCTCCATCCAGTGAATATTCGAACCCGCCTGCCCCTCCGGAAATGGATTGTATTGTAAGATTGCCACTTTGGGTGTCGAAACAGTTTGGAGCCTCCGATAACAATATGGCATCAATGGCTTCAGGAGCTGTTAAAGTTGCTGAAGCTTCAACCATACACCCTGCGGCATCAAGTACCTGAACGGTATAGGTGCCTGCAGAAAGGTTGCTGATGGATGTGCTGTTTCCCCCGTTGCTCCAGGAATAGAAATACGGCGAAATACCCGAGCCGGCGGTGGCTGTTAAAGCTCCCTCGGCAGAATTTCCACAAAGGATTTCCTGATCAATGTCTACCTGGGCCGCCAACTCACTTACATTCACAGTAGCTGCACTTTCGATATTCACAGGACAATTGGTACCAGAAACAACGATGAATTCAATTCCGTAGGTTGTGGTTGAGGAAGGCGATACTTCAAGGGTATATCCGTCCACAATATCATTGAGCATGACAAGGTCTCCATTTTCGCCTGAGTATTGGACAGAAAAGGTTTCAGCCGCATTAAAGTTGAATGTGATAAACGTCGATTCACCAGAGCAAATATCAGCATCTCCTGAAACAGAGGCATTCAGCACTGAATAGAAAGAAAGGCTGACATTGACAATGCTGTCACATCCGTTGGTTGCTGTTCCTTCCAAAATTTCCGTACCTGCCGGGTTGGAAGCATCATAAGTGTTGCCATTGACCATTATGGATTCTCCTGCGCACAACGTTTCTACAAGGTCAAATTCAGGCGTTTCCAGGAAGGTCAGGTTGACATGGATTATGGAATCGCATCCATTGGAAGCCGCATTTTCGAGCGTTTCTGATCCTGAGGTCATGTTCTCATCATAGGTAGTTCCGTTCAAGATAATTACCTCTCCTTCGCACAATTCAGCGTTTAAATCAAATTCAGGTGTATCCAGAAACGTCAGATTGACATTAATGATAGAATCACACCCGTTAACAGAGGCATTTTCAAGAATTTCTGTTCCTGTGGTCAGATTTTCATCATAAGTAGTTCCATTGACGATAATAGATTCTCCTTCACAAAGTTCCGGGTTGAAATCAAATTCCGGGTTTTCCTGGAATATCACATTAACATGAACAATGGAGTCACACCCATTGGCCGCCGCATTTGGCAAAGTTTCTGTTCCCAGAGTCAAATTGGCGTCGTAAGTAGTTCCATTGAAGATAAATTCTTCCCCGTCACAAAGCTCTACATTCAGGTCAAATTCAGGACTTTCAAGGAAAATGAGATTGATATTGACGATGGAATCACACCCATTGGCTGCCGCATTTTCGAGGGTTTCCGATCCTGAGGTCAGATTAGCATCATAGGTAGTTCCGTTGAAGATAAATTCTTCTCCTTCGCAGAGTTCTACATTCAGGTCAAATTCAGGAGTTTCGAGGAATGTTATATTTACATTGACGATGGAGTCACACCCATTCGCTGCAGCGTTTTCGAGGGTTTCCGATCCTGAGGTCAGGGAAGCATCATAGGTAGTTCCGTTGAAAATGAATTCTTCTCCTTCGCAGAGTTCTACATTCAGATCAAATTCCGGGTTTTCGAGGAAAACCAGGTTGACATTCACGATGGAATCACAGCCATTGGCTGCAGCATTTTCGAGGGTTTCCGACCCTGATGTCAGATTAGCATCATAGGTAGTTCCGTTAAAGATGAATTCTTCTCCTTCGCAGAGTTCTATATTCAGATCAAATTCAGGACTTTCGAGGAAAACCAGATTTACATTGACGATGGAATCACAGCCATTGGCTGCAGCATTTTCGAGGGTTTCCGATCCTGAGGGTAGATTTGTATCGTAGGTAGTTCCGTTGAAGATAAATTCTTCCCCGTCACAGAGTTCTACATTCAGATCAAATTCCGGGTTTTCCAGGAAAATTAGATTTACATTGACGATGGAATCACAGCCATTGGCTGCAGCATTTTCGAGGGTTTCCGATCCTGATGTCAGGTTAGCGTCATAGGTAGTTCCGTTGAAAATGAATTCTTCTCCTTCACAGAGTTCTACCTCCAAATCAAATACAGGATTGTCAAGGAAGGTAAGGTTGATGGTTACAACAGAATCACAGCCATTCGATCCAATCAATGTTTCCGTCCCGTTGGGCAGGTTTATATCATAAACGGTTCCATTTACAACAACACTTTCTCCCGGACAAAGGATGTCATCCACCGTTGCAGTTGTGGGGATATTAATCTGAATGCTGTCAATAATGGTTGTAGAAGTGCTGCAATTGGCATCCGTGATTTCCACATTTTTGATTATTACCAGATCGCCGGTGAAGTTGATATCACCAGGACAAATTTGGATAAGTGTGTCCGGAGCGATGGAGGTAAAACTGATGTTGGTTGTTGAATTTTCATCAATAAAGTTGTAATTAACCGTGAAAGGTGATTGGCCTGTCATAGTGAAATCCAGATCAATACATTCTCCTTCACAAATGGACTCAGCTGTGTTGAGCGAAAGGGTAGGCGATTCAAAGGTAGTGCCAATGGTAATGCTGCCAGTGGCTGTACAGCCAGCTCCATCAGTTACGGTGACCGAATAGTCTCCCGGGCTAATTCCCATAGGTTCAAGTATCCCGTCCAGGCTGTCATCATCCCAGTCTATGGTAAGATCAGGTGTTCCGTTAAACACAATTACTTCGATACGGCCGTCGGAAGTTCCCGGACAGCTTTCGTCGAAACCGGTGATGGAAATGGTCATCATGCAACCAGCATCGTTGATGGTGAACAGGCAATCTGTAGTACAGCCGTTTGCATCTGTTAAAACCACGCTGTAATTGCCAGCAGATAACCCATTGATGTCGATCATTCCCGGCATCGCCTCATTTTGACTACCGGAAACTGGACCATTCCATTCGATGGTATAAGGCGCTGTGCCTCCGGAAAAATCAACGGTGGCAATTCCATCGCTATTCCCGGGCGCGGATACCGGAGCGTTCTGGCTGCAGGAAAATATTAAAGGTTCCGGATCGGTAATAGTGGCTGTTGCTGATGCTGTACATCCACTTCCACCGGTAACGGTTACCTCATAATCACCTGCAAGGAGTTCTGTCAGATCTTCCAGTCCATCCAGAGAATCTACACTCCAGTCGATATCAAAAGGTGACATACCTCCAATGATCGTCAGATCAATTATTCCGGTGGTATCTCCTGCACATAATGGATTGAGGACCATGGTTTCAAGCGTCATATCACAATCCGGCTCATTAATAGTAAAGGAACAATCAGTGAAACAACCATTAGCATCTGTAAGGGTCAGGTTATAATTTCCGGCTGATAAGCCAGAGATATCTGTCATGCCGGCACCTGATTCGTTTTGAGTTCCGGACACAGGGCCATCCCAGTCAAGAGTATAAGGAAAAGTTCCTCCGGAAAATGTTACAGTTGCTATACCGTCATTGCCTCCATGAATAGAAACCGGAGTATCCTCACCACAGGCCAGCATCAGCTCTTCGGGGGCAGAAACGGTGGCGGAAGTTGTAGCTGTACAGCCATTACCATCCGTAACGGTCACGTCGTAATCCCCCGCTAATAAATTGATCAGGTCTTCCAGTCCATCCAGAGAATCTACGCTCCAGTTGATATCATAAGGAGACATGCCGCCAGTGATCGTCAGGTCGATAATTCCGGTCGTATCTCCTGCGCACAAAGGATTAATGATCGTTGTTTCAAGACTCAGATCACAACCGGGGTCATTAATGGTAAAAGTGCAAGTGGTTGAACAGTCCAGGTCATCGGTCACCGTTATGGTGTACATTCCGGCTTCAAGGTTGTTAATGAGTGCTTCTCCTGTTGCATTAGCTGTCTGATTGCCGGAAACAGGACCTGAGTAATCAATTGAAAAAGGAGCGGTTCCTCCTGAAATAACCACCGATCCGACTCCGTCATTTCCATTGGCCATACTCACCGGAGTGTTTTCACTGCAATTAATAATTAACTCTTCCGGCTCCAGAATGGTAATGGATGCGGAACCAAAGCAATTATCGGTATCCGTGACAGTTATCTCATAAGTTCCTGCACCAACATTTACCGGATCTTCTATGCCATCGAGGATGTCCGTATTCCAATCATAGGTGAAGGCCGGTGTTCCGTTATTTACTGTTAGATCAAGCGCGGCATCGGAGCCACCAAAACAACTTACAGGAGTTATTTCTGTCAGGGTCACATCCAATCCGGCAGTAACCTCCAGGGTTATGGAAGCCTCTGATGAGCACGTTCCGTTATCCACTACTGCAAATACCTGTCCGTTTCCTGAGACATAAGCCTGATCGTCAGAGACCGGGATGTCCGGACTGAGAGCGGTAAACCAACTCACATTTCCGGTACCCTGGCTAACATCAAAATTGATACTTGTAAGGTCAAAAATGCCAAGTCCGTTTCCGGTATCACAGGAAGAAAAGGTTTGGTCAATAGCATCCGGGCCCGGTAATAGGGTCAGGGTGATAGGAACTACTTCAGATGGGCAGGTACCTTCCACAACCTGAGCAAAAACGGTCGCTCCTCCTGACACAAAAACATTTGGAACGTTTATTTGGTCCGTAGCATCGTTATCGGTGTAATAATTTACAATAAATCCTGTGCCGTTATTTACAATATTATTTAAAGACGTCAGATCAAATGTTGCCAGTCCGCTGCCATCGTCACAATCCGTCAGCTCGGCTGCCGTTGCCGAAGGTGCCTGTAATACATTTAGGGTAACCTCGGCGAGTGAAGAAAAGCAACCATTTAATTCGGCATTCACGTAAACAACAGTGGTTATCGGTGTAATGAAATTTGATGGGTCTGCTAAAGGCGATATTCCTCCTGGATCCGAAAACCAGTTAAGGCTTGCTCCGCTACCTCCGGTAACCGCATTGACAACATCAAAAGAGGTGAGGTCAAAAAATGCATTAGGAGTACCGCAATCCTCTAAAGCGTAATTAAAAGCACTGGGCGAAGGCAGTAAATTCAAGGCCACAGGTTCAGGGAGGGACGTACATATACCATCGTTTATGACAGCATACACTAGCGTTGGCGGGGTTGTGAAGTTGGAAGGGTCACTGATTTGATTAGTAGCATCTTCATCCAAATACCAAATTACGGTTTCTCCACTTCCTCCGTTGATGGTGTTTTCCAGCGTAGTAAGATTATATGTTCCTTGCCCAGTACCGTTGTCACAGACCTCCAATGGCCCTGCAGGATTGGGTATGGGTAATGGAAATAAATTTAAATGAGCCGTATCTCCCTCTGACAAACAAATCCCATTAAATACCTTGCCGACAACGGTTGTACTGCCAGATTCATAGGCAGCGGGATTATCTATCATAGTTAGCGGATCAGTAAGTTCGAACCATTGGACGGGAAGTCCGCTGCCTCCGTTTATTATATCATCAAAGGTAGTCAGGTCAAAGGTACCGACACCTCCTCCTTCATCACACGCTCCTGTTGCGAAAGTTGCCAGTCCATCAGGAGGTAACGGCAATACAGTTACCAAAATGGGTAATTCATTGTTGCAACCGGGGCTAACCTCCGTAAATGCAAAGAAGGTGGAGTCATTACTTGGCGTGACGATGGTGGAAGGTAATTGGTTTCCTGAATTCCGGAGGCGTATCGGAATGGAATGTAATTGCGGCTCCGGTAGACTGAGCATCGATGACAAGAGTGCTCAGGTCAAGGCTCTCTCCTGCACAAACTTCAGCGGTTCCAACCAGTTGAAGATCAGGTGCCGGACTTATGGTCACCAGGAAAGGCTCTTCATCGAAACAATCGGGGGCAGTTCCGTCAAAGGCATACAATTGGGTGGTCGCATTGACTGTTTCCCCTGGGTTGTACTGAGTGCCTGTGCCGCCCGGGCCTGTATAATAAGCTCCGCTTCCTGTTGCCCCTGAAATGTATGGGATCGCAGGAAGGGTATAGCTTCCACAAGCGCTTACATCGGCAATGGCGTCGATCTGAGGACCGGCATCAATGACGACTTCTTCCGGAGAAGTAGGGAAAGTAAATGGGCAACCTCCTGTTGGGAAAGCGGCCGAGACTATCACGAATTCCGTCGTTTCAGTGATGGTCGTTGTATAAGTATCGTTATTACCAACATTATTCGAAACGGTGGTTGAACCGGAAGATGCGTCGGAAATTTGAATGGTGATATCATAGGTGTCGGGACCTGATATGATGAAGGTGACGGTTACGTCTGTTGGTCCACATCCGGAAGCAGGCGTTACGGAAATGTCTGCCGTTAGGGGAGGGGAGACGTTCAAGGTAACCTCCACCGGTTCTGAATTACATCCCTGGCCGTTGCTTACCACTGCATATACGGTGGTGGCTTGGGTGTTGTAGTTTGTAGGGTTTGGAATTTCATTTCCTGGTGTGGCAGCCATGTCTGTATAAAAAGTGACGGTATTCCCATTTCCGTCAATATTATTTTCCAGCGCAGTAAGGTCAAAAGTAGCGAAACCTCCGCCTTCATCACATTCGGTAGTAGTAACAGGGGTGGCATCCGGAGGAGAGATGAGGTTTGCGGTAACGGGTACGGTGGTGGATTCACAATTGCCATCATCTACCGTTGCATATATCGTTGCAGGGTTAGGTAAGCCGATGATATCTCCGGCACTGGAAAGATCAATGGGGGAGTTTCCGGCCATATCCAGGTACCAATTGACAATGAGGGATCCATTACCTCCGGTTATCTCATTTTCTACATCTGATATGTTTTCGGAAATCAAAGCCGGAGGTATTAGGGTAAAACAGATGTCAATTTCAGAAGTAGGAGTGTTAGCTGTTGGCGTTGTATTTATGGTTATGGAAAACGATATTTCATCCGTACAAGAGAGGGTAGCATCGTATAGAAAAAGCGTAGTTGAGCTTGAGATGGCAGCTCCTGCAGTATACTGGGTTCCACCTCCGCCTGAAGCGGTGTAGTAGGCTTCATTTCCGGTGAGATTTGAACCCGTGATGGCAGGCAACGTGTAGGAATCACATTCAGTGACGTCAGCAACAGGATCAAAATCATTGGCATTACAAGGCACAGTTACCGGAGGTACTGTACATGGATCTGAACTATTGATTCCATACTGAACTCCATCCGGGCAGGTAGGACTTGGAGTACAGGGAAGAATATAGTCGCCGTTCCCGCAATTGCCACTACATCCGGATGCCAGATCCTCGGGGAAATAGGTAGCTTCATTGGTTGGACATGTTGGAGTTGAAATATTGATGGTTCTATCGCCAACTCCCACCTCAAAATCTTTAAAGGCACCTGCAGTTCTGTCACAGGAGTTTTGCATTAAATAGACTGTTTCACCGCTACCGCAAAGGGGAGTCCAGTCGTATTCCGCAGCTGTTCCGCCTGAGCTGGTCATGATGACTATGATGGAGTTGGCAGGGATGTTGTCTCCGGGGCCTACTTCGATTACATTTGGGCAACCTGCAAGCATTGCATTTAATGGAGGTGTCATGAACTGGCATGCGCCGGCAGTTCCCATATTGTCGTTAACACCGGTCGTATTGGAAGGCACTTCAATGCCAAAATCATCCACATTAAATCCTCCCCCGGAATTGACGATCATAAATTCTCCGTCGGATTCGTTGACGGCACAACCATTGACCATGACTGCTTCAATGGTGGGACATTGCCCATGGAGCGGATGGGAAAAAGCAACAATGGCGAAAAAGGCAAAGAACAGGATTAGCTTCTGATGATTCATATACTTTGACTAATTGGTATTTGAGTATTCGGGAAAGGGGATCAGGTTTGGCAAAGGTAGCAATTTTGAGATGTCCATTTCTGGTAGTTGATGTTAAATTTAAGTGACTTTTGAATGAGGATTCGCTGCTTTGGCAGAAGGAACGGTTTTTTTAATCAAACTTCTTTTGAAAATTACTAGCTTTTCCAAGATAAAAATTTTAACTTTGCGTCCGCTTTTGAAAAAATAAAACTCTGGCTGCTGTTGGAAAACAGATTGTTGGAGTGAAAAAAAAGATCAAAATGGATGCTCTGATCCAATATTCGATCCCGGTCAAAGGACTGGGTGACGGCATACACGAGTATCAATTCCGCATTGACAAAGACTTTTTTGATCAATTCGAGCATTCTCCTATCAAGGAGGGAACGTTTGACGTTCATTTCGTTTTTGATAAAAGGCCTGAAATGTTTGACCTGAGTTTTGATTTTAAAGGAACGGCCAAAGCTGCCTGCGATCGCTGCCTGGCAACCGTTGACCTTCCTATTGAAGGAGAAAACAGGCTTTTGGTAAAGTTCGGTGAAGAAAAAGATGATGACGCAGATGTGATTTTTGTTTCACCGGAAATATCTTCCCTCAATGTGGCCAAATTCATTTATGAGTATATTTGCCTGGCAATGCCGCTCATTAATGTTTTTGACTGTGAAAGTATGTCAGAACCACCCTGCGATAAAAAGATGCTGAAGTATCTTGAGCAGCGGGATGACGATGAAAACGACAATGACAACAATCCCATTTGGGACGATTTAAAGAACGCATTTAATAATTAAATATAAAGGAAGGGGTTGATCCTCAAGCTTTTAACATTAAATTTGAAAAATGGCACATCCAAAGAGTAAAATATCAAAACAACGTAAGCGTAAGCGTAGAACGCATTACAAAGCTACTGAGCCTCAGATATCTACTTGTAAGAAGACGGGAGAAAAGCACCAGATGCACCGTACTTACCAGGACCTTGAAGGCAACACTTACTACCGCGGTAAGATGTTGATCAAAGTAGACGAGGACGAGGATTAAGTAACTGATCTCGAATCCGCGCCTGTGTTGGCCGGAATTGATAAAGGATAAACACAATGAGCTCCCATCCGAAGTACGATGCGGGGCTTTTTGTATTATTTGTGAGGCTAAGGCAAAGGAAAAGGTTAAGGGTTTTATATCCGGCCTCAGCCTTGGTCTTAGCCTCAACTTATTTAATAAATTGCCTTGATGCAAAACTTCTTTTAACTACCTTTGGGCTTCCTAAAACTTTTTGATATGAAGAAGATAATAAATACTTCAAATGCACCTGATCCTGTAGGTCCATACAACCAGGCTGTTGTACACAATTATACCCTTTATGTTTCAGGACAGATAGCTATTAATCCTGCTACTGGGGAACTCGTGCTCGAGGATATTGAAAAAGAAACGCGTCAGGTGATGGAAAATCACAGAGCTATTCTAACCGAAGCTGGCCTTACTTTCAAAGATGTGTTGAAATGCACCATTTTTGTTTCGGATATGGGGAACTATGGAAGGATAAATGCTGTTTACGGGGAATACTTTGATGAAAAGACCGCTCCTGCCAGGGAATTGGTGGAAGTGGCCCGTTTACCAAAAGATGTTAATATTGAAATTTCTTTGATTGCGGCCTTCGCCTAAATGAAGACAAAATATAATCCTACAACATTATGAGTGATAAAAAAGTGGTGCTGTCAGCCATTCAACCGACAGGGGATATGCACTTTGGAAATTATTTCGGAGCTGTAAAGAACTGGGTAGATCTACAGGAGAATTATGATTGTGTTTATGGAGTTGTTGATTACCATGCCATGACTATGCCATACGATCCTGCCAAATTGCGTCAGAATACCTGGGAACTTATTTTTAACCTGTTAGCGGCAGGAGTGAAAGCGGAACACCTGTTCATTCAGTCCCTGATTCCGGAACATGCTGAATTGTGCTGGATCTTCAATTGCTTTACCTCCTACGGTATGTTGCAGCGTATGACGCAGTTCAAGGATAAAAGTTCTCAAAGCAAGGAAACGGGCGGTGAAGGTTTTATCTCTGCAGGCTTGCTGGATTATCCGGTACTCCAGGCCGCGGATATCCTGATTTACAGAGCCGATTACGTGCCTGTTGGTAAGGATCAGGAACAGCATCTGGAATTGTCCAGGAATATTGCTCAACGCTTTAATAACCAGGTTGGTAAGGAATATTTTGTATTGCCGGAAACATTATTCACGGAAGTACCAAAGGTAATGTCCACAGCTGATCCGACGCGTAAAATGAGTAAGAGTGCAGGTGAGAAACATTATATCAATGTTTTTGCTGACGAGGCAAGAATCCGCAAACAGATCAGATCTGCCGTGACGGATACGGGAGAGATGGAGGAAGGTAAAATGAGTCCTGGTGTGGAAAACCTTTTCAGCCTTCTCAAGGCTTCTGGTCGTCAGGAGGCACACGACAGTTTGATGCAGGATTACAATGCCGGTGCTTTGAAATATTCTGATTTGAAAGAAGCTGTTGCTGATGGATTGGTAGCCTTGAGTTCAACTTTCCGTGAGCGTAAAGCCGAATTACAGGCCAATAAGAAAGAGATCAAAAATCAGATCAAAGGCAGTACCTGGGAGATCAGAAAGCGTGCACAGCAAACCATAAAAGACGTTAAAGATCTGACAGGACTGATGAATGTCAGATTCTGATTTTATCAATAACTTATACTGGAAGGTTGGAATAACGGAAAATAACAATACTCTTTGTTTTCCTGTGTTCCAACCTTCTATTTTTTAACCGTTCTGCAGGATTATTATGAAAATCATTTGTATTGGCCGAAACTATGCAGCTCACGCCCGGGAACTGAACAACCCTGTTCCAAAACGTCCGGTTATTTTCATGAAACCACCTTCTGCACTCCTGGTCAATAACAAACCACTGTATTATCCCGACTTCACCAAAGATCTTCATTACGAATGTGAAGTAGTCTTAAAAATTAAAAAGAACGGCCGACATGTTCAACCGGAGCATGCATCGGGTTACTATGAGGAGCTTACGCTTGGCATCGATTTTACTGCCAGAGATCTGCAGTCCGAATTGAAAGAAAAAGGACACCCCTGGGAGTTGGCCAAGGGTTTTGACGGATCTGCTGCTGTAGGAAAATTCATCCCTAAAAGTGCAATTGACGACGATTTCATCAGGTTTGATTTGATGAAAAATAAGGAAGTTGTACAGTCGGGAAATACAGCCGATCAGCTTTTTCCGTTTGATGATCTGATTGTTTTTGTTTCCAAATTCTTCAAACTGCAAATGGGCGACCTACTATTCACTGGAACTCCCGCGGGAGTCGGCCCGGTAAAAATCGGGGATCAGCTTGAAGGAGTTATTCATACATCTTCAGGACCACAGAAGTTACTTCGTTGTCAAATTCGCTAATGGTTCTGGATTGAACACGGATTTCAACTGATCAAACGGTTTTTTACGGATTTTTCCTTTTAACTCATCCATATTCCAGCACAATTCATCTTCTATTTTACCACCTATACGACGCTATCCGGTTTCAGAAAAAAAGCCTATTTTTACCCAATTGTAAAACCGGTTCAGGGAGATGATTTTTTGGAATTATCCCTGGAACTAATTGAAAACCGAACTGCACTAAATGGGGGAAAAAGAAATACAGCAGCGAACCATAGTGACCTTAACTACGGATTTTGGGAGCCGTGATTATTACGTGCCGCTTCTGAAAGGAAGTATTCTTTCCAAGGTTCCTGATGTTAATCTCGTCGATCTTACGCATGAAATTGGCAATTATGATATTACCAGGGCAGCTTTTATTTTTAAAAATGCCTGGCACCATTTTCCGGAAGGAACCATTCATTTGCTCACGGTAAATGATAGTCCGGAACAACCGTCTTTTGTCATTTTCGAGCATGAAAATCACTTTTTTTTAGGTCCTGATAATGGAATTTTTTCTCTGGTCTTTGACCCCGTTCCTACCGAAATTTTCCGCCTTCCGGCAAAAAATGGCACTTTTTTCGACTTAAAAGACATTTTTTCGCATGCAATTAGTCACGTTTGCCAATCTCGCGGCTTATATAATATAGGGGAGCCTTTGGAATCCCTGGTGACAAGAATTAGTTTTCAACCGGTGCTTGGACCATCACATATCAGAGGTGCTGTAATTCATGTGGATAATTATGATAATGTGATCACCAATATTTCCAGGGCATTATTTGAAAAAATCAGTGGTGGACGGGAATTTATGTTGACGTTTAAAGGGCATGCACCCATTACGACCATTTGCCAGCATTATCATGATGTTCCCATTGGAGAAGTGCTTTGTTTGTTTAATTCGGCAGATCACCTTGAAGTGGCAATTAACATGGGAAATGCTGCCGGATTACTTGGTTTTGATCTTGAAGACACCATACAAATTGACTTTTTGGATGCAGATGATTAAAAGAATTGTGAAAATGACTTTTCGTCAGGAAATGACGGAAGAATTTATTCGGGTTTATAGAACCAAACAACCTTTTATCAGCAATTTTGAAGGATGCCATGGAGTAGAATTATTACGATGTAAAGAACCGGATAATATCTTTTTCACTTATAGCATTTGGGACGATGAGGAAGCGCTGCAAAAATACCGGGGATCAGAATTGTTCAAAGAAACCTGGGCCCAGGTGAAGCCGATGTTTGAGGTAAGGGCAGAGGCATGGTCGGTGGAGGAGGAGATTTGAAATCGGTTGATAAAACTATGTGCTCTATGTGCCTATGTGTTAAAAAATACCACATAGACATAAAGTAAACAAAGAGATAAAGATGAGTAAAACCTTCTGGAGAAAATTTTTCAGCTACTTTGGAGAACTACATGTTGAGAGTTCACCAAGTACGCATAATCCGCACCTGTATGTCAGCTTGCGGAGAGGAAGGTATCAGTTGTGTACAGCTCATGCGGTATATTCTTATGAGGATCGGTATGATAATTTTGTAAAAGCATTTAAAAAGGCGAAACTGGATGACAGGAAGATAGAAAATGTACTGGTCCTTGGATTTGGTTTGGGAAGTATTCCGGTGATTCTGGAAAAACAAGGCCATGATTATCACTATACGGCTATTGAGATAGATGAGGAAGTTTTGTACCTGGCCAATAAGTATTCGATTCCGGAAATGAGCTCCAACATTGAACTGATTTGTACCGATGCCTATGCCTATGTGATGCAAAGTCAGGAAAAGTACGATATGATCTGTATGGATATTTTTCTGGATGATAAAGTGCCAGACCCCTTTGAAAATGAAGAATACCTGGAAGCTATGAAAGGGTTATTGAAGCCAGAAGGATTGTTATTGTATAACCGGCTGGCTGCAAATCGGGATGATGTAAAAAAGACGAAAACCTTTTTTGAGAACCGCTTTTTAAAGGTTTTTCCAAAAGGTCAGTTTGTGGATGTTGGAGGAAACTGGATGTTGTTTAATCAAAAAGTTAGGTAAAAACCATTTGAAAATAAACCACAACTAATCGAAGATGAAAAAAAAGAAATGTCTGGAATGTGCCGATGAATTCATCGGTCGCATTGACAAGAAGTATTGCTCGGATAATTGTCGAAGCTCTTATAACAACAGAGCCAACAGTGAACTCAACAGTTTTGCACGCGGGATCAACAGAATCCTGAGAAACAACCGAAAAATTCTCGCACATTTGAATAATTACGGTAAAACCAAGGTCCATAGGGAACAGTTGATGGAGCTCGGATTCAGATTCAGATATTTTACTAATTTATACCAAACAAAATCGGGTAATATTTACCACTTTTGTTACGATCAGGGCTATCTTGAGCTTCCGAATGATTATTACAGTCTTGTCATTCGACAGGAATATATTGAATAAAAAATTTTACAGATGAGTATTGTAGAAATAACTGAAATGATCAAAAGCCAGGCAAAGCTTAATGCACCACTTGGCGCTACCCTTAAATTCAAAATTGACGATGATGTAATCTATCTTGATGGAACCGGAGAGGAGAATCAGGTCACCAATGAAGATAAGGATGCGGATTGCATGATCTCTACCTCAGGAGATAATTTTCAGAAACTGTTCAAAGGGGAGCTTAACCCAATGATGGCCGTAATGACCGGTAAGGTCAAAGTTAAAGGTGATATGGGTGTTGCTATGAAGCTAAAATCCCTGATGGGAGGGTAGAGAACCCGACCTGACAAAAAATGAAAGGGATTGCAGAATTCAACAATGAACTCTGCAATCCCTTTTTCTTTTGGGCAAGAAGAATATTAATAAACCGAAAGCTGACTGATCACTACAGAGCCCGAATTGAGGAAGGTCTTTACCATATATATTCCGGGTGACAGATCAGCAATTTCAAACGTATTGGTCGACGGAGGTGATAATTTTCTGATGACAGCTCCTTTACTATCAACAATCTCTACCGAAGTGATATCAAATCCTGAATTATTCTCTAATTGGAAGAATGATTCCGCCGGGTTAGGGAAAACCCGTACCAGGTTACTTTGTGTTAAAGGAGTTGAAGTATTCAAGAGGGTTGAATATTCTACCACATAATATAGATCGTTACTGACTTTCAGGTCAGACCATTCCCCGGCTTCACCTTGAGGCCATTCTGTAAGAGCCATAGCCAAACCATCCTGATCATCAGCATTGTCGGGGTCATTTCCCCAGTTGATATATGATCCGCCGACGGCAGCTCCTGTTGTTGTACCTGCCCAAAACAGCAAACCGCCTCCGCTGTTATCTCCATCCCAGGCCCAGTCCCCTTCAAATTCCAGGTCATTTCCTCCAAGCCAAACAAAGGCCATTTCTTCATATTCTCCGGCATAGGTTGCAGAGGGGACTATCGAAGCATTGGAAATACCTTCGAAAACAGCCTGTTGTTCTTGCTCGTTATTGATTTCAACCAGCTTTCCACCACGAGTTACTGCACAAGCCGCAGCGTCTTCCCATTTGAGGTTTTCTTTTACTACATGATAGGTTCTGCCATCAAAAATAAAGGTGAAAACTTCCGCATCCAGATTGCAGGGTTGGGCCAAAATTGCCGGACAAATGGAACCAACAGCAAGGATAATGATCGTAAGGATTTTGAATGTGATTCTCGACATAATTCTTTTATAATTTGTGAAAGCAAGCGTGATTTCATCTTTTCGATTTTCAAAGATAGCAAAATTATGTTTTATATAGCCAGTTATTTATCTGTTGAAAATCAGTGTTTTATTAAGTAATTGTTTTAAAAACAAGGGATAGACGAAAAAAATAAAACAAAAATGTTTTAAAAAATTGTAATTGTAAAACAAAAAGTTTTATATTTGTATCGTCAATTGGTTAAACAACAAAATCACCCGTTATGAAACTTTCTTATACAAACTCAAATGCAGGGACTAATAGTCGTCACTCAGGTAATCGGGTAAGCAGAAATGAACAAGGTATCCATTCAGGAGATACCGGACATTTTTTTCCCGTACCCGGAATCGGTCAGTTATTACGTCAGCTTTTTTCAGGACTAGGCAGGATGTTCGTTGTTTTAAAATATTTTTTACATGGTTTAATGCCGAATTTGAAGGGAGAGATCAAGTTGCCCTGGTTTAAAATAGGAATTGTAGCCATTGCTGTTTTCATCGTTTCCAAGAAGGACATTAATTTTTCCATTAATATGCGTGCTCCTTCTTTTTCAGAAATGGCGGAGACTGCTGATCCTCAGGTTCAAAAGGATGAACTGAGTCTCGTGCAGGCTGTGAGTTATAAGGCCACACCTAAAAAAAAGGAAGCTGAGCATATGCCTGCCCCGACAACGGCGGAAGTAAAAGCTTATGTTAAGCGATTTTCCAAAGTTGCACGTACTGAAATGGAAAAATTCGGTATTCCGGCAAGTATAAAACTAGCACAGGGAATTCTTGAATCTGCCGCAGGAAAATCCAAAATGGCCAAAGCAGATAACAATCATTTCGGAAGGCCGATGGCCGATAAGACTTACGGAAGTGCCTGGGAAAACTGGAGAGCACACAGCATCCTGTTACGATCAGAATACCCCTCACTCTTTGAACAAAACGGTAGCTATAAAACCTGGGCAAAAGCACTTAGGAAACTCAAATATTCAAAAGACAAAAATTATGATAAGAAGCTTGTTCAAATTGTTGAGAGATATCAACTCTACCTATTGGATGAGCAGATATAGTCGGCAAATAACTCATAGGAATTAATAATTGTAGGGAATAAACACTCACCCGACTATGAATCTCCGGCGCGGCTTTTTTAATCTTTGCCTTAAAAAGGCCGCTGCCGGATTAATTTGGCCCAAATATTATTCCAGTAGTAAAAATATCACTTTTAGTGGTTTCTCATGTTTGTAATCGCGGCCGCCAATCTCCCTGTTGGCGGTCTTTTTTTATTTAGCGATTTCCACGAATGACCTCAATATAACCCTTTAAAATATCCGGGTTAATGGTGATCCCGCTGACTCGCTGCTCATATATCTGACAGTTGTAATAATAAACGCCATCAGATACATCGTTTCCACGGAGGTTTGTCCCATCCCAATTCAACTCCGGATCATCGGTTTCAAAAACCAGCTCTCCCCATTGATTGTAAACCTTAAAATCTACCCGCTCAATAAAACAATAAGGGAATGGTTTAAATAAATCATTTTGATTATCAGCGTTTGGCGTAAAAGTATTCGGCAATTCGTAGAATGGACAATTATCCACGCAAATGGTATCACTAGGAATACTTTCATTAAGCATGGTATCTATGGCAGTGACATAATAACAACCGGCAATGCCTATTTCCGGGAAGTGTTCAAATTCCAGGAGCGTTGCATCCTCAATTAAAGCTATTTGTGAAAACGGCTGACCTTCTGTTGGTGAATAATAAATGTAATAACCCGTAACGTCATCTGTTTCTTCACAGGTTTCAATTGGATTAGTCCAGGTCAGTGTGTTTGACAATTCGGAAACTTCACTACAGTTGAGTCCCTGTTCACAAATATTGGTTACCTGCAGCTCGGGAGGACAAGGGGGGACATTATCAACAGGTATGCTACAAAGTTCCTGAGAATGGTTGATCAACGGATCAATAACTTCCGGTATGTTATAGGTTCCATGGCTTTGTATTTTGTAACAATATTCCAGTCCGTTCACCAGGCCTTCGTCCCGATAAAACGGTGTGTCGGCAACTGCAATGGAATCAAAAGTTATTCCCGAAGGGTTTTTTCGAAGAATAGTATACCGGTAGTTATCCCAGGGTACAATGGCTGTCCAGCTAAGTTCGTTGGCATTGTCAGTTGCAAAACTACTCAGGAAAATAGAGGTGGCAGCTTTTGTGTCACCGATAAGTTCTCCATTAGCCGTAAAGCGAATTATGTAGCTGTAAGCATTATCAACGGTGTTGAGGCCGGTATCAATGAAGCAGGTATCATTAGCTCCGGCAAATGTTTGGCCCGTAAAGGAAACCCCAATCGGCTGGAAATTGGCAATATCTTCCGTCTGGCCGGTTGCACGCAGGACCTCATAAACGTAAGGTCCGGGATGTTCTAATGTGTCCAGGTCCGGAATTTTAGGTTTTGACCAGCACACGTTTATATCTCCACTGGTATTATCGGTTGATAAAACATCGACATGGGTAATTAATGGAACATCCCTACCTATCTGAACACACATTTCAATGGAAGGCAGGCTTTCAACTTTATTATAGGTGTTGAGTCCATCGGGAGTGGTCAATGCAAATTGGGCTAAAACTCTGTAACAATAGGTTCTTCCCGCTTCAACATCCTCATCTTCAAAGATATATCTACCGTCCTGCATGTCAAGTACAAGGTTAGTACTTATTTTGGTATATCCTTTACCTTCCAGGCCTGGATCGCACACATCAATAGTGAAATTATTGGATCCGTTTCTCCTCCATACGGAAAAGCCCTGGAAATAATTCTCTTCTGCATCTTCACAGGAATAGGGTTTTTCCCAGGTCACTTCTACCTTACTTCCGGTGGCTTCGGTAAGGACATCTTCCGGAGGAGGACCGACTACTTTTATTCGGACTGTTTTTAAGGTGGCCAGCCCGGAATCGCTGGAGAAAAAGTCATCCACAGCCTTAAAGACAACGGAATAGAACTGGCTCGAAATATGTTCACAGGAGGTTTGCCAGCGGAATGTTTTAACTACCGGATCTTCCTCCCACTGGAAGTTTTCACCAATGAATTCAGCAGGACTATATTGCTGGACAAATGGTGCTCCAAGAGCCGTAAGTCGAACTTTTTGATCTGATTCAAACAGTGGGGCGGTGGCCACTACATCGAATTCTACCAAATCTCCGGCGATAACGCAGATTTCATCAATCGGAGTTTCAACTACCGGCGGAGCATTATCGCATTGATCAAAGATCCTGATCTGCATATCCCTGAGCACTGTATCAATGGCCACCCCATTGCGATAGGAGATAATTAACATGGCAATATTATACTCGCCGGCTTGTTGGGGTGCGTCCCAACAGATGTCTCCGGTAGCTTCATCGATCATTATATTATTGTTGACCCCAGGCATAATCTGGTTAGGGTATTCATAATTTGGAACATCAAGTCCAATATCCTGTAGCGGGACTGTGAGCCGGTAAGCTAAACTATCGTTCGGGTCGGGGTCATAGGCATTTGGATTATGGGTGAATTTTTGTCCGACACAACCAACATCAACCGGGGGTTGGCTAAGTATGGGTGTTTGGTTGCATCCAATGGTATTGGGGTTGGGCATGGTGTAGACGGTCTGAATGAAGAAGGTGATTTGATCGGAATTGGGGTAATTGACGTTGAGAATACCTGCATTCCTGTTGGGGTCCAGCATGGAAATGGTGTACTGCCCTCTGGCGGTGTAGGTGTGATAACCAATGTATATGTTCTTTTTGGTGTCGTTTTCCAATAACTCTCCCTGTGGAGGAGAACCCGGTCCATTGATCCTTCCAACCATAATACAGGTTCCGTCACCCCAACAAAGTTCGAGCGTGTCCCTGTCAACAGAAAAACTGCTGGCCTTGGTATAGGTAGTAATGGTGGCTTTAACGGTAAGACTGGAGGTGCAATCACCGACGACTTCAACAGCAATATCTCCGGCTCGATTGTGAGTGGCCAAAAGGTTGATGGAGGTGAATAACAACAAAGAGGCGAACAATAGTTTAATGGTTCTCAGCATAGCTTTATTCTTTTGTAAATCCTTTTAGCAGTAACCAGGAAAAAGATGATCATGGTAAATGCTAATGAAGACAGCAAAGCCAGAGTCAGTTCAAAAGCCTCTTTACTTCGCTATATTCAAATAACGATCATTTCCAAAAGGAGTTTACAATTTAAGGGAATTTCGCCAGAATTGTTGTGTTTGATCTTACAAAACAACCATCTATTTAGGGCGTAACTTTAAGTTGAATGTCGTCAACTTAAAGTTACACCCTAAATTTTGAAGGTTTTATTTTGCTACTCTCCAGAGGCAAATTGCTTAAAAGCATTGATCAGCCCGTTAGTCGAAACGTCGTGACTGGTAATCTTCTTGTCATTTTGCAATTCAGGAAGTATGTTGTTGGCCAATTGTTTCCCCAGTTGAACCCCCCACTGATCAAAACTGAAAATGTTCCAGATAACACCTTGAGTAAAAATTTTGTGCTCATACATGGCAATTAGATTACCGAGTGTATGTGGAGTGATCTTTTTGACCAAAATGGAATTGGTAGGCCGGTTGCCCGGGAAGACTTTAAATGGCAGTAAGGATTGGATCTCCTCTTCTGACATATTAGCCTCCTCCAATTCCGAACGAACTTCTTCGGCTGTTTTACCCTTCATCAGCGCTTCGGTTTGTGCAAAGAAATTGGATAGCAACATCTTATGATGCTCACCTTTTGGATTATGGCTTATCGCCGGAGCGATGAAATCACAAGGGATCAATTTGGTGCCCTGATGGATCAACTGATAGAAAGCATGTTGACCGTTGGTGCCCGGTTCTCCCCAAATGATCGGTCCGGTCTGGTAGGTAACCTGATTTCCGGAGCGGTCAACCCCTTTACCATTGCTTTCCATATTGCCTTGCTGGAAATAGGCAGGGAAACGGTGTAAATATTGATCGTATGGTAAAATGGCTTCTGATTCCGCACCGAAGAAATTGTTATACCAAATACCTATGAGGGCCAGAATGACAGGAATATTTTTTTCAAAATCAGTATTTCTGAAATGGTTATCCATAGCGTGGAAACCCTCCAGAAGCTCTGCAAAATTATCAAAACCAATGGTGCAGGCAATAGAAAGTCCAATACCTGAAGTCAAAGAATATCGGCCACCGACCCAATCCCAGAATTCGAACATATTGTCCGTGTCAATCCCGAATTTACTGACTTCTCCGGCATTGGTGGAAACAGCGACAAAGTGCTTTTTTACATGCTCATCATCCTTTGCAGATTCCAGGAACCAGCTGCGGGCTGAGTGAGCGTTGGCCATGGTTTCCTGAGTGGTGAAAGTTTTGGAGGAAATAATGAAGAGGGTAGTTTCAGGATCGAGATTTTTCACCGTTTCTGCAATATGCGTGCCATCCACATTAGAAACGAAATGCGGATGAATACCTTCCTGCCAATAAGGTTTAAGCGCTTCCGTCACCATAACGGCTCCCAGATCAGAACCACCGATTCCTATATTAACGACATCTGTTATCTTTTTCCCTGTATAGCCAGTCCAAATTCCGGAAAGCAGGTTATTGGAGAATATTTCCATTTTGTCGAGCACTTCATTTACTCCGGGCATAACGTTTTGTCCGTCTACCTCAACCGGCGTATTCGATCGGTTGCGCAGGGCAGTATGTAATACCGCACGGTTTTCAGTTTCATTGATCCGACTCCCGGTGAACATTTTTTCAATGGATTGCTTAAGTTCCGTTTCATCAGCTAAGGCAATCAGGAGTTCGAGTGTCTTTTTGTTGATCCTGTTTTTTGAATAATCAACTAAAATATCTCCAAAAGCAATGGAAAGGTCTTCAAACCTGTTTTCATCTGTTTCGAAGAGTTCAGTCATATGGACGGGTTCCATTTCCTGGAAATGGTCTGTTAATTTTTTCCATGCATCCGTCTGAGTAGGATCCTGGCGATTCAGCATAAGATTTTGATTGAATTATTTGAGTACTAAATGAATTTGACCGTTGGCGGACTTGATCTTGAGTTTATTTTTATTGGCGTTGAGCTCAAAACTATGGGCCGTTTCCATCAGTTTTAAAAAACGGTCTTCTACTTTGGCGCCCTCTGGACAAGCCTTTTTGGTACTGCCCAGGTTGTTAAAGTTCAGGCCGTTATTTTCACCTTCAACATATTCTCCCACAAAGGAATTACATCCGGCAAAACCACTGGCACGACCGTCTCTGAAAATGAGGTATGGTTTTTTATCCAGGGCAACTCCAATACCATCATTGTCGAAAATCATATCTGTTACTTCCCACTTTTGCAACTGCATTTCTGCCATGTCTGCCGAGGGTGTTGAAACCGGCGTAATTTCAACTGTTGGCGTTTCTTCATTTTGATCCCCGTTTTTTGGAGATTCATTACAGGAAGTGAAACAAATTCCTAATGCAAAAAGAATAAAAATTCTAAAGTTCATGACGAAATATTTTAATTGATGAAATTTGGAATGAAATCAACAGTATAGCCGATCTTCCAATCATGCAGTCTGACAATATTGTTCTCGTTATTGAATTGAAAAGTTTTTTTAACAAGTACCCAATCCCAATCGCTATTGGTTTGGAATGCCAGCTTGCCTGTTTGTATTTGGTCAGGTATGTATAATTTGATTTTTTCCTGAGCACATTTACTTTCCCTTAAAAAATGAATTATTGAAGTTAATCGCACTCAAAATCAAAGACAATAATAATACTTATAGATTGCTTTTACGGAAGAGAATCGGGGAAACTTTTTGTCCGGATCAAATTTATCTTAAGGTTTTTCCAAAATGGATTCAATTTCCCTGTAAGGGATGGTGAAAGAGGTTGGTCCGAGAACATATGCACCTACTTCATAGGGGTTGTAAAAAAAGTATAAGCCTTCTTCCGTTAGAGCAAAATTAGCCGGGAGAGAGAATGAATCGCCAAAAAGAAAACCTGCACTTTCAAAACTATCCTCAGCACGAATATCCCGGGCTTTTCGGAATTTCTCAGAGGCAATGATTTTTAGTTTTTCCTGATCGGTAATCAGATCATCAAGCTGAATAACTCTTTGTCTGACAAGGTCAAAATTGAGGAGAGAAATGTTATAGTTGGGATGAGCGCCTCCTGTGTAGGAATACTCCTCCATTTGTATGGAAATGATTTTGTCGGACTGATAAAGAATTTTTCCCTTGATCTCAATTGTCCAGGGCATTTCAAAATCGGGAAAATCTTCCGTAAAAAGTAGGTATTCATCAAAGAACTCGGCCACCAGATCCTCAATTTGTATTTCGGATTGAGAGGAGCCGTGGTGGAAAGAGCTGATGGAGTATTTGACAAATTTTAAAATACTGTCGTTGATCCCTTGCCCGATTGGAGATGGTGCACCTGTCACTAATGGAAAAGAGGCTTCAACTTTAGCACAATGAAGGGTATCGGAGTCACAAAAAGGAGCAAACCATTTATCTGAATAGGTTTCAAAGACAACCAGCTCCGCTTCGCTGCTATTGTCGTTCGGATTGTCCTGGCAATTACTTATCAATAACACCAGGGTGAAAATATAGAAAAATGAATATTTGCTCATATTGTCCCCCGCCTCATTTTTATTCATGCAAAAGTACGAAATGCCCAGCAACTATGCCGGCTCCTTAGAAGTTTATTTGCCGTGGAATTAAAAAGAAACCGGCCCGAAATGGGAAAAGACGTTTCAATTTGGTTATCCTGCTAATTTTTGGGAATTTCACGCTTTTTAAACCGCAAACTCCTCTATCGTGGAGTGACACCTGATATGACATTTATGAGACTCCCTTTTTTTGTAGTGTTATCTATGCTGTTGATTCCTTTATGTTCCTTTGCTCAATCCAGGACTTTTACGGAGGTTGAGCTTATGGAGGATATAACCTACCTGAAAGAAGCTTTATACCAAATACACCCCAGTCCCTTCAGGTACACTTCCAAAGATTCCATGGATCAAAATTTTGAGATTCTTCAAAGCAAAACCGTTTCGGGGCTTTCTGAAGCCCGGTTTGTTCTTGAGATCAATGAATTGCTTACCTCTGTAGGATGTATTCACACCAATGCCCGCAGGAAACTCAAAAAGATAAAAAAAGGAACTCCAAGAGCAACATTCATCCCATTTGAATTTCATACGGATGGAGATAGTGTCTGGACCAAAAAAAATCTGTTGGATACCTTTCAAAATCTTCAATGGCAAAAAGTACTTGAAATTGATGGACATACAACAGATACCATTCTTCAGGAGTTAATGGATTATCATGCTTCCGATGGATATAATACCACCTTCATGACACGTTTGTTGTCCCGCGGGGCAAATCTCGGCAGGCTATATCACAGTTATTTCGGTACAGATAGTCTAGTGAATTTTACGTTTCAGATTTCAGGTAAGGATACCGTGGCCGTTATTCCCAAACTTAAACCAAAGTCCGGCAAAAACGGAAAAGGAACCAGGGAGGAGGAAACCTGGAAATTTCAGGTAAAAAACCATTTTTATGAAGAAGAGGGTAATTGGGCATTGTTGAAAATAAATGCTTTTAATCCATATAAGCGAAAAACCCGGAAATTCTACAAAGACCTTTTCAGATCATTAGAGGAAAATGAAATACCCAATTTAGTCATTGATGTCAGGGACAACCTGGGAGGAAGCATCAGTGATGCCAACAAAGTTTTAAAGCATATTCTTGATGAGGATTTTGTCATTCTCCTGGAAAGACAAAAAGCCCCGACATTCCGCTATTCCAGCTTTGGATCAAAGATTGGTTTTATTATGTTTTCTCTCAAGCGATCTGTGGAATGCCGAAAAAAATATAAAAGGTCAGGAAAAAAAATTGCAGAGTTTAAAACGAAGGTAAAGGAAAAAAACAATTTTGACGGTCAGGTTTTTGTGATCACCAATGGATATTCAGCTTCTTCGAGCAGTTATCTGGCAACACTGCTGAAATATAAAAATCAGGCTCAAATAATTGGTGAAGAATCCGGAGGAGGAGCTGCCGGTAATAATGGTTTATATTATACTACCATCAGGTTACCGAATTCAAAAATAGAAGTCAGGATACCATTTTATTGGCTGAACTACCAATTAATTCCTGATCAGGGCAGGGGAGTGATACCTGATGTAATGATACCTTATGATATTGAGGATATAAGGCTTGAAAAAGATCTTGAAATGGACTGGATCAAGCAAAATGTTGGAGGGGGGAATTAAGGAAGACCACAAACCACCTCAAATTGAATTGTGTTTGAAGTGGTTTGTGGTTTGATAGTTAATCTTTGATTATCCGGTGTTGTTGGCCGCCAATTTTCAGGATGTAAACTCCTGAGGTAAGATTGGTAAGGTCAATTGTCATCTGGCAATCTTCCATTTCGGTTTCTAATAAAGTTCGTCCCTGTATATCGGTGATGGAGACCGGAATGTTTTCGGAAATGTCTTCCAGGCAATGAACATTGAGCCTTTCTGTTACCGGGTTTGGGAATACAAGAAATCCTTCACCGGTTTGTTGTAAGGTTGCTGAGCGAATTTCCGAATAGGTTTCTTTACCATCAAAATCCAATTGACGTAAACGGTAGTAATAGATTACTCCGGGGACTACATTACGGTCTTCGAAATCATAATACGAAAGGTCAAGACTATTATTCCCTTTTCCTTCCACCCAACCGATAGAGGTGAATTCGTTTTCGGTTTCAGCTTTCCTTTCAATTTCAAAACCTGCATTATCAATTTCTGTGGCAGTGGACCAGTTTAATAGAATTGATCTGTCCAAAGCTTTGGCATCAAATGTCAACAGTTCCACAGGTAAAAGCGTCGAGTTGATGGCACATATTCTGATCTCCCATTCATCGAGTTGGCCTCCATCACCGGGTGTGTTATCATCAATTCGCAGCCTCCAGTTACCATTGATCTGCTTACCGATGAAATCAGAAAGATTACCACTCGGCTGGTAAATCTGACCCGTAGTCGGAGGACAAGGAATATTACTCGACGCGGATTGGTCGTCAAACCCAATGTTGAAGTTATTGTCATTACCACATTCATTGCTCATCAGCGTAACCTGGGTGTTGTCAGGGGCAATGAGCAGGAAAGTAAGGTCTCCAATGAAAGAGTGGGTTCCGGTGATATTGGCAACGTTTATATCCGTGGCATCCCCGGTATGTGAAATGTTGAGTGTTGCATCAACAGTACCGAATGACGGGATAATCACATCTGTTCCGGAAAAGAAAGAACTGCAGGGGAGGGTAACGAAAGTTCTGGTGCTTCCCCATGGACCTTCACAGGAATGATTATAGCCCCTTACTCTCCAATAATACTTTGTATTTGGAAGGAGTTCGGAATCAATAATTAAGGAGGTGCTCATCGTGGTTGAATTAATAATGAGGTTTGTAAAGTTAATGTCTGTTGCCACCTGAATATGATAAAGATTGGCATTAGCATCCGTTTGCCAGGTCAAAGTGGGCATCAGACTTACATCGCCTGCATTGTCGGCAGGAAGCTGGAGATTTATTGATTGAGGAACCTGAAAAACCTGGAGGTCAACATTAACTGATTTCATTCCGGTGGCACTTGAGGCTTGTATGGTTAGGGTATAAGTTCCTCCCGGGATGAAATTTAGATTGGATATTGTGAGGGTGGATGAGTTTCCAGGACTCACAGGGTTGCTGCTAAAAGACGATGCAGCTCCAAAGGGAAGCCCTGATACGGACAGACTTACCGGGAAGTTATATCCCAGCAAAGAACCAACGTCAATGGTAAATGAAGCATTTTCATCACTACAAGCACTTAACTCATCAGGGCTGACAGACATGGTGTAATCCGGAAATGTAGCGGCATCAATGGTGAAGTTATTATTGGAAATATCGAAAAATATGTTGTCAGAACAAATGACCATTACCCTGGCAGTGATGGTAGTACCTACCGGTACTGTAATATTTGCAGAACCGGTATTAGGAACTCCTGATGCCAGTGTCACAGGGTAGGTAAAGCCTCCGTCATAAGACAACAGGATATCTACATTTGCACAACTTATCGGAGCATTTATGGTGCCGGCAACGTCCCAGGTGACAGTTTCTGACTGACCTTCTGTCCAGTTAGTAGGCAAGGATGGATCCGTGACCACAAATGGGCCAGCTCCTGCATTGACGCTCACATTCATATTATCTTCATCGGTACATCCGGCCGTTCCGTTAAAATCTCTGGCGGTAACCCGGAATTCCATATTTCTGGTAACCGCTGGCAAAACCTCCCATGTTGGTGTTACATTGTTGACAAGATCTGTGAGGTTCGGGAAGTAACGTTTTGGAGAACTGGATGGAAAAAGGGAGCGGAAAACCGGCCCTTGCGTATTGAATGCTGTCGGAGGCATCGTATTATTCACCTCGTTATCCCATTGTTCCCAGCAATAAGTGATTGGGTCACCATCGGGGTCAGATCCGATAGCAGTCAAAACAAAAGGTGTTGAGGCCGGAATGGTATAGTTACTTCCTGCAGATACTGTGGGGGCAGAATTTGAAAATCCAACAACAGGAGCATCACAATTATTCCCGTTGCCATTAACGATGAAATTATTCATTTCCTGGATACTTATACCGTGGAAGTAAGCATCACTGTTGGATTGTATATTTGGAGAACAAATTCCCGCATAACCCATAATGGTGGACGCACTTCCAGGCTCCATCGCAGTAGCATTGTTACGATTACAATTATTATTTTGGGTATGATTCGCACCCCATTGATGGCCCATCTCATGAGCAACATAATCAATATCAAATGGGTCTCCAACCGGATTCGAGGAACCTGTAACTCCCTTGGCTTTATTGCTTGTACACGGTGAATAGAGATTGGCAATTCCTCCCCCTCCGGTACTGAAAACGTGCCCAATGTCATAATTGCTGAATCCGATCACACTGTTGAGGGTATTTTGGTTTTCGTTGAGCATTGCCCCTCCATTATTATTGGAATAGGGGTCTGTTGCTCCGCTGTAATAGAACACTTGGGGGGTTTCATCGATTAAAACCATTCTGATGGTCACATCTTGCTCGTAAACACCGTTCACCCGATTCATCGTAGTGACCACGGCAGCCATAACAAGACCGGATTGCGAGGAACTGAAAGCCCCGTGGTAATTGGAATACTGCCCGGTGGTTGCCATGGCAAGTCTGTACTCCCGAAGAATGCAGTCTCCTGATTTCTCCAACGGTTCAACTATATCTGTTGAGGCTATCGGAGTTTCTACATGACAAACAAATGGTTCTTCCGGTTCCGGATAATCCTTTTTATAATAAGAGACATAATGAACCTTGTCGTCAAAGCAATAAGGGTCGATGAAAATAATATTGTCCATAGTCCTGATAAAGGCATGGAAGCCTCTGTAGGTCCAGTCAAACCGGATAGAGGCTACGTTTTTACCGGTACTGATCCCATAGCCGGTTTTGATTACAGGATACTCTTCAGAAAGGCCCGGTTCCATCATATCGTACAAGACAATCCGGAAATTCTCGCTGGTGCCATCAGGCATTGGTACCGTAAGAATTACGTCACTGTTTATGGCAGCAACCGCAGACTCATGAGGAGCTTGATTGATAATTTCCTTAAGCGTGAGGGTATCTGATTCTATAGTTCTGTAAACATTAGGAACAATGACCCTGTTTCCCACAGGAGTAATTTGTTCTTCGGTTTTATCGAACCAATAATGAGCACTGTTTTGTCCATGAAGGAAAAAAGGTAAAAAAACCAAAAGGGATACTGAATACCAAGTCAGTTTTGACATAAGATTGGAGATTGTAGTTGTCGAAATACAAAAAAGTTTCCAAAATGGAATGGGGGATTAGGTGGAGAGCATGGTTAGGATTGCAAAAATACTTAAGAGCCTTTAATTTTTATAGTATGGTATAGTGGTAATTGTCAGGCACCTTCCAAAAACTTTATTACCATAGATCGTTTTCTGACGGAAACCGGAATTCGGGCATTGTCCTGCATCACCAGGTAACCGCCATCTGTTTTTACAAACGCTTTAATATGGTCTTTGTTGACCAAATGGGATTGGTGAACCCTAAGGAAATTATGGGGCTGTAAGGTTTTATCAAATTCCTTTAAGGTTTTTGTAACCAATAGGGATTTGGCATTGTCGAAGTGGAAGTTTGTATAATTGCCATTGGCTTCACACCGGATAATGTTGTGAATACGAATCAACTCAATTTTTTCCTGGGTGTGCAAAGCAATATGTTGAGGCAACTCACCCTGTTGCATGCTGCCTTTTATCAATTCAAGGCTGTCTTTTTTATTACCCGATAACGCAGCTGCCCGTTGAACAGCTTCCTGGAGTTGTTCGGGGTCAATAGGTTTTAAAAGGTAATCAATGGCTGCAAGCCGGAAAGCCTTAATAGCAAATGCATCAGAAGAGGTGGTAAAGATTACACCAAAGTTGATCTCCGGAAGTATTTCCAATACATCAAATCCGCTTCCATCCTGAAGTTGAATATCCAGAAATAATACATCAGGTACTTGTTGTTTAAGCAGTTTAACTCCACTGACGACGCCTTCAGCTGTTCCAATCACTTCTACTTCCTGACAGTAATCAGCCAGGTCTTGTTTCAAACTGATGATGGCCTGCGGATTGTCGTCAATGATGATGGCTCTCATGGGAAAGGGAATAATGATTTAATGAAAAAAGGAATTTAACTTATTCGTTTACAAACCTCGTTTTCTTAAAAAATCAGCGAAGCTTCTTTTTTAAGGGCCAAAAGTGCCTGATCAGGGCCACTCATAGGTCGTTTGTCGAGATAATTAATTAACTCCTGGGCTAAAACAGTGGCATCGGCTTTTGGATCAACCGATTCTGCAACGAGACTGGTAAAATTGACCGCATCGTCTTTGGCCATTTTGATGATATCCCAGAGTTTTTCTGAAACATATACCTGCTGGGTGATGTTGTGCTCGTATTCCTGTTGAATAGCCAGTAATAAGGAAATTTGGAATTCAGCGGCGGATAACCCCTGTTTGTTCAACCTGAGAACGAGATTCGGAATGCTGATACGTTCGCAGAAAAGAGATAGTCTTTCGTAGGCCTGCAATCGCATTGGTGTAGACACCTTCTGTTGACTTTCTCTGATCTCCAGCATTTTCATTCTTTCCTGGCCTTCGATGAATTTTTTAAGCAGATAGTATACGGTTAGAAATACGATCAGGGCCGGAACAGTCAGTTTTATTATTTCTAAAAAGGTTTCCATATTTGATTATTGTTGAAGGTGTAAATTTAGCCTTTGTTGCCAAAATATTTAAGGGAACCGAAACTATCTTTTGAATTATTGGTTTAAAAAATGTAGATCGGATTTACAATTTACCACTGAATATTCCTAATTTCGATCAGTTTTTGACTTTTGAAAATCGATTTTGAGAAAAAACAATAAGCATGAACACAGAAAATAATACGAAAACTGCACCATTGACCATTACTGAAACTGCAATAGCTCAACTAAAGAGAGTTTTCGTTGATCAGCAAATACCCGAGGGGCATGGATTGCGTGTTGGCGTTAAAGGAGGAGGATGCTCGGGATTCTCTTATATTTTAGGCTTTGATGCCCAACAGGAAGGTGATGAAATATTTGAAATAGGTGGTCTTCAGGTTTATATGCAAAAAGCACATGGTCTTTACCTTATGGGCATGGAGATCGACTGGGTGGAAGGCATCAATAACAGAGGATTTTCCTTTAACAACCCAAATGCGAAATCCACTTGCGGTTGCGGTTCTTCATTTGATGCATAAGAGATAATCTCTTATTTCAAGAGCCCTGTTGCTTTTTTGCAACAGGGCTCTTGTCATTTTAATAGAGGGGAGAAGTTCCTGAAATCGATGATAGTCATTTTACACTTTTCACATATCCTGCCTTTTTCTGTTGGAGTCATCTTTTCCCATAACTGATCACATCGTTTGAATTGTTACAGATTTATTTTATCGACGGTGTTCATGCTTTTTTGATTTATAGATTCCTTTTTTCGCTGAAGGATGCAAAAAATCAAAAGGAATACATAAAATCTTCCGTCATTCATAAATCCTGATGATCTGTCCGGTGCCTTTTCCTTCGACGCTGCGGATGTAACCATTGACCATTTTACTCATGGGAATGGGGTTGTGTCCCGGGAAATAATCTCTGTATTTTTCAACGGAATCTTCCACCAGGCCAGAGGATACAACGTTGAGTCGAATACTATTTTCCATTTCCAGCACTGCTGCCTGGACGAAACTATGAATAGCTCCATTGACCATAGCTGCACTGGCTGTCATTGGTACCGGATCATCTGCCAAAATCCCTGTGGTAAGCGTGATGGAACCTCCGGGATTGAGGTGATCCTTCGCCAGACGTACGAGGTTGACCTGGCCCATGAGTTTACTCTTTATACCAATGTAATAATCTTCTTCGGAGAGATCGTTGAAAGGGCGCCCATTTAGCTTCACCTGCAATACAGATCACGGCATCTAGTGGTCCTGCCGCTGCCAACCCTTTTTGTATTGAATCAGTATCATCAATGTTGATGGAAATATCCCCGCTTTGCCGCCGGCTATGATGACTTCATGCTTTGCCTGGAAATACTCAGCAACTTTTCGGCCTATGGTGCCGTGGCCGCCAATGATCAGGATTTTCATGATATTATAGATTGAATCTTGCTATAAGGATTTCTGCCATTTGAGTCTGCAAGGTCTTTGCGGATGTATTGGCTTTTTCGGCGAAATCCTCACCCTGCCCGGCATAAATAATCCCCCGGGAAGAATTGACCAAAAGTCCAACATGATCGTTCATACCAAACTCACTCACTGCCTGAAGATCTCCACCTTGAGCACCAATACCTGGTACCAGGAAGAAATTATCCGGAGCAATAGACCTCAGTTCACTGAACTTCTCAGGATGAGTAGCGCCGGTGACGAACATCAGGTTTTCCGGACTTCCCCAGGTCGAAGCGGTTCGCATTACCTTTTCATACAGTGGTTTTTGATCTTTACCGTCATGGATAAACTGAAAATCCTGACTGCCTTTGTTTGAGGTAAGGGCCAGCAGGATTACCCATTTTCCATCAAAATCCAGAAATGGTTTTACCGAATCTTCACCCATATAGGGAGCAACCGTAACGGAATCAAAATCCATATTATCGAAAAAGGCTCTTGCGTAAAGATTTGATGTATTACCAATATCACCACGTTTAGCATCAGCTATAGTGAAATGAGTGTCCGGTATATAATCCAGCGTCTTTTGTAAAGATTGCCAGCCATTGGCTCCCATAGCTTCATAAAACGCAATGTTGGGTTTATAGGCTACGCACAGATCGGCAGTAGCATCTATAATAGCTTTGTTGAATTCAAAGACCGGATCTTCTGCTTCGAGCAGATGTTTGGGAATTTTATTGATATCCGTGTCCAAACCTACACAGAGGTAGCTGCGTTTGGAAATGATCTGCTCAAAAAGCGCTTTTCTTGTCATTTCTGACGATTATGCAGAAATACTATTTTTCCAAAAAATAGTATTTCTGGTAATTAAAAAAAACCAGCAACCAGTAACCAGTAACCAGCAACCGACCTACTCTTTCCACTCCTCAACTCCCTGGATTTCCGGGATGCTGTTTTTGATGGCTTGTTCCAGTCCGGCGCGCAAAGTCATTTCAGACATATTGCACCCCTGGCAGTTGCCCAGCCACTTGATCTTTACGATCATATCATCGGTAACTTCAACTATCTCGACATCCCCGCCGTCAATGGCAAGGTGTGGACGAACGGTATCCAAAGCGCCATTCACCCTTTCGAGTAATTCCTGCCTTTCAGTGGTTTGCATAATTAAAAATTTTATAGTAATTGTTTTACAATTACTGTGTGGTAATCTTAACTCTTTCTGTTGGATCGAGGTTCTGGTGTCTCCAGGCAATTCTGTTGATCACGTTTTGAGCGATCTCTTTGAATGCATCTGATGCCGGATTACCGTCATTTAATACGACAGGCTTTCCGTTATCTCCTCCTGTTCTTACACCCATGACGATAGGAATCTGACCCAAAAGTTCAGTCTTTCCATATTCTGCCAGTTTCTGACCGCCACCTTCTCCAAAGATCTTGTATTTATTATCGGGGAATTCCTCTGGCGTGAACCAGGACATATTTTCGATCACACCCAATGTCGGAACATTGATTGATGGATTCAGGAACATATTCATTGCTTTGAGTGCATCATCAACTGCTACATCCTGTGGTGTGGTGACCATAATGGATCCGGTTACCGGAATACTTTGAACAAGCGTCAGTTGAATATCTCCGGTACCAGGAGGCAGATCGATGAGCAGGTAATCCAATTCCGGCCAGATGCAATCGTTGATGAACTGGCCCAAAATACCTGCAAGTCTGGGGCCACGGAGTACAACCGCCTGCTCAGGGTCAACGATGAACCCAATAGAGATCAACGGAATTCCATAAGCTTCCAATGGAAGGATTTTTGGAGATCCGTAAACATCCTGGACCTGTGGCCTCTGGCCTTTAAGTCCCATCATGGTTGGGATGGATGGTCCGTAGAGGTCAGCATCGATAAGTCCGACTTTAGCTCCTGTTGCTTTAAGGGCGAGAGCGAGATTAACGGATACGGTAGATTTCCCTACTCCTCCTTTACCAGAACCGACTGCGATCACATTTTTGACCTGCGGAAGTGGGTTTGGCGGAGGGAAGTTTTGTTGCATGCCAGGTGGAGGAGTTCCTTGAGGTTGTCCTTGTTGCGCCATGTGTACATGTACATCTGCTTCCGGATATACACTTTGAATGGCCTCCATACAGGCAAAATTCAATTGTTGTTTCTTTTCGTTGTCGAGTTTGCGTACCTCTACGACAAAACTCACTTTGTTGCCTTCAATTACCAGGTCTCTTACCATACTCATAGTGATCAGATCCTGACCTGAGCCCGGGTCTACCACCTTTGCAAGTGTTTTGATAATGACCGATGTGTCAATTGCCATTTTTTGTTGTTTATTTGATTTCAGTTACTGGCTTTCGAGTTGGAAGAATAATTAACCAGTAACAACTTTTCTAAATTGAACAACAAAAGTAAAGCTTTGGTTAGGAAAAAGATTTGATTTTAGTCCCTTTTTTTGATTAATTCTAAATAAGAAAAGGTGATTTTTGTTAGGTTTTAACAAAAAAAGCCACACATCTCACAAGATGTGTGGCTTTTTTGACCAGGAAATTAATAAGAACTTACTTGATCGTAAACGACTTTCTCATTACGCTGGTGAAGGACCGAAGCTCAATTTCGTAGGTGCCGGCTCCGTATTCACTCATGTCCAGTTCGTAAATGGTATTTACCGGAAGATCGAATACGTCGTCTTTGAAAAGAATCTTTCCTTTTGAATTCTTGACTACAATGTCGCTGAGATTCGCAGAAATGTTTTCGAAATCGATGTAGTACAATTGGTTTTCTTCATCTGAGTAGAAAGACCAGTCTTCGTTTACTTCAAACGACTTTTCAACTGAGGAGGTAGCGACAACATCTGAAGTAAGAGAAGTACTTTGACCAAAACCAATTTGAGTGAATCCAAGACTGAGCAGGAAAGCTAGAACGAGAAATTTCTTTTGCATGACAGAGTAAAGTTTTTTTATGTAAATGGGATTTACGGCTGCAAATGTACAGATAATTTTTGAAAATTGCTCAATTTGTAGGATGCTTTGTCGGATTTTGGCAAAAAATCAAATCATTCTTCCGACTAGGTAGGTGTTCTAGAATTTTATTTGGTTGGAGAGGTTTGAAATATGTCAGTCAATATAAAATTTCGCAGTATTTCTTGAGTACATTAGGCCGACTCCTTAATTAAACAGGAGGGTGGAGATTTTTATTGTGTATTAAATGAAGATTTTTATAATTATTTTTACAACAATTCATTACCGTGAAAATCAGTGGTTTCCTGGCCCATGTTTCCGTAAAATAAGTGGTGTGTATGGACAAGGAAATGTTACTAAAAGAGATAGAATAACATCGCTACTGAACTTTGTGGCCCATCAAATCAAAATACTCCTTCTTATTCGATTTACTTGCTGTGATAATGCCATTTGATAAATAAATATAATCATATGCGAAAGGTAAGATCCCTTTACCTTCAAGATTAAACATTCCGAATTTGTTGTTTTTCTTCAAGGCATAATAACCGTTACCCACATACCTGACAGACTCAAAAAGCTCATTTCTATACCATTCTCCCTTATTGGAGACCAGCCCCATTTGCTTATCGCCTAATTTGAAAATAGCCATACCTGTTTCCGGATGGAAAGGACTTATATATTCAAACTTGAAGGGTAAAATGGTATTTCCGTCCAGATCAATCATACCTGTATTGCCTTGTTCAAAAGAATTGACGATAAAGTATTCTCCCAAATTCGCCTTGGCAAACGAATTGATGAAGTAGGGCATTTGTACAGGTGGAACTCCGGGTTTGATCAGATAATTGGTTCCATCGTGAAGGGAAACGAAAAATATGCCATCGGATACAATTTTGAAATCAGAGAAAATGCTTTCCTGTTTTTCGTTTATTTCAAAGGATAAAACTTCTCCCTGACAATTATATGCCACCGTTTCTCTTTTGTTTTGTTCTCTTGTTATGGCTGCTTCCCAGAATGAAACCATCGTCATTGCTCAAAATCCTTTGGTGCACGCCTGTAACAGTTTTGAATTGCTCATCCAGAACCTTTTCCTTTCGATTTAAGGTG
Organism: Saprospiraceae bacterium; assembly: GCA_965230565.1. Classification (GTDB taxonomy): domain Bacteria; phylum Bacteroidota; class Bacteroidia; order Chitinophagales; family Saprospiraceae; genus BCD1. The sequence continues at coordinate 1,643,244 of CBDDLH010000016.1, read as the reverse complement.
ATGACATAAAACGCTTCATTGCAAACCTTCAAAGATCTGATGCTTAAAAAATTAATGCCGATTTCTTCTTGTTTCCCCGTTTTAATATTTAACCTGTAGGGTCTAAATTGCTCTGCTCCCGGCAGATTAATGAAGGAGGAAATCACGAACATGTCGTCCTTAATAAATTGCACGTTTTGTTTTTTGGCAGGGATTATGGGGTTACCCTTTTGATCAAAAACAGCTGTATTTCTCTCTCCATCTGTTGCTACAATGTAGTTTCCTGACTCGTAGATATTTTGGTAAACCGGCTCAAGTACCCATCCCCCGGTTGAGTTAATCAAACCAGATATCTGATAGGGTCCCCTGTCAGGATTGCGAATGCCGGCGATAGCCGTACCTGATTGATTAAACTTGCGAAAATAGGTGAAAGGTTTTGTTGTGAGTAAATTCCCTTGAAAGTCAATTAAGTACCAAACTCTCTGGCCAATTTTATTAAAAGCTGCAATCTGGTTTTCCTCATCCAAAATGGAAATTTCATAGCCTTTTTCACAAATAAGACATTTTTTAGTTTCCAGATTGATCAGGTTATTGGTCATTTTGAGAAATTTTTGCCCGATGAACTGAGCGTTATCCCAAAATGGAAAAGGAATTTCCGTTTTTAGATCATCCAATAAGATATATTCCCCTTTTTCTTCAGAATGGATTTTGTAATAAGTTCTTCCGTTATTGGTTTCCTTTTTGATGTTAAGCATTTTAGCCGGCAGGATTTCTTTCCCGGATATAATCAATCCATAACCACCGGCTTCCCTCACGATATAAGATGATTTAGCAACTGCTTCAACATGGTAATATTTTTTGGGAAGTACTTTATTACCTGATTCATCAAAATAATTACATTTGGCGCCCGTGTATCCTGAAAACCCGCCCGAAATAGTGTCAGCATAAACCATGTCAAAACCCGGTGGAATAATGGGTAATCCTTCCTGTTTCTTTAAACCCCATTTGTTGTTTTCAGAAAATAAGGTATTGCCGTTTGCTAATTTGATTATTTGAGGTTTTCCTTTTACCGCAAGGTTACTTTGCCTAAGAGAGATGAATAGGTTTTCAATCTGCTCATTGGATAATTCTTTTGGCTTTTTCCTTGCAAAGTCTACAGGCATATCTTCAGGCACCTCTTCTATTCGAATGGGATCTTTTAGTATATCAAGATTACATCCGCCTGATTTTAATCCGAATAGCTCGTAGATGTTTTTGGGTGGGGTTTGAGCGATAATTGCAGAGCTGGCTAAAAGAGTCAATGTCAGCGCCAGTGAGCTGAAAAGCAATCTTGGGAAGTTCATAATATTAAAAAGTTGAAGTGTGGGTTTGGTAAAATATAATATTAAGAAAAGGTTTTTCTGATTAATTCATCGATGCTGTTGTAGGCAATTCTGTCTGAATCCAAAAATTCTTTAATATCAAGCCAGACAGCTTCTTCAATATCTTCTTCGGTTTGGGGAATTAATTTTTCGTCAGCGGTTTTCATTAAAAACCAATACGTTCTTTTCAGTATTCGTTTTCCTTTTTTAGTTCGGTAGGTGTGCCAGGTGTCGGCAACAGGGCTTATTATTTCCACATTGGAAATTCCTGTTTCTTCCTGTACCTCTCTTATGGCTGCGGTGGGCGGGTCTTCTCCTTTGTCTATTTTACCTTTGGGTAAATCCCAGGTCCCTTTTCGGAAAATTAAAAGCAGTTTCCCTTCTTCGTTTTGGACAAGTCCTCCGGCTGCTTCAATGAGTTTATAGTGCCCTTTAAAATCATTGACTAATTTATCGTAATGCTCATGGTAAAGGGTTACAGAATCAAATCGCCTGGTTTTTTCCAGCATGTCGATATAATTGAGTAACATGCGGTGATTACCGGGATAACGGGCCACCATATTTTTATCATCTGCTGGAGGGATATTTTGAATTCCTTCAGTATCAGTGAGTACTAATGGTGTATCATTTACGTAGATTTTGTACATTTGCAAGCCAAATTTTTGAAATCAAAGACCACCGGGCGTTTCAAAATCCGGCAGGTCAGGGTAAATTTGAAAAAAAACTTATGAGTATCGCTTCTGATATTGCTTCAAAATTATTGCAAATAAATGCAATTAAATTGAGTCCGCAAAACCCTTTTACCTGGGCTTCAGGCATGAAATCTCCAATTTATTGCGACAATCGACTGGTTTTGTCTTACCCTGAAATCAGAAGTAGGGTTGTGGAGGCTTTTGTGGAAAAAGCAGGAGGTTTTGGAGAAGCGGATGTGGTCGTAGGTGTGGCTACCGCCGGAATTCCGCATGGAGCGTTGGTAGCTGAAAAAATGGATAAACCATTTATCTACGTGCGTTCAAAAGCCAAGGCTCATGGTCGCCAGAATCAAATTGAGGGTAAGGTTAATCCCGGAGATAAAGCCATTGTAATCGAAGATCTCATTTCCACCGGAGGCAGTGTTTTGAAGGCTGTTGAAGCTTTGAGGGAACAAAATATTGAAGTCATCGGAGTAATGGCTATATTTACCTATGGTTTTGAAAAAGCTGTTCAGGCCTTTGCTGCTGCTGATTGTCCTTTTACTACATTGAGCAATTATGAAACCCTGATTGAAGAAGCGGCCAAACAAGCGTATATTAAACCAGAAGAAATTGAAGTCCTGCAGCAGTGGCGTAAGGCACCTGAAGAATGGAAGTAATACGCCTGGTATTACTAACGTTCTGTAACAGACTAATCAATAATTGAAATAACATAACAATCCCCCTGTTTGACGAAATCAACTTATAAGATGTCGATAATTACACAAAAATCGGAGGCTTTTTTACAACAATATCTCAATAATGCTTCTCCAGTTGGCCATGAATCTTCGGGCCAAAAGCTTTGGCTGGAATATGTCAAACCTTATATTGACGACTGGAGTTTAGATAATTACGGAACTACTTACGGAGTCATAAACCCCGGGAAAGACTACCGTGTGGTCATCGAAGGCCATGCTGATGAGATTTCCTGGATGGTACATTATATTACTGATGATGGATTTCTTAACGTGATCCGCAACGGAGGATCAGATCATGTCATTGCTCCTTCCAAGAGAGTAAATATTCATACTAAAAATGGTGTTATAGAAGGGGTTTTCGGTTGGCCGGCCATTCATACCCGCCATGGTGAAGATGCCAAATTACAGCCTCAAATAGACAATATATTTATCGATGTTGGTGCTGAAAATGACAAGGAAGTTGCTGAAATGGGTATCCATGTAGGATGTGTGGTGACTTATCCGGATGAGTTTCATGTGCTGAATGACCGCTATTACGTTGGTCGTGCGCTGGATAACCGGGTAGGTGGATTTTGTATTGCGGAGGTTGCCCGGTTGTTGAAGGAGAATAAAGTTGAACTTCCCTTTTCACTATATCTTGTCAATGCAGTGCAGGAAGAAGTTGGCCTGAGGGGTGCGGAAATGATTGCCGAAACGATTAAACCCCATGTAGCCATTGTTACCGACGTTACCCATGATACCAATACACCTTTAGTAAAAGTAAAGAAACACGGTAATATCAAAAGCGGTAAAGGGCCTACAGTTACTTATGCTCCAGCCGTACATAATAAGTTACTGAACCTCATCATAGATACTGCAGAGGAAAAGGAAATTCCGCTTCAAAGAGAAGCTTCTTCACGTCGTACAGGAACTGATACGGATGCCTTTGCCTATTCCAACGGGGGAGTACCTTCGGCTTTGATTTCCTTGCCCCTCAGGTATATGCACACTACGGTAGAAATGGCCCATAAAGAGGATGTTGAGAATGTGATCCGGCTCATTTATGAAACACTGCTCAAAATAGAAGACGGTCATAACTTTAAATATTTTTGATTCGGAAAATCAATTTTTTCAGCAAAGCTGAATTTAGGCTGAGGCTAAGCCTCTCTGCATTCTTCGGAAGGCAGGGCTAAGAATTTTCATAAAAAAGTTATTTCCTTTCGGAGTATCACCCCAGGTAACCCAGCCGCTTGGTTTTCCTTAGCCTCAGCCTTCGCCTTCGCCTGATTTTAATAGAATGCTGAACCGATACCGGAAATTTATCAATCTTATTCTCTACAGCAACCTTTGGATTGCTGCCTGTGCGCTGGCGATGGCTTTGCAGACTAAATGGTTGTTGTCCGGAAATATTAGTTTAACGAATCTGGAATGGTTCATTCTTTGCTCCACTTTATCCTTGTATGCTGTACACAGATTGACCGGAATGGTCAAATTGAAGGCGTTTGCTGAAAAAGGACGTTACGCAGTCATATCTCGTTTTAGGAATCATATTGCCATTTATGCCATAATCAGTGCCATTGCCGGAGCCTGGTTTTATTTTCAACTCGATCTTAATTTACAGATACACCTCGCCCTGACAGGTGTTATTTCATTGGGATACGTTTTGCCTGTTTTGGGAACAGGGAAGCGTTTAAGGGATATTCATTATTTGAAAATTTTTTTGATAGCCATCACCTGGGCCTGGGTCACAGTAGTTGTCCCGGCTCTAACTTCAACTCAATCCTGGACCATTTGGCTGACTCTTTTGACCCTGGAAAGGGTGATCTTTATTTTCGCCATAACACTTCCCTTTGACATAAGGGATTTCCAGATCGATGCTCATACCGGGGTGAAAACCATACCCGGTTACATAGGTATGGTGGGAACCAAAAAATTATCGATTGTTTGCCTGGTAGCTGCACTGTTGCTTGCAGCCTTGAATTTAGGTCAAATTTATACCTGGGGAACCTTTACAGGCTTTCTAATATCCATACTTTTAACGGGATTAATTATTTGGAAAGCGGATAAGGTGAGGCATGATTATTATTTCACCGGCCTTGTAGACGGGACAATGGTCTTGCAGTTTCTGTTGGTTTGGGGTTTAGGATTTTGATGCGACCGGTTAAAGGCCGCATCAAAAGTATATGGTTCTTAAAACAAAGCAGCCGCTCCACCGAGCATCGTCATGATGAAAATCAGTGCATAGAATCCTATCATTATAGCTGTTAAAATTCCTATGAATTTATAATAGGATTTAAGATTGCGGAAGGCTACGGTAAGTTCGGATTCACTGCCAGAGCGAAGAGCCCCAATAGCTTTACTTGCAAAATTCAATAGAAAAACATTGGGAGCAATGATCAATCCTGCCATGATTAAATAGACGATTGCTATTAAAGTGGCGCTGAAAGGGAACATATCCATATTACCTCCGGTATTCAAAATCGAACCGGCAAAGATGGAGAATATGGCAAGTAATCCTCCCATGACGATACTTACAATAGCGATGAATCTGGCCCATTTGGCCGTTTCCATCAGGTAACTTTTGATCTCAGCATTGAAACCCCCTTCTATAGATGTGTCATCAATCAGGTTCATTTCTTCCATGGTAATGTTTTGTTTTGGTTTTTATAATAGATTTCAATAATAGGGATTCTTTTACAAATAATAAACGCCTTCGTATACTTTCTCGGTGAACACTGTGCTTCCACTGCGCTCACTGTGGTTAAATAATTAGTCAAACTTCAATGTATTCAAATTGGATTGTAATTACCCATACATTTCCTTGTAATAATCCTGATACGCTCCCGAAGTTACCCGTTCCAGCCAATCTTCATGCTCAAGATACCATTTGGCTGTTTTCTCCAGGCCTTCTTCCGTTTGCAGGGTAGGAGACCACTTCAATTCATTCTGTAATTTGGAAGCATCTATGGCATAACGTAGATCATGCCCGGGACGGTCCTTCACAAAAGTGATCAGTTGTTTGGAAGTGTCTTCAGGACGGCCAAGCAATCGATCCATTATCTCGCAAAGTTTATGGACCAAATCAATGTTCTGCCATTCGTTATTGCCGCCAATATTATAGGTCTCTCCGGTTTTACCTTCATGAAAAATGAGTTCAATGGCCGCCGCATGGTCTTCCACCCAAAGCCAGTCGCGCGTATATTTCCCATCTCCGTAAATGGGCAGAGGTTTATTATGCTTGATGTTATTGATCATCAAGGGCAAAAGCTTTTCCGGAAACTGGTACGGACCGTAATTATTGGAACAGTTGGAAATCATAATCGGCATTCCATAGGTGTGATAATAAGCTCTTACCAGGTGGTCAGAACTTGCCTTGGAAGCAGAATATGGAGATCGAGGATCATAGGGTGTTTCTTCAGTGAACAACCCAGTTTCTCCCAGGCTTCCGTAAACTTCGTCTGTTGAAACATGGAAGAATAATTTATCATCAAAACGCTCCCAGGTGTGCCTTGCTGCATTCAATAGATTAACCGTCCCAACAATATTGGTCATAATAAAGTCCATGGGGCTGGTAATAGATCTGTCCACATGGGATTCTGCAGCCAAGTGGATGACTGCGTCGAATTTTTCCTGTTGAAATAATTCATCGATGACTGCCTTATCCGTGATATCGGCTTTAACGAATTTATAATTAGGTGCCTGGTCAACGTCCTTCAGGTTTTCAAGGTTGCCGGCATAAGTGAGTTTGTCCAGGTTGACAATCTGGTAGTCAGGGTGTTTGTTGACAAATAGTCTAACCAGGTGAGAACCAATGAAACCTGCTCCACCCGTAATAAGTATCTTTTTTTTGAAATCCATTTATGATGGTTTTACTACTGCTTTAAAATATTCAAAGGATTTTTTGAGTCCTTCTGATCTGGAAACTTTAGGCTCCCAGTCCAGTATGGATTTAGCCCGGCTGATATCAGGTTGCCTGATTTTTGGGTCATCAACCGGAAGGTCTTTGTAGATGATCCTTGCCTTTGGATTACCAACCAGCTCCAGGATCTCTTCTGCCAATTGCTGAATAGTGATTTCCACGGGATTTCCAATATTTACCGGCAGGTGGTAATCACTGAAGAGCAATCTGAAAATGCCTTCGATCAGGTCATCGACATAACAAAACGAGCGGGTTTGTTGTCCGTCTCCAAATACCGTAAGTCCTTCTCCACGAATAGCCTGTGCGAAGAAGGCTGGCAGAGCTCTTCCATCATTAACGCGCATTCGTGGCCCATAAGTATTGAAGATTCTCACCATGCGGGTTTCTAATCCGTGATAATTGTGGTAAGCCATAGTAATGGCCTCCTGAAACCTTTTGGCTTCATCATAAACTCCTCTCGGGCCAATCGGGTTTACATTGCCCCAGTAGTCTTCATTTTGGGGATGAACCAGGGGATCTCCATAAACTTCGGAAGTAGAAGCGATGAGCATTCTGGCTTTTTTTGCTTTGGCAAGGCCTAATAAATTATGCGTACCCAGGGAACCAACCTTCAGGGTCTGTATGGGCATCTTTAGATAGTCGATCGGACTTGCCGGTGAGGCAAAATGGAGGATGTAATCCAGGTTTCCGGGAACATGCACGAATTTACTGACATCGCTGTGGTAAAATTCGAAATGTTCGTTTGGAAATAAATGGTCAATATTATCCAGGCTTCCAGTTAACAGGTTATCCATACCAATAACATGAAAGCCTTCATTGATGAACCGGTCGCACAGGTGGGATCCTAAAAAGCCAGCTGCCCCGGTGATGAGTACCTTTTGCATTGAAATTTTGTTGAATGAGCTGCAAATATACTTTACACCAAATAAAGTTTTAAATAATTTTACCTTTGTCAAAAATTTAGATCTGATGTATAGATTTTTTTCGGTCCTTCTTTTTAGCTTTATTTTTAGCGCGCTGACGGCCCAAATGGATGAATTTTCGGAGAATAAAGGAAATGCGGTTTTGGCCAAAGTATCTTTTGCAGGGCAAATGCCCGGAGGAAACCTGCAGGACAGGTTTGGAAACAGCCTTAGTTTTGGATTGGGGGCTGATATCATTACCAATGATAAAAACTGGATTTTGGGATTGGAAGGGTTCTATATTTTTGGCACTCAGGTAAAAGAGGATGTCCTGGCAAGCTTGCGAACTCCCCAGGGAGAGATTATAGGTAATGATCGAAGCTATGCAGATATTCAACTCCGTGAAAGAGGTTATTATGTCGGCCTGTTGGCTGGGAAAATGTTTATTATCCCTTCAAAGGAAAAACGTTCCGGTGTCAGAGTTACTGTAGGCGGTGGTCTTATGCAGCATAAAATCAGAATACAGGATGATCCTGTAAGGCAGGTGCCACAGTTGCTTGGAGAATACCGAAAAGGATATGATCAGTTATCGAACGGGCTTGCTTTAAACCAGTATATTGGTTATCAGATGTTGAGTAATGACGGAAAGATCAATTTCACGGCAGGTTTTGAGTTTACTCAGGGGTTTACCAAAAACCGTAGAAATTACAGCTATAACCTGATGGCTCAGGATACGACGGATCGTATGGATCTTTTGTATACCTTCCGGGTAACCTGGATTTTACCTTTTTATTTTGGAAGAGGGACAGATGAAATCTTTTATTAAAGCCGGATATTAAAGTGCGATTAATATACAACACGGGAATTTTTATTTACAGGTGGTTGATTCATTTTGTTGCTTTATTCAATGGAAAAGCCAGCGATTTTGTCCAGGGAAGAAAGGGCACATTTCCCGGCCTGAAAACTTTTCGTGAAAACATAGGTAATGCTCCGCTCATTTGGATTCATAGTGCTTCTCTTGGTGAATTTGAACAAGGAAGACCGGTCATAGAGCAATTGAAAAAATCGTGGCCGGAATACAAGATCCTGCTCACCTTTTTTTCTCCCTCCGGTTACCATATTCGTAAGGATTATGATTTGGCAGATCATGTATGTTATTTGCCGATGGACACTCCCGGCAATGCCATTCGTTTTTACAATACGGTTAGGCCGGATCTGGCGATTTTCGTGAAATATGAATTCTGGTACAACCATCTCTCCGTCCTCAAAAAAAATAATGTACCCCATATGCTTATTTCAGCTATTTTTCGGGAGGACCAGGTCTTTTTTAAATGGTATGGCGGATTTTTTAAGCAATTGCTGGCAGGTTTTGATCATATTTTTGTGCAGGATCAGGCTTCAGCTCAGTTGTTGAGAACTATTGAGAATCGAACACTGCAGTCTCACCGGAGATACCCGGGTGGATCGGGTAAGTGATATAGCTGAGCAAGCGAAACGTTTTCCGGAAATTGATCAGTTCGTTGGGAACTCGAAAGTTTTTGTTGCCGGCAGTACCTGGCCGAAAGGGGAGGAGGTGATCTGCCCGTTGATCAATAATGATCTTCCGGAAGACTGGAAGGTGATCATTGCTCCACATGAGATTACCGAAAGCCATTTAAAAGATATTGAAAAACGGCTGGAGCTAACTACCATCCGTTATTCAAAGCTGGAAAGCAAAACTCAACCAGGGCCAAGGGTGCTCATCATTGATAATATCGGAATGCTGGCTTCCTTATATAAGTATGGTTCCCTGGCTTACATCGGTGGTGGTTTTGGCGTTGGAATTCATAATATTCTGGAACCCGCCACATTTGGGTTGCCGGTTTTATTCGGCCCAAATCATGAAAAATTCAGAGAAGCTGTGGAGTTGCGCAAAAGAGGTGGGGCTTTTTCAGTTTCAGATTATGCGGATCTGAAAGAAGTTTTTCATATTATGCTTGAAGAAAAAAAATATACTGCAGCTAAAAAAGCATCCAGATCGTTTATTGATGAAAACAAAGGAGCCACGGATTTGATAATTAGTTACCTTGCCGGCAAGTTTATAACCAGGTTAGAAGTAAAGCAATAAAATGACTTTAGTAAATAAAGAAATATTTGACCGTTTTAACGATTTGAAGGTAATGATCGTTGGTGATGTGATGATCGACAGATACCTGACAGGACATGTGGATCGGATATCGCCGGAGGCACCTGTGCCGATTGTTTTGCAACACAGCCGGGACAATCGTTTGGGGGGAGCAGCCAATGTTGGGTTGAACGTTTCTGCAATGGGAGCAAAGGTGTTTTTATGCAGTGTAATTGGTGATGACGAAAACGCCAATATTTTTTCTGAGCTTTTGACTAATAGAAATTTAACTTCAGAAGGCATTTTGAAAAGTAGAACCCGAAGAACTACGGTGAAGACCAGGGTTATGGCGGGAAGCCAGCAGTTATTGCGGGTAGATCAGGAGGATAGCTTTGATCTCTCAGGTCAGGAGGAAAAAGAGTTGCTTGAAGGGATTGAAAAAATTCTCAACCAGGAAAAAATAGATGTGATCATCTTTCAGGATTATAACAAGGGGGTACTCACTAAAGGTGTGATCGAAGGGGTCATTCAAAGGTCAAAGCAACTGTCTATTCCCACAGCTGTTGACCCTAAGTTCAAAAACTTTTGGAGTTATAATGGGGTGACCATGTTTAAACCCAATTTAAGAGAGATCAGGGACCAATGCGGTTTTGAAATTGAAACCACCATAGAATCCCTTGATAATGCTTCGACTTATGTCAAACAACAATTGAATAATCAAATCAGCCTGATCACGCTTTCCGAAAAAGGGCTTTATATTTCCAATGGACAAAAAAGTCAGATCATTCCCACAAAAGTGAGGGATCTTGCTGATGTGTGTGGAGCAGGAGATAGTGTTATTAGTCTTGCCGCATTAGGACTTGCCCTAGGACTGGACATAGAAACCATTGCTGATCTTTCGAATCATGCCGGAGGACAGGTTTGCGAAAAGAATGGAGTTGTACCTGTAGACAAGGATCAGTTGCTGGCGGCATTTACTTCTGCCATATAAGTTTTGATGAATTCGCAGGCCAGTTCTTCCAGAATTTCTCCCGCAGAGGAAATGGCATGAGATATAGGGTGAAAAGATCGTTTCTCGTTGGAACTTTCCAAAATTATTATTAGTAAGCATCTTGTTAAAAACAGGGAAAGAATCCAGTGGATATTAAGAATAGACATTAATCCACTGTTTGCCAGAAGAGTATGTTGCTTCTGGTCGCCAATAAACGTAACAATCACCTGTCCCGCCTCTAAGAGATCAGGTATTTAAAGTTGTTCTAAAAAATATGATGTTGGATTCTCTCGATAATGCAGCTGCATATATCAAAAGACAACTGGAAAATGGAATTAGGCCTACACCCAATCTGGTTATCTCGTCCATAGCCAATCCTGCCATCCAGACAGAAGATTAAAACTGAGAACGAAACGGAATCATTCCAGTCGACAAACAGATTACTAAGCGAACTGATTGTATGCTCAAGTGAGTTGAGCACGCAACATAGTTACGCCCGATAATGGATCGTTTAAGTCAATACCGGAAATACAATTCCGGATAAATGGTACGTAGATATAAGTGATAGCCTTGTAGATATGTTCACGGGAGGTCGTTTTCGCTGAATGGTTGGGTGTTGGGGTGATTTTAACTGGGATGGGATATAACGTCTTAAAATTTCACGGAGATTTTTTAATAAACTCTCCTCCTGCTGGTTTGTTGAACTAAGCCTGAACTCAGTAAAACTCCCCCTCCGATCAGGAATGCTCCTGTCGCAATGTAAAGAATTAGCATAATTGAACAAATTTTAATGATTAAGAAAACAGCTTTTCTTATTATCAACGAGGGCAGGAGCTAATTTGAGAAAATTTTTCTTATTCTCAAAGCGATTTCACAAAAAATAAATTTTTTAATTTTTCTGGCCTTGATTTTCTTTTTCTCCTTGAATTTACGGGTAAGCATTTTTTGTGATCGTTGGCACCACCATCCTTTTTTTTTTTTTTTAGGTGTTGATATGTTACTTTTTAATTTTTTAACGTTTTAATAGAGGAAGCATGAAAAAAAATTCTGTTTTGAGGCGGGAAAAGCATTTATATTAATATTTTTCCTCTCCATTAAATTCAGAATTAAAGTAAAAATTAAAAAGTTAATAAAAAATTAAATTTTACAAATTCTCACAAAAAATCGTTAAATTAAAATAAAATTTTGCCTATAAGCTTGACTGGTACACCTTTTTAATCTAAATTTGCAGTGCGATTCAAAACGTTGTCATAGTTTGACCCGAAAATTTTTCAACCGATTGAAAAAATGCTGTGAATCCCATAATTTATTCAAATTAAAAAACGAAACCATGTCAAGAATTTTTGTTTTATTCGGCCTTTTACTCATCTCCTTTGCAACCATTTCAGCCCAGAGTACTTCCAAATTACATTTAAGCGCAGGTGTGGGAGTTGTTCCTACTTATTTTAAAGATGGAGGAAACATCAATGTTCCTCCGGTAAGTTTGAATATGGCATTTAAAGCCACTGAAAAATTCAGTATCAGTGCTTTTGCAGCTTATTCTTCCTCAACCAGCTCATTGATCAAATACAATGATGGATCTTCTAATATTTTCAACAATCAAATGTTGATCGTTGGAATTCGTCCGGCAGTTCATTTTGTGAATCTCGATAAGTGGGATGTTTACGGAGGATTCAGTTTCGCATATAATGTTCCTTTTGTGGATGTAGATAATACTCCATCTGACGAACCATTATACGGAGATAACAAACCAGATACACCAACACCATCATTCTACCGCGAAGCACAGAATAACTTCACTTACAGCGGTTTTGTTGGAGCTACTTACTTCGTGAAGAATAATATCGGAATCTTCGGTGAAGTTGGTTACGGCATTTCTCTGCTGAACCTTGGTGTAACTTACAAACTGTAATTTTTTCATACTAAATCATATATCTTCCGCGGAACCTGATATCCAGGTTCCGCTTTTTTTTGCAACTAATCCCCGGTATTTTACATTAATATGGTATGAGCAAAACTTTACACAATCTTAAACATACAGATAGCGGAAACTTCTTTTTGATTGCCGGCCCTTGTGCGATCGAAGGAGAGGAAATGGCTTTTGAAATAGCGGAGGCTGTTATCAAAATCACCGACGAGCTTCAAATTCCCTACATATTTAAAGGTTCTTACCGCAAAGCCAATCGTTCCCGGCTGGATTCATTCACGGGAATCGGAGATCAAAAAGCCCTGGAGATTATCCGTAAAATTGGTGATCATTTCCAGATTCCCGTTACCACGGATATTCATTCGGCTCAGGAAGCAGCGATGGCAGCAGCATACGTGGACGTATTACAGATTCCGGCCTTTTTGTGCAGACAAACAGATCTTTTGGTTGCGGCAGCGGAGACCGGAAAGGTGGTAAATGTAAAAAAAGGTCAGTTCCTCAGTCCGGCAGCGATGAAGTTTGCCCGAGACAAAGTTGTACAATCAGGTAATGATCAGGTATGGCTCACGGAAAGAGGAAATAATTTCGGTTACCAGGATATGATCGTCGATTACCGGGGCATTCCTCAGATGAAAGAGTTCGATGCAAAAGTAGTCCTCGATTGTACACATTCTTTACAAAAACCCAATCAGTCGAGTGGAGTAACGGGCGGACAACCGGAAATGATAGAATTAATTGCAAAGGCAGGCATCGTTTCGGGTGCTGATGGCATCTTTATAGAAACACATCCAAGGCCGGCCGAGGCAAAATCTGACGGGGCCAACATGTTGCCACTTGATCGATTAGAAGATTTACTGCTGAAATTAGTGAAAATACACCGTACGATCAGAAGCTTTTAAAGAACATGCAACTACTGTTTTCAAAATAGACTTGATTAAACTCATTTCCCCGGAATTAGTCTAAACATTGACATTACGGGAAAAAAACCTTAAATTATTACCATTGTTAATTAAAGGAGGCTGCTTATGAATAACTCTACACATTTTTTTAGAATTGCCTTGACATTCCTCCTCCTGCCCCTAACCATACTTAGTTTTGGCCAGCAAGGAAACCAGAATGTTATGGCTGAGAAGGTGCTCGTTAAGTCGTTCAACCTCTATGGGAACGATGTCGTTTCCCTTGATTTGGGAGAACCTGTTACCGTGCAAACCTGGTCCAAAAGCACCGTGCGTATCCAAATGAATATTGCTCTTGAAAACGGTACCGAAACCACATTAAAGTCACTTGTTCAAGCTGGAAAGTATAATCTTAAGTTCCAGATTGACGATGGTGTTTATGTGATTTACGGTCCTGAATTGAGGAAGCAATACGAAGTGGGCAATGCACTGCTTTCGGAAAAAGTCTCTGTTACAGTTTTTGTGCCGGAGAATGTATTAGTTCTAACGCCGAATGGCGATGATGAACCTGAATCGTTATAATCTTAAGAAATTGCTAATCATATTTTTATCCTCTCTCGTCATGAATGTCGGGAGAGGATTTTTTTTGAAAGGGTTTGAAATATGGGTTGATTTTAAAATATTGAGTATAAGGATGTTTTAAGTGGTCCCAACATTCCATCAGGCAAATATGGAAGATTGGAAATAGGAAGTCCTTCAGAGAACCTTTACTTGGTCATATCAGGAGGAAATCTCCAAAAAAGTCTTACATCTTTCCAGATTTCCATCCTTCCCTTTTGAATTGAAACATAAGTTTTGGGTTTTATTAGGATCGTTGCTTTGAAGTTTAGCAAACATCTAGTTTTAATTTTAAATTCTTCATTTTACATTTTACATTCAATAAATACCTACCTTTGCGCCTTCAAATTAAAAACTGCATGACACAACTCAGAAATATTGCGATTATCGCACACGTTGACCACGGGAAAACCACCCTGGTTGACAAAATGCTCCTGGCCGGCAAATTGTTCCAGGATCATGAAAACCCCGGAGAACTTATCATGGACAGCAATGACCTGGAAAGGGAGAGGGGAATCACCATCCTGGCTAAAAATGTCTCTATTACCTATAAGGACGTTAAGATCAATATCATTGATACTCCCGGTCACAGCGATTTTGGAGGAGAGGTAGAAAGAGTATTGAATATGGCTGATGGTGTACTACTATTGGTCGATGCCTTTGAAGGGCCAATGCCCCAAACCAGGTTTGTTCTGCAAAAAGCCTTGGAGCTGGGGCTCAAACCCATTGTAGTGGTCAATAAGGTAGATAAGCTTAACTGTACCCCGGATGAGGTCCAGGATTCTGTATTTGATTTGATGGCCAACCTCGACGCAACAGAGGATCAGCTGGATTTCCCAACCTTGTTCGGCTCTGCCAAATTTGGCTGGATGAACACAGACTGGCAGGACCAGAATGATAACATTTATCCACTGCTCGATGCGATCATTGAACATATTCCTGCACCAAAGGTGGAAGAAGGTACTTCTCAAATGTTGGTAACCAGTTTGGATTACTCTTCCTATATCGGAAGAATTGCGGTGGGGCGTCTTCACAGGGGGAGCCTCAAGCAAGGGCAGCAGATTGCTTTGGTAAAAAAGGACGGAGGAATCCATAAAGGAAAAATCCGGGGGCTGTTCGTTTTTGAAGGATTCCAGCGTGCTGAAGTAGAGGAAGTACAGGCCGGGGATATTTGTGGAATTTTCGGAATCGATGAATTCGAGATCGGAGATACCTTCGCCGATGCAGAAAATCCGGAGCCGCTGCCTTCCATTGCTATCGACGAGCCTACTATGAGTATGATCTTTACGATCAATGACTCGCCGTTTTTTGGTAAGGAAGGCAAATATGTTACTTCCCGTCACGTTAGGGAACGTCTGAAAAAGGAATTGGAGAAAAATCTTGCCTTGAGGGTTGAAACAACGCCTTCAGCAGATGCCTTCCGTGTTTTCGGAAGAGGAGTTTTGCACTTGGCTGTATTGATCGAAACCATGCGTCGTGAAGGATATGAAGTGCAGATAGGACAACCGCAGGTTATCATAAAAGAAATCAATGGGGTAAAACACGAACCTGTTGAGGAGTTGACCATTGATTTGCCGGATAGTGTTTCCGGGAAAGCCATTGAAATGGTAACCAGTAGAAAAGGGGTGATGCTATCGATGGAGCCTAAAGAGCGACCGGGTGATCTTGAAGTTTGAGATTCCTTCCAGAGGAATTATCGGAATGCGTAGCCAAATGCTGACAGCTACGGCAGGTGAAGCTATTATGACTCACAGGTTCAAGGATTTTGAACCATACAAAGGAGAAATTCCGGGAAGGATAAACGGTTCACTTATCAGTATGGAACAAGGAAAATCCATCCCGTATTCTATCAACAACCTTCAGGAGCGCGGTAAATTCTTTATTGGTGCCAACGAAGAGATCTACGAAGGTCAGGTGATCGGCGAGAACAGCCGTCCGGGAGATTTGGTGATCAATGTAACGAAAACCAAAAAGCTGACCAATATGCGTTCTTCAGGAGCGGATGATAAGATGAAACTTGTTCCGCCTAAACGTTTTACCCTCGAGGAAGCGCTGGAATATATTCAGGCGGATGAATATGTAGAGGTGACTCCGGAGTCACTGAGGTTGCGTAAGATCCTTTTGAAAGAACACGACCGCAAACGTGCCAGAAATGCCGCACTTTCAGCGGAATAAAATATAATAACAACTATTTTTCAGGGTTTCTTCCGGTTCGGGGGAAACCCTTTTTAGTTTTTGGTGATTACCGCACCTTTAATAGTCTTTTCCACCCTTTCGAAAATATCCTCAAATTCCATTCCTGCCACAGGAAATGCTTCATGTACCAACCAGGTGGCTTTGATTCCGACATTCATAGGGAACATACCGTGTTCATTGATTTTCCAGGCGTTATTGATCGTGATGGGAATGATATAGGCCGAAGGCATATGCTCGACAAGGGTTTTTAATCCTTTTGGTGAAAAACGTTTAGGGACACCATCCCTGCTTCGGGTTCCTTCCGGGTAGATTACGCCGGCATAATTGTTTTGCTCCAGGTATTCCGCAAAGCCTTTCATGGCTGGAAGTGCCTGGCTTGGGTCTTTCCGGTCAATGAGTACAGAACCTCCATGGCGAAGATTAAATGAAATACTTGGAATGCCTTTAGCCAGCTCTTTTTTGGAAACAAATTTGATATGGTGCTTGTCGAGATGATAGATGATTGGCGGAATGTCGTACAGGCTTTGATGGTTGGAAACGATGATCAGGGGTTTGCCTTCCGGAATTTTATGAGGATGAATGAACTTGCAGGTATTGCCTAAAATTTTAAGACTTTGGATCAAACAGAAGTTGAGCCATTTTACGGATTTTTTGTGGGCGTGGTAACCACCAAGGTTTAAAGCCAGCCATTGAATAGCATGAAAAATAACGAGAACTAACCCGAAGACGATCAGGTGTAGAGGGGTGAGTATGTAAGAGAGGATTTTTTTCATCCTGAAATTTTAGGTTTGCGGATAGAGGCGAATTTACAAAAATAAGATTCGGAGCGATAGAGTAGGGGGATTTTTTCTATTCCAATTTTTTTAATAAACCCTATCCACCGAACTCATTCGGTGTGACGAGCCTAATGAATTTGGCGAGTTCAAATTTTACATAAAAGCAATTGAAAAAATGGCTTAAGCCGAACTAAGTTATCGATAGACTTTCTTGTAAGTATATTTAATTTTCAGTAACTTACCATTGAATAAATCTGAACACATTTGACCATAGACTTTTTGCCATAAAATTTTGGAAAAATGAAAAAGTCTATCATTCTTTTTTTGTGTTTTCTACCATTGGTTCTGAGTGCACAATTTAATACCCTGCTTACCGTAAAAACCCTGCCCGGGGTGACTGCCACAAAAATTATGCTACCTGTTGGGTTTGAAATTCAACCTAACGATTGTGTAGGGATTTTAGGAGAAATCAATATACCTGTCAATCGCGGTGAGGCTGATGGTTATAATGGCAAGGCCTTTAAAGTTGGCACACAGGTAAGATATTATTTCAACAAAGAGAAGAAATTCCGAAATTTCTGGGGTCTCGAATTTGGACATCGAACAGAGCAATATTCGAAATCTAACGGTTCCTATTCTTCTTCTTCCGGAGGAGAAGTGAATTACCAAAAGGCTAATATAAAAAGTGTAATCAATACAGTCGGTTTGCATTTGGGAGGACAACGGTTTTTTTCAAACAGGTTTGTCCTGGAATGGAACCTTGGAGCCGGAATTGCGCGAAAATCAGTTGATTATTCGAATGTAAAAGAACAAGTCTCAACTAATTACGGCGGAATGGGAGACATCTTTGGAATGGGAGAAAGTTTCAATGCCATGTTTTCTGGATTTGGACAAGGGGCTGGTAGTGGGGAAACCGATTCTTTTTTCTTCCCCTTTTCTGATGAGTATGAAAAGTCAGAGGCTAATATGGCCTTGTTTGGGAATATAAAATTAGGTTATTTGTTGATAAGTAAATAGACTAGGGTGCGTTGCATAGTTGTTACTCTTGTTTTAAGGCTACACGACTTTTAAATTCAGCCTGGAGCTAAGTTTGAGAAAAGGATTTTTTCTTTTCTTGGGTTTTTAACGGTGAAAGATCTAATTACACTTCATTATTTTTTTTATATCAAAGGAACCGTCATTTAACTGGACTTTAAGGAAATAAATCCCATCAGGCAAATCACTTAAATTCATGTAGTCGCCATTCTTTTCCAATAAAACTTGATGGCCATTAATATCAAATAGTTTCAAAGACAGAATTTCATTTTTTAGATCTTTAACGTATAATTCATCTGAGACTGGATTTGGAAAAATTTCAATTGGACTTAAAGATGTTTCAAATGTTGAAGAATATAAACAATTGCCATGTAACTCCTGACTTTGATAGGAAAAACAATCTAGTTCAAGGCCAAATTCGAAGCAATAAAACAATACGTAGGCTGGATGAATATTGCTGCCTATGCCATCGATAAATGTCCATTCTCCGTAACCGTGGCATGTGTCAAAAATATTATCAAAGCTAAAATGATATCTTTTTCGAAGAGAACCATCATTGAGTTCAGTGGAATCAATAGCTTCAACAATTGATTCTTCAAAATTAATCTCCCAAAAAGGGGAGCCACTTAATATGACTGGTAAGGCAAAAGTATCACCAATGTCCAAATTGAAATCATACAGAACAATATCATCTGTCTGTTCCCAACCTGCAGGTCTGAAATAGGTTTTTTTATTTTCATCAAAACCAAAGCCCAGAAGAGTAGATTCATCCTCCCACCAAATCATTTTATAGGATTGCTCATTAATCATAGAATCACCAGATATTTTAATTGTCATAAAAAAAGGTGGGCCAAAAATATCGGAATGCCGAATCTCCCAATAATTATCTCCCGAAAAGACTGGAAACTGTTCTTGCGAAAGACTAATCAAAGGAATGAAAGTCAAGAGAAAGAATAAGAGCTTTTTCATAAGGTTTGTTTTAAGTGGGCAATTTTTTTCTGTATGATTAGTAACTATTGTTAAATCACTCCTTTGAAAGTTCCTCCAGGCGATCTTTTTCTTTTTGAGTAAGGCTTCCAATGCCTTTCTTTTTGATCTTTTTGAGTAATAGATCAAGCTCTTCTTCTTTGCTTATTTTTTTCTTTTTATGGCTGATTTTGAGCGGAGATTTTGGCTTTCGTTTTGGAAGACTCCAGTTGTCGGAAATCAGGAAGAATGCGGGATTGGAAATATTGAGCCAGAGAAATATTACGGATGGAACCAAAATGGCGGCAATCAGCCAGGCCCTTTCGGTGATCAGGGACGGCTCAAAAGCCAGCGCGAGTAATACGCCTCCAATAGCACCTCCAAGGTGTGCTTCATGGCCGATGTTGTCATTGCTTCTTTTTATGGCAATGATGGTTATGATCACATAGGCCAGACCGAAGATCCAGCTACGTATGCCAATAGGCAGAAAAATAAATGAAATCTCACTATTTGGAGAAGCAATCACAAAAGCCATGACCAGACCGGAAACCCCACCTGATGCTCCTACTGCCCGATAATCGTGATTGCGATGGAAATAGAGCGCTAATAAATCTCCAAACAAAACCGAACCAAAAAAGAGCACCAGATATTGCCACCAGCCGAAATAAACTTCGATGGCTCCGCTAAAGGACAAAAGTGCTATAAGGTTAAATCCCAAATGAAACCAGGATCCGTGCAGAAAGGCCGATGAAAAAAGCCGGTGGTATTCCCTGTCTTTCAGAATGCTTGTTACATCAAAGAGGTACCGGTCATAGAATTCCCTGTCCCTGAATCCTTTGTAGGTAAACAAGACAATGAAAAAAGCAAGAATACCACCAAGAACACTTTCCATATTTGTTACTTGTTTCTAAAAGTCAAGCTTGTAATAAAATATAGGCAAAAAGCCCAGTTGGTATTTCTGTTGAATCGGATTGCCACTAGGGTGATCCGGTGCCCATGAAAGCGTTAAAATGTTTTTGATATTAAAAACATTTACAAAATCAATGGCAAATTCATGGGTGACTTTCGGCCTGTTCCAAAGATAATTAATTTTGACGTCAACCCTGAAATAAGGATCAAACTGCAAGGTGTTAAGCGTTTCACTTTCGTAAATGATTTCAGAATTCTCGTTGGAGGCTTCAACATCAGCCGGACCATACCATCTTCCGCCGGCATAGGTGACTTTTCCTCCTGCGTTAAGCCTGCTGTTCTGGTTGAATGTAAATTCCTTGGCAAACAAGCCGTTAAAGGCAAAATGACCATTAAATGAGGTATTTCTCAATACCCCGTCACTACCTCTGTATTTGGAGTCAAAAACGGATCCTGTGAACAGGAAGTAATAGCTGTCGGCAAAGAACCTTTCGACCGTTAATTCAACACCATAATTCCTTCCGGTTCCCTCATTGACGAGTGGATTAGGGAAAAATCTACTAAACCCAGAACCTGAATTGACCAAAGAGAAAGAACTCTTTTGTACCTCTACAGGAATGTCGTAAAGGTATTGATAATATGTTTCCGCTTTAACCCGCATATTACTACCCAAAGGAAGGTCATAGGATAAAACAAAATGATGACTCTTGGTCAAGCCCATATCGAGATTATATTCCAGTGGATCATCTCCTTCAGCTTCATTGGAATAATGGTAAATATAACCGGAATGATTCTGGGAATGCAGACCATATCCAAAGCTGAGTTTTTGTCCTCTAGGAAGGGCATAGGACAACCCAAGTCTGGGTTCAAAGGGAGAAAAACTGTTATCATTAAAGGTATACCATAGGCTGGTCACTCCGGCAGTTATCAGGAATTTTTCGTTGAACCTGTATTTCCAGTGAATAAACGGCTGGAACAAAAAGGTGTTTCCGCTGGCATTCCAGCGATACGTCCAGAAGGGTTCGAGATCTCTTTCCCCATCGGGAGTTAGTATGATGTGGCGGATGCTATCCACATATTCGTAGTCTATCATATCCGCATTGATACCGAATTTTAAGGTGCTTCTGGCGCTGATCTTTTTGTTGATAAAAGCATTCAGGGAATACTTGATTTCCGTATAAGCATAACTCATGTGGGGAGGAAGGGAATCATAAACAAAAGCTCCATCCACAACTCGTCTGAAAATGAAATCATGGTCGGCAGTTACCCTTTGAAAAGATGATGAAAGACTTCCTTTAAAGAAGGTGTTTTTATTGAAAGGCTTCGTGTAAGTAATACCACCTATTCCCATCGAAGAGCCAAAGTGCTGATCCCTGTCATTGTCACTGAAAAGGTCTGGGTTCGTAGGAGGAACTTCCTGATCACTGATCAGTACGTCCACTGCACTTTGCCCTGCAATTCCCCAAATGGCCAAGTTGCTGGAATTTTTGCCGGGGAAATTTATTCTAAAGGCACCGTCCTGATATTGAGGTACGGCATCCGTTCCGATCTGGACACCCAGAAAACTAAATAACTTGAGTGTGGAGTACCGGTACATGGCCAGGTAAGAGCTTTTGTTTTCTTTGGACAATGGTCCTTCTGCCATTAATTCTGTTCCAAGGAATCCCAGTTGTCCGCTGAATTCATGTTGCTGGTTGTTACCATTTCTCATTTTCAGGTCGAAAGCACCGGCAATGCCGTTTCCAAACTCAGCGGGAAATGCTCCTGTGAAAAAGTCCGAATTCGACAAGAATTTATTGTTCAAAATGGTCACCGGGCCTCCACCTGTCCCCGGAATGGCAAAGTGATTTGGGTTGGGAATATTCACTCCTTCTAAACGCCACAGGACTCCGGAAGGAGAGTTGCCTCGAACGATGATATCATTTCTGGAATCATCAGCTCCCTGAACCCCTGCAAAGTTGGAAGCCATACGTCCCGGGTCACCCCGGCTTCCTGCATATCGATCCGTTTCCGCCACACTGAACTGGCGGGCGCTGACCGTTGCCATCTCATTTCGAACCTCTCCGTTGCGCTGTGCGTAAATAACTACTTCTTCCAGCATAGCCGTTGATTCCTCCATCTCAATATTCAGGATTACCTCCTTCCCGGAACTTACAATGACGTTATCCAAAATGATCTCCTGGTAGCCGATATACGTAATCTCAACGGTTCTTCTACCTACGGGTACTTCGTCCAGTTGAAAGTTCCCGTCAATGTCAGTAACTGTTCCCAGAAAGGATCCATCCTCCATTTTAATGATGGCATTGACCCCAAATAAAGGGTATTTCGATTCCTGGTCAACAACAGTTCCTCTCACCGTTTGAGTGAGCTGAGCCTGAAGGCCTGAAAATAAAAGCAGGCTGATAAACAGTAGTAATAATTTTTTCATGTTTTTTGTTTTTTCGTTTTCGAAGTGGAAAAGATTGATAGGGAGGTTAGCGTGAGTGCGACGGCATTAAGCATACATCGCATGCCGGGAAAGAAACCGGAAAGACTTGTTGGTCTGTTATCCTCCGGGCTTAGTCTTTCACTTTGTCTTAATACCACCTTATTAGTTGATTTTTAGTTGAAAAATTCACGGTCAATGGCGGTGTTTTTATAGGGTAAAAATAGAAAAATAATCCAAAGCGATATCGATATTGATCATTTAGTTCAATACAAAGTTGGGGTGATTTTTTATCCATAATGAGGTATTATTTGAAAAAAATTACCTTATTATGGTATATTATTATTGATTTTGCTAAAAAAATCCCTTTGTAAGATAATATTTTTGAATTCTGGTGCTTGTTTTCATTATTTGTCACTGAGGTTTGGCTTTCATTAATTATGATAGTCTTTGATAAAAATCGGGTAACATTGAAAAAGCTTGCACCGGGATGTCAGGTTTTTGTTTTGGGCTGTATATCTTTGAGAAATGGAAAATAATCTTGCTACCATATTATCTAAGCTGCCGGGTTTTTTCAGGTATGTACTATTGCTGGCCATTGTGGTGGTCATTAGTTTTTTGTTTCCCAATAACCTGAAATTCAAATATGATTTTCAGGAAGGGGAAGCCTGGAAGTACGATGACCTTATTGCACCATTTGATTTTGCTATTCGTAAAACCGACGCTGAGATCACCAAGGAAAAGGAGGAGCTTGGGAGAGATTTTACGCCGTATTATGAAATGAGGTTAAATCTTGTAAGAAACCAAAAACGGCAATTCAGTGAGAATTTTGATCAACAGCTCGATCTGGTCAAACAAGCCGGACAGTTTGAGGATGTGGTGCAAACCCCCGACAAATACAAGAATTATGGACTGAATCTCCTCGATCGAATTTTTGATGCCGGTATAATCCAGCTTCGACCCGAACATAAAGATGCCGGCAAAGATTATGTGATCAATATTATCAAAGGCAACACCAGTTACCAGCAAACTATTGAGAACATTTACACGGTAGAGACGGCCAATAATCTGCTGAGCGATTCTCTGCCTTATGCGCCTTTGCGGGAATCTGATTTTCTTTTTTCTCTGCTCGAAATGTCTATTGCCCCCAACATATTTTACAATGATACTTTGACTCAACAATTCAAAGAAGAACTTTTATCTTCTGTATCGACCTCAAGAGGCATGGTTCGGAAAGGGGAATTGATCATTCCGAAAGGCGGCTATGTTGCCAAGGATGTTTATCCTAAACTGCTCTCATTTAAGTATGAATTTGAAAAAGAGGTCAGCAGTAAGAAAAAATATATTTGGGTACTCATTGGATATTTCATGCTCACCACATTAATTGTCCTGGTCTTTTTTATCTACCTCAGGTATTTTGCCAAGGAAATTTTTAGGCAATTCCATCACCTGTTTTTTGTGTTTATGTGGCTGGTTTTGTTCAGTTACCTGGTTTATGTGGTGGAAAAAACGGATGTGCTCAGCGCATATATGATTCCGTTTTGTATCGTTCCAATTATCATTAAGAATTTTTTCAATGCCAGGCTGGCTTTGATTACTCACATTGTGGTAGTACTCATTGCAAGCTTCCTGTCATCTTTAGGGTATGAATTCACCCTGATGCAGGTTCTCGCGGGGATTGTGGTGATTGTTAGCGATGTAGATACAAGAGACTGGACCAGGTTCTTTTACTCCATGTTATACCTGTTTGCCAGTTACGCGATTGCTTACCTGGGACTGGCGTTGATAGAAGTAGGTGATTTTACCAAGATCGACTGGTCGGTTTATACCTGGTTGTTCCTGAATGCATTTCTGACCTTACTGGCTTATCCACTGGTGCCGTTGCTGGAGCGGTTGTTTGGGTTTACGTCTTCCATTACATTGATGGAGTTGTCAGACATGAACAAGCCTCTGCTCAAGGAGTTGTCTTTAAAGGCACCTGGCACCATGCAACATTCCCTCCAGGTAGGAAATCTTGCAGAAGCAGCGGCCATGAAAATCGGAGCCAATGAGTTGTTGGTTAAAGTAGCGGCGTTATATCATGACGTTGGCAAGACCCTGAAACCGGAATATTTTATTGAAAATAACCAGGGGAAAAGCCTGCACGATGATATCGACGCTTTTGAAAGTGCCCAGATCATTATTGAGCATGTAACAGAAGGTATAAAGATGGCCAAAAAGGCCAAGTTACCTCAGGTCATTATTGATTTCATTGCCACTCATCATGGAACGACCAGGGTGGAATATTTTTACCGTAATTACCTCAAAGACAATCCTGATGCGGAGGTTGACGAGGCCAAATTCCGTTATCCTGGGCCAAAACCAACCTCTAAGGAGCAAACCATCATGATGATTGCTGATTCGGTAGAGGCAGCCTGTAAGAGTTTGAAAAATCCAACCGACAAGGAGCTCTTTGCCTTTATTGACAAGATCGTTGCCGGAAAGATCAATAACGGACAATTGGAAGAATCCGAGATAAGTTTCAAAGAATTGGAAGAGATTGTCCAGGTATTCAAAAATATCATGAAATCTGTTTACCATGTTCGGATCGAATATCCGGAGGAGCAGAAGAAAAAAGCGGAGAAGGGAAAAAAAGACGAAGAAAAGAAAAAGGATGATAAATAATTCCTGACTTTAAAATCGACCATAAATAGTATGGTCAATTTTGAGTGCCTTTGTTAAATATTCCAGGAACTGCCAATTCGGAAATGGGGAAAGATCAAGAATTCAAATCCTTGATCTTTCTAAGCATTTCTTCAGCTTCTTCGATAGTAATACCAAATATCTCGGCAATTTGTTTTGTCTCGAATCCTTTGAGAAATAAATTTTGCATTACACTTATCATCACTTCTTCACGGCCTTTCTCGCGACCCTCATCATAATATTCACCAGCTATCGGACCATAAGTTTCAACCAATTGTTTTCTTCTGGGTTCATCAATTTGGTTCATCATAGTTTTTAAATCATTTTTACTAAATTCGTTTGTTTTGAAAATATAAACAAATCCCACAAAGGCTTTGGCAAGAACTCACGGATAAAATCTATAGTGATGTCTTTGCGAGAAAAAACAGCTTTGAAGAACTCATCGTGAGGGGATAGATTGTTTTCTTTGGTTTTCATTCATCAAAGGTAAGTCGCTTTTATTTTAAACACAAACTTTTATTTTTAAATATTATAAAATTTTTTGTTTTAAAAACGTCTTCATTGAGATTGAAGGAGAGGTTGAATTATCATCATTTGAAAATGAAATCATCCTGTATATATAACTTTTGGAAGCGTACTGCCGTAAGATGCGACAAGTCGCATAGCGACTAAATATCATAAGCATGGCACACAGTGCCATGTCTCTGGTAGAAAAGAAATTAGTGCCATAGGTACTAAATAAAATTTCCCGGCTTTCAGATTCTTCTCTATTGAATCATTCAAATCAAAAACGGGTTTTGCCAGTCATGGCAAAACCCGTTTTTGATATTAAATTTCTCTGGACTGTCTACTGCAGACTTGTGACTAAATTAAAATTGCAAAGCAGGCATCTTGCGCTTCGCCAATTCAAAAGCTCCAAACAAAACAGCACTGTAAAACAGATTGCCAAGCAAGGTATACCCAAAGAAGGGGATTCCCGCTGCGAAGCAAGCGATCAACCCGGCTCCTGTTTTAGGATAGGTAAGCCCCGTTGCCCATACTCCGAAATTAGTGATCAGGAAAAAGGCAACAGCACCTATAAGTGCCGCCAGTGCAATATTGGTCACCTTAATATTTTTCAACAGATAAAAGCCGATGCCAACCACTAAGGCAATTGCGCCGTAGACCCAGAAATCACCAAATAGTCTGAAACCGGTATAATATTCCGGGAATTGAACCGGCAGGATCATGTTGTTATAAACCAGGTCACTCAGCCACATGGCAGCCAGAGGCACCAGAAAACCCAAATATCTTTTTGAAAAATAAGCAGCACCGAAAAGCGCCATTCCACCAATTGGAGTGAAGTTTGGCGGGTGTGGAATCAAACGACTGAAAGCAGCGATCAAAACAAACAACACCAATACTCCGGTACGTAATTTAATTTTATTGGACATAATAATTTTCTTTTTGTGGAAGCAAAAATATAAAACCTAGCTCGAAATAACCATTCCACAATCAAATAATTGCCATGTGTCAGTTAATGTCTGGGTATTAGACTGAATTCGCTGGAAAAATTTTACATTTGCGGAACTTTCTTAAGTTCAATTATTGCTTAGCTCTAATCATAAAAGATTATAATGGGTAAAAAAGTTTTGAATTCTGTCCCTAATCTTTGGGAGTCGGTTAAATATTTCTCTCTTCTTTTTGTTGTATTGTCATTTTTTACCGCTTGTACCGGAAATGGATCCGGAGGAAAAGGCGGTTCCGGAAGCACTGATCCGGAATACAAGGGAGAGATTACTTTTTACACCAACAGATATACGACCATGGAGCAACACCTGGTCAACACTTTCATGGAACGGAAATTTATTAAAGTTAACGTAGTAACGGACACTCCTGAGGGTCTGGTGGAAAAACTTACCTCCGAGGGGAATAATACCACTGCCGATGTCATTCTACTGGACAATTTGGTGGACATGTATGCTGCCAAAGCTGCAGGTGTGCTACAACCGTTTTCAACAGATTCTGTAGCTCACGCTATGCCGTCGAGGAATACAGATTATGAAGGATACTGGGCAGGGTTCATGAAATACCCCATTGGTTATGGTTGTAATAAGATTGCCATTCCAAAACCCAGCGTTATCAATGTGTATGAGGATATTACCAATCGATACTGGAAGGGCAGGGTGGTTGTTTCAAGTGCTGCCAATAAGGAAAATCAGTTCCTGGTAGCTACGATGATCGCTGAAAAGGGAGAGGCTGCCACAAGAGTCTGGTTGCAAAAATTGGTAGACAATTTTGCCATTGATCCTGTTGAAAATGCTGAGGCGGTTATCCGTGCCGTTGCGGAAAGACAGGGAGAGATTTCCTTTATCAATGCATCCGAACATATCCGCTGGACCAATTCCGGTAGTACGGATAATTTTGAAATCGGTTCGAAGGTTGGTGTCAAGATACCTAAAGATGATAACAATAAAAGTTATTACAACCTGGTTTCACTAGGGTTGTCGAAGTTTACCGACAACAGAAATGACGCTCTCAAGTTTATCGACTATATGATCTCTTTTGATGCGCAGGAATATTATTGTAATCTTTCTTTTGAGTTTCCTGTTAATGTATTTACTATCCCTAGTGACTTTATCCTGAGTGTAGGAGGATACGCAGAAAAAGAACTCGATTTCCACACGGCATCACAAAATATTGAACTTGCCAAAACCCTGATGCAGGAAGCCGGCTGGAAATAATCCTTACCATAAGGAATAATCAATCACGAATTATGAATAGATATTAGGCTGATAATTCGTAATTGAAAAGGACAAATTGAACGACCAACAACAATTGACCACTTTTCAAAAGAATGAAACTATGAACAGAAAGCATCTGATCTTCTTTTTATTATTATTTTCCATAAACCTGACAGGACAAAGGGTTTACTGGCAACAAGCCGTTGATTACAAGATGGAGATTGACTTTGATGTAGAAAAGCATCAGTTTACAGGTAAGCAGACCATTGTCTATACCAATAATTCTCCCGACGTCATTAATAGGGTATTTTATCATTTGTATTTCAATGCTTTTCAGCCGAACAGTATGATGGATGTTCGGTCACAAAACCTGCGCGATCCGGACAGAAGACTGGGCAAGATCAGTAAGTTTACAGAAGAAGAAATCGGCTTTACCAAAGTAAAATCATTATCCCAGGATGGATCTCCGATCAAATATGAAATTGTCGGAACGATCCTTGAAGTAGATCTGGCAACTCCGCTTAACCCTGGAGAACAGACCACCTTGTCTATGGAGTTTCTTTCTCAGGTGCCGGTCCAGACTCGTCGTTCCGGAAGAGATAACGCTGAAGGCATTGATTATTCTATGTCGCAGTGGTACCCTAAATTGTGTGAATACGATGAACAAGGCTGGCATGCTAATCCATACATCGGTCGTGAGTTTTATGGGGTCTGGGGTGATTTTGATGTAAAAATTACTATAAACAGTGATTATATCCTTGGAGGAACAGGACACCTGGTGAATGGAAAAACGGAGATTGGTTATGGATATGAAGGTACGCCAATGCGCCCGCTGACCAGAAGCAGGCAATTGACCTGGCATTTTGTTGCCAAAAATGTACCGGACTTTGTCTGGGCTGCCGACCGTGATTATCTTCATACGGAATACAAGGTCAAAGGGCAGGATCTTACCATGCATTTTTTCTATCAAAATGATCAAAAAATCCTCGAAAACTGGGAAAAACTGCCTGCTATCATGGAGGAAGTCTTTGCTTTCGTTCAGCCAAAGTACGGGCCGTATGGTTACCAACATTACTCATTTATACAGGGGGGTGACGGAGGAATGGAATACCCGATGGCAACGCTCATAACAGGAAACCGTGGACTGAGAAGCCTTGTTGGTGTTTCTGTTCATGAACTTATGCACAGCTGGTATCAGATGGCATTGGGTACCAATGAGAGTCTTTATTCCTGGATGGATGAAGGTTTCACTAGTTATGCTTCCACTATAGTGATGGAGCATTTAGCTGGTAAGGGAATGGTTCAGGGGCAAATCTCAGAGAATCCTTTTCAAGGAACATATTCTTCATATGTTGGGTTTTCTAAGAGTGGTTATGATGAGGCCATGAGTGTGCATTCTGACCATTACCAAACAAATTCTGCCTATAGTGTAAATGCTTATGTAAAAGGCGCTGTGTTTTTGCATCAATTGGAGTATATTGTGGGGAAATCAGCATTTGACCAGGCAATGCTGGATTATTTCGACCAATGGGCCTACAAACATCCAAATCCGAATGACTTTATCCGGGTTGTAGAAACTGCCTCAGGCCTTGAGCTCGACTGGTATAAGGAGTATTGGGTGAACACCACACATACCATAGACTATGGCATCAAAAACGTTGAAGGGAGCAAAAAAAGCACTAAAGTAACCCTGGAAAGAATAGGGGCGATGCCAATGCCTGTCGATTTAGTGGTTACCTATAAAGATGGAAAACAGGAAATTTATAATGCTGCTCTGAGGATTATGAGGGGTAACAAACTCCGCGAGTCCAATGATATGAAACGTGTCAACCTTCCGGATTGGCCATGGACTCATCCGGAATATGAGTTTGAAATCCCTGCTGGTTTGAATAAAATCAGCAAAATCGAAATTGATCCAACAGGAAGGATGGCAGATGTTAACGGTGAGAATAATAAATTTGTAGTGGAGTAGCCTGGCCTATTGTCAGTTGAACTGCAAAAAGACCCTGAATGGCAAATAGAGTGAATTCTGTAAAATCGTTTTAGAAAGGACATTTAAAGTGAAAAATATGAGAATCCTTCAAGTATGTAAAAAATTTCCTTATCCGTTGAAGGATGGTGAGTCAATTGCTATCAGTAACCTGAGTAAGTCCCTAAAGGGTTTGGGGGCAGAGCTTACATTGCTGGCAATGAACACCAAAAAACACTATTACCACTTGGAGGACAATCATGTTCCTTTTGATCAGTACGAAAAAATCGTAACCGTTGATATAGATAATACGATTAAGTTAAAAGATGCCTTTCTAAACCTTTTCTCTACCCAGTCTTTTCATATTTCCAGGTTCATTTCTAAAGAGTTTGAGCAAGCACTGATAAAACTGCTCAAACGAACTGAATTTGACGTTGTGCAACTTGAAACCCTTTACCTGGCTCCATATATACCTGTTATCAGGAAGTATTCCAATGCCAGAATAAGCATGCGCGCCCATAACGTAGAATCTGAGATATGGGAAAGGATCACCAATAATACCAAATCTCTGCCTAAGAAAATGTATTTGAAATATCTGGCGGAGAAATTGCATCGGTTTGAAAAGAGGATGTTGCATCAGTATGATATTCTTATGCCAATAACACGCCGGGACCTTGATATTTTCCAACAAATGGGATTCAAAGGTAAATCGGTTGTCGTACCGATTGGACTCGATAGCTCAGAATACAAAGCCGATTATGACAGTTTTCAGAAAAACCTCTCTATCTCCTTTATCGGGTCTCTTGACTGGATGCCAAATATAGAAGGGTTGAAGTGGTTCCTAAAGCACACCTGGGGTAAGATGCAAAAAGAACTTCCCGGAATACAGTTACACATAGCGGGGCGGAATACTCCTGACTGGTTAAAGAATATTAAAAAGAAAAATATCACTGTACACGGAGAGGTAGAGGATGCCAGTAATTTTATCAATGAACACAGTATTATGGTTGTTCCTTTACTCTCGGGCAGTGGCATGAGAGCGAAGATCCTGGAAGGCATGGCTCTTGGTAAAGTGGTGCTGACTACCAGCATAGGACTGGAAGGTATCGATGCCACTCATAAGGAAGAGATCCTCATCGGGGATGCTCCTGCGGATATGGTCAATGCCGTTAAGTGGTGCTCCAATCAAAATGGCCGCCTGGAAAAAATTGGCCGCAGGGCATGTGATTTTGTACAGAGTAATTATGATAGTATGGAAATCGCCCGAAAAGTCATAAAAGCTTATTCATCTACTACTGTTGAAATTGTTTGAGTATGAACCTGCTGCTCGCACTGACGTTCTGGTTAGCTGCTCTGTTATTGGTTTATTCCTATTTCCTTTATCCGCAACTCTTGAAATGGATAGGTAAAAGCAAAAAAAACAACGACCTGGTTTTTGAACAGGATAAGGATTTCCCCTTTGTATCGGTTTTAATGTCCATTTACAATGAAGAAAGTGTCATCGAGGCCAAAATGAAAAGCCTCCTTGAATTGGATTATCCTGAAGATAAGATCATCATTTATACCGGCTCAGATTGCTCCTCCGACAGATCAAATGAGATCATGGTCAAATTTGCGGAGCAATACCCACGGGTTCAATTCTTGCCATTCACTGAACGAAACGGTAAGCCTGGAGTCATCAATAAACTAGCCGCCGAAGCACTTAAAAAACGTCCGGCTTCATCAGATCATATTTTCCTGATTACCGATGCTAATGTGATGCTAACTCCCATAGTCCTTCGAAGCCTTGTACAACATTATAAAAATGATAAGGTAGTCATTGTAGATTCCAATATGATCCACGTGGGCATGAAATCCGAGGGGATTTCAAAATCTGAGGATTTTTACATTACCTCTGAGGTAACGTTGAAAAACAATGAAAGTCGAATTTGGGGTATCATGGCCGGACCTTTTGGCGGTTGTTATACTATTCGGTCGGGGTGGTTTTGTGAAGTTCCTCCCAATTTTTTGGTAGATGATTTTTATATCGCCATGAGAGTATTGGAAAGGGGAGGGCAAATTATCAATGATCTGGATGCAGTTTGTTATGAGGCTGTTTCTCATGAAATTAAGGAAGAGTTCCGTCGGAAAGCCAGAATTTCTGCCGGCAACTTTCAAAATCTTCTCACTTTTCCTCATCTTTGGTGGCCGCCCTTAAAATTGCC
This sequence comes from Saprospiraceae bacterium, assembly GCA_965230565.1. Lineage (GTDB taxonomy): Bacteria > Bacteroidota > Bacteroidia > Chitinophagales > Saprospiraceae > BCD1. The sequence goes on along the minus strand of CBDDLH010000016.1, from coordinate 1,611,254 downwards.
GGGTTTTGTTTTGTTTTCTCACAAAGTGATCCGTTGGTTCGGACCCTTTTTGATGATATTAATGATCCTGACCAGTTTAATACTGGCAATTACCGGTGGCAGTTTTTATAAATGGATACTTTTTGCCCTGTTTGCAGGAGCCATCATATCATTGGTTTTCGATAAGGTTTTGAACAAATTGGGGTTGAATATATTTTTATTGAGGAGTGTTCGTTATTTCATTTTGATGAATTTGGCACTCTTCAAAGGTTTTTTAAACTTTCTAAAAGGAATACAACATAATGCTTGGGAACCTCCAAAACGAAACTGATACGGATTTTCAACTCAATACTATCCAAGAAGCCATTGCCGATATTAAAGCCGGTAAGGTGATCATAGTTGTAGATGATGAAGATCGTGAAAATGAAGGTGATTTCATTTGTGCAGCCGAATGTGTGACTCCGGAGATTATCAACTTCATGTCAAAACACGGCCGGGGTTTGATCTGCACGCCCATTGATGAAAAAAGGGCCAAAGAACTGGAACTGGAAATGATGGTTTCTTCCAATACCGCGGTTCATGAAACGGCATTTACCATTTCTATTGATCTTATCGGCCATGGTTGTACAACGGGAATTTCTGCATATGACAGAGCCACTGGTATCCGTGCCTTAGTAGATCCGAATACAAAGCCGTCCGATTTTGCCAGACCAGGCCACATTTTTCCTTTAAAAGCAAAAACAGGCGGTGTCTTACGTCGTACCGGACATACGGAAGCTGCTATTGACCTTGCCCGCATGGCCGGCTTTTATCCTGCCGGAGTTTTGGTTGAAATCCTGGATGAGGACGGTAGTGCTGCCAGATTACCAAAATTGATAGAAGTTGCTAAACAGTTCGATCTGAAAATAATAGCTATCAAAGACCTTGTAGCATTCAGAATGCAAACCGAGCGACTCATAAAAAGAGAACTCAATGTTCATTTGGAAACGAAATTCGGTGATTTTGAAGTAATCGCTTATCGTCAGCAAACAACTGATGACATCCACCTGGCCATCAAAAAGGGAAGTTGGGAACCTAATGAACCAGTCCTGGTGAGGGTACATTCTTCCACTGAAACAGGAGATGTTCTTGGGTCCTTGTTCGACAATTACGGCGAATGTCTTCAAAGAGCTGTCAAAATGATCAGCGATGAAGGAAAAGGCCTGGTTCTGTTTATGCGCCATGGGGAGAAAAAAGATTCTATTCTCAGGACACTCAAAGTTTTGGATAAGCAAAATACCAACGGCGTCAGCTTAAGTAACGGGGCTGTCCAGGGAGCGGAGCAGAAGGACTTTGGAGTAGGTGCACAGATACTCAGGGATATGGGTGTTTCCAAATTGCGATTATTGTCAAGAAACCTTAAAAAACGTGTCGCATTATCCGGCTATGGTCTTGAAATTGTAGAACGAGTGCAGCTTTAATAAAAATACTATTTCGTGGAGAAATAGTATTTTAACCAGCAACCAGCAAATGCGTTACGAAAGGAAATATGTATTAGAAGATGTTCCATTATTTGATATTATTCAAATGGTGAAGCTACATCCTGTTTCTTTTCGGGAAATTTACCCCCGACGACGCGTCAACAACGTTTATTTTGATACTGTAAATTTTGCAGCGTATCGGGATAACATCATGGGAATCGCCCACCGGACTAAATTCAGGATCCGTTGGTATGGAGATGATTTTGAAACGATCCGCAAGCCTGTTCTGGAAGAAAAAATCAAACATGGAGAGTTAGGCTATAAGAAATCCCAAAAACTATCCAATACGGATTGGCGGCATATCTCAGTGGAGGCATCCAAACTTCCACAAATTGAACATGGAAATTTATCCCCTGTATTGTTAAATTCCTATTACAGATATTACTACGGCACTCCTGACGGACGATTCCGGCTCACAGTTGATGAGGGTATGGCCTTTGGTAGTTTTGATCAAATAGCTGCTAAAATGCCCTATGAATTGATGGGAAAACGAATCATTGAGATCAAATATGACCAGGAATTCTCCAAACAAGCTGATCGCATATCTCAGTACTTCCCCTTACGGCCCACCAAACATTCCAAGTATGTTTTTGGCATTCAGGCGAGTTATGGGTTTTGAACAATTCATTATCACTCCTTCACAAACTTATACCTGAAAGTTTCCTTCCCTTCCTGCTCGGCGACTAAAATATACATGCCACCAGGCAGATGAGCCACGTTTACGCTCTGATTCCCGGTCAGGCTAATTTTTTCAATTACCTTTTTTCCCTGAGCATCCAAAATAATGACATTAAACTCACCATCAGAAGGCAATTCAACAGACAGTTCTTCACTAACAGGATTAGGAAAAATGTTCGGCTGTAAACCTGTAGCATTCTCAATCTGGTCAACGACTGTGATCGAAAAGTCTGCTACCACAGGAAAGTGGTCAGAAGCACTGCCAGTGTCATTGGCATTAAGGCCATATTGCGCGAGCCGGTCTGAAGGCATTACTTCGGTTTGCAGAACAAAAGATTTTTCAACCTGCAAAGTGTAATCCGAATAAATGATAAAATCCAGTCTTCCCGGAGGATAGGAACTGAAATCATTGCGCCAGGTATAGGCCATGCGTTTATCCGTCTGGAGACTCAATTCATCCTGGATGTCCGTTCCATCCCAATCGGGTGGGGCTCCGGTTCCAAATTGATTGATATTCACTATTTCCCCGGTGAGCAAAGAGTTGAGTTGTTCTGCGTAACCCACGAGGTTCAGGTCTCCTGTAAAGATGAAGGGTGTTAATTCCGTAAATCCAAGACCTGCTCCACCTTCCTTAAGTTGTTTGAAAAAAGCATTGTAATCATCTATTTGTAATTGCCGGTCTGTATTATTCGCACAGCAGCTCAGGTGCGAATTGGTCACCAAAATGTCTCTTGGATATGTCCCCGGAAGGTCAATGAGTACAGGGTAGGAGCGGTTAATAAATGGCCATGTTTGCATAAAAGGCCATCTGGAAGCTGTGATCAAGTCTCCGACTTTGGTTAAATGCCAACCATCATTAGTTCCGGTGGGCAACCAATCATCCAACAAATTTTCAACCGTGGATACCGGTGTGTTATAACACTCTGAAAAAGCTATGATGTCAGGATTTAGCGCTTTCAATATGCTTTCGAAATGTGGTATTCTTGAAGGATTGGTCAGGCCGTCAAATAAGGTGTTATAGGCAACCAGGCGAATTTGTTCCGGAACTTCCTTTCCAAGATCAATAGGTTGATAAGGTTCAACGGGTGTTTCGTCAAAGGTGTAGCTGAATGGATTGTCAGCATTGGGCATTTCATCCCCGTTACTCCAGTTTTTAAAAAGTATTTTAACAGTTGAACCCGAAAACAGCGGGTGGATATTATCGGGAACGGCATCACGAGCAATGGCAATTTCAAAAATGGTAGAAGTAACCGTTGGTCCCATCCGCAGGCTCACCGCTGCAAATGGAATGTTCACACTTGGAGATACATGAAAGTCCCCGGAAAGATCACTGAAGTTAAGCCCCAGATCTGCCCCGAATCCATTTTGAACGCTTAAACCTGTACCGGCATTATTATCCGAATCGAGGTAAAGGAAAATACTGTGAGACACCGGATCATCTTCTTTGAGGTTGATTTCAGTGTCCAATTCCAGTTTGATAAAAAGGAATTCTTCGTCGTTGGTAACCTGAAAAGATAAGAGATCAACGTTACTTAGTGTTTCGTCCGGATCGACATGTTGCTGGAGTTCATTTGTCCAGTCATCAAATTTTCCATCAATAGTGATGGCGGTCGACTGACTGAAACCTATTACATAAAGACAACATGAAAAGATAAAAGAATAGAGCGCTCGGTTCATCATCAAAGCATTTGAAAGTGATACCGAAAATTAATCAATTCTTTTAAAACTTAGGACAAACTACCAGGTCGTTTTCGTAATTTCCGAGATACGCCAGGGAAATTTCAAAGGTGTTTCTTCCCTGACTTACATTCGAAAGGTCCGATAAGTTAGCATCATAGCTCAAGCCAACCAGAAAGTTCTGGTATTCAATTCCGGCGAGAAAAACCACAGCATCTGCGAAAATGTTTTTTTGTTCATTACCAGCCAAACGACCCCATGAACCCAGATGAAGGGCGGTTCCGGTTATTGAATTCAGGGAAAATCTGAAATTGGCTCCTGCATTGGCAGAGAAATGGGGCCCCTGCAGATAACCAAGAGCACGTGGAGATATTTTAATGTAATCGCCTACAGGGAAAACAAGGTTCACGTAGGCCGAATATTTTCTGTGTAACCTGTTGGAAGGAAAATCTTCCGGATCTTTTTCGTCGTAATAAAAGCTTACCTCAGGTGTGGTGATATGACTCATAGCTGCACCAGCAAAGATCTGTGGTCTTCTTTCAGGAGCATAAGAATAGTTAATACCAACATTATAATCTGCATAAGCAAAGTTATTCTCAGGAAATACCTCACCCGTAGCTTCTGTGTAACCATTGGTCCCGTTGAACTGATCATTAAAATTCAACGTTGCGTAATTGGTGTTCCGTTGTGCAATACCTATCTGAAAACCAAGGGAGAGATATTGGTTGCCTTTGGGACTCAGTCCTTTGTGAAAGGCTCCTGACAACAGAATTTGATTAGTGGAAAAACTCAGTCCCGGAGAATCTTTATGAAAAACAATTCCGAACCCGGCGGCATCTTTGTTTTTTGAACGATCCTTCCATAAATGGAAACGGAAATCTGATGCGGTGGAAAATGTAGTAACCGGCTCATCGAGGGCAGATCTCCACTGATCACGATAGATGAAGGAAACCCTGAAGTTACCTTCAAATGCACCGGTGAGTGCAGGGTTCAACGTCACGGGTGATGCATAAAACTGGCTGAAGTCCTGGTCCTGAGCCAGGGCCGAACTACTTATAAAAAAAATACTGAGCAGTATTAAGGTTATTCTTTGCATGGATTGAAATGATTAACTTTTCAGGTGGCCAAAGGTACAAAATAATGCGAGAATGTTATGACCAATGTTATTCTATGAATGAACGTGAAGGCATTGAATTTATTTTCTGTTTGAAGTAGTTTGACATAGTTTCAAATTCGAGACTGTTGGATGCTACAAGGCGATTTGATTACTTTTGATGTGAATGATTTAAAAAAATTATTATTTTTGACAAACAGAAAAAAACAGCAGCCTTGATGACGTACGCCATATGCCCTGTTAGTACTGCCCCGGTGCGCAATACTTCTTCACATAAAAGTGAAATGATCTCCCAGTTATTATTTGGGGAATTGGTTGAAGTACTCGAATTGAAAGGGCGACAATGGGTCAAAGTCAGATGCTGTGATGATAATTTTGTAGGATGGGTTTCCAGTAATCAATTGGAGATCATCACACCTTCCGAATTTGAGACCTACCGTGATAACTTTGCTTTTGTTTTTGATTTTTTCCATCCGGCACATGCCAACAGTCATTTCCTGCCTTTGATGGTCGGGTGTCGTTTACCCAACTTTGACGGGATACAGTTTACTATTGGTGGAAATACGTTCAATTTCAGTGGACGTGCAGTTTATCCGCAGGATGCAAAACGCGACCCGGAGATTTTGGTGAAATTGGCAAAAATGTACCTGAATGTTCCCTTCCTCTGGGGTGGGCGTTCTGCCATGGGGATTGATGCTCCGGGATTCGTGCAGGTTGTCTGCCGGATGAGTGGAATACAATTGCCCAGGGAGGCTGAAGAGCAGATTTACTCCGGGGATAATGTTGAATTCATAGATCACGCCCTTCCGGGAGATCTCGCCTATTTTGAAAATACCAGAGGGCGCATCACGCATGTTGGAATTCTGTTGAAGGACAAGCAGGTTATCCACGCCTACGGGAAAGTCCGGATAGACGACATAGATCATTTTGGTATTTTCAACCAGGAACTCAAGCGCTATACCCATAAATTAAGACTGATCAAGCGCATCTTCTCGCCAAAGCAGGAATCAAAAAATGATGCAGAGGTGAAATCAGTCGGTGAAGCTACCCAAATCGAATTGTTCTGATTATTTTCAATCAAAAAAGGTTAGAGGTGCTCAACTATGGTTAGTTGAGGCTTGTTTATAATTATGATTGATCATTTTAATCATTTTTTGTGAAAGTGGGCTCCTGAATTTTGAAATGTCAGTTGATACTTTTGCCGGAAATGCCTAATTTGTAAGAGTAATCCGAAACAAGCGAAAAACACTCATTTAATGGATCAAAATGCGTCTTACCACAACCTGCCACTATTGTAACAATGAACTCAAACTTGCTTTTTCCCACCCGGATAAAGATGAGCTCATTAAGGAAAAGGGAGATCCTTTGAATTTAACCTGTAACCATTGTCATCAGGAAGGGCAGTATTCCGTGAATAGTCTTAAGGCAAAAGAGGAAAGGAAGGTCATTTTGATCGCCTTTGTCATAATGCTGGTGCCGAGTTGGATTATGGGATTACTGTTGTGGGACGAGATTTTCCTTCCTAGTATGCTGTACAATATTTTAGCGGTTATTTTACTGAGCCTTGTGCCTTACCTGTTATATCTGGAACTCAAAGCACAGGAACGACTGGATACAACCAATTTTAACCATCACTGATTTCCATTTTATCTTCCTGTAGTGAGAGCAGCTTGTTTAAATTTTTACTTTTTTAAAATTATTCCCACCCAGATCAGGTTGCCATTGTAGACTCGTGTGATGAACCGGGAATCTCGATTTATCCAATGACGTTCTGTAATTCTAATTACGGACGGTTAACTCTCCCTTCAAATACATGTTTTCCTATTTATACATTAACTTTGCGCAGTTCCAAAGCGGAACTCATCGTTAAATACACAACCTAATTAAATACAATGAGCGATAAACACAAACAAGTACAGGAATATTACGGAATTGAACTGGCCCAATCATCAGACCTGAAGACCAATGCCTGTTGCACTCTTGAAGCTCCTCCGAAACATATCCAGCAAGCACTTGAACTCGTGCATGAAGAAGTTCAGGCCAAATATTATGGTTGCGGGTTGACCATCCCTTCTCAGTTGGAAGGCCTTCGCATCCTTGACCTTGGTTCAGGTAGTGGTAGAGACTGTTATATTGCTGCTAAGCTCGTTGGCGAGCAAGGAGAGGTTGTCGGAGTTGATATGACCGATGAACAATTGGCCGTTGCCAATAAACATATCGATTTCCATACAAAGGCGTTTGGATATAAAACCGCCAATGTGAAATTCCTCAAAGGTAATATCGAAGCCCTCGATGAACTTGACCTGGAACCTGGAAGTTTTGATCTCATCATTTCCAATTGTGTAATAAATCTGGCTACTGATAAACTTAAGGTTTTGACTGATGCCTTTAAGCTGCTCAAGCCGGGAGGCGAAATGTATTTCAGCGATGTTTACAGCGACCGCCGGATCCCTGCCCATTTGCAGGAAGACCAGATCCTCTGGGGGGAGTGCCTGAGTGGCGCCCTGTATTGGAACGATTTTCTGAAAACAGCCAGAAAAGCAGGATTTACTGATCCAAGAAGTATGGAGAATAAGCCTATCACTATCGAAAATCCCGCTCTTGAAGCTATGGTAGGTGATATAAAATTCTTCTCGGTAACCTACCGTTTATGGAAGATCGAAGGACTGGAAGAAGATTGTGAAGATTATGGACAGGCTGTGAAATATCTCGGAAGCATAGAGCATAATCCGCACAGTTATGATCTGGACGATCACCACAATTTTCCCAAAGGAAAAATAATGACTGTTTGCGGGAATACCTACAATATGCTGAAGGAAACCAGGTTCGCTGATCATTTTGAGTTCTACGGGAATTTTGATACCCACTATGGTATTTTTGAAGGCTGTGGAGGGGCGATGCCTTTTATTGTTGAGGATGATGATTCTGTGGAAGGGGGATCTTGTTGCTAAATATTCCGAAATGCCTTACCTGTTTTTAATAAATTCCTTTAGCTGCACCTTCTGAAGGCTGTCCAATCCGGGATAACTGAAAATGGCTATCCCGGAGGCTCCATTATTTTCTGCAATGGTCATGGCTCTTGTCAAATCCAGGCTGTCGTTTTGGTGATGAGGTGAGAATAATCCTGTGAAGATTTTGGTGCCTTTTGGTTCAACCAGTTCAACGGCCTCCGATGTGCAACCGGCGATCCAGTCGGCTCCACCATCAGCATAGAAACCGGAATAGACCATAGGAAATACAATGTCGAGATTCCATTTGTCCCAGTCTTGTCGGACTAGCTTTCTGGCAATGGATGGGCTGGGAAAAGGAGAGGCACTGATGATTTTTCCGTGTTTATGGGTCATTTCTGCAATTAGGTTGGCGACTCCGTGACCTGGTCATATCTGAATTGCAACCACGCCGAATCTTGTGATGGATCCTCAAGTTCCCGGGGATCATAATCGTGGCTTTTCATAAACTTTTCGATCATGACCGGATGATAGCCATAGTCCCACTGCGGATATTCTTTATCCTGTACAATGTCGTATTTAGGTTGAATATTTCAGGCAAAATGACATCTACAAATCTGCAATAATCAAGACTCAAACCTTTTAAACCCTCAATGGTCACGATCTTTTCAAGGTCTTCCACCAGATATTCTCTTACCTCCGGCAGGGCAGGGCAGAGAAATTTGTAATAGCCGACATAGGCGATTTCTTCTGCCAGGGATTTTCCTTGCCTGTTAACACTCAGCCATTCCGGGTGCTTTTCGGGAATCTCCCCATACGGTCTATTCAATATCCATTGCCAGGCATGGATGTCTATACCATATTTTTCTGCTATAGGAATTACCTTCGGGTAGTCATCTGCTCTGGCATATAATAACATTCCGCCGACTCCCATGTCATTTAAATCCCGGAAAATTTTGTCCCAGTCATTCCCGTTTCGGTAGTTCATCCAAACCCAGTAACCAGGTAATTCATCTTCCTGCTTTACCGTTGAACAGGAATTAAGACCTGATATTATCACAGAAAAAATGAGTACTATAAATGATAATTGGATTTTATTCGAAAACATGGGCTTTGGTAATTTATTATTCGTAATCAGTCAATGTAATCCTGGAAGGTCAGGTGACTCCTCTCATTTATTTTCCAGATGGCTTTTAACCCGTTGGCTTTTGCGGAAAATGAATTGCCATCTACTTTGATCTCCAGCAGATGTTCGAACTTATTTAAATTATATTCATCAAGTTCAAGGTCTGAGATATCTTCTGTAAACCTTTTGTGTTGACCAAAAAACGCTTTTTGTTTGTGGTAGATCTCAATAAGGGCCATTTTCAGATCAAAGTCCAGATCTTTCCGGAATTCAGCCTTTTCAGTTCCGATAGCAGCATCACAGAACTGAACGTAACCCCAGAATTCCGGTTGATGCATGTTGACCGCCCATTGCGGTGACCATACCCAGTTGAGTTCTCGTTGGAGTTTCCCGTCCTTGTTTTTCTTCTTAACATATTTCCCATCAATAATATCGGTCTCCCAGTGAACTCTTGAAAAGTTGATTCTCCATTGTTCCTGGTCCAGAGGTTTTCTGTTGCCCGGAAGGTGCTCCATCATATCTTCCCAGGGTATGGCAATTTCAACACTCCAGCTTTTGTCCAGGTCAGAAGGGTCATTTAGACTCCCATTTATATGAACAACAGAAAGCACACCAGGCATATCCCATTGAATATCCACTTTAGTAGTATCCCTGTAAGGGCGTTTCAAGAAAAGATCAAATAGGGTATTTAAGGCATTGATCTCCAGTTCCATGTAGTTGTGATTGTCACCATCAGGATCAAGAAAGATCTCAAAATCAGTATCGAAATAAATGATAGCATCCCGCTCGGTTAATGTTCCCCATACATGTGTTTCTTCTAGGGTGGCGCCAAAGTAAAAGTATGCGCTGTCCCAAAGCATTTTCACTCTTGTCTCAAAATAAGGCTGTTCTGCTTTAGGACCAAGAATATCCATAAAGGCATCTGACCAGGAGGCATTTTTCCAATCCTGCTCAGTAAGTACTCCATCTATTTCAATGGGATTTTCAGTTGAATAACAAATGTAATGTTTAGGTGGAGTAACCGGAAATTCCAGATCCTGAGCTAAGGAGAACAACCCCGTCAGTAAAAATATGGGGATAAAACAGAATATTATCTTATTCATAGGAACGGGTTTTGATTAATCAAAGGGTAAATAGTGACTTTAATTTTCACTATCCTTGCGTTTGCGCTTCATTGCGCCCATTGCGGTTAAACACTAGCTACAAAAGGTATCCCTTTACATCCACATATCCTCAAAAAGATTCCAAATCTGGTCATTAGGAGGGTCAGCGGTGATGGTGACAGGTTCTTTTTTTACCGGATGCACAAATGACATGGATCTGCAATGTAAATGGATGCTGGCATCTTGGTTGGGAGTTTTATAACCATATTTTATATCACCACGGATTGGGTAGCCGACTTTGGATAATTGAGCCCTTATTTGGTGGGGGCGTCCTGTTTTAAGGTCAATTTCCAGCAGGTAATTATCTCCTAATCCGCCAATCATTGCATAGGAAAGTGTGGCTTTTTTAGCTCCTTCGGCTCTTCGGCTCTTTTTGTCAAAAGCTTTGGCCTTGTTACGTGTTTTATCCTTGAGCAGGAAGTGTGTCAATTCTGCAGATAACGGGTCTGGACGTTCATTGATGATGGCCCAGTATTTTTTTACGATCTTGCGTTCGCGAATCAATTCATTCATTCTGCTCAAACCTTTGCTGGTTCTGGCAAAGATTACCACTCCGCTGACCGGCCGGTCGATTCGGTGAATCGTTCCCAGAAAAACATCCCCGGGTTTTTTATATCGGTGTTTGATATAGGATTTAGTCCAGTCGGCAAGGGTGAGATCGCCTGTGATATCCGCCTGAACCAACCAGCCCGCAGGTTTGTTCACAGCAATAAGGTGGTTATCTTCGTATATGATCTGTGGTTCCATTATGTGCAGAATAATTCAATTAAATTAGCCATTTGGCAAAAAAATAAATTGACTGAAGTTTCTGATGTCAATTGGTTAAATTTGCGCCACGGTAAATGAATGATTTGTGAATAATAAATCATTTTTTGCAAAAAGCAAAGGTAATTAAAGCTGGTGGTATAAAGATCAGCACACCCTTTTATTTTTTGTTTTACCATTACTTAATAAACATACGTTAATGAAGCTCACACTGGGATTTTCCCCTTGTCCTAACGACACATTTATTTTTGATGCCATGATCCATGGCAAGATTGACACTCTGGGGCTTGAATTTGATGTAATCATGGCTGATGTGGAGGAACTTAACCGATTGGCCTTCAAAGGAGATATTGATATCACCAAATTGAGTTATCATGCCTTTGCTCATTTATTGGGGCGATACAGTCTGCTGGATGCTGGCAGTGCTCTGGGAAATAACTGCGGTCCGCTGTTGATTGCAAAATCATCTATGTCCGAGCAGGAAGTGAATGGTTCCAGAATTGCCATTCCGGGGAAATACACCACAGCCAATTTCTTATTGGGTCTTGCTTTTCCACAGGCTATCAGCAAAGAAGAAGTATTATTTTCTGAAATTGAATCGGGGGTACTGGACGGAACATTTGATGCAGGGTTGATTATCCACGAAAACAGATTCACCTATGCAGATAAGGGACTGGTGAAAATCAGGGACCTGGGCGAGTATTGGGAAGAAACTACAGGATATCCCATTCCGCTTGGAGGAATAGTGGTTAATAACCGGTTGCCATTGGAGGTGAGAGCCAAAGTGAACGAGGTTCTAGCCAATAGCGTAAAATATGCCTTTGAAAACCCAAAGGAATCTTTACCATTTATCAGGCAACATGCTCAGGAAATGGATGAAGAAGTCATGTATGCTCACATTGGACTTTATGTGAATGATTACACAAAAGATCTTGGGGTGGAAGGAAAAAATGCCGTGCGTCATCTCTTCAAAATGGCCCGTGAAAAAGGCCTCATTTCTCCAGAAAAAAAAGCCGTTTTTTGGAATGATTAAATCCCCTTATTTGTACCTTTGAAATCATTGGAAATTGGCCCGAATTTGGCTACATTTGTCAATAAATTAATCAAAATAAAACCTGTCAAAAATGATTATTGGAGTTCCTAAAGAAATAAAAAACAATGAGAACCGGGTTGCTCTGACACCTGGTGGCGCGCTTGAACTGGTTAAAAGAGGTCATACTGTTTATGTACAGAAAACCGCTGGTGTTGGAAGTGGTTTTGAAGATCAAATGTACATCGACGCCGGCGCCAAAATCCTCCCTGCCATAGAGGATGTTTATGGCATTGCAGAAATGATCATGAAAGTAAAAGAACCTATTGAGCAAGAATATAAACTCATTAAGTCAGATCAACTGGTATTCACTTATTTCCACTTTGCCAGCTATGAGCCACTGACTCATGCGATGATCGAAAGTAATTCAGTTTGCCTTGCTTATGAAACGGTAGAAGCACCGGATGCAAGTCTTCCGCTGTTGGTACCTATGAGTGAAGTTGCCGGAAGAATGGCCATTCAGGAAGGAGCCAAATATCTTGAAAAACCTATTAAAGGAAAAGGCGTTTTGCTTGGCGGTGTTCCGGGAGTAAAACCAGGACAAGTTTTGATTATTGGCGGAGGTGTAGTTGGGACACAGGCGGCAAAAATGGCGGCAGGTCTCGGAGCACAGGTGACCATTCTGGATGTTAACCTTTCCAGGTTGAGATATCTTAGCGATGTGATGCCAGCCAATGTGGTTACCCGTTTCTCAAACGAATTGAACATCAGGGAACTCATTCCTACTATGGATCTGATCGTTGGAGCAGTGTTGATCCCAGGAGCCAAGGCACCTAATCTGATCACCAGAGATATGCTTAAGCAAATGCAGCCCGGTACTGTTTTGGTGGACGTGGCTGTTGACCAGGGAGGTTGTATTGAAACCTGTAAACCTACCACTCACGCTGATCCTACTTTTATTATTGATGATGTGGTACACTATTGTGTTGCCAATATGCCGGGGGCCGTACCTTACACCTCGACTATTGCCTTGACCAATGCTACTTTACCCTACGCACTCAAATTAGCGGATATGGGATGGCAAAAAGCCTGCCAGCAGGATGCAGGTCTTAAAATGGGACTCAATGTAGTCAATGGAAAAGTAGTTTACGAAGGGGTAGCTGAAGCCTTTGGATTACCGTATGAAGATGTTGAAACTGTTTTATAAATAAGTTTTTTAAGGAAACTGGACCCGGATCCCCAATATGGAGGATCCGGGTTTTTTATTTCTGTAGCCTAAGTCGTTGGCATCATTTGTTTGAATGCATTTGATTATTTTGTATTTTACCAAAAGTTTATTTTAGACCCTGAGATAGACCTGTCTAGTTCCTTTCTACTGATCTTTTACCAAAACGCTGAATTATGAAAAACCTCCTGTCAACTCAGGCAAAACAAATTCTGGTTTACTTCCTTGCAGCTTTAATATTAGTCCAGACGACTGCCTGCCGGTATTTCAATGTGAGATATGCCAGTGATCCTTCTGAAATTTCCACCATCTTTGAGTTAGGGGAAGTATACAAATATTTCGTTGTCCATTCGGATAACAATCAGATGGCGCTGGAAAATATTACCCTTGATTCATTACATTTAGGTGGAACAATCACACAGCTGGAGTACCCTGTTTATTATGAAAAAAATCGTCACAGCAGGTACATGAAATATGAAAAGCCTATTGTACATGAAGTTCACATATACCTGAAAGATTATTCCATCCTTTTGGAAGGAGAACAGCAATTCCCTGTGGAGGACGTCAAAGAAATACGGATCATTGAGCAAAATACAGGGAAAACGGTTGCTTCCTATGTGTTTTCCACGGTGGGTATCCTTGCAGGGGCCTATATACTTTTAGTAATTATTATTTTGCTCACGAAGAGTTCCTGCCCGTACATTTATGTCGATGATGGCGAGGGATTTGTATTTGAGGGGGAAACCTTTGGCGGAGCCATTATGAAAAATCAACAACGAGAAGATTATATGCCCTTACCTTCCATTAAGCCAGTGGATGGTCATTATCGGGTGATGATCTCCAATGAACTGAAAGAAAGACAGTATACTGATCAGGCTAATTTGATCGTCGTGAATCATGATGCTTCCAGTAAGGTTCTATTAGATAAACATGGCTCACCCCAGGTCGTTACCGATCCACAAAAACCCGTAAGTGCTATTTCACTAGGTGGTGAGGATATGGGAAAAGTGCTGGAGCATAAAGACAGGGAAGTATTTATGTTTAACGAAACAGATTTCAATCAAAATGAGTTGATCCTGAGTTTTGAAAAACCTGATGATGCTAAAAATGGTAAACTGGTCTTTAATGCCAAGAATTCTCTTTGGCTGGATTACTTATTCGGGAAATTCAATGAAAAATTTGGTAATCGCTATAATTCCTGGATGGAAAAACGTCAACAGGATACCCGGGGAGAACGCCTGCAAAAAGAAATTGAGAATGGATTCCCGCTGTCTATCCATGTGAAGATTGGCGATGATTGGAAACTGGTAGATTATCTCCACACTGTAGGGCCATTGGCTGACAGAGATTTTGTGGTGCCGGTCGATCTGTCGGAAATCGAAAGTGATCATGTGGCAGTGAAATTTTCAACCGGTTTTATGTTTTGGGAACTGGACCAGGTGGCCATGGATTTTTCTCCGAATACCGATATGAAAATAAAACGGCTGCTCCCCTTGATGGCGATAAATAATGAAGGAGAGGATGTTACAGCTCAATTAAATACAACTGACGGGGAATACCTCGCTCAGGAGATGGTCGGGCAAACTGCCGAGATTAGATTTGCGGAGGTACCTGTTGCCGATACTGAGCAACAATCCGTATTCCTCCATGCAAATGGATATTATGAACTTATCCGGGATTATGAAGGAGTACCAAAGATCGGAGAGTTGACAAAATTCAAAACACCGGGTTATTTTATGGAGTTTTCGAAAACGGAATACCTGAAATTTCTCAAACCCAAAGATGAATTATTGTCTGCTGATGAATTGCCAAAAGCTAATTAAAATATGGTTGAAATAAATTTGAATACTCAGAAAGCAGGTCCGTCATTGTCCGATTTTCAGGATCAAAAGCCTGCCATAGTTTCCAGTGCTTTTGAAAAGTTCCGGGTTAGGTTAGCCGTCATTCGTCAGTTATATGGATTGTTTTATAGCCGACTTGGCAACCCGATAGCCGTGTTGCGAGCTATCAGGCGTTTGAGGAAGAAATTCAGGAATGCCCAGGGAGATAAGATGTTGGCGAAAATTGCCAAAGTGGATGGCCGGTATTATTGGAAAATCGGAACCCCGGGTTTTCCTTCCGAAAAAGTCAAAGCCATGCAGGGGAGGGAGGTAGATTCCTTGCTCACCGGGCAGCCCTATCAGGGACTGAGAGCCCTTTTTCTGGCAATTACCAAGAAATGTACCCTAAACTGCGAACATTGCTTTGAATGGGAGAATTTGAATGAGCCAGAGGTTTTGTCTGATGAACAGTTGGTGGAAATAGTGAAAAAATATCAGGAATACGGCACTACTCAAATAATGTTGAGTGGGGGAGAGCCTATGCTGAGATTGGAGAGTATTTACAATATTCTGGAACACACTCATAAAGCTTCCGACTTTTGGATCTTTACTTCAGGGTTGGGGCTCAATGAAAAGAATGCCATACGACTCAAGAAGGCAGGACTGAACGGAGTGTTATTAAGTCTCGATCATTTTGACCCTGAATTACACAATCAGTTTCGTGGCCATAAAAAGGCGTTTCAATGGGTTATAGATGGAGCTATTAATGCCAAAAAAGCTGGTTTGGTGGTGACTTTGTCCCTTTGTGCAACTAGGGCTTTCACAACAAGGGAAAATTTAAAGCAATATATGGAACTGGCCAGAAGGCTGGGTGCCGCTTTTGTTCAGATCATCGACGTTAGGGCAAGCGGGAGGTATGCCGGACAACCAGTGGACCTTTCAGCGGGACAAATTACTTTGCTCGAAGAGTTTTATCTGACATATAATAATGATGCTAGGTATAAAGCATATCCTATCATCAATTACCTGGGCTATCATCAAAGGCGTATGGGATGTTTTGGTGGAGGCAACCGGTTCTTTTATATAGATACAGATGGAGATGCGCATTTGTGTCCATTCTGTACGGGAAAAACCTGTAATACACTGAAGTTTTCTGCTGAGGATACGATCTCGTTGCTTCGTCAGGGGAGTTGTCATGCTTTTGAGGAGAGTATAGTTTAATTGTACCCACCGTACCCACCGAATTTATTCGGTGCGACTTGCCGAATGAATCTTGCCTGGCCAGGAAGACAGGTTCGGCGAGTACGGGTTCGGCCAGCACAAAAAAAGGCGCTTCCACAAAAAATGAAAGCGCCTGATAGGACTCCTTAGTCCATATTTCTTTAGTCCATTATTACCTTGTTTCCCTGTTACTCCTCTCCTAGGAATGGATAGCGGAAATCAGTAGGTGAAACGAAATTCTCTTTGATCGTACGTGGAGAGATCCAGCGATAAAGGTTCAAAACAGAACCGGCTTTATCATTAGTCCCGGAACCTCTGGCTCCACCAAATGGCTGTTGTCCAACCACGGCACCTGTAGGTTTATCATTGATATAGAAGTTACCAGCTGCATTTCTCAAAATGTCAGTGGCCTGGATAACCGCATCTCTGTCCTTTGAAAAAACGGCTCCGGTAAGTGCGTAGGGAGAAGTTTCATCCATCAGATGAAGCGTTTCTTCCCATTTTGCATCCTCGTAAACGTAAATGGTCAGTACAGGTCCAAAGATCTCCTCGCACATGGTAGTGTACTTAGGGTCTTTAACCAACAAAACAGTAGGTTCAATGAAGTAACCTTTGGATTTGTCATAGTTACCTCCTGCAATAACTTCAACACCCTCGGCTTCCTTAGCATCAGCAATGTACTTGGTAATGCTTTCAAATGCTTTTTCGTCAATAACCGCATTGATGAAGTTGGTGAAATCCTCAGGAGAACCCATCTTGAAATTGGAAAGATCTTCCGTCAGGTATTTTTTAACATCCGACCACATGCTTGCTGGGATATAAGCCCTTGAAGCTGCAGAACATTTTTGGCCCTGGAATTCAAAAGCACCTCTTGAAAGGGCCGTAGCCACCTGACGTGCATTGGAAGAAGGGTGGGCAATAACAAAGTCTTTACCACCTGTTTCTCCAACAATACGTGGGTAAGATTTGTATTTGGAAATGTTATTTCCGATGGTTTGCCACAGCGTCTGGAAAACACCTGTACTTCCTGTAAAGTGTAAACCTGAAAAATCAGCATGGTTGAAAATCACTTCTCCGGCAACGCTACCTCTCACAAACACGAGGTTAATGACCCCGGGAGGAAGTCCGGCTTCTTCGAGGATCTCCATGATCACAGCTGCAGAATATACTTCGCTGTCAGCTGGTTTCCATACAACCGTATTACCCATGAGTGCAGGAGCTCCTGGGAGGTTACCTGCAATAGAAGTAAAGTTGAATGGTGTTAAGGCAAAGATAAATCCTTCCAGCGGACGATACTCAAGGCGGTTCCAGATGCCCGGAGCACTTTCCGGTTGTACGCTGTAGATTTCTGTCATATACTGCACGTTGAAACGGAAGAAGTCACACAACTCCGCCACACAGTCGATCTCTGCCTGGAATGCATTTTTGGATTGGCATAACATTGTTGCTGCATTCATTTTGGCACGGTAAGGTCCGGCCAGCAGGTCGGCAGCTTTCAAAAAGATTGCGGCACGTTCTTCCCATGGCATATTGGCCCAGGCATCTTTGGCCTTTAATGCAGCATCTATGGCCATTTGAACATGTTCTGTTCCTCCTCTGTGGAAATGTCCAAGGGTATGACTCAACTCATGAGGTGGATGAATCGAAACCATATTTCCAGACTTCACACGTTTGCCTCCAATAAACATTGGGATCTCCATTTCCTGGGATTTTGCCTCGGCAATGGCGGCTTTCAACTCCGCCTTTTCCGGAGAACCGGGACCGTAGGATAATACTATTTCGTTCTCAGCGATAGGAACTTCAAAAAATGCGTTTGCCATTATTTCTATTGTTTTATTATCACCTGTAAGTCAGGTGGTTAGGAATTTAAATTTCACCCGGGGTATTGACCGTTTTTTTGGCTGATTTCCCATGGGTTTATCTTCTTGCTGCAAAGGTACATTTTAGGGGCTGGAGATTCAAATTAAGCAAGAAAAAAGAATACCGATCAGAATTTTTTTAGCAAGCATAATGTTAAATATTTTTTTTTGAAATAAAAAAACTTTAGTTTTGTGGTATCGGCGATTAAAAATTGCCTCCCCTTTCACTTAATATTTACAAAAGCCACAGTGCTTTCCCTTTCAATTTAGCAATTATTTTATTGGAAATTACAAGGTTTCCAGGATTCAATCCTTTCAAATTTTTCCTCCCATCGAATGTTATGGATAGGGCTATGCCTTATCATAATTAGCAACACCTAAACATGTTTACACAAAATTACTTTTGAGCAGTTCCATTTGTGGATGCTCTGAAGTCATCAGTTATTATTGGCTTGAAGTCAATAAAACTGCCCCCCTTTTTTTGCTTCATTTTTACTTTAAACTATTGAAATAACTTTTTCTACTATAACCAAAATTGAAACAAACAATGGAACAGACAATGTTTACACTTATTAAACAGATTACAGGAAAACTTGGAGTATTATTCCTCGGCTTTTTCTTTTTCACCTTTCTGGCTTTCAACCCGAAAGCAAATGCTTCTCACTTTGCCGGTGCAGAAATAACTTATGTGTGCGTAGGCCCTAACACCTATCAGATCACACTAAATTATTTTAGAGACTGTAGCGGGATTAATTATGGAAATACAGAATATATCAGGGTCTCTGGTTGTTCTGGTACACCCTCCTCAATTGCGATGTCTAACCCTACAATTACAGATGTTACTCCTCTGTGCCCTGGACAAACAAGTAGTTGTAACGGAGGTTCTGTACCCGGGATTCAGCAATGGACCTATGTAAAAACAGTTTCTTTCCCAGCCAGCTGTACCTCTTTGGTTCTTTCGGCAGAAAGTTGCTGCAGGAATCCGCCTATTACAACCTTGAATAATCCATCTTCCAATAGTTGGTATGTGGCTACCACACTTTACAATAACGCAGCTGCATGTAATGGTTCTCCAGTATTTTTGAACCCTGCAGTAGCTACCGGTTGTGTAAATCAAGTTGTCAATTATAACCATGGAGTTTCTGATCCGGATGGGGATCAATTAGTTTTTTCTTTGGGGGACTGTTACCAGTCTTCCAATTCAACGGTAAACTATAAACCAGGTTTCAGTGGGACAAATCCATTGAGCACCACAAGTGGAGTTAGCATAAATCCTTCCACAGGTGCCATCACTTTTACCCCGAATTTGATTCAGGTTGGAGTTCTTTGCGTTGTAGTGGAAGAATACAGAAATGGAGTAAAAATCGGCGAAATTTCGAGGGATATTCAATTTAATATTACCAACTGCGGGGCCAATAATAACCCTACAGCATCCGGCCCTTTTATTTATAATACATTACCGGGACAACAAGTATGTTTTAACATTACAGGGAATGATGTCGATGGTGATTTAATAAACATGACCACCAACAATGGTATTACAGGGGGAACTTTTTCACCTGCCCTGCCATCCGGATTTCAGGCGAACCCTTCAACTCAATTTTGTTGGACACCAGGTGCAGCCGATGAGAACCAAACTCATTTCTTTACCATTACGGTACAGGATGATGCTTGTCCTACAGCGGGTATCAATACCTATACCTATCAGGTGGTTGTAGGAAGTGGTTGCGATGACCCGGTAGCCGATTGTAAAAACATTACCGTACAGTTGGACGGCAATGGACAAGCGACCATTACTGCTTCACAAGTTGATAATAATAGTACCTATGATTGTGGTTTGCAATCAATGACTGTTTCACCAAGTTCCTTTGGTTGTGGTAATATTGGAACAAATTCCGTGACTTTGACCATAAACGATGATGAGGGTAACTCAGATAATTGTACGGCTACAGTAACTGTTGAGGATGATTCAAAGCCCGTTCCGAATGTTTCCAACCTGCCTACCATCACCGGGCAATGCGGTGTATCAGTAACGCCACCAACGGCTACAGATAACTGTGCAGGTAGTGTTACGGGAACAACCAACGATCCATTGTCTTATAACTCCCAGGGAACTTTTTATATCACCTGGACATATGATGATGGGAACGGGAATAGTGAAACCCAAACCCAAACGGTCATTGTAGATGATACGACAGATCCGGTTCCTGATGTAGCCAATTTGCCAACCGTCACCGGGCAATGCGGTGCAACAGTAACGCCACCAACGGCTACAGATAACTGTGCAGGTAGTATTACGGGAACAACCAACGATCCATTGTCCTATAACTCCCAGGGAACTTTTTATATCACCTGGACCTATGATGATGGGAACGGGAATAGTAAAACCCAAACGCAAACGGTCATTGTAGATGATACGACAGATCCGGTTCCTGATGTAGCCAATTTGCCAACCGTCACCGGGCAATGCGGTGCATCAGTAACGCCACCAACGGCTACAGATAACTGTGCAGGTAGTATTACGGGAACAACCAACGATCCATTGTCCTATAACTCCCAGGGAACTTTTTATATCACCTGGACCTTTGATGATGGGAACGGGAATAGTAAAACCCAAACGCAAACGGTCATTGTAGATGATACGACAGATCCGGTTCCTGATGTAGCCAATTTGCCAACCGTCACCGGACAATGCGGTGCATCAGTAACGCCACCAACGGCTACAGATAACTGTGCAGGTAGTATTACCGGGACTACGAATGATCAATTGTCCTATGCCTCCCAGGGAACTTACTATATCACCTGGACCTATGATGATGGGAACGGGAATAGTAAAACCCAGGTGCAAACAGTCATAGTAGATGATACAATGGATCCGGTTCCAGATCTGGAAGTCCTGCCAACCATCACTGGTCAATGTGATGCTTCCGTAACGCCGCCAACGGCTACGGATAACTGTTCAGGTAGTATTACGGGAACAACCAATGATCCATTGTCTTATGGCGCTCAGGGTACCTATTACATTACCTGGACCTATGATGATGGCAATGGTAATAGTGAAACCCAGGTTCAAACGGTAATTATAGAAGATACGACCCCACCTGTAATTTCCTGCCCTGGTGATATTACCAAAGCAAATGATTCAGGTCAGTGTGGAGCTGTAGTTACTTTCAATGTTTCAGCTTCTGATAATTGTGGTCAGGTGACCTATGTCTGCACCATTGGAGGAGATGAGGAAGAGGAAGAAGAGGATGAACCAAGTGATTGTTTTGGTAATAATATTGACTTGAGTATCACCTTTGATAATTATCCGGAGGAGACTTCATGGATGATCCTGGATGCGCTAGAGCAAGTAGTGGCGTCAGGGGGAACTTATGGAAGTGAACCCGATGGTTCTACCTTAGATTTATTCTTCAATCTTCCTGATGGTGAATATATGTTTATGATAAGGGATCAAGTTGGAGATGGAATTTGTTGTGGTTATGGAAATGGTTCTTATACCTTATCAAGCGGCGGAGAAATAATTGCTACAGGAGGAAATTTTGGTTTTGGTGAAAAAACTTACTTCTGTGTAGAAACCCCATCTCAGGGAGGTGGAGGAGGATTACCATTAACGGAGGTTCAATCCGGAGATTTCTTCCCGGTTGGAACATATACCGTTACCTGTACCGCAACGGATGGTAGTGGATTGACCGACGTTTGTACATTTGATATTACCGTAAATGATACCGAAGCACCAACTTTGGTTGACCCATGTCCTGATAATATTACGCTTTGTGGAGCACAGCCTGTGAGTTGGGATCCTCCAACGGCAACCGATAATTGTGGAGTTGTTTCATCACAAAGTAACTACAATCCGGGAGATTTCTTTGAGGTAGGTAGTTATACAGTGACTTATACGTTTTATGACGAAACTGGCTGGTCTGTATCGTGTAGTTTCCTGATTACCATTAATCCGAAACCGGAGGTTGAGATTACCCAGGAAGATCTTCCTACCTGGTGTCAGGGAGTTCAGGTGCTTACTGCTAATGTATTGAATCCGGATGAACTGACTTATCCATTGACATTTGAATGGTCAGGTGATTTGGGTAATAGTTCAACGGTAGTTGCTCCTGATAATGGGATTTATTTTGTTACCGTTACCGATGCACTTGGTTGTTTCACTGTTGAATCGACCGTTGTGGATGAAGATATATCTTCCTTACTCTCTGCATATACCATCATTTCAGGTGAAGAGTTTGAAATGTATGAATCCCAGGTATTGGGCGGCGGTGTAGGAATTGAAGATGCAGATGAAGCAGAAATTGCTGACAATTCATCTATTTTCACCTTCCTCAAAGCGGATATGAATAATGTCCAGATCGATGGAAGCAGTTATGTGGATGTTGTTATTGATGATGACTTTGACGTTCCTTTGCCACCTTTCCAGAGCAATCCATATATAAGTAACAATCATGTCAATGTTCCGGCAAATGCCACCGTTACACTTAACGGAAACAATTACGGATATGTGAGCGTAGGCACGGGTGCTACTTTGATCATCAACGCTTCTGAGATTTACATTTTCAATCTGACGACTAAGAAGGATGCAACCATCATTTTCAATCAACCGACGGAAATGATGATTCGCAGAAAAATGTATATCGGTGAAACCAACCTGATTAATCCGGAAGGATTTACTTCTGTCATTTTTGTTAGTGATAATGCACAGGTTGGACAAGGTTCTGTTGTGAATTGTAGCATTTACGCTCCGGAAGGTTTAGACGTTAATGATTCAGGCTCAAGTTTAACGACTTATATGAATGGAATTTTTATCAGTAATGATAGAATATTCTCGGATCATCTGGTAGTTTGGAACTGGAACCTTAATTGCAGCTTTATTGATTCCGGAGATCCGGTTGAACCGGAATTCAACGAATCAATTGATCCTGGAGTCACTGAAAATACCATCAATACCAAAAATGGTTTAACGGTGTTCCCGAATCCAAATTCAGGAGTATTCCAGGTGGATGTAGCTGCCTATGAAGGAAAAGCTATTGACCTGATTATTTACGATCAGTTGGGACGTCAGGTATGGAATTATGCAACACCTGAAGTACAACAATCTGTGATCAGGGTGGATATGAATTCAGGAGCTTATACCAATGGTGTTTACATGCTGAACCTGAAGAGTGAAGGAGAGTCGGAGGTTGAAATGTTCATTTTAGACAAATAACATATAGAGTTGAATAACCCATTAGAATTTTTAACGGTTCTCCGGTATTCCGGGGAACCGTTTTTTTATAAATAATTAGTCAATTGGCTAATGTCGTCAATGATCATAGTTGGTTCAATACCGTTTTCCAAAGGCTTCCTGTCCGGATTATACCAACAACTATCCAAACCATAATCCAAACCTCCCCGGATATCAGCATTTATATTATCTCCGATCATCAAAACACGAGACTTATCCGGATGCCTGATTTCATTAAAAACATAATCGAAAAAAGCTGCATCGGGTTTGGCATGACCTATTTCATCCGAAACGACTACACTTTCAAAATAATGTTGAATGGTGGATCGGCTTAATCTTGGGCGTTGCACTTCTTTCAAACCGTTTGTTACCAACACCAATCGATGGTTTTTACTAACTTTTTCTAACAGGTCTTCAGCACCATCAATCAAAAAAGCAGTGTGACTCAGGTGTTCAAGATACTCCCGTGAAATTCTGTCCACATCAGCGCGTACCCCGATTTCTTTGAAGAATAATTCAAAACGACGGTTTCTCAAGTGCTTTTTCGCTAGCTTTCCATTCTCAAAATCACGCCAAACCGTATGGTTAATAACCCGGTAATTGGCCACATGACCTGCATGGAACTCTATACCTAATCCGGAAAGGACTTTTTCCAATGCATAGGTTTCAGAGGCATGGAAATCAAACAAAGTATTGTCGGCATCAAAGAGCAGGTAGTCGTATTTTTGCATGGAGTCTGTTGATTGGTGGTCAATGGAACGCTTGCCGGCAAAATTGAAAAAAATCAAAGACAATCAACCTGTTTTGGAGCCTTTAACTTTTAATTTCCTGAAATTATTTGTGCTTTTTAAATTATTGAAGTAACTTTCACCTGTGAAGGCATACATGGGAGAACTCTGGTTATCAGAGTCACCGGTATGCCTTTTCTTTTTTAACGTAAACTACACCCCCTGTAATAAAGGTTTGTCGATATTTGACAACCCTGTAATTCTCAATTTACAAATTCCAGGTTTCAATAATTTATGTTTTCGCCAATTAAAAAATTGAAGAAACACTGCGTGAGCTATTAACTGGTTTTTGATTTGGGAATTGGGTGGGAACGTCCCTAACGTTTCATGTTTTTGAAAATATTCAAGTGTGAAAATTCGATTTTTCCCCCAATTACATATCATTTTCGATAATGTTTTAGAAAAACCGAATTTTTACACAGCCCTTTAAAAAGTCGGTTCCCTATGCCTAAAATTCATTTGAAAAGGATCACTCTTTTCCTTTTCACACTATCTGCTGTTTTTATTTCATCCAATGCAGTTGGTCAAACTGCTAATTTTACAGTGACCAATGGTGCGGAGATACGATGTTATTCCGATAGCGTTGTCAATATCACCATTGTCCCTAATCCCGCTTTTGTTTATGAATCCATTGAGTTATTCTGGGGAGATGGTGCCAGTGAAGTGATTCTTCCCGGAGAGTCGCTTAACAGATCACATACCTTCAGTACTTATCAATTTCTGGAGGAGTGCAGCTATGTCTGTAATGCGATTCCACCTTCCAACGGATTCTGCTTTCAGGTGGGGATCATTGTGCACTATCCTGATGTTCAGGATGAGAATAATGCCAAAGTGATCACCTTCAAAATACCGCCACGTGTCGAATTTGAACCGGATGCGACCCTGCTTTGTGCCGGAGAGGAATTGTGCCTGGCTAACCTTACTTGTCCTGATAATGATGAGGATATGGAATACACCTGGAGTTTCAGCAATGGAGCTACGTCCTCCGCTCAGGATACCTGTATCGTTTTCGATGATCCGGGCAGTTATGCCATTACACTTACTGCCACTAATATGTGTGGATCGGACACGGAAGTCAAATTCATTACTGTTCTTGGAGAACCTACCGGTGATGTCACTTTTTCTGAAACCGGAGGGAATAGCATGGATACCATCGCTTGTGCTCCTTATGTTGTTTCATTTGTCAATAACTCTGAAAACGGTTCTTCATATCATTGGGAGATCAGCTGGGATGGAAATATTGTTCTTGATAGTATTACCGGGTTACCAACTCCTTTGGATTTTCCCTTTACTGCTCCCGGGGAATATACCGTGACTATGACCACCACGAATCTTTGCGGAGAAGCTGTCTGGGATCAGGTTTTTATTATCAATGATGTTCCGTCGGCGGTATTAGCTGAAGTTAATCCTGCCTGCGACTCTTTGTTTTATACTCCTGAAGTTACCTATGCAGGAGGAACCATTGACAATTACTCCTGGACTTTTGAAAATGCCTTTCCGAATACATCTTCAGAAGCTTTTCCGGCGGATATTGTTTTTGATTCGGCAGGAATCCATTTGGTGACGGTGGTGGTGGAGAATTTTTGCGGTATTGACACTGCGGAAATAATGGTAGAAATTCAACAGTTGGAAATGGTGCAGATCGGGGATGTTGGATCACCATTTTGCAATAATGGAGACTCGATTTCATTGGAAGGCTTTCCACCTGGAGGAGTCTGGACAGGACCAGGCATTATTTCCGATAGCCTTTTCATCGCCTCTGGGGCCGGGGAAGGTTTTCATGAACTGACCTATAGTTATGGGGAAGGTGTTTGTTTTGATTCTGCTACCGTTGAAGTGGAGGTGCTGCCGGTTACCCCTGTGGAAGCGGGAGATGACCTGATGCTTTGCGAAGATGCAGATCCAGTTAGTCTCTTAAACTTTTCACCACCAAACGGTACATGGTCCGGGGCTGGGATCACCGATATGGATGTCGGAATTTTTGATCCGGCTGCTGCCAATATCGGCCAAAATACACTGACCTATTCTTTTTTGGATGCCAATGGTTGTTTGTTCTCGGATGACCTAACAGCAATGGTAGAAGGATTGCCTCAGGTTCAAATTCCGGATACGGTGACCGTGTGCGATATTGCTGAAGATATTGATTTACCATCCTTGCTGGAGCTCATGCCTGACCCTGCAGGTGGAGTAGGAGCGTGGCAGGGCCCGGGTATTGTGGATAATCAAAATGGTGTATTCAACAGTGGCGTTGCCGGAAATGGTTTACACGAAATAATCTTCACCTACACAAGTCCGACCATTGCTGCCTGTGTCACCATGGACACTTTCACTCTAGATGTGATCGACCCAACCGAAGCAGTCGCCGGGCCGGACACAGCATTTTGTATTTCAGATAGTATCGTTTATTTGGCAGCGATGCCTTCCGGTGGTGTCTGGTCTGGTGAGGGAATTACAGATCCTGATGTGGGAGAACTCGACTTAATTCTGGCAGCTTCAGGCTTTCATACATTAACTTACACCATATTCCCCGGAACAACTTGTGAACAATCGGATGACATTCAGGTGGAAATCATTGATTTTGCCGGTGTAGATGCAGGTGAAAATGTCATTGTTTGCGAAAGCGAAACATCCATTAATCTGACAGGAAGTGATGGCAATATTGGAGAATGGGCCGGGGATCCTGCCGTACAACCTGACGGAACGGTTTTGGTCAGTCAACTGGATACAGGAAGTTATTTGCTCACTTATACGCTAGCAGATGAAGATGTTGGCTGCGCTTCTTTTGATGAAATGGAATTGATCGTTTCGCCTCTACCGGTGGTTGCTTTTTCAGTAGATAGCGCTTGTGTGGGAGTGCCTACTCAATTTATTAATGAAACGGAAGGAGCCGTGGCTTATGAATGGGATTTCGGCTCCGGACCTGTTATTGGACCGGACCAGGAATTCATCTTTGATGCAGGCGGAGATTATCCTGTTACGCTTACAGCGTATACCCTCGATAGTATTTGCGAGCTATCAATTACCCAAACTGTTCACATTATATCTCCGCCGGAATTTGTTGGTTTCTCAACTGCTCCACAAAGTGGTTGTGCAGACCTGGAAGTGGTTCTGGAGAACCAAAGTCAGGGAGAAAGCCTTAACTTTTCCTGGTATCAGGACACGACGCTGATCAGTCAGGAGGATGGGCCGCTAACTTTAGTGTTACCCTCAGGCAGGGCTGATACTACTTATTATCTGAGTTTGGAAGTAGGCAATGGCTGTGGTGGCAATGTTGCCCTGGACAGTGTGGTGGTTTTGCCGCTTCCTGTTGCGGAATTTGGGACGGATCAGAACAATTATTGTTCCGGAGAGGAGGTAAGCATAATCAACATCAGTTATGGAAACCCAGATACCTTTTACTGGGATTTTGGAGATCCGGCTATTCCCAATTCCAATGATTCTATTCCACCGGAACTGCTTTATCTCACCAATTCTACGGTTACCCGAACCATCACTTTAATTACTTCCAATGCATGCGGAACGGATACTATCAGTCGTGACATTATCATTCATCCTACTGAAGTGGAGGCATTTTTCAATGTAGATCAGACTACGGTTTGTGCGGGGGATACCGTTTGTTTTTCCAATTTCTCTACTTTTGGTGCTGAGTTGGTGTATGATTTTGGCGATGGTAATGTTGCGACCGAAGCCAACCCTTGCCATGTGTTTGAAGATCCCGGAACTTATACCGTTGAACTTACTGCCTCAGCATGCGGGTTCGACAGCACCCTGGTTCAGATCACTGTAATGCCAATTCCTGAATTAAACTTTGATATTCCACCGATTGCTTGTCCCGGAGATCCAGTTATTGTCAATGACAGCTCACAGATGGTGGCCAGTTATCTCTGGGATTTTGGTGATGGAACGACTTCTTCTTTATCTGCTCCGGAACATGTTTACGATAATCCGGGGAATTATTCGGTTATGCTTTATGCAACATCGTCCAATGGATGCACCAGTGAACTGGCAAAAGATATTTTTATTGAAGCATTACCGGAAGCTCTGTTTTCCGTTCAGGATTCTCTTTGTGCAGGTTCAGCCGTGATTTTTGAAAATAATTCTACGAATATGGGCTCCTGCTTTTGGGATTTCGGGGACGGGAACTTTGCTTCTGATTGCGATATTTCTCACGTTTATGCAACAGGTGATTCTACTTATTTTTCTACACTCATAGTAACGAATAATGCAGGATGTACGGACACGATCATGCAACCTGTTTTCATTCGAGGTTTCCCAGAACCTGATTTTGAAATAATCGGTGGAGGTTGTGCTCCCGCGGTACTGGAATTCAATAATTTGTCTGTTGGGGCAGATAGTTATCAATGGACCTTCAGTAATGGTTTTACGAGTTCCAATACTAATCCATCCTTTGCTTTTGATGATCCTTCTTCGATTACGGTTTTGCTCGAAGCTACGAATGATGGGATTTGTACGGCTACTATGGAGCAGGATTTTGAGATTCATGATGTTCCGGTTGCGGCTTTTGCTCCTTCCGAAGGACAGGGATGCGAAGGTGATTTATTTGCTTTTGAGAATCAGTCCTTAGGTGATGTTGTTTCCAATATCTGGACCTTTGGAGGTCCTGACGGAAGTGTGATCTTTGCTGAATCGCCGGAATTTACTTTCCCTGATCAGGGTGTTTTTGATGTGGAACTCATTGTGAATACGGACTTTTGTTCAGATACTACCGTTCAACAAATTGAAATATTTGAAAATATAGAAGCGACCTATTCTACCACAGATCTCATATGTTACAATGAACCAACTGGGTTGATTACGGTAAATATTTCTGGGGGAACGTCTCCTTTCCAGTATAACTGGTCCAATGGCGCCAGCTCGCCAGGTTTGAGCCAATTGTTTGCAGGAAATTACAGCCTTGAAATAACCGATTCGAATGGTTGTGTATTTAATGAGGATTTTGAGATTTTTCAGCCTGACCAAATCGTTGCAGAACTTGTGGAGGCTACTCCTGCTAGTTGTTTCGGTTACAGTGACGGAGCTCTAAGTATTACGGCTTCAGGTGGTATTCCTGAATATACTTTTCTATGGGAAACGGGCGCTACCACTACTGAGATTCAAAACCTTGAGGCTGGTGACTATGGAGGTACCATTATCGATGCCAATGGCTGTGAGGTGCCCTATCTTTTTCCGCTTTCTGAAAACGATCCTATTGAAATTGTGGATAGTGTAAGGGATGTAAGCTGTTATGGTTATGGAGACGGAGAGATAATTATTGAAGAAATCATTGGCGGGACGCCCATTTTCAACCTTGCACTTGAAGGTCCGGTGAACTATCAGTCGGTCAATCGTCGATTTGGAGAGTTATTACCAGGGGATTATGTATTGACCATTGAAGATGCCGAAGGGTGTTCAGCCATTTACGATTACCAGATCAATGAACCCGATTCCATTTTTGTAGAGATCCTTCAGGGGGACACCACTATCTATCTTGGAGAGTTAGTTGACTTAACGGCCAATTACAATGCTATTGATCCGGTTTTTGAATGGTTACCGGAGGCTGGATTGGATTGCAGTGATTGTTATTATCCGGAGGCCCGGCCATTTGATGATGTTACTTTCCGGGTTTACATGACCGACCAGAATGGTTGTTTGGTTACGGACGAAGTTTTTATCGAAGTCATTCAGGACAAAGATGTTTTTGTACCCGATGCATTCACCCCGAATGATGACGGACATAATGATGTGTTCCGAATCAGGAGTGTTTTGAAATCGATTATCCGGGTAGCCGAATTTGCCGTAGTAGACCGGTGGGGAGAGATTCTGTTTCAGGCGAAGGACTTTCAGCTAGGAGAGGCTAAAGGATCCTGGGACGGGGTATTGAAAAACGGACAAAAAGCTGCGTCTGGAGTTTATGTCTGGTATGCAGTTATTGACTTTGTGGACGGGGAGCGGATTACGTATAAGGGGGATATTACGTTGATACGATGATTCAGTTGGCAGTCTACAGTCTTCAATGGGCAGTACCAGCTTTTGTCTGTGAGTTGAAACGATTAGGAACTTAGTTTGTGGACAAAATTAGTTTTAATGAAACATTACAATTTTAAATGATTTAATAACCACAAAGGACACTGGGAAGACACAGGGGACACAGGGCTCTAAGTATAACAATTTGAACCCTTTGAACTCCTTGAACCATTTGAAACTGGTTCTGTCCAAATACTTTTTTCAAACAACTTCCAACCATATGAAACAACGTCAAACAATATCAAACCACAAAATTACACCTATGCAAAATATAAAAATCATCTTCACCGCCATATTCTTGTTCTATGGGATGCTTTCTTATTCCCAGGATTATCATTTTTCACAATTTGAAACGGCGCCATTGCATTTGAATCCCGCTTTGGCCGGATTGATGGAAGGGAATCATCGGCTTTCTGTAAAGTACAGGGATCAATGGAGCAGTGTGCTTAGAGAAAGGGCTTATAAAACCGGATTTATGTCCTATGATTTTCAGATCTGTGCCAATAATGGAGATTTCTTTGCCTTTGGGGCCAGTGCCTTGTATGACCAGGCCGGAACCCATGTGTACAGAACATTCCAGGGGAATTTGAATCTGGCGTATCATCATGAACTTGACAAGGGGACTTATTTGGCTATGGGAGTTCAGGCGGGAACCATGTGGTATGGTCTTGGCGGAAGGGATTTTCGTTTTGATGAGCAGTTTGGTCCAGATGGTTATGACCCAAATCTTGATGATTTTGAGGAATTTGAAAGATTCACTACCAATAAAATGCTGGATATTAATACGGGTATTTTATACCATAATACCCGAAGAAATATACAACTGGGCATTTCGGCATTCCATATTAATCAGCCCAGTTATTCCTTTCTGGGTCTGGATAATAAAAACGATTCCAGGGTTCATATGCGCGTAGTTTTTCATGGTTCCATTCGTTGGGAAGTGGCGAAATATGACCATCTGGTATTCAGACCACTGGCAATGGTGCAAAAACCAGCACCTGGAATAATGTACTGGCAGGCGGTTCCGTCAGCGCAATGGCATCATCATATGAATATCGTCAAAACGGGGTTGATATTTGGAGTAGGGGCCAGGATCACCAAAAATGATGCTGCCGGGAGACCGATCCTTGATTCTGGGATTCTTACAGCCACAATTGATCTGGACCCTTTAATGGTGGGATTTTCTTATGAAATAAACCTTTCTCCTTTAGTGCAGGCCTCAAATTTCAGGACTGGCCCGGAAGTGTCGTTGACTTATATGTTTGGTCAAAAATCGGAGTGTGTGGTTTGTCGGCCGGGGTTTAAGTAGAGTGATTTGGCAATCCTTTAAATTAGGGTAACATTCAGATTTTGAGGGGAGTCTTAAATCAGTTAACTTTGGCTATGAATTTCACTTAAACAAAATCCAATTATGAGAAAACTGACCATTTTTGTTGTATTGATTTTTGCCTTTAGTTTTAATGCCATTGCCCAGGAAAACCAGGCCTTGATTGATGTGCTCAAGGGTGCAGGAGACCTTTTGCAGGAAGTTCCCACAAAGTCTTATACTTTTGATCAGCAATTGAGTTGGAATGAAGAATTCCCATTTCTGCTTTCTTTTACCCAGAATAAGGAAGGGAAAAAATCAACTGAATCTACAACTTACGAATTTAGCCTCAAAGATATTGATCTGAATACCATCAGAGTACAGAACCAGCGTGACCTTATGATGGTGCGATTTTTTATTGACAATCGCCAAAAACTGATTCGTGTTTTTGAAGACGGAGAACAGAAAAAATATATTGCAGAACTTGAAATAATGGCTTCGGATGCTGATAACGGCCGTGCCATTGAAACATTCTTTAAGGATGCCGTAAAACTTGCTGAAAAGATAGAGGCGCCTTGTTCCACTTCTTCCTTTGAAGAAAGCATATCGTGGCTTAAGGAGAATATTCAGACCTTTAGTATTAATGAAACTACCTTTGACCAGGCATTTACAGCAGATAAGGAACAACCAACCATCGTTAGGTACACCTTAGCTGAAAGAGGAAAGAAAACGATTGAAAATCATTATAAGTTCAACCTTGCTGATCTCGACCCTAAAAAGGTCAATATGAAGATCAGTAATACTGAAGTGTTCATTGAAGCCACCACAAAGCAAAATAATAAATACATCTATTTTGAAAAAGATGGAACACAAGGAAATTATGCCAATACTGTCCAGTTTATGGTCAATGACTTTGAACAAGCGAAGTGTATGCTGACCATTCTGGCCGAGGCCATTAAAGAAAGCGAAGCCAAGGTCAAGGGAAATCTCCCCGAAATTTCTTCTCTTCAGCAGGGACTTGATCTACTTAAGGAAAATGTAGTTGAAGTTACCGTAGGCGATAAAAAGACCAGTCAGGAAATCCAAGCTTCTTGTGTTAACGTATTTTCGGTTACCACAATGCCTGGTAAGGGCGATCCGGTGGAGGAAAAATTTAATTTCAATCTTTCCGATGTTCAGGACAAATCAATCGATATTAATGTAAGAGGGAAAGCAATAACGCTTGGTTTCGAAACAGGAAGAGATAAATTGGTTCAGCCGTTCAAAAATGGTGAGATCCAGAATTATAGAAATGATCTTTCCATTATGGCCAGTGACCCTGAGAATGTCAAGATGTTGGCACACCTGCTTCCTGCTGTGGTGAAAATGTGTAAAGAGCAGCCAGCTTTTGAAGCGAAAGGAGAGGTCAAAGGAAATCTGGATTGGATACAAGAACAATTGTCTTCAGCGGATATAGAAGGGGTGACCCAGTCTATTCAAATGATTGAGGATACCGAGTGTAAATGGCAGTTCAGGATCATTGAGCAAGGTAAAAAAGAAGATAAAGAAGAAGTCTTTGAATTCAACCTGATTGATTTGGATGAAAAAGGGCTGAAATTTAAAATAACCGGGAAAAATCTTTCAGTGGAAGTCAATTCCGCAAAAGCTACCAAAAACATCAAATATTATGAAAATGGTGAACCTGACGACTATCAGGGCTCTTTCTTAATTCGTATGAATAATGTGGAAGATGCCCGGAAAATGATAGCTGTCTTCGAGCAAAGCATAAAACTTTGTAAAGAAGCGGAAAAGTAGGGGGAGTGCAGAGTGCATGGTGCAGAGTGCAAAGTGCAAAGTGTAGAATTGTTGACCTTTGATTGGAATTGATCGTTTTAAACTCTACACTTTGCACCATGCACTCTGCACTTTTTCAAATCCTTTCCCCAATCATCTGCTCCAGTTCCCCTCTTCTGTTTGGGTTAATTTTGAGCAATTCCTTTGCCGTCTCTCTGGCGGCTCTGGTTTCTCCAAGTTTCAAAAGCCCCAGAATTTTAACATACCACAATTCCTCACTTGTTGGAAATATTACAAGACCTTTATCAGCAATGATGGTAGATTGTCCATAATCCTCCTCCTGCTGTAACAGCAGTGCGTAATTATAGAATGCTCTGAGGTTATGCGGTGTTTTGGTACAAGCTTTATGCAAATATTTCAGGGCTTTGGGAATATCTCCCTGCTCATTGTAAAGCAAGCCCAACATATAAAAGGAATAGCTGAAATCAGGCTCTTTTTCGACTACTTCCAGGTAAAGCTTCTCAGCTTCCTTTACATCCCCGGCACGATAAAGCGTAAGCGCCAGATTCATTCTTGCAGGATTGAAATAATCGTCAAAAGCAATGGCTTTTCGGTAAGCTTCAACAGCTTTGTTCATTTCTCCTGAGGCCTCATAATGCATGGCCAGATTCTGCTGACCGGCAGCAAAATCCGTATTTAAAATCATATGATCAAAATATTCCTGATAGGCCGTTTCATAACCTTCGATTCCTTCTCCATTGATATTTTCCAAAGCAAAAAGCCTGGCAGCTGCAATCCGGACGATCCTTGATTCATCCTTAAGCAAGGGACTGATGAGGTCTTTAAAGTTGTTACCTGTGCCATTTAAAGCATTCAGCGCTTCTTTTCTTACCAGGGCGGAGGTGTCTTTAAGGAAGAGGGAAATTTCATCCAGGTCGTCAGCCGTGAGCGCTGCAGCAAAATAATGAACAGCAGATGCTCTGGCGATATCCGGATATTCCCGATCGTTGGCCAATTCAACGAGGGCAGCCCGATCACCGGCATGTCCCTTTAACAACAGATCCGAGAAATGTTTTGGCCTTTCGGGACCATATTTTTCAATAATGAAATCCCTGGCCCATTCGGCACTTTTATCGTCATGACATCCATTACAGGCATTGGGGGTTCCGTAAAGCACAGTCTGATCCGGGCGGGGATTACGAAAACTGTGATCCCGACGAAAATCATTGCCCATGTAATACCTGCCTGACATGTGGCAATTGATGCATTGGCTGGCTTCCGTATCCGGAAGGTGGAAATGGTGGGCAGGGCTGTCGTAATCTTTGGTAATATGGCAGTCGAGACAAAGAGCATTGCCGGTTTTTTTCAATTTCAGGGAATGTACGTCATGACAGTCCCGGCAGGATATGTTGTTGTGGTACATTTTACTCTGGGTAAAAGAAGCCCAGACATAATCTTCATCCAGAATTTGGCCGTCTGGTTCGTAAAGAGGGACGGTGATCAACTGTGGATCGTAATGGTCCAGGAAATTTCCGGTATAATCATACCAGGCAGTAACCTGAGATCTTCTGGAGTGGCAACGAGCACAGTCATCGACCAACTCCTGTGAAGATAGATCTGTATTCATTTTTAGTTTGGGAATATTACCGGCGATGGTGTCGCCTGTTTCCTCATAATAATCGACATGGAAGCTGGCTGGGCCATGACAGGCTTCACAGGCTACATTTATTTCACTGTAGGTGGTAGAAAAGGTTTGGGTGTCATTATCATAATTTTTTCTCAGATCAGTAGAATGGCAGTCGGCACAGGCAGTGTTCCATCGCATGCCTCCGCTGGTCCAGTGTATCCATTCGTTTGGCTGAAGGTCCATGTGTGGCTGTAGGTGGAACCACTTGTCTTTTTCGCTGTCCCAGGCAACGTCCAGACACTGGTAGGCGCCATTTGGAAATTCAACGATATATTGTTGAAGCGGGAATACACCAAAAGTATAGATGATCTTAAAATCCTGATTAGAACCGTCTTTTCCTTGTGTATTTACAAAAAAGTCATTGCCTTCTTTAAAAAAACGTGTAGTGACGCCTTTGTGGGTAAAAAGGCTGTTGTTGAAGTTCCCAAGGATTGAAGCAGAATCAGCCTTTTGCATGGCCAGGTCGTGGTGGGAATTTTTCCATAGTTGGAACTCCGTTTCATGGCAGGAGATGCAACTGTTCATACCAACGAAGTTTGCCTCAGCCAGGATTTGTTGGTGATCGATCTGGTTTCCCTTTTGAGGAGCATTACAGGACGTAAGCAGAATTGTAAAGCCTGCTGCAATCCAGAAAAGCTTTTTTAGAAAATGATATTTATTGAGCATGTGCCTGAATGGAAGTTCCAGTTTTGTGAAGCTGGAAGTTACGATTTTATCTTTTTAAACTAATATTGGTTAAATTTATTTCTCCAAAATCAACCACATTAATTGTTGCCAATATTATGAAAATTCACTTCCTGTTAATGGGTTTGACCCTATTTGTTCTTTCCTGTGACTTTAATGGAACGGATCAGGAAAATGACCGCCCCAATATCATTTTCATTATGACTGATGATCACTCCATTCAAACCATGAGTGCCTATGATGACCGGTTTATTAAAACGCCGAATCTGGACCGCATCGCTGAAGAGGGAGTATTGTTCACGAATAGTTTTGTAACCAATTCTATTTGTGCTCCCAGTCGGGCGGTAATGCTGACCGGAAAACACAGCCACCTCAACGGACAAATTGATAATTTTACCCGTTTCGACAGCAGTCAGGTCACTTTCCCGAAATTGTTGCAACAAGCGGGTTACCAGACAGCATTGATCGGAAAATGGCACCTGAAGAGCCAACCGACCGGTTTTGATCATTGGGATGTGTTAAAAGGGCAGGGGCATTATTACAACACTGATTTTTACTCAGCCAAAGGAAAGGAAAAATCTCAGGGCTATGTGACAGATATCATAACAGATAAAAGTATTAACTGGCTGGAGAACCGTGATCCGGAAAAACCTTTTTGTTTGCTCACCCATCACAAAGCTACTCATCGTATCTGGATGCCGGACACCTCGCTTTTTAAGGAATTTGCCGGAGTCGAGTTTGAAGTTCCTGATAATTTCTTCGATGATTTTGAGGGAAGGGAAGCCGCAAAGGATCATGTAATGGGCATTGATCGGGATATGGATCTGGTTTATGATTTGAAAATGCTGGATGATAAAGGGGAAATTCAAACCAAATACCGCAAGCTTTATGAAGGGTTCATTGCTATGCTGTCACCTGAAGAAAGAAAAGCCTGGGATGCTTATTATGATCCCATCATCGAAGAATTTCTGGAGGCTGATATGGAAGGGGAGGAGCTGGCCCTTTGGAAATTTCAACGCTATATGAAGGATTACCTTCAATGTGTCCGTTCAGTGGATAATAACGTTGGAAGAATACTGGACTATCTGGAGGAGAATGGGCTAGCTGAAAACACCATAGTGGTTTATACTTCAGACCAGGGGTTTTACATGGGGGAACACGGCTGGTTTGACAAGCGGTTTATGTACGAAGAGTCTTTCCGGACGCCACTAGCCGTTCGTTTCCCAAAAGGAATTATGGTGGACAATTCAATTTCTGCTTTGGTTCAAAATATTGATTATGCGCCCACTTTCCTGGATTTCGCAGGGGTTGAAATCCCTGAAGAAATGCAGGGAAAATCCCTCAAACCAATGCTTTCAGGGGATTCCATTCCGTGGCGTGATGCCCTTTATTACCATTATTATGAATATCCCAATGAGCACGGTACTCATAAGCACTACGGGATTCGTACAGACCGATACAAACTCATCCATTTTTATGGAGATATAGACACGTGGGAACTATATGACCTGCAGCTTGATGCGAATGAAATGCATAATTTGTATGGGCAGCCGGAATATGAAGAATTAGTTGCCGGTTTGAAGAAGCGATTGCAGGAATTACAGGTTAATTATAAAGTTGATAGGTTTTAGACCCGGTATTAGGGACCGTAAAAAATATGCCGGAAGTATTTACAGTATTTTGAGTAGTAACCAACAAAAATATCTTTCTGAAATGATGTGATAATTCAGAATTTCTTCTTTTTAACCGCCAAGGTACGCAAGGGAGGCGCCAAGTTCGCTATGGGATTATTCTAAATTTGAGTTAAATTTTCTTCCAGAAATATTTTGCAACCTTACTCCGGAGAAAAAAATCATTCCAGTAATCCGATGGCATCTTCAACCTCAGTTACCGGTAATTTGCAGACTTTGTTCATACAGACGTAGATCATGGTCTCACCTTCCTGCAATTTGTCTTTTAACAGTTCGAGGTTTCCTTCCCGGGCACCACCCAGTAACAGCGCATTTGGCAGGTAGCTTTTCAGAAGATCGTCTCTTTTCGCAGCATAGTCTTCCCCAACAATGGCTACTTCATATGGTGGGTGGAGCATGTCCAGGTAAAGGCTGCACCAGTCTGTGTAAAAAATGGAGCCACCGTTTTCCAGGATTTTTTCCTCCATGCCGGCCAGCATTAGTCTGGCTTTATCCACATATTCCTCTTTGTAAAGCAGGGTACCCAGCTCAAACAGGTTTTTGGCCATAATGGAATTGGAACCGGGAATTACTCCATCAGTTATTTCTACCTTTCTTACGATCAATTCCTCATCCAGGTCGGATGTGTAATTGAACATTCCTGATTTTTCATCAAAAAAGTGGGCTAAGGTATATTGGGTTAGTTTGTCTGCCTGATCCAGCCAGCTTTCTTCAA
Organism: Saprospiraceae bacterium; assembly: GCA_965230565.1. GTDB lineage: Bacteria > Bacteroidota > Bacteroidia > Chitinophagales > Saprospiraceae > BCD1. The sequence continues at coordinate 1,573,228 of CBDDLH010000016.1, read as the reverse complement.
AGGTGATTTGGTACAGGGATATAAATGCCTGGATAGTAAGTGCATAATCGACAGTGAAAGCATTAATGGAAGTCTTTCCGTTTTTGTAATTTCGATCCAGTCGTCCATCTTTATCCATCAGGTTTTCAAGGATGAAATTTCCGTTTCTCACTGCAGTCTTCCGGTAGGCTTCGTCCCCAAGAGCAGCAAAGGCATCTGCATAACCTTTGAGCATCAAAGCATTCCAGCTCGTCAACACCTTGTCGTCCAGACTGGGTTTGATTCTTTGAGAACGGGCATCAAAAAGTTTTTGTTTGGAACTGTTTAGGATGGCTTTGGTTTGCTCCGGATTTTTGCCTGAATTTTGAACGTATTCTGCTAGAGTTTCCCGGGTAAATAGGATGTTCTGCCCATCCTCCCAATTACCGGTTTCCTTCACGTGGTAAAACTCATTAAAAACCTCAGCCTCCTCCGGGCTTAACAGACTGTCTATTTCATTTTGGTGCCACACATAGAATTTACCCTCTTCTCCTTCGCTGTCGGCATTGAGGGAAGAATAGAAACCTCCTGATACATTAGTCAGGTTTTGCTCTATGAAATCAAGCGTTTCTACTATTCTCTCGCGGTAAAGTTCTTTACCGGTTACTTTGTAGGCAGAGGCGTAAATACTGACCAGTTGACCGTTGTCGTACAGCATTTTTTCAAAGTGGGGAACGTGCCAGTTACCGTCGGTTGAATAGCGGGCAAATCCACCTCCCAGGTGATCGTAGATTCCGCCATAGGCCATTTCATCCAAAGTTGTGGTTACTGCTTCGAGGGCCTGTTCATTTCCTTCCAGGTGGGATAATTTAAGGAGGAAATTCCAAATATTTGGCAAGGGGAATTTGGGAACACCTTTTTTGCCCCCATTCAAATAATCAACTCTCTGCAGCATTTTGGAAGATATCAGATCCATAGATTCCTGGGTGAAGTCTGCTTCAGTATCTGATATGTTTATGCGGTTTTGCTCTGCCATACCGTTGGTTAGATCGGCGGCGTATTGTTCCATTTTTACTTTGTCATTCTGGTAAGCTTCCGCAAAATAATTGATTGTTTCCAGCCACCTTTTCTTAGGAAGATAGGTACTTGTCCAAACCGGCTGAGCATTGGGCAGTGCAAAAACATTCAATGGCCAGCCACACCCCTGCTGGCTCGACATTTGACAGGCAGTCATATAAATATCATCCACATCGGGGCGTTCTTCCCGATCTACCTTTACAGCGATAAAGTGTTCGTTCATGATGCGGGAAACGGTGGTGTCCATAAAGCTCTCTTTCTCCATGACATGACACCAGTGACAGGCAGCATAACCAATGCTGATCACCATCATTTTATCTTCTTTTTTGGCTTTTTCAAGTGTAGCTTCATTCCAGGGGTGCCAGTTTACAGGATTGTGGGCATGTTGCAATAAATAGGGGCTGGTTTCATGGATCAGCATGTTTGTATGTTGATGATCTCCGGTGGAAGGGTTATTTTGATTGTTGCAAGAAAGGAGACTAATGCTTAGAAAGGCAAATATGGAAAACAGGCGCATGGTTAATTAATTGTTTATGTAAAACTACGTGATTTCTTTTGTTTAGAACCTATCAAATGGATTTCAATAAGGATTATTGTCTTTTTGAAATGGTAGCAATCGTAGATCAGGAATAATGGAATACCGGAAGGGTGTAAGTGGTTGATACAAATCCTTCAGATGCAAGAGTATTATTTCAAGAAAGGTAATATCAGAGGTGCTTATTTTTAGAATATCATTCCTCTGAGAAGGTGTTTCAGGGTTGTTTCACTTAGAATAACTTCAACCAGTTTTTCAACCGTTGCATCCAATCGTCTTTTGAGGTCTGATTATTAAGTCCAAAACCATGTCCACCGCTAGGATAAAGATGCATTTCTGCCGGGATGCCTTTTTCTATGCAGGCTGTGTAATAAGCCACGCTATTTCCCACCACCACAGCCTTGTCATCTCCGGCATGGACCAAAAAAGCCGGGGGCGAATCAGCCGTAACCTGTTTTTCATTGGACCACAACAGGATTTCAGCTTTTCCCGGATTTTTTCCAATCAGGTTGTTTCTCGACCCCATATGCGTTAATTCCTCTGAAAAACTGATGACGGGGTAGATAAGGATGACAAAATCAGGCCGGACAGAGGTAGTGTCTGGTTCATTGTAGTCGGCATTATGATGAAAATGCGTGGCGGCAGAAGCGGCGAGATGTCCTCCTGCGGAAAAGCCCATGATGCCGATCTTCTCTGGATTAATACTATATTTTTTGGCGTTTTTTCGAACAAATCTTATTGCCTGCTGAGCATCCTGTAATGGGGCCAGTGATTTGTTTACATTAGTAAAATCCTGTGGTATTCGGTATTTCAATACAAAAGCAGAAATACTATCCCTGTTGAGGGATTCTGCCACCCTGGTACCTTCTTTGTCAAATGCTGTTTTGGCGTAACCTCCGCCAGGACAGATGATGACCGCTTTACCGTTAGGTGCTTTTGGTAAAAATGCGGTTAGTGTGGGATCAGCGGTATCAAAGATCATCCTGCCGTCATCACCCCTGATATTAATTTTTTCAGGGTCCGGAACTTCCCGGGAATTGGGGACAGGGCCCGGATAAAGCGGAAACTCCGTTTGAGCATTTACCTGAACAATCGAACAACAGACTATAATGAAACTTGCAAAAATTTTGATCATGATGCTTTGTTAAAGAATATCGGCTACTGCCTGATGAATACCTTTTTCTTCGATATCGATAAGATACCGGCTCAGTTTTTCTTTAAACCCGGGAATGGTTGACAGGTCTTTTTTCCAGGCATATTCCCAACGTAATACCTTTTCTGCTAAAGTTGACAGAGCAGCAGATGTCCCGTCGCAATCCTGCCACAACCCGGATAAGAAGGAAATAGCTTCCGGATCATCCTTAAGCGGTATGTTTTCTCCATTGTAATCACCTTTATAAAACCGGATAAGTGCTGCCATGGAGAAAACCAGGTTTTCGGGGAGTTTACCTTTTCGGTTATAATATTCCAAAAGGGAAGGTAATACCCGCGTTTCAAATTTGGAGATAGAGTTGAGGGCAATGCTGATCAATTGGTGCTTAATGAAAGGGTTTTTAAAACGATCCAGAACATCCTGAGCATACTGCTGCAACTCATCATCCGGCAGGTCCAGAGTGGGGATGATCTCTTCAAAAATTGTTTTCAGCACAAATTTACCCATTACTTCATGTTCGACGGTTTTACGCACCGTTTCGGTTCCGTAGAGGTAACCAACGGGCACCATGCTTGTATGCGCCCCATTCAGGATCCGGACCTTGCGGGTACGATAGGGAGTCTGGTCATCGGTAAATATGACATGGAGTCCTGCCTTGTCCAGTGGTAATTCCTGCTGAACAATTTCAGGGCCTTCGATGACCCAGAAATGGAAGGCTTCCCCTTCTGTAATGGCCGTATCCTGGTATCCGAGTTTTTCCCATTCTTCAGAAAGTACATCTCTTCCGACACCCGGCACAATACGGTCCACAAGAGTATTGCAAAAAATGTTGTGGTTGATGATCCATTGTTTGAAACCTTCTTCCAATCCCCAGTTGTCTATATTCTGAAGCATGCATTTTTGCAGCATCTCTCCATTTTTCAGGATCAATTCTACGGGAATCATGATACACCCTTTTTCAGGATTACCGTTGAAATGCTGATACCTGCGGTATAACCAAAGGGTCAGTTTTGCAGGAAATTCGTTTGGAGGTGTGTCGGAAGCCTGATCTTTTTCAGAAAAACGAATGCCCGCTTCCGTGGTATTGGAAACAACAAAACGGGTATCCGGATTTTCGGCAGATTTCAGGAATTCATCCCATTTCGGATACAGGTGTAAAATTCTGCTGATACTGCTCACCAGGCGACTTTCATCTACGATCTTTCCGTTTTGAAATCCCCTTGTCAATACATGATACAAGCCTTCCTGCTCCTGCCATTTTTTATAATTATCTCTTTCAATAGGAGTTACGAGCAGAACTCCAAGGTCTGAACCGGTTTGCTCGTTGTAGACATCGATCATCCAGTCGACAAAAGCCCGAAGAAAGTTTCCTCCTCCAAATTGTAATACTTTTTCAGGAAAAGCGGCTGAGGTTTTCGCAGTGGATCTGTTCAGTGGTTGCATTAAAGTGATTTTTCGTTTTATAATGATACGCCTCTTTTCCAGGGGATAAAATCATCCTGACCAAGTCTTTCCGCGCTGGTCATTTCCTCCCCGTTGGCAATTTGAATTAATAATTCCAGGAGTTCTTCTCCTTTACTTTCAATAGTGTCTTCTCCGGAGATAATGGTGCCTGCATTAATATCTATGATATCAGCCATTCTTTTGGCGAGATCTGAATTAGACGACATTTTGATGGTCGGTGCCACCGGATTACCCGTAGGAGTGCCAAGACCTGTGGTGAAAACGATCAAATTGGCACCTGATCCGGCAAGGCCCGTAGTGCTTTCGACATCATTTCCGGGAGTGCAAAGTAAATTCAACCCTGCATGGGTCGCTTGTTCGGTGTAGTCCAACACATCAACAACAGGGGAGGTGCCGCCTTTTTTAGCAGCCCCTGCAGATTTCATAGCATCGGTTATTAATCCGTCCTTGATATTGCCCGGGGACGGATTCATATCAAAACCGGAACCTGCTTCTTCGGCTCGCTGTGCATAGGTCTGCATAATATGAGCGAACTTCTGAGCATTTTCCTCAACCGTACACCTATTGATAAGCTCCTGTTCGACACCATTTAATTCCGGAAATTCGGAAAGAATGGTTTTTCCTCCCAGGGCCACCAGGAGATCGGAAGTATAACCCAGGGCAGGGTTTGCGGAAATACCTGAAAATCCATCAGATCCGCCACATTCCAATCCAAGGGTCAAATGCCTTATCGAAGCAGGAGTTCTTTGGATGGTATTGGCCTGCATGAGCCCGGCAAACGTTTTTTTAACGGCTTCGGCAATAAATGATCGTTCTGAACTGCTGTTTTGTTGTTCAAGGATGTAAAGCGGTTTTCTAAAGTTGGGATCAACCTCCCTGATCGCATCTTCCAGCATGGGAATCTGTGCATTCTGGCAGCCAAGGCTCAACACAGTGGCACCTGCTACATTACTGTGTGTGATGTAACCAGCCAATAACCTGCAAAGGGTTTCAGAATCCTGGCGTATACCGCCACAGCCTCCGTCGTGTGTGAGGAATTTGATGCCATCCACATTAGGAAAAACCCTGTTGTGGCGCATGGTTTCCGGAGTTTTTAAAATATCAGTTTCAAGAATGTCTTCTACTGACGCTCCTTTTTGATATTGTTGAATCAGCGAATCCACGTCAATGGAAAATTCTTTCTCGGTCAGGTAGCCAAGTTGTTCAGACATGGCATCCCGGATGACCTGAATATTGCGATTTTCGCAAAAAACCAGCGGGATGACCAGCCAATAATTACGGGTACCCACCTTTCCATCCGGACGATGAAAACCGTTAAAGGTTCGTTCTTTGTATTTGGTTACATCCGGAATTTCCCAATCTGTATATCGATTGCCGATTGAATATTTTCCGGAAGCATGGGTGACATTTTCAGTGCTTATTCTTTCTCCAACTGAGATGTTTTTTTGAGCTTTCCCGATGGTTACACCATACATGGTTATTTGATCGCCGGTCTCAAAATCGCGTGCAGCAAATTTATGCTTCACAGGTATGTCATCCTTCAACAGGTAGTCTCTTCCTTCAAAATGAATAACCTCTCCTTTGGAAAAATCCTGCAAGGCAACAATGAGGTCATCTTTTTGGTGAACCTTTAAAACTTTTATATTCATTAAAATTAGCTTTTATAAACCAAACAATCCCGGCAGCCACAAACTCAGGGCAGGCACGTAGGTTACAATTATCAAAGAAATGATCATGGCTATAAACAGCGGTAACAGCGGTTTGATCACTTTTTGTATAGTTGTGCCGGCAACCCCAACTCCGATAAATAATACAGAACCAACAGGTGGCGTACAAAGCCCGATACAAAGGTTCAATACCATAATGATTCCAAAGTGGGTCGGATCCATGCCCATCTCCGTGACGACGGGTAGAAATATTGGGGTGAAGATCAATACTGCCGGTGTCATATCCATAAAGATCCCAACAAACAACAAGGTAAGATTGATCAGTAACAAAATAATGATTTTGCTGTCGCTAACCGAAAGCAATAATTCGGTAATATTCTGTGGAATATTTTCATAGGCCATGATCCACGACATACTCATAGAGGTACCGATCAGCAACATTACGATGGCTGTAGTCTTAACCGAATTAAGGAAGATGGACGGGATTTCTCCCCAGGTGATCTCCTTGTAAATGAAAGTCAGGGCAAGACAGTACAAAACAGCAACTGCGGAAGCTTCCGTTGCCGTAAATATTCCGGCCACAATTCCACCAATCACCACTACCAATAACAAGAGGCTGGGTAAAGCATCAAAAAATGTTTTGATCACTTCACGGAGCTTACTTCGTTCACCAACTGCAAGACCCTTCCTTTTCGCCCAGACTGCGGCAACGATCATGAGGAATGCCCCGGTTAAAATCCCGGGAATATATCCTGCCAGGAACAATGCGGCAATAGAAACGCCACCACTGGCCAGAGAATATACGATGAGGATATTACTCGGCGGAATCACCAGGCCGGTTGTTGCCGAAGTAACATTGACCGCTGCTGAAAATTCCTTAGGATATCCTTCTTCTTCCATACGTTTCCCTAACATACTACCAAGGGCAGAAGCAGCAGCTACCGAAGAACCGGAAATGGCTCCAAACAACATAGCTGCGATGATATTTACATAGGCTAAACCGCCGGGGAAAGAACCTACAAGCGTTTTGGCAAAATCTATTAACCGTCGGGCAATACCACCCCGGCTCATGATCTGACCGGCCAATACAAAAAACGGGATTGCCAAAAGGGCAAAACTATCCAGGCCGGTAGCCATCCGTTGTGCAACGGTGGTAACAGCAGGCAAGGCCGGAATACTTACGAGCATTGTAAAAATGCTACTCAAGCCGATACTCCAGGCAATAGGTACTCCGATGGCGATAAGCACTACAAAAGTCAATACGAGTATTAATATTTCCATGTTATTTTTTTCTAGATCTTGAAATGAAGTGAAATTGGCTGGGTATTAATCAGGTCGTCCATTTGCCCTCAGGGCAAGCAGGTCGTCGATTTTATAATACACCACCAACAATCCACTGATCGGAACAACGATATAAACCAAAGACAGAGGCACCCTGAGTGCAGCGGACAATTGTCCGAGGGTATGCGTGAGATAAATCAGCCTGGATCCTCCGATGACCATCACAAAAAAGGCGAATAAAATAATGAGCAAATTGATAAAGACTACCAACCGCACTTGCTGCTTTTTCCCGAGCTTTGGCTGTAAAAGGTCTATGGCCAGGTGCATTTTTTGGCCGGCAGCATACCCTGCACCAAGAATACCGATCCAGATGAGCAGAAATCGTGCAAGCTCCTCAGACCAGTCTGCCTGGCTGCCCATCGCATAACGCGTAAATACGCCCCACAATACATCCAGGGTCATCACCATCATGAGGAATGCCAAAAATATACCCAGGTATTTGTCAATTGTTTTTTTCATTTTTGATATTTTTTATTTCACCGCCCGTATTTGTTGAATCAGTTCATATTTCTCCGGCTGGTCCCTGTAGGTCTCAAACATGGATTTGGTCATGTCTGAAAAAGGGGTTTTATCGGGGCGTATGATTTCCACTCCGGCAGCCTGAACGGCATCGAGAGCTTCCTGTTCGGCTTTTCGCCACAGTTCCCTTTGGTAGATCTTAGCTTCGTCAGCGGCTTCCTGAAGCCATTGTTGTTCCTGAGTGGTCAATCCCTTCCAGGCTTCTGTTCCAATGACCAGAATATCCGGTACGGCAGTATGTTCATTGAGCGTGTAATATTTACAAACCTCGTAGTGACGTGACAAATAAAAACTGGGAGGATTGTTTTCAGCTCCGTCTACTACGCCTTGTTGTAAGGCAGTGTAAAGTTCACCCCATGAAATAGGGGTAGGGGCCCCGCCGAGATAACGAACCAGGTTCATGGCTGTCACACTCTCCTGCACCCTGATCTTCTTATCTTGCAGATCTTCCGGTGACCTGATGGGTTCTTTGGAATAAAAGGATCGTAGGCCGGCATCAAAATAGGTAAGTCCCCTAAGCCTGAAATCTTGACTTTGCTCTAAAAGTCTTTTCCCAATTTCTCCATCCAGCACCTTGAAGTTATGCTCACGATCACGGAAGATATAAGGAATACTGAACACCTGAATGTTAGGGGCGAAGTTTTCCATAACTGCAGCAGAAACCTTTGTCATGGCCAGACTTCCGATCTGTAACAGCTCCAGGCATTGTCTTTCCGTTCCCAATTGCTGACTGGGATAAATTTCAATCTGCATCTTGCCTTCGGACTTTTCATATACCTTTTCAGCCATAAACTCCATTCCCAGGTGCACCGGGTGTTTGGTGTCCAGACTATGAGCCAACTTAAGGGAAGTGGTGTCCGATAGTTCCGTACAACCACCCAGAAGAATCAGCCACAATAACAGCGGGAGATATTTGATCGTCATATTTAGGATTTTAATTTTTGAATCAATGCCAAAGCCTGTTTTACTGTTTTTTCCAGTTCATCAAAAGCTCTGTTCTTTAAAATATCCCCGGAAATCAGTTTCGAGCCCATGCCCACGCAAGTCACCCCTGCATCAAACCAGGCTTTGAGGTTTTCCTCTGTTGGTGAAACTCCTCCAGTAGGCATTATCGAAGTCCACGGTTGCGGGCCTTTAATGGCTTTGACAAAACCCGGACCATATGTGCCACCGGGGAATAGTTTTACAATTTCACAACCCAGTTCTTCGGCTCTGCATATTTCCGTAAGGGTTCCACAGCCGGGAGACCACAATACTTTTTTGCGATTACAGACCACCGCAATATCCTCTCTAAGCACCGGGGTAACTACGAAATTGGCCCCCAGCTGAAGATAAAGGGAAGCAGTACCACCATCTGTGACCGAGCCAACGCCCATAATCATTTCCGGCAGTTCCTGTTCACAAAATTTGTTGAGCTCCCTGAAAAACCTCATGAGCATAATCCCCGCGATTGGTGAATTCCAATAAACGCGCGCCTCCTTTATAGCAGGCTCTGAGTACTTCCTTACCTAATTCAATATCAGGATGATAAAAAAGGGGGACCATGCCTTGTTCTGACATGGTTTGAGCTACTTGTATCCTAGAAAATCTAGCCATTGTTCAGATTAAAATAAGTTCTTTAATTATCTTGATACTCTACCGCTGGCATCGCCACCCATCAGTGTTTCCACCTCTTTGACTGTCACCAGATTGGCATCGCCGTAAATGGTGTGTTTCAGACAGGATGCAGCAACGGCAAAATTCAAAGCTTTTTGATCATCATCCGGGTATGTAAGTAATCCGTAGATTAATCCCGCCATGAAGCTGTCGCCTCCACCAACCCGGTCAACGATGTGGGTGATCTGGTAAGTAGGAGCTTCAAATAGGGTAGTGCCATCGTAAAGGACGCCTGACCATGTATTGTGAGAGGCCGAGATGCTTCCTCTCAGCGTGGTAATGACCTTTTTGGCTCTCGGAAATCTTTCCATCAGTTGTTTGAGCACGGATAGGTAAGCTTCTCCTTCTACTGAGCCTCCTTTGGTAACATCCACATTTTCAGGGTGGAGCCCAAAGTGTTTTTCGGCATCTTCTTCATTGCCTAAAATAATATCACAACCTTCTACCAAAGCAGGCATGATCTCTCCGGGAGCTTTTCCGTATTTCCAGAGATTTTTGCGGTAGTTCAGATCCGTGGATACGGTTACACCCATTTTGTTGGCTGTTTGTATGGCTTCGAGACAAGCATCGGCTGCACCCTGGGAAATTGCAGGGGTAATGCCTGTCCAGTGAAACCATGAAGCGTCTTCAAAAACAGCTTCCCAATCAATCATACCGGCTTCGATACTGGCCATGCCTGAATGTGCGCGATCATAGACAACCTTACTGCCCCGGCTGACGGCCCCCATTTCCAGGAAGTAAATTCCGAGCCTCTCCCCACCACGGGCAATATGCTGAGTGCCTACGTTCCGGCCACGCAAAGCCATCAGTGCGCATTCACCGATATCGTTTTCAGGTAAACGGCTCACGAACTCCACAGGTAAACCGTAATTAGCAAGAGAAACAGCGACGTTGCTTTCTCCACCTCCGTAAATAACTTCAAAAGAACTCGCCTGACTGAAGCGTTTGAATCCGGGAGGTGTCAGGCGAAGCATTATCTCTCCGAAGGTTACTATTTTTTTCATTATTCGTTTATGCTTTAGAATTCGAAATAGGATTTCGCATTGTTGTAACAAATATCCTGTACGATGCCTCCCAGAAGAGCTATGTCATTGGGTAGCTCGCCGTTGTGAACATCTTTGCCGATCAGGTTACACAAAAGCCGACGGAAATATTCATGTCTGGGGTAAGAAAGGAAGCTGCGGCTATCCGTGAGCATTCCGATAAAGCAGCTTAGCAAACCCATATTGGACAAGGCATTCATTTGTTTGGTCATTCCATCTTTTTGATCCAGGAACCACCAGGAGGAGCCAAACTGCATTTTTCCCCGAACCGAACCATCATTGAAGTTACCGATCATGGTAGCCATGACTTCATTATCTCTTGGGTTCAGGTTGTATAAAATCGTTTTAGGAAGTTTATCCTCCTCATCAAGTTTATTCAAAAAGGTGGATAAAGCGCTTGCCTGTGGGAAATCACCAATACTGTCAAAACCGGTGTCCGGTCCCAGGGTGCGCATCATGCGACTGCTGTTATTGCGAAGTGCACCTAAATGCAACTGCATTACCCATCCTTTATCAGCATACATAATTCCGAGATGGTACAACATTGCCGACTGGAATTCTTCCATTTCTGCTGCTGAAATAGTCTGTCCGGAGCGCCTCTTTTGCAGCGTATTATTCACACTGGCATTCGTGAAAGGAACTGCATAAACCTGTTCCAGCCCGTGATCGGATAATCTGCAGCCATTGTCATGGAAATAGTTTATCCGGGATTGTAATGCTTCCAAAAGATCTTCGAAAGAATCGATGGAAATGGAAGTAACAGCTACAAGTTCATCAATATAATCGTTCCAGCTTTGTGTGTCTATGAAGATTGCTTTATCAGGCCTGAATGCAGGCAGTACTTTAAATCCTCTGTCCTGCTCTCCTAATTGTTTATGCGACCTGAGGTCATCCACCGGGTCGTCGGTTGTACAAACCACTTCCACATTCATTTTTTTGATGATGTTTTGGGTGGAATATTCCGGGGTATTCAACAGGTCAGTACACTTGTCGTAAATGACATCTGCCGAGGATTCATTTAAGAGATCCGTTACACCGAAATAGTTTTTAAGTTCAAGGTGTGTCCAATGATAAAGCGGATTACGAATGGTAAAAGGAACTGTTTTGGCCCATTGTCTGAATTTTTCCCGGTCATCTTCTTTTCCTGTAATGAAAGCTTCGGGAATACCAAAGGTTCTCATGGCTCTCCATTTATAATGATCGCCGTCCAGCCATATTTTAGTCAGATTTTCAAAGTTATGGTTGGAAGCAATTTCATCAGGTGGCAGGTGGCAATGATAGTCGATGATAGGCAGGTCTTTTGCAAAATCATGGTATAGCTGTTCTGCCGTTGAATTTTCCAACAGGAAGTTGTCGTCTAAGAATGGTTTGATTTGCATGTTTGGTTTTGTTTTTACGCAAGTTTTGAATAATACACAATCGATTTCAAAACAGCGACAACTTAGGTAAAATATTAAGTTTAACCTTAAAACTACCAGAAATTTTAATTGAATTTTTTCAATTTTTTTACAACTCCCAAACTAGTCAGTATAAGCTAAAAATAGATAAATTGATAAACGCCCGGATTAATTAATTTTTTGTTTAACCTCACTATTCAAAGTGATTGGGTTATCCAGGTTTTGTACAACTTCATCAAGCCAACCGAGGAATTCTTCTTCATTTCTAATGCCTTCCGGTTCCTTTTCCCATGCAGCAAGGAAGTAATAAGAAATTTGTTTGTCTGTTGGGTTTAATACGATAACATGGCTGTGCTCGTCTTCGGTAATTTCCAGGAGTTCGCTCTTTTTGAAAAGGATGGCCATGCCCAGGTTGTCATTATTAAGGGATTGTTGGCCATAGTTCGCGATATAGCCCCATGAGGATTCATCCGCAGTGTCTTTTGAAAAGAACTTAGCTTTTTCATGTTTGACTATTCCTGTACAAATATTGTCCAGTGGGTTACTTAAACTAATATCGTGTTTGGTCAGTCGGCTTCCTGCATTTATAGTTAAATTAGAAGTCAGGGTGGTTTTGCCTTCTGCAATCTCCCATCCTGAGTAGATGGTTCTGATCTTTGACCGGAGGTTCCCGTTTTCTACAATATCGCAGGTTATTGAGTCCGTTTCAGCTACTCTTAAAGCTTTGGCACCATCCCAGTATCCAATGGATCCGATGCCCAGGGATTCCCCGACTTTTAAAATATCCATGCCCCAGTCTGAGGGTTCATGATAAGCGTCGAAGCCGTCCAATCCAACTCCCTGCAGAACCATTTCAGGTGTTTCTTTACCAAAAATATCGACCGCATTTCTCCAGTCGAGGTAAAACCGATAACCAACTTTGTCAGATTCCCAGCCCGGACCTTCATAGCGGATATATTCAGAATGATCCGTATGCTCATCCGGTACTCTAAGGGAAGGTACGTTGACAAAATCTCCTCCTATGTATTTGTTCTCTTCCCATTTTCCTCCTTGTTTAATGGAAATCTCCGCTTGTGTTTTTTTGGAAATGCCGGGAAGTTTCTCTTTTGTTTCCTTAAAGGTTATGGTCTTTTCTTCACCTGCTTTAAATTCCAAAAACAAGAGTATTTCATCCGGTGTCCCATCCTGAAATCCGGTGTATTCAAATGATACAGAGCCATCTGAATAAAATCCTGCAGCTGTCCAATTGATATCCGGCCTTTGATTAAGGATGAATTCAGGGTCGAGGGAAATGGTCTGGAGATCCAAATCCAAATCCGTGGGATTTTTGAGTTGAAAGATCAGTTCGCGAAAAGCGGAATCATTGTTTTGTGAACTGTTATTGCAACTGATCAGAAACAGAGCAATAAGAATAAAAAACGAATAAGGTGTTTTTTTCATGATTAAAGGAAAAATTGGCATCAAATACCCATTTGGTCATTTGATGTCTTTTTGTAAAGAAATTACGTATTACCCAAGAGTATTTTTCTAGAAATCGCCACACGCTTGTCAGATATAAACCACTATTGAAAGTCGTTTAAAGTGTATCATAACAACAAGTTACAATACATCATTGTAATCTATTCTAAAGAACCTGCAAATTCAGGTTACCATTCATTTTCAAACCCGGGTTTGTTAAAGATCTCTGCCCAGTCACGATGCCCTTCCTGGAAACTCGCCAGGCACCAGGTAAACATAAAGTCCACGGATGGAGGAGCGATGGTGTCGTGATAAGTTGGAGTCACATTAATGGCCATTTCATCAAAAACGTGGGCATAAACATTAACCTTCTCTTGTGGTAATGCGCAGTTTTGTAAAACATAAGGTACATCACCTTCGATATCACTCTCACAACGGAAGTGGTAAATTTCTTCTTTGGCTTTCATACCTAAGCCATGCGGGCCATCAGGTCCGTGGAAGTGTGGCGGATAGCTTCCGACGCCACCTCTGTTGGCCATATAGGTATCCCCAAAAAGCAGGCGGCAGGCCTGAACATTTTGATCGACCAGTTTGAAAACAGTTCGCTTTGAACCGGGGCGTCTGTTGCCCAGATCAGCGGCAAGTTCTGTTCCTTCAATATCCGTATGTCTGATCAGTTGAACAGGGTAGGAGGTATTGCAATCCACAGCTTTGAATTCACTGACATCACAATGGTCATCTGTACTTATTTCAACTTCAGATTGAATTCCGACGTAAATCACATCGCCTTTGCCTAAAGAATAAGTTTCCTCTTTTACAGAAACCTTGCAACTTCCTCTGTTTACATAATAAAGGGCTTCTTCCTGCGCCAGCGATCTGGATACGGTGTGCCCCGTTTCCAGAAGCATTCTGGCTAGTCGTAAGAAATTGAAAGTTGAATTTTCTTCGGTAATAACTTCCTGAACGGTGTTTTGAACCGGTGTAGCATCAAAGGCTTCCACTTTTCTGACCTCATTCTTTAAAGGTACCATGACCTGTATATCATTCCTTCTGTCCGCAGGACTTTTAGAATGGGTGGTAATAGTTGTTCCGATTGTTTTTGGTGTAACCATGTTTATTGCTTGATTTAGGTTAAAATTATCTGGCCATCCAGCCGCCATCCACATTGAGAATGGTTCCGTTGACATAGTCGCTGGCAGCGGAGGCAAGGAAGATGACTGCTCCCTGCAGGTCTTGGGGATCTCCCCAACGATCTGCGGGTATACGGCCTTGAATCTCTTTTGATCTGACCGGATCGTCTTGTAGTTTTTGTGTATTGTCTGTCCGGAAATACCCCGGTGCGATGGCATTTACCTGAATGTTGTGTTTGGCCCATTCGTTTGCCAGGGCTTTGGTAACTCCGGCAATACCATGCTTACTTGCGGTATAAGCAGGCACGGTAATCCCTCCGGAATAAGACAACAAGGAGGCTATATTGATTATTTTTCCGCCACCGTTGGCTTTCATGTTTCCTGCAACCAATTGACTGAGGTAAAAAGGAGCCGTCAGGTTGATTTCCAGTACTTTATCCCAGGCCTCCAAAGGAAACTCCAGGGCAGGGAATCTTTCTATGGTTCCTCCGTTATTTACGAGTATGTCGATTTGTGGAGCTATTTTCAAAGACTCCCGAAATAAATTTTCGACGTCTTCTCTTTTCATTAGGTTTGCCGGTATGTCTATTGCATTTCCCCGGGCCTCTTTAATAAGATTGATGGTTGTTGAGCATCCCCCTGGCCTGGAACTGCTACAAATAACCAGAGCTCCTGCTTTTGCCAAACCAATGGCGATGGCTTGTCCTAATCCTCTACTGGCCCCGGTTACAATGGCAGTTTTGTCTTGAAGGGAAAACATATTTTGGAAATCCATGATTTTTTATTTGACCAAAAACAGATTCAAAAGCAAATATAGGCTACTAAATAAAATAACCTATCTAATGTTAATATCTTTTAGGCAGAATTTAACAGAATGGGTAACTACTCCGGATTTCTCAAAGTGGATGCTCTTACAATAATATCGGTATCCAGTTCGATGGACTGGTTTTTAATGATGTGGGCAGCTTCTCCGGGTTCGATCAATTCCAGTGCTTTTTTGAATGCCAGTTTGCCCATATTGATTGAAGGATGACTGACTGTAGAAAGTTGTGGTTCGATTATCAGGGAAATAGGGTCATTGTTGAACCCCATTATCGCCAACTCCTCAGGGACTTTTACCCCAACGGATTTAGCATACTGAATAGCACTGACAGCAGCCGTATCATTGGCCGAAAATATGCCATCAGGTGGTTCAGGTAATTCAAGAAGATATTTGGTTAAATTGACGGCCTCTTCTGCACTTAAGACCTTTCCTTTTAAGATCAGGGATTCATCAATGGACAGTTGATGGTGTTCGAGGGCGGCGAGGTAACCTCTTAATCTTTCCTTATATATGTTCTGATGAGAAGCGCCGCTGAAGTGAGCGATCCTTTTACAGCCCTGTTCAATCAAATGTTCAGTTGCTTTAAAGCCGGCATTAAAGTTGTCAATGCTTACTTTATGACATTTCATCTTTTCAGGCACCCTGTCTACAAAAACAATCGGGATATTATTATCTGTAAATGGACTGAAATGGTCGCAACTTTTGGTTTCCATGGCCAGGGAAACAATCAAGCCGCTGGTACGGCTGTCATACATTACCTGGACATTGTCTTTTTCCATATCATGACTATCATGAGATTGGGTGATAATTACCTGATAACCAGCTTCTCTGGCTGCTTCTTCAACTCCATGGATTAAAGACGAAATGAAGGGGCGGTTTATCTGGGGAACCATAACACCGATCGTATGGGACTTTTGGCTTCTTAAACTAACTGCAAGCCTGTTGGGGCGGTATCCCCTCTCTTGGGCAAGATCCTTTACAGCCTGAATAGTTTTTTTACCAATGCTCGGGTGACCTTTTAAGGCTCTGGATACCGTGGAGGCGGACACATTCAATTCTTTGGCCAGATCGTGTATTGTAACGGTTTTTTTTTTCTTCATCAGGCAAATTTTCACAATAACTCTCTTGCTAAATCTCAAAAGAGGTTGGAATATACAAAGAAAATTAAAAAAAATAACGCAATCGATTGTGTAAATAGAAATTTTTTTTAGCTTAGCCTAAATTATGCTACCATTAACTACTGCTTTTTAAGCTCATTGGGTTACTGTAAAGCCTCAATGGTTTCTTATTATCATAGTGACAAATTGTATCAAAATGAAAAAAACACTGCTTTCCCTGCTTTTCCTTTTTGCTTTTCTTACGGATAATATTGCAGAAGACGGTTACCGGCTATGGTTGAGATATGATAAGATCCAAAATGAAACGATCAGGAAAAATTATCATAAAAGACTGAAAGGCATTGTCACTTTGGGAAACTCCCCAACTCTGGGAATTGCTACTTCAGAGTTGCAATATGGATTGTCCGGATTACTGGACCAGCCCATCAATCAGAAAAAGGGAGTTAATAAGAATAATATGGTCATTCTTGGCACGGGGAATAATCCTCTATTAAAGGAATTAAAACTCGAAGGTCAACTTCAGGGCCTGGGAAGGGAAGGCTACCTCATTTTTTCCGGTAAACTGAATCGAAAAAAAGTGATAATCATTGCCGGAAATGAAGATGTGGGAGTGCTTTATGGCGTATTTCATTTTCTGAGGATGCTGCAAACCCATCAGCCTATTGAAAACCTCCATATCAAGGAAAGCCCAAAACTCGAAGTCCGTATTTTAAACCATTGGGATAATCTGGATAGGACGGTAGAACGTGGGTACGCCGGTTTTTCGATCTGGGATTGGCATAAATTACCGCAGTTCATTCCTCAACGTTACCATGATTACGCCCGGGCAAATGCCTCTATTGGAATAAACGGGACTGTTTTGACCAATGTTAACTCAAATGCACTGGTACTGCGACCCGATTATATTGAAAAGGTCAAAGCGGTTGCTGATGTATTGAGACCTTATGGGATCAAGGTTTATTTGACGGCCAGATTCAGCGCCCCCATAGAATTAGGCAAAATGGAAACGGCTGACCCTCTGTCACCTGAAGTAAAGCAATGGTGGATAAACAAGGTGGATGAAATCTATAAGCAGATTCCGGATTTTGGAGGTTTCCTGGTAAAGGCCAATTCTGAAGGGCAGCCCGGGCCACAAAACTATGGGCGTAACCATGTCGACGGTGCCAATATGTTGGCAGATGCCCTTGCTCCTTATGGTGGAATTGTGATGTGGAGGGCTTTTGTTTACAGCAATGAAGAACCCGAAGACAGAGCTAAACAGGCCTATAATGAATTTGTACCATTAGATGGAAAATTCAGGGATAACGTAATGATTCAGGTGAAAAACGGCCCTATTGATTTTCAACCAAGAGAACCTTTTCACCCGCTTTTTGGGGCCATGAAAAAAACGCCTGTTATGATGGAGTTCCAAATCACGCAGGAATATTTGGGTCAGGGAACTAACCTGGTCTACCTGGCGCCCATGTATAAAGAAGTTCTTGATTATGACACCCATGCAAAAGGCAGTGGTTCTACGGTTGCAAAAGTTCTCGAAGGCTCTGTCCATAAATATCCTGTTACCGGAATGGCAGGAGTATCCAACATTGGGAATGACAGGAACTGGACGGGCCACATCTTTGGTCAGGCTAATTGGTACACCTTTGGCCGTCTGGCCTGGAACCCCGGCCTGACCTCCGAAGAAATTGCCGAAGAATGGGTCAAAATGACCTTTTCCAATGATGAGGCATTGGTCAATATCTTGAGGGAGTTAATGATGGGTTCCCATGAAACCTGTGTAAGATATTCCACCCCTTTGGGCTTGAATCATATTATGGCCAGTGGACATCACTATGGTCCGGGACCCTGGGTGGACAATATGCCTCGTGCAGACTGGAATTGTACCTATTTCCATCGTGCAGATGAGGAAGGGATCGGATTCGATAGAACTGCTACAGGAAGTAATGCAGTTGAACAATATTTTCCTCCTGTAAAGCAGGTATTTGCCTCAAGAGAGTTGATCCCTGACAAATATTTACTGTGGTTTCACCATGTTGCCTGGAGTGATGAACTGTCATCGGGAAATACGCTTTGGGAAGAATTGTGTTATACCTATTATCAGGGAGTGGAGGAAGTCAAAAATATGAAAACAGCCTGGGAAAGCTTACAGAATACTATTGATTCTCACAGGTTTAAGGAAGTGAATAGTCTGCTGGAAATTCAGGTGGAAGAAGCGATTTGGTGGCGAAATTCCTGCCTGTTATATTTTCAGACATTTTCCAAAATGCCAATTCCTGAAGACCTGGAACAGCCACAACATGACCTTGAATATTATTTGAATCTATCTTATCCTTATGCTCCGGGTATACGTCCAAGGTGGTAAAAAGTAATTAAAAATTATTATGAAAAAACTCACGATAATGACTATGAAAAATACCCTTGCTTTCCAATTATTTGCGCTTTTGTTAGTTTCTTTTTGTTCCACTTTTCTTCCGGCCCAACAAAATATTCCGGTAATTCTGGAAGCGGAACTTGGGGATGTTGGAAGTGAGTTTAATATAGAACAGGAAGGAAGTGTCAATTATGTTACTACCTCAACCAATGGCACTGCCGACAGTCCTGAAATAAGTGCCAGAGTAATAAGTTTTGAAGTGACTTTTCCGGAGGCCCAGAATTACGACCTGTACGTCAGGTGCAGGGTAGGAAGTGGTTCATTTGATGATGACAGTTTTTTTTATGGTAACGGTTTTGGAGAAAAAACCCCATCTTCCGGGGATGACTGGATTAGGGTAAACGGTATTCCAAATTTGGGTTTTACCGGAGCGACAGAGGTGGTCACCGGTGATGGAGGAGCAGGAACAGGTATCTGGAAATGGATCAATTTGTCTGAATTTTCAGGAGATGAAACTCCCGCACAGTTTTCTGTTTCAGAGGGTAATCTTACACGGATTTTTCAAATAGGGGCAAGGGAAGATGGATTAGATATTGATAAGGTGGCTTTTGCTCGTGCAGAATACTTTTTCACGGTTGAAAACCTGGATTTGGTGGAAGAAGGTTCAGAGACCGATCCAGGGGTTGTAAACCTCGAACCGCTTGCCGGGAAAGAAGGTATTGATAAATATTTGGGAAATGTTTATAGTAATTCTCAGGTGCCTGGTTTTCTGAATTATTGGAATCAGGTTACACCGGAAAATGCGGGGAAATGGGGCAGTGCAGAGCCCGTTCAGGATCAAATGAACTGGACAGCGCTGGATAATGCCTATGCTTTAGCCAAAGATAATGGACTTCCTTTTCGGTTTCATGTCTTGATCTGGGGAAATCAACAGCCCGGTTGGATAGAGAATCTGCCCGAAGCGGAGCAACTGGAAGAAATTGAGGAATGGTTCCAGGAAGTTGCCGATCGTTATCCAGATATCGATATGATCGAAGTGGTCAATGAACCGCTTCATGATCCTCCAAACTCTCCCGGAAGCGGAGGTGGGAACTATATCGATGCTTTGGGAGGAGAAGGTTCTACCGGTTGGGATTGGGTTATTACTTCATTCACCCTTGCCAGACAATATTTTCCCAATACGCCATTAATGATCAATGATTATAATATCATCAATAGCTGGAGTAATACCAATGATTACCTGGAATTAATTGAATTATTGCAGCAGGAAAACCTGATTGATAAAATCGGGGTGCAGGCACACGCGTTCACAACAGCCAATGCAACAACAACAACGCTTCAGAACAATCTCGATGCTTTGGCAGAAACAGGTTTGCCGATTGTCGTTACAGAGCTGGATATCGATGGTCTGGATGATGCGGTACAATTGGCTGAATATCAGAGGGTCTTTCCTGTTTTATGGGAACATCCTGCAGTTGAAGGAATAACCCTGTGGGGATGGAAAGTCGGCATGTGGCGGACGGAACAAGGTGCCTACCTGATCGATACAGATGGTGTTTCCGAAAGGCCTTCCGTTGTTTGGCTAAGGCAGTATTTATGTGATCTTGTACAACAACAGAATTTACCAGCTTCCAATTTAGTCAAAGTATTCCCAAACCCTGTTTCAGGAAATGAAATTACGCTTGAAGGAGTAGAGGATGTGATCAAAATGGAACTGTATGCGGCCAACGGAGGATTGATCTGGTCAGGAAAATTTTCCGTAAATCCAGTAGTAATACCGGAAAACCTAACTTCCGGAGTTTATTTGCTTCAGGTACATACTGCAAAAGGGCTTTATTTTCAAAAACTGGTGGTTGACTAGTTTTGATCAGTAATTTGATTTTAGAAAATAAACAGTTTCTACTATGAAAAAGATAATTGGACTAATAATCTTGGCCAGCTTGATTTTTGCGGATCTGCATTCCCAAAGTAAGCAAATCCCTCAGCTGAAAAAACAAGGCAGTACGACACAATTAATTGTTGATGGTCAGCCCTATTTAATCCTCGGAGGTGAATTGGGCAATTCCACATTCACCAGTGTGGAAAATATGGCATCCGTCTGGCCGAAATTAAAAGCCATGAATCTCAATACGGTGCTCGCTCCTGTTTTTTGGGAACTCATTGAACCAACGGAGGGGAATTTTGATTTCGAATTGCTTGATGATTTGATCGAAGAAGCCAGAAAAAATGATTTAAAACTTGTTTTACTTTGGTTTGGGTCCTGGAAAAACAGCATGTCGAGTCATGCTCCGGCCTGGGTAAAAATGAATGATGAAAAATACCCGAGAATCAAGGACGAAAACGGTATTAGCCATGAAATACTCACACCTTTCAGCAAACAAAACCTGCAGGCAGATCTGAAGGCATTTATGGCGCTGATGGAACATGTGAAAGAAATTGATAGTCAGCAAAATACCGTAATTATGATCCAGCCGGAAAACGAAATTGGTATGTTGCCTTCGGCACGAGATTATCACCCGGCTGCCAATGTAAAATTCAATCAGAAGGTGCCTGCTGACCTGATCAGATATTTGGAAAAAAATAAGGAAAGTCTGGTTCCGGAATTTTATAAAATCTGGAAAGAAAACGGATTAAAAACCTCCGGAACATGGGAGGAAATTTTTGGAAAAGGTCTACACACAGATGAGATTTTTATGGCCTGGTATTATGCCGTTTTTACCAATGAAATTGTGGAAGCCGGCAAGGAAATTTATCCTTTGCCAATGTTTGTGAACGCCGCACTAAACCGTCCGGGCCGCAAACCAGGAGAGTATCCAAGCGCGGGGCCTCTGCCCCACCTGATGGATGTATGGAAAGCAGGAGCTCCTGCAGTTGATTTCCTTTCCCCCGATTTTTATACGCCGAGATTTGAGCATTGGAACGACCTCTACACTCAGACAAAACAACCCGCTTATTCATACCCGAACATCGTTTTGATCATACCGTTGCTGCAAAAGCAGCATTTGCGATCGGGCATTATGAAGCCATTGGGTTTTCACCGTTCTCCATCGAATCGAAACCCAAACCTGAGGAAGAAGAACTTGGAAAAATGTATGATCTTCTTGACCAGCTCACTCCACTGATTACCCAAAACCATGGTAAAAATAAAATCGAAGGTGTATTGCTCGATAAAGATAAACAGGAAACCAAACTGACCTTTGGCAAATATGAATTTACCGTCAAACATTCCTACACCACAGGATGGGACCCTGAAGCCCGGCAGCATCAGGAGGATTGGGTGCCAGCAGGAGCTGTTTTTATCCAAACTGATGAAAATGAGTTTTATATCGCCGGTAGTGGGGTGGTGGTGACCTTCAAAAACCTGGAAGATTCCAATAAAAAAGTGGGGATTTTGAAAAATGAGGAGGGCAGTTTCAATAATGGAGACTGGAAAGTGTTAAGGCATTTAAACGGGGATCAAATTCACCAGGGGCGACATATCAGGATATTCAGGGGGAATTATGTTATTCAGCGATTGGCTTTATACGATTATAAAAAATAAGCGGCATGAGAGTTTCATTTTTATTTTTTTTGATGTTTCCTTGTTTATTAACTGCTCAAATTGAAATAAGCAAGGAAAAAGGTAGCCCTGGCACCTACTTTTCCATAGCCGGTAAATCCGCAGCAACTACGATTTATTATCAAACATCAGAAAATGCCCTGATCAAGAGATCTGCCGGATTCCTCGCCGGAGATATCGAAATGGTCACGGGGCGAAAACCTGAGGTGGTTACAACCATTGACGGAACTGTTTCTAACCTGATCATCATCGGAAGTTTGGGAAATAATGACCTGATCGATAATATGGTCGAGTCAGGCAAACTTGAGGTGACTTCCATTAGGGATCAATGGGAAAGATTTATCATTCAAACGGTTGAAAACCCGCTGCCCGGAGTGAAAGAAGCGCTTGTGGTGGTCGGAAGCGACAGACGAGGAACAGCCTATGGGGTGTTTACCCTTTCCGAAAAAATGGGTGTCTCGCCATGGTACTGGTGGGCGGATGTGCCGGTTAAAAAAAGGGAAGAAATTTTCATCAAAAAAGGAAGATTTGTATCAAAGGCCCCTTCGGTTAAGTATCGCGGGATTTTCATCAATGATGAAGCGCCGGCTCTCAGAGGTTGGGCGCAGGAAAAATTTGGCGGTTTCAACCACCAGTTTTATGAGCATGTTTTTGAACTTATTTTACGAAATAAGGGTAATTACCTCTGGCCTGCCATGTGGGTTCCGAGCGCCTTTGCTGATGATGATCCTGAAAATGCGAGACTGGCAGATGAATATGGGATAGTCATTTCCACCAGCCATCATGAGCCCATGATGCGTGCCCATGCAGAATGGTACCGGTTTAAAGGCGGTGAATGGAATTATAACACCAACAAGGAAAAATTGCAGGAATTCTGGAGGGGAGGAGTGGAGCGAATGGGAGATCACGAAAGTGTGGTGACCCTTGGTATGCGTGGAGACGGTGACGAGGCCATGACAGAGGAAACGGCGGTGGATTTGTTGCAGAACATAATCGCGGATCAGCGGAAAATTTTGACGGAAGTAACCGGGAAACCTGCTGAGGAAACTCCGCAGGTTTGGGCGATTTATAAAGAGGTCCAGGATTATTATGATAAAGGTATGCGGGTGGATGAGGATATCCTGGTTTTATTTTGTGATGATAACTGGGGAAATATCCGAATATTACCCAAAAAGGAAGATCTGG
Source organism: Saprospiraceae bacterium (assembly GCA_965230565.1). GTDB lineage: Bacteria > Bacteroidota > Bacteroidia > Chitinophagales > Saprospiraceae > BCD1. Next base: position 1,549,777 of record CBDDLH010000016.1, on the reverse strand, counting down.
ATCGTAAGGGGGGATTTGGGATGTATTATCACTTTGATTTTGTAGGAGGTCCGGTTTCTTACAGGTGGTTGAATGTAACTCAGATTGAGCGGGTTTGGGAACAAATGAACCTGGCATATCAGTGGGGCGTTGAGGACTTATGGATCGTCAATGTCGGGGATATCAAACCTATGGAACTGCCGATAAGTTTCTTCCTTGACTTTGCATGGGATGCAGGTATCGATGCTGCTGATTTGCCTGATTATTATGTGCATTGGGCCACACAGCAGTTCGGTAAAAAGTTTGCTGTAGAAATAGCGGAGATCTTATCACTTTATACCAAATACAACGCCCGTCGAACACCGGAAATGCTGACCCCCGAAACCTACAGCCTGCAAAATTATCGCGAAGCTGAGCGGATCCTTGGAGCGTACCAGGAGTTATTGGAAAAAAGTCAAAGTATCTATGCTCAACTCCCTGAAACCCACAAATCAGCTTTTTACCAGTTGGTGCTTTCACCGGTTGAATTTTGCAGCAATCTTAACGAAATGTACGTCGCAGCCGGAAAGAATAAAATGTACCTGGAACTGGGTGGCGCTTCCGCGAATTATTATGCTGATAGAGTAAAGGAACTGTTTCAAAAGGATGCAGAACTGACCCGGCAGTTTCATGAAGATCTGGAAGATGGCAAATGGAATCATATGATGGCGCAAACCCATATTGGTTATACTTCCTGGAACAACCCGCCGGTCAATAAAATGCCGGCTGTTTCGTGGGTGCAGCCAGCGAAGGATGCTCAATTGGGCCTTGTTGTAGAATACGGAACAAAACTGGATTGGAGCAGTTTTGATATGGAAGGCAGAAAAGTCTATAATCAGGCATTTATGCCGTTTGATCCCGTTAACGATCAGCATTATTACGTAGAGATTTTCAATAGAGGAGCCCAGCGACTGAATTATACGATAACTTCAAAAAACGACTGGATTAAATTATCCAAAAAGGCCGGTGCCGTTCAGTTTGAGGAAAAAGTTTTTGTCAGCATTGACTGGAGTAAAGCTCCTCAAGGGCGGGCGATTGGGGAAGTGGTTATTTCCGGAGAGGGGAGTCGTCCATTTGTTGTTGGAGTGCCCATTTGGAATGAACTTCCGAAAGTATCCGGGTTTGTTGAAAATAATGGAGTATTGTCCATTGAAGCGGTTAGTTACTCCAGAAAGATTGAAACCCCCAAAATAAGCTGGACGGTTATCCCCAACATGGGCCGTACGAATTCGGCCATCACTATTGAACCTGCCAATTCAGAACCTCAGACGCCAGGGGAAGGTACACCATGTCTGGAATATGAATTTTCAGTTTTCGAAGGAGGTGATCTGACGATTGATACCTATCTCTCACCGACCTTGAATTATAAAAAGCAGGAAGGTCTGAAATATGCGATTGCCATCGACGATGAATCCCCTCAGGTAATAAATATGCATGAAGGTGAATTTCAGCCGGACTGGGAATATCCGGCCTGGTGGAATAACTCGGTGACCGATCATATCAAGAAGAAACAATCCGTCCATACAGATATCGGATCAGGAAAGCATACCCTGAAGGTTTGGATGGTTGATCCGGGAGTTGTTTTTCAAAAGTTCGTGATTGATGCGGGTGGCTTGAGGGATAGTTATTTAGGTCCCCCGGAGAGTGAATTTGTGCCTTCAAAATTCTAATAACCCAATAAAAAAAATCATTCCGGGTGACACTGAGCCGCCCGGAATGAAATTCTGTCGTTCATTAAGCTTGTAGCGAGAATCTTTTTATGCCAGCCTTAAATTATTTAAACTACCACTCATCTGTTCGGAAAGGGCAGGCAGGCAGCCCTTCTTCATTATACAAATTGGCATTCCGGGGATTATTGGCCCAGGCATAGCGCACTGCAACGGGGTTTTTTACCTTTTTGCTGCGCACGATTATTTTATCGCCTTTTATTTTGGCTTTCGCCCAAACGAACTTTTTATCCTTTCCGGCAATGGCAAATTCCTTCAATGGACCATTTTTCGAAACCAGGCCACTTCCAATATGATTAAATGTTAAAATGGCTTTTTTCCCTTTGATCTTCATGGAGGTAAACATGGGCCCTGAAAAAACGACATCCTGTTCTTCAAAGGCATATTTCTGTGCTGCCAGGGCCAGTCGTTTTCCAACATCTTTTTTATTGAGTGGGTGGATATCATTCCATTCCCCAATATCAATGGTGACAGCCATGCCGGTGTTGGGTTCTGCAAGGGCTTTAGTCTGTGCTTCCCGAAGTCTCGCCCAGCTGCTTTCCTTGGGCTGTTCTTCTGCTTTTTGGAAATTGGCCAGTTGTACATATAGAAATGGGAAGTCTCCCTGTCCCCAATCCTGTCGCCAGTTTCTGATTAAAGCCGGGAAAAGTTCATCGTATTCCTCGGGGGCCCTGACATTGGATTCTCCCTGGTACCAAATGACCCCTTTGATCCTGTAATTTAAAAACGGGGCGATCATGGCATTGTACAATCCCAATGGTTTAAAACGGATAAAGGTCTGGCTAGCCAGCGGCTCCATTTTGGCGCCGGGTTTATATTGCCACGGGCCTTTTAGGTCAATAGATTCCGTGGCCGTTTCCATAACATATGGTTTATCTGTAAAAAAGCCTCCGCGGCCAATGTTATTGACAACTCTGACGACAATGGTATTTTTCCCCTCTTTTAATACACCAGGTGGAATGGTGTATCTTCTGGGAGGATATTGATAGGTTACATTACCGACGAATGTGCCGTTGACAAAAACAGAGTCTGCATCTACAATGCGACCCATCAATAATTTGACTGTCTGACCTGTCATGGACTTAGGTACATCCACTTCTTTTCTGAACCAGACGGAACCATTCATTTGCCCTAGCGGTCCATCTGCCCAGTAGCCGGGAATATCCATGGTAGCCCAGTCGGAGGTTTCTAAATCCGGCGATTCCCAGTGCATTCCCTGGTAACCCGCATCCGTTTCTTCCAGTTTTTTGTACCAGTTTCCTATTCTGGATTGGTCTTCCCGGCGAATTTTGTTGATGAGGTCATCATCCTTAAATTTCAGAGCCTCCTGATAATATTCGGGGAAAGCTTTCAGGGCTTCTTCACTCAGCCATGCTTCAGCAGGCGACCCTCCCAGGGCCGTATTGATCAGTCCGATAGGAACTTGATATTTTTGATAAAGTTCCTGGGCGAAAAAATAGGCCACTGCAGAAAACTGAGCGATACTTTCCGGATGAGCTGCCATCCACTGACCACCTGAAATATCATCCTGCGGTTTTTTGAAATTGAAGGTTCTTGGTACATAAAATTGGCGGATGTTTGGGTTTTCGCAATTGGCTATTTCGTCAGGGTAGAGAGGGCTTACGCGTTTCATGGTCGTTTCCATATTTGATTGCCCGGAACATATCCATACATCTCCGACGTAAATGTCGTTTAAAACAATCGTGTTCTCCCCGGTTATGTTCCATTTGAAATCCACCTCCTGCTTTCAGGTTAGAAAGTTGAATCTCCCAATGGCCCGAGGCATCTGCTTCCGTTGCAGAATTTTGATCCAGAAAAACCAGGGATACGGACTCACCGGGAGAAGCCCAGCCCCAGATTTTGACATCAGCATTTCTTTGGAGAACCATTCCGTCACTGATTAACTTTGGCAGTCGGATTTCACTTTTCAGGATACCCTTAGAAAAAAGCAGAATCAGGAGAACTGGGAGTATTTTAAGGTTCATAATGATTATTTTTTATAAAAATAGGCAAAAAATGCCTAAAACAATCGATTGTTTTTGCATTTTTGGAGTTTGAACATAATTATGAACTTTTTGACAGCAAAAGGCCTTTTTAGGTGTCTCATATCTTTTTACGACCTTTACTGCCATGAGTAAATTAAACAAAACCAACAATGAATTACAAAAAAGTAGCCATCGTGACTGGTGGGGGATCAGGTATAGGTTTTGCCATCGCTGAAAAGTTCACGAGAGAAGGAATTTTTACCTACATCACAGGTAGAAACCTTGAAAAACTAAACACTGCTGCTGAAAAACTGGGAGCGAATTGTCAGCCATTGCAATTTGACATGACCTGGCTGGATAAAATCCCCGGAATGGTTGAAGCCATTGCCGCTGAGCATGGAAGGATTGATATTTTGGTCAACAATGCAGGGATCAATCTCAAAAACACCATGCTCGAACTTTCTGATGAAGATTTTCAGAATGTTATCCTTACCAATTTAACATCCGTTTTTTCCCTTTCAAGAGAGGTGGCCAAAGTAATGGTCAAAAATGGCTCGGGAAGTATTATCAATATCACTTCCATGACGGCCTTTTATGGAATTCCCAAGGTCGTGGCTTATACAGCGTCCAAGGCGGGATTACAGGGTATGACCAGAGCTATGGCAGTGGATTTGTCTCCTTTAGGGGTTCGGGTTAACAGCATAGCTCCCGGATTTATTGAAACAGCCATGACTTCAAAGGCTTTCAATGGGGACCTGCGTCGTAAGGAAAAGGTTTTGGAACGAACGCCCATGGGTAAAATGGGTACGCCAAAGGACATAGCCAATGCCGCATACTTTCTTGCCTCTGAAAATGCGGAGTTTATTACCGGTGAGGTTATTCGGGTTGATGGCGGGAATGCCATAGGTTTCTAGCAGCTAAATATCTTTAGAAAGTTTGATGTCCGCATTTAATTTGGAGTCAAGGCTGAATAAAAAAACAGAGGCATTCCAGGTTTTGATTTTTACCAAAATTCGAAATGCCTCTGAGTGAAATTTTATCTCTCAGGAATTGAGGATATTATTATGGTAGTTACCTTTCAATAATCACTGTAGTGATACTTTTCCCACCCAGATCAACAGCCACTTTTCCTTCGGAAACAGTAACTGTTTTTTCCTCATGATCCAATGTCAAAGAAGTTTCATAGGCTTTGGCATTGGAAACGGCTGGTACAGCTACATTAAAATTAACCAGACCGGCATCTTCCGGGTTAATGATGACAGCGACAATTTGATCCTGACTGCTGTAGGCGGTGATCATCAGGTTATTGTCCTTATTGGTACTTTGATCGACTCTGACAAAACCAGGTCTTATGTGTTTGGAATAATGGGAAAAAGCATATCCTCTTTTGAGCATTGCTCCGTTTTCGGTATTTTCCGTTCCGTCTCCCAGGAAGGAGTAATACCGCTGCAGGTACCACCAAATATAGGCATTCCAGTTAAATTCCATGGCCTTATGAATGGTTTCCAGCATGTTCATGCTTTCATTCCATTTCGTACTTTCTTCATGTGATGCCCAGGGTGTTGCTCCTGAATTTCCTGTATTCAGATTTAATAGGTATTCGGTCATCCAGATTTCTTTGTTGTTCTCTTCAGCGAGGGGGAAAGCCCCAAGGCCACTGCCATAGATGTGGCCTGCAACAATATCCAGGTTATTCAGGCAATCGGGGTTTTGAAGAAAGGGGTTGGTATACCAGGGGTCAAACTTAAACGATTCAGGAGCAGCAATTTTTGCTCCCTCAATAAGGTGGCCGTAATTTACAATGAAGTCGATCATCTGACCGGAGGACCAGTCGCAGGACTCGTAGGAAACCTGAATATCCGGCTCATTTTGAATGGAAATGGCATAGATGTCGATGCCATTCTGGTTCATATAGTCTATGAAATCATTTATATGGTCTTTAAAGGCTAAATAATTTTCAGGAAGCAGGTATCCTCCTATATCACTGTTATTACTTTTTAAGGCAGCAGGAGGAGACCATGGCGAGGCCAGGATTTTCACTCCGAAATTTTGTGCCTGGGTTACGGACTCCAGAATGAGGGGCCATTCATCAGGATTCGAAGCAATTCTGACTCTGAAAATGCTTAGCCCAAGTTGATCGGGACCGGTGCCAAAAGCTGTCGGAGCGTCCTCGGTTTTGAGGAATTGGGTGCCCCACATTCTGTTGGCTCCCCCAAATCCCGCAATCGTTTGATATGTAGCCTCCAGATCTACGGTTGAAGTAAGCGGAGCAGCTACAGGATTAGGGATAGGGTCTTCTTTTCCGCAATTCAGGAGCATCAGGAAAGTAAAAAAGAGGCCGAAAAAGACTAATTTTTTGAAAATACTCATTTTGAAAGATATTTTTTGTGTTTAGCAATGTTGAGACCACTCATTGAAGTGCTCTGAATGAGTAAAATTACCTTTTTTTGTTATTTTTTGCAATCGATTGCGTTAAATTCGAAATTTTTATTAGATTAGAGCGAATTTATTATTGGAGGAATTTATATTATCAACAAAGGGTATCATTTGGAAAATATTATTCTTCTAATCAAAGCGAATTATCAAATTTAATTTTTATGAAAAATTTAGGAATTTACAGACTGATTGCTCTAAGTCTATTCTTGGCTTTAGGCCTTGTGACCGGCGAGCTTATCGGTCAAAATGTCACGGTGACTGGATCAGTTTTTGATGCAGATTCACAAGAGCCTTTGATAGGTGTAACCATTGTCGAATCAGGTACAACTAACGGAACAACAACTGATTTTGACGGACGTTACAGCCTTAGTGTTTCCCCGGGGGCAGAGCTAACCTTTAGCTACATAGGTTACGAGTCCCAGGTTGTAGCTCTGGAAGGTAGGAGCATAATTGATGTCAATCTGTCAATTTCTGCCACCGCTCTGGATGAAGTTGTTGTAGTTGGTTATGGTTCTATGGAAAAGAACAATGTTACAGGAGCCATTACAACAATCAAGGTTGAAGACCTTGAAAAAGTGCCTGTTCCCAATGCTGTGGAAGGTTTGAGAGGGCAGGTTGCTGGTTTGAGAGTTTCACGTACAAACGGACAACCCGGATCCGGGATTACTTTCAGGATTCGCGGTACCAACTCATTGGGTGCTGCTGCCGGGGATATCGATGCTACCAATTCACCGATTATTGTGGTGGATGGTGTTCCGATTGTAGGGGGAAATCTCGCTGAGCTGAACCCCGATGATATTGAATCTATCAATATCCTCAAGGATGCAGCCGCAGCTTCCATTTACGGGTCTTCCGGTGCAAATGGTGCCGTTTTGATCACTACCAAAAAAGGGGCTGTTGGTAAGGCAAAGATTTCTGTCAATGCTTCAACGGGATACGTTAATCTGGCCAACCGAATTGATTTCATGAATGGTGAAGAATATGTGAAATACCTGATCGATTCTGAAATCGCCGGAGGAAATGAAAACCCGAAAGTGAACGGTTTTCTGGATGCAGTAGAATTGGAAAACTACATTGCAGGAGAAGATGTAGACTGGCAGGATGAATTATTGAGAACAGGCAGGCAAAACAGGATCGGAATCTCTGCATCAGGTGGTAATGAAAAAGCCCGGTATTACCTGAATGGGGATTATTACTCAGAAGACGGTATTGTTACCCATTCCGATTACGAAAGGTATTCCTTGAGGTTTAACGGAGATTATAAAGTTACAGATTGGCTGGATGTCGGTGCAAGAGTTCAGTTGTCTAAAAGCTTTGCCGATGAGACGGCTAATGCCATTACTGAATTTAATATAAACGGTGGATTTGCACCGTTTATCCCTATCAGTAATAATACTCCGCTGGGTGATGTTTACAATGATGACGGAACGCTCACCAAATTCGTTAAGGGTGATCAATTCCAGATCAATCCTTTGCATAGATACAATGAGTCCGTACTTGATCGCTTTGTAACCAGAGCTTACGTGAATCCATATATTAATGTGCATTTCACTAAAGATCTCACTTACACCCTGAATACCTACGCTGAAGACAGGGAAGATTTTTATGGCAGATTCTGGTCCACTAATTATGCCGATGGTGCACCAAGTACTGCCCAGATCACTGAAACCAAGGGGCTTACATACCTGATGGATCATATTTTGACCTACAAAAAATATTTTGGTGTTCACAGTATTAATGCTACAGCGGTATACGGGTTCCAGACTTACGATTACAGAAGTTCAAATACGGAAGCCGAAAACATTCCTACCAATTTGCTGGATTATAACGCCATAGGTTATGCGCTTAGTGAAGACACCCAGTACGATTGGTCGAGAGATGACTGGGGTAAAGTGTATTACGTTGGTAGAGTAGGGTATTCCTATGATGACAGGTATAGTGTGACACTTACTATGAGAAGAGACGGTTCTTCCAGATTTGGTCCGAACAATCGCTGGGGTAATTTCCCTTCAGCTTCCTTGGCCTGGAATATTCACAATGAATCCTTCATGGAAGGTAATCTGTTTAACTTCCTGAAACTCAGATTGAGTTATGGTGTAATGGGTAATGACCGATTCCCAACATACTTCTACAGAGCAGGTACCAACAATGTTCAGATCATTCTCGGAGAAGAAACCTTTAATGGTTTTGGTTTGAACACTACTGCTTCCAATCCTGATCTGAGGTGGGAGACCAGTAAGCAGATCAATGGTGGATTTGACTTTGGTATTTGGAAAGATAAAGTTAGCGGTTCTGTTGATGTTTATAAGACAAATACGGAAGATCTCCTGCTTTTTGAAACCATCATTGGTGTTGTCAATAATGGATATACAAGATATGCATCAAATGTTGGTGAAACGGAAAGTTATGGACTTGATTTAGGAGTGAATGTTAAGGCTTACAAAGGAAAAGACTTTACATGGACGGTAAATGCTAACTGGGCCTTTGACAGGAACAAGATCGTTCGCCTTAGCCAGACCAGTACTGATGCAGAAGGCAATCCTATTGATAATCCTGCGAACGGATGGTTCATTGGTCAGGATATCCGGGAAATCTATGATTATGAGGTTATCGGAATCTGGCAATTGGATGAAGCGGATGAAGCAGCTACCTGGGGTGTTAATCCGGGAGATCCAAAGATCAATGATATTAACGGAGACGGAGTCATCACAAGTGATGACCGTACATTCCTGGGCAACCCAACTCCAACCTGGTACGGAGGTCTGAATAATACTTTTACCTATAAAGGATTTGAATTATCTGCATTGATCGAGTTCGTTCAGGGTGTATCCAGAGTTAACAGTTATATCGGAGGTTTCACAGGAAGAAGTAATCAGATTGCCATTGATTACTGGACTCCTGAAAACCCTTCCAATGAGTGGCCAAGAGTTGGTGCAGGAAATGCCCTGTCAGGAGGTTTATTCACAAACGCATTGAAGGTTCAGGATGCTTCCTTTGTTTCCCTCAGGAATGTATCTCTCGGATATACGCTTCCTAAAACCATTACTGATAAAGTTCGAATCGGAAGCATGTCAGTGTATGTTAGAGGAAACAACTTGAAATACTTCACAGATTACGTTTATGCCTTCTCACCAGAATCCGGTAGTGGATCCTATCCTGTGACAAGAGTCTGGTTGTTCGGCACAAAAATCGTCTTTTAACTAATCAATAAAGTCTGAAAAAATGAAATTTAGAAATTTATATATCCTTTTTATTGTCCTGCTTACCGCTACAGCCTGTAGTGATGCTATTTTGGACAGAGAGGAACTGGATGTACTTCCTGCCGACCAGGTCTTGAACACTTTGGATGGTGTGGAAGCCATATTATTCCAGGTTTATCAGGATGGAAGATCCGTACATCAGAGTACGGAAACATCATTATACAAACAATGTGGAACGGATTTGGCAAGAAGCGGGACACACATGACCGACGTATCTGAAGGGGGAATGCGCGGAATGATGACTTACAGCTCCGGCCTTGCTGCGACGAGCGAGCATATTACAGCTATTTGGGACCGGTATTATGCTGCAATTGCCAAATGTAATCTGGTCATCCAGGCTTCTGATAATTTTGAAACCTCTTCCAGTTCTGAAGAAGCTCAGTTACAACAATTTAAAGGAGAAGCTTTAGCCATGAGGGCTGCAATGTATCTGGAACTGGTAAGAAGATATGGCAATATTCCTATTGCTGAGCCATTACCAGCAGGTGAACCTCCAAGGTCGGAAGTATCGCTTTCTTCCGCGGCTGATGTTTACAATATTATTATCGAAGATGCTACAGAAGCTGTAAGTGTCTTACCTACAAGAGCAGAAAACGGAACTGTAGGCCTGCCATCTAAAGGCCTGGCTAATATGATTCTGGCAGAAGCTTACCTGGATCTTGGGAAATATACCGATGCGGCTTCGGCAGCAGAAGCAGTAATCAGCGATGATTCTTATTCATTACAGCCGCTGGAGGTAGTCTTTAGCCTTGAAGGAGGAAAGACTGGAAACGAGAATAATGATGAGCTAATATTCTCTTGGGTATTTGATCCTGCAGTAGTAGATCAGGCTCAGTACACTTCTGTAATGTACACGCCTCTTTACGACAGGTTACCCGGTGTAGCACGTACCATGGAACAGGGAGGTAGACCTTGGGGAAGATTCTCTCCAACGGATTACTACTGGACGTTGTTTGAAGCAGAAGACGGTCGTCTTCAGGCATGGCATAAACTGGAATGGTATTTTGATGACCTGGAAGAAGGTGGAATTCCTGATGGGTTTGATCCTGTGCTTGGAGAGCCTGTTACTCAGGAATACCTCGAGGCATGGTGTTCAAATGACAGAGAATGCCGCTACCTTGAGCCAACAACTACCAAACACTGGGAAGATGGCACCTATGGAAGGACCACTGCAGAAGGGGAAGGTTATAAAAATATTCTGCTCTACAGATATGCTCATGCTTTCATTCTTGCCGCAGAAGCTTATGCGTTAAACGGACAGGAAGATCTTGCAGCACAGAAGTTGAATGTATTGAGAGAACGTGCCTTTGGAAACACTGATCACAATTTTGTGACTGCAGATATTGAAACAGTCATTGACGAACATGCCAGAGAACTTGGTCACGAAGGTCATCGCTGGACATTCCTCAAGAGATTAGGACTGTTGAAGGAAAGAGCCACTACACATAACATGGATGCTGTAAATATGCAGGATTATCAGTTGATCTGGCCAATTCCTCAAACCTTTATTGATCTATCTGGTGTGGCACAAAATCCAGGTTATTAAAATATAAAATGAAAAAAAGACATGAAAAATAACTTTAAATATTCTTTAGGGCTGCTCATGTTTATTGCGCTAATTGTATTTAGCGGATGCATGAAGGATGATGATCTGGAGCAGGGTCCTACAGTGACCATTGCTTCCATGACACCTGATCCGGTTTACCAGGGTGATGATGTAACGGTTACCGGGGATAACCTCAATACGGTTTTACATGTATTTGTAGGACTTATCGAAGCTGATTTCACCGTGAATGGCGGTAACTTGGTTTTTACCGTGCCTTTGACAGCAGAGGTTGGATTGAATACGATCACCTTTGCTATGGATAATAAATACAGGGTTTCTGCTGATATTACCGTAGAACTGATACCTACTCCTGTGATCAAATCATTTGACGCATGGGTACCGGTAGGAGAAGATCTCGTTATTACGGGTACCAGTCTGGATAATAATACCGTTGTCACTATTGACGGCGTTGAAGCTACTATTAGCTCAAATGATGGGTCGAATATGGTAGTGGTGGTTCCCGATGTACCTGACGACGCTCCGCTCGTTTTGGAAATCACTACTGATTATGGAACCTTTACGGAAATAACACCATTTTTTGCCAGAGAGAACTTAATTTTCAATGGTGACCTCAGTCTGGGAGAAGGTGATGAATTTGAAGGTTGGATCAAGAATAACGGCGGTGATGGTATGACAGCCGTAGTTGGAGTCGATGCCTTTGGAGGCGGAAGATCCATGAGAGTTGTCGGTGCGGCGAGTAACCCCTGGAACACCCAATTGGGTAGTGCGCCGATGCAACTGGATTATGAAGGAGAATATACCATTCTCTTTTATGCCAAAGCTGAAGCAGAAGGGGCTATTATGAGAGTATCTCAGTCCTTCTGGGATGGCAACGGTGCAGATTATTTCTATGGACCTGATGTGGAACTCGATACAGACTGGAAAGTATATTCCTTCCCTTTAACAGTAACCAACGACCTTCCTGAGCACAATACCGTGTTCGATATGGGACACACCGATATTCCATTTTTGATTGACCACATGGCACTGGTGCCCGGAACACTGGATTTATCCGGAGTCGTTTCCGGTCCTTCTGAAGAATTGCTTAACGGAGGTTTTGAAGATGGCCTTACCAACTGGCAAGTATTGAACGGTACATTTGACATTTCCGCTGCTGAAGCAAATTGTGGTACTCAATCCCTCACAGCAACAGGAGTGGGAGGTAACCCATGGGATATCCAGATCGCTTCTGATCCGATGATGCTGGAGGTTGGCACAATGTACGAAATGGGATTCTGGGCGAAAGCTGCGGGTCCTGATGGCGTCATGCGTGCCTCTGTTTCCAGATGGGCCAGTGGACAGAGCGATGACTTCTTCTATACACCGGATATTACGGTATCAGAAGAGTGGACCTACTACTCCTATGTTTTTGAAGCCATGCCAACTTCAACAGGAGATTATAATATGGTCATGGACTTTGGAGCTACCACACAGACATTCTTTGTGGACGGTGTTAGTATGAAAGAATACGTTCCCGGAGAAACTCAGTATGCCAATACAGGGTTTGAGGATGGTCTGAATAACTGGTCAGTACTCAACGGTGCCCTTGAAGTTACCTCTGCGGAAGCATATGAAGGCTCCAGTTGCCTTACCGCCACCGGAGCAGGAGGAAACCCATGGGACGTTCAAATCGCATCGGATGCGGTAGCCCTGGAAGTTGACACACAGTACAAGTTGAGCTTCTGGGCGAAAGCTGCAGGACCTGACGGTGTGATGCGTGCCTCCGTCTCCAGATGGGCCAGTGGACAGAGCGATGACTTCTTCTATACACCGGATATCACCGTTGGCGAAGATTGGACTTATTACGCCTTTGTCTTTACAGCTATGCCAACTTCAACAGGAGATCATCACATCGTACTGGATTTTGGGTCTACTACCCAGACTTTCTTTTTGGATGATGTGAAATTATACGAAGCCGATTTAGATTGTGAATAATATTGATTACTGGTTTTAGATAATAACGGTTCAGTTATTATCATGAAGTCGGTCTAATGTTTAGAGAATTGATTTAAATATTTTGGTAGGCTACGAGGTGCGAATTTTATTATTCGTATCCTCGTAGCTTATTTTTTTGAGACCTTCATTTTTTCCCTTTGATCTTTATGATGTATTTATTTCAAGGTAAAAAACAGACAAGTGCTTAATTGGATGTCTGCAAGACTCGCTTTGCCACATAAATTTTGGTAAGATGTTGTTTTACAAAAAAATGGCCGTTTTTCTCATTATTTCCAGTCTGATGGTATCCTGTGATCATAAGCAGGAAGAATCAGAAATCACGAATCCTGTTCTTGCAGGTTTCTATCCTGATCCCAGCATTTGTGCGGTTGATGGGGATTATTATCTGGTAACTTCAACTTTTGCCTATTTCCCCGGCCTGCCTGTTTTTCATTCTAAAGATTTGGTGAATTGGGAACCGATTGGCCATGTTATTGACAGAAAAGAACAAATGGACTTTACCGGCCATCGGGTAACGAGAGGTTTATTTGCTCCTTCCATTAGATATCATGATGGTCTCTTTTACGTAACCTGCACGCTGGTAGATACAGGAGGTAATTTCATTGTGACTGCCAAAAATCCGGAAGGCCCCTGGTCTGATCCTGTTTGGTTACCTGAAATTAACGGTATTGACCCTTCTCCGTTTTTTGATGATGACGGAAAAGCCTATGTACTTTATAATAGTATTGCTCCGGAAGGAAAACCTTTGTACAATGGACACAGAACCATTCGAATGAGGTCACTAGATCTGGATTCTTTGACGCTGGGAAAGGAAGAAATTACCCTGATAAACGGAGGCGTGGATATCAGCAAAGAACCTGTCTGGATTGAGGCTCCACACATTTTTAAAAGAAAAGGGTATTATTATCTGATTGCAGCAGAAGGAGGTACAGCAGATAACCATTCAGAAGTTGTTTTAGAAGTGAGCATGTTTTGGGACCTTATATTCCATATGAGAATAACCCCATTCTCACCCAGAGACACTTAGACCCGGACCGAACAAATCCCATAACATCAGCAGGTCATGCAGATCTTGTGCAAACACCTGAAGGTGACTGGTGGGCCGTATTTTTAGCCTGCAGACCTTACGAGGACGGGCATTATAATACCGGAAGGGAAACCTTTATGGCTCCCGTGGAATGGCTGGAAAGTGGCTGGTGCGTCATTAATCCGGATTTTGAGGAAGTACAATATTCATATCCTATTTCAATTAAGTCAAGTCAGCATGGTAGTCTGCCTCTTAGCGGGAATTTTAAATTATTCGATGATTTTAATGATTCAAAACTAAAGAAAAACTGGACTTTTTTACGAAACCCCGTTGAAAATTGGTATACCTTAAAGGGTGGAAGTTTTTCTATGAAAATTCTCCCACAGACTTGTAGTGGAACGGAAAACCCCGGCTTCCTGGGGCACAGACAACAGCACCTCCGGGCAAGTGCAAGTACCCAAATGCATTTTACGCCAAAAAATGAAAAAGAAAAGGCAGGATTACTCATTTTTCAAAATGAAACACATTATTACTTTTTGTGTAAATCTGTGGAGGCTGGGATCCCCGAGGTTCAGTTATGGCAGGCTAATGAACACGAAATGAGTAAAATTCAATCCCAAAAAACAAATGGACTAACTGCTGCTGTTCAATTAAAAATAGAAGCAAAGGGGGACCGATACGATTTTTACTATGCCGGGGAGGAAGGAGGCTGGATCCTTTTGCAGGAAGGCCTGGACGCTACATTTTTAAGTACAAAAACAGCAGGAGGATTTGTCGGTTCCATGTTTGCCCTTTACGGTACCTCTTCCGGAGAGGAATCTGAAAATGTTGCTGTGTTTGATTGGTTTGAATACGAGGGAAATGACGAAGTCTACAGATAATAGTCAATGAATTTCAAAGAAAAAGATAATAACATGACGAAAATTAACCATCAAAAATTATCCATTGGAGAAAAGATAGGATATTCCCTTGGGGATCTTGCAGCCAATTTGGTTTTTCAGACCCTGATTACCTACCTCGCTTTTTTCTACACTGATATCTATGGATTATCCACCGAAGATTCTTCTATTATCATTTTGGTAGTTGGACTGGTTGCAGCATTTGCATTTAATCCGGTTATCGGGGCTTTGGCAGACAGAACGAATTCCCGATGGGGAAAATTCCGACCATGGATTTTGTGGACCTCCATTCCATTAGGGGTAGTAGCTTTGCTGGCATTTAGCACGCCGGATTTTTCTTATAAAGGAAAGGTATTATATGCGGTTGGTACCTATACCTTATTGTTGTTATTGTATGCAGCCAATAATTTACCATATGCGTCATTAAGTGGAGTTATAACAGGCGATATGGGCGAGCGGAACAGCATCTCTTCCTACCGGTTTGTGGCAGTGATGTTTGCCCAGTTTTTTGTACAGGTATTTATGTATCCGCTGATTTTGAAAGTTGGCGGTGGAGATAAAGCGCTGGGGATTGAAACGGTGATGACCTATCTGGCGATCATCGGAACGATCATGTTGCTGATTACTTTCTTTACCACAAGAGAGCGAATTGTCCCGACCGAGGAGCAAAAATCCAGTATAAAGGAAGACCTGTCGGATCTGTTCAGGAACCGGCCATGGGTTATTATGCTCGTGCTGACCATTTTGGTTTTCATAACGCTGGCCATGAAGGGAGGTTCTTATGTTTATTATTTTGAAAATTTCGTTAATGAGGCAGCGCTTACCGAATTCATACAGCCTGTTCTGGCATTTCTTTCAGGAATTGGTTTAAACTTTTTTGGCGAAGATCCCGTTTCTGCCGGATTTGGTTTATTTAATGCCGGAGGTATTATCCTGATGATCGTTGGGATAACCCTGTCAAAAAGGCTGGCGGATAAGTATGGAAAGCGGGATGTGTTTGGCATAGCTTTATTTATTTCCACACTCTTTATTATGGCCTTTTATCTGTTTCCTCCGACTTCGGTAGGTATGATGTTCGGGTCACAGATTTTGCATGGGTTTTTCTATGGAATTACCATCCCGATCCTGTGGGCGATGATAGCCGATGTAGCTGATTTTTCGGAATGGAGGAATAATCGTCGGGCAACGGCTATAATTTTTTCAGCAATGATGGTGGGCCTGAAAGCAGGTCTTAGTATTGGTGGGGCGCTCGTAGCCTCTATTCTCGGATGGTATAATTATGTTCCCAAAGAAGCAGAAGTGGCCGGTCAGATCATTACTCAACCGGAATCAGCGATTAATGGTATAAAAATGTTGGTAAGTGTATACCCGGCCATCCCGTTTATTCTTGGTGCAGGCTTATTGTTTTTCTATGAGATCAATAAAAGAATGGAGGTGGAAATTGAAAAGGATCTATTAGCCAGAAGAAATTAACCGGACACCCGGGATTTTCTAATTTATAAATCAAAAATGATGAGAAATATATTATTTTTTTTGGTTCTGGGTTGCTTGTGTGCATGTAGCAATGACCCCGTTGAACCTACTAAACCTGATGGGTTAAAAGATGCATTTGCAGATATTTTTTACATAGGTACTGCCTTGAACGTAGATCAAATTCACGAGAAGGATTCTGCAACCCACGAAGTTATTACCAGCCAATTTAATGCTATTGTGGCTGAAAATTGTATGAAGTCCGTCAATATTCACCCGGAAAAAGAACAGTATTTCTGGGACGATGCTGATGCCTTTGTGGCTTTTGGGGAAAAGTACGATATGCAAATAACCGGTCATACGCTTGCCTGGCATTCACAGGTACCAGATTGGTTGTTCGTGGATGAAGAAGGTAATGATGTGGATCGTGAGGAAATGATACAGCGACTGGAAGATCATATCACCACCGTTATGACGAGGTACAAAGGAAGGGTTCATGGTTATGATGTTGTGAATGAGGCTATCAATGATGACGGGACCATGCGTGAGAGCAAGTTTTACAAGATCATCGGACCTGATTGGGTAGAGATCGCTTTCATAGCTGCGGCAAAAGCGGACCCTGGGGCGGGATTATACTATAACGACTATAATCTGTCAAACCCTGAAAAAAGCAAAGCTGTTTACGAAATGGTAAAGGCAATGCAAACCAAAGGAATCAAGGTCGACGGGATCGGAATGCAGGGCCATGTGAATGTTGCTTCACCGGCTCTCGAGAATTTTGAAAACAGTATTTTAATGTTTTCTGAATTGGGAAAAGTCATGATCACTGAATTGGACATAACCGTTTTACCATGGCCGGACAGAAGCCTTTCTGCCGATGTTTCTTTGTCGGCTGAATATCAGGAAAAAATGAACCCGTTTCCAAATGGTCTGACGGATTCCATGTCCCTGGCATTGAACAATCGCTTCATTGAGTTATTTGATTTGTTTGTAAAACACCAGGATAAAATAACCAGGGTAACTACCTGGGGCGTGAACGATGCGCAAACCTGGCGAAATTACTGGCCCATACCGGGAAGAAGTGATTATCCGCTTTTGTTCAATCGCGACAATACCCCAAAGCCAGCCGTTGACAGTATTATTCAAAGAGTACAAAAATATAAACAATCATGAAAGAAAAGGTGAGGCATCTGGTCAAACATATCTATACCGCAGATCCTTCCGCACATGTTTTTAACGGAAGAATCTATATCTACCCATCTCATGATATTGATGCGGGAATTCCATTTAATGATAATGGAGATCATTTTGGCATGAGGGATTATCATGTGTTTTCCATGGAAGATATCAATGGGGAAGTTATCGATCACGGTGTAGCGCTTGATATTGATGATGTGCCATGGGCAAAAAGGCAGATGTGGGCGCCCGATGCTGTCGGAAAAGGATGGGAAGTATTATTTCTACTTTCCCGCAAAGGATTATGCCGATGTGTTTCACATTGGTGTGGCGGTTGGCGATAAACCGGAAGGGCCTTTTATCGCTCAGCCTGAATATATAAGGGGAAGTTTCAGTATCGATCCCGCTGTTTTTTTCGATAAAAAATCTGGGGAGTATTTCCTGTATTTTGGCGGACTTTGGGGCGGTCAATTACAGCGGTATAAAACAGGTACTTACGTGGAAGATGATGGCGAACCAGCAGATGATGCTCCTGCACTTTGTCCTAAAGTGGCCAAACTAACCGATGATATGCTGGAGTTTGCAGAATCTCCCAGGGATGTACTCATATTAGATAAAGCAGGCAATCCCATAACGGCAGGTGATCATAACCGCAGATTTTTCGAAGCTGCCTGGCTGCATGAGTACAATGGCAAATACTACTTTTCTTATTCCACGGGTAATACACATTTGTTGTGTTATGCCATTGGGGACAGTCCGTACGGGCCATTTACTTATGCCGGTGTAATCCTGACCCCGGTGGTTGGCTGGACTACCCATCACAGCATTTGTGAGTTCGAAGGTAAATGGTATTTGTTTCACCATGACAGTAAATTGTCTGGCGGAGTTACGCATTTGCGTAGTATTAAGGTCGCTGAAATTTCCTACCGGGAGGATGGAACCATTGAAATTTTGGACGGAATGATGGAGTAAACAGCCTGTTTATTTTTAGACTACAAAACCAGTTCGATCATGCTAATCAGGCTTCGACTTGGGAGTTCTTTTCCTTTGCCGAAGCCTTTTGCTTATAATACAATACGATTCAGCGTTTTGCCCGAATCCGAAAATCTAAATTATATGAAATATCAGATCCGTCTTTTTGTTTTGGCTATACTGATTACAGCAGTTAAAGTCAATGTATGCTCCCAACAAGCATCTTTCCCTTTTCAAGACCCTTCACGTTCCCTTGATGATAGAGTGGAGGATTTGATCTCTCAAATGACCCTTGAGGAAAAAGTCGGTCAATTGAGGTATGATGCTCCTGCTATCGAAAGATTGGGAGTTCCTCAATACAATTGGTGGAATGAGTGTCTTCACGGTGTTGCCCGTAATGGAAGAGCTACGGTTTTTCCACAAGCTATTGGTTTGGCGGCTACCTGGGATGTCGACCTGATACATCGAATTGGTGATGTAATTGCTACCGAAGCCAGGGCAAAATATAACCTTGCCAGCGCCAATGGGCAAAGGGAAAGATATCAGGGGTTAACCTTCTGGACTCCAAATGTCAATATCTTTCGGGATCCTCGTTGGGGCCGCGGACAGGAAACCTATGGGGAAGATCCTTTTTTAACCTCCCGGATTGCGGTTTCATTCGTTAAGGGTTTACAGGGTGATCATCCAAAGTTTGTCAAGGCTGCCGGTATGGGAAAACATTTTGCCGTGCATAATGGTCCCGAGAAGTTGCGCCATGAATTTGATGCGAAAACAAGCATGAAAGACCTTTGGGAAACCTACCTGCCTGCTTTTGAAGCCCTGGTCAAAGAGGCCAAAGTAGAAGGGATTATGGGCGCCTATAACAGAACAAACGGTGAAGTCTGTTGTGCTCACCCCTATTTGATGCAGGATGTGCTGAGAAAGCAATGGGGGTTTAAAGGATATTTCGTTTCAGATTGCTGGGCCCTGGTTGATTTTTATGATGGGCATAATATCGTAGAAACAGCTGAGGAAGCTGCTGCTTTTGCACTGAATGCAGGTTGTAACCTAAATTGTGGAAATACCTACCCGGTTTTGCTCAAATCCATTGAACAAGGCTTGACCTCTGAAAAGGCCGTTGATGACAATCTGAGGGAGTTATTACCAACCCGGTTCCGACTGGGATTATTTGACCCGGTAGGATCTGTGCCCTTTGATCATATTTCACCGGAGATGATCCGGCATGAGAATCACGTAGAACTAGCCAGGGAAGCTGCGGCCAAATCCGTGGTGTTGTTGAAAAATGAGAAAAACGTTCTGCCGCTTTCAAAGGATCTTGGAAGTATTTTTGTTACCGGGCCCCTGGCTACCCATATGCAGGCGTTACTGGCCAATTATTATGGAGTCAGTGAGGATATGACAACTATCCTCGAAGGAATTGTAGGCAAAGCAGGTAATAATACTTCTGTAAAATATCGTCAGGGAACGCTGTTGGATGAGCCGAGTCGCAATCCACAGGACTGGTTCTCCGGAGTGGCAGCAAGTTCAGATGTGACCATTGTGTGTATAGGTATTTCTCAGCTGATCGAAGGGGAAGAAGGGGAGTCTATCGCTTCCCGCCACTTTGGGGATCGGGTAGAAATTGGTCTGCCGGAAAATCAGATCAACTATGTCAGAAGGATGAGAGAAAGCGCCAAAAACCTGGTGGTGGTCCTTACTTCCGGAAGTGCAGTTGCGTGCCCGGAAGTTTATGAAATGGCTGATGCCTTGTTATATGTCTGGTACCCGGGGGAGCAGGGAGGAAATGGCGTTGCTGATGTTTTGTTTGGTGATGTAAATCCATCCGGTCGGTTGCCGGTGACTGTTCCCAGGTCAGTAGATGATTTGCCTCCTTTTGAAGATTACGCCATGAAAAACCGTACTTATCGCTACATGGAAAGAGCGCCTTTGTTTCCTTTTGGGTTTGGATTGAGTTACACCCAATTTGAATACCAGGCATTAAAGCTCGATAAAACGAAAATTCAGCAGGGAGAAACCATCACTGCTGAAGTCACGATAAGGAATGTAGGTAAAACAAAGGGAGAGGAAGTGGTGCAGCTTTATCTTTCTGATATAGCATCTACAGTCGAATTGCCCGTTTTTGCGCTGAAAGGCTTCCAAAAAGTAGATCTTTGGGGTGGCCAAAGCCAAAAGGTGACCTTTGAAATTACGCCTGAGATGATGCAAATGGTCAATGAAAAGGGCGAGCGACTGATCGAAAAGGGTAAGTTCAGGGTTTACGTTGGAGGTGCTGTACCCTCAAAGAGAAGTTTGGATTTGGGGGCTGCTCCATTTGTCGAGGCAACTTTTGAGGTGAATTGATTATCAAATTTTTACGAATTATATTTGAAAAGAAGTGCTTAATTAAAGAATGGAAAATTGGAAGGTGGTATGCTGTACGTCTCTTCCGATTTTCCATTTTTCCATCCAGGAGCAAAAACAATCTATTACATACCAGCCAACAATCCCATTTCCAACCCCCTGAGTTCAGCAAGTCCTCGCAATCTTCCAATGGCAGAATACCCCGGGTAAGTAGATTTTTGGAGGTCATCCAACATCTGGTGCCCGTGGTCGGGACGCATAGGAATGCTCTGACCGGTTTGCTGCATAAGTTTCAGGACTTCTTTGACCACTGCCGACAGGTCGGTATCTCCATCCAGGTGGTCAGCTTCGAAGAAATTTCCGTCCTCGTCCCTTTTGGTGTTTCTCAGGTGCAGGAAGTGGATTCGGTTTCCAAATTTTCGGAGCATTCCCGTGATGTCATTGTCAGGCCTGGAGCCGAGTGATCCGGTACAAAAGCAAAGACCGTTGGCAGGGGAGGGGCAGGCTTCCAGCAATTCCTCCAGATCTTTTTCATTACAGACCACCCTGGGCAAGCCCAGCACCGAAAATGGCGGATCGTCGGGATGGATTGCGAGTTTTAACCCACATTCCTCTGCAACCGGGGCCACTTCATTGAGGAAATCGAACAAATGTTTTTTCAGTTGTTTGGGACCAATGTTTTTATAATTCTCCAAAGCGGAAAGCACTTGGTCCGGTGTAAAAGCTTCATCACTTCCCGGCAGTCCGAGCAGCAGGTTTTTAAATAAAGTGGACTGCTGTTCCTCGCTCATGGAATCCAGTTTCGCTTTCGCTTTTTCAATCTCTTCGGCAGAATAATCAGCAGCTGCATTCGGGCGTTTCAGCAGGAACAGATCAAAGGCAATGAATGCAAGATTTTTCGAATCGTAAGCGCCCGGCTACCGTCTGAAAGTTCGTAGTTAACATCTGTCCGTAACCAATCCAGGATGGGCATGAAATTGTAGGTGACAACCTTCAATCCGCAGGCTGCTACATTGCGCAGGCTTGTTTTATAATTGTCGATTAATTGTTGCCAGTTTCCTGTTTGCTTTTTAATATTTTCATGCACGGGTAAACTCTCAATGACCGTCCAGCTCAGCCCTGCTGCTTCGATTATTTCCTTACGCTCTTCAATCTCCTCAACGGGCCAGATTTCTCCATATGGAATGTGATGCAAGGCAGTTACCACGCCGGTACATCCCGCTTGTTTTATATCGCTTAAGCTGACAACGTCCTGTGGGCCGTACCAGCGCATGGTCTGTTGCATTTTGATCATAATAGTAATGCGTTTAGTTGGGTGAATACAAGTAGTAAATTTACCAAAATGACAGGGAAATCGGAAGCTAAAAAGTGGTTAGTTGTGGTAGGGTGGTATAAAGTTTAGGTGTTACGGGTTTGGATTGAATTTATCCGTTTGGACGAACCGAATGAATCTTGCCTGGCAAGGAAGACAGGTTCGGCAAGTTCGAAATTCGAATAAATCATCATCTCTTTGAGGATTAAAGATGCTAAGTGAGCGTATGTCGTTGAAGCTGGGAAGCTTCAACGAGCGATAGAAGCTTCAAAAAGAGGTAACAATTTTATTTCAGGTGACAAATCGGAGTAACCGTTCTAAAGGATTAATAAACAACAAAAACGATCAAGATCGCTGAGCAATGAACAATGTGAATTGATCAGTGAGCTGGTTTTCCGGATAAAATTCCTTTTTTGCCACCCCAGAAACAGCTCACTGATCGCGTTGCGCTCAATGATCTGTTACCAATTTCATTTTTTGCACCATTTACAAGTGGGACTTTTAGGGGATAAACTTATCTGTACAGGTGGAATTTATTCGGTGCGTTCGAATTGTGGTCAATATGGTTGTTTCTTAATTGTAAACTCTTCTACGGGTTATCTACATTTGACAAAAGTGAGTGGTATGAAAAAAACCTTCAATAGGAAGGCTTTTATTAAGGTCTTTTATTTGGAGTGGGTTTATTTTTTGCTCTAAATGTATCGGTTTGGCTGTGGCAATTGGGACATAAAATCATCAAATTATCGATATGATGATTTTTACTATTTCCAAAGAATCAAAAACATGATTGAAGTATCCAACTATTGAGAATACATTAAAATTGATGGAAATTCCCAGACTTAACCAAAGAGGAAATTTTCTCCAGGATAAAGGGGTTGCCATTAATTATGGTTTATCATTCCAATTGGTGGTATTACATTTTTCACACCGGTTGAATTTTATTTTTTCCTCGAATAACCTCTTTTTGAGTTTAAAGGATTGATAGTGTGGATATTTGAAACATTCCAAAATCAACTTCATTATTTTTTAAGGATTATATTTAATTAATTCTTCAATAGGGATTTTAGGTGTATTTTTTCTTAGGCTAAATCCTATACCCTAATAATGTAACAAAGGAAACTTGATTACTGGTATCATTTGGAGAATAACCAGGATAGGTAGCAACCTAATATCAATATTGCACAAAACTTTTTGAAAATTGAAATGAATTAAAGTGAAGTCTAATATTTTGGATAAAGTGGATGAAGAATTAAAAGATGCAAGTTATTCCTTACCATGAGAAGCAGGAAATTAAGCCTTGTGCCATTAAGAATTTGCATTCTTCACAAATAGTAGGCTTGATACAACAGTTACTTATCCTAAAATTTAAAAAAGTTTTTTCTACAGTTTGAATCAAAATTACAACATGTATTTATTCTATCTTTGAGAGAGGTATGTACCAAATAGTTTTTTTTCATTTGAGTGGGATTATTGAATTGGAAGCATTTTAATAAAAATATAATGCAAAATGTTTTTTTTTAATACTTGGAGCTGAAAAAATTGTTTATGAACTGTATAAGGGCAGCTTAGGAGCGATGCTGGTTTAAACAATAAATAAAAAAAGCCCTTGCAAATCAATGATTTACAAGGGCTTATATTCAAGTCTTTGTACCCGGAGCGGGACTTGAACCCGCACGGCCCGAAGGCCACAGGATTTTCTTACCAACTACAGCTTTTGCTGCTTCTCGATACTGAGTACCGGAATTTGTGGTCTGGACTATCCCTTCATCATATTCCAAACTAGGAACTTAGATGCTTCCCGTCTAGTCTCTACACCTTTCCCAACTTTTAGTCAGGACTTGGCTCGGGATTGCCATTGCTGAAAAGCAAGAAGGTTTCCCCGAATTTGAGAAGTTCTACGCTTCTGATTTCCCAGAAGGCACTCAAATTAATTGTTACTTGAAACAATTGTGTTTAAGTCCGGCGTGTCTACCAATTCCACCACCCGGGCATTTGTGACTTAAAATCCTAAAAAAAAAGGTCTGAGTGAGATAAGTGTGACCTTTTCACACTGCAAATTCACACTCAAACCTTTCCATTTTTGAGCGAATGACGAGACTCGAACCCGCGACCCCGACCTTGGCAAGGTCGTGCTCTACCAACTGAGCTACATTCGCATTTTTTAACTCTAAAAAGGATTCTTTAACCCTTCCTTTTTCTTAGAGCGCTGCAAATATACAACTACTTTTATATTAATTCCAAGCCAGAAATACTATTTTTTTAAAATAATATTTACTGGGGTGTGAAAAAAGTCGATTTTTCTGAAACAATGTGGAAAGTGAAATATGTTAGAGGTAAAAAACCGACTTTTTTTCCTTGAATGATTTTGAAAGTGTGAAGCGTTTTGGGCTTTTTATTCATCTTCAAAATTTCTATTTAAACTAACATTCCAATCCACCTCGTTTGATAACCTTAGGATACAAGAAATTCCAAATTTTGGTTGTCAACCAAAATTTGGAACTGTCAGGTATTTCTTAAATACCTTTACCAATATAATTCCTGGGGTTGATAGCCCTCAATTCCTCCTTAACGGCATCACTGACGGATAAGTTCCCGATAAAGACAGATATATCTTCCTGGGTTACGGAAGCTTTACCGCGAGTCAGGTCTTTTAATGCCTCATAGGGTTTGTCAAAACCCTCACGCCTGAGGATGTTTTGAATAGCTTCTGCAACCACTGCCCAGTTAGCTTCAAGATCCGCATCAACTTTGTGGTGATTCAGCGATAATTTCTTCAGACCTTTATTTATCGACTTCAAGGCGATCAACGAATGACCAACAGGAACGCCAATATTTCTCAAAACAGTACTGTCTGTCAGATCCCGTTGTAGTCGGGAAATAGGCAACTTCGCAGCAAGGTGATCAAAAATGGCATTGGCTATTCCCAGGTTACCTTCTGCATTCTCAAAGTCAATCGGGTTAACCTTATGTGGCATAGCAGACGACCCAACCTCTCCTGCAACGGTTTCCTGTTTGAAATAATCCATGGAAATATAAGTCCAGACATCCCTACATAAATCGATCAGGATGGTATTGATACGCATCAGTGCATGAAAAACAGCCGCCAGATTATCATAGTGCTCAATCTGCGTGGTAGGGTGGGAGCGTTCCAGTCCCAGTTTGTCTTTGACAAAATCATCCCCAAAATGGATCCAGTTGATATCGGGGTAAGTAACAACATGGGCATTAAAATTCCCGGTTGCACCACCAAATTTGGCCTTTTGGGATATATTCTCCAATTGAGCAAATTGCACATTGAGCCTTTCTACAAAAACCTGTAATTCTTTCCCAACTGTGGTTGGAGAAGCCGGCTGCCCGTGGGTTCTGGCCAACATAGGTACATTGAGCCACTTGGTAGCCATTCCGTAAAGCTGCTCATGCACATCATCAAATGCGTTGAACAGCACTTCCTCCAGCGCGCCTTTCAGCATAAGCGGAAAAGCAGTATTATTGATATCCTGGGAAGTCAACCCGAAGTGTACAAATTCGCGATAAGGAGTCAAGCCAATTTTGTCAAATTGTTCCTTGACCAGGTATTCCACTGCTTTTACATCGTGGTTAGTGGTCCTTTCGATCTCTTTTACGCGCTCAGCATATTCAAACTCAAAATTATCTACGAATTCCCTGAGTGCAGCCAGTTTTTCTTCAGGAACATCTGCGAGTTGAGGAAGCGGAATTTCACATAAAGCAATGAAATATTCAACTTCCACATGCACCCTGTAACGAATCAGGGCAAATTCAGAAAAATAATTACTCAGTGCTTCAACTTTGGAATAATACCTCCCGTCAATAGGAGAAATGGCAGACAACATGGCTACATTTTTTAGTGCGGAACACGTGTTAAATTAATCTGTCCCGGATTGCTCGATTTTGGTGTACGGCCTAGAACTTTGGAAAGACAGTATTGGGGAATAAAAAGAGGGTCCGAAACGCTTTTTGTACGGCGCAAAAATACGTCATTTAAGGGGTAAAATGTAAAATGTGGAAAACTAAATTAAAAGTCTTTTGGATCATGGTTTAACCGCAAGGAACGCAAAGAAGCGCCATGTTCGCAACGGAATTCTTGAAGACTGAAGAAATATCCTACACCCTGGAGAGTTTCCCCAGATAGGCCTTTGTATAAATAAGTAGTAAAACAAAATTATCTCAAATGGTTGGAACATTAAATGAAGTGCAAAGTGCATGCTGCAGATGGAGCATCGCGACATCCCGAACGAGATTTTATATCGAGTCTACACGAAAGTGTCGGGAGTGATGAGTGCAAAATTGTGATTCCTTAAATAGCCTGAAACACCTGAAACCATCTGAAATGCGAGCCCTGTGAGCTTCAAACAGCGAACCTGTGAGCCCACCCTTACCCTGCCATCTTCAACAATTGCGCCAGCCCAATTCCCAAAAAATTGCCCACGGCATACCCAAGTAATCCGAGTGTGATACCTGTGAAAACAAGTTTTCGGTTGCCCAGAACACTGGCAATCTGTCCGATAAATACAGGGCCGTAAATTCCGGCGGTAGAGGTAATGATGAAGGTGTCGCGGTCTATTTTGAATAACTTTGCCAACAGAAAATGCAAAAGAATACTGGAAAACATGGCTACTCCGGCATAGAGGACCAAATCTGCTCCTTTTTCAAAAATGGTGGAAAAATCAGCGAGTAAACCAAGGGCAACACAAAACATCAGGAGCAGATAATCTCCGGTCTCAAAAGTACTTTCCAATTCCTGAACATTGGGAATAAAAGCAGCCGCAATACTGATAGCTGTTAGTCCTAAAATGATCAAGGCAATGTTCTCCATTGACCCAAATAAAAGAAATGGAATGGCAACAGCTATTCCTGCGATAACGATACTCAATCCAATGCCTTTCAGACTGTCCGTAAGGTTGAATTTTTTGCCGCCTAAATCGAGTTCCGGGTTGCCGTCAATAGTTTCTTCGAAATCAGGCAAGATGCCTTTGAGCACCCTGTGGGCAATAGTACTTAAGAAAATCAGGTAGGCTCCTCCCATCAGCATATCCGCCGCGTTTACCAGGATGATATTTTCCTGGGAAGCCTGTAAAGCCATGCCAATCGCCTGCATATTGGGTGTTCCTCCTGTATAAATTCCGACCAGCATTCCCGATAATCGCCAGGGTGTTTCAACCGTATTTCCCAGGAAATACCACGCTATTGTCGCCCCAATCATTGCACTTACTACACACAATACGAACGAGAGCAATCCTTTACCGGTGTACTTCAACCACTTCAGTATTTTGGCAGAAAACAGGAGCAAAGGAATTGCCAGGACAATGGTCCCTTGTGTTACGTAATTCGAAAGGGCATCATTTAAGGGGAAAGGCCTAAGGTTACTGATGATTATTCCGATACCATAACAGAAAACTACCGGACTCATCCAGTGTTTGAAAAAGGGCTTTTTATGCAGGACCATCCCCACCCGGGGCATGGTTATTATTATCAGAATTTGAAGAATTTTCCAGATCAAAGTCGCTTGGGTTTAGAGTTTTTACCGTTAAGTTGAGGCAATATAGGTAAAACTTTAGATTGATTAAATTGTATCTTTGTAATAATGAATACTCAGACCGACATGAACAGGTGGTTGCCCATCACCCGAAAAGAAGTGCTTGCACGTGGATGGGATGAACTCGATGTGGTTATCATCAGCGGTGATGCTTATGTGGATCATGCCTCCTATGGTGCGGCTGTGATTGGTCGTATCATTGAAGCTGAAGGCTTTAAAGTGGCCATTGTTCCTCAACCGAACTGGCGAGATGATCTTAGGGATTTTAAGAAAATGGGCAAGCCAAGGTTGTTCTTTGGGGTGACCTCCGGCAATATGGACTCCATGATCAACCATTACACTGCCGGGAAGCGAAAAAGATCCACAGACGGCTACACTCCCGGTGGAGAGGCTGGTTACCGACCTGATTATGCTGCTACCGTTTATGCCAAAATTCTCAAAGAATTATATCCTGATACGCCTGTTGTACTGGGAGGTATCGAAGCTTCCTTGCGCAGGGTAACCCATTACGATTATTGGGCAGATGAACTTAAGCCTACCATTCTAAAAGATAGTGGAGCGGATCTGTTGCTTTATGGCATGGCTGAGCAGGCCATTAGAGAATTGTTGAGATTACTTGGTAGGGGAGTACCGTTTCATTCCATCCATTCCATCCAGCAAACAGCTTTTTTGGTGCCAAAAGCAGAAGGTATCCCAAAAGACAAGCGCTGGAAAACGATCAATCTGGCTTCCCATGAAATTTGTCTGAAGGATAAAAGAGCCTTTGCCGCGAACTTCAAACATGTCGAGCAGGAATCCAATAAATCCTATGCGGATAGGATCGTTCAGGAAGTGGGTGAGGATTTCCTCGTCATAAACCCTCCCTTTCCGGTTATGGATGAAAAAACCATGGATGCTTCCTTTGATTTGCCATATGCCCGCGGTCCACACCCAAAATATGCGAAGCGAGGAGCCATACCTTCCTGGGAAATGATCAAATTTTCGATCAATATGCACAGAGGGTGTTTCGGCGGGTGTAGTTTCTGTACGATATCTGCTCACCAGGGAAAATTTATCGCCAGCCGTTCGGAAGAGTCTATTTTGAAAGAGGTGGATGCAGTGGCCAAAATGCCGGATTTCAAAGGTTATATCAGTGACCTGGGCGGTCCTTCTGCCAATATGTACAAAATGAAAGGTAAGGACCTCGACATCTGCGACCGTTGTGTGGCCCCTTCCTGTATTCATCCGGTCATCTGTGATAACCTCGATACCGATCACTCCCAGATGACGGAATTGTACAAAAAAGTAGGAGAGCATCCCGAAATCAAAAAAGCCTTTATTGGTAGCGGTATCCGTTATGATCTCCTGACCAAATCTTACAACAAAAAAGGAGACGATTCGCTGGACGAATACCTGGAGCATGTCGTTTGCAACAATATATCCGGACGTTTAAAAGTAGCTCCCGAACATACCTCCGATGAGACGCTGAAAGTGATGCGAAAACCCTCCTTCAAACATTTTCACAGCTTCAAGGAGCAATATGAAAAATTCAATAAAAAGCATGGACTGAATCAGCCGCTGATCCCGTATTTCATTTCCAGTCATCCCGGAAGTACAGAAGAGGAAATGGCCAATCTGGCTGCTGAGACCAAAGATATGGGCTTCCGCCTGGAGCAAGTGCAGGATTTTACGCCTACACCCATGACGGTAGCGACAATTATCTATTACACCGGATTACATCCTTATACCT
Organism: Saprospiraceae bacterium; assembly: GCA_965230565.1. GTDB lineage: Bacteria > Bacteroidota > Bacteroidia > Chitinophagales > Saprospiraceae > BCD1. Next base: position 1,520,310 of record CBDDLH010000016.1, on the reverse strand, counting down.
TGCGTCCGCATTACACGGCCAAATCTGCCAAGGAAAAGAAAAACCAGCATTTGTTTTTCTTCTGGTATAAAAAGGAGAACAGGGGGCAGATTCTTTCCAAACTCAAGGAAATGCGCCGTCCTGACCTGATCAAAAAGTTGCTGGAAGATTCAGCGAAAGAGAAATCTTCACCAAATCGCGAAAAAGGCAAACCTTTCAGGAAAAAAGGTAAACCGAGGAAGTTTAAGGGAAAGCGTAGTGGGAAGAGCAGGCCTTCTAAAAAGTGGAAGTAAGCAAAGCTTTATGGTCTACGGCCTACGGTTAACGATATACGGTTTTGTTTTTGGTTATTCCTTTGCAGCCTCCTTATAGACCTCCAGCATTGAAGTGGATTTGAAAAACATGAAGTGTGTAAAGTCTCCGGATCTTAGGCTTGTCTTTGAAATTTCTGAAAGATTTTTAAATTCTCCGACTTTTAATTTGGTCTCCTCATAAACTTCCTGGACAAACTTTTCAAAATCCTGAAATTGATCAGAGTATCCGTTTTTTATCAGAAAAAATAAATTATACTTCTCCAGAATGACCTCCTGTTGCCAGGAGTTTGTAGTTTCATACATTTCCGGGATGGTCAGGTGATGGCACAAGTAATGGCTTAATATCCAGTAATTGATGATCTTATAATAGAGGTCAGCCCCATTGGTTGCTTCACCTGTTTTTTTGGCAAGTTTTTCCATCAATGCTTTATCGAAAGAAGTCAGTTTTGAATAAGGTTTTATCCGTACCAGTTTTTGGATCGGCTCATTGGCAGTAATAGGTACATGGCCAACTTGAACATAACGGCCGCCTTTAATGATTTTGCCGTAATCAATTCTGGGAACGGATTCATAAAGGGTATCTCCAAATGTTTGGTGAAAAGCATACAAAACGCCCTCACTCTGTTTTAAATAGGGAATTCTCTGGTTAAATTCTTTATTGCTAATACATGAGAAGAGTATTAAAGACAAGCCTAAAAAAAGGGTAGTTTTCATTTTTGTCTGATTTTTTTCGCGGGAAGCAAAGAATAAAACATGTGTCATCCCGAATTTTGACAAGTGTCAAAATTCGGGATGAGTCATGTTTATGTAAAGGGTTTGCTAACTAAACGAGATCATTACCCAGGCAATAATAGCCACAATGACCAGTGAAGCAACAATGTCAACCCAGTTGTAACTGGCTTTGTTTTCCGCTTTTTGGTCATCAGAAGTAGTAGCGAAAGTCAATCCTTCGATATGATCTTCTGATGGTTTGGCGGTAAACATACTCACTACGATAGCGATCAGCACACAAGTGAAGAAGAACAAGGCGCCATAAGTCAGCCAGTTAAAGTCGGCAAATTTATAGATCAGGGAATCCGGGTTAAATGAACCTTTGAACGTTTCCAGCATCAATTTACCCATTCCTAGAACCAAACCTGCACTCAAGGCTGCAATAGATCCGTTTGCATTAATCCGTTTCCAGAAAATACCTAACAAGAACACCGCCGCGATCGGAGGTGCCAGATATGATTGTACCTTTTGAAGGTATTCATACAATCCACTGGACAACATGGTAATTACCGGAATCCAGATGATACCCAGGATTACCACAATGGAGGTAGCGATTTTCCCAATATTAACCAATTGCTTCTCAGGTTTGTCCGGATGAAGCCTTTTGTAAATATCGAGTGTAAATAAAGTTGAACAGGAATTAAATACGGAAGCCAGCGAACTCATCAAGGCAGCCATCAAACCTGCAGCTACCAATCCTCTTAACCCTGAAGGCAACAGGTGGGTCATCAATACCGGAAATGCCTGATCAGGAGAATCAAAGGAGATTTCCCCTTTAAGAGACAAACCTAATGCAATGATCCCTGGGATGAGGAATAAAAATACCGGCGTTATCTTGAGGAAGGCCCCGAAAATCGTACCCCGGCGTGCTTCTTTCAGATTTTTGGCCGTCAATACCCTTTGTACGATCACCTGGTCTGTACACCAATACCAGATACCTACAATAGTACTCGTTATCACCAGAGGTAACCATGGGAAATCAGGATCCGAATTGGGTCGCCACATGCTCATATAGTCAATATCATTGGCCGTTACCGTTGATACCATACCAGACCATCCTCCTATTTCCTGCAGACCCAGGATCGTCAATGTAGCCGCACCTAACAACAGGACTATCGCCTGAACCGCTTCCGTGTATACTACGGCCCTCATACCTCCTAAAATGGTATAAAGACCCGTCAGGATCACGGTTGATAATGCTCCGATCCAGAAGGGTATACCCAAAAGGGCTGATACTACGATACCCCCGGCATAAATCGTTACGGATACTTTGGTCAGTACGTAAGCAATAATGGAAACGATGGAAAGCAACCAGCGTGATCTGGAGTCAAATCTTCTCTCCAGGAATTCAGGCATGGTGAATACCTTGCTCCGGGCATAAAAGGGCAGGAACAGCCATCCCAGCATCAATACGACCCAGGAGTGCAATTCATAAATGAGTAAGGGAAGTTTATCACCGGCACCATTACCTGCTAATCCAACCACATGCTCTGATCCGATGTTTGAGGCGAAAATGGAAGCACCCACTACGAACCATCCTACATTTCTTCCCGCCAAAAAGTAATCCGTTGTGTTTTTATTTTTTTGAAGAATAACCCACCAGGCGATACCCAGCAGGATCAAAAAATACAGACCGATCACGATCCAGTCAAAAGTGTCTAGGCTCTTCATTAGTTAGTTGTTTTAAGTATAAATAGGATAATTACTGCCCGTAATAGGCATCTTTTCCGTGTTTACGCTGAAAATGTTTGTTGATCAATGTATCCTTTAATCTATTGGCTTGAGGATTTACCTGCAAGGTGAGGTATGCCATGCGGGCGCATTCTTCCAGAACCGCACTATTATATACAGCTTTGGCAGCAGTTTTTCCCCAGGTAAACGGCGCATGACTCCCCACAAGAATCATTTCCACGGTTTCGTAAGAAAGATTCCTTTCCTTTAAGTAATCTATAATCTGATAACCGGTCATGTGCTCGTAATTGCCCTCAATATACGAATCTTTCATTGGCGGAGCACAGGGAATATCTACTGTTAAATGGTCAGCATGAGTGGTCCCGAAAATGGGAACATCCCTGATAGCCTGAGCCCAGGAGGTCCCGTAGGTGGAATGTGTATGCACTACGCCACCAATTTTATCCCATTCTTTATACAGAACAGCATGTGTCTTGGTATCGGAAGAAGGACGCAATGCACCTTCGATCACATTGGCATCGTAGTCCAGGATAACCATGCTGTCGGGAGTGAGTTGCTCGTAGGGAACGCCACTTGGTTTGATAGCAAAAGCCGCCAGGTCACGATCAACCGCACTGGCGTTTCCAAAGGTAAACAGTACCAGGCCAAGTTCCGGAAGCTGCATATTGGCTGCATAAGCCTCTTCTTTAATATGTTGGTATTTACTCATGGTTTCGTTACAGTTTGACTTGGAAATTCATTAATAATATTACACGCCGGATAACTGGTAATTCCTCAATTTTTAACTGAAAAACCTTAAACCGTTACCTTATTATTCGCCATAATGTAATCCTCCATGACCTCTGCAAGTCTGCAATATTCATTGTAGTGAAAGGCATATTGCTCTACATTCGCTTCAATAGGATGGTAGACATTGTCAAAACCGGAGCCCATCTTTTCCATGGCATGACTCACATCCGGATAGAGACCTGCTGCGGTGGCGGCAAACATAGCTGAACCCAAAGCACAGGTTTGTTCCGAGGTAGCGATCTTAATCGGGATATTCATAACATCGGCCATCATTTGCATGATAAATGGCGATTTTTTGGCAACGCCTCCTAATCCGATAAGACCCTTGATAGGAATCCCCTCCTCGATGAATCTGTCGACGATCTTTTTTGCTCCATAGCAGGTAGCTTCGACAAGAGATCTGAATATTTTACCTGCATCACTCCCCAGGTTCAGCCCGCTGATCACTCCTTTTAGCTGCTGGTTGGCATCAGGAGTTCTGCGGCCGTTCATCCAGTCCAGGGAAAGGATATTACCGGAACCAATAGGTTCTTTTTCAGCAGCAGTTGAAAGTCGCTCTATGAGTTTAGAAGTCGCTTCTGCTTTTAATTGACGCTTCATTTCATCACTGAGTAATTCACTTTCTTCAATCGACTGAACAATAGGTCCTTCAAGTACCCTGCTAAACCAGGCATAAATATCTCCGAAGGCAGATTGACCTGCTTCGAGCCCCAGCATGCCCGGGATCACCGAACCGTCTACCTGTCCGCAAATACCTCTGACGAGATGTTCTTCTCCTTCCTGCGGTGCCACAAGGATGTCACAGGTGGAGGTACCCATAACCTTACTCAAATGATATGGTTCGATTTGTCCGCCAACAGCACCCATGTGGGCATCAAAAGCACCTACACCCACAACAACATCTGTGGAAAGCCCAAGTCTTTCCGCCCATTCTGCGGAGAGTTTTCCTGCAGGAATATCAGAAGTATAGGTTACTTTTTGCATACGGTCCACAACCCCGTCCAGAATAGGATCAAGCGCAACGAAAAATTCATTGGGAGGCAGGCCTCCAAATGATTCGTGCCACAGTGCTTTATGTCCCGCTGCACAACGACTTACTTTTAGGTTGGAAATATCCGTTTCTCCGGTAATCAGGAATGGAATCCAGTCACAATGCTCTACCCAGGTGTAGGCTGCTTTTCTGACAGCCTCATCATCACGGCTTACTTTAAGGATTTTGGCCCAGAACCATTCAGAGGAATAGATGCCGCCTTCATACATGGAATAATCAATATCCCATTTGGCACAAAGCGTATTGATCTCTTCAGCTTCTTTGATGGCTGTGTGGTCCTTCCATAGGACGAACATTGCGTTTGGGTTTTCGCTGAACTCCGGAAGCATGGCCAGCGGAGTGCCGTTTTTGTCAACGGCAACAGGGGTAGACCCCGTTGTATCCACACTGATACCGACAATGTTTTTGGCTACTTCAGGCCCGGCTTGTTTTAGACATTGCCTGAAGGTATTCTCAAGGCCTTCTATATAATCCAGCGGATGTTGCCGGAATTGGTTGGCGGCAGGATCGCAGAACAATCCTGCTTTCCATCTTTGGTAATAATGTACAGAAGTAGCGACCTCCTCTCCTGTAGATGCATTAACGACTAGGGATCTGACCGAGTCACTCCCAAAGTCGACTCCTATGACGTATTTCATATTCATTTGAATTTCATGATAAGAAAAAAGCTATTTCTCCTTCAAATATAACAATCAGCAGCAGAAAAGCTAATTTGCCCTATAAATAAGTGTGTAATTTACATTTATTTTTTAAAATGCAGTACTTTTTTTATGAAATTATTTCATTTTAGGTGAATTTTTCCAAATGCCAATGGGAAAAAGGGTAGGGAAGGCCTTGAATAATTGGGAGTTTTCAAGTTAAGAGCTTGATTTTCAATAAATATTGAAACTTGCTCTATATTTTGAACAAAAAGCCTTCTGATACCTTTCTGTCATACTTGTCTTTATCGAATTTATAGAGGAAAGATCCTTTTCTGGAGGAAGTCATATCTTTTTCATCCAGTTTGACCAGGATGTCCAAAGATTTGACCTTATTGATAAAGTTTCTTTTATCGAGCTCGACGTTCCAGATGGCTTCATATAATTTCTGGAGCTGCCGCATAGTGAATTTTTCCGGTAATAATTCGAACCCGATTGGTTTTGAAGAAGCACGGTGTTTAAGTCGTAAAATGGCTTGTTCGATCATTTGGTTATGGTCAAAAATGAGGTCAGGGGCTTCCAGTACGTTAAACCATTTGGCAGAATAGTTCTCGATCAATTCTTCATTGTGTTCTTCAATATTGATTAAGGCAAAATAGGGAATGGAAATTGTTCTTTCTCCCGGATCTCTGTTCACTTCACAAAAGGCACTAAGGTCTTCCATATAAATATGATGAAAACCGGTAAGATGGTGAAGAATTCTTTCTGCAGCCTGGTCAAGGGTCTCGTCTTTTTTGAGAAAACCACCGATAAGGGACCATTTACCTCGTTCCGGATCAAAATTTCTTTTGATCAGCAGGATCTTAAGTTGTTCATCCTGATAACCGAAAATGATGCAGTCTACGGCGAGCAGTACCCTGTCTTCTGTACTATAACTTGTCAGCATATCACAATATTAAGCGTCCGAAGGTAATAAGTTTTTTAAAATTATTTGTTGAATTATTTAAAGACAATTCCAGGTGTTTTAGGGATAGGAACATTTGGGCTGTAAAACAACATTTATTTCGAGTTAAAATTAAAACAAACAATTGAAAAAATGATACCTGTTTTTGGAAAGAGACTTCTTTCCATTCAGCCAAAATTGTTCAGATAATCGGCTTCCCTGTAAAATTGTTCGTCTTTTTGACAAGATAAGTGTGTGTTTTACACCATTTTATTGTGTGGTGAAAGTACTCTGTTGGTTAATATATTCCAAGGGAATCGAAAAATAATCGAAATATTTTTTGGGAAATATGAAAACCTTTCTTTATCTTTGGAAGTGTATATTTCACACTTGTTGGCATCGTTTAAAAAAGTATCAAAATGAAAAAGACTAAACGATTGTCCCTCGAAGCCTCATCGTTAAATGTTTCTCTACGGAAATATCTATCGATGTTTCTTTTCCTGATTAGGATCGTTTTCTTCCGCTCACAGGAGGTGAACGAGGTGGTTGCGTCAGGCAGTATCAGCTTGCAACCTCGCGGCATAAATGTCCCTGTTAAAGGTCTCGCCACAGGGGACGGATTTGAGGTGGATTACAGATTCACCTTCCAAGCCGGGTCAGCCGGAATCCTTATTTTCCAATTTATTGATTTTGTTTCTCAGATTGTGTCCGTTAATGGTCGGTGTACCATTGACAGTAGTCTGAGTGAAGAATATTCACAGTTAGAAAAGGTTGTGGTTATCTGTTACGATACCCAGCATTATTATTATCAAAATTTAAATCATTCAAACTTATTATTATGAAAATAAATACACTAATGAGGTTTGCTTTTTTTGCAGCTGCCATTGCTGGATTGAGCATAATGGGGTGCGAAAAGTTAGACCTTTATGAAATTGATGAGCCGGCTGACCTTCAGAGCAGGATCGATTCAATTGCAGCTGCGAATGCAAGCCAGAATACTGGTGACACTACCTACCTCACTATTGCAACTGCGATAGTCGGGCCTGAAGATAACAGTGCCGCCTGGTGGACATCATTCTCAGATTACTTCAGCATTCCTACGAACAAGTTGTTGCATTTGGAGTTTATTAATCACTCTTCCGGCGTTAACAACTGGAATAACTGGAATCTTGCCATCGTTAATGTACCAGATCGTGATGCAGAAGATTATTCAGAGTATTTTGTTCTTCGTTCTGATGCCTTCGGCTGGGGTAATGATGATTGGGATATCAATCTGATCACCCAGGATTACCCCGATACAGACATGGACGGCGATATCTGGAACGACTTCCGCATCACTATGGATGGAGCATATGTTACGCTGGAGATTGACCACTCAGCTACAGGTAATGTATTTGTGACAGCGACTGCCGAGGGAACAAATGGTACTGTGCTGACCCAAACGTATACTCAACCCGTTTCCGCTGTAGAGGATATAGTGGCTTTCCTGATTTGTGACGGCAGTTATTTCGAGATGAAGAAAGCCTACCTGATCCCTTCTCAAGTAACTTTTGTAGAAGACGTTGATCCAGTTTCAATTACGGTTGAAGGGACTCCTGTTTTTGTTGAAATCGGTGACGAAGATTTCTGGGGTGATGGTATCGCTACTGTTACTTTCGCTGACGGTTCTTCAACACAAGTTCCTAAAGAAGATCTGTCATTCACCGTTATACCTGACATGACATTTGTCGGAGAAAAGACGGTTACTGTAGCTTACAGTAAAACCAAACAAGGCGCATATACACAGGCAGTTTCAACTTTCTACTCGCTGGAAGTAACTAACTCTGTTACAAGTCTTGAGATTACTACTTTGCCAGTGATAACCGATTACTATTTCTATAGCACCGACTCTATCCTGTTTGACCCAACAGGACTTGTTGTAACCGCTACATATTCCGATGCTTCGACAGCTGTCATTGATAACTCAGCTCTGCAGTTTGGCAAGATCCCGGCGGTGGAGGGTGATCAGGGAGCTCTGATTTCCTATGTAGGTGCAACCTCTACAGTTACTACAACTTGCCCACTGACCCTTGAAATGGGTATCGGTCAGGTAGGTACAAATGACTTATTAACTCCATGGTGGACGTCATTCTCCGATGAATATGCAGTTCCATCAGGATCGAGTACGACCATCAAAATGTACTGCTACTCTGACAATGTTGCGAATTGGCACAGCCCTGCCACAATTCTTCGCAAAGCCGATTTGACGGAATATGCAGTAGTTCGTATGGACAATTTCGGATGGGGTGACGGCTATGGATCTGCTGTACTCACAAGTGACTGGAACTGGGATATATTCACATCAAACATAAATGGCTCTTACATAGAGATCACCGTTACAAACAACGGAGACGATACTGCTGATGTATTATATAACGTTACGTACGCCACCGGCGAAACGCATTTCCAACAGTATGAGGGGATAACAGTTGACAGTGGGGATCTGAATTGCGCACTCGTAACGGAGTTTGCTTATCTCGTAATTGTAGAATAATCATTTGATTTAAAAATATTAAAATTCTATTATGAAATATTTATATATAGTCTTGCTGGGATTGCTGGCGCTTGCACCTGCAACCTACGCAGAAGGCAACGACAATGCCAATAAGATGTCGTTGACTCAACCTGAGGACATAACAGTAAAAGGTAAAATCGTTGACGAAAACGGGGAACCTCTTATTGGTGCAACAATACTTCAAAAAGGTACCTCCAATGGTACAATTGCCGACTTTGATGGTACCTTTTCTCTTGCTGTGCCTTCAGATGCTACATTAGTAATATCTTTTACAGGATACGATAGTTATGAAGTAAACGTCGAAGGAAGAACGGACCTCGGCACCATTACATTGGTTTCGAGTTTAATAGATCTCGACCAGGTGGTCGTAATTGGTTATGGTACACAGCGCAAGGTTGACCTTACGGGGTCAGTGGCTGTTGTCAACACTGAGGAGTTGAAGAAAGTATCAAACTCAAACATCTCAACTGTGCTCCAGGGTAGGGTAGCGGGTGTTCAAATTACAAGTGACGGACAACCGGGGGCCGACCCAATAGTACGTATTAGAGGTATAGGCTCCTTCGGTAGCACTGCACCGCTATACGTTATCGATGGTGTACCAATGGGAACAACAATACGGGATTTCTCTCCAAACGATATCGAAACCCTGCAGGTCCTTAAGGATGCTTCTGCAGCGGCCATTTATGGCTCGCGTGCTGCCAACGGTGTGGTTATCATTACCACAAAACAAGGTAAGAAGAACCAACCCATGAGGGTAGACTATACCGGTTACACGGGTATTGATCAGGTACAGAGAGGAGTGTACGATGTTATGGACGCTTACCAATATGCGGAATATCTCAATATGGCCTATACTAACAATGGCCTGGAAGTTCCTGACGGATACGACCCTTCCAACGAGAATTATCTCGATCCAAGTGAGATTAACACCAATTGGTTTGATGAGGCATTTAAAACAGGTGTTCGTCAGAATCACAATATTAACCTCTCCGGAGGTGGTGCGAACAATACTTACAACCTCGGACTTGACTACTTTGGCCAGGAAGGAACAATTGTAGGTGCCGGTCCGAACTTAAACCGTTATACTGCTCGTTTAAACAATACTATGGATGTGAAATTCCTAAAATTCCAAACCAGTTTAGTATATAGTTACAGCGATCAGGACAATATGGCGCTCAGTAATGCAAATGAATTTGTTCAGGGGCTGTATGGAGCACAATACCCGGTAATGGCTTCGGCGCTGATTACCCCTCCATCTATTAAGGCTTACGATAATTCGACCTGGGTACTCGATGATCAAATTGCTGCCGCATCTGAATACACCTACGATTCTTTCGGTTATGGTACATATTATGATGACCTTCATGGAGACCTGCGTGTAACCAACGTGCTGCTTACAAATACGCTACTCGAAAGGAACTCAAAGGTGGATCGCCTTGTTGCTTCCGGGGCTGTAAATGTTGATTTCCTGGAAATGTTTGGCCAGGAAAGCACCAATCACAAGTTTGGTTACAAACTGAACCTGTCGTACAACAAAACTAATGTCAGGGACTTTACTTTTGTGCCTTCATTTATGCAGAGTACTACAAATTACTTGGCAAAGGTCAATGAGAAACTTACACAGGGCTATCGAAACTATGCTGGTGGACTGATAGAAAACACTATCAATTACGATGGCAATTTCGGACGCCATCATGTCAATTTGGTTGCTGGTCAAACATTCCAGCGCGAACTCTATCACACACTTACCGGTACAGGTGTCAATCTGCCTGAACCATACTATCTGCAAGTAAGTAACGCAGACGATAGAACATCAACAACCTATGAAAGCGAGCACGTGCTGGCATCATATATCGGCCGGGTAATTTATGACTTTGATGGTAAATACCTGCTTTCAGCAACCGTCCGTCGTGATGGTTCAAGCCGTCTTTCTTCAGAAGATCGCTGGGACTGGTTCCCGTCTGTATCAGCAGGATGGCGTATCGAGCGTGAAAGCTTCTTCCCTGTGGACGAATCGCTTATTAACTTATTCAAGGTTCGTGGTAGCTATGGTGAATTAGGTAATGAGAATATTGGCGAATACCAGTATATGGATATTATGGCCAGAAATAACTACACTTACAGCTTTGGAAATGACAGGGTTACCGGATCTACATTGACCAATTTTGTCAATACAGCCATTCGGTGGGAAAAGAAGAAAACCCTTGATTTTGGTCTCGATCTCGCTATGTTCAACAATCGGTTGGAATTTACTTTCGACTGGTATAAGTCAACATCGGAGGATCTTCTCTACAGTGTAGCAGTTCCAACCAATGCAGGTGCTGCCAACACAACAGTAACGATGAACGCAGCAACAATGGTCAACACAGGTCTTGAGTTCTTACTTACTTATCGTAATCATGACCACGCTGTTAAATACGATATTACTGCAAACTTTGCCACCCTCAGCAATGAAGTAACGAGTTTGGGTGTTTCAAACGAACCTCGTTCTGATGGCTACAGTCGTACAGAGGTTGGACGTGAAGTAGGTGAATTCTATGGTTATGTTTACGAAGGTATCTTCCAGTCACAGGAAGAAATTGATAACCGCGTCAACGCAGAAGGAGAATACGTCATTCAGAACGGAGCACAGCCGGGTGATGTGATTTACGCCGACATTAATAACGACGGCCAAATTACCAACGAGGACCAAACATTCCTGGGGAGCGGTATTCCGGATTATACATTTGGTTTGAATGCACGTGTTCAATGGAAGAATTTTGACTTGAGCATAGCGACGTTTGGCGCCGCTGGTTTCAAAGCTGTCGATTTTGTGGATGTTACCTTGCGCAGTTCCTATTTTATCCTCAATAAGGATGTGGATCTGTTGAATGCCTGGACACCGGACAACACAGACACCGATGTACCCCGCGTTTCTTACAAATCAACTGGTTCCATCACCAATGATATGTTCAGCGAACGTTTCATACAGGATGCATCATACCTCAAAATTGCCAACATTGAAATTGGTTATAATTTACCAGACAGTTGGTTCGGTGGCTATGTTCATGGCCTTCGTTTATACGTATCAGGTCAAAATTTGGCCGTATTGAGTAAATACAGAGGTTACAACGTGGATTTCGCCGGAGGAACGTTCACTCCCGGTTACAACTATGCTTCTTATCCAACTCCACAATCTGTGATGGTCGGAGCACACGTTTCATTCTAAAAAAATAAATTAAAAACAATGAAAAGTTTAAAAATATATCTCACAATCTTGGTGGTGATCGGAAGCTTGACAGCCTGTAATGACGAATTGGAAGTCATCAATCCGAACAACCCGACAACCTACGAATTTGGTAATACAGAATCAGATTTGCAAGAGGCTGTCATCGCCTGCTACAACCCATTGCGCTACGACGGTACATTTTCCCGCGTAGGTTATACAATGGATGCTGTACGTGGAGACGAAGTATGGAATTCTTCTCAACAGTGGTATCTGGAGTACGACAATCTGAACTCTCCGGGTACAATCGGTATCGGTGACGAGTGGATTTGGCGTAGCTTCTTCATCGTAATAAACCACGCCAACTTTGTATTATCTAAAGTTGACGATGTTTCTATGTCTGAAGATGCTTATAATGAGATTAAAGGACAGGCACTCTTCCTCAGAGGTTTGGCATACTACGAATTGGCCACCTATTACCAGACTTGTCCGATTATTACCGATTATGCAGATTATTCAACTACCGAAGGACTGTATGCCGCCAGCAATACACAGGACGAGGTGTTTGACCAGATTGAGGCTGACCTCACAACGGCTATGCAAATTTTACCATCGAGAGATGCAGGTGGTGAATGGGCTACAGGTCGTGCCACAAGCGGTGCTGCTGCCGGATATTTGGCTCGTGCACTTATGTTCCGTCACAAATTTGCTGAGGCTAACGAAGTATTGAAAGATATCATCGGAGGCAATTACGGGTATTATGAACTTACCGAGGACTATGGTGATAACTTTAAAGAAGATACGGAAAATAATTCTGAGAGCCTCTTCGAAATTCAATTTTTGAACTTCGGCACAGGTGGTACCGAAGATGAGTGGGTTATTGAATTATTAACTCCTGAAGCAACTCAGGGACATGCAGTAGAAAGTAACTATGCTTCTCAGGAACTGGGTAGCTGGGGTGACCTGGCAGGCTCTCCTTGGTTGTATAACCTGTTTAAAAAAGAGACTTGTACTGATGGTCGTCTCGATCCTCGTTTATACTGGACACTGGTAACATACGAAGATGAATACAGCACCTATACCGGCCTGAGTACAGACGCTTATCCGGGTGGTGATCCTCGTAGCAACCTTGTATACCAGGAAGAGATCACGGAAACTCCGCTGTCAAATACTTCTCAGGGAGGTATTTCCATAGCCAAGTTTACCAATGCGAGGAACAACATCTATAGTTCTATCAATAATGGGTTGCAATGTGGAGTTAACCTGCGCCTGATGCGGTACAGCGATGTTTTATTGCGTGCAGCAGAATGCGAAAATGAGATCAATGGACCAACACAAACGGCTATCGATTACATTAACGAAGTACGTCGGCGCGTTGCTCTTGAAGACCTTCAGCTATCGGACTTCCCGACTGCCGATCATCTTTTTGAGCAAATTGCCAACGTCGAACGTCCAAAAGAATTTGGTTGTGAGAACGGACGGGGTATTGACTTGCTTCGCTGGGGATTCTTCTACGATGATGATCGTATGAACCAATTGGTTGAACATGCTTATTATAAGCTTGATGGCACAGCCTCAACAGAAGAGCTTACGGCTGAAACTGCTGACGCTTCATCGTTCCAATACTACTTTAAGGGACATGAGTATTTTCCAATACATCAATCTACCCTTAATGCGAATCCTAACCTTGTAGGTAATTCGGCGAATAACAACGAAGATAATGGGCCTGCTTTCTTAGCAAAGTATAGCATTCACCCTGTTATCGATTAGAAATCATTTGCGTAAATTAAAGACTTCCTTATCGACATTTTTTTGTTGATAAGGAAGTCATTTAAAATCGTTCAAAACCTGGTTGCTTCGCTTCGGCAAGCTGGAATAAATCCAATAATTTTTTTGAGGATTTTATTTTTGAACAGGACTATTTAAATATTTGATATGAGTCTCAAGTCTTTACTGATTTTATCCATCAGTATTATTGCTCTATCGTTTTTAGGGTGCAAAAAGGATGATATTGTACCTGATGATAATCCTGATCCCGGGCCAGGTTTCACCATTCCAACTTACCCTGACGATTATTCATCGATAGCCTCTTGGTCAAATCGAAATGAATGGAATCTTGCCAACGTCCACGATCCTTCTGTTGCTTTTTACGATGGTTATTATTATATGTACGCTACTGATGCCTCCTATGGTAATGAGCATGAAGGACATGGTCATTTCCAGGGCAAACGTTCCGCCGATCTGGTTAATTGGCAATGGGTGGGCGGACCTTTTTACGACGCGCCCGCATGGGTAGCAGATTCCCTCAACGATATTCGTTCCCGCATGGGGCTCGATGCTATTCCGGAGGACGAAATAAGATACGGTTACTGGGCACCGGTAGTACGCCGGGTCAACGTCGGAGGTGAGGAGAAACTGCGTATGTACTACAGCATTGTTATCGATAACTATATCGAATCCGGCAATGCCAATACCTCCGCAAATTTTGATGGAAGCTGGACAGAACGTGCCTTTATTGGTATGTGCGAATCGACTGATCCCGCCGGAGCTGAATGGATTGATAAGGGATTCGTTACCTGTTCGTCATCAGATCGGGGTTTGGATTACAGCCGATCCGGTTTATGGGATTGGAGTGCTTATTTTTATTACAATGCCATAGATCCGACGTATATAGAAACATCTGAGGGGAAACATTATCTGATCCATGGTTCGTGGCACAGTGGCTATGCCCTGTTGCAAGTCGACCCTACAACAGGTAAACCGCTTAACCAACTCGGCGAACCCTACGCTAACAGTGCAAGTGAGTTGACAACCAGGTATGGTGTAAGAATCGGGACACGAACAGCCTCGTCGCGCTGGCAAGGCAGCGAAGCTCCTGAAATTATCTATAAAGATGGATATTATTATTTGTTCCTCGCCTACGATGCCCTCGATGTACCATACAATACGCGAGTGGTCAGAAGTGAAAACATTGAAGGTCCTTACTACGATATCAACGGGCGCAACTTTACCAATGGTGAAGGTGACTGTTACCCTATTGTCACCCACCCCTATAAATTTAACCTTAGTTACGGTTGGGTAGGTATATCACACTGCTGTGTCTTCCAGAAGGAAAATACCGACGAATGGTTCTATATGTCGCAAGGACGTCTTCCCGCAAACGTTGGTGGCAACCCTTACTCCAATGCCATTATGATGGGGCATGTTCGCCGAATTGTGTGGTGTCCGGCCTCTCCGGGCGAACCCGACAACCTCTGGCCAATAGCCCTGCCGGAACGTTATGCCGGCGTACCTGATTACGGAACTATAACCAAAGACTCGCTGATAGGAACCTGGGAACACATAAATCTTACCTACACCTACGCTCAACAGAGTGTTGCTTCTGCGCTAACCCTCAATGCTGACGGCACGATGTCAGGAGCATTGACAGGTAATTGGAGTTACGATGAAACAAAAAAACAACTCACATTGGGCAACGTTATTGTTTGCGTTGAACGTGAAGTAGATTGGGAAGCAACTCCGCGTGGTGTAACCTTTGTATATGCCGGAACTGAAAAAAATATAAATGCAACCTATTGGGGTAAAAAGACAGAATAACCAATAATACCTTAGATAAAACGACAAACCAACTATCATTTTCTCTTATAAAAAGTATCCAATTATGAAAAAGCCTTTATTCTTTCTTATTCTTTTAACGATGACTCTTTCGTTTCAGGGTCTTAATGCACAGGAGAAAACTACTGTTGCGGTCAAACCTGCTGAAAATACCCCGGTGATCAGCAAACATATATACGGTCATTTTGCAGAACATCTTGGCAGGTGTATTTATGGCGGATTTTATGTAGGAGAAGATAGTGCCATTCCCAATACAGCAGGTGTGCGTAATGATGTGGTCGAAGCCTTACGAGACCTGAAGATCCCAAACCTTCGCTGGCCGGGTGGTTGTTTTGCAGATACTTATCACTGGAAGGACGGCATTGGTCCCCGGGAGGAACGTCCCTCCATTCTCAATATCTGGTGGGGTAATGTCAGAGAGGACAACAGTTTTGGAACCCATGAATTTTTAAATATGTGCGAATTGCTGGAAACAGAGCCGTACCTCTCCGCCAATGTAGGCAGTGGTACGCCACAGGAATTTGCAGATTGGATCAAATATACCAACCACCCTGCGGGCTCTAGTCCCATGCCTGAGTTAAGAGAGGAGAATGGCAGGAAGGATCCATGGAAAGTCAAATTTTGGGGTGTAGGAAATGAAGCCTGGGGATGTGGTGGCAATATGACCCCGCAGTATTATTCAGATGTATACCGGAGATTCGCTACTTTCTCTACCGACTGGAGAAATTCCGATGGATTGGTCCGGATCGCCTCCGGTGCCAGCAGCCATGATTATAACTGGACCGAGGTATTGATGAAGAATATTCCTAAGAACCTGATAGAAGCGATAGCCCTGCATCACTATTCCGTGATCGACTGGGGAGCTAAAGGGCCGGCTAAGGATTTTACGGAGGATCACTATTTTACCATCATGAAGAGAGCCCTGGAAATGGAGGAACTGGTCCGCAAACATGTCGCCATTATGGACAAATATGACAAAGACAAAAAAGTCGCTTTATTTGTCGATGAATGGGGTGGGTGGTATGAAGTAGAGCCCGGTACGAACCCGGGATTCCTTTATCAGCAGAACACCATGCGTGACGCCATGATCGCCGGAACAACTCTGAATACCTTCAATAACCATGCGGACCGCGTGAAAATGGCTAATCTGGCCCAGGCAGTCAACGTATTGCAGGCAGTGATCCTTACCGAGGAAGAGAAAATGATCCTGACACCTACTTACCATGTGATGAAGATGTACAATGTGCATCAGGAAGCAAAACTGATTCCAACAAAGTTTGTGTCTCCAAAGTACGCCTATAATGGAGAATTATTACCTGCGCTTTCCCTTTCAGCTTCACAAGACAAAGAAGGAAAAGTACATTTTTCATTTGTTAATATCGATGCTCATAAAACTCATACCATGGAATTGGATGTAAGTGGTTTAGACATAAGAAAAGTGACCGGAACGATTTTAAGATCTGATAAATTACAGGATCACAATACGTTTGATAATCCAGATAAGGTGAAACCATCTTCTTTCAAGGATTTTGGCCTTAAAGGTGGACAATTAACCATTTCCGTTCCACCATTTTCTGTAGTAGTGCTGGAGGGAACAAAATAATAAATATGTTTCACTTAAATATGCTTAAAAAAGGATTTTGGGTTTTAATAGCCATCGTTTCTGTCTTCTGCATTAATGGTTGTAAGGACGGTACAATGGACGATGATATTATAATCCCTCCGGATGATTTTGATATCAATTCTATTACCGATACATATTATGATCTGGCATCTGCTGATCAGGCGTATGATTGGGGACCGTACAATGTTCACGATCCCTCTATCATCAAAGTAAATGAAACCTATTATTGTTACAATACGGATGTGGCTTTTGGAACGGCGATAAGACCTGGCATTCAGATCAGAAGATCCAAAGACCTTATTGAATGGGATTTTGTAGGCTGGGTTTTTGATGATATTCCTGCCAAAGGGAGGGAATATATCGAAAGTAAGGGAGCAACTCCAAATAACAGTCTCTGGGCACCCTACGTGATGAAGGTTGGCGACGAATTTCGTTTGTATTATTCATTGGCATCCAATGTCGGACGGGTGAGCTGTATTGGTCTCGCAACCTCCACCTCGCCGATCGGATCATGGGTTGAACAAGATGTTGTAGTGACCTCAGCAAATGATGGAACTACCCATACCAATGCCATTGATCCCACCGTATTGGTAGATCAGTCTGGAGAGCACTGGATGTATTATGGCTCTTCCTGGGATGCCATTTATTCGCTTAAACTGGATGCGGCTTCCGGGCTGGCTGAAAATCCGGGAGACAGAGGTGAACGCATTGCTCACCGGGGTTTTACGGGGAATACAATCAATGGTAATATTGAGGGACCTGAGATCATTTATAATGAAGAATTTGGACAATACTACCTTTTTATCGCTTATGACTGGCTTGAAACAAAATACAATGTGCGGGTAGGGCGGAGTGATTCTCCCGAAGGGCCGTTTTATGATATCAATGGTGTGGACATGAATGTAAAATCAGACAATTCACCCATGATCCTGGCACCTTATCGATTTGATGGGCATTCCGGTTGGCAGGGAGTTTCCCACCCTGCAGTGTTTTCTGATGGAGAAGGTCAGTTTTATATTGCTCACCAGGGCCGGCCGGGAGTTAATAAATACTTTATGGTATTACATGTCCGAAAGATCTTGTGGACAGAGGATGGGTGGCCTGTTGTATCTCCTGAGCGCTATGCCGCTGTTGACCAGACACCGGTAAGTGAAGAAGAACTGGTTGGTAATTATGATCAAATCGTATTTGGATACCAGGTAGTCCCTGGTTTTGCAGATACTCAGACATCTCCTGATTTTCAGGACTCTGTACCTATGGAACTCAATGCAGATGGCTCTATCAATGGAGATGCCGGGCAAAGCTGGAGCTACGATCCTCCCTGGCTGACCCTTAACTGGAACGGTGGTTGGACGGACATTTTACATGTGGAAAGAGGAAGGGACTGGGAGAAAAAAGTAACTTCGACCATATTGTTTACCGGGCTCAATAATGCAGGAACGGCTATCTGGGCAAAGAAAGTTGATTGATTTATATTATAAATGAAAACCTCCCACCAGAGGAGTAAAAAGATTCTGCTGTTGCCTTGAATTCATTGTTTATTAATGAGAAAGGAAGAATGAAAAAAGGAAAACAGACAATTATGCGGTGGGAGAGATTCAAAACCAACACAAACCATGCAAAGAATATTTTATTTCCTATTGTTTTTAGCATTGGGGTGGGCTTGTAACACCCCTGTTGCAGATGATGTGGAGGAAATAAGTACCACAGAGCAGCAGGATCAACCGCTTCAGATCAATAACCCGATTATCAAAGATCAATTCACCGCGGATCCGGCAGCACTCGTTTACAACGATACTGTTTTTTTATACGCCGGACATGATGAAGCGGAAACCGATTTTCATTTTTACAAAATGAATGAATGGCTGGTCTTTTCCTCCACCGACATGGTGAACTGGCAACGCTACCCCGTTCCGTTAAAGGTTACGGATTTCGAATGGGCAAGGGGAGATGCCTGGGCTGCCGAGGTCATCGAAAAGGACGGAAAGTTTTATTGGTATGTGACGGTTTCTCATGCCACTATTGAAGGAAAATCCATCGGGGTTGCTGTGGCAGATAGCCCGACAGGTCCTTTTAAGGATGCTTTGGGCAAGGCGCTTATCACCAACGATATGACCAAAGCAACAGACATCAGCTGGGACGATATCGATCCAACCGTATTTATCGATGATGACGGACAGGCTTATCTTTTCTGGGGAAACACGGCCTGTTATTATGCCAAACTAAAAGATAATATGATCGAACTGGATGGTCCGATTGAGACTATCGAACTCCCAAACTTCACGGAAGCTCCTTGGATTCATAAACGTGGCGACTGGTACTATCTTTCCTATGCTTATCAGTTTCCGGAAAAGACCGCTTATGCCATGAGTCGCTCAATTACGGGACCATGGGAATTCAAAGGCATTATCAACGAACTGGCAGGTAACTCCAATACCAACCACCAGGCCATAATCGAATATAAAGGAACACCCTATTTTATCTATCATACCGGAGGTATTCAACCATTTGGAGGAAGTTTCAGAAGGTCTGTTTGTATTGATTATTTGTATTACAATGCCGACAGTACCCTGAAAAGAGTAGTGATGACGAGTGAAGGAATTCAAAAATAAATAACTATGCGTATCAATTGGTTTTTTGTAGGGATGCTTTTTTGGAGTGTGAGCTCCTGTGCACAACAACGTCCTATCGTTCACGATCCTGTTGTAGCTAAAGAGGGCGATACTTTCTATTTATTCTGTACAGGCCCGGGAATCACGAGTTTTACTTCAAAAGATTTAAAAAACTGGAAGCAGGCTGATCCCGTCTTTTCAAAAAGTCCGGATTGGGCACTGGATGTAGCCCCTGGCTTTAATGGGCATATTTGGGCACCGGACATCACCCTTTACAAAGGAACTTATTATTTGTATTATTCTATTTCCGCTTTTGGTAAAAATACCTCGGCCATTGGCCTGGTGACCAACACTACCTTAAATCCGGAAAATGATAATTATAAATGGGTCGATCAGGGGATCGTCATTCAATCGGTTCCCAACAGGGATTTATGGAATGCCATCGATCCCAATTTGATCTTCGATGAGGAAGGGACTCCCTGGTTTTCATTTGGTTCCTTTTGGAGTGGATTAAAAATGTTTAAGATGGCTCCCGATCTGAAGTCTCCGGCTGAGCCTGAACAGTGGTACACCATTGCCAGAAGGGACAGGAATAGCGGGTTGGAAGACGATGATCCGGGTAACGCAGCTTTGGAGGGCCCTTTCATCTTTAAAAAAGGAGATTATTACTACCAGTTTTTGTCCTGGGATTTTTGTTGCCGGGGTCCTAGGAGTACCTATAAACTGGTCGTTGGCCGTTCAAAATCAGTTACCGGCCCCTATGTAGATAAAGAAGGAAAAGAACTCAGCAAAGGTGGTGGGTCCTTGGTGATCGAGGGTGACAGTGACTGGTATGGCAAAGGCCATAATAGTGTTTACACATTTGATGGAAAAGACTATTGTTTTTTACACGGGTATGATGCGAGTGACAAGGGAAAACCAAAACTGTTGGTAATGGAAGTATCCTGGAAGGATGGCTGGCCAGTATTAAAATCAATGAAATAGCATGAAATCAACAAATATCATTAGCTTAGTTGTCCTTATTTTTCTCATGGCGTTCAGCTGTACTACAGATACAGCTCAAAATGCTCAGGAAGAGGAAACTCAAACGGGTTATCAAATAGAAGCGGTCGACATCAGGAACGTTAAAGTGACTGATCAGTTTTGGTTGCCTATCATTAAGAGAGTCCAGGAAAAGACCATCGAATACGCTATAGAGAAATGTGCTGAAGAAGGGCGTCTAGATAATTTCCTGATAGCGGGAGGCCAAATGCAAGGAACCACCAGGGGAGAGATGCCTTTTGATGATACCGATGTTTACAAGATCATCGAAGGAGCCTCCAATTCCCTGATCAGTGCACCGAATGAAAAATTGGAATTGCTGCTGGATTCCCTCATTGCCATTATTGCGGTGGGGCAGGAAGAGGATGGCTACCTGACCACCTGGAGGACCATTGATCCGGCAAGTCCTCCGGCTCCCTGGGTTGAAGTGAAGGAAGGGAAACGCTGGGAGTCCCTGGCTGCCAGCCATGAAATGTATAATCCGGGACATTTATATGAAGCTGCCTATACACACTATCTTGCCACGGGAAAGAAGAACTTTCTTGACATCGCCCTTAAAAATGCAGACCTGATGGTCAGGACATTTGGTGATGGTGATAATAAAATAGCCACTGTTCCCGGTCACCAGATTATTGAGACCGGATTGATCAAATTATATCGAGGTGACCGGTAAACGAGGCATTACCTCCAACTGGCGAAGTATTTCCTTGACAACCGGGGAAACCCGGATAATCATCCTCTGTTCGGTCCTTATTCTCAGGATCATATCCCTGTCGTCGAGCAGGATGAAGTGGTTGGCCATGCGGTAAGAGCTGTTTATATGTACGCAGCCATGACAGATATTGCAGCGATCATGGATGATTCAGCCTATCTGGCCGCTGTCCATAATTTATGGCACAATATGGTGGAGAAGAAAATGTATATAACCGGAGGTATAGGTGCCCGCCATGAAGGGGAGTCGTTTGGAGAGAATTATGAATTGCCCAACCTGACAGCATACAGTGAAACCTGTGCTGCCATCGGTGATGTTTACTGGAATCAACGTTTGTTCAACCTTTCCGGTAATGTGGATTATTTTGACGTTATCGAGCGTACGTTGTACAATGGCCTCATCTCCGGATTGTCATTGGATGGTACCCAGTTTTTCTATCCCAATGCCCTGGAATCTGATGGTGTGTATCAATCCAATCGAGGTTCATGTACGCGGCAAGGCTGGTTCGATTGTTCTTGTTGTCCGACCAATGTCATACGTTTTGTTCCTGCTATTCCGGGATTGATCTATTCAAAATCCGATGAAGAGATATTTGTTAACCTCTATGCTTCCAGTGAAGCGGATATCGATTTTAAAGGTCAAAAGATCAAACTTTCCCAATCTACCAATTATCCTTGGGATGGTCTGGTGAAAATCGAGGTTGAGCCTGGAACAGCATCGGAATTCACAATGAAGTTACGGGTTCCGGGATGGAGTAGGAATGAGGTGTTGCCAGGTGATCTGTACACCTACGCTGATTCAAAAAACCAGCCCGCTTCATTGACCATCAATGGGGAGCCAATAGAAACAAAGCCTATAGATGGTTATTTTGTGCTCAGCCGGCAATGGAAAAACAATGATGTGATTGAAATCGATTTCCCGATGGAAGTCCGTTTGGTCAGGGCCAACGAAAAGGTGGAAGAAGACAGGGGCAAATTGAGCCTCGAATATGGTCCGCTGGTCTATGCCGTGGAAGAAATTGATAACCCGGGTTTCGATGCCATCACCCTTTCGGTAAACGATGAATATACCGTTCAAAAGGAAGATATTTTAATGGGAGTAAATACCATCACGAACAGCCAATTAAAGGCTATTCCTTATTATGCCTGGTCAAACAGGGGCGTTGGGAAAATGAAAGTCTGGTTGGAGAATAAGGAATGAGTTAGAAATCATCATGCCAAATTTAGGGTTCAACTTCAGGTTAAACCCTAAATTTTCAAACTTGGCCAATTTTTTAGTTGCGGTGTAATAAAAGCCTGATTTACAAGTCAAATTGACCAACTTGATTTAACACAAAACAAAATATGAAAAACAATAGTCAAAAGTTAAGCGTCCTGGAGAAAATAGGGTACGGATCCGGTGATGCAGCTGTTAACGTGGTAATTTCTTCCATGTTCCTCATCATCATGTTTTTTTATACAGATGTTTTTGGAATAAAAGCTAAAGATGTCGCGCTTTTATTCCTATTGGTAAGGATTATTGATGCGGTAACGGACCCGCTCATGGGCCTTATTACCGATAAGGTAAAAACAAAATGGGGGCGTTTCAGGCATTATTTCCTGTTTCTGTCAGTTCCTTTTGGTATCTCGGTTTTTCTTACGTTCTCTACACCGGATTTTGACTATGCAGGTAAACTCGTTTATGCCTATATCACCTACATATTCATGACACTGATGTTTACCTCCGTTACGATTCCCTACATTTCTTTCATTAGTGTACTGACCAGTGATCCTCAGGAAAAGCTTTCAGCGAATGCATACAGGCTTTTCTTTGCCAAGGTTGCAGCTTTTCTGGTTTCCATCGTAGTACCGATCCTGGCAAAGGAATTGGGTAAAGATGATATTGCCCGTGGATACCAGCTGGCAATGGGCATTATGGCACTTATGGGGACATTGCTTTTTTTGTTTTCTTTCTTTACCACCAGGGAGCGGGTAGAACATGTTGTGGACAAAACACCATTATTCCAACAATTCAAATTGCTTATAAAAAACGGTCAGTGGACATTGTTGTTCGGGGTATGTTTTTTCGGAACAGTAGGATATGTGATTCGTAATTCTGTGGCTATTTATTACGCAAAGTACTTTTTAGGAGGTAGTGAATATATTCAGTCGGCCTTTATGGCAACCGGAGTTGTAGCGGCGATTTTAGCGATGCCGACCTCTAATCTGATTACTAAATATTATTGTAAGGTAAAACTATTCAAGTGGTCTCAACTTGCAGTCGGGGTCATCAGCCTGATTATGTTACTGGCTATTAAGCCTGGGAATATGCTTTTGGCTTTCCCGCTCTATTTTATTCTTTCGTTCATCGTTGATTTGCACGCACCGATTTTCTGGTCAGCTATTGCAGAAGCGGTTGATTATGGTCACGCAGAGACTGGTCACCGTGTTTCAGGATTATCATTTGGGGGTATTTCGTTTGCACAAAAAGCCGGGATGGGAATAGCAGGTGCGGTAAGTGCATACTTGCTCGATTATTTTGGATATGTTCCCGATGCGGTACAAAGCGAATATGCTCTTTTTGGTATTGCCTTAATGCTAACGGTCATACCAGGGGTATTTCACGCCATCATGGGAGGCATGATGTTCCGCTATAAGATCACTGATAAATTTTACGAAGGCATAAAAAATAAATTGAATATTTAATATGGCTGGTTTAAATAAAAACGCACCCATCGTAGAGCAAAGAGCTGATCCTTTTATTTACAGGCACAGTGATGGCTATTATTACTTCACAGGGTCAGTACCTTCCTACGATTGTATTGAGTTAAGAAGGGCCAAGAGTATTGCTGATTTGAAAGATGCAGAGACCTTTCAAGTGTGGCAGAAACACGAGTCAGGTCCCATGAGTCAGCACATTTGGGCCCCGGAGATCCATTACCTGGATGGTAAGTGGTACATCTATTTTGCGGCGAGTGAAGTGGATGATATCTGGAAATTGAGGCCTTATGTACTCGAATGTCAGGGGCAGGATCCCTTGAGGGATGATTGGATGGAATTGGGTCAGATGCAGGCTGCGGATGGTGACAATAAAACATTCATAGATTTTTCATTGGATGCCACCGTATTCGAAAATAATGGAAAGAGATATTGCTGTTGGGCTGAAAAAACCGGTGGACAATTCGCTGCTTCAAATTTATATCTGGCAGAAATGGAATCTCCGGTTAAGTTAAAAACACCTCAATTTATGCTTACCACTCCTGATTACGATTGGGAGCGGATTGGTTTTTGGGTGAATGAAGGGCCGGCAGTCATCAAAAATAAAGGAAAGATTTACCTCACATTTTCTGCCAGTGCAACAGGAGCCTGTTATTGTATGGGATTGATGGAGGCCGATGAAGAGGCAGACCTGATGGACAGGAATTCATGGAAAAAATCGAGATACCCTGTGTTGGAATCCGATTATGAAAAGAAAATTTTTGGTCCGGGACACAACAGCTTTACCATAGCCGAAGATGGGAAAACACCTTTGTGCATCTACCATGCCAGGGATTATGAGGAAATAGTTGGGGATCCACTGTATGACCCCAACAGGCATGCAAGAGTTATGGAAGTGAAATTTGATGAAAGCGGGAAACCTGTGTTTGAATTTTATTGATTCTAAAAAAAAGCAAATTGATGAACTGGAGTATTCTCAAAAATACAGTATTAGGTACTTTGATCGTAGCCATGCTCTACGGTTTCAGCATTAATGTTTTGGTGCCAGAAAGTCCAGGTGGAGAACCAACATCTGACGAAATCGTGAAATTGGTTGTTAATGAGAAAGAAACCGGGGTGAAAATTCAACCCACCATGTACGGTGTGTTTTTTGAAGATATAAATTTTGCTGCGGATGGGGGATTGTATGCTGAATTAGTAAAAAACAGAAGTTTTGAATTCACCTTGCCCATGATGGGCTGGTCACAACCAAATAGTAACAGGCATTCATTGAACACAGAATCTGGCATTGGGCGTATTATCCAAAGATCCGGAGAAGGAGCTAATAAAAATTTCCTTCGTATACAGGTTAACAATGCCTCTGCTTATGAATTGATAAATGAGGGGTTTAGGGGAATGGGAATTAAAAAGGATCAAAAATATGACCTGAGGTTCCAAGCGGCTGTCAGGAAAAAAGGGATTTCTAAAATTATTGTCCAATTGACCAATCTGGAAGGGGAGGTCATTGGTGAGACAAGTACGGTACCTGAAGTTGGGATGTGGAAAGATTACGAAACGGCGATAACTGCCACAGACACCTGTGCCAGGGCAAGATTGAAAATAACCTTTGAGGGAAGCGGAGGCATCGATATGGATATGATCTCCTTATTTCCCCAGGATACCTGGAAAGGTAGAAAAGGAGGATTGCGAAAGGATATTGTTCAATTGTTGTACGACCTTAAACCAGGGTTTTTGCGCTTTCCTGGTGGATGCATTGTTGAAGGCCGTACCCTTGAACGTCGGTATCAATGGAAGAAGACAGTAGGCCCGGTGGAACAACGTGAATTACTCGTCAATAGATGGAATACTGAATTCAGGCATAGACCGGCTCCCGATTACTACCAAAGTTTCGGTTTAGGGTTCTATGAATACTTCCTTTTATCCGAAGATCTGGGTGCTGAGCCATTGCCAATACTTGGTTGTGGAATAGCTTGTCAGTTTAATACCGGGGAGTTAGTCCCCCTGGACGAATTGGATAGCTATGTGGCCGATGCGCTGGATCTGATAGAATTTGCCAATGGCGATGAAACCACCGAATGGGGGAAGCTTCGGATAGCCATGGGGCATCCCGAACCTTTTGGCATGAAATATATCGGCATAGGTAATGAGCAATGGGGCGATGTTTATATTGAAAGGTATAAAGTGTTTGAAAAAGCAATAAAAGAGAAACATCCTGAAATAATCATCATATCAGGTAGTGGACCGTTCCCCGATGGTGATTTCTTTGAATACGGTTGGAAAGAGCTCAAAAAGTTAAATGCGGAGATCATTGATGAACATTATTATCGGTCACCGGAATGGTTCAGGAATAATGCCGATAGATATGATAGCTATGATAGAAATGGTCCTAAGGTATTTGCAGGAGAATATGCGGCCCATCCACGGGGTGTAGAAGACGGGCCAAAGGAAAACAACTGGGAGGCTGCTCTCGCTGAAGCAGCTTTTATGACAGGTTTGGAGCGAAATGCGGATGTTGTTCATTTGACTTCATATGCTCCATTAATGGCACACATCGATGCATACCAGTGGGCTCCGGATCTTATTTGGTTTAATAATTTGATGGCTTATGGTACTGCAAATTATCAGGTTCAGAAAATGTTCTCTACCAATGCGGGTGCTGAGCTATTGTCCATTTCCAGGAACGGCAAACCATTGACCGGACAGGGTGATTTGTATGCTTCTGCTGTAAAAGAGGGTAATGTAGCAATCATTAAACTTGTCAATACAGCTTCAGAAGCCCGCCAGGTGGATATTCGTTTCGAAGGAAAAAATAAACCTGGAAAGGGAAAGGCTCAATACCTTGCGTCCAATGACCTTAAGACGGTGAACTCTTTTGACGACCCTAAGAAGATCAGCCCGAAAGGAAGGGATGTTGATATTGTCGGGCAGGATGTAAAAATAGGGCTTGAGCCTTATTCACTCACGATTGTGAAAGTTGGATTTAAATAGTCTTTAGACGATTATTACATGAGATAAAAGGCCCTTGGGGTCAATAATTACTTTAAAATTTTTGAAAATTAACTGATATGTCACACAAAGAAGTTTGGTTTGTCACCGGAAGTCAGCACTTGTATGGTGATGAAACTTTAAGACAAGTATCTGCGAATGCCAAACAGATCGTAACAGGACTTAATACTTCGGATCATATTCCGATCGAAATAGTAATGAAACCTATAGTTACAACTCCGGACAAGATCGCGGAAGTTTGTATCGCTGCAAATTCAGAGCCGGATTGCATTGGGTTGATAACCTGGATGCATACATTCTCTCCGGCCAAGATGTGGATCCGGGGGCTTGACATACTGAAAAAGCCATTGTGTCATTTACATACTCAATTTAATGCCGAAATTCCATGGGATAGCATTGATATGGATTTTATGAACCTGAACCAATCAGCTCATGGCGACCGGGAGTTCGGATTCATAATGTCGAGAATGCGTAAAAAACGCAAGATTGTTGTGGGTCACTGGGAGTCAGAAAAGGTGCGCCGGCAAATTGGCGTATGGGTAAGAGTGGCCCTGGGATGGGATGAATTGCAACACCTTAAAGTTGCCAGGATCGGTGATAATATGCGTGAGGTTGCCGTAACGGAAGGAGATAAGGTCGCAGCCCAGATAAAGTTCGGCTTTGCTGTTAATGGCTACGATACTTCAGATGTGATGAAGTTTGTAGATGCAGTTGATCAGTCTGATCTCGACCGGTTGCTGGAACAATATGAATCTGAATATGCGCTTACCTCCTCTTTGCAAAAGGGAGGAGACAAGCGAAATTCCCTTGTCGAAGCCGCGCGGCTTGAACTTGGCCTGAGAGGCTTCCTGGAAGACGGAGGGTTTAAGGCCTTTACCGACACCTTTGAAAACCTTGGAAAGTTCAGGCAACTGCCCGGAATTGCTGTGCAGCGCCTGATGGCGGATGGTTATGGGTTCGGGGCAGAAGGAGACTGGAAAACTTCTGCTATTCTGAGAGCAATGAAAGTTATGGCAACAGGACTGGAAGGAGGAACTTCCTTCATGGAAGATTATACCTATCATTTCAAACCTGACCGTTCCTTTGTGTTAGGTTCTCATATGTTGGAAATCTGTCCAAGTATCGCTGAAGGTAAACCATCCTGCGAAGTGCATCCATTGGGTATAGGGGGAAAAGAAGATCCTGTCCGACTCGTATTCAATACGCCTGAGGGCCCGTCTTTGAATGCTTCCCTTATCGATATGGGCAATCGTTTCAGGTTGCTGGTCAATGAGGTGGAAGCAGTAAAACCAGAAGCTGACCTGCCCAATCTGCCTGTAGCAAGGGTTTTGTGGGATGCCAAACCTAACCTGGAGGATGCGGCCACGGCATGGATACTGGCAGGTGGAGCACACCATACCGTATTCACACAGTCATTGACCACCGAATATATGGAGGATTTCGCAGATATGGCAGGGATTGAATTACTGGTCATTGACGAGGATACCAGGATCAGGGATTTCAAAAATCTGATCAATTCAAATGAAGTGTATTACCATTTGTTTCAACATGGGATGTAATCATAAAACTTAATAAATTATGAGCTTAATAATAAAGATCTTTTTTGGCCTCATGGCACTGGTTGTAGTAATTGGCCTGACCCAGTGCAAAACTGAAAAACCTGCAGATTCTGATGAAACTACTGAAACAGAAACCGTAGTCAGTTTTGAGAAAAAGGCTTACGGAACGACTCCTGAAGGGGAAAATGTAGATATGTATTCTCTGAAAAATGCTAACGGGATGCAAATTGATGTCATTACCTATGGCGGGATCATAACCAACTGGACTGCTCCGGACAAGGACGGCGTCTATGAAGATATCGTTTTGGGTTACGATTCCCTGTCACAGTATATTGCCAGTAATCCATTCTTTGGAGCACTTATCGGGAGATACGGTAATCGTATTGCAAAGGGTAAATTCTCTATCGATGGTACGGAATATACCCTTGCCACAAATAATGATCCGAACCATTTGCATGGTGGTGAAAAAGGGTACGATAAGGTAGTGTGGACGGCTGCGGAACCCGTTGTTGACAGCAATGCTGTGTCCCTTAAATTGAGTTACCTGAGTAAAGACATGGAAGAAGGTTACCCCGGAAACCTGACCATTGAAGTGACTTATACGCTGAATACGGACAATAGCCTGGATGTGCTTTACGAAGCAACGACGGATAAACCAACTATTGTGAACCTGACCCAGCATTCTTACTTTAATCTGACAGGGGATTTTACCAAAACCATCCTGGATCATGAGGTCGTGCTGGACGCAGATCTTTTCCTGCCGGTTGATGCTACGCTGATCCCTACAGGCGAACTAACTGATGTGACCGGAACACCATTCGATTTCCGTTCGCCCAAAAAGATTGGTGAGGAGATCGGTATCGATGATGATCAGTTGAAAAAAGGATTGGGATATGATCATTGCTGGGTGCTGAATAATCAGGATGTTGGAGACAGACTGGTGGCCAGTGCCTATGATCCGGAAAGCGGAAGGTTGCTGGAGATATGGTCCGATGAACCAGCTATTCAGTTTTACACGGGTAATTTCCTTGACGGAACCCTGCCGATGAAAGGAGGTGAAGGAACCTATGCTCATCGTACCGGATTTTGTCTGGAAACTCAGCATTATCCGGATTCTCCTAATAAACCTGACTTTCCTTCGGTAAGGCTGGATCCGGGTGATAAGTATGTTTCTAATACGTCATTCAAATTTTCAACCAAATAGAAAAGTGATAAGGTAGTAATTGATACTTAATTTTGATTTGAATTAAACGATGTGTCGGGAGGGTGAAAACAATTCATCCTCCCGCTTTTTATTGTACCTTTAAAACAAATCCACCCCTGGCTTTCATCTTTACCTCCAGCTTCTCTTCAGGCTGAACAGTTACTTCCCGGGACATAAAATAGCCTTCCTCTGCATCTGTTATTAAAAGTCCTTCGCCCTCACCGATAAAGGAAAGATCCAGTTGGTAAGTACCCGGTGTTTCTTCCGCATTTATTCCGACGATGTGCCACGTTGTACCCTTTTTCCTGGCCATGATGATAAACTTTCCTGGAAAGCCATCAATAAATTTTGAGTCATCCCAGTCTACAGGAATATCCCGAAGGTAATTCACAACATAATCAGGCATTTTGGCCATACCTTCTGGGATCTCGGCCATATGCTGTATGCCAGACAAGAACAGAACAGGTAAGGCAAGATCAAAAGCAGCAGCAGTCCTTTTCTGAATATTGGGGATGGAGTCCAGCACCATTGGGGTAAAGTCCATCGGATCAAAGGCGTTTCTTGTAAAGGGCAGAACCGTACAGTGGGCAGGGGCCAGGTCAGCATTTTCTTGCAGGAAAGTAATGAACTCTTCCCCTTTTACAGACTCCATGGTCATCAGATTGGGATAGGTTCTGTGCCATCCTCTGGGTAATGTGGCTCCATGGAAATTGATCAGGAATCCGTATTCCAGCGCATCGGTGAGAATATCATGGTAATACGCGATCATGGATTGGCCGTCACCGCCAAAGAAATCGATCTTTAGTCCGGAAACACCCCATGATTTCAGTTTCTCGAACTCCTTTACCCGATCCTCGTGGGTGAGCAGTTTGCTTTTGGGTGTATAAACGGTGCTATTCCAGCTGCCCGAAGAATTATACCATAGCAGAACGCCAACATTTTTGGACTTTGCATAAGTAATTAGTGATTTTATGGAATCGGCAGGGATCTTTTGGTCCCAGTCGGCATCGATAAGGCAGAAGGACCAGTTCATGTCTGCAGCATAATCGATGAATTTTTTGGAGGTTTCGTAATTGGTGAAATCATCTTTTAATAAGACCCAGCTCCAGGAGGAAAGTCCACCCTTGAAAGAGGTTTTTTCCGGATCGAAAGGTTTAGCGGCAAGGTCAGTTCCGAGGGTGCTTTCCGTAATTGTGGCTAATGAGCCGATGGTTATTATTCTCCAGGGACTGTGAAAAGGAAGTTTGGATTTTGGGAGTAAGCCGCCACCCGGGAAGGTTTCCTGCTCCTGGGGAAAGGTGAGTTTCATGGTCTCTGTTTCCTTATCGTATTTTAATCTGCTCCCGCAATAATTTCTGTGCAGGTCAGCTTCTGTGATCAAAAGCCATGTATCGCCTGTTTTGAACAGGGTAGGAAAGACCCATCCCTCACCAATCGGAGAAGGCGTATTTACCTCAATGTCCATGAGGTAATTTTCCTCGTAGGATGGATTGGTTTCGCACCATCCGGTTTTGGCTTTGGACATCGGTTGCAGCCACGCCCGGGTGTTTTTATCCAGATTGAAATGTGTCTTTTCTTCCAGAATGGAGATCTCTTTTAGGTCACCTTCCGGAAAATAATACCTGAAGGCCACCCCATCCTGAGAAAGGTTGAAGATGATATCCATGTGTTTTCCTTCACGGTTTTCCATATGAACCGTGTATTGGTGGGCTTCGTATTGGATATCCCTTCGTTTGCCATGATTCATTTGATAGGAATCCTCGATCCTGGCAGGTGAAAAGATTTCAAGGATGGTCATACCTTCAAAATAGTTGCCGTCTTCACGGATAATTCCTAAAAGGGAAGTGTCCAGTACAAGCTGTGCATTATGCATCACCCTGTAAAAAGGAACCTGATTATTTGTTAATCCAAACTCAACCTGCAATTGGCCGGAAGGATCGGTGAAAGGGCCGGTTTCTTTTTGGCAGGAACATAATAAAAGGCTTAACAACCCCAGAACGGAGATCATTCTCATGATGTGTTGTTTTTATAAAGAAATGAGGAATTTTCCAATGTTTTATCAGATACTAAAGTACGCAGAATACTCGTCAATTCCTTACAGAATGGCTACAAAAAAGTAACGGGAAATATTCATTTGAATACATCCCGTTTTAGCCTTTAAAGCTATAGTATTTATTTCTTTTCTAGCCTTTTTCGGCAGTCGATTGTCCAGAAAGGGTAGACAATAGTCTCTGCTTTGTCGATCCATTCGCCTTTCCATTTGTAGCCTTCCTTGGTTATATCGTAAAAGGTGAGTCTGGATTTTCCTTCCATGCCATTGGGAGCTTTTTGATCCATGTACAAAACAATGTCTTCTCCCTGTTTATCACCGATCCAGGTGCCTGGCGTCCAGGCTTTATTGGAACTGCTGAAATAGGTAACTACCCATTTAAGGCTATCTGTATTGAATTGTCGAATACTCGTGGCATATTGACCATTGGCTTTCCAGGTGTCGTCCTGTATAGCGGTACCATTGAGTATGTATTTAAAGCTCCATAACATGTCAACGGTATCCTGCCAGGTTCCGTCCGGGTTGCGGTTGACACTCTTGCATTCACACATGCCTATCATTGGAGCAAAGTCTTTCAGAGTTTCCCTGAACTCGGGAGCCGGTTGCCCGTAGGGGTGTTTTTTGGATACTTCATATTGCGTCATTTCACCCTTATGCTGGGCGTGGAGCGAAAGAGAAATAATGGCAAAAAAAAGGATCGTCAAATTTTTTTGGATGTTCATCATCTGTAATATTTAATTGGAAGTAGTTACAAGTCAACTTCCAGGTGAAAAAATATTCGATGTGTGGCAGCATGATGATTGTGGAGAAAAGCCCTGGAAAATTAGGCAAAATATTTGATTTGACAAAAGCCGGGAAGGTTTTGCCTTGTCGAGAGCTTGCTCGGTGAAGGGCGAAACCTCTCCCCATATGGTCGGAAAATACTGGTACTATTTTTGGAAACGCCGGTAATAACTTACCTTCGTTTAAAATAAAAAATTCAAAAATGGAAAACGGAATATACGCTAAATTCACCACCAGGAAAGGTGAAATTCTCATTCGCCTTGAGCATGAAAAAGCTCCCGGAACTGTTGGCAATTTTGTAGGCCTTGTTGAGGGAACCCAGGATAATCTTCGCGTCCCTCCTGGAGAACCTTACTACGACGGACTGACCTTCCACCGGGTAATTCCTGATTTTATGATCCAGGGCGGTTGCCCACAAGGATCTGGCATGGGAGGCCCTGGTTACAACTTTAAAGATGAATTCCATCCTGACCTGAAGCATTCCGGCCCCGGAGTCTTATCTATGGCGAACGCAGGAAGGAATACCAATGGGAGTCAATTCTTTATTACCCACCTCGAAACACCCTGGCTGGACGGAAATCATGCTGTTTTTGGTTTTGTGGTTGAAGGGCAGGATGTCGTTGATGACATTCGTCAGGGAGATACAATGGATAAGGTAGAAATTATCAGAGTAGGGGAGGAAGCTGAGGCTTTTGATGCTGGTGCCGCTTTTGCGAAACTGGCGATGTAAGCCAAGTTGTGTTTAATCGCAATTCGGCAAACAACAAGCTTCAAAAGACAACTTTCAAAAGAATATGGCTCTAACCCACAGTATTTGTTTGTTGTAAATTGGTTTTTGAGCGTTATTTTCTAACAGGGTGCGTACAACCAGAAAATGTTTTTTGTGCTCTTTGTTTTGACTTCTTAACGCTCAAAAATTTTTTAAATGAAAATTTTCAACACGCTTCTCTTTATAACCTTCTTTTTTATTTCCTTTCAACTTAGTGCTCAGCAAAAATGGAATTTCGGTTTGAACATTTCCCAAAGTTTTGGTGGTAATATTGCTACAGAAAAAATTTTGGAAGATGGTTCCCCTATTCAAATATCCAGAACAGGTTTAAGACAAATAACAGGAACCAGTATCAGTATCCTCGGGCGACGATCGAATCTAGTGAATTGGCTGGATCTTGATGTAGGTGCAGGTTATCTTTTAAATTACCGATCAGTTGCCAACAATACGGTGGAATGGGAAAATAATCATTTTCTGTTTCTCAATGTTACTCCAAAATTCAGGCTGGGGGAAAAATGGTATTTCACGGCAGGGTTGGAGGGTAGGTATCAATTGGATAAAGTCGAATTAAAAAATCCCTGGAATGTATCCGGAATAATTGGCTTGGAATACCGGCCTAATGACCGCATGAACTTTTACTTGAACTATAAGGGTTCTTTTGTTCCGTTCAACCGGCATATAACTGACGAATTTACACGAGTCAGTCATTACAATCGTGGGTTGGAAATTGGGGTGACGTTTTTCCTGGGTAAGAAAAGGTAATCCGGTTCGCAGAATACAGTTGATATTATTACAAAAAAAGAAATCCTGAATCCCGACAATTGACGGGACTCAGGATTTATAACAAAATTGGACTATAAAAAATTTTACTTCTTTTATTTCCCTACCACCAGACGCTTAGTCGTTTTTTGACCATCCGCATCAAAAGTGTAGAAATACAGACCGTCGGTTAAATTGCTCACATCAAGGTCAAAAGTATTGGTGCCTTTGTCCACGTTTTTGAAACTTAGGTCTTTGACGATCTTACCGGAGGCATCCTGCAAGGTGATCTTTACAAGTTTGGTATTCTGTGGCAACTCTGCAGTGATCTTCGTAACTCCATTGGCAGGATTTGGATAGTTTTGAAGTGAGAAAACATCTTTTCCTGGATTCAAAGATTTATCAAAGTCAACATTTTCTTCCGGCTGAGGAGGTAATGTGCCATCCCAAAGCACAAATTCTACGGCCAGTTTTCCATGTCCGTGGCGTGCTTCGTGACGACCGTGCTTTTGACCATGGCCTTCCTTGCCTTTAGACATTTTTTCTCTTTTTTCTTTTCTCTCATCAGGAGACATGCCTTCTTTGCCATGCAGGCCCTTCCCACCTTCAGGTCTCGGACGGAAATGTTTTTGAGGGACCAGGCCAAATAACCCTACACGAGGACCTCTTTTCCTTTTAACTCCTTCCTGAGCTCCATTTTCTTGCTTTTTTTGCTCAGGGACATACTTTTGAATAATGGCTTTCTGATCTTTCACCCAGGTTTCATAGGAGGGTTTTAAGGCTTCCAGGCTTTCTTTAACAGCATCCTGATTTTTTTCCATAAAAGACTTCATAACTTCTCTTTCGGCCTTGTGTTCCTCTTTTTTAGCTCCTGGCTCTATACCCAAAGCTTCATGGATTTCCTCTTTGGATTTCCCTTCTTTTCTCAGCTCCATGGCTTTTTTGCGGGTCTCCATCATTTCCGCTTTCATCGCAGCGGCCTGTTCACGTTTTTCCTTGATGAAGGAAAGATCTTCGGCGCTCAGTTTGCTGTCAAAATCCTGTTGGGCTTTGAGCAAAACCGGCTGTACATTTTCTTCAATGTAGGTGCGCATTTCTTTTTGGAGTTCAGGATTCGCTTTTGGACGTTTGAATCCTTCTTTCTGTGCAAAAGTTACCTGAGTTGCCAGCATTAGCACCAGCAAGATTAAAAATGATTTTTTCATGTCAAATAAGTTTTAATTTTCAGTTACAGGTTACATGTTTCTGGTTACAGGATTGTTTTGAAAACAAAAAAAGCAACCAGTAACCAGCAACTAGCAACCAGTGACCGGTTTAAGAAGTGGACAACATCATCTGTGTTTACGATTTCGTAGTCCGTGTGGATGTATGCCTCGCTGAAAAACCTTGTTGAGACTGTCAAGTTGTTCAGGCGTGCATACTTTTTTTAGATTTTTATAGTGATCAATAAATAGTTTTTCATTCATGCTTTCCAGTCTGGCGATTTCGGCTAAAATGGTATTGATAGCCACGGTATCTTCCGTTTCGTCGGACAGTTCTTTTATCAGCAGTCCCTTTTGTTCGCGAATTTGCTGAAATACCTCACGCCTTTCCTGAAAATGCTCTTTAGTCAGTTTTTTGACTTCGACCATTTGATCCTCATCAAGGTTTAATTCCTTGTGAAAAAACTTGTCAACCTTGCTAGTGTGTTCACTTTTGGTAGTCTCTGGAGGGGGCGGAGTTCTGGAAATCCAAAGTGCTCCAAGAGATACCAGGTTGAGCACAACCAGCAGTACGATCAGCCATGTATTTTTATTGAAACTTGCCATTTTTTTATTTTTCCTGGAGGTAACTGTAACTAAGTTCATAAGTGTCTTCCGCAACCAATCCATATTCATTGGCTATATTGAAAGATGAATCCGAAGCTTGCGCAGAATCTGAATTAACCCCATCTGATTGTAAAAACACCACAACATTCAAAGCAATGAGTATCATACTGAAAGCTATTTTGTAAAGCGGGGAAAGTTTTCCAAAGAAGCCCGTCTGCCCCGCCTTTTCATTTGCAATTTGTTGCATGACTCTCGTAGCCAGAAAGGGGTTTCCCCCGACCTTTTGAATATGGTCAGTCATTTCCATCGTTTTCCTGACTTTCTCCTCGATATGTTTATGCTTATTTTTCATCGTTTCTAACCTTTTGATGTCTTTTGGTGTAATTACTTGCGGGTGTTTAAAAAAATGCTGCAATGCAAGAATGCTTAAATCTTTTCATTTCGGTAATAATCCGTTAGATATTTTTGCAAATTCTTTTTGGCTCTGAACATCAGGGATTCAACAGAGGAAACACTGGTATTCATTATTTCTGCCGCTTCTTTATAAGTCAAGTCGTCAATTTTGCACAGCGTGAAGACTATCCGTTGATTTTCGGGCAGCAGCTTTATTTTTGAAAATAACACTGCGGTTCTTTCTTTGTTTTCCAGTAGAACTCCCGGGTGGTCAAAATCTCTTGCAAGATCGCCACCATTATTTTCGTGCATACCCACCAGCGACTGAAAAAAGGCCCTTCGTTTTTTTCGCTTTTTATACCGTATGGCTTCCAGACATTTGTTGACCACAATGCGGTAGATCCAACTCGAAAGCTTGGAATCACCCTTGAAATTCCCAACAGAGCGGTAGACTTCAACAAAAACTTCTTGAACAACATCTTCTGCATCTTGCTTATTGGGGATGAATCCCAGGCAAGTGCTGAGCGCTTTATCCTGGTAAAGATCGATCAGGGTTCGGAACGCCTGTTCTGAACCGGCCTGAAGATCCTGTACCAGTTGCTGCTCGTTGTCCAATTGTAAGGCTGTTTTGGTTACCTTGGTCAAATTACGAAATATTGTTTACAACTCTTTAGATGTTAGATGGGAGAAATTCCTGCGGTGTTGGGTAGGATTTATTAAAAAAAATTTGGGGTAACATTGATTTGAATGTCGTCAACTTAAGAGATTAAATAATGAAATTCCATTGCGCCGTGCCTGCCTGGCAACACCGGCAGACGGGCTTCAGCGCGGTGCTAAAAGACACCTGGAAACAATAGGGCTTCAGCCCTTTTTTTTAGCTTGGAAAGGCCTAAAGGCCTGGTTGGATTAAGCCTTGCGCTGAAGCCTGCCTGGCAACACCGGCAGACGGGTACAGGGCTATTTAAAAATTAATTGAATTGGTTTAAGTTGACGACATTTAACTTCGAGTTCCTCGCTAAATTAGAAGGACATCTTTTCAGAGCTGATTAGATAGGCATAAGGTTTTGTCTGGCCCGTGCATACTTTTAAAACGGCCCCGCAAAAATCCGTTGAATAACAACCTCAATTAGTCCCGGACTGGCAATAGCCATGGAAACCAACACGAATACAATGCCATAAACGGCGCCCCAAAAGTGCTGGTTATGACCGATGTTATCCGTACCCCGACGATCCATGTAGGAAGAGTAAGCAAGGTATAAAACTCCGAAAATGATAGCCGGTACTGGAGGAAAAAGGAACATCTGCCAGGGATCATAAAGAATATAGGCAAAAACAAGCGCTGATGTGGCTCCGGAAGCCCCCAAAGCAGCGTAAGTATAATTGTCTTTATGACGTAGATAAGATGGAATGGACGAAACGACTACAGCACTTAGGTAGAATAATAAAAAGGCGATCTTACCTGCGGTGTGTCCAAATAAGACCAGAAACATCTGTTCGGAAAACCTTCCGAAAACATACAACATATACATATTCACCCCAAGGTGAACCCAATCAGCATGGATGAAACCACTGCTCAGGAAACGATAATATTCTTTTCGGTCATTGATCAGTGTAGGCCTGAAAAGAAATCTTTCTACCGTTTCCCTGTTCTGAAATGCCTGAAAAGAGATCAATACAGTGATCAAAATGATGATGTTAGTAAGTGTCAAATATGCTCCCATGGTAAAAATGTGTTCTTTTTAATAACCAGCAACCAGCAACTGTTCAAATAGTTTCAAACTCAAAAAGCTCAGCCAAATGTCCTTTAACCAGATTTTTCACTTCTTCCATATCAACAGCTTCTCCGAGTTCATTTTCCAGGGAAGTAACTGCTTTGTCTGCATCATTAATTCCACAAGGGATGATGTTGTTGAAATGATTGAGCTGTGGTTTTACATTAAACGCAAATCCGTGTAAAGTCACCCATCGACTCAGGTGCACGCCAATAGCACAGATCTTTCGCTTGGGAATAAATCCCTTTTCAGGTAACCACACACCTGTATATTCTTTGATCCGGTAGGCTTCAATGTTGTAGTGTTTCAGGGTTCTGATAATGGCTTCTTCCAAAAACCTTACATATTTGTGTACATCAGTGAAAAAGAAATCAAGGTCAAATATGGGATAGCCTACTATCTGGCCCGGACCATGATAGGTGATGTCACCACCCCGGTTGATTTTAAAATATTCAAAACCTTGTTCTTCCAGCTGTTTTTCATCCAGCAATATATTGTCTTCTGAACCGCTCTTTCCAAGTGTGTACACCGGAGGATGCTCACAAAACAAAAGATGATGCAGGGGTGCAGTGACCGTTTCATTATTTCGCCTCGCCTGGACCTTCCGATCCTTGAGTGTCTGGTGCAACTCACTCTGATAATCCCAGGCTTTTTTATAGCTGATCAGACCGAGGTCCTCAAATTTCACTTTTTGCATGGTGTAAATTTTCGTAATTTTGAAGAATTAACCAAGGAATGCCCATCAATGATGAAAAATATTATACTAATAACCCTGCTGGCTGGATTCGGGTTCAATCTGAATGCCCAGCCTCTCGCTCCTGATTTTACGGTAACAGATTCTGACGGGGTAGAACATCAGCTTTACCAGGATTATCTCAATCAGGGAAAAACGGTCGTTATTGATCTATTCTTTACTTACTGCCCGCCTTGTATTGCTCTGGCACCGACATTGGAAGACTTTTATCAAACATGGGGAGGTGGAACAGGTGATGTTGAGTTTATAGGACTTTCGATTATGAATGATGACTTCAATTCGGATTGTGCCCAGTTTAAGATAGATCACGATGTTTCCTACCCAATGGTGGGTATTGACGGAGGCGCCATTCCTGCAGTTCAGCCCTATTATAGTGGAGACTGGGGCCCTTTTGAGGGTGTTCCTACCTTTGTAGTGATCCATCCTGACGGGACCGTTGATTTTGATCCGAGTAATGGAGTTTATGATGGACCGGGGGTGACAGCTTTGCTCGAAGAGGCTATTCGTCAATCGGGAGCTCGAAAACCTTATCATCTAACCGGTACCGTAACCATGCCGGGAGGAAGTGCTATCGGTTCTTTTGACCTGGATATTGACGGAGAATTGTATTCGCCGACTGAAATGTTGGCCGGCGGTTTGTTTGAATTGGATATCTTATTGCGCCCTGATTCAACCTATGAAATTTCGGCGGTCAAAAGCGGTAGTTATAATGATGGACTTACCACTTTTGATATGATCAAGATCAGGAAACACGTCTTGGGTATTGACAATTTTCAGGAACCCTGGAAATACCTTGCTGCGGATGCCAACAGTTCAGGGGGCATATCCACTGCCGATCTTATCCAGTTAACGAAACTCGTGCTGGCCGTTAGTGATAATCTGCCCGATAATGACCCTTGGGGATTTATCAAAACCGACTACCTTTTTACCTCTCCAGCCAATCCTTATGAAGAAGCTTATCAAGGTGACGCACGAACCTATATGTATGTTACAGGCACCGGCATTCCATTGGATTTCACCGGATATAAGATTGGGGATATTAATGAATCGGCTAATCCGGATTAGGGTTCAGTTCTCAGTCTACAGTCGGCAGGCTTCGGGTTACAGGCCTTTGATCAGGTAGGATTTGAATCTGAGATAAAAAGGCTGAAGTCTATTTCATTGTACGGAATTCTCCGAAAATGTTCACAAATGGCTTAAAATCATTCAAATTTTCAGTTCCACGAAAATACTAAGAGGATTGTCAATCCCAGGATTCGCAATAGAATCCGAAATTTTGACCGCGGTCAAAATTTCGGATTAGTCACCTTTTATGACAATTCTTTGACTTCCATTTGCTGAAAAAGGAAGGGGGAATTCTATTTTTGCAAAAATTTAAAAAATATTAACCATAATGAAGAATTACTTTTTATTACTGATACTTGCAATTTTTGCTTTTCAGGCTTGTCAGGATTCTGCTCAGAAGCCGGCGGAGGGAGCTGAAAATGAAGAAACTACAACGTTTGTTGACAGCCTTAAACTGGAAGGAGAAAAGCACTTTAAAAATGTTCGCCAGCTCACATTTGGCGGAGACAACGCTGAAGCCTATTTCAGCTTTGATAGCAAGATGCTTTCATTCCAGGCTAAAAATTCTGCCTGGGGAACAGATTGTGACCAGATCTACTACATGCCTGTCACCGGATACGAAGGAGATATTGCGCCATTGGTAAGTACAGGAAAAGGTCGTACCACTTGTGCATATTTCATGCCGGGAGATTCAACAATCATCTATGCTTCAACCCATGAAGCAGACGAAAATTGCCCGCCGGAGCCGGCTCCGCGTGAGGATAATAAATACGTTTGGCCGATCTATGACAGTTTCGATATTTATGTTTCTGATCTGGATGGAAACCTGTTGACAAAGTTGACTGATACCCCGGGATACGATGCCGAACCTACCTTGTCTCCACAGGGAGATAAAATCGTCTTTACGTCAATGCGTACGGGTGACCTCGAATTATTCACCATGGATATCGATGGTTCTAACGTTCAGCAGGTGACAGATGGTTTAGGTTACGACGGTGGAGCATTTTTTACTCCTGACGGTAAGAAGTTGATCTTCAGAGCTTCCCGCCCTCAAACGGATGAGGAAATCAAAATTTATAAAGACCTGCTTGCTGAAGGATTGGTGCAGCCAACAGAAATGGAGCTGTTCATGTGTAATGTAGATGGTAGTGAATTAACCCAAATTACGGATCTGGGTAATGCAAACTGGGCGCCCTTTATGCACCCTTCAGGGGAAAAAATCATCTTCTGTTCTAATCACGCAAGTGAAAGAGGCTTTCCATTCAATCTTTATATGATTAATGTTGACGGATCTGGCCTGGAGCAGATTTCCTTTGACACGGCATTTGATGCTTTCCTCGTGTTTTCACCGGATGGTAAGAAGGTCGCATTCTCATCCAATCGTAACAACGGTGGAACCAGATCAACCAATGTTTTTGTCGCGGATTGGGTAGAGTAGTTCAGTCTTCAGTCTGCGCAGGCCGACCGAGAACTCGTAGCCGTCGAACCTTGCCTGCTCCGACGGAAGTCAGGTTCATTCGACGGTCAATTAAATGCAAACATTTAATTGTCAATTGGTTGTATTCTTCGGGCGCAAATGAATTTGCGCGATACGGTAATTCTCGGTCGGTCTGTGTATTCCTCAGTCGGCAGGAATATGCTTGTTACAATTTTTTTGGCAAGTCAAATGTTGAAGTTGTTTTAGGTATTGGGAACAAAGTAGATTAGCTGAAAATTAATTATGGGTGTAACTTCAAGTTACGCCCATAATTTTTTTATAAATTTTCAATTCCCGGGAAACAAATTATTTACATCGCCTTTCCTGGCTAAGAGGTCCGAATAACCTACATTTGATAAAGTAAAACAACCTTAGCCATTGTAAAAAAAGCTCAAATAATGAATTGGGCTTTTTCCTTTTCTCCAAAATAATAATATTTTTAGCCTGTAATTTTACTTGCCCAACCTGTTTTTTCAACCAGATTATAATTAAAAGAGGTACACCTCTTGGCTTTCCTACCGGGTTAAACCAGATCAAAAATTTACATTTTTCACCTAATGTGCATTCCGTCATTGGTAAGGCACACATGACATTATTTCTAACAAAACTCAATTTTGAACATGGGAAAAAAAATGAACTTTATCGTTTTGACGATTCTGGTTTTAGTTGCTTTGTTATTAGGAACGGAATACAAGTTTCTTGAAAACGCAGAGGGAATTGATACCGGAGATACGGCCTGGATGTTGGTTTCCAGTGCGTTTGTTTTATTGATGACTCCCGGACTGGCATTTTTCTACGGAGGGATGGTCAATCGGAAAAATGTGATCTCAACTTTGATGCAAAGCTTTGTGGCGCTGGGGGTGATCAGTGTACTTTGGGTAGTAGTTGGATTCAGCCTCGCTTTTGGAGATAGTATTGGCGGGGTAATTGGAAATCCACTGACTTATTTCAATTTCAGAGATGTAACGGTCAGTCCAAATCCTGATTTTTCTTCCACTATTCCGTTTTTGTTGTTTGCCTTATTTCAACTAAAATTTGCGATTATCACCCCTGCATTGATCACGGGTAGTTTTGCAGAAAGGGTGAGATTTCGCAGTTATATTTTATTTATTGCCTTATTTTCCTTAGTGATCTATGCACCGCTTGCGCATATGACCTGGCATCCTGACGGGTTGTTGAGGAATTGGGGGGTTCTCGATTTTGCCGGTGGTACTGTCGTACATATGTCTGCAGGATTCGCAGCCCTCGCCGGAGCATTTTTCCTGGGCAAAAGAAAAGAGGAATCTCACCACCCGGCGAATGTGCCGTTTATCATTTTAGGAACAGGTTTGTTGTGGTTCGGTTGGTTTGGATTTAATTCCGGATCAGCGCTTGGAGCCAATGAAGATGCCGTTATCGCATTTGCGAATACCAACCTTGCGTCCGCTTCTGCCATGATCACCTGGATCTTTTACGAGCGTTTCTTCGACAGAAAAATGTCTGCCCTGGGAGCTTGTATCGGAGCCATTGTCGGATTGGTGGCTATTACTCCAGCAGCAGGATTTGTCACTATCGGACAGAGTATTTTCATTGGATTTGTTGCAGCCATAACCAGCAACTTTGCCATCCACCTGAAAAATAAATCAGATCTGGATGATACGCTAGATGTATTTCCCAGTCATGGTGTTGGTGGAATAGTAGGGATGATCCTGACTGCTGTTTTTGCTAAGGAAGTAGGATTGGTCTATGGGGAGACTACTACATTTATCTATCACATGATCGCCCTGGTTATCGTAGCAGTGTTTACCTTTGGGGGAAGTTGGCTCCTGTATAAGGTCGTTGACATGATCGTACCTCTTAGGGTAACCGAAAGTCAGGAGGAGAGAGGACTGGACGCTTCCCAGCATGGTGAGCGGTTTGTCTAATGTTTAAGCGGCAGCAGTTTCAATGAATTCTGGAAGTGAGTTACGAGCAGGGTAGAAGTGAATTGGTAAGTATAAAAATAAATCCCGCAACTTCATATTAAAGTTGCGGGATTAAATGGGTCACTTCAATAAAAACTGTTTAACCCGCAACCCGAAACCCGAAACCCGCAACCCGAATTAATTATAAACCGTACCCGGTTCTCCACGTGTAGGATCGACATTTTGGGGGTCTTTAGGTTCTTCATCAAAGCAGGAGAAAAATGATTCTTCCCAGTCGATGTGATCCCAGTGAGCAGGAGGATTGATACCATCGGGAGTGATTTCCCATTCTTCTTCGCCGGGGTTGTAAGGAACATTTTCCCAATCGTCATTACGGTCTTGTCTTCCGGTATTGATGGTGGTAATTTTCATGGAACCGTTGGAGCAGACAACGCCGGTGATGGTCATTCTGTGTCCTACGGTAACTTCCCGTCCGTCAACGGTTCGTTTGCCGATGAGCCGCAGCAGACAGTCGTCTCTGTTATCTTCAATCATGCTTTTCAAATCTTCGCACTTTTCTGCAAGTTGTTCATTGGTCATGTCCGTGCCTTCCCTTTGGATGGCTTCCAGTGCTCTGGAAACTCTGATTCTCCAGCTGGAGCTGTAATCTGCTGTGTGAGCTCTTTCAATTTGATCATTGGTTAATCCTCTGCTTCCATCAGTATCACCGGAGGCTCTGTAGATCCTTCTCAGGAAATCAGGGTCCCAGACTTCGTTGCCTTCAGCATTGGTTTCTGTAGTACTTTCCCAATTGCCGGTGGCCTCTCTGGGAACAAGCCCGTTTAACCTGCGCACCAGGCTGTGAGCAATAGCCAGCGTTGCACAGATTCCTCCTCTTTTGGCCAATTTGGCCGCTTTAGCATAAGTGGATTTTTCAATATTGACAAAACTGTTTTCGGTATCTGAAGTGACAAGTTGTAATGCTTTAAGGCTGTAAACTCCGTCAGAAGGGTAGGGGGCATAGGGGCGGGTCAACCTGTCCGCAAGCTGTTCACCGAATTGGAAGAAATTTTCATCCGTACCAAACCCCGGCGTCATGATGAAGACTATTTCAATGGGTTGGTCAAGGCTCTCCATCTCAGCTTTGGCTTCCATCAATTCTTCAATGAGTGATTCCGGATAAACGTATAGCATATTATCCAGCAATTCATTATCCATAAATTCGTAAACGTCTAATTCGTCCTGGTCTGCAATGTAAGGATGTTCCAGTTGTGGTCCATCGAGATCTTCAGATTGGAT
Source organism: Saprospiraceae bacterium (assembly GCA_965230565.1). Classification (GTDB taxonomy): domain Bacteria; phylum Bacteroidota; class Bacteroidia; order Chitinophagales; family Saprospiraceae; genus BCD1. The sequence continues at coordinate 1,475,493 of CBDDLH010000016.1, read as the reverse complement.
AAAGGTAAAATTACCATCCTCGTCTTTTACACAACCGAATAAGAAAATTAAAACTACGAGCAAAAGTTTCCAAAAGTATTTCATGACTATTTGTTTTTGTTTAATAAAGGATTTATTAAAACATCAGTTTATGTCTTGGAATGTTACCCGGTTTTGCCATATTCATTTCACTTGAAATCTTATATTTGGGCATGAATTTTACGAAAATGAAAAATTGGCTTTTGCTGATGCTGACTTTATGCAGTGGTTTGGCACTCAATGCACAAAATGGAACGCCTCCTGTGGCCGGTGCAAGAGGTGCATCAATGGGCGGTGTCGGCGCTGCTTTTGAAGACGTTCACAGCGTATTTTCCAATCAGGCCGGAATGGCTGAGGTTGATGCATTGGGGTTCAGTCTGCTGGCCGAACAGCGTTTTTTACTCAATGCCATTCGCACAGTTTCGGCCGGGGGAGTACTTCCTGTCAAAAACAGCAGGTTAGGATTGGCTTTGAATTATTATGGAACGGATGCTTACAACGAACAGCGTATTAGCCTGGCTTACGCCCGAAAGTTGATGGAAAATTTTTCTATTGGTGCCGCACTGGATTTTCTCAATACCAACATCCCTGAATATGGAAGCAAGGGCGTCATGACTTTTGAGCTGGGACTCATGGCCAGGTTTTCGCCTCAGCTGAATATGGGGGTTCACGTCTTTAATCCTTTGAATGTGGAACTGATTGAAGGGGAGAAATTGCCTTCTATTTTGAAAATGGGATTGAAATACAGCCCGTCTGAAAAGGTGGACATCTTTGGAGAGGTGAGTAAAGATATTGATTTTGATATAAGAACACACTGGGGCGTGGAATATGAGGTGATCGAAGATCTTAACCTGCGACTTGGTGTGGCTACGCAACCGGTGGAGATTACTTTTGGTGCTGGGTATCAGCTCGGTAATGGCCTGAAAATCGATGTTGGATCGAGGTACCATGAGGTATTGGGTATTTCTCCTTCTGTGGGAATTGTTTTTGTAGGTAAGGAAAAGTAATTTGTTTGATATTGTTTGAACACTCCCGTTTTTCTCTGCGAAACTCTGCGCTTCTTCGCGTAACTTTGCGTAACAGCTCTCTGCGCCTACTTGATTGAATAAAGTATTTTGATCCAAACTAATTTTGTCCTCTTACTCACATCAAACCAAGTCAAACCACATCAAACCACAATATGCTTAATAGAAAAGATTTCAAAAAAAACGTTGGCCCCATTGTCGATTGGATAGACGAATATTTCCAAAAGCTGGAGTCGTTGCCGGTGAAATCACAGGTTAGTCCTAAAGAAATTTATAATCAGATACCGGAGTCTGCACCGGATAATTCGGAGGGATTTGAGGAGATATTAAAAGACCTGGAGGAAATTATTTTACCGGGTATCACCCATTGGCAGCATCCGAATTTCCATGCTTATTTCAATGCCAATTCCTCTGTGGAATCTCTCTATGGGGAAATGATCACCTCGGCCATTGCTGCTCAGTGTATGATCTGGGAAACTTCACCGGCTGCGGCGGAGCTTGAGGAACGGATGATGGAATGGTTGATGAAGGCCATGAACTTCCCTCCCGGATTCGAAGGAGTCATTCAGGATACTGCATCCACAGCTTCCCTGGTAGCTATTTTAACGGCCAGAGAGGTGGTGACAGATTTTAAATCCAATGAAGAGGGTGTTCCAAATAATCTCAAAGTTTATTGTTCTACTCAAACGCATTCTTCTATTGAAAAGGCAGTTGGTATTGCTGGAATTGGTAGAAAGAATTGCATCAAAATTCCTGTGGATGAACAAATGCGTATGATTCCGGAATTGCTGGAAAAGCAAATTGTGGAAGATATTAAAAATGGTAAGCAACCTTGTTGCGTGGTTGTAGCTATCGGAACAACCGGTACCGTGGCCATTGATCCTTTGAAACCTATTGGAGAGATCTGTCAGAAACATGGAGTATGGCTGCACGTCGATGCTGCCTTCGCCGGAACTGCTCTGATCTTGCCGGAATATCAATGGATGGCGGAAGGCATGGAAATGGCGGATAGTTTTGTGTTCAATCCCCACAAATGGATGTTTACCAATTTTGACCTTTCCGTTTATCTGGTCAAAGACGTGGATGCACTCATCCGTACTTTTGAGGTATTGCCGGAATATTTGAAAACTAGTACTCGCGGCTTGGTGAATGATTATCGTGATTGGGGCATTCCACTGGGACGAAGGTTCCGTGCTTTGAAACTGTGGTTTGTGATGAGGAGTTTTGGACTTGAAGGGATTCGGAAGCGCCTGCGGGATCATATCGCCCTCAATGAATACTTTGCTGCTGAAATTGAAAAGCATCCCGATTTTGAACTCGTTTTAGAGCCGATTCTGAATTTCACTTGCTTTAGGTATAAGCCATTTGGAAAGTCAGAAGAAGAGGTTAATGAATTAAACGAACAGTTGAAGGATCGATTAAATAAGACTGGGAAACTGTTTTTATCGCACACAAAAATTGATGGTAAATATGTGTTGAGATTTGTGATTGGGCAGACTTATGTGGAGAAACGCCATATTGAAAATGCATTGAGCCAAATTACGAAGGTATTTAATGGAAAAGAGCTAAAGTTTTCCTAAGCCTTTTTTCTTTTATCAAAACCCTTTAATTTTAACAATAACAGGAATTAACCTTAGCACCCAAATTTTCCAAAGTCATGAATTTTATGGCAATCACCGACTGCAAACCATCGCCAATGTCTGTAACCAAAATTCAAGATTATGAAAACTTTTATTATTTGTCTTTTCATGGCCAGTTTGTTTTTATCGAGTTGTCACAAAGACCCTCCTGTCCAAGTGGAAGATCCTCCAGGTTGGGTGCCAGACTCCTGCGATATTAGCATTCCGGGACACATTTCTATTTGGGGCGTAAATTTTGAGTTACAGTTTCCTTCCTACCAGACTCCCTGTTTTAATCCAAATAATGGAAATGAAATTATTTTCATCGAAAGCTGGAATAAGGATTCAATAACCATTGATACCACTTTTAATCTTAGAAGGGGAGGTATTGTGAAATATAATCTTGAAACTCAGGAAAAGTTTTTGGTTTACGATGGATCTTTACAAATCAGACCTCGTTGGAGTAGAAAAGATTGGATAATTTTTTACACTTCAGATCATCTTATTTATAAAATAAAAAGTAATGGGGACAGCCTGACCCAGTTGACCTTTGAAGGAATGTGCCGTGGGCCGGAATGGAATAAAGCAGGTGATATGTTTGTCTACGCTTTAGGACCAAGCAATATTTCAGTTTTTTGTGATGAAAATGGGAATGAGCTATTTAGAAAGGAGGGAGGCTCACTCTCATTATCCTGGCAGCACGACTCCCTGATGGTCAACGCATTTGCTGGTGTGGTTACCTGGAATCCTTCGGCAGATACGATAATTTACAATTCGATTCACCCAATTGCCGACAGTCATGGATATGGCGTGGAGTGGATGGATGATGAGCATATTATTTGGTCTAACTTTGATGGAATACATGTAACCAACAGAATTGATTCAACATTTGTAAGAATCAAAGAATCCTGTATCGGAGATTTTTTCATTACCCCTACCTTTAGCACCCAAGCACAAAAGGCAATTTTTGTCCGCCGGGACAGAACTATAACGGATGTTGAAAACGCCATTGGTACACTTACCAGAAGCTTATGGATTATTAATCCTGACGGCACGGAATTTGACAAAATCGAAGTACCAGAGTGGTAGATTTGAAGAAAAATATTTCAAGGTTTTGCTTTAGCCGGGACCTTGTCGAAGTGAGCATTATCTTTGCCCTCAAATAAAGCAATACCATGCAAAAAATACTCATCGTTTCCGCCACCAGTTTTGAGATTACTCCGCTGGAAGAATTTCTCAAAAATAACTTCCGTCAAACGGGTAATTATCGTTATGTCCATGACCAGATGGAAGTGAGCTTGCTCATAACAGGAGTAGGATTGCCCTTAACGGCTTATGCGCTGGGAAGAATGCTTGGCTCCGAAACTTTCGATCTGGTAGTAAATGCAGGAATTGCAGGAGCCTTTAATAGGAATCTCAATCTAGGAGATGTAGTGCAAGTGGTTGAAGATCAGTTTGCAGATATTGGTGTCGAAGAGGCAGATGGTTCTTTTTCAAGCGTACATGCCATGGGGTTGATTGAGCCTAATCAACCACCTTTCATTCATGGAAAATTGATTAATGAATCCGCCAAAGCCTTTGACTTCCTTCCGAAAGCAACAGCCATCAGCGTCAACAAGGTCCATGGCAATGAATCCTCTATCAAAAAGATTCAGAAGTTATATACAGTTGACCTGGAAACTATGGAAGGTGCGGCCTTTTTCTATGTTTGCCTGCTGGAAAGTGTATCTTTTTTACAGCTTCGATCCGTTTCGAATTATGTCGAATCGCGCAATAAGGAAAATTGGGATATTCCTTTAGCCATTAATAATCTGAATGATGTGCTGAAGCAATTGATACAGGTGATGATGGTGGCGGGGGTGTCGAGGTAGGGTTCAGTCATCAGTCATCAGTCCACAGTCTACAGTTATTTTTTTACTGAAGACTGAAGACTGATGACTGCGGACTGAAGACTGAACTTACTTAGTGCATTGATTGAACTCTGCTACATGTTCAGCCAATTGAAGCCAGTCAGGTTTTTTCCCTCCTTTTTTCAATAACTCTGGACATTCTTCAAAAATAATCTTAAAGCTTTCTTTATAGGCTTTCTTTTCCAGTTTGAAAGCCGGGTTGTCGTCTTTTTTGATGAAATAGGATTTTTCATCTCCACCGGCTACGGTAAGCCCTCCAATGCCAACAGAAGCAGTTTCCCTGGCGTAAGGATCCGTATAAACACGCATTTTTCCGGTGAAAGACGGATTAACCAGTTGCATCAAAAGCACACGCGTTTTCTTTTTGTAAGTCACCTCTGTTTTTTCAATATAGGCATAGCCTTTTTGGATCACTTCAGCGTCAATGTCGTCTCCCCATTGGGTGGCGTCATTCATAAAATCCATGGTTTTTACGAATTTATCAAAACCACTTGGAGGGAGATACATGTGTTTGATTTCTTCAGCATCATATTCCACCTTTTTACCATCTGAGGTTCTGAGTTTGATTGATTCAATTTGGCCTTTTTTACGGTCAAGGTCTTTAATTGTTCCCTGTACCTGGGTGCCGTCTTCGAGGGTCACATATGCCACTTTCTTACCGGAAAAGGTATCAAAAGCGGGAATGAATTTTTGTCCAAAGGCAGTGAAGGCTACCATTACAGCCATCAATGTCAAAATAGTTTTTACTTTCATTTTTAATATTTTGGTTATTAATAGGTGCAAAATAGTAAAATTGTCGGCACCTGGTGAGACTTTAACTATTTAGATATAAACAGATTGATTCGATTGTAAATTATCAAACAAACTAAACAGCCATAGATGCTGAAACCATCCTGTCCTTACCACTCATATCTTTTATTAACGCTACTTTCTTAAAGCCTTTTTCTTCCAGTAGTTCAACTACCTTGTCAGCATTAAATTCATTGGTTTCGTAAAATAGTTGTCCGCCTGGGGAAAGGTGCTTTTGTGCAAAATGAGCAATGGTTCGATAGAACTTCAGCGGGTCTTCATCCTTTACAAATAAAGCCAGGCCAGGTTCAAATTCCTTTACAAACCTCGGGACCAAATCTTTTTCCTTTTCGGGAATATAAGGAGGGTTACTGACAATAAAGTCAAAGGTTGGGAGGTCAGCCCAAATCTTTTTATCAAGAATATCAAGATGATGGAAGGAAATTGTTGTGGAAAGATCCTGTGCATTCTTTTCAGCTACAATGAGCGCTTGATGACTTACATCAAGGGCATGAACATCCCAATTGGGACGTTTCTTTTTCAGCACAATGGGTATACATCCACTTCCTGTGCCAATGTCGAGTCCGGAAAGGCCTTTGTTTTTGGGAAGGGTTTCCAGTATAAGGTGTACCAGTTCTTCTGTATCCAGTCGGGGAATGAGTACATGCTCATTCACATGAAACACATAACCGTAGAAGTCGGCCTTGCCCAGTACGTACTGTAAAGGTTTGCCAGAAAGCAATTGCATCTGTATTTCTGTGAAGTAAGCTTCATCAGTTTCGCTGAGGACCTTGTTGTGTTGGAGATTGGAAGTGCCGAAGACATCTTCGGCTACGATGCGCACCAGGCTGCGTGTTTCACCTGATCCGTAGATCGGGGTGAGGGTTTCTGTGAGTCTGGCGAGGGCATCTGCTATGGTCATGTTACCGGTATTGAGTCCCGCTGGGACTTTTATTGAGGCACTTCGTACCTTGTAATGATATGTAGTCCCGCCGGGACTATTATTTTGCGAAAAAATAGCACGATGTACTAATTTTTATCTGTAGTATTCTCCGAATACAAATCCAACAGACAAAAGAAACCTTGAAGGAGATTGATCAAAGGCATACTCATTGCCGAAGAAGACGATGTGGTCACCAAATTTGGAGAAGTTGCCTTCGTATCTGAAATCGACGGTAAACTTCCAAAGGTCTAAGCCCAGGCCTGCCTGCCAGCCGAGGGTGAGGTCTTCAAAGTTTTGTTCATAGCCGTCAATGTTGTCAAGTAGCTCAGAGGTACTGTTCAAATAAAAATGGGCTACAGGGCCGGCATGAAGTCTGATGGGACCGGATTTGTACCCAAACAAAAACGGGACATCGATGTATTGATACTTTTCGCTCAGGATGCTGTCAGTCACCATGGAATTGTTGATGTCCACAATGGAATAGTCCACTTTATTGGAATTTAAGAGGACTTCCGGGGTGATCATGAAACTCTTTCCAAACTTAAAGCGCAAAACAACACCGCCATGAATCCCATACTGAGCGTTTTTCAGAGCTAGTTTGAGATTTTGCACACCATTAATATCAAGGATGTTTAATTCCGGTGGATTGAGATTGGTGGTACTGGCTCCGGCCTTAATCCCAATCTTGAAGAACTGGGCATTTGCCGAAAGCCCCATGAATAAAAATAACAAAGGGAGTATGACCTTTTTCATCGGTTGGTGTGAATTAGTATGTTTAATTTTAAAGACCTTTTGCAAAAATACAATTTATACTTATTCAATTTATATTTTTCAAATTTGTTCTATGAAATCCTTCATTTTATAGGCGATTTTCAACTGAAAACCGAAAAGTAGATTTGGGATTCAAAAAACGCTGCGAAATCCATCTTGTTTTTTTTGACTAATTTTGTGCCGTCTTAAAACGCAAGAAACTATGTTTCCTTTTATTGGAAGCGATGTTTTTTTGACTTTAGCCAAAATATTTGGTTTAATTTATACTAACGGATTCAGAACACAAGTGAACAGTTTGATGAAGATTAATGCGGTTGAATTCATAGGAAGTTTTCCAAAAGTATCATCTTGTCCCAAGGATGGATTGCCGGAATATGCCTTCATCGGCAGATCTAATGTCGGAAAATCTTCTTTGATCAACATGTTGTGTGACCGAAAAGACATCGCAAGGGTTTCGCACACTCCCGGAAAAACACAGCATCTGAATTATTACCTTATTGAAGAAAACTGGTACATGGTTGACCTGCCGGGTTATGGATATGCCCGGATTTCCAAAAAGATGCGGGATAGCTGGAAAAAGATGATCAAAGGGTATTTCGTGAAGCGTGAGACCATGTTTTGTGCCTTCGTTTTAGTGGATTCCAATATCGCTCCGCAAAAAATCGATATTGATTTCATGAACTGGCTGGGGGAGAACAGTATTCCTTTTGTCATTGTCTACACCAAAACGGATCGGTTAAAGAAAAGAGAGCTGGAAAAGAATATTGAAAATATTCGTCTGGAAATCCTGAAGACCTGGGAGGAGTTACCCATGGAATTTTTCACCTCTTCCAGAAAAAATATCGGGAGAGATGAAATTTTAGGACTCATAGCTGATGTAAATGAAAAAGTTGCTGGATAACAGGGGCGGTAGAGCAATTTAATTAACCTGATTTCCGAGCCTGCCTCCAGACGATGGCAGGCAGGTTCCGAGTTGGATCATTTTAGTTGATTTTTTCAATGATTCAGGATATGTTCCCGAAGGAAAAGAAGTGTTTTCGCTAAATTTTTTTAACCCGTAGCTTGAAACCTGTGACCCGCAACCTGAATTAATTTAAAGAAACAATGGAAGATAAAAATAAACAACATCCGCAAATATGGCCGAATATTGAGGACTGGCCAATCTATAAATTGCACCAGGATCGTAAAGCTTTTGTAAAAGAGATTGAGGAATTTACCATGGATCGGGTGCTGAGGAAAAAGCCTTCACAAGTAACTGATATCATTGCTAAAACTGTATATAAGGAACAGATCCGGATCAAGGAAGAGCCCTGGAAGGTGGACCCTCCCAAGGAACGTCAGTTCTGGAGCAGAATAAAAAATAAACTGGTCAAGGAATCTTTAGATAAACCTGACAATCTCGCTCTTGAAGCTAATAAAGAATTACTGCAAACCATCATCCACCGTTATGCCGAGGAGATTGTTGGAACTTTTAAGATCAGCACCTTTAAATTTGCCAGGAAGTTCCTGTATTTCTTTTTTACCCGATTGCTCAATACAGCTGCCAGTAGAAACTACAAGCGGATATGGAGCAGCGACTTCAAACTTCGGGATAAGATCAAAGTGAGGGGAGAGGTAGAGACCATTCGTCAGCTGATGCAAAAAGGTACCCTGGTTGTAGCTCCGACACATTTCAGTAACCTGGACTCCATACTCATCGGATATGCACTGGATGAGGTAGTCGGTTTACCTTCTTTTGCCTATGGCGCCGGTTTGAACCTTTACAATTTTGGCCCGGCGGCTTATTACATGAATCGATTAGGCGCATATCGGGTTGACCGTCGAAAGAAAAACAGTATCTACCTTGAGACGCTCAAGGGCATGTCTAACCTTGCCATCCAGCACGGAGTGAACAGTTTATTTTTCCCGGGAGGTACCCGTGGTCGCTCAGGAGCTTTGGAAAATCACCTTAAATTAGGTCTGCTGGGCACGATTGTTGAGGCCCAAAGAGGCATCTTCCAAAACGGAAAAGAGGATAAGGTTTTTGTCGTGCCGTTGATTTTGGGATACCACTTTGTACTGGAAGCCAAACACCTTATCGAGCAGCACTTACGCCGGGTGGGAAGAGAACAGTATTTTGTGTCCCGTGACGGATCTTACAGCCCAAGATTGATCTTAAAGTTTATCTGGCAATTGTTTTCAAAGAGCAATGAGATCGTCATCTCTCTTGGCCAACCGATGGATGTGCTCGGAAATCCGGTGGATGCGGAAGGGAACAGTTATGACAAATACGGGAATAAGATCGAGGTTAAAGAATATTTTGTTTCCAAGGGAGAAGTAACCGAGGATATCCAGCGTGAATCCCAATACACTAAAACCTTGGCAGAGAAGATAGTAGATCGTTACAAAAAAGATAATATTGTACTCTCGAGTCACCTGGTAGCCTTTGCTGCTTTTGAAATCCTTAAAAGGCATAATTCCCGTTTGGATCTCTATGGAATTCTCAGGTTACCGCCGGAGGATTATGAATTTTCCAGGGAACAATTGACGGATGTTATTCGTCAGTTGAGGGATGTTTTGGTTGAAATGAAAAAACAGGGAGAGGTTCAATTGTCCGGAGAAGTGGAGGGCGACCTCGAAAACCTCATCAAAATGGGGATAACCAGAATGGGAAGTTTCCACACCCTCAATCCATTGATGATTAATAAAAAAGGCAAGATCATCAGCCAGAATTTCAAAGTACTTTATTACTATCACAACCGCCTGGAGGGTTATGGTCTTGATACCCAGATCAATTGGGCCAAAGAAGAAACACCAGCATTGGAAACCGTTGTATAAAAATTACGTAAAAACCCTCAATTCCATTTTACAGAAGGTGGTAATTTGTTACCTTAGCTCCTTTGCTAATTTTCCAAGGTTGACGAATATCCATGAAATCAACATCTGTGCAGCCACAGCTTGAAGTGGTTTATAATCTATACGAATTTGACCAGGGGTTATTCCTGCCTAATGCCTTTATTGTTACGGTGGATAAGCAGGGTATGTTTGCCCATATCCGACAAAAAGCGCTGGTACATACCATAGAAGGATTCGGTCTGCCGATTGATCCTGTTCGTGAAAAGTTGATCCAGATCATCGATCTTTTGCAGCCTGCCGCCCTCGAGGGAAAATTCAATACCAATAAACGAAAACAACTACCTCTGAATTTCCTGATGAAAGAAAAAGAGGTCAAAAAAGCCATTCTTAAATACGTCAATCGTAATCTGGATGAGTTTTTAAGTCTGATTGCCAAACATAGCCTGCCTTTAAGTTATGATGCTGAGCGGAAGATTCTGGTTCATCAATTTATTGTAGAAACCGGCCAGCATTTTCTTACCCCACATTTATCTTTTAATAAGACAAATGGCCAGGTTTTGTATCAATTATTATTGTCAGAAAATGATAAAAAGTGGCAGATCAGTACCAAAGATGTTACGCCCGTTTGTAATCATCCGGCCTGGGTTATCGCCGATTATAAATTGTATAAAATTGATCATATCAATGGAAATATGGTCAAGCCTTTCCAGACAAAAGACGAGGTGATCATTCCTGAAGCTTCGGTAAAAACCTATTTTAAAACCTTCATACTCAAAGTGGCTGAAAAAGTGGACATTGATGCAGAAGGTTTTGAGGTTGTTGCCAACGATACATTGCTTGGCAGCAGGGTAGAGCTGGTGCGGAATTTTTTTAATGACCAGTGGGGATTGACCTTGCAGATGCTTTATACGGGAGTTCAGTTCAACTGGCATGAAAAAAAGGAAAAGCGGACTTCGATTGAATTCAGAAATGATGAAATCACTATCGTCCGGGTGACCCGGGATATTGAGCAGGAAGCAGGTTTTGTGGAAAAATTTAAGTCATTCGGTTTGGAAAATTCAGTTGGAAGTTATTTTCAATCCGGTGAAACCAATCAAATGAATGGCGAGGCCACCACAGAAATGATAGAGTGGCTTTCCAACAACCGGAAAGAACTGGAAAAAGCAGGTTTTGAAGTGAAATCACCTTTGGTGGACGGTGAAGAGATTCATTTGCATGTTCCCAATTTATCCATGGATGTCAAAAAAATCAACGACTGGTTTGATATTCATGCGGTGGTTACGGTTGGAGATGTGACCTTTCCTTTTTCAAGGCTGGGGAAAAATATCCGGGAAGGAAATCCATACTTCCGAATGAAAAATGGAAAGGTGTTCGTCATTCCAAAAGAATGGATGAATAAATACAGTGAGTTTTTTAAATTTGCCCAACATTCCGGAGAACAACTCAAATTGGTTAAGAGTCAGTTTACCATTCTTGAAAATATGGGCTTACAGGCCCAAAGTGATCAAAATGGCAAACAACCACTAAAGGATTTTAGCATTTCCAACTTATTAAAAGCAGAGCTTCGGCCATATCAATTGGATGGTGTTAAGTGGCTGGTTGAGCTTTATCAGAATGAATTGGGCGCTTGTCTGGCTGATGATATGGGGTTGGGTAAAACGCTTCAGACCATAGCCATGTTGCTGCACGCCAAAGAAAAAAAGGCTTACACTCCCAAAAAAGAAAAAGCTCCGGGACAATTGGATCTCTTCAAAACTGCTGCAGACGATCAATTCCTAAATCCACTGAATGCCTTGATCGTTTTACCGGCTTCTTTGGTATTTAACTGGCAGGAAGAACTCATGCGGTTTGCTCCTTCGCTCACTATCTATCGCCATGTAGGACAAAAACGCCATAAGGATATCCGATTGCTTAATCGTTTTGATGTTATTCTCACCACTTACCAGACAGCTTCAAGAGATGTTGAAATCTTAAAACAGCAGGCTTACGAATACATCGTTTTGGATGAAAGCCAGCAGATAAAGAATCGGGAGAGCAAAGTCTTCAAGGCACTGAATGAATTGACAGCCAAGCATAAAATATCATTAAGTGGAACGCCTATTGAGAATTCCCTGTCAGACCTTTGGTCTCAAATGCAATTCATAAATCCGGATTTATTAGGGTCATTTTCTTTCTTCAAAAAAGAATTCATTCGTCCGATCGAGAGGATGCAGAATGAAGAGAAAAAAGATCGATTGAGGTCATTAGTTCAGCCATACCTTTTGCGTCGAACCAAAGAAGAGGTGGTTAAAGATCTTCCACCCTTGTCAACCCGGATTCTATATACGGAGATGACCAGCGAGCAGAAGAAATTGTACGAACGGGAGAAGTCTGCCGCAAGGAATTATTTGCTGGAAAATTTCGATGCTTCCGATGGCAAATACAGGTTACTCGTTTTACAAACGCTGACCAAACTCAGACAGTTGGTCAATCATCCGGTGTTGGTGAAGCCTGAGTATAAAAGGGACAGCGGTAAGTTCCACGAGGTGATGGAACAATGGGAGATAATTCAGAAGTCTGGTCATAAGGTTTTGATTTTTAGCTCTTTTGTGAAATATCTGGAGTTATTCAGAGCCGAATTGGAAAGCCGGGGTGAAGCCTTTTCCTGGTTGACCGGAAGTGTAACGGCCAGCCAGCGGGAGGCAGAGGTGAAAAAATTTGAGAATGATGAATCCGTCCGTTCTTTTCTGATCTCCATAAAAGCCGGTGGGGTAGGGCTGAACCTGACGGCAGCCGATTATGTATTCATCCTCGACCCATGGTGGAATCCAACCACCGAGCAGCAAGCGATCGCCAGAGCTCACCGGATCGGGCAGACCAAGAATGTTTTTGCCGTGAAATTCATTACCCGTGAAAGCATTGAAGAGAAGATCCTGAAACTCCAGGATAAAAAGAGCCAATTGGCAGAAGACATCATTGGACAAAGTGAAAAAATGGCCTTCTCGAAAGGGGATATTGAGTATTTACTACAGTGATTTCGGTTAAATATTCCCATCTGCATTCGGGCGTCGACGGGACAATCTGTACAGATAATTTCCTTAGATACCCCTCCAAAGATAAGAGTTCGAATCCAGCCCAAAACAATCCTGTTATCAGAAAAAATGATTAGCTTTAGGTTCCTGAGATCCTTGATTTTTTAACGATTGTCTTTCCAGGAGACTGTAATCTTATATTGATGAAAAGTTTTGCTTCACGTATTTTTTTTGCTGCTCTGATGATGATGGTTTGCTTAAGCAACTGCAATCGGCAAGATGATGACATTCCTGAACCGATAGACCCTAAAACACAGCCTTACGTCTATCATTTTGAGTATGACGGCCACGCAAACGTTGCCAATACAGGCCAGGTGGTCAGGAATTTGCTTGTTCAGGATTTTGAGATCCTGGTTACTGGCCTGGCCTCGCCTGATGCAACCCCTGTCTCTTTTGAAGATCTATATAAATATTATGAAAATGATGCCCAGACTATTGAAGGCCCCACTTTAACGGAGGTGGATCTTCCCCTTGTATATGAAACGCTTAGGGAAATTTCCTCGATCCGGGATCTAAAACAAAGGGTGAACGGTCCTAATGCAGAACAGGTACATGCTGACATGGCTCACTGGTGTAATACAATTGCCGAATATTCACAGGATGACTCCAAACTGGGTACCTATGAAGTATATATTGAGGAGTCAACAGGATATGATATGCTGCAGATGTTCAAACTAACTGGCCTGGGTGCTGCAATGTTGGAACATGGTTTATATGTCTATTTTCGGTATGTGGAAAATGATTATAATGATACCATCGTTTGGTACCCTGGAGCCACAGAACTCTATTATACATGGATGGAACACCATTGGGACGAAGCCTTTGGCTATTATGGAGCAGCGAGGAATTTCCATGATTTCTCAGATGAAGAGCTCGTAGGTTTTGAAAACGGGGATAACTATAAGGACAACTTCGACCTCGATGGTAAGATCGATTTCAAAACCGAATACAATTATCATTTTGCGCAAATGGCTGCTCAGCGTGATCTTGATTCGAAAACAGGAACAGACTTCTCAAGAGCTGTCTACGACGCTTTTTATGAAGGTCGGGTGGCCATAGTCGAAAAGGATTATGATCTGATGTTATCCAAAAAACCAATAATTCTGGATAACTGGGAAAAGATCATTGCAGCAACGGTCATCCACTATTTGAATGCAGTGCTTGGGCAGATGGACCTGTTGGTAAATGATCCACAGGCCAGTCCGGAACTCTTTTACCGCCATTGGGCAGCTATGTACAAATTTACGGAGATGTTCAGGTACAATTATGAAAACAGGTTTAACCAATATCAGGAAGTCCTGGACACAAAGTATAAAACTGATGAAGTTCCGTTTCCAAAAACAGTGGTGGATGATCCAAGCAAGGCTGAAGCTTACGCTCTAAGCCTTTTGGAGGTGCGATCTATGATCAAGGAAATTTATCAGTTTGATGAACAAGATGTATTAGCCTGGTAAAATAGCTTTTTACCTCGAACCACGCTACTCGTAATACTGAATCTATTAACCAAATTAGCATAAACCAATGACAGAACCGAAATACATAATCAAACCGGGAATTGGTGTTGGAGATATTTCCTTTGGTATGTCGAGAGACCAGTTAGCTGAAATCCTCGGCCCACCCTCTGAAAAAGAGTCTTTTGCTGACCCCGAACAGGAGCAAAATGATCTTGAGGAAATTTGGCATTATGATGAACTGGAATTATCTGCCAGTTTCGAAGCAGTCAATGACTGGGTACTCGTTGGACTTTCCGTTTCCGGAGAGGAATACCGACTCGAAGAAACACCTATCATCGGGCTAACAAAAGATGGCCTTACTGCTGTTTTGGACGACATGGATTTCGGCGAACTTGAATACGAAGATCACTCCTCTTTAGAAAATCCTTCCCATGAATTGATCGCCTCTACACTTTTTGGAATGAATTTCTGGCTGGAAAATGGCAAGGTGACAGAGGTTCAATGGAATCCGATGTTGATGGAGGAAGGAGAGTTGGATTGGTCGGAATAGGCACTGGTTACTGGTTGCTGGTTACTGGTTTATAGAAAGAGATTGATCAAGGTTTTGCCTTTGCGTGGGCTTTAGTATGGTAAGGCGACACCTTGTCGAAGGAATTACATCCCCGATCTGAGAGGCGGGGCAGGTACTCGTGCACTCAGTGACAGGAACTGTTTTTAGTTGCTGGTTTCTGGTTACAAGTTACTGGTTTCTGAAAAGATATGGGGTAAGGTTTTGCCTTTGCATGGTCTTAAGGGTGGCTAAGGCGACACCTTGTCGGGGAGATAAAAAAAGGGGTTTTGCTCATCAGCAAAACCCCTTTTCTGTATTTTTGAAAAGTGATTATTTCACTTTCTTCAATTCACCGTTTACATCTTCTACAACAAATGCGGAATTAAAGCCGGCGGCTTTCGCTTTTCTCAAAGCGGAGTTGGCCTCGCTGAGGCTGTCAAAACCTGCCAGGTATTTCACCGTGTATTTTCCTTTTTGACGCTCTTCGATTACACCGAGGTCTTTGATCTCTGAATCATCAAACCATTTGGTATTGGTATAAGCGGCAAGTTGAACCTTGTACCGTCCAAGAGCACTGTCCCAGTTATCCTGTGAATCCGAGGTCGGTGTGGTGCCTCCTCCCTTGATTCCGGTAACGCCATCTTCTGTTACCACAAAAGGTCCTTTGTAGCCACGTTTTTTAATGGCATTTTTGGCGCGATCAGCTTCGGCTCTGGTTTCAAAAGTACCTACTCTGATCTTGTACAGTCCGTCGATCTCTTTTGCATAAACGGTTCCAAGGTCACTGAGCCCCTGGTAAAGCTCGATCTCAGGAGTTTTGATAGCTGCGATCTGAACAGCAAAACCACTTTCAATAGTTTCTTCCGGCTGTACAGGTCCGTCAGGTGCATCAACATATGGATCGTCTCCTACACCAGTAGCCGCAGAAGTGGGCAGGAAGGATATTACGCCCAATATGCTGCGATCAAATCCGTCTTCAGTTCGAATATTGACATTGAGATCCTGATAACCTTGTTTTGAAAAACGTAAAATATAAGTTGAATACGGACTCAATGACAGGTAATAAGTTCCGGTTCCATCACTCTGAACCTGGGCAGAACTACCAGTTGCCTGATTGGTAGCAGTAACTACAACATTGGACACCGGCTGGTTGGTGGAATAATCTACAATTCTACCCGCATAGGCTTCCCCAACCCGGCTCATGGCTACATCATAGGTTCTGCTTGTATTGGTACCAAGCGTAGAGATTTGTACGGTAGCAGTTTGATACCCTTCTTTTTTGATGATCAGGTTGCAGGTGAGGCCCTGAACGGCCTGGAAACTGTAAATTCCCCTTTCATCTGCCCGGTATGCTTTCTCTCCGCAATTACTGAAGTCCACCAATGCATTGGGGACAGGTGATCCGTCAACAGCGTTAGTGATTCGGATAACTACATAGTCTGCGGAACGATTTACCCGGTAGATATCTTCACTGCCTCGTCCATTTAAACGGTTGGAGGTCAGATATCCTACATTACGGAATGTATCATAGATATATCCATAATCATCGTAAGAGGAGTTGATGGCATTTCCGAGGTGGAAGATCTTGGTCCAGCGACCGGAAGTTTCTTCTGCACGGAAAACATCCATACCTCCGATTCCATGGTGCCAGTCGGAAGAGAAATACAGCATACTTCCATCAAAGTATGGTGAAATTTCATCGCCTGGAGAGTTTACAACCGGTCCCAGGTTCTGAGGAGCACTCCATGAGTTGCCTGATTTGTAGGAAACATAAATATCAAATCCTCCGAACCCATCCGGACGATCAGAAGCGAAGTACATGGCATTGCCGTCAGGTGAAAACGCCGGATATCCTGTAGAATACCCTGAACCATTATACGGGAAACTGGCAATGTTGGTCCATTCTCCGTTGGAAGCGATATCAGCAGTGTAAATACTCAATTCAAGACCAGCTACAGGGATTTGACGGGTTCCGTCCACAAAATTATTCTTGGTATAGGCCACTCTTTTTCCATCAGGAGAGAAGGAAAGCGGGCCTTCATTATAGGCATTGGTTTCGTTGCTCTTAAGGAAAATCGGTGATTCGAGATATCCGTTGGCTCCGATTCCGGCAATAAACAGTTGGTTGTTAGCCTTTCCTGTCCAGCCGGCAGATGATCGATAGATGTCTGTTCTGGAGGAAGAATAGATCACCTGTTGTTGCCCGTAAAACGTAGCCCCGAAATCGGAAGCGGAAGTATTTATGAACTCATTGGTGACCGTGTAGGAAGAGGTAACACCCAATTGGGTCTTGGCAAAATCACAGCTTTGAGCGAAATGGTTACCAATGACCGCATCTTCATCCCGGGCGTATAATAAATACCATTGTTTGGCCACATCGTATTTACCTAAGGCTTTGAGTACATGGCCATACATCAAAATATAGATCTTATCAACTTCTTTACTTCGGCAAACCTCAGCGAATATTGTGGATGCCTGTTCCATTTGATTCAATCTGCGGTAACAATCAGCCATTTTTGCCTTGGCCTCAATATTATCCGGTTTTTTCTCTAGAGCTTCCTGGTAGGAGCCAATAGCCAGATTATAGGCATGCAAATCGTATTGGGTATTGGCTTTGCGTAATAGACTTCTGAAAGTTTGCCCGGATGCAGGAACAGTAAAAGCTAGTGCTAATACTGTAAAAAGGGCGATTTTAAAGATTTTCATAGTTGAAATTTAGAATATACAATTGAAGGACGTTAGGAAGAATGGGAACAAGGACGAAAGGTACCTATCATTTGTCGTTCAGAACCTTTGTTCCTACGTCCTTCTCCTTTACGTAAAGTTAACAACAATTTAAACTGTTTACAACTTTGCTTAAAAGTAAAAAATTTTTCTAACAACAAATGAACGTGGGTTCAGGTTTCTGGTTACTCGTTTTCGAGGGTTTATTCAAGGTATTGCCTTTGCGTGGGCTTTAGTGTGGCAAAGGCGATACCTTGTCGAAGGAAAAAAAATATAGTTGCGGCGACATCAACCAAGGCGAGACTCTGGGCATTTTGCGGAGGACAGGCTCATATGTACGTAATGCCAAAACCTTTCCGTAGGAATTAATAATTTTGAAGCTAATTGGAAATATAATCTGCTCAGAACCGCAGAATAACCAACACCCAATATCGAATAACGAAGTTTAGATTAGCATTAATATACGGATGCCTACTCTTTCACCCCCAAAACACGAAATTCCGTCCTTCGATTCAACTGGTGCTCCTCCTCGGAACAATCCACGCCATCAACACAGCCATTGACCGGTTTGGTCTCTCCATAACCGATGGCTACAAGTCGATCCGAAGGAATGCCTTTATTAATCAGATATTTGACAATGGCATTTGCCCGGCGGTGGGAGAGTTTTTCATTCATTTCCTTTTTCCCTTTTGCATCGGTGTGGGAACTTATTTCCACAATGATGTCAGGGTTCTCCTTCAATAGGGCCAATAGCTTTTCCAATTCGGCAATGCCTTCCTTGCGGACACTGGCACGGCCGGAATCGTAATAGAGGTTGAGCAGGTAAGCAACGGAATTATCTTCTTCATAAACCTTCTGACTTATCTCAAATCCGGAATCTCCCGTTTTGCTAGCCAGTAAATCCGGAGTTGCTTCGGCAGTTCTTTTGAAAGGCTGCATGTAAATATCCATGAGGAAATTGCGCACCTCCTGAGTTTCGACACAATAGGTCTGGTCTATTTTTTTTGTGAAAAAGTCCTGTTTTCTGGCTTTCAGGCTATAGCAATTGTCGCCTGGCAGTTCGATGACAAATTGCCCGGTATCATTGGATACGTATTCCCTTTCAGAACCAGTATTTGTATTGGTCAGGATCAATGAAGCATTGACGACAGGTTTGCCTGAAAATTGATCGACCACCATACCTTTGATCTGGGAAACGAGTTGTAACTCCTTTTGCATCAACAGATAAAGCGTGTCGCCGGCAGTAATGTCTTTATTGCACATACGGATGTCTTCCGGAATGTAACCTTGCTTTCCGGCGAGAAAATCGTAACAATCGTTCTTTTTCAAAGTCACCTTATGAAAACGATCAGAAGCGTTTACAATGGAGATGTTATCCGAGGAAGTTGTCAATTCCATATCAGACAGGACCAGTTCACTTTCTTCGTCCACTCCGGCCATCCAAAAAGTTTTTTCCGTATTGCGCTTGAAATGGAAAATCCGGTCGAGTCCTTTTCTGTTAGAAGTGAAAAAGCCGCTTGATTCTTCTTGATTCATAATAATACCAAAGTCATCGTAAGCTGAATTGACCGGGTATCCAAGGTTAACAACATTTTCCCAGAGTCCATTCTCATTTTCGGTTACCATAAAAATATCCTGCCCGCCTAATCCGAGGTGTCCGTCAGAAGAAAAGAATAGTTTGTTGCTGGAATGAAAATAAGGATACATCTCATCTGCATCGGTATTGACGGTAGGACCGAGGTTGACAGGTTCCTGCCATTGGCCGTTTTCCCAGGCCGCCACATAAATATCTTTTCCGCCGAACCCTCCCGGCATATCCGAAGAGAAAAACAAACGATTACCATCTGCAGACAGGGAAGGATGTGCTACAGAATAATTTGCATTGTTAAAAGGAAGTGGCAGTAGTTTACTCCATTGTCCGGTTTCGTAATTTATGGAAAAAACGATTTCCAGCCGGATGATACCACTGTTGGTTGCATCGGTCTGATTTTGGGTGAAATAGATCTCTTTTTGATCAGCCGTGAAAGTAGCAATGGCGCGGTTGGCAGTATTGCCCAGGTCCAGGGAAAATTTTTCCGCTTCCCCAAAGGAAAGGTTATCGGCAGTTTCGGCAAAATCCACGAAATAGAGATCAAAGTGCCCACGGTTGCCAAGACTGTCCAGCGGTTTTATAGCGCCGAAAACGATGCCATTTTTATAATAGGCAGGAGCTAAGGCTTCGATGAAGTAATTGTTCAGAATAATATCTTTAATGACGTATTCTCCGGTGTTGGTTTTCAGTTGTTGAGTATGCTTGCAAACGTTTTTTAAGGTAGGTTTTCGAAAGTCAAAAGGTTTAAGTTTGAGAAATTCATTAAAAACTTTTTGAGCAGTTTCACACTTGTCGTTTTGCAAAAGCACTTTACCGTATTGGAAGTAGGTAGAAGCTTTGGTCCCCGGCAGTTCAATAACCTGGCTGAACCATGCTTCAGCGGCTTGATAATCCTTGTTTTTGACGTAGGCATTTGCCAAAGCAACTTTTACTTCCGGTAGGTCATCCTTATCCAATATTTTTTGGTAGATATCAATGGCTTCGCTGTAGTTGAGCGATTCCATATGCTTTTGAGCTTTTTTCAATTTGCTTTTCTGTGCAGGAAGATTTAAGGCAAAGCAAAGCAAAAGGAGAATGGCGATAGTTGTCTTTTTACCCATGTTCCGTTGATGTCCCGTGTGTGATAAGTTTTCTTTTCTCCTGACTGGAAATTATTCAGGATTGTATGTTAATTACAAAAATACATTTTTTTGAGTTGTGTAATTGCAACTTGGGAGTGATTTTTGGCAAAGCACCGTCTTTTCTGGTGCCGTTTTGCTTGCTAAAGAGGATTTTAACCATGTCAAACCACGTCAAACCACATCATATCGACCAACGGGAGATCCCGCCGAAAGCCTGTACCGTGCACAAGGTGTCGGTGTGAAACACGAAGTGTCGGGACCACATCAAACAAATATATCCAATATCATCAACCCGCCAAATACCAGGCTTGCGATACCGTTTGTTGTGAAGAAGGCCAGATTTACTTTTGACAAGTCGTTCGGTTTTACCAGTGAGTGTTGGTAGATCAGCATTGCCACAAAAAATCCTGTAGCCAGCCAGGTCATCCAGCTGAATTCGGGATAAGCCTGTTGCAGCAGATAGGCCGCTGCTATGATCAGGATTCCGCTCAGGATGTGTAAAAATTCTGATAACCTGAGCGCCTTGGGTTTTCCAAGTGCTGCAGGGATGGAATTCAGTTCGTTTTCTTTATCAAAATCTTCATCCTGCAAAGCATAAATAATATCAAATCCGGACACCCAGAACATTACTGCAAAAGACAGAACTATAGGTATGAGTTCAAAACTACCACCTGCAGCCAGGTAAGCTCCGATTGGTGCCAAACCTAACCCGGCACCGAGCACAAAATGACATAAATAGGTGAATCTTTTGGTGTAACTATAGCCCAAAACTACCAGAAGGGCAATTGGCGACAGATAAAAAACCAGCGTATTGATGAACCAGGTAGTAGCGATAAACAAAAGGCTGCTGATGATCACAAAAGTCAGGGCAGACCT
Organism: Saprospiraceae bacterium; assembly: GCA_965230565.1. Classification (GTDB taxonomy): domain Bacteria; phylum Bacteroidota; class Bacteroidia; order Chitinophagales; family Saprospiraceae; genus BCD1. The sequence continues at coordinate 1,454,196 of CBDDLH010000016.1, read as the reverse complement.
GGTGGAAATGATTCCTGCTGGAATTTCTCTGTTTTGGGTTCTGGGGTTGAGTTTATCGATGTCCCTGTCCAAAAAACGGTTGAACGCCATGGCAGCACTGCGGGCAAATACCATGCATAAGAGAACTAAAATAAAAGTTTGGGTACTAAATAAATTACCAAGTTTGAGGTAGGCCAAAAAAAATCCCAGCAAAGCAAAGGGCAGTGCAAAAATGGTGTGACTGAATTTAACCAGGGAAAAATATTTTTTCATGGATATTGAAAATTTTTGACTGCACAATATCGGAAAAAACTTTAATGATGGATTTTTACTCTTAAGATTTTTAGGAGGAAAGCAAGCCTGAAGTTAAAAGTGCAGTCAAAAAATTACAGACTCCATTTGGGTTTCCTGATTTTTTATTGATGAGTAATCAAAGGATGAAGGAGATACTTTAGCATTAGTCATTTGCCTTAAAAAAAACCGGATTTTGGTCGAAACCAAAATCCGGTTAATATATTTTGAACAAAATGTTCTTGATTACTGAGCCTGAGGCTGTGCAGTTTGAGTTCCTTCAGCAGGAGTTACATCACCGGTCAGGTAGATGAAAGTTTGTGGAGGATTAGTGTTACCAGTCAAAGTAACTTTCTGGTTACGCTTTCCTTTTTTGTTCTTAGAGTTGAACTCCACAGTAACTTCACCTGTACCACCTACCGGGATCGGCTCTCTTGGCCAGGTAGGAACTGTACATCCGCAGCTACCCTTAGCGTTGCTGAATATCAAAGGCTCACTTCCTGTGTTGGTGAATTTGAACGTGTGAGCTACTTTTTCTCCTTCATCAATAGTTCCGAAGTCGAAAGTAGTTTCTGCAAATTCGATAGAAGTAGTTGGGCCTGCAGGAACAGCTGGTTGTTGAGCAGGAGCAGGAGTAGCTGGCTGAGGCTGAACTGCGTTGGTTGCGATATCCTGACGAGCAGCATCACGTACATCCTGATTACCTTGTTGACAGCTTGCCAAAAAAGCTACCATCATAATAGCTAGAAAAGGGAATTTTAATTGCTTGAACATTGTGTTTAGATTTTTAATTTAATAAATGGATTGCAAAGGTAACAATCATTTTCAGTTGCAAATTTAGTAATTGATTTTTTCTATCCTGTTAACAGGCACTCAATAATTGTTAATGAGCTGTTAAGTATAATGTTTCAGGGGGGTAAATTGTTCAAGGGGTTCGAAATGTTTTAACTCCTGTCAGTTCTTTTCAATTCAAAACTATGCACTTTACACTCTGCACTTCCCACTTTCACTCTCCGTGTACCCTGTGTCTTCTCAGTGATCTCCCGACCTTTGGTGTGGGACAGGCTCCGTGGTTTAAATAATTGAGCAATTGGGGTTACTACCCGGGATAGGCCGTATATTTCGTATATTGCCTTTTCCTAACTGACTCAAAATTTATACCATGTCATTTATCATTTACGGGGCAAGCGGTTATACCGGAACGTTAACTGCGGAAAGAGCCGCTAACCTGGGACTAAAACCCACCTTGGCCGGAAGGAGCCTGGAAAAAATTAAACCCCTGGCGGAAAGACTCGGATTGCCTTATCTGGTTTTTAGTCTGGACAACCCGGAAGAAATTGATCAATCATTGAAGGGTTTTCAGGTGGTTCTTCATTGTGCGGGACCATTTAAGTTCACCGCAAAACCAATGATGCAGGCCTGCCTCAGGACCTATACTCACTATCTGGATATTGCAGGAGAAATCGAGATCTTTGAATATGCTCAATACCTGAATGAAAAAGCCGAAAAAGCCGGTGTGATGTTGATGCCCGGCGTAGGATTTGACGTAATACCTACTGATTGTCTTGCCTTATTTCTAAAAAAACAATTGCCAGATGCCGAATTCCTGGAATTGGGTTTCATGGGCATAGGACCTGCGGGCTGGTCAGTGGGAACTGCTTCTACGGCAGTAGTTAATATCGACAAGGGTTCGGCTCACCGAAAAAATGGAAAAATAGAGGTTGTTCCAACGGGACATAAAACCAGATGGATTCCATTTAAGGACAAAAAATTATTTTTTGTTTCTATCCCCTGGGGAGACGTTTCAACGGCTTATTATTCAACCAATATTCCCAATATCGTTACCTATACGGGCATGAAGCCATCTCAATACAATTTAGTGAAACGACAGAAATATTTCAATTGGCTGCTTTCCATGCCCTTCGTGAAAAGGATGGCATTGAACAGACTAAAAAGGGGACCAGCCGGACCTACGGCCCAACAACGCGAAACCTCTACCACTTTTGTCTGGGGGGAAGTCAAAAATGCTGCAGGAAAATCTCATCGGGCTACGCTTATTACACCGAATGGTTATTCGTTGACGGCGGAAGCCAGTTTGATCATTGTTCAAAAGGTTCTTTCGGGCGAATATGCCGTTGGCGCACAAACTCCGGCTGGTGTCTACGGGGAGGATCTTGTCATGGAGGTAGAAAGCGTAAGCCGGAAAAATGAAGTTGAGTTTTGAAATGTAGGTATGAAAAAGTATCCGAATGCAATGGGGATATGAATAAAAAAGCCTGAAAAGTCGGTTTTTCAACTCATAGGCATTCCATTTTCTGCAATATTTTAGAAAAATCGACTTTTTACCCATAGCCTTTCCTTATTTTTACGATCGTCAAATGCGTAACCCGAAACAACATACTACTTTTTCCCAAAAGGATTTTGAACAATTGTTCAAGGCCCATTTTATGCATTTATGCAATTTTGCCCATCAATATGTTCCCGACAGAGATAGCGCCAGAGATATTACTCAGAAGGTATTCATCAATTTATGGGAGAACAGGAATAATATCGATCCCGGGAAGTCGGTTCGATCGTATTTGTTTACCTCGGTGCGTAACAGGTGTTTGAACTATATCCGTGATCAGAAAAAATACCGGAGTAATTTATTGGATGTGGAGATCAACGATTATGAATTTAGCTTTGAGGAAGATCACATGGCGGTGGAAGAGCTTAAGGGCCGAATTGAAGAGGCCTTAAAAGTGTTGCCGCCCAAATGTCGGGAAGTGTTTGAGATGAGCAGGTATAAAAACATGAAATACAAGGATATAGCGGAGGAATTGGATGTTTCCGTAAAAACTGTGGAAGCACACATGTCCAGAGCATTAAAAACTTTAAAGCAGCGATTGGAAGATTATATTTTCCTGTTGATTTTGATATATTTTTTTTGATTTAAAACATAGGGTAAAAGAATTTTTAGGTGTAATACAATTGAAGAAGTAAAATTTCAGTAAAACATTTAAAGAAATGCTAAGGCAAAGGCTAAGGCTGAGTATTGGAAATTGTCAAAGGATCTTTAAAAAGGATTTGGAATTTAATTTTACATTTTGATAAAAACCGGAGACATTTAATAAAGACTGTACTCACCGAATTTATTCGGTGCGACTAGCCGAATAAATTCGGCCAGTACGAAACAAAAAAATAATTTAACTGATATAGCTAAGGTCAAGCTTTGAAGAAAAAACCTTAGCCTTCGCCTCAGCCTCAGCCTGAATTTCAGCTGTGCTGAACATTATAAATAATGGCAGACGAACAAAAACATATTGAACATTTTGATCTCGTTGTGAAGTATCTCAGCGGGGAAGCCAGTGATTCAGAAGTGAAGCTGCTGGAAGCCTGGGTATTGGAGTCTGCCGGGAACAAAGCTGCTTTTAATGAAGTTCGTCAGGCATGGATGATGAGTGGTATTCATGAGAACCATCTTGGAATTGATGTTGCTGAAGAGTGGGACTCAATGGAAGAGATCCTGTTTCCAGAAGAAAAGATTGTAAAAATGAAGCCTCGCAGAGGTTTTGGCAGGTATTTGGGGATTGCTGCGGCCATAATAACCTTGGTTGCTGCTGCACTCTGGGTCTTTTTGCCAAATGGAGGTTCCGTAATTTCCACAGAAGATCAGGTGGTGGTGAATGAATTGCCGGATGGCAGTCAGGTTTCCCTGAATCAGTATGCAATGGTGGAAGTAAAAGCTGATTTTGATGAACAGGAACGAAGAGTCCAGTTGGAAGGAGATGCCTTTTTCGAGGTGGAGCGAGACCCTGAAAAACCTTTTATTGTGGCCACTGATGAAGTAGAGGTCAAAGTGCTTGGAACTTCATTTTACGTGGATTCTCGGGAAGAATTGCCCAAAATCGAAGTTATTGTAAAGTCAGGGGTGGTAGAAGTGAGTGCAAAAGGCAACAGTATTATTCTCAATGCTGGTGAAACGGGTACCTATGATAAAGTAACCAAAGAACTGCTTAAGCAATCTAATGAAGATGAGAACTTCCTGGCCTGGAAAACGGGTACCATTGTTTTTGAAAATGAACCGCTTGATATTGTCATCCATGCATTAAACCGGAAATTTCATGCCCAAATTGAAATGGATATCAGGGATACTTCCAAATGTTCCATCAATGCTGTTTTTGGTGATGAAAGCCTTGATGCCGTTCTTAAAATTATCGAAAAAACTCACGGAATTTCCATTCGGAGAGACGGCGATAGGATTATCTTTACAGGGGACAGATGTTATTAATCTGAAACATAGGTTATCAACTCATTCATTACCGACTTATTTAATTCATCAGTATGCGGAGAGCTTTTTCGATCCTTATTTTTTTGTTGGGTATAATCGGTTGGGCAGGTGCTCAGATCGATATGCCGAAAAAAAAGATTACCATCCGGGAAGCCAGCATTACCGTGGGGCAGGTATTGGAAGAGATCACCTCTCAAACCGGTGTTAATTTTTCTTACAGCACCCATGCCATTGATGTCCATCAGACTATTTCCTTTTATATTAGAAGAGTTTCATTGCAGGAAGCGATGGAAACTCTTGCCACAAAAATTCCAATTGAATTCACCTGGATAGAAGGGCAGATGGTTCTCAATCGCCGTTTTGAAATAGAGCAGGAAGAACCGATTGAAGAGTTGAGTTATACCATCAGTGGTTTCCTGAAAGATGAAACTTCAGGGGAGACCTTGATCGGAGCATCAATATATGTTCCGGGAACAACTCAGGGAACCGTTACCAACGGATTTGGTTTCTATTCCCTCCATTTACCCAAAGGGAAGTATGACCTGGAATATTCCTATGTTGGTTTTGAGACCCAAAAAGTATCCGTAGACCTTAAAACCGATAAAAAACAAAATATGACGCTGGGGTATACAAAACTCGAGTTGCCAAGTGTCATTGTGAAAAAAAGTGCTTTACTGGAATATCTCAACGGTAACCAGATGAGTACCATTGGGCTAAAGCCAGTGAATCTGGAGAATCTACCTGAATTTGCCGGAGAGGTCGGGTTGATCAAAGGGTTGCAGACACTTCCGGGAATTAAAGCTCACAGCGATGGATCCGCATTCTTTTTCGTCAGGGGAGGGGAGCGGGATCAAAATCTGATTATTCTGGATGATGCACCCATTTATAATCCTTCTCACCTGTTTGGATTTTATTCTGTGATCATTCCCGATTTCACCAGGGACATGAAGATCTTCAAAAGTGACGTTCCGGTGAATATGGGAGACCGGCTTTCCTCCATAGTTGATATCCGCACCAAAGACGGGAATTTGAATAAGGTTGAATTCAACGGATTATTTAATCCGTTTTTGAGCCGGTATTCCATCGAAGGTCCTATCACCAAGGGCAAAAGTTCCTTTTTCGCTTCTTATCGTCATTCCAGGTTCAGGTGGATATACAGGAATGCGGCTCCTAACCTTAGATTACGGTTTTCTGATTTCAATTTTAAATGGAACCGCAGGCTCAATGATAAAAACCGTCTGTTTTTTACACTCTTTTTTGGCAACGATCAGGTGTCCAATAAGGCAGGTATATTCACGCTTGGAGGAATCGGATGGTCCAATTTTACCTCCACCCTACGTTGGAACAAAGTGTATAATGACAAATGGTTTTCTAATACGGTTTTATATACAGGAGCCTACAATTACCGGTTGTTTGCCGGAAATAATCAATGGAGATCTGTGGTGGGGAATTTGAGTTTGAAAAGTGATTATACCTATTATCAGAGTCCAAAAGCTAATTATAACTTTGGATTGGAGTTACATAGCTATTATTTCGATCCCGGGTCTATTGATTTTGATACCCTCACGCAGTATTTCCCTGCCATCCAACAGACCAGTTCACGGAAGTCGGTATTGTATGCCGGAGCCAACTATAAGCTCTCTGACCGCTGGATGTTCAAAGCGGGAATCAGGATGCCGGTCTGGAAGAATTTCGGACCTGTTGAGTATTTTTCCTTTGATGAAAACTTCAACGTAAGTGATACCATTCAAATAAGCGAAGCCAAGCCCTATAATACGTACCGGAATTTTGACCCGAGACTTAGTTTGAAATACAGCATAGACAGTACCTCTTCCCTGAAATTGAGTTATGGTATTTACCATCAGTATATGCAGTTGATATCGAATACAACTAATCCATTTACTTCTCTGGAAGTCTGGCTGCCGGCAAGTACGAACATAAAACCTCAAAAAGCACACCAGGTAGCTCTGGGGTATCGCAAGTATTTTGAAAAACCCAAACTTGAATTTACCGCCGAAACCTACTATAAATACATGACCAACCAAATCGATTATATTCCTCATGCCCATACATTACTCAATCCTTTGATTGAAGGGGAATTACGGTTTGGAACAATAAAAGCCTACGGGATTGAATTTTTATTAAAAAGAGATATTGGTCGATTGAATGGCTGGGTGGGTTATACATGGTCAAGATCTCTCCGGCAGACTCCTGAGGTGAATGGGGGCAGGCAGTACCCGGCGTTCCAGGATCGTCCACATGATTTTTCCATATTTTTGAATTACCAGTTAAAACCAAGAGTTTACTTCTCTGCTAACTGGATTTATACTACAGGCTCAGCCATATCTACTCCTACCGGATTTTATACCTTCAATGATCAGACGATCCCGGTTTATGATGAAAAAAATAACGACCGGCTCCCGGATTATCATAGATTGGATATCGCCTTCAAATTTATCTTTACCAAACCTGAAAAACGGTTTAAGCACAGTCTGACATTTTCCTTATACAACACCTTTGCCCATAAAAACCCAATTGCGATCAATTTCAATAAAATACTGGATAATAATGACAGCCCGATCGTGCGTGCAAATGTATGGGGAGAGGATACCTATATTGCCACCCAGTCAGAATTGGTGAGGATTATGCCATCGCTGACTTACAAATTTGGTTTTTGACAACTCATCTGCTCCAGGCATACTTCAAAAAATACCTCCTTTTTGAAATTTGGTTTTTTGATGTTAATTTTAACACCACTTGGACACTTAGTTTTAAATGACATAAATTGAACATTTTATGAAAAAGCTATCCTTATGGGCAAAGAACAATCCTGTAAAAGCAAGGGTTGTAATTGGTCTGGCGCATGTATTCGGTGGAGTTAATGCCATCCTTTTAGGTATAATATTGTATATCACTGATTTTGGCTATTCTCCCTGGTTGATGTTTTCATTGGCAAATCTGTTTTTTGTAGCCTTCTTTTTCTACCCAAACCGAGGATTTTCCAGGGGGTGGTTCCGGTATTCCTATTTTCGACAGAAATTGCATGATTTTATGCTGGTTGTTTCCGGGGTTTTGGCATTTGCACTCATGGTCAATAATTTTTTATCCTTGAGTTCACCAACAGTTCCCGTAGTCAACGGTGAAGCCAAATTGATAGTCCATCGGGGAAATTCTCTTCCTGAAGCTGATACCAAAAAAGGTTTTAGATCAACATTGAAAGCCAAATCAAGGCAGCTTCGTAAGAATATTAAAAAGGAATTGAAAGAACTAAAAAGAGTCTGGAAAGCCCAAAAGCAAAATGGGAATCCTGGCCTGGTAAGAGCGTTGTTGATCATGTTGACGATAGGTGTAGCTGTCACATTGGGCATGTTGGTTGCTGCACTGGCTTGTAATTTATCCTGTTCCGGTTATGAAGCTTTAGCCGTCATCGTTCTTATTCTCGGGTGGGGTGGAATTGTCTGGCTTGGAATAATTGCCATTAAAAATATCCTGCTCAGGGTGGGGCAAGAAAAGGCCGTTGAAGAGGGAGGATAACCTTTTTTTGAGCATTAAATAAATCAAAATATGACTAAGGAAGACTGGAAAAAAAGACTGGCACTATATGATGAATTGATCAGCAATACTCCTGAAATTGAACGAAAGGGAAAAACGATGCCCTATACTTCAGAGAATACCTATATGTTTTCATTGTTGAATAAGGATGGAGAGATCGGTATCCGTTTGTCTAAAGAATTGCGACAGGAATATGCCGGCGAACTCGGTGAAGAAATTTATAAATCCTATGGTGCAGTGATGAAGGATTATGTATTGGTACCAGAAGCTGTTCTGGAAAACCCGGAAAAGTTTTCATTCTATCTGAGAAAAAGCCGTGATTACGTCAATTCATTAGAACCCCAACCCCGAAAAAAGTAAACAAAGTGATGATTAAAAAAACTTTTCTGCTGATCGCGATCCTTTTCCTTGGGTCATCTGTTTTTGCTCAATCAAAAGAAGGATTGAATAATTCAGATGAAATTAAGGTCAAATGCCAGGAAATCGTCGATCATATGAGTAATGATCAGATCTCTTCTGCTTTTGACAGCCTCAGGAATATCTGGTACCTTCCGGACGATGAACTAAATTATATTGAACAACAAACCATTGAACAATTGAATTTGGTTGGTCCTCGATTTGGCAAATTTATCGGGAATAAGTTAGTCAGGGAAGATGAAATCGAGGGCGTGCTTTACCGGGTGTTTTATGTGATCAAATATGAAATGCACGGTTTGCGAGTGCAGTTTGTTTTTTATAACGGTAGAGGTGGAAAATGGTACCTGAATAATTTTAAATGGGATGATTCTCTCGTTGAATTGTTTGAAGATTGATAGTTTTTGTAATCGAAATGTGAAATTTTTAAACTGCCAGATGGATTTTTTCAAAGAACGATTTGTCGGATCAACGATTTTTTTGTTGTTAATTATCGGGAGCTTCACAACTTGCGAGACCACCGTTGACTGGGAACTCGACCCGGGCGACAATGAAAAACTGGTCATTGAAGCCATAATTACGGATGAGCTCAAAGTCCATGAAGTTAAGCTGTCTTTGAGTTATGATGACTTCAATGATGAACCCACACCGGTTTCTGATGCCATTGTAAAAATATATGACGGTACGAATTCGGTCGAATTTGTTGAAGCTCCCGGTCAGCCAGGTACCTTTCTGAGTGAGATCCCTTTCGCTCCCGAACTATTGACAGCGTATGGACTTGAGGTAATCCATAAAGGCGTTCAGCACATTGCTATCACCTACATGGTGCCCGTGTATCCAATGGATTCGCTGACCTTTGAACAGATAAGAAATACGGACAGTCTCCGGATAAAAAATGTTGCCAGTATTTATGGAATAGGTCAGGAGGCTATGTATGAGATCGATATCGACTGGAATCACATCATTCCTTCTGACTCCAGTCAGGCAAGGGTTTATTATTATACATTCACTTCTGTTAACGCCGGGCAGATCTTTAGTCCGCCCAAAGAGGATGTCATATTTCCCCGGGGAAGTATTGTCATTGAGAAAAAATATGCTCTCAATGAAGAGTTTGCCGAATTCATGAGAGCCCTTCTTTTGGAAACCCAATGGCAGGGTGGGGTCTATGAGGAAGAATCCGGCAGCCTGCCTTCCAACTTCAGTAACGGAGCTTTGGGGTATTTTGGACTTTGTTCTGTGATCAGGGATACTTTGATTGCGGAATAATTTTTAACCGCCAGGCACGCAATGTAGCGCAAGGGGCGCAAGGAATTTTTTTCTTTCCACAAAAGGCATTGGACTAATCTAGGAGTAATTTTAGAAAATAAGTTTTTTTTATTTATTGATTAAAGAACTGATATACAGTATTTTGTGTCAGGTGGTTAGTGCTGCTAAAAACTTTTCTCAAATTTTTTTCAAAAAAATATAGGGTGTTTTTTCAATGTGGTGTATTAAAGGTGAATTGAATGAAAATATTCATCTTGTACTTTAAACCATAAATTGAAAATTATGAAAAATCTAAGTTTTGTTTTAGCGCTCGTCCTTAGTATTACCCTGATGCAATCATGCCAAAAAGAACCTATAGTGGAGGAAAAAGCACCTGAACTCCCATTGCAGGAATCTTTCATCATGTCCTTCCAGGGATTTGAAGACACCGACACTACCAAATCTTTTGGCAACTGGTTCTATGCAGCTACTAATGTTGTAGTTTGGAATACTATGCTTACCATCAATCTTGCAGTACCGGTTGCTTCTTTCTACGAATCATTTAACCACGACCCAATTTACGAAGGAGACCAGACCTGGTTGTGGGCATACAGTTTTTATGCAGACGGATCTATCCATACAGCTAAATTGTATGGTCAGGTACTGAATGAAAATGAGGTGGGCTGGTCCATGTATATCACCAAGGACAATCATTTTGAGGATGTATTGTGGTACGAAGGAGTTACGGCAATTGACCGCACCTATGCCACCTGGACCCTGAGAATCAATGGTTACAATCCGACTGACTTTATCGGTATTGAATACACGGCAGACAATGGAAATGGTGCGAAAGCAATCCGTTACACCAATATCATCCCGGGTAATCCAGGAAACGGCGGGTTCATTGAATACCGTGAAGCTCTCGATGCTACTACCGTTGAATTCAATCGCGGTTACGATGTTTATAAAATTGAAGTTGATAATTTGCTGGAGATCCAATGGAACAATGTAAATCATGAGGGCCGTGTAAAAGATCCTGTTAAATTCCAGGATGACGAATGGCACTGCTGGAACTCGCACTTACTCGATATGGTTTGCCAATAAGAACTGCTTGATTCAAACATATTCAAGGGAAGGAAAATCTATAACTTACTTTTGTTTGACATTTACCCAATTATTTTCCTTCCTCAATAATCTGGATTAGCTTTATTCCCAATAACCAAATTGCAGACGCATAAATCATCAACTTATATAAAACTCATGCTTTTAATCCAGGCCCGAAAGACAATGTCTTCGGGCCTTTTTGCATTCTCCATTCTTCATTTTGCATTTTGCACTTTTCATTTTACATTCCCTTCTCCTCTTTCCTGACATTATAAAAATACTTATCTTTGATCCACAGAACAAATTAATTCATCCCTGTGATCCTGCCTGTGCAGGCACAACATCCTGTACGAACATATGAACGGTAAGTATACATTGCTTTCTGTAAGCCACTTTAGCACTCTATCACTATTTTTTCATCCATTAAAATTCTCAAACCCCTGACAGCTGTTAATCAACAGATGATACCCTTCGCCATACCCAATTATTAGTAATAACCGATTAATTACATCCCATGAATTTACAAACACCATCCAAAAAGGGGGGACATAAACGTATCCTAAATACACTTTTAATAGGAGGACTTTTGTTAGCTGTCTTCTCCTTCACCAATGATGAATCGTTTCCTGTAGCCGAGCCAGACGCTCCTACAGTGAACCCTCCTCAGTTTTTTCTGCCGGGTGAATTTTTTCCACCCTTTGAATTTCTTAACGATATTCCGGAAAACGGATTGGATATCGACAGCAATGGAGTCGTTGATATCATAACACCTTGCTCTTGCCGCCCCGGAGCCCCCATACCCAACGGGACAAATTCCGACGGAGGATATTTTGATGATCAGTTGATAATTGCCACCGGAGTCTCCGGGCAGACATGGAGAATCGCCATTAGTGTGAATGTATTGGACCCTAACACGCTAAATGCTTTTCCGGGTAATACAATTATTCCTGAAGTAGGCAACACGGGTATTTACGTTTTACCTATTGCCCACTCTGAAAGTGTGGAATACCAGGTTTTTGTCAAAGAGGAAGCTAACCCTGATCAATTAGTAGGTCCGGTAATCAATCAATGTTTCTATCCTGATCCGGAGATTATGAATCTTGGGTATTTTTATTGTGATGATGAGGAAGATATTATTCTGCTGGCTTTGACTACAACCCCTTTTGACGACAATACTAATTTTATTTTTGGTGGAGATAATTTCTGGACCATCACCCGTCAGGAAAACGGACAGACTTATTACACCTCTATTTTTTCCCCTTCGAGTCTTGGAGAAGGAACTTATACGGTCAGGTATACGGTTAACCTTGGCCCTGTTGGGTTTTATGAGGAGAATAAAACCGGCTGTAGCAGAACAGTTGAAAAACAAGTCAGGGTTCGGGAGGCTTACAATATGGTCTGCTTTAATCAGGTTAATGTTGCCTTGAATCCAAATAGTTGTGAAGTGCAGGTAACGCCGAGTTTTTTACTCGCTGTAACTCCTGAAGTGGATTCTGCTTTTACTATTAATGTGGTGCCTCAGTCAGGTGAAGACCTGGGAAGTATTATCCCTGCCGAATATGTTGGGCAGACATTAACGGCAAATATCACGGATAATTGCAGCGGTATCTGGTGTTCCACCTTGATATCATTGATTGATGTGGTGCCTCCAACGCTAAACATACCGCCAGATACAACCATATCTTGCACAAGTACTTGGGAACCTGAATTGATGGGATTCGCTCAGGGTTTTGATTGTACAGATGTCACGGTTGATTACACAGATGAGTTCATTGAGGATGATTGTGGAGACCCCATTGCTTATGTGGAACGTACCTGGACGGCGACAGACCTTTCCGGGAATGCTACCTCCCAGACACAAACCATTTCAATTGCCAGGGGAACGCAACAACAGATGTTATTTCCGGAGGATGTAACTATTGAATGTAGTGATTACCTTGCCGATCCAACCCTCATCGAACCAGTGAATTCCGGCCGTCCCTCTCTGGTTGACGTGCCATTATGTGGTTTGATCTTTACCTATACGGACGAAACGATTGAATTATGCGGAAATGGAGACAACAGCTTTTTGATACTTAGAAACTGGCTGGTCCTCGATGCCTGCGGGAATTTTTTATTTGATACGGACGGTGCCGGAAATGATAATTTGCAGATCATCAGAGTTGAGGATAATACGGCACCGGATATAGAATCTCCACTGATTACCTTGAGTGCTAATGTGCCGCCACAGGAAAACGGTTTGGACTATTGCACTACTTTGGGTTTTATCCCTCCTCCAATCGTTTTTGATGAGTGCAATGATTACACCGTCAGAATTTATACACCGCTTGGGGAAGTTAATTATGTAAACGGAGTCAACGGTAATGATGGAGGTACCGTTCCGGGTCCGGGGCTTCCTCTGGGTAATTTTACAGTGACATTTGAGGTTACTGATGCCTGTGGCAATACCAATTATTCTGATGTCCCTTTGATTGTGGAAGATATCCTTCCTCCAATCATGATCTGTGATGACAACATTACGGTTAATCTTCAGCCTTCCGGTTTTGGTCAGGTGAATGTTGGCCAGGTCGATGAGGGAATTCGGGATGATTGCTGCCTTGATGAAATACTAATTAAGCTTGATGGTGAACCCGATAGTTTGTTCAGGAATACGATAGAATTCTTTTGCACCAATGATACCGTACAAGTATTGATGCGTGCCTGGGATTGTTCGGAGAATTTTAATAATTGCAGCGTCACTGTATATGTACGGGATAACATTCCTCCTCAGGTGGATCAAGGTGTTTCAGATATTCACCTGACCTGTCAGGATGATTATGGGGAGTATTTAAATGAAAATTTTGCGGCTCCTACATTTTCGGATAATTGTGATTTTACGGTAGCCTATGAAGTTGTTGAAGATGTTGATGATTGCGGCATTGGAACACTGACTCGTACCTGGACGGCTACAGATGTTCCAGAAAACACTCCTGCGGTGGTGACCCAGACGATCTTTATGGATCCCGTTCATGTATACCAAATAAATATTCCTGCAGATGAAACACCGGATTGCCTTGCCACCGAGTTTTCTGAAGTTTCGTTTCAGCAAAGTGGATGCGATATGATCACGGTGAATATGGTGCAGGATACATTGCCGGATGATGGCTCAGGAGCGTGTTTGATTATTCGAAGGAATTATAACATTATTAACTGGTGCGAATATGATGAAGTGTCTGAACCTGTGGAGTTGCCAAGGTTAACTGGTAATGAGTCCAATCCGCTTCCGGCCCAGGATTATATCTTGCGCTCTGTAAACGATTCTTTGTTCAGAGAGACTTTTGTAGACTCGGTATACTTCGGGCCTTCACTGGGAAATTACACTTATGATCAACTGATCTACATTTTTGATGAGAATGTTCCGGAATTTACGAGCATTACTACACAGAATTCTTTCTGTATGTTAGAGACACCTATTCAAAGTGAGGAGTGCATGGCTTATGTTGAATATCTATTCTCCATATCAGACAATTGTTCTCCGATTCCTGATTTTGATTATCAGTACAGTAATAACGGAGGAGCTTATGAACAGGATAATTTTGGAATGCTTGCCGAAGTTGGAAACAATACTTACCAGATAAGGGGTAATTATCCGCAAGGGCAAAATTCATTCCTGTTTTCCTTTAATGATGATTGTGGTAATACCGCAACAACTCAATTTGATTTTGAGGTAGTTGATTGTACGGCGCCACAATTGGCATGTATGGAGAGTTTAACCATTCAGGTGGAAGGAGATTCGACCACTATTTTGACCCTCGATAATGTTTTGGAGGGGGTTGCTGAGAATTGTGGGGATGCCCAATTATCTTTTACTCCGGATATGCTGATTGATTCCTTGTATTTTGATTGTGAAACGTTGGGAGATACCCTAGTAACCGTATGGGCACTGGATGATGCAGGTAATCAAAGTAGTTGTATTGTTCCCATAGAAGTGGATAATAATTCTTTGAGTTGTTTTGATTTTTACAATATCGATGGGTTTGTAAAAACAGAAGAAGGGGATCCGATTCGTGGCGTTACGGTGACCTTGTCAGGGGCTATGACAGCTCAGGATGTTACCGATTCAACTGGGTACTACCGATTTGAGGATGTTTTAGGTGGGTTCAATTATACCATTGAACCTATGAAAGACGGGGATGATGTGAACGGAGTAACCACCTTTGACCTCATTCTCATTCAAAAGCATATACTGGATGTACAACCTTTCCAGTCGCCTTATAAGATTATTGCTTCGGATGTCAACAAGTCCAATATCGTTTCCACTTTCGACTTATTGAAATTGAGGAAGTTGATTCTCGGGGTAGATCCGGAATTATTGACCAACACGTCCTGGCGATTTGTGGTTTGGGATTATGAGTTCCTGGATAGTGAATTTCCTTTGCAGGAAAGTTTTCCGGAGACAAAATTCATAGATCAGCTTACGGGAGATATGCTCATTGATTTCAAGGGAGTGAAAATCGGTGACGTGAATGCTTCTGCTGATCTTCAGGGAGATTAAATTCATGCTCTAAATTAAGGTTGTCGCGAAACCAACCCTTTTTAATGGAAGCGGATCATTTAATTTAGATTATTAATTAAAATTTTTTATATTTGATCTTTAATCGGTTTTTGGGATAGTCTCTCCCCGAATTCGTTTGGGGGGAGTTTTTTTTGCCCGCTGTTAAGGTAAATCCTTGATTCTTTCAGCGCGTCCTGAAGGCAACGCCATTCAATGTTGCCTTTTTTCTCTAAACCACTCCAACCTTTCCCGGCATTTATTATCTTCGCACCGATTTCCAAGAAAAACCTATGTTGTATTATATTATACGACCTATCGTCAGGTTCGCGTTAAAGCTTTTTTACAGGAAGATACACCTGTCGAACCTGGAAAATATTCCGAAGGGTAAACCGGTTATCCTTGCGGCCAATCATCCTACAGCCTTTATGGAACCCTGCATTCTCGCCTGTTTTCAGAAAAGAGGGCTGTTTTATATAGTGCGTGGGGATATTTTTGCCCATAAATTTTATGCCAAAATACTGGCCTCTCTTCACATGCTTCCGGTTTATCGCAAAAAGGACAGAGGTTACAAATTCATCAAGCAAAATTATTCTACTTTCAGCACGTGCTACCAGACCCTTGCCAATAAAAGGACCGTAATGATCCTCGCTGAAGGGACGACGGAACATGAAAAACGATTGAGGCCACTGGTAAAAGGAACAGCCCGCATTGCTTTTGGGACTTTGGATGAATTTCCTGATATGGAAGATGTATATATCGTTCCTGTGGGTGTCAATTATACTTATGCCGATCAGTTTCGTTCAGAGGTTTATATCGACTTTGGAGAAGCTATTTCCACCAGAAGTTTTGAAAAGATCTACCGCGAAAATGCTAACCAGGGTATTAATGATCTGACTAAATTACTTCAGGAAAAAATGTTCCCGGGTATCATTCACATCGAAAATGAAGATGATGAAGACCTCCTGGAGAAATTGTTTAGGCTGGATCGTTCCAGGCAAACGTTTCGTCCTTTTCCGGTAGTTTCCATGGATGCTACTCCGCTAAAGCGAGAGAAACGCCTGGCGGACTTTGTCAACCAATTGAGTGCTGGAAAAAAAGAAAAACTCAAGCAATCCGTTAATGATCATTTTGAATTGTTAAGACAATCCGGCCTTGCAAATTGCAGGAAATTTGAAAAGCGTGGGAATGCTTTCCTTTTATTACTGCTCCTTGCGGTCTTATTCCCAATATTTTTTATCGGATATATTTTTGGTTATGTTCCCATGTGGCATGCCCGGTTTGTTACTAATAGAAGAGTTAAGGACATTACCTTTCGATCTTCCATTCTTATGGCAGTAGGGGTCGTAGGTTGGCTCATATGGCTGTTGTTGCTGATTATTATTACAGTGATATTAAAAGCCTGGTATTTATTGATTTTACCCATTTTTTCAATAGTGGCCTTGTATTATTTGGATGTATTCGATTCCTGGAATTGTAACAGGAAACTTAAAGGGTTATCGTCAGAACAAAGGCAGCGCATTGCTGAAAGTGAAAAGGAATTAGAAAAACTGCTCCATTGAAATCCAAGTGACTTTCCTGCAATCTTATGGTCATAAAAGCGAACACACAACAATAAATGATCGAAACGCTATTAAAAAAGGAGGCTCAGTTGAAAATGAATGAATACGGAAGGTTAGGCATTCCGTTTTTATTCGTTATTGACTTTGATTTTAACCGACCAATTGTAATTCCTTTGGATCAGGTTGATAATTCCTTTTTGAGGTGGTCTTTCCATAGTCAGAAAGTGTTTAAAAATCCAGGTGTCCCTAAACCCGGAAATATTCGCATCGATCCTGTCGGATTTGACACTTATAAGGAAGCCTTTGATTTTGTCCAACAAAATATCCAGGCCGGCAATACTTACCTGACAAATTTAACTTTCCCTACCATTTTAGATATTCCCTGGAGTCTTGAAGACATTTACCAAATGACTTCCGCCAAATACAAATTGTGGCTTAGGGGGCAATTCGTTGTTTTCTCGCCTGAGCCTTTTGTAAAAATAGCAAATGGGAAAATAGCCTCTTTCCCCATGAAAGGAACCATTGATGCATCCATTCCCGGAGCCAGAGAAATGCTGGAGGCTGATCCAAAGGAAAAAGCTGAACATGCGACCATTGTTGATCTTTTGCGAAATGACCTCAATTTGGTGGCCACAAGGGTAGGAGTGGAGCGTTACAGGTATTTTGAAAAGGTGGATACGGGTAATGGTGCATTATACCAAACCAGCTCACATATTGAGGGAACTCTTCCCGGTGATTATTCCTCCAAACTTGGAGATATTCTTTTTAAGTTATTACCCGCAGGTTCAGTTACGGGAGCACCCAAAGCGAAAACCGTTGAAATCATCAAAGAGGCTGAACCTTTTGAGAGAGGTTATTATACCGGTGTCTTCGGCATTTTTGATGGCAAAAAACTTGAAAGTGCGGTTGCAATTCGTTTTATTGAACAGCAGAATGATCAACTGGTATATAAAAGTGGAGGAGGCATTACCACCTTTAGTAATGTAGAATCAGAATATCGGGAACTGATCGATAAGGTATATTTACCCACTCCTAAGATACTTAGTTATGAACAGGAATTTGTTACTGCTGGAAACCATTAGGCTTGAAGATGGCGTGCTTCATAATCTTCCTTATCATCAAAGAAGAATGCAGGCTTCAAGTCTGAAGTTGTGGGGGTGTCCGGTAATGTGGAATTTGGGTGACAATATCTGGATTCCTGAAAATAAAAGAAAGGGCCTTTTCAAAGCCAGAGTAGTTTACGGACCGGACACTTTTAAACCACAAATTCTGCCTTACACGGTTCGTAATATTACTTCCTTAAAGCTGGTATTTGGCGATCATCTTGATTATGAATTGAAGTATGAAGATCGCTCCGAAATCAATGCTTTGTTTGATAAACGAGCGAGGTGTGACGATATTTTGATTATCAGGGACGGATTGATTACCGATACCTCCTATGCCAATGTGGTACTTTTTGACGGAGATAAATGGTACACTCCGAAATATCCTTTGCTTTCAGGAACTCAAAGAGCAAAATTGTTGCATCAGGGGAAGATCCTTGAGGCAGATATCCGACCTCAGGATTTGGATGACTTTCTTGAGTTGAGGATAATAAATGCTATGATTGATATGGACCATAGCCCTTCCATATCGATTTCAGCCATTGAATAGGTGAAAATGTCCGTTTTTTGTCTGTTATGACACATCCAGGGGGCAAAACCTACCCTTTAATAAATGATAAAATATTTAGAGGAAAGATTGTTTGTCAGGCGAGAAGTGAAGAGTACCTTTGTGAGGTTCATTATGGGCAAAAAAAAAGCCGTACCTCCTCCGCACGGCTTTTTATATAATCCCATGAACATATCCAAACTAAATCATAATCTTATGAAAAATATTTCCTAATCCGGTGATTAGTGAAATATTTAAATTAAATTCGCATTTAACCTTTTTAACAAATTGTAACTTAATTTTTGACGACCATAATCCCATGGCGCGACCTAATTTAAGAGGCGGAATTTATTCCGCCTTTCTTTTTTTATGCGAATTTATATCTTGATGTTGAGATTAAAGAGTGAGTAATTCGTTCCGAGTTGCCCCGGAACGACTTACCACCAAACAAGTTATAATCCCATGAACATATTTCAAATTTAGGAACTGATGCTTTTATCAGTTTATCAATTTTCTCTCTTCTCTTTAACTTATCCGCTTTTGATGATACAAATATGTAGCGATAATCACAGGCTGACAAAGACAAAATAAAGGCATTGTGAAACTGTTTTTCCTGTATTTTGAATTTTATAAATTTATTAAATAATTGAAAATCAATTGTTTGTATTTTTTGTATTGTGAAAAATTGTGAAAAAAAATTATTTTTTTTCGTTGATTTTTTGTGAAAAAAAGTTGAAAAAAAAATAAAAAAAGGCCTTGCATCTTTAAAAAAGCTATTTTTACGACGGGAAAAACAATTGGTTTTAATGACCAATTAGTGTAAAAATCAAATAAAATGAGTGGAGAGATACCACATGACCAGGTTGGATTGAAGGAAAAAATCCATGAAATCATTTTTGAGGCGGATACACCGATAGGCAAAGCATTTGATATTGCCTTATTGATATTCATTTCTGCAAGTGTTGTTGTAGTAATGCTGGAAAGTGTAATGCCTTTACAGGAAAGGTTTGGGCAGCTATTTGATATCCTTGAATGGATATTCACCATTGTTTTTACCATTGAGTATATTTTAAGGTTGTATTCCGTTTATAAGCCTATTAAATATGCCATTAGTTTTTTTGGTATCGTTGACCTCTTATCCATACTACCAACTTATATCAGTTTGATTCTTGTTGGGTCTGAGTACTTCCTCATCATACGGGTTTTACGATTGCTAAGGGTTTTCAGGATATTTAAACTGGGGCACTTTATTAAGGAAGGTGCTTTGTTGATAAAGGCACTTAAGGCAAGTCGTGCCCGAATTACGGTTTTTTTGACCTTTGTAATGCTGTTAACTATATTGATTGGATCCATAATGTATCTTATCGAAGGTGGGGCAGATAGTGGTTTTACCAGTATTCCCAGGGCAATATATTGGGCCATAGTGACACTGACCACTGTAGGGTATGGGGATATCACTCCGGTAACTTCGATTGGCCAGTTTTTTTCAGCGGCGGTGATGGTTCTTGGTTATGCCATTATCGCAGTGCCAACAGGTATTGTGACAGCTGAAATCATAAAGGAAGGCCGGAATGTAACCACCAATACCCAGGCATGCCGCTACTGTGGGGCAGAGGGACATGACGATGATGCTGTTTTTTGTAAAAGCTGTGGGGCGAGATTAAATGCGAGGTAGGGATAAGTACCAGTTTCCATTATCAGTTTGCAGGGATTAACGGCTGACGATGAACGGTTTACGACCTACGGTTTTTAATGAAAATCCAGCCATGCGAAAATAGATATCAATCAATGATTTTGGCTTGAACACTTGAACACTTCGATAAAGTTTTAGATAAATCGAGTTTTTTCACAACTCCAAAGCCAATCAGGTTCCCGGAACCCTTGAGGTTGCAAATAGTCGTTTTATACTGTATTTCCCACTTCCATTGACCATTACGATAAGCAAGCCACCGGTAAGCGCCAGGTTTTTCATGAAGTGTATTGATTCCTCTCGTACCAGTTCGACAGGATCGTTCCAAAATGAATGAACGATAAATGTTGCAGGGACCCAATATAACAGCAATAACAAAGATCCAAAAGAAGAACGATAACCGATCAGCACCAGCGTACCTCCGAAAATCAACAGGAAGATAGTACCCGAAAGCAAAAGGTCCTGCCTCCATACTACTCCATATTCTGTCATTAACTCTTTGGTCTCTTTGAAATACCGGATAGAATCATAGGCTTCGAACAAAAACATAAAGGCCAGTAATACTCTTCCGATCAGATCGATGATATCTTTCATTATTGTAGTTCGATTTTATTAATTATCAAGGTTTGGTTATAAGGCTGAGGCTAAGGCTAAGGCTAAGGCTGAGGAAAAATCATCTGGATTCTACAGATTTAATAATTCGATCCAACTCATCGATGATTGTTTTAAATCCGGAAATAATGGATTCACTTTCATCATTCTTAAGATAATTTAGAGCTTCTGCAACCATTACCTGGCTGATGATTTCATATGCACTTCCTCGCGATATTTTGTAAAACCTGGTCTTATCCTTTTTTTCATATCGACCAAATCCTTCAGCAATATTATGGGTGACAGAATTTGCAGCTCTTCGGATATCAGAGGTGAGTCCATACCTTTCATCAACAGGAAACCTTTTGGTAACCTCGTAAATTATTTGAAGCATTTCAAAGGCCTTTTGCCAAACAGAAAATTTTCGAAAATCCTGGAATGCCATAATCCCAAAAAATTAATTCTCGTTTCTAATCCTCAGCCTTAGCCTCAGCCTCAGCCTTTTGTTTAATCAACTTTACCGTATCTCCAACTTTAATCGTTCCTCCCTTGATCACCCGGGTAGTTATTCCTCCATGTCCACGCATAGCGTTATAACCTCCGGACCCCAGGTTTTCTTCCATTCTGGAGCAAGGGTGGCATTTGCCGGTCATTTCGAGTACGACATCCCCAATCTGGAATTGTCGTTCAGAAAATGCCAGTAAGTTGATACCGGAAACTACAATGTTTCGGCGTAATTCTCCGGGATGAACGGTTTCTTTTCCCAGTACATTGGCCACAAGATCAAGGTGTTCTGCCTGGATGAGTGTCACCTGTCTGTTTTTACTTTCGCCGTGGTAATGGTCTCCTTCAAGTCCGTGTTCTGTGGTTACCTCCACCTCGTTTTTTTCTTCAAGTGGCTGTCGTTTTTTGGGTCTGATTCCTATCCAGTCGACTTTTCCGGTTTGGGGCATGGTGTTTAAAAATTCCTGCATGAGTGATGATTTGTATTGGTTAGAATAAAAAATTTAGGTGGTTTGGAAAAACAATTAAACCATTTTCCAGCCGTTAAGTCAAAGGTACACATTTGCACTAATAATTAACCTAATCTTTTTTTAACTATGTTAACAAAATCATTGAAAACCTTGCTATTACTGGCGCTGATTTTTGTTTTCGGACAAACACAAGCCAACACACTTCCAACCCTGGATACCGAAGGAATCAACCCACCTCGCTGGGAAAAACTCGGACAAAGAAAAGTAAACTACAGCCTCGATCGTGACGAGATTATGGTAACCGCCCTCGACGGCCGCTTCAGTGCCGTGAAATTAATGGTGAAAAAAGGTGGCATCAATATGCACAAAATGGTCATCCATTTTGGTGATGGCACGAAACAGCAAGTAAACCTCAAGAATAAAATTCCTGCTGGTGGAGCTACACGGGTGATTCAGTTAAAAGGTCAAAAAAAGCGAGTCATCCGCAAGGTGGTTTTCTGGTACGACACCAAGAATCTTGCTAATAAGCGGGCTACTGTGGAGTTATGGGGCAGACATTAAATAGTACCTGTTGGCTCCCGGTGCAACTCGCACGGAATATCACATTTGCTTCAAGTACCAGTTGGGGCAGTGTGAAAAGTTTCCGAACGCTTCAAACTTTCAAAATCATTCAAGTGTAAAAACTCTATTTTTCAACCCTTACGTTTACCATTTTCGATAATGTTTTAAAAGAATCGAGTTTTTACACAACCCCACCAGAAGAAACACTTCCGTCCCGTTCGTCGGGCGGAAGGCGTCTGCAATTTTTGAGAGGCCGTCCTGAGGGATGGCCTCTTTGTGTTTGTGGCTATGGAATTGAATTTCAAAAATGTGAAACCAGAAAAGAGGTTAAATTTATCTCATGATCCTTCCTTCTTTATCAAATTCTCGCCGGACACCTTCTTCAAATGTCTCGAAGGATATTTCAGATTTTTCCAAGGCAAGTGTTTGCAAGCAAACATAATGAACAATATTCATGATCTCACCACCTGAAAGTTCAAATTTTTCTGCCATATCCAATAGGGAGATGGATGGGGAAGGTTGCATGTTTTCCGGGAATGCCCGTTGCCAGATTTGGAATCTTTCTTCAGCATCCGGTCGGGGGAAATGAATAATGGATTGAAATCGTCTGACAAAAGCTTCATCGATATTGGATTTGAAGTTGGTAGCCAGAATGACCAGGCCATCGTAATTCTCCACTCGTTGCAGGAGGTAGGAGACTTCCTGGTTGGCGTATTTATCGTGAGCATCCTTGACGTTGGTACGTTTACCGAACAATGCATCGGCTTCATCAAAAAAGAGGATCCAGTCTTTATTTTCCGCTTTTGTAAACAGATTGGAAAGGTTTTTTTCTGTTTCGCCAATGAATTTGGACACCATCATGGAGAGATCTATGCGGTAAACATCCTTGCCGGTGTATTTTCCCAAAAGTTTGGCGGTCATTGTTTTACCAGTTCCAGGAGGACCGTGGAATAGTACCCGGTATCCTGGATTTAATTTCTTTCGCATCCCCAGTTCATTGAGCAAATATTCCCCGTGTTTGATCCATATCTCGAGTTCTTTGATTTGGGAAAAGGTTTTTTTATTGAGAATAAGATCCTCCCATGCTTGTTCAGTTTCAATGAGCTGAGCGGGGAATTGCAGACCAAATTTGGGTCGGGTTACTTTTCCTGTGGTGAACAAATCGATAAACTCCTGAGACATGATAATTTTACCGCTCATTCGAGGCTCTCCGGCTGGAACCGAATCTAGCCATAAGATTCTTTTTTTTGCAAATAAGTGGTCTTCATCAAAGTATTGCTGGATTTCCATTCTTTTTTCAAAATCATCTCCAGCGAGGATAAAGAGGCAGGATTCGCCGGTAGGCAGGAAGCTTCTGGAGTTTTTACCGCGTACGCCACCCAGTTGTGGGAAATCTCCGGCTTTCGGGATGTTGGATTGGATGATTTGATCAAAAAAGATGGGGTCAATGTGAGGAACCAGGGCTATTAAAATGACACAGATTTCCTCAGGACTCAATTGATTATTTAGTACAAATTGCCCTAAGTGACTTTGTTGACCATTTAAAGGTAATTCGACGGTATAATTGTGTTCGTCAAACTCATTCTGATTAAGGAATGATCTTAACTGTTTGATGATTAGCTTTTCCAGGGAAGCAAATATTGAAGAAAACGATTGTGTATCATGGATTTTATTCATCTTTTGATTCCTTTTGGGCGTATTGCCGTTTGATAACAAGTTCTTAGAAGGCTTTTTCTGTATATTCTTTAACTATTGAATTCTTCAATCAACTCTTTTAAAGCATTGCATGACCAATTCTCTAAACCATTTTTATTTGCAAAATCTGTGAAATCAGTGAATGTGATGTTGCTTTTTAACATTATTTCATTTAGAAATTCCCTGGTGTTTGGGGACAATTCTAAATTCTGAATTAATTCAACAAATACATGAACTTTTCCTTGTTTTGAAAGGCCATCATCCTTTTGTATGACTGAAACTTTATTACAAATTATTTTTAAATCTTTCTTTATAGAGTTATTTGAATTAGAATGTAACATCGTTAGGAATGTTAAATTGAACAATAATACTTGGAAATGTTTATTTGGTTTTATTTTTCATTGAATATAGTTTTTGAATATTGAAATTAGATCCCTATAAGCATTAACAAATCGATCACGATCAATATTTGTGTCTTCATGCTCTTCAAGAATTCCTTGTGCCATTGATTTAATTATTGAGGCATACTTCAATGCATATTCTTCATTCAAATTATCATTAACAGGAAAGCTCAATGAAGATAATAATTGAGCTTTGATAAGGGTTTTGGCTTGTCTTGTAACCAATTTTGCAAGTGGGGTTTTTGATGCTGGAATTGCATTCCAAGCAATATCAAAAATAATTCCTATTCCATCTTTTAAAGATTGGACTTTTTTACCATAGGAAGTGATAGCAGTTTTAATAACAATTGCAGAATTTGCGACGATATCAGTGGAGTTTAAAGCTTCCATAGTATCTTGGTGTTCACGATCTTTAATACTATCCAAGATTATTAATTTGGAGGCACTGACTGCACTTGCAAATGAACTTTGCAACATGTTCTGGACAACAACGGGGTCTGATAAATTTGGTGTCCCTTGTGTTGCGACTTTGTCAATTCCTTTTTGTTTCAGGTGTTGATCTTTAGATTTTTCGGACATGTATTTTATTAATAAGTGCTGATTCTTACCGATAAATTCAGCTAATACAGGTGTAGTAACGCCTTCTCCAGAAAAAACTCCTTTTTCAAACCACTTGTCAACTAAATCAAGGTCGGTATCAATCTCAACTGAATAAAGAGCTTTTAAAAACTCAAGTTTCTCACTTTCATTTGGTGCTCTGAGAATATTGACTTTTCTATCTATTGATTTGAATGGGTTTGAATCAGCATTTGTAACCCAATTAGGATCATTTGAAGCTTTTAAAAAACCTATTATGAATGTCATGAAATTTCCCAAATCATCTGCATGCTCCAACATCTTAGACCATTGTTCTTTAGTTCCAGTTAATACAAATTCATGCACACGTTTTTTTGAATAAGAGTCTATATAGGAAAAAGAACCTAAATTATTAAACCCTTTGATTATCACATCATCGGATATAGAATTTTCCTCAACTACTGCATGAAGTTTAGGAGTTTCTTTTTCCGGCTGTTTTTGGATTTCTATGGGGGAAGAAAAAAAGGTATTATTTGATTTACCCTGAACATGGTCAGATGTTTTTGAGAAAAAGGGCTGATTCTGTTTTTGACCTTCTGATCTGTTGTTTTTCAGCCTCTGAGATTGTCTTGTACTTTTGAATGCCATGATTACCTTGTTTTGGCTAATGTTCAAAAATTATTCTAATATAAATTGAGGTAGGGCTTATGAAACCCTCTCAGAGAGAATATGGATTGGATATGATTATTGAGTATTTTCCTTAGCCTGTTCATTAGTTTTTTATGAATTTTGCATCGGGTTAACTACATATAAAATTTATCAATTCCTTAAAACCAAACACGCCTGTGTCGTTACCTAAGCCGTTGGGTTCCCATTTAGGGTGTTGCATCAGGTAGGAGTTGGGGTCATTTTTCAGAATGGTGAAAAAGACCTCTCCAAAGATCCGGCTGCCTACCGGACCGAGGTGTTCACCGTCGTTGAGCAATTCGGCTTCTCTGAGGATGTAGAACCATAATGGGGTGCCTTCCAGACAAAGGTTTTCCGTCTCAGGGATTCGCAGGGGTTCCAGGCACAAACGCTTTGCTACACTTTCGCCGGAAGGTAATCCGTATACCATACCTCTCTTTAAATTCCTGAACGGAAGGGAGCGCAGACGAATATCCACTTCATGTTTGAGGAAGGGGATATCGTGGAATGCCGGAGCGATTTTGGTATCCACCTTTTTGGCGTATTGAACTTTTCCGTCTCCGCAATCAAACAAATAGGACCAGTCCACGTAAATCTCTGCCGCTTCAAAAGAGCCCAGGTCAAAAATGCCAGCGGTGGTATGTTCATTCAGTTGATTGACATCTCTTGATTGTGAATGTCCTACCCGGAAGGCTGCTCCTGAAAATTCCAGGGGGAGAAAACAGGGATCATCATAATATTTCGGACCGTTTTGTAGAATGTCATCACAAACACTTTTATCCAGCAGTTTATACAAATAATGATGCACGATCAGCCAATGGTAAAACCAGGTAACTCGTAGCCGTGCCTCCTTAAATTTCTCCGCCTCAGACATCCCTTTTAAAAAGTGATTAATGTATTGATTGTGAAACATCATAAACAACACATGGATCCGGGAAACAATAATACTTTCATCATCCCTCGGATCAGGAATGATGGCCACACCTTCAATGTTTCGCGGAAGGTCAAACCACCTTTTTGATCCATCATCATTTTGCACCGCCTGCAGCAACAATTTACTCGTCTGCTTTTTCTGGTAAAAATATGCCTCCGACCGCAATCCATATGTACTATCCAAGTCTAACCCAATACTGCGCTGATTTTCCAGAGCTTTGGAATAATATCCTTTTTTAAAAGTGGACACATTTTCCAGCGTCATATCATGTGCCAACAACTGCCCAAAGGTGGCTTCCCCATTGGTGATGCTATTGCTGTCCAGGCAATTCTTCCGCTCTACCATGGTGCAGGAGAGTTCCCATAGTTGTTCATCACTCAATAGGAGAGGGGGTAACTCCGGGAAGAGTTTTTGGTAGGGGAGGGTTTGGTGGTATGTTTTTTTGTGGCTATGCATGAATTTTTAATTTTTTTTAACTAAAAATCATTCCGAAATATTCTTTTTGCCTATTTCGATGCTTCTCCATTTAAAATTTTAACTAATATCAAATCAATACTCATATAATTCGTTTTAGTGATGATTTTATTTAACAATAATTGGAGATGAAATAGGAGTTTCATTTTCTATTACCTCTTCTGGTTCTTTAAACCAATCAAAGTCTTCCCAAAAACTTCCAATGAAATTCCATCCCCCTACTTCAAAAGCTTCTTCAGCAAGATTAGGGTATTGTTCTTTGATTTTATCTGTTAATTCTTGTTTTAGCTCAAATGACAGTAACATTGGGTAGTTTTTGGCATACAAACTTAACCTTCCTCTCAAGATATGCGCTTTTTCCCACGACATTTGTCTTTCAGAGTGAGTTTGGAAAAAGCTTCCTAATTGATTAAATGCTATCCTTCTAATCCACCCATAATTGGCAGGGTCGGTAAAAGAAACCACTTTTTCTATGTCCTCACCAAGAGAAAAAAAAGCTTCTTCAAATATTTGATCCATTAAAGTATAATCATTTCTAAAATCCTCCATTGAGGAGCAAGGGATTCCTTCATAGTAATTGGTATATACTTGAGAAATTGTCCTAGGTAAATCCATTCTGATGTGTGCTTCAATAGAGGGTAACAAGGCAAGAAAAACGTCTTCACCAGTAATTTGAGACTTATCTTCTTCTCTATTCCTAATATTATTTTGAATTAAATCTCCGGTCTTAAAAGCTGCCTGCCAGTGTTTTTCAACCAATTCTTTATTCCCACTAAACCAATTAATTAGGTTAGTTCTATATAATCTGTAAAAATTTGAAACTTGTTGCAGCTTCATAATTGGATATTGGTATGTTCCACTTTTGATGGCATCTACCTCTGCTTTTGTAGTATGGTAATAAACTCTAGCGAACCAATAATTCATGTCCAATGAATCCTCCGCTCTGATTTCATTTCCTAACTTTTCCTTTTCAATAAGTAATTTTTCTACATGGCCTAACCAATTCAAATATGTTTTATTTGGGTTTTTTGGGAAGAGTTGTGGTTTAAAGCTACTTGATTCAAAATTATTACTGACCTTAAATTCTGGGTTTTGTGGTTTGTTATATAAGAAGGTTTGGTTATTTGAAATTCCAAAATTATTTCCTTCAGTGTCAATCGCTGGGTCATGTTCAGATATAAGAGGGCAAAAAGGATTTAACTCAAGTTGTCTGATTAAAGGATATTCATTTTCTTGAAAGGACCTTGATTGTTCACCAGTGCCTGGAATAATTAACTCACTTTCTGGATAAAACGCACCTTTATTATTGTTGTGCTCCTGTCTCTGTACAAAACCCTTATTAACCAAGTTAACAATTTTGATTAAGGGAGTTTTAGCTTCATGAAATTTGCAGGAAAGACTTGCTTCTCCACCTCCCCCCTGTTGCACCGTATGCGTCAACTCATGCGCCAACAACCGTTTCCCCGCAGTAGAACTCGTATCATACTTCCCGGAATTAAAATAAATGTCGCTGCCATGCGTGAATGCCTGAGCTCCCAGTTCTTTATTCATCTGAACCGCTGAACTATCCGTATGGATGCGAACGCCATTGAAGTCGGTGCCGAAGGCTGTTCCCATAGAAGATTGGGTGTCCTGGGGTAGGGGAGAACCGGAACCTTTAGTGCTGTTCAGACGGCTCTGGAGGTCGGATGAAGCGGTGTTTGTAGAATTTGTTTCGCTTTTTTCCTGGATGAGTTCGTCTTCTGTTTCGCAGGTGGCGCATTTACGTTGGAGGGTTCCTCCTACGACTCCTCCAACGGAGGAAAATGTTGCGTGTTCCTCCCCCTTACCCCCTCCCGAGGGGGTAATTTCATCGTCGTTGCTTTCGAAGATGGGCTTTCTTTGGAGGGTGATTTCTTTTTTGGAGATCATTTCTTCCTCGCCTTCCATTTTCTGGAGTCGGTCTTCTTCTTCGCAGGCGGTGCATTTGCGTTGGATTCCTCCCCCCGCGCCCCCACTAAAAGAGGTGTGGGTGTTGAGTTCCTCCCCCTTTCCTCCTCCTGAGGGGGATAATGGTTCCTCCCCCTGCCCCCCTCCAGAGGGGGAAAACGAGGTGGGATCTGCAAGCCTTTGGATGACGGTTTCTGCCATGCGGTCGGCTTCCTGTTCGTATTTGTCGTTAGGTTCGCCGATGGTGAGTTTGGGTTGGATGGTGGTGGGGGAGAAGAATGGTTTTTTTGATTCCTCCCCCTTGCCCCCTCCAAAGGGGGATAATTTATGTTGACTTTCGGAAACAGAGGGGTCTCCTTCTTTTTTGAAAAAAAGACTCTGCGTTTGTTCGTTTTTACGCTGAATGGAGGCCGATATTTTGGTTTCCGTGGTTTTCATTTACATCCAGTCAATTTTTAACAGATCATGCATCCAGGGTAATTTTACAATACTGATGCTCCAGGGTAATTGGTTAAGCAAAATGTCAACGGTTTTTCTTTCTATCTGTAATTTCCATCCGGATTGTTCATGGTGGAGTTTGCCGGCTCTTTGGAGAAAGGTTTCCTGTAGACTTACATTGGATACCTGGCCCAAAGCGCTCCAATGCTGAATGGCAGCCTGCAGCAAGGCATCCGCTTCCTCTTTTTCTTGCTCGTGTAGATGAATGTATTTTTTTATGGGGACATTTAACGGAACCCCGCAAATGAATTTCAATAAACTAAGATCGTGTTCCGCGGGTTCAACCGTATTTGTTGCCATATAATGCAGGAGGTGAATGGCTTTGGAAACGCTTTCCTGGCTTTTAAAATCTTTGTCGTCCAATAAGTTCAGGTTATCAAAAAGGCGTTGTAAAAAAGGATGCAATAAAATGACCCCTGCATTTTCAATGTAGACCTCTTCTGTTTCAATTGAAGATGATGGTTTGATTAAATCCTGCTTCTGGTCCGTTGGTTTTTCAGACTTTCGGGATGTTTTTTGATGTTTATTCCAGGCTGTCATCAAGGTTTTTGCATCCCACTTTTTTTGTTGTACCAAAATTTGATTGACGGCAAACGTCCAAAACTCTTCAACATCTTCCAAGGCAGGAAATGATTGGACAAAGGACAACAAGGCTTCCTGCTTTTTTGTAGAAAATATTTCAATGAGTTGTTGTAAAAACTCAGGTTCATATTGCTGGATCAGTCGTTTTTGAGCATAGGTGTTTTGGGACACCAAAATTTGAACATTTTGGCTGGCGACGGGATTCACTCTAAAAGTTTCAAGTATTGCTGTTTGCCAGTTGTCGGGCATATCTTGCATACTCCACGGTAAAAAGCCATTTTCGAGAAAAAACAACCATTTTTCAAAAATGCCTTTTCGCAAAGGAGACCTCTGAATTTTTGACTGGTGCCCTTTATTGTTTTGGAACCAATTTTCGATCTCCTTTTTCAACCTGGGAATAAGCAAATCTTTTTGTAATTCATTGGTGGAAAGTATTCCCAGGTCAATTTCCAATCGATCGATCTGAATGAGTTCTTCCTCCGTCGTGAGGTCATTAAATAGGGCTTCCATAGCAGGGATCATCTCCTGCCAATACATTTGACTGAATTTATTTTGCATCGAAGAGGCCTCCTGGTCCCGGCTCAATTGAAGCTCTATTATCTGTTTGCCAATCATGTGCTTCATCCGTCAAACAGTTTAAGGTATTGGTCAATTGCAGAAGCATCCTTATGCTTTGCTTTCAGGCCTTTAACATTCCAGGTCTTTTTTATACTGGAAAGATCAACTCCCTTTTCCTCCAATGTTGTGAAAATCTTGCGGAGTTCCTGTTTATGGAAAACTTTAACTTTGTTTTGAGCCACCAGTTTATCCAATGTTAGTGCAAGGGTATTCGCCAATAATTCGGTATAGGCTTTATCATCCCCTCCACCTTTTCTTCCAATAGCATATCGAAGGGTGTAATTGACCACTTTGTCTAATTCATTGATAGTTGATTTGGTTACTTTTTTAGTTGATATATTTTCTGCCAATGCGGAAATGTGTTCATAGGTTTTTGACCTTAGAACATTGGCATCTTCAACATCAGCTATCTTTGCTGAAAAGGCCCGAGGAGTCTGTTTACTTTCTTCAGTCGGCTTTTTCTCCTTCTCCTTTTTTGTTGAAACGGCTGAAGCCTTGGTTTTGGAATCACCAGTTTTTACTGCGGGTATTTCAAAAGGTCTGACTGAAATAGTTCGCCCCGGTGAAATACCTATGTTGCCCACCTTAAATGAGTTCGATAGTATATTTTTTATCGTATTTACATTGAATATTACCTGATTGCCAGCGATTGGGAGGTACCTAAGTCTATTGGTTAAAATCGGATTTTGATAATTTCTGGCATTGTTAAACAAGCTATTCATGCTGACCATCCGAAAATCAATACGTGGAACATCCTCTTCACAGTCACACCCTTGATTGCCACTCTGGGCTGTCGATGAGCAACAGCTTTTCAGTTCCATCAAGTATTGTATCAGGTCGCAAGGCATGCTGGAGTCGCATACTGTAGTGTTGGCTTTATAATGTAACCACTGACGGAATTTATTTTCAAAAGCACACAGTTGCTGAGGCCCCAACCACAGCTGGTTAATGGCAATATGTGAAGGCGTTTCCCGGAGTAATGTATTGGTTACGAAAGTTCTGAAATTGGCATCCTTATATCGCTTGGACCAACATGGAAATACCACGGTGGCCAAAAATGAATACGGATCAGCACCTGGTGTGTATTTGGGACTTTCCTCCTCCTCGGCCATCTCTCCCGGGGTCAAACAGGGATCCAGATCTTCTGAAGGCAAGGTGAGTTGACAATCAAAATCAGGGGTGGCTAAAAGGGTGCAGGCACACTTATCTTCATTTGCCTGACCAGCAACAGCCTCTTTCTCTTCCGGGCGTAGCAAAATATGCTCAAGCAAATGCATACCCTCTGTATGAATGTGGGCCTTGGTCTCCTCAATAGCTTTCCACATATCCTCTTCACAAATGTATGATTGAGGGTGGGTAGCCAGGATACAATTAGGGTTGATCAGGGCAATTCCGTAGCCTTCATTTGAAAAATCTCCTGTAGGCACGAGGTATTCCTGGTTTGTCAGAAGGTATTTGATATTTCTTTCAAAACAGCTGAGGATTTTACCAAAATTATTATCCTCAATTTCTTCTTCTGTAAACTGCTGAGCAATTTCCAAAAGACAGAATTTTTCCCCTTCGCCGCTATCATCAATTTCCCAATAAAGATTAAATGGATTAAATTCCGGACCCGCATTGGTATAATAGATATACTCTTCATCGGTAACATCCTTATTGATGGGCATGCAAAGTTGAAGAGCGAACTTCCCGTTGTTTTTTTTGACCGTTTCCAATGACCAGCCTTGTCCTTTCAGTTGTGAGTAGATCCAGGAGATCATTTTATTCCTGTCTTCCCTAGTGTGAAACTTGTATGGATGTCGAGCCATCCAATAGGTAGATGGGTCTACGACTTTAAAGGAAAACTCAATTGATTTTCCTTCCTCTAGGCAGGGCACAAAAGCTTCATCAGAACAGGCAACTTGCAAAAAACGCTCAAGTCCTTTTGTTTTTTCTAAACTGGTTGTACATGCATTGGTTTCATCCTGGCAAGGTAAATCAACCTTTGAGGGCTCATCAAAGGTTTCAACTATCGCAATCCGGAACAAACAATCATCGTCCATAATCACCTTTAATCTGGCGTTATAATTACCGTGATCAAATAATTTTTCACCTACAGCATTTGCCGCAGGTTGGGACTCAAAAAGTTGTTCTCCCACGAAGGTGGTTTCATCCTTTTGCCCATTGAGAAAAACCTTTACCTCATAGAAGTAAAGTTTGTTTATGGTAGCAGAAGGTCTGGCTTTGGTTTCAATTTTACTTATCTTTTCAATTTCAAACCCTTTTAATGCTTCACACGCTTCAGCAGATGTTTGAAAAGCATTGGATACATAGGTAGCCAAAACCTGATCTTTTCCCCAGGCACTGCTTTCGTTCAGATATTCCACACAGCTTTCTGCCAGTACTTCCGTAACTGAAATATAATAACAGCAATCTTCCGGTTTGTTTTCAGTGGGAACATTACCCGGGTGAAGAACAAAATCTGAAGTTCCGGGTTGCCTTTTTACGATTTGAATCTCGCCGGATTCCTCTTTTCGCCAATCATTCAAATAGGGTTTTAAATGTGGGCGGAAGTTGTTTTTATTTTTCAGCAGGTTTAAAAAATGTTCAAAATCCTTCCAGGCTTCTTCAGGAGTTTCATAACAATCGGTACTCAACCAATCTGTTTTACAGTCCGGATTGTCACCAACCAGATGAAAATAATAACAGTTTAATTTATCTTCAAAACATTTTTCTCCGAGACGCTCTGCATAGATTCGTATTGGGAAAGTACAAAAGATAGAGGCCAGACTTCCCGCATCAGAGAAAATATCTTCCGTCATGGTAACCAGAGCGTTATCATAAGATTTTCCGAGATAATAAATTGTTGGATCTTCTTTAAATTCTTCCTTTTGGCAACTTTCCGGAATATTTTTAAAATCCTCCTTTTGATAATTACCTGGATCGGAAGCCAAATGAATAATGTTTAGGTATGTTTTCTGAAAGGCTTCAATGGCTTCTTTTTTGGAATAATAACTTTCTTTACTGATGAAGTACTCCTTATTCGTTTTTTTATCTTTCAGGACATAGTGATACCTCCCGTTTTTTCTGCAAAGGATCTTATTCCCTCTCAAATAAAATTCAGCAAAATCATATTGTTGCTCGCATAATTCTTCCAGGCGGTTTTTAAAGTCAGTTTTCTCTACTTCATCCTCCAGGTCAAAACATTCGCACGGGTGAAAGGCAATAGGATTGCCCTTTTTAAAAACCCGGTAAACATAACTTTCATCATCTTTCGATCTTTCGGTCAAATAAACACAGTCATGCTGAATGTGTGTGGATCTGAAGGTTTCAAACATATTCACGACCTGTGAAATAACTGCATCTCTTTCTGTTGGGGTTTTATACCTTTTGGGATGCTCCAGAACCTGGCCATTACTGGTTATCCGGAAACCGAATTTTCCTGGAGAATCAATTGCTTCAAAGTTGAGTTGATTGACAGTGTTGAGGAATTTCAAATAAGCCTGGGTAGCCTTTTCGGGGGAACCGAAAGTTTTTTTGCTATGATATAAAACACGGGCTTTCCCTTGATAATCAATCCAATAGAATTGATACTTCCATTTGTCAGGCTCAGCGTTAACGGATACAAAATAGGTGTGATGTGAAATATCACTTTGAAACCCTTCCAGTGATTCTTCGATTTCAGACTGTTCCTCTTGATGTGTGATGGCTAGCATCATATCTTCAGGCTCCAGATTCAAAACAAACCCATCTTGACCAGTTTTACAAATGATACTTTTTGCGATATTCTCG
Source organism: Saprospiraceae bacterium (assembly GCA_965230565.1). Taxonomy (GTDB): domain Bacteria; phylum Bacteroidota; class Bacteroidia; order Chitinophagales; family Saprospiraceae; genus BCD1. Next base: position 1,419,617 of record CBDDLH010000016.1, on the reverse strand, counting down.
ATTTGCGAAATGGCAAATACAGCTGATCTGCCTGCGTTCCTGGCAGAATTAGGGTTTGAATAATATTCGGTAGATCGTAATAATTCTCTCTGCTCCAAATCTGCCAAATAGAACTTGGATTCTGAGGTGTAGTCCAATGGGATTTCGAGGTCCTTTAATGTTTTATTGACAACCTTTTTTTCTTTTTTCCAATATTCAGGTTTTCTGAAATTTTCTTTGGGAGAAAAGGCCTGGAACTGTCCTTTTTTATCTATGATAAACAGTTCGATGTTGGCAAGTTCGGCTTCCATCTGACCGATGGGCTTAAAGGATAATTCCCCTTTTTTGTAAGCTTCCAGGAAGTTGAAAAGGGACCTATAAGCTTTCTCTTGATTATGATATCGAGAAAACCCTTCGAGTAACTCTTCTGTACCTTTATTATTTAAAATTTTGAAAGTATAGGTATTGTTGAATTCCACCACCTTCATCTTATCCGCATTAGAAATGATCTGATTCAAAAAGTTTTGAGGATCATTTACAGCTTCTCTTGTGGAGGCAATAAGATTACCTTTTTGGTCTTTGAATTGAATTGTGGATCGGGTTTCATTCACCTTTATAATTTGGTAGGCATTCCATTGAAAAGCTTCCACCAGGTTTTCAATCAGGTTCCTGTTTTCATACAAAACGACACTTTCAAGCAACAAACGGTTGTTGGCGGGATCCCGAACCTCAAATCCATAGGCAGTTCCAGTTTCTTTGAGGTAACTCTGTCCAACAGTTTCAGGGTCCAGTAATTGATCAGCCTGTTCCATAATAAGTTCAGCAGCTGCTTCCGAAGTTACTTCCTGTTCAGCCAGCACTTTTCCACTATTGGAAACAAGCTGTACACAGTGTCCGGTGAATCTCCATTCCTTTTCGTAGTAAAAAACTGTTTTTAAATAATCTTCAAATGCATCAGATTGATCCTTTGAATATCGACAACCGGTTAGGATAGGCTCTCCATCAATGTCAAGGACCTGCCATCTGTACTCAGAGTCTGCGACTTTTACGGTTGAATTGAGAAACGACCTTTCAATAGAAATACGACGCCCCTCAACTGACTTAGACATTAACTTTAATTTTGATAAGTCTGTTCCGGGAGCAACAGGGGTCTGGTCTTTTATTTTGTCAACAAAATATTTCTCCTTTGCAACAGCCTTTGCTTCGGTTTCGTAAGCGTCTTTACTTTTGGCAATCACCTCGCCTGAATGCGAATGCAGTTCCTGGCGATAAACCGAGTGATAGGCATAAATATTAGTGTTGTCATGAACAGGCGTTTCATGAAATAAATTTCGGATAGCATATAAAAAAAGGTCCCTTTCGGATTCTGTTTTAAAGGTTAACGGTTCAAGATTTTTGGAACTGTTAAACTCAATCAAGAAACAGTCTTTGAGATCTTTTTTTACGTAAAATTCATTATTCTTTGCTTCTTCAATAATAGTTTTACAGACCTCGTTGGCCTTTGCTTCAGATTCATAGACATTTTTGGTCTTGAAAAGGGTCTTTCCCCGATATTTGATTTCTACCTGAAACTCTTGTTCATATTTATGAACTTCAAAATTGCACAGATATTTCTTCTCCCAATTTTCGAGACCTGATAATCCAAACAATCGTTTTTCTACTCCTGAAATATTTTTTGAATTCCAAAGGGCTTTTTTATCCCGGTAGTTAAATGCTTTGCCTCTATTGCCACTGATGTCAGGGTAAATGGAAAGGAAATTTGTTTTAGCTTTTATCAATTCTCCTGAAGCTTTTGCTTTGTTTTGGAATTGATCAAAGGCCAACAAACTGTAATCTGCAAATGACTCGGAGAACCGGGCGAGTAAATGATCGAGAAAATGGTTTCTCTTATCCAGTTTGGATTGTTCGGTCGAAGTAAGTTCTTCAACCAGAGAGGTATTGGTTACAGGGGAAAATAGCAACTCAAAACTATATTTCTGATCAGAAGGGCGGTCGATGGGTTGGTAATTTTCTTTTTTGGTACCAACATAGCTCATGTTATTACCTGCAATTTTTGCCTCTTCCTCTGACTCAAAAATGGCTCGTGCGAGCAAAACTACCTGTAGTGAATCAGGTTGAATGACAAAGTAGTAGCAGTTTTCAGTTGGATAGACCTTAATTGAATAATTTTCCTGATCCAATTCACGTGCCAGTTGTTCAATTTGAATATCCCGGCTCAGCTTATTATGGGTTGAGAATTTTTCTCCGTTGAAATTAAACTCAATGGGGTTTTTAATCTCGAGCCCCGCTTTTACCGAATTAAAAAAATCGTCCTTTCCAAGAGGCAGAAAGGTAACCGGTTGCTGTTGTTCGGTATTATAATATTGAAGGATACTATCGAGGTCCGGGACACTGTCCAATGCCCCAATCTGGCTGATTTCCGAAATGGCATTTTCGAAGGAAAACAGATGCCTGGCATTCGATAGCTGAGCTAGGTAATTTACTAAAAGCTGATCAAAGAACAGCAGGTATCCTTTAAGTTGTAAAGCCTGAGCTTGTCTTTTTTTGGATGCGGTGTCTGGTAAACCACCTTCACCAATGCCATAAACTCTTGGGAATTCGTTTTGAATAGAATAATATTCTCCAAGATCAGGTCTGTAATTACCATTAGGGATTTCGATGTCCAGGTATGATTTATTTCCACGAGCACGGCCAGAAGTCCGGGTTTTTAAGTGTTGGCTTTTTAACCGCTGGATTTCAAAGGCATCCAGTTGAAAAGTAGTCCCGTCCTTTGATAAGTTGATGCAACTGGCCTCTGGTGAAAAAACAGGAACATGGTCGGTCGCGAGATGGAAAACCCATTCTCTGCAATGCTCATCATTTGCCGATTGATGTTTTCCGGCCGATGTATTTCCATTTAGAATAATATTTCGAACAGATGCCACTCCTTCAACTTTACTCAAAAGGCCGTATAAATCAGATAAGTGAATTTCTTTACGAAGTGGTATTTTTTCCAATTCATCAACATCAATAAACCCAGGGCTGTTATAGTTTGGGTCATAAGGTCTGCCTTCAAAAACTTCTTCAATCAATTTTCCTTTTTCCTCCAACATTTCCTGAAGCGTGTAGAAGTTGATATTGGGAGAAAAAAATTGTTCGATGGCGATAATTATTTTTACATAAGCTTCTTCAGGGTCATAGTTATCATTGATTTCCACATCGGCACAAATACCTATTGTCTCTTCACATAGAATTTTTACTTCAACAAAATCTTCGCAGAGGTTGCGATGTTGATTTAATTTATCGAGTACTTTTTCCTTCAAGGCAATTTCCTCTTTTTCTGAGAGGTTAGGCTCTTTTTGGATACAAATGGAATATAATCCGTTTAAGGTGAATTCATGAGGCAAATATTCAAATTTTCCTTCTCTGTTTTTCGGGTGACAGTCTATTTTAAACTTTTCATCTAAACATTTACAGGGTTCCTTTTTAGGGTCGCAATGATTTTCCTTAATCGATTCATCACAATTGAGATAAAAATTTTCTTCCAAATTTGGAAACAGCCACGCATTTTGTACACCATCAATTGCGATCAACAACTTTCGATAATCTAAAATGGTCGTGGGGTTGTTGGATAAAATCTGGGCTGGGGTAAAATAGCTGTTGGAGGCACCTTCAGGAGTGGCCAAAATGTCCTGGATAGGCAATTGAGTGCGGTAACCAAGGTCCATCAAGGCATAAGCCAGCATTTCCAAAATTGTGATACCCGGATCATGCATATTGTGATCCGTCCAAATCTTGCCTGATAGGGCGCCAATATGTTTTAACCCCTCTCTGCGGAGAAAGTCAAAATCAAAATGATCCTGATCAAAACTTTGATCTTCTCTTTGCAACAATTTAATGGTTGTTTCTTTCATGATCAATTTTGAGTTTTAATCAATAAAGCTTTGAGGCTCTGTTGCTTCACACTTAACTGTTTCGTCATACTCATCGCAGGCCTTATCCAATTCACATACCTTAATAGTCCCTGCAGTCAAAATGGACCGGGCAGTTAGTGGATTTATAAATTGTCTTTCTTCAGTTACAGGTTGACAGCAAGATATCTCCTTGGCTTTGCATCCGTCATCCATGTCGAATTCATGTACCCAATCAATCTGGCAGATATAATCCACATAAAACAATTCCTCTACATAGGCTATAAGATCAGATTTGGAAAGTATCCCACCGAAATCGAGGCGGTCAGTCTTGCCTATGGTCCATGGTGCCAAAAATTGTTGGATATCCTGTTCCAACTGTTTTTCAAAATAGGGCCCAGTGTTACCTTTGGTGAATTTTGCTTTTATGGCTACATTCACTTTTTCATAGCGAGGATTTTCCACTTTCAGCTTGATGAAAGGGGAGTTCTTTTTTTGTAATAACTTCTTAATTTCTCCTAATTGGCTTAGTGGCACTCTCGGTTCAAAAGCATTGCCTGAACTCAATTGTTTTATATCAGGAATCACCGCAACAAGCACATACCCAGGTGCTACTACTTCCAGGTCTCTGACATACTTTTGTCCGGGTAAACCAAGGGTATGACTGATGGTTTTGGTTTTAAAAACCTGAGGGAAATTTTCGAGAACAATACGTTCATAATCAAATCCATTTATAGCTCTTCCTTTATGTCTCAATCGTTCGCTGATTCGTCTGTAAAGCAGGGTAGGGGCTTCACTTTCAGGAGGCCGGCCGTTAAATGACGGTATCGGTTGAGTGACCTTTTTGATACTTGTATCAGCTTTGTCCAGGCGACTGATCTTATCAGCTGACAATGGTGTGTTCAATCTTTTTAGATCATTGTTGGGGGCTAACTCGGCAATGACTTTCGCTGCCTGAGTATGGATAGAAATGGTTTCACAAACAGCTTTGCTATATTCTTTAGCAGCTGCTTTAATCCAAAAGTTGCCATTTGGCATTATGGTATGTCCCTGATTCGATATATCCTCGGGCATAGTAATTTCCACGATTCCTGAACGTGTCAATCCGTTGGTTCCATCATAGGTGATTGAAAAACCAGTTTTAAGTTCTTCCCATTTATTGTTTTTCAAATAGGACCATTTAATGGCAGGTTTGGTCATTTCTGTGTTTGCTGTTGCCTCAGCCATATTAAATAGCAGGTTCAGCGTATTTCCTCTCGCGATCTTGTCGAGGGCGATGAAAAGTGTGCCTTCATCGGTGAAAACAGGGAGGAGATTTGGAAAGGCTGAAATATCTTCCAGACTGTAGGTGTTTTCAAAAGGGTGGAGGTGAACCAGTTGGATATCTGATGCCGTAGCTTTGGCAGTGTAGTCTATGGAGATGTCCTTGATGATAGGAGTCCAGGGTTCGTTGGGGATGACTACTCCTGATAATTCAGCATTTATACTTTCCTGTTTTTTTTCACATAGAAAATCTCGGATTTCTTTAAACAATTTTTTTATACTTAATAACTTTAGATCATCCAAGTAATCTTCATATCCACTATTCCCTTTTTTGACAACGCTTGTTGGATCATTAGGCGTTTGAAGTTCTATTTCGTTTTTTATACTTTGAATAATACTTTTATGTATCACTCCACTTGGGAAAATGGTATTTAAGATTTGATCAATTCCAGTATCTAAATCATTTGTTAAATTGGTGACAGGAGAATCTCCAATTGCACTTACAATTCCATAGGGTTGTAAAAAATCAAACACTATTTTTCTAATGTCTGCTTCACCTGCTCCAGGTGCAATAACGTTTACAGTTTTAAAATCAATAATATTTGAAACTTGGTCACCTGCAGATATAGCATTTCCAAGGTCACTAATAAGTTTTAAAATTTTTTGATATAAACTACCTTGCTCAGCAGGAATAGCTACATTACATATTTGCGAAGGGTCTGTTCCCATTAAAAATAAATAATCAGTAACCTGATCAATCTGGTCAAATAATTGTGAAACACTAATGACACTATCCTTTACCTTTTTAAAATCACTTGGGTTAGAACCACTACCGGTTTTTAGGTTGCCGGTGTAATAAACAGCACCTGGAACATATACAGACTTTCCATCAGCTTCCAATTTTCCAAAGGCCATCATCTGCCGGGCTAAAATAAACGGATACTGATTATGTTGGAAATCAAGGTTAGTAAGAGTCAACCTAACAAATGCATCTTTGGTCTCAGTTGTATAGGGAGAAAACTCATCAAAGAGCTCTTTCGATCTATGTTGCGAGTTTGGAAAATCACTAACTCTTTCAAAACCGAAAATTCTTTGAAATGTATCTTTTAACCTTCCACATTCAGTTTTTGAGGGGATATTTCGGCTATAATTTTTATCATCATCTTCATTGAATAGATATACATTATTTTCAGTAGGGTCCCCAAGTGGGTTTGGAAAAATGGGTGGACCGTGAGGAACAGAAATATTGTGTTTGTATTCTATCCAATTCCCGTTTTCTAATAAGGCAGTTTTAATTTGAAAGTCATCACCATCAATTTCAACAATATCTTTGGAAATATCTTCATATCCAATGTAATGGGCACAAAAAGAGGCTGGTTTGTCTTTCCAATTAATATTTATCCAAAATTTTTTCCAATCCTTACAAAACACTTCTTTGCTTCCGATGTAAAAATTCGAACCCTGTGCGCTATAAGGTGCTGCATCATTTTTTTCATATCGAGGTCTCGTCCCAAACGGATAAATCAACCCATTTACATCCTGCACACTTTCATCATTTTGAACGATCAGATTCTTTACTCCACAAACTTCGACATCAATGCAGCTATCATCGATCTGGAGGTGCCTTAAAAAATGGTAGGCTGAAATAGAAATATCACCTTCCGCCTGGCAATGGAATAGATCACAGCAAGGTTGAAACTCATAGCTTGGGCAAATCAATTCAAACTCAGGGTCAAGTTGAATTTTCATCGAAGGATGAGTGGTCCCCAGTGGTTCTCCTAATTTTTCAGCATCGGAAAAAGTTACTGCAGGAAAGTCGTCTTTAAGGTTGACGGCAATTGATATTTTAATATTAGGAGTGGTTTGCAGATTGAAAATAATACTCTCATTTGGTACCTCCATCCATCCTTTTTCTCCACTTAGGTACACCTTGAATGGCTGCCGGTAAAATAACCCTATCAGGTCCGAAAAGTTAGCGAGGCCAATGGCAATAACATCAGTTAAGGTGATTTGAGTTTTACAGGATAATTGCCTAAATAAGAAGGTTCCAGTTTTATGGTCTATTTTTTCAGAAACATACATCTCAATGACATCCTCAATGGTATACGAAAAAGATGTCGAATCCAGATCAAGAGTAAAAAATTCTAAAATGGCCTTCAGGTTCTTTTCATCAATATAGGATTCGCAATTACTATCTAGGTTTTGGGCTGAATAAAATTTCGGTTTTGGGCAAAGCCTTTGCAGAAGTTTGTCAAAAATAGCAGGGTCCAATTCAATTCTTGCCTCCAATAATCCTTCAAAATCAATTTCAAAATATCCCTTTACTTTTTCAAGCAGATCGAGATTAACATCGCCTAATGATTCATCAATGGAGCAATCCAGTTCGACTTTTATTTTCCTCTTCCCCTCATTCAAAAACAAAACCGGCGAAGCTAACACGAATCCTACTCTTGCCGGAGGATGTTCCTGGTTAGTATTGTCTATGAATAATTTGCTTTCTCTGGCACCCAGCGTAGCCCAGTTTTTCGGATCTTCTTTAAAGTCTTCTTCAATTCCGTCCTGGCTATTGGCTTTGGGAGCAATATACAACCCTTCAGTAAAGGTCTCTAAATCGCCTTTTGAACAATCATCGCTATCATCAGCCAGGTACCCTTGAACCGGATTCAAATACAGCGTCCTCAATTCGGTGATTTCAGCCTTGTCGAGTACGATGTCTTTCTCCAAAGCAAAAATGATATCTGCCTTATTATCGTCCTTTCCATCTTTTACTTTTGTTCCCTTGGGAAGGAAGTAGGACGTTTCCACCTGCTTTTGGAGTTGGAATACGACAAAGGTTTCATCAGGCCGGGCTGACTTTCCTTTTATTTGTAAAACATCATTATAAAAATATAAAAGGTGCCTTCTGGTTATATCGTTGAGATCATTTTTGAACCGCTTTTGCAGGTTTAAAAAAGCGATCAATAGACCTATATGTGGAGCAATCTTTCCTTGTTGGGCTTCTTGATTTGGATAGAGTACTTGAGGCAGGAAGCCGGCAGTTTTGGAAGCCAGAGATCTTAATTCATTTAAAAAAATGTTGGCGGTTCTTTCCAAATTTTTTACTACTCCACCGGGTAAATCCTCAGTGGAAGGATCAATGGAGTTGACCTCCGGAATGTCCCAGTTTCCCAAGTTGATTTTTCCTGAGAAAACAATACCTATTGTCGTATCAAAATTAGCGGCCTTTTTACTCAGTTCGATAAAATTTATCAGTGGTTCCCGTAAGCCCGAACTCATTGTCCTTTGTAAAACTGTGCCAAAGGAAGTATCAATGTTTTTTACATTTTCGAGGCTTTTCTCGAAAATCAGGATCAGTTCCGTGAAGATAAATTCCAGGAGGATTTGGAGGTTGTCTCCATTTGGATATTCATTGACCAGTTGAAGGATACGGGTCAGGTTGGCTGCTAATTCATCGACATCAAGTTTGCTTAAAGAGGCTAACTGGAAGGGAACGCTTTTGCTGATAAGTTCCTGCCAGTTACTGATATTCAGTTCATAGTTTTCATTGATTTGACTCTCGCCTGTTTTTGTTGCATCATAAAAATTAATGAACCGTGCATACTTATTGATAAAATGCAATACATCCTCCAATCCCTGGTCATCGATTTTGACAGACTCAGGGTTGAGCATGGCAGGGTATCGTTCAGATTGACAGGTACCTGAATCGGATAAAAGCGGATGTGGTATTTTGGTATAGTTTGACATAAATATCGTTCAATCAAATAGGCGAATCGTTTGCCTCTCTTAAATAAAAATCGTAGACATAGTTATACCTGGAGTTCGTTTCTGCAATCCGGTAGTCTACGGATATTTTAAATCTCCCTTCAAGGATTTCATTGGATTCAAGGTTTGTTACTTCGATTTCTTCCAATATTATTCTGGGTTCGTATAGCAGGATGGATGTTTCCACCAGGTCTTTTAAATAGCCAACCAAACCATTATTGAGCGGTTCGAATTGAAAATCCTTAAGGTTACACCCATATTGTGGCTGCATAACACGTTCTCCCAGGCTTGTAGAAAGCAAAATTTCCAAGCTCTGGTTTATGTCCTGTTCCTTGTTCACCATTTCAACCGTTCCGGTCTCTTTGCTAAAAGTGGGAGGGAAGGACCACCCCTGACCTAAAAATGAATTTTCTGCCATATCACTTTAGTTTTTTAACCTCCAATCATTACTGTTGGAAGACCAATAACAATTGTTCCCCCATGAGCCGTTAAATCTCCCATTCTTGCAGCAGGTTTGCCACCGATCATTACAGTAGCAGAACCTTTAACGATAGTATCAGGAGGACCGACGCAAACCAATAAATCCCCTACAACAGCTGCTGGCATTCCTCCAATTAATACTGTGGGTACCCCGGGGCCGGTTATAGGACCTCCAACGTGGGGAACAACTCCTGTCACCATCGGACATACATGATTATCACTAATTCTTGCTGCTGCAGGCATAATGTTTTAATTTATTTTCACTAATGACCCGGAAACTTCCGCTATTCCCTGGGCCGCCATTTTCGTAGATGCTCCCGTAGCCTCCAATTGACCTGAAGCTTCAGCTTTAATGGAGGCTCCTTTTAAGGATAATTCAGTAGTTGCCTCAATAGAGATGGAGGTTCCTGCTTTCACAATTATTTCTTTTGGGCTATCCATTTGAATACCATCGGGATTCATAATGATCTTGTTATCATTTTGATCTTTTATTTCAATGGTTTTTTCTGATTCGTCAATGGTGATGCTATTCCCCCCGGGAGTGCTCAGGGTTATCTTTTTGTGTTCATCATCAAATAAAAATTTCAATTCATCTCTGGTCACAAAACCTTTTTCATGGTTGACATCCTGGGCCACAATTGGAGCAGGTTTGGCGCTGCTGTTCAACATACCCAGAACCATTGGGTTCCTTGGGTCATCATTGAGGAATCCGACAACGACCTCATCATCGATTTCCGGTCTGAAAAAGGCTCCTCGGTTTTGCCCGGCGTCTAAACTTGCCACTCTTGCCCAAACACCGTTTGCAGCAGGGTCGATGATTGGAAGTTTCACTAATATTCTATCTTCTCCATCAGGGTCATTTTCCAATTGAACGACCTTTCCGATTTGTAATCCATGGATGGCGGGTATCAGTCCTGAAGCGGGGATGTCGCTGATGTTTTTGTTTAAAGCGAAGTATTCTGGAGATAATCCAAACTGGATGTGAGTTTCCCACATTCCATTATGCAGTTCCTGACTCACTCCGGAAACAAAGGCTTTGCCATTAAATCTATCTCCAATTCCCTGGAGGTTAATTAAATTACCCGGGAAAATTTTTCCGAAGCCATCTCTGATGGTTACCGTTCCCCTGATCTTTGACAACCGGCTCCTTTGCATACAAGCGTCAGCCCAATTCTGTAATTCCTGTTCAATAATTTTACCAGTATGCTGTAATTCAAAACGCTCTAGTTCAATGGTGTCTTCAGCCATTTTTGAACCCTTGATATTACCCGGTTCAGATACACTTACAGAATCTGTTTCTGCTTCAAATAATTCTTGATTGGTGTAATCCCATGCCCGGGCTCCTATGTTTGAGTATTGAGTTCTTCCATCGATTTCCGCATTCAATTCAAATATTGTTGCTCCATACAATAGATCCAAAGCAGGAGCCTGATTGGTGTCTGGCAGGGTTGCAGATATTTCCCCGTCTTTGACAAAAACCAACAAACCATTGACGTCCGCACGGGAAAGTAAAAAATCCCAATCCGTAGAATGATACTGCACTAAACTGGGATGAGTCAAGGATGTTGCTTTAATATTGCCCCTTTTCAAATTACTGTATTCCCCAATCAGTTCTTCAATTACCTGTGTATCTGAAACATTATCAAAATATTTGCTTTTGCGACCAATGGTCATTTTTACACTTTCATCTTTACATTCAATGACTAATCCGGGAGATCCACCTCTTATTTTGATACTGTGTTTGGTGACTATTCCCTCAAACAAGGTTTCATTATTACTATCCCATCCTATTTTTATTTTTATTTTTTTTCCAGGGATGAACTGGTCCTTGTTACTCTCTTCGAAAGTTTCAATGGCCGGGTCACCATCCCTGATTAAAATTTTTGCCGTTGGTATCCTGTTAACGGCCCTTGAAATATTAATGGACATCACTTCCAAAGCAGGGTCAACCTTATTACCGTCTGAAAAAATATCAAACGTAACTACATGATGAACAGAATTGTAAGGTATAGTCCGCTGCATGTTTAAGAGGTTTGTTTGTCTATGGGTGGAAGGGTGATCTCAGTTCCGGCCTTGACATTCCTGAAACTTGTAAGTTTGTTCGCCTTAGCAACCTGTAATACCAGGTTTGAATCGTTGTAAATCTCATTGGTCATCAGGTCTAATCGATTACCTGATTTGAAATTTCGAACGTGGGTTACATCAGGTGATTGCAATATTTTTTTTATCAGGCCTAACTCTCTATCAACGTGTTGTATTAAGGTCATACTTATTTTGGCCCGAATGGGAATTCCAAGGGGGTTGAAAAGGGTATATTCTATATCCATGTTCTCCAGCACTCCACTAAAGACCATTGATCCCCAAAAGACTTTGAGAAAATGTGATCTATGAATATCACCGTTGATGTAGTAAACTGCTAATTTCAGTTTTTCAATTTGCGCCAGGACAGGGAGGTTGCCCGGATTAAAATAGCCTTCAATAGTATTGGTACCATCTATATAAAAATCAATCTTAAGTTTTTGAGGAGAGGTTGATTTGTATTTTATGTCTGTGTGTTCACTTCCTGCCGGAACCCTCGCATCCAGATTAACTTTGAACGATTCATTATAAGAGGCTGGATTAACAGGTAATACAACGGCCAAAAAGGCAAATGGGCTAAGCATCTTGCAATCCTTATAAGGCACAATAACTGCCTTTAAAACATTTGTCTGTGTAAATGGAACAGGTAAGTTCATCTTTCCTCTTTATCTTTAAGAATTTCCAAAACTTTTTCCACACATAATTTGATCATCTCCTCCTGGCCAATATGACTATTGTCTGTATTTTCAACAGGTCCTTCGTTGTTCAATTCATTTCCAACCTGAGCTTTTATTACTAATTCCCTGACTTCTAAAGGCATATCTTAGGGTGCTTTAAAGGTGAAATGATTATAATGCAATTCTATAGTTTCGATCAACACTTCACTACGTTCGGCATTCAACTCTCCTATCTTCCAATTAACAGGCCAGGCATGGTTTATTTCCCACATCATCAAAACCTCGTGGTTTTCGTTTAACAAACTCACCACAAGGTTTATGGGCTGGATGGGTTGAACAATTTCGATAAACAAATTATCAAAGGCATGCTTACACCACTTTGTTATCTCAGAAGCTGAACCCGGGGAAAGCAGTCCTCTTTTTAAAGTAAGGTTGGAATATTTCCTGCGAACCGGAACTACATGCTCAAATCTGTTTTCCCCACCTTCTTTAATGGTGTCCGTTTCAAACTGGACATCCAAACCAGTTACGGATTGAAACCGGGCATCAATGCTTTGGTCATTTTGTCCCAATCCAACAAATTCGACGGCGAAATGAAAACCTACCGTTTGGTAAAATTGATCAACTTGTGCCATAATTAATTAACTGAGGTATCAATGGTTAGCCCCTCATGAACCAGCTCCATAGTTTCAATAGCAATTTCATTGGCATCCGCCTTTAAATCGGTTGATTGAACCTTTGACGGCCAGGCATTTTCAAGTTGCCAGACAATTACAGGCTCATGATTTTCATTCAATAATTTAATAGTAACATTTCGCCGGTACTGGCTTCCGGTGGCATTGTCTTCCTGGAACATGTACGTTTTTTTCCACTCTTCATAAAAGCTGTAATCTCCCTGGAATGTACCTCGCTTCAAAGTAATGTTACTGAATTTGGTAAGGCCTGGTTGTTTGGTTTTATTATATTTTTTGCTGACTCCCTCTCTGTATTCTATGACTTCAGTCTCAAAATCCAATCCACTTACTTCAGTAAAACCGATTTGAAAATCTGTTCCCCATTCTACCAGAAAATGGAATTTTGGTAAGGGATAATCTCCTGTTCTTGGCATGATTTATTTTTTTTAATGAAAAATTATTTTTGATCAAGAAATCATTATTTGCCTTCGCTCGCTTTTGTAGCTTCATCAATAGCTTTTTCCAAACTATTCTTACAGGCATTTAATTTGTCTTTTTCCTTGGTAATTTCTTCAAGATCCTTTAAACAGGTTTCCTGATCGGATTCAGCTTTGGTCAGTTTAACTTGTATTTCCTTATAGAATTCAGTATCTGCTAAGGGGAATTCAGGCGTTTCCAGTTTTTCTTTACAAAGGATATTGCAGTCGCTAGAAGCTTCCTGGCCAGGGGTCGAGTCATGAGTGCAATAATCCTCGTCCACTTCTCCACCAAAGTATGCGATCAATTCATTCAATTTTTTCAGCAATCCGGTTTCATTATTGCATAAAAAGCATTCAATGCTGTAGACGGTTGCAGCTGTATCAAGAATTTGATTTACCATATCACTGTAGAATTCCAATACCTTTTCAATTTGAACTTGCAGAGTAGTCAGGCATTTTAAAAATTCGGAATTATCTGTTGTGAGTTTGGTTTGAATACTATCAATATCACTCCTAAGGCACAGTACCTTATCGTGTAGCTCCTCCACACAACGGGAAGTCTGTATCACATCGCAATACAGTATTTCAATGCCTTCTTTAAGACAGGTAACATTTTCGCAAACGCTTTCGGCCTGTGAGACAAAAAGGTCAAGGACTTTTATGATTTCTGCTCGCTTATCATCTGTGGTGTCCAGGTTTTCCAGACATTCCTGTAATAGTAATATCCAATTACCGAGGTCCTGACAAGCGGCATTTTGTTGGTTGTATTCAGCATTTTTTACTGCCAGTTGATTGGCTGCGTCTTCAAGTTGTTTTTCCCAAAGGCTGATACAACTTTCAGTTGTTGTTATAGTAGGCATTATTTTTTCATTTTTATGACTAATAATTAAAACTCAGGTGCATCACCTTTCTTTTGAAGTTTTTCTTTTGCGGGGTCCCCCGGACTAGAACCATCCCCAATTTCACTTTTGAATTTTGCGCATATTTCGTTCAAACGTATCTTTCCTTTTTTCGGATGATCCTTATTTTTATCACATTTGTCCCCTGCTTTATTCCATGTATTACATAAAGCTGTTTCTTCGCACCTGGCATCCATATTCATGTACTTTGATACAGCTGCTTTTGCTACTAATTCGGATCGTTCCTCGATGGTTGTTTCGATTGAACCGGAAAGGTCTTTGCAATTCTCTTCAACATTTGCCTTCAATTCCCCCACAGTTGTGAGCAGTCCTTCGCTGTAGTTGACCAGGCTGTCAATACTCGCAAAACCTTGGATGCCAGATACATTGATAGCTGCGCAGAAGGTGAGGTCAGCCATGCAATAAGCACTTTCCGCCTTCTGTTTTATATCATTTAGTTTGGTCTCGAATTCTGGTATGGTCAATAACTTGTTGTATATCTCATTATTATCATGTTTCTCTTTTTCAACACAACAGTCTACCAAACTACAGGCTTGTTCCTTGGCTGTGTAGACCTCCATTTTTACATTTTTCAGCGTTTTGGAAAGTTTTGCCAAATGTTCCTGCAAGGTTTTCGAATCTTCTATCATTGCCTCAATATTGGCTTTAATTAATTCGGATTCTTTGTGTGCCTTTAAAGTGATACATTGGTCCAGGTTTTGGTACAGTTCCTTTGTTGCTTTGAGTTTGATATATGTACAGGTTTTATTACCCAATTGATTCTGGGCAGAGGTGTACTCTTTGCCGGCAGCATTTTTATTACTGCTAGCTACCTTAATATCTTTATCCAAATCCTTTAGATAAACCTCCAAAGCTTTATCCAGAGTAGAAATATAAGTTCCTGTGGTTGTTGACATTTTTTAAGCCTTTTGAAATGAAAAAATGAATTTATTCGTTTAACATTTTGTGCTCAAATCGCATAATGATAAACTCAGCAGGACGAACGGCTGCAAGGCCAATTACTACGATCATCCTCCCTTCCAGGATGTCCTGCTCCGTCATTGTTTGGCCCAACCCAATATTAACCCTGAAGGCTTCTTCAGGAGTATTACCCATCAATGCTCCTGCTTTCCATTGTTGAATCAGGAAATTTTCAATCATGGATTTAACCCTTAACCAGGTGTTTACATCATTTGGCTCAAATACAAATTGTACCGTTGCCTTTTTTACAGACTCTTCTACATAATTAAAGAACCTTCGAACGGGAACATAACGCCACTCATTGCTGTTGCCGGCAAGCGTCCTCGACCCCCAAATTATGGCAGGGCCTCTTCCTGTGAAAGAACGAATCGCATTGATTGACTTTCCTGCTGTGACATCCACATTTAAAGATTCCTGGTCATTTTTTGTTATTTTGAAGGTGGGTTTAATAACTCTGTCGACATTGATATTCGCTGGAGCTTTCCATACACCTCTTGCATTATCAACTTGAACATAAACACCAGCCACCGCGGAGGAAGGTGGCAATTCTAGTGATTTTCCTGCTAATGCACTTATTACTTGATAGTATGCTGGATTGCTCTTGCCTTTGAGATCACCAAGAGTACCAGCCAGACCTGGATCTCCACTGGCTACTGCTATCTGCACAGCACCATCTCTTTGGTTATCTGGCCCAAAATAAAAATCCAATGAAGTTTCCAGGTTAGGGTAATAAACTGCTCCGTACTTCAATATGTTCTCATCGGTTCCTAATCCCGAATTTCTAAGCGTGACGATATTTTGATCATCATCGGGCTTCAATGCTGGATCAAACCATGTATCTATTATGGTGAAACGATCTTGCAAGTCGTTGCATTGATCTAGAGAAGACTTGTACAGGTCGTAAAAATCAACACTCGATAGAGCCTGAGCATCTGGAAACACGTTTAACGTAATCTCATCAACTTTTCCTGCTTCTACTAATCCGGCATCTAGATCTGCTTTAAGAACTACCCCTCCAGTAGTGACATAATCATTTACTGAAACTATGAAACAATCTCCTCCTCCGTTTTCAAAATAGAATTGTAAAGAGTAATGCATCCTGAAACTTGAGGGGTTGGCAACATTTACATGAATTGAGGTCAGTGCACCGTTTTGTTCTCGAATGGTAACTGTTGTATTACTTCCTTCTGCTGCAGGTTTGCCAAAAAACTGTTCGTACTCCAGCATCGAAGATACCTTCTTTGGAATATTGTGGAGTGATTGTTGTTGGGCATCAAGAGCCATTTCAGTATAGCCGATAAAAACAGGTATGGCTGTTTCAACACCTACAACCGAAGGGGGCAATGTTGATCTTTCCTCTATATATACTCCTGGTGTTTTGTAATCCATAATCAGTAATTATTTAAAAATGAGGTAATAATTATTTCAAATTGGTTTTCATTTATATTCTAAAAATTGCCTTCCAATCTCAATTCAAAAACCGGATGTTTTGTAGGGGTTTTTAATCCATTGGCATCAATATCTATTTTGGCTTTTAGATCTGTCTGATTTTGTAAAAGGTTATAATCCACCTGTTGTGCATCAAAGGAGAAATCCAGAATTCCGAAATTGGATTCCCGGTAATAGAGATCGCTGAAGAAGTAAGTGTCTTGTTTTATTAAATTTCCATCTTCATGAATCTTGAGTTTATATAATCCGTCAGGTATCGGTGGTGTATTTGAGGTATAAGTATTGTGTTGTTTTAAATTGAGGAGAACTCTGTTTTCAGTCGCTAATTTTTCCTTATTGATTATTATAGTGCCATCTGGTTTGGCTAATCTGGCTTTAATATTCTTTCCTGGAGTGGTTTCGACTGATATTTTGAAAGGCAGGAATTTGAGGTCTTCTTGGTTAACCAACCCATTATTCCCTTCAGACAATACAGGAAATGCTTTATTATTTAAATCATTCTTATTAGTGAAGTAATATTTTGCATTAAGAGTGGAGGATGAGGGTAATATTGCTCTTTTGTTCAAAAATGGATCAGTACTTTTGATGGTGAACAATAGTTGAACTTTTCCTGAGGGAAGTGTTTTAGGTTGATAAGTTATGGTTGCGGCTACAGGGCCTGATGGAGTTTTGGTCTTTTTAACTTCCATGCCCAGGAAGAAGCCTAATTGGTTGTGAATCAACCTGATGTTGTATTGTTTTAGCGTTTTTTTTGTACTCTCAAACGGCTGGATTTCAAAAAAGTCAGCATTATTATATTGACCAAGTTTTAATACTTTTTCCAAAATGTCCGATTGGTTTGAGGCAGTAAAAAAACTGGTTGTGGAATTCTCCATAAAAGCCTTCATCAAATAATAATCATGTATTATTCGTACTTCTAAAAGCCTTTTATAGATTATAGAATTCATTTTGATCGCTATTAAGGTTTTTTGATTCCTGGTCTATTCCCAGGCTCATTATCACATATTGTTAACGTTATTGTGAATTTCTTCAATTAATGCTGCTTCTTTTGATTTAATCTCTTGAAGTTTCACTAACCTGGCTTTGTACATTACAAAAGGGCATTGTTTTCCGCCTAACGATCCCCATAAGTGATTGATTTGTTCAAACGTTAAAGTATATAGTTCAAGGACTAATCTGATTTTGTGTTCTTCACCGTCAATATTTACCGTTGTTTCAAATTTTCTATTGTGTTGGAAAAATTGAATTATAAATGATAATCTGACCAGGGAACGTTCATATATATTCCCTGTATCCGCTGGAGTGGAGGTAAACAATAAATACAAATTGATGTGTACTGGTGGATCAATGTAATTGATGCTGTTATTTAAAGGGTTCCTGTTTTTAAAAGCATTGTTTTTCAGTGAACTTTCCTCCTCAATGTTCACCAGGCTCATAATCGTTCTATTTACCATTGGGGAGGATTGATTGGACAAATCGAATTTGGCTATGTTGTCTATAACTACAATTCCGTCACCCGTACTGATCTTATTAATCAAATAGGACTGTAATTTAGATTTAATGTAATTCAATGATTGTTCAATCATAGTCTGGTAAATTGTAATCCATTTTTACGGCTTAAATCTTTTCAAAGGCATTCCAAAAATCACCTTCGTCGATTAAATCCTGGACAACTTTTTTAATTAATTTTTCAGTACAATTTTCAACCAAGACCAAGTTTTTGACGAAAAAATAAGTGCCTGATAAATAATCACCTAAAGCTTTATTTTTCAACTTCAATTGATTTACCTGATCATAGGAGAAAAATGATGCAATATATTTTTCACCGTTATTGAGTTCTACAATGACATCGGTGTTATCCTCGTCATCTTGATTGAAAAAATTGGATAAAAAAACTTGTTTTACGCCTAAAGCCATGGCTGAATTTGAGTTTTAAGTTCAGCACATTATGTGAAAGTTCCAATACTAATAAGAGTATCGGGTTCATGGCGGGAATTATAGGTCGATATGGGAGATTAATGGTAAATTAGAAATGAGGTAACAGAGCCAAAAACTTGGTTTTTTTCCTTCTTGCTACCGGAACAGTTGAATTATCAGAAAGTGTAATGGTACCTTCTTTAAAGTATTTTTGTACTTTTCCCAGATTTATTAAGTGGGATTTATGAGGCGAAAAAAAACCAAAAGGCTCCAGTTTGCCCCTGAAAACTCCAATATTATAGGAACTAATTATGTCTGATCTTGAGATGGTTACAACCCTTGTGCATTTTTGGAGTCCTTCGCAGCGGACAATATCCTCTATTTTAATGAACTCATAGCCTTCAATTGTGGGAATCCCTATTAACTCTAGTCCTGGATGTTTGCTGACGATTTTATCCATAAGGGTTCTCTTCTCCAAAAACACTTTCTTTAACTGGATCTGTTGGTATGCTCTCTGTACAGCATTTACAAGGGCAGTTTTTTCAATGGGTTTAAGTAAGAAACCTCCAATTCGAAAATTGATTACGCTGAAGGCAAATTCCTTTTCATCCGAAATTAAAATAGTTTCGATATCGAGGGAAGTTAACTTTTTAATCAATTGAATGCATTTGGTTTTACAACTACCTTTTTCAATGAAAATGAGATGAGGTTTTTGCTCTCTAATAATATCAAAAACTTTACCTAAATTGGTGGTTATCCCGCAAACCTGAATTCGGGGGGCAATGTTGTATTATATGAGCTTCGAGAGATTTTAGGTTTTGAAGTTCTCCGTTAATTAGCAGGGTATTAATCATTTGACTATCGGTTATGGGTTATTTAAAGGTATTTCCTTCGGGGAAAAGAGTATCTGTTTTCAGTTAGGTTCTTACAGTAATATCTGTTTATTTCCGATTTCTTACCCTTACTATATTTCTAAGTGTTCTTCTTTTAGGGTAAAAATTGGAAATCAACTTAATTTTTTAAATTTTTTGCAAATTTATTTAAAAAAATTAAAACTTCCTATTGTTTTTTGTATTGTTTGCCCAATTTATGTAAAAGTGGAAATTTTTTGTGGCTGATTAATCGATCATGCGTTAGGCAGTTAAAAATTGGACAACATAAATTACTATGACTAAGGAATAAAAACCAAAATCCTCTTCATAAACCCTCCCCACCCAAATTCCCACCCAAATCCTTGCACTTTCCCCAATATAATAGTAACTTAATGCTTTCTTTTGATGCATATTCCGCATCGTATTCACAGTGAAACACTTATAGATATGCTATTGTAGCATGGATAACCCTCATCCCTAACAATTATTCCAGAAATATTGTGATACCGCACATGGTTCAATTACCCTGTGATTTCCTGCTTATATGGCGGTATTTTAAGATAGAACTATTTACATACCTTTTTTCAAATTGTAGTAAAGGCGGCCCAAAAGGGTCGCCTTTTATTTTTTTAGCCACGAACCCGCCTCCTGACGTTGGAGGGCAGGTACACGAATTAAAGGTTGATAAAATGATCCCGAATAAACACAACAGGTGTACTTGTGGATAAATTGAATAATAATAATCCTGATTTTTTTTAGTTTTAGGAAATTGAAACAGCAATAATTCATCTATCAATAAAGAATAGACATGAGGAAACTCAGATATTTGGGCATTTTTACTTTGCCAATTGTAGTTGTATTTGCCTTTAATAATACGGGTATTTGGGCTTTCATGCCCTTTATAGTGTTCTTTGGACTGGTACCAATACTAGAGCTTTTTATCAAGCCTGATAAATACAATTTGGAAGGGGAAGCGTTGGAGAAAGCGAAATCAGACAGATACTTTGATTGGTTGCTATATCTGACAGTTCCTGTTCAAATAGGAATTTTGATTTATTTTATGATCATCATTCAGGATACTCCTGTTGGTACTACGGAGTATATTGCCCGGATTCATTCCATGGGGCTGATGTGTGGAGTTTTTGGAATTAACATTGGTCATGAATTAGGACATCGTACTAATCGAATAGAACAATTTCTTGGGGAGATTTCTTTGTTGACTTCTCTTGAGTCACATTTCCTGCCCTACCATAACAGGGGACACCATTACAATGTGGCCACTCCGGATGATCCGGCTACAGCCAGAAAAGGGGAATGGTTGTATGTTTTTTGGTTCCGTTCACAGATAGGCAGCTATATTCAGGCCTGGCAACTGGAAGCTCAGCAACTTAATAAAAAAGGACGCCACTGGCTTTCATTGTCTAACAGAATGGTCGTTTATACCTTGGCTCAATTGGCACTCCTGACCTTGATATTTATCTTTTTTAATGCTAAAGGATTATTTGCCTTTATCCATGCATCTATAATGGGAATTCTGTTGCTTGAAACGGTTAACTACATCGAACATTACGGACTGTTGCGTAAGCCAAAAGAAAACGGTCGTTATGAAAGAGTTTTACCGGAACACTCCTGGAACTCTGATCATTTACTCGGACGTTCCTTGTTATTCGAGTTATCCCGGCATTCCGATCATCACTATAAGGCCAGTAAACATTATCAAATCCTGGAAACTATTCCGGAAAGCCCTCAAATGCCCACCGGTTATCCCGGGATGATGCTACTGGCTTGTTTCCCGCCTTTGTGGCAATGGGTTATGGATAAACGGATTTCATATTAAGTGTGAGGGGAGAATTTCTTTTTATTTAAAATACTTCTTGGAAAAAACCTTAACCACAGAGTCCACAGGGAAGGCACAGGGTACACTGAGGTCTATTTGAAACTTTCTAAGTTGGATATTGGATATTCTGCGGTTCTTCGGTTCTGTCTGGTTAATTCCCAATTCTGAAATCTTCATTGAATTGTTAATTATTGACATCTACAATAAAGGTTTTGCCTTTCCCCTTTTTTATCCAGAGGTAAGGCAAAACCTAAATCAATCTCTTTCAATCAAAATTGACTGTGGGCTGTCGACTGAAGACTGCTGACCGGAAACTATTCCATTACCACAAAACACTGCGACTGGGTAGTGTTTTCTCCAATCTTAACAACTGCCGTATAAATTCCGGGCGGGTAATGATTCACATCAAACTTAATGGTCTCTGAAATGCTGAGGACTTCTTTTCTGGCCATTAATTGGCCTGCTTCTGAAAAGATGCTGATGGCAACAGGCTTTCCATAAAAGGTTTCTTCAATCTTCACGGAAAAGACCTCTGCTGTTGGGTTTGGAAAAATGGTAAAGCAATCTTCCTTAATTTCTTTGACGGACGAATCTACTTCAGCATTTTCTATACTTTCCAGGGTTGCTGATTCCGGGATAATTGTTCCGGTCAAATAAAGATATGAGTGAGGTGGTTCGGTATTGGTAGTAATTGTTACCTTTTGATTGCGCTTTCCTTTTTTATTCTTTGAATTAAATTTCACGGTAAATGAGGCGGTTTCCCCGGGAAGAATAGGTTCTTTGGGCCATTGTGGAACTGTACAACCACAACTTCCTCTGGCATTTACAACTATCAATGGTTCGTCGCCGACGTTGGTGAAGGTAAAAACATGGGTTACGATTTCTCCCTCTTGAATGGTGCCAAAATCAAAGCTGGTATGGTCAAAATCAATTTCACTAATTGGCCCAACCGGTGCTTCCGTAGCGGGTGTAATCGGTGAATGTTCCTGTGCGGAAATTTGGGGTGTGCCAATAAAGCAAAACACAATACTCATGGCAAACAGCGTTTTCATTAGTTTTTGCATGATTGTACATTTTTTGAAATTAGGAAAATAAAATAAGTGTGAAGTGTACGATTGATAAATAAGAATTTGGATTATTTATTTCGAAAGAAACAGGAATTAACATTCTTCGAAATACCGGAAACCTTCATAAATCAATACATTTGTACCTTCAACGCTTATCAATATGCAACTTAAAGACTCCTACGATTACATAATTGTTGGTTCCGGATTTGGAGGATCCGTTTCTGCTTTGCGTTTAGCCGAAAAAGGATACACTGTATTAGTGATCGAAAAAGGCAAAAAATATGAATCGGAGGATTTTGCGAGGAATAACTGGAATCTCAGAAAATGGTTCTGGTTGCCGGCTTTGAAATTTTTTGGCATACAACAATTGAGTTTTTACAGGCATATTTCCATCCTCAGTGGAGTAGGGGTGGGCGGAGGTTCTCTTGTGTATGCCAATACGCTTCCCAAACCCAAGCGGGCTTTTTACAATCACGGTTCATGGGCTGAATTGGCAGACTGGGAAAAAGAATTGGCTCCCTATTACGATCTTGCCTGGAAAATGCTGGGAGCTGATGTGAATCCCCGGTTGACAGAAAGTGACCTGGCATTGAAACAACTGGCTGAGGAAATTGGAAAGGCAGATTCATTTGAGCCTACAAAAGTAGCCGTCTTCTTTGGTGAACCCGGACAAGAGGTACAGGATCCTTTTTTTGAAGGAAAAGGGCCCGCCAGAAAAGGATGTATCCATTGTGGCGCGTGTATGACAGGCTGCAGGCATAATGCCAAAAACACTTTGGACAAAAACTACCTTTACCTCGCTCAAAAACTTGGCGTGGATATCCTGCCGGAGCATATTGTGCAGGATGTGATACCTTTAAGTGAAAATGGTAGTGAAGGATATGAAGTGATTTTTAAACGATCCACCAAATGGTTTTCAAAAAGTCAGCGCTTGAGGTGTAAAGGAGTTGTCTTTTCTGCAGGAGTATTGGGGACTTTGCCCTTGTTATTAAAATTGAAGCAAACTTCCCTGCCTAATTTAAGTCCCAGGGTAGGGGACATGGTGCGATCCAATAATGAATCCCTGATCATGAATGTTTCAAGCGATAAAGAAAAGGTAATGTCGGAGGGAATTGCCATAGGTTCGATCATGGAGGTCGATGAAGATTCTCACCTGGAACCTGTTCGTTACGGGGAAGGGTCCGGGTTCTGGAGGTTGGTAATGATGCCTATGGTCAATGAGCCAAATTGGTTAAAACGGATCGGCAAGTTATTGATTACTCCTTTCACAGCGCCAATTGCCTGGTTAAAGGTATATTTCACCAGGAATTTCAGTGATAGAACAGCGGTGCTTTTGTTCATGCAGCATATCGACAGTACACTGAAATTCCGGAAGGGCCTGTTTCGAATGAAAACCAAAGTGGAAAAAGGACAAGCTCCGACAGCCTTTATTCCGGCTGCCGCAGCAATGGCTGATCGATATGCCAGGATAATTAAAGCGAAACCCACCGTGATGTTTACGGAAGCAGTAACCGGCATCCCGTCAACGGCCCATATTCTTGGTGGAGCCGTAATGGGCAAAAATGCCAGTGAAGGAGTCATTGATAAAAACAACCGGGTATTCGGTTATGAAAATATGTTCGTTTTCGACGGCTCAATGATCTCAGCTAACCCCGGAGTAAACCCTTCCCTAAGTATAACTGCCATCACAGAAAGAGGGATGAGTAAAATAAAATGATTTAAAAACTCCTTGCGAACATTGTGCTTCATTGCGCCCTTTCGGTTAATTATTTTTCATCTATTAAAGCTTCTTCAGTTTGTATGCAATCACAGTTAATCCACCGGGAGTTTTTCACCAAAATAGGAAACGATGAATTGTTTTGTCGGTGGATAAAACATGATACAAAGGTGAATTTTCCCGTTTTGATTTTCCTTCATGAAGGTCTAGGATCTATACCACAATGGAAAGATTTTCCAGAGGAGGTGGCCATGCTTACGGGACTTGATATTCTTTTATACGAAAGGACCGGATATGGTCAATCCTCTCCATTGACAGAGCAAAGAGGGCTTGATTATTTGCATATTGAAGCCGAACAGTTGGCAGCGTTAATAAATGAACTGGAAATTCCTTCCTACATTTTAATTGGCCATAGCGAAGGTGGAACCATTGCCTTGATTCATGCAGGTGAAAATCCAGCAGGTTTGGAGAAGGTTGTCACCCTTTCGGCTAATGTTTTTTACGAATCGAAGATAACAAAAGGAATTTTGGCCGTCCGAAAAAAATTTCGTGAAGATAATTCAAAGTTAAGAAAAGCTTTAGAGCAATTTCATAATGATAAAACAAACCAAATATTCTTTGCCTGGAGTGACACGTGGACGGCTGATTGGTTTGAAAAATTTAACGTCGAAGAGTCGATTTTGAGGATAAAAATTGGTATATTAGCCATGCATGGAAATGAGGATGAATATACTTCTCCGGAGCAGATAAGGCGCATTGAAAAAAGTACCAAAGGACCTATTCAATCTTATATCTTAAAAGAGTGTGGTCACCATCCTCATTTTCAGCAAAGAGAAAAAGTGCTTAAATATATCGTTGAATTTTTAGGCGATGTGGCACCCTCAAAAGATCGGTAAACGCCGGTTGATATTTGTACTTTCTCCTTCCGGCAGCCCTAACCATCTAAGGTGTGTCTCATCACAGAATAAAACCAAAATTACGCTCTGATGCAAAAAAATCTAAGTTATGCAGCCGGTGACACATCTGTGCCTTTGCTGGAAGTTACCATCGGCGATCTATTTGATCAAATTACCGAAAAGTATGGCGAAAATGATGCACTCATTGTAGTTCATCAGGATTTGAAATGGACTTACAAGGATCTCAAAAAACGTGTAGATGCTTGTGCCAAAGCATTAATGGCTCATGGAGTAGTAAAAGGCGATAGAGTGGGAATCTGGTCCCAGAACCGCGCAGAATGGACCATTGTGCAATATGCTACGGCAAAGGTAGGAGCGATACTCGTAAACATCAATCCAAGTTACAGGCTCCATGAACTGAAATATGCTTTAAACCAGTCCGGTTGTAAATTGCTTATCTCTGCGCATGAATTCAAGTATTCCAAATACACTAAAATGTTGTACGAGTTGCTTCCGGAGTTAAATACCTGTCAGCCGGGAAAGCTGGAAGCTGAAGAGGTTCCCGGATTGAACACCATCATATCTCTGGATAACTCTGCTAAACCTGGTATGTTCACCTGGTTCGATTTTATGGATCAGGGTAAGGAAATCAGTGAAACCCAACTGGCAGAAAGACAATCGTCCCTGCATTTCAAAGACCCTATCAATATCCAATACACCAGTGGGACCACGGGGTTTCCCAAAGGAGCTACTCTGAGCCACCACAATATTGTCAATAACGGATATTTTGTAACGGAATCATTAAAGCTGAAAAATCAGGACCGGATGATCGTTCCAGTGCCTTTATATCATTGTTTTGGAATGGTGCTTGGCAATCTTGGGGCTATGACTCATGGGGCTACGGTGATATATGCCAGCGAGGGATTTGACCCTCTGGCAATTCTGGAAATTGCTGATCGGGAAAAAGCGACAATCCTGTACGGTGTCCCTACCATGTTCTTTGCAGAGCTCGATTTACCGGAAGTAGATAATTATGACCTCACAAGTCTGAGAGGTGGAATCATGGCCGGCGCTCTTTGTCCGCCTGAACTGATGAAAAAAGTTCAAACGGTGATGACGATGACAGATATGCAGATCGCTTATGGTATGACAGAAACCAGTCCGGTCAGCACCCAGACCGCCACACATACTCCGTTTGATAAACGAGTGAGTACCGTCGGTCAGGTACACCCACATGTGGAAGTTAAGATCGTTGACCCTCTTACAGGTGAAACGGTAGAAAGAGGTGAAAAGGGTGAATTGTGTACCCGTGGGTACAGTGTAATGATTGGTTATTGGAATGATGAGGCCAAAACCAGAGATTCCATAGACGAGGGTGGATGGATGCATTCAGGAGACCTGGCAACAATGGATGAAGAGGGATATGTGAATATTGTTGGACGTATCAAGGATATGATCATCAGGGGAGGGGAGAATATTTATCCAAAGGAAATTGAGGAGTTTTTATATCTGCATCCAAAAGTGAGTGAAGTACAGGTAATCGGAGTGCCCAGCGAAAAATTTGGTGAAGAAGTTATGGCCTGGATCAAACCGAAAAATGGTTATTCCATTACACCGGAGGAGATCAAGGAATATTGCAAAGGAAATATTGCTCACTACAAGATTCCACAGTTTTTCAAATTTACTGATGAATTTCCGATGACCGTTACGGGCAAGATCAGGAAAGTAGAAATGAGGAAGATCAGTATCAAGGAATTGGGAATTGAGATGGAGGATGTTTTGGGGTGATAAAAATAGGTGAAAAATCGGAATGTTCTTGTGAGAAAATCGTAGACCAGAACTTGTTACCGTTTCAATTTTTTGATTTCCCGGGAATGTTAAAGTTTGAAAAAAGTGTGTGAAAAAATGTCACGTTTTAGGAAGTCATGGCTTTTATATATAGAGAGGAGAATGGGAATTTAGTGACGGCCTCACTCAGAGTGAGGCCGTCACTAAATTTATTCAACCACAATTTCATCCACAAACAACCAGGCATCATGTCCGGCACCTTGCTTGCCTTCCTCAATGATACCATGACGGTGGATGTGAATTTTCAGATATCTGGTGTTTAGTTCTTCCATATCCAGCTGAACATTACAGATTTTGCCGTCCGCATTAATTTCAGCCAACTCACCTGCTTTTGTAAAACTATTTCCGTCGTCGGACGTGAATACCTCCACTTTTTTTGGTGGATAGATCCACTGGCCCTGGCCATTGTAAAACTTGAATTGAAAATTCTTGATGTCCTGAGCTTCTCCAAGATCAATAGTTGCAATACAATCTTCTCCTTCAAAGCCCAGCCATTCTTTATCGCCGTATCGGGAATCGCTTCCCATTACACCATTAATGATTGCCCCGTGACCTCCGCTACTGTATTTTTTTGCCGGAGAATGCTCCAGGCTGATCTTTTTACCGGCAGCCTTGTGCATGTTGAAATTGATCTCCAGGCCTCGACCAACCTGCTTCTCATCCTTAAAGGCTGCTGCTTTTAGGGTACCGGAGTTTTCGATAGCAATATCCTGGGAATAAGCATCGCTTTCTCCATCCACTGCATTTCCGTCCAGTGTATATCGAATGGTAGGAGAAGGTGAATCCGTGATGAGTTGTACGCCAACACCCTCACCGTTTCCGGAATTGACCGTTGATTTTACATCAAACATATGGTTGGCTGTATTGACACCAGCGTCCTGAAATCCGAGAATATGTGGTTCCAGTCTCTTGGTGAAATCAGTATAATCCCGCTTTTCAACCGGAGTCCAGTTTACTTCTGCGAGCGCCAGCATTCTTGGCAATATCATGTATTCTACGCTTTCCGGTGTTTTGAGATATTCCGTCCAGACATTACCTTGCGCGCCCAGGATATGGTGTTTTTTGTCCGGAGCGATATCTTCAGGCATGGGTTCAAAACCGTAGACCATTTCCAATGGCAAATACCCACCAATCGCCACAGGCTCATTTGGATCGTCTGATTGGTAGTAATCAAAATAACAGTGAGAAGTTGGTGTCATAATAACATCGTGTCCCATATTGGCTGCATCTATGCCTCCCTGCATTCCGCGCCAGGACATAACTGTGGCATTTGGAGCAAGTCCGCCCTCCAGAATTTCATCCCAACCGATAATACTTCTGCCTTTGGAATTGAGGAACTTTTCAATGCGTTGAATGAAATAACTTTGCAATTCATGCTCGTCTTTCAGACCCTGTTCTGCGATAAGGTCGCTGCAGTATTTACTCTTCTTCCAGGCGGTTTTCGGGCATTCATCCCCGCCGATGTGGATGTATTTGGAAGGGAATAATTCCAGCACTTCGATAAATACATTTTCCAGGAATTCGAAGGTGCGTTCGGTTGGGCAATAAACTTCCTCAAAGACGCCCCATTTGGTAGCCACCTCCA
The DNA here is from genome assembly GCA_965230565.1 of Saprospiraceae bacterium. Classification (GTDB taxonomy): domain Bacteria; phylum Bacteroidota; class Bacteroidia; order Chitinophagales; family Saprospiraceae; genus BCD1. Next base: position 1,391,266 of record CBDDLH010000016.1, on the reverse strand, counting down.
CAGGTTGCCCATCACATGAAAGTTCAGGATAGGCAGCGAGGGCTGCTCGGGCGTGCCCAGGCAATTCGATCTCCGGAATTACCGTTATGTGTCGTTCTGCAGCATAGGCTACGATTTCTTTTACTTCTTCCTGAGTGTAATATCCACCATAGCGCTCGCCGTCATAAGTTTGTGGTTGGTTACTGTAGTGTCCAACCAGCGTCTCCTTTCGGTAAGCGGCTACTTCCTGTAATTTCGGATATTTTTTGATCTCTATACGCCACCCCTGGTCTTCGGTAAGATGCCAGTGGAAGGTATTGTATTTGTATTTGGCGAGGTAGTCGATGTATTCTTTAATGAATTCTACGGGAAACATATGCCGCCCCACGTCCAGGTGCATGCCCCGGTAGGAAAAACGCGGCTCATCGGTGATTTTTACATTGGAAACATAGGGTTTGTCCTCGGGCATTAATTGTAGTATAGTCTGGATTCCATGAAATACTCCTGCAGGATCATTTGAGGACAGGTCGATGCCATCTGAATTTACTTCAAGGTTATAACCTTCGGCATTGAGATCATTGTCAGTAATTCCGAGGTTTATGCTTTTATCTGCAGGATCTCCGGAAATTTCAATATCCAGATGGTAATTTGTTTTTATGGTTGCTTTCAGGTAATTGGCAATACCGGACAAAGCTTCATTATCTGTTACAGTGACGATTTTGGTGTCCCCGGAAATCGTGAAAAAACCTTCCTGTTTTTCCATTTGTGCCGGCATTGGAATGATATCATAGGAGGGGGCATAATTCAGCGGTTGTATTTTCCTGGCAGGCAGAAAATAGTATGGCCAGGCTGGTAATGATTAATGGAATAAATAGGTTTCTGAACATGAGTATCGATTATTGAATTAAAGAAAAGGAAGTATGTTAAATAAAAACGGGGTGACTGGATGTCACCCCGCGGGATTTTATTCTAATAACTTATAGTGGTTTAAGCGTTGGTTTGTCTGCATGGTTGTTATTTGGCCCACCACAATTTCGTATCCTGCTTGTCATCACCCTGGGCTGCGTTGGCTGCATCTACGTTGGCTCCGTTGGTATTATAAGCGCTACCACCATACTGCATACGCTGTGGGTATGCACCATTGATATCTCCTAATGAGAAGAGGTCAGCATCTTCTACTCCGGCAGCTAATTGTGAAGGGTAACCGGAATCTCTAACGGTTGCCCAACCTTCAAAACCATCGGTATATTGGGCGATCCATTTTTGGATAGCGATTTTTTCCATGTTTTCCTCATCACTACCATTCAAAACAGCAAGATCTGAAGCTCCGAGGTATGCGTCAATAGCACCATCGTCAACTCCCCAGAACTGCATAGAGGCACGGATACCTGCCTGGAACATTGCATTAGCATCTTCTGTTCCAAAACCTTTAACCGCGGCTTCTGCTCTAAGGAAGTAAACCTCTGCTGTAGACATGACTATTTCAGGAGCAACGTTAGGGTCTGTTTTGCTTTCTCCAAGAATGTAGTCAGAAGGATCCGAGAAGAATTCATATCTGGCAAGTGCCTTGATTCCACCGTTCAACCTGGTAGGTTGACCAATGTAGTAGGTGTCACCAACCAGATCAATCCATGTAGAATCAGCATCAACGGTGACGGAATAATCTGCACCTGCTTCATCTAAAACGGCAGTGATATAATTTAAACGCTTAGGAAAGAGGTCATAACCTTCCTGATCGTCTGCTGCATTTGGACGAACCAATTTCACTTCTCCACCTCCGGCTGGCTTGGCATAAATGCTCAGGCGTGGATCGTCATAATCTCTGAGGTAGTTAACCAATGTTTGACTCAATTTCCAATTTCCACCCGCGCCAAATGCATGCCAGATGTCGCCATAAGAGCAGGCATTCCATTCGGAGATCTCGTTATCTTCTATCATAACTGCTCCATTTCCTGCTTCGAGTAAATCCTCTGCCAAAGCTTTATTTATTTCACCAGAGGCGAAGTCGTCTCCATCAGCGTCAAGAGCTCTTAGCGCCATCCGCAATCTGATACTATTGGCAAAAGCCTTCCATTGCTGCAAGTCGCCTTCAAAGAACAGGTCGTTGGTTGAAATATCTTCAACACCATCACCTGTTTTTTCAGCATCTCCAATAGTTTCCATTGCTGTAGTCAGATCGGCAAGAGCACCTTTATAAATATCCTTCTGGCTGTCGAATTTTGGCAAAAGAATTTCCGGATCCCCGGCTTCTGAATAAGGGATCATACCAAATACATCAGTATACTGCTGGTAGTAAAGAGCTTTGAGGATTAAACCAACAGCGTGGCTTAACTCATTTTCAAAATCTCCACCGGGCTGAGTTAACAACAGATACGTATTGATATATCCAAAATAGTTACCGAACATATTGGCCCAGGTAGCATCTGTATATCCACCATGGAAGGTGTAGCCCAAACCGTCATTCCACCAACTGTTGTGGAAGCCAAAAGTGTAATACCCGGCATAACGATCTGCATGGATCAAAGGCCCACGCCAGTAAGGATAACGGTCAGGGGAGAATAATTTGTACTGAGCCTTAGGCAGGAAGTAGGCTGCACTAGCCTCTTCAGCCGTAATGGCGTTTGGATTTGTATTGATTTCCACAAAGTCTTCGGTACAGGCTGTAAACCCAAAGACCAGGAAAAGGATGAATATTATATTATATTTTCGCATGTCAATAGATTTTTTTGATTAAAACTTAACATTCAGATTAACACCAAAACTCTTCAGCGTAGGCAGGTTGTAGTACAACATACCCTGAGCAAAGTTACTGGTACTGTAACTTGATTCAGGATCAAAGTTACCTAAATCATTTTTAAGGAAGAAGAGATTTCTTCCAACAACACCAATATTTACAGATTCGATGAAAATATTTTCGAACATACTTCTCGGTAGGGTGTAATTCAATCCAACTTCTCTCAAACGAATATTTGTTTGATCGAAAATGTAATTAGACGGAGTACCTGAGTAATTACCCCAGTATTCCTGAGCGGTTATAGATGTAGAGTTAGGTGTCCATACAGGATTTTCATCCGTACCTGTATTCACTACACCATCTACAACGATACCTGATTCACGATATTCGAGTGATCTGGTAGAAACACCTGCTCCGTCTAATCCAGCATCTGTACCGGCATACAATTGTCCGCCAATACGAGCATCGATCAGGAATCTGAATGTCAATCCTTTGTAAGTCAAGGCACTGCTCAAACCTCCAACCCAATCAGGCTGGTAGTTTCCTAAGTAAACCTTCTCGCTTGTTCTTTGTGGGAACCCTTCCGCACTAACGATGATATCACCATTTTCATTTCTGAGGTAATCCACACCGTAAATGTCACCAAATCCTGCGTTTTCAACAACTTCACCGTTGACTTCGGCACCTTCTACAGTTGCCTGGACTGTTACGTTACCAGCATTGTTGGTACTGAAAACAAAGTTATCCAAACCTTCGAACAATTCAACCAATGTATTTTTGTTCTTGGCAAAGTTCAATGAAACATCCCAGTTGAAATCAGCCGATTTAACAGGAACAAATCCGAGTAATACCTCAACACCCTGATTAGTGATATTACCAACGTTAGTGAATTTGGATGAAAATCCTGTAGCAGGGGCTACCGGTACAGTGGTGATCAGGTCAATGGTCTCATTTTGATAGAGAGACAGGTCACCGTAAACTCTGTTGTTCATTACTCTGAATTCCACACCAAATTCCAAGGAAGAAGTCTGCTCCGGTCTAAGGTCAGGATTACGCTGAATAGAACTGGCTGAAAGGATCACGAGATCATCGTAGCTGTCACCATCAAGGCTGTATGTATTTAACAACAAGAATGGGTCTGTATCACTACCTACATTGGCATAACTGAAACGAACTTTACCGTAGTTGAGGAAATCAGAATTAACTAATTCACTGAATACTACGGATAAACTTGCTGATGGGTAGAAGTAAGACCAGTTGTCTTCAGGAAGCGTAGAAGACCAGTCATTACGAGCCGTCAGGTCGAGATAAATAAAGTCTTTGAAGCTCAAAGAAGCATTTCCGTAAACGGAGTGTATCCTCTTCTTGGTAAGTTGATTATATCTTGGAGTCAACTGGCTTGCGCTGGTAACAGTAGCTTTAGTTGGTATTTTGAAATCAGCACCACTTACACCCTGAGATGAACTGGTGGCGAGCATTTTGTTTGCACCAACATTAACAGTCAAACCAATATCATCTGTCAATCTGCCGTTGTACATCAGCAAAATATCTGCATTGGTTTCAGAATTTTTATAGTCGTTAAAGCTAAATCTACCTTGACTGTAGAACCAGTGACCGTAACCATTTACGTATTCAATATTTTGGTTGGTATAATCCGTTCCTATCCTACCAAAAATTGACAGGTTTTCGGTTAGTTGGTAAGTAGCTTTGGCAAAACCCTGGATACGGTTACGAGTATCATCATTTCTGTCAGCATTCAGAATCCAGTAAGGGTTGCTACCTAGTGAATTATAGGAAATTGGTGAGAAATCAGGATTTTGGTAATCCTGAAGATCTTCAATAGGAATATTTCTAGGAATGTCATAAACATAGGCCATGATACCTTCTGTACCCTGATCTGGTCGGTTTTGAGCTTCCTGCTGGAAATAAGTCACCTTGGCATCAAGTGTGAGTTTGTCTCCCATTCTTGAAGTCGCACGTAAGTTGAAATTGTTTCGCTGCAATCCGGAGTTTTCCAAAACAGACTTGGTGTCCGTATTAGAATAGGAGAAACGGAAGGAAGAATTTTCATTACCACCTTCAAACGACAGTGTGTTTACCCAGTTTGTACCATTTCTGAAGAAATTCTTAACATTGTCAGGCTGGGCGCTGTAAGCTTTAGTATCTCCTTCTCCTGTCCAGTAAGGCTTGGTGGAACCATCAAGTTTAGCTCCCCAGGATCCGGAAGCGCCGATTAAGTCATCGAAAACTTCAGGAACACCTCCATTAGTACCCATACCGTATTCGTTTTGCAACTCAGGTAATAACATCGGACTTGAAATGTCAAAGTGTCCGGAGTAAGTAACTCCTAGACCTTTACGTGCAGTACCTTTTTTTGTTGTGATCAGGATAACACCATTGGCGGCTCTTGATCCGTAAAGGGCTGCAGCATTAGGTCCTTTCAGTACAGAAATGGACGCAATATCATCAGCGTTCAAGTCGGAAATACCAGTACCGTAATCAGATCTGCGGTAGTTGGCAGTACCACTTCCATTAGCAGAACCATATCCGGAGTTGTCCATTGGGATACCGTCCACGACATACAATGGCTGGTTGTTTCCTCCGAGAGAGTTGTTACCACGGATAATCACACGTGAACCGGAACCTGGTCCAGCTGTAGACTGTGTGATGGTCAAACCGGCAACTCTACCGGCAAGTTGGTTGATAACGTTACTTTCCTTGGCTTCGGAAATTTCGCTACCGTCCACTTCCGTGATAGCGTATCCCAGGGCTTTCTTTTCTCTGGAGATACCCAGGGCAGTAACTACAACTTCGTCGAGTTGTACACCTTCTGCCATGACCACATTGATGGTTGTACGGCCCCCCACTTCGATATTCTGGGTTTCGAAACCTGTAAGGGAGAATACAAGTGTTGCATCTTCCGCGCAACGCATTTCGAAATTACCGTCAAAATCTGTTACGGCACCATTGGAAGTACCTGCTTCCAGGATATTTACCCCGAATAGCGTTTCACCACTTTCGGAAGTAACTGTACCTGAAACTGTAATCTGAGACCACCCTGTTGCTATTGCAAAAACAATTAGCATAAAGGTGAGTAATAGGTTTTTTTTCATAATACGATTGATTTGATTAGAATTTTTATTAAGTCAATTTTCGTTTCCTATGTAAATTTCCATCGGGCAAAAGCTTCGATGGCTTCGTATTCGGCCAGGCCGAGGTCTCTGTAGATTTTTGCCGTATCTCTGTTTCTCTCTTCCGCTCTTTGCCAAAATTCTCTTTCATCTGAACCCGGGAAGGGAGGATGGTCTTTCTGTGATTGATGCATGAAAATGGCTTTCCGCTTTTTGTATAATTCCTGAGGGCTAAGGGGAACAGCCATTTCGATTTCATGGGTTGGCCACTCGTGCCATGCCCCGCGGTAAAGCCATAACCAGCAGTCCTTCATCCATTTTTTACTTCTGAGTTTCTCAAAAGCTGCAAAAATGGCATCCAGACAAACTCTGTGGGTACCATGAGGATCAGCTAAATCACCTGCCGCATAAACCTGATGAGGCTGTATGCGTTCAATGATTTCAGCCACAATATCAATATCTGCTTTGCCAATAGGTTTCTTCCTTTTACCACCTGTTTCATAAAAAGGCATATCGAGGAAATGGATGTTGCTGTCCGGTAGTCCGCAAAAACGGGCTCCTGCTCTTGCTTCACCCCTTCTGATAAGTCCTTTTATTGTCCTAAGGGTCTGGGAATCAACCTGGTTGAGTTTTTTCTTTCGTAAGAATTTTGCAGTGTCTTTGGAAACTTTATCGATTTCTTTACAATCAATGGATTCCAGATCAACGTACTCCTTCATGAATTCTATATAGCGCAGGGCATCGTGGTCGTGAACGGCAATGTTTCCGGAAGTTTGGTAAACCACGTGCACTTCATGTCCCTGTTCCACCAGCCGGAGGAATGTTCCTCCCATGGAGATCACATCGTCATCAGGGTGCGGGCTGAAAATGATCGCACGTTTTTTGGAAGGCTCCCTTCTTTCAGGACGATGGGTATCATCTGCATTGGGTTTTCCACCAGGCCAACCCGTGATGGTATGTTGTAAACGGTTGAAAATCTGAATGTTAATGCTGTAGCTGGAGGCGTATTCAATGATCAGATCGCTCAACCCGTTTTCACTATAATCCTCGTCAGTGAGTTTGAGGATGGGTTTGTTCACTTTTTGGGATAACCATACAACGGCCTTACAAATAAGGCTGTCTGTCCAGTTACAAATTCCCACTGTCCAGGGGGTTTTGATTCGGGTGAGGTCTTCTGCAGCACCTTTATCCACTAAAACTTTGACATTCGGATGTTTTTGAAGGAAGGTGGCAGGTATGTTGGATGAAATTTCTCCTTCTACAGCTTCCTTGAGCACTTCTGCTTTATGTTGCCCCCATGCCAAAAGGTAAATGGCCTTGGCTTTCATAATACTGGAGATCCCCATTGTAATTGCACGATAAGGAACATTTTCCTTCCCCATAAAATCTGCGGCCGCATCCCTTCTGGTGATGGCATCCAGCTTTACCAGGCGGGTTTGCGAATCTTCCCAGGAGCCCGGTTCGTTGAAACCAATGTGTCCGGTTCTACCAATACCCAGGAGCTGAATGTCTAGCCCGCCCGCCATGTCGATTTTTTTCTCGTATTCTTCGCAGTATACTTCCCATTCTTCCATAGGTATGGTGCCGTCCGGGATATGGATATTTTCCGGTTTAATGTCTACATGATTAAAAAGGTATTCATTCATGAAATACACATAACTAAGATGTGATTCGGGGGACATCGGAAAATATTCATCCAGATTAAAGGTGATCACATTGTGGAAACTCAGATCTTCTTCCTTATGCATCCTAACCAGTTCGTCATAAATTTTAATAGGGGAGGACCCTGTGGCAAGACCTAACACCAGATTTTCACCATCCTGTTGCTTTTGGCGAATGGCCAGAGCTATGGATTTGGCAACATGAACAGAAGCATCTTTAGATTGCTCCCAAATGGTGACCGGCAATTTTTCACAGGTTTTAAGCTGATATTTTAGGTCAGGTGAATTTAATGGTTTAACGCTATTAGTCATAACTGGCTAAATGATTTTTACGCAACAAAATAAACTGACGGTGGTTTGAGGTTGGTGTTGTTTGTAGTATTGGTTGTGTAAAATTAGGAAAAAATTTTTCAAAACTGTGTACGCACACAAATTTTTTTTCAATTATTGTGTGCGCACACGGTTTTTTTATTAAATTTGCTGTAATTAGCAAAGCCAACCATGTTATTTTAAAGGGTTGAATATCAACCTTATTATTGAATGGATAATATGAAAAAACCAATAAGGATTAAGGATATCGCTGAAAAAGCCGGTGTTTCTACAGGCACTGTAGATCGTGTAATTCACAAAAGAGGTAATGTTTCAAAGAAAGCCGAGCTAAAGGTTCTAAAGGTTATGGAAGAGTTGGGGTACAAAAGAAATGTAATCGCAAGCGCCCTGGCTTATAATAAAACCTTTAGAATTGGAGCGCTCTTACCTGATCCGGCTTATGATCCTTATTGGCTTGATCCCCTTTCAGGTGTGGAAAATGCAGAAGAGTCTGTTTCCCATTATGGAGTGGTGATTTCTTATTACTTATTTGATCTTTTTAATCCTCAAAGTTTTCTGCAAAAGGCGGATGAAATGATTGCAGATAATCCGGATGCCATTCTTTTTCCGCCAATGTTCACCAAAGAGGCAAAAATTCTGCTGAACCTTTGCCACGAAAAAGGCATTCCCAATGTCATGATCAATACCCGTATCGATCATAAAGATTCCCTTTGTTATATTGGCCAGGACTCTTTCCAGAGCGGAGTGCTTGCCGCAAGATTGCTGGATTTCGGATTGGACGAAGATTCAACGGTCATCATCATCAACCTGGAAAAGGGCAGTTATAATGCTCAACACCTGGTGGATAAAGAAATGGGGTTTCGGCAATATTTTGAAAAAAGTATGAAGCACCAGGTTGAAATTGAGAAATACGATTTTGAGGATTTTGAGGATGAGTGCAGGCTCTCAGAATTTGTGGATGAGTTACTGGCTCAACATCCTGATCTTGTTGGTATATTCGTTACTAACTCAAGGGCTTACAGATTAGCATCCGTAATAGATCCTTCTCATATCGATCATGTGAAGATCGTGGGATTTGACCTTATTCCTGCCAACCTCGATTTTCTGGAAACAGAAAAAATCAATTTCCTCATCAACCAGAATGCAGTACAACAGGGGTATTATGCTGTGATGAACTTATTTAATCACTTCATATTGAAACAACCGGTCGACAAAACACAGTACCTGCCATTGGATATAGTGGTTAAGGAAAATTACAGTTATTACCTTCAGGAACAAAAGGCCTTCCAAATGGCTGTATGATCTATTGATTCCTTGTCATGATTTTTGTTTTAAATAATCTTGCCTTAAGATTATGGTAATTTCCTTTTAAGTTCTGAAATTTGTAATAAACCGGATCAGCCCGTGCCTGTTTTGTGAAGGGTTTCTCCGCTATTGTCTATTACCAACTAAAACTAAAATTATGGAGCAGATCAGTGTTTTTGATATGCTAAAAATCGGGGTGGGCCCATCCAGTTCTCACACCCTCGGGCCCTGGAGAGCCGCTGAAACCTGGATCTCAGAACTGAAGCAAAGCGGTGATTTTGATAAGATCATCAAATTAAAGATCCGGTTGTTTGGGTCCATCTCACTTACAGGGAAAGGACATGCAACTGACCTGGCCCTTCTATTAGGCCTGATAGGGGAGGACCCGGTTACTATGGATGTTTCCTTGATTCCTCAAAAGATTCAACAGATCAATGAATCAAAGCAGATAAATTTTGGTGGGAAAAGACTTGTGCCTTTTGATCCATCTGTTGATTTTATTTTTGAACAGGATTTCCTTCCGTTTAATCCCAATGGGATTCGTTTTGAAGGAATAACTGACGACCATCGAATGGTAACGGAAACCTATTATTCCATAGGCGGTGGATTTGTCGTAAAGGAAGGAGAAACTACGGTCCCGCTTGATTGTGTTCCACCTCGTTATCCCTTTCCAATTAATGCAGGCACAGAATTGACTGAGCATTGTAACCGCGAGCAGAAAACCATTTCAGAAATTGTGCTTGAGAATGAAAGATCCTGCAGAAGTGATGAAATGATATCAAGGGATCTCATGAAAATTTGGGATGTCATGCTGGATTGTATGTACACCGGTTGCCATACATCGGGTGTTTTACCTGGAGAATTGAAAGTAAAAAGGCGCGCTTTTGATATTCATAAAAAACTCATCGGCAATCACGAGTACCATTCAACTCAGGAATGGATTCAAACTATCCGTAAACTCGATGTTAAGTTTAACGAAATTTTTCGTTGGATCAGTAGTTTTGCCCTGGGGGTCAATGAAGTCAATGCTTCCTTGGGCAGGGTAGTGACGGCCCCCACTAACGGTAGTGCGGGGGTGATTCCAGCGGTATTGATGTACTATATTTGTTTTGTGAATAAATTTTCTGCCGACAAGGAAATTCAGCAATTCCTGCTCACTGCGGGGGAGATTGGAAGTATATTCAAGAAAGGAGCAACCATTTCCGCAGCGCTTGGAGGCTGTCAGGCGGAGATCGGCGTTTCCTCAGCCATGGCTGCCGGAGCATTGACGGAATTATTGGGAGGAACCCCTGAGCAGGCACTCGTTGCAGCCGAGATCGCTATGGAACATCACCTGGGGTTGACTTGTGACCCGGTAGCAGGACTCGTACAGGTTCCTTGTATAGAACGGAATGCCATGGGAGCAGTAAAAGCAATTAATGCAGCGGAAATAGCGCTGGATACCAATCCAAAAGAAACCCTGGTTCCACTGGATAAGGTTATCTCGACTATGTGGGAAACAGCTAAGGATATGCATCATAAGTATAAGGAGACGTCAACGGGAGGGTTGGCAGTGGCGGTGAATATTACGGGCTGTTAGGATTCAGTATTCAGGCCTCAGTACCAGTACCAGTTAGCAGATGGCAGTCAAGGTTTTGCCTTTGAGATGGCTTAGAGTGGATGGAAAGGCGACACCTTGTCGAAGGGACAAGTCTTAGAGCGGATGGAAAGGCGACACTTTGTCGAAGGGAAGGTTCTTTGTTTTCAGTACCAGTTTCAGTTAGCAGATGGCAGTCAAGGTTTTGCCTTTGAGATGGCTTAGAGTGGATGAAAGGCGACACCTTGTCGAAGGGACAAGTCTTAGAGCGGATGAAAGGCGACTACTTGTCAAAGGAAAAGCAATAAAATCGCAAAGAATCTCATTTTTAGGCAATTACACCAATTAAAAGCCCTATCCTTGCACTTTATTTGACATAAACAGCTTTATGATAGCTTTTGAAGATACCGGCTTGAGCCAGGAATTACTGGATGCCGTTAAAAATTTGGGGTTTGAAAATCCGACACCTATTCAGGAGAAGGCCATTCCTCAATTATTGTCATCCTCCCAGGATCTGTTGGCATTTGCCCAAACCGGAACCGGAAAAACCGGAGCTTTCGGAATGCCGGTTGTTCAATTAACCGATGTCTCCAACAAGACTCCACAAACTTTAATTCTTTGTCCTACCAGAGAGCTTTGTCTCCAGATAACTGGTGACCTCAAGGATTTCTCCAAATTTGTGAAAGGATTGACAGTGGTAGCCGTCTATGGTGGAGCCAGTATAGATCAACAGATCAGAGCCTTAAAAAAAGGAGCGCAAATTGTCGTTGGAACTCCGGGACGTGTTAAGGATTTAATCAAAAGGAAAAGACTGGACCTCAGCAATGTCAACCGGGTAGTTTTGGACGAAGCGGATGAAATGCTTTCGATGGGTTTCAAGGACGATTTGGATACCATCCTTAATAAAACCTTAGACACACGCCAAACAGTTCTTTTTTCGGCCACGATGTCCAAGGTGATGGAAAAGGTCACCAAACAATACCTTGATGATCCGGTAAAAATAGCTGTTGCCAAAACGAATATTGGAGCTGAAAATGTAAAGCATTTTTACTACCAGGTTCAAGCCAGAGATAAATACGAGTTGCTCAAAAGGCTGGCAGACATGAACCCGGATATTTACGGTATTGTCTTTTGCAGAACCCGCCGTGAAACCAGGGAGATCGCCAACAAACTCATGCATGACGGATATAATGCAGATGCCATCCATGGTGATCTGTCACAGGCTCAACGTGATGAGGTTATGGGCCGCTTCCGTAAGAGACATCTGCAAATACTCGTCGCCACCGATGTTGCAGCCAGAGGGCTTGATGTCGATGATCTTACCCATGTGATCAATTACCACCTGCCGGATGATGATGAAGTTTATGTCCACCGCAGTGGTCGTACCGGAAGGGCAGGGAAAAGCGGAATTTCTATTGCCATAATCCATACAAGAGAGCGGAATAAGCTGAGGGATATTGAACGGAAATCCGGTATAAAATTCAGAGAAAACCTGGCACCAGGAGGCAAAGAGGTTTGTCAGAAACAATTGTTTGCTCTCATCGACAAGATCAAAAATGTGGAGGTGGAGGAAAGTCAGATTGAGCCTTTCCTGCCGGATATTTATCAAAAACTGGAATCCCTTAACAGGGAAGAATTAATTCAGCACTTCGTTTCTGCCGAATTCAATCGCTTCCTGGCCTACTATAAGAACGCGCGGGACTTGAATATTATGAAGCGGGATCGCAAAAGCCCAAGGGAGAGAAGGAAAAATTCTTTTACAAGGCTCTTTGTCAATGTTGGCTTCAAAAATGGCCTCAACCCGCATCGCCTTATCGGAGTGATCAACGAATCGCTGGATTCTAGTTCTGCGGAGATCGGAAAGATCGAGATCATGAAAAACTTCTCCTTCTTTGAAATCGAAGACGGGGCTGCGGACGACCTCATCCAGGCAATGGATGGCAATGTTTTTGAAGGCATTACCCTTAAACCGGAAGTATCCAAAGGAAGTCCGGGAGGAAGTAGGGGTGGAAGAGGCAGAGGCCGCTCCAGAGATTTCCAAAAAGGAAGGCCCGGTGGCAAAAAGAAATTTTCCGGGAAGGGTAAGAAGAAAGGGAAAAAGAAGTTCAGGTAGGAATAAAAATTAATGCAAGACTTCTTCCCTAACCGCATCGTCTGCATGACAGAAGAGACCACCGAGATGTTGTACATCCTCGGTGAGCAGGATCGTATCGTCGGTATTTCCGGATTTACCATGCGTCCTCCAATGGCCAGGAAAGAAAAACCCAAAGTTTCCCAATTCACATCTGCCAACATTGAAGAGATCGTGGCACTTGAGCCGGATCTCGTACTTGGATTTTCCGATCTGCAGGCAGATATTGCTGCAACGCTCATTCGTAAAGGGATAAACGTCCACATTTTCAACCAGCGTTCCATTGAGGAGATTTTAAAAATGATCGTTCAGTTGGGAGCTATGGTGGGAAAGCAACAAAAGGCGGTGGAGTGGGTTAATACTTTTGAAGCAAAAAGAAAGAAATTACTGGAAGAGGTACGTCAAATGCCTGTAAGACCAAAAGTCTATTTTGAAGAATGGTACGATCCGGTAATGACGGGTATTCAATGGGTGGCCGAATTGATCGAATTGGCTGGTGGAGACTACTGTTTTCCTGAAAACGCGAAAGAATCCCTTGCCAAAAATCGTATTCTCGCAGAACCGGCAGTGGTAATTGACAAGCAACCAGATATCATTCTCGTTTCCTGGTGCGGTAAAAAGTTCAAACCTAAAAGGATGCTCAGCCGTCCGGGCTGGGATCAAATTCCGGCAATAAAAAATGATCAGGTTTTTGAATTACCCTCCGAAGATATTCTACAACCAGGGCCGGCGGCACTTACAGATGGGCTCGATTCGATTAGGAAAATCATTGTGGATTGGTCCGCAACAAGGCTATAGTCAAATTTTTCACATTCTCCAGTAACCATTTTCCATAAAGCAAGATTAAGGATTGATTTAATGAATTGTCTTTACCGCAATTCCTTTTTTGTTAACCATAAAATCCATCCTTATGAAAAATTTTTTGCTTACAATCGCATTGTCTTTTTTCACTACCTTCATTTTTGCTCAGGCAGATGTTTGTAACGTAACGTTTGAAACAGGAACCCGAGTTGCAGCTTTTTCCAATGATCAACCAGTGAACATCAGTTTTGATTACAGTGTAGACGAACCTGGTGGAGTGCGGATCTTCGCACGTCCCTTCACTAATGGCAATTTGACGCCCGGATACGGAGCGAGCGGATCACCACTATTTTCCGGATCAGGTTCAGCTGATGTTTTTTACCAAATTTCCAGTGGAGCCGGCGTAGTTGATGAAATCCGTTTTCAGATCCTCAATGCAGATCAGTCTACTTTGTTAAAAGAGTTTTGGGTGCCCGTCGAGTTTCATTATGGGGAAATAGGAATCAATAATTTTTCTTTCTCCCATAATAAAGATATCGCCTCTTTGCTTCTGGACGAAAACTTTAATATCACCTTTGATTATAAAATTGATGTTCCGGCCGGTGTAAGGATCTTCATCCGTCCAATGACAGACGGAGGGCTTACTCCAGGTTATGGAGCGAGTGGTTCTCCTATCTTCACAGGTTCGGGTTCGCAGACAGTTTTTTTCCACATTTCCAGCGGGAAAAATGTCCATGTGGATGCCCTTAGAGTTTCCGTGGTAAATCCGGATCAATCGGAGACCCTGATGACTTTTTATGTGCCGGTTAACTTGTATTACAGTACGGTCAAAATCGACAATATAGTCGCTTCCGGGGGTAATTTCCCTTTTAATGGCACTGATAGAACCATCAGTTATGATTACGAAACAACGGAAGCTTCAGGAGTCAGGATATTTCCTCGCCCCTGGAGTAATGGAGGATTGACTCCCAATTATGCAGCTTGTGGATCAACAGTTTATACAGGTTCCGGGAGTAGTGACTGTGACTTTACTATTTCTTCAGGAAATCACCGGGTTGACCATATCCGATTCCAGGTGGTTAATCCTGATCAGAGCGAGGTACTCCTGGAATTCCTCTCACCTGTGGAATACACATTCGGAGATTTTCTGGTTGAGGATATCGTATTATGTCCTCCCTCACCAGCAAGGATGAAACCTGGTGAATACCTGAATATCAAGTATGGATATTACAATGATGAAGGGCAAAATACCCGGATTTTTGTCAGACCATTTAGTCAGGGAAGCCTTTCTCCGGGATATGCCGCGAGTGGTTCTCCGTCTTATGCAACAGGTACAGGATTGGCAGATGATTTCTTTACGATAAATAATGAAGACGTCATTGTGGATCAAATTCGTTTTCAGGTAACCAATGATGATCAGTCAGAAACCCTTGCCGAGTATTTTATTCCTGTGCATTATGAATTCAGGTCTGATGTGGTGAATTCGGTGGAAAATCCTGATGAGGTTAGCATTATTCAGAAAATGGAAGTATATCCGAATCCGGTAACGGAATCCGTCGAAGTCAGTTTTGTATTGAATGAATCAGATCACGTTTTTCTGTTCCTGAAAGATGTTACGGGCAAAACTATTTTCCGTCAGGAAAAAGGACAGTTTGAGCAAGACATCAGACACGTATTCTCCTTTGATGTGACTCAATATAATTTGTCCTCAGGTATTTATTATGTCGAGTTAGCCGGTAAAGCCTTCCGGCAAACTAAGAAGTTGATTGTGCTTAGATAATATGAATTGCTGATAGTTGGAAACCAATTACGAGTTACGTGTTCAATGCTGGAAGTAGGTTCTTTATTTTTAGTTTGTAACGGATGTTCAAGCTGAATAAAAAAAAAATAATCCGAAATCCAGATCTCGTATTTCGCAAACTACAAGACTCATCCCGAATTTTGGCCCTGGTCAAAATTCAGGATGAGTCTTGTCTTAATTCAATGCACTTTCAGGAACAGGTACCGGAGCATCAACACCACTGATTTTTCCTTCTTTTGATAATTTTTCAATATTTAGCTGTAAAGCTTCCGTATTCAGATGAACCATTTCCTTGGAAGTCAGTCCAATATTTTTCGCACCTTTTCGGATCAGGTATAACAGGAAAATGGCCAGGAGTATCAGCCATGCGAACATGATGAGTTTTTGCCCAACCGGATTGTCCGTTATCAAAGAATATACTTCCCGCTCCTCGGAAATCATTCCTCCGCTTCCGAACAAAACGGTGTTGTTCAGAAAATTGAGATGGGCATCTTTAAACAAGGTATAGGGCAAATATCCTACTGCAAAACCTATGAATCCAACCAAAGTGTTCAGGTAGCCCATTCCAATCCGCATGTAAGAGCGGATTTCACAGCCTATGAGGGTTACTGCTCCAAATCCAAGGAATAGTCCTCCGATGAAATTACCTGCCGTAAGTCCTGCCTTTATGTTATTGTCCAGGGCAGGAGAAACATTAAACAGTGACCATACTATTAACATAAAGATCAACATGACCACCCACGTAGAAACAATTCCTATCATGGGGGCGTAACTACGCATGAGTGTACGTGTTATTTTGGGAACACCCATTTTGGCATATTTCTCATCATTTTTGGTCATGGAATTTCCGGTTTCTATTGAAACCAAAGCACACTCCGTTCCGTAGCCACTTTTGGAAAGTGCAAAGCCTGCAACAATACCTGCTACCAGTGTTAGGAGGACAAACAGGGAATTCCGGTCAGCTACCGACTTGCCAAATGCCAGTAGTTCTCCGTTGGTCAGGTGCATCATGGATTCACTGCCACTTAAAGCGCCATAGAGTGACGCAATCAGCATTAGTGCGGTAAAAGTTAAAGCTATCCAGTAAACAGGGTTTTTCTTCCAATTGTAGCCTTTTTTGAAGGTAGCCTGTTCTCCTTTATCCGCTTTAGAAACATAAGCGAGGGTTTCCTGATGTTTAAAATATTTGGCCAGATTTAATTTTTCCATCAGCAGAAAGCCAAGCATACCACCCATGGCCATCGTTATGATAGTACCGAAAGACCGAATACCCATGAAGGGAACTCCTCCCATAAGGTGGGTAAGCGTACATCCTCCTGCCAGTCGGGTACCATAACTGAAAAGAGCACCACCGAAAAAGGCAACTATCAGAAGCTTTTTGGAATAAAATGCCCAGGCCCTGGATTCTCTTTCAAACAAAGAAACAATAAATCCGCCTATGATCATGCCAATAATCGGCCAACCTATCCCCGGGGTGAATACACCTCCTTCGGGAATAATATTCCCGGAACCATCAATGCCGTATTCCCCGTATAATTCTGAATAAAATCCAAACAGATTATTCAGAAAAACTTCGAGACTTCTGAACATTCTTCCTAAATCTGTCGTGACGCTGATATGGTTCAATCCGGCTTCTTGTCCTTCTCCCACTTTGTATAGCCAAATAGCTACCATATAAATGATCTGGGCAATTCCAAAAAGCACACCTGCATACAGGAAGGACCATTGACTGTTAAATATTCGCCTGATTGAAATTTTTTTAGATTCCATTACACTAATTTTGAAGATGAGGTTGTGACTCCAGTGGTAATAGTGCTTTTGGTCACAATTTTTTCTCAGGTGCAAAGTTCATTAATCAAAAAACTCAATTTTGTAACCTGAATCACGATGGTGAAAAATTTTCCAGTTTAAATTTGCGTGGCAAAAAGAGATTGAAAACTTATTTAACAGGCTAATTCCTTTCGAGATCAAAATTATTAATTCATGAAAAAGTTAATTCAATTTTACCTTTTAATGCTTGCTGCTCTGGTGAGTTTTCCCGCTTGTCAGGATGCAGAAACCATTATCGAAAGAGAGCAAAAAGCAAAAGCGGAAATTGAACAATTTACCAGGGAGATCAATACCTGGAATAAGGAAGATTTTGTAAAAAAAGGAGTAACAATAGAGGGAGATCCTTCAAAATTGCCGGTCAGAGAGTTTTATAAGGGGATATACGCAGAACTTGGGGTTTTAGTCGATATCAGGACACCGAAAGAGTTTGCTCAGGCCAGTATTCCCGACGCCATTTCCATTGACTTTTACAGTAAAAATTTTAAAGAAGAGTTTTCAAAACTGGACAAAGAGCAACCCGTGTTTATTTATTGCCGTACCGGGGTAAGAAGTGCCAAAGCGACAAAAGTACTGTCTGATATGGGGTACCAGGTTTACAATTTGAAAAAAGGCTTCATGGACTGGGTCAAATTCGGACTTCCCATCGAAGGGGAACTGGATTATGGGGCAGGGGAGGAAGGTTGCTAAATTTTAGATATAAAATATGTATCATCCCAAATTTTGGCTGAAGCCAAGATTTGGGATTTTGGTGTGCCTTTAGGTCATCAAACGAGGAAGAATAGCATTTGATTCTGAGAAAAAAAGCAAGAAGTTCGCTTTTGTGGATCGAGTTGAACGAAAATGACTACCATTTGCCATAAAATGTTTCACCTGCTTCTGTTCCAGGGCTGTGCCAGGAGGATTGTTTATTTCAAGTTCCACGAAATAACCCCGAACTTTGACAATTGTCAAAATTCGGGGTGACTCATGTTTGTCGATGAAAATCTCTGTAATTTATTCTACAACAAATTTTCTGGTAACAGCATTATGATCATCTCTTATCTGGACAAAATACAATCCGGAAGGCAGATCTGATGTGTCGAACTTGACACTGCCACTACTCATGTTTTCTACTTGTTTGTTCCTCAAAAGTTTTCCGGTATTTGAGAACAGGTCGATAGAAAGGTTGGAAGTTTCCGGAAGATCAAATTTGATAAATACGACCTCTGATGCCGGATTAGGGCTGAGTTCAAAAGTAGCCTCAAATTCGGTTTCAGAAATATCTTCAATCACATCAAAGATCAATTCCCAATCGAAACCAGGAGCATTCAAAGTTTCTGAATCCCATTCTATGTAATAAGTGGTTCCGGCCGTAACAGGAATCTCGAGGAGCTGAGATTGCAGGTCACAGGCATCGTCATTACTGGCGATGAGCTGAATGGTTTCAATACCGCAGTCACCTTCGTAAATCCATAAACGGGTATCTTCCGTAGTCAGACCACAGTTTTGAACCGTCATCAAACCGTCATTTGTTGGGGTGTAAGCATACCATTCTGATTGAGCGTAATTGGTAGTACTGGCACCGGTGTGGTTGATGTTGGGGCCGGATACATTACCGTGCCCATTGATGACCTCAATAGTATGCGTTCCTGGTTCAATTGCAATAGCGTATTCACAAAAATCTCCATCAGCAGGAGTATCCGTGCTGAATTCGAGGGAAAAATCAAAGTTGCCATCTTCCCAGATATCATCCCAGCAAATGAGGTAGGTTTCTCCTCCAGTTACCAGGACTTCGGTATAGGAGGCCCATTCTGATTCACCAGGAGTTGTGATTTCACACATGTCATCGTTAACTCCTTCAATGTTCAGGTTTTCACAG
The DNA here is from genome assembly GCA_965230565.1 of Saprospiraceae bacterium. Lineage (GTDB taxonomy): Bacteria > Bacteroidota > Bacteroidia > Chitinophagales > Saprospiraceae > BCD1. The sequence continues at coordinate 1,372,129 of CBDDLH010000016.1, read as the reverse complement.
CCACCAGAAAATACCCACACTCTGGAATCTCCACCAGCTCCACAAGAAGAAACCGTTAAAACACCGTCTTCTGCTGGAGTATAGGAATACCATGCTCCAGCCTGACCCTGTCCGCCACTACGGATAGTAAATCCAGCTCCAAAACATTCTAATTCACCAATTGAATGTGTACCAACATCAATTGGTGTTGCTAAATGGCAGTAGTTATTTCCAGACGGAGAAGGAATTTCAGCAAAATATATGTCGTCTACATAGAACCAGTAGTTATCATCAATTGGATAAAAATCAATTGCACCCAATTGTTTGGTACCAGATTCTTCATCCGCTACCCAACTGATTGGCCAGGAGTGAATCATGTCACCATCCACATAAAAATACGTAAGATCAGCATCCAGGTCGATGATGAATCTAACCCGGAACCATTCATCATTCGGGAAGGAAAATTCTTTCACATCCACAGCACCGGCAGATAAGTAACCTGTCCCATCTGTTGTTAAGTCAACCTCAATGGCAAATTCCTCTCCTGGAATTCCTTCAAAGTGCTGAATGTTGAAGTAAGCTGCCAGCGTTTCAAGGATGTACATTCTCCATTCCAGAATGTAGGTGCCGGTAGTTCGGTCGCCTAACTGTAGTAGAACATCTTGTGGTCCGCCATCAGCTTCGCCTTGTATTTTCATGGATTGTAAGCCATTAAAGGCAAATTCCTGGTTAACAATGCCATCTTCCTCATTACCTTCCGTTCCTGACCAGGTTGTCCAATGGTCGGATTGAGGGCCAAGGGCACCTTCATTGTAATCTTCAAAACTGTCCTCAATGATTACTCCTACACTATCACAGGTAATTTGTGCTTGTAAGGAGAATGAGAAAAATGTTAGAAGTAAAAAAATAGGGATAAGAAAAGTGTAAGTTTTTTTCATACTGAGTCGGTTTAAGTGTAAAAAAATAAGAAACTCTCAAAGTCAGGAGTTATCTGACCGCTTCAAGTTAATAAAATTGATATTTTTTTCTTGTCAAATTGCTTGAATTTTTTTTCAATTGGAATAGAGACCGTATTTAAATGGGTTCCAAATATTAGTGTTTTAAATAATTTTGGTTGGGAACAGGAGGTTGTAAGATACGGTGCAGCAACCTGCAATCAATGTCAATTATTTATAAACCTTTGAAATTGGGCCAGTTGTTTATCGGCAATTCCCAGGTTTTTGTTCATGATATTGATATTTTTCTTTCCTACTATAGCGTATTTATAAAACCGGTCGCCAGGTCTAATTTTTTTGGCGAAGGTTTCGGCTTTCAGGAGGTTTGATTTTGCCTTTAAAACTAAAGCCTCCCATTCAGACACTTCTTCCTTTTTAGGAATTGATTTTTTATCGAAAACCGGAGCCGTTGCTTTCTTGTACTGTTCAAAAGCATCACGAGATTCGCTGAAATGGTAGTCAAAGGCCTTGAAGCTGCCATAGGTGCTTTTAGGCTCGTACCTGAGTATTCGTTCAAAACTATTCTTCAACCTTGCTCTTTCATCCAGGGAATAATAATAATCGAGGGTGTCCTGAAAATGCTCAAAATCTGTATGCTTGCCTGTCTTCAAATGTTCCTGAATGGCTTTTTCGGATGCTGAAAAAACTTTTTGGGGCACAGGATGGGATTGTAACTGAAACAGGGGGTCGTGAGGTAAATGATCCAGAACATACTGTTCAGGAGGTGTCAGAAAGTACTGCTCTTTGAAAAGTCTGTAAAACCTTTTTTTGTCTTCATCAACATATCCTGCACCCCATGTGCTGTCGATCAAGAACCATTTTCCATCTACCTTTATTATGTTCCAGGCGTGAGTGGTTCGTGGAATTCTTCCTTTTTTTGTTTTGGTTAATCCGGAAACAAAAATAGAGGGTATACCTGCTTCCAGACATAGCTCATGGAATAGATTGCTATAGCCTTCACATACGGCAATCTTGGTTCTCAAAACGTTGGACACTTTTTGCCTGTCTTTAATTTGTTGGGGAGTCCTTTTATCATTAAAATAAAACCTTGCATCGTATCGGATATTTTGGGTGATCCAGACGTAAAACGCTCTGGCCTTTTCAATGTCTGTATCCAGTCCTTTTGAAAGATGTTTGGTTAATTCTTTAACATTTTGGGTGCCATCTCTGGGGACTTCTGAGGCTACTTTGTCAGCCTGTGTGAAGTCAACTGATGTCTGGGCATTGATTGAAATTGTCACTGCAAAAAAGAGAAGTAGTAAAGTTTTTTTCATTTTGGATTTGGAAATTTAAATGATGAAGTTGTTTTAAAATTTAATTAATCCTTTTAATAAATCATGAAATTTTATTTCAATTCACGAGAGATAATGGATACAACGGATAATTGTAATCAATCATCCAATCATCCGATTTTCCGGTGACTGAATGAATTACCGGAAAAAGTAAATGGCTGATTTTCAGTAGAAAAAAATTAAACAAGCTCTAAGATTTGGGTCATAAAATGAACTACACGGTAATCAGTTTTTTGTCGTAACAAAAGCTTCTGCAGTTTTATGCACATCTGAAGGCAATTTGCCCAATTGAAGTCCTCCCTGAATAAAAAAGAAGGTGGCGATCATCATCAGTATGTGTGCAAAATCAGCATGAGTGAACCATTGGTCTATTATGATTGGATAATTGAAAATAAAGGTCGCGATAATCAGCAATACAATTCCCCGCAAAAACCACTTACTGCCAATGTCTCTGGTCCTGCGAAAAACATACAAATGAAAGGCTAAAACTACTCCAAGAACCCCGTATGCACTGTGAAATTCCACCACTCTGAAGTCCAGGGTATAGGCAGCCAGGCTCATCATGATGGCCAGCTCTACCAGGTTTGCTTTGAGGAAAAAGCTTCCTGTTTTTTGACTCACAAGGTTTTTGGAGTGCTCAATGGATGATCTTTCAATGAACATAATACCGATCATGCTCAGGAACCAGCCCGGAATCTTCCAGGGATCTCCAAAGAAGTAGAGGAATCCATGGGCAAGCAGACCTCCCAGGGCTGTAGCAAATCCCATTAGTAGAAAATAGATTTTTAAAAAACGACGTGAGTTATCTGTAAATCCGGCTTTTTGAATCCTGTAGTAGCCGTAAAAATTAGCAGCAGAAACAAAAAGGTCTGTGATAGTCGTGATGGGTTCCTGGACGCGCAAGCCCAGCAGGACCACATCCGGTTGTATCGCTTCAATAGCCATAGTATTTGATTTTCAGGTAGTTGTGTTCGAGGACTGTTAATTCTTTGGATAGACATGAATTTACCAAAATAACTACAAAATTGAAAGTTTTTTCCACCATTAATCGACCAAAAGTGCTGAGAAGTATTAAAAATATTTTTTTATCTTTGGAAAGTAACTTCCCTTGAACTTTCGGTTTTCCCCTTTTTGCAACTCATCATTAGGAAATAATCTCTTACAGAGAGATGGTACACCTTATTAATTAACTAAATTCTAGAATCATGAAAGAACTTAAAATCAACCACCTTGCAGTGCTTGTTTCCGTAGTATTGTTATTCGTACTTGGATTTTTGTGGTACGGTCCCATTTTCGGAGAACAATGGATGGGCATGGTAGGCCTGGATCAGGCAAAGATAGAAGCAAACCCTCCGGGAGCAGGCATTTGGGTTACCAATGTAATTTCCGCTGTAGTATCAATGTATGCACTGGCCTGGCTGTTCACGCGACTAAATGTCCAATCCGCCATGGACGGTGCGAAATATGCGCTAATTATTGGGGTAGCCTTTGTTTTGCTCAGTACCATGACCTCAAATATGTTCGCTCAAAGACCTTATGGTCTGGCATGGATCACAGCTGGTAATACCACTGTTGGGTTTGTAATAGGAGGTATAGTCTTGGGAGCCTGGAGAAAGTATAAAGCATAGATCTGTAGTCTGAAATCATGCCCGAAGATTCCGGTTTTCAGGCATGATTCAGTCCTTGTATTTTATTAAATCATTCCGACCACATCATCAATACCGGGGTATTCCCAATTGTAAATTCATTAAACAGCAAAACTTATGTATTTGAAAAGTATTTTGATATCACTTTTGATGATGTTGTTATCTAATTTCGTTAGTGCTCAGACTTCTGTTAATTGCCCTTGCTGTACGCCTGAACATCGCCAGTTCGATTTCTGGGTAGGGGAGTGGGAAACCTTTACTTCACAGGGGCTGGCAGGTACTAACTCTATTGTGATATTGGAGGACAGTTGTGTTATTCAGGAAAATTGGGTGAGTGCCAAAGGAGGTTATACTGGTACCAGTTACAACTTTTATGACCAGGCAAAAAAGCTATGGAAGCAAATATGGATAGATAACCAGGGAGGCAACCTGGAGCTTTCTGGCAATTTTGTCGATGGCAAAATGGTTCTTCAAAGCGAGGAAAAATACAGCGAAAAAAACAAGGTTCACTATACCGACAGGATCACCTGGATACCTAATGACGATGGATCAGTCCGTCAGCACTGGCAGCGTACAACCGATGGTGGGAAATCCTGGGCCGATATTTTTGACGGAGTGTATAAACCCAAAGAATAAAGTTTGTTGAAATCCGGATTCAGTGACGGCCTCACTCAGAGTGAGGCCGTCACTGCCCCCCTAACCCCCCTCCAATATATAAAAGCCACGAAATGTCAAAACGTGACATCAAAAAGGCAACTTTTTTTTCTCCTTCCGGAAAAAAGGAATTAAGCAATCAATCCCGGATTGTCAACTATCGAAAAGGTAATGTCTTTGTCAATACCTGATAATTCTTCCTTTAGTGCATCCAGCTGTTCAACGGATTCTGCCTGGCAGATGTAAGTAATATCTATGCCATCCTGGAGCAGGTCCATGCGTTTTAGTTCTACATGGGAAAGGTGCTTGAGGAAAATTTCACTGATCTTCTGGATGCTTTTTTCCTTGATGCGTAAATGAATCAGGGTGTTATTGCCTTTGGTGGAAGATTTATGACCTGCGAAACGATAATAAAACCAAAGTAATAAAAGGATCATTGGAATGGCTGCTGCTGCGATGATGAATTGTCCTGCGCCGGTAGCCAAACCCAAACCGATGACGAGGAACAGATAAACCAGTTCCTCAGGATCTTTGATAGCCGCCCTGAATCTTACGATGGATAATGCTCCTACCAATCCAAGCGAGAGTGCAAGTGAGGACTTCACAATCGTAATAATCAGCATGACGATCAACGCCAGTGCCAGGAAGTTGTTGGCAAATCTCTTCCGGTTGGAAATGGCCATCCCAAACCTTACATAAAAGTTTCTGATTAAAATAGCCAAAATAGCCGTCAGCAAAAAACCGATCATGAAATCCTGAAAGCTGATGGTATTGGAAAACTGATTGAGATATTCTTCAAATTTGGACATTGGATTCGTTTTACTTTTATTGGCTACTATCAATAGCCAGGCAAATTAATTTTTTCAAAACAAAGAGGTTAGCGAAACCCCATTTACATATTTAGAACTTTTTGTATGTCTGTAAGGCAGATTTTGCAGGACGAAACCGGCTAAATTATCATCTGCTTCTTCATATTTTACCTCGAGGATTACCCCGGGCTCTTCAACCTGAAAACCATAGAACTTCGTTTGGCCCAATAGAGAATAATAATAAAGATTTCGATCCACAGTAACCCTGAATTTTCCGTCAGCAGAGGTATAGTAAGATCGGGTATAGGCATTCATCAGGGTTGGATAAAGGGGCGCGAAAGTTTCAGCGTACTCATTGGCCAGTTCGGTGATCTCAGACAAGTTGCTGAACTTCAGTTTCCCGCATTTGGTAACCTTTTTGGTGCCGAGTTCATTGTGTTTAATTTTGATCTCAAATTGGCTCTTTTTCATGGTTTCCACATCCTCTCCGTACCAGCGCATTCTGAATTTTTTTCGCTGATTAACCCCGGCTACATTTTGATGAAAGGTGGTCAGGTCAATAGTGTCGAAATAAATATTATTCACCTGGCGGTCAGGATGTAATACCCGAAATCCCGCCGGATGTACCCGGAGATTGGCCACTACTGTCTCTCTTTCAATTCCGTTAATCTTATATTTCCTTTCGAAACGAGCCATATTGTTTTCAATTTGTCATTCATCACTCATCATCACTCCTCACTTTGCACTTATTAGATCTCTCCGGTATGTTTTTCTCCCATCAGGTCAAGCACAGATCCTTTGTCCAGCAAAAAGAGGTGTTTGACATCAGTGGCAGAGTATTTTTTGACAATGATATTCCCTTTCCCGTATTCAGGCTTTTTCTGATAGGCAGTAAAGCCCTTGATGCAATCCTGAAGGTCGATCTCTTCGATTTTCAACATGGAAAGATCTTTGGAAGCCACTCCGGTATTTGCACCAATAATAGTACCATTTAGAAGGTGTACTTTTGCTTTTTCTCCCACGCTTAATCCCTTGTCGCCGGCATTAAAGACCTTTAGATTGGAAATGGTAATCACACTTCCAGAAAGGTCCATTCCATCATTTCCTGTATCCCGGAAGGTTATATTATTGACGGTACCTTCACAAAAATCTGCATCAAAACCATCGCTGAAAGTGTTGGCAACGAGGGAATTATCGAGGGTGAATTTTGAATGTACAATATTCAAACCATCCTCACAAAGGTTGTTAGTGAAAACGGAATGGTTAATATTAACGTCAGATTCAAAAAAGGTTACCGCCCCGGTAAGCATCCATCCTCCTTTATTCAATGTATTCAATTTGTCAAACCTTGAATACTCGACTCTCGAAGGCTCTCCGGCCTGGATAACGGTGAACCCATTGGCCGTTTCATCGGAGGAAAAAACCTGCACGGGCGAATCCTCTGTTCCAAGCATGAAAACAGGCGACAAAGAAATGAAAGCGGCTTCCCGTTGTAAATCAAGGCTCGCCCCTGGTTCAAAAAACACCTGATAACCTGCAGGAATGGTAATGTCATCCTGACTGACGTGAATGCCTTTTTTGAATAAAATATTATTATCCGATACTTCAAATACGTCATTGCTCTTCAGGGAGTCTCCAAACATCATTTGCCGCTGTGTCACACCGGTTGGAATTGGCCAGTCAACAATAACTGCGGTATAGGCCGAATCTATACCTGCGACCCGGTAAAAAAGATATTTTGTCTTGTCTGGAACTGCCAGGTCCGTATATTTTGGCGGCTGATGTTGAGGGTTGGAAAAAACAAAAAGCGGGTCTGGAATATCCTGTTGTACCTGGGATGGTTTTCTGCCGTAGCCAACTATTTCAATAGGGAAGGGGTGAGTATTACTGATTTTTAGCAAAAGCTCTCCATTGCCCCGGTCCTGGATTCTTGCAATAACACTATTTTCTCCCTGGGCAGCAATGAGCAAATGAATACTTCTGGCTCTTTCAATGAATGGTTTTGCTTGAAAGTCATAGCCTTCATATTCTTTTCGAAGCAGGTTTTCCCGAACCTGTATATTAGCCTCCAGATCAGCAAAAAACTCCTGGATATAACTATTGCCACTAATTCTGTTCAGGTGTTTCATGTAGCTGCTGAAGAAGACAGGATCCTTAAAAAGTAATTTGGTCAGGTCTTCACCGGCATCTTCGGTGTCTACTTTATATCCAAGCACAATCTGATCTTTGAGATATGTGTCTTCCGTTCCAAAACCATCGAACCCTATGGGCTCCAGCCTGGAGGAGATAGGGTTGTAATAAAACCGGAGATTGTGCCAGAAATTCCCGTGATAGGCACCGAGTACATCCATGATGGCAAAAAAACTGGCGATTCGTTCTACATCAAAAATCTCGTGAGCCGGTTGCTGGTTGTATTTGAATTGGTAAAGCAGTTGCTGTGCCTGATTGAATTGTTTGCTCAGTGTTTCGGATAATTGCGTTTTATTTTCTTTGAAAGGACGAATGTCCGAACCTTCAAAGGAGTTTTCAGCGTTTTTGTACAGTCCGGCTCCTGATGAATTCAAGGCAAATTGTCGTTTCATACCGAGCCAGAAAAGATCTTCCGTGAGTTTCAGAATGGGCCCTTCGCGTCGTGACTGGCTTTCGGGAAGATGTTTATCGAAATGTTCTTCAAAAGCATAAACACCCAGCTCTTTTTCGTTTAATGAAACTTCGATGAAGTCGTATTTCGGAGACAGGATATCTTCTTTGTGCAACAATTGATGGAACATCCATTCCTTCAGATGCCCCCGTGTATGCGGACTTTGAATGGAAAAGGTACGCATACGATTCCAGGAGCTTTCACCGCTGGTTTTTATTCTAAAAGACCATTTGTCACCTTGCAGGTGATCCATCCAGTCACCTTTTAATCTCAGTTTCACGGGAATCTCTTTTCCTTCATTTCGGGAGACCATTTTACCATCAGCCCGATCCTCATCCGAACTGAAGAGCACTCCTTCCTTAACAGCTTTCCATTTTTGGGCGGTCATCTTTTGAAAATCATCCCTGGAAATGGTCAGATCCAATTTGTCAGGATTAAAAGCAGTGGCCATATTACCTGTTTGCAACAGCCTGATATTCAAATCATCAAAATAAACGGTTCCGGAAACTTCATCTACTCCGGCATAGACTTTTAAGGTGTCCATGTTTTCGTTGTCAGGAATATTAAAGATGATCTGTACTTTTTCAAACCCATCCTTTTCCTCAATTGCTACCCGTTCGGTTATTTTAAAATCGGATTCCTCATTACCCTCAACGACTAAAAAACCTTTAGAACTTTCGGTGTACCGCCAGACTGATGCGACGTATTTGGCCCCCTTGATGAAATCGGTAGTTTCGTAGATCAATCCAAACCTATGGTCTGGTTTAAGCTGACAGGAATAATTTCCGGAATGAGGGTGACGTGTATGCTGCCCCGTGGCTCCGCCGAAACGAATGCCGTCATTTATGAAATAATCACCATCTACATTTTCGGCACTGCAAAAAACACCTTCGGGGAGAATCGTTTTTTCGCTTGTCCAATTACCTCCGGTCATTAAGAAGCCGGATAGAATTAAGAACAATACCACTATAAACCAATTGCTTCGGCTGGACCTTTTGCCTTGACTACTTTTACCTGACAGTATCATTAAGTAAGATTGTTCTGATTAAAAAAAGACCATTTTAGAATGGTCTTCGATTTTTCAGCGGGTAAATATACGATGAATTAACTTTTAGTTGATAGTCTGTTAATATTGAACTGGCAAATTGAATATTTTTTAACAGGATTTTAGGGGGAGTGGTGCTTTAGAGTTGCGGGCTCTAAGAGTCAAGGGATATGCGTCAAAAAAGTGGTATTCAATACTTAAAAAGGGTTTCTTTTGATCAGGTCTTTAAGGTTGTGTACCCCTCTTTTTTTTAGTTTAGGGAGCATTTTCATCAGGAGCACTGCCGTGATGAATGCATCTCCAGCGGCAGTATGCCGGTTACTCATACTGATGTTATATCTTTTGCAAAGGGTATCCAGGTTATAATCAGAAGATTTGATTATGGTTGATGGAGAATGCTGGTCCACCCTAATAGCAGTTTTAGCAGTATCCAGGTATTTGTTCTTCAGGGGACCTGCATGGAGTCTCTTTAAAGCTGCGTTTACGATCGCGATATCAAAAGATACGTTATGTCCAACCAAAACGGCATTTTTTGCATAACGAACAAATTCGATGACGGCTTCTTCCTCACTTTTTTTGGACTCTTTTCCGTTTTTTAAAATCCCGTGTATCAGAACAGCTTCTTTTTTGGTGGAATCTTGAACGACGTAGGACTCAATGGAATTACTGAGATCCATTTTATTTTCGGCGAGGCTCACTGCTCCAAATGAAAGAATCTTGTCCTTTTGAGGATTTAAACCGGTGGTTTCGGTATCAAAGGAAACAAACCTGATTTTTTCCAAGGGAGTTTTACCGTCTGGTTTTTCAGCGAAATAAGAAAGGTATTCCTTCCAGAATTCCGGAACAGGTTTGTCGGACTTTTTCGAAAATATATGGAGCAATCTGTTCATTGGTAATGGTTTGTCAATGTTTTAGAGTCTGTTAAGACCTGCCTTGCAAGGCGGCTGCCGGAATTTTATTGAACTTTGGTAATCCAATAGTTCGGTAATTTTTTCTAATTCATTGATAATCAATCAGTTGTTCGGTAATTTTCGAAAATACAAATACTTGAAAATCAATGAGTTAGCAAATCTACAGTGTTGTATTTTTAAAAATTACCGCAGTATTATTAAATAAAATTCGTTCTAAACCGGACTTCAATCAGGTCCTGCAGGTCTTTGATCGGTTTAAAGCAATTTCTGAGCATCATTCGTTGCATCTTATTCAACTCATCAGGCCTGAAGAATCTTCCGGAATCTTGATTTTTCAAACCCTGGATAGCCCTGAACCTCATGAGGATTTCATAAGCATCGGCGGCCTGTTCGTACAATTCAGCATTTTTAGGTTCGAGTTCAGCCATGTGGTCGAATCGCTGGAAGGTGTTATTTTTTCCATATTGTCTGGCCGATAAAATGAGCAACCGGGCCGCATCCGTTAAAGGCATCATGGCCCTGGCTTTGATATCAAATTCATCTTTGTGTTCCCCGCTTCTTTCCACCATGAAATTTCGGAAGAAGGATAGGGGCGCAGGGTTTTGTAAAGCATTTTTCGCAAGGAAACCGAGGAAAATATCCTGGTCGCTGATGGATTTGTAAATACTATCTGTCAATTGTTTTGATAAATCCTTATTGCCGTAAACGGGGCGATAATCAAAGAAGATTGTAGTAAACATAACTTCTTCTTTACCCGGACGATGTATCCAGTCATCGAATTGTCTTTCCCATTCCGACAATGAAAGGCACCAGCGAGGGTTGCTGGCCATCATATCAGCAGGACAATATTCAAACCCACAATCATTCAATATATCTGTGATAATTTTTGAAAGTTTGAGGTAGTAATTCTTAGTCGCTTCATAATTTTCTTTGGGAACATCTTCAAATATGAGTGCATTATCCTGATCAGTTCTTAATAATTGCTCTTCCCTGCCTTCACTGCCAAGCGCCAGCCAGCAGAAGTCGGCCCCGGGTCTTGAAATTCCTTCATCGTCCAGTTGTTTGAGGGCCAGATCAATCGAACGGACGATGATAGCATCATTGATCTCAGACATAATGTTGGATATGAAGGCAATGGATACTTCCTGGAAAAGATATTTTTTCAATAAGGATTCAGCTTTATCTCTTATGAAGCGGAGGTCCAAACCGTTTTTTGCCCTGGTAATCTCCCGGATGAGTACAGCGGGGTTGTTGGCCTGTACCACTAGCAGGTCGTGTTCTGATATTACGCCAATGACCGGTGTTTTTACCGATCCGTCTTCCGTCACGCATAGATGGTGTACACCTTTTCTGATCATTTCAATTTGTACATCGGCCACAGCGATGGAGGGAGGGATACAAATTACCGGGCTCGACATGATTTTGGAAACAGGTGTGTCGAGTGGCAGGTCTCCTGTGACAATGTTATTTCTCAGGTCGCGATCTGTAATAATTCCAACGGGCAGGTCTTTTTCATCTACAATAATGATGGAGCCAACTCTTTTGTCTCGCATGTTTTGGGCTGCCTCCTGCACTGTACGGCTCATTTTGCAGGTTACCGGTTTTTTACTTCTTTCAATGGACTGGATTTCCAGAAGGTCGGTTCCGGATTGCCAGATCTGCTCATTTTCCGAGAAGAGTTTTCCTTTGTTGTTTTTGGCATAAGGATTTCTTTCTCCGGCGGCGAAACTTGAGGTGAGAAAATGGTTTACCTTGGTGTTGGTACTCAGCAAAGGCAAAAAAGTTTCTGTAGGAATGGCATAAATCAGAGCCTCTTCTTTTACAACGGCAGTCAGTGCGTAAGCCTGAGAGGCGATGAGTGGTCGCAGTCCGAAAACGTCCCCTTCATCACAAGTGTCGATCAGTACTTTCCCGTCTTCTGTTTCCCGGAAAAGTTCAACGGCTCCTTCATGGATCACATAAAAAAGATCCACAGGAGGTTCCCCTTGTTTAAAAACGACTTCGTCACCCGTGAAATACTGCACCTGGACCTTTTCCGCTATGGCTAAAAGGTCAGCTTGCTCCAGGAAATTGAAAGGAGGGTGATGCTTCAAAAAGTCAAAAATTCGAACCGAAATGGTATTTCCCATGAACTTAATATAATTATCTATATTGTTACTTATGTGCTAATTTATTAAATTTGTCTTACTTATGAAAAGCGAATTTGACATAGACTTCCTCGAAAATGCTACTGAAGTGCTTCGTGCTATTGCTCACCCCATCCGCATTGTCATCATCGAATTGCTTTTTGAGAATAATAAGTTATCCGTTAAAGAAATTCATACCCGGCTTGATATTGAGCAGGCAGTAGCTTCCCATCATCTCCGTATAATGAAGAGCCGTGGTGTGGTTGAAGTTTCCCGGGAAGGGAAAAACAGCTTTTATTCTCTTTCGCATAATAACTATTATTTTATCGTCGAGACTTTGAAGAAGGTTATTTAGGGTTCAGTTCTCAGTCATCAGTCCACAGTTCTCAGTCTTTGGTTAAGTATTCAGGGTTCCGGCACTGCGTGCTCGCGAATCTCCTGTTGGTCGATTTTACCTTTGTCATGTCTAGGAGTGGTAAGGCGCCACCGTACTAAAGTAATTCTGTAGGCTTTTTACAAATTCTATTCCACGTAAACACTTTACTTCCTTATAAGATTTTGTAACTGGTTGAAGAAAAAGATTAAAATGTTTGTACAAATATAGATATTTATATACTTTAGTGCGACAATTGAGACAGTCTCCTAAAAAATTATTCACCAACTTTAAAAAAGAGAGTGTTTATGAGTATCAAAAAATTACTAAGATTTAGCGCGCTTTTGCTGTTCCTGGGTATGTTAAGTATGCCACTTGGAGCCCAGGAAAAAACAGAAGTGGATCATTCCTACAAGCCGTTGACATTAAAGCTTAACGAGGACGGAAGTAAGTACCTCAGGTTTATTATGTGGCACCAGATTTGGGCAACCTCTAATAATTTGTCGGCAGAAAATTCCAAATTCGGGATGAGTACCAGCATCCGCAGGTCCAGAATTCTGGCCTTCGCACAAGTTTCTCCAAAATTTTTAATTCTTACCCATTTCGGACTGAATAGTCTGGGGTCGGCCAATCTGACCTCACTAGGTAATAATGGCAATGGTCCACAATTGTTCCTGCATGGAGCCTGGGGGGAATTGAAATTGAACAACAGCCTGTATATAGGTGGTGGACTTCACTATTGGAAAGGACTTACCCGTCTTTCAAATCAAAGTACGTTGAACTTCATGACCCTTGATCAGTCTAGACCTTTTGTCGCATGGCATTCTCTGGGCGTTTCAGATCAGTTTGCCCGTCACCTGGGCATCTATGCAAAAGGGGCTATCGGAAATTTCGACTATCGTATTGCAGTGAATACTCCGTTAAGGAATAATATTTCTACGGATTATAGTTTAAAGGGAAGTGGCCTGACCTACACCGGTGTGGTAAGCCCTGACAGTGATGGCAACCCAACCGGAAATATGATTGTTGAAGGATATTTTCGCTATAATTTCTGGGATAAGGAATCCACCAAGTTACCTTATCAGGTGGGAACTTACCTCGGCAAGAAAAAAGTTTTTGGTATTGGCGCCGGTTTCTTTGCACATCCTAACGGCATGTTCAATGCCACAACAGGAGAGCACAGCAGTGTTACTCACTTAGCAGTGGATGCTTTCCTGGATATGCCGGTTGGAACCGATGGAGCGCTGAATGCTTACCTCGCTTATATGAATTTCAATTATGGAGAAAATCATGTGGCCCGTTGGGCGGGTACCGGTTCAGCGATTTATGGTCAACTGGGATATCTCTTCAAATCGGCCAAGTTTATGCCATATGTAGCTTACAACATGGGTAATTATGAAGGGTTCGACGATCCGGTCACAGCGCTGGATATTGGGTTGAACTATTTCATTAACGGTCATAATTGCAAGGTCACGCTGGAATACCACCAAATTGCCGGAGATATTCGTGAGGGAGCCATTGCAACTCAGGACGATGCCCTTACACAGCTAAGGTTGCAGTTACATATTTTCCTGTAATCCCTAATTAACTCAGGTTGCGACGCGACTTGTTCAAAAAGCAAAGTCCGGTTTTCAACTTATAAAAGCACCCCTTTTTAATATGGGTTTTATGGTAGGTTGAAAATTGCTAAGAGGCGATTCTTCGCATCTTGGATTAGATAATCATACGCATCAAATTTCTTAACAACAAAACTAACTAGACATGTCTGGAAAAAATTTAAAGGAATATTGGAAGAAGAACATCATCACGGTGTTGATTCTGCTTTCCATCTGGTTCCTGGTTTCCTACGTATTTGGCATTTTCATGGTAGATACGATGAACAATGTAAAAATAGGTGGGGCCAAATTAGGATTTTGGTTCGCCCAGCAGGGATCCATCTATGTTTTTGTGGTCCTGATCTTTGTTTACATCTGGAGAATGAATAAGCTCGATGAAGAGTACGATGTAAATGAATAATGCCGGAGAGAAATGAATCTCGTCCATTGAAGAATAAATAGACGGGCTTTTTTCTCAAATCGAATTTTAAAATTTTTTGGTTATGCACCACGCGGTTAGAACAATCGACAAAAAAACACCGCGGGTTCGACAAATAAACACAACAGAAATAAAAGATCTCTAACGCATAACCACTTTGGTCTGATTGGACCGAAGAAACTTAAAAAAACGAAAATCATGAGTGTTCAAACCTGGACAATTATTTTAGTAGCACTGACTTTCGCCCTGTACATAGGTATTGCTATCTGGGCAAGGGCAGGTTCGACAAAAGAATTCTATGTAGCCGGTGGTGGAGTTCCTCCAATCATGAATGGTATGGCTACAGCCGCTGACTGGATGTCGGCAGCTTCCTTTATCTCGATGGCGGGATTGATCTCCTTTATGGGGTATGACGGTGCAGTATTCCTTATGGGATGGACCGGTGGATATGTTCTGCTGGCCTTACTCCTGGCACCCTATCTTCGAAAATTCGGGAAGTTCACGGTCCCCGACTTCATCGGTGACCGATATTATTCCAACACCGCGAGAACTGTTGCGGTAATTTGTGCCATTATTGTTTCATTTACATACGTAGCCGGACAGATGCGTGGGGTAGGGGTAGTATTCTCCCGCTTCCTCGAAATGCCTGTTAACTGGGGTGTGGTTGTCGGTATGATCATCGTATTCTTCTATGCGGTACTCGGTGGTATGAAAGGGATCACTTATACTCAGGTGGCTCAGTATTGTGTATTGATCTTTGCCTTTATGGTTCCTGCGATCTTTATTTCTATTGCCATGGCCGGAAACGTAATTCCTCAGATTGGATTTATCGGAACAGCTGAAGACGGTACGTATCTGTTGGATAAGCTCGATCAACTTCATCGGGAGCTTGGGTTCAATGAATACACTTCAGGATCCAAGTCGATGATCGATGTATTTGCCATCACTTTTGCTTTGATGGTAGGTACAGCGGGATTGCCACACGTTATCGTACGTTTCTTTACGGTACCAAAAGTGGCTGATGCCAGAAAATCTGCAGGATGGGCTTTGATCTTCATCGCTATCCTTTATACAACTGCACCTGCAATTGCGGTTTTTGCAAGAACCAACCTTATCAATACGGTGAGTAATGAGCAATATTCAGCAATGCCTGAATGGTTTAAGAAGTGGGAAGGAACCGGATTGATCAAATACGAAGACAAGAATAACGACGGCATCATTCAATACGTAGCAGACAAGGATGTAAATGAGTTAACAATAGACAGAGATATCATGGTATTGGCGAATCCTGAAATTGCCAAATTGCCTAATTGGGTGATTGCATTAGTGGCAGCCGGTGGTTTGGCCGCGGCGCTTTCCACAGCAGCAGGATTATTGCTGGTAATATCCACGGCTATTTCCCATGATTTGATCAAAAAGCAGATCAAGCCCGAAATTTCTGAAAAGGGTGAATTGCGTTGGGCTCGTGTTGGTGCTTTGATCGCAGTATTAATAGCAGGGTACTTCGGTATTAATCCGCCCGGTTTTGTGGCGGCCGTGGTGGCCCTGGCCTTTGGTCTGGCGGCGGCCTCCTTCTTCCCCGCCATTGTACTAGGGGTATTCGACAAACGAATGAACAAAGAAGGAGCAGTGTCAGGTATGATCGTAGGTATTGTCTTGATGTTGTTTTATATGATCAAATATAAGTTGGGCGGCTTCGGCGGCGGTACTCCTGAAGATTGGTGGTTTGGTATTTCTCCTGAAGGTTTCGGTACTGTGGCGATGGCCGTTAACCTCGTGGTTTCGGTTGTAGTATCCAGGTTGACCTCAGCTCCTCCGCAGGAGGTGCAGGATCTCGTCGAGGATATTCGTATCCCGCGTGGTGCCGGTGATGCACATGCCCACTAATAATCCCATGTGATCCCGATCCTTGAAGGACATTTGGGGTCAGGCGGGGCCAATAGGTAGATACACGGACAAGCTGAGTGGAAAAAGCTCCGGATCCGTGTATCGATCCCCGCTTAAAGAGTAATCGACATATCATATATAATTTCCAAACTTTTGTATTTTTATGGGAAGAACAGGCTGGTTTTGTTCTTCCCATTTTTAAAAATCCTTTTGATATGAAACTACAATTAGGACGCAAAGCTTCAGATGTGTTTGTGGTGATTTATATTGCCGGTACCCTTTTGCTGAGGTTTTTCATCGAACCTCAACTGCAGGGCAGATACCTCATTTCCATAGGAATGGGCGCTTTTGCCTTATTGTTTTTATGGGCACTAGCCAAATCGAAACTGATCAATCCCAGCTGGTTTGGATTATTTCCGGCCAGGAAAGAATAGAATGTTACGGGTTTCGAGTTTCGTGTTACGAGTTTTTATTGTCGTATTTTTTGTTTTTGGTTTTTCCACAGCTAAAACCAGCAACCAGCAACCAGAATAACCAACAACCAGCAACCAGAATTTTCACAAACACTAAAACCTGACTAAATGCCTTCCGATACACAAGCCAAATTGATCAGTTTGTTCTTTGGGGCATTCATTTTGTTCAACTTTCCCATTATCAGCATTCTAGGGAAATACAGATCGGCTTCAGGAATTCCACTATTATACCTTTACCTTCCAATAGTCTGGATCTTCCTGATCATTTTTACATATCGGCTCATTCGAAATAAGACAAACGGCTAATTTTTTAACTAATCTCCAATGGAATGTCATTAAGTGTAGTCATTACCGCATCATTGGCCTATGTGCTGCTGCTCTTTATGATTGCCTACTTCGGTTCCAGGCATTCTGACAGAGGTGGTAAGCTGGTTAATAATCCGTATACCTATGCTTTATCTCTGGCGGTTTATTGTACTGCCTGGACCTTTTTCGGGAGTGTTGGACGTGCTGCCGAAACAGGGATTGGCTTTTTGCCCATTTATCTCGGGCCTGTCATCTTTGCTCCCATCTGGATGATCGTATTGAAGAAAATTATCCTGATCAGTAAAGGACAAAGGATTACCTCCATTGCAGATTTTATTTCTTCCCGCTATGGCAAGAGTACCGCCTTAGGAGTATTAGCAACAATTATAGTTGTTTTAGGAGTGATTCCTTATATTTCCATTCAGCTTAAAGCAGTAGCCTTAAGTTTTGAAACCTTGTTGTCAGAGGAAGCAAAGTCAGGCATATCTTTTGGTCCGGAAACTCCTTTTTACATCGATTTGGCATTTTACATTGCCATCGTTCTGGCGTTTTTTGCCTTTGTTTTCGGAGCCAGGAAACTGGATCCCAATGAAAAGCATGAAGGTATGGTGGCTGCCATTGCCTTTGAATCCATCGTGAAGGTTTTTGCCTTTTTACTGATTGGCGTTTTTGTAACCTACGGCGCTTTTAATGGGCTTGGAGATATTTTTTCCAAAGCTATTGAAAAGGAAGAATTGATCCGGATTTTTTCCCTGGAATCCGCAGGGCTTACCGGATGGAGCTGGATGTTATTGATTGTGCTTTCGATGTTCGCGATTGTATTGCTGCCCCGTCAGTTCCACATAGCTGTGGTTGAGAATATAGATGTAAAGCATGTAGAAAAAGCTTCCTGGTTGTTCCCTGCTTACCTCTTGCTGATCAATATTTTTGTTTTACCAATTGCCATAGGAGGTTTGTTGACCTTCCCGGAGGGAACGGTTGATGCGGATACTTTTGTCTTGAGCATTCCTCTTGCTTATGGTCATGAAATCATGGCGCTCATCGTTTACATCGGAGGGCTTTCTGCAGCCACGGGAATGGTAATTGTATCTGTTACTGCATTGAGCATCATGATCAGTAATAACCTGGTAATTCCCTTTTTACTAAAATCGGCAATGGTCAGAGGCCGGATAGTGAATGATGTAGGACAACGTCTACTTGGCATACGCAGGGTGATCATTGTCATTGTACTTATCCTTTCCTATGGATACTTCCGGTGGATCGGGATGTCCTACAGCCTGGTGTCCGTTGGGTTGATCTCTTTTGCTGCTGTTGCTCAATTTGCCCCGGTGTTAATTGGAGGGATTTATTGGAAAAGAGGAACCAAAAAAGCGGCGATGGCAGCTATGATCGCTGGGTTTTCCATTTGGGCTTACACTCTGATCGTTCCGCTTTTGGCAGAACAGAACATACTTCCTCCCGAAATAATTACTAACGGACCCTGGGGTTTAGAACTATTAAAACCTTATGAGCTTTTTGGATTGCAGGGGTTTGATCATGTCTCTCATTCAGCCTTTTGGAGTTTGCTTTTAAACACGGTTGTTTTTGTGGTGGTCTCTTTGAATACACAACAGGGTCCATTGGAAATAACCCAGGCGGATTACTTTGTGGATCACTATAAATATGTGAAGGGTGGGGGAGATTATGACGTTATTAAAAGAAAGGCAAGAGTATCTGACCTGGTTTCCCTGCTTCAGCGTTTTCTTGGTGAAAAAAGAACCAGGAAAATAATGAAGCAATACGAAGTAGAACGCTCCATAAACCTAAAAAAACTCAAAGAAGCAGATAGTGAATTGGTCAATTATACGGAAAAACATATTGCAGGATCTATCGGCGCAGCTTCTGCGAAATTGATTGTGTCCTCCATTATCCGGGAAGAACCAATAGGGTTGGAAGAAATGTTAAAGGTGCTGGATCAGACCCAGGAAATAATCCAATACAGCAGGGAGCTCGAGCAGAAAAAGACAGAACTAGAGAACACAACACAACAGTTGCGGTTGGCCAATGAGCAGTTGAAAGAACTGGATAAACTGAAAGCGGATTTCATCTCAACAGTAACCCATGAATTGAGGACTCCCATTACCTCCATCAAAGCGATGGGAAAAATACTGCATGACAATCCCGATTTACCCAAAGGCAAAAAAGAAGAATTCCTGGAGATCATTGTTGATGAAAGTGAACGGATATCCAGGTTAGTGACCGAAGTTCTTGATCTGGAAAAAGTCCAGGCTGGTTCAGAGAACTGGGAGTTTGAAAAATTGGATTTATGTGACATCGCTGAACAAGCTTTCAGGGGAGTTAAACAGTTGATGAAACAGAAAAATTATGAGTCCAGATTTGAAAAGTGTGAAGAGCCCATCATCGTTTCGGGAGATAGGGATAAACTGACTCAATTGATCATAAACTTATTGTCCAATGCCATCAAATTTTGTGATCCCGAATCAGGGAAAGTCTCACTGAAACTGGAAAAAGAAGGAGGACATGCCGTTATTAAAGTGGAAGATAATGGCCACGGAATTTCCGGGCAGGATCAGGAAAAGGTATTTGAAAGATTCATGCAGATCAAAACCCCGGGTATCAAAAAACCTCGGGGAACAGGTCTGGGATTATATATTTGTAAACAAATTGTTAAAGCTCATGGCGGAGAAATAAAAGTAGAGAGTGAATTAGGAAAAGGATCGATTTTTATTGTCCGTCTTCAAGGGGGGTGAAATGGTGACATTTTTACGTTAAAAAGGTGATTTTTGTTGCTTTTTCTTGCTATTTTTAGTCGTACTTTTATCCCGGTTTTGGATGAGCTCCAAATGTGAAAGACAATCATGACTGACCAAAAGCATTCCTTCAAGATTCTGCTCGTTGATGACGAGCCGAACATCCTGCTCGCACTCGATTTTCTGATGAGTCAGCAAGGCTATCAGGTGGCCAGGGCATCCAGTGGAGAAGAAGCATTGCAACTGCTCCCTGACTATACACCTGACCTTGTGATTCTGGATGTAATGATGCCGGGAATGGACGGATTCGAGGTAGCCATGAAGATCCGGACCTCTGAAGAATTCAACGATCTCAGTATTATTTTCCTTACCGCCAAGGGCACTGCCGAGGATAAGCTGAAAGGCTATGGCAGTGGGGGAGAGGTGTATGTGACCAAACCTTTTGATAATGAAGATCTGGTTCGTACCGTCAATGAGATTTTTGATTATAAATGAAATGAATATAAACTAATTAATTTGAAATAAAACGTAGTAATATGCCTTTACAGATTAAATCACTTGATGAGTATAAGTCGGTATATCAACGCAGTGTTGACGACCCAGAGAGATTCTGGGCCGAGCAGGCCGAAACATTTAACTGGAGTAAAAAATGGGATAAAGTCCTGGACTGGAATTTCAGAGAACCGGACATCAACTGGTTTGTTGGTGGTAAGACCAATATCACTGAAAATGCTCTGGATCGCCACCTCGAAACACGTGGTGACAAGGTTGCCATCCTCTGGGAACCTAATGACCCAAATGCTCCTGCAAAAACATATACTTACAAAGAACTGCACGCAGAAGTTTGTAAGGCTGCCAATGCGCTCAAAGCAAACGGAATTGGTAAAGGGGACAGAGTATGCTTCTATATGCCAATGGTTCCTGAACTGGCCATCGGTGTATTGGCATGTGCCAGAATCGGTGCCATCCACTCCGTAGTCTTTGCAGGTTTTTCTGCAACGGCTTTGGCTGACAGGATCAAGGATGCTACCTGTAAAATGGTGATTTGTTCTGATTATAATCACCGCGGTGCCAAGAACATTCCTGTGAAAAAAGTAGTTGATGATGCATTGGCTATGGGATGTGAAAGTATCGAAACCGTACTCGTTCACAAAAATACAGGTGATGAGGTAAGTTGGAATGGCGATCTCGATAAATGGTGGCATGATGAGGTTGATGGACAGCCAGCTGCCTGCCCTGCGGAACAAATGGATAGCGAGGATACCTTGTTCATCCTTTATACCTCCGGTTCTACCGGTAAACCAAAAGGAGTTGTACACACTGTTGGTGGTTATATGGTATATACTGCCTTTTCATTTAAGAATGTATTCCAGTACCAGGAAGATGACATCTACTGGTGTACGGCTGATATCGGCTGGATCACTGGTCACTCTTACATCATTTACGGACCGTTGCTCGCAGGAGCTACCACTATGATGTTCGAAGGTGTTCCTACTTATCCTGATGCCGGACGTTTCTGGAAGGTTTGTGAGAAACACAAAGTAAATCAATTCTATACTGCACCAACAGCTATCCGTGCCTTGATGGCGTATGGAGATGAGTTCGTTGAAAATTATGACCTGAGTAGTCTTAAAGTGCTCGGTTCTGTAGGGGAACCTATCAACGAAGAAGCCTGGAACTGGTATAATGAGAAGGTAGGAAAAGGAAAATGTCCTATCGTTGATACCTGGTGGCAAACGGAAACAGGAGGTATCCTGATTACTCCTCTTCCTGGCATCACGGATACCAAGCCTTGTTATGCATCTTATCCACTGCCAGGTGTTCAGCCAATTTTGGTGGATCCTGAAGGTAATGAACTTGAAGGTAACGATGTTGAGGGGCTGCTTTGCATGAAGTTCCCTTGGCCTAGTATCATCCGCACAACTTACGGTGATCATGAGCGCTGCCGTCAGGTATACTTCTCTACTTTCCAGGATATGTACTTCACCGGTGACGGTGCCCGTCGTGATAAAGAAGGTCGTCTGAGGATCATTGGCCGGGTTGATGACGTAATCAATGTTTCCGGACACCGGATGGGTACGGCAGAGGTTGAGAATGCAATCAACGAGCACCCTCAGGTTGTGGAAAGTGCTGTGGTAGGATTCCCACACGAAATTAAAGGACAGGGTATTTATGCATACATCATTCCTTCTGATGATATTGTTGATGAAGATCAATTCATCAAAGAGATCAGAGCGGTTGTTACCAAAGAGATTGGGCCTATCGCCAAGCCGGATCAGGTGCAGGTGGTACCAGGGTTGCCTAAGACCCGTTCAGGAAAGATCATGCGTAGAATTTTGAGGAAGGTTGCCTCTGGTGATGCTTCAAACCTTGGAGATATTTCAACACTCCTTAACCCGGAAGTGGTAGAGGTAGTGAAAAAAGGTGCTAAGGCCTAACCGGTTTTAGTTTCCGATAAGGAAGGGTGGTTTTTGAGCAAATCAAGGATCACCCATCCTTTCTTTTTGTAACAAACAAGTTACATCTGTTTTTTTCAGCGTTTCCTATAATGAAATAACGGATTAAAGGCCGTTTGAACAAGATTGATATTGTCGAAAAAAAGGAATTTACAAGGACAAGTTGTCTCTCCTTTTTTATGCCATTTTTATTCAAAAAAACCAAGTTAAATGGGAGACAAAAAATAGTTTTATTCATCGTCGAGGCTGAGGCGAAGGCGAAGGCTGAGGAAAGAAAAAATATACTAAATCCTTAGCCTTAGCCTTTTCCTTCGCCTGAATTTTGATTAAAACTTTTCTCCTTCTTTATTCTAAAAATCAAAAAACATGACTTACCAGGAATTTTATCAGAGCAGTATTAATAATCCCGAAAAATTTTGGAAGGAACAGGCCGAAGCATTGGACTGGTTTGAATTTCCAAAAGAGATCTTATCCAAAGACGAAGAGGATCTTTACCGATGGTATAAAGGGGGGAAAATGAATACCGCTTATCTGGCGCTGGATTACCACGTTAAAAACGGGCGTGGAGATCAACCAGCACTTATCTATGATTCACCGGTTACGGATAGCCTGCGTAAGTATACTTATAAAGAATTATTGGCAGAGGTGGAAAAGGTGGCAGGAATCCTGGTGTCCCTGGGTGTCAAAAAGGGAGACAGGGTAGTCATTTATATGCCTATGATTCCTGAAACGGCATTTGCTATGTTAGCCTGTGCCAGGATCGGTGCCGTTCATTCTGTGGTTTTTGGTGGTTTTGCTGCCAATGAGCTGGCTATCAGGATTGATGATTCCACTCCGGATGTACTGTTGACCGCTTCAGCGGGTATTGAAATCAAAAAAGTGATTCCTTATAAGCCCATTGTGGACCAGGCGATTGAAATGGCTTCACACAAAGTAAGTAAAGTGGTGTTATTGCAAAGAGATGCCCTAAAGGCGGACATGCAGGAAGGGCGCGATCTCGACTGGGCAGAATTACGTGAAAAAGCAGAGCCTGCTACTTATGTGGAAGTTGACGCTACAGATCCTTTATATATTCTTTATACTTCAGGAACAACCGGAGTTCCTAAAGGAGTTCTGAGAGATAATGGAGGTCACGCGGTAGCTATGAAATTCAGTATGGAATATATCTATGGTATCAAACCCGGAGAGGTATATTGGGCAGCCTCTGATGTCGGTTGGGTTGTGGGGCACTCCTATATTATCTATGCGCCCCTGTTACATGGATGTACAACCATTTTATTTGAGGGCAAGCCCATCAAAACGCCTGACGCCGGAACTTTCTGGAGAGTCATTGAGGAACACAAGGTAAACGTATTCTTTACGGCTCCAACGGCATTCAGAGCCATCATTAAAGAGGACCCGGAAGGGGAGCTGCACAAAAAATATGATACTTCTTCCCTGCGCCTGCAGTTTCTGGCCGGTGAGCGTTGTGATGTAACCACCCTGCACTGGTTAGAAGACCTTTTACAAATTCCCGTGATTGATCACTGGTGGCAAACTGAGTCCGGATGGCCTATGTTAGCCAATATGGCCGGAGTAGAATTATTACCGGTTAAACCGGGGTCTGCCTGCAAGCCGGTTTGTGGTTTTGACATCCGAATTCTGGACGGAAACGGAGATGAAGCCGGCGTAAACGAAGAGGGCATAGTGGTAATTAAATATCCGTTGCCCCCAGGTTGCCTGCCTAACCTGTGGCAGAATACTGCCAGGTTTAAGGAGTCTTATCTGAATGCTTTCCAGGGCTATTATTTTGCAGGAGATGGAGGGTACAAGGATGAAGACGATTATGTGTTTATCACCGGTCGAATTGATGACATCATCAACGTGGCCGGCCACCGATTGTCCACTGCTGAAATGGAAGAGGTTGTAGCCTCACATGAGGCCGTGGCTGAATGTTCTGTGGTTGGAATCGCCGATCATCTCAAAGGGCAATTGCCTGTTGGATTTGTAGTCCTGAAAGCAGGAATTGACATTGATAATGAATCCTTGGAAAAAGAATTGATTGCGATGGTCAGACAGAAAATCGGTCCAGTTGCAGCTTTCAAAAGAGCCGTAGTTGTAGATCGTTTACCTAAAACAAGATCAGGTAAAATTCTCCGTAAAATCATGCGCGCCATTGCCGATGGTGATGAGTTCAACCCTCCATCAACCATTGAGGATATGAGTGTGCTCGGAGAATTAGAGAACAAAATGAAACAGGAAAAGGTGGGGCAGGCGCATTAGATAATCTAAATTAAGTAACATAAAGGCAAGTTTGAGGTTAATGAAAAAAGAATCCCGAATTCGACTAGTGAAGAATTCGGGATTTCTTAGACATTCGCATTTTTATTTGCCAATTAAATATAGCCTCTTAAAGGTTCATTTGGATATTTAGCACTATTGAACCAATCCTCCGTCTACACTGATAACAGTTCCAGAAATATATGACGCTTCATCAGAAGCCAGAAAAGCATACGCATTGGCTATGTCTTCCGGCTCACCGAGGCGTGCCATAGGGATGCCTTTTTTAATATTATCGATGATCTCATCCGGAATGGTTTGTATCATTTCGGTATTGATGAATCCCGGGGCAACTGCATTCACAGTGATACCTTTTCTGCCAAATTCACGAGCCCAGGTTTTGGTCAGCCCGATCAATCCGGCTTTGGTCGCTACATAATTACTCTGTCCGAAATTGCCATACAGACCTACAATGGATGAGGCATTCAATATCCTTCCGCCTCCTCTTTCCACCATATAGGGAAAGACATTTTTTGTACAATTAAAAACTCCTGTAAGATTTACGTCAATTACAGACTGCCACTGTTCGGAGGTCATCTTTTTCATGGAGGCATCACGTGTTATTCCGGCATTGTTGATGAGAATGTCAATGCCGCCAAAATCTGCTGCTACCTTTTCTGTTGCCACTTTCACCGCATCAAAGTCTACCGTATTAACAGCATAAAACCTGACATCATGGCCAGATTTTTGATATTCCTCAACAAGTATCTTGCCTGAGCTTTCGTCGATGTCCCAGATGGCCACTCGAGCTCCTTCGTGCACGAATTTATCCACTGTAGTCTTTCCAATTCCGCGACTCCCGCCTGTTATGATCGCTACCTTATCTTTCAATTTTTTCATGGTCCGTTTTTTTGGTTAGATCTTCGATATTCAAAATTAAATATTTGAATTCAATCGCCTAAAAAATCCAGGGTCACCTTTCAAAATAAACGCCCCTGACTTAGGAGGTGAATTTTACAAAAATTCTTGTAAACAATTGAAAAGCAAACTTTTGTATGGGTTGTTTTGCCTTCGGACTAAAAAGTTGCTTTTACCCTTCAAGCTTGTCCTGTTTCGGACGTTTTTTCGCCATATAATTAGTAATTTTGCGGTGTCAAATTAAATCAAATAATACCAAAATTATGAAAGAAGTATATATCGTTTCCGCAGTTCGTACGCCACTGGGAAGTTTCGGAGGGATGTTTTCCGGAATACCTGCCACAGAGCTTGGAGCTGCCGCCATCAAAGGAGCCCTTGAAAAGGCAGGGGTAGAGCCTTCACAGGTCGATGAAGTATTCATGGGGAACGTGATTTCCTCCAATCTTGGACAGGCGCCTGCCCGTCAGGCGGCATTGAGCGCAGGGATCGGTAAGGACATTCCTTGCACGACCATCAATAAGGTGTGTGCTTCAGGAATGAAGTCCATCATGTTCGCAGCCCAAAGCATTATGCTGGGGCATGGAGATATCATCGTCGCAGGAGGAATGGAAAGTATGTCCAATGTTCCCTATTATCTGCCTAAATCCCGTTGGGGACTCAAATACGGAGATGATGTGCTGGTCGATGGTTTGGCTAAAGACGGATTGACTGACGCTTATAACCATCAGGCTATGGGTACCAGCGCAGATGCCACCGCAGAGAAGTTTAACATTTCAAGAGAAACCCAGGATGCTTTTGCCATCCGTTCCTATAAATTGTCTGCCGAATCTACTGAAAAAGGTTATCTGAAGGAAGAAATCATTCCGGTAAGTGTTCCTCAACGAAGAGGAGAACCTATCATGATCACGGAAGATGAAGAATACAAAAGGGTAAAATTTGAAAAGATTCCTACCCTCAGGCCTGTTTTCTCCAAAGAAGGAACCGTAACAGCGGCAAACGCTTCTACTATCAATGACGGAGCTTCCGCATTGGTACTGGCAAGCGCTGAGAAAGTGGAAGAACTTGGGTTGAAACCTGTCGCTAAGATCCTGAGTTTTGCCGATGCTGCCCAGGAACCTGAATGGTTTACTACTGCACCGACAATTGCAGCTCCAAAAGCCCTTAAAAGAGCCGGATTGGAACTGGATGATATAGATTTCTTCGAGGTGAATGAAGCCTTTGCCGTAGTTACTTTGGCATTCAACCAGGTACTCGGTATTCCTGAAGAAAAAGTGAATGTATTCGGAGGTGCCTGCTCCATTGGTCATCCCCTCGGAGCTTCCGGTGCCAGAATTGTAACAACATTGAATAACGTGCTCCAGCATAAAAAAGGAAGTAAGGGACTCGCTGCCATTTGTAATGGCGGAGGAGGTGCTTCTGCAATGATCATTGAGCGCGTTTAACAGATAAGATTTTTTTCCGGCCGGGGGCTTTTCTAAAGACTCCGGCTTTTTCTTTTTAATACCCTTTTTCCCTCGATACTTCATTCAATAATGCTAACCCTGCTTTCATCCTTTGATAGTTTTTCAGAATTTGCGGAGCAACACTTTCCGGTTTTGTAATACTTGCAATGTGGGGAGTTATGTGAATTTTTGGGTGTGTCCAAAATGGATGCTCCTGAGGAAGTGGCTCTTCCGAAAAAACGTCCAAAGCTGCACCCCTCAGGTGATCGTTGTCAATCATTTCAATTAAATCACTTTCAACCAGATGATCACCTCTTGCTACATTGATGATAAAGGCACCTTTTGGAAGCTGGACAAAGGTCTCCTTATTCAGAATTCCCTTGGTTTCATCGGTCAATGGTAAGAGGCAAATGAGTATATCTGTTTGATTCAGAAACTCGGGAAAGCCTGAGTGACCCGCATATGAAATTACTTCCGGAATATTCTTTTTACTATTTGACCACCCGCAAACCTTAAAACCGAAGGTGACCAGGTTTTTAGCAAGGCTTTGTCCAAGTTGACCAAGCCCCATTATTCCAATCCGAATATCTTGTATTAACAAATAAGGACGTGGAGTCCACTTTTTTAGCGATTGATCCTGTTTATATACATTTAAACCTCTAAGCTGATTCATGATCAAAGCCAGGAGAAATTCGTTCATAGCCGTGGCTAATTCTTCGTCAACGATCCTGCATATTTTTGCCTGTTTTGGCAGGTTTGGATCCCTGAACAAATGATCTACTCCTGCTCCCATGGAACATATTACTTTTAAATTGGGGTATAGCTCAAATGCACCGGCAGGGTGATTCCAGGCCAGGGCGAAATCTATATCTTCCGGATGCTCATCCTGCCCGTGAATCCGGATATCCAGGGAAGGGTCTAGTTTTTTGAGTGCCCTAATCCAGGGTAGGGGAGCTTTTGTTTTACTAATAAAAATTATTGGCATAACCTTTGTCAGGTTTAACTGGTTAAAACATAAAAAATCCGGTGATCCCGGCACCGGTATGACCGGATTTTTTCTCCAGAAATCCGGTAAGGGAAATATCTGTACCAAAGATGGAATAAGTACCATTCATTATGGATTGATTAGAGGGCACCCAATTCACAAAGGCAGATAAAAGAAAGCGTTTGCCTGCTTTAAAATTGTATCGAACTTTTAGCTCTGGGGGTAACATTAAAACACCACCATTGGGTGCAGAAGAAATGGACATCGAAAAAATCGAAATATGGGTATCTGGCTCAACGAAATAGCCTATCCCGTATGTTCCACTCCACCAACCGAAATGAAAAACATAATCAAATCCGGCTCCGATGGTCACTTCTGATCTTTCCGATAGAGGAAAGGCATAACTCAGGCCAATCGCCACACCTGCATAAATATTATCTTCGTATTCTTTATATGGTTCATAATGATCACCCCAGGGAAGATCTGCAAATTCCTCAGATACATACAAATCAAACTGGTAAGGGTATAACCCGAATAAGGCCCCGGCTTCAATGCATAACCGGTCTGTAATCATGAATCGATATTCAAGTCTGCCTTCATACCCGAGAATTGGTTTTGAGGTAATATCTGCCATTGAAGAGGAAAAATTCCTGTGAATGGAAAGCGGTTTGGTGTAATTGGTAATAAGGCTAATCCCAATGGCTTGTCTGTGAGGTAGTTGTTCCTGTGAAAAGCTTACCAGGGGAATAAGGCACAAAAGGGAAATTAAAAAGGTGTATTTAGTCTTCATATCAGAGCATGTTGAAATTTCATCTGCGGAAAATCAGCCATTTACTTCTTCCAAAAATTCATTCAGTCAACGGAAAATTGGATTGTTGGATAATTGGATGAATGAAATCAGTCATCCAATTATCCATTTTATCCAGGATCTCTTGTGAATTGAAATGAAATTTCATGATTTGTAAAAAGGGTTAATTAAGTTTTTTAACATCTTCTCAGTAAATTGATTCAATATAAAATAAAATTCAGCGGGTATGTATCTGCGCTTCTTATCAGATAACTACCGTTTTCATCATTATTCCTGCAACTCCATAACTGGCAACATACCGATAATCAATATCCATTAATTTTATCCTCATGGCTAAATAATTCCTAAGTCGAAATCGTTTAGGCATGATAAAAACATACCATCCATGAATCGCATACCAATTTCGTTATTTTTTTGCTTTATTTTCCAGGTTATTAACGCACAATCTCATTTTTCCGGAGTTTTTCAGGCCACGGAGGCGGAGATGATCCATTCGGGCGCCTTGACGTGGGAATCTTTTCTCAGTAAGAACGATTCTCTTAATCAAAACGGCTACCGCCTGCATGATTTGGAAACATCAAAAGAAGAGGAGAAAAGATATTTTTTGGGCATCTGGATCAAAAGCGTTCACCCCTCAGTGGTTGAATCAGTTCACGGATGGGCCAACTTTGTAAAAAAGAAACGTGCCATGGCAGCAGAAGGTTATTTGTTGTCAGAGGTGGAAGGATATTCCGTTTCCAATGAAGAGCATCATTTTCTCGGGGTATGGTTGAAAGACGATAAGACGCATAAAGTCTGGAAGCTGGATTCCAGGGAAGGGGTTATAAAAAAAACAGAAGAAATGGCTCGCCAGGATTTTTTCCTGATGGATGTGGAAGCCTTCCCTGCTCCCAATAAAACATTGACCTTTCTGGCATTGTACCACAAAGGGAATGTCACCACTCCACGTAATTACGTTTACACTTCCAGCGATATCAAAGCCTTTAAAACAAGTGTATTGCAAAGGCAAAAAAGCGGTTTTAGAATGGTAGATTTTGAGCAATTCGATGAAAAAGGCATCCCTTGGTATCTGGGCGTTTTCGAAAAAGGAGATTATAAGACCGTATTACTCAATGCCCAGGAGCGGTCTGACTTTTATGAACGCTGGGATATTCTGGCCGAACAAGGGGTGGAGCTGGTAGATATTGAGCCGGAGAATTGATTTGCGGGCCCCGACACTGGGTTTATTGGATTTTGCTTTGCTTCGTTACGGGTTTCGAGTTTTTTTGAGGGGTGAAGGTTTATTAGCCGTGAAGCAATATTAAGAAAATACCTTTGTTTTACACCGTCCTTTTGGGTGGTGGTCAAAAATAGTTGAAAATCGAGGCCTTTAGGCCTTTTCCCTTCATTCCCATCACTGGATTATTTCACCTCAGGCGTACTTTTCGACAATATTTCACAAGCCGACAATACGATTAACTTTTTATACCTTTATAAACTCTTGATTTTGGACAGCACCTTTTTCTTTCAGATAATATAATCCTGACGGAAGGTGACTTATGTTTAAAGTTTCAAAGGCTTTTTCAATGCGCAGAACTTCAACCAATTTACCATTCTGATCATAAATTTCAAAGGAAAGTGGTTTTTCAAAGTCCTCAATAGCAATTTGAAGGAGATCTTTAACAACAGTTGGAAATATTAGGTAATTGGCAGTGTTTTTGGAATAAGGCAGTGCTATTACCTTGCTATAAGCAAAGGATTCATCCATATCCATCATCTTCAGTCGGTAATAATTAATTCCGAAGGAAGGAGATAAATGCTGGAAATTATATTGTCCATGTCCATTTGTTGTGGAAACTAAGAACGACAAGAAAGTAAAATTAACTCCATCCAGGCTGTGTTCCAGGTCGAAACCTTTGGTGTTGGATTCTTCGGTGGTTTCCCAATGTAGGTTAATGGCCTTGCTAGTTTGCTTTCCTTCAAAGTTTATAAGTTGTACCGGAAGCAGACAAGGAGCATCAATAAGACTGCTGCCATCGTAGTTCCACTCTGGTAACACCGGAATGCAGAGGTGAGTTAGCACAGTAGGAGGCACATCCACCAATCGGGGAGTATTGCTGTAATCGTCAACCTCCATTGTGCTGGGGTCATTCCACTCGGCTCCTGAGATCGTTCCGTGGTGTGAAGCAGCATAATCTATAGCCTGATTGGTCCCGGTTCCTTCATTGAGCTTCCAGTAGCCAACCAAATTTCCATAGTTTGGATGAGTGTTGTCAACTGGAGAACAATGCCAGTTGTTGATCGCGGAAGCACCAAGGACCGTATTCCATACTCTTACTTCTGCAATGGCTCCGGTATAACTAAAGCTTTGATTGATATCAGCCCCAAAAAATAACCCCTGGCCGGTGGTAATATCCCCAATCCCGGAAATGCTGGTTGAAGAAAGAAAAACCCCGTCTTCATACATGCTCATCAGGCCATCTCTGTCAAAAGTCACGCTTAAGGTGTGCCATTCCCCGTCAGCGATTGTTCCTCCTGTATTTATGTCAGCACGGTTTGAGCCATCTCCAATATTGACTTTCCATTCGGGGCCGGAAGGGTATTTAAATGAAAGTACGAAGCCTTTATTATTCCCCGATTGCCAGTTTTTATTACCTACGATGGCTACATCAGCACTTACATTGGTTCTTACCCGGCATTCAACGGTAAAATCCTGGTTACTCCCGAAATTAAAAACCGGATCATCCGGGATTTGAACAAAATCCGAAGCTCCGTCGAAATAGAGTTCCTCACTGTCTCCAATACAATTGACAATATTGGTATTGATAATGGTGGTTTCCTTGTTTATTTCTGAGGTCGGGATGTTATTACCACTGGCTATGACAAAGACATTTTGCTCCTGGATGGTATTGCCTCCATGGCTGAAACCTATTCCTCCATGGTCGGTGGTAACCAAAATGAGCCAATCTTCATTATTAAAATCCGGACGTTGTTGAACTGCTTGGACTACCTGTCCAACAAAACCATCTACTGCCTCGATAGCATTAATATAGTTGGCTACTCCGGGATCAAAGCCGTAGGAATGCCCGGCATGGTCCACATCGTCAAAATGCAGGAAAAGTACGTCCGGGTCATTGTTTGTTAGGTAATTTACTGCCTGATTGCCAACATCCAGGTCTGAACTTGCA
This sequence comes from Saprospiraceae bacterium, assembly GCA_965230565.1. Taxonomy (GTDB): domain Bacteria; phylum Bacteroidota; class Bacteroidia; order Chitinophagales; family Saprospiraceae; genus BCD1. Next base: position 1,340,173 of record CBDDLH010000016.1, on the reverse strand, counting down.
TTATAAGTGAAATCAGCATATCCCTGAAGAATATTATTATTGACCGGAGCCCACCGGCAAATCGAAGCGGTATGCAGTTGTGGATTAAAAAGTTCAACGTTTCTGAAAAAGGGAGGGTAATTGATATAATTATTGCCCCCAAAATTGTTACCGGTGACCAGATGTTTGTCTGACCAGACTCCGCATAAAATCGCTGACCATCCGGGGCCGCTGATGGTAATATCATCATTAAGGGCATCAGGACTGAACAGGCCGTTGCTGATCAAAGCATCTATGTTTGGCGTATTGGCGGCGGCGAGCGCATCGGGGCGACACCCATCAATGCCTATAACCAGGGCTTTCTGGCTATTTTGGCCTGAAAGAATAATTGGAAGGGACAAAAATAACAGGCTCCAAATGTATGTTTTGATCATGTTATTTGCATTAAGTGATAGTTGATTATCTATAAAAATAAAACACGTTTGGAAAAAATGTCATCTCCAAACGTGTTTTTTGATCAAAACGGTCATATCCGGTTCTTATTTCCGCTTGTATTTTATGGCCCCTGCCGACGTGACTTTGTCATCCATCATGTCCAGTAATGAATTTTCAACGGTAACCATTTTTCCGTCGATTACAGCGTTAGCAATGTCACATTTTTTGACCTTGCCCGGCAAATGGTAAATGGTGGTCATTTTGGCTTCGGAAAGGAACATCCTGGCCATATCCATGGTTTCGTCATCGAGTTCTTCGTCATCAGAAGGAGCATCCGGCAACCGGATCAATTCTCTTTTGCCGGTCTGGAATCTCGGAGTTGAAGCTCCGAATGGATTACTGCCCATAAAACCATCTCCGGAATCTTCTGACTGTATTTTATCCAGTATGCCGGAGATTTCTTCCAGCTCAGCAAGAGACTTGAAAGGAATTTTATTGGTAATGATGAACTCTCCTTTGGATTCACTCATGGTTATTCTCATATTGAGATCCTTTACTTTATTCTGCTCGGCAGTAGTGAGATCAGCAAAACCGGGCATGTCTTTATAATAGATCATGCTGTCCCGTTCCATATCAACTTCTTCTCCTCCCTCTTCTTTGGCTGCTTCCTCAAGAGCTGATTTCATGAAAGGATTGGAAAACAGGCCACTGGCATCAATGGTGGTAATATATTTCCCGGAGCCATCCTTGTTGAGGTAAACTTCTTCAATAATATCAAAACAGCTGGTCAGGAATAACATGCTGCCGCTGAGTAATAACAAAACAAATTTTCGCATCTTATTGGTATTGTGGTAAAAAAATGACTTTATAAGGCATGGAAATAATTAGGAAAAAAATAATTCCATGCACAATAAATGCTTCATTTGCATAAATGAAATCAAAATTTCTCATTTTATGCAGTGGAAAGCATAAATGTAGTAAATTTATCGCCGTTTTGGAGATAAATTCCCGAAATTTCATAACTGGTTTTCAACCTCTATTATTTTGGGTTTATGTGAATCTTTTAAATCTTTTTTATGTTTTTGAGAATTAATCCTGACAATCCTGAGGGGCGGAAAATTAACCAGGTGGTCGAAGTCCTTAAACAAGGTGGAGTAATCATCTACCCAACGGATACCGTCTACGCATTTGGATGTGATATATTTCAACAAAAAGCTGTTGATCGCATTTGCCATTTAAGGGGAATGAACCCCAAAAAAGCTCGTCTTTCCTTTGTCTGCCAGGATATAGCAGAGATGTCAGAGTATACTCCTCAGATTGACAATCAAACCTTTAAATTACTCAAAAAAAACCTGCCCGGCCCTTTTACTTTTGTGCTTAAAGCAGGCAACAAATTGCCAAAAATCCTCAAAAACAATAAAAAAACCGTCGGAGTCCGCGTCCCGGAAAACAACATAGTCATGGCTATCCTGGAAGCATTGGGTAATCCTATGCTGACGGCTTCCTTAAAATCAGATGATGAGATCCTGGAGTATTTCACCGATCCTTATGATATCAATGAAGATTATAAAAAGCTGGTCGATATTGTCATTGATGGTGGAATAGGAGGTAATGTGCCTTCAACAGTTGTGGATTGTACGCAGGGAGATTTTGAGATTCTTCGCGATGGAGCAGGGGAGTTGGAGTATTAATAAGGGAACAAGGGAACAAGGGAACAAGGGAACAAGGGAACAAGGGAATTAGTCCTCAATAACCAGCAACCAGCAACCAGTAACCAGCACCTACTTAAACAATCCAAACAACCCACCGGAATTTTTCTTTCGGTCTTTGGCAATTTTCAGGTTTTCAGCTGCGAGGGGAGCATTAGGTTCCACGGCCACTGCTTTTTCAAACATATCTATTGCCTGATCAAATTTTTCTTCTTCCAGGTAAATAATGCCCAGGTTGTTGAAGGGAGTCCAAAGATCGGGAGAGTATAAAATCGCCTTTTGGTAGGAATATTTAGCGTCTTCTGTCAATTTCAGATCATGTTCCAGAACTCCCTTCCAGTACCAGGCAATTCCGTAATTAGGTACAAGCTCCACACTTTTATTAGCGTATGGTAGTCCCTCCTGCAGCATGTTGAGTTTATAATAATTCAGCGCGAGGAAAAGGAAAGTGTCCTGGTCTGCTTCCGGGGAATTCATCACCTGTTCGAGGTCTCGAATGGAATTATGATATTGCTCCGAATTGTAATACATAATACCTCTTAACTGCAATGTTGTATAATAATCCGGTTTGATCTGGATCGCTTTGGAAGCAGCTTCAATACCTTTCATATATCGCCCAACTCCGTTATAACTTGTGGCAAGGCCAAGGTAATTGGTTGGTGAAGATGGATCCAGTTCAATAGCCTTGAGGTAATCCTCCTTTGCTTCATCATATAAACCCAGCAGGTTCCTGGAGGATCCTGCGTTGGTATAATTGAGTGCTTCCTGTGGATCCACTTCAATGGCTCTTAAATGATCTGCCAGTGCCGTTTCGTAATCGCCCATAAAAAAGAAACTCAATCCACGAAGGGAATACCCCCAGGGCGTTGTTGGGGCAATATCCAGTGCTTTGCCGAAATCATCGATGGCTGCGGGGTAATTCTGCAGGTAATAAAATGATAAACCCCGATGGTGGTAGGGTAGGGCAGCATTTGGCTGACTGAGAATTGCTTTATTAAAATCGCCAAGAGAAGTATCATATTCTCCTAATGCCTGGTAAGAAATCCCCCGATTTAGATAGGGCTCATGCCAGCCGGGGCTAAGATCAATGGCTACACTAAAATCCTGAATGGCTTTTTCATATTCCTCCAATTGCAAATAGGCATTTCCACGATTGATAAAAGAAGTGGCATCTTCCTTGTCAAGCGAGATCGCTTTATTGATATCCTCAAAAGCTCCCCTGAGATCATTTAGGATATCGAGTTTGAGAACACTTCGATTGTTCCATGCACGGGCAAGATCAGGGGTAAGTAAAATGGCCCGGTCATAATCTGCAGCCGCTCCTTCAAAGTCTCCCAGATCGGCCTTTACCAACCCCCTGTTGGAATAGGCAATGCCGTAGTTGGGATCCTTCTCTATTGCCTGGTTCAGGAATTCAAGAGCGCTGGTCAAATCACCTGCATCCAGATGTCGTAAACCTTCGTCATTGAGGCGCATGGCTTCGTTATCACCTGGAGTGGCTTTTTGGTCATCTGTATCACTTTTGGCAGGGCTGTTCTTCATTACCGGCTGAGGAGCAAAAACAGGCTTGTTTTGTTTTTTTCGAATGGTTTTTTCCAATTGAGTAATGAATGCCAAAATACCGTTGCGGATCTGATTGAGTTCAATATTGGCATTTTCAAAGGTGATGGTTCCCAGCCGTTCGGATTTTTTGAGGTTTTCAAAACGCCCCGAATGCTGGATGGCTTCGTCGAGGTGATAAGGTCCGCTGACCTCCAAAAAAACGATCAACTCATCCAGAACGAGTTCGATATTATTATCTGCAAGTTCAGTTTTGAAATTCTGCAGTTTCGGTAAATCTGAAATTGTCATGTTTTAGACGAGTTGAAGTTGAAAAATTGTATAGTTTTTGGTGTCCAAAAATAAAAAAAATAAAGGTGAATTTGCAAAAAGTTACCTTCCTCAAATGATCAGGTATCAAAATTGTTGCCAGATTGTACATCTCTATAGCCGGAAAGTTCAGGGCACCTGCATTATTTGCTCATTGTTTCACCTTAAAAAAAACTGAATGCAGTAAGAATTATGTTCCACCCTTTCGAATGGGTAACAAATTAATGCTCAGTTGGATATGAAGGTATATTAGTTAACCAAACCTTTAATATTATGAAACTGAACAAACTCCTTACTCCCGTTATTTTGGCCCTTGCCTTTGGTCTTTTTACGTTTAGTTGTGAAAAAAACGAACCACAACCAGATCCTACTGATAATGCACAACCAGTTTCCACCCAAATGATAGATATCGATGGAGATGGAACTCTGGAACTCGTTATGGGTTTTGAAAATACCGACGTGGAAACACTCCAGGCCAAAGAAGTTATCCTGCACGGTCGACTCTTCTCAACCAATACCCGCTTCGAAACGGATCCCTTTAATATCAAAGACTAAGTAACGGGTATTTTTTATACTCCCATTTTCTTCAAAGCTAAAAAATAACATCATGAAAAAGCATACACTAATCCAAAATCCATACATCAAATTAGCTCTTTTTATTCCTGTTTTACTCGTTTTGTTCGCCATAGGATGTGATTTTAAATCACATGCTGAGGCATCCATCAAAGGTTCCGGTGGAAGCGGTGTTCTAAAAGTAGAAGTTGTTTCCGGTGCCGAATTTGAAACCAAAGGGGTCATTACTCCTGAAGTTTGCGAGGCCGTAGGTTACGGACAACCAATCGTGGTTGCAGAGTGCGATGTCATCGCTAATGTAACGAGGAAAGTCCAGACCACTGATGGTGGCACTGAAGAAGTTGTACGAAGTGAAGTTCATACTTTACAGTACAAAGTTGCCTGTATTCCCGGAACAGAATGGGAAGTTGACTGCTCAGATCCGGTAATTCTCCAGGTACCGATCGACTGGAATATTTCCAATGCTGTTTATGATAATAAAAATGGCGTATCCGGAAATATGGTCGTGGATTATTATGACCCTCCTGCGGATGAAAATATGAACTTCTATATTGCCGAACCCGGGTATAAACTGGTTGTTATCGGTTTCCCATATGGTACTCCGATAGATGCTTACGATATCGATCTTGAATGGGATTACCAGGTTTTGGGACAAAAACAGATCAAAGGTGTTTTTGCCGCTGCCGTACACTATATCGATCCAACTACCGGTGATATCAATTTCTATTTTCCTCCTGCGTTCCCTGAAGAAAGAGATTTTTCAAAAATTAACGATTATTTCTATATAGGTAATTTCACCGCTGCGAAGGTAAGTGCCTACACTATGAAAACAGCAGAGGCCAGTAATCTTGCTTTACCGGATACCGATAAGCTGACCTATGTAGCGTTCAGTATGGAAGGTGCCCATGTCGGCGAGGTGGATGTGAATGACCTGAAGGTAACGGTGAAGTAGTTTTTTTTGTTGGCAGTACCAGAATAGTACTGGTACTGCCAACAACTACTCTTCTTCCGCATAAGCTTCAATAGGCGCACAAGTACAAACCAAATGCCTGTCACCATATGCGTTGTTGATCCGCCCACTCGCTGGCCAGAATTTGAAGTAATCCCTGAGGTAGGGCAGTGGATAAGCTGCTTTCTCTCTTGGATAATCGTAGGGCCATTCATCAGATGCGATGATCTGAGCGGTATGCGGTGCATTGGTCAAAACATTAGAATCGTGATCAGCCTTTCCGTCGGCGATTTCCTGGATTTCTTTTCTGATTTGTAACATTGCATCACAGAAACGGTCAAGTTCATCCTTACTCTCACTTTCTGTCGGTTCGATCATGATGGTTCCTGCCACAGGGAAGGAAAGGGTAGGTGCATGGAATCCGTAATCCATTAATCTTTTCGCTACATCTTCTGCACTTACAAAATCCTTAAACGGGCGAAGATCGACGATCAGTTCGTGAGCGCATCTACCCATGTCACCTGCATAAAGGATTGGGTATTCCTTTTCAAGTTTCGACTTGATATAATTAGCATTCAAAATAGCGATCTCCGTCGCATTCTTCAGCCCTTCGGTTCCCATCATTCTGATGTAGGCATGTGATACCAAAACAACACTGGCACTGCCATATGGAGCGGAGGAAACTGCTTTAATAGCTTTTTTTCCACCTGTTTTTATCAGTTTATGGCCGGGAAGGAATGGCTTCAGTTTTTCATTTACACAAATAGGTCCCACTCCAGGACCTCCGCCACCGTGCGGGATAGCAAAAGTTTTATGCAGGTTGAGATGGCAGACATCTGCTCCGATGGCTCCGGGAGAGGTATAACCCACCTGAGCATTCATGTTGGCTCCGTCCATATAGACCATTCCGCCATTTTCGTGAATGATGTCACAGATCTCTTTTATCCTCGCTTCAAAAACACCGTGCGTTGATGGGTAGGTGACCATCAAGGGCAGCCAGATTGTCCTTGTATTGCTCTGCTTTTTCTTTTAAATCATCGACGTCGATATTACCATGCTCATCACATTTGGTAACGATTACTTTCATGCCCGCCATAACTGCACTAGCCGGGTTGGTCCCATGGGCAGAAGAAGGAATTAAAGCAATGTTCCTGTGTGTATCATTATTATTTTCATGATAAGCATTGATCACCGCCAGACCGGCAAATTCACCCTGGGCACCGGAGTTCGGCTGCAGGGAGCAAGCGGCAAAACCCGTAATTTCACTCAGCCAACCTTCAAGTTCTTCAAAGATCTGGGCATAACCTTGCGCCTGATCAGGATCGACGAATGGATGGAGATTGGAGAATTCCGGGAAACTCACTGGCAACAATTCTGTGGCCGCATTCAGTTTCATAGTACAGGAACCTAGCGGAATCATGGAATGCATCAGGGAAAGATCCTTATTCTCCAGTCGCTTCAGGTACCGCATCATCTTGGTCTCTGTCTGGTAACTATGGAAAACCTCATGTGTAAGGTATTCACTCTGACGGATCAATTGTGCAGGCACGCTTAATTCTCCATTTGTTTCTGCGGAAGGCAATTCGGTCTCCCCTTTGGCCTTTGCGAAAATTTCTATGATACAATCTACATCCTCTGGTTCAACAGTTTCATCGAGGCTGATGCCGATGCCTTTTTTACCGTAGAAAAAGTTGATCTGTTTTTCTTCGGCAAGTTTCCGGATCTCTTTTTGCGTTTCCGGATCTACTTCGATACAAAGCGTATCAAAAAAAGTGTCGTTACACTGCGAGTAACCCAACTGTAACAATTTGGCATCCAGGATCTGAGTCAACTGGTGAATCCGTAACGCAATATTTTTTAATCCTTCAGCTCCGTGATATACCCCGTAGGCACCCGCCATAATAGCCAGTAATGCCTGGGCAGTACAGATATTTGAGGTAGCTTTTTCCCTTCTGATATGCTGTTCTCTCGTCTGCAATGCCATGCGGTAAGCCGGGCGTTCCTGCTGGTCAATGGAAACTCCGATAATACGACCAGGCAGTTGACGTTTGAAGTCTTCTATTGCTGCGAAATAAGCCGCGTGTGGGCCGCCATATCCCATTGGCACCCCAAAACGTTGAGTAGTACCAACCACTACATCTGCACCCCATTCTCCAGGAGGTTTTAGTAAAGTGAGACTCAAAAGATCGGCAGCTACAACTACATGTGCTCCAACCTCTTTAACATGAGCAACGAAATCGCTGTAATCTTCCACTCCACCGTCCATGGCAGGATATTGCAACAGAACACCAAAGGTTTTATCGGTGACCTTTAATTCTGTCCACTCACCAATGATAATCTTTATGTCATGCGCTTTAGCTCGGGTTTTCAGGACTTCGATAGTTTGCGGGAAAACCTTATTGGAGACCAGAAACTCGTTGATGTGTTCTCCTTTTTTCCTTTTGTTTTTGGCGTTGTAAAACATGGCCATGGCCTCAGCTGCGGCAGTACCTTCATCCAGCAATGATGCATTGGCCAAAGGCAGACCGGTAAGATCAGATACTATAGTCTGGAAATTGAGCAGCGCTTCAAGTCTACCCTGAGAAATTTCTGCCTGATAAGGCGTGTATTGCGTGTACCATCCCGGGTTTTGGAAAATATTTCTCAAAATGACCGTAGGAGTTATCGTACCATAATAACCCAGTCCGATGTAACTTTTATATAGCTTGTTTTTGGAAGCGATTTTCCTTACTGCGTCAAGATATTCATTTTCTGCAAGTGCTGTCAGGCAGTTGCAGGTCCTCATCCATTCGGATATCATCAGGAATGGTTTCGTATATAAGTTGATCCAGTGTTTCAACGCCAATTTCCTGCAGCATTTCCTGCAGATCCTTGTCGTTTATGCCCAGGTGACGAGTTTCAAAAGGGCGGAAAGGAGTCACTTTTTTCATAGGACTTTTGATTTTATATTGGTTACTGACACTATAGTCAAAATTCGCATTTCTAACAAATTAAATCAGCGTTAGTTTGAAGAATTAATGCTAAAAAAAACACATGGAATTTTCACTTTTCAAAATTCGCCGCAAGATAACTTCTTCCGTGAAATTATCCATGCTTAAATTCAAAAACTAAGCAATTAAAAAATATTGGTTTATCTTGCGAGCAAATTAAAAAAACCGGCAAATGGATATCAACCTCAAGCGTGATCTTTGTTTTTTTGACCTCGAATCAACGGGTTTGAATGTAGTTCGGGACAGGATCATTCAGATCGCTATTATTAAATACAAAGCCAAAGGTGGAGAGCCTGAAGAAATGACTATGCTGATCAATCCTGGAATTCCAATCAGCGAGGAAGCTATGAGTGTTCATGGGATTACGCCAAAGGACCTGTCCAACAAACCAACTTTCCAGCAGGTAGGTCATAAGATCAGGGATTTTATTGGAGACGCAGATTTGGCAGGTTACAATTCTAATCGGTTTGATGTGCCATTGCTTATGGAAGAGTTCTCCAGGGTTGGCATTGAGTTCGATTTACTCAATCGTCGCACCATTGATGTCCAGCGGATTTTTTATAAAATGGAACCACGTACACTCCGGGCCGCTTTGAAGTTTTATGCCGGAAAGCAAATGGAAAATGCCCATGATGCGCTTGCAGACGTACAGGCGACCATTGACGTATTTAAAGGCCAGTTGGAAAAATACAAAGGGGTTGATTTCGTTGATGATGATGGGAATGTGTCCAAAATTCCGGTTAGGCCCGATATTCAAAGTCTGCACGATTTTACCAATGATATGCGTTTTTTGGATGCTACTCAAAAGTTGAAGATGGATCACAACGGAGTAGCTGTTTTTAACTTTGGAAAATACGTAGGGAAGCCCGTTGCCGAAACATTGGTCAAAGACAGACAGTATTATGGCTGGATCATGGCCAAGGAATTTTCTTCCCAAATGAAACAAATCGTCAAAAAACTGGTAAAGGATTACGAAAAAGGACAGAAGACCAACCATAAAAGATAATGCTAATCATAGCTTTCATTGAAAACTGGAATTGATGGTAATTTACAGCGCTCAAAATTTCAAAGGATACCTTGTTAAGACTGTGCTCCTGGTATTTGTGTTGATTGGCCTTGCGGGTTGTTATGAGAAACAGGAAGGTTGCCTGGATATTCGCGCGACAAATTTTGATCTGGAGGCAGATATTGCCTGTGAGGATTGTTGTGAATACCCGGATCTCAAATTAAAGTTCCTGCACCGACAGGTCGAGCCAGATACCGTGTATTCTATTGGATTTGCTGATTCTGTTTATTATGATGGTGTAGCCAACCCATTCCGCTTAAATGCGTTGAAGTACTATATCTCTAATATCCGGGTTGTCGATAGTGATGGGAGTGAAGCCAGGGTGAATGAAACAATTGAAATTACAAAAGCCGGAGGCAGTATCGCTACTTTTACTGATGACTTTTTATTGGTAAACGGAAATCTTAGCTCCACCTTGACTGCCGGTTCTTTTTCTACCATTAAGACATATGAAAAAATCAGGTTTTTTATTGGTCTTGATAATGACCTGCAGGGTGTCGATCCTTCCACGTTACCCGACAACCATGTTTTGGCGGTAAATCAGGACAGCAGTATGTTCGATTTTCAGAATGGACTTTACCTGATGGCCAATCATGAGATCTATACAGATACAACTGCTGTTGATACAATCCCCCGGTTAATAGAGGTCCCGCTTTGGTATGGCCCGGTGGAAATGGAACTTGAGTTTCCTGAAAGTATAACATTGCCGGAAGGGTTTGACCTTGAAATAACCATTCAGGTAGATGCCCCTTCCTGGTTTGAAACTTCTAATGTACGAACCATTGCTGATGATCAGTTTTTTACAAATATTGTAAGCGAATTGTCAGAATCGTTTTCTGTCATTGAAGTTAGTGTGGAGAATTGATAACTTTGTTTTGATGAAAGAATCCTGAAGAGTAGGGGTATTATGTTGTAGAACATGAATTCCAGACAGCAGGATTGATTTTTATGGAATATTTTGGAGTAATTTCTCCACCGTACACTTTTTGGACAATAGTCTAAAAATCATGATTTGTGCTCGCAGATTACGCAGATGAACGCAGAAAATGAGACGAATTTTCAAAAATGATCAGCGAAAATCAGCGTGAAACTGAAAATTGTACGGTAGAGAAGAGTAAATACGAAAAAAGCAAACAAATAAATGAAAATGAAAAAATTAATCGGTTTATCAGTTTTGGTAATTTTATTAATAACTGCCTGTAAAGAAGATCCGGAACCCGGTACTATTAATTTCAATATTACCCACAAAGTGGATGGTCAGACAATGGAATTGAATAATATGATTTATTTGTCTCCTGCAGGTCACCCCTTTGAGGTTAAACGATTGAAATATTATCTTTCCAATTTTAGCCTGCACAATACCAACGGAACTACTTACGATACAGAGGTTATTCATTATTGTGAGGAAGGAGTAGACGAAACCAAATCATTTTTCCTGGACAGGATTCCTTCAGGAACTTATGACAAGCTCTCCTTTATCTATGGACTTGATGAAGACACGAATGTTGACGGTGGTTTGGAAAATACTTTGACTAATATCAATATGGAATGGCCTATTCCAGGTGATCAGGGATATCACTATATGAAATTTGAAGGAACTTACGACAGCTTGAGTACCGGAGTGATTCTCAATTACAACCTGCACACCGGGGCTACCCAGGGCAACCAGAACTTTGTCGAAATAACGGTGGACCTGCCTTCAGATATTACCATCGACAAAAATACGTGGGAGGTGGAGATTGTGATGGATATGATGGAATGGCTTCAAAATCCAAACGTTTACGACTTTGCAGAATTTGGTCAGGCTATTATGATGAACCAAAATGCTCAGGAAGTGTTAAAAGCTAACGGAGTGGATGTTTGGTCTGTTGAGAAGGTTTTACAGCAGTAGATTAGTAGCAGTAGGCAGTACCAGTGAGCAGAATTAAGAAATGCTATTTTTCAAAAAAATAGCATTTCTTATTATTTATCCAGCAACCAGCAACCAGCAACCAGCAACCAGCAACCAGCAACCAGCAACCAGCAACCAGCAACTGATGAGATTCTTAGCGCTTCTTTTCATAACAATCCTCTTTGTGGCATCTTCATGTGAAGATGACGACCCGATGATCATTGTCCGTCCGGATTATGATCCCACACCTTATACCTTGGATTATCCATCTTATCTGCCGATTATGGACATTCCAGAAGATAACCCAATGACAGAAGAGGGCGTTGCGTTGGGGCGTATGTTGTTTTATGATCCTATCCTTTCTGCTGACAGTACCTTGTCTTGTGCGGGCTGCCACAAAATGGAATATTCTTTTACCGATGAACGGCAATTCAGTGTCGGCATCGATGGGTCGGTAGGAACACGGCAGGCTATGCATATTGTCAATATCGGATGGATGCCCGACCTGTTCTGGGACGGCAGATCCCAGGGAGCAGAGGCTCAGGCGCTTGAACCGGTAATTAATCCGATAGAAATGATGGATACCTGGCCCAATGTGGTCAATAAGCTTTCCAATCATGAAAATTACCCTGATTTGTTCTGGGCAGCTTTTGGTGAGGATCAGATCACCAAAGAGCAGGTAGTGAAGGCTATTGCCCAGTTTGAGCGCACTATGATCTCAGGTGATTCCCGCTATGATGCCATTGTGGAGCGCAATGAAGGGTTTTTTAGCGATGCAGAGCAGGAAGGCTTTGAAATTTTCAATACGGAAAGAGGCGATTGTTTTCACTGTCATGGGGGCATCCTGTTTACGGATAACCTGATGCACAATAACGGGCTGGATTCCGTATTTTCTGATATTGGTCTAGAAGAGGTAACGGGTGATCCCCTGGACAGAGGGTTGTTCAAATCTCCGAGTTTGAGGAATGTGGAACTCACAGCTCCTTACATGCATGATGGCAGGTTCGAGACACTTGAGGAAGTGATTGATCATTACAGCGAAGGGCTCGTGCATTCAGAAACCATAGATCCGCTGATGAAACAAATCGCCCAGGGAGGTATTCATTTGACGGACCAGGAAAAAGCCAGTCTGCTGGCTTTTCTGAAAACCTTGACAGATACGTCCTTTATCAATAATCCTGCTTTTAAAAATCCGTTTGAAGATTAGCTAACTCGTACCAATGTCGCTCGTCAAAGCTTATAGCTTTGACTGAAATAGGCATTAAGGAAATAGGCAGGGTTTGCAGCCCGTGCGGTAAAGTACTTCGACAAGGCAAGGCCTTTTGCCTACCCACAAGCTGCACAAAGACATCGGCATGAGAATATTAGTCTTGCAGGAAAAGAGCTTGTATCCGAAACCGATTAACAGAAAAAATTAAAAAGCAAGGACTTCCAACATCCTTTACCCCAAACTTTACGTTATTAAATTTATGAAGACTCTTCACCACCCAAAAAGTATTTTTATTTGGTTGTTTCTGGCCATTGGGTTGTTCTCCTGCCCGGAGGACCCTTGCGACGGATGTGTAGATGATATCATTCCTGGTGAATATAATCCTACCGCTTACGACTTTCAGTTGCCGGAATGGTTGCCGGAATTTGAAATTCCTGCGGAGAATCCAATGACGGTTGAGGGCATTGCGCTTGGACGAAAGTTATTTTATGAAACTGATCTGTCCGGCAATCGGGATCTTTCCTGTGCCAGTTGTCACCAGCTGGAAAATTCATTTTCTGATAATATGCCTTTCAGCCTTGCGGGTAACGGGCAAATGACTTCAAGGGGAGCCATGGTGCTGGTGAACCTCGGCTTTAATGAATCTAATTTTTTATGGGACGGTCGTATTCAATCACTTGAAGAACAGGTACTGCAAGCGGTTGAAGATCCATTGATGCTGAATGGAGACTGGGTTGACGTTTTGGACCGACTGACCTTTGACGAAGAATACCAGCAAATGTTCCGGGCTGCATTTGGGGTAGAAAGGAAAAGTGAGATTACCAAAGATCATGTGGCTAGGGCGATTGCTCAATTTGAAAGAACCCTGGTGAGCTATAATTCAAGATATGATAAAGTAGTTTGGGAAAATGATGGATGGTTTACCAATGAAGAAGAACGGGGCAGAGCCTGGTTTTTTAAGGAAGACAATCAGCAGGAGGAGCATCCGGGATGTTCCCATTGTCATATAGCCAAATATTTTACAGACCATTCTTTCCGGAATAATGGAATTGACGGCCCTCCAAGTTTATCCGATTTTGAAGACCCGGGCAGGGGAGGGGTGACCGGAGTATATTTTGATAACGGAAAATTCAGGGTGCCCACCCTGCGTAATATTGAGATGACGGCTCCTTACATGCACGATGGTCGATTTGAAACATTGGAAGAAGTATTGGATCATTACAGTGCAGGGGGACATGATTTAGAGAATGAAGATCCTAACATCAGGCCCTTTACATTGTCCGAAACTCAAAAACAGGATATGATTTCCTTCCTGAAAACCCTCACAGATACCGTTTTTTTGAACAATCCGGACTTCAAAAACCCGTTTTAGACGGACTTTTTTCGTTTATAAACGGAAAGAAAACGGTTTTTTTGAAAAAAAATTCGCTTTTTTTTGAACGGAAAAAATGAAAAAATTTCACATTTCTACCGTGTGTTATTGTTGTATTTTATTGATTTACAGTAATTTAAATGTTTTTGTTATTTGATTTTTAGTGAAAAATTATCTCACAACGTCTTTTTTTTGTCCTTTTTTTACCGTTTAAGTGGTTGCATATTTGTATTGTCAAACAAAAGAAGTGCTAATAAAAGTATTAGCCGAACAAAAATTTGAATATGTACTTGGGATATTAAGCTTGTGAGTAGGAAGTCAGTTTAATGGGGATTAGCTGACTTCCTATTACAACTTCTCAAGTCAACGAAACGAAAGAATTTTACTAAAGATATATAGGCATTAAGTTGCCGATTTTCATTTTTATGAAAATGTTCATGGGATTATAATTTGTTATTAGTTTTTGGAATAAGTCGTATTACCTGGGGAGGATAATGCGACTTATTTTTTTGTCCCCTTATCACATAATATTTGCGCTTTAAAAACAGTTATATTAGTCCTATCACTATGAAGCCCAAAAATTATGGGATTATAATTTTGTTTAGTAGTAAGTCGTATTACCCGTGTAATACGGCTCTTTTTTTACCCTTTCTTGTCAAAATCAGACCTTTTTCTCATTGATCCTGAACAATTTTTTTCACGCTGTACATTGTAAGTCTGGAAAAAAAATGTTTTCTTTGTTTTATGAAAAGAGAATTACCCAAAAAAATTCTTTTCAGGCTCCACCGAAATTATTAATTGTTAAAGTAACAGTGAAAACCCCTTCCCCTTCTTCTAAGGAAATTCATTTCTTAGGTTTTCCTTGTAATAAGACATCTGTTTTTTGGGAATTTTAACTAGAGGCGAAAAAATTTGAAGAACTCATATTGAGAAACAAATTTATCATAGGCTTTGAAGCACTTTGGTCAATGGGTTTCCGTATGGACCTTTTTGATTTTTTTCGAATAGTTATTGTTTTTTGATCATTCTAACCTTTTGATCAGGTTGAGGTTGTCATTTTATGTGACCGCAGACCGGAGAAAAGGGTCTTAAAAGAGATTTGATTCGACGAACCTAAAAAATTATTGCTAACAAACAAATTATACATCCACTATGAAAAGAGTTTTATCCTCTATCAATTTTCTAAAACAAAGCAATTGGGGTAAATTCTTGTTTTTACCGTTTGTTTTGTTTTTATCTTTCCAAACAGCCTACGCCCAATTCACAATATCCTTTGATATTACGGAGCCCACCTGTTTCGGATTACCCAATGGAAGTGTAACTGCTATTCCTGTTGGAGGGACTGCTCCCTTTGTTTTTAACTGGGATACAGGTGATTCAGGAGCTACGCTTTCCAATATTACCGCAGGAACTTACACGGTTACGGTTACCGATGCAACTTTTGCCTCTGTTACCCAGAGTGTGCTGGTTTCAGAACCTCCATTGGTTACGGTTACTTTTGATGCGGAAGAATGTGAGGTACCATTTACCGTTACTGTTTTTGGTGGCGGAGGTGTTGGTCCTTATACTTATAACTGGAGTACGGGACAAAGCACCCCAACGATTGGGAACCTTCCTGCTGGCACGTATTGTGTCACCCTCACCGACCAGAATGGTTGTGGAGCGGTGGATTGTATTACGCTGGAAGGAGAACCACTGTCTGTTAGTGTATTGGCCAACAGTGTCAATTGTTTTAACGGAAGTGATGGTACCATTACAGCCTTCCCTGCCGGTGGAACATCTCCTTACTCCTATGTCTGGAGTAATGGAATGACAGGACAGTCTATCGGTGGATTGCCGTCTGGAGCATATACCGTAACCCTGACCGATGCCAATGGTTGTACTGCAAGTGCGACCGGTTTTGTTAGCAATGCACCACAAATTATTCTCAATCCAACTGTAAATAGTCCGGTTTGTCCGGGAGATACCAATGGAAGTATAACTGTAAATGCCAGTGGGGGAAATCCTCCATTTGCCTATGCCTGGAATACAGGACAAAATACACCTACCATTAATAATCTGGGACCTGGAACCTATTCCGTTACTGTGGTTGATGCCAATAATTGCCCGGTATCGACTTCCATAACGCTGAATTATCTCTCCAATCTTGATGTAGGAGCGCTGGGAACACCAGAGACCTGTGAAGATTTCAATGATGGATTTCTTACCGCTGACGTTTCGGGCGGAGTTCAGCCTTTAACTTATTTGTGGAGTGAGGGGTCTACCACGCAGGTTGTTACCGGTGTAACTCCCGGAACCTATACGGTTACTGTTACAGATGCCGTGGGTTGTTCCGGAACAGCTGTCGCAACAGTGAATCCAGCACCTGATTTTGAAATTAATGTTACCGGTGCCGGAATTTCTACTTGTGGAGCCGTTGATGGAGTTGCCACAGCGAATATCGTTTCTGGATTTGGACCTTTTACTTTCCTGTGGAATACCGGCGAAACAACACAGTCTATCAGTGGGTTGATCGGAGGAACTTATTCCGTTACGGTAACCAATGGTCAAAATTGTATTGAAACCGGTAGTGTGTTTATCACTACTCCGCCAAACGTATTTGTCACCATTGATGCTACACCAACTGTTTGTGAAGGGGAAAGTGATGGAGAGGCAACAGCTGTTGTTACCGGCGGAACACCACCATTTACCTATTTCTGGAGCAATGGCGGTACTACAGAAACCATAACAGGCCTTCCTGCCGGCACCTATTCAGTCCTCGTAACCGATGCCAACGGTTGCCAGGCTTCAGCAAGTGCAACAATAATTGAAGTTGATGAACTCAATGTTACCGTAAACGCTACGGAGGTGGTTTGTGGAGCCGAAAATACCGGATCAGCATTTGTAAATGTTAGCGGTGGAATGGAACCTTATACCTATGCCTGGAGTAACGGTGGTTCCGGCACTTCCGTCGAGAACCTGGAAGATGGAACCTATAGTGTCGTCGTGACCGATGCGCTTGGTTGTACCGGTGTTGCAGAATTTACGATTACAATCATTGATGATTTTTCTATCTCTGTTGTGCCCAGAGATGTCTTATGTTTTGGCGGAAACGATGGAAGTATCCTTGTGACAGCTTCCGGAGGTACTCCACCTTATACTTATATGTGGGACAATGGATTTAGCGGTATGGAAATTACCGACCTGACTGCAGGCAGTTATACGGTAACGGTAACAGAAGCCAATAACTGTACCATTGTAGAAACAATTACTATCAATCAACCTCCTTTGTTGACAATTGGTGTTACAGGATCAAATCCTGACTGTTTCGGAGAGAGTTCCGGGACAGCTTCCGCTTTTGCCAATGGTGGAACATTACCTTATACATTTAACTGGAGTAATGAGGCAGAAGGCACTGATCTTTCAGATCTTCCGGCGGGCACTTACAGTGTAACGGTTACAGATGCCAATTTCTGTACGGCTGTAGGAGAGGTTACTCTTGTTGATCCGCTAGAAATCAACCTTACAGTCAGTGCTCCCATTATCGAATGTGCCGGAACCAATTCAGGAAGTGCAACAGCTATACCTTCCGGAGGAACCATGCCATATAATTATATGTGGTCCAATGGAGGAACAACACAAACGATCACTGGTATTCCAGCGGGGATTTATGGAGTGACCGTCACAGATGCTAATGGTTGCGAAGTAAGTGCCAATACCATCAGTGTTCAGGAATTACCAGAAATACAAATCACTTTTGATGTAACAGATATCAGCTGTACAGATCAGGATGTGGGCATTATTGCCACTATGGTGACGGGAGGAACCGGACCATACACCTATCTCTGGGATAACGGAATGACAACCAGTACCATTTCTGGACTGGCTGCCGGAACTTATAGTGTAACTGTTACAGATGATAACGGATGTGAAGCTACAGGTATGGCAACTGTAAACCAGACGCCAGGGTTATCTGTTGGAGCTACGTCCACAAATATTACCTGTGCAGGATTCAATGACGGTACGGCTACTGCCATCGTTTCCGGAGGAACTGCTCCTTTCAGTTATTCATGGAGCACAGGTGATGATACTGAAACAGTAACCGGACTAGCACCGGGTACTTATACCGTTGTCGTTACTGACGTAAATGAATGTTCAGGACAAGCTTCTGTGACCATTACTGCCCCACCGGCCATGAGTCTACAGACATCTGCTATCGATGCAACCTGTACAGGAAGTAATGACGGCTCTGCAACGGTAGTTGCCATGGGAGGAACCCCTCCGTATTCCTATCTGTGGAGTGATGGACAAACAACAGCTACCGCAACAGGATTAGGTGCAGGTACATATACTATCAATGTAACGGATGCCAATAACTGTATGGCATCAGCTATGGTAACGGTTGGTGAACCTCCTTTGGTCAATGTTACCATTGCGGGTTCTACAATGACTTGTGAAGGAAGTAATACAGGAACAGCAACGGCACTAGCAAGCGGTGGTACCCCTCCATTTACCTATATGTGGAGCACGGGATCAACAAACCCTGTAGCCATTGATTTGGCAGCAGGCACATATACAGTGGTCGTTACCGATGCAAATAACTGTACTGCATCCACAGATGTAACCATAACAAACTTCCCTCAGCCAACTTGTGATGTTTCCATTGTTCAGGAAGCCTTCATGGGTAATGACGGTATTCTTTCCGTCGTGCCTAACGGAGGAACGCCTCCATATTCATTTGCCTGGAGTAATGGTGAGACTACCCAGATGATCTCCGGTTTGTCGGGTGGTACCTATTCGGTTGTAGTGACTGATGCTAATGGATGCAGCACAACTTGCCAGGCCACCTTATTTGCATGGGCAGGAATTGGAAACTACGTTTGGGAGGACTATGATAAAGACGGTATACAGGATGATAATGAACCACCTGTAGAGGGATTGACCGTAAACCTCAAAGATGAAAATGGTGTCGTTATTTCAACAACTACTACGGATGCAAATGGTTTGTATAGCTTCCTCGGACTTATTCCAGGAACCTATTCTGTGCAGTTTGTAGTTGAATACCCTTGGGATTTCACTTTGTCTGACCAGGGAGGTGACGATGCAGTAGATAGTGATGCGATAGAATCAATGATGGGTATGACCATCAATACGGTGCTTGATCCGGGAGAAATTGATTTCACCTGGGATGCGGGTATCTATGAAATGCCTAATGTGGATGGAACGGATCCATGTTTCTGCTTGAATAATTCCACAACGGAAGAAGATGGTCAGTTCAGTGAGGAGTTGACAATCTTTAGTTACCCGGGAGAGACCTGGTATTTGGTAGATCCGGTGAATTTGTTTTTGGAAAACAGTCCGGAACCACCAGCAGAGCCTATTCCGGCAATGTCTGGCATGATCTTCCCTGAAGTTGCTCCGGGAGTTTACCAGTTGCATTTCAAGCTTGTGGATGATATGCAATATACTTCTAGCTTCTCCGATGGAATTGACACATTAACTTTAAGTAATATATGCCAGTACCCGAATATCAACATCAACGAATTACCACCGGCAAACCTTTGTATTTGGGATGATGATTATGTATTTGAGGCTAATCCGGATGTTCCTGGAGAATTGTTTTACTTCCTGAATGGAGAGCCTGTTTCCGG
Organism: Saprospiraceae bacterium; assembly: GCA_965230565.1. Lineage (GTDB taxonomy): Bacteria > Bacteroidota > Bacteroidia > Chitinophagales > Saprospiraceae > BCD1. The sequence goes on along the minus strand of CBDDLH010000016.1, from coordinate 1,320,500 downwards.
ATTTGACCCTTATCAGTTAGGCACGGGAGATTATGAATTAGTAGTTCAGTTAGTTCCTTTTGACCCTGAAGAATGTGAAGCTACCATCAATGTACAGTTTGTGGTTGAAGATGATTGTTCCGCACGATTAGGTGATTATGTTTGGCTGGATGTAAACCAGGATGGTATTCAGGATGATGATGAGGTAGGTATTCCGGGTGTTCAGGTAATTGTTACCGGAGTAGATGAAGCTGAGAACGAATACATGGATACTACTTATACGGATAATACCGGTTATTACTTGTTCCTTGTACCTCCGGGAAGTTATAAGGTGACCTTTGATCCACCGGCGAATCTAATGCCAACCATTCAAAATGCTGGTAGTGATGATGCCTTAGATAGTGATATGGATCCGGTAACCTTTATGACACATATTACGACGCTGGCTCCATATGAAGAAGATTTGACACTTGATGCCGGTTTTTACTCACTTTGTATCAATGTTACCGACCCCGGAGAGGTTGGGCCAAACCAGTTCATCTGTGGTCCGGGTGTAGATCCTGATCCGATCATGAGTCTTGAAGATGCGTCCGGTGGAGTGGGTGAGCTCGAATATCTCTGGATGATGAGTACTGAACCAGTACCATTTAACCCTCAGATCTGGGTGCCAATTCCAAATTCAAACGTGGCTTCCTATGATCCGGGACCACTTTACGAAACTACTTATTATGCACGTTGCGCAAGAAGGGTAGGATGTGGCACTTTCATCGAGACTTCCAATGAGGTTACCATTGAGGTTGGAAGTGTTGCCGTGGCTGAATTGACCGGTCCTTCATACATTTGTGAGGATACACCAACAACATATTACGCCGTCGGAAATAGTCCAGATGCAGAAATCGAATGGGTACTCGGACCAGGTGCAGTGCCTGCAACAGCTACCGGACCACAAGTGGAGGTGAACTTCCCTAATTTCGGAATTTTTACTATTGAGGTATATGTTACCGAAAACGAATGTACATCTATGGACTTCCTCACCATTACGGTCACGAATGATCCGGCTATTTGTGGGGATGGTTTCGCAATAGATGCAACTCCAGTGAATGATGAAACTCTGGAGGTGAAAGTTAGTTGGGAAGTGACAGCATTTGCTGCCGGATATAATTATGATGTGCTTTATTCACGTGATGGAGAGAACTTTGATGTCATTGGAAATGCCGATGCTGATCATGTTATTGATGATATGCAATACTTCGAATTTAATACCATCGCACCAAAGACAGGACATAATTACTATCAGGTACATATGTACAATCCTGCTACAGGAGATGAAGTGTACTCTGATATTGCCAAAGTAACCTTTGCTGAAATATCGAATCTGGCAACCATCTATCCGAATCCTGTTACGGATAAGTTGACAGTTGAATTGTTCGATACGTATAATGAGGATGTGACATTACAGTTGATTTCTTCAACTGGTATGATGTTGCAGTCCATCAATATCGATCAGGGTGCAGATAATTATACTTTGGACTTTAACGGATTGCCAGCAGGTACTTATTTCCTCAGGTTACGTTATGGTAAATCAGATGTGAAGACCATCAAGGTCTTGAAATATTAAAACATTTGCTGTGGGTCCCATTGATGGGACTCACAAGTAAAATGGGATCATAATTGCCTCCCGCTGTTGTCAGCGGGAGGTTTTTTTATGCCATGCGGTTGAGGACCGCCAAAGCAATTTTGATTTTACTATAGGATATTTTTTCGTCAAGGTATTCAAAGATGGGCTTCAACCCCGGGTCTGAAATATACTTTTTGGCCTTTTTAACCTGATCTATTTCATCTTTTGAGATGAGTCGGTCAATATCGATATCCTCCCCATCCTCGATTACTTTGGCCAGGTGATTTTCGATGGTAGCTTCACTGAGTTGCCTTTTTGCCGCGATGGCCGGGATGTCTTCCCCTTTTTTGAATAATTCAACAGTGAGCAGGGTAGTGGAGCCAGAGAACGAGGTAGCATTCTGATTGATAAACTCCCTTATGGTTTCCAGGAAAATGTCTCCGAACTCCTGGAGCTTTTTTTCTCCCACCCCTGATATTTCGTGCATCTGGGCAGAATTCACCGGGTAGGTGGCAGCCATCTCCTCAAGGGTCGCATCACTGAAGATGAGGTATGGAGGTAATCCACGTTTTCTTGCCAGATCTCTCCTCAGTTGCCTAAGCACTTCAAAAAGTTCATTCCGCGCTCTTTGACGTTTGGTGGGTTCTTTTGCTTTAGCCTTTTGCGCTTCCTGCCGCTTTTTGATGGTATTTAATAAAACGAGTTCCACTTTCTCTCCATCAAACAAAACCTTGTGGCTGGCCTGAGTGAGCTTTACCACATTGTTTTGATCGGCAGCAATTTCTATATAACCCAGGTTGAGCATTTGCAGCAGGTAACTTTGCCATTGAGGATATGGAATTTCCCTGCCCGCACCATAAGTCTTAATTTGATGGTATCCTTTTTGAAAAATTTCCTTCTTGCCGCTGCCTCTTAAAACATCAATGAGCATACCCATACCAACCTTCTCCTTCAGCCGATATACTGCCGAAAGAGCTTTCTGAGTCACCTCGGTCCCGTCAACTTTTTGAGGGGGATTTTTACATACATCACAATTGCCGCAATCCTCAGAAAGATTCTCGTTGAAGTAATTCAACAGAATCCTTCTCCGGCAGGCAGGAGCTTCTGCATACTGACGCATCCTGTCCAGTTTGGCCAACTGGATTTCTTCATTGGAACTGCCATTATTGGTAATGATCTCCTGAAGCATCATCACATCGGCATAACTGTAAAACAGCAACGCATGAGCGTCCGTGCCATCCCTTCCGCATCGGCCGATTTCCTGGTAATAGCCTTCCAGATTCTTAGGCATATTATAATGAATGATCCATCTGACATTGGATTTATCAATACCCATTCCAAAGGCAATAGTGGCACAAATTACAGGGGTGTCGTCTTTGATGAAATTTTCCTGAACCTTTGTTCTTTCCGCAGAGCTTAAACCGGCATGATAAGGCGCGGCGTTTATGCCTTCCTGCTGAAGTTTCATCGCAAGATTCTCGGTACTTTTCCTGCTGAGGCAATATATTATCCCGGATTCTTTGGGTCTTTGCTTTATAAACCTGATAATCTGTTGTCTTTTCTGTTGTCCCGGACGAACTTCCAGGCTGATATTTGGACGGTCAAAAGAGGCAATAAATTGTTTGGCCTGAGGAATCGCCAAAAGATGTAAAATATCCTTTCTGGTTATCTTGTCTGCTGTTGCGGTCAGTGCAAGTACCGGAATGTCTGGAAATTGTCGTTTGATGAAATTCAGCATGGTATAGTCCGGACGAAAATCATGACCCCAGGAAGAAATACAATGGGCCTCATCAATGGCGAAGAGATTGATCTTTACACGGCTAAGCAAGGCATTCATATCCGGTGTGATCATCTTTTCCGGTGAGACATACAAAAGATCGAGGTTGCCGTTGAAAAAATCATCTTCAATAGCTCTTTGTTCGGGGATGCCCAGGGAGCTGTTGAGAAAGGCGGCTTTTACACCATTGGCACGTAATCCATCCACCTGATTTTTCATAAGGGAAATTAAGGGAGAAACCACAATGCCCGTTCCGGGTAAACCAATAGAGGGAATTTGATAACAGATTGATTTTCCACCTCCAGTAGGCATCAGTACCAATGAATCTTTTCCTGCATAAACAGTGTCAATGATCTGTTTTTGCATAGGCCGAAACTCATCGTACCCGAAGAATTTCTTTAATATTTCCTTAGGAGGTGCTTGCATGAAAAAAAATTATTTTCTGCACAAATATAAAAGGGAAGCTACGGACTATCCGAATATTAGCCGTTTAATGTCGATTATAAACGGTTTTAAACGGATAATAGTCCTTTTTCCTTAACTTTCTGTCCAGTTGAATTAAACCTAAATTCAGTTAAATGAAAGCACGACTCTTCTTTCCTGTTATTCTGATGCTAGTCTTTATTAGTATATTTTTTATCAATTGTAATCAACCTGATATGCCTATCCAGCCAAAAGAAGACATTATCTGGTTCAAACAACCTGCCAAAGACTGGAATGAAGCTCTGCCTTTGGGCAATGGCAGGCTTAGGAGTAATGGTTTTTGGTAATCCTTCTGAAGAGAGGATACAATTAAATGATGATTCTTTATGGCCGGCAGACCTGGGGTGGAACGAACCCTGCTGGCACAAAAGAGGATCTTGATCAGATCAGACAGTTATTATTTGAAAAGAAATATGTGGAAGCAGATGCTTTGTTTGTTGAAAAGTTTTCCCGAAAAAGTGTAGTCCGATCGCATCAAACCCTAGGTGATCTTTTTATTGATCTGGGGCATGAAAATATTACTGAATATCGACGGGAATTAAACCTATCAAGGGCGATGGCTTCTTTGTCCTATAAAACTAATGGCCAGTTAGTTAGGCAAAAGGTATTCGTGAGTCAACCACACCAGGCAATCATTGTTGAATTGACCTCTGAAGCTGCGGATGGTCTTAACGGGAAGGTCCGTTTGTCGCGCCCTGATGATGAGGGTTTTCCTACTTCAAAGACCCGAATTAATGAGGAAGGGCATTTGGTCATGGAAGGAATGGTGACTCAACGAAATGGCAAATTTAACTCAAACCCTGCACCTATTTCTGAAGGGGTACAATTCGAAACCCGGTTGAAAATTGACCACGATGGGGGAAAGGTGGTGGAAGGAGACGATTTTCTTGAACTCCAAAATGTAGAAAGAGCTGTGTTTAAGCTGGTTGCCAATTCCTCTTTTTATCAAAGAGACTTTAAAGGTAAGAATCAAATAGAATTGGAGGCTTTATCCGGAATAGATTTGGATGAACTCCTGGATGATCATATTTCGGATCATCAGCAATTATATAACAGAGTCCAATTGGATTTGGGAGGGGCGGAACTGGATAGCCTGCCTACCGATGAAAGGTTAGCCCGTGTCAAAGAGGATTCAATAGATTTAGGGCTGGAGGCCTTGCTTTTTCAGTATGGTCGTTATTTACTGATTGCTTCCTCCAGGCAACAAACTAATCCTGCCAATCTGCAGGGGCTCTGGAATGAACACATTTCCGCTCCCTGGAATGCGGATTATCATCTGAACATCAACCTGCAAATGAACTATTGGCCGGCTAATCTGACCAATCTTGATGAGCTAAACATGCCGTTGTTTGATTACATTGACAGGCTGGTGGAAAACGGTAAAGTTACGGCCCAAAAGAATTTTGGATGCAGAGGATCGTTTTTTCCGCATGCAACCGATCTTTGGGCCCCGACATGGTTGAGGGCACCTACAGCTTATTGGGGTTGTTCCGTTGGTGCCGCAGGTTGGATGATGCAGCATTACTGGAGACATTTTGAATTCACCGGAGATACTACTTTCCTTAGAGAACGTGCATTTCCCGCTATGATGGAAGTAGCCACGTTTTATAGTGACTGGTTGATTGAGGATCCCAGGGATGGTTTTCTCATTTCAGCTCCGTCCACTTCTCCGGAAAACAGGTTTTTTGATGAAAATGGTGCTCCGGTAGCGACCTGCCTTGGAAGTGCAATGGACCAGCAGGTAATTGCTGAAGTTTTTGACAATTATGTACAAGCTTGTAAGGTTTTGGATATCAATAACCCCTTAATGGATACCATTTTGGTCCAACGCCAAAAACTCCGTCCGGGATTTGTGATAGGGGAGGACGGAAGAATTCTCGAATGGGATCGTAAATATGAAGAGCCGGAACCCGGACACCGACATATGTCCCATCTTTATGGTTTTCACCCGGGAACAAGTGTCTGGCAAGACCGGGATGCTGAGATATTCAAAGCAGTGAGGAAGACACTGGATTATCGTTTGACCAATGGGGGAGCAGGAACTGGATGGAGCCGTGCCTGGCTGATCAATTGCAGTGCCAGATTACTTGACGGCGAGATGGCCCATGAGCACATTCAATTACTGTTGCAAAAATCAATAATGGATAATCTTTTTGATTCCCACCCACCTTTTCAGATTGATGGAAATTTTGGGTTTACCTCGGGAGTTGCTGAAATGTTGCTGCAATCCCATGAAGGCGATAAGTTGAGAATTTTACCAGCTTTGCCCGCACAATGGTCGGAAGGAGAAATCAAAGGGCTTCGTGCTAGAGGAGGCATTACTGTGGATATCGCCTGGGAGAAGGGAGCTTTGAAAGAAGTTGTTTTTCACCCACAACACGACAAGCAGGTTGAATTGGTATTTGCAGGTCGACAAATTATTTTGGACCTTGAAGCCGGGCAAAAATTTGTTTTCAACAACTAGGAAGGCAATCACCGGAAAATAAATGCTTACGAGAGAAATGATGTTGTATAGGCATAAAAAAAATGCCCGGCATTAGCCGGGCAAAATCTGGAGTTTAGCTTTATTCAATCCTATACTTTGTTGTTAACCATGAGAGAGAAAAACAGAAAACATAATTCCGTTTTCTCTTCAATGCAATACAAAGATAACTGTGGAATGTGGGGTATCAAACCCCATAAAGATGGGGTAAGGGGATTTTTTTGGGAAATTTCTAATGAAAGTCAAGAGAGAAAAGGTTGTTTTTTGATTGCAACCGGTCGTTTTTGGTTAGAATTCGGTTTTGTGGGGTTATTTCAAAAATCTGTCCATCGATAAAATAACCGTAAACCCATTGTCCTCCAAAAATGTGAGTTGGGCATTGAGGTGCCTGGCCCGCATTTTAAGGTTTTTCATGCCCTGTCCGCTTTTGGGTGCAGCTTTGCCATCACCTAATCCCCGGCCGTCATCACTGATGGTCATTTTAAAAATCTGTCCATTATTGCGAAGGTCAATTTTTACTTGTGAAGCATTAGAGTGTTTGGCAACGTTGTTGATGATCTCCTTGTAAACGAAATATAGATCTTGCCGGATACGACCCCGCATTTTTTGATTGAGGTCAATTTTGTTGGTATTGATAAGATAGCTGATCTCCAATGGAAGCAGAATCTCATCTGCATGCTCTCTCATTCTGATGATCAGTTCTTCCAGTTTATCTTTTCTGGAATCTACAGACCAAATGACATCGTTCATTCTCGAAAGAGCGGAACGACTATCGGCTCCAATTTTCTTGAGCCTTTCCTTCAGGTTGTTTTCTTTAACGCCAACAGAAAGCATATCCGTCTGCATGGCGATACCCGTGAGCAATCCACTGAGTTCGTCATGCAAATCACTGGAGAGTCTTGCCCTGAGTCGTTCCACAGCCAGTTTTTGCTCTACCTGATACTGAAAAATCAGGTATACAGCCAGTGCGAACAACAGGAGCATGACAGCAATTACTGACCGTCGTTTGAAGAACTTTTGTTTTACGGTAATTTTAATTTGAGTACTTTCCTTACTCCAGTTACCATTGGGGTCGGCACCTTTAATATGAAATACATATTTTCCTGCCGGTAATTTATTGTATCGGCTGGTGTGATTCGTGCCAGCAAAGATCCAGTCCTTATCGTAATTTTCCATTTTGTACTTGAACTGGTTCTTCCGGCTGTTATCGTAAATGGGGAGGGAAAAGTCAAAGCTGAAGTTGTCATCATTTGGGCGAATGATCAATTCTTCCAGGTCATGAAGATTGGAAACAATTGTATAAAGACTATCCTCCCAGGAATTATATCTGGTAATTTTGGTCAGAACGGGTTTGGGAATTTCTTTTTCGATCAGCAGATCTTTTGGATAATAAGCATTCATCCCATTCACCCCACCAAGGTAATGTCTCCCGCGATGGTCCTTAAAATAAGAATACAGGTTAAATTCATCATTACTGAAACCGTCAGCTCCAAAAAAACTGAGAAATGTTTTTTCTTTAGTGTCAAAACGGGAAAGGCCGTTAAAGGTACTGATCCAGTAATTTCCGCTTTCGTCCGGAAGAATTCCACATACGATATCACTGGCCAGTTCATCTTTATCCGTAAAATACTCGACAGATTGATTTGTCAGGTCCAGAATGTTTAATCCTTGCTGCGTTCCCACCCAAATTTTTCCATCTTCGTCCTCATGAATGACTAAAATAAAATCGTTATTCAGAGAAATTTTATCGTCACTTGGTTTCGAGTCGTATTTAATAACAGAATCGTTTTGCAGGTCAATATTATAAAGTCCCCGACTTGTTCCAATCCATAAGGTTTGGTTGCTGGCCTGCATGATAAACCTGGGATGATTTTCCAAAAATGGATTTTGTTCATTAGCATCCCAATAATCTACAAACCGTTCTTCGTCTGGTATAAAGCGAACCAGGGAGCCCTTGCCGGCACTATTCTGACAACCCAGCCACAAAACTCCGGATGAATCCAGCATCATACTTTTAATATGATCAGGATATTCATATTTTATGGTGGTGCAGTTTTCGATGTCGTATTTCAGTATAATGCCGTTCTCATTTTGAATTCCCCCTCCCCATAGAAAACCATCCTGATAAATAAGGTTGTTGGAAAAAGAGAATCGAATGACTTCCCCCGTCAAATGATCATTGAGCTGAAGGGTGTCCAGTACATCGGTATTCAGGTCCAACGCATACCAATGGTTCATCTCATTAGCAAAATAGATATAGTTGCTGCCATCACTGGTAATCCCCCGCATGATGACACCTCTGCGGTCCTGATCAAGGTTTTTGGCCAGCCAGGTCTTAATTTTAGCCTGACTGTTTCTGACGATTTTTAATCCCGTATCAATGCCGAAAAATACGGTGTTGAAAAAATCTTTGGCCGTACAGCTGATGATGTTATTGCTTGCTGTTGTGAGGTGACTGAAATCCACGACGTCTCCTTCTGTATTGATACAGAAGAGTTTTTCGGTGGTTGGAAGATTGCCGGCAGATGCAGTTTGGGCGAGTAGTACATTGCCACGAAGGTCTTCCCAGATTTTGGTGAAATATTTTCCGTCAGGGAGTTGCCCGACCATGTTAAATTCTAACTCCACCGGGTTGAAAATATAAACCCCGGGATTATTACTGAAGGATAACCAGATTCTTGACTGTTTATCCTGATGGAAAAAATAGGTGTGTCTTGGGTATAAAAAATCTGAATTGTCAATGCTGAATTCTGACGCTTCGAATTTTTTAAGCACATTGCCTCCTAAATCGTAAAGTTTTAAACCTTCATTACTGTCGTTGATGAAGAAAAAACCATTTACTGTTGGCAGCATTTGCATGGTGGCTCCTCTGCCTGGCTGGCTTTTTACACCTTTCAATCTTGCAACGAGTTGAAAACTGCTAGAATTGATATTATAGGTGTAAATGTTGTCGAAGATCTCTCCGCTAGTTAGTATATAAATATCCCCATCCGAATTGAAGCTGATGACTTTGGGTACCCCTTTTAATCCAAATTTAGGATGTAATTCCACCTTTTGGCTTTGGTGACTCAGTGGATCGAAAATGTCAAAAAAGCCAATATTATTTTTATAGATAATAAATATATTCCCTTGTTTGTTTTCAACGATCCTTTCAATATTGTTGGCAGAAATAGAAGTTGAATCCTGGCCATTCTGGTCGGAAGAAAATACTTTGAAGGTGTATCCGTCGAATTGATTGAGTCCTCTGTCTGTGGCCAGCCATACCATGCCATATCTGCTCAACAGGATATCGTTGATCTGGCGTTCAGATAATCCATCATTGACGGAGTAATATTCACTCTCAAGTGAGCGAACCTGCCCTTCCGCTAACGTAAAAACGAAAAGACACATCCCAATCAGCCATATATTTTTGAGCCAGTTCATTTAGATATGATCAGTTTGGTAAAAAGGTATCGGGCGAATCCAAAGCCGGGAACACTTTTCTCCAAACCCATTTTTATATTTTACACCTGCCTTACTGCGACAGCAGGCAAGGTTGAATATTTTACATTTAAAATTCCTTAGATTTCTCCATCGAGTTTTTTACGGATGACTTCAGCCTTGCTGTTAACCTGGAGTTTTTTGTAGATCTTTTTGATATGGTCACGGACAGTTTCTACAGAAATCAGGTATTTGTCTGCAATCATTTTATAGCTGAGCCCGTCTACGAGCCCTTGAACGATTTGTTGTTGTCGAGGTGTCAGAACGTCGCCTTCCTTTTTAGGTTGCGGTCCGAGGTGATCAAATACCTTTCTGGCAATACTTGGTGACATATAAGCACCACCTCGATTAACCATCATTATGGCATCTTTGATCTTGGGCAGTTCCGTGCGTTTGGAAATGTAAGAAATAGCACCTGCACAAATAGCTTTGAAGATGGTGTCCGAATCGTCGTAGGCAGAAAGAATGATTATGTCGACATCCGGGACAAGAGATTTGATGTTTCTCATGCCTTCCAGCCCAGACAATCCAGGTAATCGGATGTCGAGCAGCAAGGTGTTTATAGTGGAACCTTGTGAATAGGTTTCCAAAAACTCCTCAACGGAGCCGGCTGTCTGCACAACTTGCATTTCATCCTGATCGTCAAAATAGATCTGTAAGTTTTCCCTGACGGAGGTTTCGTCTTCAATAATACCCAGGTGAATCATTTTTGTTTTTTTTACCAACCATTCAAAAACAGTTCGCTAGCTATAGGGGGGAAAATAAATGATAGCTAAAGAACGCTTTTGAGTAGTTCAATCGTATGTATGGAAAGACAACTAATATGTTGTCAAAAAACTGAGGTCGAGAAATGAGAGTTAGATATATTAATCAGAAGAAAAGGGATGATAAGGTTTAATTTTTTGCAAAATAAGCATGTTTGATTGTATTCGCAATTTTCTGCCAATAAAAAAGGTTTTGATTATGAAAACACGCCAAAATTTCACATTTTGCATTATGAGTATTTAGGGAAGTTTTCAGAGTTTTTTCCTAACCGGAATTGTTTGACAGATTATTGAAATTTAAAGGGTTTGTGTGCGTCAAATAATTACCATAAAACTAAAATTATGTTTCGAACCAAAATTGCCGGGATAGGGTATTATGTCCCGGAGAAAGTCGTTACTAATGACGACCTCACCAAAGTGATGGATACCTCAGATGAATGGATTCAGGAAAGAACAGGTATTCAGGAGCGTCGTTATGCTGAAAGACATAAAGAAACCACCGCAAGTATTGGAGCCAAGGCAGCCAGGAAAGCTATTGAGAATGCCGGGATTGATAAGGAAGACATTGATTTTATCATTTTTGCTACGCTAAGTCCTGATTATTTCTTTCCCGGATGTGGTGTGTTGATGCAACGGGAATTGGGCATTACCAATATGGAAGCGGGAGCTTTGGATATCAGGAATCAGTGTTCAGGATTTATCTATGGAATTTCCGTTGGCGATCAGTTTGTAAAAACAGGGATGTATAAGAATGTCCTGGTGGTTGGAGCAGAAGTTCATTCCATGGGACTTGATTTTTCTACCCGTGGCCGTAATGTGACCGTAATTTTCGGTGATGGGGCAGGTGCAGTGGTGTTGCAGCCAACAGAAGAGGAGGATCAAGGCATTTTAACCACTCACTTACATTCGGATGGTACTTATGCAGAAAAACTTTGTTTTATCAGTCCGGGTGCACATGGTGGTTATCACAATCAATATCTTGAAGAGCCTGTAGATTATGGATTTTCAGATGCTGAATTCGGTGAATTGTTCTTTAATCAGCATATGCTTGATAATGCTATGCATTATCCTCATATGGAGGGGCAATTTGTCTTCAAACTCGCCGTGAGCAAGTTCCCTGAGGTTATTAATGAAGCATTACAAAAAGTAAACCTTACTCCAAACGATTTGGATATGCTCATACCTCACCAGGCTAACCTGAGGATCAGTAAGTTTGTACAAAGGATTCTAAGGCTTCCTGATGAAAAGATCTGGAACAATATTCAGAAGTACGGAAATACAACTGCAGCCTCTATACCTATTGCCCTGGCAGAAGCAGTTGAAGCAGGTGCTGTGAAAAGAGGTGATTTGGTTTGTCTTGCTGCATTTGGCAGTGGTTTTACCTGGGGTTCTGCACTCTTGAGATGGTAAGTATATTCTTGAAATATTCCATTGGGGAGTTATAATAATTTTATACTATTTTCAGTTTTATTGATGGACTGCCTTTTTGCGAAAGGCCTTATACCTTTCGATCGTTTTGGTACTAATAATTAATTGGATGAAACGACCATGATATTTATTAATCATATGACTGAACGATCCTGAAAGGTCAAGTGTAAGCTTGAAGTGAAGGAACCGCGAAGCGGATGGGAAGGACAGTATGATTAAAAAATATTATGGGACCTGCCTGCTGCAGGCAGGGAGTGAAGCGGTTACATATGTGCGGAAAATTTTCTGCATTTTTTACCTCAGAAAATTTTTAATCATATGAAATTTCACAATTTGCGTTTTTTATTTCAAGGCAGTAAGGTCCTCTTACTGGCCTTATTCCTATCCAATTGTTATCTGCTCGGGGCACAACCTCCTGTATCAGAAGAAGACTTTGATAAGGCTTATGAATATAGAATCAGTCAGGAAATTTTGTATGGCGTTTATATTCCTGAAGATATCACGGATGCCTTTATCCAGCTAAATAAGTTGATCGATGATGATTCCAGGTTGAAATTTAAAAATATGCCCGAAGCAGATGCAGCCGTTAAACTGCATTTTAGTTTTGGGCGATGGATTACTCATAACTGGGGTTTTTACGGAGGTTCAAGGTTTTCCAAATACCTTAATTCGCTCGGTTTATATGATCCGGATGTAATGGCTAAGTTTGTTGTTATTACCTACCATCGCAATTTGAACAGAAAACCGTTAGAAGTTAAAGCACTGCTTGAACAATTCGAAAAAGAAAAACAAGCAAAAGAAGCATCAGAAAAATCACAGCAAAAAATTATTTCTGAACAGACACGAAAACTGACACCGGAAGAGGTGGCTAAAAGAAAGGAAAAGATAAAAAACTGAGAGGATTTAAAAGATTTTTTTGGAGCTAATTGCCTGAAATTTAGCGGTTTTTATCTGTTGAAAATTTCACAATTCAAAAAAATTAAATTTTTATTGATCCAAATCATTTTTTAAATGTTAATATTTTGACAAGTTATACAGCAATATTAGGAAATTAAGTTTTGTAAATAGCATTCTTTTTTGTTTATTTGTTTTGTGGTTGAAAGATTTGTAAACACCCGTATAAAATACATGCCAACTATGATTTCAATGAAAAAGAAATTATTGCGTACTAAATACGCACTTAACCAAACCGTTCAAAAAATCCTGGAAATCAATAGAAAGCGAAAAAATCTAACCTTCTTCAAAAACAGTAAAAAAAAGGAAGAAACTCTTGAACAAGATCTTGTACTCTTAAACAAAATAGCCGAACGCCAAGCCAGATTAGTCAGAAAATACGAAAGATTGATTGCAACCTCCAGCGAGGGCCAACACAACCCTAACAGACAACAATTACCACAGTAGTATTTTAATAATCTGATTATAGCTCAATTTTGTTGAATTTAAAATAATAGGTTCCAGGATAAAAGGGCAGCGTATCACCATCACGAAACGCTGCCCTTTTTTTATTAGAGTGAAAAATCTCCGAGGTTTTGGGAAAGTATATGCTTAAGGAAAAAGAAAAATGTCCGCATAGAATGATTTAAACCTCTGAGTTTTTTTTCCGTTTGCATGATATCTCCAGTCATAAGTTTCTCCAAAAATTCACTCTTCAGCTTTCCAACTTTCCGGTTTCCTGTTTGTTTCCTAATTTTACCGCCTGATTGAAGAAAATACAACCTTAATGAATAAACCTCCGAGGTTTTCTGCAACTGGAAAGAAGGGCAATCGTTAATTTTCAAAAAAAATACCATTGGCATACAAGATCAAAGAGTTATTTTACAGCCTCCAGGGAGAAGGAGCCCAGGCCGGGCGTCCTGCCGTTTTCTGTCGTTTCACAGGTTGCAACCTGTGGAGTGGGAGAGAAGAGGACCGACACAAAGCCATTTGCAATTTCTGTGATACTGACTTCGTAGGGATTGATGGTAGTTATGGAGGAAGATATGAAGCTGATGAACTTGCAAACCAGGTGATCTCTATGTGGCCGGATCTGAATTCAGGAAAACCACTGGTCATATGTACCGGGGGAGAGCCTTTATTGCAACTGGATGAAATCCTTATTGAAGCTTTTCATGCGAAAAATATTGAAGTCGCAGTCGAGACCAATGGTACCGTTCTTCCTCCCACTGGCATTGACTGGTTATGTGTGAGCCCCAAAGCTAATACCGAATTATTAGTTACCGAAGGGGATGAACTAAAACTCGTTTATCCTCAAAATGAACAGGAAGCTCAACCGGATCAATTTACCCATCTTAATTTCAAAAAATTTTTCCTTCAGCCCATGGATGGCCCAAACCTGAAAGAGAACACTAAAAAAACGCTTGATTATTGTTTGAAGCATCCACAGTGGAGCATGAGTATCCAGGTGCATAAGATTTTGGGGATAGAGTAGGAAGGTGGAGAGGGAGGCTTGTTTCATATGGTTTCAGGTCGTTCCAGGGGTTTAAAAAGTTTAAGGGGTTCAAGTGGAGCGCAGCGACATCCCGTACCGTTAGGTCGGGGGAGTTCTTTATTAATTCATCATCCGCTGTTATTTGAAGTTTTCAAACTTCAAATCCATATCCCTCTCGTCTTCAGACGACCGAGGGAAGTTCCATTCGTCTGAAGACAAAAAAATATCGATTTCAGGACACAGTCCTAAAATAACAATGTAACAATGGGTATTTAAAGGGTTCTTCAATTCATCACTCATCACAGTGCACTCTGCACTTCCAAATGTTGGTTTTGTTTCATACAAGCCTGAATTCACTTCCCACCCGAATAGAAATGATGTGCCTTTGTTTTGTAAATGTCCGGATAGGAGGTTTAAAGTCAATTTTTTTGGTAACTCGATTCCTAAGCAAAGTACTTTTCTGAAAAATTGACTTTAAACCAACATCTACAAAAAAAAGAAGACTCTGCAACCACTAATGGTGCAGAGTCCCAAAAACGCGCTCTCTCTGATGTTAAATCTTAATTATTTATATTGATGTAAATAATATCGTTCTTGATTACGACCGAAAAATATAACATTTATATGTATTTCACAACTCTTGAAGCATAAAAATTATACAGTAAAGTGTTTACGTGGCTTTTTAATTCGTTTTCTTTCCATCCGGACTTTACCAATTTCTTCCGTTAATTTCCCGGAAGATGAGGATTGAGGTTCTTTCGTATTAAAATGTATTTGTCAGAATACTACTCCCTTAAACTCCATTTTCTTTTTCCTGTAATAAAAGGTTCAAGTCTTTTCCATGTTCAGTTTCCCACCAAAAATCCCTGATATCGGGTAAATACAAAATCATTTTTGGATAATTTTTTGATCCCAGGTGGGAAAAATTCTCTTTTTGTGGGAATTTTTGGAACAGAAATGTTTTAAAAAACCACTGTTTTGTAATCATATAAGTTATAGATAGTGTCTTTTTTATCAAAAAAGGCTATTTGTGGAAAACTTTTTTTATCAAAAGGTGGGAAAAAGTGGTAAAGTGTGTAAAAAGTGTGTACATTTGAAATCAAAATAGAGTTAAACCGTGCAAATCAAACAACTTCTTGGTGAATATGATTGCAAACTGGACGCCAAAGGGCGTATGCGGTTGCCAAGTGGTTTGATAGCCCAACTGGGGGAAGGTGAGAAGCATAAGTTTGTCATCAACCGCGGTTTTGAGAAGTGTTTGATGTTATACCCGGAAGCAGTCTGGAATAAAATATCATCGGAAGTCGATCAGCTCAATTTGTACAACAAAAAGAATCGCGACTTTGTGAGGTATTTTTATCGGGGCGCTCAGGAATTGGTAATGGATAGTGCAGATAGGATCCTGTTACCAAAGCGATTGCTGGAATATGCAGAAATCAATAAGGAGGTTGTTTTATCAGCTTATAACGGAAGGATCGAGATCTGGACTAAAGCTGAATACGATAATCTGCTGGATGATGAACCTGTTGATTTTTCAGATCTCGCCGATGAGGTGCTAGGGGGTAGTGCAGCAAACCAGGAGGAGGAGTAATGATACCATATCACATTCCGGTATTGGCAAAAGAAAGTATCGATGCGCTGGATATAAAACCTAAAGGGGTTTATGTCGATGCAACCTTCGGAGGAGGGGGACATTCAAAATTGATACTTGACAAAATAGATACAGATAGTCGCTTGATTGGTTTCGATCAGGACGAAGACGCACTTGCAAACGTGATAGAAGATGACCGGTTTACTTTTGTACACCACAATTTCAGGTTTCTGAAAAGATTTCTGAAACTTCATGGTATACGTCAGGTAGACGGTATTCTCGCAGATCTTGGGGTTTCTTCCCATCAGCTCGACGAAGCAGAGCGTGGCTTTTCCTATCGATTTGATGCTCATCTCGACATGAGGATGAATCAGCAGTCCGGTGAGACGGCCGCTGACCTAGTCAATACTTTGACGGCAGAAGAATTGCAGGAACTCTTCAGTAGATACGGAGAGGTCCGGAATTCAAAAATGCTGGCCAAAGCCATTGTCGAAAAACGACAAGCACTAACAATAAAAACAATCGGGGACTTCCTCGCTATTGTTGAACCTCTTGTAAGAGGACAAAAGCACAGGTACCTCGCCCAGGTGTTTCAGGCATTGCGAATTGCCGTGAATGATGAAATGGGTGCGTTGGCTGACTTTTTTCAACAGGCAATGGAAGTTTTAAAACCCGGAGGACGGTTAGTTGTGATCACATACCACTCCATTGAGGACCGGCTAACAAAAAGATTGCTGAAAACAGGCAATGTAGAGGGGGTTGTAGAAAAAGATTTCTACGGAAATATTAACAGGCCTTTTAAGGTAATTACCAAAAAGGCCGTTTTGCCCTCAGCCCAGGAGATTAAAGAAAACCCGCGCTCAAGAAGCGCAAAACTAAGGGTCGGTGAAAAAATATAGGAAAACCGGCACAAGAATATTGGGTTTGATGTAAAGGCAAAAGCCACGAATGCACGAATATTTTAAATTTTGGATCAATTATTTTATTCGTGTAAAAAAAAACAAAAATACACTATTCGTGCATTTGTGGCTCATTTTAAACCCTTTTAAAAAGATTTAAAAATGGCAAAAAGGAAAGGATTTTCATTCGCTGAACTCAGCTTTATGCCGGTAGAATTCATCTTGAAGAATCTGCCCTTTTTGGTGTTTTTAGGATTTCTGGCAGTGATCTATATCGCCAATTCGCACTATGCTGAGCGCAATGTGAGAAAGATCCAGGTGCTGCAGAAAGACTTAAAAGAACTGAGGTGGTTTTATATGTCGCTTCAGTCCGAAAATATGGTCAATAGCATGCAGTCTGAGGTGGTAGATAAGGTGGCAGATGACGGATTGAAATTGCAGCGAGGCCAGGTGAAAAAAATTGTCGTATCCAAATAGAGCAATGTCATGGACATCAAAAATGAAGTCTTATACAGAGTTTACATTGTCCTTTTTGGATTGTTCGTACCCGTTGCGGTGATATTGGTGTACAAAACCTTTCAGATCAGTGTTCAGGAAGCTGAACATTGGGTGGCCGTTGGAGAAGATAATTACATTGACGAAAGAGAAATAGAAGCGGAAAGAGGCAACGTCATGGCTGATGACGGAAGCCTTTTGGCCACTTCAGTACCGTTCTTTGACATATATTTTGATCCGTTTACAGCTACGGAAGAGGATTATAAAAATAACCTCGACACCCTGGCCCATTGTCTGGCTACTTATGTAGACAATACTTATACCGTTGGGGGATTTAAGGAATACCTCACGGATCTCAGAGATACTTCTGTGAACAGGAACAGACACGTTCTTTTGAAATCCAAGGTCTCTTATTATGAAAAGAGAAGAATTGAAACTTTCCCTCTTTTCAATCTCGGACGCTATAAAAGTGGATTGATCGCTGAAAAACGCAGTGAGCGAAAAAGACCTTTTGGTGTTCTTGCACGCAGGACCATTGGTTACGTCAGGAGTACTGCTCAGGATGTTGGTCTGGAAGGTTATTATGACGAAGTGCTTGGGGGCAGACCAGGTAAACAGGTTATGATCCGTGTAGATCGCAAGCGGGATCTTTGGATGCCGGTTGAGGATTTGACGGAAATCGAACCCAAAAGCGGGGATGATATCCTGACCACTTTAGATGTGAATATCCAGGATATTGCCGAGAGAGCTTTACTGAAAGGGATGAAGCACCACGAAGCAGAGTGGGGGACGGCGATCGTAATGGAAGTGAATACCGGTGAAATCAAAGGTATTGCCAACCTTGGCCAGATAGAGGATAAAATGGAGTGGTACGAAATCTACAACTACGCCATCGGTCGTGCGACAGAGCCTGGATCTACCTTCAAACTGGCATCAATCATGGCGCTTTTGGAGGACGAATTTGTGACTCTTGAAGATTCAATCGATATCGAAAAAGGAGAAACATCCTTTTATGATATTGTGATGGAAGATGCTTCATATGAAAGTCACAAACTGGATACGATTACCGTAAGAAAAGCTTTTGAAATTTCTTCCAATGTGGGTATTGCGAAGTTGGTTGATCAATATTACGGAACCCGCAATGAAGCCAATGATGAAAAGGGAGCAGAATTGTTTATCGAAAAGATGAAGCAGTTCAATCTCCATCTGCCAACCGGCATTGAGATCGAAGGAGAAGCCAACCCATTGGTGAAAGAAGCTTATAGTGACAGTAGTCAGTGGAGTGGAATTACACTGCCTTGGATGTCAACTGGTTATGAGGTTAAGGTGACACCGCTTCAGTTGTTGACTTTTTATAATGCTGTAGCGAATGACGGAACCCTGATGAAGCCACTTTTAGTAAAAGAGATACAGCGATTTGGTGAGCCATTAGAAACTTTTAAACCCACGATAGTAAAAGAAAGTATTGCCTCCAGAAAAACCATTGAACAGGTACACCAGCTGCTGGAAGGAGTTGTTAAACGGGGAACTGCTAGAAAATACCAGTCCCGGCGATATAATTTTGCCGGAAAAACAGGTACAGCGCAAGTAGATTATAAACGCTCGAGCAGAGGAACGAGGGTTCGGGGATATCAGGCCTCCTTCGCCGGATATTTTCCAGCTGAGAACCCGGTTTATTCCTGCATCGTAGTGGTCTACAAGCCGAGGAAGAATGGTATTTATGGTGGTGATGTGGCCCTGCCCATTTTCAAGGAAATTGCGGATAAATGTTTTAACTCGCTTATCGAGTTATATGATCCCATGAATCAAGGGCCCAAACCCGTACTCAGTGAAAGACTGTTGCCGACCGGAACGATTGGAGATAAAGAAGATATGAAGAAGGTCTTCGAATATCTGGATCTGCCATTCTATGGAGAGCCGTTAACACCAATGGTTGCCCTCAGAGCGGACAGGGATAGCCTGATATTCGAAAGAAGAACGATCCGGGATGATGTTATTCCGAATGTGGTCGGCATGGGGTTGAGAGATGCATTATATGTTTTGGAAAACCTGGGGCTGAATGTGAAGGTGGATGGTGTTGGAAAAGTTACCATGC
Organism: Saprospiraceae bacterium; assembly: GCA_965230565.1. GTDB lineage: Bacteria > Bacteroidota > Bacteroidia > Chitinophagales > Saprospiraceae > BCD1. Next base: position 1,300,981 of record CBDDLH010000016.1, on the reverse strand, counting down.
AATCCATTATTCCGGGAACCAGGGTCCAGGGGCAAACGGTGGCGCTTACTTTAAATTAAGGGTTACCCGAGAAATTGAAACGAATGAATCTGCAAATGTTACTAAGTGACCTTCCTGTTTTAAAAGTTGAAGGCACGTCAGATAAAGAAATAAAAAGTATCGAGTTTGATTCTCGAAAGGTCGGACAGGAAAGCCTGTTCGTCGCGGTGAAAGGAGTGAATGTTGACGGGCATGATTTTATTGAAAAGGCTATTGAGAAAGGTGCGAATGTAATTGTGGCTGAGAAAGAGTTGGCAGTTGAAAGTCCGGATCTGACATGGATTTTAGTTGAAAATTCAGCGGAAGCTCTTGGACAAGTTGCTGCAGCATTCTACGGCCATCCTTCCAGGAAAATAAAACTGGTAGGAGTCACTGGGACTAATGGAAAGACAACAGTGGCAACTTTATTGTACCAGTTGTTTTCTTCCATGGGGTATAAAACGGGCCTGTTGTCGACTATTGAAAATAAAATCGGGAACAAGGTGCTGGATGCTACCCACACCACTCCGGATGCGGTTGCGTTGAATGCTTTGTTGAGGGATATGGTAGATGCAGGGTGTGACTTTGCTTTTATGGAAGTCAGTTCACATGCGATTTCACAATGCAGGATCGCCGGGCTGTCATTTACAGGTGCCATTTTCACCAACATGAGCCACGATCATCTGGATTATCACAAAACATTCAGGGCTTATATAGATGCCAAAAAGAAGTTTTTTGATGATCTGCCAAAATCAGCTTTTGCCCTGGTGAATACCGATGACAAACGAGGCAATGTGATGGTTCAAAATACCGCTGCGAAAATCTACAGGTACAGTCTTACAAGCCTGGCAGATTTCAAAGCTAAAATAATAGAGAACAGCCTAAAGGGGCTGCATCTTGATCTTGACAATACGGAATTTTTCAGCAGACTTATCGGCGATTTTAACGCCTACAATCTGCTGGCGGTTTACGGGACAGCTATCCTGTTGGGATATGATAAAATGGAAGTACTTCAGGCATTGAGTAATCTCACAACAGCCGAAGGCCGCTTTGATTATGTACTTGACCCCAAAGGAGAACGAATCGGAATTGTGGATTATGCCCATACACCCGACGCCCTGGAGAAAGTGCTTAACACCATTTTTGAACTTCGTCAGGACGACGTAAAGATTATCACGGTAGTCGGATGCGGCGGCGACAGGGATAAAGCCAAACGCCCGAAGATGGCCAAGGTAGCAGTGGATTACAGCGATCAGGTTGTGCTGACTTCGGACAATCCAAGGTCTGAAGATCCTGTACAGATCATCAGGGAGATGGAAGATGGCCTTCCTGCTTATGGAAAATATAAGGCTTTGAGCATACAGGATCGTAAAAATGCTATAAAAACGGCCTGTCGACTGGCCCAAAAAGGAGATATCGTGCTGGTTGCCGGAAAAGGTCATGAAAAATATCAGGAGATAAACGGGGTGAAACACCCCTTTGATGATAAAGAAGTGCTAAAAGAAGCGCTTAATCACTAAAGTCAAACGAAAAATAAAGAGGGAGTTAAATAACTATTACAAATCAGGAAATTGCGGGTTTGAATTCGAAATTCCTGATCACCAATTATTTAAAACAAACACTAACGAGAAACTATGTTAATTGAAATTACGGAATGGATCAATGAGATGTTCGGAAAGTTGCCCGGGACAGGGTTGCTGAATTACATTTCATTCAGAGCCGGAGTTGCAATGGTGTTGTCCCTCATTATTTCCATGTTGTTCGGTAAAAAGATCATTGAAAAGTTGAGAAGAGCCCAGGTGGGCGAAACAGTTCGCGAACTGGGCCTTGAAGGCCAGAAGGAGAAAGAAGGTACCCCAACTATGGGTGGACTGATTATCATCCTCGCCATTTTGGTGCCAAGCATAATCATGGCGAAGCTGGATAATGTCTACATCATTCTCATGTTACTGGCCACCATCTGGATGGGTTTCATAGGTTTCATGGATGACTATATCAAAGTCTTCAGGAAGAACAAAAAAGGACTCAAGGGCAGAACAAAACTGATGGGGCAGTTAGGATTGGGATTGATTATCGCCATTACCATGCTGGTCCACAAAGATGTGGTAGTAGAAATGTCTACAGAGGATGCCATTGAATGGGGGATAAGTGAAAATAAGGTCAGTGATGTAATCGTAAACGGTGAAGTAGTTGAGGGGAAAGGCAATTACAAAACAGGGTTAACCAACATTCCTTTTGTTAAAGGAAACAAACTTGATTATTCAAAAATCCTGACCAAAGAGACCAATGGAATGGGATGGTGGGCCTGGCTGATTTTTGTGCCTTTGGTGATTGTTATTGTCATGGCAGTTTCCAACGGGGCGAATCTTACAGATGGACTTGATGGATTGGCTACCGGAGTTTCTGGGATCATTGGTGCGACCTTAGGGATATTTGCCTATGTCTCCGGTAACGCGATTGCAGCGAATTACCTGAATATATTACACTTGCCTGGAGCGGGTGAGTTGGTGATTTATGCAGCTTGTTTTGTGGGGGCGGCCATTGGATTTTTGTGGTACAATTCTTACCCTGCATCCATTTTTATGGGTGATACCGGAAGTTTGACGCTGGGAGGAATTATTGCAGCCATGGCCATTGTATTGAGAAAAGAATTGTTGATACCAATATTATGCGGTGTGTTTTTGATGGAAAACCTGTCCGTAATGTTACAGGTAGCCTATTTCAAATACACCAAAAAGAGATACGGTGAAGGAAAAAGGATTTTTAAAATGTCCCCATTGCATCACCATTATCAGAAATTGGGAATGGCAGAAACCAAAATTGTCACGCGCTTCTGGATCGTAGGGATTCTGCTGGCAGTTTTGACCATCATAACCCTGAAAGTACGCTAAAAGCTGATTGTTAAAGGATAAAAATGGAAAACAAAAAAATAGTCATTCTCGGCGGAGGGGAAAGTGGAGTAGGGGCTGCATTACTTGCCAAGGAAAAAGGGTTTGATGTTTTTGTTTCTGACAAAGGAAAAATCACGGAGAAGGTCAAGAATGAATTGCTCCGGAACAGCATTCCATACGAGGAAGGCTGGCACACCTGGGAAAAGATAGAGGCCGCAGATTTGGTGATCAAAAGTCCCGGAATTCCAGACAAGGTACCTGTGGTTAAAAAACTTGTCGAATTGGGGAAGAAGGTGATTTCTGAGATCGAATTTGCGGGGAGATATGTGGAGGGGACGACCATTGGTATTACCGGAAGTAATGGGAAAACCACGACTACCTTGCTCATTGGCCACGTGCTGAAATCAGCAGGATTGGATGTGACCGTTGCAGGTAACATCGGAAAGAGTTTCGCCAGGTGTTTGACAGAGAAAATGACGGATTATTGGGTGTTGGAGTTGAGCAGTTTTCAATTAGACGGTGTCGATCAGTTTAAACCTGACATCGCTTTGTTGCTGAATATAACTCCTGATCATCTGGACCGCTATGATAACCAAATGAAAAATTACGTAGCGGCCAAATTCAGAATTACCATGAATCAGGATGCCAATGATGTATTCTGTATCAACGAAGATGATCCTGATATTACTGGTTTTCTGAAAAAGAAAGCTTCAAAAGCTGAAACGATAGGCATTTCAATGGAAATGGTATCGGGAAACAAATTTGAAATAGAAGGCACGGAATTCGACCTGGGAGGTAGTAGTCTGAGGGGTGTCCACAACGCTATGAATGCAGCATTTGCAACTGTTGTCGCAAAAAGATGTGGCATTTCGGATGAAGCCATCCAAAAAGCGTTGAAGACTTTCGTTCCCTTGTCTCACAGGCTGGAAAGCTTCGCCATTATTAATGGGGTGGAGTATGTGAATGACAGTAAAGCCACCAACATTGATGCCGTTTATTACGGATTGCATGCAATGGAAAAACCGGTGGTTTGGATAGCCGGAGGCCAGGACAAAGGCAATGATTATGAAAGGTTATTCGACCTGGTGGAGGAAAAGGTGAAAGCCATTGTTTGTCTCGGCGTAGATAATTTCAAATTGCTGGATGCTTTCATGCCCTTTGGAGTTCCGATAGTGGAAACGAGAAGTGCCGCAGAAGCTGTAGAAGCAGGGACGAAATTTGCAGAGCCAGGAGATGTGGTTCTTTTGTCGCCAGCATGTGCCAGCTTCGACCTTTTTAACAATTTTCAGGATCGCGGCAACCAATTCAGGAACGAGGTGCTGAAATTGAAAAACAAATAGACATTTTATTTTATCGTTCAACTGAAACCCTTTGAACGCTTTGAACACCTGGAACTTTTGAAGTTATAAAAGGATTTCAGGGAAGAAAAAATTAGAAAAAAAGAAAACTTAAAAAACAAAAATACAGTGTCAACAATAACTGCAAGGATTTACGCTGAATTAAGGGGAGATAAGGCCATATGGGCCATTCTCATCCTGTTGGCTGTTTTTTCGATCCTGGCAGTTTATAGTTCTACCGGAACTTTGGCCTATAAGGAGCGAGGTGGGAATACGGAAGCATTTTTGATCAAACACGGAGTTATTCTCCTGGGCGGGATTTTCCTGACCTACATTGCTCATATGCTTCATTACACCAAGTACAACCGGGTAGCTCCGGTTCTATTGGTACTTTCGGTTCCTTTGCTGATGTACACATTGGCATTTGGAGCGGATATAAACGATGCAAAAAGATGGATCGAGTTGCCTTTTGTAGGCATTACCATACAAACGTCTGATTTCGCAAAACTGGCATTGATCATTTATGTAGCCAGGGCCATTTCGGCCAAACAGGATTACATAAAGGATTTTAACAGTGCCTTTTTGCCCATCATCGTACCGGTTTTGATCATTTGCGGATTGATTGCACCGGCGGATTTGTCCTCAGCAATTTTGCTGTTTCTGACCTGTCTGTTCATGATGTTTATCGGACGTGTGGCGTTGAAATATATTGGAGTTTTGCTGCTCTGGGGAGTGGTGGTTTTTGCCTTCCTGATAGTGTTGGGAAGGTTCTACCCGGATAGCGTCCGGGTGGATACCTGGGCTAATCGAATGGAGGAATTTATGAATACTCCCGATGGAGGTTACCAGGTACAGCAGGCGAAAATTGCCATCGCTAATGGAGGTGTTGTAGGCAATGGTCCCGGCAATAGTACGCAGCGGAATTTTTTGCCCTCCCCTTATTCCGATTTTATCTATGCGATCATTTGTGAAGAGTATGGAATGATCGGCGGGATAGTAGTCATTTTTCTGTACCTGCTATTGTTTTTCAGGGTGGTGAGGTTGGTTACGAAGAGCCCCAAGGCATTTGGGGCGATGATGGCTATCGGGCTGAGTTTGAGTATGGTTTTACAGGCTTTTGCCAACATAGCGGTTTCCGTTCACCTGGTTCCGGTAACCGGGGTGACATTACCCATGATCAGTATGGGGGGGACTTCGATGTTGTTCACCAGTCTGGCCTTTGGGATAATATTAAGTGTTAGTAAATATATTGAAGCGGTGTCGGATTAGATGTTCAGTCTGTGATCCTCAGTACCTCGAGTCACAGGACTAAGGATCTCAGATTGATAGAGAACCATGGGATTTAGAGTGAGTTTGCAGTTAATGAAATTGTCATTATTAATCATTTAAACCAATTCATTATGCAAACTGAAATCCAAAAAACCAGGGATCAGCAACCACTAATTAGAAAAAGGAATATGAAAATATTAATCAGCGGCGGAGGAACAGGAGGTCACATATTTCCGGCTATCGCCATTGCTGATGCGATTAAAAAAAAGAACCCTGATGTCGAAATTTTATTTGTCGGCGCCAAAGGGAAAATAGAAATGGAAAAAGTCCCCGGTGCGGGCTACCCGATCAAAGGATTGTGGATAAGCGGTTTTCACCGCAAGTTGACATTACGAAACCTGATGTTCCCGGTAAAATTGCTGAGCAGCATGGTCCGTTCCTGGTCCATCGTCAGACGGTTCAAGCCGGATGCAGTAGTAGGTGTTGGAGGATTTGCCAGCGGTCCTGTATTGGAGGTTGCCACTCGGAAAGGAATTCCAGCCTTGATCCAGGAGCAGAATTCTTATGCCGGGGTTACCAATAAGTTGGTCTCCAGAAAGGCTGATGTGATCTGTGTAGCATATGAAAACATGGACCGCTATTTTCCTGGAGAAAAGCTCAAACTGACTGGTAATCCTGTGAGACAAGATCTGAGGGACATCAAAGCCACCAGGGAAGAGGCGCTTAAATATTTTGGCCTTGAAACAGAGAAGAAGACCTTATTGGTATTTGGAGGCAGTTTGGGTGCAAGAACCATCAATGAAGCCATGGCAGCTTCTGCTGAAATGCTGAAGCTGCATCCTGAAATTCAGGTATTATGGCAGGCTGGAAAGCTGTACATCGATGAATTCACGCAGTGTGAAACGGCACAATTGCCCAATGTTCAGATTCGCCCTTTCATCGATAGGATGGATCTGGCATATAAAATGGCAGACCTTGTTGCCTGTCGTGCAGGAGCGTTGACGATCTCGGAACTTTGCCTGGTTGGCAAGCCCGCGATTCTGATTCCTTTCCCGCATGCAGCAGCGGACCACCAGACAAAAAATGCTATGGCCTTGGTAGAAAAAGGGGCAGCATTTCTGGTGAAGGATAGTGAAGCAAGAGAGGTGTTCAACAAGTTGGTTCTGAATACTATTGAAGATGGACCCAAATTGAAACAACTCGGTGAGAATATCAAAACATTGGCCAAACCGAATGCGGCAGATACGATTGCAGAAGAAGTGATGAGGTTGGCACAAAAGCAGTAAACGGGAAAACGATGAACCTTAACCAGATTAAAAAAATATACTTCATCGGAATAGGAGGCATAGGCATGAGTGCGGTGGCAAGGTATTTTAATTCCAGAGGTGTAGAGGTGCATGGTTACGACAGAACAGAGACAAGCCTGACCAAAAAGTTGGTCGAAGAAGGCATGAAAATACATTATGATGAAAGTTTGAATAAAATCCCCAACGGAGTAGACGTGGTTGTTTATACCCCTGCTGTTCCGGAGACGCATGCTGAATTAGTTTATTTCCGACAGCAGGGGTACGAGGTGATTAAAAGGGCTGAAGCCCTCGGCATTATCAGCCGGGGTATGAAAACCATTGCAATCGCCGGGACCCATGGGAAAACAACCACCACCTCTTTAACAACGCATGTTTTGCGAACCGGAGGTGTTGATTGTTCCGCTTTCCTTGGGGGAATTGCTCAAAATTTCAGCTCCAACTTCGTATCCGGCAAAAGTGACTGGGTAGTAGTTGAAGCAGATGAATTTGATCGTTCATTCTTACATCTCGATCCGGATGTGGCCGTGATCACTTCCATGGATGCGGATCACCTTGATATTTACGGTGACCATGAAAGCATGCTGGAAACCGGCTTCCGGGCTTTTGCCAGGAAGATCAAACCAGGCGGATCATTGATGGTTCAGCATAGTCTGACCGGTTACTTCAAAACGTTTGAGGGAATTCAAACTTATGGAGTGGAAGGAGGGGAGCAACAGGCAACCAATATTCATGTGAAGGACGGGTTCTTCGTTTTTGATTATAAAAATGGAGAAACAGAGATCAGGGATATTAAAATAACCCTGCCCGGAAGACATAATATTGAAAATGCCACTGCAGCTATTAGCATTGCCTTAAAACTTGGGGTAAAACCAGAGGCAATCAAAGAGGCCCTGGCTTCATTCAAAGGAATAAAGCGACGGTTTGACATCATTCACAGAGATGATAGGGTGGTGTATATCGATGACTATGCACATCATCCATCGGAATTGAAGGCGGCCATCGGTGCGGCAAGGGAATTGTTTCCCATAAAGAAACTAACGGGTGTATTTCAACCACACCTGTACTCGCGGACCAATGACTTTGCACCGGGGTTTGCAGAAGCGCTGGATGCACTGGACGAAGTACTACTATTGGATATTTATCCGGCCAGAGAATTGCCGATGGAGGGAGTGACCTCGAAGATCATTTTTGACAAAATGAAATTGAAAAATAAAGTCCAATTGACAAAAGAGAAATTATTAGAGGCTTTGGAAGGAAAAGAATTGGAAGTATTGATGACCCTGGGAGCAGGTGATATCGATACATTGATAAATCCGATAAAAGAACAATTAAAAAATAAGCCATAGGGCAACAAATATGAGCAAAGCAAAAAACAAAGAGTTTTCAACCATGATGAAGCGCCTGATGTGGGTGGCTCTGGTGTTCTTTGGTCTGGCTTTGATCATATCCATGGTAGCTAGAAAGGAAGCTGCTATTGTTCAGCAAGTGAACATTGACGTAACACCTCTTGAAGGAGAAAATTATCTCATAAATGAAGAGGATGTCCTGCTCACCATCGAAAGGAGTTTTGGTTTCCCGTTGGAAACAATGCCTCTCGGAGCGGTGAATATGGAACGACTGGAAAGGGTCCTTAAAGAAGAACCTTTTGTGCTGGAAGCCAATGCTTTTGTGAATGCTGAAAATGTAGTGAATATCAGCATCGTGCAGCGGCAACCTGTTTTGAGAATTATCGACCGAAACGGATCCAATTATTACCTGGATGAAAATGCATTTAAGATGCCATTGTCCAAACATTTTAGCGCGAGAGTGCTGGTGGCAACAGGGAATATTCCACCATATGTGCTGGACTACCAGGGAAATATTGAGGACATGCTTCATAACCTGTTTGATCTGGCGACGACTATTCGTAATGACGAATTGTTGCAACCGATGATCGAGCAGATTTATGTGAATAACAAACGGGAGTTGACATTGGTACCCAAAATCGGCAGGCAGAAGATCCTGTTTGGCAGATATATTTCGGTAGAGGATAAACTGGCAAGATTAAAGATCTTCTACACCGAAGCATTGCCATATGAGGGGTGGAAAAAGTACCGCATGATTGATTTGAAGTTTGAAGGACAGATTGTGGCGAAGTGACCAGTAGGCAGTCTTCAGTCCACAATCTTCAGTCGGCAGTACCAGTACCAGTTGGCAGATGAGTGTGGGGTTTGGGTAAGGAGTAGGATAAAGAAAACACCTGAAACCATTGAAACAAAATTATACCGCGCAACGCGATACTCGTAACCCGAAACTCGCACCGCGTAACTAATAAATGAGACCATTAACAAGTAAATTTTTTGGGGACGTAAAATTGACTTTTACAAACCCTGGGCCAAAACATATTTATTATGGAAAATTTTGCAAACAGATCTGAAATCGTTGTTGCCCTTGATATAGGGACAACAAAGGTATGTGCGATCGCAGGCCGCAAAAATGAACATGGGAAACTCGAAATCCTCGGGTATGGCAAGGTGAATTCAGAAGGGGTACTTCGTGGAGTAGTATCCAATATTGAAAAAACCGTGAAAGCTATCAAAGAGGCTGTTCAAAGTGCAGAAACTGCTTCCGGGCAGGAGTTTAAAGTAGTTCATGTAGGTATTGCGGGACAGCACATCAAAAGCCTTCAACACAGAGGTATTTTAACTCGTGACAATGATCATTCCGAGATCAGTCAGGCGGATATTGACCGGCTTATCAAAGATATGCACAAGCTGGTTTTACCTCCTGGTGATAAGATCCTGCACGTTATCCCACAGGAATTTGCCGTGGATAATGAGCAAGGCATCACTGATCCGATTGGGATGTCAGGTATTCGTCTCGAAGCCAATTTTCACATCATTACGGGGCAGATCACTGCTTCCAACAACATCCTGCGTTGCATCGAGCGCACAGGACTCAAGGTCGCTAACATGACCCTGGAGCCTATTGCATCCGCTGCATCAGTACTCAGCGATGAAGAACTGGAAGCCGGAGTTGCATTGGTGGATATTGGTGGAGGAACAACGGATATCACCATCTTCCAGGAAGGTATTGTCCGTCATACCGCTGTTATTCCTTTTGGTGGAAACATCATTACCAAAGATATTAAGGAAGGTTGCAGTATCATGACACATCAGGCAGAGAAGCTGAAAGTTAAATTCGGCGCTGCTCTGGCTGAAGAAGTCTTTGATAATCGTATCATCACCATCCCGGGTTTACGCGGGCGTGATCCAAAAGAAATTTCCGAAAAGAACCTCGCACGTATCATTGAGGCGAGAGTAATGGAGATCCTGGATTACGTCGTATGGGAAATTCGCAGGTCCGGCTACGAGCGCAAATTGATCGCCGGAGTCGTACTGACAGGTGGAGGAGCTCTGCTCAACCACATTGACAAACTGTGTGAATACCATACTGGAATGAGTACCCGCATTGGTCTTCCGGTTGAAAAACTTGCTCATGGTTACAGCGAGCGTCTAAGCAGTCCTGTTTTTGCGACAAGCATTGGTTTGTTGCTCAAGGGTATCGAAGACCTCGAAAGTGGCAGAGTGGTTTACGACAACTACCAGGAGAAAAAACAGGAAGAGCCTGTTCAGGAAGTTGTTGAGGAAATTGCCGGCGACAAATGGTACGAGCAGATCTTCCGCAAAACGAAGGAGTGGTTCGAAGCAGAGCCTGACTCCGATTTTTAAACCTTTTTAGCCGGAAAAGTGACTTACTGATACTAATGTGAAACCGGCATAAACTTAAAATTCTAATATCATGATGTTTGATATGCCAAAATACGAAAGTCCTATCATAAAAGTTTTAGGTGTTGGTGGCGGTGGAAGCAATGCCGTCAGCCATATGTATGATCAAGGAATTGTTGGAGTAGATTTCGCGATCTGTAATACAGATTCGCAGGCCATGGAAACCAGCCCTGTGCCCACTAAAATCCAGTTGGGGCCAAACCTGACGGAAGGTAGAGGAGCAGGTTCAATGCCTAATAAAGGTAAAGCTGCCTGTGAAGAATCCATAGAAGATGTCAGAAGATATCTCGAAGATAAATGTAAAATGTTGTTTATCACTGCCGGTATGGGGGGTGGTACGGGAACAGGTGCTGCTCCAATAATTGCTAAGCTGGCCAAGGAAATGGGCATCCTCACTGTAGGAATTGTAACGCTTCCGTTCACCTTTGAAGGCCGAAGAAGGTCTACTCAGGGAAATGAAGGTTTGGCTGAATTGAAGAAATACGTGGATACCTTAATCGTCATTTCCAACGATAAATTGAGATCCATCTTTGGGAACCTTTCTCTGTCAGATGCTTTTGGCAATGCGGATAATATTTTGTCCACAGCGGCTAAAGGTATTGCGGAGATCATTACCGTTCCCGGATATGTAAACGTAGACTTTGAGGATGTCAATACGGTAATGCGTGATAGCGGGGTTGCCATCATGGGAACAGCTGTGGCAGATGGAGATGACCGTGCCCGACGTGCAGTGGATGAGGCTTTGCATTCACCGCTGCTGGAGGATAATAATATCAAGGGTGCCAAACACATTCTGCTCAACATCACCAGCGGAACCAAGGAAGTTACGATGGATGAGATTTTTGAGATCACAGAATTCGTACAGGAAGAAGCAGGTTACGGAACAGACCTTATCTGGGGTAACTGTTACGATGAGAACCTTGGTGAAAAACTTTGCGTTACCGTAATTGCTACGGGGTTCGAGGAACATTCTAATGTTAAAAAGATCACTGGTGACGAGCGCATCGTGGTGTCTCTTGATGACGACTCAATTGAAAGGAGACCGGTACAGAATAGCAACTTGTCAGAGATTGGGATCGATACCAACAAAAATGATGATCCGAGTATGACTTTTGAGTTTGACGATGTGAGAGAAGCTGTGAAGAAAGCTCAACGCAGGTCTTATTCATACGACGAACCTTACGTAAACGAAGAAGAAAAAGCCCGATTGATGAAAGAGCGTAATCTCCGTTTCGAGAGAGAAAAGAGACGGCGTGAAAACCTGATGCAGGACAAGCCGGAACCGAAACTGAACAATCCACAGACGATCAATGAGCTGGAAAATGAACCTGCTTATCTCCGTCGTGGTGTGCGCCTGGACGACGTGCCTACTTCTTCTGAAAACACCTACTCCACATGGTCATTGACCGAAGGAGAAGAAGCTGACATCCAGGAAAATGGAAATTCATTTCTACATGATAATGTAGATTAAACTTTTATAAATTACTATCTGTTTGCAAGTCAAAGAGGTTCTCCCATCACGGGAGGCCTCTTTCTTTTTTTAACTTTTTGAAGCATTCAAAAATTAAAAAAAATTCTACATTGGAAATTCGATATTCTGCAGTTCTGTCCGGCACTTTCAACATCCCTCTTTTCAAATTTCGCCCTTCCTCTGACAAATCTTCCAAAAGGATACGTAACTTTGGCTCTTGAAAAATCATGACATGCATTTAACTCCCATTTACCCAAAATGACCTATTTGCTCAATTTTCTTCTTGGGGCAATAGCTGCCTTTTTGGGTTTGCTGCCGCCTTCGATGTTAAATATGACGGCTGCCAGAACTGCCCTGGAAAAGGACCCCGCAGCGGCTGTCAGGTTTGCCCTGGGAGCTTCCTTTATCGTCTTATTTCAATGTTATTTTGCCATTCTGCTAACCCGATATTTAAGTACTTTTCCTACACTCATTGATACTTTGCAAAAAGTTGCCCTGGTAGTTTTCCTTATGCTGACCTGGTTCTTTTTTCATCAGGCCAGGATTAGGCAAAAGGCGAAAAGCAGTTCTTCAAAAAAAAGGACGAGTGACCTCGGATTCGGAGCCTTGCTTTCCACCCTGAATGTATTAGCCATCCCTTTTTATTGTGCTGTTACCACCATGTTTGATGTGGAAGGCTGGGTGAACCTTGAGGCTCCGAAAAATTTCCTGTTCATCATCGGCACCGGAATGGGAACCTTTGCATTACTCTCGATGTATATCCGCTTTGCCAGATTAATCCGTAAAAGGGCAGCATACGTTGCCAGGAACATTAATTATATTCTTAGCGGACTCAGTTTCATCTTATTCACCATAACGTTATTTAAAGTTATTTGATGCTTAATAGTTTCCCAGTGTGGATTTATCGAAACTAAAGCAGTTTACTGGTGATTTTTCCTTAAATTTAGGAGAAACTATTACCCAAAAAATGCTTTATCTGATTGATTTCTCCTTAGGAACACTTTTTGCTGTAATCGGAGTTTTGCCCCCGGGCATATTGAATATGACAGCAGCAAAAACGGCTATTGAGAAGGATGTAAATACCTCGGTGAGATTTGCAGTTGGTGCTTCTGCCATTGTTTTCTTTCAGGCATTCATAGGAATGACCCTCGCCAGGTATCTGAATACTTTACCCGGAATTATTGAAACCCTTCAAAAAGCAGCGTTGGTGATTTTATCATGTCTGGCTATTTTTTTCTATTTTCAGGCAAGGCATAAACAGCAAAATCTTGAAGGTGCTGAAAGGAAAAAAGGGTATCCCTTTAGTTTCGGGGTCTTTTTATCATCCCTTAATGTACTGGCAATCCCATACCATTGCGCTATAGCTTCCTATTTGAATGTAAAGGAAATGATCAGATTGGAAAACCCTTTTATACCTTTATATTCCATTGGGGCATCATTGGGTACTTTATTTGTAATTGGGGGATATATCAGATATGCCAGGACTATAAAGAAGCGTGCAGCATATATGGCCAGGAACATCAATTATTTCCTGAGCGGAATTTGCATTTTACTTTTGATAATTACGATTATAAAATTGATTCAGAATGCATAAATTATTTCAAAACGAAGCGGAAATACTGAAGCTCGTGGATGGTTTCAGAAATAAGACAGTATCAAAGGAGGATTGGACTCATGAAGCTCATCTGGCAGTTGGTGTATGGTTCCTGTCCAATTATGATCGTTACGAAGCCACCTGTATGTTAAAAAGCGGAATAGTGGAACTCAATTATTCCATGGATGGAGAAAATACTCCTACAGCCGGTTATCACGAAACCATAACCTTGTTGTGGATCTGGCTGATTGATAAATATCTGAAAGCCAATGATGGAAAGACCCTTCTGGAATTGGTCAACGGTTTCCTGGAGAATGAATATTCCGAACGGAATGTGTTATTGAAGTTCTATTCCAAGGAAGTTTTGTTTTCAACAAAAGCCAGGGCTATATGGGTGGATCCGGACCGGAGGCTTTTGACTTCACCATTTTAAAACAAAAACATGAGTCATCCCGAATTTTGGCCTAGGCAAAAATTCGGGATGACTCATGTTTCTTCACAGTAAATTAAGGCCTAACTTAAAAGTTAAACCCTAATTTTTACAACTTCACAAAAGCAGCTGTAACTACTCTTGCTCCGTCATTGGCGATGAGTTCGTAATTGCCGGCTGGCAAATTGGACACATCCACCATCTGTTTCAGTTGCTCATCGAATTTAACAACCCTAAAGGTTCTGAGAATTCTACCTTCAACGTCAACAATATTCATTTTTACAATGCCTTTCCAGTCATTGATCAGCTGGATCTCAACATTGCTCACTGCCGGGTTAGGTGCTACCTTCAATTGACCGTTATTTTCCAGTACAGTTTCTTTTACGGAAGCTGTCGGATCAAACTCATAGGCACCCATATCCACATCGCCAAACCTTGCTGTACCTTCAATGTCATATTCAGGCGCTCCTTCATTAACACCCGCATCGATACAAGGGCTTCCCGCAGCCAGGTGGTAATCTTCATCATCTGCGTCCACCATTCCAGGGTCATTGCCTTCACCGGAAATATCCTTTTCATGAGTTAGATAAGTATCCATACTGTTGTCAGTAGAGAAATTGCCTCCCAAAGAAACGAGTTCCGGAGTTCCATCTTCAATAGAATAGTTATCGAATCCGGGGTTGAAGAAGATGTTATTTTGAAGGATGGTCACTGAGTTGGCATGATCACCTTCTTCCCAGGCAGCAATACCTCCGGCCAGGGTTCCAAAGTTCAACACAAAGGTTGAATTGGTGATATTAACCTGCAGATCAGTACTGTCTGCGCAATTGGTGGAAATTCCACCTCCGGTACCGGGATCTTCAGCAATATTGGTGCTGAACAATGAGCTGGTAATATTGGCATCCGTATCTGAAATATTAATACCAGCACCCTGAGTAGCAATATTCAGATTAAAATGACAATCGGTAACATTCAAAACGGCGCCATCCACATCTCCTTCATTAACGGCAATACCGCCTCCAAAATCGGATTGGTTACCTTCAAAAAAGGTGTTGGTAATATTTGTTGGGATCTTTCCGGTAGAGTAGACTCCTCCACCAGTACTATTCACCAGATTGCCGATAATCTCACAGTTAGTCATCGTCATAGCAGTAGTATCATTCTGGTTGAAAACTGCACCTCCCCAGCCGGCGCCGTTTTCGATAAAGTAGGTTCCTTCAATAGTTGTAGCAGTTTTAAAACCGTTACTCATCGCTCCACCACCATTTTCGGCGATATTACCTTCAAATTCACAGTCGATAATATCTACAAAGGTATCATCACTGTAATTCGTCAGCGCACCGCTCCAGGTAGCAGCATTTCCAATAAAATCACAATCTTCAATGATATAGGATTTTGAATCTCCCGTTCCATAAACGGCACCTCCGGTACTATTGGCGAGATTGGTTTCAAAAGTAGTTCCGGATAAAGTGAAGCTTCCAATGTAAGAATAAATTGCCCCTCCACGGCCGGAATCGGAAGCTCCAAGGTTCGCACCATTGTTTGCAAAGGTACAATCTTCAATAACACCTACTCCGGTTTGGTGTTTCTCCATATCACGGCCATCGATATAAATAGCTCCGGCATTCAGTGCACTATTTCCATCAAAAGTACATTCGACCAGTGTGAAGCCTGCTTGCCAGAAAAAGAGAGCACCTCCCCATCCATGGGCACCATCAATACTGGCGGTGTTACCATCAAAAGTACATCCTGTAAGGATCACATCTGTAGCAGATGGGTTTTCAATATCCCGGCTATCCACATAAATTGCACCTGCATTCGTTCCGGAATTATTAATAAAATTACAGTCGGTTACTGCCAGTCCTACATTTTGCCATGCCCACATGCCTGAAGCGTATCCGGTTGGATTGGTATTATTTTCAAAAATACAATTGTTGACGTCAATATTGGCGCAGGTATTTGGATACAAGGAGCCTCGATTGGTAATATTATCCCTGAATTCACAAAATTCGACAATGGTGTTGGTCTGGTTAAACAAATAGGCAATTCCGGAACTTGTGGCCAGATTATCTTCAAACACACAATTGGAAATAATGGAACCACTTGTTTCAATGCCATTGGTGATGATCGCAGCACCGCGGGCAGAGAAGTTCTGACGGAAGGTACACTGGTTTACTGATACAGGGCTGTTTGCGTAAATACCTCCTCCGGATTCAAAATAACTGTCCAGGTCATCGCTTGAATCATTTCCATGACCTCCGGTAATGGTGAAACCGTCAATGATAACGCCATTACTCAAAAGGCTGTCAACGTAAATAACGTGCAATGAATTATCTAACTTGTTAGTCCCAAAATCATCATCCACGTCGTCACCGGCAAGGTCACCGTCAAGGTGAGTGACGTTATTTTCAACGTCTCTTTCTTCCAACTCAGATTCTGTTCCGGCAAAGCCGCCATAGAGGCTAATACTTGCATTAATGGAGAACCGTTCCAGAGAGTCAATATTTCCACTGCCAGGTTTATAAGTTCCGGCCGCTACCCATACTTCTCCCTCGGTAACTGTACCCAGGGCAACAGTCAGATCGGTATAGGCATTTTCCCAGGAACTACCATCGTTGGCTCCTGAGGCATCGTGTTTCACGTAAGTAATTTGAGCCTGAACGGTCATAAAACCCAAAAGGATCAAAAGAAGTGTAAGGTGTTCTCTTTTCATAACTAAATTTTTTGCTATTAAGGTAAGATTGGGAAAAATCCTGATGCTATCAAAATTTTTCATTAAGATGAAAGTACAAATAAAATCTCAGGGATGAAAAAACGATCATTTTAATTACCTTCGCTACGCTAAAAACTACATAATTGGATAGGCGCATGACAAAAAACTCCCAGTTTAAAGGTGCAAGGCAATGGCTCTCTCTTGGTCTGCTTGGTCTGGTTTGGGGCAGCTCCTTTATTTTGATCAAAAGAGGGATTGAGGTTTATGACCCCCAGCAGGTTGGAGCCATGCGCTTAAGCATATCCGCTCTTGCTTTTTTACCCTTTTTTTTGATTCAGATGCGGCGGGTCGACTGGTCAAAGTGGAAACCATTGGTTGTAGTAGGGTTGTGTGGAAGCGCAATTCCGGCTTTCCTGTTCCCTTTGGCTCAAATGAACATAAGTTCTTCAGTTACAGGAGTATTGAACTCTCTGACCCCTTTGTTTACCTTATTGCTTGGTCTGCTGTTTTTCGGGCGAAAATTCCGGATGGTTAAATTATTGGGGGTATTCATTGGTCTGGCAGGAGCTACTATATTGATACTGGCCGGAAACGAAGGCGGATTCCAGGGAAGTAATATCTGGTATGCTTTATTGGCGGTATTGGCGACAATATGTTATGCGATTAGCGTTAATACTGTAGGAACTCATTTAAGTAATATGAGCTCTCTGACCATCAGCGCCATTTCCTTCGTGATTGTCGGATTTCCTGCGATGATTTATCTTTTTAGTACGGATTTTGTCGAGGTGCTGACCCATCACGAACAAGGGTATACAGCATTTTTCTACATTGCCCTTTTGGCGTTAGCCGGTACGGTTTTAGCTTCATTACTTTTTTTCCAGTTAGTCCACTGGACCAGTCCTGTTTTTGCTTCTTCAGTAGCTTATGTAATTCCATTGTTTGCCATGGGGTGGGGTTTCATGGATGGAGAGGCAGTAACCGTTTTTCATTTCATTAGCGCAGGGTTGATCTTATACGGATTGTATTTGACCCGTGGAGACTGATGTGGTATGGTTTTTTCTATTTATTTCTACATCGGAAATTAGATACTTTGCCTGCTGTCCCAGTAAGGCAGGTTCTGCGGTTCTACTGTTTTGTTAAAGCCCCAATTCCTTCCGTAAAGGCAAATCAGTGTTGCTGTTTTTGGTCCAGTAATCTGTTTTGATGGTTTTAATTCTGGTAGCTTTTGTGGTCAATTTTTTCGCATTCGAACCCCATCCGCTTCCATAGGTCTCTTCCCATTCCAGGATTTCATACGGAAATTTATCGCTGAACACAATTTTTAACTCCCTGTTGAGGTCCGGGTAATTTATTTTGTAGGAGATCCGGTTGTTTGCAACAGGCTGTTTTTGAATATTGGCGGTATAGGCTTTAATGGTTTTATGTTTAAGCCTCAGGTAGAAAAATGAAGGAAGTACCAAATGTTCACCAACAGGTAATGCTTCCGGGTTGAGGCGGATTTTCGTCCAGAGTTCATCTTCAATTATGGTGTTTTCCAAAGTAAGGTCCTGGTCGCCTTCACTTTCAAAATAGGAACGTGATTCAATTTGGAATTTCCCTTTTCGATTATTCAATTGAGTAAAGGTATGCCCGCACCATTCCTGGGAAGTGGTAGTTACCTTAAGTGCCTGGTTATTTTTTCCTTTAACCGGGACAAATGTAGAGGTCATCATGGAATAGGGATAAATTCCGGTGTTGAACTTTTTGGTGGAATTCAATTTCATGACCGAAATATCTCCCTTTTGCGGATTATCTGCTTTTACCTGTTTGGTTTTGGAGAATGGTTCTGTTACGAAAACCAGTACGGCCTTGCCGGAATGGATTTCTCCATAACGGGCTTGTTCTAATTGGAAAGATGATACTTCAGCCTCTCCGGAATACCAGTACCTGTTGAACTCTTCGGATAACGCTTCTGCATTTTCTTTTCCCGTTTCTTCAGAAGTTTTGGATGGAATTGTTGAATATGCTAAAAAGACGATTATGCTTACAAGAGACAAACCGAATAGCAGTATTTTTTTCATGTGTAGTGATTTGAATGTTTTCAAAGAGAAGTTGCCATCACTTTTTTAACAAGAAGAATACCTTAAAGTTTAGCCTGAAAATGTCGCAGAAGAGATAAATACTATAAACCTTTTTTAGGGCATTTCTTGCAGCGTTTGCCCTTTTTGAATTTTTTACAACACTTCTTCTTTTTCTTTTCTTCCACCACAGGAAGTTCAAAGAAGCTGAAGGTGCCTGAAGCCTTTGGACGGCCGTTGGTTTTATTCAGATTGTGGATAGGCATTTGAATCCAATCTCTTATTTAGAATGATTTTAAATAACAAATGTAAAAACAAAATGCCAATCTTCAAAGAAATGCGACATTTTTCCATGTTTCTACAAAAGGGAATCTAATTTGAATTATCATTTTTTTAGAAAAAAGGTCCGCGTAGGGGAGTGTTACATCTTTCTTTCTTCAGCCTTATAGGCACCTCTTCGATGCAGAATCCACTGACTTTCATTCATGGGGTTCACCCCTTTAAATTCTCTGACCTGGCCTACTCCTTCCGGACAAGCTGCATATCCGGCAAAATGAAAGACCAGTCTTCCTTTTCCACCTGTTGAGGAATTGAATTGAATACTGTAATTCATGGAGGTGGCGACGGGTACAGTTCCTTTGAGAATAAATTTGCCGGCTTCAAATTCAGGGGTTCCGAAAGTTGCCCGCATTTTTGTCAAATCGCTGGTGATATTTCCCAGAGATTCTTCCGGAGCTTTTATTTCGAAATGGAGGATAGGTTCAAGCAGGTTGGTACCGGCCTCATTCAGTCCTCTCATGATGCCCATCGGAGTGGCCAGCACAAAGTCGCCTGGCCGGGAGTGGAGCTCATGATCTTGCCCCTCTGTCAAGGTGATTTTTATGTCAGTTACTTCCCAGCCCCTGATACCTTGTTCCAATGACTTGGGAATGGTACGCTCTACTTCGTTTTGATATTTTTGATGAATATCACTTGTTCGGACTTTTGATTCATAAACTACGCCAGACCCGGGAGGTCCAGGTTCGATCAAAAACTTCATGATGGCCCAACAGGGTTTGGGCATCCAGTATCTTACAAAGCCTTCTGCCTTAGAGGCCGGTGTTTCTTTATAGATTACCGTTGGATCTTCAAAAGTAGCAGGGATACCAAAGCGTTCCTGCAAAAGCGCGGTTATTATTTCAATTTGCATGGGCCCCATCATTTTCAAATGTAGTTCTTTTTCTTCTTTGTACCATTTGAAATCCAGCGAAGGGTCTTCACTATTGATGATTTGAAGGGCCTTGGCGAGGCTGGCATAATCTTTTTCAAGTTCGGGTTTCACCAAAGTGGTCAATACCGGAATATGCAACCTGTGTTGCTTTTTAACTCCTTTTCCGCTTCCGAGAATATCTCCGGCATTGATGTCTGGTAAACCGCTTATTACGCCAATATCTCCTGCTTCAATTTTACCAGTTATTTCCGGTTTGCTGGTGAAGAATTTTTGCGCAAGCCCAATTTTGCTTTCCTTTTCTAAAGAAGGTAAATAAATCGAATCTTTACTGTTGAGGACACCTTCGAAAACCCGAACGTGGGCAAGCCTGCCGTCAGTTTTATGGTGTTCAATTTTAAAAACCAAAGCTGAAAGAGTGGCTAGTTTATTTACGGAGGCAGGAGGTAGAAAGCTTGTCACGCCATTTAATAACTCCTCCATACCAATCCCGTTTTTGGCAATCCCACAAAAAACAGGAACGATTTTTTCGGGAGAGAGGTGAACCTTGATAGCAGATTTGATTTCGCCAATAGTCAACTCCTGATCCTCGAGGTACTTTTCCATAATGGCTTCATCAAATTCTGCCAGATTTTCCAGCGCAAGGGTTCTGAGTAAGGAGTCTTGGGCAAAGAAGTCGGTTTGGAGTGCTTCATATATATTAGCTTCATTTGTACCTTCATTAACCGGAAGCATAACAGGGACTGGAGAACAATTTAATTCCTTTTGCAAATCTGCCAGGACGTTTTCGTAATCAGCGCCTGCGCGATCGATTTTATTGACAAAAATAAGGGTAGGAATTTTCAGTTCTTTTAATGCTTCCCACAGGGCAAAGGTATGAGCCTGAATTCCTTCAACGGCTGAAACTACCAAAATAGCTCCATCAAGAACATTCAAAACTCTTTCCACTTCGGCAGAGAAATCGGCGTGTCCGGGTGTGTCGATCAAATTGATCTGACCATCCTTCCAGGGAAAGGATACGGTTGCTGCCCTTACAGAAATTCCACGTTCCTGTTCTATGGATAAACTGTCGGTAATGGCTGAACCCTTATCCACACTTCCCAGGGAACGAGTGGCTCCTCCCAGGAACAAAAGGTTCTCAGTAATGGTCGTTTTACCGGCATCCACATGGGCGAGGATGCCGATATTGAAAATTGGTCTCATGTATCTTCCTGTTCCATCATTTGAATGGGTGAGGATCGGCAATTTTTACTTACGAACAAGGAATAGATGCTCCTCAGTACCCATACGATTCATATGGAAAATAACGGTGTCCATGCCCATGTATTCTACTTTGACCATTTTCTCCAGTTTCCCATCTTCAGTGGTGTACAGTTTGTCACCATCCATCCGGAAAGTGCCCGTCTCATTTTTGCTTCCCCAGCTGCCTGTATATTGGCTGTCCTCTGAAAAGGTAAAGTTTACTGCGCTGGCGTCATTTCCTGATTCGCTTCCTTCTATGACCCAGGAGAATCCCTGCCAGTTACCGATGAGTTTGTTGTGATTTTCATTGGCGCAGGCGGCTAAAATAATAGTGATTGCAGTGATTAGAATGAATTTTGAAATTTTAATCATGGTAAATTTAGAATTGTAGATTAAAAATTAAACGATTTGATAACTCGGAATGAACAGCAAATATAACTATCCCACAGTAAAATGTCTAAAGGGGAAATTCTGGATTTAACCGCAAGGTGCGCAGGGAAGGCGCAAGGTTCGCAATGGAATTGTTCCGTTTTCTTAATTACCATATTCAGTGAAAATTTTCCAGAATGTTTATTTAAGAAAAACCCTTCCTTAAATGCTAAAACCTCCACTTCAACTTCCCGTCTTCCTCCTCCATAAACCCTTCATCCATCAGGTATTCGATGGATTTGAGTACAGCAGCTTCTCTGCGAGGGTTGAATGACTCCAGAATTTCATCAATGGTCAGATGCTCCCTGGTTAACAATACCTGGATTTTCTGGCGATATCTTTCATAGTCTTCATCGTCCAGTTCGGCTTTGGTTCTTCCGGTGCAAACATCACAAATGCCACATTTGGGAGCGTCCTTTTGTCCAAACCACGCCAGTAACTGCTTACTCCTGCAAATAGGCTTTTCAGCATAAAGGATAGCGCTTTCCATCCTTTTTTTATGCTGTTTTTTCCTGAAATTGTACAATTGCCGGTCAATTTCCAGATTGTCGGCATTGGCTCTTTCTTTCAGGAACATCAACTGAGGCTTGTCCTTCAGTGGTTTATACTGAATAATGCCTTCTTTATCCAGCAAAAACAAAGCTTTAATAAGGTTCGCTTCCGGGATTTTAAGGAATTTGGCTAATTGTCTTTCCCGGATCCTGATGAAGTGCATAAAAGCTCCCTGGTAGGAGCGGAGTATGCTTTTCAGAATGATTTCCATTTTAGGGTTTCGGATCTGGTAGTCGTATAACTTTTCTTTAGAAACCAGGATCTTTAAAGTTGACGGAATAAAGATGGTTTCCGTTAAAACAATCCATCCGGATTGCTCAAGGATCTTGAGGCTATTAAAAGTCTTAAGCGGATCTAATTGAAAATTCTTACAAAAATCGATTACATCAAAATCAAAACTTTGACCTTCCCCGGATCCGGTGGCTAATTGAAAATAACTACCCAGAGCCCGATATACTCTTTTTACTTCATCAATGGGAGGGAAGGCGTTGACAAAATGCTTTTCGAGTCTTTTTTTGTCATTTTCGTTATATAATAAAACGGCATATGACTTTTTCCCATCTCTGCCTGCCCGACCGGCCTCCTGAAAATAGGCTTCCAGGCTTTCGGGTAAATCCATATGTATGACCAATCTGACATCGGCTTTATCAATACCCATTCCAAAGGCATTGGTACTCACCATGACGCGGGTTTTTCCTTCCTTCCAGGATTGTTGTTTTTTATCTTTATCATCAGGTGGTACTCCGGCATGGTAAAAGTCAGCGCTGATCTTATTTCTTCCCAGCACCCAGGCAAGTTCTTTGGTTCTTCGACGACTTCGAACATACACAATGGCACTACCGGGAACCCTTCTTAATATTTTGAGCAATTGTTCCTCCTTACCCTCCTCCTGAAGTACGGCATATGCCAGGTTTTTCCTTTCAAAACTTTTTTCGAAAAGGTTATTTACCTTGAATTGGAGTTTTTCCTGGATATCGTTGACGACCTCAGGGGTGGCCGTAGCAGTCAGGGCTATGACAGGCGTGTCAGGTAATAATTCCCGGATTTGTTCTATCTCCAGATAGGCGGGTCTGAAATCATAACCCCATTGAGAAATGCAATGGGCTTCATCAATGGCTAATATGTTGATGTTCATTCTTTTAAGCCGCTCCTGGAAAAGCTCTGTTTTTAATCTTTCAGGAGAAACGTAGAGGAATTTGAAATGTCCGTGAGCAGCATTGTCAAGGGTGATATCAATATCTTTGTAGGACATGCCGGAATAAATGGCCGCGGCAGGTATATCGACTTTTTGAAGATTGGTCACCTGGTCTTTCATCAGTGCGATAAGTGGCGAAATTACCAGACAGGTACCTTCCATACACATACCCGGGACTTGAAAGCAAATGGATTTGCCTCCACCGGTAGGCAGTAGTGCCAGGGTGTCCCTTCCTTCAAGTACAGAATTGATGATGTCTTCCTGTAAAGGCCTGAATTCATCAAATCCCCAGTACTTTTTTAGTATGTCTTGTGGTTGGTGTTGCATTTGAAAAAAAAAAATCCAAAATCTTCAATCGTTGATCGTTATTCGATATTATTCCATAATTAGTTGTCAGTGTGATTTGTTACAGAATGACCGTTGAATTCCAAGCCGGATTCCAAAATTAAAATATGGGGCTAATCTTGTTCCAGTAGTTCTGTATGATTTCCAAAAAAGATCCTCAGCATAATGAATTTTTCCTTCTCTAATCCCTGTTATATTTTTGAATATCAATTGCTTTATCTGCATGCCAATTGATGAAATTACCTCCACGGAAAAATTATCACCTAAATAACTTCTTTTCCCCACTAAAAAAGCTAAGCCAAATCTATTGTAAAAACCATGCGCATAATCATAATTATGGACTCCCATGGAGTTTCTCAACCAATCACTTGACCTTTCAAATTTTTGTGGTACGAGAAAGGCATACATTCCAAAATATCGATTGTCTTTTTTATATAAATTAACTTTTATGCGTGTTTTGAAATATCTATGGTTTATTAATTCAGAGTTATCAAAAATCAGGTTTTTTACAGGAAAACCAAAATCCATTTCAAGTCCTATTTTTGAATTGACCCTGGATTCAACAGAAAACCCTAGAGTTGGCGTTCTTGGAGAAAGAGCTTCAGTCGGTGAAATTTTCAAAATCCATAAGGTCCCTTCTGAAAATTCTTGAGCATTAATATCCTGAACAAAGACGAGTAAAAACAATAAGGGCCAGTAAATAGTTCTCATTTAATTACGTTTTCCGCCACAGATAATGTCTCAAAAATAACACAAAAAACACAATGGCCGCAACCCTGGAAACCTTGAAAGGAAGTATTTCTCCTTCCGAATAAAAATGCGTGCTGAAATACAGGGATGCAATCGTCAAAATAACAAAAACCAACTGCTGTAATGCGCTGGATATTAGTTTGTTACTCTTTTCAAAGGATTCGAAATTCACTTCAATACCTTCCTTGTTGACCTTCCTGAAAGTTTTTTTCATTTCATTGGGTAAGGACAGTAGGGTAGTCGCCTGGCTTTTTATAGCGTCCATTAGGATTCCCGTAATTCCTCCCTGTTCACCGATAACTATCCTTTTGAAATAAGGCTGAATTACGTCTACCGGGTTCATTTGCGGATCCAGTTGATTGCTTATTCCAAGTACGAGTAACATCACCCTTTGCAGCAAAATCCAGTCTTTGGGAACCTGAAATGTTTTTGAAATTTCTCTGAAATTGACGGCACTCAAAAGTTTACTTATGATATGACTGTGAGGATCAATTTTAATACCCTCGAGGTTCAGGCTTTCTATTTGAACTTCATTTTGAAGAAAGTCCTGGCCTATTTCTATCAGATTTTCGGCCAGTTTTTCCGCATCCTTACCGGAACCGACAAAGCCCATTTTTTTCATGGCCTTGACGATGCCTTCCACATCATTTTTTGAAAAGGCAACGATCATTTCCGGAAGCCCTGTTTTCATTTCCGGGCTCAATCTTGTGACAGCGCCAAAATCCAGCAGGTAGATGTCCCCATCACTGGTGACGAAGATGTTTCCGGGATGAGGGTCTGCGTGAAATACGTCCGTTTCAAATACCATTTTGCAGTACAGGCCTACAAACCTTTGGGCCAGTTCTGTTTTGTCAATTCCCCATTCATCCAATTGATGAATATCAGAAATTTTCACCCCGTCCACAAACGTACTTGTGATGACTTTCTTAGTACTGTATTGTTCAAAAACCTTCGGAACATGTATCCGTTCTTCATCTTTCAGACTTTCGCTAATGAGTAACATGGATTGTGCTTCCTTCTCAAAATCCAGCTCTTCCTCGATCATCTGCCTGATTTGGGTGTACATGTAATCCATTCCCCCCATGGAGAAAAACCGCATGATCAATCGTACCAGGTTTTTAATGACGTTCAGGTCCGTTTGGGCGATTTTATCAATATCCTTGTGCTGGACTTTTACAACTACCTGAGTCCCGTCCATCAGTTCTGCGCGGTGGGTCTGCCCAATGGAGGCACTGGCCAGTGGGGTAGGGTCGATGGATTTAAAAACTTCCAATGCGGGTTTGCTAAATTCCTGAGAAATGGTTTGGGTGATTTCTTCAAAACTTCTAGGAGGAAGTTGATCCTGTAAAGATTCAAGGGGTTCTCTGAATGCTTCCGGAAGTATGTTGGAAAGGATAGAAATTAATTGTCCTACTTTGATGAAAAGACCGTTGAGTTCAAGTAGCCCGTTTTTTAATCTGGCAGCGGCGTAATCATGAAGTTTGTCAACTCTCTTGTCCCAGTATTTCTGGCCAAAGATTTTACTCCTGATGAAAAGCCATAAGTATCTGAAGAGAATTCCAAGTGTAAGTCGATAGGCTTTTCGGGCTCTTTTACGGTGGCGCATGGTTTTGGTATTTATTCCAATAAAGGTACTTTATTCAGTGTTGTTTCCTGAAATAATTATACCAAATCCATGCCCCTTCGATTAATCAAGCTTTTCTGCCTACCAATTGGAATTTTTTAAATCTTGCTTTGCTTTCAATCGTTTTGCTTTATAACTTTTAGAAACAAAATCCGATTTAAAATCACTTCCCCGAAATGTCCGGACCGGGTTACCTCTTTCCAGAACCTGGTGGTTTTGCCATTGCTTTTTGGCCGCCTTCGTTTTTTCCATCATTTGTCTGGCTTTTAAAAGGTTGATCACCCTCATTTTGGCCATTTTTTTGTTATGGACCTGAGAACGGCTGTCAGATGCAAGAACGGTAATACCAGTAGGTAAATGACTCACCCTGACTGCTGTGCTTACTTTGTTGACATGCTGCCCTCCCGGTCCACCAGAGCGAATAGCTTCATATTTTAGATCCTTGTCCAAAATAGCAAAAGTAGATTGGGAAAGATCCAGTTCGAAAATGCCAATGAACCAGTTTTTACGACGGTGTTGCTTTCTGAATTCGCTTTGGCCGATCCATTGAATGGTACCTCGCCAGTTTTTTATAAAACTGTCTGACTTGCTTCCTTCAATTTGTACAAGAGCAGATTTCAGCGTACCATTTTTAGTACCCGGTTCACGATCCAATACACTGCAAACCAAGCCCTGGTCTCTTGCTTCTGAAACAAAAATCTTAAGCACTTTAGCCACTACCGCCTGGCATTCCGCCGGACCTTTCCCTGCTGATATTTGAATTATTTTTTCCATAATAATAATGTTTCGAGTTACGTGTTGCGAGTTCTCAATTCTACACTCTGTACCATGCACTCAGCATAATTAATTGTCTACCCTCTGTCCATACGTACTATTTTTGGGAAAAATTTCCCTTCGATGTTTACATTGCTTTTCTGGCTGTTCATCACGTCTTCCATGTTTTTGTAGGCCATAGGGGATTCATCCAACGCACCTCCCAAAAGGGTAATGCCTTTTTGCCGTAAGGTCTTTTTAAGTTCACTTACCGTGTAGGAAGCTTTGACACTTTTTCGGCTCATCTTCCTTCCCGCTCCATGGGAAGCAGAATCCAGGGCTAGATCATTTCCTTTGCCGGAAACGATGTATCCCGGATCACACATGTTGGCCGGAATGATGCCCAATACTCCTTCCTGTGCCGGAGTAGCTCCTTTCCGATGAACAATTAGTTCTCTGCCATCAGACTGGATCTCCTTCCAGGCAAAATTGTGGTGGTTTTCGATTTTCACAAGTGGTTTGATTCCAAGGGCCTTGCCCATTTTCCTGTGGATAACATCATGACAAGCTTTGGCATAGTCGCCGGCAAGATTCATGGCTATCCAGTATTCTTGTCCTTCCTGTGTATTCAGGTCCAACCATGCCAGATGTTTTGCTCCCTGTGGAAGCCAGCATTTTTCCAAAGCAATTCCGGTATAATGTTTGGCAACCCCTGCTCCGAATCCTCTGGAGCCTGAATGAGCCAAAATACCAATGTATTCGCCAGCTGGAACACCTGTTAAGTTTCCATCGGTTAATTGCACGATCCCCACTTCCACAAAATGGTTTCCGGAACCTGAAGTGCCGATCTGTGACTTGGCCTTTCCATGTAATTTTCTGAGTATGTCTATCTCATAAAACTCCTTACGATCCAGTACCTCATGCTCCTCATGGGTTTTCTGTTTGGTGCCAATTCCAAAGTGTGTCTGTTCCTGCAATGCAGTTTTGACCTTGAATTGCTGGCGATCCAAAAAGCCGGCAGGAATATCATAGATGGTCAGTGACATCCGACAACCAATATCCAAGCCGACCCCATATGGAATAACGGCATTTTCAGTAGCCAAAACACCGCCAATTGGCAATCCGTAACCGGAATGTGCATCGGGCATCAAAGCACCTTTTGCGGCAATTGGTAAGCGTAATGCTGTTTCCATCTGTCTGACGGCATCATCCGTAATAAACTGTTTACCGAAGATGTGGTAATCTTCCGGCATCGGCTTCAATTCGAAATTTTTGCCTGTTGGTTCTTCAGGAATAACCGTGAATTCCTTCGCCAGTTGTGACAAAAATTTGTGATTCAAATAATCATTGGGGTTTGCTTTTACATCCTTTAAAATTTCCAGTTTTTCAGCTTTCCCGGAATGTTTAAAGTGCTTTTTCATTATGCCAATGGCAAGACTTTTTGCCTTGTCAGAGTCATAATTCAAATTATTAAGGTCTTTGCCTTTTATTTTTGAATTGTCCATATACATATTGATTTTCAACAGAACCAATGAGGTTTGTTGATAAAATGCTAATTGATAAAATTGAAAAAAGTCAGACAAACCCGGCAGGTCTGTCAGGGTACCGGAGTGAAATGAATGGTCCGGTCAGTTAAGCGATATGTATTTTCAGGACACGCATAATGGTATGCTTTGACGAATAGAACGACAAGAAGTTTATTTTAGTTCCCAATTAGAAAAAATTATTTCATCAGGTAGGAGGACTGTTTATATTCCTGGCCGGTTAGTTGCCAGATAGCATTAGCTGCAAACTCCCATTTCAGCCCGGAAACTCCTGGCGTTTTGGAGGTGATCCGGTAGTTTTGTCCTTTGTAGTTTATTTCAATTCTTTCCTTGAATTGAGGGTTGAGTGTCTGTATATGTTCAAGGGGCATTTCCATTTTTCGTCCATCGTCAAAATGGATCACCAGCCTGTTGATGTAAAAAAAGACTGTCCCTGTTCCCATGGCTTTCATGGTATTGTCCACAACTTCAATGATTTCCATTTCCTTGTCAGAAAACAGCGGGGCATAAGTTTTTCGCTTATAATGGTTTATAACAAATTTCTCAAAACTTTCTCTCTGCCAATCAAACCAGTCTCTTATATTGTCAAAAGTTGGTTCTTCTCCCTTTATTTTTTCGAAAAAACCAAATTGGTTAACATGATGTTTTTGTCCACAGTTGGTGCACTCAAAATCGTTCTCTTTAGTGTCTATTTGTCCAATACTTTTACAGGCAGGGCAAAGGAAGAGTGCGAAACTAATGTATTCAGCCCTATGGTTTGACCTGACCTTATACATACGTTTCCGTTGAAAGTCTACCTCATCATGATAAAGATCTTGACGGACCTTTTCGGTAATTTCTTCTACCGTTGCTTTTTGCAGTTCTTCCCCTGTAAAACAAAGATTGTATTCAATTTCGATGGCAGCTCTTCGTAATCTGAATGCCCATCTTGGATCGGTCAGGTGCATTCCTTTCATGACTGCTGTTACAACCGGTATTTTCAGCAATTTTGCCAGTTTGGCTACATTGGGTTCAATATAAAGTGTAGTTCCTGTCCAGCTTCTGGTACCTTCCGGGAAAAGTCCGATAGCACCTCCTCTTTCAACAACGGTCAGCATATTCCGAATAACCTTGGTATCTCTCGCATTTTTTCGAATAGGGATCACTCCAAATTTGTTAACCATAAATGAAAGAAACTTATCCTTTTGGATAGCATCCGATGAAATATAATTTGGGACTTGATGGAGGTAATGTCCCACGATAAAAGGATCATAAGTACCAATATGATTAGCGAGTAACAGATAGGGGCCCTTAAGGTTTTTTACCTCCGGACTCAATTTAGCTTTAACTCGAAATACTATGGCGGCTAAAAAAAGTATTGCCTTGGTAAGGATTACAAAAGTCCTGCTGATCCTGAATTCTTTTTGTTTCATTGAACATTATTTCATCTAAAGACAAATCTAATTAATTTACCGGAAGAAATATCGTTTGCATGCCAGCAGGCTTTTCTTTTTTACTATCCTGAAAAATCTTAAATTCGGAGAATAAATCTTTTACCATGAGTCGAGAACAAAGGCATCTTCCTGCTTTCATCAATGATTTTCTTAATACCCTCAAAGCTTACAGAAAATCTTATGAGTTTATTAAAGAAAATCGCTTGTGGGAAGGCATGACCCGCTACAAGGCAATTCTCGTTATTTTTATTCTCATTGGTTTGGTACTTGGGTTAAAGATTCTTGACATTGTTCAGAACATGGTCAGTTCTAGCGGTATTGGTGAGATGGGCTTAGTCAATACCATGAGTATGGTCAGGGATGTTGCGAAAGAAAGTTACCATTTACTCTTTCTTGGCGGGATGAAATACATAGTGCTCATTTTCCTGGAGATCATCATTTTCCATTTTGTTCGAAGAACCCTGGAGGTAAAGACTGGGAAAGTTTTTGATGTAACATTAAAGGCTTTTTTAGTTGCAGAGGTCAGGATGATCAAGGTGGTCATTTTCAGTTTTGTAATGGAAACCATAATAGGAATAGGCATTAGCATTGTATTGGGCATTTGGAATGCAGAATTCCTGAAAGTATTCCTGGTCTTATTAGTCCAGATGTATTTTTTGGGCTTTGCCTTTATCGATAATTATAACGAATTATCAGGATTGGGAATCCGGGAGAGTGAAAGAGATACGCGAAAGCGTCCTGGTGTAGCGATAGGGATTGGGAGTGTGGCTTATATTCTTTTGTTGATTCCTATTGCAGGATCCATAATAGCTCCGGTTTTGGGCGGGGTAGCGGCAACGCTGGTTATGTTTGATATCAGGAAGCCGGTTTTTGAACCTGAAGCGGAAGCGGAACCGGGAGACGATTTTGAGCAAGAGCCTCCCGGTCCCGATGAGGTTTAAATTTTGGCAGCAATCAGATCACCGATCTCTTCGCAACCGCAAACTTTTTCCGGTTTTAATTCTTCAGTGCCAATACCTGCTTCCAGCACATCTTTAACCGCAGACCGGATGACATTTCCCTCTTCTGCCATGTCAAGTGCATCGAGCATCATTGCTGCAGATAAAATAGCGGCCATAGGGTTGGCAACATCTTTTCCTGCAGCCTGAGGATACGAGCCATGGATAGGTTCAAACATGGAAGTATGCACTCCGATGGAAGCGGACGGCAATAATCCCATGGACCCGGCGATAACACTTGCTTCATCAGACAGGATGTCTCCAAACATATTGCTGGTAAGCATTACATCAAAATGAGAAGGATATTGGATCAGTTGCATTGCGGCATTGTCAACAAACATAAAGTCCAACTCAATATCAGGATAATCCACTGCCATTTTGCTTACTTTGTCACGCCACAACCTTGAGGTTTCCAGGACGTTGGCTTTGTCAACCAACGTTACCTTTTTCCTTCTTTGACGGGCGTATTCAAAAGCCAGTTTGGTGATGCGTTCAATTTCAAATTCGTGATATTTACAAACGTCAAAAGCGGTTGTTCCGTTATTCTCACGGCCTTTATCACCAAAGTAGATGCCACCGGTTAATTCTCTGAGAATCAGGATGTCAACGCCTTTAATTCTGTCTTTTTGAAGTGGGGAGAGGTGCAACAGATTGTCATAGGCACTGACTGGCCGAATATTAGCGAACAAACCCAATTCTTTCCTCAAAGCCAGTAAGCCCTGTTCCGGGCGTACTTTGGCGTTTGGATCATTATCGTACTTTGGATGACCGATGGCGCCAAATAAAATGGCGTCTGAAGCAAGGCAGATATCCAGTGTTTCTTTTGGTAATGGATTACCCGTCTGGTCAATGGCTGTTGCTCCTACCGGGGCAGCGGTATATTCAAATTGATGTCCGAATTTTTCCCCAACCGCATCAAGTACCTTAATCGCCTGTTTTGTTACTTCCGGACCGATCCCGTCGCCGGCCAGGACTGCAATTTTTTTGTTCATGTTGTCTTTTTCGTAAGATTTATTTTGTTTTTATGTGCCCCATTCAACAAGAATAAGTTTCACGCGGATGACGCAGATATACGCAGATTTAGAATGAAATATCTGCGAAAATCAGCGGGATCTGCGTGACAAATATTATCTGATACGGATAACCCGTGAGTTCTTTTCAATCAACGCTTTTCTAATTCAAAAAATGTGTCCAATTATTTAAATGGATTTAGAACTGAACTTTAAAGATTGTTAACCACCCGATGAATTCCTTGATCAATTTTATCGACATTAAAATTCATCAGGAGGCCTAATCTCAAATCAGTAACCCTTAAATAACTTAAAAGCGTTTTAAAAAATACCTTATGTAAGGATTCGACGGATTTCAACTCTACAATAACTTTGTCTTCAACCAAGAGGACTAGTCGGAATCCCATTCCTAAGTCATCACCTTTGTAAAAAACAGGAATGGGTTTTTGCCTTTCTACTTTTAACCCTTTTTTCTCAAGCTCTTTTTTTAAGGCTGCTTCATAAATAGACTCCAGTAAGCCGGGGCCTAAATT
Organism: Saprospiraceae bacterium; assembly: GCA_965230565.1. GTDB lineage: Bacteria > Bacteroidota > Bacteroidia > Chitinophagales > Saprospiraceae > BCD1. The sequence goes on along the minus strand of CBDDLH010000016.1, from coordinate 1,268,512 downwards.
ATTGTATACTTCAAATATTGCTCCTCTGATTTGATAGGAGATTTCATTTTCACTCATTTTCATCTGGTTTAAAGGTTTTTAAGTAACCCTTTTAACCCAGATTTGATCTTTTTAGTTCAAAATCTTCAACCTCTTCCCTTAAACTCAATAAATAGTCAATATCATCAAAACCGTTGATTAGGCAGTCCTTTTTATAGGCTGAAATTTCGAAAGAAGTTTGATCACCGGTTGCATTAATAGTAAATTGCTGATTGACCAAGTCTACCTCAAAAGTAGTGTCAGGATCTTGTTCAATCGCTTTAAATATCTTATCCAGGAAATCTTCACTGACCTGAACGGGCAGAAGACCATTGTTCAGGGCGTTTCCTTTGAATATGTCAGCAAAAAAGCTGGATACTACCACGCGAAAGCCATAGTCATATATTGCCCAGGCCGCATGTTCCCGACTGGAACCACAGCCGAAATTCTTGCCGGCAACCAGAATTTCCCCCGTATAAACCGGGTTGTTTAAAACAAAGTCCTGTTTGGGAGAACCATCACCGTGCTGACGCCAGTCGATGAAAAGGTTGTCTCCAAATCCTTCCCTCGTTGTAGCCTTTAAAAACCTGGCCGGGATGATCTGATCCGTATCGATATCTTCAATGGGCAGTGGAACTGCAGAAGAAGTTATTTTGGTGAATTTTTCCATTTTTTGAATTGCTTTGTCGTGTTTAAACTTGTTCTCTTACATCCACGATCTTACCGGCAACGGCAGCGGCTGCAGCCATCAGAGGACTTGCCAGGATGGTGCGTGCGCCAGGACCTTGTCTGCCTTCAAAGTTTCGATTTGAAGTGGATATACAATACTTGCCGGCCGGTACTTTGTCTTCATTCATGCCGAGACAAGCAGAACAACCCGGTTCTCTGAAATCGAATCCGGCTGCTTCAAATATTTTGTCCAGCCCTTCTTCAATGGCTCTTGCCTCAACCTGTTTACTTCCAGGAACTACCCAAACGGTTACATTTTCGGCTTTTTGTTTTCCTTTTATGAAATCCGCAGCAATACGCAGGTCTTCAATCCTGGAATTGGTACAACTGCCGATAAATACGTAATCAATAGGCTGACCCTGTAGAGAATCCTTTCCTGAGAGCCCCATGTAATCCAATGATTTCTTAAAGTTAGCAGGGCTTTCAGCCTGTTCAAGGGAAGGAATATTCTCGGTTACACCAACGCCCATTCCAGGGTTGGTACCGTAAGTTACCATGGGCTGGATATCAGCAGCATCGAAATGGTACTCTTTATCGAATACGGCACCTTCATCGGTAGCCAGTGATTTCCAATATTCTACAGCTTTATCAAATGCTTCTCCTTTCGGAGCGAAATCCCTTCCTTTGATATAATTGAAGGTCGTTTCATCCGGAGCAATCAATCCACCTCGGGCACCCATTTCAATACTCATATTGCAAATGGTCATTCGGCCTTCCATAGATAATGACCGGATGGCAGATCCGGCGTATTCCACAAAATACCCTGTTGCTCCGCTTACACTGAGTTTGGAAATAATGTAAAGAATGATGTCTTTGGCCAATACCCCTTTGGCGAGTTCACCATCAACGGTGATGCGCATTTTTTTGGGTTTGGTCTGTAAAATACACTGGGAAGCAAAAACCTGTTCCACCTGGCTTGTACCTATTCCGAAAGCAATGGACCCGAAAGCACCGTGAGTGGAAGTATGGCTATCTCCACAGACCATGGTCATGCCGGGCTGAGTGATCCCTAGTTCCGGTCCGATCACGTGTACGATTCCCTGATTAGGATGTCCGAGTCCGTATAGTTCAACGCCGAATTCTTTGCAATTCTTAGTCAGTTGATCAACCTGGAATCTGGATAATTCCTCCTTGATGGGCAGGTTCTGATTTTTGGTAGGCACATTGTGGTCAGCCGTGGCAATGGTTTGTTCCGGCCTTAATAAGGGGATGCCTCTTTTCCTCAGGCCTGCAAATGCCTGAGGGCTGGTGACCTCATGGATTAGGTGCCGGTCGATATAAAATACCTGCATACCTCCAGGCAATTCCTTTACGACATGGGCATCCCAGATCTTATCAAATAATGTCATGATTCTGGTTTCTGGTTCCTGGTTACCGTCAGCTGGTCCAGGGTGTTTTCCAGTAACCTGTAACCAGCAACCTGCAACTGGAAACCGGTTAAGCTACTTGTTTTCTTTCGTGTTTGATGATTTCATTCAGGTCTTCATCATTGACCTCCTTTTTGGCATCAGCCACCTTGAGAAATTCTAAATAGATGCGATCCAATTCATCTTTTGTGAGGTCGAAACCAATATTCTTATAACGGTAAGCAAGAGCTGCCCGTCCACTTCTGGCAGTCAATACGATCTTGGAATGGTCAACGCCCACTTCAAGCGGATCGATAATTTCGTAAGTATCTCTTCTTTTGATAACGCCGTCCTGGTGAATTCCGGAGGAGTGAGCAAAGGCATTCGCACCCACAATCGCTTTGTTGGCTTGTACCGGCATTCCCATTCTGTCAGAAACAAGGTGGCTTGTTTCTGTAAGTAATCTTGTATTAATATCCGTATAAAGGTCTAGGTAAGGGTGCTGATTCATGATCATGACCACTTCCTCGAGGGAGGTATTTCCTGCTCGTTCACCAATACCATTAATGGTACATTCTATTTGTCTTGCTCCTGCCTGAACACCGGCAATTGAATTGGCTGTAGCCAAACCAAGATCATTATGACAATGGGTGGAAATGGTAGCCTTGTGAATATTGGAAACGTTTTCCATCAAAAATTGAATCTTCGCACCATATTCTTCTGGTAAACAATAGCCGGTTGTATCAGGAATGTTTACAACTGTGGCTCCGGCCGCAATTACTGCTTCAATGACCTTTGCCAGGTAAACATTATCAGTTCTTCCCGCATCCTCTGCATAAAATTCCACATCTTCAACAAACGACTTCGCATATTTTACTGCAGCCACAGCTCTTTCGTAAATTTTCTCCTGGGTTGATTGCAGTTTGTATTTTATATGAGATTCTGAAGTGCCAATCCCTGTATGGATTCTTGGACGTTTGGCATATTGCAGTGCTTCAGCGGCTGTTTTGATGTCTTTTTCAATGGCTCTTGAAAGTCCGCAAACCGTTGGTGATTTAACGGCCTTTGCAATTTCCATAACAGACTGGAAATCCCCGGGACTACTGATGGGGAAACCTGCTTCAATAATATCTACACCTAATATTTCAAGTTGTTTGGCTATCTCTACTTTTTCCTCTCTTTTGAGTTTGCACCCCGGGACTTGTTCGCCATCCCGAAGGCTTGTATCGAAGATAAATACTTTATCGCTTGCCATAATTTAGAATTTTAGTAAAATCTGGTTAAGTTTACCAGAAGAATCAAATTTTTGTGAATTCTCAACATGTAAACCTTTCAAAGGTATTTTTCACAAACGCATAATTTGAATCAAATTAGGCGAGTAATCCAAATTGCTAAGCCTCTTGATTGCGATCTAAGTAATTGTATATCAGATATTTGAAAAAAAAATTCTTACAATGCCTAAACAGAAGACGGACGATCTGATTCAGTTGATTAAATCATTGACTCGAGCGGAAAAGCGACATTTCAGGCTTTTTGTCCGAAGGAACCAGGCTTCTGAGAATATCCTGTTTTTACAGCTTTTTGATTTCCTGGATAAGCATAAGGAATATGATGAAGCCCAGATTCTGAAAAAAATTCCAGCCATAAAAAAAAGACAGTTGTCCAACCTAAAAGGACATTTGTATAAGCAGTTGTTGACGAGCCTAAGGTTGTTGAATAAAAATTATGTCGAAGAAATACAGCTGCGGGAGTTAGTCGATTACGCAAGGGTTTTATATAATAAAGGGCTTTATAATCAAAGTCTGGAATTACTGGACAAAGCCAAGCAGAGGGCTTTCCAGGGGAGTTTTAATGCCATGGCCCTCGAATTGGTGGAATTTGAGAAATTTATTGAAGGCCAATACATAACCCAAAGTATAGAAGGGCGGGCAGAAGAACTTACAGACCAAAGTATGAAACTTTGTTCCAAACTCTATGACAATAACCGTTTTTCCAATCTGGCTTTGCAAATGTATGCCCTTAATCTTAAGGTGGGTTATGTTAGAAACGAAAAGGAATACTATTTCGTTAAAGAGTTTTTTCGTTCCAAACTGCCGGATGTAAAGCTTGACGATTTGCCTTTTTGGGGTAAAATCTATTATTGCCAGGCTTACGGATGGTATTACCATATGCTTCAGGACTTTCCGATGAATTATCGATATGCCCAAAAGTGGATCGATATCTTTGAGGAAGAGCCTCATATGAAAACACTCAATTTGCCCTTGTATGTAAAAGGCCTGCATAACCTGCTCGGTTCCTTGTACAATGCTGTACAGTACGACAAATTCATTAAGGTTTTAGAAACCTATAACCAGTTGCCTCAGGAAATAGATATAACGCAGGATAATAATGTAGAAGGTCTATATAAGACATTTAGCTTCCTTCACAATATTCAAAAACATTTCATGGAAGGCACTTTTAAAGAAGGATTGGTGCTGATGCCGGAACTGGATAGTTTCATAGAATCTGACGAATACAATCTTGATGACCACAGGATTTTGGTATTTTATTACCTGATGGCATGTATGTATTTTGGCAGTGGAGATAATGACAATACCATTCACTATCTCAATCTGATCATTAACCAGAAAAATCCGGATTACCGGGAGGATATTCAGTGCTTTGCGAGAATTTTGAATCTTATAGCTCATTACGAGCTTGGCAATATGAGGCTGGTGGAATATCAGGTTAAATCGGTGTACAGGTTTTTGTCAAAAATGGAAGACCTGCATGCCGTCCAAAAAGAAATTTTCCGGTTTCTCCGTAAAACACCAAGGATCCAGAAGTCTGAGACAAGAGATGAGTTTGTAAGATTGAAATCCCAATTGGTTAAACTCGAATCCGATCCGTTTGAAAGACGCCCGTTCCTATACCTCGATATTATTTCCTGGCTGGAAAGTAAAATTGATAATAAACCAATTGATCAGGTCATCCGGGAGAAATTTTTAGCCAACCAATCTAAAGCCCAAAATTCATGATTGAGTTGAATTAAATAAAAGCCTATGGAAATTTTCAAGGGTTTGAAGGTAATCGAATTAGCCAGTGTTCTGGCCGGACCTGCAGTTGGAGCTTTTTTTGCCGAATTGGGCGCTGAGGTTATCAAAATCGAGAATAAAAAAACGAGCGGGGATGTTACCAGGAAATGGAAATTACCTACAGAGGAAGTGGATTCAACTTCAGCCTATTATGCAAGTGTAAACTGGGGCAAAGAAGTTGAGTTCCTGGATTTCAGTAATTCAACCGATCGCCAGAAACTGTATGACCTGATTCCGGAGGCAGATATTGTTATTAGTAATTTCAAACCTTCCTCAGCCACAAAAATGGGGATGGATTATGCAGCTTTAAAATCGTTTAATCCGGGATTGATATATGCGCAGCTCACCGGTTTTGGAGAAGATTCTTCCCTGCCGGCTTTTGATGTGGTCTTACAGGCAGAAGCAGGATTCCTTTATATGTGCGGAGAGCCTGACAGACAGCCGGTAAAAATGCCGGTAGCGCTGATCGATATTCTGGCTGCGCATCAATTGAAAGAAGGGATCTTATTGGCATTGATGAAGAGAATGCAAACAGGTGAAGGGAGTTACGTTTATACTTCATTATTGGAGTCCGCGCTTGCTTCGCTGGCCAATCAGGCAACTAACTGGTTGATGGCAGGGCATATTCCACAACCTATGGGAACAGGGCACCCTAACATTGCCCCATACGGAGATATTTTTTATTCAAGTGATGAAAAGCCCATTGTTATTGCCGTAGGAACTGACGATCAATTTCAAAAATTATGTAACAGCCTTCAACTTCCTCACCTGGCAGAAGACCCAAGGTTCGTAACTAATCATCTACGGGTTCAGAACAGGTTGGTATTGGTCGAATTTTTGCGCCCTGGGTTTAACCGTTTTCCCAGAGAAACCTTGATGAACGCCTTTAATGAGCTTGGAGTTCCGGCAGGAAGGGTCCGCAATATGGAAGAAGTTTTTGAAATCCCTGCTGCCCGGGAAATGATCCTCGAAGAAGTTAGAAAAGACGGAACCCATTGTAAAAGTGTGAAAACCATTGCGTTTTCCATTGAGTAGTTGTGATAGGAGTTAACTGAATACTGTTGGAAAAATTCAATAACTTTAATGCCAAATTTGACAAATTGAGACCCAAGGTAATTTTTTGCGCACTCTTTCTTTTCATATCCTTCCTCCCCGGGAGGGCTACGCATATTGTGGGTGGAGAAATGAACTACACCTGTTTGGGTAATAATGAATACGAGATCACGCTGACCATTTTCAGAGATTGTTTTTACGGAAACCCTAACGCCTGGTTTGACAATCCGGCATCTATTGGGGTGTTTGATGTGAACAATGAATTGTTGCAGGAAATTCAGATCCCATTGATGAATAATGACACCCTGCAGCCAACGCTCAGCGGAGATTGTTTTGTGGTCCCTCCTGATGTGTGCGTTCATACCACAACTTACACAGCCATTGTCAATTTACCGCCTATCATTGGAGGGTATCAGCTGGCTTATCAGCGCTGTTGCCGTAATCAGACCATCGCTAATATTGTTGATCCTCTTGGAACCGGTGCTACTTATGGACTGACCATTTCCGAGCAGGCACTTTTGGAGTGCAATAGCAGCCCTCAGTTCGTAGCATGGCCTCCATTATATATTTGTGTCAACGAACCCATAGTCTTTGATCAGTCTGCTGTAGATATAGATGGAGATTCAATTGTTTACAAACTATGCGCTCCGTTGCAAGGAGCTGATGCCAATATCCCTCAGCCGCAACCCCCCAATGCACCGCCTTATGATCCCGTTACCTGGATCGATCCGCCTTATGGAGTGGATAATATGCTGAATGGTGTACCCGGTGGTGAGCCACTGGAGATTGATCCGGTTACCGGATTATTGACCGGGTTGCCGAATACTGTTGGGCAGTTTGTGGTAGGAATTTGTATTGAAGAATACCGCGATGGTGTGCTGATCTCTACAACAAGAAGGGACTTTCAATACAATGTGGGCGTTTGCGGGCAGTGGGTGGCTTCCTTTTTTGCTCCGGAAATCCAGTGTGATGACCTGGAAGTGAGTTTTGACAATCAGAGCCTCGGAACAACTGAGTTTCTATGGAACTTTGGAGATCCTGCAAATCCCGGGTTTACCTCTTCGGAAAATTCTCCGACTTACACTTACCCGGATACAGGTTTGTACCAGGTGACCCTGATTGCCGGGCCTGATAATCCTTGTGTGGATACCTTTCAACAGGAGGTGTACCTGCAATATAACTCCCTCTTCCCGGAATTTAGCTTTTCCTATGAATCCTGTACAGATTCATTGGCTATTCAGGTTACGGATAATTCTGTGGACACACTGTTTGATATTGCTGAGTATTATTGGGAATTTTTCCCTGGCGATTTACAGACATCTACAGAGCAAAATCCGGTTTTTTATGCTTTTGAAACGGGAGTATTTACCATTCAGTTGACTGTGACAGCAGAAAATGGATGTGAAAAAACAATTGCTCAATCCTTCTTTGTGGACCTGATTCAGGAAGAGTTGGAAGCGGATTCCCTTTTTATCTGCCTGGGGGAGGAGGTAGGCCTCAACGATCAATTCATTGCCGGGTATTTGTACCATTGGTCTCCGGAAGAAAATTTTTTGGACCCCAATGCGCCCAATCCCGTAGTTGCTCCGACAGAAACGACCACCTACACCGTGACGATATCAGATGTGGATGAATTTTGTCAAAAAGAACGATCTGTTACAGTGGTGGTTCCTCCGCCATTAACTATAGAAATTCCACAGGATACGGTTATTTGTGACCCGGAATTTTTACTGGAGGCTTCTGCTGAAGGAGGTATCTTTTATGAATGGTCTGCAGATGTGGATTTTACTGCTATTCTAATTAATGAACCCAATGTGGTTGTTTCACCATTGGGAGAGATGACCTATTATGTCCGTGTTTTTGATGAAAATGACTGTCCGACTCTCGACAGCGTGACTATCCAGGGTAATGGGGTTAACCTGATTGTACCTGATACAGTGGTTGCTTGTGTTGGCGAAACTCCGGATGTATGGGTTCAAAACTTCGATCCAAATGATGTGCTAACCTATTCCTGGGAACCTGTTGATCAGATTTTATCCGCAACAAATATCGACACCATTACCGTATCACCTGCCGAAGTCGGACCGAACCCGTTTTATATTGCTTCGGAGAATCAATTTGGCTGCACAGTCTTTGATTCCGTGATGGTTTATATGATTGATACTACAAGTCAGGAACCGTTCTTCGAAACAACTCAATGCAGTGGCTACACTGTTTTATTTTCCTCCAATAGTGTAAATGCTCCCTATTATACCTGGACATTTATTGACCCTGAATCTCCTCCCGGGCAAACGGCTACGGGGGCTGAAGTGTCCTATTCTTTTTCCGGTCCGGGTACCTATAATGTGGAGGTTACTTTGCCGGAGAGTCTGGTTTGTACGGATACCATTTTGTTTCAGGTAACCGTTGAGGAGCCTCAGATAATTCCTGATTTTGAGTGGGTGCTGGAAACTTGTACGGATACGGCGATTGTTCAGTTTAATGATTTGAGTCAAAATCTTCAGAGTGATATTGTAGAATGGTATTGGGATTTTGGCAATGGTAGTTTTTCTGAGGAACAACATCCGGAAGCTACATTTGTGGAAACCTCTTTGGAAGATATTACCTTGATCATTTCTTCTTCTGATGGATGTGTAGATTCTTTAACCTTGCCCTTTGAATTGGAAATGGTTGAAGAAACCCTAATTGATTCTCTATTTATTTGTCCGGGGGATTCTATACAGCTCAATCCTCTGCAACAGGGAGATTATGAATATGCCTGGGATCCACAGGAAAGCCTTTCCAATCCGGTATCACCCAATCCATGGGCATCGCCTGAAGAAACCACCACATATACAGCTTTGGTGAGTAGCCTCGAGAATATTTGTGCTGTTGAGAGGTCAGTCTCTGTGGTTGTGCCGCCCGGAATTGAATATGAATTATCTCCGGATACGCTGGTATGTACTGATGAATATTTACTTTTTGCTGACAGCGATCAGGCTGTGAATTATGCCTGGTCAACAAGCCCGGAGTTTACTTTTATATTGAGCCAGGAGCCTGAATTTTTAGCTCCAATAGGCGGTATTGAATCCAGTTTTTATGTACGATTGACGGATGAGTTTGGTTGTGAAGTGGTTGATCAGGTAAATGTTTCAGGTCACGCCATTCAGGTGTCGCTTGAGGATATTACGCTTTGTATCGGCGATACCGTTCAATTGGAAGTCATCAATTTAACCGGGAATCAGTTTACTTATTCCTGGTCTCCCGGATCATTAATTATTGAAGGGGAAAATTCTGCTGCTCCGCTGGTTAGCCCTACCGAAACAACCGTTTTTGAAGTAGCGCTAGAAAACGAATTTGGTTGTTCCCTGGATACTTCCCTGACCGTGAATATTTTCAATTACACTCCACCCTTAACAGCAGAAGCTGATCCTGATACGATCCTGCTTGGTGAAAGTTCCATACTCGAAGCCACTTTTGAGGATAATTATACTTACCTCTGGCAACCCTCTGCCTCCTTAAATGAAATGGATATTCCAACAGTGGTAGCGACTCCTGAAGAAACGACCACCTATGGTGTGACCATTAGAGATGAAAGCGGCTGTATCAATCAGGCATTTGTGACGGTCGTAGTATTGGTTCTGGAATGTGGAGAACCTTATATTTTTCTACCCAGTGGTTTCACGCCTGATGGAGACGGGTTAAACGATGAATTGGAGGTTTATGGCCACAATATTGAAGAGATGCATCTGGTTATTTACAACAGATGGGGAGAGTTGGTGTTTGAAAGTTTTGATCAGGCCGATAAATGGGATGGAACCTACAAAGGCAATGAATTAGCTGCGGGGTCATTTGGATTTTACCTGGAAGTTACCTGCGGTGATGGGGAAAAGTATGTGAAAAAAGGTAATATTACACTTTTGAGATAAACACAATTTGATATATCATTTTATTCCAAAACAAATGAAGCAAAAGCTACTTTTTCTGTTATTAGTCTTATGGACAGGGCTAAATGCTCAGGAGCCGGAACTGAAGTTTGGGAAACTGTCTCAATCCGATTGGGATATGCAATATTGTGAATTTGATTCGACAGCTTCGGCTGCTATTCTGATGGAGCAATGTTTGATCCATTTTTCCGGTGACAAAGCCTATTTGAGGGTGCATAAGCGTATTAAAATCCTGGACGAAAAGGGTTTTGAGTATGGAGATCTGGAAATACCTTATTACCACCATGACCGCAGAGAGTTCATTACCGGTTTCAAGGGCATGACCTTTGTGAAAAAGCCTTCAGGAAAGGTAGAAAAAATCAAAGTAGAAGAGACCTTTAAGGAAAAGATCAATGAATATTGGTCGCAATTTAAGGTGCCCTTTCCTGCTATTCAAAAGGGAGCCATTATCGAGTATAAATATGAGTTTGTCACCGGTAACCTGATGGCTCTGCAGCCCTGGGAGTTCCAGCATGAGATTCCCACTGTTTACAGTGCATTAACTGTGCAACTACCGAGTTATCTTCAATACAGTATTCTTGGATTCGGCAATAAGTATCAGAAGAAATATGATACTAATGATCGAAATCAATGGGTTTTGGAAAAGCTCCCGGGCTACAAGGATGAGGATTTCGTTTATAACCCGAAAGACTACATTGATCAGGTACGTTTCCAGGCTCATAGTGTTTACACCCAGCAGGGGTGGGAAAATATTTTGCAGGACTGGAATGAACTGGGTGCTGATATGCTGAAGGAGCATTACAACAGACCGTTTAAAAAGGCTAATAGAGAAAGTGAGGTTTTGCAGAAAATCATTGAGCCTGGAGATTCGGATTTGGAGAAAGTGAGGAAGATTTTTGAATATGTAAGGAATACCTACAGCTGGAATGGTTATTATTCTCTATATCCGGCAAGGTCATCCAATGATTTTTTAAATACCAAAACCGGAAATATTGCAGAAATAAACCTATGGCTGATTGGTCTGTTGAGGGCTGCAGGTTTACAGGCCGATCCTGTTCTGGTCAGTACGCGTTCCAATGGAAAGCCCATCAATAATTTTCCTTTAATTAGTCAGTTTAACATTGTAATTTGTTCGGTTGATGCGGGCGGAAAGGAATTGCTTTTAGACGCTGTCACCAGGGGAGGAATCCTCGCATTTGACCATTTACCCTTGGAAGACCTGAATTACCATGGATTAAAGATTAAACCTAAGCAAACGGAGTGGGTGAAAATACCTTTTAGTGATGATTCAAAAACACAATCACTTGTCAATATGGACTTCAATACCGGGGCTGGTGAAATGAAGATGCGTTTCAGAGGGTATCCGGCGGCAGAAAAAAGAATGGACCTGCTGGAAGGAAAAGATATTTTCCAAAAAGTGATCTTTGAAAGTTTTTCAGGAGAAGAAATTTCCGTAGAACAGAAAGAAGTTACTAATCCGGATGAACTGGAAAAGAGCCTGGAAGTAGATTACGAGCTCGATCTGGTGGATATTTCTGAACTCGATGTTATTTATTTCAATCCGGCAGTCTGGACAAACTGGAAGGATACCCCTTTTAATAAAGGTGAGCGATCCTTGCCAGTTGAATTACCATACCCCTTTATCGACCAGGTAGCTATAAAAATCATTTTACCAGAAGGTTATGTATTGGAAGAGGCTCCCGAAAGTATCAGGCTGGTGCTGCCGGAGGACCTTGGGGAATTCACCTATACCATCAGGTATGAAGAAGGTTATGTCTTGCTGAATATGCGATTAAAAATATCAGGTGTATATATGGTTCCTGAATTATACTTCTATCTCAAAGAGTTTTACGAAAGAGTTAGTCAGAAAGTGAATGAGGTACTGGTCTTTGGGAAAAGTTGAAATAGCAGAATTTGCTTTAGAGTTGTGAAAAACATAAAAATGTCCACAGGTTGCCGTAAATTTTTCAAAATCTTAAGTTCCACCAAAGTGCCAGACGGATTGAAAATGCTCAATTTACATAAACAATTCGATTTTTGACAACTGTCAAAAACCGGATTGAGTCATATTGATTTTAAATTTTTCTTTTACTTAAGTACCTTTGCAGCTCAATTTTACGTTGAGTTTAGGTACTAATCAGGTGATCAAAAATTTACTCAGGATATAACGTAATTTAATTTGAACATCTGCTTTATATTTCCATGAATAAACATTAAAGAAAAAACATGAAAAAACTATTCATTATTTTAAGTCTTGTATTGGTTCATCAGGTGACTTTCGGTCAGTTTACTTTTACAGATACAAAGACCAACCAGTGTACTGAAATAAAAGATCAGCAAAGAACGGGGACATGCTGGAGTTTCTCAACCGTTTCGTTTTTGGAATCTGAATTGTTGAGAATGGGTAAATCCAGCCTTAATCTGTCTGAAATGTATGGAGTCCGTGCCATTTATATGGATAAAGCACAGAATTTCCTGTTTCGCCAGGGAAAAGCCAATTTTAGTCAGGGGAGTTTATCTCATGATGTGATCAGGTCTTATAAAATGGTAGGAGTGGTGCCGGAAACTGCCTATCCTGGTTATGGAGAAGGCAGAACGAGCCACAACCACAGTGCTCTGGAACGCGAACTCAGAAATTATCTCAAAGGACTGATCAGTAAAAGAGATGTTCCTGAGGATTGGAGAGATGAAGTTAATGCTATTCTCGACAGACATTTAGGAAAATTGCCGGATACTTTTGATTACGATGGAAAGAGGTATACTGCTGAGACCTTTACTCAGACGCTTGGACTAAATCCGGATGATTATGTAACCCTTACTTCTTTTACTCATCATCCTTTTTACACCAAATTTATTCTGGAAATTCCTGATAATTATTCCAATGGATTGTATTACAACATCACTTTGGATGAATTGGTTACGGTAACTGATTATGCCATTAATGAAGGCCACACCGTAGTATGGGATGCCGATGTGAGTGAGAAGTTTTTCAGCCATAAAGTTGGTGTTGCTGTTGTACCGGAAGATACTTCTGTATGGAAGAACATCGAGGAGGCTACTCCGGTAAAAGAAATGATTATTGATCAGGCCTATCGCCAACAAGAGTTTGAAAATTACCATACGACCGATGATCACCTTATGCACATTGTGGGCTTTTCAAAAGATCAGGCAGGCAATAATTATTACAAGACAAAAAATTCCTGGGGTGCTACCAATATCATGAAGGGATATGACTACGTTTCTCCTGCTTATTTCAGGCTGAAAACCATAGCCATTATGGTACATAAAGATGCCATTCCAGCAGATATAAAAGCTAAACTGAATTTGTAATTTTTTTAGTAAATAGCTTGTAGATAAAGGCCTGTGCATCGTGCACAGGCCTTTATTTTTATATTAAGTTTTTTTCACCCGGGAACATATAGAGTAAATTTTGTTATATTGAGGCGGTATTTTTTTATGGAATAAAATTTACCGTTATGCACCGCCTCCCTATTTTCCTATTGTTAGTATTGTTTTGTTTGAAATTACCTGCTCAAGTCTATGATGATTATGTAGGAGGAGGTCATGCCGAAGGCATCACTGTTTTCAGCAGCAGCGAATACCAGTTCAACGGATGGGATGAAGTCGCAACAGCCGATAAAACCATTTCCGGTGAAGGACTGGAAGGTAAGCTGGCTGAAGCTTCCCGTTTTCTGGCACAGGCTACGCTTGGAGCCGACCTTCAAACTATTCATCATGTAGCGGATATCGGTATCGAGAACTGGATCGAGGAGCAATTTGAAACTCCCGTGACTTATTATCTCGATATTATGGAAGAGGTATATGATGAGGTTTATCAGTTCTATATCGCAGGAGGTGGAGATCCAAATAACTTTTCCTGCAGACCTGACTGGGTTGAGTCCAATTATGCCTGGTGGCAAATGACCATGACCAATGAGGATCAACTGCGTCACAGAGTGGCACAGGCTTTAAGTGAAATTTTGGTCATCTCCAAGGAAAATTCTGATGTCAGGGATTACGGATATGGCGTGGCCAGTTATTACGATATTTTCATAGACAATGCCTTTGGCAACTATAGGGATATCCTGCTGGATGTCACGCTTCATCCGGTAATGGGTAAATATCTCAGTCACCTGAATAATCCAAAGTCCATTCCGGAAGAAAATATCTTCCCAGATCAGAATTATGCCAGAGAGGTGATGCAATTATTCTCCCTCGGGCTATTTGAATTAAACCTCGACGGCAGCAAGCAGCTGGATGGCAATGAAAATTTTATTCCTACCTATGACAGCAGAGATATTGGTGAACTTGCCAGAGTTTTTACAGGACTCGGTGCCGGTGGTCTTTCCGATTGTGGAACAGCTTATGAACCAGCTTTCTGGTTAGAGATACGCCACATTGACATGACGGCTCCGATGGCCATGTATGATAACTGGCATGAACAAGGTGAAAAAGTACTGTTTGACGACCAGATTATTCCGGACGGTCAAACAGGCATGGAAGATGTTGAAGCCGCCATTGATATCATTTTCAATCATCAGAATGTAGGACCATTTATTAGTCGCTTATTGATCCAGCAATTGGTTAAATCAAATCCTTCTCCGGAATATATTGCGGATGTGGCCAGCGCCTTTAATGATAATGGAGATGGCGTTCGGGGAGATATGAAAGCAGTGATCAAGGCAATTCTATTGCATCCTGAAGCAAGAGAATGCGAGTATATGCTCGATCCGGAACACGGAAAACTCAAAACTCCGACCTTGAGATATACCCAGTTTGCCAAAGCAATAAATGCTTATTCTCCGGAAGGCAGGTATTGGAATACAGGGAATTATATCCTTGCCAATGCTTCTCACCATCCAATGCACTCTCCCTCAGTTTTTAATTTTTATTTACCTGATTTTCAACCAATTGGAGATATTGCCAATGCTGATCTCGTCGCTCCGGAGTTCCAGATTCACAACACGAAAACGAGTATTGGCTTTATTAATCAGGCCTACAACTGGACGGTGTCAGAACGGTTGTTATACCATTGGCAAGGCCCTGACCCCTACAGTGACAGGATAGTCAATACCGATGTTTTGGGGTATATGCCCTATTCAAAAAAACCGGAAGTTCTTTTGAATAAACTGGATCTGTTGTTGACCAATGGTCAAATGAGTCAAAGAACAAGGGACCTTTTGCGGGAACAATTGACGGCCTATGTTTCCAGCTCTGAAATTTCGGAATTGACCAACAGAACCAAGGCAGCCATGTTCATTTTATTGATGACTCCTGATTTCGCCATTTTAAAATAACACCAACAAAAAAATCCAGACATGAAAAAAAGTCGACAAATATCAAGAAGAAAATTCATACAGCGGGCGACCATGGCAGCTTTGGGAGTTTCTACCCTGCCTTCATCCATGTTTAAGTTTCGAACCCTTAATGCTGCAGCGCTAAGTAACTCAGCTATCTTTAATGATGAATATAAGGCCCTGATTTGCCTATTCCAGGCGGGGGGAGCTGATTCCTTCAATATGCTTATGCCAAGGGGTACAAACGAATACGCGGAATATGCCGAAACGAGATCCAACCTGGCCATTCCGCAAAGCAGCATGCACGCCATTACTCCGGCCACTAATGACGGTAAACAATATGGTGTGCATCCTTCCATGTACGGTGTGAAACAGTTATTTGATCAGGGACAATTGGCATTTATCCCTAATGTTGGAATGATGGTGCAGCCAACTACTAAACAGCAGTACCAGGATGGCAGTGTGCCATTGCCTCTGGGGTTATTCTCTCATGCTGATCAGATCAAACACTGGCAAACAGCTAGCCCGGCCTTGAGGTCGTCCATAGGCTGGGGGGGAAAGGTGGCGGACCTTTTGCAATCCATGAATGATAACCAGACCATTTCCATGAACATCTCCCTTTCGGGAACCAATGTTTTCCAGTATGGAAATCAGGTGTTTGAATATTCGGTAGATCCGGAAGATGGAAGTACCGGGATCACCCGCTACGATCAGACCAACAGTTTTGACAACCTTCGCAATGGTATGATTGACAGCCTGCTTTCATGGAACTACAATGATATGTACAAAGATACCTATATCAGTACTATCAGGAATGCCCGTGACGCACATCTTGAATTCCAGGAAGCCATCGAAGCAGTTGGAGATTTTCAGACCCCCTTCAGCGATAATAAAGTATCCGAAAGCTTCAAAATGATCGCCAAGATCATCAAGGCTCAGGAAGCCCTGGGGTTCAAACGTCAGATCTTTTTTGTGAATTTCGGCGGATGGGATCATCATGATGATCTGCTCGAAAAGCAGGAAGGTATGTATGCGGTGATGAGTAATGCACTCTTTGAATTCAATGCCGTGATGAATGAAATCGCTATGTCTGAACAGGTGACCACTTTTACAGCCTCTGAATTTAGCCGTACCCTTACTTCTAATGGCAATGGTAGTGATCATGCCTGGGGAGGTAATGTAATGATTAGTGGTGGCGCTGTTCAGGGAGGAGATTTTTATGGTAGTTATCCATCGCTGGAATTGGACAGTGAATCAGTAGTAGGTAACCGTGGAGTTGTGGTTCCAGGCTTGTCAACCGATGAATACTTTGCTGAATTGGCCCTGTGGTTTGGCGTTTCGCCATCTGATTTGCCACTCGTCTTCCCGAACCTCACTAATTTTTATGTTCCCGGTGGGGCATCACCTATTGGATTTATGAATATTTAAAAAGGAAACCCATGAAAAATCTAATTATACTTTTTCTTTTAACGATTTTAATTCAAGTTAATGTCCAGGGACAGTGTTTCCCTGACAGGCATAATACCACCTGGTATGATGGTTGGGTGTCCTGTACGGCCAGTGAAAATCCGAATCAGGACAGGGGAGAATCCCACTGGTTGATGTATGATTTCGGCTATGTTTATACACTTGGCCAGATGCAGGTCTGGAACACCAATGATATTGAATATCTCGATTGGGGGTTACGAACTGTAGTTGTCGATTATAGTATAGATGGTATTGAATGGATCGAATTGGGAACCTTTGATTTTGAGCAAGGCCCCGGGGTGAATACCTATGAAGGTTTTGACGGCCCCGATTTTGACGGCGCTGAGGCTCAATATGTGTTGATTACGGCCATTGATAATTATGGTGGCAGTTGTTATGGACTCAGTGAGATCAAGATCCGTGTAGACGCTACCGTCGTTTCAACGGAAGAACTCGACGAGCCGGCAGGTTGTCTGACTGTTCACATGTATCCTAACCCATTTATCACCCGTACGCAATTGAAGATAACTTCCCGTTGCGATGAAGACGTTTACTACGGAATCAGGGATGCTGTGGGTAAAGTGATTATCCCGGAACAAAAAATGACCAGTAGTTCTGTAAATCTGGAATTTTCAGATAAGAATATGGCTGCCGGTATTTACTTCCTGTCGGTCCGGCAGGGGGCTTTAGTGAGTCAGCACAGGTTGGTGAAAATCGGTAATTAATAATTACAGAACGGTTGTCTCAGAGAAAATCAGCGCTGATCCGTTAAATCAGTTCTGATCAGTGTTCTATCTACGCAAAAAAAATCTTTGAGACAACCTATTGCTTTGCCCTAATCCTCATAAATTTCTACGACTCTTTCATCGGGTTTTGCATACCCTCTGTACATGCCTGCCGTATTAAATGGCATCGTAACATTCCCACATTTATCCAATGCGATCAAACCTCCTGAACCACCGGCTTCTTTGAGTTTTTTATGGATGATTTCTTCTCCCGCTTTTTCAATACTTACACCCTTATACTCCATAAGCGCAGACATATCGTGTGCAACGGCGTACCGAATAAAATATTCACCATGCCCGGTACAGGAAACTCCGCAGGTTTTATTATTGGCGTAAGTTCCAGCCCCGATAACCGGGCTGTCTCCAATTCTGTTCCAACGCTTATTGGTCATGCCGCCGGTAGAAGTTCCTGCCACGATGTTACCATTTTGGTCTAAAGCCACACAGCCCACTGTACCAAATTTATAATCAGGCCATGATTCCAGGCTGCCGGTAGTTTTGTCTTCTTTTTCAAGCGCCTTTTGCAAAGACTCATAGCGCCTTTGAGTATAAAAATAGTCACCACTGACAGTATCAAGCCCCTGCTCGATAGCAAAAGTATTGGCACCCTTGCCGGATAACATCACATGTGGAGAGTTTTCCATAACGGCACGTGCAGCATTGATCGGATTTTTTACAACAGTAACCCCCCCGACTGCACCGGCGTCCAGATTTGCACCGTTCATTATGGATGCATCGAGTTCATTGATGCCTTCGTGGGTGAAAACGGCACCTTTTCCTGCATTGAAATGTTCGGAGTTTTCCATCACATTAATAGTGGCTATGACTGCATCTATGCTGTTGCCTCCGTTTTTGAGAATGTTCTCACCGGCATCCAAAGCTTCTCCTAAAACTTTTCGGATCGACTCTTCTTTCTCCGGGGTCATGTTTTCTCTGGTGATGGTTCCGGCTCCACCATGGATGACCATTGCATAGGCTGGTCGGTCTTCACAGGTGGTGGAAGAAACAGGTGTTTCCTGGTTTACAGCATCTTCAGGCTGAGAACAGGAGAAACACAATGTCACTAACAGGAAAAAAAGCAGTATTGGTCGCATAATGATGATTTTGGTAATTTCAAAATTATTAATGTGGAAATACATCCTGAGACATCTCGTAAGCAGTCCTGAAAGCTTCCAGATTTAGCCCTTCCAAAACTTTTTGATCCTCAAAATAATAAACCAGGTGCTCCATGGGCATATTTCCGGTCAGGTCGTCTTTGGCCATTGGACAACCTCCGTAGCCTCTGACAGCTCCGTCAAATCGTTTACATCCGTTTTGATAGGCGGTCTCTACCTTCTCCTTCCACTTTTGGGGTGTTGTGTGAAAGTGAGCACCAAATTCGATCTCGGGATAAGCAGGAATCAGGTTGCTGAATAAATACTCAATGCTTTCCGGCCGGGCCACTCCGATAGTGTCGGATAATTGGAGAATGGTTATGCCCAAGGAATAAAGTTTGTCTGTCCAACGGGTAACCGTTTCTACGGTCCATGGGTCTCCATAAGGATTTCCAAAACCCATGGAAATGTATACCACCATTTGCTTGCCTGTCTTTACACAAATTTCCTGAACAGCCTCAACCCTCTCTAAAGACTCTTCGATGGTAGCGTTGGTGTTACGCAATTGAAAGGTTTCTGAAATGGAAAAAGGGTACCCCAGGTAATCGATTTGTTCGAACTGAGAAGCGTCATTGGCCCCTCGGGTATTGGCAACTATAGCCAGAAGTTTTGAATTAGTCTGTTCGAGGTCGAGCATATCCAGCACCTCTGCTGTATCTTTCATTTGTGGAATGGCTTTTGGGGAAACAAAACTGCCAAAATCAATGGTGTCAAACCCTATTTTCAACAATTGGTTGATATAGGCAGCTTTGGTTGAGGTCGGGATGAATGTTTTAATGCCCTGCATAGCATCTCTCGGGCATTCAATGAGTTTTATCATTTTGTGAAATTAAGGTTTGTCCAAAAGTACAAAATATGGTTTTTTATTGAAGTATTCCATTGTCAATTTCGTAGAAACTATCCAAACCAGCTTTTTCTTACTTTCATGGCATTTTGTATCTTGCCACAAATTTGCATACCAATAATTTTTATAAAAATGACGAAATATTTCCTAACCCTTTTTTCAGCAATTTTTATTGCTTCATTTTCAATAGCGCAATCATCTGATCTCTTATTACGACACCCGGCCCTTAGTCCTGATGGTTCCCAGGTAGCTTTCTCCTGGCAAGGAGATATCTGGACCGTTAAATCCACAGGTGGGGAAGCCAACAGGCTGACTATCCATGAAGCTTATGAAGCTGGTCCGCAATGGAGCCCTGATGGTCAGGCGATTTGTTTTACCAGTAACCGTTTTGGCAATACAGACGTTTTTACCATCCAGGCCAAAGGAGGAGCGCCTAACAGAATTACTTACCATTCAACAAGCGATGGACAAGTTAGTTGGGGAGCGAATGGTAATATTTATTTTGTTTCCAGAAGATCCTTTGCTCAGATCGAGCGTGAATACGAAATACATGCCGTCAAATCCGGTGGAGGTACGCCAACCCGAATAATGGATGCCCTTGGATTCAGCCCGGTTGTTTCTCCGGATGGCAGATATATTGCCTTCGAAAGAGGATCTTGCCGGATTGCCAGAGAGGCCTATAACGGTCCTGCAAATCGTGACATTTGGGTGTTTGATACCAAAACCGGAAATTATAATCAAATTACCACCTCTGACAACCAGGATATCTATCCTGACTGGGGCCCTGGAAACATTTTGTATTTTGTCAGCGCACGTTCCGGAAAATACAACCTCTATTCCGTTAATATCGTTGAAGGTGTGAAGCAAGGAGAACCCGAGCGTTTGACTAATTTCAAAGAAGATGGAATTCGTTATTATGATGTTTCAGCTGATGGAAAAAAGGTCGTACTTGAGCGTGGTATGGATCTTTACCTCATGAATATCGCTGGTAAGGGAAAGCCTTCCAAAATTAACGTGACCGTAAGCCAGGACTACCGTTTTGATCCTATTGAGAAAAAGACTTTCTCCGATAATGTCAGGGATTACAATGTGTCTCCAAACGGTAAATTAGTGGCCTTGAATGTGCGAGGTGATCTTGTGGTCAAACAGAATGATAAAGAGAAAAAGCGTACAAAAGTCATCACCAATGATGCTGCCCGCGAGCAGAATCCTCAATGGCTCAACGATACTACTTTGCTCTTCATTTCTGACAGAAAAGGCAATAAGGATATTTTCCTGGCCAGATCCACGGATACTTCACAGGTCAATCTCTATAAAACTTTCAAATCCGAAATTATTTCCGTTACCAGTACTCCTGAAGAAGAAGCCCGGTTTTTATTATCTCCGGATCGCAAGAAAATTTTGATTCTGAGGGGGCGAGGCATGTTGCTGGTGGCAGATATTGATGAAAATGGAGCCCTGACCAATGAGGTTACTCTGCTCAATGGATGGGATACCCCTTCAGGCGCCAATTGGAGCCCTGATTCCAAATGGGTAGCTTATGCACTGGAAGATTTGAATTTCAATTCAGAAATCTACATCCATGCTGCGGACAATAGCAAGGCACCTGTAAATGTGAGTATGCACCCAAGGAATGATTACTCTCCGGTGTGGAGTGCTGATGGCAGCAAACTGGCATTTGTTTCTGACAGAAATAATGCCGATAACGATATTTGGTTTGCCTGGTTGACGAAAGAAGACTGGGAAAAAACCAAACGCGACTGGGAAGATGACGAAGACGAGGAAGATAAAAATGGCAACGGGAAGAAAAACGGTGAGAAAAAGGATTCTACAGAAACTTTTTCCATTGATATAGATTTTGAAGGCATCTATGATAGGTTAGAGCAGGTAACTGCCTATCCTGGAAATGAGGGAGGAATCGAGATCTCCAAGGATGGGGAAACATTCTATTTTTCTGCTAATGGAAGTGGGCGAAACGGTAGAAGTACCAAGCGTAATTTCATGAGTATCAAATGGGATGGTAGTGATTCCAAAGTTATCCTGGATGATATGTCACTCGGAAATCTTCAATGGGATGAAAAACAGAAAAATCTTTATTTCGTTTCCAGGGGTAAATTCAATAAACTGGCTGTTTCCGGGAAGAAGGTGGAAGGTCAGCCCTTTTCCGCTAAACTTGAGATAGACCATCAGGGGGAAAAAGCTCAGATCTTTGAGGACGGATGGCGTGCATTGAGAGATGGCTTCTACGATCCTGAATTTCATGGAGAAGACTGGGAAGCCTTGAAGGCAAAATACAAAAAACGTGCCCTCGCAGCATCGACCAGTCAGGACTTCAGAGTGATGTTCAACGAAATGCTTGGGCAATTGAATGCCAGCCACATGGGCATGTATGGCTCTAATCCTGAAGAATTGCAAAGAGATCAGACCGGACTATTGGGCGTCGAATTAAAACCCCTTGGAAGACAAGGCGTACAAATTACCTCCATTATTCCGGATAGTCCGGCTGACAGAGAAAACAGTCAATTGGAGGTTGGTGAAATTATCTCTGCAATAAATGGTATTTCCGTAAATGGAGATGAGAATTTTTATGAACTACTGGAAGGTGCCGCCAATGAAAGGACATTATTGACAGTGAAAGCTTCAGACGGGACGACCCGGGAAGTCGTGATCAGACCTGCAACCTCCCTGAATACAGAAAAATATGAGGCCTGGATCAAAGAGCAAAAACGCCTGACGGATCTTTATTCAGATGGTCAACTGGGGTATATCCATATCCGTGCGATGGGATGGACCAGTTTTGAACGTTTTGAAAGAGAACTCATGGCCAGCGGTTACGGTAAAAAAGGAATTGTCATTGATGTTCGTTTCAACGGTGGTGGATGGACCACAGATATGTTGATGGCTGTGCTTAGCCCACGTCAGCATGCCTATACCATTCCTCGCGGTGCTGCCAAATCGCTTAAGGAACACAAAAAATTCAAGGAAACTTATCCATATGCGGAAAGGTTACCTTTCCCTCCGTTGACTTTGCCATCTGTTGCGCTTTGTAATGAAAATAGCTATTCCAACGCAGAGATTTTCAGTCATGCTTATAAAACACTTGGTTTCGGAACATTGGTTGGACAGCCTACATTTGGTGCGGTGATCTCAACAGGTGGATATGGTTTGGTTGACGGTAGTTACGTCAGAATGCCTTTCCGTGCCTGGTTCGTTAAAGCTACGGAGGAAAACATGGAACATGGGCCTGCGGTTCCGGATGTGCTTGTTGAAAATGCTCCTGATTCCAAGGCCAAGGGACAGGATGATCAGCTGAAAAAAGCAGTGGAGATATTGCTCCAGCAAATAGATAAATAAAACCTGATGGATCAAAAAGCAAGGGTCAACCAAAGTGTAGTATTCAGAACGGTACTGATCAGCAGTATCGTTCTGGCTATCCTGCTGACTTTACTGCATCTTTTTATTACCAAATTAATTGATGCGGAAAAGGTGCTGGTAGGGATCAAACTGGTGATTTTTTGGATCGTTGTTACCTCAACGTTACGGAGCATCATCAAGATCCGAAAAAACATCGGTGGGCTTTGGTTATTGTTGGCAGGCCTTTTGGTCTCGGGCTTGGGAATTATCTTTCACTTCATTGCCCTGCAGGTCATTCCGGCTATAAAAAATGATACTGGTTTGGACCTGACACTTGACATGAGATCAGTGGGATTTTATGTCGGAGTCGGGGTTATCGCTTCCGTTATTTCACTGATTAACATAAAGGTGAAAAGCCAGTTTTGGGGAAATGTACTGGAAGTATTATTCATAGCTGCAATTGCGGTAGCTATTTTTCTGTTAGTTTAAGAAAAGAAGAAGTTTATGGCTTCAAAGAAAATAATAAAACCCAAAGTGGATTTCCGGTTAAGTCCCCGTGTGGACCAGGTCGGAGTCATTGAGCGTGCATCCCGTTTTCAGACCAGAAGTATCAAAAAGCAAGCTAAGGTTGAAGGATTGAAAATGGTTTTAAACATGATTGATCTTACAACTTTGGAGGGGAAAGATTCGCCTGGCAAGGTGCGTCAATTGGCCTATAAGGCAAAACACCTGCATGATTCCTATGAAGGTTTACCAACAGTCGCTGCGGTTTGCGTATACCCTTCCCTGGTAAAGGTTGCTAAGAAAGAGCTTGAAGGCTCCGGTATCGGTGTTGCTTCTGTTGCGACAGCTTTTCCAAGTGGACAATCTTCTTTGGCCATTAAACTCGAAGAGACAAAGTTTGCGGTAGGAGAGGGAGCTGATGAAGTCGATATGGTCATCTCCCGGGGGAAATTCCATGCAGGAGATTACAATTATGTGTTTGATGAAATTGCTGCTGTCAAGCAGGCTTGCGGCAAGGCAAGGCTAAAAGTCATTCTGGAAACAGGTGAACTGGGATCATTCGACAAAGTACGACGCGCAAGTGATATCGCTATTCTTGCCGGAGCTGATTTTATCAAGACTTCAACCGGTAAAATAAAGCCGGCAGCAACCATGCCCGTCACGCTGGTTATGCTCGAGGCTATCCGGGATCATTATCTCAAAACCGGAGAAATGATCGGAATGAAACCTGCAGGAGGCATCTCGAAGTCTAAGTTGGCATTACATTACCTGATCATGGTTAAAGAAGTACTTGGCCAGGACTGGCTGAATAATCATTGGTTCCGATTTGGTGCTTCAAGTCTGGCCAATGATGTATTGTTGCAATTGGTAAAACAAAAGACCGGAGCATACCAATCTGCAGATTACTTTGCTATAGATTGATATAGATAGGATTAATTAAGGCGACACCTTTGCCTTGGCTTTCGGGATGAAAAGGTTTTGCCTTCTTGAAAAAAATAACAATGGCCAAAAAAAATAAACAAACCTGGGATCTGGCTCCCGCTCCTGAAAGTACAGGGCATGTGCAGATAAAGGATCGTTATGATCTTTTTATCAATGGGAAGTTTGTGAAACCAGCCGGAGGAGAATATTTCGATAGCATCAATCCGGCGACGGAAGAAAAGATCTGTGATATTGCCCTTGCCGGAAAAAAGGACGTCGATAAAGCGGTCAAAGCCGCGAGAAAGGCCTATGATGAGGTCTGGTCTAAAATGTCCGGAAAGGACCGTGGAAAATATATCTATCGGATAGCCAGGTTGATACAGGAAAGAGCCAGAGAATTTTCTGTCCTCGAAACCATGGACGGAGGTAAACCAATCCGGGAATCAAGAGATATCGATATACCGTTGGTGGCTGCTCATTTTTTCTATTACGCAGGTTGGGCGGATAAATTGGATTATGCCTTTCCAAATCGTAAATTTAGTTCCCATGGCGTAGCAGGACAGATCATTCCATGGAATTTTCCCCTGTTAATGGCAGCCTGGAAAATCGCTCCGGCTCTGGCTACGGGGAATACCATTGTCATTAAACCTGCTGAAACGACTTCCCTCACCATTATCAAACTAGCGGAATTGATCAAGGAGTCCGGATTGCCGGATGGGGTGGTTAATGTGGTTACGGGAGCAGGAGAAACGGGAGCGGCGATTGTTCAGCATCCTGACATCGATAAGATTGCCTTCACGGGTTCTACCCAAGTTGGAAAGATTATACAGAAGTCTATTGCAGGTTCCGGTAAAAAACTGACTTTGGAACTTGGTGGCAAAGCAGCCAACATCATTTTTGAAGATGCGCCGATCAATCAGGCCGTCGAGGGAATTGTCAATGGCATTTTCTTCAACCAGGGTCATGTTTGTTGTGCCGGTTCACGACTTTTTGTTCAGGAATCAGTGTATGTAGAGGTTATTGAAAAACTCAAACACAGGATAGAAACCCTGATCGTTGGAGATCCATTGGATAAAAATACAGACGTTGGAGCCATAAACTCTGCAGGTCAGCTAAAAACAATTGAACATTACCTGAAAGTCGGAAAGGATGAAGGCAATGAATTCTATGAAAGCTCTTGCTCCATTCCCAAAAAGGGGTATTGGTGTAGGCCGACATTATTCCTGGATGTAGCTCAGTCGAGCATTCTTGCCCGGGAAGAGATCTTTGGCCCGGTACTGGCCGTGCAGACATTCAGGACTATTGATGAAGTAATCACGAAAGCAAATAATACCGAGTACGGACTCTCAGCAGGAGTCTGGACGGATAAAGGCTCCAAAATTTTCAACCTCACCACCCAAATGAGGGCCGGGGTTGTATGGGCCAATACGTATAACAAATTTGATCCGACTTCTCCATTTGGCGGTTACAAGGAAAGTGGTTTTGGCAGGGAAGGAGGTTTACATGGCTTAGAACCGTATTTGAAATTTGAATAAACTCATTTAGCGAAATTTAACCGCAAGATCGCAAGGAAATCGCAAGGATCGCAAAGAGAAAATTCCTTGGGTACTTGGCGAATCCTTTGCGCACCTTGCGGTTAAAATATTTCGCATAAAGAACCATTTTGATATGGATAAACGCATCGAAATTCTGAAAACATACAAATTATATATCGGCGGTAAATTTCCCAGGACTGAGTCAGGTCGTTATTATGCACCTAAGGACAAGGATGGGGAAGTGCTGGCCAATGTATGCCTCTCCTCCAGGAAAGACTTTCGTAATGCAGTCGTAGCTGCACGGGGAGCCTTTGGGGGATGGAGTGGTCGTACAGCCTATAATCGCAGCCAGATCCTTTACCGGATAGGGGAGATGCTGGAAGGTAGAAAGGCACAGTTCATTGACGAATTGATTCGGCAGGGAAGCTCCAAAAAAGAGGCGGAAGCTGAAGTGAATTTAGCTATCGACCGTTTAGTGTATTACGCCGGATGGTGCGATAAATACCAGCAAGTTGCCGGAAGTATCAATCCCGTAGCGAGTTCCCATTTCAATTTTTCAGTTCCTGAACCCATGGGAGTTGTGACCATCTTCACCGATCAACAAACTTCACTGATCGGATTGGTTTCAGCTGTTGCCCCGGTTATTGCCGGTGGAAATACTTGCGTACTTTTAGCTTCGACCGACAAGCCACTTTGTTCCATAACTTTTGCTGAAGTTTTAAACGATTCTGATGTTCCGGGAGGAGTTGTTAATATTCTTACGGGGAATACAGAAGAGATCATTGGACATGCTGCAATACATATGGATGTAAATGCAATTGTTTACTGTGGTGACAACAAAGACGATATTAAGCTTTTGGAGGAAAAGTCTATTTCGAATGTGAAGCGAATAAAGGCATTCGATCAGGATTGGATGGAGGAAGATGCTCAAAGTTTATATCTGATTACTGATTTGCAGGAAATTAAAACAACCTGGCATCCTATCGAAAAAATTGGAGGATCAGCTCCGGGGTATTAATAGGAAGGTTGGAAACTTTTTTTATTTTTCCCTCAATCATTTGATTACTAAATTCAATTTCAAACACGCTAACTATTGTGTATGGGGATCATCAGGGGAGTAATATTGCCTTTTTGCCTGGTACTCTTGAGCATACCTGTCTTTTCACAATTATTACCTCGTACTATCAACTTTTCCAAATCAGACTACCAGGCTCATAATCAAAACTGGATGATAACCCAGGCGTCCGATCGCAAAATGTATTTTGGGAATACGGAAGGGCTGTTGGAGTATAATGGAATTGACTGGAATTTATTTCAACTGCCTGATAAACAAGCTATAAGGTCAGTAGTTTGTGATGATTACGGCCTGGTTTTTTCAGGTGCATATGGGGAGTTGGGATATTGGGACAGGAATAATTCCAGCACTCTTGAATATCATTCCCTTGTCGATAGTACGATTCGGGAGGAGGTAGAAAAGGAAGAAATTTGGCATATTCTAAAAGGGGAAGATTTTATACTTTTCCAGTCCTTCTCTTCAATATTCATATACGATTACAAAAAAGTAACTCACATTCTTCCTCCCGGAAACATCATGTATGCTTTTGATGTGGATGGTCAAATGCTAGTGCAGGTTATTGACAGTGGTATTTATAAATTTGACAAAACCGGACAGTTTGAATTATTACCCGCCACCTTGTCGCTTTCGGATAAAAAGGTAACTGGCATCCTGCCGCTTGAGCAAAACAGTTTTTTGGTCTGCACTGAAAACGATGGAATTTTTTTATACCAAAATGGTAGTTTAACAGCATGGAGCAATGAAGCCCAGGAAGACTTTAAAAGTGCCCAGATCAATAAGGTGTGTACACTTTTCAACGGCCATTTGGCATTTGGGACTATCCTTGACGGACTTTTTATTTTGGATAAAAATGGAAATATAATAACCAAAATCAATCAGCAAACTGCCTTGCAAAATAATACGGTACTGGCCCTTTTTGAAGATGATCGTAAGAACCTCTGGTGTGGACTGGACAGGGGCATCGATCTGCTGGAATTGAATACGCCTGTCAAATATTTTTCGGATAAGACCGGTAGGGAAGGAACGGTTTATTCAGCATGTATTTTCCGGGACAATTTGTATTTGGGTACTAATCAAGGCCTTTTTGTCAAAAAATGGGCTGAGGTTCAGGGGTTTTCCCAGGAATCTGATTTTGAAATCATTAAAGGGGCCCAGGGGCAGGTCTGGGGGTTGGAAATTATTGATGACCAACTCATTTGTGGACATAATGAAGGAACATTTTTGGTCGAAGGGAACAATTTTGAACGCATCTCCCAAATTACGGGAGGGTTTTCTACAATAAGGCATCCTGAGAGAAGCGACATTCTTATCCAGGGTACCTATACAGGGTTGATCGTCCTGAAAAAGAATGGAAATGGCCGATGGGAATTTAGTCATCGGATCACAGGTTTTTTGGAGCCCGTTAAGCAATTGCATTTTCAGGGAGATGATTCGGTTTGGGTAGCCAACCCAATACAGGGTTTTAATTTACTTGAATTGGCACCTGATTTAAGTCAGGTGACTTCGGTTAAGTCATTTTCTGCGAAAGATGGACTTGAAAGTAATTTTAATATTGATATTACGGCCAAAGATGGCCAATTAATATTTAAGTCAGGTGACCGTTATTATCAATTTTTTGGAGATGAAAATAGTTTTAGACCCTTCCAGGATTCTTTGTTTGATGAGGGCGGATTTAAATTCAGACAATTCGGCAAAGATTTGATTTTTAGGATTTTCAAGAACAAGTTGGAATACTATTTCGAGGGTGAAAGTAAAATGTTGGACCTGACTTTGGTGCCTAGGTATGAAACGATTGTCGAATTAAAACCTGGTCTGTTTCTATTTTGCCTGGATAGTGGGTTTGCTGTTTTGGATAAATCTGCTTTGAATAACCCTATTCCTTTTTCCAGTCCAGTCATTGATGTGGTAGAAAATTTTGGGAAACGTAAAAGAATTGAGCTTATGGCTCCATTTGCAGGGAGGGAATTCTTTACATCGGGCCAAAATGACTTAAGGTTCCATTTCTATCACACCGTTTATTCGCATACACCTGGATTGAGTTATCAGCTTGAGGGCTATGATACCGTGTGGTACGATACGGAGGGACGGTCAATAAAAGAGTATACCAACCTTCCCGCGGGAGAATATGTTTTTAGAATTCGATCTAATGAATTTGGAACATCGGATGAGCTTAAATTTTCTATCGAACAGGTTTGGTACAAAAAAGGCTGGATGTTTTTTGTCTATCTGGGCATTGCTTCCATTATCGGGTTTATTTTATACCAGATCCACTTGAGAAGGTTACAAAAGGAACGAAAGGTATTGGAGGCTGAACGGGAGCGTGCGTTAAGGGAACAGGAAGTCAGGTCGAACAATGAAAAGCTGAGTCTCCAACTCGTCAATAAAAGTAAAGAATTGGCCAATTCCACCATGGGTTTAATCAGGAAAAATGAAACTTTGCAGAATGTAAAAAGCGAGTTGATCAAGGTTAGAAAAGCAAAACCTGAACGCTTTTCCGGCAGGGATTTCCAAAAGATCATTCACCTTATCGATGTACAAATCACCTCAGAACACGACTGGGAAATTTTTGAAACCAATTTTAACCAGGTCCATGAACATTTCTTTAAAAAGCTGAAAAAAGAATTTCCCGATCTTACTCCGGGTGATCTTAAACTAGCGGCATATCTAAAGATGAATCTCAGTTCCAAGGAGATTGCCCCCTTATTAAACATTTCTATTCGTGGCGTAGAGAATAAACGTTACAGGTTGCGTAAGAAAATAGGGCTGCCGGCCCCGAAAAACCTGACAGAGTACATGATTAGGTATTAAGTGGAAAAATGCCGATGGCGTAGTCGTGGTGAGGTCAAAAAATTGTTTTCTATGGATATAAAAAGTAAATTTACCCTCATAATCGATAGCCAAATTATGTTAAAAGCACCTTCCTCAATATTATTCCGGTCATTTTTCATCGCAGGAATATTGATCCTTTCTTCATTGACGCTTGCTTTCGCCCAACCTTCCATTCCTACAGGAATAACTGGCCAGGGGTATGACAGCCATGTTGAATTGAAGTGGAACCAATCTTCTGACCCTTCCGTTAGTGGATTCCGGATATATAAAAAGGAGTTGCCAAATGGCAATTTTGAGCAGATTGGTTATGTCACAGCTTCGAAACCTGAATATATTGACTTTACAGGCCGAGAAGACCTTGATTTGGAATATGTGGTGAGGTCTTTAGATTTTGTGGGAGAAGAGAGTGAAGACTCGGAGGTTGTTTCCGTTTCTACTTTTGAAATGACAGATGAGCAGTTACTGACCATGGTCCAGGAATATACATTCAGATATTTCTGGGATTTTGCTCATCCGGTGAGCGGTATGGCCAGGGAACGAAGTACAACCTCTATTGTTACTTCAGGAGGTTCAGGTTTTGGGGTTATGGCTATCATCGTTGGGGTGGAAAGAGGTTTTATTACCTATGAAGAAGGGCTGGAGAGAATGCTGAAGATTGTCGAGTTTCTCGAAACTGCAGATCGTTTTCACGGAGCCTGGCCACATTGGATGAATGGCGGAAATGGTAATACCATCCCCTTTAGTGAATTTGATAATGGCGGAGATATTGTGGAGACGTCCTTTATGCTTCAGGGCTTGCTTACTGCAAGGCAATATTTCAATGGCAATTCAGAAAATGAAACTGCCTTATTTAATAAAATTACCCAACTCTGGGAAGCAATGGACTGGCGTTGGTACCGAAAGCAAACTCAACAGGTACTTTATTGGCACTGGTCTCCCAATTATGGCTGGCAAATGAATTTCCAGATCCGCGGATTTAATGAAGCCCAGATCGTTTATCTGCTCGCCGTCGCCTCTCCAACAAATTTTGTTCCTGCCAGTTTGTATCATGATGGATGGGCAGGAGGCAGTTATACCAATAATAACACCTTTTATGGTTTTCCTGTCGAAGTTGGTCCGACCTCAGGCGGGCCGCTGTTTTTTGCCCATTACTCCTATCTGGGTTTTGATCCGAGAGGCATCAAAGATGAATACACTAATTATTTTAACAAGAACTACTTCCACACAATGATGAACAGGGCTTATTGCATTGATAACCCTGAAAATCATGAAGGTTACTCAGATGTTTGCTGGGGACTTACTGCCAGTGATAATCCCTGGGGATACCTTGCACATGAGCCTACCTCTGCCAGAGATAACGGAACGATCACTCCTACGGCTGCACTTTCTTCCATGCCTTATACACCGCAATTGTCCATTCAGGCATTAAAACATTTTTACAGGGATCATGGAGCCGATCTTTGGGGAAAGTATGGTTTTAAAGATGCTTTCAATCTTGATGAGAATTGGTTTGCTTCCTCCTATCTGGCCATCGATCAGGGGCCAATTATCTGTATGATAGAAAACTATCGTTCCGGGATTTTATGGGATATGTTTATGAATAATGAAGAAATCGCCCCGGCACTGGAAGCCATCGGATTTGAACCTGACAGTACCATGGTAGGATTGGAAACTATCGGTGCTGAAACAATAAATATGACTATTTCACCGAACCCTGTTGTCGGTTTGGCAAACCTTCAATTCAGCCTTGATCAAAAAGCAAGGTTGAATATTGGTTTATACAGCGTTTCGGGACTACTTGTTAAAGATTTTTATGTGAATCAGGATTTTCTTCCTGGTCGCAACAGACTCACTTTGGATTTTGAAAAAGAGGCACAAGGACTCTATTTTATTGTCGCTCAGTCAGATACATGGCGAACGACTATTCCGGTTTATGTTCATTAACCTTCCTTTTTTGTAATTAAGACGGAAGGTTAAACCCTTTTGTTAATTTAAAAACTTTTATCATGAGGAATTATTTACTTACTATTTTGGCCCTCTTGACAATGGCCTTTTCTATGAATGCACAAGTTGTTTATGAAGATTTTGAAGGAACCTTATTGAATTGGCAGCCTTTTGGTGACGGTGTTTTCAACGGTGCTGTTGAGAATCCTACTACAGATGGTATAAACCCTTCCGCTATGGCAGGATCTTATACCAAGTCCACTGAACATCCCTATAGTTTGTTGATTGCGGTTTTGGATGAACCTATGGACCTTTCAGTCAATAATGAATTTCACATTATGGTCAATGCACCGGTTGCCACCCAGATTCTTTTTAAATTGGAAGGCGATGGAGAAGCTATTGAACAAGTCAAAAATATTGCTAACCCTAACATTTGGCAGGAATATGTTTTTGACATGAGTGCAGCAGCTGGTTTTACCACGATAACTAAAATCATCATTTTCTTTGATCCTGGTGTGGCCGAAAGTGGAGATACCTACCTGTTTGATAACATTGAGGCACATCCTGCGGGTGCTTGTGCCGGTACCGTTCCGGATCCCTTGATCATTGATGATTATGAATGCCAGCGAAATGCTACCTATGGTGCGGGTTGGAATATTATTACTGCTGTTGATAATCCGGATGCCAGTGGTATTAATACAAGTTCAAAAGTTGGAGAGTGGGTAGACCCGGTAAACGAACCATGGTATGCAATGGTAGTTGATTATCACAATGCCCTGGATCTTTCAGTTAATAATCAGTTGAAAGTAAAATTGTGGTCTCCAATCGAATGCCAGTTCCTTTTCAAACTCGAGGGAGGTGTTTCTGCACCTTATGAATTCTGGCAGACTGTTTCCGAAACCAATACATGGGTAGAATATACCATTGACTTCAGCAGTCAGGCTTCTGCCAATCACAAAAAAATTGCCATTTTCGCAAACGGCGGGCAAGCCGGAACGGAAGGTGATACCTATTATTTCGACGACCTGAGTTGGGGAGAAGCGCCTGCTCCGGATGCACTCGAAGACTTTGAAGATGGTCAGAGCCTTGGATGGATGCCTTTTGGCGGAGATACAGAAAATAACGGAACCTTTGACGGCGTTGTGGACAATCCTGATGCGACAGGTGTCAATGAGAGTCCAAATGTAGGGAAATACACCAAAGGAGCTTCTGTCTGGAGTACGCTAACAGCTATTCTTCCTGCTGGTCTTGATTTATCCGTTAACCCTCAGTTAAATCTCGATGTTTGGGCACCTGCAGGTTCTCAAAGTGTCATCATGAAATTATTCAGCCCATTGGAAGGGAATAAGGAAGTTTCCAGAGAAATTCCAGCAACAGAACAATGGGTGACCCTTGAGTTCAATTTCGATGAATTCAGCAGTATCACGGATTTTGAAAGTGTAAGTCTCATTTTTGATGGAGGTGTGGATAATGCAGGAACGATGTATTTCTTT
Organism: Saprospiraceae bacterium; assembly: GCA_965230565.1. GTDB lineage: Bacteria > Bacteroidota > Bacteroidia > Chitinophagales > Saprospiraceae > BCD1. The sequence goes on along the minus strand of CBDDLH010000016.1, from coordinate 1,235,164 downwards.
GATAACCTTACCCAATCCGAAAGTACGGTAGATCCTTGTGAAGGAGTTGTTCCTATTCCAAATATACTTGATGATTTCGAATGTCAGCGTAATGGTACCTACGGAGTAGGTGGTGAATTGATTTCCGTGATTGATAACCCTGATGTTTCACCTGAAAACTCCAGTTTGAAAGTAGGGGAATACCCGGATCCATTTGACGAATGGTCAGCACTTGGTTTTGAAAGTGGCGGTTCCTGGGATCTTTCCGTTTACAACCAACTGCATATCAAGATTTGGTCTCCGGCTGAGGTGCCTCTTATGGCAAAACTCGAAGGGGGAGCTTCTGCAGCCAATGAAGTATGGCTGGATGGCAATACTACCTCTGGTGTTTGGACCGAGTATGTATTTGATTTCAGTTCTCAGGCTATGGAAGATCACGCCCGGGTAGTAATTTTCTTCAACCCAGGAAATGTTCAGCCTGAGCAGTACAATTATTACATCGATGATATTAAATGGTCAAGAGCCAATTACAGTGGATGTATTGCTGATAATGAGACACCGAATACAACGATTTCCAATTTCATCCTGTTCGCCAATGGACATATAGAACAGGAGAATAATCAGTTGCAGATTATTGAGAACCCTGTTCCGGGGGGAATCAATACCAGTTCCATGGTTGGGAAGTTTACCAAAGCTTATGATGCAGACCCCTGGGCAGGTGCCTATGCTTTACTGGAGGCTCCGATGGATTTCGGTGAGACCAAAATTGCAAAAGCTAAAGTCTGGATGGATCACATTGGTAATTTTGCCTTAAAGCTTGAAAATTCACAAACCGGCGCAGCTGTTATTGAATTGCCGGTGGAAAATACGGTTACAGAACAATGGGAGGAGCTGATTTTTGATTTCTCTGAGATCCCTGACGATGCCCAATACCAGACTTTGACCATTTTCTTCGACCTGTTGATTGATGCAACCGAGGAAGACGTTACCTCATACTTTGATGATATTGTAATTGGTGATTATAGTTGTGGTACCGTAGGTGTATTTACACCAATTGAAGTGGAAAACTTCAATGTATCACCTAACCCTGTTTCCAGTCAGCTTTCCATTGATGTTGATCAGGAAGTTAACCAGGTGTTGATTTTCAATGCTTTAGGACAGCAGGTTTCCCGCACAGTATTTGCCAATACTTACGATCAGATCAATCTTGATGTTGCTCATTTACAAAGTGGAATGTACTTCCTGTCTCTTTATGATAACAGTGGAGTAATGATTGGAAAGGCCAAGTTCGTTAAAGAGTAAGATTTTTCACCATTGCCGGCAATACCAGCCGGCAATGGAATTTCATGATGTTTATTGATAAGGAAAGGTTTTGAATTACCTGGTAATCGTTTTGTCGCCGGAGAACCCGGCGGCAAGGCGAAACCGGTTAATTCTATAGGTACTATTCACCAATTATTTATTTCCAAAGCAAGGTAAAATGTTATTAAAACTGCTGTCATTAAGAATAAGCATAGTTTTGTTCTTGCTGTTTTTTTTGGGCTCTTGCGAAGTTACTCAGTCGCAGGAGCAACCACCCGCCGATGATGTCACTGCTTTTGATCTGGATGAATTGCAACACAGAACATTTAACTACTTCTGGGAACTGGCGGATGAGAACAATTTTCAGATCCCTGACCGTTATCCCAAAAGGACTTTCTCAAGTATTGCGGCTACCGGATTTGGTCTGACGGCCTATATCGCAGGAGTGGAAAATGGTTATGTCAGCAGACAAGAAGCAGCCGGGAGAGTACTCAATACCTTAAAGGTATTGTATAGTCTTCCGCAAGGGGATGAAAGTACCGGAATGGCAGGGTATAAAGGATTCTTTTATCACTTTCTGACCTATAACAATGCCACCAGGTACAAGGATGTGGAACTGTCATCCATCGATACCGGATTATTGATGGCAGGAGTTTTGAGTGTACAGTCCTATTTTGATGGAGAAAATGAAGTAGAAAGCCAAATTCGCCAAGTTGCCGATGAACTTTATCGTAGAGTTGAGTGGGATTGGATGATGGCTGATGAAGGTACTATGTCGATGGGATGGAGGCCTGAAAAAGGTAAGATAATACATACTTACAATGGATATTCAGAAGCGATGATCCTTTATATCCTGGCTTTGGGTTCACCAACACATCCTGTTGAACCGGAGGTATGGCAAAACTGGACAGAGACATATCCCTGGGAAACCTTTCAAAACCAGACCTTTGTCAATTACTCCCCGCTTTTTACACACCATTATTCTCATATGTATATCGATTTCAAAGGCATCCGGGATGAGTATATGAGAAATAAGGGTATCGATTATTTTGAAAACTCGAGAAGGGCAACTATTGCCAATAGAAATCATTGTTTGGAAAACCCTGAAAAGGCTGTTGGATATGGTGAGCATTGCTGGGGATTGACCGCTTGTGACGGGCCGGGTTACAAAGAAGTGGAAATAGACGGGAAAAACTGGACCTTTCATGGATATGCCGCACGGGGAGCCTCTGCTGTTTATACCAGAGATGATGGAACTATTGCACCGACAGCTGTCGGTGGATCAGTACCTTTTGCTCCCGAAATATGCCTGCCCGCTTTAAAACATATGTGGGAAACATATAACGAAGAACTGGTTGGTGAATATGGATTCCGGGATGCTTTTAATTTGACCTGGGAAGACGATAAAACCGGAGAAAAAGGCTGGTTTGATGATGACTATCTTGGCATTGATCAGGGGCCTATTTTAATACAAATCGAAAATTATAAAACCGGATTGGTCTGGGAAATTATGAAAAAAAATCCCTACATCATTCAGGGTTTGAAAAAGGCCGGTTTTACCGGAGGATGGCTTGAAAATATCGAATAAAATGCTAACAATTATGTTGAAAAAAACAAACTTACTTTTATCTAATGTACTCCTGGTTTTTCTTTTGTCTTTCGTGTTGGGTTGTAAAGTCAATAATTCAGTTGTATCAACGGAGGACAAGGTCAGTCGTGTAGATTCTCTGCTTAACCTGATGACGGTTGAAGAGAAAATCGGGCAGCTGACCTTGTTTACAAGTGATTGGGACGTTACCGGCCCAACGATGCGGGACAATTATAAGTCGGATATCAAATCGGGCCGTGTAGGCTCTATATTTAATGCTCATACAGCCGATTATACTTGCGAATTACAAAAGTTGGCTATTGAAGAGACCAGGCTGGGCATTCCATTGCTTTTTGGTTATGACGTTATCCACGGTTACAAAACCATTTTCCCGATTTCATTGGGAGAAGCTGCCAGCTGGGATCTGGAAGCCATCGAGAAATCAGCCCGCATTGCGGCTGAGGAAGCTTCTTCGGCTGGTTTACACTGGACCTTTGCGCCAATGGTCGACATTGCCAGAGATCCACGTTGGGGCAGGATCTCCGAAGGGGCAGGGGAGGATGTATATCTGGGGAACCGTGTTTCCGAAGCCAGGGTTCGTGGTTTCCAGGGATCAGATCTGACGGCGGGTAATACGCTCGCAGCATGCGCTAAACATTATGCAGCCTATGGCGCAGCTCAGGCAGGAAGAGATTATCACACCGTAGATATTTCGGAAAGAGTTCTGCGGGAGATTTATCTGCCGCCTTTTAAAGTTGCCAAAGATGCCGGGGTTCGCACTTTCATGACATCCTTTAATGAACTGGATGGGGTTCCTGCAACCGGAAATAAAAAATTGCTTACGGACATCCTTCGTACAGAATGGGGCTTTGACGGATTTGTGGTTACGGATTACACTTCCATTAATGAAATGGTTGATCACGGCAATGTGGCAAATTTGAAAGAAGCAGGAGAGCTTGCCCTTAATGCGGGAGTGGATATGGATATGCAGGGTGCTGTTTATTATGATCACTTAGCTCAGTCGCTCAAAGAGGGAAAAGTAACTATTACACAGATTGATCAGGCTGTCAGACGAGTGCTCAAAATAAAGGAGGAGCTTGGTTTGTTTGATGACCCATACAGGTATTGTCGTCCTTCAAGACAGCAGGCGACTTTATTGTCGGAGGAACATCTCGAATTCGCCCGGGATATTTCCAGAAAATCCATTGTATTGCTCAAAAACGAAGGAAAAACCCTTCCGGTCAACACCTCAAGTAAAATCGCCCTGATTGGACCTTTGGCAGATTCGCAATACGATATGCTGGGGTCCTGGCATGCAGCCGGAAACGCCAATGATTGTGTGACGCTTTTGACGGGGCTGAAAGCTCAATCTGCTATTGAGGTTGGTTATGCCAAAGGTTGTGAAATCAATAATGATGATCGTTCAGGTTTTGAAGAGGCCCTTCAACTGGCGAGATCATCTGATGTAGTTGTTCTGGCCATTGGAGAAGCCGGAAATATGAGTGGTGAAGCTGCCTGTCGTACAGATATTGGTTTGCCGGGAGTTCAACTTGAATTGGCCAAAGCCATTGTTGAAACCGGAAAACCCGTTGTCGTTGTGCTTATGAACGGTCGTCCAATGACTATCCCCTGGCTGGATGAAAATGTCGATGCCATTTTGGAAACCTGGTTTCTGGGAACACAGGCCGGAAATGCCATTGCTGATGTGATCTATGGAAAATACAATCCTTCCGGAAAACTTCCGGTGACCTTCCCGAGAAACGTTGGGCAGGTGCCTATTTTTTATTACACCAAAAATACGGGTCGCCCAATGGAAGAACACGACAAATACACCAGTAAGTACCTCGATGTGGAAAATACGCCACTTTATCCGTTTGGTTACGGGTTGAGTTATACAAGATTTACCTATTCTGATTTGTCGGTAGTGCCTTACACGTTTAAAGTGGGTGATGAAATTAGCATTAAAGTGAATGTAATGAATACCGGAGATTATGACGGGGAAGAAGTTGTGCAGCTATATGTCAGGGACCTGGTAGGTAGTGTTACCCGTCCGATAAGAGAGCTCAAAGCATTTGAAAAAGTCTTTATTGAAAAAGGCAAACACAAGGAAGTCAATTTTACCTTGACAACTGAGGATTTGAGGTTTTACGATATTAATATGAATTACACCGTTGAACCGGGAGAATTTGAAATATTCGTAGGTGGAGATTCAAATGCCAGTTTTTCAAAAAAAATAAAACTAGTGGAATAAGCTGTTAATAACCAGTTAGTTATTTCGCACAAAAAATATCATTATGATGAAATTTTTCAAACATTGGATGCTGCTCTTATCGCTTATCCTGTTTGGTTGGGTAACGGTTCAAGGGCAGGTCATTGATATTACCGGGGTGGTCTCGGAAGATAATGGAACACCTCTTTACGGAGTGAATATTCTCGTGAAAAGTTCCAGTGATGGAACCATCACTGATTTTGACGGGAAATATGAGTTAAAAGGAATCGGAGTTCAGGATACTTTGGTCTTTTCTTATCTGGGATTTGATACCCAGGAGGTTCCCGTCAACAGTCGGTCCATGATCGACATTACCATGACATCTGCTTCAGAATTATTGGAAGAAGTTATTGTCGTTGGGTATGGTGTACAGAAAAAAAGTGATGTTACCGGAGCGATTTCCAGGGTTAAATCAGAAGAAATTCAAAAAATTCCCACTGCTTCAGTAGACCAGGCTCTTCAGGGAAAAGTGGCCGGAGTACAGGTGACGCCTTCATCGGGAGAACCAGGCGCCCAGGCAGTAGTGAGGATTCGGGGAGTTGGGACATTGAATACAGCCTCCCCCATTTACGTGGTTGATGGAGTTATTTTGGATGATATCAGTTTCCTGAATATGAATGATGTAGAATCTATAGATGTCCTAAAGGATGCTTCAGCTACGGCGATTTATGGTTCCAGAGGTGCTAATGGTGTGATCATTGTGACCACCAAAAAAGGGAAGGCCAATACCGACACTCGCTTTCAGTTTGCTTCCTATTACGGAGTTCAGGAGGTTGTTAGAAAGATCGATTTGGTCAATGGTACTGAATTTGCCACCCTCGCCAACGAGACAGCCGAAAATGAAGGGGTATCGCCATTATATGATAATCCGGAGCAATATGGTGAAGGAACCGATTGGCAGGATGTAATTTTCCAACGGGCACCGATCCAGAGTTATCAATTGAGTGCTTCCGGAGGTTCAGAAAGATTGATCTTTAATTTGAGTGGTAATTATATCAGTCAGGCGGGAGTCATTCGTCAATCTGAATATGAACGATATACTTTCCGGATGAATAACGAGTATTTGCTAACTGAAAATGTGCGGTTTGGTCATAACCTTTCCTTCATGCAAAGCAATGCCGTCCGGGAACCAGGTGTTTTGGGCAATGCTTACCGGGCATACCCGATTTTTTCGCCAAGAGACTCTTTAGGTAATTATTCAGATACTGCACCGGTAGGAAACCCTGAAGCTCAGTTCGAATTCAACAATAATAAATCTGTTGATCAGAGAATTTCCGGAAATGTTTATGCTACCATCGACTTCCTTAAAGATTTTACTTTTAAAAGTAGTTTAGGGGTAGATCAGGTATTTGCCAACAATCGAAGTTTTACTCCGGCGTTCTTTGTTTCCTCAAGCCAGCAAAATCCCGAAAATGTCATTTCTGTGGGAAGTTATCGCGGTCGTAACTGGGTTTGGGATAATACGGTAACCTATAACAAAAGCTTTGGTCAAAGTAACCTTTCCGTAATGGGAGGGGTTTCCATGCAGGAGTTTTACGGTGAAACCCTGGGTGGTTCGAGAAGAAATGTTCCGGGGGATACGGAAGAGTTTTTCTACCTGAGCGCAGGGCCACAGGATTTTCAGACCAATTATAACGGAGCTTCCAGCTGGGGATTATTTTCCTACCTGGGAAGAGTGAATTACAGTTTTAGAGATCGTTACCTGGCAACAGTAAATTACCGGGTTGATGGATCCTCCAAGTTTGGTGAGAATAATCGTTGGGGGCACTTCCCGTCCTTCTCTCTTGGATGGGTGGTTTCCAATGAGGAATTCTTCCCTTCATCAGACTTTTTCACCAGATTGAAATTCAGGGCCGGATATGGAGCCATCGGTAATGATAAAACGGATGTATTCGGACTTTATCCAAGCCAGGCAACGGTTTCTGACGGTCAGGATGCTGTTTTTGGTTCAGGGGAAGTACTCAATTACGGATCAACCTTATTGGCGCTCGCCAATCCTGATCTGAAATGGGAGGCCTCTAAACAATTCAATGCCGGTATTGAAGCAGGATTTTTCCAAAACAGATTGACAACTGAAGTGGATTTTTACAATAAAACAACTACCGGTGTTTTGATCCAGGTGGATATTCCTGATTATGTTGGGGCTGAAATTCCTCCGGTATTGAATGCAGCCGATGTATTAAATCGCGGTTTTGATATTGCGGTAAACTGGCGGGAAACGGGAGTGTTTTCCTACAATATTGGAGTAGTGGCTTCGACAGTTTATAACGAGGTATTGTCATTGGGAGAAGGAAAAGAATTTCTGCTGGGAGGAGACCTCGGTGTCGGAGGTAAGCGTATTACCCGTACAGTACCGGGACAACCTATCGGGGCCTTTTACGGCTATGAGATCGAAGGCATTTTCCAGACTCAGGAAGAGATCGAGAATAGCCCTACTATCGGAGATGAGGTGCCTGGAGATTTTAAATTCAGGGATATCAATGGTGATGGTGAAATAACTGCTGAGGGTGATAAAACCTACCTTGGGAGTTCAATACCTTCTTTCATATTTGGTTTCAATATTGGGGCAAGTTATAAGGGAGTTGATTTCAGCATAGATTTTAACGGCCAGACCGGGAATATGGTGGCTAATGCCAAAAAAGCTGCAAGATTTGGTACCTATAATTACGAAGCTTCCTATCTCGATCGCTGGACAGGAGAGGGAACAAGCAACTCTGAACCCAGAGTGACTAACGGAGGACATAATTATCTGGAATCTGAGTGGTTCCTGGAAGATGCTTCTTTCCTAAAGCTGAGAAATATTCAGGTAGGGTATACGCTTCCGGCGAATCTGGTTCAAAAGATCCGATTCCGTAATATCCGTTTCTACGTAAGTGGAACGAACCTGGTGACCTGGACTAAATACAGTGGATATACTCCTGAAATTGTGTCAGAATCCGTTCTGAGCAACGGAGTGGACAGAGGTGTTTTCCCGTTAGCCAAGACTTATAACTTTGGGTTAACGGCCGATTTTTAGCCACGAATTGCTTTTAGATTTTAAGTCACACCTTAATTAGCGTATTCGTGTTTTTACAAAAAATAAAAATTATGAAACTCACAAAAATATTAACAAGTCTGCTGGTAATCACGCTTTTATCCTCTTGTGTGGACGACATTCTGGACAAGAAGAAACCGGCAGAATTATCTTCAGATACATTCTTTCAGACGGAAGATCATGCCGTATGGGCGACTAATGCTATTTACAATCAACTCCGAGACTGGGATGTACACGTGTTCAGTTACATCGGACTCACGGATATGATCTCTGATGATTCAGATAAAGGGAGTTTGCCAAACGATGCCAACTTCCTTACGGATGTAGATAATCTTACTTTTGATGCTTCGAATATTGCCTGTCTGGGGGTCTGGACCGGCTATTATCGATTGATATATCGCGCCAATCTGGTAATCGAAAATGTACCGAACATCCAGATGGACGGAGACTTGCAGGAAAGGTTGATACATGAGGCTCGCTTTCTAAGAGCTTATGCATATTTCAAATTGGTTCGCTGGTTTGGAGATATTCCATTAATAGACCACCCTTTGGATCCGGATGAATATACTCAGGAGCGTGTTTCTGTTAATGAGATCTATGATTTTATTATAGCGGATTTGGTTGCTGCGGCTGATAATCTTCCGGAAAAATCTCAGTATTCTTCCAGTGATCTGGGCCGGGCAACTGCCGGAGCTGCAAAAGGTTTATTGGCAAAAGTTTACCTGACGCTGGGAGATTTTGTGGAAGCAGAAAAATATGCTCTGGAAGTGATTGATTCGGAACAATATGAATTATACCCCAATTATGCCGATATCTTCCGTGAATTTGCTGAAAACAGCAGTGAATCCCTCTTTGAAGTCCAGGCAGCTGCTTATGAGGAGGGTGGTGGAAGTACTCAATACAATCAGGTGCAGGGAGTCCGGGGAACACCCAACCTGGGTTGGGGCTTCAACAGGCCTTCTGATAATTTAGTGACTTCCTATGAACCGGGTGATCCTCGCAGGGAGGCAACCATTCTTTATGTAGGTGAGGTTTTGCCGGATGGTTCCGCTGTGGTCCAGGATAATGAAGCTTTGTTCAATGAACGATATAATCAAAAAGCCTGGGTGGGTTCGCATCCCGGATTCCAGGAAAATGGTCCGGGAAATATCAGGATTCTTAGATATGCTGACGTTTTGTTGATGGCAGCAGAAGCTTTGAATGAAAATAACAAACCCGAGCAGGCACTTAGTTATCTCAACCTGGTCAGGGAGAGAGCCAGAGGTGGAAATAATTTCATTTTGCCAGACGTAACCGATACCGATAAAGATGTTTTGCGCCAGAAGATCTGGAGAGAAAGACGATCAGAACTCGGAATGGAACAGCAGCGCTGGTTTGACTTGCAGCGCCAGAACCGTGCAGCTGAGGTGATGCAGGGAATAGGGAAAGATTTTGTAGTTGGTAAACATGAGTTGTTGCCAATTCCACAGTCAGAAATCGACCTGAGTGGGGGAGTGTTGACTCAAAATCCGGGATACTAATAAATCGAATAGATAGTTTTCCAAAAGTGAAGTATTAATTGCGGATCAAGAGTAATAATCTCTTGATCCGCAGTTTTTTTTATTTCCTGTCGATCAGATCCCAGCCCCAGCCGGAGCCGTGGTCTTCCACATAGAAGGAAGTTCTGACTATGCCATGATCAGGCGAATAAACAATTGTTCGTCCAAACCCGCCATCAGCCATTTCAGCATTCATGATCTCAATATTGAGAAAATCATAGGTTGTATTAAATAGCGTATAATCTGTTGTGAAAGCTGTTTCGTTCGTTTCCAGATATGGAATGGTGGTTTTCCAACCGATGATCTCCGTTTCCTGATTGGAATAGGGCTCTAAGGAAAGCGTAATTTGGCTATCAATAAAGAAGATATTATTAACATTGCTCCCATCGGGGGATTGAAAGGAGACTGTCATTTGATCATTATCGATCTTCATATAATAATAGTAAGGTTTTTCAACCCGATATTCAAGCGTATCCACAGATCTTGGCTGCATGATCTCTTCTATTATAAACCCGTTATCATCTTCTCCCACAATACTCATGCTTACAACTCCGGCTTTGTACTCAAAATCATCCAAAACCTCGTCATTATTGTATTGCATTCCCTGGTACAAAACATAATTACTGGTTTGGCCAATCTCAGGATTCAAAAAAGAAATGGGATTTTCATTTAAATAGTCATTGGGGTCGACAAATGGAATGAAATATTCATCGTCAATGGGTGGATCGAGGTTTTTTAGACAAGCGGAAAATACAAGGGCCATGATGCCAAAAAAAAGGTATCGCATATTCATTTGATGGATGTTTAAATGAAAAATTGGATGTCAAATAAGAAATATTGACTTGTAGCTGGTTGGAAGAATGTAATATAAAGGTACTATTATTTTCCAAAATCAGTAATCCTGCTTTTTTACTCCTGTCCCAGTAAATCCCAACCAAAACCGGTTTGAGTCCACCAGCTGTAGTGGGAAGTTCTAACCATGCCGTGAAGATTTGAGTAAACGTAAGTCGTTCCAGGACCATCAACAGCCATGACAGCATTTTGGATCGAAATATTCAGGTCTTCATAGACTGTTCCAAACAATTCATATTCAGGATCGTAGGCAGTCTGGTCACATTCACAGTAGGAGATTGAAGTTTTCCAGCCAATGATATCGGCTTCCTGGTTGGTGAAATTACTCAGAGGGAGCTGACCGTCCATATGCCAGAACAAGAAACTGGTCATGCCGTACTGTGAAGCAGGGTCAAGAAAATAGATGGTGTCCAGAACCGCTTTCAGGTAATATTGGTAAACAGAATCCTCCATGTAATAAATCCCGTTTGGCAGGGGATCAGATCCGGCAGTAAGGTATTCCTCAATGAGGAAACCGTTTTCATCCTCGCCAATTATTTCAACCACCAGGGTGTCATTGAGGTAGGCATAGTCATCGTAAGATTGATTGTTAAAATATTCCTGGCCTTCCAGCAGGACATAGGTGCTTTTTTGGCCGACTTCCATACCGCAGTACATGATTGGATTATCATTAAAAACAGAAGTAGTGGTTCCTTTATCAGGAATTTCGGTGGTAAGTTCTGTGCATCCTGCAGCGAGGATGATAAGCATCAGGAAGATAGGGAATTTCATACTACAATAAAGTTTTGATCTAACCTGTAAGACACCGTTTCAGGATAAGACGTTGGATTTGCGGTCTTAAAAAAATTAAGGTTTTTCGCTCCTTGCCAATTTCATTTTCATTTTTTTAACTTTTCAGTTAATCTATTGTTATACTCTGTGTAAAAAATTGAAATACCCGCAACAAGCCTCTATTTTGGCAACAGAAAATAATTCTGAACCTAAAACATCTGATCATGAAAAACCTAAGCCTTGTCGTATTTTTTTCTCTATTAACTTTTTCTCTTTTTGCCCAAAGTAATGTGAAAATCGGATACCAGGGTGTCAATTATCCTCATTCCGGTGAATCCTTTTTCGGACCTTCTGTGGCGTTCGAAGCGGCCCTTAGAAATCGTCTTAGCTTACATTTAAATGCTGCATATTTGACTGATCATGAGGTGATTGCAGCTGATTCTGATGTTGTTACCAGAGGGCTGAAATTTGAACCCGAGTTACGTTTTTATTTTCGTCAGGACCTCAAGGGTTTTTTTGTAGGTGCACGAACCTCCTACACCAATTTTTCTTCTATTCTCAAAACAGGAAAGGATAAAGTTGATTTCCCAACATGGGGTGGGGAAGAGGCCATATTTGGTTATGGAGGAGTTATTGGTTTTCAGGCCAACTTCTCTGAAAAGTTAAACATTAGTACAACCCTAGGTCTTGAAATAGAGAGCAAATTCAGTGAAGGGATGGGATCACTGGGTGTTTCCCTTGGTTACCGCTTCTAGGAATACTTTTTTTATAGTATTTCTTGGGAAGAAGTTTCAATAATCAACTATCTCAATTACCTCAAACAATTCTGAACCTAAAATATCATTTAATGAAAAACATATTATTGATCGCGATCTTTTCTTTTTCGTCCCTTACAGCATTTTCTCAAAGTAACATAAAAGTTGGTGTCCAGGGGATCCATTATAATTATTTTGACGGTGCGTTTATTGGACCTTCCGTCGGATTTGAAGCTCCATTGATCAATCGAATTAGTTTACAAGTAAATGTTGCAGCCTTAAGAAGCAATGAGGTGATTGGCGTAGACCAGAATATTGTAACAAGAGCCATTAGATTTGAGCCTGAATTAAGGTTTTATCCAAAAGGAGACCTGAAGGGCTTTTTCATTGGACCAAGATTGTCCTATGCTGATATGTCTTCAGTGATAAAAACAGGAGGAGAGCGATTATCCTTTCCTACCTGGGGTGGCCAGGAGGGTGTCTTCGGTTTTGGAGGTGTTCTGGGTTACCAGGCCAATTTCTCCGATAAATTAAAAGTGGGGACAACCTTAGGTTTGGAAATGGATATGAATGAAGCAGAGCTTGGGATAATTTCTGCCAGAGTGTCTATTGGCTATAATTTCTAGAAATATTATTTCTCAATACCGCGCTCCAAATAGCAGTGTCCCAATTCTAACCATAGTAGCTCCTTCTTCAAGGGCTATCGGGTAATCTCCGGACATACCCATGGAAATTTCCTTGAAGGAATCCTCATTTTCGAACCAATCGATCTTGAGTTGATCAAAAATTGATTTGAGAGTCTTAAACTCCTCCCTGACCTGGTCCATATCATCGGTGAATGTACCCATGCCCATAACGCCGGTGATATGGACATTGTCCATGGGGTTTTCCTTTAAAAAATGCAGGAGTTCTGACGCCCCTTCGTAATCAAGTCCGAATTTGGTCGTCTCTTTAGCAATATGGAATTGTAGTAAACAATTGATTATTCTGTCGTGTTTGGCAGCCTGTTTGTTTATCTCCTTAAGCAGCTTTATGCTGTCCACCGCATGGATAGTATCAATGAAGGCAGCGATGTATTTGACTTTATTGGTTTGTAAATGCCCTATTTCATGCCATTGAATGTCTTTTGGCAGATTTGCAGCTTTGGCCACCAATTCCTGCACGCGGTTTTCACCAAAGATTCGCTGTCCCATATCGTACAGCTTCATAATGTCTTCCTCAGGTTTTGTTTTTGAAACAGCTACCAGTTTGGCGTTATATGGGGCTAATGTTGCAATTATTTTGTTGAACATTTTTATGAGGATTTTAACAAGTCAATTAAAATATTGCGGTTTTTTGCTCGTTTTAAGGTGCAAGTTCCAGAACATTTCCAAATTCCTAGATCATGACCAATAGCAAATTCGAAAGAGCAGCTCGATTAAACAAAGCTAAAGCATTTTTTCTCACTGCAGTTTTACATGTTGTTTTAATAGGAGGCATATCCACCTATGGTGATGGTTCTCTGTCTGAAATGCTTCCTGAAAAAGTGAAATCATTTCTTGGGTGGGAAGATGACATGGACAATTCTATGGAACAAAATGATGAAGTCGCTCTTCGTCCTTAAATAATTTCCCCTTACACAATAGACATTTTCAAACCATATAAGGCGGAGAAAACCATCCGCTATAGATTTTCTTGAATCCTTAGGTTGAAACGGAGTGGGGCAGGTAACACTGCTCTGCTCTTGTTTTATTATGCAAATGCACAAATACTATTTTTTCAAAAAATAGTATTTGTTACTCATATCAACATATCCTCGGCAACTGCTCTCCAACCAACATATTCACTACACGCTTTCCTCCAATTGTAGAAGTCAGCACAACCTCTCCACTATGATCTTCCACTACTTCGCCTATAATAGCTGCATTTTCACCATTCTCAAGTGTTTTCAGCGTTGCCAGTACGTCATCCGCTATTTCATTTTTCACTACTGCGATGAATAAACCTTCGTTGGCAACATATAAGGGGTCGAATCCCAAAATCTCACATGCTGCAGCCACCTGGGAATCAAGAGGGAGATCCTTTTGTAATATCTCCACTCCGATTTTGCGATCCCTGGCTATTTCGTTCAACACCGTTGCTACCCCACCGCGGGTAGGGTCTTTGAAAAGGTGGATATCCTTTCCAAATTTATCCAGTAATGATTTGATCGTGAAATTAAGGTTACAGGTATCACTTTCTATGGTCGTTTCAAACTCGAGACCTTCACGAACAGACATAATGGCCATTCCGTGAGCCGCGATATTACCATTGATGATGATCTTATCACCGGGTTCCACATTACTAACGCTGATATCTGCCTGAGGATGAATCTTGCCCAGACCGGTAGTGTTGATGAAAACCTGGTCCCCTTTACCTTTCTCCACAACCTTTGTATCACCGGTAACGACCTTTACGCCTGCCTTTTCACAGGCCCATTTAATAGAAACGAGGATTTTCCAGAAATCCTCCATTTTCATACCTTCTTCCAGAATGAAACTCAAGGACAGATATTCCGGAATCCCGCCGCACATGGCTACATCGTTCACGGTCCCATTGACAGCCAGTTCACCAATGTCACCACCAGGGAAAAATATGGGAGAAATAACAAAACTATCCGTAGAAAATGCCACCTTCCCATCCAGATTGAATATGGCACCATCGTGGCGTTGGTCCAATTCTTCATTGGACAAGAGGTCAAAAACACCGCTATCCAGCAATTTATTACTTAAAAGTCCGCCACTTCCATGTCCGAGAGTGACAATGTCAAAATCCATTTTGGGCATAGGACATGACAATTGCATTTTGATTTTATCTGACATAATGTTCAATTTAGGACCTCAAAATTACCGATTTAAAACCTAATAAAGAACTATTATTTCGGTTAATTACTTTGCCTTGATAGTGGCCTTTTTTGACCTCTCCTTGCGGCCATAATCCCTAGCGTCCATTGCGCTTCCTGGCGTACCTTGCGTTTAAACTCCTTGCGTCCCTAAACACAGATGCCTTCTTGAAATAAATAAGGATGTTGTTGTGTACTCATTTGAAATCAGGCTATTACACTTTTGCTCACCATTGATTTAACCGCAATGGCGCGAAGAAGCGCAAAGTACGCAAAGAGAGACCATGTTAAACAATATCAAACAACTCACCTAATGTCCCTCACTTTTCGTACTTTAGCATCATCTTCAACGCTTTTTGAACACGCAAATTTCACTTATGCCTTTTTTCCAATTATCAGAAAATGATTCCTCCTTTCCTCCGGCTCATTTTGCAGATATAGAAGGCATGATTGCCATTGGGGGAGACCTGTCTTCGGAACGGGTGATAAACGCCTACAGCAACGGTATTTATTTCTGGTTTGGACCAATGGATCCTTTGAAATGGTGGTCTCCCGATCCGCGATTGGTGTTTTTTACAGCTGAGGCCGGGGTTGAAACTGCTCAGAACAGTTCTTGGAGATTTTCCCTTGATGAAGCTTTTGAAATATTGATGCGGAAATGTCAGGAGATCCAGAACAGTAAACCAATGAATGAGCAGTGGATAACGGAGGAAATGGCTGCTTTATATCTGGAGTTATTCCGGCAGGGAAAAGCACATTCTGCGGAAGTCTGGGAGGGAGAAGAATTGAAAGGTGGAGTGTTTGGGATAAGCACTGGCCATTTGTTTTTTCCAGAGTATCTTCTGACAAAAAATCAAGTTGCAGATACCTTTGCTCTTGAGCAGTTGGCGCTGTGGTTAAAAGCAAATGATTTTCCGTTCATTGATCTGCAAAAGATCATTGAAGATGTAGGTGAAATCGAGATCGACGAGATTTCCAGATTGGAATATCTGGATTATATTGCTAAAAATAATTCCAAAACAGACTTGCCGTCTCCCTGGAAATTATAATCAAACAACAAGTAAACACAGCAAACAAATATGGATTACCAACAAATACAAGACAAAGCAAAAGCCCTGATTCAGGAAGAAAACTATGAAGGCCTGATCGACCTGTATATAGATGCATTGGAATATGATTTTCCCGAAAGTGTTCAAGGCGAGTTTTTAAGTGCACTTGGAGAGTTATTTGGTCATTTTGGCGATAAACAAAAGGCCATTGATCATTACTCTGCTGCTCTGGAGATTTTCAGGAAAGAGGAGTCCAAAGAAGGGGAAGGCAATTACTTTGCTGTTATGGCGGCTGTAGCTAACAACCTCGGTATCCTGCATGAGGAAATGAACGACGATGTGAACGCCGCTGATAGATTTATGGAGGCTATGAAGAATTATGAAAAACTAGCCAAGAATAAACCTGAAGCATATAAGCCCTATGTCGGCACGACTTACTATAACCTTGGAAACCTTTTTGGCAAAAAGCCGGATTATTATCAAAGCCGGAAGTATTTTCAGAAATCCTATGAGGTTTTTGAGGAGTTGGCAGAAGCCAATCCGGACCATTACGATGGTTATAAGGCCAATGCATTGATCAGTCTTGGGAATAGCTACATTGAAGAGCACGATTATGCCAATGCAGAAATTTATTTCAAAAGAGCGGTTGCTTTATATCGCGTACTTACCGAAAAGGCTTTTGAAACTTTTGCTCCTTATCTGGCCGCTACGCTGAATAATCTTGCTGTAGCATGTAAGAACACCAAACAGCAGGACAAAGCTGCAGGTTTTTACCAGGAAACACTGGAACTTTACACTCAGCTTGTTGAAGCAAACCCGGGGGCGTTTTTACCCTACAAGGCAGGGACACTGAATAGCATGGGCATTCTTTTTTCAGAAATGTTTGATAAGGATGAAGCCATCAGGTTTTATGAGTTAGCTATAAAAGATTACCAGCAATTGTCAGCGCAGCAACCGGACCATTTTAATCCTTATTTGGCTACTTCCATTCACAACCTGGCTATTTTGCTGGATGATAAAGGAGATCTTGAAAAAGCAGAAGCCGCATACCATAAATCCCTGTATCTCCGAAAATCAATGGCGGAAAAATTTCCAGCTGCCTTTGATAGAGACGTATCAGTCACGGCTATGAATCTGGTTACCCTTTATCAGCAATTTCTGGAAAGGCATCAAAAAGACGAATACCGGGAAAAAGCTCAAATGCAACTCAAGGATGTCAAAGAAAGATTGGAAAAATACGATCAGACGGAGCCGGTAATTCAAAGTCTTTGGAGTGATCACGACTATTTTGTCAACTTTTTTGAAAACGTCACTACGGAAGATTTAAAAATTGCCAATGCCCTTAGAAAAGTGGATGCTATTACCGAAGAGATCAATTCTACCATTGATCCGGGTGAGAAGGCCGGATTTCAAAAACAGATCCTTCAATTACTGGAAGAACAAAGAGAAAGTTATCCTGATAATCAACAATTGGCGGAAACATATTCAACCGAATTGGGGAATATGGCCATGTTGAAAATTCGTCTGAAAAATAATGAGGAAGCCAAAACGTTTGCAGATAAAGGGCTGGAAATCAATCCGTCAGCTTATTGGGTTCGGTTGATTTATTACTATTTGGCCTTGATCAAAAAAGAAAATTCGGAAGCTGAGCGTATTTTGAAGGAGATACTGGCCGCTTGTCCGACGGAATTGGATAAAGAAACGGTGAAGGAGCAAATTGACAAAGACCTGCTCAAGCTTAGAATGGATGGGATGGAGGTATAATTTTGATGAGACTATGTGCCCGGCTGGGTGAATTAAACACACAGGCACATAGTTCATAATGAATTATCCTTCAATTTTGGCAAAATGATAGTACGCCGCACAGGCTCCTTCGGAAGACACCATTGGCGCACCTAACGGATTGACCGGTGTGCAGGCTTTTCCAAATGCAGGGCACTCAAACGGCTTTTTAATGCCTTTCATGATCTCACCTGAAATACAATCAGGGTTTTCAGGAGCTTCCGGGATATCGATATCGAATTTTTTCTTGGCGTCAAATAAGGCATATTTGTCTTTAACCTCATATCCGCTGTCACCAATGGTTCCAATACCGCGCCATGTTCTGTCCTGCACTTCAAAGACTTCAAAAATGATCTCTTTGGCACTCATGTTGCCGGCTTCTTTGACCATCCTGGAGTATTGGTTCTCTACCTTTGATTCACCGTTTTCCAGTTGTTTAACCACCATCAAAATACCTTGTACGAGATCCAGTGGTTCGAATCCTGTAACGACTAATGGAATACCATATTTTTCCGCAAGCGGATGATACTCCTCATATCCCATTATGGTACAAACATGCCCGGCTGCCAGAAATCCCTGAATGCTGCTCAGTTCATCGTCCATTACAGCTTCAATTGCCGGAGGAACCAATACATGGGAAGCCAGGATGGAGTAGTTCGTCAGACCAAGTTTGTGGGCATGGACGACAGATAAAGCATTGGCTGGAGCTGTTGTTTCAAACCCGACTGCAAAAAATACCACTTGTCGGTCAGGGTTTTCCCTGGCAACATTTACCGCCTCCAAAGGTGAGTATAGAATGCGGATATCGGCACCTTCGGCCTTACTTTCTAAAAGGCTTTTTTTAGAACCCGGAACACGAACCATGTCTCCAAAAGTACAGAGAATAACATCCTGCTGCTCTGCCAAAAAAATAGCTTTGTCGATCAGTTTCAAAGGTGTCACGCATACCGGGCATCCTGGACCATGAACCATGGTTACCTTATCCGGGAGCATATCGAGGATGCCGTTTTTGACCAGGCTGTGGGTCTGTCCGCCACAGACTTCCATGATCGTCCATGGTTTGGTAACCGTATTTTTGATCTCAGCGAGCACTTTTTGTACGTCCTCGAGTTTTCTGTATTCTGAAAGGTGTTTCATGAACTTCCTTTTTTGTCAATTAAATGTTCTTTAAAGCGTCTTTTTCAGGAGCTCATACCCACCGATTTAATTCTGCACGTCGAGTCGAATAATTTAGGCGAGTACGAAATTAGCTAAATCGGATTCTAAATCTCTACCTTAATGGTCTTTTTGCCCAATCGACTCTTTTCGGCTGCAAATCCCATGATATGGCTCTCAATAGAGGCGTCAATGGTTGAGGTAAGTAAACTGGAATCCTGTTGTTTAACCGCATAAACCCAATCAGATAACAATGCCCAATCGCCGCCGCCATGGCCGCTGTTCTTGAATTTTTTCTTCTCTTCAGCTATATCCCAATGAGTTTTTTTACCACTCAAAAAGTCTGTATGAACGAATTTCTCCATATCACCGACTATGTCACCTTTGGAGCCCATTATTCTGGTTCTGCGCCCTTCGTATGAAGTGAAAGCTTCCATGGAGAAGTTGACGGTAATGTCATCTTCGAATTCAATAGAAGTTACATAGTGATCGGGCTGATCGTTATCCATTTTGTAAACGCAGCGGCCGTAATTGGTGGTCCGCAGTTTTTCCAGGATATAGTCACCGTGTTTGGATTGGTCTTCGGGAAGGTCAAAAACATAGGTTCGGGACCTTTCCCGGTAATAAATTTTTAAAGCAGAATAAGGGCACTGGCTTTCTACCGCACAACCCTCCATACATCGGTTAGTGCTTCCTTCCGGAGCATTTTCCTTTCTAAACCATTTCAGATTTCCAAAAGCGGAAATATGTCGGCTTGGTTTCCCGATGATCCATCTTAAAATGTCGAGATCATGGCATGATTTAGCCAGGATTATCGGAGTGGTTTTTTTAGAATTGTGCCAGTTGCCTCTCACATAGGAATGGGACATGTGAATATGCTCGATGGGTTCGAGGTGCTGAATGCTGATCAAATCACCAAGTACTCCGGAGTCGACCATTTCTTTTAGTTTGATGAAATAGGGTGCATACCTCAAAACATGGCACACTGCTACTATTCTTCCAGTCTTTTTAGCTAAAGCGAGAATGTTTCTGCACTCTTTTTCGGTTGGGGCAATGGGTTTTTCCAGCAGGACATCATATCCCATTTCCAGGGCTTTCATGCAAGGACCGTAGTGAAGATCATCCGGTGTTGTTATGAGTACGGCATCTGCAAATTTAGGCCGCTCGAAAACATGTTCCCAGGTCACAAATCTGTTGTCTTCCGGAATGTTGTGTTTTTTAGTATATCGTTTATTCCGGATGGGAATGGGTTCTGCCACCCCAACAATATCTAGATCGTGGGGATATTGTACAGCATAATTGCCGTAGACATTTCCCCGGTTACCGGCACCTAAAGTAATGGCTGTGACGGGTTTATCAAAACCATTATTGCCAATGGCTTTAATTGGGATTTGCTGTGTGTCATTAATATCTTCAAATGATGAGCCAAACAACGAATTAGTGATCAAAGGAAAACTCCCTGCACCAAGGATCATCTTTTTTAAGGCTTTTCTCCGGTTAGATTTTTTAGCCATAATAGTTTTATATGTTTAGAAAGGTTTGAATTATTACTCTTTTCTTATGGCTTTGAGGTATCCCATCAACTGCCCAAAAGACACGCATTCGTCATTCGGGGATAGTTCGCGGTGGAAGTAAAGATCGTGGTTTTTAGCCAGAAATAAAAGCAACAAATCGACTAACCATGCATTCTGAAAAACCCCGCCGCTGAAGGCCAGTTTTGTGTGATCGTGTTTGGCTGCCATGCCTTTGATGTAATCGATCAGGGTGATGTGGAATTTGGCTGCGAGTAAAGGTTTATCCAGGCCTTTAACCTTGTCGATGATCAGGTTTTGCATGATGAAGGCAGTGAAGTTTTTCGGTAATTCCTTTTCCCAGAGATAGGAGATTCTCATGCCAGGTGCGTTTTGCCGGAAGTATTTATAGGCCTGTTGTTCGAGCAACATGGCCGCTTCACCTTCATAGGTTTGTTTGTTGATATCCAGAATGATGGAACTGGCCGCATCAAATAATCGGCCGATACTGGAGCTTTTTAACCGGGAACCTTTGGCTAGTAATTTTTGGTAAATATTCCACTCTGTGGAGGTGAATTTTGCTTCAAGCAATTCCTGACTTTCTTCAAACGAATAACAAATCGCCATGGCAGAAACCCTTGGCTCTTTGGGCATTTTATCTCCCAGAATGAAGTCAAAATAGTTTAGGTGGTCAAGTCTTTCTATCTTATTTTCACTATATTCAAAAAACTCTCCTCCCCAGATATTTCCGTCATCTCCAAGTCCTGTTCCGTCCCAAATAACTCCCATCACTTTTTCCGGGGAATCCAATAAATCATTTTCAGCTAAAACAGCATAGAAATGAGCTTCATGATGTTGTATTTTGTGAATGGGCACATCGAGTTCCCGGGCTAAATTTTGCCCGTAGGCTGTCGAAAAGTAACCTTCATGTTTATCGGCCAGGATAACGGAAGGTTTGGTTTTTAAAATGTCCAGAAAGTGTTGTAGGGTATGCTTAAAACTTTGCTGCGTCAAAAAACTATCTGTATCTCCGAGGTACTGACTGATATAAATGTTTTTTTGATTGAGCAGCGTAAAGGTGCTTTTCAGCATAGCTCCCATGGCTAGAATAGGGGAGTCTGGCAAGTCGAGCTTTGCATTTACATAAGTTGGCGCCATGCCCCTGGATCGTCTTAGGATGATCTTTTGGAATTTTATTGTGCTAAATCTTACAACGCTATCATCCTGCGGGGCTACGATATCTCTGTTGTTGGATAGAATAAAATCTGAAATTTGGGATAATTCCATTCGGGCCAGGTCATCCTCGAATACAATAGGTGAGTTGCTGATATTTCCGCTGGTGGCTATGATGGGTTTACCAAAAGCCTTTAGCAGCAAATGATACAGAGGAGTATAAGGCAGCATTACTCCAATATGGCCAAGACCGGGTGCGATATCTGCTGTTTTTATTCCTGACAAAGGGTCATCATTGGTTTTTAAAAGCATGATAGGAGCTTCTGGACCTTGCATTTCCAACATTATTCCAGCATCGAGGTCTACATCTTCCGAAAGGATCAGAATGTCGTGATGCATAATGGCGAAAGGTTTACTCGGGCGATTCTTTACTTTTCGAAGCCTTTGAATAACTTCAGCATTAGTGGCATCACAGGTTAAAAGGTAGCCACCGATTCCCTTGATGGCAATGATCTTTCCTTCATTCCAAAGATCAACAATAGCCTGGATAATCGTTTCATTATCTTTAGAAAGCACTTCACCCGAACTGGATTCCAGCTGCATCTCAATGGTGCACACCGGGCAGGAATTGGTCTGTGAATAATGTCGCCGATCCAGGGGGTTATTGTATTCCTGCTGGCAATCAGGACACATTTTGAAAACATCCATAGTGGTGTTTTCCCGATCGTAGGGTAGGTTTTTGATTATCGAAAATCTAGGTCCGCAATTGGTGCAGGTGGTAAAAGGGTAGCGATATCTTTTGTTCTGAGCATCATAAAGATCTTTTTCACAATCCTGACACATGGCAAAATCAGGTGTCATCAGCAAATTAGGTTCACCGGAGTCATCACTGTAAATGATGTCAAAATCGTTTAAATCCTTGAAAGGGATTTCTTGCAAAGAAGCATGGGTAATCCTTGAAAGCTCCGGTGCCTTGTCCCGGATCTCCCGGAAAAAGCTTTTTGCCTGAGTTTCGGTAGCATTGATCTCGATGTGTACACCGTCAATGGTATTGTTAACCCAGCCTTTTAAATTTTTCGCCTTAGCCAATTTGTAAACAAAGGGGCGAAAACCAACGCCCTGGACAATGCCTGTATAATGGATATGAAAAGTGGATAGGGTGCTCAATGGTCGTTTTTAAATGTTTCGTTTGCTGCCAATTGTTCAATTTGTGAGATCAGGTCAGGGATGCAGGCTTCCACTTCCGGACTGAGTTCTACTGTCATCGGTTTGATCTCAGCAATAGTGATGGTGAAAAGGTACATTTTGGGTACTTTTCCTGTGATATATACCGCTTCCACCATATCTTTCAACCCTACATCATGGACACTTAATGTTTTAGGAAAATCTGCTGCGAATTTCGGTTTGATCAGCGAAATACTGCCTGGTTTTTTTCCATCCATCGTAGCATCCACAAAAATGATGACCGGGTATTCGTCAAAATAACTCATCAGGGAAAAGCCTCCGGTACCTCCATCCAGCACATCAACATTGGGAGGGCAACCCTGTTTTTCCAGCCGTTGGGCAAGATGTACACCAATGCCTTCATCTCCCATGAGGTAATTCCCGATGCCCATTACCAGAATGCGGTTTTCCTTATCTTTTTCGTAAGGAAAATATCCTATTCCAGGTCTGCCTTCAATTGGATTGTTCTCACTCATGATATAAAGATAAAAAGCAGTTGATTGAAAACAAAAACTTTATCCGACTTCCAGGATAGGAAGAATCAAATCTGTAGATTACTGCTTTTCCACAGATCAAAAGCTTTTGAATGCTATCAACTGCTTTGATTTATATAAATCCAGGTTGTTTCCTAAAGTAACCTGAACTGTTTTTAGCCTTCTGTTTCTTTTTCGAATTCTTTCTCAATTTTCTCAACTGCCTGTTCGGTGATACTTTGCGGATCACGAATTCTTTCCTTGCGGACGAATTTGTAACCGCTGATCATCGAGGATGTTTCCCCTCTGCCTTCCAGCCAATCGTGGAAGAACACGAGGTAAACGTGAATCATCACAAAAATGATCATTAACCACATAGTTACGTGGTGCCACATCCTGGCGGCAAAGTCTCCTCCTAGGGTAGGAACTACCCAACCAAACATTTTTGGCAGGAACCATCCTGACATATCTGCGTAGAGGCCAAATCCGGTAAATACCTGAACCAGGGCAAGCAGGAATAAAACCAAGTAAGAAAAACCGGCGACGGCATTGTGCCCCACACTCAGGTTTGTCAAGTCATGTTCTTTTTCGTTCATCAACAATACGTCTACCTTGAGTACGTGCAATACATTTTTGAGCCTTTTTTTGTTAAAAGGCCAAAAATTAGACCAGTGGGCAAATTTATTGCCCACAAAGGACCAGTAAATACGCATTAACATGTTGAAAAAGAAAATATATGCCGACAAGAAATGAATGTAGCGTACTACGCCGAACCAGTAGCTATCGTTCGCCTCTGCAGCGGACATGATAGCTGGCGGATTCGCTATAAGGAATCCTGTGATGGTCAAAGAGGTTACGGTTGCCACAGTAATCCAGTGGAAGACCCTAACCGGCATTTCCCATACAAAGACCCTTTTAAAATTATTAGTAGCCATTTTTTAATTTTTTAATGAATTATAAAACACATCAACTCATTAAACATCACAGGCGGAAATGTTCCGTACTTGTGAAATATGCTTGCCATGTTCATCGTACAAGTGTACTGAACAGGCGAGACAAGGGTCGAAAGAGTGAATGGTCCGGATGATCTCCAAAGGCAGTTCTGAATCGGCAACCGGAGTTCCGATCAGGGTGGACTCATAAGGAGACCGCTGTCCTTTTGGATCTCTAGGAGAACCATTCCAGGTGGTTGGTACAACCTGCTGGTAATTAGCGGTCTTTTCGTCTTCGATCCTGATCCAGTGGGCCAGACCTCCGCGTGGTGCTTCCATATATCCCACTCCTTTGGCTTCTTTAGGCCATGATTCAGGTTCCCAGCGCTCCATGTTAGCCATTCTGGTATCTCCGTTTTTGATATTGTCCAGTAACTGGTTGTAGAAATCCATTCCCCATCGGGCAGACAACTTAGCGCAAAGACCACGTGCTGCTGTTCTGCCAAGTGTAGAGAATAGTGCTTCAGCAGGAACATTGAGGTAGTTCAATACTGCTCCAACTTCTTCTTTGATTTCTTTATTACCTGTGGCGTAACCAACCAAAATACGTGATAATGGCCCTACTTCCATAGGCATTCCTTTCCATCTAGGAGTTTTGATGAAACTGTACTTCTGATCAATATCCAGATGATCATAAGGAGGCTTAGGACCAGTATAATTGATGTTGGTCTCTCCTTCCCATGGGTGGAGTGATTCATCATTTCCGTTAGAATAATCATACCAGGAGTTATTGATAAACTCTCTGATCTCTTCATTATCACGGTGGTTGATTTCATGTACCTTGGAAAGATCTCTGTCCAGGATAATCCCCTGAGGGAACTTGAATCCTGAAACATCGCGGTATCCATTGGTTGGATATTCGCCATAGGACATGTAATTACCGAATCCTTTTCCAATAGCTCCCCAGTCTTTGTAGAAAGAAGCAATAGCTAAGAGGTCAGGGATATAAACCTGCTCTACGAAGCGTTTACCTTCTTCCATCAATCTGCCCACATAGGCCAGCCTTTCCGCATTGATTCCACCAGGACTTTCTGTGTTGATCGCACAGGCCATACCTCCCACGAGATAGTTAGGGTGTGGATTTTTACCGCCAAAAATGGTGTGAACCTTGACGATTTCTTTTTGCCATTCGAGTGCTTCCAGGTAGTGGGCTACTGCCATAAGGTTTGCTTCCGGCGGCAATTTCATCTGGGGGTGTCCCCAGTAGCCGTTAGCAAAAATTCCCAACTGACCACTTTCGACGAATTTGGTCAGTCGCTTCTTGATGTCAGAGAAGTACCCCGGTGAACTCTTAGGCCAGTTCGAAATACTTTGAGCAAGCTCAGAGGTAGCTTTGGGGTCAGCCTGTAAGGCATTGACCACATCCACCCAGTCCAGAGCATGTAAGTGATAAAAGTGAACGACATGGTCATGCATATATAATGCAGCCACCATAATATTACGTACCAGTTCCGCATTCGGAGGTACGACAATGTCCAGAGCGTCCTCAACGGCTCTTACCGAAGCCAGTGCATGCACGGTTGTACAAACACCACAGGTTCTTTGTACAAAAGCCCACACATCCCTGGGGTCGCGGCCCCGGACGATATTTTCTATACCTCTGACCATGGTACTCGAACTCCATGCGTCAGTGATTACCCCGTCTTTTACCTCCGCCTCGATGCGCAAATGCCCTTCAATACGGGTTATTGGATCGACTACTATTCTTTCAGCCATTTTTTTTGAATTTTATTGGTTGCTTTCTTTTAAAGCCTTTTTGAGAAAGCAATGGTTTAAAAAATTGAAAAGAGATAAAAGGAAGGGTTATTCCTCAGTTTTTTTGTTTTCAATGTCCAGATGTTCCAGATTTTCTTTACCTCTCGTGATTCTGGTCTTGAGGAACCGGCGCTTTCTGACATTGGCAACAACTCCATGTGCAACAAGACCGGCACCAACGGCAACAGCAGCAACCTTACCAACTTTATCAGCATTGGACTCAATGCCGAATCCGGGTGTATTGGTCATTCTTTCATAGAAAGGCCCATTGTCCCAGAAATTATCTTCACTACATCCAATACATCCGTGTCCGGATTGGATTGGATAACTAACTCCGTTGTTCCATTTAATGGTTCCACATGAATTGTAGGTCATAGGCCCGCGGCAGCCTACCTTATAGAGACAGTAACCTTCCTTGGCATTTTCATCATCGAAGGTTTCTGCAAAAAGGCCGGCATCATAATAAGGTCTTCTGTAACAACTGTCATGCACCCGTTTGGCATAGAATGCTTTTGGACGTCCCAATCTGTCTGTTTCCGGTAGTCGGCCAAAGGTTACATAGTGTACGATAACCCCTGCCATTACCTCACCAATAGGAGGACAACCCGGGACGCGAATGATTGGTTTGTTTTTGATGATCTTGTGAATAGGTACTGCATTGGTTGGATTTGGTGCAGCAGCCTGAACACAACCGTTACTGGCGCAGCTACCCCATGCAATAATGGCGGCAGCACCTTCTGCAGATTCCTTCAGGATTTCGATGGCGGTACGCCCTGCAATGGTACAATAGTTACCATCGTCACCCAGAGGTACGGAACCTTCCACACAAAGGATGTATTTTCCCTTGTATTTCTCCATGGTATCATGCTTTGCCGCTTCAGCCTGGTGGCCGGAGGCTGCCATGAGTGTCATGGTGTAATCCAGTGAAATTTGATCGAGAATGATGTCTGCCACGATAGGGTGGTCAGAACGGATAAAGGATTCGCTGCAGCAGGTACACTCCTGGAAATGCTCCCAAATAACGGGAACCCTTGGAGTGTTTTGCAGCTTTTCGGCGATTTGGCCTATCGCTGTCGTCTCCAGCCCCATGTAAGCCGCCATAAAAGTGGCGAATTTCATGAAGTCACGACGCGAATAGCCGCTTTTTAAGATACTTTCATAATAAGTATCTCTTTTCTTTGTAGGAAACATTAGGCAAAATTTTATGTTATTTTTAATTAATCTAAATAAAAAATTTTGCCATGGTTCGGTGTTCTAAAATTTTATTTGCTAAATATATGAAGATTCTTTCATTTTACAAAAAAAATCAGCATTTTTGTTTGTGGAGTTTATTTTGTATTTTTATCAATAAAATTTATAGTAATTATGTTGAATAAAATGAAAATTTCATTTGCCTCATTGATGCTGTGTTTGCCGTTTTTGGCACAGGCACATGACGGCCATGGTGTGTTCGGAGGAAACTCTCTGAGTCATTACTTAGCCTCCCCGATGCATGTCATTCCAGTTGTTGCATTTGTGGCAATTGGAGCTTATTTTCTCTACAAAAAAGCAACATCCAGGTAATGCATGAACTTTCCATAGCAATGGGCATAGTTAAAATTGCTGAAACCGAAATTCAAAAAGCAAACGCTGAATCCGTTTCGTTGATTGAACTGGAGATAGGCGCGCTCTCAGGGGTAGAAATAAGTTCATTGGAATTTGTCTGGCCCATGGCTGTTAAGGATTCGGTTTTGGAAAATGCAGAACGGAAAATTGACATCATTCCTGCGACAGCAGTTTGTGTCGACTGTAATCAGGAATTCGCATTGGAAAACCATTACGATGCCTGCCCCAAATGCGGCAGTTATTTCAAGCATATTCTAAAAGGCAGAGAAATGAGAGTCAAAGCCCTGGAAGTGGTATAGAGACCAAAAATTGAAGACGGAAAACCTGATTCCGCTTCACTAAAAAAAGAGATAAACTCGTTTTTATGTGAAGCTTAATGAAACCGGGAATTGGTTTTCTGTCTTTGATTAAATGAGATGCAAAAGAGTAGATCAACAATTAATTGGATAATTTACATCCCGGCCAAAAGTTTTTACTTTATTAAAAACCTCGGCCGAAATATAACTATAAATTATGTGTACAACTTGCGGATGCGGGGATGCTGAACATGAAGTAAGCATATTGAAACCCGGTGAAAAACTAGAAATGCACGAACATCATCACCATCACCACGGACATGAACATGGGCATGAGCATCATCATCACCATCATTCTCACGGACATGATCACACTCATACTCATAAAACGGTTATCGAACTCGAAAAAGATATTCTTCAAAATAACCAATTGGTCGCCGAACGCAACAGAGGATTTTTTGAAGCCAGAAATATCTTTGCTCTAAATCTGGTGAGCTCTCCTGGCTCTGGAAAAACTACCGTACTGGAGAAAACCTTGACAGATCTTAAGTCAGAAATCGATTTTTATATCATTGAGGGAGATCAGCAGACCTTTAATGATGCCCAGCGTATCGATGACCTTAATGTTCCGGTCGTTCAGATCAATACGGGTAAAGGGTGCCATCTGGATAGTGATATGGTCAACAAGGCGGTCAAAAAGCTTGATCCTAAGAGCAATTCCATTTTGATGATCGAAAATGTCGGGAATCTGGTGTGTCCTTCTATGTTTGATCTTGGAGAAGAAACTCGTGTAGTTATTATCAGTGTTACGGAAGGGGAGGATAAGCCTATCAAATATCCAGATATGTTTGACAGTTCCCAGATATGCCTTATCAATAAGGTGGATTTGCTGCCATACCTTCAGTTTGATGTGGAAAAAGCAAAGGATTACGCCCGCAGGGTCAACCCGAATCTTGAATTCTTTGAAGTTTCGGCTACCACCGGTGAAGGAATGGACAAGTGGTACGATTGGTTGAAAAGTAGAATGAAATAACTATTAATTATTTATGGTTGAAGGTTGTTGCTGCTGTATTATCTTCAATCTTCAACCAAAAATTACTATTCCATATGTGTTTAGCAATTCCTGGAAAATTAGTAGAGATCTCTTCCCAGCTGGATGAAATTTTCCGCATAGGAAAAGTATCCTTTGAGGGTATTAAAAAGGAAGTAAACCTTACGATGGTTCCCGAAGCCAAAGTTGGTGATTATGTACTGGTACACGTAGGAGCAGCAATAAGTGTTGTTGATGAAGAAGAAGCCAAGAAAACCTTTGAGCTGCTCAAACAACTAGGGGAGTTGGATGAACTGGAACAGGAAGTCCCGTAGCTAAGGAGGAGTACCAGTAAGGAGGAGTAATTCAAGGTTTTGCCTATGAGCTAGCTATAGAGAAGGGAAAGGCGACATCCACAGATCCGCGTGCACGCAGTGCCGGGACCTTGTCGAATAAAGTACCAGTACCATTTGGTAGTTTACAGTACCAGAATTTAGCATGTAAAATGTAAAAATTTCACAAGCAACCTCCAACCCTAAAACAACCCATACAACTCAGCATTCACAAGATCAACCACCTTACTGACATCCTCAGGGTTGTTCTTGAAATCAATGTCATCCGCATGGATGATGAGTAATTTACCTTCATCATAGGATTCGATCCAGTTATCATACCTTTCATTAAGCCGCTTGAGGTATTCAAGACTCATACTGCCTTCATAATCCCTTCCACGGGATTGGATATGATCCACCAACGTTGGAATGCCTGCTTTGAGATAGATCAGCAGGTCGGGCGGCTGGATCTGAGAGGACATAGTTTTGAATAAACTGAAGTAGTTTTGAAAATCCCTGGTGGACATGAGCCCCATATCGTGAAGGTTAGGAGCGAAGATATAGGCATCTTCATAAATGGTCCTGTCCTGGATAACCGTTTTGTCTCCCTGTAGAATTTTTAAGACTTGTTGATATCTGTTATTGAGGAAGAAGATCTGGAGGTTAAAAGACCAGCGTTGCATGTCGTTGTAAAAATCACTGAGGTATGGGTTGTTATCCGTAGATTCGTAATGAACATCCCAGCCGAATTGTTTTCCCAGCTGGGTACAAAGGGTAGTTTTTCCAGCACCGATATTCCCGGCAATGGCAACATGCTTGATCATTTTCTTTTCTTCACTCATAGTTGTTTGGATCGACAAGTTTTCAATTTAAAAAGACCTTTGGATATTTGGACCTTTAGACTATTAGATACGTAGATTTTTTGACCGGAATGGTACAGGATTTTTAATCTCAAAAAGTCCAATAGTCCAAAAGTCTAAAAATCTGTTTTAAGTTACATGCGAAAATAAAATTAATGTGGGGAATTTTTAATTCCCGGCACAGTTTAAGCGATAAAATTTCAATTTTTGATAGTTTTGTGAAAATGATGCCATTAAGCGAATAAAAAGGTGCGAACTTCTAATAATTTGATATGGTAATAGATAATAAGTTAATTTCAAAACTCGAAAAGCTGGCCAGACTGCAATTGGGAAAAGCTGAAAAGAAAAAAATCCGGGAGGATCTGAACGAGATTTTGAAAATGGTCGAAAAGCTCAATGATCTGGATACAGAAGGCGTGGAGCCACTGGTTTATGTGAATCAGGAGCGGGGAAATGTCTGGAGGGAGGACGAAATTGAAACCAGGATCAGCAGGGAAGAAGCATTGAAAAATGCACCGGATCAGGATGGGACTTATTTCAAGGTACCGAAGGTGATTAAGTAGATAGTCCACAGTCTAAATGGAGTAAAATCTAACGGCGAGCAAAGCGAGCGCTTAAACAATGTCAAACAATTTTAAAGATGAAGCCAATTATTTCTGTTGAACATTTGAGAAAAATTTACATCATGGGAACAACCCAGGTTAATGCCCTTCAGGACATTTCCATGGATGTTTATAAAAATGAGTATCTGGCGCTTATGGGACCTTCCGGGTCAGGTAAATCTACCTTGATGAACCTGATTGGTTGCCTTGATACCCCTACAAGTGGTAAATATTGGCTCAATGATACGGAAGTCAGTACCATGTCAGATGATGAACTGGCTCACGTCAGGAATAAGGAGATCGGGTTTGTATTTCAGACCTTTAACCTGCTTCCAAGATTGACGGCATTGGAAAATGTTGCACTGCCATTGGTTTATGCGGGAGTTCCACGGAAAATACGTTTGGAAAAAGCCCAACAGGTACTTGATTCTGTTGGCCTTGGGGATAGAGTGGAACACAAACCCAATGAGCTTTCCGGAGGTCAGCGTCAGCGTGTGGCTATTGCAAGAGCTTTGGTTAACGACCCGTCTATCATTCTGGCTGATGAGCCGACCGGTAACCTCGATACCAAGACTTCCATTGAAATTATGGAGATCTTTGACAAGATACATGCCGCGGGTAATACGGTTATTCTGGTTACTCACGAACCTGATATTGCCGAAAAGGCCAAGCGTGTGATTTGGTTGCGGGATGGTTTGATCGAATCAGATACTATTCAGGAAAAAGCATCGGCGGAAGGATAAACACACCATCTTCTAAAATTAAAGAGTTACGGATTCGCTTTGCAGGTGTTATGCTTAGAGAATGTCTCTAAATTGTTTCCAATTCCTACCGGAAATCCATTTTATTATTTTAAATCATATGGAAAAATGGATGAAGTGGAAGATGGATTTCTGGTCATGGAGACTTCCCTTCCAATTATCCATTCTTCCAGATATCCAGACTATCGGATAAATTTGAAGTTTTCAAAAAATATGTGACTTTTTGGGAGTTAAAATTAAACAAGCTCTTAACTTGCGCTGTAGTCCGCAACTTTTTTATTTTATAGCGGTTTACAAACATAAACCATTCTGTTTTGAAAATATATACGAAAAAAGGAGACCTGGGGCAAACTTCCCTTTTTGGAGGTCAAAGACTTTCCAAGCACCATTTACGAATAGAGTCCTACGGGACGATAGATGAGTTAAACGCTCACATTGGCATAGTTCGGGACAACCTCGTTGATCAACAACTACGCGATCTGCTCCAACGAATCCAGGATACTTTATTCGTGCTTGGCGGTATTCTTGCCAGTGCTCCAGGTAAAAAGCCTGATTATCTTGTAGTAAAGGAAGAAGAGATCGATCTGCTTGAAAGTGCAATCGATGAAATGGAAGAGACATTGCAACCCCTCAAGAATTTTATCCTGCCGGGAGGTCACCCTGTTGTTTCTCACTGCCATGTGGCCAGATGTGTTTGTCGGCGGGCAGAAAGGCGTGTAGTTGGACTCGCACTTGAAGAAGAAGTTGATCCTCTGGTGATCAAATACCTCAACAGACTTTCAGATTATCTTTTTGTATTATCACGCAAGATTGGACAAAACCTCGGTGTTGATGAGGTGGAATGGAAGAGTAGGGGATAAATGCACTACCATTTCACTGGAATGCTCATAACATTGATCTAAAGTCTTTGTTCGAGCCAGGCATTTACATTTTGGGCTATTCGTTCCTGCTCATCCTCTGATTCTTCCTTGTCGAAAGTTTTTCCGGTTACTTTTTCAAATAATTCCACGTACCTGTCGGTGATCTCATTGACAAATGAATCGGGCATAATAGGCATCATTTGACCTTCGAGTCCCTGAAAACCATGAGCCATAAGCCATTCTCTAACAAACTCTTTGGATAACTGTTTTTGACGCTCGCCGGCTTGCTGTCTTTCTTCATAACCTTCCTTGTAGAAATAGCGGGAACTGTCAGGGGTGTGAATTTCATCAATAAGATAAATCTCACCATCTTTTTTCCCAAATTCATATTTGGTATCTACGAGGATCAGTCCTTGTTCAGCAGCCATTTGAGTGCCGCGTTCAAAGAGTGCGTAGGTATACTTTTCAAGGATGGCATAATCCTCGGCACTTACGATATTTTGAGCAATGATGTCTTCTTTGGAAATATCTTCATCGTGCCCTTCTTCAGCTTTGGTGGCGGGGGTGATGATTGGAGTTGGGAAGGGGTCATTTTCTTTCATCCCTTCAGGCATTGGAACACCACAAATGGTTCTCCTGCCGGCTTTGTATTCCCTCCAGGCATGTCCAACCAAATAAGCTCTGATGACCATTTCGATTCTAAATGGTTTACAGGCAACTCCAATAGCCACGTTTGGATCAGGAGTAGCCATCAGCCAGTTAGGGCAAATGTCGCTGGTAGCATTAAGGAAATGGGTTGCCAACTGGTTGAGTACCTGACCTTTAAACGGAATAGGTTTTGGCAACACATGGTCGAAGGCTGATATCCTGTCAGATGCAACCATGATGAGTTTATCGTTGACCGTGTAAACGTCTCTTACCTTACCACGATAAAAATTTGTTTGTCCCGGAAAATTGAAGTTGGTTTCAGCAATTGCCATTTGCTTAGATTATTTTATTACTTAAGTTTCTCTTTGAATTAAGTTCCAAAATTACCTCAATTTTTTAAAACAGTTGACTAATACTTCTAAATCTTTTTGGTGATTGTAAACATGAGGGGCTACACGGATGGCATTACCCCGGAAAGAGACAAAAACTTTGTTTTCGGCTAATATTTCCTTAAGCTTTGGTAAATCAAAATGGTCATCTAAATACAATCCAAACAGGTGGTGGGCTCTGTATTCAGCATCTTCTAGGTCCACACCAAGCGATTGAATTTCACCTAAAGGTTTTTCCGTTAACTCCTTACAGTAATTTTGAATATTATAGACTCCCCATTCCAGAATTTGTTCCAAAGCCCTTAGCTGCATGGGAATTAGAATAAAATTACTTTGTTCACCAACCGAATATCTTGCTGCTTTGGGCTTGTAGTTGTCCTGGTAATTTACCAGGTTTTGAAAGTTTTCGCTTTCGTATCGGTTGATCCAGTTTTCTTCAATGGGAATGCCGTTGTCAAATCTTGGTCCGTAATAGGCTACCCCAATGCTGTACGGTCCCAACAACCATTTATAGCCTGCACAAATAATGGCATCTGCCTGGATCTTTTTTTGATCGAAAGGTAAAGCTCCAATGGACTGGGTACCATCGATGATCAGGTAAGCGTCCAACTTCCCGGCATCTTTCGCTAATTTTTTCCACATCAAAAATTGTCCCGTCCGCCCAATGGGTATTACTGATAGCGACCACTCTGGTTTGGCTGGTAATGGCTTCTAGGATGGCTTCGTTCCAAAGGGAAGTTTTCTTTTTTGCTGAAGGAGGTTTGATTGTTTTTATAACTCCTCCATTGGTGTCAGCCAGTCTTTTCCAGGAGTAATAATTACTTGGAAATTGTTCAAAAGGCATTACAATTTCCTCCCCGGGACGCAAGTCGATATTATTGGTGACATTGGCAATGCCATAAGAAACAGAAGGAATGATTGCCACCCGGTCCGGATCGTCAGCATTGATGATTTTGGAAAAAGCTGCTTTGGTTTTGTCTACTGTTGTAAAGAAGTCGGCAGGGCTGATCTGGTAAGGTCTTGATTTTAAAGATACCATTTCTTGTCCTACGGCCTCTGCACTTTTCAATATCGGAGACATGTAGGCAGTATTTAAGTAATGTACCTCTTCATCCAGATTAAAAAGGTGTGACTGGCATTGCAGCTTTTCCATTAAACTTGATTTGATGATTCTGCTTAATCCACCAACTCGCCTGCTTTCCTGAAAGCAGTGTTTTTGGCCTTCCGGATATCTACGGCAACCACCTTATATTCAGGACACATGGCTTGGGAATCATGTACATCTGAGGTGAGGTTATTCACCATGATTTCCGGGAAGTGGAAAGTGGTACTTAAAACTCCCGGTTTAACGCCTTCTGTTACAAAAGCCTTGATGTCTACTTTTCCTCTTGGCGATTTTACACAAATCATCTCTCCATCCTTAATGTTCTTTGCCTCAGCGTCAACCGGATTGATCCAAAGTAAATCTTCGGTACTGATTTCTACATTATTGGTTCTGCGGGTCATAGCTCCACAGTTATAATGCTCCAGGTTCCGGTTGGTGGTCAAAATAAACGGATATTCTTCCTGATGTTCCAATAGCTCATTGGATTCTTCAAATGGGAAGAAATCAATTCGGCCCAAACCTCGCTTGAAGGTTTCCGCATGAAGTATTTTGGTATCCGTTCCATCTTCAGCCACTGGCCATTGAAGTCCGTTTTTACCCAATCTCGACCAGGAAATGCCTTTGAAGAATGGAACGATCTGAGAAATTTCCTCCAGCATTCCATCTGGCGTGTAGTCCGCTTGCTTATAGCCCATGCGATTCATTACATCAATGATGATCTGGCCATCTACCTTGGCATTGCCGACAGGTTTAACGACGGCATTGACCCGCTGAACTCTTCGCTCTCCATTGGTAAAGGTTCCGCTCTTTTCGAGGAAGGAAGCACCAGGAAGAATGACATCAGCGTATTTGGCAGTTTCTGTCATGAAAAGCTCCTGAACGATGACGAGATCGGTATTCTTCAAAGCTTTGATAACTTTTTGAGTATTCGGATCTGTTTGGACAACATCTTCCCCAATGATCCAGATGGCCTTCAATTGTCCGGCCAGGGCGGCGTCAAACATTTCCGGAATTTTATATCCTACCTCAGAAGGCACATCAACACCATAAAAATCCTTGTAGGCATTAATGACGTCCGGATTGGTTACATCGAGATATCCAGCTCCCTGGTGAGGCTGAACGCCCATGTCAGCAGATCCCTGAACGTTGTTTTGGCCTCTTAAAGGATTAACGCCTACTCCGCGACGACCAATGTTTCCGGTAATCATGGCCAGGTCGGCGATCTGTTGAACGGTATAAGTACCCTGACTGTGTTCGGTCACTCCCAATCCGTGGAAGGACATCGCATTTCCTGCAGACGCATAAGCAATGGCTGCTGCACGGACCTGTTCGCGACCTACTCCTGATACCGCTTCCATTTTATCCATATCGAGATTCAGGATTTCTTCTTTGAAACCATCAAACCCTTCTGTTCTTGCATTTAAAAATTCGTGGTCGTGCAGATTCTCTTTCAGAATGTAATGCATCATCATATTGAGCACTGCAACATTGGTGCCCGGGCGAAGTGCGAGGTGGTGATCCGCATATTTAGCCAACTCCGTTTTACGAGGATCAATCACGATCAAGGTCTTGCCTTTCATCGCTTGCTGCTTTATTCGGGCACCAGTTACAGGGTGAGCTGAAGTAGGATTGGCACCAATGACCATCATACAATTCGTATAATGCAGATCTTCTACAGAATTTGTAGCTGCACCTGTACCGAACGCTCGTTGCATACCCAAAGCAGTAGGAGAGTGGCATACGCGAGCACAACCATCAATATTATTGGTTCCTACAACCGCCCGGATGAATTTTTGCATCAGATAATTTTCTTCGTTGGTACATCTTGAAGAAGAAATACCTGCAATAGCATCAGGACCTTCTGTAGCTTTGATTTGATTAAATTTATCTACAATAAAGTCATAAGCTTCGTCCCAGGTTACTTTTTCAAAGGTTCCGTTTCGCTTGATCATTGGATCACGTAAGCGATCCGGATGGTCGTAGAAAGAGAAGGCATATCTTCCCTTAAGGCAGGTGTGGCCATTATTCACTTCTGCATCGTAGGGTGCACGAATACTCTGGATGTTGCCATTTGTCGCGGCTACTTCCAGGTTACAACCTACACCACAGTAAGTACAGACCGTTCTTGTTTTGGTACTGGAAACAATGGATTTTGATTCAAAAATATCTGAAATAGCAGAGGTTGGGCATGCCTGGGAGCAGGCGCCGCAACTTACACAATCTGATTCTGCAAAAGAGGTGTCCATTCCCTTGATGATCCGGCTTTCAAAACCTCGTCCGGCCATGCTCAGGACAAATTGTCCCTGCACTTCGTCACAGGCTCTTACACATCGGTAGCAATTGATACATTTGGATAAATCGGAAGTCATATAAGCATGACTAAGGTCTTTCTCGCGGTCCAGATGTGTTTTCCCTTCCGGATAACGAACAGATCTGATGCCCACACTTGCCGCCACATCCTGTAATTCACAATTTCCATTCACTTCACAGGTCAGACAATCCAGCGGGTGGTCTGTGAGTACTAACTCAATGATATTCTTGCGTAAGCGTTTGACAGATTCCGTATCTGTATAAATATGGAAATTCTCCTGAACCGGTGTATGACAAGAGGCAACTGTTTTTGTCTTTCCTCCTGCTTCGAGTGCTACTTCTACACTACACACCCTGCAAGAACCAAACGGCTCCAGATTGGGCGCATCGCACAAGGTAGGCACAGGTTTATCACCCATGTATCTTTTTAGGAAACTCAGAATGGTTTCTCCGTTGTTTATTTCGTAGGCTTTATTATTTATGTAGGCTTTTTTCATGGTTCTGATTATTGAAGATGATAGAACGCTGATATGAACAGATTCAACGGATTAGAACTGATTTTATCCGTTTCCGTTTCCATCTGTTAAACCCGTACAAATCTGTGTTCAATCTATTTATATTCGTTTTCAAAAATTTTGCGTACAAACTCAGGGTCTTTTCCAAAATTTAGTAAAAGCCCTATTTCAATATCTGTAGCTTTTAAATAATTTATCAATTGAGCTTCATGTTCTTCGCATATTGTACTTGCAGCTTTTAATTCCAAAGTAACCTTGTCCTCTACTAAAATATCAGCGAAATAATTCCCAACAACTTCTCCCTCATATGCCACTTTTATTGGCACCTGACTTTTACAATTCAACCCAGCATTTCTCAATTCAATCAACAAGGCATTTTCATACACTTTTTCAAGAAATCCATAACCTAAAGTATTGTAAACCTTATAAAATGCTTTAATAATAGATTCAGTGATCTCTTGATGTAATAGTTTCATTTGGTATGTGTTTTGGTTTATAATAAAAAATCCGTCCTAATCAGTTCAACCCGTTCAAGTCCGCGTTCCATTCTCCACAAAAATCCGTCCTAATCAGTTCAGCCCGTTCCTATCCGTGTTCTATCCTCATTCAAAATACTCCTTTCAACTCCACCTCAAAATACTCCAACGCATTCTTGATCGGCAACGGAACTCCTCCTCCCAATGCGCAAAGCGATCCCTGTTCGAGTGTTTCCAGAAGATCATCCAGCAACTGTCGGTCTATTTTATAACTACCTTCCTGAGCCTTTTCGAACATCTCCTGGCCGCGGACGGACCCCAGGCGGCAGGGGAAACATTTGCCACAGCTTTCATCAGCCGTGAATTCGAATAAATGCTCGATGTATTTCACCATTGGAAAATCAAATGGAACACAAATAACAGAGGCATGTCCCAGGAGGAATCCATTTTGACTGAAGGATTCAAAATCAACCGAAAGATCATTTATTTTGGAAAGGGGTACAAGTCCTCCAAGTGGACCACCGATGTGTAATGCTTTTACCTTGGATTTGAAACCACCGCCAAGTTCTGTAACAACTGTATTTAAGGATGTACCCATGTCGACTTCATAAATTCCCGGACGATTGAAAAAGCTGTCGAGGGAAAGCAGTTTGGTGCCACTGGATCTTTCCGTTCCGATGTTTTTGTACGCTGCTCCGCCATTCAGAAGGATATATGGTACGGCTGCCAATGTTTCCACATTATTGACTACCGTTGGCATGCGAAATAGGCCTTCCTGTACAGGGTAGGGGGGACGAACACGAACTTCCGGTCGCTGACCTTCCAGGGAGGATAGTAAAGCAGTTTCTTCTCCGCAAATGTATGCACCCTGGGCCTTGACGACCTTAAACTCATAGTTAAATCCACTGCCGTTTATGTCTTTGCCTAATAACCCGGCATCTCTCAATTCCTTTATGGCACCTTCACAAGCTGAAACCGATTCGGGATATTCTCCTCGGATATACAAAACACCCCATTCTGCACCGCAAACGTAACCTGCTGCCATCATGCCGATGAGCACCAACAACGGTTGTTTTTCCAAGAGGTATCGATCAGAATAAGCCCCGGGATCTCCTTCGTCTGCATTACAGACAATAAATTTCTGTTTCCCTTCCGCTTTCCGGCATCCTTCAAGTTTAATACCCATTGGGAATCCTGCACCTCCACGTCCTCTTACGCCTGATGAAATGATCTCATCCAGTACTTCTGCAGAATTCTGATTTATGAAGTTTCTAACAAGATCAAAAAGTTCATGCTTATCATATTCTCCTGTTAAAACCGGAGTACCGCGATGCTGAATGATATAGTTATCTGTTCCGGGAAGTGATTTTTGTTCGAACAGGGTCGATAATTCTTCTTCGCTGAGGTTGGAATAATTTTTTCCATGGTATTGAAAAGCAGAATTTTCATGACAACGGCCGAGGCAGGTCATGTGACCAATTTTTTCGGCTGGCACATGTTTTTCAAGGTTTTTCTGCAATGCATCCTGGGTACCTGCACACAAACAGGCAGTTCCGTTACAGACATAAACTTCTTTCCCCTGGTTTTCAGGTTTGAGAAAATCGTAAAAAGTAACCGCGCCAAAAGTATTGGCTTTTCCGACGAGGAATTCTTCAGCGAGCGCTGCAAGTGTTTCTTTGTCAGGGCGTTCGCTGATGCGCTCAAAAAGATTGTTCTCCAGGCCTTGTCGCCCGGAAAGGGAGCTTATATTCTTGGACATATTGAATTTGGTTCTATTGAGCGACTAAGATAATCTTTGTTGAGGGAAATCGCAACTGGAAAAATTCCAAATCCGGAATAGAAGAGAAATAATTAATCAGGGGATTTTGAAATCCGAAAATTTTGTTTTGAATTTGGCTCGTTCGGCAGCTTTCATGGGAATGTCCCAGAATCCTTCATATTCAATGTGTTGTGGCAGGTACATGTCTCCCCGTTTGGTCAGCCTGACTTTCATTTTAACGTCAAAACTGAAGAGGGCACCATTGTATTTCAACCAATAGTTTCTTGCGACAACCTGGAAGTTGGACTTTTCGAAAAAGGTTTCCATGTATTTGATGACCGTATCGTCTTCTTCGAATTCATGTTTTTGGGAGGCGATAAAGGCATAGCAATCAATCCCTTTATAGTTTTTGGAAAGCAAAGAGTAATTATAATATCGCTGCATTTTTTCGGAAAAAATCGCTGTTTTCCCACCAATTACCGGTACATCTGCCTTCATTCCGGGTTGAAAGATCAGTTTTTTAAGTTCGAAAATGTGTTTTTCAAGTTTACCTTCAGGTGGAGTTATTTCAGATATGTGGGAAGGTTTTGATTGTTTTGACGCACAAACAGTACCATGTGTGTAAAAAATACGATCAAATAGTTTGGCTGTGTAATATTTATACTCCCTGTTTTTTCTTTTGAAAAATTTTCCGGAATCATTTTGTTCCAAAAATTCCATGGACCTGCATCTACCGTCGGAGACCTGCTTTGTTTTGCTTGAATAATCAGCCTTTATTCCTCCCTTCCTGTTGAATAGCGTGATTTCATTTTCTGCTTCATAACTAACTCTTCTCAGGTTTTGAAATGCCAGGTAAAAACTCTCATCCTCCAATACATATTGTATGAATTCTTCCGGGTTAAATCCCTGCCGTTTTGCCGTCACCACAAATGAGTCCAAAAACACTACTGCTGCAACTCCTTTGTATGCAGTTGTATCTGGTTGTTGGGAAAAAGCCTGCAGGGTTAGCAAAAGACAAAAGGGCAGGAATAATAATTGGCGAAAATTCATAGGTATTTATTGAGATTGTAAACTTATTCAATAAAATGATTATTCTGAAAATTATTTTACTCAGTTAAAAATTTCTTTCTAATAGTATTGCATTTTGAGAAATTGGCAAATTAGTTCTTTTGAAAAGCAGTCTATCATTAAAAAATCAGCCTTTAAAATCGTACTTTTGCACAAAATATCAGTCGTTGTTTTTGATGACTTAAAAACCGCTGTTTTTTACTGAACCTAACCATATAAAATCATAGATTATGAAAAATATTTCAGTCATTGGAGCTGGCACCATGGGCAATGGTATTGCACATGTATTTGCCATGAAAGGATATACCGTAAACCTGATCGATATTGCTCCTGACGCTCTTGAAAAAGCCATCGCAACCATCTCCAAAAACCTCGGACGAATGGTGACTAAAGAAAAGATCTCCGAAGCAGATAAGGATGCAACCCTGGCCAATATCACCACATTTACAGATATGGCTGATGGTATCAAAAACGCTGATCTTGTTGTTGAGGCGGCCACCGAAAATGTAGACCTTAAATTAAAGATATTTGGCATGATGGATGAGCATGCGCCTGAAGGGGCCATCCTGGCTACCAATACATCCTCCATCTCCATCACCAAGATCGCAGCTGCAACCAAGCGCCCTGAAAATGTGATTGGCATGCATTTCATGAATCCGGTACCTATCATGAAACTCATCGAAGTGATCCGCGGGTACAGCACTTCCGACGAAGTGACTTCAACTATTATGGAATTATCCCGCAATCTTGGGAAGGTGCCTGTTGAAGTAAATGATTACCCGGGCTTTGTTGCCAACAGGATTTTGATGCCGATGATCAATGAGGCCATTTACACTTTATTTGAAGGCGTGGCCGGTGTTGAAGAAATCGACACAGTGATGAAACTCGGAATGGCTCATCCAATGGGACCTCTCCAATTAGCCGACTTCATTGGACTGGATGTTTGTTTGTCCATCCTGGAAGTATTATATGATGGCTTTGGTAATCCGAAATATGCTCCTTGTCCGTTATTGGTGAATATGGTGACTGCAGGGAAAATGGGCCGTAAGACAGGAGAAGGATTTTATGCCTATACACCGGGAAGTAAGGAGTTAGTGGTGGCGGATAGTTTTAAGTAAATCTGTCTGGTTGCTGGTTACAAGTTACTTGTTGCTGGTTTTCTAAATAGTAAGACCTCCGAGGTTTCGAAAACCTCGGAGGTCTTACTCTTTTGGGTTAAACGGGCTATTCAACAGTAAACGCATAAATCGCAAATGACCCCAACCAATGCCCGCCTTCATAACCATCGTTCTTTAAATTGTTGATAGTAAACTCCATATGTTCATTGGCTATTGCAGTCAAGTGTGAATACTCAGGAATAGCCTCTGCAATACCATAAAGACACCATGCACGACTGAAATTTACCCCATCCAGGTGAACAAGCTTTCCATCAGAGCGATCTGATACTTTTCCGGGTTCATAAATGATATCGCTTTTTGTGAGCTGAGGAAGGAAAGCGTCAAACCAGGTTTTAAACGCTTCCGGAGACAAAACTCTTCGCATGATATCCGCTTCTTCCAGGCAGGGAGAGAGAAAGTCAAAGCCTGAGGGCTCCCAGCTTAATGGGCATTCTGTGTCATTTTGGAAATAGAATTTTGCTCTTTCCTCGATCAAAAGTTTCAGGCTGTCATGTCCGGTGGCCTGTGCAAAATCGTAGGCGAAAGTAAGACCGAAACCTGTATTCGGGTGTTCACCTACGCGAATAGGGTAGAGCAGTTTGGGGAGGAATTCCAGATAACGTTCAACAATCAGATCAGTAAGTGGTTGAAGGTTTGCAGACCATTCTTGTGCCTGCGGGTCGTCCCAGGTGTGAAGCTCCTCAGCAAGTTTCAAGAGCCATGCCCAACCATAGGTGCGTTCATAACTTTTCTCCTGCGGCATCTGGAAATATTCCACTTCCAACAAAATCTTTTCAGCCGTCAGATTTTCCGCCAATTTAGTTCGAATCGTATCTGCCTTTTCCAGGTCAGGAAATGTTTTGAGCAATTTCACCAATGACCAATGTCCGTGAACTGCCGAGTGCCAATCGAAACAACCATAAAAAGCAGGATGCAAATCACCGGGCTCCCTAAGGTTATCTTTGGAAGCGAGGACTTGTCCGAGTTTATTCGGATATTCCTGATCCATACATTTAAGGGGTAATTCCGCCAGGTCGTTGGCGAGTTCCAGCGTTAATTCCATTTTTTCAACCTTCATAACAGGCTCGGGTTGTTCGCATGAGAAAAAGAAAACTATTGGGATAAGGAAAAATATTGTTCGTATCATTTTATGAAAATTTGTTCTTCTTTTGACAAAGTCTAGAGGGCTATTTACACGTATGTTTTTTGGGGTTGACTTGAATTAAGTTGCTGAAATACAATTATTTGTGCTTAAGTTTAGCATCGCCTCGTGCCGGCTGGGCATTTACTTTTGGCATTGCCCCAAAAGTAAAACAAAAACTCTAGAAAATCTAAACTCCTCCGTCAAACAGCAAGATTTTCGGGCATCCGCCACCATATTATTCGTGTACAATTTTTACAATCCTGCAACTACCGCAATAACTGTAATTAACAATGGAACTATGAATCTGATCCATTCTTTTTGGGTATCCATTTGCGTCATTTCTTCTAAAAAGTAAGGAATTCTAATAGGCAGGTAAAAAATCAGGAAAATGAGGGTGGATAAGATTA
This sequence comes from Saprospiraceae bacterium, assembly GCA_965230565.1. Classification (GTDB taxonomy): domain Bacteria; phylum Bacteroidota; class Bacteroidia; order Chitinophagales; family Saprospiraceae; genus BCD1. The sequence continues at coordinate 1,191,778 of CBDDLH010000016.1, read as the reverse complement.
GATTAAGGATGTACATGGGCAGGTTGTGCTTCTCCATATCCATATTATGGGAGATGGTTTGCCAGGTAACTGTATAGGCAAGACAGGCATAAATGACCAGAATCAGATCCAGTTTCCACTCTTTTTTATTCGGACGATCGTAAGCTTCGAGATTCTCTTCCGGATCCACTCCAATAATGGTAAACAAGAGGTATAATTCTTTTATGACTACCGCCGGTATCAGTATTGATAACCCCCAGGGCATGGCATTTTCACCATCTTCACCAACGATTTCATAGCCAAAAGCTTCGGTGGCCATGAAGAGTATGATTATAGAAATCACGGCATGAAACATCCATAAGGTAAATCCGCTGTTTATTTGCTTTCCTTCATCCTGTACGGCTTTGTGCACATACTTCATCTTTTTGGGAAAGGCATAAATCTCCAGTAGGGAAATGATAATCAGGACAACACCCAACCATGGTATAAAAGCCGGACCTTCTTTAAAAAAACTATTGGCAGAAGCTTCCAATACTATAGGCGCGAGGAAAAAGAAATATAATGCACAGATCAGATTGAAAAGAGCTCCTTCCCATTGATATATGTTCTTTTTGACCAAAAAAGGAGACCGCTTCATGAAGTTGGATTTAGATGAAGGTCAAATATAATTTTTTGAAGCAAAAAGAGGAAAAGGATTGGAGAAATTTCAATCGCAAATAAAAGAGGAAGATTATTGTTGATATTCCCGTATTACCCCTTCTTCCCTTTCTTCGCACGAAACGATTTCAGAATATAACAATCCTCCTCGGTAATAGGGGTAAACAGATCCGCTTCTTCAATCAAAATATGCGCGGTATTTTGCTTGACCGCTGCGATTTCGACGCGGACACCTTCTCCTTTGAGGTGTCTGACGAGCTCTACATAATCGGAATCTCCGGAAAGGATGATGATAGTATCTACTTTCTGGGCGATCTGGGTAGCTTTGATGGTCAGCGGAATATCGGCAGATTTGTGGCAGGGTACTACTGACCCGTGATATTGGTTGAGCAGACGGTCTGCCAGTTTATCGGAAATGCTTTTTCCTTCACGGAAATAGATCAATCTGTTAAGGCCTCGGTTATCCAGCAATTTGGGGATAATGCTATCAAAATCAAGTAAGGCATTGGGTTTGCCAACAAGATTTTGAAGGCTCATTTCTATGTTGTTGCCATCAATAAGGATGGCACAGGATTGGTTTATGTTTATTTTTAATTTAGGTTGTTCATTCATGTTGGAATTAGGTTTTTATTAATTTTTTTAGTTTCAAATGATTGAATTTCTGTAAAGATAGTTGAGTCATCAGAATTTCAGGAATGGTGGAAAATTGGAATGGTGGAAGATATTTTCTTTGCATATCTTTGGGAACTTAACTAGAGTGTATTTCACCTAGAAATAATTTTGCTTCAATTTTCATTCTCTCATTCTCCCACTTTTCCAACCTTCCACTTTTCCTAATTCCCCTTAGAAAACCATAGCGGGCTTTCTTTTTGTATAAGACCTGAGTTTGACCAGACCTTTATCCCGAATTTGCCGGGCTCTTTCGCGGCTTACGCCTACGGTCTCAGCAATTGAGGTAAGACTCATGGGGTTTTTATGCCCAATACCGAAATACATTGATATTACCTTCGCTTGTCTGGGAGGAAGGATATTGAGTAATTCACGAACTTTAATCGCAGTGGACTCTTTTTCAGCCATTTCGTGGTCAGGCTGAGGGATGCTGGTATCTGAAATAAAGCTTGCCTTGGAGGTGTCATCTTCATCGTTGAGAGGTGCATCCAGTGAACTGCATTTTTTGTAGGATTCAATGCACTTTTGGATCGTTTTCTCAGGTAAACCTGTTTCTATGGCGAGTTCATCAAGGGTAGGTTCACGTTCCTGGTGTTGGAGGATTTCCATGGTTTTTTGTCGAACCTTATTAGAAGTACTCGTGAAATTAAGCGGCAATCTGATCTTCCGGCCCTTTTCATTGATGGCCTGCAAAATAGATTGTCTTATCCACCAAACAGCATAGGAAATAAATTTGAAGCCTTTGGTTTCATCAAACCGCTGGGCAGCCTTTATCAGTCCGAGGTTACCCTCATTGATCAAATCTCCCAGGTGTAGTCCCATATGCTGATATTGTTTGGCGACTGAAACTACAAAGCGCAGATTATGGCGAACGATTTTTATAAGTGCTTCTTCGTCACCAGCTTTTAATAACCTGAAAGCCTCCAGCTCCTCCTCAGGTGCCAAAACATCATACCTGGATATTTCGTTGAAATATTTTTCAAGAGATTTCTCATCCCTCGAAGTAATCGTATTTGTAATTTTTAAGGCTCTCATGATGCTAAAAAAAATGCTTGCTGATTAATAAATTTTATTCACTTTTAAAATATACAATTTGGGCGCTGAGCTGATGTTGCCTGACAATGTTTTCCGCAAATGATTTGTGCCCTCTAGGTGCTAAAAGGATGAATTTGCCTCCTTTTATATTGGCTAGAGTACTCAGTAATTTCCACTTGGTGACGATGCGTTTAACGTTGTCTTGCTTCAGAGCAACTTCTATATAACTTTTTCCAACGCGCTGCACACCGGTAATGTCAGGTGTAAAGGTATCTTCCTTGTCAGTACTCACGTATTGAACGGGCGTCTCAAAATCGTCGCAATTGGCTTTTAATTTTTTGAAACCTTTTTGTTTTGCCCATTCAACGGCTCTTTTAATCAATTGAGGATTCTTCATATATATTAGGTTTTGGTTAAAAATGAATTAGCTTCCCTGAAGGCAGTGAAGCTTTTATAAATAGAGTAGTAAATGTGATTAACGGATGTCACAACTGTTTTTCAATCACCGAAAAACAAAAGGGGTGAAGACCAAATGAAATGGAATTAAATGAATAATTGTATGGGTATTTCTTTTAACTAACATCCTTTTTTATAAACGCCATTAGTGACAAAAATGTTCCAAAAGGATGCATTTTCTTTAATTTAGGAAAATTTATCAAGTGGTAAAAAGAAAAACTTAAAAGTCGAAGAAGAAGTCATCTTTGAACTCATCAATCTCTCTCCGCTCCTTTTTGGTAGGGCGGCCGCTTCCCCTTTCTCTTTGTTCACTGGCGCCTTTTCCGACAAACCAGTCTTTGTATTTATTCATTTCCTCTTCGGAAGTGAGGTTCTCATAACATTCCTGAGCCAGGGCCGCAGAAACCCGCTTTTGAATCAGGTCAACAACCTTAAAGTGTAAATTGAATCCCCCTTTATGAACAAAAACTTCTGCCTCCCGTTCCACCATAAACGAAGGTTTCACACTTTTGCCATCGATCTTTATTTTGCCTGATTTACAGGCATCTGAGGCCATGGTGCGGGATTTGAAGATGCGCACACTCCATAGCCATTTATCAATTCTTACTTTTTTGAGCATAGTTTGAACTTAGTCCCTTTCCAATGGAGGATACTGCATATTCAATGCTTCAAGCTCCTCTACCATTTTTTTGGCAATAATATAATTCCGGTACCATCTTGAATCAACCGGCACCACAGTCCACGGAATAGCACTCTCATTCAAAATGTATTCGTAACATTTCATATACTCATCCCAGTGCTCTCTTTCCTTCCAGTCGCCATCGTTGTGTTTCCAGTGTTTTTCCGGTTCATCGATGCGTTCCTGTAATTCGAGTTCCTGTTGTTCGTAGGAAATATTAAGGAAAAACTTGAGCACGAGGGTATTATTATCGAATTCGAGCAATTCTTCAAAAGCATTGATAGCTTTCATCCGTTTTTCAACCCTTTCCTCTGATATCCATTTATGAACCCGCTGGATCAGAATATCTTCGTAATGGGAACGGTTGAAAATTTTTATGACTCCTTTCTCAGGAGCCTGTTTGTGAACTCTCCAGAGAAAATCGTGCGCAAATTCCTCATCGGAAGGCTTTTTGAACGAATAAGACTGAATAGCGGATGGCTGACAATATTTAAAAACTTTTGTCGCAGCACCATCCTTTCCGGATCCATCCATTCCCTGTAGAACGACTAATACTGAATGCTTTCCTTCAGCACGCAAAAGATATTGTAATTCTGCCAGTCGCTTGGTCAGTTTTTTGGTTTCTTTTTCAATTTCATCCCTGTCCAGATGTTCAGGAGGATCAGTTGGTAAGTCTTTAATGTTTATCATTGCTTAATTTTTTAATTCAACACTATTCACTCATCACCATGCATTCTGCACTTATATAGACATCCGGCTTCTCTTGACCAGATAAGCCTGCAGGATAGGGCCGTAGCCCTGGTTGATGTCTGCTTCCACAAAGTCGATCTGGTATTGAAGGCACTTCAATTTAAGTTCCTCCTTGAATTTCTGGATTTCTGTCAGGTATTTTTCTTTAACCTGGTTGGGCTGGAGTTTTACCCTTTCCCCGGTTTCCATATCAATGAATTCATATGGGCGATTTTCAAACTCAAAATCCAATTCCTTGGCTTTGTCAACCACATGGAATAATACCACTTCATGCTTAGCGTGTTTGAGGTGCTGAAGGGCAGCAAATAATTTGCCGGTCTCATCACTTTGTTCAAACATATCACTGAAAATGATGATCAGGGAACGTTTATGAATGCTGTCGGCAATCTGGTGTAGTGCTTTGGCAGCAGAGGTTCCTTTGTTGAGGCCGGTTTGATCTAATTGTTTTTCGAGATAGCTCAACAATAAACGGTAATGTTTGGTATTGACTTTGCATCTGGTGTGCAAATGTACTTCATCATCGAAAAAACTCAGTCCAAACGCATCTCTTTGCTTTTTCAGTAAATTCATTAATGATGCCGCAGCGAGTGCGGAAAAACTAATCTTGTTGTTACCACTTTCAGGGCTTTCTTCAGGGTCAGGGAAATACATTGAAGAAGATACGTCCAGGACTATCTGACAACGAAGGTTTGTTTCTTCCTCAAAACGTTTACTGAATAATTTATCCGTTCTGGCGAAAACCTTCCAGTCGATATTCTTGGTAGATTCTCCCTGGTTATACAGCCGGTGTTCGGCGAATTCTACAGAAAAACCATGAAACGGACTTTTGTGTAATCCAATGATGAACCCTTCAACTACCTGACGGGCAAGCAGTTCGAGATTGCTAAAGCTTCTTACTTTAATATTATCGAGTAAACTCATGTAAATTGCATTATGAACTTAGGTCTCACAGGGTTTGAAAGCAAAACGCAAAAGCTCTGAAATTATTGGTCGTTTTATATTCCCCAAAATGTCAAAGCCCTTATCCCGGCAACCAAGATAAGGGCTTTTAACGGTAAGCCAAAAATTAATTAAAACTGGGCTTCCAGTTTATCTACAAGTACCTGCTTTGAGGCAGTACCGATATGTTTATCGACAACTTCTCCGTTTTTCAGGACAAGCAGCGTAGGAATACTTCTGATGCCATATTTCATGGCTACTTCTGGGTTTTGATCAACGTCCACCTTTCCGATGAGGGCTTTGCCATCATATTCGGACGCCAATTCTTCAACGATAGGAGCGATCATGCGGCACGGGCCACACCATGCTGCCCAAAAATCGATAAGCACCACTCCGCCTTTATCTATTGCTGTTTCCTGAAAGTTTCCATCAGTGAATTCAAAAGCCATTATATACTATTTTTTTGATTGAAAATTATTAAAACGCAAACATACACAACACTGTTTTAAACAAAAAATTCGTCAGTAATATATTGAGTATGTCTATTCATTTATACGACGGAAATAAAAAAAGTCACTGCAGTCCGACGTACTTGATGCTTTAAACGCATCAATTGTGAATTTGGTTTACAAATATAGGGATATTAGCGAATAAAATGTCCTATCTTAGACATATGACAAGAAAAAAACTCATTTGGATATTGTTGGGGGGACTGGCCATTTTCCTTAAAGTTGTTTTAAGTCCTGAGTTGATAGAAAATTATTATAGTCAGGGGTTCTTTAAAGTGGTCCGGTGGATTATTGATGGTCTGTTTGGCTGGTTACCTTTTCCTTTGTTATACCTGTTTATCCCGGTATTATTATTATGGATAATAAAAAAGATCAGAGATTCCTGGCGATGGGTGGCTCCCCGGAAAACAAAAATTATTTCTGCTTTGTCATCCATTCTGGCTTTTACCATGGGTGCGGTATTTTTCTTTTTATTAATGTGGGGCTACAATTATGGGCGGGTATCCATTGAGAAAAGTCTGGGTATTGATACCGAACCATTGAATAAGGAGCAACTTTGGAACGAGCTTCAGGAAGAAACAGAAAATATCATTCGGTTGAGAAGAATGATTGCCGGGGTGACGGACAGTGCACTTACTGCTGAATATTTACCTGAAAACCTGGAAAGTCATCTTCGAACCAACCTTTCAGGAGTGCTTCAAAGGCATGGATTTCCGATTGCTGGAACCGTGCGGGGACATTTTATTTATCCAAAAGGAATTTTTCTCAGATTCAGCTCCTCTGGTTTGTATTTCCCCTGGACCGGCCAGGGCCAAATTGACGCGGGTTTGCACCCTTTGCAATGGCCCTATGTCATGACGCATGAAATGGGGCACGGTTATGGCTTTGGAGATGAGGGCACCTGTAATTTTCTGGCGTTCTGGGCTTGTTCACGTTCATCGGATCCGGCAGTTGCCTACATGGGCAGGCTGGCCTATTGGAGAACGGTAGCATCCAACAATATCGCTTACGATAGAGAAAGGTATTTTGCATTCCGGGAAACCCTGCCAGCCGGGATAATTGCTGATTTGGATGCCATTAATGAAACGCTTTTAAAATACCCCGATATTATGCCCAAGTTGAGATATTATGCTTATGATTCCTACCTGAAAGCTCAGGGGATTGATGAAGGTATCAAGAATTACAATCGGGTGATTATGCTTGTAAGAGGATGGAAGGATAAATAAGGGAACAAAGGAATAGGGGAATAAGGAAGCAATGTGAAAAGAGGAAAAAAGGAATGCAAAATGTACTTGATAATTACCTTGTGTACTTTGCGGATACCTTGCGACCTTCGGTACGGGATGTGCCATTTGCAAAAAACGCGGTTAAACATAAAATCTAGAACACCTGAAACTTTAAACAAAAAATTATGTCCTGGATAAAAATCATCCCTTATGAAAAAGCAGAAGGGAAGCTCAAAAAATTGTACAACAGGGTGAAAGGTCCCGATGAAAATGTTGACAATATTTTAACCGCCCACAGTTTGAGGCCGCATTCCCTGGAAGGACATATGGTCCTGTATAAAAATGTGCTGCACCATTCCAGTAATTCCATTCCCAAATGGTTTTTGGAGACCATTGGAGTATATGTAAGTATGCTCAACCATTGCGATTATTGTGTGGAACATCATTTTTCAGGCTTAAAACGGTTATTGGATGATGAGGCAAGAAGTACCTCAATCCGGGCAGGGTTGGAACAGAATGATTACAGTAACCTCTTTGACCAGAGGCAGCAATTGGCATTGGATTATGCACGTAAATTGACAGAATCCCCTCGAAACATGGCTGAACAGGATGCTGCTAAGTTGAAGGCTTCCGGCTGGTCAGATGGCGAATTACTGGAAATCAATCAGGTAACTGCCTATTTTAATTACGCCAATCGGACCGTCCTGGGACTGGGAGTAACTACGGACGGAGACATCCTCGGGTTGTCACCTAATGACAGCAGTGATCCGGATAACTGGAGCCATCAATAAGTTTTGGGAAGTGTATTTTTTTTTGTTGAAATGTAGGCCTCCACGAAAGTTTAAGAGTATATTTTTAATTTTTTTTGGAGGTTTTTAATTCTTTCGCAACGAAATTCTAAATTATTGGAAAATATGGATGAATGGAAAGGTGGTCAAGAACTTCTTTCTTCCAATTTTCCACCCCTTCCAGTTTTCCATTGCTGCGGCTAAAAAACAAATCCTGGATAAAACATTGATTTTCAGGTATCGAAAAATTTGGACAAGCTTTAAGTCCCTTCTGCACGACCTATGCCTTCACTTGCTCACACCGGTTATTTAAAATCCACTAAGACTTTCATCGCGTGTTCCAAATCGTTTTCAGCTTTCGTTTTAGTCTGGTCATCCCAATTGAACCAGGAAGCGAATTCGGATATTACCAGGGATTTGATCTTAGATATCCCGGGATGGTCATAAATCAACCTTCCTGTTCGATGAGAAAAGAAATCCAACGGCGTATGAGCCAGTTCGAAATGAATGGCAAACCAAACCTCGGCACGAATCAGTTTGTCCAAAGGATTTTCATTGTCAAATGAATTGGCTTTTTCCAGGATTTGGTCACATTGGCGACCGTAGGTTTCCAATAAAAATGCTGCAATAATTTTTTCAAAACCCATCGCTTCCAATTTGTTGGAAAGTGAGGATTTATATTCAGAAAGATCTTTTTGATCCTTAAATGGACCGCCAGTTAATGGGATCTTGTCCGTATTAACTTCTTTAAATTCTTTACCGTAATGTTTATTTAACTTCCTGGTTACCAGATCGACAACATCTTCCGCCATTTTCCGGTAGCCGGTCAGTTTACCACCGGTAATGGTGATCAGATCATTTTCGGAAATGAAAATTTCATCTTTTCGAGACAATTCACCCGCAGACTTTCCGCCTTTGAAGATCAATGGCCGCAATCCTGCCCAACTCGACTCAATATCGGCCAGAGTCAGTTCAAGTGATGGGAACATTTTGTTTGTAGCCTGAAGCAGATAAGTTGCTTCTTCTTTGGAAACCCTCATGTCGTCAATATCCCCGGTATATTTAGTATCCGTGGTACCGACATAGGTTGAACGGTGATGAGGGATAGCGAAGATCATTCTGCCGTCATCAACATCAAAATAAATGGCTTGATTCAATGCAAATCGTTCCCTGGGGAAAACGATATGAACACCTTTGGAAAGAAACAACTTCTCAAGAGCACTGCCATCGTCTTTTTTTCGCAGGATATCCGTCCAGGGGCCTGTAGCGTTTACCACATAATTGGCTTTAATTTCCGGGTTATTATCGGATAATTGATCACTGCAGAGGATTCCGGAAATATTGCCTGAACCGTTGTAAAGAAACTTCTCTGCTTTCAGGTAGTTCAGGCAAACAGCTCCATGGTCAATGGCCGTTTTGATATTTTCAATGGTCAACCTGGCATCATCAGCTCTATATTCAGCGTAGTAGCCAGCTCCTTTTAGACCTTCAGTCTTGAGCAGGGGTTCTTTGGAAACAGTTTCTTGCCTCGAAAGCATTTTGCGTTGATCTTCCCCTTTGACATTGGCCAGTTTGTCGTACACCCACAATCCAATAGAAGTTCCTAATGGACCAAAAGTTCCGTTTGCGTAGAAGGGGAGCAGCATTTTCCTTGGTACGACCAGGTGGGGAGCAACTTTATGAACTGTCGCTCGTTCACGTCCCACTTCCCGAACCAGGCCAATTTCAAAATTTTTTAGATACCGCAAACCACCGTGGATGAGTTTGGTGGATTTGCTGCTTGTTCCATTGGCAAAATCCGATTTTTCAATCAGTATTACGGATAAACCTCTGGAAGCTGCATCAAGGGCAATGCCTGCTCCGGTAATTCCGCCTCCGATGATGGCCAAATCGAAAATTGTTTCCTGGATTTGTTGAAGAGTGGACTCCCTGGCTAAAGCAGAACGCGTGTTCATTTGATGCTGGTTGTGTTAATTCGTTTGGAATATTACTATCATCTTTTCAGACACTAATATAAAATAAAACAGGCCGGAAAAAGTTCTCCGGCCCGTCAATTATTATCAGTAAATTAGATAATTCTTTTTTATTTTTCAGGTCAACCTATTTTGTAAAAATTAACAAGTAAACCTATAACAAGCAACCAGTAACTAGCAACCAGCAACCTGATTAATTGATATAGATCTTCTGATATGGAATGATGATCTCGTTAAGTTCCAGGTTATTAATATTTCTCAGATGTTCCACTGTTACTCCATATGTCCGGGCAATGCCGAACAGGGTCTCACCCTCTCTTACCGTATGCATCATTCTCTTGGAGTTGGAAGGGGTATTGTAAGATGCGGGCATTCTGTTTTCCAGGCCCTGAACTCCGCCTTTGGTTGTGAATTCATCCGGTGTAAAATCATCTGCTGCATTGGCTGAAGGATAACTAACCGGTTCCGTAACTGTACGGGGTTGTCCGTAGGTGGAAGTCTGTGTTCTGTAATAGTTGCCCGTATTAATAGGCGTGTCGTAATGCTGCACCTGATTATTCATCGTTGTCGGGTTATTCCTGGATGCTTCTGTAGCGGTAAAAGGATCATAAGGTCTTGCATCATAACCGGTTGGTGTAGCAACTCTGGTATCATATGGTGCAGGTTCCAACGTTCTGGTGGGTTCTGCCGGATCATCCACATAAGGCAAGGTATTTCCGGAAGAAACAATGGGATAACCTTCAACAGTTTTTGCCGTCAAGGTAGTGTTCGTGGTAGGGCAGTTACAATCATTCGTAACGAGAACCTGGCCAATTTTGGCATAATCATTCTTTCCCAGGTTATTCATTTGTCTGAAACGGGCTTCTGTGTAGCCGTATTTCATGGCAATGGCAGCGATGGTTTCTCCTTTTTGTACTACATGTTGTCCGGAAGCGTTGCGATCCCAGGCGGCAGTAGAGGAAGTCGTTTTTCCTTTTTCCCAGACAAGTCCTCCTGATTTGGCAGTGAGTTCATCTTCCATTACTTCAGGTTCTTCTTCCTGAGGTGCCGTAACGAGGAATTTGTCTCCTGCGCGAATCAGATTACCTTTTTTATTGTTCCAGGATTTGATCTCACTAACGGTGATATCATATTTTTTAGCAATCCCGTACAGCGTTTCTCCACGTTTTACAACATGGAATCTGGCTACATCATCGCCCTGTCCTTTGGTTGAAAACTCATCAGGAACAGCCTTTTTGGTCATCTGTGGCGGATTGGCCGTCGGTTGTACCGGAGTTACATTATACGCATCAGGTTTGTAGGATGCATCAAATGTAAGTGGCTGGTCAGAAGCCTTTCTGCAAAGATCTTCCAGGTATTTGTCGAACCTTTTTTCATTGATCCTGGAAAGTCTCATGACTTCTTGCCCTGGGTTGCCCGGAGAAACGTTGATCGTTTCTTGAATGACACCCACCTCGGGAACAAACTTCAGGGATGCATAAGCGCCAGTAGCACTACGGGTAGTTTGCCGGAAGAGGTAAACACCGCTGCAGTCATTTTCCAGCCTGCCATCGAAAAAGACCTTAGCCTTAAGATTTTTGTAGGAAATATTTTCATTGATAACTCCGTCCTTCAGGTCAAATTTGAAGCTGTAAATAGGAGAAACATAAGTAATGACATCTCCATCATTTTTGTAATAGGTAGCAGATTTAACGGGAGTGACGAAGTATTTTCGTCCCTTGGGCACCACCATATAAACTTCGTGTGGACGTGCATTGATACGGTTGACCAATAGCATGTCGAAAGAGCCATTATAACATCCGATAAATGGCCTTGGCAATTCTTCCTGCCCGTTTTTACTTTCCACGCCGATCTCCAGAATAATCGATTCTCCACCGCCGGCATTTACGCGATAGACCATATAATTTGCATTATCCGGCTGATTATATTCGAGTTTGTCCATACATTTCTCATCGTAGAGAATGTACAGATTCTCAGCATTCAGTTCTGTAGAATAAGTGAAAATGGCAAAAAGGACAAAGAAGGAAACAAACTTTGCTTTCATGTTAACTTAATTTTGAAAATAAAACAAAACATTCACTTAACCAGAGCTAGTAGTCTTTCCCGAAAATTTTTAATTTGTTGATTATCATAATTTTACTCAACAAAAATCTCCTTCCCGGGAGGGAGTTAAATGACTTTGTTAATTTAAAAAACTATCTGTTTGCAAAGTCTGTTGGTACCGGCGGCGTGGTATGAATCCTTGGTTTTTCAAACCGCCTGCTTACAAGGAAACGTACTTTTCTGTAAAAGATTGTCTCCAAATTTATTGCAATATACCACTATTTACGGCATAAAGCACTAATTCTGAGGAAGAACTGAGATTTAATTTTTTCATAATATTCTTCCTGTGTGTGTAAACCGTATGGGTACTTAGGTTCAATATACGGGCAATTTCTTTAGCAATCAAGCCCTTCGATATGAGTTTAACGATCTCGATTTCGCGGGGGCTTAGTGGGGTAGGGGCACATTCATCACCGGGCTTGGCAAAGGAACGCTCCAAAATCAGTTCCAGAATTTTGTTGCAAAACGAACGTTGGTTGGAATGAGCAATGGCAATTAAGGCATCGACAATTTCTTTCTTGTCGCAGGTTTTGGTGAGAAATCCCGATACACCCTTTTCAATCACATTGTAAATGCGGTGCCTGTTATTATCCGCGCTGATGACAAGAATTCTGATTCGGTCGGAAATGGCCTGCAACTTTCGGATACTGGCCACGGAGAAGTGATCCGGTTGGAAATAATCAATGATGACCAGATCAGGCTTTTTTTCTTCGACAAGTTGTAATAAATCATCCTCTTCATCAGCTTCTCCAATAATCCTGAAATCTTCCAGGTCATTCATTAAACAGGTTAACCCAAGCCTGGTTAAATATTGATTATCAGCAATAATTACACTTACCTGCTCCATAGTCGCATGATTTTCGATTACGAAGGTACTGTGCAAAAAACTAATTTCCAATTTATTTAGAATTATTCTAAGTAACAATGGTTACGAGCCTGCCTCCTGACGATTGCAGGCAGGTTGCGAGTTGGATCATTGTAGTTTATTTTTCAATATTTCAATAAGTACCCCGGAAATTAAATGATGGTAATTTGGTGATTTTTTTTACCCGCAACCCGAAACCTGCAACCTGTAACTTGAAATGAGTAAGTAAACAGACAGATTTGATTACATTTGCATTACCATTTCGTCCTGATATTAATCTTACAAAAAACAGTTAACACCATGATCCAGGTTTTTATCACCGGGGGCACCTTTGACAAAGAATATAATTACATCACCGGAGAATTGTTTTTCAAGGATACCCACCTTCCTAAAATGTTTGTTAGAGGGAGATGCACTGTTGACATAGACGTTAAAACCCTGATGATGATCGACAGTCTGGAAATGACCGATGATGACCGGGAGATCATCTATCACAATTGTAAAAGAACACTCGCTCAGGATATCATCATTACTCACGGCACAGATACCATGGCCGAAACGGCGAGGTATTTAGAGTCCAAAACGCTGGAAGGAAAGACCATTATCCTTACAGGAGCTATGATCCCTTATGCATTTGGAAACTCATCTGATGGTTTTTTTAATCTCGGTGCTGCACTGGCTTTTGCCCAGGTCCTGGAGCCAGGAGTGTATGTAGCTATGAATGGACGTTACTATCATGCCAGTGAAGTGAAAAAGAATCAGAAGACCGGCTTTTTTGAGGAAATGTGAGGCGGTTGCTGGTTGCTGGTTGCTGGTTTCTGGATTTTGGTGGGGTTGTAAAAATTTGAATAGAAATATGAAAAAAAACTGGTACTGCTGACAGGTACTGGTACTAAAAGAATAACATGGAATATCTCGGATTATTTTTTGAATTACTGATTCTTGCTTTTGCGGTCTACCTGTATATGTTTGCCACGGGCAGGATACAGGCCAAAACGGAAGAGGCTCAACAAAGAGCAGATGCTTTTCGCAAATCCAATGGTGGCTGGTTGAGAATTTTGTCGCTGGCACTTGCAGCTATCATGTTGGTGAATGTATTGCTTCACATCATGCAGCTGATGGGATAGTTGGAGTTCCACCCCCAAATTTGACTGGGAGTTTTTTGATGTAGGAAAATTTTTCTGTCAAATTTGACCCCGCCAGCGTGGTATAGGAACAATTAATTCCTTGTTCCCTTTTTCCTTTATTCCCTTGTTCTTTTGTCTGACGCTCTAATTCCTGTATTGATTCCAACTGCCGGTTTTAAAATTGAACAGGTATAACTTCCTGTGATTCTTATCGTTAAAGGTTAAGTTCTGGTCATTTAGCGTGAGTTCAATCGGTGTGCTGTTATAGGAAATCTTTTGATGTAACCAGCTGCCTTTTTTTCTGGAGAATACATACACCACGTCCTTTGAATCATCAACCATTATGAAGTTTCCGTGAACTTCCGAAAGGTCAATATTTTCATTTTGATAAGAAATCGATTGCCTCATCCAGCTGCCTTTTTCGCTGTCGAAAGCATAAACATCATCCTTTCCATCATCAACAAACGCAAAATTCCTGCAAGAGTGGATGACTTCAATGGGTTGGCTGGTATAGGAAGATCTTTGCGAGGCCCATTTGCCTATGGAACTGCTAAAGGCATGCACTTCATCCCTTGACTGATCGACAAAAACGAAATTTCCATAGGAACTTAATAATTGGGTAGGCGAAGAAGAAAAACTCGATTTCCGACTGCTCCAGGCTCCGGTTATTTTACTAAAAGCATGAACTTCATCCCGCGATTCATCCACAATGGCAAAATTGCCCTCGGACTCGATTATCTCCGGTATGTTGGAGTGATAACTCAGCCTTTTCCCGATCCAGGAACCTTTTTTGGCACTGAAGGCATGCACGGTATTTTTGGATTTCTCCCATATGGCAAAATTTTCCCTGGAGTTGACGACATAAACAGGTTCGTTGGTGTAGTTCAAATTGAGTTTAGACCAACTGTTGGTATTTTGGCTATAGGCGTAAACATCATCATTGGCCTCGTCAATAACCAAAAGACTGCCATAGGATTCTGTTGTGGTAATATTGGAAAGGGAGGTTCGTAGTTTCAATGTACTCCATTGGCCGGTATTATTGTGCAGGACAACTACCTTTCTTCGGTTTTGATCTAAATGGTAAACGGCTTCCTGAAAAGGGTAGGGGTGCTCACAGATCATACATATCTGTCCGGTTAGTTCAGCAGCGGTAAAAATGAGCATACTGGCGAGTAAAAGCAATCTGTTCATCATCTGAATCCTGTTAAATGTGTAAAAAAACATTAATAAATAACCAGTGTGAATGATCACACCGTCAGGCTGGAGAGAATAATTGGCAGAGTTTATTTTGGCCCATAAAAAGCAAAGGGTGTTGCAGCCTTTTTGGAACATTATTGTGATTACAAACTCTACCTCATTAACCCTTAAGGGTTATAATCTATTGTATAAAGAAAAAAAGATTAACGAAAGCTTAAGATTTGCCAGTAGTTTTTAAGTAAAAATAACCTTTTCAGTCCGCTATTAGTTGCTCGTTAAAACCTCCAGGTTTTACACGGACCAAGGCAAAGGACTCCTGTCCTTCTACCGAACCAAAGTAATACTGCCAGACTTAACCTTCTGCGGCAGATCAATAAAATGGAAACCAATCTGATAAACATAAACTCCGGCAGGCAGTGGCTCGGATTGAAATTTACCGTTCCAGCCTTGTGACGGGTCGTTCGTTTCAAAAAGCAATTCTCCCCAACGGCTGAAAATACTTAGCGAATAGTTTTCAAAACCACAATTGGAAAGCGGTAGGAAAATATCATTCCTGCCATCATCATTCGGGCTGAAAGACATTAGGAATATAGATGTCGCAAAGGACGCAGTTTTCGTAATCGACAATAATATTGGAATGGTCGTCTCCGCAATCATTAGTAATGGTGACTTCATAAATTCCGGGAGCACTGACCAAAAAATTTGAAGCTACGGAGCCATCCTGCCACAGGTAAGTGGCATCAGGGTAAAAGGCATCCAGCAATAAAGTCTTTTCCAGACAAAGGGTTGTATCGTTGCCCAAGGCTACGGATGGAGAGCCATTAAACTGAAAAATTACCGTATCTGCCACAGAACCACATTGATTGGAAACTTCGACCCAATAATCTCCTGAAGTTGTAACCAACTGGAATGGGGTTGTCGAATTGTCCTGCCAAAGGTAATTATCAGCTGTTCCGGAAACATCAAGGGTTATACTGTCACCATCACAGGCCGTTATATCTGTCCCCAGGTCTACTTGTGGAGGGTTGATATAGGAAACTGAAATATCATCCATTTCCGAACCGCAATCGTTATAGACTTCAACGGAATACATTCCAGGTTGATCCACAGTGAAGGTAGGGTTGGTTGAATTATCCTGCCATAAATAGTCGACATTACTGGCTGTTACATCGAGCAAAAGTGTTTCACCGTCACAAAGATCTGCATCCGCTCCCAGGTCAATGGGTTCAGGTGGGGAGAGATAGCTCACGTTCACGGATTCAGTGAGCATTCCGCAATCATTCTCAACCTGAACAGTATAATTACCGGCTTGTGTGACAAGGAATTGAGAATTGGTAGAACCATCCTGCCACAAGTAGATTGCATTTTCTGAGGCAGCATCCAGCGTCAGCGTTTCCCCATCACAAAGGGAGATATCGTTACCAAAGTCGAAATCCGGCGGGTTGGTGTAAGTAATGGTAATCTCATCAGTTGCTGATCCACAACCATTGGAAACCTCAACTGAATAAGTACCCGGTTGTGTTACCAGGAAAGTAGAACCTGATGAGCCATCCTGCCAAAGGTAATTTACATTACTCGCAGTAGCATCCAGCAGCAGGGTTTCACCTTGACAAAGGTCTACATCTGATCCAAGGTCAACGGGTTGTGGTTGAGAGCCAAAGGAAACATTTATGGAATCTGTCAGAACTCCACAGTCGTTAGTGATTGCTACCCAGTAACTCCCTGCTTGAGAAACCGTCAATTGTGAATCGGAAGAACCGTCCTGCCATAGGTAGCTGGAATTGGCAGTTGTAGCATCCAGGGTCAGGGTGCTTCCCTGGCATAGGATTACATCTGGACCAAAACTGAAAGTCTGGGGAAAAGAATCACAATCCTGGCAGCTTTCACAAAAGGAATTAATGAGCCCGGAACTGCCATTTAAGCCTGAATGGATGAGTATCCAATTGTGTCCTGCCTGAGCCACTGTTGCTGTAAAAGTGAAAGTATGTGTTTCCCAGTCAAATCCAACTGCAGGCATCAGCCCCAGGTCGGTTGCTCCGGAAATAGTGGGCGAATCATTAGTGAAAAAAGTAGGTGCAAAAGCCCCGTCACTGCCAACTCCATGACTTACATAGGTTATAGTAAAAGAATAGGTTTGTCCGGCAATCATGGATTCACTCAACCGCAAGCCAAATCCTTCCCCTCCGCTCGTCCAGGTCTGGCCGTTTCCAATAAATATGGCACGGCAACCCACTCCGTCCCCCGGAGGAGCGATGGTCAGATTAGCAGTCGGCCAGCCCCCGACCCAGTCGGTCCCGGTCCATTCAAGCACATCTGCTTCGATGGAGGAATTATTGGCCAGGTCAGCGGAGGAGATGAAATCTGTCCCCACATCAACACTGGTAAAGCAGGTGTCGATGATCTCCTGGGCAAAAGAAAAATAGGTAAAAAAGATCAGGATTGTTGAAAGCGCGAATTTAGTCATTGTTTGAATGTCAATTAGGGTTAGCGTTTTTAATGAACGGAATAAAGATAGGGATTCTGTGTGAATGGGAAAAAAATATGAAGTCAGATGCGGTAGGTCAGAATATCGAACACCGAATTTCCAATAACCAACCTTGCCTGCTGTCGCAGTAAGGCAGGTGCAGAATTAAAAAAGGCCTGTCTTGCGACAAGCCTTTTTGGCGGAGGAGGAGGGATTACTTGACAGTGATCCCGGGTGGGGGAGTATTACAAAAAAATCCCAATCCAACGCCTTCGGCTAATTTTTTATTGACGTAAAAATCAATTCAAACTGCAGGCTTGATTGCTATTTCCGCCAATAAAAAAAGCTATCCTGACGGATAGCTTGTATTGGAATTTGTTTTGGCGGAGGAGGAGGGATTCGAACCCCCGATACGCTCACACGTATGCCGGTTTTCAAGACCGGTGCATTCAACCGCTCTGCCACTCCTCCATGAGTGTGCTTTTTTTAGCGGTTGCAAAAGTACATTGCTTTTTGATAAAATAAAAGATTTATGTGGAAAAAAGTTCCATTTTTTTCTGCATTACAAAAGGTAGGGTAAATGAAGCAGGTTTAAAATTACCAAAGGCTAAGGCTGAGGCTAAGGAGTTTCACAGGAAATAAATAGGCTGTCCAAAGAGAACTATAAAAACCAAATTGCTACCAAGAAATTCACAACAATGTGAAATCGACCAACGAGAGATTCCCGGCAAGTTTGCCGAGGACAGGCTCGTGCGCACGCAGTGCCGGGACGCGAACTTGTGAGCACCAAACAGTGAACGCAGCGAACATTGAATCCTCTGAAACCTTTCTCAACCTTAATTCAAATGACCGCAGACTGTCTACTGAGGACTGAGGACTGAGGACTGGTACTGCCAACTGGTACTCCTCTAAGATGCCGCCCTCCGCAAGCGATCATTAATCGCTCTGCCCAAACCTTCCTCTGGCAACAATTCTGCTAAAATGATCTCCGGTTTGAGCTTATCCAGTTTTCGCATTCCGGAGAAAAGATGACGGGCCGCTTCGGTATAATCTCCTTTTTCCGAAAGGGTGATGTGGAGATCCTTGTCTATTTCCGGATATTGTTTTTTGAAAGAAATAATGCCAATTTTTTTACCCTGATGTTGGGCAATTAGTTCTTCGATATTTCCCAACACTACAGGGCATCCGGGAGCATAATGACTTTTTAACATTCCAGGGCTTTGTGGATTGGAAGTCGAATGCTCTTTTACCTGGACTGGTCCAATGAGGTTTTCAATATCTTCAATGGCCAATCCGCCTTTTCTGTAAATGGTGGGAATACCATTTTCAAAACCAAAGATGGTACTCTCAACACCGACATTACAAGGGCCTCCATCCAGAATGTATTGGACTTTATGACCTAGCTGATCCTCAACATGTTGGGCAGTAGTAGGGCTGATGTAGCCAAATGGATTGGCACTTGGAGCGGCCAAGGGGAAAGGCAGTTGTGAAAGTAATTCATGGGTCAAAGGATGCTTTGGAATCCTGATGGCTACATTGGGTAAACCGGAAGTGACGATGTCAGGAATGATGTTTTTTTTCGGAACCAACAAAGTCAAAGGTCCGGGCATGAAAGCATCTGCAAGAATTTTGGCTTTCTCCGGTAGGTCCGCGGCGAACTTTGTAATGGAACCAACATCTGCCGCATGAACGATGAGCGGGTCAAATGACGGCCGGTTTTTGATGGTAAAGATCCTGGCGACGGCTTTTTCATCAAAGGCATTGGCAGCCAGTCCGTAAACGGTTTCCGTTGGGATGGCTACCACTTCTCCGGAGATTAGAAGCGATTTAGCGGTATGTAAATCAGTTCCTGTCATGTCTGGTTTGTAATGTATCCGATAAAACTGCAAAAATGGGAGTTTTGTTTGGAGTTTTTTAGGCTAAAAGAAATATTTTCGTCCGAAGGCTGTTTTTTATGAAGAAATTATTTTGGTTTTCTTTGATCATTGTTTTTATATTTGTTCAAACATCCTCGAACATCTCCTAAAAAGGAATTAATTTTAATTCTGAATAAAACTACCTTCAAACGCCCTTCCGGATTGAGTATTACAGAAGTGGAATCTCTCAATGGCTAATGGATTATGAGGCAGCAATTTGGAAGTGAGCATAATCTCATTTAAATAAAACACTTTTTGTGAACCCTGACTGCCTGTAAATGGCGGAGGGAAACCTTTTGAATGAAAATACTTGACCTTGTTGAGGCAATACTATGAAGTTGTTAGAAAATAACTTTTATAATAATTACACACCAAAATCATCCGCATTGATGAAAAGAATTTTTACCAATTTAACACCGCTCTTATCGTATGTTTTGGTTTTGTTCCTCCTGACAATTAATTACACGTCCTCTGCTCAGGATGTGATTATGTCGAATACCACCTTGAGTACCTGTGGAGGCATATTTTTTGATTCGGGTGGTTCCGCAGGTGATTACGGAGCTAACGAAACAATAACCATGACCCTCTGTTCCGATGGAAGTACCGGGACTCATATCCAACTCATTTTCCTGGACCCGCAATTTGGAGCCGGAGATGATTTATGTTTTTACGATGGGATGGATGATACGGCCCCGCAATTATCTTGTGCCAGTGCTTTCGGCAATGGAAACTCCTACATCATTCAGGCTACAGCCGCCAATCCAAGCGGATGTTTGACGCTGGTATTCACTTCTGATGGAGCCGGAGAAGCGGCAGGATGGGGGGCAGATATCAATTGCATTCCTGCATGTCAGAATATTTATTCGGAACTGACCAGTACAGATCCCCTTATCATGCCTGCAGATACCGGATACATGGATGTTTGCCAGGGAGAAAGGGTTTATTTTACCGCGCAAGGGCTATATCCACAGAATGGTGTTGTTTACGAACATTCAGATTTCACTTCTGAATTTCATTGGGATTTCGGTGACGGTGCGACTTCCGTAGGACCTTCTGCCAGTCATATTTATAATACAGAGGAAGGATTTACGGTACAGCTCACCATTATTGACCAATTCGGTTGCCGCAGTCTGAATTCCCTCAATCAGCGGATCAGGGTTTCCACAACACCTGAATTCCAGTTAGAGACCATAGATCCCATATGTGTGGGGGATACCATAAATTTAGGCGGAACCGCAGATACGGTACATTATGCAGGGCATAACGTTTCTGCCATTCCTGTTCAGGGAACCTTTGTGAAAGATCCAGTGGTTTGTGACTCTTTGCCGTTACCCGATGGAACGGGAGTTGCGTATGTTTCCACGATCAACTATACACAATTTTCTCCCGGGGCCATTCTGACGGATATCAACGACCTGATCAGCATTTTTGTAAATATGGAGCACTCCTGGATGCGGGATCTTGAGATATCTATCACTTGTCCGGATGGAACTGAGGTGATACTGCATGATCACCCTGGTAATTTTGGTGGTGAGGTATTTTGCGGTATTCCTTTCGAAGGGGATACCGGTGCCAATCCGTCTCCGGGAGAAGGCTGGGACTATTTCTGGACCCCCAACTCCACGAATGGTACCTGGATTGAATATGCGAATGCTACAGGAGTGAACACACTTCCGTCCCAGGATTATGAAGCCTTTGATGACCTTGAAGATTTGCTGGGATGTCCATTAAATGGTAACTGGTCGATCTCTGTAGAGGACCTTTGGGGAGCCGATAACGGATATATTTTCTGCTGGGGTGTCGAATTTGCCGAACACCTGTTTCCTGAGATCGAAACCTATACTCCCGGAATTGATACATTTGGCTGGGCCTATAATCCCTTGATTTTTGAGCAGATTCACATGCCTCCTTTGGACTCGATTGTGACGTCGCCGCAAAATGCAGGTACCGCCGCATTTACCTTCTTTGTCCAGGATTCCTTTGGCTGTACATATGAAGTTCCGCTCTCAGTAGAGGTACTGCCCGAAACGCATCCTGACTGTCATAATTGCGATGACAATGTAAGTATTCCAAATGATGTAGTGATCTGTGAAGGTGATACGGTTGCATTTGATATCAGCACAGCTTTAAACCTGGAAACAGAGGTTACTTTTGAATCTGTGCCTTATTATGAAATCGGATTCTCGAATCACCCGCCAAGTGATCCCTACAATTCAACCATAAATGTAAATAGTGTGGCTCCGCCTCAGATTGCGAATGCCGCTCAACAAATAGCATCTGTATGTTTCGATCTTGAAACAGACTATGACGGTGATATGCAGGTATTCCTGCAGGCACCATCGGGTGAGATGCTGGAATTAACTACCGGAAATGGAGGTAGCGGGGATAATTTTACCAATACCTGCTTCACTCCGACAGCCGTGATGCCAATTAATGCGGGTTCAGCACCCTTTACCGGAGATTTTCAACCGGAAGGAAGCTGGAGTGACCTTAACGGGGCAGACATGGAAGGTACCTGGACGCTTTTGGTAGGGGATCAGTTTGGATTTAATGAAATGGGGATTTTGAATTCGTGGTCCATTACGTTCAATTCCATGAATTCCATTACTTACGATTGGAGCCCTAACTTTAACATTACCTGTACAGATTGTCCGGATCCGGAAGTATTCCCATCTACTTCCACGAGTTACATTGTAGAAGCGGAAGATCAATATGGGTGTATTAATCTTGATACGATTCAGGTGGATGTAGTTACTGAAGTGCCTGCACCGGATGTTTTCTGTTCTTCCATTGGCAACGGCCAGTTATCCTTTTCATGGCCGGTGAATCCTGGAGTCAGTTCGTATAATGTCAATATTATTATCAACGGAACGCCATCTGGTTGGCAGACAGGTGTTACCGATAATCCATATATCGTTTCCGGATTGAATTTTGGAGATGAGGTGACGATGGAAATTCAGGTAAATTCCTCGGGTACGGGGATAACCTGTGATGTGGCAACAGGAACCACCACATGTACCTATAGTGAATGTGGGCCGGATGACGGTATTCTCATCGATTCGGTGGTGATCAATCATGTAGCCTGTTTTGGAACAGAAACCGGTTCTGCCACCCTTTATCCTTCCAACGGAATAGCCCCTTACAACTATGCCTGGAATGATCCTGATATGCAGGTATTGCAAACCGCTTCCTTCCTTCCGGCAGGGACATATACTGTCACTGTCACGGATAACATTTATTGTATGACGGAAGTGGAAGTAGTCATAACGGAACCTGAAGCATTAATGCTTTCGGTTGACGGGGAAGATGCCAGTTGTTTTGGTTTTATGGATGGAACGGGAACAGTTACGCCTTCCGGTGGTACTGCGCCTTATGATTATGTATGGGACAATGGGGAGATAACCCAATCCGTTGACAACCTTGGTGCCGGCATGCATCAGGTGGAGGTAACAGATGCCAACGGATGTATGGAATCTATGGACTTGATGACAGGACAACCTGCTACGGCGGTTACTGTCATGGTAGACCAATCCTACAATGGTTGTAACGGTGAAAGTGACAATGAAGCTACCGCTGTCGGTGGAGGAGGGACCGGACCTGGATATACTTACATTTGGAGCGATAATCAACAAGGAGCAACGGCTGTAGATTTGAGTCCGGGAATGATTTCCGTGACGGTAACAGATGAGAATGGTTGTTCTGCTGAGGGGTCTACAGACCTGGCAGATCTTGAATTGCTTTATGGAGATATCATCATCAGTTTACCAACCTGTAATGGTTTTCCGGATGGAAGTCTTGGTGTAAATAATTTTGGTGGAGGTGCCGGTGTTGACGGTGAGGAATCCGATTATAATTTTTCCTGGAATAACGGAGATTCGGGTGTTGTAACTGAAAATGTTCTCGGAGGGGCCGATTATGAGGTGACTATTGCAGATGCCAATGGCTGTTTTGTGGTGGTTTCCAGATATCTGCCTGATCCTGATCCGCTATTATTTGAAGTTGTTGGAGATGATGCAAACTGTTTTAATGCCAGCGATGGCTTTGCTTCCATTTACAATATAACGGGTAATCAAGGAGATGTAACCATACTTTGGGATGCATTGGCAGGTAGCCAGGAAACACTGGTAGCCGAAAACCTTTCCAATGGAACTTACAGTGTTACCTTGACAGATGAAAATGGTTGTCAATCAAGTCAAACAGTGAGCATCGATCACCCTACGCAACTTGAAATCACCTATGATACTGATGACAATGAATGTTTCGGGGATGCCAACGGATCCATTGAAACCTATGTATCCGGAGGAACACCGGGATATGTATACGCCTGGCCGACAACCGAGAATACACCTAATATAGAAAATCTGGCTGCAGGAATTTATGAATTGACGGTAACTGATGAGAGTGATTGCGTTTTGCAGGTTCCTATAGAAATTGAACAACCTGATCAGTTGTATGCTGATATTGCCGTTGAGGATGTAACCTGTTTTGGTGACCGTGACGGAACTATCTACGCAACACCGCAGGGAGGAGTTCCCCCTTATCAATTCAGCCTTAACAATAGCGATTATTTAGGGTCTTCTACGCTGATTGGTCTGACTGCCGGACATTACAATATTTTCATGCGGGACGCTAATGGTTGTATGTACATTACGGATGCTACCATTGCAGAACCTGATGAGTTCATGGTCGATGCCGGTCCGGATGTGACCATCCAGTTGGGTGAACAAATCCAAATCGAAGCGACTTCAGAAAATGGAATAGGAGAGGTGATGTATGTTTGGTATCCACCTTACGACAGCACCATGACCTGTGAAGAATGTATTGCGCCGATCTTTTATCCTGAAAACACTTTGATCTACGAACTATACGGAGTTGATGAAAATGGTTGTGAGGATACGGACCTTCTGACGATTAATGTGGCCAAGCCTAGGTCAGCTGTGGTACCGACCGGATTCAGTCCGAATAGTGACGGGGTCAATGATGTACTGCAGGTTCACGGTTTGCCGGGAACTATTGTGAAAGTCTTCAGGGTATATGACCGTTGGGGGGAATTATTGTATGAAAATCATGATTTTGAAGTGAACTCCGGAGTAGGTTGGGATGGTACCTTTAAAGGAGAACAACTGCAAGGCGGAGTTTACCTGTGGAGTATGGTTGTCGAATATCCTTATGATAAGGAGACAGCTGAATTGATGGGAGAAACGACATTAATTAGATAAAAACAGGTTTTCAGGAAGGATGTTGATTCTTGTTTCAACCTCCTTCCTGGCAACACCTTTGACTTTTGACATAACTTTTAATTTTATTTAACTATTATGAGAAGAATATCTACTTCAGTTAAACTTATATTTTTGAACCTGGCATTGATTCTTGGGATGAATGTTTCCACTGTGCAGGAAAGCCAGGCTCAGGATGCCCGTTTTGCTCAATTCTACTATGCGCCTATGCAGTTAAATCCGGCACTTACGGGGGTATTTGAAGGGCAGTTCCGTGGAGCGGCCAATTACCGGGAGCTGTATACCAGTATTTTGGGGTCCAATCCATTCAGAACCATTTCCGCCAGTTTTGATATGCGTACCAATGTCGGGAGATATGATCACGCCGGTTTCGGGATTTCTGCTTTGAGAGATGAGGCAGGTATTTCAGGGTTTAACCGGACTGATTTCAGCCTGAGCGGTTCTTATCAAAAGCAAATGGGTGGAAGCCGTTACAACAGAAGTAATCAATTCCTCGTAGCCGGTGCAAAGTTAGGGCTTGGACAACGTGGGTTCGAATGGGAACAACTTTGGTTCACCCAGCAATTCGATCTCAATGATTATAGTGTGGATCAGGGATTGGACAACGGTGAAGGCTTTGAGAGAAATACTACTGACCTTTATGTTGATTTCAGTGCGGGTATTTTGTACTATGCTGTTTTTGGAGTCAATCAAAGTCTGTATTTCGGAGGGTCAATGTTTCACTTGAACGAACCCAATATTTCCTTTATGGAAAACCAGGATGAACGGTTGCCAACCAGATATGTATTACATGCCGGAGGGGAATTTCCTGTGGCTGATCATATAAGTTTATTGCCTGCCATTGCTTTCATGAGTCAGGGGCCTTCCCTGAGTACAACGGTTGGAGCCAACCTTCGCTATTCCCGCCGCGAGTGGCAGGAGGTGGCCATTCGTGCAGGACTGTGGGGACATATTGCCAATAAGCTGGATAGTGATGTACATCTCGATGCGATGACCGTTTCTGCTATTCTTGAATTTGAGGGAATGAACTTCGGACTGAGCTACGATATAACGACATCTGTGTTATCAGAAGCCAATAACTCACGAGGAGCCTTTGAGGTATCCTTCATTTATATTCACCGCCCAAGAGACAGGAGGGCACGGGTGGATTGTCCTAGGTTTTAATATATTATAAACTTCTACATTGGACATTCTGCTGTTGGATATTCTGCGGTTCTGCCTCGTTTAAAAGTCAAGAGTCTGAAGTCCAATTTAGAATGTTAGAGAAATTTGTTATAATAAATATTTACAAAAAAGGCCCGGAAATTTTCCGGGCCTTTTTTTTATTCTACCAACCGAATCCCCTTTTCCTCAAGGGTGATCAGCCGTTTTTTGTAAAGTCCTCCAACAGCTTTTTTAAAGGTCTTTTTACTCTCTCCGAAAATGCTATAGATCAGTTCCGGGTGGCTTTTGTCGGTTACCGGAATAAAGCCGCCTTCATCTTTTAACTTTTTCAGGATCTTTTCTCCCAGGTCATCGACTTTTCCGACTCCCGGCTTGTGCAGGGTGAGATCGATCTTTTTATCATCACGAACCTTTTTGATGTACCCCTTCATCCTCTGGCCTCTTTCCAGATGCTGGAACACTTCATCTTTGTACAACATCCCCAGGTGGCTATCATTAATGATCACTTTGAAACCAATGGGAGTCATGCTCCAGATCTGCAAAAATACTTCCTGGCCCGTTTCATATTCGTCTGCCGTAAATTCCAGGAATTCATCCAATTTTGCCGAAGCAGCTATTCGTTCGCTCTCCTCATCCAGATAAACAGCCACGATGTGTGACTCGCCAACTTTCATTTTAGAACGCTGTTCACGAAATGGAACCAGCAGATCCTTGGCAAGACCCCAATCGAGAAAGGCACCAATTTCATTAACTGCTACGACTTCCAAAAAGGCAATATCACCCACCATGGCATGGGGTTTTTCTGTTGTGGCTATCAGGCGATCTTCAGAATCAGTATAAATGAAGACGTCCAGATTGCCGTCAATTTCATATTGTTCCGGAACATACCTTTTGGGCAGAAGAATTTCTCCTTTAGGACCACCGTCCAGATACAATCCGAAGTCCACCTCTTTAACTATTCTCAGCGAATTTATTTTGCCTATTTCTATCATAATGAAAATGTTGACAAGCCCTGCAATACATTTTTTGAAAACAATCAGGTCCTGGTTTTGTGCAAAAGTAGCAAAATATGTCTATTCTATTTTTCATCTTCTTTTTTTTCGCTACTTTCACAATCCAGAGGAATCGGAGAACAAATGGAAATCATCAACTATCCTTTATTGACTTTTGATATCAAACAAGGTGCTGTGCTTGGCATCCTTGTCGGTACCGGTTTGAATGCCGTAGAAAAGGATGTTGAAACCCTTAAGGTCAAATTGGGTAAATATTTGTTCAAAGAATATAAAAAGCATGGTGATTATCCTTACTTCGAAATGGATAACCCCAAGCTGAAAGTCCTCGAAGTTTCGGTAAGGCCTGCTTATCAGTCTGATGATACTACATTTCCATTGGCTCAGTCTTATAAGGTTCCTGTTCCGATTATTTTTGGCGGAACTCCCAATGGCGGGTTTGAATGTTATTTACCGCTTTTAAGGAGACGATTTACTTATTATAAAAAAGATCAGCTGGTAACTTTGGCCAGACATTTTTCCACTCACCTTTTAGGGCAACTGGAACCGGAAAAGATCTTCCGATTGCTTTCCTATGCCAAACCTCATTTGGATACCGTTACCTTGAAAGTTAACCTGGACAGGGCACCGGATTGGGGAGGTTTTAACTATAAAAGGACTTATAAGGCATTGCCTAAACTTGCAGAGGAATACCCTAATCCACAACAGACCCGTAAACGGAAAAGCCCTTTCCCGGATGCAGCCTGGGAACGGGATGAGGAAGTAAGGGATTTGGTGAATGAGTTGGTCAACTCGAGGGCCAATGTCCTGTTGGTCGGAGAACACGGGGTAGGCAAGAGTGCAGTGTTACGGGCGGCAATCCGAATGGTAAAAAGCAAAAAGAACAAACAGGATCTCGGCTTTAAGTTTTGGAATATGCTGCCTGACCGGATTACCTCTTCGGCCAAATACCTTGGAGAATGGCAGGAAACCTGTGAGGTGCTTGTGGAAGAACTGGAATCCGATAATGGTATCCTTTGGGTGGAAAACATTATGCAACTGTTGTCCAGTGGTGGAGAAGGACCTGAAAGCAGTGTGGCTGCATTTTTTCTGCCGTTTATGCAACAGGGGAAATTACAGGTTGTAGGTGAAGTTACCGTCAGGGAGTTGGAGAAAATGCGTCAGTTGCTCCCAGCCTTTGTTCAGTCCTTCCGGACCATACAGATCGATGAATTGGAGGAGACTGAAGTACATAATATTTTTGCCAAATTTGCCGATCACTGCAATAAACGTTTTAGTATAAATATCAACCAGGATGCACTGAATCTGAGTTTCCGGCTTTTGAAACGGTATATCCCTTACGAGCATTTCCCTGGTAAGGGAATTAAATTCCTGAGTAAATGTGTGCATGAAGTCCAGACTAACGATGGACAATCAGTAGGCAAAGAACAGGTCATCCAACAATTCATTGACCAAACCGGATTACCTGCTTTATTCCTCCAGGATGACATTACCCTGGATTCGGAAGCATTGGAAGGATATTTCAGTTCCAGGATTATCGGGCAACAGGATGCGGTAGAAAAGCTCAGCAGCCTTGTTAAGATTTTTAAAGCCCGGCTGAATGATCCTCGCAAACCGATTCAAACTTTATTATTTGCCGGGCCTACGGGAGTTGGTAAAACGGCTTCCGCAAAAGTTCTGGCGGGATATTTCTTTGGCCAGGGGCAAAAGAAACAACCGTTGATCAGGATTGACATGAGTGAATTCCAGCATCCCGGGCAGTTGAGCCGGTTGGTCGGTTCTGGTAGGGAAGTGGGGCAGTTGGTGAAGGAGGTCCGGGAAAAACCTTTTGCGGTGGTTTTGTTCGATGAGATCGAAAAGGCACACCCGGCAGTCTTTGATGCCTTGCTGACTTTGTTGGATGAAGGATTATTGGTGGACACTTACGGGCGAGTTACGAACTTCAGGAATACCATAATCATCATGGCTTCGAATGTGGGAGCTTCAGAAAGAACCATGATGGCTTTTCAAAAAACCGACAGTGAGGAAAGCAAATACATGTCGGCCATCCATAAGTTTTTCCGGCCTGAGTTTATTAACCGTATTGATTCCGTGGTGTTATTTAATCCTTTAACCAGGGAAGCCATACGGAAGATCACTTTGAAGGAACTGGAAGAGCTGAAAGAAAGAGATGGCTTTATCAAAAGAAAAATCAAACTGACTTTCACCGACGAATTAATTAATCATATTACCCTCGTCGGATTTGATGAAAAATATGGAGCGAGGCCATTGCAGCGAGCCATTGATCAGGTATTGATCAGTCCATTGGCTAAGTGGATGCTGGAACACCCGGAGGTTAGTTCCAGTGAACTTGAATTGCATTTTGATAAAAAGCTGATAGTGAGAGGATAATGGTAATGTGGTGCTTGTTTTACTTTAACTACTTTTGTCCTGATTTAAATCAAACCCCAATATCCTCATTCCACAACTCCGGCTTCTCCCGGATAAAGGTCTCCATCATTTCGATGCACTCCTCATTATTCATAACTTCTACTTCAAGCCTACGTTCCTGTAAGAGTTTTTCCTCGCCCAAAAAGGTTTTATTTTCCCCAATAACCACCCTGGGAATACCATAAAGCAGAATGGCTCCGGAACACATAGAGCAAGGCGATAGGGTAGTGTAAATTACACATTCCCGATAAACGGAAGCTGGTAGCCGACCGGCATTTTCGAGAGCATCCATTTCGCCATGAAGGATACAGCTGCCTCGTTGGATACGTCTGTTGTGACCGCGGCCAATAACCTTTCCATTATGCACCAAAACGCTGCCGATGGGGATGCCGCCTTCTGCCAGACCTTTTTTGGCCTCGTCAATAGCTGCCTGCATAAATTTATCCATAGATCTTATTCATTTGGAGCAAGTGCATTTACAACATCAAAAACATTAGTGACTATCAAAAGGATAATGGTGGCAATAATGATTAGCGCTCCCAGAAGGCCTACTACTTTGTAAAATCCCCAGGTTTCCTTTTTTCGAATGCTTAGAATGGCATTCCTCAAGCCTCCGAAGGAAGTAATTAAAACAACAAGCACAGGTATTCCAAACAAAAGGGCTTTGATGGAATCTTGCAGTTGGTCGAGCCAGGATTCAGGGATCAGGGTCAAAAGGAATGATACACCTATAAAACCGAGGGCCCATAAAAACAACAAAAAAGATAGCCTTGAGTGTTTTGTTTGTTTTTGCTTTAGGTTACTGTCGAGGATTTTTTCTTCTTCCATTTTATTGTTTTTTCAAAGCGTCACTTGGTTTGGGAACGTAATGTCCACGGCCACCAGCTCTTTCATCATCAAAAGTGTTGGGAGCTTTATCCTTGACCTGATAATCCTTCCAGGTTTCATGTTCCGACCCGTCGTCCGTTCTCACCATCGTAATGCAATTTTCTACGGGACAAACAAGGGAACAAAGATTACATCCAACACAATTTTCATCGATGATCTCCGGTATCCTGTTGGTAGAGTTTTCAGGAATCCGGATGGCCTGATGAGCACCATCTTCACAGGCGATATAACAAAGATCGCAGCCAATACATTTGTCTTTGTTGATACTGGCTTTGACTTCATATTTCATGTTCAGATCTTCCCAGTCCTTAACATTTGGCAGGGCTTTTCCGACCAAATCATCAATGGTTTCAAAACCTTTTTCGATCATGTATTCTTCAAAACCGCTGATCATTTCCCGGATAATGCCAAAACCATAATGCATAACTGCAGTACAAACCTGAACATTAGAAGCACCTAGCATGATATGTTCCATGGCGTCCCGCCAGGTTTCTATACCGCCAATACCTGAAATAGGCAATTTGAATTCAGGATGAATGGCACAGTTTTTAACCATGTTCAATGCAATGGGTTTTACTGCCGGACCACAATAACCACCATTGGTACTTTTGCCATCTACGACAGGGTAGGGGACAAAATTATCCAGGTCGACACCGACCAGGCTTTGAATGGTGTTGATCAATGAAATGGCATTTGCACCTCCGATCTGTGAGGCCAATGCGGGTTGGGTGATGTCTGTGATGTTGGGAGTGAGTTTAACGATCACCGGTACTTTGGCTACTTCCATAACCCAGCCAACGAGCGTTTTAATCACTTCCGGCTCCTGGCCTACCGCTGAACCCATTCCACGTTCACACATTCCATGCGGACATCCAAAATTCAATTCTATACCATCCGCACCGGCGTTTTGGACGTCATTCACAATCTGGTGCCACTCTTTTTTAGACTGAACCATTAGAGAGGCAATAACCGCATGGTCGGGAAAATATTTCTTGACTTCCTCCATCTCCCTGAGGTTATCGCTCAAAGGACGGTCAGAGATCAATTCAATATTGTTGAAACCCATCATACGCTTATCCTTATAGTTGACCGCACCGTACCGACTGGAGGTATTTACGACGGGAATTCCAAGGGTCTTCCATACTGCTCCTCCCCATCCGGCATCAAAGGCTTTCATGATCTGATAACCTGAATTGGTCGGCGGCGCGGAAGCCAGCCAGAAGGGGTTGGGAGATTTGATTCCTGCTAGATTGGCGGTCAGATTTGGCATGGACAAAGGTTTTATTGATCAATTTACAAAAATAGCAATAAAAAACCCCGAATCCGGAATGAATTCGGGGCAACTTTTAATCAACTCTATTTAAAAATCTTACATCATTTAATCATCAATACAAATTCGACGCGTCTGTTCTGTGCACGGCCCGCTTCGGTATTATTGGTGGCAATTGGCTGGCCTTCCCCATATCCTTTGGCCACCATTCTGTGTTTTTCGATGCCATTGGCACTCAGCCAGATCAAACAGGCTTCCGCCCGCATTTGGGATAAGGTCAGGTTTTTATTAGGATCACCAACATTATCTGTATGTCCCGCAATTGCCAGAGAGTAATAGGGATATTTTTTCATTATATCCCTGATTTGCCGCAGGACAGGAATCGATACTGGTTTTAATACCGCCTGAGCTGTTTCAAACTGGATGTTTTTGATAGCCACGTTGAGTACTTCTTTTTCAGCAGCTTCCAGTTCTGAACATCCGCCATTACTTTTTGGCCCTACTTCATTCGGACAATTATCATCCTTGTCCGGAATGCCGTCTCCGTCAGCGTCCGGGCAACCTTTAAGAATTTTTTCTCCATACTCATCCGGACAATCATCTTCAGCATTGACCAGCCCATCATTATCCATATCGCATCTGTCTGCGTTTCTTTCCGGATCACAGGGATCAAGTGGGTTGCTTTCACTTTCTTCAATGGTAGCATTACCATTCCGGTTTTCCATTCCGTCTGTCAATCCATCACCGTCCGTATCCGGATTGTTGGGATCTGTTCCCAGGATGGTTTCAATATTATCTGCAATACCATCATTATCGGAGTCAGGGCAACCCATCAGGTTACCTTTAAGCAGTGGGCAATTATCATCTTTATCAGCAATGCCGTCACCATCGGTATCAGGACATCCGTTGGTCTGTGCAGTTCCGGCCATTTCAGGGCATGCATCATCTTTATCGGCAATGCCATCGTTGTCCGCATCACTTTTACCGCCAAGCTTCATAGCCAGTCTTACACCACCGGCCAGATACCAGTCGTTATTATCGGCATTGCCGCTGGCACTTACACCATCCAAAAGGTCGGAGGAAGAGCGGTTTACGGTGAATTCCAGATCGATACCTAATTTTTGATTGATATCAAAGCGAATACCACCGCCTATTGGTAAGTTTAAACTGGCACTGTTGCTGTTTAATTCATTTTGATCCTGTTGAGTGGTTGTTGCAAATTTATCGGTAGCATTCGAATAATCCGCTTCAACATTCATAAAATCGTAGGCAATCCCTGCAGTAATATATGGGGAAACCATCTTTTTGAAACTTCCGTCACTTCCATACCTCATTCCACCTAAAGGTTCATATCTCAATAATAATCCAATCTGATTAACTCCTGAGGAAAAACTAATATTTCTGTCAGAAACGCCAAACCCTTTATCCATTCGTACTGCATCATCACCTTTTAGGCCTGCATGCAGGAAATTGAACTGTGCTGATATGGCTGGAGTAAAGTTATACCGTATGTCGGCTCCAAAAGCCAAACGGGTTTGATCAAAATAGGGGAAAATATCTGAGTGTACCAGATCCCCGAAATAGGAAGAACCACCTACAAACAGGCCAGCCTCCCATTTGTCCTGGGCGTTTATTACAAAGGTGCCTGCCAGGAAAAAAACAACTAAGAGATAAATTCTTTTCATGTGTAAAAAATTGATTATGGGTAAACAATAAAAGCAAAGGACCATCAACGGTCTCTCTCAAAGGGATGACTCTAGCACGTTGTGTGCTTTGATAATGTAGACGTGTTTTATGGAAAAGAGTAACATTTTGGGTGTTAAACCAAAAGTTTCGCCACGGTACCAATTAGGAAATTGGTCATAATGACAATTAGTTATTGATACGGACTTATTTTAATAGTGTTGCCTAATTTGGGGATTAATCAAAAATTTTCCAGGTCAATCATCCGCCAAGGGTTTCTTCTCCGGTGATCCAGTTGTGGATGCCAATAGCAGCTTTTTTGGCTTCGGCAGCCGCATTGACCACCTCTGCTCCTCCATTGACAGCATCCCCACCGGCGAAATATTTAGTATTATTGCATTGGAATGATTCCGGATCGACAGATATCCTGCCTTTGCGGTCGAGATCCATGCCGTCGATCTGCTCCAGCAGTTCGATCATTTTTGATTGTCCGGTTGCCCGGATAACCATATCGCACGCCAGGTCAAATTCGCTATTTTCAACAGGAATGACTCTTCCGTCTATAACTTCTGTTTTTGTAAATCTCACTCCTTCCACCTTTTCAGTCCCTAAAATAGCAACAGGTGAAATATTGAACACACCCTTGACGCCAACACTTTTGGCCAGTTCATATTCAAATTCATAAGCCCGTTTTTCGGCTTTTGATCTGCGGTAGGCCAGAATAACCTCATCCGCACCTAATCGGGCGCACTCGGAAGCGGCATCCATGGCTGTATTACCACCACCAATAATGATAACTTTTTTCCCTACGTAAGTTTCAAGGGGGCTAAGTTTCATCTCTTCAATGAATTCGGTTGCACCAATGCAATTGGTTAATTCCTCTCCCTCAATTAACAGGGAAGCTGTTTTTCCAAGACCAATGCCCAGGAAGATGGCACTGTAACCCTTTTCAAGATCAGCCAATTGCTCCGGTGTAGTAATTGGTGAATTGTACTTGATAGAAAAACCAAATTGCCTTTGCAGGTATTCAACTTCTTCAAGCGCTTCTGAGTTAGTGATTTTGTATGGGGCCACTCCGTGTAGTACTAACCCGGAAGGATTTCTTTTGCCTTCAAAAATATCTACTTCATAGCCCAGTGAACTTAGTTCGCAAGCACAGGAAATGCCTGCAGGTCCGGCACCGATCACGGCAATTTTTTTACCGTTTTTCTCAACAGGTTTGGCAAGGGGAAGGTCTCTTTCCATCGCCTTTTTAGTAGCAAAAGACTGAAGCCTTCCAATGTCGATAGGTTTAACGCCTTGTTCATTGAACACACAAGCCCCTTCGCACAATACCTCCGTTGGACAGACTTTGCCGCAGGTATTCCCAAAATAGTTGGCGTTGTAAATCGTTTTAGCAGAACCGTTTAGGTTGCCCGTGTTGATCTGTTTGATGAAGAGGGGAATGTCTATTCCTGTTGGGCATGATTTGACGCACGGAGCATCATAACAGAAAAGGCAACGGCCGCTTTCGTAATAAGCTTCCGTTGAATTCATCAATGGTTTGATCTGCGCGAAATTTTTGTCTACTTCTTCAAGCGTTGTGGGTTGTTGGTACTCGGCCATAATTGAAATTTTATCAAGGGAGGGTGTTGCTTTTAGAGTCCATAGTGACGGCCTGACTCAGAGTCAGGCCGTCACTATGGACTCTCCCTTATATATAAAAGCCACGAGGATTAAAAACGTGACATAAATTTTCCATGTTTTTCGAAACTTTAACGTTTTATCATTTCGATCTGTATCATCACGAATTTGCCTAAAAGGTTAGTTCACTCCCGGACACTGGTATTTTCTGATATCGGTTAAAGATCAGTCATTGGTCCATAAGTTTCTGGTCTGCGGTCACGGTAAAATTGCCATACGGATCTGACTTCTTCGATCATTTCAAGATCAAATTCTGCTATAAGCAATTCATCTTTGTCTTCAGAGGCCTGCTTGAATATCTGACCTCTTGGATCTACGAAATAGGAACTTCCGTAAAATGTTCCGATGTTCCAGGGAGCTTCCGTTCCAACCCGGTTGATGCATCCCATGAAGTAGCCATTGGCAGCTGCATGAGCGGGTTGTTCCAATTCCCACAAATACTGAGAAAGCCCTGAAACAGTTGCAGAAGGATTGTAAACGATTTCGGCACCATTTAATCCTAAAACTCTTGCTCCTTCCGGGAAATGCCGGTCATAACAAATATAAACGCCAACGGTGGCGTATTTGGTTTTAAATACAGGATACCCCAGATTGCCGGGTTTGAAAAAGAATTTTTCATAAAACCCGGAAGTGTGTGGGATGTGATTTTTCCTGTACTTACCAAGATAAGTGCCATCAGCATCAATTACAGCGGCTGTATTGTAGAGTACGCCAGCCTGTTCCTTTTCAAACATCGGAACTATGATGACCATATTATATCTTTTGGCATATTCCGCCATCAGATTCGTAGTTGGCCCTGGAATAGGTTCTGCAGACGCATACCATTTCGGATCCTGGCCCGGACAGAAATAAGGGGTGTTGAATATTTCCTGCAAACAAAGGATCTGTACTCCTTGCTTGCCTGCTTCTTCGATATAAGGAATATGCTTGTCAAGCATTGCCTGCTTGATTTCTTCAATGGTCCCTTCTCCCTCAGTCAAAGGAAGGCTCAATTGGATTAATCCTGATTTTATGGTTCTTGCCATGGTGTAACGATTTACGGCCTACGGTTTACGATTAACGATTAACGGTTTTATAATGTAAAACCCAAAAGAGGCAATAGGCTCCATACAAATTGATTTATGGGGTTGAAGCCTCCTCTGGACTTGATTAAATTCTTTAAAGATGCTCTAATCTTTTCAGCTTGGTCTTCTAGTTTTTCAAATGTGTTTTTATTAATATAACCAATTCGGTAGGCAATTGTCAATTGTGTAATTACCTCGGAAACTGATCCTTTCGAAACATTAAAATAATAGACCGCTTCCCGATTAGTTTTTCTTTCATCCCCCTCTGCAATATTCGAAGGTACAGAAACTATAGCTCTCCGAATTTGGTCCTTTAAGCCAAAATCCTTCTCAAAGGGCCCTTGGTTTGTAATTTTGTATATCTCCTCTGCTAAATCAATTCCATCCTGCCATACTCGCAAGTTTTTAAAATTTCCCATTTTTTTAAAGTTTTCATTTGGTAATATTTAAAAAATAACTTGGCCAATTTCTTTATCATCAGTTCTATAAAAGCCTGGTTTATAAGTGAAATTGACCAACTTATTTTTTTATAATGTTGATTTTATTTTTTAATCGTTACTTAGTTAATAAATTTCCGTCCATCGTCCATCGTCCATCGTCCATCGTCCATCGTCCATCGTCCATCGTCCACCGTCAATCGTCAATCGTCTATATCACCTTACTGATCTTGCCGCGTTTCACAAACTTCCCATACCCCTTCTCAATCTTCACTTCCCCCTTTTCGATGGCCGTTTTTCCCCGCAGGATGACGGTTTCTACTTTGCCGGTAACTTCCCAGCCTTCGTAGGCAGAGTAATCGACATTCATGTGGTGGGTGTCAACGGATAGCCGGTGTTTTTTTCCCGGATCAAATATGACAATGTCAGCATCGGAACCTACTGCGATACAACCTTTTTGAGGATACATGCCGAAAATCTTGGCAGGATTGGTGGAAGCGACTTCTACATATTTGGTTGGACTGATTCGTCCTTTGGCAACACCTTCTGAATAGAGGAGTTCCATCCGGTGTTCAATAGCTGGGTGGCCATTGGGGATTTTTGAAAAATCGTCCTTCCCCATGAGTTTCTGTTCCCACATGAACGGACAGTGATCTGTACCAACCACCTGTACCATTCCCTGGTTGATGCCGGCCCAAAGGGTTTTCTGATCCTTTTTCTGCCGAAGTGGCGGACTCATGACCCATTTGGCTCCTTCGAAGTCTTTTTCATAAAGAGAAGCATCCAATAACAGGTATTGAATACAGGTTTCTACAAAGACTTTTTGGTTTCTTTTCGTAGCATCTCTAACGGCATTTAAAGCGCCCTCGCAGGTGAGGTGCACGATATAGGCGGGAACATCTGTATAATTGGCCATATCACAGAACCTTCCGCTGGCTTCCGCTTCGGTTACTTCTGGTTGAGAGAGATAGTGATAAAGCGGGGCGAGATTTCCTTCTTTTCGATTTTTGGCAATCAGGGCATCGATCATGTCGCCATTGGTTGCATGAACAGTCACCATTCCTCCCCGTTTTTGAACTTCCTTCATCAATCCCACCATCTGACCGTCATCGATCATCAAAGCTCCTTTGTAAGCCATAAATGTCTTGAAAGAAGTGATGCCTTCTTCTTCGATCATTTCAACGATCTCCTTTTTGGTGTCGTCATTGAAATCAGTAACGGCCATGTGAAAGGAATAATCGCCATAGGCATTTCCCTTTGATCGTCCCTGCCATTGTTCCAGCGCGTGGTGGAGAGATTTGCCCTGGGTTTGCAAAATAAAATCAATCACCATGGTTGTGCCTCCATGAAGGGCGGCCAGTGTACCGGTTTCATAATTATCGCTGGAGAAAGTCCCCATGAAGGGCATGTCGAGGTGGACATGTGGATCAATACCGCCCGGGAAGACGAGCATTCCTTTGGCATCAATTACTTCATCTGCCTGGTGAGCAAGGTTTTTTCCAATGGCAGAGATTGTTTCTCCTTCAATAAAGATGTCAGCCAGAAATTGGGATGAGGCGGTGGTAATTGTCCCGTTTTTTATGAGAATAGACATTCTTGTTAGGTTTGGTATTTCTCAAATTTACATAATGAAGGAGTTAACCGCTAAAATTATGGGATGAATTTTGAAAAGACTTTTGGAATTTGGATGTTTGGAATATCGGAAAATTGGTAGGAAGGAAAGTTGGAAGAATGGATAGTTTGAGGAATTTTTGAGAATGATTCTCAATCCACAGGTAAAATGATTACTTATGAGATTGAGTTAATTAACCCTTTGGTTTGCTACAATAAGCGTTTGAGGTCCCTGGTTGGCGAAGGGGCTATATGGTATTGATTTTTAATTACTTGGATTAATTTTTGCTTTTTATTGATCCACCTTTTTAGAGATTCTAGTTCTATTCCATTTGTTCTTTTTCCATCTTTCAGCAGCTTATTTTCCATTTTTATTACTTCCGGAACTTGCATTTTTAAATTAACTATCGTAATATTGCGATTAAATAATTTCTATGGGACTTTCAAAAAGTGAAAAATTTACAGAAGAACAGAATAAACTTGCTGAGTTTGCAAAAGCATTTGGGCACCCGGCGAGGATTGCCATCATTCAGCATTTATTGAAGGTCAATGCATGTGTCTGTGGAGATTTGGTGGAAGAGTTGCCTCTTTCTCAGTCCACTGTTTCCCAACATTTGAAAGAATTAAAAAAGGCAGGGATCATAAAAGGAGAAATTGAAGGAACCCGAGTGTGTTATTGTATGGATGAAAAAGCCTGGAATGAGGGATTGGGCATGCTGACCAACTTTTTCACAAGAATAAAAAGCTGTTGCTGATACAGTTTAAAAACAAAAAAATATTTTTTTAACCATAATTATCGTAATTTTACGATTAATAAAAATTCAATACAATGAAGAATGCGGAAGAAATCAAAAATCTGGTAAAAGAAAAGTATAGCGCCATTGCTGAACAAACCAAGTCGTCCAATGAGTCATCCTGTTGTGGTTCCACCTGCTGCGGACCTGAGGATATGGATTATACTGTTTTTTCAGATGATTACACTCAACTGGATGGTTATAATGAAGATGCCGACCTTGGCCTTGGGTGCGGTTTGCCAACTGAATATGCGAAGATCAAAAAGGGAGATACGGTTGTAGATCTTGGCAGCGGAGCAGGTAATGATTGTTTTGTTGCAAGAGCCGAAACCGGCCAAGAGGGGCGAGTTATTGGAGTTGACATGACTGAAACGATGGTCGAAAAAGCCAGGGAAAATGCCCAAAAAGTTGGTTTTGATAATGTGGAGTTCATTTTAGGAGAATTGGAAAGTAACCCGTTGCCGGACAATACTGCTGATGTGGCAGTGAGTAATTGTGTGTTTAACCTGGTACCAGACAAACTCAAAGCATTCCAGGAAACCTACCGCATTTTGAAACCAGGAGGTCATTTCAGTATTTCAGATGTAGTTCTGCGTGGTGAACTTCCGGAGGGATTAAAAAATGACGCAGAAATGTATGCCGGATGTGTAGCCGGAGCATTGCAGCAGGAGGAATACCTGGGTATTATTTCCAAAGCTGGTTTCACGGAAGTCGAGGTGCAGAAAGAGAAAGAGGTGAAACTGCCGGATGAGATCCTCCTCAATTATTTATCAGAAAAAGGATTGGAAACCTATAAAAATTCCGGAATAGGTATTTACAGTATTACCGTTTTTGGTAAAAAGTAAATTGAGTAAAGGCCATTGTCTATAAAAGCAATGGCCTTTTTATTTTTGAGGACTTTCTGAAGAATTATGTAAATACCAACCTTAATTCTGGAATTCTGCCAGTTGTTATTGTAAACGAATTCCGTTATTTTTGGTCCGCCTCGATGTCCTCTTCGGGGTATTTAGTTAATTATTCACTTTCATTATTAAACTAACTTTGAGAAAATTTAAACCATTTATGAAACGTATTTTATTGCTGGCCGGTGTTGCATTTTTAACATCAATTTCAGTCATGGCTCAGGAAGTTGACACCATGGAAATTCGCAATGATGTTGAAAGATATTTTGTCCATAATGAAAATGCAGCCTGGGATAGCCTGATTACAATGTTGTTGCCTGAGTTTGTTGATCTACTTTCACCTGAAATGCTCAAAACTCAAATGGAACAATTGGCTAACAACCCTAATTTTGATGTGAGTTTCAGGGATATGAAAATCCACCGGATCCGGGATGCCTTTAAACATGAAGATGCTGCTTTTGCCCTTGTGGATCACGAGTTCATCATGGAATTCAAATTCAAAAAATCAGAAGATCAGACAGATGAAGAATTTGAAACCTTTGTAGGGGTCATGGAGATGAGCTTCCGGAATCAATACAGTGGTCAGGAAGTGGTTATGGATAAGGAAAACAACCGTGTTACGGTTAAACCAATAAAAACCTCTCTGGCTGTTAAAAAGGAGAGTTACGATTCCTGGAAATTCATCGATTACGAACCTCAGAATGAAATGATCTATAATATGATTTTCAGTGAGGAAGTGGTTAAAGTGATTAAATCTAAATTTGAGGATGAAAAAAAAGATGATTAGGCGTTTTTCAGTTACATGGCTGGCATTGGTCCTGGTTTCTTCTCAGGTGTGGGCCAATGCTGCCCAACCTGGCTTGCGAATGGCAGGTGGAATGGGAGGGTTTACCCTGCTCTTTCCTGAGGACAGCCTTTCCTATAAAAAAATTCAGATGCAGGAGGAGCAGGTGAGTATTCAATTGTATCCTGGATTTGCAGTGGTCAAGGGCTCTTATTGGATGCAGAATGCTACTGCAGATACTATTTCGATGCGTACCGGGTATCCGGTAAACGCTCATTTCTCTACTACCAGGAATACTTCCGACCTGGCAGAAATATACTTTGATGAGTTATACAAATTGAAGGTTATGATCAATGGGGAACCGGTTGCTTTTGAAAAAAAGGCATTTGAAGCGGATGATCCCAATATCGATTTTTATGCATACGATCAGCCACCTTCCTGGTATATCTGGTCTATGACATTTCCTCCGGGAGTAACGGTTATTGACGTTTTTTTTATAATAAACACCAACGAGTCAACGGTGAGTCAGGGATATAATAGAGAAAGTCCCAATGGATTTATTTATGTTCTTGAAACCGGGGCAAGTTGGAAGTCACCAATTGAAAAGGGCCTTTTCAGTATTCAGTTAATGGAAGGCTTAACTGTGGATGACATCAAAGGCGTTTCGCCCGATTCGATTCTAAGCTATTCGACTGAGGCTGGATTTTTGTTTCATCAATTTTCAAACCTGGTACCTGACCATAAAGACAATCTGGTGATTACTTATGGCCATAAAGTCTCAGATTTTGATTTTCAACAAGTCATTGCTCAAAATGAGATATATTTTAGCAGGGTGGATGGATTTGCTTATCTGAGTAAAAACCCAAAGGGTGAACTGATGGGTTTCCCTTCTCCTTTTGAAGTATCCGGCGGCGGGAACTTTTTTATGGGCGTGATCATGTTTGTGGTACTTTATGGTTTGCCGATACTGGGCCTTCTATTTCTTGCTTTGTTTATTTTTTGGTTTGTCAAACGCAGAAAAAACCGCAAAAAAGGGTAGGGGACAGCTGATTTAAACCTTTGAATTGATAATCATTTTTCCATTCCGGGAAACATTTGCAAAAAAATATCGTTTACAGGATAAACAGCATTTGCATAGTTTGTCTTATTTTTAATGCAGGACAAACGTCAAGTGCTGACACCTGCACTTTTGAAAATAATCCACCTTCCAAAGTTTAAGGACGACACTTTGTTCTCCCAAATTCCGTGTTGAGAAACTGTCTGCTCTATTTAGACTCCTCCCATTCCCCCCATCAGGAAGAGACTATTGGTTCTATTTGTAAAAAAGAATCGAAACTTGCCTCCCGACGGCAGCAGGCGAGGCTCGAAATTCAGTGTTTAGTATTCAATAATCTGTAATTTTTGAACGCCCTTTATAGAAAATCGAATTCAAAACCCTGAATAATGAAGTTACCAGTTTTAGAACCAATCAATCTTCCTAACCAGGAAGGAGCTGTGGAATTGTAATTGAGAAACTAAATCATAACTAGTGCAAAAATTTACCATGAGAACTTTTTTAACAGTGCTGACATTACTCCTCCTTTTTTCCAATGTCAATGCACAGCGGTTTGCATATGAAACCGAAACAGATACTTTTTTCTTTCGCTTTGTGTTCAGCGAAGAAGAAACAGAACCTTACCAGGGATACTTTCTGCATGGAAATCTTATTCCGGAGACATTTGCAGAAGGGCAGGTTTATCCATTGTATTCAGAATATGTAGTGGAACCTTATAAAGCTCACGGGACAGCCACGGTCAATGCTATTGATCAGGGTACTTCCGGGCTTTCCATAAGATTGAGCAATTCTCAGGATGGAAAAAGAATTTTCAAACAACTTGAAGGCATTGTCGCCATTCCCATTAAGGTAAAGGCAAAAGATTACCGGAGCCTTTTTTATTACATGGTCAAAAATGGTATTTATCTTTTTGATATTGTTAACGGGCAACCCTTTTATGCCCAGGAAAAAATTCTGGAGAATGACAATGCCCAAATGGAATTAGCCATTCTGGAGGCCATGTTGAAAGAAAGCAAATTTGTGGCAGAGGCTATGGTCGAACAAGGAATGGAGTCTCCCATCATCGAAGGAGGGCGTTTCGAGGGAATGGATCTTTTTTCAGCTATGCAGCAGTCAGATGTTTGGGATATCCGGAGTTTTCTGAGGTATGTAAAATTACGGCCACGAAAATACCAGGGTATCAACTGGCCTTTTGCAGAGGTATACGCTACATGGATTGATGCCGGGGCCCCGTCGACCACCGAGGATGTTGAAGAATTGCTCTTGTCCAATCTGAGCAATTACGAAAAATTCAGGAAATACCTCAGCAGTTACAATAAGAAGGATTACCCCAAACTTGCGGAGACCATTCGTCAACAGGCCACTGACTTAAGGTCAAAGGAAGGTAAGCAGGACGAGGCCATGGCTTTTGCCAAGGTGAGCCTTAAAGTTTCTGAAGCGGCAGAGAATACCAGCGGGATTGCATGGTCTTATCTGGAAATCGCAGGTATAGAGCATAAAACACGTGCATATGGCAAGGCCATTCAGTCTTACAAAAAATCCATTGAATATTTCGAGATTTCCAGTGACCGGGCAGGGTTGTTGGTGGCCTATAACGATATCGGAAATTGCCTGAATGAAAGAGGTATGGAGAATGACTTCAACGAAGCAGTTGATTTTCTTACCAAAGCAGAGCAACTGAAAGGGTTCCTTGGAAAAGGAGAATCTGCTTTTGCCACCATTGCTTTGATCTATCGAAACCTGGGTGATAGTTATGTCGGGCAAGGGAAATACAAAAAAGCTATTGAAATTTATGATACTGGCCTTACCTATACCACTGCGGAAACTCCTTTGTGTCTGAAACGACGGTCTATTCTCTATATGCAGTTAGCCAATGCATATGAAAAACTGAATAAAAAAGAGGAAGCTGAGGAATATACCAGAAAAGGGGTAATGACCTATAAGCATTATGAAGAATTGCTGGCAAAAGATACCAAAACCTAGAATAGAAACCGCAGAATGTAGAATACTAAATTTCGAATAATGAAGTTTTCTGCATTCTGCGGTTTTCAATTACTCGATAACCATCTTTCCTGCTCC
This sequence comes from Saprospiraceae bacterium, assembly GCA_965230565.1. Lineage (GTDB taxonomy): Bacteria > Bacteroidota > Bacteroidia > Chitinophagales > Saprospiraceae > BCD1. Next base: position 1,148,356 of record CBDDLH010000016.1, on the reverse strand, counting down.
AACTGTCTTTCCATCCTCGTTTTCCAGTCGATAAAAATAGATTCCTGTTGACATATGATTTTGGTTTATAACCACCTGATTTTCCCGAATATCCTTTCTCACATGGATAATTCTTCCATTAATATCTGTAATATATAGTTTCAAAGGCTGCGTATTGGATTGCCCAAGGATTAAAGTTGCTTTATTTGAAAATGGATTAGGGATAATCTCGGTATTCACCAGTTGATCATTTTCATCCACAGAAGAACCAAGGTCTGCAAATTCAAGCCTGATATCATCGATCATCCAGCCATCTTTATTGGTTTGTATACTGTCGCTCATGAAGAAAAACCGTAATCTTAGCGTGTCGGGTGGTATTTGAACAGTTCGCACTACCGGAAGCTGCCAGACCCATTGAATTCTTGAATGAACCCAGCCATCGGAAGTCCCTGAGAATCCGTGAGTTCCATTAGCTAATGTGTCACCAAGGTTATACATGTTTTCAGTGCCGAAATATTCCAGCCACTCGCCGGATTCTTCCGGGAAAATGACGTTGTGCCAGGAAATACCTCCATCAAAGGAGGCTTCGATATAACCGCCATCCACAAGGGTGTCTGTTTCAAATTTGTGTTTAAAACCAACAATTATATCGCCCTGGTAGTAGGGATGTTCGGCAATGGGAACATTAAATTCAAAATACTCCAGTCTGGAAGTGTCGTAAGGGAAAACGGTGTCGGTTAAAATGGCATTTGGAGGATTGTAGGCTGAATCAAAAAAAGGTTTCATAGGAGTGCCGATCTGCCAAAGATCAAAATTCATAGTGTCCAATTGAATGAAACCACAGGGTTCTTCATCGACATCGAGATTACACTGATCCATTTCAATGATTCCTTTGAAGGGCATTATTTGGCTCCAAACAACCAATGAAATAAATAGAAAAGTGCAAGAGAGTAGCGTTTTTTTCATAAGAGGTGGCTTTTGTTTTGAAATAACGGTCCTTTAAGTTATTTCAAAAACAAAGACTTCGCAATCAATAATCAGGTGATTGCAAATCAGCTTACATAAAAGATGAAGTCAATATCTCTACCCAACCACCCGTTTGCCTTCCTTGCGCATCAAGAGATAGTAAGCGAGATATGCCACAATAAATCCTGTGAACCATGAAAGATTGTACAAAAATTCAAGCCCGGGAACCCAAAGTCCCAAAAGTGCAATGAATACTCCTAATATCAGGGCTACCATGGCAGCAGGATTGAAACCGGATTTTCCATAACTGTAAATTCCATCGACCTTGAATAAATGGTTGAGGTTCATTCGTTTTTTACGGACAGAGAAATAATCAGCGATCAAAATCCCAAGCACAGGGCCCAAAAAACTGCTTACGAACAACAACAAACTACTGATCTCATCAAGTAGCCACCAGGGACAAATGATGATACCTATTATTGCGGTAATTACACCTCCACGGGTAAAACTGATTCTCCTTGGAGCAATGTTCGAAAATGCATTGGCGGGAGCTATAACATTGGCTGCAATATTGGTGCTTAATGTGGCAATCAACATGAATATCTGTGCAATAACCACCACAACAGGGCTCTCAAATTTCCCGAGTAGAGAAACGGGATCCCAGGGGGCATCATCTGCAATGAGCACATCTCCAAAATTGATTAGGGCCGCACAGGTAACAAAGATTCCCACAAATGAATATAAGGCCATTGTTCCGGGTAGTCCCAGGAATTGTCCTCGAACCTGATTTTTCTGAGTTGCTGTAAATCTGGTAATATCGGCAATGCTGATAGCCATCGTTGCCCAAAAACCAACCATGGCAGTAAGCCATAAAAGATAGGTGAATATCCTTTGTCCAAACCCCTGCTTTTCTTCTTTATTAATGGCTACCGAGAGTAGGGAAGAGGTATGATAGTCATCTCCATCTGGAGCTCTGAATTCAACCTTCAAAGGCTCCAGATCAGTGGTGATGGCCAGCATGTCTGTGTCTTTATTGAACCGGTCAACCGGGATGGAATCAATATTTCCGGAAATAGGGATCCACGTAGTTTGATAGGTTTTACCATCGGTCAAAGGAAGGCTAAAACGGCATTCTTTTGCTTTGATTACTCCATCCTTATCTTTGATCGGGTTCAGACGAAGGAATAATTGTTCCTCAGCCTCGAATAATTCTGCAGCCGGAACACCCAGTTGCTTGCTTTGTTTCAAAACAGTGGTGAAACTACCTGCCTGAACAGTTCCCCATACAATTAACAAAATCCCAATGCCAATGAGAATAGGGGCACTGTATTTTTCCAGCTTTTTGATACTCTCTGTTCCTTTAATTATGAAAAAGACATTGATCAGCCAGAACAAGGCAAAACCTATGAATTTTCCTATGTCCAGTCCGGTTGTACCTTCCGAGCCTGTAACGGCATTCCATATAGCGTAAATGGCCAGCCCTCCAATCCATGTCTGAATACCAAACCATCCACAGGCTACGATTCCCCTGACTACGGATGCAATGTGTACACCCCGCGTACCAAAGGCTGCTCTGCCAATCACCGGGAATGGAACGCCATACTTCACTCCCGCATGACCATTTAATACCATCGGGATAGTAATGATCAGGTTTCCAAGTACAATGATCACCAACGCTTCCACCCAGCTAAGGCCGGCTTTCATCATATAAGAAGCCAGTAAATAAGTAGGAATACAAACGGCCATTCCAATCCAAATGGCCGTCATGTCCACGAGTCCCCATGTCCGTTTTTCTTTTGGAATAGGAGCAAAATCTTCATTGTATAAAGGCGAGGACGAAACATCCTCCGTAAGATTTACGATCTCTTCTTTCATGTCTTAGTCAATTATAAAAACTACTTTTCGATTCCTTTATAAATAAACCACTTGACCTGTGGGAATAAAAAGTGTTTCACTCAAACAAATCGAAAAGTTATTTTCTGAGTGCTTATTTTGTCAATTTATTTTATGGTGTTCTTTTGTAGTCAATTAATAATTCATAGCGCCCCTTGCGCCCTTGCGGTTAAACTTCTTTGCGTTCTCAATTTAGAAAAAACTTACTACCATACATTCTTGCTTTTACGCTTTCACTTCTCCATCCGCAATAGCAATGGCCTGGCTCAATATCTCCAGGCCCTCATCTACCTGCTCCTCCGTAATAGTCAATGGAGGACAAACGAAAATAAAGTTCCATTTCACGAAAGTGAACATACCCGCTGCCCGTATTTTCGCAGCCACTTTACCCATAACACCCATTTCCGAAGGTTTGGCATTAAACGGAGCCATAGGTTCTTTAGTGTCTCTGTTTTTGACCAGTTCAATGCAACCCAGCAGCCCGGTGTTTCTCCAATCACCAATGGAAGGATGTTGGTTCATCATTTGGGCAACTTTTTGGTTCATGTACCCCTCCATTTCAGCAGCTCTGTTTATGAGGTCTTCCTTTTCATAAATGTCCAGGACAGCTAGAGCAGCAGCACAGGAAACAGGATGTGCCGAGTAGGTTAATCCCAATGGTAAATAGCGCTCATCATATTCTTTGGCGATGGTGTCCGTGGTAATGATGCCTCCCAGCGGAAGATAACCAGCTGTCAGCCCTTTAGCCATTACCAGTATGTCAGGGGTTATATCGTGATGATTAACTCCAAACCACTTTCCGGTTCTTCCAAAGCCGCTCATTACTTCGTCGCAAATAAAAAGAATTCCGTATTTCTCACAAAGCGCTTTTACTTTTTTCAAATAAAAGGGTGGATACTTGATACATCCTGATGTGCCGGATTCGCCTTCCATCAGGATTGCTGCCACATTTTCCGGACCTTCATATTTAAGCACTTTGTGCAGGTTTTCCAGTGCTCGTTCTCCGCACTCTTCAGGAGAGGAAGAATACCATGGGCAGCGATAGGAATAAGGATTTTCAACGTGGATGATATTGGGAACCTGCTGACTGTCGACCAGTAACTTTCGGGGATCCCCGCCTGCAGTCATAGCACTGTAGGTGGCTCCGTGGTAGGCACGATATTGTGTGATGATTTTATGGCGCCCTGTATATAGTCTGGCGAGTTTGATAGCATTTTCAATAGCTTCGGCACCACCAAGCGTGAAAAATGTTTTGGTGAGATTTCCGGGAGAAAGTTCCTGGAGTTTTTTACCGAGTTTCCCTCTTACTTCCGTGGCAAAACTTGGAGCAACGTAACTCAGTTCATCCATTTGCTTTACCACCGCTTCGGTAACTTCTTTTCTCCCATGGCCAATATTCACATTCATTAACTGTGAAGAGAAATCCAGATACCTTTTACCTGATCGGTCATAAAGATAAACGCCATTGGCTTTTTCGACATTGATGGGATTGAGACCTCCCTGCTTTGACCATGAAAAAAAGGTATAATCCAGGTTGTTTTGCAGAATAGTTTCTGCTTCGGTTAGTTTTGTCATCATTTTCTTTGTTTTATCCGGTCTTTCCCATTCTGAGTAAAATTGGGAATTGAACTTCTTTTATGGTTTGGTTTCCCCAGGCTTCGTTTAGCTGAGAGGATATTAATTTCACAGGATCCTTATTCCGGTCAGCCTTATAATGCTGAACAGATGACCAGGTGTTTAAGTATCCTTTCAATTGGTCTAAAGTCCATGTGCTGTTAAAACTAAATTCAGGACAGGTAATTTCCTTAAAGGAAAAGGGAATTGTCCTGTATTTTTCATCTATATATTTCCGTTCAGGATCCCAATAAGGGCCAATTATTTCTGTGTAGAAATGGTCAATGACTTCATCCACCTCCGGGCAAATCCTCAATAAGGCATAGCCAGTAACAACAAAGGTGCCGCCAGGTTTGAGCGTTCTATAAACCTCAGCATAAAATGCCTCAAAATCAAACCAGTGAATAGCTTGTGCAACGCTTATCAGGTCAAACTGATCATTTTCAAATGAACTGCTTTCAGCCCTTTCCTTTTGATAGATAATGTTGGGTCTCCTTTCGGCATTATTCAATTGCTGCTCACTAATATCCGTTCCAAAGACCTGCTCGAAATGAGGTGATAATTTTTTGGCAAACTGTCCATTTCCCGTTCCACAATCCCAGGCTTGTGATCTTCCTGCTGTATTTTCCAGAATGAAGTCGATCAACTCATCCGGATAATCCGGGCGGAATTGCGAATAAAGCCTGGCCTGTCTGGAAAAATTATCCTTCATTTACAAAATTCTAAATTCAACACTCTGCACTACTTAGCTCGTCCAATCTCTCCAGTCTTCCGGGTTCCATTTAGTGGTTATCTTTTTCAACTTGGTCCAAAAATGAATGGAGCTCTTTCCGGTAATATCGCCTACTCCGAATCTCGAGTCATTCCAGCCTCCAAAGGAAAAAGGATCTCTTGGAACGGGAACGCCAATATTAACTCCCGTCATACCTGCGCTTACGCGATCCATAACATATCTGGCCATGCCACCGTTTTGAGTAAAAACGGAAGAAGCATTTCCATAGGGTGAACTATTCTCAATTGCAATGGCTTCATCAACTTCATCAGTTCGCATGATGACCAAAACGGGGCCAAAAACTTCTTCCTGAGCAATTTTCATGTCAGGTTTTACAAAATCAATAACCGTTGGGGCCACATAAAAGCCTCCTTCCTTTCCGGGTACGGAGGCATTCCTTCCATCCACCAATACTTTGGCACCGGCAGCTTCAGCTTCATCAATATATCCTTCGATGCGTTCCATGGCAGCTTTGGAAATAATTGCTCCAAGGTTATCTCCCGGTTTAATTTTCCTGGCTTCTTCGCAAAGTCTGTCAATAATGTGGTCTACCTTGCCAACTGCCACCATTGCAGAAGCAGCCATGCATCTTTGGCCCGCACAGCCTGACATAGAAGCGGCGATATTCGTAGCCGCCATTTCTGTATGGGCATCAGGCAGGACAATCAGGTGGTTCTTGGCACCGCCCAGGGCCAGACATCTTTTTAGTTTAGACGTGGCTCTGGCATAAACGATCTTGGCAACTTTGGTGGACCCTACGAAGGAAACTGCCTCAATATCGGGATGGTCGCAAATAGCTTCTACGATAGTCCGATCACCGTTGACCAGATTAAAAACGCCATCAGGCAAGCCAGCCTCTTTGAGCAGCTCTGCAATCCTGGCTGCACTCAATGGAACAACTTCAGACGGTTTCATGATCATGCAATTTCCAAGAGCAATGGCATTTGGAATAGTCCACAACGGAACCATATGCGGGAAGTTGAAAGGCGTTATTGAGGCCACAACGCCCAGAGGTTTGTTCGTAGTTCGGCACTCTACACCCTGACTGACCTCCAGTATCTCATCGTTGACCATTTGAGGAAGAGAACAGGCAAACTCACAAAGCTCCATCCCTTTCAAAACTTCGGCCCTGGCTTCATCAAAGGTCTTCCCGTTTTCTTCAACAACCAGATAACTCAATTCATTCATATGCTTTTCCAGTAAACTTCGAAAATTGTAAAAAACCTGAACCCTTTCACGGATGGTGAGACCTGACCAGGCTGGAAAAGCTTCTTTTGCTGCAGCAACTGCCTTGTCAAGGGAAGAAGCTTCAGATAAAGGCACTTCTGATAAGGAACGGCCATCGACAGGGCTGATGACTTCCAGGGTATTGAAATTGTCTTCGACAAATTGCCCGCCGATAAAGTTTTGGACTCTTGGATAGTTTGATTTCATGATAATAGAGATTTCTTTTAGGCAAGATACCAAAAAATGATGAATTTGTTTTCCCCTATGTTGTCGACTTTCACAAGAGTAAACTCTTCTTCAAGAACTGGTTTACGCTATTTTATCAAGCTCCTGCTGATGGAAAAAAGTTGTTTTGGCGACTTCTTTTGTCAATCTGACGTAAAAATGTCAAAAAAAGTAGGGGACTGCAGATTCACATTTCGAAAATTGTCATATTTTTCGAGCCCAATAGCAACTTCCCTTCAACATGACTAGTAGACTTATTTCTGGCATTCTCCTTTTCCATTTAATTTGTTTGTCAACCTTTTCTGCAGCACAAACGATAACTAATGATGCTCTTGAATCCTTTGTCAATGAAACCAAAGCACTTGTTTCTTTGGACAACGGAACTAAGACCGTCAATTTTATCAGGTTTCCCAGAGAGGAACGCCTGGAATTGCCGGGGGCGGATTTGGAAGCCAAAGTACAGGCATTTTTGGACGAATATGGGGAAGTGTTCGGTATGATGAATCCTGTAGAAGAATTGCCGTTTTTGAAAACTGAAATCGATCAGTTTGGCTTCAGCCATTTGTTTTACCAACAGTTATTCCAACAGGTGCCGGTTTTTGGTGGCGATCTTAGATTTCACTTTGATGACCAATCAAGGCTATCAGCAGTGAACGGGGTGTATATTCCCAATATAGAAATGGGCACATTCCCACTATTGAGTAATGATGTTTTAATAGCTATTGCCAAAGCTCATGTGGAAGCAACTATGCTGGTTAATTCCATTGAATCGGTTGAAGCAATGGATACTGAATTATTCATTTTCCGTGATGGTCTGGTTAAAGGAGAGGAAGGACTAAACCATTTGGTTTTGGAAGTGACTTTAACTAATTATGCCGACGTTTTGGAGTACGTTTATGTCGATGCCATAAAAGGTACGGTAGTCGACCGGTTTACCGGAACTCATGCTGTCATGACCAGGGAAGTTTATGAATCAGATTTTGGTAATCAGGTTTGGCAGGAAGGAGATGCTTTTCCCGGATCCTTAACTATTTGGCAGCGGAATGAGGTGGAAGCAGCCGGGCATACCTACCATTTTTTTTATAATGCTTTTGGTTTCGAATCATACGACGGATTGAGTGCTGTAATGCGTACCATCAATAATAATCCAAACCTGTCCTGTCCGAATGCCAATTGGAATGGAAGTACGACAAATTATTGTGACGGCACGGCCTCCGATGATGTCATTGGACATGAATGGGCTCACGCCTATACCAGTTATACCAGCCAATTGATCTATGCCTGGCAGGCGGGAGCACTTAATGAATCGTATTCAGACATTTGGGGTGAGGTGATTGATTTGTTGAATAATTATGAAGATGGGGATGAAAACCTCGCCCTTCGTACCTCCTGCAATAGTTCAGATCGCTGGATGATAGGAGAGGATGCGACAGCTTTTGGCAATCCAATCCGGGATATGTGGGACCCTACCTGCAAGAATGATCCCGGGAAGGTCAGTGACAGTGAGTATAAATGCGGACAAGGTGATAATGGAGGGGTACATACCAATTCAGGAGTAAATAATCATGCTTTTGCGCTTTTGGTGGATGGTGGTAATTATAATGGAGAAAACATCAGTGCTCTTGGTTTAATCAAAACCGCTCATATCTTTTGGCGTGCCCAGAAATATTACCTGACCAGCACCAGTGATTTCGCAGTTCACGCGGATGCTTTGGAAGCTTCTTGCAGTGACCTGGTGGGGATTGATCTGGAAGGGCTTTCTACAAGTGCTGTTCCGGCAGGACTTTCAGGTCAAATGATTACGGTCAATGATTGTAACGAAGTGTCGGAGGTGATAGACGCTGTTGAATTCAGGAATGCCCCTCCGTGTAATTTTGCCCCATTGTTGACTTCCAATCCACCGGATGTCTGTCCACCTGAAGAATATCGACATGATGTGCTGGTCCAGAATTTTGAATCTGGACTTGGCGATTGGAATGTTACTCAAATCCCTCAAAACCCTTCCACCTGGGAAGATCATGACTGGGAGGTGATTGATGATCTGCCTGATAATAGACCCGGATCAGGTGTTTATGGTGCTGACCTGATTATTGGCAATTGCTCTTCCGATCTCGAAAATGGAATCATTCGTCTGATCAGCCCCTGGATAACCATTCCTGCTTCTGCATCAGATCCGGTTAAGTTGGTTTTCGATCATTATGTTTCTCTGGAAAACAAATGGGATGGCGGCAATATCAAATACAAACTGAATAATGGATCCTGGACCGTAATCCCTGCTTCTGCATTTATTTTTAACCCGTACAACGACAATTTGAACGGAGGGAATAATGACAATCCGATGGCTGGGCAACCTGCTTTTACCGGTGCAGATGAAGGTTCCGTATCGGGGACATGGGGACAAAGCCAGATCGATCTGAGTCAGTTAGGAGCAGGAGGAGGGGATGATATCCGCTTTCGCTGGGAATTAGGAACCGATGGTTGTAATGGCTGGGATGGTTGGTATCTTGATGACATCATTATTTGTCATTGTGAAACCTTTCTGCCTATCAGTTTAACTGATTTTTGGACCACATTAAAAAACAACAAGGTCTGGCTAAACTGGCAGACTGCTCAGGAAAAAGATAATGCCGGTTTTGAAATCCAGCGAAAAAGGGAAGATGGGAGCACTTTTGAGAAAATTGGGTGGGTCAATGGACATGGGGATAGCCAGCAATTAATCAATTATGCCTTTGAGGATAAAACAGCGGAACCAGGAAATATTTATTATTACCGGCTTTTGCAAATAGATTTTGACGGGCGTCGTACTTTTTCAAATGTTGTATCTTTGGCAATACCCGTACTGGAGGAGGTTTTGATAAACATTTCTCCAAATCCGGCACAGGATCATATTAACCTGGTGGTGGAAGGCATTGAGGAAAGCAATATTGAGGTGGAGATTATCGATGTCACAGGCTATGTAGTTTTTCAAAATGATTATCTGGCTCCTGGCAATTATTTCATCGATTTGAGTGGTTTTGATAGTGGATTGTATTTTGTTAGAATCACTGGAGGTTTTGGCTGGGAAGTACATCGGCTTATTTTGCAATAATGGAAGTGATCCAAGGTTTTGCCTTTGCGCTGGCAATTGAGGTGCATAGGCGGCACCTTGTCGAAGCGATTTACAACTGGTTATATGAAGTCTATAAAATTGTTAATGGTCTTTTGGCTATTGGATTTATGTTTTGCTTGTGGAGAACCTCAGGTTGCCGATAATGATGCGATCCAGGAAAATAAATCCTTTGTTGTAGACTCCACCGTTCTAAATGCAGCTCTGGATATCATTACCAATGCCTATTATTGCTCATTAATTACCGTGGATGAACAGGGTGTGGCCCGATCGAGAATCATGGAGCCATTCCCACCTGAAAATAATTGGGAAATATGGATGGCTACCAATCCTAAGAGCAGGAAAGTTGGACAGTTGCAAAACAACAATAAGGTAACACTCCATTATTTTGATAAAGAAAATCTTGGTTATGTATCCCTCATGGGCAAGGCTTATCTCGTTCATGATAATTCCCAAAAGGAAAAGTATTGGAAAGATGCATGGGAGGCTTTTTATGCCAATAGAACAGATGCTTATTTACTGATCAAATTTGTACCGGATTGGATGGAGGTCATTAGTGTGAAACACGGACTTAATGGAGATGCGGTAACCTGGGAGCCGGCTCAAAGCGGAGTGGAGTAGTACTAGTGCATTTACGCATTCTCCAATTTTGTAATCCCCATTAGATTTAACATCTTTACATCCGATTTTCAGACAGCAAACCTTGTTATGAAAAAAATAGCGGTTTTCCCCGGATCTTTTGATCCCATTACGATCGGACATTACGACCTCATCAAAAGAGCTTTGCCATTATTTGATGAAATCGTCGTAGCCGTTGGTATCAATTCTCAGAAAAAGACCTTGTTCAGTCTTGACCAGCGAATGTCCTGGCTGGAGGAAGTTTTTTCGGATTACGATAATGTCAAGGTGGATTATTTTGAAAAACTGACAGTGGATTTTTGTAATAAAATCGGAGCTCATTATCTCATTCGCGGCCTGCGAAATGCTTCGGATTTTGATTATGAAAAAACTATTTCTCAGTTGAATAATATTCTCGGACATGGGCTGGAAACCATTTTCCTGATCAGTAAACCAGAGTATTCTCACATCAGCTCTACCATTGTCAGGGAAATTATCAAGGGTGGTGGAGACGCTTCGCCGTTTTTACCGAAGGAGATCAAGATCAATGGGGTAAAGCCGGCCAGCTAGGTGCAAAAATGAAGAGGATGTCTCAAAATTAGTGATTCCAAAAATAATGAAGAATATTATTCTAAATTCAAAGATAATAGAACGCTAGTACGTGGACAGAACTACTTAAAATCAAATGTTTTCCTGAAGCGAAACAATTAGGCTATACCGCAGAGAAGCGCAGAGGGCCGCAGTTTTGTTTGTTTTTCTCCGCGAAACTCCGCTTCTCCGCGAAACTTTGCGTAACAGCTCTCAGCGCCTTCTTGATTGAATAGAGTATTTTGATCAAAACTAATTTTGTCCTCTTACTCTGATCCAACTGATTTAACAGATTAAAACGGATTTACAAATTTCTTTTTGGATAACTATTCTTCAAATTGACTTATGAGACAGCCTCTTCATTTTCTTCATTTTCTTCATTGACCAATATCGTTTTTCGTTAGTCGTATACCGTCCACCGTTATTCCGACTTCTCATACTTAGCTAAAAAATACACCGCAGCCAGTCCCAAGACAAAAGCAATTACAACTCCGAAAGTCAAAGCATCCCCTTCATAAGCTGCAGGCAATACATTTTCTTCAATAAAAGGAACTTCTTCCCCTTTGCTGTCGATGCGATATTCGAGGACATTTCTCCAGGGCCAGATTTTATTCAAAGATCCCAGCATGAATCCTGTCAAAACAGCCATAGTTTGATCATGGTAGCGTTTAAAGGTCCAGGAAAGTAATCTTGAAAACAATGCTAAACCAACCAAACAACCCAGCCCAAATACCCCGGTAACGATCAGACTTTCCATCTGGAAGGTCTTTAAGGCATCTTTTACCGTTGGGATAATGATGGTGTACATGCCTAGCAGCAACAGAATGAAACTTCCGGAAATACCAGGAAGGATGAGGGCACAGATGGCTAAGGCTCCTGACAAAAATACAAAGGGCAACGCATCACTGCCCTGTCCCGGGTTGACAACAGTGATATAATAAGCCACAACCGTACCAATGATTAAGGAAAGCACGCTCACCCAGTTCCATTTTTTTACCTGTCGGCCAACATAAATGATGGAAGCGGCAATCAAACCAAAGAAGAACCCCCAAACCAGGGTAGGGTAGGTTTCCAATAGGTGAGTGATGGTGAAAATCCCTCCTATCAGGCCGGTGGCCATCCCGATGATCAGGAAAAGCAAAAAGTTGCCATCAGCTTTTTCCCAGGTGGCTTTAAGGCCTTCCTTTCTTAAGGTACCAATTATGCCCGGGTTGAGTACAACCTTTATGGCATTAATCAGCCTTTCGTAAATACCTGTTATAAAGGCAATGGTCCCTCCGGAAACTCCGGGAATAACTTCGGCGATGCCCATGGCCATGCCTTTTAAAATCAGCGCTGTTTTGTTCATGCACGCAAAAGTGAGGATTTTTTTTGGAAGATAGAAATACTATTTTTTCGAAAAATAGTATTTCTGGAAAAGAGGATCTATAACAGGAATGGCCTTCAAGGTGTTTTATTGATTTAAGTGAAAATGAAAAGGAAATATTTATGGCGTAACTTCAAGCCTGCCTTCAGGTTACGCCATAAATAAATTTTACTTTATTTCGTCAAAGCCTCCACCGTTTTTGCCGGCTGGATAAACTTACCGGTATATTTGGTGGTTTTGGTGTTGATACCATTATTCTTCAGCAACTTATAAGCCTCTTTGGTAGTGATGTCGGGTTTTATACTTTTCATGAGACCGATTAGCCCTGAAACGTATGGAGTAGCCATGGAGGTGCCATTGTAGCTTGCATATTTGCTACCTGGGATGGTTGAATAGATATTCACACCGGGGGCCGCAATCCCCATGTCGATATCCTGAACATAATTGGAGAAAACAGCTCTGTTTAAAGTATTATCCACAGCACTTACCGCAATAACTCCGGGAGCATTGGCTGGGGAGTAATTCTTGGCATTTCTGTTGGAATTACCGGCGGCAACTACAACGATGGCTCCTTTTTTATTCGCATAAGCAACGGCTTGCTTATAAGCCCGCTGACGACTCTGATTGGAAGGTCCTCCAAGGGAAAGAGAAAGTACATCAGCTCCTTTGTCTGCAGCTTTAAGAATACCACTTACAATAGACTGCTGCGTTCCCATACCATTTGCATTGAGTACCTTGATACTACTCACCTGATAGAAACTGTTATCGCGGGAATAGGAAGCTGTTCCTTTGTTATTGTTGGAAACGGCTCCGGCAATACCTGCACAGTGAGTACCATGACCCTGGGGGTCATTATTATATTGATCTTCGATGGATTTGAAGTTCCCCTTGATGTCCTCATGTTCAGCGTCCACACCTGTGTCGAGGATAGCCACCAGAGCTTTCTTTTTAGGTTTTATTTTGTTCTTCTCCAGATAAGTATACAACTGGTCCATATTCATGGCTTCAAATCCCCAAAGGTGCTGTACCCCCGGATCATTTAATCTGAATTTCTTATTGACCTCCGGCAATTTTTTGGCTGGCATCGGATCTATATTGATCTCTTCATTTACTTCCACCCAGTCGATAAAACCGGACTTCTGCAATGCTTTGGTAATTTCCGCTCTTTTATGCTCGAGGGATTCCGGGATGTTCACAGTGAAATAATCATCCAGTTCCGTAGCAGCTTCATCTTCCGGGTAGAAGGCACGACTCAATTCAAGGCCATATTCATCCATGATCTCCTTCAGGTCGGCTACCGTGTTATTTTCGTTGATTTCCACAAGCAATTCAGCTTCATCAGCTACCTGAATATCAGCTGCTTTACCATCAAAGGTATGACTCATAATACTTCCGTTGTACCACATATACAGTAAAAGGGAAACTAATAAAACCGGAAGAAAAGTCATTTTGCTACGTGAGAAAAACAGAAATGCGACGCTTGCACCACCCAATACCATCATGTCGCGAAAGGCCGTCCACAATTTGTCGGGAATGTCTGCTGAAGCAAATACCACACTTCCCGCATAAGCCATTAAACTCAAACCCAAAAGGGAAGGTATGAATTTGATTACCCTGGTATTATTCTTATTGAAAAACCAAACCGCCAGAAAAACTAATGCAGCGAAAAAACTTATTGAATAGAGCATATTTATTGATTGTCTATGAACATATTAATCTCAACAACAATCTAAGGTTTTACGCCGACTTTCACAAAAAAGAAAGACGAACGGCAGGAATTATGGGGATGAAATTACGGTGGAGTGACAATTTGTTGTAGTCTTGAGTCTTCAGTACTCCCAAAGCAGGAGTTATTCAAGGTTTTGCCTTGGCGCTGGTATCAGGGGAGCAAAGGCGACACCTTGTCGAAGCAAGCTGGAAAAGGCGACATCGACCAAAGGGAGATTCCCGATCCATGATATGGGACGGGCTCGCGTGCATGTAGTGCAAGGGCCTTGTCGAAGTAGAAAAAGTAGTTATATAACCGACAATTGCATAATTATTGGTTTATTTTGTGGACAAGATTCCGTTTTAAGCGTTATTATGGAAAGTCTTTTTAACCGAGGTGCCCTAATTTGTAATTCGACCGCGGTTTAAATACACCCGTTAACCAGGCGGACTGATGAAAAAACTGTTTATACTCATACTGGCCATAACCTGCTTTTCAACCGCATTTGCTCAATCTCCCCTCGAGCAAAAAGTTACGGTTGTGGTCAGAAATTCCAGCCTGGAAAATATCCTTTATCAACTTATTGATGAATACGATGTGAATCTGGTATTCAGTAATGATATTCTTCCGGAAAGAAACCTGTCCGTTGAATTGTACGATGTGTCTTTAGGTACCGCTCTGGAAAGAATCCTGAAAGGGACAAATCTGGGGTTTGAAGTACTGGGAAGACAGATTTTGCTCGTTCAAAAACCACCGCCTGTTCGGGTGCTTTATACGATCAGCGGGTTTTTGGAAGACAGTGAAACCGGAGAAAAACTTATAGGAGCTACCATTTATGATCAAAAAAGCGGGAAAGGAACCATTACTAACCCCTATGGTTTTTATAGCCTCACACTTGCATCTGGTGAAGTAGATCTGGTTTTCTCTTACCTTGGATATAAACCCAGTTTTGATTCCTTTTTGCTGGACCAGGATGCAAGAATAAATCTTTCTCTGGAAAGTGACCTCACGCTAAAAGAAGTAATGGTTTACGCAACTGACAGCAATGCTACCGTGAGTCATGATGTGAGTGTAGACCTTATCAATACTTCGGATATTAAAAGGTTACCTGCTTTGGGAGGGGAAAAAGATCTCTTGCGGACAACCCACTTGCTCCCCGGTGTTCAAACGGGGACAGATGGAGTAGGAGGAATTTATGTGAGGGGAGGAAATGCCGGACAGAATCTCATTCTCATCGACGGAGTTCCTGTATATTATATTTCTCATGCGGTAGGCTTGTTTTCTATTTTTAATACGGAAGCTATCAGGACGGCAAAGCTGGTGAAAGGTGGTTTTCCGGCTCGTTATGGTGGCCGTATTTCTTCTGTTTTGGATATTAGAACAAAGGAAGGCAACATGAAAGAGATCAATGCATGGGCCAATCTTGGATTGTTAACGGGGAGTGTAGGTGTGGAAGGTCCATTGGTCAAAGATAAAAGTTCCTTTTTTCTCTCAGGTCGACTTGCTTATCTGGATATGTATTTAAAACCTTATTCCGCTAATCTCAAAAATGAAATAGGACAATCAGGGGAAACGACTTATGATTTCTTTGACCTGAACGCTAAGATCAATTATAAGTTTTCGGATGAAGACAGAGTGTATTTAAGTTTCTATAGTGGTGGAGACGTATTTCTTGATGCTGGAGAGGAATTCAGGAAGTTTGTATTGGATGATGACGGAGAAGAGCTGGCGTTTGACTATCATTATAAATACCATCAATCGCTTGAATGGAACAATAAGGTCGGAGCTTTGCGTTGGAACCACCTTTTTAGCGATAAATTATTTGGAAATACCTCCATTACCTATAGCAAGCTGGATGTAGGATTTGATTTTTCTACTCTTGATTCACTTACCCAGGAAGATGGTGAAGAAGCGTTGTTGAAAACATTTGCTCAGGGTCTGTACCGGACGGGCATTGAAGACCTGGGGATCCATCTCGATTTCGATCTCGTACCCAGTGTGAATCATTATCTCAGGTTCGGATTATCTGTTCACAATAAAAATTTCAATCCCGGGGCTGTTATCAACAATGAAATTTTTGAGGAAGATCCTGATAGTGGAACATCGTCCGATTGGGTTAAAGCTGTAGAGTATAATGCTTTTTTTGAAGATGAATTTTCAATTGGGAAATGGAGTTTCAATGCAGGACTCAGGGCCAATGTTCAAAGTGTGATTAAGCGGAATTACCGGATATTGGAACCCAGGTTGTCCGTTCGTTGGCAAACATTTCCAAAGTGGAGCTTTAAGGCAGCTTACAGCCGAACCTCACAGTTTATTCATTTGTTATCCAGTTCCGGAATAGGTTTGCCAACTGACCTTTGGGTGCCATCGACCGATAAAATTGCACCTCAGCTTGCTTCTCAAGTTGTGACTGGCACAACCGTTGACCTTGGAAAACATTTCGTATTGGATATTGAGGTCTATTATAAAAAAATGAAAAACCTGCTCAGTTTTTCGGAAGGAGCTTCCCTGTATAATGATTGGCGAAATAATGTAACCCAGGGAGAAGGCAGTTCTTACGGGACTGAATTGCTGCTAAAAAGAACCAAAGGAAAAACAACCGGGTGGCTTGCCTATACACTCTCCTTTACAGATCGGGAATTTGAAAGGATCAATTTTGGCAATCCGTATCCCTTTAAATATGACAGACGTCATGACCTGAAAATAATGGTGGCCCACAGGTTCAATCCGGTATTTGAAATTACGGGGAACTGGATCTACAGTACCGGGTTTGCGTATAATCTTCCTTTGGAGAAGTTTAGTATCCCTTTGTCAGATTACCTGCCTGTAGATCGTCCTGCGCCGATTATTGATTTTGGTACCAAAAACCAAAACAGGATGCCCGCTTATCACCGACTTGATTTAAATTTGAATATCTATATTGACAAGAAGAGGGTAGACCACCTGATAAGTGCGGGGATTACCAATGTATATGACAAGAAAAATCCGTTGTATTACCAGTTGAGGCGAGAATTAAATATTGTTGATCAGGAGATCTTTGAAACGAATAAATTTGTTCAGGTGTTATTATTACCAATTGTACCTTCTGTAAGCTATTCAGTGAAATTTTAATATCTTTGTAACGGAAGGTGTTTTCCAGGACCCTTTTTTGAAAATTTTATAAAATTTTCGATTTCGGTTTTCTTAAATTGTTCTGGTGGCAATTTGCCTGAGGAACATTTTCAGAAATTTTCGTATTTTTTAATTGTTGACCAATAACCTTGTCCATGTTCTGGCGTTATTTGATGGTTCTGTTTGTATTTGTTGTTTTTTCCGGCTCTACCTGTGAGCGGGAAGTTGAACTGCAATTGCCCGAACCACCTAAGAGGTTGGTTATTTATGCAGCGTTTACGGACTCCAGAGAGCTTCAGGTTTATCTGAACTCCAGTCGATTCGTACTTGATCAGGCGCCGGAGGAATATCTTCCCGATGTAGAGGTTGCCTTATTTGAAGGTGACCAGGGAGAGCAAATGTTGAGACAATTGGAAATTGAGATTCCCGGCGGAAGATTGGTTCCTTTTTATACGGCTCCCGGTTTTGTACCGGATTTAGGAAAAGATTACACCATCAGAGCCAACCTTGAGGGATTTGACCCGGTAGAAGCCCATTCAACCATACCCTTACCGAGGCATTTTTCTGAACTTTCCATCTCTGATCTGGTCATTGAGCAAAACGGAAATCGCGTTCGGTATACCTATACGGTTAATTTGGAGTTCAATGATAATCCTGAAGAAGCCAATTTCTACCACATAAACCTTTTCCAGCAAGTCTATACCCATCCTATTACCGGAGGAGATGATGAATATGTTGACCTCATCCCTTTTGAATTTTCTGACAGCAATGATGGGAATGAAATTCTGGCCAATATTTCAGGCGGACTGCTTTTGGAAGATGATCCCCTTAATGGGAATTATGGTTTCCGGGTAACTTACGAGATCAACCCGGCTACTGAATCTCTTGGTAAAGTATTTATCGAACTGAGAACTGTTTCTAAAGAATACTACCAATTCCATTCCTCAGTTACCAGACAGAGTAAGAGCCCTGGGGGGATATTTACCGAACCTGTCTTTATCTTCAATAATATTGACGGAGGGCATGGAATTTTCGCGGGATACAGCGCAGTTACTGACTCTCTTTCCATTATTGATTAAATTTTTTCCTGTTTTTTTATTGTTTTTGTCAATTTGCTTGCCTAATCAAAGCTAAAATTTTCGGCTTTCTGCAAAATTTTAACACGTTTTCAGCTTAATATTTATTTAAAATTGGAATTTTATTTCAAAAACACAGACTTTGCTTAATATTCTGTCATAATGAGGGGGTTAAAAAAAATTCTGTTTCGTGTGGGGGGTAAATTGCAATATTGTGTCTTTTATTTCTGAGAGCATAAAACAGTCCAAAATTGCTTAATGGTTAAGTTCATTTTTTGGTACTGTTAAAAATTAAACCAGAAATATAAGGATATGAGTACTGAATCCAAGATCAATTTCCTAGGGCAGTTTCCTATTTTTGACTGCCTCACCCCAGAAGAGAAAGCCAACTTGGCTGAAATAATGGAACCAAAGAAAGTAAAACGCTACAGCTTTATTTACCTGCCTGATGAGGCTTCCGATTCTGTTTATCTTTTGGCAAAGGGAACTGTAAAGATCGGTACCCACTCCAGCGATGGAAGAGAAGTGATTAAATCTCTCATTCATCCAACCGCTATGTTCGGCGAATTAGGACTGATCGGTGAAACTCACAGAAAAGATTTTGCTCAGGCACTGAAGGAAGAAGTTCACCTTTTTGTTCTTCAGGTGAGTGATGTTAAAAAACTGATGAGCCAAAATTTCGAGCTTTGTAATCAGGTAATGGCACTCTTCGGCAACAGGTTGATGAAAGCTGAAGATAAACTTGAGTCGCTTATTTTCAAAGATGCACGTACACGTATCGTTGATTTTATCAAGGAAGCTATACAGCACCGTGGCAGAAGGATTGGATATGAAATGCTGTTGAAACATTCCCTCACAC
Organism: Saprospiraceae bacterium; assembly: GCA_965230565.1. Classification (GTDB taxonomy): domain Bacteria; phylum Bacteroidota; class Bacteroidia; order Chitinophagales; family Saprospiraceae; genus BCD1. Next base: position 1,129,248 of record CBDDLH010000016.1, on the reverse strand, counting down.
ACCAGGATATTGCCAATATCACCTGTACTTCCCGTCAGACGGTGACACTTGTGCTGAACGAATTGAAAAAATCCGATCTGATTTATTTCAATCGTGGACGTATACTGGTAAGAGATATGGCCAGTCTGGCTTAATACCCGGAAGATAATATTATAATAAATAGAGTTAGTTAGGTTAATGAATGTAAATAAAGGGCATTCTGATCAGACATGATCTGGTTGGAATGCCTTTTTTTGTGAGGTATGAAAAAAGTCGGTTTTTCTGAATCATCATCGAAAATGTGATTTGATCGGATTGAAAAATCGACTTTTTTCAATTGATTAGGTTCACGATTTTGAAGCGTTTGGAAATTTACTACTCCCCGGTCCAAGTTATTTCTATCTGACCGGGCAGAATGAAAAGAAAAAACCTGGAAGCATACTAAAGTTATTTAAGTCGCATTCTGATTCGCCATTCTTTCGGGTAATAATTATTAACCCTGTTTTTGATACCTTTTATCCAGCCTAGAGCTAATCCATTGTATTTTACCAGTGCCCACCCATTAGGAATCTCATTGAGTTTTGGATCCTCTTTTTTGAGGTAAAGCAAAGATTGGTCGAGACTTAAATCTATTTGGGAAACATCATTCGAGACCAGGGAACTTAGTGCAAGTTCCGGGGATGGAATGAAAGTATCCCGTTTCAAGGTGCCAATAAAGGTTCCGGGCTCATACCTATGAAGTGATTTGGTCACTCCAATGTGGAGGTCGAGATGGGATTTCAGGATGGCACGAATTTGTCCGTTTTTGTTTTGTAACAGAACGAGTTCTTCCGGGTTTTTTATCCAGGGAGCGATTATCGTTTTTTCTTTATTTGACAGGTCAAATTTTTTAACCGGATGCCCGGTTTTCATTTTGGCATCTTTACCTGAAGTTTTTCTGAAACTGGTCAGATAAAAACCTTCGCCTTTCACCCTGTGCGGATAGAGTTGATAACCAATGGTCCGCTGCTCGATGTTCCAGTCAGCAGGAATATCCATAGGCAAATTTTCCAAATCATGAGATGCTAATAACCATTGGGCATTTTCTTCATTTTCAGGGCCATTGTAGGTGCAGGTCGAATAGATAAGCGTTCCCCCTGGCCGCAGCAGTTTTACCGTGTTGTCAAGGATTCTTCGTTGCCTTAGAGAACAGAATTTCACATGCTCTGCGTCCCAATGATTTACTGCCCCGGGATCCTTTCTAAAGAGTCCCTCTCCTGAACAGGGTGCATCTAAGTAAAATTAGGTCGAACAGACCGGCTAGTTGTTTGAAATCCTTACTGTCATGGTTACTGATATGCGTATTAGGCATGCCCCATTTACTCATATTATAATCCAGAATTCTGAACCTGCTTTTAATAACCTCATTGCAGAGAATGAAGCTTTCAGGATGTAACAAGGAAGCCAGCAGGGTACTCTTGCCTCCCGGGGCTGCCGCTAAATCCAGTACCCGTAAAGGAGTGGACAGATCAACGGTTTGCCGTACTGCTTCCGCCAGAAACATGGAAGAGGCTTCCTGGACGTAATATTGACCTGCATGAAATAATGGATCGAGCGTGAAAACCGGTCGTTCCTTTAAATATACTCCGTTCGAATACCATTTTACTCCGTCGGAAATTTCTGGCTTATAAATTTTTAATGGGTTGTAATGCAGACTAATTGGGGCAGGGGAGTCGAGGGCAGCCAGGAATTCCGGCAATTGATCGCCGAGCCGGCTTTGCATTTGTTTGATAAATGATTCAGGTAACTGCATGATGGTGCAAAAGTAGGGTATTTTGAGAACCTAATTGCACACAGGCAAAAGGTCAAAGAACATCCTGGATAACTTTATTTTATTCACTTGAAAAATGAGATTCAAATTCTTTTCTGGTGATCTCCCATTTCCAGATGGTTCCGTCTTCTTCATCTTCTAATTCCTCTACCCATTTGAACCCTGCATTTTTTGAGGACTTTGGAAGAGGCATTTTCTTCATTGAGTGTATGGGCAATAACTCGATCAACAGTATTGAATTGGAAAGCATTTTGGATCAACGCCCCGGCAATTTCTGTGGCAAAACCTTTTTCCCTTTGGGATGAAATAACCTCATACCCAATTTCCACCATTCCCTGATTCGGTTTCCCTTTGTATCCACAGCTTCCTATGAGTAAATTATTTCTTTTTAAAACAGGAAACCACATCCACCAGCCATTCTCGGACGGATCACCTTTAATTTGTTCCAGGGCATACTCCAGAATAACTTCTCCAAATTCCGACCATTGATCAGGCACAACTATACCAAGCAATTTGGCAAGTTCGGAATTACCTTTGAGGGCAGCATTTAGAATTGCTTGGCTCCCCGCAATTAATTTGATTTTTTTGGATTGTATGAAAGTGTTCATTGATGGATCGTTTTAACTTCTTGTACTTTCTATGCCTTTAGATAAAACTTCATAAACCTTTTTATAGTCTGGAAAGTTGTTCAGGTAATTGAGGTGCCGCTGAATACTTTGTTGATCATTTCGGATGGCAGGTCCGGTTTGCATATCAATCGGAGCATTATCCATAACCTTCAATGCGGTCTCCAGAATTAATGGACGGAGCAGATCAAAGGAAAGTTTTTCCTTCTCCATAATTTCCCAGGAAATCTGGTAAAGGTGGTTGGTGAAATTGTTGACAAAAACCCCATTGACATGTAATACAGCCCGTTCCTGGTCATTTATCTCATAGGTTTTGCAGCCGATTTTTTGTCCTAATTTCTTTAGCAAAGCCTTGTCCGTCTCCACAGTGGCAAAATAACAAAGAGGTATCCGGGAGAAGTCCGGCAATTGATCTTTTGAAAAACTTTGGAAAGGGTAGAAGGACCCATATCTTTTGAACCATGGTTGAAATACTTCCATCGGAGTGACTCCGGAAGTATGCACAATAAGTTTTCCTGAATCACCGAGTTCCCTCAACTTTTCCGCGACCTCCCCAATAGCATCGTCCTTTATGGCAACAATATACAGGTCTGCCTCATTGTCAATCTCATTCAGGTCTGTGATAAACGGGGTATTACCCGTTTGCAATGAGAGCGCTTCAGCACTTTTGACAGTCCTGCTAAAGATCTGATGTAATCCCGCTTTACATTCAAACAACCTTATTCCCAGATGATACCCCAGGTTGCCGGCGCCAATAAGTACAATTTTATGTTTCATAAATTCTTTGTTCAAAAATATTACCAACCTCTACCTTTTTCTTCCTAAACAACCTTAGGACATTCGTAAAATCCATCCTAAACGCCATTCGTTTACCTGCCTCCTGCGATCGGCGGCCATCATTCGTGAAATTTACCCCTAACATCATTCGTGTATTCGTGGCTCACCTCCGTGGTTCTGACTCCGAAATTTAGCAATTCTCAATCGGTTTGCCTATTTTTGACAAACTTAGACAAAAATAAAGATGCAACACAATCTGATCGTTCAGCTGGACAATGCCGGTATTTATCAAAAGGGGCAAAAAATTTTGGGAGAGGTGAATCTCAGAATCTCAAAAGGAGAGTTCGCCTACCTCATCGGGAAAACAGGTAGTGGTAAATCAAGCCTCCTGAAAACCCTGTACGGAGATTTACCTTTGGTGGAGGGGCGAGGACAGGTAGCCGGTTTTGATTTGGCAACCCTGGACCGATTTAAAATTCCTTTTTTAAGGAGAAAGCTGGGAATCGTTTTTCAGGACTTTAACTTGCTATCGGATAGAAGTGTTTCTGAAAACCTATTGTTTGTCCTAAAAGCCACCGATTGGAAGGATAAATGGAAAATGAATGATAAGATCGAGGAGGTTTTGCGCTATGTCGGGTTGCAGGATAAGATCGACAAAATGCCCCATGAATTATCCGGAGGGGAACAACAGCGATTGGTCATTGCCAGAGCGCTCCTGAATGACCCTGAATTGATCATTGCTGATGAGCCTACCGGTAATCTCGATCCCGAGACTTCTGATGAGATCCTCATACTCATGAGGAAACTGGCAGAGGAGCAGAATACGGCCATTTTATTTGCCACCCACGATTACCGTATTTTGGAAAACTTTCCGGCAGCGATCATTCGTTGTATTAATGGCAGGATTATTACGGAGGAAGAGGTGAGGTTGTAGGTGGGGTTGCGAGTTGCGTGTTACGAGTTACAGGTTGCTGATTAAAGATTTTGAGTTAAACTTGTTAAGCATCAGCAATTTCCCATGTAGAGTGTTTATGAATGATTTATGTAGATTCCAGAAATAAATGAAAAGCATTAGGGGAAAAACCGTACTCACCGAATTCATTCGGTGCGACGAGCCGAATGAATTCGGCGAGTACGAATTTCGGCCAAATTTTCACTCATACGCTAATTATTAAAATTTGATCTCAGAAAAAACGGTACAGGAAATATTTGAGACCGCGAGGGTTGAGGATGTGATTCAGGATTACGTTAGCCTGAAGAGGAGAGGAGTTAATCTCATTGGACTCTGTCCTTTCCATAATGAGAAGACGCCTTCCTTTACCGTTTCTCCTGCCAAAAATATCTACAAGTGTTTTGGATGTGGCAAAGGTGGGAATGCCGTGCAGTTTTTAATGGAACACGAGCAGTTTTCCTATCCCGAAGCCTTGCGGCACCTGGCAGGTAAATACGGGATTGAGATTGAGGAGGATGAAGTTTCTCCTGAAGAGCGAGTGAGACAACAGCGAGCTGATAGCCTTTTTCTCGTCAACGACTTTGCCAAAGATTATTATCAAAAACAACTTTTTGAAACCGATATGGGCAAGAGTATCGGTTTGAATTACTTCAAAGAGCGGGGATTTCGGGAAGAGACCATTAAAAAATTCGGTTTGGGTTATGCCCCTGATGGCAGAGATATTTTTACGAAGACTGCCCAAAAGGCTTCCTATGACCTCGAATTACTCAGACAGCTTGGTCTCACAACCGAACATGGCCGCGACTTTTTCCGAAACAGGGTTATGTTCACGATCCACAACCTTTCCGGAAAGGTTGTAGCCCTTGCAGGCCGGATCATGGCCAAGGATGTCAAAGCGCCCAAATACATCAATTCCCCGGAAACGGAAATTTATCACAAAAGCAAAGTCCTTTATGGGGCCTATTTCGCCAAAGGACCTATCCGAAAGGCGGATGAATGTATTTTGGTAGAAGGATATACGGATGTGATCTCATTGCATCAGGCCGGCATTGAAAATGTCGTTGCCTCATCAGGTACTTCCTTAACCACGGGGCAAATACACCTGATCAAACGATATACTTCCAATGTGAAGGTGCTTTTTGACGGTGATTCGGCAGGGATCAAAGCTGCGCTTAGGGGAATTGATATGTTGCTTGAACAGGATCTGAACGTGAGGGTCGTCATTTTACCCGAAGGAGAAGACCCGGATTCATATTTACAAAAGGTCGGAACCACGGCTTTCCAGGAATACATCAATGGTCCGGAAGCCAAAGATTTTATCCTTTTAAAGGCTGACCTGCTGTTGAAAGAAGCAGGAAACGACCCTATCAAACGTGCGGGGCTGATCAAGGAAATCGTGAGTAGTATTGCGAGGATACCCGATCCCTTAAAGCGTTCTCTTTTTGTCAAGGAGTGCTCGAGGTTATTTGAAGTTGATGAAGATCTGCTTATTAATGAAACCAATAAGGCAGTAGCTTCTCAAATGAAGCGACGCCAGCAGGAAAAAGAAATTGAGCGGAGGCGTCAGCAGCGGATGGAAGATCGTGCCCGTCAACAGAGCTTTCCGGGCATTGATAATGATTTCCCTACACAGGAGCCAGGGTATATGCCTGATGAGGGTCAGGGCTTCCCGCCAGAAGAATTTCCGGATGCCATACCTGAGAAAAAGCCAAAACAACCCTCCGCAGCCGGCCACGAATTCCAGGAAAAAGATATTGTTAGGATCCTCATTTCGTCAGGAGGGGAAATTTACGATAAGGAGGAAAACATCACGGTTGCGGCTTATTTACTGGAAAATATTGAAGACGTCATTGATGACTTTGACAATCAGCTGTATAAGGCTATTGCACATGAATGTCAGGAATTATTGTCTCAAGGTAAGGAAATCAGTTCCAAATATTTTCTAAACCACCCGGATCAAAAGATTCAGGTGCTGGCTGTCAATTTAATGACATCACCTTATGAATTCAGTGAGAACTGGTTTAATAAATGGGATATTTTTCTCAATCAAAAAGCTCCTGATAATAACTTCAAAAAGGACAGCCACAAGGCTTTAATGCATTTCAGACTCAGAAAGATCACCCGAATATGTGAAAAGAATATGAAGAAAATCAAGGAACTCAGTGAAGCCGGAGATCATGAAGAAGCTATCAGGTATTTGCAGGTTCAGAAAAAACTAACGGATATCAGGAATGATCTGGCTGCGCAGTTGGGGGCTGTTATTATCAAATAACCTTCGATCCTTTTGCAACAATTACCTCAATAACAAAATATCCCCCTTTTCTACCCCTGTTAAATTCAACTTTGGATCAACCCCCGGATAATCATATTCTATCAAGTAGGTGTAAACACCCACATCAGCTTTTTTTCCGCTAGCCAGATCACCATCCCAGAAGTTCGAAATGTCCGTGCTGACAAAAATGGTTCCTCCCCATCGATCGAAAACAGTTAATTTGAAATTCTGAATTGGTCCGACAGGAAAAATTTCAAATTGATCATTGATCCCGTCATTATTGGGGGAAAAGGCATTGGGAATATAAAAATTCACCAGGCTTTTAACGGTTATACTTTGAGTAAGGGAATCCTGACACCCATCAAAGGATAAAACTTTGAGTTCGATTTCATAAATCCCAGGCATTTCATATTGGGTTGAAGCTAAACCATTGCTCGCTGTTTCGCCATTCCCAAAATCCCAGGACCAGCCAATGATACTTCCGGAAGAAATGTCATTGAATTGCACAGCCGGGCTGAGGTTTGAAGGATTGGATGGGGAAGTTGTGAAATTGGCAATGGGTTGTTCAAATACCTCTATCAATTCCGCAATGGTTTGAATATTTTGGCAATGCTCGGAATATTCAACTTCAAGGGAAACATCATAAAATCCTGCATTTGAGTAGATTACTGAAGTTGTTTGGGTTTCAGAATCTGTTAACCCGTTTCCAAAATCCCAATGATAGGTTGTTCCCTGACTTGGACTAAGATCTGAAAATTGGACCTCCAGGGGAGGGCATCCCTCCAAAACATCTGCTTCGAAATCTATTAGCGGTGGAGGAAGAACTTCAATTAGTAAAATAAAATCCTCGCTACAATCGGCATCCGAAAGGTAGGTGATGGGTATGATTCCCGAGCCTGAAATACCCGGGTCAAATAACCCGGAATTAGAATCAATAATCCCAGGGCCGTCCCAGGTGCCGGGTGGGAGGTTTCCATCCAGAATGAAAGGATTAGCTCCTTCACAAACCAATGATTCTGTAAAATTAATTTCTTCCTTTTGAATGACTGTTACGGTAATAGAATCTCTTTGGGTACAAAGTGTGCTGTCTAACGTGTGAACATAATAAACAGTTGTTTCATCTGGTGAAACTTCACGAGTGTTTTCTGAGCTATCAGTGTCTTCCCATAAAATTGGAAAATTAGAAGAGGCTTCAAGAGTGACGGATTCACCCGGACAAATAGAGATGTCCTCAGTTATGGTTAATTGAGGATCTATTCTGGTTATTATCACTTCATCTATCCAGACATAATATCCGAGTAGATAATTATCATTCGGAACAGAATAGGTCGAAGTCGAAAAATCTCCCATGAAACCGATATAGGCATATTCAAAATCTTCACTTGCCTGGTATTCAAATTCCAGTTTTTGCCATTCGCTTCCTTCTATCACTTCTTCGCAAGCCACCCAATGGTCAGACATCGCTGCATAGTTAGCCAGATTTGGATTGAAAAAGGGGGTCACTGTGTGATCAAAGTATATGCCCCACTGGTTGCTCACAAATTGATTATCGGGTTTATCTTTTTTATTTTGAATCCAAAAGGAAACCTCATAACATCCTCCAGCAACCATTGGTTCAGATAATTGAATGCCCGCCCATTCCCTCGAGCCATCAGGTCCATTACCTTTCCAGCACCCCAAAACGCCCTGACCTTCCCAGGGTTCTCCACACCAGGTATTACCATTACCCGTTGGACAATCCTGAAGACTTGTAAGATTACTTCCCGGTGGATTTAATTGGTGATGGTGATCCGGAGTACCATTGGCATTATACCAATAGGTCAGCCCTCCTAATGTGTTGGGATTTGGACCAATGGTTCCATCCCAATCTTCGAAGCCTGGATCAGCAATGAGGTTTTGCGATTGTAAGGATGCCAGTGAGACAAAAATGCAAACTAAGAAGGTAAAATATTTATAAAAATTAAATTTCATTTTTCTAACTTTTTACCACTCGCTTATTGATTATGCCGGAGCTGGTATGTATTCTGATCAGATACAACCCTGAAGGTAAATCAGCCATATTTATTCTGATGGCTGGATCTTGATAAAAAACTGGACGGGAAGCAGGCAACACTAATTTTCCAGCCCCATCTATTATTTCAATAGTAATTACTTCCTGATTTATTTCAGATAGTTTAACCTGAAGTTCTCCTTCAACCGGGTTTGGATAAATAATTATGTCAATGTCCTTTTCAATGTTTTGATTGCCTACAAGTAAATCCATCCCGTCACAATCTTCATCAATGCCATTGTTGGCAATTTCTTCTGCCCCTGGATTTATTTCAAATATAAGGTCATTACAATCTTCTCCCATACCGAAACCATCCATGTCAGCGTCGATAAAATTCCCATATCTAACTACCTGTAGGTCGTTGTTGTCCTCAGCCGAAAGTCCGGCCAGTAAAATTTTCCCATCATCCTGTATTGCCGCGTCACTGGCCCATGCCATCCACCCTGTTTCAGTTACTACATAACCCTGATCACCCCAGGTATCGTCAATGTTTCCGTTCTCATCCATTCTAACAGAAAAGAATGCCCTGGGAGGTGGAGAGAAAAGCTGTCCTCCTGATTCACCAAAAGCGATGATTTTTCCATCTGGTTGTTCGATCAGATTTAAACCTATATCATTGGCATTTACATCGATCATGAAAACTCCATCCTGGCCAAAATCTGTATTAGCAGTACCATCCTGATGATAAGCTAATACCACCAGGTCTGCACCATTCACATTATAGTTAGGTCCGGAAATGAGAATGTTGCCGTTGGAGTGAATGATCATCCCATACGCTGTACCCTGAAATGGAGCAAATAACTCTCCATTATCCGCAAAGGTGGAATCCAGTGAACTGCCATCCTCCAGGATTTTGTAAACAGAAAGTCGGTCGGTCCCAAAAGGTTTGCCTCTTCCTGAAGCGAAAATGGCACGATCTTCAGATACTGCTACATCCCAGACATCGTTGTAATTATCGTTTTCGTTCCAGATGAAGACTCCATTATCTGCAAAAGAAGTATCCGCGATTCCGTTTGGCTCAAAACGGGCCACAAAGTTCTTACTGTAGACACTTCCCGCAATGTTGCATGTTCCCCCGGCAACGATCCTGTCCTTATAATCTATGACAAAGGAATGAATGTAGTCCTCGCCATCATCTATTTGTTGAAGCACTACACCATCGTCTCCAAAGGATGTATCAGGTGTGCCATCAGCCAGAAGTTTGATGATTATCAGTTCCTGATTAAGACTTCCGTCAACGGAGTACCCACCGGCAACAAGTATTTTATCATCAGATAAAACCTCCAGGTGATAAATAAACCCTGAAGAAGATTCATCGCCAAAAAGGAACTTGCCGTTATCAGCAAAAGTGGAATCAATATTTCCATCTTCGGTAAGCCGAACTACGCCAATATTAAAACCGAAAATATCAAAAAACTCTCCTGAACTTGCAACGACGATTTTTCCGTCACTTTGCACTCCGATACCATGTCCGTTATCCTGCTTTCCACTGACATTCCAAGTCATGATACCTTCATCTGCAAAACTTGGATCCAGATAACCAGATTGTCCAAAAACTGTTGAAATCAGCAACCAGTGAAAAATGAAGTACGATAGAATTCTTAGATTCATTATTATTTAGGTTTTGACCAATTTTTTAATAAAAAGGCCTTCATTGGTATAAATTCTGAAAAACCAAATTCCAGCAGGAAGATCCACGATAGGAATATTCCTTACTTCTGAATCCAGTTCACGAATAACCCTTCCTGTGTAATCAACCAGTTCGAGTTTTTGAATTGTTGGTGAACCAGGGTTGGGTTGAAGTTGAACAATGGTGGTAGCAGGATTTGGGAATAATTCGAATAAGTCAGTAGAATTAACCTCATCTATTCCAACGAGTAAGTCCATCCCATCACAATCTTCATCAATACCATTATTGGCAATTTCTTCGGCTCCAGGGTTAATTTCAAAAACCTGATCGTTACAGTCCTCGTTCAATTCATAACCATCCATATCGGCATCGATGTAATTGCCGTATCTGATTACTTGTAATTCATTATAATCGTTCGCTGTTACACCGGTCAAAAGGACTTTTCCATCTGGTTGTATAGCCACATCACTGGCCCATCCCATCCAACCTGTTACATTGGTAACATGGCCTTCTCCTCCCCAGGAGGTATCTAGTGCCCCGTCAGCAAACATTCTTGTCGAAAAGAATCCTCTTGGGGGAGTACCAAATAATTGCGCCCCTGACTCTCCAACGGCAATAATTTTGCCATCGCTTTGTTCAATGAGGTTTAACCCAATGTCAACCGCATGGACATCAATAAGGAATACACCTTCCTGACCAAAATCGGTATTCAATGCTCCATCCTGATCGTAAGCCAATACAACCAGATCAGCTCCTTCAACATTATAGTTCGGGCCGGTAATAAGGAGGTTGCCATTTGAGTGAATGATCATTCCGTATGCCATTGAACCAAATGTAGCCAGCATTTCTCCTGAATTGGCAAAGGTGGTATCAAAAGCACTTCCATCTTCCAAAACCTTGTAGATACACATTCTGTCTGTACCATTCGGAGAGGTCTTTCCTGAGGTGAGGATATTCCCGTCATCAGCAACCTCGATATTCCAGGTTTCGTTATAAATACCTCCGTTGTTCCAAACAAAGTTTCCATTTATCCCAAAAGTGGTATCTATCGAACCATTTGTATTAAACCGGCTGATTACGTGTCTGATCTCATAAACTTCAGGATCCGGGTTATAGCTAATGCCTCCGACGAGAATTTTTCCATTTTGGTCAAACGTGATACATCTGGCATAGTCCTCCTCACTGCCAATGGAATGAATAGCCAATCCGTTCTCGCCAAAGGAAGCATCAGGAGAACCATCTGATTTTAATCTGATAAGAATAAAATCCTGATCGTAGGCTTCTGTTGCATATCCTCCTGCTACCATGATATTTCCATCATCTAAAAGTTCCAGATGATATACCAGGTCTGAACCAACAGGGTTGTCCAGGTGGTAAATCCCATCGTGGGAAAAAGTAGAATCAATAGAGCCATCTTCATTTATCCTGACTATGCCAATATCAAACTCATTATCTTCAGGAAATCCGCCGGTTAAAGCAATAAGGATTTTGCCATCTGGCTGGACTGCAATACCATGGCCGTTATTGTGGTTTCCACTGACGTTCCAGGTCAGGATTCCTCCATCGGCAAAGGAAGGATCCAGTTCTCCGGCCTGAGAGAATATAGATGTTGTAAAACTCAACAACATTAAAACGGAAGTAAAGACCTTTTTCATAATTTATTCATTTTAAAAGAGGCTTTAGCCAATTCAATAAAATTTACTAGCTAAAACCTCTTTTGATATTAAATTCCCATTGTTCGCCGGGCCAAAGGATGCTATTCTTTTACCAGAATAGATGAATGTACAAATTCATCAGCGTTGACCTTTATCAAATAGGTTCCTGATGATAATTCTGCCATGTCAATGCTAAACTCAGAGGTATTGCTAACTTTCGTCAATTTCACCAGTTGTCCAGTTACTGTGAAAACCTGAACCTCAATATTTGCATGAGCCTCCTCAAGAGAAATAGTCACATCATCCATTACGGGATTTGGATACATGGTCAGGCTTAATGAAGGATCAAGATCAAAAGTGTTAACGGAAGTAACCTCATAGCAGGATGACATTTCAGGACTATCTGGGCAGTTGCTATCTGTGATGATTACGGCATAACTACCGTTACTCATTGCTGTAAAGGATTGATTGGTTTCTCCTTCAATTGGAGCGTTGTCATTGTTACAATCTACCCATTGATAAGAAAGGCCCGCTGCGTTGGCTGTTAAGACGTTACTTTCCTGGGTCACGGAAGTATCAATCTCAATGACTGTACCCTGATCAATGATGCTCAAAAAGATATTCCCGGACTGTGGAATAATTGATTCACAGTCGACAGTCACCGTGCCCGTTACCTCCGGGAAGCAGCCGCCTGCCTGAGAGAATGTATACTCATAAGTGCCAAAGGCTACATCGGCGATGATGTTGTCAAATTCTGTGACATCGTATTCATAAGTATTGGTGCCATCGGTCAAAGTCACATGCCCATCAACCCATGCACCAATCAAAGGATGGCTGGATGTAGAGACAAAAACAGGTGCCGAAGTAATAGCCGTTCCCTGGTCAATGATGCTCAAAAAGATATTCCCGGACTGCGGAATAATTGATTCACAGTCGACAGTCACAGTACCCGTTACCTCCGGGAAGCAGCCGCCTGCCTGCGAGAATGTATAATCGTAAGTTCCAAAGGCCACATCGGCGATGATGTTGTCAAATTCTGTGACATCGTATTCATAAGTATTGGTGCCGTCGGTCAAAGTCACATGTCCATCAACCCATGCTCCAATAAGCGGATGGCTTGAAGTAGAGACAAAAACAGGCGCCGAAGTAATAGCCGTACCCTGATCGATAATACTCAAAAAGATATTCCCGGACTGCGGAATAATTGATTCACAGTCGACAGTCACAGTACCCGTTACGTCCGGGTAACAACCCCCTGCCTGCGAGAATGTATAATCGTAAGTTCCAAAGGCTACATCGGCGATGATGTTGTCAAATTCTGTAACATCGTATTCATAAGTATTGGTGCCATCGGTCAAGGTGACATGTCCATCAACCCATGCACCAATAAGCGGGTGGCTTGAAGTAGAGACAAAAACGGGCGCTGAAGTAATAGCCGTTCCCTGGTCAATAATGCTCAATAGCACATTCCCTGACTGAGGAATAATGGCATTACAATCAACGACAAGCGTACCGGTAACATCCGGATAACAGCCACCGGCCTGAGAGAATGTATAATTGTAGGTTCCCATAGCTACATCAGCAATAATGTTGTCAAACTCCGTCACATCATATTCGTAGGTATTGAAACCATCAGTCAAAGTCACATGCCCGTCAACCCAGGCGCCAATAAGCGGATGACTGGACGTAGAAACAAATACAGGTGCGGTGGTTTGCGTTGGAACTCCCTGATCGATAATGTTCAACAGAACATTGCCTGATTCCTCAATGATCGCATCACAATCAACAGTCACCGTGCCTGTTACATCCGGATAACAACCACCCGCCTGAGTGAAGGTGTAATCGTAGGTGCCAAAGGGTACATCAGCAATGATGTTATCAAACTCTGTTACATCATATTCATAAGTGTTTATGCCATCAGTTAAAGAAACATGTCCATCCACCCAACTTCCAATCAAAGGATGATTGGAAGTCAACACAAATACCGGTGCTGAAGTTATTGGTGTTCCCTGATCTAAAATATTCAACAAGACATTACCTGATTCAGGTATTATGGCATTACAATCTACCACTAATGTGCCGGAAACAGACTCAAAACAACCTACTGACCGGGTAAAAGTAAAATTATAAGTCCCCATGACAACATCAGCGATGATGTTGTCAAATTCTGTTACATCATATTCATAAGTATTGATTCCATTGGTCAATGTTACATGTCCGTCTACCCATGCGCCGATCAGCGGGTGACTGGAGGTCAAAACAAATACAGGAGCTGTGGTTTGAGAGGGGACTCCCTGATCGATAATACTCAGCAGCACATTACCAGATTGCTCGATGATGGCATCACAATCGACGGTGAGCGTTCCGGTAACATCGGGATAACAGCCTCCAGCCTGAGAGAAGGTATAATTGTAAGTACCAAAAGCGACATCGGCGATGATGTTGTCAAACTCTGTCACATCGTATTCATAGGTATTCATACCATCGGTCAGGGTAACATGTCCGTCCACCCATGCACCAATAAGCGGGTGGCTTGATGTAGAGACAAAAACAGGTGCAGAAGTAATTGCTGTTCCTTGATCTACAATACTCAGCAGCACATTACCAGATTGCTCGATGATGGCATCACAATCGACGGTGAGCGTTCCGGTAACATCAGGATAACAACCACCAGCTTGTGAAAACGTATAATCGTAGGTTCCGAAAGCGACATCAGCGATAATGTTGTCAAATTCCGTTACATCGTATTCATATGTGTTCATACCATTGGTCAGGGTAACATGTCCGTCCACCCATGCTCCGATCAGCGGATGACTGGAAGTGGACACAAAAACCGGAGCCGAAGTAATGGCCGTACCCTGGTCGATAATATTTAAAAGCACATTGCCGGACTGTGGGATGATGGCTTCACAATCGACGGTGAGCGAACCGGTAACATCCGGAAAACAACCTCCAGCTTGCGAGAATGTATAATCGTAATTCCCAAAAGCGACATCGGCAATAATGTTGTCAAATTCGGTTACGTCGTATTCGTAAGTATTAGTACCATCGGTCAAAGTAACATGACCATCTACCCATGCGCCAATTAATGGATGGCTTGAGGTGGATACAAAAACCGGAGCAGAGGTCAAATTAGGAGCAGAGAAGTTGGAAATGGTAGTTACTGCCTGAAACTCTTCTGAGAAATAGGAAGCTTGTACCAGACATAATTGATCCCCGGCCGTAACTTCAATGGAGGCAGACCCATTTTGAGTATCGAACAATCCTGGAGTAACAAGTGAAACGAAATTGTTTCCATTTAAACAGTAACCGAAAGGTTCATTGGCAGGGTCTTCAAAAAAGAGCTGCATGGTGTAATTCCAGTCAAAAGAGACCGTTCCATCTGCTGGTATGGTTATACAGGCCATAACCAATCCGTCTTCATAGGAACAATCAAAATCAAAACCGGCTGGTTGATTTTGTGATAACCCCTGGAAGTCTCCATCAGCGGTTAAGGTCATGGTCTCACCGGCTTCATCAAAAACGACTCCGGGAGTTAAAGTGTTTGGTCCTGTATTACTGGTGTCAATAGTCCAGTTTTCTTCTGCATAACAATTCGAAAATTGCCCAACAGCCTGAAATTGGATGAATAAGAAAGTTATGGATAAAACAAATGAGTAAAGCTTTTTCATACAAATCATTTAATAGTTAGAATGAACAGATAAGAACCGACTTGCATGCTTTTATGATAATCAGTTCCGGGTGAAAAAATTATTTCACGTTGATAAATTTAGGACAGGAAAATGTAAAGTGAAAATCGGAATATTCCGTGTATGTTGATAATCAACGACTTAGGTTAGTTTTTCGGAATATTCCGTTTTGAGATCCTACTGTAATTAGGAGATAAGAGCATTATTATTGGTAAATGACGAGTATTAATTAGCCACGTTATAGGCCCGCAAACGCAGATAACGTTTGTACTCTCTTTCGAAATTTTTGGTGAGTCCAGATCGTTTCCTGGTCTTGACATAATCTTCGGTACGGCCTTCTTCAAAGTCGTTTTTCAGGAAAGGGGTATAATAATATTTTTCTTCTTCGCCATCAAAGAACATTATTTCAACGTTATCGAAGTTGATGATGTAATTTTGGTTGATTTGAGAGAATAGGAAATTGGATTTGTACTTCAATTCAGAGGACAATTGGCTTAATTGGACTCTGTGTTCCAAAATTCTGCCATCTTTTAGAAAAGCGTGGGAGATTCTGTTGTGGTATTTGATGTAAACAATTTCTTCAATAGGAATTTTTCTCTTACCAAATCTGATTTCCTTTGCTCCGTGGGTTTCGTATGCGGTTAGCAATAGTTCCAGATCCTCCTTTTGGTGTTTGATTTCATCTCTTTGTTCAGTAATCTCCCGGTTTTTAGCATTGATAATGGCATTCTTTCTTTGGAGTTCCAGATTCTTCTTTTTCCTCAATTGTACTTGTTTATACAGGAAAAATCCAATTAAAGAGGAGACCAGGATGATTACTCCAAAGATGATCAGGAAAATCAGCAATGTTTTCGAATTCAATTGTGCCTGGATCAGTTCTTTATCCTTTTGAGCAATCAGCTTTTGAGCTTTTTCTTCACGATATCTTTGCTCCAGGGAATTAATGGTCCGGAATTTTTCTTCGTCATAAAGGCTATCTTTCAATTCAGCTATTGCTTTGTTGATATCCAGGCTTTCCCTGAATCTGCCCATGGTTTCGTAAATGCGGGCCAGATTATGGTTATTGTACAGGATCAATTCCCTGAATTCGTTTTCCCTGGATATTTGTACGGCGTTTTTACAGAAAGTAATAGCCTTGTCATACTCACCTCTTTTCAGGTAGATGGCACTGATATTACCCAGGGTATTGGCCTCGCCCCAGTAATTACCTTTTGATTTATAATTGTCAAGAGCCCTGAAATAATATTCCAAAGCCTCATTGTCTTTACCCATCTCTTCATAGGATACTCCAAGGTTATTAAGGGCGTTATTAATGTTGCTATGGTCATTGTGAAGCCTTGCACTATCCAGCGTATTTTTAAAAATTTTCAGGGCTTCTTCATAACTTCCTTCATTATTGTAAATATTTCCTCGATTTTGAAGGACGATATTCAGTTGATGTCCAAAAATATTTTCATTTCTTAAGAATTCCTCTGCTTTTTTATTGTATTCCATTGCTTTTTCAAAGTCCTTCATAAACCTGAAGTTCTCTGAAATATTTATGTACACCGTAGCAATGTTTTGAATGGCATTGTTCGATTCAAAATAATCAAGCGCTTCCAGGAAATATTCAATGGCTTTAGCATACTCTCCTTTTTTTTGCCATAATATTCCCTTAAGGTTGTAGGCATTTCCCTTGTATTTGGCTTGTAAGGTGGAATCGATTGGACTGCTACTTTCCACAAGTTGAATGGTTTTATCGCACCATTCTTCGGAACTTTCAAAACTATTTTCAAAGAAAGATCCAATGGCTTTATTGTAATATCCGCCGAGCAGGCCTTCTGTATAATCAATTTGATTGGCAAGTAAAATACAACTATCTGCCAGGGAATTAATGGATTGAGGGGCGGTGTTCCTGGCTTCTAGACATTTGTTAAGTAGACTGTCTATTTGGGCCATCGCCAGCGTGTTCTGACTTGGTTCCTGGGTGCGGTTATTACAACCCAATAAAAACAGGCAGGCTATGGAAATGATTCCAAAGGCCTTAACCAAAGAAGATATTTTGATTTCTTCTGTCATTAATTACTTAAAAACTTAAAGCAAAAATACATGCTGATAAGTTCAGGTGCTGAAATATGAATAATTAAGTAAAAATAATGAATAAAATTAAATGGCGGTTGCAGACCGGGTAGAATAAGTGGCCTATAGGGAAGTTAGCCGACTAGAAAAAGTGGGAGGAAAAAAAACGGGCCTTGAAAATCAAGGCCCGGATCTTTTATCGTTAAGTAATTTTTACTTACGCATTTCTATTCATACAATTCAAATCCTCAAATGCCTGTGTCAGTCTCGCAACAAAAGATTGTTCGCCTGCACGTAACCATTTACGTGGATCGTAGAACTTCTTGTTGGGCTTATCGTCTCCATCAGGATTACCGATCTGACCCTGGAGGTAATCACGGTTTTTAGCTTCGTATGCTCTAACGCCATCCCAGAATGCCCATTGGGTATCTGTGTCGATGTTCATTTTGACAGCACCGTATTCAACAGCCTCACGGATTTCTTCCTGAGAAGAACCTGAACCACCGTGGAAAACGAAGTTGATAGGATTCGCATCCGTGTTAAATTTCTTCTGAATGTACTCCTGGGAGTTTTTCAGGATAATAGGACGCAAGGTAACATTACCTGGCTTGTACACTCCGTGTACATTACCGAAAGCGGCAGCGATAGTGAAGCGGTTGCTCACAGCGGATAATTTCTCATAAGCATAAGCAACTTCTTCCGGCTGAGTGTAAAGACGTGAGCTGTCCACATCAGTATTGTCAACACCATCTTCCTCTCCACCTGTAACTCCGAGCTCGATTTCCAGTGTCATGCCGATCTTATCCATTCTTTCGAGGAACTTAACACAAGTTTCCACATTCTCTTCGATAGGTTCTGCTGAGAAATCGATCATATGAGAACTGTACAATGGATATCCGTTCTTTTCATAGAACTTTTCTCCTTCGGTAACGAGTCCGTCAATCCATGGAAGAATCTTCTTCGCACAGTGGTCGGTATGTAAAATAACGGTAACTCCATAGGCTTCCGCAAGTGCGTGAACATGATGGGCTGCTGATACGGACCCCATGATGGTAGCTCTGAAGTTTTCATCGCTCAAACCTTTACCGGCAAAAAAGCTGGCTCCTCCGTTGGACAATTGGATAATTATTGGAGAGTTCACGGCAGCGGCAGTTTCCATTGCAGCATTGATAGTATTGGTACCAACACAATTTACTGCGGGCAATGCGAAATTATTTTCGTTAGCGTAGTTTAATAATTCGGTAACTTCATCACCATGTAAAACGCCGGCGCGAAACTTGGTATTCTTAGACATAATACTTGTTTTAAATTAAAAAAAGACCTCTAATTTTTAACTGTACAAAAGTAAGAAAAATGTACAGTAAATCAGAGGTCTTTTAAAAAAAGTTAACTGAAAAAACGTCGAATTGAGCGGCATAGAAAATTTCCGCGCAACTGTCTATTAATCAGTTGTTTATATCTTTGGGAAAATCTTTACAAATGGGTAAAAACCCAATTATATGATTTCTTTTTCCGTGAGGTATCTTTCAGCGTCCAGTGCAGCCATGCAACCGGTACCTGCAGCAGTAACCGCCTGGCGATAAACTTTGTCCTGTGCGTCTCCTGAAACAAATACACCTTCTATTTTGGTATGTGTTGATCCTGGAGTCACTTTGAGGTAACCTGTTTCATCTCTGTCCAGCCAATCTGCAAAGATATCTGTATTTGGTTTGTGCCCGATCGCCACAAAGAATCCTTTGGCCTCAATTACAGAAGTTTCATTAGTCTTGTTATTAATTACCTTGACGCCTTCAACTTCTTCTTCACCCAAAACTTCCACCGCTTCCGTATTCCAGTGGATCTCGATGTTTTCGGTTTTCATTACGCGCTGTTGCATAATTTTGGAGGCGCGCAGTTCATCTCTCCTAACCAGCATATGAACCTTAGGGCTCAATTTTGCCAGATAAGATGCTTCTTCACAAGCAGTATCACCACCACCCACGATAACGAGTTCCTGACCACGGAAGAAAAATCCGTCACATACGGCGCAGGCAGAGACTCCTTTATTCATGAGTTTTTGCTCAGAATCGAGCCCTAGCCATTTGGCACTCGCACCGGTAGAAATGATCACGGAATCCGCGTGAATTTCATCTCCGTTAGCTGTCCATACTTTGTGTACAGGTCCGGTAAAATCGACTTTTTCTACCATGTCATATCTAACCTGTGTGCCGAAACGTTCCGCTTGTTTACGGAAATCCTCCATCATTTGAGGCCCCATAATACCTTCCGGGTAACCAGGATAGTTATCTACTTCAGTAGTTATGATCAACTGTCCCCCAGGATCTTTACCGGTATATAAAACGGGCTCCAGATTTGCCCGGGAGGCATAAATTGCGGCAGTGTATCCGGCAGGGCCAGATCCGATTATCAAACATTTAACATGCTCTTTTGCTTCTGACATTATATCTTGTTTTTGTTTTTTTCAAATGCTAGGCAAAAATAGTAAATCTGCCCAAAGGTATATGTTATATACGTCACAAAAGTCCCCCCGGTTCAATAGAATTTATTGATCCTTTATCAATTCTACTGATGTCAGCGAAAAAATGAAAAACAGAACAGTTTTAGAAATACCGGCCATGTAGTTTTTGGCAACATTTTCATACTGATTTGTTGTTAATTGCCATATTATTTGCTAATTATGCGTTTTCAAACAAAAATTGTGTCGGATTCCGAACATTGAGGCTTTTCTACCGTAAAATAAATTTGGGAGGATAAATTTTGCCTTCGGGCCATCGCTCCATACTTTACCAACCAACGCATACCAAGACACTTTAAGTAAAAATTTTTCTCCCCCAAAAAGGTAAGATCATTACGGATCGGGTGATCTTATTTTATCAATGGTAAAACCAATTGTTATTAATTGTCGAAATCTTTGTATCCACAATAGATAAATCATCGCTTATGAAATTAAAATTCTACACTTTTTTTATTGTATTGTTAATTAGTATTCCCGAGTTGGCGACTGCTCAGCATTCTATAGCCAGGGAATGGAATGAATTATTGTTAACCTCCATCCGGAATGATTTTGCCAGGCCAACCGTACATGCCAGGAACCTGTTCCATATATCAGCGGCCATGTATGATGCCTGGGCGGTTTATGATGAGGAAGCAGAACCATTTTTCCTGGGTAGGGATGTTGGTGATTATACCTTTGATTTTGATGGTGTGACTATGCCGGCTGATATCCAGGCTGCAAGGGAGGAGGCTATCAGTTATGCTTGTTATCGACTGATGAGGCATCGGTTTGCTGATTCTCCGGGCTCCGCTGAGTTAAACGCATTGTATGATAATATGATGGATCAACTTGGGTATGAAAAGGACTTCATTTCCATGGATTATCATGAAGGTGTTCCTGCTTGTCTAGGGAATTATCTCGCAAATCAAATAATTAATTTCGGTCTGCAGGATGGTTCAAATGAGGTGAATGATTATGAAAATCTGTATT
Organism: Saprospiraceae bacterium; assembly: GCA_965230565.1. GTDB lineage: Bacteria > Bacteroidota > Bacteroidia > Chitinophagales > Saprospiraceae > BCD1. Next base: position 1,108,266 of record CBDDLH010000016.1, on the reverse strand, counting down.
ATGAACCCTCCAATGATCCGTTGGTGATGACCTCTTCCGAGCCGAACATAATGAATGATCCTAACCGTTGGCAGCCATTGACGCTCGACGTTTTTATCGATCAATCAGGTAATGAAATTCCTTTTAATACACCTGATTTTCTGAGTCCTGAGTGGGGGAGTGTTGTACCTTTTTCCTTGGCACTGGAAGATGCCACTATCCATCAAAGAGATGGTCATACCTATTGGACTTACCATGACCCGGGACCACCACCATATCTTGAGCTTGATGGAGGAGGGTTATCAACCGAATACATGTGGAATTTCTCCATGGTTGCTGTTTGGTCGGGCCATCTGGATCCATATGATAATACCATGTGGGATATTTCACCCGGCTCAATTGGTAATGTTTCCCTTGACCAGTATCCCACCTCAATCGAGGGGCTGAGAGATTTCTACGATTATATCGATGGAGGAGATATTAGCCAGGGACATGATATCAACCCATCAACAGGGATGCCATATGAACCCAATTTGGTGAAACGGAGTGATTATGGCAGGGTTCTGGCAGAATTCTGGGCTGACGGTCCTGATTCAGAGACACCTCCTGGACACTGGTTCACTATTCTGAATTACGTTAATGATCACCCGGAACTGGTTAAAAAATTCCGTGGTCAAGGGGAAATCCTCGACGACCTTGAATGGGACGTCAAGTCATATTTTTTACTGGGCGGAACGATGCATGACGTAGCTATTTCTTCCTGGGGTGTAAAGGGGTGGTACGATTATATTCGTCCGGTATCTGCTATCAGATCCATGGCATCCAGGGGGCAGTCTTCTTCACCTTTGCTGCCCAGCTATGACCCGGCAGGAATTCCTCTGGTTGAAGGAGCCATTGAACTGATCTACATCGGTGATCCCCTGGCTGGTAATGATGACCAGCATGTTGGTGAAATTAAACTGAGAGCATGGCGGGGACCTGATTTTATTGATGAGCCTGAAACGGATGTGGCCGGTGTTGGTTGGATTTTGGCCAATGAATGGTGGCCTTACCAGAGACCATCCTTCGTTACCCCTCCATTTGCAGGTTATGTGTCCGGGCATTCTACATATTCCAGAGCTGCCGCAGAAATTTTGACGCTAATGACCGGTGATAATTTTTTCCCGGGAGGGATGGGTATTTTTGTGGCTCCGGAAGATGAATTCCTTGTTTTTGAAGACGGACCAACCGATACTGTTTTTCTGCAATGGGCTACTTATCAGGATGCTTCCGATCAATGTAGTTTATCGCGTATCTGGGGAGGAATTCACCCTCCGGCAGATGATATTCCCGGACGTTTGATGGGATATGATATTGGGCAGAAAAGTTTTGTTTTTGGTGAAAGGTTCTTTTATCGGGATGAGGATAATGATGGTTATACTGCCAATATTGATTGTGATGATAACAATCCTGATGTGTACCCTGGCGCTTCTGAGATTTGTGACGGTCTTGATAATGACTGTAACGAAATTGCCGATGATGCCATTGATTATTACACCTACTATAAAGATAATGATAATGACACCTATGGGGATGGGGGAGATTGGATTGAAATCTGTGAAGCTACTGCCCCTGAAGGATATGTAACCAATGATCTGGATTGTAATGATAATGATGAAAACATAAACCCTGCTGCTCCCGAAGTTTGTGACGGAGGGGACAATAACTGTAATGGTTACGATGACGAAGGGCTTGCTGAATATACTTATTACCGAGACAGTGATGAGGATACTTATGGAAATGCCGGAGACTGGATCCAGACTTGTGAGGCTACAGCGCCAGATGGGTACGTAACCAATGCCATGGACTGTAATGATGCAGATGGAGATATCAATCCCGGAGCGGCTGAAGTTTGCGATGGTATAGACAATAACTGTAATGCTCTGGAAGACGATGGTTTGCCAATAGTGATGTACTATCGTGATAATGACGGTGATAATTATGGTGATTCTGCCAATATGGTGGAGGCCTGTGAGGGTATGGAACCGGAAGGGTATGTGGCCAATGATCAGGATTGTGATGACAATAATTCAGAGATCAACCCTGATGCAGAGGAAACCTGTGATGGCAGAGATAATAACTGTAACGGCCTGGAAGATGATGGTTTAGATATGATCACTTATTATCGTGATAGCGATGGGGACGATTTTGGAGATGCTACCACTGTTGTGGAAGATTGCCAGTTGTGGGCTCCGGAAGGTTATGTTACGAACAATCTGGACTGTGATGACAGCAATGCAAATGTGAATCCGCTTGCTTTTGAAAGTCCTGATAACAATATTGACGAGGACTGTAGTGGGGTAGATTTGTACCAGGAAACTAAATTCTTCCCAAATCCTGCCGGAGATGAGGTCTTTGTGCACTATCAGTATATCGGAAAACTTACTGCGCAGGTAGTTGATGTAAGTGGAAAGATCGTGAGGGAGGAGTCGATTAATTTTGAAAATAATTCAGCCAGCATCAATCTTGAAGGATTGATTGAGGGAGTTTATTTCATTTCCATCCTGGATGATGACCATAAACGCCTTGTAAACGAGCGGATACTGAAATATTAAAGATGAATTAGTTAATTAACGGTTTTGATGAATAATGATCCCCGGGCTTAGCCCGGGGATTTTTTTTGGCCTGAAAATAGACCTTATGTTCATGGAAAATGTTGGGATTATGAGGCTGCGGCCTGAGCGCCAATGCTCATTTCTCTTACTATAGGTTTAATGGTATTCTGCTTTTTGCGACGGTCATATATGCCTTCACTGGTAACCAGGCTGTAGGAAGGAATTTCGGTCATTTCATTTAATTTCACACCATCTTCGATTACACAAAAATGTCCGATTTTACTATGGTAACCTATGGATACATTTTCTCCAATCTTGTTTCCATGGCCAATAGTGGAACGTTCTCCAATTTTTACTCCACGTCCTATTGTGTTCCGGAATCCGATGGCAACCTCGAATCCGATAATTCCATCTGCCCCAATGGTGGTTTTACCTGCAACCGAACAACCTTGATTGAAAATGCAATTGTCACCTATTTGGATTTTTCCTACTAACAGTGATTTTTGATCAGGAGTCAATTGATTGGTTCCCAGTAATATATTATCTCCGAGGTAAACATTGTCTCCAATGTCCAGTAAAGGCAAATCTCTCAGCCAGCATTTTGGGTAAATGGTGAAATTTACCTTTCCCTTGTAACCAAAGGTTCTGAAAAATTTTGTTTTTAATGCCTGGTCTGAAAATATCACATTTAAGACTGCTGGGTTGTATGTAAACTTCCTCAATTCCATGGTGTAATCAACCCTGTCCTTATAATCTTTAATGGACTGATCGCGTTCAAAATTGCCAACTTTTATATTGCTGACGATATCCTGGAAAGTTGAGTCATTCTGTAATCTTTCCAATTCCTGTTCTATAAGTGTGCGATTGATAAAAGTCATGATATTGAGTTTTTTGTATTTGTGAATTATTATGATACAAAGATGGGAGTATCCAGGCCCTCACACTACATCATTTATTGGGGTTCCTAAAATATCCTCATTTTTGAGGAGAAAGAAAAAAGGGCTGTTTGACCAAGAATCAAACAGCCCTCTTTTATTAAAACCTTACGGTTAATCATCCAATAATCCAAACTCAAAAACCTTCCGAACCAAGCCTGCAGTATTTTTGGCATTCAGTTTTCGTAAAAGGTTCTTTCGGTGACTGATAACTGTCGTGGGAGAGATAAATAGTTCTGCAGCAATATCCTCGGTAGTTTTTTCTTCAACAATCAGCCTGAGGATCTCTTTTTCCCGACGGGTTAATTTTTGTATAAAATCACTGGTTTTTGGCTTTTTTATTTGCAACTGGCTGGCCAAAAGGGAATCTGTTACTTCCTTGCTAAAATAGCGTTCTCCTGACAGGACTTTCTGAATTGCGGTCAACAGTTCCTGCTTGCCGGTATTTTTTAACAGGTAACCATCAACTCCGGCATTGACCATCTTTTTAATGTAACCGGCGTTATCATGCATGGTTAAGGCAATGATTTTTATTTCGTCATTTTTCTTTTTTATCTCTTTACAGATATCAAATCCCGTTTTATCCGGCAAATTGATATCCAGCAATACCAGGTCGATTGCTTCGGTGGAGATTATCTCCATTGCCTGACTTCCTTTTTTGGCCTCGAAGAAAACCGAGAAATTTTCTTCTCCTTCCAGTAACCCTTTTATTCCGTCAATAACGATTTGGTGATCGTCCACAAATAAAATATTTGCCATTTTTCAGGTTTTATGTTTAGTTTAAAGGAACTTGAATTGTGAATGTACTTCCCTGCTCCGGAGTAGATTCAATATTTATGGTTCCCTTTAAAAACGCTGTTCTCGAACGTATGTTTTTCAGACCAATTCCCTCATGATTTAAGGAGGTGTCAAACCCTTTTCCGTCATCTTCTACCTCAAGCGTTACCATATCTTCCTCTATTGATAATTGAACGATAACTTCTGAAGCTTCTGCATGTTTTACCGTATTTTTCAATAATTCCTGGGTAATTCTGAAAATACCAGGTTTAATGATCTCATCCAATTCATTTTCATCCCCAAAGAAATAGTGGTAAAACGTTGTGTTTTTATTGGTAAGGCCTTTGCATAGGTTTTCCATCGCGGCCTGTAATCCTTGTTCTTCTAAAACACCAGGCATAAGGTCATGCGAAATTTCTCTAATCGTTTTACAAGCATCATCCACCATAGATTCAGCTTTCTGGAAAGTGGCTTTCATTGGATCATCCTTGGCGTTATAAGTAATGTTGCTGATGAACATTTTTACGGTGGCCAACACAGCTCCCAAACCGTCATGTAACTCCCGGCCAATTCTGATTCGTTCTTTTTCTTCCCCTTTGAGTATCGCTTTTAAGAGTTTTGTTTCCTGTTCACTGTTTAAAACCTCAATTTTTTGCTGGTTCAGTTGTTGATTCTTTCGGTTGATAAAAAATAAAAGAGAAATCAGAAGTCCAAAAACAGTGAGTCCTCCACCCAATAACAGCATTTGAGTATTCCTTTTTTGAATTTCGAGGTTTTGAGTTTCAATCTCTATTCTCTGTTGTGCGATCTCTCTATCTTTCTTTTCGGTTTTGTACAGCAATTCAAGTTCGTTGATCGTCTTGGTTCTTTCAATGGAATTCAGACTATCACTCGCTGTTTTATGCAACTGATGAAATGTATAGGCTTTTTCAAATTCTCCGGATTGTGCGTAACCTTTAGCCAAAAGCGCATAGGATTGATTAAGTCCGTTTTTATCTCCAATTTCCTGGCAAATGTTCAGGCATTGGTTTGCGTATTCCAGTCCAATTAAGTGGTCCCCATTGTTTATTTCGATCTTCGCTAGCGCCAGGAGAGTAGATAATATTCCCAATTTATCCGAAGAGTTTTTCCTCAGTTTTAAGGCCTCGGTTAGCTGAGTTTTTGCCAGAGCAAATTGGTTATTATCATTATAGAGCTGCCCAAGACTCGTCAATACATCTCCAATATTTATTTTACTGTTGAGCTCTTCATAAATGTCCAATGCTGATTCATAACTTTTAATGGCCTGTGACACCTTCTTTTGCCGGACGTAAGTCGAGCCTAATTGTTTATGAGAACTTGCCTCTGCAAATTTGTTGTTCCTGGATTGTGCAAGGGTGATTGCTTGTCGAAAGTTTTGCTCTGCATCTGACCACATGGACTGGGAGGCATATACTTCGCCTATTTCAGAGAGGATCGTCGTTAGGGAAAAGTTATCTTTTTCGGATTCTGCAATCCTTAAAGCGGACACAAGGTTTTTCTGTGCTTCGGGATAATTTCCTCTTTCTTTTTGAAGTTTTCCCAAGGCACAAAAATCGCTGGTAAGTCCCTCCTTATCTCCCGTTTTTTCCTTGGAGCGAATAGCCTTTTCGAAGTATACTACAGCAGAATCCAGCTGCCCGCTGGCATGATAATTGGTGGAAATTTGATTCAAAAAACGATTTATGCGTTCCTGATCAGAAAGCAGTTCCGCATATTTAAGGGCTGATTTCAAATAGTCTATGGAGCGGTTACTTTCGTTGGGGTTGGTATAGATGATTGACTTTTTTTCATAGATATCTGTTAATAACAAGTAAAGCTTCAGCTCCTTAGCCAGATCAATGGAAAGGTCATAATATTTATCTGCTGTCGAAAAATCGTTTTGATTGAACAAAAGATCTGCCTGTTTACAACGTGTGAAAGCAAGGCCTTTCTCATAGTTGTCAGTTTCAAAAGCCTGTAGAGCATTATTGAAGGATCGGGTAGCGAATTCCGCATTTCCGTAGGATGATTCTGCCTGACCTTTATAAAAGTAGGCAATACCTTTAAGTGTGGGTATCGTTTCTCTTGCCAGGATTTTCTCACAAATTGTCAGGATGGAATCCGTCTCTTCAAGTTCAATTTGTTTTTCCAATTCGGAAAAAATGGTTGGAAATTCACCAAATATATAGGAGGTGTTTTGGCTGTAGGCCTGGTTGATAATAAAAATAATAGAAACCAATAAAACAACCTCTTTCATTCAAAGATTTTTTCTAAGTTGATATTCTATAAAGTCTTGTTATTCATGAAATTGATGCTAAAAACATACCATGATAGTTCAATCTAATAATGAGCCGTCAATACCAGGCGAAATGTTCGTTGCGTTTTACCCCAATCCTTATTCTGTACATTCTGAGTGGACACAAATGCCCGCACCAAAATATTTCGGGTGACATTATAACCAATCCCCAAAGAATTTCGCAGGATATTATTATCCCAGTTTTCATAAAGCCCGTCCGAAATCTTACTGAATCTCAGATGGTCAATCCTGTAGGCAATATAACTTCCCTGTAAAAAAGGTAACTCGTATTTAGCATCGAGATAAACGGCCAGGTTGTTCAGGTTTTCAACACTTTTCACTGCTCCTTCACTAAAATCAACGACCGGAACTTTGTAAGCGGCAAAAATGATCTCTCCAGAAAATTCCAAATGCCCCATACCCAGTTTGTAGTCGGTTCCAATGAGCGTTTGAGAATATTGCCTCAGGTTCTCCAAAATATCACTAATGGGGGATTCCTGCATGAAAGTGCCGTGACTGAAGGAGATACCTTGTTCCCAGAAATAAGTGGGTTGCATTTTTAACCTGGAAACTACACCCAGATGCATTGGGCTTGTAAAAGGAAATTGAATGTTCGAAGCTCCATTGACCAAAGCTACCTTTAGTCCCAGTTTGGAGGGCTTGATGGCCCAGCTGAACATGGCCCCAAGGGTATACCCGCCATAATAAAGATTCGTTCTGCCCCACTGGACATCACCTTTTATGAGAATTTTCACCAGGTCACCAAGTCCGTCGACGTATCCCAGTTTTTCAGATATGTTATTGTAATAGCTATAGACCAGCGGCAAACCGATCAAATTCCTGTCAGTTGATAATTGGTGTTTGTTAAATGAACCAAAAGGGTTGGTAAATGCTCCCAGGGTTAGACCGTATTTCCTGTCTTTGGATAAATACTGCAAGTTAAATTGTGGTAAGACGAGCCTTCCAAACTCCCTCCCATGATCCCTTTCAGCAAGAACCCTCGAATTTATCCTGACTTGCTTGTTGATATTGATCTGGGTGATGAGGTTCAGTTGAGATAGACCAAATCGCCAGTTGGTAAAGTCTTTGTCTATTTCATTAAAAAAGAAGTGAGAATCCGGTCCTGCACTGGAAAGCTCCATATCTGCCAGGATCTTAATCTTCATGGAACGCTGCGCATTAGCGGAGCTGGATACTATCATGAAAAATAATATCAGCAGTGGGAGAGGGGAGGTTTTAGGTTTATTAAGATTAACAAGAGGATACATCTTTAAGGTTTTACGGTCAGGTCAAAATCAAAAGAAAAACTCCTCTTTCCATCAATGTCTACAACATCGGTGATTTTATCGCATAAGGGGTGGAATACTTCAATCCGGTACTTTCCATCCGGAATGTGATCGAGAGAATAGGTTCCGTCTTCTTTGATCCGGCAAAAATAGGGGGTGTCAAAGGAGAGGATTCTCGCATTCATATGAGAATGTATATCGCACATGAGATCAATGACGCCAACTTTTTTGATGGTAAAGCCATAGGAAATTCCCGGTGCCCTTCTTCCTATGCTAAATCTTGATTTAGGCGTATAGGACTGCACATTGTGAAAGAACTCATCTTCATTCAAAAAATGGACTTTAGATCCTGCAACTATGGGAAGGATATTAGGGATGAATGTCTGTTCCCTTTGGGTTAAAACAGCATTGTTTGTTTTGATCAATTTGGGTTTAAAGCTGATGGGGTGCAAACTGATGATGACATTCATAAATGTTTGAGCCATCGGGTCATCGGAATGCATGATTTCAGTCCCGTCTTCATTGTACCCGGTGGCTCGTTCGATTACCTTTCCGCAATCAGAAAGGATGATTGTCCCATTGACTTCGTTGAATGCTTTATCTCCGGGGAGGAAATAGGCCATTAATAGAAAGGATAAGCCATACAGCAGAAGTGATCTTCTCATAGGTGTCCCGGTTAGAAGTTTCTGAAAAAAATGTGGGAGGGTGATTTTCAATTGAAAATAATTCAACCAAATTAGTCATTTTTTTGGAGAATTTGAATTTTCCTGAATTGGCATCGTTGATTGACAGGACTTTTTTCTATTACAATTAGCTAAAAAATTGAATAAAAAGGAAAATAAGGTGTATTGGATATATTTTACCTCAACAACAAGGGCCATGCTTCACGAAATTCGAAAGACCTTGGCTTTCTTTGTCGTTTTTCAGCTTCCACCAAATGAATCTCTGACCCAAAGCTGATAAAGTCATCGACAGGTATAATGTAAAAAACTTCGAGATCTGGAATAAAAAGAATGGCAAAGTCAAAATCTTCTGAGGAATAGTTTTCCCGGATCATTTGACGCCGATTGGTTTTTGTTCTTCGGTTATCGACAACATAATTGTCTTTTTTGCTATCATACCAGGCACTTTTTACCTGAATTTTGATAAGTTTTCCATCGATGTCAAAAACCAAATCATAGGGCAACCTATCTCCAATTGGTTTTAAAACCTCGTAACCTAACTTCAAAGCTTTGAGTGTAACAGCTTGTTCAGCAATGTCTCCTTTTAGTTTAGTATTCATTTGATTCATTTTTGGGTAAAACAAAAAAAGCCCGTCGCAAGCGACAGGCTTTTAATCTTAGTAGCGGGGGCTGGACTTGAACCAACGACCTTCGGGTTATGCTTACCATCTACAGTTTTCACTGCTTCCAGTCTTTTTGACCGGAATTTGTGGTCTGGACTTTCTCTTCACCCGTCTTTTGAAAATTCAAAAGGGTAGGGTGTTCGCCGTCAAGTCTCTACACCTTCAACCGATTGCTCGGAAGCTTGGCTCGGGATTACCATACTAAAGGCTTCCCCGAATTTGACGAATGATCATTCCGATATTCCTATCGAAACAGCCCTGCAAAAGTGAAATTCCGAAATTTTCATCCCGGTGATCATAATTAAGTAGATCTCATGATCAAAACTAATTAACTTAGTCAATTTGTCAACTGCTCCTTTGAGCCCGACGAGCTACCAACTGCTCCACCCCGCGATATAATGGTTTTACTTAACATTTTAAGTAATATGTTCCGTAAAACGGAATGCAAAGATAGCATATTATATTTTGAAAACAAGATTAATTTACGTTTTGTTCTAATTTTTGTTTGGTCAATGAGTGATAATCACTCTTTTTATTAGAGTTTCCTGGTTTTGATGGCTGATTTTACAAATGTAAAAACCTGGTTGCCAGTTGCTTGTGTCAAAGGTCTTGTTGAAGGTGCCTGAAAGCTCAATTTTTTCTGAAAAAATATTTTTGCCCGGTGCATCGAAAAAAGTAATTTCCACAGGTAATGATTCCGTAATTCCGGAGGATATTTCCAACTGTAATTGATCTGCTGCCGGAGTAGGGTAGAGGTTGCAAAATATAGGCTTATTCTGTTGGTTGATACTTTCAGTAGAATTATCTGAAAGGAGAAGACTGACCTCATCGAAATAAAAACCGTCCTCCTGCAAATAACCGTCGGAGACCATGGAGAATCTAATGTCTATTTCATCACCGGGCGCTACATATTCTGTAATATCGATCAATTCCTCGACCCATTCCTGCTGAAAACCATCATACAAAGGATTGCCCTCATCCTGATTGTCTGTTCCAATTTTGGAGTACCTTCCACACAATGGAATAAAATCACCTGAATTAACGGAAATAGCTACCTGGGCATAATCATAGGCAGGCTCGATTGCCCATTTTGCCCAGAAGTTCAGAAAGACCTGCTCAAATGCGGTACCCAATTCGATAGACTCCTGTAAAACAATATGATCTTCTACGTTATTTGCATAAACGCCATTGGGGGAATCGGTTATGGACATTGGCGCTGAATAATAAGTTGTGTTTGTCGCAGACCAGGTTCCAGAGACTATTTGCCAGTTGTCCAGCGAAGAGCCGGAGTCAGAAAAAACGGGAGCATTATTGATGAATATTTTTGTAATGGTATCTCCCTTGGTGTAGGACCCGTTATTCAGATTTAAATAAAACTGAATGGTATCGCCGTTTTGAATTTCAGCGTCCAGTTCTATGTTAAAGGTCCCGTCCACTGATTCATTTGTATTCAAATCATGTGAGAAAGATTCTTGAACGATACTGGCATTATCGCTTATTGGAGAAAGCTGTACTTCCATTGGGCCGTTTTGTAATCCGATCCGTTGTAACGAATAATTAAAATTGGCAGCAGATGTGTTAATAACTGCAGGATTTTCATCCTTTAGTATCCCAAATCTATGTACCAGGGCTGCCGTTCTGAGGTTCATCAACAGGGTTTTCTGTGCATTGGGAATAATCTGGTCTTCAGTCGGCCAAAATCCTCCGGAAGCTCCCACTTCTGGTGTGAAAGCCAGAATGGCGGGCTTTGAGCTTTGTTCTCCGTACATCCAGTCGTCCGAATCCCCATTTACAGCATAACCGACGGTTTCAGAAGTAGTTCCTGCCTGGTAATTATTTTCTGTGTTCATAGCCCTGGCCATATTATTAAAGGTCTCATGGTCTGGCGTGTAAGAATCCGAATAACTCCAGGGATGAACGAGTAAGTCTCCGTGAGTATGATAGTTGAGTGCTAACTGAAACTGGTGTTCATTGCAGAAATTTCTGACGGCACGTGTTTCAGGCTCTGAAAATGGTGTAGTTCCCCGGTAGGTTTCCGAAAGTGGATTGATAGAAGATCCTTCATTGTCATAACCCCATTCGTAACCATAATTCCGGTTCAGATCCACCCCATGAGAACCATCTCCGTTGATGAAACGGTTTTTTCGCCACAAACCGCCTCCATCCGGATTATTCAACTCATTATAAACATACCCATCCGGGTTGACGCAGGGTATGAAATACATTTCCGTCTCATCAACTAAAAACCTTACCTGTTCGTCTGTCTCATAATTTTCCAAAAGGTACCACATATAAAAGATGAGCTGGGTGAGACTCCCGGGTTCACGGGAATGGTGGAGAGCGGTGTAAAGGACTTCAGGTTCATTCTCATCGACTTCAGGATTGTCGGAGATTCGGACCCAGTGGATTGGACGTCCTTCAAAGGTAAGTTCTCCTTCAATGGGAAGCTTGGCTGAAATCAGGTCGGGGTAAAGGGCTTTCATCTCATCCAGAATGGCCAGCAATTCCTGCCAGGTGAAATAACCGCCCATGCTGCCCATTTCAAAGTTTTCCGGGATCGGATAATTCGGGATTGGATCTATAGGTTGACAATCATCTGGACCTCGAAGGAATATTTCTTCCCGGTTTGGGTTGGCATACCATGCCTCTGCATCTTCAATTAGAATCTCTAATTGGAATCCATTTTCAGATAATTGTTGGATTTCATATTTGGAAAGGTCGGTTATGAAATGTCTTCCATTTACAAAAATCCCATGGTCCACAGCGATTCCGATCTCATTCAGTAATTCAATGGTTCGGAATGCATCGAGATTGATTTTCACTCTGGAATATTCCGGTGTAGTCTGTTGTCCCCACGTGTTGATGGACAAAAAGAGAGCCGTTATAATAAGGATGTTTTTCATATTCAATCAATAATGGCTTAAATTCTTTGCTAAGTTATGATCTTTTCTCCTTTTCCACCTTGCCTGTCTAAGGCAAAACCTTTCATCCCGCAGGCCATCGCAAAGGTGTCGCCTTGCCTCCCAAGTCTTTAGAGGTCAATTGAATGAATATAAACTTCTACATTGGATCCCTGCCTCCCGATGTCAGCAGGCGGGGTTGGACATTTTGCTGTTCTGCGGTTCTGCCCCTCAATTATTACTAATAAATTCCTGACTTCCTTCTTCAATCCTCTTAAAAACCTGACATACTCCTGGCCATCTCAAAGGTGTCACCTTGCCGTTCATCCCGCTTTCCACCACATATTTCCATTTTTTCCCATTAACATGTAGTTAATTGTCCAAAAGGGTTATATTTGCGAAGTTTTTTAAACGGGTTTCGTACGGGAACCCATCTAACGCTATTTTTTAATTTCTAAAAAAGTAAATTTTTACGTTATGCAAGGAAAAGGAATTGTGAAGTTCTTCCTTGTTGTGATGACCTTGGTCACACTGCTACAGTACCTCTTTATTATACCTACACAAAGGGTAGAAAAAGATGCTGAAGAGTATGCAAAAGAGTTGTCGGAACAAGTGGCGGACGAAGTGCAGTCCAACGCGGTCTTCAAACGAGCGCGTGCGGAGTACTTGGACTCAATGTCCACGCAAGAGGTGTTTAAGTTGCCTCTGTTACCATCTTACACTTATCAGGAACTAAAATCACGCCAACTGGCACTGGGGCTTGACCTCAAAGGGGGTATGAGTGTGGTACTACAGGTAGACTTAAGGGATTTCATCAGATCATTGGCCAACGATAGCAAAGATCCTACTTTTTTAGAAGCGTTAGAAAAGGCAGCTAGGGCCCAGCAATCTGAGCAAACAGATTTTGTTACTTTATTCGGACAACAATACGCAAGTATTAAGTCAGAGACGGAAAACCTGGCCCCTATTTTTCAGCGTAATGAATCTATGCGTGACCAGGTGAATTACAATACCACGGATGCGGAGATCATTGCTCTTTTGAGAGAAAAAGCGAACGAAACTGTTGACCTGACCTTTAAGCTGCTCAAGCAGCGTATTGATAAACTGGGAGTTACCCAGCCAAACGTTTCTTTGGATAAGGAACGCGACCTGATCATTGTAGAGCTTCCGGGTATCGATAACCCTGAGCGTGCGAGAAACAGTCTTCAGGCTGCTGCCAAACTCGAATTCTGGAACCTGTACCGTGTCAATGATCCGGGAGTGGTTCAGTTCTTCGTGGATGTAAATGAAAAACTGAGAGCAGAGCAAGGCCTCCAGGACGAGGAGCCCGAAATGCAAATTGATACGATCACTACCCTGGATACCCTGGGCAACGAGATCATTACTTATGACACCACTGAAGTTGTGGTTAACACTGCCGCCGGACCGCTGTTCGATGTTTTCCAGGTGAATAGCCAGGGATCATTCGGACTGGCTGCTATGGGACTGGCGGAGAGAACCAAACTCGATACACTTGTAAAATTGTTGAACCGCGAGGACATTGCTTCAATGTTCCCGGGAGAGGTTATGTTCCGTTTTGATGCCAATCCAATTGATTTTGGTGATGATGTAGGTGTTGATGATGATGAGGATTTGTATCGACTTTATGCGATTAAACTCGAGCGTGATGGTAAAGCTCCTTTGACCGGTGAGCATATTACCACAGCAGGTACTACCCCTGATCCTCAAACCGGCGAGGTTGCCGTGTCGCTGTCCATGGACGGAACCGGAACACGTATCTGGAACAGAATGACTACCGTTGCGGCGAATGACAATAACAGAGAAATTGCCATCCTTCTGGATGACGAGGTTGTTTCAGCTCCTCGTGTGATCAACCCTATTCCTAACGGGAATACATCGATCACCGGTGGATTCACTATCCAGGAAGCTAATGACCTTGCCAACATCCTCGAGATCGGTAAATTGCCTGCAGAAACCAGGATTATTCAGGAATCGTTAGTTGGTCCTTCCCTCGGACAGGATAACATTAACCGTTCTTTGAAGGCCCTTATCATCGGTTTCTCACTGGTATTCATCTTTATGTTGATCTACTATGGCGGTGGTGGTATCGTTTCCATCATTACCTTGCTGCTAAACCTGTTCTTTATTTTTGGAGCTTTGGCTTCTTACGGAACAGTATTGACGTTGCCGGGTATCGCCGGTATCGTACTGACCATTGGTATGGCGGTGGATGCCAACGTGATCATATACGAGAGGATACGAGAGGAACTGCGAGACGGCAAATCACTATTGATGGCCATCGGGGATGGTTTCAAACATTCCTACTCTGCGATCATTGATGCCAACGTTACAACCATCCTTACCGCCTTCGTTTTGGCGTATTTCGGACTCGGTCCGATCAAAGGATTTGCTGTTGTATTGATCATCGGTGTGCTTTCATCCTTGTTTACAGCGGTATTGGTTGGTCGTTTATTGATCGATCAGTATACCAAGAAGGAGAGAAATATGACCTTCAGCACGTCTTTCTCAAAGAATGCTTTGGCCAATTTGAAGATTGACTGGTTGTCCAAGAGGAAAGTTGCCTATATAATTTCAGGTGTTATCATCTTGGCAGGTATTGGGTCTTTCTTCACCAGAGGATTTGAGCTTGGTGTGGATTTCAAAGGTGGATATTCCTATAATGTGACCTTCGATATCGGTGAAGAGGTGAGCGCTCAACAAATTCGTGAATCGTTGACCACTTCTTTTGAAGGAAATACGCCGATTGTTAAAGCAGTAGATACCGAGAATACTTTCAATGTAGTTACGGATTACCTGATCGATGCAGTGGTTGAAGAGGATGCTGACGGAAACATTATCAGCAAGCCGGAGGATGTTGTGATGGAGAAACTCTATCAGGGTATCAATGGCATTACCAATGCAGATATCGATCCGGAGCAATTCAGATTGCCTGACGGAGTTGGTACGAATGTGACCAGTTCAAGTAAGGTAGGACCTACTATTGCGGATGATATTCAGCGTAGTGCGGTATATGCGACCATCTTTGCCTTGTTGCTCATCTTCCTGTACATCTTCCTGCGATTCAGCAAGTGGCAGTACAGTTTGGGTGCGGTTGCGGCATTGTTCCACGATACTTTGATCGTATTGTCGTTCTTCTCCATCTTCCACGGAGTATTACCGTTTACCATGGAGATCGACCAGGCATTCATTGCGGCAATCCTGACGGTTATCGGTTACTCTATCAACGATACGGTGGTTGTATTTGACCGTATCAGGGAGTACTTCAATAAATACACACGCCAGACCAAAGAAGAAGTTATCAACGGAGCGATCAACAGTACGGTTTCCCGTACGGTGATTACCTCTTTGACTACCTTATTCGTGGTTGCCGTATTGTTTGTATTTGGTGGTGCCAGTATCAAAGGTTTTGCCTTTGCATTGCTGATCGGTATCATCGTGGGTACCTACTCTTCAATCTTCATCGCGACGCCGGTTATGGCTGACCTCACCGGAGATATGAAGGCTGTAGATAAATCAGAGAATAAAAGTTTCTCAAAAGCGGCTAAAAAATAAGCTGACAAAGGAAACTTGAAAATAATTAAAGCCTCCCGGAATTTTTCCGGGGGGCTTTTTTGTTGCGATTTTGACCTTTATTATACACCCCGATTCCAAATGGAATGCTCAGTAAAATCAATCTGCCACAACATGTAAAATTCAAGGGCATTTAGTTAAAAAAATTTCATGCAAAATGGTATATTTGGCGGCTCAAATAAGATATTTTCTTTCACCATAACCATTCCTTCGGTTTTATAAATAATAATACATGTCGTCTAAGATTTTTTATACCCATACTGACGAAGCACCAGCTTTAGCAACAAAATCCCTGCTTCCTATTGTTCAGGCATTTGCCAAACATTGTGGAATTGAAATGGGAACAAAAGATATTTCCCTCGCAGGTAGAATCCTCGCCAAATTCCCGTCTTACCTGAAGCCAGACCAACAAATATCAGATGCATTGGCTGAGTTGGGTGAATTGGTTCAGAAACCGGAAGCCAACATCATAAAACTGCCGAATATTTCGGCCTCTATTCCACAGCTTAAAGCCACTATCAAAGAGCTGCAGGATGATGGATTTGCCGTACCTGACTATCCTGATGAGCCTTCCAACGACGAAGAGAAAAGCATCAAGGCGACTTACGACAAAATAAAAGGTAGTGCTGTAAACCCTGTCTTAAGAGAAGGGAATTCAGACAGAAGGGCCCCTAAACCTGTAAAAGCTTATGCCAGGCAAAATCCACACTCTATGGGTAAATGGTCTGCTGACTCTGCTACTCATGTATCTACCATGGGCTCAGGAGATTTTGCTAACAACGAAAAGTCAGTGACCGTGGATCGGGCAGGTAATGTAAAAATACAATTAGTAGGTGCCAATGGTACAACGGTATTAAAAGAGGCTGTTCCTGTGCTTGAAGGGGAGATCATCGATGGTACTTTCATGAGTAAAAAGGCATTGGTCGCTTTTCTGGAAGAGCAAATTGCTGAAGCTAAAGCCCAGGGAGTATTATTCTCTCTGCACATGAAGGCAACCATGATGAAGGTTTCTGACCCGATTATATTCGGCCATGCGGTTAAAGTGTTTTTCAAACCTGTTTTTGAAAAGTATGGAAAAGAACTCGAAGAAGCCGGCATCAATGTAAATAATGGTCTGGGTAACCTCCTGGGTAACCTGGATAAGCTTGATCCTGCTGTTAAATCAGCTGTGGAAGCAGAAGTGCAAAAATGTTTGGCAGAAGGTCCGGACCTTGCAATGGTTGATTCAGATAAGGGGATCACCAACCTTCACGTTCCAAGTGATGTGATCATTGACGCTTCAATGCCAGCCATGATCAGAACCTCTGGTAGAATGTGGAATAAAAACGGAGAAACTCAGGATACAAAAGCTGTCATTCCGGATAGTTCCTACGCTGGTATTTACCAGGCGGTTATCGAGTTCTGTAAAGAAAATGGTGCTTTTGATCCTGCCACTATGGGAACGGTTCCCAATGTTGGTCTCATGGCCCAAAAAGCGGAGGAATATGGTTCACATGATAAAACCTTCGAAATTCCTGCTGACGGTAAAGTGCAGGTAGTGGATGGCTCGGGAACGGTATTGATCGAGCACGATGTAGAGGAAGGTGATATCTGGAGAATGTGCCAGGTTAAAGATCTCCCTGTACAGGATTGGGTTAAACTGGCAGTCAACAGAGCTAAAGCAACCGGTGTTCCGGCAATCTTTTGGTTGAATGAAAACAGAGCCCATGATGCGCAGTTAATTCAAAAAGTAAAAGCTTATCTGCCAAATCACGATACTTCCGGATTGGATATCAGAATTCTTTCTCCTGTAGAAGCTACTAAGGTTTCTATCCAGCGCATGAAAGACGGTGAAGATACTATCTCTGTTACAGGAAATGTATTGAGAGATTACAATACGGACCTTTTCCCTATCCTGGAATTAGGTACCAGTGCCAAGATGTTGTCTATCGTTCCGTTGATGAATGGTGGTGGTTTATTCGAAACGGGTGCGGGAGGTTCTGCTCCTAAGCACGTTCAGCAATTCAATAAGGAAAATCACCTGAGATGGGATTCTTTGGGAGAATTCCTGGCCCTGGCAGTTTCTTTTGAGCATTACGCTGAGGCGAATAATAACGCTAAAGCAAAGGTATTGGCAGACGCATTGGATAACGCTACCGTATCCTTGCTTCAGAATGGCAAATCTCCATCGAGAAAAGTGAATGAACTGGACAACAGAGGCAGCCATTTCTACCTGGCTATGTACTGGTCGCAGGAGTTAGCGAAGCAAACGGCTGATGCCGACCTACAAGCTAAATTTGCTCCTGTTGCGGAGGCCTTGACTAATAATGAAGCGAAAATCGTTGAGGAGTTAAATTCCGTACAAGGTCAGGCTATGGATATCGATGGCTACTATTTTCCGGATCCGGCAAAAGCAGAAGCCGCTATGAGACCAAGTGCTACTTTGAATGCGATTATTGACGCGATTTAAGGTGGTTTAACCTTGGTTCAGGTTACAAAATAAATTACGAAAGCCGCATCATTTTATTGATGCGGCTTTCGTTTTTTAGACACAGCTGATTGTCTTATCAAAAGAATCGTTCATAAAACTCCACCACTCGCTCATCTGTTTTTATGTCGGAACCTCGTAGTGGTTGTTTCAAAACAATACCTTCCAATGTTCGGCAACGACTGAGAGCAACATAGGTCTGTCCAAACTCAAAAGCACCCTTGCCCATATCGATAATCACTTTGTCAAAGGTCTTTCCCTGGGATTTGTGGATGGTGATCGCCCAGGCAAGTTTTAATGGGTATTGGGTGAAGGTACCCAGGGTTTGCGTGTCAATTTTGTCGGGGTTTTCAGGATTGATGTCGTATTTCAATACTTCCCATTCCATTTGTTTTACTTCGATGTACCTGGGTTTATCTCCTCCTTCTTCTACCATGACGGTTATACTGTTATCTTCCAGTTTGACGACCTTTCCAATGGTGCCATTCACGAATTGTTTTTCCGGGTCATTTTTGATGAACATGACCTGGGCATCCAGTTTTAACTGTAAGTTGGCTTCGGTAGGGTAGCGGTTGGCCGGGAAATCTCCTGTGATTTTGGCACTATAGGTTTGTGCAGGCAGGGGAATGGCATCTATTTTTCTACGATTAATATTATCAACCGTATAGTTTCGGGCTGAGAGGGTAATGTAAAAATCTTCCGGTTTGAATTCAGGTTTGTACCTTTCATTTAGGTCTTCAAGGTCATCGAAGTCTGCCCTGTTTTGCCTTACCGTCTCGAGTAACCTGAGGAAGTATCTGTTGTCCTGCCGGTAAACTTTTTGCAGCTCCAACATGCTCATTTCGAATTGGTCTTCAAAAACCTTGGCAGAAAAGAAATAAGGAGATTCGTAAAAAGATTCAAACAATTGCTGTTCTGCTTCAGAAGAAACAACCGGAGGCAATTGAAACAAATCTCCAAAAAAGATCACCTGAACACCGCCAAAGGGATCCGGATTTTCCCGGTTCTTCCGTAGGAAATAATCAATATTGTCCAGAAGGTCCGCCCGAACCATAGAAATCTCATCAATGATCAGCACTTCCAGTTTTTGGAAGATTTTCCTGCTGCGATGTTTTTTGATCTCATGGCGAGCTATGGGTTTGGCAGGAAATTTAAAAAAGGAATGAATGGTTTGCCCTTTCACATTCAGCGCGGCAATGCCCGTTGGAGCCAGAACCACGGTATTTTTTTTAGTGGTGTTTCTGAAAAGCTGTAAAAGTGTAGATTTACCCGTTCCAGCCTTGCCGGTAATAAACATATTCTTACCCTCTTTCTCCGTCAGGTCGAGTGCATATTTAAAGTCGTTGTTTAATTCGAGGGGTTGTTTTTCGTTCATAAAATCTTATTGTTCAAGGGTAAATTTGCTAAAATCATTATTGGACATTAAAGGTGTTCAGAAAAAAATATTGCCGGAAGTTTTACACTATTTTAAGTAGCAGCTAATATGAATAGCCTCCGAATTGATTCGTTAATTGCAAATTTCTGCCTTTTTAACCGCCAGGTTCGCAAAGAAGGCGCAAAGTTCGCAATGTAATTATTCTAAACGGATCAATCTGTATGGACTGTGGCTTGGCAAAGGCTTATCTTTTTTGAGCCGTGCGAGGGCTTTAAGCAGCCATAGGCTATACAGGTTGATATCCTATTTTTTATTGAGTTTCTTTAAGTTCACGATGGAACCCATCATACAGGATGAGTATTGTTCTTCGGCTACTTGGTATTTATACTCAACCTGTAAACCATCATGAAGGTCAATTCCGAATTCCTCAATATTCAATGGTTCGAGGAACTTTATCTCCCCTTCTGGCGTAACAAATTCAATCAACCATCCACAAGACCCTCCCATTCCTCTAATCACACCTTCACCATTGTTCGGAAATTCTTCTTTCCCGCAGCTTGTGCAAAGAGCTATGCATAGAATTGCTATAAATGTCCATTTCATATTTTCCTGAATTAGTGATAACTCATAATGAATTAATCTGCACATCTTTCAATCTGCACATCCTCTAATCATTCTTATACTCATGGCGTTGCCAGATTACTTCCCCTCCAATATCCTGTGGTATCAGGTTCATACATTTTGACATATCCACCCCCCCGGAATCACAGATCTTTACGCCATAACAATCAAACACCCTGACGGGTTTGCCTTTAAAAAGGTATAACCATTGATCATCCACGGCAAATTTAACAATCTGTTCCGGTGTATAAAGATTTATGGCAGCTTTCATCCAGTCGACGGTCATGGGTTTGGAAACATCAATGCATTGTGCCGCTGTATCTCCGGATTCAGAGATTAATTTGATACAGGTAATTTCCACGATTTTATCTTCGGCCATACAAATACTCATGGCGTCCGTTTCTAAATAATCGAATTTTATCTTTTGGCCGTCCTTAAGGTCTAGTGGTTGTTCAGGAAACTTAACAGGGAGCAATTTTTGACCTGCTTCATCGATGATCATCAGTTTGCAGCCATCCAGTCCGGTGAAGTCTTTTATCACTCCGGAATGACGGCAGGAACCATTATCAGAAAGGTTCTTTTGCGGTGCCACAGGCACTTTGAGAAAAACTCAATATTAGGCAAAGGGAAAGAAAAGAAATAAGCTTCATTTTTTGAAAAGGATTTACCTCAAAAGTAATAAAAAATGAATGGATTTCTTACTCTCTGAAAATGTCTTGCTAACCAGGCCGGTTTCATTCGGATCGAGACACCGGTTGAATTTGGTGAGTAAGGTAGGTTATTAACCGAATAAATTTTTTCCCAGGTTATAAAGGACGTGAGGTGTTGGATTTTCTATATTAGAGGTTTCATTTCAAAAACTATTCCATGAAGCGACTGATTTTTCTTTTTATAGCCATTAGTTTTTCTCTGAATGTTTCCGCAGGAGATTCCCTGACCATTGCTCAAGCTTATGAAAAGGTACAGGCCTTTTTTGATACAAACAATCTTCCGGGACTTAGTTTGACTATTGCAAAAGAAGGGGAAATTTTGCTTTCCGAAGGATTTGGATATGCTGATCTTGAAAATATGGTGCCGGTTGATCCGGCTACTTCTAAATTCAGGATCGGCAGTGTTTCCAAACCATTTACGGCTGCTGCACTTGCCTTATTATATGAAGAAGCAAAGGTTGACCTGGATGCCCCTATACAGGAATACGTGAAGCAATTTCCCAATAAAGGCAGAAAGAAGGATGTAACGTTGAGATTGACGGCCGGACACCTGGCTGGCATCCGCCATTACAAAGGCAATGAGTTTTTGAGTTCAAAACAATACAATACCGTTGATGCAGGACTAAAGATCTTTAAAGATGATTCTTTGCTGCATAAACCCGGCAGTAAATATGCCTATTCAAGTTATGGGTGGAACCTGATTAGCGCAGCCATTGAAACGGCAGCTGATGAAGATTTCCTTTCTTTTATGAGAAAAGCTGTTTTTGATTCTCTTGGAATGATAAACACCGTTGCAGACCGGAATGAATGGATCATTCCGGGAAGGACGAGGTTTTACCAAACGGGGTTTCAGGGAGGCCTGATCAATGCACCATATGTGGACAATAGTTACAAATGGGCAGGCGGAGGCTTTTTGTCTACCAGTGAGGATATTGTCAAATTTGCCCAGGCTCACATGCAGGAAGGGTATTTGAAGCAGGAAACCCTCGATTTGTTCTTTGCTTCTCAACAGACGGATTCCGGTGAAGTGACTAACTACGGGATCGGCTGGGCAACTTACCCTATGGATAACGGGAATAAATATTACGGTCACGGTGGAGGATCCGTTGGTGGTTCCACAGCCTTTGTGTTTGATAAGGAGCAGGAGATCGTTGTGGTGATCATCAGTAATAAGTCGAGTGTGAATTATGGGAATTTGCCTTTTGAGTTGATTGAGATGTTCCGGGAGTAGATACTGGAGGAACTTTATTTTCTTTTTATCAGTTTAGAAAACATAAAATTGATCATTAAAAACCCCTGAACTATGTATTTGGAATACGGAAAACTGATAGACCGGCTTAAAGCAGTCATGATCGATGGACTGATCATCATTGGCTTAGGATTTTTATCCACGATAGCGATTTCCTCATTTGAAATGGTGCCTGATGCCGTTAGAATAGTCCTCTTCATCTCGATCTTTTTACTATATGATCCTTTGTTTACCAGCTTGGCCGGAGGCACGATCGGACATTTGATAATTGGTCTCAGGGTCAGAATGGAAAAGGATGAACAACTCAAAATTTCCTTTCCTAACGCCTTGGTCAGGTTTTTGTTAAAAGCCACCTTGGGATGGATATCCCTTCTAACCGTTACAGGAAATAAGAAAAACCAAGCCATTCATGATTCGGCAGCTGGGTCGGTGATTGTCAAAGTTTAATATTCCGAAAAGGGATTAATTCCTTGAAGTTTTTTACATTTATAAGATTGTACTGTAACAATAAATCTTAATACAAATGAAAACAAAACTTCTCTTATTGATCCTTTTTCTTTGTGCTCAATTCTTATCAGCTCAAAAGCTTTCCATTGGCCCTGAAATAGGTGTGATTTCATCTTTTGATGACAAGTTTAAATTTACAGACTTTGAGAAAAGGCGAACAACTTATTTTACAGGAATTAATGTATTTTATCAGTTTAACAAACAATTTACTTTTTCATCAGGGGTTCATTATTTGCGTTTCGGTTACCAATATAAAACCTGCTATGAAGTTCCTGAGGGAGTCAAAAATTGTCTGGTTGGAAAAATTGATTATCTGGCAATACCCTTCGAAGTAAAGTATCATTTTGGGAAAGCTAAAAGGTTATACACTTCTTTAGGCCTTTTATTCGGGTACAATATCAAAGCAGTTCAAGACCTTCCGCCATCAATAGGCGGTTGTGAATTTGGGTATGCAAGTGACATTTCAGGTAGTGTTGATGATTTCGGAATTGGTGGAAATGTCGCACTTGGATTAACTATTTTCAGGAATGATATGTGGGAGGTAATCTCAGAAGTTAATGCAAATATTGTTTCTGAAATTACCCAG
This sequence comes from Saprospiraceae bacterium, assembly GCA_965230565.1. GTDB lineage: Bacteria > Bacteroidota > Bacteroidia > Chitinophagales > Saprospiraceae > BCD1. The sequence continues at coordinate 1,085,048 of CBDDLH010000016.1, read as the reverse complement.
CTGGAATCGTTTGGGAGTGGTATGTTGTGGACGATCCAGTTGAATTACCAATTGTGAATGTATCCAGGATAATGAATGTTAATTGCCCTGTGCTTTTGCGCAGGGGTTGATCATGATTTCTCGATGATTTTTATGTAATTGGTTCCTTTCCTGCATCCTTCTTCAAAACCTGTCGATATGAAGAAGAATTACCGTCTCTTTTACCATTCCTGCTTTGTCATATTTTTGCTCGCCATCACATTTTCAATAAAAGCGCAGGATTTGCTTAATAGTACCAAAACCAGTCCTTATGCCTACATTTATAAGATCACAGACCAGGAAGCGAAAGTCATTTATAATGAAAGTACCTGGGAGGTGGATACTTCCTTTTTACACACCCTTGTAGATTCTGTCAAAACGAAAGGTTATTATTCGGAAAAATTACCGGTCGGGCATTACCTCAGGACCTATGCAGACGGGCATCAACAAAAATTTTACATTACCTCCGTTTATGATTTCAAGGTCTTTATTTTAAATAATAACACGGACCTGTGCATCCAGTTATTCAATAAAGAAGGAAAGATAATTGATGATGCAGATATGAAAATCGGCATGAAAAAGTTGCGCTTCAATTCGAAAAGACAAGCCTATGTGGACAAAAAATCCAATCGGCAGGGTTTGCTAACGGTGACCTGGAATGGGAAGATGTCCTTTTACAATGTAGCAAGGGAATATGACAATTCAGCTCTTAAGCGACTGACCAGAAAAGCCTCGTATGGCCTTATTCCATTGAGATATGCCTGGAAACCGGTAAAGTTTGTCATCCACTTACCGGTTGATGGGGTTAAATCCATAAAAAATGGCTGGCCCAGGGGAACCATTGGGAGAAGTGTCCATTTTTTTGAGAGGTCCTTTGAAAGAGTTATTTGCATGTTCATTAAGAGCCCTTCCTGTGAAAGAAATCGTGAAGAACGAAAATTCAGAAAGGAACATAAGGGGTATATGGTTTTTAATAAACCTAAATATTTGCCGGGAGATACGGTAAAAGTCAAGGCCTATCTTGTCAATAATAAGGGTAAACCCGTTGATGAACAAGTGACGGCTGTGCTTCGGGGTACATATGGAGAGTTTCATATTGGGGATATCGATCCTTATCAAAAGGGAGGTTATGAGTTTGAATTTACCCTCCATGACACTATGAAATTGAAGCTGGACCGGGCTTATCATGTAAAGCTTCAAACTAAAAGAAGAAGAGCTTATATAAGTGGCCGCATGTATTATGAAGATTATGAATTATCCAAAGTAAACCTGACACTTCGTAAAAAGAACAAGAAACATTTTCGTGGCCAGGACATGAAGTTCTATGCAAAAGGTACGGATGAAAATGAATTGAACCTTCTGGATGCCAGATTGGAAATATTGGTCACTCCGCAAACGGTATTAAGGTTTTTTGATTCTGAAGGTTTTATTCCCGATACACTGTATTTTCATAAGCAAAAACTAGAACCCCGGGGGGAAACGGAGATCATACTTCCCGATTCCATTTTTCCCAATGGTAATATAAACTATCATGTGAAAGTGAAACTGTTAACTTCTGATAATGAAACAGTTGAAGCCTCGGAGAATTTTAAGTTTTTCAAGCAAATGGAAAAGATTGAATATGAATTGATCGCTGATTCCATACGGTTCAGTTATCAAAAAAATGGTTTGATCAGTGAGCGGAAAATGGAGATCTTTGGTGTCGATGATTTTGGAAATAAAACCCTGGTGTATTCGGGGTCAATCCCTTGTACCTTACCATTAAATGCTTATTTCGATTCCTATTTTTTGAAATCACCAGATTTCTCTGGTAGAGTTTCCTTATATGGAGAATCTCCATTATTGAGGTGTTATTCAGAACATAAAGAAGGTACCATCAATATCCTTGTTGATAACCCACGGAAGATTCCCTTCAGTTACCACATTTATAAAAAGAACAAACTGATTGATTCCGGGTATGGAAAAACATTGAATTTCAGCAAGAAAACCCTTTCAAAGAAAAATTATTTTATTTCGCTCAGATATATTTGGGCAGGGTACAGAAAAGAAGAAGATTACCGCATTCCTCTACTTGATAAACAGTTGAATATCGACGTTGAAGAGCCTAATATCGTTTTTCCCGGCCAGCGAACGGAGGTGGAAATGATAGTTACCGATCAACGTGGAAAGCCGGTTAAGGGTGTGGATCTAACCGCATATGGTTTAACCAGTAAATTTGATCATACACCTCCAACAGTTCCCTACTTTGGAAAGACCCGAAAAAATAAAACAGTCATCAATAACTTCGGCATTGGTAAGGCATATGTTAATATTGAGAAGGAACCATTGGAGTATGATTCCTGGAAAGCTTATGCAGGCCTGGATACTATCGAATATTATAAGTTTCTCTACCCTGAATCGGGGATCTACCGGTATGAATTCACCCCAGAAGATTCCATCACTCAATTTTCACCATTTGTTGTGGATAATGGGGCCCTTCAACCGATCCATGTAATTTATGTTGATGCAAAACCGATCTACTTCAGTTGGTCAACGCATACCCAACCATATTCCTTTAAGATTAGTGCGGGGTACCATAGGGTTTGGTTAAGGACCAGTCATCAATTTATTTCCATTGATAGTTTATACGTTCCCGAAGGGAAAAAGCTGGTGTTTAGTATCGACGTAAATAAGTACCAAAAGTTTGTGAGAGTAACAAAAATGGAACCAGCACTTTCTGACCGGGAAAAGTCATTCTATTATAAACAAATTTTTTCTTATCAATATCATTTTGGTGCCCGACCAGCATATATTGAGCAAGGCGATATGATCCAGTTCTTAAAACCCCAACCAATTCGGGGAAGGTACCCATCTACTTATTTAGCAGGTCCGCTTTCAGGGAATGCTACATTTCATTTGGTTGATGATTTCTCCATGGATTTCACGCATGAACCTTTCTATAAATACAAGTTTTCTTCCAACATGCTTAAATTAAAGTGTGTTGATGAAGAATTATATCCTGATAGTTTATGGATATATCCATTAAAAACAACCTTCACTGACCTTGTGGTTACCAAAGAATCCATTGAGAAAAAGTGGTATGATCATCTCAATACATTGAAATACAGTGCTATGGGACAAGGTAACCCACAGTTTACCAATGAGGGAGCAGGAAGATTACAACTGAGGGTGAGAAGGGGAGAGGGGTTTAATAAGCCAGCCAGTTGTGCCCTGGTCTTTAAACATGAAGATCCTGAATTTTTGAGAATCTATTCGGGGAGGATTAATCAATTTCAAGATTTAGCTCAAGGATACTACAAAATCATCTATCTGTTTCGCGATGGGAATTACCTGACTTGTGATTCATTATCAATTAGGCCGAATGGCATGAATTATTACACTGATTTTGAACCGGAGGTAATGAAAAAAGACTCCTTCAGTGCTAAAATTCTTAATGCGATAGAAGGTTTTCAATGGGAAGGCAATTCTTATTATTTCAAAAAGGAAGTTAGCAAGGAAATAAAAGACGCAAAAAAAGATGCATTCAAATTTTCAGGGATTGGAAAAGTGGTTGAGGGGTATGTATATGATGAAGTCACCGGAGAACCTTTAATAGGGGCCTCTGTATTGGTAAAAGGTACATCTTACGGTACTGTAACGGATATTGAAGGGCATTATAAGATCAAAGTTCCTTTAGAAAAGGATCAATTGTTGTTTTCCTTTTTAGGTTATTTTAATGAAGAAGTGAACCTTGGGGAAGGAAGTGTGGTGAATATGGAATTGGTCGAAAACACTGTTCAGGCTCAGGAAGTAATGATCAGTGCTGTTGGCCTTCAGTCTTCAGGGATGTTAATGGAGTCGGTAGTAATTGCCGATAATATTAGGAGTGTCAGGAACCCAATGCCACAAATTGATAGCAAATTGATCAATGCATTATCCGGTAAAGTTGCAGGAGTTGTGATTAGCCCGAACACTGGACAACCAGGAGGAGGTGTTAATATTACCATCAGAGGTTCTCGAGCTGTTTCCTTTGATAAAGAACCTTTATATATTATTGATGGAGTTGTCTTCCTGGGGGATATTGCTACTTTGGATCAGGGGTTGATCGAAAAAATGGAAGTATTAAAAAATTCGGAGGAAGCCAAAGCTTTATATGGGGCAAAAGCAGTCAATGGAGTGGTGATCATAGAAACGAAGGATGGTGTTTTTGGCAGAACCAAAGCCCTTGGAGACAAAGGAGCAGATTATGATGAGGCTTTTTTAGAAGCAGCATCTCAGGCGAATTCCATCAGAAAGAACTTTTCAGATTATGCCTTTTGGCAACCACGGCTGACCACTGACAAAAAAGGAAGAGCAAAATTCTCAGTGACTTTTCCCGATGATGTAACCAGTTGGTCTACTCATTATCTGGCCATGAACGGGAAAAAACAGTCAGGGCAAACTTCTGGATTGATCAAATCCTATAAACCCCTGATGGCTCGTTTGGCAATGCCCCGGTTCCTGGTGGAAGGAGATACGACAAATGCAATGGGGAAGGTTTTAAATTATATGCCCGACAGTGCGAAGGTTACGACTCATTTAGAGATCAATGACAAGGAACAGCAAACTGGGTTGAGGACAATAGGAGATGCCTTGATTGACACTTTAACCATAACCGGAATATCAGATACCATGACGGTTAAATATTACCTGGAAAAAGTGGACGGGTATCTTGACGGTGAAGAACGGGAAATCCCCGTATTTCCTATTGGACTTGAACGAACTGAGGGACGATTCCATATCCTGGACAGAGATACTACCTTACATTTAAAGTTTGCATCAAACTATGGTAACGTAACTTTGACTGCTCGTTCAAGTCAGTTGAGTGTGTTAGAAGATGAGATAAGATATTTGAATGATTACAAATATCTATGTAACGAACAGTTGGCTTCAAAGCTAAAAGCCATCCTGGCATGGAAAATAATACAAAAATACCAAGGGAGTGAATTCGAAGGGGAAGAGGATATCCGGAAAATAATAAATCTGATTGCCAAAAGACAGAATGAAAAGGGACTTTGGGGATGGTGGCAGGGCTCCAAGGAAAGTATCTGGATCAGTACGCACGTAATCGAAGCATTGGCCCAGGCCGAAAAACTGGGATATGACATCGAGATCGATAAAATTCCCTTAGGAGATCAATTACTTTGGAAACTGAAAACAGATCAGAACTTTATAAACAGGGTCAGGTATTTGAAGTTGCTGAAATTACTGGGAGTTACATTTGATGCAAAACCCCATTTGGAGGAGCTTGAGGAGGCAAAACCATCGGGCTTACATGGATTGTTACAGCTCAATCATGTTAAACAATTGTACGAGCAGGAATATGACCTTGACACCCTTAATACCTTCAAGGAGACTACCTATCTTGGGAATATATTCTTTGATGCAGGGTCCAATACGCGCTGGTACAATTTCAGGCAAAATGACCTGCAGAACACCTTGCTGGCCTATAAAATTTTAAGGGCAGATACCAATGATCATGAAAATACATTGAGCAAAATTCGCCATTATTTCTTCGAAAAAAGGTTTACCGGACATTGGGGCAATACCTATGAATCGGCAAAGATCATTGAAACCATTTTTCCAGATCTTTTGAAAGCGAATGGAGTAACTTCGCCACCTGAACTTGTAATAACCGGTCAGGAAAAAATGGTGATCGATTCCTTCCCGTATACCATGACCATTGATTCAGTGCAGGAAATAAAAGTTGAAAAATCAGGCGGTTATGATGTTTATCTTTCAAGCGAACAAAGGTATTGGGAGATCCAACCACCTTCAAGAACTGAAGAATTTGAAATTATTTCCAGGTTCGATGCGGATAGTTCAGGTGTATTAATGGCAGGTGTGCCGGTCAAACTTATCGTAAACCTTGAAGCCAAGAAAGATGCTGAATATTTAATGATCAATATCCCGATCCCAGCTGGATGTTCCTATGGAGAAAAGAAAAGAAACAATTGGCAGGAAGCTCATCGGGAATATTACAAAAACGAAACGGCCATTTTCATCTCCCGCCTTCAAAAGGGAAGCTATCAATTTGAAATTGAATTGATTCCAAGGTTCACAGGTGTTTACACCCTCAACCCTGCCAAGGTGGAATGGATGTATTTCCCGTTTATCAATGGGAATAATGAGTTGAAGACAGTGAAGATTTTAAATAACTAGACTATGAGGTTAGTTTTATTGTTTTTGGTGCTTCCGGTAGCCCTTTTGGGACAAGATCCATTGGTCAAAAATTATCTTACAGAAAACAATTTGAAGGGTAATATAAAAACGATTGAATATTTAAATTGTGAGGTTACTCCTGATTATGAATCTATTGATATTGACCGTAATTATCACGAGTTTATAGCTATTTCGAATGGAAATATAGTTAGCCGTTCAGTATATGATGGGCTGAATAATCTAAGAGCCAACTGGGAATACGAATATGATGAGGCAGGAAGAAAAATCAGCATGGCAGGAGTTCAGTTTTCAAGAAAAGGGGATATTTCAACTTGCAGCATCGATTATTATGAGTATGACCCAAGTGGATATCTGAATAAACAAATAAGCCCCAGTTGCCAGGAGGAGTACTTGGGTAATTATTCTGAATACCACTATAACGAAATAGGAATTATGATCCTGAAAGTTTCAATTAATTCAGCAGGGGAATCGAAATTAGAGCGAAACTATATTTATGATAAGACCTTGAATACTATATTCCAATTTGGACAAGACTCTAGAATTAAATCCATACACAAATACAATGCCTTTGGAGAAAAGGTTGAAAGTGTTATTTATTCTAAAGGACAATTGGATTGGCGTTGGACTTGTAAATATTCAAAGAAAGGGGAACCTATAAAACGAACTTCCTTTAGTGCTAATGCTCCTCATGCTAATAACAAATATGGAGGTATATGGAAATGGGAAATATTTTACGATTCACAAAAGAATCCTATTGAAGCAATAGGTGCAAATAATTCAGGTGATGTGGAAATGATTCGATTTGTTTATGAATATGACGATATAGGCAATTGGGTTTCTCGGATGAAATTTGTCAATGGTGAGTGTGTGGAAAATTTAATGAGAATATTAGCGTATGAAAAATAACCAGGAATCCGTTATTTGAAATTTCCAACTTCAAACCCATATCTCTTTCAGACGAACGGAAAAAAATCCTCCGACAAGGTGTCGCCTTTCAACCCCAACGCTAGTCCAAGGCAAAACCTTGAAATAACAATTTCTGCTACTGCGGATTGAAGACTGCTGACCGTTTACTCCCCCCGTGGCCGCACATTATACTGTAACGAAACGATATGCGCAAAACGATTCTGCCCGTCACTTGGATTGGTATAGGCATAATCCACCATCAACTGCCCGAGTTTCAAACCAACACCAAGAGATGGTCGAACGATAAGCGTTTCCGTATTATCAAAATTCTCCTGTTTTTGGAATTGACTGACTCCAGCTCTCAGGAATAGAAAGTCGTTATATCCTGCTTCCATGCCAAAGGAGAGGTCAATGCTAAACGGATTGCCGGAAACCAGGGTGTTTCTTTTCCCGTCAGTGGTGATGAAAAAGTCCAGCTCCGGGCGGAGAGTAATGTCTTTGATGGAAAATCCGCGACTTACTCCAAGTGTTATGTGAGGTTTGGTAATTTCCAGACTTTTAATGGGAACTTCACCACCAGTGGCTTCCAGGACTTCCTTTTCCTGATCAGTGAAGCTGAAACTCCATGCATTAAAGGTGGAAGTGACATCGCTGGCCATCAATCCAAAACGCCACTTACTTATTTGGTACTGAGCACCAAAATCGAGTCCAAATCCCCAGGAGTTGGCAAAAGGCCCAATCCGGCGATGTACGATCTTTAAGTTGGCGCCCATTTGCAGGCTGCCTTTTTTGATCTTCATCTTCTGGGCATAGGAGAAAAGAAAGGCATAATCGGCAGCAGAAAATTCTGTTACATTGTCAAAATTGACAGATCCGTCACTGTTGTAAAGACTGAGTGTATTGGGGATTCCATCTACGCCAAAGCGAATAACTGAAACGCCCAGTCTGCGATTCGTTTGGGCCATGGGAAGGCTGAATCCAATAAAATCCATTTTTGTAATTCCGGCGAACCATTCGGAGTGCATAGCCCCTAGTAATACACCCTCGTCTGCTGAGACATTGGCCAATCCCGCAGGGTTCCAGTATCCTGAAGTGACATCTGCTGTATTTGCGGCAACCGCATTCCCAAGGCCCAAAGCCTGGGCTCCGATTCCAATACTTAAAAACTCATTGCTGTATTTCTGTGCATTTATTGTCGTAGAAGCCAACAGCCCCATTACCAAAAAGAGAAAGCTTAATAAATTTTTATTCATTGCTTAAAACCTTGATTCGTTTTTATCATTAGTCGTTTTCTTATCCTCTAACGCAAGATAGAAATTTTTATTTGTCGGCTCGAAGATATTAGGAAATGTATGTTTCAGTTGGCAGTTCTCAGTCCACAGTCTTCAGTCCTCAGTAGACAGTCTGCAGCCTTCTGGTTCTGGGGATGATTATTATTTGGAGCTCAATTAGAATTATAGTTATTCAATTTATTAACCGTATGGTACGCAACGTAATTTCTGAAATAACATGAAACTCCTGAAACCATCCCGAATAAAATCGCGGATGTCGTTTCACTCCATTTGAAACGAATGCTGCCCTCAAACTCAAGTACAACCAAGCCAAACGGTGTCAAACCAAGTCAAACAATTTTAAACGATTATTCCTACTTTACGCAATCTTCTCCTCCTCATCGATTTGTTCCTTTAGATCCCGATTAACGGCAATACTGGCGTTGAGCTCATAACCGATCAGAATGATCAGCGAATTGAATTGTATCCACAGCATAAGGATAATGATGGAAGCAATGGAGCCGTAGAATTTGTTATAGGTGCTTGCCCGGCCAAGGTCATCGACATAAAAAGAGAAAGCCAATGACGTAAGCAGGGAAAGTACCGTAGCCAGCGTCGCACCTGCTGAGAAAAAGCTGAATCTCCGGTAAGTAGCGGCTCCGTACCGGTAAATCACCGAAATCCCGAAATAAAATAGCATTATTATAGCTACCCATCTCAGAATATCAACGCCAATGGTTGAGAATCCTGCAAGGGCAATATATTCCGACAGCCAGTTGATGATCGATTTGCCCAAAATGATAAAGACTACAGAGGCTATCAATAAAAAACTCAACATTCCCGTAAGGGCTACAGCCACCATCCTTTTTCTGAGAGCTGTTCTTTTTTTGAAGGTTTTGGTATAACTTTTTTCAAAGCTACGCATCATGGCCAGCATTCCGTTGGAAGAGAAAAAGATCGCCAAAAGGAAACCAAATGATAATAGTCCAATCCGTTGTACTTCTGTAACATCCTTGATGAAGAGAAATAGTTGATTGCCTACTGCTCCGGGCATTACTTTATGAATTTCAGTTTGAAGTATCTGGCTGAAACTCTCGCCTTCCGGTAAAAATCTGAGGAAATACCTGTTTACAAATGGTAATAAGGTAAAAAGTGTCAACAAAGAGGGCAGGAGAGAAATGAAAAAACTGTAAGCGATTGAATTGGCTCGTGTAAAAAGATCAAAACGTCTGATTTCGTTAAAAACAAAGACAAACACATCATAAATAGGAATTTTGAAAAAACCCGGAATAGAGTGTTCCTTCGTCCATGCGGTGAGCTTCCTGACGATGCGCGATTCGGGAATACCATTCCAAAATGCTTTGATCCGTTTTAGACTAATTTTTTTCAACGCTGTCGATATTCATTCTTCAAAACTAGGCCTTAATTTTTCCAGCATAACCTCCGGAGTAGGGATGGTTTTATTGGTTTCTATATCAACGAAACATAACCGCACCCTGCCAACATTGCAGATTTTCCCGTTTTCCTTAAAAATTTCCATATGAAAGGTAATATACTTGCCAGGTAATTCCTTTAATGTAGTCCGGATATTCAGCAATTCATCATAAAAAGCCGGCCGGATATAATTGACCTGCATGGATACTACAGGCATCATAACCTTATGTTCCTCCTCAAGAGCCCTGTAAGTGAAACCCAAAGACCTCAACATCTCAACACGACCAATTTCGTAGTAAGTTGCATAATTGCCGTAATACAAATAACCCATCTGGTCGGTCTCTCCGTAACGAACCCTTTTTTGAAAATCAAATGAATACATGAAGTGAATTTTTCCCCGGAAATGAAATCATCATCTTTGACATAAAAGTAAAAAAAACTCCAAGAAATAGAGATTCCCATCCTGTAAAATGGCCAAAATAGAAGAGCCGCCCGGAAGATTGTCCGAGCGGCTCTGAATTTTTCAAAGTAAACCATTGGTTTGAATAAACAATAAACCAATGCATTCACTTCATAAAGGGTATTTTAATATCACAAAAGGCTCTTTTTTTATCGGTTACCAACAAGCATTTTGTTGGAAATACTGTTTTGACCGTCACTGATGGTGTAAATGTAAATTCCCGCAGGTAACTGCGAACCGTCGAAAGTGAAGGTGTTCAGCCCTTCAAGAATATTCAGTTCGTCACGTTGCAGCACTTTACCCACCATGTCCTGTACAGTGAGTTGATACTTTCCTGAAACTTTGGAATTTATGCTTACTTCCGTAGTTGAAAAGAAAGGATTCGGACTGTTGGTAACAGAGAATTGATCTGCAAATACCTCATTAACGTCATTGATAATAGTGCAATTCTCGGAACCTTCCGGTTTTACGTGGAAGTAATAGTTTCCGGAAACGAGGATACCGTCAGGTAATTCACGGTCGAGAGAGAATCCACCTGCTGAAATGGTTACGGCCACCTTCAAATCGTGAACGCCTTCATCAGCTGCTTCCCCGGTACCGTAAATGATGATACATCCTGAACTATCCGCCTGAAAAGAGCAATTTGGTGGATTACAGGAATACTCATAGGCAGCAGGAAGGTCGATTACAGCGCCAGTTTGTGCCATGGAAACAGAAGTTAATGGTACCTGAGTATTGAAGACTTCAATAGAATCAGGAATGTTGAAATATAATACCGTTTCAAAATAACTGTTAACACAAGCTGTGTCCATTAGTCCGGTGCCTTCAACATCAGGCTGGAAGGGCAGAGGCGCAATAACTACGCTGTCCGGAAGTGTTTCATCAGGGATGCAAGACTGTCCGAAAGTCTGGAAAGAAAGCACTCCCGCAAAAAAAAGTAATAATAATTTCTTCATTGTAAAAAGAACGTTTTTGTGATAAAAATTAACAAGTTTTTCAACCTGTAACGATTTTGTGATGGGGTAAAATTACAATTTCAAATTGAAAATTATTTATTTTTTTCATCCATTGTCTTATTTTTGCCAAAGCAACAACTACTTATTGACTCCCTGTTTTATTGTTTTTTCTGATATTTTACACGCCTTTGTTCAGGTTCATTAATCCTGAAAATCCTTTATTTTTTATTTAAAATCTAATTGATGTTTAGACAAAAAGCATTATTGCTGAGCGCTTTCCTGCTCGTATCATTGACCCTTATTGGTCAAAAAGCAACCATCACAGGAAAAGTGGTGGATAGCAAAACTTCAGAAACACTTATTGGCGCTACAGTCCTGCTCAATACCGGAGTGGGAACTACCACCGATTTTGATGGTTCCTATACACTGGAAACAGATCCGGGGGAATATGAGCTTACCATCGGATATCTTGGGTTTGAATCCTATAAAGAAAATATAACACTGACTGCAGGACAAAAACTGACCATTGACGTTGAACTGGGAGGTGAAGCTACTTTATTACAAACAGCTACCGTGACCAGCGGAAAATATGAAAAACCTTTGGGGGAAGTAACGGTTTCCCTGGCAGTAATGAAACCTGACTTGCTGGAATCCACCAGTAAGCCGTCCATTGATCAGTTTTTGGAAAAGATCCCGGGAGTGACCATGATCGATGGGCAGGCCAATATCCGTGGTGGATCAGGATTTTCTCAAGGGGCGGGGAGCCGGGTGCTTTTGCTTATGGACGATGTACCCATTTTACAGGCGGATGCCGGATATCCAAACTGGGATGATGTACCCATTGAAAATATTGAGCAAATTGAGGTAGTTAAAGGGGCTGCATCTGCATTGTATGGATCATCCGCACTCAATGGCATCGTGAATGTCCGTACGGCTTATGCAAGAGCAGAACCTGAAACTAAAGTATCTGCCTTTTATACGGCCTACCTTTCACCGGAAGATGAAAATCTCAAATGGTGGGGCGATACACTTCAACCTTACCAGATGTCTGCAACACTTTCTCATAAGCGTAAGATCGGGAAAAAAACAGATCTGGTTTTGGGTGGATTTTATACCAACAGGGAAAGTTACAATAAGGATACTTACAAAGAATACGGCAGAGCGAACCTAAGCCTTAGACACCGAATGACCGATAGATTGGTTTTTGGCCTCAATGCCAACATCAATTTTGGTCGTGCAGGTTCTTTCTTCTATTGGAAAGGTTCGGAGAACCTGTTTGAGGGGACTCCTTCCACTATCACCAACAGGGAACGGAACAGGTACAATATTGATCCTACGGTAACCTTTTTTGATAAGGGCGAAAACAGGCACCGTTTCCTGGGGAGGTTTTATCATGTGGATAATGACAATGACAGTAACCAGTCCAATAAATCCAATTTGTTCTATGGAGAATATCAGTTTCAGCGAAAGCACAAATCAATAGATCTTGTTTCAACTGCCGGGATCGTTTTTTCCGGAACCAATGTGGATGCTGAATTATATGGTGACACCACTTTTACTTCTCAGAATGTTGCGGCCTACCTGCAATTAGATAAAAAATTCGGAGAGCGACTTAACCTTTCCGCAGGCTTTCAGGTATGAATACAATATCCTAAACAATCCTGGATTTGATTATCCTCAAGGGACTGTTGCGCCTTCCAGGGAAGAAGAATCTCTTCCGGTAATGAGGTTTGGAGCGAGTTATAAAGCCACAGAAGGTACTTTTGTGCGGGCGTCTATCGGTCAGGGATACAGATTCCCTACCGTGGCTGAAAAGTTCATATTTACGGATGTAGGAGGCTTTTTTATTGTTCCCAATCCTGACCTTACTTCCGAAACAGGATGGTCTGCCGAAATCGGTTTGCGGCAAGGGTTCAAGCTTGGTTCGTTGAACGGTTTTGTCGACCTGGCGGCCTTTGTCATGAATTACCAAAATATGATGGAATTCAACCTGGATAATTCTGCTTTCGGATTCAGAGCAGTGAATATCGGAGATACTTCTACCAAAGGCTGGGAGGTCACTCTTGCCGGTAAAGGAAATTTAGGTCCGGTGAATATGCAATTCCTGACCGGATATACTTATATCGATCCTAGGTTTTTGGAATTTGATAATACCAGACCCGGCCCAGGTGAAGAAGAGACCGTAGCTCAGATCAACGCCAATAATTCATCCTCTGAAGACAATATCCTGAAATATCGTTCACGCCATTCTGCAAAATTTGACCTGGAAGCGAATTATAAAGGATTTACATTAGGGTATGCTGTTTTGTACAATAGCCATCAGGAGGCGATAGATGCGTTTTTTAACGTATTCCTTCCGGGAATTGCGAAGTTCAGGGAGGATCACAATAATGGTTTTACGGTGATGAATGCCAGAGCGGCTTATAACATTACAGACAACCTGAAATTTAGTGTATTAATGGGGAATCTGACCAATATTCTTTACACACAGCGGCCAGGTTTGCTGGAGGCGCCAAGGAATGTGACGGTCAGATTAGATTATAACTTCTAAAACAAATAGGCACATAGTTCACTAGGGATAATTATTGTGAACTATGTGCCTATGTGTTATTAATCCACTTTATACATCCTCGTCGCGGAATTGATGTATTCTGCCGGATCAAAAGCACGGTCGAAAGTGTTTTTTAGATCTACCAGCTTACTTTCCAGGGTAGCTACCTTACTGCCAATCTGCTCATCGTTTTTATACTTGGCAATAAGTTCATTATATCTGGAGATGTTTTCACTGATTTTAAATGTGATGTTCCCAAAACGTAGTTTCAGTGCCTGAACATCCATCAGTTGATAATAGATCTTTTCTTTCCACTCATTAGGATTATTCTTTTTTTGCTTGGCGACCTCCTCAGCGACCTTTTGCTTCAGTGATGTCAGGTAGTCATATCTTTTTTTAGCATCACTTTCCTTCGAGAAATTGTATTCGAATTCACTTTTGGATAATCCGAGTAATTGAAAATTTCTTTCCAGGATCTCATCGTAATATTTTTGCAGCGCTTCCAGTTCGGTGGTAATCGATGCCCATTCATCCTCGATCATATCCTTGTCGTGCGTGAACTGGGATAATTTTACGGTTAAGAGGAACATTTTTTCACTCTCTGCTCTGAGTTCTTTTTCACTTCGGCCCAGAGAATTGATGAATATGCTTATTCCGCTGAAGAAAGATTCTGTAATGGGGCCACTAAGGGGTGTACCGTTTGCGAGGTTTCCCGTTAAGGATAATAAATTGTTCAAAACACTCAACCGGGCATCCTTATCCTTTTCCTTTTGCACGAAACCGTAAAATTGTTTATACCATTTTTTATAACCGGGATAAGTGGTAGGATTGGCCGTTGCGCTCAAGGCACCGAAAAAGTTCTTGGTGGAGTTGAACAAAATAAGCGGTTTGATCTCCCTTTCCATAGAAACCAGATTGATCATGGCCGACTGGTAGTTGGCCTGATAGACATTGAGTTCGTTTTGATCGATTGTTTTTTGGATTTCTTCGAGGGCTTTTACCCTTTCCAGAAGTTTATCCACTTTGACTGAGGCATTTTTAGTTGCTTTGATCGAATTGTCAAGATAACTTACCTTCTCATCTAACTGTGTAATCGTTGAATCCAGCGCCAGCGTCTTTTGATTGAGGTTTTCCTGGATGTCCTTCAATACCTGCTCCTTGAGGTATTTATCCGTAGAGCTGATCGATGCCTGTGGTTGTGCGAAAACCGGTGTAAGCATCATCATACATACCCATCCAAATACTATTCGCTTCATTTCCTTAGTTGCTTTTGTTTTAAAGATTGTGGATTGCTTTTTGTAGCGAATCCTTTATTGTTGATTATGTTTTTTTCAATTCGAGTTAAACCCTTTGAACCCTTTTAAGCCATTGAACCTCATTGAATGACTTAAACCCTTTTTCAACTCCTTTTACCATGTTTAATCATTCACCGCCTGTATCCTGCGCAAAAACCGCTGAGCCGTTCCTGGTTCCACCTCCTGAATTTCATAGGTTTTGCCATCACCCATTTTAGTGATCTTGTCTTTTCCTTTCAGATCCCTAAGCGCATCCATGAAGGCAGGGTTATTGGAAACGACATTCAAAATTCCTTGTTTAAAGCCAAAGAAGTAATACAGATCGCTTGGGGATTTTATAAAAATGTACAAACGGTCATCATTATTGCTTGGCATCTTAAATTCTATATAAGTTTCAACTTTTCTGTTGATATTCTCTCCATTGAGTGTTGCCAGCCCTGAGGATTTCTCAGTAGTTACAAATGATTGATAGTCCGGATCCCATTTGAGTTTTAAGCGGCTAAACAGGAAAGTATAAGGGTTGTATTTTTTCGGTAAGTCAAAATACCCCGAGCTCATACCATTTACGGCTGTTTGGATGTCTTTATTATTCGGGAAGATTCCAAAGGCTGCTTTTCTGTAGAAACCAATGTCCGTCAGGTAACTAATGATTCTGGCATCAAAGGAGGAAGCATTAAAATCATTGATCATCACTCTCATCAACTGGTCAGGAACGATCAATTGGATTCCGCACATGAGCTCGGCAGTAACCGGGAATTCGGGCGTCGGTGCCGGAGTGGTAGAGATAGTATCATCAATGGCGATCATATTGGGATCAACCACCGGGGGAGGAGGAGGAAATTTAGTCTTTCCGATTCCCGCCGCATCAACTTTTATATAATCGATCTCCGAACAAAGGTTAAATTTTCCTTCAGCATGAACGCTTCCGTCCCGGTTTTTAAAGGTGAAAATATTTCCTACTTCTTCCTTACTGATTACTTTAGTAGAATCTCCAAAAAGGAATTCATCTTTTTTCTCATCGTATTTGAAAACACCCGTAGCAGGGAAAACCGGCCTGTCCTTACGGAAATATAAAGGCATCATTACCCTTGGATAAATCCTTGCCGTTTCACGACTGAGATACAAACCTGTCTGAACCGGTTGTCCGTCGATGCTTTTTGGTTTCTGATACTGAATTACCAGATCCTTTCTGTCTCCGTCGCAACTAATGGTAAACCATGGATTTGCGGGGAGCTTTTCAGCTTCGAGCCTTGCAAAACCGTCGAGTTTAAGGGCTTTGGATTCGGCATTAAGGCTGATGGTTCCCTGGAAACTTGTCTTTTGGTCAATGTAAAACTCCTGCTCCTCGGTAATCGTTCCCGTTGCCCGGGTCACTACTCGTTTTTCAGAGCGTTTACCTTTTCCAACCCGTTGTCCAACGATGTTTTGTAATTCGATCTCCTGCTCCTTGCCTGGGATGTTGTATTCGTAAAAACCGCTGGCTGTATAGAATTTCTTACCCATGACCTCCACAGTTGCTCTGTTGATGACGTGGTATTGGTTCACCGTATCTGCAATGATCTTGGCATTTTCCAGTGTGGACATTCGGCCTCCCTTCTGGATATTGACGAGCCCGCTGTCAGGATAAACAAAGGCATCTGCGGCTACGATGTAGGGTACGCCGGTAATGGCCAATTCACTGGTATTGATATCATAGAAAGCGTCTTTGCCCTGGAACCTCAGAGAATCCTGATCAGGATGAACGGAAGTAAAAACTCCCATTTTATTGGGATCTGATTTGAATTGAATGGTTCCCTTTTTCATGTTCCAGGCAAACTCATTCATGGAGGTTATGTATTTGTTGTAGGGCAATTCCGTGATCAAAAAGTCATCGTTGGCCAGGAAATTACCTACTTGTTCCTCAAAGTCTACCTCTCCGTTTACATTACTTGTTTTAAGTGCCAATTCATCTGAATCGAACGACTTGATGGATAAGTTGGTCGTATCCGCTTTTACGGAATAACCACCAAAGGATAACAAATCGGAACGCATCTTTGCCTTATCCCAATCCAACAGACCATCGGCTTTGAGCCCCCCCGGAGTCAGGATAAGGGTTCCATCCAGAGTATGATTGTCGTCATTGAAGATTTTAAATGCCGCTTCTTCCGAGGTGACATACATGCTGTCCTGGTAAGGCTTCCAGTCAATGTTTACATTTACGCCATCCGCATTCGGAATTTCCGGATCGCCGTATCTGTCTTCTTTGAGTTTAAATTGTTCTGCACTACCTGTCAATCGTTTTGGTTTGAAAACGATATCCTCAGAATCGATAGTGGCTCCCAGGTATTTTAATTGACCCCTTCCCAATAACCCTGCATTACTCAGGTCAATTTCCCCGTTATAATTTCCTTTACCGGTATAGACCGGCAAACCTTTATCCTGGGTAAGGTGAATGAACCCTAAAGACTGATCTTCCCTGAGTCGTATAGATTCCTTGATTTCCGGAAAAATATCAGAAGAGAACAAAGAACCTTTAAATTCGAGTGCAGAAGCATTGAGTTTATCCAGGTTGTTGAGACTGAAAGGCTTTAATTCGAAATAAAAGGAATCTCTCTTATAAGCGTAATTTTGTGTACTGTCCCGGAAGTAATAAACATAGGATTTACCCTGGCTTTGGAATGAGGGGAACATCTCGATATCTTCCTTTCCGGATTTGTTGTCCGGAGAATCAATCAACAGCGTTCCACTGGCATGTTCTATCCTGGAACCGATAGAGTAGGCGATGGGTTGCTTGTTTTTGTCCAAACCGCCTGTAGGAACAAAAAGGTCAAAATAGCGGATGGAGTCGCCACGGATATTGAAGTTTTCATAATCAAAATGAAAATCCTTTCCTTGCAAAGCGGTAAATCCGGCAAAGACTTTTCCATCTGCATCAAAATTCCTCACCTTTTTCATCAGCAGTTGGTTGCCCAGAGGTTTCATAGCCACACGGTTTTTCTGACTGAAAATGACCCTTTCCACTCCATTCACCACCATATCCAGTCTCCCCATTTTCATGGCTGCATTGATACCTCTTGTATCGGAAATGATCTTCAGGTGGTCGTAATCCACAAATTCCCGATCTGCATCAACATAGTGCATTACCTTCTGCTTAACCTCGATAAGTTGCTCTTCTGGATCATAATCTACAAAACCGCGGGCAACCAGGTCATAAAGCAGGGATTCGATATTCTTTACGGTAAATTTTGAATTAATTCGACTGGCTAATAGATTGGCATTGATGAAGTTAGTGCCTTCATGTTCAACCGTAGCTTTCATGATGGCCAATGGATTGGCCGTCGCAATATTTTGTATTCTTTGGTAATCACCGGGGTTGAAGAATTGCAGCGATTCAAATTCAACGGGCCCTTTTCTTGCAATACTCACCGTTGGTTTTCCAATGATCAGTGAGTCTGTTTCAATGTAAACTTCAATATTCTCTGTACTGATATTGAAATCACGGTAGGAGTCGTAAAAAGGATTCCGGTCACTTCCACGGTCGCCTCTTACCAGCTGAATTTTTTGTTTGTTGATGTCATACCTCAGGTTTACAGATGGATGATTAATGGAATCTTTGCCATAATAGAGATTGGTCTCCACATTTGAACCGGAGATCAACTCACCACGGCGAATCTTAAATTGTTCTGATTTTCCCTTGAGTACGGTTCTTCCTCTGTTATTGCTAATGATGATCTCGGATTTGTTTTGCTTGTCTCCATATCCAAATACCGTAGTTCCGTGAAGTCGAAATCCTCCCACCAGCTTTACACCTTCCCCAACATTGTTGATATTCAACACCTTGGCGTTGGATTCAAACCGTGGGTAAGAACCTCCCTTTTCCACAGAATATTTTCCAAGTTTATCGGTAAAGGTGCCTTCTACAACATTGCCGCCAAAGTAAAGGGGGTGGTGCATTTTTGAATTCCTGCTTTCATAAATACTTTTGATCACCTCTATTTCATAATCTCCAAGTTCGGCGTAGATGTTTTGGTCGTATTCATATCTGGACCAATCCACTTTGCCTCCCTTACCTACCCAAATTCTCTTTCCAGGATAAAAAGCACCTGATGTTTCGGAGATCATTATGGAATCCTGAAGTCGCCTGGCCTTGATATCGGTTTGGGCATATTTTATCAGTGCTTGTTTATCTTCATAGGCCAGTTCAAACTCATCGGATAATGCCAGCCAGGTAGTTCCACCTTTAGCACTTTTTCTCAGGGTATTACTGGCAAAAAGGTCTTTGGAGAATTCGAGATAGGATTTAATAGGTTTGGCTTTCTCAACAGCCATATCGAGGATCATTTGATCCAACACATTGAGCCATTGTTGCAGCAGATCCGTTCCGTTGGCTCTTAATTTCAAAGCGACCAGGCTGTTCAGGTAATCCTGAAAATGAGGATTGGCTCTCAAGCCGTTACTCAGCATGCCGCTGGAAGTCTTGATTACTCTGGCTTTTTCTTCATCGGTAAAATTACCACCTAGAAAGCTTGCCTGGAAATTAAAAAAAGTCTCTTCCAGTTTTTGGTTTTTACTAATGGTCATCATTTCTTCCAACTGGACCATGAATTCTCCGGTGTCCTCAGAGAACTGTTCCAGTTTTTGTCCATTGACTTGTAGGGAAAGACAAATAAGAGGTAAGAGCGCAAGGAAAAATCTATTCATATTTCAATCATATTTGGGCTTTGGTTGCAACCATAGTCTGTGTATGATTACAAACAAAAAAGCAGGTAACCAAAATTTATGGAATTACCAGTTATTAATTACCTATAACAACTTCCAAAAGAAGTCGGTTTTGAATTATAAAATCAGCTAATAAATTTCAGGCAAGACCAATCTCCCCGTTGTATGGTTTTAAGGTGTTTAAACCCACACGAAAATGCCTTTTCAATAACCATATTTTCATCCTGGTGGAGTATTCCTGATACGAGCAGGTAACTTGCCGGCATTAACCTGCTATATAACGCATCAAGTGAATTTAAAATTACATTTCTGTTGATGTTGGCAAGGATGATGTCGTATTTTTTTGGAGGAACATCCTCCAGGGTACCGAGGAATGGTTTGATTTTAGATGCCTGATTTATGGCAGCATTCTCAATAGTATTGGTGTATGATTCTTCTTCAATGTCCACTGCGTCGATCTGAGCAGCTCCTTCCATATCTGCCAGGATGGCCAGGATGCCTGTTCCACAGCCGTAATCGAAAACATTTTTGCCTTCAAAAGACAAGTCTTCCATCATTTTGATCATCATGTAGGTTGTAGCATGATGTCCGGTACCAAAGGCCATTTTGGGTTGAATGACGATCTCATGTTGAATTTTCTCAAAGGGAGGGTGAAAATTGGCTCGTATTCCGCAATATTCCTCAACAACAACCGGTTGAAAACCAGCTTCCCAAACAGCATTCCAGTTTTGCCCCTTAATAGTTTCTGTTTCGAATGTGAAGTCAAACTGATCCTTTAAAGCAAGTAATTCACCGTTTAATTGTTCCGGGGAAACATCAATATCCGGATAGGCTTTCCAACCGGATTCGGTCTCTTCAAAAGCATTAAAGGGAAGTTGCTCCAGAAATGCAAGTAATATTTCCTTTAATTCCGGGGAAGACTGGATGTGGTAACAAATGTGATCTTTGCTGGAACTCATAAAAAGGAATACTCAATTGTTTTAAACCTAATTTTCGAGGTTGGTCCTGTATTTGATCGTAGCCGGAGCAATACCCACTTCTTTAGCGATTTCCAGCTCAGGGAAGGCATTTTCAATACCTATTCTGATTATAGCCAGGTGGTGTACGGCATGTTCGTATGCATACATGAGCTCCCTGCCGATTGAAGTTGGGATAAGTGGTCTTTCTCCTTCTGAAACATATAACAAGTCAGCCTTAACCTTCAGAGGTGTTTGTTCATCGAGTAATTCCACTTCAGAAAGGACCTTCTCAAAAGTAGTCATGGCATATTGCGGATTGGTTTCTAGCTCAAGGTCTCTTTCTCTCAAAGTGTAATCCACCAGACCCGAAGAATGATGTTTTAGCAATACCAGGTAAAAATCCAGGATGTGCCGGAAATGCTGACCCAGGGTAGAACCTTTGAAAATGTCCAGCTTTTTGGAATACTGTTCGGAAGAAATATTTCCCAGTAAGCCAGTAATCTGGTGAATCATTTGTGTTGAACCTTGTTTGAAATCCATTTTCTCAAATTTTCTTTTAAATATGTAGCAAAAAGAGATTGACCGTTAGCAAGTTGCGAAACAGTTTCCTCATTGACATTTTTGTTAAAGCAGAATTAGAATACTTCCTTGTTGTAAGCCTTTAGTGTATTTTGTAACAGCGATACTACGGTCATTGGACCAACCCCGCCGGGAACTGGAGTGATAAAGGCAGAATGAGGAGCTACTGTATCAAATTCAACATCTCCTTTGAGTCGGTATCCTCTTTTGGCAGTGGGATCATCTACACGGTTAATGCCTACATCGATAATAACAACGTCGTCCCTGACCATATCACCGGTAATGAAATCCGCCCGACCAATGGCAGCAATAATTATGTCTGCTCTTTTAGTATGGAAGGCCAGGTTTTTCGTCCGGCTGTGGCAGAGGGTTACGGTTGCATTCCCCGGGTTGTCTTTTCTGGAAAGCAGAACAGCCATCGGTGTGCCGACAATATTACTTCTACCAACCACCACCACCTCTTTTCCGGAAGTTTCTATTTTGTAACGGCTAAGCATTTCCATGATTCCATACGGAGTAGCTGGCAGGTAACAAGGAAGACCTTGCATCATCAAACCGAAGTTGACCGGATGAAATCCGTCAACGTCCTTTTTGGGATCTATGGCTAAAGTTATTTTGTTCTCATCAATGTGATCAGGCAAGGGCAATTGCACGATAAAACCATCAATTTCAGGATTTTTGTTGAGATCATCTACAATTTGAAGAACCTCTTCTTCTGTAGTGTCCGAAGGGCGACGAACGAGGGTAGAGGAGAATCCAACCTGCTCACAAGAGCGAACTTTGTTTCTCACATATACCTGACTGGCAGGGTCTTCACCGATCAAAACAGCAGCTAAGTGGGGGGCTCTTTTCCCCTCAGCTGTAATTTTTTCTACTTTGGCAGCTATTTCGCCCTTGATCGTTTTTGACAGTTCTTTGCCGTCAATTATTTGCATTTGTTTGGAATGTTTTGCATTGAAAATAGTAACGGCAAATGTAATACTATTATCTTAGAATTTGTAAAGAAAGAAAAGGTTATACCACTCTCCAATAAACCTTCGTTATCTTTGTGCGGTTGTTTCATTTAATGAAAGGACCAATTGTGTTTAAAATATGTTTATGAAAAAATACTTTACGGTTATATTATTATTTACTCCTTTTTTCCTGTTGGCTCAACTGCAGAAATCCTTTCACCAGGTTTATGAGGTGAGTGATAGTGCCCAGACGCTTGAATTGAGATTGTATGGAGAATTTGAGCATAAAGCCTGGGCGGGGAACACCATAATGCTTCAAACTAAAGTTACCCTTTACGATGCCAATAATTCTATCCTCAAATTTTTTATGGAGAACGGGAGATACGAAGTGACCGCTGAACAAATTGGTGATGTCCTGTACCTGACAGCCACAGATCAGGAACGCAGGATCATTAAATCTGATGGAGTTGAGTGTTACGAAGTGGTCGAACAAAAAATTTACATTCCGGATAGTTTTTTACCCACCGGGGATAATCTTTTCACCAAGGCGATAGAGGAAAACGGCACAAATGATTAAGGAAGTAGAGATCAAGGTGCGTCCCGGGATGGTCAATGATGAGAAAACCATTCGCAGGGAGGCTATAAAGAAAAGCGGGTTGCCGGCCTCAAAGGTTCAGGATGTCAGGGTACTTAGAAGATCTATTGATGCCAGGGGAGCCAAACCATGGTTCCGCCTTAGAACAGCTGTTTATTCCGAAGAACCTTTTGTGGAAGAACCGGCATTGCTCGATAATTTTCAGGATGTTAGTGAGAAAAAGCAGGTAATAGTGGTTGGCGCTGGTCCGGCCGGATATTTTGCGGCGCTTGAACTCATTGAGCAAGGATTGAAACCGGTTGTTTTAGACAGGGGTAAAGACGTTCGCAGCCGCAGAAGGGATCTGAGAGCTATTCAACAGTTTGGGGTTGTTGATCCGCATTCCAATTATTGCTTTGGAGAGGGTGGGGCAGGTACTTATTCCGATGGCAAATTATATACCAGATCTCATAAAAGGGGTAGCATTATCAAAGCCCTTCGACTTTTGGTCGAACATGGTGCCAAGCCGGAAATTTTGCAGGATGCTCATCCACATATTGGTTCCAACAAGTTACCGGGTGTGGTAGCTAACATCAGGCAAACGATTCTGCATTTCGGAGGAGCAGTTCATTTTGAAAGTCATGTTACAGATTTCCTGGTCTCAGACGGAAATATAAGGGGCGTTGTAGTTAATGATAATCAAGAGTATAAAGCTGATGCGGTGATCCTGGCCACTGGACATTCCGCGAGGGATATTTACCGGTTACTAGCCAAAAAAGACATTAAAATCGAGGCAAAGCCTTTTGCCCTGGGAGTTCGGATCGAACATCCTCAGTCCCTGATAGATGAAATTCAGTATAATCAATCGGTAAGAGAGCGCAATCTCCCGGCGGCCAGTTATAAACTGGTTTGTCAGGTGGAGGAACGTGGTGTTTTTTCATTTTGCATGTGTCCCGGTGGGCTTATCGTTCCTGCAGCTACTTCTCCCGGGGAGATCGTGGTCAATGGAATGTCCTTGTCACGAAGGGATTCCGCGTATGCTAATTCAGGGACAGTGGTAGCCGTAGAGCTGGAGGACCTGGGTGCTTTTAGCAAACATGGCGTTTTTGCAGGAGTTGAATTCCAGAAAAGTGTCGAGCAATCCATGTTTAATCTTGCCGGAGACGACAGTCAAAAAGCCCCTGCCCAGCGTTTGACCGATTTTGTGGAGAAGAATACATCCTCTACATTACGTGATACTTCTTATATCCCTGGCCTGGTTTCTGCTCCTTTACACGAACTATTGCCCGGGTTTATTTACGAAAAGCTTCGTGCGGCAGCACTTATCTTTGGTAAGAAAATGAAGGGGTATTATACCGAGGAGGCTAATGTGGTAGCTACCGAAAGTCGTACGAGTAGTCCCATCCGTATCCCAAGGGATAAAGAGACTTTCATGCATGAAGAAATAACGGGTTTATTTCCATGTGGTGAAGGGGCCGGTTATGCAGGAGGCATCATTTCTGCGGCTATGGATGGACAAAATGTAGCCAAAGCTGTGTTCCGTTATTATCAGGTGGAAAAACCTTGATTAACCTGTTTTTGTACATTTTTAAACCACAAACGGTATCTTTTTTTGATTTTACGGTAAAATAAGTTGGATTGCATACTAAAATGTACCTATATTTACAGGCGACATTATGAGTCACACACAGTACCCTACATCGAACAATCGCCAGGTGCATAAATATTCCGCTTTGAGAAGGCGGTACAAACACTTATTTATGTGAAATGGGGTCACATTACACGATAACAGGTCTTTAAAAGACTTGTCTGTGGAAAAACTACACATGTTATGCATTTAAAGGCGATTGGCGCTAACATGGCGTTGAAAGATGTATTTTATGAAACGGGAGAAAAGGTCCGAACCCATCTGTTTAAAATAGATGGCTGTGGTTTCACAACCGTTGAAGGGGGACATTCAATACGTTTGGGCTTTTCTCCGTTTTCTTTTTTTTACCCTGATGGCCGGCCGGCCAAAGGTTTTATCGATTTATATCTGGATGAAGTAAATTCCTGTTCTGCAATGATCGCAGCAGATCACAGTTGTTTTAGTCAGGGGCGTCTTTTGGATCTTATTTGCCAATTCAGGGTCAGGGCTTTTTCCGGAGGACAACCGCTAATTTTAGGGAAGCGTGCATTGGTCAGTGTGGCTATTCCGAGAGGTGTGGATAGAGAAATACACTCCTTCTTTGGAGGAAAAGATGATGTGCAGATGCTTTGGGCAAAAGAAGCTTTCGATTGGGAAAAGAATGTCAACGGGAAAGGAAAAATGAGAAATTCCGGTGAGATTCAAAATTTTGAATTCAGGATAAAAGATCTTGGGTGGTGGTCTGTAGGTACTTTTCCATTTGAAAAGGCCAACAAAATCATGATGAGTGCCAGGCACCAGCCAATGGCGAAACCTCTAAAAGAAAAGGCTGCCTATCTGATTCTGGATAACTATAATACGATTGTTAAGCTGTTTCAGGGGAAAAAATACTTTTCCACATTTAATATTCCAGAAAATATCAGTGCAAGAATCCTTATGATTGGTACTGACGGGAATTTTTTATATTTCGGACAGAAAAAGATATCAAGTATATGTAAATCAATATATTACGTTCCTGTCGAAGTGGTTAGTACGGTGGCGTTGAAACATTATTTGCGGCAGTTGGACAGTTGAGTGTTTCCAAACTATTTTCAAGTTTCCTAAAATTCAAGACAGCGTTTTTTTATTTGATCCGTTATAGTATCAATAAACTGATAATTTATATTGGTTTGTAGTTGGTTTTGTTTGTAAGGGAAGGGAATGGCTGCTTGCTGTCCCCTTCTTTTTTTGTATCCAATAGTATCCTTCCTTTTTCTTCCTTTTTAGATGTATCTGGATAATACCGTTCTCACCTGTCCGACATATCCTCTTCCGAAAAGATTTACATGTACGAGTAAATAATATAACTGGTAGATACCAAGTCGACCTTCCAGGCCTGGTTCCGTAGGGAAGGCTTCGAAGTAAGCATCATAAAAACGACCGGAAAACCCGCCAAACAGACGGCTCATTGCGAGGTCCATTTCCCGGTGGGCAAAACTTACGGCAGGATCGATTAAGATGGGTTTCCCTGCATTTGAACATAGATAATTCCCGCTCCACAAGTCTCCGTGAAGTAAAGCAGGTGGTTCGTCGGGTATGAGTTGAGGAAGGTTTTTAAAAAGTACTTCAAAGTTTTGAGCATCCTGGCTCTTCAATTGACCCGCTTGGAGGGCCAATTTGAGTTGAGGTCTCAATCGTTCTTCGATTAGAAAGATGATGGTATCCGGCTTTGGAGTATTGGATTGAGGAAGACTTCCAATGAAATTATCATGGTCGAGCCCGAAATGTTCACTGGTTTGTTGATGAAGTGCTGCCAGAGATCGTCCAAAGTCTTCCCAGAAGACTTTGGACGGTGATCCGGAAGGGATATACTCCAGAACGAGCCAGGCTGTTCCGGAGGTTGTTCCCTGTGCTATTACCTCCGGTATACCTATGACTCCGCTTTTGGCCAGCAAACGAAGGCCGGATGCTTCGGTTTCCAGCATTTTTGCTGATTGGGGAGAATCATTGATTTTTACAAAGAAATTGCCCTTTGGAGTTTCGATCAACCTGGCTATATTGATATCTCCTCCGCTAATGGGAGAGACCTTTTCGACTGAGGTGCCAAGAGCAGCCTCAATAGCTTGTTTAATGGCAGGGAACAGGTTCATACTTCCAAAGGACTGCCGGAAAGCTTATGTTTCCGATCAGATCCTGTTTTTGTTGATCAATGCAAGTAATTCCTCCCGGTAATTTTTTCCGATAGGAAGATGCTTGGCTTGATTTTTTTCGATGATTTCCACCATATTTCCAACGATGGCCTTTATCCGGTCAGTATTCACGATGTAAGAGCGGTGAATCCTTTTGAATTGAGGAGAAGGCATTTTGCTTTCCAGACTCTTCATGGTCTGAAGCGTGATTACTCGGTCATTCTCCATCCTTATGATGACATAATCCTTCAATCCTTCGATATAAAGAATGTCATCATAGTTAACCTTGATCAGTTTTTTATCTGCCTTAACAAAGAAGAAATCTTCACCATCCTCCGGAGTGGAAGAGGTGCTACCTTCTCCTTGTTCTAATTTGTACTGGTCTATCGCCTTATTGGCAGCTTTCAGGAACCGGTCCATGGAGATCGGTTTCAGCAAATAATCAAGTGCATTCAATTCAAAACCTTCTACTGCATAATTTGGGTAGGCAGTTGTAAAAATAACAATGGGTGGTTTTGATAAGGATTTCAAAAAGTCAGTACCCGTAAGTTGAGGCATTTGAATATCCAGAAACATCAGATCGATATCCTCATTTTTGAGTGTTTCATTGGCCTCAAAGGCATTACTACACTTTTTAATGAGATTGAACTCCGGAATATTTTCAATGTAAGTTTCCAGCACATCCTGTGCCAGGGGTTCGTCATCAACGATAATAACGTTCATATAGCGTAATTTTACTTTTTATTTAATTGTTACCTTTCTAAAGAACACTTCCACATCTGTACATCCGCACATCTCCACATCCGCACATCTTCACATCCAAAAGATGAAACCTTATCAATCCAACTCAATATCCATAGTCACTCCATAGCTATTAGGGTTATCATCCACCTGGAGGTTATATTTTCCGGGGTAAACCAGTTCCAATCGACGTCTCAGGTTTACTAATCCGATGCCTCCGCTACGTGGGTGAACCTGTACCGGTTTGGTTTCTGGCTTACTGTTTTCAATATGGAAATGTACGGAATTTTCTTCAGCTTTCAGGTGAATATTGACAAATCCTTTTGAGATGTGGTTGCTCAATCCGTGTTTAAAGCTATTCTCCAAAAAGGGGGTGAACATCAACGGCGCGATTTTTTGGGTATTGATAATGCCTTCCACTTTAAAATTTATCTCAACGTTTTTGCCCTGCCTCAGTCCCTCCAGATCCAAATAGTTTTTTATGTAATGCACTTCGTTACTGAGCAGAACCCTTTTTTCATTACATTCATAGAGCATATATCGCATCATCTCAGACAACTTAATCACAATATCCGGAGCGATATCCGACTTTTTAAGGGTCAGGGCATAAAGGTTATTCAAGGTGTTAAAAAGGAAATGAGGATTGATCTGTGTTTTTAGGAACCTCAATTCCGACTGCATGGTCTGATTCTCGAGTTCCTGTTTTTCCCGCATATGTCTTATCCAGTCGGAGATGATCTTGCCTATAGTAGAAGAACCCGCAATGAAAAAGGTCAGTAAAAAGAAACTGAACTGGTTGTTCAGTAGTTCCGTTTGCAGATTTGGAAATTCATGGAATTTCTGATAAAAAGTGAATATTTTTAGCGGGGTTATGATGATAGTCGATAGGATTAATAATCCAAAATAAGTGGTGAATTTATTTTTAGCGAGGTAGTTGGGAATGAGATAGAAAAGGTTGAAATATACAATAGCGGCATAAAACAATAGATTGATCAATTCATTGCTGAATGTAAACATCAAACTATTCTCAACGCCTTCTATTAAAGTCAGCAAAACCAGTAAAGCCAACCAAAAGACAGAATGATACACGATCTTTTTGGTAAAAAAATTATATGCTTTACTAATTACATTTTCCATTCAATATATTTTCAAGTTGCAAAAAAAGAGGTCTTGCCGTAAAATAACGAAGAACTTAGATAAAAGCCAATGAATTTTTGACCAGAGGTTTATTTGTTTCTTTAAAGTCCAATAGTAAGCGCATTTATTTTTACTTTTGTTCTTCCTAAATATAGTATTATGGACGATTTTGGAAAAAATGATCAACCGGAGGAATTGACGGAAGGGTTGAAAAAAAACTATGAGGAAATCTTAGTCGGTCTCGGAGAGGATGTTTCAAGGGAAGGATTGGCAAAAACCCCGGAACGGGTAGCCAAGGCCATGCAGTATCTGACGGAAGGTTACCAAATGGATGGAGAGGAAGTCCTTCGTTCAGCCATGTTTAAAGAAGATTACAGTGAGATGGTCATCGTAAAGGATATTGAGGTATATTCCCTTTGCGAACATCATATGCTGCCTTTTTTTGGTAAAGCGCATGTCGCTTATATTCCCAATGGTCACATTGTTGGTCTGAGTAAGATACCAAGAGTTATTGACGTATTTGCAAGAAGATTGCAGGTGCAGGAAAGGCTGACAGATGAAATCCTCCATTGTATTGACAAAACATTAAAGCCTTTGGGGGTAGCTATTGTTATCGAAGCCAGGCATATGTGTATGATGATGCGTGGTGTCCAAAAGCAGAATTCGGTAACTACGACATCTGCCTTTACCGGAGCATTTGAAAATGTTGAGACAAGAAATGAATTTTTGAATCTCATCTCGAACAAATTACATTAACAAAACGAATAAAAATTTAGATGAACGCATACGTATTTCCCGGTCAGGGATCTCAGTTTGAGGGTATGGGCAAGGATCTTTATGAAAGTTCCGATATTGCCAAAAAATGGTTTGAAACTGCCAACGATGTTTTAGGTTTCCGCATTTCGGATGTAATGTTTGAAGGCAGTGCTGAAGACCTGAAGCAGACTAAAGTTACTCAGCCGGCAGTTTTTATTCATTCTATTGTAAAAGCAAAAATGGCTGGTGGTGATTTCAAACCGGATGCTGTTGCCGGTCACTCGCTGGGAGAGTTTTCAGCCCTTGTAGCAGCAGGAGTTTTGAATTTTGAAGATGGATTGAAGCTCGTTTATCAGCGTGCTATGGCTATGCAAAAGGCCTGCGAGATGGTGGAAGGAACCATGGCAGCTATCCTTGGATTGGATGATGGGGTGGTTGAGGATGTTTGTGAAAATATCAATGAAGTCGTTGTTGCAGCCAATTATAATTGCCCTGGCCAATTGGTTATCTCCGGATCAGTGCCGGGTGTGGAAACCGCAGCTGAAAAACTGAAAGAAGCTGGAGCCATTCGTGCTATTATACTTCAGGTAGGAGGCGCATTCCACTCTCCACTTATGATGCCTGCTCAGGAAGAATTACAGAAAGCTATCGAATCCACTAACTTTTCAGAACCTAATTGTCCGATCTATCAGAATGTAGATGCAATGCCGCACAGGGATCCGGAAGAGATCAAAAAATTGCTGATCGCTCAGCTGACCTCTCCTGTTCGCTGGACGCAAACGATGTTGAATATGATAGAGGATGGCGTTAATGAAATTGTAGAAGTAGGAGGAAACGGAAAAGTACTTAGAGGGTTTGTAAGAAAGATCGACCGTAAATTTCCAACCGCTGCGTTGTAGGATATAAAAGGTTGTTTTTCAATGTGTTGATTGTTTTTTTAATGTTTTCGTAAATAACATTATGAAAAAATTAACGACATTCAGCCTGGTTTCGCTTGCTTTTTAAGGTGGAACAAGACATATTGGGCTATATTTCATGAACAACCATATCAAAATAACTTAGATGGCTAAGGAACTAGATAAAGGAAGGATATTGCTTGCCGAGCCGTTTATGATGGATGCTAACTTCAAACGCGGTGTGGTTTTATTATGCGAGCATAATGATGAGGGCAGCATTGGTTTTGTATTGAACAAACCTATTGAAGATACGACAATTGATACCCTGGTAGACGATTTCCCGGAGTTTGATGCGCCTGTATTTTTTGGAGGACCGGTACAGACGGATTCTGTACACTATGTTCACAATATAGGCGAACTACTGGAAGACAGCATAAAAGTTGCTGAGGGTGTTTACTGGGGTGGAAATTATGAAAAACTGAAGTTTCTCATTTCCTCTAAGTTAATTAAGCCCAACAACATCCGGTTCTTCATAGGTTATACCGGCTGGTCGGAAGGGCAGCTTAAGAATGAAATGGTGTACGGATCGTGGGTGACTGCAGATCTTGATGCTAATTACATTTTCAAAATGCAGTCAGATGATCTTTGGAATAAGGTGATGTATAACAAAGGAAATCCATACACTGTAATTGCTCAGATGCCTGACGCTGCGAGCTGGAACTGATATTCGAAAATTGAACAGTAACCATAAAAAAAGGCCATCGGAATTGAATTCGATGGCCTTTGCTTTTTTCGCTTTGTCTTTCCTGACGCAGGAATTAAGGATTACCTTTTTTCTCTTCCTTTGGCTCAGGAATAACCAGGTCTTCGGTAATGGTGATAGTATCTTTATCTGATAAAGGCGTATCCTGAATAGGAGCAGGGACTTCTACGCCATTCAATAATTCCAGGTATTGGTCTCGGTATTCATTATAAGCAGGAATTTCACTTTCAGGCAGTGGTTTGGAAGGAGGGAATTTCAGTTTCAGGTGATTGACCTGTTTTCCGTTTTTCCAAAACCTGAAGCAAACATGAGGGCCGGTTGCTAAACCGGTAGAGCCCACGTAGCCAATCACCTGGCCTTGTTTAACCTGTACACCGGGGCGAATTCCTGCTGCAAATTTTTGCATGTGCAGGTACTGGGTCTCATAAACCTTATCATGGCGGATCTTTACATAATTTCCGTTTCCTTTGGTATAGGAAGCAATGGAAACCACACCGTTTCCAACTGCCAGGATAGGAGTTCCGTAAGGAGCAGCATAGTCGGTACCAAAATGCGGACGCCTTCTTTTGAGAATAGGGTGGAACCTGTTAAGGTTATAATGAGAACTGATTCTTGAGAATTTCACAGGTGATTTCAGGAAGGTGCTTTTCATGGGACGACCTTTTAAATCGTAATAGCCATCTTCCGTCTCACCTTCATAAAACATGCTGTAATATTCGTTGTTTTCGGTTTTATAGTAAGCGGCTTTTACCATACCTACTCCCACAACTTCACCATCAATATACTTTTCTTCGTAAACCAGTTTGAACTCATCATTTTTTTGAAGGTGGTGGAAGTCGATGGACCATTGAAGGGCATCCTCCATTTTATCGGCTAGTTCAAAACTCATGCCATTCTCTGTCATGGCTTTCCAAAGAGTGGATTCAAGCCTTCCTGCCGCTGTTTTCGTTTCTGAAATGACCTCTCTTTCCACTTTTTCAACCTTCAGATCGTCTTTCAGGTGAAAAACAATGTATTCAAAAACACTGGGTTCGTAAATGAAATAATCCGCTGTTTGGGAAGTGTCTGTAGCAAGTACTGCATAAGGACGACCTTCTCTGAATTTCCGGACGTCAAAAACATCCTCAGCATTGCGAACCAGTTGGTCAATAGTCTGGAAATCTACCTTGTGAGCATGTAAGATGTCCCCGAGGAAGGTTCCTGATTCGATCATACCTTCCGTCATCTGAAAGGTATCGATGGCAAAACCATATTTCATGGTTGGTATATCAACCGGAAATGCACCAAGGGAGATATCTTTTGAAGGCTTTTTTTCTGAAAAAGCAGTAGGAGAAGCATACAAGACGGCCATAAGGGTAATTATGGAAGCGGTTGTAAATAAACCGGCTAAAAGTATTGTCTTGTGTTGTTTATAATAAAGCTTAATTTTATTCCACTTATTAGTGATCAGCTGAGGAATTTCCACAATCTCAATGTTTGGGTTTAGGAGATGTTTCTATAGGGAACAATGTCAATTTCACCTCCGTCCTAATTAATAATTTCTCTCAAAGTTTATTGTTGGTAAACCTGTTACCGCAACAAATGTAGCAGTATGGTATGGGCTGGCCAAAAATTTTGTGTTAAAATTTAGAACAAGGAGATTTTGAGGTTACAAGCTTCTTTTAAAAAATAAACAAAGGTTGCGAAAATCATCAACTGAAATGATATTCGTCAGGAAATTGCATGGGTATATTGGGTACCTTCGGGCGGTTGGATTGGATACCAATTGGCAGTACCAGCAACCAGTAACCATAAATAAAACCTATGCATTCAAAAATTACCATAGAACCTTTCAGAATAAAGGTGGTGGAACAAATCGAACTTACTTCTGAAGAAGAGAGAATTGACTTTCTCGAACAAGCTCATTACAATCCCTTTTTATTGACGGCCAGGCAAGTGATTATTGACCTGCTTACCGACTCCGGGACTTCAGCTATGAGTGCTGAACAATGGTCTGGCATTATGCGTGGAGATGAAAGTTATGCGGGAGCCAGAAGTTGGGAACGTATGAAGGAGGAGATTGAAGACCTTACAGGATACCCGTATATTATGCCAACCCACCAGGGAAGAGCTGCGGAACACCTGTTGTATAATCAATTGGGAGGAAAGGGGAAGGTCTTTATTTCCAATACTCACTTTGACACTACGCGTGCGAATATTGAGTTTTCGGGTGCTTCAGCCGTTGACTGTCCTGTAGATGAAGCATTGCATCCTACAGAATATCATCCGTTTAAAGGTAATATGGACATTGCCAAGTTGGAGGAAAATATTAAATTATACGGTAAGGAAAATATTGGAGCTGTGATCCTGACGGTTACCAATAACAGTGGGGGAGGACAGCCTGCGAGTATGGAAAATGCTAAAGCAGTTGCTCAGGTATGTAAGGAAAATGGTTTGCGCTTTATTCTTGATGCCTGTCGTATTGCCGAAAATGCGTATTTCATCAGGCAGCGGGAAAAGGGCTATGAAAATAAAACCTATCGGGAGATCGCTCAGGAGATGTTTGCGCTTGCGGATGGTTGTGTAATGAGCGCCAAAAAAGATGCCATTGTCAATATTGGTGGATTCCTGGCATTGAAGGATGAGGACCTGGCGGTTTCCTGCCGTACTGTATTGATCATTACGGAAGGTTACGCTACTTATGGCGGGTTATCCGGCCGTGATATGGAAGCTATAGCCATTGGTTTGAGAGAGGTATTTGATCCGCATTATCTCAACTACCGGATTAAAAGTACCACTTATGTTGGCGAGAAACTTGCTGAATTAGGAATTCCCGTCATTTCACCAATTGGAGGACATGCCGTTTATATTGATGCCAAAGCTTTTTACGATCATATTCCTCCGGAACAATTTCCGGGACAGGCACTTGCCTGTGAGTTGTATAAAGTTGCCGGAATCCGGGCCTGTGAAATCGGTTCAGTAATGTTTGGTCATTACGAGGACGGGGAGTTCGTTCCGGCTCCTATGGAACTCGTCAGGTTGGCTATTCCAAGAAGAGTCTATACTCAAAGCCATATGGATTACGTGATAGAAGCCTTCAAGGAGTTGAAACAAAATAAAGAGGGAGTCAAAGGCTTCAAAATTGTAAGAGAGCCTCCTTTCCTGAGACATTTCACTGCTCATTTTGAGCATGTGGAGTAGCGTCACTCCCGAGGGTCGGTTTGATGTTGTTTGATTTCGTTTAACGTGGTTTGATGTTGTTTAATGGCAAAAAAAGTCATTAACAATATCAAACTGCGAGTATTCAAACAACATCAAACATTGTAAAACCCTTTCTTTTCACAGTTTTCCTGCGACCTTAAGAGAAAAAAATCTCAAAAGTAAAAACCAGGGCAGGCCATGAAATACGAAATCAAACCAGTCTATAGCAGCCATGCCTTTGGCTCCGCCCATAATCCATCTGATTTTTCCTAAAATGTGCGGTTCCGGAACAAATGGAGCCAGTCCGAGTGTGAGACAGGCGATTATCAGAAATGGAAATGAATTCCATGGTTTTGTTTTTTGATCCATAGATGTTCTATTATCTTATTATTGTTGATCTTTTTTAAAATTGACCACCCACATGCCGCGGAGGTCATTTTCTTTATAACCAATTGCCTTGTCATTCGGATAAAGTCCCTTGATGATCTCGTCATTTTTAGCAGATAGTGTTTCTCCTATCACACCGTGACATTGCAGGCAAGCTTTTTGAGTCCAGATAGGTGCATAAAAGTTTACGCCGGCGGCTCCCATATCCTCGGAGAAAGGCATGACTTGCTGACCTAATTGCCAATCTACTTCGAATTGTTTCAAAACGCTTTTTTCCCTGGGTACAGCAGTGTTTTTGTAGTTTCTTGGTTTTAGGCTCGTCCTGCTAATGGTAGCATTATGGGCCTGAGATAAACTATCTATGATGGGATGAGCGGAAATTTTGCAATAACCTACTGCATTTGGCACTCCGCCTTCCTGTAAGGCGGATTTAACTTTTCCGCTAAGGGTTAAAAAACTTTCGGAAGTAATTTTTGTACCCAAACCCTCATAAGCTTTCAAATCAATTGTTTCAGGTACTTCTGATACAATTGTTTTACTGTCTGTTTGTTCAGATGAACCGCAGGCATAAAAAGCCAGCAAAGGAAGCAGAAAAAATAATTGTTTGATTTTCATGGTATTTTATTTAAAGGCACGAAGATAAAGATAATTAACGGGCATATTTGTGATTTCTGTTACGGATAAAAAAGGGATGCTCCGCAACCAATATTGATCAATCGGTATACGGAGCATGGAATTTATTTTTAAAAATATTTAGATTTTTTTTCTTAGGCTTAGCCTATACATTAAGTACCTTTATTAGGTAGGGTAGGTAAGAATGGGTTGCCAAATATGGTTGACTACATTCTCTGAAATGCTTGTATTGAATAAACGACTAAACCCTGAACGCTGATGAGTGCCAATAGCCACTAATTCAATACCGGTATCCGCACTGAAATTAATGATGCCTTTTTCGACTGTTTCATCACAATAGATGTGAAATTCAGGGTCGTCAAGGTCATTCAGTTCTGCGAATTTTTCCATATTGATCCTGATCTCACGATTTGGCTGAAAATCCCGTTGGGTATTGACCTTTAAAAAGTGCAGGTCTACATCAAGGGCGTCCAGGATCGTTTTTATGGCAGTAATATCGATTTTTTCAGGCTTGTGGAAATCAGAGACCAGGAGCAGATCTTCAATTTCAAAGTCAGAGCGATCACACTTAAGCGTTAATACCGGGACCTTTGAGTGTCTGGTAATTTTAGCTGCATGCGAATTGGATAACCATTGCTTCATGCCATAGGCGCCTGAAGTACCCATGGCCACCATTTCGATGTCATTTTCGTCAATATGCCTTAAAATGGTATCATCGATGTGGCCGATTTTTGCTACTGCATTGCTGATACGCTTTTTTCCCTCTGCCCAGGAAGACATTTTTTCTTCCAGAGTTTTTAATTGTTCCTCGAGGTCTGACAAATCAGCGCCCATATCCGTTTTAATATTTCCCTTTTTATCAAAAGAAGCATTCAGGGGGGCGGGTACTATTCCAAGGACCTCAATTTGAGCATCGGTTTTTTCTGCAATTTTTAAAGCAATATCGTAAGAGAAGTCTGTTAATACAGTCAAATCACCGGGAATGAGAATTTTTTGCATGGGTAAAAAATTTGCGGTAAACCTTGTTCAACAAAATACCAGGTGATTAAAAATCACTGATCTTGTAAAGGTAGTTCATTTTTTAAAAAGAGGCTAATCCCGTCGAACGGGATTAACCTCCACCAATGAAAATCGAACAATTTATACCGAACTAATAATGTCGAATAATTGAGTTGTAACCGGATTACAACATAGTTGAAGGACAAACATATTCCGTAACTTCGAATTTGCCTGTTTTCTTCATTTCCTCAATACCACCTGCAACGTCGATAAGATTGTTAAATCCTTGTGCTTTCAAAATGGAAGCATAGATTACTGACCTGTTACCTGTTCTGCAGTAAACGTGGTATGTTTTGTCCTTGTCAACCTTTTCAATTGAATTCCAGTGGTAATCGAGTGGTGCATTTACAGCATCAACGATGTGCTCACTGTCGTATTCACTTTCTCTTCTCACGTCGAGGTAGTTCAAGCCTTCCAGTTCAGCTATTGAATCCGGAGTAACTGATTTGAGGGTGTCTTCAGTTTTCCCTGCTTCTTTCCAGGTTTCATAACCTCCGCTCAGGAATCCGATTACGTGGTCAAATCCAACTCTTGCCAATCTGTCGATTACTTCCTGCTCTCTTCCAGGATATGTAATTACCAGTATCTTCGTATTTACATCCCTGAGGATAGTACCTACCCAAACTGCAAAGTTGCTGTCGATGTCAATATTGATGGACTTAGGTACAAACCCGTTAACAAATTTTGTGGAAGCTCTTGTGTCCAGAATGGCAACGCCTTCAGTTTCTGCTGCTTTTTCAAATTCATCAGCAGACATTTCGTTGTTTTCTCTTTCCCTGACATCGTAGATACTTTCCGTTCCTTTGATATTACCCAATACCATTGCAGGGAAGTATGATGGTGGTTCTTTCAAACCTGTCAGCAACTCTTTTACGAATTCCTCCTCAGTCTGGTCAGGTCTGAGAGCATAGTTAGTCTTTTTCTGGTTACCCAGTGTATCTGTGGTTTCTTCACTCATGTTCTTTCCACATGGGCTACCTGCGCCGTGGTTAGGATAAACGATGATATCGTCGTCCAAAGGCATGATCTTATTTCTCAAGGAGTGGAAAAGCATTCTTGCCAGTTTATCCTGAGTGAGATCTGCAACCACTTTCTGTGCAAGGTCAGGTCTTCCAACGTCACCGATGAAAAGCGTATCACCACTGAATAAGCCTACATCTTTTCCGGATTCGTCTGAAAGCAGGTAACAAACACTTTCTGTAGTGTGTCCTGGAGTGTGAAGTACTTTAATATTGACATCTCCTAATTTGAGATCTTCGTTGTCTTTTACGATGTGTGCATCATAACCGATTGGAGCTTCGGTTGGTCCGACGATAATGGTTCCGCCGGTTTTCTTGGCCAAATCCATA
Source organism: Saprospiraceae bacterium (assembly GCA_965230565.1). Lineage (GTDB taxonomy): Bacteria > Bacteroidota > Bacteroidia > Chitinophagales > Saprospiraceae > BCD1. The sequence goes on along the minus strand of CBDDLH010000016.1, from coordinate 1,047,497 downwards.
TGGCCTGCCATAAAATCTGCGTGGAAGTGGGTGAGGAAGATGTATTTGATCTTGGCATTGTCTTCTTCAGCTCTTTGTAAATAACCCTCAATATCTCTTAAAGGGTCAATTACTGCTGCCTCACCATTGCTTTCAATGTAGTAAGCCGCCTCTGCCAGGCAGCCTGTATAAATTTGTTCTACCTTCATGATTAAAAAAAAATTTAATTGGTTAAGAATAAATATGAATATATGAAAGTTTGTTCATGTAATTGTTGAGGCAAAGTTAATCGGGCCATTTTATGAAAAGGGTGACATTTGTCATTCCAAAAAATGATTTTTGTCATCCTTTTGTGTGTTTTTTGGAAAAAATCTATTCATATTTCCTTATTCACTACCTTTGCACAGAATTTAAAAAATGACAAAATGAATACGGTTAGGTTGACGAAAGAGTTTGATTTTGAAGCTGCACATGCGCTGGACGGGTATGGTGGGAAGTGTAAGGATATTCATGGTCATTCTTACCATTTGAGAATAACGACCATCGGAAAACCAATAGATGATGCAGCCATACCGACTTGTGGAATGGTGATAGATTTTGGTGATCTGAAACAGATTGTCAAAAAACACATTCTCTCCATCTTTGATCATTATCTGATTCTTCGCAATGATTCGCGATTCAGGGGGCTTGAAAAAACCAATCCACGTATAAGGTATGTTGATTATCAGCCGACCTGCGAAAATATGTTAATTGATATTGTGGGAATTCTTAAGCAACATTTGCCGGAAGAAGTCAAGTTGCATAGTGCCTTGTTGAGGGAAACAGCAAATAGTTATGCGGAATGGTTTGCTTCAGATAACGAATGAGCAAAAAAAAAAACGGCAGTGAGAATTCACTGCCGGTACTAATTTTCAAACTAACCAAAACCCTAAATCTTAAATATCTTTGTGTTTATTTGTCGTGTGTTTTGAACACTTGTTGTATCATTTACGATAGCAAAGATAATCTGACCAACAGGTATGGTCAGTGATTCCAATCACATTTAGGATTTTTTTTTATTTTTTTAATGGATTTGTTTACAGAAAAGTACCGTCGAAGAACAATGGCAGTAAGTCCTTTGCTGTATTGAGCAGGTAAATTTCCCCACTTTCTCCTTGCAGAATTACTTTGATTTTGTTTTTAAACCGGTCTTCGGTTTCTGACAGAACTTGTCTGCAGGCGCCGCAGGGAGCAGCAGGGGAGGTAACGGGATTGTTTTTGTTTTCCACCGTGATGGCGATGGCCTCAACCTGCACCTCAGGAAATTCACTGGAAGCTGCTGAGAGGGCGACCCTTTCCGCGCACAGGCACAAACTATATGCTGCATTTTCCTGATTAGCACCGGTAAGGACTTTTCCATTGGCTAATAATACCGCTGCACTAACCCGGAATTCAGAATAAGGAGCATAACTTTTGGTGAGGCCTTTTTTAGCTTCATCAAGCAGGTGTTCAAATTTTTCAGGTAATTCACCTTTCGAAGCATACACTTCGATCGATGTGGTCAGGGAGATTTTCTTCATCCTTGCTATATTTATGAAAGCACAGACTATTTGCCGGGCATTATCCTGTAAAAATAAGGTTTGTTGATCATCAAACCTAATTTGTCATTTTTTGTGTAAAAATTCACAGCTTAAAATTCAAAAATTATTGCCCGAAAATATAACTTGCGGGCTGTCTTTAAACAGGCCTTTAACCAGAATAAACAAATTAATCCATGAATAAACTTTTAATCATTGGGGCCGGTCGTTCGTCAACAGTGTTGATCAATTATCTTTTGGAACAATCTGTTACTTACCAATGGTCTATCGTTCTCGCTGATTCCAATCTTGAAATGGCCAAAAAAAAGATTGGAGATTACAAAAACGCCAGTGCAGTTTGCCTGGATATTCATAACGAAGAAAATCGGCAAAAGTTCATCCGGGAGGCTGATGTGGTGATTTCCATGTTACCGCAGTTTCTACATATGGATGTCGCCCGTGACTGCATTACCTATGGTAAACATTTTGTCTGCGCATCTTATGTGTCAAAAGAAATGAGAGAACTGGATGAAGAAGCTAAGGCAAAAGGGCTGGTTTTCATGAGTGAAATAGGCCTTGATCCCGGGATTGACCACATGTCCGCCATGCAGGTTATCGATGATATAAAAGCCCGGGGCGGTAAAATAAAAGGTTTTTATTCCTACACAGGAGGGCTGATAGCCCCGGAAAGTGACGATAATCCCTGGCACTACAAATTCACCTGGAATCCGAGGAATGTCGTTGTAGCAGGGCAAACCACTGCGCAATTCCTCGAAAACGGTCAATTAAAACTCATGCCTCATAAAAGGCTTTTCAGGGATTACCGATTGACTGAAGTAGCAGGCCTGGGGACTTATGAAATTTATCCCAACAGGGATTCTCTTTCTTATCTGGAAACCTACGATTTGCAGGATATTCCTACTATTTTAAGAGGTACTTTGCGTAAAAGAGGCTTCTGCGATGCCTGGCATGCTTTTGTTAAAATGGGCTTAACGGATGATGGTTTTAATATCCAGCATTCTGATCAAATGACCTATCGCGATCTCGTTGAGGCATTTTTGCACAAAGAAAAAGGAACGCTGGAGGAACGGGTTGCCAAACTCATCCGTGTAGATGTGGATTCAAAGGTAATGGATCAGCTAAGGTGGACAGGTATTTTCGATGATAGAAGTATTGAACAGAAGAATGCTTCCCCGGCATATATCCTTGAATGTTTGTTACTGGAAAAATGGAGCTTAAAGCCTGATGACAAAGATATGATCATCATGAAGCATGAATTCGATTACGAATTACATGGTGAAGATCATCATTTATCTTCAACCTTGATTATGAAAGGAGAAGATCAAGTGAATACAGCTATGGCTAAACTGGTAGGTCTTCCATTAGGGATCTTTGTCAAAATGTTAATGAACGGGCAATACAAAACCCCGGGTGTCCAGATTCCGGTTATGAAGGAAGTGTATGATCCTGCATTGGAGGAACTCAAACAATATGGAGTGATATTCGAGGAGGTTGAAGAAGGGGAAGAGCTGACGAGTATGCAATAAAATAACGGTCTTACCAATTAATTTTTGGCAGGATGTTAATTAATATTTTTAAAAGCTTCACATTTTAGTGTTGGTGACACTTTCATGTGAAGCTTTTTTTTCAAATGTATAAAAATCGATATTGGCTAATCAATCAGCACATTAAACTTTCCTTCTGTCAGGGCTACTGAATTCCCGTTTCCATCAACCAATGTTCCTGAAAATGTACCTTTGGCACTTCCGCCGTTTTGATAATCCAGCGTGGTAAAGGTAATGGTTGCCGCCCCTCCCAGGGTAGCGGATTCATAATTAAAGGATTCGGAAGGGTTGGCAATGTTTGCGTTGGTGTAGTCAATGCCACCGCAAACACCCAACGGCTGGAAGCAGGAACCATCTCCATCGGTAAACTGATAAGTTTTTGCGGTCATGGTTTCATCTGTGTGATGTCCAAAGACGAGACCAATTTCAGTGATGGTGGATAACCCTTCATTTTTTAATCCCGTGATGGTAAAACCCTGTATGGTATCAAAGGAAACTGCAATGGTACCCACTGCGGCAAGGCTTTCAAAAGTTTCTCCATCAATTTTTACGACAAGAGTACCCACGTCCAGGTCATCGGGATTATCATCGTTGTCTTTATTACAGGAAGTTGATAAAAAGAGAATGGTAACAAGAGCGAATAGGGAAAACTTAAAGATTGGAGCTTTCATTGATTCGAGTTTTTGATGTAAAAAATGTTTTTCATCCTGATGTAACAGGAAATAATTCTTCAGGTAGGATGAAGTTAAAAATTAATTTCGAATTGGAGAGGGGAGGCTTACTAATGATCAATAATTTAAAATTGGTCAAAATAAGCCAAAAGGTGTCAGGAGTAATTAGCTGGGATTTTACACCAACAAATCAAACAACATCTTCTGATCATTTAGCGTCTGATAGTTGATGTTCTGGGCTTCCATCCGGGAAATGAGCCCTTCGTAATCTTCTTTTTTCTGAACCCGAATTCCAACAAGGGCAGGACCGGTTTCCCGGTTGTGTTTTTTGGTGTATTCGAAGTGGGTAATGTCATCAGTAGGGCCGAGTACATCATTGAGGAAATCGCGTAAGGCACCGGCACGTTGAGGAAATTTGATGACAAAGTAGTGTTTTAAACCTTCATAGAACAAAGAGCGCTCTCTGATCTCCTGTGTTCTGGTGATATCATTGTTGCTGCCGCTCAAAATGCAAACGACATTTTTCCCTTTGATCTTATCAGCATAATAATCCAGGGCAGCAATGGTCAGGGCACCGGCTGGTTCTACTACAATACCTTCTTCATTATACAGATGCAGGATGGAATTACAAACTTTACCCTCAGGCACAAGTACAATGTCATCCACGATTTTTTGCGTGATCGCCAGCGTGTGTTTGCCAACTTGTTTGACGGCTGCTCCGTCAACGAAGTTGTCAATTTTGTCCAGAATAATGTTTTCTCCGGCTTCAATGGATTTTTTCATCGCCGGTGCACCGGCTGGTTCCACGCCGATGATCTTTGTTTCAGGACTTAACTGTTTGAAACAGCTCCCTACACCGGAGATCAGCCCTCCTCCGCCAATGGGCAGAAACACATAATCGATCATTTCATGACAATCTTCCAGAATTTCAAGTCCTACTGTCCCTTGTCCCTCAATGATCTTGCGGTCATCAAATGGCGGAACGAAAGTCATGTCATGGATTTCAGCTTCTTTTAATGCGAGGTTGTTGGCTTCATCAAATGTATCCCCGACCAAAACGATTTCAACATGCTCTTTTCCAAAGAGCTTGACCTTGTTTACTTTTTGTTTGGGGGTTACTTCGGGCATAAAGATCTTTCCTTTGACTTTCAATTTATGACAGGCAAATGCAACTCCCTGGGCATGATTGCCTGCACTGGCGCAAATGACACCATTCTTCAAAGCTTCTTTCCCCAGTCCGGCCATTTTATTGTAAGCCCCCCGGATCTTGTATGAACGTACCACCTGAAGGTCTTCCCGCTTGAGAAGTATCCTGCAGCCATACTGTTCAGACATATTGTGGTTAAACATCAAAGGGGTATGCTCTGCAACCCCTTTGATCCTAACTTTTGCTTTGTAGAGTCCTTCAACGGAGATCAACTCCGAAGAAGGTTTTGTATTTGCTGACATAAAGTCAATGGTAAATTATTAATTTTCAACAGAACAACGTCTTCCTTTTTCTTGGCCATTCAGATAAAAAAAAACTGACGGCTGAGGACTTAGAACCTATTACTACCCAACTTAACTGGTTCAAAGGGTTCAATGTTCAAGTAGTTCAAGGGGATTAAACCCCAACTTTGGTAGTTTAGTTTTTTGAACTGGTTCTTAAACTAAAACCGTATATCGTCCACCGTCTGCCGTCTGCCGTTTATTCCTGAGTACTGAAGACTGCCGACTGTTTAATTCCTCTCCGGACGAAGGCTACGCACTACTTTACCAGCCTGCCACATTTCACTTTCGTGTAATTCACGTAATTCTTCCTCCAGTTTTTCTCTGTAATCTTCCTGGCTGTTGGAATCGATGGAACGTTGTGCTTCTTCACCTGACGCAACACTATCGTAAAGATCGTTGATAACCGGTTTTACTGCATCTCTGAATTTGTTTTTCCAATCCAGTGCACCTCGCTGGGCAGTAGTGGAACAATTGGCATACATCCAATCCATACCATTTTCAGCCACGAGAGGCATAAGGCTTTGGGTAAGCTCTTCCACCGTTTCATTGAACGCTTCACTTGGGGTATGTCCACGTTCTCTGAGTACAGTATACTGAGCTTCGAAAAGTCCCTGAATTGCACCCATCAGACTACCGCGCTCACCGGTGAGATCGCTGTAAACTTCTCTCTTGAAAGTGGTTTCGAACAAATAACCTGAACCGATACCAATACCGATGGCAATGGTACGTTCTTTTGCTCTGCCAGTAGCGTCCTGGAAGATGGCGTAACTTGAATTCAAACCACGGCCTTCCACAAACATACGTCTCAGACTGGTCCCGGAGCCTTTAGGTGCTACGAGGAATACGTCGATATCCGCTGGTGGAATGATGTTGGTTCTATCTTTATAGGTAACTCCAAAACCATGGGAGAAATACAGGGCTTTGCCGGCAGTTAAAAATGGTTTTAACGTTGGCCAGACAGCAATCTGTGCTGCGTCTGACAGCAGATACATGATGATGGTCGCCTTTTCAGCAGCTTCTTCTATGGAGAACAATGATTCTCCGGGTACAAACCCGTCAGCTACAGCTTTGTCCCATGATTTGGAAGGGTTACGTTGACCAACGATAACATCAAAACCATTGTCGCGCAGGTTTTGTGCCTGTCCCGGCCCTTGTACGCCATAACCAATGATTGCAATAGTTTCGTCCTTGAGCACTTCACGCGCTTTTTCAATAGGAAATTCGTCGCGCATCACCACATTTTCCTCAACGCCTCCAAAATTCAATTTTGCCATGATTTTTCTTTTTTGCATTTTGCTTGTAATAGAAAACAGTTGGGCACACCCAACCGATACCTTTTCGGTAAAAAGGCAAGCAAAGTTAAATTTTACCGACACTAATAAAACCGGCCCTTTGTTTAAAAAATGGCTTTTTTCCGATTTGTAACGGATTGAAAAACTTTGGAAGTTGTATGTTTTTTTCTTTACCCCACCTTATTGGAAGAGAGTTTTATAAAGGTTGATTTGCTATCGCAGATAACGTAGATGGAGAATAACGACATTCCGCACCAACGGTCGGAATAAACGCAGGAATGAGGTGAATTTTCAAAAATGATCAGCGAAAATCAGCGAAATCTGCGTGAAACAAAAAAGTGTAAAGTAGAGAAATATTATTTGAAGGAGGATTCAGGTTTTAATTACCCCGCCTTCTTCTTCAATCTTCGGATTTCAAGGAATAGAATACTACCTCCCGTGATCAACATGAGCAATGCATGCCAATACCAGGGAGTGGGTTCCCGGCCTACTTCGAGATAGATCGGCAATTCAGGTAGCTGGACATTCAAGGATTGGCTTTTATCTTTTTCAGGAACCATCTTTCTTATGACTCCTTTAATAGTTGTTTCTCCTTTGGGTGCGCAGTTTTTTGCCTCCAGACAATCCCATTCAAATATATCTGTCCAGGCAATGATCCTCGCAGAAGGTTTCTCGCCCTTTTCGTAAGCTTCGAGTCCTTTTTTACTCAATATCGGATAGAGGATTAAACCACCGTCTTTTTCTTTGGTACCTGCTGCATGTATGAAATCGCCGGTGAGCTGAGCATCGGTGATTTCAACGAAATCAGAGTCTCCCAAACCATTAGACTCCACTTCCTCCATGGTGAAGGAACGGAGTTTATGTGTTCCAAAATTGAGAGAAACCACGCTGTTACAGCTATTGATGAAAAAGACTACACAAACTAGGATGAAAACAAATCTGAAAAGCATTCTTGATGAAGGTTACTGGTTTGTTGCAAAGAAACAAAGAAACATGAGTCATCCCAAATTTTGGTTCAACCAAAATTTGGGATTTCCGTGTGCCTTAAAAATGTGTAATAATCTTTAGTTCCATTATAAGGCCAGGAGATTTGATAATACTTAGCACAAAGAATAATGAGGTTGTGTAAAAAGTCCCCGAACGCTTCATGTTTAAAAACTCGATTTTTCAATCCTTGAATAAATCATTTTCGATAAGGTTTTAGAAAAATCGAGTTTTTACACAACCCAACTTATTTCTTTTTAAAACCCATGGTTTTTTTGTTGAAAACAAAATCACTTTTATCCGTTTTGAGTACGGATGCATCCTCTATGGTGATAATATCTTCCGGGATGCCTTCTCTTTGTTCAGGCGTAAGGGCTGCAAGCCTGAGGTTATGCGCCTTGATGACCTCCTGAATGACATTTCTGACCGTACGGGCATTACCGAAATATTTGTCGCGGTAGTTATGGAGGAAAGTGAAATAAGTTTCCAAATGTTTTTCCGCATCCGGATCCGCAGTGAGATTTTCCTCTTTCAGCATATGAAGACCGATCAGGTAAAGATCCTGAGGGCTGTAATCATCAAATCTCAGTGTTTTATCAAATCTTGAATTCAAACCAGGATTTGCCTTGAGGAAATTTTCCATATTGTCAGGGTATCCTGCAACGAATACGAAGAATTGCCCGCGATGGTCTTCCATGCGCTTTAATAAGGTCTGAATGGCTTCATCTCCAAATCCTCCACGACCTCCGGCCGCCATTCCTTCCATCAGGGAATAGGCCTCGTCGATGAAGAGCACACCGCCCATGGATTCCTCAATTTTTTCAGCGGTTTTTAAAGCGGTTTGCCCTACATATCCGGCAACGAGCCCCTGACGATCGGTTTCGACCATATGACCTCGTTCCAGAATACCTAAGGCTTTATAAATCTTGGTTAAAATACGGGCTACGGTAGTTTTTCCGGTACCTGGATTGCCAATGAATACGGTATGCAGGAAAAACTTATTCAGCACATCCTTTTCAGTTTGTCGGTAATACCTTACCAGACTGACCATTTCATTGATCTGGCTCTTTACCTTTTCCATGCCGATGAGACTGTTCAGCTCTGCAAGTGCTTCTGCCAATAATGCTTCGTCAATTGGAATATCTGGTAATTCGTAGCGGTTTTCAATATCGATCTTATCGACATCCTGAAGCTGGATGGTAGCCAACTCTGCTTTTTCGAGTTCCTGACGGTTTTCCATCTCCATAATACGAAGTCCCAGATTGATCTTTGATTTTTCAATCAGGTCAAAAACAAACCGCGCATTGCCAAATGATCTGCCACGGGAGCGATAGGCCCGAACGATCATTTTGTCTATCTTTTTCCTGGCAGCCAGCGTAAGTACGACATCCTTTTCCTTACAGGCATATTCTGCAATATGTGATAACTCCTGAGGCAGGTAATCAGAAAATTCAAAGAATAATTTGAATCTCGATTTTAAACCGGGGTTGGTGTCGAGGAAAAGTTTCATCTCTCTGGGATAGCCGGCTACAATAACAGCCATATCACCCTTGCCATCAGACATTTCCTTTACGAGGATTTCAATAACCTCACGACCGAAATCTTTATTATCATCTTTTGATCTGGCCAAAGAATATGCTTCATCTATAAATAAAACCCCTCCACGCGCCTTCTCAATAGCCTCTTTTACCTTTGGAGCTGTTTGTCCTATATATTCACCTACGAGATCCACCCGATCCACTTCATGGACATGGCCTTTAGAGAGGAGCCCCATTTTCTTATACAGCTTACCCATCATGGTAGCTACCGTTGTCTTTCCTGTTCCAGGGTTGCCTATAAAGACAGAGTGTACATTGATATTTTCTTTTTCTTCAAACCCTCTTTGTTTCCTCAATTGGAGGAACTGAATGTATTTGGCGTGGTCTCTGACTTGTTTTTTGATGTCTGTAAGACCGATGAGTTCATCCAGTTTGGCCATGACTTCCTCGAAAGTCATTTTATCTTCCGTTAGGTCGGGAGTCAGGATGACGGGAGCTTGTTGTTGAGGCAGGATCACTCCGGCAATGCCTTCTTCAAATTCTTCTCCGACTCTGAAAGGAACCGTGGCGAGTAAACGATCCATGAATATGATCTCCGCAGTATAATTGTCCGTTCTCCAGGATTCCTTCACATCAGAACCCCAACCTGCGGTAAGCATAATCTTCTCCGCATCTTTCTCGACACTTTGGAGGCGAACCAACTGACCTTTTAATTCTTTGGCTCCATTGTAAAATTTGATGAAAATTTCGCAATGCCAGGGGTTGATGGTGTATAGGTTCTTTAAGTTGAGTTCCACGTAGACATAACGAGTCTCTTCGCTGTTAAAGCTTTTCATGTAGACCCGATCATCCGCATTGACGTCGTCGTATGGACCCTCATACAGTTTTACCCCCTGAATGGAAAGATATGGACTGTCTTCTTCGTCCGTTTTTTCTCCGGCATCTTCGATGTAGAAGAATTTGGTGGCTACTTTCTCTCCATTGATCCAGGCTTTCCAGTAATAGGTACCCCTTTTCCAAAAGGATCCGTGGGTTTTATTTCCCCAGCCCTCACGAATAAAGACGACGGGGTCATATTTATTGACTTTGCGGTCAAAATTCAACTCACAGATTTTCTTTTTGCTTTTGGCATCATAGCACTGCAGTTGAATATTGATATCCCAGTCATCCTTATCGAATTGTTTGTTGAAAAAGGAGAGTTCAGCATAGACATAGGCCGTTTCGTACCGGTCAAATACCTGACGGTACTTTTTTTTGTTATCGGCCAGCCACTCCGTGGAAGTATAGACCTTCAGGTCCTTGAACTTGTATAATTTGGGAGTGGTTTTCTGAGTCTCTTGCTGCATATGAAATTTAATGATTCTTGTCCCGTATATCTAATTTTGACGATCATTATCAATAACGTCAAATTAAATACATTGGTTTCAAAGATAAAAAGTTTGTCGACTAATTGTTGACTTTGCCAGATAATTTCTTCTTCTGTGATTTTTTTGTCTTTTTCGAAAGGGGATTCTTTTCCAAATGTTTTCTTGACCACAGAGAACACAAAGTAGGCACAGGGTTCACTGAGTTACATTTATTGAACCAACCACATTGAAACAAAATGAAACCATTTGACACTATTGAAACAACATAAAACAATGTCAAATCGACCGAAGGGAGATCCCGCCGTGAGGGTAGCACGTAGTGCCGGGACTATAACAAACCCATTCTAATCCTCCGGCAATTGCAAAAATGAACCTTCTCCGATATTGAATAGTTTGTCCACATTCTCAGCAGTATAACTCTCTACAATGATCTTTCCCGGGCCGAATTCCGGTTTTTTCTGGAAGGCAACAAAGCCTTGACGGGAATTGTTAATCCTGATATTTCGTAAAAATAGAACGGAGAGGTCTTTAGAAGCGACTGCAATAGGGGAGTCTTCAATGGTTGTATCAAATACGGATATATCACTTTCTTCTCCACAGCTGATGCCTTTGTCACCTGGACTTTCAATAAAACAATCAAAAATATTGACAATACTTCCGGAGAAATCCATGGCGTCATTTACGGTATTCCGGAAGGTACAGTTTTTAACTTCCCCTTTACAAAAATCACTGTCAAAGGCATCGCTGCTGATTTGGCTAAAAAGGCATTCCTGGAGCAGGAATGTTGATCGAACCATGTTAAGAGCATCTTCACAATGGTTATTGCGAAAAACACAGTTATAAAAACGGACGTCAGATTCGTAACCTGTAATAGCCCCTGTGAGATGTTGAGTACTGTTTTCCAAAGACCCCAAATTCTCAAAAATGGAATATCGGAAAACGGAAGGTGTTCCTGTTTGCAAAACTGCTAGTCCTTTTCCCGTTCCGTCACTTGAGGTGATTACAACAGGGTTATCTTCTACACCATAAACCTGAATGGCACTATTGGTTATCAGGTACGCACCTTTGGTCAAATCAATCTCCGTTCCTTCAGAAATAGACACCTCATAACCTGCAGGTAAAATTAACGGCTCGGTAAAAACGTGTTGTCCCGGGTAGAACATGATCTTATGATCCCTGACCAGGAAGAGTGTTTCATATTTCGGATCAGTAATGTCACTTGCTGTGGAAGGTGGTTGTGGCCTGACAATTTCTGGTCCGGACCAATCCATGATTCGTGCGGTAAATAAGGAATCTACTCCCGGTAACCTGAAGTGTATGAATCGTGCATTTGCATTTACTTCAAGAGAATACTGCTCACCGGTTTGTTGTAAAATCAAAGCTTCGTCATGGAGAAATTTGGTTGAATTGAAATCCCTGACAATGCTATCACGCAATAATCGGGAAAGGTATCTTCTGGAAACATGAGCCGGTAAAATTACCATGCTGTCCAATGCTTTATCAATTTGATTCCGGCTATAGCCTGATCCAATTATTTCGACAGGTAAATGGTGCTGGTTTTGGAGGGTTAGTTTTTTGGTACCATTGTTACGTTCTTGAGTAAAAGCTCTTATGCTTAAATCCTCATAGGGCAGAAGCAGGGAGTGTACAAAGAGTCCATCCTGTAAAAAATCTTTGTAATTCGGTTGATAATTGCTGAATTCCATTTGCAACAACCTCAATCTTTCGTCCCAGCCGATTTGATGTTTTTCGAGAAATTTGCTTAAGAATTTTCTTGAACTATAAGTGTATAAATGTTTGAAATACAGTTTGTTGAATTCGTGATCCTGTAGTAAATACCCAAAGAGTCTGTTGGATTCGGTGTTATCCGGATTCAGAGCTCCTTCTCCTAAAATGGTATACCTTCTTGGAGGCTTTCCACCAAAAGCATCAAAACCAATGGGCTCCAGCTTTCCAAGAACAGGGTTGAAATAAAAGCGCTGGTTGTGCCAAATGATTCCGTGATAAGCATTAAATACATCAGCAATCGCATAAAATCTGGCCAGCTTGTCCATGTCAAATACTTCTGATGCAGGTTTTAGGCCTTTTTTGAATTCAAACATCAGCTGTCTGGCTGCCGTGTATTGTTTTTTCAGCACTGAATCAGACAGGGTTCTCTGTTGCCCGAAGGCCTCACTCCAGGCGTTTTCCCAGTCGTCAACGGTGGAGCGGTAATCGAAGTGAACATAACCATGATTCTCCAGTTGCCGCTCAATGCCTGACCACATGCCTTCTTCGGAAAATTTAAGGATCGGACCTTCTCTTCGTCGTTGGTTTTCGACAAGTTGTTTTTCAAAATGTTCCTCAATAGCATAGATCCCAAGGGATTTTCCGTTGAGGCTAACTTCGGTAAATTCATATCGGGGAGTAAGGATTCCTTCTTGCATCCAGCATTGGTGGACGAGCCACTCATTCAGGAAATACCTGGATTCTGGGGTATGTACGGAAAAAGTTATCAGTCCATTGTCATCTTCATTAACCGGTTGCCACGCATGAGGAGATTTTACTTTGATTCGGAAAGACCATTTATCGCCTTTGAGATGATCTGTCCAGTCGCCTTTTAACCTGATTTCAGCAGGTATTTCCTGACCGGTTGAATCTGTTAGCATAGCTTTTACCCAGTCATTATCGGAAGTTTTGAGTAAACCTTTACGAAGTGCTTCATCCCGTTTTCGTTCCAGTTTTTTTAACCCTTCCGGGCTTACCCGAATATTGAGTTTCTTAATCCTTTCGGCGTAGTCCGGCCAATTGCCTATTTTTTCAATAACCAGATCATCGAAAAAAACTTCTGTATGCCCGCTGGCATAAACATAAACATTGTAAAAATCAGATCGCTCACCGAAAGGGATGGCAAAGATCAGGGAGAGCTTTTCCCAGCCGGAGTTGTCCACTTCGACAGGAATTTCCTCCATTCTGTAAAAATCTTTTCCTCCAGAGTTCTGGACGACAAGCCGGCCCTCGTTTTGCGGGTTTTTTAATCGCCAGACAGATACGCGGAATACTTCGCCGGGACTAAAATTTTTCAGCCGATAACCGAATCCGTATTGGACTTTTTCACCAAGACCTATTTTACAGGAATAATTGCCTGACCTGGAGTGTTGTCCACTTTGAGTATTGCCCCTTAAAAAAGTGTGTTCTCCGTTTACGAAATCATCTCCGTGAATATTTTCTGCATCGCAAACGATTTGGTTTATTTCTACAGTCAATACAGGCTTTCGGTTGGAAAACCCGAGTAACCAAACGATAAACGCCAGCAGCAGAATGACTCCTCCTAGAATTAGCCCTTTTTCCCGGGTAGCACCAAGGTCAACCTTTTTTTCGGAAATGATCATGCGAACAATTCAGGTTGGTCTACAATGGATAGCGTGGTTTTGTCGGATAAGCCTTTGATAGCCTTTTTTACATTACTCAGTTGTGCAATGGAATCGGCTTTACAGGCAAAGCTCACATCCAGTCCTTTTTCCAGGGTGTCCATTCTTTTGAGTTTTACAAAAGAAAGTTCTTTGACCAGAATATTGGAAATCTTATCCAGATCATCAATATCGGTTTGAATGTTGATGAAGATCCGGTTTTCCCTGGCGGCAACCGTTTTGCGGCTGAATCTTTTACCGATATACAAAAGTAAAATTATGACACTGAAAGCTATAATGGCGAGAATGGGTTGATTGGCGCCTCCCGCAAGCCCAATGCCTATGGCAATGAACAGATAGGTCAGTTCTTCCGGTTCTTTTATGGCGGCTCTGAATCTGACGATGGATAATGCCCCGACAAGTCCCAGTGACAAGGCAATGGAAGATTTTACGATCATGATGATCAATAAGGTACCTAAAGCAAGTGGAAGGAAGTTGGCAGCGAACCTTCTGCGATTGGCAATAGCATTGCCATAGTGAATATAAAACAGACGTAATAATGCCACAAGCAGAGCGGTCATCAGGATGTTGAAAAGAAACTCATCCAGCGGTACATTTTCTGAAAATTCCTGAATATATTTTTCCTGTAATTTTTCCAGCAGCGTCATTAGATATTTGTGTTGCGTGTTACAAGTTACTGGTTTCTGGTTACTGGTTTCTGGTTTCTGGTCTAGGCACTACGCGCTCGCGGATGTCGCCTTGCTCCATTTCCGGTTACTGGTTTGGGGTTGGAGGATAGTAACCTGAATAAATGATTCTTTGCGTAAAATTAAAGACTTATTCCGGTACTTTTAGCATTTGTTGGAATTTTGAATAAGATTATATGAGATTGAACACTGAATAAATAGTTCCCAGGTACTTCATATTGTTAGAACAATTTCATTTTTAAAAAAGCAGGTTTTTACACAAACGCTATAATTTTTATCTTGCGGCATGAATTATCTGGCCCACATGTTTTTGTCATTTGAAGATCCGGACATCATTACCGGTAACTTTCTCGGAGATATGATTTCCAATAAAGATGTAAAAACATATCCTGAACGAATTCGGCAAGGAGTTTTTATCCACAGAAAAATTGACACTTTTACCGATGATCATCCGGATGTGCTGAAGGGAGTAAGACGGCTTTATGGCAAACATTCCAAATACGCTTCGGTACTCATCGACATTTATTATGATTACATATTATGTCTCAATTGGGATAAGTATTCAAAGGAACCGATGCAGGTTTTCGCAGACAAGATTTACACGGCCTTAAAAAGTAATGTCGATTTAATGCCGGATAAGGTGCAAAGGAGGTTATTGGGCATGGTTAATGGCAATTGGTTGATGAGTTATGCCAAGCTGGAAGGCATCCAATATGCTATATTGAGAATGCAAAGCCGAGCCAGCAAACCGGAATTACTCCTTGATGCTGTCGAAAGCCTGGAAAAAGACCTGGATCTGCTCAATGAAGAGTTTAACAGGTTCTTCCCTGAGATAATAAGTTATATTAAAGAAGAATTCCCGAGATAGGATAATTTCTTCTTTGCGTACCTTGCGCTACTCCCGACACTTTGTGTACACTTGATTAAAATCTAGTTCGGGATCAACGAGGTTCCACTTGCGGTTAAATAATACTATCCCTCGAAATGGAACGAGATCGTAAAAGTCCTGGACAAAACCTTTTCCAAAACAGTAGACTCTGCCAGGTTTGGATTGAACAGCAAGGTATTCCCGATACCATGAGAAATCTTGATCTCCGGTGAGAAAATAAAATACGGGAAGAAAAACTGTATTCCGGCGCCATATTCCACAGAAAAGTCATGCGGAGAAATCTTAACGATGGATTCATTTCGTTTAGCCCGGGCATCACTGGCCACATCAAACGAATACTTTACTCCGGCTATAACAAATACCCTTTTGTCCTTGTAGGGGGCCGATTTATACCTGAAATGGAAAGGCATTTCCACAAAAACGGATTCGACCTTTCTTTGCGTAATCGGAATGACCCGGCTGGAGCGGGAGTATTGCAGGTTACGCTCGGAGAAAGAAAGGGTAGGGAGGAACCTGAAATCAAAATACTGACCAACTTTCAGATTGGTGACAATCCCCAAATTAAACCCGGGACCGCTCAGTGATTCGACGACATTGATGCTGTCGCTGTAAATGTAATCTTCAGAACGGAATGGGGTGAAACTGGAAGAGTTGATCCCAAGCGTGATTCCGAAGTAATAATTTTTCTGCTGGAAATCATAGAAATTGTAATTGCCTTTGCCGCCTATCTGTCCGAATAGCGGCACTGCCGACACACAAATCAAAAGGGCGAGTCCTATTTTTTTCCAAGATAAATTGAGCAAATTCCTAGCGTTAGCGGTATCCATTTATTTGATTTATATCCGTTGTTCTTCAAAAAATTAACAAAGTTCTCACCTGAAGGGAAAGCCTGAACCGATTCGTACAAGTACCTATAGGCTTTCGGGTCTTTGGAGGTGAGCCTGCCGATCAATGGCAGCATGTATTTAAAATAGAAGTTAAAAACCTGTTTGAAAGGGAACACCTTTGGCCGGGAAAATTCCAGAACTACCAGTGTGCCGCCTTCCTTTAATACCCGGTGCATTTCGTTAAGTCCCTGGTTCAGGTTTTCAAAATTTCGTACACCAAATGCAACGGTAATTGCGTCGAACGTATTGTCTGGGTAAGGCAGATTTTCGGCACTGCCTTCTTCCATGGTTATGATGGTTTGTAAGCCCTTTTTCTCAATTTTCTTTCGCCCGATATCAAGCATTTTTGTAGAAATATCGACACCGGTGATTTTTTCAGGTTGTAACCGGTTGGCCGCGGTTATAGCTACATCACCGGTACCAGTGGCAACATCCAGTATGACCCGGGGCTTGCTGTCCTTAAGGCAATCAATAGCCTTTTTTCTCCAGATGATATCAATTCCGCCTGAGAGCAAATGATTGAGGAAGTCGTAATACGGAGCGATTGCGTTGAACATCCGGGACACCTGTCCTTTTTTACTGCCTTCCTGAGAATATGGTTTTACAGATTCTGCCATGGTAAAAATTTTCGCAAATATAGAAGGATAATTCAAGTTGAGATAAACCAACAACTTGAAAAATAACAATTAATAAATTAAATGAGTCAAAAATTTCATTGGGAGAATTGAGGTTTGGTTCGGTAAAGCTTTAAAGGAGAAATTAAAAAGTCCTTGTTAAAAGGAATTTTTTGGACAATCATTACCTTTGGAATTTCAGATACACTCTTTGAACAAAACCTTTTGTGTTGAGTTTATCGTCCGGCTGGGATTTTTTTACCTTTTTTTAATTGCGGTGAATTCATTTAATGCAAAAAACCTATGGAAGAAATTGAACAACTCAAACAGGCACTTGCCGCTTCTCCGGATAATGATTACCTGAGGATGATGCTCATCAGAAAGATGCAGCATTTTGACCAGTATTACCAGGAATTGGAGCCGCTTCTGCAGCAGGCACTTCAGAAAATGCCCGGAAATGTAGAATTGAAGCAAATCCTTTTATCCGTTTATTTCAAACAGGATAAAATATCGGCCTGTATCGTAATCGCTGAGGAGATCAGTGATTTGTCTGTACTCTCACCAGAGATCAGGGCTATAGTTGCCAAATGTTACCTCAAGGAGGAAAACCTTTTCATGGCTAAATCGATCTATGAAGAGATTCTCAATGAAATTCCCGGTTTTGAGGATGCGGAGCTTGATGATGCATTCAGGGTTAAAGAATTGATGCAGGATCTGGAAGATGATATGGATAGTGGATTATTTTTTAAACCTGATATCAAATTTTCCGATGTTGGCGGAATGGAGAATGTCAAAAGGGAGATTGATCTGAAAATAATCAAGCCGCTTGAGAATGCTGAACTTTTTGCCAGTTACGGGAAGAAAGTAGGAGGGGGAATTTTGTTATACGGTCCTCCTGGTTGCGGTAAAACCTATATTGCCAAGGCTACTGCGGGAGAGATCGACGCCAATTTTATTAATATCGGACTGGATGATATCCTGGATATGTGGATTGGAAACAGTGAAAAGAATCTGCATAAGTATTTTGAACTTGCCCGAAGCAAAAAACCTTGCGTTTTATTTTTTGATGAAATAGATGCTTTAGGTGCCAAGCGTTCAGACCTAAAACAATCAGCCGGTAAAAATGTGATCAATCAATTTTTGGCAGAGCTCGATGGCGTGAGTTCAGATAATGAAGGAGTGCTAATCATTGGAGCCACTAATGCTCCATGGCATCTGGATACGGCTTTTCGGCGTCCGGGCAGGTTTGACAGGATCATTTTTGTACCCCCTCCTGATGATAAAAGCAAAG
Organism: Saprospiraceae bacterium; assembly: GCA_965230565.1. Classification (GTDB taxonomy): domain Bacteria; phylum Bacteroidota; class Bacteroidia; order Chitinophagales; family Saprospiraceae; genus BCD1. Next base: position 1,029,277 of record CBDDLH010000016.1, on the reverse strand, counting down.
AAAGTATTATCAAACTTAAACTCGAAGGCAAACCTCACGAGCATATAGATTTTAAAAAAATTGCCAAAAGAACTAAGAATTATAGCGGTGCCGATATTAACGCCATGATAGATATTGCGGTCGAGAAAATTTTAGAGGATGCCATCAAGACCGGTGTCCCAAAACCTATTACTACCAAAAGTCTTCTGGAGGCTGCAAAAATTCACAAACCAAGTACGGAAGACTGGTTCAGTACTGCAAAAAATTATGCCTTGTTTGCCAATAAATCGGGCATTTATGATGAAATCTTAAAATACCTGAAATAATGAATCCTGCCATTATCGAGCGGATCGGCCTGTTGATGAAACAAGGCAGATATTCCGAAGCCAAAACCATTATTGAAAACTATCTCTCCGAAAATCCTGATGATTTTCTCGGGAAATATTTTTACGCCGTCGTGCTCTTCAATGAGGGTGACCCTGACAAAAGTTTACCTATTGTTGAAGAATTACTGGCAGAGAATCCTGAAGATCCCGATATTCTGCGACTTTCCATTGAGCATGATATTGACAGGGATCGACTCAAAGCTGCAGAATCGAAGGCCGAACTGATCATTGAAATGGATCCCGGTGATGCACGTGCCTACCTCACTATGGCGAGAATAAAAATGGCTCAACGCAGTTATGATAAATGCCTGGAGGCCGTGAATAAGGCACTGGAATTGGATGCCGAAAATGTTGATGCGCTAAATCTCAAGATCATTGTAGATGGCATTCTGGGTAATAAAACCACTTCTTCTGATGTGGCAGATGCACTGAATATGGATGCTGAAAATCCCTCCACTATAGCCAACCATGGATTGGATTTACTCAGGCAAGGAAAAGTAAAGGAAGCTTTGGAGCGGATGAAATATGCTCTGAGTCTCGATCCAAACAATATGATTGCCCAGATCGGTATGCAGGAAGCGCTGAAATCCCGTTTTTGGCTCTATCGCCTTTTTAGAAAATATGGAGAATTCTCAGCCAGACTTTCTGCTTTTGGTTCATGGAAGTTAATTATCGGAGCTTATATCGGATACCGTATTTTGGTAAATATAGCCCAAAAGAATGAAGAACTTGAGCCATATCTCATGCCGATTGTATATGCGATCTTCGGGATATTTCTGCTTACCTGGCTGATGGATCCTTTGATGAATGTTTATTTGCTGACCAACAGGTATGGTCGGGTGCTTTTGGACAAAAATGAGAAATTGATGGCCAGACTTTCCGGAATTTCTTTTGCTTTTTCGTTGTTGTTTTTTGCACTCTATTTCTCCGCAAATTCTGGCTTTTATCTATTAATGGGCGTTGTTTTTGCCATTATGATTATTCCTTTGGGCACATTCAGGAAACCAACGAAACCAAGAAACCGGCAAATCATGTTGGCTTATACCATTGCGCTAGTGGTGACGGGTATTTTTGGAGCCATTTTCAGTACGCCTTTATACTATATGTTTTTGGTAGGGTTGTTTATTTATCAATGGGTGATTAATGGTATGTTGATCAAGGAGAATGCGCGGGTGTTTGAGTGAAATGGTTTACGGCATACGACTAACGGTGGACGAGATTTGGCGGTGAAAAAAATGGATTCTACCTGACAGAAAAAATTGTCAAAATGAAATAAATACTTTTACCTCATATCCGCGAAAATCTGTGAAATCTGCGTGAGTCAGATTTTTTCTTCCCTGGATGGAACTCAATAACTTTAGAATTGTTTACAAATAGTCGTAATTTTGCGCAAATTTCAGGATTGTGAAGAACATGGTATTGTTGGAACCCAGGGATATATTTACGAGTTTAGAGTTTGATAAGGTGCTTGATCTGGTGGCTGTTCGCTGTTTGGGGCAGCTGGGAGAAGATGAAGTACGCGGCATTGTGCCGATGACAAATGTGGAGTTGATCGAGAGAAGCCTTGATGAGGTGAATGAGTATTGCATTGCTTTGGCAGAAAATGATCATTTTCCTATTCATGCTTATGAGGACATTGCCGAGGATGTGAAAATGCTGAGCGTTGAAAATTATGTGCTTCCGATTGAAGGTTTGCAACGTATTCACAAGATCCTTTCTTTTATGCGGGGCGCTTTCCGCTTTTTTAACAAAGGCCGACAGGCCGCCTATCCGGTCCTGTATGACATCATCAGAAAGATAGATTTTGATCAGGAACTCATTGCTGCGATCGACAAGGTGGTCGATGAAGAAGGAAATATCAAACCCAATGCCTCCCCGCAATTACTGAGAATCAAGAAACTTCAAAGTTCCAAACTCAAGGAACTGGACAGGAAGTTCCGCATCATCATCAATGACCTCAAGAAAAAAGGCTGGCTTACTGATAATGTCGAAAGTTTCCGAAACGGCCGACGCGTATTGAGTGTCCCTGCGGAGCATAAAAGAAAAATGCGCGGGATCATTCACGATGAATCCACTACCGGTAAAACTGCTTTTATCGAACCGGAAGGAATCATCGATATCAATAATGATATTTTCGATCTTGAAACGGAAGAAAAAAAGGAGATCTATCGCATCCTCCAGGATCTTAGTGCCGTTCTCAGACCTTACGTTGGTCACATGAAGATCTACCTTGACGTACTGGTGCATTTTGATACCATTCAGGCCAAAGCAGCTGTGGCAGTCATGATGAAAGCGAATAAACCGAAGATCAAGTCCAAACCACGGATTGGGTTGTTGAAAGCTTTTCACCCTTTATTATATTTAAAAAACAAAGAGCTGGGGAAAGAGACTATTCCTTTTGATATGACGCTATTTCCTCCGAACCGAATCCTGGTTTTGAGCGGGCCTAACGCCGGAGGAAAGTCAATCACCATGAAAACGGCCGGATTATTGCAATTGATGATGCAATCGGGGATGTTGGTTCCCGCAGATCCGGAGTCAGAGATGGGGATCTTTCAGCAGATCTTTGCGGATATTGGTGATCAGCAATCTTTGGAAGATGACCTGAGTACCTATAGTTCCCGTTTGGCGAATGCCCGTCTCTTTATTGAGAAAGCGAATAAGAATACGTTGATCCTCATAGATGAGTTTGGTTCGGGTACGGATCCTAAAATTGGTGGAGCTATTGCAGAAGCGGTTTTGAGAGAGATTAATTTCCAACGCGTTTTTGGTGTCATTACCACTCACTATTCCAATCTGAAAATATTTGCCTTTAAATCCAAGGGGCTGCTGAATGCGGCTATGACTTTTGATAAAGAGAGCCTGTCGCCTACTTATCATCTCAAGATCGGTCGTCCGGGTAGTTCGTATGCTTTTGAAATCGCACAGAAAAGCGGACTTGGAAAGAAGGTTTTGAATTATGCCCGGCATAAGGCGGGGGAGAATGAAAAAGCTGTTGATGAGTTGCTGGTTGATTTACAGCAGGAAAAAAAGGAAGCTGAAGATCATATCAGGGAATTGGAAGACAAGCAGAAAAACCTGGAAAGGCTCATCAAAAATTACGATAACCTGCACAGAGATCTGGAATACCGTCGTAAAAAGATGAAGCTGGAAACCAAGGAGAATGCCCTTCAGTTAGCGGCTCAGACCAATAGGGAATTTGAAAAACTGGTTCGGGAGATCAAGGAACAGCAAAACCTGGAAAAAGCTAAAAAGCTTGCAGCTGAGGTTAAGAATGAGCGACAGGAGCTTGCCAAAGAAGTAAAGGATTTACAGGAAGACATTTATTACAAACCCCCTGAGCCCGGAAGTGATAAGGATCGCCCGATCAAGGAGGGTGATTTTGTGAAAATGAAAACGGGAGGTGCGACAGGAATGGTGGAATCCATCAATAAGAAAAGTGCGGTTGTTTTAATTGGAGATATGCGTATGGTCATCAAAATCAGGGATCTTCAGCATGCCAATGAACCGTTGGATATCCGGTCTTCAAGAAGCATTCAGACCTCCACTGCAAATCTTTCCGGAGGGTTCGATCCCAAACTAGACATCAGGGGAATGACTATACAGGAGGCCATGAAAGTCGTTGAAGCTTTCGTGGATAATGCATTGATCGCCAATGTAGCTCACATTAGGATCGTACATGGAAAAGGGACAGGTGCCTTACGAAATGTAGTTCGCCGTAAACTTAGAGAATACAATGTGCCAATGAATGTAGCTCATCCGTCTCACGATAATGGTGGCGATGGTGTTACGGAGGTGGAGTTGATGTAACTAATAATTAAAGTGCCTGGCAGACCGCAGAACCGCAGAACCTGCCTTACTGCGACAGCAGGCAAGGTATCCAATATCTAATTTAGAAGTGAAAAAAATTCTTCTACATTCATTATTCTGCGATACCATCATGGTTAAATTGATAATTCAAGAAATTTATTTCAAATTTTTCAAACCTGATACAACCTTTAGCCCTGGCAAAAACACTTTAGTTCAAAGATTCGTTCTTTTTGCATTGAAAACGATTTGGACTTTTGATTTGCCATGGCGTTAACTCTTAGAATGACAGAAGCAGAACTCATTACAGCCTGTATAGCGAATGATCGCTTAGCACAGAGAGATTTGTACGAACGATACAATAGAGCTATGTATACAATCGCCTACAGGATCACTGGTGATTTTGAATCTGCTAATGATGTTTTGCAAGAAGCATTTGTCAAAGTATTCAGGGCCTTGCCCCGTTTCAGACAAGAGTCAACCCTGGGAGCATGGATCAAGACCATCGTGGTCCGTACAGCTCTGACGCATATCAAAAAACAAAAGTTTACCGAACCGCTGGATTACCGTGCTGAACAGGAAACGGTTGACTGGGGAACACGACTTGATGTGGAGTATTTGGAAAAAGCCATTCAGCAACTCCCGGAAGGTTATCGGGCGGTATTTGTTCTCATAGAGGTAGAAGGATATGCGCACAAGGAGGTGGCGGAAATGCTGAACATTTCCGTAGGTACTTCCAAATCACAATTATTTTATGCAAAAAAACGGCTTCGTGAATCAATAGGAAAGTTAATGAATGATTAAGTCCAATACGATTGCCGGCCCTCCCAATGTGGGGGCCGGGGATTTTTGATCAACATCATCCTGGAAATGAGAGAATTAAATAAAAACATATTAGATCAGGCCGTCAGAAATCTGCCGGAATATACTCCCCCACCGGAAATTTGGGATAGGGTAGAGGCCGACCTGTTGGTTATGGATCAGGAGGATACCATTGCCGAAACGGTTGGTGAACTTCCTCAGTATGCTCCTCCTGCTTTTGTCTGGAATCAGATAGAGAATCAACTAAATACAGCTGAAAAACCTAAACCTGTAAAGGCAAGGGTTATTCCGTTAGGTATAAGAAGAATGATTGCTGTAGCTGCAGCAATGGTTGGAGTGGTCCTTACGATTGTTTTTTTCAATAATAACAGATCTGATACCCGCATAACCTATAGTGAAGAGGTTATTGAAGAGGCTGTTTTTGTCAATGACTGGGATAGTGATGAGGAAGAGTTTGAAGTGGTATTGGCTGAACTTGATGGCAGTGATTATATAGGTCAGATTCCGGAAGTACAGCATTTAAAGTATGAATTGGATGAGTTAAATGAGGCTAAGGCCGAGATTGAACTCATGATGGAACAATACGGTTCAGACAATGATTTTATTGAAAATATGAAAGAAATTGAGTTGGAAAGAACGGAGGTGATCAAGAAATTAGCTGCATTCATTTAACAGGAAAAAAATGTTAGGTAAAAAATATTCATCAGTTTTTTTATTGATTTTCTTTTCTGTAATGGCATTGAACACCATTGCTCAAACCACAGTACAGGTGGTTACCAAAAGTGTTGAAAAGCGATTTGATTACACAAAAGGAGATGAAATCAATATCGAGGGTGAAAAAGCTGAAGTGAGTATCGAAAGCTGGAAAAAACAACAAATTCTGGTCAAGGTTGAGCTCATTTCCAAACACCCTGAAAAAGTGGTTGCCGAAAAGGATCTGGGCAAACTGATCTATGATGCAAAAAGAGAAAAGAACAAGATCTATCTGAGAAATTATATTTCTACTCCGGAAGGGCAGGCAAAACCGAAATCAAAGTTGTCGGTTAAATACACCATTTTTCTTCCTGAAAGCTGCCCTGTTTATTTGAAAAACCATTTTGGTTCTGCCTCGATAAGCAACCTTACTAATAGCCTTAGAGTCAACAGTAAATTTAGTAAAATTGACCTGATTGATATTCAGGGTATGATTGAAGTAACTACCCGCTTTGGGGATCTGATCGGAGAGAGAATCAATGGCCGGATGAGTGTCAATTCCCGAAGGTCGGATGTAATGCTCCATGATATTAGAGGTTCCTACGATATCCAGGCCTACTATGGCATGGTCAAGATCTTCTCTGAAGACGAACTACTCGATCTTAAAGTAGACGCTGAAAAAGCAGATGTTTTCCTCTATGCCCCAAATCCGGCAATGTATGGCTATAACCTTACCTCAACCCAAGGAAAAATAAACCTTCCAAAATCATTTGATGTGAAGGAGGTGCAAAATACTCAGGTACTAAAACAAGTGGAAGTCCGCCCCATCGAACAGGAGTATTATCAGAATGTAACCATCAGAGTTACTTTTGGGAATATTACCGTGGATAAGAAACCTAATTGATCTGGTTACAGGTTGCAGGTTACTCGTCATAAATACTATTTTTCTGAAAAATAGTATTTATGACGAGTAACCTTAACTAGCAACCAGCAACCATCAACCAACAACCAACACCCTGATCCCCTATTAATTAACATTTCATACTTATTGATAGTTAGTTTTGGATCGGGAAGTTTTATTGTTTTACAAACTTCCCGTACCAAAGCTGTTTTTCTTGCCTTACCTGAATGAAATACAATCCTCCATTCAGGTGATTTACAATAATTTCCTGGTTTAACCAATCTGGTATTTCAAATAATACTTTCCCATTAATATCCAATAATGTCAGGTGAGCGGGTTGGGGTAAATTGATCTCTAAATTTACTCTGTCCCGCGCAGGGGAAGGGTAGACCGTCAGATCCTTTTCGACAATTGCTTCAGTTTGATTAATGACTTCGGGTACAACCAAAATAGAATCGAGGTTGTAAGTCATGATGGAGCGGGCGTGAGTGCCTGCAATCAGTTCGTTCCTCGCAACATTGAATTCAAGGTCATAGACGGGAATGATCGGCATATTGTTTCCCAACCTGTGCCAATTATCTCCATCATTGATAGTACCAAAAACGCCGCCATCAGTGCCTACAAAAATTACGGAGTCCTGAAACCCCGGAAGTACATAGACATCATTGATGGCCAGGTTTGGCAAATCTCCTGCAATATCATACCAGGTCTCTCCACGGTCATCAGATTTGAAAATATGGGGATCAAATTCATTGTATTTGTAACCGGATACAGTCACATATACATGTTCAATGAATTCAGGAGAAGCTTTAATACTGGTAATATATCTCTCTGGTAATCCGTCGGTTATGTCCACCCAAACACCGCCATCATTGTCTGTTCTCTTGACATTACCATCAGTGGTCCCGACATAGATCAATCCTTCCTGCATTGGGGATTGATCGAGGGTGCTTATGGTATGGAATGAATTCCCGAATGTGACACTATCCGTTAATCCTTCACTGATGGGTTCCCAGTAAGGGACTCCTCCAGTTTCACTTTTATAAACCCGGTAGGTTCCGGTATACATCACATCGGGATTCTGAGGACTTAAAATATAAGGGGTATCCCAGTGAGTTCTATCCATTTCGCTGATGCCATAAGTACCGGAATCCCAAATACCTGATTCAATGCCATCAACAGTTACCACGATATTTCCTCTTTGACTTTCGGCAAAAACAATATTGGAATCCAATGGGTGAAACTGCATTTGGAAACCGTCTCCACCCCAAATTCTTGCCCATTCTTCATTTATGGCTGTCCCCCCGGTTGATCCATTATCCTGAGCACCTCCGTAGTAATGATCAGGTTTGTGTGGGTTGTAAGCTACTCTGTAAAATTGAGTAGTAGCAATGCTTTCCACATCCTGCCAGGTGGTTTGCTGGTCGGTTGCAAGGTACATACCACCATCGGTTGCCAGCAAAAAAGAATCTTGTCCGATATAGACCAGATCATGCTTGTCTGCATGAACACTATATTCCCACCAGGGTGGAGCAGCTTCCACCCAATGGTCGCCACCGTCTTCTGTTTTCCAAAGGGAAATGCCAAGAATGAAAATTTCATCAGGATTGTAAGGGTTCAGCCTGATTTTTCCAAAGTACCATCCAAATCCACCCAGAGCTCCCTCAGGCAAACCCAATTCTTCATCTTCCCAGTTGATTATGGGAGTCCAGGATTGACCTCCGTTGGTGCTTTTGAAAACATTCTCCAACTGACTATTGGTATTGACATATTCAGCATAGATCACATTGGGTTGAGTAGGGGAGACGGCCAAACCGATCCTGCCCATATTCTCGGTTGGAAGGCCATTTGAAAGTTCTGTCCAGGTATTTCCGGAATTGGTGGATTTGTAAATTTTGGCATTTGGCCCGTTAACAACAGATTCCTGATTATTCCTGATTCTGTCCCACGAGGCTGCATAGAGCGTTTCATTGGAAAATGGGTCCATGGCGATGTCAATGATACCGGCTTGCTCTCCTGCGAAAAGGATCTGTTCCCATGACTGACCGTAATCGGTAGATTTGTATAGGCCTCGTTGAGGGTTTCTTTCGAAAGGCAGGCCCATGCAGGAAGCATATAATACGCTCGGGTTTTCAGGATCTACGATAATTTCCGAAACGATCCGTTCATCTTCCAGGCCAAGGTGTGTCCAGGTGTTACCAGCGTCTTCACTTCTGTAAATTCCGTCTCCCAAAAACGGATATCCGGATATGTTAGGGTCACCGGTGCCTACATAAACCGTCTCCGGATCGTTGGGATCCAGTACGATATCTCCTATAGCCAGGTAGGGATTGTCATCAAAGATGGGTTCCCAGTTTTGACCTCCATTGGTGGTTTTAAATACTCCTCCAACGGCAAACCCAACATAAATGAGTTGATTGTTGTCCGGGTGAACAGCTATTGTGTTGATTCGTGCACCGATATTTGCGGGCCCTCTTTCTACCCACGCTTTATCAAAACCAGGCAGTTCATTTTTCAAAAGCATTTGTTCTCTTGCAGTTCTGATAGCCTGATCATAGGCGCGAAGGTCCAGTTTGCCATCCGGCCAGCTTCGTTGCAGGTAAAAGCGATCAGCGGCTTCGTGATGTTTGAGGGGGGGATGGGTGTCTTGTTCAATATTTTTAATGTCATTAGAGCATTGACAAAGAAAAGCCATGTAAGCCAACAGCAAGACTAATTTTTTCATACTAGTTTTATTATTTGAAGAGCTTAGATTTATACCCTGGCGGGATAGTCGTCAAATTAGTGGTTTATCAGCATTTTTCTAAAGCACAAGGCAATTGACATTAATCCCGCCAGCCTGCCTTCCGTTCGCGCAGCAGGCAGGCGGGGTAAATCTAAATTTTTATTAGTTTATTTTTTTTAAACCTATATCTCTACATCCACCTTTGCATTCATTATCGATTCTATCTCTTCCACTTCTCTTGGGATGTGAGACATCAAATCCACAGGTTCTATATCCGTGATTAAAATATCATTTTCAATACGCACGCCAATGTTCTCTTCAGGAATGTATATGCCCGGTTCGCAAGTAAATACCATGCCTGATAAGAATGGTGCATAGCGATTACTCAAGTCATGTACGTCTAATCCCAGATGGTGGGAAGTTCCGTGCATGAAGTATTTTTTATAAGCAGGCCACTTTGGATCCTGGTTCTTGATATCCGTTTTATCGATAAGTTTGAGGTCGAGCAACTCGCTTTCAATAAGCTTACCAACCTCCTTATTGTATTCTTCAAGCGTGGTACCGGGTACCAGCATACTGGTAGCAGTTTTCATTGTTCTCAATACAGCATTATACACCTCAGCTTGTCGTTTGGAGAATTTACCGTTAACAGGAATGGTCCTTGTTAGATCAGAGGCATAATTGGCATATTCGGCTCCGAAGTCCATCAATAATAAATCACCGTCTTTGCATTGTTGATTATTGTTGATATAATGCAGGACGCAGGCGTTTTTACCGGAGGCAATGATCGGTTCATAGGCATGTCCTGTTGCGCGGTTACGGAGAAACTCAGCTGTGATTTCGGCTTCAATTTCATATTCCATAACTCCCGGTCGAACAAACTCCAGCACCTTATTGAAAGCAGATGCGGTAATATTGATCGCTCTTTGCATAACTTCAATCTCCAGACTGGATTTGATCATAGCCAGTTTTTTCATGATGGGTTGCGAGCGATGGTATTTATGAACCGGATAGCGGTCTCTGAGTTTTTTGGCAAACCGGATGTCCCTGGAGTCTATTTCTGTGCTGTATTTATCATTTTCATTGGTATTGACAAATATTCGTTTTGAAAGCAGGATCAATTCATTGAGGATCGGATCCATATCATCTAACCAGTAGATTCTGTCAATTCCGGAAATTTCGCGAGCTTCCTGTTTGGTATATTTATGGCCTTCCCATTGGGAAATGTATTGATTGGTACGTTTGATGAAGGCTATTTCCTCAAAACCATCCTTGATACAATTTGGAAAGAGTACCAAAACCGTTTCCTCCTGATCCAGACCGGAGAGATAGAACAGGTCCGAATTTTGCCGGAAAGGATAATAGGTGTCTCCGTTTCTGGGCATCAAATCATTCGAGTTAAATATCGCGATGGAATCCGGGAGCATTTTTCGCATAAAGCGCTGCCGATTAAGTTTAAATAACTCCGGATTGATTGGTTGGTACTTCATGAGATATGATTTTTAGCAAAAAGCCTTTTGAAATATCTTAATTAGTTTTTGTGTCTAACACTTACAAAGTTGCACATTTTCCAACCATGAAAACACAAAAACCATTAAAAATTAAGCGTTTAAACGTCAAAATTGCTCATTCTGACATCAATATAAAAAAGTAGATACCTCATTTGTATTCCTGAAATTCAATTGGGTATTTCTTTTGTCGAACTACTGCCGTTTTTTTAGATCATCAAAAAAATTTGACATGAACACAAACAAAAAACGGAGAAATGCACCAAGCATTAACACAGGCTCCATGGCAGACATTGCCTTTCTTTTGCTCATTTTTTTCCTGGTAACCACAACCATTATGGAAGACAGCGGCATTAGGGTGAAATTACCGATTTGGGAGGAAAACCCAGATAAAATTGTATGTGGAGGTGACAATATTCTCTCCGTCAAAGTAAATGCCCAAAACGCCCTTATGGTGGAAGGAGAGATCATGCCCATCCGGGAATTAAAGCAAGCTGCTAAAATTTTTATCACCAACCCTGAAAATTTACCTAACAGGCCTTCAAGTCCCAAGAAGGCGGCCATTTCATTGCAAAATGACCGCAGTACCAATTATGAAGCCTATCTTGAAGTTTATGACCAGCTGGTGTCCGTTTATAATGAGTTATGGGAGAATGAAGCTCAAAAGCTTTACGGTAAATCCTATGAGTTAATTTCAAAAGCCAAACAGAAGCATATTAAAACGGAAATTCCTATGGTGATTTCCGAAGCTGAACCTACGGATAATATGCCAGGCCTTGCCAGTGGGGGAGAATAGTACATAATTGGTATGTCATGAGGTTTAGCACATTAACCCGGAGAATTCTGTGCCTTCTCTGTGTCCACTGCGGTTTAAAAAAAGTGATTTTTTAAGTTTATAAATCAGGCAAAAAAGGGATTCATGCATTAGTCTGAAAATTGACACTATGAACTCCTTTTCATTGCCTGATTTTTTTTATTTTGAGAACAGTTCATCTTTATGGTGAAAATGGGGAAAAAGCTTGCATTTATCCCAACCCCAAACCCATGCAGAGGCCTCTTACTTTATATATTCCTTATATCTGAAAATTTAGACAAATGAAGAAAATAATTCTTTTGGTTTTTGTGGCGTTGAGCTTCCTGGCCTGTCCAATTGAGTCGGAGTTCGACAATCAATTAGGTGACGTTGGAGAAGTAGAAGGCATGAAACCTATTTACGCGTCAGTTTCCGACTGGCAGGAAATATCTGTCACAGATCCGGTAGTGATGGAAAAGTTTGGGAAGATCTATTACAAAGATGGATTGCTTTTTGTCAATGAAAAATACAAAGGGGTACACATTTTTGACAATACCGACCCTTCAGATCCGGTAAAGCTTAAGTTTATTCAAATTCCAGCCAACAAGGATATAGCGATTAAAGGAAATCGTCTTTATGCGGATAACTATACAGATCTGGTGACGCTGGATATCAGTGATCTGGATAATATTTCGGTTGTCAGCCGGGTCAAAGATATGTATCCTAAAGCTACTCAGGCTTACCCGGAAGCTTACCAGGGATATTTTGAATGTGTGGATGAGACTATGGGGATAGTAGTTGGTTGGGAAGAAGCGACATTAAATAACCCGGATTGCTGGAAGTAATTTTAGCCCACAAAAAAGAAAAATCATGACAAGGATATTATTACCTATATCAATCTTCACCCTCATGGCAATGGTGTTTTTTCAATGTGCCAAAGGTGATGCTGCTGCCCCTAGTTCTGACACAGGCGTTGCAGGTTCTTATGCCCGTTCTATGATCGTCGGCAATTTTTTATACCTTATCGATGAAGAGAATATCAGGACTTTAAGTCTCGAAAATCCTGATTTGCCGGAATTGATCAATGAACAACTTATCGGGGACCGGATAGAATCCATCTTTAATCTGGACAACCGTTTATTCATTGGCTCTGGTAGTGGATTATATTTGTATACTATTAATGAAAATGGTATTCCGGAGTTTTCTTCCACTTTTTCTTATGACATTTTCCCAATTTATCCGTGTGACCCGGTGGTGGCTAATGATAGTTTTGCCTATGTTACCCTAAACTCTGATTTTAGAAGCTTTGTATGTGGAGGCGGAACAGTGATAAACGAGGTCAATAGTCTGGAGATTTTTGATATTACTGATTTTTCAGCTCCTCAATTGATCGCTGAGTACGAAATGGTCGAACCTAAAGGGGTTGGCCTGGATGGAAAGACGCTTTTTATTTGCGACAATGAAGCTGGGTTGAAGATTTATGATGTTGAGGATCCTTTGGCCATAGAGTTGATCGCTCATTTTGATGATTTTGTCACCTATGACGTCATTCCACTCAATGGTCTTTTATTAGTTGTAGGGCCCGAGAGTGTGCATCAGTTTGACTATTCGGATTTGAATAATATTACTCGTGTTTCTATCATCAATATCGGCGAATAATTATGAAATTTTTTCAACATTTACTGTTGTTGGTTTTTCTATTTGGTATTTCTAATAAAAACATTGCCCAGACTGATCCGGTGTATCCGAAAAAAACCTTGAGGTATTGTTTTGAGCCCTTACTAAGTCAAAATTCTCCGGCATTGAAGTTCGGATTCGAATACAGGTTTAAAGAGAACCATTCCTGGAACAATGAACTGGGATATATTTTTAACCTCAACGGTCCTTCTGATGAATTGCGAAAATTAAATGGGGTCAGGTTGTTGAGTGAATATCGGTTTTACTTTGGGAAAACAAGAAGTTCGATGTTCAGAAACTGTTATTTTGCAGTGGCGGGCAGATATATTTATTGGAATTCGCATCGAACGAATACTTTTTGGCGGGACAGTTATTCTTACCAACAAAGAATAGATTATCGTTTACAGCAGCACAGGATTGCGGTTAATGTCGGCATAGGAATAGAGCCGCAATTATCTGACAGGGTTTCTCTTGGGTTTGGCCTTCTCCTTGGTCGTGGAGCAAGAATACAGAGGAATGAAGGCATTCCGGAAGACGGAGAGTATATTGAACCGAACTGGATTTCCACTTTCAGAATAATGGAAGAGGGAGATCCGTTAGGATATGCTGATGTTTTATTGCGGATTAATATTGGGTATAAGTTCAGGTAAACCGTTGCCACAGAATTTATTCGGCGAGTATGAAAATTCAATTTTTCATCCGAATGGTTTTTAAGATATTGACAAATTAAAAAAGGGACAAACGCCGATACAGCCGTTTGCCCCTTAGTTTTTTCGGTTTGTTTATCCCGAAAGGATTATTTTATATCCGCTACTCCGTTAACGAGGAGAGAGACATTATTATTCAATACTTCGATGAATCCTCCTGCAATGTGAAAAGAAATGGAGCGATCCGCCTCTGTGGCTGCTTCGAGCTCCCTGGTCTCATCACTGTAGAGTTTGAATTCATCTTCTCCCGTAACGATATATACATCGCCTTCTTCTAAAGAAGAAACAACAGGAGCGTGGTTATTCAAAACCTGGAATTGTCCATTGGTCCCCGGTACTTTAACCGATTTGATGGAACCGTGGAAAACTTCCATATCTGGTGTAAGAACTGTTAAATCCATGTTTAAATTTAGATTTTCCTTAATTAAGCCTCAACTTCTTCCAACATTTTCTTACCGGCTTCGATCACATCTTCGATCGTTCCTTTAAGGTTGAATGCAGCTTCTGGATATTCGTCAACTTCACCGTTCAGGATCATGTTAAATCCGCGAATGGTTTCCTCGATTGGAACCAATACACCTGCCAGACCTGTAAACTGCTCGGCAACGTGGAAAGGCTGAGAAAGGAAACGCTGAACTCTACGTGCTCTGGATACAACTTTTTTATCTTCTTCTGACAATTCATCCATACCGAGAATAGCGATGATGTCCTGAAGTTCGTTGTACCGCTGAAGGATCTGCTTAACATTCTCTGCACAGTTGTAGTGCTCGTCACCAATAATAGCCGGGTCAAGGATACGAGAAGTAGAATCGAGAGGATCCACAGCAGGGTAGATACCCAACGAAGCAATCTTACGACTCAATACCGTTGTTGCATCAAGGTGAGCAAATGTTGTCGCAGGAGCAGGGTCAGTCAAGTCATCCGCAGGTACATAAACCGCCTGTACAGAGGTAATAGATCCACGCTTGGTAGAAGTAATACGCTCCTGCATGATACCCATCTCAGTGGCTAATGTTGGCTGGTATCCTACCGCTGAAGGCATACGTCCCAAAAGGGCTGATACCTCAGAACCTGCCTGAGTGAAACGGAAAATATTATCGATAAAGAACAGGATGTCACGACCACCGGTTGGATCGCTCAGGTCACCATCACGGTAGTATTCCGCCATGGTCAGTCCTGACAAGGCCACACGTGCACGTGCTCCGGGAGGCTCATTCATCTGTCCGAATACAAGTGTTGCTTTACTTGTTTTAAGCGCATCCATGTCTACTTTGGTAACATCCCAGCCACCAGCTTCCATAGAGTGCTTGAATTCTTCACCGTAGTTGATTACGTCAGATTCGAGGAACTCTCTCAAAAGGTCGTTACCCTCTCTGGTACGTTCACCAACACCGGCAAATACGGAAATACCTTCATAGGCTTTTGCGATATTGTTTACGAGCTCCATGATCAGTACGGTTTTTCCTACACCCGCACCACCGAAGAGTCCGATCTTTCCACCTTTCATGTATGGCTCAACGAGGTCGATCACTTTGATACCTGTGTAAAGTACTTCTTTTTCAGTAGAGAGTTCTTCGTAAACAGGAGGTTTACGGTGAATAGCATATGCATTCTCATCTTTTGGTACTGGTCCGATACCGTCGATGGCTTCTCCAATTACATTAAAAAGACGTCCCTTGATTTCTTCACCTACAGGCATGGTAATTGGACCGTTAGTATCCATTACTTCTGTTCCACGGGTAAGTCCGTCGGTAGCATCCATGGCAACAGTACGTACACTGTCTTCTCCAAGGTGCTGTTGTACTTCAAGTACAAGGGTAGAACCGTTAGGTCTTTTGATTTCGAGAGCGTTGTAAATTTCAGGAAGTTTAGATCCTTCAGCTGAAAAACTTACGTCAACTACTGGTCCGATAACCTGCTTAACGTGACCGATGTTTGCCATAACAAATTATAGTTTAATGTGTAAGGAAAAAGGCATTATTCCATTTCAACAGGACTAAATTTTGCTGCGAAAAAATAATTGCGCCTTTTCGTTTTAGCCTTTCTCCCATAAATGAGTATTCTAAAATCGCCGCAAATTTAGACTTTTGAGCCGAGAATAAAAAGGAAAGACAGGCTTTTTTTGAACGGTTTTTGAAACAGGGAAAAAACTGGATAGAATTAATTTGAAATTTCTGCTGAACATACAAAGAATATCCAATTTCAAAGGGTAAAATGAAGGGATAGAAGAGTGGATGACAGAAGCTATTTTCCTAATTTTCCAACATTCCGGTTTTCCTTTCCCCGGTTAAAAAGTTTTGCCAAAAGGCTGTTGATTTTAGTTTGATTTAGCTCCTACTTTGGAAGAATATCAGTAGCCTTCCCATCAATACTCAAACTGTTTTTTTCCCTTTGATATTCGTCCAGTTCGGCATCCGTTTTTTTGTCCGTCCATTGGGTCAAAACCTCCCTGTTACCCACATAATCATACTGTGGAACGGCATATCCGCAGGACTTTTGAACCAGGTCGACCTCCATGAGCATTATTTGACGAACGCCCCGGTATTTTGGAAATAAGTCAATGTAATTACTCCACTCATCATCGTCTGGCCTTACAGCTTTTGCGTGACCGTATAATCTCAAAATAGTAGGCGGACCGTCAAAGGCGCAAAACATAATTGTCATACGGTCATTTTCCAAAAGGTGAGTGGCCGTTTCGTTGCCGCTTCCGGTAAGGTTTAGCCAGACAACTGTGTTGTCGTCTATGACTCTCAGGCTATCCATTCCTTTTGGAGATACATTCACTCGGCCATCAGCTGCAGCGGTACCGGTGAAGAATATTTTCTGTTCGCTTATGAAGCTTTTATATTTCTCAGAAATCGAGTCGAATCTTTTTCCCATAGGGCTAGGATTGTTAGGATTAAAGGATTATTAGGATTAGTTGGATGATGTGATTATATTATTCAAAGATGCCGCTGGACAGGTAACGGTCTCCTCTGTCACAAATGATGCAGACTACTATTCCTGAATCAATGGTGTCAACCAGTTTCCGGACAGCGGTGACAGCACCTCCGCTACTCATTCCAGCGAAAATGCCTTCTTCGCTGGCTAGTGCTCTCATAGTGTCAATCGCTTCGTCACGTGAAACATCAATGGTGCGATCAACCCTTTTGGGGTCAAAGATCTTTGGCAGAAATTCAGGACTCCATCGCCTGATGCCGGGAATGCCGCCTTCTGAAGTAGGTTGAACGCCTACGATCTCAACTTCGGGATTTTGTTCCTTCAGGTATCTTGAAGTACCCATGATGGTTCCGGTGGTGCCCATGGAGGAGACAAAGTGGGTGATTTTTCCTTTTGTGTCCCGCCATATCTCAGGACCTGTAGAACGGTAGTGCATGCCCCAGTTATCATCATTGCCAAACTGGTTGAGCATATGCCATCCGTCTTTGGAAGCCATTTCTTCGGCAAGTTGCCTGGAATATTCGATGGTTTTTTCCTGTGGAGTCAGTAATACTTCGGCTCCGTATGCTCTCATGGTCTGAACGCGTTCCTTTGTGGCATTTTCAGGCATGATCAGAGTGATAGGAATACCAAACAATCTGGCAATCATGGAAAGAGCAATTCCGGTATTTCCACTGGTCGCCTCTACCAGGTGGGTTTCAGTGGATATTTCTCCCCGGTCCAGAGCTCCTTTGATCATTCCGTAGGCCGCACGATCCTTTACACTGCCTCCTGGGTTCTGACCTTCGAGTTTTGCATAGATTTTTACTCCGGGTTTGGATACTACATTTTTGATTTCTACAAGTGGTGTGTTGCCGATAAGGTCTAAGACATTTGCCATAGGATTTTCTTTTTTTAACTTCTAAATTCTAGATTGGATACCTTGCCTGCTGTCGCAGTAAGGCAGGTTCTACTGTTCTGCGGTTCTGTTTCATTTGTGTTCCAAGTTTCAGGCGTTCAAAGAGTTCAAATTGTTCAAGGGGTCCAAGGTTTTTTTGTAATACAAGATCTACCCAATCTTCAAAGACGTCATCGTCAATGATCCCCCAAGAGCTTTATCGTTAAAAAGGGAGATATCTTCCTTGTCTTCCTGAAGAGCCAAGGAATACAGCATGGGTAAATAATGCTCCGGGGTGGGAATTGACAACTTAAAGGCTCTTCCTTGTGAATGATAATTGATGAGCGGTTGATGATTTCCATTGACAATATACTCATTCATTTTTTCTCTGGCTTCCAGAGCCCAATCGAATCCGTAATCGGGTTCGTTCAGTTTATCCCAGGCAACCATTCGGAGATTGTGAACCATATTACCACTCCCAACTATAAGTACGCCTTTGTTTCTCAGTGATTTTAGCTCTCGTGCCAGTTCATAATGGTATTGAGGCGGTTTAGAATAATCAAGGCTCATTTGGATGACCGGAACGTCTGCGTCAGGGTAGAGGTATTTGAGGACTGTCCAGGCGCCGTGATCGAGTCCCCATTGGTGGTCATCCAGCTCTACTTGAGCTTTGGTGATGAGCTTTTGAGTTTCTTTAGCAAGTTCCGGACTTCCGGGGGCAGGGTATTGTTGTTCGTATAATGCCTGGGGGAAACCGCCAAAATCATGAATCGTTCTGGGGTTTTCCATGGCTGTGACAAAGGTTCCTTTTGTTTCCCAGTGTGCAGAGATGCAAAGGATAGCTTTAGGTTTGGTAATTTCAGTGCCGACTTTTCGGAATCCCTGGACAAATTCGTTTTCTTCAATGGCGTTCATTGGACTACCGTGCCCAAGAAACAAAACGGGCATTTTGTCGGTATTGGGTAAGGGGTCCGTCAGTTTGTTAAGATCTTTTAATTTCATGGATGCTCCGATTATTGGCAGGGCCGCTAGTGTTTTTAAAAATTTTTTCCTGTTCATATTTTAATGTTGCTGAGTGGTTTTTTCCCTTTGGTAATAAACCCTGGAGTTGGGCGGTACACTTTTGGTGATCCACACATTACCACCGATAACGCTGTTTTCTCCAATGACTGTATCACCTCCGAGAATGGTGGCACCAGCATAGATCACAACCCCATTTTCAATGGTTGGGTGACGTTTGGTCTTGGCAAATTCCTTCTGCACACTCAATGCACCCAGTGTTACACCTTGATAGATCTTCACATCCTCTCCAATTTCAACCGTTTCTCCAATCACGATTCCTGTGCCGTGGTCCATACAGAATCGTCTGCCGATCTGTGCACCGGGATGAATGTCGATACCGGTTTTTCTATGGGCGTATTCCGTCAGAATGCGGGGCAGGGCCGGGATTTCCAGTTTTAAAAAAGCATGTGCAAACCTGTGAATGGCGATGGCGTAAAATCCCGGATAAGTTTGAATGACCTCAGAGAGATTGACAGATGCAGGGTCACCGGCCAGGATGGATTGAGCATCTTCCAGCAGCATGTTTTTAATCTCCGGCAAGTAATCAAAAAAACGGATCTCCACCTCCTGTGTGGTCATTTTGCAAGGTTCCGGCAGGCGGTTCAATAAATTGAAAAGCCCCAGCTTCAACTTGGTGTAATGCAATTCAAAGGCCCGGTAATTGTCGAAATGTTTATTGCTGAGTTGGGGAAACAGAAACTCAAGTATATCGTCTATCCATTTATAGACCAATTCAGGCGGTACACGATGCTGACACTCCTTGTGTTCCCGATATAGAGATTGGATGAATTTTTCTTCCATGGTCGATTGCTTTTAAAGAAGCCATTTTAAAACAGCTTCTACAAAGATAGGCTGCCTGAGGGTAAAAATCAGGTAGCTACGTGGTTTTGACTATTGGCTTGTGGAAAAGGCTTGTTTATTATAATGGGAAGTATGGAAAAAAGTTGTAGCAAAGGGAGGGTTTTATTACAATAGCGGATGATCTTAAAACAAAAAATCCAGTATTTTCAACTGGATTTTTTGTTCATAATTTAGAAAACCTTAAAGACTTCAATATTTATAGCAGTTGATTAGCCAGGAGATATTTTGAAAACCTATCAGGTATTTAGTCGTTTTTAGGTCTACCCAAAAGGAAGAAGGAATATCCCACCTGTGCCTGGTGGAAACCGGTTCTCCAAAATCCTTGTTGCCAATGATAAGTATATCGGAAGAAGAGTCTTCCATTGTTGTTTGAGGATTGTTCCAATGTCATCAAGAAACGAAATTTGTTAAATTGACGATCTTTCTTTTCATCAGTGGTAACCTGATTGTCAAAAAAGGTGTTGTTGGCTACTTGTTCAAATCGATTGTCTCTCAAATAAAACCAATGATGCTCCCAGCTTAATGAAAATCCATAGCGTTCATCAGCATAAATATTCCACATAATTTGTCGGGATAGATCAAAGGTGTTTACTCCGTATTCCAATACCGCATTAGGATCTACCTGAACCAAACCATTGATAGCTGTACGGATAGAGTCTTGTATGCCTGTTCGCCCATATCTAAATCCAAAATTCAGGAAAAAGGTGGATTTTATATTTGGAATGTCCAGTAATATTAAATTGGCGTCAGCACCGACACTAAAATTTTCAAATTGCTTTAACTTTAAAGTCGAAGTATATTTGATCGGGGTGTATTGATTGCTGACGAATCGATCTTCGCTCTGCAAGGGCAACATTTTGTTATTGTTCTCGATTTTGGAGAGGGTAAGTGATGGTTCGAAATAGGAAATTCCACCGACATTCCATTCATTATGTAGTCCGCCGAAGCTGATAAACTGGAAAGGTTTTCTGTTGGTGAGCAGATTTATTCGCTTACTGATTTCCGTTTGGATAAGTCCATTAGGTACAGTTTCATCCAGGCCAACAAAATCACTGAATACTTTTGCTTCAAACAATTTATAAGTAGCCTCTTTTTTAAGTCCTTTACACAATTCTCCTGGAATGGGGTCATCGTTTTTAAGAACCACTTTTTGGTTGGCTGGGCTATAATCTCTTCTGCCTACTTCATGTTCTTGGATATAAAGCGTTAATACATCTTCCAGGTAAGTTTCGTATTGGATCCTTTCACCACCCCGGGTATAAAGACTTTTTCCTTTGATGGCATCAAAATCCAGTTTACGCGAAAAACCAATAGGCGAAGAATTCTCAAACTTTAAGGTACGTGGAATAGGAATGGCTTTTCCTTCAGAATCAATTATAATGTGACCATATTTATCAGAATATTCATCTACTTTTCCTACCATTTGGATGTTCTCGATGAATCCTTCGTTGATTTCAATGACGATACTGTCTACCTTAAAACTCTTGAAAATAAGTTGATCTTCCTGTTGAGCTAATCGGCGAATGTTTACGTTTTTTTCTTTTTCCAGGGTATCAATTTTTTCATGAAATATTTTTACTCTTTGATTTAATTGTTGAGTGAGCGTATCTAATTTTTTAGTAATAATATCAGATTTATTTTCACTATAGGTTAAGATGGAAATTTGGGTATCACCTAATGTTAAAGTGTCAAGGTGTGGATATAAGAGGGATTTGACCTGGGTTTTGGTTGTTGGATTATTAATTTGGCTGGTAAACTTCTCCTGCTGTTTGTTCAGATTAATTAAAATGTTGACATTTTCACAAACCTTATGTTGAGATAAAGCAGGAATACTTTCAAAAATTTTCAGAATGCTTTCAAAAAGATAGATGTTCTTTTGAATATTTGCTGAATCTGAAGTTATTGCTAATGCTTTCTTTTCTTTTTCCAGGCTTTGGGTGAAAAATGTTTTTAATGCGTCCCGTTGATTATTTACTTTTATATGCCATTCTTCCCCTTCATTTTCCTGGCAATTGAGCGACAATAATGATTCATCATAATCCAATAATCTTGACATTAAGATATTGGGTGCTTCTTTTACGGGGCCTGCACCAAAATTAATATCATTATATAAATTATAAATCTTCTCGGCTTTTCCTTTTGCTTTAAATATCTGCCTGTCGTTTTTATAAGCTTCTAATATTTCTTTGGTAGCGTTTTTTCTCCTAGATTCAAGATGTTTGATTGAATCTAATTTTGCCAGGTCATCCTTATAGGCCTTTAAGGAATCACGACTTATTTTCAAGTTTGTTGTGTTTTTATTCAAATCTTCAACGACTATTTCATATTTGCTCTGTTGGTCGTCGGCTCGTTTAGTTAAAAACGCTTTCTCTTTTGATTTAAAGAATTTTCTTCGGTTCATACGAGCAGTTAATTGAGAAAATTGAAATTCTCCAGATAGGCTTTCCTGACCGGTACCTTTTGTCTTTTCATTCAATTTTGTATCTGATATTTCTGCCTCTGAATCAAGGTGTTCGTCTAATTTTCCAGCCTTAAGTGATTCTTTTACTAACTTCCTATCCTGCTTATATACTTTCCATAAACGTTTGATAATTCGGTGCTGAGATTTGTAATTGACATCGCTTCTAAGTATTAACAAGCTATCCACATAGCATATGGTACCCGCAATCGGTTCGTTTCCACGGTCATCATACACGATACTTTCGGCAACAAACATGTAGAAAAGCTTGGTTGCTTCTTCCTCAAGTTTTCTATAGTCTTCTGACTTTTTTTCATCTGACATAGCAGCCAGATAATTGAGGCCTTTTGGACTTGGTACCTGGATTCCGTTTTCCTCAGGTTTTATTTTATCATAGAATTTGTCATAATACCTAAAGAAGTTTTGAATAAAGGATTCCTTTGTCATTGGCCTTAAGGTGAAGGTTACATTTTTTGAATCTTTGGGGCCATCCTTAATTGAATAAATGGTAAATACGTAAGCGTTACCATTTGTTTCTGCGCTTATGAAGTAATCGGAAATCCCCAGTAAATTGAAAGATTTTGTATCTATTGTGTTTTTCTGGGCAACCACATTAGTAGAAAATATTAAGAATAAAAAGAAGATGAGGGTTTTGTTTAAAGGTGTCATTGATTTTGCGTTTTAGTAGGATTTAAAAGGGTTAAAATGTATAAGCGGATGATGAGATGTCAAAGGTCTATTCTTGCTGAGTCGGTACTTTTTTTGTTTTCAAAACCTTGGTTCTACTATCAGGTTACGACAATTTTCTGTCATCTTTGTGAGGTTTGGAGAACGTTCTGTTGTCATCTTTTGAAGGTTTAGAATACGTTCTGTCGTCTTTCTGAGACTTAGAGAAATTCCTTTCATCGGTTCGTTTTTTCTTATCCTGAGTTGACTTGCCTCCTCGTGAGTTAATTGGTTTTTTTGTTAGCCCCTTAATCACTCTGTCCCAATCAAATGCAGGGCCTATGTCCCATTTTTCCCATTTATTCCATTTGTTTTTCCCTCTGTAATTAACATGTGAAACAATACCACGAAAGTCATTCAATTCTTTTTTTGTTAAAGTTTTGTCCCGTTTTTTATCACTTAGGAACTTTTTGGGTATATCATGCTTGGCGGTTAAATACTTTAAAAGGGTAATTAAACTTTTGTATTGAGCATTTGTAAAACTGGCAAAATATTTTTTTCCTCTAAATGACTTATCAAGTGTCGTGTAAAGATTTGTTTCTTCCTTTTTACAATAAATATCAGGTTTCTTTTCGGTACTGTAGATGGTATGTAAATCTTCTCCTTTGAGTTCCAGCGGCCCGACGTTTGAGAGCTCGATACTGATCGTTTTTTTACTCATCGTTTCATTACCACCAACAGCACCTGGGCCAAGATGATTTGCCCAATGCTTTTTTTCGTCCCACAATTTTACGATTTTTCCATTGCGTGCAATGATAAAAGGTACTGATACGCGCCAAGGTTCTATTGGTTCTCCATCTTTATTTCTTCCAACTCCCCTGGTCAAGATTGCAACATCACCTTTTATATAACCTGCCGTAAAATGAAGAACAATTTGCATTTTACTTGGTGGGTTATTGGGGGGTAGCAAAAAGTCCTTTATTTTATCTGGGTGCTGTTGTTTATATTTTTTGTTAATCGTGCATTTGAAGAATTTTATAGCTTCATTAGTACCCTTAATTTTTTTTATTTCCTGATTTATATCAAATTGTTTCCCATCGCTATCTTTTTTTGAAGAAAAAAAAGACCATTCATGGTTAGGTATACTCGTTCCTTTCATTATTGTGATGTTTTTGAATTAACCGACTTCTCAAAAAGGTGAGGGCCTTTCGAAAAAGTGATTAAGTCATCTTATTTAGAAATATCCAGTTGAATCTATTTTTTTTAATAGACCTAATTTTGGTGTAGAACCACTATAATTGAATCGATATCAGAGCTGCTACTTGATGTTGGAACCAGATTCATTTCCAAAGTGTCTCCTTGAAGCACTATATTGGTGTTAACTTTATTCCTAAGGTTATCAACGCCGTCCCCCACAGAGGAGGTATGTTGGCCAACAAATTGCCCTGATAATGAAAGACGACCACTGATATTATAGTCTTCAATTTCACTTCCACTGGCTCTTAGAGTAAGGTCACCTTTATAATCAATGATACCTTGGAGGTAAGGAATATTTTTTGGAATACTATCAGGCTGTTGGTAAAAAAATGCTTCTCCAACATAAATACCATTGGAAGGATGGGAATCTGATACGTCCTGTTCAAGGATGATAACTTCTATCATGTCCTCAGTTAGATTAGCTCCAAAACTGGTATTGAAAGGTTTCTCGGATGATTTCCCGAACCCATCCAGGGATTGCTGTAATGAATCAATGTAGGAGACAATGAGGTTATTTTGAAACCTATCTGTTGAATCAAAAATATTAATACCAAACTTAAGGTGAGAAATAGGTTGATTCAACTCATTTGTAATGGTAAAGGTATTAGAAATTTCATTGGTTAGCCCTTGTTGGTCCGGAGTTACGGTTTGAGTAATTTCAAAAGACACCAAACTGGGAAAAGTGATATTAAACTTTTTTGAGGAAGGTGGCATTAGTTTGAAATCGTCTTTGAAAAAGTCTGAACAAGAAAAAAATATCATGGCTGAGAATGCCAGGAGTGCAATTGCTGGTTTTGTCATTGGTGTGTTGATATTTTAAACTCTAAATAATTGTTATTGTCATAAATAGAGTCTTTGAAATGCATCAAAGTATCGGAGAGTTTTGAGCATCCCTTAGGGTTTTAGTATTTTTTTAATTTCATTGTCAGAGTAAATCTAGAATAAAAATTGAACTTAAACAACAGTAATCAAATAAATGTAAAACAAAAAGGTGTTTTTTAGAATAAAATTGTTTAATATGTTAATTATTTTGCTTCAAGTTTTTCATGTTCACCAAATGATTAATTTTCCTGCTAATCATTTGGATACAAAGGCCTTGGAATGGTCATGATTTCTTTCTGTCTCCCGTCGATGTACCGTACATCTTTGCCATCAAAGAAAGCATTTTCTTCCAACATGATTCGAACTTCCTTTTTCCATTCCTCGATGTAAACTCCAGCATTTAATTCTATTGAATAGGCAGTGTTATCGAAAAGTGGATAATCTCCTTTACCTCGAACACCCCCTTGCTGATCCCATAAACCAATGGTTGGGCCAGCCCCGTGGCCGTGGAAACCGATGGGATGGGTGTAAATGACTCCTTTGAGACCTTCTGTTTTACATTGATCAAGGGTCGCTTTTAATATTTCGTTTCCAGTAGCACCAGTTTTGAAATGGGAAGTCAAAATATCCTGAACCCTATTGCCTTTTTGAAAAGCTTTGATCAAATAATCAGGTACATTTTTTTCACCAGGTCTTAATACATAGGCATGTTGCTGGGTATCAGTATTCAACCTCAAATATGTGATGCCAAAATCGACATGCAGTAGATCTCCAGGCATGATGGTTTGTTGATCCGGGCGTTCAGAAAACGACCGTAAATGATCAGAGCTCTCAGGATCAGCCCTTTGTATGGATACAGTAGGATGGAACCATGCAGTGAAACCAAGTTCACGGATCCGGTCTCTGTACCACCAGACCACATCATTGGTGGTGGTAATGCCAGTTTGGATTACCTTTTCTGATAATCCTTCTGCGATTATTTGGTGAGCCATTCTTACCAGATTCTGATATACCATCATTTCTGATTCTGTTCTGGTCTCCAGCCAGCCAATAGCCACATTTTCTGCATTCACCAGTCTGGATTGATATTTTTCGGGCAGCACCTTCATCAGTTGTTCAAAGTGGGTAGCGGAGATACCATCCGCAAGGCCAAAATTTTCTGATTTGTTAATGCCAATTTTCTTCGGGTCTTTCTCAATGATCATATCCGCCAATGCTTTCCACTGGTCTGGCTGCTCCTCCTTATTCCATTTTGTTTCAAACACTTTTCCTGTATTGTACCTGGACATGCCAAAGGTCTCCAGAGGTTTATCTTCCCCGGGATCATAAGCGATAAGGATGGTTGTTCGACGGGCGGATTGCCAGGTGGCGGGGAGCAGTGTTTTGATGACCGGGTCTTCATTGTATTCTCTGGCGATGACGATCCACATATCAATACCTGACCGCCTCATTATTTCCGGTAATACGGTTTCTACTCGCTCTTCTAACCAAGCATCGATGACTTCTGCGCGTTCGCGCATGTTGAGCGTTTTGGGGAAATAGGGGTTTTGAGCGAATGTGTGGATAGAAAAAAAGGTAAGGAACAAAAAAAATAGAAAGGTCTTAAACTTATTCATTGAGCTCATTTTTTCAGTATGTTTTTCTCAATATACAACAAAATGCCCATTAGGGTTTTGAGAGAAACGACCCAAAACCATGCTGTTTTAGGATTTATTTCATTTCATAGATATTAAACTTGATTTATTCCGAAAGTATTTAAACTGAATGATGTCGCATATGGACATAAAAAAAACGATTTGATCAATCGACCAAATCGTTTTTCAACTTGTGCCCAGAACAGGATTCGAACCTGCACGCCCTTGCGAGCACTAGCCCCTCAAGCTAGCGTGTCTACCAATTCCACCACCTGGGCTTTCATAGGATTTTAACAGTTGATGGTGTCCGTTTTTAGTGGCTTTTTTCAAAAGCTCCGCAAAGATAAGCGGTAATGTGTAAAATGTAAAATTTAAAAGGATAAAATTAGTAGTTATTTTTTAGTGGAAAGTGCATGGTGCAAAGTGTAGTGTTTAAAATGAAAACGGTCAACTCAATTTAGTAGCTTTCAGTTCTACACTATACATTCTGCACCATGCACTATGCACTCTTTCCTCATCACTTATTTGCTGCTCTTCAGCGAAACGCCTTCTTCCATCGCCGCATCTCTAAGTTTCTGGAGGAAAGGGGAGGCGAACATGAAGTCCTGTAAGATCTCGTTTTCGCTTTCGAGTACTTCCTCCCGACTGCCCCGCCAGGCCAGTTTACCCTGGAATAAAAGTATAACATTATCTCCGATCTCCATTACAGAGTTCATGTCGTGCGTATTGATGACGGTAGTGATATTGTTTTCGATGGTAATGTCGCGGATCAATTCATCGATCAACAAGGCTGTTTTGGGATCGAGCCCCGAGTTAGGTTCATCACAGAACAGGTATTTGGGCTCCAACACAATGGCTCTGGCGATACCGATCCTTTTCTGCATCCCTCCACTGGTTTCGGAAGGATATTTATTATTAACACCTTCCAAACTCACCCGATCGAGGCAATAGTTTATTCGATCGAGTTTTTCCTTGGCAGTCATGTTGGTAAACATATCCAGAGGGAACCGCACATTTTGTTCAACGGTCATAGAGTCAAAAAGGGCAGACCCCTGGAATAACATACCCACTTGCATACGAATGTTTCGAACCTCTTTGGGCTTGAGGCTGTAGAAGTCAATATCGTCATACCAGACCTTTCCGGCCGTAGGGTTGATCAAGCCAACCAACAGTTTAAGTAAGACTGTTTTTCCCGCACCGCTTCGACCAATGATAAGATTGGTTTTCCCGGGCAGGAATTCAGTAGTGATACCTTTCAAAACTTCATTATCATCGAAGGATTTAAATATATCTTCTGTTCGTATCATGAATTGTCTATTCGATTATTGGATGATCACTAGGTGAACATTACCGCGATGATATAATCTGCTAACAAAATGAGGATATCACTCATAACAACAGCATTGGTACTTGCTTTACCCAACTCAATGCTACCTCCCTTTACAAAGAATCCCATATATGCAGAAACACTCGTCAACAGAAACGCAAATACCGTGGCTTTAACAAACAACAGGGTGATGTTCTTTTCAACAAAGAATGACCTTAGCCCCTGAATATACTCTGCATCAGATAACATTCCTGTGAATACAGAGGCCATATAACCACCAATAATGCCTATAAAGGCGGCAAGCGCTACCAAAACAGGGATGATAATCACCGCAGCCACAATCTTAGGCATTACGAGGTAGGCAGCAGTATTAACTCCCATGATTTCCATGGCATCAATATGTTCTTTTTGTCGCATACCACCGATTTCAGCAGCAATATTGGATCCCACTTTTCCGGCTAAAACCAAACAAGTAATGGTTGGAGCCAATTCGATGATGGTGATATCACGAACCACATAACCAATGTAGTATTTAGGAACTAGTGTTCCATCCAGCTGATAGGCAAACTGTACCGCCGTCACCGCACCAATGAAAATGGAGATCAGCCCAACAATGATGAGGGAGCCGATACCGATATCATGCATCTGACGGATGGTTTCCTTATAGTACATGTTAGCCTTTTCCGGTCGGGAAAAAGCAGTCCCCAGCATCATAAAATACCGACCCACATGATATAGTAACTTTGAAATAATCATAGTTTTTTGTTGACCAAAAGTAAAACGTCGACAAAGCTAGGGAAAATTATATTTTTTATGGATTTGTTACTCCGGTTATTTAAGTATTTAGATCAAATTGGCTTGATTAAGGACGAAAGGACATAACGACGGAGGGATATTGGAGAAAATGCATTATGACTAAAGAAAGTAAATTAAACCTTTTGTCCTCTGGCTCTTTTACTATTATATGCTTCGATATAAAATCATTCCATCATTGCACCATTCCCGTGGGATTTACTATTTTTCCGCAAAATCCGGAAAATGAATATAATCATCACGGGAGCAAGCAGGGGAATCGGTTATGCAACTGCCAAATTGCTTTCTGAAAATAGTGCTAACCAATTATTGTTATTGTCGAGGAATACAGATCTTCTTGATCAAATTGTAAAAAGTGCTGCCCATGACAATGTGGACTATCTTGGGTTTGATCTTTTAAATCCGAACTGGCCCGAATTGTTGGAAAAACTCGAAGGCTGGGAGAAGGTAGACAGGATCATCAATAATGCTGGTTTGCTGGTGAATAAACCATTTGAGAAGCTTTCTTCAGAAGATTGGCAGTCTGTTTATGGGGTAAACGTATTCGGACCTGCAGCGTTGATCAGCCATTGTGTACCTTTACTTCAAAAAGGAGAACGTCCTCATGTTCTTAACATTAGCAGCATGGGTGGTTTTCAGGGAGCTTCCAAATTTCCCGGCCTGGCTGCTTATAGTTCCAGTAAAGCAGCCATCGCCAACCTGACAGAGTGCCTTGCGGAAGAATTTAAGGATAAAAAAATTGCTGTGAACTGTTTGGCTCTGGGGGCCGTACAAACTGAAATGTTGGGAGAGGCATTTCCTGGTTATGAAGCTCCGTTAAGTAGTGAAGAAATGGCTACCTTTGTGGCTTATTTTTGCCAGCAGGGACATCATTTTTTCAATGGAAAGATCCTTCCCGTTGCTTTATCAACTCCATAAGCCAATTAGCAAAGTCCTGAATCAAATAAATTTTTGGAAATGCAAACATCGAATTTTATACCCTATGATGCTGTTCGCCGGTCAGAGGAGCAAGCACTGGAAGTAAGTGGAAATTACTTTCAATTCATGGACCGCCGGAGAACCGTGAGGCAATTTTCCGATAAACCCGTAGACAGGCGTATTATTGAAAATATCATAAAAACCGCCTCGACAGCCCCGTCAGGAGCCCATAAACAACCATGGGTGTTTTGTGCAGTCAGCAATCCCGAAATTAAAAAGCAAATACGGAAGGCAGCAGAACAGGAAGAATATGAAAATTATCATGGGCGTATGTCAGATGAGTGGCTGGAAGACCTTAAGGTGTTTGAAACCAATGAGATCAAGGAGTTTTTGGAAATTGCCCCCTGGCTGATAGTGGTTTTCAAAAAAGCTTACGATGAAGTAGAAGGGGAGAAACAAAAGAACTATTACGTCAATGAGTCGGTTGGCCTGGCTACAGGATTTTTGTTAACGGCTATCCATAATGCAGGATTGGTTGCGCTGACCCATACACCTAGTCCGATGCGTTTTTTACAAAAGATTCTGGAAAGGCCCGAAAATGAGCGGCCATTCCTGTTGATTCCGGTAGGTTATCCGATCGAACACCCTATGGTACCCGATCTGACGAGAAAACCTTTGGAAGATATTGCTGTTTTTCTTGAGTAAACACCGTTTTTGTTACGAGTTACGAGTTCCGTTTTGCATGTTCACCTACAAAAATGAGCTTTCACTGATTAGGGGCGTAAAATGTGATTTAAATTATCAGATGTTTAAAAAATTGTATAACACGTAAACCGAAATTTAAATTTTTATAAAAAATATATTAATTCATAAACCCACATGTGTACAGTTACTTATATCCCGGGCAAAGGAAAGAATTTCGTACTTACCTCCAATCGTGATGAAGCTCCGGGGCGTTCTGCTGATGAATTTGGAATGCTGGAAACAGAAGATGTGAAAATTACCTTTCCCAGGGATAAAGGCGCCGGCGGGACCTGGATAGCAATGGCCTCTTCTGATCGGGTGGTTTGTCTGCTGAATGGTTCTTATAAAAAACATAGCCACCAACCTCCTTACAAACGCAGCCGGGGCATAATGGTCCTTGATTTTTTCAAATATCCTGATGCAAATGCCTTTTTCGATCAATATGATTTTGAGGGGATGGAACCCTTTACGCTGGTTATTGTCGAATACGGGAACCTTTGGGAATTGCGTTGGGATGAAGAAATTACTCATGTCAAGTCACTCGATGCAGCGGATTTTCACCTTTGGGCGTCTTGGACATTATACGATGATACTGCCCAGCAAAAACGTTTGAGCTGGTTTGAAGAATGGAAAAGCTCTGTAAATGGTGAATACGCTGGAAAAATCCTGGATTTTCACCGGACCGCAGGTGACGGAGATATTCGAAATGATGTTGTTATGAACAGGGACGGAAAGGTTCAAACGATTGGCATAACGAGAGTGGAAAAAAAAGATGCCGTTATTGGAATGGTTTATTACGATCTGCTCAATGAGGATGAGCAGCAAACAAAACTGGAGTTAAATCGTGAGTTGGTTAAATAAAATAGCCTGGAAGAATCGTATTACGCGACT
This sequence comes from Saprospiraceae bacterium, assembly GCA_965230565.1. GTDB lineage: Bacteria > Bacteroidota > Bacteroidia > Chitinophagales > Saprospiraceae > BCD1. Next base: position 998,009 of record CBDDLH010000016.1, on the reverse strand, counting down.
GACTCAGTGGGAGTACTGGCCAATTTTTGCATTTTATTTTCCGAATTTTTTCTACTTCTTGTGGTGTGTCCTGAGGGAAAGGCATATTGGTTATATGACTACTGTAAATCCGGGGCTTTTTACCGGCGGTATGGGCATGGAATCAAAATATGAGACCATCATGATGTTTCCTCCCGAATTGAGGCCTAAAACCGTATTGGTAAAACCCGGCCAGGAATTTAGGGAAATTAAGGCTGCTATGGAGGATGAAGGACTCGATTACCCATTGATCGCCAAACCGGATATTGGTTATCGGGGGATGTTAGTGAAAAAAGTGAGGAATGAATCAGAACTCCGAGCCTACCTTGAAAAATACCCGTTAGACTTTTTGCTCCAGGAATTTATTGATCTTCCGAAGGAGGGAGGGGTCTTATATTATCGTTTTCCTGATGAGGAATATGGAAGAATTACCTCAGTTACTTTGAAGGATTTTCTCAAGGTTAAAGGTGATGGGAAATCCACTGTTCTTGAACTGGTAAAAAAAAGTGATAGGGCATTGTTACAGCTGGAGCGGTTGAAAGAAAATTATGCGGAGGTCTTACAACAGGTTCCGTCTGCCGGAATTGAGGTGCCTTTGGGGTCTATTGGCAATCATTCCAAAGGGACTACCTTTATTAATGGCAATCATTTGATAGATCGGGAAATGGAGGCAGCCTTTCAGAAGATAGTAGACCAGCTTGAGGGAATAGATTATGGCCGGTTCGACCTGAAATGTACCAGTTATGAGGATATGAAAAGAGGTAAGAACATAAAGGTGATCGAAATAAACGGAATAGGGGCTGAGCCAACCCATATTTATGATCCGACAAAGATGTCTTATTTCGAAGCTGTCGGGACAATCACTAAACACTGGAGAATTATTCTCAAACTATCAAGGAAAAACCGGCAAATGGGCATTCCTCGGTTGAAAACTGCAGATTTGTTCCGGTATTTGTTGAAGCACCGTCGATATGTGAAGAAAATCAACAGGATTAACAATCTTTAACAAGTGACAAACAACACGTATAAATCACTTAATGTTAATATAAGGTAAATGGCTTTATAATAAAATGAATTTGAATTGAGAATTCAGATATTTACAAAACTTTTATTGAATTAAACATATAAAAATGCTCAAGAGGATACTTTTATTTGCTGTTTTTGCAGTTTTCGTTTCAAATATTTTTGCATCAGGTGGTTACCATATCGAAATCAAAATTAACGGATATGAGGAAAAGGAGTTGTTGCTGGCATATCATTTGGGCGATAAACAATATATCAGGGACACCGTTGAGGTAGATGGTAATGGATTTTTCCATTTTCAGGGAGACGAACCAATGGATTGTGGAGTATACCTCGTCGTACTGAAACCAGATAATAATTACTTCCAGTTGATCGTCAATGATCAGGAACAAAATATAACTTTGGTAACGGATGTTGAAGACCTGGTGGGGAAAGCCAAAATCAAAGGCTCGGAAGATAATAAACTATTTTTCGGTTATTTGAATTATCTCAATGCACGTACTCCTGAAGCCAATGATTTGAATAAGGCAATGGAAGAAGCTACGGAAGAAAAAGAAAAACAAAAAATTCAGGGGCAGCTGGACGATCTCAATAAAAAGGTTGAAGCCTATCAAAAGAATATTGTTGAAAAGCATCCTGGTACCCTAACGGCCCAGATAATTAAATCCACTTTCAGGGTGGATATGCCTGAATTCGATGGTTCTCAGGAAGATGTGCAGATGAAGCAATGGCGATATATGCAAAAGCATTATTTCGACAATCTGGATCTGGAAAATCCATGTATGCTGAGGACACCTTTTCTGTTCCAACGTGTAGATTATTTTGTCAATAAACTTCAGGTTCAACATCCCGATACCATTTTTAAAGCTATTGAAAGGGTAGTGGATGCAATGGAACCTGCAGAGGAAACCTATAAGTTCTACGTCATACACTTTTTAAATGAATATGCTACTTCCAAGATCGTAGGTATGGATGCGGTGTATGTACAAATTGCTGAAAAATATTATGCAACAGGTAAAGCTCCATGGGTAGATGAAGAACAGTTGGAAAAGATATTACAAAATGTGAAGGATATCAAGCCAACCCTTATCGGAAAAACAGCACCAGATCTGTTATTGCAGAAACGAGAGGGTGGAATGGTGAGGTTAAGTGAGATTGAATCGGAATATACCATTTTATACTTTTGGAGGTTTGATTGCGGCCATTGTAAAAAGTCCTCTCCGGTGATAAAGGAATTTTATGAAAAGTTCAAAGACAAAAATGTAAAGCTGGTAGCGGTTTGCAGCAAGGGAAAAGATGAATTGCCGGAATGTTGGAAGTATGTTGATGAAAACGAGATTCAGGATTGGATGCATACTTCAGATCCTTATTTCAGATCAATGAAGTTGTATAATATTAAAACTACTCCGCAAATATTCGTCCTGGATAAAAATAAAGAGATCCTGACAAAAAAGATCGGGGCTGAGCAACTGGAAGAGGTGATGAATAAGATCATGGAAATGGATGCAAAAGAGGCACTCGAAAACGAATAGCTTCAACTAAGGTCACTACAAAATGAAAAATGTATTTTATTTAGTTATTATCCTTTTTCTTGCCGGATGTGCTGAAAATTCATCATCGGGCAGCGATTCCTCTACTTCGGAAGGAGAATATCAACGGCTTTGGGGCAATACCATGGGCACAACATATAATGTAACCTACAAAGACCTCCAAAACCGAAATCTCCAGGAGGCTGTAGATTCCTTATTGATTGCTGTAAATGCAGAGGTGTCTACCTATGAAAAACAGTCCACCATAACCAAGGTCAATCAGGCTGAAGATTCTATAATGATTTCGGGGTTGGAGAATCAACACTTTTTCAGAAACTTCCAAAAGGCCAAGGAAGTATACGAAAGGACCTCTGGTAATTTTGATCCAACCGTCATGCCTCTTGTCAATTATTGGGGATTTGGTACTTCCATGAAAAGAGCGGTCACGGAAATTGATTCAATTAAAGTCGATTCTCTTAAGGAGTTGGTTGGTTTTGAAAAGGTACAAATGCAGGTGCAGGGCAATGATCTGCTGATCATAAAATCCAATGCTTCGGTAGCTATTGATTTTAGTGCTTGTGCCAAAGGGGGAGGAGTTGATGCTATTGGAGCATTTTTAAAGTCTAAGGGTATTAATGATTATCTCGTAGATATTGGGGGAGAACTAGTAGCCAACGGAGACAGTCCTCGTGGAGGAGCCTGGAAGATTGGGATCAGTGTACCTAAGGAAGATGCTGCCGTCGATGAGATTCACACGGTAGTCAAGCTTTCCAATACGGCTATTGCCACTTCCGGTAACCATAGAAATTACTACAATACCAAAGGTTATAAATATGGTCACACCCTGAATCCTTCAACTGGATTTCCGGAGAAAAATGATTTGCTCAGCGCAACAGTATTTGCACCGGATTGCATGACTGCAGATGCATTTGCGACGGCATTTATGGTCATGGGGCTCGAAAAAGCTCTAAACCTCGCCTCAGAGGTTCCCGATATTGAAGCCTTCTTCATTTACGGGAAGCCTGATGGGTCTATGGGAGTCAAATATACCTCAGGGGCCTCTGATTATCTTGAATAACCGTAGCACCGACTTCAGTCTGTGCAGGTACGCAGGTTAAATCCTGTGCTACAACAAAAAAGGCGATGCCTGAGCATCGCCTAACAGTCAATTGTTGGTCTTAGTTGGTTATTACGGGAAGCAAATCCAAAGTCAAATATCTTATTCCTGGATACTGATCAGGTATGCTATCAATTCCCCAAGTTTACCTTTTATTTCCGTTTCATCAAGTTGCTCTTGCTGGGAGAAAACCTCACCCCATATTGGCATTTCACGAGTTCCGTGAGCCGCAACAAACTGACGACCGTCAATGTAGCGGGCAATTTCCATCACAGGGAATTCTTTTGATTTGCGACGAGAAACGATTTGAGTAAGGTCTGCAGGTTTGACTTCCAAAGTATCAGCCGCAGGGCCTGCACCGTTTTCTGCATGACATGAAGCACAATATTGATCGAAGTGAGCTTTACCTTTTGTAATCTGAGTGGCTCTTGAATTTTCCGGTGGTTTGGATTCGCACGATATCATAAAGGCACCAAGGGTGAATATGAGGGCAAGTAATCCGATGAATCCGGGAAGTTTTTCCTTTACTGTCAGTTTTTTCATATCAATTAATTTTTGCTTTAATATAATGAGGAACAGACTCTTTTTCAAGTATTACAGCCTATTTTATTTGGCTGAAAAGGGATTAATTGTATTTGTCAATTGACCAATTACAAAATGTGACATCCCATAACTTGTGCGGGTCTTCCTTCCTATAGCAATGTAAATTATTCTGCCAAAAACCACATTGATAAACATTACCCTTTGATATGATAAATGTCATTGAAAAGGAAATTTTAAAAAAATGATATTTTTTTGTCGGAATATGTAACATATATAAAAAATGCCCGTACATAAATTTGCCGGAGAAGTTGAAAATTTTCATCCCCCTTCAACTTGTTCCAATTTTCCCGATAAAAACGGGACCTACCACGAATGTCAAATAAAAATTAAACCTACGTGAAAGAGAGTTTCTTTTTCACTTACAACCACTGAATTTGCGGATTCTTGTGGGAGGGGTTTGATTTTCCCAATCCGATTTATTCAAAACAAACATTATTTAGTTAAGGCAGTATTGATTATTGCTTTGTTCAACTGAGAGGTTTACAAGCTTTAAAATTTATTTGGCTGCAGGTATGGCAGAAGTCACTGCTATGCCCAGCGCCAACTGACAATTTATACAAAATTTATTTTCTAAACCTTAATCCTTATTTGACATGGAGAATTTTTATAAACATTTAATTGACAAAACTTCCCGAGGGAAGTTTTTAACCCCAATGGCCAGAAAAGCCATGAGTACGCTGGTACTCGTTTTCGGACTTTTCTTTGGTATACAGGGGGTACTTGCACACGGTGTGCAGATAGGTTATTGTGTTTTGGACAATGGAAACCTTAGGGTGTATATTGAACATTGGCACGGCTCTGAATATTCAGGACCACTGTCTGTAACAACTACTTATGCTAATGGAAGTAGTACAACACAAACTATTTATGCTTCAGGTTATGCCTGGAGTACTTCCGTGGCTAACCTTCCGGGTTGTGGAGCTGATATCAATATCATTGAGGCATGCCCAAATGAAGCCAATACATATAACGACTGGCTGTATTGGGATTTCCCTCCCGGGGCTTGCGATGGCAGTGAAATAATCACTGTGGAAGCTGGTACAACAGTAGTAACTACGGAATCCTGTAGCGAGCTATACCCTCAAACCATTAATCCGACAGAATTAACCTGTCCTAATATAGAGGTAAATAGCTGTTTTGGTACCACGGTGGATTATGCAGTACAAGTTACCGACTTTTGTGATCCTAACGTTATGTTAGATTATAGTGTTCCTTCTGGTTCCTATTTCAATACCGGAACCACCGAAGTAATGGTTACTGCCACCAATAGCTTTGGGTATACTACCTCCTGTAAATTTGATGTATTTGTCGGTGAGCTTGACGCAGATGCTGATGGAGACGGATTCACAGGACCAGATGCCTGTACAGGTTCACAGGACGACTGTGATGACAATGATCCAAATGTATATCCTGGAGCTCCGGAGATCTGTGACGGGAAAGATAATAACTGTGACGGGGAAATGGAGACTGCCACAGTATATAATATTCCTATAGATGATTTTTATAATATGTATTACATGTGTGATTATTACTCAGGGTTAAGTTGGTATACTTATAATAACTTTGGCTTCTCCTGGATGAGCATAGGTAATAATATTCCGTCAAGCGTATCTGTAGAGTTTGTGATTACCTATGATGATCATAATTATTACGAGTATTACTATCCAATGTATTATACTCCAGATAGAACAGTTTCTCTTAATTACAATTATCAAAATTCATTTGTAAGTAATTATAATTACAATTGTGAGGAAGAAGACATGTATTACCAGAAGAATCATGTTCAAATGGTTCTTGATCCAAATGATTATAACCCTGGTGGTTACAATTATATTGATATAGGTAATGTTTTCACCTACATCGGCATATATTCAGATCCAGCATTATTTCCAGCTGGAATATTTGCCAGAGTCTGTGTAGAATACTGTAACACAGCCGATGAGGCACCGATCGTAGACGCAGGTACTTGTCCAATGGATATCACTCTCTGCGGTGCTCAGACTGTAAGCTGGACACCTCCGACAGCTACGGATAACTGTGATATTCCTACTGTTTCAAGCAACTACAATCCAGGAGAATATTTCGATGTAGGCGTACACAATGTAGTGTATACCTTTACGGATGAAGCAGGATTGACAACTACTTGTGAATTCAAGATAACTATCAACCCATTGCCTCAGGTGACTATCACTCAGAGTGATTTGCCAGAATGGTGCCAGGGGGTTAAAGTTTTGAATGCTAAAGTAGCTAACATTGCTGATCTTGCCGAGCCTTTGAGTTACCAGTGGAGTACTGGAGAAACTGCTTCAAGTATCATCGCTACGGCTAACGGACCATATTCAGTTGTTGTGACTGATGCAAATGGTTGTACTTCCTCTGGGATGACCATTGTTGATGAAGATCTTACGCAGTTATTATCTGCACATACTATTGTAGTAGATGATGAAATGGATATGGATAACTCAGTTGTTCTGACTGGTGGAGTTGGTGTATTGGATGCTGATGAGGTAACTATTCAGGATAACTCTGACATTACAACATTCCTCGTTTCTGCACAGGCATTTATTGATGCAAGTAGTAACGTAGCAGATTATGACAATTCTGATTCTCCATTATCATTCCCTGCTTTCATTTCCAACTCAAATATCGATACCAATGATGAGACTATCAATGGAACGGTAACACTGTCCGGGTCTAATTACGGACACGTGGTTGTAAAAGCCGGTGCTACTTTGAATATTGGAAATGGAGAAATGTACATGAGAAGCCTCACCGTTGGTAAAGGAGGTACTGTTAACTTCAACCAGGAAGGTGTTCTGATGATCAGACAGAAAATGAGCATTGGAGAAATGTGTAGCATTAATGTAGAAGGACCGGGAGTAGTTGTTTATGTTCAGGATAACGTTTCTGTAGGTCAGGGATCTACTGTTGCTGTTGACATTTTTGCTCCGGAGGGAATGGATGTCAATGATTCAGGATCATTCCTTACTACTTATATGTACGGTTTGTTTGTAACCGATGAATTAAATTCAGGTGATAACGTTGAGTGGGGGTGGAATCTGACATGCGGTGATCTTGGAGTTGACAATGGAAACGGTGGCGGTGGTTACCAGGGAGCTTACTGTGGTGAAGCAACCGGAACTCCTGGTTTCTCTGACGACCCTACTTGTGAAGCTGCCATTTGTGCTGCTGATCCTTTCTGCTGTGATACATCATGGGATAGCGTATGTGCTAGCGCTGCCGCAGCCTTGGCTGACGGAGCTTGTTCCGATTGTATGAGTGTAGACCTTTGCGGTGACGGCGTACAAAACGGAGATGAGATTGGCGTTGATTGCGGTGGTTCATCTTGTCCGATTTGTCCTGCCGGAACAGGTGACTGTTTCACTTCTAACGGCACTCCTGGTTGTAATGATGCTGTTTGTCAGGATATTATTTGTAGCGCAGATCCATTCTGTTGTGATATTTCTTGGGATGGTATTTGTGCAAGTGCTGCACAAAACCTGTGTGGTGCTCCTTTCCAGGAAAACATCAATACTTCAGAGGTAGCGACAAATGATGTTGACAAGGTTACTGATCTTACGGTATTCCCCAACCCTACTTCAGGAATTTTGAATATTTCAGTATATGATTTCATTGGTTCTGAAGTTGACGTAGTGATTACAAACACCATTGGACAAAGAGTTTGGAACCAGCACATTGATGTACTGGAAGTAGCCAGGGTTTCCGTTGATTTGAGTGGAGATCGTTACGCATCAGGTTTGTATAACTTAACATTGTTTGTTGATGGTGAGGCCATTACCAAGCAGATTGTATTGACGAAATAAACATACAATAGAGTTGATTATTCTGATGGCGGTTTAATGCTGTCTGCAGATAAATAGAATTGATCCCGGGTTTTGGTTTTGGCCAGGCCCGGGATTTTTTTGTATGGGAGAAAAAAAAACTGATGTTGTGGGGTAAGGGTGTATTATTTTTTGGGTAAATGGTGCTGTAAAATTTTTAAATATTTTGAAACTTCTCAAAACCTAACACGTAAGAGAGGTTAGCGCTCCTCTTATAAAAATACTTTGTATTGTCCAAAACCCAGATTTATCAAATTAGTAATTGAGAGGTATTTTTGAAAATTGCACTATTTCTGTTGGGGTTATTTTGGATGAATTAGAATTTAATTTTTCAAAAAAAAACATTTTGCTTTCTTTGTTTTAATTGTAATATTTATATATTTGTTATCAATCCAATTTGTTTTCCCCAGAACGTTTAATTGACATTTCACATACAATTTATCCCGTAACCTCCGGGTAATAAAATTATTGACTTTTCTGGTCAGCATACTTTCCAATCAAAACTACCGATATTGCTTTGTGCATGAGGAACTTACACAAGGGTAGAGTATTGTGTATTTATACTTTTTGAGTTTCAATGATTACAGGGAACCAAGAAGTAAATGTCGATTTTACAGGTGTATAAATAATTATTTAAATTATATTTTTTGTTTTAATATCTTAATCAACTCTATTTGTTATGAAAAGAAAATTATCAATTAAATTTATTTGTCGCATTGCCAGCATGAGATTGCTGCTGGTATTTGGTTTACTGGCTTTTGGGTATTCTATGACGGCTCAGGTGAATCCATGGGCAGAGGAATATGAATCTTTAACTGATCTGTGGAAATCAGGTAAGCTTGAAGAACTGAAGTCGAAGTATAAACCAACCAAAGGCACTCCTACTTTCGATAACGAAAAAGATTTGGTGGTGTATACCAATGAAGGTGCCTTTATGAGCGCTACAGGTTGTAGCAATGTTCAGGACTTTTCAGGAAGTAGTTGTGGACTTACTGGGTTTGACTCACCATTGAACGAGGGTAATACCGGAGCATGTTTTACACCAGGGGAAATCTTGCCTGGGATTGAGTTTAATTCAACAGGTAACAATGGGCCAGGTGGAAATGGTTTAGTAGCTGTTGACCCTGGTCAGGGATTTGGTAATCCAGCAGATGTTGTATTAGCTAACTTTTTTGTGGACGGTTTGGTTATTGATTTCTCTCCTGCTGCTACTGCAGTGGGGTTGAACGTAGTTACATTACTGGGAGGATTCAATGTAAATGTTGAGGTTTATGATGAAAATGGAGGATTAATAGGCTCAAGTTCTGTTGGAGCTGGTTCTTCCGGTGGTTTTATCGGATTTTCTTCAACTGATCCTATTGGTCAGGTTATAATTTTTGATCCTTCTAGTGGTGCGGAAGGGGTTTATTCTGTAGCCTTCTGCGGCGGAGATATCACCTGCTATGAAGGACCAAATTGTTCAGAATACACGGGGGATCCTGGATTTGAGTGGGATACTGAGTGTGAAGAGGCAGTTTGTGCTTTCGATTCTTTCTGTTGTGATGTAGCATGGGATGGTGTTTGCGCTGGATATACCACTTCTGATTTTATAGAGGAATGTGCAACTTGCCTTGGTTTGGATGACGGATGCGATGACTGTGTCGAACCTGATGTGGTTATCGAATTAGGTGATTTACCTCCATTCTGTCAGGGAGTTGGAAGCTTATTCGCTAAAGTATTGAACCAAGATGATTTACAGGAATCACCTACCTTCCAATGGTCTGACGGACTTGGATCTTCCCAATCTGCCGTCATAACTGAAAACGGTACTTACAGTGTCATGGTTATGGCTGGTGAAGAATGTTATGGTGAGGCTGAAATTACCGTAAACGTTGACCCAGTGGGTGTCCTTTCTGCTTATACCATCGTTTCCGGTTCTGAATTGGAAATGCACTCTTCAGAAGTAGTGTCAGGTGGAGTAGGTGTTATTGATGTTGGTGAATCCACTGTTCAGGATAATTCAAGTATCAATACCTGGTTAGTAGGTCCTGGTGTTTACATAGATGGTAGTAGTTCAGTAGCCAATTACATGAACATGGGACTTGGCCTGGAATTACCAGAATTCCTGTTGAATGAGAATTACAATAACGGCATGGAAGTTATCAATGGTACCGTTACACTTACCGGAGATGATTATGGCCATGTTGTTGTGAAAGCAAATGCTACGTTGAATATTGGCAATGCCGAAATGAATATGAGAAGCCTGACGCTTGGTAAAGGAGCTACCTTAAATTTCAACCAGGAAACGAACCTAAGGATCAAGCAGGATCTCGAAATGGCGGCCCTGTGTGAAGTGAATATCGAAGGTCCTTTTGCTGTAATGTATGTAGGAGGTACTGTTCAGATTGGACAGGGTTCCACTGTAGCTGCCAATATCTACTCTATTGAGGAAATGGATGTCAATGATTCAGGTTCTTTCATGACTACCTATATGTATGGATTATTCATCAGTACGGATGGTGTATTCTCAGGCGATAATGTTGTCTGGGGATGGAACCCAACATGTACAGAAGGAGGAGATGGAGAAGAATGTGTGCCTGATGATAATGATGGAGATTGTTTTTCTGCCAATGGAACTCCTGGTTGTGAATATAATGACTGTGAAGCAACCGTATGTGCCATTGACCCATTCTGTTGTGATGTAGAGTGGGATGGTATTTGTGCCGGTGAAGCTGCTGATTTTTCGTACACCATGTGGTGGCGGCGGTGGAAACGGTGGACCAGACGACAATGACGGAAGTTGCTGTGCTCCAGGTGGTAATGGAACACCAGGTTGTGAGTATAACGACTGTGAAGCAATCGTTTGTGCAGGAGATTCCTTCTGTTGTGATGTATCATGGGATGGAATTTGTGCATCTGCAGCTGTAGCCGTTTGTGATGTTTGTAACGGTGGCTTCCAGGCTCAGGTTGGAAATGAAGAGGATACAATTGAAGATGGTCATGTTGAAAAGGTAGATAACCTCGTTATTTTCCCGAACCCATCTTCAGGACAGATCAGTATTGCTGTTGAAGACTTCATGGGAGAATCAGTTGCCATGACTGTTACGAATGCAATGGGACAGAGAGTATGGACTCAGCGCATTGATGTGCTTGAAACTTCCAGAATTGCTGTTGATCTTACAGACGGTCGCTACCCATCAGGAGTATATTACATGACAATGTATGTAAACGATGCTGTACTGACTAAGCAGTTCGTATTGAGTAAATAAGTTTGAATCTTTATAAAACTCATTTTTGAAAGTAAACGCCCCGGCTTTTGGTCGGGGCGTTTTTTTTGTCTGGCTAATGGTAGATAAACAAAAAAAGCCCGGAGGAAGAACTCTTGTTCATTCCCCCGGACTGCTTTTCAACCATTTTTCGAATGCTTCTTTTGAATTAGAAGGTTGCCGTCATTGATTTGACTTTATTTTGAACAAACTCGTCAATGACAGTCTTCAAGGTTGGTTCACCTATGCTTTGTAAATCATAATATACTCTGGTATGTGGATGTTTAATGTTGATCACCCGACTTAAATCAATTGGAGTACCAACGATAACCGCATCACAATCAGTATTGTTAATGGTGGTTTCCAAATCAGCCAGTTGCTGAGGACTGTAACCCATCGCAGGTAATAATTGCCCGATCTCGGGGTAAATCTCAAACGTTTCAGCCAGTTTCCCGGTAAGGAACGGGCGAGGATCAATCAATTCTCCTGCTCCATATTTTTTAGCAGCTACAGTTCCCGCACCGAGTTTCATACCTCCGTGGGTCAGCGTTGGGCCATCCTCCACAACCAGTACCCGCTTTCCTTTGATAATAGAAGGGTCATCGATTTTGACAGGAGAGGCAGCATCAATTACAGTGGCATTAGGATTGAGTTTTTCAATGTTCTCACGAACAATCTGAATACCTTCTGGTGGTGCTGTGTCTATTTTATTGATAATGATGGTGTCAGACATTCTTACATTGATGCCACCAGGGTAATAATTCAACTCATGACCAGGGCGGAGAGGATCCATCAATGTGATGTACTGATCACTCTTGTAGAAGGAAAAGTCGTTATTACCACCGTCCCAAACGATTACATCACAACCGTCAGGATCTTTTTCTGCAGCTCTTAAAATAGCTTCATAATCCACACCGGCATAAATCACATTACCTCTGACAATATGAGGTTCATACTCTTCCATTTCCTCAATGGTGCATTTATGTTTTTTAAGATCTTCCAGTTCGGCGAATCTTTGGACTTTTTGTTTTGCCAAATCTCCATATGGCATTGGGTGACGTATGGCAACCACTTTCAGACCGTGTTCCATAAGTAATTCAATGACTCTCCTGGAGGTCTGACTTTTTCCAACCCCGGTTCTCACCGCACAAACGGAAATAACCGGTTTGGTACTTTTTACCATCGTGGCTTCCGTTCCCAGTAACATGAAATTGGCGCCAGCGGAGTTAACGATGGCATTCATGGTCATTACTTTCTGATAGCTCACATCACTATAAGAAAAAACACAGGTGTCTACTTCGTATTTTTGGATGAGTTCAGTAAGTTCTTCTTCTGGCATAATAGGAATGCCCTCAGGGTATAAACTTCCTGACAATTCAGCTGGGTATTTCCTGTCGTCAATATCTGGAATCTGGGCAGCAGTGAACGCTACAACCTCATAAGCATAATTTTCTCTGAAATAGGTATTGAAATTGTGAAAATCACGGCCTGCAGCACCGAGTATGATTACTTTTTCTCTTGACATAATTGATGGTTTTATTTAAAAATCTATGGGTGAATCCGGGGGTTTTTCCGCCGGATAACAATCCGTTCCGTCAAGGATGTCCAAAAAAGCAGGCTACAAGCTTACAGTTGGTAATTGTGTCATGGTGCAAACAAATATACTAAATTTCTACAAAATTTACATTTAAAAGCGAAGATTATTTTGAGCGAAGGTGGTTTCGGCTGTTTTCAATCTTTTTCTTTTGTTGGTAATAATATAAAGGGACTAATAAGGATTGCCAAAACACAGGCTCCCAACAGAGCGTAGCCGAGTCCAAAAGAATCCGCCAGCCATCCAACAAAAGGGGCCAATATCGCTGCGGTAATACTATGGGCTTGGGATTCAACGGATAATACCGAAGCCATGATCCCGGATGGTATGTTCTCGGCGACAAAAGCAATGCCGATGGGTTTCCTAAGGTTTTCTACAAAATAAATGCACGCAAAGCACAGAACTGCAGCAACAAGGTGACCTTTCAAATAAAAAATACTACTCAAAGTTGCCAACCCGATACCCAATAAAAAGGATATGTTCAAAGCGGTTCGCTGGGACGAGAAAAGCAACATGAATTTTTGGGAATTTCTTGAAGATACCGCATTCAGAAAAAACATTCCAAAGTAAAAAAGGCCAATTAGAATGGAAGTTCTTTTTTTATCTGGTAATACAAGGAGTAAAGGAGAGGCAATGGCAAGGGTCTGTAGCATTGCCTGAATATAGTCCTTCAGGCTTTTGTAAAAGCCGGTATAAAAAGACTGATTGCCAATTGCACGCAGAACAATGGTATTACGAAAGGTATAGGTAAATTCCTGCCATATTTTTTTGAGGCTGATCCTAACATTAGAATGCTGATCTTTTGCAATAGTACCATCCAAATACGAAGGGTAAGTGGCCAGGTTTATCAGGTCAAGAACATATGGTACAATAGAAAAAAGAAAAATAACACGATATCCATCCCCCAAAAAAACTACTGCAGCAGCCAGGAGAGCAGAAATGGCCGACCCCATTTGGGACCAGGACCTCGTATGCCCGTAATAAGTAACTTTCTGATCTGCCCAACCCTTTTTTTTCAGGTAATCGAAAATCATAGCTTTATGAGTTCCGCTCCTGAAAGCATCCCCGATAGCCATTGATATCATGGCCAGAACAAATAACCAGAAGGATCCGGAAAAGTAAAACAACAGAAAAGCAAAAATATATACCGAAAAGGAAGTGACCATGGTCTTCTTTCTCCCTATGCCGTCAGAAATAAACCCGGCAGGAATTTCAAAGAGGTTTCTCGATATTTCCCTTATTGCATATAACCAACCGATCTGAAAAAAATTAAGATCGCTTTCTATAAAAAACAACAACAGGAAGGCCTCAAAAAACCTCAGGTTTTTGAGGAACCCATAAAAACAGAATTTATAAAATTGGCGGTCTTTGTCAAAAGTGTTCATCGCAAATCAGATAGATAAAACTTCCAGCATTTGCTTAAAAAAGTCATTGCTAAAACTCGGAAGGGTTTTCCATTGATCCAATGTGATCTTTTTACTTATTTTTAAAAAAGGACATTGTTTTATGAATTTATAATGTTCTCTGGAAACTGGTACATAATTATCCGGATTGTAATGATATTGCCAGGGAGTGTCATTTATACAAATAAAGAAATCCTTCTTAAGTAACATTTCAAAGTTTTGGATAATTGCTTTGCGAAAATGGTCTAGCGAATAGCCCTGAAGGTGAATTGTACAACTAAAAAAGTGACCCCACCAGAACATAGTCCTCAATGCGAAAATATCATCCTGCTTAAATAACTTGGGGAAATCAAGCACCTGATAGGGGAGTTGTAAATAGTTTTCTCCCCTGGAGATTTTTCCGACAGATACGTCTGTTCCTGTTGGAAATTCAAATCCGGACTGATGAATTTCCTTAAGGAGTTCCTTCCTTGTTTCCCCAAGTAATTTCCGGATTTTGATAGTTACCTCTTGCTTTGTTCTTAAAAAAGAAGTGTCTGCGATTACCTGTAATTCTTTCGTTGAGAGTTCCATATGAACTTTAAAGGTAACTGCTTTTCGGGAATTGACTAGTAAAAAAATTTTCCTATTTTGAGCAACTAATCATGCTTAACTAAAAACTCAACTGGTAATGCGGCACTTATTTTTTGTATTCCTGTTCGTTTGTGCAGGGATGATTTCTTGTCAAGAACAAAAGAAAGAAAATGTAGGTCCTGTTTTTGAAATATATATTCCGGAAGCTTTGGCAGAGGGAGTAAAGGACGGAAGAATAATGGTAATGTTGTCCACTAACGATGAAGCCGAGCCTCGCTTTCAAATCAAGGATGGACCTGATACCCAGTTACTTTTCGGTATGGATGTGGAGGATTTTGATGCCTCAACCGGGAAAATTGTCGTTTCCGGATCCGGTGTATTTGGATTCCCTGTAGAAAAACAGGCTGACATACCCCCGAGAGAGTATTTTATTCAGGCATTATTTCACCAATATGAAACCTTTAATCGTGGGGACGGTCATACGGTTAAGCTCCCGATGGACAGGGGAGAAGGACAAAAGTGGAATCGTGCTCCTGGTAATCTTTATTCTACGCCCGTCAAGGTAATGCTAAAGGGATCAAGTGTGATTAAATTATCCCTTGAAAATGAAATCCCGGTGATTGACGAACCTGAGGATACGAAATACATCAAACATGTAAAGTTAAAGAGTGAGCTACTTTCAGAATTTTGGGGACGTCCCATGTATCTGGGAGCACATGTTTTGTTGCCTGAAGGTTTTGACGAAAATCCGGATGTTAAATATCCTTTAGCCATAATGCATGGTCATTTCCCTTATGACTTTGGCGGATTCAGAACCATTCCTCCGGATCCTGATCTGGAACCTGATTACAGTGAGAGATTTCAGATAAGTGGTTATAATAAAATTGTTCAGCAGGAAGCCCATGATTTTTACAAGGCATGGACCGGGCCTGATTTTCCAAGGGTGTTGGCCATAAAAATTCAACATGCCAATCCGTATTATGACGATTCGTATGCGGTGAATTCTGAGAACCTCGGACCGTACGGTGATGCTATCACCTATGAGCTGATTCCATTTATTGAAGAACAATTCAGAGGAATTGGAGAAGGCTGGGCCAGGTTTACCTATGGAGGCTCTACCGGAGGCTGGGAAGCTTTGGCCGTCCAGGTAAAGTATCCAACTGAGTACAATGGTTGTTATGCAGCCTGTCCGGATCCCATTGATTTCAGGGCCTATTGTCTTGTCAATATTTATGAAGACAAAAATGCCTATTACCTGGAAAGTGATTTTAAGAACACTTTACGTCCGGGACACAGGGATTACCTGGGCCAAGTTTCAGCCACATTAATGGAAATGAACCACAGAGAGCTGGCTTTAGGGACAAAAAGTCGCTCCGGGCAGCAGTGGGATATCTGGGAGGCCGTATATTCTCCGGTTGGAGAAGATGGATATCCTAAACGGATATGGAATAAAAAAACGGGTGAGATTGATTCCGGGGTAGCTAATTTTTGGAAGGAGAATTACGATCTTACTTACATACTCCAACGGGATTGGGGAAAACATGGTAAAGATTGGGAAGGCAAGATCCATATTTATTGTGGAGATATGGATAATTACTACCTGAACAATGCCGTTTACCTGGCAGAAGAAGTACTCAACGCTCTCGATCAGCCTGCCTATAATGGTGAAGTGACCTATGGTGACCGGGCCGAGCATTGTTGGAACGGAGACCCGGAACAACCCAACCACATATCCCGATTGAGGTATCACCGGATGTTCATACCCAAATGGGCAGAGGAAGTTAAATCGAGGGCTCCCAAAGGAGCGGATCTTTCCAGTTGGCGGTATTGATACTCATAAACAAAAGAATATACAATGAAAAATTATTTGCTTTTATTCACCTTAATACTCCTATGGGCCTGTTCCGGTTCTTCAGATCAATCTGCTACCCATGAAAATCAAAGTGAGAATACTGGTGATCAGGCATTAGAAAAACCTATTGTGCCAACACTTTCCATTGAGAAAATTACTTTTCCCTCAAAGGATTCCTTATCGATAAAGGCAGATGTCTATCTCAGAGATGGACAGAATCCTATGATTCTTTTATGCCATCAGGCTGGTTTTAGCAGAGGAGAATACAAGAGTACTGCCATAAAAATCAACCAGGCAGGATACTCTTGTATGGCTATTGATCAACGTTCCGGAAAGGAGGCCAATGGTGTCATTAATGAGACAGCCAAACAAGCACGCGAAGCTGGTTTACCCACTCATTATCTCGATGCAAGACAAGATATTGAAGCGGCGATCGATTATTTGTATGAACGATCGGCTCATCACCCGATAGTATTGGTCGGAAGTTCTTATTCTGCTTCTTTGGCGCTATTGATTGCCAAGGATAACCCAAAAGTGAGAGCTGTTGCGGCTTTTAGCCCAGGAGAATATTTTGACGGAATAAATATTCAATCAGAGATTTCAGACATGTCAACAGCTGTATTTGTTACGTCTTCCAAAAAGGAAACACCCGGGGTTGAAAAACTCGTTTCGGAAATTCCGACTGATAATGTCACTCATTTCAAACCTGAGGTAGCAGGAATACATGGATCAAGAGCCTTGTGGAGCACCACAGAGGGGTACGAAACCTATTGGGAGGCATTTAGTGCCTTCCTGGATGAGCATTTGGGAATAAAGTAATTAATTGACTTATAAAAAGAATCCCGAATTCCGGTAATCAGGAATTCGGGATTTATTATATGTTACAAACCCAAAAAAGGAGTGATTATGCTCCGGCCATTTCCGGTGCTTTGGCAGGAACGAACCAGCCTCTGGTATCTTCAATCTCCCCAATTCTCAAATTATCAATTTCTTTTTTGATCATTGGTCCGATCTTTCTTTCCTCAACCGGAGGCAAGGTCATTATCTTGTCTTTATATCCCAATTCGGAAATATGGGCTACAACTACTGCCGTTCCGGCACCGAAAATCTCCTCAAGTTTACCATTGTCATAAGCTTCAACAACCTCATGGATGTCAAGCGGACGAACTTCCACATCATATCCTTTTTCTTCCAGCAGTTCGATAATACACTTGCGGGTAATTCCTTTAAGAATGGCTCCATCAGCTGCCGGGGTGATAACTTTTCCGTCAATGACAAAGAAAATGTTCATGGTCCCAACTTCCTGAATGTAGCGGAACTCATGTCCATCCATCCACATAACCTGATCAAATCCTTTTTCTTTGGCAACTTTTGCAGGCAATAATGATCCTGCGTAATTTCCTGCTGCTTTGGCTTCCCCGGTTCCTCCATTGATCGCTCTAACATATTTTTGCTCGGCAATCAGGCGGATCGGTTTTGGATAGTAAGGACCAACAGGGCCGGTCATAATAATAAACTTATAAGTTTGGGATGCACCCACGCCAATAAATTCGTCCGTAGCGATCATAAATGGACGAATGTAAAGAGCGCTACCTGCCTGAGGTGGGATCCATCCCTGATCCAGCTCAACTAAGGTGTGTAAACCCTGAAGAAAAAGGTCTTCGGGAATATTCGGCATACATAACCTGTCTGCTGATTTGTTCAATCTTTTTGCATGCAACTCAGGTCTGAGTAACATAGGTGTGCCATCTTTGTATTTGGAGGCTTTCATGCCTTCAAAAATGGCCTGGCCATAGTGAAATACCATGGCGGCGGGATTCATGGTGATAGGACCGTAAGGCTCGATCCTTGGGTTCTTCCACTCTCCATCCACATATTCCGTGACGAACATATGATCGGAAAAAACTTTTCCGAAAGGAATATTATTAAAATCCATGGAAGATAGGCGGGACTCCTGAGTTTTAGTAACTTTGATATTATATTTCATAAGTATTGTTTTTTGCAAAGTTTACAAAAAATTTCGAAATAAACAAAATTTAACATTTCATCTGAGTGTTAATTTTGTGATTACCTAAAAACTGCAAATAAAATGCCGAATAACAAGCATGGTGCTACTTCTGGCTTTTTGGATTTTCCACTTTACGATTTGGCAGATACAGACCAATTATCACTGGAATTTCACGGCCAGGGTGAAAAAAAAGTAATGGTCATCGCCAAAGGTGAAAATGTAGAAAACGAAATTGAGTTTTTGCAAAGCGTATTATCCCCGCTGGGAATTCAATATCCAAAAGATCCTTTTATATTAATAACGACGAATCAAAGGGTTAGTTTTGTTCAATTGATCCAAAATTTTGAATTTGAGTCATTGGTATTGATGGGGATCTCTCCAAAGGATTTGGGACTTCAAATAACGGTCCCTTTTTATTATCCTCTAAATTTAGCAAAAAAGCAGCTAATCTTTACAGAAGCTATCCATGTTTTTACAGAAGAAAAAGACCAGGGAGGAGCCAGGCCTAAAGCTAAACAACTTTGGGTGTCTCTGAAATCTTTTTTTGAAAAGCAACAGTAATAATTTAAACGAAACATATTGACTACACCTATGAGAAAAATTGTTTTTGCCACAGGTAACCCCAATAAGGTTAGGGAGGTAAATGAAGTTTTGCCGGATACAATGACCATAATTGGTCTGAAGGATATTGGCTGCACGGAGGAGCTGCCTGAAACCAACCCAACCCTGGAGGGTAATGCACTCCAAAAGGCCAGGTATGTTTATGAAAATTTTGGCCAGGATTGTTTTGCTGAAGATACTGGTCTGTTCGTAGATGCCCTGAACGGGGAACCCGGAGTTTATACTGCCCGTTATGCAGGCGAAAATTGTACCCCTGATGATAATATTGATCTATTATTGAAAAACCTTGACGGAGAAAATAAAAGAACTGCCCGGTTTCGAACTATAATTGCCTTGATACTAAATGGAGAAGAGTTCCTGTTTGAAGGAGTCGCTGAAGGGGGGATCTCCCGGGGAAGACAGGGTAATGGAGGATTTGGTTATGATCCGGTTTTTATACCTGAAGGTTTTCAAACCTCATTTGCTGAAATGACAGCCGAGGCCAAAAACGTGATCAGCCATCGGGCAAAAGCTGTAAAAAAATTGATCGCTTTTTTTGAGAATCAATAAACATGAAAAGAAAAACGATCGTTTGGATAATCATACTGCTGGCAACTTTTATTGCCATAGATCGATATGCAAAAAGTACCAGATCTGACGAATTTGAAACTACGCTGATTGATTTGGATACTTCCTTAGTAGAGATAGTAAGGCTCACTTTTCCTGCAGATGACCATCCCATTTTACTGGTACGTGAACCTCAGGGGTGGATTGCTTCTCAAGGCAATATTAGTACGATGGCCAATAAAAAGGCTTTGAAAATGCTTCTGGGAGAACTCAAGAAAATTCAGACCACCCGGATTGTGGCGGATAATGCTGACAGCTGGAAAGATTTTGGGGTAGGAATTAATCAGGGACCCCGAGTTGAGGTGCTGGGGAATAATGGAAAAATAGAAGATTTTTACATTGGAAAGAAGAGTGGGGTGGAAGAAACTGGAAATGCTCAACCTTTCATCAGACTTTTCGAGCAAAAGGAAGTGTATGAAGTTGTTGGTAATAACCTTTCCTTTGCCAACCTGAATTTCGATCAATACAGGAACAAACATTTTATTAATTTTCCGGACCAGCAGGATATTCAGAAAGTAATCTTCAAAAACCTGGATACTCTATATGTTGTCGAGAAAGTAGATCAAAACTGGTTTGATGTAAATGGAATGCACCTGGATACCCGTAGCATCGAAAATTACCTGGAATCTCTTCGAATCGTAAGAGGTGAGGTTTTTGCCGACAACTTTGATGAGACAAGAGTAGGGGAGTTGTTTTTTAAGGGAATCAGTTTTGAACTTGAAGCAGCAGGGATTGTTGAGGTAAATTGTTACTGGGATTCTACCTGGCTGAACACCTATGTTTTACATTCAGAACAAAATCCTGATTCCTGGGTCGAAAGTGATTCTGCAGGGTTATATCATTTATTTTTCACACGCTTGGAACAATTGTTGACCGAGGGCATAAATTAATTAATAATTGAACTCATGGAAGAAGCATTACATACATTTTCACCTACCAATACTTCAGATAATTTTTCTTTTTGGGGAAGCCTGATTGTAGTACTTGCTTCAGGAGTTGCCTTATATTTTTTGTTTAAAAGAAAAAGTTCAGGAGATGCTTACCGAAGGCAAATGATGGTAGCTTTGTTAGTGTTTTTTGCACTCATTATTGCAGCGGCCACCGCTTTTTTCAGCTTTTGGAGTATGAAGAAAATTGGCCCGGTAACTTTGTATGAGGATAGGATCGAAACTTCCTATGGTGTTGCGGAATATGATGAAATTCTTCGTGCCTATATTGAAATGAATGGCAAGAGATCCCTTGTCAGCCCCGGAACAACCATCAATAATGTAAGAATGTTATTCATTGAGGAAACTGATGGCAGGATGCATGTGCTTAGTGAGGAGAATTATGATATTGATCAGATTTTGAATAAAATGAGGTCTTTGACCGCCGGAGAGACTGAAAATGAATAAAAAATACATTCCCGGACCTTTTTATTCAAGGCAAATTTTATTTTTGCACCACCATGAAAGTATACAGAGATTTAAATGATTTGCCAAAGTTCGAAAAGGCCGTAATTACCATCGGCTCTTTTGATGGAGTACATTGTGGGCATCAAAAGATTATTGAGAAGGTTTGCCAGTTAGCCCAAAGTACCGGAGGAGAAAGTGTAGTCATCACTTTCCATCCCCATCCCCGCCAGATCATTTATCCTAAAGACAATACGCTGGAGTTGATCAATACCATTGACGAAAAGATCAAACTCTTTGAAAAACTGGGACTTGATAATGTAGTTGTAGTACCATTTACCATTGAATTTGCCCAGCAAAGTGCTGATGAGTATATCCACAAATTCCTCATTGAAAAATTTAATCCTGCTACCATTGTTATTGGTTATGACCACCGGTTTGGTCTGAATAGACAAGGGGATTTTAACTATTTGAAGTTTCATGCTAAGGAAGGTGGCTACGATCTGATTGAGATCAAAAAACAAACCATCAAGGACATTTCTATCAGTTCAACAAAAATCAGGAATGCCATTAAAGCCGGGGAGGTTAAAAATGCCGCAGAATTACTGGGGCATAATTTCCTGTTGACCGGAACAGTAGTCCATGGACATAAAACAGGTTCCAAATTAGGGTTTCCAACAGCCAATATACATATTGAAGAGAAAGCCAAGATAATTCCGCCCATTGGCATTTATGCGGTTTATGTAAATTACAAACTCCGAAAATACCGGGGTATGCTTTACATTGGCAACAGGCCAACCATTACAGAAGATGGAGCTACTTCCATCGAGGTGAATATTTTCGATTTTAATCAAAAGATCTATGATGAGCAAATCGAAATAGAATTGGTCGATTTTATTAGAGAGGATGTAAAATTTGAAGACCTTGAAGAATTAAAGGCACAGCTTGCGAGAGACAAAAAAGATAGCCTTGACTGCTTATTGAAGCTGGAAAAAGAGCCATCCAAAAAAAAAACTTTGCCGACCTCATCCATCGTCATACTAAATTATAATACCCGCCAGTATTTGGAGGATTTCCTGCCCGGAGTGGTAGCAGGTGCACCTGCAGAATCCAGGGTAGTAGTCGCTGATAATGATTCCGAGGATGATTCTGTCGATTATGTGAAATCCAATTTCCCCAGGGTCAGCTGTATAGAACTCAATAAAAATCATGGTTTCGCTAAGGGATACAATATAGCCTTAAAAGAGGAAGATGCGGATTACTACGTTTTGCTGAATTCGGATGTGGAAACTCCCAAAGGTTGGCTGGAGCCGATACTTCAATACATGGAGGATCACCCTAATATTGCAGCTTGCCAACCAAAGATCAAAGCCTATCACAACAAAGAGTCCTTTGAACATGCCGGAGCTGCGGGAGGATGGATGGATGTAATGGGATACCCCTTTTGCAGAGGTAGAATCCTGAATGTTTTAGAGGATGATGAGGGACAGTATGATGATGCGGCTGAAGTCTTTTGGGCGTCCGGAGCTGCCATGGTCATACGGTCTGAATTATTTCATAAACTGGGTGGGTTTGACGAAGACTATTTTGCCCATTTTGAAGAAATTGACCTATGCTGGAGGTTGAAAAGGGCAGGATATGGCATTGCGGTTGTGCCTCAGTCAGAGGTGTATCATGTGGGAGGAGGAACGCTGAATTATGTCAGTCCCAGAAAGACATACCTGAATTTCAGGAATTCCTTATATACCTTGTTCAAAAATGAATCCAAAAGGCACCTTTTCTGGATCGTTTTTTTCAGATTGATCCTCGATGGAGCAGCTGCCATGTTGTTTCTTTCAAGAGGAGAATTCAATTTCATCTGGATGATCCTTAAAGCTCACATCAAGTTTTATTCCCAATTTCCGAGCCTGATAAAAAAGCGCAGGTTTTATAAAAAATTAGTGCTTGAAGCAAAAGTCGGGGACTGGAATGACAACGGGGTGTACAAAGGAAGCGTAATATGGAACTTCTATTTCAAAAAACGGCGAAAGTTTTCGGAGTTGTTTTGATCTAATTAAAGGTCAATTAGCATATCCCTGCATAAAATCAATTCACCATTAATTACGATGGCTTTTAAACCGGAAATTATTTACAAAGATCAAGCCCTGTTGGTAGTAAACAAACCATCAGGAGTGCTTTCTATTCCGGGGCGTTCTGCAAACCAGGGAGCAAGCCTCTTGGAGGTGCTGAATAAAAGATTTGATTCCTGTTTTACGGTTCACAGACTCGATGCATTAACCAGTGGAGTTATTTGTTTTGCCAGAACTCCGGAGGCCCATAAAAACCTTTCCATGCAATTCCAGAATAGGGAGGTGACCAAAATCTATAAAGCACTGGTTGAAGGCAAGGTATATGATGATAAGGGAGAAATAGACAAACCTATCGCTGCACACAATTCTATTTCGGGTCGAATGGTGGTGTCCGCGAAAGGCAAAAATGCATTAACCCTTTACAATGTTTTGGAACGGTTTCGAAATTTTACTTTTCTCGAGGCAGACATCAAAACAGGAAGAACCCATCAGATCAGGGTACATATGGCAGCTATTGGACATCCTCTGGCAGTTGACGCCGTATATGGTTCCAGGGAAGAATTATACCTTTCGGAAATAAAACTCAAAGGATTCCGAAAAGGAAAGTTTGATGAGGAACGTCCGCTTATGAAGAGGAACGCTCTTCATGCATCAAAACTTACTATAAAACATCCTGAAAACGGTGAAACCATGACTTTTGAGGCTCCATTACCCAAAGATTTCAGGGCAGTGCTGAATCAATTGAGGAAGTGGGGTAAATAGCCTGGTTAAAAAAGTGCAAAAAAAAATGCCGCGTTCAATTTCTGAACGCGGCATTTTTTTTATTAAGGATGGTTCTCGCTTAGTAGTTCAATACTCTGAACTCTACACGACGGTTAACGGCGTGTTCAGCTTCAGTACAGCTAACACCATCAGAACATTTGTTCTTAAGTCTTTCTTCACCGTAACCTTTTGAAACCAAACGATCCGGAGAGATACCCTTGGTTACGAGGTAATCAACAACAGATTTAGCTCTTCTTGCAGATAAGTCCTTGTTGGACTCCTTGCTACCTCTTGCATCAGTGTGTGCACTGATCTCGATTTTAGTACCTGGGTTGTCAACCATCAACTTGAGCAGGTTCTTGTCGATGATAGATCTTGCAGTACTTGTAAGTGCAGCACTTCCAAGGTTAAAGTTGATAGGAAGAACGTTGTACTCCAATAATTCACAGTCAATCGGTCTGTATTCAGTAGTTCCACCTTTTTTAACCAAAACAGTTTTCGTAACGGTAGTATACTCAGCCTCAACTACTTCTTCAACTACAGTTTCGTCTTTGACCAGTAAAGTTTTGGTGATCTCCTTGTATTCAGCAGGAATTTCGATTTCTTTTACTTCAGCAGGTTTTACAACTACTTGCTTTGCATATCTGGCTGTTTCACCATCCACAGGAGTAGGAGAGGTAGAAGCATCGTTAGCAAGTGTTTTTGTACCTACAGTAGTAGTTTGAGCATCATAAGCACGGAAGCACCATACCTGGCAATCTGCAGGGTTGTCAGACTCACAACCTTCGTATAACTGAGATTCCCAACGGGTAACTTTAGGGTAAATCTCGATTACTTCCTCATCATCACTGAAGGAAGCAGGAGTGATAGCCAGTTTGTTGAAGCCATCTTTTGAGTCATAATTCACATATTCTGTTTTGTACTCTGCAGGAGTGAATTCGTAGCGTACAGAAGCTTCTTTAATGAGTACTCTTTCCGTAACTTCTTTATATTCAGCAGGAACAATGGTGAGACGCTTGTATTCTGGTCTAACCATTACCCTGACTTCTTCGGTCTTGAATTCATCAGGTGTTACACAACGAACATAACAAGAGTTCTCTTCGGGGTTCGCGGGGAGATCCTGCGCTGTAGCTGCCATCCCGGCACCGAAAAGGATTGTAACTAAAATCGCGAATTTCTTCATAATACGTTTCTGTTTTGATTTAATTAATTATGGTATTTGATAGAAAAATCTTTCAATGAATCAAGGTGCTTAAACTTCAATGAGGTTTAAGTAAGTGCCAGGTAGTGGCTATAAGTAAGGATGGATAGCCTCTCAATATCGGGCTTTCTAGAAAAACTCAAAGATAATACTCAGATTAATGTTTGCCAATTATCCAAGAAATATTTTAAAAAAAGATCCCGGCTTTTATCATCCTTATATCTTTGTGGGGATTAATACCAAATAACAATCACTATGACGGGCAATTTTTTTCCGGGTCACAGGAGGAATTACTTTATTTTGGGATTACTGGGGGCAGTGTTTTTTATCCCTCTGCTGGGAGGAGTACATCTCTTTGATTGGGATGAGATCAATTTTGCGGAAATAAGCAGGGAGATGCTGATTACCGGAGAATATTTCCGGATTAAATTAAACTTCCTGCCTTTCTGGGAAAAGCCGCC
This sequence comes from Saprospiraceae bacterium, assembly GCA_965230565.1. Lineage (GTDB taxonomy): Bacteria > Bacteroidota > Bacteroidia > Chitinophagales > Saprospiraceae > BCD1. The sequence continues at coordinate 972,091 of CBDDLH010000016.1, read as the reverse complement.
CTTATTTTTCTGGTTCCAGGCCCTGACCATGTCCGTTTTTGGGGTAAATGAATTTTCTGCCCGGCTACCTAATGCCCTGATTGGAATTGCCACGCTATTTATTTTATACAATATCGGAAAGAACTTGAAGGATGGACAGTTCGGTTTTATCTGGGCAGGCGTTTATTTTGGGAGCATCTTACCCTTTCTTTACTTCAAATCTGGGATCATTGATCCGCTATTCAACTTGCTGATATTTCTTGGGTTGCACTATTTTATCAAAGGCTCCTGGAAGCGGAGAAAACCGGAACAAACAACTGACCTGAATTCGGTATGGATTCAAATGATTTTGGCCGGACTTTTCGTTGGTTTGGCGATGCTAACAAAAGGACCTGTTGCATTTTTGATCGTTGCGTTGAGTTTAGGCATTTATTGGTTATTTGTTCGGCTTCGTTTTTTTGTTTCTCCAATACATTTTGTGGTATTTGCAATCTTTTCGGTGCTCACGCTTGGTGTTTGGTTTGGCCCGGAGACTATTAAGAACGGACCGTGGTTTGTAGAAGAATTCATCCGCTACCAATACAGATTGTTCAGTACACCGGATGCTGGGCATGGTGGATTTCCCGGGTATCATTTTGTGATTTTATTGGTGGGGTGTTTTCCCGCCTCCATTTTTGCCATTCGATCATTTTATAAAAAGCCTAAAGAAAAGGAAGACTACTTTTTTAGAGATTATCAGCTGTGGATGAAGATTCTTTTTTGGGTGGTTCTTATTTTATTCACGGTTGTGAAATCCAAAATCGTCCATTATTCCTCCATGGCTTATTACCCACTTACCTTTCTTGCTTCACTCACTATTTATCGGATTTTGGAAAGGAAGGTTGTGCTGGGAAGAGGCCTGAAAATCGGGGTGGTACTGTTAGCGTTACCATTTATTATTGCCACATTTGTTTTCCCTTGGTTGGGGAAGCATATGGATGTTTTACGATCAAAGATCACGGATCCCTTCGCATTGGGAAACCTTGAAGCACAGGTCAACTGGACAGGTTGGGAAGTTTTGCCGGGAATTTTATTGCTTTTGGTTGTAATTGCCTTTTTGGTTTTGTCAAAAAGGAATAATTTGAAGAGGGCATTCATCACGCTATTTGGCGGGACAGCCCTATTCGTTTTTGTTGGTCTGATCTTTTTCGTTGGAAGAATTGAAGGGTACTCCCAAAGAGCTGCCATTGAATTTTTTGAGAGCAAAATCGGTGAAGATTGTTACGTGCATAATTTTGCTTACAAATCATACGCACAATTATTTTATACGCGTAAACAGCCACCTGAGAATCCGAAAGCCAGTGATCAGCAATGGTTATTGGAAGGTGACATCGACAAAGATGTTTATTTTATCACCAAAATTCACAAGGAGAAATATATTCCCAAACGAGATGATATCGTAAAAATAGGGGAGAAGAATGGATTTGTTTTTTATAAAAGAGAGAGGGTAAGGGAATAAGGTAACAAGGGAATAGGGGAAAAGGGCAAAAGGTTCTCTGATCATAATAAATAATCGAGGCGTTACCTTGCCAAAACCAAAGTGACGCCTCGAACAATTTGAACTCTTTAAACCCGTTGAATTTCCTATCCCCTCAATGCCTCTACTTCCTCAACAGTCTTCGGAACCGGATCTCCTAAAACCTTGTGTCCGTCCTCTGTGATCAAGACATTGTCCTCAATTCGGATCCCTCCAAAGGTTCTAAAGTCTTTGAGTTTATCGTAATTGATAAATGCCTCATGTTTTTTCTCAGCCTGCCACATGTCGATCAGTTCCGGAATGAAATAAATGCCCGGTTCGACAGTCAATACAAATCCTGGTTCAAGCGTTCTCGCCAGATCGAAGTGATTTGAGACCAAACAAGGTGCTTCTTTCCTGTCCTTCCGCATAACCAACCAGGTTCTCACCCAAATCTTCCATGTCGTGCACATCGAGGCCGATCATGTGGCCAAGACCGTGAGGGAAGAACAATGCGTGGGCACCACTGGCAACTGCTTCGTCTATATCACCCTTCATAAGGCCTAGGTCTTTTAGCCCGCTTGCCATGATTTTGGAGGCTTCCAGGTGTGTATCCATGTATTTTACGCCTGGTTTGAGCGATTCAATACATTTAACTTCTGCATCTAATACAAGGTTGTAAATATCCTTTTGGATAGAGGTGAATTTCTTGTCTACAGGGAAGGTCCTGGTCAGGTCCCCGGCATAATGCATCAGGGATTCTGCTCCGAAATCACCGAGTACCAATTGGCCTGACTGAAGCGTATTTCCATGATAATGATTGTGCAGGGTCTGACCATTTACACTGAGAATCACTGGATAGGCCGTACGCATTTCACAACCGGAAGCAATACCTTCAACAATACCGGTGAGTTGTGCTTCTTTGATGCCTGCACGACCGGCTTTCATGGCAGCTACGTGCATAGCTCCACTGACATTTACCGCAATTTCCATTTCACGGATTTCCTCCTCATTTTTAACGGAACGCTGGGCAACAACAGCTTTAACCAGTGCTTCAGAGGCTTTATCATTTACTTTGTCAAGGGCTATGCTGAGCCAATTATGCAACTTAATCACATTTTCCGGGCGATAAGGAGGCAGGTAATGTACATTCCTTTTCTTTTTTACAGCAGCTGATAAATATGCCGAAAGTTCAGCATAAGGAGCCGTATGTTCCACTCCTGCCGCTTTAGCCTGGTCCGCAATGGCAGGTTGTGGGCCCATCCAGACAACGTATTCGACACTCAGGTCATTGCCGAAAACGATGGTCTTTTGTTCGTCTATATCAATAATGGCCCCCAGGTCAGGTCTGTCGATACCAAAGAAGTATAAAAATGAACTGTCTTGCCTGAAAGGATAGACGTTGTCTTTAAAATTCATGGAGCTTTCTTCATTGCCCATCAGGAGCACCAATCCACTTCCCAGGTCTTTAGCTAGTTTTTCTCTGCGCGTTTTGTACGTTTCTGTCTTAAACATTTGTTTTGATTTATAATCTGGTTTTTGAGCTTGCTTAAATTTTTATCATCTAATAATCAGCCATATCTTAAATACCGAATTTGCCAAAAAGCTTGGAGGGTGGATGGTTGGATTTGATGTATTCCTATTCCTATACCCATTTTCCACAACATCCATTTTTCCTTATTCTAGTATTCAACATTGTAATGGGGAAATATTTTGAATGAGTTCTTAAACATGCTCTTTAAAAATATTATTTTTTAATCCTTTTTGTCTCTTTTTTGGAGTTCGTCACGGATTTCTGCGGCTTTTTCGTATTCTTCGTTTTCAAGGGCTTTTTCCAGCATTTCTTTCAGTTTGTTTTTGGAAAGATTTGAAAGCTGTTTGGGCTTTGATTTCTTTTCTTTTGGTGCAGTATCTGCGATGGAATCAAAAACGATTCCTGCTTCATCCATGACTTTTGGAACTGCATAGATAGGGCATTTAAATCTTACCGCCATGGCAATGGCATCAGAGGTGCGGGAATCAATGGTAAATGATTTTCCATCACCGGTTTCCACATAAACGGTTGCGTGAAATACTCCATCCAGGATATCAGAAATAACTATTTCGGTAAGTCGGGCCTTCATTTTAACCATAAAATCTCTAAACAGATCATGTGTTAAGGGACGGTTGTGGGGGATGTTTTCAATAGCGATGGCAATAGCTTGTGCTTCGAAGGCACCGATAACAATTGGGAGTTGCCGGTTACCTTCCTCTTCCTTGAGAATGATGACAAAACTGTTTGTTTGGATTTCGCTGGTGGCAATGGCAGCAATGTTGAGTAAGATTTTATCCATCTGAATTTAGGTTAATGACCTTTCGACTTTAAGATACAAAGGTTCTTATTAAAAAGAAACTTTTTTCTTTAAATGAAAGGTAAACTTGCTATCGGCAAAATGGAGAATTTGCCTATAGGGCCAATTCCTGTAAAAGATAGGTAAAATCAGATAAGATCTTCCATTTCAAGATTGGACCTGGCAGACATCAATTCGCTCAAAGCATGATGATCTGAAAGTCTTTTAGCAACTTCGATTCCTTTGTCGTAAGTTTTGAACGCAGCTTCATTATCCTTTTGTTCCGCTTGCAGTCGGGCAAGGTGGAAATAGGCTCCAACATAATCAGGATCGTCATCGAGTAATTCGGTATAAAATTCCAGGGCCTTGCCAGGGTTTCCTTCACTTTCGTATTCCTTGGCAATAGCAAATCTAACGAATGAATCTTTAGGACTTTGGTCCAGTAGTGATAATAATTGTTGAAGACGAGACATAATAGTTGGGTTAAACTTTACAAGGCAAAAGTCTATCTATTGCCCAAATATAATCCTGAATTTTAGAAATATTGGTTAAAATATTTTTTTCAGTTCTATTGGGATCTTTTTTCCTGAAAGGGACTGGCTTCCAGGGTCTTAAAAAGGGAACAATCCAAACGGATTTCGGTTCTTGAAAAAATATTATTTTGTGTAAAAAATATCAATAAATCATGCCGCTTTAGAATACAATACGGTGGTTGTTTGTGAATAGCGAATTTTCGCTATGTTGATTTCTTTTTGTCTTGGATTTACTTATCTTTGCACGCATAGTTCTGACCAATTACTTAAAAAAATTAGCAAATGAAATTATTAGTTTGTATTAGTAAAACGCCGGACACCACAGCCCGAATTGCTTTCAATGCTGATGGTACAGAATTTGATTCCAGCGGCGTTCAATATATTATGAACCCTTACGATGAGTGGTACTCTCTTGTAAGAGCTCTCGAACTTAAAGAGGCTTTAGGTGGTACCGTTACGGTTTTAAATGTAGGACCTGCTGCCAACGATACTGTTATTCGTAAAGGGTTGGCAATCGGTGCTGACGATGCTGTTCGTATCGACGCAGAACCTCAATCAAGCCTCTATGTAGCCAAGCAGATTGCCAATTTTGCAGCCAGTGAAAATTATGACCTCATTTTCTTAGGTAAGGAGTCTATTGATTACAATGCTTCTGAGGTTGGGCCAATGGTTGCTGAGTTCTTGGGACTTCCTTTCGTTTCTTACGGAGTGAAAATGGAATTTGATAATAATAAGGCAACTATCGAACGTGATATTGAAGGTGGAGCTGAAATTGTTGAAGTAGAAACTCCGTTTGTTTTGAGTGCCGCTAAAGGTATGGCTGAGCAGCGTATTCCGAATATGAGAGGAATTATGATGGCAAAACGCAAGCCGCTGAAGGTGGTTGAAGCTGTAGATTTTGACGATCCTGTTCAGGCGGTTCACTACGAACTTCCACCGGAGAAATCAGCTGTTAAACTGATAGATCCTGAAAATATGGACGAGCTCGTTCGCTTGCTTCACGAAGAAGCCAAGGTGATTTAATGTAGCCTTGCTTTAATTGAATGAATCAAATTGTCAAAAATCAAAAATCTAAATAATGGTATTAGTATTTGCTGAAAGCCAGAAAGGAGAATTCAAAAAAGCAGCCTTCGAAGCTGTTACCTACGGATATAAAACGGCTCAGGCATTGGGAACCGATTGTGTTGCTTTGACCCTTGGGGAAGTTACCAATGCAGATGAGCTTGGAAAATATGGAGCTTCAAAAGTTTATAATGTTGCTGGCGCTTCTTCAGAGCGTGTTGACAGCCAGGTGGATACAGCAGTGATCGCCGGAGCAGTTGAAAAACTTGGAGCCAAAGTAATCGTCATCAGTCACAATTCTACCGGAAAAGCACTTCTGGGAAGATTAGCTGCCCGTTTAAATGCAGGTTCAGTTGCCGGAGCTGTTGCTCTGCCGGATGTGAATGGTGGTTTCAAAGTCAGAAAATCTGTTTATTCTGCAAAAGCATTCTGTGATTTTGAAATTAAGACAGATGTAAAACTTATCTCCGTTACCGGTAACTCAATTCCTGTAGAAGAGTCAGGAAGTGCGGTGAGTGTGGAAGCACTTGATGTGGAAGTTCCCGCAGGAAAAGTAACCCTGAAAGAAATTACAAGAATGGAAGGCGGCCAGGTTCCCCTGCCGGAAGCTTCCCTGGTAGTTTCTGGAGGAAGAGGATTTAAAGGACCTGAAAACTGGGGAATCCTGGAAGAACTTGCTGAGGTCATTGGTGCCACAACCGCTTGTTCCCGGCCGGTTTCTGATTCTGACTGGCGTCCTCACCACGAGCACGTTGGACAAACAGGATTGGCCATTCGTCCAAACCTCTATGTTGCTATCGGTATTTCAGGCGCGATCCAGCACCTGGCCGGAGTGAATAATTCCAAGACAATCGTAGTGATCAACAAAGATCCTGAAGCGCCGTTTTTCAAAGCGGCTGATTATGGAGTAGTTGGAGATCTGTTTGAGGTTGTTCCTAGATTGACCGAAGCATTTAAGCATTTTAAAGGATAAAAATCCTTTTCAAATAAATAAAGACCCGGGTCATTCATGTTAATGATCCGGGTTTTTTAATTAGCATAAATCAGGGTCTTACTTTTAGGTTAGGCCCTGATTTTTAAGTCACCTAGTTTTTCCAACAGCCAATCCCTCTCTGGTAAAATGGGTTCCTCCATGATTTTTTGTTCCAGTTTGCCAATCGCTGTTTTATCAAAAGGGTTCACCTTGTTTATCTTCTGGATATAGGTCAGAATGTTTTTCCAGATTTGGTAGTGATACCCAACTCTTTTCTTTCTTCTGATAAAAACACGTAAGGCCAGCAAAAGAGAATCAAGGCTGTCAGTCTCTTTTAATTCATAATAGATCTTAAGTTGAAGGATCTTTGCCGTCATATGACTTATCAGGTCTTCGTGATCAGCTTTTTGAAGGTAGAGCAGGGCATCCATGAAGTTGGCTTTCAAAAAAGCAAGACGGGCCATGTTGAGACTAAAGGCTGCATGTTGATGAGGGGTGTCCAGAAAGTCCCTGTAACTATGGATAAAATCCTCCACCCATACCCGGTCATCAATCTTCAGGGCGATAGCTACAATGTTGTTATAAGTGAACCGGGAAAGTTTTCCGTTTTCCAGCAGTAGTTCCAGTTCCAACCCCTTTTTATAAATCTCCAGGGTCTCTTTGAAGAAAGGTTCTATATTTTCATTGATCTTTCGAATACAAAAATTGAGGGAGAGCAAAAAGATATCCCTGAATTCTTCCTGGGTGTAGTGGTCTTTTTGTTTAAATAAAATCTCCTTAAATCTTTGGAAGGCTTTGATGTCCCCTGTTTTGAAAAGGGTAATAAACCGGCTGTACAAACTGATTGGAGGAATGCTTTTGTATGGTTCATCATTGGCTAATTCAATTATTTGATCCATCAGAACGGATTCGTAAGGTATGTTGAAAACGGTTTGGTGGGAAAGGGTGAAACAATGTTGTCGAAGTTTGGTGCTGATATAGGCAATATCCAGATTGGATTCTACTTCTTCCAGGTTCAAAGTTTTATACCTTCCGGTTTCTGAGAGATAATGATATTGCTGGTATTCCAGTTCGAACCTATGGAAATAAAAATCCGGATTTCGTAAAGGGTATTTGTCAATGTTCGTTTGTATTCTTTTCAGGCTTTTATTGAAGTTACGATCCATTTTTCTCTTTCTGAGAATAGTGATCAGAATTTCATCAGTTACGTTTTTTCGGTTTTCCAATTCATTTATCACCAGGAATTTTTCCAGCTTTTTTTGAAGCCTGCTAAGCGTTAGTCTCCATTTTTGGTCATCAAAGGGCTGATGTGGAAATAAATTCCGGTACAAAATGGTCTTTTCAGGGGTCTTTTGAGATAGCAGGCTTTCGGTTAACAATTGGGTAAGATCAATGAGGTCCTGTCTGGAATTAAAATAGGGAGATGACAGAAATTGAGTGAAGGCTCGTAATTCTTTACGATTGAGGTCAGATAGAATTTCCCAAACGAGTGAATTTTTCATGGTAGTAATATTCCCAATTTTAAAACATTATTAAGTAGAGTGTCCTATTATTGGATTTGTTTCTTGAGTATTTATCAGAGATGATTTTTTTGTTGTACAAATTAATTCAATTATTTGATATTAAAATATTGTAAATGAACGAATTATAATTATTTTTTCTTTTTTACTTGATAAATTGATATGTACAAATTAAATAAATTGTTCTTGTATGGATGCTTTTTATAACCAATTTTTGTAATGCGAAAACCATTTAACTGTTAAAAATTATTTCAGCACTTCTACAAAATGATCAATATGAAAATTCGGATACAGGTATTAAAAGGAATGCTCATTGGGTTCATTTTTTTAACCGTATTAGCTCCACAAATGCTTGTGGCCCAGTGTGATGCTGAGTCAGATTCCCTGGCTCTGGTGGATTTCTATTATGCTACCGATGGTCCAAACTGGCTGAATAATCACCTTTGGTTGGACAATAATTTCCCGATCAGTTCCTGGAATGGAGTGACAGTAAATGAGGATGGTTGTGTTATAGGACTTGAATTATTTTATAATGATCTGGAAGGGGAACTACCGGCCGTTTTGGGTAATCTTACAGAGCTGAAAGTACTCAACCTGGTTCATAACAATCTTTCCGGGAATATTCCTGAAACCATTTGGTTACTCGAAAACCTCGAGGAACTTCAACTTTGCGGAAACCAGCTTGAAGGATTTATTCCTGATGAATTTCAAAATGTTCCGGAACTTACTAAACTGTGCCTTGGCGAAAATCAATTTTACGGAGTGTTACCTTCCAGTCTAGGAACTTTGGAAAACCTGGTTTTTCTTGATTTGGGTGATAATGCTTTACTTGGTTCCATTCCAGAATCCATTTGGACCTTGCCCAATCTCGAATTTATTTTGCTGGATCAAAATGAATTGAGCGGTACTATTTCCAGTGATCTTAGCAACTTGCAAAACCTCAAATCCATTGATTTGTCTTTCAATAATCTTGAAGGAGACATTTCCCAAACTTTATGGGAATTGCCCAATGTAGAGTTTATTATTCTGAAGGAAAATGAATTCACGGGAAGTATTCCTTCAAGTGTAGGAGCCCTAACTAATTTAATACACATTGATATTGGTTTCAACAATTTTTCAGGAGAATTACCTCCTGAGATAGGAGGGTTGCCACAATTACAGGTGCTGGATATTGACGGGAATGATCTTGATGGGTTTTTACCGACTGAGTTAGGTGACCTGCCCCAAATTTCAAGACTGAACCTTTCGGATAATGAGTTTAGCGGACCAATTCCTTTAAACCTGATGAATGCAACCACACTGACTTTCCTGGATCTGTCGGTTAATAATCTAGTCTATCCTATACCTGAAGAGATAGAAAACCTCTCCAACCTTTATCATCTTTCCCTGAGCCATAATAATTTTTCAGGTGAGATCCCGCCTTCCCTGGGTAACCTGCCCAATCTGGAAAAGTTATTTCTCAATTACAATAATTTAACGGGCTCTATTCCTCCTGAGCTGGGTAATTTGTCCAACCTGGAATGGATTTATCTGAATAGCAATAACCTTACAGGCTCTATTCCCCCTGAAATAGGAAACATGGTGAATTTGAAATACCTGCATTTAAATACTAATAACCTTACAGGGTCTATTCCCGTTGAATTGGCTAATCTTCAGGAGTTACAGCAGTTTATGTTGGGAATCAATCAACTATCCGGACCATTACCACCTGAACTGGGAGAATTGTCTAACCTGACTGTTTTGTACATGGCCAACAACCAGTTTACCGGTTGTTTTCCACCAGAGTATGAGGTGTTCTGTAATAACATTCATCCGAATAATGTGAATTTTAGCGGAAATCCGGATTTGCCGGGAGGCGGTGATTTTGAAGCTTTCTGTGACACAGGGGCAGGAAATTGCAACTATACCATCACCGGAGATATCATTTACGATCAAAATCTTAATTGTCAGCATGATACGCTTGAGGAGGGTTTGCAAAACTGGATGGTTGCCGCCAATTCGATGACGGGTGATTTTTACGGGTGGTCAGATAGCACAGGGAATTACACCATTTATGCTGCTCCCGGAATTTATCAGATGGAACTCATTTTCCCGGGACCCTATTGGGAGGAAAATTGTACAGGACAAGAGACTGTTTTTATAGATGAAGGGGTGAACCTTGAAATAGTTGATTATTATCCGGAAGCATTGATTGAATGTCCATTTATGACCGTGGATATCTCCAGCCCTTTATTAAGGCGGTGTTTTGATAATATCTCCGTGGTACAATATTGCAATAACGGGACTGCAGCGGCGGAAGATGTTTATGTCGAGGTGGTTTTTGATGACCTGGTCACGGTGGATTCCGCTACGGTTGACTTTGTGGTTGGAGAAGATAATGTTTACCTTTTCAATGTTGGGAATGTCGGAGTTAATGAATGTGGCACTTTTACCATTTATACCTACTTATCCTGTGATGCTGAACTAGGTGAAACCATTTGTTTGGAAGCTCATGTTTTTCCGGATTCTCTATGTCAGGAAATTTCACCGGAATGGTCAGGGGCCACTGTTGAGATATCGGGAGAATGTACAGGGGAGGAAGTGAAATTCACGGTCAAAAACACAGGAAGCGGAGATATGCTGATGGATGGCTCTTACATCGTGATCGAAGACGGCATTATCCTTTTTTCAGAACCACAACCTTTTATTTTACCAAGTGGTGATGACTTTGATGTCAGTTTTGCCGCCAATGGCTCAACCTACATTTGTCAGGCGACGCAGGTGGCTAATCATCCGATCAATTTCCTGCCAACAGCTTCAATTGAAGCTTGCGGTACTAATGACGAGGGGGAGTTCAGTACGGGGTTTGTAACCCAATTCCCGGAAGGAGATGAAGCGCCGTTTTTGTCGATAGATTGTCAGGAAGTCATAGGTGCTTATGATCCCAATGATAAAAACGGATATCCTAAAGGAGTGGGAGAGGAGCGTTTTATTGATGTGGGGCAGGATGTCGAGTATCATATTCGATTTCAAAATACGGGAACAGACACAGCCTTTACAGTGATTATTGAAGATGTGCTGTCTTCTTATTGGGATATGGAAAGTCTTCGTTTGGGAGCGAGTAGTCACCCATACGAGCTGGAAATTCGGGGAGATGATACCCTTAGATTTGTTTTCAACAATATTCTTTTACCTGATAGCACGGTAAATGAGCCGGCATCTCACGGTTTTATAAAATTTAAAATAAGCCAGCAACCTGATTTACCCTTAGGTACCGTCATTGAAAATGATGCTGCCATCTTTTTTGATTTTAACGAACCAGTGATTACCAATACAACTGTGCACAAGTTGGGAGAGGATTATTTGGGAGTAGTTGCCACGAACAATCCTCGAATTTCGGGTTTGACGATCAGCGTAAGTCCGAATCCTTTTTCAGAGTCAACTTCAATTGTTTTATCTGGAGTGGAATTTGAGGAAGCAGGGTTGATCCTTTACAATTCACAGGGAATAAAGGTTGATCAGCAGTTTTTTACAACGGACCAATACAGTTTGAACAGAGGCAACCTGCCCCGGGGGATTTACTGGTTTGAGATAACCCTGGATGGACAAAAAGGATATTTCGGGAAAATGGTTATCCATTAAATAGGAAAAAAGCTAAATGGATTTGAATTGAATTCATTGAAGTTGACCCATGCAAATGAAAACATTATTGATTATGCTCCAACCTCTGATTAAATGATGCCATTTGAGAATTCATAATCAGCATATTGGGGATGCTCTTCAAAAACGCGTTCATTTTGAGCATCCTCAATGCTGATGGTTTTATATCAATTTCTTTTTAGTGTGATATTCTGGAAGGTTGGGAAAGCCTCAGGAATAATTAATAAATCTCCGGCACAAAATTCTGTTCTCCCATTGGCGGGCGAACATAACCTTTACCTTTTTTACGCGGAGGGAGTTTGGTGATCTTCCTTTTTACCTCTTTATACGGGATTTTATCGAGCAAATGGGCAATGCAGTTGAGGCGTGCCCGTTTTTTCTCATCCGCCTGCACCACATACCAGGGGCAGATCTTTGTGTCTGTGTAAGCCAGCATTTCATCTTTGGCTTTAGAATAGTCAACCCAGCGATTCCTGGATTCGATATCCATGGGGCTCAGTTTCCATTGTTTGGTAGGATCCTTGAGTCTGTTCTGGAATCTTCGTTCCTGTTCAGCTTCACTGACGGAGAACCAATATTTAATGACAATAATGCCTGCATGGATCAGCATTCTTTCAAACTTTGGACAAGCGCGTAAAAAGTCCCAGTACTCATCATCCGTACAATACCCCATGACCTTTTCCACACCTGCGCGATTGTACCAGCTGCGGTCGAAAAGTACCATTTCACCAGCTGCCGGAAGGTGAGCTACATATCTTTGAAAATACCATTGTGTTTTTTCTCTTTCGGTAGGTTTGGCGAGGGCTGCAATCCGGCATACCCTTGGATTGAGGTTTTGGGTAATCCTTTTAATCGTACCTCCTTTACCGGCAGCATCTCTTCCTTCGAAGATGACTACGACCCTTAATCCCTTTTCAACAATCCATTGTTGCAGCTTAACCAATTCCACCTGTAAATTCCTCAATTCAGTTTCATAAACCTGTTTGGGGATTTTACCATTTCCATTACTCTTTCCGTTTTCGTTACCGTTTTTGCCCATTTCGTTTGGATTTGTTCAAGGGGCAAATATAAGCATTAACCATTGAGAGGTAAAAAAGGAAGGCTAATTTAGAATTATTCAAAAGAAACTGGAGTTGCGAGGCCTTCTTCTCCCAATGGAATCAAGAGGTCTTATAACCGGTTATTCCCCACGTTCATATTTTTCTCCAAATTTCCGGTTCAGATACTTCTGTTTATCCTCCAGGTCAATGGCTCTTCCTGAGATAAAGGCTTGTTCAACGGTACTGCTTCGCATATCCAGGACATCCCCCGAACTAATAAAAAAGGTAGCATCTTTTCCTTCTTCTAAGGTGCCTAATTGATCTTCAATTCCAAGAATCTTGGCAGCATTAAAGGAAATGGCCATCACTGCCTTTTCATAGTCAAGACCAAAAGCGACTGCCTGGCCTGCCTGGTAGGGGAGGTTTCTGACTGTCCAGTTTCCACCCTGACTTATAGCAAATAGAACACCGGCTTTGGAAAGCATGCCAGGTGTTTTGAAAGGTTGATCAATATCTTCATCTGCTCTTTGCGGAAGGCGGTGTATTCTTTCAAGAATCACGGGAATGTTATTTTCGGCTAATAATTCCGTAATCCTCCATGCATCTCTACCCCCGACAATTACCATGTCCAGGTCATATTTTTTGGCAAAAACGACTGACTGAGATATAGAAGCAACATCGTTGGCATGAATGAATAACTTTTGGGTTTGATCAAAGAGCCCCGACATGGCCTCTAACTTTAAGTTTTTTGGCTGCGGAGCATCCTTTTTGTGGTAAGCATTGGCCTCCTCAAATAAGGATTCAATCTCCCGGATATTTTCTAAATATTTTTTATCCGTAGAATAAGAACGAGTCCTCCGGTTGTAGGAATATTGTCTTGGCCAGTTGAGATGTATTCCGTTATCAGTTTTTATTACAGCATCTTCCCAGTTCCATCCATCCAATTGTACAATGGAGGAGCTTCCGGGAATTGTTCCGCCTTCCGGACAAACCTGAGCGGTCAAAATACCGTGGTTGCGGATGGTGGGAATGATTTCAGAATCTGTATTGTATGCTATAATGGAGCGAACATTTGGATTGAGACTGCCAACTTCCCTCGCATCCCGGGTAGACCGTACAGCGCCAATTTCGACCAGGCCCAGGTTTGTATTGGCGGCGATAAATCCCGGGTACAGATCTTTTCCGCTTCCATCCACTACTTTGTAACCGGAATAATCAGTATTGCCATCATTTTTTCCCATATGGACTATTTTACCATTTTTAAACATGAGCAGACTGTTTTCAATAACTTCTCCATTACCAATGTGTGCTTTCGCTCCCAGAATACAAATAGGCTCGGTTTGGGGAGGAGCGGGAACAGGGTTCTGGGCAGCCATTTGCAAGGAAATGAAAATTGTAAGTACCGTTACGGTTATTTTGATTTTAGACATTTTTCCAATTTTTAAGATCAAGAGTTGGGTGGTTGAATTATTCTCCAAGGGTGTCGCAATGATAAAGTCTGTATTGCCGTTTTTCACGAACAGGCCTGGTAGGTTTACCAGATTGCTTTTCCGAGAGCATCTTTTGTATGATACGATTGCGTTCATCCGCTATGGCTTTTCTTGTTTCCAGGTCTTTTTCCCGGTCGAAAAATAAAATTCCATCAACAAAAGTTTTTTCAGCTTTGGCGTACACAGACAAAGGATGATCTGACCACAATACAACATCGGCGTCCTTTCCGACTTTGATACTGCCCATCCTATCGTCAATGTGTAATATTTTAGCCGGATTGAGGGTGACAAACTTCAAAGCTTCTTCTTCCGGAACATTACCGTAGAGCACTGCTTTCCCGGCCTCCTGGTTGAGCCTGCGGCCCATCTCCGCATCGTCAGAATTAATGGAAACCAAAACGCCTTGCCGATGCATGATGGCTGCGTTATAAGGGATGGCCTCCAAAACTTCGTGTTTATAAGCCCACCAATCGGAAAAAGTTGATCCGGCCACTCCATGTTCTGCCATAATATCGGCCACTTTAAACCCTTCCAGAATATGTGTGAAGGTATTTACTCTGAAACCGAATTGCTCAGCAACCTTCATCAGCATATTGATTTCACTTTGTCTGTAGGAGTGACAGGTGATAAACCGTTCACTTTCCAGGATCTCGAGCAGAGCTTCCATCTCAAGGTCCATCCTGAATGGCTGTCCTGATGCTTTTTTATTTCCATATTCCCGTGCTCGAGTAAAATGATCGACAAACACCTGTTCGACTCCCATTCGGGTTTGGGGGAAACGAGTGGTGAAATTATCTCCCCAGTTGGATTGTTTTACATTTTCTCCGAGAGCGAATTTGATGAATCCATCTGCATTTTCGATTTTCATTTTTTCCGGTTCGTAGCCCCAGCGAAGTTTGATGATTCCACTTTGACCTCCAATGGGATTGGCGGATCCGTGAAGTACCTGAGCCGCAGTAACTCCTCCGGCCAACTGGCGATAAATATTGATGTCCTCAGAATTGATGACATCTCCGATCCGAACCTCTGCCGAACTCGCCTGTGTTCCTTCATTACCACCACGGGTAATTGCAATATGCGTATGTTCATCAATAATTCCGGCCGTGAGATGTTTGCCGGCCCCGTTAACAATTTGGTGACCGTCAGCCTTTAGGTTTTGTCCGACCTTGACGATTTTACCATTTTCAATAATAACATCCGCATTGGTAAGAATGCCATCTGCTTCATTGGTCCATACAGTTGTATTTCGAATGAGAACTTTCCCGGGTTTGGGAGCTTCATGCCAGCCATGAGCAACAAATGGGTATATTACCGGTCCTGTTTCAACTTCCTTTTCTTCCTGGTTTTTCTGTCGGTCAGCTTTGGTTTTAGCTGGTTTCTTTTCCCCGGAAGAATCACCTTTGAATTCAGCTTGCCAGGAAATCCATTCTCCGGATTCATTTTGTCCTTTTCCATGCCATTTATTGCCTTCCACAACCCCCGACAAGCGGGTTTTGTGATTGTCGTCCGGAAGTTGGAAAGAAAGGGTGACCGCACCACCGGCTACTTTTCCTTTGACTTTTATTTGAGTGGAATCGTTGATTTCAATTTGGAACTTATCCTTAAGAGTGGTTAAAGTATAAGTTTTCTGATCGATTCGGAGGTCGTATTTCCCGTCTTTATAAGAACTGTATAATTCCTGGAAAACATGTGGTTTGCCTAGAGTCCAGTTGTGTTCAACACTGGTCTTATCTTTGAAAATATTGCCATCGGTGATGATAAAGTTTGCCAGTTTACCAGTTTCCAGGCTGCCGGTTTTTTCATAAACACTTAAAAGATTGGCAGGAGTGTAGGTAAGGGCTTTTAATGCTTCCTTTTCGGAAAGTCCTCTGTTGACTGCCTGCCTGACCATTTTCAGGAAATCACTTTTTTTGGCAAGGCCGTTGGTTGTTAGAGCAATGTCTATACCTGCTTTTACAAGTCTTGCCGGATTTTCAGGAGCCAACTCCCAGTGCTTTAATTGAGCTAAAGATACGATCTGGGCCTGGTATGGATCTTCGACATCGAACGCATCAGGGAAATTTAATGGAAGAATTATGGCTTGCCCGGTAGCTTTAATAGCTTCTACTCTCCTGTATTCGGTGCCGCTTCCTTTAACGATATAACTTGTCCCAAATTCTTCAGCGATTTTGTAGGCACGCAGTACTTCTAAATGATCCCGGGTTTCAAAAATTTGAGGTAAATCCTGAACTTTATTCCAGGCCTCAAGGGACGCATTTACCTCTTCTGTTTGTTGATTATACCACTGTCCATTCAGGTACGTTTGTCTGATCAGGGCAATGCTACCCATGAGGGAAGAAGGGTAGGATTGTTTGGAAGCACCCTTGTTAAATGATAAATGGTGCGCGGCTCTTTGACTAATGATGAGTTTGTGTGGTTTGTCATTACCTAAACTTACCAGAGTGGATGTACCTCTTGAAATACCGTCATGTTGATGGGTGAGTACAGTACCAAAACCTTGTTTAAGTAAATTTCGTGCTTCTTTCTCATCTGGAGAAAAATTTTCATGAGCAGCGATTTCCGGTTTAAGAGCCTGGTTCCAGGAAAACGGGCCTTTTTTATCACTCAACGGCTGGTTATTTCCTCGCCGGTTTCCACCGCTGGCAGGTTTTATTTTCGGGACACCGTATTCAGTGTATAAATCAATAAAGGAAGGATAAATGGTTTTGCCATCTGCCTTTACAACTACAGCATCTCTGGGTATTTTAACATCGTTACCAATAGCGGTGACCTTACCATTACGGATAATCAGAGTTGCGTTTTCCAGTTTCTGATCATAGGTTTTGTAGATGGTGGCTCCTGTAAAGGCGTAACAATTGTCCCGTTCGTCATATACGCCGTTCCTGGGGAAAGTGGGTTGGGCAACTGCATTAAAGACTAATAAAAGCAATGCCGGGATTAAATAAAAGCGAATTTTCTGCATTTGTATAAAATTTGGTGTTCAGTCCTTTGTTTTGAAAGGTTTTGAAGCAATAATAAGTCTTGTTTGTTTTGAATTTACTTTAAAACAACTTCTAAATCTTCTTCAATTTGGTTTATGAATAACTGGGTGGATTTTCTATCAGAAGAGCAAAAAATGAGAGGAATCAAGTACAATTAGAGGTTCAATATTACGAACTGAAAGTTAAACAACAAAACCGGAATATAGTTTCAAATTCATCAGATGGATAAAATTGTGGCAAAAGTCCCAAGTAAAGTCAAAAAACGAATTAATTTTTATTTAACTCCACACCTTTTTTCTTTTAACAATATTTCTTACCTTTGCGCCCGCTATAACTGATATTATTAATCACTAATGGTAAAAAATCATGGCAGTTTATTTAACTAAAGAGAAGAAAGAAGAAATCTTCAAGGAGTACGGTGGCTCCGAAAACAACACCGGATCGACAGAAGCGCAGATCGCTCTGTTCACTTACAGGATAGAAATGTTATCCGAACATTTGCAGAGAAATAAAAAAGATCACTCCTGCAGACGTACTTTGTTGACATTGGTAGGAAAGCGTAAAAGCTTGCTTCAGTATCTGATGAAAAAAGATATCCAGAAGTACCGTGATCTGATCCAGAAACTTGGTATACGTAAATAAAAATTTCGGGGAAGTGTTTATTTAAAATACTTCCCCGTTCTGTTTTTAGCCCTTTAATTGCCAAAATGAAAAAAATAAAACTTTATCCGGCCCCGGAAAAAGTTGAACGCCATTAATTTCCTAAGTATTTCTGAATTGTTGGCACAGAAAAGGCAAAATGCGACATAGAGAAAGAATTATGTCGCCGATAAAAAAGAAAAAGTAGAATAATAAATATTTAAACCAGGAAAAGGCACCAAGCTATTTTCGCCGAATTGTTAGCAATTTTTAGCACCTAGTCTAAATCAGAAATTCATTTCCAGTTTTCCTATTGCTATTGCTGATCGAACCAGGTAAAAAAGAGGTTCCGGTGGAAACCTTTTCTACAAATCAATTAAATTTAAAATGGGACAAAAGATTCCAATTTCAACTTCCTTTAATTTGCCTGATGGCAGGGAAGTGACTATTGAAACCGGTAAATTGGCCACCCAGGCTGACGGTTCTGTAGTTGTTCGTATGGGCAACACTATGCTTTTCGCTTCTGTTGTATCTGCTAAAGAAGCCAGAGAAGGACAGTCCTTCTTCCCGCTTTCTGTGGATTATCAGGAGAAATTTGCCTCTGCCGGGCGTATTCCCGGTAATTTTTTCAAAAGAGAAGCACGTTTATCTGATTATGAAGTATTGATCTGCCGTCTTGTGGACAGAGCTATCCGACCATTGTTTCCGGATGGATATATGAATGAGACCCAGGTGATCATCAATTTGATCTCAGGTGACGAAGAAACTATGCCAGATGCCTTCGCTGCTTTGGCTGCTTCAGCTGCTTTATCAGTTTCAAACATTAATTTTGGCGGACCAATCTCTGAGGTGCGTGTAGCCAGGATTGAGGGAGAATACGTGATCAATCCAAATCGTTCAGCCATCGAAAATGCTGACCTGGACATCATCGTTGCTGCTACAATGGATGATGTGATGATGGTGGAGGGAGAGATGAAGGAAGTTCAGGAAAAAGATTTGGTGGATGCCATTAAAGTGGGACATGAGGCCATTAAGGTACAGTGTCAGGCTCAATTGGATCTCGCAGAGAAGGTAGGCGAAAAAGCTACCGTAAAAAGAGAGATCGAACCACTACCTGAAAATGAAGAATTAAAAGCTCGAATTAAAGAGTTGGTTTCCGATAAAATCCTGGAAGTTGCCAAAGCATTCTTGCCAAAGCACGAAAGAAAGGACCGATTGTCAGAAATTAAGGATGCCGCTCTGGAGACTCTTCTTGAAGAGAAAGGAGAAGAGTATATGGAGGAAAACGAGGCTATTGCTGACCGTTACCTCGATAAGATCAAGAAGGATGTTATCAGAAATATGGTATTAGATGAAAGTATTCGTCTGGATGGCCGTAAGCTCGATGAGGTTCGTCCGATCTGGACAGAAATTGATTACCTTCCTTCTGCTCACGGTTCTGCTATCTTCAACAGAGGTGAAACTCAGGCTATCACTTCCCTTACTTTGGGAACCAAGCTGGATTCTCAAATGATTGATAATGCACTTGAGAATTATTATGAGAAATTCATCCTGCATTACAATTTCCCTGCATATTCCGTTGGGGAAGTTCGTCCGATGAGAGGGCCAGGCCGTAGAGAAGTTGGACACGCTAACCTGGCTGGTCGTTCCCTCAAACAGGTATTACCGGAGGATACTCCATATACTATCCGTATTGTTTCAGATATTCTGGAATCTAACGGGTCTTCTTCTATGGCAACTGTTTGTGCAGGTTCATTGGCATTGATGGATGCAGGAATTCAGATTAAATCAGCCGTATCCGGTATTGCAATGGGGATGATCGCTGAAGGTGACCGTATGGCTATCCTTACAGATATCCTCGGTGATGAGGATGCTTTGGGAGATATGGACTTTAAAGTTACGGGAACCGAAAACGGAATCACAGCCTGTCAGATGGATATTAAGATTGATGGTCTGCCATATGAAACGCTTGAAAAGGCATTGGACCAGGCAAAAGAAGGCCGTCTGCATATTCTTGACAGAATGAGTGAAAGCATTTCTGTGGCCAGAGAAGATCTCAAGCCACATGCTCCAAGAATGATCAAGTTGACCATCGATAAGAGCTTCATCGGAGCGGTTATCGGACCAGGTGGAAAGGTTATTCAGGAAATGCAGGAGGTTACCGGTACGGTGATCAATATTGAGGAAGAAAATAACAAGGGCATCGTCAGTATTTCCAGTTCCAATAAAGAATCAATCGATCAGGCTGTTGCATGGATCAATAAGATCACCTTTACGCCAGAAGTAGGGGATGTTTACGAAGCGGTTGTGAAAACGATCATGCCTTATGGTGCATTCGTAGATTTCCAGGGCAAGAGTGGATTGCTGCACATTTCCGAGATTTCTCACTCCAGAATTGAAAATGTAGAGGATGTTTTCGAAGAGGGAGATATAGTCAAAGTGAAGCTTGTTGAAATTGATAACAGAACAGGAAAGATGCGCTTATCCCGAAAAGCGTTGATGGATAAACCTGAAGGTTACAAAGAGCGTGAGCGCAGAGATGGAGGTAACCACCGTAATAAAGGAGGCCATGGAGGTCACCGCGGAAGGAGAGACAATAGAGACAGGGATAGAAGAGATGATCGTAAACGTGATTAAACGATTTATTCCGAACTCATAAATATTCCCGGTTTTTGCCAAGTGCAGAGACCGGGATTTTTATTTCTTGAGAATAAGGTTAACATATAGGATAAACTCAGCCTGTGCATCGTCGGTTGTTTCGGACTGCTCTAATACTTATTTTTCCTTAAACCTGTAAGCTCTCCTGATAAATAAGATGGCAATAATTAATATGATGGTCACCGGCAGGTAGGTTCCGATTTTATACCCGATTTTATACCCGATATCTGTAGTATCAACGACCAGGGAATCCTGTGCCTGTAAAATCGACAGGGTCATCATTATCCCCAAAACGGTAAAAAATATCTTCTTCAGCATTCTTAAAAGTTTTTGCCAAGATACGAGGCTCCGTTTTAAGTTTGGTAATAAATTTTGATTCCATTCTCCAAAATTTGCAATTCCCGTTTCCGATTATGAGGGACTATAATTAGTTTTGAGTAGTAATAGAGCTTTAATACTTAAAATTCATCCGATTGTTATGAGATATCTTCTAACCTTACTTGGGGCTTTTTTCTTCGTTACTGTTTTGTACTCACAAAGGGCTTCTGGAACCATATCTACAGATCCTGACCTGAAAATCCCTTTTGACGAAAACGCTAATTATTCCTCGACCTATTTTGAGACCATCAATTTCTATCAAAAACTTGACAAGGGTTTTAGTTCTGTGAAGTTGTTGTCCTATGGATCTACAGATAGCGGTTACCCTTTACACCTGGCAGTGCTTTCTCAGGACGGAGATTTTGACCCGGTATCTATTCGAAAAAAAGGTAAGAGTATCCTGATGATCAATAATGCCATCCATCCGGGAGAATCCTGTGGCGTTGAAGCGAGTATGTTGCTGGTAAGAAAATATTTGCAAGATCAGTCCCTGCAAAAGTATCTGGAAGATTTGGTGATCATTATTATTCCAATGTACAACATCGGTGGTGCGCTTAATCGTAACAGTACTACCCGCGCCAATCAGAACGGACCGGAAGCTTATGGTTTCAGAGGCAATGCCAAAAATCTGGACTTGAACAGGGATTTCATCAAATGTGATTCCCGCAATGCCCTGACCTTCAATCAGATTTTTACGGAATGGCAACCGGATATTTTTATAGATAACCATACTTCCAATGGTGCCGATTATCAATATACGTTTACCCTGGTCCCTACCCAGGAAGACAAAGTGGACCCGCTCATTGGCAATTATATGCGGGAGACCTTTTTGCCTTTTGTGTTTGATGAAATGAAATCCCGCAACTGGGAGGTTACCCCTTATGTTTATGCCAGAAATACTCCGGATGAGGGTATCGCTTCTTTTTTGGATCTGCCCAGGTTTTCTTCTGGTTATGCCGCTTTATTCAACACCATCTCCTGTATGCCGGAAACGCACATGCTTAAGCCGTTTGAAGACAGAGTGAGTAGTACTTTAGCCTTTTCGGAAAGTGTCATCAAGTTTATATATTCTGAGGGTGAAAGGATGAAAACTGTTAGAAAGAAAGCAATAGAAAATAGCAGGAATAAAACGGACTTCGAGTTGAACTGGGATCTGGATTTTACCAAAAGTGATTCCATTCTTTTTAAAGGTTACGAAGCTAAATATAAGAAGAGTGAAATTTCCGGTTTGGACCGTTTGTATTACGATCGGTCTGCTCCATTTGAAAAGCTGATACCTTGGTTCAGATATTACCAATCTTCTTTGACCGTTGAAAAACCCGAAGCATACATTATTCCGGAAGCTTACGGTCGGGTGATAAAAAGGCTAAAAGTAAATGGAGTAAAAATGCAAAGGTTGGAAGAAGATCGGAAAGTAGAGGTGGAAATGTACCGGATCAAGGATTTTGAAACGCGAAATGCCTATGAAGGGCATTATTTACATTCCAAAGTAGAGGTGGAAAAAGAAGTACATAATTGGCTCTTTCAAAAGGGGGATTATATAATAAAAACAGATCAGGCAGCCAATCGCTATATCGTTGAAACGCTGGAACCTCAGGCTCCTGATTCCTGGTTTGCCTGGAACTTCTTTGATGGAATTTTGCAACAGAAGGAATATTTCTCCTCCTATGTTTTTGAAGATGTCGCTGCAGAATACCTGGAACAAAATCCTGATATTAAGAAAGCTCTTGAAAAGAAAAAGCAGGAAGATCCTGAATTCGCCAAATCTGGCCGCAAGCAATTGGATTTTGTTTACAAAAGGTCGCCCTGGCATGAGCCTACCTACCGGCTTTATCCGGTGGGGAGAATAATGGATATTAGCCAATTAGACTAAATCTGCCTGAATTCCTCATGCTACTGGACATAAGTCTTTGATGTATCAGCTGGCTACATCAAAATTTATCGCATTTTTCTTCCCCCGACACAATGTGGATGGGATCTTTGACATTTCTCCTTTAATGTATATACCGGAAAAAAACATTCCTATCATATGTAATTTCACATTTCCTCGCATCCAGGTAGTATAATCATTCATGGTTACACTTATAGCCGTGTTATCCAAACTTTGTTACGATGAAAAAATTGATTTTACTACTTTTTACAACCGTCGCCTTTCTGGCATCAACTTCCCTTAAAGAATACACTATTGGTGGAACTGTGATAGATGATTTGGGAGAACCTCTTTTTGATGCAAGAATAATAGTAAAGGGAACCACAACTGAAACTAAAACAGACTTTGACGGGAAATTTTCGATTCAATCATCAGATTCCTGTACTGTGGTCGTTGTTGAATACAGGGGTGGCCCCCCAATGGAAGTAAAGTTATGCGCTGGAAGTGAAAATAAATTTGTGTATGAGCAAGGGAAAAAATTAGAGTCTTTAGTAATTAAAAACAGGGTAATAAGAGGTGCTGATATAAAAAACTTGCCTACAAGGAATATTGGAAGCATTGCTACTACAACTTATTGCTTCGCCTTTTTTGATAATCGAGAAGATATTCTGAAGGTCAAAGAAAGTAATGCTGATGCCACAATTTATTTTGTGGATGGGGAAAGGGTTTCAAAGGTAGAGGCTTTGGCTATTCCTGAGGAAATTATAAGGTTTGTCAGCATAATTGAAAGAGGAAGTACACCAAGCACAATGGACACCTATAATGAAAAAGACCTTTTTAATAGAATTGAATCGATCCGTAAAAAAGCCCAATTGAACCAATAAAAGAAAAAAATACCACAATCGTGTGTAATTTTTTATTCACTTGCATCCATACTAAAAACCAAATAAATAAAATTATTCTTTGCCATATAAACTAAAACTTTTGAACATGAAAAAATTGATTTTACTCCTGGTGACGGTTCTTGCCGTTTCGGCCGCTACTACGCTGACTTTTACCGAGAAATTTACTATTACCGGCACAATAACTGATGGTACAGGAGAACCACTAATAGGAGCCTCAGTTTTAATCCAGGGAACAACCAATGGTGTTGTTACGGATTTTGACGGTAATTTTTCTATTTCCACCCAGGATTCCTGTGTTACACTGGTATTGTCCTATACTGGTTTTTCAACTGTGGAAAAAAAAGCCTGTGCCGGTAAAGAAAATAAATTTATTTTGGAGGAGGGAATGCACCTTGAAGAAGTTACTGTAACCGCTCTAGGTCTGAAAAAAGACAAATCTGCAAAATCAAGATCCAAATCAAAAGGAGAAAGGAAGATTCGTAGAAGCCCGAAAAAAGCCTCCGCTGATAAATCACCTTCTCCACCTCCCTCATCTGCGATCAAAGTTGTGACAGCTGATGATATTCGTGCTCTGCCTACAAGAGATGTGGACGCTTTGAGCGGTAAAGTTGCAGGCATTTCTTCAGACCCGGCCAAAGGTGTTTCCATCAGAGGTGCCCGCACTGAAGCTGCAACTTATTATATTGATGGCGTAAAAGTCTCGGGTGGGTTGGTTAAAGAAACAGGCGTCACCGAAAAGGTTGTCGCCGGAACGCCGGCATCTTATGATAGTCCCGTAAAAACAGAGATGACCAAAAGTGTGGAGGAGTTTGAAGATTCTCCGGTGATCGAAATAGTGGAAGATGCTGACGTGGTAGATGTAGCCATGGACGAGGCAATAATTCCTGCTGATGAAGAAGTGATGCCTGCTGAAGAACCATCTTTGTCCGCCGGCCAATTAACAGCAGGGGAGTGGAGCGATCTGCAGAACTGGGAAGATTGGAAAACTACGGCTGGCGAGGACCTCATGGCTATGGAGTCTATCTGGAATATAGATCCTGGTCAACGATATTCAGTTACTGTGAAAAATGAAAAGGGAATTCCTATCCCTAATGCTGTCGTAACGCTGCTTGGTGCTAAAGGAGACATCCTTTGGAAGTCTAAAACCAACAATACCGGAAGAGCCGAACTGTTTTATGACGACGATAAGGAAAGAGCTGCAGCCGATGCAGATCCGCAGAAGATAAGTGTCAACTATGAAGGTGAATCTATTAAACTGGATAAGATATCTACTTATGAAAAAGGTGTAAATGAAGTAACAATTGCATCGGAATGTCCCGAATTTCAGAAAACAGAGATTCTTTTTGTTGTCGATGCAACAGGCTCCATGGGTGATGAAATCAGATATCTCCAGGCAGAATTGGGTGATGTGATCAAGAGGGTTCAGAATCTGGATTTTATTGGTGAACTCAATACCGGATCAGTATTTTATCGTGATATCGGTGATGAATATGTGATTCGTACACAAAACCTCTCTCCTGACACTAAAGCTACATTAGATTTCATCTCCAGACAAAGTGCCAATGGGGGAGGAGATGGCCCGGAAGCGGTAGAAACAGCCCTGGAAGAAGCCATTATGAAGCAAAATTGGTCGGAAGATGCCGTGGCGAGAATTGCTTTCCTGCTGTTGGATGCACCTCCGCATCAGACAGAAGAGATCAAAGTGAAAATGAGATCACTTGCTCAAAAAGCTGCTGAAAAAGGCATCAGGATTGTACCGGTTTTGGCCAGTGGTAGCCAGAGCAGCTGTGAATTTCTCATGCGTTCCATTGCCCTCACCACTAATAGTCGGTTCTTGTTTTTAACCGATGATAGCGGCATCGGGAATTCGCATGCCGAACCTTCTGTCGGAGCTTACGATGTAGTGTTTCTTAACGACTTGATTTTCAGGTTAATTGTAGAGTTTTCTGCTTATGATACCTGCAAAGATGAAGATCAGCAAAATCAGGCATCCGCCCAGAATATCGGTACTGAAGATACATTCAAGGCCTCTTGTTACCCTTTACCTGCCAATTCCTATGTGTTTGTGGATCTGGAAAAAGATGTAGATAAACTGGAAGTGGTTGACCTTCAAGGCCAGTTGTTGCTTACCAAAAGTGCAATGACCCGGGGAATTTCTACCGTTTTTATCGATAATTTACCTCCGGGCACGTACATTTTTAAGTTCATAAGAGATAAAGAAATGCAATCCGTCAAGGTGATAAAGTCGGGTGTGTAAGAGTATGATTTGATTTCCATGATTGAATCGAAAATGAGGAAATTTTATTCTGGACAAGGCAAAAAACGTAGGCATATCTGGAAGATACGGCGAGGCTTTTTAACGCAGTACAGGAGGAAATTTGCCATTTACGGGCAATTGATGGGAATTAAATCATACTCTATTGCTGCAATTTTTTTGATTAATAGAACTAGGTTACGGGTTACTGGTTCCAGGTAGCTGGATTAGTATGAAGGAATAGATTCTATTGTAGTATGATTACCAGTAACCAGAAACTAGAAACCTGAAACCTAAGTTTATTATTACAGCCATATTTTCGGTTTTGGTCGAAAATATGGCTTTTTTGTTTTGGTGTTTTTGTAAATTTAAGGAAAGTTTAGAACAAAGCCTGGGTATAAATATCCGGGAAGAAAACCTCGGAGGTTTTGGGTATTTAAAACAACAGAATTCTGGAAAAATTGACCTAAAACTATAGATGAAACCTCGGAGGTTTTTACATATTCAAAGTTTTGGCTTGTGCTTAAAATTTTAAGGATAGTAAAAACCAACGTTTATGAGTACCAATCCCGTTTTCCTTTCTGCTTCGGGGCAAAAAATCCTCAAAGGGATTCATATCACTTTGGCTGCCATAACCTTAGGGGGGATATTGTCAATGTTCGCTCTGTTTTTGTTGAAAATAGGCAGTCCTGAAATGGACCAATTTCCCTTGGATAAGAGCATTTATTTTATCAATAATTCGGTGGTTTATTATTCTGTAATGGGTAATATTCTGACGGCCCTTGCTTATGCATTATACACGCGATGGGGTTTTTTTAAACATGATTGGATAGTGGCAAAATGGGCTTTGTTGATTACGTTGGCTGTTTTGTTCATGGTTTGGTTCATCCCGGTTATCAATGGTATGACCTCCCTCTCGGATTCAAAGTTGCATTTAGGAGAAGCGGCTCAACAATACAAAGACCTGGTCAGTAAGGGGTTATTCAGGAGTTTTGTACTTTTTGGGTTATTTGTAGCTATTTTCTTCGTTTCCACCATTAAGCCCTGGGGAAGGCGGAAAGAGGACCTTATTACTAACCTGAAAAGATTGAGAATAATGTTAGTAACCCTGACAGTACTCTTTATTGCTTCAGGCGTTATGAGTAATATTAATTTGAATAAACTTAGAAATATGCCGATCAACGATACAGACCTGACTCGGGAATTTCAGACGGAATTTATGAAGGTATTTTTGTTGGTGGAGGAGGTACTTATGAGGTTAAAGTCCAGGTTCAAAATGAAAAAATGACCTCCATTGAAAGTAAGAATGACAGGGATTCCAAATACGAAATTTATTCACGACCGGTTACAGATCGTATCCTTGAAAACCAAAACGCCAATGTCGATGGAATCACAGGTGCTACTACAACTTCCAAGTGTATCATGAAAGCTGTAGAGAACGCCTTGGAATAGGATTTAGACTTTTATATAATTTATATTATCTTTGTTCAAACTTTTTTAAAGCCTTAATAAATTACACGTTTTACCAGATTCCTGGTAATTCCCCTTTCTCAAAATTTTTGACGTCGAAGATTAATCGATGTTATTGCCTAAGATCCATTTTGGTGAACATATTTTTTAATAAACCGGAAGGCTTATACAGGCTTTGCTGTCTACTAACTTGAGAAAACTACATGGGCTCACAACTGAACAAAACCATGGCTGAGTATATCGGCGAACTATCTTATGAAGAAGATCGTTCGCAATTATTCCTGCCATGCGAGACCAAAAAAAATGCAATGATGAATATCGTCATTTGCGACAGAAGGGGAAAATCTGTTATTAAAAAATCCATTAATTTAAATTCCGGGAAATCGCTGGTTTCCCTGGACTGTGCCTCCATCAAAGAAGGGCATTATAATGCCTGGATAGAATTAAACGGGAAAACCTATCTTAGACATCTTGCTGTTTCAGGTTCAGAACCCCAAACGGATTTTTTATCGAGAATTAAAAAATGGATGTAATCGTCCATGGTCATTTCCCTTATTTACCTGCTTAATGATGAGGTAATTCTTTCTCTCCCGCTGTGATTCTAAATGGGAGGTAATTCTCAGCCGGCGGCAAAGGACATGTCGCAAATTCAGAAAATACACAAGGCGGATTATAAGCCTTGTTAAAATCAATCACGGTAACTCCTGTACTATCCACCCTGTTGACATACATGTACCGGCCACCTCCATAAGTTTCCTCTCCTGTAGTTTCATCTCCAATGATTAAAAAATAGGATTTTGATCCACCATTGAGTGCTGCAATTTGATAATTCTTTCCCTGGAAGGTAAACTCAAGGTATCCTTCCAATGGGTCGTCTGAAATCTGTCCGAGTATATTTTCAATTGGAATGGTAGCTCCGGAATCAGGAGCAATCAGTCTGGCTTCAAATTTCCATTGTTCATCCACAGGGAAATGGGGGATTTCTTTCAACGATAATCTTTGCTCTGCCAGGCTATCTTTCAACCTTATTCCAAATTGTCCCCCTCTTTCGATCAAGTACCAGGTGAAAGATTCGTAATTGATATAAGAAGTTGAGGCTTCAATATCGCTGAAAATTCTACCAGATTTTCTGTCTGGCATATCGATAATCGTAGTACCTGAAGTATCCTGAATGTTAACAACTACACTATCACCACTCAAAGTGAAAGAGCCAATGACCGAAGGCAATTTTTCAGGAAATACTATATCATTATCAGTGGAAGACCCAAAGGTTTGAGTTCCTTCTTCCAACCAGTAAAGTCCAATTAATGTTGTCCAGCCATCCGCACGGGTAAGAGAGGTCATTCGATCATTTCTCCAATCTTCAATTTCCTGGAAATATGGATCGTTTTCAGGTTCGGTTTGACAGCCTGTTAGTATTAAAAGTAGAAGTATTAAATAAGTGTTCGATTTCAATTTCATGAGTTTCGGTTTGATCAAGGGTGAAAATACAAAAAAAGGGTCATCGCTTTATGCGATAACCCTTTACAATATTGTGAATCCTGATGAAATCAGGAATACTGTTAATATCTGTAATACTCTGGCTTGTAAGGTCCTTCAACTTTCACACCAATATATTTGGCCTGCTCGCCGGAAAGCGTTTCCAGTTCCACACCAAGCTTCGCCAGGTGAAGACGGGCAACCTTTTCATCGAGATGTTTTGGAAGGGTATAAACCTTATTTTCGTACTGGTCGATGTTGGTCCAAAGTTCGATCTGAGCCAGTGTTTGGTTGGTGAATGAATTAGACATAACAAAAGAAGGGTGTCCTGTGGCACAACCGAGGTTTACCAGACGGCCTTCTGCCAATACGATAACATCTTTACCGTCAACGTTGTATTTGTCTACCTGCGGCTTGATTTCAACCTTGGTGTCACCATAGTTTTTGTTCAACCAGGCCATATCTATTTCATTGTCAAAGTGGCCGATGTTACAAACGATGGTTTTATCATTCATCATTTGGAAGAATTCTCCGGTAACGATGTCTTTATTTCCGGTAGCTGTCACAACGATGTCAGCTCTTGGTACCGCCTTTTTCATGGTAGTCACTTCAAATCCGTCCATTGCAGCCTGCAGAGCACAAATTGGATCGATCTCCGTAACGATTACTCTGGCTCCAGCTCCTCTCAATGAAGCAGCAGATCCTTTTCCAACATCACCATATCCTGCTACAACCGCAACTTTACCGGCCATCATGACGTCTGTAGCACGGCGAATAGCGTCTACCAAAGATTCTTTACAACCGTATTTATTATCAAATTTAGATTTAGTCACAGAGTCGTTCACATTGATCGCAGGCATTGGCAATGTACCATTTTCCATGCGTTCGTGAAGTCTGTGAATACCAGTGGTAGTTTCTTCACTCAAACCATTGATCCCTTCAACCAATTCAGGATATTTGTCCAGAACCATATTGGTCAGATCACCTCCGTCATCGAGGATCATGTTCAGCGGTTTTCCATCTTCAAAAGCAAAAAGGGTTTGCTCTATACACCAGTCGAACTCTTCTTCATTCATTCCCTTCCACGCATAAACAGGGATACCTGCATCTGCAATTGCAGCAGCAGCGTGATCCTGAGTGGAGAAAATGTTACAGGATGACCAGGTTACATCAGCACCAAGTTCAACAAGGGTTTCGATGAGTACAGCGGTCTGGATAGTCATGTGAAGACATCCGGCGATACGTGCACCTTTCAGCGGCTTGGAGTCACCATATTCTTCGCGGAGGGACATGAGTCCAGGCATTTCTGCTTCCGCCAGTTCGATCTCTTTGCGACCCCATGGAGCAAGAGAAATGTCTTTTACCTTATACTTCAATTTTGTTTCTGTAGTTTGCATTGAAATGATTTATGTTTTAAAACGGCACAAAATTAGATAATTCCTATGGTTTTATCAATTATTTAACTTGAAACCACAGGAATGGTTGAGTAAACAGAAGATTATTTTGGTTTTTTAAATCCCAAAATGAAGTTTCACATTGTTTCAGTATTCACTTCGTTCGCTGTTTGAAGCTCACAGGTTCACGTTTAATATGGTTTGAAATTTTGTATTTTGCACTATGCACTATGCACTATGCACTATGCACTACCAAAGTTACTCAACCACAATCCGTTCATTAGCCAACAACCGCCCATCTTCCACAATTTGCACGATATAAATTCCAGGCGAATAGAAGCTTACATCAATTTCCGTTAATGCGCTGGTGAATTGTTTTTGATATACTTTTTTCCCGGAGATGTTGAATAAAGTCAGCTGTCGGGATACATTCGTTTTATCAGAATCAATTTTTATGGCCAACCAGTCACTAACCGGATTTGGATACAGCTGAAGATTAACCAATTCAGTTTCCGGTTCAGCAGTACTGTTTACCAATTCATTCTCTCCGTCGAAGGTCGGATTCATGGAGGTGAAATCGCCAACGCCATTTGGTGATCGCCCGGTGCTGATGTCTTCCGTTTGTCCTCCATAGGTGACCTGATCTACCAGCAAGCCATCCGGATTACTTAGCAAAATGGTTTCACCGTTGGCTGAGAGTTTGAAATTGGTATGCAAGCCTTCCTGGTCCTCATCGTCGTCCGCCCAGATGATCAGATATCCGTTTGCTTCGATAAGTACATCAGGGAAAGTCCATTTCAATGGTTCCTCTTCGTCATCTGACAGGTAATAACCGGCCAGATTAATGGCGCTGGAGGTATTATTGTACAGTTCTATCCAATCATCATACTCACCGTCTTGATCAGCGATAGTGTTTTCATTATCGGCCATGAATTCGTTGATGACAATATCTCCGGCGGTATTGATGACGTTGAGGTTGTAAAACTCATGAGCGGCACGCACCGGGGCGAAGATGCCTGCGTTATTATTTTCAGCGTAGATGTAATATTCAATGTCGGTGTTTAATGCGGACATTTGTAGACCAAAAACTCCATCATTGGCAGAGCCGTCATTATGGGCGCCATCATCAAATAATTGGGTTTTTTCGAACTCTTTGGAATTACTATGCCGGAAATACAACCAAACAGTTATTGCATTGGATAAGGTGGCGTTGAACCAAAAGTCAGAATATTCCTGAACTTCCTGTGGAGTTGTATTGATATTACTGACCTCCGGAGCTTCCGACTGATAAGTGCTAAGATTTTGGAGGTAATCGACTCTTGAATCAAATAGCGCGGTTATTCCATAGGCCCCCTGGACACCTCCAGGTCCGGGAGTTCCGGAAACGTTTGAAGTCATATTCGTTACAAACTGGTTGTAAGAATAAAGCGCATTGGGATCACTTTGAACGGCATCCGTTATTAACTCCTGAAGTTCATAACCTCTTGATTCATACCAGCCATTGGCAAAGTTTTCTTCCAGAATGGTTTTACAGTGCGCAATATACATCCTTTTATAGGTAGGGTCTTCCAGCACAAGTTTGATCAAAGGGTATTCAAGATCCCCTGCATGAAATTCGGGACTCAGGTTGATGAGACTCGAAAGGCTACTGCCTCCGGGGCCACTGCCAATTTGTTCAAACCCGCCAAGACTTTCATTCATATCCCACGGGATCGTATTGAATATGCTATTGTCATCTTTATGCAGGTAATAATTGGCTTTTCGGCCGGAATAGCTATCCATGTTGACCAATACATTATTAAATGCAAGCATCCAGATAGCCTTATCCATATCTAAAAGACTTTCAATATCTTCCGGTGTATTGGTTAAAACATCGATCAGTTCAGCCAGGTCAGCCCAGCCATAATCAGATTTTAAAATATAATTCCCGTAATAATTGGTCGAATCAGGTCCTAAATATTCAAGAGAAGAATTACTTCCAAAACCGTTTTCATCGGTATTGCATTTAAACCTTGGATTACTTCCATCTGCATATAGATACCTTTCTCCGAAGTCCCCATTAATGCTTTCAGAACTGGAATATAAACCGTGATATGCTCCATTCACATAAACCTTGCAATAATTGGATAAAGGAGCAACCATATATTTGCGGGCAATTTCATAGGAAAGTACTTCTCTGACAAAAGAAGGGTCGTGACTCCCATTGGATAATTTCAGGGTTTCAAAACCTTGATAATCCTGATTTTTTAAATAATCCAGTTTTATGTTGAAAGGATTCTTGTCATTGCCGGATGAGTAAGTAGCATTGCCTTTATACCTGACACCAACGCTGTCCAAAGTTACACCATCAATGGTCACTGTAGCAAGTAAACGTTCACCATCATCATTAGCATAATACTGGTCCAGGATATTATCCCAATTCGTGGTTTCAAAAGTTATTTCAAGGATGGAAATATGATTAATGTCGTAAAGGTTTTGGCTGTTTAGGTTCAAGGCCAAAAGGAGGAAAAGCATTAAGGGCAATCTTTGCTTCATAAATGGTAGATTTTGCTTGAAAATAAAATGTTTGAACAATGGATTTGGGATTGGTTTAATTTATAAGACAACATTTCAAGTATAATCCTTCGCTGGGAATGTGATTTTTTTCTTAAACAATCTTTATTCGTTTATTGTCTCATTTCAAAGGGTTTCAAAATTTGTTTCCCGGGATTCTGATAAAATGCTAAAGTCGAATAATGCTTGATGTAAAAAGATGTATAACCGTTCCATAAATCTTTTTATTTTTGGCAACCGAAAAAATTAAACATGTCCGGAAAAATTGATATCGAAAAAAGCAAGAATGAAGATGCCATGAAATTACTCATGGCCAAAATGAATCACAGATTGTCAAGAATTTATCTTGGAGGAGGAGAAAAGCGGATTGCCAAACAACACGACAAAGGCAAGATGACCGCAAGAGAGCGAATTAGTGCATTGATTGATGAAGGCAGTGATTTTCTTGAAATTGGCGCCTTTGCCGCTTTCGAAATGTATGAGGAATACGGTGGTTGCCCGGCAGCCGGAGTAGTAGCCGGGATTGGATATGTGAGTGGCAGACAATGTATCATCGTAGCCAATGATGCCACGGTTAAAGCAGGTGCCTGGTTTCCTATGGCCGGAAAGAAGAATCTCAGGATGCAGGAAATCGCCATGGAAAACCGTATGCCAATCATTTATCTCGTCGATAGTGCAGGTGTTTTCTTGCCGATGCAGGATGAAATTTTTCCGGACAAAGAACATTTTGGACGGATTTTTCGGAATAACGCAAAGATGTCGGCAATGGGAATTCCTCAGATATCTGCAATAATGGGCAGTTGCGTTGCCGGCGGGGCCTATTTACCGATCATGTCAGATGAAGCCTTGATCGTTGAAGGTACCGGGTCTATTTTCCTGGCAGGACCATATCTGGTTAAGGCTGCCATTGGAGAAGATGTGGATAAGGAAACTTTGGGTGGAGCCAAAACACAAAGTGATATTTCAGGAGTTACTGATTATAAAATGCCGGATGACGAAACCTGTTTGTCGACCATCCGTGATCTGATAGATAAATTCGGAACTTTTGAATCTGCAGGTTTTAGCCGCGAGGAATCCAAGCCTCCAAAGCTGGATCCTGAAGAACTTTATTCGATCTTTCCGGAAGACAGGGCCAAACCCTATGACAGTGTAGAAGTGCTCAAACGGTTAGTGGATGATTCTAAATTGACGTTTTACAAAAAAGATTACGGGAAGACCATCATTTGTGCCTATGCACGTATAGATGGCTGGGCTGTTGGTATCGTGGCTAATAACAGGCAATTGATAAAAAGTGCTAAAGGAGAAATGCAATTCGGAGGTGTGATTTATTCCGATTCAGCGGATAAGGCTGCCAGGTTTATCATGAATTGCAATCAGAAGAAGATTCCGCTAGTT
The DNA here is from genome assembly GCA_965230565.1 of Saprospiraceae bacterium. Lineage (GTDB taxonomy): Bacteria > Bacteroidota > Bacteroidia > Chitinophagales > Saprospiraceae > BCD1. Next base: position 938,054 of record CBDDLH010000016.1, on the reverse strand, counting down.
TTCCTGCACGATGTAACCGGATTCATGGTTGGTAGTCGTTCTGAACATGGAGGTATCATCAAGGATGGGGCCAAAATGGTGAGTGCGGTATCTAATTCCACTGTTCCGAAATTCAGTATTGTAATGGGTAATTCTTACGGTGCAGGCAATTACGCCATGTGCGGAAAAGCTTATGATCCACGATTGATCGTCGCATGGCCTACGGCAAAAATTGCGGTGATGGGAGGTGCTCAGGCGGCCAAGACCTTACTCCAGGTGCAGACAGCCGGGATGAAGGCCCGTGGAGAAGAAATAACCGAAGAACAGGAAAAGGAATTGCTGGAAAGAATAACCAAAAAGTATGACGATCAGACCACTCCTTATTACGCAGCCTCCCGTCTATGGGTGGATGCGATAATCGACCCTCTGGAAACGAGGAAGTGGATTTCTGAGGGTATAACAATGGCGAATAATGCTCCGGTGGAGAAGTTCAATCCTGGTGTGATTCAAACTTAAATCAGTAGATCAGACTTTAGTCAGATTGTAAAATAACAGGTATATTTTATTTCTTCTTTTGTAGGATTTTAGGGGTTTTGGGTGTAATTTTATTAGTCGAAATTACTCGATAATTAAGTTTGCATAAGTTTTGAAGGGAGAGCTTTTTTGCAAACTAAAAACCACCTGTTATGCGCGAAAAGATAGATCGGATTGTCGACTATATCAAGCAAAAAGAAACCCGAAAGAAGTATGCTCCAATTTTTATGGCTGTAGGCTTCGCTCTTTTGGTAGCTTCTGCCGTTTTATTGATTTTGAGTGTGGTTGGTTTCATTATTCCCGGGTTTGATGGAGTAAATTTTTATACAGCTTTTAAAATAGCAGGCTTAGGTATTTTTTCAGCACTTGTTGGCAGACAGTGGTCCGCAATTAGGTTAGATCCTGAAAAAAAGATGACGGAGGAGGAGGCGATTAAATACCTGGAAGGGCAAGAGGAGGATACTTTGGAACTTGAAAATATAGAAGAAACCCTGGACTTGCAGGAAAAAGAGATTCTGGACCTGGAGACTGAAGAGCCCCTTGAAACAAAGAATAAATCATAAACATGACTCATCCCGAATTTTGACACTTGTCAAAATTCGGGATGTTTTCTTGTAGCCTGGCATTAACAAACCTCCTGACATTATATAGTGGAGCTAAATATTTTAAACCATTTTACGGCAATTAGGGAACATTTTGGTGTTTTTCGGTCCTCAAAAGTGAACTTCGTTTTTATTCTCAAGGTCAACTACAATGCTACCTCGTTTGATAACCTTTAGGCACACAAAAATCCCAAATTTTGGTTTTAACCAAAATTTGGGATGACACATGTTTGTTTATGGTTTATTTACCAACCCAATCCTTGCGTAATTTCAACTGAGCAGCAGTCGGATTTTTCATAGGCTCCAATCTGGGTTGTCTTGATTTTTCAACCTTGATAGTTTTGGCAGAAAGGGTGACGAGCTTTTCATTCCCGTCCTTATCTTTCCGATAAACCTCTACCTCAAAGGTTTCTCCTTCTTTCATTTTGGAGATCACCGAATTGAAAAACTGCTGGAAATTACCTTGAGGCAACATTTCTCCTCCCACTTTATGGAATACATCGCCTTTTTGGTATCCTAAAGCCTTCCCAAAGGCATTAAGGTTATCAGTCCCGTCAACATATAACTTGTTACTATTTTGGTCATAACCTATGCCGACATTCCCAACCGTGAAATCCATGTATTTTTCGGGGCCGATATATTTGACACCGACGCTTTCAAAAATGCTCTCCAGTGGTAGCGGAGTACTGCCTCCTACATAAGTTTTTAAGAAATCTCCAATTTCAGGATAGGTCATTTTTTGGATTTCTTTGAACAGTTTTTTGTCCTTGAATGGTTTTTGATTGCCAAACTTTTCAGAAAGTTCTTTCATCAGATCGACCAGACCGTATTTCCCGTCGGATAATCTTCTCAATTCTACGTCAATAGCCAAACCGATGAGGGCACCTTTTTCATAAACGTTTCCATATTCATGGCTGTATTTCTCCAGACAATGTTGACTCATTTCCGTAAAGGCAAGTCTGTCGGTATAATGAGTCTGGTTATGATGGATTTTCTGAGCCATGGTATTCAGAAATTCATCAAAACTCGTCAGACCGCTATTCACCTGAACATGATGTGCGAAATATTCCGTTACACCTTCGTACATCCACAAATGACGGGACATATCAGGGTCATTAAAATCAAAGTAGTGAATTTCTTTGGAGTGAACATTCAGAGGCGTTACGATATGAAAGAATTCATGCGCAGCAATATCAACAATAAAGGGAGCAATCATTTCCTGAGGCATATCCGGTAATACGTAAAAGGAGGAATAATTGTGTTCCAGAGCACCGGTGCCCACATGTTGCATTTCAGGCGTGAGGAAATACATAACAAAGGCGTACTTTTCTACGGGAAGTTCACCTCCCAGATAGTCTTTTTGTGCTTTTAGCAGAGGAGTGATTTTTTCAGCTAAAAATTTAGACTCCACATTACCGGAAGGTGAAAAAACAGAAACCAGGACCTCAGCTCCGGCAACCTCAATGACGGTGGTATCCGGTTTGCAATACATCATGGGCGTATCAGCCAGATGATTGTAGGAATCAGTAGTATACGTGTCCAAACTAGTTGTATTTCTTACTGGAATGAGCGCAGAAGAACCATAAAAATCCTTGGGCCGGTTGACATTGATCTCATACGGTACTTGTTTCATGCCTTCAAAATATCCGTAAAATCCATGGCCATTCAAAACGACATTCTTTCCAGCTTCGATATTTGTTCCGGACATGCCATATACAGCTTTTCCAGGATTATCATCAAAAGTGTCGTCTACTTTGTAAGAAACTTTGTGCAGGGATTTGGCATTACTGATTTCCCAGGCATTGACCTCCTGGTGAGTGACTGGTAATTCGTTGCCACTTTTGTCAAAAGCCTTAAAGTCACTTATAAAACGACCAAAATCATACACCGTATAGGTACCTGGGATAATCTTGGGCATGTAGAAGGTAATGGAAGACTTTTTGATTTTTGGTGCGATTAGATCAATGGATACTTTATCGTCTTCAATATTATCGAGATCCACATAATAGCGATATCCATTTTCAATTACAGGTTCGGGGTATTCATTAGCTTGTAAAGTGAATGCAGCAAGCAGTAAGCCCAAAAGGGCAATTTGAAATTTTTTCATGTCAGGTGATTTAAAATTAAAAAAATGAATACAGGCTCGCAATAGACCAGTTCCAATGAACACTGATCATGTAGCAACCAGTTATTTTTTTTATGATGATGAGGTGAATTTTAAAACTTCAGAAATGTTTCAATAGAAGTTTCTAACAAAGACAAAAATAATAAGAGGAGGTTGTTTCTGTCAAATATTTTTGTCCAGTGAAAAGAAGTATTGGTCTAAAATCGAATGCAATCAGTCCTGAAAAATTCACATGTGCCGGTTTGGGCGTCCGATTTTGTCTTTGAAAATGAATTGTAAATAAAAAGGAGAAACCAGGGCTAAACCGGCAAATGCAAAAAATGTATCATCAAATCTACCGTAATCATTGTTGTAGATCCAGGCAGAAATAACGGCACCCATTCCAATACCGATTTCAAGTGCAATGTAAACAGTAGCCATGGCTCTTCCGCGGTGGGCAGGACTGCAACGCTCGATGGCCCATGCAAAAACAGCCGGTGAATTCATGCCTGCACCAAAGCCCAGGATTCCCGAACCTGTCATCAATAACAAAGGAGTGGTAGCCAAACCCATAACTACCATGCCGGCAGCAATGATTAAAGCTGCGACCTTCATTACAATGATCGGCCCGTAGATGTCTGAAGTTTTACCTGCAAAAAATCGGGATGCGATGGAAGCTACAGTGAATACAGTGAAGAATAAACCTTTATTTTCAAGACCAACGTAGGTACTCTGATCGGGCACAATGGTCAGCATTACCCCAAAGCCACAATAGGTGAATACAGTAACTATCCCAGGAGCAATCGCTGTCGGGTCATATACATCTGTAAGGGTAATTTTGAAGGAAGACCAGCTGAGAGGTTGTTTGTCCTCATGGGTTTCTTTGAGCCCAATTAACAACAAAACAGAAAGAATCGCTAACCCGGAAGAGATGTAAAACATAACATCCAGTGACCAGATTAAGGCGAAGTAACTACCAATGGGCGGGGCGATGGAGGCACCAAAGTTCATGCTTATTCCAAGGATTCCCATGGCTTCACCAACTCTTGTAGGAGGAACAATATCCGCGACATAGGCTGTAGTAGCTGTAGGTTTAAAACCGGTTGAAAACCCGTGGAATAACCTAAGGGCCAAAAAAGCAGTTACAGAAAGAACAAATGGATAAAACAGGCTGGCAACAACACAGACCAGGGTACCGATGACCATTACCGGAATCCTGCCTACCGTGTCGGTTAATTTACCACTTAAAGGCCTGGAAAGGCCTGCGGTCAAAGTAAACAGGCCAATGATCAGTCCTTTGTATTCTGCTCCTCCAAGGTCGGTAAGGAAGTCTGGTAATTCCGGAATGATCATGTTGAAACTTGCAGAAAACAGGGCTGTACTCAGGCAGAGTACGAAGAACTGATAAGTGAAAAGCGCCTGTGTATTTTTTTGCATCGCCAAAGATACATTTTGCTGCCGATTAATGGCCAGCTATGTGGAAAACTTTTTGTGTTAATCGAGTGTCGGTTTTTGAGGAATTGTTTAATTTAGGGTTTTCAAAGAAAAAAGGCATTTTTTTATTGCCACCACCAAATCCTGAACTGCCGACCCGGCACTGCGAATCGCCTTTTCTCGTAAAGGGAATTACTTAAAACCGTACAGCGGATAACCAACAAGAAACGCCTTTGTTATAATTAAAATTGAAACCATGTCTGATTTCGTACACCTGCATTGCCATACACAATTTTCCTTGCTTGACGGAGCAGCGAGCATTTCTGCTATGATGGATAAAGCCAAGGCCGACGGTCAAAAGGGAGTCGCTTTGACGGATCATGGTAATATGTTTGGTGCTTTCAAGTTCGTTTCCGAAGCCAATAAGCGAGATCTGAAACCGATGATCGGTTGTGAATTTTATATGGTGGAGGACAGGCATAAAAAGACATTTTCAAGGGCGAAAGGAGAAAAGGACAACCGGTACCACCAGTTATTGCTGGCCAAAAATGCCAGAGGCTACGAAAATCTTTCGAAGCTGTGTTCTCTAGGATTTATTGAGGGAACTTATGGTAAGTTTCCGCGGATTGATAAGGAATTACTGGATAAATATTCAGAGGGGATCATTGCTACAAGTTGTTGTATCGGGGCGGAAATTCCACAGGCCATTTTGCATGGTCAAATGGAAAAAGCAGAAAATCTGGTTAAATGGTGGAAAGAACGTTTTGGGGAGGATTTTTATATCGAATTGCAAAGACATCAGGGGCTTGAAAATATTGATGGCAGTGGAGTTAGCCAGGAAGATATCAATCAGGAGTTGATCAAATTCGCCCGGAAGTATGACCTCAAAATAATTGCTACCAATGATTCGCATTATGTAGAGGAGGAAGACGCTTCCCCACATGATGTATTGTTGTGTATCAATACGGCCAGTTTGATCGATGAAACCAATCGATTCAAGTTCCCCAGCTCTGATTTTTATTTTAAGACCAAACAGGAAATGAGCACCCTTTTTGGGGATGTTCCTGAATCCATTGATAATACCATCGAGATCTTCGATAAGATCGATAGCCTTCAGTTGGCACGTGATATTCTACTGCCTGCCTTCCCGCTTCCGCAAGGCTTTAAAAACCAGGATGATTATCTTAGACACCTGACTTACGAAGGGGCAAAGAAACGTTATGGTACAATAACGCCGGCGATAAAGGAACGCCTCGATTTTGAGTTGAAGGTAATTGAAGCTTCCGGGTATCCCGGTTATTTTCTTATTGTTCAGGATTTTACAACGACTGCCCGGGATATGGGCGTTTCCGTTGGACCGGGCAGGGGATCTGCTGCGGGTTCAGCGGTGGCGTATTGCAATGGGATTACGAATATCGACCCTATCAAGTACGATCTGCTTTTTGAGCGATTCCTGAACCCGGAACGTGTATCCATGCCGGATATCGATATTGATTTTGATGATGAAGGTCGACAGAAGGTAATCGACTATGTTATTGATAAATATGGTCAGAATCAGGTGGCCCAGATCGTTACCTATGGTACGATGGCTGCAAGGATGTCGTTGAGGGATGTGGGGCGTGTAATGGATGTACCCCTGCCTGAGGTAGATCGTGTTGCAAAGACTTTTCCTACGCATCTTAAAGCAACCCTGAACAAGGTTTTGGCTGATGGAGGCATTGATGCGAAATTGAAAGGATCCATGAACGGAGAGGATGTGGATAAGGCCAATCAATTCCGACAATTAGCCGAGGAAGGAGGGCAAATTTCCGATATGATCCAGACGGCCAAAAAACTGGAGGGATCGGTAAGAAATACGGGAATTCATGCTTGTGGGGTGGTGATTACACCGGATGAAATAACCAAATATGTGCCCGTAAAAGCGGATAAGGATACTGGGATGCTGGTAACCCAGTTTGATAATAGTGTTGCGGAGGATGCCGGTTTGCTGAAGATGGATTTCCTTGGATTAAAAACCCTTTCCATAATTAAGGATGCGGTCAAAATGATCAAGGAAAATCATGGCGTTGAATTGGATATGGATAAGATAAGTCTAACAGACCAAAAGACTTATGAGCTTTTCCAGCGAGGGGAGACCGTTGGGATATTCCAATATGAGAGTCCCGGGATGCAAAAACACATGAAAAACCTGGTGCCTTCAACTTTTGAGGATCTTATTGCGATGAACGCCCTTTACCGTCCTGGTCCATTGGAGTATATCCCGGAGTTTATTGAACGCAAGCATGGAAGGTCGCCCATTACTTATGATCTTCCCGATATGGAAGAGTATCTGAAAGAGACTTATGGAATTACGGTTTACCAGGAGCAGGTGATGCTTTTGAGCCAGAAACTGGCCAACTTCACCAAAGGTCAGGCGGATATGCTGCGTAAGGGGATGGGTAAGAAAAAGAAAGACATCATTGATGCTCTTTATCCCAAATTCATCGAGGGTGGAGAATCCAATGGTCACCCCAAGGATGTATTGGACAAGGTGTGGAAAGACTGGGAAGCTTTTGCATCTTATGCTTTCAATAAGTCTCATTCAACCTGTTATGCTTTTATTGCTTTCCAGACTGCCTATTTGAAAGCTCACTATCCGGCAGAATTTATGGCTGCTGTATTGACCAGGAATAAAAATGATATCACCAAGATTACTTTCTTCCTTAGAGAATGTAAAGCTATTGGCTTGACAGTGTTAGGACCCGATGTGAATGAAAGTGTTTCTGACTTTTCAGTAAATAGTGAAGGTCATGTGCGATTTGGACTTTCTGCTCTTAAGGGAGTGGGAGAGGGGCCGGTAGAGTCGATTCTGGAAGAACGGGAAAATGGTTCATTTAAGAATGTTTTTGATATGATGCGCAGGCTCAATCTTCGTTCTGTGAATAAAAAGGTAATGGAAAGCCTTGTGAATGGGGGGGCTCTGGATTGTTTTGAAGGAGTATCAAGGTCTCAGTATTTTGCTCCGTCAGAGAAATTCGACACACTTGTTGAACATGCGTTGCGTTATGGAAATGCCTATCAAAACCAGAAAGCACAATCGTCTAATTCCCTTTTTGGAGACAGTGAAGATATCATGATTCCCGAGCCTAAAATGCCTGAACAGCCGCCTTGGCCGCTTATTGAGGAGTTGAACAGGGAGAAAGCAGTAACAGGGATTTATATCTCCGGCCATCCTTTGGATGATTATCGTTTAGAGATAGATAACTTCACCACTTGCGAACTGGAAAATATTGAGAATTATAAAGCCAGACAGAGTATTAACGTCGCTGGGATGTTGACAAATGCTCGTCATCTCATCAGTAAAAATGGCAATGGATGGGGCTTTTTTGAAATCAGTGACTATTCCAGTTCGATTGAATTCAGATTGTTTGGCAATGATTATCAAAAGTATAAGCATCTGTTAGAGCAGGGCAAAGTTTTGTTCATCACCGGGAAATACGAACAATCCTGGAGAGGAGATGAAATGGAGTTTAAAGTAAAGGAAATCAGCTTGTTGGAAGGGGTGGCTTCTGAAAAAACGGAAGCGATAACTATAAAGATTCCGTTAAGTAAAGTTAACCCGGAATTGATTGATGCCATTGATAAGTTGTGTAAAAATCATAAAGGGAAACACCGTTTGCATATGCAATTACTGGATTACCAGAATAAGATCAGCTTGAAAATGGTTTCCACCGACAGGAAGGTTAAGGCAGACAATGACTTTATCAAAGAAATTGATCGCTTGCAACTGGATTACAAGTTGAACTAAGTGGCATTTTCAATAGACAATAAATAAAAAAAGAGGCTTAATTGTTACCAATTCAAGCCTCTTTAAATGTGTGTTTGTAGATAACTCTCAAAGTTCGGTGCCGTTAAGCACCAAGATAGTGTTTAAGTAATTTACTACGGCTAGCTGACCGCAGCTTATTAATAGCTTTATCTTTTATCTGGCGTACTCTTTCACGGGTTAATCCGAACCTTTCACCAATATCTTCCAGCGACATGGGATGTTCAACACCGATTCCAAAGTACAATTTAATCACATCTTTCTGACGATCCGTCAATGTAGATAAAGACCGTTCGATTTCTCTTCTCAGGGACTCCAAATATTCAAGCTCCTGGTCCGTTTTAGGAGTACTGCTGTTTTCCAGTACGTCGAGCAGGGAGTTGTCCTCACCATCCACAAATGGAGCGTCCATAGAAACGTGTCTTGCGGCAACGCCGAGGGTCATTTCCACTTCATTGGAAGGAATTTCCAATACATCTGCCAATTCATCAGCTGACGGTTCACGCTCATATTCCTGCTCCAGCTCTGAAAAGGCTCTGTTGATCTTATTCAGAGATCCTACTTTGTTCAATGGCAATCTTACAATTCTTGATTGTTCTGCCAGTGCCTGAAGAATAGATTGGCGAATCCACCAAACGGCATAGGAAATGAATTTAAATCCTCTGGTTTCATCAAAACGCTGTGCGGCTTTGATCAATCCCAGGTTTCCTTCGTTGATCAGGTCACTAAGCGAAAGTCCCTGATTCTGGTATTGTTTAGCAACAGAAACTACAAATCGCAAATTGGCTTTGGTGAGTTTTTCAAGCGCAGATTGATCCCCTTGTTTAATTCTTTTGGCTAACTCCACTTCTTCCTCGGGGGTTAGGAGGTCTACCTTTCCAATTTCCTGCAAGTATTTTTCAAGTGACTGACTCTCACGATTGGTGATAGACTTCGTAATCTTTAGCTGTCTCATACAGTTCTTTTTCCTTTTTTAATTAAAGTTTAATTTTTGTTAGCGGGTTTTTTAAAGGCGGGAAATAGAGATACGATACCTCGCTATAATAAAGATGGTTAGATGAATTGCTGATGAACCTGGTATGTATCTTGTTGTGCTTCTCCAATTTCTCCCTGAGTGTTATCGCGCACAAAATTAAGATAAATCCTACTAGAAGTCAAGCCCAAAATATTATTCTGTGATTTAAAAATGTACTTTTAACACAATTACTATTTGTTTCCATAGAGGAATTAATACACTATTTCCTTCGTTTTTTAGTTTAAACCCGTTCAGTTCCAATGTGTTCTGAATATTTACCTGAATTAAACATAATGTAAACTTAAATAGTTTTGTTTTTCTTTCGTGAGCGTTTTCAAATCAATAAATTTGGAAAAACCATTTATTTCCTTTTTATTACGGGCAAAAGTATAATCGATGGATCGAGTAAAATATACTATGGAGTTTTTGTTTAGAGCTTCACCTAACATTTTGTACAATTTTATTACAACCCCGGCCTGCCTGGTAAGGTGGTTTTGCGACGAAGTAGATATTACTCCGGGAGGAAAGTATACCTTTTTCTGGAGCGGAAGTGATGAAGTAGCGGAAGTTATCGAAGATGAACCCGGTGAATATATCAGATTCCAATGGGAGGATGCAGATGATGATGATGAATATCTGGAATTTAAAATGGATAAGTCGCCGGTTACCGGAGAAACCATTCTGCTTATCACAGATTTTGCCGATGAGGATGACCTGGACGATCAAAAACAACTCTGGGAAACCCAGATCCAGAAACTTCGTACAGAAACCGGTGGATAACCATTTCTTTTTTACAACCAGGAAAATCGCTGCACTTAATTAGCATCCATGTCTGAAATTCTCGAGTTTTTTATCCAACCATATCGTGGTGCGGCACCACTGATGGTCGCTCTGGAGTTTATTGCAGCATTGTTTGGTGTGATCAGTGTTTATTTCGCTAAAAAGGAAAACATCCTGGTTTTCCCAACAGGTATTATAAGTACTGGAATTTATGTTTTCCTGCTATCCAGATGGAATCTTTACGGTGATCTTATCATCAATGTTTATTATACTATGATGAGCATTTATGGCTGGTACATGTGGAGCCGAATCATTGATAATGATCATCATATCCCCATCACCAGATCCGATACCAGAGATCGCCTTAAAGCATTTGGCATCTTCCTTTTCACTTCTGTTTTTGTCATTGTGGTTTATCGGTATTACAATGTAATGCCCAGGGAACTCGGGTTTAGAGAAAGTATTAGATATGCCTTTTCTCATATGACATCAGGTAGTTTGGAAGATTTTCGAAAAATCACCCCATTCCTCGATACCTTTACTACAGGAGTGTTTTTTGCGGCCATGTGGCAAATGGCCAACAAAAAAATCGAAAACTGGAACCTTTGGATCGCCGGAAATATAGTTTCTGTTCCACTTTATTTTGTAAAAGGTTACGGGTTTACCGGAATCCAGTACATCATTTTTCTGATACTGGCAGTTCAGGGTTACCGGGAATGGAGGAGACTTATGGTTATCAAACAGTAGGGTTCACAATTATTAAAAACTCCAGCCATAGCCAATATTTCCTGTCATTTCCATAAATGAATTATAACCGTTTACAGTGGCTGAACTATTATTCCTCAACAGCCCAAAACTCAGGTTCAGATTATGCTTTTCCCAAACCTTAAAACTTCCATTTAATTGCAGGTTGAAGATTTTACTTCCGTTACGCCCATTGAGGAAGACATCAGAATAGGAAAAGATTAACCCGATATTGCCTGAATCATTCCATACTTTTTTATGGATTGACAAACCCGGGGCCAGTGTCATGGTTTTTAATTGGCCTGTGCCCATATGATTGATTAGAATCGACGTATTGATATTCAAACCATTTTCTGTATCGGTATATACGTATGAAATATTCCCCATCAGAAGGGAAGTTAATTTATCCAAATTTACCAAATCATTTTCGATGCTATTGTTTTGTTGATAAGACCCCATGAACGAAAGGCTTGATTGCGTAGTTTTGTTTTGTGTAATTTGGTAGGAGGCGTTGACACTTGCCTGCTTATTGGTTTGCACAAGGGTCAGGGAGTCTACATTAATGGGCGAAAAAGTCGTTATTCGCAGTAGGTTCGTATTACTAATATTGGATAGGTTTAGGTTTAGGTTGAATCTTTTTCCAGATTGAAATCCCATCTTGATTGTACCAATGATCCTTTTCTGAGTATTTTGTGATAAAGACTTAGGGTTATTGTGTTGAACTCCTAAGTTGCCATTCAGGGTTATTTTATTTTTGAATAAGGACGCATTGAATGTTGCACTGATTCTTTGTAGATCGTTATTAAAGAATAAGGTGCCCAGTGTTTTATATCCCGGATCAATGCTTTCATGGCTGAACCCTACTTTACCAAAAGGCAACTCGATTCCAAGGTTTGTTTTTAGAGCCTTGAAAAAACCTGAAGTATTCTTTGGGACAAAAAGCCCTCCCATCCTGTGTCCAATTTTAAAATCTTCAATTGCAGGACTTTGACTGTTCCTGGTCATCCCACTAAGACCATAATCTATCTCTATGGACAATCTTTCAAACAACAGGTGCCTGGATTCCAAACCAAGTACAGTATTCTCTTCCGGTTTAAGCGTTTCCGGGATAATACTGGAGGGAATGCTGGAAGGATCATCGGCTGCTTTAAATACCATTAACAATAAACTGTTTTTCTCTGATTCGAAGCCGGTTTTTACTCCCCAGCCTTTTCGGGAAAAGTTGGGTTCTATGTTCTGAAATTGTTGAAGATCTTCAGCATTGGCCCTTCTTAATTGACCTTTCATGGCACTAAATCTGAATTTACCCGGGCTGAGTTCAATACCAGCTCCCTTGAATTGGTGCCCGGAGAAGGTATAGGGCGAAAACTCCATAGTCCGGTCTCCTATGTGAAGCCGGATCCATTTGTAGGACGGACTTATGCCGTAAAATGAGTACGAAGGGAGATTATAGACCTTATTGCCGTCGGAAAAACTGGCCGAAAAAGGAGCCTTTATTCCCATGAGGTCAACATTCATATTGGCATTAAATCTCAAGGTGAAAGGATCTGTTCTTTGGCTTTCCATGTGCATGGAATTGAACATGGTATTCACATTAATCCCTCCATTTATTTTAATCCATTCTCTTTTTTGATACCGGGTTTTAATGTCCTGAAAAAACGATTCCAGGTTTTGGCCTATGGATTTATTAACGGCAATATTTGATGTCAACAGCAGCAAACAAACGAGGGTTTTTGAATAATTTTTCATGATCTTTCAATGATTGAAAAAAGAAAGATCCAATGAATAAACCTGTGTTATTGATTGAAAAACAGTGACTTGTGGGAGTTTTTGACCCGATTGTATAGTGGAGTGATGTAGCAAAAGTAGATCAAACCCCATAAAGATGCAAGCCTCAAATTATGAAAAAAATATTTTAAAAAAAGTTGGCTGAAAAATGTCACGTTTGGCAATCTCGTGGCTTTTATTAGTATAAACCGCATTGTTTTACCAAAAGAAAGTGAGATGAATTAAACCCGTTTTTTGACTAAAATTTAAGGTGGTTGACCGGAATCCCGATTCATTGGAGTGAAAAGTTATTTCCGTCGAATACACCAGGATTTAACCCAACATTAAACCTTTTGCAAAATTTAAAAAACACAACCAAATGAAAATATGTAAACTTTTCTTTCTTCTGTCAATTTTGTTTCTAAGCCCTTTGACAATACTAGGCCAATCCTTTGCAGTAAGTACCAATCTGCAAGTTTCCTCCTTTTCCGGGTATTTGGATGACTATCTGGCCCCGGGGGTTACAGTGGCCACTTTATTATCAACTGACGACAGAACAGTTTACCCTGTATTGCTGAAAATTGAAATCTCGGGACAGGGGTATCTCATAAAAAGCAAACAGGGAATGGCAGGAGGCAAATACCTTGAATTGATCAAAAACCAACCCGTTTCACTTACCGGTGCCGAATTATCGGAACTATTCGATCCCAATAAACTGGATTTTATGGGTATTTCCATTAATGAATTCCTTTTGCAGGGAGGTAGAATACCGGATGGGCCGGTGGTGATCAGCATTTCCGCTTATGATGTAGTACTTGACAAGGCAGTTTCCAATATTGCTTCCGTAATTGGAACGATACAAACCAACAGCCCTCCACAGATTATTAATCCGATGGGAGAACAAACTCCTCAAACTCCTCAAAATGTAATGATTAGCTGGATGCCGCAACATTTTGGAAGTTTTGTTACCCTATATGATATTGAAATCTATGAAAAAAATTCAGACCTGGGTGATGATGTCATAATAAACTCCGGGACACCTCTGTTCTTCGGTACAACTTCGCAAACAAGTTACCTGTATTCCCATCTTGATCCCTCGTTAGTACAGGGACAAGAATACCTTATCAGGGTCAGGGCCAGAGATGCGGCAGGGACGGCTGTATTTGAGAATCAAGGCTGGAGTGAAATTGAACAATTTTCGTATGGCATACCCGGTGTTGCTGAATGTTATCAATTGGAAGCCACATTTTGTGCAGCATTTTGCGATTTTGTTCCTGTGACACTCGTTTGTGAAAAGGCCTCTTATTCATTGGTAAACGAAAATGGGTTTTCTCTTCAAACGTCCCTGAATAACCTGGGAATTGGAGACTTTACCGTATCTGAATCGTTATCAGGGCCGGATGATTATGGTTATTGTCATGTTACCGTTTTATTGACTGCTGAATCAATGTTGGATGCACCGATATCTCTAATAATTACTTCCCAGCCATTTTCAGACCATTGCCTGCCTTCAGAGGAAGGGCAGGATGGCGAACCCGGGGTTTACGGTCAGGGAGGACCTCCTCCCAATGATATTGGCAATGAATTGTCCTTTGATTTTCTCATTTGTCCAGACAACCCGAATTTCAATTTCTGTGATCCTCCTGCGAATGAAAGCCTGGCGGTGGTTGCTGAATATCCGATAATGGCTGAATTCAACTGGGGAAGTATTCCGGAGCAAAACACCACCGGTTTTCAGGTTTCCTATAGATTGACAGGCGAAGAGGATTGGATGTTACTTGAGGAGGTTCCTTCAGATACACTAATGGCCTTTATCGGAGATCTGGAAGGAGGAAAAGTGTATGAAACAAGGGTACGTTCTGTGTGTAGCGAGGTGGTTTCAGATTGGTCGAATCCCATTGAGTTTAATACGACCTGTATAATTCCGAATGCTGTTTGGGTAGCCTCAAAAAATTCCGGATCCGCGATAATCGAATGGTCGGGGCTTGATTATGCCACAACCTATGAGTTAAAATTCAGGGAGGTAGGAGCATCGAAGTGGTTGAGTAAAAGTACAATGGAAACCACTGTCCAACTTGTTGGTCTTATACCAAATACTACCTATGAATACAAATTAAGAGTCCTTTGTTCTGAAACCTGGGGAGGATTTACCCCCGTTTATGAGTTTACCACTGATCGTTTATGTGAAGGTAATTCAATTACTGGTCAAGCTGTTTCGGATATTACTCATCATGGTGCACAATTATCCTGGGTTGATGGTGCAGAATTGGATTCCGACCAATATTCGGTAAGGTATCGTCCTGTAGGGGAGACCGTTTGGCAAGTTGCCTTTGTCACGGAAACTTCGGCAATGCTGGAATTTTTAGAATCCAATACCTGGTACCAGTTTAGTATTTCAAGATTTTGTACTGACGTGTGGTCAGATTGGAGTCCTTTGGGATCTTTCCGGACATTATGCGGACCTCCATCGAATACCTGGGTTGAGGAAATAACTCCGGACAAGGCATTGTTGAAAAGTACGGCTTGCGGGGCATTGCGATATGAATTTTCTTTCCGGGAAAGATTTTCAACCAGTTGGAATGTAAAAAACATGACTGTACCTGAATGGAATCTGTTTGGGTTGTTGGAGGATACGGATTATGAATTCAAAGTTCGTGTTTTATGCGATGAAACCAGTGGTTGGTCTACTTACTCTGAAACCCTTATTTTCAGAACAGAGGTGCGTTGTGACCCACCTGGTAATTTTGAGTTATCCGAAATAACTCCATTTACAGCCGGGATGGTCTGGGAAAATGCAGAAAGACCTTCAAAATGGGGATTTTATTATCGTCGAACAGATGGAACGCCCATTTTGGAAACCAGTTTGGAAGGAGGGGTTGTTGGAAAAGTTAGTTCAACTACAACCCAGGATGGATGGGTTTACCAGGTTTGCCTTGACGCTGAATTAAGTATTGAAAACCTTGTTCCTGATAAATGGTACGACTTCAAAATCGAAAGCTGGTGCGAGGGATTTGGCTGGACTGAAAATGCGGAGATCCAGCAATTTCAAACAAAGGCTAATTGTAAGGTCCCGAAAGATGTGACTGCAGTATTTGTAGGAACAGACACAGCCGCTATTGCCTGGCAAGAGCGATGGGTAGATCAAAGTTATCAGGTTGAATTAAGGGAGTCAGGAACTATGTCCTGGCTTACCTTTGATAGTAATTTTCCGGAGTATCAATTTGATAACCTTACCTCTGATATCACTTATGAATACCGGATTAGAACCTATTGTGATAATTTCGGATTAACCGACTGGACTGATATTTTTGAATTTAGAACAGATGAGTGCTTGTCTCCAACTCAGGTTTCTAAAGAGTACATGGATTCAGATGCTTCCATTCTTATTTCCTGGATGCCTTCCGCCGGTGAGAATCAGTATCAGGTAGAATACCGCTTGCAGGATAGTCTTTACCCACCTGAATGGGCGATGGTCCAGACATCAGGGGATTATGTGGAATTATCTGAATTGCAAACCAATAAAGTTTATGAATACCGAGTTGCTGAAAATTGCCTGAGTGCCGGTCTATTATACAATCAGGAAGTAGATACTTTCCTGATTGGGAGACCTTCTTTGAATAATGAATATTTTGAATGCGGATTAGAGGTGCCACCCTTTGACCCTGACAATTTTTATCCGCTTGATTTTCTAAATGCAGGAGATTCCATTACGGCTGGAGACTTTGGAGTGCTGATCACCCAGGCTTCAGGACAGATTGGCAATTTTTCGGGCAAAGGTTATATTCCGGTTCCATATTTTAACAGAGCAAGGGTCAATGTGAAATTTAAGCATATTAAGGTTAATGATGAGTACAAACTAGTTGATGGCAATATTTCTGTCACGGGTATTGGTTTACAAGTGATCAGTGAGGAAACAGCAGCCTTGTTGGATGATATTGTTACTGGTTTGGAAACAATAGATGATCTCCTTGCAGAAGCAGAAGACATTTTAGAGGTCATAGACGAATTGTTAGAAACTTTATCGGCTTATTTACCACCTGAAGTTGTCCAGGGCCTTGAAGATGCACAAACTGCCTTGACAACTGCTATGGCATCCGGCAATGAAAATGATATCAATGCTGCACAAACAGCACTTGAAACCGCTAATCAGAATTTTCAGACAGCCATGACCGAATTACTGACCCGAGTCCTGGAT
This sequence comes from Saprospiraceae bacterium, assembly GCA_965230565.1. GTDB lineage: Bacteria > Bacteroidota > Bacteroidia > Chitinophagales > Saprospiraceae > BCD1. The sequence continues at coordinate 921,095 of CBDDLH010000016.1, read as the reverse complement.
ATTATTATTGAATCACTTGATCAATTAGATGAAGAATTCAGTGCTCAGGAAGATGGAATAATCGCCGATTATGAGGCAGCTATGGAAAATCTGGAAGCCTTTGAGGCAGAGGAAAACGGAATTTATTCAACCTCCGGCTTGTCCGGGGAAGAAGCATTATCTGATTTGGAAGAGGTAGTTTGGTATGAAGAAGATCTTACGGACCAGCAGGAAATTATCGCCTCAGAGAACGAAGCTATGGATGGTTTGATAACGCTTTCTCAGAGTTATTATGAAAATGTCTTTGCATACGGTCAAATGAAAAGTGTTCAACGCCTCAAAGCTGAAGTTCAGACAACAGCTGACCTAGTACCATTCCTGGCTGCACTTCTGAATAAGGAAATCGATCTTCTGGAATACATCGGTTCGCAGATTGCAGAGGAAAAAACAAATGAAGAGATTATACCCGAAGTGAAGACTCGGATTTTGGAGGGGATAGATAAGGTGCTGAAAAGGTTTTGAATATTTTGATTATCGGTCGTCTGAAGACAACCGCGATATTGATTTTAAGTTGGAAACTTAAAATATCAGCGTTTTTTGTTGTTTGAAGTTTTCAACTTCAAACCTATATTTTCGTTGTCTTCAGACGATCGAAAACCAAAATCTATTCCTTAACAACCTCAAAATCCTGAACATAATCACCTCGTTTAAGCCTCAGGTAATACAATCCCGCAGACAGTGAAGAAAGGTTCAATTCTGTTTGGTGCATTCCTTGCTCAGGATTCAATTTTGTACTCAAAATTATTTTTCCATCCCTTGAAATTATTTCGGCGGAGAGGTCGGCATGGAAATTACTGTTGGAATAATTTAGATAAAGGTTGGCATTAACGGGGTTGGGAAAAATTTTGAAAAAGAATTTTTCTACACGGTTGATTACCCTAATTGGAGAAAGGTCGAAGGATCCATCCAATTCATTGATTTTAATTCGGTAATAATTCTTTCCTTCTAAAGGATAGATGTCTGACATGTAGTAATCAGCTGGGCCACCATAGTTCGCCAGGGGATCAAGGGAGTTGATAGCCTGAAAGTCAATGCCGTTCCCGGATCTTTGAACTTCATAATTTTTTATGTCTTTTTCATGATCGACAGACCAGGAAAGATCCACGTGAGTCCCTCTGTCCAATGCAGTAAAATTGAAAAGCTCAACTGGTAAGATGGTATTTTTTATAGTCCAGTTAAGAGAAAATACATAACCGGAAGCCGGCGCATAGGATTTGGACATGAGTGTTGTGTCGATGACTTGAACTTCAAGAATGTTGTTATTGCCTTGTGGAATGTCTCCGGTATTGAGAACGATATTATCAGTGAAAGAAGCTATTGGAGTACCATTCATTAACCAAATGGTTTTGAGTGTATTGGGAATTGGAGTGACGAGGTCCAAAGAAAAACTTAAGGGTGATCCGGTGAAGTTAATAATACCTGTTGCAGGAGAATAATTATCAATGGGATCAGTTAAGTCATAAATCCTGTCAATAAATGCTTCCCTGCATACAGCACAGAATTGTTGATTAAGAAACCTCATTTCACAACTTTGGTGAGGCCTGAACCAGTTTGCCTGATTGCCGCTGTTTCCGTGAGCATAAACATTAATGCCACCCTGACCTACCCACTCTGACCATTTAACCGTAGCTGGGTTGGAATTGGCCGTCATATTTGCTTTTTCATTAGCATAGGCGTTTCCGGCCCAGTATTCATCTGCCAGGTAGGCAAATGAATGGCCTATTTCATGGATGGCAATTTCCGATGCAGAATTTTCAAGAGAGGTGGTCGCAAAAACTCCTCCTGATCCGCCGTAATAAGGCGTGTTTGTCAATACAATAATTTGATCATAAGCGGGAAAGTTATTGGCCAGGACACTAAAAATAGCTGATGAATTTTCCGGAACAAGCAGCCTGTGGATATTGAAATAATCAAAAGTGGAACCAAAATAGTTGTCAACATAGCTTACCGGATGTGCAGGTTCACTCACGTCGGTAGCGGTTCCGGGATGATCTGCTCCACTTTGATTGGAAGGAACCTTCACTGCATATACATTAAAAAACGAGGCATATTCCAGGAAAGGCGATTTATTGAAAACATCATCGCTAATATTGGAAGCGTCGGTGATAAAAGTACTCAATTGAGGATTAGTATAACCATCACTTAAGATCACAAAATTTATACGCTGGTCATCCACACCATTGGAAATAATGGTTTCAACAGGAAATACCTGTGCCGATGTGGCCAGGCCAATAAGCAGAAAAAGTATGATGTTGAACGCTTTTTTCATAAGTGAAGGTGTTTTAGAAAAATTTGGCTGTCTTCTCTGATTAAAAAGATTTTTACGGAATTTACCTGATTACTGTTGCGTATTCTCAAAGGAAAGAATTCTTCCTGAAGGAAAACCTCATGGCTTTCCAACAATCCTTGATCATTGGTTGTTTCATACCGTTTTTTTAAAGGGTATGGTAATTCGGTTTGTTTGAGGATATTGTTTTCACTATCGATGACTTGTATGAGAAGGTATTCGCTGCCAAATGAGTTCTTTGTTAGTTTTTGGTTTTTCAGGTAACCATTAGCCAATATTTTCTGAGAGAGTTCAATATTTGGAATGGCAGTTTCCTCCCGGGCTTCAATTTTGAAGATCAGGGTTAATATCTGAGGGGTTTGTTTTTCAAAGGCCTTGTCTTGCTTAGCCAATACAGAGGATTTCTTCACTTTACATCCGGATAAAGCCAGGGTAGATAATAAACATAAAAAGTAAAATCGACGCATTGGTAATATTTAAAAGCCAACTTTGGGTTATTGGTCAGGAACAAGGTATAAAATTAGAAAAAATCAATATTAACTTCCCGAAATACTTAAGGTTGATCATAAAATTGTCAATCCCGTTACCAGTTGTTCCTACCTGTATTTGACACTTATATGTCTGTCTCAAAAATTCTGATCAAAAAAAATGTGCAAAAAAGTGCTTGAAAAAATGTCACGTTTCAGGATCTCGTGGCTTTTATATATAGAAGTTGTTTTAAAATGTCTGCTGGAACCGAGCAGGTAAATAAGTAATTTTATACAACTTCATAGACAACTCATTTATTAACCCCCTTTGCCCCCGTCAGCCAAATGAAAGGAATAACCCAGTTAAAAATGAATATTCTGAAATGGGTAATCGGGAAAAACATCGAAATTATGAAGTACGCCATTACCATTTTTGTTTTTTTGTTGATTAACCTTCAAAATGTTTTTGGAGGCCGGTCATTTGATAAATATGTAATTGAAGGATCAAGGCAATATCAGGAGTTGATTGAGCACAACTCAAAAAACACTCTTTTAGGTTGCGAAGAAAAAAACTGGTATGTTTTTAGTTTTAACCCTGATGACAATTGGTTGGAATTATCCAATAATGGGATTGATGCGGAAGGCAATACCCTTTATGACCCATTGAATCTTCAGGAAATAAACGACCTGTTGATTGCTTTTAACCAGGATACGGAAACTCAGCTCTATGTATGCGTTGTAAGTGATTGGAAAGTGGGATTACGACCTTATCATCCTGAGGAATTAATTCGGAACGATGATCCTTCTATTAAAGCTAAGGATCTTTTGCTGGAGTTTTCTTCTGATGATAAAAGAGCCTTTCGGGATTCGATCCAACTGCGTTTTAATACCATTCTTAACGGGATTCTGCATAATACGCACCAGGACAGCAACCACAGCCTGTTTACCGAGGAAAATCGTGTGGTTTGGGGAATCTCAGAATTTCGGGCCAAATTTTTTCTGGGGCAGGACAAACTATCTGGAGGGGTAATCGAAGGATGGGCATCCCTTCCTTCAGATCTGAATAATGTTACGGATAAGTCAGAGTTGTTTGATTATATACGCTTCGTTAAAGCTCATCGTCATTATGAAACATTAAACTCACGGGAATCCAAAGTCCGGTATCATGTAGAAGGTTTTACAGAATATATTTCTGGAGGTCTGGACGATAATTATGTGCCTATCGCAGATCAGCTTAGCTTCGAAAGCATCCACTACATTCCCTGGGAAACTATTCCGGAAAACCTCAAAAGCCATGACGGAGGAGATGCTTTTGATGCTGCTGTAGCTGTTGCCGCTGCTGAAATCCTTTTGAAAAAAGCCGAAAACCTTAATGTTGATTTTCTCGAGGATACCGACAACCATAAGTTTATTGTCAATGCGGCCACTACATATTTCAATGAACTGAGTAATAAAAAAATGCTCCAGTTGGATGATAAATGTGCCTATTTGGCCCATAAATCCGGTCTTGAATTTTATGTATATTTCAAAAGGGTAGATTTTTTAATGCAGCCTTCCGAGTACAATGTTTTTGCCAATCGAATTTTTGTGGATGCAGGGTTAAGCCAGCTTGGAAATGGGGCGGTTCTAATATGTTTACCTTACTTTCTTCCCGGTGAAGACATCTTAAATGTGGATGGATTGAATCTGACGGACGTGCCTTCGGTTATGCCTGGAATTGCTTATTCCAATGATCTTATGGGGTCTGGCTTTTCAACTGAAATAAATGAAATTCTGACAGAAGGTGGGGTCATATGGGATTTCCTGAAAATTGCCTTCAAGCATACCCCTAAACCTCATCGAATACATGGAGCAACGTTGATGCTGGGAAATTTTAGGGAGGATGATTATGCTGCCCGGTTTTTTATTGAGGATATGACACCTCCCGGCCAACCGGAGCTGGTTACAGGTTTCTTCAATATGAATGAGCTGTATTTATACAAGGACCAAAGAATTCAAACGGTTCGTGACCTGGAGGCTGAGAAATTAACAGCTTGTTTATCTGAGCTCGAATTGAGTGGTGAAATATGCTCTCTTTGTGATGATCTCGCAGAACAGATTGAGACTGTTTATCAATCGGAGCCCAATGGGTTTGATTTGATAGATTATGATTTTCAGGTAAAGGAAAAATATTTGGACCCTGAAATACCGGACCTTTGGCAAAGTGGAGAATATCTGGCGAAATATGCTGCCCTGGAATTTAAGGTGGAAACCGCATTACTATCACAGTGGGTAATTGAGTTAAGTGATCTTGAAGATGAAGGTATTGTTTATAACATCGGGTTCTTTGACCTGGTTTACGATCCTCTTGATGCTGCTTCACTGATTCCAGGGATAGGAGAGGTGGCAGACGGTGTTATTTTGCTGGTTGGTATTTCGGAATTGATCTTTGGGGAGGATACTCAACGTGGCCTGATGGCTGCCGGCAGTAGTGGTCTGGGGTTGTTTCTGATTGGGGATAATTATATTGAAGTTCCTTTAAAACATGGTAAGAAATTATTTATTGGCCCGAGTATTGGGTTTATTACCAAAGATGCCATTGCCCAGGGTGCTGATCCTGTCAGAGTACAAAAGCTTTTTGGCTTAGCTGATGCCGGTCCGGGAAGTACTGCGCAGATTTTGGTCAATAATACAGTCAGTGATGGTCGAAGGGTTCATCAGGTCATCCTGGAAAACGACAAGCTTTTTGATCATATTAGGGTAATGCCCCAAACCGAACGTCATTCTTTTTTACTGGAACTGGCTGATAATCCCAATTTGGTTGAAGGAGTATTTGATAATGCTGCGGTAACTATGACGCCGGTCGCATTATGGCGAAAAGTAAACACCCTGGAAGTATCCGTCAAAGAGGCCATTCAGGAACTGGATGATGCGGATAAAATTGTTTTCTATCAACATTTGGAACAATATGGAAACCACTTTTTTGACTATATTTCCAATCATCAGGAAGGAATTGATGCCATTGGCTCCTGGTTGTCATTCAGGGATGAACTATTAGGATTAGGGATCAATGAAACAGGAATACAAAAAGCGAAAAAGTTACTTGGAGACCTCAACAATGACGTTGCCATGATCAACTATTTCAGGGATCGCCCCAAATTTGTTAAAGCATGGGATGTGTTGTATGGTCAGGGCGAAGATGCATTAATTCCACTGAGAGCTAATTTGGTCAACCTTGATATCGTTGACGAATATCTTTACGAGTATCCTGAGCGGTTGGAGAATGTTCAGATTGATTATATTCTTTCCGAGCAAAAGCAGGAATACGTATTAGCTTTATTGGGGCCAGGTCAGCCTGGTGAATATGTGAAACATAGAGTTAGGGGTTTATATGAGAATATTTATCCTGAGGATCATTTGAATGGTGTTTTGGATGATGTTGAGATTAATGTAAATAGCATTGTCACCGAAGTTGAACCCCAAGGAGGTTATGAAGATGGATATTTCGAAAGAGTCTATGATGCAGCCCAAAATATGTTTATTTTCAAAGCAGGTTTTAAATATGATGCTCCAGGTTGGCTTGATAATGGTCAGGTTCCTTTAAGAGTGGATAAGGGTATTCCGACTCAAATGTTGGTTTCTCTTCGGCAGATGAAAATGTTAAATATCCCTGACGGATCACTTATAAAGGCTAAAATGGATAGGATTCAAAACGTAAAAACAATGATATATGTCAAGCATCTTTTGATAGAAAATGGTTATATCGAAATTGATGAGATTGGTGATGATATTTTGAATGTTCCCTCAGTTCAATATGCAATTTCTACATTAAAGCAAGCTGGTTATAGAGTGAAAAGTGCTACCTTAGCCGAAAGGCCTTCCACTAATATAATAACCATTCAGGATGCGGTTGAACAATTTACTATAGATGAACCTATCACGCAGGAGTTTCTCAGTCAATTCGGTTTTGATTGGGGTACACTGGTTTTGTATGATTTTGATATATTTTTTGAATTAGAAGCATTTTAAAATGAAAATTGACCTGATTTTTTTTGAAAAAAGCCCAACGAAATTATTAAAACCGAGTTTATCAAAAAGGATTATTAAAATCAAATCAACTATTCGTGAGTGTTTAGGTTATGAACCTCAGATATTTTTTGATTTTAATGAGTGGAATCCAGATCATTATTATTTCCTTTTTTATCCATTAGTCTATTCGCGAGTATCGGACTTTGCCCCTTTTTCTTCAAATATGATTTATATGGATGGTCTTTGGAATGATTTGGAAATTTTGAGTAACAACCTCGATTTTTTAGGCATTGTACACAGGCCACATCTTATTGATGACCGCCCATTATTTTTTGCCCCAAAATCAATTGTTACCTCGATCAATGAAAATGAAAAGGACAAATGTTTGATCAATGAAGCATTAAAGGGAGGACTTAGAAATACAGATGTATACAGTATAAAAGGGAATGACCAAGGAAGTCTAATCATGTCCTTAATTGATTACCTTCAGAGTTGTGATAAACTCAAAAAAGCAACTTAAACCTTTAATAAAAACTCAAAACCGCTTTATCGACTCGATCAGATAAAGCGGTCTTTGTTTGATCTCATGATAAATGTTGGACAAATAAATCGACATAATATAGAGGTTCAAACAAGTGATTGCAAAGAACACAGACATCAGTACTACAAGGAAAGTCCAGCCCGTGATGGCATTCTCACTCGGGATTCCAAAGACATCAATGCCGGTAAATTTCACCTTCAAGGCATTGCCTATCACAGCGATCAGGAAAACGATTGAAAAAAGGAAAATCCTCAATAGGGTAGCTCGCAAAAAAGTGGTGAAGGAAGATATAGCCACGAGTAAGGTCTGGAATCGCTCTGAAAAAGGTTCGTTTTCATCCTGAAGCGGAAGATCTGATTCAATGTAGGTAGTTCTGAAACCAACGATTGAATATATGGCCTTCATGTACCTCAGGTTTTCCCGCAATCGCAGCAGAGAGTTTAAAGCACGCCTGGAAATAATACGGACATTCAAGGCCTTTTCATCAATTTTCAATTGGGAATAATGACGGATTATATAGTAGAATATCCAGTAAAATAACCGGTGTTTTAACCTTATCTTTCTTTCTTTGGCTCTTAGATAGACCACATCGAAATGCTCCCGGGTTTTTTCAAAAAGTTGGGTGATAACCTCCGGATTTTGGTAAGTTTCAATATCGAAGATAACGGTATAATCTCCGTTAGACCTGTCGAGTCCGGCCAGCATGGCATTGTTGCGATTTACCCTGTTGGAAAGGTTAATAAGGGAAACCTGGTGTTTCAAATCTTCTTCCAGCGGTTCGATCTCCGAATCAATACTTTCTCCGGGAACATTATTTACCAAAATAATTTCAAAATCACTAAAGGTTGATTTACAGGTTTTGTAAACATTGCTGAGAAGCTCGGGAACTTTACTTTTTTCCCATGGAGTGTTGATGACGCTAACAACTGATATGAAACTGTTATACATAAGTACGCTGGTCGGCTTTTTTATCCAGTCCCTGAAATTCAAATTTCAAGTCCGTCTTTAAAAGATCTAAAGGTAAAACCCTTTGGGATCATAAAAACTAAATTAGCTAAAAAAATGAGGATATTTACCTCAAAAGTTGATAATTGTAGCAAAAAAGTTAAAGTTTGTATTATTATTAGTAACTTTAATGATTGTTATATTTAATCACCTGATTCCCAGACCATGGTTCGATTATTGAAAGGGGTATTTCAGCGAACCAGTCTCACACAAAACATACCTTTTAGGCATACTAGCGAGTAAAACAACAAAGACACCAAAAGAGTGACATTTTTCCGGTTTTGGGTCTAAAGTAAAACAGAATCATCATGCTTGGTAAGGGGCAAAGCATGAAGCAGTGAATTAATTTAGTAGGATATGCCCAAAAATTTCCCATTCTATCAGCAGCTTGATGCTATGGATTGTGGGGCTACCTGCCTGAGAATGGTTGCCAGGTATTTCGGCAGGTTTTATTCCCTGGACTATCTCCGTGATTTAACTTACATGGGGAAGCAGGGTGTTTCTTTGCTCGGAATAAGCGATGCTGCCGAGCATATCGGGCTTCAATCCTTGGCGGTTCAGACAACTTTTGACCGACTCTCCAAAGACATTCCTCTTCCCTGTATTGCCCACTGGAAACAGGAGCATTTCGTAGTAGTTTACAAGGCCAACAAGAATTTTGTATGGATTGCCGATCCAATGGCAGGGAAATTTAAATTGACCAGAGAAGAATTCCTGCAAAACTGGATAAGCACAACAGAGGATGGGGATGACCTGGGTGTCTTGCTTTTGTTGGAAACCACTCCTGAGTTTTACCAAAGAGATGGAGAGCAGGTGAATAAATCTGGTTTTGGCTATCTGGCTTCTTATCTTGGAAAATACCGGGCGCTGATCATTCAGTTATTCGCCGGATTATTGGTCGGAAGTGTCATTCAGATCCTGTTCCCGTTTTTGATCAAGTCACTCATTGACGTTGGTATCTTTAAAGCGGATTACTCTTTTGTTTTATTGGTAATTCTAGCACAGTTTCTGCTTTTTATTACCCAATTAGGAGTTGAGTCTTTACGCAGATGGATCTTACTGCATATCGGGGTACGGGTAAACATGAGTCTGATCAGTGATTTTCTGATTAAGCTTACCAAACTGCCGATAAGGTTCTTTGATTCTAAAATGACCGGTGATTTGATGCAACGAATTGCCGATCATGAACGAGTACAGCGCTTTTTGACCTCGACCAGCCTGGTTTCGGTTTTCTCATTATTCAATTTTGTCGTTTTCCTCTTTATTTTGTTTGCCTGGAATAAACTGGTGTTTGGAGTATTCCTGGTCGGTACCGTTCTCAACCTCACATGGGTCATTCTTTCCCAGCAAAGGCGCCGGGAGCTTGATTACAAACGATTTGACCAATCCTCTGAATCACAGGGGCAATTGATCGAATTGATCAATGGTATGCAGGAGGTGAAATTACACAATGCGGAAAAACAGAAGCGTTGGGCCTGGGAACGAAATCAGGCAAGACTTTTCCGTACGGGAATCAGTTCTTTGAGCATCGAACAGTGGCAACAAACCGGCGGACGTTTCCTTAATGAAACGAAAAATATCCTGATTACTTTAATCGTGGTAGTAGCGGTATTAAGAGGAAATATGTCATTGGGTATGTTGGTGGCCATCCAGTATATCATTGCCCAATTAAATAGCCCTTTAGATCAATTTGTTAGGTTTATCGGAGCTTTGCAGGAGGCTAAGATCAGTCTGGAAAGAATGAATGAAATTCACACCAAAGAAGATGAGGAACACATTGAAGAAAAAATTACGATTCTTCCGGAAACCGGTGACTTAAAGTTTGAAAATGTTTCCTTCCAATACAATGGACCACAATCCAGAATGGTCCTCAAAAATGTGAACTTTGTCATACCGAAAGGGCAGACTACTGCCATCGTCGGAGCCAGTGGAAGTGGTAAAACGACCATGTTGAAACTTCTTTTGAATTTTTATTTGCCTTCAGAAGGTACCATCAGAGTGGGTGATGTAAACCTTGGAAATGTGCATAATAGCCTTTGGAGGAAAAAGTGTGGGGTTGTAATGCAGGATGGGTATATTTTTAATGATACCATCGCCAGAAACATTGCCCTCGGAGATGAAATGGTTGATAAACTGAAATTGCTCAGAGCCGTAAAAGTAGCTAATATTCAGACTTTTATTGAATCTTTACCATTGGGGTACAACACTAAAATCGGGCAGGAAGGATTGGGGCTTAGCCAGGGGCAAAAACAAAGGATACTGATTGCCAGGGCCGTATACAAAAACCCTGAATATATCTTTTTTGACGAAGCAACTTCTTCACTGGACGCATATAATGAATTAATAGTTATGGAAGGCCTTGAGGAGTTTTTTGCAAGAAAAACTGTGGTCATAGTGGCACACCGTTTGAGTACCGTGAAAAAAGCAGACAATATCATAGTCGTTGATGGAGGAGAAATCGTGGAACAGGGTACTCATGAAGAATTGACTTATTCAAGAGGAACCTATTATCATTTAGTGAAAAATCAATTGGAACTGGGAGCCTGATACAAGAACTCCTGATTGTTTATTTTAATTTTTGAATAATGTTGGAAATTATTGCTGCCGTTTTTCTTGGCAGAGAAATCAAAAAGATCGTTGAAGCGAAGGGATTGAAAGCAACGAGATATATTGTTATCATGATTGCTTTATGGGTTGGTTTGGAGTTTACTGGCGCCATCATTGGAACGCTGATGTTTGGTGATGGAGGAATGGTTTATTTGTTTGCCATTCTTGGCGCAATAGTTGGTGCATATTTGAGTTATACCATCGCTAAAAATGCTCCGGAAGCGACTCCTGATAGTGAAATATTAGATTCAGAAGACATCCTTGATTCTGACATATAATCGTTTGAACTTTTAATTATGTCACAAGACGTGGAAATAAGAAGCGACGAGGTTCAGGAAATTCTCGGTACACCTCCCGGCTGGTTGATCAGATGGGGTACCATCCTTGGACTTTTTGCTCTGCTCCTGCTGGGGTGGGGTAGTTATTTCTATCGTTATCCCGATATAGTAGTTGCTGACATAGTCGTTTCGTCCAAGGAACCACCCAGGAAATTGGTCACCCAAAAATCCGGGTTCATTCAGGAAATTTTGATAGCCAATGAGGATACTGTGAAGGCCAGTCAGGTGCTCATGGTGTTGAAAAGTAAAGCGCAGTTTGAGGATGTTCTGACCCTTGAAGATCTTATGCTGACAGTGAAAAATACGGAAGATTCGACTCTTTTGAGTTTTTCACCTCCACGGGATCTGTTATTAGGAGAAATCCAGGATCTTTATTATGCTTTTGTGGAAAAGCAGGAGGCTTTGAATCATACGGGGCGTAGTAAATTAGAAGATTTGAGTATCAGTCAATTGCGCAGACAAATCTCCAAGGCTCAGAGCAGTATTGACTTTGAAAAAAGGAGAAAAGTAAATCTCACCAAAGAGCACAAACTTGTTAACGAAAGGTACATTCGGGAACAAAATCTTTTACACGAAAAATTAAGTACTGTGGCAAGGGTACGTCAACTTCAGGAGGAATTGCTATCGCTTGATCGACTAATCCAGGGAGCTGAATCTAACATTAAAAGTAAGGAGTTTGAGATTAGTATCTTACGAAAAGAGATCAGTACTTACCGAACGGGCTCTGAAATCAGCAGCAGTACTGCTTCTTCAGAACTAAAAGATTCATTTTTGAAACTCAGAAGAGGCATTGAGGATTGGCGAAAAGAATATTTGGTAGTGGCTCCCATGGATGGCCAGGTTTTGATTACTAATCAAATGTTGAGTAAGGATCAATATGTTCCCAATGAGACTGAATTGGCCGTTGTGCTCCCTATCAATGAAGATGGAATCATTGGCAGGGTCAAACTGGACCTGGATGGTTCTGGCAAAGTGAAAATCGGCCAAAGGGCTGTGGTTAAACTGACCAGTTATCCTTTCGAAGCCTTCGGTGCGGTAATCGGGGAGGTAACCTACAAAGGAAAGGTTCCGCATAATAATAGCGTTCCTGCTGAAATATCTTTCCCGGAAGGTTTGATTACCACCACCGAACGAACCATAGAACCAAGCCCTGAAATGACCGGCAAGGCAGAGATCATCACGGAAAAAAAGCGTTTCATCGAATGGATCTTCGAAAGCTTCAAAAAAACCGTCATGTAGGGTTTTTCAAAATTTCACAACTCTAACCAGCAACCAGCAACCAGCAACCAGCAACCAGCAACTGGATCATAGTGACTCCCGAATGAGATTTTACATCGAGTGGACACGAAGTGTCGGGGCCAGCAACCCTTAAAACTTATACTTCACCTGAGCACTCACTCCTGTCCGAACATTCCCATCGATCTCTTCCAGCCCTCCGCCAATAGTAGTTTGATTCGTCCATAAAGTGCGTTCTATTCTTGTTTCAATAGTCAGGTTCCTTATTCCCCGGTATCGCAAATTTAGGTAAAATCGGGCTCCTTTATTGTAATAAGGAGGGATAGAAAAAGTGTATAACAGGTTGTTTTCGTAGGAATAATATCTGGCACTAAAGCCATCTGTATCCATTAGGACAAACCTGGTAGAAAATGATAGTGGAAAATCCAAAGATTTGTAAATGATATCCTGATAAATTACGACACCAGTGCTTCTGGGTTCTTGTCCATTGTCATGAAAACCCATATCAATCCGACTTCTGATGGTCAGTGATTTACTCAGGTTATACCCAAAATGCAACCTCGTCTGGAAAGTCCTGTGATCCGGGATCAGTTTTGTTTTACTTTCTGCAGTAGTGAAATTTTTCTGTTTAACTTCATCTCTTACTTCCAGGTAAAGCTCAAACTTCCTTTTGGCCCACCAGGTAAGTCTGGCTCTGTATTCATGGCCTCGTGAAGGTGCATTTGCCAGAAATCGTAGCCATGGGTGATGCCACCGGTCAAAGTAACCACTGATTTTCCATTGTTTTAAGGGCCTGATTTCCATGCCGACATACAACCCATATTCATTCCGTCCACCTCTGGTTTCTCCAAAAGGATTCGCTTCCAGAACCTGATAATTACGAGGGAAATAACGGTGTAATACTGCCAAATCTACTTTTGGGGTCAACCCGATCAATAGCCCATTAATACTGGCAACAGCACCATTATCACTAATAGCCGTCTCACCAAAAAAGCTTAGGTTTCTTAATAGGAAAGCGTAATCAACGCTGGCATTTAAAAGCTTTTGGCCTCTAAAATCGAATTGATTATACGGTTTGTAATCCCTGTTCACATCGTTTCCAAACCTGTTGAATACAGTATTGAAAGCAATATGCCGATTACCTTTATGCAGTTTTACACTACCTCCGGTGGAAAATTGCCTGGACACATTTTTATTTTCTATCTCAGAAGGTGTTCGGTGAAGTCCGGTGATGCCAAGAGAGGCTATTACAGAAAGCGTGGGATCAATGGCGAAGGTATCCACGGGGTCAATAAAATTCGCATCCCTGTTGCGTAGAGAGGCAAAAACCGTTACATCGATATTTTTGGTTATTCCTAAAGTTGCGGCACCACCTCGCATATAAAAAGCTTCATTAACGGAGGTGTACGGCCGCACAACACGACCTCCCTTGCGGATATTAGTCACCTGGGTACTTTTCCCGTATCCGAATCCCGAAAAGAGGACGAGCCCCTGTCCCATGCTTATACTGTAATCTCCCAGGGCCAGGGATTTAATCCGGCTGTTGTAATTGCGGAGGTAGAAATGAGCGGTATAGAAATCAAATCCTTTTTTGTTGTTGCCAGAGAAAAAAGATTCTCCACGGTCCTTTTCTGCAGTGAAGCCATAACTAAGCCGGTTTCCATAGGAATGTTTGAAACGGGTATATAATTGATTGGGGTCTCCAGCGTATCTGCTTGCTGTTTCTCCTTCTTCGAGTTCCGTGTAACCTTTTTGTCGTTCGAGAACGCGGCCCCAGCGAAAGTAAAGTTCGTTTTTACCGGTGAAGATCATTTGCCTCAAAGACAGGTTATAATCAAAAGTATCCCCGTCAATAGTTACGAAAGGAAGTATTCTTTTAATGGCCGGGAGATCAAATCCCGGGATAGCCTGTAATTCGTATAAGGAAAGCAGGGGGCCTATATTAGACCTGTATCTGAGCAGTTCATCTATCTGGCGGTTATTGAGCAGAACGAATTCTCTGAGTGTATTTTCATCAGCGTCATTAAGGTCCAGGGGAGATTCGAGATAAAATTCCAGGTTTTCTAAAATGGTGTTAAAATCAAACTGTTCTTCATCGGTTTCAGCGAGGTAATCTTCAATGATCTGTTGGTATTCAGAAGGCATCTCAGGGGGCAGAGAGTCGATTTGAGCCCATAATCCGCATGGAAAAAATAGTATTAATACCCAGTAATTTTTCATTAAAGTTGGTTGTTGCAAGTATTTTTCTGATTCTTTTTCACAAATTTAATTCGTTTTAATTGGTCATAAGAATTAAATTTACAAAATACCGTTTATAATCCATACAAATATAACCCTTGTGAGTGGCTTAAGCGTTATTACCAAAAACATCGATTAATGAGGTTTTCCATATTCCCAAATTTCAAACTAAACAGCATCTTGTTCTTGTTCCCTCTTCTTGTTATGTCCTTTTCTGTAAATGGACAGTTAATGGTCTTTGATGGTACATTAAAACAGGGATTTGTACTGGGGGTGGATAGTCAATTTGGAGATAGGGCATGGGTGGAGCAGGTGGGTAGAGCCATGAAAATGTCCTATCCGGGAGAGCAGGGATGGGGAGCAGTTTATGTTTCGGTCGGATCTCCGTATCCGGATTCTCAAAGGAGCAGAAGGAGATCAATTGATCTCTCGAGGTATTCAATGCTCTCAGTGGAGCTAAAAGGGGAGAAGGGAGGAGAAGTCATTTCTGTTGGGATAAAAGATAAAAATGATCCTAATAATGGTAGTGAGATCAAAAAGTCTGTTACCGTTTCCTCCAATTGGAGAACTTACAATTTTATTTTAGCAGATTTTAAAACTGCAGATCTCGACTCGGTGCATATTCCGATTGAAATCATTTTCGGAAGGGAAAAGTATACCGTTTACTTCAGAAATATCAGGATCTTTAAATAGCTGATGGGTTAATTTTCCACCGTTTCAAGCACTACATTGTTCACTGCCTTCAAAGAGCGTCCTACCGGAGTCGAATAAGAGATCTCTCCCGGGGTACTTATTAATTTTTCATAGGCTTCATTATCCAAAATGGTAATAGCAAAATTAAAAATACTGCCATCCTGCGGTGGATATTCCTGGTTGCCTATTTGAGCATGACCTGACCAAAAATCTTTCTCAGGGCTTTTGGTTAAGCCGAAAGGATATTGTTGTAAATACCAAACAGGTGTAGATGGGTTAACTCCTTTAACCCACAAAAGCGGTACCTGGTTCGGATAAACGTTTATGTTTGCACTCACATAAACTCTTCCGATAGAAGAGGGCAAGACTTCGCATTTGACTTCTGCATCGGGAAGTGGAGCAACGAATTGAATGTTGTTCTCACCTGCAATTCCTATAGAAAAATTAACCTTTGTTTTAGCACCTACCTTTTTTCCGGGTGCTGGTGATTGAGAATCCGGAATAACATGGCCTGGATTTACCTGCATGGTAATTTGGGAATCAATGGAAGGCACCAAATCGTTTTGTTCCAAAAGATCTATAGCATCCTCTGCAATCAAACCTTCCAGGTCAGGGACCACAACATTTGAAGGCCAAACGAGATAGAGGATTATTACAGCAATTGTTGCACCGATAAGGGTGAGGGGTAAAATCGAACGATTCCCATTATTGGTTGATTGACTGGCATTCATTAGATTGAAATTTGGTCCGCTATAAAAATAATAAATTTACTTCTTTTTCTTGCGGCGAGCCTTCTTTTTCTCTATTTGGCGGGCCCTGCGGCGCTCATGGGCACGGTTTTCCTTAACGTTCTTGGCCTTTTTTTCATGAAATGCTCCCCGTGAGTTTTTCAACGAAGGTGCTTTTAAATACTGTTTGTCACCTCCCAAAGGCATTTTTTCTTCCGGTAAAAGAATATCCGAAATTTCAAGGTCTTCCGGGAGTGACTCCAGGGTAATGGCTTTATCCATAAGCTGTTCGATAGCCATCTGGTATTCCTGCTCTCTGTCAGCAATAAAACTGATCGCTATTCCGTCCCTGTCCGCCCGTCCGGTCCTTCCGATACGGTGAATATAATCAACTGCCACCTCCGGCATATCAAAATTGATAACATGAGATACATCAGAGATGTCCATACCCCTTGCCATAACATCTGTTGCAATGAGTAGGGGATATTTGCCTTCGTGGAAACTCTTTAAGGCGTTTATCCTGAAGTTTTGCGATTTGTTGGAATGGATAACCCCAATCTGGTCGGCCATAAATTCAGAAAGCCTTTCTTCCAATCGGTCAGCCTTTCGTTTACTGCCTGTAAAGATGAGGACTTTGCTCATGGTCTCATCTTTTTCCAACAGTATTTTCAGTAAATTGACCTTGGTATTAAAGTTTGGAACGTGGTATCCAATCTGGATGATTTTTTCCAGAGGAGTCCCGTGGGGGGCGATCTCGATCTTTTCTGGAAAATCAAAATAATCCCCAATCAGCTTTTCAATTTCCTGTGTTAATGTTGCTGAGAACATTATGTTCTGTCGGCGGTTCGGGAGCAGTTCAAAGATACGTTCCAGTTGTGGTCTGAATCCCAGGTTGAGCATTTCGTCAACCTCATCAATGACGAGTTTTCTGATATCCTTGAGTTTAAGGGCGCCGCTAAGGGCCAGGTCCCTCAATCGTCCTGGAGTAGCGATCAGCAGATCAAGGCCTTCCATGACGGTTAACTTCTGCGTATTGATATTGGTTCCCCCATAAACACCAGCCACCCGGATGTTGATATATTTGGTCAATTTTTCAACTTCTTCCACCTGTTGGATGACCAACTCCCTGGTGGGGACCAGAATCAGGATCCGCGGATTCTTTTCTTTGGAAAATTTATGCAACCTCAACATGGGAAGCATATAAGCAAAGGTCTTTCCTGTACCGGTCTGGGCAATACCAACAACATCCTTGCCGGACATGATCTTCGCAAAGGATTCCCGCTGAATAGGAGTAGGATTCTCATATTCAAGGTCCTTCAATGCATTGAGTAACGATTTATTTAAATTCAGATTTTCAAAAGTCATAACTCCTCTAATTTAAGCGCAATTTTACGGAATTTCTAGCGAATTCAGGTCATTCATGGATCAGGAGGTCTTTTTCCACTTGGGTGAGATTGGGAAGGTTAATGTTTACATTCGGAATATTCTCCAGGCCGTTGGGCAAGCCAGTTATGTTTTTTCTCCAGGAGTGAACAGTTTGTATTTCTTCCAAGGAGTCCTCCTGGACCGACTGATCTTCCTCAGGATCCTGTTTGCATTGGAACAATAAAAGACAAGTGGCCAAGGCAAGGAATAACTTCCTGGATAGAGTTGGTTAAAAAAAGTTGCCCGCAATAGCAATAACACTATTGGGGCAACCAATTATTTTTAATAATTCATTTACTTCTTCCAGGCTGGGAACCTTCCTGGTGTGTAAGGAGCTCCGGATGATTCAAGTGAATCCTCGAGTGCCGAAATTTTATCGTCAAGAATTTTGAGAGAAGCTAATATTTTATCAAAACCTCCTTCTGCTTCTTCATAGGCTCGTTCAAAAGTACTCGTCTGTCCAGAGGTTGTTGACCAAAGAGCATAGGTGATCAAGTCAATCTTATTTTTCAGAGAAGTCCTTGCCGCACCTTCGTATCTGGAAATGAGCGGATCCCCGTTCATTTCCGTATTCACTTTTTTGATAAGATCTTTGATCTCCTGAAAATCCTCGAACCACGATGCCTGCATGGAAGGAACGCTTAAAATGGCTTGCTCCAAATAAGGCAATTGTCCCTGGATATGATTTTTGTGAGCATTGGCAGCATTAATTGCCCGTGAAAGTTTCGCCACTTTTTTATTGAAATTATTCAATGCAATTTGATCATCAGGAGGTATGCTGGTTATGTTTAACGGTTTGCATTTAAAGTTTTGAGGGCCAGCAATTTGAGTCATTTTACCTCCTTCAAATTTTGAAAGCGAAACCTGGTAGTCACCCGGTGTTACCATAAAACCAAGATCGGGGCTGTTCCAGGGAATGCTGCTATCAAATGGTTTTAAGGAAACCGGCACAACAGGGCTGTACCTGAAATCCCAGACAAGGCGCTGAATTCCTTTGGCAAAAGTTTTTTTGATCTTTCTCACAACCTTGCCATCCTCATCAGCAATGGTGAATAAAAGGAAGGATTTTGGTTCTTCCGTTTCCTGCTTAAGGGTTTCATAATCCGGATATTTGATGTCTTTGCCTTCTTTGCGTAAAGCCTTTTCTTTTTCCTGTCTTTGTTCCTTTAATGATTTGGGTTTTTCTTTGACATAATAGTTGATGACTGCTCCCACCTCAGGATTCGGGGCGGAATAATGGCTTGCGCCCTGGAAGCCTAATCCAGGAAAACCAAATGGATCAGCTTCGATAAACATCAATCCATCCTGAATAGGGAATATGGCAGCCTCCTCTTTTTCTAATTCGGGTTTAACTGACCTTAACGGAGAATAGTCATCGAGGATAAATACGCCTCGGCCATAAGTGGAAACCACCAGATCATCTTCCTCCCGTTGGATATCCAGATCCATAACTGTTGCTGTTGGAACCCCTGATTTTAGTTGAACCCAATACGGATCCGCAGTTGTAGAGGTAAAAACGCCAAACATGGTTCCCACAAAAAGCAGGTTTTTATCAATGTGATCTTCACCCACGGTAAAAGTAGACCCATGCTTTGGTAAATTGGCATTAATGGATGACCAAGTCTTACCTCCATCGGTTGTTTTGTAAAGGAATGGCTGAAAGTCCCCGGCAAAGAAATTATTACACGCCGCATAGGCAACCATCTTGTCGTGATGAGAGGCGACAATGTGGTGTATTCTTGCCCGTTCGGGAAGTCCCGGAGCCGAACCTTTCTGCCAGGTCTTTCCTCCATCATGGGTAAAGTGAATCAGACCGTCTGCTGAACCGGCGAGAACGATATTTTCATCCAGGGGTGATTCTGCAATGGTAACCACGTGAGCCATGGAACGCTTGGAAGCCAATTCATCCATACTCCAGCTTCTTCCCATCAATTTGTGCATCTCTTGTGGCATGCCTCTGGTCAGGTCCGGACTGAACTCTGTCCAGGTGCTTCCCATGTCATCCGTTCTAAGCACTTTGTTGCTACCGTGATAGAGTCTTTTATTGTCATGACTTGATAATAACAATGCGGCATCCCAATCAAAACGGTAGGAGGTATCACCCACCTCATAAGCTTTGATGTATAATCTTTCCCCGCTTTTCTTATCGTATCTGTAAAGATTACCAAACTGATATTGAGAATAAACGATGTTAGGGTCTTTCCAGTCGACCTGCGTTTCAAAGCCGTCGCCTCCCAGGGTGAAATACCAGTCAGCATTGGTTATCCCACTTGAATTGATGGTGCGGGAAGGTCCGCCAAGACTATTGTTATCCTGGGTGCCGATATAGACGTTGTAAAATGGTTTTTCATTATCTACAGTAACTTTATAAATCTCAGCCAGAGGAAGATTCGATTTAAAATCCCAGTTTTTCCCCATATCAAAAGTTTCGTAGACTCCACCGTCACACCCTGATAACATATGGCGATTATCAGTTGGATCGATCCAAAGTGTGTGATTGTCCACGTGTTTTTTGTCCTCTCCAAGGTTTTTCCAGGTTTTGCCACCATCGATACTGACCTGATTAAAAATATCCATGGCGTAGATTCTGTTGACATCACGGGTATCACAAAACAATAAATGCATGTAAAAAGGGTAGGAGGTCATATAGGAACTTTGCTTGGTCCAGCTGGCTCCCCGGTCTGTACTTTTGTAAATGCCGTTGGCATCCTTGGCATGGATCACGGCATACAAAACATCAGGATCTGCAGGGGAAATATCCATTCCAATTCTTCCAACATTCTTTTGAGGTAGTCCCCCTTTGAGGCGTGTCCAGTTTTTTCCTCCGTCGGTAGTTTTGTAAATAGCACTTTCGTCACCACCTGAAATAGTAGTGTAAAGGTATCTCTGACGCTGATGAGCTACAGTATATAAAACATCAGGATTTCTTGGATCCATATGAATTTGCCAGCATCCGGTGTAGTCACTGATGGCAAGTACGTGCTCCCAGTTTTCACCGCCATCGGTTGTTTTGAAAACACCTCTTTGTCCTCCGGAGGTTCTATGTGGTCCGTAGGCGGCCACCCAAACGGTATTGGGATCCTCTGGGTGAACGACAATGCCGCCGATATGCTGAGATTCTTTGAGCCCTTTGTGATTCCAGGACTTACCGCCGTCCTCACTTTTATACACGCCATCTCCGGGAATGACATTAGAATGGGCGTTATTTTCCCCGGTGCCTACCCACACTACATTCGGATTAGAAGGGTCGAGGGTAACTGCACCAATAGCAAAGGAGGATTGATGGTCAAAAATTGGTTCAAAGGTTACTCCGGAATTATTGGTTTTCCATAGAGATCCATGAGCCGCAGCCACATAATATTCGCTATGGTCTTGGGGATTCACGTCGATGTCGATAATCCGGCCACCGGTTACCGAAGGTCCGATGGGGCGGAATTTAAGTCCGGCATGAGGAATTTTTTTAAGCGAGAAAGTGTCTTTTTGCTCAGTTGTTTCTTCTGTTTTTTTCTTTTTGGAATTGCGTTGAGCCTTGCTGTCGACAGGTAATAAAAACGCTAAAATCAGGACGAGAAATGTAATAATCCGGGTCATAGGTTAATATGATTTTAATCATCGCAAAAGCGAAAAAAGTAAATAATATCTGCAAGTAAAGCTAAGGAAATCTACGGAGAAAAAATAATGTAGACTGACTAGTTGAAGCCTAATGTTTCGAAGTGGACCAGGAGAAGAAAATACGATTAATGTTCTGTAAGGAACACCACCTCATGAGCTTCCTCAAATCTGGGCATTTCCAGTCTTTTGATCATTTTGTCGATTACTTTTTCAGGTACTTTAAAATCGCGGTTGTGATTTTGAGACAACAGTTTTTCATAAGGTACCTCAAGGTATATGATCCTGACTTTTGCACCGTAAGTCGTAAAAATAGCGATCCACTTTTGTCTAAGACTTTTGGAGATATTGGTGGCATTAAAGATAAAGGGAGTTTTTGATCGTAACAGTTCTTTGGCTTTTTCCTGAGCCAGTTGAATGACTTTCCCATTGCCCTTCTTGTCGGTTGGGTTTATTTTTAGATCCCTTCGTATATCATCCAAAGAAAGGACCGTTAGATCATGCTTTTCTTTGATGTAGGTATCTTTTCCTGTTCCTGGTAAAGCGGAGAGCATGGTAACGGTAAATTCCAGGTTGTCGAAGGGCTCATAATCAGGAGAGGATTCGGGCTTATTCAGGTAGAGGTAACGCGCATAGAAAGAAGGAAACTTCCTGGCATTGCCGAAACAGTTATTTTCCTTGCATAGCTCATTGAATAATTCGATCTTCAGTAAAATCTCATCCTGATCCTGACAAATTCTACCCAGAACATCAGCTTTTGTAAGCATGGAAAGGTGCTGAGTATTCAGTTCCAGGCTGGCTTCAATTACCGCCTTTTGGGGATCCTGTTTTTCAATGGCCCAAATAGGTAATCCGTGCAGACGGACGAGTTTGGCAATTTGTTCCCTGATTTTAAACGGGGTTGGAATTTCTTTGTATAAAATTTCTCTTACGGTGAATTCTCCTTTTTTGGCATGTCTTGGAGAAATGATGCGTTCTGTTCCGTCAATGACTTCTGTTGTGGTCGTTGAACGTTTTTCAATATCGTGCATAAGGGCAGCAGCGAAAAGAATCTGTTGATCCTGTTCTAATAGTGCTTTGAATTCGGGGAGTTGAATCAGGGCTTCCACAACCATTTTGGTATGCACAAATACATCACCCTCTCCATGCCAGAAAGGATCCTGGGGGACATCACGCATATCCGAAAACCAGCTGAACTGCTCTTCAAGTGCGTCCCAGTTAATGGGCGTACTGGGTTCATATGTCGGAAATTTCCACATCATTTTTCAGATAAGTATTCGTAAGCATACCAATTATATGTTGAATAATCTGTCAATTTTGCCGGTCTCCAGGTTTTGGTCCAGTGTACATCGGTTTTTACGTGGCGAGGCCTGACGAGTTTAAAAAGATTGTTAAACTCATTTGGTGCAACAGCAATCGGACCTTCATTCGTTTTGAAGCCATGTGCATTTCTGATGACAAACCCTTCAGAACATGGTAGTTGTGTATCCGGATCAAAACCGCCTAGTAATCCTGCTGTTTCCACACTTTCTTTCCAGGTCATTCCGAGGTTTTGTTCCAACCATGAGGCAAGCGCGTCGTTCTCATTATCATTGGAATGAAGAAAGTCTGAAAGTGGAACCCGAACGGGTATTTCCGGAACTGTCGGAAAATCAAGCAGAGCCGCATACCATATTACCTCCTCCCATGATAACCATTGATCTCCTTCCCGCACGGCAAAAACGTAAAAATAGGATTCCAGTTGACCATATTCAATGGAATGTATGCCAAACATGTTTTCTCCGAAGATCTCCAGATCCTTTAGGTCGTTTTTAATAAGTTCCCATCTTTCGATCAAAGGTTTATCCCAGGGATGAGTAGTTGGGGCTGCATGTGATCTGGCAAAAACGCCGTTTTTATTAAAACAGTTATTCTGCCCATCCAGCTTTTCCGTCAGGATCAGTTGGTCCATATGGGCAAAATACTCCAAATAACCATCGGGCATAAACCTGTCATCAGATGTAGTTCCCAGACTGATCTGTGCATGGAGGCTGCGATTATATTTCCTGGAATTATTCATGATTTTTTTGTCGTACCGTAAGCCTCAACAAGAAAATGAGACAAATAATTCCAGGGAGAATTAAAAGTTTGTGGAGGATAAAAGAATCTTGTGTGTCTACATATTTTCTTTAATGAATTCTTCAAGGGTTCCTTTTTCCTGAAGTTTGATCAGCTTTTCAATTTCCTTGTTCTTACCCAGGGCCTTTTTGTTGGCTTTGTAAAAGGCAATAACCGTTTCGGTTCCTGCCAGGTTGCCTTTGAATTTATTGTCGAAGTCCCTTGTTTGAATCATATATCTGGACCAACCACCCAGGAACATCATCAGGCAATCTCCGCAATCCGCGTAGGAAACAATGCCCTCTGTAATTTCAACTGAAAATGCAGGAGTTCCGGTAATCCATTGCAAAACAAAGGCAGTTACTGCTTGCCTTTGTTCAGGCTCCGTGCCTACAGGGGTGTTTTGCATCCAGTTGACGAACTTTACAATATCCTCCTCGTATTTAGGGTAGTCTTCCGCTTCCTTTAGGATATAGTCTTTTTCTTCCTGTTTCTTAGGGAAGAGTTCATTTGCAACCTCTGGATGTACCTGAGCACCCAGATCCAGGGCTTGTTTGATAAAAGGTTTGGCATCCGATTTGTCACCTTTGTAGAAATAGATTAGTCCTATCAAGTGGTAGCCGTCAGCTAAATGATGCGAATCTGTGGCTTTATATATTTCCAGAGCTTTTTGGCCATTTTTCAAGGCTTTGTCAAATTCGGAAATTTGCAGGTAAGCATTGGCCTGTCCGAAATACCCTTCGGGGTCCTCAGGGTCTAGTTTTATTATATCTTCGTAGACTGCAATAGCTTTTTCATATTGATTGCCCATGCTGTAAACCACAGCAAGGTTTTGCCGTGCCATTTTTCCTTCAGGATAGAGTTCCAGGGACTTTTTATAGTATTTTTCAGCATTTTCTAATTCTCCCATCCTCCTGTAAACCAAACCGAGGTTGTCATATGCTTCGACAAATGTATCGTCGGCTTTGATTGCCTTGAGGTAATATTTTTCAGCATTTCGAAAATCATTTTGGTCACCATAATCCCTGGCCTGATTAAAAAACATCAGAGCTTTCTCGGAATCAGAGCCATTATACATTCCTTCTGCGGATATGGAGATCTTTTTGGTTTTACCGTTTTGATCAACCTGCTCTTTGATGGGTTCTTGTCCGAAGTTTACGGTAGACAATATAAACAGGCATGCAACGAGAGCGAATAAATTCTTTTTCATTTTTAAAGGTTTTTTTGACAAATAAGGGTTGTTCAATTTACTGGAGAGTAAATATAATTAAATTAAAATTAGTTATATGTTGCTTATTATGAGTTTATTGGAATTTTGAAAAGTTCTGTCTTTTTAAACCTCTCCTAAAGAAATAAAAAAAATATTACCATATTTAAGGTCTGGAATTGTTGACAGCTCTCCCTGGTGCATTCCTTTGTCCAAACATCTCAAAATGATAAACCTTACTGAAGTTATTAACAAGAAGGATCTAAAAACCTTCATTCACCTGCCTTTTCAAATCCATAAGGATCATGAAGAATGGGTGCCCCCGCTGCTTTCCGATGAATGGACTCTGTTTGATAAGCGTAAAAACCATTCCTTTGAATTTTGTGATACCATTATGTTGTTGGCTGAGAAGGATGGTGAGATCGTAGGACGGATAATGGGCATCATAAATCATATGTATAATGAGGCTCACGGCGAAAAGGCTGCCAGGTTTTGTTTTATGGAGTGTTTTGATGATTCGGAGGTTTTTGATGCATTGCTGACTGCTGTTGAAACCTGGGGCAAGGAAAAGGGCATGCAAAAAATGGTTGGACCTCTTGGCTTTTCCGATAAAGACCCTCAGGGGTTTCTAATTGAAGGTTTTAAGGATCCGGTTTCGGTGATGATTACCAATTGTAGTTTACCGTATATGGTCACGCATACGGAAAGGAATGGATATCAAAAGAAGATTGATCTTTTTCAATATAGAATGAACAGACCAAGCGAAATTCCAGCAGTGTATTTAAAAATTGCTGAAAGAGTAAAATCAAGAGGACTGGAAATAATTCCCTTAAAAAAATCAAGGGAGATGAAGCCCTGGGTAGGGCCTGTTTTTGATCTTATCAATGAGACTTACACAGAGATCTATGGCTTTGCTCCATTAACGGAAAGGGAGTCCAAAGAATTTGCGGATCGTTTTTTGCCTTTGCTCAACCCGGAGTTCATCAAACTGATAAAAAACGCTGATGATGAGTTGGTGGGATTCGTTGTGGCTATGCCGGATATTGGTCCTGGTATAAAAAAGGCAAAAGGAAAATTATTCCCATTCGGATTTATCCACATTTTGCAATCCATGAGAAAATCAAAACAATTGAACTTATTGTTGGGATGTGTCAAGAACAGTATTCAAAATACTGGCCTCGATGCATTATTAGCTGTGGAATTATTTAAATCAGCGAAAAAGAAAAACCTGGAAGTTATCGACAGTCACTTGGTAATGGAGGAAAATGTGAAAATGCGAGCCACCTTTGAACGCCTGGGAGGAACGTGTTATAAGAAGTACAGGATATTTGAAAAGGAGCTTTGATTAGGCTGAGGCTAAGGCTAAGGCTGAGGAAAGGGTGGGGTGCATTTGGTTGATAAAACTGGATCTCCATGGTATTTTTTACCAGTTTGTAATTCTTGGACAAGTTTATTTGCTAACAAAAATTGGACACAAATATTTTAGTGGCATATCCTGATGATTTTTCTTTTTGACGGAGGCGGAAGTGTTGAAAAGATGAAACCATTGGATACTAATGATAAAAACCTTAGCCTCTGCCTCAGCCTTAGCCTTTCAATGAACCTTTT
Source organism: Saprospiraceae bacterium (assembly GCA_965230565.1). Classification (GTDB taxonomy): domain Bacteria; phylum Bacteroidota; class Bacteroidia; order Chitinophagales; family Saprospiraceae; genus BCD1. The sequence goes on along the minus strand of CBDDLH010000016.1, from coordinate 894,962 downwards.
CCCCATTTCTCACCTGAATTAATTTAGCCAATACACTCACTGCTATTTCAGCAGGGGTAATAGCATGAATGTCCAGGCCGATAGGCATGTCGATCGCATTGATGGTTTTTACGGTGCCAAGCTGCTGGTCTTTCAGGTATTTTTTGGCAACAGCAATTTTTCTTTTTGATCCGATCATGCCAAGGTAGGCAAGGTCTTCCTCCACATATCTGGAAAGAATTTGCCTGTCCACTTCATGACTGTAGGTCATTATTACCATATAAGTTGAATCATCTCCCGTTAATGGTTCCAGGTCCTTGTCAAAATCGATAAGCTGAGTCGTAACTTTTTCCAGATTGATGCCTTCCAGGTATTCCTGTCTGTCATCAAACAGGGAGACTTCAAAGTCCGTCATTACAGCCATTCTGGCCAGGGCTTCGCCGGTATGTCCGGCGCCAAAAATGTAGAGTTTATGCATTTTTTTAATGGGTTCGTAATAAATGGCTACCATTCCACCACAACACATCTCAAGGTCTTGGACGAGGTTGTATTTAAAGGTGTCGGCTTCGTCCTTTTCCAACTGGATCAAAGCCTGTTTTATCGCTTGTTGTTCCAGATTGCCTCCACCGATGGTCCCCGAAATGGAGCCATCCGGATAAACCATCATTTTGGCTCCGGTTTTCCTGGGAGTGGAACCCTTGGTTTGGACAATGATGCACATTACAGCCCGTTCATTGCCGGCCTGGACCTTTTCTATTTCTTTAAAGATATTCACTAATCGCTTTTTTGTAATCTGAATCTGTGTTGATATTCATAAGGATATTTGGGTTGTCAAATTCCACTTTTTTTGCGGGGAATTGAATTAAAATCTCTTTCAGCGTTTGGAATTTTGAACCTTCATCCTGAATATATTGACCAATGGAGTTTGATATCAAAACGGGATGTCCGCCCTTACCTTTGAAGGTTGGTTTTGTATATCCCATAGGGTAGTTGTTTTCCATTAGGTTAATAATCTGGTGCTTTTCGATAAAGGGGTTGTCCACATTATGAATGAAAATAAAATCGGCATCCTTCACTTCTTCCAAACCCAAAATTAGGGAATACATTCTGCCTGAATCAACCTGCTTATTGAGAACAATAGTGGCTTTGTCTTTAATGGCATTTGTGAATTGACCCCAGGGGGACACAGAATATTTTTCATTCAAAACAACCAGGGAATCATTAATGCCACATTCACTATACAGATCAATTATTTGCTGAAGGAATGATTTCCCGTTTTTTACCTCCAACCAGGGTTTGGGGGCTTTCATGCGGCTGGAATGTCCACCTGCTAAAATTAGCGCTGCATATTTGGTTTTGTTTTTCAAATCAGTATAATAATTTGCCTTGACCAAATGTACGAATTGATAAAAGAATAATGAATTTGGAAGGGTACTGTTTATATGACTGGCCAAAGGGAACTCTTCGGGCTAAAATATCTTTTATTATCTTCGCAGAGTTTTTAGGTAGTTTGGACAGGTGTCAATGATGCAAGAAATTTCTCCGAAGCTTCTTTGTATTTATTTTGGTCCTCCTTGTCCGGGCCTTGACCTCGGCAGGGGATTGTTCAAAATTTGAAGTCAAATAATACAAACGGGCTTTTATGAAATTGAATCAAATAGAAATTCAGGGCATTGTCATTTTGGAACCGGTAGGTTCCCTGACGGATTTGATCACCGGATTTACCGGGCTCATTGTAGCATACCTTTTGTGGAAGAAAAAAGCTTCCTCAAAAAGCATGAATATCTTTTATAAGTATTTTTTATTCCTGGGGTTGACTACTTTGTTTGCAGGAATTCTGGGTCATGCTTTTCTGTATTATATCAGCCCATTGTGGAAGTTGGTAGGATGGTGTCTAAGTGCGATAGGTCTGTTCTTTTTTGAAAGAGCATCCCTCGAATTTTTTAAACCAGAACTTTCTTCCCAAACCTATAAAAACCTCAAGGCGATAACTGTTTTGAAGTTGATTGCCTTTTATTTATTCATGATCAATCCGGAAACCAGAGGTTTTCATCTGGTCCAGATGAATGCAGCCTTTTGTTATGTTGGTCTCATGCTCCCTTTGTACACTCTGGCCTCAATAAAGTGGAAAGTAAAGGAATCCTGGCATGTGGTTATAGGCGTATTATTTGCCTGCTTCATCGGCTTTTTGTACAACGCAGAAGTCATCATCAGCCAATGGTTCAACCACCAGGCATTGACACACGCCCTGATGACCATTTTTATCATTTACATGTATTATGCAGTAGTGCAATTGCATTACGGCAGAGAGAAGAATGCCATTGCAGAATATGAGGTGGTGCAGGGATAAGAGTTCTTAAGTCTGGCACAAAAGACTTCCTAATGTAAAATCTAGCAGTCCCGCCAGAATTATTTTTTATTTTGATTTCTCAGGTTTTCATAAACTTCTCCTCTAGCCTTGAGCGGGATCTAAATATGTAGGATAATGTTTTGGTATTAGTTGGAAAAGTCTGGAGGAATTACAACAATACAGTTATCTAACCTCTATCGGTTCATTGTGGATTACCCAACCTTTTTTTCGATATAATCAGAGTTGAGTAAATGAAGTGCTCCCATGTACTTTAATTTGAAGGAGATAATACCACCCACCTTATAATTACGTTTAGTGTTTCCCAAATCAACAATTAACATATCTGAACTTGCACTGACAACTTGTAATTCAGGGTCATCAGGAATTAAATAATCAGGTGAAATATCCAGAGATCCTATATCAATAATGGCCCTAAAAGAAGTTTTACCATAGTCCTGATCATCAATTTCAAAAACTTCCCCGTATGGATTTTCAGCCAGTTCACCTATAGGAAGCTTAGGTTTTTCGGTTATTTCCAATATTTCAGAATAAAGCCGTAATACTCCGGTTTTCATCCCTTTGATTCGCTTCCCTGTTACCAAATTGTTTCCAAAAAATAAAGTTTCTCCAATCCGAAAGTGATTGACAGACCGGGGAACTTGTTGTTTAAAAAGTAGGGATAAAGTAACAGATGTTCCTCCGGTAACCCATTTTATTTTTTTATGAAAAGTAGCTTCAATTAATTGTTTGTATAAGCTTAGCTGAATGAGTTTGTCTTGCGACGGCATAACACCATGCAGACAGTTCAGGTTTGCCCCAATTGCTACAATTTCAATATTGGGTAAATCAAAGACCCTGCTATAAAAATCAATTAAATTTTCTCCCATAATTCCTTCCCGCAGGTCACCTAACTCTATCATTATGGTGACTCTGTGCACTTTGTTTTGGCGTACCGCTTCATCAGAGAGTAATTGTATAACGGAACTTTCTGAATTGAAGGAAACATCAGCGTATTTTACAACATTTTTGATGCTTCGTTTGGGAGGAGGTTTAATATAAACAGTTTGTATGTCAGGGTTAATTTTCTTGATCTTTTTTAAATTGTTAAGGCGGCTGTCACAAACTTCCTGAATACCTAATCCAAGGACCTCTTTTAAGTATAGTTCGTTTCCACACAGCAGCTTGGTAACTATTGCCCAATCTTTTTCATGATGGTCGAAAGTTTTTTGTAAAAATTTATAATTGTGTTTTAATCGATCTTTAAATAACTTGATATAAGCCATAATTCTTATTTGGTTAATCAATAATCTTCCTGGGAATACCGGAAGGAAGCCTTGTCAACAATTCATAGTTAACCTGGTCACTAAATTCACTGAAGGAGGAAACTGAAATTTCCAAATCCCCTTGTTTACCAATAATGATAACTTCATCACCTTTTTTTACTCCATCAATATTTGATACATCCACAGACATCATATTCATATTTACAGTGCCTACCACACTCACCCTTTGTTCATGAATAAGTACTCTTCCCTGGTTGCTCAAAGAGCGGCTAAACCCATGGCTATAACCTACTGGTACAGTAGCAATTTTCATATCTGAATTAGCAAGATAGGAGGTGCCATATCCAATAAACTCTCCTGTCTTTACTGTTTTAATACTCATTATTTTGCTTTTCCAGGTAATAATTCTCTTCAATGGATAATTGATTTCTTTGGTTTTTGTCAGATAATGAATAAGTGTTTCCTTACTTGGGAAAAAACCGTATTGAAGGATCCCAATCCGAACCATGTCCATTCTCGTTTTGGGATACCTGATTGTAGCGGCAGAACAGGCAGTATGTCTCATTTCCGGTATAACCCCGAGGTTCACCATTCTTTTATGGGCTCTTGCATAAACTCTTTCTTGTCTTTTTACTCGATGATAACTAGCAATGCTTTCGGCACCTGCATAATGAGTACATAACCCTTTAATAATAAGATGGTCAGCTTCTTTTTTTATGTACTCTAAGACCCGTGGAAATATTTTGGTAGAAAAACCTGTACGATTCATCCCCGTTTCTATCTCGATGTGAATTTGGGCTGGAACACCCAACTGGCGAGCAATATTTACGGCCTGCTCCAAACGGTCTTTTTCAAAAACAAAGAATGAAATCCCATTTTCTATCACCCACTTCATCTGGTCATTATCGATCATACCCATGATCATGATTGGGGTATTGTCATTGAGGGTTTTCCGGACCCTGTAAGCTTCATCAACGCTAAATACCGAAAAGTGATCTACACCACATTCCTTTGCCAATAAGACAAATTGTTCAATCCCATGTCCGTAAGCATTTCCCTTTACTACCGAAGACAGCCGGGTATTTTCTCCTATTATTCTTCTGATGAATTCAAGATTATGCTTTAAGGCAGATTTACTTAATTCTATTTTTGATGTGTACTGCATAGTGTTATCCCAAAATTTTTGAGGCAATTCTATAGAAAAGATCAACTCCGGTTGGAATTATTGCATCAGGGAAGTCGTAATCTGGATTATGTAATGCCGGTGTGTTTTCTCCAGCACCAATTCCAAACATGGCCCCGTTATATTTTTGAGTGAATAATCCAAAATCTTCTCCCCATTTAAAAGGGTAAGGCCTTTGTAGTACTGATAATTGATTTTCAATAGCAGATTGAACCACCGTATTTACGGAATCTGCATTGTTTTGATTGGCAGCAAAATGGTGTGTCCATTCAATTTCCGCTTTCAGTTGATTTTCCTGTGCAACAGATTGAATGATCTGCAGTATTTTTTCAGAAACCAAATTCAAATGCTCCTCTGTCCAGGTTCGTAAAGTCAATCGTAATTCTCCGTAACCGGCAGAAATACCATAATATATTTTACCCATTTCAATATGGATGGGCGTAATGACGGTAAAGTCTTGCCTTTCTGGTTGGTTGTTGGACAATTTATTCGTTTGCTCCAATATTGAAGCAATTGCTAAGGCAGGGTTAATACCAAATTCGGGTTCGGCGGCATGTGCAGTTTTCCCATGTAATTTGATAATAATGCTCTTAACAGCGGACGTGAATGATTGTTTTCTCACAACAACCTGATGTAGAGGGTAGCCAGGCAAGTTGTGGAAAGCAAAAACAAAATCCGGTTGAATTATGTCGAACTTAGGGTCAGACAAAACGGCTTTGGCTCCTTTGCCATTTTCTTCCGCTGGTTGAAAAAGTAAAACAATTTTTCCTCTGGAGAAGGGCTTTTCAGACAATCGTTGTGCCAACCCTAGCAAAATAGTAGCATGACCGTCATGACCACATTTGTGTGCTATATTATCAACAGTAGACCGGTAGGCAAAGTCATTTATTTCATGGATAGGCAAAGCATCCAATTCTGCCCGAAAAAGAATTGTTGATCCTTTTTGGCCACTATCAAAAATGACAAGTAACCCAGTACCACCTACTTTTTCAACAATGGATGTTGGATTAAACCTGGTAATAGTTTCGGCTATTTTTTTAGCTGTCTGGTATTCTTGTCCTGATAATTCAGGATGCGCGTGTAGATGATGCCTGAATCTAACTAACTCATTAATGCTATCCATTTTTCAGGTTTTTTCTTTTCGGAAACATCAAACTCAATACAATAAATACAACTCCTGAAACCAGTATCCCACCTATATTGGCATCCAGGCCAAAAGGTAAATCCTGTCTTTGATAACACCAGAAGTGGTGGTTGTCATTCCTCCTAGCAGCATTGCCCAAAAAGCAGCAAGAGCCGTACTATGTTTCCAAAATAAGGCTCCAATAACGGGCACAAATAACCCTGACACCATAAAGGCATAAGACAATAACATCAATTCCAGGACATTTTGCATGGTGGTAGCCAATAACAATGCTAATATGCCAATAAAAAGAGTAGCTAGTTGAGAATAACGCAGGTTTTCTTTATCGCTTAACTTCCTGGGTAACACCCGGTCCAAAATATCTGTTACAACATTTCCTGAAGCGGCCATTAGACAGCTATCTGCGGTAGACATAATTGCAGAGAAATAGGCAGATAACATTAAGCCCATTAATCCAACTGGCAGCACTGTTCGTAATAACATCGGCAGGCCCATTTCAGCATCCATTTCGCCGGCGGTTATATAACCCGCATATGCAAACATGCCTTGCTCTGCCCCAACCCTGGCAAACAAGCCTAACAACACCCCCATAAAAGCCATGATCGGATACTCAAAAAGCCCGGCAATATACCATGCTTTTTTTGCCGTCTTTTCATCTTTACACGCATAGATTCGTTGATATAAGGTCATTCCAACAAACCAAATGGGAACGATGGTAATAAACCAATTCAAAAAGGTTACGGCTTTTATATTCCCTAAGGAAAGAAACTGGCCGGACAAGGTTTCTTTTATGGCACTTAACCCTCCAATAGAAATATATCCGAGAGGGATTCCAATAAAAATTAAACCGCCCATTAGAATTATCCATTGAACGGTGTCCGTATAAATTACTGCTTTTAAACCTCCAACAACCGTATAACCGACAGCTATTACCCCCATGATTAATAGTGCAGAATTAAGGTCTAATTCCAGGAAGGTTGAAGATGCCAGTTTTGCTCCGGCTAATAGTTGGGAACTGGTAAATCCAATGTACCCGATAGCAGAAATCAAACCAGCCAGTAATGCTACTTTTCCATTATAATAGTGCTGGAATAGTTGAGGAAAAGTAAGAAACTGTTGTGTTTGAGCAAGTTGACTCACTTTCGGGATGAGAAAAACAGAAGCTAACCAGGCACCAATCAATCCGGTAAATAGCATCCAGGAGCCTGCTATTCCTATTAAGAAACCCAATCCTCCTAATCCAATAGAAAAACCGCCCCCCACATCCGTTGCTACTACTGATAAGCCTATATGCCAACTATTCATGTTTCTCCCGCCTACATAGTAATCTTCCGTATCTTTATTTTTGGAGAAAAAATAAAATCCAACGCCTAGCATGGCAAGGAAATAGGCAATGAAAATAATAATATCTACCCAATGCAAATCTTTCTTTTTTGTTAGTTTAATGGAATCGAAACATTAATTTTGTTTCATGTCAGATAAACCCTCAGGAACTTATTGCAATCAAATAAATTTTGGTTTCTGTCGTAAACTATTTTTTGTATCGCATTTCCAGATATTTATTTTCGAAGCCCAATTTTTCGTACAAAAATTTGGCAGGGTTATCTGGTTCGACATGAAGAGCGACATCACCGTCAGCAAAATTTAAAGCTTCCTGCATAAGTTTTTTACCTATTCCCTTACCCCTAAAGTCTTGGTGAATAGCAATATATACCAGAATATTTTCGGGAATGTACCCACTCATACCTGTTTTATTAACCACCACAGCTCCGATGATTTTGTCTGATAGAGAGTGGGTAATAACATATCCCCCAATGGAGGGAACTTCCTTCATCGCATAGTCAATAGCTTTTTTAATATCCTTTTTCTCATCCCCGTATTCTTGCAAATGTGTAAATAAAAAATCGGCTACTTTTTCTGTTTGAAGGTAGGTAAGGTTCTCATTTGGGGTGAATACTTTAGTGTTTGCTTCTTTCATCTCTCAATTTGTATTCGAAATTATGGTTAACATCAGGAAATGGCTTCTCATAAACATGTTGTTAGCCTTCATCCTATTGATCGCATTATACTTACGCGACAAAAAATGAATTTTCGGAATTCACATAAAATGCAAATATAGGCATTAAATAGTTTCTGCAGAAACTATTTAATGCCTAATGGTTAGGATTCTTTTATTATTGCTGCTTTATTAAGAAGACTTAATCAAAAAGGATTGCGGCTTAATTATTTTTATTGTTTATCCACAAAGGTAGGGTAAGTTTGATTGGACTAATTGTGTTGTCACACTTGGCTCACATACAGTAAAAAATGCTGAAAATCCAATTTTGCTTTTTGGTGCAAAACAGGCTCTAAACCTCTTGTGAACATTGAGAGGGAATGAACGGATTGAATTATGAATGCATTTAGAGCATAGATAGTAATTTAGTTTCATCTGAAACTACTTTAGGTGCAAAACTTAGTGTTTTTACAAAATAAAATGAGGTGTAAAAGAAGAAATGAAAAATCTATGGATTGGCAATCAGTTTCTAGCCCTGTTTTGGAATTTCAATTGTGGCCGTAATGATTGGTGCGGCATCTACATTTTCGACATCTAAAAAATTGGTAATTACATCAAATGATTCGATTAATTTATTCAAATCTTCGGGTGAAAGTTTTTTTAGTTTATTGGAGAGTTGTTCGTGAAGTGGTTCCGGAACCTCCTCCAGAAGCTTGGCTCCATTGGCGGTAATTGAAATCAAACCAACTCTTTTATCGCCTTTTTTGGGTAATCTCGCCACAAATCCTTTTTGTTCCAATCGCGTTATGATGCCTGTAACGGTACTGGCATTAAGTTTCAGAAAGTCTTTTAATTCTTTATGACTTGCCTGAAAGGTATCTTTTTCATTCAGGAAATTCAGACATAACAACTGCGGAATACTTATGCCGTATTCTTTTTCAATTCGCTTACTTTCCAGATTAACGGAACGAATTATTTGTCGAAGCCGAATGAGAATTTCAGTATATTTCATGAATTCGCTGATTGTGGTGTTCGGTCAAAAATACAACTTTTTCGTTTTTGGGTTAAATATTTATTAATGGGACAAAACGCTGACCCACCAAATTAGTAAAACGAATGAAGTAAAAAAGATTGGCCCAGCGGCTGACAGTGAATGGTAAGATTTTAAGGATAGTAGCCGCCATGCCTTCCCGTTCCTGAAAAATATAGTCGCTGACACTCCTTATTTTTCTAGGACGGGATAAACTGCCTTCTCGTCCTGCGGGCATTAAAAAAGCTTTACTCTCGTAAAGCTTGGTAGCCCCGCCATGCCTTCCCGTTCCTGAAAAATATAGTCGCTGTCCCTCCTTATTTTTCTAGGACGGGATAAACTGCCTTCTCGTCCTGTGGGCATAAAAAAAGCTTTACTCTCTTAAAGCTTTTGTAGCCCCGCCAGGACTCGAACCTGGATCTAAAGTTTAGGAAACTTCTATTCTATCCCTTGAACTACGGGGCCGGAGAAATTTAAAATGATAAATGCAAAATGTAAACTTTAAAAGTGGGTTTGAGTGTGAGTTGGGTGTGTGAAAAAATTACATTGTGCATTTACCATCCGGAAATATCCGAAAAATTTTTGTCGCGGATGCAAATATACTGCCTACCTGTCTAAATGAAAAGTAACTAAGAAAAGTTTCCTTATTTTTACAGAAATTTATTGGCTTGGATTGAGGTACAAAAACCATTCCTCAGCCTTAGCCTTCTCCTTAGCCTAATTTGTCTACAATGAACATTGAAGCATTCAGAGATTATTGCCTTAATAAAAAAGGCGTGGAAGAAACCTTTCCTTTTGACGAGGTTACCCTTGTTTTCAAGGTGATGAATAAAATGTTTGCCCTCACTGGGCTTGATAGTGAGGAATTTAAAGTTAACTTAAAATGCGATCCCGATCGGGCAATGGAACTTCGGGAAGAATATGAAGAAATCCAGCCTGGATGGCACATGAGCAAAGTTCATTGGAACACCGTCTCGTTCGAAGGTGATCTTGATGATGATTTCCTCATTGAACTGATAGATCATTCGTATGACCTTATTGTGAATAGCCTGCCCAAAAAAGTAAAACAAGAATGGGAGAGGATTTAGCAAAAAACCATCAGTTATCTTTTTTGAACACCCCCTGATACCACGTAACCGAATTCTTGAAATATTCCTCCTTTACGGGCACAAACCCTGCTGCTTTGATCATCTGATCCGTATCTCGGTTTAGATTACATCCTTCTCCTACAGCTTTCCAAATAGGATTCACCCAGTCCTGCATGCGGCCATGCCAGTGGTGTTTGGAACGAATGTGTTCCAGTACGACCAGTTCTCCATCCGGTTTCAGCCATCGTTTGAATTTTTCCAACGCTATTTCAGGTTGAGGAATGGTGCACAGAACTAAGGTGCAAACGACAGCATCCAAACTGTTTTCAGGAATCATATTTTCTACCGCCTGATCATTTACACCCAGGTTGTGTACTTCAATGTGTTTACTATCCGGAATTTTTCTAACCGCCTTTTTCAGCATGGGTGCGGATGGCTCGATGGCCAATACCTGTGCTTCATCATTAAAATAGCTGAAATTGGCTCCTGTTCCTACACCAACCTCCAGTATTTTCCCCTTCAGGTGACCTAATAATTGCCGACGATTGACTTCCAGGGTTTGTTCCGTGGAATCCATGATAAGGTCATAAACCGCTGCAAAAACCTTTTGATATATTTTTCTCATTCCCAATTAAAAAAATCTAGAAATTTCAAATAAATGATGCCTTGTTCCCTCGTTCCCTTTAGTCCTTGTTTCCTTGAAAAATCTTACCTTTACCGGATGAATTCAACTCCTACAAAACAAGTCGATTACCTCATTGTGGGGCAGGGTATTGCCGGAACGATTCTGGCGTTTTTTTTGCAAAAAGCAGGTTGCACCATCCACGTTATTGACAACGCAAATCCCCGGTCATCAACGGCGGTTGCTGCCGGTTTGATCAACCCGGTTACCGGCAGACATTTTGTCAAGTCCTGGCGTGTTGAGGAATTCCTTCCTACGGCAGTGGAAACGTATAGGGAGTTGGAAAGAAAGTTTGGCACAAAGTTATATCATTCCCGGAATATTGTCAGGGCTATTTTTAATGCCGGTGAACAAAATGAGTGGCTGGCAAGAACAACCCTTCCAGGATATGATCGTTTTGTGGTCGATCCCATAGCTGCTGAGCAGTTTGAAGGGTATGTATCCGAAGTATATGATTTTATTGAAATCAACGAGGGTGCCAAGGTCGATGTGGGCAGACTTATTGAGCTTTTTCGAAATGATCTGAAGGCAGAAGCGATGTTCACAGAAGGTCAATTTGATTACGATCTCCTGAAATTTAATGAGGAAGAGATAGACTATGAAGGTATTGTGGCTAAAAAGGTGATTTTCTGCGAAGGTGCTGCAGTGAAGCAAAACCCTTTCTTCAATTATTTGCCTTTCCTCGGGGACAAGGGAGAGGTGCTTATTGTGAAAATCCCTGACTCAGGGTTTGAGAAGATTCTTAAACACAAGGTTTACCTGATTCCCACCGGAGAAAAGGACACCTATTGGGTAGGAGCTACAATGCAACGGGATTTTAAAACAGTTGAACCAACCCAAAAGGCTCATGATGATTTGGTCAAAAAACTGGAAAAAGTACTCACGGTTCCTTTTGAGGTATTGGATCACCAGGCAGCCGTGCGACCAACCGTCCGGGATCGACGTCCTTTCATTGGCCCCCATCCGGAAATGCCTTCTTTGTTCCTTTTTAATGGAATGGGTTCAAAGGGAACTTCATTGGTTCCTTTCTGGGCCCAGCATACGGTTCAGCATCTATTGGAAAATACCCGGCTGGATAAGGAGGTGGATATCCAGAAATATTTCAGGTATTATGAAAAGCAGGAACTGTAGGTTAGTGCAGAGTGTATGGTGCAGCGTGATGAGTGAACGATAGAACTCCTTAAACTCCTTAAACTATTTGAAGCCATCGAACCGTTTTTCGTCCACCGTCTACCGTCTCTACCGTCTACCGTCTACCGTCTACCGTTAATCACATCGCTTCCGTTTTATCAAGTGAGTCATGATCCAGCTCCAGGTAACCTTCTTTATTGTAAACGAATGACCGGGCAAATTTCCTGTTCGCAATGATCTGTGAAAAACTGTAGGAGTGCATTTTAAATACATCCTGTGCATAGGCATCGTCGTAGTATTCCAATAGAATGAATATTTCAGCATTGAGCTCCAGAATTTCCTGGTTGGAATAATTGAATAGGGGACTGTCTTCATCAATTTCATGAACAACAGTCCAGATAGTTGGCAGGGCCTGGATATGGCTTCTTTCCAGTTTAAGTTGATAAAAATCCCTGGTGAATGCTCCCTGAGGATCACCTTTTGTGATACCGAGAGAAACAGAAACCCTTGGTTTGATCATCATATTGGTACGGTTGTTCATCAGCCTGAACATGAGCGCTCTATGGTCTTTAAAATCTCGAAGGACCAGTTTTTTGCTAAATCCGACAGAGGCATTTGGTCGGGAAAACCGTCCGTATAGCAATCCGGTAATAAAAGAAAAACTCAGCAACCCAATCAGAGCCTCAAAGGTGGAAACGAAATTGGCAGCTGTCCCTTTAGGAGAAATTCCGCCATAACCAACCGTGGTGATAGTTTGTGCACTAAAGAAAAAACCATTGAGGAAATCCTTAATTATTGACCCACTGGGTTGGGTAATGGATTCAATGCCAATAGCGGTATAGATTATGCCAAAAAAGATATTTGCCACGATATACCCCAGGGTAACGAAAAGGAAAAATTTCGTCCAGGGTATCTCAATCAACCAAAGATACATATCTGCAATAGTCCATTTTTTGTTGATATGCACCACGGTTGTGGCGCCGTTATCCGTGATATATCTTTTGGCTTTGCTGCTGCTGAATAGTCCAAAACCCGGGTCGAGTATTTTATTTGCCATGGTCAGTTTAATTTTACACCAAAATAAAGAAAAGCCACCGCAAAAACGATGGCTTTTTTTAAAACCGAATTATTAGTACTATTGTTCTTTTGATTTAGTCAGATATATATAATCGGCATTGAGGGACATGGGATTTTTAGTAAATTCAATTGAGTGTTGCGGGTTTCGGGTTGTCATTTTTTGCTAAAAAAGATTCATTGCTCTTGTTGATTGTAAGCTGAAATACTGTAAAATCAACTGTAATAATTGAACTCGTAACGCGTATCTCGTAACTCGCAACTCTGTTAAATTATTCTCTGATATCCACCTCAAAATTGAATTCGTAATCCTCCAGGGAGGTATTTGGGTCTGAAGCGATCTCTTTTTTGGCTGCAAAGAATTTTACCCGTCCCATTCGCTTGGATTCATAGAGATCCTGATCAAAGAAAAAAGGTTTGATATCGTATTCTCCTGAAGTTAACAGTCCCAATTGGTAGTCATTGAGGTTGACAAAAAACTGAGCCACTTCATCTTTTCCAAAATAATCCTGAACGAAAGGGGCTGAACCAGTTCCTGTTGTTCCGTCAACCAGCCCACCTACAATTCCATTATCAGGAGCAGCGATACCATGGATTATGACTACCGGCAGGCATTTGCTGGCGTTTCCGCTGCAATCAAGGGCAGCATCACTCCAACGACCTTCGGAATTTCCCCATTGGGCCTTGCTGTTATTAAATGGTTCTTTTTCACAACTGGAAAAAGCAAATAATGTCAATGTGATCAAAAGCGTGTTCAAAAATAAATTTCTCATAATTTCTAATTTTTAAAGGTTGTTTTTATTTAATTTTCAACCTTATATCAGGCGCAAAAAAAAATGTTACCCAGCAGGGTAAATTTTTTGAGTGCAAAGTGCGGGATGCAGAGTGATGAGTGCAGAATTATTAATTCTTGTAACCTCTGAAACCCTTGAAACTACTGAAACAGCACAAAACTCAGACCCAATACCCTAAACCCACACAATTATTATGCATGCATTATACTTTTTGCATCCTTATAGTAGTTATTAACAAAAACAGGATTCCAGATTATGATAAAAAAGCAGCTCCTTCATGTATTATTCCTCATAAACCTAGTTTTCATGAGTGGTAATGCTTTTGCACAAGACGACAACCCTATGAAGATTACCAACGATCCCTATACAAAAGCGTGGAAAGAAATTCAGGAACTCGACCAGAAACGGCTTCCTAAATCGGCACTCGAAAAGGTAGAAGTGCTTTTTCAACAAGCCCAAAAAGACAATAACCCCGCCCAGATCGTAAAAACAACCATTTACCGCCTCAAGTATTTCAATGAACTGGAAGAAGATGGTTACGTGAAAGTTTTGAATAAACTTGAAAAAGAAGCCGAAGCAGCTGATTTTCCAGCTAAACAGCTTTTGCATTCCATGCTGGGAGAACTCTACGGCAACTATCTCCAGCAGAACTATTGGCGAATTGAATCCCGTACAAGTACCCCGGAATATCAGTCGGATAATATTTCCACATGGACTATGGAGCAGCTCGTCGAGGCCAGTAATCTCAACTATGAGTGTTCTGTTGATGATGACCGACTTGCGAAAGTGGACATTGATTTATTCCGAAGTATTTTCACCTCTGAGATCAATACTCAGAAGCTCCGTCCGACTTTATTCGATTTTCTGATGCACAGGGCTATAGATCACTTTGTGGATGACAGATCCTATCTGACGGAGCCCAATTATAAGTTTTACATTCGGGGAGAGGAGTTCTTTTTAGATGCAAAGGCATTCAGCGAGTTTACTTTCTCGGCAAAAGATACCAGTTCCCGGAAACTAAAAACGATCGTCTTATTTCAGGATTTACTTTCGAAACATATTGAAGACAGCGATCCGTCCGCATTGATCGATGCCGACCTTAAACGTTTGAAGTTTGTTTTTGACAATTCAGTCAGTGAGTTGAAAGAACAATGGTACCTGGCAGCCCTTGAAAATCTTGAAAAAAAGTATTCAGGCAATGAAGCTGTGGCCGAGATTCTTTTCCAGCAATCTCGTGTTTATTATAACAAGGGGGTGAATTATGATTCGGAAAGTAATCCTGAGGTGCAATGGGACCTCAAAAAAGCGTGGGAGCTATGTAATAAGGCCATTCAACTGCATCCAAAGAGTTATGGCGCTAATCTTTGTATCCAGCGCATCGCAGATATTGAACAACGAAAATTCGAGATAAGTGTGGAGGAGGTCAATTTGCCGGATAAACCTCTGCTGACTTCCATTCATTATAAAAACACGCCGGAGGCATTTTTTAAAATAGTTCGTCTATCAGAAGATGATCTGAAAAAGTGGAATACACTTAATCAAGACCAGCTTGTTCCTTTCCTGAATAAAAAGCAAGTGGTTCAAAGATGGGAAGCAAAACTGCCGGATGAAAGTGATTTTCAATTCCACAGAACCGAAGTAATGTCTGAAAAGCTACCAGTAGGATTTTATGCGCTGCTCATGGCTGATAATGGCAATTTTAAAGATGGACAGGAACAGGTGGCTTATCTTCATTTTACCGTTTCTTCCATCGGATATTTTTCCAAAAAGGTTTCAGGCAATGATTTTAAAATTGCAGTAGCTAATCGGGAAACCGGTGAGGCAATGCCCGGAGTGAAGGTCGAATATTTTAAAAATGAATACAATCGCCGTGAGCGAAAACATAAAAGCGTTAAGTTAGGAGAGAATTTGTCTGATGCTCAGGGATTTGTCTACCCGAGGTTCAGTAAAAATCAATATTTTACGATTCGTTTGAGCAAGGGTGATGATGTGTTAATTCCGAATATTGGGTATTCTTTAAATTATCGACACAGAAATGCTGATCAGTCGTATCAGATGACCAAATTCTTCCTGGATCGGGCCATTTATCGCCCGGGTCAGACGGTTTACTTCAAGGCTTTGTTGGTTGAAAAAGATGGAGACGGAATTCCGGCCATTTTGCCCAATAAGAGCGTTACGGTCACCTTTATGGATGTGAATTGGCAGGAGGTCGCCAAACTGGATCTTCGCTCAAATGAATTTGGTACGGTCCATGGTTCTTTCACTGCTCCGGAGTTTGGGCTAAGAGGAAGGATGTCCCTGAAATCAAGTGTCGGGGAAAATCGGCATACCTTCCGCGTGGAAGAATATAAACGGCCGAAGTTTGAAGTGGAAATGAATGCTTCGGAAGAATCCGTAAATCTTGGCGACGAGGTGATAGCCAAAGGGAAAGCAACCGGTTATGCCGGCAATGCCATTGATGGAGCTACGGTCAAATACAGGGTGGTCCGTCAGGTCAGGTATCCCTGGTGGCCGTGGTGGATTCGCAGACCAATGCCATCAGGAGGGGAGATGGAAATTGCCTATGGAACGACCCAAACGGCCGTAGACGGAAGTTTTGAAATCCCTTTTGAAGCTTTACCCGATCTGTCGGTTGATAAAGATAAAAAACCGTCTTTCCGGTTTACGGTTTATGCTGATGTTGTGGACATTACCGGGGAGACCCATTCGACACAGCGGACCTATAACCTGGCTTATCTTAGCCTGCAGGCCAAACTGGATGTTCCCAAAACGATCCAAAAGTCTGAGGAAGTTTCTATTGGAATATCTACGACAAACCTCGACGGAGATTTTATTCCTGCCAGGGGAAAAGTGGAAATATACAAGTTGGAAGAACCCGGAATTGATTTTGTGAGTCGTTACTGGCAAAAACCGGATCGACCTTTGATCAATGAATTTAAGTTCAAGAGGACTTTCCCGAATTTTGCCTATGCAAATGAAGATGAGATCCAGAACTGGAAACAGCAGGAAAGAAAGTTTGCGGGAGCTTTTAATACGGAGAATTCCAAGGCTATGGAACTGAATTTGGGCTCATGGGAAACAGGTTCTTATGTGGCTATTTTACAAACCAACGATGATAAAAGCGGGGAATTGGTTGAGGATAAGCAGTTTTTCAATGTATATGATCTGAATACGGAAACGGTACCCTCTACTTCAGGTTTTTGGTTCAACCCCGATAAAGCAAAATACAAGGCAGATGAGACAGCTCAATTGAACGTAGGTACTGCTTTTGGGCCGGTTCATTATTTATTTGAAGTAGAACGCAGAATTGGAGGAGGGGATCCTGTTGTATGGGGCATTGCAAATAATCTGGAGTCCCGGAGTATCAAAATAACTGAAAAAGATAAAGGTGGGGTGATCTGTCATCTCGCTTATATGAAGCATAACAGAGTGCATAATCATACCACAGCCATTGCAGTCCCCTGGGATGATAAGGAGTTACAAATTAGTTATACAACCTTCCGGGATAAACTCAAACCCGGACAGGAAGAAGAATGGCAGATAAAGATCAGCGGACCAGAAGGAGAAAGGGTAGGGGCAGAAGTCCTGGCAGGCATGTACGATGCTTCTTTGGATGCTTTTGCACCTAACAATTGGAGTCTGGGGCTATTTCCTACTTTTAGTTACAGTTATGCTCACTGGCGATATACTGCCTTCGGAATGAAGACTGCCGGTAACAGGTATTACAGGGATTATACAAGACCTCAAAGGGTTTATCCTCAACTGAATTGGTTTAGTTTTTATTTGGGAGGAAGAGGATACCCTGTAGCCTATTCTGCAAATGAAGCAGTAACTTTAAGAGCTACTGCAGCCCCCAAGTCTGCACCGGCTATGGCGGACGGAGCGGTGCCTCCACCACCTCCTCCGGAAGTTGAAGAGTTGTCGGTTGATATGGTCCAAACTTTTGACCCTGAAATGGAAGATTCAGCAGCAGCATATATGCTTTCAGGAACTGGTGGAAGTTCAGAGCCACCCCCGGTTACCATCCGGACCAACCTGGACGAAACGGTCTTCTTTATGCCGCAGCTAAGGACAGATGAAGACGGGAATGTGGTGATTAGCTTTACAATGAACGAGGCATTGACCAAGTGGAAATTTATGACCCTGGCACATACACCGGATCTTAAAACAGCGGTGGGTACCAGAGAAATTGTAACTCAGAAAGAGTTAATGGTTCAACCGAATCCACCTAGGTTTTTCAGGGAAAAGGATGAAATACATTTTACCGCCAAGGTGAGTAACCTGACCGAGGAGACTATCAAAGGAACCGCCAAACTGGAATTGTTTGATGCGTTGACCATGCAGCCTGTGGATGATTTGCTTGGCAATTCAAATGCTGAAATTCCTTTTGAAGCTTTAGCCGGACAAACAGCTCCGTTATCATGGAAATTGAATATTCCTGTTGGCAAGGTTATGGCAGTCACCCACAGAGTTACGGCTCGTGCCGAAAATTTTGGTGACGGGGAGGAAAGTGCTTTGCCGGTATTGACCAATCGTATGTTGGTAACAGAAACTATGCCGCTGAATGTTCGAGGTGGTGAAAAAGAATCTTTTGAGTTTACTGCAATGGATAAAGCCAGCAGTTCGGCTACCTTACAAAACCACAAATTGAGTCTGGAGTTTACTTCAAATCCGGCCTGGTATGCGGTTAAGGCATTGCCTTATTTGATGGAATATCCTTACGATTGTACCGAACAAATCTTTAATCGCTATTATGCGAATACTTTGGCTTCATCCGTTGCCAACAAATATACTAAGATCAAAAATGTTTTTGAGGCCTGGAAGGATACTCCCGCTTTGGAAAGTGAATTGACCAAAAACCAGGATCTGAAGGCGGTTCTTTTGGAAGAAACGCCCTGGGTATTGGCCGCGGAAAGTGAAGAACAGCAAAGGAAAAATATCGGCCTGTTGTTCGATCTCAATAAAATGGGGCATGAACGGGCTTCCGCCCTGAAAAAACTTAGTGAAAGACAGTCAGGCTCCGGAGGTTTTGCGTGGTTCCCGGGAGGTCGTGATAGCAGATACATAACCCAATACCTTGTAGAAGGAATGGGACATCTGCAAGCCCTGGGAGCTGAGGACTTTAATAATGATCGCGAGGTTCAGCGAATGCTTGATAGGGCCATAGGGTTTATCGATGAGGAGATCATTTATGAATATGAAGAATTGAAGAAGCGTGTGGCCAGAGGAAAAGGAAAAATGAGTGATGACCATTTGAGCAATATGGCCATACACTATTTGTACACCAGATCCTTTTTCGATAAGGAGATGAGTAAAGAACTATCGGCAGTCAGTGAATATTACCTTGGCCAGGCTGAGCAGTACTGGACCACCAGAGGAATTTACCAACAAGGACTCATCGCCCTGATCCTGGATAGGAATAATCGCAAGCAAACAGCTGCTGATTTGGTGAAATCTTTCCGAGAAAGAGCCCTTCAAAATAAAGAAATGGGCATGTATTGGAAATACAATACAGGATATTTCTGGTATCAGCTGCCTATTGAAACACATTCCCTTATGATCGAGGTTTTTGCGGAAGTAGCCAAAGATGAAAAAGCTGTTGATGAGTTGAAAGTATGGTTGCTGAAGAATAAGGAAACTACCCATTGGAAAACCACCAAAGCTACGGCTAATGCAGTTTATGCCTTGTTGGCTAACGGCAGTAACTGGCTCATTGAGGATAAGCCGGTGAAGATCAGTTTACCAAAGGCCAAAGAAAAGGAAGTAGCCATCAGAAAAGCCATGGGTAGTGCTGAGGCAGGAACGGGTTATTTCCGGGTGGACTGGAATCAAAAGGAAGTCAGCCAGGATATGGCGAAGATCAAAGTGGATAATCCAAATAAAGTAGTTGCCTGGGGAAGTATGTACTGGCAGTATTTTGAGGAATTAGATAAGATTGAAACCTTTGAGGAAACTCCGCTTACACTGAAAAAGCAATTGTTCAGAGTAGATAATTCAGATACAGGACCTGTATTAATGCCCGTTGATGATGAAAATGGCTTGAGCCCGGGGGATAAGGTCACCGTAAGGATTGAGTTGAAAGTTGACCGGGACATGGAATATGTGCATATGAAGGATATGCGAGCCAGTGGTTTTGAGCCGATCAATGTACTGAGTAGTTATAAGTGGCAGGGAGGATTAGGGTATTACGAAAGTACCGGTGATGCGGCTACTAATTTCTTCTTTGATTACCTGCCAAAAGGGACTTATGTTTTTGAATATCCGGTAAGGGTTGTGCATAAAGGAGATTTCTCCAACGGCATTACGACCATTCAGTGTATGTACGCACCAAGATATACCAGCCACTCACAGGGAGTGCGCGTAAAAGTAGATTAAAAAGGACGCTGTAGCGTTGAAACTAGCCATGAATGTGCTGTTGCATATTCGTGGCTTTTTTGTACCACGAATTTCACTAATGTCACGAATTTTTCCCTCCGGTCCAGAAAAAATTCCGTTAAAATCTCTCTTGTAAATGTTGAATGAGAATAATTTGGTAACAGATCATTGAGCACACCGTGATCGGTGAGCTTTTTATGGGGGTGACAAAAAGGTATTCTAGCCGGAAATCCAGCTCACTGATCAATTCACGTAGTTCATTGCTCAACGATCTTTGTCGCTTTAAGGTTATTTTGCTCAAAAACATGGTTCTGTCTGTCCAAATATGTTTTCTGATAAATAGAATTTTTCAGAAGGATTTGTTAAAAAATCCCAATGGAATTATCTCCTGTAGTTTTTGAGAATAAGTATTATCTTGGTTCCCAATCTTATACAAATTTGATACTAATAAATTGACGGGTACATGAAAAGATATGCAGTAATTGGATTTTTATGGATTGTGACCTGCACAATCGGTTTTGGGCAAAAACCGGGTGAATCACCTTCTGACAGGCAGGAACGTATGCAATGGTTCCAGGATGCCAAATTGGGAATTTTTATCCACTGGGGCATTTATTCAGTTTATGGTATCGATGAATCCTGGAGCTTTTACAACAATATGATCTCCTATGAAGATTACATGGAGCAGCGCAAAGGCTTTACGGCTAAAAACTACGATCCGGATGTCTGGGCGGATCTTTTTAAAGAAAGTGGAGCCCAATATGCAGTGCTGACTACGAAACATCATGATGGTATGGCTTTGTGGCCAACTAAATTTAATGACATGAATGTTGTGAAAAGCACCCCCGCCGGTAAAGATCTGGTGACTCCATTTGTCAATTCCATCAGAAAAGTAGGGTTAAAAGCCGGCCTGTATTTTTCTATCCTGGATTGGTCACACCAGGATTATCCTGAGTTTACCAGGACCGTAAAAAAGTATAAGGACGACCCCAAAAGGTTTGCTTCCTTCGTCGATTTTTATTCCGGACAGCTCCATGAACTGAATCAATTGTTTAAACCAGATCTTTTTTGGTTTGATGGAGATTGGTCTTATGATGCAGAAGCTTTCAAGACGGATAAGGTAAAAGCTAAGTTGTATAAAGACAATCCCGACCTGATTTGTAATTCTCGCCTTCGCGGTGGAGATTATGGGACGCCTGAGCAAGGTCTTCCGTTAACGGCACCAAAAGAAGATTACTGGGAATTGTGCATGACCATCAACAATTCCTGGGGATATCAGCCTAACGATAAAAAGTACAAATCTGCCGGAAAAATTATCAGCATTTTCGCCGATGTGATCAGTTTGGGAGGTAACCTTCTGTTGGATGTTGGGCCAATGGAAGACGGCACTATCCCTGAAAAGCAGGTAGAGGTTTTAAAGGAACTCGGTCGCTGGAATAAAAAACATGAAACAGCCATTTATGGAAGTTTGCCCGGAATTCCCCGTACGCATTTCAACGGTCCGTCAACGCTCTCAAAAGACAGCACTATTCTTTATCTTTTCTTTGATTATCAACCCAATGAGGATCTCGTGTTGAAGGGCGTCAAAAACAAAATCAACAGGATCTGGGTGGTCGGTAATGGCACCAAATTGAAATATGAAGTTTTTATGAAAGCCTATTGGAGTAAGGTCCCGGGGTTGGTTTATATCCAGGTTCCGGAAGAAGTACTCGACCCGAAGATGACTGTTTTGGCTGTATTGCTGGACGGTAAAATTGACCTCTATGGAGACGCCGGTCAAGTTATTGAAAGTAATTGATTCGGTTGCTGGTTTCAGGTTACTGGTTACTGGTTGCTGGTTTCAGGTTACTGGTTGCTGGTTCACTTGTTTTTTAACCAACAACCAGCAATTACGCACGTCTAAGACATGCGGGATATTGATTTCAAGTCTGAAGACTTAAAATAGCAATGCGTTGTTGTTTTAAGTCTTCAGACTTCAGACTTGAAACTCATATAATACTAAAATCTAAAAGCGTCTCTGACGCACTAACCGGAAGAAGGTCTTAACTCACAAAAAGAAAGCATTCTACCTGGCCTTTCATTCTTTCTAAGGAGAGGTCAACTAATAAATTAAGGGAGTTAGATTTTACTAAAATACCACGGATTTTTAGGAGTTTGCCTCTCACGATTTATTAATAGGCCACACCAGAAACCAGCAACCAGAAACCAGCAACCTGCCCATCGTAACCAGCAACTGCCCCTCCATTTATCTAAAAAAATCCCTTTATCGTCGGTAAAAAGCGTGGAGTTTGACCATTTTCGACAACTTTGTAAACGAAAATAACATTTTAGCTATGAAGATTTTGAACACTAAATTATTGTTACATGGATATTAAAGGATTTGCCAAAAAGAAATTAAAAGATACGATTATGAGTAATACGAATAATGATAAAGACCAAAAGAGCAAACATGCGGATACGGTGATCAAGAACCATATTGTTTGGGCAATGGGAGCGAGTTTTATCCCATTACCTGTGGTTGATGTATTTGCGGTGAGTGGTCTGCAACTGGATATGGTTAAAGGATTGTGCCGTGTATATGATGTAAGTTTTTCTGAAACTCAGGGGAAAGCTATCGTCACCACACTGACGAGTTCTGCACTGGCAAGAATTGGTGCCAGAAGTCTTATCAAATTAGTTCCTGGTGTCGGATCATTGATTGGAGGGGTTACACTGTCTGTTTTTAACGGTGCATCTACCTATGCGTTGGGAGAGGTATTTAAAAAACATTTCGCAGCCGGAGGAACCTTCCTTGATTTTGATACGGAACGCCTGAAGAAGTATTACCGCGAAAAATTTGAAAAAGGTAAAAAAGTAGCCGAAAAGATAAAAGAGGAAGAAGAAGCTAAAACGAAAAAGACACGTAAGGTAAATGTTGATGATGTAGTGGTGGAGTCTCCTAAAGAAATGGAAGACGTGACAGAAACCGATGTGTTGAAAAGGTTAAGCGAACTGGGAGAATTGCGCAAGCAGGGAGTCATCACTGATGAAGAGTTCGAAGCTATGAAGAAAAAACTAATTGATTCTTTTTAGACATAAAACAAGGTTTAGCGATGAAGGTCGTGGTGAGTTCACTACGGCCTTTTTTTGTATCGAAAGGCACCAATTAATTTCAAAAGGTGCTGCCTTGCCGAAGCCTTGAGTTATTCAGAAGCTGAAATCAGGTTTTGATCTTTTTATTTTTTGAACATTGGCAAAGGATCAAAAGGGTGTTTTAAAAACCTTTTTATTGCCTGTTGGAGTAAAAAACGGTGAAAGCCTCTGTAAGGGATGGCTTTTTTGATTTCATTATGTTTTTGGGCAGAAAGCCCAAATTTCATCAGTCCCATACTCACATCAATCCAGTCTGCACGGCGAAAGGTTTCGACTGTTTTTGTGAAAGGCCCCGTATATCGGCTCATTTTATGATGCATATTTATCATCTGAATGATCTCTTCCTCCTGTCTTTCCAGGTTTTCCTCCAATAAGTATTTTTTTGCTAAACCAGTGGTTGGTTCCAGATAATCAAAAGTGTCATGTGTCCAAATTCCCAGATCATGAAAGGCGGCGGCAATAGCGTAGGTATCCTGATTTTGTTTAAAGTCAGGATCCAATAAGGAAATGAAATTGAAAATCCGGTAAACGTGGTTGCGGTAGGCTTCAAAATCTTCTCCAATGACCTTCTTATATTTTTGAAGGATATGGTCTATTATTGTATTTTCCTCGATCAAGCGTAAACCCTTTTTTAGCGATTAAATTGTTGATTACACATTCCATCTGGCCAAAGGCGTAACTGATTGATCAGTAAATTCACCCTTTAGGTATTTATAATACCCCGTTACCCCGATCATCGCCGCATTATCCGTACAAAACTCAAATTCCGGAATGTAAGTTGTCCATTGCATTTTCTTTTCCAGGGATTTTATGCCTTGTCTCAAAGCAGAATTAGCTGAAACCCCTCCGGCAATGGCAATTTGCTTTATGCCTGTTTCTCTGCTGGCCCTTTTGAGTTTACTTAACAGAATACTGACAATGCGTTGTTGAACCGAAGCGCAGATATCATTCAGGTTGTTATTAATGAAATCAGGATCCTCCTTCAGGTTGTCTCTCAGGAAGTATAAAATGGCTGTTTTTAATCCGCTAAAACTGAAATTCAAGCCCTGAATTTTCGGTTCGGGAAACTCAAAACGCGGTTCACCCTTTTGGGCATAATGATCAATTAATGGGCCGGCAGGATAATCTAAGCCGAGTAATTTACCCGTTTTGTCAAAAGCTTCTCCGGCTGCGTCATCAAGCGTGCTGCCTATGAGTTCCATATCCAGATGGTCTTTGACGATAATGATTTGCGTATGTCCGCCAGATACCGTAAGACATAAAAACGGGAAAGAAGGGTAGGGTTCACGGGCAAAGTGAGCCAACACATGGGCCTGGAGGTGATTGACCTCGATCAACGGTATCCCCAGGCTAAGCGCATAAGCTTTGGCAAAAGAAATGCCAACGATCAAAGATCCGACAAGGCCGGGACCTCGTGTGAAAGCCACTGCGTTGATATCCTCTTTTTTGATTCCAGCCTGTTGAAGGGCAACATCAACAATGGGAACGATATTCTCCTGGTGAGCCCTAGAGGCCACCTCGGGGACAACTCCTCCGTATTGGGTGTGTATTTCCTGATTGGCAACACAATTGCTCAATACCTTGCCATTCTGAATAACAGCCGCAGAGGTATCATCGCAGGAAGATTCTATGGCCAGGATGTTGATGTTTGACATAATCGAAGAATTAGGCGTGCAAAGATAGCCTTTTTTATGGAAGTGACACGGCTACATTTCGTAATACCTAATTCCTTATTTCCCATTAAAACCTTGCTTCTATTCGGTAATTTATCATGCTTTCATACACCAAAACAATTCAATTTTTCATCAAATTAATGGCCGTTTTAATGAAATGAAAAACAATTATTTTTAAATTGCGTCCGATTATGTCTTTATCAAGAAAAAACCTTATAATTGCATCAAAACGAACGAAAATATGAGAATCGTACTTAATCTGTTATTCGTTGCTATTGCCTTGTTCTTGTTGTATACACTTTACACGAGTATCCGCGAACCTATTGCCTTTAACAAGGAAAGGAACATCCGTGAAACTGCAGTAATCGACAAACTGAAAGAAATTCGTCAGGCGCAGGAAATGTATCGTTACATCACCGGAGAATTTGCCGGAGATTTTGATACGTTAACTCAAGTTTTGACAGAAGACAGCTTCGCTATTATCAAGATTATCGGTGACCCTGATGATCCTGAATTTACTGGTGAAATTATTAAAGATACATTGCTTTCTCCTGCTATCGATTCAGTAATTGCACTTGGAATGAACCTGGATTCTCTTAGGTATGTTCCTTTTGGTGAACCAGGACTGACCTTCAATATTGCGGCGGATACCCTGACTTACCAAAAGACTTTGGTGAATGTTGTTGAGGTAGGTATTCCAAGAAAGAAATTTATGGGTAAATGGGGTAGTTCACACTTCAAACGGTATGATCAGACTTACAGTCCTGAAAAGCCACTTAAATTTGGAGATTTGAACGCACCAAAGCTCGCAGGAAATTGGGAAGATTAATATTTGAAATAATAGAAGATAATTACAGCAGAAGTTTTACCTCTGCTTCGGAACTGTCCATCCTGCTCGGGGTGGACAGTTTTACTTATATGATCAGTGATAGTAATCGACAGGCTCGGTTACTAAAGGATTATACTTTGGAAAAACATCTTGGTCAGGAGGTTGAAGTCAAAAAAATTCTTTCTAATGATAAACACTTAAATGCTGCCTTCAGGAGTGTTTTATTAGGTATCGACAATGCAAATGCTTCTCTTGTTCCGGAATCTTTTTACCAGGAAAAGGAACGAAAACAATACCTCGAACATTTAATGCCACTCAGGAATGATGTGGCCATTTTTACAGATGCTTTAACCGGTCAGTCTGCTAAAAATGTTTTCGGTGTAAAATCGAATCTGTTATCTCTTTTTGAAGAACATTTACCGGGGTTTCACATTTTACACTTCTCAACCGCATTAATGCGTGCCCTGGAATCTCATGCCAAAGTCAATCCGGGACACCAGATTTATCTTTACTTAAGAACAAAAACAGTCAGAATACTGCTCTTTGATAACGGAAAAGTAAAATTCTCTAATAGTTTCCAGTTTTCAGGAGTGAAGGATGTTTTATATTATCTGTTATTGGTTTTTAAACAACATGAACTGGATAATGCCCAGACACCTGTTTTCCTTATGGGGCAATTGATGCGTGATTCAGAATTGTTCCGGCTTTTGCATAGATATATTGGAAAATTGTTCTTTTTTGAACATGGTGCTTCAACAAAAATGGGGAACAAACTGGCAAAGATGCCTTCCTGGTTCTTTTATGATGTGCTAAGTCTAAATGCCTGAAAAGGCCTTTAAAGGATTTTTATTTTATCGCCTGACCTTCGTTCTTAATTCATTTTATTATTTCTAATTGAACCCAACTTATGCGTATAATTGGTGGTAGATTCAAAAGTAGAAAATTTGATCCTCCGGCTGGTAAATGGCCAACGAGACCTACCACCGATTTTGCCAAAGAAGGCCTTTTTAATATTCTTACCAATGTTTTTGATTTTGAAGAAATTGCTGTCCTGGATCTGTTCGGGGGAACAGGAAGTATTGCTTACGAGCTGGTTTCCAGAGGATGCAGCCAGGTAACCTATGTTGATAATTTTTATCCTTGTGTTGCCTATGTCAAAAAGACCAAAGCTGTTTTGGAAATACAGGACGAAATTAGGGTGATCAAATCAGATGCATTCAAGTTTATTGAAACAACAGCATCATCCTTTGATTTAATTTTTGCTGATCCGCCTTATGCTCATGCCAGATTGCCTAAATTGCCGGATATGATCTTTGATCATAACCTCCTGAAGCAAGACGGATGGTTCATTTTGGAGCACGACAGGAACTCAAATTTTGAGCAACACCCACGCTTTTTCCGACAACAGAAATACGGGAATAATATTTTTAGCTTTTTTAAGTGAATTTTTGTCAGCTTTTTTGTGTTGTTAGCCTTAATCAATGATTGGAAAGCCTTAACTTTGGCCGAATTTTAAAACAAAAATGAATCCTCGTAAATGAATATTACGAAAACCATACAGGAAGGAGTGGTAAAAGCGGTGAAGAGCCTCTACGATGCAGATATCGAAGCAGATAGTGTAGCGGTTAACACCACCCGGCCTGATTTTGAGGGAGAATATACTGTAGTAACCTTCCCATTTAGTAAGATCGCCCGAAAAAAACCACAGGAAATAGGGGAGGATATTGGTAAATTCCTGGAGCAGGAGCTTGAAGAGGTCGTAAGATTCAATACGGTTCAGGGGTTTCTCAATCTCGTCATTTCAGATAATTGGTGGAAGACGTTTCTTGACAGTATGTTTGATCAGGAAAAATACGGATATGCTGCACCACATGGCCATAAAGTGATGGTAGAGTTTTCCTCACCCAATACCAATAAACCTTTGCACCTTGGTCACATCAGAAATATTTTGCTCGGTTGGTCAACCTATAAAATCATGACCGCTGCAGGTTATGATGTGATCAGAACTCAGGTCGTCAATGACAGGGGGATTGCTATTTGCAGGAGTATGGTGGCGTGGAAGAACTTTGGAGAAGGTAAGACGCCTGAAAGTACCGGTATCAAAGGAGATCACTTCGTTGGAAAATATTACGTTGAATTTGCCCAAAGATTTGAGGAGGAATATGCTGAATGGTTGAAATCAGAAGAAGCGGAGCAGGTTTACATCAATGAGGCTAAGGATACCCAAACCCGGGAAGCGTTTTTCAAAAAGTATAAAAATACCTATTTCAATAAACAAAGTGAACTCGGCAAACAAGCCAGAGAAATGCTGATCGCCTGGGAAGCAGGTGATCCGGAAGTAAGGGCTTTATGGGAAGAGATGAACGGTTGGGTTTATAAGGGGTTTGATGTCACCTATAAAAACCTTGGAGTAGCATTTGACAAACTATATCATGAGTCAGATACCTACCTGCTGGGCAAGGAAATCATAGAGTCGGCCATAGAAAAAGGTATCATGCACCGGGATGGAAAACGAGTGTGGGCTGATTTTGAGGCCATTGGACTCGAGCCAAAAACGGTTATCAAGAGTGATGGTACATCCACCTATACATCCCAGGACATGGGAACTGCAAGATTGAGGTATGATGATTATGGGGTTGAAAAAATGGTCTATGTGGTTGCTGATGAACAAAATGACCATTTCAAAGGCCTGTTTCATATTTTGAAAATGCTTGAAGAGCCTTATGCAGATGGCTTGTACCACCTTTCCTATGGGATGATTGATCTGACAACCGGTAAAATGAAGTCCCGGGAAGGAAAGATCGTCGATGCTGATGACCTGATGAAATCAGTGATCGATGAAGCCATGGAGAATTCCAAAGAAAGAGATACGACCAGTGATTTATCGGAGGAAGAACAAAAAGAGGTGGTAAGAAAAATTGGGATGGCGGCCTTGAAATTCTTTATCATCAAGGTGAATCCAAAGAAACGAATGACTTTCGATCCGCACCAATCCCTTGATTTCCAGGGACAAACGGGGCCATATGTTCAAAATGCTTATGTGAGGACGCGGTCCGTTCTGAGAAAAGCAGGGGACTTTTCTGTGGATTTGGCAATTGATTATGATCAGGTACAAGATGAAGAGAAGAGTATAATCATACAACTGCAGCAATTCCCGGAGCTTATTCAGTCTGCTGCCGAGAATTACGATCCTTCGGATATTGCCAATTATTGTTATAATTTGGCGAAATCCTACCACCGGTTTTTCCACGAATGCCCGATCCTTAAAGCAGAAACGGAAGCAGCAAAGGCATTCAGGTTAAAGATTTGTGTCGCAGTAGGCAATACGCTCCAAACAGGTATGGATCTGTTGGGAATTGAAATGCCGGAAAGAATGTAAAAAAATAATGGTACGGGTTTCGTGTTGCGGGTTACGAGTTTATTAAAATTACGAAAAACCAGCAACCAGCAACCAGCAACCAGCAACCAGTAACCAGCAACTGAATAATTAACAACCCTGACCTTTAACGGTTAAAACAATAAATAATGAGTGAAGAATTAAAAGACTCCAGGTCTTTAAATTTTATCGAAAAGATCATTTCTGAGGACATTGAGAATGGAAAACATGCCGGAAAGGTGCATACCCGGTTTCCTCCGGAACCCAATGGTTATCTCCATATTGGTCATGCCAAAGCAATTGTGGTAAACTTTGAAATTGCTAAAAAATTCGGTGGTAAAACTAACCTGCGTCTGGATGATACAAACCCGACAACAGAGGAAACCCACTATGTTGAGAATATCAAGAAAGATATCAATTGGCTGGGATATCAATGGGAAGGAGAAGAAAGATATGCATCGGACTATTTCGAGCAACTCTATGAATATGCGGTTGGCCTGATCAAAAAAGGAATGGCCTATGTGGATGACTCCACTCCGGAGGAAATTGCCGAAATGCGAGGGACTCCGACTGTGCCCGGGAAAAACAGTCCCTATCGGGAAAGGTCTGTCGAAGAAAACCTCAGGTTGTTTGAAGGAATGCGCAATGAAGAATTTCCCGACGGATCAAAGGTGCTTCGTGCCAAAGGCGATATGTCTTCCCCCAATATGCACATGAGAGATTCGATCATGTACCGGATTAAACATGAACACCATCATCGGACTGGAGATGATTGGTGTATTTATCCGATGTATGATTTTGCCCACGGTCAGTCGGATTCCATAGAAGGCATCACTCATTCACTTTGTTCCATTGAATTTGAGAATCACAGGCCGTTATACGATTGGTATATAGACAAACTGGAAATTTTTCCATCCCGTCAGATTGAATTTGCCCGGATGAATGTTTCTTACATGATCACGAGTAAGCGTAAACTGAAAAAACTGGTAGATGAAAATCACGTAAGTGGCTGGGATGATCCGAGAATGCCAACCCTGGCAGGTATGCGTCGCAGGGGAATTCCACCGAAAGCGATTCGCGATTTTTGTGATGAGGCAGGGGTGGCCAAACGTACCAATGTCATCGAGATCGAAAAACTGGAATACAATACCCGTCAGGTATTGAATAAGACCACCGCACGGGTAATGGCAGTATTGAATCCACTCAAGGTGGTCATCACCAATTATCCTGAGGATAAGGTGGAATACATGGAAACCGTTAATAATCCTGAGGACGAAAGCATGGGGTCCAGAAAATTACCTTTTTCAAGAGAATTGTACATTGAAAGAGATGATTTTATGATCGACCCTCCCAAGAAGTTCTTTAGGTTGGGGCCGGGGAGAAATGTGCGTCTGAAAAGCGGTTATATCCTGCATTGTGAAGATTTTAAAACGGATGAATCCGGAGAAGTGGTTGAGGTTTATTGTACTTATTATCCGGACAGTAAAAGTGGCGAAGATACCTCCGGCGTTAAAGCCAAAGGAGTTATTCACTGGGTGTCAGTAGCACATGCTAAAGATGCAGAGGTGAGGATGTATGATAGGTTGTTCACCGATCCGACACCGGATGCTCATGAGGGTAGGGATTACCTTGAATTTTTCAATGAAAATTCGCTGGAGGTGATCACGGCAAAAGTTGAACCTGCATTAGCGGAAGTTGAGCCGGGAAGACGTCTGCAATTCATGAGAAAAGGTTATTTTTGTGTAGACACGGATTCTACTAAAGAAAATCCTGTATTTAATCTGACGATCTCCCTGAGAGACAGTTGGAAAAAATAAATAATTTGAGGGAAGTTGTTTCTGGTTTCAGGATTATTCGAATCTCAAACAGCTTGCTTCAACCCTGCAACATGATTATGAAAGGACGTAGTATTTTAAAGCGAGAGCGATTTTCCATTACCATCGACAGACTGTGTCATCAGCTGATCGAAGATCATGTTGATTTTGAAAATGTCTGTCTGGTAGGAATCCAGGCCAGGGGCGTTTTATTAGCCGACAGGATTTATGCTCATTTGACAGAAAACCTGGGTATTTCGAAATTTCCTTACGGAAAACTTGACATCAGCTTTTACAGAGATGATTTCAGGACCAGAAAAAAACCTTTGACGGTGAATGAGAATGAAATGGACTTTCTGGTAGAGAAAAAAAATGTGATCCTGGTGGATGATGTATTGTACTCCGGACGTACTGTTCAGGCAGCACTCACTGCACTCAACCACTATGGCCGACCCGATACGGTGGAGTTGTTGGTATTGGTAGACCGTCGTTTCCACAGGGAGATCCCGGTGAGCCCGGATTATTGTGGCATAACGGTTGATGCCCTGGAAAATGAATATGTAAAAGTTTTTTGGGAACATATCAACGGAGAAGATGAAATCCTGCTGTTCCCGGCCAATGAGGATGGAAGTACGCCTCAGTTTTGAGTCGACAAGAATGGCTTGAATTCCTCCCAATGTGAGAAAATTGTTTTAAATAAATATCGAATTACAAAAAGCATATGGCTGCTACTAGTCAATTAAGTACGGATCATCTAATAGGAATTAAACAAATAACCGCGGACGATATTCACCTCATATTTGAAACGGCCAACAACTTTAAAGAAGTAATTAACCGTCCGATTAAAAAAGTTCCTTCCCTGAGAGATATTACGATAGCCAATCTGTTTTTTGAAAATTCCACCCGTACAAGACTTTCCTTTGAACTTGCCGAAAAAAGGTTGTCAGCAGACACCATTAATTTCTCGGCAGCGTCTTCTTCGGTTAAAAAAGGGGAAACACTCCTGGATACCGTAAATAATATCCTGTCCATGAAGGTGGATATGATCGTAATGCGCCATCCGGCTCCCGGAGCTCCCATGTTCCTGTCCAAACATATCGATGCCAATATCATCAATGCCGGTGACGGTACACATGAACACCCCACTCAGGCGCTTCTTGATGCGTACTCCATGCAGGAAGCAGTAGGTGGTGACTTGCAGGGGAAGAAGATCGTTATCATCGGTGATATAGTTCACTCCAGAGTTGCCTTGAGTAATATTTTCTGCCTTCAGAAATTAGGTGCTAAGGTAAAAGTCTGCGGTCCTCCAACCTTGATTCCAAAACACATCCAGGAATTAGGTGTTAAAGTAGAATTCGACCTTAAAAAGGCTTTGGAGTGGTGTGATATCGCCAATATTCTGAGAATTCAGCTGGAAAGGCAGGATTTAAGATTTATTCCTTCATTAAGAGAGTATGCGCTCTATTTTGGAGTTAATAAACCGTTATTGGACAGTCTGGATAAAGAAATTGTTATCATGCACCCTGGTCCGATTAACAGAGGAGTTGAAATCAGCAGTGATGTTGCCGATTGTGACCACTCAATCATCCTGCAACAAGTTGAAAACGGAGTGGCTGTAAGAATGGCCGTATTATTTTTATTGGCCTCCCGGCGATAGTTTGATGCTTTTTTCGGGAAAAGAAGGAAAATAATTATATTACATGCAATTAATTCAACTAAAGAATAGTTTAGGTTTACAATTTATAAAATATTCTTTGGTTTAATTTGATATCAACACCTCCCGGTTGTCATTCGTTATATAATAAACTGAACCCACTCAGTAAACCATTTATTCATAAAATGCCTGCGATGAAGTCAGTAATTTTTTACATTTCAATTTTCCTTTTTTCCTTTATTTCTCTGCCAACCATAGCTCAGGACTGTAGTGGACAGATTGTTGACGACCGAATGGTTGGAGGGGTACGTCTGTTAAGATCTACCGACATAACACTGGTTGTTCGTGGCAATTACTCTTATAGTATAGAACTGGACAATACAGAGAAAGGGGTAACGGCTAAAATGTATTCCAAAGCAGGCGTTGAATTCAATCAGGATGATGAGATTATTTTTATGGATCTCAATCAAATGCGTCGGGGATACCGTTTTGTAGAAATGGGAGAAATGATCCGTTTGAAAGGTACTCCGGTTCATGTCAATACCCTTCAACTTGACCTCGCGGCAGCAGAATGGTTTTCTTCAGTGGATATTGGTACCATTTACATTAAGAATAATACCAGTAATGAAATCCGTAAGTTCACGGTAAATACCAGCAGGCAACAGGATTTCCGCAGAATGGCGGTTTGTTTTTATCGTAGTCTTGACCCGACGCAGGTGGTGGAAGTAGAAATAGCAGAAGTGGATTTGCCAGGCAAAAAGTCATCTGGAAAAACTACTCCTGATACAAAACCTGCACCTGGAACATCTGCTCCTCCTCCGGTCAATATTAATAATGATTCAGAAGTTCAGGATTTAAGAGCAGAACTTGCAGAGGTCAAAAGGAAGCTGAGGGCTGAAATTCAGAATGAAAAAGATAAAGCTGCTACAATTAAAACAAGACTTCAGGAGGATGTGGCTGTAGCCAGGGAGAATGCTCAAAATAAGAAGCAGGAGTACGCGGAGGAAGTACTCGAAGCACGTAAAAAATCACAAAAAGAAATAGAGGAAGCTCAAAATGCCCTGGCACAATCCATAAAGGATGCCCGGGAAAAAGCCTCGACAGAATTGGAAAAGATCAGCTTGCAGGTTCAGGAAGCCCGCCATAAAGCTGCGGCGGAAATTGAGCAGGCAAGGTTAAAATCTGCTGAAGAAGTTGCGGAAGCACGGAAGAGTGCAGCCGAACAATTGAAAAAGGAGAAAGAAAAACTTGATTTGGCGAAGCTCGAGTATGCTGATGAGATAGCCACAGCAAGAGAGAATTCCAGGTTGGAACTCGATCGAATTAGAGAGGAAACGGCTAATACTATCAAGTTGGCAAGAGAGAAGGCTCAATCAGAAAGGAATAAAACCTCTGAAGATGTAGTAACAGCAAAAAAATCTGCCGAAGAACAAATTCTCAAGATCCGGGAAGAAACTGCCATTGAGGTAGCACTCATTCGTGAAAATGCCGTTCATGAAAAAGAAAAAATAGCTTTTGATGTAGCAGAAGTGAGAAGAAAGGCAGCAGAACAAAAGGCTATTCTTCAGGAGCAATTGGCTTCAGAAATTGCAGAGATGAGAGAAAATGCCGCCCGGGAGAAAGAATCCATTGCGGTGGAAGTTGTTGATACCAAAAAAAGAGCCACAGAAGAGATCAGCAGTGTTAGGGAGCACGTAGCTAAAGAAAAATCCAAAGCTAAAGATGAGATTGCCGCTACCCAAAAAGGAGAAGCGGAAGCTGTAGCGGCTGTAAAGGCTAAAGCTGAAGAAGAAAAACAAAAGTTGACGTCGGAGGTTGTCGAAGCCCGTGAAAATGCTGCCATGACTATCCAGCAGATACGTCAGGAGGAGGCAGAAGAAATTGCAAAGGCAAGACAACAGGCCAAAGAGCAAAAGGAGTCTATTGCACAAGAAGTCCTGGTTGCTCGTGAAAACGCATCCAAGGAAAAAGAAAAGGCTCATGCCGAGTCCCAAAAGAGTATTCAGGAGATCAGAGAACGGGAGGAGGCTGCTAAGGAGGCATTGGCGCTGGAGGTTAAAGAAGCCAGAGAAAGAGCCAATCAGGAGATAGAAAAAGCGAGACAAGCTGCACAGGCCAGAGTTCAGGAAGCTAACGAAACTGCTTCAGTTGCAAAGGATAATTATGCTGCTGAAGTACAGGCAGCAAGGGAGGTATCAATGAATGAGATACAAAAAGCTCAGGAAGAAGCTGCCCAGAAAATTGCCGAGGCAAAGCAAAAGGAAAAAGATACCCAGGAGGCTAGTGTGGAGGATGTGCAAATGGCCCGTAATAAAGCAGCAGAGGAGGTTAGAATTGCGCAGGAAAATGCTGCAAATCAAATTGCCAAGATTAAAGAGAATGAAAGTAAAGCCCGTGAAACCTCCGCCATTGAAGTAGCAGAAGCTCGTAAGTCTGCCTCAGAAAAGATCGCTAAGATCAAAACGGAGGAGGCTGCTGAAGTGAAAACTGCCCGGGAAAATGCAGCTGAAGAGAAAAACAGAATCGCAGGAGAAGTGGCAGAAGCCCGGGAACGTGCAGCAATGGAATTGAACACAACCAGAGAAGAGGTAGCGGCCGAAATCAAAACTGCAAGGGAAAAAGCCGTATCAGAAAAAGAGAAATTGCAATTGGATGTATTGCAGTTCCGTGAAGAACAATCTGCACAGCTTGAAAAAATAAAAGGGGAATCTGCCTCTGAAGTAGCCCTCGTTAGGGAAAATGCGGCAAAGGCAGTGGCTACTGCCCGGGAAGAAATGGCTGCTAAAAAAGCGGAATACGCCAGCGAGATTGAACAGGCCAGACAGGAAAGTAAAACCGAAATAGAAAATGCCCGGGCCAAAGCGGCAGAAGAAGTGACTAAAGCGAGAGATAATTCAACGGAGAAGAAAAAAGCCTATGCCGAAGAAACGGCTCTGGCAAGAAAAAATTCTCAGGATGAAATATCCAAAGTAAGGGAAGAAACCTCCACAACCATTTATAATGCCAAGCACGAAGCTTCCGAACAGGTAACCAAGATCAAAGAAGATGCCGCAACTCAGATAGCTGCTGAGAAAAAACGGCTGGAGGATATCAAAAAGGAAATTGCCCAGGAAGTCTCAACGGCAAGAACAAATAGTGAAAAGCAGATTCAGGTCTTGAAGCAGAAGGAAAAAGAGGCAGAAAATGCAATGGAGGACAGACAAAAGGCCTTGGATGAACTTAACCGTAAAGTCAGAGCCGCTGAATACCAGCTCAAAAAACTGGAAGAGGAGCTAAAAGAAAAGAAAACCAACAATAGTAGTACTAATAATTGATTTTTGTTGCTGGCTTATTAGCATAATTTGTAAATGTATAAAAAGGATCATCTTGCCAGGAAGATGATCCTTTTTTGTTTGATAGCCCTCTTTTATCTAGCTATTATTCCCATTTTTTCTATTGATTTCTTCGGCAATAAATCTCAATCCATTTAGCGTCAGGTCGGGGTCGACGACATCAAAATGGTTTTTTAACACATCAATAGTAGAGGAGAGACCTCCGGTCGCAATAACCTTAAAATGAGCTCCCACTTCGTTTTTTAAGGTTTCAATCATATGAATCACCAGTCCGGTATAACCATAGAAAATACCTGTTTGAATGGCCTGAACGGTATTTTTACCCAATGCTGTTTTGGGGTGATCAAGGGGAACTTCGGGCAGTTGGGCAGTTTTGTTGAACAAGGCTTTGATTGCAGTTCTTAAACCCGGAACAATCGAGACTCCCAGGATTTTACCATCACCGGTAAGGGTAGTAAAAGTAAGTGCCGTCCCGAAATCAACGATGATACAATCCTGTCCAAGTTTGTGGTGAGCAGCTACAGCGTTTGATACCAGGTCTGTTCCTATTTCGGTTGGGTTCTCAATGTCGAGTTGAATTTTGGGATAAATATTAGGTCCGACCAAAGTGGGTTGTTTCAGGAATACCTTTTCAAGGCAGTCTAAAAAGCGATTATTCATATCCGGGACCACACTGCTCACAATGATTTGTTCAACTTCACCCAGGCGAATGCCGGCTTCCAGGAATCTATCTACAATTTGAGTTTCGTAATAAATTTCCATATCGTTTTGCAAGGTTGGCAAACGCCAAAAATGATCCCAGTTGTCAGTATTTCCGGAAAGACCTATGCAAACGTTCGAATTTCCTATATCAATGGCCAATAACATCTTACGCAATTTTTGAAACGCTAATTTATTGAATAAATACCATGCAAGATAAAAAAACGGTTGCCAGACTGAATTTTTTCAGAAAGGCAACCAAAAACCGATTTAAGTACTACTTCAGTGTTACATAGGAAACGCAAACGGATATGTTGAAATCAAAGGGTCGGAGAAGAACTGATAAGAAGCTAAAAAGGAAAGAATAAAAAACCCGGATATAAAATATCCGGGTCAAATCGACATAAAATTATCTTACTTTTATGTCCCCCTTTCAAATGTTCTTTATTTCATTTGCCATAAAGTTAAAACAATATTCTATCTGGCAAGACCCCATATTTATGGGGTATGCTAAGGGGACTTACCAACTGGAATACTACGTGATACGGAATGGATATCATATTGTTTCATGAATTGCCCAAAATTAGTAAAATTTATTTATTTAATCCGTGTTATTGTAGTATTTTATATATAAATTTTATTTTTAATGGGATGAAGTTGAGCCATGTGCTCATAAAAGAATATTCCGGGAATTGGGGGATTCATGCCAAATAACATAATACATACCATAAAAACACAGTTATGAAAAAGGTGTTTATTAGGTTTTCAAACCTCGCAAACTTGTATTTTTATGCAAATAAAGATGAAACCAGCAGTTATTGCCCTACTCCGATTGTTTATCATTTCGACCTTTTTCTTCAGTGCACATCTTTTGGAGGGCCAACACCTCGCCGGCAAATGGGAGGGAACCGTTGAGCAAAATGGTAGCAGGTCAACCTATTTTTATACGCTTGAATTATCTATTACCGGAGAAGCAGTCTCGGGTGTCGCCACTTCCAAGGCTGAAGACGGTACTACAGCTGCTGAATTTGTTATTACGGGTATTGCAGAGGACAATCGTTTGTTGCTTCAGGAAGTAAAACAACTCAAACCAGAAAATCCTCAATGGTGTCTAAAATCTATTACCCTTAATTATTCAAAATTAGCTGCAGGAGCTCAATTAGCAGGGGAGTGGACTGCCAAAGGTTGTAAGCCTGGAACTATGCTTTTGAAACAAACTGCTTCCATTGAAACAGAAGTTAAGGAAGAGGAATTTTCTATGATCGGTAAATGGACCGGAAA
Source organism: Saprospiraceae bacterium (assembly GCA_965230565.1). Lineage (GTDB taxonomy): Bacteria > Bacteroidota > Bacteroidia > Chitinophagales > Saprospiraceae > BCD1. Next base: position 857,063 of record CBDDLH010000016.1, on the reverse strand, counting down.
TCTTTCCCAATCGGATCGTGATTATGGCTTTTATTATGAATTCAACCTGGAAGAAGCCGGAGTAGGATCCTCATTTATCGTATCAGAAGGAAATGGAGGGAGTGCAAAACATGCTTTGATCTGGCTTTATGATGAATCTTCACAACAGTTTACTTTGAAAGAGAATTATGTGGAAGAACGAACTGATCCAAACTGGAAGTGGTGTATTAAATCAGGTACTTTAAAATTGAGCCGTAGGGGAATGAGTTATTTTCTGGAAGGCGATTGGAGTGGATTTATAGAGGAACACGACCCCGAATTGGGTGCTTGTGCCCCCGGGAGTCTGATTCTTGAAAAACCAGTACTTACAAAAGAGATCCGTAAAGAAATTAACTTAATGACCAAGCCTTATGAAGATAAGACAGATAGGGTGGTGAAGGTAGGCAGAACCGTAGAAGTTAGCAGTAAGGATGTACGGATTAAGATATGGGATAGTGGAACTGTCGATGGAGATTATGCAACCTTATTCCTTAATGGGGAGCGCATACTGAATAATTACAGGGTTCAGAAGTACAAACGTGGAATTCCCGTAAAGCTCAATGCAGAAGAGAATTTATTGATTCTTCATGCGGAAGACCTTGGGGATATTCCTCCCAATACCGTGGCGGTATCAGTTGTCGATGGGAAAAAAGAAACGGTGATCGTAATGAATTCTAATCTTAAGGAAAGTGATGCGATTCTGATCCGGCGATTCCGGTTAAAGGAATAAAAAAAAGGCTGACCAGTTGAAACCGGTCAGCCTTTTTAGGTATATCGTTTGCGATTACTTTTTAACAGAATCAACGATCGCTTTGAAAGTATCCGGGTGGTTCATCGCCATGTCTGCCAGAACTTTACGATTCAAATCGATTTTGTTTTCTGACAGCAGGTGCATGAATTTTGAGTAGGACAACCCATGCTGACGAACTCCTGCGTTGATACGAGCGATCCACAATCTGCGGAAAGCACGCTTTTTATTCTTTCTGTCACGGTAAGCATACTGCATTGCTCTTTCAACAGCATTTTTAGCTACCGTATAAACCTTACTTCTTGCGCCAAAATAACCTCTGGCGGCCTTTAAGATCTTTTTGCGTCTTCTTCTTGACGCGACTGCGTTTACTGAACGAGGCATTGTTTAATTGTTTTAGTACAATGCAGAGGTGCAATTTTCTACACGCTTTGGTTCTGCATTCTCGTTAAAAAAATGATTTACTTACAAAGTTGCTTTTTGATTCTAGGCGCATCGTGCTCATGCACAGTAGTTGCTCCTCTCAAATTCAACTTTGCTTTTTTGCTCTTTTTTCTCAAAAGGTGAGCAGCACCTGCCTGAAAGCGTTTTACTTTCCCAGATCCGGTAATTTTGAATCTTTTCTTAGTACCGGAATGTGTCTTCATCTTAGGCATGCTAATAAATTTTTTATTTCGGTCGGCAAAGGTATAAAAATAATAACTAAATAGAAAGCTTTAATTTCTTTTATTCCTCAAAATGTGCCCGAATAATGCGAATAATTAGTCAATATTAAAAAAACAGGCTAAAGCACAGGTGTGCATACCTATGCCTTAGCCTATTTTTCAGTTTATTTGTCAGTTAAACTGAATTATTTAGAAAGAAAATTATTTCTTTTTAGGAGTGATCATCACAAACATCCTACGACCTTCCATTTTGGGAAGTGCTTCCACGACACCGTATTCTTCCAGCTCGTTGATAAACTTAAGCAGTAACAGCTGACCGCGGTCCTTAAAGACAATCGTACGCCCACGGAATTGTACAAAGGCTTTTACCTTGGCACCATCCTTCAGAAATTTTATGGCGTGTCTGAGTTTAAAATTAAAGTCGTGATCATCGGTATTTGGTCCGAAACGGATTTCCTTAACAACTGTTTTTGCTGTTTTGGATTTCAATTCCTTTTCTTTCTTTTTACGTTCATAAAGGAATTTGTTGTAATCGGTAATTCGAACTACCGGAGGGTTTGCTTTAGGTGAAATTTCTACCAGGTCAAGATCGACTTCTTCAGCCCATTTTTTCAATACGTTGGTAGAATAAATCCCGGATTCTATCTTTTGTCCGACCTTTTCACTTATTTCATCGAGGTTGTCTCCGACCAGACGAACTTCCGGAATCCTGATTCTTTCGTTTACTCTGAAATTAAATTTTGCTTTACCCTGATTGGGATTTCTTGATCTTCTCTTAGCCAATATATTTTTTTTTGTTAACAAATAAAAAAGCACAGCTGTCAGCGAGTATTTTCCGGACAGCTGTGCTAATCTATGATGAATTTAATTATTTTTCAACTTTGGTGTTGGTTTTTTTTGCAAGCGTAATGTTCAAACCATCACCAGATTTATTGAGAACTGCTTTGAGCTTTGATCCTTCCTCAGGTCTTTCATTGAGGATGAATTCAGCCAGCGGGTCTTCAATATATTTCTGAATAGCACGGTGCAGCGGTCTTGCCCCGAATTGAGGGTCATAACCTTTCTCCGCAACGAACTTCTTCGCTTTCTCTGTAAGCGTAAGCTTGTATCCAAGGCCGTCCAGACGCTTGTAAAGATCCTTAAGCGTGATATCGATGATCTTGAAGATCTCTTCCTCTCCAAGACTGTTGAAGATGACAACATCATCAATCCTGTTCAGGAACTCAGGAGAGAAAGTACGTTTCAATGCACTTTGAATAACTCCCTTGGAATGGTCTTCAGCAGAATCTCTTCTTGCTTTAGTGGCAAATCCTACACCCTGACCAAAGTCTTTCAACTGGCGAACGCCAATATTGGAAGTCATGATCACAAGGGTGTTTTTGAAATCAACCTTACGGCCGAGTCCATCGGTCAACTGTCCATCGTCAAATACCTGCAGTAAGATATTGAACACATCCGGGTGAGCTTTTTCGATCTCATCCAGAAGAATTACAGAATAAGGCTTACGTCTTACTCTTTCGGTCAATTGTCCACCTTCTTCATAACCAACATAACCCGGAGGGGCTCCGATCAAACGGCTTACAGAGAATTTCTCCATGTACTCACTCATATCAATACGAATGAGTGCGTCCTCACTGTCGAACAGATAGCGGGCAAGTGCTTTGGCCAACTCTGTTTTACCAACACCGGTTGGTCCGAGGAAAATGAAAGATCCGATCGGTTTGGTTGGATCTTTCAATCCGACGCGATTTCTCTGGATCGCTTTTGTGATCTTGGTAATCGCCTCATCCTGACCGATAATGACACTTTGCATATCGGATTTCATCTCAATGAGTTTCTTACTCTCGTTCTGAGCAACTCTGTTCACAGGAATACCTGTCATCATAGCCACAACTTCCGCAATGTCGTCCTCAATTACCGGATAACGTTTGGTTTTGGCTTCTTCTTCCCATTGAACTTTAGCGAATTCAAGTTTTCTTACCAACTTGGATTCTTTATCACGCAGATCAGCAGCTTTTTCATATTGCTGACTTTTTACTGCCTGATTTTTCAATTCCTTGAGCTCTTCGATTTCCTTTTCGAGTTCTTCGATATGCGCAGGAACGAAGATGTTCTTTAGGTGAACTCTGGCGCCAACCTCATCCAGGATATCAATTGCCTTGTCCGGAAGGAAGCGGTCAGAAATATAACGATCACTGAGCTTTACGCAAGCATCAATAGCTTCGTCATCATAACTGACGTTATGGAATTCTTCGTACTTACCTTTGATATTGTGAAGGATATGAACAGTTTCTTCCGCTGAAGGAGGATCTACCATTACCTTCTGAAATCTTCTGTCCAGGGCACCGTCTTTTTCAATATGCTGGCGGTATTCGTCCAGCGTTGAAGCTCCGATACATTGCAATTCACCACGAGCGAGTGCCGGCTTGAAGATATTGGAAGCATCCAGTGAACCTGTTGCTCCACCGGCACCAACAATAGTGTGGATCTCGTCGATGAAGAGGATTACATCTCTGGATTTTTCCAGTTCCGTCATGATAGCTTTCATCCTTTCCTCAAACTGCCCACGATATTTGGTACCTGCTACTAAAGCAGCGAGGTCGAGCATCACGAGACGCTTGTTAAAGAGCGTACGGGATACTTTCTTTTGCACGATCCTGAGGGCGAGACCTTCGACGATGGCAGTTTTACCAACACCTGGTTCTCCAATGAGGATTGGATTGTTCTTTTTACGACGACTCAAAATTTGAGAAACACGCTCAATCTCGGTTTCACGACCGATGATTGGATCCAGTTTATCTTCCTCTGCCAGTTTTGTGATATCTCTACCGAAATTATCCAAAACGGGAGTTCTCGATTTCGTAGGTGATTTACGTCCCTGGTGATATCCTTTGGAAGGGTTGTCCTCTTCGTCGTAAGGTTCATCAGCATCCGAAGCCTGAGCAAACGGATCAACGCGATCATCTATGTCGAGTTCCTGCTTGACGTATTCCAGTTCGTCTTTGTACGTTTGGTAATCGACATTGAACTGCTCCAGGATCTTGGCTGCAGGATTGTCCTTATTCTTGAGAATGGACAACAGCAAATGTTCCGTATCGATTTCTTCACTTCTCAGAAGCTTAGCTTCCAGGAAGGTAACTTTAAGGGCTCTTTCGGCCTGACGATTGAATGGAAGGTTGCCAACATTCAAATTGGCGATGGAAGTATGGAGTCTTTGAATGGATTCTTCAATGACTTGTCTGAGCTGGATCGGGTTTACTTCCAAAGACTGTAAAACGCGAATGGCCAGACTCCTGTTATCAGAGACGATTCCAAGCAATAAATGCTCCGTACCGATAAAGTCATATCCAAGTCTCAAAGCCTCATCGCGGCTTTTTGCTATGACTTGTTTAACCTTCGGGGAAAATTTTTTATTATTCATCTTAATTTAATTCGTCAAATTCTTATACACAATAATCTTAATAATATGCCTTTTAATCAAGTATGGTTCCATAAAAATTCATAAAAACCGTGCCAGGCAGTAATTCCTGCCTTTTTTTCCGATTTAAATGACAAATCAGGTTGTTTTTTGTTAGGGTAGTGGGAAATAGGTGACAGGGTAACTACTGATATATAACATCAGGAAATTATTATTGTTTTGCTTTTTCTAACTCTTATTGCTAAAGCCTGCCAATAGTAAAACCTGTAATCTAATAAGGCGTTACAGTTAATGTACTAAGGAACGCATTTTTTTTACAATGGCAATATTTTTACAAATATTTATGTTTACTAGTTTTAAATTTGATACATTTGTGGGGCAGAAATAAATGTGTCGATGCCTTTAAAGACTGTCGACCTGATTGGCTAAAAATTAATTTAATACATGAAGTTCGTAATAGATAAACAATCCAAATACACAACCTTCAAACTGGACGAAGAGAACCTGAATTCTCTGCTTGCTCCGGATCTGAAATCAGAGTTTGTCCTGCTCTCCAACGAAGGAGTCCAGAACCTGATTTTTGATCTTTCCGATGTAAAGTTTGTGGACTCTTCCGGGTTGAGCGCCATTTTGACAGCCAACCGGCTTTGGAAGGCCCTCGGAAACTTTATCATTACGGGTATAGATCATCCTTCGGTTCAAAAACTGATTACCATCTCCAGATTGGATTCAGTACTGACCATCGTGGATTCGGTAGAAGCTGGTGTGGATCTGATCCTCGCCAAGGAAATTGAAAATGAACTTAATTCTGACGAAGAATTGTAATTAACGAGGGTGCTGAAGCATATCATTTGGCTCCCTTTTCGGATTTAACGATCTAATACCTGAAAACATCCTTATTTTGAAGGGATGGGAAAAATTCTTGACCGTTGCATATGTTGTCTTGCGGTCAAGAATTTTTTTTTGTATTTTCGTTTCTTAATAAACGAACGCAATTTTCTTTTTTATGCAGCTTTTCAAAAGAACAGATCATTTGGACAGGAGTCTGCTCCGTATCGAGCAGGCTGTCAACGATGATTTGGCCTTGCTGCTGGAATTCGGTCCTGACTATTTCGAGACCCATGAACTCTACAGTTTTCTTCATAAACTGGATGACCAAACCGAAAAGGTATTTTTCCTGAGAAGAATGCTGATAGCAACGGGTTTTATCGTTGTCGTCTGCCTGGTCACGGCCATTTATTCTTTCATGACGGATCATTTGCTCTTTGGGTATGTCTTCTTGTTTTTTATCCCTTTATTCGCCGGGCTGTCAGCCATGATCCTTTATCGCTTTCAAAGACGATTCTCCACCTACCGATTCACCGATCACCTACGCACCCTAATCGAAACGGAAATTGAAATCCGGAGTAAGGATATTTCGATACTTTAGTTGCTGGTTGCTGGTTATTGACTCTTTTATTAACATGTTCGCTTTAGGAGTTTCAAAAGTTCCATGGATTCCAGGAGTTTCAAGTGTTAATATATTAATTCCTTCCAGCTTTTAAAAACCGTCTACCGTAGGCCGTCCACCGTCCACCGTTCACCGTAAACCATATCCCCGTGTCCTCTGTGCCTTCTCCGTGCCCCCTGTGTTTAAAAAGTCCTCGCGTCCTCCCGACCTATGGTACGGGATGTCACTTTTATTCCACTTGCGCTTCCTTGGCGCCCTCCTTTCATTCTGTTTTCGTAAATTTACCCTATGTCCGACCGCAAGATCATCCATATCGACATGGACGCATTTTTCGCCTCCGTAGAACAACGCGACAATCCCTCTCTGAAGGGCAAACCTGTCGTGGTGGGAGGCAGTGGTTCAAGAGGAGTCATTGCAGCGGCAAGTTACGAAGCACGGGTGTTTGGTGTACGTTCAGCAATGGCGTCTGCCAAAGCTATTCGTTTGTGTCCTCATTTAATCTTTGTAAAGCATCGGTTTGATGTGTACAAGGAAGTGTCCCGGCAGATACGCGATATTTTTCATGAATACACTGATCTTGTGGAGCCGCTGTCTCTGGACGAAGCCTACCTGGATGTAACGGAGAATAAAAAAGGGTACCGCTCGGCCATGAAGATCGCTATGGAGATCCGGGCGAAGATCAGGGAGCAAACCCAACTCACTGCATCTGCAGGCGTTTCCTTTAACAAATTCCTGGCCAAGATTGCTTCTGATATCAATAAACCCGATGGCATGAAGGTCATTCTTCCTGAAGAGGCGGATGCATTTATAGACCAGTTACCCATTCAAAAATTCCACGGCATTGGCAAGGTGACTGCTAAGAAGATGAAAAATATGGGCGTGTTTACCGGTGCCGATTTAAAGAAGCTATCAGAGATAGAGCTTGTTAAGCGGTTTGGCAAAGCTGGCCGGCATTATTACAAAATCGTAAGGGCAGAGGACAACCGCCCGGTAAACCCCAACCGCGTCCGCAAGTCGATAGGGGCGGAGCGGACTTATTCGGAAGACATTACAGCTCTGGTGGAAAAAAAGGACCGGTTGAAAAAACTGGCTAAGATAGTTTTTGAATACATGAAAAAAACCGACAATTTCGGTCGTACCATCAGTATTAAGGTCCGCAATGAGGATTTTAAGACCATTACCCGAAGTCGGTCCTTTTCAGGCGAAGTCAGGGATTTGGAGAAGATCGAAAATGTGGCCTACGAATTACTGGAAGGCAGCCTGGAAGGTTTTGAAAAAGTGCGGTTGCTGGGGTTGACGGTCTCCAATCTGGAAAAAGAGCATATTTTGGAGGGGATACAGTTGAGTTTTGATTTTGAAGAGTAATCAGGTTGCTGGTTCCAAGTTACTGGTTACTGGTTAAGCAAAAATGAGCCTAAAACCAGCAACCAGAAACCAGTAACCAGAGAAAGGCTGAACTTTTTTTTAATTTATCACGTTTCAGTAATATTCCGCCTCTCTGCGATACAAAAACAAAAAAAATTGCCCTTTTGGAAAAAATAATTTCCTCTGACTTGTTTTTTTTGAAAATGGCCGTATATTTGCATCGCTTTTGAAAAAAGGCACACCAAAAGATTCCGTAGCTCAGCTGGTAGAGCACTTGACTTTTAATCAAGGGGTCCTGGGTTCGAACCCCAGCGGAATCACAAAAAAAAGCTCTTTCGGGAAACCGGAAGGGCTTTTTTTGTGTGTATTTAGAAGAGAAAAAGTTTATCCATAAGGGTCCTGTGGAACCACCGAAGCAAAAATGATAAGTCCTTGTGTAGTAAGGATTTTTCACCCGTCATCATTTCTCCTCCTTTCTGCCATCACCATGTAAAGCAAAGCGCCCCTGGTCGCGGTCGTGTACCTGTTCCTGCTGTGGCCACGGCCATCCGCCGAATTCCGTACGTCTGTATTCGTTGAATGCTTCCTGGATCTCTTCTTGTGAATTCATTACAAACGGACCATACTGAACCACGGGTTCGTTGATGGGCATACCCTGCAGCAGCAATAAGTAGGATGCCTTGGGACCATTTTGCAGGGTAACTTCTTCATCCGATTTCAGGTTGACAAGATGTTCCGGGGTAAGCTCTTTACCTTCAACGGTCAGGTGGTGACCTTTGTAATAAAATATGGTTCTGTGAGCGTTGGCTTTTGAAGCGGGAAGCGCCCATTCAGCACCGGCATCCATTCGGATGGTCATCACCTGAACGGCATTTTCAGGGTCAGCTGCCCAAGAATCGGGGGTAGGGTTGAGGGCCTTGGTGTCTCCGAGTTCACCCGCAACAATGCTTATTTCGGTAATATTACCATCATTGTCCTGTTCTTTTACAACAGGGATGTCCTCCCGCCATAACATTTTGAAATGCGGAGCCACCATTTTACTTCCACGAGGCAGGTTTAACCAAATCTGGAACAACTCTGTTGGGTTGCCTTTGTCGCGGTTGATGAGTGGGAACATTTCCGAATGAAGCACTCCTGACCCTGCTGTCATCCACTGCACATCTCCTGTACCGAATCGACCGGCAGCTCCCAGAGAGTCCGAATGGTCAATAAACCCTTCCAGGGCGATGGTGATGGTTTCAAAACCTCGGTGAGGATGGTACGGGAAACCCGGCACATTCTGGCCATGATACATCCTCCAGCCGTTTTTGATGGTAAAATCATTACCCATCCTTCTTCCGGAAAGGTGGGCCTCGTCTACGCCCATCTGTTCATTTCCAGGGGGAAATTCATCGCGGTGATGAACGCAAAACAAAAACGGGTCCTGGGTCTCCCATGGAAATCCCAATGGTTTTATAGAAAGGATCTTGTTCATATCAATTGTATTGGTGATCATTTGTATTAACACAGGAGAACGAGGATTGTTGACAGGGACAAAAATAGATTAATTCGTTCTCAATAGTTTTAAGGACAAAAATTGAATAAGGAAATTGATTTCAACATGAATGTTTACGAAATACACAAATCAAATCCTCCAATTTTCACTCAGCTTTCACTTAAGGATTAGCTGTTCTGTTATTATGAATGTCCTCAGACATAAAAGGTCGTCAGGCTTTTTTCCAATCATAATCAGTTGAGCTTTAGCTATAACTTAGGATCTAAATCAACACTTAGAAAGCCTCTAATTGGGTAATTGATCCCGCAACTTCCGATTCCTGCCTCGATATAACCGTTATTTCCCTCCAAATATCTATATTTGGTGGGAGTCAAAATGCTTTAACCAATACATTCTAAATCTTACAAAATGTCAAAACAACGAAAACATCCACGGGGGTTGTATATCCTGTTTTTCACGGAGATGTGGGAGCGTTTCGGGTTTTACCTGATGCTCGGTATCTTCACCTTGTATATGATCGCCGGTGAATCGGAAGCCTTCCCGGGACTGGGAATGTCCAACGCTGAAGCCGCTGATATCTACGGTACTTACCTGGCTTTGGTTTATCTCACTCCTTTTATCGGAGGACTGCTCGCTGACAGAGTGCTTGGCTACAGGAAATCCATTTACATAGGTGGGGCCCTGATGGCTATCGGTTACCTGGGGCTGGCCATTCCTAACAGTATGCCGGCCTTTTACCTTTCCCTATTGGTAATCATTCTCGGTAATGGATTGTTCAAACCCAATATTTCCGTATTACTGGGAAAACTGTATGAAACTCCTGAATTCGAAAGCAGAAAAGATTCCGGATTCAATATCTTCTACATGGGGATCAATATCGGAGCCTTTGTCTGTAATTTTGTGGCCGCCTGGCTTCGTCTCTCTTATGGATGGGGATGGGCTTTCGCCGCTGCGGGTATAGGTATGATCCTCGGTTTGATCTGGTTCGCGATAGGAAATGTGCGCACTCCCGAGCTCAAAGAAGCTGATGTCATTTCTCCGAAAAGACCGGAGGATAAAAGTATTCCGTACCTGCTTGGAACACTATTGCTTCCTGCTTTTGTAGCTGCAGCCATCGGATGGATGATTCCCGGAAATTTTGCAGGTAGTGATTCCACAGATGCTTTTATTCTTTTCTGTATCCCGGTTCTCGTATTTTTCCTTAACATCTGGCGTTCTGCTGATGCCATAGAAAAACCACCGATTGCCGCTTTATTGTCCATTTTTGGAGTAGTGGTTATTTTCTGGGCCGTATTCCACCAAAACGGATCAGCCATTACATACTGGGCGAACTATAATACCGACAGGGCGCTTTCACCTACAACTGCCAAAGTGGTTAATGCAGTTTCCGGACTTGAAGAGGTTTCTACCATTCCGAGGACCAGGGCATTGACAGGCCTGCATGGTGAAGACCTTGGTGAAACAACTGGTCCAAGTTATTATTTTGACAATTATAATGAAGAATTGCCAAAAGGCAACCTTGTTGACAAACCGACTGATATTAGTGAAGAAACCTGGAATCAGTTGAGTGATGAGGATAAACAGAATTATGGAAGTCTCACCCTCTGGCCCACAGAGTTGCAGGCGTCCATTAATCCGTTCTTTGTAGTTATTCTTACTCCGCTGGTGGTTGCCTTCTTTGCTTTCTTGCGAAGGCGGAAAAGAGAACCTTCCACTCCCGGAAAGATCACCTGGGGTATGCTGATCTCTGCGGTTTCGTGGATGGTCATGGTACTGGCCGCTATCGTTTCCGGTAACGGCGCGGATAAAGCCTCTACAGCATGGTTATTTGGAATTTACGGGGTTATCACTATCGGTGAGCTATGCCTTAGCCCGATGGGACTTTCTCTGGTCTCCAAAATGGCGCCTAAACGTCTGGCTGCCCTGATGATGGGAGGCTGGTTCCTTGCGACAGCTATCGGTAATAAACTGTCCGGGGTATTATCGGGGCTTTGGGATCTGTTTGAGAATAAATCAAACTTCTTCCTGGTCAATGCGGTACTGACCTTCGGAGCTTTCCTCATCATTTGGGCCATATTGCCATGGCTCAGGAGAGTTTACAAAGAGACGGTGGGCTGATGAGTGAACAGGTTGTTAATGTTCACTCCAAACAGCACCGAGGTTGCTTAATAGAAGGGGATCGTTAAGGTGCCAAGGACGGAAGACCGTAATCTGCGGTCTTCCGTCTCTTGTTTTTTGAAATTTCTTAAATCCGGTAGCGGGACTTTTTTGCCCGCAACATAATAATTCCCTCCCCAGAATAGTTCTCTATAAAATCAACTTAACAGCTACTATGAAAAAACCTGGAATAATTGTATTCGCTTTCACCATTTTGGTGTTTTCCGCCTGTAACAAAGGAAAGATAACCGAATTGGAGCAACAAATAACCTTTAAGGATCAGCAAATAAAAGACCTCCAAGAGGAGGTTGCCTACCTGAAAGAAACCAACAGCAACCAGATGGATCTTATGGCGGACCTATCCATCGTGAGTAAAACCGGAGCAGAAAGTATTAAACAATCCCTCGAGAATATGACGGATCAATATTCTCATATCAAAGACCTGAACAATCGTATTCAGGCCAAGGATTCCCTTAATCTTGCCCTGGTGATGAACCTCAAACGTTCACTGACGGATATCAACGATGAGGATGTTCAAATTGAGGTGAGGGGAGGCAAGGTCCATGTCTCCATTTCAGATAAATTGCTCTTCCGTTCAGGCAGTTCTAAGATCAGCTCCAGGGCTGAAGAGGTTCTGGACAAGATCGCTTTGGTCATTAATGATCATAGTGACCTCGAAATACTGGTAGAAGGACATACCGATGATGTTCCTATCGAGAACAGTTGCCTGGAAGATAATTGGGACCTGTCAGCTAAAAGAGCAACGGCTGTTGTTAGATCTCTTCAGGAAGACTACTATGTGGATCCTCAGCGATTAATTGCAGCTGGTCGTTCTGAGTACGTTCCCAAAGAAGATAATTCGACATCAGAAGGCAGAAGTAAAAATCGCAGGACAGAGATCGTCATTATGCCGAAACTGGATCAGTTTTTTAAACTGCTGGAAAGCCCGGATCTTAAAGATTAACTATGCTATTTTTTTAACAGGTTGCTTAGTTTTTGGTCAAGGAAGTTCTCTTTCCCGCACAGAATAGAAGTCTATATTATTTCTTTTAACCGCAGAGTACACAGGGGAAGTCACGGAGATCACAGAGAATATCTTCAAACTCCTTAAGCGCTTTGAACAATTTGAACCCTTGAACCCTTCGAAACCGGAACTGCCCATAAACTTAGCGATCTGTACCTGGAATCCCGCAACCCGTACCCCGGTTCAATCATCAAACAAATACTCAACAATAACCTCCGCGGCTACCTGACTTCCCTTTAAAGAAGGATGGAAGCCGTCAAAGGAGTAATAATCGAATTCTTCTGTCGAATCGAAATGAGCTTTCCATACCTCTCCAACGGGGCAAAGGACCGCATCATGCATGGTTGCAGCATCTCTGTAATTTTTGATTACACCATCAAAAGAATGGTAATAATTCAGAGACGGCCACACCATGAAATAACACAGTTGGGCATCATGTTTTTTACATAGGTCGCTGAATTTCTCTCCATATTCCATCAGCATCTTCCTTCCGGGAGGTTGAGAGGAAGGACCCTGTTGAAGTATTACAAAATCATACTTATTCCTGCTGATTTCTTTTTGAACCACTCCGTCATTCCAATGGTCTTCAATGGCATAATTTGGAAAAGCGATCATTTTTGTTTTTACGGATATATCTTTTTGTTTGGCAGCTTTTTGGACAAGCCTGGGCAGATCGTTCGTATAGGTGAGACTATTTCCTACAAATAAGATCCTGACTTGCTTTTTTGAAACGCCACTTGGGTATACCGTTACATTTAAAGAACTGAAAAGGGTCACTATGAAAAATAATAGTGCAAGTTTTATTTTTCCCATGATTATTAATTTATCCAACGATTGCATGACAAGCCTATTAATGGAGATAGCATAGATAACCAATGTTCCATCTATGTGGTTACCCCGTACTCTTCAATCCTCCAGACAACACATTCACCAACAACAATAGTTTTAACAATAAAGGATCACTCCGATCGGAAGAGGCCTCCTTATGCTGTCGCCATTCCTTAAGCGAATCGATTTGGATCTCATGCAAAATCGACAAAGCTTCCTTTCTGATCTTATTGTTTTCTAACCTGGAAACCCGACGATCCTCAATAGGACCTTCCAGCAACATTTCAATATGGTCCAGGCAGGTCTTGTAGTCGTTTACGATAAGTTGCATCAATTCCTCTTTGGTTGAAGAATCTGAAACCAAATCAGCAAAAGCTTCCATAATAGAGACATCGCCATTCAGCAGGTTTGTCTCGATCTGAATGAGTCCGAATTTGAAAAAAGGCCACTCGATAGCAGCTTTTTTCAGGTATTCAAAATCTTCCGGATAGTGCTCTCTGAATTGAGTAAAAGCAATACCGGTACCAAACCATCCGGTAAGGTTAAACCTGGATTGATTCCAGCTAAAAACCCAGGGAATGGAACGCAAATCGTCCAGAGATCGCTGTCCGGTACGTCTTGCAGGCCTCGAACCGATCTTGCTTTGTTCCAAAACATCAATTGGAGTCGCCTGGCTGTAAAACTCGATAAATTTTGGATGGTCAAGCAATTGACGGTAGGCTTTTCTTGCCATTGCTACCAAACGATCCATGATATTGTAGCGTCTCTGATCTTGTTCTTTTTGAGGTTTGATCATAGCCTGACGTGCCGTGCCGGAAATAAACATTTCCAGGTTGTAGGTGGCATTCAAACGATTGGCAAACTGGTTGGCAATGGTTTCTCCCTGAACCGTCATTTTTATATGTCCGCTCATTGATCCCGGAGGCATACTCTCCAAAAAACGGTGAATCTTTCCACCACCACGACTGATCGTACCTCCGCGACCATGAAAAAAGCGCAATTTGACACCAAGTCTGTCACCTGCTTTGGTCAGGTTCTCTTCCGCTTTGTAAATATTCCATCGGCTGGTCAGAATTCCTCCATCTTTATTACTATCGCTGTATCCGAGCATTACTTCCTGGATAAAATTTTCTGCCCTGTTGCGTCTCTCCTGAACCACCGGATGCTCCAGAAAGGCTTCCAGAATTTCCGGTCCGGCAATAAGGTCGTCAATGGTTTCTAAAAGGGGTACCACGGGAAGGTCGACATTTTCCAATCCTACTTCTCTCATGAAAAGGAAAACGAGTAATAGATCACTCAAACTCCGCGTCATACTGACGATGATGGATCCAATCCCGTCAGGGCCATATCGATCGACATAGTTTTTGACTTCTCTTAAATATCCGAGCACATTATCCGCTTCCTTACCGCATTTTCGTCCCGCAATAACAAATGGCCGGCCGCTTTTTAATTCTTTGTTGAGGAAACTGAGCCTTTTCGCTTCATCCCAGCTACCGTAATCAGCATCCTCAAAGCCAGAAGCCCGGAGCATTTGACTAATGGCTTTTTCATGGTAGTCACTGTTCTGGCGAATGTCCAGTTTGGCCAGGTGGAAGCCAAAACAATTGACCATTCTTTCAATCGGGAATAACCACTGTCTGGCAATTCTGGAGGCTTTTAATTGTATCAGAAGATTCCTCAATCTCTTGAGGTCCGTTGAAAGATCACCAGGCCGGTGATAATAACCCGCTAATCCAAGATCAGTACGGTCGTCCAATGTATTTTCCAGCCTGACAAGCATTAGGTTGATGAATTGTCGCAGTGGTTCTGCAGGGTTCCTGTCTAATGCTTTTTGTCCCGCCTCGCCAAATAAACGGGCTTTGGATTTTATCTCAGAAAGGAAATCTTCGGGAATGTCATTCATTAAACTTGAAAAGCTGAGTTTTCCAGCCAATTCCACCAATTCCTTTTTGATCATTTTCAGGGCAGCCTGTCGGTGTAATTGCAGGGTGGAAGCGGTAAACTCCGGTGTGACAAAGGGATGCCCGTCCCGGTCGCCACCTACCCAGCTTCCGAATTGCAGGACAGGAAATTGTTCCGGCCATTCGAGCAGTTCTCTGGAGAACCCTGATGTTTTCCAGGCATCTTTCAAACGTTGATCTGTCAGGCGCAGTGCTTCGGGGAATACATTGACAAAATAGTGCATCAGGTTATTCCGCTCATCCGCCAGGCTTGGCTTTTGCAGGTAAATTTCCCCGGTTCGCCACCATCTTTCCAGTAAGCTGATGATCTCCTGTCTGATCACAGAACGTTCGGAGGTGGACCAAAGCGGGTTTTCATTTTTGGCAAGCATGATGTACAACTCCCGGTGAATGTCGAGCACTGTCAGTCGCTTTGCTTCGGTAGGGTGGGCGGTTAAAACAGGCACCACGGTTATGTTGGGCAACACTGCTGCGATGTCCTGCTCATTAACACCTGTTTCTTTCCATATTTTTAGGGTTTCTCCCCAGGAACCACGGGTAGATTCCAGCCCATATTGGGTTTCTGTTTTCCTGCGGAATTGTGTAGCGGCGTTCTCTTCAACCAGGTTGAGTAACTCAAACGACATTCCGATTGCCTGGGCAAGCTTCTTGTCTTCGATGTTGGAGTATTCTCCTGTGAATGGTATGTTTTCTGGAGAAACCAGGCTAGCTAACTCCCTTTCGCCCAATGATTCCAGCATTTCCTTGAATATGGACATAAGGTAACTATAGTCAGATCTTATTTTCTGAAGTCCCTCCAGCTTCAGTGTTTCCTTCGTCATGTTGTCCGGGTTTTTTTATAGTTTGAAATAAAGGCTCAAAGATAAATAGCCTGGGGGAGAAAGGAAGGTGCTTAGTGTGAATTTTACAATTTTATAACATAAAGGCACATAGTTCACAAGGTCAGCGTAAAAAGGTCAAAAATGTGAGCTATGTGCCTTTGGTTAAAACAAACAATTCAATCAGAAATCAATCTGCCAGCTCAAAATAGGTGTTAAACTAGCCTGCTCGCGATAAACCCATGCATTGAGGTCCGGATCGTAGTTGCGATTCAAAGGGTCGATGTTTTTGTTGTTGGTAACATTCTGAACGTCCAGTGCAATGGACCAGGCAGATTTCGGATTATTTTTCCGGAAGGAGAATCTGAGGTCTGCACGCATGTAATCCTGAACCTGTTCTGTAAAGGCAGCAGCTTCATCCAGGGCAGGATTTTGGGAATAGCGGGAAACCGGGACACCTGGCAATAGGGGAGTGAGGCGCTGGCCACCATTGTAGATTCCTCTAAGACTCAATGCCCAGATATTTCCTTTATCAGTTGTCCATTCTTTTCCTCCCATGGCTGTTGCCGCATAACCGCTGTCAAAAATGGAAGAAAATTCCCGTCCCGAAGCATCGGTGTATTTTGAATCAAATACTGACCCGGAGAGTAAAATGAAAGTTCCCTGGCTAAAGGCTTTCTCCACCATAAGATCTAGCCCAATATTTTGTCCGGTTCCGGTATTGACCATTTCGTGTTTGGTATAACTGTCAATGGTGTTCAAAATACTCCATGAGCTTCCGGGAGTTGCTGCTACGGGTACGTCAACCATGCTCTGTAAGTAAGCCTCCACCGAAATTTTCCAGTTGTTGCCTGGCAAAAAGTTATACCCGAGGACTGCCTGATTTGATCGCAGGAAATTGGCATCAATGTTCGGAGTCTCTCCATTGATCCGGGTGAAATAATTCCCAATCGGCAGCATTTTGCTGTGCATACCCCAGGCAGCCATCAGAGCATGTTTTTCAGAAACCTGATATTTTATGCCCACTCTGGGTTCAACAGCACTCTTACCGTTCAGGAGCAAATGCGTAGCATGTCCTCCGAAGTTGATAGTCAGTTTTTCGGTTGGCCTGTACCTGAATTGGACATAGGCCTGAGCAAGCTGAGTTCCGCCTTTGGCATCTATGGTCGCAGTTTCACCGATGGTTTCCTGGATCAGGTTATAAAAGATCTGGCTGAAAATGATACCGGTTTTCAATCCTAAACGGGGGCTGATCTTTTTATTCCAATAGGAAGTAAGTACGATTCTACTTTCTTTATACTGCTCGTCATTCACCAAAAACTTTTCCCGGACGCTATTGAGCGTGTCGTTTTGAAAAACAATATCCTGTCCCATAACGGCAAGATTTGTTTTCCAGAAGGCATCCTTCCCGGCGGGCATGGAATAAGTCATACCTACGGTTGCCATATCGGAAGTAAAATAGCGGGTATAATAATCGTCATAGGATTTCCAGTCTTCCTGAGGTTCTACGGGATTGACGATCTCGGTACTCAAACCACCCATTCCCCAGATGGTGAACAGTTTTTTCTTATCCATTGATGGAAAAGCCAGGTTGAATGAAAGGTCCTGGAAGGTATTATCTACTCTTGGGCCAACGAGGTGTAATCCCATCTTGTTGAGAATACCCAGGGTAGAGTAGCGATAGTTCACGAGGTAACTTGATCCCCGCTCTTTATTAAATGGCCCTTCTGTGCTGTAATCTAACCCTAAAAGTCCGGCGCGGAAAGTGTGGTGGCGCTCCCGGGCATTACCTTTTCTGAATTTAATGTCGAATACACCGCTGGTAGCATTACCGTATTCAGCCGGGAAGGCCGCTGTTGAGAAATCCGAGTTACTCAACATACTAACACTGAAAATAGTTATTCCTCCACCGGAATTCCCTCTACGGGCAAAATGGTTTGGATTGGGAATGTCTACCCCTTCCAGCCGCCATAATAATCCAATACCGGAGTTCCCCCTGACGATGATGTCACTTCGGTTATCCCTGGAAGGCTGAACTCCCGGGAACCCCTGGACCATACGGCCGGGATCGTTGGCACTGGCAGCATATCGCTGGGTTTCTTCAACTGAGAACGACCTGGCGGAAAGTATGGATACTTCGTTTAAAGGTTCGTTCCCGAACTTTTTAGCTTTCACAACGACCTCCTGTGCTACTACCACCGATTCGATCAATTCGATGGACACTTCTGCAGCTCTGGCAGAATTTAACAGGAAAGGGTCAGATAAAAAGTTGCTGTATCCAATATAGGAACACTCCAACTGAATTCGACCAACGGTTACATCATCTAATTCAAAATTACCGTCAATGTCAGTTGTGGTTCCTATCATTGGGCTACTGCCAACAATAGCAACAGTAGCTCCTATGAGTGGCTCCCTGGTATCTTTGTCCAGGACAGTTCCATAAATTTTCTGGGTTGGATTATTAGCCCAACCCAAAGTCATAAACGAAATCATAAAAAAACTGAAAAATAGTGCTCTAGGGTTCATAATACGTTGATTTTTTGTCTTTAAAAAAATTGTGATTTATGAACAAACATGGCCGGGGAGAAAGTCCCAATTAATTCGGACTGATGAATTGGGAGTGGAATTAAAGTAAATTTAATAATATCCTTTAAAAAAAATAGTGATTTCTTCCCAATTGAATGCTCCTGGTTGTTGCTGAAGCCTGGTCTAAGGTTCCTTTTTTTTCTCAGAATAGTAAATATGGTTGGATTTTTTCTTTGCCTTCTATGTTTTTAGAGATAGGCATTGTTGTGTTTAAATTGTTGGGAAGCCCTTATGGAAAGCAAAGGAAATATTTTTGTTTAAAAAAAATATAAAAAAGTTAAACAAAATAAAAACTGGTGTGTTTTACCTCCATTACCAAACATAAAAAACACTTCAACTAATGAAAAAATTTAATTTTTTATTTCTCGCGCTGCTTGCTGTTAGCTTCTTAACTTTTACTTCTTGTGATAATGAAGGCGAGGATCCGACACCAACTCCGGAACCAAAAGATATTGTTGAAACAGCGATGGCAACGGATGATCTGAGTCTTTTGGTCGATGCTGTTGTCCAGGCCGATTTGGTGGCTACTTTGCAAAGTGATGGTCCATTCACTGTTTTTGCACCGACAAATGACGCTTTCCAGGCATTGCTGGATGCTAATCCTGATTGGAATTCCCTTGCTGATATTGATAATGAGACACTGGCTAACGTATTGAAGTTTCATGTAATTGCTGCGGATGTCAAGTCTGCTGATTTGGCAGATTCATATGTTACCACTTTGGGCTCAGGTCCAAATGATGAACAAGTTGTTTTGCAGATTGATGTTACCGGAGGCGTTAAATTTAACGGTTCTGCTGTACCAACTACTGTAGATGTGGAAACGACCAACGGAACAGTACACATCATCGATGAGGTGATGTTGCCACCATCAGTAGTGAACCTGGCACTCAATAATCCAGCCTTTTCTACATTGGTAGCTGCATTGACAAGATCAGATCTCACTACAGACTATGTATCAATCTTGTCCGGAGAAGGTCCCTTTACTGTTTTTGCACCGACAAACGATGCTTTTCAGGCATTGTTGGATTCCAATCCTGACTGGAACAGTCTAGATGATATTCCGGTAGCTACTTTGGAAGCTGTTTTGAATTACCACGTTGTTAGCGGAGCCAATGTACAATCAAAAGAATTGGTTGACGATCAGGAAGTTGCTGCTCTTGGAGGAATGCTAAAGATTGATTTGACCTCAACACCTAAGGTTGAAACGACGAGTAACCAATCAGTTGATATTATTTTGACTGATGTTCAAGGTATAAATGGGGTTGTTCATGTTATTGATCAAATCCTTTTGCCATAAGTAATAAGTTAAGAGTTGATTAGAATAGAATTTTGATACAGTTTGTCCCGGACTTTACCAATGAGTGGAGTTCGGGATTTTTTATTGGCTAAACCCAAATTTGATTTTATTGTTTCTTTCATTTACCATATATTGGGCAATTATTTTAAAACCTTACCAAAGTCTATGAAGAAATTTTACTTATTGTTTTTGAATCTGGCATTGCCGTTTTTACTTGTCGCACAGGTCAATCCAAACTGTGACGGAGAAAGATATCTGACTGAAATATTTCCTGATGAACCTGTAATGACTACAGTAAAGTTTGGGGAAAATTACACCCTTGCCCAGAACTTCCAGGAATTGTTTATGGATATTTTTGAGCCTGCAGGGGATGAGGCAGATAATCGTCCGGTCTTGTTATTTGCTTTTGGAGGATCATTCATCGGAGGAGATCGTACACAAACCCATGATGTTTGCAAAGCCTATGCCAAACTGGGATATGTCACTGCTGCAATAGACTACCGCCTTTATGATTTTGCATTCCCGCCACAGGGCCCTTTTCCTGATTCATTGCTCATGATGGAAGAGGTGGTTATGGCTGTTGGCGATTATAAAGCAGCTATCCGTTATTTGAGGAAAGATGCTGCAACGGATAATATGTTCCGAATCGATCCGAATTTCATCTTTACCGGAGGGTATTCCGCCGGATCAATTGTTTCTCTTCATGCAGCCTATCTCGACGAAGGAGAAGCTCCTGAATATGTTCAGGAATTTATTGATGATAATGGAGGTCTGGAGGGGAATACGGATGATCCGGAAAATTCTTCATTAGGCTATTCTTCTGATATTCAGGGTGTGGTTAATTTTTTTGGTGCGCTGCATCGGGAGGAGTATATGGATGCTGATGATCCGCCGTTAATCAGTATTCATGGGGATGAGGATGATGTAGTGCCCTATGGAACAGGAATGGCAGTGGTCGTTGTTTTGCCTATTGTAGAGATTGATGGGAGTGGAGTTTTACACCCCAGAGCGGATGCGCTTGGAATTACCAATGAACTGATTACCGTGCCCGGAGGAGGTCATGGGGGTTTTTCTGCAACGTTTACAGACAGTATGGATGTGAGGACGAGGTTGTTCCTTTCTGACATTCTATGCAATGGAACAACTTCCAGCCAGGAGTATATCGAAACTACAGCGGCTAGGGCATTTCCAAACCCTGCTACTGACCAGGTTCAATTGCAATTTGATCAACAACCTTCAAATTATACCGTTCGGGTCACAAATATGCTTGGACAACAAGTGTTCACTTCCGGAATTCAGCGCGATAAAGAATTTGTGCTGAATCGCGATCAGATTGGGACAGGCTTGTTCTTGTTGAATGTCGAATTTGAGGAAAAACGTTTTCAACCGATTTCCAAAAAGATCATTTTTAATTGATAACCAATGAAAAGATGCCGGGAAGAATTCAATTTTTCCGGCATCTTTTTTAACTGCTTTGGTAAACAATTCTTCAATTTATTTAATTTTGATGCGAAAGGTGTCAATTCCCTATCCTTGGGATTGATAGATTTGGTCCAATTATTATTTACAGATAAAACCACATAACCCGTAGTTCATGAATTTTACAATCGTGAACACTGGGGCTCTATTTGTAATTCATTAATTATTTATAAACCCATTTTCTTATGAAGTACTTTTTACTGTCTATGTTTTTATTGTTAACTGTAGTTGGTTTTGGCCAGATCAGCATCCTGGTTGTGGATGATTCAAATGATGGCTTTGAAAATACTGCTGCATTGACAACAGGTTTGGATAACAATAGCCTGACTTATGATTTGTTTGATGCAGAAGGAACTGCAACCAGCCCTACCGCCGAATACATGGGAAATTACGATTTGGTGATCTGGCATACCTCAACAAATGGAGTAGGCCTGCAATTTTGGAACGCAAATGACGAAATCAATGGCCAGTTAGCCTTGTATCTGTCAGAAGGAGGAAACCTTTGGGTTACCGGAAATGACTTTCTGTATGACAGGTATGTAACACCCTATACTTTTGCAGAAGGCGAATTTGCATATGATTTCCTGGGAATTGCCTCTTATGATAGTCAATCTTATGACGATGATGGTGGAATCGGTGTAGATTTTGTTGCACCTGCCTCCGATCAACCTATTACAGGATTGGATAACATTGACTGGACGTTTTCTACGCTTTGGTATGCCGATGCCGTCACAGGTCGGGACGGATCGGTTCCTATTTACGAAATGGGAGGGACCGGGTATGTTTTTGAAGGAGAAACTGCCGGTTTGTGGTATGACAATGGAACTTCCAAATGTCTGTCATTTTTCTTCGACCTTGCCCTGGCTTCTGGCCAGTCAGTGATAGATAATACGGTTGCTTCAGTAGTCGCTCACTTTGAGGGACTTATTTCAAGTACTGAAAATATCGAATTGCTGGAAACGGAGGTTAAGGTTTTTCCAAATCCAGCTTCGGAGTTCGTACAGATTTCTTTTGAGGAAATCCCTACTTCAAAATATAACTTTGCGGTAACGAATCAACTTGGACAAACAATACTCAGTAGCAAAGCTCAGTCACAAAAGTCATTTTTCCTGAACAGGGATGAATTGGGAACCGGAATGTTCAATATTCAAATTGTTTTTGAAGATCCGGCATTGAGCCCAATCACCAAGAAAGTTTTGATCAGATAATCACTGAAAATTGATTATAAAACTTGCTAAGCCTCGAATACATCAATAAATATTACTTTTAAGATGAATTCGAGGCTTTTTTGTGAAATAACTATCCAATTATGGTCATAGCTTTTAGATCACTCCTGGCTATTGTCTTTTTTTTTTCTTCCTATGGTCTTGTGGTCCGGATGGATCAGCAGGTGAGACCACTGCAGAAGAACCACAATTGATTATTTCGGCTAAAGGAGATACTTTTCTTTTATCAGAGCCACCGCCAAAAATGCTGGCTGAATTCAATGTGGCCAAGGAAAAATTTGTAGCTGACCAAAATAACGTCGATAATATCATTTGGTATGGTCGACGAACCGCCTATCTGGGGCAATACTACGAGGCAATAAAAATCTATACGGAAGGCATTGAGAAATTTCCTGATGATCCCAGGTTATATCGCCACAGAGGCCATCGCTATATTTCCGTAAGGGATTTTGATAAGGCCATAAATGACCTGGAAAAAGCAGTAGAATTGATTGAGGATACGGAAAATGAAATTGAACCTGATGGTTTACCCAATGCACAGAATATTCCGGTGAGTACTTTGCATGGGAATATCTGGTATCATCTTGGATTAGCCTATTACCTGAAGCAGGATTTCCAAAAGTCTTTTGACTGTTTTGTGAATTGCCGGAATTCGGGTTCCAATGATGATAACATTGTTTCAAGTACGCATTGGCTGGTTATGAATACACTCCGAATGGATATGGATACTTTAATAGATCAGGTACTTGAACCTATAAAGGAAGAAGCGCATATCATTGAGAATTTCAGTTATCATCAATTATGTCAATTGTATAAAGGTTTATTACCTGTAGATTCTCTTCAGGCAACAATGGCGGGGAGCCCTTCAGGAGATGCCCTGAAATATGGCCTGGCGACCTGGTTATATTATCATGATTCACAAGTTGAAGCCAAAGAGCTATTTGAGGAGATTCTCAATGGCAACTCATGGAGTTCGTTCGGGTATATTGCCACGGAAGAGGATTATCCCATTTATTTTAATTAAACATGAAGGTCTGATAAATTGAGTTTGGCCTTGAGCTAAATTATTTAGTTCCTTTGGGATAATTTTATTTGTTCAAAGCTTGGATAATTTTCACATCCTATCGTAAATTTGCGATGAACGAATTAATATTTATGAAGCGAACGCTAAAGCAAATAGATTATCTCGAAGGAACGGAAGACCTGGCAAAGTTCGCCAAGGCGCTCAGCCATCCCACACGGATAAAGATCCTGAGATATCTGGCCAGTCAGTCATGCTGTTTTACAGGGGAACTGGTCGAGGAATTACCTTTGGCTCAATCAACAATTTCCCAACATTTAAAAGAATTGAAAGAGGCAGGATTGATCCAGGGAGAGATAAATCCTCCCCGGATTAAGTATTGCATCAATGCTGCAAACTGGCAAAAAGCACGGTTGCTTTTTTCCGAGTTGTTTGATTTGGGAGAAGGGGAGTAGTGCCATGGAAAATATTTGAAGAACTATTTTTTTACCATTTATGATCGTCTATTGGCGATAAACAATAATATAATTATGAAAACCATTAAAATTCTGGGAACCGGATGTCCAAAATGCCAGCAAACCACAGCCATTGTTGAGTCTGTTGTTAAGGAAAAAAAACTGGAAGTTGAGGTAATCAAGGTTGAGGATATTATGGACATTATTGAATACAATGTTATGTCAACGCCGGCTGTGGTTGTGGATGAGGAGGTTAAAATAAAGGGTAAGGTTCCCACAAAAGCAGAAGTGGAGGCTTTGTTCAACTAATTCCTTCTTAAAGGCCCCTTAATTATTTTTTCAAGGGAGCCAAAATTTTATTTGAACGCCCATTGACACTATTTTCTAATGTTCAAATTATTGTAAAATGAAGCAATTCTTATTTGTTGCGTTATTGTTTTTGACGTATTCCTGTGGAGGGCAAATGGAAGTAAAAGATCAGGTAGAATCTGAGCAGGTGTCCGAAAAAGGTTTTGTCACCCTTTATGATTTTCACATGAAACACAGGTGTAAAACCTGCATCAATATTGAGAAGTCAAGTAAAAAGGTCATTAATGAGCATTTCTCCAAAGAGGTAGAACAACAACTGATATTTTTCCAGGTGGTAGATGCAGAAGATCCTGAAAATGAAAAACTTGTCGAAGAATTTGGTGCTTATGGGACCACTTTGGCCATTTGTAAAACACGCAAGGGAAACCGGGAGATTGAAGATATTACCCCCTGGGCATTTAAGCGGAGCGGTAATGAAAAATTCGAACCAGAATTAGCGGAAAAGTTACGGATAGCCCTGGCAGAGATTGACAACTAGGTTTACCCGGAAAAAACATAAAAACTATGTTTGACTGGATTCAAAAAATGGCCGATTGGATCGTCTATGATCTAATGAGGCTAGGGGAGGGCAGTCATTTGGCGGAGGCCATAAATTTCTTTTTGTACGATAGTGTCAAGATTTTATTGCTGCTCTTTATGATCATTTTTCTCATGGGAATTGTCAACAGTTACTTTCCTGTAGAAAAGGTGAAAAATTATCTGTCCAGAAATAAGCTTTACGGTTTTGAGTATTTGATGGCTTCTCTTTTTGGGGTGGTTACGCCCTTTTGCTCCTGTTCTTCGGTGCCCTTGTTTATAGGTTTCGTAAGAGGAGGCATTCCTCTTGGGGTAACCTTTTCTTTTTTGGTAACCTCTCCTTTGGTCAATGAGGTAGCTGTTGGATTGTTTTTGGGATTGTTTGGTGTGAAAACCACCCTGATCTACATCATTAGCGGTGTATTGCTAGGAGTGGCTTCCGGGGCAATTCTTAGCAAATTCAGGTTGGAACGATTTTTAACCCCATGGGTGAAAGATGTTCTGGAGCAGGCACAAAGGGAGGAAGAGGTTTTTGTAGCTGAAAAAACGCCATTCAGGCACCGGCTTCCCTTCATTTGGGCAGAGGCGCTGAAAATCATCAAAGGGGTGTTGCCTTACGTCCTTATCGGGATCGGAATAGGTGCCTTTATGCATGGGTATATTCCGGAAGGTTTCTTTGAGAAGTACATGAGTAAGGAGAATGTTTTTGCTGTTCCGGCTGCAACTGTTTTGGCCATTCCTATGTATTCCAATGCTTCTGGGATTTTACCAGTTGTTCAGGTGCTTGTTGCCAAGGGAATTCCTTTAGGGACAGCCATTGCCTTCATGATGGGCGTAGTGGCCCTTTCACTCCCGGAAGCCATGTTGCTCAAAAAAGTAATGACAATGAAGCTCATCGGGGTGTTTTTCGGAGTGGTGACCTTGTGCATCATCTTTTCCGGTTACGTCTTTAATATGATCTTTTAAATCAATGTTATGGAATACCTGCAAACCCTTCTTGATCAATATAATATACCGATTTTTTCAGCCTTTTTGCTAGGGCTGATGACTGCGATCAGCCCGTGCCCTTTAGCAACAAATATTACCGCAACCGCCTATATCTCCAAACAAATAACAAATCCCAGGAAAGTTCTTCTAAGTGGCATCCTGTATTCATTGGGAAGAGCATTCAGCTATACAGCTATTGGTGTTATTCTATTTTTGGGTGCCAGCAAGTTTCACCTGGCCAAATTTTTAAATCAAAACGGTGAAAAGTTCCTGGGACCATTATTGATCATTCTCGGACTGATCATGCTCAATGTCATTAAACTGAATTTTTTGGGAAAGGGCGGATTTTCAGAAAGGTTTTCAGAAAGATTCAAGGACAAAGGTTTGTGGGGTGCCTTTTTACTCGGGGTGATTTTTGCGCTGG
This sequence comes from Saprospiraceae bacterium, assembly GCA_965230565.1. Lineage (GTDB taxonomy): Bacteria > Bacteroidota > Bacteroidia > Chitinophagales > Saprospiraceae > BCD1. Next base: position 830,756 of record CBDDLH010000016.1, on the reverse strand, counting down.
CATTTTGTCCATATAGCGGAGCCCTGTATTTTGGTATCCTCATTCCGATGACCATTGCCAGTGCAAAAGGTCTTTATTTACCGATAGTTTTTGCAGTTGGTACTGGGTTGCCGGTAGTGATTTTCACCTATCTGCTGGCTTTCGCGGCTGGAAAGGTGGGCGCTTTTTATAAAAGAATTACTAAGGCTGAGAAAGTAATGCGGTTGGTTGCCGGAGTGGTTTTTTTGCTTAGTGGGTTGTATTATGTTGGAATCTTTATTGGGCTTTTCTGATGTGAAGTAGTAAAGTGGAATAAATTGATTCAGATCCTGCAGCTTTTCATTGGTTTAACAAAATAATCCCGCAAAATAGGAAAGAAATTGGAAATTCTATTTCAAGCTTTTTAAAAGAACAAGAGCTTTTCAATAATAAACTTCAATCGCAATAATTTTTTTTTGCGCTCTTGGCGCTGTATAATTGCGCATCAAAAATATCGCAATTAATATGATTGTTGGAATAAAAGTTTGTGATATTTTATATTGAAAAACGAACGTTTATGCGGCCAGCTTTCAGAGTTATTTTATCTGTTCTTTCTTTTTTGTTTTTTTCTGGAAATATTACCGGACAAACCCAGGATATCATCGGTACCGTCATCGATAAGGAGACCAAACAGGTCCTGTTTGGTGCTAGTGTATTGGTCGAAGGTAGCGATCCCTTAATTGCCACTACAACGGACCTTGATGGTCATTTTGAACTCAAAGATGTTCCTTTTGGGAGACATTCAGTAGTTTGCGAATACCTTGGATACGAGCAATTTAAATCAGAAGGTGTAATTGTCAGTTCTGCAAGAGTGGTTGATCTTGAAATTCCGTTGCTTCAATCCACTTTGACCATTAATGAGGTGGTAATCAGTGGACAGCGTCGTATCAGCGCACCGGTAAATGAACTGGCTACAGTGAGTACCCGGTCGTTTTCGGTTGATGAGGCGAACCGGACAGCAGCTGCGGCAAACGATCCGGGAAGAATGGCTTTGTCGTATCCAGGAGTGCAGCAGGGAGGTAATGACGGAGAAAATGATATCATCGTTCGTGCCAATGCACCAGTAGGGATTCTTTGGCGCCTGGAAGGTATTGAAATTCCAAATCCCAATCATTTTGCACGGCCAGGAACCTCAGGTGGCGGAATTACCATTTTCAGTGCACAACTGCTTGCCCGGTCAGATTTTTCCACAGGTGGGATGCCGGCAGAATATGGAAACGCACTTTCCGGAGCTTTTGATATTCGTTTTCGAAAAGGCAATAATAAAAAACGGGAACATCGGGTAGGCATAAGTTTGTTGGGGTTAGACTTTGCCACTGAGGGCCCCATTAAAAAAGGACAATCTTCCTATCTGATTAATTACCGCTATTCAACCCTGGGTATTTTAAATAAAATGGGATTCTCCCTGGTTGGCCCAAGATTTAACAATACTTTTCAGGATGTCGCCTTTAACCTTGGGTTCAAATCAAAAAACAATAAACACATTTTTACGGTCTTTGGCATGGGTGGATTGAGTGAAGAATCCAAAGTTCCCCTGGCCATTGAAGAAAGGGACCCTTTGAGTCTGGACGATGCTGAACATTATATTCAGGTTAGCAATATGGGAACTGTTGGGGCGACCTATACGAATCTGCTGAGTGATCAATCCTTCCTCAAAATTGGATTGGCAGGTATTGCCAGCCTGATCACTTTTAAAAGTGATGTTTACGATGCAGATGATGCTTTTGAGAACATCAGAGATGAAGAACATAATGATGCACGTTTATCAGGATCTCTGGTTTACAGCAATAAATTCAGTCGAAGGCTCAGATTGAAAACAGGCTTAACGTTTAATTATCTGAACTATGAATTTCGGAAATTCGAATATAATATTCCTAGGTTTGATAACCTGGAGAACAGGGAACGGGAAAATGGTGATATAAATGGTTTAGGAACAACCTTTTATGGTCAGGCATATGCGCAGGTTTCCTTTAACCCTGTTGAAAGAATTACCCTTAATGCAGGGCTAAACACCCTTTATCTTGGTTTGAATAATACCGCCAGTGTGGATCCCCGGTTTTCCGTAAAGGCAGAATTAGGAGAGCAACATACATTGGGCCTCGCTTTGGGAAAACATAGCCAGATATTGCCCATGGCTAATTATTTTTATGAACAAAAAGATACCATTGACAATCAGGTGATCCGTTCGTTACCCAATAAAAACCTGGAAATGATGAAGTCGGTTCATGCCATTCTTTCGTATAATTTATATCCGGGAAATAACTGGAGAATTGCCATTGAACCTTACTATCAATACCTCTATGATATTCCTGTTGAAACAGATGAATCCAGAGGGTATTATTTCCTGAATGTACAGTCAGGAGTAGTCACTTTTCCAACAAATAGCGGAGGTATCTCAAATAGTTATGGAGTGGATTTTAGTGTGGAGAAGAATTTTGATAATAACTTTTTCTTTTTGGTTAACTTTTCAATTTACGATGCCAAATACCAATTACCGGGCGGAAAAGAGTTCAATACTTTTTTCAATAGTAATTTTGCCAGTAATCTTACTGCCGGCAAGGAATTTCAGATGAAAAAAGGCCGGGCTATTCAATGGGGTGCAAGGGTGATCTACAACGGCGGGTTTAGATATACCCCGGTTGATATTGCCAATTCCACGGTTGAAACAGGTGCTTTACCGGATTACAGTCGTGTCAATGAAGGACAGGTTGATCCCTATTTTCGTCTGGATCACCGGTTAGCCTACCGGTTTAATGCAAAGAGTTTTTCAGGCATTGTTTCACTGGATGTACAGAATATTTTGAATACCAAAAATATCCGTTCTGTTCGATATAACCCTGAGACACAGGAAATTTATTACAATTATTACCCTGGAGGCTTAATTCCTGTTTTGGGGGTAAAATTTGACTTTTAAAACAAAATCACAAAAAATAATTCACTTCATGCGTTTAAAGATCTTATTAAGTTTATTGGTATCTGCTACCATTCTGGCATGCGGACCAAAGGCCAAAGAAGCTAAAAGTGGCGAACAATTAGATGAGGCTTCTCACGATGAGTTACTCAAATCATTTCAGGAGCAACTCATTCTCGCCAATCCAGGGGATGTGATAGAATTGCCTGCAGGACGATTTAATTTGACCAAATCCCTCTCTCTTGACGGAATTGATAATATTACCATCAAAGGTGCTGGTAAGGACAAAACGGTACTGTCGTTCCTTAATCAAACCCAGGGTGCTGAAGGAATCAGGGTAACCAATCTGAAACACTTTAAAATGTATGACCTGACGATTGAGGATTCCAAAGGAGATGCTATAAAAATCCAGGATTGCGAAGGGGTTTTGCTCAAGAATGTCAAAACAACCTGGACGGAAGGTGCAAAAGAAACCAATGGGAGTTATGGCATTTATCCGGTGAAATGTACTAATGTGGTCATCGATGCCTGTGAAGCCTCTTTTGCCTCAGATGCAGGAATTTATGTCGGGCAGTCCCATTATGTGCATATGAAAAATTCGCTGGTCCACCACAATGTTGCAGGTTTTGAAATTGAGAATTGTAGTTATGTCGATGCTTTTGATAATGAGGCATATAACAATACCATGGGTTTCCTCATTTATGATCTTGCAGGATTACCGGTAGCCAATGGTAAACACATTCGTGCCTACAATAATAACATCCACGATAATAATTTTAAGAATTTTGCACCCAAAGGAGGGATTGTACACATTGTTCCGCCGGGAACCGGGTTTATGATTGTGGCTGCCAAAGAGGTAGAAGTGTTTGATAATCATATCAAAAACCATAAAACCATCGGCCTCGGCATTGGAAGTTTTTATATGACTCAGCGACCATTTGATGAAGGTTCTGATTTTGTACCATATAGCTCAAATGTTCATGTTCATGATAATGTCATTGTCAAAAAAGATGCCATGCCGGATATGACACGAGAGTGGGGACAACTGATCAATGTAATGTTTAAGGCAACTCCACAAGATATCCTGGTGGATGGCTGGATGCACCCGGATTATAAAACTGACCCCGAGTCTCATAGTATTTGTCTGCAAAACAACGGAGACATAACCTTTGCCAACCTCAATGCCGAAAAGGCAGAGAGTATCAGGGCTATGGCCAAATATATCGATTCGGATATTTCCAAATTTGATTGTTCATTGCCCGCCCAGGAAGAAAACGCAGAACCTGAAATCTAACTTTAACGTAGCTCAGGCTTCAGCCTGAAGTCATCAAAAGACCTAATATATGTTCCGGTCCGTCCTTATTCTCACAATCGCTATACTCCTCACCAACTGCTCAGAAAAAAACTTCATAGTCACCATAGACACCGAGAATTTCCCTTTCGATCAATTATCTGATTACCAGTTTTTTACCGGCGATTTATCTGGATTTAGTCCTAATAATGGAGTATTACCTTATGACCTGAATTCCCCTTTGTTCACGGATTATGCGGATAAGTCCAGGTTCGTATGGATGCCGGAAGGAACTAGTGTTCTTTTTGACGAAAAACAGGTTTTTGAATTTCCGCTTGGGGCAGTTTTGATCAAACATTTTTATTACGATACACAGTCAGGTAGAGATATCAAAGAAACCCGCATCCTTATGAACACGGAAAAGGGTTGGGATGCTGCGACTTACAAATGGAATGAAGACCAGACTGATGCAGAATTAATCCTTATCGGAGATGAAGAACCTATGGTGTACCAACATCCCACTAGAGGTAAAATGGATTTTACCTATGTAATTCCGGACAAAAATCAGTGTAAAAACTGTCATCAAAGGGGAGGTAAATTCATTCCCATCGGACCTACGGCAAGAAGCCTCAATAAAAATTTTGATTATGAAGAAGGAAGCATGAATCAATTGGAAAAGTGGGAGGCTATGGGATACCTGAAGGAAAAACCAGCTACAGAAGGAATTTTAAAAATGCCGGTTTGGGATGATCCTGCCTCGGGGTCCCTACACGACAGAGCCATGGCCTATCTGGAGATCAATTGCGCCCATTGCCATAATCCGAAGGGTTCAGCAAACACCTCAGGACTTAACTTTACCATTTTTGAAGACCGGCCTTTTAATCTTGGGATTTGCAAAGCTCCGGTATCTGCAGGAAAAGGTGCAGGAGATAATGATTTTGATATTGTTCCCGGCCATCCGGAAAAAAGCATAACCATTTATCGAATGAACTCTCTCGACCCGGGAGCCATGATGCCTGAATTGGGCAGGTCAACAGTACATACCGAAGGTGTGAAACTGATAGAGGAATGGATTGCCGCCATGGATGAGGATCTTTGTGAGGAGTAGAATCTCATAGCGACCTTCGCGAATCTTCGCGCTCCTTGCGGTTAAACTTCGATTTGTTTTTGTATAAGGATTAAACCTTAAATTTTCTCGCTTTCCATTACTGATTTAGAAAGAAAAAGAGGAACTTTGCAGCTTCATTTCAAAAAGCAGTGCCATGATCCTTTTTTTCGGTGATATTTCCCAACAAATTTTTGCGGTAGAAGTAGCTAAAGACCTGTCTCAGGAAGATAAAGAAAAGCTTACATGGCTTTTTGGTAATCAACCTGTAATTGATTCTACTGAGATCGATGCTACTTTCATTGGCCCAAGAGCAGCCATGATTACTCCCTGGAGTACCAATGCGGTTGAAATAACCCAGAATATGGCTATTTCAGGTATATCGAGGATCGAGGAATTTTTTAAGGTTGAGAAAGAATCTAAAGATTTTGACCCAATGCTGAGTCAAAAATATAATAGCCTCCATCAGGATATTTTCACCATAGAGATCGAACCGGCTCCAGTGATGGAGGTTGATGATATCGCTGCCTATAATCAGCAGGAGGGATTGGCGCTTAGTGAGGAAGAAGTAGATTATCTCGAAGCTCTTGCTGAAAAGATAGGGAGGAAGCTGACAGATTCTGAAGTATTCGGGTTTTCTCAGGTGAACAGTGAGCACTGCCGACACAAAATTTTCAATGGCACTTTTGTAATTGACGGGGAGGAACAATCGGAGTCATTATTCAAAATGATCAAAAAGACTTCCAGTGAAAACCCTAACGATATCGTCTCTGCTTATAAGGATAATGTCGCATTCATTAAAGGACCGGAGGTCATTCAATTTGCTCCCAAAAGTCCTGATAAACCCGATTTTTACGAAAAGAAACCTTTTAAATCCGTGTTGTCTCTGAAGGCTGAGACTCATAATTTCCCAACAACTGTGGAGCCATTTAACGGAGCGGCAACGGGCTCTGGAGGAGAAATAAGAGACCGTCTTGCAGGTGGTAAAGGGTCGTTGCCATTGGCAGGTACAGCAATTTACATGACTTCCTATTCCAGACTAAAGGAAAATCGGCCATGGGAAAAGGCAATGAAAGAACGGGACTGGTTGTATCAGACACCTTTAGACATTCTCATTAAGGCTTCAAACGGTGCTTCTGATTTTGGGAATAAATTTGGGCAACCACTTATTGCCGGATCCTTATTGACTTTTGAACATGAAGAAGAGGCCCGAAAATTAGGGTTTGATAAAGTGATAATGCTTGCAGGTGGAATTGGAAGCGGAAAGGAAGAACAAGCTCTTAAAGATTCTCCCAAAACTGGTGACAAGATCGTTATTCTTGGTGGAGATAATTACCGGATCGGTATGGGAGGGGCTGCAGTTTCTTCAGCCGACACCGGTGAATTCAGCACTGGTATTGAATTGAATGCTGTCCAGCGTTCCAACCCGGAAATGCAAAAACGTGTAGCCAATGCCATCCGTGGAATGGTGGAAAATGATATTAATCCCATAGTCTCCATTCACGATCATGGTGCCGGCGGACATTTGAACTGTTTGTCAGAACTGGTCGAAGACGTTGGAGGTAAAATTGAATTGGATAAACTGCCTATTGGTGACCCGACACTTTCTGCTAAAGAGATTATCGGTAATGAATCTCAGGAACGAATGGGGTTGGTAATAGCCGAAAAGCATATGGAAGCTTTAAAACGCATTGCAGAACGCGAGCGTGCACCGATGTACGAAGTAGGGGAGGTGACCGGAGATTTTCGATTTACCTTTGAATCCGATAAAACGGGTGAGCGCCCGATGGATCTGGCATTAATGGATATGTTTGGTAGTTCTCCCAAAACCATCATGGATGACAAAACCGTGAACAGGAATTATGCGGGACTTGAATATACTGCTAAAAACATTCAGCAATACATACGAGATGTCCTTAAGCTGGAGGCGGTTGCATGTAAAGACTGGCTGACCAATAAAGTGGATAGATGTGTTGGCGGCCTGGTGGCCAAGCAGCAATGTGCCGGTCCTTTACAATTGCCACTTAATGATTGTGGTGTCATGGCCCTGAGTTTTGATGGAAAAGATGGTTTGGCAACATCAATTGGACATTCACCGGTAAGTGGATTGCTTGAACCGGAGGCCGGGTCTAGAAATTCCATAGCAGAAGCTTTGACCAATATTGTCTGGGCACCTTTGAAAGATGGATTGAAGTCCGTTTCTTTATCTGCCAACTGGATGTGGCCTTGCAAAAATGAAGGAGAAGATGCCCGATTGTACAAGGCTGTAAAAGCGGTTTCTGATTTTGCCATTGCTCTTGGCGTGAATGTGCCAACGGGGAAGGATTCTCTTTCGATGAAGCAAAAATATCCAAATGATGAAGTGATCGCACCGGGAACGGTAGTTATCTCTGCCGCAGGTCATTGTGATGATATTACAAGGATCGTTGAACCAGTGCTTCAAAGAGATGGAGGAGCCATTTATTACATCAACTTTTCATCTGATGATTACCAACTTGGAGGTTCATCTTTTGCCCAGGTAATGAACAGGATCGGACCAAAAGCTCCGGATGTCAACACTCCTGAGGCTTTTGTCAAATCTTTCAATGCACTTCAAGCTCTGATTCATGATGGAAAAATTGTTGCCGGCCATGATATTTCTGCCGGAGGGATTTTGACCACCTTGTTGGAAATGTGTTTTGCTGATCCTGATCTGGCTGCCACCATAGACCTTTCGGGTCTTGAGGATAAAGATTCAGTTAAGCTTCTATTTGCAGAGAACAGTGGGGTCGTGTTCCAGGCTTTTGATGATTCTGTTGAGGAATTTCTGAAAAAGGAAGGAGTTGCTTATCACAAAATAGGAACCGTTGTTTCAGGGTCCAATCTTGAAATCAAAAACGGATCTGAAACCTTCCATTTTGATATTCCTGAATTGAGAGACGTTTGGTATGAGACCTCCTATTTGCTGGATATCAACCAAACTGGTGAGCAATTAGCAAAAGAAAGATACGGCAACTATAAAAACCAACCTCTGAAGTATCACTTCCCGAAAGGGTTCGATGGTCAGGTTCCGGTAATTGATTCTTCTAAACCAAAGCCAAAAGCCGCAGTCTTACGGGAAAAAGGAAGTAATTCCGAACGGGAATTGGCACACGCTATGTACCTCGCCGGATTTGATGTGAAAGATGTGCACATGACGGACCTGATCAGTGGAAGAGAAACCCTGGAAGATGTGCAGTTCATTGGTGCCGTAGGAGGGTTCTCCAATTCAGATGTTCTTGGGTCAGCCAAAGGATGGGCAGGAGCATTTCTGTACAATGATAAGGCGCGTCAAAGTCTTGAGAATTTCTTCAAAAGGGATGATGTTTTGTCCATCGGTATTTGCAACGGCTGTCAGTTATTTGTTGAATTGGATTTGATCAATCCTGAGCATGAATTGAAGTCCAAAATGTTGCACAATGATTCTCATAAACACGAAAGTGCCTTTACTTCGGTAAAAATTCAGGATAATAACTCTGTGATGTTGAGCAGTTTAAGTGGATGTTCCTTAGGTGTTTGGATTTCTCACGGCGAAGGAAAATTCCATTTGCCAATGGAAGAAGATGATTACAATATCGTGGCGAAATATGGTTATGAAGGATATCCTTTCAATCCAAATGGCAGTGATTATAACACCGCATTCCTGGCCAGCAAAGACGGTCGTCACCTGGTGACCATGCCACATATAGAGCGTTCCATTTTTAAATGGAACTGGGCTAATTATCCAACTGATCGTGAAGATGTTATATCTCCCTGGATTGAGGCATTTGTGAATGCAAGGAAGTGGCTGGAGAAAAGGTAGGTTCCTAATTTAAGGTCTAACTTCAAGTTAGGCCTTAAATTTTACGCCGTACAATCAAGCCTAAAGTTGAGATTAAACACCCAACGCCTTCCCCGCAGCCTCAACGACCTTTTTCGAATTACCAACAAAAATTTCATCCCCAATGAGCATTACTGGCCTTTTCAGGAAAGTATATTCTTCCAGGATGTACTTTTTGTAATCCTCTTCAGAAAGTGTTTGTTCATGAAGCCCTAGAGCTCTGTATTGTCGGGATCTTTTGCTGAATAAAGCTTCGTAGGAACCTGCTTTTGCTGCCATTTGTTCCAATTGTTCAGAGGTTATTTTGTCAAATTTAATATCCTGTTTTTCAAAATCATCTCCAATATTCAACTCCTGCATAATGCGTTTGCAAGTAGAACAGGTGGAAAGGAAGTATATCTTTTTCATATAATGCAGGTTTAAGATAGTTTTTTGAAAGCGAATTAAATTATAACTGCAAGTTTAAAAATAAAGCGGTTAAATTTGTAATTCCAATTTCAAAAACTTAACCAGTAACCAGAAACCAGAAACCAGCAACCAGCAACCAGCAACCAGAAACCAGCAACCAGCAACCAACAAATATGTCCGTTCTAGCCGTCATTCCAGCCAGATATGCATCTTCCCGTTTTCCGGGCAAACCTCTTGTAGATATTGGGGGTAAGAGTATGATCCAAAGAGTGTTTGATCAGGTCAGTATGGCCGGAACCGTTTCTCATGTGGTCGTAGCTACTGATGATGAACGAATTTTCCATCACGTGGAATCTTTTGGAGGTAATGTCGTCATGACTTCGGAGGATCACCAAAGTGGTACTGATCGCTGTGCTGAGGTGGCTGATGCTTTTTCAGATTTTGACATTATTATCAATGTGCAGGGAGATGAGCCTTTTCTTTCCCCTGAAGATGTGGACCATGTGGTAAGGCCATTGATAGAAAATAAATCGATTGATATCTCAACCCTTGCAACACCTGTAAAGACTACCCAGACTTTATTTGATCCTAATGCAGTTAAGGTTGTTGTTAATTCTCATGGGGAGGCCCTGTATTTCAGCAGACATGCCATTCCTTTTATGCGGAAAGTGCCTCAAAGTGAGTGGTTAAAGCATCAACAGTATTTGAAGCATCTGGGAATTTATGGTTTCCGGAGAGAAACACTGATGCGAGTTAGTGATTTAGCTGTCTCTGATCTGGAAAAATCAGAATCCTTGGAACAACTAAGATGGCTGGAAGCAGGCTATAACATTTTTGTTGGGATCACTCCTAATGACAGTATAGGTATAGATACTCCGGAAGATCTGGAACGATTGCTAAAAAGGACGCATCTTTTTGGAAAATAAATGGTCATTAAGGGTAAAAAAGGTCCGTTTGTCTATATTTTTAAACCCTTTCCCTATTTTTAAGTTGATTAGCGTCAATTAGTACATTGGTTATGTTTTATCAGGAATTTCTACCAGGCAAGGCTCTATCAAAGCACGTTGAATGCTTTTGGGAATTGGATTTTTCCCCTGATGATTTGAAAGGACAATTTGAGCTCCTTTCTCCTGATTGCACATTTGATTTTCTTTTTTCGAATGAAAAACTGGCGTTTAAGCCAGTCACCGACAGTAAATGGCAGTATATACCTACTGGCGCTGCTTTTATGGGGCAAAGAACTAATAGTATCTATTACGGTGCATCACGATCAACCCGCATATTCGGGATTCGATTTAAACCATTTGCCTTTTGGAACCTAATCTCTATTCCGCTTTATAAGCTCAATGACAAATCCTTCGCTTTGAAGGAGATTTTTGATCTGGATGCTGTCAGTCAAAATTTAATCAAAGATTTGATAAAGGCACCACAGGTTGAAAAAAAAATACAGTTGGCAGAAAAGCTTTTATTGAATATTACCAAAGAAAATCTGGCGGTTGATCCTGTTCTCCGCGATCAGGTCAATTACATCCTGGATCGCAAAGGCATGATCAGGGTAAATGAAATGTATGATGAATTTGGTATTAGTAAAGTTGGCCTAAGAAATAATTTCATCAACAAGATCGGGTTGACCCCCAAAAAAATATCCAGGATCTGGCGCCTGAATTATTTTCTGTATCTCCAGCAAAATGCTTCCTACCAAAATTTGACACAACTTGGATTGGATGCCGGCTTTTATGATCAGGCACATTTCATTAAAGAATTCAAGACCTTTTTCCATTGCAGCCCTCTACATTTTTTTAAGCAAGAACCTCACTTGCTGAATATTTCCCGTCAAGCTATCTCCAAAAGATTGTTTAATGCCTACGATCCGGTTAATTGATTTTGGAGCAATTAACTTTTTTACAATTTTGATTTTTTGATTGGTCTTATTTTTGGGTTTAGTTATTTAAATCGAACCTAAATTATGAAGAAGTCTCTCGTTTTATTGTTGTTGGTTGTATGCTTTTCCCTGCTATTCATGGCTTACAGGCACAAGATGTTGTTGTTGATAAAGCTTATCAGGAAGTCTACCATAAAAAAGCTGAATCAGTTGATGGTGGATTATTATGTTTTTCCGGAAGTAGCCAAAAAGACGGAAAAACATCTCAATCAATTACTGGTTAAAGGCCATTTCGAAAAATTTGAAGATTTAGATGGTTTTGCTAAAGAATTAACTGCACAAGTTCAGGCCATCAATAAGGATAAACATATGCGTATCAGACCTCGCTCGGTTGGACAAGCACCGCCAAACAGCATCGACAGGGTCTTTGAGGAACACCTTCAGTATAAAATGCGTTCCCGCTTTTATGGAGCAGGATTTATGGAGGCCAAAAGGCTGGAAGGAAACATTGGATATATCGATCTTAGAGGATTTGCTAATGTAAGTTCCGGTGGTCCGGTAGCAGATCATTATATGGCTTTGATATGCCGGATCAGATGCCATTATCATCGACTTACGTAAAAATGGAGGAGGAGATCCATCCATGGTCCAATATTTATGCAGTTATTTTTTTGGGGAAAAAGTACATCTAAACAGCCTTTACTGGCGTGAAGGGGACAGGACTGATGAATTCTGGACGCTTGAGAAAGTTAATGGAACTAAAATGCCTGATGTTCCTTTGTTTGTACTAACGAGTAATTACACTTTTTCAGGGGCCGAGGAGTTTTCCTACAATATGCAAACACAAAAAAGGGCCACATTGATCGGAGAAACTACCGGCGGAGGAGCTAATCCAGGAGGAACAAGGCCAATTAATGATAACCTTTCCGTATTCATCCCTACCGGGAAAGCCATCAACCCGATAACAGGTACGAACTGGGAAGGAGTTGGAGTAGTGCCGGAAGTGAAGGTGGAAGCTGATGTAGCGTTGGAAAAAGGCATTGAATTGGCAACCGCTGCTGCTAAAGAATATCGGTCAGAGATGGAAGCTTCTTATAAGGAAGTATTTAACGGAATTGTAGCCAAGCTGGACAAGTATGTCGAAACTACTGGTCAGGAAGATAAAAAATCATTGAAAAAATCGATTTTAAAGGATTTCAAATCAGCGGTTAAGTTAGATCTTTTCGACGAAGGAGACATAAACTATTTGGGCTACACCTTCCTGGGACAATTGGGAAAACCAGAGACAGCCGAGGTAGTATTTTGGTGTAATACCAAACTATATCCAGAGTCAGCCAACGTTTACGACAGTTACGGAGAAGCTTTGGCAGCCAATGGAAAAATGGAGAAGTCCCTCGCCAATTATCAAAAAGCAGTTCAAATAGCGGATAAAAATAATGATCCTCAGCTCGAACTATTCAAAGCCAATTTGAAAAAGGCAGCTGACAAGATCAAGCCTTAACCAGATATAGATAAATTTTCATTTTAATTCTATTGTTTATCCGGCGGTTTCCTGTAATTGAACTTTTCTATAGAAATCACCTGAATATTTTTTGAACAACCAAAAGCCGGATAAACTTTCAGAACAACTATTCTATCGCTGGACAGCAAACGTTGTCCAGCGATTTTTTATGATACAATTTCTCCATTCATGTAATCAATTCATGAACATCATTCGTGTATTCGTGGCTCCCATTATTCCTCCCTTCTCCAAAATCTTCCCTACATTTGCCCACAAAAATTAGAACGTGGCATTAATCAAATCAATTTCAGGCATTCGCGGCACCATCGGTGGCATAGCAGGGGAAAATCTTACCCCTCAAGACATAGTAGAATGCACCGCGGCCTTCGGGACCTGGCTTAAAAATAAAGGCGCAAATCCAAAAGTAGTCATGGGGCGGGATGCTCGTATTTCCGGAGCAATGGTCAGTCAGTTGGTTACCAATACATTGCTGGCCCTTGGTATTGATGTTGTCGACCTTGGTTTGTCAACAACCCCAACGGTTGAAATGGCGGTTCCTGCACTTGAAGCAGGTGCTGGTATCATCCTAACCGCCAGTCATAATCCAAAACAATGGAATGCGCTTAAGCTTTTAAATGATCGGGGAGAATTCATTTCTGCTGCGGATGGAAGAGATTTTCTTAGTTTGATTGAAACTGGAGGCATTACTTATGTCGATGTTGACGAGTTGGGCAAATATTCCACAAGAGAGGATATGATTGATTACCATATCGATCAAATCCTGGCGCTTGACCTGGTAGATTTGGCTGCTGTTCAGAAAAATAAATTTAAAGTAGTTGTTGACTGTGTGAATTCAACCGGGGCTATATCACTGCCACCGCTTTTAGAAAAACTTAATTGTGATTATATTTTAATTAACGGTACTCCGGATGGAAATTTTGCCCATAACCCCGAACCACTTCCAAAACATCTCACAGAGCTATCGGAAACCGTTGTGAAAGAGCAAGCTGACCTGGGCATTGCTGTTGATCCGGATGTGGACAGACTTGTTTTTGTCAATGAAGACGGAAGTCATTTTGGCGAGGAATACACCCTTGTTGCTGTGGCAGATTATATTTTGGGACAAAAAACAGGTAATACCGTTTCTAACTTGTCTTCCTCCAGAGCCTTGAGGGATGTAACGAACAAGCATGGTGGAAAATATTTTGCATCAGCAGTTGGTGAAGTGAATGTCGTTCAACAAATGAAGGATCAAAAGGCTGTCATTGGTGGTGAAGGTAACGGTGGAATTATTCTTCCCGAACTGCATTATGGAAGAGACGCCCTGGTTGGGATTGCACTTTTGTTGACTCATCTGGCCAATTCAGGAAAGAAAATGTCTGAATTAAGAGCTGATTATCCAACCTATTATATGACAAAAGATAAAGTGGATCTCGACCCTGATCTTGATATGGAGGGCCTTTTGAAAGCCATGCATGAAAAATATAAGCATGAGGATTGCAATACCATTGATGGCCTGAAAATCGATTTTGAAAACAGCTGGGTCCATTTACGAAAATCTAATACTGAGCCAATAATAAGAATATATGCTGAGGCAGCGGATGAAAAAAGTGCTGATGAGCTTGTTTTGAGGATCAAAAAGGATTTCAAAGAGTTGAGTAGTTAGAAATGCCCAACTGACAATATGTCTTAATTTTGGTTTGATTCATCGAGAATACTAGCGTATATATTTAGTCTTGGATACATTGAAAATGTTTTTAATCACCTAACATTTTTGTAACGATGACAACTGAAAATAATGTATTAATGAGACAGGCACGGCGATCCCTTGATGGAAAATGGGGACTTGCTATTGCTACATTCGTAGTTTATGCCATAATAATAAGTGCGGCAAATGGATTTCCCTTGCTGGGATTAATTATCTCCGGACCAATGGCTGTAGGATTTGCCATTTTTTCTCTCAATATTGGAAGGGGAGAAGAGGCCAAACTCGAACAGATCTTTGATGGGTTCAAGAATTTTGGAAATACCGTAGGAGCTTATATCCTGTATGTGATATTTGTAATGCTCTGGATGCTGTTACTGATCGTTCCGGGTATTATTGCGGCGATTGGCTATTCCCAGACTTTCTTTATTCTTGCCGAAGATAAGGAGATTGGGCCCATGGAGGCTTTGAAGAAAAGCCGGGATATGATGGATGGCCATAAATGGAAGTATTTTGAAATGTGCCTGATGTTTTTCGGATTAAGCATATTATGTTTACTTACCTTAGGTATAGGGTTCTTATGGTTAGTACCTTTCATGCAGGTTAGCTATGCAAACTTCTATGACGATCTCAAAGGAGAATTTATCCTGGAAGAGGACGATGACGAAAATATTTTGGACAAAGATCTTGTCTGATTTTAAATAGTACAGGGGCTTGCTCCTTAACAAGTTGAAAAGGCTCGTCGAATGGATGACATTCGGGGAGCCTTTTGCATTTCTTTATTGTTCTACTTTTCCGTTTCTTTGCAAAAAGAATCATTCGAAAAGTGTAAAGGCAATGCAGTCAACAAATATAAAACCATCAAGTAAGCTGGAGAGCTACTTTGAGCCTTTCAGGAAAAATGTCGTCGGTTACAATCAGACTTTTGAAACGCCATTTGGTAAGAAAAGGATATTGTATGCAGACTGGACGGCGAGCGGCCGTTTATATGGACCGGTCGAAAGGTTGTTAGCGGAAGAAATCGGACCTTTTGTGGGGAATACGCATACGGAAACTACCGTAACCGGATCCAGCATGACAATGGCTTACCATCATGCCAAGAAATATATTAAAAAACATGTTGGTGCCTGGGAAAGTGATGTGATCATTTCCTCCAATTCAGGTATGACGGGAGTTGTCAATAAATTCCAGCGAATCCTTGGCATTAAGGTCCATGAGCGATTCAGAAATGGAGTCAACCTATCTGGTGATAAAAAGCCTGTGATCTTCGTTAGCCATATGGAACACCATTCCAATCAAACCTCCTGGCTTGAAACCCTGGCGGATGTTGTGGTAATCCCGGCTAATGATGAAGGATTGATGGAGTTGGGAAATCTGGAAAATTTACTTGAAAAATATAAAGACCGAAAAAAGAAAATCGCTGCTATTACCAGTTGTTCCAACGTAACCGGCATCATTACCCCTTATCATGAAGTAGCAGAGATAATGCATAAACACGGTGGGCTTTGTTTTGTGGATTTCGCTTGCTCGGCACCATACATTGATATTGAAATGAGGCCAAAGGAGGAGTTGAAACACCTCGACGCCATTTATTTTTCGCCCCACAAATTTCTAGGTGGTCCCGGGGGAACAGGTGTTTTGATCTTCGATCCGAAATTATATAAAAACAAAGTACCCGACAATCCGGGAGGGGGTACCGTAGATTGGACCAATCCCTGGGGAGAGCACAAATATGTTGATGAAATTGAGGCCCGGGAAGATGGAGGAACCCCTGCATTTTTGCAAACCATAAAAGTTGCTCTGGCCATGCAGCTTAAAGAAGAAATTGGTGTTGATAAAATTCTTGCCAGAGAAGAAGAACTACTGGAAAAGATCTGGCACCGATTTGATCAATTACCTAACCTCCATGTCCTTGCCGATAATGTACGGGATCGTCTGGGAGTGATTTCTTTTTATATTGAGGATTTGCACTTTAATCTTGGAGTGAAATTGTTGAATGACAGGTTTGGTGTCCAGGTGAGAGGTGGTTGTTCTTGTGCAGGAACTTATGGTCATTATTTGTTGGAGGTAACCCAGGAATTTTCCAAACAAATAACGGAGCAGATCAATATGGGTAACTTATCCGGAAAACCCGGTTGGATCAGAATGTCTATTCACCCTACCATGACTGATGTGGAAGTAGATTTGCTATTGGATAGCATTGAGGCCTTGTGTAAGCACCATGAAGAATGGGCAAAGGATTATGAGTACAACCTGCATACCAACGAATTCACCTACATTAAAGGCGACGACACAGAGCAACGCATAGTGAAAAATTGGTTTGAGCGCAAATTACATTAGCAATACTATTTTCTTAAAAATTGTATTGCTGTTAACCATCTACCAGAAACATGTCCAGAATCTATTTTGATAACGCAGCAACGACTCCCATAGACCCCGAAGTGCAAAAAGAAATGATGGAGGCTATGCAAAATCTTTACGGTAATGCATCCTCGATTCATGCTGAAGGCAGGATGGCTAGAGCTGCACTTGAACAAGCCAGGAAAAAGGTAGCAAATTATCTGGGAGCTTCCATTGGAGAAATATTTTTCACCTCAGGAGGTTCTGAATCTAACAATATGGTCTTGAAAGGGGCTGTGCGTGATCTGGGGGTTCGTCGTATTATCAGTACGCCGGTGGAGCATCACTGTAATTTACATAGTTTTAATGCTATAAAAAGAGACTGGCCCGAGGTAGAGATCGTTATGTTAGGAATTGATGAAAAAGGACTTCCAATTGTTGATGAACTTGAGCGTTTATTGAAAGATAATACTCAAAAAACACTGGTTTCCTTAATGCATTCCAATAACGAAACCGGAAGCATGATTGATTTGGAAGCAATAGCGGCCATTTGTGATCAAGCCGATGTACTTTTCCATTCTGATACCGTACAAACCATAGGCTATTTCCCATTAGATCTTTCCAAGACCCGTATTTCATTTATCAGCGGATCAGCACATAAGTTTTATGGACCAAAGGGTTCCGGTTTTGTTTACATAAATAGCGATAACATCATCAAACCCATGATCGATGGGGGAGGACAGGAGCGAAATATGCGGGCCGGGACAGAAAGCATTCACAATATTCTTGGCTTGGCAAAAGCAATGGAGTTGGCCTATGATAACCTGGAAGAACGAAAAACCCTCGTGGAAGAGGTAAGGTCTTATATGAAAGAAGCACTATTAAAGGAATTTGACGATATCTATTTTAATGGTCCTGAAACCGGCGGCCATTATAAGGTCCTCAGCGTTTCTTTCCCTCCGTCTCCAAGGGCAGAGTTACTCTTATTAAATCTTGATATTGCCGGAATAAGCGTATCAGGAGGAAGTGCCTGTACGTCAGGTGCCGATGCCGGATCACATGTAATGGAAGCCATTCATGGAGACTCACCCAGAAAGACCATTCGCTTTTCTTTTTCCCACCATAATACTCGTGAGGAGGTAGACATTGTAATGGAAAAACTCAAGGAAATACTGGAATAGGAGTAAAAAATAATCCCGGCCCTGTTGAATCAGCGCCGGGATTATTAATAAACCAGAATACGTTTTATTCAACGATCAACTTTTTGGTAATTCGCTGATCATCAATATCCATATCAATGAGATAGATACCTTTCGGTAAACCTGACATATCTACGTTCAACTCATTCATTACCACATTGGCATGGTCAATTCTTTTAACCAGCTGTCCAGTGTTATTAATGATTCTTACAAAAATATCATTGGCAGATTTTTCCAAAGAGATGGTAAACTGGCCGCTACTTGGATTAGGGAAAATACTCACCTCATTTTGGCTAATGAGTGGGTCTTCATTATTCACAACTACTCCTTCGACCAGCGGTACCCCGGAAAAGGTTACCAGATTGGTAGCTACTATCAAATGCGGATTGAACCCATCATCACAGTTAGGGCAAGTGATTCCACTGACACAGCCTGGATTGTTAGGGTGGCAATTGTCCACATAATCCTCGTCAAAGACATAGCCCAATTCAACATTGTTGCCGATGTATTGCGTCATATTGAAATCAAACCATGGAGCAATAGCCCCCGGACACCATCCTGCTCTGTCATGGAACCAGGTTCCATTTTGGGGCTGGCAGCCATCCGGATTCGGGTTGCAATCATTCCAGTTATGTTGTTCAAAGGTCTGTGTTCCATTCACCCATATATGATGGGTGTCTTCATGGAATTCCGCTGCATTTCCGGAATTGTTATCACCCCAGCCATGTCCGGTTGAAACAACTTTCAATGTGGAGGCAACAGCATTTGCAGGGAATGAAACTGTTACCGGTATAACGGGCTGCAGATCTGCGGGGTCTCCAAATGCGTAGGTCTCGTTCCACAATTTGGTGATGCTACTGTATGGATATTCCGGTGTGCCTTCTGAATAAGAAAAGGATAGATCGTACAAAAAGCCATTATCCAGGGTTCCGCAATTCAGTCTGAAAGCTATCTTACCCTGAAGGATAGACATATAATCCGTCACATCAATACTGTGAGAACAAGGCACACCATAGGGTGTGATATAGCGAATGATTTCAATCCACTCTCCATTATGTCCTTTGGCTTCAATGCTGGCAACTCTGTCCCATTCACCACAGCCTCCGGAGGGACAATTCAAATCAAGGTTGGCAGTGATTTGGTTATAAGCACCCAGGTAGGAAGGTAATTCTGCTTCAACAACTTCGGAGGGGTTACCTGTATTCAACCAAACATCATCAGCCGCCATTACATCAGTACTTACGGCTGTTTCAACTATGGAAATATTTACACTTTCGGTAAAAGTGGCACCAAAATTACTGGTTGCCACTACATCAAGAGTATAAGATCCATACGCCTGAGGAGTCCACCAGCCTGTGTAATGGGTATTTTCCCAGTCGGTTGCGGTAATGCTCTCTCCATCTATTTCAAAGGTTACTTCCTGAACTGAAAATAACTCAGGAAATCCAATATCAACAATAGCGGCCAATTGAATGGCGGTCAAAGAAGGAACATAAACATCGCCGGCCAGAGGACTACGAACCTCAACTGCCGGTGCATAAGTATCAGGATTCAAAACCTGGAAAACGTTCAGCAAATCGTCTGCCGGGTCATAATCATCATTTCCAGGCTGACTTGCTTTGACCGTTACTTCACCAGCAACACCATCAAGGGTTATTGTATTCTCATTTATTGATGCCGGTCCTGAAACAATTTCATATTCAACAGGAAGTCCGGAACTCGCACTTGCCGCTAAATCAAAAGGTGGATCGGTTGTAAGCTTATTGGGGATTTGCGGAAAAGTGATCGCCTGGAACCCAACATTAAGATCCCCTAAAAAGTTAGAAGTCTCTCCAGTCAGGGCGAAGTTAAGCAGTTGGCCATCTCGTTCACCATCGCCTACTTCGCTGACAAGTTCCATGATGGAGGTATTGTCTTCCCCAGGAACCCCCTGATTAAATTTATAATAGGCTTCCAATCCTGTTTCATCACCATTCAACTCATTTTCCATCATATCCTGAATCTGTTCCTGCGTTAAGGCAACACTCCAGAGTGAAACCTCATCTGCTCTTCCGCCAAAGTAGAAATTAAAATCCGCCAGAATACTTCTTCCAATGGCAAAGTGGATATTTGTACTGGAAATGGTTCCGGAAGCAGAAGAACTTCCTTTGATGTTTCCATCAATATAAAGCGTTACGGTTGATCCGTCGTAAACCCAGGCAATGTGTTGCCATACCTGTGGTACAATACTGAAACTGGGAGCGACATATTCATGCAAACCTGTGTTGGTTTCCAACCTGCATTCCAGTGTACCGTTATTCAATTGAATGAGGTACATTCCATTGCCGCTACCATCCCGTATTCCAATCATACCCTGACCATACGCTAGCTGGTCAGTATAAAACCAACCTGCCATGGTAATTTTGGTGGAATTGGCAATGTACTGTGATCCATTTTCGAGAATTACATGATCATCTACCCGGTCAAAATGCAGGTATTGGTCAGATTGAGACATTAAAAATGCCGGAATAACGGTGAGTATTACCAGTAGTACCGGCTTAAGTTTAAAGTAAATATTTTTCATAGAAATAAGGTTTGTTTTATTTTAGGTAATTGGTTAATATTTTAATCATTCGGGCATCCACCAGATTTTAGTCAAATGGGAATCTTCACCCATTCTTGCAACCTGTTCGGCCCAGTTGTCCGGATTGTTTTCTACTTCTCCCGGAGGATAAGCAAACCTGTAATGGGTTTTAATGCTTCCTTCATGTGGAGTTTGCCCACCGGTTCTTCTTACCAAAGCATAAGCTTCCCACGGTTGGCGGAAAGCATCTATCCAACGTTGAGCGTAAAGTAGTTTAAGTTTGTCTACACTTTCAAATATACTCAATTGCGGGTGATTGGCCACGGCAAAAATCTCTCCTGAAGACAGGGGTGTTTGAGCATTTGTCCATATTTCACAACCATGGGCTACTTGTTGCCAAAAGGCAATAGATTCAGCAAGCCCAATGGTGTACTCACCATCGGCTTCCCCTTCATCAACGGGCACGCCCATACCGCGATAGTAGATTTCGGCTAACAGGTAATGGATCTCTGCTGCTGAGAAAAGAATTTCCGGAACATCCTGCTCGTCCCTGATCAGGTAGTAATTTAGGGGAGAGTAGATGTTGTCCTGGCCTTTTATGGCGTAATTATCATCCCTGTGGTACTGGTAGGGAATGCCTCCGGATTGCGGCGTGTCTTCGTCGGGAATTTGTGGAAACGGAACCCATTCATTCGCATTGTTGGGTTCGAAAAAGACATAACACCTGGGATCGAAAATGCCACTGCCATCCAGGTTGTCATTTTCTGAAAACTGATGCCAGATGTTGCTGCCCATCCTCAGTTTCTTATGCTCCCTGAAAGACCAGCCGACTGATAGATTCAGCCATTGTTGTTGTCTTGGTACCATCAGGATGTTGTCTGAATAGTCTGTTACTAAAGGAAGATCGTTTTCCAGAATTTCAGCAATTATCGGACCTGCAACTTGTGGTGCTTTTTCATACATGCGCACTGCATGCCTTAATCTCATGCTATTGGCAAACTTCACCCAAAGGGCCATATCTCCGTTTAAAAAAGTCTCAAAACTTCCCAGATCGTAATACCCTTCTCCAGAACTTGTTTGGGGATTTGGAGCTGTATTGATATGTTCAACAGACCACTTGA
Organism: Saprospiraceae bacterium; assembly: GCA_965230565.1. Classification (GTDB taxonomy): domain Bacteria; phylum Bacteroidota; class Bacteroidia; order Chitinophagales; family Saprospiraceae; genus BCD1. Next base: position 808,874 of record CBDDLH010000016.1, on the reverse strand, counting down.
GTTCTTCCAGTAAAAAAGTATAAATTTCTTCCTGTGTATCAAATTTCGGACGTGCGTATGTCAGGTCTTCAAATCCTCGACCCGCATCAAAAAAAGGCATATCCCCGAACAGGTCTGTAAGCTTAAATGTTTTGTATGCCAATAAGATTTTTACCATGGCTCTGGCATTATTAAGTGCCTCCTGATCACCTTCCCATGCATCAAATCTCGATTCCAGTTCCCTGAAATGGGCCAGGGTAATGTAATAATTGTTCCAGATGTCTTCCGAGCCAATGGAGACGTTTTGGAAAGTATTGGAGGACAAAGCAGCTTGCTGGGTTATTTCGTACAAGGTTTCGTTATAGAGATATAATTGTTCGCTCCAGCCTAACCGAAGGGAATTTACACAAGTATTAAATAATGGACCAATCTCAGTTACTGTGGACTGAAAAGGATTTTTATTGAGTTCTTCAAATCCTTTGTCGCAGGAAGCATATAGGGTTGTAGCCAAAATCAGGGCAAAATATATTTTTAATTTCTTCATTTGCTGGATAATTAACTGGCGTTTAAAATGTTGCTTTTACATTAAAACTGATGGAACGCATGCTCGGAAACGATGCCCATTCAAGGCCCTGGGCATTTCCGGATCCGTTGGAACCTTCCGGATTGATATTGTCAGGTAAACTGGCGTACAGGTAAAATAGGTCGCGACCGACAATGGAGGCAGTGAGATTTTGGAATACCTTTGATTTTTTCAAAACACTTTCCGGAAAATCATAAGTCAAAGCTACTTCACGGAGTTTTACCCAGGAATTTTCAAGGATACCCGGAGTGGTCAGGAAACGGCCCCAGCCTCCGGCGTTTGGTACATATTTGAAATAATAGTGAACTACTTTGTCATTGGGTGTCCCATCGGCATAAACTCCATCAAGAATTACCCCGATATTGCGTTGATTTCCCTCAGGGTCTGTGTAGGAGAGGCCACCGCCATTTCGCTCTAAAAGTGTCTCCGGACTTTGCCCGGTTTGCAATCCGATCACATAGGAACCTGCGTAAATGTCTCCTCCCCATTTGGTATCTACCAGTGTGGTCAGATTGAAATTTTTATAGCCCAATCTCATGTTCCATCCTCCGGTAAAATCCGGGGAAGCATTGCCAACCGGTACCTGGTTCTCGGTGAAGAGATAATGAGTACCTGCTTCATTGAGAATAGGTTGCCCTGTTTCTTCATGGTAGATATAATCATAGCCAACTATGGTTCCGTAATCTTCTCCTTCCCTCACGGCAATGGCCGGACCGTTGAGGCCCCAGATATCTGCCAGTTGAAGAATTTCTGCACCATCCCCAAGACTGATGATCTTGTTCCTGTTTCTGCTGATATTCAATCCCGTTTGCCAGTAGAAGTCTTTCTTTTGTAATAAGGTAATATCCAATGTGCCTTCGAAGCCCTGGTTCTGGATCTCGCCGGTATTGATTTTAATAAAATTGGCTCCGGAAGATGCGGGTAGCGGAGAGTCGAGAATTTGCGCAAAAGACCAGATCTGATAATAGGTGAAGTCGAGTTGTACCTTGTCATTGAATAAGCCCATGCTAATTCCGGCTTCATAGGAGTTCGCCAATTGCGGTTTCAATTCCAAAGGGGGAATAATGGTCGGCAAAGTTGCTGTCTGGCTGCCTCCGAAGTCTCCTGTTGCATAAGTGAAATCCAGGGCAAACGGATCTGTGTCAGTTGCCGTTTCAGCGTAAGCAGCACGAAGTTTCAGGAAATTGATCCATGGAACACGAAGGTCCACAGCTTCACTTAAGATGAAGCTCATAGATGCAGAAGGGTAGAAGTAGGAGTTATTATTAATTGGTAAGGCTGAGGACCAGTCATTTCTACCGCTCAATTCCAGAAAAAGAATGTCCTGGAAGTTGAGGTTCAGGAAACCGTAAACAGAGTTGATCTTTTTATCGAAACGAAATTCTGACGGAATCGGAACATCAATTCTTTCTTTGTAATTATTGAAAGTGAATAACCAGGGGTTGATCCATTCGGTAGTGCTCCCCTTGATCGCATATCGACTCCGTTGCCATTGTGTACCACCGACAGAAAGGCTGGCACCAAATGCCCTTCCAAACAGACTTTTTTTATGTGCTGTAATCAGAAATTCATTGTTGAGCACTTTATTCCGATCGAGTTCGTTGGCATAAAATCCTCCCTGTAACCCAAGGTTATCAATTGGATTATGTCTTGTTTCGAATTGAGTAAGCGTAAAATCAAGGCCTAACTTTCCGGTAATATTCAGCCAATTGGTCACATCGTAGGTAAGGGAAATACCTCCTATCAATTTATTCCTGTCCAGGTTTGTGTTATTATTATAAGTGTTCCACCAAAGGTGAGGAGGTGAAAAAGTAAAGGGATAATTTCCGCCATAATCGTTACGGGTACCGTCATCCAAAATATTGATATCTTTTTCAAGGCCCTTATAACTTCTTGGCCAACTATATAAAATCCCTTTTCCGAAAGAACCGTTATTGTCATCACCCAGAGTGGGGCTGTTGAGCCGATTGTAATTGATGTAGGAAAGGGAAATGTCTGCCCGTACTTTTGAGGAGATAGCCAGTCTGGAACCAATATTTGCGGTGGTTTGGTCGAAGTAACTATTGGGAACGACGGCCTCGTGATCCGTTCTGGTAAGAGAAACCCTCATCGTACCCATTTTGCCTCCTCCTGAAAAGGAAAGATTATGGGTAGTGGTATGGCCGTTGTTAAAATACTGTTTCAGGTTATCAGGTTGTGGGTCATAGGGTCTTAATTCACCATCCCACCAACGCACCATTTGTCCTTCCATTTTAGGACCCCAGGAAACTCCGGTTGAGTAAAACCCAAATGTTTCAAAAGTGGTTTTTCCAAATGGACCGTTGTTGGTATGAATATTATTCGGATAAGCGTATTCTCCATCGGCATTCATCTCTAATTCGGGTTCCAACAGGCTGACCGGACCTCCGGAACCGTAGGTGTTTTGCACTTTTCTGTATCGAAATGGCTGGATAATCTTGTGTGCAACGTTGTAGGTGATGCCAATCCCTTTTTGTTGTTGACCTCTTTTAGTGGTGATCAGGATAACACCATTGGCACCTCTTGAACCGTAAAGGGCTGAAGCGGTCGGGCCTTTCAGAATATTCATGGTTTCAATGTCCTGAGGGTTAATGTTATTGATGGCAGAGCCCCAATCAACCCCACGGCCTACATCTGTAAAACCCGATTCATTTTCCAATGGGATCCCATCTACAATGATTAGCGGTTGATTATTTCCTTTGAGATTGTTGTTGCCACGTATGGTTATCCGGGTCGTTCCTCCTTCGACTCCGTTGGGTGTGGCGATCTGGACTCCGGCAGATTTACCGCTGAGGGCGGAGATAAGGTTTGCGGCATTTGATTTTTCAATACTTTCTCCATCAACCGTCTCTGCAGAATACCCAAGTGCTCTTTTTTGCCGCTTGATTCCGAGTGCGGTTACCACGACTTCACCCAATTGTTCGGCATCTGATGTTAAAACGACGTCAATAATACTTCTGCCATCCACCGGTATTTCCCGGGTGTTAAATCCTATATAACTGAAAATCAAAATTGCATCGGCTGGGGCGTCAATGGCGTATTTTCCGTCAAAGTCAGAAATTGTACCTGTTCCAGTGTCTTTTATAGTGATGTTTACCCCAAATAATGGTTCATCGTCTTCCAAAGAGGTGATAGTTCCTGTTATTTGTCCCGTTAGGGAAATTTGGGCCAATAAAATAAAAATGATTAATGGTAAAATTCGCCGCATACTGTTTCAGTTATCGTTTGAAATTTGCGTAAAGTAATAAAACCGTCTTTTGATCTTTGGAGGAATCTTTAAATAATCACAGGAAGCATCCTGGTTTATGGGGAAATGAAGAATCATTTAGGTATAACGGAGAGGCTAAATACAGGTGATAAATGTAAGGTTTTTTTTTCAATGGGCTATAGAAAAAATCCCGAATGCAAAACTGCTTACCAATTTGTATAAATATGAAAATTATTGGGTAAAACAAAAGGAGGTTGTGTGAATAGATAAGTTTCACGCAGATAATGCCGATTACCGCAGAAATGAATACCTGCTAACAAATGTTCCTGCGAAAATCAGCGGAATCAGCGTCAATTAAATTATCTGTTTTTCGGGATGTAATAGCCAATCAGGAGAGATTCCCTTTTTTTAAACTAAATCTTTCCGGCAAGATCCAGGATAAAGGCGTATTCCAGGGCAATCTCTTTTATGGATTCAAAACGCCCGGAAGCTCCTCCATGACCTGCATCCATATTGGTATGCATCAGCAGGATATTGTCATCCGTTTTCATTTCCCGGAGTTTGGCAACCCATTTGGCCGGTTCCCAATATTGAACCTGTGAGTCATGAAGGCCCGTAGTCACCAACATTGCCGGGTAATCCTTTGATTCAACATTGTCGTAAGGTGAATAGGATTTGATATAATCGTAATAGGCTTTGTCATTTGGGTTACCCCATTCGTCATATTCACCTGTCGTGAGGGGAATACTGTCGTCGAGCATGGTCGTAACCACATCAACAAATGGTACAGCAGCCAATACCCCTTTCCATAATTCAGGCTCCAGATTGATGATTGCTCCCATCAACAAACCTCCGGCACTTCCACCCATGGCGAAAAGGCGGTCATTACTGGTGTATTTTTCCTGAACAAGGAACTTGGCACAATCGATAAAGTCGTAAAAAGTGTTTTTCTTTTTGAGCAGTTTACCATCCTCATACCAGTGACGGCCCATTTCTTCCCCTCCTCGAATATGGGCTATGGCGAAAGCAAATCCACGGTCGAGCAAACTCAACCGGATGGAACTGAAATAAGGTTCCATGCTATGACCATAACTTCCATAGGCATATTCCAACAACGGCGCTGTACCGTCCTTTTTAAACCCTTTTCGGTAAACAATAGAAACAGGTACTTTTGCCCCATCCCGGACAGTGACAAAAATCCGCTCAGACTCATAATTGGCAGCATCAAATCCGCCCAGAACTTCTTTTTGTTTCATCAATTTGAACTCCCGGGATTGCATGTTATAATCATAAATCGTCGGCGGTGTGGTCATCGATTGATAGTGGATGCGCAGAATATCTGTATCAAAATCGAGGTTGACGGAAGTTCCGGTTAAATGGGCATCTTCCTTGAATTGAATATAATGTTCATCACCTTTAGAATGGCATAATACGTAGTTGTGTAATTCCTTCAATTCTCTCTGACAGCACGAGGTAATCATTGAAAATCTCCATGTCCTCCAAAAGTACATCTTCGCGATGCGGAATAACTTCTGTCCAATTATCTTTTTCGGTGGCTGCAATGGAAGTTTTCATCAACCTGAAATTCCTGGCATCCAGGTTTGTTCTGACAAAAAATTCATCTTTGAAATGAGCGAGGTCGTATTCCAGCCCTCTTGTTCTCTTTTGGAAGATATTGAAATCCCCCTCGGGGTGATTGGCATCTAAAATTCTATATTCAGAAGTTATGGACTGAACCGAGCCAATGATCAGGAATTTGTCTGATTTGGTTTTGTAAATAAAGGTTCTGAAGGTATCATCAGCTTCATGCCAGACTTCCACATCTTCAGAAACAGGTGTTCCCAGTTTATGTCTGAAAATCTTATACGGGCGCAGAGCATCGTCTTTTACGGCATAAAATAATGTTTCATTATCATTGGCCCAGACGATATTTCCGGAAGTATTGGGAATGATATCTTCCAGCATTTCTCCTGTTTCCAGGTTTTTAAACCTGATGGTGTAAATACGACGACTGACGGTATCTTCACTGTAGGCCATTAGTTTATTGTCAAGGCTTACTTCAAATCCTCCAACTTTAAAATAGGCAAAGTCTTTTGCCAGATCATTCACATTGAGCAGGATTTCTTCCTGAGCGTCGAGGTTTTCTTTTTTGCGGGAGTAGATCGGATATTCTTTACCCGTTTCATAGCGGGTGATGTAAAAATAACCATTGTCTTTATAAGGAACGGATTGGTCGTCTTCTTTGATTCGACCTTTCATTTCCTGGAATAACTCTTCCCTGAAATCTTTGATATGGGCCAGGTTTTCCTCGAGGTACTCATTTTCCTGGTTCAGGTAGTCGATGACATCCTTATTTTCTCTGTCATTTAACCAGAAATAGTTATCGATCCTTGTGTCACCGTGGATGGTGAGTTCCTTTTTTATTTTTTTGGCTTGTGGAGCATTTTTTGATGATTGCATAAAAGTTTATTTAATTCCGGATGAGCTTCTTTCGATTTATAGTAATAGATGCAAATTAAAGAAAAAGTTTCCGCCTAAAAAACAGTTGAAGGGAATAGTGGGTATGGTTACAATTTTAGTGTTATTAATCTTACATTTGCAACATATGAGGAGTAACACTTCATACGGCAGAATTCTATCCATTTCAGCACCAATAATGTTGGGGAGCGCGGCGCAAAACGTCATTGCATTAACAGATAGCGTATTTCTTTATCATGTCAGTGAAGAAGATTTTGCTTCTATAGGTTTTGCCAGCGTCTTTTACCTGATTATTGCAGCCATTGGTTTTGGGTTTTCCCGTGGAGGACAGATCATGATCGCGAGAAGGATAGGGGAGAAGAACCCGATGCAGGTTGGGCGCACCTTCTATGCAATGTTGTACTATGAATTAGGGCTGGCACTGTTCATGTTCCTTTTCATGCAATATGGCTGTTATTATTTCTTCCAGTTATTTGTCGATTCCGACATTATCTTTCAAAAAAGCCTTGAGTATATCGAATATCGATCCTGGGGAGTGTTTTTCTCCTACGCAGGAGTCGCCATCATTGCTTTATATACAGGCATTGCCCGTACCTGGTTTATTCTTGTTGACGCGATATTCCTTGCTGCTTTTAATATTGGTCTTGACTATGGCCTTGTCTTCGGAAACTGGGGATTTCCGGAAATGGGTATTGCCGGAGCAGGGCTGGCAAGTACTATTGCGGAGGTTGTTGCTTTTATAGTCTTTATTGTATTTATTTTATTAGATAAGAAATCGAGGGGTTATGCATTGTTCCGGTTGCCTTCCATTGACATGGAGCTTATCCGGATGCAATACCGACTATCCACACCTATGGTCATGCAGGCTTTGGTCGGCTTAGGAAGTTGGTTTGTTTTCTTCAGTATAGTTGAAAATCTGGGAGAGCGACCACTGGCCATAACAAACCTGGTCCGGATGGTTTACCTGGTGTTATCCATACCGACCTGGGGATTCTCAACGGGAGTTAATACGATGGTCAGTAATTTCATCGGCATGCAGAAAAGGCAGGCCGTTTTACCGATCATCTGGAAAACTGCAAAAATATCCTGGTTGTTTACGATGGTGTTAACGCTGCCGGTAGTTTTATTTCCACATGAGATATTGTATCCATTACTTGGCGGGGAAAATCCGGCCCTGATCGATGAGGCCCGAAATGTATTTTATGTACTGGTGGGCATTTTGACGGCATTTTCCATCGGTGGGGTTTATTTCAATGGGCTGGCAGGTACAGGGGCAACGTATTATGGTTTCAAAATTCAGCTTGCCTGCGCCATTGGCTATCTGATTTACATTTACATTGAGGTAAATTATACGAACGGTGGTCTTGAGTGGGCCTGGGCGGCAGAAATGTTTTACTGGGTCGTCATCTTCCTGTTGTCCGTCTGGTATTTGAGGTCCAGGCAGTGGCATATACTTCAGGTATAGCTTATTTATTTAGTACATAAGTAAGGTAGACAAATCTTCCATCAGCAAACTTTTCGTATGTAGGCGTACCTGGGGTGGCAGCAAATTTTTTTGCTAATCCTTTGAATATTCGCGGTGCAAGTTTGTTAATCAGTTTTTCTCGCTCAGGTGTAGCCAGATCCAGAGCCCTGAGTACATTTTTGGAAATATCCCTTTTTTCTTCGGTTTTGAGTTTGCTTTCCGAAATTTGATCTTCCAGTATTTCAATGGCGGTATCTTTTCTGAAGTCAGTGAATAAAAAATATCCCCCTGGTCTCAATACTCTGTAAACTTCTTCGAAAAACAATTGTGGTTCAGGGTATCGATGTGATGATTCTACATTTAAAATAATATCAAATGAATTATTTTCAAAGGGTAAGTTCTGCGCATCTCCCTGGACATAGGTGGCATTTTCCTGGCAATGGTAATTTTGGCAAAATTTAATAGCTTTTTCATTCAGATCTAATCCTGTAACGCTTCCCGGGGCTAATCGACCTTTTATGAAATTAAGCCCACCTCCACGGCCGCAACCAACTTCTAAAACAGATTTCTTTGACAAATTGATTTTTGTCGCCATATGGTGATAAAGCTGGATGGCATATCGATCTTTTTCTTCTTCAGGTTTTAAGTCCAGATTTTCGCCGTCACCATCATGTCCATAATTCATGTAGGTAATTTCACCTTCCTTGTCTATAGTACTGATATACCAGTACCATGCCATAAAAAGACGTTCTCTAATAGGTCTCTTCATTGTTGATATTGTAGATTTTGAAAAAAACTTAGCCGAATAAAACCCAGTGTTCCAGGGCAATCCACGGGTCAAGCGTTTCATTATCCGGATTGTAAATAATATCTGCTTTTTGATAAAAAGCTTTTCTTTCAGAGAGTTTGTTTTCAATATAGGTAAGTAATTCGCCTTTTTTATTCAGGTTTTTAATCAAGGGCCGATGTTCCATGCCGATCAAAAGGCGTTTTTCAAGAATAGTTGGCGGAAGGTCGAGGAAAATGGTGGTGCCATGCTTCTTCATCCAATCCATATTGTCAAAAAAACATGGGGTGCCTCCTCCGCAGGCAACGACCACATTTTCAAAGGTATTCATGGATTTTAAGGCGTCACTTTCGTTCTGTCGAAAGGTATCTTCTCCGCTTTCTTCAAAAATTTGGTCGATGGATTTCCCTTGTTGGTCTTCAATGTAATTGTCGAGATCAACAAAGGGGTAGCTGAGTTGTTGAGCTAATCGTACCCCGGTGTAGGATTTACCGGAACCCATAAAACCCAAAAGGAAAATGCGCATCTTAATAACTTTGTGCAAATTTGGTGAAAAATCAAACACTAATAACCTATAGAAAACAAAAAGTTCTATTTTTGTGAAAAATTTAATGCTATGATACGTGTTTTGTCATTTTTCGTTTTTGCAGCTTTGCTGTTAACCGCCTGTAATAACAGTACTTCTGAATTAAAGGAAGAAAAATCTATTGAAGAAATTGAAGCTGATGGTAAGATTACCAATTCAGATATCATAAGAAACCCTGTTTCATCGGATAATTCCATTGACACTGTTAATGTGGCTAAAATGACGTTTGATGAGGAAGAATTTGATTTTGGAGAGGTTGCCCAGGGTGATGTAGTGGAGCATGTTTTTAAATTTACCAATACAGGGAAGGTGCCTTTGTTGATCAGTAATGCAAGGTCTACCTGTGGTTGTACAGTTCCGGAATGGCCCAAGGAGCTTATCGAACCGGGAGAAAGAGGAGAGGTTATGGTTAAGTTTGATACCCGAGGCAAATCAAATGAACAACAAAAACCGGTAACCATTATGGCCAATACCTATCCTACAACCAATAAAGTGTTGCTGAAAGGGTTTGTCAGAACACAGGATGCCGGATAAGGAACTTTGTTTGAGAGAAATTTTTTAAAATAAATAAATTAATATGATGGACTTAGGAGTCATTTTTTTACAATCGGGAGGTGCTCCCGGTGGAGGAGGCAGCAGTATGGGGTTGATCCTCATGGCAGGTATGATCATCGTTTTTTACTTTTTCCTTATCAGGCCACAGGCCAAAAAACAAAAGGATCAAAAGTCTTTTGAAAGTTCCCTGGAGAAAGGTAAGGAAGTGGTTACCGCCAGTGGAATTTTAGGAAAAATCAATAAAATTGAAGATCAAATCGTTACCTTAGAGGTTGCTAATAAAGTTTTCATTCGCATTACTAAAAATGCCATTTCAAAAGAAATGACCGAAGGCTTGTTTAGCGCTGATAAAAAGTAATGAATTGACAAAGATAAAACCACAAGAGGATAGAGCTATACTGATGATTTGCATCGGTATAGCTCTTGTTTTTTGGATTCTGGTTAAACTGTCCCAGGTTTACCGGGTCTGGAAACCGGCTGTTGTCAATGTTAACGTGCCCGAGGAAATGGCACTTACCAAAATGCCTCCTAATAACCTAATGCTGCGATTTGAAGCCAGAGGATGGGATCTTTTATTCAATAGCCAGAATCTATCAGACCTGGTGCTGGATTACAGTATGGGAGAAGAGACTGAACTCATTATACCTGATGGTCAATTAAGGTCCGATATTTTCGAAATGTTGTCCTCTCCAAGGATAAAAGTTGTGGATGTCAATTACAATGAACTTTACCTTCAACTGGAAGACCGTTTGGAAAGAGAAGTCCCGGTGATATTAAATAAAAATATTTCATTTTTTGACGGTTTCAATTATTCAAGTGATATTACCCTCGAGCCGGACAGTGTATTGATTTCAGGGCCTGTTTCGCTGGTTGATCCGGTTGGGTACTGGTTTACAGACAGTTTAATTCTTGTAGATGTCAAGGAGACTGTAGATAAACCAGTTGCGTTAATGACCCCTCCACGTGAACTCACTCTTGGACAAAAAGAAATAATGGTCAATGTCCCCATTGAAAAATTCACGGAGAAATCGTTTTTCATTCCTTTGAAGATCCGAAATGCTCCCGAAACGGATAGTCTGTCTATTTTTCCTTCCAGTGTTAATGTTACCTGTGTGGTGGGGTTAAGTAAATACCATGATCTCGTTGCTGAGGATATTGAATTTGAAGTAGACCTGGGAATGGCTCATCAGGGAGAAGGAAAAAATACAGTGCCGATATCCCTGACAAGGTATCCTGATTTTGCCCAGATTCTCAATTACAGCCCAAAATCTGCCACCTTCTTCATCATTAAGAAAAGTCAGTTGGCTGAAGACTCATCACCCACGAATTAATTAGAGGTTTTAGTCCTCAGTCCTCAGTCCTCAGTCCTCAGTCCTCAGTCATCAATTTTTAGTAGTAACCAGTAAATCCGTCATCACCCGTTGTATCCGTCCAAATCTGTGTTCCATTACCAGTTATCAGTTGTTAATCAAGGTTTTGCCTTTGAGTTGGCTATAGGGGAAGGAAAGGCGACACCTTGTCGAAGCAATCACCACTCCCGTTTATCTACAATTCTGTTAAGTTTCCCTCCTTCACTTCTGGGTATTGATCCGGGAGCTTCCAGACTTACTTTCATACTCAACCCAATATTATTCTTGATTTTTTTGGACAGTTGCTTTTGAAGGTTATCCAGGTTTTCTGATTTAGAAGCCTCTGAAAGGCCTTGTATCTTTGTCTGGAAATCCTTATCTAATTCGACTTTCACTTCGACATCATCCATCGTTTTTTGCCGGGTAACGATCAGTTGATAGGCAGGTGCTATCTCCTCAAAATCATTGAAAACGGTCTCCACCTGAGTATGGAATAAGTTTACCCCGCGGATAACCAGCATATCATCAGACCTTCCTTTGATCGCGCTCATTTTGATGTGAGTTCTTTTAGAATCCTTATCGTAATAAATGCTGCAAATATCGTTGGTCTTGTAGCGTATAAGCGGAATGGCCTCTTTGGTGAGTGTTGTTAACACCAAAATTCCTTCTTCGCCATATGAAAGAGGTTCACCAGTGTCCTTGTCTACAATTTCCGGATAAAAATGATCCTCCCAAATGTGGCTTCCTGCTCCCTGTTCCTCAAAATCTTCCTGAGATACGCCCGGTCCGATGATCTCACTTAAACCATAAATGTTTGTCGCTTTGACATTTAATCCCTTTTCTACCTGCTCTCTGATACTTTCCGTCCATGCTTCAGCTCCCAATATGGCGTATTTGACATTGAGATTAGATAAGGGAATATTCCGTTTTTCGATTTCTTCTGCGAGGGTTTGGGCGTAGGAGGGGGTACAGCAAATGACATCAGGTTTGAAATCCTGCAGAATCATGAGTTGTCGGTCTGTCATTCCACCACTAACAGGAATGACACACATACCCAGTTTTTCAGCCCCTGCATGCAGTCCCAGTCCGCCGGTGAATAAACCGTAACCATAGGCATTGTGTAATTTCATGCCAGGTTCTGCACCACCGCAGCAAAGCGACCTGGCGACGACTTCTCCGAAAATTTCCAGGTCATGAGCGGTGTATCCTACGACCGTTGGCTTTCCCGTAGTTCCGCTGGAAGCGTGAATTCGACGCAGTTTATCCTGACTAACTGCAAAAAGGTCAAAGGGATAGTTGTCGCGAAGATCCGTTTTTACGGTAAATGGCAGTTTGGAAACATCATTAATATCTTTTATGCTCTCTGGTGATATCCCGTGGTTATCAAATTGTTCTTTATAAAAGGGGACATGATGGTAAACATATCGAGCGAGATAGCGCATTCTTTCACTCTGAAGGTTCCTCAATTTTTCCTGAGGCATGGTTTCAATATCAGGATTAAAGATCATAAGACTTGAAGTTTTTTTGAAGTTGTATTTTGAAAATTACAATATATCTTCAGGCGTAACCGTTCTGAGAATCATGAAAATTAAAACTTTGATCCTCGGAGCCCTGTTAGCTTGTTCTTTTCACGGAGCGGCACAATCTTATGACATTTCAATGGGAGTACGTCTCGGTACTGATATGGGTGTATCCTATAAACAGCGTATTGCCAAGCGGGTTACCCTGGAAGGGATCGTTCAATCCAGTTTTCAGCGGGAAGAAGCCATCGTCACTGTTTTGGCAGAACGCCATATGCCATTTTTGACACGACGCTTAAATGTCTATACCGGCGGTGGTATTCATAAAGGTTGGATATCCGTTCCTGAAAGTTATCCTCCCGTAGAAGACCCGTTTGGATTAACCCTAATCGCCGGGATCGAATTTACTATTGCCAGGATTAACTTCTCCTGGGATTATAAGCCCGCCTTTAATATCACAGGCGGCGAAAAACGTTTTTACAGCCAAACAGGTGTTAGTGTCCGTTATGTGATCAAAAAGCGCAAGATCATTGATCGAAAGAAAAACAACCGCCGCAATAATCAAAAAAAGATCAACTGGAAGTTTTGGGAGCACTAGCGGAAGCTTTTTTTACCTTCCTCTTCTCCATTTCCAAATGTCTTTTGATGTAATAATAGGACTCTACCTGGGTCCTGATATTGATATCTGAACAACCTTCCACTTTATAAACATTGGTTTGCTCTTCATCCAGTAACCTGGCCTTTACGCTGTCACAAAGCTGAATGTTGACCAGATCCATGATCTGTTTTTTAATGTTTTCGTCATAGACCGGGAATGCTGTTTCAATTCTGAAGCTCAGGTTTCTCGTCATCCAGTCTGCGGAAGACAGATATGTTTTATCCTCTCCTGCATGGTGAAAGATGAATACCCTGGTATGCTCCAGATATCTGTCAACAATACTTATGGCTTCGATATTTTCACTGAGTCCTTTAACTCCCGGAACCAGGCAACAGATTCCCCGGATGATCAATTTTATCTTGACACCTGCCTGGCTTGCCCTGTACAGATGGTCGATCATTTTTTCATCCTGAAGACTGTTCATTTTCAAAATGATCTCAGCTTTTTTACCTTCCAAAGCCTGATCGATCTCAAAGTCAATAAGCTTTTCTAACTGAGGTCTGAGATTAAACTGACCAACCAAAAGGTGATCAAAAGTTTTGGAAGGTTTAACCTTTGTTTCCAGGTGGGAGAATACGCGGGCTGCTTCATTAACCAGGCGTGGATCACTGGTGAATAATCCCATGTCACTGTACAATTTGGCAGTCCCCTCATGGAAGTTACCTGTTGCCATATAAGCATATAGCTGGTCAGATCCGTTTTCCATTCTCCTGACTAAGGCTAGTTTGGAATGTACCTTAAGTCCCGGTATACTGTAATTAACCGTGACTCCGGCTTTTTCAAGTTTTTCTCCCCATTTAAGGTTGGCAGCTTCATCAAATCTGGCTTTGATTTCGATAAAAGCACTTACTTGTTTGCCTCGTTTTACAGCATTTATCAAGGCCTGCATAATCCTGGATTTGGAAGCTACCCGGTACTGGACGATTTTGATATGAGTAACATCCGGATCATCGGCTGCTTCCTCGAAAAACCTCACTACAGATTCATAGGAGTGATAGGGGACGTGATTGAAGTGGTCTTTTTCTTTTAAGGCTTTAAAGAAGTTTTTGGCCTTTTCCAGAGGAGGATAAGGCATTGGAGGTTGTGGAGGATCTTTCAATTTATCCAGACCAAAGTCCGGGAATTTAAAGAAGTCTGAGTTATTGTGGTAACGGCCTTCCTTTAATAAGTCGAGGTCATCCAGCTCCAAAACCTCTTTTAAATGGTCCAAAACAAGCTTTGGCATTTCTCTATCATAGATAAGCCTGGATGCAGGACCTACATGGCGTTTTACCAGGCCGGATTTGATCTTATTCATCAGGTCTCCACTCCATTCGTCATCCAGGTATAATTCGGCATCTCTGGTCAGTTTAATAGAATAGGTCTCAATGATGTCATATCCGGGAAACATCCAGGAAATACTATGACGCACGATATCGTCAAGCAAGATGATCTGATGGATTCCCGGAGGCGAAGGCAACTCAATAAACCGGGGCAAATGATCGGAAGGAATTTTGACAATGGCTACTTGTTTTTCAGCATCAGGATTTTCTTTTTCCCGAATCAAAACCGTGAGATAAAGGGCCGCATTATTGAGAAATGGTCTGATCTTATTACCTACCAGCAAAACCGGCTGTACGAATGGCAACATGTGATCCTGAAAGTAATTTTCAACAAACTCTTTTTGTTCCTCACTCAGGTCTAGACGCCTTAACAGGTAGATGTTGTGTTTTTCCAATTCAGGAACAATCTCATCCTGGAAAATAGCGCTGTATTCTTCTTGCTGCCTATTTACGGTTTCCTGGATGTGTTCAATGATTTCCTGAGGATCGTATTCCAACTGTTTTATGGTTTTTTTGCCACCTCTGTGCAGGTTTCTGTGGTTGGCCATCCTCACTCGGAAAAATTCATCCAGATTGGAGGAATATATCGCCAGGAACTTAATTCTTTCAAAAAGAGGTACCCTGGGATCTTTGGCTTCCTGCATGACCCTGTAATTAAATGATAACCAGCTGATATCTCTGATAATGGTTGGCGTCTTATTTTCAGTCATAATAAAATCTCTATTCAGTGAAATAAAAATATTGTGGTTTTTTGAGTACCCATATAAGCAAACATGTAGACAGAAACGAAAGTCCGACGAGGCTGAAGGAAAGCTGCCGGTCTTTCTGAGGACTGGAAATTGGGTGTCTTTTATGCTGTTGCCAATTTAGGACTTAACAAGCAAATTTCAAAATGAAATGGGAAATTTCGGAACAATGAAATACATTTGTAAAGGGCTATTGAAAAAAGCCCAGTCGCCATGGTTTTAGCTTGTATTTAATAAGGGTGAAATCCTGCCTGACCCTGCTTTCACTTCTGAAGAATAAAATGCCAAAATGGAACAGATCAACGGAAAGCGTTACCTCCGGATATGATTTTAGCGTTTGCCAAACTTTTGACATAGAGGCAGACCAGTAAATATCCGCGATCACAAAAACACTGTCATTATGCAAAAAAGGCAAACACTGTTCGAAGTAGGATAAAGTAGCGCCTTCCTTATGATCCCCATCGAGGAAAACGAAGTCAACTTTTTGAAGGGAATTTAAAGCTTTCGGAAGACTCTCATTGAATGGGCCTTGTAGAACTTCGATTTTTTTCATGCCAAGGTTCCTTAAATTATTGGTGGCGACACTGGCAGTATTTGGACATCCTTCCATCGTAACAAAACGGGCCAGTGGTGCTGCACCTGACTGATATAGAGCCGAAATTCCTAAAGATGTTCCGAATTCGAGCATGGTTTTGGGTTTGATCATTCTCACCAGGTTGAACAGTTGTTTGCCCTGTTGGGAAGCAATGGCAGAGTTTTTCGCCAGGTCACTAATCGTTCTTTGTGAAGCGTCAGTTATTTGGGATCCCGCACCATAATCCGTAATGGTTATTTTGGAAGAATTGTTCAGTAATTTTTCCCGCAATTGTTCAACAATAAAAAAAGTGTAATAGTGTCTTCGGTTTTCTACCACCTCCTCCATTAATCGACTGACCATAGGAGAGTGCACGTCATGCCAGGTCCCGGCCCGGAAATAATACGAGAGCCATCGTCGGAAAAAGGAAAAATAGAATGAGAACAACTTCATGAATTTTATGGCAAATTGATTTGTTTGGACGTAATTGCAAAACTGCATAATCCAGTTGGTAAAAAAGAAAAAATACCTAAATTAGTTTTCAGAAGCTCTCGGAATCTTTATCTTGCCGAAGAATAAACCATTCAAAGAAATGTCATTATTCCAACTTCGTGGAAAACTGAACAAACAACAGAACATTATCCTTGGTGTGCTGGGTTTTATCGTGCTCATTTTGATCTGGTGGATACTTGCGGAAAGCTTGTCTGAACAGAGGCCTATAGTAGATTATGAAACCCGCCCTCCCTCGGCATTTGATACAACAGGTGTCAAAATCGATCGTGATTCCCTGTTTCGGGAAGATTCTATTCGGATTGCCAACGCTACCGAGTTTGAAAAGGTTTACCCGCTGTTACCGACTCCTGTAAAGGTTGTTCAATCTTATCCGGAACTGGTGAAAGAAGATCAACTCATGGACAATGCTTTGCACTCCATATGGTTAAACCTGAAAGGTTATTTCTGGGCTATATTCATTTCTGTTCCGCTTGGATTTCTCATTGGATTGGTTCCTTTGTTTCGGGGGTTGTTCAGTAAACAAGTAGATGCAATGAGGTTTTTGCCCCTGACAGCCCTTACGGGTCTTTTTATCATTTGGTTTGGTATTGAGAACCAAATGAAGGTAGCATTCCTTGCTTTTGGTATCATTGTGTTTTTGCTTCCTGTTGTCGTTCAGCGAATAGATGAGGTGAAAGATGTTTATCTTAAGACTGTTTTTACGCTTGGAGCGACAAACTGGCAAACGATCAAAACCGTGTATCTGCCGTCTGTATTTTCAGTTTTAATGGATGACATCAGGGTTTTGACAGCTATATCATGGACTTATATCATTATTGCTGAACTCATCAACCGACAGTTGGGAGTCGGAGGGCTCATTTTCCTGAAAGGTCGTCAGGGACAAATCGATAAGGTTTTTGGAATACTCATTGTAATCATTATTATTGGATTCCTTCAGGACCGGTTATTTATCTATCTGGACCGAAGGTTATTCACGCATAAATACTACAAAAAAGCGCTGGCTGGAGCCAAGGAAACCCATATTGGTATTTATTTGCTTATGGCGCTGTTTTCAGCTGCAGTATTGGTTCCGTTATTTGTAACCAACATTCCTGCTTTTCTAAATAGCGTGCTGATCATTGTTTTAATCACTGCAGTTGTTATTATTTTATATGGAGAGTTTCGAATTTGGAGGTTTAAAGCGGAAAAGGCTGAGCCTGCCAAATAAATTTTCGAACCGGATATCCGAAAAATATTATGAGTATATTCAACGATACAGAAAAAGATAATATCATCGAATTGAAAAAGGTGAGCCAAAGTTATGACGGAGGTAAATCTTTCATCATAAAAGATCTTGATTTTATTGTAGAGGACAAACCTGCCCAGGGGCAGTTTGTGGTGATTCTGGGTATGTCAGGTTGTGGTAAGTCCACCCTTCTCAGGTATATCGCAGGCCTTCAGCAACCCACAGCAGGGGATGTGCTGATCCACGATGAACCTATAAACAACAGTAAAAGGGTCGGAATGGTCTTTCAACAATACTCTTCATTGCCCTGGATGTCCGTTCTCGACAATGTCAGTCTGTCTTTGTTGTACAAAGGCATTAATGAAAAGGAACGCCGCGAAAAAGCCATGGAGATTATAGAATTGGTGGGCTTGGCGGGGCATGAGCATAAATTCGCCCAATATCCAACCCTTTCCGGGGGACAATTACAGCGAGTGGCCATTGCCAGAAGCCTTTTAGCCAATCCTGAGATTTTATTGATGGATGAACCTTTTGGTGCCCTGGATGTAAATACCCGTTTACAAATGCAGGATTTACTGGCAGATATCTGGCTGAAGTTTCATCCAACCGTCATATTTGTGACCCACGACATTTCAGAAGCAGTGTATTTGGGAGATGATATTTATATAATGAAATCAGCTCCTTCACAGTTTGTGGAACATGTTCAGGTAGACCTGCCTTTTCACCGCACCCGTGAGACAAAAAGAGATCCTCATTTTGTTGAATTAGTCCAGTTGGTTGAAGATAAAATGGTAGCCGTTTCCAAACTGGGATAATCACCATAAATGTTTTAATTATCTACATATTTTTATTACCTTTCTGATAATAAAGCACCAGCTTTTTTTGACCTTTTTAACCACCTTAAAAAAGCCCTTGAATTTAGGGAAAAGCACTTGCTTTTTCTTATCTTTGCATGTCTTTGTTTACCCCTTAGGAAGAGGGGAAAAACTTGATAAACTTTAAAATAAAATTTTATATCATAAATGCCTCCAAGTCAAAGAATTATACCGGTTAATATCGAGGATCAGATGAAGTCTGCCTACATAGATTATTCTATGTCGGTTATTGTTTCAAGAGCTTTACCTGATGTAAGGGATGGATTAAAGCCGGTGCATCGCCGAGTTTTGTACGGAATGTCTGAATTGGGACTGACCTATAACAAAGCTCACAAGAAGTCTGCGCGTATTGTGGGGGAGGTGCTCGGTAAATACCACCCGCATGGAGACTCTTCTGTTTATGACACTATGGTCAGGATGGCTCAGGATTGGTCCTTGAGGTATCCTTTGGTTGACGGTCAGGGTAACTTTGGGTCTATGGACGGTGACAGCCCGGCAGCCATGCGTTACACTGAGGCTAGATTACAACGAATCAGTGAGGAAATGCTCGCTGATATCAACAAGGATACCGTTGATTTTACTTTAAACTTCGACGATTCGCTTACAGAACCATCTGTTCTGCCGACACGTTTGCCGAATTTGTTGATTAATGGTGCTTCAGGTATCGCTGTAGGTATGGCAACGAATATGCTTCCGCATAACCTTTCTGAGGTGATTGACGGAGTAACAGCCACGGTAGATAATCCGGAGATTTCCATTGAGGAATTAATCCAGTACATAAAAGCTCCTGATTTCCCGACGGGAGGAATTATTTATGGCTATGAAGGCGTTAAGGAGGGGTTTGAAACGGGCCGTGGCCGGGTAGTCCTCAGAGCGAAAACGGAC
The DNA here is from genome assembly GCA_965230565.1 of Saprospiraceae bacterium. Classification (GTDB taxonomy): domain Bacteria; phylum Bacteroidota; class Bacteroidia; order Chitinophagales; family Saprospiraceae; genus BCD1. The sequence continues at coordinate 789,548 of CBDDLH010000016.1, read as the reverse complement.
ATTCAGGAGGACAATGGGCGGGAAAAAATCATTGTCAGTGAAATACCTTATCAGGTAAACAAGGCCAATTTGGTAGCAAAAATAGCGGAGCTTGTCAATGATCAGAAAGTAGAAGGCATCAGTGATTTGCGGGATGAATCAGACAGAAATGGTCTGAGGATTGTCATTGAAGTTAAGAGAGATGCCATGGCTTCAGTGGTATTGAGCAAATTGTTCAAATACACCGCACTTCAAAGCTCCTATGGCATTAATAATGTTGCCCTGGTGAATGGCAGACCTATGCTGCTCAACCTCAAGGATATGATTGAGGAGTTCATCAAATTCCGTTTGGAGGTTATTGTAAGACGTACTCAGTATGATCTGAAAAAAGCGTTGAGCCGGGCCCACATCCTTGTTGGATTACTGATCGCATTGGATTACCTGGATGCAGTTATTTCCCTTATCAGAAATTCTCCTACGCCGGCAGATGCCAAGGAAGGATTGATGAAAGGTGCGTTCATCGATGACCTGGATGCTTTTTGGGATAAATTCAAAACCATTGTGGAAAACAGTCAGACGGATGAACTGGTTGTGGAAGAAGGCAATGTGCTATCCGAAGAACAAGCCAAGGCAATTCTTGAGTTAAGACTGCAAAAGCTGACTGGTCTTGAAAGGGACAGCATCCGTGCAGAATACGAGGAATTACTTGAAAAGATCAATCATCTTCGTGCAATTCTGGAAAGTGAAGAAATGCAGCGTGATATCATCAAGGAGGAACTGGCAGAGGTGAAAGAAAAATATGGAGATGAGCGCCGTACCGAAATCAATTTTGCCGGTGGTGATATTTCCATGGAAGACCTCATCAAAGATGAAGAGGTAGTGGTTACTATTTCGCATCTGGGGTATATCAAACGAACTCCTACGTCAGAGTACAAGACACAGAATCGGGGAGGTAGAGGTTCAAGAGGGTCCAAAACAAGGGATGAAGACTTCATCGAACACATGTTTACGGCCACCAACCATAATTACCTTTTATTGTTTACAGAACACGGGAAATGTTACTGGCTGAGAGTTTTTGACATTCCTGAAGCAACCAAAACGTCCAGTGGAAGGGTCATTCAGAATATATTGACTATTCCAAAAGAGGATAGGGTAAGAGCTTATATCATTGTCAAAGACCTGAAAGACGAAGAATTCCTCGATAATAACTTCATCATGTTTGGTACTAAATCAGGGGTAGTTAAGAAAACGCCTTTGAGGGCATTCTCCAGACCAAGAGTGGGAGGTATCATTGCTATTACCATCCGCGAGGAAGACCAATTGCTGGAGGCAAGGCTGACCAATGGAAAAAATGAAATCTTCATGGGTACACGAAATGGACTTGCCATTCGTTTTAATGAAGAAGCCATTCGCTCCATGGGAAGATCAGCTGCCGGGGTAAGAGGAATAAAAATCACGGAAAAGCATGATGCAGTTGTCGGAATGGTTTGTATTGATCCGGAAGATAAAGACATCTCCATATTTGTGGTCTCGGAAAAAGGAAACGGAAAACGTTCAGACTTTGATGATTACAGGTTGACGAACCGGGGTGGAAAAGGGGTGAAAACCATGCAGATCACTGATAAAACAGGAGCCATGGTCGCCATAAAGGCTGTCAAAGACGAAAATGACCTGTTGATCACCAACAGATCAGGAATCATGATCAGAATGTCAGTGAGTGATGTGCGTATCATGGGAAGAGCTACCCAGGGAGTTCGTGTTATCAGAGTGGATGAAGGAGATGAAATTGCTGATGTAGCTGTTGTACCACATACCGAGGATGATGATGAAAATCCGCTAATTGAAGGAGAAGAAAATGCAGAAAACAATGCGACTGAAGAATAATTTAACATTTTGATAATAGTTTTGACGAGTGTTTCTGCGTCAATGAAAGTAAAAGAAGCTTTAGCTTAATTAAATTCGAAAAAAACTCAATTTATTACGTTATGAAAAAACTTATGTTAGCCTTATTAGCAGTTGCTTTTGTTTTTGGTACTGCTCAGGCTCAGGATGGAAAAAAAGCCTTGAAAAATGCGAGCAAGGCGATCGGGGCTTATTTCCTCGACCAGACCAACAATAAAGACAAACTACAGGTTGCAGTTGATGAAATTGAAAAAGCAGCTACCGGAACGGAAACGGCTGCTCAATTTAAAACCTGGGAAACAAGAGGTAAAATCTATAATGAGATTGCTTCACAAATAACCATTACTCGTCAGTTAGGTACTGGTGGCGAAAATCTTCCAAAGGTTCAGGACCCTGGATTCCTGGCATACGAATCTTATGCAAAAGCTATGGAATTGGCTGAAAAAAAATTCGAGAAAAAGAAAGTATACGAAGGTTTGCAAGCTACTCAGCAGAACCTGTATAATCTGGGATTGTATGCTTATGAAGACAAGAATTTTGACAGTGCCGTAAAAGATTTTAAAACGGTAATTGATGCTCACGATATGCTTAAGGCTGCTGGTGAAGAAAGCACCCTTGATGACGAAGGTGCCTTTCAGGATCAGCTCTATGTAACAGGGCTTTCAGCCATCAATGCCGGGCAGAATAAAGTGGCGCTGGAGTATTTCATGAAGATGTATAAAGCGGGAACCGACAAACCAGCAGTTTATGAATCTATTTATAAACTTAAGAGTGATGAAGATCTTGCAGCGGCTTATAAATATCTTGAAGAAGGAAGACAAAAATTCCCTGAAGATGTTGGGTTGTTATTTACAGAGATCAATCACTTCCTGAAAGAAAATCGCCTTAATGAGCTGATTTCAAAACTTGAAATGGCTATTGAAAAGGAACCGGACAACCTCTCGCTTTACTCTACTCTTGGTAACGTTTATGATAATCTTTACCAAAAGGCTTACGAAGAAGGAGATAAGCCAAAAGGACAGGGATACTTCGATAAAGCGTTGGAATACTACAACATTGCTTTGGAAAGAGATCCGAAATATTTTGATGCCATTTACAGTGTTGGTGCATTATACTTTAACAGAGGAGCCTTTTATACAGTTGAAGAAAACAAGATCCTCGAGGACTGTACAAAACCGGCTTGTATGAAAGAGGCTGATGCGTTGAAAGAAAAGGCTAATGAATTATTCGACAAAGCTTTTCCATTTTTCCAGACTGCTGAAAAAATGAATCCGAACGACATCAATACGCTTATCGCCTTGAAAGAGATTTTGGTCCGTAAGAATGACTTTGATGCTTCTAATGAAATGAAGACCAGATTGGAGAATGTTCAGGCAGGAGGATCTAACGAATCTTCTTATTACAAAGACTAATTGGTTGAGAATAGATAAACTATTCAGAAAGGCCGGGAGTATTCTTCCGGCCTTTTTTATTGGGCAAGATCGAGCTCTCTGAAAGCAAGAAGCTGCTTTTTGGGATCCTTTGGAATCTTTATTCCCGATTGGTCCAAAATAAATCTGGAGGCTTCAACCACATCAATATCAGGATGAAAATGGTCTCTGGAATAATGCACGTACTTCATCAGCATAAAGGCATTGAACCAACGGAAAAATCTCTTTTCAAAAGCTGTGAAGTCTCCTGTGTGACGATGCAATTCATTCCACTTTTCTTTAAAATTCACCGTCGGCAGGAAAGCGGCAATGGGTTTGGCGATTTTGTCTAAAACCTCCCCGGCTTCTAGTAAATAGAGCTTCGGAAGGTCTTCAAATAATGTTTTTAAGGCAATAAAACTTTCCGGAGCATATGTTTTGTATTCCATATTATTTTTCAAAAGAAGACCAACTGCCTTCCCCGTCCCAAAAGGAACCCTGTGAGAAGGCCTTGGGGAAGGAATAACTTTTGTTGTTTTGATGGTGGTGAAGTTGCCTAACTCAATGAATTTGTGTAAAAAATAAAAATCCTCACCTGCCTTGCGTTTATTCATGCCGCCCTGTTTTTGGTAGGCATTAGCCCTGACCGCCATGCTCGATCCAATCGTTTGATGTGCGAATGGAAAACCACTAAATTTCTGAGCATGAACATAATACCTCAGATGCAGTTCATAAAGGGTAATGGCAAAGTAAACATCTTCATCAAAATCCAGTCCTGTTAGCGGATGTTCAAAATGAATCCCACAGGCAGTTGCTTTAGAATTGTTTTGGAAGTGTTTTTCTATAGAGGTCAGATAATTTTTACTACAACGGCTGTCCGCATCAAAACACACGATGATGCCATTGGGGTTTCCTGCTTTCTCAAGCCTCCAGGCAGCCTCGTCCATACCTATTTTTCTGGCCAGGCCGACCCCGGCATGTTTTTTGGGCAGATCTCCGTGGAATAAAATATGGAATTTAAATTCTGGTGAACTATGCTGCTCCGCCCAGGAAGATGCTTCCTGGTGGGTATCGTTATTTCGTAGGATTACTTGTGCATCAGCAATTTCCGAATGATTTATCACTACGATTACCTCCACAGAACAATTAGGAGAGGAACATTTTTTTAAACTCATCAGTGACAGGAGTAAAGCTTCTTCGTCACTACAAGGGATGACTATTATCATGCCCAGATTTGGAGCAACCCGGGAGCTGATTTGTGGGCCAAAAAGTGTTTTTTCCTGGAGATATCGCGTCATCACGGAAAGGTACAAAAAATTGAGGTAAGACTTTTGGACCATTGGATCTTTAGAGGAGTAGACCGTTAATTCTTTGGTTTAAAATTAGCAGATTTACACAAGGGGCTAATTGTCAAACAAAGGCAGTGATCTAAATGTCTAATCTTATTATCTTCGCGGTAAATTAGAAAAATTAAGCAATGCCGATAAGCAATCAACTGGATACGGATCAGAAAGCACTTGAGATAAACCTCAACGAACAGATTTACGGGACTTTTGCCGAAATCGGGGCAGGGCAGGAGGTGGCCAGAATATTTTTCAAGGTTGGTGCTGCTGCCGGAACCATTGCCAAAACAATGTCGGCATATGATAAAACGTATTCGGATGAAATTTACGGTCCGGAATCTTCCGGAAGGTACGTTTGTGAATCCCGGCTGGATAAGATGCTTGATCACGAGTACAACTTATTGACTAACCGGTTAAGTGAAATTCGTCCTGGCAGTAAATTTTTCGTTTTTGCAGATACCGTGTCAACCCTGAATTATTCAAGGACCATTAAAGGAAATGGCTGGCTTGGGATTAGGTTTCAGTTAGAACCGGATTCTGAACCTAATGATATTGTTCTGCATGTCCGGATGCTTGATAACACTACCTCCCAGCAGCAATCCGCAGTTGGGATTTTGGGCGTAAACCTGCTGTATGGAATTTATGCCTATCACAAAGATCCGGAAAAGATGATTCGTTCTCTCGTCGATGAAATCGAGGGGAGAGTCCATATTGATATGATTAAATTGAGTGGTCCTGATTTTCAGATAGACAACCGTTTGTTGGCCTACTGGCTGGTCAAACATCAGCTTGCGCCAATAACGATGTTCAATGCTTCAGGGGAGGCTATTCACCCTTCCAATCTTTTGTATAAAAAGAACATCATGGTGGTCAGAAGTAATTTTCGACCTTACACCGTTGTTACTCAAAATCTGATCCAAAGCGGTTTTAGCCAGTTTAGGGAAGATTGTGAAAAAGATAATGGTAAACCTGCCTATATTTTCACCGAAATGATGCCTGCCATGAAGGGGCCTGAAGCTGAAAATGATGTTAAGGATTTTCTGGAAAGGGCCGATATGCTCAATTTATTGGGACATTCAGTCATTGTTTCCAACTGTCGGGAACATGAAGAATTAGTGGATTACCTCAACGACTTTAAATTTCGTAAATTAGGTATTGCCATGGGCGCAAAAAAAGTGGGCAAGCTCATACGTGAGAAATATGAACAATATGCGGACTCCAGCCTTTTACTGGGTTTTGGAAAGTTGTTCCAGAACCGTGTCACCCTCTATGTTTACCCGGCAAAACCGTCAAAAGGAGATACTTTGCTCACTTCTGAAAACCTCGATGTTCCTCATGAATTAAAATTTCTGTATAAACACCTCCTGGACAACGGTCGCATCGTGGATATTCAGGAGTATAAAGAGGAAATTTTACATATTTTTACCAAATCCGCACTGAAAAAAATTCGAAAAGGCAGTACTGACTGGGAGAAGTTGGTACCGGTTGAGATTTCCAAATATATTAATGAGAACAATGCTCTGGGGTTACCCTCCAAATCATAAGCAGTAACCGATTAGCCATGGCTCCTGAAAAAACTGTTCTGATAGAAATACAATATTTGCCCCCGGTTGCGTTTTTCTCCGCCTGGCAGAGGTCGGAGAAAATGGTTATCGAACAATTTGAGCATTACTCCAAAAGAAGTTATAGAAACAGGGCTCAAATAGCTGGAGCAAATGGTATAAATCTGTTATCCATCCCCTTAAAAAAAGGGAAAAATGAACAACAGCCCATCCGGGAAACACGGATTGCCTGGTTCGAAAACTGGGCCAGGAAACATTGGCTGGCCATTCGATCTGCTTATGGCAATGCACCTTATTTTGACTATTACAGCGATGAATTACAGCCTTTCTTTGAAAAAAAATATGAGTTCCTTTTTGATTGGAATTATGATCTGCTCCTGACCCTTCAAAGACTATTGCAAATAGAACAACCGCCGGAGTTATCTCAATCGTATTTAAAAGAGGTTTCCGAAGGAGTGACAGACTTGAGGAATTGTATTTCTCCGAAATCAAAATCTATCTCGACTTCATTTGTACCAAAGCCTTATCCACAGGTTTTTATGGAAAAGAATGGTTTTTTGCCCAATTTGAGTATATTGGACCTGTTATTTTGTACCGGCCCGGAAGCTGTTATGTATCTTTAATTTTAAGGGGTTTGGTAACAAGAAGCTATTCATCTGGAAGTTTCATTCTCTGGCTTAACTGCAACAAAAGAAATGACAAAATTAATTAACCAGGAACTGACTGTATATCGTGCTCAACTGGATGAGTTGATCAAAGAGTTGCACGATCTGACGATACAGATAAATCATACGGAACTCGCTGCTACGGTAAGTGATCTTCGCAACAGGATCCACGATCCTTTTATGTTTGTGATTGTGGGGGAAGTGAAAGCCGGGAAAAGTTCTTTTATCAACGCGCTTTTGGAATCTGATCGGGAAATCACCAAAGTGGCTCCCCAGCCGATGACAGATACCATACAACAAATTATTTTTGGCGAAAAAGAAGAAATTGTCGAAATCAACAAATTCCTGAAACGTATAATGGTTCCGGTCGACATTCTCAAAGAAATAGCCATTGTCGATACCCCGGGAACCAATACCATTATTGAACACCATCAGGAAATCACCGAGAGTTTTATTCCTGCCTCCGATTTGATCGTTTTTGTATTTGAAGCTAAAAACCCTTATCGCCAGTCTGCCTGGGAATTCTTTAATTATATACATGAAGACTGGCGTAAAAAGATCATTTTCGTTCTCCAGCAAAAAGACCTTATGACTTCCGAGGATCTTTCTGTGAATATCCGGGGAGTTAAGGATCAGGCAGTAAAAAAGGGCATTGAAACGCCTGTGGTTTTTGCTGTTTCGGCCAAACAGGAAATAGACGGTGATAAGGAACAAAGCGGTTTTGTGGATGTGCGGAATTTTATAAATGAAAATATAACGGGAGGAAAGGCCCCTGCCTTAAAACTGTTGAATACAGTTGAAACTTCGGAGAACATCAACGACCGAATAGCTGAAGGTTTAACATTGAGAGAGAAGCAGTTTAATGCTGATGTTGATTTTCGAAAAGAGATTAGGTTAACCCTTGATGATCAAAAAGTTAAATCCCACAAACAAGTGGATATTTTGGTTGAGAACCTGATAGCTGCTTATGACCGGATTACCTTTAAAAAGGAACAAGAGTTATCCAGGGGACTTTCCTTTTTCCCTCTGCTGAGGCGATCCCTTGCTTCCATGTTTACCAAAAAAGCCTCTGCTAAAGATTGGTTGGAATCCCTGGCTGCAGAACTGGAAAAGGACATGCAAGGGGAGTTGAATCACAGATTGAATGACGGTGTATCTGATTTAGCAGATAGTATTCAGCAGATGGCAAAACTGATCGATCTGAAAATCAGGAGCAGTGAGACCATTTTAAAAAATGATCACGAGATATTCAGTGATATTGCTGAACGCCGCAGTAATGTGTTGAGAGATCTCCAGGATACTTTTACCGAGTTTGTGAATAATACCGAGAATTTTACGGATGAAACCTTATTCCCTGATAAACAAACCCTTTCGCCCAACCTGGCTGCCGGCTCAGGTATTGCGGCCGTTGGAGTTATCCTGATGACGGTTACCAACGGAATGATTTTTGATATAACCGGGGGAGTCTTAACGACCATCGGACTTATTTTTGCCGGGGTTTCTACCAGCGTTAAGCGAAGAAAGATCCTCGATAGTTTCCGAACGGAAATTGAAAAAGGGCGGTCCAGAATAAATGAGGAAGTAACCGAAAATCTTAAGACATATATCATTCATCTGAAAGATAAGATAGATGGTAATTTTGCGAAATTTGATGCACTGTTGGTGAAGGAAGAAAAAGTGTTAGAAACGCTAAAAGCGAAACAATCAGATATTGATTTGAAGTTAAAGGAAATCGGGGGTAAGCTTTCTGAATAGCCTATTAAATCAGAGCTATATAGTGTGCTCATATATTGAAAACCTTACTTCATCTAATAAATCAATTACGAATTTCCACAATTGCCTTATATTTATAGTTTAAACTATTACCTGATTCGAGGAAAATTATGAAAAAGAAACATGTAGCCGGCATTTTAGCCCTATTCATGGGGATTCTTGGGGTTCATAGATATTATCTGGGACAACGGTGGTTAGGTGCTTTATACACTTTTGCTTTTTTCATTACACTAATGATAACCATTGAAGAAGACGTTCCTGCTGTAATGTTTCCTGCCATTTTGGGATTCATCGATGCCATTTTATTTTTCGTCATGCCCAAGGAAGACTTTGATGAGCGTTATAATAAAAAGAAACTAAAAAGAAAAGTAAGAACCAGAGTAACCACTGCTGAACGTAAATTCTCTCATCAAAAACAAACGGATACACGTCCGGTTGACACGAGAAAGAAAACCTCAGAATTGCAGGCGCTTAAAAAAGAAGCCATTGAATTATTCCGTGATTATGAATTTGAAGAAGCCGTAGATTTGTTTGAGGAAGCTTCACAGCTGGCTCCTAATGATCCGTCTATACATTTTAATCTGGCTTGTTGTTATTCTATGATCGAAGAGGCTGAATTGTCTTATGATCATTTGCAAAAGGCCGTTGAAAATGGTTTTGATGCAACAAATAAAATACAATCTCATACGGCTCTGGCTTACCTTCGAACTCATCCTGAGTTTGATCAATTTGTTCAAAATGGATTTAAAGTGGTCAAGGCTTTGCCAACTCCACAGGAAAGTCTGTTAGATACCAAACCCGAAGAAAAGGCTCCGGAAGAGAAAAAACCTGAGGTATGAAATTTCGGAGGATGATGATTTGCTCACTCAAATTGCCAAGCTGGGAGACTTACTCGAACAAGGTGTTTTGACCCAGGAAGAATTTGCTATTCAAAAGCAAAAATTATTGGAGAATCTTTAACTTTGGCAAGCTTTCTGAAACGTAGCCTGGACTTCAGTCTGACTGGAAAGAAAACCTCTTTTGGAATATTGTTTTTTATTTTCAAGGAGTCTTTTCGAAAGGAAAATCCCGTTCGATGATTAATTTATGAATTTCAGTAAAAAAATAGGCCTGATTTGAAATAATCCTGGCTTTATTTCTGTTGGTTACATAGAAAATCTATCTGCACCTCCAATTATTGAAAGCCAATTTGAAACCATTGTTTTTTTATATCGTAAAAAAACTAATACAACCCAGTTATTTAATCTAAGTTGCGATTAATCGCCTCTTAGCAATTTTCAAGACCCATTTTTCAACCTACAATAAAAAACTATATTAAAAAGGGGCATTATTGTGAATTGAAAATTGGATTTTGTTTTTTGCTCAAGTCGCATCGCAACTTGAGTTATTTTGTTCATGGGATGATTCAGTGCTTCGCTTTCACTTGTTTTATCCACCAAAAAATTACGGAATCTTTATTCACCCCCAGCTTTTGCTGGCGGGTTCGTTGTTCCGTTATGGAATTTGAAACCCAAATTATTAATTAAAATAAAGACAGCACCACCGATTTATTATGAAAATAGCTTTAGCTTATAATGAGGAGGACAGCCAACTCATTAAAAAACTCGAAACCGATTTAAATCCTAGCGGATTCTCTTTTGTACACTTCGATTTCAGCAAATCCAAACCAGAATATTTACTTTATGAAGCCTTAGCGGACTATCAATGGCCGATTTTGCTTTTTGTGAGCGACAGGTTCCTGAAGTCAGCAACCAGTATGACTGGTATGCTCCAGTTTTTTCAAAAGAAAGAAGACCAGATCTACCCGATATTACTCCCGGGTGAGGAAGGAGATATGTCTACGGTTCCTGACATTGAAAGAGTTGGCGGCATCATTAAATACATCAACTACTGGCAGGAGCATTACCTGGATCTGAGAAAACAAAAACGCGAACTTCAACTGGCAGATGAAGATAGTTTCAATGCACACCTCAAAAGAATAAGGGAGATATCAACGGAGGTAGGAGAATTCCTGCGGCAGTTGAGAGCCTCTACTTATTGTAATATCAACGAATTTAAGGCCGAGGATTACGAAATATTTTTTGAATTTTTGGACGACACCCCTGCCTGGGAGCAATTTAAAAAAACCAGAAAAGTCGCTGATCCTGTACCTGAACCGGTAGCTACTGCTGAAAATGAAACTGCCGTCCTGGAAGAAGATCTCAAGTCTATTCCCGGTATTTCCTTGTTGCCCGAACAAGAAGAGGAAATGGCAGCAGAAGAGGAGTTACCAGATGAACCAGAGCAGGTTGCAGAGCCGGAGGTTGATCAGATAGAGGAAGAAATAATTGAAGAGAAAGAACCAGTGGTTGAAATATCCGAAGAGATTGTTGAGGAAGTTCCTGAGATGGAAATTCCCGAACCTCCAGTTGAGGAGCCTGTGGTTGAAAAGGTAGTACAGGAAGTTGAGAAACCAGTGGAAGCACCTATGGTAACATTACATGAAGAAAAGGAAGAAACTGTTGAACCTGATTCAGCAACCCAAACAGCTCTGGATGCTTTACGGGATAATATCAACCGGCTGACAGACTTATTAAAGGAAAAAGAAGCTGCAGCCCAAAAAGCTGCTGAGGATCGTCCAGGCAAAGGCAAAACGGTTTTTATTACGGGAGGAACCTCTGGTATTGGTAATGCGACGGCAAGGATTTTTGCCGAAAATGGTTTTGATGTCATTTTCACCGGTAGAAGGAGAGATCGGGTAAAACAAATTGCCAAGGAGTTCTCAGAAACGTATAATACTTCCGTTAAAGGCTTGGTTTTTGATGTTCGGAAACGAAAGGCAGTTGAAAAAGCCATTGAGGGTTTGGGAGAAGATGTCAAGAAAATCGATATTCTTGTAAACAATGCGGGAAAAGCTAAAGGATTTGATGCGATTCATGAGGGAGATTTTGACCATTGGGAAGAGATGATCGATACCAATATAAAGGGCCTTTTGTATTTAACCAGGCTCATATCGCCACATATGGTGGCCAATAAAAAGGGACATATCATTAACATTGGCTCTATCGCAGGAAAAGAGCCGTATCCGAAAGGAAATGTGTACTGTGCCACCAAATATGCGGTTGATGGCCTCACGAAGGCTATGCGGATGGATCTGCATGAACATAATGTGAGGGTAAGCCAAATCGCTCCCGCACATGTTGAAGAAACCGAGTTTGCCCTGGTGCGCTTCGACGGAGATAAAAAGAAGGCAAAGATCTATGAAGACTTTACCCCGGTAAATTCAACAGATATTGCCGAAACCATTTATTTTATGGCTACCCGTCCAAATCATGTAAATATCCTTGATGTCGTGATCCAGGGAACACAACAAGCAAGTGCCTTGGTTGTAGACCGATCAGGAAGGAAGTGATTTACAGGTAACTGACAGAGAATAAAGGTTTTACTCATTAAAAAAATAATTCAAAGAGGAATAATTAACTCAAGTTGCGATGCACCTTAAGCAAAACTCAAAAATCAATTAACAACCAACAAAAACTGGGGGTTATAGCCCATATCCTTTTGAAGCTTGTTTTTTGCCAAATTGCGATTTATCGCAACTTGGGTTAATTATATGAACCGAACTAAATGGAGTTCCTTGTACCGGAACCTCATTTAGTTCGGTTTTTTATTTTATTAAAAACATTTCCGGGGACTTTAAAAACGGTTCCGTGTCTGGTTCCCTCAGGAAACGAAATATTATCTGAAATATCCTTCCAGTTTTTCAGATCAGTCGATTGGACCGCGCCCATTTGATGATCCCTGTATTTATCAAAATATACGATCCACTTTCCACCCTCATAAAGAGCAGTTGGACCCTCTGCCCAATAGTTTCCGGTAATGGGAGGGGAGGGTATTGAAAATTGGCCTGTGATTTTATCACTGGTTACGACACGCAGGTTTTTTTGAGGAACAGGTCGTAACGTTTCATCTTTGAGAAACATCACATAAAGCCCTTCCCTTTGCATAATTGTACCGTCAATGACATTGAATCCGGCATCATAGAATAACTCAGTTTCTGAAAAATGTTTAAAATCGGGTGTGGTACGGAAATAAAGCCGGTGGTTGTAATTGTTTTCAGCCGTACTGTCGGTTTCGGGAAATTCTCCCGTGATGGTTGTGGCCCAATAAATATAGTAGAAACCTGTTTGTTCATCCAGTGTAATTTCAGGAGCCCAACAGTTCCTGGCATTGGGTTCATGTTCCATAACCGGTAAATACTGTTGTTTTGACCAATTGATAAGATCAGGTGAGTTGGCATAACCTATGCCTTTTTCGTTCCAACCTACCGTCCAGACCATGTGAAATAAATTATCTTTCCCCAGAATGATACAAGGATCCCGCATTAGTCGTTCTTTTCCCAATTCGGGCTTTAGGAAGCTACTGTCATGGACCGCTTCCCAGGAAAGTCCATCTTCACTGTATGCAAGGTGCAGCCCATCTTTTCCCTTATTGGTAAAATAGGAAAACATATAAACCTCCGGGTGTTTATTTTTACATGAGGAGAGAAAAAGTAGTCCGAAAAAAGCAAAAACCAAATACCGCATGATCTTTAATATTATTTTGAAAATTGCCGAATGCCTTTAGCCTCAAATCTTATAGTAGGCAAAGTTTATTTAAAACTTGCCTTTCTTAACTCTGACGGGCTAAACCCAATCTTCTTTTTAAAATACCGGCTAAAATAGTGAATCGACTCAAAATTGAGTTCCTGGCTGATTTCTTTGATACTTTTTTCGCTGGTCAGGATCAATTCCTTCGCCCGGATGAGTTTGAGTTCCAGGTGATATTGTCTCGGGGGAATACCGGTATATTTTTTAAACATTTTTCTGAAATTGGCATAACTGATATGGTGTTGGCGGGCTAATTGTTTGAGGTCGATATTGTTTTCAACCCCTTCACGTATTTGGAAGCGGGTTTTCTGAATGATCTTTTCAATAGCTTTCCCGGAAAAGTCACCCTGTTTTTGATGGGCCACCATTTTCCCGATTAATTCCAGTATCAAGCCGGAAGCTATTTGCTGAAAACCAGGCTTCTCTTTTTGGACCAGTTTAAATATTTCGTAATATATTTTTAAAAAAGACTCTCTGGCGCCACACTGGAAAAATGGTTGTGTTTTTAAAAATAAGGCTTGTTGGTAAAAGTGATCCACCAGACTACCATCAAAACCGATATAGTTCTCCACCCAACCTGTTTTTACATTTGGTCGGTATGAATGCTGTTCATCAGGGCGTATTAAAATAATCGTACCTTCTGAAATCTCAAAAATGCCGTGTTCATTTTTCAGAACACCACTTCCTTCTGTAATATAGACCAATTGATATTCAGCCAGAATCCTGCCTTTTTCCCAAGTGAAAAAATATCCTGTCGGGTGTTCTCGGGAAGGGTATACCGTGTTGGGTTTTATGGTGGCACGTCCTGCTACATTGAGATAAAGTCCCCATTGTTTATCTTCCTCACCAGGGTTGAGGTAGTTGAAAAAATCCTGCATGTTTTTCCGTTTATTGGTAAAAAAATACTTCCTCGCTTGATCCTGCAATAGAAATATCAAAAAGTACAAATAAAAGCCCAGTTTGTATAAATAAGTCCATTATTTAAGGTTGTAACTTGGCAAAATAAATTTACTAAAGTTTTCAAAAAATACAAACAGAACAATGGTTAAACAATTTCAATACGTCGATTACTTGTGGGATGAATCCAAAGCTGCCGAGCTTGCAGGTGATGAGGTAGCTCTATTTCTATACCGCTCAAATATTCTTGGTGCTGATCTACGTATCACCAATTATGGAGGAGGAAATACCTCTTGTAAAACACTTGAAAAAGATCCGCTGACCGGAGAGGAAGTGGAAGTGATGTGGGTCAAAGGTTCCGGTGGTGACATCGGTACACTGACCAGGAAAGGAATTGCCGGATTATACGTCAATAAACTGCATGATCTGAAGAATTGTTACAGGGGAATTGAGTTCGAAGATGAAATAGTAGGACTACAGCTACACTGTCTATTTGATCTTGATAGTGCTGCACCTTCTATCGACACGCCATTACACGGATTACTTCCGTTTAAACATATTGACCATTTGCATCCTGATGCGCTTATTGCAGTGGCTGCAGCCAAAGACAGTGAAGGGGTAACCAAAGAGATCTGGGGGGACACCATGGGATGGGTACCCTGGCAGCGTCCGGGCTTTGATCTGGCATTGCAATTGGAAAAGTGTCTTGCCGACAATCCCGGTATTCGTGGCATCGTCCTGGGGAGTCATGGTCTTTTCACCTGGGGAGATACAGCTTATGATTGTTACATCAACAGCCTTGAGGTTATTGAAAAGGCTTCTGAGTATATTGCCAAAAAAGAAGGCAAGGATCGTCCCGTCTTCGGAGGTCAGAGGATGGAAAGTCTGCCTGAGGAACAACGAAAAGAACAGGCAGCATTGATAGCACCTGTACTGAGAGGACTCTGTTCCAGCTACCAGGCCATGATCGGTCATTTTACGGATGATGAAAGGGTATTGCAATTTACCAACAGTAACGATTTGGACAAGTTGGCTCCATTGGGCACCTCTTGCCCGGACCACTTCCTGAGAACGAAAATACAGCCTCTGGTTCTGAATTTAGCTGCCGATGAAAATATGTCGGATGTGGAAGCAGTCAAATCCAAACTGGAGCCTGCTTTTGAACAATACCGTAAGGAGTATGCGGAATATTATGATACCTGCAAACATCCTAACAGTCCTGCTATGCGTGATCCCAATCCTGTGGTGATCCTGTATCCCGGGGTTGGAATGTTCACTTTTGCTAAGAATAAACAGACTGCCAGGGTAGCTTCTGAGTTTTACATTAATGCAATCAATGTGATGCGTGGAGCCGAAGCTATTTCTGAATATACAGCCCTGCCACGACAGGAAGCTTTTGATATAGAATACTGGTTGCTTGAAGAGGCCAAACTCCAACGCCAACCAAAAGAAAAGCCACTTTCCCGTAAAGTGGCCATCATCAGTGGTGGAGGTGGAGGAATTGGTAAAGCCATTGCCGATAAACTGGCTGCTGAGGGAGCCAATGTGGTATTGACAGACATTAGTGAAGAGCGCCTGGAAGAGGCTAATGCGACTTATGGCAGGGATGTGTCCACTTATGCTGTTTGTGATGTTACCGATGCAAATTCAGTTGAGAACGCCTTTAAAAAAGCAAGTCTTGAATTCGGAGGTATTGATATCATTGTGCACAGTGCCGGACTGGCCATTTCCAAGGCTCTTGGAGATACGACTCTTAATGATTGGAATTTGCTGCAGGATGTTTTGGTTAAAGGACAATTTCTATTGGCCCAGAAAGGAGTTGAAGTTTTTAGAAAACAGGAGTTAGGTGGAGATATTATCAACATTGCCAGTAAAAACGGATTGGTTTCAGGGCCGAATAATGTCGGTTATGGTACGGCAAAGGCAGCACAGCAGCATATGACCCGTTTGTTGGCCGCTGAGCTCGGGCCGGAAAAAATTCGCGTGAATACCGTTAATCCTGATGGTGTGATCATCGGCAGTAAGATATGGGAAGGCAAATGGGCCGAAGGAAGAGCCAAAGCTTATGGAATTTCTGTTGAAGAACTTCCGGCTTTTTATGCCAAAAGGAATTTGATGAACGAGATCATCAGGCCAGAAGATATCGCAGATGCGGTATTTGCCTTAACCGGTATACTCGATAAAAGTACCGGTAACATCATCAATGTGGATGGCGGAATGGCTAACGCATTTGTCAGATAATTTGATCCTGGATGTCGGATGTCGGATTGGGGAAATGATTATTCCAAATCAGGCATCCGAAATCTGAAATCCGAAATTATTTAAAATATGAACCGTCCATGATTAAATCATCATTTACCATCCAAGGGAATGATTATTTAATCATGGTAAGTTCCATCTGACCGTTAACTTTTAATAAAATAAACAGATGAAAATATCTACCTCACAAATAGAGAGCGTTAATCAAGATCAATTATCTTCCCACAGGGAACAATTTGCTTTTTTACAGAATCAATTGATTAAACATGACGTGGATGTCGATCGCTTACTTTCCAGGCTTGCTGATCTTCAGATCGCCATACCCAGTTGGGCTTTGGGCGCAGGTGGGACCCGCTTTGGACGGTTTTCCTTTGGTGGAGAACCCGGAAACCTGGAGCAGAAAATTGAAGATATCGGCCTGATCCATGCCTTGACCCAATCAGCAGGTGCCATTTCTCTGCATATTCCATGGGATATTCCGGAAGATGCTCAAGCTATTAAAGACCTGGCAGCCTCTCATAACATTGCTTTTGATGCAGTGAATTCCAATACTTTCCAGGATCAGGCAGGCCAGGAACTGAGCTATAAATTTGGTTCACTTTGCCATACGAGCAAGGCAGTAAGAGACCTGGCGGTCAAACACAACAAGGAAGTGATCGATATTGGGGAACAATTAGGCTCCAAGAGTATTACTGTCTGGCTTGCAGATGGATCTTCATTTCCGGGGCAAAGTAACTTTAGGCGTGCATTGCAAAACACGCTGGATAGTCTTAAAGAGATTTATGCTCACCTCCCGGAAGATTGGAAGATGTTCATTGAATACAAACCATATGAGCCCAATTTCTACAGTACCGTTATACAGGATTGGGGAACTTCTTACATGCTGGCAACGGAATGTGGTGAGAAAGCTTATACACTTGTTGACCTCGGACATCATTTGCCAAATACCAATATTGAGCAGATTGTATCCACGTTGATGATGAGAGGTAAACTTGGTGGATTCCATTTCAACGACAGCAAATACGGGGATGATGACCTAACCGTCGGTAGTATTAAACCTTATCAGCTATTCCTCATTTTTAATGAATTGGTTTATGGTATGGAAAATAATACGGCCAATAATCCGCCTTTGGCCTGGATGATCGATGCGAGCCATAACCTGAAAGATCCGTTGGAAGACCTTATCCAAAGCCTGGAAGCTATCCGCATCGCCTATGCACAGGCTATGTTGGTGGATAGAAGTTTCCTCGAATTAGTTCAATCCGATAATGATCCTGCACGTGCACAAGAGGTTCTTCAGGATGCCTTCAGGACTGATGTTCGTCCACTGGTCAGAGAGGCAAGGTTGAGGAGCGGGGGAGCACTTAATCCGATGGCAGCCTATCGTGGCTTGAAGGTGCGAGACTCACTGATCAAAGAAAGAGGTAAAATAACCGTTGCGACGGGGTTGTAGTTTGAACCGACCATGATGTTTATTAATCATGAGAATCAATAAGATCCTGATATGAAAGTAACTGCCGTCTTCGATATTGGAAAGACAAATAAAAAGTTCTTCCTTTTTGATAAGGATTACAAAGAGGTTTATAAAAATTATACCCGTTTTCCGGAAATTATGGACGACGACGGATTCCCTTGTGATGATCTTGAAGCAATCACGGATTGGGTAAAAAGCTCCATTAAAGAGGTTTTCGATCAGGGTATATTCGAGGTTAAAGCCATAAACTTTTCTACTTATGGTGCCAGCTTTGTACACATTGATAAAAGCGGGAATCCGGTAACTCCTTTGTATAATTATCTGAAACCTTATCCGGAAGAGTTATTGACGGAATTTTATAAAAAACATGGCGACCAGCGAACTTTTGCCAGGGAAACAGCTTCTCCGCAGTTGGGCATGCTCAACTCGGGAATGCAGTTGTACTGGCTGAAACAAACAAAACCAGAAATATTCAGTAAAATACGCTGGTCGCTCCATTTTCCTCAATACCTTAGTTTCGTTTTGACGGGGATTCCTGTGAGCGAATTCACCAGCATTGGATGCCATACTAATTTGTGGGATTTTGATAAAAATGATTATCACAATTGGGTTTTTGAGGAAGGCATTGATATGCTATTGCCACCCGTGATCAGTACCCAAACAAGTATTAACACGAAGATTTATGGAAAACAGGTAAAGGTTGGGGTTGGTATTCACGACAGTTCCTCTGCTTTACTTCCGTATTTACGGGCAGATAAAAAACCGTTCCTGTTGATCTCTACCGGAACCTGGAGTATTTCCCTGAATCCTTTTGATGAAGGGATCTTAACCGATGAAGAATTAAGGAAGGATTGTCTGAAATTTTTGAGGGTAAATGGTAACCCTGTGAAAGCGGCCAGATTATTCCTCGGCAATGAATACAAATTACAGTCAGATAAACTTCAGGAATACTATGAAATGCCTGAAGGGTCTCATAAAACAGTATTGTTCAACGAGGATATTTATAATCAGTTACAGACTGAAAAAAAACGATACTTTCATTTTGAAAGTATAGATCTGGAGCGGGATCAGCCGGAAAAAAGTAATTATGAAAAGTTTGCTAGTTTTGAAGAAGCTTATCATCAATTAATGATAGAGCTGGTGGACTTGCAGGTGGATGCAGTGAAAAGGGCAATGGGAGATACCGTGGTCCGAAAACTTTATATCGATGGTGGTTTTGCGGATAATGATCTTTATGTAAAAATGCTATCTCTGAATTTTCCGGATCTAAAACTCAGAACTACGCAATCACCGCTTGGATCTTCACTGGGCGCTTCTATAGTGATTTCCAACGATGAGATCAAGAAGAAATTTCTCAAAAAACACTATGCCATGAGAAAGATAAAGTGGTTTCTGGGGGATAAAAGCCAGACTGAGGAGAATAGATTTCCTTTGAATGAATTAACTCCTTAAAAAAACAGTACCGGTACCAGTTTGCAGTACCAGAGTGATAAATGCTGTTTTGTGAAAAAGTATTTATTTGATGTGGCAAAGCGAGGACACAGTATTCACCAGGGGAAACCTCAATTTACTTTGAAACTAATTTTGTCCATATGCTCATTTTAAACGATTTAAAACCAATTACTTTTTTATGAATATAGGACTCTTCATACCTTGTTACGTTGATCAGTTTTACCCCCGGGTTGGAATTGCCACCCTGGAATTGCTGGAAAAACTGGGTTGTCAGGTAGATTACCCAGTGGGGCAAACCTGTTGTGGTCAACCCATGGCCAATACGGGATGTGAACAGGACTCAAAAGGCACTTACAAGCATTTTGTTAAAACTTTCAAAGAATATGATTACATCGTTTGCCCTTCGGGAAGTTGTACGCACCATGTAAGGCATCATTATGATATTCTGGAACAAACGGAGGACGTAACTCATGTGAGAAAAATGGTGATGGACCTTCCTGAATTTTTATTGGATGTACTGGAGGTGGAAAGTCTGGATGTTAAATTTCCTCATAAAGTTGGCTTGCATAACAGTTGCCATGGTTTAAGAGGGCTTCGTTTAGGTAAAGGTTCAGAAATAGTGGGGGAGCCATTTTCCAAAATTCGCCAGTTGTTATTAATGGTAGACCAGATCGAGCTGGTTGACCTGGAACGTGAAGATGAATGTTGCGGGTTTGGTGGCACCTTTGCCATTAATGAAGAGGCGGTCTCTGTCAAAATGGGAAAAGATAAGGTGAGGGACCATGTAAGTAAGGGCGCGGAGATTATCACAGCCGGAGATATGAGTTGTCTGATGCATCTGGAGGGTATTGTGAAAAGACAAAAAGAGCAGGTTAAGATCTTACATTTAGCAGAAATATTAAACGGGGCAAGCATTTGAACCGATCAAGATATTTTTTTTGCAGATTTTCTGCAAGGCAAAAAATTTTAAACAGATGACAGGCCATGTCTATAAAGCAGGAGAGTTTTTAAAAAATGAAGCCCGTAGTGAATGGCATGATGAATCATTGTGGTTCGTTCGCCAAAAGCGGGATAAGATCGTTTTTGGAGTTTCTGAATGGGAGGAATTAAGAGAGCTGGCTTCTCAAATAAAAGACAATGTTCTTTCGAACCTCGATAATTACCTTGAACAGTTTGAGAAAAAAGCCACGGAAAATGGCGTGCATGTCCATTGGGCAGCTGATGCTCAGGAGCACAATAGGATCGTTTATGGCATTCTGCAGAGAAACAATGCCAAACGGGTTGTCAAGAGTAAGTCTATGCTTACGGAGGAATGTCATTTAAATGATTTTCTGGAAGAAAAGGGTGTTGAAGTGGTGGATACCGATCTGGGTGAACGGATCATTCAATTGAATGAAGAACCCCCAAGTCACATCGTATTGCCGGCCATCCATTTGAAAAAGGAAGAGATTGGAAAATTGTTCCACCAAAAACTCCATACAGAAAAAGGGATCACAGACCCAAAGATATTGACAGAAGCTGCCAGGCAGCATTTGAGGAGTAAATTCCTGAAGGCAGATGCTGCTTTGACAGGTGTGAATTTCGGAATTGCTGAGACCGGTGGCGTTGTGGTCTGTACCAATGAAGGAAATGCAGATATGGGCGTGAATCTTGCCCCGGTGCAGATTCATTCCATGGGTATTGAAAAGATCATTCCACAAGCAAAACACCTGGGCGTTTTTACCAGGTTGTTAGCTCGTAATGCCACCGGGCAGCCAATTACGATCTATACTTCTCACTATCACAGACCAAGGAAGGATAAGGAAATGCACATTGTCATTGTTGATAATGGCAGGTCCGAACATTTAGGTAAACCTGATTTCCGGAATGGACTGAAATGTATTCGTTGTGGGGCCTGCATGAATACCTGTCCAATTTATCGCAGAAGTGGCGGACATAGTTATGGTTCGACGGTGCCGGGACCGATTGGTTCCATCCTTTCTCCCGCACTGGATATGAAAAAGCACAAGGATCTCCCCTTTGCATCGACCTTATGCGGTTCCTGTGATGATGTTTGCCCGGTAAAGATCAATATTTCCGAACAACTGTATCGCTGGCGTCAAATTGTCGCCGAGCAAGGCTCTTTGTCTAAAGGAAAACATTTTGGTATGAAAGCCGCAGCCTGGGTTTTTGCCCGTCCCGGATATTACAGGTTTTTTGGGAAAATGGCCCGGCGGGTATTAAAGGTAATGCCGCGTTGGATGGTGTACAATAAGTGGAACCTTTGGGGTAAGCAACGGGAACTTCCGGAACCTCCGAGGGAGAGTTTCAAAGAATGGTATTCAAAAAACAAAAAATAATTCTGAAAATGGATTTTGATTTTTTACATCCCAGAGAAAAAGTTGCAGAAATTTTGCACAGGATCTATTCCTTTGGCATGACCACGACATCCGGGGGTAACATCTCCCTGAGGGATGATGAAGGTAATATCTGGATCACTCCAAGTGCAGTCGATAAGGGAAGTTTAACGTCTGCCGACATTGTTTTTATTGATAAAGAAGGCAAGGTCAATGGGCTTCATCCGCCTTCTTCAGAGTTACCCTTCCATTTGGCCATTTACCGTAATCGTCCGGACATAAACGGGATCATTCATACCCATTCACCAATCCTCGTTACGTTTAGTCTCATTAGCCGGTCACCCAATACGAGGATTATTCCCCAGGCTTATGAACTTTGCGGGAACATTGGTTTTGCACCTTATGAATTGCCCGGCAGTGAGGCATTGGGACAATCCATTGCGAATGAATTTCTCAAAGGGGCCAATGCGGTTATCATGGAGAACCACGGAACGGTGGTCGGTGGGGCAACGCTGCAAAAAGCTTTTGCCAGGTTTGAAACCCTTGAATTTTGTGCGAAAACGGAAGCTCAGGCTGCTGCCCTGGGAAGTATCTATAGCCTGAATGATCAACAGATCGAAGGTTTTCATCTCCGGAACAATACCATTTTACCCGAGTTCGATCATGTAAAACCTACAGCAGAGGAATTGGCCCTGAGAGGTGAGTTGGTCAAGATAATCCAACGTGCCTATCGGCAAAAACTCATCATCAGTACATTTGGAACTTTTTCGGCACGCCTGGGAGATGATGCTTTTATCATTACTCCGACGGGCAAGGACCGGTACTATATGGACAGAGAGGACCTGGTTCTGGTGAAAGACGGTCAATCGGAGAAGGGAAAACACCCCAGCAGAGCTGCTGATGTTCACCGTCAGATTTACGAGGATCACCCAAACATTAATTGTATCATTTTTGCCCAGTCACCAAATACTACGGCTTATGCGGTTGCCAGACAGAAGCTTGATACACGGACTATTCCTGAAAGTTTTATTTTGCTCAGGGAATTGCCGGTCGAATCGTATGGTAACCAGTATAAGGATGGAAAAGAACTTTCCATGGCCTTATCCAAGGAAACGCCCATCATGCTGATAGAGAATGATTCTATCCTTGTGACTGGAGATTCTATCCTGTCAACTTTCGACAGACTGGAAGTTGCTGAATTCAGTGCGAGATCGCTCACACTTGCCAGACAAATGGGAGAACTGAATCCTATTGGCGACAGTCAGATCCATGAACTTAAAGAAAAATTCAATTTATAATCCTTTATTATGGCCAATAAACACCGAGACCGGATATTATCTTCTGTAAAAAGGAATAAACCTGCATTCAGCCCTTTGCCTGAAATGCCACTGTTTGAGCGGGAGGATATTGATAAACTGACCGTTTTTGCTCAGCTGATCGAATCCAGCGGTGGAGCCGTTATACGATTGGCGAAAGGTGAAACCCTTGAAAATGTTGGGAAGACCATTGTGTCCGGATATGAAAAGGTGATATCAACCACGGACAAAATTCAGGGCAATACACCCTTGAGTGATCAGGAAGAACCTTCTTTACTGGATGGTGTAGACCTTGCCATTATAGAGGGCGATCTGGGTGTGTCGGAAAATGGTGCGATTTGGGTAACAGAAGGTAATATGGGGATGCGGGTTTTGCCGTTTATTACGCAGCATTTGGTGGTTTTGCTCAAAGCAGAGTCAATGGTAGGCAATATGGCCGAAGCTTATGAAAGGATACAGGTCGACAAAGCAGGGTTCGGGCTTTTTATCGCAGGACCGTCCAAAACAGCTGATATTGAACAATCTCTGGTAATCGGTGCCCAGGGTGCCAGGAGTTTTAGAGTTGTTATTATTTGATAAAATGGCTTTGAAATTTTATTCTATGGCAAAAGAAAAACGAGTATTAAAGAATAACTCGATCCTGAACTAAAGGGGTCGCATAATTTTTGGATTAACCAACAATAGTATCTTATGGAAGAAACAGTACAAACCGGGGTAGCCCAAACGGAGGAATTTGAAAGAAGGCCTGTCCCACAGTCCAGTTTAAAATCCTGGAAAAGTTTTCTGGGTATGTATGCAGGCGAGCATGCTGCCGGAACCGAATTTATGATAGGGCCCTTATTCCTGACTGCAGGGGTGAGTGCTTTTGACCTGATCGTTGGGTTGCTCCTGGGGAATCTCCTGGCCGTTTTGAGCTGGCGGTTCCTTACGGCAGAAATTGCGGTTAAGAACCGTTTGACCCTTTATTTCCAACTGGAAAAGATATCCGGAAAAAAGCTGGTGATCTTTTATAACCTGGCCAATGGGTTGCTTTTTTGTTTCCTGGCAGGAGCTATGGTCACGGTGTCCGCGACAGCTGTTGGGGTGCCGTTCGATATAGAAATGCCAAAATTAACGGATACCATGCCCAATAGCCTTACCTGGGTAGTGATCGTTTTGGTTATCGGAGCCATTATCTCCCTCATTGCCGCAAGAGGTTACAATTCAGTGGCTAAAGCCGCCAACTGGATGTCTCCTTTTATCGTACTGGCATTTTTTGTTTCCGGGATCGTTGCGTTGAACCAGTTAGGGGTAAATAGTTTTAGTGATTTCTGGAATATCTGGGGTGAAGGTAGTGATCCATTTCCCGGACAGATAAAATATACCTTTTGGCATGTGGTGATCTGGTCGTGGTTCTGTAATGCAGCGATGCACATTGGGATGTCCGACCTGTCTGTTTTCCGATATGCCAAAAAGGCAAGTACCGGCTGGACAACAGCTGCGGGTATGTATGTCGGTCACTACATGGCGTGGATCGCGGCGGCATTGTTGTATGCAGTTTACCTTAAGTCTCCTGAAGCCCAGGCATTTATGACAAACGGTGAAGCACCTCCGGTTGCTCCCGGACCATTGGCTTATAATGCCATCGGTATTTTTGGGATCATTGCCGTAGTCATCGCCGGCTGGACCACTGCCAATCCAACCATTTACCGTGCAGGACTGGCATTCCAGGCTATTATCCCAAAGGCTTCAACCTTTTGGGTAACCGTTGCGGCAGGAACAGTAGCTACCATTGCTGGGATATTTCCTGCTTTCGCCATGAAGCTATTGGATTTCGTGGCCCTTTACGGATTTATTCTGGCACCCATCGGAGCCATCATCGTTTTTGAGCACTTTTTTGCCGAGAAATGGGGTCTGGTCAAGAACTATGCTGAAAAATCAGGCATTTCCTTCAACATGGCCGTATTACTGGCCTGGGTGGTAGGGTTTGGTATTTTTTACACCATATCTGTTACCCAGGGTGTATTTCTGTCCTTTTTGACCCTTCCTGCCTGGTTGACTTGCGGATTTCTGTTTTTGGTGTTCAGTAAAATGATGCAGAAAAAGTAGGTTACTTGTTGTTACGGGCAAGTCATGTAATCAAGGTATTTTGGAAGGTTAGGTTTTAATAATTCTTTTTGATTCAGTTCATATCAAAATCTATTGACAAAGAAATGATTAAAATAAGTAGGAACATTATTATTCTTTTTATAATGCTCAGCAGTTTAGGCTGTAAAGGGCCGATCGAGCAAGTTGCTTCCTGGCCGGAGGTTTCAAATGAAACCAAACCCTGGACAAGGTGGTGGTGGCATGGTTCTGCTGTTACAAAGGAAGGTATAACAGCGGAATTGGAGGCCTATGAAAAAGCAGGTATGGGGGGAGTGGAGTTGACCCCAATTTTTGGTGTGATCGGGGAGGAGGAAAATAATATTGACTATTTGTCCTCTGAATGGGTAGATCTGCTGGTTTTTACTTTGGAAGAGGCTGAAAGGCTGGGATTAGGCGTAGATATGGCTACAGGAACAGGCTGGCCATTTGGAGGTCCCTGGATACAAAAGGATAATGCATGTAAATATGTTGCCCACCAAACATATAGGCTGGAGGAAGGTCAGAGACTTAAGCAAAAAGTGACCTTTGTCCAAAAACCCATCCTGAGGAATGTCGGAAATGCTATGGTCCAGATTTACAATGTTTCCGAAAAGGATTTTAATCAGGTTCAGGAAAAACTCCAGGATCCGAATTTTAAATTTGAGTTGGAGAGGCTGACCTTTGACCAGGTTATTGATCCTGTTTCGGAGAATAAAAATTTACAGGTGCTGGCGTTGGATCAGGTCCGATTTGAAGAAAAACTGCCACTGATCGTTTTAATGGCTTATAATGGATCGGGAGAGAAGCTTGATCTTACGGAACAATTGGATGATGACGGAACTTTGGACTGGACGGCACCTTCTGGAACCTGGACACTGCATGCACTGTTCGAAGGGTATCACGGAAAGATGGTTGAAAGAGCTGCTCCCGGAGGAGAAGGCAATGTTATCGACCATTTTTCTGAAAAAGCTATTTCCCGTTATTTGGAAAAATATGACACGGCATTCGAAGGAAGAAATATTGGTCCGCTCAGGTCATTTTTCAATGATTCATACGAGGTGGATGATGCTCAGGGGCAGGCTAACTGGACTCCCGAGTTCCTTAAAGAATTTGAGGACAAAAAAGGATATTCGTTAACAGACTATCTCGATGTACTCTATGGACCGGATTCTACAGAAATTCATCAAAGACTATTATCAGATATCCGGGAGGTATTTTCAGATCTTTTATTGGAGAGGTTTACCCGCAAATGGGGAGAATGGGCTCATAACAAGGGAGCAATGATCCGTAACCAGGCACATGGCTCACCGGCAAACATACTTGATCTCTATGCCGAATCAGATATACCGGAGACAGAAGGAGAGGACATCATTCGGGCGAAATTTGCCACATCTGCAGGAAATGTTTCAGGGAAACAACTCATTTCCTCAGAATCAGCTACCTGGTTAGATGAACATTTTCAGGCTGACCTGGGAGATCTGAAGCAAAATGTAGACCGGTATTTTGTGTCGGGGGTGAACCATATTTTTTACCATGGGACAACGTATACACCTTCGGGAGAATCCTGGCCAGGCAGGTTGTTCTATGCCGCTATCCATGCAAATCCAAGAAACACCTTGTGGCAAAATTTTCCTGCTTTTAATGAATATGTGACAAGGGTTCAATCAGTCCTGCAACAAGGAATACCGGGCAACGATATTTTGCTTTATTTTCCCGTTTATGACCGGTATGCAACCCCCGGAATAGAATTGCTGACCCACTTTGATGCACATGGACCCGAATTGGAAGCAATGCCTTTCAAAGAAACAGCCGATCAGCTTCTGAAATCTGGTTATGCCTTTGATTTTATTTCGGATAGCCAAATACAAAAACTTCAACTTGAGCATAATGAACTAAGATCGGGGAATACTTCATACAAAACCATTTTGATCCCCGAAACAAAATATATGCCTTTAGAAACCTTACAAAAAATTGCTGAATTGGTAGAACAGGGTGCTAAGGTGATCTTTGTAGAAGACTTACCCAAAGATGTTCCTGGTCTTTCAGATATTGATAACAGACGGGAAGCTTTGGCTAAACTGAAAAGTAATTTTCAATTTTCAAGGGATAAGAATGGTCTGGAAAAATCCTCTTTGGGTAACGGAACAGTTTTGAAGGGTATAGATATCAGCACTATGTTGGGGGCTGTAGGCATTGAAAGGGAAAAAATGGTCGATACAGGGTTATCCTTTACTAAGAGAATTATAGACGGGCAGACGTATTACTTCATTGCCAACTGGTCTGGAAATACGTTTGAAGATTGGGTCTATTTATCTGGAGAGGGCCAATCCATTGAGATATTGGATCCTTTGACGGGAACTTTCGGTATGGCCAAAGTAAAATCCAGAGACAATGATCTCGGAGTCTATCTGCAACTCTCAAGGGGCAGTTCTGTAATCCTTAAACTTAATTCTGAACAAGTAAACGGAGATGAATGGAACTACTATAAAAAATCCACGGAAAGTACCATACTTGATGACGGATGGAGTATTACTTTTATCAATGGTGGAAATAAATTGCCGGCCCTAATAACTGAAAGCAGTTTAAAACCATGGACCTCCATTGCTGGTGATGATTATGCCTATTTCTCCGGAACTGCCAATTACAGTTGTTCTTTTGCCAATAGTAAATCTCCTGGACTTGGGTATTTACTGGATCTGGGGCAGGTCGGGGTTTGTGCGGAGGTGCGTGTCAATGATCAGTACGTTGGAACGCTGTTTGGTCCCGACTTCAAAATTTTTATTGACCAGTCTTTGATAAAGGCAGAAAACAAGCTCGATATTCTTGTGACTAACAATATGACCAATCGCATTATTGACCTGGAAAGGAGGAATATCTTTTGGAAGAAATTTTACAATATAAACTTCCCGTCAAAAAAGAGAGAGAATTTAGGTAAATACAGGATTTTTGATATCTCCCGTTGGAATGTGGTAACTTCAGGACTGACGGGGCCAGTGGTATTAACAAAAGTTGAAAATTTAGATTAAAAAAGGTAAATATGTATACAAGCAAGCTTCAGATCATCGGATTGAACTTACTGGCTCTGTTGCTGGTTTCATCTTGTTCTGGTAATAAAAATTTGCCGGAAAAAGATGCAATACTGGAGAACCTAACCATTGCTAACCAGTATTTTATGGAAAAATGGCCCGATGTGGGAGAGCGGTTGGTTACTGATAAATCCCGGGCCAGTAACATCTGGACCAAAGCGGTATACTATGAAGGATTGATGTCATTGTATGATATTGATCCAAAACCGGAGTATTATAAGTATGCTGTTGATTGGGGCGAATTCCATGACTGGAATCTCAGGGATGGAGATACCTATACCAGGAATGCGGATAATCAATGTGCCGGACAAACCTACATTGAACTCTATCAAATAGACTCCCAACCTGAGCGGATTGAATACATTAAAGCTTCCATTGACAGCATGATGAATACCGATAAAATAGATGATTGGTCATGGATCGACGCCATTCAAATGGCTATGCCTGTATTTGCCCAATTAGGGGTGTTGTATAAAGATAGCTCCTATTTTGAACGTGCGTACCAGATGTATGATTTCACCAAGCGGCACCATGGTGACAATGGGTTATACAATGAAGCAGATCACCTTTGGTGGAGAGATGCAGATTTTGATCCTCCTTATACAGAACCTAATGGTGAAGATTGTTATTGGTCCCGTGGAAATGGATGGGTCGTTATGGCATTATGCAGGTTCCTGGAATTTAGTCCTGAAGATGAACCGCACAGAATGGAGTACGAAGAAGATCTGGTAAATATGCTTAACGCACTGGTTAAGGTACAACGTAGTGATGGTTTTTGGAATGTAAGTCTTCATGACCCCAATAATTACGGAGGTCCGGAAACGAGCGGTACGGCGATGTTTGCCTATGGAATGGCCTGGGCGATCAATAATGGATTGGTGGAAAAGGAGGAATACCTTACAGCACTTACGAAGGCATGGAATGCCATTCATTATACAGCCATTCAGGAAAATGGATTCCTGGGATATGTGCAAAGTACGGGGAAAGAACCAAAAGACGGCCAACCGGTTTTGATTGACAAAATTCCTGATTTTGAGGATTATGGTTTAGGTGCTGTATTGCTGGCAGGTACTGAAATTATTCACCTTTTACAAAAGGGGAACTAAAACCCAATATTATCGTTTTCCATCAGTAGGCCCCGCCCAATTGTCAGTACGGAAGGGGCTGGCAGGAATACCCGAATCGTTAGTCAGGTTCGGGTTGACGGGGTTGTTGTTAAAGGCGTATCTTACAGCCTTGGGGTCAGGAACTTCTTCTGACCACACCAAAACTTTTTTCTTTCCTTTGATCTTTGCCTTGGCCCAATACCATTTTTTGTCTTGTCCGGCAAGTGCAAATTCCTGTAAAGGTTTACCATCAATACTTCTAAGGCCTTTTCCTGTTTCTGAAAAGTAGAGCACCGCTTTTTTCTTTTTTAATTTTACTTTGGAAAAAACAGGCCCTAAGTTGGAACCTGGATGTTGATAAACTTCTGCCAAAGCCCAGCGAAATAAGCGATTTGCCACATCCAGCTTATTGGTGGGGTGAATATCATCCGCTTCTCCAATGTCAATCGTTACTATTAAGCCTGTGTTTGGCGTTTCAAGGAAAACTTTTCGTTGGGCATCTCGCAAATGGCTCCAGGCTTCGTCGGTTGGTTGAGGTGAATGGCTTCGGAAATTCGGTAATTGAACGATAGCCAATGGAAAATCACCTTGTCCCCAGCGTTCCCGCCAGGCACGGATCATTGTTTTCATAAGTAAAAGGTATTGTTCGGCCCGAGCCTCGTTGGATTCTCCCTGATACCAAAGGGCCCCCCGGATCCGGTAGGGGATAAGGGGCTCAATCATACTGTCATAAATAGAAGCGGCAATACGATATTCACGCAAAGCATCCGGAACACGAGGCTTTCGGGGCGGTTTTACTCCATTGGATTCTGCTTCTTTAGCCTTAATTTTCCAGTCAGCTATTTTTTTGTCAAATTCCCTCTTTACCTGTGGGCGTTCGGCTTTCCAGATTTTTTCGCGTTTAATACAGGGTAACAGGTCTTCAGAGGCAGCTAAATATTCAACGGGGGTCCAGGCTTCTGCCTGGGAGCCGCCAAAGGAAGAATTGATCATGCCAACAGGGACACCCATTTTCTGATAAAGGTCAAGGGCAAAAAAGTAACCTACCCCGGAAAAATCTCCAACTGATTCAGGAGAGCAAACCTTCCACGTTGCCAGTTTACCTTCTTCCTTTTTGAAAGCAATCTCCCTGCTTACATTGAAAAGACGGATGTTGGAAAAATTTGCTTTAGCAATGGCTTCCGTTCCTCCTTCCGATTGCTCAACAGTCCACTGCATGTTGGATTGTCCTGCACAAACCCAAACTTCTCCAACCAATATATTCTCCAGATACAGGGTATCCTCTCCGGAAATGGTCATTGTTTCTGCCTGGGCATTCACCGGCATTGGGCTGAGCAATATTTTCCAATGACCATTGTCGTTTGTAATTACGGTATGTATTTGACCACTAAATTCAACGCTTATTGATTCCCCGGCATTTGCTTTGCCCCAAATCGGAACTTCCGCTTCTCTTTGCAAAACCATATTGGAACTGATAACGTCCGGTAATACTATTTTGGCAAGTCCGGAGGCTAAAAAAAAGAAATATAAAAAGGTAGATGCCAAGGCTTTTCTGAACATGGCTGTAATTTTTTATTTCGAAGATATGCCCCTCCAAAGGGCTGGTTGGAGAGTTCTACTGCAATAACCCAAAGTAGAAATAGATGGTACGATTCACCGGTTTTTCCATTACATTCAACTCTCCCTCAGGCCCAAGACTCGGGGTATCATTACTGATCCCCATGGCCAGTTTGGTTCCAATTGGAGGGATGCCATCAAGAAACGAGATGTTTCCAACGGGTAATTGAGGGTAATTTTTAGGCCCGGATATTCCGTAAAAATCAAAGAGTCGGACAAAAAGATCCTCCTGCTCTGCTACTATGGTAAACTTACCATAGACTGTGTTTAGTTCCATCCAGGAAATATCGGAATAATAGCCTTTAAACTGGGGATGTTCCCATGAGTTATCCCCGGGAAGAACGTTATTATACATCCGTTCAAATACATCGATCCGGCCACCTTTGAGTCGATTTTTCCAAACGTGCGACGGGCCTTCTCCCAGCCATTTTGCACTGATGACATCTGACTCGGGAAAATCAAAACTGATTCCGGTAAAATATTGTTCTCCCTCCACCTGGTATTTATAATCGAGTTGCAACCAGCCTCTATTGTACATGGTCCACTGAATGAATTTCAATGCTCCGTCAAAAGAAAATTTGAGTTCATAACCATCGGCTTTTTGCTTCTTTGAAATTCCTTTAAGAGAGGCTTCCCCACTTACTAAAACAGGTCCGTTTTTCAAGGGTATAGGTAACCCGAAATCATTTTTAATTTGGATAATGGCCCCATTTTCCTTACTGAAAAAAACGGTTGTACCTGATGCAGACAGGGAGATTTCAGTCTCGTTTTCCTTCATAACGACAGTTGAACTGACGTGTTCATCGCCGGCTTTGGCGCTGATGGGTAAAATATTATCTTCTTCGATCCCTTGTGCTTTTAATACTTTGAGATGTTCCTTTTCAGCTTTACTAAGATTTTTTTCCACCAGTCCTAGAACCTGATTCAAATTACCATTTGTTTTCCAACTCCAGCAGAAAATTTCATTATTAAAAGGGTCGAAGGCCTTTAGGTACAGCGCGTCGTAATTTTTGGAATTTTCAGGTAGTTCCAGTACCAGGTTGCCTTTTTCTCCGGGGGCGATATCAGGTCCCTTGGCAGATCCTTTTTTCATTACTTTGTGCCCACTGTTTTTTTGCTGAGGCCAACTGAAAGCAACAAGCTCCCATTGGAAGGTTACCTTTTTCAGGTTGGTGAAGTGGAAGCGGTTTTCCAGTTCGATGTTGCCATTGAAATCAACAGGAAGTTTATCCATAAAAATCTTGACAGGGGAGTAAATTTCACGCATGGCATAAAAACTGCCCTCTTTTTCTCTGTGAGGCCCGAGGATCCCATCAGGAGCATTTACCCGGTTAGCATCAATGACATTGTTCATATCTGTTCGGACGATCCCTTCGTCGGAAAATACCCAGGTAAAACCACCGGCAGACCTTTCTGATTTCCAGAACAACTCCCAGAAATCACTTAATCCGGCAGCACCGCCACCGTCATCCTGTGCGTGTAAAAATTCCGTAGGCATGTAGATCAATCCTTCGTCGAGGATCTTTTTCGAGCTGTAATAATTCTCGTAGTGATTGCAATCGATACCATTGTAATCATTCCCGGGACGGTGGTGAGCATGGATCACGGGACGTTTGGAGGGGTCATAGAATCCGTAATCATCGTCCAATTCAGGATTGGTCCCTCCTTCGTTCCCATTACTCCAAAATAAAATGGAAGGATGGTTTACATCACGGATAACCGTTTCGCGAACGAGTATTTCACCTGGTTCGGTATCATAGGCATTTTGCCAGCCTGCCAGCTCATCAATTACATATAACCCCAAAGAATCACAATAATCCAAAAAAGTCTGATCAGGTGGGTAATGTGCACATCGAACGGCATTCATATTCATTTCCTTAATGAGTTTGACATCTTTGAGGTCAAGCGCAGGGCTGACACAACGCCCTGTTTCCGGCCAGAAAACATGCCTGTTGATGCCTTTCATTTTAATCTTTACTCCATTGAGATAAATGCCGTCGCCTTGTCGAATTTCAATAGTCCTGAAACCAAACTTTTGCGAGAGTTCAAATACATTGTCCGTTTTATTTTTGAGCTGAACCCTGGCAGAATATAGATTTGGCGTTTCAGCGGTCCATTGTTTAGGGTTATCCACTTTGCAGGTTAGTCGAACCAGGGAATCTCCCTTATGGACAGGAGCTTCCGCAGTTTGAATGACTTCGCCGGCAGCATTAAGAATCTGCAGGTTAATCTTTTGCGTTTTTTCTATACCGATAGGAAAAGCATCCATTTCAAATGTTCCATCGGCCTGGGCATTGATTGCTACCCGGTCAATACTTTCACTCGGTAGGATTTCGAGATAGACTGGACGAAAAATGCCACCAAAGATCCAATAATCCGCATATCTTTCAGCACGGTTTACAGATTTATTGGAAGACCATTTATGAACTGTGACCTCAAGTTTATTTTCTTTCCCGAATTCAAGTTTATCGGAGATGTCGTACCGAAAACGGTAAAAGGATCCCTGATGTATAGGACCGGCAGAATGACCATTAATGGTTACTTCCGTGTCAGTCATGGAGCCTTCAAAAACGATAAATATTTTTCTGTTTTCCCAGCTTTGTGGAACTTGAAAGTTGTGCCTGTAAATACCAGTTTCGTCAGAAAAGACGAATTTTTTACCATAGGTACGGTAATCGCGGCCATAATCGTAATTTCCAAAGCCCTGTTGTTCCCAATGTGAAGGAACTTCGAT
Source organism: Saprospiraceae bacterium (assembly GCA_965230565.1). Lineage (GTDB taxonomy): Bacteria > Bacteroidota > Bacteroidia > Chitinophagales > Saprospiraceae > BCD1. The sequence continues at coordinate 755,904 of CBDDLH010000016.1, read as the reverse complement.
CGTTGACCAGAAGCCACTATTCCTGCCAGCTGTACAGAAAAAATCCCACTCAACCGTATTTTCATTGTCCGTACCGGATAAGTATACTACTTGTTTCTGTGTAGTTTGATCTTGGGCATTAACAGTAGATATGAATAGAAAAACTATTATGAAAAAGGATGGAATTCGGATCATGGTTTGGTTGGATAATAAAAAAACTACTTAATATTCAAGGTAAATGATTTACCTCTTTTCTCAATATGGATCTGTTGGTGTTCGGTATCATAAGTCCAATTATCTGCACCGGTGATTTCGCCGGGATTGTTTTTACTGTTAATCACAAATGAGAAATTGTGTTCTTTCTGGCCATTTATCTGAATGACCTTACCGTTTTGCTGAACTGAAACTTCCACCTTTGTATAGTAGTACCCATCGCCCAGCGGTTCGAAATAATTCAGCTGTTCATCAAGCCCTTTTAACAGATACACTTTCATGTTTTCGGAAAACTGTGTGGTATCCCCATCTGCGATAGCCTGCTCTGCTGTAGGATTGACGGGAATTATTACTGCGGTTCCGTTTTTGTTAATTATGCTAATCTGCTCATCAATGGTCAACTTCTTTTTTTCCTCCGGCAGGGAGGCAGCAAGTTGGGAGATTTCAGGTTGCTGGATGTTGCTGCAATCATTGAGCTTAACGGGATTCCCGTCGGCGGTTTTTAGTGAAACATTGTCCATTGTCCAATCCTGTGCATAGGTGAGTTCTCCACTTTCTTTTGCCTCAATAGAAATATCTTTCCAATGAAAATCGTGGATCGCTTTTTCAGGATAAGCATTAGCATAAAAAGCCTGTTTCGCGTTTTTTACCAGGATATTACTGAGTGTAATATCCCTGAATTCAGGAATACCTTTTTCAGGCGGCTCAACACGCTGGCTTAATACCCTCCACCTGTCTTTTATTTCTTCTTCAGGTATTGTTTCAGGAATGGTGCAATAACTGTATTCGGGGTACCAATTTAGTTCAAAATGGAAAGGAGAGGCTACATCCTGCATTTCGATATCATGGAAAAAAATGTTCTCAATCAATCCGCCCCGAACTTTTGCAGATTTGAAGCGAACCCCGGTATTAGTGCCCATGGCCTTCAGGTTGTAGACTTCAATATTCCTCATACCTCCTGAAGTTTCACTACCCAGAGTGATTAAACCATGACCTGACCTGGTAATACAATTGCGATAGACAATATTTTCGGCAGGTCGGTTAACGCGCAGGCCATCAGCATCCTTACCGGCCTTGATGCACAGGTTGTCGTCGTTGCAGTCAATGTCACAATTCTCTACCAAAATGTCTTTGGAAGAGTCCGTATTAACTCCATCTGAGCTAGGCCCGTGACCTCCGATATTATTGCGAATGACGATCCCGTCAACATGTACTCTGCTACTGTAGGTAAGTGAGACGGTCCAGAACCCGGCACGTTTTACGGTAAAATCTTTTAGTAAAACATCTTCGGACTTCCAGATTACTACCGGACGTACTCGTTCACAATCATAATCTACAGCCCACCGGATCCCTTTTTCCTTATATTCGCCCCACATGCCACCGGTATATTTTGGATCACCCCAGAATTTATCCCACCAGTATTTCCCGTTTCCATCAACTACACCTTTACCTGTAATTCGCACATGACTCTCTTCATAGACATTAATAACTGCAGCAGGCCATTCCATTTCAATTCCTGCGATTCTGGTCCACAAACGCGGGTAGTGACTGTTGTCCTGAATTGCCTGGATGGTCACGCCTTCTCCCAGGTGTAGTTCAACATTGGATTTTACAAAAAGAGCTCCGGACCGGTAGAGTCCTTCCGGAAAAATAACTTTTCCACCGCCAGCTTTTTCCGCGGCATCAATAGCTTCCTGAATTGCTTCGGTCTGAGGTTCTAATACGTCAGCAACAGCACCATAGTCGGCTACATCAAAAATGGCCTCCGGAACCCGGGCAAAGGATTCATCATAAAAAATCTCCTCAAGCCTTTGAACCAGTTCACTTTTCTCCTCTTTTGAGCAGGAGGAGATCAGTAAGGTCAAAATTATACCCCAAAGAATTTTACTGCTCATTATCAATCTTTATTGTTTGCAATTTTTGAAGGTTTACTCAGGAAACCACCTTTAAAATATCAACCAGATTTCGTAGTCGGAGCATAGCTGGAAACTACAACCTACGCTAAATAACTACAATTCTCTTCATATAAACTTTTCCTGAACTGCATTCAACTTTTGCCATATAAACTCCACGCTTTAAGCGGCTAACGTCCAATTGAATTTCATTTTCTGAGCATGCTTTAACCATCGTTGCTTTTCCTGTAAGATCGAATAAACTGACTCGCTGAATATTGGTATTGAAGTCAAGCATTTTGATATTCACTAATTCAGAAGCGGGTGCCGGATAAACACTTAAATCTTCCGGCGAACCATAAACAGTATTGATGGAAGAGTATAATGTGTCACAATCAAGTGGAGCGGCCGGAAGATCATTGAAGGACAATATTTGCATGTAGTCAATATTTCCTAAACCACCGCCTGATGTTGCTGAAAGTTCAACTTCATAATAACCGGGAGTCAATGTCACTACATCAGATCCCTGTAAAAACCAGGTGCTCCAGCTTTCTTCTGTACTTGGAAAGTCCAGGGTTGAGCCAATTTGGGTGCCATTAATTGATAATTTACCCGGGCGTTGAGTTTCTGTAGCATATCGCCAATAGAATGAATATTCTCCTTCTTCCTCAATATTTATTGCCCAGGAGATACCTGCACCAGATGAATTGGCTGTATTGGCAAAACCTTCCCCCGTATATCCTTCATGGTTGCTTTCGATATATCCAATTGTCAGAAATCCACAAAATCCTGTTTCAGATTCCTGAATGATTGATGATTCCCCAATGACTATTGTTCGGAGTTCCGAAGTTTCAGTTTGCCCATCATTGTCTGTGGCTACTGCGGTAACCTCGAATAAACCATACCCCGGATTCCCAACTTCGATGGTATAAGGAGCCTCGGAGAGTGTTGCGACTTCATCATCATTAAAATAAAAAGTTACGTGATCAACATTGCCATCCGAATCGTATGCATCAGCACTCAACAGAATATTTTCATCAATGCTGTAAATCGATCCGTCTTCCGGAGAAGTAAGCGTGATATGAGGAATACCCTGATCTACAGAAATGGGTACCGGTAGAGATTCTACAACATTCATGTCCGCATCATATGCCCAGGCTACAAGGGTATAGTCTCCACTGGATAGTGTATTCAGATTTATTATATATGGCTGACCATTAACGGAGCCTAGTACATCGTCTTCGCTGACAAGATAAATGGTAGTTGTATCACTCAAACCAACAACATTAAGGGTCACATAAAGTGAATCCCCCAATTCAACCAGATAATCAACTGACGGGCTGGTGATTTGAATGAAAGGAGGAATATCAGGTTCAACAACTGCGATGTCAGGTTGTGCAGGTTCTTCCATATCTTCGCCGATATAAAAACTTGTGTGTGGAGGTTGGTTATATCCCACATTTTGCCAAGTCAATGCCAGTCGGTATTGAGGATCCTGAAGAAGGGTGTAAAACCCATATTCGGTAGGGTAGTCGGTTGAGAAGATACGCAGGTTTTGATTGTCTGCTGTCCTCCAGATAACTTCTTCTCGCCAATCTCCAATAATATCTCCGCCCAGAGCAGGGGTAGCTTTTGTGCTGTTGTTAGATTCACATTCTTCCGGTTCTAAAAGAGACACTTTTATTTCCGGTGTCCATTTTTTTACTGCATTACCATTGGTAAGTTCTCTTAACAGGTCACCATCCCACCAGGTGCCGAAGTTGACAGAAGGCCCTTCAACAGTGAAATCAATCTCCTGCCCATACTGGTCGTATAAATTGTAAAGCTCACCGGCACCCCAAAATTCACTTCCGAAGTCTTCCGAGGATACATTGGCAGCCATCGCCCGGCCAACATCCTGAGCTGAGGTGACATCCCTTTTCCAGATAACCTCTCCGGTAGAGGCGTCTGTTACATATATTCCGGGGATTATGTTTCCTGTAACCAGATTGATTGAAAAAGCTGTTTCACTGGGCATGAAAAATTCCAAACCCGGGCGGTCAGGTAAGAAATCACTTAAGTGGGTAGCATCACCGTGGTTATTACCCGTAGTGTAAAGGCCGGTTCCGTCATCGTCCACACACATCGCTCCATACATAATTTCATCTTTACCATCGCCATCTACATCACCCACAGAAAGACTATGTGCTCCTTGTCCGGTATATAAATCGTAAGGATTCCCGTCAGTCCCCGTTAAATCATCGCTGGTATCGAATACCCAGCGTGGTACCAGTTCTCCATCAACATAGTCCCAGGCTGCCAGGACTGTCCGGGTGTAATATCCCCGGGCCATTACCAAACTTGGAATGTCGTCAAAATAGGCGACACAAGCTAAAAAGCGATCCACCCGGTTACCGTAACCATCTCCCCAGATAGCATCGATTTGACCACTGGTGGGGTTTTCCGTTTCCGGATGTCGAGGTGGGTTGTAATAAACAGTAGAGATCTCTGCTCCTGTTTTTCCGTCAAATAAGGTCAAATATTCAGGACCTGACAAAATATAACCACTGCCATTTCTGTAATCCGCTGAATCATCATCCCCGGCAGCAGGGCCATCACTTAAATAATTTCCTGTTCCGTCCTTGGTACCCGGGGCTGTTTTGCAGGCAAGTTCTGCCAGTCCATCACCATTCAGATCATAGACCATAAATTGGGTGTAGTGAGCTCCTGCCCGTATATTGATCCCTAAATCAATACTCCATAACAGCGTTCCATTCATTTCGTAGGCATGTAAAAATACCGGATCAGTATACCCTGACTGAGAGTTATCTTTTGTGGTTCCTTGCATTTTTACGATTATCTCCAGTTCGCCATCTCCATCCACATCGGCAACAGATGCGTCGTTCGGTGAATATCCTTCGGGAGTCTGGAGGGGAATATCTTTATAACCGTTTTTCCAAACTACTGCTGGTTCCGAGGTTTCTATAACTTCGTCATTTAAAAGGACTTCAACATAATAGAAATTTTCTTTGGTGCCTGCTTCATCTAAATAATTCGAAACCCCAATGATAGGAGAAGGATTGACAAGAATGTCATTTCTGTAGAGGTTGAAAGTTATGTTTTCGGGATCAACAGCAAATTTTCTCCAACTGAGGAATACGCCCTCATCACTTTCAACAGCGACAAGCCCGCGATTAAGTTTCTCCATAATTCGTTGTTGCGAGAAGGCTTGTAAACCCATCATTACCAGCAACAAAGAAAATGTGGAAACCTTTAATAGTTTTTTAATTGTAAGCGTATTCATCAGTTGTGAATTTTGTAAATAATGATCCAAGGTAAATAGAAAATAATTCTTTTGAAAGGGTAGGGGAAGGTCCTAGTAAAATGGTGAATGAAAAATTTCAAGGAAAAAATTCTAATAGAACGTTATGACGATCTGAAATTGAGCCTGTTGGGAATTTTATTAATGGCCTTTACCAGGTCCTTTCTCCCAACAGGCTCTTAACAAATGTTTTGGTCAATCAAATTCCCAAAACACGGAAATAAATTACTAGTGTACTATGATCTTGCGTACTGCTGTGCCTTCTGCCTGTGCAATTCTCAGGTAATAAACTCCTGCACTGACTTTGGAACGATCAATTTCCCAGGAAAGTGCTTGCTCACCAGAGTTAACCTCCTGATCCATCAGCGTTGTCACCAATTGACCGGACAAGTTGAAAATGCTGGCATTAACATGCCCACGTTCCTCCATCTCGAATCTTATGAAGGTGAAATTTTCAGCCGGATTCGGGAAAACGCGCAATGACCTGCTTAAATAAGTGTCATTAACCCCTGTAAAGGCTGTCTCATCCGGACCTGGAGTATCCAGACCTGCCGGAGCATCCAATATATTTTCCTCTGTCAAAATAACGATCTTATCCAGTTTGAAATTAGGCTCTCTCATATAAACAACAAGGTCGTGTTCTCCTGCTTCCGGAACATTAAAAATAGCTTCTGCACCTGAAGCAGTATTATAATTCCATCCCCATTGGCCATAATTTTCAGAAACTTGTGTCCATGGGTTCATTTTTCTGAATAAAATGGTATCTCCCATACCGAGGTGGTAAGAATCACTTGATCCATCATCGTAAGTAACACGTGCATACCAATAGTGGTGTTCAGCTTTAGTGAAATTAACTTTAAATCTGATTCCGGGAGAAAAGTTCAAAATATCCTCATCATCTCCACCAATACCACCATCAAAACTCGGTGCTGCCATATATCCATCACCGGTATAGTTAGGATTATCAGAGGTGAAAGACCAAAGGCCACCACTGAAGTCGTAATCTCCGCCATTTCCGGTTCCTGCGGATCCTTCAATAAGGTCATAGTAGTGTTCTGCTTCTATAACTGTAACGCCATTATCAGGTTCAGTAAAAACGTAGCCTTGTGCAGTTGCAGTAGAATAGCAAAATATCATTGCCATTGCAAGCAGGAAATTTGCTTTAAGTAAAAATTTCATCATTGATACAATTTTAAAAGTTAATAATAATATTAATATCCTGGGTTTTGCCAGGCTTGTTTTTGTGCTTCATTCAAGTTAGTGCCGTCTTCATTCAATAGTCCGTCAATAAAATCTTGAGGAATTGGACGGAGTTCATGTTTACCTTCTGTAATATACAATGCTTCCGGGTTAAAGGCTCTGGCACGATCGATCAGGGTTCCTGTTCTGGAAAGGGTCTCCCAACGCTGCCATTCTCCCAGCAATTCACGTGTTCTTTCATTGAGAATAAAATGTAATGCACGTTCATATGGAGTGGTGGCACCCACCTGTTCCAGGATAGCTTCATCTTCCGGCGGCAGGTTGTCAGGAAAGGAACTTAAAGTTAAATCAGACGCAGCTGTGGTTACTTCCATGTTCGGATTTGACAGATAATAGGTATTCATGTACAGGTGAGAATAGCCATATCTCAATGCTGCACTTCCCTCATTCAATGGGTTATTCTCAAAGGCTACGGAACCATCGATGTAATAGGAACGATTTTCTCCTTCCTTCCATTCCGCTCTTGCTCTGATCACATTAATGTCGGCCATGGCCATTCCATAGTTCCCTTGTCTTACATAACATTCAGCTCTTAAAAGATAAGTCTCTGCTATACGGGCCATTGTTACATCGCGGTGGGCATCTCCTTTTTCCGCAAAACGCGATCCATCCTCGGTTTTGTTTATACCCGCAAAGAAGTTGCAAATAGGCGTCGACTTAAAATTTGGAGCAACATATTCTCCATTTTGATAGAGCACAAGAGAATTAGGTACAAATTGGCCAACGGTATCAGTTAATGAACCTGATGTTGGCGTTTGTTGTTCCCCTGCTTTCCACTCCGCAAGACGACCGGCATCATCCTGCCAATCAGGATTTTGCACTGCTGCTCCAAAGGTATAATCGTCATAGGTATCGTCATCTTTGGAATTCAGGATCATGACTACGGCCGGATCACCAAATTCAAGCCCTAAGCTGGCATCGACCATGTTATTAATTCCATATACGGTTTTGAATGTTTTCCACATCCTTGAATCATTGACGTGATCGAAAACAGCGTAAGTATATTCTGTAGGACGGCAACGCTGGAAGTCCATTCCACCAATCCAAATTCCTCTTTTCACCCAACCTCCTGAGAACCATGAAAACTGCGGGTTGAAATAGTTATAGGTACGATTATGAAAACGACCTTGAGTTGATTCGTCCGCATTGTTACCGGAGGCCATGAGAATCTCATCCAATTCTTCAATTGCGCAATCTACACCAGTCCAGTTGGCATAAAGATCCCGATATTCATTAGCCAGGGCACGTGCATCAATCGCATAGGTACAAGCATCAATCGCTTCCGCCAGATCTGCATCAATGTAAGAGGAATTCCAGTCGTTGTTTCGCTCGGAGGACCGGAATAAAAGTGCCTTGGCGAGAAAATGTGCGGCAGTGGCTTTTGTCCATGTAATACCTTTGCCATAGATGAAATCCTCTCCATCAAAATTTTCATAGGCATTTCTGAAATCAGATATTATTTGTTCCCAGCATTCTTCTTCTGTAGCCCTGGTGAAATTTCTTACTACACCTTCCGCCGGTTTAAGCTGAAGTACCACACCACCATATTGAGCTGTGAGTCTGTAATAATTATATCCTCTCAAAAAATAGGCATGTGCCAAAGCCCGCCTTCTGACTACTTCATCTTCTATTTTATCCGCATTGGCAATAATGGTGTTTGAGGAGGCAATACCATAATACAATTGATCCCAAAGGTATTCCGGTTTGGTAACATTACCATTGACACAACCAATACAACCACTCGGACCAAATCGGTTATCATAGGTATTCCATATTTCGTTGGTCAGGTCATTGGCATTGGTGAACTCATCAATGCCGTACAAAGTCATACCATATGCCCATTCATACCCAAAGTGCCAACGAATATTTCCGTACAGGGAAATAGCTAACTGTTCAATACCTTCGGGTGTTTCGAAATATTGTGTAGAGTACGCTGTTGTCAACTCCTCGTCCAAAAAATCTTTGGAGCAGGAAGAAATTACTAACGTTATGAGCACGAGAAACAATTTGCCCATATTTATTATGTTATGCTTTTTCATTTTATTATTTTTTTAGTATTTGGCGGATATTTTTTTTAAATCCCAATATCAAAACCAACAGAGAAACTTCTGTTGAAAATCGTTCTTCTTGCATCAAAATCAAACCAATCCAAAGTTGAATAAATGCTGCCAGGATTTATGGCCTGGAAATAAATCTTAAGATTGTTAAAATTGTATTTTTCACAAAAAGCCGTTGGGAAATTATATCCCAGGTTGATATTCCTGATTTTAACAAAACCGGCCTTTTTAACCCCCAGCAATCCCGCAAAAGGATCTGCTGAACCGGAAATAGCTGGTGCGAGTATAGGCTTTTGGTATTCTGCATCAGGATTGTCCGGAGTCCAGTAATCCACTTCACGCTGATTAGCTGTACCAGTCAATGCCTGTCCACTCAATCGGTAGTGATATCCTAATCTGGAGTACATAAAGATGCTCAATTCCAGGCCTTTGAAACCAAATGTATTAGTCATACCTAAAGTCCATCGCGCTGATGTATTTCCTAAAATAACACGATCTTCTTCATCCATGATATAATCTCCGTTGGTATCTTTAGGTCTGACATTACCCGGAGTAAATTCATAGCCGTTTTCATTCCAGATAGCCATTTCAGCCAGATCTTCCGGAGTATCCTGCCAAATACCTTCATTGTCGTAGCTGTAAATTACACCGATAGGTTGACCGATAAACCATCCGTTGTCAATCATATCATTTTTCCCGTATGCTAATTCTTCGATTTCATCCTTTTGCCAGGCTCCGTTAAAGGTTATATCCCAGAAGAAGCTATTCTCCAATTCTACCGGAATAGCCGTCAGGCTGAGTTCTACCCCCCGGTTGGAGGTTTTACCAATATTACCTATCGTATTAGGGAAGCCGGTCAATGTAGGGATATCTACAGACATCAACAGATCGCGAGTGTTGGATTTATAAACGTCCAAACTACCAATGATTCTGTTTCTGATTAATCCAAAATCGATTCCTATATTGTATTGGGTTGTTTTTTCCCAGCCCAATGAAGGATTAGCCATAGAAAGCTGATCTTTTGAATAAAAAGGCTCGTTTGTGGTGTATCCAACCTGATTGGGTAGTCCGTTAAATGGTAAGAAAATAGAGGTGATATCACCAATAGTGGAATAAGGAGCTACCGCTGAATTACCGGTGGTACCGAAACCAATACGTAGTTTTAAATCGGTAATTTTGTCTGAATTGGTCAGGAATTCTTCATTCTTGATTTTCCATGCTAATGCAGCAGATGGGAAGAAATCCCATTTGTGTCCTTCTGCTAACTGAGAAGCACCATCCCATCGACCGGAAACCGTCAAAAGATATTTATTGTTTAATCCATAATTAAAGCGGACCATGTAGGAGCTCAATTGCCTTTCGTTCAACCCGGAGTAAATATAAACGCTATTGGCTTCATCAGACAAGTCCAGGGCTCCAAAGCTATTCCATAACATAGATTCCAATGGGATATTATTGGCAGAAATTCCGGAGCTTTCAATATTCCAACTGGAAGCAGTTTGTAATAATGTCAAACCAACATCGTGGCGACCTCCAAAGTTCCTGTTGTAATAAATCATATTATCCAGGGTCCAGGAAAAATCCCTTCGGTCGTTACGTCTTGCATAATTTGAGCCTTCGGATCCATCCGAATTGATTTTATGTGCAGAGGTGCCATCAATATAAACCCCTTCTCTCCAGTAGCGAAAATCAGGGCCAAACCTGAATTTATAACTCAATCCCTTTAAGGGTGCCCACATTTCACCAAAATTCATTGTAGCCGATAAACTGGCTAATGCACGCATCGTTTCCGATATTTGTGTACTTCTGTTCCATTCATCAATGATAGTATAAATGGTACCTTCACCACCAGGATTAATGATAGGATTTCCGTCTTCATCATAAGGAACAGCCATATTATATATACCCTTCGCTGCGCCGTAAATGGCATCGGGAACAGAACCACTGCGTCCTCCTAGTGTCGAGAACCCATAATCCTGTTCGCTCCAGGACACATTCATGGTACCATCCATTTTAAACCATCTGACCGGGTCGACATTGATACTTAATTTGGTTGTAAACCTTTCATAGAACTGACCTCTTTGGGTACCCGTATTATTAAGGTAACCAAATGAACCATAAGCTCTCATTTTATCAGTACCTCCGCTTGCGCTAAGTGTATGTTCTGTGGAAATTCCGGTTCTGGTTACAAAATCGGTCCAGTCTGTATTGGTCACTTTTGAGGCATCCCATGTGCCACTTTCCCAGCCTTGCATCACATTATCTCTTGTGGTCTGTCCATCCACAGGGGTGTCAAAAAGGAACAGATCGTTTTCCATTGTAGGAGCATCAGGATGGGGGTAGGTATCAGGGTCCAGATTATAGGCGGCCCAGCGTTTAAAGGTTATGAAATCAGCAGCGCTCATGGATGGCGACAAATCAACGATATTCTTACTGGTAACGGTCCCAGAATAATTAAGGGTAAACTTTCCGCTTTTACCTTGTTTTGTAGTCACGATAACTACACCATTTGCACCTCTGGAACCATAAATAGCCGTTGCTGAAGCATCTTTCAAAATATTGATGGATTCAATGTCTCTCGGATTAATTGTTTCAATGGCGGATTCTGATAATAACGGAATCCCATCCACTACAAATAAAGGAGAGTTGCTGGCTGTCAGAGAGCGGTTACCTCTGATTCGTATGGAGCCAATTGTACCGGGACGCTCACTTGTGGAAATATCCACACCTGCCGCTTTTCCCTGCAGGGCTTCGAAAGCGTTATTGACCGGCTGTGAATTGAGTTCTTCCGACTTAACACTCGTAAGTGCTCCGGTGACATCCGATTTTTTCTGAGTTTGATAACCAACCACAACAATTTCATCAAGTATGGTTGTGTTTTCTCCCATCACGACATCATATTTTGATCTCGTGTCAACAGTAACTTCGATATTTTCATATCCTAAATAGGAGAAAACCATTATATCTCCAACCGTGACATTTAAGGAAAAGTTACCATCGAAATCAGTTTGAGTGCCTTTGCTGGTATCTTTAATCAGGATATTTACACCAGGCAGGGTAAGGCCACTCTCATCTTTTACAGTTCCTGTAACTGTCTTTTCTTGAGCATTCAGTGTAAATGCTAAAAGCAGTAAAGGAATAAAAAACATACTTTTGTAAAGCGATTGTCTCATATCAGCGTATTTTACATTGATTTAATTATGGTTTCAGGGATTAACGATTTCGGCGGTCTTTATTTGAAATAGTCAACTTTGTTTATTTGTGCCGACCTTGTCATTGATGCTAAAGGTACTCCTTTGTTACCTGTTCTAATTATCCGAGACTGCCAATCCCTGTCATATCCTGCAAATCATTGAAATCGAGTTAAAATATACAACTTTATTCTAAATAGAGGTCTTAAGCCTTTGATAATCAAGGTGTATTTTTTATAAATGTATAAGAAAGGTGTTCGTTATTGCCAGTGAAAAAGTTGATGAAATAGGATCCGGCTGGTAGATCCTCCAGATCAATTTTATGGATACCTGCTCCACTTAAATTACCCTGTAATTTTTTCTGTCCTAATTGATTGAAAATGGCATATTCGTAACTGAATTCCGGTTCAGGAATTTTGACATTCAGAATTTTTTCTGTCACTGTAGGATAGATCAACAAATCACTTGGAGTTATGTTATTTTCCATATGAATTTGCCTGATCAGGGATCTCATATGTTGCCCGTCCAGATCATGTTGTATTAATTGGTAGTAATTATCCCCGGGAACATAGTTTTCGTGAATAAATTGATAATAATAAGTATCGGAAATATCCACCAATGATGATTGGGGTTGAACATAGGTTATTTCTTTCCAGTTAATGCCATCAGCTGAATGCATCAGGGCATATCCTTTACAATTGATCTCATTTTTAGTACTCCAGTTAATAACCACATCATCGTCCGCTTGAGTTACATCGAAGGTTATCAATTCTATAGGTAGCGGGCTATTTGAAGGGTCTGAAACAACAATAATTTTGTCAATCCTGAAATTTGGTTCTCTCATGTAAACTACAAGGTCGTATTGTCCAACTGCCGGAACATCAAAAACAGCCATATTATTACCGGAATTATGATCACTCCAACCCCAGGTGTTGGCTTCCACATCTCCATATGGAGTCATATGCTGCAATAAAATGTTTCCGTTCAATCCTAAGTGGTAGGAGTCACTGTATTCATCAGGATAGGAAACGAGCGCATACCAGTAGTGGTTTCCTGTTTGTGTGAAATTGATCCTGTATCTGACGCCGGGGGAGTTATTTAAAATATAATCATTAGTCCCGGTAAAACTGTTTATATCCGGAGATTGCATATAGGCATTATTTGAAGCCCCGGGAAAAGTATTGTTTTCAAACCAACAGGCACCACTTCTGGGTAAAAGATCGTAATAGACTTCAGCTTCCATAACAGTGATACCATCTCCCGGTTCGGTATAAACAAAAGGCTCAACCTGTCCAGGCATGCCACCGCCAAGATAGAAACCTGGGTGTGGCGGTTGATTGTAACCTACATTTTGCCAAACCAAGGCCAGGCGGTATTGAGGGTCTTCCAGAAGTGTATTTAACCCATATTGAGTTGCACAGGTTGTTGAAAAAACTCGAAGATTCTGATTGTCAGATGTTCTCCAAATCACTTCTTCTCTCCAGTCGCCTAATATATCTCCGCTTAAGGCAGGAGTGGCTTTTGTCCCATTGTTCGATTCGCATTCTTCCGGTTCGAGGAGGGATACTTTCATTTCAGGCGTCCATTTTTTAATGGCATTACCACTTAAAACTTCTCTTTGCAAATCACCATCCCACCAGGAACCGAAGTTGATGGAAGGCCCTTCGACGGTAAAATTGATGATATTTCCATCCTGGTCGTACAAATTGTATAATGGGTTGGCAGCCCAAAATTCATACCCGGGGTGTTCTGCAGAAACATCTGCCGTCATCGCCCGTCCGACGTCAGCAGGACCGTTTACATCTTTTTGCCAAATTATTTCTCCGTTAGAAGCATCTGTCAGGTAAATACCCGGGATGGGTTCGCCGGTAACCTGATTGGTGGAAAAAGCAGATTCACTGGGCATAAAAAACTCTAGCCCCGGCCGCTCAGGTAGAAAATCACCCAGGTGGGTTGCATCACCGTGGTTATTTCCTGTCGTGTAAAGTCCCGTACCATCGTGATCCACAGTCATTGCTCCATAAACAATTTCATCATATCCATCATTATCAACATCCCCAACAGACAGGCTGTGAGCTCCCTGCCCTTCATACAAGCTGTAAGGATTGCCATCTGCGCCAACGCCTTCATCATCTGTATCAAACACCCATCGCTGAACCAATTCTCCTCCGGAATAATCCCATGCAGCTAAAACTGTACGGGTATAGTATCCGCGGGCCATTACCAGGCTGGGTGTCGAACCGAAATAGGCCACACATGCTAAAAAACGATCTACCCTGTTACCATAGGAATCTCCCCAATCAGCCACATTTCCACGAACTGGGACGTACTCGACTGTAGATATTTCTGCTCCGGTTTGTCCATTAAATAAGGTCAAATACTCAGGCCCATCCAAAATGTAACCGTTGGAATTTCTGTAATCAGCCGAATCATCATCACTTGCGGCCAAACCGTCACTAAGGAAATTTCCAGTGCCGTCTTTGGTCCCCGGTGCCGTTTTGCAGGCTAATTCAGCATAGCCATCACCATTTAAATCATATACCATGAATTGCGTATAATGAGCACCTGCCCTGATGTTGATACCTAAATCTATACTCCATAAATGAGTACCATCCATTTCGTAGGCATGCAAGTATACAGGATCGGTAAAACCTGATTGGGCGTTATCTTTTGTCGTACCTTGCATCTTAACAACTATCTCCAGGTCACCGTCTCCATCCAGATCGGCCACTGATGCGTCATTGGGCTTGTATCCTGCCGGTGTTTGGAGTGGAATGTCAAAATATCCATTTTCCCATACTACTACGGTTTCTGATATTTCTATGACTTCCCTGTCGAAAAGTGCCTCAATATGGTAATAACTTTCAGGGGTACCGGCTTGATCCAAATAATTGGAAACCACTGCAATAGGAAAGGCATTGACCAGACTGTCATTTCTATAAACATTAAATGTAGTACCTGTGGGATCGAGTTTGAATTTTCTCCAGCTTAGAAAAACGCCATTTTCACTTTTTATTGCGACTAGTCCGCGGTTTAATTTCTCCATTGTTCGTTCCTGCGAGTAGGCCTGAACCGCAGGCATCATGAACATCAATACATAGATGAGGACACGAAAAGTGTTCTTTTTAGCTTTAAAATTCATGAGTTATATTTAGGTGATAATTGATCCTGCGAAAAGAGAAAATTTTATGCGTGAGGATTTTCGTTTAATAAAAATTAAGGGCGTAACCCAAGGCATGCTTGATGTTACACCCTTAATTCAGGAGTGAGTGAGGGAAGTTAATTTTTTATAAACGG
Organism: Saprospiraceae bacterium; assembly: GCA_965230565.1. Lineage (GTDB taxonomy): Bacteria > Bacteroidota > Bacteroidia > Chitinophagales > Saprospiraceae > BCD1. The sequence continues at coordinate 740,714 of CBDDLH010000016.1, read as the reverse complement.
GTATGAAAAATGTTCGTTGTTATCATTGATAAAGTTGATGAAATAGGAACCCGAAGGTAAATTGTACAGCTCAATTTTATGTCTACTTGTTCCATTTAAAGTACCCTGTAGCTTTTTTTGCCCCAGTTGATTGTAAATGCTGTAGTCATAATTTAGATTTTCATTACCCAAGCTTACATTCAATATATTTTCAGTCATTGTTGGATATACTAATAAACCTTGAATTTCTCTACCAGAATCAATATGAATTTGCCTGATTTGAGATTTCATTTGTTTGCCATCAAAATCCTGCTGGATCAAACGATAATAATTATTACCATGAACATAATTGTCATGAGTGTATTGATAATAATAGGTGTCAGAAAGGGCTTCCAATGATTGTGATTCAACAAAGGCAAATTCCTTCCAGTTAACTCCATCTTCCGAATGCATTAAGGAGTATCCCATGGAGTTGATTTCATTTTTTGTGTTCCAGTCAACAATAACCCCATCATTACTTTTTTGAACCTCAAAGCTTGTCAATTCTACAGGCAAAATCGAGGGTGTCTCGGCAGGGCCGGTAGTATTCAGACCTGAGGGGGCATCTGCAGGGCTTGTTACTATGACAATTTTGTCAAGCTTGAAGTTTGGTTCCCTCATGTAAACCACAAGTTCGTGTTCTCCAACCGTCGGAACATTAAATATGGCAGGAGTACCACTGGCCGTATTGAAATTCCATCCCCACGTCCCATAGTTTTCAGCAATTTGTGTCCATGGGTTCATTTTTCGAAATAAAATACTATCCCCCATACCGATATGGTAAGAATCGCTGCTTCCATCATCATAGGTACAACGCGCATACCAAAAGTGGTTTCCTGTTTGTGTGAAATTGATTCTGAATACAATTGCAGGAGAAAATGCTAAAATATCATCGTTATCATTACCGATACCGCTGGGGAAGTTCGGTGCTTTCATATATTCGGTGCCAGTGTAGCCTGGGGTAACCGTTTCAGGAGCCCAATTCCCTCCTGAGAAGTTGAAATATCCCTGGTTGCCAGTTCCTTCAGATCCTTCAATAAGACCGTAGTAATGCTCTGCTTCCATAACTGTGATTCCGTCCATAGGTTCGGTGAAAACGTACCCCTGAGCATTTATATTTGAAAAGAATAAGATCATTGCTGATGCCAGCAGCAGATTAGTTTTAAGTAAAATTTTCATCATCGTTATTATTTATTTGATACCTAACACCAAGTTAGGCAGGAATTTATTAATTGGATTTATCCGTCCCTGCCAATCTCTGTCATATTTTGCAAAAGCCAGTGCTCGTCCTGTCAGATTTTATTATTTCCGCTTCTTCCAAAAAAAACACCCCGGCTTTTGACCGGGGCGTTTCTTGTTTTATTAGCGAATTATAAAATTTCGTGTAATCCTTATTTACTCAAAATGATTTGTTTGGTGACTTGTTCGTCATCCGCAACAAAGGTCATCAGGTACATACCTGACGGATAGCGGTCGGCGGTCAGGTCAATAGTCAGTCTTGCTGTTTCCAACTGATCAATTTCCCGGAACCACACCTGCTGTCCCATTACATTGGTAATGACAACTTTCACGGAAGAACCGATAAAGTTTTCGACATTAACACCTAACTCACCTGAAGAAGGATTAGGGAATACAACCAGGTCATCTATTCGGTTGGATGAAACATCAATCGCATCTTCCTGCCCAATAGAGGCTGCCATGTTAGGCATGATACACTCACTGATTGGAGCATATCTCCAGGCAACTCCTGCTGCTACGCCTAATACATTAAATCCGGAAGGTGGATTGGTTTCTTCATAAGTCTCCATACCTACAATTACATGACCGGCTGGCACATATTGTGTAGGTTGAGGGTTTGCAGCTGTATTACCCAATACCGGCATCGGTGAACTAGAAGCATTAGGACTTCCCGCAATTACCTGAGATAACGGTTTTGAATATCCCTGAATCCAGTCAAGTGCACAACCTGTACGGACCTGCGCTCCAACCATCACCTCATTAGAACCTGCATCGAGAGGACCAGATGGTGATCCGGAGGTTAAAGAACCATTTGAGCAGGTAACCATAACGGTATTTCCTAATGTTCCGTTGGAATTAAGTTGTTTACATCTCAGGCTAAACTGGCTGATCACCGCGCCGCCATAAGAGTTGCCTGTCAATCCTTCATAACCAACCACGACATATCCCGGAGGACAGTCACAGGTCGTAACAGGTGCAGGGACTGTTGAGCAGAAACCGTCCACACCTTTTAATACGGCAGGAAGTTGTCCGCTGGCTGTACCGATAGAAACACAATCGTCACCACCGCCTGTTTCAACGCCACCGCAAGTAAGGTTCCATCCCCAGACTACATTATCACCGGAATTCAATTCATCCGTGATGAACATTCCAAGCATGGTGGTCGTCATGGATGAACCGGAATCATTGACGTCCATTTGTTCCCCTGCATAAATATTTACGGCAACCGTAGAACCTTGTCCAATGCTTGTCTCTCCCCCTACATAAACTACTACTCCAGGGCCTTCCACATTAATATTACACAAGGAACCAATGGTCATTTTTTGTTTGATCACCAGAATTCCAGGCTGGTTGAATATTACCGTACTTGTTTTACCGACGTCAAGGCTCTTCATGTAGACTTCTGCATTATCGATATATAAGGTAGACCCTGCAATAACACTGACGTGACCGTAATTAGATCCGGAAAGGGTTGCTGTTCCATTGATCGTCTGATTGTTGTTGTCGTAGTATGGATTGTTGATAAAATCAGGTAATGAAACCGGTGAATCCATTTCATAATAATCAGCAACGGAACTACTGCCATCTACAAAGGCCTGTGATGAAACGAGGAAAGTTGTGATATCTGAGTTATCCTGAATGGATACCTCATCAGCATCCAGGACGCCCACACCACCACTGATTACAGTGGAATAATCCATATCCATTTCATCATCAACGAGAATGGTATGCGCTGAAAGCAATTCTTCGAGATCTTCGTCAACTACCGTCATGGCGGTGGTTGAACAGTTGTTTCCATCAGTAACAATAACGGAATATGCTCCATTGGCGGTTGCCAGGATTTCTTGTGTAGTTTCTCCTGTATTCCACTCAAAGCTTAACGGATCAGCAAGCTCGGCAATATTGGCCACTTTTGCGTAAAGCGTCTTTACTCCCTGACACCATTCCGGCAAATAACTTTGTGGAATTTCCACTACAGGAAGTGGGTTGATATGAATAATAAAACTACAGGAAACAAAAAGTCCCGCCGCATCGTAGAAGGTGTATGTCACCATGTGGGTTCCTACATCGAAGAAGTCTCCGGGATTGTAATTGTTTGTGGAGGATACTACCGCGCAATTATCAGTTGCTGTTGGTGGTGTCCAGTTTACGGTCTGAGCTCCGCAAAGCGTAACGCCACCCGGGCATGAACCTGATAATGTCGGAGCTTCTGTATCATTTACGGTAACATCAAAAGAACAAACATCCATTAATCCTTCTGCATTAGTTACCGTACAGGTAACTGTGGTCGTACCTACAGGGAAGAAATCCCCTGAATTAACCTCAATCATATTTCCTGCGGCAGGCGCTTCAACACAGAAGGGAGTGATGTCCTTACTTCCAAACGATCCTCCTGAAGCAATAACTTCGCCATTGCTGGTTAAAGAATAAGACCCGTTTCCATAAGTACAACACATGCCATCACCAAAACCATCCATCATCATGAACTGGTAATTTCCATCAGGCAAAGTGATCGGTATATTGATAGTCGATCCATCCGGTTCATTTCCATAAGTGCCACCGGAAAGAACAACTGCTTCATTCATGTCCAAAATCCTCCAGGATGTCTCTTCCGGAAAATTGTCAAAGGTGATGCTCAGGTTTAGTGAGGTTGTCGCACAACCGTTTGGAGAACCTCCTGCGTCACCTGGGATCGTACAAACTACTGTTAAACCTTCACTGCTATCCGTGGTTGCTAATTCCCATGTAACTGCTGCTCCACATTGGCCAGCATCATTACCTGTAACGATTGGGCCAGGACATGCAACTGTTGGCGCCACGCAATCAACCCAACCACCATCTACACGAGGATCAAAGGCATTGTGAGGGGTAAGCAATAACATGTCAACTCTCATGCCCTTTTCACGTGCATAAATAGTCACCGTATTCGTTCCTGCCTGAAGTTGTACAGATTGAGGTCCTTTCGCCCACAACCAAAAATCATAATTAGGGTAGGAGGACAATTTGTGGCTTTCAGAGGGGATGCTTCCATTTACTCCGTAGTAGAAAGAGTCTCCGTCGCCATTAGGGAAATTGATATAGGACCATAGATAATAGGTGCCAGCCTGCCCCACAGTAACTTCGTAAGTGAGTGCCGGTGCATTGGCCTGTGCAGTTTGATACGGTGCATAAGAGTAATAATTGGGGGCTAACATATAAGAACCGCCATAAAACCCAGGTACGCTAGTTGCTTCTGTCCATTGTTCTCCGGCATATCCACCGGTACTTGAAATGTAATCTTCTGCCTGTATTACACAAAGTGTTTGAAGGTAAATGGTATAAGTCAGCGTAGTTTCACCGTCATCAGCAGTAACTGTTACCGTAATGACATCTCCATTCTGGGTAATAACATAGGTTGCACCATCAGATGTTGGTGTTGCTGAAACTGTCAACATACCCGGATTTTCACCAGTCACTATTGAATAAGAGGTTATCCCGGGGTCAAACGCAGGAGAAATATCATATCCATTTACGGACAAGTCACTCAGACTGGCATCTGAATCTGTAGGCAGCCATGAATTGTCTGTGGTCGGGTCGAAACTAGCGTCAGAGGTTACGATGATGTGATCCACAAGAACGCCTGGTTCTCTTTGCATAATGTCGATGGTGTGAAGACCTGTGGAAGGAATAGTAAAACCAGAATTTCCTTTATCCCAAAAGAAAGATCCATGTGTGGTATTATCTGCTCTATCCTTTACTCCGCCATCCAACCCATAAAAGAAAGAATCACCGGATCCACCTGGGTAATACACATGGGCCCAAATATAATGCGTTCCGGTCTTGACGAAATTGACATCGTAGGAAATTTTTGCATTAAAATTTTCTGCATTGGAAGTACTGCCGTCACCCCCACCTAACATAATTGATTCTACATATCCTGTTCCCAGGTAACCAGCCTGACTGGAACCGTGCATCCATCTGTCTCCTGCCTTAATTCCAGTACCTTTTCTGTAATCAGAATTATTTTCTGCATCAATCACTACCAAGCCTAAAGCATCATTATTTTGATCATAAGTGTTTTTCCATGAATCATCCGTTGTAGGATCAAAACTTGCATCTGAAGTGACGATGATGTGGTCAATAACCGCACCAGGTTCCCTTTGCATGATGTCGATAGTGTGCATACCTACCGACGGAACACTGAAGCTGGAAGTGAAATTACCCTCTTTCCAGGTGAAAGTTCCGTAAGGAGTTCCTTCAACTCTTTGCTTTGCGGAGCCATCTATTCCGTAAAAGAAAGAATCACCACTTCCATCAGGGAAATAAACATGGGCCCATAGGTAGTGCTGTCCGGTATTAATGAATTCCACATTGTAGGTCAGTTTTGCATTGTAATTGTCTGCATTGAAAAAACTGCCATCTCCTGCGGCCATTACGGATTGCATATAACCTGTTCCCTCAAAACCACTAAAGGCATCAGAGAACTCCCATTCATCGCCTAATTTAATTCCGGTACCAGGATTGTTTTGCGAAAAATTCTCCGCATTAATAACAACCAGACCATCACTGTTTTGAACAAATGTTTGCCCGATTGCTACATTTTGAATACCCGCCAGCAGAAAAACCAGGAGCATCAAGTAGTTGTGTCTAATTAGTAAAGTCCTTTTCATAATAAAAAACATTGTTTTGTTAACAATTGTCCGTGCAACTTCTCAGGAATTAAGGCTTGATCTTATTGCCTAAATGTGTTTAGGGATGAATTAAATTAACAGAGTAACTTCACCTGGCTGCAATAAATTCAAACCAATGGTCTAAAACACGATTTCTCTGACGAGTTCATGCCCGAACTATTCTATAATACACTATAAAAAATAATTCTTTAAAAAAGCCTGTAGCGAAGAAACCTCATATTTCTCCGCACGCATGTTTTTTTTTGATGTAGTAACCTCTGGGACCCTCGACCATATGGTCTGAGGATGTGTTGATTGGAATGTATGTAATTTACAGGGGGACTGTAACCTTAAAAATATCCTTAACCGGATATGGTGATTTGTATGTGTTTATTTGTTTCGTAAGAGAGGCGAATAATGGTGTTAACTACGAAGTCAACAAATGTTTAGGGATTACAATAAACCTATATTATCTCTTACGAATATTTTTTATTTTTGTTTCTGTAAATTCCGAAAAAAGTATGTAGGATTAACTTATTTGTGCCCTCAAGGTAAAAATGATTAATACCTGGGTGGTTATCACTCCTTGCCATGGGTATTCATTCCTTGCCATTGGGGTGAAAATCATGCATTTAGCCCTTAATTACCACGATATTTTATACTCCGTAATGAGTTTAATCCCTTTAACTTCTAATAAACTTCCTCCTTCAAAATTGGGTGTTATTTCCAGATCCCCCAGGTAATTGTAGTCCGGATACATAGGATGGAAAACCAAAATCATGGGATTGTTTATCAATTCAGCAGAGAAAGTCTTCAATCCAATTTCCCATTTTTTTCCCTGATAAAAGTGGTCGTTAATAAGTTTACCGTTAATAAATGCCAGTCCACGGTCGCCGGTATAATCAACTTCCAGGAAGACATCGTTGACTTTTTCCATTTCAACCTTCCATTCCAATTGGTATTTCCTTGAACTTACCTTGTTAAACTTAACTGCCGGTTCCAATACTTCAAATGTGATGGAGTAGGATCCAAAACCATCAAATATAGATTTTTCCTTTTTGATGTTCGTCGATATTTCCGGTATATCTGTTCTTTCGGTTGGAAAGATGTGTAAAGTGTTTTCTGTATATCTGCTAATCAGTTGAACACTCCCGCTATTCTCCATAACCAGGGCAGGGGAGATGTACAATTTTTCATTGATCTTTACGGAGTTCATGGCCATGTCCTGGGTAATAACCAAAAAGTTTTGACCGTTTGCTGAAAATGAAAAGGGACCTGCGCTAATGGCCTTTACCGTTTTCAAACTGCCATTCCGTTTTACAGAAGCGTTTTGGAGCTTGGATACTTTGGTATTTTTTGAAAAATGAATCTCTGGTTCGATTCCTTTAACTGTACTAAAGATGTAATATCCGGACTCCTCTCTGTGTAGTGTCGTCAGTGGTTGTACCGTGGCGGATTTAATGATAACCTCCTTGAGATCTAAATTGAAGGGGAAGATGGCACTTGTTCCTTTGGGAACATTAAAGGAGCCACGAGCAGGGAATGATATAGTTTCAGTTCCTGTTTCGACTTTAACACTTACTTGTTCAATATCCTTCATATCCAGATGATCCTGGAAATTGATCATGAACAGGAAACCCGAATTGCCGTTTGAGCGAATTGCATATCGGAGGGTCTCGGTATCTTCAGGCGTAATGCCTTCGTTCGTTTTCGGGAGAAAGGAGCTCATCGGTGCCAGCATTTCGCCGTAATCCTCCAGAAACATATGGAGCATTCGAAGGTGTTTGTAATGATAACGCACCTGTCCGTATTGGCCAATGGGCGCCTGAAAATCATAATTTACCCTTGGCAGCCCGTTGAATTCCTCGTTGTAGAATTTACCGTTGAATTGAGGTGTTGATCCTCCGTGATACATGTAATATCCGATCCCGTTCGACCCGCTGCCAATGATCCGAACCATCAAAGGGTTGACACTTTTGAAATCAACGACAGGGCGGCGTGAATATTTAACCTGGATGCCCGGCCCTATTTCTGCTGGAATGGAAGGGTACAATTCTGTGTCGTAGCTGACAGGGCTGTAATCCGGGTTGTTTTTAATGTCCTTGAACAGATAAAAATTCGATGGATGTGGTTTGGACCAAAAAGGGTAGACGTAACCGGCAGTAACCGGAATACTTCCTTTTTCAACGATGGTTGCATTGCCCCAACCTGTTGCCGTATAGAGCGGAACATCCATTCCATGATCTTTAGCCATTGCTTTGAGCGTGGCCATATGTCTTTTACCGTATTCCGACCAGGGGTTTTTCCCATCGGTAACCGTTATTTGCTCATGAGTCAAAGCTGCTTCTCTATCCGGAACGGTTTTTTCTTTCTTACTGCCGGGATAGGTAAACTCCCAAGGCGAATGTGCGTGCTGGTATTCATTTTCCAGCTGGATTCCAATTACAGGGCCCCCATCTTTATAAAGCATCCCTTTGATCTGATCGGCAATCTGGCCATAAAAGGTATCCACGTATGCCAGGTAATCCGGATCATTACTCCGAACCTCGAATGGCTGCCCGTATAACCAGTCCGGAATCCCTCCATTTCGTATTTCGCCATGACAAAACGGCCCAATCCGGACTATAGCGTACAGGTTATGTTTGTGAATTAATTGTATAAACTTCCTCAGATTCAGATCACCTGTCCAGTCGTATTGACCTTGCTGACGTTCATGAAGGTTCCAGAAAACATAGGATGCAACCACATTTATGCCTCCGGATTTCATTTTGAGAATTTCCTCCTCCCAGTATGCTTCCGGAAATCTTGAATAATGAAATTCACCGACTATGGGGAAAAAGGGTTTCCCGCCTTTTTCAATATAAAAGTTATTGACCGAGATCTCTTCTCCCGAAGGGTTACTGCCGCCAAGATCGAGATGCCCTCGTATGATCTCTTTATCAGGTTGGTCAATATTTATCCTGTAAGTAGTCTGACCTTGGGAAGAATAAGTGATAAAAAGACAGAGAATGAATATTATTTTTTTGCTCATTTTCACAATGTTATTGTATAACAGTTTTCATGGAAAGGTAATTATGGGTCCTTTTTTACATATGATTTCCATCCTTCCCGCTCTTTCTTCTCAAAAAGCTCCTCAATAATGTCATAACCGACACTGTTGTCAGGGGAGAACTGATCAGAGGCCATGTATTGTAAAATACTGTGCTTTAGCTGACGGGCAACAGGGCGTTGTTCCAACTCAGTCGTAAGGTCAATACTGCACACCATCAATTTCCCTTTGCCAACGTTTGCTTCGAACAACATGGCAAGCCGCCGGTTTATGAACCAGGTGTCAATAGGTTGTATTTGCGGACGGAAGTCTTCCGGAAAATATTCAAGATTCATCACCTGCTGGCGATTGGAGATCTCCCACCACTGCAGATCACTATAAGAATCTGTCGGAAAATCCTCAAATACCGGGTGTTCGTTCCGGACAAAAATTCCCGTGGTGTGAGGGGGGCGCATCCTGAACCAGGAGGTGTTCCAGAAAACAGGCTGGTAATATTGTACCACGTCCTTCCCGTTCTCAATTTTCCCGGCTGGAAGCAGCAGGACCGACTTTCCATCGTTCAATGCCTGGAGTACTGCCGGATCCGGGCTTTCCGCTATGATAATATTTTCCGGTTCTGGTGTTTGATCAGGAGTCGGGTAGATCCATATTTTCCAACTGTTTTCGTAATCATCTAGGGAAACAGTCAGGGTTAATGGAGTTGCTTTATCTACAAAATTCAGGGGGATTTCCATTGTGCCAACAGCGTTGCCATTTCCAACTGGAATGGAAACAGGGGAGAAATGTCCCTCTTTTAAAACGGTTGTGGAGTCCTGGATCAACTGCCATCTGACCTTAGAATTTTCCAAAACACTTCCGCTAAAATTGGCAATTTCAACTTGAGTTTTTAAGGTATCATTGGTTTCAAAGGTAAATTTATCCAAGCGCACAAGAGGTACGACTTCGTTGCAAAAGGATTTAAACTCAGGAGCTGTGATGTATCCTTTTTCATCCCAAAAAGCGTCCAGTACGCCAACCAGGGCAGTTCCTTGTCCGGAAAAATCGTTGAGGCTCAATAACTGAAAACCAGCCAGGTTTGGTGTTCTCAGAGTGGCCTCGATCTCCTGCTTATAACACGATGCCTGAAGCTTTCCGGAAGCCATCAGGAAATCATCTCCAAGGTCGGCCATGTGGTGGTCGGCCAGATCTTCACGGAATAATTCGAAATTTTTTGCTTTAAGGGAACCGGTATATTTGTCGATTTCATTAAAGTTTGGAAAAACACACCATTGCCCCATTTCAAAGGTCACGTAAGGGCGTTCCTGGTTTTCGGTCTTATTGCGATAATCGAAATCCGATCCGGGTTGCTCGTTTTTCCAGGCCAATCCTCTAGGCGGTGAACGAACAATAAAGTCACTGTTGTCGATAATTGCCCAGCTTCTACCGGTAGATGCACCTGTAAATACACGCTGCGGGTCGTATAACCTGAAATGATCCACCCAGTTTTCCAGATAGGGCACATAATTTCCGGAAGGTTCGTTGCCGTAGGCCATCATTACAAAAGAAGGGTGGTTTCCATAGGTGTCAATAATCCGCTTTGTTTCCCTCATCAAATAATCGTCAACAGGTTTTCCATCGCCTAAGGTGGTTGAGTACTTGGCCCAACTGGGGCCTTCTACCTGCAGGTATATACCTGCTTCGTCGGCAGCATAAAAAGCAGCTTCAGGCGGACAATAGGAGTGGAAACGCATATGGTTCAGACCAAAGGATTTACAAATGTCAAAAATCCGGGTCCATTCCTTTTCGTCGGTGGGAGGATAACCTGTCAGCGGAAAAACTGAGCATTCAGTTGTACCCCGGAGAAAGACAGGAATTCCATTGATCTCAAAGTGCTTATCGTTCACCGTGAATTCCCGCATTCCAAATGGCTCCTTTTGGGTGTCCAGAATGTCTGAATTACCTTTCAACGAAAGAGTCAATTCATACAAATCAGGTGAAAATTCACTCCAGGTTCTGAATTCTTCTCCCAAGGAAATTGTGAAGGTCATTGCATCCTTTTCCTTTTCCCAATCTTTTGTGATTTTGGCTATTTGGTGGTCGTGATTTTTCCCTTTAATCTCAATGTCCAACTCGCCCTTTGCTAATTTGGATGTAAGTTTTAAATTCACTTCAATGGACTTGTCTGCCAGATCGGGAGTTATTTTTATCTGATCGATTCTGGTTCTAGATTCAGGGTACATTTTTATTGCGCCGACCATCCCATTCCAGTTGCCCTGTGTGTGGTCGGAAATGCTATGAGAATTTATGCCGGGATCGATGTCCCTAATGGCATTATCCACTTTAATGGTGAGGCGGTGTTTTCCCCGGGAGACTTGTTCTGCGGGAATTACAAACCGGTGAGGAGTGGATAAACTATTATCAGCTCCGATATTTATGGTATCTATCCAAACAGTGGTTTGCCAGTGTGGACGTTCCAGGAAAATTACCACATCCTTGCCGAGCCAGTCTGAAGGAATTTCAATTTCCTTTTGGTACCATGCATTTCCCAAATAATGTTTATCAGGGGTTAGCCAAAAAGGGAATTTTACTTCACCTTCCTGGCGATATTTTTCCAGTGCAGGGTTAAAATACCAGGAGCTGTCGTAAATGCTTCCTGTCCACTGGGTTTGAAGGCCAGGCTCTTCACCGATTCCATAGTCTCTCAGAGCTCCCGGCAGGGTAATCGTATCAGAGAAATCCAGAGTGTACCATTTTCCCTGAATGCCGATATCTGCTGTGTCGAGCTTGTATGCCCAGTCACCTGAAAGATCTTGTTCATAGGTTTCAGGTTCCATGCATCCATAGAGGGTCAAAATCAATAGACAAATTAATCCTGCTATTCTTATCATTTTATTTATCCTTTTTAGGAAAGATTTATCTCGATAATGCTTGAGATCAATCCAGTAATTTTTGATTGACTAATGCGCCAATATGATATAGGTCATCAAAGAGCACTTTTTCGAATTCCGCTTTTGCCTTAGATTTATTTTCCAATCCAAGGTGTCCTAATGCCATCAGATAATGACAATGCTGCTCATGGCGTTTTTGCAGATCCTCTTCAAAGATGAGTAAGTCGGGAAGCGATACGGCAAAATAGTCCATCTTAAAGGGAACGAACAATTGCTTTTCGCCATATTTCAGGAGCTTATTGAAGCGGCTTCGAGCCTCTGGTTCTTTTCCAAGTTTACGTAAAGCCAGTCCCTGGTAAAAGATCTTGTCGGGTTGCTGGTCGTTATAATACATGGCAGCTCCCGGCTCGGATAAACCAACGGCTGCTGCTTCCCAGGCTTCTGTCGCCTTTTCTTGTTCACCAAGGCCTTCATAAGCGCACCCCAGCCAATAGTTGACATCATTCTCCTGTGCACCAAAAAGTTTTCCTTCACCCAAATTGGAAGGGTAATCAAAGCAACGTATCAAATGATCAACAGCTTCCTGGTAATTTTCTTTGTTAATTGCTTTTTTGGCCAGCTCAATATGAGAAAACAAATACTGTCCGGTTACTTTGCCTTCGCCACCTTCCCAGGGGTGGAATTGTCGCTCCATAATCAATTCCAGGGCTATATGTTGCTTGCCAGTTAAATTATAGAGTGTTGCCTTTTCCAGATAAAGATCATCCCTGAAATCTACTTCGTCAGGATGTTTTTCCAGGAGACTTAGCCGATCTACAGCCGAGACACCCAATTTTTTATATAACTGATCGAGTTCCATTAATACACGTGCATCAGTCGGATCAAGTTCAAAAGCCTTTTCCAATGAGGCTTGAGCTGCCTTTGGATTGTTCTGTTTGTTGTAATAGGCTAAAGCCAGATTCCGGTGAACAGTTGGAAATGAATCGTCTATCTCCCTGGATCTCTCCCAGCATTGAGCAGCATCACTATGCTGACGGGATCCATACCAGAAATTCCCCATATAATACCAGGCTTTGGCATCAGCAGCATTCACTTCCACTGCCTTTTGTAATGCCAGCAATTCTTCCAGCTTATTAGGGAAACAATAATCGGGAGACATTTTTGAAGCCACTCGGAATGTCCTTTCTGATTGATCTTTTTGTCCGGATTGGGCCAGGTAATAACCCTTTAGATAAAGTGCCATTGGATAAACCTCCTTTTTGCCCTTGATATGCAGATCGATAAAGTCAATGGCTTCCTGGTGGAATCCTGCCATGGCGTAGTCCAGGGAAAATTCGATATAATTATGCACATAATCCCTCATTAATTCCTGCAGATGCTCCAGGATTGATTCTTCCTTTAAAATGAGGTGTTTTTCATAAATAGCACCAAAGTTGAAGCGGTCCATTTCAAGCGAAGCATCGATCAGTTTTAGTGCTTCCTCCGTTTGCCCTGAATCTCTTAGCAACATTATTTTTAAATGGCGGGCTTTTTGGTTAAGCCAGTTTCGCCAAAGAGATCGATCAGCTAGTTCCACGGCTTTTTCCCGGTTACCCAGTATAGAATCGATTTGAGCAGCCTGGAAAAATCCACTATCCTGCCAGGCACCGTTCCAGGTGGCTTTAAAGAACCAGTTATAAGCTTCCGCTAACTTATTTTGCATGCGTAAACAAAAACCAAGGTTATACAATGGCTCTCCATCGTATGGGTTTGGATTTCTTTCAATCAAAGTTTCAACGGCAGCACGGAAGTGAGGTTCTGCCTCCCTGAATTTTCCTTTTTTCATCAACCAAAGTCCCATGGCATTGTTATTGCGTACATCTCCGGGTTCCCGTTTAAGGGCCTCTTGGTAGTAAACCGTCGGATCATAGGTCGCGTGACGATATTGTTCCAGGTGCAGACCTCTCAGATAGAGTTGCTCATTGGAGTGGATGTCTACCGGGTCTTTTGCGGCCCTCGCTGGATCAGGAATAGGTTTAAGGTCTTCAGGCTCAGTTTGCCAATCCACTATTATTTTCCCTTCCCCTGTCACCAGTGAAACATAACAATCTTCCATATTGATCTCTGCTTGAATGAATTCGTCAAAACTCATTTCAGGAGAAAGGTCAACGGTTTTTTTATACACCGGACTGCCTTCACTTTTTACAGAAATGCATGCCTTCGGGTATTCACCTGTTGTATAAGCTTTTAAGCGGAAGCCATCTGCTTCAGGTCCCAGGTTGATCATGCCCTCCTTGGTTGCATTTTTTACAACACCTACATCCCGATAGGGCATAAAATATTGCTTGAAACTTTTTTCTTCGTAGGGTTGCAGCCAACTGAAATCGGGTTGGTTATCGGTGTACACACCGCACATTAATTCGATATAAGGTCCATCATCATCGGTTAAATTGCGATCCCAGGCCCGGCCAAAATCACCATTTCCCCAGGTCCATTGTTTTTTGCCCGGGGATTGATGATGGTCGGCCACATGAAGCAGTCCGCCTTTTGAGTCATTTTCATAACCACCCACAAAATTGTATTTGGAGGTTATGGCCATGTAACTGGTCGGCACGGGAATATTTTTATAACGGGATATATCCACGCCGGCAGAATAATCAACTTTGTAATAGGTTCCGGTAGCTATTGGAAAACTGGAAACATCACGTTTGCCGTGATCGAATACGGCATTGACATCGGGAGGGAATACTGATTGGTAGTGATCGTTTACTTTCACGGCGGGGTTAGCCCACCACAGGAAGGTCTGAGGGTGGGGGGTGCGATTGAATAGTTTTACCTTGATCTCGAGATATGCCTTCTCAGGATAGAGCGTAAAACCAGCCATTCCTTTTGTTCGGAACATTCTTTCCACTTCGCTGCACCAGACGGTTACACTTCCATCTGAATTCTCTTCAATAAGGGAATCCACAGGTTCGTAGGTGGATGGACGGTGGTGCTGAGGCCAGTTGAATTCTATACCTCCGGATATCCAGGGGCCTGTTAATCCGACCAAAGCGGGTTTAATAACCTGATTGTAATATATAAAATGGCGCTGTTTGGTTTTGTCGTAGGCCATTTGGATCCGACCTCCCAATTCGGGAAGTATCATGATTTTAAGATACTTGTTTTCCAGCCATATGGCATTCCATTCCTTATCTATCTTTTCATCCATTATTTTTTCAATAACAGGGTGCGGATATACCACACCACTGCTTCCCTGGTAGACCCTTTTTTCGAGGAAAATGGGGTTTTTCTCCGGTTTGCCTATCCCATAGGTTGGAATGATCACCTTTTCATGCCAAGCTTTTACTTTCATGGTACATACCCTTTTATGATGTCTGTTGCTGATTGAAATGCTGTTCTATTTCTTCCAATGATTTTCCCTTGGTTTCTGGTAGTTTTCTCAGGATGAACACAAACCCTAAAATACAGATGAATGCATAGAGCCAGAAGGTACCTCCGGCATTTAATAATTTATTCAGTGCAGGGAAAGTGTAGGTTAGCAGGAAACAGGCGATCCATAGCGCAGATGTAGCGACAGCCATCGCTGTTCCCCTTACCCTGTTCGGGAAAATTTCGGATAATACCACCCAGGTTATGGGCGCGAGGGTCATTGCATATACTGCAATACCCAGTAATACAAATATCAAAACAACCATTCCGGAGAGATTCAACATATAACTTCCACCGAGGAAAACATAAATAATTGCCAGCCCGATGGATCCTATCAACATCAATTTGCGTCGTCCCAGGCTATCCACAACGCGCATGGCTACCAGGGTGAAAATCAGGTTGACAGCTCCTGTAATAACTATATTGAATAACATATCCCCAACCGAATATCCTGCGGCGACAAATATTTCTTCTGCGTAGTTAAAAATGACATTAATACCACACCATTGCTGGAATACAGCCAATACAACTCCAATGATTAAAATAGGTCGTACTTTTTTCTGCAACAGATCACTCAGGGCAACCTTTTTGGTATGGGAAATTAATGTTTGGGTAATATTTTTTTCTTCTTCAAAAGCATAATCCTTACCTCCAATCCGGGTTAAAATACCCAAGGCTCTTTCTCTTCGTCCTGATTTTACCAAAAAGCGAGGGCTTTCCGGGATGAAAAAGGCTAAAATAAAGAATATACCGGCGGGCAGCGTCTCTGCCCAAAACATCCAGCGCCAGCCCATTTGCCCGTTCCAGGAGTTGAGGATTTCAGCATCAGTGGCATTGGGTGCGATATAATCTGCAATGAGGTAATTCACGACCTGTGCTGCCAAAATGCCGATTACAATGGTCAATTGATTGACTGAAACCAGGCGCCCCCGAATGTGAGCAGGAGATATTTCTGCAATGTACATCGGGGAAATAGCGGAAGCCATTCCAATTCCCAATCCACCGAGTAAACGGAACATGATAAATAAAGTAAAATTACTCACGCCTCCGGTTCCAATGGCAGACAGGGTAAACAAAGCCGCGGCAATAATAAGGATTAACTTCCTTCCAAAACGATCGGCAATAAAACCGGAAAAGACTGCTCCAAAAAAGCACCCAATTAATGCACTGCTCATGGCCCATCCCTGTAGGTGGGGTGAATTAGTGATTTCAAAAAATCTTTCATAGAAGGGTTTTGCACCTCCGATCACGACCCAGTCGTAACCGAAAAGCAGACCTCCCATGGCGGATACGGCAGTGATGCCGAATATGAACTGTTTGTTAAAAGCCTGTGTGTTCATCGATTTGTTTAAAATGGTTTGGAACTATTTCCAGATCAAAAATTAATTGCCATCAGGTTTTTCTATTTCAATGGAAGGGCTATCCGGCCAAAAGAAATCGATTACAGGGTCGGGGTTGGATGGGGCAAACCCTTTGAAATCATCCACGACATATTTGGCAAGGTCAAGATCCTGGCTCACTATTCCCTGAACTACGCATTTGGCGAGTTCATAGGCTCCGTAAGTATTGAAATGAGTATTGTCGGCCAAAGCTTTATCCTGATTAGGAAATGTATTTGCAGGATAGTGGACAAAGGCTTTTTTGGAACCTTCGACCCCCAGGGCTTCATATAAGTCCTTACTCATAGCATTTAGGTCTATAAGTGGTATGTTTTCCTTTTTCGCCAATTGCCTCATGGCATCAGGGTAGTCTCCCAGTGTATTGATTATTTTGCCGGCTTCATCAAATTTTCTCCTGTTGGTTGAGGTTACCAAAACAGGTTTCCCGCCTTTTTCCCTTGTCGCATTAATATAATAGCGTAATTCATCCTGGTAGGTAGTAAATGGTTCCACATGATTTCCCCCCGGTTTTTGATCATTATGTGCAAACTCCATGAACAGGTAGTCGCCCGGCTTCATTAAACTCAGGATTTTCTTCAATCGGTTTTCCCGTTTAAAAGCTTTCAAGGTTTCCCCTGATTCTGCATAATTGGCAACTACTATTTCTGGTTTAAGGAAGCGGGGAAACATTTGTCCCCACGATGCCCATGGTTCGTAGTCCTGGTCGGTGACCGTGGAATTGCCTGCCAGGAAAATTACCGGCAGATCGGCTGCCTTCTCGATTTGTACATAACGAACAGCAGGATTTTTTCCATTGAATTCGAGATTGAGGCAATTATCCCAGTTTTTGTAAGGTAACTCTCTCTGTTTCAGCCGAATACTATCTGTGGCATTAATACGGGGGGAACGGACATCCACAATGATCGTTTTTGTAACAATATCCCCTTCGTTTATTTCAAAATTTTCCAGCAATAACCGACGGGATTCTGCTTTCACGGTGACCATTGATTTTTCATCAGGATGGCCAAGTGCAAGAGTAACTTTATAACGACCTTCAGGCACATCAAGCTGGAAATAGAAGGGAGCATTGGAGCTTAAACCGTCACACAAAAGCTTGTTGGACTTTTTTTGTCCAAAGGTTTTAACTACTCCGAAGGGGATAATACCAAAACCTGTCTCAGGACAATACAAAGAATGTTCTGTAATTTGGGTAAAGCCCTTTTTGGTTTTCACTTCTCCAAAATCAAAGTACCAGGATTGTCTTTCCGTTTGGGGAAAATTCTTGGGCATTTGAAAAAGCTGAGCTACCCCGTCATTGATCCCTGTCAATCGAACAATTCCGACACTAACAATAAAGCCGATTATTTTAAATAACTTAATCATCATTTTATTAGCATCAGTTTTTTAGTTTGAGATTTATCGTTTACAACTATGTTGTATAGATAAATACCGGGACTCAACCGTTTTCCGGCCTCATCCCTTCCATCCCAATTGATTGACTGTAAACCGGGGAGTTGATTTTCATTTACCAGAGTTCGAACCAGTTGGCCTGAATGGTTGTAAATCGATAAAAGCACATCACTGTTTTCAGTTAATTGATAACTGATTGCAGTTGTTTCACTAAAAGGGTTTGGGTAATTTTCGTATAAAGCAAATTTTGAATTTGCTTCCTGGATATCCCAAATTGAGGTAATATTATATAAAGAGGTTATTTCTTCTTCAGTCAGGACGCCTGAAAAAATTCGGACATCGTCAAGCTTGCCGTCAAAAGTACGTCCACCATAAGCCATTTGGCCTAGAAATATGTGGGTAAAAGCAAAGCTGTTTGGTCTATTATCCGTTTCGCTGATAAATTCCCCGTCAATATATAATTGAGTTTTCAGACTGCTAAAAGTACAAACTATATGATGCCATGCGGTATCACCTATCAGTATCGGATTTACTGGTGGGTTACCTGGACTAGTTCCTTTGTCCGGATCTGAAAAAAGGAAGGCGGTTCCTTCAGCATCGGCAACAACATATGAACATTCTCCTCCCAGCCAGGATGAACTTCCTCCCTGTTCAAGGTGTACATGAAGTTCATTCTCAGGCCCGAAGCCACTACCGGTAGTATTATCACCAGCCCAGAAAATCGTTCTGATACCGGATGATTCGCCAGTAGGTACTATCACGTTTACCCAAAAAGAAACTGAACCATAGAAAGAATTTAAAAACATTGTAGAGGCCGGTATTGTCACTGCAGCATCACCACCAAATTCCAGAGCACCACCTATTGTCCCATCTACCCAGTTGGTAGTGCCTGTAATGTCAGCATCGAATCCGTTTCCACTTGCATCAACAGCTACCGTACCGGAGGTCTCATCAAATTTATAGTGGGCCTTTAGTGTCGCTTGTGAATTTGTTGTAAAGGGTAATACTAAAATACACCCAATCAGGATTAGTAAATTCTTTTTCATAATAATGGCTTGATTTTAAAACTTTGAATTTCAAATGATTACGAATTCAAAGTGTTGGTTGTTCAGATGTTTTTCAACGTTCCTAATGAATAATAAACTTTTGTGTTTTCCTGTATTTTTCAAAATAAGACGAGAAAAAATAGATCCCGGAACTCAAGTCCAATTCAAGGGTGTACGTATGAGTTCCGGTATTTAATTTCCCCAAAGATTCCTGATGAACAAGCTGACCAATTGAATTATAAATGGCGAAATCAACATTACCTGATCTATTCATATCATAACTGACATTGATCGCCTGGGTTCCTTCTGTCCAAATATTCTGGGCGAAACCATCTTCTTTTAAATAATCAATAATTTCGGTTTGATTACAACAGCAATTATCAGGTTCTCCCATACCCGTAGGCATGGTGCTTCCAACATAAATTTTATCCAGTAATGCGCCATCCTCCCGGTAGGCTATGGTTATGACATGTTCTCCCTCGGATAATTCAATAGACTTCATTTCTCTCCATTCCCAGTCCGTAATGGCAACATCCCAGGTCACTTTGACAAACGATCCATTATCTATTCGCATCCAGAATGAATCATCAGACACCGAAGGCAGGAGTACACGTCCATAAATGAAGTAGATTCCATCTGTTACATCAAATGTGTAAGTAATTCTTCCATTTACCCCTGGAACAAAATCACCCGCAGTATTCCCGGGTTGAATGGTCACATATTGCCCGTTTGAGGCCAAGCTGTCTTGCTCAACATTCCACAAAGAACCCATTTCACCACACTCGGCTTCAATCCATATTTCCGAACCACCCAGGCCCAGATATTCAAAGATGGCAGTATAGGTAGTATCGCTATCTCCCATAGTAAAATTATAAATCGGGTCAGAACTGATCGATTCTCCGTCTCCATTTTGCCATTCAACAAAAACATATCCAACGAAAGGTTTTGCTTTTAGGGTTACCTCCAATCCCTGTGGATAAGAAGCGGTTCTGGTTACCATACCTCCCATAGCATCATTTTGAAGCACTGTCACCTCATACATTTCAGATACAAATTGGGTTAGGGAATCTATGGAAGAAGAAATAGTGTCATTTTGTAATTCCTGAATAACCAGACGGGCCATTTCAATGGCTCCTGATGATTGAAAATGGACATCATCTGAATTACCTGAAGAATAATTGGCATATTCCCCCGGTTCCAGATTCATATACCAATAATACGTCACGTAATCTTCCCCTAATTCATTCATTAATTCACCGCTTTCTTTGTCCAGGTCTATTAAGGGGACATTCAACTCAGCTGCTAATTCACGGGCCGCAATAGGGTAGTTGTGATACGCAGGGTAGACTGTACCATCCCCGTTCCAGCTGTTCCTTCTGAGCGTAGCAACGATGACAGGAATAGCTCCTTTTGCCTGGCTCTCTTCAACATAGAGGGTCAGATAGTCCTGGAAAGAACCAAAAGGATCGGTATGCCTTGCTGTATCCGGAGCGGAATCATTAATTCCGAATTGAATAAGTACGATATCTCCAGTGTCCAGTTCCTCTACTATTTGTTCATACTGGCCGTCGGATTTCCAATAATAGTTGTAAAAACTTTTCGAACTGGTACCTCCAACGGCCCTGTTCTCAACGACAACAGAATCTGCATTGAAGAAATGTTGTAAAACCTGACCCCATCCTTTGCGTGGGTAATATCCCTGGGCGTAATTTTGTACTGTAGAATCCCCAATTGTATAGATTACCCTCACTTCTCCCTCAGTCGTTATTACGAGGTTTATGGATTTTTCAATGACCTCGCCTATCTGAATTGCTTAACAATACGGCATATTCTCCGGAACATGTAACGTCGATTTTATTTCCCTTTTCGGGGAGTTTTTCTCCATTAAGATACCACTCATAAGTCTCAGCAGTTGGAGCGGTCAGTGTTCTTTCCTTTTTATCGAGAATGAGATCATCCTGATTGAATGAAATGGGAGATGCAAAGCCATTTATCAGGACCATTGTGCTGATGAAAAGCAGTGTAACTGTTTTGATTGTGAAATTGTTTATCTTTTTCATGATTGTTTTTTCTGATGTAGGTTTATCGTTGAATAAGTACTTTGCTGACAGACTGGGAATCTCCAGTTTGTAATACAATAAGGTAGATGCCGTCAGTAACCAGGCCTGAATTTGAATTATTTAAGTTCCAGATTGCTTCATGCTTTCCAATACCTTGATAATCATCAACCAGGTTTGTAACGATCTGACCATTTATATTTAAAACATTGATCTTTACCTGTATACTTTCGGTTAGATTATAAGCGATCTTTATTTGTTCCTGTGAGGGATTTGGGTAAACGATCATTTGCGTTTCCTGATCATCCACAGACAGATCATCGATGTCGGTAACAGTAGTGTAGGTTTGATCCGGGCCATACCCTTCCGGGGTATAATTGGTATTTAGGGTTAAAATAATTTTGTCGATGATCAGGTTTGGTTCCCGACAGAAAACATCTAAACTTTGAATCCCGGTATTATCCACTTCTAATTTTTGATCGGCTACATTCAGCCAGGTAAATTCTTCATATACGTTAGAGCCGAAATACAGGTCGATCTTTTCTATCAGAACCTCTCCGTCCAGTCCAAGGTGGTAGGAATCTTCTCCGGAGCCAAAAGCATAAACACGAGCCCAAACTGCATAATCACCTGCAGATGGGAAATCCACGTTGTAACGAAGAACCGGTGCATCCGATTCAGCATCACTGGCTGAACCGTAGGAAGTTCCGTCAGGAGCCATGGTTACCCGTCCTTGGGAGGCATCCCCGAAAAGTCCTTTTATCCATTGATCACCATTTCCCCCGGCTATCCGGTCATTAAAGTTCTCGGTTTCAATCACGATCAGATTATCCTGTTGAATAAAAGACCCAAGCGGCAATTCCGGTTCACTTGTACAAGCACCTTTGGTAACATCCTGGGAATACAGTGCCAGATAATCGAGCAGTAATCCTTCTGTAGGAGAGGTTGGCTTGATTTCAATCATATGGATCCCTTCTTCCAGGTTCAAACTGAACTCAGCAATCCTAAATTCACTCCCTGATTCCAAAGGTAAAGCTTCAATGTGTAATGAATCATCTACATAAATATTCAGGGCATCATTGGCTGTTGAATCACTGTAGGAGATCGCAAAAAGGAAGTTGTCAGGGTTTATCACCTCTACTTCCTGCCTGATGTAAGCGTTGTCAATCGTATCTGGATTCATAAACAGTTTATACTGTTCTTCTTCGTCGAGTACGATCTGAATATTCATATTTGTTTCGCAGAATTCCAGAAACGATATTTTTTCCGAGCAAGGATCTATTCCGGTTTCTCCTCCGGTACATACTCCGCATTCATCGATAGTGGCAGTACCGTCAACAATACCGTAACAGTCGGTCACTAATCCCGTAAAAGCATAATCACGGGGTTCCATGGTGAAGGTGACTAAATTTCCCGGGAGGGTATCATTGCCAATGCTATCGATCCAATGGTGTAGTTGGTCACCTCCTTCCAGTTTGGCTTTTAAAGTAACGTTTGCTCCCTCGGGATATTTACCGGATAGTGTTACCATTCCTGCATCCGGTACATTCAATTCAATGGATACATCGTGTAGAGGTTTCAGTGCATCAGCAAGAAGGACCAGATCCGGGATGGTTTGTTGATCTTCAATTTCTTCTGAAATAAACCTTGCCATCACCAGGGCACCCATCTCCTGATAGTGTGTCCAAAAATCCGAATAACCATTTGGATAGTTTGGATATTCATCAGGTTCCAGCCCCATGTGAATAAAATATTTGGCGTATGTAACACCGATCTCTTGATAATAGTCAAAGGATTTCGTGTTGAGGTCTATGAAAGGTACGTCAAGCTCTTCTGATACATCCAACATGGCTCCCCGGTAGTCACTTCCAGGCTGGGTAAATACATTTGTAGGTCCGTTATTCATATTCATCGGACTCACCAATACAGGGGTAGCGCCTTGCTCCCTGCTTTCGTTTACATAGATCCTCAAAAAGTGCTTCATGCTATCCGGGGAGGTATATCGGTCCGGATTTGAATAATCACGATCATTATGTCCAAATTGAATGAAAAGGTAACTGCAGGAGTCCAATTCGTGGACTACTCCATTTTCACCATCCCACCTTCCTTCTTCCCAGAAACTTCGCGAGCTGCGTCCTCCGATCGCCCGGTTCGATACTGCTATAAGGGTATCCTCGAAAAAATGATGTAATACCTGACCCCATCCTGCCTGTGGATAGCTTGATGAACCGTAGTTTTGAACCGTAGAATCGCCAATTATGAAAATTCGCGTGATGCTGTCTTCATTCACACAGACCACAATGGATTGCTTTTCGAGATTGTTGTATTCATCCCGATAGGTCACGCTGTAGGTGCCTGACTTTTGAGGGACAAGCTTTTTTGCATTAGCCCCCTCAATCTGTTTTTCATTATAAAACCATTGAAAATTTTCCCCTTCGGGTGCCTTGAGAACATGCCCGGCGTTATCTATGGTTATTTCGAATGGGTTATTTGCCTTTAATGAGAACGCGAACGTTACCATAAGAAAAATTAAAGCAATCCATTTTACGCGATTATTCATTCTTTTATTTTTTTGATACTTCATTAATTATTCCATGTAGAAAACTTCTTCCAATGGAATTGAGACGGGGGAATCATCTTGATTAGTGTCCATAAGATCTTTCATATGAGCCCACCATTTTTGGACAATTTCAGATTTTCCAAGGTCCTGGGATCCCGACTCACCAGTTACTTTTTGAAAGGCGAACAAAGTATTAGTACCCTCATCCAGGAAAATGGAATACTCACTGATCCCTGCATCCTTCAAAAGCTTTTGAAGTTCCGGCCAAATATTTTGATGGCGTGTTTTGTATTCTTGTTTTTGTCCTTCCTTGAGATACATTTTAAATGCAAGCCGCTTGGTCATATTTGTATTAATTATTAATTCAAATGATTGAAATTCAAAACATTGTAGTGTATGAAGTCTTCCTCGGCAACAGACTTTATGGAAATGTTTTTCAGATTCACATTTTTTACGGGAAGTTCTTCATTCCCCATGATCCGTGAAATGAATTTTGCCTCATTAGCCTGAAAATTTTCAAGGTATACATCAGAAATGGGAGTCAATCTTCTTTCGTAGGTAGGAACAAGGTCTCTCCATTGATAAAGCACATCGGTTTCAATTCCCATTAATCCTTCCCGCATTATATCGGCTTTGATGTTGCTCACGTAAACATTTTTCACAAACCCACCGCGACGTTCGTTAGTCTTGATAAAAACAAGGTGGAACATACTGGCACCATCGACAACGGTGCAGCTATCCATAAAAATGTTTTCCACTCCTCCGGATAATTCACTTCCAATGGCTAGCAGCTGATGCCCTTTTTTTACTACACAGTTTCTGATTACTACATTTTTGGTAGGTGTTGCCAGTCGCCAGGCATCCTGATTTCTTCCGGCTTTTACGGCGATGGCATCATCACCCTGATCAAAGACACAGTTCTCGATCAATACATTCTGGCTCATTTCCGGGTCAACACCATCATTATTATGGCCATGAGCCCAGACATTAATATTCCTTATGACCACATTTTTTGACATATAGGGGTGTAGGGTCCAAAAAGGGCTGTTCACTATGGAAATACTATCGACAAGGACGCGATTACAGCGATTGAACTGAACGAATTGCGGGCGAAGATGAGAAGAGTCATTCACCATATTGCGTTCTTCAACAGGAGAACCATTTGAGGCTTTTTCGTATAACCATTTCAAACTGTTCATATGTGCCGGCGGTCTTCGGTACCATTCTTTCCAAATGTCCAGCCTGGCATTTAAAGTGCCCTTTCCGGTAATGGCGACATTTTCGCATTCGTATGCATAAACGAGAGGTGAATAATTGTAGCATTCCATCCCTTCCCACGTGGTGTGCACGGCGGGCAGATAATCATCAGGTTCTGCTGAAAATAACAAAACAGCACCTTTCTCCAAATGCAGGTTTACATTGCTTTTGAGATGAATTTTTTTGGTTTGCCATTCACCCGGAGGAATAACAACTATCCCTCCTCCGTTTGAATTGGCCAGATCTATTGCTTTGGCAATAGCTGAGGAGGTTTCTTCAATATTTTCAGGTAGAGCTCCATAATTAGTGATAACGTATCTTTCGCAGCCTGAGAAATCCGGAATCTCAATTTCAGGCATTTCAAAAGGAGCATCAACCCGGACTTTTTCAATAGCTATACCAATGCCGTTTCTGTTGCAGGAGGAAAAGATCAGAGCTAAGATTATAAAAAATACTGATGGAATAGTTTTTATCCTTGGTATATGCATAAATATTTTTTTTGTTTGCCAGAATAAAAGAGCGATGCGTGATGCCAGAAACTCAAATGAAAAGGATCTGAACTTCTTGAAAAGAGAGATAAATGATTAATCAGCCCGAATATTTAGCTGTTATCTTCTAATCGTTGATTTTTGTTCCGAACCAAGGTAGAAATGGATGATGGCAATTTGATTATCAATTATTGCCATTTGTAATCATATACTGCAAATCCTGAGAGAATTCAGGGATAAAGAGATAAAAAAGGTGTTTTAAGCCTTTTTTGGGTAATCATCATGAATAAGGGCAGGAGATATATCTGCAAAGGTATTATCAAATATATCCAGGAATTTTTTTTTCAAAACCACTAATTTTTCTCTTTGTAGTTTGAAGGGCTGCACCCGAAGTGTTTGCGAAAAGTTCTGGAGAAATTGGAGGGTTCTGTGAATCCAACCTGATAGGCGACTTCTGCAATATTCATTTGCCAGTCTTTCAACAGTTCACTGGCTTTATCCATTCTCACTTTTATTATTAATTCCTGGACGGTACTTCCGGTAATAGCCTTCAGTTTCCTATATAACTGTCTTTGACTAATGTTCAGGTGTTCAGCCAACTGTTCAGGATTGAACCCCTCTACATCAATATTTTCTTTTATTACTTTAATGGTACTCTGAAGAAAACGTTTGTCCAAAGTGCTTTGCTCATTTTCGAGTTCGACGATTTTTTTCTTTTGTGACAAACTCTTTTGAAGTGCGATACGGTTAGCAATAATACTGGATATTTGGGCTTTTAATACATCGATATTGAACGGTTTGGAAAAATAGACGTCAGCACCTGTCTCTAACCCTGCCACCCGGTCCTGGTCCGTTCCTTTTGCCGTTAAAAGAATGACAGGAATGTGGTTGGTTTTCTCGTTTAACTTAAGTTGTTTACACATTTTGTTTCCATCCATTTTGGGCATCATTACGTCGGAAATTACCAGATCCGGAATTTGGGATACAGCAGTTGAAAGTCCATCAACACCATTAACTTCGCTTAAAATATGATACGTGTCTTCCAATTCTGTTTTCAGATATACCTGTAAATCAGCGTTGTCTTCAACAATAAGCAGAGTGGGCTTTTTTGTATCTGTTGGTTCCGGGTTCTCATGAGTTTTATCCTGCTGAACCAAATCCGCAGGTGCAGGTTTTTCTTTTGTGATCTGATCCACTTTTTCAAAGGGCAGGGCAAACCTCACCTGAGTCCCCTGTTTGGGTTTGCTATCAATCGAAATGTTTCCTCCTAACAATTTAACCAGGTTTTTGGTGAGCGCTAGACCCATTCCTGAGGAATTGCCATAAAAAGGAGTGGATCCTTCACTATTGAAAGGTTCAAAGATCCTCCTCAATGCTTGTCGCTTAATACCTATTCCATTATCCCGGACGGAAACTACCATTTTATTTTCAGGTTCATCCAGTTGAACAGTTACCTTAACCTTTCCGTTATCTGGAGTATATTTCAATGCATTGGATACGAGATTTTGGACGATTTCCCGAAGTTTGCCTTTATCAAAATTACCAACCAATTCACGGTCGGAAGATTCAAAAGACAAGTTGATGCCTCGCTTTTGAGCGATCATGTCAAAACTCATAACAGTGTCATAAATGATACCAACGCCGTCCAGAATTTCGTATTTAGGAAATAATTTTTTTTCTTCCGCCTTTCTGAAGTCAAGTATTTGATTGGTTAGTTGGTTTAATTGATCTACATTCTTGCTTATCAGATCGATGTATTTGGATTGTTTTTCCTTTGCTATTTTTTTCTTTTGAAGTTGCCTCAAGGGGTCAATTATCAGGCTAAGAGGAGTTCGCAGTTCATGAGATACATTGGTGAAAAACTCCATTCTTTCACGCGTGATTTCCTGTTGTTTTTCAGCATTTAGTCTTTCGTAAAGAATTTGCTTCTTCATGTGCTGGCGGGACCTTCGGATTCGATAGCCAAGGAAAAATGCCAGGCAGAGCAAAAGGCCATAGGTCATCATAGCTAGTTTTGTGGCATACCATGGCGACAAAATGACAATCCGAAGGCTGACTGTATTGGATTCCTGTCGATCGAAAGAAATGGCTTTGGCATTAAGGGTGTAATCGCCCGGAGGAATTTTAAGTAATGAGATATGGGCATAATTTGTATTTACCCATTCATCGTGGTAACCTTGCAATTGGTATTTAAAAGTATGGCCGAGAGGATTTTGAAAATCCAGGACTGTAAGGTCAAATCCAAAATCCTGGCTGTTATAGTCCAGAATTATTTCATCTGTCTGGTATAACATTTTATCTAAAACAACCTGATTATTAATGCGTTGATTCGGATCAACTTTGGTCCCCGATACATATAATTGAGACAAAACAAGTTTAGGAAAGAAGGGGTTGTTGGTAATTTGGTCCGGGTTAAAGGATACATAACCTTCATTGGCGCCAAAATAAATGGTATTGTTAGCCGTATCATTGAAACAAGCTCCTTCTTTGAATACCCAGTTCCCCGAATTATCAGAGATCGAATAATTGGAAATACTGTTGTCAGTATGATGGATTTTTGAAATACCTTTTTTGTGAGACACCCAGATGTTTCCGTTTTTATCCTCCGTAATTGCTGTAATATAAAGGTCAGGCAGCCCCTCCGTTTCAGCAAAAAGGTTTACCTTCATTGTTCCGGGGTCTATGCAGAAAAGACCTTCTGTAGTACCGATCCATACCTTGCCGCTTCCTGCTTCGTAAATGTCATAGATACAATCTCCATCCAGGTTTCTGCCTGTCAACTGCCTGAAATCTTTTATCCGGAAGGTATCCAGACACGTTCCTTCAGCATCATATTGGAAACGAAACAAACAATAACCCTCTGTCCCTGTCCAAACCCGGTGGTTTGCATCTACGTGGACATCCGTTATTGTGCGTCTTGAAAACTCCCTGTGATAATCGTAGATCCTGGTTTCCAGGGTTTTCGTATTAATTCTTGCAAGCCCCTGGTAAATTCCAGCCCAGATGATGTCACCAATTGGTTCGGAAATCGATAATACATGAGATCTGTAGAGATACGGATATATTTCACTGTTTATTACAGGTTCAAGGCTATTATTGATTTGGGAATAATAATAAAGGCCATCAATAGATCCGATCCAGATATGGCCATTATCGTCTTTTTGAATAACTCTCGGCTGTAAAACTTTAACCCTTCCCTTGTTGACCGGATGTTCTATAGACTTACCTGTTTCTTCATCTTTGACCATAATTCCGTCATACTCTGTTCCCAGCCAAAGCTCTCTGCCATTTTTAAAGATCGAGGTGATGGCGGTCAGAACAGGAGTAGGATTCCCTTCCTTGTATATTGCATGTAGTCTAAAGGGATTTCGATTAGTGATCGCTTTATAGATCTTTCCATTTCGTGTACCGATCCATACAATGTCTTGATCATCAATATAAAAGGCAGAAATATATTCGTCCCGTAATTGCCCGGGCTGAAAGATATCCGGATAATAGACGGTCTTTTCATTTGTTCTATCATTTATGGAGCAAAAGTAATTTGACTCAATAAAATACCGAACGTGATTGATTTGCCTGTTTTCATTTAATTCATTTGGTGTACTTGCCAATAGGTTTTTAACGGACTCTGAAACATCCTCCTGATTGACCATGTAAAAAGAATCCTGGGCGATTAGATATTTGATATATCTAGAGTCAGAGGTCAGGATCCAGATCTGGTGATCCTCGTCCGTAATTAAATTGCGCAGCCTGTTATTGGAGATTGGCCATCCTTTATCAAAAGGATATTTGTAGGTTTTAAAATGCTCGCCGTCATAACGGTATAATCCATTCCATGTGCCAAACCACATGAAACCCAAAGAATCTTTCGAAATACCGATTATTCGGGTGTCAATGGCGACCTGAGGGTCGCGTATCTTTTCAAAGAAGAGATCCTGACCCAGGGATTTCTGAAAAGATAAAAACGATAATACTATTATCAGTGTTAAAGTGTGACCAAACTTGATTTTATATGCCGTCATAAACGCAAGGCGTTTCGTATTGGTTGATATTTGGAATGCTCAAAGTCAGTCCAAATTTGGTAGGGAAATTCCTTTTATTATTTCACAAAATAATAAAAAGGATTTTGATGAAAGAACCTGAAATGGAAAATTGTAATAATTGAGACATTCCTGGAAAAATGCCATCAAAATGAGCCTGTTGTGCCGTTTGCTTTTTTATCATCCACAAACTACTCCGTAGCCCTTCCCTCCATTTTGATGCTTGCCTCTCCTTTGATTCCAATAATCATTTTGATGCCATCGGCAGTGAGCCAGGCGTTTTGAATATTCAGTGCTTCGAGTTCCCCTTCCATGAAAATATTTTTAGAAAGTTCGTAATGCTTCAGTTGATCCTGTAACATTTTTTCCATTTCCTTCAGGTTGTAGTCCAAAAGAAAATTGAGATTATCCTTGATCTGCTTCTTGAGGGTACTTTTGAGTAACCAGGCCGCAGATTTGTGCAGAAAGCTTTTCGTATCCAGGGTGAATTCAAGATCATCGAGATCGATAGAACCCTTTTTAGGGTCATAGGATGGTTTTCCGGTGAGATAGATGCTTCCTTTGTAACTCCCTGATAATTTTGTACTTACGATAATGTTATTACCCTGACCATACATGTGGAGGTCTTCGATAACAGCATAATACTTTCCTGATTCGAATCTTTCTCCCAATAACTCAGCTTTGGCCATGCTGTCTGCCTGTTCATAGGTTATCTCGGCACCTATATTTAATTCGAAGTTGCTGTTATAGTCTTCGGAGTATTCGAATCGAGGCAGTTCAAAGGACATCATTTGCCAATATTCCGGTTTTGTTCCAAGTTTTACATCAGGTTTGGCTTTTATCAGGATGGTGGTATTGATGGATTCACTATCCATCTGAGGCCGGGTAAGGCTTAGGGATTCAGGATTTACGGTCAGCCAGGTATTGTATTCAGGAGAGACGAGAATAGGGTCAAACAGTCCTTTCCACGCTTCCTGTACGGTCTCTCTAAGATTAAAGTAGGCTGCCACTTGATCGTCAATGGATTTTCCGATAAAGGAACTGCTTCGGTTTAGAATAATATCGCCAATGAAACCGGCGGATATACGGACACCTCCAATATTGATAGCTGGTTTTTTGGACCAGACATAACTCAAAACCCTGCTTTCTGTCTGAAGATTCCAGGCTTCATCAATGTCGAAAGCCGTTCTGAAAAACAACCTGATAGAGGCATCTGCTTTTACACTTCCCAGAGGTGTTTTATAGGTTATCAACAAGTCTAATGGGATAGAGTATTTGAGGGCCATAATGTCCGGAACGATGGTGAGGGGATCATTTTTTTCTGCTTTGATCTTCATGTTATCGCCATCCTCAAAAGTATTGTCTTCGTATAAAAGACCATCGAACTGTTCATTGAGCATATTCTCCAGTTCATCGATTTTGATCCTGACCGGTATGTTGATAAAAGAAGTCTTTTCTTCAAAATATGTGTCGTAACGTTCCATAGGTTGAACAGGTTGTGTCGTTTTACAAGAACCGAACCCTAAAAGGATACTTGCCATTAAGAGAAAGAAAATGGGTTCTTTTTGTTTAAATGAGCCCTGCATTTGTCGATTATTTTAAATAGTTGGGTAATAGGATTTAGCAATTACTGGCTGAAATAAGTAAATTTGAAAACTTCATTATTAAAAGGTGCAACCCTTTTTAAGTAAAAATGTCATTTTAAACAGAGCGGCTAAAAATCATTTCGATATTTGGCCGTTATGGTTATTTGCGAATGCCGCTCTATGGAATAAAAAACCTCTACATGATGCATCACAGAACTATTCTTATTTTATTGGCTTTTTTGTGTACGGTTGGGTTATCTGCACAAAACAAAGACCATTCTCAGGATAAAGGCAAAGCCTTTTTAGGAATTAATTATGAATTAATTTCCAGGGAAAAAGCTCGTTTGTTAGGTTTTGACAATCCTTATGGGGATTATGTTACAAAAGTAATAAAAAACACAGCTGCTGATAAAGCAGGTTTGCAGATTTTCGACTACATCTACGGTGTGGACGACTTTCGGGTTGGAAAGGACCACCAACTGGGGAAGGTATTAAAAGGTCTTCAACCCGGAGATAAAGTTACTGTTCATTTTTACCGCCATGGCAAGTCCTTTTCTTTGCCCGTCACTCTAGGCACAAAAGCGGATGTAAAAGACCACGCTAAATCGCAGGCTTTCCTTGGGATCAGCCAGCATAATGGATATGAAGAAAGTTCCAAAGGGGTGATGGTTAATGTGGTGGATCATTCAGCTGCCAAAGAAATGGGTTTGCAAAATGGTGATGTCATTATGACGATTAATACTTACCCAATGATTACCTGGTCAGATATAGCCACTGTTATCGAAGCTATGGAACCCGGCCAGGCGGTTAATATCACCTATAAAAGAGAAGGTAAAAAGATGAGAGCAAGCGGCAAGGTGAAATCAATGGCGGGGACAAAGCAGTATACTGCCGTAAAACCTGAGAAAAAGGTGAAACCCTATCTGGGAATTCAATATGATGAATTGTCAGGGTATAAGGCTGAAAAATTAGGGGTCAGAAATCCTTTCGGAACATACATTACCCATGTGTACCCGGAGACCGCTGCTGACAGAGCAGGTCTGATGCCTTTTGATTACATCGTTGGTATTGACAATTATGTTTTTGGAGAAGACCAGGACCTTGGAGTGATTATGAGTAAATACAGTGCCGGGGATGAAGCAGTACTCCATGTAATAAGAGGAGGAGGAAAGGTAGATCTGGAGGTAGTCTTTGGGAATCTTTCGGATAAGAAGACCATCATTGTTGATAAATGTGAAAAAGCATTTTTTGGCATCATACAGATTAATTCTAATGAAAAAACAGCAGGGGTGGTTGTCGATATTGTTCCAAACTCAACAGCAGAAGCCATGGGGCTCAAAAAGGGAGCCATGATTCTTCGCATTAATAATCACAATACCTATGATTGGTCTGATATCACCGCTGCAATCAGCCACTTGAAAAAAGGTGAGGAAATTTCAGTTGAATACATGCAGGATGGACAAAAACAGCAAAATGCCTTACCGATAAAATCCTATTGTGAGACGAAGAAAATTGAGGGTAACAGTCAGGCCGAATCTCTTGGAAGAGAAGCTGAATCATGGGCGGTAACAGCCCCGGGCATGATGGAAGAAGGTGAGCCTGTAGATATCAATAATGTTGACCTTATGATCTCAGATATTTCCGATATCGAAGCTTCGATGATGGAATATGAAACCGGAGCCTCTAACCTGAGAGTGGATTATTTGTCTATTAATCCACATCCGGAAAGCGGGAAGTTTTTGATGGAATTCAGCCTTGAGGGTACAGGTGACCTAAGCGTTCGCCTGCATAATGGCGCCGCGAGAGAAATTTATTCCTACGAGACAGCTGACTTTAGCGGTCCCTTTAGCGATACAGTGAACATTTCCCAGAACGGAACGGGGAATTATTATATCGAAATAAAACACGGGAACAGACACCTGTGTAAAAAAATAACGCTTGCTGCCATGTAGCAGGTAAAGACTCCAATCTTTTTTAAGATAGTTTTTTGGGCCCTACTCAACGGAGTGGGGCTTTTTTTGTTACCTTTGGTAAAGAACACCACTATTGAATTTTCCGGCTTTTCTACCATGTCCGGGGCATTTCCACTTTGTTTTGTTAAGGAAATGGTTCTTGCTAAATGAGTAAAAAATGAGAAACAACCTGTCTTTAAACAAATCACTTTTTTTTGCAATTCTTTTAATTCTGGCAACTGTTCCTGCAGTTTTGGCACAAAAATCGAGTGACCAAAGCAGTTACGGTTTTGAAGAACCCTTATTTGAATCCCAGCAATGGCGGAGTATAGGACCTTTTCGGGGAGGACGATCTGCGGCAGTTTGCGGCGTTCCAGGCAAACCTAATCTTTATTATATGGGTGCCACCGGTGGAGGAGTATGGCGCACAAAAGACGGCGGCCAAACCTGGGTCAATATTTCGGATGGCTTTTTCGGAGGGTCTGTTGGTGCCGTGGCTGTCAGTGAATACGATCCAAATGTAATTTACGTCGGCGGAGGAGAAGTAACGGTAAGAGGTAATGTATCCTATGGTTATGGAATGTGGAGAAGTACAGATGCCGGGAAAACCTGGAAACACATAGGCCTTAAAAATTCCAGGCATATTCCCCGTATTAGAATTCATCCGAAAAATCCGGATCTGGTGTACGCAGCTGTACTGGGAGATTTATTTAAATCCAGTGAGGAACGGGGAGTTTATCGTTCAGAGGATGGAGGAGAGACCTGGGAGAAAATACTCTTCGTAAATGAAGATGCAGGAGCAGTGGATTTGCTGCTCGATCCGAATAACCCAAGAATTATTTATGCTTCAACCTGGAATGTCAGACGAACTCCTTACAGCCTCTCCAGCGGAGGAGAAGGTTCTGCCTTGTGGAAAAGTACCGATAGCGGAGATACCTGGACCAATATTTCAGATAAGCCGGGGTTGCCAAAGGGTGTCTGGGGAATTAGCGGTGTTGCCGTTTCCCCTCTGAATTCGGAAAGGGTTTGGGCCATTATCGAAAATGAAAAAGGAGGAGTTTACCGGTCAGAAGATGGCGGAGAAAACTGGTCAATGGTCAATGATTCCAGAGCTTTGAGACAAAGGGCCTGGTATTATTCCAGAATCTATGCAGATACTCAAGACGAAGATATCGTCTATGTAATGAATGTTCGTTATCACAAATCCAAGGACGGAGGAAAGACATTTAAAGCCTATAATGCGCCACATGGAGATCACCATGATCTCTGGATAGCTCCGGAGGATAATCAGCGAATGGTTATTGCGGATGACGGAGGGGCTCAGGTTACATTTGACGGGGGAGATAACTGGTCGACATATTACAATCAACCTACTGCTCAGTTTTACAGGGTCATCACAGATAATAGTTTTCCTTTCAGGATTTATGGAGCTCAGCAGGATAATTCAACGGTTCGGATTGCCCATCGGACTACAGGAAGAAGTATTGGGGAACGGGATTGGGAGTCAACTGCTGGTGGAGAAAGTGCCCATATCGCTGTTTCTCCTGAAGATAATGATATCGTTTTCGGTGGCAGTTATGGCGGTTTTTTGACTCGACAAAATCACCGGACAAAACAATCCCAGGCCATCAATGTCTGGCCGGATAATCCTATGGGATATGGGGCAGAAGGCATGAAATATCGCTTCCAATGGAATTTTCCGGTATTTTTCTCACCGCATAATCCTAAGAAATTATATGCAGCTTCCAACCATTTGCACGTATCCTACGATCAAGGCCGTTCCTGGGAAATTATTAGTCCCGACCTGACCAGAAATGATTCCACAAAACTGGTGTCATCAGGTGGACCTATCACCCAGGATAATACAGGAGTAGAGTATTATTGTACCATTTTTGCGGTCACGGAATCCCCCGTTAAGGAAGGATTGCTTTGGGCTGGTTCGGATGACGGGTTAGTGCATGTTTCGAAAGATGGAGGAAAAAACTGGAAAAATGTAACACCCAAAGGCATGCCGGAGTGGATGATGATCAATAGTGTTGAGGTCGATCCATTCAATGAAGGAGGTGTTTATATCGCCGGGACCCGCTACAAACTGGGCGATTATCAACCCTACATTTACAAGTCAGAAGATTATGGCCAGTCATGGAAACAGATAAATAAAGGCATTGATAAACAACATTTTACACGGGTAGTCAGGGCGGACCCGAACAGAAAAGGTTTATTGTATGCCGGAACCGAAACCGGGATGTATGTTTCTTTTGATGATGGAGGGCATTGGCAACCGTTTCAGATGAATTTACCCATTGTTCCCATAACTGATCTAGCCGTCAAAGATGACCATCTGGTTGCAGCGACTCAAGGTAGAAGTTTTTGGATGATTGATGATTTGACCGTATTGCACCAACTTGAAGAAAAGGATAGAACCCTGAGTATGAAGCTCTTTCAGCCAAGACCTTCTTTACGAATGCCGGGAAGTCAGCATAAACAAAACATTCATGCTGGACTCAATCACCCAGGAGGGGTTATGGTCAATTTCTTCTTAAAAGAAAAACCTGCTGATTCCGTATTGGTAACATTGACCTTTATGGAAATGGAAGGTGACACGATCAAAACATTTTCTTCAAAGGCGAAAGAAAAGTCAGAAAAACTTAACCTGAAACCAGGGGGGAATATGTTTCGCTGGGATATGAAATATGCCGATGCCAGGAAATTCAAGGGAATGGTGCTTTGGTGGGGAAGTATGTCGGGGCCTGTGGCCTTGCCGGGTTTTTATAAAGTGGCCCTGAATGTGGACGGACAAGTTCAGGAACAAACATTTGAAATTTTGGCTAATCCACTTTCCGAAGCCTCGGACGCTGACAGAGAAGCTCAGTTCGCTTTTCTTATGGAGGTTCGGGATAAAGTTACGGAGGCTCATGAAGCGATCATTGATATTCGGGACATTAAGGGGCAGTTGACTAACATAGCTGATCGCCTGAAAAAGGATGAGGGTAAAAAAGAAATCGTTGAGAAAGCCAAATCTCTGAAAAAGCAATTATCGGAAGTCGAAGAATCGCTTTACCAGACAAAAAACAGAAGTCGTCAGGATCCCTTGAATTATCCTATCCGGTTGACGAATAAATTAGCGCATTTAAATTCATTGAATAGTATTGGTGATTTCAGGCCAACTAAACAATCTTATCAGGTAAAGGATGAATTAACAAAAGACATAGACAATGAACTGGATAAATATCGTTCTATCAAAGGGAAAGCTTTGCCGGAGCTGAATGAATTGATCAGGAAAGAGGGCGTCAACGGAGTACTGTTGAAAGATTCCCTGTAAACTCAATTTAGCAGGTAATTTAAGGGTAAACAAAGCTGTCTTAAAAAAGAATAGTATTATCTTCGCGTCCTGTTTTAATCCGCCTGAACAATTCAGGTTTTACGATTGTTTTAACCCAAACGGAAACTGTAATTTCATCAAGCTAAACATTTTACTTTAAACAAATGGATACACAAACAATAGAAAATCTGGACCTTATTGTTGATAGCGCACGCGATTTTGCAGAAAAGTATATCCGTCCGCATGTTATGGAATGGGATGAGGATTCTACGTTCCCTGTTGATCTTTTCCATAAAATGGGAAATCATGGTTTTTTGGGGGTTCTTGTACCGGAAGAATACGGTGGTTTTGGTCTTGGATATCAGGAATATGTTTCCATAATTGTTGAAATAGCCAAAGTTTGTGGTTCAATCGGATTATCGGTAGCGGCGCATAACTCTCTTTGTACCAATCATATTTTGCAATTTGCCAACGAAGAACAAAAGCAAAAATATCTCCCAAAGCTAGCCAGTGGCGAGTGCTTGGGAGCCTGGGGGCTTACGGAGCCCAATACGGGCAGCGATGCAGGAAGAATGCAATGTGTTGCTAAAAAAGAAGGCGAGCATTACGTAATCAATGGTTCAAAAAATTTCATAACCCATGGGAAATCCGGTGATGTAGTAGTCTTGATTGCCAGAACAGGTGAACCGCTCGACAGCCGTGGAATGACTGCCTTCATAATTGAAAAAGGTACTCCGGGGTTTCGGGCAGGCAGAGTAGAAAACAAACTGGGGATGAGAGCATCTGAAACGGCTGAGTTGATCTTTGAGAATTGTCGGGTGCATGAAAGCCAGGTTATCGGTGAAGTCGGTGAAGGATTTATTCAAGCTCTGAAAATTCTCGATGGCGGACGTATATCCATTGCTGCTCTGTCCCTGGGTATTGCTAAAGGTGCATTAGAAGCATCCATAAAATACGCACAGGAACGCCATCAATTTGGAAAGCCCATTGCTTCATTCCAGGCTATTAGTTTCAAACTTGCCGATATGGCTACAAAAGTGGAAGCTTCGGAATTGTTGACACGCAAAGCTGCGAGAATGAAAAATGCAGGAGAAAAAACGACCAAAATTTCTGCTATGGCCAAATATATGGCTTCCGAAACTGCTGTGGAAGTGTCTACGGATGCCGTACAGATCTTTGGAGGGTACGGCTATACCAAGGAATATCCTGTGGAGAAGTACTTCCGGGATTCAAAATTATGTACTATTGGTGAGGGAACCTCGGAGATTCAGAAGCTCGTCATTTCGAGAGAGCTAACTAAAAAATAATCATTAGGTTTTTTTATAAAAAAGGGGATGCCGTCAGGGCTTCCCCTTTTTTGTTTTCATAATTCAAGGCACTTGATTAGTGTCCGATTTAATGGTAAATTTATTATTCTTTTTAGATGAATAACCAAGTAAAATGATAACAGGCATAAGTCTTTCAGGGGGTGGTGCAAGAGGGATAGCTCACATTGGAGTTTTACAGGCATTGGAAGAAAACAACATTTACCCTGATGTAATTTCCGGCGCCAGCGCAGGGGCCATTGTTGGGGCTTTTTATGCTTCAGGAATGCGCCCGTTACAAATTTTTCAATTGGTCAGAAAGAGTAGTTTGCTGAGGTTATTCAGCTTTGGGATTCCCAATAGGGGAATTACTAAGCTCACCTATTTGAAAACCTTGTTGGAAAAAAATATCAAAGCGGAGGCATTCGAAGGGTTGGATCGAAAATTAATAGCATCCATTTCCAATTTAAATACCGGTTTGACAGAGGAAGTTGATGCAGGCCCGCTATATGACGTTATTGTGGCTTCAGCCAGTATTCCGCTTGTGTTTCAACCTGTAGAAATAAACGGTCAGATTTACGTAGACGGAGGTTTATTGAATAATCTTCCAATGAATAAATTGCGCGAAAATGCGGATTTTATTCTGGGAGTAAACGTAATGCCTGATATAGAGGTAGAGAATGATTCAATTGAGTCAACTATCGGGGTAGCGACACGCTCATTTCAGCTGTCCGTTATCGCCAATACCAGACCAAATTTTCAACATTGTGATGTCTTGATCGAACCCGAGAAGGTTCATCCTTACCACGTATTTCAATTGAATAAATACAAGGAGATCTATGAGATTGGCTATGAAAAAACCTTAGAGCTTATCCCTGAAATCAAAGATAAACTCGAATCCAGGAAAAAGGCACTGGAAGTTCCCCGTCAATTATAGCTTGACTAACTACTAGTTTAAATAAACAGCTAAATCACTTGGGTCACTTAAATCAACCTTAATATTTTCTCTCAGGGTTGTGGCCAGTGATAATCCGAAATAATCTATTTTGACCGGGAATGATTTATGCATCCTGTCTACGAAAACCACCGTTTCCACTTTCCTGGGAATGACCTCCATAAAGGGTTTCCAGGCATAAAACAGGGTGCGACCGGTATTGGCCACATCATCGACGAGAATGACCACCTTTTCTTCAATATCAGCAGAAGGAACACCAATGCTGATTTCATTCTGAACCGGTTCAGCGGGATTGAGTCTGATATTGGTTATGGAAATATTTATTGGAATATCCATCTTCTCCAGTTCCTCCCGGATCATATTGGCAAGGATCATTCCACTGTTATTGATACCAGCCAGTAATATCTCTTTTTCCTCATAATTGTTTTCGAGGATTTCAATAGCCAGTCTTTTTAGTTTTTGAACAATTGTTCTGTGATCCAGTACTTTCATGAAAAATTGCTTTTGGATATTGCAAAAATATTCTCACAAAGGTAGAATAAAAAATTTGTCTGTAATATTTTAAATAGTTTGAATTGGGTTGTATTTTGAGGCAAATAATAATTTTGTAATGGTTCAACAAATAGTCTTTGGATTAGTCGCCATTGCGGCTTTAGGGTATGCGGGGATACAATTTATGCGCATCAGACGGAATATAATGATGGGCCAGCCCGAAGCTACTACAGGAGATAAAGGTCAGCGATGGAGAAACGTAGTTTTAATCGCTTTGGGACAAGGAAAAATGTTCAACAGGTGGGTTGCCGGAATTATGCACCTTTTCATTTATGTAGCCTTCCTGATCACCCAGATTGAGTTGATTGAAATTTTTATTGACGGGTTTGGTGGCGTGCATCGTTTTTTTGCTCCGATATTGGGAGGTTTCTACACCTTTGTCATCAGTTTTATTGAAGTGATCAGCGTTCTGGCATTCGTTGGTACCATAATTTTTCTCTCGAGAAGAAATCTGTTGAAATTGCCTAGGTTTCAAAGTGCTGAAATGAAAGGGTGGCCTTTCAGGGACGGTAACCTTATCCTGATTTTTGAAATTTTGCTGCTTATTGGAATTTTCAGCATGAATGGTGCGGATACCGTTTTGCAAACTATTGATGCTGAACATTATCCTGATACAGGGGCTCTTGCAGTAAGTAGTTGGTTTGGTCCGGCGGTATTCGGGAATCTTGAAGTTGGAACTCTGCAGATAATAGAAAGGTTCGGCTGGTGGTTGCACCTGATCATGGTTTTTGTCTTTTTGAATTATCTGCCCAAATCTAAACACCTTCACCTCATTCTGGCATTCCCAAATACTTATTATGCCTCTTTGAAGCCCAGAGGAGAAATGGAGAATATGCCTGAGATCATGAATGAAGTGAAAAGCATGATGGGGCTTACCGAAGGTGGAGAAGAAATGCCGGTGGATGAGGAATTACCTGAATTTGGTGCTAATGATGTGCTTGGTTTGAGCTGGAAAACCTTGTTGGCAGCCTATACCTGCACCGAGTGTGGGCGATGTACTTCTGAATGTCCTGCGAGTATGACGGGCAAAAAGTTGTCTCCCAGAAAGATCATGATGGATATTCGGGATAGGGTAGAAGAAGTGGCTGTAAAAATTGAGAGTGGTGATCAGGAGTATGCCAGGGACAAAGAAAAGCCCGTGAGCAAAGATAATTTTGACGACGGCAGGAGTTTGTTTGATTACATCACAAAAGAGGAAATTCATGCCTGTACTACCTGTAATGCCTGTGTGGAGGCCTGTCCTGTACTGATCAAACCGGTGGTTCCTATTCTGGAACTTCGGAGGTATGAAATACTAACGCTTTCTGAAGGTCCTGGAGATTGGTTGCCATTGTTCAACAGTATTGAGAATGGTGGTTCTGCCTGGGCTATGAGCGTAGAACGTGATGCCTGGAAAAATAACTAGTATTTGTTGTCACCTATTTTAACAACCCGGGATTTTCCCGTTTAAAAAATACACAATGTCTGAAAATTTGATCGTTCCTACGATGGCCGAAATGGCTGCAGAAGGTAAAAGTCCTGAGATTCTTTTTTGGGTTGGGTGTGCCGGAAGTTTTGATGACCGGGCGCAAAAGGTAACCCGGGCTTTTTGTGAAATTCTCAATAAAGTGGGAGTTAATTATGCTATCCTTGGAAGTGAAGAACAATGTACTGGTGATCCGGCTCGCAGAGCTGGTAATGAATTCATTTTCCAGATGTCTGCATTAATGAATATCGAGACTTTAAAAATGTATGACATTAAGAAAATCGTTACTGCCTGCCCGCATTGTTTTAATAGCCTGAAAAATGATTATCCGGCTTTGGGGGGTAATTACGAGGTATTGCATCATACCCAATTATTACAACAGCTCATCGATGAAGGAAAATTGAAAATTGAAGGTGGAGCTTTTAAAGGAAAGAAAATTACCTACCATGATTCCTGTTATTTGGGAAGGATAGGAGAGGAGTATACCGCTCCCAGAAAAGTCTTGGAGCAATTAGATTCCGATTTGAAGGAAATGAAGCGCTCAAAGGCCAATGGTCTCTGTTGTGGAGCTGGTGGATCTCAAATGTGGAAAGAAGATGAACCCGGGGATAAGCGGATTAATACAGAACGTGCAGAGGAAGCTATTGGGACCGGGGCTGAAATCATTGCCGCTAATTGTCCTTTTTGTCTTACTATGCTGGAGGATGGAGTGAAAGAAAAAGAAAAGCAGGAGTCAGTTATGGTTTACGATCTTGCCGAAATGATTGTCAACAATATGAAATAGAAGACCATTCAGGACGTAGATTTTTCTGCGACTGCTTTAACCAATAAATCGAACAATAAACATGGAAAAGACAGTTTGTAAAACTTCTTTTTGGTCCTTGCTAAAGGCTCAGCTGAACAACCTGGATTCAGAAGAGTTTGCTGCTAAAATTACTGGCGCCAGGGATGGGAAGTTTTTATTAATTGACGTCAGATCCCCCGAAGAATTTGGGCAGGGTAGTTTTCCGAATGCTCGAAATATTAATTACTCTTCCGGTGATCTCTGGGATCAATTAGAGATGTTGAATAAGGAAAAAGACATTTTCGTTTTTTGTCGTTCCGGAAGAAGGAGTATCCGGGTATGTACTCTGTTGAGAAATGGAGGATTTGATAAAGACAAAATTTTTAATCTCGACGGGGGATTGAATTCTTTTTCAAAATATTATGATTTTGATTTAAAAAGAATTTAAGAATTAAGCTGGACTTTAGCTATTAGAATACAGGGTTTTAGTCAGTAATTCGTTGATAGTCAAGGATGTTTTGATTTGGAAATTAAATTTTATATGTCGGGAAAAAACCTAGATATTTAAAAATTGGATTCTGATTTTTCAGTTTGATTGATCAGAAGATAGGTAAATTGCTTTTGGTATCGCCTCAAGCCGGCTGGGCTCTTCCTTTTTTCATTGCCAAAAAAGGAAGCAAAAACGCTAGACGGGCCAATGTGGCTTTTGACTTTTTGAATGAGATTGGATAAGGCGAAACTTCGGGTTATAGGATAATTATCGAACCAAAATTGCTGCTTCTTTATAGTGCTGGAATTGCTGAGGTGAAGGAAATGTTGGAGGATTTTTAGTAATGGAACTTAGTTTTATTTTTTACTTTCGGTAGCCCTATTAGCCGCGACACAATTTTGGTGGGATGAGCCACTGTGGACCGTCAGGAATTTTTGAATTGATGGGAAATTTTTAAATCTGGTTGAAAATACACAGCGGCCCCAGAAGATAAAAGGCGTCAACGGCTTCGAGGAACGACATAAAGCACAGATGTTTTGTGCTCGAAAAAGCTTTATCAGCCCGAAAAACTTAAGCACCCCGAAAAAGTGTCGTTAATCGGGGAAGTAGGTTTTTATCAAACGAAAATGATTTAGTAAAAACTCTTTTTCCTATTTCAAAAGCTAGGCAAAATCTTGTCGCCTTGTATTTTCTAGACTTTTTGTTTACTTTTTTGGCAATGAAAAAAGTAAATGCCCCGCTGGCATTAGGCGTAGCCAGAAGGAAGGTCAAATAGATTCAAATAGCCTAAAATAAATCTAATAATTCCAATTTGTGTAATCTTTTTAAACCCAAATCAAATAAAAGACTTAACAAAAGCTCAAATAAAAATGGCTAAAGTCCAGTTAAGAGTATGTCTAAATTTCTATTGTCTGAAAACCAATATTTTATGAACCTGACTTCGAAAAAATGAATTCATTTGACCCGTCAAACTCATTAATTTTTTCATCGCCAGAATCACAAACTACTGATTTTCAAAGTAAGATAAATTTTAGACATACTCTAAATAAAAAAACCGGAACACCCATCGGTGCTCCGGTTTTTTTATTGAATTTGGAGATTTTCTAACCTTCAATAGCGGCAATTCCAGGCAAATCCTTTCCTTCCAGAAATTCGAGCATTGCCCCACCTCCTGTAGAAACATAACTCACATCATCTGCCAGTCCCAACTGATTGATTGCAGCAACAGAATCACCACCTCCAATCAAGGAAAAGGCTCCATTGGTAGTGGCTTTGGCAATTTGTTCCGCTACGGCTTTCGTGCCACCGGCGAAATTACTCATTTCAAAGACACCCATAGGACCATTCCATAAGAGGGTTTTGGATGCTGCAATAACCTTTCCAAATTCTTCAACCGCTTTTGGTCCGATATCAAGTCCCATCCATCCGTCTGGAATTTCCATATTGGATTTGATGGCTGAATTGGCATCATTAGCAAAATTATCCGCAATAATTGAATCTTCCGGTAAGCAGATTTTAACTCCTTTGGCTTCCGCTTTTTTCAATAATTCAAGCGCCAGATCAAGCTTGTCTTCCTCTACAAGAGAATTACCTACATTACCTCCTTGTGCTTTGAAGAATGTGTAAGCCATACCGCCTCCTATGATCAAATTATCAACAAACTCCAACATTCTTTCAAGCAACAGAATCTTGTCAGAAACTTTTGCTCCTCCCGAAATAGCGGTTAATGGCCTTTCCGGATTATTGAGTACCTTATTGGCATTCAGAATTTCAGCTTCCATCAGGAA
Organism: Saprospiraceae bacterium; assembly: GCA_965230565.1. Lineage (GTDB taxonomy): Bacteria > Bacteroidota > Bacteroidia > Chitinophagales > Saprospiraceae > BCD1. Next base: position 697,047 of record CBDDLH010000016.1, on the reverse strand, counting down.
TCCAAAGGATTTTTTATCCTGGTCGAAGAAATCTGCAACTACGGCAGTAGAAGCGTGCGCTCTGTGGGCTGTTCCAAAGGCGTCATTTACATAAACATCGCCTAATACGGATAGCTTTTGAGCAAAATCCTTATCACCCGTTTTCTCACCTTTGTTGAAGCGGGTATTTTCAAGGAGGAGAATTTCTCCAGGCTTTAGGTCTGCACTCATGGCTTCCGCTTGCCCTCCCACAGTTTCAGGACAGAATTTAACCTTCACTCCGGTGAGATCTGATAAATGGCCTGAAAGATGCTTTAAAGTGAATTTTTCCACATCGATGCTGCCGTCATCTTTTAGTTTTTTGAGAGGACGGCCCAAATGAGACATTAATACCACTGCTCCTCCCTTATCGAGGATGGCTTTGATGGTAGGCAAAGCTTTCCGCATACGGGTGTCATCAGTGATTTCAAAATTTTCATTGAGGGGTACATTGAAATCAACGCGTACCAAAGCTCTTTTATCTTTAAATTCCAGATTCATGAGTTTGAAAATTAACATACAGATACAATAATCCATAGGGTCAAATGTATCTGGTTTAAAAAAAAGAAAGGAATCCCGATAGTCCGAAATTCCTTCCTGTTATTGAGTTTTATTACTTAGTGCAAATTATGTGTGCCAGGTCGGCTAAACGAGCAGAATAACCGGCCTCGTTATCATACCAACTGACTACTTTCAGCATTCTTCCTTTTACGTCTGTTAATCCAGCGTCAAAAATGGAAGAGTAAGGGCTGCGAACGATGTCACTGGATACGATTGGATCCTCAGTATATTGCAAAATGCCTTTCATTGGTCCACTTTCAGCGGCTGCCTTGAACTTAGCATTTACTTCCTCCACCGTTGTATCTTTTTCCAGAACCACGTTAAGCTCGATTACAGAACCAGTGATGGTAGGAACACGCATCGCAATGGCAAATAATTTATCATCAATTTCCGGAACAACTTTTCCAACAGCTTTTGCAGCACCGGTACTTGTTGGTATCATGTTAAAAGCTGCTGCACGTGCACGACGAAGGTCACTGTGAGGAGCATCCTGAATGCGCTGATCTCCAGTGTAGGCATGGATTGTAGTCATTGACCCAACCTCAACTCCCCAGTTTTCACAGAGGATCTTAGCTACAGGTGCCAGACAGTTAGTAGTACAGGAAGCGTTTGAGAATACATTATGACGACGGTCCAGATCTTCACCGTTTACACCCAAAACAATTGTTTGGATTCCATCTCCTTTTCCAGGAGCAGAGAGCAATACATCTTTTGCACCGGCTGTAAGGTGTTTGCCAGCTGATTCTTTAGTACGGAATATTCCCGTGCATTCCAAAACAAGGTCAACACCCAATTCAGCCCATGGAAGTTTTTCTGGATCTCTTTCAGCAGAAGCGCGGATAGATTTTCCATTGATGATCAAAGCATCGTCAGTAGATTCTACAGTTCCTTCGAAAGGTCCTTGAGCTGAGTCATATTTAAACAAGTGTGCCAGTGTTGCGTTATCGGTTAAATCGTTGATCGCAACGATTTCAATATCGTCTTTTTTGAGCAGGTTTCTAAGTGTCAAACGACCAATGCGGCCAAACCCGTTGATAGCTATTTTTTTTGACATGGTACGAAGTTGATTTTAATTAAAAATTGAAAGTGTAAAAATAACACAAACGCAATTCAATTGCAACACAAATCTACAAAAAAAAGTAATTATTTTAGAATCTAAACTAACTAAAAAATAGAGTGATTTTTTAACGGTTTTACACTGGCTTATCGGGGCGCTGATAATTGGTGAGTTTTAACCTATAGGTATTACCTTTTAAGGGGCTGATGGTAACCCGTTTATTTTACGAAATCCAAGTTAGTAGATTGGTCTTTTAAGTCTTTAGGCAGCCTGAATCAACCCTTCTTCAGTCTGTTCGCAAATTGTTTTCTGAACTTGTTCACTTTAGGTGTGATGACAAAGGTGCAATAAGGGTTTCTGCTTCCCGTTTTAGCGTAGTAATTTTGATGGTAAGTTTCGCCGGGAAAGAACTCCGTAAGGGAAGTAATTTCAGTAGTGATGGGGGCGTCCCAGATTTTAGTTGCCACTTCATTAAGTGATTGTTCGGCAACTGACTTTTGGTTTTCATCATGATAAAAAATGGCGGAACGATATTGAGGTCCAACGTCATTTCCCTGTCGATTCAATGTGGTTGGATCATGAATCGTCCAGAAAATATCAAGTAGCTCTTTGAAGCTAACGGTGTTTGGGTTGAATTTGATTTGAATAACTTCAGCATGATCCGTTGTTCCGGAACATACGTCTCTGTAATTAGCAGTTTCCTGTGTTCCTCCGGCATAGCCTGAAACGATGGATTCCACACCTTCCAGTTGTTGGTAAACAGCTTCTAAACACCAGAAACAACCTCCACCCAAGGTAGCTAATTCAAAATTCATGATCTATCAGGTTTTTAGTTCGTTATTGTATCAACAAACGAGACTGTTTTTGGTTGCTTCGGGAAGAACACCATCGGTGATGGAGTTAAGGAAGATAGATAGACTTTCCCGCTTTTTCATATCGAGTTCGTAACTGATATTATGCGTAAAATAATGTTCAAGGTCAAATTCCTGCTCGGGAATAATCAGGATCAATTCAGGAATTGCATTGACGCCTTTTTTCATAGCTTCATTAAAGCCATTTACAAATGGTTCCGGGAGCGGACGATTACTTACCCAGGCAGCGAAAACAAAAGGCAACCCGGTATGGTCTTTCCATATTTCGCCAAGATCATAAACAAATGTATATTGCTGATCCAGGCCAATAGTTCTGTCACCTATGACAAGACCACCTTTTTTGTCTTTTATTTTATCGATATATCCGGGGAAAGCAGGAATTAATTCCGGTGTTAATTTCCAGTAATCTTTTAGCAATAACTTAGTGAGCTCTACAGAAGTTCTTGAATGGAAATCAAGATAAATAGCATCCATTTCTTCGATAGGGCACTGACCATAGATACAGACAGTTTTAACACTGCCATTGGTGCCAATGCAAAAATTGGAAATGATCTCAGGGTTGGCTAATTCCGGAATGGCGGCAACGGGAATGAGCCCCAGATCCGCTACACCGGAATTCAGTTTTTCGGCACAAACAGAGGGGATGTCCAGCTGAAGGTCTATTTGGTCTGCTATTTCACTATTCAAAATACCGTATAACAAAGGTTTAGTATTCAAATAGCTAACTGCAGTGACTTTGATTTTGTCCATAATTAATTATTGACAACAGGAAGTGACATGTATCCTTTGTAGGATTTGTCATCTTCAAATTGAACATCGGTATAGTCGTTGACCACATTATACAAGGTATCCCTTTCCTTGGCAACGTAGCCTGAGTTTCTGATGGTTTTGACCAAATCTTCCGTACTCATGGCCGGGTTTTGCTCCTCGGATCCTGCCATTGAATAAATCTTTGTAGTATCATCAATGGTGCCATCCAGGTCATCTACACCAAAATCCAAAGACATTTGCGCTGTAGTACGACCAATCATAGGCCAATAGGCTTTAATATGGTCGAAATTATCAAGGAATATCCTGCTGATGGCATAATTCCTGAGGTCTTCAATCACGCTGACTTCAGGTACATGGGCCATTTCGTTGTTTTTATTTCTGAATTTCAGTGGGATGAAGGTTTGGAAGCCCCCTGTTTTATCCTGCAATTCACGCAAGCGGTTCATGTGGTCAATGCGATGGGCAAATGTTTCCAGGTGCCCATAGAGAATGGTGGCATTTGACCTCAGTCCCATTCCGTGCCAGATCTCATGGATTCTCAGCCACTCATCGGAGCTGCACTTTCCGCCGGCGATTTCGTCCCTCAATTGCTCGTCAAATATTTCAGCTCCGCCACCAGGCAACGAGTCGAGTCCTGCTTCGTGCATAGCTTTCATGCCTTCCTCGTAGCTGATCTTGGCTTTTTTGAAAATATAGTGATATTCAACCGGGGTGAGCGCTTTAATATGTAATTCAGGGCGGTGAGCCTTAATGGCTTTATATAGATCAGTATAAAATTCAAAGTCATATTGAGGAAGTACCCCGCCGACAATATGTACCTCGGTAACTGGCTGATCATCGTACTTTTTGATCATGTCCATTACTTCTTCCAGGGTGTATTCCCAGCCATCACTTCTCTGTTTGATCATTCTGGAATAAGAACAGAACTTACATGTATATAAACAAACATTGGTTGGCTCCACATGGAAATTGCGGTTGAACCAGGTTGTTTTACTGTGTTTTTTATGCCTGATAAAGTTAGCCAAAGCACCTACGAAGGACAAGGGACCTTTTTCATACAACAATATACCTTCATCAGTGCTGATGCGTTCATTGTTTTGAACTTTTTTGGCAATTGACTTTAAGTCCTCTGATAAGTTTTTATCATTGATAAGTGTTCCGAGATCTATTGTGGTTTGCATAACTCAAAGTTATAATCAATTTCGTAATTTTCAATAAAAATTGAAAGTTATTTTTGCGATCAAATTGCAAAACTACACTAAAGAACACTGGTGTAATAATAATAGTTGAAAAACTTCTTGATTAGTCCAAATGAAAAAAATAATAACCCGTTTTTTTGTTAAAACTTTTCTGGAATGTGAATTTTCTGTTATGTTTGCTGACCAAGCCTGGGCGAGGAAAATTTTTAATCCTGGGCAGCGAAATCCCGGTCGGGAGAATCTATTGGGTTTTAGCGGGTAATAGACCTCATTGGTTGTTCCAATATGTCCAATTGATGATCTGATTAACTGACTTCGACCGGATGGGAATAACATACAACAAAACGAGAAGGCTTTATTCACCAGTTTCATTTGTTAATTTAAAATGAAGCAATAGTTATTGAATAAAACTACCCTTACGGTTTTCCTTTTTTTGGATATTGTCGGCTAGAAGAAAAAAACAATTTTAATTTTTTAAATTATTAGGTGTTAAACCTGATACATTTGTGTAAATTTTTATTTACATAACTTTTATACGTGCTCTTAAATTAATTTTCACCCTTTCCATTCGAAAACTTAATAGGCTCTATTCTGATGGATGTTAAGAGAAACTGGCGTACGGTTTTCTCTTTTTCCAGTGATGTTATCAGAATAGGGAGTTTATTGTATAAAAATTAAAGAATGTCGGAAGGTTATCCCTCCGGAAAATTTTCAGCACTTATAATTTGTTATGAAAAAAAGCTACAATTTACTTCTTGTAATTCTTTTCCTTTTTATTTCTTTTTATGCCCATTCACAGGGCGACTGTAGTTCAGCCGTTCCGATTTGCGATGATAGCCAGATAATTATGGATCCATCAGGGATAGGTAATATTGATGATTTTGCCAATCCCAATAATAATGAAGGATGTCTTTTATCTGAAGAAGATAACTCCTATTGGCTCGAGATCGAATTTGATGTCTCCATGCCTGCAAATTCCGTTTTGGAATTTACGGCAACTTCCGTAGGTACACCAGTGGATACCGATTTTGCCATGTGGGGGCCAAATCCTGATTGTGGCAACCTGGGCTCACCGATCGTTTGTAATTTTTCTGCTTCAGATATTGCCGGTTTATCCAATACCGGAACCAACAGCGGATATGAATCGGGTTTAATAGTTCAACCGGGTGAAACCTATTTCATTCTGGTTAACGACTATAGTAGTGACGGAGGAGCAATGTCCCTTACGTTTGATGGAACTTCTCCTAATCAGGCTTCCGATTTTATTATTTGTGATGGCTGTGTTGTAAATGTTTTCGCAGGTAATGATATAACCCTTTGTGAGGGCGGTACAACTACCATACCGACTACAATCAACAATAATTCCGGGAGTGAAACATACACATGGACAGCAAGTCCTGCATCTGCGATTGCATATTTAAGTGCAACGAATGTTCTCAATCCTGATATTTTACTACCGGCTGGTGTTGCTGTCAATGCAACGTTTACCATAACAGTGGATGATGCTGGTTGTATTGAAACGGATGACATTGTCATTTCAACTTTGCCGGCCCCTATGCCAACAGATGGTGACTTTTCATTTTGTGTCGGCGGAGGTGTGACCCTCGACCCCGGTTCCTGGAATTCCTATAATTGGTCAACAAATGAAACAACTCCATCCATTACAGTTTCTACGGGTGGTGTTTACACCGTCACAGTCACTGATGCAGATGGTTGTGAAGGAATTGGTACATTTAATGTTACCGAAAACCCTTTACCTGATGCTACCATTAGCGGAGGGCCTACTTTTTGTACGGGTGGTAGTGTAGATATATCTGCACCTGGGGGCTATACAAGTTATGCATGGAATACCACTGAAACTACACAAACGATTTCTGTTTCTTCTGAGGGTACCTATACAGTGACAGTCACCGATGCAAACTCTTGTACCAATATTGGATCAATAACCATTACGGAAGCGACAAATTCTCCTGTAGATATTACCCCATCGGGCATCCTCTGTGACGGAGGCATGATTGATTTGGATGCCGGAGCAGGGTATACTTCTTATTCCTGGAGTACGACGGAATCGGGCCAGACGATCAGTGTAAGTTCATCGGGAACGTATGGGGTTACAGTTGAAGGAGCAGGCGGCTGTATTTATGAAGGGAGCATTGATGTCACGCAGGCAGCCCCACTCACCCCATCGATAGATGGAGTTACCGAGTTTTGTGCAGGTCTGAGTACAGATCTTTCTGTTACGGGAGGGACTTTTTCCGGTTATGAATGGAATGATATGAGCACTGATCCGACATTAACAGTAAGCAGTCCGGGCACCTATAGTGTAACGGTGACCGATGCGGATGGATGTACGGGAGAAGCCACGATAGATGTAACGGAAAATGCCTTACCTACGCCAAGTGTTACCGGGGATATGACTATTTGTCCCAATATCAGCACTACTTACGATGCCGGAGCTGGTTATGCTTCCTACAGTTGGAGCGGTGGAGGAACAGGACAAACGAATGATTATGACAATCCGGGTACCTATAGTGTAACGGTCACGGATGCGAATGGCTGTGAAGGAGAGACTTCCTTTACGGTAACGGAAGAGACACCCCCAAGTCCGACAATAACAGGAGATGATATGATCTGTCCTGGTCAGACCACCACGCTGGATGCGGGAGCGGGATATACGATGTATGTATGGAGTGGCGGAGGCAGCAGCCAGACGAATGATTATAATGCACCGGGCACTTACAGTGTGACGGTCACGGATGCGAACGGCTGTGAGGGAGAGACCTCGATAACAGTAACGGAGAATACTCCGCCGCAGCCAAATATCACAGGAGTATTATCGGTATGTCCTGTGGGCAATACAAATACCACGCTTGATGCGGGAGCCGGATTTGTAACATATAGCTGGAGTGGCGGAGGAATGAGCCAGACAGAGACTTTTACCGGACCGGGCAGTTATACGGTTACGGTTACTGATGCTGAAGGTTGTGAAGGAGAGCAAACAGTGACAGTAGATGAATTTCCAACGACAGATCCGGTGATTACCGGAGATATGACTTTGTGTCCGGGACAGGATACACCGCTGGATGCAGGTGGTGGATTTAATAGTTATAGCTGGTCAACCGGAGATATGACACAACAGACCACAGCCCCGGGCGTAGGAACTTATACGGTTACGGTAACGGATGGCAATGGATGTGAAACAGAAGGAAGTTTCACCACAACTCCGGCCGAAGTACCGAGTCCGATGATATTGGGCGATGCACAATTCTGTGAGGGTGATTTTACGACCCTCATGGCTGATGGTGTATATTCAAGTTATACCTGGGGAGGATTAGGATCTCCCAATGGATCAGAATATATCATAGGAGCACCGGGAGTGGTGACACTGGAGGTGACCAATGATGAAGGATGTGTAGGATCCACCTTTATAAATGTTGTACAAAACCTCAACCCAACGCCAACGATCAACGGTAATTCCACTGTTTGTCAGGGAGAGACCGGGTTTATAGATGCAGGACCAGGGTATGCAACCTATTTATGGAATAATACCTGGAATCAGCAGGTCTTGGGTGTGAATGACCCGGGAACGTATAGTGTGACAGTTACTGATGTAAATGGCTGTATGGGAGAAGCTTCGATCGAAGTGGAGCAGGCTGCTAGCTTAAGTGTTACAATTAAGTGGAGATCTTGAAATATGTGAGGATGGAGGAAGTACTATTCTGGATGCCGGAGCAGGATTTAATAGTTATGATATGGTCTAACGGTGATAATACTCAGGAAATAACGGTTACTGGTTCTGGATCTTATAGTGTTACGGTTAGTAATACAACTGGATGTACAGGGAGAAGCAACTGTTGAAGTAATTGAAACAGCCCCGCCTAGCCCGAGTATTACGGGAGATTTACAATTCTGTGAGGGAGGTAGTACTATTCTTGGATTATCCGAAACATATGCAATATATGAATGGTCTGATGGTAGTACAGGATCGACTTATGAGGCTACAGGCCCCGAGACAGTAACCGTTGAAGTGACAGATGCCGGTGGATGTACCGGAACTGCCTCCGTTGATGTTTCAAATTTTCCTCCGCCAACATTGGCTATAAGTGGAACACTTGAAGTGTGTGAGGGAGGAACAACGGTCTTGACTGCAGATGCAGGTTACACCAATTATGTATGGTCAAATGGAGAAACTTCGCAATCAATAACAGTTGACACAGTTGGTCTTTATTCCGTAATGGGAACTTCAGCAGATGGCTGTGAAGCTCAAAGCGAAGAAGTAGAGATCACCTTACAACCGACGATAATAGACATCAGCGGAGACACGACATTCTGTGAAGGCAGCTCAGTGACCTTGAGTGTTACGCCAGGTTTTGACACCTACGAGTGGAGTGATGGCACGCTGGGCAATGATCAGAGTTTTGATCAGCCGGGTATGTTATCGGTTACCGCGACGAGTGCGACCGGCTGTACCGCTACGACGAGTGTGACGCTGATGGCGTATCCGGAGCCTGATGTATCTATAGTAGGGAGTACGACATTCTGTCCCGGCGGAGCCGCGGAGCTTTCAAGTGACGGGGTTTTTGATACTTACGTATGGTCCGATAACAGCGGAGGTTCTTCCCTGACGGTGATGACAGCTGGTAATTACGGTTTGACGGTAACGGACAGCAATGGCTGTCAGGCCACAGATGAGGTGATGGTAGAGGAGCAGGCAGAACTCAGCCCTGTGATCTCGGGAACCTTGTCTTACTGTGAAGGATCGAGTACGACGCTTGATGTAGGATCGGGTTATGCAACATATGAATGGAGCGATGGCAGCATGAACTCCACGCTGGAGGTAAGTGCTCCGGGAACGGTAACGGTATCGGTATCTGATGCCTTTGGCTGTAGCGGTCAGGCGAGTGTAGATGTAGTAGAAAATGCCAATCCTGTATTTACGATAGAAGGAGAAGATTATTTCTGCAGCGGAGACACGGCCACCGTATTTGTGAACGATATTTATAGTTCCTATAGCTGGAGTGACGGGACGAGCGGCCCATCTACAGCAGTATCTGTAGCGGGCACCGTGAGTTTGATGGTCACGGATGCGAATGGCTGTATGGGCAGTAATGATATAGCCGTTAGTGAAGAAGCCCTGCCAGTACCACAGATCACGGGAGATCTGAGCTACTGCCCTGGTTTGACCACCATGATCAGTGGAGAGAGCGGTTATGTAACGTATACATGGACGGGTGGAGATTCCACAGAAGATCTGGAAATAGGGGTAGCAGGAGTATATGAGCTGATGGTAGAAGATGCGAATGGCTGTATAGGAAGCAATAGTGTAAATGTAATAGAATCGGTAACGACAGATCCCCAGATCACGGGCGTTACGGATTTCTGTCCCGGCGCAAGCACCACACTGGAGGTAAGCAACAGTTTTGTGAGCTACAGCTGGTCCACAGGAGATGATACTGCGGAGATACAAACCGACGCAGCCGATACCTACAATGTAGTAGTAACGGATGGCAATGGCTGTGAGACCACAGGCAGTGTAACGACAAGCATCTTTGCCGTAACGGATCCGGTGATCACGGGTCCTGCAGACTTCTGTACAGGAGATATGGTATCGCTGGATGCGGGAGCAGGCTTTACCACCTATGTATGGTCCACAACAGATGGTACCCAGCAAATAGATGTAAGTACAGGCGGTCAGTACGAAGTAACCGTCACGGATGGCAATGGCTGTGAGACGATGGGCAGCTATGATGTAACAGAGAATGCCCTTCCGCAAGTGAGTATCGGGGGATCAACGAGTTACTGTATCGGCGGTTTCACGACTTTGAATGCCGGAGCCACTTATACGAGTTATGAATGGAGTGATGGCAGTATGACCCAATCGATAGATGTGAGTAGTGCCGAGACTTTCTCACTGACGGTAACGGATGATAACGGCTGTATAGGAGAGGGCAGTGTAGATGTAACGGAAGATACAGAGCTTAATCCGGTGATCTCCGGGCCACTGAGTTACTGTGAGACACAAACCACAACCCTTGATGCTGGAGCTGGCTTTGCGACTTATATGTGGAATGATAACAGCACCTCCTCCACACTGGAGGTAAGTACTCCGGGTACGTACAGTGTTACGGTTACCGATAACGGCGGCTGTATAGGAGAAACATCGGTGGATGTATCGGAGAATACTCTTCCACAACCGCAAATCACCGGCACACTGGAATACTGTGCCACCCAAAATACGACCCTTGATGCGGGAGTGGGTTTTGACAGCTATGACTGGTCCACGGGAGATAATGATCAAACCCTTGAAGTAAGCGCACCAGGCAATTACAGTGTGGTAGTAACGAACAGCTTTGGCTGTATGGATTCTACCATGGTAGCGGTTACAGAAAATCCACTGCCAGAGCCACAAATAGCCGGCACGCTGGAATACTGTGCCACCCAAAATACAACCCTTGATGCGGGAGCTGGTTTTGACAGTTACACCTGGTCCACCGGCGACAACACCCAAGATCTCACTGTAAGTACCCCTGGTAATTACAGCGTAGCGGTAACGAACAGTTTTGGCTGTATCGATTCCATAGCAGTGATGGTCACTGAAAACCCACTGCCAGAGCCACAGATCAGTGGCACCCTGGAATACTGTGAAGCACAGAGTACGACCATAGATGCAGGAGCTGGTTTTGACAGCTACACCTGGTCTACAGGTGACAACACCCAAGATCTCAATGTCAGCACCCCGGGCATGTATAGCGTAGCAGTCACGAACAGCTTTGGCTGTATCGATTCCACAGCAGTACTGGTCACGGAAAACCCACTGCCAATGCCGCAGATCGCCGGAGAGCTGGATTACTGTGCAGGTGCGATGACAGAACTTGATGCAGGAGCAGGATTTAATACTTATCTGTGGTCCACAGGATCAGACGGTCAAATGCTGGAAGTAAGCACACCGGGAACCTACAGTGTGGCAGTAACGAACAGTTTTGGCTGTATCGACTCCACCGAAGTATCGGTATCGGAGAATGCGCTTCCTGAGATACAAATTACCGGTATACCGTATTACTGTGAGGGCAGTTCCACACAGCTGGAGGTTACGGGTACGTTTATGAGTATAGCATGGACGGATAGCAGCGTAGGCAGCACACTTGCGGTGAGCAACCCCGGGCTGATCGGTGCTACAGCGACGAATGAATTTGACTGTACGGCCTATGAAGAAATAACGATAGAAGAAATTGCCTTGCCAACAGCTGCAGCAGGAGATGATCTGGATCTGGATTGTGAAGTGCTGACAACGAGCATAGGCAGTGATCAGACAAGCACGGGAGTGGAGTACACCTACACCTGGACTGGTCCGGGCATAGATGCAACGAACGAGACATCCTACCAGCCGGAGGTGAATATGGAAGGCCAGTACAGTTTGGTGGTAACGGATACGGTACATAACTGTGTATCAGAAGTATCGATGATCCAGGTAGTGGACCTGGCCTTTGTACCGGTAGTGAGTCTGGAGGTGATGGATGAGCTGGACTGTGAGACAGAAACAGTGACACTGGATGGAAGCGGCTCCCACACGGGACCGGAAGTGATCTACAGCTGGAAAGATGGAACAGGAGAGACGATATCCGAAGGCCCGGAGCAGATGATAGAAGTATCAGAGCCGGACACCTACACCCTTGAGGTGATGGATATGGCAACGGGTTGTCATAATGAAGATAGTGCGGATGTAACGGAGGATGTGGACATCCCGCTGGCAGTAGCCGGAGAGGGAGGCCATCTGAACTGTGACATTCTGAGTTACGAACTGGATGGAAGTGCTTCAGAAAGCGGATCGAACATCAGCTACAGCTGGTCTACAACGACGGGACAGATCAGTGGCGGAGGAGATACCGCCACACCGGAGGTTACGCAGCCAGGAATATACATTTTGACGGTATTAAATGAAGATAACGGTTGTGAGGGAACAGATGAGGTGGAAGTGACCCAGGATATTGAAGCCCCGCTGGCGAATGCGGGAGAGGATCAGGAGATAGACTGTCACAGTGAAACAGTGACGATCAATGCCAGTGGCACGAGTACGGGCAGTAATATAGCGATCACCTGGAGTTATGCAGGCTCGAGCCTGACACAGGACGGCTTGATCTTTGATGTAACGGATCCGGGACTGTACACCTTATTGGTAGAGAATCTGGATAATGGCTGTAGTTCGACAAGTGAGGTGCAGGTGAGTCTGGATGCAGATGCACCGACGGGCATACTGGCAGAGTTTGAGACACCGACCTGTTTTGGAGATGCTGATGGAAGTATAGTGGTAGCAGGAGTAGAAGGAGGAACACCACCTTACTTGTACAGTATCAACGGAGAGGCCTTTACGGGTTCACCGAGTTATCAGGGCTTGATGGGCGGAGTATATAATCTGATCGTTCAGGATGTGGAAGGTTGTGAGTATGAGCAGGAGTTGATCCTGCAGGATGGTAATGATCTGCAGCTGGATTTGGGAGATGATCAGTTCATTATCCTAGGTGAGGATGCTGATGTTGATGCGATCATCAATGTAGATCCGGCAGAGTTGTTGAGCATAGAATGGGAAGCCCAGGACAGTGTGGATTGTGGAGATTGTTTGTCGTTCACGGTACAGCCGATGACGACGACGGATTACAGTATAACGATCATGGATGAGAATGGATGTATCCGCACAGAGGATGTGACGATCTTTGTGGACAGGCCATATGAGGTGTTCATCCCGAATGCATTCTCACCTAATGGGGATGGCGTAAACGATATTCTTTCCATTTTCACAGGAAATGATGTTTCTAATATTCGCTCCTTCCTGATCTTCAATCGCTGGGGAGAGAATGTATTTGAAGTATATGATTTTCCACCGAATGACCCTGGTTTTGGTTGGGATGGATATGACAGAGGAAAATTGTATAATGCGCAGGTGTTCACCTACTTTGCTGAAGTGGAATTTATCGACGGTGAAGTGGTATTGTTTAAAGGAGATGTGACTTTAATGAGGTAATCAGAGTCAAAAAAAACATATGGTTAACACTGTTTTATTAGGGAGAATAATAATTACAGATTACCTTTGGTTATAGGCCAAGGGGACAGAGTGGGAAGGCCGTAGCGTAAACGGTCTTCCTGCTTTTGTTTTTGACCTATTGGACGGTAAATATTGACTCAATTAAAATTTTATTTATGCCAATCAGAATGGAAAAAGATCCCCAAAAGAATACAGGGGGACAACGACCAAATGATCCGGGAAGGAGAAACACAGGAGGTTTAGGCTCTTTGGCCAAATTACTTCCTTTTATTCTTATGTTTTTATTCAAAAGACCCAAACTCCTTATTCCAATCCTGCTGTTAGGAGGGCTTTGGTATTTCTTCCTTGGAGGGTCTGAAATGCTGAGTGGAGGAAATCAGGTGGCTGACAATGGATTTGATGATAGCATGTTTTCTGTGGGAGCAAGTTTTGATCTGGAAAAGTATGACCAAACAGAGGTTTTTGCACCGCTCGCTTCCGGTTCCTGGAATGGAATTCCTTCCAGGGTATCTCTTGAAGCTTATGCACCAAGCAGAGGACAACAGGGTAGACAAGGCTCATGTGTTGGATGGGCAAGTGCCTATTCAGCGAGAACAATTCTTCATTCCAGGGCAACGGGAAAAGATCCTAACAGTGTAGCATTTAGCCCTGCATATCTCTATAACCAGATTGCTTTGGAAGGTTGCCAGGGAGCTTATATGCTGGATGCTATGAAGGCCATGTATCAAAATGGCGGACTTCCATATAATGATTTTAAATACGATGAAAGTTCATGTCGGAGATTTCCTCAGAATAACCAGATTGCCAAGGGACGTCAATTTAAGATTAAGGGATATAACCGTCTTACCCTGGATCATGACCGGTATACCCCTGATATTTTGGCCATCAAGCAAAATATAGCCCAGGGAGCACCTGTTGTGATCGGAATGCAGGTTGGAGGTACTTTTATGAGCCGGATGGTTGGACAAAAAGTGTGGAGACCCACTCAAAAAGATTATACTCAAAGAGGGTTCAGCGGACACGCTATGACAGTCATTGGTTATGATGATAATTTGGATGGAGGAGCTTTCCAGATCATGAACAGCTGGGGAGAAAGATGGGGCGATCGCGGATTTGGCTGGGTGAGGTATAGAGATTTTGAAACTTTTGTGAAGGAAGCTTACGGTCTTTATCCAATGGGCAGCGCGGATACCGAAAAATTCGATGAAAAGAAGCTTGCTGTTGAATTTGGGTTATTGGATCTCAAAACTGAGAAAACCATTGCCATGGAGAGGAGAGGGGACATGAGTTTCAAAACTGTCCGCCCGATCAATAAAGGAGATAAATTCAAGGTTTTGGTAGCCAATACCATTGAGTGTTATATCTATGTGTTTGGCCAGGAAACAGATGGTTCCAGTTATGTGCTTTTCCCATATACTGAAAAACATTCTCCATATTGTGGAATTACCGGAACACGTTTGTTCCCAAGAGATTATTCAATGGTTGCTGACAATATTGGCAATACCGATTATATGGCGGTTGTTGTCAGTAAAAAGGAGTTGAATTTTAACGAACTCAACAGAGCGATCAACAATAGTCGCCAATCTTCCTATGCGTCTAAATTGAAAGAAGCTTTAGGCAATCAACGAATTTCCAAAGTGAGTTTCCAGGCTGGAAATACTGTATCTTTTTCTGCTGATGCAAGCGACAAGAATATTATTGGAGTTGTATTGGCTCTGGATAAAAGGTAAGCTTATCAGGAAGTGACCAAAAAAAAGGCCCGGTTTTCCATTTCGAAAAACCGGGCCTTTCATTTTATTATGAATATTTAGAATTTAATACCTGCTGTCAGGGAGAACATATTGTTCTTTCCATCAATATCCTTGAAGAAATCAACTCTTGCTCTTTCCCAGGTCAAATCTACGGTAAGGAATAAAATATCCATTCCAACACCAAGATTAGTGGCTAAACCAACTTTATTGAGTGGTTCGGTGCCAATGTTTGTACCATTGGGCGTTTTGATATTGAGTACATAACTTGGCGTAATACCTGCCTGAGCACGAACACCGATCAATGGAATCTTTAATCCTGCATTCAGGGGCATTTTCAGACTTTGGATGGTCGTTTCATCTCCGATTTGGAATCCACCCTCCAACTCGTCACGTGACACATTTCTCATTGTGAAACTTTGATAGTGGATACCAGGGCTGAAGTACAGGAATCGTCCAAAACGTGCGTCCACACCTGCCTGCCATCCTACTTTGGCTCTATCCTGGAATTCGTTATAATCGTCCCAGCTGGCATCAAACTTTGAAACGTTGAAACCGGCTTTGGGAATGATTTTGATATGTGCATCATCTTGAGCGCTTAATTGAAAGCCTGAGATCAATATGCTCAGTGCGAGAACTAAAATTTTTGCTGACTGTTTCATCTCTAATGGTTTTAGTATAAGTGATTGTTTGCTATAAAACGGATCGAAACAGGCAAATAATGTGAAGATTATCAAAAAGGGTTGTTAAAATTTGTTATCAAAAAAATAGCGGCTATCCCCGCGAAAGGAATAGCCGCCAGTTTAAGCTTCAAAAGCTTTATTGATTATATTAGAAAATATAACGTAAACCTACCTGAAGCTGCCAGCGTGACAGAAGACTTGGATCATCAGTAAATGTACTTTGAAGATCCGGGTCGAAAGAGTAGGTTGGATTATTATCGTCATCAATACTCACACCAATGGGCTGTGAATTGGTTGGGAATTGTCTTACTCCCCAGTTGGAGTTAATAAGGTTACCAGCGTTCAATAAGTCAATGCTCAATTGTATGGTATTCACTTTATCTCCAACATTAAAGTTGTAATCCTGCAGGATTCTCAAATCCCAGGTTGACCACCAAGGACTTAAAACATCATATTTACCAGCGTAAGCACCTCTGTTCTCACTCAGATATTCATCCTGTGCGATATAATCTTTCAATCCTTGAGCTTGCTTAGCTACATCACCATCATTAGGATCAAAGTTCATCTGATCGATTTCGCCATCTGTTGGAATATAGATCAAATCGTTCAACGGTGAACCGTCTCTGTTGAGGTCTCCCTGATATGTATAGCTGAAACGACCTCCTTTTACATACTCGAAGAACACTGCAAAAGAAGTGGCCATGTTTCCATATTCGAATTTTTTGGCTGCTGCACCAACAACCCTGTGTCTGTGTCCATACAGCGAGTGTGCAAGTACTGCTTCGTTTACGTTACCAAAAGCAGGATTACGGTCAAAGGCATCACCTGAAATCTCTGCTGGAATCGAGCTGGCATCTTTGGAATCAAGGAAACTGTATCCGAGACTGGTATAAAGACCATTTGACCAGTTACGCTGTATCTGTAATGAAATGTTGAAGGATTGTCCAACATCAGTATTGGTAAATACGTAGGCATTATTTCCAAACGAGTTTCTATCTTCAGCTGTGTATATAACTCTGTCATCAACACCGTTCAGCTTCCCTGATGGCGGCTTTAAACCAAAGTTACGGACCATCATGGCATTGATGTCTTTTGTATAAATTACATCGAGGGTTGTCAACCAACCATTTCCGATTCTTGTGTCCAGCCCTAAATTACTTCTCCAAACCTGTGGGAATTGGAAGTCAGGATTTGTAATGGTATAAAAAAAGAAGTTTGGATTGGCTACCTGGTTTCCTACCCAAACAAATGGGAATCTACCGGTAAACAATCCTGAACCACCTCTTAACATCAATGAATTATCACCTTTTACATCATAGTTAAAGCCAACCCTTGGTGAGAATAATGGCTTCTGCTCAGGAAGAACGGTATGATCAAAAAAGATCTCATTACCTTCAAGATCAAAATATTCGATAAATGGGAAATAACAACAGTTTCTGGTGGTATCAATATTATCTTCGATCTTTTCTTTAGTGTCAAAATACAATGGCATATCCATTCTTACACCATAGGTAAGTTTTAAGCGATCAGTTGCCTGCCATTCGTCCTGTACATATAATGCCCACTGGCCAATATTGGTTTCAGCCAGTGCCCAGCCTTCACCATTAACTCCTTCATCTCCTCCATTTTCATCAAAAGTGGCTTGAGCTCCAGCGACCAAATCGTCAAATTCACCGGCATAAATGGCATCGACAAACGTCTGAACACTTTCAGATCCTGTAAGTGGAGCAAAAGTACCTCCATAGAAATCAAGGTTGAACGAGTTGTCGAATTCAAACTTTTCAAATGATGAACCAATCGTAATGGTGTGATTGTTCAGGTACATATTGAAGTTGTTAGTAATCTGTGTAACATCCTGGTTGAGGCGGTTATGAATGGAGAATGGCTCGTGACCGGCAATGATGTAAGGGTTACCAGCTTTAAAAATGTTCATCACCGGGAATGGTGTTGAAAACGGATCCCTTGAATCACGGAAAGATGTGATACCTGCCTGAAGGTTGTTAGAGAATCTGTTGCCAAAGATGGATTTCAATTCAATAATTCCGGAATGAAGCACATTATTGATGGCGTATCCTGAATTTTCGAACTGAAGGGTAACGGCATCAGGTCCTCTCGGGGTAATCGCATTAGGGTGTGCTGGTTTTTCCTTAGTTGCGTCAAGGAAATTGTAGGTCGCTGTCAATGTGTGATTGGAATTGATGTTCCAGTCAAGTTTGAAAAGACCCTTTTGATTGTCCGTACGGTGAGTAAACTCTTCATAGCGTCCGGTATCGTAACCATACTGGTTCATAAGAGCTTCAGAAACCAATTCGAGGTCAGAAGCTAATACTCTGGAAATCTGAGCACCGTCAGTTCCACGGTTTGCAAGCCAGTTGGATCCCAGATCTTCTCTTCTTTCCATTTCTGCATTGACAAAGAAGAATAATTTGTTTTTAATAAGAGGCCCACCAAAAGCAAAACCTGTTTGGAAGTGCTGCAAGTCCGGTACAAAGATATCTTCGCCGGAAATTTTACTACCAGTCATGGCATCATTACGGAAGAATCCAAAAACGGTTCCTGTAAACTCATTAGTACCTGATTTGGTAACTGCATTTACTGCAGCTCCGGTAAACCCAGCCTGTGTAACATCATAAGGAGCGATGTTTACCTGTACCTGTTCGATGGCATCCAAAGAAACAGGTTGTGCATCCGACTGGCTACCAGGTGTCGCAGCATCCAGACCAAATGGGTTGTTAAAAATGGAACCGTCCAAGGTGAAATTATTCATCTTGTTGTTTCGGCCTCCAAAAGAGTTTCCATCAGATGATGGAGTAAGTCGGTAATAATCTTTTGCTGCACGAGAGATTGTCGGTAGTCTTTCAATGGTCTGGCGATCAATGTTGGTTTCTGCTCCTGTTCTTTCACTATTGAGAATAGGATCCAGCTTTCCGGTGATCACAACACCTCCAAGCTCAACAGCAGCGGATTTGAGCACAAACTCAATGTTCAGCTTTTGAGCCAGTTG
The DNA here is from genome assembly GCA_965230565.1 of Saprospiraceae bacterium. Classification (GTDB taxonomy): domain Bacteria; phylum Bacteroidota; class Bacteroidia; order Chitinophagales; family Saprospiraceae; genus BCD1. Next base: position 678,097 of record CBDDLH010000016.1, on the reverse strand, counting down.
CAGTTGAATTTCTTCAAACTTTTGGTTTTCAAAACCAACATAACTTGCCTGCACAGTGTAAGGGCCTCCAACACGTAAGTTAGGTAATGTAAAACGCCCATCATCCCTAGTGGTTGTTCCGTAAACTGTTCCGGAAGGTGTGTGAGTAGCCACGACAGTAGCTCCAATCAGCACCTCTCCTGAATCATCAGTAACGATCCCTGTTATAGAGGAAGTAGTGGCTTGTGCAAACGAGATGGTTGTGCTTGCCATGACAAATAGTACGACAAGCAGAGTGTGTAAATTTTTTATACTCATTGCGTGAAAATTAAATATGAAATAATAGAGTGTTAAGTCAATGTAAATATAAAAAAGAATGTTTAGGCAACTATGTGACTTAAGCTACTTTCGTGTTAATTTAATATTAAGTTAATATTAGGAGAGTGAATGCGAAAGAGAAAAAGTTTAATACTTGTATTTCCCTTTCCAGAATTGTTTAAGGCGCTGGCGGATTTTTTCTTCAGGAGGATTACTTTGGGGCTCAAAAAGTTTATGACCGCTGATGGAATCGGGAAGAAATTCCTGTTCTACGAAATTATTGGCATGATCGTGAGCATATTGGTAATTTTTCCCGTAATCCAGATCTTTCATCAGTTTGGTGGGAGAATTTCTCAGATGAAGCGGAACGGGTAAATTCCCGGTTTTTTGAACAAGCACCTGAGCTTCGTTAATGGCTTTGTAGGCAGAGTTGCTTTTGGGAGAGGTAGCCAGGTAAACAGTGGCCTGTGACAGAATGATCCTTGATTCGGGATATCCAATCATATTAACGGCTTCAAATGCAGTTTTGGCCATTAATAATGCATTGGGGTTAGCTAAACCTATATCTTCCGAAGCAGCTATTACCAGCCGTCGGGCAATAAATTTCAAATCCTCACCACCTTCAATCATTCTGGCCAACCAATAAACCGCAGCATTGGGATCACTCCCTCTGATGGATTTGATATAAGCTGAAGCAATGTCATAATGCTGTTCTCCCCCTTTATCGTAAAGAGTAATGTTTTGCTGGATTTTTTCGGTGACACCATCATTGGTCACTTCAAATGTCTCCTCAGCTTTTGCATAATTGGTGACGAGTTCCAGCACATTGTAGAGCTTCCTTACATCTCCTCCTGAAAATTGAAACAAAGCATCATATTCTTTGATGGTTATGATTTTTTGTTTCAGAAATTCATCTTCCACCAGCGCTCTGTCAACCAGGGATTGAAGTTGTTCTTTTTCCAAATGTTTGAGTACATAGACCTGCGAACGAGATAATAAGGCTGATATAACTTCAAAGGAAGGGTTTTCAGTGGTGGCGCCTATCAATGTTACAACCCCTTGCTCAACGGCACCAAGCAGGGAATCCTGCTGGGATTTACTGAATCGGTGTATCTCGTCGATGAATAGGATAGGGTTGGGGGCATCAAAGAATCGTTGACCCTTTGCCCTGTTGATAACATCCCTGACATCCTTGACACCTGAATTGATAGCACTAAGACTGTGGAAAGGCCGTTCGAGGGTATTGGCTACAATTTTGGCCAATGTGGTTTTTCCAACACCTGGAGGTCCCCAAAGAATAAAAGATGGAATTTTTCCGGATTCAATAGCTTGTCGCAATACGGCTCCTTGTCCGACCAGGTGTTCCTGACCAACATAGTCATCCAATGATTTGGGCCGCATACGTTCTGCTAATGGTTGCATTTGACAAAGATATGAAACAAAAAGTTTAAAATTTAAACATTTGTTTCGTTTTGTAAATAAATTTTACTCAGTTAAAAATTTCTTGCTATTTTGAATCTAAAAATACAATATCATTCAAATTATTTCCATGAGAAAATTTTTCACGAGTTTTGAATAAATCCGTTGCGACCATTGCGCTTTCCTTGCCATCTTAGCGGATTAAATGACAACCATTCACAATAATGGAATAAGTTCAGGATTTTCTTTTTACTTCCTACTATTTTCGAAACCCAATAAAGATGAAACTGTCCAAAATTTGGCCAGTAGGGTAGTAGAGATTGAGAAAAAATCCAATACTTTTGAGTAAAAATTAACCTCTATGGAAAAAAAGGATATCCGGAATAGAAATGACATTGACCAACTGATGAGACGATTCTATGACAAGTTGTTGTCAGATGATGAAATGGCGCCGATTTTTGAGAAAGTTGTGGCAAAGGGTCTGGAAAGTCATTTTGATATCCTGGTGGATTTTTGGGATAACATATTGTTTTACACGGGTGCTTACAAGAATAATGCGATGGCAAAACATATGGAATTAAATGATTGGCATCCTTTAAAAGAAATTCATTTTGAAAAGTGGCTTGGCTATTTCAATGAAAGTGTGGACGAGTCATTTGACGGAGTAAAAGCTAAACTGGCAAAGGATCGTGCCCAACAAATCGCTATCCTTATGCAAATGAAAATATTGGGAAATAACACGGGTTTAAGCCTTTAAGTAATACCCAGCCATTAGGTCGTTTTTTCCGGACAACCAGCTTAATTACTTCCTGTTCTTTTCATTTTCAGAATTCTGACCTTTTCCTGTTGTACCATTTGTATTTCAAGAGAATCCCTGGAATAGGATTTGATGAAAACAATTTTTTGTGCTCCATCCGGTATGAGCGTGTCTATGGTATACAGGTAATTGGATTTAGTGGACCATTTTCCTGCTTCCCTGTAGTTTAGGGTACCCGTATATTCATAAGTTCCATCATCTTTGAGATCCAGCTTGACGGATGGGTAATCAACTTCAAGTGGTTGGTCTTCTTCTAAAATACTTGTTGCTTCCCAGGTACCTTCAAGATCCATTCCGGACCATTGTGAACAGGAAGCTATAATAATAATACTGAGGATAATTGCGAAATGGATCTTTTTCATGCTCTAATGTTTGAAGCGCGAAAATAACCAAAGCCATAAAAAAACAACTTCAATCCATTGTTAAAATTTACCTCGGCGGTTATCTTTGCACCATGGTTAAAATCGGAAATGTAGAATTAGGAGAATTCCCGCTCTTATTGGCACCCATGGAGGACGTTAGCGATCCTCCCTTCAGAGCTTTATGCAAGGAGCAGGGATGTGACATGATGTACACCGAATTTATCAGTGTTGAAGGACTAATCAGAGATGCAGATAAGAGCGTTCAAAAACTCGATATCTATCCACAGGAGCGACCCATCGGTATCCAGATCTTCGGAGCAAATATGGAATCCATGCAACGTGCTGCAGCAATTGTCGAGGAGGCGCAGCCGGAAGTGCTGGATATCAATTACGGTTGCCCGGTTAAAAAGGTTGTCAATAAAATGGCCGGCGCCGGTATTTTGCAGGATATTGACCGCATGGTGGAGTTGACGGATGCTATTGTAAAGTCTACAGACTTACCGGTTACTGTGAAAACCAGGTTAGGCTGGGATGATAATTCCAAATATATTGAGGAAGTAGCGGAACGCCTGCAGGATGTAGGTATCAAAGCCATCAGTATTCATGGTCGTACCCGAAAACAAATGTATAAAGGCGAAGCAGACTGGGCACTCATTGCCAAAGTAAAGGAAAATCCCAGAATTCAAATTCCTGTTTTTGGCAATGGAGATATTAACAGTCCGCAAAAAGCGTTGGAGTACAGGAACCGATTCGGTGTAGATGGCATTATGATAGGCAGAGCCAGCATTGGTTATCCCTGGATCTTCAGGGAAATAAAACATTTTTTCAAAACCGGAGAGCTTTTGGCACCTCCAACCATCGAGGAACGAGTTGATACGGCTAAGCGACATTTGAAACATTCTATAGAATGGAAGGGGTTAAAACTGGGCGTTTTGGAAATGAGGCGGCATTATACCAATTATTTTCGTTCTTTACCTAACATTAAACACTTCAGACAGGCACTGGTAACTTCGGAGGAAGAGCAGTTTTTGTTTGATACTTTGGATAAGATTGGAGAAGCTTACGCGAACTGGGAATTTAGAAACCCTGTTGTGCAATAAATCACAAGCTTATCTTTGTCTGCAGACAGCGGACTAAATTAGACACCCTATACATGTACCAAATATTTTTACGTGATTTTTGAGATAAAAAACGACGAGAAGAAGATTTTTGATCTGGTAAGTGAAAATGCCCGCGAACTGGGATATCCCACCTATGTTGTTGGTGGTTATGTAAGAGACAGATTGTTAGGCCGACAGACCAAAGATCTTGATATTGTTTGCGTGGGAAATGGAATTAGATTGGCGCAGGCAGTAGCTACCTGTTTGAGGCCGGTTCCAAGAGTTACTGTTTACCAGAGGTTCGGTACCGCTATGTTACGATACAGAGGGATGGAAATCGAATTTGTCGGAGCGCGGAAAGAATCTTACAGGCATGATTCCAGGAAACCTGCTGTTGAAGAAGGATCCCTGGAAGATGATCAGAACCGTCGTGATTTTACAATAAATGCTTTGGCGGTAAGCCTGAATGAGGAAGATTTTGGAAGCATTGTCGATTCCTTTGGAGGTTTGAAACATCTCGAAGAAAAGATTATCAAAACGCCTCTGGAACCGGGAAGGACTTTTTCAGATGATCCCTTAAGAATGATGCGGGCCGTTCGTTTTTCGACCCAGCTTGATTTTGAAATAGAACCGGAAACACTAAAAGCCATTTCGCTTTTCAGAAATCGTATCAATATCGTTTCAAGGGAAAGAATCATTACAGAACTCAATAAAATAATCCTGTCGGATCAACCTTCGAAAGGATTCAAAATTCTTTATGATACAGGATTGCTGAAATTGATTTTCCCTGAAATGGCTGCTTTACAGGGCGTTGAAGTAAAGAATGGCATCGGGCACAAGGATAATTTTTACCACACGCTGGAAGTATTGGAAAACTTGTGTAAAAATACCGATAATCTTTGGTTGCGTTGGGCAGCCATAATGCATGATATTGCCAAACCTGCCACCAAAAGATTCCAACACAAAGTCGGGTGGACCTTCCATGGTCATGAAGCTTTGGGAGCGGCCATGGTGCCGAGGGTTTTTAAGAGAATGTGCCTGCCGCTTGATCACAAAATGAAATATGTTCAAAAACTTGTCCGACTGCACTTGAGGCCCATCAGTCTGACCAAAGAGAATATTACCGATTCTGCTATCCGTAGACTGCTCTTTGATGCCGGAGATGATATAGATGACCTGATGCTATTATGTCAGGCAGATATTACCTCGAAAAATGCCCAAAAAGTCAAACGTTACCTGAAAAATTATGAATTGGTTAAACAGCGACTTATCGAAGTTGAGGAGAAAGATCATATTCGAAACTGGCAACCTCCGATTTCAGGTGAAATCATTATGGAGACTTTTGGTATTAGCCCGTCAAGGCAGGTTGGAGATATCAAAAATGCCATTCGGGAAGCTATTTTGGATGGAGAAATCGACAATGATTACGAAGCTGCATTTGATTTCATGATCCAGAAAGGTAAAGAATTTGGATTAGAGGTGGAGCAAAAGAGCTAAAACTGCAACATTTTATTTATGATATTTCGGGTTCAGCCTGGAATACAATAAAACTACATATGAGAAAACTGACCCTGTTATCCACTCTGATAATTTTAGTTTCATTCTTTGCCTGTTCTGAGGAAGGGACTGTCCAGGTGAGAAAAAACTATAAAAAAGTACCAGCGATATCTGAAAATGGTGCATTGAACATGGTCGTTGAAATTCCGGCCGGAACCAATCACAAATACGAATACGATTACGAGGACAAAGCATTTGAGGTAGAAGAGGTCAATGGTGAAAAACGAGTAGTTGATTTTTTGCCTTACCCGGGAAACTATGGTTTCATTCCTTCTACTTTGATGGATAAAGAAAAAGGGGGAGATGGTGACGCTTTGGACATATTACTCATTGCAGAATCCCTTGAGACCGGAAGCATTGTAGAAGTGATTCCGCTTGGAGCCCTCCTTTTGGAAGATAATGATGAACTGGATACAAAGATTATCGCAGTTCCCTTAGATACACTTCAAAGTGTCATAGATGCCCGGAGTTACCAGGTGTTCATGATCGAATATGATGCAGCTAAAAGGATCATCGAAGAATGGTTTACCCATTACAAAGGAGATCGCCAGGTTCAACTCATTGGCTGGAAGGATGAAAATTACGCCTGGCGTGAGGTGGAGAAATGGATAATATCAAAAGAATAAAAATTACCTGTTTTTATCCCTGCCGAGAATATCTTTTTTCTTTTCACCTTCTTTAATATCGAGGACAGGATTGGTAACCGGAGCTTCTTCCAGTACTTCATGGAAGACTTTATCGATATGAACCCAATAACCATCTTTTAGCTGAAAACCATGGTAGGTGCCATCAGGTATTTTGGTTGGCCCTTCACCATATTGTCCAGTGACCGTCATGAGATGATCAAATAAAATCAATTCCCTGATCTCGTCATAATTAACGGTAACACTTGATTCCGGAGAATACTGGATCATAAACCTCTTCTGCGTTTTAGCACCAGACTTATCATCATTATATTTGAATACAGGCGCACCAAAAACGGGCTTTCCTTCCTGGAATGTCAATACATCGATCAACTTGCGTTTGTGGAAAAATTTGTAACCGTCAAAACCAAACAAAAGGTAGTATTTCCCGGCTTCGGATTCTGTTTCCAGTATTCTGTAATATAAAGCTCCATACCATTTGTCCGGGGTGAGTTCGAATGCTTCAATATTCGCATTTTCAATTTCTCCGCTGCGGTCAATAAGTGGAAATAAAGTCAATTCAGGAGTATTCATCTGGATCGCTCCGAAATACCTGTAGGTATTTTCATCAGCGTATAATTGCCATGTGAAAATACGGAAACTGCTATCCTGTGGATATTGAATGGAAACCGTTTTTACCCGGTCGAAGGGATAATCGAAGGAATTTTCAATTTTCAAAGCTTGTTTTAATGTAATGATCAACTTCTTACAAGCCGCATAACGGTTGGCCTGAAGGGAATCATTGACGATAGCATATCCCATCAGGGCTATGGTGTCCTCATAGGTGTGGATTTTTTCAAAGTTTTCTTCATTTAAAGTTGCAGCAGGTTGTGCGTTAAGACCTAAAACAAACAGTGAAAATATAATCAGGAAAACAGGTTTCATCTTTTGATAAAATTATTCTTTCAACAATAACCGGAGTTAAGGGAGTAGGAAATAAATAGGGTACCTGTTATGGCGCAGTAATTTTTTCTTGTGAGGAAGTCTGAAAAATTAAGCATAGCAGCGCTACGGTTCATTTTTCAGGGTTTCTCACAGGGAAAAAGAACAAGTCAGAATGGGTAGGTTATTTTTTTCCTACTCCCTAAAAACCTCCCAATACCAATCGGACTTTAAACGGTAATTATTAAAATGGTATTGTTTTAGAATCAAATGTTATCTTTGGCGGAAGAATAAAAAGGTGATTATTTCAATAATTCATCCTTTCCGGTGACCAGTTTTGATATGGGATTGAAAAAACCGGTATAACACTTTTTTTGACAACTAAAACAACTGCAACAAAGATGATTTTAAGTGATGTTAAGATCCTTGAAGGAATCGAAAAAGGGGAGATCGTTATTGAGCCCTTTGATATTTCCAATCTCGGTACCAATTCCTATGATGTCCATTTGGGAAAATCCCTGGCCTACTACAAGGATCACATCCTGGATGCCAAAAAACATAACGAGATTGTCCATTTTGACATTCCTGAGGAGGGGTTTGTTTTACATCCCAATACATTATACCTCGGTGTGACTGAAGAATATACAGAAACTCATAATTCCGTACCATTTCTTGAAGGTAAATCAAGTGTTGGACGCCTAGGTATAGATATCCATGCGACTGCAGGAAAAGGAGATGTTGGATTTTGTAATACCTGGACCCTGGAAATTTCCTGTACCCACCCGGTACGTGTTTATGCAGGTATGCCCATCGGGCAATTGATCTATTTTATGGTGGAAGGCGACATTAAAAATTATTACAACAAAAAGGTAGGCGCCAAGTATAATGCCCGGACAATTAAACCTGTAGAAAGCATGATGTGGAAAAATAAATTCTAACCATGAACCTCAAAATCATTTCAGCCGGGGCGGGAAGTGGGAAGACCTACAGACTTACCAGGGAACTGGTAGGGCTCCTGGGGCAGGGTTTGTCTGCAAGCGGAATAATCGCTACGACTTTTACCAAAAAAGCTGCTGCTGAATTACAGGAACGCGTCAGAGTTAGTTTATTGGAGGAAGGTTTTGTTCAGGAAGCCGATGAACTGACCAATGCTTTGATTGGTACTGTACACAGCCTGGGAGTCAAGTTGCTTCGAAGGTTTGCTTTTGAGGCCGGGGTTTCTCCTGAGGTAAGTATTATCGCAGAGGAAGATGAACATTTTATGTTCAACCAGTCTTTGGCTACAGTTTTAAAGCGCCAACGTGTTGAGACAATGGATGCATTGGCCGGCAAATTAGGACTCAATAAAAGGGAGTTCTTTGATTGGCGTAAGGAAGTTCATCAAATAACTGCTTTAGCTCGCGCAAATGATTTTGATATAGATGTACTTGAAAAAAGCAAGCTTCGGTCATTTGAGACCTACAAAGAATTCCTTGGTCCGGTTTCGGATAAAGGTGCAGAGTGGTTTAATGCGGGTTTAAAGGAAAAGATACTGGAAACCATTCAAAGGCTGGAAGAAAATGAAGACACTACCAAAAAGACCGCAGATGTCGTTGATCTCTTAAAGGCAACGTTGCGGGAACTCAAATTACGAGGGTTTTTATATTGGTATCAATGGGCCAAAATTTCTAAAGTGAGTACAGGTGCAAAAAGTAGGGAGGATATTGCCCCGCTTCAGGAATTTGCCAGATTGCATGACACACATCCTGATTTTCACAAAGACATAAAGGATTACATAGACCTGTTGTTTACCATTTCCATTGAGGCTATCCGGGAATATACCAATTACAAAAACAAACGGGGGTTGATCGATTATACGGATATGGAAGCTTATGTAAATAAGTTACTGGATCATCCCGTTGTCCAGGAGGTACTTAAAGAGGAATTGAGTTTGTTGATGGTAGATGAATTTCAGGATACCAGTCCAATTCAGTTATCTGTTTTTTTGAAGCTGGCAAAACTAGCGGATCAATCCATTTGGGTAGGAGACCCCAAGCAGTCCATCTATGGCTTCCGTGGGGCAGAACCCCGGTTAATGCAGGCAATAATTGAACAAAGCGGCGGAGTAAAACCGGAAGATATTCAACGGGACTCCTGGAGGTCGAGAGAAGATGCTGTTTTTGCCTCAAATGCCATTTTCACAAAGGCATTTTCCGAAATGCCGGTGGAACAGGTAGCACTAAACCCGAAAAGGACCAAAAAGGCGACAAGTGATAGTGTTAATAAGGAGGATGAATCATCTATGATGGGAAATGCCCTTATCCACTGGCATTTTAAACCTGAAGGTGAAGGCAGGCAGCCGGCAAAACCCTGGATGGAGCATTGCATTGCCAGGACTATAAGGGATGAGTTGGAAAAAGGGATTTTCATTCAGCCAAAAGGATCGAATGAGTGCCGGAAAGCACAACCCGGTGACGTGGCTGTTTTATGCAGATCTAATGCAGGTTGCCAGGTTATGGCAACTGCCTTAAATGATGCCGGGTTAAAGGTGGCTATTGCCAGAAGCGGATTGTTAAATACCGCTGAAGCTAAATTGATCCTGGCCTGTTTAAAATATCTTTTAAATCCAAAGGATTCTCTGGCCATAGCAGAAATCCTTTTACTTGGGGCTCATATTCCTGTAGAAGAGATCATTGAAGACCGACTAAACTGGCTGGATCAGAAACAGTCGGACCCTTCCTTCAGGCAATGGGCTGCAGAGCAGGAACAAATAATCAAACTGGATCAGCTGAGACTTGAAACAGCGGAGCTTTCGAGTGCTGAGATATTGGATTATGTTCTGGAGGTTCTTGATCTTAGAAGAATTATCACTTCATGGGGCAACGAAGGACAAAGGTTGGAGAATGTCGAAACTCTCAGGAAATTTGCACTGGATTATGAAGACGCTTGCAACAGGATGCACAGCGCAGCTTCTTTGGGTGGGTTTTACCTTTGGCTGGATGAACTTGAAAGAAATCAGAACGACCTTCAAAGTGCCGGTACGGGAGCTGGTGCCGTAAATGTATTGACCTATCACAAAAGTAAAGGACTGGAATGGCCTGTTGTTGTTTGTCATAATCTGGATGATAAACTTCGGGCTGATGTCTGGGGACTGGATATAGTAGCAGAGAAAGATGAAGTAGACCTTAATGACGTTTTGGGGAATCGCTGGCTGAGGTTTTGGGTGAATCCTTATGGTGATCAATATCGAAAGACCGAACTTGAAAAACGGATCAACGAAAGTAGTGCTAAGGAAAGAAAATTAAACCAATCGCTTAGGGAAGAGGCCAGACTACTTTACGTTGCCATAACCAGGGCCAGAGATTATATCGTTTTTCCTACCAATGCTTATCCCACTAAATGGCTCAACAGAGTATGGCATGAAGGTCGGGAAGATTTCCCGGTTCTGGATCCTGAAAGTAATGAAACGCCATGGGAATGGTCAAACAGGTTCCTGTTAAAGGATACAACGATATTCGAAATGCCCAGAAGTTTTGAGGCTGAATCCCAGGATGATTCAGGAAAATTGCCCGTGTATTTTGGCATCGGACCCGGGAAAGAAGCTTATCCTCCATTCAGAATTGATTCGGCTGTATTGGAAGTGAAAGGGCAAATAGGGAATGTTTTCCATTATCATCCACCGCTATTAGTTGAAGATTTCGAAGGTCAGCAGGAAATCGGTCAGATCATTGCTTCTTTTTTATGGGCGGAATTGCATTTGCAAAAATTGGAGAACAGGGAAATTATTGAGCAGCGTCTTGCGAATCATTTTAGTATGGGAGCAGATATTGAAAAGCTTTCACTTAAGGAAAGAGCCACTGCTTTTTTCCAACTCTTAGAACAGCAATTTAATCCAAAAGCAATTAAAGGACATTTTCCTGTAAGTCATTTTATCGGTGACCAACTCTTTACTACAACTATAGATTTTCTCCTTACTACCGAAAAGGGAATTATTCTGATAAGAAATGACCAGACAACCGGTCAGGAAAAGTTATTGAAAAAAAGAGCTTTGGCCCTTACTTCGGAATTGTCTTTAACTCAACAAGCGTTTCAGGCATTAAATGGTTCTCCAATAGTTGGGTCCTTTGTTCATTTTATTTTAGATGGAGTATTGATGGAGGTTACTATTTAAGAGTGGGTTTAAATTTTATCCAAGATTGCTGTAACCTAAAAAATGTTTTTCCAACTATCCAATTTTCCGCTACTCACTGCGATAATTTTTGGTATAAGAGGTTGATTTCCATCAAAGAAAAATTTATAGATGCTCTAATTTACCACATCTTAAACTCAGTATTGAGATAAAATTCCGCCATTCGTTCAAACTGCCCATGAGTAAACCCACACTGGCAGGACTGAGGGTAAAATGACATGATGTTGGAGGTATGGGTCAGATAAAACTCTCCATTGGGATCTCCACCTGTAAAAATAAATCGGCAATTGGTAGGATCAATATAATCCAACAGGTTTTCTGTAGGAACATATGGGTCTGCAGGCGTATCACATATTTCATCCCCCGCAGTTTCGCAATTACTTCCGTTAACCAGTTCCGTCCCGGGGTTGTTACTGGTATGATACAAACCGAAATAATGCCCCATTAGATGAGGCAACCCTTTATAGTTGCTCATGCTGCAGAACTTATTGAGTAAAATTCCGCCGGATTCCATTTCCCCGATTCCTTCAAAAGTGGCAAACCCACAGATATCTTCACTCCAGGTAACCAAATCAACCAGGTAAAGATTAATTCGATTGTTCTGATTATATTTTACCTGCATTTCTTCCCATTCATTCATATTCAGAGGAATAGAATACTGGTAATTATCTATAATCCTGAATTCACAAATATTGAAGCTGGCGCAGATGGGTTCAAAGTAATAATTGAGGGAGTCAATGGCATTTTGAACTTCAGCTTCGGTAACACCTATGGCACCAAAAGTATCCCTAACCATATGGACTACAACGCTGAATTCTTTGTTCAGACAGGGGAGGGGAGTTTGTTTGGTATAGTGTTGTTGAGCTGTCAGGACCGGAAGAGTCATAAGAGAAATAATCAGAGCGGCGAAAAATGTTTTCATGGCGTATTTTTTCAATTTGATATGCAAACTACAAAGAAATAGTAAAAATTCCAGATTTTTTGATTCCCAACTTTGCAGGCAGGAAGTCATTCCAAATAGTTTGGCGGTTAATTGCTTAGGTTCATCGTTATTTTTTGCAGCAAAATAATTTTTCATCTATGTTAAATCCATAACCAGCAACCAGTAACATAATTTATAACCTAATCAAATGAAAAAGAACAGAGATATTTGGCCCAGCTTAAAAGACCGGTATGGAAATGCAATTCCCAAACCACAGTACCGAAGCGGTTTTTCTTCAACGATGCAGGAGATCAGGAAGATAAAAGCACCTTTACCAAAAGGCAGTTTCAGGAAATGGAAACCTATGAAATCTGCTTACCCCATTGGTGCTATTTTGAAATCCTGGGGGATTTTGATCTTACTTGTTGGAGTTTTGTCCTGGATTTTTATGGGACATATTATGAGTTGACCAACCTGGCATAAAGATCTCCGCTGGAAGGAGCATCCGGCGAGAGGAGTGTCAAAAGGTTTATGGTTTCCGTACTATTCAACCAGTTTTTATTGACCATTTTTTGGCTTTCACCAAAAGACCAGTTGTACTCATAAGTTCCTAAATTGTCAAGCCTGTTGATGCAGGCCATGGTTAATTCCGGCGTTTTGCTGAAGAACTCTATGGATAAAGCAGGAATGACCTGATTCAGTCCTTCCAATACTTCCAGTTCAAAATTTTCCACATCTATCTTACAAAATGCAGGAAGACCGAACTGACTGATTAAATTATCAAGGGTGACGACTTCTACTTCCATCTGTTCATCCCATTCAACATGGATGCCACTACTTTCATTGATCATTGTTCTCCATGTTTCAGAGGAAAGGGTAGTAACGGTTGGCGTAAGTGAACTGATGTGGAGGGTGGCTTTACCGGGTTGACTGCCAACGGCTTTTTCCAAAAGCGTAAATTTGGACTTAGAAGAGAACTTGTTTTTTAAAAAATGGACACAAGCGGGTTGCGGTTCAACAGCAATAACTTTTGCACCAAGGCTCAACCAGGCATCGGTCCGATTGCCGAGATGGGCTCCGATATCAAAACAAAGATCTTCAGGTTCGATGAAAGCACTGTAAAACCTCTTCAGTTTTCTTTTATTGAAAGGTTTCCAGTAATATATCAAACGAGACCTCAACATCCCGAGGTATTTTCTCCAGGTAAAATTCATTCTTTTTCTATAGGAAAAACATGAGTCATCCCAATTTTTTGACGACGTAATTCGGCCCAATTAGCATTTACCGGGCACAAAGCTTCTAATTTACCACGCTGGCGGGGTCGGATCAAGAGTGGAAAGGCGACTTTTCTCCAGATTCGGGGGTGGAGTCCTTGCGGGAAAAGATTCCACCCCCGATTTTAAGTCAAAAAAATTACACTTTTCAACTTAAAACCGACCCCGCCAGCGTGGTAAATAGATTGCGAAACTTTCAAAATAACTTAATTATTTTTTCTTCTTCGGATGTACCAGATCCATTTCCTCTATGAGTCTGGTAGCTCCTGCGTATTTATCTACAATGAACAGAATATACCTGGCGTCTACCATGATATTTCTGCAAATTTCAGGGTCGTAGTTTACGTCACTCATCGTTCCTTCCCAGACTCTGTCAAAATTCAAACCTACCAGATTTCCATGAGCATCAATAGCCGGACTTCCTGAGTTTCCTCCGGAGGTGTGATTTGTTCCAATAAAGCATACGGGAACCTTGCCATTACTGTCAGCATAATCTCCATAATCTTTGGATTCATACAAATCGAGCAGTTTCTGAGGAACATCAAACTCATAATCTCCGGGAACGTATTTTTCAACTACTCCATCCAGATAGGTAACCGGAGTATAATAAACGGCATCACGTGGTGCATATCCCTTGACCTGTCCGTAGGTTACCCTTAACGTACTGTTGGCATCCGGGAAGAATCGTTTTTTCGGAAATACTTCCATCTGTGCTTTCATATACTGGCTGTTGAGGGTGCCAATTTGGGTATTAATACGATTGTATTCGCCCGTAACATGCTCATTAACCGCCTCCTGGATAGATTTACGAAGCATGAAGCCCGGATCACCGGCCAGAGCTTTGAAAAACTCCTCAGGGGCTTCTTTAAGGGTTTTGATAACTCTATCTCCCTTTGTCAGAATACTTTTTGTGTAAATATCATCAGATAAGGCACTTATGCTTTTTCCGGCGAAGGTATATTGATCTCTGGCATATTGTGACTGATGTTTCTGATCTACTTTGGAGTAATAGATATTCATAACACGTTCAAAAATTTCCTTATCCACCTCCGGACTGAAATCTTTGTAATATCCCTCCAGGAATCCAATAAGTGCCGGGAGGCGTCCTTTAACTGCTTCTATTCCGCTATTTTCATACATGTTTAAAAACCTGTCTGAAACTCCGGCGATGTAAAACATTTCGATATTTCGCCAAATCACTTCATTGACATAATCACGGCTTATAGCATATGGTGTGATTTCCGCGTATAATTTATCGAGTTCGGGGATGAGACTGCCATAAGCTTTCTCCATTTTGGGATCTTTCTTTAGAGCTGCCGTAAATTTCTTTTCGTAGGCCTTTTTATTAGCAATGGCATTGGATTTTTCGATACCCTGGATTTCTCCTATCCATTTTTTCCAGCCATTGGCGATACCGGATTGCTTGGAAGCATACTTTAATCTTTGTTCCGGATCTTTCCTCATAACTTCTCCTAACACATCCAGTGATTCATCACGGACACTGATCCTTACAGGGTTGAGCTTATTGATGCGCAGATCAACACCTGAAGCTGTCAAATATTCATCTGTTCTTCCCGGAAATCCAAAAACAAGCGTGAAATCATCTTCCGAAACACCATCGAGGGAAACGGGTAGATGATGTCTTGGTTTAAAAGGAACATTATCCGGAGAATACTCTGCAGGTTTGTTATCCTTGCCGGCATAAATTCGGAAAATGGAAAAGTCACCGGTATGTCTGGGCCATACCCAGTTGTCTGTATCGGCTCCGAATTTTCCAATGGAAGATGGCGGTGCACCCACCAATCTTACATCGTTATAGGTTTCGGTAACAAAAAGGAAGTACTGATTGCCTTTGTAAAACGGTTTAACGGAAACTTCCTGATAAGATTCTTTGGAAGCACTTTCTTTGACGGCGTTGATGTTTTTATCTATCTGTGACTGTCTGGATTTTTCATCCATATCGGCGGAAACATCTTTCATAGCAGCTTCTGTCACATCTTCAATTCTGACGATAAACCTGACAAAAAGTCCATCGTTGGGTTTTTCGTCCTCAAGGGATGCTGCCCAGAAACCATCCTGAAGATAGTTGTCCTCAAGAGTGGAGTGGGATTGGATGGCTCCAAATCCGCAGTGGTGGTTGGTGAGCACAAGACCCTGGTCTGAAATGACTTCACCGGTGCAGAAACCTCCAAAATGAACAATAGCGTCTTTAAGGCTGCTGTTATTCACACTGTAGATGTCCTCAGCGCTCATTTTCATCCCCAATGATTGCATTTCTGTTTCATTGAGATCCGCCAGCAGGGAAGGAATCCACATGCCTCCTTGTGCAGATACTTTTATAGAGAATAAAGAAATACTGATGATCAGTAATAATGCTTTTTTCATAACAAATATTTTTTTGGTTTCATTGAAAAATCATGCAATTTATTTCGAAAAAATGGTCAATTTAAAGTCCATTTACCTTTTTAGAAGGATGCAATTTCCGAAATTTTTTTTTATTTCCTTTACATTATGAAAATCATTTTTTACCTTAGCACTCAGAACTAATGAGAACAAAGACTTATAATCATAGGGATGACTTTTTAGCCCTCTAACTGTTATGGTTAGAGGGCTTTTTTTACCTGATACTTTCGTAGTTCATCTAAACTGATCGATCCGTCAACTTTTTCACCATTATTACATTTTAATAGAAACCATTGGAAGATATGCTTAAATACGATACAGTATATAAGTTTTGTATTGTTGAAAAATGCCATTTCTAATTTTGGAAATAGAAAAAAATGATAAAATTTCATCTTTTGTGATGTATTTTACAAAACATATGATCATATATTCATAGATTTGTGCAGAATTTTTAAAATATCTAAACACATTATACCATGAAAGTTGAACAAATATACACAGGCTGTCTGGCCGAGGCAGCCTATTACATTGTAAGCGGAGGAGAAGCGATCATCATCGATCCTCTTCGCGAAACCGGTCCTTACATTGAGCGTCTTGAGAAAGACAATGTTAAGCTCAAATACATTTTTGAAACTCATTTCCACGCAGATTTTGTTTCTGGTCACGTAGATCTCGCCAAGAAAACAGGTGCGACTATTGTTTATGGCCCTAATGCAGAGACGGGGTTTGAATCTTACACTGCCAAAGACGGCGAGGTTTTCAACCTTGGCGATGTTACCATGACAGTTTTGCACACTCCAGGACATACCATGGAGAGTTCTACTTACTTATTGAAAGATGAAAATGGCAAGGATCATGCGATTTTCACAGGAGATACCTTGTTCCTTGGTGATGTAGGAAGACCTGATTTGGCGATCAAGCAGGGAGCCATCACCAAAGAAGATCTTGCAGGATTCCTTTTCGACAGTCTTAGAAATAAAATCATGCCTTTGGCAGATGATGTAACGGTTTATCCTGGCCATGGTGCAGGTTCTGCATGTGGTAAAAACCTGAGTACTGACACCGTTGATACTTTGGGTAACCAGAAGAAAACCAATTACGCCCTTAGAGCGGATATGACCAAAGAAGAATTTGTCAAGGAGGTAACCGATGGTTTAACTCCACCACCACAGTATTTCCCTAAGAATGCCATGTTGAATAAAACAGGATACGAGAGCGTTGATGTGGTAATGGAACGCGGTACGGTTGCCTTGTCACCAAGAGCTTTTGAAGCTGCTGCTGAAGAGCATGAAGCTTTGATCCTTGATACCCGTGCTCAGGATGTATTTGGTAATGGGTTCATTCCAAACTCTGTATTTATCAGCCTTGATGGTAGTTTCGCTACCTGGGTGGGTGCATTGATCGTTGATATCAAGCAGCCAATCCTTATCGTGGCTCCTAAAGGCAGAGAAGAAGAAGCAGTAATGCGTCTGGCGCGTGTAGGATATGACAATGCCATTGGATACCTGGAAGGCGGTTTTGAAGCCTGGACTGCTGAAGGAAGAGAAATTGATACTCTGCCTTCTGTAAATGCCAATGAACTGGAAGCGGCATATACATCAGATAATGCTATCAACATTTTGGATGTTCGTAAACCAAGTGAGTGGGAAGCAGAACATCTGGAATCTTCACAGAACTTCCCATTGGATTACATCAACTCCAATATGAGTGAAGTGGATAGAAATAAAACATATTACCTGCACTGTAGAAGTGGAAACCGTTCTACAATTGCAGCCTCTATTTTGAAGGCAAGAGGGTTTAATAACCTGGTCAATGTTCTGGCAAATTATGATGACTTTGTCAAAACAAGTATTCCGAGAACAGAATATGTCTGTCCTTCGACTTTAAAATAAAGTATCTTAATTGATAAAACGACAGGACTCCATTGAAATGATGGGGTCCTGTTTTGTTTTTTAATTACATTTGTAGCCTTTAATACTAACTGTTTGTGATGTCTAAGCGATCAATCAACCTAAAAAGTATTTTTCCATTTCTAGAATGGCTTCCTCAAACAAAAACGACCTGGAAGGATGACCTTATTGCAGGAATTACGGGTACCATTATTGTAATTCCTCAGGCGGTGGCCTTTGCAATGATCGCAGGATTACCTCCGGTTTATGGGTTTTATACTTCTATGATCACCCCTGTGATCGCTGCTCTTTTTGGATCTTCCTACCATTTGATATCGGGTCCTACTACGGCAATTTCGATCGTTGTTTATGCCACCCTCACTAATTTTGTTTCTCCTGAAACAGATATAGAGGCTTTTGTTTCCCTTGCTCTTGTGTTGACTTTCCTTGCCGGATTTTTCCAACTGGCTATGGGTATATTGAAGATGGGGAAACTGGTGAATTTTGTTTCACATTCCGTAGTTATTGGTTTTACGGCAGGTGCGGGGATACTCATTGCATTTAAACAGTTAAAGCACGTTTTTGCACTTCCTGTGCCACAGGGAAGTACCGTGTTGGAGATTATTACTTATATCACAACACATATTAGTGAAACCAACTGGTATGTTTTTGTCGTGGCAATAGGTACATTGGCCATTGCGCTTTTTTTTAAATACCTCGTCAAACCTTTGTCAAGATATCATATGCTTATCGCCATGGTTGCGGGAAGTTTTTTAGCCATCTTTCTTGGAGGTGAGCTGGCCGGTATCAAAACAGTAGGAGATGTTCCATCCAATCTTCCTCCTTTCAGAATTCCGGATCTTTCTTATGATAATGTAAAGAAATTGAGCTCAGGAGCATTGGTCCTCGCGTTGCTGGGATTGATTGAAGCTGTTGCTATTGCCAGAGCTATTGCGCTTAATACGCATCAAAGAATAAACGGGAATCAGGAATTCATTGGCCAGGGACTATCAAATTTAATTGCGAGTTTCTTCTCTAGTTATGCCGGTTCCGGGTCATTTACCCGTTCCGGAGTTAATCATCAGGCTGGGGCAAAAACACCGCTTTCAGCGATATTTGCCGCATTTTTTCTGATGCTGGTGCTGCTTTTCTTTGCCTCTTATGCTTCCTACCTGCCGAAAGCTGCCATGGGTGGTATTATTTTGTTGGTTGGCTACAACCTTATCGACTTTCACCATATAAAACAGGTGCTGAAAACAAGTGGCCGGGAATCAGTTGTTTTGATAATAACCTTAATTGGCACTTTGTTCTTTGAACTGGAGTTTGCACTCCTTGCAGGTATTTTCGCTTCCTTGTTCTTTTATCTGGAAAGAACTTCCAAACCAAATATTGCCGAAATGGGTAGAAACCTTGATGGGCAATACATCAATATGATTCGGGAAGATGATTTAGTTGAAATTCCGGATGCCAAAGTGATAAGGATTGATGGTTCTCTATATTTCGCATCCATTGAAAAAATTGCTGATTATTTTGCTCATTTATATGAGGAGGAAGAAGTCAATTATATTGTGATTATGTCACAGGGAATCAACTTTATCGATCTGGGGGCTGCTGAATGGCTTACTAATGAAGTAAAAAAATGGCAGAACACCCGAGGAGGCATTGTCTTCCAGGGTATGAAACTCATTAGTCAGGATATATTGATCAAGGGTGGTTTTAGAAATCAGATAGGCAAACAGGTTTTTTACAAAGAAATGGATTCCGCGGTAGAGGCCATTATAAAAAACGGAGCTGCCAGGGACTAAAACCTGTGTAAAAGATAAAAAGTCAGACAACCCATCAAGATTGCCAGCAAAAAATATAGCAGAATGTTTCTGAATACATAGTTTTTTCTCGCCGAAAGGATCTTGTGCTCATTGAGTCCTTCTGTTGTCTGCTTTTTTGTCCTTCCTTTGGGTAAGGATTGTGTTTTTTTGCGGTTGCCGAATAATTTTCGCGGCTTTTTGGTCATATGTTCTTTGACCCCGCCCCAGTTATTCATGGCCATATGAATTCCCTTTTGGTTTATATTACTTTACCAGGTTGACTTCTCCACTCATTTGGAGAATGGTGCCATCTACTCTTTTAAAACTTACATAATAAACGAATACATCCGGATTCAGCATTTGCCCGTTAAATTTGCCATCCCATCCTTTATCGGTATCTAAAGGGTGGAAGTTCTCCTGCGCATAAACCATGTCTCCCCAGCGGTTAAAAACCCGAAATTCCAAAACTTCAACGATACTTTCATGTGCAAATACTTGGAACCGATCATTTATTCCGTCATTGTTTGGAGAAAAGGCATTGGGAACAAAGACAGGAGTATTTTTATCGACGAATATGGTTATCTGGTCAAACCCGAGGCAACCGTTTTCATCTTCAATAGTAACCGTATAGGTACTGCTTACCAATGGGGAAACACTTCTTTCAAGCATTGCCGTTCCGTCTAAAGAGTCGGGAAACCAGATGATCGTATCTATCTGAGATAATAAGCGATTTACATATGCAGAAAGCAAAATTTCTTCCCCAATGAGTGATAGTATTTTCTTGATTATCCAAATCTAGCTGTTAAGCTTACTTCCATGATGTCAGGCTCCGTTAAGCGTGATTTCAAAAGAACTCTCGCAACCATTCAAGGTCTGACTTATCAGAAGAGAATAATCAGCCAGAAGGTAATCCTGAAAATACTGTATTGCTGCTGTACAAAAGCTTCGTCCATTCAGGGATAACAGGTAGGGTGGTGTGCCCCCACCGGAAACGGAATCCAGTTGAATAATTCCGTCGTTGACTCCATGACAAGTCAAAGAGGTAAATGAAACGTGTGGTTCCAGTAAAACTACTTCAGAGGAAACAGCTACCTCATCAGTATCTGAACATCCGGTTAAAGAATTCAACACCGTAAGCTGGTAAGTATCAGGTTGGGTAACCTCAATGATTGGATTATGGACGTTGGGAATTGAGCTATTGTTCAAAGAACTCCATATTATTTCTATTTCTTGCCCTGTTGAAGTCAATGCTCCCCCGACGGAAGCAATGTTCATTGTACAATCCAGCGTGACATCCTCTCCGGCATCGGCAATGGGAGTCGGAAGGATTTCAGTGAAAACCGTATCTTGCTCAGAGGGACAGAAAGGAGCGGAAACGGTGTAAACAAAGGCATAAATACCCGGATCGTTGCTGAAAGTAGAAAAAGTGCCGCCAGGGCTGTTGAAAGAGCCGGGAAAAGACATCAAGTCGGAGATTTCAGTCCAGCTTCCCCCCGCATCTTCATCAATCAATAAATTTTCCAAAAGAACAGTTGTGTCAAGGCCGGAACAAAGCATCAGGGTATCTAAAGGTGATCCGGAAGAGGAAGGTATGCTGACCTGCAGACTTATGTCATCGGGTATTAAAGGAAGGCAGGCTTCCTGGGAAGGATTTATTACGTTGATGAGGTTCACGGTTAAGTCTTCTGTAGGGAAAAAGGCATATGAGTAACCATCAATTACCTCTGCAATAAAAAAAGTATCAATGCCAATGGTGAATTCAAGATTGTATAAGGTTGAAGTATCTGAAATATGAAAGTTTATTATAGCAGAATCACCTAAACAAACGGTAGGTGATTCCAATGACCAATCCAGGGTGGTTTCCGGACAATTAAGTGTTGCGCAACTAAAGCTGACATCGATATCCTGACAGATGTTTGGTGATAAGGCCGTTAAATTAAGGTCAACATTGGTGTTGGGAGGAATTTCAGAAATAAGCACGGATGTATCAGAAAGCCACTCGGTAGTGTAGATTGGATTGAGATCGATTAAATATCCAATGGCCTCCGGAACCTGTGGCCAAAAAACTTCTATGGATTCAGTTCCCGGTAAACAGACTGGTTCTGGTATATCCAAAGGTTCAATTATGAGGATGGAATCGAGCGTTAGATCTGATTGGCAACCTGATTCTTCTACCAAAAGAGCAATGTAATGAATCCCGGATGTTTCCCATTGCACAGAAAAGGGGCCTGGGCCATTTGGGTCCATTATTGTTGCATCGTTAAAATTCCAATGGAAAGTTGTACTATCGCTTGTATTTCCGGAAAAAGCTACAACTGTGGAATCGGATAAACATAAACTGTCAGGTAGAGAAAATTCACTTATCGGAGATGAATGGATGTTGATGTTTATAGTATCAGAATAAGTACAAACAGATTCATTATAGGTTGCGATTACCACATTATTCATATTAACCAATGAACTATCCGTTTGAAATAACCCTGTTTCAGGATCAATAATCCCTGATCCTGACCAGACTAAGGTACCTGTGTCCAGAACTGAAACTGGTGTTAAGGATAATTGTATGGTATCAGTATTTTCAAAGCAGATTGTCATAACCGGCTCTATTTCAATGTTTACTTCGGGGCAAAGTAAAGCGTTACATGAAGCCAATAAACTTGTGTCCCCACAATTATTACTATCCAGCAGGGTCAATTCAATAGAAGTATTGGTTCCAGGTGTTAACCCTGATATCAGGTAAGAGGTATCGGAAGTAAGTTCACCTGGAGGACCATCCTGAACTATCACCTGGTATTCTGACACTGAAGAATCTGCTTCCCAGGTAAAAAGAACCTCGGTGAGTGTGCTTTCACAATTGATTTGGGGAGCAGTTAGCTGGGGTAGTATTTCAATAACACTTGTGACTGTATCTGTAGGACAGAATGGGTGTTCAAGGCTTAAAGCTACTAATTTGGTTCCTGGGGAGTTCCATGCTACTAAAAGGCTGTCATTATTGGTTGACTGGTAAATTAACTGCCCATCATCCAGACTCCAGGAGAGGATGGAAGAATCCGCTTGAACACCTGTAAATATTATGTCTGCGCTTTCCGATTGACAAGTGGTATCTGGCATCTGAAAATCGGCGATTGGGCTTGAAAGGATCTCATAAGTCAGGGTATCATAAACGTTGCAGAGTTCATTATTCAGCATAAGATAAATCTCATTATTACCAACCATGGTTTCGTCCACAACAAGAATTCCCTGAAGACTGTCAATGATTCCCGGACCTTGCCAGGAAATCGCGAATTCACTTAAACTGTCCACGATATTATGTTCTAATTGTATCGTGTCCGACTGGCCGGGGGAAAGGCAAATTGGTGAGATTGGTAGTATTGCATCCAGTTGCTCAGGGCAGTAGAGTGTGGTACAAACCGGCAAGGTTATACTCCCGGGACAAGCATTGGAACTGACTACAACCATTTGAATGCCTATCGATTGTCCTGGAGTGAGTCCGCTTAATAAATAACTGGTATCGGATACAATAGTGCCTAAGGGACCGTTGATCACAGATACGATATAGGCAGTGGCATTTTCAATGGTTTGCCATTCATAAAGAATACTGGAAAAAGTTTCCGTACAATTTATCACGGGTGTGTCCAGGGGAGGATCAATCTGTACTTCCTGGCTAAAGGTATCCGATTCACATACACCATCCTGAATGAACAATTGAACGAGTTTTGTTCCGGAGCTATCCCAATGAACTTCATAGAGTCCTGAATTTTCAGAGATAAGATCGCCACCATCAAAGTCCCAGTTAATTTGGGCTGATGGACCTGCTTCGCCAGTGAATAAGATATCCAAATTGTCTAATTGGCAAATCGGGTCAATCAATATGAACTCCGCTTCTGGTTGGGGTATTATTTCAATACTGGTAGAGTCAGTAATGGTGGTGTCAGGATTAGAAAAATGGTAAAAAATGGTGTGAACGCCGGCTCCGGCAATCTGTGGATCAAAAGTTCCGGCTGCCTGATCAATGATACCGGGCCCATCCCAAAGACCTGTTCCAGGATCCCCCAGGATATTCACGGTAAGGTCAATCATGGAAGTGGCAGAAGAAAGGCAAATCGGGCCGACACTGTCAATATCAACTGTTGTTGAAATTGCCTCAAGACTCTTTGGATTACCTATTATGTTTAAGAGTGGATTAAACAAAAGTAATTCAGCATCGCCAGAAAAGGTGTCTGACGAAACGAGATTTGGGTGGAGGTAAATTTGTTCTTTTCCTAAAATAAAGGAAGCACACAAACCAACCAGAAATAAGCATGTTAAAGCAAACTTTGGCATAACCAAGGTTGATTATGGCCACCAAATTAGGAAATTACTTTCAACTATAGAAAATAAATATAGGATTGTTTTTTAATATAAAACACTCACTTCGCCCATTTTGGTAATAATACTTCCATCCTTCAATTGGATTTTAGCCATGTAGACATAAACTCCCGCTGCGGTTAATTGTCCTCTGTATTTACCGTTCCATCCTCCTGAAGATGTATTGGGTAGGAAATCTTTGTTTTGAAATACCAATCCTCCCCAACGATCCACCACGACAAAATCTACCACTTTTTCAATCCCTTTGGCAGAATGGATATAAAAAATGTCATTGATTCCATCATCATTCGGTGAGAAGGCATTAGGAATATAAATATTGTCGTCCTTTTGAACGATAACCTGTATTTCATCACTGGCCGTGCATCCACTTTCATCAATCACAAAAATCGAGTAAGTGGTAGATTGCGTGGGAGCAACAGTAATCTCAAAACACCCCGGACAATGTAGGATTTCCGGAGTCCAGATAATGGTATCTATTTTTTCAGGAGAAGCATTCGTTAGTACATTTAAGGTTAAACTGTCTCCTAAAGTAATGGTTACCGGAGATCCGGATACACTGGCACTTAAATTGGCCGTAAGCTGATTGGATGGTTCGAGTGAGAGTTCTAAGGAGGTCTCACAACCAAAGGCATCTACTCCGGTGAGTGTATAATTTCCGGCAGACAATCCGGTAAACTCCGTTGTCGAGGTAAAATTATTTCCATCGATGGAAAAGAGGTAAGGCTCGGTACCTCCGGAAATGGATGTTATGGAAATTATTCCATCATCCGTAGCATTGCAGGAAATTGGATTGGTGACTGCTGTCATTGAAATTTCGGCAATGTTTGAAATGACAGCGACCTGGTCTGTATTCGAGCAACCGCTAATCGGGTCAATGGCCAAAAGCGTATAATTACCTTCGTTTTCAACGGATAATGATGGAGTTGTGGCTCCCGGAATACTTCCATTGCTATTAGACCATTGGTAACTGAGGTTGATATTGGCATTGGCATCACCGATTATTGCCGAAGGATCAAAGCAATCCAAAATTTGATCTTCTCCGGCATCAACTTCCGGATTCGAATGAATGTTTACAGTTACCACGGCTGTACTGGCCGGGCAGGGATCGACTGTTTCATGGCTATATTCGAAAAGGTAAGTTCCCGGTAGTTGACCAGCGGTATTAAAGGTGCCTGTGCTGGCATTAAAGGCACTCCCCGTTGAAGGGTTGCTCGATAATTCAAGCCAATTCCCGTCAGGGCTTTCCCCTGTCAAAAGGTCGGACAGAAGTATATTGACAGATTCTCCCTCACAAAGGGAAAATGCTTCAGGTACTCCTGCTTCAAAGAAAGGCGCAACACCGAGGGTCCAGGAAAAAGAAGTTGAGCAATCCATCGCTTCTACAGTATAGGTAACTTCGTGAAGTCCTGGGCCTAAATATCCGGGATCGAACATACTTGCTCCCATTTCATTGATAGTCCAATAGCCGCCCGTCATAGCCGTTGGTGAGAGCCAGGAGTTTGGGTCTACAGGAATGTCATTTTCGCAAAACAACCCCGGATTGATCCATGAAGCGTCCAATTCAGTTATTGTTACTTCAAGTTGTTCGTTGAGTACACATATTTGTCTGAAAGAAATATCATCCATCGCAAAATCATTACCATTGGGAGTCAGGTTGGAATTAACGATGCAGATTTCCGCGGAGGTGCTTAGACCGGAATTCCATTGGGCTGAAAACTGATCCCAATTACAGGTATTTGAACTGGCATTGAAGACATTACCAATAAGGCTTCCATTAATGGAAAATTGAAGCTGGGCAGGATTTTCATCGGTAACCGAAGTGATCCAGGCGCTGAAATCATAATCAGCCCCGGGGTCTACGGTTATTGTCTGACACCAGATATTATTAGGTAAACCAGATGCATTGACAACCATCATATTTCCGCCTCCGGTATGATCGCTGCAATTGTCGAAATGATTGTGGGTGTCGCCGGCATTATCAGCAATGGCGTACTGACCTTCGTTGGATAATAATCCTACACCACCACCGGTACCATAAATATAATCACTGGAAAAACCTGTATCCCCTTGACTGAAATCCCCATTGACCACCAGATTCACCTCAGAAAGGATCTCGACAGTTAAATCCAGGGTCGTGGTGCCGGATATAGTAGCAGTAGTGTTTAAACTGGTTGCATCGGAAAATAGATTCTGTGGAGACCAGCTTATGGAAAGAGGAGTTCCTGTACTCGTAGCATTCAGAGAAATTTCACCGGGTTCACATAGAACGAGGTCTTGCCCGGGGTCAATGCTAAAGTTACAGTTTTGTGAAATGGAAATAAGTGAAAAAAGGGTGAGTAGGGGCAGTACGAAAAGCGCTCTGATCATTTTTAAAGGATTAATAATAATAAAATCACCTGGGGCAATTAATTATTGTTTAAAGACCGATTTCTTTTTTCTAAAATCAATCCAGCCGTCCTTTATTACTCACGAATTACAAAGGTAAATAAATAAAATATATTATCGGAAATTTGCTATTCATTACCCTTGATTGAATCAAAAACTAGGCAAAAACATTGATATTTTTCTCAAAATTGATTAAATTAAGGACTTTACTACCGGAATTGACGCCCATTTTGATATTCACACCCAGGGCAAAGCAAGTTGAATTCCCATCTTTTACACTTTCCAGCATTGTTATGTTTTGGTCAAACTGATTGACCTGATGTTTAATCTTGTGGCTTATTGATTTATTAACCAGGCTAAATGATTATCATATGAATGACCTGCAAAAATCCACCGTTGATACAGGTAACCACCCTCCCTTGCCTATGTCGAAACCCTTAAGAAAACCGGTAACAGAACATTTCCGGATTCACAAAGAACGGCCCTTCCTAAAACATGAAAGGGCCACAACCACTGTACTTGTTGGTGGTTTGTCGCCCACGCATGATTTTTTGTTCGAAGCAACCATGAATGCTTTGGGTATCAAAACCAAAATGTTACCACCCACCAATCTCGAAGCTTTCCACTACGGGAGAGAGTATGGCAACAATGGTTATTGCAATCCCGCCTACTTTACCGTAGGCAATTTAATCCGGTTTTTGAAAGACCTTCATCAATCGGGACTTTCCAAGGAGGAAATCGTTGAAAATTATGTTTTCTTCACCATCGGTTGTAATGCACCCTGTCGTTTTGGAATGCTGGAAACAGAATATCGGATGGCTCTCAAAGACCTGGGGTTTGATGGTTTTCGGGTTATTTCCTTTGAAAATGAAGGCGGTTTGAAACAGGAAACGAAGGGAGATGGGGTAGAGGTGGACCCTGAGTTTTTCCTGGCAACGGTTAACGCCCTCAATCTTGCCGATGTCCTCAATGAGTTTGTATATCACACGCGTCCCTATGAAATAGTGGAAGGACAAACGGAAGAGGTTTTGGAGAAAGCTAAATTGTATTTGTATGAAAAATTAAAGAACAAAAAAAGGATTTCACTCAGTAAGCAGTGGGAGCGTATTTTAGGGAAATTCGGACTGGGTGAAACGGTTTTGTTTTTAAAGAGGTTTATCGATCAACTGACTAGTAATTATTATACTGATGCTCTCAAAGATGTTCACAACATGTTCGAGACCATTAAGGTTGACCGCTTCAGGCCGAAGACCACGGTCAAAATCACCGGCGAATTTTGGGCAATAACAACGGTAGGAGCCGGTAATTTCGATATGTTCAGTTTTCTCGAGAAAGAAGGTTCAGACCTTCATGTTGAACCCGTCGCATCTCTTATCCAGTTTCTCTTTAGTAAAGGAAAATTGAGACATAAGAACCGTCGAAAAATTTTATTGAGACAGGGAATAAAGCAGTGGTGGAATTTCAAAGGCTGGATGAAGAATTACTTCCAATATTATAAAAAAGCCATTACCCTTAAACTTGGTCATGCACTTTTCCGCAGGGAATATAAACGATTACTCGATGCCATCGGCGGTCACACGCATATGCTCCTGGATCAAACATACCTGCAGGAGATCGGAAATCCCTTTTACAATATTAACATTGAAGGCGGGGAAGGATATATGGAGGTCGCTAAGAATATTTATTATCACGAGAATGACCTGGCCCATATGGTGCTGAGTCTTAAGCCATTCGGGTGTATGCCCAGTACTCAATCCGATGCTGTTCAGGCAGCTGTGATGGAATTGAATAAAGATATGATTTTCCTGCCTTTGGAAACTGCCGGGGAAGGAAAGACCAATGCACAATCCAGGGTTTTAATGTCCCTGGGAGATGCGAGGATTAAAGCAAAAACCGAATTGCGGAAAGCAAAAGCTACAGCCAGGGCAAGTATGGAAGAAATGAAAACTTACGTCGAAGACCATCCTGAATTGTCAAACCCGTTTTACATCGTGCCTCATCGCAAAGGTGTGGTTAGTAAAGCGGCCAACTTCATCTACCATGTGGATGAATTGATGCAAAATGAACATCGTGCCTAAAAATCCTTAAAAAACATTGGACATGAAAGATATTAAAATATACGTCGGTTTGGATGTCGGCTCCACCACCGTAAAAGCGGTTGTGATCGATCCGAAAACCAATAAACTACTTTGGAAGGATTATCGTCGCCACGAAACTAAACAACCTGAGGAAGTCCTTGCTTTTCTCCAGAGGATCGAAGGCGAATTTCCACATATTTCGAGAGAAGAAATGCGCGTATTTTTTACGGGAAGCGGAGCTATGAGTATAGCACCTCTGATAGGGGCAAAATTTGTGCAGGAAGTAACAGCGGTTTGTCTGGCTGCAGAAAAACTATATCCTGATGTGGGTTCTATCATCGATTTGGGTGGTCAGGATTCTAAAATCATCATATTCAAGGATAACCCCAGAACAGGGAAAAAGACCAAAATTCCCAGCATGAATGATAAGTGTGCCGGGGGAACCGGTGCAGTGATTGATAAGATCAACGCCAAACTGGGATTGACTCCTGAAGAATTAGGTCACCAGGGTTATGATGGTATAAAATTACACCATGTAGCCGGTAAATGTGGTGTTTTTGCGGAGACGGATATCAACAGCCTCCAGAAGCAAGGTATTCAAACATCAGAGATGATGGCCAGTTTGTTTGAGGCCATTATCATTCAGAACCTCACGGTTTTGACGCGAGGGCATACACTGAGGCCGTTGGTCCTGTTGCTTGGTGGTCCCAATAATTATATCCGGGGTATTCAGGAAGCCTGGCGTCATCATATCACCCAAATTTGGGAAGAAAGAGATTATCCTATCCCACCTGTCGATGATCCCAAATCTCTCATTATAACTCCTGAGCATGCGCTTTTCTTTGCGGCCATTGGTGCAATTGAGTTTGGGCTGGAAGAAGAGGAAGATCTCGGTAAGTACATAGGCTGGGAACAATTGGATTATTACATTCGAGAGGGCAGATTACAGGCCAGGGCAGGGGCAGACCCAGGGTTAGTAAACTCTCCGCAGGAATTATCTGCTTTTAAAAAGAAATATGCTCCAAAACCCTTTGTTCCCGCTGTGTTTAAAAAAGGAGAAACCATTCGTGGATTCATAGGACTCGATGTGGGGTCTACTTCCACCAAGGCTGTTTTATTAAACGCTGAAAAAGAAGTACTTATTAAGTCTTATCAACTTTCAAAAGGGAATCCGATCAGAGATACTCAGGATGTTTTGGAAGATATTCAGGAACAGGTACTTTCAGCCGGAGCCGATCTCGAAATTATGGGATTGGTAACCACAGGGTATGCCAAGGATGTTTTGAAGGAAGTGTTATCAGCTGATGGTGCTGTTGTGGAGACGGTCGCACATACTAATTCTGCCCTGCATTATTACAACGATGTTGATGTTATCTGTGATATAGGTGGTCAGGATATCAAAATCATGATGCTCAAGGATGGACAGGTCAAAGATTTTGAATTGAATACACAATGTTCTGCAGGAAATGGATATTTCCTGCAGGGAACAGCGGAGAGTTTTGGTATTCCTGTGGAGGAATATGCGGATAAGGCGTTCACTGCCAGGTTGTGTCCTACCTTTAGTTATGGCTGTGCAGTATTCTTACAGGCAGATATTGTGAACTTCCAAAGGTTGGGTTGGAAACCTGAAGAGATCCTTGCCGGCTTAGCGAATGTACTGCCAAAAAATGTATGGCTGTACGTGGCTCAAATACCAAATTTTGCCAAACTGGGAACCAACTTCATTTTGCAGGGAGGTACCCAGCACAACCTTGCAGCCGTGAAAGCCCAGGTTGATTTTATCGAATCCCGTTTTGAGGATAAGGAAGAGGAACCGAATATTATCGTTCATGAGCATTGTGGGGAGAGTGGTGCCATTGGTGCCGGACTCGAGGCCATAAAACTTTGGGAAAACGGCCATACTACGACAACCTTTATCGGGATGGAAGCGGTTTCCGGAATTGAATATACTACCATTTCCAATGAAAGTACCAGATGTGATTTTTGTAAGAATAATTGCCTGCGAACTTTCATTGATCTGGATATAAAACCAAAGAGATTGTCTATGCAGGATCTTCCTTTAGGTATGGATGAAAACGGAAATGGAAGACTGGAGCTATGTGTTGAATATTCCGAAGATCTGAAGCAAAAAATCGATAGTAACGGGAAGGAAACGAACGGCATTCATCACCGACGAATTATAGTTGGCAATTCCTGTGAAAAAGGATCAGTGGATGATGTTAAAGCTATGCGCGGTATTAAGAAAGATATTGATGCCATTCTAAAATCAACACCGAATCTGGTCCATTTGGCCACTAAAAAGTTGTTTAGGAGTCAGGGGCCGGAAAAGGTGCCTCCGCCAACTGGAAGGTTTACTTCAAAAACAAGGCTAGATGCTTTTGAGAAGCGATCCAAACTCAGAATCGGTATGCCTAGGGTGCTGTTGATGTATAGTTTTGCTCCTTTGTTCGCCAGTTATTTTGAAAGCCTGGGCGTGAAAAGCGGGAATATCATTTACTCTGATTTTACCAGTGAAAACCTTTATAAAGAAGGAGGTAAAAGAGGCACAATTGACCCGTGTTATCCAAGTAAAGTAACACTCGCCCATGTGCATGATCTGGTGTTTAATCAGCACAAAAAGAAGAAGCTGGATATGATATTTTTCCCTATGATCGGCAATGTAGATTCCGGCCTTAGCAATATGCTTGGCAAATGGTCCTGTCCTTCCATCGCTCCTTCCCCTGAATCTGTAAAAGCTGCCTTTACCAAAGAAGGAGACCTTTTTGCAGAAAACGGCATTGAATATGTGAGTCCTTTCCTGAATATGGCTGAACCGGAATTTTTCTCGGAACAGATGTATGACATGTTCAAACCTATTTTTGGTTTGACAAGACACGAGCATAATTTTGCACTCGACCAGGCATGGAAGATGCTGGATCAATATAAAAAGTACATGCAGGCGAGATCCAGGAAAGTCCTTGACAGGCTGGAGGCTAATAATCAAATTGGTGTAGTGCTTCTCGGTCGTCCTTACCATAAAGATCCTGGAATTAACCATGAAATTTTTGATGAATTTCAAAAACGTGGCTACCCTGTTCTGGCTCAGGATATCCTGCCGATGGATGAAAAGACACTCGACTATGTGTTTGGCGAAGATATCCGTTCGGGAAGGATTGATGACCCACTGGATATTTCAGATGTATGGAAGCGGTCCTTAAGTACCAATGTGAATATCAAATTATGGGCTGCTAAGTTTATTGCCCGACATCCTAACCTGGTGGCCCTGGAATTGTCGAGCTTCAAGTGTGGACATGATGCGCCTACATACTTCGTGATTCAGGAGATCATTGAGAGTTCCGGAACCCCATTCTTTAGTATGAAAGATATAGATGAGAACAAGCCTAAAGGTTCCATTAGACTCAGAATTGAAACGATTGATTACTTCCTGAAACAGTATCGCAAAAAGGTATTTGAACAGGCGTATTTACCTGTTTAATAACCTGTTCTATTGCATTAATAAGCACCCAAAAAATCAACATCCAGGCGACGCTTTTATTAACGATGTTAAATATTGGCTTATGAATCTATCAAAATGCCTGAAACCGATTTTGTGCCTGGTTTTATTGGGGATTGGTTTTCATTTAGTTGCCCAAAAAGATTGTGATTTCCAAATGGAAAAGGACGGTATCAAGGTCTATACCTGTAAGCGCCCGAATTCAAATTTCAATGCTGTTCAGGCTTATTTTGAAGTGGAGGCAACTTTGGAGCAATACGCCTCCATTGTCTTAAATGTGGAGGAATACAAACACTGGAATTTTGCTACAACCAATCCAAAAGTACTCAAAAAGATCAATGAAAATGAGGTGATTTATTACACGGAAGTTTCCGCTCCATGGCCGGTGACTGATCGGTTTGCCGTATTGCATCTAAAGGTATGGGAAGACCCTGAAAGCAATCATTTATTTGTTTTACTCACTAATGTTCCTGAGACTTTGCCATCAAAAAAGGGGTTTGTCAGGGTTCAGGAATACAATTCTATTCTGGAAATAACACCTCTGGTGTCAGGAAAATTAAAAGTGGATTTCTATCTGGAAGTTGATCCGGGGGGTGCGGTTCCTGCCTGGGCTATTAACCTAATAAGTACCAAGTTCCCTATTAACACTTTCTCCAACTTAAAGAAAAGGCTGGCCGTGATCAGGAAAAATGAAGTCATCGGTGAAAAATTATTTAAATAATCACAAACCCGGATAAACCTTTGAAAATGGTTAGAAATAATAAAATGATACGGTTTTTTTGGAGAAAGCTCCATTACTACAAGGCCAAAGGCTATTTCTCTTTTATTGGTTTAAATGTATTGAGAATAGCCTTTTTATATGCTTTGGTTATTTTGGGGTTTGTGCTTCTGGGGAAGTTTTTACTTGACCTCGATGGCATCTATAAAGGAGCAATAGACCAGTTTAAAGATATCGAAGTATTGTTGATATTCTTTGTGTCAGAATCATTGTTAGGAATGATCCCGCCTGATCTGTTCATGCTCTGGTCCGGGAAGTTTAAGAATCCCTTCTGGATTTTGACCTTACTGGGGGTGCTGTCCTATCTGGGAGGGATAATTTCCTATAAGTTAGGAACCTGGATTGCAGGTCGTCCGCGCATAAAAAAATTCATTGAAAAAAGATTGCAAAAATATATAACCCTCACCAGGAAATGGGGCGGGGCGTTTATTACTATTTCTGCATTATTCCCCTTTTCTCCTTATGCAACAGTAGTCCTTGCCGTTAGCTTGTTAAAGTATCCCAAAAGGTTGTTTTTGATCTTTGGCTTATCCAGAATTCTCAGGTTTATGATACAAGGGATACTGATGGTAGAACTCATTAATTTAAATTTTTAAACCCTGAAAGATGTACAAAATATTATCATTGGATGGTGGTGGAAGTTGGTCGTTACTTCAATTACTGGCTTTAAACGAACGATACCCGGGATATTCCGGACACCAGGTTCTTCGAGAGTATAACCTCGTCATTGCCAATTCCGGGGGAAGCATTGTTTTAGCAGCCCTGGCTGAAAACTGGACTATACAGCAGGCACTTTCCTTATTTTACGATGAATTAAATCGTAAGTCCATTTTTAGTAAAAACAAATTTATGGATCGTTTTTTCCCTGCTGACTATACCAGGTTGTTCGGCAATTTCGGTCCTAAGTACAGTACTGAGAAAAAAGGCATAGCATTTCAAAGGCTTTTCCCGGAAATTGATAAACTGCAAATGTCTGATTTACCTGAATTCATTGGAAAAGAGGATCTAGGCATAGCCGTTTGTACCTATGATGCCCTGAATAACCGGGCCAAATTTTTCAAATCTTATGATTCCAAAACCGGTGGTCCTTCTGAAGAGGCCGTAAAGTTGACAGATGCTATTCATGGTTCATCCAATGCTCCTGTCCAGTACTTTGATTTTCCGGCCAAAATTGTTATGGAAGGTCAGAAAGATTTCGAGCTTTGGGATGGAGCATTAGGAGGTTTTAATAATCCTGTAATGGCAGGAATCATCGAAGCCATAAAGCTTGGAATTCCAAAAAATGAGATTTCGGTCGTTTCGCTTGGAACCGGAAATAAACTGATGTCGAGTGAAGACAAAGCACTTTTTGATGAGATCAAAGAAAAGGCTAAAGAAGAGAAGCGTAAAAAACTCAGACTTTTTAAACTCAAGTACCAGTTAAAGTACTTTGTCAAATCTGTATTGAACCAGGCGAAAACTATTTTATATGAGCCGCCTGACTGGGCAAATTACATTGCTATGATGTTTCTTTTTGAGACGATCCCGGATGAACCCTCTTCCCGTTTCATTCGTCTTTCCCCCATGATTCATATCGATGAAAGTACTCCTGAGGAAGTTAAGGAACTGCTCAGACAATTATACAAAATGGATATGGATCTGACAGAGGATGAGGAGATTAAGGTTATTAAAGATTGTTTTGATGCATGGAAAAGCGGAAAAATTAAAAACCAGCCCATTGCCTTTAAAATAGACGTCGATAATAACCTTCAGTGCGTATGTGGTTATAAGTCATATGAGGAAGTAATGGGTAAATGGAAACATCCGGACGAGTCACTAAGTCATGTATGAATTAATAATGCTCGTTCGACGAAATAATTTTGAAAGAATATTGGCATTTTCATTTTAAAAGGGTTATTTTTCTGTTATCATTCATTGGACACCTCTATTGCTCAAAACACCCATTTGACCGGTAGGCTCACTTTATTCATTGTATTTTTGAATAACATTAAAGAGACTCTTAAAATTCCTGTCAATAAAATTTGAAATAATGACAAAACAACGAAGGCAGTCTAGTGCTCCAGCCAATGCTTTCTATGGATTGGGGTTTGTTGGTGCGGCAATTTATTATATAGCCCATGCAACGACATTCTGGATGGGCGTATTGGGCTTTTTGAAAGCGATCATTTGGCCGGTGTTTCTGGTCTATAAAGCTATGGAGTATATGGGGATGTAGCCTATCCAAAAAGCTTTAATTCTGGTGTTAAAATCCTTTTCTTTCGAACACTTCTATTTGACAATTTAATTTCTGTGGACATTAATTGGGGAGATTGATTTGTCTTCAAGTCAGTTTCTTTATCAAATATATTGAAAATCAATTGCTTAAATAGGTTTTTTTCAGGCTGACCACCTGCTTTATGTTCATTGAAATTTTCCACCAAAATTTCAAGGCGCCCCAATATTGACAAAATGGGAAAATATTTGGGGAATCCTTCGTTCCCGACCAGTGGCAGAAATATCTATTCTGCCGAGGTAACCTTTTAGGATTTCTCCTTATTAAAAAAAATACCTATGAAGAACTTACAAAACTTGTTTTTGGTATTCATTATGATCTCCCTTGGATTTTCAGCCGCAGCCCAAACCCTGGGGGTGAGAGCAGGTCTGAACCTGTCCAATCTTGTCGTTAAGGATAACGCCGATACTTACAGTGATGATTATATGTATATGCCGGGATTTCATGCAGGAGTTCTTGCAGAGTTCCCCGTGGCAGGGATTATTTCTGTCGAAGGTGGAGTGTTTTTATCAACCAGAGGATATAAATTTGAAGATGAAATGGTTTTGTTTGATGAAAGGATTGAGTTCGAATACAAAACGAATCTTTATTACCTGGTTGTACCAGTTACGGCAAAAGCTACTTTTGATGTAGGTCCATTGGCTGTATTTGGCCAGGTTGGGGGCTATGTAGGAAGTGGCTTGTCCGGTAAGTATCATTCAGAAACAACTATTGCGGGAGACACTGAGAAGGAGGAGGCCGATGTTGAATGGGGTAATGATGAATATGAAGATCATTTCAAACGAATGGATTTTGGTTTGACTGCCGGAGCTGGTGTACAAATTAATAACATTAGAGCTGGAATCGCTTATGACCATGGATTGGCAAATATTTGTACCTATACTCAAGACGGATACAGTTGTACGAATAGAGTGATTTCCATTTACGCTGCCTTTTTAATAGGTGGTAAGTAGAAAGATTTTAAAGAAAAGGAGTTCTGGCCGGCAAGGAATCTTATGAAAATTTGTTTTCTTATTGCGTGTTAAAAAATCGCCGGCCGGACTCTGGTTAAGAGTGTTGTCCTGGGATTGTTTTTAATAGACATTATCAGACAACACTCTTTTTTTTTCTTAAAATTAAAGTGTAGTTTTGGTGGAAACTTGAGCACCGAACCTGCCATTTGCCAGGTAAATCGAAATATGGCAATTATGAAACGCATCCAGTTATTTGAATTTGAAGACCAGCCCTGGTTCCCGGGGTGGTTGAGGACGAGCCTGACCAATCTGATTGTCGTTTTTAACAGGATGATTGGAATAGATAAAGTTATTGCAATTCTGTTATCAGACATACTTAGGGAAAAAGCTGTTAGAGACATTGTAGATCTGGGGTCCGGAGCCGGAGGAGCAATGCCTGATGTTTTGAGCCAAATTAGACAGGAAGAAGGATTGGAAAATACGAAACTATTAATGACAGATCTGTTCCCCAATCAGGATGCCTTAAAAAAGTTCAACGAAAATGGTCCCGACTATCTGTCATTTCATGAAACACCTGTTGATGCAACTGATCTTGCGAAAGCCCCTGCCGGGGTAAAGACCATGATCAATTGTTTTCATCATATGCCACCGGATAAAGCAAGAAATATCCTTGTTTCTGCCATGGAAAGTAAACAGCCCTTGTTGATCTATGAAATGGGAGATAATAATATCCCACTGGTCGTCTGGTGGTTGTTCCTGCCCATATCCTTGGTGATTCTCTTTATCATGGTTCTTTTTATGACACCTTTTGTCCGGCCACTCACGGTAAGACAAGTTGTTTTTACGTATATAATACCTTTGATCCCCATAACCTATGCATGGGATGGCCAGGCCTCATTACCCCGTATTTATACCTTGGCGGATCTGGATGAATTGCTCGACGGATTGAACCAAGTGGGGTATACCTGGGAGAAAGGATACGGGAAGAACGCTAAAGGCAAAAAACAAGGAATTTTCTTACTTGGTCTTCCTGATTAAGGTATCTTTCGGAGTCAATTTTTCATTATAGTTTTAAACCAAAATTATGGACAGAAGACAGTTCTTACGTAAGAATTCAATGGTATTGGGAGCATTGGCTTTACCGACGTCAACTTTGTTGGCCAATATAACACTTTGGAAAAATCAAATCCCTACCAATCGTCCTCCAAAAGAAGACAGGACTTTTTCGAGTCAGTCGGTGGAGGAATTGATTATTCAGGTTAAATCTGCCATCAAGGATGAGGAACTGGCCTGGATGTTTGAGAACTGTTATCCGAATACTTTGGATACCACCGTTGATTATGAAATAATTGATGGCAAGCCGGATACTTTTATCATTACGGGAGATATTGATGCCATGTGGTTAAGGGATTCCACCGCACAGGTTTGGCCTTACATGCCGTTGATTCAAAAGGATCAGGAGCTGAAAGACCTTGTGAAAGGGCTTATCAATCGACAAGTAAAATGTATTCTTAAGGATCCGTATGCTAATGCTTTTTATAAAGATCTTACCAAGGAATCTCATTGGAAGAGTGATCGTCCGGAACCGATTCCAGGGGTTCACGAACGTAAATGGGAGATCGATTCTCTATGTTATTCCGTGCGGTTATCGCATGAATACTATACCATAACCGGGGATGATTCTGTTTTTGATACAAATTGGCAAAAAGCAATGAAGTTGGTTGTGCAAACCTTTAGAACAGAACAACGAAAGGATGGCACCTCTCCTTATTACTTTTTAAGGCAGACGACAGCCATGATAGATGCACCAACCTTTGCCGGTACGGGCCGTCCCTTAAAACCGGTAGGCTTGATCGCTTCGATGTTCCGGCCTTCTGATGATGCTACACTTTTTCCCTTTTTGATCCCTTCCAACATTTTTGCGGTCATCTCCCTTCAACAGCTTGCTGACATTTACAAGAATGTTCTTGGGGATGAAAATATGGCTATTTCGTTGAATGAATTTGCCCGGGAAGTGGATACTGCTGTTAAAAAGTATGCGGTTACCGAACATCTGGATTTTGGTAAAATGTATGCTTACGAGGTAGATGGATTTGGCAATAAAGTTTTTATGGATGATGCTAATGTTCCTTCGCTGATGTCCCTGGCTTATTTAGGAGCCCATAAAGCGGAAGACGAACTTTATAAAAATACAAGGGCTTTCCTGTTAAGTGATCACAATCCGTATTATCTCAAAGGAAAAGCAGGGGAGGGGCAGGCGAGCCCACATACCGGAAAGGAAAAAATCTGGCCAATGGGGATTATCTTAAGGGCCATTACAAGTACCGATGATGAAGAGATCATTCATTGTCTTCAGATGCTGAAAAATACTCATGCAGGAACCGGTTTTATGCATGAAGCATTTCATAAGGACGACCCTACGGATTTTAACAGAGTCTGGTTTGCATGGGCGAATACTTTGTTCGGAGAATTGATCATCAAGGTTTATAATGAGCGGCCGGAATTACTGGAAAGGGTATTCGATTAAAATTCAATTTTGAACTTCAAATGTACCCTTGTACCTTTTACAGTTCCATCGGACAAAGTGACATCTTCTATGAGAAAACTTTCTCCCTGGTGTTCATTTAAAAGCTCAAGTCGCTCAGCTGTAACCTGAAGGCCCATAGATTTATGGTGAGCATCTTTTTGACTTTTTTGTCTTGCGGAAGCCTCTCTTCCAATGCCGTTATCAGTGATCGTGCAAGACAGGTACTGTTCATTTTGGTTGAATTCAATGGCTATCTTTCCTTGGCCTTCTAATGTTGAAATTCCATGGACGATCGCATTTTCAACAAATGGCTGTACCATCAACGGAGGGATCATCAAGTCTGCCACCTCAATTTCAGGATCGACCGTTATGTTATATTCAAAAGAATCATTTTTCCCAAACTGTTCCAGGGACAGATAATGATCCAGCGTTTCAATTTCATCTTCAAGGGGGATTCTTTCCGATCTGGAGTTTTCCAATACACTCCGCATCAACCGGGAAAACTTGGCTAAATAGAACCTGGCCTTTTTAGGATCTTTTTGACTGATGAGTCCCTGGATGGAATTAAGCGTATTGAAAATGAAGTGTGGATTCATTTGCAACTGCAATGCTTTTTGTTCGAGTTCCAGCATTTTCTTTTCCAGCGACAGTTGTTGCTCCTTCCTTTGAGATCTTTTTTTCAATTGAACATATCTGGTTCTGAAAATCAGACTGGCAATGATTAAAAATAATCCGGCTGCAGCCCATGGAAACCATCTTTTTTGCCAAAATGGAGCGTTTATTGTAAAACTGAATTGAGCAGGATTTTTTGATAAAACTTTATTACTGTTAATGCTCATTACCTGGAAGGTGTAATTTCCCGGTGATAGGTTGGCAAACCTGACGATGTTGTTTTCCACTTCCGGACCCCATTCTTCATCAATTCCCAATAGCCTGTATTGGTATTTCATGCCCAGAGGTGCTGATAAGTCTGTGGCATTGAATTCAAAGGTAAGATCATTTTTCTGCCAGGGTAGTTGCAGACTGTCTTTGACTTGCCCCCAGTTATCCATGAAATGAGCATATGGCGTCTCCCGCAACGGAGTATATTCCAGGGAAATGTTGGTGAATCTTACCAATGGAGGGATGGTGTCATTGTTTTGAAAATTTGCATTGTATTTGGTCAGACCGTTCATAGTTCCAAACCAAAGATTGCCCTTGCCGTCCTTCCATACTGCGTTGGTGCAGTTTTCAATCCCCGCAAACCCTTCCGCTCTGCCAAAATGTTGAACGTCTTTCAAATTCCGGTCATCGGTAAAGCTAATTTTATCAACTCCTTGTTGACTTCCAACCCATAAGTTTTGTTCATCATCAAGAATCAGGGAGTAGACATTTTCCGAATACAATTTTTCAACTTCCGGAAAGGAGACGGAAAGGGTATCTTCATATAAATTAATTTTGGCTATCCCCTGGTCCCCGGTTCCGATCCAAAGAAGACCGGTAGAGTCTTC
The DNA here is from genome assembly GCA_965230565.1 of Saprospiraceae bacterium. Lineage (GTDB taxonomy): Bacteria > Bacteroidota > Bacteroidia > Chitinophagales > Saprospiraceae > BCD1. Next base: position 638,175 of record CBDDLH010000016.1, on the reverse strand, counting down.
AGTTATGGACCGGATATTATTAGTAACAAGTCCGTCATTGGACTGAAAATGGTGTTTTATTGTATCGTCTTCTATGCAGATCAGTCCACCAAACCTCAGGGCTGCCCAAATCCTGTCAAGAGTGTCGAGGTGTAAGTCATAAGTGTAGGGGTTGTTAATGCCACTATTTTTATCGAAGTTTTTAATGTCAAGCGTTACACCCAAGGTGTCTTTGGTAACTATGATTTTGCTTATCCCGTCATTGGTAGCCACCCAAAGGTTACCCTCTTTATCTTCCAGAATATCTTTTACCCAATTGCCGGCAAGCCCAAGGTTCTCGGAGAATAATAGATAACCACTTGAATCAATCGTTGCCAATCCTTTACCTTCCGTACCAACCCAGGTATTCCCGTTGCTGTCCTTGAACAAAGCTTTTACTGCCACATCAATAAAATCGGTGGAAGCTCCATGATGGATTAATATGGAATCTGTTATTTCCGAAAATCCACGATTTGAAGCACTTATCAGGAGGTTGCCAGATGTATCCTGAAAAATGGCGTAAATCCTGTTGGCCACCAACTTATTCGTGCGGTTAAAGTGTTCGAATTGCTGACCTGAATATTTGCTGATTCCACCTCCTGAAGAACCAATCCAGACATTGCCCCAGCGATCCTGGGAAAGGCAGCGTACATCATTTTTAGAGAGCCCATCATTTTCAGACAAACTGGTAATGGTGGAATCCTGATGGTTATAAATGGCAATGCCTCTGTTTTGGAACCCCAGCCATATATTATTCTTGTCATCCGTAAAAACTGCCTGAACGAAATTGGAAGGCAACCCGTCAGAGATCGTTAATCTGGTGAAGATGGTATCGTCAAATCGGTAGGCACCTCTAAAAGTGGCTAACCAGATATTTTGTTCATGGTCCTCGGAAATGTCATAAACTCTGCCTCCTGTGTATCCGCTGCTATAGGTCCAGGCTTCCGTGTTTTGCCCTATTCTGACGATTTGGTTTTCAAGCCCGGCCCAGAGGTTTCCTCTGGAATCTTTAAAAAGGCTGTGTACAGCTTTATTGTTGCTGCCGGAAGGAAGCAAATCGTTCTCCCGGGAGAAGGTATTGTTTTCCCCTTTTATTAACCCTGAAGCGGTACCAATCCAGATGGTTCCATCAGAATCCTTTTCCAGGCAGGAAATGGTTTGGACGCCAAGGCTGTCAAGGTAGAATGGGGTGAATTTCAATCCATCATGTACACACAGGCCTTTGTCTGTACCTATCCAAAGATTTCCATTGTCGTCTTCAATGATAGCATACACATAACTTCCCGGAAGGTTGTCCTTTTTGGAAAAGTTTTTGAAACCCTCACCGTCAAAACGGCTCAAACCTCCTCCATTGGTTCCCAGCCACAGGTATCCCCGGCTATCCGTTAACATGGAAAAAACTTGGGATTGAGCCAGGCCATCGTCAATGGACCAGGTCTGGAAGTTGAATTGCTGGGCTTTCAGGGTGCCGGCAAACAAAACAAAAGTACCAATCAATATGTGGAGAAGTGACCGTATCATTGGTTATCGTTTATCCCACAATTCCACCTTCAAATTATCCACATAAACCGGATACCCGTTGGAATTTTGAATGAATGCTTTAAAAATATCCGATTCTTTTGATCCCTTGGGGACTTTCACAAAAAATACCACCTCATCCCAAACGCCAGCCTGACCATCCCAAAGGCTCATCCACCGGTTTTTTAGTTTGTTGCCTATCCAGGTGTGATTGTATTTGTGGAGGTTCCCGTCTCTTTCGAAATAACCTACCATGGTAGACATGCGCCACCAGGAGGGCTCTTTGGTCTCTTTGAAACACCAGGCGCTGATTCGGAAGTACTGGCCGGGTTGGGCATTCAATTCCTGAAGGGTGGCTGATAGGCCCGGGGAATATGTCTTCTCTTTGGTTAGTTTGAAAGCAAAATTGCCATCATGGACAATAGCTGATTGATAGTTTGCATCCAGGGAATCTTCAAAGGTGTTGGCATAAACTTCGGCTACTTTGGCGTATTTCTCTAAATTAGGCTGCAGTTCATTGGATTCATAATGAACCAGGTCCTGGTAATCCAGTGTCGTTTTTCCAAAAGTAGACATGTAATAGGCTTTTGAAGCTGTTTCTGACCACATGATTCCCAAAGAAAGCTGATAGGTCTGAAAGAGGTTTAATAACGCAAAAAAGCCTACCAGGCCAATGGCAATGACTTTACTCCAGGACTTTTTAACCATCCAGTTGAGTAAGAATCCTAATGGGATACTCATCAATGCGTAGGTCTCCACCATTGGGCGGGAACCAAAACCATTGATGTAATACCAACACCACCAGCTGTAGGTTATGTAGATGTGAATGGGCATGAAAAATAAAATGGGCCAGAACCAATCCCTTTTTTTGAGCAAAAATATTCCACCTATTATAGCCAGGATCATAATTGGAGTGTAAACGAGCCAGCCATTCTGGAAGCTGGTCAGACCGCTTAAAATATTGGGATCTCTGAAATTAAATCCTTCATTCCCGTAACTGTAAAAGATCCATTCACCTGTGACGCTTTTCCAATAAATCATTTGAAAAGTCCCGATTACGGCATAGGCACCTGCAGCAAGCAGATATAATTTCCAATTTCCGGCTATGAATTTTAGTCGTTGACCTATTCCTTTGATACCATAAAAAAGGGGAATAAAAAGGCAGAAAATTTCTACAGGCCTGATAAGGGTGATCATTCCGGCTGCAACGCCAATCAGTAAGGCCGTTTTCCAACCCGGTTTGTCATAGAAGTTAACCGTACCATACATCAATAATCCATATAATCCGAAAAGATAGGCGTGGGCCATTCCTCCGTTATAGATGGTGAAATAATATAGATTGGTAGCCAGGGTAACCCCCAGGAGCAAAAGAATTACCGCATTTTCAGAGAATAATTTTCGCCATATTTTCATCAGGAACCAAAGTCCCAGGAAGGCATAAAAAATGGAAGACAACAAGGCGGAAATGATATAAGGTGCCGAATAACCGTCCGCAGGATAATTAAAAATTTTAGCAGTGATATGTGCCAAAAAAAAGAATGGCGCCTGCAAGATAGCTACCCCCATGGTGTATTTGATGACCTGTTTGTCATCGCCGATATGTAAGGCGACATCAGTGCCGAGAGGATTGACTGCACCGGATTCAAACCCCGGGTGATAGTCACTTCTTTTTGCGTAAGTCTTTTTCAGGTTATCCAGGTCGTGATGGATAAACAGGGCTGGTAAATAGGCGTTATAGCCCCAGCTATCGCCTCCACCGATGATGCCCACATCCCATTTTCCATAAAGAAAAAAAGAAGCCAGATAAATGACCAAAACACACAGAAAGAACAGATTAGTTTTTTTTGCTTTAAGCATAGCGGCACAGAAGGTTTTCGGCAAAGTCAAAATTTCTCCTAAAGGTATAAAAATCGTAAAATAGATGGGTAATTCCACATATATTGGGATATTTGCGATTCTTAAATCAGAAAATTTATGAGTCAGACACTCTCAATCATTATTCCGGCATATAATGAGGAACCTACCATTCATTTAATTTTGAATAAAGTAAAGGCTGTTGACCTGATTGGCGGACTGTCAAAGGAAGTCATTATTGTCAATGATTGTTCCTCTGATGATACTGAGGGTGCAGTAAGGCGATACATGGATGCCAACCCTGATCTTCCCATTAGTTATTATAAACATGAAGTGAATAAAGGGAAAGGTGCTGCCCTTCACACGGGGATTAAACAAGCGAAAGGGGAGTACCTCATTATCCAGGATGCCGATCTTGAATATGATCCTGAGGAGTATAACGTTTTATTGAAACCCGTGTTGGATGGTTTTGCTGATGTGGTTTACGGAAGTCGTTTTATGGGTGGTAATCCTCATCGAATCTTGTTTTTCTGGCACTCCATAGGCAATAAATGGCTTACCGGGTTGTCGAATATGCTCACCAATTTGAACCTCACAGATATGGAGACCTGTTACAAGCTGTTCAGAACTCCAATGGTACAATCTCTGGTACTCAAAGAAAACCGCTTCGGTTTTGAACCTGAGATTACTGCTAAAATTTCCAGAATCCCTAAAATCAGAATTTATGAGGTTGGTATTTCCTATTATGGACGTACTTATGAAGAAGGGAAAAAGATCAACTGGAAAGATGGGTTCAGAGCGATTTATTGTATCCTGAAATATAATATTTTCAGTAAGCGGTAATTAATAATCAGGAAAGCCTCAAGGAGGCATTTGTGTTTAACCACAGAGGTTTACAGAGAAGGCACAGGGGACACAGAGAAGAAATCATTAATAAAGCTCTGTGTCCCCTGTGCCTTCTTTGGGTCCTTCCGACCTTTGGTGCGGGACAGGCAATGTGGTTAAAATTAAAACTTAAACGTTAAAGCCAAACTTGGTAAAATTGGCAATTGATTTACACGGCTGTTGGTGATCCTGTCCACGTAAAAAACGTTTTCCCTGTTATAGGCATTGGTTAAGCTGAACACTACATCCAAAGAGGATTTGGTGGAAAATTTAAACGTTCTTTTCAGCGACAAATCCATACGATGATACCACGACAAACGCCCGCCATTTCTTTCATCAGAGAGTACTGTTCCCAAATTGAAATTTCCGGTGAGGATATCAGTATAAAGTAACTGAGAGAAATCGATATTTTCATAGAATCCCTGAGTCTGGGTAAATGGGAATCCTGAACCGAGGTTCCATCTGGCACTTGCTTCCCAGTTTTTGTTTTTGCCAAAATTAAGGGTAGCTAAAGCATTTACGTTGTGCCTGCGATCAAAAATGGTAGGGTAGACCTGAATGCCATCATCTCTGGTTACGTAGCCCAATGAGTAGGTCAACCATAAATACAAGTTACTTTTTTCATATTTAAAAGAAAAGTCCACACCGTAAGCTTCACCAATCTCTGTAACAAAGTTGGGATCTGTCCCGGATAACTTATTTCTGTTGATGCTGATCAACTGGTTGAATTTTTTAAGGTACCCTTCTACATTGACGGTGGTATAGGTTCCGAGATCAATTTCCATACCTCCAATGGCATGAGTAGATTTTTGTAATCTGTGATCTGTTTCTTCAGAGGTGTTGAGTTTGAAAATTCTTTCTTCCGGACCGGCCAGGAAACCGACAAAAAAGTTAACAACATCCAGTTCATTAACGGTACTGATCAAGTTTTGGGAATATAGTCCGGCGGCAAATTTGAAGCGCAGGTTATTCGTGGCATTATATTTAAGGCCTATCCTTGGCTCTACCGACATGTCGGATTGTGAGGCATAATAATGCAGCCTTAATCCGGGCTCTACAATAACTCTGTTTGCAATTTTTTTCTTCAATTTCAAATATCCCGAAAGTTCACTGGTGAAGTCTTTTTGCTGGAAGGAAAGTCCAACACTATTGTAGAAAATGAAATCGGTATTAAACCCATTGTATTCAAAACCATAATCTACCTGACTGTCTTTTCCGAAATAGGTAAAGTTCATGTTGAAGAGGTAGTTGTTAATGGCACTTTGTCTTGGTTTGTCGTCAGCTTCTGTGAGGGCGATATCGTAATTGGAAAGAGCTACGGTACCATTGATAACCAGGTTTGAACTTGGAGGTACCAGGGTGAAATCCGCACCGGATCCAAAGGCATTCCATTTCAGGTCTGCCAGACCGATGAAGTTAAATCTGTCACTGAAGTTGAATCCAAACAGATTGATCTTACTACCATTTCCACCGACAATAGAGAACTTGGCATACAAATCCGAATAACTATAGGGTAAACCTATATCTCCTACATTCGCTAAAGATGTATCTCCACTGGCAAATGAAAAGAAGGTGGTATCTGTGGCGTAGTTGTATAGAACTTTGGAGGTTTCATTTAGGTAGGAGTGTTTTCCTGTGATAATAAAGGAGGTACTGGAGCCGGATTCATTGTTAAATTTCTTAATAGGGCCTTCGAGTAACATCTTTGCCTGGAATGGACTCACAGAGGCAAGTCCACTGATTTTCTTTTTATCTCCCTCTCTGGTTTTAATATCGACTACTGCTGAAATCCGACCACCGTATTCTGCATTAAAACCGCCTGTCAACACATCGACACTTTTTATTGCTTCCGTTTCGAATACCGAAAAGAATCCAATTGAGTGGAAAGGATTATAAATAGTCATCCCGTCCAGAAGGATTTTATTTTGAACCGGCGATCCCCCTCTGATGTATAATTGTCCTCCCTGATCACCAGAGACAATGATACCGGGAAGCACGGGAAGGTACTGAGCTATGTCAGGTTCACCACCGGTAGCCGGAAGGCTGCGTATCTGTTTGGGAGTCACTCTCACTTTGGAAACCTGAACATCAGAACGTGCTTTTTCCTTTTCAGCAGATACATTTACAACCTGCAGGTTTACTAAACTAGAGCTCAAAACCAATCTTTGATAAGTTATTTTACCAGCCTGGACATTTACTTCAACGGCTGTGCTGTCATATCCTAAAGAAGAAGCTATTATGGTTTGTTTTCCTTCTGGTACTTTTGCGAAAGTGAAAAAGCCATCGAGGTCCGTGGTAACTCCAAGGTCTGAGTTGGCAATTCTTACATTTCCGAAAATAATGGGTTCTCCTGTCTCCTCGTCAAAGACGTTTCCCCGAATTGTTCCGGTATTTTGTGCCTGAATGGATGTAATGGAGAGCAAAAACAGGAGGGTAGTCCAAATCGTATTTCTCATCTTGTGTGTCGATTTAAGTCGAGCGTTTTTCATAAACTTTATATTGCTTTAAGAGCAGGCGCAAAGATAGGCTTTAATTTGCAGGGATTCCAAAGAAAGGCTTATGTATTGATTTGGTTTTTGATGTTGTATCTGTTATCCGACAAAAATAAAAAACGGTGCGGTCAAAAGGACGCACCGTTTAAGAATTTCAGGTTTAAGATGCCTGATAAAGAGAGCACATTTTCCCTCTTAAACCCTTTTTTAACAGAAGGAATTTTAGCACCACATATTTTTAACATATGTTATCAGAATTTGTGAATTTCTGACGCTTTTGAACTCTTTTGGATTGAATCTGTAATTACAAAAAGAGGAATTATTTTGACTTAGAGCATTCAAAAATTATTTTTGTAAAAAAAAGACCATGGCAATAATCATAACAGAAGAATGTATCAATTGCGGAGCATGTGAACCTGAGTGCCCAAACAATGCCATTTATGAAGGAGGAGAAGAGTGGCGGATGTCTGACGGAACCAATGTTGCAGGGGCATTTACCCTTGAGACAGGAGTAGCTGTTGAGCCTGATGATGAACAATCACCCATTTCTGATGAGTTTTATTATATCGTACCGGATAAGTGTACAGAATGTAAAGGCTTCCACGATGAACCGCAATGTGCTGCCGTTTGTCCGGTGGATTGTTGCGTTCCTGATCCGGACAGGGAAGAAACCGATGAGGTGTTGCTCAATCGTAAAAACCTTCTGCACGGAGCATAAAGTAAGAGGCTTCTAGAATTTTAAATAACCTCCGAGCCTTACTCTTTGTTGAGGAGTTTGGATATATGGCTTATCCGTAATATTGTGTGGTGTGAACTGATAATCAAGACTTAGCCCGAAATATCTTGTCAACTGGTAATTAAACCCTAAATGTATCGGAAACTTCATCCGCTTAATGGCGGCTGGAGCCAAGGGTTTGGAGGTGTAGTAAAAATACCTGTTGTTTTGAAGGGGATGAGATTCTTTAGAAAGGTCTGTTGATGAATTATTGCCTCCTGAGGCAAGTGGACTCAATTCATCGTACGTCAAATTCCGGTCTAATTCAGCATAGTTATCTTGAATAGTCACTGCCCCTGAAAGGTAAATAGAAGGAGTTACTCCTGCCAGAATACCGATCCTGGGGGTAAGCGGATAACTTACACTAACAGGAAATGCCAGGTAATTGAGTTTTACATTAAGCCTGGAAGAGGCGGCATTTGCTGCTGCCAGGAATTCATAATCAGTTAGCGAAGGGTTATTCACAGGAGCATCAGTATTGTCTGTGAATCCATAGCTATTGCCTATTTCCGGATTGACAGAAACCTGAAAATCCGGTAAGCTGGCATCGTCTGTGGCAAGATTGAGATAACTCTCCGTTTCAAAATCCAGTGTTCTGATCTCGGACTGAAAACCAGCGCCAATGGATAATCCCCATTTAGACTTTCTGAGCCGCTTATGGATAGCCACCCCGGCTTCATAACCCGTCAGCGCCAAAAATGATTCACTTTGACCGTTTCCATAAATCAAAAAATCAACTTTGGATGGCCTGTATTTACGGGAAACCTTCATTGTATTGTCATCAAAAGAAAAATCATCGCCAGAATAACCAGACACTTCGAAATCAAGTGTCCTAACGGTATGAACCATGTCCACACTTCCAGGCAAAGAGTTGGGGATTATTTCATCCGTAGGTAAAGTAGCTGTGATAATTGTCTCGTTTCCTTCCGTTTTCGGTGAGGAAGGAGAGAGATCATTTGGATTGGGGTTTTGGGCCAAAGCAGCTTCTTTTACAGGCGGCAGTTTGGCCGTAATAACATCAGCGTTTTGGTTACGCGATTTGGGACTGTTATCAGCTTTGGGTTCGGTTTTCTGTATTTGGTTTTTCGCAGTGGTGTTTTTTGCTATGACAATGGATGTATTTTCGTCGGAGATATTTTTTTCAACAGGGTTGTTCTCAAATAATAATTGTTCGGACTCGGTACTGGCAATTTCATGCTGGCTTGGGGTTTCAGGCCAAAAAATAACAGCTGCTGTGATCAACAACACTATTCCAGCCGCCCTCCAGAACCAGATAATAAACCTCCTCTTATCCTTTTGGACAGGCATTTCACGGTCCAGAATGCTCTGCATTTCCTGCCATGCTTTATCCCTGAATTCAGGATCCATATAACGCTGTACTTCCTTATCCTGCATGATGTTTAATATTAAGTTGCGATGCGACCAATGATTTCAATTTTTTTCGGGCTTCCGACAAGTACCATTTGGAAGTGCCGGGGCTGATATCCAGTTTGTCACCAATTTCAGCATGTGAAAACCCCTCAACAGCGAACAGCCAGAAAACTTCTTTGGCGGTTCCTTTCAGGTGTTCGATCAATGCAATAATATCTTCGTAATATAATTTATTCAGGACGGATTCACTTGTTGGTCCGTCCTTGTCATTAATGTCCAGAAACCGGATGCTTTTGGACTTCTTCTTAAAATGATCCGCCAGACTGTGAAATACAAGTCTTCTTATCCAGCCCTCAAAAGATCCTTTAAATGCATAGGTATGCATCTTTTGGAATACCCTCAAAAAGCCATTGTTGATTATTTCCAGGGCTACTTGGGGATCTTTAGTATACCTCATACACATACGCATCATGGCAGGGAAATACTTTTTATAAAGTATTTCCTGACAACGGCGATCATTTTCGATACAGCCCTTGATCAGTTCAGCCTCTGTTAATGTTTTTTTACCAAACATATGTATGGTGCAATAGTGTAATTAGGTTCCAGGTCGTTATTAAAAAATTATTCCGGCGCTCATGCTTATTCTGTGATACAATGCATCTACTACAGTAACATCAGAATTAAAGGTCGATGTTCGTTCAATGAATTGCTGCTGGAATTTATATCCGAATTCAAAATAAATATTTCCGGTTTTATCCCCTCCGAATCTATAACCTACTGTCGGGTTTAGCATTAGTCCTCCTTTCGCCCGGGTGATCCCGAATTTTTCGTTTTCAAAGGCAAATCCATAACCAGCTCTAACGGCATAATACGGGGAGTTGAACTTTTTATTCCAGTACCCCCGGACTTCTCCAAAAACAGGATATAGTCCTTCCCCTTGCCGTGAGGAATAATTGTCCTTTCCAATTCCAATCCCCATACCGAATAGCCGATTAAACATATAACCGGTAGTTGTCGAAAGCCCGATGCCCATTTTGAGGTAACTCCCGGAGCGGCCTCCAAAACCTGAAAAACCAGTGGCATTGTACCAGCCCGTTTCCCTGAAAAGGTATTTTCTTTTCTTTTTCTTCTTCTCTTTTGTCACCGGCGGTGGGGGTGGAGCGTACTGTTGTCTATATTGCCTTTGGTTAGATGGACTGTCTTTTCCAAATTGTTCAATTCTTTTTATGTTATTGTCAGCAATAGTGTCAAGATCACCATTTAACCGTTTGATAACCAGGAATTCACCTTTGCGGTAATCTATCAGATTCCCCTTGTATACCTCGCCATTATTCAGGTATATGGTCGATACCTTTGGATCATCCTGACCCCATAAAATAGTGCTCGACAACATTAAAAACAGCAGAAACAGCTTGTTCATAGTTTAATTGTTAATTTTTTCATAGAAGTTGTTTGAAAATATACCTTTCAAAGATAGTCTTCTAAAACTTAAAATGAAAATGGCAGTCTCTTCGCTGCTTGCTTACTCAAAAAGTTCTTTAACTTTTATTTTCTATTTGTACAAGACATACTGTTTCAGGTAAAGGGTTGGGGAAAAAGGAAAGTTTTTTTACTTCAATTTTTACGCTGAAGAGGAGGGATAAAAAAAATCCCGAATCTCACCTTACGGCAAAATTCGGGACCACTTATGTCGATTAAGTACGGTTATTTTAAACTAATCTTTGAATTAGTTTTTATCGTCTACTTCTTCGTATTCCACATCGGTTACATCTTCCCCGGAGTTATTACCTCCTTTTGATGCGTCACCGGTTTCTGCACCTGCATTTGGATCAGCTCCTGCACCTGCATCCTGAGTTGCCTGGTACATTTCCTGACTTGCAGCCTGCCATGCATCATTTAAGGTTTTGCTGGCACTGTCGATCTTGTCGAGATCCTGCATTTTGTGTGCTTCCTTGAGTTCAGCCACAGCTGATTCAATAGCATCTTTTTTCTCAGCAGGGATCTTGTCACCATATTCCTTGAGTTGTTTTTCCGTCTGGAAAATCAAGGCATCGGCCTGGTTGATCTTATCGACCTTCTCTCTGGCCTTTTTATCGCTGTCCGCATTAGCTTCTGCTTCTGCTTTCATTTTAGCGATCTCTTCTTTAGAAAGGCCGGTCGAAGCTTCGATACGGATGGTTTGTTCCTTGTTGGTACCTTTATCTTTAGCAGATACATTCAGGATACCATTGGCATCGATATCAAAGGTAACCTCAATTTGAGGAAGTCCTCTCGGTGCTGGTGGAATACCGTCGAGAATGAATCGTCCAACTGTTCTGTTATCATTAGCCATTGGGCGCTCACCCTGCAGGATATGAATTTCAACAGAAGGCTGATTGTCAGCTGCAGTTGAATATACCTTCATTTTCTTTGTAGGGATAGTAGAGTTAGCTTCGATAACTACATCGTAAACGCCACCCATGGTTTCGATACCCATTGACAATGGAGTAACGTCCAGCAACAATACATCTTTCACGTCACCACTCAATACACCACCCTGGATAGAAGCACCTACGGCAACCACCTCATCCGGATTAACTCCTTTGGATGGCTTTTTGCCGAAGAATTGTTCAACAGCTTCCTGTACTTTTGGAATACGTGTAGAACCACCAACGAGAATGATTTCGTCGATTTCGCTTTTGCTGAGGTCGGCATCTTTAAGCGCAGCCTCACATGGAGCCAAAGTTCTGCGAATCAATTCATCAGATAATTGTTCGAATTTCGCACGTGACAATTTTAATACGAGGTGCTTAGGCACTCCGTCAACTGCCGTCACGTAAGGCAGGTTAATTTCAGTTTCCATTGCTGAAGACAACTCAATCTTGGCTTTTTCAGCAGCGTCTTTGATGCGCTGGAGAGCCATAGGGTCTTTACGTAAGTCAATACCCTCCTGAGCTTTGAATTCTTCTGCCATCCAGTTGATGATCACGCGGTCGAAGTCATCACCACCGAGGTGAGTGTCACCATTGGTAGATTTTACTTCAAATACACCATCACCCAATTCAAGAACCGAAATATCAAAAGTACCACCACCAAGGTCAAAAACGGCAATGGTCATATCTTTATGTGACTTGTCAAGACCGTAGGCCAATGCAGCCGCAGTAGGCTCATTAATGATACGCTTAACGGTCAACCCGGCAATTTCTCCAGCCTCCTTGGTTGCCTGACGCTGAGAGTCATTAAAGTAAGCAGGAACCGTTACAACGGCTTCCGTTACTTCATGACCGAGGAAATCTTCTGCGGTCTTTTTCATTTTCTGCAATACCATCGCAGAAATTTCCTGAGGAGTATATAATCTGCCATCAATGTCAACACGAATAGTGTCATTGTCTCCTTTGACTGTCTTATATGCCGTGCTTTTGGCTTCTTCAGCAACCTCAGAGTAACGAGTACCGATAAAGCGTTTGATGGATGAAATTGTTCTGGTCGGGTTGGTAATAGCTTGTCTCTTAGCCGGAGCACCTACCTTGCGCTCACCATTATCGAGAAAAGCAACAACGGAAGGAGTCGTTCTTCCTCCTTCGTCATTTGGGATTACAACCGGATCATTCCCCTCCATAACAGAAACACATGAATTGGTCGTTCCCAGGTCAATGCCTATAATTTTGCTCATATTCTAGTTGATTTAAATTTTTTCAAATTTTATGATCAACCTTAATACATCAATGCCTGTGCCATTCTCAAAAAAATGACAATTATTCGGCACTAGCCTGTCAAATACCTTAATTTAGGCAGGAATTATTCATTACAATATGACAAACTGACAGCATGTCCTTGACAGACAATATGTCAAATGATAAATAAATTGTTTCTTTGTCCGTCAATTTAATCGTCATTTGTTACAAAGCTCTGGACAATCCAATGTCGAAATTCCTTCAGCAAGAAAAATTATTCAAATACCTATCTCTGGCCATCCTATTGATTGGCGGGATAACCCGGTTGGTCATTTTTGGGCAAAATCGTTCCATGTTTTTGGATGAAGCTAATCTTGCCAGGAATGTAGTAGAAAAATCTCCTGAGGCTTTTTTCAAGGCACTCGATTATGAACAATACGCACCGCCTTTGTTCATGTTATTGCAAAAATTTAATGTCTGGTGGTTAGGTGCTACGGAATATGCGATTCGGTTATTCCCTTTGGTGGCTGGATTAATCTCTCTATATCTTTTATACAAAATTGCCTTGAAATTCGTGAAGCCCGGTCCTGGGCTGATGGTAATATTATTTGTTTTTGCCTTTTCAGAATACTTTTTACACTTTGGAACGGAGGGTAAACAGTATTCATCAGATGTAATGTTTGCACTCTTATTGATTCATGAGGCACTCAAAGACCAAGATAGATTTACATCAGTTACTTTTTTGAAATGGACCCTTTTGGGAATAGTGATCATTTGGTTTTCAATGCCTTCTGTTTTTATCCTTTCCGGAGTTGGAATATATATGTTTGCCAATCAGTTTCGAAGAAAAGAAAATAAGCATCTGGTGGCTATTGGGACAATGGTGGTTTTGTGGCTGGTTAGTTTCATTCAATATTATTTCAAAATTTTATCAGCAGATGTAAATAGCGATTATCTCCAGGATTTCCATGCTCCGTATTTTTTACCACTTTTTCCTGCATCATTAGATGATCTGTCAAAGATAATTGAGCTCCTGGGATCGGTCTTATCTACAGCTGTTGGGCACACGGCCATAGCGTTGTTTACCGGATTGGTTAGTGCGCTTTTCGGGATTTGGGCAGTGTACAAAACCGACAAGGATAAATTGTTGTTACTACTTATTCCTGTATTGGCTGTTTTAGGTGCTTCAGCCTTCCGGCAATATTCTCTCATTCCAAGATTAACCTTGTTTTTTATCCCATTGGTGATTTTGCTGACTGGTATTGGCATCCAAAGACTTTTTGATGTTAAAAAGACTTGGATAACAGTAGTTTTTTCCATTTTGATACTTGGAACACTGGCAATTCATGACGGAGTTAAATATCTTTGGAAGCCATATCAGATCGAAGAGATCAGATTGGTTTTGGGTCAAGTCGGTTTGGAGGTTGAAAAGAACGATTTGCTATACATTAATCACAGCGCCAAACCTGCATTTGTGTTTTATTCAACCTTGCACCAACAAAAGGCCAATTACAGTTTTGAAGCAGTAATGTTTGGCGATTGGCGCTTAAATCCTGATGTGAATCAGTTTAAGGTTGAAAAGGGATTAGCGGATCGTGTGTGGGTTATTTACTCTCACCTTATTTCTGAACAAGCCAGAATTGAACAAGAAAGAGAATTAGGGGTTTTATTGAATAATTTTGACATAGAAAAAAAGATCAATTTTACAGGAGCTCAGGCGATTTTGCTTAGTCGAAGGTTGAAGTAGACAGGATTTATTATTAACCCTGCAAATTACTTCATCCAAAATAATTAAGTACCATTAACAGGAACCATGCACGACATAGAACCATATTTTAGGTGGAGAGACAGGTATAATGCTGCGGAGGATGAGAAAAGCCCCTTTTTATGGCCGACAGCATGATGAATTTATGTATACCCAAAAAGTATATAATTACTTCATTCACCCTCAGTGGGAATTCTTTGGCTCCTCGACTCTTTACCTAAAGGTGTTGTTTGTTGATTATAATGCGGGATTTGCTATCATTGAGTTCATTGGAGAATGGAATGATACCCTGCATAATGACATCATGGAACTAAAGCGGGAAGTCATTGACCTGCTCATCAGAGAAGGGATTTACAAATACATCCTGATTACGGAGAATGTTTATAATTTCCATGGTTCTGATGATAGTTATTACGAAGAATGGTGGGATGATGTGAAAGATGATGGTGGGTGGGTATGTGTTTTAAATCCCTTACAGCATGTGATGGAAGAGATGGAACAGACCCGTTTGCAATTTTATGTTAATTTTGGGCCTGACTTTATGATGGAAAACTGGCGGGTACTTAAACCGGAGCATGTATTAAAAGCAGTCGAGCTACTGATGCTGGAATCCGGCAAACAAATTGGATATTAAAGAAGTATGCACAAATCAGGATTCATAAATATTATCGGACAGCCCAATGTGGGAAAATCAACCTTGATGAACGCGCTTGTCGGGGAGCGGATGTCCATTATTACTAATAAACCACAAACCACCCGGCATCGTATTCTGGGCTTGCTGAGCGGGGATGATTTTCAAATGGTTTTTTCAGACACACCCGGTCTAATCAGGGATCCATCCTATAAGATGCAAAAGACCATGAACACTTTTGTGCATTCGACCTTTGAGGATGCTGATATCATGCTTTTTGTAACAGATATGCTGGAAGAGTATGATGCAGATGATTCGTTTATAACCAAACTGAAAAAGGTTGAAGCTCCTCTTTTCCTGGTTATTAATAAGGTTGATCTTTCTTCCCCCGAAGCAGTGGTTGAAAAGATCAAATGGTGGAAAGAACAAGTAAACTTTAAGGAAATAGTTACTATTTCTGCATTGTTTAAGCAAAATACGGATACGCTTTTCCGGTTGTTAATGAAGTATTTACCGGAAGGACCAGTGTATTATCCCAAAGATCAGCTGACTGATCGTCCTGAGCGTTTTTTTGTCAGTGAGATTATCCGGGAAAAGATATTACTTCAATATGAACAGGAAATTCCCTATTCCTGTGAAGTAGCTGTCACCTCTTTTAAGGAGACTCAAACCAATAAAGGGGAAGATCTTGTACGCATTGCAGCCGAGATCTACGTTGCCCGGAAAACACAAAAGGCCATTATTATCGGGAAGGGTGGGGCAGCCATCAAAAAACTCGGAATGGCAGCCCGAAAAGACCTGGAAATCTTCTTGCAGCAAAAGGTTTTCCTTGAACTTTTTGTCAAAATCAAAGAAAACTGGCGTGACGATGATAACGCCTTACGAAGGTTTGGGTATTAATTTTTCTGTGACATTGCATTAATATTCCAATACGAATTTGGACAGGTTTTGTCCCGTGTCCAGATTTAGTTTTTTACGTAACCTGTATCTTGCCACTTCAACTCCCCTTAAAGAGATGCTCATCAGGTTAGCAATTTCCTTGGTATTCAAATTAAGCCTCAGGAACGCACATAATTTCTGCTCATTGGGGGTAAGATCCAGGAATTCTTCTCTTAATCTGGAGAGAAAATCTCCATGAACCTGATCAAAATGATATTCAAATTGCTCCCAATCCTGTTGTAGACGTAGGGTGGTGTCAATCTCCTTGACAACTTTTTCAATAGACCGTTTAAGCTCAGTGTTTTTGGACTGATGTTTGATATCTTTTAGCTCATCTTTGATGGTCTCCATAAATTCATTTTTTACCACCAGGTTCATGGTTGATGCGGCTAAAAGGTTATTAAGGTGTCTTAACTCACTTTGCATTTTTTCCTGGCGCAATTGGAATAACTCCTGGTCTTTTTGCTTCTCGATTTCCTGAAGGCGTTGTTGTTTTTCATCCAGCTCCCATTGTTTTTCTCTTTCTAATTCCCTGGCCTTTTGCTTGTATCGGAATTTTTGAAAACGGGAAACGAGGAAAATAGTGAACAAACCCAAAGCGATATAAATGTATTTGGCTAATTGGCTCCTGTGAAAAGGTGGTTTTACGCTCACGAATTGAGGAGAACTGGATATTATTTCTCCCAAGTGATTGCGTGTTTGAAAAATAAACTCGTAGTCTCCTTCTTTCAGGTTGGTATATTCTTTAAAGGTCGCGTTTGTCCATTCACTATAATCATCATCAAGTCCTTGTAGAAAGTATCTGAATTGCTGGTCATTTACCTCATTGAATTGGTAAGATTCTACATGGAATTGAATCACTTTGGTATTCTGGGGGATAATCAGATTTTCAGAAATGTCAGGTTTGGGACCAAAGGGGCGAGTGTAGAACAACACACTATCCCTTGTTGCACTAAAAACTTTATTGACGAATAGTGGATTTTGGATGTTCACAGGTTCCTCGGCATCCGGAATATAATGTATGAAACCTTCGTTGGCATTAAATAAGACACCATTCCCGGTACTGGAGGAAACATTGAGCAAATCGTTATTAAAGGAATAACGCAATTGAAACAATGAAGAGGGGACGAAAACGTAGTTGTCAGGGCTGATCCTTCTGAAAAAGCCTACCAGGTTTTCGGCCACGATATGTATATTTTTTTTACTGTCTTGTTTCAGTAAATAAACAGGTTGTTGACCAACTATATCATAGAAATTTTCAGCCTTAACTATTTGATCGGTTCCCTGGTCGATTTTATATAATCCCTGCCGGGTGGCCAGGAAAAGTTCATTGTCAATTTCACTTATGATTATTTGGTCATCAATAGGCAATTTCTCACTACCCGGAATTCTTTTCGCTTTGGCATTTTTCAGGTCTTCAGTCAAATCAAGTTGGAAAAGTCCTTTATAGAATTGACCAACCCAAACCTTTCCGTTTTGGTCTTCTTCAAAAAAACGACTGGATTCATCAAACCCATTTATTTTTTGAATGGGCTGGAGCTCAAAGTTTGGATCAATTTTGAATAGATACAATCCGGAATAAGTACCGGCAATAGCATATTCGGGGTTTGATTTAAGTTGTTTGATTTTCCACAGGCCGTCCGTTTCTGCTATTCGGAATGCCTCCTTGTTTTCAAGAAGGAACAACCCTGTATGATGCCCGGCATAGAGCTTGCCGGCGATTTTTTGCAGACCATAAGCCGGGCCTTCCGTGCCGGGCAGGAAAATGCTTTTGGATTCACCCTTGGCTAAAAAATAAATTCCATTGGAAGTGGTGAAATAGGTACCGTATGTATCTTCATATGCCTCATAACCGCTTCCCTGAAGACTTATTTCATTGTTGATGAAGCGCATTGGTGCGTTAATGTTGATAAGCGCAATGCCATTTTGCATGCCCACCCATAATTTCCCGGAATAATCCTGAAATGTTCGCAGGCAGGCATTACTCAAAAGCCCATCCTGAATGGTAATGTTCTCAAGAGCTCCGTTTTGAAGGTCATATAAAAACAACCCGGAGGTTTGGGTTGAAATCACCACCCTGGTATCGGATAGTTTCAACACATGGTTGACATATTTGCCTTTTAAGGAATTTATCAGTTCATTGAATTTGGTGTTATTTCCAAAGGTAGAGAGCGATTCAACTTTTCCTGAATTATAAAAGAGTAGGGTGCTCTGACCCTCTGTTACAATGCCTGCGATTATTTGGTTCTGATTGTTTTGGGTAGGAATGGAAATAAGTTCATTGCCTCGTACTTCAAAAAGATTTCCTAAAGTATTTTGAGTAATTAGCTTTCCACCAACAAGAAAAGATCTGTCTAAGCCTCTTTCATGACTGATCAATGAGGTTCCCTCACCATCGAAGACATATATCCCCTGAAAGGTACAGAAATAGGCTTTTGAATTTGCAAGAAATACATCCCATACTTCATCAAAACCTTTCAGATTTGATGGTAATTCATCACTTAGGGATACATACTTCCAATCTTCATAAAAGTATCCGAATTCTTCCTGGGAACCGACATATAAGCGGTCGGTATGTTTGTCAAAAGCAAGGGAGCGCTGTTTTTTCCCACTTTTATAGGCATATTTTTTCCAGCTGTTCCCATTAAAAGACAAGACTCCAAGATTGTTGGCCACAAAAACGGACATATCCCGATTCTGTGCGAAATCAATATTCTGAATGCCTGCTTTATAGTCTTTAGGTGTAAAATTTTCAATGGGATATTTTCCGGGAAACCCTTCTGTTTTTACTGCAATAGTGCTAAACAGGATGATGTAAAGGCTGTATCTACTGAAAAAGGAAATGAATTTCATGTGCAGGTATTTGTTTTGCAATTATACTTAATTATCAATAAGTTATAAAATTATTGATGAGATTTTGTAGTAGTGATTTTTTTTATTGATGAAATAATTGACGAAGTGATTTTTTTTGAGGTCCAATTTTTTTGAATTTAATTTGATACGATAATTGAAGCCGAATTAAAAATATTTAGATCACAAACAATGTCAAAATGAAGAAGATCTTACCAATTGTAGTTTTCATCTTTTTAGCATTATCAGCAATAGCCCAGGCTGATAAAGTAACAATAGAAAACAATGCAGATGGGGTAAAACTGATTGTCAATGGAAACGATTTCATGATTAATGGTATGAACTGGGATTATTTCCCAATCGGTACCAATTACTCATACAGTTTATGGAATCAATCTGATGACATCATAAAAGCTGCTTTGGATGCAGAAATGGCCATGTTAAAAAATATGGGTGTTAATGTCATCAGGATCTATACAGGAGTTCCTCCAAAATGGATCCGGTACATGTATGAAAATTATGGAATCTATACTATGTTGAACCACTCTTTTGGCCGTTATGGATTAACTGTAAACAGAGAGTGGGTCGGGAATACAAATTATGGAGATAAAGCAACCCGTGAACTGCTGCTCTCTGAAGTAAGAGAATTGGCTGAAGAATATCAAAATACTCCTGGTTTAATTATGTACCTGTTGGGTAATGAAAATAATTACGGTCTTTTCTGGGAGGGTGCCGAAACAGAGGATATTCCCATTGAAAAAAGAAAATCCACCAAACGTGCCCGTGATATGTATACCTTGTTTAACGAGGCAGCCGTTTTGATGAAGGGGGTAGATGCCAATCACCCTGTTGCAATGTGTAATGGGGATTTGCTTTTCCTCGATATCATAGCTGAAGAATGTCAGGATGTGGATATTTTTGGTACCAATGTGTATCGTGGTGTTTCCTTTGGCGATTTATTTGAGCGGGTAAAAAATGAGTATGGTAAACCCGTATTGTTTACGGAATTCGGTGCTGATGCTTTCAATGCTGTTGAAAATACAGAAGATCAGGTTGCTCAGGCTCATTATATGGTTGAAAACTGGAAGGAAATATATGAAAATGCAGGAGGCCTTGGTAAAACAGGAAATTGTATTGGAGGATTTACTTTCCAATTTAGTGACGGTTGGTGGAAATTTAAACAAACACAGAACCTGGAGGTCCACGATGTAAATGCATCCTGGGCTAATGGTGGTTACACCAGTGATTTTGTGGAAGGCGAAAATAATATGAATGAAGAGTGGTTTGGGATTTGTGCAAAAGGTCAGACCAATATCCGCGGATTATATAAACTCTATCCAAGGGCCGCCTACTACGCCTTGAAAGAAGTTCATGAATTGAATCCTTTTGGTAATGGTGTAACACTCGATGTAATTGATGAACATTTTGAGAATGTAAACCTCGCGGAAGCTGAAACACAAGCAAGGGGAGATAAAGCTGCCCTCGAGATTGAGGAGAAAAAAAAAGTAAGCATTAGCGGACTTAGAGTTGACCTTTCCACTTTTAATACAGGGGGAAAATTGATTTCAACGCCAACAACGCCTGATCCGGTTGAGGAGCAATATCCGAATAAACTTGGTTTTGATCATATGCAATCTTTTTTCGTTGGGGTGCAGGCAAAACCAACGGAGAATGTTCGTGCCAATGTCGCTTTCAACGTTCTTGGCAACGTAGCTGAGAATCCGATCAATGAGATTTTCTATGAAAACCGTGGACGTCCTGTTACGGTCAGTACTCCTAACGGTGATCAGATTATTTCCTCAAATAATCGGTTACAGGTTTATCGTGCTGACTTCAGCTGGACGAGTAAGATGTTTGACCTGACAGGTTTCTACCGTACCGGTCATTTCCACTGGGGATATGAAGGAGATTTTTTTGGATTATATCCGGAAGCGAATTATGGACCGAACATCGACATCTATAACGGTAATGCACCTTTCGGTTTCGAGATTGAAGGTAAAAAATCCTTGAGCGGTCTCAAAGTTGCTTTTGGTCCGGAATTGTGGTGGGGAGCCAACCCTGCGGTTTTGGTAAAATATACCCGCAAATTGGCTACTTTCAATGTGACGGGTATTTATCATGAAGATATTGCTGAACAGGCACCAGCTGTAAGTTCCTTTGCTGTTCCTATGCCTGTAACCAGAAGGGTAACCTTACATGCTGAAAGAAATTTCGGACCTATTGGTTTCGAGATTGGTGGTATCTGGGGTGGACAACCATTGGTTGACAGAACTTTCCAGATTGCTGATGAATTGAAAGGAGAAGTATATGAAGATAAAATTGCGCTTAAAGATACCTGGGGAGGAAAAGTAAAGCTTACCTATCAGGGGGGACCTATTAAATGGTATGCTCAGGGAGCTGCGATGGGACTAGTTGCCAACGGAGGGGCTGATTATACCAAAACTTTCACTGGCTGGAGATTGAAAGATAGCGGAAGTGGTAATCAATATAACTTCCTGACAGGTTTTAGTTACATCGTTGGAGATTTTACCATCGCTCCTAATTTCCTATGGCAGAAGCCAGTTGTAGGTCCGATTTCCGGTGACGTTTCCGCACCTGGCAGACCAAGAAATATTATTGATGACCCATTTGCGGTTAGAGGTAATAGAGAAACCATTGCCGGTGAAATTCTTTTCACTTACGATCCTACGCCTGCTACCTGGATGTATGAATGGGATAACGACAGAGCAGAGGATGCACCTTTCGCAATTAGTGCAGGGTTTGTATATCGTCATTTGCCTACCATTCAGGATGCTGCGATCGGTATTTTTGCCGATGGACGTTCTTTGTTCGCTTTCCCGGGCTCTGCGCCGGCAGAGGACTTATGGGAAGCATATGCTCGTATAGTCTCTAAGGTCAGTCCTGATTTCGGATTTATCGCCAACCTCTATGGTGGTAATGCACAGGCTAATGGTAGTGACCCAAGATTGATCCACAGATTTGGTGGCGACCTGAGGATGGTGTATAAAAAAATGAAACTCACATCTATGGTGAAAGTGGATGACTGGGGACCTTTTGATTACCATCGTGACTTTAACCTTACCTATCCATTGCAGTTAATGGCTGATCTGTCTACCTCAGTAGGCAAGCCGGGATGGTTTGACCTGCCGGGTACCCGTTTAGGTATCCGGTATACCTGGAGATCACTTGATCAGTACTCTCCAAGATATTGCCCAACTCATTCAATTGATGCAACAGGTGCTTCTGTTTGTGATCCAACGGCTGTTGGTTTTGATAACGGTCAGGAATGGGAGATCAGAACTTATTTTCAAATTAACATTGGGATGTAGTCCTTAAAAATAAAACAAATGAATTTTATAAATAATTATGCCAAAATTGCTCTTCTTACCGGCCTGATCCTATTATTGGGAATGGGCTGTACAAGAGATCTAGAAGATTTAGAACCAGCCACTTTTCCAGCCAATGGAGAGGTATTTATAGATGGTTTTAGTGCTGGTTTGAACTACAATGTTTTTTCAGGAGCCAGCTTAACGGCTTTTGATGTCGATACTGATGTGAAATATGCAGGCAGTTCCTCCATGAGATTTGCTGTGCCAAATAACGGTAGTCCGGGAGGTAGTTATGCTGCCGGTGCTTTTATCACTTCATCCGGAAGAGATCTTTCCGGGTTTGATGCCCTTACTTTTTGGGCAAAAGCTTCCGGACCGGTTACTATTGCAGAAGTTGGATTTGGGAATGATTTCGACCAATTGAAATACACAACATCCTACACAGAAATTAAGCTTAATTCGAATTGGCAAAAAGTAATCATTCCAATTCCTGAGCCTTCTAAGTTAACCCAGGAAAGAGGGATGTTGTATTATGTTGCAACTCCTGATGATAATGGCAATGGGTATACTTTTTGGATGGATGAGGTGAAATTTGAAAAATTGGGCACACTGGCGAATCCACGGGGTTCTATTTTAGCTGGACAGGATCAGGAAACTTTTGCTGAGACAGGTGAGTCACTGCAAATTGGTGGGACTTCAGCCACATTTAATATGCCCAATGGTATTGATCAAACTATTAATGCTGCACCGGGATACTTTACTTTTGAATCCTCGAATCCGGGGCTTGCCACGGTAAGTGAAACAGGATTGGTTACCGTTGTTGATAGCGGTACGGTGGTCATTACAGCAATGTTAGGAGAAGTCGAAGCTTCCGGATCTATGACTATTGGAGCAACCGGTCAAGCCGTAGGGCCAACAGAACCTGCTCCTGTCCCAACGGTTCATCCGGATAGCGTGATCTCTCTTTTTAGTAATGCTTATACTAATGTTCCTGTTGATTTATGGAATACTTATTGGGAGTTTTCAACTGCAGAAACATTTGATATTCAAATAGATGGTGATGATGTTAAGCGGTACAAAAATCTGAATTTCGTCGGTATTGAGTTTACCTCACAGACGATTGATGCTTCGGGAATGTCCCACTTCCATATGGATATCTGGACGCCAGACCCAACGGATCTACCTGCTGCTTTCAAAATATTGTTGGTAGATTTTGGGGCTGATAATACTTTTGATGGAGGAGATGATTCTTCCCATGAATTATCCTTTACCAGTCCTGTATTGCAGACCGGAGCCTGGGTAAGTCTGGATATGCCAATGTCTGACTTTATAGGATTGACTTCCCGGTCGAACCTTGCGCAACTGGTGTTGTCGGGAGATCTGCCAAATGTTTATGTTGATAATGTATATTTTTATACCGATGGTTCCGGAAGTAGTGGTGGGTCAACTCCTGAAGTAGCAGCACCAACACCAACGCAATCAGCGGGAGATGTGATCTCTATTTTTAGTGATGCTTATACCAACGTTGCGGGAACGGATTTCTATCCTGATTGGGGGCAGACTACCTCCGTATCAGAGGTCGGAATACAGGGCAATAATACCTTATTGTATGCTGGCTTCAATTATCAGGGAATTCAATTGGCAAGTAGTCTTGATGTTTCTGGTATGGATTATCTGCACCTGGACTTCTGGACAGCCAATTCTGATAATCTGAATGTATTCTTGATCAGTGACGGACCTATAGAGACAGGATACGCTTTGTCAGTGCCTACCTCTGGCTGGGGAAGTGTTGACATACCCTTATCTGCCTTTGATCCTGTAGACCTGGCAGACATCATTCAGTTGAAATTTGATGGAAACGGAACCATCTATCTGGATAATATTTATTTCTATACCGGAACAGGAGGAGGAGATACGCCTACAGTGGCTGCACCAACACCAACGCATCCTGCCGGAGATGTAATTTCAGTGTTCAGCGATGCATATATGGATTTGGCCGGTACAGATTTTTACCCTGATTGGGGGCAGGCAACAGTACCATCTGAGGTTTCTGTTGCTGGAAATAATACTTTGCTTTATTCAGGGTTAAATTACCAGGGAATTCAGCTCGCTGGTAATGAAGATGTTTCCGGAATGACCCATCTCCATGTGGATATTTGGACTGCCAATTCAAATGCCTTGAATATTTTCCTGATCAGTAATGGTCCAGTTGAAACAGGCTATGCATTGCCAGTACCTACTTCTGGTTGGGCAAGTATCGATATTCCGCTTTCTGCTTTTTCTCCAGTGGATCTAGCAGATATCATTCAGTTTAAATTTGACGGAGAAGGAGATATTTATATTGATAATCTTTACTTCTTTGTTGATACAGGTGGACCAACGGAGCCAACAGAAGCGGCTCCGACACCAATGGATGATCCTGGAAGTGTGATTTCTATTTTCAGTGATGCATTTGATAATGTTGCCGGCACCAATTTCTATCCGGATTGGGGACAGGCAACAGTAGTATCAGAGGTTTCTGTTGCCGGAAATAATACCCTGTTATACACAGGTTTGAACTACCAGGGAATTGAACTGGCCGGCAGCCAAGATGTGTCTGGATATGCCAATTTGCATATTGATTTTTGGTCGGCTACTTCAACTACTCTGGAGGTATTCTTAATTAGTCCCGGGCCGATTGAAACACCTTATTCATTAACCGTACCAACTTCAGGCTGGACAAGTATTGATATTCCTTTATCATCATTTTCACCAGTTGATTTGACGGATGTTTTCCAGTTTAAATTTGTGGGAGACGGAAATGTTTATATCGATAATATATATTTCCGCAACTAACCATTTAGCGTGAAAGCTAATCGAATGAAAACAGAGGTGGCTGATTAAGCTATGAGATTTAGCCACCTCCTTTTCAAATATCAAAAATCTGAACAAATGAAATTGAATAATAAATTTTGCAGTAAAAGTTTTATCCTTTTGGCTTTTGCCTTCCTGGCCTGGGGATGTACAGATGATGAGAATGTTATTGAAGATCGCAACTGGCAATTGACATGGGAAGATGAGTTTGAAGGTCCGGAAGGTCAATTACCAGATTCCACAAAGTGGGCTTTTGATATCGGTACAGATTGGGGAAATGCCCAGTTGGAGTATGATACCGACCGTCCGGAAAATGTATCCCTTGACGGGCAAGGTAATCTGGCCATCACTGCAAGAAGGGAAAGTTATGCCGGTGCTGCATTCACCTCAGCCAGGATAACTACTGCCGGATTGTTTGAACAAGCCTACGGAAGATTTGAAGCAAGAATAAAAATGCCCACTGGTCCCGGTATCTGGCCTGCATTTTGGCTTTTAGGAGCCAATATTGATCAGGTAGATTGGCCGCAATGTGGAGAAATCGATATCATGGAATATCGAGGACAGGAACCAAACATCATTCATGGTACGCTGCATGGACCCGGTTATTCTGCTGGTGCATCTATTACGGGTAGTTATGGTTTTTCAAATGATCGATTTGATAAAGATTTCCACGTATTTGCCGTAGAGTGGGTTGAGGATTATATTGATTTTTATGTGGATAATGTTCTGTACCAACGAATTAGACCAGATGATGTAACCGGTGAATGGGTATATGATCATCCGTTTTATATTATCCTGAATGTGGCTGTTGGTGGAAATTATGTTGGTTTCCCAACGGATGATACCCCTTTCCCGACAACAATGCTGGTGGATTGGGTTAAAGTTTACCAGGAAGTTAAATAATAAAACGCTTGAGGAGCATATACCTTACAACTTTGGGGCAGCCATTCAAAATCAGTTATGGCTGCCCTAAAGTTTTAGGAATCTTTTTGCAGAATATTTTTTCCAATATTTTTTTTCAAAACATAGATTATTTACAATCGGGATTGTTTATGAGAAAAAATACTGCTATTGGTTAATTATCAATTAGTTATGTGTTTTGTGTAGTGAATTTGTCGTAGGAGAATATTTTTTTCATCCATCTGAATTGCTTTTTTTTGTTAAGGTTAAGCACTTTTTAGGAAATGATAATCACTTGGTGAATAAGGTTAATGATAATTTATCAGCAATAATATGAAAGAAAACTCTAATCAAATCGAAACCAACATCAGTCTAGTAGAAATAGACAACCAAAAATTCTTCAAAATATCGAATCATGACGCTATGCGGCCCTTTTTTATGAGCATAGTCAGCGATTCGAACCATTGGATGTTCATTTCCAGTAATGGTGGCCTTTCCGCAGGTAGAAAGAATGCCGAATTTTCTTTATTCCCTTATTATACAGATGATAAGATTACGGAGTCGTTCGATACAACAGGTAGTAAGTCTATCTTTTGGGTTCATAAAAACAACGATTCACAAATTTGGGAGCCTTTTTCCATCAGGTATGAAGGCAGGTATGAAACAACCAGAAACCTTTATAAAAACATTTATGGAGACAAGGTTATTTTCGAAGAAGTGAATCATGACCTTGGTCTTACTTATCAGATACCAATGGAGTACCAGTGATAAGTTTGGCTTTGTAAAGAGGTCAAAACTGATCAATAATGGGACTGCAGAAGTTCGAATTTCCCTATTGGACGGTATTCAAAATATTCTTCCATATGGAGTAGGCAGTTACCTCCAAAATCAAACGAGTAATCTGGTTGATGCCTATAAAAGAAGTGAACTCATAAAAGAAACAGGGATTGGAATTTTCGCACTTAGTGCGATTATTGTAGATAAAGCAGAACCCAGCGAAGCTTTAAAAGCCAATGTTGTTTGGTCATCTGGGATAGAAAACCCTAAATACCTGCTCTCTTCCCTGCAGCTTAACGATTTTAGAAAAGGAACTGACATCGTTGAAGAACGGGATGTAAAGGCTGAAAAGGGAGCATATTTTGTGCAGACGGAAATTTCGCTTGATTCCAAAGCTGAAAAGGATTGGATCCTAGTGGCCGATGTAAATAAGAGTCAGGCTGCCGTTGTCAAGATATCAAACATACTAAGTGTTGAAAAGAATCCATGGAATTTGGTCAAACGAGATATCGAATCCGGTACCCGACATCTTGTCGAATTAAATGCCGCTGCAGATGCCTTGCAATTGACTGCGGATAAATTCAGGGATACCCGTCATTTTTCCAATGCCCTGTTCAATATTATGAGAGGGGGAATCTTTGATATGAACTATCAGATAGAAAAATGGGATTTTTCTGAATACCTTTCAAATGCGAATAAGAAAGTATTTAAGCTTGCTGAAGGAGTTATTAATGATCTTCCCGAGTTGTTTTCATTATCGGATCTCAAGAAAGTTTCAGATAAGATTAATGATGCGAACTTCAAGAGATTATGTTTGGAATATATGCCGTTGAAGTTTAGCAGACGACACGGTGATCCAAGCAGACCCTGGAACAGATTTTCTATCAATACCAGGAATGAGTCCGATGGTTCTAAAATACTTGATTACGAGGGTAACTGGAGAGATATCTTTCAAAACTGGGAAGCTCTGGCACATTCCTATCCTGAGTTTGTGGAAAGCATGATCCATAAATTTTTGAACGCCTCTACATTTGATGGGTATAACCCCTACAGGGTAACCAAGGGAGGAATTGACTGGGAAACCATCGAACCGGACGATCCATGGTCTTATATCGGGTATTGGGGAGATCACCAGATCATCTATCTGTTAAAGTTTCTGGAGTTTTTCGATAAACATAATTCCGAAGGAATCAATGATTTGCTGAATGACGAGGTTTTTGTTTACGCCAATGTTCCGTATAAAATTAAATCCTATAAGGATATCCTTGTAAACCCTAAAGATACCATAGATTTTGACCTGAAAGCGGATGAAATGATCAGAGAACAACGTGATCAAATCGGAGCAGATGGTGCTTTGTTGAGGGACGGCAATGGAAACATTATCCAGGTCAATTTCATGGAAAAAATGCTGGCAACAGTATTGGCGAAGATATCCAATTTTATTCCACACGGCGGCATCTGGATGAATACCCAAAGACCGGAGTGGAATGATGCCAATAATGCTCTGGTAGGTAACGGAGTTTCCATGGTTACCTTGTATTATTTAAGGAGGTTTTTGAAATTTTTCCAGGGTATTTTTGAAAAATCAAACCAGGCTTCTTTTTCCCTTTCCGGGGAACTTTTGACTTTCTTTCAAAATATTACCAAAACACTTAAAAAACAACAGCATTTGCTGGAAGGAAGCATCGACGATAAAAGCCGTAAAACCATCTTAGACGGATTGGGGCAGGCTGGAAGTGATTACAGGATGCGCATCTATCAAAGTACTTTCTCTGGACAAAAAGAAACGGTATCTCTGGAGGCTATCAGACATTTTGTTGATCTTGCTCTGGCATATTTAGAGCATTCCATAAAATCAAATAAACGATCTGACAATCTGTATCATGCCTATAATTTGATGACGGTTGAGCCAGATGCATCCGTATCTATTAGTTACCTGAATGAAATGTTGGAAGGGCAGGTTGCAGTTCTCAGTTCAGGCTATCTTGATTCAAAAGAAGCACTGGAAGTTCTGGACGCCTTGAAGAGCAGTAGCCTTTTCAGGGAAGATCAATACAGCTACATTCTCTATCCTAACAAAGAACTGCCCGGATTTATGGAGAAGAATGTTATTCCGGAAAAAGCGGTTTCAGGTTCTAATTTACTCAAAGAGTTAATTGCTAAAGGTAATCTTCAGGTTATTGAGAAAGACCTCAATGGTAATTTTCACTTTAATGGTAATTTTAAAAATGCCAAAGATCTGCAGGTGGCGCTTAAAGAGTTGTCCGAAACGGAATTTGGAGATTTGGTGAAACAGGATGGAGACAGCGTTTTGCAAATTTTTGAGGAGGTCTTTAATCACAAAGCATTTACCGGTAGGTCAGGAACCTTTTATGGATATGAGGGCCTCGGATCTATTTACTGGCATATGGTTTCCAAGTTGCAATTAGCTGTCCAGGAATGCTGTCTGAAAGCCATAGAAGAGAAAGAGAGTGAAGAAGTAATAGGAAGACTAATGGAGCACTATTATGAGATTAATGAAGGTATTGGTGTTCATAAACCTCCTACGCTTTATGGAGCTTTCCCAACGGATCCTTACTCACATACTCCGGCAGGGAAAGGCGCTCAACAGCCCGGAATGACCGGACAGGTAAAAGAAGATATTTTGTGCCGCTTTGGTGAATTGGGCATATTTGTTGAAAACGGTCAATTATATTTTGATCCCTGTCTTTTGCGAAAAGATGAATTCCTCACGAGTTCACAGGTTTTTGAATACGTAGATGTAAATCAAACCCGAAAGGAAATTGAGGTGTCATCCGGAGCTTTAGGGTTTACTTATTGTCAGGTGCCCATAATTTACCAACTGTCGGAGAAGCCGGGAATTTTGGTCGAACTTTCAAACAATGCTACCATGCAATTTGATTCTCTCAAACTGGATCAGAAAACGAGCAGTCAGATTTTTGAGCGGACAGGAGAGGTAGATCGGATTATGGTACATCTGAGGGAGGGCGATTTAAGGTGATTAACTTGCCAGTTGCTTTCAGTCAATAAATACTTCAGTAAAAAACTAAAACTCATGAATACCGGCTTAAAAGTTTTTATTTCCTTATTCGTATTGATTTTATGTTTTTCATGTAAAAACGAAACCAATAATCAGGAAGATAGTCAATCAGTGGTGCCAAAGGATCAAACTGCTGAGCAGATATTTGGAAATCCTGACTACCAGGCCATCTCCTATGGTGGGTACAGACAATCGACCAGGGATATTCAACCAACAATTGAGGAGTTAAAAGAGGACTTAAAGATTCTTTCGGCGATGGGGATTAAGATTTTAAGAACCTATAACACGCATTTGGCTCAAGCAGGTAACTTATTAGCTGCTATCGACCAGTTAAAGCAAGAAGATGCTGGGTTTGAAATGTACGTAATGCTGGGAGCCTGGATCAATTGTAAAGACGCCTGGACTGCTGCGCCCGACCATTACAATGAAGATCTGGAAGGAAATACTTCCGAAATAGAAAGAGCAGTGGCAATGGCCAGGCAATATCCTGACATTGTCAAAGTCATTGCAGTGGGAAATGAAGCTATGGTAAAATGGGCCACCAGCTACCATGTGCAACCAGATGTGATCCTGAAATGGGTGAATCATTTGCAGGACCTGAAAGCGTCAGGAGAACTTCCTGAAAGTCTATGGATTACCAGTTCTGATAATTTTGCTTCCTGGGGAGGAGGGGATGAATTCTATAGAGTCCCGGCCCTTGAAAATCTTATCAAGGCGGTTGACTTTGTTTCCCTGCATACTTATCCGATGCATGATACACACTATAATCCTGATTTTTGGGGGATAACTGAAAGTGAAGAACGTTTGTCGGATTTGGAAAAAATCGAAAAGGCAATGGTGCGTGCCAGGGATTATGCGATTACTCAATATCAAAACACATTCGAGTATATTAGAAGTATTGATTCTGGTAAACCCGTTCATATCGGAGAGACTGGCTGGGCTTCCTTCTCCAATGGGTTTTATGGTCCGAATGGCTCAAAAGCAACAGACGAATATAAGGAAGGTTTGTATCACAGCATGATCAGGGATTGGACTAATGAAGAGGGGATTTCCTGTTTTTATTTCGAGGCTTTTGATGAAAACTGGAAAGACGCCCAAAATCCGGGAGGGTCTGAAAATCATTTTGGCCTTTTTACCATTGATGGTAGGGCCAAATTTGCCCTTTGGGATCTTGTAAATGAAGGTGTTTTCGAGGGATTGTCCCGAAATGGAAATCCAATTACAAAAACCTATAACGGAAACAAAGAAGCATTGCTTAAGGACGTGGCTATACCGCCTGTAAAGGCAATGATCGACGCTCATTAAAACAGGAATAATCATGATTAAGACAATTAAAATTTTTGGGCCTTTTTTATGCATTTTAGTTATGTTAAGTGCTTGTAATTCAGAAAAAAAACTGGCGGTTGAGGTTTATGAAACTTCGGCAAGTGGCAATAAACTGGAAAAGATCACTGAATTTACTGCCGGTGAAAATCCGGCAATGATCAAATTACTACCCTCCGAGAAATTCCAGACGATTACCGGATTTGGTGGTTCCTTTACAGAATCTTCTGCCTATCTTTTAAATAATCTGAGTCCTGAAAACAGGTTAAAAGTTCTCGAGGCATATTTCGGTGAAACCGGTGCAAGATATTCTCTTACACGTACCCATATCAATTCCTGTGATTTTTCTTTGAGTAATTATTCCTATGCGCCCGAGGAAGGTGACAAGGAATTGAACAGCTTCTCCATTGAGGAAGACAAGGATGATATCATTCCCATGATCAAAGAGGCTATGGCCATTTCAAAGGATGGATTTAAAATTATTTCTTCCCCCTGGACTGCACCTCCCTGGATGAAAGATAATAATGACTGGCGCGGAGGAAAATTACTGCCCGAATACTATGATACCTGGGCATTGTTTTTTTCCAAATATCTGGAGGCCTATAAAAATGAAGGCATTGATATTTGGGGGATAACCGTTGAGAATGAACCTCTTGGAAATAATAATAACTGGGAGAGTATGCATTTCAATGCAGAGGAAATGACGGAATTCGTAAAAAATCATCTGGGTCCTAAACTGAGGGCAGATGCTCCTGATGTAAAGATTCTCGGATATGACCAGAATCGCGGCGAAGAACTCAAAGAATGGACGAGAGTAATGTATAAAGACGAAGAGTCCTCCAAATATTATGACGGGATGGCTGTTCATTGGTACGCCAGTACTTTTGACTGGTTTCCTGAATCGCTTCAATTTGCCCATGATGCGGCTCCCGACAAATATCTTATCCAAACCGAGGCTTGTGTTGATGCTGAGGTTCCTGCCTGGAAAGATGATGCCTGGTATTGGTCCAAAGAGGCTACTGACTGGGGATGGGACTGGGCTTCTGAAGAGGACAAACATCTCCATCCAAAATATGTGCCCGTTTATCGTTACGCCCGGGATATTATCGGTTGTTTGAATAGTTGGGTCGATGGTTGGGTTGACTGGAACATGGTTTTAGATAAACAAGGCGGGCCTAATTGGTTTAAGAATTGGTGCGTTGCACCGGTTATCGTAGATCCGGAAGCTGATGAAGTGTATTTTACTCCTATCTATTATACGCTGGCACACTTCAGCAAATTTATCCGGCCAGGAGCTACACGAATCGGGTTTGAAAACGCTGACGATTCATTAATGGTAACTGCGGTTGAAAATGCTGATAATATCGTGGTTATTGTATTTAATCAGGACGAGGATCAAAAATCGTTTTCGATAGCTTTAGGAGATAGCAAAGTCGATTTAACATTAAGTGGTCAGGCTATTCAAACCATTGTAATCCCAAATGTGGACAGACTTTAGTAAATAATTTTAACGAGTATCAAATCAAAGATTATGTCTAAATACACTACCGCTGCTAAGGATCGGGTGCCTATGTTGCAGAAAGCTGCATTTGGTGCCGGTCATCTGGTAAATAACCTACTGCCAGGAGCACTGGGAATTTTTATGTTCTTCTTACTGACCGCTTTTGGAATGGATCCTTTCCTGGCGGGATTGCTGGGGGGGCTTCCCAGACTTTTTGATGCCATTACGGATCCCATTATGGGATTTATTTCCGATAACACTAAATCCCGTTTTGGTCGAAGAAGACCCTATATTTTTGTGGGCGCTATTTTGAGTGGTATCTTATTTGCAGTCTTGTGGCAACTAAATCCGGAGAATTCCCAGATGTACAATTTTTGGTATTTCCTCATTTTGTCCCTGGTTTATTTAATCGGGAATACCATTTTTGCTACTCCGTTAATTGGGTTAGGTTATGAAATGACCTCTGATTATAATGAGCGTACCCGCCTGATGGGGTTTTCGCAAATTGTCGGTCAAATTGCCTGGATGATAGTGCCCTGGTTCTGGGTGTTGATCGCTAATCCGAACCTTTTTGAATCACAGGCAGTAGGAGTTAGGAGGCTTTCAATAATTGTGGGTGCTATTTGCATTATATTGGGAGTATTGCCGGCGATTTTCTGTCGGGGAATAGACTCTTCACACATGGAAAACAGGAAGGAAATTACCTGGAGTACATTGTTTTCCAATTTGAATGATTTGTTTAAAGGCATTGTTCAGGTTTTCAAAAATATTCCGTTTGTAAGGCTTTGTGGAGCGACTTTTTTGGTTTTCAACGGATTCCAGATGGTTGCCTCGTTTAGTTATTTCATCATTGTTTTTTATATGTTCAATGGTGATTATGGATTGGCAGGAAACTGGCCTGCATGGTTCTCTACAGTTAGTGCTTTTGCTACAGCATTTTTGGTGATTCCAATTATTACCTGGATGTCCAACAAGTTGGGAAAAAGAAGAGCTTTTATTATTTCAACGGCTATTTCCATCGTAGGGTATATGTTAAAATGGTACGGTTTTAGTCCAACTAATCCATGGTTGATTTTCATGCCTATTCCGCTTATGTCTTTTGGTATCGGAGGGTTGTTTACGTTAATGATGAGTATGACCGCTGATGTTTGTGACCTCGATGAGTTGAATAACGGGATGCCAAGAAAAGAAGGTACTTTCGGAGCTATTTACTGGTGGATGGTGAAATTGGGACAGGCCATTGCTCTTGTTTTAGGCGGGCTCGTTCTCAAATTAGTCGGGTTTGATCAGAATGCCGCAACCCAGTCTGTAGAAACATTAACGAAATTGAGACTTGCAGACATCATTATTCCTGCTGTAACTGCTGGTTTAGCCATTATTGTCATGTGGAAATACGATCTTAGTGAAGAACGTGCCAGGGAAATTAAAGCCGAATTGGTCGAACGCCGGGGTGAATTGTAATTTTATATTTAAAAAAAAAGTAAAAATGTCATACAGACCAGAAAAAATGTTATCACTGTCTGGGGTGGATTATGCAAATAAAAGCCCGGAAGAGATCAGGGACTTGTTTTCACAGGTTCTCGAAAATGGTATGCACGGATTGTGTTTCAGTGCTTATGTAGAAGGACAAAAACCAGGAGATACATTGAGTGAAGCTCAGATAAGGAGACGTATGGCCATCATTGCTCCTTATACGAAATGGATCCGTTCCTTCTCCTGTATCGAAGGAAATGAGTTGATCCCGCAGATAGCTAAAGAGTTTGGCTTAAAAACTTTGGTAGGCGCCTGGCTGGGTTCCGAGCAAGATAAAAATGAAGAGGAAATAGCCGCATTAATTGATCTGGCTAATAAGGGTTTTGTGGATATTGCAGCCGTTGGTAATGAAGTATTGTACAGAAATGATTTGTCTGAGGATGAATTGCTCGATTATATTAAGCAGGTGAAAAAAGCTATTCCGAATGTGCCTGTTGGTTACGTGGATGCATATTATGAATTCAGTGCCTGCCCTCGTATTACGGATGCCTGTGACGTTATCCTTGCCAATTGTTATCCTTTTTGGGAAGGCTGTCATATGGACTATTCCCTGGTGTATATGAAGCAGATGTTTAATCAAGCCGTACATGCAGGTCAGGGAAAAAAAGTAATCATTACCGAAACCGGCTGGCCTAGTCAGGGTAGTAATTGCAAAGCAGCTGAACCTTCTGAGGACGGTGCGATAAAATATTTCATCAATGCTCAAAAGTGGTCCGCAGAAGAGGACGTTGAAATTTTCTATTTCACTTCATTTGATGAATCATGGAAAGTTGGTTCCGAGGGAGATGTCGGGGCGTTTTGGGGGTTGTGGGATAAAGAGGAAAATTTGAAATTTTAAAACAACGCCTCATCTTTTTTTGTTACCTGAACACTAAAGAACACTCTAAATGACAAATACTGAAAAAGTGCTCTTTCCGTATGGAAGGGCCATATGCTATTCTGGCTTTCGTGAGGGACAATACCCCGGGGGCATTTTTCCTGGCTATGATCAGGTTAAAGAAGATCTCCTGATACTTCACGGCCGGTGGGAATATTTGCGTTTATACGATTGCGACCCTCACGCTGAGACTGTCCTGGAAGTTATCCATAAGGAAAAGCTCAATTTCAAGGTAATGTTAGGCGCCTATATCGTTGCTGAAATGAATAATTTCGGTTGTCCGTGGGGCGGTGGGACATATACCGAAAAACAGCTTGAGCTAAACAGGATACAGAATCTCAAACGGATCCACAAGCTCATCGCAATGGCAAATCAGTATCCAGACATCATTTGCTGCCTTTCCGCAGGAAATGAGGCTTGTGTGGACTGGACAGATCACTACGTGCCTGTTGATCATGTGATCGAGTATGTCAAAATGATAAAAGACGGTGCTAAACAGCCGGTTACCTTTTGTGAAAATTATGTGCCCTGGCTCAATAAATTGAAGCCTTTGGTAGAGGAGATTGATTTTATTTCCATTCATACCTATCCGGTCTGGGAGTACAAGCGGATTAATGAAGCCTTGGATTACACTAAGGAAAATTATTATAGTGTAGCTGAAATGTATCCTGATGTGCCGGTTGTAATTACTGAGGCAGGTTGGGCCACCAATTCTAATGGCAGAGGGATAGATCCCGAAAATGTTTCAGAAGAACAACAAAAGGTTTACCTGAATGAACTCCTGAAATGGGTGGACGAGGAACAAATTCTAACCTATGTGTTTGAAGCCTTTGATGAACCCTGGAAGGGATCTCCTGAACCTTTGGAACCTGAAAAACACTGGGGGCTTTACAAAGTAGACCGTTCCCCGAAACTGGTTGCCAAAGATCTTCCTGTTTTTAAAACAATAGAAGAGTAGATAATCTTATTTTTGAAAAAAACTCAATTTTGGTGTATGCTTACGGGCATACACCTTGATTGAAAGGCTGGTTTTTTGTATCTTATAACTACTTTGGGCAGATTGAACCTCTCTAACGCTCAATGAAACCTGACCTGTAAAGCCGTTACCTTCTTTTTTACCAGAACACCGGACCATGTCCGGTTCTTTCTTCCGGAGCTTTTATTAGTTAATGAAAATGATTAATTATGAAAAGTGCTCCTACGAATACGGCAACTGTTCTAGGCATAGATGTCGGATCAGTTTACCTGTCTGTAGTTCAACTGGATTTGAATGGCAGTATCCTCAACACCTTTTACGGGTTTCATCAGGGAAATTTAAATAGAGCCCTGGAACAGGCTGAAGCACAATTGGACCTTCAGCAATGTCCTTGGAATTGGAGGTGTTTCCTCTACGGTGAAATTTGACTCCTGTTTGGTGAGTCATTACAATGCTCAGGTGGCATTGATCGAGGCAAAAAGAAAGTATTGCAAGAAAGCAAAGTCTCTTTTGCATATTGGAGCCGAGAAATTTATGTTGATCCAGTTTGATGATGAAGGTCATTATGATTTCACAAAATTAAACTCTTCCTGTGCAGCTGGTACCGGGAGTTTTTTGGATCAACAATCAAGCAGATTAAACCTGGCAGGTATTCAGGATTTTTGTAAAAAGGCCCTTCAAAACGAAGGGGATATTCCGGACATTGCTTCCCGGTGCGCTGTTTTTGCCAAAACAGATCTTATTCATGCCCAGCAAAGGGGGTATTCCATTGAAGCCATTGCAGATAGTCTATGCAAAGGTTTGGTGAAAAATATTGTAGATACTGTTTTCGCAAATCAGTCTCCAAAACTTCCGATTTTGATTAGTGGAGGCGTCTCAAGAAATCTTGCTGTCATTAAACACCTTGAAAACTACCTTGATGACTCTGTGCTCAAGGATGATAATGCACATCTTTATGGTGCCCTTGGAGCGGCACTTTTGAGTCTGAAAAATGGTGTTGAGAGAAATCAATCCATGCAGCCATTCAGCCTCAAAGAAATATTGCAAAAAGAAAAAAAGGACAAAGGGTACTATTACGAACCTCTTGATTTGAAATTAAGTGATTACCCGGACTTCTCCTGCCATTCATCCACCATCTTTAAGCCTGTTTTTACAACCCATCCAAAACATGTGGAAGTGGATATTTATCAGGACTTAAAAAGCCTGAAGGATTTTTCCTGCTATCTGGGTATTGACATTGGATCTACCAGTACCAAGGCAGTGCTTTTGTCCAGGATAAGAAAGCCTTTGGTTGGTTTTTATACTTATACAGCAGGAGCGCCTCTAAACGCTGTTAAAGCGTTGTTTGAATCCATTGAAGACTTACAGGCGAATGAAGAAATCCATTTTAAAATTAGAGGAGTGAGCACTACCGGTTCAGGTAGAAATTTTGTCGGTAAGATTATTGGTGCAGATCTAATTCTGGATGAAATTACGACCCATGCAAGAGCAGCTTTTGAACTCAGTCCAGAAACGGATACGATTATTGAGATAGGTGGACAGGATGCCAAATTTACACAAATGGAAAACGGTAGAGTTACCTTCTCTCAAATGAATACTGTCTGCGCTGCCGGAACAGGAAGTTTTATTGAGGAACAGGCAAAGAAATTGAATTGTAGCCTTTTTGAGTATGCCGATAAAGCTTTGTCAGCACAGGCACCGTTGGCCAGTGATCGTTGTACCGTTTTTATGGAAAGGGATATCAATCAACTTAAAAGGAAAGGGGTATTCCTCCAATGAAATCCTTGCAACTGTTCTACACTCTGTAGCTGAAAATTATTTGCAAAAAGTAGCAGGAGAAGCCTCTATTGGAAAACATGTATGTTTCCAGGGAGCAACAGCAAGAAATAAGGCTCTGATTGCCGCTTTTGAGCAAAGATTACAACAGCCCATATTTGTTTCGGATATGTGTCACCTTACCGGAGCATTGGGGGCGGCTTTAATGGTGTTGGAAGAGAAGAAACGTACCACTGGTTTTCGGGGGCTTGAACTTTATAAATCAAATATTCCTGTTCGCACTGAACAATGTGATCTTTGCAATAATAATTGCAGGATCAGTTTGGCTGAGATCAACGAAGAAACCGTTGCCTACGGTTTCCTTTGTGGCCGCGATTATGAAACAAAAAAACACATTTCAGCCAACAAGGCAGGGTTTGATCTTTTAAAAGCCCGTAAAAAGGTTTTAAATGTCAAGGCAACCAAACCATTGGAAAATGACATCTCTATTGGATTGCCTGCTTCCCTTCATTTATTTGAGGAAATCCCTCTCTGGAAACGCTTTTTCGACAACCTGTCTATACGAACGGTAACAAGTGAACCATTCAAAGAATCCCTAAAGGAAGGAAAATATGTGGCCGGTGCTGAATTTTGTGCACCCATTACGGCTCATTATGGTCATGCACTTTATTTGCTCGACAAGGCTGATTACATTTTCATGCCTGTTTATTTAAGCAATCGTAATGCTGCAAAAAATGCTGAAAAACTATATTGTTATTATACCCAGTACAGTGCTTCTCTGGTGTATACCATGAAATCTAAAAATATCCAGGATAAACATATTTCTCCTTTTTTGGATTTCTCAAGGGGTACTTTTCTTGTCGCCAAAGATTTATGGAAAAGTTTAAAACCGATATTCAAAGAAAAGATCAGCTTGTTCAAGGTAACTGCGGCCCTGAAAGAAGCTATGGCATTTTTTTCAGAAAGAAAGGAAAATCTGGTAAGGCTGTTTGAGCAGGAATTCGATGAAAAAGAAGACCTCTCGGTTGTTTTAATGGGACGGCCATATGTGGTGCTTTCCAAGGGACTTAATAAAGGTATTCCGGAAATTTTTAATAAGCAGGGAATAAAAACTTTTTACCAGGATATGATTCCGGTCAGTTCGGAGCCGGAAGAGGAAGTCCGGATGATAGCCAAAAACGTTCCATGGTATTTTGCTTCCAGAATTCTGGAAACAACGAGTGAAGTTGCTAAAAAAAACAACTTGTATCCTGTATTGGTCACTGCTTTCAAATGTTCACCTGATGCATTTGTGACCGAATATTTCAAAAAGATTATGCACAGACATAATAAGCCTTATCTCATTTTACAGATAGATGAACATGATTCAAATGTAGGTTATGAAACCAGGATAGAGGCAGCCATTCGATCATTTAGAAATCATGCTTTTTTAACTTCGGAAAAAGAGGATGGTTATAACGGAACTATTTTACCCAAAGTTGCCAGGGATATTGAGGGCAAGATTTTGATGTTTCCGGACTGGGACCCTATTGTTGCGCCTTTGCTGGTGGCCAATTTGAAACGATTGGGAATTGATGCCAGGCAAATGAACTCAAATGAACAGATTATCAGGAAAAGCATGGCTCATAATGCCGGGCAGTGCCTTCCCGTGAGTATCCTGGCACAGGAGTTTATCGATTACGTTTTGGAAAATGATTTGCCACCGGAAAAAACACTGCTTTGGATGTTTGAAAGCAAGCTTTCCTGTAATATAAGGCTGTATCCCCAATACATCAAGAGTGTATTTGAAAAACAGGGGAATGGTTTTGAAAAGGCAAATGTATATGTCGGACTTTTATCTCACCTTGAGATTTCTCCCATGGCTTGTTATTATGCCTATTTCGCATATATGCTAGGAGGATTGTTACGGGCGGTCGCTTGCAAGATCAGACCTTATGAAGTTAATCCCGGGGAAACGGATGAGGTGTTGAAGCAAAGTGTTGAAGTGCTTATAAAGGCGTTTTCCGGAGATAAGGGATTAGAAAAGACGGTTCAGCAGGCTTTAGGCTTGTTTGACGGGATTCCAGTTGTGAAATCAGAGAAGCCTAAAGTGGCCATTTTTGGAGACGTGTATGTTTGTGATAACGATGTTATGAATCAGGATCTCCACAGGGCAATTGAAGAGGCTGGAGGAGAAGTAATCACCACAACCTATTCCGATTATCAAAAAATTATTGAACCTAATAGAATTCGCTTACTTGTGCATAAAGGAGATTACCTGAAAGCAGCCCAATTGCGATTGATGGTTTCTGTCGTCAAGATGTTCGAAGAAAAATATTATCGGTATTTTGAAAGGTTCTTGGGACCTGCTCCGGTCATTGAACCCAGAAAGTTGGAAAAGGAGCTGGAAAGATTTAATATCAACCCATTTCTTTCCGGAGAATCTGTCGATAATATCCTCAAGGTTTTCTTTATTTTGAAAAATTATCCTGACGTTAAATTATTTGTACAGGCAAACCCATCGTTCTGCTGCCCGTCATTGGTGACAGAAGCTATGGCCAATGAGATAAAACGGATTACAGGTGTTCAGGTGGTTACTTTAACTTACGATGGGACCAACGAATATAAAAACGATATTATCCTGCCGTATTTACAGGGTGAGATTTGTACTTGACTGAAAAATTGGGCTTAATATCATAGTGATCCTTTATTAGGAAAAGTTTATTTAAAATCTTCTATCTTTGCGGTCACTAAAAAATTGACTAAATTTGGAACCACTCAAAGTGGATGTTATCATCCCTGCGTTTAATGAGGAGGAGTCGATTGGGAAGGTACTGGCAGATATACCCGGAAATATTGTGAGAGATGTGTACGTATGTAATAATGCCAGTACAGATAATACAGCAAAGGTTGCTGCAGAAGCAGGAGCCATTGTTCTGGATCAGCCTGTAAAAGGATATGGCAGTGCTTGTTTAAAAGGAATTGAACACCTGATAAATAAAGCCCCTGAAGACCAACCCGACATTATTGTTTTTTTGGATGGTGATTATTCCGATCATCCTG
The DNA here is from genome assembly GCA_965230565.1 of Saprospiraceae bacterium. Lineage (GTDB taxonomy): Bacteria > Bacteroidota > Bacteroidia > Chitinophagales > Saprospiraceae > BCD1. Next base: position 597,497 of record CBDDLH010000016.1, on the reverse strand, counting down.
AAGAAATGCCAGAACTAATCAGCCCTATTGTCAAAAAGAACCATGATCTCGTGATAGGTTCAAGAGTACTTGGTAACCTTGAAAAAGGTGCTATGATGCCGCAGCAGATATTTGGCAATTGGCTGGCAACTACACTTATCCGACTACTTTTTAATTACAAATTTACAGACCTCGGGCCATTCAGAGCTGTGAAATGGGAAAGCTTAATGGAATTGAAAATGGCTGACCCAAACTATGGCTGGACTGTGGAGATGCAGGTGAAGGCCGCCCGTCAGAAAATGAAAGTGACGGAGGTCCCGGTTAGTTATCGAAAAAGAATAGGTGTTTCAAAGGTGTCAGGGACACTTAAAGGTACGATCCTTGCAGGGTATAAAATTTTATGGACCATTTTTAAATTACTTTAGAATGCCAATTTTAGGAGCAGTAGTTTTTATTATTTACACCATCGCGCTGGCATATATTACCATTTATTGCCTTTTTCAATTCAATTTGTTGTACCACTACAAAAGAGGTCAGGCAAAAGAATCTATAGCTAAAAAAGGAAAAGAAGCAGAAGCAGCGAAATTGCCCAAACCCAGGTTGGCTCTGGCAGGAGAGGCTGATGGTCCAGCAAGGTTCTTTTGAAGAGGAGGAAATTCTTGAATATCCTTTTGTTACTGTTCAACTGCCAATTTTCAACGAAATGTATGTGGTTGAACGGTTGATTGACACCGTAGCGGAATTCGATTATCCCAGAGATCGCTTCGAGGTCCAGATTTTGGATGATTCAACAGACGAAACGGTGGAGATTTCCCGTAATAAGGTGGAAGAATACCAGGCTAAAGGGTTGGACATCGTGCTTATTACCCGTGAAGACAGAACAGGGTTTAAAGCAGGAGCTCTCAAAGAAGCTACCAAAGTGGCCAAGGGCGAATTTATTGCCATTTTTGATGCTGATTTCCTGCCACGCAAAGACTTTTTGAAAACAACCATTCCATTTTTTAATGATGAAAATGTCGGCGTCGTTCAGACACGCTGGGAACATATTAATGGGGATTATTCACTCATTACAAGGTTGCAGGCCTTGCAATTGAATGTGCATTTTACTGTTGAGCAAAGAGGAAGAATGGAAGGAGGACATATGTTGCAATTCAATGGTACCGCCGGAGTATGGAGAAGGAAAACAATTGAAGATGCCGGAGGCTGGCAGGCGGATACTTTAACAGAAGATCTGGACCTCAGTATAAGGGCACAGTTGAAAGGTTGGAAGATCAGATTCCTGGAGGAAGTAGGTTCTCCTGCTGAATTGCCTGTGGAAATGAACAGTCTGAAATCCCAGCAGTTTCGCTGGATGAAGGGTGGAGCTGAAACCGCCAGAAAAATGCTTCCTTCCATTTGGAGGTCCTCGATGCCTTTTATGGAAAAAATCCATACAACGGTACATTTGCTGGCCAGTTCGATTTTCGTATTTGTTTTCATAATTGGCGTGTTTAGTGTTCCGCTGCTTTATTATTTAGGAGATATTTTTACTGCGGGCATTAGTAAGAACTTCTTTGGTGTATTCCTGGCAGGTTTTCTGTCTGTGATTGCCGTTTATTACGTTGCCAATGTTCAGGCAGTCGGACATAAAGATCAAAGTCCTTTAAAACAAATCCTGAACTTTCTATTGTTGTTCCCGTTATTCCTCAGTTTATCGATGGGCTTGGCTCTTCATAATACCATTGCGGTTTTTGAAGGGTTCCGGGGGAAGAAATCCCCATTTGTCAGAACACCTAAGTTTAATATTAAAAATATTGCAGATAAGGTCAAGAGCAAGCAGTACATCAATTATAAACTGTCGTGGACTACCATTTTTGAAGGGCTGTTTTCAGTCTATTTCCTTGGGGCGATGTTCCTGGGGTTATATCTTCAAAATACCACTTTCTTTTTCTTTCATCTGATGTTATTCCTGGGATACGGCGGAATTTTTTATTTCACGGTTAAACATTTGAGGTTGAAAGGGTAGGAGCACTCAAAAATGAGACAAATTTCTATTAGAAAAGAACCAGTCGCACTCGCGGTAATATTTACTACGGCAATTATGGTCCTCGGTTTCATTGCGGATCAATCCCGTTTTGAGGTTATTCTTGGAGGAAACTTTGTGGCATTCCTGACTTTCTATTTCATTTGGAAATCCGTGTTAGAAGAGGATTTGCCCTTTTATCTGGGACTTGCCATTCTGTTACGCCTGGCTATGGTTTTTGCCTTTCCGCAGTTATCGGATGATGTTTTTCGATTTATTTGGGACGGGAGACTCATCAATCATGGTTATAACCCTTTTCATTACTTGCCTCAGGATATAGTAGCTGAGAACTGGACGCAGCCCTGGTTGGATGAACAATTATTCAATAATCTGAATTCTCAGGAATATCATACGATTTACCCTCCGGTTGCTCAGGCAGTATTTGCAGTTTCCACCTGGATATTTCCTTCCAGTGTTTACTGGAGTGCCGTGGTGATGAAAATAATTGTTTTTGTATTTGAGGTAGGAACATTGATGCTTATTCCGCCTCTGTTGAGAATGCTGAATTTTTCTCCAAAAAATATTCTTATTTATGCCTTAAATCCTCTTGTGATCATAGAGGTTGTAGGTAATTTGCATTTCGAAGGGGTAATGGTCTTTTTCCTGCTGCTGAGTATTTATCTGTTGTTAAGCACCAGACTATATTGGTCAGCAGTAGCCATGGCTTTCTCCATAGCTTCAAAATTATTGCCGCTGCTTTTCCTGATGTTTTTTATAAAAAGAATTGGTTGGCGAATGGCTGCCATTTACTTTTTTATCATTGGGTTGGTTTTGGTGGCTTTGCATATACCGTTGATTGATGGCGTATTCCTGGCAAATTTTGGCAGCAGCCTGGATCTGTATTTTCAAAAATTCGAATTTAATGCCAGTGTTTATTATTTGTTGCGCTGGCTGGGGTATATATTTTCAGGATATAATCTGATTTTTTATATTGGTCCTGCCCTGGCTGTTTTCACTTTTTTGGGTATCCTGCGGGCTTCCATAAAAGAGAAAGAATATTCAATGGGGAAATTGCCTTTACGCATGCTGTTTGCCATTTGTCTATATCTGGCCTTTACTCCAACCGTCCATCCATGGTATGCTATTCTGCCGCTGGCATTGTGTATGTTTACAGATTTTAGATTCCCTGTCGTTTGGTCAGGGTTGATCACTTTGACTTATATCAATTACAGCTATGATCCATATTTTGAAAATTTATGGGTTGTAGGGATTGAATACCTGGTAGTCTATTTATGGGGAATTATAGAACTTAAAAAATCAAATTATTTACCTTTGAAATGGTTAACACGTCTGAAAACTTTCAGATAATTTTTGAATAAACTGATCTGCATGGATTGTTTGGTTTTTGCACCAGAAATAACTCCCAGAATACGGTATACCTATAAAACCATATTACAGGAGTTTTTTGGATTGGAAACGGGGTTTACTGACAATTTGGAAGACTTCAAGTCCTTTCAGAGAGTAAAGATCAATTACAGCCATGAAATTTGCCAGTCCGGGGAGGTTTATATTGTTCCATGCGGACTTTTGAGTGAACAAGGGATTCGAAAGATCGAATTAACCATTGAATTTAAAGCTGACCTGCCTTTCTTTTTTAAAACGGATAATGCTGCTGCTGATTTAACATATGACCTTCCTGCCATGATATTTTTTATGCTCACCAGATATGAAGAATATTGGGATTTTTCGGGTGATCGTTTTGGCAGATTTACCGCCAAAGAAAGCCTGGCTGGAAAATTTGGTTTTCTTAGGACTCCTGTGGTAAACCTATGGGTTCGGGAATTGGAGAAATGTATCCTGAGAAAGTTTCCTGAGGTTTCTGTCAAAAAGCCAGCATACCGTTTTCAACCCACTTACGATATTGATCTTGCCTGGGCTTTCAGCAACAGAGGGATGAGAGGTTTTGCTGGTTGGCTCAAGGATTTTATGCGCTTGGATTTTAAAAAGGTCCGGAGGCGAAATCTTTCCATAAGAGATAACTCAAAAGATCCCTTCCATGCGTATGATTTACTGAAGGAAATTCATGAAACATTTGATTTGCACCCTATTTGGTTTTTTTTGATGGGAAATTATGGTGGTGTTGATAAGTGTATTAACTGGAAGAATGCAGCGTTTAGAGAATTGATTAGATCTGTTGCTCCGCAGGCTAGGGTTGGAATACACCCTTCCTTTGCCTCGAATGATGATTTTTTACTACTGGAGAAAGAAATTATGAAGTTGGGAGTTATAAAAAAGGGTCCGGTAAAAAAAAGCAGGCAACATTATCTAAGTCTATCATTTCCAGGTACTTACCGTAATTTGATTCGAGCAGGGGTTAAATCTGATTATTCCATGGGTTTTGCTGATGATATTGGTTTCAGGGCCGGAATTGCCGGAGAATTCAACTGGTATGACCTGGAAAAGGAAACAGAAACGGCTCTAAGAATTATCCCTTTTCAGGTTATGGATGTTACGCTTAAACAATATTTGAATCTTTCCCCTGAAGATGCTTGGAGGACGGTAGAAAGAATCCTTGATCAGGTAAAAAAAACAGGCGGTGTTTTTTCAACCTTATGGCATAACAGTTCTTTTTCTGCGTTTCACGGCTGGTCGGGATGGGAAGAGGTTTACCGGAAAATCATTGAGTCGGGAAAAAGCTGAATCGAGTCAATTAATGTGGAGATTTTGAAAAAGAATCGCTTTCAATTTATTGGGGAGATTTTCTATTTTTCCTATATTGGGGTAAAATTGGGCCTTAAATGATAGTTAACCTTAGTGATCAAAATAGTCTTGTAAAAAAGTTCCTCAATGAGTTGCGGGATCATGAGATTCAACAGGACAGTATGCGTTTCAGAACTAATATGGAACGCCTCGGAAAAATCTTTGCTTACGAGGTCAGTAAAACATTTGACTATCACGAAATTGATGTAGAAACTCCGCTCGGGGTGGCAACTTCCAATAAATATTATGATCACGTTATTTTGGCTACCATTTTGAGGGCCGGGCTTCCACTGCACAATGGATTATTAAGTTTTTTTGATGATGCCGGAAGTGCATTTATTTCGGCTTATCGAAAACATCATAAAGGTGGTTCTTTTGATATAAAAGCCGGTTATATAACCTGCCCGGATCTGGAAGGTACTACGTTGATTCTTTCAGATCCAATGATAGCCACCGGAGCATCCATGGATGTCGTTTTAAAATCCCTTCAGGATTACGGTGATCCAAAATCTATACATGTCGTTACGGCAATAGGATCAACGGAGGGAATTAATTACGTACGTCGGCGTCACCCTGATGTACACATCTGGGTAGGTGCTATTGATGAAGAGTTAACGGCTAAGGCTTATATTGTTCCCGGACTGGGTGATGCAGGTGATCTCAGCTTTGGGGCCAAAATTCAAGAGTGATCATAGAGGTACCTTATTCTTCCTCGGCCTTAAACCACCCGGAATATTTAATGTAATTTTGAGCGAGTGATTTAAATTTATCTTCCAGCATTTCCGGTGGAACAGATTTTACTTTTTTCGCCGGTATCCCGGCATAGATTCCTCCTGATTCACATACCATGTTTTCCAAAATAAGTGCACCGGCTGCAATCAGACAATTCTCTTCGATGACGGCATTGTCAAGGATTATTGCCCCCATTCCTATGAGAACATTATCTTTTATTGTGCATCCATGAACCATAGCCCTGTGGCCGATAGAAACGTCATTTCCGATTGTAGTGGAGAATTTCTCATAAGTTCCATGTATGATTGCCCCATCCTGGATATTTACATTGTCGCCTATTCGGATGCTGTTGACATCACCTCTGATGACTGCCTGGAACCAGACACTACAATTATCTCCCATAATTACATCTCCTACAATAGTGGCATTTTCAGTGAGATAGCAGTTGTTTCCAAATTGAGGAGTAAAACCCCGGACTTTTTTTATCAGTGCCATAGTTTTATTAAAGGTTAGGAAGGATAGTTGTCAAGTAAGTCTTTTAAGGCTTTTAGTTGTTTGGTACTTCCCAGAACAATAAAGCTGGAATTAGGCTCCAGTATTGCATCTGGTTCAGGGTTTACGATATAATTATTTCTTGGGTTAATATACCCAATAACGTTGGCTCCGGTTATTTTACGGATATTCATGTCCCTGAGCGATTTATTCTTACAGCCTTCCGGCATATCTTCATATTTCAGCTCCTCAAAACTGATATCAGACTCCATGTCTCTGGTAATAAAACTGAAGAATTCAACCGCACCGGGTTTACTCACAAGCGTTGCCATATAATAACCACCAATCTGTTCAGGCATGATTACATGCGTTGCCCCGGCCAATAAGAGGGTTTTTTGAGATTTAACCTGGGAAGCTCTGCTGATTATGTTGATACCCGGATTGATGTTTTTTGCGGTAATAACAATATACACATTTTCAGAGTCATCAGGTAATGCAGAAATAATCGCCTCCGCCCGATCAATCCCTGCATTTTTAAGGGTGTCATCCATGGTGGCATCTGCATGGATGAAGAGTAAATTGAGTTTGTCCTGCCTGATTTCTTCTATGACATCAGGATCAGCATCGATTATCACGAATGGGATATCATGTTGTAACAAATGAAGGGCAATTTCTTTACCATATTTGCCATAACCACAAATGATAACATGGTTTTTTAGTTTACCAATTTTCTTTTGGATCAGATCGTAATTCATTTTTTTAAAAATTTCCCCCTGGATGACATAAAAAGTGAAAACAGAAATTAGATAGGCAAAAATCCCGATATTGAGCATGATGAGCACCGAAGAAAATACCTGTCCGGTAGGACTAAGTGGCTGGACCTCAGCAAACCCAACAGTTGAGATGGCCAGAATAGTCATATAAAAGGCCTCTCTTAAGGTATATCCTTCAATAATTATATAGCCACTAATTCCAAGAACCAATTCTCCTGCCATCAGCATTAATGCTAATCGGAGGCTTAAAAAGGAAGAGGTAGCCTTATTGCCTTGGTATTCAAAAGAATTGGTAAATTTTGTACTCATTGTTTCTTTTAATGCTTGTAGCAAAAATAAAACTATTTTGCTATGCCCGTCATTAAAATGTTAATTATACTTTCCTCCAGCTGACTGGAAGTTAAAACTCTGTCGGGTCTGTACCAGTCGTAAAGCCATCTTACAGATGATAGGATTGTATAAAGAATTATGGTCGGATCACCGTGCTGTATTTGATCATTGTCTATTCCTTGCTTAATAATTTCCTTAAATCTGTTTTCGTATGCTTTTCTAATGGATTTAAAAGTGGAAAGATGTGGTTCGCTAAGATGTCTCCATTCGTCATTGAAGGCTGTAATGGAAGTGACATCCGTCATCGCGGTTTGAATATGCAACTGGATAAGATGGCGGATCTTTTCATTGCAGGAGATATCCTTTTTCTCTACTTCATCCATGGCTTCTAAAAAACGCTGTGCTGTTTCGAAACAGATTTCTTTAAGAATCTCTTCCTTTCCTGAAATATGATTGTATAGACTTGAGGCCTTTAAATGGACTGCGTCTGCGAGATCACGCATAGAGGTAGCGGCATAACCACGATCCCGAAACAATTTAGCAGCGGCAACCTGGATTGCCTGTTTTTTGGATCTGTTCATGAATTTCAAAATTTGAATGATCAGGCGTCAAAATCAACAGAAACCTTTTTCGTTTTGGGTCTTGCCTGACAGGTTAGGATATATCCGGCTTCAACTTCGTCTTCCTCCAGAGCGTAGTTGACATCCATAACGATTTGACCTTCTGTCAGTTTTGCCCTGCACGTACAACAAACACCTCCTTTGCAGGAAAACGGCAAATCATGTCCCGCTTCATTGGCCAGGTCGAGGATGGTGCCACTATTGGTTGGTGATTGAATAGTGAAGGAATCATTGTCAATTTTAATATCGAGGGAAACAGCGAAATTTTCCGCTTCGGTTGAAGCTTTAGAAGCCTCCTGCGGGACTTTTTGATCAGGAGCCGTGAATAATTCAAAATGAACTTTTTCAGTTGATACGTGGAATCCTTCTAAACAATCTCTGACATCTTCTATCATTCCCATCGGACCACACAAGAAAAAGGCATCCACATTTTTGGTATCGATGAGCTTTTCACAAAACGTAAGGCACTTTTCCTTGTTTATTCGCCCAAAGAAAAGATCGCTTCCTGGATTCTCCTGGGATAAAATGTGAAATACGCTCAACCTGTTTAAGTAAAGGTTTTTCAAGTTAGCCAGTTGTTCATTGAAAATGATGGATTGTTGGTTTTTATTGCCATAAAACAATGTGAACTGACTTTCAGGATCTGTCTCCAGAGTAGATTTAATAATTGAAATAATAGGAGTAATTCCGCTACCGGCCGCAAAAGCAACATAATTCCCTATTTTTGCAACATCTTCATCCAGGCCAAATTTCCCTGAAGGAGACATAACCTCCAAGGTGTCTCCCTTTTTCAATTCTTGATTCGCAAAAGTCGAAAACAGTCCGCCATGGATTTGTTTGATAGCCACCCGCAATTCATTATCAGCAGGGCTGGTGCAAATGGAGTAGGACCTTCTGACTTCTTCACCTTTGATTTCGGATTTGAGTACAAGGTGTTGACCCGGGGTGAATTGAAATTCATCCGTTAGGTTTTCCGGAACATTAAATGCAACGGAAACACAGTCTTTGGTTTCCTTTTGTATTTCTTTGATACTTAGCGAATGAAATCTGCTCATATGTATTTGCGGTTCGGTTATTTTGCAAAAATACGAATGAACGTTCGTTTGTCCAAAGAATGGCGATAAAAAGCCAATAGGCGGTGGTACAATACTAATTGGAAAGCAATTCCAGAATTTGTTGAAAGAGGTTCTCGTTGGTAAAAGGTTTTTTTAGGTAGGCGTTCATACCTGCTTCAAGACACATTTTTTGCTCCTGGTTGGAAGGGTAGGAGCTAATTCCGAGGATGGGAATTTCATAATGAGTTCTGATCTTTTTAACAATCTCAATTCCCCCGGGATCAGGGAGGTCAACATTCAATAGTAAAATGTCGTAATAATCACTTTTTAATTCAGAAAGGATTTCATTACTTGTCTTTACGATCTCTACGTTTACGTTATCTGACCATGCCCTAAGGGTTTTCTTCATCACTATTTGATTCATTACATGGTCTTCTGCTAACAAAAATTTTACAGGTGCGATAATTTGATCTTCATAAACCTTTTTTTCAATTTTGCTGATGGGTATGCCAAGGGACAGCCGATTCATTTCTCCGGCTTCAAACTTGAAAACGCCATTGAGTTGTTTTATGCTAAAGGCATTGACAACAAGATCCAGTGGATGAATGCTAAACAAGTTTTTCAGGTTTTCAATTCGGAATATGTTTTCTCCTTCAGATAATTCCAGGATTTCTTCCGCTTGAGGGAATTGTCCTTTAAAAACAAAGGTAAATTCAAGGGAATGGGAAGTTTTATCACCTTTAAACAGGTCGATGTGAATATTTATATCGTCAGTATTTTTTTTACTTTCAAGGATGCTGAGCAGTAAATTAAAAATGGTGAGTCTTATGTTTTGAAACGGACCTGAAAAATTACCGGCTAGTTTGTCATTTGAATGGAAATTCACAATAGTTCTTCCAAGATATTTTTGCAGAATAAATGGCTCCTGAATATCTGAAAGAAACTTTTCCATGTTAAATTCGGTATCCCTAAGATGCAATTTCTGCTCCAACATGGGCAACATATTTTGGAAATTGCTGGTAACCTTTGTGTAATTTCCAAGGGAGAGAGCCATTTTGGAAAGGGTATTCCTTTGATCTTCAGATATGTCAGAGTTTAATAAATCCATGAGGTAATTTGAAAGCAACATTAGGTGCTCGAAAAAATCGAAGTCTTTGGGAATAGCAGCAGAATACTCAACCTTAAGTTCAGGATGAAGGGCATTGCTGTCCTGTGACACATCCGGTAAACCGGGGAAGTTATCGGTGACGTCCTGAAGGTTACCGAAAAGAATGATGGTGTTGGTCGTTTCATCATATTTTACCTGCACCCGAATATTCAGCATTTTCACCTGACGGCCATGGACCAGGATTCTATGGTTAATTTTAGTCAGGTCTCCGGTTTTAATGGCATTTTCGAAAAAAGATTCCACTTTTTCTCTATCCTCAATGTGTACGTATCTCAGGTAATCGGAGAGGGTTGGGTTAAAACTTTGATGAGGGAATCCAAAAATCTCGAACATTTCGTCAGACCATTTCATTTCATTGGTGACGATATTCATTTCCCAATTGGTATATCTCCCAATTTTTTGAGCCTCCCGATATCTTTTCTCTTTTATGGTTAGAATCTGATTTTTTTCCTTGAGTTTAGCTTGACTTTTGAAACGCTGAATCGAGTATTTTATAGCGTTAATTAATCTTGCTTCATTAAACTCACCCTTTACGAGGAAATCCTGTGCTCCGGCAGATACTGAGCGGATACCGACAGCCTCGTTTTTATTTCCTGTAAGTACGATGACGGGAATATCCTCTGCTTTTTCAAGGTAGCCGGTAAGGGTGTTGAACCCTGCAGTGTCGTCAAGGGAAAGGTCCAGAAGAACCAGATCTATGGGTTTTTCTTCGATCAGTTCGATACCTCCAATAAGAGATGCGGAATGAAAAAGTCTGTATTTAAACGAAGCTTCCTTAAGATACTCTTTTATGAGTTCAACATCATGTTGCTCGTCCTCAATAATGAGTATATTATTTACCGATAATTGTTTCATGTTCGTTCCGATAATAATGTTTGTCCCTGTGTATTGGTAAATTTGCTTCTTTAGATTGCGTAAAAATTATTTTTAAAACCATTAAACCGTTGTTGGCAAAATTACGGTATCCAGCCAAAAAGTTTCTATTTGCTTTATGATGGAAAAAAAACTTTCGTAATCCACCGGTTTTGTTATAAAACAATTGGCATATAATTTATAACAATTGATCACATCTTTATGAGCGTTGGAAGTAGTGAGTATGATTATGGGGATATGTTTGAGATTATCATCTGATTTGACCTTTTTCAACACATCTCTTCCATCCCATTTCGGAAGATTCAGATCTAATAAAATGAGATCTGGTTCCGGTTTGTCTTCAAAAGGTGGTTCCTTTTTGAGATATTTGTAGGCTTCAACACCATCTGAAACTACCTCCAGGTTTGTTTGCTTATTACTCTGTTTAAATGCTTCTCTGGTCAACCAAATATCACCAGAATTGTCTTCTATGAGTAAAATGTTGGCTTGTCTTTTGTCTACCATTTTGGGTTTTACTTGTGGCCGGTGTACAATGTTTCATTTTCTGACTGACAAAATAATCATTATTTTACGAACTTTTTAGGGGGTACGGTTTTCTTTGTTAGATTTGTTAAAAATAATTACTTTCAATGCAGCTCATTCAGCGATTTTATCCTGTAATAATGGATTACCTGGAACAAAATTCCTTTGTCAAAGACCCAAAGGGATTATACGAACCCGTGGATTATATCATGCAGCTGGGCGGGAAAAGGCTGAGGCCAATTCTTGCTCTGGCAGCCTGTGACTTTTTTGGGTCTGATTTTAAAAAAGCACTTCCTGCTGCTCTGGCCGTTGAGGTATTCCATAATTTCAGTCTGGTTCATGATGATATAATGGATGATGCCACTTTACGAAGAGGTAAACCTACCGTACATGAAAAATATGACACCAATACTGCCATCCTTTCAGGGGATGTTATGCTTATTTTGGCGTATAAGTCTCTTTGTGAAACCTCTGATAAAACGTTGATTCCAAGATTGATTGATCTTTTTAATGAAACGGCGGAGTTGGTTTGTGAAGGACAACAGTACGATATGGAGTTTGAAACTTCAGATGAAATCACCATTCCACAGTATCTGAAAATGATTGAGTTGAAAACTGCAGCTCTATTAAGAGGAAGCTTACAGCTGGGAGCAGTTATCGGTGGAGTTGATGAGGATGATTTCTTTCATATTTCCGAATTTGGCAGGAAAGTGGGCATTGCTTTTCAGTTGCAGGATGATTTTCTGGATACTTTCGGAGATAACCAGAAAGTAGGTAAGAAACGAGGAGGAGACATCCTTCAGAACAAAAAGACCTGGATGATTCTCAAAGCATATGAAGTGGCAGATCCGGAAAGGAGAAAAGCCTTAAAAACCTGGATGAAAACCAGGAAAGTTAATGAAGAAGAAAAGATCGAAGCAGTTACCCAAATTCTGAATGATCTGGATATTCCTGAGATGACCATAAGTCTAATGAAAAAATACAGGGATGAGGCATTGGACCATTTAGCAAAGCTCTCCGGCACCAAAGAAGCTACTCTGGGCTTGGAAGAATTGGCCAACCTGATTATTGTTAGGGATTACTAAAAATATTTTTTTTGCTAATGCGTTTATTAATTTTAGGGCTTTTTTAGTCTTAGAAAACCCAGTTACTCCTGGTAATTACTAAACCCGTAAAACCTGTTAAGCTTAATTTTTCAAGAAAAACCCATGCGGAAATCCATCCTTTTCATTGCTTTTCTCTTTTTGGCATACTCCATGCCCGGGCAAAAACTATTTCCGGTCAGGATAGATAAAAAATGGGGATTGATCAATTCGGAAGGTCAATTGGTTAAGCAACCAAACTACCAGGCCATTGGCGAGTTTGAGAGTTTTGGGTATGCACTGATGCAAAGGAATGGAGGAGTGGGCCTATTGAATAAAGAAGGCAAGGAGGTTGTTCCGCCTAAATACAGAGATCTGAAGGTGCTTGACTCTCTGGTAGTCGCAGTAATGGATCACGGAGAGTGGATGGTAATAAATCTTAAAGGAGAAGTGATTTTGAATAAAGGTTATACCCGGCTTCATTTATGGGGGAGGAAGTATTTAGCTTTTATGAAAAATGGATTTTGGGGAATTGTTGATATAAACGGCAGGGAGATCGCGCCTCCCGAGTATGATGAAGTATCCTTTGAGGACAACCGTTTTTTTCTTACGGTTAAAGGTAAGTTACTGGGGTTATTATCTGATTCAGGCGAGAAGATCCTGCCTAATATTGCCAGTGAAATTAAAATAGAAAATGATCGTTTGTTTTTCTTTCGGGAGAATAATTTCTGGGGAGCAGTGGACGAAAAGGGCAATCAGATAATTGAGGCCAGGTATGATGCCTGGCGGCCGCTTACGCATCAATACATCAAACTGGTTTCGGATACTAAATTGTCGCTTTATTCTCTGGGCTGTAACAGAATTATTTCAGAAGGAAAATATGATGATTTTTATCCGTTTTCTGAGAAATTTATAATTATTAAGGCCAATCGACGACTAGGGTTAATGGATTGGTGTGGCCAAACCGTTTTGCTTCCCAAATACTCAGAAATCCAGGCTTTTGACTCCGAGTCTTTCCGTGTTAATTATGAGGGGTTATGGGGCGTAGTTAAAAATCATGATGAACCTGTAATACATTTTAGCTACGATTATATCTCACCCTTGAACGGTAGTATCAGTTTGGTTAAGAAAAATGACCTTTTCGGGTTGGCCAATAAGTCTGGAAACGAAATTGTCGCACCTCGCTTTAAAAAAATTGAAATTAACGGCCGAAAGGCTAAAGCCTATCTCTCGGATAGTAGGAAAGACCAACTGGAAGTCTTTGCTTTTGATAATCAGGGGGAGTTAGTATCTGCTGACGGGTTTGATCTTCATTTCCAGGTCCAGGTAAAAGGAAAAAACGGACAAGCGAACGATAAAAAAGAGACGTTTTACCAATTAGAGCAATTTGAGTGGTTTTATTCTCCTGAATCTGATCGGTGGGGACTGAGAAGAATTGAGGATGGAAGTATTCAGATTCCACCCACTTTCCAGTATGTTCAGGTCGAGCCGGAAACAGGTTTTACCCTGGTAGGCATGTGGAAGAACAACCGCTATGATTTTGAACGGACCACTTTCCGGTTTGAAATGGTTTTTGGGCTGGTTAATAATATTGAAGGACTTTTGGTGACAGAAATGGACTTTCTGCACATTCATTTTGAAGACTTTAAAGCAGGATATCCGGTTGCCAGATTCGTTGCCTCAAATGGCCGTCACGGGCTCCTGGACCGAATAGGAAGAGTTATCCGAAGGGATTTTGCCTACATTGGGGAATTCAAGGAAGGTAGAGCTAAAATGAGTCTTTTGGGCCAGGTTTCCGGTAGTATGAAACCTGAAAGATCTTTGGGACGATTAAGTGATTACCTGCATGAACTTTTTGCGCCCTCTTCCATGTTGGATTATACAAAGTATGATCAATTATTCAGACAGGAGGCTTTCCTGATTTGTGAGGACTGTGAATGGGGGTATATTGATACAACGGGTACCGTTGCTATTACCCCTCAATACACCTTTGTCAAGGATTTTGTCAATGGGACGGGAATGGTTGAATGTGAGGATAAGTGGGGTATGATCAATAAATTTGGGAAAAAACTGATTCCATGTCAATATGATGGCATTGGTTACCTTGAAAATACCGATGACCGAATTGTCAAGGTTTATCTCAAAGCGCCTAAATATGGTTTGATAGATACGCTCGGAGAATTGCGGGTTAGTGCAGTATATGATGAAATTGGTGCCTTTGCAGAAGACAGACTTTCCGTTAAGCGAAATGGATTATGGGGATATGTGAATAGAGATGGGATCGAAGTGATTCCATGTAGATTTAAGGAGGTCCGGGATTTTAGTGAAGGTTTGGCTGCAGTTAAAATCGGGCGCTTTTGGGGACATATTGATAAAGATGGAGATGTACAGATAGACCTGAAGTATAAGCAAGTAGGCAATTTTAGTGAAGGATTGAGTTGGGTGCAGGATGGAGAAGGAGTGAAATTCATTAACCAGGAAGGTGTGACCGTAATTGCTGATGATTTTGAAAAAGGTTATGATTTTAATCAGGGAATTGCCAGGGTAGTTGTCGATGGGAAATACGGTTTAATTGATGGTCTCGGAACCTTTGTGCTGCGTCCAAAATACGGGGCAATTGGTGAGTTTAATACACATGGTTTGGCGGTCGTCAGGTCAGGAAGAGATAAGATCAGGTACGGGGTTATCAATACTAGGGGAGTCAAAGTAACGGGTGATTACCTGAGGATTGAGGAATATCAGGAAGGCCTGGCAGTTGTTAAGGATAAAGAGGGTTATGGTTTTATAGATACGCTGGGAAAACTCATCATACCTTGTATTTATTCTAAAGCCTCCGGATTTAATGAAGGTTTGGCCGCAGTTAGCCTTAATGGAACATGTGGTTATATTCAGCGCAATGGGGCAAAGGGCATTGAAAGGACTTTTACCAGATGTCAGGATTTTGAAGGAGGCAGAGCTGTGGTTTACAAAGGAATTAGAAAGGCCGGGTTGATAGATGCGGAAGGTAATTATGTGATAAAGCCAAGTCTTGACAGGTTATTGAAGTTTAATGATGGTCGCGGTTTGGTAAGAGATAATAAGTATAGGTTTTATTATATAACGGAGCATGCCGGC
Organism: Saprospiraceae bacterium; assembly: GCA_965230565.1. Lineage (GTDB taxonomy): Bacteria > Bacteroidota > Bacteroidia > Chitinophagales > Saprospiraceae > BCD1. Next base: position 581,995 of record CBDDLH010000016.1, on the reverse strand, counting down.
TTACATAACGGTTACTACCAAAAAGCAAGAGCCTATCAACATGGCGTAGCTGTGGTCCAGATCAACGGTAAATGGGGAGTGATCAATCAAAAAGGTATGGCTTTGATCCCGCCGAAATACGATAAGATAGAGCAGTTTGTGGGAGGTTATGCCAAGGTAATGATCTCAGGTTATAGCGGTTTAACGAATCTGGAAGGACAGCCAATTGCAAAACCTTCTTATGAGTTAATCACCTATGCCGGTGAAGGCCTGTTCAGGGCTGAACAGGGTGACAAAGTTGGATACCTGGATAATCAGGGGAATTGGATATGGGAATTGAGCAAATAAAAAAACGGGCAATAGCATTACCTATTGCCCGTTTTTTTATGTTGTGTTTTTGATCCTATTGGTTTTTACTTTCGTCAATAATTTTTTTAGCCAGATCAAGAATAGTAGTGTCTTCTAAAGATACAATACCTCCGTTTGGTCCTGGTTGAACATGCTTTTCTACAATGTCTCCATCGCCGAATTTATTGGCGCCGAAATAATTACGAACGGTCTGTTCTTCAATGCCTAATTGTTCAGCGATGCGTTTTACGCTTCCTGTTGGTAAATTGTGTTTAATTTCCCTTAACTCGTTGAATGAAATATTCATATTAAAAAAATTTTATGTAATGGTGATCTAACATTGCCAAATGTGCGGCAGTTTTAAATCAAATCAAAAAAACTTCCAATGTTGGATGTTTTTTCACATTATACTTACGGCAAAAAACTTTTTTTAGCCACAGCTAAAGATAAAATAATTCCTTTTTTAGGCCAAGTTTTTGATAAAAAAATGTTCCAAAATACCTAAGGACTATAATGGGTCTAATCAAGGAAATTTAGAACTTCATTTTTTAGGTGTTCGTAATTGTCAAAGGCGCCGAAATAATATTTCCTCTCTTTCTGGTTGTATATTATTGTGTAGGGCAGGGCTCCATACCAGTTTGGGTTGACTGCCTCTGTCCATATATTGGCATTAGGGTCAGTAAGTGCTACGATCGGCAGGTCTATTTTTCGGGTTTCAATAAAAGGAAAAAGCCTGTCTTCCATATGTAATTTTCCGTCGATATTAATAAATAACATTTCAAGTTTACGGTCCTGGAGTTCCGTACCTAATTTTTGAAACCAGGGCAGCTCCTTTAAACATGGCGGACAGGTAGTTGCCCAGAAATTGATCACATAAGTGCTGTCATTGGATTTGTGAAATATGGGCTCGAGTTTTGAAAAATCAACGTACTCCCGGACGCCCTTCAAAACAGTCTCATCAGGGATATTAACCTCACCTGAACTTCCTGTACAACCCAGCGTCAATAATGTCACTGTTAGGATTAACCAAAAGTATTTATGCATACTATAAGAGTTTATTTACCGACAGCAAATATCTGTTTTGGACAAGAAAAAAGCAGTGATCTGAATTACACGGACCACTGCTTTTTTGATAATATGCTAATTCATTATCAGAACCTCGCGGATACTCCCACGAGGGCATTTAACCCAAGGGTCGGATATCGTTGCCATCGTTGTCTGTTGTTAGCTGCCAGGTTGTTGATCTGTACAAAGCCTCCAATATTTTCTGTGAAGAAATATTCTGCGCCTACACTGATATCGAACAAACCATTGAGGTTTTTAGCCTCCCCGTTAATATCCTGATAAGGAACTCCGTTTTCCAGGAAGAAATCAGCCTTTACCAACAATTTATTATCCTCCGTACGGTACCTGCCTCCGGCAGAAACAGTGAATGCCGGTAAATGCCAGGCTTTATCTTCATTTTTCATGGAGTAGATATTCTGGGTAAGCGATCCTGTTAAGCTAAGCCCTTTAAATATGGGAGCTTCCAGATTGGCTTTAAAATAAACTATTGTTGCCGTATCGTACAATACATCAAACCTGGAAATAGAATCCTGTTGATCGGAAAGCTGGAAAAGCGCGAGGTCATCTACGGCTTTATAACCTGCTTGTGCGTGGTATTCAATCCCTTGAATATTACCCTTTACTCCTCCGTAGTATTGAATATATTTGGAGTTTTGGATGTTGATGATGGATTCAATATATGGATTGTAATCACTGAGGTTTTTAAAATTGTTTTTATACAATTCACCATCAGCTCCTATGAAAGCAGTAACAATTCCGTCAATGATCGTTGCATTGGCCTCTATGTCCGGGAAAAAGGAAAAGTTATCATCATTGGTTGATACATTTACTCCCAGCTTAACTTTAAACCTGTCCTGATGCCAGGTGAAGTTTGGAATAAGGGAGAAATTATTCAATGTGCTTTTCTCTTCAACATTATAGGTGGTGAAATCCGTGACGAGCTTAACACTGAAAGGGTGTGTTTCATTGATCCATTTTGTTGCCCCCAATTTTAAGGCAAAACCTCTTTCTTTGGCAGCATAACTGTCCTGAAGGAGGTAGAAATCCACTCCCGCGTCATAGTTGAAATCTAAGGCCAGCCGCTCACCGTTGAAAATGTTGGCATTTCCGTACAAGGTCCAGATACGTTGCTCAACATCCGTTGGGTCAAACGTGAAATTGGTACCTGTTTCCTCATTGAGATCATTATAACCAAAGAAGTGCACCTTGTCCGAATTGTAACCGAGTAATCCGTTAACAGCAAATCCCTGATCGAAATAGTAGGTTCCGTTAACTTCTCCTTTTGTGTCACTGAACTTCTGGTTTTCAACGTTTTTATTGTTGTTAGCAGAATAATGATACAAATCAACTCCAAAACGGTGTTTGTCCTTTTTATTGATAAAATTGTAGGAACCTTCGCCATATAAGGAGATCGGAAGTCCGGCTCCCGCCTTGACATAACCATCGTATTTTTTTTGCAGCGGTTGTCTTCTATCGGCAAGCGGTTTGATCTTTGGAGGCAGGTATTGGACCTGAATGGTTTTAGTTACTACATTGTATTGCTGCCGCTTTGAGGTGGTATCCAAGGCAGGAAGCTGAGGAGTAACATCTACTTTTTCAGTAATGTTTAGCCTTGCGTTGAAACTTTTTACAACATCCACTTCACTGCCCGGGAGGTCATCCTGAGCATTAATGGTAGTCGCAGCAAATAAAGCAACAAGCAGAAAAATATTTTTTATAGTTTGCATTTTTTAGCGTTTTGTCATTTTAGAATACTATTAACTCAAAAATCAAATACCTGAGATTAATTACCATCGATCAACTCAAGGCTGTTGTTGGAATCAATGTTGCTGTTCCGGTTAAGTTGCTGGTTAATAGCGTTCAGTTTGGTTTGGGCAATATTAACGAGCTCAGGGTCGTCATTGTAGTTTTCAAGTACCGCTTCCAAAGCTGCCCGGGCATCATACAATTGACCCTTTTCAGCCAATATGTCTGATAAGAGAATAATACTCTTGATCACCCAATACGGATAAGCTGAACTTTCTTTATTGGCATTCAGACAGATTTCCTGGGCTTTTTCAAGATCCCTGCGCTGGTAATAGATGTCGGCAACCAAATATCTTGCTTCAGCCGTTTGTTCATTATCACTCAAACTTTTTACCGATTCAAATGCAGAAAGGGCATTATCAAAATCTCTTCTGTCGTAACTGATTTTACCCAGGTAATAGTTGGCTGTGGCTTTTTGGTCGGCAGTTGCGTTTGGATGGGTGGCAACCTTTCCTGCCATAGTGTAAACGGCCTGTGTGTTTCCATTGCGATAAGCGCTTCTCATGGCTCCTAGCTGTGCTTCGAAGCGCATGTCGGCATTAGTAGAGGCAGCTTCCAGCTTAATGTACAAGTCATATGCCTTCTGGAAGTTTTGAGAATGGTTATATGCCAGGATTGCTGCTTTTTCAAGTGCCTTTACATAATACCTGCTTGGTCCCTGATTGACAACATACTCGTAATCAGCCAGGCCTTCATCGTATTGTTGCTGGATAGTGTATGATTCTCCACGGTGATAATATGCGGTGAGCAGGTTGATACCATTCGGGTGTTTCCTCATGTAATTGGTGAATTCCTGAATGGCTCTGGCGTAATTACCTCTTTCGTACTGTGATTCAGCGGCCTTGAAGTCGATAGCATCCCTTCCGTCGCTGTCGATCTTGTAACCGGGAATCGTTTCCAGGAACGCAAAATAGGCATCTGACTGCCCGAGATCCTGAACGTAGATCTCCTCCAAAGCTGCCAATGCGAGCTTTCCTTCTTCAGGTGTAGGATTATTTGAGAATACCTGTTTGTAATAATTGATCGCTGCCTGCAGATTACCCTGGTTGTAACTGATCAATCCCAATTGTATCAACGCCTGGTTGACGAGATCTGATTTTTCCCTGTAATTCTGAACCAATTCTCTCAAAGGCCCTGCAGCGTTGTTGAGTTTGTTGATTTCCTGATAGGTAACTCCCAACTGGAAAAGGGCATCATCTGCATATTCAGAATTTGGATAATCACTTGGAATTCTTTCCAAGGCAAGGATCTTTTCTGTTGTACGGCCCCTCAAACCTTCAATAACTGCCTTCTGGTACAAAGCATAAATAAATCCGGTGTACCGGTTATTAACCGCCTGGTCATAATAACTTACAGCTCTATTGTAATTATTCCGTTTAAAATAACAATCTCCTGCTCTTACGGTGGCGTCACCTAAGACATCGTTGGAGACTTCTTTATTCTTAATGAAGGATTTATTCCTTTTGATGGAGGCAACCGTTTCATCGAAGAAATTCACGGCAGCCGTATAATTTTCTTTCTTCAGATAGTTGTATCCCTGAATGTAATTGGCCGTAAATACGGATGATTCATCCGGTAGCCCTGAAAGCGTTCTGGCCATGGTTAAAAACTGATCCATTTTCCGGATACTGGTTTCATATTGACCTTCCCTATGGGCAATGTCCCCCTGCCAGAATATAGCCAGGGCCTTGGTTTTGGTATCCATTGGAAACTGAAGGGAACGGTTAAGCAGGTTCGTTGCACCTTCAGAATCACCTTTTTGGAGTAATTGCAGTGCTCTGAAGAAGGTAACTTTTTGATAACTTTCCTGAATATCCGGAGTTTTGTTCGGTAATTTTTCAATGATCTCCATGGCCTGCTGGTAGTCTCTGTAACTCAGAAAGATCTCACTCATCAGTTTCTGTGCATCAGGATAGTACTTGGATTCCGGCTGAAAAGACTGAAGCGTGCTGATAGCCTCTCTGGAATCTTTTAATTCATAGGAGAGTTTAGCATAATTGAATTTAGCCTCTTCCTGGAGCTGAAGATCATAATCCATTCTTTTGGCACTGGCAAAGGCTGTGCGTGCTGCTCTTTTATTGCCGGTCCTCAAATGACAATCAGCCAGATAATACATGGCAGACTGGCCAAGTTTTGAATCGATTCCGTTGAGTTCCTCAAAACTTTGAGCCGCTCTCTTGTAGTTGCCCATCTGGTATTCTGTGAATCCAAGCTGATAAAACTCTTCTTCCCGCATCTTTCTGCTTCGCTCAGCATAGTACCGCAGGTAATCCAGTGCTTTAGCGTAATTCCCAAGCTCAAAATAGGATTGACCAACCAATTGTGATATTTCGGTAGTATTTCTAAGTCCACGACCATTGAGCTTTGGTTCAGCATAGTCAATGAGTTCTTGGTAGCTTCTCTGTGCGAAATAGATCTGAGACAGGTAATATGGTATATGTGGTTGATATCTTCTGGATCTTTCCGCAACCCGTAAGTGTTTGATGGAACTATTATAATCCCCATCGAAGAAATAACACAATCCCAGGTAGTAGTTGGCCGGGGCCTGGTATTCACTGTCATAATTGGCAATATCTCTGAACCTGGATTTGGCAGCCGAGAATTTTTGGTCAACGAACAAGCAGTATCCCTGCCGGAACTTAACTTCGGCCCGTTGCTTTTTGCTTAAACCAGATAGTGGAGCTTTATTGTAAAACTCCAGTGCTTTTTTGTAATCACGGGAGTTGTAATAAAAATTAGCTACTTCTATGAGAGCTTCGTTAGCTATTGGATCAGGGGAGTAATCCCGGATAAAATCCAGCATGAGTTTTTCGCCGTCCGGCTGTTCCATCAGGACAGCACATTTGGCATGGTAAAATTCCGCTTTGGCGAGTAGTTTGCGGTTGGCGGTTTCGTTTACAGGCAGGAGTAGGTTGATAGCCGTTTCGAATTCGCTCTGTGCTTTAGCAAATAAGCCTTTGGCGAGTAGTTCTTCTCCTGATTTATAAGCTCTTGCCGCTTCTGTATAAACAGTTGTTTCCTGGGCAAACATAAAAGTGATAACCAGGGATGTCGCAAAAGACAAAAAAATTCTTTTGATCATTATTTCAGGTATTTTATTCAGAATAGTATCATAGCATAATGCTTTGGAACACGGAGATTCCAAAACATCTCTTAAACTATATTAAAGTGTGCTTTTATTGTTCAAACCTTTAACTTTTGAGTCAACTTTACTACGTTTTTACAACATGCAAAGTGTGTTTTGGTCCTATTCCTCAAAATTGATAATGGTTTGAATGATGATATCACAGCACTCGTTGAGTTGATCTTCGGTCATTACCAACGGAGGGGCAAACCGAATTATATTCCCGTGCGTCGGCTTGGCCAGTAATCCGTTTTCTGCCAGTTTTACGCACATATTCCAGGCTGTTTTGCTCTCCTCATGGTCATTGATAACTATCGCATTAAGCAGACCTTTTCCTCTGACAAGGGTAACCATATCCGTTTTTTCTACAAGTTCTTTGTGCATCCGATCACGGAATTTTTTACCCAGTCTCATTGCATTTTCAGCAAGTTCTTCCTCACGGACTACCTCAAGAGCTGCCATCGCAACGGCACAGGCAAGGGGATTTCCACCAAATGTCGAGCCGTGCTCCCCGGGTAAAATGGTTAGCATAATTTCATCTCTTGCCAATACTGCGGACACGGGGAATACTCCTCCGGAAAGGGCCTTTCCGAGGATAAGAATGTCGGGTTTAAATTCAAAATAGTTACACGCCAGAAGTTTCCCGGTTCTTGCAATACCCGTTTGTACTTCATCAGCAATGAAGAGCGCATTATGTTTTTGACACAAATCATATGCCCCCGGAAGGTAATCTTCATCCGGAACCACAACACCTGCTTCTCCCTGGATCGGTTCGACAATGAATCCAGCTACGTTAGGATCCTGCAGCGCTTCTTCTAATGCTGCAAGGTCATTATAAGGAATGATTTGGTAGCCTGGCATATAAGGTCCAAATCCACCGGTTGAATCGGGATCAGTTGAGGCTGAGATTACTCCCAAAGTACGACCGTGGAAATTGGCGCTGGCGAAAATGATCTTGGCTTCGTTAACGGGTACGCCTTTTACTTTGTAGGCCCATTTGCGACAAAGTTTAAGGGCTGTTTCTACCGCCTCAACACCAGTATTGATGGGCAGTACCTTGTCATAACCAAAGTAATCGGTAATATATTTTTCATAAGGTCCCAACATGTCATTGTAAAATGCTCTGGAGGTGAGTGTGAGCGTTTTTGCCTGTTCAACCAGTGCATCTATGATTTTGGGGTGACAGTGTCCCTGATTTACAGCGGAATATGCGGATAAAAAGTCATAATATTTTTTTCCTTCTGCGTCCCAAACGTAAACGCCTTCTCCTCTGGATAATACAACCGGCAGGGGATGATAGTTATGTGCGCCGTTAACATCTTCAAGCTGCATGAGTTCCTGGGACGATAATTTGGCTGTTGATATCATATTCAGTCTTATTTAAATATTCTACAATTGTTTTTAAGTCGAGTTTATAATAAATGTTTTTTACTTAATTTCTTCGGAATTGATAATGTTTACGCCTTTTGCTGTCATTTCATTCAACGCATTAGGGATATCCTCTTCCTTTAACCCTACACCACGACAACCATCCAGAACAAGGTAGGTTTTATACCCGAGATTTGCTGCGTCAATTGCTGTAAATTTTACGCAATAATCTAATGCTAAACCCATAACAAATACCTGATCCACATGCTTTGACTGAAGGTACTGGTGAAGACCGGTTGCTTTCTGATGTCCGTTGTCAAAAAAACCTGAATAACTGTCAATGTTCTTGTCAGTACCTTTAATGAATACCTTTGTTATGTTTTCCTTATTCAGTTCCTCTACAAATTCTGCGCCAACACTGTTCTGGACACAATGAACCGGCCACATTACCTGTGGCAGACCTCCGAGTTCATGTAATTCACCAATCTGTTTCCCAGGGTTATTATCGTGCAAAACTTCCATGATCTTCCGGATGCCAGTCCTGAGTTGCGATTACGAGGTCAAATTGCTCACTTAATTTATTGGCGACCGGAATGGTCTGATCTCCTTCATTTACAGCCAGGGCTCCACCCGGACAAAAATCATTTTGAAGGTCAACGAGAATTAATGCGTTCATTTTTTTAGTTTAATAGGCAATTATCTGAAGGGTATCAAGATCCGCCCTTTTAATCAGGAACTCATAGATCTTCTTTTCATCATTTCGTCGCTGGTAAACAGGTGTATTTCTATTCCATCTAACGATGAATAATGGAATAGTAACGGTTTCCTTTTCAAAAGCACTTTTTTCCACATTGGCAAACCCAACCTCATCCAGTTTTGGAAAGATAGTTTTGAGTTCATCGCCTATTGATTTCAATGGGATACTGATGGCGTTGATACTGTCCATTTTCTGTGACAATTCTGTTATCTGTGTTTCTTGTGCAGATTGAATTTTATTGGCACTTTCCAATTGGTTGGCGATCTTTCCAAGATTGGATAGCTCCAGCTGCATTTTATTGATCTTTTCCAGCCTAAGGGTATTATCCTGAACAAAACTGAGTTTGGTATTGTCAAGATTATAGTCGGAAGCCAGTAAGTCGTTAAAATGCTGGAGGGAATCCGGCGTAATACTTCGCCCAAGTAATTCTAAAACAAGTTGATTGCTAGTATCACCCTTTACCAATGAAAAATCAATGCAGTTCTCTTCAAAGTGATCTTTGATAAACAATTCTGCCTTTTCTTTATCGCTTTGAAAAACGATCAGATCTCTCAGGATTTTTGCACTGGGAAGGATTATGATCATACTGAAAACCGTAATGATGATTCTTGTCCTTCGGGCTTCCCGGGCATCGAGATGTGATTTAAAAGGGAATCTCAATAACCTTATAATGATATAAGTTGTCAGGGCAATAAAAAAGGAGTTGAGAAAAAATAAGTAAAAAGCATTGAGCATTACCTGCCAGTTGCCGTTAGCAAGTCCATAACCACTCACACATAAAGGTGGCATTAAAGCCGTGGCGATAGCAACACCCGGAATGGCGTTTGACTGTTCCTTTCTGGAAATAGAGATGATCCCTGCAAGTCCGCCGAAAACAGCGACCAGGCTATCAAGCAGGTTTGGACTGGTTCTTTTCAGGATCTCGCTGGTAGGCTGGCCCAAAGGGGTAATATAGAAATAAAAAGTACTTGTTATCAGGGCAATGAGTATGGCAATGACGAAATGTTGCAAGGAAATAGTCAGGGCTTCACGGTCATTGATACCTACAGCAAGCCCGATACCAAGAATGGGAGCCATTAAAGGTGAAATCAACATCGCGCCAATAATAACTGCTGCGGAATCGAGATCGAGACCAAGAGAGGCGATCATAATGGAACACATGAGCATCCAGGCGTTGGCCCCGCGCATTTTTTTGTTATTCTTGATGGCAATGATAGTTCCTTCCCTGCTCAATCCGTGTTGAAGGTCCAATAAAGCTGAAAACCACTCTTTGGTGGCAGCAAAAAGTTCTTTAAGATGCTCTTTAACAGGTTTATTCTGTTGCCTAAATTTCTGTTGTGTCGTATTATTTTCCATCAATGGTGCTTATGTTAGTACAATGATGTTCTGGGGCACGGTCAAATTTTCATCAGCTATTTTTTATCAAACCATCTTCCATCTCCAGAATTCTGTCACTCATCTTTGCGAGTTCGAGGTTATGGGTTACTATTACAAACGTTTGGTTAAAATCATCACGCAGTTTAAAAATCAACTGGTGAAGTTCCTTAGAAGATAGGGTGTCAAGGTTTCCCGATGGTTCATCTGCAAAGATAATACCGGGGTTATTGATTAAAGATCGGGCAACCGCTACTCTTTGTTGTTCTCCGCCGGAAAGCTGTGCCGGCTTGTGGGTCAATCGCTCTGAAAGTCCGAGATAATCAAGTAATTCCTTAGCCCTGTGTTCTGTGTCCGCTACCGATTTCTTTTGGATATAGGCAGGAATGCATACGTTTTCCAAAGCTGTAAATTCGGGAAGTAAATGATGAAATTGAAAGATGAAACCAATGTTGTTATTCCTGAAAGCTGCCAGTTGTTTCTGATTTAATTTGAAAACCTCCTCATCCTGGATGAGCAGATCGCCCTCATTCGCCTTGTCAAGGGTTCCCAGGATATGAAGCAGCGTACTTTTTCCTGCTCCGGACTTCCCGATGATAGATACGACTTCCCCTTTTTTAATATGAAGATCAACCCCTTTCAAAACGTGCAGGGAGCCATAGGATTTATGAATATTGGTTGCTTTTATCACAGTTTGAATTTTGGGGGCTAAAATAGGGAAAATAAAATGATAAAAATACTTAACCTTTTTGTTTTCCCTGAACAATCAATTTTTGGTAATCATTCAATTTACTTCTACTTTTATGCCTGTTGGAATTTGAACGAATTAAAATACATTATGCAAGAAGACCAAACAAAGAATGAAAAGCGGGAACCTGAACCGCTTTTTGGGAAGAAATTTAATCTTTATGGAGGAATTTTCCTGCTCTTGTTAATTGTGTTTGCGGTTATCCGTCATTTTACGATGGATGTACCTTTTGGCATGACGGATGAAGAGCGGGAAAAATATGAACAGGTAGATACCCTGAAAACCGAAAATTGATTTTTAGCTTTTAATTATGAAAGAAACGATTCATTTTTATAAATACCATGGTACCGGTAATGATTTCATAATGATCAATGACTGGGAAAAGAATTTTGATGTTCAAAATCATAAGCTGATCAGTCTGATATGTGACCGTAGATTTGGGATTGGCGGGGATGGTTTGATCCTTTTGCAAAACCATGAATCCTATGATTTTGAAATGAAATATTTCAATGCCAACGGATATGAGGGCTCTATGTGCGGAAACGGAGGTCGTTGTATTGTAGCTTTTGCTCATTTCCTCAAAAAAATTGGAGAAAAGACGTCTTTTCTGGCCGTGGATGGCCCACATGAAGCCATTGTTGGAGAAAATGTCATTGAATTAAAAATGTCGGAAGTTACTGCTGTTGAAAAAGCCGACGATTTTTATTTCATGGATACCGGTTCTCCTCATTACGTCCGGTTTGTGGATGATTTGGAGCATTTTGATGTATTTGAGCAAGGCAGGAAAATCCGTTATTCAGATAGGTTCAGGGAAAAGGGAACAAACGTCAACTTTCGTCAAATCTGAACTGAATGGTATTAAAGTAGCTACTTACGAGAGGGGAGTGGAAGACGAAACCCTTTCCTGCGGAACGGGTATTGTAGCTTCGACCATTGCAAATTATATTCATTCATCTGCATCAGGTGATTATGATTTACCAGTTGAGGCCAAAGGAGGAAACCTGAAGGTCCGATTCAAAAAGACGGAGACCGGCTTTGAAGATATTTGGCTGATCGGACCGGCAGTACAGGTGTTTGAAGGCGAATATCATTTTCAATCATAAATCAATTTTCAATTTTCATTCAAAAATCCTGACCCATGGCAAATCAATATATGAGTATGAAAAACCTGCTTTTCTGGCTATTTGAAGTTCATAAAGCAGAGGAGCTTTTTCATCTTGATCGTTTTCAGGAGTATGATCGGGAATCCATTGAAATGTTCCTGCAGTCTATTAAAGATTTTGCGGATGCGGAGTTGTTTCCCCATTTCACGGCAATGGATATTGAGCCTGTCAGGTATGAAGATGGTAGGGTAGTGGCTCATCCTCAGTTGGGAAACATTATTGAAAAAGCTGCTGAATTAGGGTGGTTCGGCCCCGGGTTTGATTATGAATTTGGAGGATTACAGGTTCCGGAAAGTATATTTCTGGCGGGTAATCACATTCTGGAAGCTGCCAATAACAGTGCTGTTGGTTATTTGAACCTGACTACAGGGTCGGCTAACCTTATCCTTTCTTTTGGTAGCGATGATTTAAAAAATACCTATATCCCAAAAATGGTAGCCGGAAAATGGATGGGAACCATGGCACTTACCGAACCTCAGGCAGGGAGTTCTTTATCCTTCCTGACAACTTCTGCCAAGCCAACGCAGGACGGGTATTATCAAATAAATGGCCAGAAAATTTTTATCTCAGGTGGAGATCACCAACATGCGGAAAACTTTGTTCACCTCACGCTTGCCCGAATTGAAGGTGCACCTGAAGGAACCAAGGGGATTTCGCTTTTTGTTGTTCCGAAATTCAGGCCTTTGGAGGAAGGTTCGCTGGAAGCCAATGATGTAATCACAGCAGGAGATTTTCAAAAATTAGGACAACGTGGATATGCTACGACACATCTTGTTTTTGGAGAAAATGACAATTGCCGGGGTTGGCTGGTAGGAGAACCACACCAGGGATTAAAATATATGTTCCAGATGATGAATGCTGCCCGTATTGACGTTGGTGCCACTGCCGCTTCTACTGCCACCGCGGCTTATTATGCCTCATTACAATACGCGAATGAAAGATCTCAGGGTATTTCTCTAAAAGCTATGGCTAAAAAGGAGGGGCAGACGCTTATTATTAATCATCCCGATGTCAAGAGGATGTTACTGCTCCAAAAGTCCATCACCGAGGGGGCCATGAGCCTATTGTTTGAATGCGCACGCCTTGATGATCTTTCCCGGGAGGCAACGGATAATAAAAATGGAGACTACCATATGCTCCTGGAACTGCTAACACCTATTGCAAAAACTTATCCGGCTGAGGCTGGTCAGCGAGCGATCAATAATGGCCTCCAGGTGCTTGGAGGATATGGATATTGCATGGATTTCCCTTTGCAACAATATTACAGGGATATTAGGATCATGTCCATTTATGAAGGGACAACCGGCATCCAGTCTCTCGATCTTTTAGGTAGAAAAATGGTCATGAAAAACGGACGGGCTGTTGATCTTTTGGTCATGGCCATTGAAAAAACGATTCATGAGGCTCTGGAGTATGCTGCCCTCATTCCTCATGCCAAAGTGTTAGGTGAAAAGATGCGTTTGACAGATAAGGTATTCAGACATTTGGCAGCTTTTGCCCAGAAAGGCAACCTGGAAGCATTTCTGGCGGATGCAACCGTCTTTATGGAATTTGCAGGTACGCTGGTAATTGCATGGCAATGGTTAAAAATGGGCATTGTTTCCAGCAGGCGTTTATTGGAAAAACAAGACGACGATTTTCATCTGGGCAAATTACATACCATGAAATTTTTCTATAAATATGAATTGCCAAAAATGGAAGGATTAAGTCAGGTTATACTGAATGAAGAACAACTGACAACCTCTGATAAAGTGAAGGATTTCTTCCATTAGTAAAAACCTGTTTTTTTGATAATTCCTCTTTAAAAAAATCCTATATTTGCGGCATTTTCCGAGCAGTATAGTTGCGTCTTAAAAAAACTGATTGTTTTAGACCAATTTCAATCTGGTTCAGGAACGAAAACTGAATAATTAGTGTTGCTTTGGAATAATTACGCTAAAGCTTTTAATTACCAATAAAAACCTTTACATGTCACTATCCACACGGTACTCACCAAAAGAGACTGAGAAAAAATGGTACGACTATTGGATGGAAAATGATTACTTCCATTCTGAGCCTGACGAAAGAGAACCTTACAGCATTGTAATTCCTCCTCCTAACGTGACCGGCGTCCTCCATATGGGACATATGTTGAACAACACCGTTCAGGATATCCTCATCAGACGTGCCCGTTTGATGGGATATAATGCTTGCTGGGTACCGGGTACGGATCATGCTTCCATTGCCACGGAAGCAAAAGTGGTGAAAATGTTGCGTGAAAAGGGCATTAAAAAATCTGATTTATCCAGAGAGGATTTCCTTAAATACGCTTTCGAATGGAAAGATAAGTATGGGGGCATCATCCTGGATCAGCTGCAAAAACTCGGAGCTTCCTGTGATTGGAAGCGTACCCGTTTTACCATGGAACCCAAACTGTCCGATGCGGTAATTAAGGTTTTTGTAGATCTTTATAATAAAGGCAAAATTTACCGCGGGCTTCGTATGACCAATTGGGATCCGGTAGCCAAAACGGTATTATCCAATGAAGAGGTAATTCATTCCGAAGAGAATTCCAAATTGTATTATCTGCGATATAAAATTGAAGGAACTGAAGATGAATATGTTACCATTGCAACCGTTCGTCCTGAAACTATTTTGGGGGATACCGCAATAGCTGTTAACCCAAAGGATGAGCGCTTTATGCACCTGCAAGGTAAGAAAGCGCTGGTTCCATTGATTGGCCGGGCCATTCCTATCATCGCGGACAGATATGTGGATATGGAATTTGGGACCGGATGTCTGAAGATCACTCCGGCCCACGATATGAACGATTTTGAAATTGGAGAAAGACATAATCTCGAAGTCATTGATACGCTAAATGAAGATGGAACCCTCAGCGAAGCTGCACAACTGTTTGTTGGAGTTGATCGCTTTGAGGCGCGTAAACGGATCATGAAAGATCTGGAAGAAGCCGGCCACCTCGTTAAGGTTGAGGACTACAAAAATAAAGTTGGTCGCTCCGAAAGAACCGATGCCATCATTGAGCCGAGGTTGACCCTGCAATGGTTCCTGAAAATGGATGAATTTGCAGTAACGGCGCTGGAAGCTGTAAAAAAGGATGAAGTAAGTTTTTTCCCGAGTGGAATGTGGAATATGTTCTACAGCTGGCTCAAGGAAGAAAATGTGCGGGACTGGTGTATCTCTCGTCAGCTATGGTGGGGACAGCAAATTCCTGCCTGGTATTATGATGATCAGATCTTTGTTGCTGAAAACGAAGCTGAGGCTCTTGAGCAGGCTAAGCAAGCCACCGGGAAAAGTGATCTGACCATTTCAGATCTGTCCAGAGATGAAGATGTTGTGGATACCTGGTTCTCCTCCTGGTTGTGGCCCTTGACGGTTTTTGACGGATTTGAAAAGGAAAATGACCTGGCCTATTACTATCCGACCAATGTTTTGGTGACCGGATGGGATATCATGTTTTTCTGGGTGGCCAGAATGATTATGGCCGGTTACGAATGGGGAGAAGATCTGCTTGGAAAAGAAACAGTAGCCAAAAAGGGTACTATGCCTTTCCATGATGTTTATTTCACAGGCATGGTTCGGGATTCCAAGAAGCGGAAAATGAGTAAGTCATTAGGTAATTCTCCTGATGCACTTTCTTTGATCGATACCTATGGAGCAGATGGTGTAAGATTTGGAATGTTGTCCAGTGCAGCAGCTGGAAACGATATCATCTTTGATGCTCCAATCGATCCCAAAACGGGCACTGCTCTCAATGAAAGTAAACTCTGTGATCAGGGGAAGAAGTTCTGCAATAAAATGTGGAATGCTTTAAACTTGCTAAATGGTTGGGAAATCGTTGAAGAACCAGTAGATGCATCTACAGCCGCCATCAATAAACTTGCAGGTGATTGGTTGGAACAAAAGATGAACAGGCTTATTGAACATCTGAACAAACAGATGGATGAATATCGTTTGTCAGATGCAATCATGGAACTCTATAAGTTCATCTGGTTTGATTTCTGTTCCTGGTACCTGGAAATGATTAAGCCGGCTTACCAGGCTCCTATTGACAGGGAGACTTATGACAGATCAATTGCTATGTTCGAAAAGATGATGGTGCTTTTGCATCCTTTTATGCCCTTCGTTACAGAAGAGATTTGGCACAATTTGCGTGACAGAAAACCGGGTGATGATTGTATCGTAAGCCATTGGCCGGAAGCAGGAGAGTATAACGACCACTTCATCGATGAAATTGAATTGGCCAAAGCGATCGTTTCTGGTGTCAGAGATGTCAGGAATAATAATGGTATCAAACAAAAAGAACCACTGAAAGTCCATGGACAAACCTCTGAAGATCTCGCTGAACTGCTGAAATCTGAAGGCATGAAATCCATGGTCATGAAAATGGCCTTCCTGGAAAGTCTTGATATGACAGATGAGAGTATTGATAATAGTGTTTCCTTCCTGGTGAAGACTCATAAGTTCTTCGTAGAACTCAATCAGGAGATCAATAAAGAGGAGGAATGCGAGCGTTTGACCAAGGAGCTTGAATATCAGGAAGGATTCGTTAGAACCGTTGAGAAAAAGCTGGGTAACGAAAAATTCGTGAACAATGCTCCGGAAAAGGTTGTCGAACTGGAACGTAAGAAACTGGCTGATGGAACTGCCAGGATCAAAAAGATTAAGGAAGCTCTGGCGGATATTGGTTGTTAAATAATGCCGGTTGCCTGTAAGCTTGTTACAGGTTACTGGTTGAGAAAAAAATAAAGGCCCTGTGATGAATTCATCACAGGGCCTGATTTTTTTGATAAATCAGTTCAATCATTATCTCTGAATAGTGATGTCTGTTGTTTTGACTCCTGTGTCAGTCTGAATTTTCATCTTGTAGTTACCTGCAGGTAAGTTTGCAACGACTACCTTGACTGTTTGATTTTGAACATTTTGATATTTTGTTCTGCTGACTAGTTTACCTGTCATATTGAAAATATCGATGGTTATATTTTCAGACATTGAGTTGAGGTTAATTTCAACGTTAGCTACTTTATCAACCGGATTAGGATATACGCTTGCAGCACCTTCAGGAAGAATGGCTTTTTCAATTCCAACGCCAACGATTGCCGGTCCCGAAAGGTCTCCATTGTCACCAATACTCAAGCGAATCATAGGCACAATGTCATTTCCAAAACCTATGATCAAATATTCCCCTGTATTATCTACATCCAAAGCTGAAGGGTACTGTACAGGAAAGTTGTTATCAATCTTGTTGAGTGAATCGGTCAGGAAAACAGTTCCGGAGTAATCGAATTCTTCTGAGGCAAGCAAAGCCATGTCTTCATCAGCTTCTGCTGCATACTGTATGGCAATTACATAATATTTTCCATCAGCCAAAGCAACACCTTCCCCTGCATTATCTATTGGAACCGTAATGATCTGGTAACTTTCATCTCCAATGAATTGGTAATTATTGGTGGCTATGGCCCCTTCGCCGGTCATTTCAGAAGGGTTGATTAAACCATCCTGATTACTGTCGCCCTCCCATTCATATAGCAAAATATTGCAGGACTTTCCAGTTAACGCATATGCATTTCCTACTCCAAAGGAAACATATCGGGCATACCAATCTGATCCATTTGGTGCATAATAAATGCAAGCATAAGAATAGTTATTATAATCAGCAGGATAAACAATCCGGGTATATTCAAGATCCTTGCTGAAAAGCGTATCGCTTGTTTTAAAATTGAAGGTTGCCGTATTGTCGTAGAAAAGTTCATCTGGTCCGTTATCAGGAGTGATGATATAAGTGGCCACATATTCATCCGGATCACCCTGAGCTATGAATTGTTCCTCGAAAATATAATTGTCCAACTGTTGCCCAGAGGACAGACTGCCATACTGATCTGAGGTTGAAAAAACTTCGCCGCTACTATTCGAAATGCTCACTTCCATAGTGGATGATTCTACCGTCCCGGTTCCTAAATTCTCAATATTATAAATAAAACCGAATGGAATAACCTGGCTTACTGGAGTAATGGCACTTGGAGAAATACTCCAGAAATCATTGGCGATAGCAAGATTGTTTTCTGTCTGTCGGTATAAAAAAACATCGTCTAATTGCCAGGCAAAATTATAGCCCATCGATCCTCCGCCATTATCAGTTGTCTCATCAGACAGAAATTGAAAAGCAAAGCGGAATACACGATTAGCGGCAAATTCAGTGAGGTTAACATGCTCTAATACAGGTTCCAGTTCTCCAACGTAATCCCAGAGGCCTACTTCCGGCCATAATTCAATGGAGGCCCAGTTTTCAAGGTCATTCAAATCTAAACCAACCCGGATTTGAGGGCGATCATCATAACGCCGGTAAACGCTTTCGAATACCAAATACACGGATTCCTTATCAGTTCCGTCAATTTCAGGGGAAATAAGCCAGGCATTTTGTGCATTGCCAATTTGACCATTTAGGTCTGAATCAAAAATGACCCACCCATTGTCAGCAGTTGTTGAGGCTAGTGCAGGTCCTGACCACCATGCTGCAGGACCATCGTAGGTGTGCATCCAAACGGAGGACGGTTGCCCGTTACCTTCGACCTCCAGGTTTGTCCAGCTTTCAGGGATGCCACCATCGAAATCTTCACTAAAAAAGATTTGACCTGACATTCCAATGCCAAATAAGCAGGAAAACAGAACGATTAAAAAGCAATTTTTTAAATACATAATATCAGATTTTTGGTTAAATGGATTGTGTTATATCGCATTGGATATTTTTCAAAACCGTGTTAATGTTAGAAAAACCTGATTGAATGTTCTCGTTGCCAAAGGAGTGTTATCCGAGGGGATCGGATTTGCAACTGAATGGATTCTAAAGGTACAAAAAAAAGGCCTTCAAGTCAATTAGACTTGAAGGCTTTTGCTTATTATTATTCAATAAGTCTTATAAATTATCTCTGTACAGCCAGATTTACTGTTTTGATACCTGCGTCTGTGCGGGCTCTCATTTTGTAATTACCTGCTGCTAAGTTTGCAACATTTACGTTGATAGTCTGGTTGTGAACATTTTGATGTTTCGTTCTGCTAACCAACTTACCGGTCAGGTCGAAAATATCGATTGTTACGTTATCAGACATTTCGTTGAGGTTGAATTCAACGTTAGCTACTCTGTCCACCGGATTAGGGAATACAGCAACACTACCTTCTGGAAGGATAGATTCTTCTACTGCGGTTAAATCAGGGTTACTGCTTACACTCATGCGAACCAAAGGCACGATATCAAAACCAAATCCGAGAATGAAGTACTCTCCTGAGTTACCTACGTCCAGTGCTGATGCATACTGGATAGGGTAGGTATTGTCATTGGTGTTCAATGAATCAGTCAGGTAGTTCATCGCGAAGTAGTTGAATTCCTCAGAAGCCAATAAAAACATATTCTCATCAGCCTGTGCAATGTACTGGATAGCAATTACATAGTATTTACCATCTTGCAAAGGAATAGCCTGAGCATCCAAATCGATAGGAAGGGTAATGATCTCAAGGTGCTCATCTCCTTCGAATTCGTAACTGTTGAAAGCAATTGCTCCACCGCCAGTCATCTCAGCAGTGTTGATGTTACCATCTTCGTTGATGTCACCATCCCATTCATAGAGGAAGATGTTACAAGACAATCCTTCCAATGCTCCCTGAGAATCAGAAACACCAAAAGATACATAACGAGCGTACATGTCAGTACCGTTAGGGACATAGTATACGCAAGAGTATGCATAGTTGTTATCATCAGCAGGTGCTACACTTCTGGTAGCTCCAAGATCCTTACTAAAGAGCGTATCACTTACAGAAAAGTTGAAAGTAATGGTATTGTCATCAGGATTACCATCTGCACCATCATCCGGAGTAAGTGTATAAGTTCCCTGGAAGTCATCTGCTTCAGCGTCAGGGGTAAATTCATTATCAAAAATGTAATCAATGAACTGCTCACTTGGAGCAAGGCTGCCATAATCGTGTGAATCGGTAAATACTACGCCACTGCTGTTTGCAATGCTAATATCCACAGTTGATGATTCAACTGTACCGGAACCGTTATTGGAAATATCATTGATGAATCCAAAAGGAATAACCTGGCTGGCAGGAGTTACCGCACTAGGTGCGATCGCATAAAAGTCATTGGCAAAAGCCAAATCAATTGCAGGAAGTGGGTTTTCGTCTGTCAGGTAAACGTCATCAACCTGCCAAGCATATGCCCATCCCTGAGTACCTCCACCGTTATTGGTCGTTGCATCAGAAAGGAACTGGAAGGCAAAGCGGAATGTCTCGCCTGCAGCAAATTCTGTTAGGTCGAAGGACTTAATGTCAGGATTGAAAGCAGCATAATCAGTTGCACCGATTCCAGGGAATACTTCAATCGTTTCCCAGCTGTCCAGATCGTTCAGGTCAGAACCAACGCGGATCTGTGGGCGGTCATCGAAACTACGGTAGTATGTTTCGAAAACCAACCATACAATTTCCTTGTCGGTGGCATCGATCTCTGGAGAGATTAACCATGCGTTTTGAGGAGATCCAAGGTTATTGTTAAGGTCAGAATCAAAGATAGCCCAACCATTGCCAGCAGTGGTAGAAGTCAACGGATCGTATGGTGTAGGACCTGTAGGGCCTTCTGTAGTGTATAACCAAACAGAAGAAGCCATACCGTTTCCTTCTACTTCGATATTTTCCCAGGTGTCGGGAATGCCGCTACCGAAATCTTCGGAGAAGAACGTCTGGGCAGACAACCCTGCTGCGAAGAGGAAACTGAACAAGGCAATCAGTGTAAAATTTTTAAATCTCATACTATCAGATTTTTGTTGTTTAAATGGATTAATATTATAAAAATATGTTCTTTTCTAAATCCGTCAGTTAATAAAATGGATTTGGATAATCTTGTTGACAGTGATGGTTTTGCGTGTCGATGATGTAGAAAACGATACAGGTGACTTGTTTTAAGATCCTGAAAGTGGAAGATTGATTTTTCATCGCCAAAGGTAAAAAAAATATCTAAACTGAATAACAATAAAAAAGCTTATAAACGACATTTCAGGTTTTTGTTTGAGGTGCCCACAGAGCACCTCTTTTTATCCCGAAATCAAACAGGCATTAATCAAGTTTGAGGACGTCGAGGAACGCTTTTTGCGGAACCTGAACTTTACCAATTTGCCGCATTTTTTTCTTTCCTTTTTTCTGTTTTTCCAGCAATTTTCTTTTTCTGGTAATATCACCACCATAACATTTGGCGGTTACGTCTTTTCGCATGGCGGAAATAGTTTCCCTGGCAATGATTTTGGCTCCAATAGCTGCCTGTATAGCGATGACAAATTGTTGACGAGGCAACAATTCCTTAAGTTTTTTGCAAATCTGACGTCCAAATGAAGCAGCTTTGTCTCTATGCACCAAAGCAGATAAGGCATCTACTGATTCACCGTTGAGCAGAATATCCATTTTTACCAGATCCGATGGCTTATATTCACTGGGCTGGTAGTCAAAGGATGCATATCCCCGGGAAATGGATTTAAGTCTGTCATAGAAGTCAAAAACGATTTCCGCCAAAGGCAATTCAAAGGATAATTCCACCCTGTGTTGGGTTAGATAATGCTGTGTAAGCAGGGTACCTCGCTTTTCCATACACAAAGCCATGATACTTCCGATATAGTCCGGTTTTGTAATGATTTGTGCACTGATATATGGTTCTTCAACCCTGTCCAATATTGTTGGTTCAGGTAAATCCGTAGGGGTATGAATAGTTATTTTTTCACCCTTTTTCGTGTAAGCATAATAGGATACGTTAGGAATCGTAGTAATCACATCCTGGTCAAACTCCCTTGAAAGTCGCTCCTGGATGATTTCCAAATGAAGCATTCCGAGGAATCCACAACGAAATCCAAAGCCAAGTGCAGTAGAAGTTTCGGGTTCAAAAACCAGGGAGGCGTCGTTCAGCTGCAATTTTTCAAGGCTTTCCCTCAAATCTTCAAAATCATCATTGTCAATAGGGAAAATCCCGGCAAAAACCATGGGTTTTACATCTTCAAAACCTTTGATGGCATCCTGGCATGGATTGTCAACAGTGGTAATTGTATCGCCGACTTTAATTTCCTTTGATATCTTGATTCCGGTGATCACATAACCCACATTACCGACCGATAATTCCTTCCTGGGCTCCTGAGCCATTCGTAAAACGCCAATTTCATCCGAATCATATTCATTTCCCGTGTTGACAAAACGAATTTTTTGGCCTTTTTTAATGGTGCCGTTAAGCACCCTGAAATAAGCAACTACACCGCGATAGGGGTTGAACATAGAATCAAAAACAAGGGCCTGGAAAGGAGCTTTCGGATCTCCTTCAGGAGCAGGGATCCGGTCAACGATGGCTTCCATTATTTCTTTAACTCCCAAACCCGTTTTACCACTTGCATGAATGATCTCATCGATGTCACAACCGATAAGGTCAATTATTTGCTCTGATACTTCATCTATCATGGCACTTTCCATATCCACCTTATTGAGTATGGGGATGATTTCCAGGTCGTGCTCAATGGCTAGATAAAGATTTGAAATCGTTTGAGCTTGTATGCCCTGTGAAGCATCTACCAGTAATAGCGCTCCTTCACAGGCAGCAATGGATCTGGATACTTCATAGGAAAAATCAACGTGACCAGGGGTATCGATTAGATTAAAAGTATATTGTTCGCCATCGGAATGATTATAATACAATTGGATGGCGTGACTTTTTATAGTAATTCCGCGTTCTCTTTCGAGGTCCATGTCATCAAGCGCCTGGTCCTTCATGTCTCTTTCAGAAATAGTTTGGGTATATTCCAGCAAACGGTCTGAAAGGGTACTCTTCCCGTGATCAATATGCGCAATAACGCAAAAATTTCTAATGTTCTTAAATTCCATAGAGGGCAAAGATATGTTTTGATTGGCATTTCTCATCTATTGCAGCTAAGAATTTCTTTAATCCCAAAAGAAATTCCGGAACCATTTTATACTAGTGAGATATTTCTATAAAAAAAATGAAAAACATAAATGGAATGGCAGCGTTTTTAGCAGGAAGGCGTTTCATCTATAAAAGCTTGTTTTCTTGCCTTTTTTGTGGCGCAATTTGTTGATTAAAGAATATCTTGCTTTTTCTTGTTTTATTTATGAACCCGGTAAAATTACGGTGAGGTACATGCGTGAATTCAAAAAAATGATGTTGGTCACGGGGGCGTTGTATATCCTGGGGGTTTGCACTTCCTGTAAAGATGATAAATTGGGGGATCCGATCATTGTTTCCAATATAAAAAAGGAGTTTTATTTGGATATCGCCGAAAATCTTGCACCGGATTACAGAACCACTCAATTTAAAATCAGAACTATTGAAGACGGGGAGTGCCTGAATGGTACTATTGATTATGATTATTCTCATGTCGGCAATCGTTTAACCGTTTTATTGAATGAAGTAGTAATTCCCGAGGATTGTATACCGGGTATTGCGCCTTCCACCGCAGATATTTCCGCAGGAGAACTTGCAACCGGGTTCTATCTTTTTCATTTTAATTTGAGAAACACCGTTAAAAATAACGGGACTCTTGTCATCGAGGATAATCGATATTTGCTTGAGCTAGAAACTGAAGAAGGAGTCATCTTACTCCACAAGGAGATATTTAGGGTTCCTGAAAACACCCTTTGGGGTTACGTCGCCTATAATGATGTAATTCATCAGCCGGATGTCGAATCCATTTTGGAACAAATAAGATTCTACGGAATGAATCCTTCATTGGAGCATGGATACTACGGTTTTTTTACCATTAGCAATTCGGATCCCGGAATTGAAATAAGTAATGTTATACAGGCAGATTTTATTTCTCCCTTTATCATGAATTATGATGGTGACTGGGCGTATATGAAAGGACTGGTGGAAGACCTTCAAGCCACTTATCCTGAGGTTTCCATAAAAATGTTTGACGACAGCGGGAGTAGTTATTAAAATACCTTTCTTATATATTGATAGTCAGTCTTTTGCACTATTAATCTTCTAATCTTTATATAGGGTTAATTATCCTTTATTTTTTTTATCCTTAACAAGATAAAAACGTACCTTTGTGCCATAATCTAATTTGAGAGAATGGACAATAGTTTTGATATCCTGGTAATAGGTGCGGGCATTGTTGGATTATCTACAGCCTGCCAAATTAACCAACAGCGTCCTGATCTCCGTGTTGGTATCCTTGAAAAAGAATCCGGCCCTTCTCTTCATCAAAGTGGACATAACAGCGGTGTTATTCATTCCGGTATTTATTATGTGCCCGGAAGTGAAAAAGCGCTAAACTGCCGTAAAGGCTATGATATGCTTTTAGACTTCTGTGAAAAGCATGAAATAGACCACGAAATTTGCGGGAAGGTGATCGTGGCCACTCAGGAAAGTGAAAGACCTTTTCTCGATAAAGTATTAAACCGAGGCTTAAAAAATGGTTTAAAAGGTGTTCGAAAGATCACAGCTTCCGAAACGAAGGAGATCGAACCTCATGTAGCAGCCGTTGAAGCCGTTTGGGTGCCCCAGGCCGGCATTGTAAATTACAAACAGGTAGCAGAAAAATACCTTGAATTATTTACTGCCAATGGAGGTGTCGCTCATTTTTATACAAAAGTACAAGGATTAGTTCACCAACCCGGACTTCAAATTGTTCAAACCTCCAAAGGAGATTTTTCAGCCAATCTAATCATTAGTTGTGCAGGTCTTTATTCCGACAAGCTCGCCACTATGAGTGGGATCGATACGGGTTTGAAGATCATCCCTTTCCGGGGAGAATATTATGACCTGAAAAAAGAGAAACAACATCTGGTCAATAATTTGATTTACCCAGTTCCCAATCCCGCTTTTCCATTTCTTGGTGTTCATTATACCCGGATGATTGAAGGGGGCATTGAAGCCGGACCAAGCGCAGTGCTTGCGTTCAAACGGGAGGGATACAGTCGTTGGGATATTAACTATGCAGAATTGTGGGAGGTGTTGACCTTCAAAGGGTTCCATAAAATCGTTAAGGAAAACTGGAAGTTTGGTCTTGGAGAATTGTACAGATCCTTTTCAAAGAATGCCTTTGTGAAGGCTTTACAGCACCTGATTCCTGAAGTGGGTTATGATGATCTGGAAAGAGGCAATGCAGGAGTAAGAGCCATGGCTTGTGATAAAGCCGGCAATCTTATTGATGATTTCAGGATTTTTGAAACCCAGGGTGCCATTCATTTGTGTAATGCTCCTTCACCAGCGGCAACAGCTTCGTTGTCAATAGGTAATACCATTGCTCAAAAAGCTATTGAAAAGTATGAAATGGCTTGATTTCGAATAATAATTAAACTCAATTAAAAGAATAATTTATTACATGGATAATATTCAAATGGTCGACGTAAGAGGCCAGTATCAAAAAATAAAACCTGAAGTCAACAAGGCAGTTCTGGAGGTTATCGAATCCGGAGCCTTTATCAATGGTCCGGCAGTAAAGTCTTTTCAGGCGAATCTTGAACAATACCTGGGAGCCAAACATGTAATCCCCTGTGCTAATGGTACAGATGCCTTGCAAATTGCTTTAATGGCTCTTGGTCTGGAGCCTGGTGATGAAGTGATCGTTCCGGCTTTTACCTATGTAGCGACTGCTGAGGTGATCGCTTTGTTGAGGTTGATTCCTAAAATGGTCGATGTCGATCCACAGACTTTTAATGTGACTGCAGAAATAGTGGAGGCTGCTATCACTCCTAAAACCAAAGCCATAGTACCTGTCCATCTTTTTGGGCAAAGTTGTGATATGGAGCCCATTATGGCCGTAGCCAAAAAACACAACCTTTATGTAGTGGAGGATAACGCTCAGGCTATTGGAGCGGATTATTCTTTCTCAGATGGGGCAGTTAAAAAAACAGGAACGATCGGTCACATTGGATGTACCTCGTTTTATCCTTCCAAGAATTTAGGAGCCTATGGTGATGGAGGAGCGATTTGTACCAATGATGACGAACTGGCCGCTAAGTTGAGAATGGTAGCTAATCATGGTCAGGTCAGAAGGTATTATCATGATATCATCGGTGTTAATTCAAGGCTGGATTCTATTCAGGCCGCCATATTAGATATAAAACTATCTCATCTGGATGAATATGCCGGGGCAAGGCAGCAGGCCGCCAATTATTATGACAATGCATTTGAAGGTAACGAACATCTGGTAATTCCGGCAAGAGAGAAAAATTCTTCTCATGTTTTCCATCAATACACGCTTTTAGTGAAAAATGGTAAAAGAGGTGAATTGCAGGAATATTTGAGAGACAAAGGTGTGCCAAGTATGATCTATTACCCGGTGCCACTTTACGAACAGGAGGCTTATCAGGGAGAATTTTCGGGGGGCATTGATTTTCTGGAAGTTACGGACTCACTTTGTAAAGAGGTGCTTTCATTGCCTGTTCATACAGAGATGAATGAAGAAATACTGGCATTCATTACAAAGGCAGTGTTGTCTTTTTTTGAATAGGCAATTTCGATGACGCAATAAAATTGAAAGTAATGGCTGAAAAAAACTACTTTTGCCATCCTTCTTCAATTGTTGATGATGGAGCGGAAATAGGTGTCGGAACCAGGATCTGGCATTTCAGTCATATTATGGCAGGAGCAAAGGTGGGGGAAGCTTGTAATTTAGGTCAAAATGTTTTTGTTGCGTCCGAAGTTGTTTTAGGAAAAAATGTGAAAGTTCAGAATAATGTATCCATTTATGCTGGAGTGATATGTGGAGATGATGTTTTTCTGGGGCCTTCTATGGTTTTTACCAATGTGATCAACCCAAGAAGTGCTGTAAACAGGAAAGGACAGTACCAGACAACTATACTGGGAAGGGGAGTTACCGTAGGGGCAAATGCCACTATAATCTGTGGTGTTGAAATTGGCGATTTTGCCTTTATTGGAGCCGGAGCAGTAGTAACCAAAGATGTAGCCGAATATGCTCTTATAGTTGGCAACCCTGCCAGGCAGACAGGGTGGATGAGTGAATTTGGTCATCGTTTGGAGTTTGATAAAAAAGGGATAGCCTTTTGCCCGGAAAGCGGTGATCGATACAGACTAAATGGAAATAAAGTTGAAAAAGATTAAACTATGTTTCAAAAACTAAAGGATAAAGAATATAAAATTTCCATCATCGGTTTAGGCTATGTTGGATTACCCCTGGGACTTGAATTCGCTAAGAAATTTAGTGTTATTGGTTTTGATATCAATGAGTCCCGTATTGAAATGATGAAAAATGGTATTGACCCTTCCAATGAGCTCGAACCGGAAGCTTTTGAAGGTGTCGATATGTTGTTTACTTCTGACCCTGAAGCGCTTAGAGACGCACATTTTCATATTGTTGCTGTCCCGACTCCGATAGATGAATATAATACTCCGGATTTAAACCCGCTTTTGTCGGCCACTAAGACGGTGGGGAATATACTTAAGCCCGGGGATTATGTTGTTTATGAATCGACCGTTTACCCGGGTTGTACAGAGGAGGACTGTATTCCTTTATTAGAATCCTGCTCTGGTTTGGAAGTGATAAAAGACTTTAAGGTAGGATATTCGCCAGAACGAATTAATGCCGGGGATAAGGAGCACACCGTTGAGAAGATACTTAAAATAGTATCAGGAATTGATGAGGAAGCCCTGGACACTATTTCAAAGGTGTATGGAGATATTATCCTGGCCGGGATTTTTAAGGCAGGTTCGTTAAAAGTTGCTGAGGCAGCCAAAGTAATTGAAAATGCACAGAGGGATCTCAATATAGCATTCATGAACGAATTGTCAATTATTTTCGATAAACTAAAAATTGACACCCAGGATGTGCTCAAAGCTGCCGGAACTAAATGGAACTTTCTTAAATTTACCCCTGGATTAGTAGGAGGTCATTGTATTGGAGTTGATCCATATTATTTGCTCTATAAGTCGAATCAGATCGGTTATACCCCGCAAATTATTACGAGCGGAAGGAAGTTGAATGATGAAATGCCTGCCTTCCTCGCCAAACGCCTCACTCAAATGTTGATCCAGAAGGGTAAAAACCCTAATGATTGTAAAGTATTGGTCATGGGAATTACCTTTAAAGAAAATGTTTCGGATATTCGCAACTCTAAAGTGGCAGATCTGATCAAAGAGATCCAGGATTATTCCATACAGGTGAAAATTCTGGACCCTTATGCATCTAAAGAAGAAGTGTCCAATGAGTATGGTCTGCAATTAAGTGATGAGATTGGAAAAGGTTATGATGCAGTGGTCGTTGCGGTTAATCATTCTGATTACAAAGATCTCGACGCATCATTTTTCAAGAACATTATGAAAGACGAACCTATTTTGTTGGATATCAAGAGTATTTATGACAAATCCATGGGGGAATCTATTACCTACTGGAGGCTTTAATTAACAGAAGAAATAATACTGGTCGGAATACCAAAATTATGGATCCGGTCGTTTTTTGAGATGGCAGCTAAAAACGAGAAAATTGAGAATCACCTTGATGAGCATGAAGCTCGTTGGTTTGCCATATATACACCATACAAAAGAGAAAAAACGGTCAAGGCCAGGCTTGACAAACAAGGTATAACAACCTACTTACCCATTTTACACCTTACCCGTTATTATACGAGGAAATCAAAACAGGTGGCCATCCCACTTTTTAATTGTTACCTCTTTGTGCAAATCACAAAAAAGGACTATGTCAGAGTTTTGGAAACGCCGGACGTATTGAGGTTTGTTCGCTTTTCCCGTAACCTAATCTCCATTCCACAAAAAGAAATCGACCTTGTCAAAAGGGTAGTTGGCGAAGGTGTGGAGGTTACAGTAGAATCCTTAAGTTTAAATAAAGGCGACAAGGTTGAGATCATAGGAGGTAACCTTACTGGAATCAAAGGAAGGTTGATAAAACGTGAAGGTAAAGAACGGTTTTTGGTCGAACTCAATAGTCTGGGCATGGGCCTGGAAATGCAGGTTGATCAAAAACTATTAAGAAAAACAATAGGAGCCCGGTAATATTTCGGGGTGCGTATTGGATAATAACTTTTTAAATAAACAATCTAGGAGATTAAGTCCATTTGCGACTTATCGTCGGCGAAGCCTTGCCCCGAAGTGAATTTGATCCACATTCTTAAGAATTAGTTTTAGAAAAAAGTATGAATAATTTTGCACTGATAGGAGCTGCAGGTTATGTCGCACCGAGACACATGCGAGCAATAAAGGATACAAACAACCACCTTGTCGCCGCTTTTGATCCTTTTGATTCTGTTGGAATTATTGACAGTTATTTTCCCAATGCCGATTTTTTTACAGAATTTGAAAGGTTTGACAGGCATTTGGAAAAGGTAAAAAGAGAAGGTAGCAAAATTGATTATGTAAGCGTTTGTTCTCCGAATTATCTCCATGATGCACACATCCGTTTTGGATTGAGAAACGGAGCTGATGTGATTTGTGAAAAACCGATTGTGCTCAATCCATGGAATATTGAGCCTTTGGAAGAAATTGAAGCCGAGACTGGCGGAAAAATTTTTAATATTTTGCAATTGCGGCTACACCCTGCAATTATTGCACTAAAAAACCTGGTGGATAGCAGCCCTTCTGAAAAGGTGTTTGATTTTGACCTGACATATCTCACCTCTCGCGGGAACTGGTATTATACCAGCTGGAAAGGGGATGAAAAAAAATCAGGAGGAATTGCAACCAATATTGGTGTCCACTTTTTCGATATGCTGCAGTGGGTATTTGGAGAAGTTAGCAACAATGTTGTTCATATTCATACCCACGATAGAGCAGCAGGTTATTTGGAATTTGAAAAAGCGAGGGTGAGGTGGTTTTTGAGTATTAATTATGATATTATTCCGGATGAAATAAAAAGCAATGGAGCAAGAACCTACCGATCAATAACTCTGGACGGAGAAGAAATCGAATTCAGCGGAGGGTTCACGGATCTGCATACGAGAAGTTATGAAGAGATTTTAAACGGTAATGGCTTTTCCATAAAAGAGTCTCAAAGGGCCATAAAAATTGTACATGAAATTCGGAATACTGAGCCGGTTGGATTAAAAGGCGATTATCACCCTATGGCGAAACATCCATTGGTGAAACATCCGTTTTTGAGGTAATATTAAAATGAACGAAGATGAATCTTAAAGAACTTCTAAGTCAGGTAAGGATTGAAATTGGAAACAATAAAATTCAAAAGGCTATTGAACTTCTCAATTCAATGAAAACCAATTTGCCAAAACTGGATTCAGGTAAACTGCTATTAATAAAGTCCGGTTTTAAACAAATTGCAGATGATAAATCGAATGGGGTTATTACAAATGATCAATTTTTACTGGAAAGAAATAAATTAATCAAATCCGTAATTGATTTTTGCGCTGAAATTGAAAATGAACTGCCAGTAGAGGAGAATGCTGATGTTCCTAGTTTGACACCTCTTTCAGGGCCTGAACTACTAGCATTTTATTCGAATGAAAAATTGCTTGAAGATGAAATAGGGTTTTCAGGGATGGATAGAATTCCACAGGTACAGGTGTTGGAGGATTATGATTTCACAAAGGTGGGATATGAGGATGTAAGAATAATTCTTGACGAGGAATCTGCTGTTTATGAATATCCCTCGACACTAAAAACCAAGGCAAAAGCATTAGAAAGTTTTCGCAAAGAAAATAAAGGAGGTAAAGTGCTGTATAACTCAAGTACTACCAGGCTTAATAAGGTTAAAATAGTAGAAGACGGGTTAGAAATATTTATATCAAAAGCTACTTATTTTGAATATTTAGGCACCAATTACAGTATGGATCTCAAGCTCAAAGGATGGAGTAAGTCTTTGAGAGAGTCTTTTCACAAGGCAGGTGCGTTGAGACCTTTATCAGAATCTTTGTTTGCAAATCATATAGGCATTGGGGTTTTGGTATTTACAAGTGATAATTTTCTGATTTTGCAGTTAAGGGACGTGAAAAATGTGAGTATATATGGAGGCGAAGTAGCACCCTCTGTATCGGGAGCATCAGAGTTTAAGGATTTCAGTTTGACCCGCCAAAGTTATTTGATCAATTTTATCAAAAGAGAAGCGGAAGAAGAGCTCGGAATTGATGTTTATTGCTTTGAAAAGGACTCCATCAGGTTATTGGGAATCGTTCGGGAATTAAACCGGGGAGGAAAGCCTGAAATGTTCTTTATGGCCAGGTTAAATATTGATTATGATGAATTAAAGGCTAAGGCTTCCGATGTTAGGGATGCCTGGGAACGTGAAGATATTATGGGCTTTGAAATTGATCCTGATGTAGATGTTCAAAAACCCTGGGAAAACCAGGAGGAGATTGATAATACACTGCTGAACATTAAGGCAGAATTCGGGAAACTGTCACTTCCGTTAGTGACCAACTTGTTGCTATGGAGAAATTTTGGGAAGTGATGCTCACAAATTATTTAATGCAAAAAAACATTACATGGGTTTAAGATATCAATTTTTGGCATTGGTGCTGCTTCTGGGATTTTCCTCATGTGTACCTTATGAAAGACTTGTGAATTTTAATGAAGGAGATGCTTTTGAAGTAAAAAGCGGAGAAAGTTTCAGTGTGCCGGAGTTAATTGTAAGGACTGACGATGTTTTGCAGATCAGCGTTCAAAGTTGGGACGAAGAAGCTGCGGAACCTTTTAATGTTAGTGCAGAGCAAAATGCCAGGAGCAGTAATCAGAATATGATTGTTGGGTATTTGGTGAACAGCAATGGAGAAATTGACTTTCCCGTGTTGGGGGCCGTCAAAGTAGAAGGACTTACCACCAAGCAGGTAAGAGATACCTTGATCGAACAATTGCAGGGATACTTAAATGATGCCAGCGTAAATGTGAGGATAATCAATTTTAAAATCAGTGTATTGGGAGAAGTAAAAACTCCGGGAACGATTATTTTGCAGGAAGAACAAGTCACCATACTCGAAGCCCTGAGCCAGGTTGGAGATCTTACTCCTTATGGTAATCGCAGTAATATATTGGTGATTCGTGAGCTTGAGGGCAAACGTTTTTATGGACGGTTGGATCTTCATGATACTAATGTTTTCAGTTCTCCTTATTTTTACCTCCAGCAAAATGATGTCGTGTATGTTGAACCTATTGAGGAAAAAGCAGCGACCATCAATACCCAGTTTAATAAACTGGCTCCCTGGGCGACCGTCATAGTGAGTTTTGCTACTTTGATCGTTTCCGTTACCAGGTAATAACATACTAACCAATCAAAAGAAAATTTAATGCCAGGAAAACCAGAATTTGTAATTGAGGAGGAACGGCCTGTTGACTTAAGACAATTTTTCTTCAGGTATATACTTCAATATTGGTATTGGTATCTGATAGGACTGATCCTGGGTATTTCCGGGGCTTGGTTATATCTTAGGTATGCTAAACCAGTCTATTCAGCCAGAGCTACCATACTGATAAAAGATGAAAGTGGAAATAGCGGAGTTACCCAGGAGTCTCTTTTTCAGGGACTGGGAATCAATCAGAGTCCTAAAAATGTACTCAATGAGATCCATATTCTTAAGTCGAGAACCTTAATGGAGGAAGTAGTTGACGAACTCGGTCTGGAAGTGAATTTCATCCATTTGGGAAGAGTAAAAGATTCCGAGGGCTACAAAAAAGTTCCGGTTCAGGTTATCAGAAAAGGAACTCCAAAGGTTTCCGGAAGTCTGGTGATCAAACCCATTGACCGGAAACAGTTTGAAATGACCGTGAATGATAGTTCCAGCATTTATGCTTATGATATTCCGTTGGTTATTGAAAAGGATACCTTAATAATTAAAAGAAATGCCAGGTATAAATTTAATGTACCGCTTAAAGTTTCCTTCCGTAAACGAGAAGATGTGGCAGCTTCTTATTCTTCCAGGATAAAAATCGATGAGGCTCAGGAATGGAGTAGTGTTTTGAGTATAACTTTGAAGGATGTGGTTCCTGAAAGGGCCAAAGATGTTGTAAACACTTTGGTTAAAGTGTACAATGGAGCAGCCCTTGAGGATAAAAATGAAGTCGCTTCCAATACTTTAAAATTCATTGAAGACAGGTTAATTCTAATCAGGGATGAACTGGAAGATGTAGAGCAGGATGTTGAGGATTACCGAAGAAACAACAATGTCATTGATGCTGATATGACGGAAGTTGTGGATTACATCGAAGAGCTGAATGATCTGGAGAGCAAATTAACGGAAATCGAGGTAGAGGAGGATGTACTCAATTTCATTGATGACTATTTCAAAAACAATCGTGGAGCATTCAAGTTATTGCCGGCTAACCTTACAGTTGAAGACCCTATCATCAGCACACATATTTCTTCCTATAATGAGGCTGTGCTCAAGAGGAATCGATTGTTGAGATCAGCAGGTCTTGAGAACCCCGCGCTTAAAGAGATCGAAGCGGAAATTGCTTCCCTGGAAGAGATAATATCTGCTGCCCTTGTCAGATTGAACCAGGGAGTGGAAACTTCGAGGAAAAGTATTGAGGATAAGATCAATTTCAACCAGAGAAGGTTAAATACTATACCTCGAAAACAAAGGGAACTTCTGGAGATTACCCGCCAGCAACGGATCAAGGAAAACCTTTACGTTTACCTCCTGGAAAAAAGAGAAGAGACAGCCCTTTCTCTGGCCATTGCCACTGTGAATTCCAGGTTGATCGATGCAGCCAGATTACCCAAGAGTCCCATTGAACCTCGGAATACCCTGGTTTATGCAGCAGGATTTTTATTTGGGTTAGGTTTGCCGGCAGTGCTATTATTCCTCAAAGTTTTGCTGAATGATACCATTGAGATGGAAGATGATATCAAAGGAGAAACCTCCACACCGATCCTCGGAGGAATTTCCCAAAGTAAAAGTGGTAAGAGTATTGTGGTCAACACTACTTCGAGGTCAGCAATTGCTGAGATGTTCCGGCTCTTAAGAACCAATTTACATTTTCTTGCCGCAGACAAGGAGAAAAAGTGCATTTTGGTAACTTCGGGATCAGGTGGAGATGGAAAGACCTTCATTACACTCAACACTGCGATGAGCATGGCCATTTCAGGTAAAAAAACGATTGCGATAGGGATGGATCTCAGGAAACCTAAATTGTCTACTTATATCAATCAGCAGAACATGGGGAAAGGATTGACCAGTTATCTCGTAGGTGCTGCTGAAAAAGAGGAGATCATCAATACTACCGATCTTCATGAAAACTTCTATTTTATCAATGCTGGACCTATACCTCCGAACCCTGCGGAATTATTGATGCAGGACAGGTTAGATGAACTGATTGATTATCTCAAGACCCAGTTCGATGTTATTTTCCTCGACACACCACCTGTTGGGCTGGTTACGGATGCATTGTTGGTGAACAGGTTTGTTGATATAAGCTTATTTGTTGTTCGAATCGGACATACCAAAAAAGGATTGATGAAGGTTATCGAGGATATTTACCAACAGAAGAAATTGACCAATCCTGGGATAGTGATGAACGGATTGAATAAGAAGAGCAACTATGGTTACGGTTACGGCTATGGTTACGGCTATGGTTACGGTTACGGGTATTACGAGGATTAATTCTTTTGAGTATAAATTGACTAGAGCGGTATGACATATTTAATCGCAGAGATCGGTCAGGCACATGAAGGTAGTTTAGGTATTCTTCATTCCTATATTGATGCGTTGGCTGAGACGGGAGTCAATGCAATAAAGTTTCAAACCCATATTGCTCATGCAGAAAGCAGCCTTCAAGAGCCCTTCAGAGTAAAGTTTTCTTATGAAGATGATACCCGGTTTGACTATTGGAAAAGAATGGAGTTTACTTTATCCCAATGGAAGGAAATCAAATCACATTGTGATGAGGTTGGCCTGGATTTCCTGAGTTCGCCTTTTAGCAATGCAGCTGTAGATTTGCTGGAGGAGGTCGGAGTAACTCAATATAAAATAGGTTCTGGAGAGGTTAATAATTTTCTGCTTTTAGAGAAAATTGCCAGAACGGGAAAACCCCTGATTTTATCTTCCGGCATGAGTTCCTTTTCCGAATTGGATGAATCAGTCCGGTTTTTGAAAGAAAAGGGTGTCTCATTTTCCATTCTTCAATGTACCACTGCGTATCCTACCAACCCGGAAAATTACGGATTGAATGTGATTCAGGCCCTGAAACAGCGGTATGGGGTGAAAGTTGGTTTTTCAGATCATTCTGCTCGTGTGGAAGTTGGAATTGCGGCAGTGACTCTGGGGGCTGAAATTTTAGAATTCCATGCGGTTTTTGATCGCAAGATGTTTGGTCCGGATGCAAGATCTTCTCTGAACATGAAAGAGATTTCTTTTTTAGTGGAGGCGGTTAAAAACATTAATGTCAGCCTTACTCATCTGATTGATAAAGAGGATAATAAAGCTTTTAGTGAGTTGAAAAATATCTTCGAAAAGAGTCTCGCCGTAAACAAAGATTTGCCGGAAGGCCATGTTATTTCGTTTGATGATCTGGAAGCTAAAAAGCCTAAAGGCCATGGAATCCTTGCCGGGAACTATAAAGATGTTATCGGAAAAAAATTGAATAAACCGTTAGAGGCCTGGAGCTTTTTAACGGAAAAAGACCTGATTGATTGATGAAGCGGAAAATTTGTGTTGTTGTAACTGCAAGACCTTCTTACAGTCGAATAAAAACAGCCTTACAAGCGATTAAGGAACACCCTGACCTGGAATTACAGTTGGTAGTGGCAGGTTCGGCTTTATTGGGCAGATATGGCACTGCAGTTGATTATATTGAAGCAGATGGTTTTAAGATCAATGAAAAGGTTTTTATGGTGCTGGAAGGTGAGAACCCTACAACGATGGCTAAAACCACAGGTATTGGGGTAATGGAGCTGGCTAATGTTTTTTACATGCTGGAGCCAGATGCCGTTGTTACCATCGCTGACCGTTTTGAAACCATTGCCACATCTATTGCCGCAGCCTATCAAAATATCCCATTAATACATATTCAGGGAGGTGAGGTAACCGGCAATATTGATGAAAAGGTCAGACATGCCAACACCAAACTTGCTGATATCCACCTGGTTGCCAGTGAAGGGGCCAGAGAACGGGTGATCAGGCTGGGGGAGGACCCTTCCAAGGTTTTTAATACCGGTTGTCCTTCAATAGATATTGCCAGACAAATCGAAGACAATCCGACACTTGATTTTGATCCTGTGGAAAAATATGGAGGAGTTGGGAGTAATGTTGACTGGAAGAGTGGATACATTGTCGTAATGCAACATCCGGTCACCACGGAATATCATCAGGCCCGCAAGCATGTAGAACAGACTTTAATAGCCGTGAAAGAACTCGATTGGCCTACTTTTTGGTTCTGGCCCAATGTGGATGCCGGTTCAGACGGAACTTCTTCCGGAATAAGGGCATTCAGGGAGATACAGTCTCCGACCAATATCCGGTTTTTTAAAAATATGGAGCCGGATGATTTCTTGAGATTGTTGAAAAATTCAAAATGTCTTATTGGTAATTCCAGTGTGGGTATTCGGGAATGTGCTTTTCTTGGAGTGCCGGTGGTGAATATTGGTTCCAGACAAAATGGACGCGACAGAGGCAAGAACGTGCTGGATGTACCTGAATACAATTCCGAAGAGATCAAAGGAGCCATTAAACAACAAGGACAACTCAATGGTTCAACGGGCGAACACCTGTATGGTGACGGCCATTCCGGATCAAGAATTGCCGATGTCTTGGCAACAGTCGATCTGACTTTCCATAAAACAAT
The DNA here is from genome assembly GCA_965230565.1 of Saprospiraceae bacterium. GTDB lineage: Bacteria > Bacteroidota > Bacteroidia > Chitinophagales > Saprospiraceae > BCD1. The sequence continues at coordinate 545,521 of CBDDLH010000016.1, read as the reverse complement.
AACTTATTGATGCGGATTTTGGCCGTTATACCAGCCAGAGGAGGAAGCAAAGGAATCCCCGGGAAAAATATCAAAAATCTTGCAGGGAAACCTTTATTGGCCTATACCGCAGAAGCTGCCTTAGGGGCAAAACTACTGGATAAGGTTGTTTTGAGCAGCGATGATCAGGAGATAATTGCGCTTGGAAAAAAATTAGGCATTGAGGTTCCTTTTATCCGGCCGGAACACCTGGCACAAGATGCGACACCTACCTTGCCGGTTGTTTTACATGCTCTGGAGTATTATGAGAGCATGGGGGAATTTTTTGATGCTGTTTGTTTGTTGCAGGTAACTACTCCTTTCAGAAGAGCAAGTTTTATTAATGAGGCTGTTCAAAAATTTGCTGATGAGGGTGGAGACTCTCTGGTTTCCGTCAAGGAAGTACCTCATCAGTTTAATCCTCACTGGACCTTCAAGATCGATGATTCAGGTTTTTTGCAAATTGCTACCGGAGATCGGGAAATTATTTCCCGAAGGCAGGAACTGCCGCAGGTTTTCCATAGAGATGGCAGCATTTATCTTACCAAAACATCAGTTTTAAAGTCTCAGCAATCGCTATACGGCAAAACAATTGCTTATATTTTGTCACCGGAATCATCGTATGTTAACATAGATACCAATGAGGATTGGTTGAAGGCGGAATCACTTGCTGCCAACTGGAATCCGAACGAATAACCGGAATGGATAGACAATCATTAACAAGGTTGAAAATCAACACCTACAGTAATTATGCTTTGCTGGTTATAAGGATGTTGGTTTCCATTATTACCATTCCGTGGTTGTTGAAGGGTTTTGGGGAAGTTGGTTATGGAGTATTTACACTTGCCTTTGGTTTATTGGCTTCATTTTCATTTCTGGAACTGGGGGCAGGTAAAACCATTTTGAGGTTTGGGGGAGAGTATCGTGCGGATAATAATAAAGAGAAATTCCAGGAAGCGGTAAATGTCGCCATTAATCTAATTGTTTATGCAACCGGAGCGCTGGTCCTCATCCTGCTGCTTATCGCCGTTTTTCATCGACATTTGTTTACTATTTCTGAACTCTCTTTTCAGGAAAGTCTTGCTGTGTTTTTATTGGCCACAGGATTTGGCGCCATTGTATTTTTCGAAATCATTACCACGAATCTTTTACATGCCTTCGAAAAATTCTGGCAACGAAATATGCTGCTTTTTGTCAAGACCTTATTTTTGCTTTTGCTCGCTTTTATGGTGGTGAATGATAAATTTGGGTTGGTGCATTATGCCGGGTTTGTGCTGGCAACGGAATTACTCTTTTTTGCGGCAGACTGGATACTAATTAAACGAACCACAGGTATTCCTTCGTTAGGATTCCGGTTATTATCCATAAAAGATTTACGGCAGTCAACTACGTTTAAATATGCGGTTGATGTTTTCCTGATCTCAATCATTTCTACTTTGTCTCAAAATGCAGACAAATTGATCATTTCCCTCTTTTTGGATATCCGGTTTGTGGCGATTTATGTGATTTTGACAAAGCCGTTTTTTATTTTTAAATCCCTGACCAATAGTCTGTTTACAGCCCTTCAACCTGTTTTGATAAAACTAAATAAAGAGAACAAAGCTGTTTTTAAGAAGACGGTTGTTTCTTTCATTCAAATTCCCATAATAATCTTCCTGCCACTGACTTTCTTTGCGGTGTATTTTTTGGAGGACCTGTTTCGGTTTTGGCTGGGTGATGCCTATCAATATGAATCCTTCGTATTTTGGGGCAAGGTGGCTTTATTTGCCTTAATTCCCAGGCTGTTGATCAGTATTCCCAATAGAGTGTTATTATTGACAGGTATAACCTATCCGGTGAAACGTGCAGAATATTTTTTCACTTCTTTAAATGTTGTTTTAAGTGTTATTATTACCCTCGTTTTCAAAACCGTTGGAGGAGTGATTATTGGTACTTTAGTTCAGTTTTCCCTGGGAGCCTTATATTTTCTGGCACTGCTCAATCAATATTTTGATATCCGAATCAGAGATGTTTTTTCCAATTCCATCCTGGGATTTGTTTTGACGGTGATCGTAATTTTCCTTTCGTCCTGGCTATTTATTACCGCAATACCAAATCAGCACCTGGTTTGGGTAATGTTTTTGGTGTTGGCAGGGGTGGCAGTAATGGATTTCATTTTGCTTAAAAAGCTTAATTTGTTAAGATATCTGATTTGAAATCCAAAAGGAAAATAGGAGTCGTTCTCAATCATGTTAGCCAGCGAAGTGACATTAGATTGTTCATCGAAGAATTATCGAGACGCGAGGATGTTGTTTTGTTTGGGAGTGAAGAGGATGCCAAAATATTGGGGCATATTCATAGTGAATTCCGTATTATTAAACCTCCTGAATTGGGGCTTGGTGGAAAGGTTTATAATAAGGTTTTGCAACAATTATATTTTTATTTTGGTAATCTGCCGAAAACACGAAAAAATTATAGCGATTATGTAAAGAGGAGGTTGAGAAAATCAAAAAGTTCATGGTTTAAGATAGCTTTGTCCTTGCTGAAATTTAATGTGAAATATATTTTACCAGATATTTTTCCATTTGATAAATATATAATTTTAAAAAAAACGGGGATACATAAAATTGAAGATCTTGATGTTTTCATCTCCTTTACGGATATAGTATTTGAAGGGTTGATAGCCAGGATAATAAAAGAACAAAAGCCATTGTTTTCATATGTTTACAGTTGGGATCACGTGCCAAAATTTCATAAATTTTCCAAAAAGTATATAAAATACGTAACCTGGAATAAGGAAATAGCAAAAGACTTAAACTCTCTGCATGGAGTTCCTTATCAAAACATTTCTATCATTGGCGCAAGTCAGTTTCACTATATTCATGAGTATTTAAAAAGTCCTCCGAAAGGCATGAATGGATATCATTTTGAATATATATATTTTCCATGTTCATTCGGGTATCCCAAAGTGGCCAGGCAGGAAGTGAAAATGATTGAAAAAGTTGCTGAAAAACTTTATGAAATGGCTCCTGAATGGAAACTGATGGTCAGATCATACCCGATGCTTGAAAACTGGGAAGTTTATGGAGCCTTAAAAGAAAGAAATAATATTATTTTTGATGAGTATATTCGTGATGATTCTGTTTTATTAAATGGGGAGCAGCATTTGCAAAAGTGTGAGGTCATTTCTTCATCAAAAGCCGTAATACATGCAGGTACAACAATAGGGTTAGAAGCAAGTTACTTTGATGTACCTGTTTTATACTTAAACCTTGAGGATGTTGATTATGGAATTCCCCAAAATAGCCCAAACCATATTTTCCGATCCTGGGGACAATATCATTTAAAAAAATATTATGCACTAGAAGGAGAGGATTCATTTGTCACCTCCATTGAAAAACTGGAGTCAAATTTACAGCAGATCATTGCTGGAAAAAAGACCTATCAAAATTATAATCAAAAATTGAAATCTAATTCTTCCCTGATGGATATCAAACAATTTACGGATACGTTTTTAAAAATTTTGAATTGAAGTAACTTGAAAAAGTTTTCAGGTTTTGAGTGTTTGAGAAAAAAATGAAAGTCGCAATTTTTGTAAATGAATTCCCAAAGATTTCTGAAGCCTTTATTGTCAGGCAGGCTCAAGAGCTCAATGCAGACGTTTTTTGTCTGGCCTTTAATGAAAAAGAAGCAAAAGGGTTCAATATTGATAAATCCCGGGTACATGCAGTAGGAGCAGAGCGGTCTGTTTTTCAAAGGATCAGGGACAAAATAAAGGGCGTTCCTTGCAGAGTATGGACTGAAAGAGAAAAAGAATTCTTTAGAAATTGCCTTGAGCAAAACAGGCCAGACGTTGTTCTTTCGACATTCGGACCCAATGGGATCAATGTAATGGATGTCTGTACTGAATTAGGGCTACCGTTTTTCGTACAGTTTTTAGGGTATGATGCTTCCGAGTTAATGCAGTCGCAATGGTATAAAAAACGGATCATTAAAGTTATTAATCAATCAGAGCGATCTATAGTACTCTATAAAGGAATGGAGCAGATTTTTACGGATGAAGGTGCTGATCCAAAAAATTTTAAAGTCCTTAACATTGGTGTTCCAACTCAGCGATTTTCAGAAATAAAGCCAGACTTTCGATCCAAAAGACATACACATTTTCTCGCTGTGGGAAGATTGGTTGAAAAAAAGTCTCCGTTAAACTTACTAAAAGCATTTTTGATTTGTGCCCGGGCTAACAGCGATGTTTTTCTTAATATTGTTGGTGATGGAGCATTGCGTGGACAGGTGGAGGAGTTTCTCAAAAACGAACCTGAGATCCAAGACAAAGTTAAGTTACATGGTTTTCTAAGTCAGGACGAGCTGTTGCCACTATATCAGGTGTCACATGTTTTTGTTCAACATTCGGTCACCGGAAGTAATGGAAATAAAGAGGGTTGGCCAGTAGGAATTGCTGAAGCTTGCTCCTGTAGTCTGCCTGTGATTTCTACCATTCATGCTGGTATCCCGGAGCAGGTGTTGAATGGAGAAACCGGGTATTTGGTACCAGAGAATGATTTTAAAGCAATGGGACAAAGAATGTTGCAGTTATCCAAAGATTGGTCGCTGGCTGAAAAAATGGGAATTAAAGCCAAAGAACATATTTATAATCATGGCGACCTCCATAATCAGATACAAAAATTGAAGATATTATTGAAGTCCAGTCAAAAAAACACCACAATTTGAAGGTAGTTATTCTTGGTGCAAATGGTTTTGTCGGGCATCACCTTACAGCGTTTCTTGTCAAAAGAGATTTGGAGCTGGTTTTGTTTTCCAGAAAGTTTGATTCTGAAATCAGAGATTTGGGAAACAAGGAAAATGTTCAAATCGTTAAGGGGGAGCTTCAAGATCATAGTCTCGTATCTCAGGTTCTGGAAGGTGCAGATATAGTATATCATTTGATCTGGACTTCCGTACCTTCTAGCAGTTGGGATACTCCATATGAGGAAGTGGTCCATAATGTATTACCTGGAATAAAATTGTTGGAAGCTTGTGTTGATCAAAAAGTCAAAAAGGTAGTCTTCGTTTCAAGTGCTGGTACGGTTTATGGGGAATACCACGAGGTTGCGAATGAAAAGTCTCCGGTTTCTCCTTTTTCTCCATATGGAATAAATAAGGCGACTATGGAGTTCTACCTTGAATATTTTTCCAGAAGGTTTGATCTTCACTTTGATATTTTTAGAATTTCCAATTTGTATGGACCGGGACAAAAGAAAAAAGACTTTGGGGTTATTAACACTTGGCTAAGGAAGATAAAGGAGGGGGAACCACTGACCATGCTAGGTGATGGAAATGCGAAGAAAGACTTTGTTTTTATTGATGATGCCATAAAAATTTTGGTTGATAGTCTGGAGTCTGATTTTAGCAAAAGCAGACTTTTCAATGTTTGTTCTTCTGAAAGTGTTTCGCTAAAGCAATTGGCTGATTTGCTTTTTAAAGTTTGTCAAAAGAAAACATCCATTATTTTCGAAAGAGCAAAAGCATCGGATAATAGAGAAGTGTTTTTATCCAATGACTTGTTATTAGAAGAAAGACTCATCGACAATTTTACCACACTTGAGAGTGGAATTACCAGGATTTGGGAAGCTATGAATGTTGACAAGGAATGAGCCAGGCAATAGCACGCAGAAACGACTATTTAAAGGTATTCTATTCCTACATACTAACTGTTTACCTTGTCTCCTCAGTCATTAACTGGCTTCCCGGGATAGATGCTTTCCTTATTAGGGGAATAAAATACTTTCTTTTCATTACCATATTCTTGTATGAATTAGGGAGAAGTAAATTAAAATTCCCTTCCTTTTTTCTCTCTCCATTTGGCCTGGTCCTTATTATTTTTTCCATGTTGTTCGGGCTGCTTCTATCTTTTAGGTTAAATGCGCTAATTGATATAATTATTCCTTTTCTGATGTTGTGGATTTTTAATCATGAAAAGGAATTTTATTATAAAGTGATCCTGCGGACGGTAATGCTGATCACTTTTATTTGTGTATTAAGCATTGGTTCTCATTTTACGGGAATTTATGACGTTAGGCCATCTGGTTGGGATTTCTCTTTTGGACAGGCAGGATTTGGTGGCTATAGTACAGGATATTCCAATTCCTTATTTTTGTTTGTTCCTTTTTTGCTTTTCTGGCATGGAAGGAATAACAAACCGCTTATTTCTATTGAAACGATTGCCATAGTCATAATAATAATTGCACAGTATCTTACGGGCGGCCGTGGAGGTTTTTTGGCATCCGGAATTGTTTTCTTTCTTAGTTTTAGAATCCACTTTATTTATAAGATTATTTTAATTGGATCTCTTGCTTTTGTCGCTCAGTCAGAAAGCTTTCTGACTCAAATGCGTATTTCAACTCTTAGCCGGGACCGAATTGATGTTAACAGAATTTCAACGGGGCGGGTGGAATTAACGACTTATTATTATGAAAAATTCAAGGAGCGCCCCCTCTTTGGATATGGTTTTGGACCAAAAGATGATATCAATAAAAATGTTGATGTACATTTAATGTGGCTTAGAAATGCCGTAGACGGCGGTATTATTTATATGGCTTTATTGGTGATTCTTTTCGTTGAAATTTTAAGGTCTTTTTTAAAAAATAAAAGTTTGGAGGATGATGAAAGAAAGCTCTTTAAGACCTTGTTCTTCGCTTCATTCATAATTACTTTTTTGGAGCCCAATTATCTTATCGGTTCAGTTCAGGGGGAATTAGTATACTGGCTGGTTATTAGTTTATTATTAAAAAGATAAAAGACGGGAATAGGCAGGAAAACATCTGCACATAGATATTATTGATGAAAATTGCTTTTTTGACAACTACTTTTGAAACCACATCCAATGGGCCCGCAAAGTTCGCTCGCTTGGTTTATCAATTTTCCCAAGAGTGGCATAATGAGCTTTTTATCGTTACTGAAGATACTTTAGAAGCTGGAGAGAACGTGATAAAAATTTCTGTACCAACTTTTTTAAACTACCCGGGAATCGGGTTTTTATATAGGATTTTCATGTATTTCGTAAAGGTTGTCACACGAAAAGGGATAGAGGTTGTAGTTACAAATAATGCGATGTATGGTTTTCTGTTTAATCTTCTCACTAGAAAAAAGGTGATTGGGTTTATTAATGATTATCAACATATTTCACCTGTCTTTAAATTGAATTATGCTTCCATTAGATCATTTATTTTTGCTCGATTTGAGAGATTTGCTTTAAAGCACAACCAAATTACGATTGTTAATTCCAGGTACCTTCATAATTGTTTGACATCAGCTTATGGTGTTGAAAGTGAAAAACTATTTATCCTTCCCAAAGGGATTGAAATTGATGATAAGGCACAAGCTAATTTGGAAAAACACGAAGATGACAAAGTGTTTCGTGTATTATTTGTTAAAACAAATTTTAAAGTTGGAGGCCTGGAGTATTTATTGAAGGCTTTTGCTGGTTTAGAGGGGGTGCACTTGGATATCGTAACATCATCAAAGTTGAAAGAAAGTAATATTTATGATTATGTGAAAGATTGTGTGTCAGTTAGCATTTACCACTACCTTCCGCAAGAGGAAGTTTTTGATTTGATGAAGCAGGCACATTGCTTGTGTATTCCTTCAGAAAAAGAAGCTTTGGGAGTTGCGAATATTGAAGGCATGTATCATTCTTGTGTTATTTTGGCCACTGAGGTTGGTGGGATTCCGGAGGTTCTGGATTATGGGAGATCTGGTGTCTTAGTACCTTTTGGAGATGAAACCGAGCTTCGGAAAAATATTCTATTGCTTAAGAAAGACAGAGTAATGCGAATAAACCTTGTCAAAAACGGATTTCAGTCTGCGAAAAAATTCTCCATTTCAAATTCAATAAAATCCTTTTTTGAATTGCTAGATGGTCAATAGAAAATTACTTTTCATACAATCTACTTACGGTGATGCCCATCAAATGGTGAGATTTTGTGAATTGAAGAAACAATATCAAGAGGTTCAGTTGCTTGGGTTTGATCGACCTTATTACAAAAGCACCCAAGCCTTCAATTATGTCTCTTTGGGAAAAATCCAACATGGGAAATTGCATTCGAGATTTTTGGTTTACCTAAGGGCCTCGATAATGATAATGAACTATCGATCTAAAGAGTTGCCAACTGATATATATTTTTATGGATTTGACCTGCTGCCATGGTTGTCGTTTTATAACTTATTATTTAAATGTAGGTTGATTTTTGAGATTGCTGACCTGCGGGATGTTTTTTTAAGGAGATCTTTGTTTGCAAGAAGTATGAGATGGTTTATTAATCTCTCTTTGAGGTTTGTGCCTGTAGTAGTGCTAACTTCAGAAATGTTTGTTAACAGGTTTTCTGAATTCGGTAAAATTCCCTTTAGGAAATATTTTGTCATTGAGAACAAAGTTCATTTGGCAGATAACTATCTGGATGTCCAAGATAATGAAGAAGAAGTATGGGTTATTGGTTACTTTGGAGTAATCAGGTGCCCCAGATCTATTGAAGTTTTATTAAAGTTGCTAGATGAGTCCGATAATTTTAGGTTATTGATCTATGGCTATTTTAACCAAATACCGGAATCACTTCTGTCTATGGTACATGACCATCCCAAAATTAGTTATAATGGCACTTATAAATCCCCCCAGGATTTAAAAAAGTTATATTCCCAAATTGATTTAAGTTGGGTGGCATATCCTTTTTCGGATCCAAAGATCGATGGGAATTATAGGTATGCCTGGACAAATCGGTACTATGAAGCAGGTTTTTTCAGGAAACCGATGATTGGTAATCGTAACTCTGGTGATGCAATAAAAATTGAAAAAAATGGGTTTGGTATCACATTGAATTTAGATGACCTTAGTGGTTCCGTGGAAGATCTGAAAAATTTGACAAAGAAAGAATTGTCCCAGTGGAAATCCAATCTTGAACAATCACCTGTAGATAAATTTAGGTTTTCTGATAAGGACCATACTCCCTTGATAAGCTATCTTAAAAATAACAATCCCAATAGTTAATAGATTGTAGTAATTGAAAAGTTTAATGCATGGTTTTGTTAACTAAAATGTCCTCTAAACGGGCTACAGCAAAATCGAAGTATTAATTTCAAATAGCAAACAAATACAAAAATCTTTTATTCTTGATCCGATTAGACATTATCGCAGGAGCACGACCCAACTTTATGAAAATTGCTCCAATTATTGAAGCCTTAAAACCTTACGAAGAAAAAATAAAATACCGGCTGGTTCATACAGGGCAGCACTACGATGAGAAAATGTCCGGTAGTTTTTTCAAAGAACTGGGCATTCCATCTCCGGACGTTAATCTCGAAGTCGGATCAGGAACTCAGGCTGAGCAAACTTCCCGCATTATGACGAGGTACGAAAGTCTGTTGTCGGAAAGCCCGGCAGATTGTTGTCTGGTAGTTGGAGATGTGACTTCCACCATGGCTTGTTCCATTACGGCAAAAAAGATGGGGCTGAAAGTGGTTCACGTGGAAGCAGGGATAAGAAGCAGAGACCTGACGATGCCCGAGGAAATAAACCGAATGGTTACAGACGCTATCACTGATTATTGTTTTACAACGTCAGAGGTAGCCAATGAAAACCTCAGAAAATTGGGCCATACGGAGGATCAGATCTGTTTTGTAGGCAATACAATGATTGACACCCTGCTCAAAAATATCGAGCGATTGAAAAAACCTCCGGTCTGGGACGAATTATCACTGAACAATGGCCAGTATTTTGTCATGACCCTCCACCGGCCAGCCAATGTGGATGAAGAAAGAAAGCTGGCGGATTTGATCGATGAAGTCGTAACGGGTGCACGGTCATTACCTATTGTTTTCCCGGTGCATCCCAGAACAGCAAAAGTGTTGGAAAAATTAGGCGTTCAGGCTGAGAACTTACACATGACTGGGCCGTTAGGGTATCTTGAGTTCAACTACCTTGTAAAAAATGCCTTTGCGGTAATTACAGATTCAGGAGGAATTACGGAAGAGACAACGGTAATGAATGTCCCATGCCTCACGCTACGTGATAACACAGAACGCCCTGAAACCATTACACTTGGGACCAATGAACTTGTTGGTACAGATCCGTCCAATATTGCTCCATTTATGGAAAGACTACACAACGGTGATTGGAAAAAAGGACAAATCCCGCCACTATGGGATGGTCAAACCGGGCCACGAATAGCGAAGATGCTTTTGGAAAAGTTGGGATAAAACAATTCGGGTTTGTTGCAATACATTCTTATTCGATTTCATACGATAAAGCATCTGAAGTTCCGCCAGATCTTTTACCGGTTTTATTATCCCTTTCGGAACAAATTTTTCCCTGTTGCTTATAGAAAAAGGTTGTCAGACAATGGCCATCTTCAAACCTGGGAAAACAGTCCTTTTAACCATACTTCCCATAAAGATCCCAGCTGTTTTAGTTTTCTCAACCTGGAGCATTCTTTTGAAAAAAATATCAATTGGGATTTTTCAGGATATGGGAAATTATGGACTTATAACCTGAATTACTTTGATTTCCTGAATCAAAAGGATCTGGATCCGGGTACTGGCATCAGACTCATAAGTAATTATCTACTCCAGGATGAAAATAATCAAGTTGGGAAAGAACCTTATCCAACTTCTTTGAGAATTGTTAATTTGATCAAGTTTATTTCCCGGCATCAAATTAAAAAGCCGGAATTCGATCAGTTACTCAGCCGGGATATTCATCGGCTTTCCCATAATTTGGAATACCATCTGTTGGGAAATCATTTGCTTGAAAACGGATTGGCTTTGTTTTTTGGGGCAGTTTATTTTCGGGATCACAAAATGTTGGATCGTGCAAAGAAGGTCATAATGCCTGAATTGAAAGAACAAATCCTTAATGATGGAGGCCATTATGAACGTTCTCCTATGTATCACAATATCATTCTCCATCGGTTATTGGATTGCTATAAATTCGGTACAGAGAGTGTCTGGACTACACAGGAAGCCATTTTACCAATGTTCAAAACAAAAGCTTCCTCTATGCTTTCCTGGTTATCTACTATCGTTTATCAAAATGGGGACATACCTATGGTTAAAGATGCAGCTCCGGGGATAGCTTTACCTGTTCTGGAATTATTTGACTATGCCAAATCACTCAAAATTGATTGGGAACCAGGAAATTTGACTGATTCAGATTTTAGAAAAAGGGCTGAAGGGGAATATGAGTTTTTTTACGACATAGGTGTGCCTTCACCGGCTTACCAACCAGGTCACAGCCATGCGGATACTTTTAGTTTTGAATTGCATTTCAAAGGACAACCGATGATCATTGATCCGGGAGTTTCCACCTATGAATCCGGTCCCGTGCGGGAAAAGCAACGGTCCACTACCTTCCACAACACTGTTTCAGTTGAAGGAAGGAATTCTTCCAGGGTTTGGGGGGCTTTCCGGGTAGCCCAAAGAGCGAGCGTGACCGTCTTGGAAGATTCATTTTCCAAAATATCTGCCACCCATGATGGGTATAGAAATATCGGTTCTATTCATCAAAGAGCCGTCAACTTTTTAGATAAATCCATTTGTATCGAGGACACTTTGAAAGAAAAAAAAAGGGCCGGTCAGGCCTTTTTTCATTTGGCCCCCGGGCAAGAACCGGTTCTGTTGACCAAGGATTCCATGGTAAGGATAATGGGGCTTAATATTCAATTCCAGGGGGAAGATAAAATTCAATTGGCTAAATACGATTGTCCACAAGGGTTCAACAAAACCAGGAAAGCCCATAAGATCATTGTCAATTTCAAAGAAGAATTAAAAACAACCATAACTTTTCCAGCTTAAGTGAAGATCCTTTATTTCTATCAGTATTTTTCTACTCCTAAAGGTTCCTGGGGGACCAGGGTATATGAATTTGCAAAGGAATGGGTTGCGGAAGGCCATGAGGTGACGGTTGTTTCCAGTATTTATTCAAAAAGTGATTTACAGGCAGAAAGACTGATTGAAAATCAGGTTTTTGATGGGATAAAGGTAAAAGTGCTCAATATCAGGATAGATAACAAACAATCTTTTCTGAAAAGGATCTTTACCTTTTTGGCCTATAGCATTTTGTCCTCCTGGTATGCACTTACCCTAAAGCTAATGTTGTTATTGCCTCTTCCGGCCCTATAACAGTTGGTCTGCCTGGATTGGTGGCAAGGTATTTTAGAGGGCGTAAATTTGTTTTTGAGACGAGAGACCTTTGGCCGGAAGGCGCCATTGAGTTGGGAATCATTCGGAAAAAATGGATGAAAAAACTGGCCTATTGGTTTGAACGTAAGTGCTATACAGCGGCTGACCTGGTCGTCAGCCTTTCCCCAGGTATGAAAACTTACATTGAAAAACATCATAAACATCCAAATGTGATATCGGTAACCAATGCGGCGAATATTGCTTTGTTTTCCAAAAAACAACCCTTTGCTAATAATACTTTTCAGGCTGGAAAATATGCTATTTATACAGGAAACATTGGCGTTGTAAATAATTCTTATTGGTTATACAATGCGGCAAAATATTTGAAAGCTCTCGGAAGGGAGGATATAAAGATTCTCCTAGTTGGCGAGGGGCAGCAGCGGGAAGAATTAGAGGTTTTAGCTAAAAAAGAAGGTACTGATAACTTCGTCAGACTTGGGTTAATGCCTAAAAATGAATTGGTACCCTTAGTTCAACATGCAATGGTTTCTTTGGTGCCGTTGAAGGGAACTCCTGTACTCAATACTTCCTCCCCAAACAAATTCTTTGAATCGCTTGCAGCCGGAGTTCCTGTGGTTCAAAATACTACCGGCTGGATGAAAGATTTTTTGGAAGAGCACAACGTTGGTTACACAGTTGATCCTGAAGATGCTGAGGCATTAGCGAAATTACTGATTGAATTGGATGAAAAGCCGGAAACATTAAACCGCATGGGGGAAAAGGCTAAGGAAATTGCTGCTGTGGAGTTTGATAAAAATATCTTGGCTAAGAAAATGCTGACTGCATTAGTTGCAGTTGGAGAAAAGAAAAATGGATAATTATCTGCTCACCGGAGCCGGAGGTTTTTTGGGAAGGAAAATATTTGAGGAACTCTCTCAAAAGCATAATGTGATTAGGCTGGGGAGAGCATTTACAAATGATGTTGTTGTTGACTTAGGCAGGGAAATTCCGGAAATTTCAAGACCCGTTGATATTGTAGTGCATTGTGCAGGAAAGGCACATGTGGTTCCCAAAAATAAAGAAGAGGCAGAACAGTTCTTTTTAGTTAATGAGCAAGGGACTGTTAATTTATTGAAGGGCCTGGAAGGACTTAACCCTCTGCCCTCGACTTTTATTTTCATCAGTACGGTGGCCGTTTATGGCTTAACCAAAGGAGCACAAATAGATGAATCCTTTCCTTTAAATGGCAGAACACCCTATGCCCGTAGTAAAATTAATGCGGAGCAGGCAGTGAAAAAATGGTGTGCAAAAAATAACGTTCAGCCTGTAATTTTGAGGTTGCCTTTGATCGTGGGAAAGGATGCCCCTGGGAATTTAGGATCGTTGACCAGAGCCATAAAGAAAGGACGATATTTTTCCATTTCAGGAAATACTTCAAGAAAAAGTGTAGTTTGTGATATTGATGTTGCCAGGCTGATACCTGAATTGCTTAATAAACAAGGAATATTTAACCTTACCGACGGATTGGACCCCCGATTTGTCGAAATAGAAGAAGCTGTCGCGAAATCGTTAAGGAAGAGAATTCCGTTCAGATTGCCGATCAGAATAGTCCAATTATTGGGAAAAACAGGAGATTTGCTCTTAAGACTCAAAATTGGGTTTCCTTTGACAAGTGAAAGCGTTTCTAAAATGACAGGTACGCTGACTTTTAGCTCAAAGAAGGCAGCAAAAGAATTAGGTTGGAAGCCCCGGGAGGCTTTGGATTATATCAGATCTGATTATAAAGAAACAAGTTCATGATTTTTGTCGACATTGATGATTTTATAGCCAAGTATGTTACCGAAAGGAGGGAAAGTCTTTTCTCTAAAGACTTGGCGAATAATGAGGCGATTCTGGAGGAAAGAATTAATGGGGCATCTGCTTTGGTTATCGGCGGAGCTGGTACGATTGGCAGTTCATTTATTAAAGCTTTGGTCAAATTCTCGCCGAGACGACTCTTTGTAGTGGACATTAATGAAAACGCTTTAACGGAGCTGACCAGAGACCTCAGGAGTAACAACAATCTTAATGTTCCATTCGAGTACAAAACCTACCCGATGGATATGGGACATAAAGTATTTGAAAAAATGTTCCTGGAAGAAGAGCCATTTGATATTGTTGCCAATTTCGCTGCACATAAGCACGTGAGGAGTGAAAAAGATCCTTATTCCATTCAGGCAATGATTGAGAATAATGTTTTCAATACCAAAAGCCTTTTAGAACTGCTGGTTAAAAAACCTCCTAAAAGGTTTTTTTGTGTTTCCACGGATAAAGCCGCTAACCCGGTAAATGTTATGGGAGCCAGTAAAAAGATCATGGAAGAAGTAATTCTTTCCTATGCAGACCGGATTAATGTCAGTACGGCAAGGTTTGCCAATGTGGCTTTTTCCAATGGAAGTTTGCCGGATGGTTTTTTGAACAGGTTGAAAAAAAGGCAGCCACTTTCCTCGCCCCTTGATATAAAAAGATATTTCGTATCCCCGGAGGAATCTGGTCAATTGTGTTTGTTGGCTTGCATGTTGTCCGAACCTGGAAATATATTTTTCCCAAAAATCTTGGAAGATGAAATGAAACTTTTTTCCGACATTGGGAAAGACCTTTTAGGCGAATTGGGATATGAGGTTGAATATTGTAAAACAGAGGAGGAAGCTAAAAGCAAAGCGGCATTACTCAATAAAGCATCAACAAAATATCCGGTATATTTCTTCAAAACGGACACATCCGGAGAAAAGCCATTTGAGGAATTCTTTACTGAAGCAGAAAACCCGGATTTGAATAAGTTTAATAAGTTGGGTGTTCTGAAGGGAAAGGTCTCTATAACAGATAATGATCAGGAGTTGTTGTTCAAGGAACTCAAGGCTTTGTTCCTGAAAAATTCATTATCCAAGCCGGAGCTGATAAATACTATCAAAAAGTACCTGCCTTCTTTTGATCATCTGGAGACGGGCAAAAGCCTTGATCAAAAAATGTAACGGAAAGAATGTATCCCTACTTCAAGAGAATTTGTGATTTTGTGTTTTCAGGAGCACTTTTGTTACTATTGTCACCCTTGCTTATCCCGGTGATTCTTTTATTAAAATTCACTGCGGAGGGAGAGGTTTTTTATTTCCAGAAAAGGATAGGGGAGAACAACCAATATTTTTTCATCTGGAAGTTTGCCACCATGCTTAAAAATAGTGCTAAAATGGGCACAGGAACCATTACCCTGAGAAATGACCCCAGGGTTACTCCGGTTGGCAAATACCTGCGAAAAAGTAAGATCAATGAATTACCTCAGGTTGCCAATGTTCTGAAGGGAGATATGAGTTTTGTTGGCCCCAGACCGCTGGATGATAAAGCCTTTAACGCTTATCCTGAGCACATCCGAAATAAAGTATATTTGTCAAAACCCGGAATTACAGGTATTGGCTCCATCGTTTTCAGAGATGAGGAACGCATAATTTCAGCAGCTGAGTTGCCACCAAGAGAATTTTATTCCAAACATATAGCTCCCTATAAAGGTGCACTGGAACTTTGGTATTTAGATAACAAGTCTTTTCTGACGGATCTAAAAATCCTTTTCCTGACTGTTTGGGTGATATTGTTTCCCGAAAGTGAATTGATGTACCGGGCTTTTGACAACATACCGGAAAAGCCGGAAGAACTGAAAATTGGTGAAGAGAATTTATGATGAATAGGTTTTTATAGGAATCATAATGATATTATTGAACCAATAAATTCTTTTGTCCGTTAAATTTGTAAAATACCAATTATGAAAACATATAAAATAATAGAAGACGATCCTGATGAAGTTCATCTGTTTGAAGAACTTGATCTAAGTAAGAAATATTCCTATGCTCATTATTTGACCTGGAGATTTAAAGATAGGGTAGAGTTGATCAAAGGGCGGATTTTTAAAATGTCGCCAGCCCCCGGACTTCTTCATCAAAGGGTGTCCAGCAGGTTACAAGGTAAAATCTGGCATTTTCTTGATAAAGCAAAGTCGCAATGTGAGATATTCACTGCTCCTTTTGATGTTAGGTTTCCAACAGGATCTGATGAACAAACAGAAATATACAGTGTTGTTCAGCCTGATTTATGCGTTGTATGTGATCCGGAAAAACTTGATCTACGCGGATGCCTGGGAGCTCCTGATCTGATTGTAGAAATTTTGTCGCCAGGGTCATCTCGAAAAGATTTAAATGATAAATACGAACTGTATGAAACCCATGGCGTCAGGGAATATTGGGTGGTTCATCCGGTAGAAGGGACTTTGCTTATTTATACGCTTTTGGAGGAAGGGTATGTACCGAGTAAATTATTTACCGAAGGAGATATTGTATCTTCCGAAGTGTTGGCAGGTTTTTCTCTGGAGTTGGATGAAGTTTTTTAAAAATTAGCAAAGACATGTTCTCCTTTTTAAAAAATAAAAAAACGATAGAAACTCCCTTTGCCGGCATTGGGGTTGATATGCATTCTCACCTCATCCCCGGCATAGATGATGGAGCCGAAAACCTGGAGGACTCTGTAAAAATGATCCTCAAACTCAAGGAGCTTGGTTACGATAAGATCATTACGACTCCTCATACTTACAAGGAGTATTATCCGAATACTTCCCAGGGTATTCTTGATGGGATGGATTTACTCAACAGCCGGTTAAAAGAGCTTGAAGTTGAAGTGGAGGTAAAGGCTGCTTCTGAGTATTTCCTTGATGAACATTTTGCAG
Source organism: Saprospiraceae bacterium (assembly GCA_965230565.1). Taxonomy (GTDB): domain Bacteria; phylum Bacteroidota; class Bacteroidia; order Chitinophagales; family Saprospiraceae; genus BCD1. Next base: position 528,615 of record CBDDLH010000016.1, on the reverse strand, counting down.
AATTACTTGAAAAAAGAGATTTATTGACCCTGGGAGCAACCAATTATGTGTTGATTGAAATTTCATTTTTTGGAGCACCGCCCAATTTTGAAGATTATATTTTTCAAATGGGCCTGGCTGGCTATCAACCTATACTTGCCCACCCGGAAAGGTATTCATTTTATGCCAACAATTTCAAAAAGTATGAACGACTAGTGGATCTTGGATGTGCTTTACAAATCAATGCATTGTCCTTGACGGGCCGTTATGGTTCATTAGCAGCTAAAACTGCAGAAAAATTGCTTAAGAACGAAATGGTGACATTCTTTGGAACTGATTGTCATAATATTGGGCATACCAATCAGTTGTATCAACTAGGGCAGTCTTCCAAATGGCAAAAGTATAAAGATTACCCATTTCAAAATAGGGTTTTATTCAAATAAGAACTTTGTATTAGTATGAGTAAGAGAAACACTTATGTTGCAATTATGGCAGGTGGGGTCGGCTCAAGATTCTGGCCTGGAAGTCGTGAAGCAAAACCCAAACAATTCCTCGATATTCTGGGCGTTGGGAAGTCCCTGATTCGATTGACTTTTGAACGATTTTTAGAGTTATGTCCTGCTGACCATATTTTTGTGGTGACACATAAAAAATACAGAGAGCAGGTCCTGGAACAAATTCCGGAATTATCAAATAATCAGGTGCTTTGCGAACCTTCGAGGAATAATACGGCTCCCAGTGTTGCTTACACAGCTTTTAAGCTGAACAACCTGGATCCTGATGCCAATTTTGTTATAGCACCATCTGATCATGTTATCCTCAAAGAGGATGATTTTATTGAGAAACTGGAAACAGCACTTGATTTTTCCAATAAAAACGATGCCTTACTCACTCTGGGTATTAAACCAACAAGACCAGATACCGGCTATGGGTATATCAATTTCAAAGAAAATGGTGAAGGTGGTGTGTTTAAGGTGAAAAGCTTTAAGGAAAAGCCGGATATTGAGACAGCAAGAACCTATCTTGAATCCGGAGAGTACCTGTGGAATGCAGGAATCTTTATCTGGAAATCGAAAACCATCCTAAAAGCCTTTGAACTCCATGCACCGGAAATTTATGATGTTTTGGAAAAAGGTTACCCTTATTACAATACCATCAAGGAACAGGATTTTATCGATGAATATTATCCTCAAACCTCTAAGATATCTGTAGATTTTGCCATCATGGAAAAAGCTGAAAATATTTATACATTACCTGCGGATATCGGATGGTCTGACCTTGGAACCTGGGCATCTCTGCATAATGAATTATTGTCGGTGGAAGAAGATAATGTATCTAATTCTCAGATGGTTCGTTTAGTGGATACAAAGGACAGCCTGATTCGACTCCCGGAAGGAAAAATGGCGCTTATTCGTGGGTTGCATGACTACCTGGTGATTGATGAAGGAGATGTTTTAGTGATTTACCCTAAATCAAAAGAACAGGAGATTAAGGAGGAAACACAGGAAATTAAAAAACTTTTTGGTGAACAATTTTTGTAATTAGCCTGGTTCAACCATTTTTGAGTAATCACCATTTTTTAATGGAGGCATTAGAAATTTGTGTTTTTTTTGTTATAATTGTTTTATAATCTTTTATAGTCCTAATCAATAAACATATTTGTCTTGAGAAAACTACTCCGAAATATTTTGGAGCTGTTACGTTCTAAAAACCGAAAAAGGAAAAAACTCCCTGCCAAAATAGCTGTTGTCACCAACTCTTCCTGGTATACTTATAATTTCAGGTTGGGGTTGCTGAGAAGACTAAAGGATCTGGGGTTTGAAGTGCATGTTATTGCCCCAAAGGATCATTTTAGCTCCAAGCTTATCGCGGAAGGGTTCACCTTCACGCACCTGCCTTTGTCGATCTACAGCATAAATCCCATCAAGGAGTTAAATCTCATCAGATCCCTGTCCAAAATATATCGTCAGAATCAATATGATTTTGTTTTTCACTACACTGCAAAACCTAATATTTACGGTTCTGTTGCAGCAGCTTTCAATAAAATTCCGTCCATAGCCATCACTACCGGCCTAGGAGTTATTCGGGACAGAAAGACCCGTATTTCGAAATATGTTTTGTTTTTCCTTTACCGAATCGCTGCAGTACTGAGCAAACAGGTTTGGTTTTTGAATAATGATGACAAAGAGATGTTTTTGAAAAAACGGGTCGTGAAAAATTCAAAAGCTTTCCTGCTTCCAAGCGAAGGTGTCAATATTCTGGATTATCGCCCAGAATTTAAAAATGAATTCTCAGGTGACAGGCCAATAAAGTTCTTGTATGCAGGGCGGATTGTGTGGAGCAAAGGAGTTAAGGAATTCTACCAGGCAGCTCTGCATTTTAAAAACGTTGGGGTTAATGTCGAGTTTTCCATGCTTGGTTTTATCGTCCCCGAGCATCCCGATGCTGTTTCTTTCAACCTGGTTCAGCAATGGCACAAGGAAGGTGTGGTTAAGTATCTCGGTGAGACCGAGGATGTCCGGCCATACCTCAATGATACGGATTGTCTTGTACTGCCATCTTACTTTGGGGAAGGAGTGCCGCGAATTTTGCTGGAAGCAGCCAGTATGGCGGTACCGATCATCACTACGGATTTTGTAGGTTGCAGGGAAGTGGTAGATGATGGGGTTAATGGCTTCCTTGTCAAAATCCGGGATGAAAAAGATCTTATCAGTAAAATCAAATTGTTCCTGGAAATGAGCCCGGTGAATAGATTTACAATGGGTGCTGAGGGCCGTAAAAAAGTGCTTCGGGAATTTGATGAAGAGATAATTATCGGGTATTACCTGCAAGCCCTTGAAGATTATATCCAATTCAAAAGCAGCCTCCAAAAAAGATCAGTCCGGTTGTAGCTCTTTTAAAAAGTCCAGTATTTTTTTGGAGGCATCTCCCTTTCCGAAAACAGCCTTCTGGATCGGATCTCTTTTTTTCTCCAGCAGTTCCAGGCTGAGTTTTACGATCAACTCCACATTTGATCCTGCCTTATAAACGAATCCTCCGGTAACAGCCTCCGTTCTTTCCGTTTTTTCCCTTAATAATATCACGTGTTTGCCTATTCCAGATGCTTCTTCCTGAATTCCGCCGCTATCGGTTAAAATCAAAGCGCAGTTTTGCATTAACCACAAAAAACCGGGGTAGGGAACAGGATCTATCAACTTGATACCTTGTGTGCCAGACAACTCTCCTTTTATTATTTTTGCCGATGTTTTGTTCGGGTGAACAGGAACGATAATTTGAAGACCTGACTTTTCTGCGATTTCTCTAAGCGCAGCACAAATCCTAATAATTGGCTCTCCCTGATTTTCTCGCCTGTGAATAGTGGCTAATAAAAATGGCTTTTCAGGATCAGAGAGGGCCTTCTGAGCCTTTTCCACTTCTTCACATTGTTCCCTAGTAATTTTTTCTATACCATAGTTTAAGGCGTCAATTATGGTATTTCCCGTTGTAATGATTTTATTTCGCAAGACTCCTTCTTCCAATAAATTGGTCCTTGCTCTATGCGTTGGGGCAAAATGCCAGTCTGCAATTTGACCTATCAGTTTTCTATTCATTTCTTCAGGGAAAGGACTTCGGTTGTCGTAGGTCCTTAATCCTGCTTCTACATGAACAACCTTACAACCATGGTAAAATCCTGCTAAAGCTCCGGCAACAGCAGAATTGGTATCTCCCTGAACCACAACTATATCCGGATTAAAATCCATTATCTCTTCGCCCAGAGCTTTAAACAAACCGGAGGTAAGTTCATTTAATGATTGCCCGGGCACCATTGTATTCAGAGTGATGTATTCAGATATGCCGAAAAAATCAAAAACATCATAAACCAGATTAGTATGCTGTCCTGTTGCGCAAACCCGGAGACTAAAGGAGGCCTTTTCTTCTAGAAATGCTTTTATTAATGGAGCTAATTTGATAGCTTCGGGACGTGTACCAACGATAAATAGTAATTTTTTCACCTTAACGATTTATTGATCCAGTAAATGTCTGATCAAAAACCAAAAATATTGGTTTTTATGTTATGCCGAACCGGTTGTATCCCGTATGCAACCCAAATGGTGAATGCCCTGCAAGGAGTGGAAAAATACATTTTTGTATCCAAATATTCCCCGGAAACACTGCCTAAAGATAATCACAAGATCAGAACTTATCGCAATAGTGGGGAGTTTGTATTTAATTCATTTTTTGCATTGCCTTTTTTATGTCTTAAAGTGATTTCCCTGAGGATTTTCAAAAGGTTTGAAAAAGCATATTTTCCGATGTTTCATCATTGGAATCCCATGTTGATCCAATTATGTCGTTGGCTGAATATGGAGGTTATTTTTACTGTGCATGATGGGATACTGCACATAGGAGAGCAAAGGGATTGGGAGCAAAGACTTTTGAATTTTTGTATTCGTAAATCCCATAAACTTGTATTCTTATCCCAACATGTCAAAAAACTCACCAGACAGGAGATTGGTTTCTCTGCTGCCTCAACCCTTATTCCTCATCCTTTATTGGATCTGAATGTAGGTGGTAGTCTAGAGCGAAAACTATCTGCTAAGCCTTCTTTATTATTTCTGGGGAGGGTAGTGGATTATAAAGGAGTTGATTTGTTATTGGAAGCTGTTGCAGATTTGCCTCAAGGTTCCCTTTCTAAATTGACTATCGCTGGCAGGAATTATTCAAATGTTAATCTGGACCGTGAAGGAAATACTCCCTTAAGCATTATTTGCAGGTGGCTGGAAGAACGTGAAATAACTGAGTTGCTGTCCACACATGATATCTTGGTGTTGCCTTACAAGGAAGCTTCACAGTCCGGAATTGTGACGCTGGGCATAACGGCAGCGATTCCTATGATTTGTACCAATGTAGGGGGCTTGAACGAACAGTTATCCGGAGATGAAGCTCTTTTTACAGAACCATCTGTAGAAAAACTCAGAGAGGCTATATTGAAATTGATTTCTGATAAAACTTATTATCTTCAACTTCATAGGCAACTAATCCGGAAGAGAACCTCGGGAAATGCCAGTTTAGGAAAAGTTTTAAAGCACTTTGTCCTCGAGTAGTTCCAAATAACTTGGTGCCACATTTTTTAACAAATATGGTTCAACCATGTATCGCCTTATTGATTTATCAACTAGCTTGCCCCGGTTTTGGTCCAGGAAAGAAAGTACCTGATCAAATGTGCCCTCCTTGAAATTATCTCGCTCATAATTAATATTCAGTACTAAAGGGTATTCCTTTAGCAATTCTTTAAAAGTGTCCCTTTCATTTTGACAAATGTTGAGGATTGGCTTTCCACTCATCAAATAGTCAACACTTTTGCTGGGCAAATGATAATCGGTTGTGTTGCCGATATTGATCAAAAAGTCGGTTTGCTCAATGGCCTGACTTACTTTTTTTCGATCAACCAGTCCATGAAAGCATAATTTATTCTTGATTTGGGAGAATTGTTCAAATACTGCTTTGGCAGCCGGATCGATATATCCAAAAATATGGAATCTTACTTTTTGACTAATACTTGAGTTTTTATTTATTAAGTCATTGATTATCAGGCACAATGAATGCGGCGACCTCACTTTTTGGTAAAAGGTTCCAAAATAACTTAAGTGAATGAGGCCTTCTTCAAAAATGTTTTCTTCTTTTTCACTTGAATTTAAATGAAAGAGTGGGGGAATAACAGAAATTTTAGCCTCAACTTCGGAAAACAGTTGAATGTATTTTTCAGCAGCTCTTTTTACCGTGACGGAAATTGAATCAGCAGCTTGAAATGCTTTTGCTTCTACCCGATAGTTTTTTGCCTTGTATAAGTTGAAGTTATTCACGTAAAACGCTTTGGAGTAGCAAAAAGGATCCTGAATGTCCATGTGCCATTTTAACTTTGAATTGCTTTGTTTCAAATACATGCCGACCAAATGAACAGTAAATGGCAAACCAACGCTTATAACTGCATCAAATGCTGTCTTTTTCAGTAACGATCTCGCTTTTCTCCTGGCAGGAAAATACCAAATGCAACTGCCATCCGGCCAGTAGATCCTTCGCCAGGTAAGATTCATGACTTTTTCAAGAACCTTTCTAATTTTTGAAGTATTTGACAGGCCTTTGTTTTTTGAAAGGTCTCTTCTGTTTGTTACTCCGGTTAGATTTTGTAATAAGTCTAATAAGGTACTATAGCCGGTGCGGTGAACATGAATTTTTCCTAATCTTTGTTCTTTAGGCGTTTTAGCTGCCTTACTACAAAGAATATGCACTTCATGCCCCTGATCAGCCCAATAATCAGCAATGGCGCCCCAACGATATACATTGGGATTAACCACAGGATAATGCTGAATATTTAAAATCAGAATTCGCATAGTCTATTTTTTAACTTTAAAGCCGTCCAAAAAATCCTCTCCTCTGGGCACGATTTCAAGCTCGTCGTAATAATATGGCAAACAAGGAGGAGATGATCCCCAGCAATGCATATCATTTGCCAATTTAACTTCGTATGGGCCTATCTTTTTAGTGTACATATCTTCACACAGCTTCGTTTCAACGGGACTTATTATCCATGCTAAGACCTCGCCACTTTCATCTACTGTTTTCCATAAAGCTCTTCCAAGGCTCAAGGTGAAAAGTATCAAAACAGCAACCCTCAAAAAGCTGGAGGGAATTCTGAAATAAACTTGATGTGTTTTCACGATGGCGAATACAACAACAAAAAGTACCCAGGACCAGCCAAAACGAACATTTGGGTACTGCAAAAACCAAAAAACAAGAAATATCAGGGCAATACTTATTTGAATTACATGTCCTGGATTCTTGCTGGATAATTCTTTTCCTTTGTTCAAAAGATAGGCTATCAGAACGATGAATGCAGGTGGAAAAATTATTGCGGTTATCAAGGCGCTGATATTTATGGTGGCATGATTGCTCCACCATTGGGGAAGCCAAATGTTCATGGGTACTTTTGATGCTCCATCGTAATACAAGGAATGTCTTTCAACCAGTGTCTTGGCATGTTCTCCAACGTATAAATAATTGTTTCTGGCCATTTCCAAAGGAACTTTCCAATCAACTGCAAAGAAATCAAATTGATACAGGGGATAAGCAAGGAATCCCGTCATGATCACATTCCTGGTAAGCCAGGGCAAAAAAATGAAGAGGCCGGCGATAATGCACATCCATAAAATCCTCCAATGATTTTCTCTTATTTGAAACCATAATAATACTAATACAAAGAGCAGATAATAAATAGCAAGAAACTTTACGGTGACTAAGTAAATAGAAACGAGCAAGAGGACATTAGAGTGATCGTCCCAGACTTTTAAGGAATCCTGTTCACTCTTAGCTAAAAAAGTCAACAAAAGCACGAGACCAATAAAAATATGAGGGTAGTCGGCGTCCATACTTGTCAGCAATTGCCGGTAAAGCGCAATTCCTGCAAAAAGCATGAGATAATCATGCAATTTCCACTTGACTTCTCGTTTGATAATCCTGTTGACACCACCTAGGAAATAGCTATTGATCAACACAAAAAGGAAAGCATTCAAATCGTACAGCCCTCCCTTAAACCAAAAAGCAAAACTATAAACAGCACTGCTCATGTGAAAAGCAGAATTGTAACCCATTCTATCGTGAAAAAGGGCTGTTCCCGGAACAACCTGATAATGTTCAATCCACCTGATCAGTGGCAGGAAATACTGCCCCTCATCCCATATTTCTGTTGGACCACTTGCCTTGATTAGAGCGATCAGAAAAAATCCGATCCCTAAAATACCCACAAGGGGATGAATATTTTTTACATTTATTGCTTTAAATGGAGTAAGAATATTTTTTCTGAGTATTAGAAAACTCAACAGACTTAAACCGGATATGAAAACCAGAAAGCCAGAACCAATTTTAGAAAAAAGTGAGAAGTAGTTTGCCAATGTGGTAATTACCGCTAACCCCGTAATAACAATAAGCGCAATGGGGAGTTGTGGAATTTTTTCTTTTGAAAGGAATTTTTTCATCAAACTCAAACCTGCAAAACCTACGATATAGGTTGTGCAAAAAATAAAGAGCCAGTTGAGTAGAATTATCAGCATTATTGAGATTCCTTTATCGGGTCAAATATACGTTTTGTGACTAAAAAAGAACAATACATTTCGTTTTGCGAAAAGCAGGAATTGCCTTTACAGATGCAACCATGGTGGTTAGATGCCGTTTGTGGTGCAGACCATTGGGATGTTTGCCTGGCTTTTAATAAACAAGAGGAGATTGTCGGAGTCTTGCCTTATTCTATATTTAAAAAAATGGGTTTAACCCGAGTTACTATGCCTCCCTTTACGGATTATATTGGTCCATGGATTGTGATGCCTGAAGAGAAGCATCTCAAAAAAGTGAGCATTTATAATATCGAAACGAATATCCTAAGCGATCTGGTAGAGCAACTTCCTGATACACATCTTTTCTACCAGACCTATTTCCCAGAAGTGCAAAACGGGCTGCCGTTCCAATGGAAGGCATACAATCAGACAACTTATTATACCTACAGGTTGTCCGCTCCAATAAAGGCTGAAAAAGCTTTTGATGAATTTAAATATACCGTTCGAACAGAAATAAGGAAGGCGATAAAAAGAGTATCCGTTGAAAGCATTGACGACCCTGAGCGCTTTTATAAGGTCCATGCCAAATCTTTTGAAAGGAAAGGCTTGAGTCCGGTGACTACTGAAAAGCAGTTCCTTAGCATTGACAAACAGATCAAAGACAGATCTAAAAGGAAAATTTTACTTGCTTGTGATATGGATTCCGAGGATACACATGCAGGACTTTACCTGGTTCAGGATAAGTCGATGATATATATTTTATTTACCGGAATCGATCCTGTTTTGAAATCGAGTGGTGCGTTGTACCTGCTGTACTGGAATGTTATTCAGCTTGCGGAAGAGCAGGGTCTAGGGGTAGATTTTTGCGGGAGTATTATTTCTGGGGTGGAAGCTTCAATTCGCTCCCTCGGTGGAGATCGGGTTCCATATTTTGGGGTGTCTAAAACGAGGAATCGATTGTTGGCTATGTTTAGTTTGTTGTTGGGGAAAGCATATTGATCATGGCAGATGTTGTAAATAAGAAACGATTAAACCTGGCTGTTCAATGGCTAAAGAGAAGTATCGATGTTCACAAGGGCAACGGTTCTGCTGCTTTTTACAGTCCGCTTAAGGGGTGGGCTCCCGCTTACCCTGAAACGACGGGCTATCTGATTCCAACTATGATAAACGTTGCGCATGAGACAAAAGATAAGCGTTTGGTCGAAAGGGCAATGAATTGTGCAGACTGGCTTTGTAAAATTCAAAAACCTGACGGTCATTTTCCCGGAGGTCCTGGAGGAACCTTGAATCCCAATGTTTTTGACACCGGACAAATCATTTTGGGATTGAGAACAGCTTATCAGGAATGGAAATGCGATCATTATTATGAAGCACTCGATAAATCCGTCAAAAAGTTAATGAATATTCTGGAAACAGATGGTAGCTGGCAAAAGGATGCTTTTGTAGAGGGATATTCTCCTGCCTATTATTCCAGGGTTATTTGGGCCGTTTTATTGGCCAATGAAGTACTTCAAAAACCAGGGTTGGAAAACAAAATGATCAAATCATTGGAGTATTATTCCAGTCAAATTTCAGAGCATATAAGTTTCATGCATTGGGGATTTAAATCCGGAGAGCCTGCCTTAACACATACCATTGCCTATACCCTCCGGGGTTTTTTGGAAAGTGGCCAATTATTGAAGGAAAAAAGGTTATTGACCCTTGTTGAAGCTATTTCACTGAAATTATTGGAGGTGATGCAAGAAAAAGGAAAACTGGCTGGAAGTTACCAAACGGATTGGCAAGGCGACTATTCCTTTATTTGTGTGCCGGGCCATTTTCAAATGGTCATTCTTTTTAATCGATTATACGAACTTTCGAAAAATGAAATATTCAGGCAATGGGCTGAAATTTTGTTCCTAAAGGCTCAAAAAACCCAGTCAAAATTCCCGTTAAAAGGCATAAAAGGTGGATTCCCTGGATCAGCCCCGGTCTGGGGAAAATACCAGCGATTCAAATGGTTGAACTGGTCGGTAAAATTCTACCTTGATGCAGCTTATTCCTTTTGAAGCTTAAAAACACTCAGGATCTTTAAGCCCCCGGCGTAGATCGTTTTTACTTCCGATTGGGGGTCTATGCCGTATTCATTTAAATACTTTTTCCGGTCGGGAACGCACCTGTAGGTAGTTAAAAAATAATCCGCATTTTCAATTTCGTATGTCCAGGTTATTTGTTCTAATTCTTCTGAAGTAAGCAGAAAAGAATTGAATACAACGGGAGATAGCAAGGAGTCATCCATCATTATACTGACAAGCTGCTCTTCATTATTTTCTTCCAGAATATATTCCAGGCCTTTGATATAAGCAACACCCCAATAGTCGATTTCGAACTTTTCTTCAAGATGATTTCCGGCCAAAATGTTGAAGTAGATATGCTGAAAAGGATGGAGGTTGATCATTTTTAAGAAAAGCGGTATCAGCAATATTAAAAGTGACCAAAGGAAATGGTTGTTTTTGAATTGAAGCCAATGTTCCAGTTTCTTTTGCAGCCAAAAAAAGCCATACAAAACACAGATAATAAAAAAGGGATATACGAAATACAGGTGCCTCCCGTCGTCATAAAGAACAGAGCCAAGAAATATTGGCAAACCTGAAGGAACAATGAAAAAAAACAAAGCGACTAAAAATAACCTGCTATTCTTTCGTGTCGACGAAAAATATTTTTTAGTGAAATAGGGAACCCTGGTTAGGGCTAAAAGGAAACCAAAAAGAAATAAAACAGGAGTCATTATTACGAACCAAACCGGCCAAAATATGGAAGGGAGATATTCTACCGGAGTGTAAAGGTTACCCAGAAAAACCAATGAACCTTGCCATGGGTAATCACTCATACTTTTTAGTGACCATAAAAAATGCTCAATCGGGTTCTCCCATGTGTATGGCCAAAAAAGAATGGTTAATAGGACTGTTCCAAAAATGAAGGTCAAACCGGTTTTTAATATAATGGACAAATCACGCTTATCTCTACTTTGTTGAATGAAACTTTCGGTGAATAATAAAAGAATGGTCAGCAAAGGGAAAAGCACTCCAATAATCCGGATATCGATGGCTATTGCGCATGCCAGGCTATGAAAAATCGCTCTTGTAAATTTTGGTTTATCCAGCAATAAAACCATGGTATAGGCTGCAATAATGGCGCTGACCAAAAATGGAATATCTTTTGGGTTGAAAAATGAATGCGCGAATAATCTGGGAACCAATAATAGCATCATTGTTCCAAGCAGACTGATCTTCCAATCCTCAAAATGATAAAAGAGTAACAGATAGAAAATGAGCAACCCGAACAGGAAAAACAGGTGAGTAACAATATGTCGCATGAGGTATAAAGTGCGGTCGTCTTCAATACCCATTAGAGTTTCCAGGCTGACCAGCCCCAGTTCAAATACAGGGCCATACATGCGATATTGATATTGAGAAATGTATTCTGAGTTTAAATAGTCTTGTTGTTTTTCATCCGGGAGGTTTTCTTTTATTCGGTTTTCCAACTGAGTTTTTTCAAAAAAAATATATCCAAGTTGCTGATTAGCTACCAGGGCATTGTGCACTCCGATATCCCTGCTCGAATTTTCATCCCATCCGATTCCATAGTCGTCATAAATGAACAACAGCAGGCAAAGGTCTGCCAGCAGCAGAAGCAGGATAGGGAGCCATTTTTTTTTGAATTTCAAGTTGTAAAGTTTATAAGTTAGTCGAAAAGGTTTGGAAGATTTCTCACCCGGTTTTCCGATCATCTTGTCTTTAGGAAATTCAAAAACCAAGAAAAATGTGAGATTTTCAAAAATGATAATTTCAAAAGTTCTTATCTCAAGATGACCATTTTTCCATAACCTTTTTCGAAAAACCGATCTGCACTTTCATTATCAAAATGATCAATAGCCTGACCATTTTCATCTTTAACCGTTACTTTGTAAATGTAGACTCCGTTGGCAAGTTTATCACCAAATTCGTCAGTACCGTCCCAGGCATATTCGGTTTGATGGGTGCCCGGTTTCAAAGAGCCGAGATCGTCCTGGGTTAAGGTTCTTACAATTCTTCCGGAAACGGTCATGATCTGAATGGAAAAATAAGGTGGTGGTTCATCTCCCGTTAATGTATAAACAAACCTTGTTGAATGGGTAAAAGGATTCGGATAATTCAGAATATTGGAAATACTGGTTTCCGTGATTACCTCGAAGGAAACCTTATAATCGATCGATCCCGATTGGTTGCCGGTAGCATCCTCTCCCTGTACGATCAGTTCATAAATCCCATTTTCCGTAAATTCCGGATCAAATTCCACGATCGCTTTATTTTGTTCGTTCAACTGACCTTCCTGAGCTGGAAAGAATTGCATAGCCTGGGTATTGAAATATACCGGACTGACGTCAATATCACCCGGATGCTTGATCAGGATTCTCAATTGGGTGGTATCATTCAATGGCAGGAATTCATTCTCATCCAGCAGAGATATAACGATGTGTGGTTTGGCAGAAACAAGATCTCCGTCCAATATTCTTTCATTGTCAAAAGTGACATCCAGTAACGGATTCCGTTGGTCCTTTTCAACATAGAAATCTATGAGTCCCGTATTATTCACCAGGTTTTCTTCCGGTTGATCTTCATTGGGATTTAACTGAATGATCATGCTCTGTTTTCCTTTCAGATTTTTGGTGTCTAGACCAAAAGTGGCCGTTATTTCTCCATTTTCAGGTAATGGAGCAAATCGCTTTTCCTTAAGGATGATGTCATTATTGGTGTTCTTGATCAAAAAAGAAACAAGCAGGCTATCCATCGGGTAGGGAGTCACATTTTCAACAGTGAATTCCAGGTTTAATGGTTCGCCTTGTTGTAGCGTATCCTGATGGAATGAAAAATGTTTATTGGAACTGATCACCGCATCCGGCAGTCCTGTGTAGATTATTCTCCAGTGATCCAGCTGTGGCGTACTTCTGTGCAGTGTGTCGATGGTTGAATATCTCAACTCCAAAAATGGAAATTCCGAACTCGTAATCCAATCCAGATCAGTATCAGGTTCATTTACCCCATCGACCAACAATTCCCGGGAAGCATCATCTCTTACTCCATGGATTTCCAGTTTGGTCTCGTCGAGGGTTTCCACTTCGCTTTGATTCCAGGAAAGAGATTCCCAGGAAGAAGCAGGCCCGATAATTTGTGATCGCATCCCGCCACTGTCCCAAATCCCTGGAATATCAAATACTACTTCCATAGGGTCTGTCAGGTTTCCAATGGATTCTATTGCGGGAAAGGAATCATCATCTTTTTTATATACGAAAACGTAAGGTATCGGTCCGGATGATTCTGTAGCTCTGATCTGTGTTGCTCCTTGTTCTTCCAGAACCTGGAAAAGGTTGGTTCCGAGGTTCAGGGAATCCAAAGCCCATTCTTCGGGTTCATAATCAATATTGTCATGTTGGATACTGTAAATGGCCACGTAATTACCTGAAGGAACTGTGTCCCGCAGGAAGTTAATCACCTTTTCCCTTTGGGCTTCCGTTTGGGTAGAGAAGGGGAATACCCCCCAACCGTAGGCCCAGGAGTTATCCAATCGGCTTCCGTACAGACCTGGAGGGTTATTTAACCAGGGATCTGCTGTTGTAGAATCTATTACGGATATGTATAAGCCTCCATTAGTGGATTCATTCCATGCGATGTACCCATACGGGGTGTTGTTGAAGTTAATGCTTGGCCAAACAGAAGGGAAGACACCGTTTTCGATCCGGACAAACTTTACGTCCTCCAGGTATTCAAACCGTCTGTTTTCCTCCCTGATTTCCATATTATCATAATAATTATTCAGATATTGGAAATAGTGAGATTGATTCCACCCCGGTCCCTGATCCTCCAGGTACAAAAAGGAGCTTTCATCCCAAATAATTCCGAAACCTTCAGAAGTATCAGCCCCGACCCGCCAATAGTAAACAGTGGAATCCAGCCAGGTCATTTCAGGTGTCCAGGAAATAATTCCCCCTTTTTCGGAAACGTTCTGTTCCAGCAATATCGGACTGTCGAAAAGAGCCGTTGTATCAATTTGGAACAAATAGGTCGTATTATCTGCAAAAGGATCCGCAGTAATTCCTTTTAAAGTAACAGGTGAATCTCCGACGATTCCAAAATTTCGGGGAAATACGGTAGAAACCTGGTTAGCGAAAATATAAATCTCCACTCCCGGTTCTCCAAGAGAATTAGTCAACTCATTATTCTCTTCTGCATAGGGAAATGGCAACTCTTCTATTTCATTGTCTGTATCGAGTTGTATGAAGAATTTATTAGTTCCGATGGCGGAAGTTCCTAAAACCGGGAAGGTGAAAGATAGTTGAGTGTTGTACGAAGGCGCCTCGATCTTAACCTTTTTGAGTAATACTTCAGATTGATCCGGGAATTGTCGAATAATTTCAATCCACAAGCTATCTGATACGGCTCGACCGATATTTTGAACGGAAAAAGAAAGATCAAAACTATCTCTTTGGGCATCAATTATTTCAGGTGCAAATCTGACATCCGCGATGTTAAATTTATAGTCGGGGCCAATTCCCGGAGCAACTACAAATGCAGGGTCACCGTTAAGGGTCATTTGTTGAACCAATGTCCTGGTAGGAATACCTGGCGTGGCGTCAAAATGATGTAGTGTTTCCTGGATAACTTCTCCAATCCCTCTGCCATAATAATCATCGCCCATGAGGTTGTAAATCTTTTTGGCCGCATTACTCAAAGCGAAGATGTATCCATACCCGGTTGTGGCAACAAAACCCAAAGCCGCTTTATCTTCCTGAAAAATGAATTTTTCACCAACACTCTGAAAATCCAGATGGATCTGTCCAGATAGGCAACCAAGTGAGAACATCAGCGGGTATTTTCCGGTATTCTCATAGGTGGTCGGATCATCAATACTGAAATCAAATCCTCCGGTTCCGGAATGACCAAAAAAGGTTACAATCGAAGCACCTCCATTTATCCTGCTGGTTAGTTCTTCAGATTGGGATTGTTGAACAGGCTCAGAGCTGGTTTTATAAAAAGAATATACATTACCTCCAAATTCATTCTGCTCAATTATAGAGGCCATTTCTTCCAGGTGATTGCGTAAGGTTAATTGCTCGGATGGGCTTCCTCCTCCTCCGAGATGGATGATTTCCTTACGCCAGCTACGGTCCTGATCATCCTGCGAGACCAGCCCTGCCTCATGTGATTTTATTTTGTCAAAGTAATATTTGATGTCTTGAGGAGAGGTAGCCGGGATTCTTCCGATGGCCATGATAGGAGCCTGTGAAGTGGTACTTCCCAATAAAAGATTGTCTGAACCGGGTTTTCCAAAAGTAGGCACATAATAGGTTGCATTATCAGGAGAAGCTAATTGCCCGGAAGTTCTGATGGCATCATACTGCCTGGCTTTACCAATGATCAGCATAAACTGAGGGTTCGTCCAGTACTTTTTAGTGAAATAGCCAAAGTTCCTGATGGAGATAGGGTGGTTAGGAATGCCGTAGGCAAATTGGTTGTAGAGATCACTTATTTCAACAGCAACGACAGAATGATTTCCTCCCTCAACTGAACTGCGGTAGTCAGCATATTCCTGTACCAGATTGTTGCCTTCACCATCATCATATAACTTTTGATTGCTGATGATGATATAATTGGCATTGATTTCTTCGTAGTTTATGAAACTGACCGGTGAGACATCAGGTTGCTCCCAGCCGGAATTTGTATTTTGCAAATAGAAATGCCTTACTCCTGAAAATCCGGGAATTTTTACTTTTAGTGTGCCGCCATCATTGACAACTTTATACCTTGCCTGTGCCAGCGGATCATACAGGATGACCTCCTGGGAAGACTGAAAGTTTTCGATCTCAAGATATTGTGGATTCCCATTGCCTTCAAGCCTGAAAGCAAAAAAGTCTGAATTCTGAAAGTCAAAATTTCTGGGGTAATCCAGGACAATGCTTGCAAGAGCATAGCGGTCATTGTTAGAGGTTCCTCCACTGATTTCAATTATCTCAGAATCATTGAGATCATCCGTAGGTTTTTTAAGTATGTACTCCTTTAATTGATATCCCGAAAAATCTTCAGAAAGCAGATTTTGGTTATTGATGTTTATTTCCAGGTTATGCGTAAATCCATTACTTGAAACCATTCGTATGGAGAATTGAGCACTATCTTGTGTTGAAGCGTATGGAGCACTGACCGGAAGAGAATGCTGCATGAAGGTATTGAAGTTGGAAGCAAAACCTTCCCCTTTTTCATAAGTTGATTCAGCAATTCCTTCAGAATAGGTTTGTTGGACCTGTCTTTCTTTTAGGATCAATTTTTCCTGATGCCAGTACCAGGGCTCCTTGGGAGGTAAATTGTTAAGATCCGGCTCAACTGTTTGATATCTCAATCCGGTTGCTGAAGTATTCCAGGTTAGAAAATAGGCTGAAGTGTCTGAAAAAAGGCTGTAATAAGGATTGAGCATTTCCTCGTCGGGGTTCAGAAAAAGAAATCGGTCGATTTCTGATCTGGATTGTTCACCAAAAAATTCAAAATAATCCCCTTCGGCGAGGATATTTCCATTGGCGGAAATAAATAATGGAATTTCTTTTCCAAGGTGGAAAAGTTGAAAGTGCTGATGTTCAAGAGTATTTACCGGTATTCCCATTTCATTAAGCGTGGATCGGTCTACTCTGTAAAAGCCATCTTTAGCCAACGTTATTTTGAAATAATCCTGATCGTAATTGATCCATTCATTGCCGTACAAAGTATCCAGACCATTCCACATCTGTGAGGAAAGGGTAGAGGTAAAAAACAAGAACAATAGACAAAACCAAATCGATCGGAGCATCAACAAATTTTTGTTAGTGTTTTGCAAAAATAGTTGAAAAAGACTTTTCAAAAAGGAGAACTTGTTAAAATGTCGTAGAGAAAAGCTTTTCTGGAGGGCATGATGGTTGGTCAAAGCAGGCTAAAAGCGTTCGAGTAAGACAATTATGGGCAAAAAAAAGGCTCCTACACCTGGGGAGGCAAAATCGGATGTAGGAGCAAATAACATACTATGAGAAAACTACACGATACAAATATAAATGCTACCGGCGTCTAATTTTTGGTAAATTAGATTGTGGCTTTAACCATTTAGAAAGTGGGGGATATCGGTTAGAAAGTGGGAATTGTGGAAAGGCCTGTTTTTATTTTTTTAGAGAAGAATCCGAAACTTCCATATCGGCATTTTTAAGTTGAGATGGTGAAACAGGAAGGTAGAAAATAAATGTGGTACCACCTTCTGGGTTATTTTCAAAGTGGATCGATCCTCCATGAACAACAATAACTTTTTTGCATATGGCCAGGCCCAATCCCAGTCCAGGACGTTTTTCTTCTTCAAGTCGTTGAAATGGAATAAAAACCTTGTCGTTAAAATGTTCGTCCATCCCGATTCCGTTGTCCATGACTTTAAATTGCCATTGATTTTGGTGCTGTTGGCATGCTATTTTTATGACAGGGTTTTCTTCTGATTTAAATTTGATGGCATTGGCAATCAAATTTTGAAATAACTGAACCAGGCTTATTTTATCTCCAAGAATGGAAGGAAGGCTGCTGGCATAGATTTTGGCTTGGTTTTCTTCAATTTCTTTTGACAAATTGTCAAGGGTAACTTCCAGGATTTTATTCAGGTTGACTTCTCTAAATTGCCCCTGGCCTTTACCTACTTTTGAATATTTTAACAAAGCCTCAATAACTTCATGCATGTGTCCTGAGGCGGAAACGATAAAATCCAGGTATTTATCGGCTTCTTCATCGATCTCGTTACGGTATTTTTTTTGGAGTAAATAAGCAAAGCCTGAAATACTTCTCAATGGACTTTTTAGATCATGAGAAGCGATGTGTGTAAAATCCTCAAGCTCATTGTAAGATTGCTCCAGTTTTTTGAGGTTGTCCTTGAGTATCTGAGAATTTTTTTCAATAATTTTTTTCTTCTGCTTAAGTTCCCGTTGATGTTTTCTTAATTCGATATTGGATTCTTCTATTTTTTCTTTACTTTTTTCCAGATCCGAGATAGTCGTTTGAAGGATATTAACAATAATGGATTTATCCTTTTTCAAGCGTCTCATTATGAATTCCTTTTCCTCGATTTCCTTTTCAAGCTTTTCCATGGCAAATAAAATCTCTCCCTTTTCTTTATTGGAAATGGTTAGGCTGGATTGAACCAGTGATTTTAGGTTTGCCAAAGAAGGATTCATAATTACTTCTCTTTTAGGATAACCAGGGAGCAGGTCTCATTATGAAATTCACAAACGCCGTTTCCCAGATCACCAATTTCCCCATAAGATAAAAAACCGATCAGTGGCCTTTGCCAGAAATGATGAATTCCTTTTATTTCTTTTTCCAACAGAGGTCCAAAGGCTCCGTGGCGTCCTTTACAAGAAAACAATATTATACCATCAGCTTCTTCCACCTGGTTTTTGAAAGATCCAAATTCGTTGATGGTTTGTTCAATTACGTCAAATCCCGGTGAATAGGAAAACTTGAATTTATCTCCTTTTTTTACACTACCGGCTATGGTGATACTGCCTTCATCAATATCTACCAGAAGAGGAGATCGTAAAACTTTGTAACCTTCTTCTCGAATAAACTGGAAAGGGTAATTGGTTTGAAGCGTGATCAATTTATCCTGGTCGGAGTCGCCATCCAATGAAAAACCGAAATACCGGCTAAAAACAGTAAAAGCTTTTTCCCCATTAATGGCAAGCACCTTATTTCCAACGGCCTCAGTAACAGTGTTTTCTATTCCAACAGCTTCCCAGCCACTGGTAGCCAGTCCTTTTATGGATACTTTATCTGTGTCTATTATCAGGCTGCAAATACCTTGTTTAGATAAGTCTTTTGACCCAAAGACATAAGTTTTTTGCATTCTCAGATCATCTCCGGCAAGTCCTCCATAAATGGGAACATTTCCTTCCAGGGATTTTCTAAAACCTGAAATCATTTTTTCTGCATTAATCGCTAAACCGCTTGCAAGGACAATAAGGCCAGGATTGTCGAAATGTTTTTTGGACTCTTTTCCAATTTCAGAGGCAACCTTTTCGACATCCGGATATTCATAGGGTTTATGAAATATCGTGAAATAATTTTTGTTGATGTCAAAGAGTAATACGGCAATGCTTTCTTCGAACAGGCTTTCGTCAACTATTTCACCGGCTGTAGTACAACCGATCAGGTCGATTTCGTTTTCGGAAAAAATGGCCTGAATGGCAGCAATGTCCTGGTTAATGGAAGAAAAAACAATCGCCAGGGTAGGAGTGAATCCTTCCAAAATGACTCTGGCAAGTTTTTCCCGGAGTTCTTCTGTATCGTTGCAAAGTAAGGATGTCGCCTTCATTTTTCAGTGTTGTGTTAATTAGGTGATCAAGCAGTCCATTAAGTCGTGTTTTACATCGCTGTATAATGTCCTGTAAAATTCTAATGTCGGGCAGGGGAGATCTATTTAATTGAAAGGGGCCCAAAGACAAAGGGATTAGTCAATTGTAAAGATTTCTAAAGATAAAAAATATTAAACTAAATGGGAAGTCCACTGCATAGAATGTGATACATCAAGCTGAAAAAACGAAAAGGGTTGAGATGGAATATTTATTAAATCTGAGCTTCATTTCATTTATTGATTGATAAAATATATTTTTGGCAGGTCGAAATCGAAACAACAAAAGGACTGGTATTGACTGATGCAGAATTGATATCGTTATTAAGGGCGGATGATGAACGTGCCGTTGAATTCCTCTTCAGGGAACACTATGACTATTTGTGTGGGGCAGTTTACAGGGTTTTACCCAGACCGGAAGTCGTTGAAGATTTGGTTCAGGAGGTGTTTTTTGAATTGTGGCGCAAGAGGTACAAACTCCAGATCAATACTTCATTCAGGGCATATCTCAGAAGAGCAGCAGTCAATAAGACTTTGAATTATATTAGGGATCAGCGAATCAAGACTATTGACGTTGAAAAAGCTCCCGAACCGGCAAGCAGGCACACTGCAGTGACAGAGGCTATGGAAGGAAAAGAGCTTCAGCAAAAAATTGATGAGGCTATCGATGAGTTACCCGAAAGATGTAGAATGGTTTTTGTGCTGAGCCGGTTTGAAGAAAAATCCTACAAAGAAATTGCAGAGGAATTGAACATTTCTGTAAAAACGGTAGAAAATCAAATATCCAAGGCGCTTAAACATTTGCGCAAAGCCCTTGATTTCCTTGTGTTGGTAGCCTTATTTGTCGGCTATATTCCGTTTTGATAAAAATAGTTTCTGCGAATAGGGGTATACCGTTAAATTGGTGTCGGGTTAAGTGAAAACAGGGAAAATAACACCAAAATTGAATTTGTTTTTTGAAAGCCTATTATGAGTAAAAACAAACATAAAAACCTCCGGAGCTGGATTGAAGGTAATAAGGATATACCTTCAAAAGACGTTGAATCCCTTTGGGATTTGAGTGGAAGCTATAAATCCAGCTATAAACCAGATGTGGAACAAGGACTCTCCAGATTAAAGGATAGAATAAAAAATTCCTCAGAAGAAACTAAGGTTGTGTCTATGAATACCAATCGAAGAGTTTGGTTGCAAATAGCTGCTGCCATCGCTTTGGTTCTGGCTATTGGATTTACCTGGAAAACCTTTGTTTACAGTCCCACACTAAATGAAATCACGCAACAGGAACAACAAAAAGAGATTTTCCTTGCGGATGGAACCCTTGTGACCCTTAATGGAAATAGTAGCCTTAGTTATCCTGAAGATTTCAAAGGCAATTCCAGAAAGGTCATGCTTTCCGGAGAAGCTTACTTTGACGTTGCCCATAATCCTGAAAAACCATTTGTCATTGAAACAAAGGAGGCATCCGTAAAAGTGTTAGGAACCTCGTTTAACCTCAGAGCCTATCCTGGCGAATCCTTCACAGAAGTTGAAGTTGAAACAGGAAAGGTCGCACTTAATGTCAACCAATCCAAAAATTCCCTGATACTGACGGCTAATGAAAAGGGCGTTTATGAGCACGGTGTAAAACTCGAGAAAAAACCTGCTCCTTTTACCAATGCTCAGGCCTGGAGGACAGGGGAGTTAAAGTTTAAGGATCTTGCTCTGAGCGAAGTCGTTTTATTATTAGAACGCAGATTTCAGGTTTCCGTTAAACTCGATGATCAAATTTCCGATTGTAAATTCACTTCAAATTTTGGTAAAGGTACTACCATTGAAGAAGTTTTTGCTTCAATGAAGAGAATCCTTGCTGTAGAAATTAAGGAAGGCAGCGAAGGTGAATATTCCATAGATGGAAATTCCTGCAAGTAAGTCTTAGCCTTTTTTTTCGGTAATATCTTTGATGATATTCACGGCATGATACCGCGAATTTTCAATGAAAAGGCTATTGGTATTCATACCTCCGCAAACTACTCCTGCCAGATATATCCCGGGTATATTTGTCTCAAAGGTCTCCGGATCATGAACTGGTTGTAGATCGTCATTATTACATTCAATGCCTATGGATTGTAGAAATGAAAAGTCGGGCACATATCCTGTCATGGCCAGGACGAAATCGTTTTCCAATACTTTTTCTCCATCAGGAGTTTGAATTTCAACCGTTTCTGGAGTAATCTTTTTGATAGTTGTGTTAAAATAAGCTTTGATACTTCCTTCTTTTATCCTGTTCTCTATATCAGGTTTTACCCAATATTTTACTCTCCTGCCAATGGCGTTTTCTCTTACAATCATAGTGACCTCAGCTCCCTTGCGATATGTTTCAAGGGCTACATCCACAGCAGAGTTGGATGAACCAACAACTACAACTTTCTGACGGAAATAGGGATGGGGCTCGTCATAATAATGCTTTACTTTTGGCAGATCCTCTCCTTCGACGCCCATTAGATTAGGTAATCCGTAAAATCCTGTGGCGATAATAATATTTCCTGCCTGGTGGATTTGTTTGGAAGTGTGAACCTCAAATAAATTATCAGCAGTGTTTATACTGGTAACATTTTCGTATAAATTGAGTTTCAAAGACCAATGGTCTGAGACCCTTCGGTAGTATTCCAGTGCTTCTGACCTCGTTGGTTTATGTCCGTGTGAAATAAAAGGAACATTACCGATTTCCAGCAATTCTGAAGTGGAGAAAAAGGTCATGTTTTTAGGGTAGTTGTACAAAGCATTCACCAGGCATCCTTTTTCAATGATGGTATAATCTAATCCTGCTTTTTCAGCCTCAATACCACAGGCCAGGCCAATAGGACCGGCACCAATGATTATCAGATCGTAAGTTCCTTTTTTCATATCAGTTTTTTCTAAAATAGAATAAAAGAAAATGGCAGCTAATTACATTTGAATTAACTGCCATTTTAGTGAAATGTTTATTTAAACTACATTCCTTTTAATTCAGATGCAAGTTTTGTCATGGTATCTTTTGCATCTCCGAATAACATTCTGTTCTTATCGTGGAAGAATAGTGGATTCTGAATTCCTGCATAACCAGGATTCATACTACGCTTAAGTACGATCACGTGTTTAGCGTTCCATACTTCCAATACAGGCATTCCGTAAATCGGACTACCCGGATCATCAAGGGCCGCAGGGTTAACAACGTCATTGGCTCCTACGATGATGGCGAAATCTGCACTTTTCAATGCATTATTCGCGTCATCCAGATCAAGCAGTTTGTCATAAGGTACATCGGCTTCGGCAAGTAATACATTCATGTGACCAGGCATACGTCCTGCCACCGGGTGAATTCCATATTTTACCTCGACGCCATTAGCGGTTAGCAGATCATCTACTTCTTTTACTACTTTCTGGGCTTGTGCAACCGCTAATCCATATCCGGGAATAACAACCACCGACTGAGAGTAGAATAACTGAATAGCAGCGTCAGAAAGGGAAACCTCTTTGGCAATTTGTTCGCCATCGGCACCTTTTGAACTGGCCGCGCCACCACCAAAACCTCCGATCAGTACATTGAGCAGAGAACGATTCATCGCTTCACACATCAAAACAGTAAGGATGGTACCGGAAGCACCTACAAGGATACCTCCAACGAGCATCATATTGTTGCCATAGATCAGACCTGCCGCAGCTGCAGATAAACCGGAGAAACTATTCAATAAGGAAATTACCACCGGCATGTCAGCACCCCCGATAGGGATAACAAAAGAGGCACCATAGATAAGTGCAAGGGCCAGGAAAAGTATTCCAAGAGTAGTACCCGCTGCAGAACCAAGGATGAACAGGTAAACCGCAAAGGCCAACAAACCAACCAAAAGGATGTTGTTGATCAGGTTGTGCTTAGGAAGCACCAAAGTATTATCCCATATTAAACCTTGTAGTTTTGCGTAAGCCAGCATACTACCGGTAAAGGTAATACCACCAATGAGTACAGTTCCCAGGATGATTCCTAACTGGCCATTACTTGCTGGAGCAGTGGTTCCTTTGTACATTAAGAATAATTCGACTGAAGCCAACAACACCGCACAGGCACCACCTAAACCGTTGAAGATGGATACCATCTGTGGCATGTCAGTCATTTTTACTTTCTTGGCAGCAAATCCGCCGACTACACCACCAACAACCATTCCGCCAAGAATCCAAGCGTAATTATTGCTTGGAGCAGCAATTTCACGAGTAAAGAGCGCAGACAGGATCGCTAACCCCATACCGATACCTGCCAATATGTTCCCCCGTCTTGCAGTATCAGGAGAACTGAGTAGCCGGAGACCCCATACGAATGCGATCGCTCCAACTAAATATCCTAAGTTTATAAAAAAATCGTAAGCCATTTTCTTTTTTTTCGTTTTGAATAAATCCTCAATTTTTCAATTGATTCGGATTAATCCCTGAAATGATTATTCAGGTAATGAGAAGAAATTTTATTTTTTCTTCTTCTTGAACATCTCGAGCATTCTGTCGGTAACTACAAAACCTCCAATCACGTTAGTCATACCGAGTACAACCCCGAAGAATCCAAGACCTAATGAAAAATAATCATTTGGATCCGCGGCACGGACAAGAAGAATGGCACCGATTATTACAACGCCGCTAATGGCATTGGCCCCAGACATCAAAGGCGTGTGGAGCACTGTCGGTACTTTTGAGATGACCTCAAACCCCAGGATGATCGTAAAGATCAACAGATAGATGAGGATGAGGTATTTATCGAAAAACACAAAAAACGTATCCATATTTCTTTTGTTGGTATTTAATAATTTGGTAAAAGGACTAAAAGAATTATTGTGTTCATTATTAGTCGCTCAAATCATGCTTCAGCTTCTACCGGTTCTGTGAACCAGGCACCTCTGATGATTTCATTTTCCTTGTCAAGAACAAGTTCGCCTTCCTTAATGAGGATAGTGACGAAGTTCAGTAAATTGGTACTGTAAAGGAAACTGGAATCTTCAGGCATTTTGGAAGCCAGACTTGAATTACCGATGATGGTCACTCCGTTGATCTGAACAACTTCTTTGTCCTTACTGCCTTCCACATTACCTCCGGTTGAGGAAGCGAGGTCGACAATAACAGATCCTTTCTTCATTTTTTCAATAGTCTCCTTTGGCACCAGGATCGGCGCTTTACGTCCGCGAACCTGGGCAGTAGTAATGACGATGTCGGCTTTTGAAGCTCTTAACTGTACTTCGGCACGTTGTCTTTGCAGAAATTCTTCTGACTGTTCAACAGCGTATCCACCAGCAGCCGTATCGTCTTTTGCTCCTTCAACTTCTACGAATTTAGCTCCCAGACTTTCCACTTCTTCTTTGGCAGCCAAACGGGTGTCAAAGGCTTCTACCTGAGCACCGAGTCTCTTGGCAGTTGCAATGGCCTGGAGTCCGGCAACCCCTGCTCCAAGTACGAGTACCTTTGATGGCTTGATACTACCGGCAGCAGTGATCATCATCGGAAGGAATCTTGGCAGGTAGGTTGCTGCTTCAAGAACAGCTCTGTACCCTGCAACCGAAGCCATAGAAGATAATACGTCCATAGCCTGCGCAAGCGTTGTCCTGGGGATCATATCCATACTTAAGCCCTTCAGGCCAAGTTCCTGCAGCTTGCCGGTAATTTCCTTATCGTGGAAAGGTGCAAATTGAGAAATAATGGTTCTGCCTTTCGGCACCATTTTTAATTCTTCGTCGCTGATCGGATCAATACTAACCAGTAAGTCAGCATTTTTAATGATCTCCTCGCGAGAAGTTACGGTAGCGTGCTCTGCATAAGTATCATCCTGATGCATGGCACCTTCTCCGGCCCCTTTTTCAATGAGAATGTCAATTCCAAGATTCTTGAATTTTGACAGACTTTGTGGCACCAGAGCTACGCGCTTGTCGTTGTGTTCTTTTAATACTCCGAGTTTCATTAATCTATACTTGTTTGTCGGCGAATTTAACCAAAAAAAACCAAATAAAAGTGAATTTTCGTGCCAATATTTTGGAAAATAAAAAACAATAATTTATAGCATCTTTTTTTTCGAAATTTGATGATTTTTAGCACCAATTTTATTCTTTTTCCGACAGTTTTTGTAAAGCTGATTTCGAGGAAAAAATAATTGGTTTCCAGTAGTGATTAATTTTTATCTTTGTGCTCATCAGGAGGCCTTTTTTTAGCCAGGTAAATGCTCTTTTTAACTGCTTTTGAAAGATGTTTTTTTGAAGTTCTTAAAATAAAGCATGATATCAGGTGAGTCAAAACATCTAAGTGAATTCCAATGTTTAAAAGAATTTTCCTCGAAGAACGTAAAGTACTTATCGCGATCGTTTTGAATACCATTGTGATTTTTACCATGTATTTTCCAAAATTCAAGCATGATGCTATTCTTGAATGGGTGGATCATTTTTTTATTTTGTTTTTTACTATTGAAGCCATTGTAAAAATCAGGGAGTACGGCAGGAAAAATTACTTCTCCAATGGCTGGAATGTCTTCGATTTTATTCTCGTTGTAGGTAGTCTGCCATCCTTGTTGATGATTTTTCTGCCCTTGCCGGATACTTCTCTGGTTATGATTCTGAGGATCTTCAGACTGGTCAGGATCATGCGGTTTATTCGTTTTGTTCCTGATGTTCAAAAAGTGGTAACAGGCCTTGGCAGGGCAATTAAGGCGTCGGTATTTGTTTTCGTGGCACTGCTCATTTTAGATTTACTACTTGCAGTCATCACTTGTCATTTTTATGGGGAAATGGTGCCGGAATATTTTGAAAATCCACTTCTTGCCGCATATTCCATTTTTCAGATGTTTACGGTGGAGGGGTGGAACGAGATCCCCATGATCATTTCTGAAAGAATGAATAACCCAATATTAATGGGGTTGACCCGTTTGTATTTTGTGATGGTGGTGTTAACGGGCGGTATTTTTGGCATGTCCCTGGCCAATGCTGTATTTGTAGATGAGATGACTATGGATAACAATGCAGAACTTGAAAAGAAAATAACGGTTTTGGAAACCAAAATCGACTTATTACTTGAAATGACTAAAGAAAAGAAGAGATGATATTTATTGTTTTTGACCTGGAAGCAACTTGCTGGGAAGGAAGGCCTCCCGGCAAGGTGCAGGAGATCATAGAAATTGGTGCAATAAAGGTAAACCGCTATGGAGAACTGTTAGACAGTTTCTGTAAATTTGTGAAACCGGTTTTGAGCCCTAATTTATCTCTCTTTTGTCGGCAATTGACGGGAATTGAACAGGAGCGGGTGAATCGGGCAGCAAGTTTTCCGGATGTTGTTGAAGCTTTTCAGGACTGGATAGACATATATGACGAAGATTACACCCTCTGCTCATGGGGTGGATTTGATAAGAAAATGCTTATTCAGGACTGTGAATTGCATGATCTTGAGTACGAATGGGTGGAACCGCATATCAATATAAAAAGACAATATCAGGAAATAAAACGCCTCCACAGAAGCCGCGGACTAAAAGTTGCGGTTGAAAAAGAAGGCTTCGAATTTACCGGCGAACACCATCGGGGCATTGATGATGCCCGAAACCTTGCTAAAATCTTTGTTAAGTACCTGGACGACTGGTACTATTGAATGGAATTAACCATTTTTAAGAAGGCCTCTTTCCTGGAATCAGTGACCGGCAACAAACTATCGTCAGACATTTTGACCATGGCTTTTTTCTGCCGGCGAAATTCATTGACGTGATTGGTGTTGATCAAATCTTTACGGTTGATGCGAATGAATTGTAATTCAGAGAGTAACTCCTCGTACAGACGAAGTGTTTTTGAAACCACTATCTTATCTCCATTGGTCAGGAAAAAATTGGTGTAATTTCCATCAGCCCTGCATCGAATAATATCTTTCAGCTCAACAAAAACAAACCCGGTACTGCAAGGCAGGCTCACTTTTTGGAAAGAATTGTTCATTGATTCCTTTAAAAGTTTATACCTCATTTGGATAAAATCTTCTTGTTTTTTTTCGGACACTTTTTTAATGGCACACCGCAATTCTTCCAGGTCTATAGGTTTTAGCAAATAATCTATAGCAGATAACTTGAGTGCTTTGATGGCAAATTGATTATAGGCTGTAGTAAAGATCACTTCAAAATCCGGATCAGGAAAATATTCCAATAATTGAAACCCGTTTTTACCAGGGAGTTCGATATCCAGGAATACAATATCCGGTTGATGTTGCAGGACGAGTTTAAGGGCTTCATCTACTGTTCCGGCAATTCCGCAAACGACAATGCCTTCGCAGAAATCATTGACCATGTTTTTTAATGTTAGCTGATTACTAACTTCATCTTCAACAATTATTGACTTTAATTCATCCATAAAATTGTACTCATTAAATAATTACCGTAACCTGAGTTCCGGAGGATTTTCCGGCCTCAAAAAGTTCGGTAATATCAAAGAATGTTCCTTTGTTAATTATCGTCGGATGGTTGTCATGGTGGATGGTCAATCTTTCACGAATGGTTTTTATCCCGGCAGAGTTATGGTTTTGAGATCTCCATTCGTTATGGGATTTGGCTTTTTCAATGCCAACCCCATTATCTGTAACGATGCATTTTAAAAATCTGCTGTGTTTTTTAAATACAATGTTTAATTTTTTTTCTCCCTCTTTGTGGAATAGCCCATGTTTGAATGCGTTTTCCAGGATCGGCTGGATGATTAATGGAGGCACTTGATATTCGTCCATTTTGTCCATAATCTCCTGATCGATATCCCAGGATACAGCCACTTCATGATTGAATCGCAGATCTTCGATTTTTAGATATAGTTTCAGAAAGGCTATTTCTTCTTCCAGACTAATCATCGTTTTGCTTGATTGATCGAAGACCATTCTGATTAATCGGGCGAATTTTGAAAGATAAATCATAGCGTTTTCCTGATCATTGATGGTCAGGAAATGCTGGATGGCGTTTAAGGAATTAAAAATGAAATGTGGATTCATCTGAGTTTGTAATGCCCGCATCGAGAGTTCATTTACTTTTTCCTGAAATTCCCGTTTAAGCCTTTCTTCCTTTTTGACATTCTTCAATCGTTGATTGAAAATAAACCAAATGACACCGGTGGCAGCAAAAAAGGCAGCGATTCTGAACCACCAGGTGTTCCACCATGCAGGGGATATGGTAATTTTTATGGAAACAGGTGAGGAGCTTTTTATTCCATCCTCATTGATAGCCAATACGTTGAAGGTGTAATTTCCGGGACTCAATGCCGGGAACCGAACGAATCTCACATTTGTAGTACGCCAGATACTGTCGATTCCGATCATTTGATATTGATAGGATATTTTCCCGCGTGACCGATAGTTAAGCCCCCGAAAATCAATTTGAAGACTGTTTTGGTAGTGTTTTAAGGTATAAAAATCGGAAATCAATGTGTCTTTTTCATGTATGGAGAACCTGGTGAGATAAATAGGGGGTGGAACCTGATTTTGGTTTTTTAAATTTACAGGGAAAGAGACGAGCCCTTTGGTAGTTCCTGCCCAAATAGTGGAATCAAGGACTGTCATGCAAAGTACATCATTAGAAGGCAAACCATCGTAAATGTTAAAGGTTTTGACACTGGCCTTTCCAGGGGTAATTGAAACCAGACCTGCCGATGTTGCCACCCAAATATTGTTAGCATCGTCTGAAAATAGCTTATTACATTTGTTGGTTGGAAGTCCGTTGGAAATAGAATAGCGCTTAACTATTTTGTCATTTTTTATTGCCAATAATCCTTCCGAATTGGTGGCTACCCAAATGGTAGAATCCGGTGTCTGGATAATATCCGTAATGCTATATGTGATATGATCTTCTTCCTGTAAGAATGGGGTAAGGGTATCTTCCTTCCATGAATATAGCCCTCCTATACTTCCCATCCAGATGGTGCCATCAAAAGCCTCCAGTAAGCCGTAAGTCCTTTGATGCAACACTCTGTGGGATGGGAGAATCTTAAAATCTGAATTATCCAAAAACGCTGATATCGCAATTTTAAATACCGAATAACTGTCAGCAAGCCAAAGATTGCCTTTTTGGTCAAAAATGAAGTTTTTAACGGAGGCGGCAGCCATTATTTGACCAGGCCCTTTTTCATCTAAAGTTTTTTTATTGATCAGGCCAATATCTGTTGCAAAATAATGTTGTTCATGCTTCAGATATTTATTGACTTTCCCCAGTCTTTCCGGTAGTTGAATGGTTTTTTCAACAGGAGGAGCAGATGACAGATCAATTTGTTTAAACAGACCATCTTCAAGGCCTATATTCAAGGTTTTTGATAAAGGATCAGAGGAAATATAGTGAACCGTTTTGCTATTCGTTTCTTTTTGAAGTTTTTTGACCCGAAAAGAAGGAACGATTAGTATCCCATTTTTATCGGTTCCGAACCAATGATTTCCTTCCTTGTCGATTAAAAGGTTTGTTAGATTAAATTCACTAAATAATACGTCCTTTAATTCTTTTGATTTTTTTAAATCGAAAATCCTAAGACCGTTTTTGGTTAATAGCCATAATTCATGGCCGATAATAAATTGTTGGTTAATGGCGTGTGGCAAAGAAAAGGTCTTGATTCCATCAGATTCTTTGGAGGTGATACAAAAGGAGTTGTTAAATTTGGCAATCAGGTTTTGGTCGTATTCAAGTATGCTGCCGGCCGAACTATTATACGGCATGTAAAACGATTTTTTTAGTTCCCTGATCATTGGGTCAAAAGGGGAGGGAACCATTCTCTTATTTTCTGAATACAAGCCATTTTGGAATTTGAAATCATTGGAATAAGTATAGAGATATTTGGCTCCATTTCTGTCTACACAAGTTGATAGGATACCTGGTAGATAGGAACTGGTCATAGAATCAGCCTGGATACGGGCCAGATCATTCCAAAGGGGGATAATTTTCACCAAAGTAGAATCTGAATACTTTAGTGGTGAAATTGATTTTACAACGAGGTGATCCCGGAATAACAAATACGAACTTAAATTAAATTCAGCGGATAATTTATCGTCGCCAAAAATAAAAACCGAATCCTTTTGGATGAAAAATAATTGATTGGATAAATCACTATACCAGATTCGGCCATAGTTATCTTTTTGCACAGTGACTATTTCATTGTCTTTTTGTTTGTGGTGTTGAAAATGTTTAAACTCCTTTCCATCAAACCTTGCCAAACCGTTGGAGGTCCCTATCCAAATATAGCCCTTATCATCCTGAGTTAATTCATAAATAGTCATGCTTGGGAGCCCGTCTTCATCCGTTAGTTGCCAATAAACCGGATCTTGTCCATTACAAGGATTTGCCAACAGGTTTGTGAGCAACAACCAGGTTATGTAAAGAGCTGCAACAGAAAACTTTCGCAGGTGGGACATTTTTCGTCGGTTCTTTGTGCTAAAGGTAGGAAAAAACTGATTGGTTTAATCATTAAAAGGCCTTCTTCATCATTCAAGAGGCCCTGTTCAATCATTTCGGTTGCCGGTCTGTTATCAATAGATTATATTGTTTGAAAATGGAAAATTTTTATTTCCTGGACCCAACACAAATGAAAACTTGCAAAAGCATAATACCAATCCGGGAAACCAGATGAGTTGATCGATCTCTCTGATAAAATTGAAAAAGGTTCATCTACCAAACATGGCGATGAACCTTTTTTTTATTTGTCTTTTAAAAAGATGCTTAAAACATCTCCGTTCCTGCAAAGTGGAAATTTCCTTCAATGATTGCATTTTCGTCGGAGTCAGCACCGTGAACGGCATTTTCTCCAATACTTTTTGCATACAAAGCACGGATGGTACCGGGAGCGGCTTCAGCAGGGTTGGTAGCTCCGATCAGTGTTCTGAAATCTTCAACTGCATTATCTTTTTCAAGAATAGCAGCGACAATTGGTCCTGATGACATAAATTCAACTAATTCTCCATAAAATGGACGTTCCTTGTGAACAGCGTAAAATTCACCTGCCTTTTCAGGAGATAGGTGATGAAGTTTCATGGCAACGATTCTGAATCCGCCTTCGTTGATTTTTGCAAGAATTGCACCGATATGCCCGGCTTTTACAGCATCGGGTTTGATCATTGTAAATGTTCTGTTTCCAGCCATTTTGTAATATTTTTTTTCTGTTTTTAAAAAGCGCCACAAAGGTAATCAAGCAGTTATTAATATTTATACTTTCAAGGTATTAATTCAAATTTTTTTTATCGAGACTAAAAGTAGGATCTAATTGGTTTCTATTTGGTTGTAAACAAAACAATTGTGTCATATTTGAGTTTGCCGAAAAGCCTTATTATGGTTCAAATTCCATGAAGGTGATTTTGCATTGTTCATAAATTTTGAGAACTTCGCAACTTCATAAATCAGCAGATGGAGAATCTCAACCAATTAAAAGACTTACTTCGGACCCCAAGGGACATTGTTATAGTTTCGCATCGGAATCCTGATGGTGATGCTATCGGTTCCTCACTGGCGTTATTTCATTTTTTAAAACAGGATGGCCATGCATTGAAGGTGATCGTACCTTCGGAATACCCGGATGCCTTTGTCTGGATGCCTGAGGTTCATGAAATCCTTATTTACGATAATGAAACGGAAGAGGCTGAGCAGTTTTTACTTAAGGCTGAGATAGTTTTTTGCCTCGATTTTAACTCTCTGGATAGAATTGATAAGTTAGGGGAAGCGATCGAACAGAACAAGCATTGTAAAATTGCCATGATTGATCATCACCTTTACCCTGAGCCATTCTCCGATTTCACTTTGTCCGATACCACTGCAAGTTCTACTTCTGAACTGATTTTTGACTTCATTGAGATGCTTGGCAGCAAGGCATATCTGGATAAAACAGTTGCCGAATGCATTTTTACGGGTATTCTTACGGATACCGGATCCTTCAAATACAGCACTTCACCCAAACTGTTCCGCATAGTTGCCCAGCTGCTGGAACTGGGTGTGGATGATTATATGCTTCAGGACCTTATTTTTAATACTAAAAAAGAAAAAGAATTACGGCTGCTGGGATATTGTTTATACCATAGAATGGAGGTTTTGCCTGAATATGAAGCAGCATTGATCACGCTTACCAAAGATGATTATTCCAATTTTGATATTCAACGAGGTGATACTGAGGGTGTTGTGAATTTTCTTTTGACCATGAAAGGGATAAATATTGCAGCTTTTATTACCGAACAACCCAAAATCGTGAAGGTCTCCCTTAGATCAAAAGGAGAAATAAGTGTTCAGCAAATGGCGACCAAATATTTTAAGGGGGGAGGCCATAAAAATGCTGCTGGCGGTTATGCCTACAATACGCTGAACACTACGGTTAAAAGATTTAAGGAAGCATTGGCAGAAATGGAAATGCCGGCCAAAAACGGATAATTTCAAATTAAATCCGAACTTTACATCTTTATTGTCTTGTTTCATTTTTATTATAATGGATATTAGAAGTCTGTTCTGGGGAAGCTTTTTGCTCTTGGTAGCCTCTTGTTCCAATGAGGTTGACAAGAATACTGTAACTCCTTCAGGGTATCGTTACACATTACATACTGATGCAAAGGGAGAGCAGGCTATTCCGGGTGATTACGTGTATTTTCATGCCCAAACGAGGAATGGTGATGTTGTGGTTAATTCGAGCAGGGAAAGTGGCAATGGCGTTACGCCGTATTTACAATTAAAAGATCAGTCTTCTGGAATTGGTCCCGTGTCTCCCGTACAGGAATTATTGGCCCTTATGCATGTAGGCGATAGTGCAACTATCTTTTTGCCGTTAGACACTTTGCTATCAGAACAAAAACCTGTGGGATTTAAGGATGCTGAGGTGATGTTGTATGATCTGGTCATGCTCGACATAAAAAGTTCGGAAGAATTCCAGAAACTTAAGCAAGACAAACAAAAAGAGACGGAAGAACTAAAGAAGAGCTTGAAATCCAGAGGGCCCGAAGCGGAAAAACTATTATTGTCAGACCTGGATAGACTATAAGACTGGTGGACTGAAAGACCATTTGATTGAAACTGAAAGTGGATTGAAATTGTTCTTCCATAAAAAGACTGATGCCCATAAACCAAAAGCCGGAGACAAAATAAGTGTAAACTATGTTGGAGCGCTTATGTCGGGACAAGTGTTCAATAATTCCTTTGATTCAGGAGAACCATTTGAATTTGTAATGGGGGAGAACAGGGTTATTGAAGGTTGGGAATTAATATTCACGGAGATTTCAGAGCATTCATCTTTCACCTTGATTGTTCCTTCAGAGTCTGGCCTATGGTGCTTCCGGCGATCCGGGGAAAGTTCCTGAAAACGAAGATTTGATTTTTTATATTGAGTTAGAAAAAATAAATTAAATAACTATGACTTCAGATCAATTAAAGGAGTTGAGAAACCGTTTGGACTTGTTAGGGAGGTATCTTTGACGTCCCTGAACGGAAATTACAGATTGAAGATAAAGAACAGCTTTCGCTGAATCCTAATTTTTGGGATGATCCAAAAGAAGCGGAACGAATTCTCAAGGAATTAAAGACTCATAAAAACTGGGTATCCAAATACGATGAAGTGGCCACACTTATCGATGATACTGAAGTGCTTTATGAATACTATAAGGAAGGGGAAGCAACTGAGGAAGAAGTGGATGAACATTATTCCGTCGCACTTGAAGCCATTGATGATGCAGAGTTCAGGTCTACCTTAAATAGACCGGAGGATGAACTGGGAGTAATCCTCGAGGTTAATGCCGGTGCAGGGGGAACAGAAGCTTGTGACTGGGCTGCCATGTTGTTGAGGATGTACAAGCGATATGGAGAAAGACAAGGGTTCAAAGTGTCTACGCTAAACCTTCAGGATGGAGATGTTGCCGGGATTAAGTCCGGGGAAATCGAAATTCAGGGAGACTTTGCCTATGGTCTGTTGAAAGGTGAAAACGGAGTTCATCGACTTGTCCGCATCTCACCATTTAATGCCCAGGGTAAAAGAATGACTTCCTTTGCCTCTGTTTTTGTACATCCAAGGGTGGATTCCTCCATCGAGGTGGAAA
This sequence comes from Saprospiraceae bacterium, assembly GCA_965230565.1. GTDB lineage: Bacteria > Bacteroidota > Bacteroidia > Chitinophagales > Saprospiraceae > BCD1. The sequence continues at coordinate 494,113 of CBDDLH010000016.1, read as the reverse complement.
TCAATCCGGCTGATCTGAGTTGGGATACTTTTCGTTCCAGTGGAGCAGGTGGACAGCACGTTAATAAAACAGAATCGGCAGTTCGGGTAAGACATTTGCCGTCAGGAATTGTGGTGGAATGTCAAAAAGAACGTTCTCAGCATATGAACAGAGAACATGCTCTGAATATGCTGAAATCCAGACTGTATGAAGCTGAACTCGAGAAGCAAAGAGCCGAGAAAGATAAGGTGGAGTCCGGAAAGATGAAAAACGAATGGGGATCACAAATCCGTTCTTATGTGCTTGATGATCGTTGGGTAAAGGATCTTAGAACGAATTTTAAACTCAACAATCCTGATAAAGTGCTGGATGGGGAGATTGACGGATTCCTCAAGGCTTTCCTGATGCACCATGAAGATTAATACTTAAGAGTAAAATTAAAGGGGAACCATTTTCAAAATAGTTCCCCTTTTTTTGTGGGATTATTTACCCGAAACGATTAGTTTCTTCTTTAAAATTCCAGTGTCGTTCACCAACTGAATTTGATAGATTCCGTTAGGCAAATCGAGATTGAAAGCCTTTCTTTTTTCGCCAACAGGCTCTTCGAAGATCAGTTTTCCTTCCATGTTAAACAGAAACATTCTTCCCTGGTCAAGGTTGTGATTGATGGAAAAACTTCCTGTTGTTGGATTAGGGAAAACCTCAAACCGCATTATATTTTCAATAGGATCGAGCCCAACCATTAGACCTGATATATTCACATTGTCCAGGTAAAAATTATTGCCCCAGCCATTGATAGCTACAAATCTGATGTTAACGACTTCCCCTAAGTATTCACTAATGTCCAGAATATTATCGGTTGCCCAATCACTGCAATCTGCAGGTTGCCACCAATCCTGTTGGTTATCAACTGTGGTAAGGTCAGTACCAAAAGCATAAAATAATTCCGTCCAGGTCTGGCCGCAATCTGTTGAGATATCTATTCTTAAACCATCTTCATAACCTCCTCCCCATCGGGCATAGGCATAATCATAATGGAGCATAGCTTCTGTCATGTTGGTCAGATCGATATTTGGACTGATGAGCTCTGCTTCATGGTTCGGTTGGTTGATATTAAAATGATCGACATACATAGCTGTGCCGGGAACACAATCAGGACCGATATTCACCTGGATTTCATTCCAGTTGAAGGAATTATTCTCATTATGTAAAATCCAATACGCATTCAATCCGGATTCAAAGTCTTCCGCGAAGTCCTGAGCTTCTTCAATGTGATCTTCGAAGAAAATAAAATCGGTATAAGTCTGGGTACTTGTACCATATTCATCTGTGACTGTCAGGCTCACCTCGTATTGCCCGGGTTCTAAATATTCAACTACCGGATTTTGCTCCGTCGAAGCTGCAGGATTTCCTCCCGGAAAACTCCATTGCCAGCTGGCGTTTTCTCCGTTTAAAACAGAATGGTCCACAAAATGAACACTTTTGTCAAAGCAGTTCAACTTTGTCTTATCCACTGAAATCTGAGCAATGGGCATTGAGGTTTCATAGAGTTCCACTTCATAAACACTGCGATTGGTGGCATTCCTCAATTTATTTCCCCAGTAATAGGGCACCAGTTTAGTGGAGTGTGTCCTTAAGGGGAGTTTGTTATTGAATAACTCCCAATCGGACATGGTGTTGTTTTTATATAAAACAGCTCTTCTTGTTCCCAGATAAACGCCACCATTTGTGCCTTTTTGGTGAACGATGTTGGTAATGGCTTCTCCATCCAGGGCTGGAGTTGTGATGTTTGACCAGGTTGATCCTCCGTCAATAGATTTGAAAACTCTGAAACCATCGAGGTTCGTATCACCATACTGAGAAGTTCTTGCTGCCCAAAGGATGTCAGGGTTGTTACTGCTGGCGGTTATATCCCAGGGGACCCATTCATTACCATTTAACATGGAAGAAGGTGGGGTGATCTCGGTCCAGGATGCACCGCCATCATTGGTTTTCCATATTTTTTTCGCTCCCCACCAATCTTCCCAGGTGGCGAGGTATATGGTTTGCGGATCGGTCCATGGAATGTCAATAGCGGTTACTTTATGACCAAAATCGTGAATGGTCTCGAAAGTTTTACCATTGTTTTCCGTTTTAGCCAACGCTGTGCCATGTCCCACGTAAACGGTATGGTAGAACCTGGGATCAAACGCCATGTCGCTCGATTCCCCCGTGATGTAGGAGCTGTTTGGTAAAAGATCAAATTCGAAATGGCCAAAATTAACTTCCCGGTCTCCTGTTAGAATTCTTCCTTCTCTGTCATCGTAAGCTAGTCGATTATTACCAGGATTGACAAACCCCCTTACCCCGTCACCGCCACCGGTACAGATCCATCCATTTATATAGGTGTCTTCATCTTTAAGCAGGGTGCCATTGTGGTAAGCTCCTCCCAGCATTATATTCCCATGAAAACTTGCTCCAAACCCCCAAAAGTCACTCCCGGCAATGCCAAACATCTGCTTAGTGAAGGTATTCCCATCATCGTTTGATACAAATATTCCTCCGTCACAAGCTGCCCAAATTTCGTTATCGTAATATCGAATGTCATGAATGTCAGCATGAACATAACCCGGTTCAGCAGGTTCTGACCATTTGGCGGGACACGTAAATGAATAACCGCCATCGGTTGATATCCATTGGTTTACACCAGCTACATGGACCTTATTGGCGTTTTGGGGATCAACCGCAAGTGCAAGGTCATAATAGTATTGACCACCATCATCCAGTCCGTTTTTGTCCCAGCCCATCATATTTATGTTGTCTTCAGCAGGTTCTCCTCCAGGTTGATCTCCACAACACCGGAATGTCCAGGTATCACCGGCATCTTCGCTTACATAGACACCATAAAGGCCGCTTCCTTCATTCACAGCACCAGTAGCCAATGCATAAATCATATCTGGTGCTGCAGGCGTAATGGCAATTTCAGTTCTTTTTTGTTCGGCACCACCAGGAGGAAATGGCCATCCGTTATTAGGCGTTGTAGAGAAGGTATTTCCACCGTCGGAAGATTTGTAGAATTCGGTTCTTTCATCAACTTGTTTGACTACGTAAATGGTATCGCTGTTCGTTGGGTGGAATTCCAATTCCTGGAAGTTTCCTGAGAGAATCGTTTCCCAGGTATCACCGGCATCAAAGGTTCTGTACAAACCTTGATTGGAGGTAACATAAAGCACTTCATTAGATTCAGGATGAGTTACAATATCCTTAATGTTATGATCCTGTTCTGCAAAGACACCACCAAGCGTGTTCCAGATAGTCCCGCCATCAATTGTTTTAAAAAGATTTCCCGAAGCTCCGAAATAAACCACATCCGGGTTTGTGGGGTCTATTTCCAGGGCTACTATACTTCCAATGATCAATTCATGGGTTAGCAAGTCCCAGTTTTGCCCTGCATCAGTCGTTTTCCAAACGCCTGCAGTAGCAGTGCCGGCATAGAGTACAGCAGTATCGGAAACTGATCGTTCAACGGTATAAACGTGAGCAGCTCCGGGAGCATAACTTCTTCCTGCTGCTTCAATATCAAAATCAAAAGGACCAATACATTCCCATTCAGACTCGGGAGAGCGCATGGAATTGCCGGTTGTTGACTGATGAATGTATTGCTGTAGGTTTTGGCGGTTTTTTCCCATTTCATCCTTACTATACGGCAATAACTGATCTTCCCTTGACAGGCTTCTCAACCATCGTTTGTAATACTGAGTATGGGCATTCTTAACAAATTCATTTTCTTCGTAGTAATTTTCATAAGCTTCCTTTACCGTGGCAACATCCTGTCCAGGGGTATACATCAACCGGACCCATTCCGGAGCAGTTTTTTTAACAGCATAAGGTTGTTCTGTTTGTGCATTCAGGTTAAAAAAAACAAGCATTGCAAAGCAAGGCAGTAGTAAGACTTTCTTCATTATCATCCAAATTTTCTATTCGGCGCAATATAGATAATAGTCTGTTAATTCTTTGGGCCGAAAGAGAATTATGCAACCCGCCATACAGCTTTGGGCAGGAAAAATCCTAAATTGCGTGCTGTTTTTAATCAAATCTAATTGAATTGAAAATTCTGGATCCTAAGCATAAATTAACCTACTTGCAATTGGGTGTTTTGTTTGTCTTTCTTGGAAGGGCCTGGCAACATTGGTTCTATGATGCACCCTTCAGAGAGTTGTTGTGGGATGAGGGTAGAATGAAGCCAATCGTAGAACAAATTTTTGGAATTGAATGGTCTTCCTGGGTAACGGATGCTTCCTATGATTCTGCCATAGCTACATTTATTGACGGGGTAGGAGTTTTCTATGTTATATGCGGTTTAGCTGTCCTGTTGTTAAAAAAGATCCCTAAAATATCAGGACCAATTATTTGGCTGGGTAGTATCAGCCTTTTTATACTGGCCTTCTTATATTTTAAATCAAAAATGTTTCAGTTCGGTCAGTTCATAGAGTACTCTCTTCAATTCGCTTCTCCGGTTTTATTGGTCCTGGCTATGAAAAAGGGGCGATTAGATAAAAAACTTGTTTTTGCATTAAAGGTTGCAGTGGCTTTGACTTTTGTGGGACATGGTTTGTATGCCGTAAACTTTCACCCGAGACCTGTCAATTTTCTGGTGATGTGCCTGAATACGCTGCATTTGAATGAATCTCAGGCAGTAGTCTATTTGAATACGGCAGGCACACTTGATTTTTTAGTAGCCATTGCCATCTTCCTGCCCTTTAGAAAGGTTGTATTTGTCGCTCTGGTTTATGCTAGCTTTTGGGGATTTGCTACGGCTATCGCACGTCCATGGGCGTATTTCTATATTGATTTCTGGCAGGAAAGCCTTCACAGATGGCTTTTTGAGGCTGCCTATAGGTTGATTCATGGTATCGGTCCTCTGGTGTTGGCTTTGTATTATTGGGAAAATAGATCAAAGGAACGAGGTCTTACCCCTAAGAGTACAGGGTAAGACCTCCAATGATTAATCCTCATCCTCATCCTCCTTCTCAGGAGTAGGGCAACAACGATATTCCTGCGATTTTTCCAACAGGTCTATCTGTTTTTTCAATAATTCATTCTTCAGTTTCTGACGCTCCAGATCAAGTTCCATCTTTACCTTCAATTCAGGTTCGCAGATACAACATTCGTCCAGACAGGATTTGACCATGAGTCCGGGAGTAGGTAAACTGGTAGTGATGCTGAATTCCAGTTCAGCTCTTATTTTTTCAGTAATCTCCTTCCTGTCCTTTGTTATTAAACCTTTGGCAATCAAATCATTATCAACCTGATTTAAAGCTTTGGCTACGTACTTCCTCTTCTACATTGGAATCTGCTTCGCCGCCGAAAACCGGTTGAGTTAATACCAAATTGGTAGTGAGCAGAGGAGAGGTCCCTTTTGCCAGCGTTGGGTTTTGATAAGCGAGAGCTTCACTTACTCTTGCTTTTTCTTCAATGTCAATCCTGTTGGGGTTGTCAGCCGTGATCACAGCCGGAAGTATAGCTACTTTTCCTTTGGAAGCAATCGGTCTGTTAGAGACTCCGGCATCACCGGCAGTATCGATGACTCTGCGCTTGATGGAAACAACCTTGAACTTAATACTGTATCGCTCATTGATCTGGTGAAAGAAATACGTAATGGCGTGGCACTTATTCGGATTGGCAAATGAACGGGAAGACGCTTCGAAATGGCTTTCTGTTTCACCTTCCGCGTGAGATCTGGTCTGTACTTCTCCGACAGAAACACTGCTGGAAGCATGGGTCGCCTCAACGGATCTGTTGTGGGATGCTTCGGCATGTCTGCTTAATTCTCTGGCAAAATCAGCTGTGGAGGAGGCATTGAAATTGCCTTTGACATTTACGGAAGCTCCTGCAAAAAAGGTTTCAATGGCTCCACTGGTGGATCCGGTCGTTGAAAAATCGGACTGTGAGGAGGACTGCGAGCTTCCTTTGTCTGTAATATTCAGATCAGACATCATTTTATCCATGGAGGCCATGTAATACTGTGATTCATGTGTCTGTTCGTGACGGTAACTAAGATTCGTTTCTTTATCAAAACTAAATCTGGTACGGCGGTCAGCTGTGAAAAGGTTGACTTTTTCTCCGGGGAACAGGGTAGTACTGTAGGCAAGTTTTCCGAGTTCCAGACCTTCTTTACATTTCTCAAGTCGGGCATGGATCAGGATTTCTACCGGAACCCTTCTGTTGTTTACTCTGGTGATATTGACCAGTCGGTAATGAAAATCCAGGGCACTGCATTGTTTTTCTTTTAGAATTTCAGGGCAACACCCGCTGGCGTTTTTCACCAATTCTTTTTTGGTACTCATAACATCGGTTTTTAGATTAATCCGCACCCTTGGAAATTGAATTTATGAAGGATGCAGCAATAAGGTTAACATATCTTTATCATGGGGAAGATGTAATGGTTACTGTAATTGAATACTTTTCGGTTTAATGAATATATTAAGTTCTGGACAAAACTTTAAATTTGGACAAATCTCCTAGGTTTAAACTTTAGTTTTGCGACGATTTTTTAATAATTCTGCTGCTATTTATTCCCAAAACCCCGGAGGTTTCATTTACGGAAAATTATGCCTGGATTTTATGCTCAACGTAGTAAATGTTTACAATTCCCTTTAATCTATTTATTTTTCTACCTATCTTGGAGACATGCAAGGGTTATTATTGACCATAGGAAATTTAATTGACCGCTTAAATGAGTGGGTCGGCCGATTGACAGCCTGGCTCACAGCCTTGCTTGTGGTGCTTGTTTGTTATGATGTTTTTACCCGTTATCTGCTCAATGAAACAAGAGCCTGGGTGATGGAATTGGAATGGCATTTATTTGCCCTGGTATTTTTGTTTGGTGCGGCATATGCTCTAAAACATGACAAACATGTAAGGGTGGATTTGTTTTACGCCAGATTTTCTGAACGGGATAAAGCATGGGTAAATCTTTTGGGAGGGGGATTGTTTTTAGTTCCCTGGTGCCTGTTGATTATTTACTGGTCATTTGATTACGCACAGCTTTCCTTCTCAGTAAGAGAGGGTTCTCCGGATCCGGGAGGACTACCTGCGAGATACCTTATTAAATCTGCTGTTCCAATCGGCATGTTTTTATTATTGCTTCAGGCTATATCCATGATCATCAAATCCGTTTTTACGCTTAAAAACTGGGAGTACTCGTCTATGGAGACAGAGGATTGATAGAAATAAGTTTAGAAAAGAGAGGTAAGTACCCAATTTCGACTCAAATAAATACGCCTAATCCTATATTTCACCTTACACTGTAAATGAATAATTATTTGTTATGATCAAGAAGATGAAAAAATGGCTCGGAATTGAAGGAGTAAAGATGGAATTGGTAATACCGGAAGAAGTTCAGGAGAAAACCGGATTGGTTAAAGGCAAGGCAGTATTTCAGTCCATGAACACACAAACCGTTACCGGCATTAATTTCGTGCTTATTGAAAAATATATGCGGGGAAGAGGCAAGGAAAAACTAATCGATGAATATGAGCTAGGCACACTTCAATTGGATATTGAATTTGAAGTGCCTGACGACGAATTGGTTGAGGTTGATTTTGAATTGCCATTTTCCATATCTCATTCTGAAATTGAAGAATTTGGCCGGAAAAACTTTTTGTACGGAGGAATTGCCAGGTTAGCCAAATTTAGCCGTGGTGCAAAATCCATCTATCGCATTGAAGCTGAAGCTACCGTAAAGGGGGTTGCATTAAGTCCTTTTGATAAAGTAGAACTCAATATTAAATAGTCTGATTTTGTGGTTTAACATATTTAGATTAAATCGATTGAAAATCAGAAGTTTCTTTGTTTGATGAACTCTAGGACAGAGGAAGGTTGGAAGGTTGGAAGGATGGAACATTGGAGGAGAAAGTTGAATTCATTTTCCATTTTTCCAAAATTCCAAAATAAATAACCAATATAATGAAATAGTTCCTGGTAGATCCTTATTTATTTTAACTGAATGTAATAGCCCAATTTCCATCTTTTAAATTCGTAAAAAGCCTGGTTTTTTAATAACCCTTACTTCTAAATTTTTTTAACTTTAAGGCTATGAGCCAAGACATAAAAAAGTTTAGAAAACTACTCGTTGCGAATCGTGGCGAGATAGCCATTCGTGTGCTTCGTGCCGCGTCAGAATTAAATATCAGAACTGTTGCCGTATACACTTACGAAGACAGGTTTTCCCAACACAGATACAAAGCCGATGAGGCCTATCATATCGGATCCAAAGATGACCCCTTGAAGCCCTATCTTGATATTGAAGAAATCATCAGGGTAGCCAAGCATAATGATATTGATGCCATTCATCCCGGTTATGGATTTCTTAGTGAGAATACAACCTTTGCCAGGCGTTGCCATGAAGAAGGAATTACCTTTATTGGTCCACCTGCAAAGGTTATGGAAAATGTTGGGGATAAAGTTGCTGCCAAAACTTTAGCCAGGAAGGTAAATGTGCCACTGATCGAAGATAGTAACGTCGATATTAAAGATGATGAAACAGCACTTTCTGAAGCCAGACGTATCGGTTTTCCGGTAATGATAAAAGCTGTGGCCGGTGGCGGTGGACGAGGAATGAGAGTTGTTAGAGAGGAGGCAGAATTTTTCACGGAGCTTCATGAAGCAAAGGGAGAGGCCAAAACCGCTTTTGGAAACGATACCGTATTTATTGAAAAATTCATCGATCGCCCAAAACACATTGAGGTTCAGATACTTGCAGATAAACATGGCAATTTAGTCCATCTGTTTGAACGTGATTGTTCGGTCCAGAGACGTTTCCAAAAAGTTGTGGAAATTGCCCCAGCCCCAACCTTACCGCAGGGGACAAAGGATAAACTATACGATTATGCTACCAAACTTACCCGTGAAGCCGGATATACCCATGCAGGTACAGTTGAATTTCTTGTAGATGCAGATCATAATATCTACTTTATTGAGATTAATCCAAGGATACAGGTAGAGCATACCGTAACCGAAGAAATTACGGGGATAGATATTGTTCGCTCACAAATTTTGATCGCTCAGGGGTATAAATTATCCGATGATACTATGCGGATATATTCACAGGATGATATAAAAATGAGTGGCGTGGCCATCCAGTGTCGTGTGACTACGGAAGATCCTGAAAATGATTTTCAGCCCGATTACGGAGAACTCATCGCTTATCGCAGCGCTGCGGGCATGGGTATAAGGCTCGATGCGGGGAGTGCATATCCCGGAGCTAAAATTTCTCCCTTTTTCGACAGCATGCTGGTAAAAGTAACAGCGTGGGGACGTACGTTGAACGGAGCTTCCCAAAGAATGCACCGGGCATTGAGGGAATTCCGGATCAGAGGGGTAAAAACCAACATCGCCTTTTTATTGAATTTGCTGGAGAATGAAGAATTTCGGTCTGGTCAGGTGACGGTCAATTTTATTAAAGAACATCCGGAGTTATTAAAAAACCGCGGTTGGCAGGACAGAGCAACCAAAATTCTAAAATACCTGGCAGAAGTCATTGTGAACGGCAACCCAACCGTCAAACACCAGGACGACTCCATCGTTTTTCAAAGATCTCCTGTTCCTGATTATGATCCTGACGGGCCCTATCCAAGAGGTATGCGTGATGTCTTGAAGGAAATGGGGCCTGAGGCTTTTGCTCAACACCTGAAGGGCCTTAACCAGATTCAATATACAGATACTACTTTCAGGGATGCCCATCAGTCGTTACTTGCTACCAGGATGAGAACCTTTGATATGGCAAGGGTGGCAGAAAGTTTTGCCAAAAATCATGGAGGGGAGATCTTCTCCATGGAAGTGTGGGGAGGAGCCACCTTTGATGTTGCCATGAGGTTTCTGAAAGAAGATCCGTGGAGAAGGCTTGAATTATTCAGAGAAGCCATGCCTAATGTCATTTTACAAATGTTGCTTCGCGGTTCCAATGCGGTAGGATATACCGCCTATCCGGATAATCTGGTGGTGAAATTTGTGGAGCAGGCCGCAGAAACCGGCATTGATCTGTTCCGGATATTTGATTCCCTGAATTGGGTGGAAGCTATGAAGACCAGTATTAAGGCCGTGAGAGAGCGTACTGATGCTCTTGCGGAAGCCTGTATTTGCTATTCCGGCGATATTACAAATCCTGAGCTCAAAAAATTCGATCTTCAATATTACCTGGATCTTGCCAGAAGGCTGGAAGATGAAGGTGCCCATATCATTGCGATCAAGGATATGGCCGGATTATTAAAGCCGCTTGCGGCGGAAATGCTCATCACGGAACTTAAAAAGGTTATTGATGCACCGATTCATCTGCACACTCATGATACTTCCTCCATTCAGGCAGCGACCTATCTGAGAGCGATTGAAGCAGGAGTGGATGTGATTGATATGGCTATTAGTTCGATGTCAGGCCTTACTTCACAACCTAATTTCAATTCAATGGTAGGTATGATGAAGGGGCATAAACGGGAACAAAAGGTGGATTTACATTCCCTGAACAAATATTCCGCATATTGGGAAAATGTTAGGCGGTATTATTACCCTTTTGAAACGGAATTGAGGTCTGGTACTGCAGAAGTTTATGAACATGAAATTCCCGGAGGGCAATACTCAAACCTTCGCCCTCAGGCAAGAGCTTTAGGGCTTGAGGATCAGTTTGAGACCATCAAAAAGAATTACAAAATTGCCAATGAGCTTTTTGGAAACATCATCAAGGTGACACCTTCTTCCAAAGTGGTAGGGGATATGGCTATGTTTATGACTACCAATAACTTATCAAAGGAAGATGTTTTGACAAAAGGCAAAAAACTATCTTTTCCGGATAGTGTTAAGGCTTTGATGAGAGGCGATCTGGGGCAGATTGACGGAGGTTTCCCTAAGGACATTCAGCAAGTAATTTTAAAGGACGAAAAACCCTACACGGAACGTCCCAATGCCCATATGACTCCAATTGATTTTGAAAAGGAATTTCCGGATTTTCAAAAGCAATTCGGAGAAAAATACCAGTTGAGAGATTTCGTTTCTTATAAACTTTATCCGAAAGTATTTAAAGACTTCCACGAGCATAAAAAGCAATATGGAAGTGTCAGTGTTATGCCGACTCCGGCCTACTTCTATGGATTAAAACCAAACGAAGAGGTCATTATTAAGTTAGGTCAGGGTAAAAATACGGTGATCAAATACCTCAAACTTACCGAACCGGATGAATTAGGTCAACGGCTTGTATTTTTCAAATTAAATGGTCAGATCCGTATCATTCCGGTCAGAGACAATAATGTCCAGACAGAAATAGTGGTCCATCAAAAAGCTTCCGGTGATAATCATGTAGGGGCTCCCTTACAGGGAAGTCTTTCACGGATCCTGGTTAACGAGGGAGATGAAGTAAAGGAGAACACTCCATTGTTTACCATTGAGGCCATGAAAATGGAAAGTACCATAACTTCAGTACGTTCAGGAAAAATCAAAAAGGTTCATTTGAGTGAAAAAACCATCGTAGAACAAGATGACCTGATCATAGAGTTTGAATGAGTAGCATCTAAGTTGTTAAATGATTAATTTTGTTGTTACAAACAAAAGCCTTACATTAATCAATAATTTGAGGATTGGGCGACGTGGTCCCCATGCTCGAATTTTTATTAACCAAAAATGATTCGCGATGACAAAACTGCACCTTTTCCTCTTTAGTTTATTAACTCTGTCTATCACCTTTACTGGTTGTGTTACCCAGGCAGAGCATGCAGAGGTGGTCGATCAATTGTCTTATTACAAAAAACAGTCCATAGAGGCTGATTCTGTTGCGGTTGAAAATACCAGATTGGAACAGGAGAATTTTGATATGCAGAATGAATACGGAGTAATTGTTCGCGAAATGGAAGACCTCAAGGCGGCCAATATTAATTTGCACCGAAGTTATACGGAGGTTTTGGATAGGTTGAATTTGCTGAAGTACGAAAATGATGAAGTGATGGCTGCTTCTTCCTATGAAAATGTAGGACTGCAGGAATCCATTGCTGAAATGCGCTCACGGCTTGATGCCAAGGAAAGAGAACTCAGCAAACTGGAATATGAACTTTACCAAAAAGAAGTCCGATTGAACAACAGAGAAGGAGGTTTTTCCGAATCCGGAGGTAATAACCCTTCGGAAGCAGATTTTAAATTGAGGGAAATGCAAACCATATCCCAGAATAACCGAAATAAAATGTCTGCTGTTGCTCAAAGCCTTAGTAATGCACTTTCAGCTTATGGGCCCGGACAAGCTTCCATAACGGCCAAAAATGATAAATTGCATATTGTTCTGGGCCACCAACTCTTGTTCGGAGAAGGCGAGGAATCCGTTTCATGGGATGGGAAAACAGCCTTAAGACAAGTTACTGAGGTTTTGACAAAACACAGAGACCTTGACATAGCCGTTGTGGGGCATACCTCTTCTGACGGAATTGCTTCCAGAAATTGGGAAATAAGTGTGTTAAGAGCTACGGCTGTGGCCAATGTTCTGTCATCCTATGGAATTGCACCTGAGTCCATTACTGCTTCCGGTCGTGGTTTTTATGAGCCGGTTGCCTCCAACCTAACCCTTGAAGGACGTGAAAAAAATAACCGAACGGAGATTATTTTATCTCCTGATTGGGATGAATTGTATAAACTACTTAACCGATGACCATTTTCCTAAGGTCAATTAAAAATCAAATAAAAAGAATTGCGACTCATATATCCAGGCGCACCTTATTGGTGTGCCTGTTGTTTTTATTGACCTTTGAGGCTGTTTCCCAACAGTGTGCTTCCCAGGCAATTCTGAACCAAAAAGTTGCCGAAAATGACCGGATAAGTACCTACCGATATGATTTGGAACAGCGTATTCAAAGACTGATTGACGAAGAAGAATCAGGGGTGCTTTATCGGGATGTTTTGTCAATAGACGTGGTTGTACATGTCGTTTGGAAGGAAGCGGAAGAAATGATAAGTGAGGAGCAGGTGATGTCACAAATTGAAGTGCTGAATGAAGATTTTCGCCAATTAAATGCCAGCCTTGATCTGGTTACTTTTCCTCCATTTCAGGGTTTGGTGGCAGACATGGAGATTGAATTTAATCTGGCGACCGTTGATCCGGCCGGCAACCCAACGAGTGGGATTAATTATGTCGAGACTGATGTGACGTCTATTGCCGGCCAATATGCAGCGGGTAAGCGTCGTATTTGTCATTCAGATCTTGGCGGTGCTGATGCCTGGTGTTATCACAACTATCTGAATGTTTGGGTCGGAGCGTATGAAGGAGGGGTACTTGGGGAAGCGAGTTTCCCCGGTCAGGAATTGGAAAACCCTGAAGAGGATGGTATCAGGGTTTCCTATGCAGCTTTTGGTAGAACGCCTAATCTTGAGCAGCCTTATAATCTTGGTCGAACCCTGACCCATGAAATAGGACATTATTTTAATCTTTTTCACCCCTGGGGCCAAAGCGATGAAGATCCTCCCAATCTCGACTGTATGGATGATGACGGGATAGCAGATACACCAAAGCAGGCTTTTACCTATAAAAACACCTGTTTCCAGAACGTTCAACAATCCTGCGGGACTCCAGACATGCATTACAATTTTATGAACTATACTGATGATGCTTGTATGGCCATGTTTACCCTGGGACAAAAAGAACGCGTAGTCGCTACAATTTTGACGGAAAGACCCGGTTTGCTGGAACCTGCCGGATGTAGTGTTTCCACTAATGAGCCCAGTTGGATTGAAGACATTCTTCTTCTTCCAAATCCTGTAACTGATCAACTTCAAATCGTTATCCATGACGTTTTGAATGGCCAGTTTTCTATGAAAATAAAAGATTTAGGTGGCCAAGAGGTCTATGGGAAAACATCCTTAATGAATGGAATTAATATTATATCTCTTGGCAATCTAAAAAATGGATTCTATCTTGTCACAATATCTGATCAGGAGTATTTTCTGACAAAGAAAATAGTGGTGATAAAATAATCTTGTTTTTAGAATTTAAAATCATTCAACTGATGCCTATGCGCCCTAAGCTAGACTTTTCATTGACAATTTTTACGGTTGCTCTTTTTAACATAATTTCATTTTCATCCTGTAAGCTTTTTCAACCAAACACGAACCTTGGAGAGTTAAATAAGGTAATTGAGATGAGCAAAGGCCCTTGTTACGGTTCTTGTCCTGTGTTTACCATTTCAGTATATGAAAAGGGAGTTGTTGCCTATAAAGGGGAGCGCCATACCGAAAAGCTGGGGTTGTATATTAAAGTTTTAAAAAAGGGAGAGTACCAAAAACTGGTCAATGCTTTTGCTGAAGCCAATCTATGGCAATACCAGGATGTATATAAAAGTCAAATACCTGATTTGCAGACAGTTACCTTAACCTATTACGAAGAAGGTGATATAAAAACGATTGTTGGAAAGGATGGAAGACCTTCAGTAGTACTGGATCTTGAGCAAATGCTTGATGAGATTGCGGCACAAGATGGGTGGGAACAAAAGGAAAAACCTACTTATGGCCTTCCGGAGCAGGTCAAACCCGATGAAATAATTGTGCAGCTAATTGACAATGTAGACCCCAATACCTGGGTAAGAAAGTATGCTAAACAGGAAATGAAAGTAGTCAGGTCAATGCAAAACGATCGGTTTTGGCTGGTACAATTCAATAAAGACATCATGCCGCCCAGAGAAATGATAGAGTTTGTGAGACGGGATGATTATGTGATCAGTGCTCAATTTAATTTAAGATAAACAGCGCTGCAAATTTGAAGCTTGCAGGCTGCCAAATGATTTAGCTTTCCATTTCCTTTATTTTTTCAAGCAGCCAGTTTCGGCTGGCAATATTTTTATTTGCCTCAACTTCAGATTTTAATTTTTGCAATCCTCTATTGTCCTTGTAGGATATTTTGGTCAATCTTTTCGTGAATTTTATGAGGTTGAGAAAACTTTGGCGCCGGTTTTCAGGAAACTTTTTGTGCCTGTTTAGAAAGGCTCTGAAACTTTCGAATAAATAATACAGAGGTTCAATTTCATCAATCTCATAATAAGTCGCAATCAGCATGGTTTTGGAATTGAGATTGTAGGTAAAGTCTTCAAATTCAATATCCCTGAGCTTTTCAATAACTTTGTCGTATTTTTTTTGATAGAAATAGACAAAAGCAGTGTTAAAAGTAACTGCGTTTTCTCTGAAATTTTCAGGAAGGTAATGCTGATATTCTTGAATGAAATTCTCTGTCCAGTCATATTCCTTTAACCTCAGCGCAACGGTAATTGCATTCCTGAAATGCCAGGGTGAAAAATCTATATTTTTAATTATGGATTCTTTTTCTAACAATTCTTTATAGGTTTGAAACAGTTCCTCTGCACCTTCGGGCACGCCTGTATTGAGCATCCTGATAGCAAAATTCACGGCCGGTGTATACATTTCAAAAGCCTGGGCAGGAGGAAATAAATGATAATGTTCGTTTAGTAATTTCTTGAGTTTGTAAAAATGCTCCTTATTATCCCCGTCGGTTTGGGTTAGATAAATTTGATAATAAATTGAAATTGCGGGAACGTGGTCGAAGTTATTCTTTTTTACATAGTTTACAATTTCCTCATAAAACATCAATTCAGCTTCTGATTCAATCAGATATTGACGGCTCAATATGGAGCAAAATACTCTCAACTTCTCTGCGAGGTAAAAATAATCCAGGTTGAGCAGCATTTCCCGTTCGTTTGTATCTTCGGTTCTTTTTATTTCAAGATCAGTCAGGTTGTAATAATTTAATTCGATTTGGTATTGGTAGTAGTAATAATTGGCTGTGCGATAAATATATTTATCCGAATGTCTCCTGGCAGATTTCATTGCGCTGTTGTAGATCTTTTCAAGGTCTTTTTTTTCAACGGCCTCGAGTAGGGTAGTGGCCTGGAGTAAAGGAGTGTCTTCATATACTTTTTGACCCAGGAAGGATTCGATGAGTTTTAGAAGGTCTGACATGTATTTCCTGAATCGAACATCGTCATATGGTTTGTTTCCCTGGATGGATCTCCACACCTGAATCTTTTCGAAAGGCTTATCCTTTTTGGATGAGTTCAGATTTTTGACGATCAGGTCAAAGATGGAGATCAGATCCTTATTGCTGTTAAAATAGGGTGACTCGAGAAATTTTTTAAGTTGACTTAGTTCTTTTTTGTCAAAATATTCTAAAACTGAATACAGTTTAGTGTTGCGCATTTAGGGATAATTTTTGTATCTTTACCGAGTAGGCTAAGTTTATTTATTAGTTTCAAAAATAATAAGATTTCCTCTTTTCACAAAGTTGGAAAACCTGTTATTTTTTTGTTGCTGATAGTCAACTTGTTAATTGTACATTTTTGATTATTTGTGTTACTTTTCCTTTCACAATTCGTCTAAATGTACAGCAATGAATGTAACGTCTGTTTTTAAGAACAGGCCATGAACAAATTATAATCCAAAAACGCTTTGTAGAAAATCCACGATCCATGAATGTACTTTTACGAAAATTTTTAACATTCGTGTTCCTGCTTTCGGGGTTTGCTCTTATGGGGCAATCGATAACGACCCTGAATTTGGAGACCTATGGGAACACAAGTGTTGAATACCAGTTCACCTCGTCACCGGGGCCTGCTTCGGTTCATGAAGATCCGATCAACGGCCAGGTTCAACTCAACAATCTGGGATCTTACAATTGGGAAGTGATTTACACTCCTGATGAAGATTATTATGGTCCTGATAATTTTGAGTTGTATTATTTCAGCGGAACACTAAAAAAGCTTCAGGTGCATGTTGATGTGCTTCCGGCAAAAGTTGTTGCTTTTCGCGATTACACGAGCACCACTGCCGGTACACCTGTGAGTGTTGAGGTATTGGCAAATGATTTCAGTAGTAACGATGTTTTTATCCTTTCCGCAATTCCGGCCGTCAATAACGGATGGGCCGAGTTTGAAGATGGTGCTTCTACCATAACTTTTCACCCTGATCCTGATTTTTCCGGTCTTACGCATCTCAATTACGTGGTTTGTGATGGTGCCGGCACCTGTGATAACGGTACAGTAAGTATTACCGTATTGCCGGTCGTAGGAGAAAGTGATACCTTAAGGATATTTACCAAGAAAAATCTCGAGCAGGTCGTTTTAGTTCCGCCAAGTTATTCTCTGGTGGCAGGATGGCCTCAAAATGGTGTATTTGATAATTCTGATGACACTCCCGTTTATCTGCCTGATGTAGATTATACAGGGAATGGATTATTTGTATTTCGATCATGAAGGCGGTCAAACTACTGTGATCATCGAAGTACTTGATATCGAGGAAAATATTTTCCTCTTCAATGATGAATATTTTACCACATCGGTTGAAAGTCTTGAATTCAATGTTCTGGACAATGATCTTTATGGTTCGTCCACCGGATGTGTAGGTATCGGAGAACCTCAGTTTGGAACATTGTTGCATAATGGAAATACAGATTACATGCCTAAAGGCCAGGTGATCTATATTCCTCCAACAGATTTCCAGGGAGTTGACTGGTTTGATTATTCAGGCCATTCCGGAGGAACCTGTGGTAGTCCCGGAGAAAACGCTCGTGTTTATATTCACGTCAGCAACTTCGAACCTGCATCTGATAAATTCTATATGTCCACTCCAAGGAGAACGCCATTGCTGATTGGCTATGATTTGCCAGTTACAGCTTATAGCTTCTCTATCATTGAAAATGGTGATTTAGGAGATGTGATCTATTTGCCGGGTCAGGTAGATACGGTAATTTACGATAAACTCATTTCAGGATATAATCTCTTATTATACATTCCTCATGAAGATGTAGACTCAGGAGAGGATGAATTCGAGATTGGATATTGTGCCCTTGACATTGATGGCAACTGTGCTGTTGAGAAATCAGTAAAGATCGAAATGGACATTCTCAATATCGGCAGTGGCAATGAGCCTATGTGTTTCGATGATTGTGTATGGCGTGGTGATACCAATTTCGACGGAATGGTTAACCTCCAGGATCTTTTGCCGATCGGGTTGAGTATGGGGGAAATCGGTTCCTCAAGGAATACAGAAGACAATGGGTTCTGGTATGGAGAGTATGCTGAAGACTGGAATGGACCATTCAATACAGAGCCTATTGATTTGAAACATATTGATGCTGACGGTGATTCCATCGTAACAGCTTTGGATACAATAGCTATCAATCAGTATTATGGAAGAACACATGCGTTGGTTCCTAATGTAATGCCATTTTACGAAGATGAGATTGTTCTTCAGGGTGAGATCTTTGCTTCACCTGGTGATCTCATTGAGCTGAATATGTACCTGGGTAATTCAAGTGACCCTGCTGTTGACATTTATGGTTTCACAGTTCCATTTGATTACAACCCTGACATTTTTGTTCCGGAAAGTGTAAAGATGGTTTTCAGCAACACCAGCTGGTTGTCCTATAATTCTCCTATTCTTTACATGACTCACAATGATCTGGAAGGCACTTTTGAGGGTGCGTTTACCCGTACCAGTGGAGTTGCTGCCAGCGGTCATGGAGATATTGGAAAGGTTGAGCTAATTGTTGTAGATGACATCAATGGTTTCCGTATTGGAGACGAGCCTATCCAGACACAGATTGGAGGAGGTCTTTCTACAGTGATGAACAGTGCCGGACAAACCTTCGGAATGAAGATTGGTGGTGCTACGATTCATATTGTACTGGAACAGGAGGAAGACTTTGATAAACTCAATCCTGATTTGTTGAAATTATCTCCCAATCCGGCAAGTAATTACATGAACGTTCACCTTAATGGTTCCCAGGGTTTTGATGAAGTTGTAGTTCGTAACATCACTGGGCAGACAGTTTATAATTCAGGTAACCTGGAAGGCAATAACAGGGCTCAGGTGGATGTTAGTAAGTGGCAGAGTGGAATGTACTTCCTGAGTGTTTATACCGCTGAAGGTGTGATCACCAAGAAATTTGAAGTTATTGAATAAGAATTAGACTAAACGATTTTAGAAATCGTTATTATAATGCTTTGCGGAGCTTATCCGCTATTGAAGAGACATTCATTGCTTTATTCATATTCGTGGAATTATTTTCATGTATAGCCGCACCACTTGGTGCGGCTTTTTTTATGCCCTCCATGTAGCACAGCCAGACTTTAGTCTGAGAAAGATAAAATTAACAGGACAGGGATCATTTTTAAACCAACAAAAAAAAACAGCTTATTGCAATAAACATAATGAATGAGAAGTACATAGCCGGTAATTAGTATTGTCCTTAAATCTGAAACTACCAACTCCAATCTAATAAAGATCTTTTTTTGGACAGGTTGATATGAATATGAAAAGCATTCCTCCCAAACTAAAACCTGGTCTATGGTTATTCTTTTATTAGTTCCAGATAATCTCTTAACATTTTTGCAAAGTCGCTCTGAAAAATAATATAGTACTCATGCTTCTTTTCCTCCGGAAGACTGATATAGGACTTTTTATAGGTGTAGTAGAGCCGCTTTAATTCCGCTGTGTTTACTTCCTTATCAGGTGTGAATAAATCCTTTTCGGAAGGTACTTTTTGAAGCGATTCAAAAATGGAGGCAAGTAGCCTGTAGACCTCTTTTTTACCGTTTTCCTTGTAATTGAGTGTGATAAACCCGTCAAAATCATACATTAAGATTCTAAGGCGGGACATTTTTGTAAAGAAGCTTTTATCTAACTGACCAACCTCTCCTTCACATTCTTCCAATAGTTTTCTGGATTTTGTGAGCAGTTCAGAAAGGGAATCTATTTGTTGAAGAGCTTCTGAGTTTTTATCATTCTCAGTCAGTTGGGTGAGAATATATCCTTCGGGATCGGATAGGGCAGATTCATCAGCAATACCGGCTTTTTCAAAAAGACTGCTGTAATTGACTTCAGAGGAGAAGTCAGTGCTTTTAAAAAGGATCAAAACGGCAGCTACCACTTCGAGGATAAGGCTTGTAAAAAGTACATTGAGGTATCTTTCCTTGATACTCTTTAACACACCGGTAATCCCCAGCAAAGTGATAATTGCCGTTATAGAAAAAATTCCGATAAAGGTCCAAAAAAGCACTTTTTCCACGTAACCTTATTTTTTTAGTTCTGCGTAATGCTTGTAGAAATAAGGAATCGTTTCAATGCCTTTGTAGAAATTAAAGAGTCCGTAATGTTCGTTTGGTGAGTGAATGGCATCTGAATTAAGGCCAAAGCCCATCAATACCGATTTTGCTCCTAAAACCTCTTCAAAAAGCGCTACGATGGGGATACTGCCGCCTTCACGCTTAGGAATCGGATCTTTGCCAAAAGTATCTTTCATGGCCAGATGTGCCGCCTGGTATTCCGGTGTATCCGTAGGGGTAACCGCAGGCGCTCCACCATGGTGTGGTTTTACTTCAACTTTTACCGAATCCGGTGCAATTTTATTGAAATGGTTGCTAAATAACTCCGTAATTTTATCAGAATCCTGGTGTGGTACCAGGCGCATACTTATTTTGGCAAATGCTTTGGAAGGCAAAACGGTTTTGGCACCCTCACCTATATAACCGCCCCAAATTCCATTTACGTCAAGGGTTGGACGGATTGATACTCTTTCTTCAGTAGAATATCCTTTTTCTCCCTGTACGGCATCGATTCCCAGAGATTTCTTATAAGCTTCTTCATTAAAGGGTGCTTCAGCCATTTTCTTACGCTCTTCCATACTGATCTCTTCAACGTCATCATAGAAACCTTCTACAGTGATGTGCCCATTTTCATCATGAAGGGAAGCGATCATATCGCAAAGCACGTTGATAGGATTGGCAACACCTCCGCCATAAACGCCGGAATGCAGGTCACGGTTAGGACCGGTGACTTCTACTTCTACATAACTCAGCCCGCGTAAAGCTGTCGTAATGGACGGAGTGTCATTGGCAATAATGGAAGTATCAGAAATCAGGATGACATCACAAGACAGCTTTTCCGTATTTTCTTTACAGAAAATGCCAAGGTTCACAGAACCTACCTCTTCTTCACCTTCAATCATGAATTTCACATTACAAGGAAGCGCATCATTAGCCAGAAGCGCCTCGATAGCTTTCACATGCATGAATAATTGACCTTTGTCATCGCACGATCCGCGTGCAAAAATGGCTCCATCAGGATGGATTTCGGTTTTCTTGATTACAGGTTCAAAGGGTCCGGATTCCCAAAGTTCAATGGGGTCAGCAGGCTGAACATCATAGTGCCCGTAAACCAACACGGTTGGGAGATCAGGGTTGATTATTTTATCTCCGTAAACAATAGGGTTGCCGGCCGTCGGACAAACTTCCACGTTATCTACACCTGCTTTATTAAGGCTGTCTGCGACGAACTGAGCGGTTTTAACCACATCGTCTTTAAAAGACGGATCAGCACTTACAGAAGGGATTTTAAGGAGTTCAAGCAGTTCCTCTAAAAAACGGTCTTTATTTGCCTGGATATAATTTTGTACTTCTTGCATTGTAAAATATGGTTAGGATTAAGTTTGGTGATTAATCAGATAATTTGAACTGGAAATCCTGAAATTCCAGGATATTGACATACTTGTTTTCGAATCTTTCGATCGGGCTTAATTCCCGGGTAGTTGGGTCGGAATGAACAACTGGTTCAAATTCATACCTGGTCAACAATCTGCCTTCTTTTTCCTGATCGAGGTAATACTGGAATTTGGTTCCGTACTCGTGTATCATTCGACCAAAATAGAGCAGGTTATCGTATCCCAAATAGGCTTCCAATGTAGGTATGGAGCCATAGCGTTCGTAAAATTGTTGTTTGAATGTGGCAATTTCAGTTGACTGTGGATCAATGAAAGAACTGGCAGTTACATGAACATTCAGTTTTTCATAATAGCTGAAATCGATTTTTTCGAATTGCATCCACTGCGGCATTCCATAAACTACAATATGGTTGAATTCAGTTTTGGAAACATCTATTTTCCGCAACAGGGAATAAACAAAAGTTTCCGACCAACTTGGCACTATGAAAACAGTCGTATCTTCAAGATTGATAAAAGGCATAAGTTCTATCTCCTCCAGCCCTGCAGATTCATCACGGATGATCAGCTCCTGAAGCATAATAGTATCCTTGACACCTTTTTCAAAGATATATTCTTCGTAAAAATACTTAAGTCTCGAACGCTCTGATTCATTATTCCTACTCACCAGAATGAGCTGTTCTGGACGGTAATTTTCAAGGGCATGTTGCATGATTGCCTCGCAATGCGTTTGAAGCGTTGGATTCACCTGAATGTATTCCGAGTTAGCTCTGGAAAGGCCTGAGGCTGCACTATGCGGAGAAACAAATGCGATTTCGTTTCTTTGAGCAAAATCAGCCACCTGACTAATATTGTCACGTCTGTAGGGACCAATAATTAAATTGGCATTTAACAAATCAGGACTGTTCCTTAATAAAGAAGAAGTAGTAGAGGCGGAAGCTTTGGAGTCCATTACGGACACGTTCAGCTTTATATCTTCTTCACTCAGCACGTCAAGGGCCATTTTGGAACCAGCATAGTAGTTGACGGCCCACAGGGAGTTGTTGTTCAGAGTGGGGGAGAACTCATTAAATTGATTGGTAATGAATGGCAGGATCAGACTGACGTTATAAGAAGAAAGCTTTTCGGATCCTATTTCATTAACGTCTATGACATTGGTAGGGTTGATTCCTGATTCAATGGAGCCCTCTGATGTGATAGGAGGGTATTTCATGACAGGGATATCTTTCCAAATCACCGTATCCAGGTCACCAACGGGAAATTCCTTTACTTCAACATAAGTGCCGGTTTCCGGGTCATAAACTTTTTTACCGGAAATGGGATCTAAGGTTTCCTTTTCCGGATTTTTATCCTTGTCGGTATTCAGTGGTTTGAATATCTCACAGGAGGATAAAAACAAAAAACAGATTAATACGACAATTAAAGGACTATTCCCACTCAATAGTTGCGGGCGGTTTTGTGCTAATATCATAAACAACTCTATTTATGCCTTTTACATTATTGATGATTTCAGTTGACACCGTTGCCAGCATTTCATGCGGTAACCGGCTCCATTCTGCCGTCATACCATCCGTTGAGGATACGGCCCGGAGAGCAACTGTTTGTTCGTAAGTGCGTTCATCACCCATTACACCTACTGATTGAACAGGTAACAAAATAGTACCTGCTTGCCAAACTTCATCGTAAAGATCGAATTTTTTTAGATTTTCGATGAAAATATGATCTGCTTCCTGCAACAAAGCCACCTTTTCAGGGGTGATATCACCTATGATCCTGATGCCTAATCCAGGCCCCGGATAAGGATGCCTGTGCAGGATGGTGGTTGGTACCTCGATCTCTTTACCCAGCTTTCTAACCTCATCCTTGAAAAGCATTCGTAAGGGCTCTACGATCTTTAATTTCAAAAGATCAGGCAGTCCCCCAACATTGTGATGAGATTTAATAGTAACCGAAGGTCCGTGAACGGAAACAGATTCGATTACGTCAGGATAAATAGTACCCTGGGCCAACCATTTTATTTCAGGATATTTGGCAGCTTCTCTTTCGAAGACTTCGATAAATACTCTTCCTATGGCTTTTCGCTTAAGTTCCGGATCACTGATCCCTTTTAAAGCGTCGTAAAATAATTGTTTGGCATCAATACCAACTACTTTAAGCCCGAGATTAGTATAGGAAGCCAGCACTTCTTCAAATTCATTTTTCCGCAGCAAACCATTATCGATGAAAAAACAGATAAGTTGATCACCAATAGCTCTTTGCAATAGAAGTGCAGCAACAGAGGAGTCTACTCCTCCGGAAAGTCCCAATAAAACGTGGTCTTTCCCGATTTTTTCTCTCAATTCCAAAACGGAATGTTCTGCAAAATGTGCGGGAGTCCAGTCACCCTTCATTCCTACAATACGCTTGAGGAAATTCCCCATGAGCAACAGACCATCTAGACTGTGAGCTACTTCCGGATGAAACTGAAGACAGTACACGGGCGCTCCAAATTTACTTTCCGGAGCTTTAAATGCAGCAGTTGTAATGCTTTCTGTACCTGCAAGCAAATCAAATCCTTCGGGAATGCGTGAAATGGTGTCCCCGTGAGACATCCAGATCTGTGAGTCTTCAGGGATATTGTGGAAAATATCATCCTCGGGATCCAGCATGTGAAGGGATGCTTTTCCATATTCCCTTTTATCGGATTTCTCAACAGTTCCGCCATAATAATTAGCTATAAACTGGGCACCGTAGCAAATACCTAAAACGGGAACTTTTCCGATGAATTTGTCCACTTCAATTTGCAGCGCATTTTCATCTTTCACAGAAAAAGGACTGCCGGACAAAATAAAAGCTTTGATGCTGGGGTCTAATTCCGGAATTTTGTTGTAGGGAGTGATTTCACAGTAGATTCCTAGTTCGCGAACACGTCTCGCGATGAGCTGGGTGTATTGTGACCCTGAGTCGAGAATGATTACCTTTTCTTCCATCCCGCAAATATATACTTTAAGGAGGATAAAATTTACAGGTTAAGACCATTAGTTTTAAGATTATTTAATGGCCTTAACCTGTAAAAAATTAAGCAAAAATAATATTGGTTCCTTTAATCAATGAACAAAAGGAATTCAACTCTGCGATTCTTATCTCTGCCTGCCTTATACTTATTGTCGGCAATCGGTACTGTTTCTCCAAAACCTTTATAAGTCATTCTGTATGCTTTTACCCCTTTGGAGAGCAGATAATCATAGCAAGCCCTGGCTCTGTTTTCTGAAAGCCTTTGATTGTCCGAACTGCTGCCGACACTATCCGTATGGCCGCTAATGGTGAGTTTATGAGCCGGGTTTCTTTTCATGATGTCGACAATTTTGTTGAGCACATCATATGATTCGGATTTCAAAGTAGACGAAGCTGTTTCAAATTGAACAGCCTGAACAGCAAAATTGAGTACTTCTTTATCCTCCTCGGAAAGTTCGGGGCATCCATTATTGGCGACCGGACCTGCCTGTTCAGGACATTTGTCAATTCGATCAAGAACGCCGTCGTTATCGGTGTCCGGGCAACCGTTGGTATCAGATGGTCCTGCGTTATCCGGGCATTCATCGTCTTTGTCAGCGACCCCGTCGCCATCTTTATCCGGACAGCCATTTGCGGAAGCTACTCCGGCTACCTCAGGACAATTATCCAGGTTGTCAGGAATTCCATCCATGTCAGCATCTTTTGCCCGCGGGCATCCATTATTGTCCATAGGGCCAGGTTCGTTAGGACATTCATCTTTTTGATCTGCAATTCCATCGCTGTCAGTGTCGGGGCAACCTGCAAGAGCTTTAATCCCTGCTATCTCAGGGCATTCGTCTTCTCCATCGGTCACTCCGTCGCCATCTTTATCCGGACAACCGTTTAACCCTGCAATACCTGCTACATCTGGACACAAGTCCTCTGTGTCGGCAATACCGTCATTATCCCTGTCGCTAATTGCCGGGGGAGCAGGTGTGCCGGCTCCACCACCTAACAGAACCAAAACTCCGGCAGCTGCCTGAAGGTGGTTGCGGTTTTCCTGAAAACCAAGGGCGTATTCTCCTTTAAAACTGATGTACGAATGCCTGAATACCCGGAAATTTAACCCAAGCCCTAAAGGGGCAGCAAAGGAAAAGTCACCTTTATGATCTTCAGAAATCCCTCTGACACCTGCATATAAATAGGGGTAAATGAAATTGGGCTCTTTAAAAAGTTTTAGCTGAAGTGCTGCGTCCAGGCTGGCAAGTGACATGGTTTGAAACCTTCCTTTGTCATCAAGGGGGATATATCCTTTATTCATTCTGAAGGGAACGGATAAATTGAGATAATCGTTTAGGTGGCGGACGTACTCCATTTCAAGCCCTATCCCGGCGAAGTCCATAGTGGAGAATTCATTGGTGATTGGGTAATGGAAGTTCGTATTGACCAAACGAAAACCAAGACCGTGTTTGGCTCTTTCATACTGTGCATTTAACTGAAAACATGCCAGGATAAGAGCTGTGATAAAAATAGTTTTTTTCATGATTATTAATCATTTTGGTTTGAAAATCCGTAAGGCAGGAACGTTATTCTTTAAGACGTAAATAGTCCCAATAGTAACAAGGGGTCACGAATAGCGGAATGCTATTCTTTAGTCGGATGATACAGGAAGTTTTAAAAAAGATTGGGTGTTTTAACCAGGGAAATAAGAGCTAACCGAATAAAGGCTAATTGCCTACCAGCCCTCTGCCACTTTTTTTAATCTGGCCATTATCGGTTAGTTGTTTTACCAACCTGTCGAGAATACCGTTGACAAAGTCTTTACTTTTATCGGTACTATAGACTTTTGCCAGTTCTACATATTCGTTTAGGGTCACTTTTGTTGGTATGCTTTCAAATGAAATAAACTCTGTAATAGCCATTTTTATAAGGATCATATCAATGACGGCAACCCTGTCAGCATCCCAGTTTTTCAACGAGGGTGTTATTATTTCCAGTAATTCAGGTTCTGATTTGTGTACTTTTACCAAAAGCGTTTTTCCAAAATCATCGATGGTTTCAGCAGTTGGCTCATATGCTTTATAGAAATCCTCTTCACTTGGCAGAGCTTTGACTGTCTTTTTGATAGAACCGACAACCAGAGATTTGTCCTCTTCCCACAAAGGGTATTGATCTTTGATCAACTCAATAAAGGTCTCATTGTTGATACAGGTTTTGTACAACAAAAGAATAATATCTTTAAAATCCTGAGCTGTGTTATCAGGTTTGTCAATGAAGGATTTGTATTCTTCCTTCTCAGCAAATTCTGTATAAAATCGACGGATTTGATCTTCTTCAAAAAAACTTTCCAGTTCCAGTTTATTAAATAATCTGAAAAGGGACTGGTTTTGAAGGAGAGAAGCCATTAGTGGATTGTCCGCAAGCTTAGGAGTGAACTTCTTGTCCTCTTCGGAGGGGAGGTGTTTGGATTTCTTGCGTTTGGCATCAACTCTTGCGTAAGCCGAAATTTTCATTAGAAGAAGCAAATTGAACAGGAAGAGTTCAAAAGTCTTATCGACGTTTTTCCGGTATTGCGATAATATAGTTGACAAATCAACTGATTTGTCCCGGCTCATTGTATAAAGCATCTGCATCACTTTAATGCGGACGTTTCTTCGGCTTAACATAGTTTTTATTTAGACTTTTGGCAAATATACCTTATTGGTATTGATAATTTCAGATTGAGGATTGATTATTTTCAAACAAATTTTGAAAGGGCGAATTATATAAGGTAACGGGTTACGCGCCAAAGACCCGTAACCCGTTACTCATTCTTATTCTAATTTTTAAAACCAATCATTGTCACTTATTCCATATAGTCTTCCTGAATGGATTCAAAGTGAGGTAGTTGTTTATAATGCCACTTTTTGATGATTGTTCCTTTTTTCATCAACATAATTCCGGGATTCGATCTGATAATTGTCTTCAGCATAATGTCATCTCCCTGATAAACTGGAAAATCCATTCCCGCAGCTTCCTGGAAAGAAAGCACACCTTCTGTACCGATATAGGCTGTTAAAACATTGACTTTATATCCTGCCTCGGCGGCTGCTTTCATGACAGGATTTACGGTTCCGGTCCAGTGTTTGAGGTAATTTTCATCCCAATTATAAATGGTCACAACTTCCTGTCTTTTGACAATTGTATCGATACTGGTGACAATTACGGGTTCTGCTATGGTATCATTGGCCATGGAAACAGTATCCTGAACAAAAGTAGTATCGCTGACGGTGACTGTTTTACTACTGGTAGTTCCATAAAGTTTGTAAGCGACAATCACAAAGTTGTAGTCCTCGATAGCCAGTAACTCTTCCTGGCCTTCGTTACCATTGATGTCTTCGAAAGCGAAGTCACTGATTTTGCTGTGTTCTACTTCCGGTTCTGATTTGATCTGGACAAGATCCCATTCTTCTTTAGGGTAATTTTTGAATTCCTTCATGTACTGATCAAAAGGCAACCTTACGAATTCGCCGGTGCTTTTATTGGTCATTTCATAATGAGTGACTCTTACTTCCGCTTCAGATTTTTCTTCAAGGGCTTTTCGTTCGGTAATATTTACTCCTTCCTTAAAGGGGCGAAAATCGACATCAGGAAGATTCCATACATAATTGCTTATGCAATAAAAAGTTAGACCAACGATGGTGGCAATGGTTACGATAGCTCTGGTGCCTTTTGACCACAGCTGGTGCATGCTCTTAGAGAAAAATACAAAGATCAGCGATGGAACCATCAAGGCCACATCCTTGAGGAAAGAAGTAAATGGTTTGAGTTTCACAAAGTCACCAAAGCAACCGCAGTCGGTAACTTTCATATTTGTTTCGACCCAGGGGCCCCATTGTCCGAATTGGAAAAAGTTGACACCATCCGGAACATATCCTGTCAGGTAAGTAAATCCGGTGAGGATAAGGAAAAATACCACCAGGAGCAGGAATAACCAGGCTGTCAATTTCCGTAAAAAACCGATCATGAGCATAACTCCAAGAGCGATTTCAAACACGATCATTACTACCGAAACGATGTCTGCCTGTTCACTGAACCAGGGGAACATCGGCGCAAGGAAATTAAAGGCTGTTCCGCTGAAGGTTGCTTCAAATTCGGCAAAATAGTCCTGCATTTTATAGGCGGTCCCAAGTGGGTCTACTGCTTTGACAAGCCCCGAAAAAATAAATAATACTCCGGCAAAATTTTGTAGAAAACTGATGAGCCAGTTTTTTATTTCACCTTTGAGAAAGTATATGGCCAGTGTTACAATTAAGGCAACAATACCTACACCAATTACCATGCTTGTCAGTGTCATGTTTCTTTTGTTTTTGTTTCAGCTAATTTGATTAATGCGAAAATAGCGTAAATAATAATGTCCATATAGTTAGCATCAAGCCCTTCGGAGACAACGGTCTTACCTTCATTATCTTCGATCTGTTTGATGCGTAGGATTTTTGCTAGAATGAGGTCTGTGATAGAACTAATGCGCATATCGCGCCAGGCTTCCCCGTAATCGTGATTTTTTCGGATCATCAGTTCACGAGTTTCATTGGCGTAATGGTCGTATAATTCAACCACGGCCTCTTTTTCCATTTCCAGGGGAGTGTTTTCCGGTAAAGAAAGTTGGATTTGGGCAATAATGCCATAATTGACCAGTGCCCAGTATTCACCCTCAATTGCTTCACCTACCTTCTGTTCTTTTTTTTCTTCAATACTGCGAATCCGCTGAGCTTTAATAAACATCTGATCTGTCAGGGAAGTAGGACGCAGGATGCGCCAGGAGCTTCCATAGTCATTATGTTTTTTCAGAAAGAGTGCTCTGCAATGTTTGCTGATTTCGTCGTATTGCCCGAGGGTTTTCTTCACTGTGTTCTTATTTTTGGCAAATATACTGCTTGCCGCAATACAATGGAAAACTTAACGCCTTTAAAAGTTAAAGAAGATTTGAATGTTTGTTAATGAAAGGTGAATGAGGGGATTAAAATAAAAAGATAGCCACATAGCTCACAAAGTACATTATGAGCTATGTGGCTATAGGTTAGTTATTTATACTTTCAGGTGATCGGCATTTGAAGATTATTGACTTGTAGTTTCTTCCAAAATGCTGAATTTCTCCAACGCTTCTCCAATCCATAATAATACCGTCTTTCTTCAAGATAGCGGTCATAAGAATGCTTAATTACATTTTGAACCTGTTGACAATCAAGCATACTGTTGTTTAATCTTTTTGCTATCACATTTGCGGATAATTCCGCGTTTAACAATGATTTGGTTATACCCATCGAAGTGATTGGATCATAAGCAGAAGCTGCATCTCCAATGGCCATCCAGTTCTTACCAGCAATTTTATCCTGACAATAAGAGGGGGCAGGGAACCCTTTGGGAAGGTTGTCGATCATTTCCATGGATTGTACCAGGTGGTAAGTGTGCGGGGTGTTTTTAAGGGACTCCAACCATCGGTCAGGCGAGTTGAGTTTTTCCGAATGGATGATTTCTTTGGTAGAGTAGAGGGTGACAAGCATTGAATTATCCGGCAGTTTTGCAGTGTACCACCAACCGTATTCGACAGCTTCGAGGTGGGTTAATTGCATTTGTGGGGTTTGACCATTTGATGGTTTAAATCTTGCAGCAAGACAAATCAATGGTTGGGAGTGCATTTTGCGACTGCCCATTTGCTGTGTAAAGACTGCTTTGGAACCAGAGGCATCAACAACAATTACTGCTTCAACAGTTTTTATTCCTTCAGAATTTTCAATTGTCATAAGAAAGTGACCATTGTCGAGTTGCTTGGAGTTGAGGAATTTTGTTTGAGTAAATACGTCAGCTCCGGCCTTGGAGGCTTCATTGGCCAAAAACTTATTAAACCTGGTCCTGTCAAGGTGCCAGCCATGGCCGAAAGGACTCATGATCGAATCATTATATCCCCGCCTGTGATCTCCCCAATAGGAAACACTGCCGTAACAAGGATCGTGGTTCTCTGCCAGAAAACTATCTAATATTCCCAACTTAGCAAAAATCTGTCGTGATTTCGGAGGAATGCTTTCCCCAATCCTGAACTTTTCATATTCACCGGATTCAATGACCAAAACATCCTTGATACCCAACCTGCATAGATTAATAGCACAAGCTGTACCTGCCGGACCGCCGCCTATGATAACTACTTTGTTTCGTTTGTCTTCGATCATTTTTACCACTTATAAAGGTAAAACAGGTGGCCGGTTATTCCCTTCTTTCAGGATACTTCAGCCACCTTGTTTTAGCCTTATCTAAAATTAAATTATCAGTTACTGGTTACTAGTTTCAGGTCATTGTTTATTTTCTGAATTAAGCCTGAATTTAAACTTTAGTTTCCTTTTCCTACCAGAGGAGGAAATTAAAACCAGCAACCTGAAACCAAGATCAATTCCTCGGCGGATAAGTCTTATCCGTCACCGTATTTGGCCAAGGAACGACCAGATTACTGTCATCCTGGTCAAAATCACTTTCCACTTCCAGGTAATAATTGGGATCAAACCCTTCCGGGTAATCCTTGATCGCAGGACCCTGGATGATGGTACCTATCCTGTGCCAGTTGATCAATATGTTCTTCCTGTCCTGATATCGACCGACATTCTGGGACGGGAATGTTTCGGAATCTTCAACAGCAGTACCTTTGCCACGTACCGAATAGCGTTGTGTCGGCAATTGACCATTATTGGCCACAAGGTCCTTAAAAGTGTAGACTGCGACCGGACGCTGAGCTGGCCAGGACCAGAACAGACTAGTATTTACAGTTCCACTATAAGCATTTTGTGGCGTAACCTTACCCCCTGGATTTGGCGCTGGTGTATGTGTTGCACAAGAGTTATAATCCGTATGCCACGGGATGGACATGAATTTACAAATGTCTCCCGGCTCAACAGGTGTGTTTGTTCTCAAAGGAATATATCCTACTCCAAGGAAAGGTGTATCAGCCTGGGCCTGAGAATAATCCAATGGCTTCATATTGATCCGAAATGGCCCAATAGCAGGATTGCTCCAGTTTTTGTTGAACAATTCCGGGTCACGAGCAATAAAGGTCATATCTATCCCTGGACTGAAACGTCCTCCTAGACAATTGACAAGTGTGGCTTTATCCAGGATTTCACCGGGACCAAGTATTTTAGAAGGCGCATTTTCACTTTTACCTTCTGTCCATTGCTTCAGGAAGAAATACTGGGTAGTTGAAACTGTCAGGAATGCTTTGGCTGAATCACCTAAAGACAAAGGCATCAATGGAGAACCTGTATTTAATTGCTCCGGAATATTCGGGTTCCTGATAAAGGACAAGATGTTAAAGCTTGGCTTCTCTTCTCCCATTTTGGACATATTCTGATGCGCTCTAATCGCTTTGTCCGGAAGATTGGTATTCCACATTTGCAAATGTGCAGCATTCAAAGTCGGAAATATCTCATCGTCAAAATGTGGTTGGAAATTGACCTGATATTTACCATTTTTATAAATGTCAGGTTCAAGGTCCAGATTTTCAACGAAGTTGTTATAAACATCATCCCAAAGAGAGATGACATTTAATGTCTGAGGAGCATAAGCAGGGTCGGTGGCTACAACCCATGCGCTACCTTCAATAGCTTGTTTGCTTCCATCATCAAATATCAATGTAGCGGTCACCGGTCCATCTGATGTATCATCAAGCCAATTGTTATTATCTACATCCATATTTAATGGAGCTGAAGGATCATGTTCGCCTTCACTGTTAAATCCGCAAGCTTTTCCAAAGCCGCCCAAAACCAGTAACCTGCCATTGGACTCGGTAAGGATTTCACCCAACGATTCAATCGATTGAACACCTGTTGTGTTCCCTTTTGTTGCAGGAAATGACTGTGGATAATTGTTAGCCTGTTGAATGGAACCCGTTTTAGCATCGTAATATGTCGCGGTTGTTCCATTATTGAATTTTGCTGAACTTTGGCTGGCTGCAGAGATTGCTCTTGGCCCGGCGTCAATCACCAATTTTTGCAGTCTTGTTTTATCTGCAGGGTCATTGGTTCCAGCAAATTGCTGATTACGGATTGGTGGTGTATTTCCATTTTTATACAAATTTATACCTTCATTGGCCCTTTCGTCAATCATCCAGCAATTGGCTTTTTTATTGGCCAAATGTACTGTCCAGATGATATCTGTTACTTTTTTACCATCTACCGTAGAACCAATAGTTACTTCTGTACCAGACCCGGAAGGGTAGGTGGCTGTTGAGTCATTTTCATACTGGAATATTTTGAATCGTGCAGCCTGTCGTTTTAATTTCCCGTTATCATCACGGATATCATCACTGGTAATAGTTGTACTGTCTGTTCCTTTTTTTATTGGCAAACCACCGGTGATACCATTTTCGCCTTTTCTACCGGCCATGGTTTCCGGAGCAATATAATAATCGTCGCTGGTACCGACACGTGCCATGCCGATTGCAGGATGTATTCTTAAGCTTATTTTATTTTCCATATTTTTTGTTTTCTAGTTTGAGAAGTTTTTGGTTAAGATTAAAATCTGGAAACTCTTTGTCCCATGTAATTCTTGAGGATAATATGACTTGTGCTGACATTTTTTCCTCCAAGAATGGATACCCCTTCAGGTGTATTCGTGGTAGCCATGGTATTGTGGCAACTGAAACACTCATTCTGAGATCTTATATGCTGGGTGAAGGTTTCAATAACAGAATTGGATAATTGCACAGAACCGGTAATCAACCTGTTCTCGTTGGTGTTAGGGTTCCAGTCCGGACGAAGGGCATTGCCTTTTTTGAACCAAACTGCACCAATTTCGATGTAATTTCTCCAGATGGAATTTTCATCCAGTTTGGCATGCATCATCGCATTGAGTTCATCGATATTGTTCTGATTGATGCTGTTTCCTCCGCCTCTTCGGTATTGTAATGCTACTTGTGTAACAGGACTCAAGGTTTGGGTTGCAGCATCCAGCGTTAAGATGGGTGCATTATTTTGATTGACGTCTTTTAGTTTGGTATCCTTTGTGTAAAAGGTGTGGTCAAGTTCAGAAACTCCGCCATCTCCCTGGGCATTAGCTGCCAGGAAAGGCGCATTATCTATGTGTTCAAAGGTAGCCCAAATAGCTTCTGGGTGGTCTTTAACTACTACTGCTATATGAAACCCGACCAGGGCCACTTTCACACCTTTTTCTGTTTTGGGGTCATCCGGGATAGTTACCAGTCCATTCACTTCTTCCAGCAATTGAATTTCAGCTGTGGTGGTATAAAAGTTGCTGACATCTTCTCCATCGGCGACAATTTTCCAGGCCAGTTTTAGAGAAATGGCGCCCTCAGGAAATGTTGTTTTAGGATCAAAGGCCAACAAGGAATCAGGGTTGTAGAGATGGTTGTTTAATACAAAATTCCGGTATGTGCCATCTATGTGCATTGTTGTATAAACGGCTCGTCCGTTTTTATCTACAACGATTCCGTTGGATTCAGCCTGATTCACGCCACCAAGGATGTGGTTTTTATCATCTTTGAATTCAGGTTGAATAGCTCTGTCTGTGTAAAGGGTGTCAAAAACGAGTTGATTGCTGTCTACTTTGCTGGTAAGCCAAAGAAAATATTCCCATGAGATTTGGTGAAAATCAAAATTTGTGGACGGATTGAATGCTCCAGCGTCTGGCATTGGGAAGGTTTGCCCGAGGCTTTCGTTTTCAGTGAAGTCCATTTCCTCAGTAGGTTCTTCTGTGTGAACTTCGGTGCTTGCCTGCCGACAGGCCTGGAATGATAACAGGCAGGCAATAGCAAAAAGGAATAACCTCCAAGGATTATTCCATTGCAATGATTTTTTCATGATGTAAGGTTTTAGAATGTAGATAAAGCCACATTAACGACAAGCCTGTGGAATATTAGGCCCGCCTTTTTTGCCTTCTGATGGAAGGAAAGAAAAGAGGGGGTATTCAGGTTTTGGTGTCAATTTGGCCAATTAGTAATGTTCAACACCGTAAAATTGAATGTTTTAGATATTTGAGAAAAGGGTATAAATACCTGTTTTGATAATTAGTTAAATATAATCACCTGGTTAAGTTGAATAAGGATATACTTAACACTCTTTGTCATTATATTTGTAATTATGGATTTTATTGAAAAATAAACTGACAAATAAAATGAAAACTTTTTTCTTGATATTAATGATCAATATTTCAGGACTTATGGGCTTAAATGCCCAAAAGTGGATGGTAGCGGGCGATACCACCAATTATTTCATTTTTCATGAAAATGATACGATTAAAGATAATTATTATTGTTGCTCTAACTTACCTGAATTTAAATTACTTGATCTTGATTGTGATGGGGTAGAGGACCTTATTTTCAAAACCTTTTATGTTCCTGATCCAGAACCATATTCCTCTCACGCATATCATTATATTAAAATTGCATGTATTAATAACAGTAATATTGAGTTTATAAGAACAGAATTATTTAAGGCAGGAGATAGTATTCAATTAGAACCAAATTTAGCCTGGAAATTTGATCAATCTTTTGATTTGGGGAATTTTTCTGTCCATACTGGTCCGAATTGGTTAGACCCAAATTATGATGAATATCTTGATTCAACTATGATTGAAAATATTTACTTGATCTATAGAAAACTTTCACCGGATGGATTCAAATATGGTTGGATTAATTTTGACGCCAGGGTTTGGACAGCAAGGTTGATCATTAAAAATTATTCTATTGAAAATAAATTTTGCTTACAAGGGGAAGAGAATCAATTCCCGGATGTTTTAATTTTTCCTAATCCAACAAAAAATGTAATTAATTTCCATACACGAGAATTGACAATATTAAAAGTTTCCGTTTATTCTTCTCTCGGTATTAAAGTTTTAGAAATAACGAATCCAGTCTCCTTGAAATTAAAAGGGATGGAAAAGGGTCTTTACTTTCTGAAAATTGACATTGAAGGGGAACCAGATATAATTAAAAAGGTAATATTAAATTAAAAAAAGCTATTCCAATTTAATGAAATAGCTTTTTATTGCTAGTCGGGATAACTGGATTTGAACCAGCGACCTCGCGCCCCCCAGACGCGCACTCTAACCGAACTGAGCTATATCCCGAAAATTTAGGAGAAGGCTAAGGCTGAGGCTAAGGTTTGAATACGCAAATCTTGCATGTCAGCTTGGCCACTCTATCAGGAAGAAGAAAGCACTTAAATAAGACAGAGATCATATTCCTCAGCCTTAGCCTTTTCCTCAGCCTTTACCTATCATAACTACGATACATGGCTAAAAGCATCTTGGAGGAAGTCGTCAGCCTGTCGTAGAAATCTTCATAAGTATGGGGCGGTACATTGCCGGATCCGTCGATCACTTGTAATATGGCCACACTTTCAAAAATTGCACACCGTGAAGCTTCCAGGAAATCTTTCTTTTTGGGTACTTTCATTTTGCCAGTACTCTCTGCCAGCAGAAACAGGGCTTTTAAAACAGTGTTCTTTAACTGCTGTTTTTGAACCTCTTCGATAGACTTGTTGGTGGCAAGAAATTTGAGCATATCGACAGAAAGCCGTTTTAAGTGTTGATAAAGATCTAATTTTTCGAAATCGAACATACTTTAGAACAATTGGATTGTCGATAAACTCCGGAATATAATTCCAATAAATGGTGAGGATACGCAGACTCGAACTGCGGACCTCTTGCCTGTCAAGCAAGCGCTCTAAACCAACTGAGCTATACCCTCGTGAATGAATATTTTTCAATATACTACCGGGCCGTTTGCCCGGGCGGCAAAAATACGACTTTTTTGGAAAAGTGGTATTCAAATCAATCTAATTTTTCAAAACCATTCTGAGTAGAGGCTTAAATAAATCAAAGTTTTTTGGCGCTCTTGATTTGAATGATAATGAAACAAGAACAATGAAACAATGTTATCAGTTCCACGTATCACCTAACAAAGCTTTTCTACATACCTTCCTTTAACTACCATAATTCTCACTTTGTCGAAAAAAATTGTGCTTTTTTCGGAATCGGGCAACCTTTGTTTTTATTAATCGTCTTTAGATTATATAAAGCAGATATACCAAGCCATTTGAAAACGAGATTTATAAGATTTCTCTGTAAGAAGAGAGTTTTTTCATACTAGTCCAAATTTTGTAGCCGTGCGGGATGCACGGCTTTTTTTTTGCCTAAATGTTAAAATTTGGGACAAAATGCAACTTTTTTATTTTTGATCAGTCTTTTGAGCACGTATGACTTTAATTCATACTAATCCAAATTTTGTGGCTGCATCTCTCCGGTGTAGCCTTTTTTTATGCCTTTGTTTCACTTCTATTTTACCATGTTATATCTTTGCTGAATAAACCAGGCCATATGCTTTCCAAAGATATTTCTCTTCTTTCCTATAATACATTTGGTATCGATGTGAAAGCACATTTTTTTACAGAAATCAGGCACAAAGCAGATTTAACCAATATTCTTGAACAACAGGAATCATCGCTTCCGATTTTCATCTTAGGCGGGGGAAGTAATTTATTGCTTACAGATGACTTGCCCTTTCTTGTCATCAAAAACAGTATAGAGGGCATCAGGTTTGAATCTATTGATTCGGGGAAAGTGATGGTAACGGCAGGAGCCGGTGAAAACTGGCATAAATTCGTTGTCTGGTGTCTGGAACATGATTTTGGAGGTCTTGAAAACCTCTCTTTGATACCGGGTACGGTAGGAGCTGCTCCCATTCAAAATATCGGAGCTTATGGAGTAGAATTAAAAGATGTATTTTACAAACTTGAAGCTATTGAGTTGGCGACCGGAGAAACCAGGATTTTTACCAAGGAGGAATGTAACTTCGGTTATAGAAACAGTATTTTTAAGCAGGCATTAAAGGGCAGGTATTGTATTGTTGAGGTTTCTTTTTTATTAACTAAAGAAAACCATGTTATCCACGATAAATATGGTGCCATAAAGGCAGTGCTCAGCAAAAAAGGAATAACTCACCCAGATATTAAAGATATTCACGAAGCGGTAATCAGCATAAGAAGGTCCAAATTACCCGATCCCAAAGAAATCGGCAATGCGGGCAGTTTTTTTAAAAACCCTGAAATTTCGGAAGTGCATTTCCAAAAAATACTATCAAAGTTTCCTGATATTCCAAGTTATCCTGGAAAGGAAAATTTGATCAAAGTTCCTGCAGGGTGGTTGATTGAACAATGCGGCTGGAAAGGGAAGCGCAGAGGCCCCATTGGTTGTTATGAAAAGCAGGCCTTAATTCTTGTAAATTACGGAGGCGGAAAAGGAACTGACATTAAACAGCTATCCGATGATATTGCGACCGATGTTTTTGATACTTTTGGAATAGAATTGCAGCGGGAGGTGAATGTTATTTAATCAAATTAAAAAATAAAAATCTACATAATGCAGACTATCATCATTCGCAATGCGCAAATAATCAACAGAGGAGCAATTACAGAAGGAGATATCCTTATTCAAAATGGCAAAATCAACAAAATTGGTGGAGCTTTAGATGTGAGTGCTGATGTTGAAATAGACGCTACAGGAAAATATGTGATGCCGGGAATCATAGACGATCAGGTTCACTTTCGTGAGCCGGGATTGACCCATAAGGCCAACATTTATACGGAATCCAGGGCTGCGGTAGCCGGTGGAGTGACTTCATTCATGGAAATGCCTAACACCAAACCTGCTGCCATTACACAAGAATTATTGCAGGATAAATATGATATCGCAGCCAAAACCTCCCTGGCCAATTATTCATTCTTTATGGGAGCTGCCAATGATAACCTGGAAGAAGTTTTGAAAACAGATCCAAAGACGGTCTGTGGAATCAAGGCGTTTATGGGATCAAGCACCGGAAATATGCTGGTAGATGATCCACTTACATTGGAAGGCCTTTTTCAAAGAACGAATATGCTGATCGCCACTCATTGTGAAGATGAGACCACTATTCGGAATAATATGGAGATCTATCGTGAACGCTATGGTGAGCAAGTACCGATCAAATATCATCCTGAAATCCGGAATGCGGAAGCATGTCTTTTGTCTTCCTCCCTTGCAGTCGATCTGGCCAAAAAACATGACGCACGATTGCATATTTTGCATATTTCCACCAAGGATGAACTGGATCTATTTACGAATAAAATTCCATTAGAACAAAAGCGAATTACTTCAGAAGTTTGTGTGCATCATCTGTTTTTCAACAGCGATCAATACGAAGAATTGGGAACCAGGATAAAATGTAACCCTGCTATAAAGAGCAAAGAGCATCAGGAGGCATTATTCCCCGCTTTACTCGACAATAGGCTGGATATAATCGCCACTGATCATGCTCCTCATACCTGGGAAGAAAAACAAGGAAATTACTTTTCCGCCCCAAGTGGATTGCCGCTTGTTCAACACAGTCTTAACATTATGTTGGGATTCTATAAAAGAGGAATGATCTCTCTTGAAAGGATCGTTGAGAAAATGTGTCATGCACCGGCGATTTGTTTTGGGATCGATAAAAGAGGATATCTGGATGAAGGATATTGGGCCGACGTAGTTATTTTCGATCCGGAACAAACCCAAAAAGTAGAAAAGTCAGGAATCCACTATAAATGTGGATGGTCACCTTTGGAAGGCATGGAAATTCAGGGTAGGGTAGAGCAGGTAATTGTCAGCGGACGCCTTGCTTTTGATGATGGCAAACTCATTGAAGGTACTTCTGGAAAAAGATTGATGTTTGATCGATAAAAGGGTATGAGTAATCTTTGTTAAAATTCAGTCAAAAAAGAATTACTAAATCTCCAATTCGTTTCCTAGGTAGTTTAACGTCAAAACTGTTTTGGAACGAATTGACTGATTTTACTAAGATGCATCCAAAATTATTTTTTAACGGTTTATTGGTCCTTCTTTTCTTAGGAAGTTTCCCAATTACAGGATTGTCTCAAATTGACCTTGGAGTCAAAGCCGGGATGAATATGGGCGATATAAAAGTTCGTTCAGAGAATTTGCTGGTAGACGAACAATATGCTCCTTTGAGGTTATGGCATATTGGCATCACGGGGGTCACAAACTTTACAGATAAGTTCGGAGGACAAGTCGAATTGCTCATCAACCAAAAAGGGGGACAAAGCCCTCTTGATCTCAGTATGCCCAATCCTCTTGAGGCTTACTGGCAATATAAAATCACCTATTTAAGCTTACCTATTCTCTTCCAATATAAAGCTGGTCCTTTGAGTTTTGAAGCCGGACCGGAGGTCTCTTATTTGATCGGTCTAAAAACCCTCAGGAATGACGTCAAAGTTCCTAATGATCTTTCTTTTCTTGGACATTATCCTCTTGAAATTGCAGCCAGTATAGGCTTTAAATTTACGGTAGAAAGATTTTTTACGGAGTTAAAATGGACGAGGGGACTGAACACCATGGGGCAGGTATATTTTTATGACATGGATGGGGTTAAATTGGGGCATTATGATCATTTTTCACATACCATCCAGGTGTCCTTTGGTTTTTGTTTTTATAAGGGAAAAAAGGAATAGATATTGCTATGCTAGCTGCAATAAAAAAGGCCCTGGAAATAAATCTTTTTCCAGGGCCTTTTTTATTTGTGGATTTAGCTAAGCCAAATCTATTTCACTAATTTCCAACTGCCTGAGCTGCATCGATAATTCCCCAGCCAAACTCATTGTTTTTATATGGATAGAAGGAGGCCGAGGTTTTCATTTTATTGTAAACCTGCGATCTTGTTTGAGACAAATTTGTAGACCAAATGAGTGCTGCTATTCCGGCAGTGGTGGCTGTAGCTGCAGAAGAACCACCAACCCGGTCAACGGTATTACCGCTCATAGCCAAAGTAAGCGCTGTTCTTGAATTGTCATTTCTGCGCTGCATTACGGCTACAAAATCTACCTTACTACCCGTATGACATACATCGCACTCCAGCATTGGACTGCCATCTTTAACTCCGGTTACGGCAACAGTCTCGTTCATGGTAGCCGGGAAAATAACTCCCCACCAGTTTGTCCAGTTGGTTGAAGTTCCGGCTGCGGAGATAATCATTTTTCCACGGTTGTACGCATAATATACACCGTCAGCCACTTTATTACTCCAAAAAACATCTCCAAGGGACATGCTGACAATTTTTACATCACTGCGGTCGCCTGCGATTTTCAACCCATCGCGAACCCCGTTTTTTTCACTTGAACTGTTTATGACAACATCTCCTGTCCCTCTCACGGAAACCAGATCCGCATTATATGCCACTCCGGCCGGCGTTCCGTTATAACCACGTGGTGCAGCTATCAACCCTGCCATGGAAGTACCATGGCCGCAATCGTCGTTGGGGCCATCAGGTGATGCCCACCACCACCATGAACTCACATAAGTACCGTATTTGTGGATAAAACGTCCTTGTGAATATCCGGAATTAAAATTACTGCCCAATTTACTTTGATTAGGAGAAACTCCGGTGTCGATCAAACATACTGTGACCCCGTCACCACTTGTTGTATTCCATGCTGCCGGGACATTCATATAGTCCAGGTGCCATGAGATCTTGGCGCCCGGAGCAGTATTGGTATAGTCTGCCGAAGGGATGGAACTCGGAGGGCTGCCACCGCAACCTGCATCACTTCTGTATTGAACTTCATCCATGGAATAGGAGCCTGGTTCAACATACCGTACTTCCGGCATGCTTCTGAGCATGGCTACTACTTCAGGATGGAAAATCCTGATGTCGATGGAAGGGAATGTTTCGCTTTCATCGCTGAGCATTAAGTCTGATTCGGAATAGTTTTTGCCAGGGAATAAGGCATTGGTGGTTTTCACGATCTCATCGATTACCTTTTGTCGTGCATTCACCCAGCTGTCTTCAGTTACGTCGATAAGGTGAATTTTGTCTTTAATGTTGGTTTCATCAGCAGGCTTGAACCCCACAAAGGCAACTGAGTCACTGTGGATCAGGGCTCCTGCAAGCATTTCAGGAGAGGCGGTTTCCCATTTATAAACCTCGCCGGTTTCAAGATGTTCCTGGATCACTGCATTGATTTCGGCTTTTGTGGGGATGTGACTTTCTTCCTGGTTAAGGGTGTTGATGTTTTCTTTGCTACATCCCCAGAGAAAAATTCCAATGCTGAGGGTCAAAAGAATGTTCTTGAGTTTCATTTTGATAGATAGTTTTGTAGATAGTTAAAAAAAAGAAATTAGATATATCAGCGTCAATATAGACAATATTTTATTCTAACTTAAAAGGAGTTGTAAATTTTTTGTTTTTTCCGAATTCAAAAGACCTGTGACTTAAATTAAAGCTTTCGTCTTAAGTTTAAATTTTGTATTATTGCACTTTAAGTGTAAGGCCGATTAATTCAAAAACAATATGAGAAAATCAACATTCCTCCTGCTGGCTCTAATCCTGCTTAGTCTTTCTACCTTAACAGCTCAAGATATTCCAAAAAAGAACCTCCGCGGATTGGGAGCTAAGGTCTTGTTTATTAACTATGGAATTCCAAATGGTATCGACAGTTTGAATACGACCAACGGTATTGAATTATCATATCTGCACGGATTCAATAATTTCCTAAATCTTTCTGTTCCGTTTAAGGTAGGGGTAGCAAATGTGCCTGGTGATCTTGATAACCATTTTATTGTCAGTTTGGATGCCGTTTTTCAGGTTAAATATGACAGGGGTGGAAATAAGTTCGTTCCCTATATTTTTGGTGGTGGAGGATTTGTGAATGAAAATAACAGATCCAGTTTTGAAGTTCCTATGGGTTTGGGGGTTCATTATAATGTAGGCAAGAATTCTATAATCAATGCCCAGGGAGAGTATAGGATGTCTCAGGAAAGTGACCGGAATAATTTGCAATTGGGGTTGGGTTACATTTATAATTTCGTAAAAGCTGATCAGGACAGGGATGGGGTGCTGGATTTTGATGATAATTGTCCTGATATTCCAGGACCGGCTTCCAGTAATGGCTGCCCGGATTCTGACGGAGATGGTCTGATTGATTTAAAAGATGATTGTCCGGG
This sequence comes from Saprospiraceae bacterium, assembly GCA_965230565.1. Lineage (GTDB taxonomy): Bacteria > Bacteroidota > Bacteroidia > Chitinophagales > Saprospiraceae > BCD1. Next base: position 451,647 of record CBDDLH010000016.1, on the reverse strand, counting down.
GCAGAAAGGACCCAAGGAAACCAATGGTTGCCCTGATACAGATATGGATATGATTGCAGATGATAATGATGACTGTCCGGATGTACCTGGTCTAAAGGAATTTAACGGTTGTCCGGATACCGATGGCGACGGAATTGAAGATTCGGTTGATCAATGCCCTGATAAACCTGGTATTGCTGCTGCCCGCGGATGTCCGGATACCGATGGGGATGGCCTTCCTGATAAAGATGATTTATGTCCTAATTTGCCGGGACCACGTCTCTTAAGTGGTTGTCCGGATAAGGATGGTGATAATATTGCGGATAAAGATGATGAATGTCCTGAACTTGCCGGGCCGGAATTAACCATGGGATGTCCTGACAGAGATGGAGATTCCGTCGTTGACCCTGATGACAGGTGCCCGGATGAAGCCGGACCAGAAAGTAATAAGGGGTGCCCGGAAATCAAGGAAGAAGTTAAGGAAGTACTTGAGTTTGCTATGAGGGCAGTGAGGTTTGAAACCGGAAAGGCAACATTGAAACAAGAGTCTTTTGAGATCCTGGACCAGATTGTTGAGATAATGGAAGAATATACGGCTTATGAATTGCATATTTCCGGCCATACAGACAATATTGGAGATGAAGCACAAAATATGATTTTATCAGAGGATCGTGCAAAAGCCTGTTCTCAATATCTCATTTCTAAAGGTATTAGCCCCAACAGATTATCTTTTGCCGGGTTTGGGGAAACTGTTCCAATCGGCGATAATAAAACAGCCTTCGGACGAGGGCTCAACCGAAGAGTTGAATTCATTCTGTCCATTAAATAATTACAGGATTTCAGAAATAAAAAAACCGAATTTCGATTTGCACGGAATTCGGTTTTTTTATTTCTGTTGAGTAGCTTTTTAGCCTTCCCTGTCCAATAAATTTTTTCGCTTGGCTGCCACGCTTTCTTTAAGTCCTGCTTTAAAATTCAAAATGCGTCCAAGTACCTCCTCATCCTGCGCTCCAATGATTTGAGCGGCAAGGATTCCCGCATTTTTAGCTGCATTGAGCGCAACCGTAGCAACCGGAACACCATTAGGCATTTGTAAAATAGACAAAATGGAATCCCATCCGTCAATGGAATTAGATGATTTTACGGGAACTCCAATAACAGGTAGAGGACTTAAGGAGGCTACCATGCCAGGTAAATGAGCTGCCCCGCCTGCACCTGCAATGATGACCTTAATGCCTCTTTCATGTGCAGTTTTAGCAAAATCAAACATGTATTCAGGTGTTCTGTGGGCTGAAACGATATTTATCTCGCAGGAAACCTCAAGTTCCGCTAACACTTCTTTGGCAGCCTTCATGACCGGCCAGTCAGAATCGGATCCCATTATTATACTTACCATTTTCTTGTTTTTTATTTTGAATAATTCTAATCCCTTTCAATCGGGCATGTCATGCAATGTGATCCTCCACGAGCTCTGGATAACTCTGTCGACGGAAGTGTGATGATGGTTTTTTTGACTTCTTCAGGTAATAAAATCCCGTCATCAAATGCTTTTAACAAATCTACAGCATGAACTACCCGATAACCAGCTTCCTTAAAGGCTTTTTCAGTCCAGATATTTCGGTCATAAGTAAGCGCAACTCCGGATTTAATAGCTACCAGGTTACATCCATCTGTCCATTGTTCCCTTTCCTGGTAAGGGCTCAAACCCTGTCCGGCATGAATAACTCGTGCCTTTGGATTGATTTCAGCTTTCAGAAAGGCTTCTATACTTAAATGATGAGTGTTTTCCCCTGATTTATGAATGACCTCTACGTTTGATCCATGACCATCTACAACGATTGGCTTGTAGCCCACAAAATCAGTCTCTGTTATTTGGGTGAAAAGCGTATCGATGTGCATGAATGATCGCTCATTTGGTACGTCTATCATTGCGACGTGCGAAACGATGTCCTTTTCAAAAAGTGCTTTAGCCAGGGATTCAATGGCATGCCTGGTAGTTCTTTCGCTACTGCCTATAAGTAAATAGTCCTTATTGATAATCATGCAATCTCCACCTTCAATTGACACTTTATCATTTCGTCTGGATGGAGGAAAATCATCTATTGTATTAAGGTTAATGACCTTGTTCTCTTCAACGATACTTTTAAAAATAGGGTGGGCATGAATAATGAATCTCGTCAGCAGGTTTTCTCGTGCTCTTGCCTCTTTGGACGCTTTGGTAATAATGATGTGATCGTTTATGGTAACGGCAATGTCCCGTGTGAAAATGAAGTTGGGAATAGGATCGAATAGAATGTGTTTTTCTTTGGGATAATAACCCGTTATCAATACCCTTGCCAGTTCATTATTAGACAACGATAATAATGTTTTTTTTGTGTATGAAGGAAGTTCTTCATAATCGATGGCCATATCGATGAGTTCCTCTTTCAGTTTCTGGTTAACATCCAGGGCTTGTTCTAAAAGATCCTGTGTTTCAAGGACGTTTTCTTCCCCGATAAATCTTTTGAGGATATCTGTGAAAATGTCGTGTTCTTCCTGCATTTTTGGAAGGAATACTATGTCGTCAAACAAGAGTTCTTCTGCCCGGCGCGGACTGACTCTTGCAATACCTCGGTCCGGGCGGTGGACAATAACTCTTTTTAGGTTTCCTATCTCAGAGGATACATGAATTTTGCTCATTTTAAATTACTTAATTCAAGTTGCGAGTTACAGGTTTCAAGTTACAGGTTAAAAAATATTACAAAATTAAACTCATTTTATTTCCGGATCACTTGCTGAAATACTGAAAATTAACAATGGTCAAACTCGAAACACGTACCTCTCAACTTAGGTTATTTAGTTAAGGATTGTTTGGTAAAATAAACTTGGTTTGAGAATAGAAGTTTTTATAAAAACCGGGTGGTGTGTAAAAAGTCTCCGAACGGTTCATATTTTTAAAATCATTCAAGTGAAAAAACTCTATTTTTTAAGTCGCACACATTTCATTTTCAAAAATGTTTTAGAAAAATAGAGTTTTTTCACAACCCCGATTAGAAATTTACCACTTTTTCAATTTCATAGATGGAATTAATTTTCCCGGCAAAGATGCAATAAAAACGCGGATTTTCATTCAAAATGCTGATTTCTGTTGGCCTTCCATCATCGATATAATTAGCCATGAGTTTAGATTTAATCGTGAATAAGGAAGAAAAGTAGTTGAATTCCACATTTTCATTGAAATACTGACTCATCTGCTTGATCATTTTCGGATAGTGGGTATCCGGACAGGCATGGCAATCATTACAATTACCAGTTAATTCAGGGATACATGATGTATTGATTTCCTGGCAATTAAAATGAGGTGTTTTTTCGTAGGATACCTTGTGATGGGTGTAAACCACAGAGGATAAGGATAATAATCCGGAGAATCCATAAGGCATTATGGATCCGAAGGGACCGTCCATAACCGTAAGTCCAATATCCTTGATCTGCGGAGAAGTCATCAGGGCTATTTCTGAGATTTCATGCATCAGTTCAATATTGCTCATTCCGAATAAATCATTAATGGCATTACTCCCGGAGTAGGTAGCATTGATAACCTGATCTGCCTTGATTGCTGAGGTTTTTTGTGATTGGAATTGTTGAAGTTCAATATTCCAGTGATCCCCGGCATTGTTTGCACTTCGAACAAAAGTTTCTGTAATAATGGTAATATTCTTTTACTCCGCCAACTTTTTCTCGATAATATTGAGCTATCAAATAAGGATCGAAACTATACTCAATGGTCGAATAAAGAGCTTCCAGTCTATGATAATTGAATAAGGGGTGGTCTGGAATTCTTTCGCATTTAATATCAATATGCCTGCAAAATCTTTCAAACTGAAGCGGATCGGTAAAAGAACCATACCGATCGATGGCATAATATTTTTCAAATTCAGAATGGATGAATTCCTTGTGATCTTCTGTAAACCTGGCTTTATTTTCATTGGACATGATAGCAGTGGCGACACTCCTGGGATAGTGATAGCCGCTATGTAATCTTGCCTGGTTAACCACAGAAGCTTTTTTCATCAGTTCCTTTTCCTTTTCAATAACACATATACGCAAGCCTTTTTCAGCAAGGAATAATGCCGCATAAATTCCGAAAATACCCCCTCCGATGATGGCAAAATCAAATTTTTCGATATTCATCTTTTTGAAAAGGTTTATAAATTGATAGTATTAGCAAGGTTTTTCAATTTCTCATACAGGTCTGAATAATCAAAAGCGGATAATTGTCCCAAAAAGTCAAGTGATTGATTTAACTGTTCCTGTTTAGAAGTTCCGAGAATGATCCCTTCCATATTTTTTTGGTGCCATGCATAAGTTAAGGCGCATTGATTGAAATTTGTCACCTGTTCCCGACTGCTGTTATTTTCAATACCGTTTATTATTTCCAAAAGGGTAGGGGCCAGATCACTGGTTATTCCCAAATCTCCTCCCCGGACTTTTAGTGAACTGCCGGCGTGATAATCTTCTGGTGTCATTTTAATTCCTCCGGCGTTGATTCCGTATGCCAGGAATTTTCCGTGTTCGTGTAAGGGGGAATATCGATCATAATCAGAATACAAAAGGTTATGTTTCATTTGTATCCTGAAATTAAATCCATAAGTCCCGTTTAAATTAGCATATATATCAGGGTGCTTAATGCCTGAAAGTCCGATTTTGAGGCCATTATCCGTTGCAATTTTAAAGGCTTCAAAAGTACTGTTGACTTCATTGGGATCTTCCCGGTTATCCCAGTGAACGGAAAAGGTGTGAAAATTGTCGTGGAAAAGAAATTCATATTCGTCCAATATCAAAAGCAGGAAACTTTTGGTAAGGTTGTTCTCCGGTCCTCCCAAGTTATTGAGGCTCCCCGTTTTTACAATGATTTCCAGGTCGGAAACATCATGGGCATTTATCCATTCCTGGAGGATCTTTTCAGCTTTTCGAAAATCTTCTGCAACTTTATTAATGGGATAATTGGTGGCCGTATCGATTTGACGGAATCCACGGGAATAGAAATTATCTAATAATTTAAAACATGTTTCCCTGGAAATTGTCCAGCCCCACATGGCTGTCCCCAGGATTGGAAAAGGCTTATTTTGCATGCCTGAACTTTTTTAATTCCTGCATATTTTTAATGTACCGCTTCGCCAGAGGTATCACTTTAACTTTCGTACTGCTGACATCATCTGTCCATTTGACAGGGAGTTCAAAAATTCTCAATCCAAGCCATTCACTGACAGTAATCAACTCTGTAGAAAAAAACCATCCGTTATCTCTGACCCCGTTTTCCTGGAGTTGAGGAAATACCGATCTCTTTAGCCATTTGAAACCACACTGACCATCAGAAAAATGAGTGCCTAAATAAAACTTCACCAGCCAGTTGAAAACCCTAGATGAAATTTCTCTTTTCAATGGCCTGTTGATCACCTGAGAGTTTTTATGTAATCTCGTTGCATAAACAATGTCAAAATCATTATTGGCAATGGCATCGTAGGCTTCAATAAAATGGGGCAGATCAGTGGCCAGGTCTAGATCCATATATCCAACTATGTCTGCCTCAGATTGGGACCAGCTTGTATTCAATGCTAAACCAACGCCTCTTTCCGGTACACTGACTAGCTTGACTTCCTTAAGTTCAGTACCTAATTTTTTAGCTATTGCGGTTGTTTTATCCGTACTTCCGTTGTCGGCAATGATGATTTTCCAAAGGCTGGTATCGGGGAATTTTTCCAGAATAAAAGCATGGAGGATCCTGACATTTCGCTCCAGGGTTTCTTCTTCGTTCAGGACGGGAATGGTTATGTCAAAAGTTTTATTTTTTTGCATCTCACAAATATACTTTACATTGTATAAAATGAGGGTTTTTTGTTTTCCTTTTGTGATGTGGAAATAACGGATTCAGTTCAAGGGGTTCATTTTCCACTTTAGGTGGATCCAAAGCCTTTCCCATTTATCGATTTTTCTCTTGTCTTGGAAAAAATCCATTTTTCAGAACATATTCTAAATGTAATATTTATCCAAACATCCTGCTCTTGCCTGTGCTTTCCTAAACGTTTTTGCATCATAGAAGGTCTTACTTTGGATTTTGTAGAAAATTCTGATACTTTTGTCTATGGTTAAAAACAATCTGTTTGAAAAAACCTTTCTTTCTTTTGGATTCAAGCGAATTGTATGTTAAAAAATTTGAAATCTCTTTTTATTGTTGAGGATGAAACTCCTTCAAAAAAGTCCGTTCAGAGCAAGGGTAAAGGGACTGTAAAGAAGCCTGCTGCCCAGCCTACAGGAACGAAAAAGTCTGTCGTAAAACCTTCTTCTGAGCCTGTTAAGGGAACGGCTTCCAAAAAATTTCGTGATATCCTTTTTAAGGCTATTGAACAAAACAATCTGGACGGATTTGATTATCTGGAATTCAGGAACTCATTATTGTCTCTGGAGAAAATGCAAATGGATGAAGCCACTCGATTTCAATCAGCGGCTGCCATGGCGGAAACTTTGGGGGTTACTCCTGAACAGATCCTGCAATCTGCTGATCATTATTTGAATGTTTTGAAAGCGGAAGAGCATAAATTTCAGGATGCACTTAAAGGTCAGCGAAAGAAACAGATCGGGAGCAAGGAAGAGGAGATGAAGAAAATTGAACAACAGGTAAAGGAAAAATCTGTTAGGATTCAGCAGCTTCAAAAAGAGATACAGGCAGACCAGAAAAAAGCGGAAGCCTTAAGTACCCAAATCCATAATGCAACCGTAAAAGTACGACAGACAAGTGCCGATTTCGAAGCCTCTTTCGCATCCGTTGCCAATCGTATTGCTGAGGATGTGGAGAAGATTAAAAAATATTTAGCAAAAAAGAATCAAGAAAAAAAATAAATGAACTCACAGCAACTCAAACCTAAATCATTCTGGAAGCGCCCGGAGGGTGTGACAGGCATCATATTTTTGGCAGGATTAGTCATTGGCGGGGGGTATTTACTCGCTGTACAATCGCCATTGCCTGCTATTCTTGCATTGATGCAGAATACCCTTTACCTGGCAGGAATGCTCATTGTTTTAGGTGCCATTATTTATATGGTACTTGACCCTAAAATGCGCGCACTGGTGGGATACATGTACAAAAGCGTGATGCGCTGGGTTACAGGATTGTTTGTCCAGATTGATCCTATTGGTATTTTGAAATCCTATGTGGAGGATCTAAAGGACAATCTGCGCAAGATGAACAAACAGATCAGCATGCTCAGGGGACAGATGCATAAATTAAATGAGATCATTCACAAGAATAAAAAGGAGATTCATAGTAATCTCGAACTGGCAAGCAAGGCAAAAGCTTCGAACAAACAAGCTGTGATGATCTTGAAGTCCCGTAAAGCGGGAAGACTCAGAGAGTCGAATATGAAGTTGGATGATCTTTACAAGAAAATGGAGATCCTTTACAGAGTGTTGACTAAGATGTATGAAAATTCTCAGATTTTGATGGAAGATATCAAAGATCAGGTGGAAGTAAAGGAACAAGAGCGCAAAGCTATTCACGCCAGTCACAATGCGATGAACTCTGCAATGAGCATTATATCCGGGGATCCCGACCGCAGGGCAATGTTTGATCAGGCTATGGAAGCCATTACGGATGATGTTGCCAATAAGGTTGGAGAAATGGAGCAATTTATGGAAATGTCTTCCAATTTCATGCAATCTGTCGATTTGCAGAATGGTATTTTCGAAGAAGAAGGTTTGAAAATGCTTGAGAAGTGGGAAAATGAAGGAGTAAGCCTTATTCTCGGTGACGACAAGTCCAACCTGTTAGAGCAGGCTAATAATGATGCTGATATTCTCGATCTGAATGCACCAGTAAAAGAAGTGGTCAGAGAACAAAGAGAAGGTAATCAATATGATTCCTTCTTCGAATGATCTGATAATTCCTGAAACATCAATTATAAAACAACTTAAACTGAACAAACATGGCTCAACGATTAACGTCTTTTTCTAAATTACTAATCGTTCTAATTATTGTTACAGCGGCTTTTTTTGGAGTGAAATATCTTCAGGATAGCGGCATTATTGGAGGAGATGATCCGGTAGTTCGGAAAAAAGAAGGTACGGAGACTTTTAATTCCAAGGACGATGACGTGATCAAAATCGGAGTGGTTACCTGGGGCGGATATGCTGGCGGGCAGTATTTTAACGAAGGTTTTAAAGCCAGTAAGGCTTCCCGTTTTTATGATGATTATGGATTGAAAGTCGAATTCGTCCTCAATGATGACGTTGATGCCTCCTTGAACGCCTGGAAAAATGGAGATATTGATTTACACTGGTATACCATCGATGCTTTCCCTACTATTGTTGAGGGATTAAGTGATTTTGATCCGGTGGCTCTTTGGCAGGCGGATTGGTCAAGAGGAGGTGATGCCATTGTGGTTAGAAGAGGAATTCGTAATGCTTCAGACCTTAAAGGAAAAAAAGTGGCGGTTGCAGAATTGACGCCTTCCCATTCCTTCCTGTTATACTTGTTGGATGCTGCCGGAATGAGTATCGATGATATACAAGTGGTTCCTCAGGCGAGCGCTATTGATGCTGCTGCCGCTTTTAAAAGCCAGCAGGTTGATGCTGCTGTAGTCTGGAGCCCTGATGATATACAATGTGTGAGAAGTGTTCCTGGATCGATTATTCTGGAAAGTAGTAAAGGGGCTTCCCATATCATTGCCGATTTCTTTTTTGCTAAGCGTTCCTTTGTTGATGCCAATCGCGATAAGCTTCAAAAATTGTATGAAGGTTGGATGATTGGTGCTGCTGAGATCAATTCTTCCGGGGCAGCCAAACAAAAAGCTGCAGAAATTCTTGCCGATGGACTTGGGTTACCAGTTGAGGATGCCATGGGGGCCATTGATAATGTCAGACTTACCACTCATGGTGACAATAAAAACTTTTTTGGCCTGAACACCTTGTACACAGGAGTTACCGGCGAAAACCTTTATCTCCAAATGGCCAACAAATACAGAACTTTAGGATTCACAGGAAGTGCTGTTCCAACCTGGCGACAAATTGCTTATCCGTATTTTACTCAGAATGCCTCACTCTCCGGATCAACTCATGATGCTGAAAAGTCTAAAGCTTTTACCAAGCTGGAGGATGAGGAAGCTTCTGAAAAAGAAGCAATTGCAACTAAACGCGTTAGTATTAGTTTCAGAACCGGGGAATTTCAATTGGATGAAAATGCCAAATATATTATCGATAAAGAATTCATTGATATCGCAAAGGCATTTGGTAATGCAAGGATTCGTATCGAAGGTAATACGGATAACGTAGGAAGTGCTTCTTCCAATAAAACATTATCCAAAAAAAGAGCACAGTCCGTAGCCAGCTACCTGATCAATGAGCATGGAATGGATGCCAACAGAATTATTGTTATTGGTAACGGCCCTGATAAGCCTGTTGCATCTAACAGTACTTCGGAGGGTCGCGCTAAAAACAGACGTACTGATTTTGAATTGATTAGAGAATAAGTCTTGTTCTTTAATAAACAAAAAAGGCCGTTGTTTTCGCAACGGCCTTTTTTGTTTATGGCTGGAAAGGTATAGCAAAACCTATTTAGTTTTTACCATACGCTTTTCAGCTAAAATATTGCCATCAATAGAAACTCTCGTAAAATAGATCCCTGGAACCCAGTTTGCACCAAGTTGAAAATTCATTTCAACTCCCGAGAATTTCAGGTGTTCCATCTTTTGTCCCATAGCATTAAAGATCTCCAAAACTCCATAGTTGAACGATTCTTCAAAGTCAATGGATACATTCACAAATTCGGAAAATGGATTGGGAAACAACTGAAGTCCAAGTTGGGCAGCTAGCGGCTCGTCTGATGAATTGATGACTCCGACTTCGGTTACAGAAAAAGCATCTACAGCTGCCTCCACTACGTTCCCGGGCGACTGATCTCCAGTGACATAGGTGACCCTCATGTTATCAGTAAGTTCAAGGTATTCATTTAAATGAAATTCACTTGCGGGCCTCCACAAGCTAACTGAATTATTAACCGTTTCCAGTAAAACTTCCTCTATGCCATTGGAAACATAAACACTGATATTATCATTTGGAGTTCCAAATCCACTCTCATTGACCCACCAAAGGCGATAAGAGAGAACGGGATCGATATATTCAGAGAGATCCATGGCCGGAGAGGTAAGGTAAACGTCTCCTCCGTCAACATCATCATTTCCAGCGTCACCTCCGGCGTTTCCGGTCATAAAACAAAATTCGCCAAAATCATCAGGAACGTCTTCACCGGGGTTGCAGGTTATATTGGCATTACTAAGTACCGTCTCAATTGGCGCACCTCTAACCCAAAAGCCCGATTCTGTATCAGCATTATCTGCTGTCGACTCCCAGCCAAGATCCGTTACAAAATCATCCTGATACCCACTTTGGAGATTGATGGTAATTGAATTTTCACCAGCAACTTCGAGATCCTCGATGACCGTATAGTTATATCCCCAGGCACTTACAATCAAATTATAAGAACCCTGGAATAATTCTAACTCGAATTCCCCTTCATTATTAGTAGTTGCTTCAAAAAAATCGCTTTCTCCTTCAGCGAAGACCTGAGCACCTTCGACCGGATTACCATTTTCATCATTAAAGGTCAATCCGGTAATGGAATAGGGAATATATGGTTCCAGTTCGATATCAAGTATTTCCAGTACTCCATTTTGAAAACTAACAGGAATAGTTTGTGGAAAGTATCCTTCTTTACTAAAAATCACGTTATAGGTGCCGGCTATGGCCAGTCCGGTTTTATAATTTCCCAAGAGGTCTGTTCCTGCTTCATAGAGTTCATCCGTTTCTATAACAATATCTACATCAAATAATGCTTGTCCTGTTTGTGCATCTGTTACATTTCCTTCCAGCCAACAGGCATGAACATAGGTGGCATCAAGCACGAATAAGCCATTGTTGATATCTGACACGAGCACAATTCCGGACGGCAGAAAAGGATATAAGCCCCATGCACCGCTAAAACCTCCATCTGCACCCAGGAAAGTATCAAAATTACCTACCTCTACGATGTTGTCGGGTCGGGAAGCATCGGCAATAATTCCACCGTCAGTATAATAAGAGATGACGAGCCAGTCTTCCCCCCAGACATGGACGTTATGAGGAATTACATTGAGACCTAAAGTAGAGAGTGGTCTGAATTCATCTAAAGCGATAATGTTTTCAGGATCTGAAACATCGTAGGCCGCAACGGGAGCGTTAGCTTTTTCATCTGTAGTAAAGGCTATATTGCCATCGTCTGAAAGCCAGACATTGTGTGTGAACTCGAAAGGTGTCTCAACCCCTCCCAGAAATCCAGGATCCAGTTTGTCATTTACATCGTATATCGCCAGTCGGCCTTCATATATTTCAGCCGCATACATTTTATTATCTCTGACATAGACATCATGGGCGTAGGTATTTGGAGCAAGTCCTGCAAGAATAGGATTTCCCGGGTCTGAAAAAACATCGATAAACAACATACCTCCTTCGTTCAAGTTGCATCCTGCCAGATAAGCATACCCGAATTCATCTATATAGATATTATGGCATGTTTCCAGGGTGCCAAGGCCATCGATGGTTGGTGTCCAGTGAAAATAGGGTGCACTGTTGGGAAGGTCACTTAAGTCGATAACGGTGAGTCCTTCTGTTGTACCGTTTTGGTCCGTGGTCACATAAGCAAAATTCCCCCAGGTTTTGATATCTCTCCAGATGGAATTTTGTCCCGGGATAAAAACCACCTCCTGAGCATTTTCAGGGTCGGCCAAACTTACAATAGAAACGCCATTTCGTAAACCTACAATAGCGTATTCTGTTCCATCATCTGGATCTGCCCATCCCCAAATATCATTGGCGTCCGTATTGTATTCGATACTGGAGAGGAGGGACATATTAAGTTGTGCAAATAAACCTGTTGAAAGGGTAATCAATAAAAAAGCAAAAAAAGTTCTGGTCATTTTATTCTTGTTTGGATTTTTCCTGCAAAAATAAAACTAGAATGCTTATAGTTTTGTTTTGTTCAAATTAACCAGAGCAACTGTAAGCCGGCTGACGCAAATCAATTTTTTTTGCTCGTCTGTGATCTCGATATTCCATACGTGAATGCTACTTCCAATTCTCGCAGGTTTTGCTGTTCCGTAAACAAATCCTTTTTTTACAGAACTGAGGTGGCTGGCATTTATTTCAACGCCAACGGGTGCGGTTTTCATAATATCTTCCACACAAAAGGAGGAAGCAACACTGCCAACAGTTTCCGCAAGAGCGGTAGAAGCACCACCGTGTAAAAGCCCATAAGGCTGCACTGTGCGGTGATCAACTGGCATTTTTGCGGTGATGAAGTCTGCTCCGTAATCGACAAACTCAATATCCAGGTGTTCCACCAAAGTATTGCTTCGGAATGAATTCAGGATATCTAAATCCAGTTTATGTTTCCAAATCATAAAAACTTATTTTATCAATATTTTAAATTCTTTTTGCAGAAATGTAAGGTTTTTGAACGAACTGTTTAATTTTGGGGGAGTAAAAAATTAGAAAAATATATTCCTGACTTCGGTCGGGGAACTAAATATTTTACATGGGTTGGTTTAAAAGACTTAAGGACGGTATTCAAACGGCGACGCAGAATAAGAAAGAAGCTCCTGATGGATTGTGGTATAAATGTAAATCCTGTAAGGAAACGTCAACGATGAAAGATTTGCGCGAAAATTATTACAAATGCCCGCTGTGTAATTACCATGTCCGTATTGGTTCTCATGATTATTTCGATATCATATTTGATGGTCAATATGAGGAACTTTTCTCAAATTTGATTGCAAAGGACATGTTGAAATTTGTAGACTTAAAACCATATCCTCAAAGGTTGCAAGAAGCTACAAAGAAGACAGGATTAACAGACGCTATTTCTGTGGCAACCGGTAAAGTAAACCGTCGACCGCTGGTAATCGCTGCTATGGACTTTTCTTTTATTGGCGGTTCAATGGGGTCTGTTGTTGGACAAAAAATTGCCCTGGCTATCGATCATTGTCTCCAAACGGAAACTCCGTTTCTTTTGATTTCAAAATCAGGAGGAGCAAGAATGATGGAGTCTGCCTATTCATTGATGCAAATGGCCAAGACTTCTGCCAAATTAACCCAATTGGCTGATGCCGGTATTCCTTATTTCTCTTTTCTTACTGACCCTACAACAGGAGGAGTTACAGCTTCATTTGCGATGTTGGGAGATATCAATTTCGCAGAACCTGAAGCACTGATTGGATTTGCCGGCCCAAGGGTAATTAAGGAAACCATAAAAAGAGATCTTCCTGAAGGATTTCAGACTTCAGAATTTTTGCTGGAACATGGGTTCCTGGATTTTATTATTGACAGAAAAGATATTAAAGAAAGAATATCTGACCTTTTAGCCTTATTTGCCAAAGCCGGATAACCTAAAATCATTACCGGTTTTGCCATTCTGAGGTATTGACTTTAGGCACCTGTAACTTTTCAGAGTGTTTCTTTTGTAGTTTTAAAGCCAACAAGGCAGCCATTGTGGCTTCTTCTTCTTTGGTTTGCCTGACAGCCTCTTTAGAATAATAGGTCTCGACGAAATGGGTGTCGAATTTTCCGGAAATAAAGGCTTCGTGTAACATGACAAACCGTCCAAAGGGCAGGGTAGTGGTCAGCCCGTCAATTTTGTAATGTTCAATAGCACTGAGCATTTTTCTAATGGCAGCACTGCGATTTCCAGCATAAACGATTAGCTTGGAAATCATCGGATCATAATGAATGGGAATCTCCATACCGCTTTCATAACCATCGTCAACCCGTACACCTTCCGCTTCAGGAAGTTCATAGTGCTCCAGTTTACCTATGTTTGGTAAGAAGTCATTTTCCGGATCTTCCGCATATACCCTAAGTTCAATGGAATGGCCTTTGATGGTAAGATCGTCCTGGGTGATTGCCAATTCCTCACCACGGGCAATTCGAATTTGTTGCTCAACCAGGTCAACACCTGTTATCAGTTCCGTAACCGGATGCTCCACCTGCAATCGGGTATTCATTTCCAGGAAATAATAATTTTGGTCTGCATCTAAAAGGAATTCCACTGTACCTGCACCTACGTAAGAACATGCCTTGGCTACATTTACAGCATCGGTTCCCATAGAGGCCCGAAGTGCTGGTGTTAATACGGAAGAAGGAGCTTCTTCAATTACTTTTTGATGTCTGCGCTGAATACTGCATTCTCTTTCAAAAAGATGGATCGTATTACCGTGTTTATCAGCAAGTACCTGAATCTCAATATGACGTGGTTGCTGAATGTATTTTTCAATGAATACAGATCCATCACCGAATGAAGAAAGTGCTTCACTGACAGCACGATTCATCTGGTCTTCGAAATCTTTTTCCTGCTCAACAACCCTCATCCCTTTTCCACCACCACCTGCAGCGGCTTTTATCAAAATTGGAAATCCAATACCCAGGGCAATTTTTTTTGCCGCCGGGATATCTGTGATGGCTTCTTCCGTGCCGGGTACCATTGGTATGTTGTAATACTTCACAGCATCTTTGGCTGCGAGTTTGTTACCCATTATGCGAATGGCTTCGGGGCCGGGGCCGATAAAGGTAATGCCATTTTTTTCGACCTTTTTTGCGAATTGATCATTTTCGCTTAAAAAACCGTAGCCCGGATGAATACCATCAACATTCAAAGACTTGGCAACTTCAATTATTTTATCAATCCGGAGGTAAGATTCAGAGGAGGGCGGAGGGCCAACACATACTGCTTCATCTGCATATCTGACATGAGGTGCATCTCTGTCAGCTTCGGAATAAATAGCCACAACGGAAATTCCCATCTTTCTGATGGTTTTCATTACCCTTAAAGCAATTTCGCCACGGTTGGCAACCAGAATTTTACGCATAATATGGTCTTATTTTTGAAATGCTAATGTCTAAAAATTTAGTCGGTAGACCATAATATGATCTGCTTATTTTTGCCTGCATAGAAATTTAGTCATTGCTGATGTAAAAATCGTAGATCATTTTGGAGATTTGCGCAATGGTTTCTGTTGCTTCTTCCTGAGTTTTCCATTCCTTGGAAAGTATTACCAGGGTGTATTTTCTGCCATCCGGTAATATGACAAAACCTGAGTCATGAAGTATTTTAGTAATGAAACCTGTTTTGTGGGCAACTTTGACGTTTGACGGTAAATAGGCAGGAATAAGATCATTGTGTTTCTGGTCCAGAAGAATATTGGTCATTCTTCTGCAACTCACTTCATCCAGAAAGGAATTTTGTCCTATTTGTTTGTACAAAACCAATAAATCGTATGCTGTAGTAGTGTTGCTCATTCCCTTTCGGTAAGCTTTTATATCTTCAACGCCTCTCAGGATTTTTATGTCCATGGCACCCAATTCCCTCATGGTTCGGGTAACGTTTTCGGCCCCGATCTTTTCAATAAGAATGTTGGTTGCCAAATTACTGCTGTTGATAATCATGTTGTACATCAAATCGAATACAGAAACCTCATTGCCGATTTGGTCGTAGAGTGATTCATCTGAGTCCTCATTTACGTCAATGGAGTAGGAGCTACCATCTACAATACTTGTAAATTGGTTTTTTACCAGAACTTTGTCATATAAACCAATTTGGCCATTTTGGGATTGTTTGAAAATTTCCATCATTACCGGGGTTTTCATAGTGCTTGCGGCATGGAAAACTATCTTTTCGTTGATAATTATTTGTCGACTGGTATCAGAAAGATCCGCAAAGGCTACTGCATAAGTCCCTGCAGTCTCATTAATGAGCGTTTCTATTTGTTTTTCAACTTTATTTATGGAGGAACGATTGGCAGAGCAGGAAGTGAACCCAATAATTGCAAAGACGAGTAAAACCTGGAGGTATTGCATGTGAAAGAGTTTAAAAGTAAAAGGGATTTGGCGATATCGGTCACAGCTATGGCTTACTTGGCACTTTCTTTGGCCTTGCGGGCTTTCTTTTGTTCATTATTACTTTCGTAAACAGTATAGTTGTCGTATTTGGCAAGGTCTTTTTCCACCCAGATATCTTTACCAATATTACAAAGTACGATCATTTCCTGGTATAATGTGTTGCCTTGCTCAATTCTTTTTTCAACAGCAATATCTCTTTCAGATACACGGTCCTGTTGAATGTTCATACTGTTTTCAAAAGCCTGGCAGGCATCCACGCAGCGTTGAATTACATTATCGGTAAGGCCTACCTCCGAAAGGAAGTCGAATTGTTGTCTCGCGACTCTTACCACGCGTCTTCCGCAGAAAAGCAATTGTGCGTCGGTCATGTCACCAAGTTTGGCAGTGCCGAATTTCCGGTATCTGCCACTCCTGTTACTGTATTTCATGGCTACCCGGGTCATTATACTGCGAATGGCTGTTTTTAGCTTTTCAGCCGCTGCTGCTTTTTTTTCTGTAGTAATCATTTGATCCCCAAGCAATTCATCATCATCAGGTAATTTCCTGAATTTTTCGCAATTGTTCTTAAATGCTGCCAGCCTATCCTTGCTGTAACCATATTGTTCAAAGTATTCTATGTCCCTAAGGGCATACCTGATGCGTTCCATACATTGTACATACAGATCAGCGTCCGGAAAGTTATATTGTCTGTGTTGAACCTGTTTCTTCATTTTTCTGAAGTTTGGTTGAATGTTTTAAGTAATTGACTCTGGATTGCTATCTTCAAAATCGTGATACTCAGCAAAAATAATCACAATTTAGTTAAAAAACAAATTTTATTAATTAAAAAATAAATTAAACAAAAACTTAGATAAATTTTACTCAGTTAAAAAATTCTTACTATTTATTGTTAATAAATACAAAACTCCATTACAAAAGAAACCGAAGCCATGGGGTAGGAGGAAGCAATTTTCAGAAATTCGTGTATGCTTAAACTGGAATATTATTCTGAAGCACACTAAATTTTCTCAAATTGAAAATATTGAATTTCAGATATATTAATTTTTTGTTAATTCTTTGCAAATAAATTTTTTGCCCTGAGATATTTTTCTATCTTTAATCCATAATCCTTTTTTTTAAACACACCCGTCTCCTCACGGGTATTAAATCTCATGAACATGAACATCAACAAACTGAAAAACACGTGTATTCAGAATCGATCAGTCAATGCCCATAAATCCGGGCCACCCTGATTAGTTTGAAATAACATGAGTTTGTAAGGAACGTAAAGGTGTTCTTTACCAAAACGGCTGTAACTGTCATGGTTACAGCCGTTTTTTGTTTGGGGAAGATAAACTACCTCTTTTATTACAGTAATCTGACAATTTCTTTGATCTCCTTCTTTTTGTATGGATCTTTTTTCTTTGGGTTTCCGTAAGTTTGCAGCTATTATTTTATTTGAAATTAAACCAAATACCCTTTCACTGAATTCTATTGAAAGGTTTTATTAAAAAATTATAAAAACTATGATTACAAAAACACGCATTCATGAGGTTTTGATCGTATTCCTTATCCTATTTTTATCCATACCGGCGCTCGCCCAAAATGGTAAAGCTTTGAAACAGGATGTAAAAACAGATTTGGTTTATTTGTCGTCCGATTTTCTGGCCGGAAGAGAATCAGGTAAAAAAGGAGCCCGCATGGCTGCTGAATATATTGCTCACCGATTTGATCAAATGGGATTGGAGCCAATGGGCACAGACGAAACCTGGTTTCATGAGTTTGAATTCAATTTCTATCCGGATCCGCATTCAAAAGATAATCCGGAACCAAGAAACGGTCGAAATGTTGTAGCATTTCTGGACAATGGCGCTGAAAACACTATTGTAATAGGAGCCCATTATGACCACCTAGGTATGGGAGTAGGAGGATCAAGGCATACAGGAGCGCCTGAAATCCACAACGGAGCTGATGATAATGCCAGCGGTGTAGCTTCTATGCTGAATCTTGCTGCAAGGTTAAAAGCAGGCAAAGCGACTAATAATAACTATCTCTTCATTGGATTTTCAGCTGAAGAATTAGGATTGATTGGTTCCAAGGCATTTGCAGACGACCCTACAATTGATCTTGGAAAAGTCAATTATATGCTCAACATGGATATGGTCGGAAGACTTAAAGATGAAAAGGTGCTGGCTATCAACGGTGCCGGGACATCTCCCGCATGGAAACCAGTTATTGAAGATATCCGTCTGCACGGTATAAAAGCTAAGACTTCTGACTCAGGAATCGGACCTTCAGATCATACCTCATTTTATCTGAAAGACATTCCCGTTCTTCACTTTTTCACCGGTCAGCATGATGATTACCATAAGCCAAGTGATGATGCCCACACGGTAAATTTCAAAGGGATCGTTGAAGTTTCCAATTATATCATGGCCATCATTGAAGCTCTGGACGATTCAGGGAAAATTGAATTCACCAAAACCAAGGATGAACAAGCTGGTACAAGAGCTCCTAAATATAAAGTAACTCTTGGAGTAATGCCGGATTATGTTTACGACGGAAAAGGCCTGAAAATTGATGGTGTTATGGATGGGCGAACAGCAGCAAATGCCGGTCTGATTGCAAAGGACGTAGTAATCAAATTAGGTGATCATGATATCAAAGATATCTACGGATATATGGATGCCTTAAGTAAGTTTAAGAAAGGTGATAAAACAACGGTTACCTTTTTACGGGACGGAAAAGAAATGACTGCTGAAATTGAATTTTAATAATCAATTCAGGCATGTCTAAAACAGGTAGGTCTGAAGCGTTAAAAACATAAAATAGATGAAAAAAACAAACTTATTGTTGTTGTTCCTCGCCATTTTTGCCTGGTCCTGCAACGAAACCACCAACACTAACGAAGAGGCTGAAACCGAAGTTTCGGCGATGGAACAAAACTTAAATAAATACACAAGTTTTAAGCTTACCGCCGATATTGACCAACTCTCTGACAACCAGAAAGCTATGGTTAAAAAGCTCATTGAAGCCGGAAAAATCATGGATGAATTGTTCTGGTATGAAGCTTACGGAGACAAAAATGAGTTGTTGGAAAAGATTGAGGATAAAGATACAAAATCGTTTATTAAGATCAATTATGGTCCCTGGGATCGTTTGGATGGAAATAATTCCTTTGTCGAAGGTATTGGGGATAAGCCAAAAGGAGCCAATTACTATCCGGCAGACATGACCAAAGACGAATTTGAAGCAGCTGATTTGCCAGGTAAAGATGGATTATATACCTTCCTTAGAAGAGACGAGAATGGGAAACTCGTAACTATTGCATACCATGAAATGTTCCGGGAAGAAATTGAGGTTGCGAGTGCTCTTTTAAAGGAAGCGGCGGAACTTGCAGAAGATGGAGAGTTTAAAAACTATCTCATGCTTCGTGCGGAAGCCTTGCTAAACGATGATTACCAACCAAGTGACATGGCCTGGATGGATATGAAAAACAATGAGATTGATGTAGTCATCGGACCAATCGAAACTTATGAAGATCAATTATTCGGTTATAAAGCAGCACATGAATGTTATGTGTTAATCAAAGATATGGCTTGGAGTGAGCGGTTGGCAAAATATGCCGAATTCCTGCCCGAATTACAGGCTGCATTGCCTGTTGAAGATCAATATAAGCAGGAAAAACCAGGTACAGATGCCGATCTAAATGCTTATGATGTTGTTTTTTACGCAGGTGATTGCAATGCGGGAAGTAAAACTATTGCCATCAATCTTCCAAACGACGAGGAAGTACAATTGGCAAAGGGAACCCGTCGCCTCCAGCTAAAAAATGCCATGAGAGCTAAATTTGACAAGATCCTCGTACCTATTTCAGAGGTGTTAATCACCGAAGATCAACGTCAGCATATCACCTTTGATGCCTTTTTCAGTAATACTATGTTTCATGAAGTGGCGCATGGCCTCGGAATCAAAAATGTTATAACGGAAAAAGGTGGAACGGTACGTCAGGCATTGAAAGAACATGCTTCAGCCCTGGAAGAAGGCAAGGCCGATATCCTGGGGCTTTTCATGATCAAACAATTACATGATAAAGGTGAGCTGGATGCAGATCTGAAGGATTTTTATGTGACCTTTATGGCAGGGATCTTTCGTTCCGTGAGGTTTGGAAGTTCAAGTGCTCACGGACGAGCAAATATGATCAGGTTCAATTATTTCCAGGAACAGGGAGCGTTTGAAAGAAACGAGGATGGAACATATGCTGTTAATTTCGAGAAGCTCGAACAGGCTATGGAATCACTTGCTAAAAAGATCCTCACGCTTCAGGGAGATGGTGATTATGATGGTGTAGCCAAATTGGTAGGTGAAATGGGAGGCATAGGCGAAGAGCTACAGGCAGATTTGGACCGACTCCAGGAAGCCAGCATTCCCGTGGACATTATTTTCGAACAAGGAGCTGATGTTCTTGGGCTTTAAAAACTCAGATATTATTTAAAAAATCTGGAAATTGATTATATTTAGGGAGTTGAGGGAAGTTTTATGTAGTGCTATAGTTACTACTTGAAATCCCTGAACTCCCTTTTCATTTACATTAAGTTTCATCCCATGCAAAAAACTACTTTTCTCACCGTTATTTTTCTTTTTTCCTGCATTTTCTCTCTTCAAGCCCAAATTACAGCCGGAGGTAATCCAGTGAGTCTGGATCCTGCTGTAAAGCCTTTTATGGCAAGCAATCCGTCTCCGGTCATGTTGCCTTCCCCAGACTGGCAAAAGGTTGCCAGAGAAGATGCAGAAGGCCCTGGAACCCGTTTTTCAGTACCCATCCAGGTGAATTTTGATCCGGAAACTTCCGGACAATGGACAGAACTACCCAATGGCGATAGAATTTGGCGTATTCATCTAAAAAGCCCGGGTGCTTTAGCTGTTGCAGTTTTTTATGATGACTTTTTCTTGCCCCAGGGAGCACAATTATTCATGTATAGCCCGGATAGGTCTCAAAAAAGAGGCGCTTACACCTGGCGAAATAATAGAAATACACGGAGGTTCTGGACGGGTATGATCAATGGAGATGAAGCCATCGTTGAATATTTTGAACCTGCTTCATCCAAAGGGCTTGGAAATTTTCACCTATTTCGGGTTGATCACGTTTATCATGCCCAAAACTACGGGATGGAAAAAACAGTTACCAACCAGGAATTCGGATTCGGAGCTTCATGGGACTGCCATGAAAACGCCAATTGCTCCCAGGGGGATGGATTCCGTGATCAACAAAGAGGTATCTGCAGGATTTATGTTGTGGTTGAAGAAGGAATTGGTTATTGTACCGGCAACCTGATGAACAACAGTAATCGCGATGCAACTCCTTATATATTAACCGCTTATCATTGCCAGGATGGATATACTCCCTTGTGGGATATGTATCGGTTTGATTTTGATTACGAAAGCGAGGATTGTTCCAACCCTGTTGAGGAGCCACAGCCCAAGTCTGTTTTGGGGGCAGAATTAGTGGCTGGCAGGCAGCAAAGTGATTTTACCTTACTGGAATTGATACCGGATATCCCGGCTAATTATAACCTGTATTTCATAGGATGGCACGTTTCGCAATTCGCCCCTACGAGTTCCACAGTATTTCATCATCCTGTTGGAGACATCAAAAAGGTTTCCTGGTCCAATATTTCTGCAGGTATTGAACCAAATGCGATCCAGTGGGATAATGGCGTATTGACGCCTCCTTATTACCATTACCGAGTATTATTTTCACAGGGTTCAACCTTTGAAGTTGGGTCTTCTGGTGCCGGATTAATTGATCAGGAAGGGCTGATCGTTGGTCAATTGAACGGAGGGCTGGCAACTTGTCATCCTGATACCGTATCCATTGGATATTTTGGTCACTTTACCTATGCCTGGAATAACGGCCAAAGCCCTGAAACACGCCTCAAGGAATGGTTGGAACCTGTTGAAGTGGAAGCAGATTCGATTCATGGAATGGAACAACCGGGGGGAGAATTGTATACAATCAGTGGTCATATTACCAATCAAAACGGATTGGGTGTTGGAAATGCAATAGTTTATATTGACAACCCTACTTATGGGCTTTTACAATTCCCTACGGATGAAAATGGATTTTTTGAAGCGGTCGAAATGCCAGGGATGGAGGAATATACCATTGCAGTTGTGAAAGATACCAACTATGTCAATGGAGTGACCACAGCAGATTTGATCAAAATCAGGAAACACATTTTAGGTGTCGAATATTTCGATTCACCATATAAGATTATCAGTGGGGATGCGAACCTCTCCAATTCTGTTTCTACAGCGGATATTATCAGGGTTCAAAAACGGATACTGGCTATTCAGGAAGGATTTGGCGATGGGGGAGCACCCTCATGGCGATTTGTTCCCGCCGGATATACATTCCCGGATCCGAACAATCCATTTGATCCGCCGTTTCCGCAAAGTGGAACCCTGATGTTGACCGGAGATTTTACCAATGTGAATTTCATTGGTATAAAAATTGGTGATGCGAATGTGAGTTCTGATCCGCAGGAATAATCGATTAAAGAACTTAAAAAAACAAGGCCCGATTGTATAGACAACCGGGCCTTGTGAGTTAACAGGTTAAAACCTGTTCTACGGTTACTTAAAAATAACCTGTTTTGATAACCAGCCTTCCTTAAACTTCACTTTGACAAAGTAAATGCCAGGCGGCAGATTTTCCCGTTGGATAGTCAATTGACTATTATTAACCTTGGTATAAGAACGGATAGCTTTACCATTTACATCAAAGAAGTAAACATTCTGCATCGGCGATTCTTCCTTGCTGTTCAAGGTAATGTAATCATCAGCCGGAACAGGCATTGCCTCAAAACCTACCAATTGCTCATCGATTGGGTTGTTTACATTTACAGTCATACATTCACCAAGCTCAAAAGCATTACAAGCACGTGGCAACATATACATAAATACTGTATCCAGATATGCATTACCCTGGTCAGGTCCCATATTAGGGCTTGTGATCAATCCATTGTTATGAAGGGTGTCAGAACTAAAGTCTGTCCCAAATAATATATTGATCTGAGGAATGAGCACATCAAGCGTTGGTTTGTCCCACCAGTCCCAAGGACTTCCTTGCAGACCTGGCATTACGAATGGATAAACATTGTCTACACCAATATTAAAAGAACCTTGTCCTAAACCAGAAAGGTCAATCTCTACATTTTTATAAAAGTTCACCGTTTGGTTTAGTGCGTTGTCCAGGTCATTAACAGGCGCTAATTCATCATTATTACCCAGTTCATTTGCCGCATTAATAGCAGCTCTGGTACCGGGAACATTTACTACAAACTCCCCTGTGGTTGGAACGATAACGGGTCCTTCATTATAGGGTGCAAATGGATCGGTAACAACGTGGAAACCAACAGATTCAGGCTCATCATCTGTTCCGTCTATCCAGGAAAGATCACCAAGTGCTCCTCCGAGGTTTACAATAAATGAAACATCCGAATCATATCCAACACTATTAGGTACACAAAGAGGTGTTTCGATTAATGCAAATGGATCGCCATGTAATTCCTGAACTACATAAGGTAGTAATGTTTCTGTATCAATGAATTTATCCAATACAACTTCATCGTAAGAATCCAGGTATCCTACACCATATGAAAGGTATCCTCCTGTACCCAAGCCCAATGCTCCGATCTTATCAGGATCGATACCATAAGGATTTTCGCTTTCTGCTACGGATTTACGCAGGAAACGGATACAGGAATAGGTATCCTGGATACCTCTGTAGGCAGCCTGAAGCAAGGTACTTGTTCGCACATTTTGATCCTCCGCAAGTGGCAACCATCCCTGGCGATAAGTAGCAGCAATGGCTACATAACCTCTTTGGGCCAGTCTGATGCAAGTGTTGACAACCGCAGAATCGGATCTCGAACCAGTGACTTGTCCGTTGAAATATTGAGGAAGAAAACTTCCTGTGTGTAATACGACAAATGCAGGGCGAGCTGTTTCATCATCACCAACCGGTGTGTAGACATCCATCAGTAAGTTCTGAGACTCTGGTGCCCCGGTCAGGATGGATATATTTGCTCCATAGATCACGTTAGCTTCTAAAGAAACTTCATCGAAGATCGGGTCAATGTAACGTGTGTCCTGAGCATTCAGATTGATGAATGCCAGGGCAAAAAGAAAAATTAATAGATTGTTGAATTTTTTCATAAACATCGTTTTTGATAAGATAGATAAGGTTGTTATTTAATTATTGTTTTTTAAATTCGTAAAGTATTGATAGATAAGCCAGACGACCTATCCTCGGGCCACCATATGCCTGAAATGTTTGAACGTTAAGGATGTTTGAAGCACCAAGTTTGAAGGTGCTATTGAGCTTTTTGGAATAAACATTCACCTGTGCATCCAACAAGGAGTATGAAGGAATCCTTCCTGTAAACTGTGGAGATCCTTCAAAAATAAACCGATCAATCCATTTATAATTGATATTAAATCCAAAGTTTTTTACCCTCAATCCTCCGATGGCAAAATTGATATCCCTACCGGATAATCCCACATTGTACTTATGCTCAGGAGTGTTGAATGCAGGGATGATCGGATCATCTGTTACCGTATTCAGCTTGTTCCAGGAATAATTTCCATTCAACACGTAGTTATTCCAGAAATAGAAATTAAGACCTAAAGAGAAACCTTGTGTGGTAACCCTGTCCACTGCATTGGCGGCTACCCTGTAAGCCTGGACGGAAGTAGGCAATCCTGTCAATTGGTCAAAATTTGCATCTACTCCCAGATTGTATCCAATAAAATCCTGGTAAAAACTAAAATAATATGTGGCGTCGGCATATATCTGATTGAATAGGGTAGTCCGGTAGCCGGCTTCAAAGGTTTTCACCTTCTCTGGCCTGATGGGGTCTACATCGAAATAGACGAGCCTGTCCGAATCATTGGTATTCAGGTAATCCACAAGGGATTCCACCGTAATGAGATTTTTAAAACCATCAAGATTTCCGATCAGGATGGCCCTGCCAACATTGTAGAAAAGATATTGATCATTCAGCGTCGGGTTCCTGATAGCAGAAGAGAAGGAAAGCCTAAGGGTATGATCCTGTCTAGGCGTAAAAACAAGAGAGGCTGCCGGAGACATTAACAGATCAAAGTTTTGATTTTTATCTGCTCTGAGGGAAGCATTTATTTTTAGTTTTTCCTGTATGGTAATGGTGCTACCGCCATAAATACCGAATTCGTAAGTGTTTATGTCTCGCCCAAATGTGTCCAGGAGAAGAGAACCTCTTGAATCTGGCAAATACATCCGATAATTAGCTCCAACTATGAAATCAAGATCAGAAACCGCATCTCCTTCAACAATGTTATTGAATCGGTATTCTCCATGAGCATGAACCAAAGCAGATTTATCATAAAACTTGGTTCCTCCTTCGGCAAAAGATATCTTATTGGTTATTTCATTGAATTTTGATTCAAATTCCGGGGTTCCGGGCTCATAAAAAGCTTCAGCATTGTTTAAGGGATCCTCCTGGTTGGCCTTGGCCTGAGCCTGGGCATGCCAGATGAACAGAGAATCCTGCATTGACTCAGAACCCAGGAAGGCTGAAATAGCTGCATTAAACTCTTCAGGCATTCCCAGGTAGTCCAGTGGATTTGGATACCCTTCTGTGGCTTTGATCTTTGGTGTTACATTGATGTCCCAGTAATTTTTGTAGGATGCTCTCCAGAACTGGTCCTTTTTGGCTTTACTTTGCAATAAAAGGGCGGTGAAGTAAGGGTCATACGAATCTCCCGCATCTTCATGGGTTGCATATAGACGAAGGAAATACTTGTCACGTTTATTCAGTTCAAGTCTGTGCTGGTAAAAACGTATGTTTTTCAAACTGAATC
Organism: Saprospiraceae bacterium; assembly: GCA_965230565.1. Taxonomy (GTDB): domain Bacteria; phylum Bacteroidota; class Bacteroidia; order Chitinophagales; family Saprospiraceae; genus BCD1. The sequence continues at coordinate 425,832 of CBDDLH010000016.1, read as the reverse complement.
GGTTGTCTCCCTGGTAAACAGTGGTTCCGGTACTGAAATTACTGGCCATTATTAATTCAGGAGATTCAAATTCCTTTTGTGGTTGTAATCTGAAGTGAAGCGCTCCTCCGATCTTCATGTTGTGGGAATCGTATTCAACCAAATCAGATTCTTTGTAACCTTTACGGTGAATGATCCCTAAACCGGGTGATGCCAATACCTGGGAGTAATCGTTAGCTCCGGCGAATTCATCCCCATAAATATTGACAGCATCATAACCTCCCGGATTACTTCGGTCAGTATCTGTATCAAAAACCGGATCATAATTGTCCGCTACCCAATCATCGGCAGAGAAGTAAAAGAAATTCAGCTTAAAGGCCAAATATGCATTTCCATCTTTATTGCGGATCGCGTCTGCGTATCTGAATCCTCCTTCAAAAAGATTCCTTTCACCCCCTTTGGCCATAGCTGAAAAGCCTTTATGGACAAAGGGGTTTTTTGTTTCCATCGAAATAACTCCGTTAAAGGCATTGGGCCCGTAAAAAGCAGAACTTGCTCCGATAACAAGATTTACACGGTTGACATCTAACTCTGATGATCCCAGGAAATTTCCTAGAGAGAAGTTTAAACCGGGAGATTGATTGTCTACTCCATCAATTATTTGAAGGGACCTAACCGGGCTGGTACTGTTAAATCCCCGTGTATTGATGATTTTGAATCCAAGGCTGGCCGCTGTCAGATCTACATCTTTAAGAGAGCCAAGCCCGTCATAGAAGTTAGCTGAAGGCGTTTCCTTGATGCCAATCCCATCCAAAGTCTCGACGGTAAGTGCGGCTTGCTGTTGTTTTTCCGATATTCTTCTTCCTTTAATTTCAACGGCGGCAATAGTAACGGCATCTGAGCCCAGGTTGATTTTCAATTTTTTGTCCGCGGAGGTAACTTCAACCTCTTTGGTAGTATATCCGATGAAGGAAACTATGAGCGTGAGCGGAAGCGATTCTTCGGTTTTGATTAGGAAATTACCATCAAAGTCGGCAATAGTTCCATCTGTAGTACCTTTTACCAGCACGGAGGCATTAATCAAAGGTTCTCCGAGATCTTCATCCATGATAACTCCTTCAATCGTTATCTGGGCCGAAAGGATAAACGGAAACAACATAATCAGCAGAATGCTGAAAATTGGAACGTGTGGAAAATACTTCATAAAGATTGTCCTTTTATTAATATCACAACCCGGAAGGTAACCGGAGTCCTGTGTTGATTGTTTATTTTGATACTTTTTGTTTGGGCAAATTGTAGTGATTTTCTTTGCCTCTTCTAGTTTTGGTGGGGTGAAAGTAACGGGTTTGATTCGAAATATAAAACCAAATTAGGAAAAAAAAATTAATTGCAATATTTCCGATAGTTTATTTAACGGATTTGAACCGTTTATTGACTCGAGGGACAAGTTCAAACCTTAGTTGGGCGGTTGGTTGATAATATGTTGTATGTAACTGATTTCTACGGCAAAAACTCAGGAAGATTCCGTAATTTTTTTGTTAGGTTGCTGGTGGAATCTTCCTGAGAACTGATGGGTATTATTCTGTTGGATCAGGTTTGAGCGAGAAAGTTCTTTTAACAGGATTCAAAGGAGTGTCAACGGCATTTCCATCTTTATCTATAAGGGTGAGTGTGATGGTGTTTTCTCCCATTTCCATCCCTTCGATATAATAGGGTTGCCAGGTATCGATAATGTGCTCCTCTCCATTTATATCAGCTTTAACCTTGTAATCGTCTCCTAGATCTGCATTGAGCAGGAAAAAATCTAACATAACCTTTTCAGTATCCTTCTGACCAACATAGGTACCTTTTGGACGACTGTAGAAAAGCATAGGTTTGGCATCCAAAGACTTGCTCTCAGTGATACTTCCATTTTCTACTTTTGCTTTTACCGCAATATGTGCATTTCCGGATTTGATACTTTCATGATAGGAACGTGAGAGGAATGACAAAATATAGTGTTCTCCGTCTGTGACTTCATGTTCAAAAGAATCTACATACTTTGCTGCATAAGGCAAGTCGTCTACAATGAGGTGAATGTGTTGTCCCTTTCCTGAGTTGGCACACATTTTTGAATCCGCATCCGGGGTTTGAACACCTAATTCGTATCCTTCTCCTCCAATTGTATAAGAAAACGTACCTTCCTTAAATTCCATGGATTCCATTTTTGCGTCAGGAAATTCAGTGGAAGGAGAAAAAGCAGTCAACGTATATTTTTTGGTTTCTTCAACCTCGTTCGTTTGTTCAGTGTCAGTTTCATTACTGCTTGTATCCGTCTTGCAGGATATCAGAAGTAAAGTTGGTAGCAATAAGGCCAATAGAAATTTTTTCATAATCAAATTTTATTAGGATTTAAATAAATGGATTTTTCAAATGTTGTATTTATGCTGCAAATAAAATAAATGGATAGCAATAAAACCTGAAAGCTTTGGTTTTGTTTTCAAATTATTCTCCTGATTCTATATAATTTTTCACACCTTGCTTCAACCGTTTAGCAATTTTTCGCTTTAACCTTTCCGGTTTCATGACAATGATTGATTCTCCAAATCCAAGAATTTCTCTTTCAAGTTCGTAATTCAATTTCACATTGATCCTGATCAAAATTCCTTCTCTGGATTTTGAAATAATTTCCTGGGTGTGATGTAAAGGTTTTGTTATTACGTATGGAGCATTGCTTCGTTTAATAAAAAGCTCAACCGTTTCCACCGGATCTCCAGTGTTAACCGTAACCCCGATAATATCTTTGTAAAAGGTTTCAGGGTTAAAAGAATGCAGGCTTTTATAAGGAACTTTCTCAACCGTTTTTATAGATACTATTCTATCCAGGGCAAGGGTCATTAATTGTGAATTCCCTTCTGCATGGCCCACTACAAACCATCTGTTATTATATTCCTTTAACAGATAAGCATGAAATTTTATATCCCCGGGTTTCCGGGCCTTAAAGGATTTATATGCGATAACCATGACCTTTTTTCCAAGGATGGCTTTATAAATTCCATCGATGAATTGAAGGCCCTTCAGGTTTTCATTTTTATCAAAATGAATGATTGGGGAGCGCATTTCTTTTTGTGAGGAAACATGATCTTCAAGTTTCTGCACCATTCCGTCTAATTCCCGGAAGTGAGAAAATCCGTGAAATTGTTTCAAGAGTTCTACTGCATCATTGAGCTGGGTGAGATCCTGCCTGCTTAATGGGAGATTTGTAATACTGTATTCAGGATCTTCGTAGGTATAATACTTTCTGTCCACAACAATTATGGGTGCATTATAACCTAATTTATCACTTCGCATAAATTGTATATCCAGCTGAATGGTCCGTTTACTAATGCCTTTATCAATTCCTTCATATTCATAAAGCGCATCGGAAACTTTATCTATCAGATCCACAAGGGTCCATTTCCGACTACGATTTCGCAGGCAATTGTCAATGGTTTTATAGCGGATAAGTGCATTTCTATTGGCAGGCATTGCAATTTGTTTATTACAAAAATACCAATAAAATTCATCTGCGCAAATTGACTGCGTAGGCTAAAGGGGAAATGACTCCTCTGCTAAAACTAAATTTTGGGATCGTGGTTAAATTAGTTGGAGAACTTGTTTAATTTTGCCCTTATAATAAATTGCATTAACCATGGCGAAAGAAATTGTTAAGTTGACGGTTGAAGGAATGGACTGCAGTAATTGTGCCTTATCCATTTCCAGGTTCCTTGAAAGAAAAGGACTGGAGGATGTTTTTGTAAACTTTCAGACCAAAGAAGTCAGGTTTCGCCAAAACGATGAAAAGATCACACTTGACAAAGTGACTGCGGGCATTCACAAGCTGGGTTACGTAGTTATTGATGACGGTAAAAAGGAAATCTGGTGGACACTGAATCGCAAGTTATTAATAAGTGCCATTTTCACCTTTCCGTTATTGTTGCATCATATATTAATGATGTTCGGGATTCATATTCATTGGATGAATGCCTGGGTTCAACTGGCCATCTGTTTGCCGGTTTTTGCGATTGGCGTTGCTCACTTTGGGGTAAGCGGGCTGAAATCCCTAAGAGGTGGTGTGCCCAATATGGATGTCCTGATCATCATAGGTAGTACTGCTGCTTTCATTTATAGTATAGTGGGAACGATTAATTATCAACCGGATTATATTTTCTATGAAACAGCCGCCACTATTATTACGCTGGTACTGGTTGGCAACTGGCTGGAAAAAAGAGCTGTTGAACAGACCACTACTTCTATTGGAGAATTGACGAGGCTTCAGGTAGAAAAGGCCAAACGAATAACACCTTCCGGAACTGTGGTCACGATCGATGCTGGTGAAATCAAAAAAGGCCATATCCTGCAGGTCAACGAAGGGGACAAAGTCCCTGCTGATGGTGTCGTTCTTTCCGGATATGCTTCCGTAGATGAATCCATGTTGACCGGTGAAAGTCTGCCGGTAGATAAAAATGAAGGAAGCGAGGTGGTTGGTGCTTCGGTGGTACTTTCAGGAAATTTCCAGATGAAAGTAAAAGCTACAGGTGAAAAATCAGTCCTGGGGCAAATGATTGAACTTGTTAAGATGGCCCAGGCAGACAAACCTGATATTCAAAGACTTGCGGATAAAATAAGTGCCATTTTTGTTCCTGTAGTTATCTTGATAGCCCTGGGGACTATTTTAATTGGCCATTTTGGATTTGGTTTGGAATTTCGTCAGGCACTTATGAACGGAATTGCCGTATTGGTTATTTCCTGCCCATGTGCGATGGGTTTGGCCACCCCTACTGCAGTTATGGTAGGAGTGGGGCGAATGGCCAAAAACGGGATTTTAGTAAAAGGTGGCCAAACACTGGAAATTTTTGCCAAAATTAAGCACATTGTTTTCGATAAGACAGGAACTCTTACAACAGGAGCATTTCAGTTGAATAAGATTGAATATTTCACTGAGGATATTGACGAGGTGAATGCCCTCATTTACCAACTGGAAAAACACTCGAGTCATCCAATAGCGCATTCATTGGTAGAGGCTATGGAATCGAAAATGAACGGAAACAGCACCATATCGTTAAAGGTATCTGAACATAGAGGAAGCGGATTAGAAGGAGTGGATGAAAAAGGCAATGTATTCAGAATTGGTTCCGGAAAACCAGGAATTTACAATGGAAATCCTTTTCATTCAAAAGCGCATATTTTCCTGACCAAAAACGATGATTTGCTGGCTGCCCTTGAAATCACGGATGATATTAAAGACAAGGCATCAGAAGTTGTTTCCTACCTCAAAGGTCAGGAAGTAAGACCTTATGTTTTGAGTGGAGATAAAATTGAAAAAACAGCCTCCGTTGCCGCCTCCGTAGGTATAAATGATTATTTCGGAGAACAATTGCCAGATGAAAAACTGGAAGTAATTGAAAGATTGTCCGATTCAGCTTATACTGCGATGGTTGGCGATGGCATCAATGATGCCCCGGCTCTGGCAAAAGCAACTATTGGAGTATCGATGAGTAACGCTTCGCAAGCAGCCATTCAATCCGCACAAATCGTTCTGCTGAATGGCAATCTGGAGCATTTGAAACAGGCCCATGGTATAAGCAGGCATACATTGATAACCATAAAACAGAACCTCTTTTGGGCTTTTGCCTACAATGTGGTGGCTATTCCTATTGCCGCCATGGGATTTCTTAACCCAATGTGGGGTGCATTGTTTATGGCATTTTCGGATGTAGTGGTAATCGGGAATTCAATAAGATTAAAACGAAAAAGAATTTTTAGGAAATAACCAGTATGGGCTAAGGGCCCAAAAAATTCAATTATAATGAGTGACAAAACAAAACGGGCGAAAATCAACATGGTAATTGATCGTGATGAGCATAACGTTCCTGAGAAAATTATCTGGCAGGCAACGGATAACCCTGAAGGGCCTAAGAAGCATGAAGCTAAAGCATTACTTCTGGCATTGTTTGACAAGAAAAACCTGGAAACGGTTAAAGTTGATCTTTGGACCAAAGAAATGATGATCAATGAAATGGATCGATTTATGTTCCAGACCCTTAGGTCATTGACTGATACTTATTACAAGGCTACCCAAAATGCGAAGCTCGCCTCCCAGATGCAGCATTTTGTTCATTTTTTCGGCCAGGAAACCGGAATCATTCCTAAGGAAGGTGAAAAAGAAAACGGTTAAAAGTCCAAATGGAGCCACAAACCTACCTGCTGACTGAAGGAAGGCAGGTACACGAATGGTTGGGGGCACGAGAATGGCTATTTTATTTAGACATCCTGGCTTTAAAAACGAATAAAACACTTTTTAAAATGCTATTTGTGCTTTCAAAGAATTCAACAAAATTCGTGTATTCGTGACATGAGTTTTTTATAAAAAATCCCTTTAAAAAAAATCTAAAAACTTTGCCTTGTGTATAAATTTTTATACTTTTGCGCTCCGGTGAGCGGCATACGACAGGCTCCCTCTGAACTCCCCCAGGGCGGAAACGCAGCAAGGGTAGGAGGTTGAGCGGTCGGTATGTTGTCTCACCTTATTTTTTTGGGTCATTTTCTTTTTACATCTCAGCCAAAAGTGTATTTTCATCCGATCATAAATCTTTAAATCCACCACAATTATGAAATTCTTCATTGATACTGCCAATCTTGACCAAATTCAGGAAGCCAAAGATCTTGGGATCCTCGACGGAGTAACCACCAATCCATCTTTAATGGCCAAAGAAGGAATAACCGGTAAGGCTAATATTATAAAACATTACCAGGATATCTGCAAGATTGTGGAAGGAGGTGATGTCAGCGCAGAGGTCATCTCTACCGACTTTGAAGGCATGATCAGAGAAGGAGAAGAATTGGCAAGACTTGCTCCGAATATTGTGGTGAAAGTTCCTATCATCAAGGAAGGCGTTAAAGCCATCAGATATTTTACAGACAACGGAATTCGTACCAATTGCACCCTCGTTTTTTCTGCGGGTCAGGCATTATTAGCTGCCAAAGCCGGGGCAACCTACCTTTCCCCATTCATGGGTAGAATTGACGATATCAATTGGAACAGTATCGACCTCATCAGACAGATCGCTGAGCTCTACGCGATTCAGGGATTTGATACTTTGATCCTGGCTGCTTCCATCAGAAATGCCAAGCATATCATCGACGCAGGTATTGCCGGTGCCGATGTGGTAACTTGTCCGCTAGACTCTATCATGGGGCTGCTCAAGCACCCATTGACAGACATCGGATTGGCCAAATTCCTGGCAGATCATCAAAAAGGAAATCAATAATATGATTCCACTGGATCTTACCCTCTTTAAACCTGAACTTCGACTAAAAAAGGAGCAGGGGAAGGTCTTTGTTTTTGATCCGATCAGAAATAAATGGCTGGTGCTGTTACCGGAGGAACTGGTCAGGCAGTTGTTAATTCTTTACCTTATTAAGGAAAAAGGGTATTCGAGGAATTTTATTGCAGTTGAAAAAGGGCTGAAAGTAAATGAGCTTGATAAACGCTTTGATTTACTCGTTTACAATGCTGACACAAAGCCCTTTATGCTTGTAGAATGCAAAGCTCCTTCCGTTCAGATCACCCAGGATGTTTTTCGACAAATAGCTATTTATAATATGGCATTTCAGGTTGATTTTCTATTGGTTACCAATGGAATTCAAACCTATTGCTGCAGGATGGATTATCAGGAAAAATCATGGGAGTTTCTAAATGATATTCCCGATTCAAAATAATGAGAGCGCTGCTCAGTTTTTTACTTAAACCTTCGTATTTTGTAGCCGAATAAATTTTGATGTAAAGACGATCGGATTTTAAAAAGAGCGATTTTTCTTTTTTTTATTCATGAATCTGATTTTCAGCAAAAGCCTAACCGAATAATATGACAAAAGTGAGTATTTTGGTCAGTGGTGCTAATGGCCAAATTGGCTCGGTGCTTACCAAAGCACTGCGTGAAAAATACGGCAAAGACGCTGTATTGGCCACTGATATTCGAATGGGAAACCACGATGATGGACCCTTTGAATTACTGGACATTTTGGATGCCAAACAATTGTCCAGACTGGTGAGAAAATACAAAGTCAATCAAATTTACCATCTGGCCGCCATCCTTTCTGCAACCGGAGAAAAAAATCCACGAATGGCCTGGGACATTAACACAAATGGCTTGTTTAATGTGCTTGAAATTGCGAGAGAGCGTCATATGAAGCTGTTCTTCCCAAGTTCCATCGGTGTTTTTGGAAGCCATACTCCCAGAGTTTTGACTCCTCAGGAGACCATTATTCATCCCGAAACAGTTTATGGAATTAGTAAGGCTGCCGGTGAGAACTGGTGCCAGTATTATTATTTACATTACGACGTGGATGTAAGGTCAGTTCGCTACCCTGGAATCATTAGTTACCAGTCTCCTCCGGGAGGTGGTACGACAGATTACGCAGTAGATATTTACCACAAAGCTGTCCAGGGAGATGATTATGAATGTTTCCTTAAGGAAGACACAATGCTTCCAATGATGTATATGGATGATGCGATCAAAGCCACGCTTCAATTAATGGAAGCCCCTGCTGAAAAAGTCAAGATTAGAACGAGTTATAACCTCGCTGCGATGAGCTTCACACCGGCTGAGATAACTGCTGAGATCCAAAAATTCTATCCGGACTTTAAAGTCACTTATATACCGGATTTCAGACAGGAGATTGCTGATTCCTGGCCGCAAACAATCGATGATCACCAGGCAACCGATGATTGGGGCTGGCACCCTGATTTCGATTTGGAAAAAATGACATCAGAAATGATCACAAACCTCAAGGCAATGCTTGTTAAATAATTCTGAAGTTTATTCTCATACAACAAATTCAAAATAAAAAACCATGTTTAAAAATACCAGACCAGCTATTCAAAAGGAACTCGATGAGATAAAGGAAGCAGGTTTATATAAAGAAGAAAGAATAATTATCACTCCACAATCTGCGGAAATAAGAACAGACAAAGGAGCTGAGGTATTGAACTTTTGTGCCAATAACTACCTGGGCTTATCTTCTCACCCGGATGTTTTAGAAGCTGCGAAAGAAGCCATTGACTCTCATGGATTTGGTCTTTCTTCCGTTAGGTTCATTTGCGGAACACAGGATCTTCATAAAGAATTAGAGCAAAAGATTGCAGACTTCGTTGGACAGGAAGATGCGATTCTCTATGCAGCTGCTTTTGATGCCAATGGTGGGTTATTTGAACCCATTTTAACCGCTGAGGATGCCATTATTTCTGACTCTTTGAATCATGCCTCCATTATTGATGGAATTCGCTTATGTAAGGCTCAGCGCTATCGTTACGCCAACAATGATATGAATGACCTGGAAGAAAAATTAAAAGAAGCCCAGGGTGCCCGTCGAAGAATGATTGCCACAGATGGTGTTTTCTCTATGGATGGGACGATTGCCCAATTGGATAAAATCTGTGACCTGGCAGATAAATACGATGCCATGGTAATGGTTGATGAATGCCACGCAACAGGTTTTGTTGGTAAAAGAGGACGGGGTTCAATTGAATACAGGGATGTGATGGATAGGGTAGATATCGTAACCGGAACATTTGGTAAAGCACTTGGTGGAGCTTCCGGCGGGTTCACTGCAGCTCGTAAGGAAATAGTAGATATGTTACGTCAGCGTTCAAGACCATATCTTTTCTCCAATACTTTAGCTCCAGCTATTGCCGGGGCCTCCATAAAGGTACTTGATCTGTTGACATCCAGTACTGCTTTGAGGGATAAGCTGGAAGACAATACCAAATATTTCAGAGAGGAGATGAGTAAAGCCGGGTTTGATATTGTTCCAGGGGTTCATCCTATTGTTCCGGTAATGCTGTATGATGCACCTTTATCACAAAAATTTGCCAATAGACTGCTTGAAGAGGGGATATATGTGATTGGTTTCTTCTATCCGGTGGTGCCTAAAGGACAAGCCAGGATCCGTGTTCAACTTTCTGCAGGACATGAACGCGAGCATATTGAAAAAGCTGTTGCAGCATTTACAAAAGTTGGCAAAGAACTCGGCGTTATTTAGTTGAGTTAAAGGCAATGAAAATTAATCGAACCCAACAGGCACATTTAGCCTTATTGGCCGTACAATTTATTTACGGAATAAATTACCTCGTGGCTAAGGGAATCATGCCTGACAAGATAGGTCCCTCTGCGTTCGTGATGCTCAGACTCAGCGCAGGGGGACTCTTATTTTGGCTGGTGAGTTCCTTCTTTTATGAAAAAGTGGATAGAAAAGACCTTCCAAAACTTGCCCTTTGTGGCCTGTTGGGGGCTTGCGCCAATCAAATGCTTTTCTTTAATGGTCTCAATCTGACTTCTCCTATCGATGCGGCCATAATTATGACTTCAACACCTGTCTTCGTACTGGTTATCAGTTCTTTTTTATTAAAGGAATCTATTACCTTTCAGAAAATCGTTGGGCTGATAGTAGGAGCTATTGGTGCCGTATTATTGATTTATGCAGGGGCTACCTCAAAAGGTACCGGGACCATTCTTGGAAACAGTCTGATTTTGATGAATGCATTGGCATTTTCATTTTATTTGGTAATTGTAAAACCCTTTATGAAAAAATATAAACCCATTACCGTTATCAGTTGGGTCTTTCTATTTGGATTCATCTTTGGGTTGCCGTTTGGGACGAAACAGTTATTGGAAACTGATTTTTCCGCATTTACCTTAGGTACTTATACCGTTATTGCCTATGTCATTCTTGGAACCACCTTTTTTGCCTACCTGTTTAATATTTTTGCTTCGAAACATGTGATGCCCAGTATTTCAGGGAGTTATATTTACCTTCAACCGGTTATTTCCTTCCTTGTGGTCTCGATTTATTCCTTTTGGATGAATGTCGATCGATATAAGGAGGATATCAGTTTATTGAAGATCGCGTGTTGTTTATTCGTAATAGCCGGTGTTTATCTTATCAGTTCGAAAACTTTGAAGTTTTTCCAGTTCAGATCGAAATCTTCCAGGGTGTGATTTCCTGATAAAAAAACCGGCTCCGATTATGAAACGGAGCCGGTTTTTTTATGTTCGTAAACTTCGAATGAATCTTGCCTGGCCAGGAAGACAGGTTCAGCAAGTACTATTCTACTTAACAACAATGCTTTGAACCACAGAATTATTCCCGGATTTCAGGGTAATGAAATACATGCCGGAATCCAATTGTGCAGCGTCGAAGAAATATTTAGACTCTCCGGCAGGAATTTCTCCCCGGAAAATAGTTTTTATCCTTTGTCCAAGTACGTTATTCAATTCAATGCTTGCATTTATTGGTGATTCATTCTCAACAGGAATACAGGTAATGGCAGAAGCAGGGTTTGGAAAAACATCGAGCAAACGGGTAGCTTCAGGATCAACATTATCTGTACTGACACTACAGTCGATAGCGTCGAAATCAAAATTTCCTGTTGGGGCTGTAAGCGGACGGAGGATGGTTTTACCGCTATTCGCTACAGCTTCGAAGTAATAATAAACGCTTGCTTCTTCGGCCATGGCAGGTAAGTTGGCTTCCCAGACATCATTTTCAGAATAAGTCATATCCATGGATTCATATCCGCTCGAAAGATCCGTAGTGTAATACACTTTGGCAGAGGCTACACCAGAAGCATGCTTGATGGAAGCTGAAACGTAAGTATCTTCGCTAATACATCCTTCCCTTACTCGTTCGTGATTAACCAAAAGGGGATCATCTGTTCCCACCTCCTTGGTAATGCAATGTATTGCACCGCTGGCAGGAATGATCTGATTACAGTTTATGCCTACAATGTTATATCCAGGCATGGATTCTTCCCAGATTCGAAGACCAGTGGTGTCATACTCTTCTTCATAGGTCGGAACAAGAATGGTTTTGTTCAAAAATATGGCGTTTGCATAAGTTCTATAGTCACCACCCCAATTCGGATAAGCACCATTTTCAGGTGGCATAGGAACCCTGATTATTTCATATGGATTTCCGTAAGGAGTCACAAAGTTGTTGAGAACATATTGAATATTCGCCTCAATCTGAGGGCCATCAGCAACACCTTCCGGGTATTCACCAACTAAGATCCGCTCTTCATCCAGCAGCTTCATATGCATATCAATGTGGTGAATTGCATCATAGGGTAAATTGGTCATTTTGGGATAAGTACTAATCCCCATATAATCATTCATGATCTGATCAATATCCTCTTCAGAATGGTTACTTATCCCCCAATTATTTAGAGGTCCGTTTTCATCAAGTACCAGGTTAGAGGAAAAACTTGTTCCCATGCCATCAGCCATGAAATTTCCTCCTGTATGCACCAGATCCGTAGGAACCTGGGTGGTACAATAAACATCAATTCCGAGTTCCTGCGCAATTCGCTCAGGTATAATATCATCTTTCGGACGCGGGCGATTATAGATCCAGTCGACAAAAGCTAAAGATTCAACATCGTTAATATATACAGAGTTTGGACCATAATCTCTTACCCAAACCGTATTGAAATCCTCCTGAACAAAAGTGACATTTGTACTCCAGTCAATGTTCGCAGCATTGAGACTATTCTTTACCAATGCCGGGTTACTGCAAACGATGATTACTTCTACTTCTTCCTTGGCATGACGCACAATTTCCTTAAGTATCGTAGTATAGGATGTCCAGGTGATTACTACCGCCTGCAGTTCTTCCCATTCAGCCATAGTTCTGACAGGCTGGTCAGGGGCAGAGGTAATACAGGTCAGATTTTTTTCTTCCTGGATGGATCTGATATAATCTCTCATGAGGGCTTCTTCCCCTTCGGCAAAGCCTCTGGGAAGTGGTCTTTCTTCGCCATTTTGGGCTTTCAGCGTGAAGACTGTTGCTATGGTCAAAAGTAAAAGTAGAATTTTCTTCATCTGTCAGAATATTATTTTAATTGCCGTCAAAAATAAGGACTTTTTTCACATTGTGTTAAAATATTTTCGCTAATGATACAAATGCGACAAATTGTGATTGTTATCACCAAGGTATGTCGGCATTCCTTTTACTTTTGAGTTTTCAAAATCGATAAAATGGAAAAAGTAAAATCCTTGTTGTTAAATGATTGGTCATTCTTACGGGTGCTCAGGGTTGTCATCGGGGCAATCATAATGATTGACGGAATTGTCAATGCTACCGCGTTAACTATGATCATCGGAGGTATCTTTTTGTACCAGGGGATTTTTAACCTGTCCTGTGGCGGTGCCTGTGCCGGAGGGAATTGCCAGATTCCTGAAAAAAAAGTTTCACCAAAAGAATGATAAAGTCTTATTTAAAGCATTTTTTTGTTAACTTTGAAAGTGACAAAAACGATGCTTTATGCAAGACCCTTTATTGTTAGGTTTCCTTTATTTATTTCTCGGTTTGGTCCTTGGCGGGACTGGCGTATGGATCTATGCAAAATTGAATTTAGTCTCCAGAGCAGTCAGTAAATCTGAGTTGGACAAAGATTATGTTTTGCGGCAGATTCATGAAAATTTGCAGATGCAGGCTGATCTTTTGAGGGAAGATCTCGCAGAAAAAGAGCAGGAGGTGAAAAGTTTAACAGCAGCACTTGCAGAATCCGGGCAGACCACAAAACACCTTCAGGAAAAGCTGGAGTATCAGATGGAGGAAATGCAAGCTCTGCAAAAACAGGCGAGGCTTGAATTCGAAAATATTTCCAATAAACTACTCGAAGAAAAAACCAAGAAGTTTACCGAACATAATCATCAGCAACTCAATGATATTCTCAATCCTTTGCGGGAAAAGATAAAGTTGTTCGAGGAAAATGTAGAAAAAAGATTTATCGAGGAAACCAAGGACAGGGTCTCCCTGAAAAAGGAAATTGAACACTTAAGAACGCTTAATCAGCAATTGAGTTCAGATGCCAACAACCTGGCTTCTGCACTCAAAGGAGACAGTAAAACCCAAGGCGACTGGGGAGAACTCCAATTAGAAATGTTGCTGGAGAAATCCGGGCTGACAAAAGATGTACACTATCAAACCCAAAATTCATTTGCTGACCAGGATGGTAACCAAAAGCGGCCGGACTTTATCATTAATATGCCTGGAAATAAACAGTTGATCATTGACTCCAAAGTATCTCTAACAGCCTATCAGCAATTTTGTGAAACGGACGACCAGTCTGAAAAAACCACACACTTAAAAGCTCACATTGATAGTTTGCGGCGCCATGTCAAAGATTTGAACAGTAAAAACTACGAGCAGCTTTATCAGATCAACTCTCCAGATTACCTCTTGCTCTTTGTACCCATTGAAAGTGCATTAGCCCTGGCCTTGCAGGAGGATTCAAGGCTTTTCGTCGACGCACTGGAGAAAAATATCGTTATTGTCACTACTTCCACTTTACTGGCTACAATGAGGACGGTATCTTATATCTGGAAACAGGAAAGGCAAAAGAAGAACGTTATTGAAATTGCAAGGCAAAGTGGTATGCTTTATGATAAATTTTGTGCTTTTGTAGATGACCTGAAATTGATAGGACAACGACTCGATCAAGCCCAGGGCGCATACGAGGGAGCCATGAATAAACTTTCCGAATCCAAAAAGTTTGGAGACACGTTAATAGGAAGGGCAGAAAAGATCAAACAACTTGGGGCAAGAGCTTCCAAGCATCTGCCAAAAGAATTACTTGAAGAGGGCCCAGGAACAGATCCTGAAGCAGAATAAACGTTGGTCTGCACTCCCAATTTGAATTCAACAGTATAAATGTTAAATTTACCCTCCTGAATTATCAAGCCTAATCATGCCGTTTAAACTCAAAATTCCTTTTTATACCTTGAATCTCCAGCTTGGAGAAAATATCATTATCAGGTATCCTCTGACGGATAAGAATGCTCTTCACATTGGTCCTTCTCAACAATTGATCCTTCGAAGATTTCAGGAGTTATATCAGTCCAAGGTTTTAGACCAGGGAAGACTTGCCGAATTACTGGATGACTATCGGTCGGGTGAATTTTTGCATGGTGATATTCAGGTGTACTTTCCGGGAGCCAAAGATGGCATTTCCTATCCTGCAATGGAACTGGAATTCAGGTATTATTACACTCAAAACGAAAATGGCTGGTGGGGAGTTGTTCCTGCATTGGGTATTGAGGCTTTTGGCAAGGAAGCTTATGAACTGGAAAAAGCTTTAAGAGAGATTGTCCGCCTGGACTTTTTGAAGAACAGGCGCTTGCAAATGGTCCAGGATATTCTGGAGACTATTTGGTTTAAATCAGTGGATCTAACACATAATGAGCTTGAGTTTAAAATCCCTGCTCCAGGTGAATTACAAAAAGCAGGCAAAGATGAGTCAGAGGGTTTTTTACCCAAAGTTGGACAGGAGTTAATCATGAGTTCACCTCAGTTATTTGGCATGGAGAAGGAGATGAAACAACTTTTGAGGGATGTCAAGAATGAATACAGCAGGAATATTTTATTAGTTGGTCCCAGAGGGGTAGGGAAGACCACCATGGTGTGGGAGTTGGCAAGGGCAAGGAAAAAAGAAAGGGTTGCGGGTAAAATTTGGGAAACTACGGCATCTCTGCTAATCAAAGAACTCGTTTCAGGAAGTGGCTGGAGATCTAATTTGGTAAAGCTGATTAAGGAATTAAATAGCCAGACTGATTTTTTGTTTGTTCGAAATCTCATGGAGCTTTTTGAAGTTGGTAAATACGAAGGAAATTCAGTAAGTGTGGCCGAATATATGCAAAGCTTCCTGGCTAAAGGAACTCTAAGTATTATTTCAGAGTGTACTGAAGATGAGTTGGCCAAAATTGAGCTGGATCATCCGGGATTCCTTTCCTTGTTTCATTTGGTTCGTTTACAACAGCCGGAAGGCACTTTACTAGAAAAGATCATTCAGCAAAAAGCAGCTTTGATTGCGGGAGATTTGAAAATGAATATTTCTGCAGAAGCAGTGCAGGAAGTCATCCGGTTGATCAACCGTTTCATGCCCTATGAAGGCATGCCCGGAACCCCTGTAAGATTTTTAGAACGGTTAATTCTGCACAGACCTGAATCAGATGCGACCGGTGATACGATATCTGTTTCAGAGATTACCCAAAGGTTTTGTCGCGAATCGGGTTTGCCGGTGTTTATGGTCGATCAAAATGTTTCCATGGACCTTGAGGAAGTGTCGGGACATTTTAAAAGTAATATTTTCGGACAAGACCAGGCTATTGAATCTGTTACGGACACTTTAGCCACAGTAAAAATGGGCCTGTCGAGAAAAGATAAACCTATAGCTTCTCTATTATTCACCGGTCCTACAGGTGTTGGGAAAACGGAGCTGGCCAAAACGCTGGCTGAATATATGTTTGGAAGCCGGGACAGAATGGTGAGATTTGACATGAGTGAATTTGCAGATCCTCTATCCATTTATCGGCTAAGTGGGTTTTCAGGACAGGAAGGGTTGTTAAGCGATGCGGTTAGAAAAGAACCATTTTGTGTATTGCTCTTTGACGAAGTAGAAAAGGCTCATCAGGGATTTTTTGACCTTTTATTGCAAATACTGGGTGAGGGAAGGCTGACTGATGGAACAGGGAAATTAGTGAATTTTTGCAGTACGATCATCCTGATGACCAGTAATATTGGAGTAGATGTTCTTCAAAGGTCCAGTGTTAATCTGGTGGGGAATAGTAAATCGGAAAAAGTTGAACAACTGCAGGAACAACTGGATACGGAAGTTCAAAAGTTTTTTAGAGCGGAACTATACAACAGGATAGATAAGGTGGTTATTTTTAAACCTCTAGATGAATTAGGAATACGCCGTGTAGTGGACAGAGAAATGGCAAAACTGTATGCTCGGGAAGGAATAAAATACCGGAAAATACAACTCACCATTTCCGAAGAGGTTTATGGCTACTTAAGCGAGGTGGGCTATGATGAAAATTACGGTGCAAGGTATTTACAAAGAGCTCTTCGGGAGGAATTAGTAATTCCACTGTCCAGGATCTTAAATCGGTTTGATTCGGATGAACAGCTTATCGTTAAGGTTGGAATGGATTCCAATAAAATCAAAATTGAAGCAGAGGAAGATCCACTGGGTTTTGAATTGCTCCTGGAGGAATTAGAAGTGGCCAATTATGCTAATCACGCCTCAAACCTAAGGCGGGCCATTAACAACCTTAGGGAGAGTCATTTGTATAATTGGCTTCAAAGTGAATTGGAAATGATAGAATCAAGGGATGCCAACTCTGATAGCTCAGGTTCTCCCTGGAAGGATGCTTCTAAATCACGTATGTATCATGATTATTATCAATGTAAAGAAAGGCATGAATCCTTAACGAACATTATCGTTTCCCATGAAGAGGATCTTTCAATGGCCTACCTGGGGTTTAAAAGTTATAATCCAACGATCAACGAAAAAATTGAGCAATGGACCTTTGATTTTTTTGATTATAAATTAAAATTGATCAGCACACTCCGTCCCCAGTTTAACAAAGCTTATTTTGCAGTGTACGGGGGCGAACCTTCCGAAATTGCCCGTTTTTATGCGTCTTTCTTTAAGGCTCTTGATTTTAACGTTGAAGGACATACCATTTGGTTCAGGGAAAAATATTATACAGAGGATATCCTCCATGAAGTTGAAGGGGAAAACGGGGTAGTTTACAACCGCCGCGGCCCCAGGGAAGCTTACATAAAAATTCCGGTAAACAACTGGGAGAAAGACTTTAGGCGGGAGCACAAAAATGATTTGTTGTATGGGGTTGAATTTGTCATTACAGGCCCTTGTGTTCTGCTTGCTTTCAAAAATGAGACTGGTATGCAATCCTGGACTTTTGGAGATCATGATGAACGGTTGTATTTGATCAATGTGGAGGAATCCAAACCGGAAACTCCCAAACTGATTCACAGGTCAGAGACTTATAAAAAGCAGAAATCTATGCGGCGTATTTTGATGACTAAAGAAAATGAACCATTCATTCAGGGCAAATCAGGTAAATCAAAAGAACCTTTGGCAAAATGGCTGGAGGAAAAAGTAATGGAACACTTTGTAGTGGAGGTTGAAAAGGCCATTGAATAAGTATGTTTTCAAATCCTTTAATTGCTTACAAATAACTTTTTTTGAATTTTCCCGCAAGTGTTTTACCATTTTATACTTCCTTGTTTTTCAAGGACTTTGGGTTAATGGCCATAAATGATTTAAATAATTAAATCATTTATAAAAACCTGATTAAGAGCTTTTTAAGCAAAAAAATTACATTTTTTCCGAATAATATTTTGTGTCAGTTTTTCCATTCATTTCTTGTGAGTACGGCTTTTTGTTTATACTTTTACAATCCCGAAAGCAAATGATGAACGTAAATATTAGTATCAGTAAGTTAGATGAGCTCCACCAGGGAATCTTGGTGGAGTTTTTTATTTGGGCAATTGTTTTTTATCATCATTTTTGTTCTGCTTTTTATGTAATTTGGGCCAATAGCTCATCCTTACATAAAAAAAATTACGATGAAAAAAATTCTTTTCTTGTTGATGTTGTTCTTTTCAGGAACAATGCTTTTTGCTCAAAACAAAGAGGTTTCCTTTACCTCCGAAATCAAAGAAGTAACCGTTTTTCCCAATAGTGCTCAAGTAAAAAGAACAGCTAAAGGTGCTGTTCCTTTAGGGACTGAAAATCTGGTTTTTACCGGTATTTCCCCTTCCATTGATGCTTCGAGTATTCAGTTCAGGGCAAAGGGAGATTTTATCATTTTATCTGTCACTCATAAACTTAATTACATTAAGCCCAAAGAGGAACCTGAAGGGCTTCAAAAGCTGAATGATCAAAAGAAAAGCCTGAATGCTTCACTGGATATTGAGAAAGCAAAATTAAGTGCACTTACCGAAGAAGAAACCATGGTTTTAGCCAACAAACAGATCAAAGGTCAAAATGCTTCCTTAAGTGCTGAGGAACTGGCAAAAATGGCCCAGTTCTTTAGAAGCCATTTACAGGATGTAAAAATCGAAAAGCTGGAAGTAAATAAAGAGATTACCAGATTAAACGAGGAGTTGAGTAAAGTGATAAAACAAATTAATGAGTTAAATGCTGCCAATACTTCCAAAGCCACCAGTGAGATCATTGTTGCCATCCAGGCAGATAAGAAAACTCAGGGGGAATTCGATATTGAATATGTAGTTCACCAGGCCGGTTGGCAACCTGTTTATGACCTTCGGGTCAAGGATACCAGCAATCCTGTGAAAATGACCTACAAAGCCATGGTGGTACAAAGTTCGGGAGAGGATTGGAAAAATATTAACCTGAATCTGGCCACCGGCAATCCATCCGCAAGCGGTACAAAGCCCACTTTGAATACCTGGTGGTTATCTCAACAAGTTGTTTATTCGGGAAAGAGAAACCGCAGTGCCATGAAAAAAGAAGCCGCCTTACCACAGGTTGATGCATATGAGATTGAAGTTGCAGATGAGGATGTTCTTTCTGAATACGCTTATGTGGAACAGACAGAACATTCCACTTTTACTGAGTTTTCGATTGAAATCCCACAGACCATACCATCGGATGGAAAACCATATACCGTTAATATTGCAGATCATGAATTACCTGCAGATTACATCTATTATGCGGTACCTAAAAAGGATAAAAATGCCTTTCTCACTGCAAGAATTACCGGTTGGGAAGATTATGATCTTTTAAGTGGTGAAGCCAGTTTGTTTTTCGAGGGAACCTACCTTGGGAAATCATGGATCGATGTAGAAACTTCAGTGGACACCCTTGATCTTTCACTCGGTCGTGATGCAGGTATCGTGATCAAACGGGAAAAAGACAGACAGTTCAAAGACAAGCAGTTCATCGGCAGGAAAGTAACCAGAACCATTGGCTGGAAAATTGAACTGAGGAATACCAAGAGCCAGGATGTTAAGATCATAATTGAAGATCAATATCCGATTTCTACTACTGACCAGATTGAGGTGGTATTGGAAAATTCCAAAGGCGCCAAAGTTGAACCGAATACCGGAAAACTTAGCTGGGGAATCAATCTAAAACCTGGTAAGACTGAAAAATTAGGGTTTAAATACTCAGTGAAGTATCCGAAGGATATGTATTTGGTGTTGGAATAATGGTCATATGATGCAAAATTGAGTAAGGGGATTAGGTTGGGAACTTTTTTGGAGTTTTGCTTATTATAGTATCAAAATCCAAATAATAATCAACCTAATCCCCTTTATTATTATGACACCCATAAACCTTGAAAGACAAAACTTAAAAAACTGGAGTGACATCCAGATTTCCTTCCAGTTAGGGCAATTCCGAACTTTCTTCAGACGTCAAATTCTTGTAGTTGCTTACAGTGGTGAATACGGTGTGGGCTGTGAAGGCAATGCTGATGCCCGTTATATGTCTGCCATGGGAAAAATGGGAATTGAATTGTACACCCCTGATGCCGTGATCATTGATTTTCAAGACCTTGAATACGTTTGGGGAGATATGCTTGCAATGGTCTTTGGTCTGGGAGGACTGAAAAATTATCCTCACAATATTCCAAGAGCTATGGTGGTTGGTGAGAAATGTAAAAAAGCAATCGAAACCCTATTGTTTGGTATGGAAAGCAATGAACCGGCCACCAATGAAGACTGGATATTTGAATCGATGGATGAGGCGATTATGTATGTGGTGGGATTGGTGAAGGCGGAAGACAAGAAAAGAATGGCAAAATACAAATTTAAACAATCATGAAAATCGGAACATACAGATTCAAAAAAAGCATTGGAAAAAGTGGCTATTTTGCTCATGTTGAACTTGCTCTGGAAAAGAGCAAAAAACTGGAGATAATCTGGGATGATATTCAACCCGAGGAGCTTGCTAATAACCCATTCTTTAATGCTGCAGTATTTGGGATACATGTAGGATTGTCTAAATATCGTAGTGTAACAAGTGATTATTCAAAGTTTCAAATTTGGGTGAGTAAGTTCCATACTATGGCGGTTGATTCTTGTCCCAATATTGTAGCTTATGTTGCTTCCAGGGCAGTTTTAAATGCTTTGTTGCCGGATTATGAACCTGTATACCCCATACTGAAAGGAGAGGAGAGATTGTTCATTTACAGCCGTTAATATCCGTCTGACTTAATGAAGTACCTTTTCAATATAATAATTTGGATTTTGCTTGCGATGATTTCCAATTGCAAAGCAAACCCTGATAAGTTGATCTATTTTCAAAATTGTTGGGAGGGTATGGAAGTAGCCAAAATTCAAAACAAGCCGGTATTGGTTTATTTTACCTTGCTTGGACTTTCAGATGATGAATTTATGCAGGATTTTGCCTCGTCTCCAGGTATTCAAAAAATCTTGAATGAAGATTTTGTAACCGTAATTTTAGCTGTTGATCACCCCGGCCAAATCATTGAGCAAGACACTTTGGACTTATACAAAATGGTCTTTGATGAAAATGAACAGTTGAGGCAATCGCCTTTAAGAACCGTAGGTCAGGTTAATGCATTATTACAAAAAGAATACTTCGGTGGGTTTTATCAACCTATGTATGTAATCCTGAATTCAGATGGTAAAATTTTGGTAAATCCTACTGGTTATTTGAAGCGAAATAGAGAGTTGTTTTTGGAAATACTTGATGAAGGATTGAAAATGCATAACTTGAATCAAAATTAATCCTTTTCCAACTCCTGCTTAAAAAGTAAAAGCCGCTTGGGCAAAACAGACATGGAATCCACGCGATTAATTATGTCCAAAGTATCAGAAGTCAGCCCTTTTGTCCAGATGAATAAAGAGCCTGCGGGAATGCTGTCGGAAGGTTCATAGAAATAATTGGTTGGATGGTTTTCGCCTTTTTCAAAGCCGCGTAAGTAAAGTGTATCAGTATTCCCGAGAAGGAGATTTCCATCAAACCAATGGCCATCCTGGTTTTGTATGACTAATGTGATTTTTTGATCATCAATTGTTCCGATCCAAACAAAATCATCCATTTGATCCAGCATGGAAATGTATTTTGGATAGGAAGTAACACAAGCAGATATGACGAAAATTAGAATTATGGGAAATGATCTATTCATGGAAGTATGATTTTTTCAAATTTACAAAACTTCACAATTCAATGGTTAGCCTTGTTTAAATGCGGGAATGACTTAAAATTTTTTATTCCTTTGAAATTGTCGGAACTTTTTTAAGTAGATCTTTGATTTGATAATCAAATGTAGATTAAACTTATGATTGCAAACGAAAATTAAAAATGAACGATATAAACTTAATACCTCAAAACCCGGAAGATTGGAGCGATATAAAGGTAACTTATCAAATGGGATCTTCCCGATTACGGGAGCATTATGATATTCTGGTTATTGCTTATTCAGGAAAGTACGGTATTGGCTCTGCCGGGAACGGGGACGCTCAATATATGTATGCCAGAGGGCAATTCGGGCTGAATATTTATGAGCCGGCAGGGGCGATCCTCGATTTCAGGGAACTGGAGTATGTATGGGGTGATCTGTTGGCACAGGTCTTTGACATCCAGATCGAACAATATCCTGACACCCGATTTCCCCTTGCGATGGTCGTCGGCGATAAATGTAAAGAGGCTATCGGGACCCTGATCCATTTCGGAGACGAGTCCGAACCGGCTACTTCCGAAGATTGGATATTTGATTCTCTGGAAGAAGCCTGGAAATATGTCGAGGAAAAGATAGAAGAGAACCGGTTAGGAGATTCAGCTGAAAAAGGAAAAACCTCAAATAAATAACCAATCCCAAAAAAACTATTGACATGTCTGATTACAAACCCAAATTGACTACCCAAGAGCTCCAGGAAAAATACAATAGCGGTCATCGCGACTTTACCGGCCTTGATATGGAAGAAACTTTATTTGAGAACATGAACCTCGAAGGAGCCAATTTTGAAGGCTCGTGGTTTCATAGCTCCATTTTCAAAAACTGCAACCTTAAAAATGCTAATCTGAGCAGTTGTAATCTCAAATGTGTTGAATTCATAAATACAGACCTCAATGGCGTTTCGTTCGAACATGCTGCCGTGGATGCTTCAACCTATGAAAATTGTGACTTAAGAAATGCTAACTTTAATGATGCCGGATGGTTCGGGGCAGAATTCACCTCGGATCAGTTTCTGGAAAGCCTGAAGGACAATAATAGGATAAAATAATGAATATTCATAGTTATATACAGGCCATTCAAGTCCACCTGATCCAGACACACTCCAAAGTTTTGGATTGGTTCGTTGAGACAGAAGAGCTAAAAAACTACCGTCCTGAAGACGGTGGTTGGACCATTGCAGAAATCCTTGAGCATATTGCCCTTACGAGTCATTTTTTACTGATTCTCATTGACAAGGCGACCGGTAAAGCATTGCGAAATGTAAAGGAGCTATCTCTTGAAGACATGATAAGTGATTTCCATTTTGATCTAACTAAAATAGATGAAATAGGCATTCACAAATCGTTTGAGTGGATGAGACCTGAGCACATGGAACCCACAGGAACAAAAAGTGAATGGGAGATAAAAAACCAATTGACAACCCAGATTTTCCGATGTCTGAATCAATTGGATAAACTCAGGAACGGAGAAGGCCTCTTGCAGAAAACAACGATGTCTGTTAACGATCTCGGGAAGATCAATGTATATGAGTACATCTATTTCCTGAGCAAACATGCGGAGCGGCATATTCAGCAGATGGAGGAAAATAGGGTAGCGTACACCAAAAAATAATATCCAATGAAAATAATTCTCAAAATATACATACTATCCTTGTTTCTGATTACCGGATGTACTATTCCGGATCAGACAAATTCTCCTACCCGGAAGGTCTACGAAATGGAATACGAATGGCCTACCTCCACCGTAATCCAGCTTGAAAAGGATTTAAAGATCATCAAAGACCTGGAACAAGGTTTTATCAAAGCAAAGACGGAAAACAAACCCATTCTTATGGTATTTAACGCCGTTGGATGTGTTGCTTGTCGAAAATTTGAAAAAGAAATATCGGAAGATGAGCATGTTCTTTCTCTGATGAAAAATAATTATGTAAATGTTTGGTTATGGGTGGATGATAAAAAGCAGGAATGGAAGAAGTGGAGTGATTTGCAATTCCGGGAATTTAAAGGTAATTCACAGCCTCACATCTTTGTTCTTGATCAAAATGGGAATGTACTGGGTGGAGACATTATGTTTTGGGAATCCAAACAAGAACTATTTGCTTTTCTTCAGGAATATTCAAATTAATCTATAACCAGGTCATTTGCATAGCTACAAAAACCAAATCAGTAATATGAAATTGAATCAATTTCAGTTAAAATTAGAAAAAAGACCGGAGGGGCATTTTAATCCGTGGGTAACCATGATGCCTATTTGGAAAAAGATAACCTATTTTGAAACAGACGAATGATTAAACAACAGATACTACAAGTAAGTTTTTATTTTATGAGGTAAACTTCCTGATTCCCTATCAAAATTGCCCTCGAAAACATATCTTTGCGGCAACAATGTAAACCCTTGCTGAACACCAGGAAATTACCAAACTAAATCAGGATTGCATTGTTACCCATTTATATGTTTTATTAAAATCCAATTACATCAATATGCATTACGACATTATAGTTATCGGAAGTGGCCCGGGAGGTTATGTAGCAGCCATCAGAGCTTCACAGCTGGGCAAAAAAGTTGCCGTGGTAGAAAGAGAATCTTTAGGTGGAATTTGCCTGAACTGGGGATGTATCCCAACCAAGGCGCTGCTCAAAAGTGCACAGGTTTTTGACTACATCAACCATGCTGAGGATTATGGTATTAAGGTCAAAGAAGCTGAGGCAGACTTTGACGGAATGATCAAACGCAGCCGTGGAGTAGCGGAGGGGATGAGCAAGGGAATTCAGTTCCTGTTCAAAAAGAACAAAATCACTGTTATTAACGGAAACGGCGTTTTGGCCCGCGGTAAAAAAGTTGAAGTTACTGATGCTGATGGCAAAAAGACTACCTACTCAGCTGATGCAATAATCGTAGCAACAGGAGGAAGAGCCAAGGAATTACCAAGCCTTCCGATCGATGGTAAGAAAGTCATTGGATACCGTCAGGCAATGACGCTCCCAAAGCAACCTAAGAAAATGGTTATCGTTGGAGCAGGTGCTATCGGTGTTGAATTTGCCTATTTCTACCACTCAATCGGGACAGAAGTTACCGTTGTGGAATTCCTTAAACAAGGACTGGTGCCACGTGAGGATGCTGATGTTTCCAGAGAGCTCAACCGCATCTACAAGCGTAAGGGCATCAAGGTCATGGCTAACTCCTCTGTAGAATCGGTTGACACCAAAGGTCGTGGTTGCACTGTCAAAGTGAAGGATATGAAATCCGGAGAGGTTGAAGAAATCAAGTGCGATATTGTTCTTTCTGCTGCCGGTGTTACGCCAAATACGGAAAATATTGGTTTGGAAACACTCGGTGTAAAAACCGATCGTGGTTTCATTACAGTAGATGATTATTATCAAACCAATGTGCCGGGTATCTATGCTATCGGAGATGTGTTGCCTACTCAGGCACTCGCGCATGTTGCCAGTGCAGAAGGAATTACCTGTGTAGAGAAAATTGCGGGTCACAATCCTGATCCTATCGATTATAATAACATCCCGGGCTGTACTTACTGCGCTCCTGAAGTCGCTTCAGTCGGTTATACCGAAGCAGCTGCTAAAGAAGCAGGATATGACATCAAAGTGGGTAAATTTCCATTCTCAGCATCCGGGAAAGCTAGTGCTGCCGGTACCAAAGAAGGCTTTGTTAAAGTTATTTTTGATGCGAAATATGGCGAATTCCTCGGTGCCCATATGATTGGCGCCAATGTTACGGAAATGATCGCCGAAGTGGTTGCTGCCAGGAAACTGGAGACCACCGGACACGAAATAATTAAAGCAGTACACCCGCACCCGACGATGAGTGAAGCGGTAATGGAAGCTACTGCTGCAGCTTACGATGAAGTGATTCATTTGTAAGGGAAACAAGGTGAAAAGGGAATAAGGAAACAATGGATCTTATTCCCTTAATTTCTTTTTCCCTTGTTCTCATACAATTATTCCAATGCTAAGGAATAACTAAAAGCTCTCTTCTCTCCAGGTTCTAATTCAATTAAATCTATTCTGTTATTGTAAACATCCGGAGGGCATGTCATGGGCTCGATGGCGATGCTGTTTCTGTGTGGGGGAGTATAAACCTGTAAATAAGGAAAATCCATTCCGCAGTCCATGGTTAATTTCTTTCCTTCCGCAGCAGACAACTCAACGATTGGATCTTCGAGTGTAAAACATCCATCATATTCATCCTCACCAATGTTTCCGGAAATTGGATCAATCTCCACCTTTTCCGCAGTAGGAATCATCTTGTCGTCAACTTCCCAATGAGTTCTGGTATCAAATTTCAACGACAGCTTATTTACCTTTTGTCCCATGTCAAAATAGGGGTGCCAGCCCAGCCCTAATGGACAAACATCCTTCCCGGTGTTGGAAACTTCACAATTACAAGTCAATTTTCCATTGACATCTAATCTGTAGGTCAATACTGTTTTGAAGGAATAGGGGAATCCGGCAGCATCTCCCGTATAGGTATAACCTAACACCAATTCAGCTTGATTGTCTTTGGTTTTAGCCGAAACAACCTCAAAGTTTTTATTGTAAATGAATCCATGTAAGGAATTATTTAACGCTTCTTCATTACAGGTCATTTGATGCCTTCGTCCTTTAAATTCAAATCGTCCATTAGCAATTCTGTTAGGATAGGGGAGTAACAAGGAAGATTTAAAAGTGTTTAAATACTCTTCAACTCCACTCTCATTGACTTCAATGCCATCAACTACTTCAAAACCAGCAAGACTAAAGCCATTCAGCATTCCACCTAGCGATGGAATGACTGAGGCTTTAATGTTTTTTTCTTCGTTTACCAGGGTAATAATTTCGTGATTTGCAGCAAAGTTGGCTCTTTCGATTCTTAACATGTTTATTGTGTTTTGACAAGCTTGACTGTTTTTTGCTTATCGTTATATCCGAGCTGCAATATATAAATTCCTTCAGGATGTTCGGACATATTCCATTGGTATTGGAAAAAACCAGTGGTTATTCCAAAATCTTTCTGCAAGATCACCTGTCCAATGGCATTTGAGATTTCCAAATGAACGTTTCCGGTTTCCGGGAAATCTGCCTCAATGGTGCAGTTGTTGGAAACAGGATTTGGAAAAACCTTAAACTCATCCAATACCAATTCATCCAAACCATTTACACAATTAGGAAAATTCGGGTCATATGCTTCTTCTGAGCTATAAACAGATTTACATCCTGAAACAATGTCGACGATTACCACACTATAAGTACCGCTTTCGCTGATACAATAAAAGATATCAGATTCATCCGGAATGATGGAATCATTGAATAACCACTGTATGGTATATTGATCAGAGATTTGATCCGGATCGGAAATCTGTAATAAATTGTTTTCGTTGAAAAATGGTGCAATCGGTGGTTCTTCATTAAAAATCAGCTCCATACTTTCCGAAAGGGAAGTACACCCATCTTGGGAAGTAAACTGTACCTGGTAGCTTCCATTCGTAGTAACCTCAAGTTCCTGATCTGTTGCTCCTTCAATGAGAACTCCATCTACAAACCATTGATTATTAGAGTCATAAGAAGAACTCAAAGTGACAATGTCTCCCTTGCAAATAGGCTCAATGCCATCACTTTCCAGTTCCGGAGCGTCCGGAATTGGAAAAACGACAACAGTGTCCACGGAATTGATGGTGTCCACCTGATGAAGGATGGTGATATCAATACTGGTCTCTCCATCACTATAGGTACCGTTCGATAATTGGGTAAAATTGAATACACCGCAAATATCATCTCCTCCGTCGATCCCCTGGTCGTCATCAATGACGCGCAGGAGATATTCTCCTTCACCGATAGGTAAATACATGTTAAAATTCAAAGGTGTTGAGGCATTTTGAATTTCGGCTGGCTGGTAAATTATTTCACCCTCCGGGTCTGATATCTCAATGTATAGGTCGGGAGCTCCACCCAGAACATCATTACATCCGACATTGTTAACCGTAACTTTGGAGAGATAATACTGACTGGTATCAACAATGGCCTGATAGGAAACTTCGTAAGTCCCGGGCTCACTGTAAGTCTGATTGATTGGGTTTTCATCCAAAGAATAATTTCCATTGCCAAAATTCCAGAGATAGGAAAATCCTTCAACCCCGTTTGATGGAATATTATTAATAAAAGAGGCTGTTATTTCTCCACAGCCATTATCATTTATCAGAGTAAAACCTTCCGTAGCGCTGGTATCCGTCTGGATCAAAAGAGGAAAGGTAAAAGAAGTAGATTGCTCAACGACAAAAACCTGAGCCGTTACATTGACTTCAACTTCAAAAAGTCCGGACTGTAGGGGAGTGCCGCAAATCTTTACGCAGCCGTCCGTTTCATCTTCAGGGACAAAATCTGTCTGGCTCGGTTCCCATGTCAGTCCCGGAGGTAAATTAGATACTCCCACAATGGTGATACTATTGATGTCAAATCCTGCAGGAACTTCCGGGTCAGAAGCGTTTACAGGAGTAGTGGTTTTCGGCATTCTAAAGCTCATGTCTCCGTCATAGTAATTTCCTACGTGTCCGTCCGGTGCATCTGAAATGTAAATGGTGTCTTCGGGGATTTCGACAGGCAAACCAATCAGGCAGCCCGGGCAGCCATCCTGGGCTGCAACAAAAATCGGTAACTGAAACAATAAAATAAGGATGGGTAATGTTGTAAATACTCTCATATGTATGTTTGGTTTTTTAAAAAAGTATCTCAAAATAAGAGATTTTTTATTTAGGCTGGATAAATTCCTTTTGGAAAACGGTTCAAAAAAGAAAATATTATTACTTTTGGAAAAACAGCATATCATTCACCCTCAGTTCTAACCACTTACCGGTTATAATTTTCTAAAACAACACTTCCATTGGGATGAACCTCGGTTCTGACTAAACTCCTTTTATATAATCAAATCCTTATATACAGGATTTTATAGCAATTATATTCATTTAAAAACTACTTAAATCCCCCTTTTATGAAAAGCGTTATGCACAAAATTTTCATTTCAGCTATTGTATTGCTTTTGCTTTCCATTGCTTCTGTCAACGCTCAAATTTATCCCGTTGAACTTGAGGAACGTATTGATGGCTCGACTACTGCAATAATTGGTACTGTTTCAGAAAAAGTATCCTATTGGGATGTCGAAGGTAAAAATATTTATACGTTGCATATTGTCGAGGTGACTGCCTTTGCCAAAGGTCCTAAATACGGTGTAGAGCAAATTGGTGTTATCACAGAAGGAGGAATAGTTGGTAACAAAATGGAGAGAACTTTTCCTGGCGTCAATATGGCTCTCGGAGAAGAAGTATTTGTTTTACTGACTGCGGATGAGCAATCCATTGATAATCGCACCGTAAGAATGCAATATCCGGATTTGGAACAATGCCGGCCTGTGTTCGGTGTTCAGGGTATATTGAAATACCAAAGCGGTAAATATATTGACCGTATTGCAGAGGATCCTATGTCAGAGGTTGAGCTATTGGAAAGGGTCGAAAAAACAACCAGACAAAAATCCGAAAGACCTGACGGTTCAGCGTACAGAGCCCGACCTGCAGAGGTCTTGTCTGATTCTCCCAAAATAATTCTCGGTCTTAATAATGGTGCCGGCACTAATCCAAGTTCCTACGTATCAGGTACCATTGAAGAAAATAACGAACTGATCATTACCGGAAGCGGTTTCGGAGGAAGTATTGGGACCATAGTGTTTTCAGATGCTGATGCAGGAGGTAGTAGTGAATACGTCGTACCGCTTAATAGTATCGATTCAGATATTGTTTCCTGGTCTGACACAGAAGTAAGGCTTAAGATCCCAACCGAAGCGGGTACGGGAACAGTTGAAGTAAAAGATGTCGCAGGGACCAGTATTGGATCAGCTGCCATAGCTGTTGATTATGGAATAAACAATGTAGCCAGTGATTTTTATAACTGGGCCGGAGACCACCGAAACAGGCTTGAAATGGTAGACATGGATGGCCAGGGAGGTTATACTTTTGAATACAATAATAATGCCCCTTCAGCTATGAATAGCATGTATGGGAACAGTGCAGCACAGGATGCATTTGAAAGGGCTCTTGAAACCTGGAGATGTAGTACCGGAGTGAATTTTGATTTTGATGATTCCGGAACTTCTGAGGGCCATGCCGGAGATAATGGAAATATTATCATTTTCCAAAGTATTTCAGGGGGAACGCTTGGTGTTACAACTACCCGATATTCTGCTTTGGCCAATGGGGCATGTTCCATGGAAAACACCCTTTGGTATCTGGAAGAAATAGATATTCGGTTTAACTCAAATTTGACCGGAGGTTTTTCCTGGAATTATGGACCTGGAGGTGCTTCCGGCAGCCAATTCGATTTTGAAAGTACAGCAGTTCATGAATTAGGACATGCTCATGGTTTAGGTCACATTGTTTCTCCGGGGAAGGTCATGCATTATACCTTGTCCAATGGAGCAGAAATACGCAGTCTTTCTTCAGAGGACATCGCTGCGGGTACTTTTAAAGTGGCACATAGCACCCAATCAAACTGTATTTCGACGCCAGAACCAATGATTGCTGTCCCGGCAATTGACTGTGCGTTATTGCCGGTTGAGTTATTAAATTTCAAGGCTTACCAGGTAGAATCTTCGGTTGTGCTGGATTGGGAAACTGTTCATGAGCACGAAAACGATCATTTCTCTATTGAGAGATCGGCGGACGGAAAAGCATATGAAACAATAGGTGAAGTAACAGGAGCAGGATTTTCTACAAGCCTGATAACTTATGAATTCATTGACAGAGAACCACTTGCCGGAATCAATTATTACCGATTAAAACAAACCGATTTTGACGGGCACAGTTCCTATAGTCCCGTCAGGACAATAACTTTTGAGAGGCCATCCACAGGAATCGACATTTTCCCTAATCCGGCTACAACGGATCAAATTGATATTATGATCGGATCGGAAAAAAAGGGAATAAGTACCATACAATTCAGTGATTCTGCCGGAAAGCAGTTTGTGGTGGATATGGAGTCTACAGCATTAGGTTATCGTGCTTCCATTGGACATTTGGCACCAGGTGTTTATTTTGTAACTATGGTATCTGACCAAGGCAATCCGCTTATCCGGAAGTTTGTCAAACAATAGAGGACTGGAGGATAAAATATCCTAGACTTAAAAAATGAGTCTGGGGCTCAAATTAAACGTATTATTTCACGCTGATCTCGCAGAGGATCGCAGACAAGAATTGAATAAATTTAGCATTTACTTTCTTTTTATCTGCGTAAATCTGCGGCATCTGCGTGAGATCCACTTTTCTAAGTTTTTTGCAAGTTCACCTGCTGTAGCAGCCAGTTTCTGGCAATCAGCAATTTTGTATTATTGATTTTTTCTTCAATGACTTCTATCTTTTTTTTGTCATTTTTATGCAACTGGTGAACGCATCGGATAAAGTTGTCGTAGGCTGTTTTTGTTTCGGTAGTGACAAGTTTATTCCTCTTTAAATAAATCCTGAAGGAAAATACCAATGAAAGAAATGCTTCTGTTTCTCCGATGGTGTAATAAATCCGAAGTAATAATTCCTTGGCGCCTAAGCTGTAATGAACATCAGAGAACTCCACCTGATTCAAATAAAAAATCGCTTCATCGTACTTTTTTTGAGCGTAAAACATGTCGGCCATATTAAAATAATAGGCATCTTTCCTTTTTTCTTCCGGTAATCTTTCACTGTAATCAGCGATAAATTCTGCTGTCCACCCATAATTTTTCAACCCCAGCCCCAGTTTGACCATGTTTTTAAACAGCCAGGGAGAAACCATGCCATCATCGAGGAAAAATCCATCCTCAAGGCCTTTAATATATACATCCATAAGTTCCCGGGTATATTTCTTATCTCCTTTACGGATTTTTTCCGCGCAATAATTACTGATGAAAGAGTAGAGGTTGGTAAGTTCTTTTTTTGGAAATAGCTTTGAATAATTCGCAAGATTATTTTTCAATTCTTCATAGTATGGTTCAGAATCCTTTTGGGTCAACATCAATAACAACTGATAGTAGACTTTAATCTGTGGGATCTCCAGCAAGTCATAGTTTTTTATGATGGCCTGAACCTCTTCCATCATAGGTCTTTCAAATGGTTTGGAAATGATCTTCTCCCAGCCAAGTTTGGCGACCAGGTATTTGAGTTTTTGAGCATAATAGAATCTGTCGAATGCGGCAGAAGCTTTTTCCAGGTGTTCATCGTATTGCCTTAATTCTTTGGACTGGAAATGTTTGTCGGCAATATCTTCCAAAAGATATTCCTGAAAGTAAAATTTATCATCCCGATAATGGAGAGTCATGGAGTTTTTTTTGTGCTCTTTTGAATGCAAGCTGGTAGGGTTTGTCTAATTTCCTATTGACATAAACGTTCAGGAGATAGTAATCAGGTAGTATTCCGTCCTGTTCGAATGCCTCGATACTCAAAAAACGTTCTGCATGTTTGAATAACTGGCTCATCAAATGATTCAGGTTTTTGTCATTATATGGCTGATTTGGAAAAATCACCTGATAGACATTTTTTCTTTCCATTTCTGACCCAGGGAAAGACTTTTCAGCCATCAGTCTAATAAATTCCATTAAGGCAATAACCTCTGCACTTTTATTGAAATAGGGAGAATTGAGGTAATTGCCGAAAGCCCTCCAATCCTTGCCTTCGAATTGTTTTAACAGCTCTACCAGTTTACTTTTTATCATTTTTTCGTTTTTCGGCTGGTCTGAAAATGTCATTTAGCTAACAAAGAAAAATAATTTCCACCTATTTATTAGATAAATTTTCGATTTTTTGGATTAAAAAATATTATAAGTAATTGAAAATCAATAAATAAATGAAATTTAATTAAAATATTATTTTGATAATTTGTCAAATATGTAATTGTTTCTGACATTTTCTGGTGGTAATTTTACCATGCAATTAAAAGTGACCTACTTATGCTCGTAAAGTTTTTACGGTATTGTACAGCGCTCTCCCTGATATTTTTGATTATGCAACCCAATGTTGCCAGGGGACAGGTATTCCCCGGTGATGCGGATAACAACGGCCTGGTTAATCATTTGGACGTTCTTAATGTCGGGTATGCATGGGGAACAACCGGACCTGCGCGAATAGAAACCGGAGGACAGCCTTCAACACAGGCGATCCCGGTTACCTGGGAGGAATTTTTCCCTCAAGGTTTGAATTATGCCTTTGCTGATGCAGATGGAAATGGTGTAGTTAATTTTCTTGACCTTGCTACCATTTCCATCAATTATGGACAAGTTCATGATGGAGGATCGGAAGTTGTGACCTTTTTTGAAGGATTGCCCGAGATTCATTCCCAATTGATGCTCGACAAAAATGAAGTTCCAGACTATCCGACTTCAGGCACTTACATTGAAATCCCTGTCTTATTGGGTTCTGAAGATCTACCACTGGAGTCCTTCCAGGGTATAGCATTTACCATAGAATACGATGCAGATTTTATTGCTGATCTTGAATTCTCATTTGATGAATCCTCCTGGCTCAATTCCGGTGAAGGAAGTTTTGATTTTATCGGACCGGAAGAGGAAATTGGCGTAAAAGAAATAGCTATAAGTCGAAAGGGGAATTTTCCGATTGACGGACAAGGGAAAATTGGTACTCTCTCCTTAATAGTAATTGATGACCTTGGAACCTTATTGGCTTCACCTTCAGACAGCTCTAATGTGATCATTAACATAAAAGAAATCAAAGCCGTCAATGGGGATTTCTGGACTTTGCCGATTGCTTCGGACAGCGTAAGTGTAATGGTTTATGGTCCTGATGCATTACCTTTAAATACTAACCATCCGATTCTAGAAAAAATTAGGGTTTTTCCTAATCCGGCAAAAGATCATATCCGAATTGAGTCTCCAACTAGCATAAATGAGGTGATCCTGTTAAATAGTTTTGGGAAGATGCAAAATGCAATAGAGTTCAAAGAGGACAGGAATATAGAAATTGATCTACCTCAGGATTTGCCCGGCGGGATGTACTTACTTCAAATCCGCACGGATTCAGGAATTCTGACCAAAAAAATAATCATTAGTCGATAAAAAAACACAACCACCCAAGTAAAGGTGGCTGTGTGGAAAAATAAATATTCTACAATTATTTAACCAAAACAAAAGTACAAAAAAATGAAATTAAAAACCTTTTACACCTTAGGTTTGATGCTTTTGAGCTTTTGGGTCATGGCCCAAAATGTTACCATAAGCGGATTCGTTTATGCAGGAGAAGAGGATAATGCACAGCCAGTTCCTGGCTATCCTGTTATGATTGTCACAGCAGATGGAAATGTCTGGGAAGCTTTCACGGATGAATCGGGCCAATATTTGCTGGAATTTCAGGGAGAACCTTCTCCAATTGTTGATTTTCTGGCAATCATCAGTGTTTTTGATTTCTGCACCGGCGAAGAGTTGCAGGAATTCATAACTGTTGCAGATGGAGATGTATCCATTGAATTGGATTTTCATATTTGCGTGGATGACGATCCGGATGATCCCGAGGTTGTTTGTGACGCTTTTTTCTTTTATGAGCAAATCGGGGTGGAGCCTTACGAAGCTGCCTTTTTCGATCTATCCTATGTATTTCCTCCGGCAACTTCCTGGCAATGGGACTTTGGCGATGGAACATCAAGTAATGAACAAAACCCAATCCATGAATGGGCAGAACCAGGAGAGTATGTGGTTACCTTAACAATAGCCAACGACTCCTGTTCTGCTTCTTATACTTCTGTTATCTGGCTTGACGAAGACATTGAATGTGGTTGCCCGGAATATTGGGATCCCGTATGTGTAGTAACTGCTCTGGGAGATACCATCACCTTTAGTAATATTTGTTTTGCCGAGTGTGAAGGGTTTACGGAAGAAGATGTTTTTGATTGTGAATGGGAAGATCCATGTGATTGTTACCTGATTTGGGACCCTGTTTGTGTCATTACACCTGACGGAGAAATCATTGAATTTCCAAATGAGTGTTTTGCCGAGTGTGAAGGATTTGGAGAAGATTCATTCGTTGATTGTGAGGACGATTGTAATTGTTATGATCTCTGGGCACCTGTATGTGTGGTCAATGATGCTGGTGAAATAATAACCTATTCTAATGATTGTTTTGCCATGTGCGATGGCTACGGACCAGAAGATTTTGTGGATTGCGACGATTGTGAATGTGATGATGTTTGGGATCCGGTATGTGTGGCCACTGGTGGTGCAATATTGACTTTCCCGAATGCTTGTTATGCGGAATGTGAAGGTTATGGGCCTGACTCATTCGTTGATTGTGAGGACGATTGTAATTGCCCGGACGAATGGGATCCGGTCTGTGTAGCTACTCCATCCGGAGGGTTCCTCACTTTCCCAAATGCCTGTTTCGCTGAATGTGAAGGATTTACGCCTGACGTATATTTCCCTTGTGATGGATGTGAATGTCCGGAATTTTATGACCCGGTATGTGTTTTGACCGAAGATGGGAACATCATTCAGTTTGATAACTTCTGTTTTGCACAATGTGAAGGTTACGGTCCGGATAGCTTCGTTGATTGCGAGGACGATTGTAACTGTCCTGATATCTGGGAGCCAGTGTGTGTGGCCACCGGTGCAGGAATCATCACCTTCCCGAATGCTTGTTTTGCTAATTGTGCAGGTTTTGGTGATGATACTTTTGTGGATTGTGATGACGAATGTGTCTGTCCGGACGAATGGGACCCGGTTTGTGTAGCAACTCCTGACGGAGGAATTATTACCTTCCCGAATCCATGTTATGCGGAATGCGAAGGCTTTACTGCAGACCAGTATTTCGAATGTGATGGATGTGAATGTCCGGAATATTACGACCCTGTTTGTGTAATTACGGAGACGGGAGATATTATAGAATTTGTCAACATCTGTTTCGCACAATGTGAAGGTTACGGTCCGGATAGCTTCGTTGATTGTGACGACGACTGTGACTGTCCTGATGAGTGGGATCCGGTCTGTGTAATCACGGATTGGGGTGGTATTCTGACCTTCCCGAATGCATGCTTTGCTGAGTGTGAAGGATTTGATCCTGAATATTTTGTGGATTGCGACTGGGAACAGGATTGTTACGCTGATTTCTATGTGAATTCTGATAATCCAATCGGTATTATCGGTCTTGAGGTTTCCTTCATTGATGCATCTTATACTTCAGAAGGCGAGATTGTATCCTGGTCATGGGATTTCGGAGATGGAAATACCAGTAATGAACAAAATCCGGAGCATACTTACGAAGAAGAAGGCATTTATGAAGTAGTGTTGGAAATTGAAACTTCAGAAGGTTGCACATCAGTTTATGTATTACACTTGTGCGTTGCGGATGACGGATACTACGAAGGTCCTGATTGTCAGGCTATGTTCTATTTCGAATTAGCTAATGATGCAGGAACTTCCTTTGCGTTCTTTGACGCTTCCATTGGTGAGAATGATTACTGGATCTGGGACTTTGGTGATGGCAACAGCAGTGATGAACAGAATCCTGTGCACACTTATGAAAATCCTGGTGTATACCTGGTGACACTTACAGTTGGTAATGAAGATTGCTCCAGTGCTGTAACTATGTTGGTATTCTCTGACCCTGATGTCTGGTATGAAAGTGAATGCGTATCACTGTTCGTTCCGTTTATCGGAGGTGACCCGGCAACAGGTGTTGGTGAGAATACAGTGTTCTTCCTGAATATGTCCAGCCCGGATGCTATTGAATTCAATTGGGATTTCGGTGACGGTACTACCAGTGATGAATACATCACGATCCATGAGTATGAAGGTCCGGGAACCTATGAAGTGACCTTGACCATTACCACAGAAAGTGGCTGCACAAATGCATTTACTGCAACAGTTACCATTGGTGAAGGAGATGATGAAGATGGCTTTACTGGAACTCCTCAATACTCACTGACGACTGATGTTGATGAAGTGGAGGTTATTTCAGAAACCACTGTATTCCCGAATCCGGTTACCAGAACGGCTAATTTCAAATTTAACCTCTCGGAGGCTGGACATTACAGCATTGAGTTGATCGGCCTTGACGGATCATTGCTGACTTCTCAAAGAGGTACCGGTATCAAAGGAATCAATACGGCGACGATCGATGTAGCTCAATTGGCTGACGGGCTTTATTTCGCCCGCATCCAAAGTGGAACGGCTACGACTACTATAAAAGTTGTTAAGGATTAATTGAAAGGGGACTTAAGAATTTAAGGCTTTCTTTGAGGCGGCTCCGGGATTCCGGGGCTGCCTTTTTTGGTTTGAATTGGTTTGAAATGGTTCAAGGTATTCAAAGCGTTCAAATGGTTTGATTCGCTCCTTGGAAAACTCGGTGACTTCCCTGTGTTCTCTGCGCTTCTCCGCCTAACTTTGCGTAACAGCTCTCAGCGCCTTCTTGATTGAATAAAGTATTTTGATCAAAACTAATTTTGTTCTGGAACTTACTTTGTTTCACGGTATTTTCATTTAGACCTCTGTGAACCCTGTGCCTTCCCAGTGTACTTTGTGGTTTAAAAACTTAAAACTCCTGAAACAATTTGGAACAAAATGAAAGGATATAAAACCAGGTAAAAAACTTCTCAATCAATCTGAATAACCTTAACCTCCGGATGTTTACTCAAATACGATTGAATAATCCTCGTAGTTTCCGGATTACCTTCATAATAATTGATGGCATCATGAAGGGTAGTGAGATCAACCTGACCGTTGGATTCAATATACCCGAAACCTCGGTAGTTGCCATCTTTGACTAACACGACTGCCTTTTCATCGTCATTACGTCCTTTGTCGAGTAAGAAAAAGTTCTCTTTGAAAATGGCGGTCAGAGATTCAAGAGCTTCGTGTGCTCTTTCATTGTAACTCTCTCTGTCCTCCTTTCCGGTGCAGGCTCCATGGCATTTTCCAATGTGGTAATTAAAACACGGACCACTACCTTTCTGGACATTGCAAAATTTCGCACAAAGTTCGAAATCCTCCAGGATCATGTTGAGCCTTCCTTTAGCGATGCCAGGTTTTGGGTATTCTGATAACAGGTGATATTTCGAACGATCCTTGGCCATGACTCTTGCCACATCAAAACAAATGAAACCGTCATCATTGTAATAGTAATGGATTGCAAAAGGGAATCTGCGGCTTCGCTGAGCACGATTCACCGGCGGGCGAATGCGTTTGATCTCGTGAGATTCGAGCAGCAAGGCAATTAATTCGCTGCCGGTAAGTTCAAAAGTAATATCGTGTACGAGTTCCTGTAATCTGGCCGCTTTATTGGTTTGTTCTGCAAAGTGACTGGCAATTCTTTTTTTGATGTCAATACTTTTACCAACGTAAACAACTTTGCCTTCCACATCGTGCATGTAATAAACACCACACTCTTCCGGTAAGGCATGAATATCTGCTATACTGAGGTTCTTTGGTAATTTGGACTCTTTGATGCCCATGTTCACCATGCTCTTTACCTCCGTTTTATTTTCCTGAGCCTCCATGATTCGCCGGAACAATTCTGCGGTGGCCATTGCGTCTCCCATGGCCCGGTGGCGGTTGTTGACCTCTATACCCATGTAGCGAATGAGACTGCTTAGTCCATAGGAACCCAAGCCCGGGATGGTTTTTCGGCTTAACCGAACAGTGCATAATTGTTTGCGGGAATAACTATAACCTAATCGTTTGAATTCGGCCCTGAGAAAACCATAATCAAATCTAACATTATGGGCAACGAATACACAACCTTCCGTCATTTCAACAATTTCCTTGGCCACCTCATAAAACTTCGGCGCATCTTCCACCATTTCCTGGGAAATCCCCGTCAATTCCGTTATCCCGTAGGGGATGTAGGTCTCGGGGTTGATAAGCGTTTCAAACGTATCAATTATTTCATAGCCATCGTGTAAAACTATGGCAATTTCCGTAATTTTATCCCTGCTTGCACGACCTCCGGTGGTCTCAATATCTACTATGGCGTATAGTTTATCCGGCATGGCCATATTTGTTATTTGAAAATGATCGCTGCGCTTGGTTCAGGTGTTCAACTGAAAAAGGTTAGTTTAGGGATTTTATTTAATGATTAAATTATAGTCTCGTGAAGTTAAAAATATTTGTTCTTTTTTTAATAATTTTTCAACAAAATTGTTCATTTGAGCAAAAGGCGACTGCAAATGAACCATCAACACAACAATCTAAAGAAGTAATTATTGGAGCCGAAAGGGTAGAGGAATATTTGCCAATGCTGGAAAATAAAAAGGTGGCCATGGTGGTTAATCAAACCTCTATTATAGGAGAAACACATCTCGTTGACAGTCTCCTCAACCGAAATATTGAGATAGTAAAAGTCTTTGCTCCCGAACATGGTTTCAGAGGACAAGCTGATGCCGGTGAAAAACTCACGGACGGCTTAGATCCTCAAACCGGAATTCCAATCGTCTCTTTATACGGGAAGAAAAGAAAACCATCTCCCGAAGATTTAGCAGGAATAGATTTGGTCATTTATGATATACAAGATGTTGGTGTTAGATTTTACACCTATATTTCCACCATGACCCTCATGATGGAAGCTTGTGCAGAATTAGGAATTCCAATACTTGTGCTTGATCGACCTAACCCTAACGGGCATTATGTCGATGGTCCGGTTCTGGATACAGCATGGAGATCTTTTGTGGGCATGCATCCGGTTCCGATCGTACATGGAATGACCAGTGGAGAATTTGCCAAAATGATCAATGGAGAAGGTTGGATGGAAACTGATGGAAAGTGTAAATTGTCAGTCATCACTTGTTTGAATTATGATCATAATACCCTTTATGAATTACCTGTGAAGCCATCCCCGAATTTACCGAATCCAAGATCAATCTATTTGTATCCCTCAATCTGCTTTTTTGAAGGAACAGTGCTCAGTGAAGGCCGGGGAACGAATAAACAATTCCAGTTGTACGGTCATCCGGAGCTTCCTGACAGTGGTTTCTCCTTTACCCCGAAACCGATGCCAGGTGCGAAATATCCCAAATTGGACGGCGAACTATGTTATGGAGAAGATCTTACAAAAGTTCCATTGAATTCAATCATCAATGAGGGATTGACTTTGAAGTATTTCCTAAAGGCGTATAAGGAATTCCCTGATAAAGAAGCCTTTTTCCTTAAGACCAATTTCTTTGAAAAACTGGCCGGTGGGGAAGCATTGAGGTTGCAGGTTATTTCAGGAAAAACAGAGGAAGAGATAAAAGCGACGTGGCAAGAGGGGCTTTTGGAATATAAAGAGATTAGGAGCAGGTATACTTTGTATCCTGATTTTGAGAAATGATTTTATTTAACCGCCAAGATCGCGAGGAAGCGCAAGGGGCGCTAAGTGTTTTTTCAAAATCAAAAACTTTTCTTCCTCAGGGCTAGAAATACTATTTTTCTGAAAAATAGTATTTCTAGCCCTACTCAAAGCAAAAACCAGCTACAAGAAAAAACTATGCAAAACCAATACCAATTCCCTTCCCGCTGGCCCTATAGAATCGGCTTACTGACCATGGTCGGTTTGTTGGTCTTATCAGCAGTCTTTTATAAGGAGCGTACCCTCTTCGCCGACATCGCCTACCAGACTTTGCTGATGATACAGGAAGGAGGCCTACAGGTTCAGGTATTCCGGTTTGGATCAGCTATTGTGCATATTCTGCCATATCTGGCCATTCAGGTGGAAATGGCTTTGGAGGTGGTTTTGTTCTCTTATTCGATTTCTTTTACGCTTTTATATCTGGGCTTGTATCTTTTGATAACCAGATGGTTGAAGAATGATTATCTCGGGTTGGTGCTGGTATTTTTATTCACCCTGACGGTATTCGACGGGTTTTACTGGGCCACCTCAGAGTTTCAGCAGGGCCTTGCATTTACCGTGTTTTTTATAGCCTTTTTATTGCGTTTTCCTAAACTCGAGGGCGTATGGACAAAAGTCTTTACCTTCTTGATGGTACCCACATTAGTATTTTATCATCCCTTGATCTTTGTACCATTTTTCTTTTTTGTCATTTTCTTTTCGTTAAGAAAAAAGGAATTGCATAATCGGAATATTTACCTGACCATTGGTTTTTTCATAATTATTATGGTGCTGAAACATTTCTTTGCCGGCAACTGGTACGATTCCGGGAAGTTTGATCAATTTTCCAAAGCACTGAAGGACTATTTTCCGAATTATTTGTCGATGCCGGTCAACAAAAAGTTTCTTGTTAACAGCCTTAAATTCTGGTATTTGTTCCCGGTTTTTTTCTTCGTGGTCGAAGGCTGGTATATTGTGAAAAAGAAATATCTGCTGGCCGGATTCGTCCTCCTTTCCTGTCTGGGATATCTGGCACTTATACATATTGGTTCTCCCAATGCGACCTACCGGTTTTATATTGAGGTGAGTTATATGCCATTGACGCTTTTTGTGATGACTCCTTTTGTTTTTGATATGCTCCCAAAGCTGCCATCTAAAGCTATCCTGCTTTTGCTGATCGTTCTTTTCACCTTTCGGTTGATCGTTATCAGTTTAAATCATAAACCTTATCAGGAAAGATTGGAATGGATCACAGAAAAAATGGGGGAGGGGCAGGAAAAATTTCCCGGACAACAACTGTTTGTTTTACAAAATTCAAAGGAACTGGAAGAACAAGTAATTATCAGCTGGGGTGTAGCTTATGAATCCATTTTATTGTCGGCCATGAAAGACAAAGA
Source organism: Saprospiraceae bacterium (assembly GCA_965230565.1). Taxonomy (GTDB): domain Bacteria; phylum Bacteroidota; class Bacteroidia; order Chitinophagales; family Saprospiraceae; genus BCD1. The sequence goes on along the minus strand of CBDDLH010000016.1, from coordinate 384,088 downwards.
AAACCAGGCTTGTTTGTTAGTACTTCAAAGAGGTGAACAATATGCTGAAGAGCTAAAACAGGATAGCCTCTTGCTCACCACCTTCAAACAATTTCCATTTGAGGAATTGAATCGTGTCTACCTGAATTTTGAGCCGGATACTTATGAATGGTTGGAGGAGTGAGAAATATGAAGAAAAGAATGAATACCATTTTAGATCATTGAGCCTGCCTATGCCGTCAGGCAGGCGCAACGCGATCAGTGAGCTAAAATGAAATAGAGTGACTTTCAAGATGAGTTTTGCTAGAAGGATGACTGGCTCACCGATCAACTCACTCCCGACCCTTCGGGTTTCCCTGTCGGCGGGACAGGGTTGTTCCTTGCTCAGCGATCCTTTTTGCTTGTTTTGGAAATTATTTGTGCAGAGGAAAAATCACCATTTTAGATCATTGAGCCTGCCTATGCCGTCAGGCAGGCGCAACGCGATCGGTGAGCTAAAATGTATTGGAGTGACTTGCAAGAAGAGTTTTGATAAATGAGTTCTTCATAAAATTTGATAAAGCTTTGTGGAACTAATAATTGATTCACTTTGTTCGTTTTTCAAAATTCCTTTTTTTAAATATAAAAATTGTGGCCCGAAATTACCGAGATGAATTTGAAACAGGCAGTATTTATCATGTTTATAATAAGGTGGTAAGTGATGTCACATTATTTAATAATGATGAGGATTACACTAGTTTTTTAGAACGATATGCAAGATACTTTTCTCCTTATTTTGAAACTTTTGCGTATTGCCTGATACCCAATCATTTTCATTTTTTAGTACGAGTCAAGGATAATCTCGATTCTTTTATCGCCAATGAAAATACAAACGCTGCTAAAAAATATTTGAACGGAGAAGAGTCACTTAATTTTTTTCTTGAGCACCAGCTTAGCAGAATGTTAAGTGGTGTAGCCATAAAATACAATAATTTGAATAATCGGGTAGGACCTTTGTTCAAGCAAGGGACAAAAAGAGTTGCCTTAACAACAGAAAGTCGGATTATTTATCAGTTATGTTATATCCATCATAACCCAATTCATCACAAATTAACTTCGGATTATAAAGACTGGAAATTTTCATCTTATCATGCATACACCGGTGAAAGGCCAACTCAAATTTCAAAAGGGCCAATGCTGGATTTAATTGGTGGAATTGATGTTTTTCATGCACTGCATAAAGATTATAAACTGGAAAGTGATGAGAATTTATTTGATGAGGGATAATATTGTTGAAGAGGTTAATCACCATTTTAGATCATTGAGCGTAACGCGATCAGTGAGCTAGAATGTATTAGAATGACTTTCAAGATGAGTTTTGCTAGAAGGATGACTGGCTCAACGATCAACTCACTCCCGACCCTTCGGGTTTCCCTGACGGCGGGACAGGGTTGTTCATTGCTCAGCGATCCTTTTCGTCATATTTATTTATATCTCCTCATCCATTTCAAGATCCAGATCGATGTCTTCATCTAAAAAGTCGTCGTTGTCCAGAAAGGTATCGTCAAATTCATCATTGAGATCATCGTCGAGGTCAAGATCGTCTTTTGACTCAGGCTTCTCCTTCTTTTCTTCAACTTTTTTCTTCTTCGTAATCTTGACGATAGATTGCGGTTTAGATTCTTTTTTCTTTTTGGATGGTTCAGGCCGTTTTAATTTTCTAAGCGGATCAGCTTCGATCATTTTAGCTTCCAAGCTTTTGGTTGTGGTGGGAACTGCCAGGAGCCTTTTTTTATCGATCAATTGCCCGGTGACAATACAAACTCCGTAAGATTTGTTCTTGATCCTTAACAATGCGTTCTTAAGATCGTTGATGTGTTTGGAGTGACGTTCCTCCATGGTGTAGAGCATCTTCAGATCATTTGTATTGGAAGTGTCATCCATATAATCTCCTTCGCTGCCTACTTCTGTTAAAGCTGTGATCTGATCGAGAATAAATTGAAGTGCTTCAGTCGCTTTTTCCAATTTTTGATCAACAGCAGCTTTAAATTCCTCCAGCTCTTCGTTTGAGTAACGGTTAGTGTTTTTCTCGGTTGACATCTCTAATATTTAATCGTTCAATTATTCTGCCAATATACAAGAACAAAATTTAAGAAAATTTGAAAAAAGCTGATTTTTTACAAAAAAATGTTGAATGAGATAACGAGCTGCCCAAATTGGCAGAATTTTAGTATACCAAAAGCTAAAAAATCAAATTTACCAAAAGGACTCAGGAGGATACTTTACCAAAAACACCGGAAATAATATCTTTGCATAAAATATACTAACATGGAGAACGAAGATTTTAAATTGCTCGGAAAGTCTGGAACCGAGCTGATGACGAAACCCAGTGAAAAACAACTGGAAACGTTTAAAAACGAATATACTACCAGGGATTACTATATACAATTTGATTGTCTGAATTTCACCTCACTTTGTCCGGTTACAGGTCAACCTGATTTCGCAGAAATTGATATCAAATATATTCCCGGAGAGAAATGCATTGAGACAAAATCTCTAAAATATTATCTGCATTCCTATCGCAATACCAAGGCCTTTAATGAGAAAGTGATCAATAATATTCTCAACGATTTTGTCGCAGTATGTGAACCTAAATGGGTGAAAATCAAAGGAAAATTCGCTGCAAGAGGAGGAATAGCGTTGACCACTATTGTAGAATACCCAAGTTTATCTTCAGATGAAAAATAAGGTTATCGTATTGCTCAGCGGAGGAATGGATTCGGTTACCGCTCTTTATGCTGCTATGAAGGATTATGAGGTTGTTGGAGCCTTGAGCTTCGATTATGGTTCGAAGCATGCATCTAAAGAGCTGGTTTGTGCGAAGCACCATTGCGATGAGTTGAAAATTCCGCACACAGTAATAAAACTGGATTTTGTTCAAAGCCTATTCAACTCAGCACTTTTGATTGGCGGCGATGAGATTCCGGAAGGACATTATGAAGATGAGGTCATGAAGCAAACGGTTGTTCCTTTCAGGAATGGAATAATGCTGTCCATTGCGGCAGGATATGCAGAAAGTGTTGGTGTGAAAGGAGTCGTTATTGCTGCTCATTCCGGTGACCATGCTATTTATCCGGATTGCAGAGATGACTTCATGGAAGCCATGGGATCAGCCATCAGGTTGGGAACATATGAAAACATTGAACTAATTGCTCCATTTGTCAATATTGATAAAACGGAAATTGTGAGAATAGGCGCTGGTTTAGGGATTGACTATTCAAATACCTGGTCGTGCTACAAAGGGCAAGCGGTTCATTGTGGAAAATGTGGGACCTGTATTGAACGAATAGAAGCTTTTGAATTGGCCGGAGTGGAGGATCCGACTGAATACGAATAAAATTATTTAGGTTTATCGCAAAACAACCTCCCTTCCATCTCTTTTTTTCCGGTACTAGAATTACCTCACCTAATAATTCCGGGGAATCAATCATTTCGACATCTTTCTTATTTGGATGGATTCTAAAGTATAGAATTCCTCAATAAATTTTGTGAAAAATTTTGGTCAACCAATTTATATTTTTATATTTGGTCAACCAATTAATTGGTCACCCAATTATTTTTTTTACAAAACCAATAAGTTATTTTAAGATGCTTGAGAATTTTAGTGAAATCAAAGTTGAGTCCCCTGCCGATAAAATAATCAGGCAAATCAGGAGCCTCATTACTTCCGGTCAATTGAAGTCGGGAGACCGTTTGCCTCCGGAAAGAAAACTAGCTGAAAAGCTTGGTGTCAGTCGTTCATATGTAAGGGACGCTATCCGTAAGCTAGAGTTTTATGGTATTCTAAAAACCTTACCCCAAAGTGGGACAGTGGTTGCCGGGATGGGGATTACAGCACTAGAAGGATTGATCACGGATGTATTAAATCTCGAAAAAAGAGACTTCGCTTCTTTGGTGGAAACCCGTGTGATATTAGAAACATCAGCTGCCAGACATGCAGCTGAACGCAGAACGAAAGAAGATCTGCTTGAAATTGAAAAAGCCTTAAATGCCTATGAGACAAAGATTCAGGCGAATGAAAATGCCGTAGAAGAAGACTTAATGTTTCATTTGAAAATTGCAGAAGCAAGTAAAAATAATGTATTAAAATCCCTGATGTTGATTATTACTCCAGACATTGTCAAAAATTTTATCAAATTAAATGTTTGTGACGATGATTTCGACTTTAAAGTACTTGATGAGCATAAAGCCATTTTTCAGCACATCATTAACGGGGAAGGGGAAGCTGCGGCAAATGCAATGAAGAATCATTTAAGGGACGTACTGGAATTTAGTCGGACCTATCAATAATAAAACTCAAAATTAAAAACTAACTAAAAGAGAATATTATGCTTCACTTTAACTCGAGCTAAAAAAAATGGATTAGCATAAAATTATGCTAATCCAAGGTATCGGTAGTAAGAAAAACTTTAGTCAGTCAATAACATTTCACAGTCCCTAATCGCAAAATAAGTTCAGTGATATGAAATTGGTACACAATTGACTTGGTATGCACCAAGCCAAGCGGGCTATTTGTTTATCTAAACTACCTCTTTTCAAATATTTCGCGAAAGAGCGAAGATTCAAAAATATTTAAATTAATCTTTAAATTATGAGTATCAAATCTTTTCTTTTCACTCGATATTCCTATCGCAAATTAAGCATATTTATAGGAATTTTTCTACTAATTACTTCGCAATCTCTAATTGCAGCCAATCCAAACCAACCTACAGATAACGGAAATGAGGTTATTTTTAGTGTTTCAGGTACAGTTACATCAGCCTCTGACGGATTACCTCTCATAGGGGTTTCTGTTCTTGTTAAAGGTGGCAGGGAAGACGGTTCTGTCCTTGGAACTGCAACAGATTTCAATGGTTATTACGAATTGGAAGCCAAAGAATCCGATATACTGGTATTTAGTTTTACCGGAATGGAGACCCAGGAGATCGCGATCGAAGGGCGTGCAGTTATAGATGTAGTAATGGTTGAAGATGCAGAGCTGCTGGATGAAGTGGTCGTAGTAGGTTACGGTACACGTAAAAAGTCGCACAATACAGGTGCAATTGCACAGGTAGGGGGTGCGGACGTTGCAGCTGTTCAGGCTAATCGTGTAGATGATGCCCTGGCAGGTAAGTTACCTGGAGTCTTGATTCAAAATCAGGATGGAGCACCTGGTGCGGACCCAAAAATTCAAATTAGAGCTGCTTCATCTATTTCAGGTGATTCCAATCCGCTAATTGTTGTGGATGGTTATCCGATTTCAGGAAGTTTGGCCACCATTAATCCAAACGATATTGAAAGTTTAGAGGTATTAAAAGATGCTGCTTCATCTGCAATTTATGGTTCCAGAGGAGCAAATGGTGTTATTCTGGTTACCACCAAAAAAGGAAAATCAGGAAAACCTGTTATTAGTTACAATGCCTATTTGAGCACCTCCAGCAGATATGTGAGGGATAATATCAATCCGACAGCCGGAGAATGGGCCAATACTATAGAAACAAATGTAGCCAATGGTACATTTGATATTTCTGAAGTAGACCAGGAGATATATAATTATAGATTAAATGGTTATAAAAATTCACCCGATGTGGTGGCTGTTGAAGATTGGCTTTTCCAAACCGGAAATAGTACTAATCACGACTTGAGCATTAGCGGAGGTACTGAAGATGTAAAATACTTTGCTTCCATTGGTTATCTAAATACTCAGGGTATTGTAATTACCCAAGGATTTGAAAGGTATAATGCACGCTTGAATCTCGATGCCAATCTGGGAAACAGGTTCAAGGCTGGATTAAGTGTCAATGGATTCGTAGGGGATAGGGATATAGTAGGTTGGGATATGAGGGATCTCCTTAGAGCATATAGCGTTCATCCTATTTACCATACAGAAGCCTCTATTGCATTCGTTCAAGACCTGGATCAACAAGCACAGGCTTTAGGGCTAGCTTCATTTGACTCCGGTTTTAGAGGTGGCGATGATGCACCCTGGAATAGTAGTATTTACACGTTAGAGCCTGGTATGACGGCGCAAGACTGGCATTATGGAAGAAGCGGCAATGGAATTGGAGGATCAGGAGATGCAGGTCCAGCAACCAAGCTTGACAATACTGACCGATGGCAAAAAACGTATTTCGGTAACGTTAATTCCTATTTACAATTCAAGATCACAGAAGGGTTGAACATAAAAACCGTTCTTGGTGCAGATGTTAGAGACACCCGAGATTATTACTGGAGGGGATTGGAGTTTGATTCCAGGGCACGTACTAATCAAACGAACATGGATCAGACTGATGTGAAAAGATCTTCAGTGTTAAGTGAAACTACGTTGAATTATGCGACAGTACTAGGAAAGCATGATATTGGTGCTGTAGTTGGAGTTGAATTCCAAAATTTCTACATCAATGGGATCGCTTTAGATGCGACAAATATACCATATGGTCAACCTCAAAATTATGCATTGCTTGATCCTGCCGATATCTCGGTTTCAGAGAGAGAGGAGACTATTTCAAGAAGGAGTGTTTTTGGAAGGGTTAACTATGCCTATGACAATCGTTATTTAGCATCTGTATCCGTCAGAAGAGACGGCGATTCCCGATTTGGAGCAAATAACAGGTACGAAACGTTCCCGGCCTTTTCTTTAGGTTGGAATGTGCACAATGAATCTTTTTACAATAACGACTTCCTGACTGATGTAAAACTGCGGTTCAGCTATGGGTCTCTGGGAACTACTGCTTTCCTGGGAGCTTACAGTTCATTGAGTCTTTTGAATCCTACAGCCACTACATTTGGAACCGGATTTCTTATTCCGTCAGATATTGCCAATCCAAACTTGACCTGGCAAACCAATACGGAGACCAACTACGGTATCAATTTAGGTTTCCTTGAAAATCAATTTACAATTGGTGTGGATTATTACACATCTGACATTGAAGACATATTAATCAGACAAAGTGTTTCCGAGGTATTTGGTACCACTTCCATTGCACTTAATTCAGGTGATGTTACAAGTTCGGGAATGGAGTTTGAGGTAGGTGCGGTAGTGATTAACAAAGGAGATCTCCGTTGGAATATCAGCGCAAACCTTTCTACAGTTAATACAGAAATTACTGAATTGGGAGGTCTGAAAGAATTAGCTCCAACCATTTACGGTCAGAGCGGTAGAGGTCCTGTATTCAGAAACTATGTCGGTGGACAAATTGGAGAAATGTGGGGAATAGAAACTACAGGATTAGTTGAAATGGAACATCTTTCAAATCCATTGGAATACGCCGGTCAGGAGAGTGGATATAGTTATGTTGTAGACCAAAACGGTGATGGGGTAATTGATGCGACAAGAACAGTTGAAGAAGGAGGAGATTTAGTCAAAATAGGACAAAACACTCCTGACTTTTACTGGGGCTTCAGTAGTCAATTGACTTATAAAGATTTTGATTTGTCGTTCCAGCTTCAAGGAGCACAGGGTGGTGATGTTTTCAACATCGACCCACTTTATTATGGCTCGCAATGGGGACGGTCACTACAAGCTGATTTTGATGCTGATGGCGATGGTATTGCTGATCATAATGGACAGCCCTATGATCGAAACAGGGATCAAACAGACGCGATGATACAAGATGCCTCTTATATAGCTTTGAGAAACTTTACGATTGGTTATACACTTAACTCGGATTTGACAGACAAAGTAGGCTTAGGTTTTGCAAGAGTATATGTTGCAGGTACCAACTTGTTGTATTTAATGGGAGAAGATTATACCTCCTTTAATCCGGAAGGCGTAGAGATTACGAATAGTGGCTATTTAGGACCAACCACGTATGGAGTACAAGTAGGTGCAAGCCCGGTTGTAAGAAGCCTTACGTTGGGTATTAATGTTAATTTCTAAAAGAAAAATAATAAAACAATGAAATTATTATATAAAATAATGTTTGTGTCATTGCTGGTTTTATCAGCATGTGAAAATGACCTGGATCAATTTCCGTCAAATATAGCCAGTTCAGGTTCTTTGACAGATTATGCCGGGGTTTTGAATGCTGCATATTTTTATCAGCACGGGTCTGCTACCCCAATGGCAGTAATGGGTGATTTCAGAGCTGACAACGCTTTAATGTTAGAAGCGCCATATACTGACTTTGATGAATTCAACGCAAATTTAACGTCGATGGACGATCAATTTTTTGGTCCATTTTACACAGCTTTGTACAAATCAATTTTGAGTGCAAACAATGTAATTGAGAATTCTTCAGATCCTATTGAGGTAGGAGAAGCAAAGTTTTTAAGGGCTTTGTCTTATTTCAAGCTGGTGCGGGTATTTGGTGATGTTACAGTGAATTTATCAGCTGAACCAGATGTGTCAGATCAATCTATATTAGTAAGACAACCTGCGTCAGATGTTTATAACAACATAATCATTCCTGATTTTGAAGATGCCATAGCTGCTTTGGAAGTTGCTATTGTAGATGGTAGAGCCTCAAAACTCGCAGCTCAGGGAATGCTGGGGAAAGTCTTTGTTCAAATGGGGGACTTTAGCAAAGCAGAATCACATCTTGCAGCTGTTGTAAATGGTGCTGATGCTGCAGGGATCAGTTTACAAGCCAACTTTGCTGATATTTTTGTCACTGATCTGAATTCAGAAGTCATATTCGCAACCCAAATGTCCAGTTCAATTTTAGATGAATATGGTTTTTCTGAGTTTTGGAATTGGTCCGGTGGATTGGATACAAAATCTTTAGAACCATTGGATGTGGATTTAATTGCTGCTTTTGATGCCAGTCCCGGGGACTTAAGAAGAGATGTAACTATTGATGCAGATTTATTGATGTCTCCAAAATTTCCTCAAACAGGAGGTCCTGATCACGACTGGATTGAACTGAGATTAGCGGACGTCATTTTATTGTATGCAGAAACATTGAATGAGAACGGTTCTTCTGCTGATGCCTTAGCTCAGCTAGATCCTATTCGAGCCAGAGCAGGATTGGACCCTTTGGATCCAGTAGTTCTTAACACTCAGGAATTGGTCAGACAAGCCATTCAAGACGAAAGACGGCTTGAGTTAGCTTTTGAAGGCCAGAGATGGTTTGATTTGGTTAGAACAGGTACCGTTGACGCTGAAATGGGAGAAACGATTAACAGCAATTATCATCTGTTTCCAATCCCTGTCTCAGAAGTGCTGGCAAGCTTTGGGGTAATTACACAAAATGATGGTTACTAATTAATTCTCCATTTCCCCCCCCCCAATGACTTTAGAGATAGCCTCAATAATTTTATTCGATTTGGTTAGGGCTAACGCAGGTACATCGTCCTAATCTTTAGGATTTGTACCTGCTTTTTTTAAAAGGAAGCAAAATTATTTGTGTGCCTAAAATTTTTAAAAAAATCATAGAAAGTAAATGAAGCAGAACTTAAAAAAAACATTGTTTTTACCGGTTATCTCAACAATAGTCTTGTTAGCCTTTCTGCTGATTACCAGTTGCTCGAATTCTGTTTCGGATTCAGCTGATAAAAGTGAAAAGGAGATCACGTATCCTAGTGACATTATTCCATTCTTCAATCATTTTAAACTGATTTTAGGGGATGGATCTAATGTTGGTCATCCAATTGATTTTGAAAATAAGGATTTCTTTTTTACCGCCAATGGTGGTAACCAGGATTGGGTAGTTTACAAAACTCCGAATGCGGGGAACACCCATGGAACTTCTAACAATACACGAACCGAATTGGCGCAATCGAAAAAATGGTCTCCTATGTCAGAGGCAAAAATGACCGCTACCTGTAAAGTAATGAATGTATCACCTACAGGCGATGCTCGGGTAGCGGCTTCTTACTCTGTAGTCATTGGTCAGATTCATAGTGCCGATGGACATGAGAACGAACCGTTTAAATTGTTTTATAAAAAATTTCCTGGTCACAAAAAAGGTTCTGTTTTTTGGAACTATGAAATCAATACAGCAGGTGATGACAATTCCGGGAGATGGGATTATTCCTATCCGGTTTGGGGGTACGATATGTCTGTGGTTGGCACAGAAACAAATACCTACCCAGAAGAACCTGAGGATGGCATTGAATTAGGTGAAATTTTGACTTATGAAGTTGAGGTGAAGGATGGCATAATGACTTTAAAATTCATGAGTGAAGGGCATGAAACCAAATCATTTACAAAAAATTTAATCCAATCAGAATATACCACAAAGGCTGATATGCCTGAACAAGTTCGAAAACTGTTTGTGCCAATTGGCCAAGACGGAGTAGAACGAAAAAATGCTTACACAGGTGAAGGACTGTTTTTCAAACAGGGCTGCTACAATCAAACGAACGGAAAAGACCCTGTGGTAAATAAAGTCTGGTGTTCCGGTGCCGAAACCCATGGTGGTGATATTCAAAAACAATATGCAGATGGAAACTATGCTGAAGTTTGGTTTAAAGAGGCAAGTATCTATGTCAGCGATGATGCTGTATCGAATGAGGGGTATTTCCAAGCTAATGATGGCTTAAGTAAGAAAACTGTTTACCCGCATGAGGTTATTCCTTTTATGGATAAATTTAAAATGTTAATGGGGGATGGAACACATGTTGAGAATCTGATTGAGTTCGAACATAAAGATTTTTTCTATACCGTAATTGATGGCACCATGCGTTGGGTAGTTTATAAAACACCAAACTCCGGAGTCACTTCAAAAAACTCCAGTAATACAAGAACTGAGTTACATGAAAAAAGGGAATGGACACCTGAACAAGGAGGTAAATTAACGGGCACCTGTAAAATTCATGCATGTTTCAACTTCCGGTGATGCAAGAGTTGCAGCTTCCTATTCGACAGTGATCGGACAAATTCATAGCGGAGAAGGTCATGAAAATGAACCTTGTAAAATCTTCTACAAAAAATTCCCTGGCCACAAAAAAGGTTCTGTTTTTTGGAATTATGAAATCAATACAGCAGGTGATGACAATTCCGGCAGATGGGATTATTCCTATCCGGTTTGGGGTTACGATATGTCTGTCGTTGGGTCAGGTTCGTCTGACTATCCTGAAGAACCTGAAAATGGGATTGAGTTAGGCGAGGAGTTTAGCTATGAAATCAATGTCTATGAGGGTATTATGCATCTTACGTTTACAAGTGAAGGTCACGAAACTAAAACATTTACTAAAAATCTGATACAATCACAATACACCAAAAAGGATGATATTCCTGAGCAGACAAAGCAATTATTTGTGCCAGTCGGTCAAGATGGCGTGGAGCGGGAAAATGCCTATGCCGGTGAATTGAATTATTTCAAACAAGGTGCTTATAATCAATCGAATGGCAAAGACCCTGCATTGAATATGATTTGGTGTACCGGGGCAGAAGTTTATAACGGAGATTTGACAAAGCAATATGAAAATGGGAGTTATACTGAAGTTTGGTTTAGAGAGGCAACGATTGGGGCGGGTACAGCTCCTGATCAATAGGAGAAAATTTTTAGTTCAAAATAAAAACTTGGTGATTTCATTAAAAGCTGAAATTGAAAATTAATAACAATTGAAAATTAAAACAAATGAGTGTACCAGAACACAGCAAAGAATTTTTTTTCGCAGAAGAACAAGAATGGGAACAAGTTGACCCGCTTTTACGGCGACAAATTCACGGATTCGATGATAAAATCATGCTCGTCGTTGCCGATTTCAAAGTGGGAGGTGTTGGTGCTATGCACAATCATCATCATTCGCAGGTGACTTATGTGCAAAGCGGCGAATTTGAAATGACAATCGGTGACCAGGTAAAGATTATTAAAGGAGGCGATTCGTATTATATTCCGCCAATGGTCATGCACGGTTGTACTTGTTTAAAGGCCGGGCAACTGATTGATGTATTTAGTCCGAAAAGAGATGACTTTTTGGATTACTAAATGGCCGCCCATTAATTGAGGGATTTCAAATAAAACAGAACAAAATGAAATTAAAAGGATTAAGATGGTGGGTAATTGCCCTAATCGCTATTGCAACCATTATCAACTATATCGACCGTCAATCTCTTAGTGTGCTTTGGCCGGAAATTGCTGTAGACCTCTATCCAGATAATACGGAAGATGAGCGTAAGGAGATATATGCCATTATTTCTGCAATATTTGTCTTCTCCTATGCTTTTGGACAGGCCATTTTCGGAAGGATTTTTGATTGGATCGGCACCCGGTTAGGCTTTGTATTGTCCATTGGTGTCTGGTCCTTTGCAACAGCCCTCCATTCAGTAGCACAAGGATTACTTAGCTTTGGGATATTTCGCTCCATATTGGGTGTTGCCGAAGCTGGAAACTGGCCCGGAGCCACGAAAGGAAATGCCGAATGGTTCCCGACAAAAGAACGAGCCTTGGCTCAGGGAATTTTTAACTCCGGTGCTGCCATCGGAGGTATTATTTCCATTCCACTCATAGCCTTTCTGACCATTTTGTTTAGTTGGAAAATGATCTTTATCCTGGTTGGGCTTACCGGTTTATTATGGCTTATCCCCTGGCTGATTTTGGTAAAGTCACCTCCAAAATCACACCCCTGGATAACAGATGAAGAGCGCGAATACATTTTGACCGGTCAGCAAAATCAGGATAAAAACAAAGATGGTGACTTCGATGAAGGCTACAATCCGTCGACGGGTGAGATGTTGTCTCGGAAACAAAGCTGGGGTGTCATCATTGCATCTGCAGCAATTGATCCTATATGGTGGTTGTTTGTCTTTTGGATTCCGATTTACCTGTCTGAAGTCTATGGTATGGATGTAAAAACGATAGGTATTTACGGGTGGGTGCCTTATGTAGGAGCCATGCTGGGTGCCTGGTTTGGCGGGCTATTGGCACAAAACCGTATTAAGGCAGGCTGGACTGTGGACAGAACCCGAAAACTGGTCATTACACTTGGTTGTGTGGTCATGTTGCCGACTTTGCTGGCCATGTCAAATCCGGGAGGACCGGTAACAGCGGTACTTTTGATGGCGGTGATATTATTCGGTTTTCAAACTGCTATTGGGAATGTCCAAACGTTGCCAAGTGATTTCTTTGGCGGCAAAACAGTTGGTACACTTGCAGGGTTTGCGGGAATGGGAGCTAAATTGACAGCAGCAGGATTGACCTACCTAGTGCCCTGGCTGACAATGGGTGGAAATTATACCCCAGCTTTTATCATTGGTGCGGCATTAGGAGTTATTGCACTTGCCAGTGTTTGGGTCTTGTGCCCTAAAATTGAACCTTTGAAACCATTGAACAATTAAATCAAATTAAAAAAAGAAAGCACATAATGAACTTCTTTTGCTTTCGATAATAAACTCTTACAAACAAAATTAATTATGGATCAAAAGAGAAAAATAGCGATCATAACAGGAGCTACAGGTGGTATAGGATTTGCTGTTGCCAAAAGACTTGGACAAGATGGATTTACGGTAATACTAAATGGTATTGCTGATGAACAGGGAGCTGAACGAGTCGAGGAATTACGTCAGGAAGGCATTTCTGCCGAATACTACGGCTTCGACGTTACTAATGAAGAATTGGTCAACAAAAAAATAAAGACCATTGGAGAAAAGTATGGCAAAATAGATGTATTGGTCAATAATGCAGGTGGTCTTGGAGGTCGATCCAGATTTGAAGATATGACGACCGAGTTTTACAGGTCCGTGATGGCTTTGAATCTCGATTCTGCCTTTTTTGTGACCAGAGCAGCTATCCCTTATCTTAAGAAAGGAGATAATCCCAGTATTATTAATTATACCTCCATTGCAGGCTGGAATGCAGGAGGCCCGGGTGCAGGTGTCTATGGAGCTTCAAAAGCCGCTGTACATACACTGACCAGAGCCCTTGCCAAAGATTTAGCGGAATACGGCATCCGCGTCAATGCAGTCTCCCCGGGTACAATCGACACGGATTTTCATCAGCAAATTAAATCCACAAAACCAGAAGTTTTTGCTTCCTGGAAAAATAATATTCTGTTGGGTCGATTAGGACAACCTGAAGATGTAGCTTCTGTAGTTTCTTTTCTGGCAAGTGAAAGTGCTGGTTTTTTAACTGCGGAGACTATTCAGGTAACGGGAGGTCAAGGATTAGGTATCTAACAGAAAAAGTATAACTAAAATGAATAAGCTTATTGGAAAAGTAGCAGTTGTAACCGGAGGTGCCAGAGACATAGGTAGGGCGATTTCGATAATCCTGGCCAAAGGTGGAGCAAAGGTTGTTGTGAATTATTATAACTCCGAATCCGGAGCATTGGAAACCGTGAATGAGATAAAATCTTTGGGAGGTGAAGCTATCGCTGTAAAAGCAGATGTATCAAATCTTGATGATATTCAAATACTAAAAGCTAAAACTGTGGAAGCTTTTGGAAATAAGGTAGACATTCTTGTAAATAATGCAGGTGGTCTTTTTGCAAGAAAAACACTACAGGAGTTCGAAGAGTCTTTTTATGACTTGGTAATGAATGTAAACTTCAAATCTACAGTTTTTGTCATGCAGGCCTTTGAGCCTCTAATGAGTGAAGGGAGCTCTATAATTAATCTTTCTTCCCTGGCAGCAAGAGATGGCGGCGGCGGCGGATCTTCTTTGTATGCTTCTTCTAAAGGTGCTATAACTACGTTTACCAGGGCTATGGCCAAAGAACTTGGGCCTAAAGGTATCAGGGTCAATGCAGTTTGCCCTGGTCTGATTGGTACAAAGTTTCACGATGACTTCACCAAGGATGAAGTTAGGAAAAAGGTTGCCTCAGGTACCCCTTTGAGAAGAGAAGGCAGCGCCGAAGAGGTTGCCGACCTGGTTGCCTATCTGGCCTCCGATCAGGCGTCATTTATCACAGGAGCCAATTTGGATATTAATGGAGGTTTGGCTTTTTCCTAAACTTGATTTTGGAAACATGCAAATAAGCCCGAATTGCTTTAAACATGTGATTTTTTTATGATAATAGTTTGTGAAAACCGAAGTGATTGCCTTGTGAAATGGCAATCACTTCATTTTAAAAATTTACTAAATTTTCAAACAGATGAAAAAAGTAGTTACGTTTGGAGAGATCATGTTGCGTTTGACTCCTCCGGGTATGCGTAGATTTTCTCAGACGAGTTCTTTTGATGTGGTTTATGGTGGAGGAGAAAGCAATGTTGCAGTTTCCCTGGCTAATTATGGTGTTCCTGTAGATTTTATTACCAGATTGCCGGCCAATGATATCGGTGATTGTGCCTTGATGGAAATGAGAAAGCGTAATGTCGGTACAGATCATATAGTCCGTGGAGGAGAAAGATTAGGTATATATTTCCTTGAGATTGGAGCGGTGAGCAGAGGTAGTAAAGTTGTTTATGATCGTGCTCACTCAGCTATGTCCACAATTCAACCAGGAATGATCGATTGGGAAGAAGTACTTAAGGATGCCCAATGGTTTCACTGGACTGGAATTACCCCTGCCATTTCACAAGGTGCTGCTGATGCTTGTTTAGAAGCTATCCAGGCTGCTAATAAATTAGGGGTTACCGTTTCAACCGACTTGAACTACCGAAAGAATTTATGGAAGTATGGTAAATCTCCAGCTGAGATTATGCCTGAACTCGTCGCTGGTTGTGATGTGATTCTGGGGAACGAAGAAGATGCTGAGAAGCATTTTGACATTCATCCGGAGGGGGTAGATGTAACCCAGGGGGAAACTATTGACGCTGCCGCCTACATTTCTGTTTGCCAGCAATTGATGCAGAAGTTTCCAAGATGCAAAAAAGTGATTATCACATTGCGGGGATCCATTAGTGCATCACATAATTCCTGGTCCGGAGTCCTTTACAATGGGCAAAAATTATTCCATGCTCCAACCTACCAGATTACCCATATTGTGGATAGAGTAGGGGGTGGAGATAGTTTCATGGGAGGCCTGATATATGGTTTGCTGAATTATGAACAGGATGATCAAAGAGCCTTGAATTTTGCAGTAGCAGCGTCATGCCTTAAACACACTATTTACGGGGATGCCAATCTCGTTACGGTAGATGAAGTTGAAAAATTAATGCAAGGTGATGCCAGTGGGCGCGTAAGTCGTTAATTAAAATAAATTAAAATGGCCAGATTTTCAAGAATTGATGTTGCAAAAACCATGCATGAAACAGGACTAGTCCCTCTTTTTTACCATCCTGATATTGAAATTGGAAAAAAGGTACTTAAATCGATATATGAAGGTGGAGCCAGGTTGCTGGAGTTTACAAACAGAGGTGACTATGCACATGAGGTTTTCAGAGAACTGAATAAATATGCAGAGAGACATTTGCCTGATCTTATTTTAGGAGTAGGCTCGGTTACTGATGGCGGGACTGCGAGTCTTTACCTTCAATTAGGAGCTAATTTTGTGGTTACGCCGGTTTTTAGACAAGATATAGCCATTGTTTGTAACCGCAAAAAGGTTTTATGGTCTTCAGGTTGTGGCAGCCTTACCGAGATCGCAAAAGCTGAGGAATTGGGATGTGAAATTGTAAAACTGTTCCCAGGTGGAATTTATGGCCCGGGATTTATTAAAGCCATTAAGGGCCCCCAGCCATGGACGAATATAATGCCTACTGGTGGCGTTTCTCCTGATCGTGAAAACCTGGAGAAGTGGTTTAAGGCCGGTGCGTTTTGTGTTGGAATGGGTTCACAGATGATCTCAAAAGATATCTTAAAGAACGAAGAATTCGGAATTTTAAAAATCAAAGTTCGTGATTCACTTGAGTTGATCAAAGAAATAAGGAGTGAAAACTCCTGAATGGTTTTTCATTGAACTAAATAATTAATGGACTGCTCCAACATATGAGCATTACAGAATATATTATCCTCATTATTTCAGGAGCTGTTGCAGGTTTTATAAATGTTGTGGCAGGAGGTGGATCCTTAATAACACTTCCGGTAATGATTTTTTTAGGCATACCTCCAACCGTAGCCAATGCTTCAAACCGGGTTGGCCTATTGGCACAGAATATAGTATCCGTTTCTAATTTTACAAAAAATAAAGTGTCTGCCGGGTCATATGGCATTTATTTAAGTTTAATAGCCCTGGGAGGTGCTATTATCGGTGCCCAATTGGCTGTAGACATTCCAGAACAGTTGTTTAACAGGATATTATCAATCGTAATGTTGGTGGTAGCCGTTTTGATCCTGATAAATCCTTCATTTGAGTCCAGTCCATTAGAACGAATTGAGGGTAAATATAGATTGTTGGGATTTGTGGCATTTTTCTTTGTAGGGATATATGGTGGTTTTCTGCATGCGGGCGTTGGTTTTATTATGATGTTATCGTTGATCAAAATTAACAGGTTTTCATTGGTGAAAACAAATAGCATAAAAGTCCTTGTTGCATTAGTTTATACAGTGGCTGCATTAGTTGTATTTATTATTAAGGATGTTATTGATTGGGAGGCAGGATTAATTTTAGCTATTGGCAGTGCAACTGGAGGCTGGCTTGGCAGTGCCTTTTCCATTAAAAAAGGAGATGTCTGGATTAAACGAATCTTATTGGCGGCCATTTTTATTATGGCCATTAAACTTTGGTTTTTTGAATAAATATTAAAGCATTACCATGAAAAATATTCTGCTGATATTGGTTAACTTTCTGTTGCTATTGTCCTGTGGTCATAATCCAAATACGGAAAGAACCTTAGTTAAGGATATTGTTGAGCTAAATAATGCCATTAGTCAGGCAAGACCCGGAACCGAAATTGTTTTGGCCGACGGTGTTTGGAAAGATGTCCAAATCAAATTTTTTGGGCAGGGAACAAAGAAAGACCCTATCACACTTCGCGCTGAAAATCCAGGAAAAGTATTTATAGAAGGGCAGTCGTTTTTGCATTTAGGAGGAGAAAACCTGATTGTAAGCGGACTGTACTTCCGAAATGGTTACACACCTGCCAAAGGAGTAATTCGATATAAAATCGGAGCAGACAGTGTGGCCTTTAATTGCCGGGTGACCAGCTGCGTAATAGATGGTTTTACACGACCCAACAGATGGGAAAACGATCGATGGATTGAATTTTATGGCAAGCACAATCAACTGGATCATTGTTATATAGCTGGAAAAGCCAATGATGGTACCACGTTGATGGTTTATCATAATGGAAATGAGCATACGAACAATCATCACCAGATCGTATATAACTATTTTGGGCCCCGTCCCAGAAAAGGTGGTCCCAGGGCAGAAACTATTCGAACAGGCGGGAGTGAAACATCTATGACGCCCGGGCAGGTAAATGTTTCGAACAATTTCTTTGAGGCCTGCAACGGTGAGGTTGAAATTATTTCGGATAAAACAAATTACAATACTTTTAAGAACAATATATTCTATAAATGTGAAGGATCTCTGGTTTTGCGGCACTCTAATTATGCTACTGTTGACGCTAACATTTTTATAGGAGGAAACGAGTCTGATTTCTATGGTGGTATAAGGGTGGTGAACACCGGTCACTGGATTACCAATAATTATTTTTATAAAATAAAAGGGGCAGAATTCAGAAGCCCCCTCGCCATCATGAACGGAATCCCAAAATCGAGCTTAAACAGGTATAAGCAGGTTACAGACGTGGTAGTTGCCTATAATACATGGGTGGATTGCAAATCTCCCTGGCAAATAGGTGTAGGACAGAACAAGAAAAGTGCAGATGTGCTACCGGCAAGTGAGATTCGCTCCGCGTCTCCTATTCGCACAACCATTGCCAACAACCTAATCTATAATAACGAAGCAGATGAATTGTCAGTAGTCAATCATGATAATATTGACGGTATACTATTTAAGAATAATGTCATTGACAATAACGGTATTGAATTTACAGAATATGGAGCACTCCGAAACGAGAAGATAAAAATGAAGCAGGTCAATGAATGGTTGTTTGCTCCGGGAAATATGCAAAACGAACTCCTGGATGATGTTTATAATGGATATGATTTCGGGAGAATCCAGCAGGATATCTTTGGTGTCTCAAGAGAAAAAGCAAATATGGTTGGAGCTATTAGCCAACTGGCAGCCGCTGAAAATTTTGAGATTGATAAAAAACAATACGGACCAGAATGGTTTTCAGCTGATAAGGTAACAAATGAATCCAACCTCTTTATCGTTTCATCGGCAGAAGGTGAACTGGCAGGTATTATTGATCAGGCCAATCCTGGTGATATTATTGAGTTAAATGATGAGGTTTACACCATTAGTGCTTCACTAAAAATTGATAAGAAAATCACTATTCGTTCCACTGGTAAAAACAAGGCACAACTGGTGTACACCGGAGAGAAAGACACGCCTTTCTTTGAGATGAATCCGAAGGGTATCATTTACCTGGAGAATGTTTTTATAAAAGGCCAAAATAATCAGTTGGCATTTGCAACTCTGGAAGAGAATATGTCTTCCGCATACAACGTATTCATTGACAATTGTGTGATTGAGGATTTTAATTATGTTTTAAAGGCTACCAAGGGATCTTTTGCTGATTCCATCACTGTCAGTAATTCCACTATCCAAAACTGCGAAAATGGCATAATACTGGCTGCAGACGAAAGAGGGGACTACAACGCCGAGATGGTTAGCTTTGACCATTGTAAGTTCATCAATGTACAGCGCAATGTGATTAATTTTTACCGGGGCGGGTATGATGAATCAACCATTGGTGGATTTTTAACACTGACCAATAATACCATTTCTGGATGTGGTAAGGAAGAAGACAGTGGAGTTTTAATCAAAACAAGAGGCATTATTAACGTACAAATCTCGGGCAATATTTTTCAAAACAATCAGGTGAAATTTGTTGCCTTATTATGGGGTGCGAAGAATAATCATCATAGTGACAATACTCTTATTCAATCCGGGCAGATAAAGGTAGAAGACCAGCAAAAACTTGAAATTCTTTATTAAAGCCCATGATTAATTTTTAGTTTAATCAAAACACCCATGGAAAAAACCTTCTTATATCGTATGATGGTAATTGCTGTGTTACGGCTGACAATTGTTTTTGGAATTTCCGCACAGGGTTCCAATTTGTCATTAGTTGGAAGTTTTCATCTCTCGGACTGGAAAATAACTGTACCTGATCAGATGGTTAAAATTGTGAACTCTTCATCGACACAATATAATGCTCCCTACGAAATCCCCAGATTTCAGGCGTTCATGGGAGGATCGAAATTACAAGCTCCAACAAGCGCTACCATAGCAACATCATCTGATCTTATGAATGGTTACACTTCCGACTGGTTCTACGTAGCTGAAAATGATAAAGTGGCATTCAATCAATCAGGGGAAAGTATGCGTACAGAATTGAGGCACCTGACCAACTGGATCATTTCTGAAGGAAATCGTTCATTCCATGGGAGATTAAAATTTGTAGAGCAAACATGCGATCAGGTAACGGTGGTACAGATTCATGATGATGCCAATGCAGGAAATGGACCAAACAAACCCCTCCTGAGAATTTATAAACATCTTGTCAAGCCTCCAGTTAACCACTTGTGGGCGGCCATTAAGATTGATGAAAGTGGAGCTAATACTACTCACGTTGATTTGGGATTGGCCCCAACAGACTATTTCGACTGGGATGTAATTTTAGAAGAAGGACATTTGATTATTAATATAAATGGTGTGGAAAAGGTCAATAAAGATGTTCCTTATTGGACTTATCCCAGTTATTGGAAAGCCGGTGTATATCTTCAAGACGATGGTGAGGCCACGGTTTATTTTGATGAGCTCTACCTGGAGGATAGTAGTGTGGGAATTTCTAGTGAGAATGATTTTTCTCAGGAGGTTATTATCTACTCAAATCCTTCAGACTCTTTTATTACCATTGATATGGGAAATGATGAACTTGTCAATGGGACTTTAACATTATTGGATAGTACCGGTAAAATCCAACAAAAAGTCCGAATCAACAGTAAAAAAATGGTATTACAACTACCGGAAAGCTCTGGCCTGTATTTTTTGAAAATTGAGAAAGAGTTCTTTTCAAAAACCTGGAAAGTACTGAAAAGATAGGGGGAGGAAGGCTTTTGAAAAGCTTTAGTGTATGTCTTATATCCCATCAATCGGCTGCAATCGGCAAATTTTGCTGAATCATGGAAATTTAGTTTAGGTCTTAGTTGTAAACAAATCAAGGTATAAAACGATGAGAATTTCCAGAAGAAAATTCATTAAAAAAGCGGGAGTTGCAACCATTGGAGCTTCTTTTGCACCATTTTCAATTAACGCCTTTAATCCAGAGCTATCAAAGGGATCCCTGAAAGTCCATATATTTTCCAAGCATTTACAGTTTTTAGATTTAAAGGAAGCTGCCCAAATTTCTATGGAATTAGGGTTTGACGGGATTGATCTAACCGTCAGACCCAAAGGGCATGTTTTACCGGAAAAGGTAAAATCTGATTTGCCTTTAGCCATTCGTGATATAAAACAATCAGGAAGTAAATGTGAGATGATTACAACAGCAATTTCTGACGTGGCGGATCCTTTGGATTTGGATACTATTGCGACCGCTTCTGTAGTAGGGATTAAATATTACAGAAGCAACTGGTTCAATTTCAAAGACGATCGTTCCCTTGAAGAATCACTGGATTATTATCAGGAAAAAGTCCGGCAGTTAGGTGATAAGAACAAAAAGCATGACATCATAGGTTGTTATCAAAATCACTCTGGAACCAAAATCGGAGCCTCAATGTGGGAAGTGAAAAGAATTTTGGAAACCGCTGATCCTGAGTTTTTCGGTGTGCAGTATGACATCAGACATGCGGTGGCAGAGGGTGGTCGATCATGGCCAAACGGGATTAAACTTCTAAAGGATCAAATTAAAACAATTGTCCTTAAAGATTTCAAATGGGGCAAGATAAATGGAAAATGGCAAATCATCAATGTTCCGATTGGAGAAGGAATGGTGGATTTCAAAAGTTATTTCAAGCTTCTGAAAAATTATGGTTTACAACCTCCTGCCTCCTTACACTTAGAATACCCGTTAGGAGGTGCTGAAAAAGGCCGATACGAAATAACCATTGACAAAAAGGTTGTTTTTGATGCTATGAAAAAAGACCTGGACATTGTTCATCAATTATGGAAAGAAGCTTAAGCGCAATCTCAAATTTAAATTAATATAATCATCATGAGATATTTCATATTCATCCTTTTTGTTTCATGCTCAAATTTGACTTTTACTCAGACCATTACTGCTGATCGTGCAGTGACAAATGTGGAATTGGTCGGATTACTTAAAGATGGTGTTAAAGAGCAGGTTTGGGGAGAAAGTGATGTTTCCGAAAGTGACCTTGCAGCGTATTTTCGGCATAAATTCTCCGAAAGGTATTATTATAATTACCGAACATTCTTTGATCGGCTGTCTCACTACAACAACACCTTTGGTAATCAGAAAAGTCATAAAAAGAGAGCCTTGGATCATTTGAGCAAATATGCTGATTCTACCCAATGGGTGCTTCCATTTAATTACCTGAATGGACAACCGGTTAACGCTTATGCGCTAAGGCATTTAGCCCGTCAACATAAAATGGTAGATATAGCCTTCTTTTATTTTACTGGTGACAAAGACCCAGAGTTTATCCAGTATTTTGAACGACAATTGCAGTCACTAAATGACGCACTTCACGCAGGAAAATATGAAAAAATTGAGGATGGAAATGGTGTATATGAAGCGTTTAGATCTGGTTATAGAATTCTGAATTGGTTATGGATTCACAATATGTTTTTGAACGAAGCCGAATATTCGGATAGAGATCAGCTGGTTACAATAGCTACACTATTACAACATGGTCAACATCTTTATGAAAGAAACGATAAATATATTTCGGGGAACCACCAGACGAGGGGAGTCTCGGCACTGGCAATGCTCTCAATTCTTTTCCAGGACTTTAAAGGTACAGACGCCTGGTACGAGCGAGCTATGCTTCGGTTGGGTGAACATTTGGATAAGGAAATAAATGATGATGGCTTTCAGTTTGAGCGTTCAGTGCATTACCATATGAGCGACATTAATAATTACTTCTATGTATTCCAACTAGCAAAGTTGAATTTAATAGAAGTAAATAAGGAGTGGGAGGAAAAACTCAAAGGTTTATTCACAACTTTGGTTAAGATTGCATACCCAGATGGTTCTTCACCTGTTCTACAAGACGATACCAATATTCCATGGGCCGAGAAAAATGACATTTCAGGTGCTATGACCTTGGGTTATTTACTTTTCGAAGATCCGGAATTCGGGTACTTTGCATCAGAAAAAGTTGATGAAAGGATTTATTGGTTTTTGAGCAACGAGCAGGTTAAGATGCTCAAAAACATAAAACGAAAAAGGCCGTCTTACGGTTCGCTTGCTTTTTCGGATACACACTACTATATCATGCGGGAAGGTTGGAAACCAAACGATAAGATGATGATTATCTCCGCTGGTCTGGATACCGATAAGCCTGATCACCAGCATGGGGACATGTTAGGCATTCAGGCCATGGCCAATGGTTACCCCATCCTTCCGAATTATCAGGTTCGATACTCGCTCAAAGATTATGATCTTTTCAAGAATTCAATGGTAAAAAATGTTGCCCTGGTAGATGATGAATTACAAGGTAAACTATGGACTTCCAATAAAGGCGGAAGTGGATTTGGTAAGTTTCGTGCGTTACCAAAACCGGAAGTGATTGCCTGGGAAGTTCATAACAATTTTGACTTCTTCGCTGGTCGCCATAATGGATTTAAAAATGTGGGGGTGGAATATACAAGACAAGTAATCTTTGTGAAAGATGATTTTTGGATCGTAAAAGATGACTTCAAGTCTGAGGATGAACATGATTACAAACAGGTTTGGCAAGGCCACTATACTACCGAAAGCGGCCCCAATTTATTGAGAGCCACCACCTCTGATGCCTGCGGTCATGATATCTTTCAACTCATTCAGGCCGATTCTGTTGCGAATTCCGGTGCACGGGGTAAAACCTGGAGTGTGGTCTGCAAGTCTAAACTGAAGGACTTTTGTTTTATTACCATCATTTACCCGTATAAAGGTTATAACAACCGGTTAAATGAAACAGCAGAAAAGATAAGAATTAGTGATTGGGAAGTAAACAATCCAGAATGGGGAGTAGAGGGCGACAATCCCATTTCTTTAAGTTCTGATAATCAGGCTTATTTATTTAATGTAAAAGCATTTAAAACTGAAAAACTCAGGTTAGAATTACCTGAAAAAGGGGATTTGTTTATAAAAATAAATGATAACCAATTATTCATTTATTCAATTGGAACCATAAACCAAAAAATCAGCATAATTCCAAAGGGGAATAGCCGGAAGATATCTAAAATTTTGGAGCCCGGGGAACTGTGGGTATTAGATATCCAAAGCTGATGGGTTTATCCAAAAGAAATGAAAAATCTATAAAGGGGCTTCGAAAAATGTAATGTTCAAAATTAATAATATGAATAAAATATTAAAGTTCCTGTTATCCTTCGGCCCAGGTATATTTGCCATTGGTTATACTATTGGCACGGGTAGTGTCACCGCGATGATTGTTGCAGGAAACGATTTTGGAATGGACCTACTCTGGGTGCTGTTTTTTAGTTGTCTCTTTTCCGGGGTACTTATTTATGTGTCTGGTACGTATTACCTGAAAACCGGCGAAACAGCTTTATTTGCTGTCAGGAATCATTTGCCATTTGGTAAAATAATAGCCATAGCTATTATTATTGCAGTGGGAATTGGCCAGTGGAATTCGTTAATAGGGATTTTAGGAATTACATCTAATGTCATTTTTGAAATTCTGGTGATCAATTTCCCCGGACTTGAGGGTTATAAGTATTGGGTAGTTTTAGGATTAGCCGTAATGATCATTGGAATTTTTTATTTCCTTTTAATCAAGGGAAACTACTCTATTTTCGAAAAGGTTCTGGTACTTTTTGTTTCCATGATGGGGTTGTCATTTATTTTCACACTCTTTTTTGTATTTCCTCTGCCTTCCCAAATAATCCAGGGATTGATTCCTGAAATTCCTGAAGTTGAAGGTGCGGGTATTTTAATAGCGGCATTCGTCGGTACCACCATGGCTGCCGCCACGTTTTTGTCTCGACCGCTTTTTATCCAGGGTAAAGGCTGGACCAGAAAAGACTTAAAAGTACAAAAAAATGATTCAATAATTGCCGCACTTTTGATATTCACCATAAGTGGCTCAATAATGGCCGTAGCAAGTGGTAGTCTACATGGCAAAGGAAGTGAAATTACCCATGTGCTGGATATGTCCGGAGCTTTGGAACCATCTGTCGGGAAATTTGCTGTTAGCATATTTTTTGCAGGAACATTGAGTGCGGGGCTTTCCTCTATCTTCCCGTGTTTAATGATTGTTCCATTAATGCTTGGGGATTATAATTCCGGAAAACTGGATATAACTTCAATTCGTTTTAAGATAATCACTGGAGTAGCGAGCATTCTTGCTCTGACAGTTCCTGTTCTGGGTTTCAACCCAATTCAGGGACAAATATTCAGTCAGGTTTTCAATGTTTTTGCACTGCCGCTTGTAGTGGTTAGTTTTCTTGTTTTATGGAATCGCAAAAATGCCGCTTTACCTTCAGGACGTTTGGGAACAAACATCATAATGATTGCGGCTTTCGTGTTTTCAATAATCATAATGGTCAATGGGCTAAGGGACATCTTCGGATAGCATCCTTTATTCAAGAAAATAGCTTTCGGTTTATCCGAAAAGGCTTTATTATCTGTCGTGAATAAGCTATCATGCAAATAAGTGAGGCCAACAATTTTGTCCTTAAAAGGAAATAATAATTTCGAATATCTCTTCTCATTTCATTTTGGGAAGAGATATTTTTTTATTTTTCGCACTCCTACTAGCGTAATAAAAAATGAAACACCCACAAATCAGGCTTCTAGCATGCCTCTTCATTGGAATTGTGCTTTGGTTCTTTCCGGTTCCTGACGGACTTACCGTCCAGGCCTGGCATTATTTCTCCATTTTCATAACGGTTATCATTGGTTTTATGATGACTGCCCTGCCAATGGGCTTAGTGGTGTTGCTTGGTATACTGGTGCTTACGGTAACCGGGGTAGCACCTTTGAAAGAAACGCTCCTGGGGTATGGTGACAGTACCGTTTGGCTGGTCGTTGCAGCTTTTTTGATAGCAGGTGGTGTAAAAGAAACAGGTCTGGGAAAACGCATTGGTTTGACTCTCGTGCATAAAATTGGAAAAACCATGGTGGGGCTGGGATATGCCATTGCCGGAGCAGAATTGATGCTTGGTCCGGTCGTACCTTCCAATACAGCAAGGGGAGGAGGTATTTTATCTCCGATTGTCAGAGCATTATCCGAAGCTTTAGGTTCTCACCCTGATGAAAAACCAGAGGATGCAGGTAAGTATTTAATGCTTATGGGCACTCATGCCAACCTGATCACTGCTGCGATGTTTTTAACAGGAATGGCTGCAAATCCATTGGTGGCCGGTGCTGCCAGGACAGTCTTTGGTATCGATTTTACCTGGACTAAATGGGCATGGGGCGCATTAGTTCCCGGACTAACAGGCCTTTTACTGCTCCCGTGGCTCCTGAAAATCCTGGTAAGGCCGAAATTACAGGATACTAGTCTTGCCAGAGATCTTGCGAGAAAAGAATTGCATAAAATGGGCCCCATGAGCTTTCAGGAGAAAGCTATGGCTGGCGTATTTGCCATGCTGATATTGCTGTGGACCACAAAAGGATTGCATGGCCAGGGAACAACTACAGTAGCACTTATCGGGGTTTGTGTCCTGTTATTAACCAGAACCCTTTCATGGGATCATATCATCGAAAATAAAGGTGCCTGGGATACACTAATTTGGTTGGGAGGACTTTTGGCCATGGCCAATGGGCTCAAGAAGGTAGGTTTTATCGACTGGTTTGCAGATGGAAGTTACGAGGTGATTCAAATGACCAGTTTAACCGGGATTGGAATCATGATTGGTCTTGGATTGATCTACTTTTATTCCATGTATGGCTTTTCCATGCTTACGGCTCATATATCTGCCATGGTATTGGCGTTTATGACGATCGCCCTCAAATCGGGAGTACCACCATTGATCAGTATTGCCATCCTCGCATATTTCTCAGATCTGTGCGCCTGCCTAACCAATTATTCGTCTGGCCCGGTGATCATCTATTTTGGGTATAAATATGTTAAACCCGGACAATGGTTCAGTGTTGGTTTTCTGATCTCTTTATTTCATCTGGTCATCTGGCTTGGAGTAGGTTTGATATGGTGGAAGTTAATTGGTTGGTGGTAGTTTTTAAGTTATTGAAAAACAATCACTTAAAATACTTTATTCAAAGTTTTACTTTAACATCTTTACCACTAAACTACTAGCATCTCTCGAAGAATGATACAATTTATGCGTCTGCCGTTGAAAATCCTCCTCATCCGCATCAAAGATATTGGGCACATAAGTCTGAGGATTCCTGTCAATATAAGGAAACCATGAACTTTGTACATGTACCATGATCTTATGTCCCTTTTTAAAGGTGTGATAGACATCTTGTAGCTTTATGTCTACATCTGTAATTTTTCCCGGCTTAAAGGGTTCAGGCTTTTCAAAACTGTTTCGATATCTTCCCCGAAGCACTTCACCTCTTACCAATTGCTGATATCCGCCCATCTTTATATGATCCTGGGTTTCCTCATAATCTTCATGATCGCCGGGATAGACGTCAATAACCTTGACAATCCAGTCCGCGGCAGTACCTGTAGTAGAGACTTTTAATTGGGCAAGAATATCTCCAGCCAATGTCACTTCTTCTTCAAGAGGTCCGGTTTCAAATACAAGCACATCCGGTCGCCTGGAAGCAAACCTTTGATCATCCGACATATATTTTCTGGGAATATAGACCGGCTTGATATCCATTGCATAGGGAACTGGTCTGGAAGGATCACTTATGAAATCTGTGAACTCTTCGTCCGTTTTTTTCGGCGGTGTTTGCGATAACTTTTCATCATCCTTTAAATACCAGGTAACCTTTTTTGCCGTTTTTGGCGGCCAGGTTTCAAAGGTTGACCAATGCTTTTTACCGGTATCAAACATATAGGCTTCTGGTAATTTATTGGTTCCTTTGAAATCATCTTTAAGGAAATAGTTGAAGAAATTTCTTTCAATATGCTCCCTGTAAAATTCATTGATACCTTCACCAAAGAAAACATTTCCCACAGCCTGACGGCCGCTTCTGCGGCCCCAGTCACCATGACTCCATGGCCCCATGACGATGGTATTGTAGGTGTCCGGATTGTTTTCTTCAATCGCTTTATAGGTGTTAAGAGGACCATATAAATCTTCCGCATCAAACCAACCTCCGACGATCATCATCGCAGGTTTGATATTATTCAAATGTTGGATAACGCCTCTTTTTTGCCAGAATTCATCATAATCCGGATGATTGCGAATCTGCTGCCAGAAGAAATTGTCCTCCATGTATTTATCAAGGTTCTTTAAAGGACCAACATCCAGGAAATAATCATAAAAATCAGGTGTGCCCGGATTATGGAAATCATACCATGATTCCGTTGTGGGAGCCTCTTTCTGAATACCAAACAAATCCGTAATAATCCAATAACCCAATGTATAGGCACCATTATGATGAAAGTCATCAAAATAAAAATCCCCGATGGTGGCCTGTGGAGAAGAAGCCTTTAAAGCAGGATGAGCATCAATTGCTCCGGTGGTGGCATAAAAGCCAGGGTAGGAGATACCCCATTGTCCTACCTTGCCATTGTGGTTTTTAACATTTTTTAGTAACCAATCGATAGTATCGTAAGTATCCGAACTTTCATCAATATCTTTCTCAGATTTTTTATCAGGAACGATCGGACGCATATTGTCGTACAAACCCTCTGACATCCATCGTCCGCGTACATCCTGGTAAACAAAAATATATCCATCCTGCATCAGAAATTTGCTCGGTCCTAATTTTGAAGGATATTTATCTTCTCCATATGGACGACAACTATAAGGTGTCCGAATCATCAGAATTGGGTAGGTTTGGCTGGTATCTTTTGGAGAATAAACCGTTGTGAATAGCTTAACCCCATCACGCATGGTGATTTGATATTCCTTCTTGGTATAATTTTCTTTAATTTGATCCGCTACTTTTTCCTGAGCGAAAGCAATAGAAAAAACAAATATGGAGACCAAGGCGGTCAGAAAGATTCTGGACATGATATGTTTAATATTGGTGTTCCGCGCTAAGGTAAGTAAAGTTGCCGGTTACAGCTTGTTGACAATCTTATTTTTGGAAATCAAATTTTTGTCAAAAAAAATTCCCGAAACGCAAAGACACGCATTCCGGGAATAATCTTTTTTAAGAAGTTTTACGACTATTGTTTTTTGGGACCCAATTTGAATTGGACGGGTAACACATATTGAACCCTTACTTTTTTGCCTCTTTGTTTGCCTGGTGTCCAGACAATTCCATTTTCGTTCATGGATTCTACTACCCGAACTGCCTCCTGGCCACAACCGCCTCCAATATCTCTTTTGAGATCAACGTGGCTAATGGTGCCATCTTTCTCCACAATAAATTTGATAAAACAACGACCCTCTATTCCGGCTTTTTTGGCTTCTGCCGGATACTTTACGTTTTCGGCCACATACTGGATCAGTTTTTCATCAGCACATTTTTGTTTTTCTTTATCAGTTCCTTCCATATCCTCACATCCCGGGAATCTGGGCATTTGTTCAACTACCACAAATGTTTCCTGATATAATCCAGGAGCAGGTTTTGGCGGAGGTGGAGGTGGAGGAACTTCGCTGTCGATTTGAGCGGAAAGCATGCTGCCAAACATCAGGCAGACAATAAGTGATAAAAATGTTTTCATAAGCTTAAATATTGTAATGGTAAATGATTAATCTATTGGTTTTCCTGAACCTGAAAATCTTTGCCGGCATCACCTTCGGATATAGGCTTGGCCAACCGCTCCTGATGCTGTCTGGTAAATTCAATGACTTCCTGAACTGCCTTAACTTCTTCATTTTGAATTTCCTCAAATTCAATGGATGCCTGGGGACCGTTCAGAGAGCTATTTTGTTTGTTGTCTAACAAAATAGTAATAGTTCCGATCATTATGACTAAAACCAATAAGGCAGCGACCATCGCTATGGGATATTGTTTGTTCATCCTGCGATTGTGTCGCCTTCTGCCATAATGCTGATCCAGTCGCCTTTCCAGCCTGTTCCAGGTATCAGCTGAAGGACGCTCCGAAAACTTATGTTGATTGGCTCTATACAATTTTTCTATATCGGTTTTTTTCATTTCAATATTTATTGTTTTATCACTCGCTGTGTTTGTTGTTTGAAGTTGTTTTATATCCTTTGAATGGGTTGGTTAATCTAACCAAACCGTTGGTAATTAGCTTTTTCAAGGATATCTTTTAACCGTTTTTTGGCCAGGATTAATTGAGATTTTGATGTATTGATGCTTATTCCCAAATGCTCCGCAATTTCCCGATGTTTATATCCTTCAAGAACATAAAGGTTAAAGACCGTTCTGTAACCATGTGGCAATTCCTCCAGGTAACGCAGGAGGTCCTGTGCCGCCAGGTCTTCTTCAACCGTCATGTCTGTTTGTACATCAAAATTTTCAGACTCAACTGTTAAATTGAAATTATGACGTTTACGCAGAAGCATCAAAGATTCATTAACTACAATTCTGCGAATCCAACCTTCGAAGCTGCCTTTTCCGCTAAACTGGGCAATATTAGTCATAGCTTTGAAAAAGGCGGATATCAATACGTCTTCTGCATCCTCCGTGATTTTGACATACCTTTTAGCTACGCCAAACATTTGCGGTGAATAACGGTCATAAAGCAGTTTCTGCGCTTTTCTTTGGCCTTTTTTGACGGCTGCTATGAGTTGTTGCTCAGTCAAATCAGTAGTTTTTCAAATTTTGTCCAATTTACGATTTATAATCGAATTGAATTTCAATAGCTTTATTATGTAAACAAGATGCTGCTTTGGAATATTTTGGTGTGTAACATATCTTTGCGCCTCAAATTTTTTAAACAATGAAAATCATCAACAACCGCTATCAGCTGAGTGGAGGCGTAGATCCACTCGCACTTGTCGAACAATTTGGGAGTCCCCTTTATGTTTATGACAGTGCTGTAATGAAACAGAAATTCGATGCATTCCAGGAAGCATTTGATGTTCCTGAACTGAGGATCAACTATGCCTGTAAAGCATTGACCAATATTAGTGTATTGAAATTGTTTGAAAAATGGGGTAGTGGTTTGGATACGGTTTCTATTGAAGAGGTCAAATTGGGCCTAAAAGCCGGTTTTGCACCCGAGAAGATATTTTTTACGCCCAATGGTGTGGGTATGGAGGAGTTTGAAGAAGCCGTAAAACTCGGTGTGTCCATTACTATTGATAACATTTCCATTTTGGAGCTATTCGGTCAGGTTCATCCTGAGGTTCCGGTTTGCATACGGATCAATCCTCATATCATGGCTGGCTATGACCACAAAACATCTGTTGGTCATATCGATTCCAAGTTTGGTATTTCTTTTCACCAGATGCCTCATGTAAAGCGGGTAATTAAAAATACCGGAACCAAAATTATCGGATTACACATGCATACCGGGTCTGACATATTGGATCCCGAGGTGTTCCTGAGAGGGGCTGAAATCCTTTTTAATGTAGCTTCCGAATTTGAAGATGTGAGGTTCCTGGATTTTGGAAGTGGGTTCAAAGTGAAATACAAAGAAGGAGATATCAGTACGGATATCAAAGAGATCGGTGCCAGAATTTCTGAAAGATTCAATGAATTTTGTAATGAAAGTGGCCGGGATATGGCTTTGATTTTCGAACCGGGCAAATATCTCGTCAGTGAATCCGGATATTTCCTGGCGACGGTAAATGTTATCAAACAAACGCTTTCCACTGTTTTTGCCGGTTTGAACACAGGGCTCAATCACCTGATTCGTCCAATGTTTTATGAAGCTCATCATGAGATCATCAACGTTTCTAATCCGGAAGGTAAGCCGAGATTCTATACAGTAGTCGGATATATTTGTGAAACGGATACTTTTGGCGTGAATCGCAGGATAGCAACTATTCAGGAAGGGGATATTCTTGGCTTTAAAAATGCCGGAGCGTATTGTTTTTCCATGGCTTCCAATTACAATTCAAGACGCAGACCAGCAGAGGTATTAGTACATGAAGGCAATGCTTATTTGATCCGTGAACGGGAAACTTTTGAAGATTTATTGAAGGGACAAAATGTGATAGACTTCTAATATTTCTTTGTAATAAGTTGATTGTTAGACAATTGATTGAAATCCATTGAATTAAAAAAGGAATCTGGAAAATACTCTGGGTTCCTTTTTTTTATTCCTTTGGAATTTAGAGGTCGTGAAAAAGGAAATTTTTGAGCGCTTAATTATCAATTCATTGCCTATTTACCTGAATATTTTTTTAATTTTCACCATTATTATTGGTAGAAGCATTTGCTTGATTTTTCCTTCTTGAGTATCATCTGAAATATTACCATTTTTATTACTAAAAAAAATTGCACAATGGCAAAAGGATTTCTTATTGACATGGATGGTGTCATTTACAGTGGAAACGACCTCATCCCCGGAGCAGATGAGTTTATTGAGAATCTTACCAAAATGAAGATCCCTTTTTTATTTCTTACCAATAACAGTCAGCGCACTCCACGTGACGTCATCAATAAACTTGAGGGATTAGGAATTGAAGCGGAAGAAAAAAACGTTTTCACCAGCGCCATGGCCACAGGATGGTTTCTGGAACGACAAAAACCCAACGGAACGGCTTATGTACTTGGTGAAGGCGGCCTCATTACCAGTTTACACGAACATGGATATTCACTGGTTACCCAGGACCCGGACTTTGTAGTAGTGGGAGAGGGGAGGAACTTCACTTTGGAAATGGTCAACAATGCTGTGGATATGATTCTTGACGGAGCAAAGCTGGTCGCTACCAACCTCGATCCTTCCCCTAAAAAAATAGGATGGAACAACCTTGGAATTAAAGCCGTCATATCCATGCTGGAGGAGGCTACAGGCATTCAGGCTTTTTCAGTTGGAAAACCAAGTCCTGTGATGATGCGCGTTGCCAGGAAAAAATTGGGGCTGACCACTGAAGAAACGACAATGATTGGCGATACTATGACAACAGACATTTTAGGCGGCATCCAAATGGGCTACAGAACTATTCTTACCCTTTCAGGAGTAACAAAAAAAGAAAACATAGGCGAATTTGCCTATAGTCCTGATCTGATTGTGGAGACTGCAGCTGATGTTGATTTGAAAAAATGGTTGAAATAACATAAAGACTCAAAATATAGGATTTCATGAAAAAAGTAATCTGCTTTGGAGAGGTTTTATGGGATATGCTGCCTACCGGTAAGGTTGCCGGCGGAGCTCCAATGAATGTAGCATTTCATTTAAACCAATTCGGTTGGGATTGTAAAATGATCAGTAGAGTCGGGAATGACCCGTTAGGGAAGGAATTACTCCGTTTTTTGGAAGATAAAATGATTCCAAGGGACTTCATTCAAATTGATCCTGCTCATCCTACCGGCACCGTAAAAGTAGAATTGGACGATAAAGGAATACCTTCTTATGAGATAATAGATCCGGTTGCCTACGATTTCCTGGAAACCAATGAAGAGATCGAAAAAGAGGTTGCTGATGCAGATGTCTTTATTTACGGAAGCCTGGCCTCCAGAAATGAGGCTACCAGAAACATGCTATTGAATCTCCTTGAAAATACCGGAGTGAAAATTTTTGACATTAACCTTCGGGAACCTCATTATACCCGAACCACTTTAGAAGATTTATTAAAGCTTTCTGATATCGTAAAAATGAATGATGAAGAACTCGATATCATTGCTTCCTGGCATCAGGATTTGACAACAATAGCATCCAAAATGGAACTGGTGAAAAGTCAGTATGGACTTAAGTCTTTAATAATAACCAGAGGCAAGGAAGGAGCTTCTGTCCTGGATGAAGTAGACAAGATTCACCACAGTGCATATCAATTTGAAATAGAAGTTTTGGATACAGTTGGTTGCGGGGATGCATTCCTCGCCGGTTATGTTTCCAAAATGATGAAAGGCCACAGTGTTGAAAGCTGTTTGGAATTTGCTTCCGGAATGGGAGCGTTTCTGGCAACACAAAGAGGGGCAACTCCTTTTTTAGAAGAGGATAAAATATACCAATTTATCCAAAAAGCCAGAGTTTAAAACGAATAACCATTGCTATTATGAGTAGAAGACTTACCTATTGGACTATTACTGTTGCGCTTGCCGGTTTCCTGTTTGGATTTGACACCATTGTTATTTCGGGAGCGGATGAAGCCATCCAGAAGCTATGGAATACCGGGAAATGGTTCCATGGGTTTTTCATTATGTCGATGGCCCTTTGGGGAACAGTGATCGGTGCAATTTTCGGAGGTATTCCCTGTGAGATTTTTGGTCGTAAAAAAACGTTGTTCTGGATAGGTATTTTATATCTTGTTTCTGCTCTTGGGTCCAGTATGGCACCAGATCCGTACCTTTTCTCTTTTTTTAGATTTATCGGAGGACTTGGAGTAGGGGCTTCCTCAGTTGCTGCGCCAATTTATATCTCGGAAATTGCTCCGGCAAAAGATCGGGGTAAACTCGTTGCCGCATATCAGTTTAATATAGTCTTTGGAATTCTCTTAGCCTTCATTTCCAATTATCTGATCGACCAATATGTCGGTGAAAATTCTTGGCGCTGGATGTTAGGCGTAGAAGCTATTCCGGCTGCAATATACTCCTTAATGGTGTTGGGAGTTCCCAATAGCCCACGCTGGCTTATTCTAAGAAAGAATGACGATAATAAAGCCGGTGAGCTCATCAAAATATTGGATCCTTCAGCTGATGTCTTGGAAAAAATAAAACGGATAAAATCCTCCGTGGTTACCAAAGTAAAAGAACCATTTTTTAGCGGAAAGTATAAGAAGCCTCTGCAATTGGCTTTTCTCATTGCCTTTTTCAATCAGTTATCAGGCATAAATTTTGTCTTGTATTACGGGCCAAGGATACTTAAAGAATCTCCAAATATTGGAGAGACTTTAAAATTATTAGCGGCTACACCAATGGGAATAGTGAATTTAGTATTCACGCTGATCGGAATTTATTTAATCGATAAAATGGGTAGGAGAAAATTATTGACTATTGGTTCAATTGGTTATATAATCACTATTTTAGGTATTGCCTGGGCATTTTACACAAATGCTTCCATGTACGTCCTTGTTGGCTTTTTAAGCGCTTTTGTTGCTGCGCATGCCATTGGTCAGGGGGCAGTGATATGGGTGTTTATATCCGAGATTTTTCCAAACAAAGTGCGAGCACAAGGAATGTCTTTTGGGGCAGGGACTCACTGGGTTTTTGCAGCACTTATCACTCTTGTCTCTCCGGTAGTTTTGGCCAATTTTGCACCTCATCAGATATTTACATTTTATGCATTCATGATGATGATTCAATTGATTTGGGTTTTGACGGTTATGCCGGAAACCAAAGGTGTACCCCTTGAAAAATTGCAAAAACGATTAATGGATGATTCAAAATAACCCTTCTGTCATTTCCAACAAATACTTAAATTGGTCATTATCGGCCATAGGAATTTTGCTGTCTATTCTTTTCCTTTCCTGTAATTCAAAGGAAGTGAATTCTGCTGAAACCAGGATGGAAGAAAATATGTATCAAGAACAACACCGGCCACAGTTCCATTTTTCGCCCGAAGAAAAATGGATGAATGATCCCAATGGTATGGTGTTCTTTGATGGGGAATACCATCTTTTTTATCAATATTACCCGGAAGATATCGTTTGGGGACCTATGCACTGGGGTCATGCAATCAGTAAAGATCTCGTGCATTGGGAACATTTGCCAATTGCATTCTATCCGGATTCATTGGGGTATTATTTTTCAGGAAGTGCTGTGATTGATTATGACAATACTTCTGGTTTCGGGGATAGTGAAACGCCTCCAATGGTTGCCATTTTCACACTTGCCTGGGAGGATGAAAAAGGCATTCCCCAACGTCAGGGAATTGCGTATAGCCTGGATAAAGGAAGTACCTGGACAAAATATGTGGGAAATCCAGTGCTTGATATTGGATTGATTGCCTTCAGAGACCCAAAGGTATTCTGGCATGAGCCTTCCAAAAAATGGATCATGACGATAGTAGCATGCAATGACAATAGAACGATTACCCCGGATCATGTTAAGTTTTTTGCTTCGGAAAATCTGATCGATTGGGAGCAGACTGGGGAGTTTGGATATACTTATGGAACACAGGGTGGTAAATGGGAATGCCCGGATCTTATCGAGATGCCCATCGAAGGAACCAATGAAAAGAAGTGGGTCCTTATTATCAACATCAACCCAATGGGACCTAAC
Organism: Saprospiraceae bacterium; assembly: GCA_965230565.1. Lineage (GTDB taxonomy): Bacteria > Bacteroidota > Bacteroidia > Chitinophagales > Saprospiraceae > BCD1. The sequence goes on along the minus strand of CBDDLH010000016.1, from coordinate 347,727 downwards.
GGAGGTTCCGGAACTCAATATTTTATAGGTGATTTTAACGGAAAAACTTTTGAAATTGACGAGGAATTCAAAACAGGAGGAGGGCGTAGCCAAACATTGTGGATGGATTACGGCAGAGATAATTACGCAGGAGTGACCTGGTCTAACACACCTGACAGCAGTTTCATTCTGATAGGATGGATGAGTAATTGGGATTATGCACAACAAGTGCCAACAGAGAAATGGAGAAGTGCTATGACCATTCCGCGAAAACTATCATTGGAAAACACACCTATGGGACTTCGATTGATTTCAAGACCGATTGATCAGCTTAAAAAGTTACGAAAGAATAAAAAAGAAATTCCAGGTATAGATTTTGCTGAGAAGAGAGGGGAGACAGATTCGCTTTTCAATGGTATGGCAGAAGTGATTCTGGAATTCGACAAGACAAATGCCGGGAAGGAGTCAAAATTTGGAGTTTTGCTTCAAAATGATAGGGGAGAGCAAATCAACATTTATTATGAAACTTCTAAACATAAATATTTTATTGACAGGAGTCGTTCCGGAAAAATTGATTTTTCTCCCAGATTCGCGAGCATTGACTCCGCACCGGGCATTAGTGAATCGGATACCATAAAGTTCCACTTGTACATCGATAAATCCTCCGTAGAACTTTTTACGGACGACGGTAAGGTAGTGATGACGGAAATTTTCTTTCCAAATGAGGATTTTTCAAAAATCCAGATTTATGGTACTGATGGAGGAGTCTTGGTAAAAGGAGAACTTTATGAATTGAATTCTATCTGGTAGGACAAGGAACCCTGAGCCTTCACGAAAGAACTCAGGGTAAAAACTATACCTATCTATTGCTTACTTGAAAAACAAACCGTTCGTTTTGTACTTTACCATTGACAATTAACCGGCCTTCATTCATGGCCTGAAGAGCAATTACTTTTGTTTGGGGTACATCTATATTATTCAGCTCTAATGTTCCTAAATTATCCAGTTTTCCGCCATACATTGAAATTCCTTCAGTGTAGGTGTGTGTGCCGTCAATGATCAACTCTCCGGTAGAATCAATTTTCAATTGAGCATTTGACTGCAATTCCAGCGCTGTAATAACAACCTTTCCTGAAATGACAGGCTGAGAGGAATGTCCGGTATTTTCCAATTTAATAATGACATAACTATCTTCAGAGGGAACTTCCTGGTTAGACCAGTTCTTAGGTTCATCCCAACTGGTTTCATTTCCGGGGGTGCCGCCTTTCCATACGTGTACGTTCTGAGCCGTGGTAATAGAAGTTACAAAACAAAGAATGACGATGATCAGATTTCTCATGGTGTTCGATTTTGGTACCCTTAAAAAAGGGTATGGGTTCTGGAAAAAATTTTAAGTAGACATCAATTCATTAAAATGTTTGTTTTACTTCAAAAGGGTTAATTCAAAATTCGATTAATTCTGGTTTTTAAAAAAGCGTATTATTACTGGTTTTGTTATCAGGTATTTATACGTTAAAAATTTTGGTTAAAATAGAGTAGGGGATATAATATTTTGCTTTACAAGGATAATTTGCTTACTTATTGCTCAAACCCAGATAATCCTTCGACAAAATCACCCCAATAAACGACCAAAGCAAAATTTGATTCTATTGGAGGCCATGTAAAAAACCTTAACGGATATTAACGGCCATAAAAAAAATTAACCTCGAAAAGGAGGGTAGGGCATCTGTTAATTTTGGATTGCCATTTAATATTGATAGTGTCTATCTATTGGAGATTATGTTCCAGAATACAAAAAGAAGAAACAGGCTCTCCAATTAATTACTATCAGATAAATCAGTTTAAAATGTTCAAAAACCACTATTTAACATAATATAAATTATAGGAATTAAATATAGCGAAATTCAGACCATACAATGCAAATAAAAGAAAATGAGAAACATACGTATGAGCAATGATTTTCAATCAACTCTCCCCGCGTTCCTAATTTCTTATAATGTTATATAAAAAGTAATAAACAGGGAGTTTGTCTCCATTTAAAAATAATTGATCCCGATGTAGAATAATCATAAATATGCTATGCAAAATACAGCCACTAGACTGTACCACCGGTAAGGAATTTTTCCCTGTGCGATTCTCAGGCTTTTCGATTTCGGCATAATTACTGCCCTACTAGTCTACCTTCTTTAGAAAATTTCTATTTAACATAATATTATTGTGTATCGGAATATTCATAACCAGTTCCTTTCAATTCTTAAAATGTTTATTTTGTGCCATAAACCATTTTAACCGAAACCTTATATTATGAATAAGCTAATTATATGCTGCACAGGCCTACTCCTTTTTTTATTCACTGCCTGTAGCACAGAAAACGAAGTGCTGACACCCGAAACATTTACCATTTCCGGAACTATAGAAAATGCAGACTCTGCCCTAGTGAAACTTCAAAAAAGAATTGACGGTGAGTGGGTTGTTGAGGACTCTACTATTGTTTTTGAAAATACGTTTGATCTTGAAGGCTCCATAGCTCTTGCAGAAATGTTCTATCTAAGTGTCGATGAAGGCAGAAGCTATATAAGGCTTTTTGCAGAACCCGGAGCTCAAATGGTCATCTCTGCTAATGCTGACAGCCTCAACAAAGCTGACATACAAGGCTCCCCTACTCATTTAAAGTATGTGGCTTACAATGAAGGCATGGAACCATTCACAAAACGAATCCGTGCGCTATATCCTAAATACGATCTGGCTGATAGCCTCGAAGACAAAACCATGGAGGCTGAATTAGATTCGATTTATGATGAGATAGCTGCAGAACGCGATGAATATACAAAGTCCGTTATCTATGAAAATCTGGACAATCCACTAGGGCCTTATCTGACTACCAGTACCTATTATGATGATTCAAAATTGGATGAGATGAAATCAATTTTGGATCAATTTACTCCTGAGGTAGATAGTTCCAGGTATACCATCAGATTGAAAAAAATGGCAGCTGTGTGGAGTAAAGTTGCAGTGGGCCAACCTGCCATTGATTTCACACAAAATGATTCAACCGGTTCTCCTGTTACCTTGTCAGATCTTCAGGGCAAATATGTACTCATTGATTTCTGGGCTTCCTGGTGTGGCCCGTGCAGAGCTGAGAATCCAAACGTTGTGAAATTGTATAATGAACTACATGACAAAGGATTTGAGATCATCGGAGTTTCTTTTGATACCAAACGGAAGAACTGGCTGGAGGCCATAAAGCAGGATAGCCTTACCTGGTACCATGTTTCTGATCTCAATGGCTGGAACAATGAGGTTGGCAAGATGTACGCGGTCCGTGCAATTCCACACACCATATTGCTGGACAAGGAAGGAAATATCATTGCCAAAAATCTGCGCGGTGAAGAATTGAGAGCGAAACTGGAAGAGTTACTTCTGTAGTAATTATTTATGAACTTATAAAAGGGTAGTTGGTTCACCAAATGGCGGCCTCTACCCTACTTTTATCATGAGAAATATTTTACCAATCTTTTTTCTTTTCCCCCTATTTGCATTTTCCCAGGAGATATATTTCCGATTCAATCTGACTGGATACCATCCTAACGATCAGAAAATTGCCTTTTTGATGGCAGATCATGAATTGGATTATCGTGTTGATCTGATCGATGCCAGGACCGGAGATACCATTTACAAAGGCAAATTAAAACCTTCCAAAGGAACCGCCTGGGGGCAATATCCTTTTCAGTACAGTTATGACTTTTCACCAATAATCGAACCTGGGGAATACAAAATCAAGGTTAAGGGAGCCCTCTCTCCTTTAATAAGTGTCCAACAACCAAATCAAAAAAGCTGGTTATCTGATGCTCTTGGGTTCATGCGGCAACAACGATGTGGTTATAATCCATATTTTAATATCGTATGTCATCAAAAGGATGGCAAATTATTTGGAGGACCTGTAGAAGATTCCACTTTCTATGACTTTTCAGGCGGCTGGCACGACGCTGGTGATCAATTGAAGTATTTGATAACCTCATCCAATGCAACTGCAAGATTATTAATGGCTTATGAATTGTCACCTGGTAGTTTTGTTGATAGATTTGATGCCATGGGACACCCTTACCCTAATGGAATTCCTGACATACTGGATGAAGCTAAATGGGGACTGGATTGGTTGTTGAAATTACACCCCAAACAAGACTGGCTCATTCATCAGATTGCAGACGACAGAGACCATCGGGGATTCAAATTCCCGGATAAGGATAATGCTGAATATGGTTGGGGCCCCAACAGTTACCGGCCTGCCTACTTTGCCACAGGCGAACCACAAGGTTTAGGCCAATGGAAAAGCCAGGCAACTGGAATATCAAATATTGCCGGAAGATCTGCTGCTGCACTTGCATTAGGTTCCAGAATTTGGAAAAGACTGGGGTATGATCCTTCGTTTGTGTTAAAATGTGAAATAGCAGCTAAGGAGCTTTATTTGATGGGGAAATCTCAGGAAGGCTACCAGCAAGGGAATTCTTATGGTGCACCCTATCGTTACAATGAAAATTCCTGGGCAGATGATATGGAATGGGCTGCTGCCGAATTATACAAACTTACCGGACAAGAATCCTTCCTGCAGGAAGCTATTCATTACAGTTCCATAATTAAAGATGATGGGTGGATGGCCAGGGATACTATGCAGCATTATGAATTATATCCATTTATGAATCTGGGACATTACTCCTTATTTGAAATTGCTCCTGACTCCATAAAAATCATTTTGACAGATTGGTATAAGTCCAATATTGAAAAGGTATTAGAGAGAGGCAAAACTAATGCTTTTCAGATTGGTGTACCTTTTCTGTGGTGTTCCAACAACCTTATGGTCAATTACATCTCCCAGATCGCCCTATATGAAAAGATGACCGGGGATTTCCAGTTCAGGGAAACCATGACCTTGCACAGAGATTGGCTCTTTGGGAGAAATCCCTGGGGCTCCTCTATGTTCACGGGTATTCCAAGAGATGGAGAGACCCCGTTTGATGTTCATATTCCACCCAGGGCATTACTCGGAAAAACGCCTCCGGGAGGATTAGTAGATGGCCCCATTTACAAAACAATTCACAGTCATTTAAAGGGGTTAATCTTAACTGAACCTGATGAATTCGCTGCCTTTCAAAATGATTTTGTCGTGTATCATGATGATATCGGAGACTACGCTACCAATGAGCCCACAATGGATGGTACTGCTGATGCCATTTTCATGTTTGCACTTTTGACGAAACTGGACTATTGATAAATTTGAGTTATGAAACCACAGAGGATTTTATCCATTGACATTTTCAGAGGATTGACCATATTTTTGATGGTTTTCGTGAATGAACTGGCTGGTGTGAGCAACATCCCTGAATGGATGAAACACAGACCGGCTGATTTTGATGGAATGACGTTTGTGGACGTTGTTTTTCCGGCTTTTCTGTTTATTGTAGGCATGTCCATTCCTTTTGCAGTTCAAAATAGAGAGATAAAGGAAAATTCTCCTTTTCAGTTTTGGAAACACGCGTTGGTCAGAACCTTGGGGTTGCTGATCCTGGGAGTATTCATGGTCAATTCAGCAGAAATGAACCGGGAAGCCAATCTCATATCTTATGGGCTGTGGACGGCTTCCTTTTACGTAGCAGCAGTGTTGATTTGGAACCGCTACCCTACTGATTGGAAAACTAAACGATCCTGGCTTATTTATGTATTAAAAGGGATTGGAATCGCTGTCTTAATCATTTTACCATTTCTATTTCGTAAAGGCGAACCCGGAGCACTAACGGGTATGACCACCAGCTGGTGGGGAATTCTTGGATTAATTGGTTGGGCATATATTATTTCACTGGTCTTGTATTTCCCGTCTGGCAAAAACAAATATATTCTAGGCTTGATATTCGCTGTAATGCTCATTCTCTTGTTAGGGTTAAAAAAGAGTTGGTCGGTTTTCCCATTTGACATAACCTGGCTACAAAGTCAAACAGGGCACCTTGCGCATAGCCTTTTGACGATGGCAGGAATACTGGCTTCATTATTACTAAAAACTGATGGAATTAACACCAAAATGGTTAAAAAACTACTAAGCATTCTTGTATTGGGTGTATTTTTAGCCGTATTAGCATATTTTATTCGGCCCCACTTTGGCGGAATATCCAAAATATACGCTACTCCAGCCTGGGCTTTATATTGTGCAGCGATTTGTTGTGGGCTATTTCCTTTGATTTTCTGGCTTGTGGATATAAAAGGGTTAAAAACCTGGGCAAATTTCCTTACTCCCGCCGGAAAGAATCCTTTGTTGACTTATATTTTACCACCATTCATTTATGCTATCATTGGTTATGGTATATATCCGGAATGGTTAAGGGATGGGACAACTGGTTTTTTCTGGTCTATTATATTTTCGTTGATAATACTGTGGCTGGCAAAATTACTGACCAGATTAGGAGTTAAGCTGCATCTTTAATCTGATGTTTTTGCAAGTTCTGGCATTAGTGCAAATTGGTATCCCAGCGTTTTTAGCATTTCTATTAACTCAGGTAGTTTATTATAAAACTTATCTGTCCTGTCAGGATGTGTTCCGATATGAATCAATAGAATAAAACCGTTTAGGCCAGAACTTGAGTTCCTTTCATAATTAATGATATTCTCAAAGATCTGTTGACTCGAAATGTATCTTGAGCCCATATCGGGCGTTGTGTAGTCAGCATTCGATCTGGTACCGGGAGTGAAATTGACCAATACAAGACCCAGCTCCTTTGTCCAGTCACTTATTTGCTGATTATACCACTCGTATGGTGGCATATAGAAATGGCTGCATCCTCTTTTTTTATGCCAAAACGGTGCAACTCTTTATAATTATTGATCACATCCTCCACAAACTCGTTTTGGTTAATAAGGAGAGAATCACGATTTTCCCAACTCGCATACAACAAATGTTTGTCGGAATGTGCTCCCAGGTAATGACCGTCTTTAAGGAGTCTTCTGATTAGCTTTTTGTTATGCTTGATTCGATAAAAATCTCCAGTAAAAAAGAAATGAGCCTTTGTATCTTGCTGTTTAAGAGATTTTTTGATCGATTTACCTCCGTCATTGAATTCATGTCCTGTGAAACATAGATAAATCTCCTTTTTTGTGGTGTCTAGCCTTTCAATACCTCCAAATTTAACAATACAGTTTTTTAAAGATCGATCTGCCATTTGACCTGTGGACGACAAGGAGTAAGTCAAAAGAAAGACCATTATTAGGATCTGTATCCTTCTACATTTCACTACATTTGTTGATTGTCGAAAACCTTCCATAAAATTTGCTTCAACGATAAAACAATTTACCTCAAATTTAAGGATTCCATCACAATTTCAAATCACCGTCCTACCCTGCTCAATAATACTTTAAATTAATTTAGTTGCATATGCACCTAGTTTGGTTAATTCTATTACCTTTGCGCATCATTTTATAAAAGCTGGTTTTTATGGAGCAAGTTGAGCAAGAATTACTGCCGTGGCTGGGTAGAACGAGCAAGAAAATAAGCTTGTTTATTTCTGAAAAATTCAAAGAAAACAATCTGGACCTGACCAAAAATCAGTGGCTAATGCTTAAGAAGTTGTGCCAAAAAGATGGTCAAATGCAGAAAGAGTTGGCATTTCTCACGGACAGGGATAAGGCCTCTCTGGCAAGGCTGGTAGCCACTATGGAAAGAAAGGGCTTGATAACAAGAGTTCCTGTGGAAAATGATAAAAGAGCCCGTCAAATCTTCCTCACAGATGAAGGGCGATCCGTTTTTCAACAATCTATTCCGGTTGTAAAAGAGTTCAATCAGGAATTGCAAAAGGGAATTGGGCAAGAGGAACTTAACCTGCTTATCAATACTTTAAAAAAAATTCAACAGAATATTAATCAATTTCAGTGTAACGGATAATCTTTTCAATCCGTTCAACTGTAAAACTTGAAAATCATGAACGTGAGATCAATTATTACTATTGGTTTGGGAATAATTTTGATTGGTTTGGGATATTTTGGATACACGAAGTTATCCGGTCTTCAAAAAAAATCCCCTCCTCCTCCTAAGAAAAAAATAACCTCTGTGTATACGCAGGAAGTCGAAAATAAAAATACACCCATTTATATTGAAACAAGCGGCCAACTGGTAGCCAGGGACAAAGTAGAGATCTTCTCCGAAGTACAGGGGATTTTTGAATACAGCAGCAGTATTTTCAAACCGGGAGCTTATTACAAAAAGGGCGAGGTGCTCCTGAAACTGAATAATACCGAGTTTTTTGCTTCCATTCAAGCCCAGAAAAGTTCCCTCTATAATCAAATCGTAGCGCTTTTGCCTGACTTACAGCTGGATTTTCCGGAATCATTGCCCAACTGGAAAAATTATCTGGAAAATTTTGATCTCAACAAGGATCTACAGCACCTGCCTGAACCTCTTTCCGAAAAAGAAAAACTATTCATTGCCGGGCGAAATATTCAATCTACCTGGTATAATATAAAAAACCAGCAGGTCAGACTAAAAAAGTATGTGATTTACGCTCCTTTTAACGGAGTCATTACTGAAGCAAACGTTACTCCGGGAACCCTTGTAAGAGCAGGACAGAAACTTGGCGAATTTATTAATCCCAATGTTTTTGAAATGGAAGTTCCGGTCAATGTTTCCTTTGAAGATCGTTTGAAAATCGGCAAACAGGTGGCGTTGCATGACATTGAAAATACCACTGTCTGGAATGGTGTGGTTACCAGGATCAACGGCAAAGTGGACCCTGCCTCTCAAACGGTAATTGCGTTTATTCAGGTTAAGGGAGACGGACTTAAAGAAGGAATGTACCTCCAGGCTGAAGTAAGAGCCAAAGATGAGGCTAATACTTTCGAAATAGACCGTAAACTATTATTGGATCAAAACAAAGTCTTTGTTGTTAAAGATTCTCTTTTGGAACTCAGGGAGATTACCCCGGTTTTCTTTAATGAAAATACGGTAGTCATCAAAGGCTTGGCGGATGGAACAAAGATACTGGCAAACCCTGTGCCCGGAGCATACTCCGGCATGAAAGTAAAAAGTCTGAAAGATTAATTGTGCCATTAATTCTGACCTAATTGAAGAAATTTCCTTTATATGAGAAATATCATTTCCTATTTTATAAAATTTCCGGTTGCGGTTAATGTTGTTATCATTGCCGTTTTTCTTTTCGGAATCGCAGGGGCGTTAAAATTGAAATCTTCCTTTTTCCCGCTGGTTGAATCCGAGAATATCAGTATTCAGCTCACTTACCCCGGAGCATCTCCAAGAGAAATGGAGGAAGGAGTTGTCTTAAAAATCGAAGATAACCTTCGCGGTCTCATTGGAATTGACAGGGTTACCTCTGTGTCCTCAGAAAACTCGGCGAACATCAATATTGAAATCATCAAGGGTTATGATATCGATGTGATCCTGGCCGAAGTAAAGAATGCCGTCGACCGGGTCCCCTCCTACCCGACCGGAATGGAGCCCCCTGTTGTAGCCAAATTGGAGCCCCGCCGGGAAACCATCAGTTTTTCTGTCAACGGAAAAGGCATCCCCCTGAAAACACTGAAACAGATTGCCAGGGGAATAGAAAACGATCTGCGGGCAATTGAAGGGATTTCCCAGGTTGAGATCACGGGTTTTCCTGAGGAAGAAATTGAAATTGCCGTTAGGGAAAATGATCTGAGAGCTTATGAGCTTTCCTTTCAGGAAGTTGCCGCGGCCGTTGCCGGATCTAATATTCTGACCACCGGCGGACGGGTAAAAACAGATGCGGAAGAATACCTGATTCGAGCCAATAATCGCTCGTATTACGGAGATGAACTTGATTTTATAGTCGTCCGTGCCGATGGCAATGGCCGGGTTATTCGATTGAAAGACGTAGCTACTGTTTCCGATAAATGGTCTGAAACGCCAGACAGGATCTTTTACAATGGTTCTGAATCCATCCAGGTTACCGTTCGAAGCACCAACAATGAAGACCTTATCACTTCTGCGCTCGACGTGAATGAGTACATAGAAACTTTTAACAATACCTATGAAAATGTAAAGCTGGACATTACAAGGGATAGCTCCATAACTCTGCTGCAAAGGACACAGTTATTGCTGGAAAACGGAGGTTTGGGAATATTGCTTGTTTTGATATTGTTATCCCTCTTTTTAAAACCAAGTCTGGCTTTTTGGGTGGCATTTGGGATCCCTATTTCTTTTTTGGGAATGTTTACCCTGGCCCCTTCTGCGGACGTGACCATTAATGTCCTTTCTCTCTTTGGAATGATTATCGTGATCGGAATTCTTGTGGATGACGGTATCGTTATCGGTGAAAACATATTTCATCATTTTGAAAAAGGCAAACGTCCTGTTCAGGCGGCTATCGATGGTACCATGGAAGTTGTACCGCCGATAGTCAGTGCCATTATGACCACTATTATTGCTTTTTCAACTTTCTTTTTTCTGGATGGGAGAATTGGAAATTTCTTTAGCGAAGTCTCGACTATTGTCATACTAACCCTCGGTTTTTCCCTGGTAGAAGCATTGATTATCCTGCCCGCCCACATAGCACATTCGCGGGGGTTATCTAAGGATAAAAAACCGTTTTTATTGAATCAATATGCGGATCGGGTTATGGTCTGGATGAGAGACACTTTGTATGGACCTTACCTGGCCTTTTTTCTAAAGAACAAACTATTGGGATTTGCTATCCCCGTATCTATGTTGCTGGTCACCATGGGAGCTTTAAATGGTAAAATAATAAGAACTTCTTTCTTCCCTTCGATAGCAAGTGACAGAATTGCCATTAATCTTAAAATGCCACAGGGGACAAATGAAGCGATTACCGATTCTCTGATCACAAAAATAGAAAAGGCTGCCTGGGAAGTCAATGAAGATTTCATAGGCTTGCAATCCGGGGGTAAGAACATCATTGATAATATAATTAAACGTATTGGCCCGGGGACCAGCACGGCAACGTTGGATGTAAACCTACTTCCCGGCGAAGAAAGAGATTTCAGCTCTAACGAAATCGCCAATGCCATAGAAGAAAAAATGGGTCCTGTTTACGGAGTGGAAAGCTTGTCTTATGGCTCTGGTTCTAATTTTGGAGGTTTGCCCATATCTGTCTCCCTGGTGGGAAATAATATTGAGGAGCTCAAAGGGGCCAAAGAGGAATTAAAAGCAGCATTCCTGGAGATGCCCAAATTAAAAGATGTTACGGATAATGACCCGGCGGGCATCAAAGAGATCAAGATCAAGCTCAAGGAAAACGCCTATTTGCTGGGGCTTACCCTCAATCAGGTGATGGGACAGGTTCGAAGTGGATTTTTCGGTTTACAGGTGCAAAGGTTCCAAAGAGGAAGGGATGAAATTAAGGTGTGGGTCAGGTACGAACTTGAGAACAGGCAATCCATTAAACAACTCGATGATATGTGGATCCTCACGCCTTCCGGAGCTAAAGTACCTTTAAGGGAAATTGCCGATTACACCATAGAACGTGGAGAGATCGCCATAAATCACCTTGACGGACGCCGGGAGATAAGAGTGGAGGCAGATCTCAAGGACAGAAAAGAGAGTTCTACTGAAATTCTGGATAATATTAAATCTAATGTCATACCTGGTGTGATAGCCAAGTACCCAACCGTGAAACCTCTGTATGAAGGACAGAACCGTGAAGCGAACAAGGTCAAAAATTCAGCCAAACTCGTCATTCCTGTGATTCTCATATTGATTTATGTCCTGATCGCGTTCACCTTCCGGTCATATAGTCAACCTCTAATATTGTTCTTTATGGTGCCATTTAGCCTCATTGCTGTATTATGGGGTCACTGGTTGCATGGATTTCCGGTCAATATGCTTTCCTGGTTAGGAATTATCGCCCTGATCGGAATTGTGGTAAACGACGGTCTGGTACTGATCGGAAAATTCAATTTGTACCTGAAGGAAGGCATCCACTTTGAGGAAGCATTGCTAAGAGCCGGCAAATCCAGGTTCCGGCCTATTTTTCTGACTTCCATCACTACCATTGCCGGATTGGCCCCACTTATTTTTGAAACCAGCCGGCAGGCACAATTTCTAATCCCAATGGCGATTTCCATTGCCTATGGAATTGGATTGGCCACGTTTCTTACCTTGCTTATGTTACCCATTTTATTATCTGCATGGAATAGTTTCAGGGTGAATCTTCGCTGGTTAATCACCGGGAAAAAGCCGACAAGGGAAGAATTAGAACAGGCGATCATCGAAATGAAGGCCGAAGAAAAGGAACATGGTCTGTAATCCACCTTTGAAAATTCATTGAAATTGAAAATTATGAGTAATTATAAAAATATCATATCAATTATTTGCCTTATCCTGCCCTTAGGGCTTTCCGGACAGGACATTCTGTCAAAAGATGAGGCTGTGAGGCTTACATTGGAGAATAACCTCAATCTTCAAATTGTCAATAACCAACTGGAGATTGCTAAAAATAATACGGATATTTTCAATACCGGGTATCTTCCGACTGTTTCCGCAAATGCCGGGGGAACAATGGATTTCGGGGGAACAAAAATAACCTTTGCAGATGGTCATGTGCAGGATGTTAGTGCAGCTGCCACTCAACGATACAATGCTTCACTGGGAGCTAACTATGTCATTTTTGATGGTAAAAGGCGGTTTTACAATCTTGAGAATCTGAAGGTTGCAAGATCAATAGCTGAGTTAAATGTCCGACAAAGTGTTGAAGGTGTTTTACTTCAATTATTTTCTGCCTATTATGAGGTCGCCAAGGTTACACTTGACGTAAGAGCTCAGGAAGAAACAATGGAGGTTTCCAAAAAACGATTGCAACGTGCTCGGTACCAATTGGAATACGGACAAGGATCCCGGTTAAATGTTTTAAATGCTGAGGTAGACATCAACAGGGACAGCATCAATTACAGAAATCTTGTCAGACTCCTGGCCAATACGAAAAGGAACCTGAATGTCATTCTCAATAATCAGGTAATCAATGATTTTGCTGTCGATACAACTGTTCTCTATACCGAAGGACTTTCTTTGGAAGACCTTATTGCAAAATCAAAAAGCAATAATGTAGACATGCTGATTGCTGAACAAGGCATTTATCAGAGCAATTATACCCTGAAACAGTTTGAAGCCAATAAAAAGCCTACGGTCAGTAGTAATTTGTCCTATGGATGGAATTTAACAGATAATCCATTGAGTGATAACCCCAACCCATTCCAGACAGACCTGATCCGGAGCAATGGTTTAAATCTTGGCGTTACCGCATCCTGGAACATTTTTGACGGAGGTACCACCAGGACCCAGGTGCAAAACGCCAAAGTTTCGATCATGAACCAGGAACTCAATAAAGCAAGCCTCGAACAGGCTGTAGAAAGAGATGTGCTGAATGCCTGGGAAACCTACCAAAATGCTTTATTTGTTTTGGAGGCAGAGGAAAAGAACCTGGAAACGAACCAATTGAACTTTAGTTTTACAGAGGATCAGTTTCAGATTGGTCAGGTAAGTTCTGTTGAATACCGGCAGGCACAACTCAACTTGCTTAATGCGCAAAGGAGTTATAACCAGGCCAAATTTGATGCAAAGGTCATTGAACTGAATTTGTTACAACTCAGTGGCGATCTGATCGGGGCGCAATATTAAGGAGCATTCACAACTTGAGTTAATTACTGGACTACAATTTTTTGGGTTTGCCGAATACCTTCACTAACAATGGTTATAAAATAGATACCTTTGTTTAGCACAGATGATGGAATTTGTTCCTGTATTGTACAGTCCCTTTTTTCATAAATGGTTTGACCACTAATATTGACTATTTTCAAATGGAACTTCACTGGACGCTCTTCCAGGAATTTAATACTAATGGCTGTTGACTCCACAGAAGGATTAGGGTAAACCATAAATTGCGGACTTTCAACATTTAGATCCTGAGTTGGAATAACATCGGTAATTACCGCTTCCCAATCCCACCAATTTTTATCAGTACTGGCAGTCTGAATGGCTCCTGTTCCCAATTTTAATTTATAGTTGAATTTGGCAGTCCTGGTAGCTTCTCCTTCATAGGAATAATCCGTATTACAAACCACTGCAAATACGACACCATTGGCAGGTGTACCCTGATCAAAGGAGATCGTACAATCCCCGCCATAAACCGGCTGACTGTAAAAAGTAGCTCCATCCTGAGTACGGTAGCACAACTGCATGGACATATTACTTGATAACGGTTGAAAGGTAACTGTTGCTTCGTTTCCTGTGATGTGTATTGGGATTATATTCGCCCCCGACCATCCGGGAAGGGTCCTTTCTTCTGGTATTAAAAAACCTTCTGAATCTAGAGCAGTATTAACATATGGAGTGGCATACCAGGTTTCAACATTGGTCACAGCCGGTTGTTCGGATCCAACTGCTAGTCCCATAAAATTTCGATACATATTTAAAACAGGCTCCGTGAACCTTTCAAAATCAGCCAGTGCCAACCTGGCTCTGTATTCCTGGATCAGTTGTCGTGTCCGGAAATCACCTAAACCATCCACTACCCCATTACCATTGGCGATACCTTCCAGTACTCTTCCCTCACAATAATTCCAAATCCAGGGTAGGCTTTTAATCCCTACAATCTCCCCAAGAAATGTGGGAAAAATAGTGCTGTATTGTACTCCTCCAATGACATTTCTTGTCAATATCAGCAGATTACCCTGGTCATCGTATTGATTAGAAAACACCCCTTCAGCCGAAGGGCCTCCAAATGTACCATCCTGTAACCATCCGCTGTAACACTCTATCGGAATAAAGGGAGCCAGTACGTTACCCATACTCAACCATCCCAGATCAACATTGTCATAATTTTCATTTCCGCTCTTTTTGATCTCCAATACTGTCTGAAGCCAAACATTGGAGCCTTCATGGAACCATGCTGCATCTCTGCATCCCGGCATTGAGGCATAAACAGCGTGAATGCCTTCATGAACGCAGGCTCCTTTTTGAAATTCCGCATCGGGGTATGTTGTATTGGGGTCAAAACTGGCAACAGGATAGTAAGATAATAAAAGCATTGGCCAGACTTCATTGTCATTTGTTGTTACGGCACTTTGCCATCCTCCAAGGTCGGTATTGGAAGCTCCGTCGGTACACAATCCAGACCCAAACAAATAAACGGAACTGCGATAGCCTTGTCTGAACAACTTATCAGGAGGCCAACCCATGCTGTCTCTTAAGATTTTAAAATCACTATCCAATCGTTGCAAAAGCCCTTCCACAGCTTCCGGAGTTACCGCTTCGTTTGCATCAGGACCGGCAACAAAGGTCCAGGAGCCATAATCCTGGGTCCAGGCAGCATTACATCCGGTGTAACCAGGATAATCATCTTCCAGGTTCTGTACAGGATCCGGAAAGTCTGGATAATCTTCACTGAAATCGTAATAAAGCGTACTGTCGAAAGGAGTCCAGGATGAAAAAGTACCTGTTTGTTCTTCAACCGTTACATAAAAATTTACCTGATTAGCTGTTCCACAATCATTGACATACAAAAAGGTATAGGTCCCGGAATTAATGGCACTTAATTCAGATAAACTGATTATTTGTTCCTCTGACTCAAAATTATCCGGTCCGGTCCATTGCATTAATCCCCCGGTAACGCCATCCGGTAATGTCGGAATTAACTGCAGTTCATCATCCGGGCCTGTAATGACGTAATTCTGTGGCTGTTCAGGCCCTTCATTTAAAATAACATTGGTAGTTATTGCTGTAGGATCACATTCTGTAGTCTCTGTTCCCCACACTTCAAATTCAATAATTCCCGTCGAAGCATTACTCTTCATGTTAATTCGCACTTTACTTGCATAAAAGTCCAGACCGTCAATAGTATTGAATGTATTTAAATATAAACCTATCGGTCCCGCATTAATCCACTCTACCCCGTTCCAATATTCGACATAGGCATCAGTTGGTTGTAATAATCCTCCAAAGTCGGTAAACCAGTATACAGAAACAGCAGAAACGGAATGCGCAAAATCCCATTCATACTGAACCCAATTGTAGATACCATAGTCTCCCTCACCATTCCAATTGCCATAAATAGGATGTGACTGATCCGTTGAACTCAGTGGTTGAAAACCATCATTAACAGCATCCAGGTTTTCCCAGGGTGAGACATGTGAAGTACTCACGGTGGTAGTATTAAGCAAGGATAGATTAGTCTGTGCAATTGCTCCAAAACTAATCATGAAAATTAACACCGATACAAGTGTCGACAGATAACAAACGAAATGAATTCATGCTTTTTTCTTTTTATCAGGCAAATGGAATTAATACAAAAGGCGCTGCTCAATTATTTTTTTGAATTTGCAAAGTGTGTTGCCCTTTGACATGTTTATAAAATACTTCAAGATTTGACTGTTCACAGATACGTTTAACAATCGAAAGTCCTAAACCCAGGCTTTCTTCAGCATCAGACTTCCGCAAAAAACGTTTGAATAAAGCTTCGGGTTTAATATCCAAAACTTCTCCCGGGTTAGTAATTGAAAAATCACCGGAATCAATTTTTATTTTGATATAACCTTCTTCAACATTGTGCCGAATTGCATTTTGCACCAAATTGGCAATGAGGATTTCGGCAAGCGTACTGCTCATATTCACCTCAAACTTCCCTGAATATTCCTTCCTGATTTCCAGATTGTGAATCTGAATCAAATCATAAAAATTACTCAAAACTTCATCAGCCACCACAGCAAAGTCTACCCGTTCCGTGTCCACAAAGCGTTGATGTTCAATTTTCGAAAGCAGAATCAACGCACTATTGATCTTAGACAGTCTATTAGCATTCTGAAGGACAAGGGCCAGGGATTGGACTTCCTTTTCTCCAATATTGGGAGATTGCAATAGTAACTCAACATGTCCTTTGATAATGGCCAGTGGAGTCTGCAATTCATGCGAAGCATTTTGAGTAAATTGTTTATGAGCCTGGAAGTCGGTACGGATACGGTCTATTAATTCGACCAGGTATTCGTTTAATTCATTGAAGATGGGAAAAGGAGAATCTTCGAATACCACTTTTGTCGGTTCATCTGCATCAAAATCTTCCAGGGCCTGGAAGATTTGATAAAGTTGATTACGAATGATCCGGATACGTTGGTAGGTGATAAATCGAAATCCAATAACCAAAAGTACCAACGGGACAATAGCTATCAATAGTGCTTTTGAATAATATGCTTCAGGTACTAACTTCCAAATCAGCAAAACAGCCAGCCAGTAAGGAAATTAATACAGGAATGAAATATAGCCGCTTTAATCGTCTCAATTTACTTGAAATTTATATCCTATACCATAAATGGTTTTCAGGAAGTTTCCGCAGCCATTATCCGCCAGTTTCTTCCGAAGGTTTTTGACATGTGCATAAATAAAATCATAGGAAACGGCTCCATCCATGTAGTCTCCCCATAGGTGTTCGGCGATACTGTCTTTTGTGACGACCCTGGCTTTATTACGGGCCAGGTACAATAATATATTGTACTCTTTTTTGGTGAGTTGCAGTGTATTACCGCAAGCAGTTACTTTGTGTTCATCCAGATTGATGATCAGGTCACCAAAATTCAATTCCTGGCTAAACTGATTAGTTTTGCGACGCATGACTGCCTTGATCCGGGCATTTAATTCTGAAAGATTAAAAGGCTTGGTGAGGTAATCGTCCGCACCAGTATCCAGACCGGTGATTCGGTCATCAAGTGTATCCCTGGCGGATACAATTAGAATGCCGGTTTGTGTACTATCCTCTCTTAGAATATTAACCAGCTTCAATCCATCACCCCCCGGCAGGTTCAAATCAATAATAGCACAATCATATTCGTAATTATTGATTTTTTTATACCCTTCCATGAAGGTTGTTGCCACTTCACAAACGTATCCTTCCTTTTTTAAATACCGCAAAATAAGCTCAAGCAAATCCTGTTCGTCTTCAATAATGAGGATTTTCATGTTGCCATTTGTATTTTAACAAGGGCAAGATAGTTAAAATTACCGTATTTAATATTAGGGCACAGAGGTCGATAAAATGTCCTAATGCTCTTTACCAATCAAAATTATTCTCCATATCGGTTTCAAATTCTTTATAGTCTACCCCATCCAACAGATCATCATCGAAAAAATCATCATCGTCGTCCTGGAATTTAACCGGTTCAACCCACGGTTTTGTTTTCTTAATAATTCTACTCGTTGTTTTGGGTTTATTTTTATTAACAGGAATCGGCCTGACTTCCTTTTTTTCCTTAAACTGAGTGGCTTCATTTTTAGCTGCCAGACTTTTGGTAGTGGTAGGTACAGCCATGAGTCGCCGTTTATCGATCAATTCGCCGGAAATGGTGCAAATTCCATAAGTTTTCTGGCGAATACGCAGCAAAGCATTCTCCAGATCCTGTATATGTTTTCTGTGGCGATTGACCATTGTATAAAGCATTTCCAGGTCGCTACCTGAGGTATCTTCCTGCCAATCTGCTTCATTGGCTGCAGATTCCTTTACATCTTCAATTTGATTAAGCAAAAAGCTTAAGTTGTCCAACTCCTTCTCCTTCTTTTGTTCAATGTGAATTTTAAACAATTCTAATTCCTCATCGGAGTATCGCTTTGTGACAGACATAATTTCTATTTTTTAGATAATTAAAAACAATGTCAAATAGCCACTTAATTCTGAAGAAAAGTTGAAGAAATGCACAGTTCTCAAAAAAATCAAAAAAAATGCCGGACGGAATTGGGCATCGTCCGGCAGGTGGGTTGACAATAAAACAGTTCTAATTATCTTCAAATAATAAAAGCTTGAAGACTTTCGATTTTTTTAACTATGACACAAATTTAAGCGGCAATTATGAATAAAATCTGAATTTTAATTAATTGAAATATTTTTTTAAATTAATAATCAGCCCTGGGGTTCGTGTTACTTTTTCTTGACTACAAAAAACCTCCTCCAAAAGGAGGCAGTGGAAAGAATAGTTTCTTTTTCAGGTTTTACCTCCTCCTCTTCTGATACTTCTAAAGCATCTGGTATTCCGGTCTCATAATCGAAGGAAGAAAATACCGGAAAGACTTCAGGGGCGAATATTTCCTCATAATCTTCTATTTGCGGATCTTCCTTTCGGAAAGTTCTAATTACAGGCATAAGCTTTTTTATTACAAATTTTAAATACAAACTTATTCCCCAATTCTGAATAAATTTTGAAAATCAAGCATTTACAACAGATTCAGTTAAATCTACCTTTCTTAACATGCTTTTTAATTTAGGTTTTTTAAAAAAGTTTTAAGGAATATATTCTTTAGAATTTCTTCAGAATTGGCGTAGATATTTACTAAAAATTTTACAACCATGTTACGGAAAGAAAAGCCCAAAAGGAAGCAGCATTCCCAAAGAAAGATTTCTGACGATAATCAACCCAAAAGAAAGCATAAGGTGCTTAAACAAAAGTATCGCCATGCCCAGGTTTGGTTAAAGGAAAAGGAAGAAATTGAGGAGATATCAGCGGATAATTTCTCTTCTTTCAATTATGATTCTTTTGATGAGAAATGAATCTTGTCCTTTGTAGTTTCTTTTAATGTCAATCTGATTCTATTTTTTTATGATTCCCTCCTCCTGCCCGTATCCGAAGCATCTTCGATGTAATCGGATACGGGACCTAGGCATGAAAGGTTGATTTACCATCCCAATACAATTGCGAAAAATAAAGGAGCGACAATGGTGGCATCCGATTCTATCACAAATTTAGGCGTATCAATGGCTAACTTTTCCCAGGTGATTTTTTCATTAGGCACAGCCCCTGAATAAGATCCATAACTGGTCGTGGAATCACTGATTTGGCAGAAATAAGACCAAAATGGCGTGTCAGCCAACTCCATATCCTGTCTTAACATTGGGACGGTACAAATTGGAAAATCCCCGGCTATTCCTCCTCCAATCTGAAAGAATCCAACGCCCTTATCTCCGGCATTTTTCATGTACCAGTCTGCCAGGAAAATCATATATTCTATACCTGATTTGACCAGGGAAGATTCAAATTCATTTTGCATGCAATGGGCAGCAAACATATTACCGGTCGTGGAGTCTTCCCACCCGGGAACAATTATGGGAATATTCTTTTCACACGCTGCAACAACCCAGGAATCTTTAGGATCGATCTGCATGGATTCATTTAATGTTCCGGATCGAATGATTTGAAATAAATACTCATGCGGAAAATATCTTTTTCCTTCATTTTTTGCATTTTGCCAAACATCCAATAACTGCCGTTCTATGCGTCTCATAGCTTCTTCCTCCGGGATACAGGTATCCGTCACCCGGTTGAAATGCTGATCGAGTAAAGACTGTTCGTCAGCCGGGCTCAAATCCCGATAATTAGGAACCCGCTTATAATGATCATGAGCAACCAGATTAAAGATATCTTCTTCGAGATTAGCCCCTGTACAGGTGATGATTTGTACTTTATCCTGTCTGATCATTTCGGCAAGAGAAAGGCCCAGCTCAGCCGTGCTCATTGCCCCGGCGAGCGTGATCATCATCTTGTGACCATTGTTTAATTGTTCAATATAAGCATCTGCTGCATCTACAACTGTTGCAGCATTAAAATGCCTGAAATGATGCCGTATGAAATTTGTGATGTTCTTTTCCATTTTATTTGAATTTATAACTTAACATTTTGTAATACAACTTGGCCGTCAAATAATCAGGAGCCCTGTTGGATGGATTTGGAGCCAGTTCAACGATATCGAATCCAACAACATTTTTCTCCTTAAAGACCTTACTTAGAAAACTCAAAGTTTCATTCCAAAACATTCCACCCGGCTCAGGAGTACCTGTTGAAGGCATGAGAGAGGAATCAAACACATCGAGATCAAAGGTTATATAAACATCATCAGACATTTGTCCAATCGCCTGGTCCATCCATTGTTCATTCGAGTAAATATCATGTGCGAAAAAACACTTATCCGTATTCAGGAATTTCTTTTCTCCGACATCCATGCTTCGAATACCTACTTGAATTAAATTAGTATGACGACTTGCATCATATAATGCACAGGCATGATTATAGGGTGTTCCCTCATATTCGGGTCTAAGATCGGTATGTGCATCCAATTGCAAGACAGTCAGGTTGGCAAACTTCTCATAATAGGCTTTAATTATTCCAATGCTGACAGAATGTTCACCTCCAAAAAAGGTTAAAAACTTGTTTGTTTCCAGTAAGGTTTTCGCTTTGTTGTAAGTCTTTTCAAACACAGCCTCCGGACTACTATCCTCAAGAATGGGGTCGCATATGTGAATGCCTTGACGATATACTTCACTATCCGTTTCAATGTCGTATAGTTCCATATTTTCGGCAGCTTGCATAAATGCCTGAAATCCTTTATCAGCCCCTTTTCCCCAGGTACTTGTGCCATCATAAGGGATAGAAGTAAGGTAGATTTTCGAATCTTCCTGATCAGCATATTTTTCAGGTATGCCTCCAAAAGTTTTTGTAATCATTTTTTATAGCGGATTATTTGCTTTGAGGTAATAAACATCTTTTCGACGATCCTTCAGGTTTCGAACACTGCCGAAATTATGCAGTTCTAAAAGCGGATTAATATCTACATCTGCTATTAAGGTCATTTCCGTATTCGGTGTGGCCTCGGCTTTAATTCCATTCGTCGGGAATGAAAAATCACATGGGGTGAACACAGCAGATTGGGCAAATTGAATATCCATATTATTCACCCTCGGTAAGTTGCCAACACACCCTGCAATAGCCACGTAGCATTCATTTTCAATAGCTCGGGCCTGGGCGCAGGTTCGAACCCTCATGTAACCATTTTGTGTATCTGTTAAAAACGGGAACAAACAGGATTTGCATCCCTTGTTCGCCAAGCAATCGTGGTAATTCAGGGAACTCCACATCGTAGCAAATCAATACCCCTACTCTTCCACAGTCGGTATCAAAAACCTTTATTTTATTTCCTCCGACCATTCCCCAGCTGCTTTTTTCGGATGGGGTGATATGAACCTTTTCATAACGTTCCCAGGTTCCATCACGTCTGCACAGGAATCCTACATTAAATAAAGAACCGTCCTCCTGAATTTGAGGCATTGACCCTGTAATAATATTCACATTATAAGAAATGGCAAATTCTAAAAAGCGCTCTCTTAAGGGCTCCGTAAATTCTGCCAGTTTCCGGATTGAATCAGCAGTGGATAAATGGTTATAGGGGGCCATTAATGGTGCATTGAAAAATTCCGGGAACAGGGCGAAATCACTTTGATAGCCACTTACAGCGTCCAGGAAGTATTCTGCCTGTTCGAGAAATGCTTCTAAATTGGCAAAATGGCGCATTTGCCATTGAACGAGCCCCAATCGAATTACTGTTTTGGTTGCATTGACAAGTAATTCTTTTTCCTGAAAGTAAATATTATTCCAGGCCATCAAGGCAGCATATTCCAGACTTGCTTCATCACCATCCAGATAATTTGTAAGGATCTTCCGAACGTGAAAATCATTGGACAACTGAAAATTCAATACAGGATCATGAATCTCTCTTTGTCGCACCTTCTGGATATATTCTTTGGGTTTTAATTCATGGGCAAATTCATTGTAATTTGGCAAACGTCCCCAAAAACAATAGCTCTTAAGTTTAGACTTTCACATAATTCCTTTCGTGCATCATACAACCGCCTGCCCAGGCGCAACCCTCTATAATCAGGATGTACAAACACATCAATCCCATACAAAACATCACCATCCGGATTATGTGTGTTGAAGGTATAATCACCCGTAATTTGCTGGTAAGTATGATTATCTCCAAATTTTTTATAATCAACAATTAAAGCCAATGCACTGGCTACTACTGTTCCTTCATATACAATACACAATTGCCCTTCCGGAAAAATCTCTAATAGCTTGCGGATATGATTTTCCTCCCAATGAGAGCCCACCCAGTCTGCATAGGCAGCTTTCATGGAATTTGTTAAATCCAGGTAATCTTCAATTCTGAGATTACGGAGTTCTATGGTTGCCGTTTTGGTCATGGTCAAAGTTTTATAGAAACAACCGGACTAGTAGCCTAAAATTCGTAACATATCCTCCGGCCGTTGCTCTTCCCTGTATACCTTAGTTGTGAAATTTCCGGTGCTATCCCTGTCGATCACAATATGTTTAGGGGACGGAATAAGACAATGTTTAATACCTCCATAACCGCTTATTGCATCCTGATAAGCTCCTGTATGGAAAAAGCCAACATAAAGTGGTTCTGTACTGCCCTTGTCGAGCTTTGGCAAAAAGATCTGTTGATTAAGCTCTTCAGAATTATAATAATCGGAATGATCACAGCTGATACCTCCTATGTTAACCCGTTGGTATTCCCTGTTCCAGTGATTTACAGGCAACAGGATGAATTTTTCCAGAATACTCCATGCATCCGGGATGGTATTCATCAGGCTGTTGTTGATTATGTACCAATGTTCGGTATCATTTTGTTTTTTATGTTGGAGCACTTCAAAGATGACAGCCCCACTCTCCCCTACTGTGAACTTACCAAATTCGGTAAAGATATCCGGCTCTTCAATTTCGTGCTCCATACAGGCTTCTTTAATATTGCGCACAATCTCATTGGCCATATATTTGTATTCATACTCAAATCCAAGATTATTCCTGATAGGAAAACCACCTCCCAGATTGAGGGCCTTGATGGACGGACAGGCTTTTTTGAGTTCTGCGAATGCATTGAGGGCTTTTTGAAACTCGCCCCAATAGTATATATTATCCTTGATGCCTGAATCCACAAAAAAGTGAACCATCTTTAGCTGAACATTTTCATTGCCTTTTATTTTATGCTCGTAAAAATCCATAACCTCAGAAGAACGAATACCTAAACGAGAGGTATAATAATCCGACTGAGGTTGAAGATCCGTAGCAATACGAATACCAATTTTGATGGGGCTTTTTGCTGCCGAGTATTTATCCAACTCCTCCATACTATCTAGCACTGCAATAGAGTTTTTGAACCCCATTTCCTTTAACTGAATAATCTTTTGTAAATACTCTTCCGTTTTATATCCATTATGAACCAGGACATGGGATTTGGTAATTTTCTTTTGTTTGTACAATCTCAAAATAAGATCAATATCAAAAGAGGATGATGTTTCCAGGTGGACGCCATGCTTAATCGCTTCGCTAATTACATGTTGAAAGTGACAACATTTAGTACAATAACAATAATAATATTTACCCTTGTAACTATTTGCCTTCATTGCTTTATTGAACCAATTTTTGGCTCTCTTGATTTGATCTCCGATTTTAGGCAGATAAGTAAGCCGGAAAGGTGTTCCGTATTTATCAATCAAAAACTTCAATGAAACACCGTTGAAAAACAGGTCTCCATCTTGTAGATCAAAGCCTTCCTGCGGAAAGTAATAAGTTTGATCGATCAATTCAAAATAGGTATTTTTCATTCTGTTTAATTGTCAATTTTATGAATGGTAAAGCCATAAAAAGTGCAAAATTATCCAATAATTCTGAATATAATTTGAAGAAATGTAAAGGGACTTAAAAAAAATTAAACAGGAGTTCTTTTCTACAGGTTTTATTCAGAATCCCCCGTTTATCTTGTCCCGAATTTAGTATATTGGCAAATTAATTGATTTGTTTATTTTTAAAACTCCGAACATCGTGACAACAAAAACATTGAAAACAGCCGTAGTGATACGGCCAGGTGAATTTGAGGCTCATAACCACTGGTATCCAAAGGCTTTGAATGCCACTATTCATCCAATGATCAATTTTTTCCTGAATTTGGAACAGGAGCGTATTATCAGCCGCTATTGCCACATGCATCCAATGGTCAATGCGGAAAAATTACGTGAAATTCTCAACCACAAAGCCAAATACTTTCAGTGGGCAGGAGCAGATTTGTTGAATGTTACCTCTGCAAATGGAAAAAGACAGATGGTGGTTATAGAAAACAACTCATGCCCTTCAGGACAGAAATCTATGCCTTTGATGGATGACAACCAGGAACAGGGAAGTTATCGTTTAATGGTTGAACGCACCTTTAAACCTTTTTTGAAAAACCTCCGACATAAAATAAAGGGAGGCCTGGCTGTGGTTTATGACAAAAATCCAATGGAAGTTTCAGGTTATGCAAAGGTTATTGCTGATGTCATGCAAGAGCCTGTATATTATGTCCCTTTTTTCAAAGATGATACTGACCCGCCAGTGAAGTTTCAGGATGGTGTAATGTATGTTCGAAACGAAGATGAGCAGTTTGTGCCAATCAGGGCAGCTTTCAGATACCTCACACAAAAACCCTGGAACAGGCTGCCGCTTCACTCCAAAACCCGAATTTTGAACCCTGTTGTGGCTTGTCTGGCCGGTGGGCGAAATAAGATGGTAGCAGCCAAAGCTTACGATCTTTTTAATGCTGAACTGCAACCAAACGGCTTAAAGATCAATACGCCTGAAACCATTTGGGATGTGAGTAAAAACGAAGTGCCCCTGTGGGTTAAAAAAATGGGAGGCCACGCTGTAGTTAAAGTTCCTTACAGCAATGCAGGACAAGGAGTTTATACCATAGTTACTGAAGATGAATTGGATCGGTTTATGGAGCTGGATTTTGATTACAATCTTTTTATAGTACAAAGTCTGATCGGTAATTACAATTGGAGCAGTACTACTTCCTCAGGTAAGCTGTATCATGTTGGCACCGTACCTAATCAGAAAAACCACAGTTTTGTGGCGGATATTCGAATGATGGTCAGTGCGACTCCTAATGGGATTCGACCGCTTTGTACTTATGCGCGGCGGGCTGAAAAACCTCTGGTTGATAATATCGAGGATAGTACAAATAGCTGGCAGATGCTTGGAACAAACCTATCCATCAAAAATCCGGATGGCAGTTGGGATAGCGATACCAATCGTCTTGTATTGATGGATAGAAGGGATTTCAACAGGCTGGGCATTGGTCTGGATGACTTGATCGAAGCCTATATTCAAACAGTACTTTCAATGGTTGCCATTGATAAAATGGCACAAACATTATTTAACAAAAAAGGCAAATTCAGGATGCGTCTGTTCAAAAGTTTGAATAATGATCCTGGGTTGATCGATGAAATAAAAGTAGATTGATGTCGAAATTAAAGATGCTGGTTTTGACCGACCACACAAACCATAGTTCTGAAAACTCCTTATATCCGCTTGTCAGGGCTCTGCGTAATCACCCGTCTTGTGCCCAGATTGATGTAGCAACCAGGGGAATTAAAATGAATGAATCATTTTTCAAAAAACTGCAACCTGAAAATCTGCTTGTTACCAGGGTGAGTGAGGAATTTTCCTTCCATCGGGAGGGGCTGAATTTTGAAAAGAATTTAAGTGTTAAATCAGTAAATGACTTTGATGTAGTATGGTTGCGATTACCGCCGCCGTTGCGTAAAGATTTCCTGGCTTTTCTAAAACAAGAATTTCCTAATCAACTTTTCATCAATGACCCGGCGGGCATTTATGAAACCGGCAGTAAGGAATTTCTGATGAATTTTGCAGATCTCTGTCCCCCCATGGAGATCTGCAGGTCAGCGAAACAAATCGAAACGTTTAAGAACCAATTCCCCGTCATCCTTAAACCGCTTCGTGAGTACGGAGGAAAAGGATTGATCAGAATTGATGGTGAACGCGTTTGGGAAGATGGAGTGGAAAGCAGTTTTCAAGACTTCATAGCAAACAAAAAAAATGCGGATATTGAATATTTGGGTGTCAAATTTTTAAAAAATGTATACCAGGGAGACAAGAGAATTGTCGTGATCAACGGGAGGATTATGGGGGCATCTCTTCGCCGTCCTGCGGAGGGCTCATGGATTTGTAATGTAGCTATGGGAGGAAGTTCGGGCTTTGCTAAAGTGGATAAAGATGAAGAGAAAATAATCGAACACATCAACCCCTTTCTTTCCAAAATGGGGATAATCATGTATGGTATAGACACCTTGGTTGGGGACGACGGCAAAAGGGTTTTGTCAGAAATCAATACTACCAGTATTGGCGGTTTACCCCAGATTGCTCATTTAACAGGAAAGCCGCTATTGGAAGAGGCTGCTGATTTGATATGGAATTATATTGTGGAAAAGAAAATGGAAAAAAATGTTACTCGAGTCAAATAAGGAAATAGAAGTAATCAAAAAACTGGAAGTTGCTAAAATCTCCAAGGGTGAAATTAATCGGTACTGGCTTGAAATCGCGACAGATGGAATGGGGATGCCTATTCATATTCCCATCCTGGTAGCACGGGGAAAAAAAGACGGTGATATATTAGGCTTGACAGCCGCTATACATGGCAACGAACTAAATGGAATACCCGTTATTCAACGGCTGTTCAAGGAAATTAATATCGAGGAGTTAAAAGGCACTATTATTGGAGTCCCGGTCCTGAACGCTCCTTCATTACTTCGAAAAAAACGAAGGTTTATCGATGGTACAGATCTTAATCACATTATGCCCGGCAGACCTGACGGCAATGTTAGTCAGGTCTATGCATGGCGTATCGTCAATAAAATCATTAAGGACTTTGACTATCTAATTGATCTTCACACAGCAAGTAATGGACGTGTGAATTCCTATTATATTCGTGCAGACATGGCCAATGAGACTGTTCGCAAAATGGCGCTTTTACAAAATGCCCAGATCATTGTTCACAACCCACCGAATGACGGTACGCTTAGAGGAGCAGCTGACGAATTAGGGATTTCGGCGATTACTTTAGAAGTGGGCAATCCGAATACTTTTCAAAAAGGATTGATTCGGGACGGTCTGACAGGCATTCACAACTTACTTGACTATTTTGGCATGTTAAAATGTGATGTCGAAGAACCCGAGGAGGAAACGG
This sequence comes from Saprospiraceae bacterium, assembly GCA_965230565.1. Classification (GTDB taxonomy): domain Bacteria; phylum Bacteroidota; class Bacteroidia; order Chitinophagales; family Saprospiraceae; genus BCD1. The sequence continues at coordinate 319,880 of CBDDLH010000016.1, read as the reverse complement.
TAATTTGTAAAAAATCGTATTGGATCTATTCGGATACCGGGGGGATTCTAACGGTTCACCCCAAAGTAACTGATCTGGTAAAAAAAGGAGAAGTGGTTGCCGTAATCAGAAATATATTTGGAGATCTGGTTAAAGAGTATCATGCACCTCAGGATGGTATTGTGATCGGTAAAAGCGTCAGTCCCATAAATCAAACCGGGGGGCGTATTTTGCATCTAGGGATTCTAAGGTAATATTGTTAACCAAAAAATTAACATTGCCATGAAGGATAAATTGAGAGAAACCTTTGTTCTTTTCTGGGACAACTTTATCGAAATGATTCCCAGGTTTTTGGTTGCAGGAGTTGTTCTTTTAGTTTTCATCCTGTTTGGGCATAAGAACTATGATGAATCCGTTAAAGTGGAAATAAATACCTAGAAGTTACTTTTTCTAAGATCCCGAACCTCTGAAGCGTTTTAAGTTTATTGTTATGTCACAGATTTGCAATACTCTTAAAACGCTTCTTTTTTTTCTCCCCTACTCTGCTATCTTTGCCACCCAACTAAAATAATGTAACTAACCATGAATCGAACATTTATTTTTCTAATTTTAGCTGGATTGGCTTATTCCGGTACTTTATTTGGACAGCAGTTTGAAAATATTGAAGAAATAGTGGTGTTGGAAAAACGAATTGAAACACCTTATTCTGACCAAACGAGGAGTATTGAGGTCATAACAAAAGAGGAGATTGCCGATGCGCCCGTAAACAATGTTCAGGACCTTTTAAATTATTACAGCGGCATAGATATCAGACAACGTGGGCCACATGGAGTACAAGCTGATGCCGGCATCCGCGGAGGTACTTTCGAACAAGTACTCATTCTGGTTAATGGTATCCGCATTTCCGATCCCCAAACCGGACATCATTCGCTCAACTTACCTGTAGACATTGAAAACATTGAAAGAATAGAGATTCTGAAAGGACCGGGTTCCAGGATATTCGGACAAAATGCTTTTTCAGGGGCCATTAATATTATTACTAAAAAACCTGAAAAATCAGGTTTAAAGGCTCAGGTCAGCTATGGAGAAAATGCCTTGCTGGGAGGAAAATTATCCGTTGCAAAAGCCGGAGGAAAGTGGAGTCATTATCTATCCGGGAGTCATGACCAAAGTGATGGTTATAAATACAATACTGATTACAAAATATCCAACATTTTTTATCAGGCTGGAAGAGATATTGATCAAGGGCAAATAAATTTAATGGCAGGATTTACCAACCGTGCTTTTGGAGCCAACGGCTTTTATGCCAGTCCGGATTATATGGATCAGTACGAGGAGGTTCAGACGAGCCTTGTTGCATTAAGTTATAAACAATTAGTGACGGAGAAAATCCAACTGAAGAGCAATATTTACTGGAGAAGAAACCAGGACGAATATCTGTTCCTTCGTCATAATCCATCATTTTTCAGAAACCTTCACATCAATAATACACTGGGAGCAGAAGTAAATCTTCAGTCCTATAATAAACTGGGAGCACTTGGAGCAGGAGTTGACTTCAATAGAGTGTGGTTGTCGAGTAACAATCTTGGCCAACGGGAAAGAACGGTATTTAGCTTTGTCGGCTGAGCAAAGGTTTTCCTTATTTGATGATAAATTGAAAATCACTCCCGGTGTTCAATTCAATTATTATTCTGATTTTGACCCTGTCTTTTTACCGGGGATCGATTTTGGATATGAACTGCGGGAAGGTATTGGGTTATTCGCCAATGTGGGTTACACCTACAGAGTACCTTCTTACACAGATCTGTTTTACAATAGTCCTATCAATCTTGGAAATGGAAATTTGCAGCCTGAATATGCATTGAGTTATGAAGTGGGTGTGCGATCAACCATCATTAAGGGGATTGAAGCCCAATTAAGCTTGTTTTACAGAGATGGGCGTGACATCATTGACTGGGTCCTGGAAACTCCGGGAGACAGCGTCTGGAGGGCAAATAACATAGCGGAACTGTCTCACACCGGAGTAGATGCCTCATTGGACATAAGGTTTAAAAGTCTTTTGAATAAAAAGAACTACTGGCTGGAATATCTCAATTTCGGTTTCACCTATATCGATGCAACGGTTGATCAAAGTGGATTGAGTTCAAAGTATGCGCTGGAGAATTTGAATTTCCAGTTGACTTCCAATATCCGTATCAACTATATTGGCAATAAACTTTATCAGACCTTTTCCATGCGTTATTTTGATCGCGTGAATCTGGAGGACTATTTTATCGCCAATACTCGATTAACCTGGCAGAGCAGCCGATTTAAAGTTTTTGCCAATGTCAGTAACATCTTTGATACAGAATACAAAGAAACCAATCTGGTGGTTATGCCGGGACGGTGGGCTTCTTTGGGTATTACAGTTAAACTCGAGCAGTAATTTTTAAAATAAAGAAAATCTTATTTTTCGACTATCCCCCACCAAAGGCTAGGGCTTCTACACAAGTAGTATAATAAAAATATATAATCTGTTTTATTTAAATTTTAACCCAATTCGTTGTGTTTATTCAAAGTCAGGCTGCAAAAAACTGCCGAATGGCAGAATGAAGAAGGGAAAATGAACCTGCCGGAACCGCAAAACAGCAGAATGTCCAATATCCAATTTAGAATTGCTAAAAAAACTTCTACATTGGTTATTCTGCGGTTCGAGATTCTGCGGTTCCGGCACGATTTTCTTGGTCATTCATTCATTTTCACTTATAACTGGAGGTTTTCTTGAAAACTCGACCGAAAACACATTATAAAAACAACTTATACTACTTGTGTAGAAGCCCTAGCCACCAAAGGAGGGGGCTTTCCACCGAAAAATTTGGCTAATGCCAAACCAGATTTTCAAACAATATCAAACGGCGTAGCCATCAAACATGACCATCCCCGAAGGAGGTGGATTTAAATGGACGAAGCCCACATTAAAGGCTTAAAAAGAATCATGGGGCGGGTTTGATTTGTTTCAACGCCCACTCTGTGATTTTGAATTATCCCGCATCAATTCCTGAAGACTGATCTTTTGAAAAACCAGATCTGCCTGACTGCCTTCATATAAAATCCCGATCGTGTTTTCATCGATACTGGTCAAACAAGAATACCCGCGTCCTCTTCCTTCATCAATCAGGGTAAAATGTTTTTCCGGCCATGACATGCCCTCATCTTCGCTAACCTTAATGGTCATATTCTGTCGGGTGTATTGATCAAAAGGATTAGAGAAAATCAGAACGGATTTTTGTTGATCCTCAACCGCATAATCATGTCTGATCAGACTTGCCATGCAAACAGGTTCCGGCAGAGCCTTCATAGAGGTTGGGTGTTCCGTCCAGGTTTTGCCCAAATCTTTTGTCGTTGCTATGGAACGGGCACCTTTGCCATTTTTCCCGCTTGGACCAGAACCTCTGTTGTCTCGCATATTTAACATCAATGCTCCGTCAGATAATTCAACGATTTGGGCTTCAGTAGTATTGGATTTGGCACCAGTTCCGATATGCCAGGTTTGTCCGTGATCCTTACTGTAAATAAGGGTGGAATGAGGCATTTCATTTTCATCCTTGAATTGAGCCGGAAAAACCAGCGTGCCATCTTTCATGGAAATGCCTTTTCCCGGTCCCTGAAGCAATAAATGCCATTTCGGATCTTTGATTTGTTTGGTTATATTAATTGGATCAGACCATGTTTTCCCATCATCTTCGCTTTTTACCAATATAAATTGGCTTGTTTCTTTAGGTGACATTCCTTGTTTTGAAGCCCACCAGTTCCTTTTTCCGGGATGACCATGTGCCCAGACTGCCGCCACCCAAATGGTATTAGTATTACGATCGACAAGCACCGCAGGATCGCCAATCCCGTTCTGATCATTTGGCAAACCACCCCATTCTCCCATATCCATGATGATCTTCATGGATTCCCAGGTCTGGCCGCCATCCGTACTTCTGTTCATGCCTATATCCACATCTTCCTGTAAATCAACAGCACTATTCCTGCGAATGTCATAGACGGCGATTAACGTTCCTGTATTCGTAGTAGCAAGTCCGGGAATTCTGTAGGTATCGACTCCATTATCATTATGCTTTCTTAAGGCAATTCCAATACGTTTTAAAGGATATTCTGGAGCATTTGAAATAGCTTTATATTGCGTCCCGGTTTTAACGGCGGAAAAACTGGCAGAGACCTTATTCAGTAAATCAGCGGATTCGTTTATGGTTAAGGATAACCAGAAGTAATTATCACCCGGCATTAAGTCCTGTTGTCCGCTTATCGAAAGCCTGTTCCTGATTTTAGTGGATTTTCCAAATTCCTTTTCTGTTGAAAATTTTTCTTCTTTGGATGTATAAAAAACGGTAACCTCTTTGATATCGGACAAGTCATACGTTCCCGAAAGATCAATTTTAAATCCGTTTATGCTTGATAGGTTTTCCTTACCTGTTGTTTTGATATTAATTCTGAAAACCGGATTATTATCCTTACTTCGCAGCACCGGAAAAACAGGTGCAAAACAATGAATTTCACCTGCTAATTGTGGTTTTGTCTACATGATGTTGAGTTCCTTTCTTGTCAGCCCTTTGGAAGGAAGGGTTTACCTGGCAGCTTGAAAAAGCAAATAAAAAGCCTATTAAAATCAGATAAAATAGTTTGTTCATTGGAAGGAAAATTTGTTAAACGGTACACTAGTTTTTGATCAGGCAAGTTTAACGATTTTCATTCTTTAGGCTGGCTTCTCCAAATTTTTTTATCATTCTTTTAATCTTTTCAACTGGGAATTGAAGGGTTGAGGTCACCTGGTTTACAATGTTTCTCTTGTTGAGGTGATAGTGGTAATTTTCCACTCCCCTTCCACTTTCTGGTAAATAGCCGTCCAGGCAAAATGAGTCTCCGAGGGTTCTCCCCAATCTCCTGACTGCTCCAGGTGCCTTGCCTGGGTGATCTTCTCTACAATTACAGTAGCCATGGTACCATCTTCGGAAATGTGAATAACAGGGAGGAACCACATCATCCCATTTGAGATATTTTACCGTTTTGAAATAGGATTCAAACCGCTTTTTAATCGCTTCATTACTTTCAACCCTGACTTTTCCTCTCTGAACGGTAATCAGTGTATCGGCAATTTGGGAAACCAGCAAAGAAGCGTTGTTTTCCATATGCGCTCGTCTTTGAATCTCATTGGAAATTAAAAGTTTCTTTTCCTCTTCTGATTTATTATTTGTAGCGGGAACGATTCTGGTAAATCCGGGGGCATCAAATTGAATGTCATAAAATGAAAAGGTAAACAAGTCTTTACCTGCCTGCAGGATTTCAACTTTTTGCGGAACGGTTTTGCCGCTGAATTTTTGCCAGTTGGAAAAACTAATTTCAATAAATTCTTCCAGGTTCATTGGATTCTTCAGGCGAACGAACTTCAATACCTCGCCTGTTGAGAAATATAGCTCTGCCGGGTTACCCAAAGGATCTTCTGACATGTAAAAACTGCAATTTTCACCGCCAATTTTTTTAACACCATTGTCTTTCAATTCCGAAAATAAAAACTCCGGATTCATAGCTATTCGCAAAAAGTCATGACTCTTGAGCATGAATATTACTTCTTTCCCGAGCTCATCCCCTATTCGGTTGTCATCATGCAGTACATATGATTTACCAGCATTCAGTACAACCGCCCTGAAAATATCTTCCTTGTAGGAAAAAGTTTGTTTAAAATACAGGTATCCTGTTTCAGTGGAATGAATTTCGGTGTAATAAGTACCTTCCGGACCCGTACAATTGGCTTTGCTGAGCAATGTACCCTGAGCATTCAAAAGGTTACATAAAAGAATAAAAAAGGCCGAATAGATTGGTTTAGACATTGTTCTGTTTAAGATCAATGACAAATTAAGCATTACATGGCTGCATTTAAATTGTTAAAAAAAACTGCTTATTTGGGTTCCTTGATGAAATCAAAACTCGCGTATTTGTAACGTGCCTTTTGCGTTTCTTTTTCGAGATTCTTTAGTGTGTTGAAGGGTCCAACATCTAACATCATATTGGTCATCCATGCGGGGATAGAACCTTCCGGATCGGATTTAAGCGTATATACTACATGAAATTCTCCCTTTCGCTTGGGGGTGAGCGTCCATTTGGCACTCAAGGTGGAGACGCGAACCATTCCACTTTTTTCCGGCAAAATGCCATCCTTCGCAATGGAAAGTGAATAAAAAGCCAGCGTTTCCTGATCCTGCCAAATTTTGTTATGAACAACATAATCACGGTCGTACATGGGCCATGGAAAATCTGTCACTGCATAATAGATTTGCTCCACATCGGAAATATAATCGACCATTTTGGTGCTTTTATTACCATAAACCCAGCGGTCATAGGAAGAAAGATCCTGCAAGACAGCGACAAAACTTGACAACGATCCTTTATAGGTGGTTTCCATTTTTAACTCTTTGACTTTGGAGCCGGTATTCAGACGAGTATAAACCTTTACCCCGTCTCTCTCTTTCCAGAAATCCCATTTCTTTGTTTCGGGCATGGTCCCGGCGAAAAACAGTAGCCAGATCAAAAACCCTCCCATGATCAACTTAGAATAATGCATAGCGAATTGTGTTCTTTGATTTTATAATAATTAGTTGTAGTCCTCAATGGTAACTGAACAACGGGAGTTTGTAGTTAGTTGGCCTAAGTGCCTTGTCAAGAGTGTTGTATAACATTGATACATTCCAAATAGAGTAACCCCTATTTTACGAGATAAGTAGATGATTAAGGAGAATAGAGTTTTACGAAAATCCGGGATTCAACGTTAAGGATGTCAATAGTTTATTTCCCCAGATCCTTTGGTCGCACAAAATAATAAACATCTTTGAAAATAAGATCATTTTCTACTGTAACTTTTATTTCCGCCCAAAGATTCTCCTTTTTTTGTCCCTGTAGAAGCTCATTAATTTTCATCGAAAAATACTTTTGAACTCCATTCTCAGGAATATCAAAGGCTATGTTCCACTGGCGAAGTACCTCGTTATCCAGACTTACAAGTCTGAGATTGACATTCCCTTTTGTCGGCTCTAATTTGTCGGAGACAACCACGATCTCAAAGGTGTCATCATTAACATCCATAAAGGCGACTATGGGCTTATAATAATTGGCGGCCGCGTCCATCAAAGGTTTATAGGTGCCGTAATAATCCATACAACTCCAGGATGGTCCTGGCCAGCAATCGTTCAATTGCCAAAACAAAGTTCCCATGCAATGTGGTTTATTCATCCTGTGGGCCTTTATGGCTGTTTTGATGCCTTCTGCCTGCACTTTTTGACTATAATGGACAAATTCCTCAAAAGTAGCCGTTTTGCCATACCAGTCCTCTGTGTAGTTTTTGATCATGCCATTCCCGATATAACTCTTCTGCCTGTTGGCCATGGTTGGTGACTCAAGAGAATAACTGCTGTCAGCAGCAAACTTCCTGATGGTTTCCATAGCCGGAAAAGACTGGAAACCGTATTCTGCCATAAACCTGCCGACATTGGTCTTGAAATTCTCAAAAGGTTCCCTCCCATGCCAAACACCCCAATAGTGCATAGAGCTATGATTGAAATTGACAGATTTCCCCCAATTGCTAAGCGGAGAAGTACTTACATATTGTCTTTGAGGATCTAACTGTTCGATATATTCCGGAATCATCTCCCGGAAAATCCCAACATAAGTATTCCATATTTTTAAAGAATCTGCTTCGCTATAGCCAAAAGTCTTCTGCCAGCCCCAATTAAACCAGGCGGCTTCAATTTCATTATTACCGCACCAAAGAGCAATACAGGGATGACTACGTAAGCGTTTAACATTATCAAGTACTTCTGCTTCAACATTTGCCTTAAAGTCTTCAAAATCCGGATACATACTTCCGGCAAACATGAAGTCCTGCCAAACCAGAATCCCGTTTTTATCACACAGGTCATAAAAAATATCATTCTCATAAATACCTCCTCCCCAGACCCGGAGCATATTCATATTGGCACCCTTCACATCTGCGATCAGTTTTTTATAACGATCCGGTGTAACTTCGGGAAGAAATATGTCCTGGGGAATATAATTGGCTCCTTTCATAAAAACGGGATGGCCGTTGACTACAAAATAATACGAAGTGCCAATTTCGTCAGGTTCGTTGACAAGTTTAATCGTCCTTACCCCAAAATGGGTTGAATGTCTGGCTATCAGTGACTTATCACTTAGCAATTCAATCTCCAGATTATACAGATGTGGTTCCCCCAGTCCATTTGGCCACCAAAGTTTTGGGTGGCTAATGGTATAATCGTACTTGAGTTGATTTTTGCCTGCTTTAAGGGAAAGCGTTGTGCTTCTGTCATTAAAGTTCAATTTGTAATACCCGGCTTCAAAGACTTCAATTTCAAGGTTAAGCTTTACGTTAGCCTCCTCTTCAGTCAATTCCGTTGTCTGGCAAAAAACATCCGTAATTCTCGCATCGTTCCAGCATTCAAGATAAACGGGTCTCCAGATCCCGCACCCAACAAACCTCGGGCCCCAATCCCAGCCAAAATGATAGGCTGCTTTTCTCGTAAATGATCCGACTTGTACCTCTACAGTTTCATTTCCGGAAGGTAATTTAACCGGGTAATCCAGCACTTTTTGGCGGTTTTCCAAAACGGGAGACCTGAATTTGATCAACAACTCATTTTTCCCTTCTTTAAGCATTGATTTTACATCAGATCGCCAGGTTCTGAACATATTAAATGCATCAAAAACCTTATTTCCATTGATAAAAACTTCTGCATAAGTATCTAACCCTTCGAAAACGATTTCAATATGTTGATTAGCTAACTGATCTTTATTTATCTGAAAAGAAGATCGATAATTCCAATTCTCAAACTCTATCCATTGCAGTTTAATTTCATTCGTTTCCCAAAAAGGATCTTCTATCAGGCCATTATCAAGTAAATCGGTATGCACCACGCCAGGGACTGTAGCGGGGAACCATTTGTTGGACAATGTTTTGGCTTGATCCCCATGTGTTCCGCTTTCTGCGAGTTGAAATTCCCAATTACTGGTAAGATCCAATTGAAAAACAGCCTGACTAAAAGTTGAAGTTGCCACAGATATTAAAAAAATGGTAAGAAATAAGAATTTTGAAAGGTCGTTACTTTGTAATTGCATGGATAATCTTTTTAAATTTTTCCCTATCGGGTATATATTGTTTTCCCATATTGAGTTCATCTGCAGCATCAAGGGGTTTTTTCGAAGTAAAATGAACGGCCTGAACACCTGTTTCTAAAATTTGAAGTACATTATCGGCATTGACTCCACTGCCAGCCATAATGTCAATTCTTCCATCTGCCAGGCTGACGAGTTTTTTCAAAACCTCTATTCCATCAATAGCTTTGGCTTTTGTACCTGAGGTAAGTATTCTGTTTATTCCGATATCAATAAGTTGCAAAAGGGCTGTTTCGGTATCCGGAACAAAATCAAATGCCCGGTGAAAAGTGGTTCCAAGGTCATTGGATCGTGCGACATCCAAAAGCAGGCGTGTCGATGCTTCATCAATGGTATTATCTTGTAATAAACACCCAAACACAACACCATGGGCTCCTGCCTTTTTTGCAGCGATAATATCTTTTGTCATTACGGTAATTTCACCCGAATCATAACAGAAATTCCCGGGCCTTGGTCTTATCATGGCATACACTTCTGGCCCCTCAAGGGCTCTGCAGGCTTCTATCAAACCAAAAGAAGGTGTCAACCCTCCAAGGTCAAGGGCGGAACATAGTTCAACTCTGGTGGCATTAAACTGTCCGGCTAATTTAGCGGTAGCCGGTTGTTCTATGCATACTTCAATTTCCGGATTTTTCATGTTTTAAAAAGTATGGAGCATCCGTGAGTTCTTCCGTCGTCTCGGTTTTTAAAGCATAATTAAATCCACTATGCACACTATGGCCTCCGAACTCACCTTTTTTATTCAATGCAATAAATCCAACTTGCAAATTGTCGACATTGTCATGCTTTTTAATAATTCGATCTACGGCCTCTTTACAGGCTTCCTGCGGGGATTTACCCTGCCTCATCAATTCAACAACAATGGCACTACCTGCAATCCTGATAACGGCTTCCCCTACACCAGTTGCACACGCAGCACCAACTTCATTATCTACAAACAACCCCGCTCCGATTATTGGAGAATCTCCTACCCTTCCACGTAATTTATAAGCCATTCCGCTGGTGGTACAGGCACCGGAGAGGTTACCTTCAGCATCCATAGCCAAGAGTCCAATGGTATCATGATTTTCAATATTGATGATGGGTTTATATTTAGAAGTTTCCAGCCATTTCAACCAGGCTTTTTTGGAATTTTCTGTCAACAGGTTCTTTTTTTCGAAACCTTTCTCCAGGGCAAATTGTAAAGCGCCCTCTCCTACTAACATTACGTGTTCCGTTTCTTCCATGACTTTTCTGGCAACGGAAATAGGATTCTCTATATGCTCAAGGAATGCTACTGCTCCACATTGGTTCCTATGGTCCATAATACAGGCATCAAGCGTTACTTTGCCTTCTCTGTCTGGAGCACCTCCAAGACCAACACTTGGGTTGGTAGGATCAGACTCCGTTACCCTCACTCCTTGTTCGACAGCATCAAGCGCACTTCCACCATCAGACAAAACCTTCCACGCGGCATTATTAGCTTCTATCCCATGATTCCATGTAGAGATAACAATTGGCTGATTTACAGATGTTACATTGCCTTGGTTTTCAAGTTCTTCAGGGGTTTTAGTTTCACCTGGAATACAGGCAGGCTGAGTGAGTAGTGCACCCCCGGTGAGAGCAGTGAGTTTTAAAAATTCCCTTCTGTTTTTCATCAATTTAAATTTTTTGGTGAACCCGGGAATGGTAGGTGAAGTCTGTCCAGGTGTTCAAAGTGATTTAAAATGCTGTAAATTTAATAATTTAAGTTGGTTTATGGGCCTTTGAATAAACTGACCGGTTTTAATCCCCAATCTACCTGCTTCCCTGTTAATTTCATCTTGAAAAAAATAGGCTACTGATCCCACAAAATGTACCGGAACAGTTCTAAACTGTTCGTAACACATCACTTGAATTAATAAAAACCTTCGGAATCCTTTTTGAAGCATTTTCCGGATGTATTCATCTTTCCGGTGCTGATAAATGAAAGGCATAAATGATGCAAGAAAAACATTGGGTCGTTCTCCACGATATACCCGCTCGATGATATCCTTTTTCACCAAACCATATTGATTGAAAAAGTCTTCCTGGATATGGCTGGATAGTTGTTTGTTCAAATAAGCAGCTAACAGGTTCTTGCCGAAATAAGCACCACTCCCCTCATCTCCGAGTATATAACCTAATGCAGGCTTTCCGGCTAGAATTTTTTTACCATCAAAAAAACTGGCATTGGCTCCTGTACCCAAAATACAGGAAATGCAATCCTTGTTATCGTATGTCGCCAGAGCTGCACCGTGAATATCCGTATAGGGTTCAATGATCCCGGCATTTGAGAAAACCTTTTTTAAAACCTGGGTTAACTTGTCCTTTGCTTTTGGCGTACTGTTACCAGCGCCAAAAAAATAAACCTCCTCAATCCTTTCCTTATGCAACTGAAGTTTTTCCTGATTGTCCAGTGCCTCAATTATTTGTTCTTCCGGATGGAACAGTGGATTATATCCAATAGTATTAAATTCTAAAAATGTACCATCAGATAACTTTAAAACCCAATCACACTTCGTCGAACCACTATCTGCAATTAATACCATTCTACGCCGTTTATTCAATTTCTATTTCATCTGCAAATATCCAGGATTTTCCCCCTGCACCTAAATGCCAATCAGGACACGGTCCAAAATTTTCAGCAGTAATTCTGAGGTACCTGAGTGGTTTATTGACAGGACTGCTAAATTGTTTTAAGAATGATCCTTCCTGCCTGTCTGAAAAATCATTTTCAATTTCTGCTAAAAGCTTGAAATTTTCACCATCATCCGAAATCTCATAAACCACTTTTTCAGGGAACCAAATCCATGATTTCACATCCTGGATAAATCCTATGCTTACCTGTTTGTATGTTTTTACCTCACCGAGGTCGAGCACAGCCACTAGATCTTGCCCTTGAAACCCTTGCCAGGTACCAGTTTGAAAACTATGACCGCCTTTTAAATAATCAATGAGTGCATTAGGGCCTCCCGCAGCATAACGGGGCGCATATTCTGAATACAATATTAAACTTCGACTCCCGTCAACTTTTGAAAATTCACTTTTGACCGGGAAACTTTTTTGTCCGTCTTTGACAGCAATGGCATTTATTGTCGCCGTTTCCTTCAGGGTGATAGGGCCTTGGTACAGGTTCGCTTGTTCCGATACAGGCTGATCACCAAAGGAGTAGTAAATTTTTGCCTCCGGATCCAAAGATTTGATCTCTAGGCTCAGAGATTCTGAAAACGTCCTGGATTCTCCTGCAAAATAAGGAACCGGAGTAATGCTGGATGCTTCGGCAATATCCATGCTGTAGGAAGTCCCCCACTGCTCATTGGGTTCCGGTCCCATTTCAAATTCCAGTGTTCCTCCCCTGTTGATATCGTCATGCGGTAGAAATGCTTGCTCAAGAGTGCTTCCGTTTAATGTAGCAGACTGGATGTAAAAATTGTCCTTGGATAAGCCATTTGCCTTTATGGTGAAGATATTTCCATTTTCCAGCTGAATACTTACCTCATCAAAAATCGGTGTCCCTATCGCATAAAACGGATGGCCGGGAGTTACAGAATAAAAGCCCATGGCGCTCAACACATACCAGGCAGACATTTGTCCGCAATCTTCGTTCCCGGACAAGCCATTTGGATCATTGTGATACATGGTATTGAGTATTTCGCTTACTCTTTGTTGCGTCTTCCACGGTTTGCCAATATAGTTGTACAAATAAGCCATATGGTGGCTCGGTTCATTACCGTGAGCATACTGCCCTATCAATCCTGTGATATCAGACTGATGCATACCGGTGAGCTCCATATCTGTTTCAAACAATTGGTCTAGTTTGGATTCAAATGCGTCTGCTCCTCCGTATACATCGATCATTCCCGGAATATCCTGCTGTACACAAAAACTGTACTGCCAGCAATTGGCTTCCGTATAGTGAAAATTAACTTCGGAGGGATCAAAAGGTTGATGCCACATATTAAACATCTTTGCCCTCATGAAGCCTTCTCCGGGATCAAATATGTTTTTATAATATTGTGAACGTTGCTGGAAATACTGATAATCTTCATCCGCACCAATGGCTTTAGCCAATTGTGCAATACACCAATCATCATAAGCATACTCCAGGGTTTTGGAAACAGAGGCAGGTTCGTGATCTGCCGGGATAAACCCTACATTTTTCAGAGCGTCCAAACCAAGGTGATCCTGGTTGGCACTGTGCTTCATGGCTTCCAAAGCAAGGTCGGCATCAAAATCCCGTATGCCCTTCATATATGCGTCGGCAATGACGGATACACTGTGATAACCTATCATACAGCCGGTATAATTACCGGCGAGCTCCCAAACGGGTAACTGTCCACCTTTTTTATACTGGTTCAACATGGTCTGAATAAAATCTCTGGTGCGTTCCTGTTCGATAATGGTATACAAGGGATGGGCTCCTCTGTAGGTATCCCAAAGGGAAAAAATTGTATAGTTCGTATGGTCTTCCGCCTGATGAACTTCCAAATCGGTACCCCTGTATTGACCATCCGCATCCATGAAAAGATTAGGGTTGAGCAGACTATGGTATAATGCTGTATAAAAAATGGTCTTCTGATCCTCAGTGCCACCTTTTACCAGAATTTTTTTCAAGGCTGTGTTCCAGGCATCCCTAGCATCTGTTTTAGTTTTATCAAAATCCCAATGGTCGAGTTCCGCTTCCAGGTTCTTTTTGGCCCCTTCCATGCTCACGGCTGAAATACCCACTTTCAGTAAGATCTCTTCTCCTTCGGATGTGTCGAAGGTAAATGCCGCTTTGGTGTTTTTGGGCATGTCGTCCAGTGCTAAAATCGGAGCTTGCTGAAGCTGGCTGGCTTTAAAGGGTTTTGAAAACTGAGCGTAAAAATAAATATGCTGCTCCACTGCCCAGGCATTTGAGATTCGTATCCCCTGGATAGTGCTGTCATTCAGAACCTGAATATCTGAATCTAACAATCTGTCCCTATGCTCAAGGTCCAGGATGATATTGGACTCCCCTGATGCGGGAAAAGTGTATCTGTGGAGTCCTGTTCTTTTAGTCACCGTAAGCTCTGCTTTTACGCCATAATCCAAAAGATCAACACTGTAATACCCGGCAGATGCCTCTTCCTTTTGATGATCAAATCTCGAGCCATATCCCAGATCCACTCCTTTTTTATTGCCATTATCCCACAAGACCGGACCAGTTGTTGGCATAAACAATACATCACCGTAATCAGAAACACCTGTGCCACTCAAGTGCGTATGGCTAAACCCATAAATAACTTCATCAGAGTAGTGGTACCCCCCACAACCATCCCATCCTTCAAGTCTGGAGTCAGGGCTAAGTTGCACCATTCCAAAAGGCATACTTGCCCCCGGATAAGTATGTCCATGCCCTCCCGTTCCGATAAAGGGATTTACATAATTCACGGGATCAGCAAATTCGGTAGAAGCCTGATCTTCGTTTTGACATTGAAAGCATAAAAAAGCAATGCTCAGGATAAAAAGAATATTTCTCACTTTACTTGGTTTTATTTTATTTATTGATCGCTTCTAATCAGTTTATTTCGGATTTCATTTTATATCCGTTCAGGCCATAAAATATGAGATACATCATTCCAACCAATGGGATCAGGAAGGATAGCTGTACTCCATGGCTTTCGATAATGAAACTCTGTATGTTTGGTAAAACAGCTCCTCCCACAATGGCCATAACCAATAATGAAGATCCTTGGCTGGTTAGTTTTCCAAGACCACGGATCGCCAATGAAAAGATATTTGACCAGCCAACTGAGAAAAACAGCCCGGAGCCCAACAATGCCCAAAATGCCAGCTCACCTCTACCTAAAATGGCAACAGAAATCAATCCTGCATTGATTAATGAAAAGATCACCAATGCCCTGGCAGGTCTATCGAAGGTAACGAAGAATGCTCCATAGTTGATCAACATTAACAATAAATACAATCCGATTCTGTTGAAAGGCAGGAAATGCATTTCAAAATGGCCGCCAACAAATTTGATGGCAGTAACCACGTATATCAATAAGAAAGTACCAATTGCATACATGGCCATTCGGATGGCTTTTTGTCTAATGCTAAATTCATTGTTCAAAGAGACTGCAGCCAATAACCTTCCAATCATTAAACCTCCCCAGAAATACGAGAGGAAATAACTCGCTTCTTCTTCCGGCAGTCCCATAATACGGTCTGATTTGATAAACTCAACCACCCAACTCCCGACAGCTACTTCAGAGCCCACGTAGAAAAATATGGCCAGTACTCCAAGAGAAAGGTGCCGGTTCTTCAAAACAGCAATTCCCTTTTCTATGACTTCGGTATTTTTAAAAGAAGGCATCTTGCGGAAGGATGTAAAAACAGCCATAGCTATAAATACGAATCCATAAATGACATAAGTATTAGCAACAGCATGTACATCGACTTCGCCTTTTGAAAAGACCTGGTAAATGAGGATTGTTCCCACCAAAGGTCCTAGTGTGGTACCTAATGAATTAAGTCCCTGAGCTTGATTCAAACGACTTGAAGCGGTTTCTGCAGGCCCCAAAATCGTAGCGTAGGGATTAGCACATATCTGCAACAGAGTAACTCCTGATGCTAAAACAAAAAGTGCTGCAAGAAAAAACCCGTAGGAATGATATTGTGCTGCCGGATAAAACATCAAACAGCCCATTCCGCAAACAGCAAGACTTATGGCCATACCGTTTTTATAGCCTATCCTGTTAATTGGATCTCTACCCGTGGAAGTGGACAACAGGAAATAGATAAGGGAAATGATAAAAAATGCACCAAAAAAAGCAGACTGAACCAGTGATCTTTGCGGTGCGGTCAAGTCAAAAATGCCTTTAAAGGTGTTAATTAAAATGTCATTGGTAACCGTGATGAATCCCCACATAAAAAACAGGGAGGACAAAAACATGAAGGATTTTCGGTTAACGGATTGGTTTAGGTTCATTTTATTAAAATTCAGGTGTTATCAGGTTAGAATAAAAGCCATAAATCTACCTTTTCCCGATTAAAAAAAAAAGAATTTACCTACATTACCGAAAAAATTGAACAAATGATGAAAGGTATCCTTGTATTCTGTTTGGCGCTATTAAATATCCCCCTTTTGGGTCAGTCCGGTTTTATTGAAGATTCACTCGAAAAGTGGAAAAACTCCAAAGAGTATACCGTCGAAGTTGCATTGGCCATGCCTGAAGAAGCCTATGATTATAAACCAACCGAAGATCAAATGACATTCAAGGAACAATTGCTTCATATGATGGGCAATATCAATTGGCTCAGCACAACTTATCTTGCCGGGGAAAGCGTTGGTTTTGATCTTAAATCAACGGACTATTCGAAGAAAGAAATTATCAAAATGCTGGAAACAACCTATGATCTGGCTGGAAAAGCTATTGAAAAAACGGAGATGGAGGAATTGGAAGAAAAAGTTGATTTTTTTGCCGGACCCAAAACGAAAAGACAGATCATTACCCTGCTGAATGATCATTCAACACATCACCGAGGACAGATAATTATTTATTTACGAATGAAAGGTATCAAGCCCCCCAGGTACAGGGGATGGTAAATTCACTTGAGCAAGCTGTAATAGCTTTTTATTGACTTTTATTTTACAAAATTTTTAAACGCTGATAACATTAATTGAGTAGCTTTCGGCAAAACTTTGAACTAATATGAAACTCCGACTTCTTGTATTCCTTAGTCTATTTTCCTCTTTGGTTTTTGCACAAAAAACCGATAAAGCCACTGTTCAAATTCAGCAATCTACCGGAGCCAATCCCTACACAAGCCTGGATTTAAACAATGATCCGGATAAATTCCATTTCGCCATAGTAACCGACAGGACCGGAAGCCATCGTCCGGGAGTTTTTATGGATGGCGTAAATAAACTAAACCTGTTACAACCCGAATTCGTCATGAGCGTTGGTGATTTGATAGAGGGATACACCACCGATCTGGACGAATTAAATCGTCAATGGGATGAATTTGACGGTTTTGTACAACAACTCGAAATGCCTTTTTTCTACCTTCCCGGAAATCATGATATCACTAACCAGGTTATGGAGGACCTATGGCAAAAACGACTTGGAGCAACATACTATCATTTTCTGTATAAAAATGTTTTATTCCTGGCGCTGAATTCTGAAGATCAAAAAAGAGGAGCCGGAAAAGGCACCATATCAGACGAGCAATTTGACTACATAAAAAGAACATTAGAGGATAATAAAGATGTTCGGTGGACATTGGTTTTTATGCACCAGCCTTTGTGGAACCAGGATGATACCAAAAGGTGGAATGAGGTGGAAGAACTACTCAAAAACCGGAAGCACACCGTATATACCGGTCATGAACATAGCTATGTAAAATATTTTCGAAACAACGCCAATTATTATGTTCTGGCCACCACCGGAGGAGGGTCATCCTTGCGTGGTCCGGAATTGGGTGAATTTGATCATGTAGCCTGGATAACCATGACAAAAGAAGGTCCGATTATGGCCAATATTACCCTTGAAGGTATTTTAGATGATGCCGTTTTTACCGAAAAAATGAGGAAGCATGTAGAGCACCTTGCCGATAATAATCCTTTCCAAATAACTCCATACTTCATGGAAGACGATGCCTTTGACGAAGGAAATGTAGAAATTAAAATAACCAATGACGAGAATTTCCCAATGGCAGTAACTTTTGAAGAATCAAACAGTATGGAGCTTATAGCAATGATGGATAAAACCGAAATAACCATTCCTCCAAATTCGGTCAGAAAGGCCCAGGTGCATTTAAAGAAAAGGCGTTTTGGTTACGATGATCCTGTCCAAATAGATGCAACGGTCACCTACCAACCCGACGATCTTGAATCAGCAATCAGTTATCCCTTCCGGTTTAATTTAAAACCACTGAAAAAATATTTCTTACACAGAGTAAATTCCCCAAAAACAATTGATTGCAGGTTTAAAGACTGGTATGATTTACCTTTCCAATTCAGCTCCTTTGATGAAGAAATGAGCGTGAAATTCAATTTGTCCTACGATTCCCATTATGTTTATTTCGCGGCTCAAATTACCGATTCGGATATTGTCTCCTTCGGAAATGGTGCTCCCTGGGCTCAGGATAATATTGGTCTGGCAATAAATGCTATGCCGCTTGCTAAAAGTGCAATGAGTACAGGAAGGGAGTATTACACAGTGGACGAGTTTTCCCAGATGATTACACCCCAAACTTCTGAAGCTGTTTCTGTTCTTTATCCATCCACCCCAATGGAAGGTGCTACCTGGATATGCAAGGCGACCGCTACGGGTTATGCTGCCGAGGCAAGGATCCCCATCAGTTATATCGAAGAAAGACAAGGGCAAAAATGGAAAACATTACGCATTGCCATTTTTGCCGATGATAAAGATGGAGATCAAATAACCCGATACTGGTGGCAGCCCAATTGGATGGATAATCAACGAAATGTAATCGGTTCCGGAACATTTTTCAGAAAATAATTCAGGAGTTCTATTTCTTAAACTCCTCCTTTAAAAGGTTCTTAAATTTGTCCATCACAGCTTCTACCTTCGGCTTACTGACATTCCTGACATAAGGATTTTCAGGATGATATTCGTAATAATCCTGGTGATAATCCTCCGCTACCCAAAAATTAGAATAGGCTGTTACTTCAGTAGCTATTTGCTTGAAAGTGCCGTCATCCAGAAGTTTTTTGATATAGGTTTCAGCAGCTTGCTTTTGTGCCTCATTATGATAAAAAACGGCTGATCGGTATTCGGGACCGACATCATTACCTTCTCTATCCGGGAATCTTGGATCGTGGGCCGTAAAGAAGATCTCCAGCAAAGTCTGGTAATCAATCTTTGCAGGATCGTAATATAATCTCACAGACTCTGCGTGACCGGTTTTGCTTCCTCCAACTTCATAATACGTGGGGTGCTTGGTCGTTCCACCCGAATAACCGCTAATGGCGTCCACTACCCCATCGATACGGGCAAAAGCTGCTTCAATACACCAGAAACAACCGCCTGCAAGGGTAGCAATTTCGTAATTTTCATAGCCTTTATCCTTGACATAATCCTCAATAGTGGGATTCAATTTGTCGCCTTCCTTTTTTACATTATTTGGCTTTTGGCTACAGGCGGTTCCCAAAAAGGAAAATAACAATCCAACAAAAATCAATTTCTTCATAAAACTATTTTTGAATACAAATTAACAGTAAACCCTTCACAAAAGTATCACAGTTGTATAAATAAAAACAGGCCCGGATTGTTTAGTTCCGGGCCTGTTTTTGTTAATATTAGCATTGTAAAATGCTAAAGGTAAAAGTCTTTGGTGAGGTTTCTAAAATCCTCTGTCCAATCATTCGCTCCACCTTTTTGGATAATGAGTTGAGGTTCTTGGATACATTCTTCGGGTTTTTCCCTTTTAAATTCCATCAAAAGTCGCTCGACCTGTCTACCTGCCTTGGGTAAAACTTCCTGGGATCGTACGCAATATAAGTTATAAGTCTCTGCCAGCTCACAAAACCTCAATCCCTCCAGGTAAGGTAGAATCAAAGAAAAACTTCCGTTGGAGCTCAATAATTTCCTGACAGCCATCAATAAATCACCGTGAGGCAGTTTCACCGTGTGCCTGACATTATTTCTGTCTTGTGAATAGGAGAATGTACCTCCGGTAAAAAACGGCGGATTACTGATAATGGAATCAAAGGAATCCGAATTTTGCCTTGAAAAATCCTGTACAGAAATGTGATCAACATGCACTCTGTCCGACCATGGGCTATTTTTGATATTGTTTTTAGCTTCCAAAAAAGCGATATGGTCAATCTCAACTGCATGAATTTTGGCAGAAGCATTGCGTTGGGCCAACATCAGCGCTATAAGCCCCGATCCGGCTCCAATATCAAGAGCACTGTCTGCACCTTTAATTCTTGCCCATGCACCAAGAAGAATACCATCCGTACCCACTTTCATCGGTACACGATCCTGGTGAATGGTAAATTGTTTAAATCTGAATGGATTTGTTTTTTTCGAAGTCATCGTATTATAACAAAAAGTCGGTGCCTCTGGTTGTAGGCACCGACTTTAAATAAATTTATTTAGGCAAAATTATACCAGATCAGAGTCCAGTATTTCATCGTCTTTCGGTCCTTCGATCTGATCGTGAATGTATTGAGCATCTCCGAATCCGAGCATTGGAATAAAAACGAAAGGCAGGAAAAGCATTCCAACCGTATAACCTTCATCTTTTCCAAAACTTTTGCTCAACAGGTTAAGTGACCAAATACCCCAGATGATCCCAATATATGGAATGATCATTAAGATAAGCCACCACCAGGGTTTTCTCACAATCTCCAATAAAATAATAGTGTTGTAAATCGGAACAATTGCAGCCCAACCCGGTTTTCCTGCTTTTTCAAAAATTTTCCACATGCCGGCAATGGTAAGCACAGCAATTCCGATCATTAATAATCCAAAAATAAATCCCATAATTAATAGAATGTTTTCAGGTTTAAGGTAAAAAATTAGTTAGAATACTCAAATATCGCATTATTGTTGGATTTATTACCCAAACAGTAAAAATTTGTTTTGATCCAAATTATTTGACGACCTCCAGATTTTTTACTGCTGTATTATTTCCAACTTTAAAAGTAATCAAATATTTACCGGAAGACACCCCGCTTACATCTAAAGTGGTGTTTTGAATTCCCTGAACTTTCCTCAATACTTTTGAATGCAAAATTTGTCCGTTCAGGTTCCACAATGAAATGGTTACATCATTAGCATTTTCCAAAGCTAAAGTGATATTCGCTTCAACAGCTACCGGATTTGGAAAGATCGTCGCTTCAAATCCTTCGATCTCACTGATCTCCTCATTAGCCGTAACGCAATTTCCACCAACAACAGCTTCACACCATCTAGCCTCAAATTCCTGCAGGAAAATATTGGCAACAGCAGCGTCATGAATAATCAGGGTATTCTCGTCATTTCTGGTTTCTGCGCTTACAGACCAGTTATGAGAACCTGTCACAACCATCGGATCAGAAGCTGGATTGGTTGCGTCAATGATAGCGTATTTGTGGTGTGTCTGGAAACCTGTATTGTCTCCACTCACCTGCACTCCATTCGCAAGTAAATAATCATATTCCGTTCCCTGATCTCCTGTGTTGTCAATGATACCTCGCACGTCAACACCATCATTGTGAGCGGTTAAAACTGCGTTGCCGAGTTCATTATTTGTAAAAGTCAATAGTTGAAATTCCACATCATCGTCCGCAGTATTAATGGCGTCAACGATTCCTACCGTTGTATTGTCGGTTGGTGAAAAATAGGACTCCATCTCTACACCGTTAATATTAAAAAGATGTGGCGTGTTGTTAGACTTATCTGCTCCGAATTTCACATTGAAAATCCCAGGAGTCGGGCCATCAGACCCCCACATTTCTTCAAATTCTAATGTGTAAGCTTTTGCCAATGCCTGATCCTGAATGAAAACCATATTGTTAAAGTCATCAGCAAGGTTATTCGGGGTCATATTGGTGGATCCCATGATAACCCATGCCCGATCAGCATCGTGGGCGTCAATTACAAAGAATTTATTGTGCATAAGCCCTTCCGTATTCCCTTTGATCACTTGAAAGGGAGGAGTCGGATCCTGCAAACCAAGGTTGGCTGTTTCTGAATCTGAAACATAACGAACCTGGATGCCATTGTTGTAAGCATCGATTAAAGCCTGTGTAAGTGTCGGTCTGTTATTGTTGTAAACAGAAACATCAATGGAAGTGGTAGCCTGGTTAATTCTGGTGATAATAGCTGCATCCAGTTCTGCAGGAGTCGTCCCATAAGGATGGTTACCGTCAGAGAAAGTACCATCTACACCATGATTAAAATAAACCAAAACGTCTCCGGAAGAGTTGGAAGCGGTACTTACAAGCTTATCAGTTGAATAGATGGTTGTATTGCCATTATTCGAAAATGCCTGAACATAATAGAATTCGGCAGGATCCAATCCGGTTAGCGTGACACTGTGATCTGTGGTAGAGCCTCCCATGTCAACTTCATTTTCCATATCAGGAGTAGTGCCATATCTGAGTCCTGAGGTTCCACTATTATTGGTTTCCCAATTGATGGTAAATCCGTCAGTAGTAAGATCTGATTCAACAATAGGCGAGGTGATAAAGAAGTCATCCGCAACTTCAATATCATTACCATCCCGCAAAAGCATTTGATATTGGCCATTGTATTCTGAAGACAGACCAGTCAGGTTCACGGTTGCCAGAGGAATCGGGTCACCAATAATTGGATGGTTAGACCTTACATAAATTTGGGAAGATTCAGAACCATTACTAAAAAAATAAGTCCCGACTGAAAATACGCCTCCGCCATCGTCAAAGGTCACGCCTGTTACTTTAACCAGGCTACCTTCATTATCTTCACCAACTTCCGCAGGAGATACCACCAACGGATCTGGTAAAGGATTGTCAGAAGAATTGACTGTATAGGAATTAATAGGATCGATTTCCAGTAAACCATTATAATATTTCAATACCCCGGTTACCGTAACATGGTCTCCTAAATTCACATTATCCGGAAAACCTGCGGCAGAGCCGGTACCCGGGTATGCAGGGATCCCGCCGGTTTCATCCTGAATGTATCTGATAACACCGAGACTGGGTCCATTCGTAACCACTCCTTCAATTGTTACCGTGGTGCCTTCGGACATACCTCTGGCCTCTGATATATCGATCTGCGCAAAAACGGACACGGAAAAGAACAGGGCCAAAGCCAGAAAAAATAATTTATTCATTAGTAAAAGTTTTTTTAAGATTAATTCAATTGAGTGTGAGCAACCAGGGGTTGCTATTTTAATTCAATGATTTTATAAACTGATTTGCAAAGAAACAGAACCTCTTCTACCCTGTCCGTAATGCACTGAAGCTGATTTGGCATCAAAATCGGAAAAAGCAGGCGTATTGAAGGTGTCGTTATTTCTGGCATCGCTGATATATGTTACATCGAGTAAATTGAGAATGTTAGCCCGCAGGTTGCACCTAACCTCTTTTATCTTAAATGAGTATCCCCCGTGGAAGGAAACCAGTGTGTAATTAGGCAATTGCCAGGATTCCCTGCGGGCATCTTCTCCCTGCAGATCTTCCGGTTGGAAATCAGCGAAGTTCTTGGCAAAATGAGTTACTTTAAATTTGAAATACAGATTTTTGACAGGCTCATAACGAACAAGTCCTCCGAATTGCAGTTGTGCAGCGTCTCCCACGTGTACACCAACTGCATCGAAAGTATACTCATAAATAAAGTCATTGGGCAAAGTTACCGTAGCGGTTTCTCCGGAATTCCAAATCCAGTCCCCAACTGACGCCAGACCTTCAATAGTCAAATTGTTGAGCGGCTTAAAGGCAAAGTCTAATTCAATCCCTTTGTGCAATGCATCAATTCCGGGAATATTAACAGGGAACCTGTCAGCATCAGGATCACTTGGGTCTTCAGAAATCGTCGGGGGCGAATCCAGTGGTTTGTTGTTCCAGGAAGTATAATAACCGTTTAGGTTTGCTGAAAATATGGGACTTTTATAACTGTATCCTAATTCAAAAGCAATGATTTTCTCATTTTCGAAATTATTGAATTCCAGCACTTCGGTCCCTGATCGGTTACTATTGATAACGTTATTAAATCGCTGAGCTTTTGAAAGATATCCAGCATTAACAAAGAAACTATTGTTCAAATTCAATTTATAGCTGGCCCCTGCCTTAAAAGTGTAGGAAGGAATCTTTACCCAATCAACACGTTGTATCTGAGCCTCGGGCGAATCAATAGTGTATGTCTTGCCATTGTGTTCAACTTCCTGTCCATAGGAAACAAAAAGCGTTGTATCTCCCAGGGCAACCTGCTTTGGCTTCATATAATCTTCGAGACTATAAGCCGTGATGGCAGTGGAAGCATTAATAAATGTAGAGATCCTGCTGTTTTTATATTCCAATAATCCGAAAATACCGCCCCATCTCACAAAACCACTGTAATCGTAAGAGATCTTGTCTCCCTCGTACAATTTGGTGTTTTGTTGGTCTATCAGATAATTCCCCGTACCTCTGTAGTAAGATCCACCTAATAAATCATAGACGGTCCGGTAGTGGTCTCCTCTATAGTCTCGAGCATCAACTCCCCCTGAAAAAGTGAAATTATCATTGATGTCAAACTTAACAGTTGATAAGATTCCATACCAAAAGTGGTCGTTATTACTTGCCCTTAAAATGTGTTCGGACCTGTCATCAGGTTTGGCAAAATTGGTTGATTGGTTTCTGATGATTGCCTCCTCAAGGTTGTATTGCCCCTCAAGCTCATCTCCGGTTTCATACCTTGGAATGGACTGTCCGCCATCGGTACTGGAGGCAGGAGCACTTCCTCCTCCTGATCCAATGGAGAGATAAGCTACATTTGACCAATAGAGCCTTTCAGAAGCCTGCCAACTGTGACGAAGGCTTATCTGAGGTTTGTGGTAGAAATTTTTTCTGGTATTGACCAATTCACCATCGATCAATCCCCAATGTTCGCTAAACCGGCGTCCTTTGTCTTTTACCGCCATTTGATCAAGCGCTTCCTGAGGGACACCTAATTCACGGGCATAATCAGCATCCACCAGGCCTATTTCAGCTGTGAATGGCCTTTGTCCGTGCTCCTGAGGTGCTCCGAATCCGGAAAGGCTGATCAGGTGATCACCCAATTGCTTGTCAATTCTCAGGTAATAAAAATAACCTTTTGTGAAATTCCCTTTAACCCAGCCGTCTCCTTGTTTGTAAGAAGCTGCAGCAGAAATTCCCCAACCGTTTTTGAGTCGTCCTGTGGTCACTCCAAGTGTGGATCTCAGGAAGCCGTTATTACCGACTTCCTGTCGGAATCTCAAACTTTTTTTGGCATCGATACCTTTCGTTAAAATATTCACGGTTCCCCCTACGGAAGGTACAGATAGTTTTGAGGCTCCTAGTCCTCTTTGTACCTGCATGGTCTGGGTCACCAAATCCAAACCAAACCAGTTAGACCAGTACACCCAGCCGTTTTCCATATCATTCACGGGAATGCCATCCAGCATTACTGCGATATTACGCTGGTTGAATCCGCGAATGGTAATTCTCGCATCACCATCTCCTCCCCCGCTTTGGGTCGCATAAGCCCCCGGAGTGGAGTTCAGGATCATAGGGATATCCTGTGCGGCTAATTCCTCATCCAGCTTTCGGGTAGGAATGTTTGAAAAAGCAACAGGTGTTTCCCGCTCCAATGCAATATCTGCCGTAACCACTATCTCTTTCAAAACGATACTGCTTTCCAATTCAAAATCCATTACCTGATCATCTGTGAGGTTCACCTCAACTTCCTGTGGTTCATATCCGACATAGGAAATAATTAAGGTGTGCTCCCCATTAGGCAGGGTAATTTCATAGCGACCGTCAAAATCAGTGATAGCACCGGTTTCATTTACATAAATGGTAGCCCCGATCAGTGGTTCCTTGTTGCCGGCATCAGTAATCATACCGGTTAAGGTTGACTTTTGGGCAAAGCCATAAGTGCTTATCATGGATAAGCCTAGTAAGATCAAAAATGATTGTAATCTCATTCGTAAAAAATTTGGTTGTCATTGCTGAAATCAGCAAAGATTGAGAAAAAACAGCGGTGTAATATTTCTGGAAAGCAGCTGGTCAAAAGAGCAATGATAGTGTGCAAGTGTTCAATTGCAGGGTCGGGATAAAACCCGATTCCTGCAATTGATTTTATAAGAACCTGTCGAAAGCAAAATGACAGGTCAAAATTTCAGGGTGGTTTACTTTACAACCAGTTTTTGAACAGCAATTTTGTTGTCGTTAAAAACAAGTTTCACCATGAATATTCCTGAACCAAGAACATCCACATCAATGTCAGCATAATTCAGTCCTTTATCAATTTGCTGGGTATAAATGTTTTGTCCAAGCAGATTGATGAATTCCACTCTCAGGATTTCTTCTTCAGCTTCCATGCTTAGAATGCCGTTATCATTTGGATTAGGATACATTTTGAAAGCCACCTGGTTGATCTCATCTATTGAACTGATTGGTCCGGAAATGCAACTCCACTCATCTGTCTTAGGCTCATTGTTGCAAACGCTGTTGTGTGTTCCCAGAAACTGGAAAGCATTTTTCCACCAGCTACCCCATTCTTCACCGGTAAAAGTTCCCCCCAGCGTAAATACAACCGAATTAAGATCGTTGCGGCCAGATTCAACATCATAATTTCTTACCAGGGTACGGTCTTTTGTCAGCCAGTAGCCCTCTTCATTCACCCAGGCATCTTCCATAATGGTAACTTCAGGATTTTCGCCGATTACACCGATGACATCCACAAGGTTTGACCCGTCAGGAGCAACTTCCGTGCCGGTTAACAGCGCCATAGCGTCATTACCGTTAAAGTACATTACATTATTGGTTTCATACTCAGGGCAAAGGAAAACATCTGCTTTACATTGAAGGTCGTATTCTTCATTGTACTCATCTCCGAACAAAGCGGATCCGTCGAGGTACTGAGGGCCCAAAATGACATTTCCGTCATTATCGAGTATTGGCTCCATGGTGACCTCATCAAAAAGCGTATCGATAAGATTGTAGCCATTCCATACCGGTTTATCAAATTGTGAATTCCATTGGGTAGTATCTGTAAGGTCAACCACTACCACAAATACGTCATTGGATTCCAGCATAACATCAGGAAGTTGGATCACTTTTTCAGGAGGATTGGCGGTGGTTGCACCATTGCTGAAACGAGCGAGAGAATAACCGGAAAGGTTAATGGCTTCATCCGTTGGGTTATAGATCTCCAAAGCTTTGTTATTGGCGTATCCTTCTACATACTCGGAGAAGAACAGTTCATCACATTGTGCCAGTAAGTTGGAAGAAAAAAGAATCAGCGCGAAAAAAAGTAAAATTTTTTGCATATTAACTTGAATTGAGTGATAAATTACATACATTGGTTTAGGGTACAAGACACAAAATTAAAATAAAAAAGCCATTTCAATCTGATTACCCTGTTAATTTTATGTAAAGTGTCTTGTAGAAAATATTTTGCTGTAAAATCATGAATTTACCTTGAAGGAAAACTGCTAATTTTTAAAATGTAACATTTTTCTGATATTGGTATTTCGAAAATAAAATTGAATGAACCCGAATTTAGATGCGAGCGGTGAATATTTGGAGCCTGGAGATCAACAACTGGAAAAAACACTGAGGCCAAAATCCCTCGAAGATTTCAATGGACAACCCAAAATAGTTGAAAACCTTAAAGTCTTTATCCAGGCTGCTCTACAAAGGCAGGAAGCGCTGGATCACGTTTTATTACACGGCCCTCCAGGGTTAGGAAAAACAACCCTTTCGCATATTATCTCAAACGAACTGGGAGCCAATTTAAAAATGACCTCCGGTCCGGTTTTGGAAAAACCCGGCGACCTCGCAGGTTTGTTAACCAACCTCGAAGAAGGCGATGTTTTGTTTATAGATGAAATCCATCGACTCAACACGGTTGTTGAGGAATACCTGTATTCGGCTATGGAAGATTACCGGATTGACATAATGATTGATACAGGTCCCAACGCACGAAGTGTCCAGATCAGCCTGAATCCATTTACGCTCGTGGGTGCAACCACCAGAATGGGATTGCTTACAGCCCCAATGCGGGCCCGATTCGGAATCAATTGTCATTTGGATTATTATGACACCCGAATTCTGGAAACAATCATTAAACGTTCGGCGGGAATAATTAACATTCCGATAACCGAAGACGGGGCGGTTGAAATTGCCCGGAGAAGCAGAGGGACCCCGAGAATTGCAAATGCATTGTTACGAAGAATAAGGGACTTTGCTCAGATCAAAGGAGATGGAACCATTGATAAAAAGATCGCTGAATTTGGCCTGGAAGCATTAAACGTCGATGAGGGAGGCCTGGATGAGATGGACAACAGAATTCTGACCTCTATTATTCACAAATTCAAGGGTGGTCCTGTTGGATTAACGACGATTGCCACTGCTGTTGGAGAAGAACCTGGTACCATAGAAGAAGTTCATGAGCCTTTTTTGATTATGGAAGGTTATATTCAACGAACTCCACGTGGAAGGGAAGCTACCGAAAAAGCTTATAAGCATATTGGAGTTGTACCTCCTGGCCGTGCCGGGACTTTATTCGAGATAAATGAGTAGAAAAAATTTAGGGCGTAAACTTTAAAGTTACGCCCTAAATTGGCTGTTTAAGCCCAAGTTTGTTTCTCTGAAATATTTTATTCCATTATCAACTTCTTAGTCGCCACATTCCCTTCCACTTCCAGTCTTACCAAATAGACTCCTGAAGCAATATCCGAGGAACGGCTAAGGTCGAAATTGTACAGTCCGGTTTCAAGTGAACCACTGAATACATTTAAAACGTTCTTACCATTCATATCAATAAGAATGATTGAAGCACGATCAATATTCCTGTCTGATTGAAATTGAATACTGGCGTGGTCATTCACAACATTCGGAAATACCTTGAAAGATGATGCTAAAGTTCCTGGTGCATTTGTACTGTTCACTACCTCAAATTGAACGTCACTATCCTTATTGGCATTTACAAATTCGTAAGTATTATCGACCTTTTCCCAGATGACGGTCACAATTTCAAGGTTAGTCATATCATAGGAATCCTTTGGAATGGAAAACTGGGAATCATAAGACGTATTGGCTGCAATGCTTCCCGTGGCAATTAAAGTTCCGAATGATGAAGTGCCATTAAATTCCTTACGAACAATCTGTCGGTGCTGAGCGTTTTGCCCCTGGGTTGCCTGGTAGCCAACTACCAGTTTCTCAACGAGGTAAACTCCCAAATAATATTCCCCATCTGCATCAGCAAAAAAGGTGGTGCGTGTATTAACATGAACCATTTCGTCATCGCGATACGTTGCATCAAGTCCTGTTTGCACCAAAGGAGTATTTCCTGACTGTGAAATAACTTCCTGCTGAATAGCGGTCCGCGCCGTGCTGGTGGTACTTGAAAGTACATTTTGATCCTCACCGTTGAGTATAAACCGTGGCTGGGAAAAAACAGAATAATTACTCGTTATGTCACTGGCAACTTGATTGTTCAACCCACCGCTGTGGTGAATAGTAAATAAAATAGCATCATTACTATTATCATCGATCAGGTCGTGGAAAAAATCCCATCCCCAACCTCCGCAAGGAGGGCACCAGTCTGCTGCGACCTTATTTATAAGTGATCTTTGTGTTTGAGGCACCTCAATTTCCTGAGCAGAAATCAATGATGAAGCGAAAGCAATAATAGCAAGTGTCAGTAAAACTTTTTTCATGATTTGGGTAAATTGTGATTGAAATAATTTTTCATAGATAACCAGTTTGAAGTCCGGTTGGATTACAAATATTGAACAATAAAATCGGAATTGCTATAAAATTGCTTCAATGTGTCGCTGAAAACACTATTTTGGAGTTAGGCCAAGGAATAAAGAGGAAGTAAAACAGCCTATTTAGCATTCAGAATTAACTCAAGATACGAACTGGTTGCTGGTCCAATTTTGAATCGGTCATCAAGCCTGTAGCCCATTACCCAAATGATTTTGCCGTCATTGTTGACCAGAATCCTTGCCTTTTCTTTTTCAAAAAGGGACAGTTTAATATCTGTGAAATAATCTTTTAGTTTTTTTGTTTTTCCTTGCATTCCAAGTGGTTGGAATACATCCCCTGATTTCCAATTGCGAATGGTTAGCGGAAATTCTAATTTTGATTCATCCACAAAAGCCAAACGCTTTGTTTGGGGAAACATATCCCTTGTTCCTTGCTTATTTGAAATAAGTAGTTCACCCAAATCAAAAATAACGAGATGTTCGCCTTTATTTATAGTGTATTCCACACTTTCAGAAGGCTCAGGAATTGGCTCCACAACAAGAGAATCCCTGTTTACCAAAAACCTATGCGTGGTAGATTGGAATACCGCACCTGTGGACGAATTCAGGATCATTTGAGCCTGGTCTACGTGCAGTCCTTCTGTTTTCAGGAGTTCATATAAAAGCGTAATGCTACCTGGCGCTTTTCGTAATCTCTCGAGGTCAATCGTTTTATGAACACCGGATTCCGTGCATACCTGCTTTTTGAAATATTCTACCGCAAAATCATATAATTGCTCAGCCTCAAGAATCCTTTTTGTTGTTGCAAAGGCAGACTTTTCAAATAAGGGATTGATTTCCTTTAGTCTCGGAACAATTTCATGCCGGAGTTTATTGCGGAGATACTTTGTCTCTTCATTACTGGCATCTGTCCTAAAAGCAAGTTGATGCTCCGAAGCATAAGATTCAATTTCTGCTCTGGTGGCAAATAATAATGGTCTGACCCGGTTGCCATTTTTAACGGGAATCCCGTGAAGGCCTCTGATTCCGCAACCACGTGAAAAATTAACCAAAAAAGTCTCCAGAGAGTCATTTAATTGATGTCCGGTTAACACATAATCAAATCCTTCTTCCTTGCATAATTGATCAAACCAATTATACCGCAAATCCCTGGCAGCCATTTGTATGGATATCCCAGTATCTAAAGCGACCTGCTTCGTGTCAAAATGCTTGACGAAAAAAGGAATATCTAAAGATCGGGCATAATCCCTGCAGAAGTTTTCATCCTCATCCGAATCCCTACCTCTCAATTTGAAATTACAATGGGCTATGGCAATTTCATAATTCAATTCCTTCAATAAATGGACCATGACCACAGAATCCACTCCCCCACTCAAAGCAAGCAGCAGCCTGTTATTTTTCGAAAACAACAGATGCTCCGAAATAAATACCAGTAATTTTTCGGGCAAAGTGGCCATTTTGAAGATATTATAAATTTAACTTGATTGTTTTCTCCTAACCATAGGAACATCCTTGATCACCAATTGAGCGGTTTTGGTACTTCGCTCTTCAATCAATATTATCTTACCTCTTTTCAGACTGTCGAGAATACCCCCGTGATAATGACGAACAGAGATCAATTCGAGCCCTCTGTCAAGCACAACCTTAAAATCATTTTGGATTCTGTCCACAAATGCATCGACCTTTCCATCCAGATCATTAACACATAAAACAAAACTGATAGCAGTATTTTGCATCAAATTTACCTGGATGTGAAATTCTGCCAATAAACTAAATATATGGCTCAAATGGTGCTCTGCTACAAAGGAAAAGTCTAAAGTTGACAATTGCAATAAAGCCTGATTATGTTCTACAGCAACCAGCGGTGGATAAGTATCCTCAATATCATCGGAAATGAATGTTCCTTCATCAAGCGGATTGATAAAGGACTTCACATACATGGGAATACTTTTATTTTGAAGCGGTTTTATGGTTTTGGGATGAATTACCTTGGCTCCGTAATAAGTCATCTCGATGGCCTCTTTGTAAGACATTCTTTCCAATTTGGTCACATTATCAAAAAACCTGGGATCGGCCGTTAAAACTCCGGGAACATCTTTCCAAATGGACATACTTTCCGCATCAAGGCAATAGGCAAAAATGGCTGCTGTGTAGTCAGAGCCTTCCCGCCCCAGCGTGGTAGTGAAGTTCTCCGTGGTGCACCCGATAAAGCCCTGGCTGATGACAAACTGATCATCGTTCATTAGTGGCTTTAGAAGGTTATCGCATCTTTTTTGAGTTTCTTCCCACAAAACTGTAGCAGAGCGGTAAATATTATCTGTAA
Organism: Saprospiraceae bacterium; assembly: GCA_965230565.1. Lineage (GTDB taxonomy): Bacteria > Bacteroidota > Bacteroidia > Chitinophagales > Saprospiraceae > BCD1. The sequence goes on along the minus strand of CBDDLH010000016.1, from coordinate 287,953 downwards.
CAATCACATCTCTGGCGTCCAGGAAACGAATATTAAATCCTGATTCATTCAAAAATGAATAAACTATATTACTGCAAAGCAACTCTCCCAGGGAAACGATCTGATCATAGGTGAAATCATAGGAATCGACAGGTTCCTCTTCAAGAGTCCATTCCACTTCAACAAAAACATCATTTAAAGTGGTCAGGATTTCATGATCCTCATGGAATAACTCGTAGCATACCTCGTAATGCTGTTTTTTTATGGCCTCAAGCAATTGCGTGGCCTTTCCGTCTTGCCGCAGGTATGAAGCCACCACTTCTTCTAACTGATTGGTTACCCCTTTCATCGCAGAAACAACAATCATCAATGGCTGACCTTTGTATTTTTTTAAAATATGAGCAACATCTCGGATAGCTGCAACATTTTTGAGGGAAGCTCCTCCGAATTTAAATACTTTTATGTCGGTTGTGTTCATTGTTATTTTAATAATTGGATTGCAAAGATTAAAAAAAAATCTATCGTTGGATGGTTTTAGCAAAATCGATGAAAAAGTTTAACGAATCCGGATTCCTCATGGCTCCTTTATTGGCCGCTTTGCTGACATCCATTCCCATAAGGATCTTTTTGACGGGAGCTTCCAGCTTTTTCCCACTGATCGTTAAAGGGATTTCTTTCACTTCTATTATTTCATCCGGGACGTGCCTTGGTGAATATTCATGCTTCAATCCGCTTTTAATCTCTTCTATTACCTTTTCGTCAAGATGAAATCCTTTTTCCAGAACGACAAAAAGCGGCATATAATGCCGTCCACCGCTTAATTCAAGATTGACGACCAAACTGTCTGCCACCACCTTTATTTTATTTACAGCACTATAGATTTCACTTGTTCCAATACGAACGCCCTGTCTGTTCAAAGTGGCATCAGAACGTCCATAGATAACCAAGGAGCCTCTGTCAGTTATCTTGACCCAATCTCCATGCCTCCAAAGCCCCGGGTAATCTTCAAAATAACTACTCAGATACCGTTTATTGCCTTCATCATTCCAGAAGAAAACCGGCATGGATGGCATCGGTTTGGTTATAACCATTTCCCCTACTTCATTGGTTACTTTTTTCCCTTGCTCATCAAAAGCGTACAAGGCACATCCAAGAGCTCTGCATTGGATCTCACCTTCAAAAACTGGTTCCCACGGATTACTCCCGACAAAAGCAGTACAGACGTCCGTACCTCCACTCATGGAGCATAACCAAAGATCTTTTTTGATCTCTTCATATACATAAACAAAAGCTTCAGGTGGTAGTGGAGCGCCAGTAGAACCAATAGACCTTAAATCGCTGATATTGAAATTTTTACCAGGTTTAATTCCTCTTTTCATGCAGGCGACTAAATACGGAGCACTAGTTCCGAAATGATGCATTTTTGTTTCCTCTGCCAGTCCCCAAAGCACATTAAGATTTGGAAAGCCGGGACTTCCATCGTACAAAACAGGAACTGCTCCTACAAGCATGGAGGCTTGCAGGAAATTCCACATCATCCATCCTGTAGTTGAGAACCAAAAGAATCTTTCGCCTCTTTTTACATCATTCTGGAAAGAAAGGTATTTAAGGTGCTCGAGTAATACCCCGCCCTGACTGTGTGTAATGGCTTTGGGTATTCCGGTTGTTCCGGAGGAATATAAAACCCAGATAGGATGCTCGAACGGAACAGCTTCAAAAATCAGTTCAGTATTAGTGTTTTCCTGAGTTTCCTGCCAAATTACCGTCTTTTCAAAACGCTCAGGATTACAGGATTTGTCTAGATAAGGCAGCAATACTGTTCTTTCCAGAGAAGGGAGTTCTGAAATTAATTCTTTGACCTCTTTTGTCCTGTCAAATGATTTCCCGCCATATTGGTAACCGTCCACCGTAAATAATACTTTTGGTTTGATTTGCAAAAAACGATCAACAACGCTTTTGACCCCAAAATCCGGGGAACAACTTGACCAAATTGCTCCAATCGAACAGGTTGCCAAAAAAGCAACGGTTGCCTCGGGAATATTGGGTAGATAAGCAACTACCGTGTCTCCTTTTTTTACTCCCTTTTTAACTAACCAGCTTCGAAGGGAAGCCACCTGGCCTGTTAATTTATCCCAGGAAATTTCTGAAGTATCAGTACCCTCTGACCTGAATATCAATGCCGGATGTTCTTCGGTTTGGTTTCTGAAGATGTGTTCGGCATAATTCAAGGTGCTTCCCCTGAACCATGTAGTTCCGGGCATATCCTCATTTCCCATTACCTCCTCAAAAGGTTTATGGAAAACTACCTCGAAGTATTCTGATAAGAACTTCCAGAACTGTGCAGGATCTTCAACAGACCAATTCCAAAGATCAGCATATGTATCAAACTTCAGTGATTTATGATTCAGAAGCCAGTCATTAAAGACGGTCAGATTAGAAGAGGACTTAAAATCCTCTGAAGGCGCCCATAATTTATTGGAAAAATTGTTGTCCATAAGAAAATAATTTCAATCAATATCTGTGAAAATCATTGTAAATCAATCGATTCTCAACTATGATAAACAGTGCGGAATTTATCTTTTATCCAATCCTTTCAAATTGCCCAAAATTAAACTTTTGATGCTTATCTTTGTACACTTTTGGAATGAATTATAAAAGTAATTTCCTGTTGTGTAAACAAGGTCCAAATAATTTCAATGGAAAAACAATGGTTCGAAGCTTGGTTTGATTCTCCGTACTATCATTTGCTTTACAAAAAAAGGAATGAAAGCGAAGCTCAGGAGTTTATTGATAAATTATTAGGCTACCTTGCTCCATCGCCAAATGCCACTATGCTTGATTTGGCCTGCGGAAAAGGACGATTTTCGAGGTATCTTGCGGATAAAGGTTATCTCGTTACAGGACTCGATTTATCGGTGAATAATATTGAATTTGCCCGGCAATTCGAAGCGGTTAATCTTTCTTTTTTCACCCAGGACATGAGAAAAGCATTCAGGGTGAATTATTTTGATTTCATTTTCAGCTTTTTCACGAGTTTTGGGTATTTTGAATCCGAAAAAGATGATCTGAAAAGTCTTCAAAGTGTATCAACCGGACTGAAAGACGGGGGTATATATGTACTTGATTTTTTCAATTCGGACTATGTGATCAGGCATTTGGTAGAAAAGGAAATGAAAACCGTTGGTGGCGTAGATTTTCAAATCGATAAGTGGATTGAAGGATCCTATGTTTTTAAATCCATACGCATCGATGATAAAGATAATATTAAAAATTTTCAGGAGCGGGTCAGGTTGTTCAAACTACCCGATCTTAAAAAGCTTGTTGAAATGGCGGGTATGGAAATTATTAAGGTTTTTGGAGACTACTCTCTTTCGGATTTTGCCCCTGAAAGTAGTCAGCGAATGATTCTAATTATTAAAAAATAATAGTGGGAAATTTTTAACTGAGAAAGATTCTTCATTAAAAATCCTGAAGATTATTTCTCGCAAGTAAAGATTAAAATTAAACATGACGGCATTACTTCAGTGGGATGAATACTTATTTCAGGTGATCAACGGGAGTTGGCACAATGAGATCCTCGATTATATAATGCCTTGGTGGAGAGACAAAAAGTTCTGGATTCCGGCTTATCTTGTTGGGTTAATTTACCTGATCTGGAAATACAAATTCAAAAGTATTCTGTTCGTACTATCCATCGCATTAACCATCACCGTTTCTGACACATTGAGTAGCAAGGTCATCAAAAAAAGTGTAAAAAGGCCACGGCCGTGCCGCAATGAAGCACTTGCCCAGGACCTTCAACTACTGGTGCCTTGTGGAGGTGGATACAGTTTTACTTCCTCCCACGCAACCAACCATTTTGCCCTGGCTGTATTTCTGCTTACCATGTTTGGAAGTATGAGAAAACGATGGAAATGGTTATTGCTTTTCTGGGCCGGAAGCATTGCTGTTGGGCAGGTTTACGTCGGAGTCCACTACCCTATTGATATTTTTGCAGGAGCTCTTCTGGGCAGTATTGTCGGTTGGCTTATTGCTAAATTAATTGTCAGCAACAGCAGGTTAAATCAGCTGTTTTTTGGAAATAAAAGTATTAGTACTTAAGTAATAGTAATTCATGGAGATCTGGGAATATTTATTATTGTTTTTATCGGTAATTATCGGAGGTGGAATCGGATTGTTTTTCCAAAATGACAGGAAAAATTACTTGAGACTATTGTTGTCGTTTAGTGGTGCATATATTCTTGGCATCACTGTTTTACACATTTTGCCCGGGATTTATGGAGCTATGAATTCGACCACGACGATTTGGATTTTGGGTGGCTTTTTCCTGCAATTATTATTAGACCAATTATCACAAGGTGTCGAACATGGCCACATTCATGCTCATAAAAATGCAGACAGGCTATTTGCTTTTCAAATTTTGTTAGGATTATGCCTTCATGCCTTTTTAGAAGGGGTGCCATTGAGCAATTATGATATCTTGGAACATAATCACGATCATATTGGTCATGATACTGAATTCAACCATCTTTTATTCGGAATAATATTGCATAAAGCTCCGGCTGCGTTTGTGTTATCTGTACTTTTGTTAAAATCCGGATTAAAACCGGCCTTTACAATAGGATGTATTTTAATTTTCTCAACCATGTCTCCTTTAGGAGCGTTTTTATCTGATCAATTATCTCCGGGTGCCGCTCTATTACAAAATGCCCTGGCATTAGTCGCCGGCTCCTTTCTGCATATCTCTACGACCATTTTATTCGAATCGGACAGTTCCAACCATCACCGTGTTTCGTGGATAAAAATGGGAGTAATCGTCTTGGGATTAGCAGCTGCTTTACTGACGATTTAAGCAAGAATCAAAACAGGCAGCAAGCAGTCTTTTAAGCTTTTCAGTGCCCATTTTCCGGGCTAACTCAATATTTCTTTCCGGAATACCTTCCGGATCAGGGTGGAAAGAAATAGCCTTTTCCAGACTGGCTTCTCTTATGATATGTAACATTGGGAAAGGTGACCTGTTGGTAAAATTGGCAGGATCATCTTCCGGAACACCCTGAAAACAATAATCCGGATGAAAACTGGCTAATTGATAAATGCCTTCATATCCTTGTTGGTGCAATAAATCATTAGCTAATTCCAAAAAATCAATATAATCATCAAAGGATTCCAGTCCTTCCGAAAAAATCACAAGGGTAGTTTCAATACTTTCATCACCGTTAAGCAGATCACATTCCAGGATAAGTGATTCAAGGCAATCTTCGATCTTTCCTTTTAATACCGTATATCTAATGGTTCCTCTGTCAAATTCACGCTTGGCAAATGGACAGAAATTGAGCCCTATGATCACAGAACGGACCCAATTTCTGGTGGGATCAATATATTGATTCATTAATTGTTAATCGTATTTCGCAATATAATCGAGGTATGAATTCCTGATCTCTTCGAGTAATTCGTTTTTCATCCTGGGTTTGAATACCCTCAAGGCATCCTGGATACCATCATTCATATAATAGGTTACCAGGGCCACATCATAGTTGCGGTCACTGATATTGTTCTTGATCTTACCTGTAATTTTTCTAAAGAATTCCCAATTAAGTTTTTTGGGAATCAAAGCAAAATGCACATCAGACTGACTGGCATCTTTATAGATGCCTTCCCCCACTTCATCCAGATGGTAAAACTTTTTGACCTTAATCAAAACAGTATCATCCTTAAATTTACTTCTGGCCTTTGCAAAATTAAATCCTTCATCCGCAAAGGCTTTCTGGACAGTCGCAATATCTTCAAATTTCTCCAGCCCTTTCACCCTGATACCATGGTACTCTTTATTGCCAACATACATTATGGCTGCACTCGCATAAAAATTAAGATCGAGATATTTGTTAAGCTTTTCTGAAGTACGCAGGATGCTCTCCCAGGTATTCAGCTTCTTTGTCATCAAAATAACTGAACGCGGTTTCGAATATTCTTTCATAGCCTCGGCATAATACCCTGGAAATGGATGGTTTATCTCCACAACAAAAGTACCAGGCATAATACTGTGCGATAAGGTATGAACCGTTTCTTCCTTAATAACATAACCGCTAACTTCAATTTTTTTGGACATGCGAATTGATTTTTAGTAAATAAACAAATGAAAATCCCAACAGAGTTGAGAAATCAATGTACACGAAAAATTTGAAATTGGCAAAATAAATTTAGGAGTTTTTAGAAAAAATTAAATTTAACTAGCGCTTTAGTGTTAATTCACAAAAGGAAAAACGGGAATTTACGTGCAAATCTTACTGCAAGAACAGGCAAAAAGAAAAAGGAGACGCTGTAAAACAGCGGCTCCTTTTGTGGGCCTAAACCCATGGGTCTAGACGTTGCTATATTAACTTATCATATTATCCAACTACAATATTAATCATTCTTCCCGGAACAACAATAACTCTGCGGATAGTTTTTCCATCAATCCACTTATTTAATTCTTCCAATTCCAGGGCGCTTTTCTCCAAATCTTCCTTGGAAGCACCTGCCGGGAAGTCTACAGTCATCCTGGTTTTGCCATTAATGGCGATCGGATAAGTCACTGAATCCTCCACCAAAAACTGCTCATCATGCTCCGGATAATCGGCCATGTGCACACTGGATTCATGGCCAAACCTATGCCACAATTCCTCACTCATAAATGGTGCAAATGGCGCTATCAAACGAACCAATGGTTCCAAAATAGCTGATTTATTACATTTCTTCTTTGACAAATCATTTACGGCTACCATGAAGGCACTCACACACGTGTTGAAGGACATTCTTTCTATATCTTCATTGACTTTTTTGATCGCCGTATGCAATGTCTTCATCTCCTCCTTAGAAGGTTCATCATCTCTGATGGTCCAATTATCATTGGCATCAAAAAACATGTTCCAGAAACGCTTCAAGAATTTACTAACGCCATCAATTCCATGCGTATTCCATGGCTTGGCTTGCATCAATGGTCCCAAAAACATTTCATACATCCGGAAACAATCAGCACCGTATTCCTCTACTACATCGTCCGGGTTGATCACATTGAATTTTGACTTGGACATTTTTCCAACCTCTGAGTAGGTGATCATATGGTTGCCTTCAGATTCATTGGCTGGCGTAAACACACCTTTATGAAATACTCCCTGACTACATTCAAAAATAGCATCTGAATACTCAGGTCTCCAGTCGATGAATTTTTTAATACTGCTGGTGTCCAAATAGGAATCTTCTGATCCATAATCGTTCACAAAGTCGACGTGTACCGGGATTTTCACATAATCCTGAACACCTTTTGACTTGGCCAATTTTGAACACATGAAGTGGTTGAACCCATCTTTTTTGTCCTTCATTAAATAAATGGATTCAATAACTCCCTGGATCATTCCCTGGTTGACCAACTGCTTGAATGGTTCATCCACAGGAACCAAACCCAAATCGTACAAGAATTTATTCCAGGTCCTCGAGTACAACAAGTGCCCGGTAGCATGTTCCGTACCTCCGATATAGATATCTACATCTTTCCAATAATTCAAGGCATCCTGGCTGGCAAATTCTTCGTCATTATGAGCATCCATATATCTCAAGAAGTACCAGGACGAACCAGCAAATCCAGGCATAGTATCTGTCTCTCTGGTAAACCCTTCCTGTCCATTCATCCACTCTTTATGTCTAGCCAATGGTGATTGTCCTCCTGCAGTGGGTTTGAAATCATCCAATTCAGGCAATTCCAATGGCAAGTCTTCAACGTCCATGGCATGCGCAACTCCATCTTCATCATAAACGATTGGGAATGGTTCTCCCCAATAACGCTGACGGCTGTAGGAGGCATCTCTCAAGCGGTAGTTAATTTGTTTTTTACCGATACCTTTCTCTTCACTCCTTCTAATGATCTCATCGATAGCATCCGGCACTTCCATGCCATCCAAAAATCCGGAATTGATCATGATTCCCAATTTATCATGACGGGTTGCGCCAGGATATTTGGATTTATCTATGATATCAATGATAGGTATTTCAAATTTGGTTGCAAAGGCAAAGTCTCTGTCATCGTCACTTGGAACAGCCATGATAGCTCCTGTTCCGTAATCCGTCAAAACATATTCTGCTATCCAGATAGGAATCTTTTCTTCTGTGAAAGGATTCATGGCATAGGATCCCAAAAATTCCCCGGTGACAGATTTTACATCGGACATGCGATCTCGCTCTGAACGGGTATTCACATAATCCAAATACTTGTCAACTGCATCTTTTTGCTCTGGAGTCGTCAACTGAGCCACCAATTCATGTTCAGGTGCCAAAACCATAAAGGTCGCTCCAAAAATGGTATCAGGACGAGTAGTGAATATTTCGATTTGTTCATCATGCCCAACTATGTCAAAGAACATCTGGGCTCCAACAGATTTACCGATCCAGTTGGTCTGCATTTTCTTCATGGCATCGGACCAGTTGATGGTGTCCAATCCTTTCAACAAACGTTCCGCATAGGCGGTAGTTCTCAATGACCACTGCAACATCGCTTTACGTTCCACCGGGTGCCCTCCCCTTTCAGAAACGCCATCTTTGACCTCATCATTAGCCAAAACAGTTCCCAACTCCTCACACCAGTTGACATAACCTACCTGGCGGAAAGCCAATCGGTAGTTCATCAAGACATCATCCTTTTCCTTTAGGAGATTTGGCATTCCATTCATCAGCCGTAAAGGTCAATTTTTCAGAACAGGCAGCATCTACTCCATTGGTACCATCCTTTTCAAATCTTGAAACCAATACTGTAATCGGCATGGCTTTATCAGCGTCATTATCGTAATAGTGTTTGAACAACTGGATAAAGATCCACTGTGTCCATTTGTAATAATTTGGATCACAGGTTTGTACTTCACGGCTCCAGTCAAAGCTAAAGCCCAAATTATCCAATTGGCTGCGGTAGCGATTAATATTCTCTGCAGTCGATTTTGCAGGGTGAACTCCGGTCTGAATGGCGTATTGTTCTGCAGGCAAACCAAAGGCATCATATCCCATTGGATGCAAGACATTGAAACCTTTCATTCTTTTATACCTCGACAAAATGTCTGAGGCTATATATCCGAGCGGATGGCCGACGTGCAATCCAGATCCTGATGGATAAGGAAACATGTCCAAAATGTAGTACTTCGGCTTATCTGAGTCATTGCTCACCTTATAGATGCCGTTCTCGCTCCAGAATTCTTTCCAGTGCTTTTCTACTTCCGCTGATTTAAATTCCATACTTAATTTATTAATTCAAGTTGCTGGTTTCAGGTTTCTGGTTACTGGATTGAAAACTCGCAACTTATTTTAACTAGTCCGGTTAAAGGACAAAATTAGTTTCTGTTTATTTATTGGATCAATGCCTCATTCAAAATAAAAGTTCCCTGGCAACAAATAATTCAGCTATCGGAAAACCTTTTTTTTAATTAAGTGGCGAAATTAAGGAAAAGATTTGATTTATTTAACGGAAGGATGCCTTGATATTGAGATGAGCTAAATGCAAAAAATCCTTACCAAAATTATCATGTCAAACAAATTGGACACTTAATGAGCATTTTTTGTTTCTTTTCTTCTCAGTATTCTTATTTTTCGATATTTTTTCAAGACTTCGACCTAAATCACAGTAAAATATTGCACCCAATATGTTTGTCAGCCAATTCCATTCCACCAATAACCTAAGTCATAACATTAGCTCTCAAATAGGGTTTTCTTGGATAAGAATCACTGGTACTATTATCTTGCTTCTTGCCCTTAGTATTTCGCTTTCAGCCCAAAACTGTTGCGATGTAGATGAGGAAGTAGACCTTTGCTATCTCTCTGGAGCAGATTATTGTGGTTCAAACCTTGGAACCTGCTATGGTTATTCTCTGGATGGCACTTTTATGGTGAATGCATTGACAGCCAAACTTACTTCTCCTGATAATTTTGGACCAGATGGAATCGTCGATTGTGAACTCGAACTCATTGAACTGGAAGATGTATCAAGTGTTCAGGCCATTAATGATGTCGGATGTGATATTATTTTTCTGCCCAACGTATTCATTGAACCCGGAACAGAGATCATGGATCTGGGCCAATCCTTTATTCCGGAAGAAATTCTGCAAAATGTTTATGATTGGTCCCTTCAATGTAGCAACAACCTTGTGATCGCCACCCAGGGAGAAGCCAATCTATGGGGATACGTTACAACCAATTCCAATGTTAATCCTAATACACCAATCCCGGGAACGTCCCTAAATTCCATTTTTGAAGGAGCTTTCGGAAGTCTGAATTCCTTTAATCAGGGAGGGTCATTTCAAGGGGTATTCACCTCTACCCCACCCGCCACAGAATATGAAGTTTTGGCTCATGATGCCAACAATAATCCTACTGTTGTTTTAGACCTGGTCAGCAATGATATCATTGTAGGTGACATTGGTATTTTTTGTTCCGGTGGCGCAGGAGTTGTTTCCGCCGGAAGTGGAATTAATAACAACAATGACATCCTGATCTGCAACATCTTTGCCCTTGCCTGCGAATTGGCTCAGGAAGCTAATAAAGTCACGGTAACCCATGAACTCTGTCCCGGAGAATCTGTGGTGCTGCCTGATGGAGTTGAAGTTAATACCGCAGGAATTTACATAGATACACTCATGGCATTCAATGGATGTGATTCCATTATCACTACTTCCCTTGCCTATGGAATTGAGGAATCACCCATTTTCCCGGAGCCGGATACCACCATCTGCGAAGGCGACACCATTAGCATAGATGGTACGCTGCCCATCAATTTCCCTGTTCCGCATTTCGAAAACAATACGGACCTTGTGATTGATCCGATTTTTGTGAATGTTGTTTCTGAAATGCCCATAACCGGTTTTGGCAGCACCATTTTAGGGCCGGGGATGATCCAGTCTATTTGTTTTGATATCGATCATACCTGGCTGGATGACCTGGACATTCTGCTGATTGCACCTAATGGGAATATTTTGGAATTGTCTACAGACAACGGCTTGAATAATGATGATTATATAGGAACCTGTTTTACCGAAAATGCTACACAGGTAATCGGCTCTGCCGGAACAGGAGCTCCTTTTACCGGCAATTTTTTACCTGAGGGTGATTGGTCTGACCTTTATGGTTCTGAAATAAACGGTACCTGGCAGTTGGTTCTTCAGGATGATGCCAATGGTTTTGTGGGGACGCTTTTAAATTGGTCGATGACTTTTAGCCCAATCCTTGACCTGAGTTATCATTGGGAAACGAGTAACGGCCTAAGCTGTGATGATTGCCCCGTAACCGATGCCTCTCCATCCCAATCAACCACCTATTTCCTTACTATGACCGACTCTTATGGTTGTTCAACACTTGATTCAACGACCATCGCAGTAATTCCATCATTACCGGCTCCTGATGTAAGTTGCGATTCGATTACACTAAATAGTATCAATATTAGTTGGGAATCTGTTACAGGGGCAACTGGTTACCAGATTAATATAAATGAAGCCGGATGGCTAAGTCCAAATGACGGGCCACTAGGCTACCTACTGGACGGACTTTCTCCTTTAGATACCTTCGAAATAATGGTTCAGGCTTTTGATGAATGTGGTGGACAAATTACTACCTTAACTTGCAGTACCCCTGATTGTGATGCGCCAATTCCTTCGCTGGTATCCTCCAATCCAGTGACTTGTTATGGGGACACGGATGGGGACATGAATCTTTCTGCTATTGGAGGAAGTGGTGGTGGTTATACTTATGAACTGCTGGGACAAAGCAACACAAGCGGCGTTTTTTCAAACCTGGCAGCAGGCATGTATGACGTTTTGGTCACGGATGATGCCAACTGTGGAATTTTTTATTCTGTGGAAATAACTCAGCCTGATTCTCTTGTATTGACACCGGTTATTGAATCTGAGATCAGTTGTTTTGGATTGAATGATGGAAGTTTAACAGTAGCTGTTGCCAATGGAGTTGCTCCCCTATCGTTTAGCTGGGGTAATGTCCCCGGAGATTCCATTCTTGTCAATGTTGTTCAGGGAAATTACGAAGTGGAGGTGACCGATGCCAATGGTTGCCTGAATTCAGAAATCATTTCGATAACTCAGCCCGCTGAGCTTTCGGTTGAAACTGATTCGACTTTAGTAGATTGCTTCGGCAATGCTACGGGCACAGCAACGGTAATAACCTCTGGAGGAACCATGCCCTATGATTTCCTTTGGGATAATACTACCGGCAATCAAAACACGTCAACGGCAACGGGTCTTTTGGCAGGGAATTACGCTGTGACAATATCCGACGCCAATGACTGTCAGGTAATTTCGAATCTTGAGGTAACAGAGCCAGCAGTTTTAGAAGCTAATGCCGATTTTTCGGATCCCCTTTGTTTTGAGACATCAGATGGTTTAATTGAAATTGGCACTTCTGGCGGCACCCCTGGTTACACATATGTCTGGGACAACGGGTTACCCGACAACGCCTTGGCTAATAATTTACAAGCCGGAAATTTCAACGTTACCGTTTTGGATCAAAATGATTGCTCTGTCGAACTATCGATAACTTTAGAAGATCCGGACCCAATAATCCTTGAAACCCAGGAACAGGATGTTTCCTGTTTTGGAGGTAATAATGGCAGTATTTCTGTTTCCAATATGGGAGCATTTGGGACACCTGTTTTCAATTGGAACAATGGTAGCACCTCTCAAAACCTTAACAATTTGACAGCAGGCCAATACTGTTTAACTGTAACCGATGGGAATAATTGTGAGGCTACCGAATGTATTAACATTGATCAACCGACAGCGCTTTTGGCCACATTATTACCACAAAATATCAGCTGTGACGACGAGGATGACGGAGCGATAGACCTATCCATTTCCGGAGGTATTGGTCCCTATGTTTTCAATTGGTCCAATGGCTCCGAAGAGGAGGACCTTTCGGAATTAGTGGTTGGGGAATACACCGTTACAATTACAGACATGAACGATTGTGAAGTAAATGTTTCGACCATTTTGGAACAGAGTAGTCCGTTATTCACTCTTGAAATAGATGCAAATAGTGTTGATTGCTTCGGCGCAAATACAGGTTCAGCCGGAGTTACTGTAAACGGAATAGCAAGTAACCCTACATTTTCCTGGTTGGGCCCTAACAATTACCAATCTGCACTTCAAAATATCGATAATGTGCCAGCAGGCACTTATCAGGTTTCTGTAGAAGATGAATTCGGATGTGAAGTGTCTGGTGAAATAACTATTCAGGAACCTGAAGATCTTTCTGGTGAACTAGTGATTGAAGATGTGAGTTGCTTTGGGCTTGAGGACGGCTATGTGTCCATATTGACAAACGGAGGAACATCTCCTTATCTATATTCTCTTGACGGAGGTGGAAATTTTTCCACCGCTGCCTTGTTCGGAAACCTCAGCGGTGGTGATTACTCTGTTATTGTACAGGATGCCAATGGATGCGAATGGCCACAAAGTTTCATCGTAAATGAACCTGATGAAATAATTATTGATGTAGAAAATGTCGTTGAAATCATCCTTGGAGAAACTTATTTTTACGAAGTACAGGTCAATATCCCTGATTCCCAAATTGACACCATTGTATGGACACCTGTTGACAGTTTGAGTTGTACCAACTGTTTATCAACCATAGCCAATCCGGAATATACAACAAGCTATACCATTCGGCTTTTCACGGAAGACGGTTGCAGTGCCCAGGCATTTACTACTCTGTTTGTGGATCGGAGGATTTCTGTTTTTGTACCTAATGCCTTTTCACCAAATGGAGATGGGATCAATGACTTATTGAATATTTATACAGCAGAGACCAATATCAAAAGAATTAAATCCTTCCAGGTATTTGATCGCTGGGGAGCTAACGTCTTTCATATAGAAGATTTCCTTCCTAATGATCCGAACATTGGCTGGGATGGTAAATTCAGAGGGAAATATCTAAACCCGGCTGTTTTCACGTGGATAGCAGAAATAGAACTGTCTGACGGTAGGATTGAGCTGTTCCAGGGGGATGTAGCTATTGTGAGGTAGGATTATTTCAGCTTTTTGACCTGAATAATCTTTACAGGGCAAGCTTCGGCAGCCTTGACATTTTCCTCATATTCATGGTCAAAAGCTTTTACCGTGTGGAATCCTTTTTTCTCGGTTGATCCAATAAGCGTGCACCGTCCATCCTTTTTTGACATACGCCAGCGATCAGGAGCAAATTCCACACAATAGTTGCATCCAATGCATTTTATACGTTGCTGAGTAATTATTATCAAAGCTAATTTTTTAATAATCGAGGTAAGAAAACGGCCTATGGTCAACGCAAATATAAACCGTTCACCGTAGGCCGTTTACCGCCTACCGTTTAAATTTATTCGGTAGGAACAATTTTGTACAATTTATCAGAAGCCCTGATCACCTTGTCGATGCCAAAAGTTACATCTGCCCCCCTACCCGCTTCAGGCACTACCTTTTCATCAACCCACAATTCATCCACCTCCATTTCAATAACACCGGTAGTTGGTCCGGTAATCAGAATTTTATCTCCTGCCTTTAGTTGGTGAGCTTCTATTTTGAAATGACCCACTTTAGGCTTTTTGTAATAGTGAACGCCTTTACCAAGATAAACTTTTTTCTGAGTGGCTTTTGATCCTGCCTGATCATTCCATTCCCCAAGCTTTTGTCCAAGGTAATACCCTCCCCAGAATCCACGATTGTAAACCGTTTCAAGCTCCTTCATCCAGGCATCAGATTTTTCCTTGGTGTAAGTCCCTTCGTAAACAGCATCAATAGCTTCGCGGTAAACACGAATCACAGTTGCCACATATTCAGGAGCACGGGCTCGACCTTCGATCTTAAGTACATCAATTCCAGTGTCAATAACCTGAGGCAGGAAATCGAGCGTACAAAGGTCTTTGGGCGACATAATGTACTCATTATCAATTTCGAGTTCAACACCCTCTTCGTCAATCACCGTATATTTCCTGCGGCAATTCTGAACGCATGCACCTCTGTTCGCTGAAGAGTTGTTGGAATGAAGACTCAGGTAGCATTTTCCGGAAACCGCCATACACAGAGCGCCGTGACCAAAGATCTCAATTTCTATGAGATTACCCGATGGTCCCCGGATCTCTTCTCTTTCAACTGCATCGCATATCGCTTTAATCTGGCGAAGGCTTAGTTCTCTGGATAGTACAGCAACATCAGCAAATAGTGAATAAAACTTCAAAGTTTCAATATTTGTGATATTCAACTGCGTGGATAAGTGTACTTCTACATTTTGGGATCGGGCATATCCGATGACTCCCTGATCTGAAGCGATTACGGCTGTAATTTCAGCTTCTTTCGCTGCATCGATGATCTTCTTGATCATGGTGAGATCGTGATCATAGATGATGGTATTCAGGGTAATATACGTCCGGACATTTTTTTCATTACATCTGCGGGCAATTTCTTTCAGGTCTTCCAAGGTGAAATTTATGGAAGAACGAGCCCTCATATTCAACTGCTCTATACCAAAATAAACGGAGTCAGCACCGTTGTCAATAGCAGCTTGCAGAGATTCAAATGACCCTGCAGGGGCCATCAGTTCTATTTTGTCAATTGTGTTCATGCCGCAAAATTAGTCATTTTTGTAAATTATGCAGTAATTGTTTAAAAAACAGCCCTGTTCATGGAATGTTTTTTATTTTGGAAGAAAATTTATTGGCCATGAAGATCACGCGTAAGACTTTCGTCAAAGGATTAGCATTAGGAACCATTTCACTTCCCGTTTTTTTAAGAGGATGTATGGATGAAAATTTTGCTCAAAAAGAAACGCTGCCAGGGCAAATCAACAACAAGAGATATAAATGGAAAATGGTTACTACATGGCCACCCAACTACCCTATTCTGGGAGAAGGCTGTACCTTATTTGCCGAGCTTGTTAATAAAATGTCAGGGGGAAGAATGGAGATCCAGGTTTTTGGTGGCGGTGAACTGGTACCTGCCCTGGAAACTTTTGACACCGTGAGGAACGGAGGAGCGGAGATGGGAAGCGGAGCCGCTTATTACTGGGCAGGTAAAATCCCCGCAGCACAATTTTTCGCTACGGTGCCTTTTGGAATGAACGCACAACAAATGACAACCTGGTTATATGCCGGTGGAGGAATGGAGTTATGGGAAGAACTGTACGGCCAATATAATCTTATTCCTATGCCTGCTGGTAATTCAGGCGTGCAGATGGGTGGGTGGTTCAACAGGGAAATCAACTCTATTGATGATCTTAAAGGTCTGAAAATGCGGATTCCGGGACTCGGGGGAAAAGTATTGGAAAAAGCCGGAGGCTCCGCAGTATTATTAGCAGGCGGAGAGCTTTATACAGGTCTCGAAAGAGGCATCATTGACGCCACAGAATGGCTGAGCCCGTTTCATGATTTCAGCATGGGATTTCATGAGATCTCCAAATATTATTACTCACCCGGTTGGCACGAACCGGGTACCTCGTTAGAGTTTATTATCAACAAAGAGAAGTACGAAGATTTACCCGATGATCTTCAGGCCATAATTAAGGCAGCCGGGTGGCAGGCACACACCTGGGTTTTCTCTCAAATGGAAGCCAAAAACGGAGAATACCTGGAAAAATTAAAAGCTGGGGAAGTCGACATCAGAACTTTCCCCAAGGAAGTTCTGGATCAACTGAGAATTTTCACCAGGGAGGTTATTGATGAATTGGTAGCAAAAGATGAATTTGCCCAGAGAGTATATGCTTCGTATTTAGACTTTAGTAAAAAGGCTGCAGCATGGTCTGAATTATCTGAAAAAGCCTATTACAACACCCTTCAGTAATTCATTTTGTTATCATTGGAATAAAGCAATAAAGCAACATTGTTGTTCACCTAAATATTATTGTCGTTTACAGGTTTTTTTTTATTTAAAGCCGCCATCTCTTTAGCTTTGCATCGAATCTAAAATCATCCGATATGTACAAGGTTAAACTGGTTCTTTTTGCGCTTTTTTCTTTTGGACTTTTTCATGCAAATGCTTCCGACCCGGGAGATAATGACTACTCCGGCAAAATCAAAGGAAAAGTCATTGATAAAAAATCCAACCATCCCATCGAGTATGCGACCATTACGGTTTTAAAAACCTCTGACAATAGTCTTGTCACCGGCACTATAAGTGACCTGGACGGGAATTTTGAAATAAAGGACCTTGAAGCGGGATCCTATATTGTTGAAATTACTTTCTTAGGCTATACCAAAATCACACGGTCAGCAATTGAGGTTGGAAAATCCGGAACCATTAATCTTGGCCAGATCTATTTATTATCGGATGGTGAAACGCTGGATGAAGTCGTGGTCCTAGCCTCACAGGCAAGCGTGGATTACCAGATAGACAAAAAAGTGGTAGCGGTGAGTGAACAAATGGCCTCTGCTTCCATGTCCGCTGTCGAAGTGTTGGAAAATATCCCTTCTATCCAGGTTGATTTTGAGGGTAACGTTTTGTTACGAGGCAGTTCAGGATTCACCGTTTTGATAGATGGCAAACCTACTGTTCTGGATCCAAGCGATGTACTGCGGTCTATGCCGGCTTCCACCATTCTAAACATTGAAATCATAACCAACCCTTCTTCCAGATACCAGCCAGATGGTACAGGGGGAATCATAAACATTGTTACCAAGAAAAACAGAATGCAGGGGCTCAATGGCTTAGCCAACGCCAATGTGGGAAACTTCGGAAGTTACGGTGCCGACCTTTTACTCAATTACCGCAGAAAGCATGTCAATTTTTATGTAAGCGGCGATTATGGTAAACGCCCCTTCCCCGGAGAAAGTTATACGGAACGACGTACGACATTGGACGGCGTAACCACCATTATTACCTCAGAAGGAGAAAGCGAACGACTCAGACAACGTCAGGGTATCCGTGCAGGACTGGATTGGGATATCACAAAGAATGATCTGTTTTCTTTAGGGGTGAGATTAGGCAAACATGGTCATGGAGGTACTTCCGAACTGAGTTATGTAACCTCCTATGAACCTTCCAATGGAATCATAGAGGAATTCAGCTCCAACGAATCCATCAGAGGAGGAAACTTCCTGAGTATAACCAATAATTTCGTTCACAAATTTCAAAAGAAAGGTCAAGAACTGGCTTTACAGTTAAATTACCGCTACCGGAATGGAGATGAATACTCCGAAAACCGTTTGAGTGATGCGGATAAAGTAGTCACCTCAGGAGCCAGGACAACGGAAAAAGGGCCCTCTAATCGTTGGGATATCCGATTAGATTATAACCACCCGATTTCGAAGAAAGCAGGTTTTGAGACTGGTCTGCAATTCAGGAAAAGTTTTAGTGTGGACGAAACAGAATTATTCTGGTATGAACCCGATGTAGCTGATTTTGTAATTCAGGAAGATAAAAGCAATACTACTAATTACGACCGTAAAATAATGGCGCTTTACGGGATCTTTAAAGGTGAGCTCAATAACTTCGGTTACCAGGCAGGTCTTAGAACTGAATATACTTTCAGGGACATCGAATCAGTCCAGTTGAATCAAAATTTTACTATTGACCGTTGGGATCTATTCCCTAGTGTTCATATGTCCTACAGCCTGCCTGAGGAGAATCAGGTAATGGCAAGTTATTCCAGAAGGATTGACCGTCCAAGAGGTTGGAATCTCGAACCTTTTGTTACCTGGTCTGACCTGTTCAATGTGCGCCAGGGTAATCCTAACCTTCTACCGGAATATATCGATGCCATGGAAATGGCATATTTGAAAAAATGGAAGAAATCCAGTTTCTCATTGGAAACCTATTACAGGATCAAACACAACAAAATTGAACGTATCCTTGAAGTTTATGATGAAGAAACATTCCTGATGACATTTGTGAATGTAGGTAAGGATTATTCTCTTGGAGTCGAAGGGATGTTCAATTTGGTCCCAACCAAATGGTGGGAAGTGAATCTGATGGGTAATCTGTTTGATTATCGCATTGAAGGAGAACTCGACGAGCAATCCTTTTCGACCCGATCTACGAATTGGAACACCAGGATCAACAATACTTTTAAGATTACCAAAAATCTACGATATCAACTATCCTTTAACTACAACAGTCCCTCTGTAAGGGCACAGGGAGAAAGCAGAGGGTATTACGTATTCAATACTGCAATTCGTAGTGATTTCTTTGACAAGAAATTATCCGTAGTGCTCCAGGTTCGTGATATATTCAGGACCAGGCAAAGAGTTAGTATCAGTGAAGATGAGAATTTCTACAACTATAGGAGCCACAGAAGCTTTGCACCTATGGTTTCGGCAAGTGTAAGTTACCGAATTAACAACTACAAAAATAAACGAGGAAGAAATGGTGGTGATGGTGGCGACGGAGGAGATGATGAAGGTGGGGCAGAATTTTGACCTGGATTGATAGGATTTAAGGATTACCTGGATTTTGTTGTGTTTTTAAAACAAAAATTGTTTTTAGAATACCCATACACCAGGTAATCCTTAAATCTGCTTAATCCAGGTCCCGCTTCCTCACAATATTCCTAAACCGGGTTTGGCTGATATAGTGATCGGCAAGTACTTCACCATTGTGAATCAGCGCAAAAGTCCCGTAACCGCAAGGCATTTGCCGGGCCTGAGACGGATCCGTCAAATGAGTTACATTTAGATCAATATCCATATCCATTGCCGCATTGAGCAGATCTTCAACGGATTTTACATGCCAGGGACATTGGTCCGCATACAAAATGTGCCAGCCTTGGTAGCCTACTGCCTTGGATTCCCATTCGATCAATTTTGGATCTTCTGCGTCCGGATCGAATTTCTTGACCATCAATTCAAACCTTCCGGATTTTTCGATTTCCTCAAATCCATTTCTTTGGAACAATCTTTTATCGGCAATCCAAACCCCATCACTTGCCATTACACAAATTCCGGATTTGCCCAGTTTACGCGCTTCCTCTTCACAAGAATGGATGAGTCTTGAAGCCAATCCCTGACTTCGTAAACTTTTGGATTGTATAACAATACAGTGAATAAAAAGGTAGTTATTGGCCTGAACAGGTCGCCAGGCCTTTTCAGCCGGAATAAATTCAACAAAACCCACAGGTTTACCATCTTCAGTCTCCAATAATTTTATTCCTAAGCCTTCATTACATTTTTGTTTGAACCAATCCAGCTTCGCAGAATACCCCGGAGCTTTTTTGTTTTTAATACAAAACAAGCCCGCATCAGCCACATTTTCTGCATTGACGTCAATGATATTGTATGCTTCCATTTCAGAATTTATTTCAAAATGAAAAATTTGGTTTCAAAAGCATTAAATACTATTTCTTTGTCCTTTGACAACACTTCATCCAGGACATTTACTTCAAAGGCTGAAGTAAAAATATTGGAACTTATTAATTCATCAACCTTTATTCTCGTTTCGGTTCCTTCAACTTCTCTTACCTGCAGTACTACCCCATTTCCATCCAGAGCCTGCCTGGCAACTACCACCAGTAAATTTTCAGGTAGTATGTTTAAGAATGATTGTTGTGAAGGCTCTTCTTCTCTTTTTCCTGGCGTGAATACACGAGTAATCATCGGCACCCGACTTCCCCAGGCGAACCTGGTGGCAGTGGTGTTCGAAGTATTCTTACCCGAGGTCAGGTAATAACTCCATTTCAATTCACCTTCCTGCCCTGCCTTAAAATTGGTGGTCCAGTAATTGTTCAGTACCCAGGAATAGATGTGATTTTTTTCCGGCTGATGTTTGTAATAGAATCTTCCTGTATTAATATCTCCAAATTGCATCAAGGGAACATCATTGCTTCCGAAAACAATTTGTGCACGCTCGTTTTTTACAAAAGCAAAATTTTGCACGCCGTTCCAATCCGAAGATGTACCTTCCAATTGATTTTCGCCGGGATAGACAATACCTCCCTGGGCTTCGAAGCCTAGCTTGCCATGGTTTAATTCAAAAGGAAAAGCAATATAAACTGCTTCAGGGTCATAAACGATTTTCTTATGAAGTCCATAGTGAAGTTCAATGCGTTTTTCATCATGGAAAAGTCGAATTTCCATTGTCAAACCACGGTCGTCAGCGCAACCGGGTATTTTTCCTTTGAGGAACATGCTTTTCCAAATGAGTCCATCTCTGATTCCGGCAAATTCGACATTGGTCAACTGATGCCTTTCGCCATCCAAAGGAGTGTACACCGTATCTCTTTTATTATGAGTAAACCTTTCCATCTGATGACGATTGGATAAGGTTTCATAAATAAATTGTCCAAGAAAAACATCTTCTTTCTTGTCAAGCAACTCCAGTTTAAGCTCCTTATCGAATAAGCTTATGATTCCGGCCTTATTGGTATCAATCTGAAGTTTGTAAAAATCATTTTCCATCCACACATCAAAGGTAACATCCACATGCTCTGTTCTGATCTCCTCCTTCGCAACTATCTCATAACACTTATACCCCATTGGAGGAACGCCTGCCACCCACAGGTTCCAATAGGTTCCATCACTTCTGCTGGTCAATGGTTGAGCTTTAATAGTATTTCCTTCAGAGTCCTGAATGGAAAAGGCCTTGTTTGTTGGGAGAATTTCATGATCGATATAAACAGTGACCTGGCCTGACCTTTCCCAATTAAGGGTGTTAAAAACAGCAATAGAAGGATTATTAAAACGAGGAACCCTGGACTGGACAACTCCCATGGCTTTTTCCCTAAGCAAACTAGACCTTTTCACAGCATCCCATGCGTAAGCAGCCTTTTCATTCCACTGAATGATCGAATTTTCGGAAAGGGGGTCTGAAATGCTGGCATCTGCCCCATAAGTATGTTCATCGTAAAAAAGCAGATCATCCTGAACGTCAGATATATCCTTTTCTATATCATCAGGAAATTCTCCTTCCATCAGATGAGCCATCGCAATCAAACCGTTATTGGCGATCATTTCAGCCTGAACAGTACGCGTAGCTTTTGTTTCCAGCATAGCAGAACCTGCACCGTCAGTCCACCAGTCTGGCCAGGCTACTCTGTAAGTCGCAATATCTTCGGAATGATTGGCTTCAATATATTTCATAAATTCATGATCCACTGCAAGTCGCAACTTAGGCCAAATGTATTGATCGTTCCATTTTTCTACCATTTCACAAGCTATGGTAGATGGCGGGGAATTGTCAGTGATATATCCTGAAAACTGGATGGCTGTTCGATCAAAGGGATATCCTTTTTCTTCCAGACTTATCAGGTATTTGGAAAGACTGGTTTTAAAATTCGAAATATCCCCTGAAATAAGCCCTAAGGTATTTCCATGCATGTAGTGCTCGCTCCT
The DNA here is from genome assembly GCA_965230565.1 of Saprospiraceae bacterium. Taxonomy (GTDB): domain Bacteria; phylum Bacteroidota; class Bacteroidia; order Chitinophagales; family Saprospiraceae; genus BCD1. The sequence continues at coordinate 265,671 of CBDDLH010000016.1, read as the reverse complement.
GTAAGCCAAAAGTTTTTTTCCGGAAGGTGATTCCCACCAAAAAGAGGTCGGGATTTCAAACGGAACTCTGGCCCTGTGGCCATGTTGTCCCATCGTAAGATATTTGAGTCCAATATCCTCTGCAAATTCAGCGAGGCACCATCCAATTCCATTCACATCATTTTGCATAGCAGTGGTCACTTCAATGCCAAGGTCCTTAAAAGCTTTAATGGTTCTTGTCTGTGCAGCGAGTCCCGGCTCATCAATAATATCTGAAAAGTTGAAAAACATACCGGTCACCTCAATCCTGCCCTTCTTTAACTCTTTGTATCAACCTGTCAACTTGCTTCTTTCGGCCTGACTTTCCAGATATTCCCTGACAGCCCATGAAGCTTCACAAGTCCAGCGAAATTTGGCATCATCCGGATAATCATCGGTAAGGTCACAATAATCCAGCGCGTAATCAATGTATCGCAAATGTTCCGGGAGAATTTCCGTCTGAGGCCTTGTATACCCAATGTCCGTATGAGTATGTTGAACGAAATAGATATACCATTCTTTGACCGGTTTAAGCACAAATGATTTTGAGAAAGTTTTCCTGCCATCAATCTTTATGGTAGCCTTATAAGATTTTGATGTCTTCGAAATGGGCAAGGTTACTTCGACAGAGTTGTATCCCGGAATTAATCTGGTATGTTGTTTGGATTTACCTACCTTGATTTCACAGTTGGCTGTTTCTCCCAGGTAAGTAAAATCAAATCTTGCTACATGAAATTGCTTTCCATTCCATTGTTTAACAACATTCTCCTGCTGTATTTCCAATTTATCCTCAATACCAGCCTTAAAAGTCATATACCAAATTCTGCCCTCAGTAGGTTCTCCAGCCATTTTGAGCCTCACCGGTTTTCCTCTCTCTAATTTATCCATTGGTAAGGTCAGCACTGCAAAACCCATTTGGTCTTTATATTTATCAATCATGGTCACATTAAAGGATAGCGTTGCTCCGTTTTTACCGGTGACCGTCCAGTTCGTATGTTCATTACTGGCAGGATTGGAAAAGGTAAAATATGGATCATCGTTAACGCTTAATTCAAAATCGTAACTCTTAGCATTGGTGTCCATACCATAGGCCCAAACAAAGGAGACCATTTTTCCATCATAATCTTTTGGAATAACCCCGGTCTCCCACTCAATAGGTCTGAAATTTTTATTAGCTCTGACAATGAGAGATTCATTTATATCAGGCAAGGGAGAATGATAAATAAACGGGAAACCATGAATAGTTTTTGAATATCCTTGTAAATACGAGTCGTTTGAAACTTGACAAAAGACTGTTGAGATACTAAAAAGCAAGGCTGGAACCAATACCAAAAAACGCTTCATAATCAGGGCATTTATTAGCTTGAAAGTTACTAAAAAAGCCGGCCCTAAAAAAGGTATTCTACGTAAAAGTTTTTACAGTAAAATGTATTATTTCCCATACCTTCCAGCCCTACATTTAATAAAGTATTTTGGGTGTTTTCAGGCAGGTTCAAATAAAACGAATATTCATTCCATTCACCTGCTTTGTACAAAGGTCTATAAAGTCTAATGCTGGAGGTAATCGGTAAACCTGATCCTTTCTCAATCAAAGATTTGATAAATACTCCGGCAGGGATTTCACTGCATTTTAGTGATAATTGAATTTTTAACCAATGTTCTCTAAGCGGAATATTATGAATTCGATTATTTAATGGAATTTCTATGGTTGATTGCCAGGGAAAAGGATTTTGAGACTGATAAATTGTTTTATGGTTTAGACGATCTTCATTTTTCACCCAGTATTTTGTATCTAATAAACTCATTTCCAAGGCAGAAGGCTTTGGATCCAGGAAAATTTTTCCATAATACCGTCTGTTCATATGATCTGAATGGAGGATGTCTTCATCATATTGCCAGGTTTGAAAAAGATTTATAAAAATTAAAGTCAATGCCACTACCCAAAGGTATGGTTGCCATTTTTTTTGAATAACCCAGCTAATCAAAGCTGCTAATCCAAGAGCAAACACAGGATAACTCTGAACAAGCGCCCGGGTGGAATAACTTGCACCATATCGCCAGTGAAACCAGGAAATAATGATCCATATGTTGAACAAACAAAAAATGATCACAGATTTTTTAAACGGATAAGATCTGGAAAAGAACAATCCGGCAACAAAAAGAATGGTTACCGGTGTATAAATAAACCATCCCTTTTCCCAGCCAAACAGGACCCTGAAAAACGGGGACAAAAAACTCCATTTGCTGCCGACATTATGAATAAAATCTCCGGTACTGTAAAACCAGTAAAGCAGTTGAGGCAAAATTCCTAACAACCCAAATATCATCGCTGCCAGAACATGCCACTTATGACTTTTTACTTGTATCCACTTTTTCGAAGCCTGTTCCTTTGTATGCGTATTCCAAAAAAATGGAATAAAAACCATGATCAGTTCTGTTGGCCGACAAATTGTTGCCAGCCCAATTATTAAACCGATGGCCATGGCTATATACAGTTTTGGGTTTTCATGCCAAACCATCGATAGATAAATAATTAGCACATAAAGCGGAAAGATATAACTGTGACTTAATGCTCCATCAACTGCGATATATTGAACCCAGTTACTGGCAAGGGTCAGTAACAACAGGGTGAAAGCGGTGGTCCTGTCATCAAAAAAACGCAATAATATCTTCCTCAAAAGGAAAAGCGCAAAAACCGCATAGAAAATCGCTCCAAAGGCTATCCCGTACTGATAGGGCTTAGAAAATCCATCTGCTGGAAAGGAGCTGTTTTTTGCATACATGTGAGCTGCAAAAAAGAATGGACTTTCCATTATGGCTACACCGCCGAGATACTTAAAAACATATTTACCGGACTCCTGCAGATTCGCCTGGTATAATTCGCCTCCACCACTGGCTCCGTATTCTTTTTCAATTTTTGAATACCACTCCAATTCCGTAATATCCCCGTAAATGAAAGTAGCCGGAAGGTATATATAATAACCCAGAGCATCCCAGGTGAGAACATTAAGCGATTTATCGGGGTGCAAATCTGAATTATATAACCTAAACCCCAGAGAAATTATGATAATAAAGCATATAGCACCCAGGGAGAATGGAGAAGCGAGGTGTTTTGTTTTCATCTGATTTAAAATATGGTTTTATTCTTCCTTTTCCATTTTTCGTTTTTCTGCCATTGCCGCAATAAAAAACAATCCTCCCAGGGCTATCATAACTGTTCCCAAACTCCCCAGGGAATCTTTCAAAGTGGTATTAAAACTCACTCCGAGAGCTATGAGAATGATGCCGATAAAAAAAATCCGCTGGAATGGTTTTTGTGCCATATCAGATATGAATTGGTTGAAAATATAAAACCATTAAGGTAAGGATTTACTGATTAATTCCAGAATAAAATCTCCGGGAAAAAGACCACAGCCAGTAAGAAAATCAACTGAATCAAAACAAATGGAATAATACCTCTGTAAAGATGTCCTGTTGTAACTCCTTTGGGAGCAACACCTTTTAGGTAAAACAAGGAAAAGCCAAAGGGAGGAGATAAAAATGAAGTTTGCAGGTTAAGGGCCAGTAATACACCTATCCAGATCAGATTTACTTCGAATTCAATGAAAATAGGAGTTACAATAGGAACGATTATGAAAATGATCTCAATGAAATCAATAAAGAATCCGGAAATGAATACTACGATCATGACCATCAGTAAAAAGCCCATAGCCGACAAGTTGGAACCTTTGATAAGGTCAACCAGGTAGATATCTCCTCCCATTTCCCGGAACACAAAAGAGAAGGTGGTAGCTCCGAGAAGGATCAGAAATACCATACTCGTCAAGTGGGTAGTTTCCCTCATGACTTTTTTGAGTATATCCAGATTGAATTTTCTTTGGGAAACAGTTAGCAAAGTAGCTCCAAGCGCTCCGACAGCTGCAGCTTCCGTTGGGGAGGCAATTCCTGCAAAAATCGAACCGAGGACCGCAATGATGAGTAAAAAGGGTAAGAAGAAGGCTATAAATACTTTTTTGGCAAAATCTTTTTCTTTAAAAGCCGCCAGTTCTTCCTCAGAAACAGCTGGCGCCCAATTCGGTCTGAGGTGGGCTGCAATGAGGATATAAATGATATATAAAACAACAAGTAAAATTCCGGGAACCAGGGCCGCAGAGAAAAGCTTTCCTACGGATACATTCAGTACACTTCCCAGGAGGACCAAAACTACCGAAGGTGGAATAATTTGTCCCAGGGTCCCTGAGGCTGCAATGGTTCCGGTAGCTAATTCTTTTTTATAACCTCTTTTCAACATCGTAGGCAAGCTGATCAACCCCATGGTGATCACCGTTGCGCCAACAATACCCGTCGATGCTGCCAGCAATGCTCCAACAATGGTCACCGAAATAGCCAAACCACCTTTCAGTCGGCCAAATAATACAGCCATCGTTTCCAATAAGCCTTCGGCCAGACCGGACTTCTCCAGCATTATGCCCATGAAAATGAATAACGGAACGGCAAGCAATACATAATTACTCATCACACCCATAACCCTTGGAGGAAGGGCCGTAAAACTTTCCCAGGGCAAAAAACAAATGGCGTATATCATGGAAATTCCACCCAGCGTGAAGGAAACCGGGAAGCCATATAAGATCAACACAAAAATGCTGATGAATAAAATGATGGCGAGAAATTCCATGGTAGTCAGTTTTAGGTTTTATCATTGCTCATCTTAAACCATCCGCTTGTGCCAGCTATCTTCCAATCTTTTTTCAAACTCTCTGTCAAGAGCTCCTTTAGTATTTACCAATGTATCGAATACGATGGTATCATCGGTAATCTCCCCATTTTGGTAGAGATTGGCAAAAGTCTCCCTGTCAACCGTTTGAACGCCTTCCCGGCTTTTATAAGAAAAGGTCATTCGATCGAAAAGATCAAGTCCGTATTGCTGCTCCAAACCTTTAATAAAATGAACTGAACTGTCAATAGAGCAACCTCCTGCTCCTACCCTGCTTTCATCTGCCAAAAGCACAATAAAGCGTTCGTGCAAAACAATTCCTCTTGCATTCATTTGCTGATTATGGCTAACCCATTGACGGGCAAAGTCATCTACAGCTTTGCTAATTGCTGGTAAATCGGATCCTGAAATAGGCCCTTTATTCTGATAAATCCAAACCCGGGAAATTTCCGGTAAATCAATTATTGTATTAGTCATGAATGATCAATTGTTGATCAAAAATAACAACAAATTTGAATTTCGGTTGATTTCAGATTGCCTAAACGTGGAACAAAGCTTGTTTTAGGTATTAAACGTCCTCCTCCTCAACGGTCTTACCACTGGTAGCATCAATGAGATCTCTATGCGATTTCAATAAACTACTGGTAAACAAAACAAGGTTTTTGGACTCCTCCAATAATCCAAAAAACAGCATACTGTTTCTGGTTCCAACAGTGCCGGTTTTGATCCGCTTGATTTGATTTTTCCTACAGGATCTCATGAGCAGGAGAATGTCGTCCCGCTCTTTTTTGAGTTGTTCAGACGGGACTTCAGTGCCTTCTTTGATGTTTGTCCTGGCCTCCACAAGAAATTCCGTGATTTCTTTATTGATGCCAATAAGTTCTTTGTGCTGATCCGCTGTAAGTGGTTTATGATTATTATTGACGTGTTTAAAACTTGGAGAAATGATAAAATAGGTACTGTTAGCAACATTTCTGAGGTTTTCCAGAACTCTGGCATAAAAATACCCGGATTCCAGAGCATGTTCAGACAATCGGTCGACGGTCCTATTGAGACTTTTCTTTAAAGTCGTTGTCTTTTCATAGACTATTTCAAAGTCCTCATGAGCTTTTCTCAATAATTTTCGATCCTCCTTGGCCAATCCGTTCAGGTAGCCCGCCAGAACTTCCTCCACACTTTCCAAAACATAAAGCAAATATTTTTGACTCTTACCGACCAGCTGTTCCCTATTGATTTGTTCTGGTTCAACTTCATCCAACATAGCTCCTTTTTTCTGTTCTCTGCGGCGATGAAGGGCATGGGTCCTGAATACCATTAAACCAGCAATAACAACCATGGCGAAAATTCCAATAGTGCCGCCATAATGGAACAACATAGCCATTCCAAACGCTAGAGAAAAAGCCGAAAATGCTGTAAAAAACCAGCCTCCGATTACAGATAATACTCCTGAGATTCTATAAACTGCACTTTCTCTGCCCCAGGCACCATCAGCAAGTGAAGAGCCCATCGCTACCATGAACGTAACATAGGTTGTAGAGAGCGGAAGTTTTTGTGCGGTGGCATAAGAGATCAATATACTCGCCATAAATAAGTTGACGGAAGCTCTGAGCATATCAAAGGAAGGAGCATCTCCATTGACCTTCAGATTAGTTCGGTCAAACCTGGTTTCCATCCACCGCCTCAAGGAATTTGGCAAAACTTTTTCCATGAAGCTGCTCAATCCTGAGAAAGTATGGACCAAAAAGCGGGAAACAATCGATGATTCAAATCGCTCATAACCAACATCCTGTTTCGCCAGATTGATTTCGGTTTCGGTAACAGAACGGGCTTTTTTAGAAAACCACAGGGTAACAGCCATAATAGCTCCGGCCATGAGTAAGAAAACTGTCGGAGTCTTCACAGCACCGGCAAGCCCTGACATCAAATATGCATCTGCAGCCACAGCCGTTTGAGCTGACCACTCTCTGAAAGCTTCATAACCAGCCAAAGGAACCCCAATGAAATTGACAAGGTCATTTCCTGCAAAGGCCATAGCCAAAGCGAAGGTTCCGATCAAAACGACGATTCTCAAAATATTGATCCTGAATATCAGGTAAATAATCTGTAATAACACAGTCCAGACAACCAGACTAAAAAGAATGATTCGCATGGTGTTTTCCTGGATGTAAGCAGCTGTTTCAACAGAAATGAATGAAGTACCCTTAGCACCTTTTACCAAAATAAAATAGGTGATAGCTGTGATGGCCAATCCTCCCCAGATGGATCCAAGGTATTTCAGTTTCTTTTCATACTCAAAAGTAAAAACAAGCCGGCCGAAAAACTGGGCTATCAGACCACTGATAAACGCAAATATTACCGACAACAAAATTCCGGAGATGATGGCCAATGCCTTGGTAGAATTGATCAGGTCGCCCATCTGGTGTCCCAGAGGGTTGTCACCATTTACCTTGATCATTGATATCGCAACAGCCGCACCCAATAATTCAAATACGATGGATACCGTTGTTGATGTCGGCATTCCGAAGGTATTGAAAAGGTCCAGCAGAATGACATCGGTTATCATAACCGCCAGAAAAATGATCAAAATCTCACTGAAGAAAAAGTGTTGGGGATGGAAAATTCCTTTCCGGGCTACTTCCATCATGCCGCTTGAGAAACTGGCTCCAACCAGAATACCCAGGGTGGCGATAATCATTATGGTACGAAATGCTGCCGCTTTAGAACCAATGGCTGAATTGAGAAAATTTACAGCGTCGTTACTAACACCTACAATAAGATCTGATATGGCTAAGACGAAGAGAACAACAACCAATATCAAAAAAATCGTACCCATGATTTGCGTTGGTTTATTAAAACGCAATTTTACGTAAGAAAACGGAAAATAAGTAGTTTCTAATGTTAAGTAAACATTAAGAATCCTTCATATTTCACAAAGCAATATATCAAAAAAAATCGGGTGTTTTGGAACGACCCCCAAAACACCCGAAAAGGTATTAATTTAAGCTCTTATTAAGGCAGTAATTATGCCTTTGGTTTAGCTTTTTTACCATCTTTGGTTGCCTTACCGCCACCAGCGCTTCCTGAAGACTTTTTTGTCTTTTTCTTTCCTTTGACATTTTCAGCCATTTTAAGGGCGTTGTAAGTATTGGCAATACCTCCTGTAACACTTAGTTTCTTAAAGGAAACTTTCTTTTCACCATCACCCGGCAACTCAACAAGTTGTGTCTGAGGCACAGCAGAATCCATGATGATCTGCTTAACCTGCTCAGCTGTCAAATCAGGATGGTAAGAACGAAGCAATGCAGCTACACCCGCAACCATTGGGGAAGCCATACTTGTTCCCTGAGCATTCTTATAAACATCGCCTGGAGCAGTAGAATTAATCTTTTCTCCCGGTGCAAATACATCTACGTTAGTAGCACTGTAGTTAGAGAAGGAAGCAGTCATTTTTTCATCCATTTCAGGACCGATAGCACCTACTTCAATCCAGTTCTCTGCCATTTTAGGGCGGAACAATTTACGCTTGAGGTATTTGTCGTTAGGATAGTTATTATCAAATTTAACTTCTTTGCCGTCGTTACCTGCTGCGTGTACGAGCAATACGTCGTTTTTAGCCGCATAACGAACAGCATCATCCACAACTTCTTTATAAGGAGAAGGAGACTTTCCGAAACTCATGTTAATTACGGTAGCTCCGTTGTCAACTGCATACCGAATAGCATTGGCAACATCCTTATCTCTTTCATCTCCATTAGGCACCGTACGTACAGACATAATCAGTACGTTATTAGCAACACCTTTGATTCCAAGGTCATTGTCTCTTGCGGCTGCAATGATACCGGCTACGTGGGTTCCGTGGAATGCGTCCGGGCCTTCAACGTCATTATTACCATAGTAGCGCTCGTTTTTGTCTTCAAGGTTGTCACCAACAATATGACGAGCATCAAAATCAGGATTGTAGTTGTAGTTATACTGATCGCCATAATAATGCTTAGCTCCTTTTAACTCATCAATGATATCGAGGTAAGTTGCACCTTCTTTCATGTAGTTGTAAAGGTTTGAAGCCATTCCGGACAACATCTGATCATCAGATTTAAAATCTTTCAGGTCATCAGCTACAATATCAGCAGGTTCCTTTCCAATGGCTTTTGCAAGATTCATCACACCTTCGAGAATCATTTCGAACTGCTGTAACTGAGGTCCTGCTTTTTCACGCTTATCGTTGATAGCTTTTTCATACTCTTTGTAAGTGTCGTATTCTTTCTTTTCCTTTTTGGAAAGTTTATCAACATCCTTACCCTCATACTTGGCTTTCAGTTGATTATAAACACGAACTACTTCGAGGTTCTCCGCATTGACGTTTTTGCCATCTTTACCACCAATGAAGTTCCATCCATGAATATCATCGATGTAACCGTTTTTATCATCATCAATACCATTTCCAGGGATTTCGCCTTTATTGACCCACATTACATCTTTAAGGTCTTCATGATCAAAATCAACACCTGAATCAATAACCGCAACAATTACCGTTTCTCCTTTTTTTCCTTTCAAAAGCTCTTTATGAGCCTTTTCTGTACTCAATCCAGAAACTCCGTCTGTTTTGGGGTCCAGATTGAACCAGTTCTCAGGAGTTGAACTCTGCGCGTAGATAAAATTTGTGGCGAGGAGGCTCACAAAAAATACCAATAACTTGAATTTCATAAATTTACATTTATTAATGTGGGATATTTTCACCACATGTATTGTTAGATAATACGCAAGCATAACTTGCCATTAGAATTTAGCCTGTACAATAAACAGTTGAACGATTGGATTTATTATAGGTGGAAAAAATTTCCAGAAATGATGATGTAAGCGGTACAAATATCGAAATAAACCTGGAAATACCGATAAAAACCCGGCATAATCGCCCAAATTCAAAAAAATCCGGACAAACGTAATCAATTCTTCGATTAAATGAAACGACCATGATATTTATTAATCATAAATTTCACACAAGGTTATGATTAATAAATATCATGGGAGAGCGAAGAGGTTACATTTGTGCAGAAAATTTTCTGCATATTTTGCCGCAGAAAATTTTTAAACATATGAAAATTCAATTTTCCGTTCTCTTCTGATTTTATCGATTTTTCAATACAGCACATATTATTCCCGTAGCCACTGCTGCATTTAAGGACTCCGCTCCGGTATTATGGGTTGCAGGAATACTGATTTTTTTTGTCAGTAAAGATTCGGTTTGTTCTGAAATACCCTTGCCTTCGTTACCTATTACAATCAACCCTTTGCCAGGGTGATCATGCTTAAAAATGTTTTGACCATTTAAGACAGCTCCTAAAACGGGAATTCCCGGATGGGTTTTCAGGATTTCAGAAAGTTCTGCTACCGGCGAATTAACCCTCAGAAATGCTCCCATGGTGGATTGAATCACTTTTGAATTATAAAGGTCAACCGTCCCCGGTGAACGAAATACTTGAGAAATGCCAAACCAATCAGCAATTCTCATAATAGTTCCCAGATTCCCCGGATCCTGGATATTGTCCAGGTAGAGGTTGTAATCATTCAATAAAAGCGATTGATCAGTATCCGGATTCGGCATTTCCAGGACGGCAAGTACCTGATTGGGTGTTTTTAACGAGGAAATCCTCGATAATTCTGTTAGAGATATCTTAAATGTTTTATGCTCGGGCAAGGACAAAGATGCGTCCAGCGTTTCTATCCAGGACTCGGTAGCGTAAATACTATCAACGATCAGATTGTCCTGGGTCAGGATTTCTCTGATCATTTTATCTCCCTCTACAATGAATTTATTATACTTTTGCCTAAATTTCTTGGTCGAAAGGGATTTGATGAATTTTATGCTGTTTTTGGATAAAGCCATTTATGAAAAATAATTTGACCACAAAATACAGTTTTATTCTAATTGCTTTGGTTGTCTTTTTGACTTCCTGCAATAGCACCAAATTCCTGCAAGAAAATGAATATCTGATTCAGAATAACCAGACTGTATTAAAGGGGGCCGAAAAACTTCAAAATAAAAGAACCCTCAGGTATGAGTTAACTTATTTATATAAACAAAAAGAAAACACCAATTTTCTCTTCTTTTTCCCTCGGGAATGGTTCTATTTTGCTACTCAGGATCCTAATGACACCACCTCTCTCGACAGGCTTCAGAAAAAATATATTGCGGAAGTACCATCGATATACAGCGATTCCCTGACCAGGGCGACAGCAGATGCTATGCGGTATTTCCTTCACCATAGAGGATTTTATTACGCTGAAGTTGATTTTAAAACCAAAACAAAGAAAAAAAAGATAAATGTAACCTATGAGGTTACACCTGGAAGACAATTTCTGATCGATTCCGTTTTTTATGAAAGCACAGATTTACAAGTAGACAGCATTATTAATGCCATTAGCGATGATTCCTATCTAAGGAAAGGAATTGGTTTTGATCTCAATCTTTTTGAATCGGAAAAAACACGGATCACCAATCATTTGAATAATTCCGGATACGCCTACTTCTATCCGAGTTATATTGACAAAATGGATGTGGACACCTTCCAACATTTAGGCAAAGCGAACCTATATTTCAAGGTACTACCTCCTCCGGAAGACTCCATTCATAAGCAATACCGATTTGGGGATATTACTATTTTCACGGATTATGATCCATCTGCTACAACTGCCCCTACTATCGATACTATTATCGAAGGAAACAGGATCATATCCATGGCCGAATCATTTATTGTTAAACCCTCTATCTTATTGAATTCCCTGTTTATCGAAGAAGGAGGTGTTTACCGGCAAAAACAACTCGACCAGACCAACAGACAGTTGTCCGAATTGGGGATTTACAGGTTTATTCGAATCAAAGAAACGGCTAATCCGGATGACCCGGACATATTAGATATCAGAATTGAATTGACTCCTGATTTGAAAATGGAGATTGGTTGGGATTTTGAGGTCAATTACACCAATAGTAATTCTTCCTTAACGCCTTCTGACCTGTTTGGAATCTCTTTTAAACCAAGTTACAAAAACCGGAATTTATTCCGCGGTGCGGAGTTGTTAACCCTCGATCTGAATTCCGGAGTTGAAATCAGCCCTTTTGACAGCACCCGCTTTTGGAATACTATTGATGCCAGCCTCCAGGCTGACCTTTATTTGCCTAAATTCCAGGATTACTTTGGCTTTTGGAAGGGTTTGTCCAACATACCGTTTGGCAGGAAGCATAAACTGCTGAATCCGGATTTTTATAATTCCCTTAGGGAAAATTCAGCAACTCACCTGTCTGCGGGATATAGCTTTCAATTCATCCTGGATTGGTACAGAAGCAATTTATTCAGTGCTTCTTACGGTTATGATCTGCCGAGGTCTCCAACACAAAGGTATATTTTCAATCATATCGGAATTGATTATTTCTATCCTATCACTGAACAGTATTTCGAGGATGAAATTCTTGCGAACAACGACTTCTTCCGGCGTAGTTTCGGTAAACAGGTATTTGTGAGCCTTTTGTTCAAAAATCTGGATTACAGTTTTACCAGTCGGCAAAATCGCTTTGGAGAATCCTGGTTTACGGGATTGTCATTTGAGTTGGCCGGTATGGAAGTTTGGGGTATTAATGCGTTGTACAATGAGTTTTCTCTGAATCCGACCATTTTCAAACCCGGAAAGAATATCGAATTTTCCCAATACTTCAGGTTCGAGAGTGAATTGCATTATCAACGAAAATTGAATTCCAGGAACGCAGTTGCCTCCCGATTGAATTTTGGATTCGCCAAAGCTTTTGGGTATACCACTGACGTTCCTTATGTAAAGCAATTCTCTGCCGGAGGCGCCAACAGTATTCGGGCCTGGTTACCTCGTGGGTTAGGACCAGGTGGTTTTGTCGATCCCTTGTCGCTCAATAAAGAAAACCGGAATCGTTTGTATCAAAAGGGAGATATCCGACTGGAATTTAATGCGGAATACCGGTTTAACGTCATCGGACCTATGAACATGGCCATTCTTTTCGATATGGGAAATGTCTGGACATCTAATCTGGATACGACCCGTTATGGGTCAAAATTCCTTTTTAGCCGGAAATGTGTAAGCGGATGTGATGACGGAGAACCTGGCAACAATATATACAACGATGCCTTTTACCAGCAGCTCGCCATCGGTACGGGCCTCGGCTTGAGGTTTGATGTTTCCTATTTTGTGTTCCGACTTGATATGGGATTAAAACTCAGGAACCCCTACCCTTCTTCCAGAAATGCTGATGGTAAAGGAACAGGTTATTGGCAGTCTCCTGGCAAGTGGAGTTTCCGGGAAGCTACCTTTAATTTTGGATTGGGGTATCCGTTTTAAATAAAGCCTATTTCATATTCTTCCGACCAAACTTACTACATATAGGACATTCCTCCCGCTTATGCCCCCTTGCCGGGCAATATTCCCTGCCAAAGAAAATGATTTGAAGATGTAATTTGTTCCAGGATTCTCTTGGAAAAACCTTTTTTAGGTCGGCCTCCGTTTTGACTACATTCTTCCCTGTACTCAACATCCACCGATAGGCCAGCCGGTGAATATGCGTGTCAACGGGAAAGGCCGGAACACCAAAAGCCTGTGACATGACCACGGACGCCGTTTTATGACCCACGCCCGGAAGTGCCTCGAGGTCTTCAAAATTGGCGGGAACCTCACTGTTGTGTTTTTCAATCAATATATTCGAAAGATCCCAGATCGCCTGAGACTTCCTTGGGGCCAGTCCGCAAGGTCTGATAATATCTTCGATCTCCTTTACGGACAGTAAGATCATTTTTTCAGGCGTATCTGCCTTTTCAAATAAAATGGGAGTTACCGTATTGACACGAGCATCAGTGCTTTGCGCGGAGAGCAGTACTGCTACCAACAAGGTGTATGGATCCTGGTGGGTAAGCGGAATGGGTGTTTCCGGATAAAGATCTTCGAGAATTTCGGCAATGGCTGTGGCTCGTTCTTTTTTTGTCATAGCATAATAATAAAAATTTAACCGCAAAGCGCGAAAGAAGCGCAAGGAACGCAAGGGTTAATATTCAAAAGTACCGTTATTAGTTTCAATCCGAACATGCTCCCCTTCTGCCTCTTCTACATAACCGCAAATTTGAGCATCGATACCAAAACTCTTAGCAATATCGATGACTGCCTGAGCATGTTTTTCTTCGAGATAAACTTCAAGTCTCTGCCCCATATTGAATACCTGGTACATTTCTTTCCAGGAAGTGCCCGATTCCTTTTGAATCATTTCAAAAAGCGGAGGAATCGGCAAAAAGTTGTTTTTGACAATACGCTTGTTCTGAACAAATTTGCTGACTTTAGTTTGTCCTCCCCCGGTACAATGGATGAGGCCATGAATGTTTCCTTTCAATTCATCCAGCATTTTTTTCAGAACCGGCAAATAGGTTCTGGTAGGTGAAAGCACGAGCCTGCCAATGGATATCTCGGCCCCATTAATTTCAATGCTATCTGTTAAAGATTTGCTACCCGTATAAACTACCTCAAGCGGAGTATTAGGGTCAAAACTTTCAGGATATTTTTCAGCATATTCCTTTTTAAATACATCATGTCTTGCTGAGGTTAATCCATTGCTGCCCATTCCGCCATTGTATGCCTCTTCGTAAGCTGCCTGGCCATAAGAGGCCAATCCGACAATCACATCTCCCGCCTTAATATCATTGGTGATCACATCCGCTCTTTTCATTCTGCCAAAAGCAGTGTAACCTACATCCAGCGTACGAACAATATCACCAACATCCGCCGTTTCTCCTCCTGTCATATGTATATTGACACCAAAGGATTTCATCGTTTCCACAAATTCCGTAGCGGCATTGATGATGGTGGCAATCACATCCCCTGAAACGAGGTGCTTGTTTCGTCCGATGGTGGATGAGATAAGGATATCGTCAATGCACCCCACGCAAGCCATGTCATCAAGATTCATGACCAGAGCATCCTGGGCGATTCCTTTCCAAACAGACAAGTCTCCGGTTTCTTTCCAGTACAAATATGCCAGGCTGGTTTTGGTGCCCGCAGTATCGGCGTGCATAAGGTTACAATAAGCTTCATCCCCAGCCACAATATCTGGCATGATCTTACAAAAAGCATTTGGATAAATCCCTTTATCAAGGCCTTTGATTGCTGCGTGAACTTCGTCTTTGGTGGCAGAAACTCCCCGAAGGTCATATTTATATTTATCAGACATAATATTCCATTTAAAAAGATGTGCAAAAATACATTCTTTTTAATGTTTCCTCGACTATTTGGCTTCTTTCATCGTAAAAAATTCGTTACATTAGCAAGTGTTAGCAAATTGTTAAGGTAATCAATTAAAAAATTCTTAAGTAATGGTGAAATAATAAGTTCCCGAATTTAGGGTAGCCTATTTTTGGACTGAACAAGGCAAAAAGCACAGACATCCCGTTACAACTGGCTGGCGAGCATTTTTAACGAAGTTCAATCTAAAAAGAGGCAGCATAAAACGTGGAAATTATTGTTTTTCCATTACTTTGGCCAAAAAAATTATAAGTATGAATCCTGTACCAATTGTATTCGGAGTGTTGGCATTGCTGATCCTTTTATCCGGTATTTTTACCGTTAAACAGCAAACTGCGGCCATCGTGGAACGTTTTGGGAAATTCCAGAGCATCAAAAATGCCGGTCTGCAATTCAAAATTCCATTTATTGATAAAATCGCTGGCAAATTGAGTTTAAAAATCCAGCAGCTCGATGTAATTATTGAGACCAAAACCAAGGATGATGTATTCGTAAAACTCAAAGTTTCTGTACAGTTCCGTATTCTGACAGATGCCATTTATGATGCATTTTATAAACTTGAGAATTCCTATGAACAAATCACATCCTATGTTTTCGACACTGTTCGCGCAGAGGTTCCCAAGATGAAACTGGATGATGTTTTCGTTCGTAAGGATGACATTGCAGATGCTATCAAAAGGGATATTTCCCATGCGATGAATGAATATGGTTATGTGATCGTTAAGGCACTTGTTACCGATATTGACCCTGACCATGATGTAAAAAATGCGATGAACCGAATTAATGCTGCCGAACGCGAGAAAGTTGCTGCAGAATATGAAGGGGAAGCCGAAAGGATCCGTATCGTAGCCAAGGCAAAAGCGGAAGCGGAAAGTAAGCGTTTGCATGGTCAAGGTATTGCTGACCAGCGTCGTGAAATTGCCCGTGGTCTGGAAGAGTCTGTTGATGTTTTGAGCAAAGTGGGTATTAATTCCCAGGAAGCTTCTGCGCTTATCGTGGTAACACAACATTATGACACCTTACAATCTGTTGGTGAAAATACCAACTCTAATCTTATCCTGATGCCAAACACGCCGGCTGCAGGTAGTGAAATGCTCACCGAAACCATTACGAGTTTCGTAGCTTCACATCAGATCGGAGAAGAAATGAAAAGACAAAATCAACTCGAATTGAAAAAACCGGTTAAAGTTAAATCCGGGAAATAAATTGAGTTGACAATCATAAACGGGGCCAGGTGGATAATAAAATATTCACCTGGCTTTTTTGTTTATAAAGCTCTCCATAGTCAATATTCCAGGATATGTTTAAACCTGCCTTCCTGCGGAGCAGACAGGGTTTTATTGGGTTTTTTAATTCTTTCGTAACGAAATTCTAATTCTTTGGAAAAATGGATGAATGGAAAGGTGGTCAAGAACTTCTTTCCTTCAATTTTCCACCCCTTCCAGTTTTCCATTGCGGTGGCTTAAAAACAAATCCTGAATAAAACATTGATTTTTCGTTATCGATAAATTTGGACAAACTTTTAAGGCTTTCTAAAGAACTGGTTAATCCAACATTAATTGAATATTAATTTTAACTCCCCTTTCATTAATTGTCAGGTAATGTTCTTTTCTTTGTACATTGTTGAATTAAAGCCAATAAACAATTTTTAAGATGCGCCCAACAAAAATCCTTATTGTTGATGACGAACCTGACATTATTGAGTTTTTGACCTACAACCTTGAAAAAGAAGGTTATGAGGTTGTTTCTGCTGCTGATGGTAAAGAAGGGCTTGAAAAAGCTGTGGAAACCAGACCAGACCTGATTATCCTGGATATCATGATGCCCAAAATGGATGGGGTTGAAGTCTGTCGTCTATTGAGAGAAAACCGCGATTTTGATGACACACTGGTTGCTTTTCTGACTGCCCGGGAAGAAGATTACAGCCAGATTGCCGCACTGGAAGTCGGCGGGGATGATTACATAACGAAACCACTGAAGCCAAGAGTGTTCGTCAGCAGGATAAAAGCGCTTCTTAGGCGATCCAGTAAGCATGAGGCTGATGCCAATAAAAACATCATCGAAGCAGGAAATCTTATCATTGACAAAGATAAGATTTGTGTTTACAAAGGTGATAAGGTAATCGAATTGGCTAAAAAAGAGTTTGATCTTTTGTCCCTTTTAATGTCCAAGCCCGGAAAAGTTTTTACCAGGGATGAAATATTCAACAAAGTATGGGGTTCCGGCGTTATAGTCGGAAACAGGACCATCGATGTCCATATCCGTAAGTTACGGGAAAAAATTGGTTCCAAATTCATCAAAACGATTAAGGGCATCGGCTATAAATTTGACTTTTAAGTATGCTGAAAAATCCCAATCCGCAGCAAATTGCATTTTTTGCTTCCATTCCTATTACCATAATTGCCACTGCATTTTATTTCATTGCAGTTTATGTTGAACCCAGGGCACACCCGGCCTTTATGGTTACCGGACTTCCCATTCTCACCTTTATTGTTGCCTATTTTTCCATCATTTATTTCCTCAAAAAATATATTTACCGGAAGATAAAACTCATCTACAAAAGTATACACAGCCAAAAAGTACCTGTTGAGGAACCAAAAATGAAGATCAATATCCAGGAAAATATTCTGGATAAGGTCGAAAAGGAAGTGGAAGTTTGGGCACAAAACCAACAAAAAGAAATTGAAAAGTTCAAATCATGGGCCGATTACCGACGTAAATATATTGGAGATATTTCCCATGAATTGAAAACCCCCGTCTTCAATATACAGGGATACCTCCATACTTTGTTGGAAGGAGGACTTGATGATCCTAAAATCAATAAATCCTACCTCAAAAAAGCGGTCAAAAATGTAGAGAGGTTACAGACCATTATTGAGGATCTGAGTACCATTTCCAGGTTTGAATCTGAAGCCATGAATCTTGACATGGAGGTCTTTGATATCAAGATCTTGACGGAGGAAGTATTTGAAGATGTTGAGTTCAAAGCACAAAATAAAAACATCAAACTTGGTTTTAAGGAAGGTAGTATCCCCCAGACTAAGGTCTACGCTGACAGGGAAAGTATCCGCCAGGTATTGATCAATCTCATAAGCAATTCCATAAAATATACGGACGAAAACGGACAGACACTTGTCAGTTTTTACGACATGGATAAACGCCTGTTGATTGAAATATCTGATAAAGGGATTGGAATTCCGGCCAAACATATTCCGTTCCTGTTCGATCGTTTTTACCGTGTCGACAAAAGTCGTTCCAGAAAGCAAGGTGGCTCAGGTCTGGGATTAGCTATTGTAAAACACATAATCGAAGCTCACAAGCAAAGCATTAACGTAAGGAGTACCCCAGGGGTTGGGTCTACCTTTGGTTTCACATTGAATAAAGCCTAATTCAATCAAGTTCCTTATATTCGCACAAATTTGCAATTAAAGGATTTTTATGATTTCTCTTTCCGACATCTTCATCAAATACGGAGACAGAGTTTTACTGGATAATATTAGCCTGAGCATAATGCCCGGGGACAAGATTGGTTTGACGGGAAGAAACGGGGCAGGGAAATCAACACTGTTAAAGGTGATAGCTGGTGAAAAAACTCCAGATTCCGGTAAGGTGGCTATTGGTGGAAAAGGTTCACTGGGATTCCTGCACCAGGAAATGTATCTTCCTAAGGGAAAATCAGTGATGGAAGAAACCCTCACAGCATTTGCAGAGGTAAAAAAGCTTCAGGCTCAAATCAATCAGATAAATGGAGAAATAGCCAGCAGGACGGACTATGAAAGCAAGGCCTATCATGACTTGCTTGATAAATTTGCTAATTTAAATGACCGGTTCCATCACATGGGTGGCGATTCCATGGAGGCAGACACCGAAAAGATCTTGCAAGGTCTCGGATTTCAACAAAAGGATTTTAACCGGTTGACGGACGAATTTAGCGGCGGTTGGCAAATGCGGATAGAATTAGCCAAAATGCTGCTCAAACGTCCGGATTTTCTTTTGCTTGATGAGCCTACTAACCACCTGGATATTGAATCAATCATCTGGCTTGAGCAGTTTCTCGTTAATTACCCTGGGGCAGTTATTATCATTTCTCACGACAAGCAGTTTCTGGATAATATTACCCGCAGAACCATTGAAATTGAATTGGGACAGGCTTACGATTACAAAGCCTCCTATTCTAACTACGTTAAACTCAGACAAGAAAGGCAGGAAAAACAAAAAGCGGCTTACACCAATCAACAGCGGGTCATTGCTCAAAAGGAAAGAACCATCACCCGGTTCATGGCTAAAGCCAACAAAACCAAAATGGCCCAATCCATGCAAAAGCAACTGGATAAAATTGAGCGCATAGAAGTAGACATTTTTGACACTGCGGGAATGAATTTGACATTCCCGTCTGCTCCTCGTTCCGGTGAAGTAGTGCTCCATGGAAAACAAGTGACCAAGCATTATGGCGACCTTGAAGTACTGAATGAAGTTGATTTTCAGATATTGAGAGGAGAACGGGTTGCTTTTGTGGGACAAAACGGACAAGGTAAAACAACCCTGGCAAAAATTCTGATCAATGAAATTCCTGCCAGCTCCGGGGAGATAAAACCAGGCCACAATGTCCAGGTCGGTTATTATGCTCAGGATCAATCGGATACATTACATCAGAAGTCTACTGTTTTGGAAACAATGGAGCAACATTCACCCGCAGAAATGAGGACCAAGCTCAGAAATATCCTTGGAGCTTTCATGTTCAGCGGAGAAGATGTGGACAAGAAAGTCAGTGTTTTATCAGGAGGAGAAAGAGCAAGGCTGGCGCTGGCATGCCTGCTGCTAAAGCCATTCAATCTGCTGGTACTGGATGAGCCTACCAACCACCTGGATATCATTTCAAAGGATATTCTCAAAAAAGCATTGCTTGACTTCGACGGAACGCTCATTGTTGTTTCTCACGACCGGGAATTCCTGAGCGGATTAACTGACAAAACAGTGGAATTCAGAGATCATAAGCTGTTTACTCATCTTGGAGATGTAAACTATTTTCTCGAAAAGCGGTCTATGGACAATATGCGGGAGGTTGAGAAGTCTGATAAGATTTCCAAGACAGGTGATGAAACCAATCCCGAGAAGGCCACCAAACAAATTTCATACGAGGAGCGAAAAAAGCTCATGAGGGCCATCTCCAATGCCGAGAAAAAAATTGAGCGGCTGGAGGAAGAAATTGGCAATTATGAAAAGGCCATGGAAGATCCCGGGTTTTACACAAAACCTGATTCAGAAGAAAAACTAAAGGATTACCAGCAGAAGAAAGCGGAACTGGAAGAAGTCATGGAAACGTGGGAAGAAGCTTCCATAGCTCTGGATGAAGCAGGGGAATAAAAAAACCTGCCACTACCCTACCATTCAACTTGCAGGTCTCCGTCATTCCACAGCACGGCTTGTTTTATCCTGTTGATTTTCCATTTTTCAGCATCATTAAGGATCAACCCAAACTCATAAAGCGCATGGGTGTTAAAATACTGTCTTCCAGCTTTACGAAAAATCAGACAACTGGCCAGTACAGAAGCTGAACGACCTCCGACGTCTACTTCAAAATTGGTGATTAAATGATGTAATTGCAGTTTTTCATGAAGGTTTACCCTCCTGCCAACGTACTCATCAGCTGAAATTTCTTGAACATCCTCATTTCTAAGGTCACTGTAATCAACCAAAATACGATCCGCCAGAACTTCCTTCATGCGTGTCCAGTCCTTCAAGTCGAAACTATTCATGAAACTGGAAATGGCTTCCTGAACTTCAACCTTTTGAGACATAATTCCGGTTTTAATAAATTACAACTGAAATCAATAAATAATCGTCACATCACCTTTAAGAATGACTTTTTGACCATTTATCAATTCTACTTCAGTCCAATATACGAAAACTCCTGAATTTACTGGAACTCCCCGATGATAACCATCCCATCCAAACTGTGGATCATTGGGTGGAAAATCATATACTTCAAACACCATTTCTCCCCAACGGGTGAAAATCTGTAACGAATTGACGATTTTAACCGTATTCTCCCTTGCAAAAATGTGGAATATTTCATTGTTGCCATCACCATTAGGAGAGAAAACATTCGGTATATATATCGCCGGACGCTCATCAACAATCAGCCTGAACCACGCTTCATCCATACAACCGTTTTCGGTTATGACTTCAAGTAGATAGTTAGTGGTGCGATGGGGAGCAGCCACCGGATTCAGACAATCTGAACAACTAAGGCTATCCGAAGGAGTCCAGGTGATGGAAGAAAGCTCGCTTTCCGGAACATTGACCGTAGCATTTATCTGATATTCTTCTCCAAGTTTTATGATAGCCGTCTGATCTATTTCGATTTCAAACTCAGGAATATCTTCCACAAAAATTCCTTCGGTAAATTCACAACCATTCGCATCCTGAACTACCAATAGGTGCCACCCGGGAGAAAGCAAGGTAAAATTCTGAGTTTGGGTATAAGAATTGCCACCATTGATAGAATACACATACGGTTCTGCTCCTCCGTCTATGGTTTGAACATCCAGAAAGGCCGGCTCTCCATGACAAAGAGGTTGCTGAAGATCTACTTCAATACCTGTTGGAGCGATCAAGTCAATATCTACCATATCCATATCCGTACAGCCATTATCAACATTTGTTACCTGTAAGATATAGGTTCCCGGTTGCTGAATGATCGGATTCAATGAATTAGGATTAGCAATAATTCCATTAGTGGGTCCTGTCCATTCATAGATAAAGTTATTTCCACCGGTTGAAATCACACTTCCGTCAAGCGTCAGATTGGTAATTATGCAAGTAAGGTCTTCCGACTCTCCTGCTTCAGCCACCGGCGTTTCAATATCCTGTTCAACGGATACTGTCGTACTGTTCTCACATCCGTTATCCGGATTATAGACATAAAACTGATAAGTCCCCGGAGAAGTAACAACCGTGTTTAGATTTCCTGTTGCAAATGGTTGTCCATTGGCATATTGCCATTCATAATCAAAGTTATTACCAACATTAGTGGTTCCTGAAAGCATCACCTCCAGATTGGTACAAGTGAGCATTCCGTCATTTGCAGCTATGGCGACCGGAATTTCCGTGTCCTCTTCTATGCTAACCTGTGCGGTAGATTGACAACCATTAAAATCGTCGGTTACCAAAATGGTATAGGTTCCCGGCTGATTGATGACCGGAGTTAATCCTGTGCTACCTGACACAATATTACCATCATTCGTACTCCACTGGTAATCACTGTTTCCACTGCTTCCTGCACCATTCAATTGTAAGCTTGTTGTTTCACATGTCAAGGTGGCGTTGACACCCGCATCTGCCTCGGGAGGAGTAATATTTTGCCAGACCTGAGAGGTCAATATACTTTCACAACCATTATTGGTATCTTCAGCGATTAAGGTGTAAAACCCGGGTGTTTCAACTGAAAGCACATCCCCAGTTCCAATTTCACCGCCATTTTCGTCCAGCCAGGAAAGGTTATATGCTCCTCCTGTAGTACTTTGAATATCTACGCTGGTTACCTCACAAGTGAGCATACCGATTGGCAATACGTCAATATCCGGATGCAACGTATCAATATCGACCTGAACAAAATCATTAGACAGGCATCCATTATCCAGATTGGTAACCATCAAATTATATTGTCCCGGTGACCCAACAACAGGATTGACGTCATTGGCTCCCAAAAGGATAGTACCGTTGGAAGTGCTCCATGCAAAAGCCATATTTCCCTGGCTGCTTTGAGAAGCATCCAGATTCAGCGTAGTTGCTGAACAAGTCAATGTTCCCGATGCACCTGCTTCGGCAACAGGTTCTTCAACATCAATATTTACAATAACCGCATCCGCCGAGGCACAGCCATTATCGAGGTCGGTTACAATAAATTCATAAATCCCCGGTTCGGATACCTGAATGGATTCCAGAGAGCCAGCCTGACTTAGGGTTTCACCATTTTGCTCCTGCCAGGTGTAGCTATAATTTCCGGCGACAGAAGAACCCAATGGATTTAATGTTACCTGAGCTTCATAACAATTGATCAACTGACTTGGCCCTGCTTCAGCTGTGGGTAATTCATCCAGGCTAATTACATCAACGCTTGCTTCATCTGTGCAACCATTGGTAGTATTTAAAACCTGAAGCATATAACTTCCAACACTGGAGGCATTAAACTCTGGTGTCGCCTGGTTTATAGTACTTCCGTCCGGCAAAGTCCAGATATACTGGAATTCATTTCCAGCACTTGAAGCAGATGCATCGAGGTTGACAATCAACTGTTGGCAGGTAATATCATCCGGGTCTGCAATCGCAGCTACCGGCATTTCAAAATTTTCGCTAACAAGGACAGTAGCCGTATCCACACAATGATTATGAGTGTTGGTGACAACCAATTGATAAGTACCTGCAAAGTCAACCGGATAAGTGGCCTCATTGGAAATCACAACTCCAAATTCAGACAGTCCCCATTCGTAGGCATACTCATCTCCCTGTGAAGAGGCAGAACTTAAAAGGTTAACTTCATCATTCGAACAATTGATTTCCCCATCAACAGCTGCCATAGCCACCGGAGGCTCAATATTCTGTCCTACATAAACCGTATCTGCATTAACGCAACCATTTTCCAGATTGGCCACACTAAAGGCGTACCATCCCGGTTCGTCAACAACCGGCTCCAAGGTTGAATCAGTCAAAAGAACATTATTCTGGAGGTCAAACCACTCAAAGGACATTTCATCACCTCCTGCAGCAGCATTTCCGCTCAATCCAATCGAAGTATGTAAACAATTCAATTCCAGATCCTGACCGGCATTAGCTAAAGGAATATCAAAATCAGGAATAACCTCAACCTGATCATTGGAGATACATCCATTGTTTGAATTAATCACTTCCAAGGTGAAAGTCCCGGCAAGTCCGGTTTCCAGGGTAAGGACATCAAGCGCTGATGATCCGTCGGGCAATAACCAGGTTACAGAAAACTCGTCCCCAAAATCCGAACCATTCGCATCCAGGGTTGTCATATTATCAAAACAATTGATAATTTGATCCTGCCCGGCAATGGCTACCGGCTGGGCGATATCCTGGAATACTTCCACCCCGTAATTGGAAACACAACCATTTTCGGTATTGGTTACTTCCATTTGATAAATTCCCGGATTATCAACAGTTATTTGAAGATTACCCGGATTGACAATTGGGTTGCCATCCGCACTGGTCCATAAAACTGCGTATTCCGCACCAGGTTCTTCCACATAACCCTCTATTTCGATACTTGAGTTATAACAATTTAAAACATCGCCCACATTGGCAGATAACGTTAAGGCTCCCATACTATTGAACACCTGAGCCTGGTCCGAATCAAAACAACCATTATCCATATTCGTAACCAAAAGTGTATATACTCCGGCTGCATCCGTCTCAGGAGTAACCCCATCATTGCCGGAAATTATCGTCCCGTCGTTTGTTGTCCATACATAACTATAATTACTTCCGGAACTGGAATTACTGCCATTCAAAAACAGTGAATTGCCATAACAGTCGAGTTCAAAATCATCACCAGCATCTGCTACAGGGCAATGGTATCAATGGGAACAAATACCTCCATGGAGTTCATACACCCGTTGTTTGTATTGGTGACAAGCAATTCATAATTACCTGAGACATCCACCAGAACCTCTTCTCCCGTAACATTACCCAGGATATTTCCATTGGTTGTTGACCATTCATACTCAATTCCCGGGCCATAGGTACTTCCAAAGCCTGAGAGGGTTATTTCTGTATCAGCACAGGTAATTGGAGCAGGAGTTTGAAGGATAACCTCCGGAAGGTCCACATTTTCTTCGACCAAAACCTCGTCTTCTCCGACACAACCGTTTTCTGTATTTAAAACACTTAAAACATAAAGTCCCGGAGCATCCACTTGAATATTTGGAGATTCATCCCCTTGCATAATATTCCCATCAGGAGTAAACCACTGGAAAAGATATTGAGGATTCGGGGTTGTGGTTGTTCCATTTAACCATAGATCTGTATTGATGCAATCAAGTGCATCGTCTGCTCCGGCATCAACCACGGGAGGCTCAAGGTCGGTAACAACTTCTACCTGATATTCTGTGGCGCATTGATTTACAAAGTTGGTAACAACAAGTGTATAAATGCCTGGTTCACCAACATTGATATCAAGACCATTTTGCGAAAGTGAAGCCCCGTTTGGTGCAAACCAATTGTAATAGACGTTTTCTGTAGTTGATCCCTGACCAGAGATCAGGGCCTGATCATCATAACAATTTATCGGATTTGCCTGTGCAGTGGCAATTGGATAATCAATCAAATCCTGAACGGTAGCTTGTAAAAAGGTTTCACACCCGTTATCATCCAAAACCGTAACGAAATAATCTCCGGGATTGAGCCCCGACTGACCGGTAGTATTTGCCCCATCCTCCCAAAGAAAATCATAGGGTCCGGTTCCACCTGAAGCACTTAAAGCAATACTTCCGCCCATGTTGCTACAGTCTACGTCTTCTATATCAATCACCTGAGCCGCTAATTGCGGAGGTTCCGTAATTTGTACATTGACCTGTCCCTCACATCCGAAAGCATCATAAACAGTTATGAAATACGAACCTGCAGGAAGATCGGAAATGACCGGATCGGTAGAAGATCCTGCTCCCCAATTATAGGTATATGGTGCTGTTCCTCCTTGAGGTGTAAGTTGAATCATTCCATCGTTTCCACCATTACAACTCACTTCATCGGCTGTTGGACTAACGGAAACCTGCGTTTCAGCGATGGTTCCCTGACCAGACACATCAATCGGACATCCATCGGCACTTTCCACGGAAATCAATTGGTAATTCCCGGGTTCGGTACCTTCAAAAACAAATGGGTTGGATGACACATTGGAAATGGTGGTTGGTTGTCCATTAATGGCATAAGTGACATGCCATGGCCCGGGACCGGGCAAATTAACGGACATCTCTACAGAGCTTGTTCCTCCGCAAACTTCCCCATCCCCACTGATGGTAGCTGTATTGACTACTTCTGTAATGGTACCTTGACCGGAAACATCAACCGGACAACCATCGGCACTCTCTACAGTATTCAACTGATACGTTCCTGCAACCGTACCTTCAAAGGTATAGGGATTGGTCGTTACGTTTAAAATAGATTCCTGTGTTCCGTTCACCGAATAAAAAATGTTCCACGGCCCTGCTCCCGGAAGGTTAACCGTCATAGTTACGGAGTTGGAACCACCACAAATCTCTCCCTGGCCACTCAAGGTTGCGGTGTTAACAACCTGGGTTACGGAACCTTGTCCACTGACTTCCACCGGACAACCATCAGCACTTTCGACTGAGAGGAGTTCATAGGTTCCAGCCTCTGTTACGTCAAAAAAGAATGGGTTATCTGTCACATTATTTAATGTCACCGGGTTGCCATTGACGGCATAAGTAATATTCCAAGGACCTCCTCCGGTTAGATTTATACTCATGGTAACTTCAGTAGCTCCACCACATAATTCGCCATCCCCGCTTAAGGTTGCAGAATTAGTTGCTTCAGATATAACAGCTTGGCCCGAAACCTCTACAGGACAGCCACTGGCACTTTCCGCAGATATCAATTCATAAGTACCTGGTTGAGATGCAGTAAAGATGTAAGGGTTTGAGGTGATATTATTTACGGTAGTCGGATTTCCGTTATGATCAATTGTAATATTCCATGGACCGCTGCCCGAAAAATCAACTGAAAAGTTTACCGTTTCATTACCGCCACATAACTGTCCGTCCCCACTCAAAACTGCGCTTTCTTCAATAGGCACCACGACAAAAGTTGATGCTTCAGCACTGTTACAATCATCAGAAATATTGACAGAATAGGTCGTTGGTTGATCAATATTAACTTCAATGGATTCCCCTGTACTTCCATCATTCCATTCATAACTCAAGGGAGGTATGCCTCCGGTTACCATTGGCGTGATAGTGGTTGGTTGACCCGCACAAACTTCAAGATCCGGTAAGGTTACCTCTATGGGTGGTGCATCAAAGATCTGAACTTCCACCAGGCTCGCTTCACAACTACATGCCTGTTGTAATTCAATAAAAATGCTTTCCATTCCTTCTGCGATTAAATCGAGGTAAATTTCTACAGAAATGGTTACACTCAATTGTCCGGCAGGGATAACCACACTACCAGGCAAAGCTTCATAATCCACACCTGGTGTGGCTGTACTGTTATTTGAAATGGTATAGAATATCTCCAGATCCTCAGATATATCGGAATCGACCCGGCTAAAGGTTATTAAAGCGTCACTACACCCCTCGTATCCCGCAATATCACTGGCAGCATTCCCTGAAATCTCTGAGGTTACATTGGCTTCCGGATCACCACCAAAACTATTGGCTTTTAAAAATACTGCAGAATCATAAATGTCATCACCTCGGTCAGCTATGATCAGCTTAATATGATAAGTTTCACAAGGGATGACATTGGCAATAGCTGTAAGCACTGTTGTAAAACCATCAAATTCAATATCATTTGGAGCAACAGGAAAGCCGCTTCCACAAGATTCCGTAATAGCATTATCCAGGTAATAAGCTACATTGGTATAATGATTAATGGAATTAATAGCAACATTGTCACCTGTACCCGGAATGATGGCAATGTTTTCTGAGTTATTGGAATAAGGGCCATTGATCCCGGGACCGCTTATAAAAAAACCAAAAACATCATTGTATTGAGTACCAGCAAATTCACAATATTCATCAGAGGCAAAAGCGTATTCGAAAGTGATCTGGTCTTCAGTCGGCGTAAAATCAAATTCAATTTTGGCAATATCGTAAAGTGTACCACCTCCACTAATGGCATCCAGGTCACTGTCAGCTCCGGAATCAAAATAACCCGTTGTAATACTAGGAGAAATATTCGGACCAACAGCATTTCCAATGGCACCGGTTGATATAATTACTCCGTCTTCAATATTAATTGAAGATTGTCCATTAGAAAAACTACCTAACTGACCACTGGTTCCACTATAATTAACCCCACTCACTTCAAAACAATCCCCTCCGATAAATACATCCTGAATAAGGCTGTTTGCATCGCTGTTTTGAGAAGTAACAATGCTGGATTGAACTACTTTTTCAGCATCTTCTGAACCGCCAGCAGGCTTTCCAGATCTTTTGGAAATACTTAAGAAAAACCGTTTGTTTTCAGGGTTGACACAATCAAAATGGAAGTCAATAAATCTGCAAGGGTCAGTGGCTGAGAATGACAAACTTTTTTTGAAGCGTTCCGTTGAATTGGAATTTGAGAAACTAACCTGACAATCCGACTCAAGGGCTTCACTAAGCAAAATGGTATAGTCCTGACCAGGAAGAAAATTACAGACCTGAATTGAATTGTCTATTCCTGACAATTCGACTTCAATTCTTTGATGCTGGTCTGAGGTTAAATCAAAGGATTTGACCTTTTGGCCAAAAGAAACGAAATAAAAGGCGGTAAATAATAGTGCAAGTAACAGTCTTTTCATGGCTTTCTTGAAATTTCTCGTGCTCTAAAAAAAGGAAACAGAAACAGCGTTCTATTCCAAATTGAGATTCATTTGGCTTTGGGCAAATTAAAATTACGTTGAGAAAAAATTAGATAGTTTATCAATTTTATACTGATAAACCCAAACACTTTGAAGATCCTTCAGGTTGGGAAAGGTAAACTTTCTAAAGGGACAAAACCTGAAAAATCATAGATTAGCCTTCCTATATATATTTGTGGTAAATATAGGTTTTAAATTTCTTAATTTGGAATAATGAAGAAACAAATTAAAAGCAGAAAATAAAAAAAAGAAATAATAAAAGGAAAATCAGTAAAAAAACCTTGATTTATTAATTGGCCTGGGTTGCGGATTACGTGGTACGCGTTGCGAGTTAGATCATTTTAGTTGATTTATTAATAATTTAGCATGCAACCCCTAGGAAAAAAGAAGGCAGATCCCTGACAAAGATCAATTATAGTCTATCAATCTTTGGACAAGAGTAAAACCGGCCTCAGCTTTATCCTCCCAGGGAGTATTTTCACAGGTATTAAAATCACCATTGCAGCAATTATTGCATTGGGTGTCCATGATTTTCAACTCCCTGTAAACCAGACCTATACCTCTGGCATACTTTTCGACCGCATACCTGTATTCAATTAAGTTTTCGTGGTCTGCATTTATGACAGTTGCCGTTTCATCAAATTCAAAAGGGTCTTGTATCAATGACTGACCAACTTCCGTCATTTCATACTCCCAGCTTTTAAATATCTGAACCGGCTCTCCTGCCACCTCCACCGTCAGGAATTCATCGAAATGAAGATTACCATCCCATTTTTTATATTCTTTGGGAGGAAATAAGAATTTTATAAATCGTAGATTTTCACTTAACAATATAGCCTTATCGTCTTCGGTGCCTCTGGCAAAAACAGATTTTATTTCCCAACCATGGTTTTCATCCGGCCGTTCATAGCGTTCAGTTTTGTACATCAACACGTTGGTCTCATCCCTGAAAGTATCTACCACCACCTCCTTCACCTGGAGGCTGACAAATTCTTTTTCAATACCGCCAATCGCTGGATCAAAGATCACCGAATCTACCTGATACACCTGGTAACTGCCTACTTTAAGCGGGTAATAATCATAGGCCTTATCCTGAGGAGGTTCCAACTCTCCGCCACAGGAAATGAGTGCTATGATAAAAAGTGTTGCCAGGGATAGAAAAAAAGTGCGAATCATGGATGAATAGGTTTTGGATTACTTAAAGGATACTTGTACGGATGATTCCGCCGCCTACAACATCATCTCCTTCGTAAAAAACTGCAGATTGCCCTGGTGCCACACCCCGAACATTAGCATAAAATTCTACTTCTACCTCCTCACCTGCCTGCTTTATCTTACTCATAGTCCCCTCATTTCCATGACGAATCTTTGAAACAACTTCTAACCCATCAGGAATTTGAGGATATTTCATATGATTGAGCTTATAAACCCGCATACCATTTCTGATGAGGTCATCCATATCTCCAAGTACTACCGTATTGGTTTCCGGTCTGATCTCTGTGACATAAACCGGCTTTCCGAAAGCAATTCCAAGTCCCTTTCTTTGCCCAACGGTAAAGAAAGGATATCCTCTATGTGTCCCCAATACTTCTCCTTGTGGATTGACAAAAACGCCGCCAGCCACTTGTTCCTCCAATCCATCTACATTCCTGGTCAGGAAAGACCGGTAATCATTATCCGGTACAAAGCAGATTTCAAAACTCTCCGGTTTTTTAGATAATTCCTCGTACCCAAAATCTGCCGCCAATTGCCTTACTTCAGGCTTAAGCAATCCTCCCAATGGAAATTTACTGCGATGCAAACAATCCTGATCGAGCCCCCAAAGCACATAGGATTGGTCTTTGTTGAGGTCTTTTGCTTTGGAAATATATTTCCTGTCATTTAATTCATTGATGCGCGCATAATGGCCGGTAGCGATGAATTCACAATCAAGAGCATCCGCTCTTTTAAGAAGGGCAGTCCATTTAATGTGTGTATTACATAACACACAAGGGTTAGGAGTCCTCCCGGCCATATATTCTTCTATGAAATTATCGATGACATAATTTCCAAATTCATCCCTAATATCAATAATAAAATGATGGAATCCCATATTTACAGCTACCTCCCGCGCATCATTTATTGAGTCGAGACTACAGCAGCCGGTTTCTTTTTTGTTGCCGCCGGAGTTGGCGTAATCCCATGTTTTCATGGTAATGCCCACTACTTCATACCCTTGCTCATGTAACAACATAGCCGTTACTGTACTGTCAATACCTCCGCTCATTGCCACTAATACCTTACCGTGTTTACTCATATTTTTAAATTATCGTGCAAAATTAATAAAACTTGAACACGCATGCTTTAGTTCCTCAAAAAAATGAACCATTCCAAATTAAACGCCTAAAGCCCAAAACTGTTTTTGTAAAATCATTGTGCTAATTAAATAATATGGATATCTTTGACGTTTAGTTATTGAAGTTTTTTGAGAATAGATTTTTTAATATACCCAAAATAATGAAAGCAGCAGATAATTGAGCTAATTCAAAAAAAATTCTGATTCAGGCTATTCTGCTGGAAGCTATTCCCCTTATTACTTTTGATTTACTAAACAGATCAATTATGAATAAAACATTGAGCTTTTTTTTAGCAGCCGTTTTGGCATTTACCACATTTACAGGTTTTACTCAATCCGAGGAATTAGGATTGGCCTCCTATTACGGAGACAAATTCCATGGAAGTAAAACTGCTTATGGGGATACTTATGACAGGAATAAAATGACTTGTGCGCATAAACGGCACAAATACGGTACGATGCTCAAGGTGACTCGAATTGACAACAAAAAGTCTGTTGTAGTCAAGGTAACTGATCGAGGACCATTTGTTAAAGGCAGGGTTGTGGATCTCTCTTATGCAGCAGCTGAAAAGATTGGTCTTGTTCAGGATGGAATTGCTGAAGTAAAAGTTGAAGTTCAGGGAAGTTCGAGTAATAAAGAGGAGAAATCTTCCTCCGCTTCGAAAAAAAGTGATGATGAAAAGGAAGAAATTGTAACAACAACGGTTCGACCGGAGGATTACGACATACAACCGAGAAGTAGCACTACAGAAGCCGACGCCTCAGATTCTTCTGGTGGAGAGGACAAGAAAAAAAGTGATGACCCAAAATCAAAGAGTTCCGATGAAAAGGATGACCAAGGTGCTGACAATGGTGACTATCCGGTTGGCGTTTACCAATTGGGAAGCCCCGGAAGCGAACCAAAATTTGCGGTTCAGGTAGCTTCCATGAGTAGCCATGAAAATGCACTTAGACAAATAGACCTGCTTAAGAAAAAATGGTTCAAAGATGTTATGTTACTTGCAGAACCAAGAGGAGAAACGGTTTATTATAAAGTTTTAATGGGACCATTTGACAGTGAAGATTCTGCCAAAAAATATAAGGACAGCCTTAAGAAAAAGCATAAGATGGAAGGTTTTGTAGTTGCCTTGCCTGTTGAGTCCACTACCACAATCAAAGGAGGAGAGCCTACTGAATATTCCATGAAACAGGATAAGCAAAGAGTTGTTCTCGAGTCTCCAAAATCAGGTGATTACGGAGTTCAGGTAGCCTCTCTTGACAATTTTGATGCAGCGATAAAATACGTTGATGGCCTTAAAGCCCGCTGGTTCAAAAACATTGTGCTTAAAGTTGAAGAAGATAAGTATAAAGTCATCCTCGGCCCGATGGAGCAGGAGTCCTCTGCCAAAAATTATATGGACAACCTGGCCAAGAAACACAAAATCAAAGGGTTTGTTGTCAATCTTAATGATTAACAGCAATTTCATCTTAAACAAAAAAGGGGCGTTTAAAAACGCCCCTTTTTTGTTTAAGTCATATTTGAAAGATCAATTCTCAAGAACCTCCCGAGGTTTCTCCTTTAGCATTTTACTTAGCTGCTTATTAAAAAGTATTTCCGATCCAACCCCTACCCCGATTATGGTACGCATAGCGTCCTCGGGTTTAACATCCGTATAAACCAATTGATCCGGTTTTACATGAAAAATGAATCCATTGGTGGGATTTGGGCCGGTTGGAACAAAAACCGTTACAAATTCAATATTACTCTGATCCTCAGTTACAAAACCGGTCATTCTGGTTTCATTTCCAAAAACATCCACTAAAACAACCTGTTTAAAAGGCGTTTTATCCCTTCCGCTAAAACTTGAAATGGCATCTCTCAAAGTCCCGTAAAAAGGAAGTCTTCGAAGCCAGTTATCCTCAATGAAAGAAAATAAGCGATTTCCGAAAGTAGTTCTTACAAATAGTCCAATAAAGAAGAATAATGCAATTACCAAACTGAAAGCCACCAGGTCTACCACCCAGTCATGCACCGTTGGTGGGAATTCAAATAATTTGGTCACGGGTGTAACCAGTTTACTAATACTTCTAAAAAAGAATTGAATTATCCAGGCGAGCAGAGCCAGGGGCAGCAATACAAAAATTCCCCCTATCACCGTAGTCGTGAAAAACTTTTGAAGCCTGCGGATAATTATTTTGCCTTTTTTGATTTTCCTTCTCATATTAATTTTGAAACGAAAAAGTGTCACCAAAGGTTGTGTAACATCTCAATTCCCGTGAAAATTTATTTTAAAAACTTTGTTTCAGTTTATCATGTTTTCGAAGGTCTTATTTTCCTTGCATAATAGAAGCTGAAATTTATGTAAACTTATGCTAATGATTGAACCCGAAACCCATACCTCGCAATCTACAACCCGAATCGATCAAAACTGAAAATAAATAAACGGTACAACTTCGGAACCCGCTGCCTGAATGGAGGCCCAAATTACCAATGAAAGGGTAAAAATGTGAATTGGTGCAGGGGCTTTTTCAAATAATACTGCAATTCTTTCATTAATTGTTTCAGGTAAAAAATGAAGTACGAAGCCTAAAGCGATAAGGGCAAAAACAGTTTTATAACCACCAAGAATTTCGAATATTAACTCCGGTTGAAATGCCGCAAGAATCTGGCCTATCAACTCATTAGTTACTTCAAGTGATGGCAAAGGAGCTCCCAAAGCACCGGACCGGAAAAAAATCCATCCGATCACCACAAAGTGGAATACGAAAATCCTGGAAGTGAATTTTTGAATATTTTCCATCGCACCAGACGGACCCAACATGCTCAACAGTGTAAAAACTCCAAAGAGTATGGTCCATAAAGCCATGAAAGTCAGATTGCCAGAGGTCAATTCCCAAAAGGTATCCGGTTCAACACCATAAAACCTGAAAAACAAAACAAGCTGCCCAATAAAATGTACGGCGATAAGGATCAGAAAAGATCTCAAAGCCGGATTGTGAAAACCATTTTTAAAACGGTCCATTAATCTATCTGCCGCAAGAGCAAAACCATGGAGTCCTCCCCATATAATAAAAACCCAACCAGCACCATGCCACAACCCTCCCAATAACATAGTGATCATGAGGTTTACATAGGTTCGTACATTACCTTTCCTGTTACCTCCGAGAGGAACATACAGGTAATCCCTTAACCATGTAGATAGCGAAATATGCCAGCGTTGCCAGAAATTTCTGATAGAATGGGCTTTATAAGGCTTCCGAAAATTTTCAGGTAGTTGAAACCCCATCAATAACCCCAAACCAATCGCCATATCGGAATAGCCCGAAAAATCACAATAGATCTGAATCGCATAACCATAAACGGCCATCAGGTTTTCAAACCCGGTGTACAATGCAGGCGATTCAAATACCCTATCCACAAAATTGACACTGATATAATCAGAAATGACCGCCTTCTTAAATAGTCCTCCGGAAATGAGTAAAACTGCCTGCCCAAGCTGAGCTTTTGTGACAAAAGGTTTTTGTCGGATTTGAGGAATAAAATCTGCTGCCCGAACGATAGGGCCGGCCACCAGTTGCGGGAAAAAAGTGACGAAAAAAGCAAAATCGTTTAACCTTTGAAACAGACTTTTAAAATCAGTTACATTTTGAGTTAAGGGCACCAGCTTTCGGCGGTAAACATCAATGCTGTAACTCATGGTTTGGAATGTATAAAAAGAAATACCAACGGGTAAGAATATATTATGAAATGATAAATCCAGGCCGGTAATGTCATTGGTAAAGCCAATGAGGAAATTAGTGTATTTGAAGTACCCTAATAATCCAAGGTTGATGACCACACTTAATCCAAGAAAGAACTTCCTTTTGGCTTTAGTGCTTCCATTGTAGATAAAATGGCCAAGAACAAAGTCTGCTATGGTAGAAAAAACCAGTAAAAAGAAAAAGAATCCGCTGGACAGGTAATAAAAATACAGGGAGAATCCTAGCGTAAACAGTATCCTCAGATTGGCACGTTGGTTCAGTAGCAGATAGACACCAAAAAAAATGGTGAACAGAATGAAAAAGTCAGCAGAATTAAAGAGTAATGGTCTGCTGGCTTCGTAAGCTAATAATGATCTTATGGCTTCCCAGTTAATGCCCTGATTCATATTGTTTGATTAAGGCATTATACAATAATTTCCCCTGCAATTGATAACCTTCTTCTGTAAAATGAATCCCATCAGGACGAGCCAGTCCGGATTTTTTCCATGGCTCCATCAAATCTCCCATAATTAATTTAAGATCCCAGAGCGCACAACCATAATCCATGGCTTTCTTTCTTATTACCCCTGCTGCTCTTTCCGTATTGGGATTAATTTTATTGTTTTTTTGTGCAGCAGGATTAGTAATCAACAAAATTGGGATCCCTGGGTAAACCTTTGACATCTTCGTCAAAAATTCATCGATTTGATCGGAAAAAATACGGACATCAAACCCTGAACTTAAAGATTCATTTGTCCCCAAAGAAACAACTATAAGATCTGCATTCAAAGCACCGATTTGTTCAAAAAAGTGTGCAGATTTATTGAAGTGGTAAAAGGAAGCTCCATTCACTCCGACAGCGTGATAAAGAATCCCGGGGCGAGTGGTGTTTTCAAAAGAAACCCCGTGGAATATCATTTCTTTTTGTTGCTCGGACTGTTTTTCCCCTTTTATGACCAGTTGATTCGCCGGTTTATCCAGATACAAAGTGGCAGCAAACACACTGTCCGGGTATTCGGTATTGGCCAAATAAGCAAACCTTGTAAAGTCAGGAGTTTTGGGTTTGACATAAATAGGTTTACTAACTACAAGTCGTTGTCCAATATTAATTCTTGAAGACCGTAAACCATTCCAACGCTTCAGGCTGGATACACTGCACCCGTACCTTCGTGCCAGATGGGATAAAGTTTCTCCGGATCGAACCCTGTGGTATCTGCGCTTTGTTGGTTGTTTTTTCAGATCCGCTTTTTTTACATCCCCTTTGCCTAAAGTAAAATCAAAAGCCCTAGGCCCTTTTTTATTGAACAAAGTGATTTTGTTGTATTGAATGGGGCTTAACGAATCTCCCAGGACCACATCAATAAAGAATGCAGGATTATCAGTCGCAATTGCAGCACCTGCAATACCCATTTCAGGGCCTTTTTTAAAAATATTTCTTTTATAATTCCAGGTGACATTTGAAGTAATATGAATATCTTTTGGGTTGTGAGAATTGGCAAGGATGAATGGAAAAACCAGTCCTCTGCCTCTGTTGCCAAATTCATCCTGAAAAAGTCTTCTCAACTCGCCTGTCCAAAAATCAGCCTGTACATGGGAATCTCCAATATGGACAATGGACAACTCCTGTATTTCTTCTCGTTTAAGTGCGCTAAGTTTGTCGAAAAAGGAGTCCAGATTCGGGGCATCTATGATTTCATTGACACTTAATTCAAGAAAATCAAACGCACCAAAATCAACAGGAATCGTATCTGTAGCCACTTTCCCAAATAATGATTTAGCCGGAAAAAAAATCAGGCAGACTGTAAAGGTGAAAACTATTCTAAAAATTGTCATAATACTCTAAAACTGAACTGTTTCTTTTTGTTGTTCTGACTTATAAAAATCCAAAGCCTCAAATAAATATTCCAAAAGCAGATAGCCGGCCTTTTCGGCTCCCTCAAAATTAAAGTGGGTATAATCGGTATTGGCCAATCTTGGTTTTTCTTTTTCTACCCAATCTACCATACTTCCCTTGCCTCCCATGGCTTCAAAAAAGCTAAAAAAGGCCACTTCTTTTTCTTGTGCAACCTCCCTTAAAACATTGGTGATCAAAGGTATGCTGGGATCTGTCTGCATTTTCCCGTCTCGCTTTATGGCTTTATCGGCAGGTCCTACAATCAAAATACTTACCTCAGGAAACCCTCTCCTGATATGATCTATCACACGCTTCATATCCGATGCATACCAGCTGTAATCCTGCATTTTAGGGTTCAGGACATTCAGGCCAAATTGTAAAACCACCAAATCTACCCCCAGCTTGCTTTGAAATGATTGTAATACACCGGATCGAATTCTTGTTAACCAAACCCCGGAATTACCCCGGAAAGGCAAATTATCTACAATTACGCCTTCGTCACTCTCGAAACTCACCCCATAAATTACCTGGCTGCAAATGCTGTCAAAATCCAAATGGATCCTCCGGTGAGGATAACCTGCCAATAATTGCTCGTTAACGGTATTGGAACCATTCAAAGGTATCACTTTTAAGCTTTCCCCAATACCAACATTCACGACCCCTTTCTGTCCGAAACTATCCACCGGACAACTGTAAAACAATCTTGATTTAGGAAACGAATAGGTCCCTTCGTAGATTCTCGAAGCTGCGAAACCCACGGAATAAACCCCATCGTGAACGGGCTCTTCCGGAGGAGCTACCAAGGGTTCTGTAATAACGATGGTATCATTTGAATTCAGTGAAACAGAATCTAAGTTTACAGTTTCAACAGGAATGGAATCTACAGAAATGTTGACATTACTTTTGCAGGCAAATGTAGAGCCCAGGTAACCAAATTGAATACCTGGCGGAGCTGGCTTATTCATGGTGATCCTGGCCCAATCTTCCGAAAAATTCAGATAAACACTTCTGCGGAACCCTTTGAGATGAGAGGCAATCGGAACAAAGCCTACCCCGCTGCCACCAAATTTTTTTTGAAGGCTGTCACGAACCGTTTGAGTAATCAGATCACCTTCGATAGAGGAATCTCCGTAATATGCTATCCGGGTCTGTCCGCCCTCCGAAAGCAAAGCATCAAAAAAAGACTTGAGATTTTCCTGTCCTGAATACAATGCTTTTTGGGTGGTCGTATGACTGGATAACAGGACCAACGAAGAATCCGTTTGCAAGGTGTCATTAACGACTATGGAATCCAGAAAAAAGCGCTCCTTCAGATGATATGATCTAAAGTTTTTTTTCAACCAATCTGACCTGTCATGAATCATTGGATACAAAACAAGTAACAGCCCGGCCGTAAGAATAATGAAAAAGGCATTTTTCATGGAATTTTGATCCATTCCTTATCGGTGTTTTTCCTTAATTATCAATCGAAGTGAAAATAATGCAAATTAAAAAAAGCCTTTTGAAATATACTGTTATTCAAACAGACCTTACAAATATGGATGAGGGATTACACAAATATAGCAAAAAAGATGTTCAGCAAATCCGTCAATCAAAAGGTCAAAAAATCACATGAAATTAAAACCCATATGTTAATTAACTAATACATTGACAATAAAGGGATTACAGCAGGCACAAGAAAACAAAAATTTGTGAAAACCGCTCACCGGAATGAATATTTACCACAAAGAAAATATTGGATGCCTCCGGTAAAAAACACCTGTTTCGCAATAAAAATCCCCAGTTTCCGCGTTTTGGCTACCACTCCCTAAATAAAATTAAAAAGAGAGTAAAATAAATTCCCTGATTTAGAAATTTAAACCACCAAACTCCTAATTTTGGGCGCATTTTGAAGTAAATTTGATCCTCACTCAATGGAATCCAAAACAAACCCCCTGAATTACCTTTTGGAACTCGTAATTTATATATAAATAATTAGTATAAGGAAGTTAAAATTTTGATTTCATAACAAAAAGAAAAACACCTTATCGTTATTGAAGAATCTTTGTTTTTATAACTTTGCTATCTCAAAAACATGTCCCATGAAAAGAAGCATTTTATTACCCTTTCTACTGCTTTTCGTATTATCGTTAAAAGCACAACAACTTCCATTATTTACCCAGTATCGTGAAAATGCAACGCTCCTCAATCCCGCTGCAATGGAGAGTGATTTTTTATCAGCTGCCCAAAACATGACCTTTGGTGTTTCCATCAGAAGTCAGTGGTCAGGCATTTCCGGTGGACCTAAAACACGGGTACTTCGTGGATCTTATGTAAATTCCCAGGCCGGGGGTGCCGCCTTTATGGCTGGTGGTCATATTCTGAGTGACATTACCGGTCCTACAGGAGTTACCGGAATATACGGCCGCGCAGGAGCTGTAATTAGTCCTGATCCGGAATACGGAGGAATTGCCCTTGCCCTGAGCGGAGGGCTTGTTCAGTACAAAATCGATGCTGATGAGATCGTTCTGAGAGATCAGGGTGATGTATTAGGAACTCAATCTTATTCTCAGTTACATCCGGATGTAGGTGTTGGCGTTTTTGCCTATCAGGTCATTGGAGACGGAGATGTCATCTATGGAGGTATTTCTGTTCCTCAGGTACTTGGACTTGATCTGGCATTTACAGATGAAAATGGAGAATTCGGCATTCAGCGTGTTCAGCACTATTACGGCCATGTCGGGCTTTACAAGTTTTTCAGAGACGGGGAAAACTTTGTTGAGCCATCCGTATGGTTCAAATACACCCCTAATGCCCCTTTCAACGCAGACTTTAATCTTCGTGTTCGACTTCCCGGCAGCATTTGGGTTGGAACAGGGCTCTCCACAGCAAAGAACTTCCACCTGGACCTTGGATTTGACCTGGGTGACAATGTAGGATTTGATAACCTGTTGAAGTTTGGCTATGGTTATGATTATTCTTTCAGTGCGTTTGGTCCTTTTGTTGGCAGTACTCATGAATTGAACCTGGCCATCTCCTTTGAAAGATAATTAAAAACGAAAACTTACTTTACACATTAATTAAAACTTCTCCTTTCCCATGTTTCAAAAACTAGGTTATCCCAAACTAAAGAATAATATGAAGAATTTTTTCCTGAGCCTGGTATTCCTACTGGGTTTTTCCCTGTCAGCCTTTGCACAGCCGGTAATGACTTTGAATGATGTCACGGTAAACAGTGGTCAGGCAGGATGTATAACAGTCACTATTGGTAGTTTTGCACCATTGGGAATTCCCAATATTTTCTCCATTGAAAATGTTCAGTTCTCCTGGAATCCTGCAAGTTTTACCAACATAAATATCCAAAACATAAACCCCGCAGTTTTAGGCCTTGACGTTGGAGATTTCAACATCAACCAGGGTGCCGGAACTATGGTTATGGATTGGGTTTATCTCGAATGTACCGCAGAAAATGATATGGGGCCGGGTGTTGATTTCCCGAATATCAACAGTGCTATGCCGGTTTTCGACATTTGCTTTGATGCTGCAGTCGGAGAATACGGATCCTGCGCACCTATCGAAATAGTAAACCCGGCCAATGATCCTCCGGTAGTACACAGGGCGTTTACCTTTAATGTAGGTTGTCCAAACATCGGTATGGTGATCAATCAACCAGGTTGTGTGTTTTTTGACGTAAGTCCTTTACAGATCGTCGCATCCCAGGAAACAGGGAACACCGGTGATCTGGTATGTGTGGATTTTACCGTAAATAATTTTACAGACCTTCAAAGTACTCAATTTGATATTACCTGGGATCCTGCGGTCCTGGAATGTGTCAATCAGATACCCGGAGATATTCCCAACCTGACAAATAGCAATTTCAATTGTCTGAGTGGGGATGGAGATGCGCTGAGGGTTTCCTGGGCCAGCTTACCCGATCAGGGTGTTACGGTCGATGATGGTACTTTGTTCTTTACAGCTTGCTTTGACATTATAGCACCTTGTGAATCTTATACTTCTCTGGATATAGACCTGGAAGCATTGGTAGAGATTACCAATACCACCTCCCCTGAAGAAGGGTTCTCTATTCCTTATCAGTATGTCGCAGGAAGTGTTACTACAGGAGATTGTGACCCAATCGGTCTTCAGTTATTCGCTGATTGCGGCGGTCCTGTAAATATAAACGATGAGTTCTGTGTGGATGTAACGGTAGGTGATAATTTCTTTGCCATTACTGATATGAGTTTCCTCATGGAATGGAATGAACAAATTCTGACATATACCGGAGTACAGAATTTTAACTCAAGTGTGGTTAACCTTAATGCCAGTTCTTTCACGGCCAATCCCGATAACGGTTTCCTTGAAGTAGAATGGGAAGCACCACCACCGGCAAGTATTGCCGAAGGAGGAACTTTATTCGAAGTATGTTTCCAGGTAACCGGTCTCGGAGGAAATAGTCCATTTACTTTTGTCCCTTCTCCGTCCAATGTACAATCCATGGACGGACCGAATATCGGGATTGCTCCCAACAACTGTCAGGTAGAAGTTATTCAGCCGGAAGGTGTTGGGTTGACCCTGGGAAGTGGAAGTGCTGCTGCCGGTGAAGAATTTTGTGTGGATGTGCCTGTTGCCAATTTTGATTCCATCACTTCCTTCCAATATTCTTTGACCTGGGATCCGGCACTGTTTCATTTAAATTCATATTCAGTGATGAATTTTCCGGGCGCATCTGATGCCAATGTTACCGCTGCAGTAGACGGAGGTTTATTATTCTTCGATCATGACGGAACAGATCCGATTACCCTGGCAGACGGGACGTCCATTTTGCAATTGTGTTTCGAACCTCTTGGCTCCCCGGGTACCTGTGATCCACTTGAAATGATCACCGTGCCTTTGGCTCCAGAGGCTATTTCAGCTGCTTCCAATGGAGAGGATGTCGGGATTATCGATACTCCCGGAGAGTTATGTACTTTATTCCCTGAAGGGTTCGGACTTTACATTGACACCATTTCAGGGTTATGGCAAGATACCGCCTGTGTAGAAGTATCCGTAGAATCTTTTGATAATATTACTGATTTTGCATTTCGCCTGAACTGGGATCCAAGTATCCTCAATTTTGTAGAGATCATCGATCCTGGAGTTTTGACAGGAATGACCTTTAATGAGTCAGGTGGTGTTTTAAGCGTTGGCTGGAACGGTTTCGAACCGCTTCCGGATGAAACGGTCATTTTCGAAATTTGTTATGAATTACTTGAAGCTCCGGAGTGTACGCCTGTTGCTGTTTCGGAAGTACCGGACCCCGTCGTAAACACCACCAATGGACAGGGAAGTCTTGTTTTTGAAAATGGTGAAATCTGTATTGAAGACAGATATATAATAACAGACCTGGTCATTACTCCCACTACTTGTCCTGATGCATGTGATGGAGAAATAACGTTCAGTGTCATTGGAGGAGAAGAACCCCTGGGTACCACGTGGGATCAGAATGGTCAGCAACAATTCAATCCATTCTTTGCCACCAATCTTTGTGCCGGAGATACGGTATTTGTGACCGTTTTTGACAATAGTCAACCGATTTTATTAGAAACATTTGCGTTTGTGGTGCCGATGGATACGCTTAATGTGCCTGTAGTGGATGGTGGTGAAGATGCAACCTTAAATTGTGAAACAGGACTAGCTCTCCTTAGTGGTAGTATCAATAACCCTGATTTCAATATTTTGTGGACACCTCCAAATGGAATCTCACAAGGTATGACCACCACTTATTTTGCTCAAGAAGCCGGACCGCATATTGTAACAGGAGAGAATCCACTCACCGGATGTATTGCCACAGACACTGTCCTGGTATTTCCTCCAACCCTGCCAGATGCAGAAGCAGGAGATGACCTTTCATTTACCTGTTTATCAGATACCTTAATGCTTGACGGTACAGGATCTGCAGTCGGAGATACCATTGTTTATTTATGGGAAGCCCTTGAAGGTGGTGATCTTGTTGCAGGAGATGAAAATTTACTGATGCCGCAGGTAACCGGTCCCGGACTTTACCAAATTACAGTTACCAATATTCTTCTAAGTTGTTCTTCCACCGATACTGTCAGAGTGGTGGATGATCAGCTCTTGCCGGAAGCAATCATTAACGCAGGCGCAGAAACGGTCACACTCGCATGCGACACCTCTATAACACTTAGCGCTACTACAGAAAATAATCCACCAGTTATTGTTGAATATAGTTGGTTTGATTTTGAAAATACTTTTATTTCTGACAACGCCAGCATACCTGTAAATGAATTAGGGGTTTATTACCTGGTGGCATTTAATTCTCTTACAGGTTGTGAAGCACAAGATACTATTGAGGTTGTACCTAATGAGGATTTCCCTGTGATAACAACAACCCCTGCCGGAGATACCAGCCTCACTTGTCTGGTTGACAGTATTCAAATACTTGCCGAGGTTGATGGTGCCCTTCCTGAGAATCTGATATTTACCTGGGCAACAACAGGAGGTCAGTTTGTTCCCGGTACGGAAACAACTCTTACACCCATCGTGGTGGCTGATGGTGTCTATACCCTCGAGGTTACGGATACAACTACCAACTGTACTGCTTTGGCCCAGATCAATGTTGGGATAGACACCTTGTCACCAATTGCAGATGCAGGAGAGGACATCATATTAACATGTGAAGTACCAAGTGACACCTTGTTTGGTCCGAATACTTCTACCAACGGCAATTTCGCTTATTCCTGGACGGATTTGGAAGGAACGGAAGTGTCTACGGATTCATTCTATGTTGCTACAGCAGCAGGTTTTTACTGCCTCGAAGTAACTAACCTGGATAACGGATGTACTGCCACAGATTGCGCTGAAGTATTTGAAAATACAGAGACGCCCGTTGTCACCATTGACAATCCGGTTCAGAATATAACCTGTGAAAATGACACTTTAACACTGCAACCCAATATGATCACTTCTCCAAGTGGTGGTTATACTGTTTTATGGACCGAACAGCCATTTATCGGTGATGAAACAGGGGAATCCATTCAGGTGGATATGCCAGGTGTTTATACGATCACCGTTACAGATACGCTAACAGGATGTTTCGCTTCAGGTGAATTCATCATCGGCCTGGACACCATTGCTCCGATTGCTGATGCAGGAATGGATGATAATCTGGATTGTATTACCGATATGGTAACGCTGGGTGGAGAAAACACCTCCATGGGAGCAGAATTCACTTACACCTGGTTAAACATTGTCGATGGTGAAACTCCCGTTCCTGATAATACCAGCACGACAAGTGTTGCAACCGCAGGAACTTATGAACTTACCGTATTGAATGTCAATAATGGTTGTTCCTCAACTGATCAAATTGTAGTCGGTGAAGATTTTGAGGAACCCATAGTGAATATTATTGCTCCGACCATGATCACCTGCGAAACTGAATGTATCCAGTTGACCGCAGATGTCAATGTCGATGTAAATGATATTACCGTTGCCTGGGTAGGCCTCGACGGCGGAATGCCGGATCCTGCGGATGCTCTGGTAACAACCGTATGTGATGCAGGAAGTTATGAGGTAACGATTACTAATAATATTAATGGTTGTGTAGGCATTGAC
Source organism: Saprospiraceae bacterium (assembly GCA_965230565.1). Classification (GTDB taxonomy): domain Bacteria; phylum Bacteroidota; class Bacteroidia; order Chitinophagales; family Saprospiraceae; genus BCD1. The sequence goes on along the minus strand of CBDDLH010000016.1, from coordinate 221,495 downwards.
ACAGTGGTTGTTGAAGCGGATATCGTTACTCCTGTCATTGCATTTGACACACCAGCGTTAATTACCTGTGAAAATACCACCACGCAAATCGATGCGAGCGCAACAGGTATGGAAAGTGATTTTAGCAGCATTGAATGGACAGGTCCCGGAACCATCACTCCGGCTTCAGGAAGCCTTGTAGTTGATGTTGACGAACCTGGTGATTACGTTTTGACGGTTACCTTCCTTTCAAACGGATGTTCTTCATCAGAAACCATAACCGTCGATAGTGACACGGAAGTTCCTACAGCAGATGCAGGCGAAGACTTTATTATCGAATGTGGAGATGTGGGACAATTGGATGGATCAGGTTCTTCTCAAGGAGCTGAGTTTGAATATTTGTGGACAGCTGTGGAAGGTACTATCTCTGCTGGTCAGGAAATGGATAATTCTCCAATGATCGAAGGTGCCGGAATTTATTCCATTCAGGTCACCGATACAGATAATGGATGTGTAAGTACAGACACTGTTGAGGTAACCTTTATGTTCCCGGAAGATGCTATGACAATGCCAGACAGTCTGCATTGTGGTGATTCCATTACCATTTCAGCAAACATGCCATTTGGTACTACAGGAGTCTGGACTTCTGTGGGTGGAGCCATTGTTGATAATCCAACATCAACGGTCACCAATGTATCGCCACTACTCCCGGGAGATAATATCTTCATCTGGACTTTATCTGCTGATGCCTGTCCGGACTACGATTCAGATACGCTGGTAATCACCGGTGAAGCTGCTCCTGTAGCCAACAACGACCTGATCGAGCTTACTGAAGAGATCAGGTTCGGCTCAACCAATATATTGGCCAATGATATCACGAGTAGTTCTGAGGTTACCATTACCATTTTATCCGAACCTGCCTTCGGACGATTGGATAGTCTTGTAAATGGTACCTACTATTACTCTGTGGGCCCCGGAGCTGAAGGTGAAACTGAAGTAACCTATGAGATTTGCAGCACCAATTGTCCGGATCTTTGTGATCAGGCCACGATCGTTATCATCGTTCCTGAAGATCCGAATGAGCCGGAAATTGCCAATACCATTACTCCGAATGAAGATGGTTTGAATGATATGCTCATTTTCGATATTCTGGCCAACAACGCACCGGACGAATTTCCCGATAATGAGATCATTATTTTCAATCGTTGGGGAGATATAGTTTATACAGCAGCTCCTTATAACAATGACTGGAATGGTTTGAATGATGAAGGTAATGAGTTGCCGCATGGTACTTATTATTATATTCTCCGCCTAAACATTTCCAAAGGGGAAATCATCAGAGGAGATGTAACCATCATCAGATAACAGGGTTGTGCAAAAACTCTATTTTTCTAAGTTATTGTAGGAAATGAAATATTTAAGAGATGAAAAATAGAGTTTTTGCATTTGAATGATTTTATAGGTACGAAGCGTTCGGGGGCTTATCACACAACCTCCTAGGTTATCCCCAATTTTGTTTTATGACAAAATTGGGGATTTTTTATGCCCCTTGAGATAATCAATTCCCGGGGCATTGTAAGCCACAATATGCTCTAAAATAGGGATTTCCAAAACTACAGGGCATCAAATATCATAACCTGTACTGGTTCCTGTCAATAGGTCCACGAGGATCTTTTCCCGTTTGAAAATATCAGGCATCATCGAATCCCGAATTTTGGCATTTGTCAAAATTCAGGATTTCATATAATAATCGTATTTTAGCTTCCGTTAAGTAAACAGCAAAATCGTCTCCACACCTCTTCTGTTATTGTTGACCCCTCAACAACAACTTCTGCTTTTTTTTGAAAACAACAAATAATGAGAAAATTATTACTACTATTCCCTGTTTTAATGCTCAACATTTCTGTCTGGGGACAAATCCAGTTAAGCGTCACTATAGAAAGTGGTTCATCCACAACGACATGCAACGATTTTATCGGACAGGCAGATCCTTTTTGGACAGTCAATATTGAAGGGCAAGGAGAGGTGATTTACCCTGAATCCGGGAATTGTTACACCAGCCTTCCCAACACTCAGTACACTCAAAATTTCGATTGTGAATCCGATGTTCCGGCAACCATTGAGATTTGTTTCAGTGCTTTTGAAAACGATGGCCTTTCTTATGAAGTAGGGATTGGATGTGATGTTACCAAAACCTGTGAGGAAACTATTTGCCAGGATGTAACCGTACCTGCGACAAATAGCAGCGCTATGCAAACCATCGGATTACCGGACAACCTTTCTTCCGATGGAGAAGTTACCTTTACTATTTCCAATACTTCTCTAACACAGATTTACAGCAACGATACGATCTGCTCAGCTGTTGACCTGGGAGTCTTGAGTTTCGCAGATACCCTAGGTGACGCATCTTTAGGTTTATACAATAACCTTTGTGCAACAAATGCAGGGGATGCTCAACCAAATGATGAGGGCTTTTTCTTCAATGATGCCGGAGTTTGGTTTTCATTTACTACAGGGGCGGATGTCTCCGGAGAATTTTTCGTTCATGCAGTAAATGATCCACAAGCTTCAGGGTTTGATATTGATCTACAGGTAGCAGTTTACACTTCACAAACGGGAGCATGTGACGGACCTTTAGACCTCGTCCTGGCTTATTGGCTCGACACGGGAAATGATGTATGGATGCCAGTGGAATGTCCAATGCCCAATACAACTTATTATATTCTTGTAGATGGAGCAGCACCGCTTGCCACTACCGGTGTTTTCGGATTGGAAATTATTGATATTGGAATTGTTGAAGGAGGAGATTTTCGATGTGATTATGAGGACCTGGGAGAAGTCCCCGAGGGAGGGAGTGTCGAAACGCCCAACTGGGTTTCCAATTTCTGCTCAACAGATACAGATGATCCTTATGTACAGGCCTTTGTCAGCCAACATTCCGTTTGGTTTGGTTTTATTGCTCCACCTTCCGGCCACGTTTTGATAGAAGGGATTACAGACAGAACCGTTGATTCCATTGGGATTCAACTGGCATTATACCGGTCATTTAATAACTTCTGTAATGGGCCGTTTGGTCATGTGATGAGTCAATACGATATCGATGACCTCGATCAAAGTATGATCGCTACCTGTTTATATCCCGGTCGTCCGTACTGGATTCTGGTTGATGGTACGGGTTTTAATGCCAAAGGTGTTTTTAAAATCAGGGTAACCGACAATGGTGATATAACACCGAAGGTAACTGTAGATACCACAATTTGCGCCGGTACCCAATACCAGGTTGGGTCGAGCCTTTATACAACTTCTGGTAATTATGCAGATACCATTCAGGTTTTTGCAGGATGCGACAGTATTGTTTTTACCAATTTAACCGTATTGGATCCCCTTACCGCTACTATTGATCAATCGCCTGCAATTGGCATGACAGCAACAGGTATGGCCACCGCAAATGCCAGTGGTGGAACCGGAAACTTCTCCTACCTGTGGTGTAACGGTGAAACAACTCAAACGGCAACCACACTAATGGGTGGAAGTAATTGTTGTGTAACGATAACTGATGATATTGGATGCGAGGTCATTGAATGTTTTGATGTCGAATTCCTTACCGGCATTGTTCCTATTTTCGAAAATGATTCGCTGAATTGTTATGGAGAAAATAATGGTATCATCAGATTCACTACCTATAATGGAGAGCCACCGTATAATTTTTCCTGGTCACAGGTCACTTCCGGATTGAATGGATCAGGTACTATTGATTCGGAGGGAGCAGAAACCCTCATTGAAAATCTGCCGGCAGGTCCGGTAGAAATTACCATCAATGATGCCTTTTTCGATACTACATTTGTTGCAGGTATTTTTGAACCCGAGGAGTTGCAACTGGCAACTTCCAATGTAATCGGTGCTTCTTGCTTTAGCTTCTGCGATGGAAGTATTGACATATCGAGTATTGGAGGGACAGGAAATAAAACCTTCCTTTGGTCAAATGGAGAAACCAGTGAAGACCTGACCGGATTATGCACGGGAACTTATGAGCTTACGATAACGGATGAAAACGGATGTGAACTCATAACATCATTCTTCATTAACGAACCATTGGAATTTATTGCCACACCAAATCCCATCCAAAATGTGTCCTGTTTTGAAGGAAGTGATGGTCAGGCAGGTGTTTTATTGGAAAACGGCACAGCCGCTTCCTACAATTGGGTTGACGGTGAAGATACACCTGAAATATCAGGGCTATCCGCTGGTTTTTATGATGTAACCGTTACTAATACTGATGGCTGCGAAGCATATACTTCAGTGGAAATTTCGCAACCAAACGCTCCTTTGCTGGTGGATATCGCTGTCGCCAGCGAGATCAGCTGTTATGGGGAAAATGATGGTGTACTGCAAGCGGAAGTGTCCGGACCGTGGAATACACTTAGTTATGACTGGAGTTCCGGTTCCATTACTGCTGTGTCGGGTAACCTGGCATCAGGTGAATATACGCTTCAAATAGTCAATGAAAATGGATGTGAGGCCGAAGCCAATTATACCCTTACCCAACCTGATGAATTAATTGCTCAGGTCAGCGCCAAAGATATTACCTGTCTGGATCCTGTGAATGGAGGTGAAATTTACGTGGATACTGTTTTTGGAGGAATGCCCGGGTATGTTTATTCTATCGATGGTGAGAACTTCTCTTCTTTTGAGACATTCACAGGACTGGAGGAAGGCAATTATCAGGTTATTGTCCAGGATATCTCAGGGTGTGAAGAAACGTTGGATATCACAGTATTAGGCCCACCTGACTTGTTTGTCGATCTTGGAGAAGATTTTGAAATCTCCCTTGGTGAAACAATACAGCTTCAGGCCTTAAGCAATAGTCTAAATCTGGAATATAACTGGAATCATTCTGACACCATAAATGCAGGTGAAATAACCATAAGTCCATATGTTTCCACTTTATACTCCGTCGCTGTATTCGATACACTTACCAAATGTACAGCAGAGGATGCCGTATTCATATGGGTTAATAAAGACCGAAACGTTTTCATCCCCAATGCGTTCAGTCCGAATAATGACGGGGTGAATGATGATTTTGGCATCTTTACAGGCGTTGGAATTGAAAGGATAAAATCATTCAGAATATTCTCCAGAGCAGGAGATCTAATGCATGAGCGTATAAATGCTTTACCAAATGATCCAATTAATCACTGGGACGGCATGTTCCAGGGGCAAGCCCTCAATTCCGGTGTATTCGTTTATATGGCAGAAATTGAGTTTGTAGATGGAATAACCGAAACCTTTAAGGGGGAAGTTATTCTAGTCAAATAATCCAGCTCCTACCCTTTCTTTTCATTTATATTATCCAAAATTCATAACTTTCAATATTTATTGAAAGTTATGAATTTTATTATTATCTTTGTTTCAAAACCACGGAGATGAAACAAAAGATAGTCATTGCGGGCGGGAACGGGTTCATTGGAAAGAACCTGACCGCTTATTTTCACCAAAAAAATTATAAGGTTGTCATTTTTTCCAGAAAAACCGCAAAGAGTGCCCGGGAAGCAAAGCAGGTTCTCTGGGATGGAAAAAATGTAAGTGATTGGGCCAATGAGCTTGAAGGAGCCAGGGCCATTATAAATCTAAGTGGAAAAAGTGTCAATTGCCGTTATCACAACAGAAACAAGCAGGCGATTCTGGATAGTCGGATTCTTTCAACCAAGGCGATTGCAAAAGCTATTTCTCAATGCGCCAATCCACCTGAAGTATGGATAAACGCCTCTTCTGCCACCGTTTACAAACATACCACTGATGGATCGGCAAACGATGAGGAAAATGGAATACTTGGGGCTGGGTTCTCCGTAGGCGTGGTAAAAGCCTGGGAAGCAGAATTCTTTCACTCCAACACTCCTGAAACAAGGAAAGTAGCATTGAGGGCAGCCATAACCTTAGGAAAAAACGGAGGTGCTCTCACCCCAATGAGATGGCTCACCAGGCTGGCACTCGGAGGCCGTCAAGGTGATGGAAAACAATTTATCAGCTGGATCCATATTCATGATCTGGCAAGCATATGCGAATGGTGTGTCAACAACGAAAAGGCAGCAGGTATTTTCAACTGCGCAGCCCCCTACCCCGTTCCAAATTCAACTTTTATGAAAACCCTTCGGAAGGTCACCGGACATGTAATTGGCATTCCGGCACCCGCCTGGATCCTTGAGATCGGTGCATTTTTTATTAGAACAGAAACGGAATTATTATTGAAAAGCCGAAAAGTTGTTTCTAAACGACTTCCTGAAATGGGATTTGTTTTTAAATTCCCTACGCTTGAGCGAACGTTGCTTGATCTCACCAGGGGATGGTCTTGATGCCGGTAACTTTTTGAGGTAAATAATATTCCTGTATCTTCGCACCATGTCTTCCAACAAGTATTTGATCGTCATTGGAGGTCCCACTGCGAGTGGGAAAACGAGTTTTGCCATCGATATTGCGCAGCACTTTAATACTGAAATCATTTCTTGTGACAGTCGGCAATTTTACAGGGAAATGAGCATTGGTACTGCCAAACCTACTTCAGAAGAGCTGGCCGCAGTAAAACACCATTTCATTGACAGTTTGAGTATTCATGACCACTACAGTGTCGGCGATTTTGAAAAACAAACACTGGAATTATTGGATCAACTCTTTTTGTCCAGGGATTATGTCGTCATGTCCGGAGGAAGTGGTCTTTTTATAAATGCTGTCTGCTTTGGGCTGGACAAATTCCCTGAAATTCCCAAAGAGATAAGAAAGCAGGTTGAAGCGGATTTTGAAATGGGTGGAATGGAAAAATTACAAGCGGAGCTTCAGCATTCAGATCCGGAATATTATGAAGAGGTAGACCTCAGGAATCCTCACCGTTTAATGAGGGCTGTGGAAGTCATAAGGCATACCGGAAAGCCCTTCTCCTCATTCAGGCGCGGAAACAATTCCAAGCGAAATTTCATTCCTGTTTTTCTGCAAATTCATCATCCAAGAGCAACGCTTTACCAAAGGATTAACCAAAGAGTAGATCTGATGATGGAAGCCAACCTTCTTGAAGAGGTACAGGAGTTACTTCCAAATCAGGATCTAAATGCTTTGCAAACGGTAGGATACCAGGAATTATTTGCCTATTTCAATGATCAGGAAACCCTGGAATCAGCTGTTGAACAAATCAAGCAGAATTCACGTCGTTATGCCAAAAGACAGATCACCTGGATGAGGCGTGACGGGTTTTGGAAGCATTTTCGACCACAGGAAACCCGTGCTGCAATTCGGTTCATTAACTTTGTTTCCAACAATGATCTGATTTTAAAAACCATTGATCTAAGAGAGGAAAAATTCGAGACTGAGGAAACATACCCTGCAGGCAGTAAAGTAGTGACAGCAACGAAAGGAGGAGCCTTATCGGGGTATTTCGCTTTTGCCATTAAGTCGAAAAAATCGATTTGGCACCCTATAGAAATGAAGGTAGCAGATGATGACCTGAGGGAAATTCTTCAACACGAAAAAGAATTGCTCATGGAAGAATATGGAAAATAATGCTTTCCTCAATCAATGATTAAATCAACTCCAGCACATTTTGTGGAGGCCTTCCCAAAACAGCTTTGTCTCCCTTAACTACAATAGGTCTTTCAATTAACTTCGGATACTCAACCATGGCATTCAGCCATTCATCCTCAGAGAGTTCTTTTCCTTTGAAATTATCTTTATAGATCTGTTCCCCTTTCCGGATAATTTCTGATGCCTTCATACCCAGTTTATCCAGGACATCCTTTAATTCTTGTTTGGAAGGAGTATCATTCAGGTAAAGAATGATATCCGGCTTTATTCCGTTTTCCTCAAGAATGGAAAGTGTCTCACGGCTTTTTCTGCAACGTGGATTATGGTAGATTTTCATGATTTTAATTTTATCCCAAATTAAAAAATTTCCTTACAGTTCCATAAAAAAAGGTGATCTCGAAAAGAGATCACCCTGGTAAATCGTATTTATGAAACCATTTTACTTATTTGAAGATTTGTACTCTCCCAACATTACCGATTTAAAGAAGGCTCCCTGATGCGTGGGCTCATAGTTATAATTTTTTATCATTTGGGGCACCCAATTAGGATCAAATACCCACGCACACCAGGAGATACCTTTTTTTTCCATATAATTTATAATAGATTCTCTGTACGTTCCATCATCAATCAGATGTTCCTCGCCTTCAAAATAATAACCAAGTTCTGTTGCAATAACAGGATATTTTTCAGCAGCAAAACCAAAATGTTCTTCCCAGTGCGGTTCCCTCGGAGGATGACATTTACCCGGGTATGGGTGGGTCACATAGGCAACACCCTTTCTTGCAATAGGGTTAAATTCCAGATCGCGAAGATCGTAGGCCCAGTTAAAACCTCCAACCAACGGAATTACCGTGTCATCATGTGCATAAATAATATCAATAATGTCTTCTACAATAATCTTCCATTCATTCCAGGAACAATGTCCCTAATGTGCCATTATACACGGTAGGCTCATTATAAACCTCATAAAAAGCAACTGTTGAAACACCCTTAAAATGTCGGGCGATGGTCTTCCAAAAATGATAAGTTTCTCTTTTGGTCGTTTCATACATATCATGCTGGTAAATCTCCATTTTCAGGTTCCCGATGCTATGCCAATCTATGATCACATACATTCCAAGTTCTCCGCACCATTGTACAGCATCATCCAGTAATTTTAAATATGCTTTTATTCCTCTTTCACGCAGAGCCACGGGATGTACAGGGATCCTCACCAGATTAACCCCCCAGCTCTGAATAACCTCGAAATGAGGTTTGCCCCACTTTCCGTCTTTTTCGATTTTATCGGGATCAGCTATGGAAAGCCCTTTAAAAACGACAACCTCTCCCTTTTCATTTACAAATTTGTTTTTATTGACCTTAATAAAGTCCAATGAAGCAGATTCATCTTCCGGATAGACCTGTGGCCAGGGTTCATTCCACCAGTCAGCTCTGTCTATATTATTGAAATGATCCTGTGCAATGGCAGGTGCAGTAAATAAAAATATACTAAGAAGAATTGATAGGATCTGATAACTTTTCATGCCTCTTTGGTTATGTTTCACAACAAACCTAATCATTCAATAAGAGGCCTTTGAGAGGATTATTGTTCAAAAACAGGGGGTAATTGCTCCATTTTCCACTATGATACTTTTACCCCCTGTGTCCTATTATTTGTTGTATTTGGACGGACTCATCCCAAATTCCTTTTTAAACTGATCTCTGAAAGATTTCAGGTCATTATATCCTACCAGGTAAGTTACATCAGAGACATTGTATTGCCCTGACTTAAGCAGATCTGCTGCTCGTTTTAGTCGGAAGGAACGGATGATCTTATTTGGAGATTTTCCTGTTAGTGCCTTTAGTTTTCGATACAGTTGTATTCTGCTCATCTGCAAGGAAGAAGCCAGCTGATCCACGGAAAACCGGCTATCGTCCATGTGTTTATCAATGATAAGTTTCACCTGTGACAGGAATTTTTCATCCATGGAATTTATGACAATGCCTGAAGGACTAAGGTCAAAATTTTTGGCAAAATGCTGTTTGAGCACGCTTCTGCTATCGATTAGGTTTTTGATCCTTGCTTCGAGCAACCTCATATGAAAAGGCTTTGTCACATAATCATCTGCCCCCGTTTCGAGACCATCAACTTTAAACACCAGGGAAGTTCTGGCCGTTAACAGAATCACGGGAACGTGACAGGTTTCGATATTAGATTTTATCCTGGAACACATCTCAATACCGTCCATTCTTGGCATTGCGATATCTGCCAGCACAAGGTCCGGCGGATCCTTTAAAGCTTTTTCTAAACCTTCCTGGCCATCTGAAGCTTCGATGATTTTGTAATGGTCTTCCAGATTCTCCCTGAGGTAATCTCTGACATCGGGATTGTCCTCTACAACCAGGATCTTCGGTTTGACAGGATCGGTTTCTTCCGGAATAACAGGCTTTTCTGCTTCGTCCGATACTCCACGTGCTTCAAGCATTGGTTTGGGAAGCACAAACTCTTTGGTTTCCAGATCCGGGTTTTGACCAGGATACAATTCTTCTTCGTTGAAATGAGATTTACCTTTTAATAATTTAATGGTGAAATTTGTTCCCTTACCTTCTGTGCTGTCCACCTCAATTATTCCATGATGTTTTTCAACGATCATCTTGGCCAGAGACAACCCGATTCCTGTACCTCCTCTTCTTGAGCGATCCTGATTTTTTTCAACCTGATAAAACCGTTCAAAAATATTTTCCAATTCATTTTGGGGAATGCCGATACCACTATCAGAAACTGAAATTTCTACGAATTTATCTTTTTCCTCCATATGCACCTTGACCTTGCCGCCGTCTTTGGTAAATTTTAAAGCATTGGAAAGCAGGTTGAAAATGACTTTTTCCAATTGTTCATGGTCAACCCAGGCAAGGATAAAATCAGGGTTTGAAGAAAAAGACAATTCTATATTCCTTTGACCGGCCAGGTACCTGAAAGATAAAGTTATTTCCTTTCCCAATTCTACCAAATCCGTTTCTGCGGCATGGAGATTCAACAGCCCAGCTTCATTTTTACGAATATCAAGAAATTGATTGATCAGGGTTAGCAATTTATTGGCATTATAATACATTCTTGATAACATTCGATGCATCTTTCGATCAACCGGCTGTTGAAGCATTTGTTCTAAAGGACTGATAATCAATGTCAAGGGAGTCCTGAATTCATGAGAGAGATTGGTGAAAAACTGCAATTTCAACCAATTGACCTCTTCCAGTTTTTCCCGGTCAATGCGTTCCAACTCAAGATTGTGCTTAAATTCGGCTCTCATCCGGGTAACCCTTATACCAAAATAAACCATTCCAATGGTCAGGAAAGCATAAAAAGTATAAGCCCACCCGGTCAACCAAAATGGAGGCTTGGTCACTAAAAACAATTCAACAGGGTCACTCCAGGTACCGTCTCCATTTGCTGCTTTCACCTTAAACACAAAATCATCATACGGCAAATTGGTATAATGAGCCAGGCGGTTACTTGCATCTGAATACACCCAATCCTGATCAAACCCTTCCAGTTGATAAGCGTAATTGATCTTTTTGGGTTCGCCGAAATGCAGCCCGGTGAATTCAAAAGAAACAACATTTTCCCGATGACTTAGAGTAACCTCTTTTGTAGAAGTTATGCTATTGCTCAAAACGACTTTTCCATTAAATTGCTCACCGATCCTTACTGAACGGTTAAACAATTTAAAGTCGGTAATAACGATTTTGGGAGGAATGGTGTCCAAAAAAATATTTTCGGGATTAAAACTGGAAACTCCGTTGACACCGCCAAAAAGCAACTGACCGGAAGGGGTTTTAAAACCAGCTTCATCATGAAAGAAGTTATTTTGTAATCCGTTGAAAGTGTCGTAATTTTTAATATCAAAGGTATCCCCGACAAAGGCAAGACATGAGATTCCCTGTTGGGAACTCAACCAAATGTTTCCGTTGTCGCTTTCGAGAATTGACTGGATTGTTGCATTGGCCAGGCCATCTTTCTCGTAAAAAATCTGGACGGGTTCCTTGTCTGAAGTTAAAAGATTAAGTCCGTTATCGGTTCCAATCCACAACCTGTTCTTGCTGTCGAGGAAAAATGAGTTAATAAAATCATTGCTCAAATACCTATGACCTGAATTGCCGAGGCTGTAATGTGCAATAAGTTCCAGCCCATCCGCCTGGCTGTTAAATCTCAATTTATAAACACCGCCTCCGCGGGTTCCCAACCAGAGGTAGGTTTGGTTATCCTCAATTGTTTCAATAAGATGTACAATCGGATAAAGCTGAAAATTGACTGTGAGATCCTTGGTAAGTAAATAGTGGTAAAAGTCCCCCGTTTCAGGATCATATCGATCCAGTCCTTTATCCCAGTACCCAAACCAAATATCTCCACTCCCAGACTCCATAACAGTCATCACATAATCGTCACTCAAGGCATCACTTTTGGTAAATTGCTGAGCATTTGCCATCATCCCATTATTCCTGAACAAAATATCTTCTTTTATTCTCAACACTCCTGCTCCATCAGTGGCCAGCCACAACCAACCCGACTGATCAATTATAAGGTTAGAAATGAACCCGGAAATACCCTGTAACTTGTTTGTTTTAAAGTTGAAATTTATTGTTTCACTGGTCAGGTTAAAATCATTATCATAGGTCAGAAAATTGAGACCGCCACCTCTCGTTCCTGCCCAAACTCCATTTCTGATTTTGGCCGGAGCAATACAATTGATATTAATCGCCGTACTTTCTTTGACATTTGGTCGGACGAGCCGGAAAGCCTTTGCATTCAGGTTAAGTTTATTGATCCCTTTATCCATTCCGATCCAAAGATTATTGGTTCGGTCCTTTGCAAGGGCCATCGTTACATTATTCCCCAGACTATGTGGATCGTTCTTTTTGGAAAGGAAATACCGGTTTTTATTGGTTTTGGTATTCAAAAGATTGACACCATTATAGGTAGAGATCCAAACGTTATTTTTGTCCTCTTCCAAAACATCTGCAACAAAAGGATGACTAAGGCTATTGGAATCTAACGGGTCGTGGTAGTAATATACGTATTCAAGGTTGGCAGGATCCTCCAGAGAATAGGTTACTTTTTTTAATCCAACACTTGTACAAATCCAAAAAGTATTAGGCCAATAACTGGAAGGAATTATCTTAAAAATAAAATTATGGCTAAGGAAAGTATCCGCTACCGCTCCTGCCGGGGCCAGGTCATACCTTATGAAATAGGTTTCTTTCTCCGTAATGACCAATCTATTGAGGCCTTCTTCTGTGCCAACCCAAATAGTGCTGTCCGGCATTTGAGCCAGCGAATAAACAAAATTATGACTGAGGCTTCTCGTATCTGAAACATCATTTTCAAAATGAATATAATTATTGGTTTCAGGATCAAAGCGATTGAGCCCTCGTTCGGTTCCAATCCAAAAAATACCGTCTAAGCCCTCAATAATTGAAGAAACATTATTATCACTCAGGCTATTCATATTATTAGGTTCCTTACAGAACTGTTCAAAAACATCCAGTTCCCGATCGTATCTGTAAAAACCAGAATAACTGGTCCCTATCCAGAGTTGATTATTACTATCCTCAAAGATCGTGGTGATTTTGTTACTTTGCAGCCCATTAGTATTTCCTGGTTCCTGACGGTAAAATTTAACGGAATATCCGTCGTATTTGGCTAGTCCCGCCCAGGTAGCTACCCAAAGAAAGCCCAGGTGATCTTCCAGGATGTCGTTTACCCCTGAATTGAGAAACCCTATTTCAGAGGGAATTTTTTCAAATCTATATTGAGTAGCCCCTTCTTGCCCAACTAATGGAAAAGAAATGAAGAAACAGATAATATATGCAAAACACAAACGCATGTAATGGATCATCATTTTCAAATACTCAATTACCAAAAATCGGAAAAAAACCTGAAAAAGAGAATTTTCGGGCGCCCCTAAAAAGCTGACCACAAATAGATCAGGTTATTCTCATCATCATCTCCAGGCACATCCTGACGTTGTGATATGGAGCCTTCCACGGCCCAGCCTTATCTTCCGACAAGATTGGGTTGCCTTCGCGGTCAGTTCGCCAGTGCCATTCACCATTATTGGAATCCAATATGAATTGTTTTATGAATTCCCAAGTTCCAACAGATGCCTGAGCGAATTTCTCTTCTCCCGTCAATTGATAAGCATTCCAAAATCCAATGACCCCTTCTGCCTGTGGCCACCAATGTTTATCCGGATCGATAATACCTGACGGATCAGCTTCATAGAGTAGTCCTCCATCTTTGTCAATGGCCATTTGATAAACCTTTTCCGCCATAAATAAACAAAGGTCTCTCACTCTTTTTGAAAGGCTATCTTCCTTCAGGATCTCAACAGCTTCCCATAGAAGCCAGCTCGCCTCTATATTGTGACCAAATGAAATATGATCGCCTTTCGGATTCCAATTATCATCAAAATAAATATGCAGACTCCCGGTTTCCGGATTATAAAAATAATCTAAAAATAACTGTAAGACCTCCAATAAGGCATTTTTTACATACAAGGAAGGCTCGACCCTGTAAAAATTTGTATAAGCTTCCAGGACATGCAGATGAGTATTCATAATTTTTGCCTCATTAGCATCCTTTTCACTTAGCCGAATATCATCCACATCGGTCCAGTCTCTGGCAAAAGCATTATAATAGCCTCGCTTTTCAGTATCATGGCTATATTTTTCTACAAGCCAGAAAATTTCAGAAGCCATATCCAGAACTTCTCTTTTTTGAGTGAGAATGAAATATTCCGAAAGGGCATAAATAGTAAAAGCCTGGGCATAAATCTGCTTTTGGTCATCAGCATAATTCCCCATATAATCCACTGACCAAAAAACACCTCCTTGTACCTCATCCCAAAAGCAATCCTTTATATACTGAAAAGCTCTGTCTGCTAATTCTTTATAAATAGTGTCTCCGGTGGCGATGGCCGCTGCTGAATAGGTCCACAACAGTCTCGAATTGAGAATAATTCCCTTATCAACATTAGGCACGAGTGCACCATTCGCATTCCTTTGACCATAGAAACCTCCGTACTGCTCATCTATCATGTTGGCAGTCCACCAGTTCATTATGTTGGTAAATTCAGCTCTAAATTCCTTTTTCAGAACATCTGTTTTTATTTCGGAGAATATATACCCTGCCATCGAACCCCGCATGATTTATTTAATAAGTAATTTCAAATTTGAGGAAATGAGGGCATTCCTGGTCTGTACACTTGCTGCAGACCTCAAGCCATCAGCTGGAGTATTCATAACGTAGTCCACCAATCGGTCCACGGTTGAAGTTGCAACATGCATTCGGGTATCAGAAGATGCATAATAAATAAACACCTCATCTTTCTCATTGACAATCCAACCGTTACAAAAAGTCACATTGGATACATCACCCAGCCTTTCCTTGCCTTTAGGGGCAATAAAATATCCACCCGGAGCATGTGTAACCTTCCACGGTTCGATCGGGTCAGTCATTAACATGTAAAGCACATAACGTAATCCTGCAGCTGTATTTCTAACCCCATGGGCCAAATGCAACCAGCCATGATCTGTTTTTATCGGGGCAGGTCCCTGACCGTTCTTCACCTCTTTTATGGTATGATAAACCTTATGGTCAATAATTATTTCATCATCTACTTTGGGATATTTCATATCATCGATAAGTCCCCAACCTATTCCTCCACCGCCGCCAACTTCAATAAACCCATCCTGTGGGCGGGTGTAAATCCCGTATTTGCCATCTATGAATTCCGGGTGAAGGACCACATTTCTTTGCTGGCCGGCAGAGCTTATGAGGTCAGGCAATCTTTCCCAGTTAACCAGATCTTTCGTTCTCGCAATTCCACAGGCCGCTACGGCGGCAGTAGTGTCACCCGGCTTATCGGGATCTTTTCTTTCGGAACAGAACAATCCATAGATCCATCCATCTTCATGATTCACAAGTCTCATATCATAGACATTGGTATCCGGATCTTCTGTTTCGGGCATTGAAACGGGATAATCCCAGAACCGAAAACTATCGACACCATTGGGACTTTCGGCAACGGCAAAGAACGACTTCCTATCATAACCTTCTACCCTCAACATGAGCAGGTATTTGCCTTCCCACATCATTGCTCCGGCATTAAAGACTGCATTTATGCCCTGGCGCTCCATCAAAAAAGGATTGGTCGCTTCATTCAAATCATATCGCCAAAAAACAGGGGCATGCCTGGCAGTAACAATTGGGTTTTTCCACCTCGAAAAAATCCCATTGCTCTCTTTTATTGGCTTATTCTTTTTAGTAAGTAACTTTTCTTGTTTGGCAAAAAGTGCTTGAACTTTTTTAGCGTGATCAGACATTTTAATTTTTTTTAGCTGTTTTGGGTAATCTATCAAACCAGGTCCGTTTTAAAATATAAGTACAAACCAGGGCAATCCCCAGGGCAACCAGCATCGGAACCGTTTGCATCAAAACCAGGTAAATTGGGAAAATAACAAGTGCAGTTTGCCAGATGGTACCAATGGCTACATTAAACATATCTCTTTTAAAGTTTTTATTCCGCTTGAATTCCGGATCCTCAGCAACAACTTTATCATGGATGGGTTTCCAAAATCCCCAGGGGCGAACGTTCTTGTAAAACTTTTTCAATACCTCCTCATCAACAGGAGGTGCCATATAAGTTCCTGCAATACAACCAATTATGGAAATCAATAACATTAAGGGGAATGTATATAAATCAAGCACCCCATCAAAAATGAACCGGAATGATAATGCCGGAATAAGGCCTCCTACCATTCCCCAGAAGAATCCGTGACCATTAAATCTCCACCAATACCATTTCAGTACATTAGCAGCAACATAACTTCCATAAAGCCCTGAAACGATCCACTGAAGAATATCGTTTACGTCTTTTGCGTAAAATCCCAGTACAATACTTATCAATACCATCAACAGACCGGCTCCATAATTGATGAATTTGATCTTAGAATCCGGTGCATCAGGTTTTATATGTTTAAGGTAGATATCGTTGACAATATAGGCCTGTGTAGCGTTTAAGGTACCTGCAAAAGTGGACATAAATGCCGCCAATAATCCTGCGAGTAATAAACCCAGAAAACCTATGGGTACAAATTCACTGATAGCAGAAGGTAAGATTTGCTCAAAATCAACTGCTCCTCCAACGATCAGATCCAGTTTATTGTAGAATATTATAGCCAACACCCCAAAACCAGCGATCATAAAATATCGAATAGGCATCAGGATCAAACTTACGGAACCACTCATCAAAGCTGCCTCTCTGGGAGATCTTGTTGATAATATTTTTTGCATATCATAATTAGGTGCTGGCCCCGCAAGGCTTACCAATACCCCTTTGAAGATCATCATCATAAAAAAGACCGAAAACAAGCTAAAACCATCGCTTTTTATCTTTTCATTCACTTCAGGAATGATTGTCGACCAATCCAGTTCCAGACGCATTCCAAAGAACGGTGAAAGCCATCCATCCGGCACAAGCAATTCATTTGCGGCCAAAGCATTAATAGCAATCACCCCAACAACTATGGAAGAAATGGCCATAAGGGCAAATTGAATCACATCCGCCCAAACGATACTCAACATTCCCCCCAGTAAGGCATAGAAAACAGCAAAACTGGTTAAAATGATTCCATAAAAGTGAGGTACATACTCAGGGGAAACATCAAAGGGGATGTATGCGGAAACGACCTCCCAGGGAACGAAGATTTCAACAAATTTTCCAATGCCAATAAAGCCGTAAGCTAAATAACCAAGTCCCATGATTATTGCAAAGACCACCACAATGCTATGAGAATAATTTGCCCCTCTTTTATGGCCAAATCTGGTGGTTATCCATTCCGCTCCTGTAGTTACATTTGATCTTCTGAGCCAAATGGAAAGGAAGATCATCAGGAAGATCTGGTTAAATACTGGCCATAACCAAGGTATCCAGGCACTTTTCAAGCCATAAACAAATAGCAAAGTTACCAGCCACATGGTTCCTGAAATGTCAAACATCCCCGATGCATTTGACAACCCCAGCATATACCATGGAAGTGTATTACCGCCTAGTAAATATGCCTTTTTGTTCTGTTCAGCCCTCTTCTTTAACAACAGACCAATCAGTACTGTGGCTATCAAATAAATAACTATTATTAGAATGTCAATGGTGGATAATTTCATGTAACTATTTTGTAATGAAGTAAACCCTTCGGAATTTCCAAATGCTAGAAATTCCTGATCTTTTTACTCCTGGATTTCAATTTTGGATTCAATTTATACATTTTGGGCAGTTGTTCCTCCATGATAATAGTAGAATCTCTGGAAAATTTCACAAAATCAGGAGCACTAATATGTCCGGGATACGGTGCGTAATGATGTTCGGGGTTAGCATTTCGCCAGACCAAAACCCACGCAATTTTGGTGGCTACGGGATCACTTTTTATATTTTTCAGGAGATGTTCCGTCCACCAGTTGGCCATCGGAATGGTTTCGAATCCAGTCTCTGTAAATGCGGCAATTTTTCCTTTTTCCTCAGCCAATTCAACCAGCAATCTTAACCTTCTGGTTAATTCTGAGGGGTCATTTTCCGGGTTGACGTCATGATAATCATCGAGTCCCAAAATGTCGACGTAGTCATCTCCCGGATAACATTCGAGGTAATGGTCCTTATCCCCAAAGATATCTGTGGAATAGCAGTAGATAAGATTGTGAACTTTCTTTTCATCTTTCAAATAGTCAACTGTAAATCGCCATAATTCCTTATATTCCTCTGGTGTACAATGTGGTTGTCCCCACCAGAACCATTCCCCGGTATGTTCATGAAATGGTCGAAAAACAATGGGTATATTATGTTTGATTAGAAACCCCTTTTTGAGGCTTTTGAAATAATCAGCCAAAACATCCAACCGCTGTTTGTAAATATCATGTTTTTCACCCCCTGGAAGTACGGCTGCAACTACATTTTCACCAACATCCCATGAATCTCCTTTGGTAAGAAAATTATCAACATGCCAGCTAATGGTATTGATTCCACCCATCTTATAGGCCTCGAGCATCCATCCTTTCATATTTTCAAATGGTATTGCATCAATATTTGTATCATTTTTACCCAGCTTCCCAATGTCCCAGCCAAATACGGCCGGAAAATTACCGCATACATCGTTGATATCTGATCTTTTCTCGTGCCACTCCTTCCACATGACGCCATATGCAAGGTCATCCTGATGGCCAAACATAATCTGGTCTGAAGAGAGCTTTTTCAGGTTTTGATACAATGCTCGGGTTTTCCTGCTGGCATTCGAGTCCACCATCTTAAAGGGCTCTGTATTGTCTAAATCTCCAGGGCTTTGGGAAAAACCTGTCCAGGCAGCTACTGACATCAGTAGCAGCAAAATTATTATTCCCCTCATTGAATTATGATTTTTCAAAAACTAGGGATACATAGATACGCAGGAGCAAAAGCTCCTGCGTAAATTATATTACAGACTTTCTATTAAAGTGCTTCGAAACGAACGTTATCAATACAAATATTGACAAATGAATCTCCGTCATTAAAAGCAGCTCCGAAATCAGAATCGATGTTACTCAGATCAGGGATCACTTCACTTCCCCACCCAAAGTTATCGACAAATTCATTCAACGGTATGGTGACGGTCACCCATCCATCCGTACTAAAGGAACCTGTTCCTTCCCACGGATTCCAACGATGCCAGTAATCTCCATCAGACCCTTTCAGTCTCCATTGAATAACCCCACCGGTTATTGGTTCAAGAACATTAATGTCAAATTTGAATACATAACCATCAATATCCGAACCAATTGTAGCGCCAGGGAAGTTATCTCCTCCGTTCCTCCAGAAAAAACCGGTCCAACCGGAAAGATCTCCATTAACCCTGAAATAATTTGAACCGTCAAGTGACAATTCTGGATCATTCTCTATTCCGCCCGTATCACCCCACCAAGAATCAAGGCCATCGAAATTAAAGAACACAAGGCTTGGGTCAACAACTGGATCCACCCCCTGGATATTGATCTCCGGAGAGAAGAATTCTTCCCCGGTAAAGGTTATGAATTTGATGTTGCCAACTCCCGTTGAAGTGCCTTCCGGCACAAATACTTCAATCAATGTAGCAGTTTTTTGACCAAACATGGTTGCGGGAACTTCCCCTGGAAAGATCACTTCATTGAGTTCATCAAGGCTCTCTCCTTCAATGCTGATCATTTGTCCGATAGAAGCCAGCGTTGGCATATTATTGATTACGGCATTTGTGGATAACCCTAAGGTAAATTCAGTATCTGAAGTAACAACTGTACCATTGCCGGTAACAACAGACAATACGCCAGTGGCTGATCCAACAGGTATATTTACGGTTAACATATCTCCTGCTACCATATTTGGAGTGGCCGAAATATCGCCACCAAAAATAACAGAAGTAACCAGGTCCAGGTCTGTTCCCGTAATTGTGATTTCATCTCCAAATTGGCCTTCTCCAGGTGAGAACCCCGTAATTGTTGGAACAACCAGTGTCAGAACATCCGCACTGGCAACAGACTTATCGGCAGCAGTATGCAAAGTGACCGCTCCTTCAACCGCATCAAGTGGTACATTGACGACCAACTCCGTTTCAGAGGCACTTGAGATGGAACCGTTTGTATCTCCAGTAAAAGTTACAGCTGTAACCAAATCGAGATCAGTTCCTGATAAGGTCAGATCTTCTCCGTTTTTGACAGGATTAGGCGCAATACCACTGATCTGAGGGACAACCATCACCAACTCGTTCTCAGAAGTCACCTCTACCAGAGAAGCTACTCCTACAACAAGATTGCCGTCGTGAGCATCTGAAGGTACTACCACTTCGATAGTCGTTTCGGATTGACTTGCAAACGAGGTGACCGCTGAAGTTCCCACAAATTTCATTACTCTGACCAGGTCGAGATCCGACCCTGTAATGGTAAGCATGGAACCGGCTTTAACAGGGTTAGGCGCCATATCGGAAATAACAGGTAAAACAATCCCTAATTCCGTTTCAGATTCTACAACAATAGGAACAGGTTCTCCATTAGAAACAGCTATTGTTCCTGTTTGTGCATTTTCAGGAACGGCCACCTCTATGGTTTCCCTCGTATGAGCTACAAATGCCGTGTCCCCAATAGCCACATCATTACTAAATATTACCGTATTGATTAAGTTCAGATAATCACCACTTATGGTCAGCATATCCCCGGGTTTTACAACGTCCGGACTAAAGGAAGCCAAAACAATGGGTTCTGAAATCGTTAGAATGGTCAATGAAGTAATATCACCTTCCGGTGTTTTCAGAACGATATGTCCTTCAACAGTCTCTTCAGGGATCGTCAATTCTATCTTTTCCGGAGTTTTGCTGTCAAAAGAAGCAACTTCAATATTATCAGGTAAAATTACAGCTGAAACCTTATCGAGATTAGTTCCGATTATTTGCAGAGTACCTCCCCTTAGAGCAGGAGAAGGGCCAAAGCTCAATAATTGAATTTCATCCGTAGGTGTATCGTCATCATCTTTGTCACACGAACTGAAAAAGACCATAACCGATAAGAGACCGACGAATAAAAAGGATAAAAATTTATATGGTTTATACATGATTAACTTTTTTATAGGTTAAAGCTTGACTACCCTTGGGTTGTCAATTCCAATATGAACGTTTTGTGTGCCGTCAGCAGCTCCGAAAAACATTATGGTGAAATTGGTCAAATCGGAAAGGTCATCAAGTTCAGCAGGGTTTCCATCTTTATCTTCCGTGAATGCTGTCAACGGAACAGTAACCGTTTCCCAACCATCAGTTTGATATAAACCATTGGCCTCCCAAGGTTTCCAGCGTGCTAAAGGAACAGGGATGTCACGTCCATGATCACCGCCATAGGGCGCAAAGAAAATTTCCAGCGGAATCTCTCTCCATTCAAAGGCAACATTAATTTCGAATCGAACTCCCCATTCATTTACATTTGCTCCTGCAGGGAAGATCGGAATATTCCCCCTGCCTGTTTCCGGGTCTTCGGCGATATACATCATATTCAACTCATTTACCCATTGCCAGGCACCTACATTGTCCCATTTGAAATAAGTGTAATTACCAGAACAGGGAGATAATTCGTTGGTTCCTGCTGCCACATCAGCTACGGGAGAATTCCAGCTTCTTGATCTCCATTCGTCATAATCAACTATGAGGTTTCTGTTGTCCCTGAAGATAAAATCGGATTCGATGGTACCAAAATTGGTGGTTATGGCAATTTCTCCCATTTCTGCACCCTCAGGAACGATTACCTGTATCTCAGTCTTGGTCAAAGAGCTGATCGTGCCTTCCTCCCCGCCGGCAAACGTCACGGTTGTTGGTTCAAAGAAGAAGTCACCGGTGAGGATGGCAACGTCTCCTGCTTCAACATATTCGCTTTTTATCGAATTCAGTTTTGGGCCGGGAACGTCCACAAGAAAGTCATAAAACATCTCCTCTCCGTTAGCAAATACAAACCGAATCTGATCCGTAACAACCGTCGGAACACTACTCGGTACATTCACAAGTATTGTTTTGTCAGTCACATAGGTAGGTGTCAACGTAGCTTGCTGGTCATTAAACCAAATTTCAACCGTATAGCCCAGGTCTTCACCTACAATAGCCACCAATGAGCCCATAAAAGCACTGACGATCAATGAATCCGCAGATGCCGGATCAGTAGAACGGATGTAATGCACTTCCGGATTACCAATATCAGCATTTGGGTCGATCACTGTATCATCATCTTCCTTCAGGCATGAGGTTGTCAAAGAACCTAATACCAGCAAAAGGAAAGCAAAAAGTGATAATTTTTTATATGGTAAATTCATTTTTAAACATTTAGAATTTTGAAATAGCATTGATCTGTTAATCATCTCCATAGCATTCAATACTAGTTAAAATCATATTCAACCGCTGGTTCGTCAGGCCCAAGTAATGGATTGGCAACCACCTCCGCAGAAGGAATAGGCAACCAGAAATGAGACTCATTCACCGTAATCGGATTGTCAGGAGGAGTCAGTATATACCCTTCGACTGTATTTTCATCAGCAGCATCAGGTCCCTGGTCTCTTTCGTAAACATGTTCTTTCTCCATACCATTCAAATAAGCCACTGCACCTGCCGGATCTCTGTAATAAAAGCGTTTTATGTCAAACCAGTTGATGCTTTCCATTGCAAACTCAACCCTTCTTTCTTTGATCAGGTCCTGCCAGGTGATTACTGATTTTCCCGGAAGATTGGCTCTTTGACGAACGGCATTGAAATATTCCAGGGCAAGATTATCAGTAGTAGATGAACCTGTCCCCATTGCAGCTTCCGCATAAATGAGATATACATCTGCCAGTCGAAGCATTATCTGGTTGATCCTCGTGGCCTGGCCGGTGGAAACACCTCCATCTGTGTCTTCGTTACTGCCAATAATATATTTCTTGAGACAATTCAAAAGTGGTGGAGCAGACTCCAGGACGGTATTTGGATCATCAGGGTCTCTGTTTACAATGAAAAATGTATATCCACCATCGTTTTTACGTAACTCAGGATAGTGGTCTCCCTGTGTCATGTAAATGGCAGGCTGACGGGCATCCCCACCTTCTACCTGTTGCATGAGGTCGTAGGTAGCGGACTTATATCCACCCCAGCACTCCGTATTTCCGGTGATCAAACTACTTCTTGCCCAGTTAGCCTGACGGCTGTTACCCAGGGCATAAGAACCTTCCATCCATTGTAGGGCGAACAATGATTCCTGGTTGTTATTCTGATCATATCTGAATATGTCTGCATAATTTGACATCAATGACAAACCACTGTTTTGAATTACATCAGCGGCATAATCTTTAGCAAGATTGAAATTTTCAGCCGATTTAGGATCGCTTAGATCCGAAGCCATTGTCAGGTGAACTTTTGCCAGCATCGCTTTCGCCGACCATGAGGTAACACGTCCCGGGTTATCAAATTCCGGCAAATTCTCAGCTGCAAAAACCATGTCCCTGCGAACAAATTCAAGCACACTAGCATGAGTATTCTTGGGTAGCATGAACTGATTACTAACTACCAGCTCTGTTGAATTCTCCACTATAGGTACCTCACCCCAATATTCCCCAAGAATAAAGTAGGCCATACCTCTTATAAAACGAGCCTCCCCAAGTGCAGCATCAATCACCTCCTGCGGAACATTACCTTCCGCCGCACGAGGCATATCGTTTATTATGGAATTAGCGTAAGTAATCACCCGGAATAGCCCTTTCCATCCTGAGGAAAGGTGGGCATTCCCTGAATTAAAAGAGAAATAGAAAAATTGTCCTTCCTGATCCCAGGTATGGTACATGTCTCCGGACATGCAATCACCGGCTACCCAGGCAAACTTATCATTATACCCGAACCACGGAAATCCATACAAAGAAGCAGTAGATGCCTTGATCTCACCTTCTGTTTTAAAGAAGTTGTCGGCTGTAAGTCTGTCGGCCGGCTCGATCTCTAGAAAATCTTTGGTACACGCGCCTGTAAAAAAGGCCAATACCAAAGTCAGCACCATATATTTTAATGTATTTTTCATCTGA
Organism: Saprospiraceae bacterium; assembly: GCA_965230565.1. GTDB lineage: Bacteria > Bacteroidota > Bacteroidia > Chitinophagales > Saprospiraceae > BCD1. Next base: position 197,343 of record CBDDLH010000016.1, on the reverse strand, counting down.
ATTATATTTATTTTTTACAATGAATCCTAAAAGTCAACATCCACACCGAAAGTAATTAACCTTGGTGATGGGTAACGTCCCATATCTACATTCTGAAGTAAAGGATCCTGGTTAAATGCACCGATTTCAGGGTCATATCCTGAATAATTGGTAATGGTATAAAGGTTCTGAGCATTGACATAAAGTCTAAGCTTCTGCACCCTGTATTTACTGGTAAAGGAAGTTGGCAGCGTATAGCTGAATCTTACATTTTGTAATCTCAGGTAGGAACCGTCCTCAATAAACCTGTCAGACATGCGGTTATTACTATTATTGTCCGTGGTAGTTGGCCTTGGGATATTTGTTCCCGTGTTCACCAGATATACGTTGTCTGGGTCTTCATCAGATCCATTTTCATCGTATAAACCAATATTGGCTCTGTCAGCAACTGTAGAAGCCTGATTATTGAAAATGCTGGTCTGACCTTCGATTACTACTCTTGAATAATTAAGTACATCCCCACCATAAGCACCGTTAATGTAAACGGTCAGTCCAAATGGGCCGTAATTGAATTCATTATTGAGACCAAAAACGAAATCAGGATTTGGATCACCGATAATCGTTTGGTCTTCCGTAGTGATCTGTCCATCTCCATTGAGATCTTTGAATTTGACATCACCTACCCAAACACCCTGGGTTTTATTGACAAGATTCTGACCATATGGATTTTCGGTGGTAATATTCCCGTCACTAATCTGAACAGCATGGTTCAGTATATCGTCTTTGTCAGTGAATAATCCGTCGGTTTCATAACCGTAGAACATACCAATAGGGTTACCTACACTTGTCCGGGTAGCCGTCTGGAATTCGCTGTACCAGTAGAGATTTCTCCAATATATCCTTGAATCGTCATCCAATTCAAGAACCTTATTCTTGTTCTTGGAGAAAGTAAGGCTGGTTGTCCAGTTGAATTTCCTTCCTGTGACGTTCCTTGTTGTAAGGGAGAGATCGACACCTTTATTTTCCATTCTGCCCACATTGGCAAATGGTGCGCTGATATCGTCGTAGTTAGTTCCACCCAGGTAACTTGGAATAGACAACTGAAGTAACATATCGGATGTTTGCTTTTGGTAAACATCGATGGTAAAATCAATTCTTCCCTGGTAAAGAGACAGGTCGATACCAGCATTAAATTGCTTGGTTGCCTCCCATTTCAGGTCAGGGTTTGAAATTTTCTCTAACCTGTAACCAGTTCCAAATGGTGTATTTACCGTCAGCAAAGATGACCCATACAAGTAATTTGCAATGGCCTGATTACCAACTTCTCCATAGCCCACCCGCAATTTGAGATCATAAACGGCTTCGATATTCTTCATAAAATTCTCACCGCTAATTCTCCAGGCAAAAGATCCTGAGGGGAAATAACCCCATTTATTATTCGGTCCAAATTTGGAAGATCCGTCTGCTCGCAGGGTTAAGGTGAAAAGGTATTTATTGTCGAATCCATAATTAAAACGTCCGAAATAGGAAGCCAGAGAAGCGGCATCCTTCCATCCGGTAGTTTGTGAGGTTTCATCATCTCCTTCACTCAAAACCTGAATATCGTTGCTGGAGAAGTTTTTCTTGGTTACCGTTGACCCTTCCCACGTTGATTTTTGCGCTTCACTACCAATCATAGCAGTCAAATCATGGCGTTCTCCGAAGGAAACATTATAAGTCAGGTAATTTTTCCATATCCAGAAGAAGGAATTTTCCTCCCGTTGACGTAACTGGTTTTCATTGTTCTGAAGAACTCCCCAGTTGTAGGTAGGGTGAAAAGCTTTATTAAGTGCATGGTTATTGTCCATGCCAAATTCAGACCTCAAACTTAAGCCTTCAAAGAATTGAATGTCTCCATAGACATTTCCCATTAAGCGCTGTCGGTTTAAGGTGTTATTCCGAAGTAAAGCTGCACCAACCGGATTAAAACTAATATCGGATGTATTACTGGTAGGTCCTGCATATTCACCATTGAAATCACGAACAGCTACATCGGGAGGCATTACAAGCGCCTGCATGATAACTCCATCCCCTCCGTCATTGAGTGTAATTTTTTCATCGGTATTGGCAAAAGCCAGATTCGCTCCTAATTTGAACCATTCTTTGACTGTATTGTCAATATTAACACGTGTGGTAAATCTGTTGAAATTTGAGCCAATTACAATACCATCCTGATCAAAGTATCCACCGGAAACAGCATACTGAGTTTTGTCATTTCCTCCAAGAATAGACAATTGATGGCTCATCATACCAGCATCCCGGAAAATTTCATCCTGCCAGTCTGTACCATCTCCGAGCAAAGAAGGATCTAAATACCTTTGATTGACCTGCTGATTCAAATCGTTAGCAATTTGAACCTGATAGGAGGCGTACTCTGGCATATTCATCATATCCAGTTTGTTAGGTAGGGATTGAATCGCGTAAAATCCACTATAGGATATTTTAGCCTCGCCTTCCTTCCCTCTTTTTGTGGTAATCAACACAACACCATTGGCAGCCCGGGCTCCGTAAATGGCCGTAGCAGAAGCATCTTTTAAAATTTCAATACTTACAATGTCGTTCGGGTTGATCGTTGATAAAGGATTAACCCTGTTCTGTCCGTTGGCTCCCCCCGCCCAGTCAAACCCTGAAACTGTGGTTCCGTCTCCCTGGAAAGGAATTCCATCAATAACATAAAGCGGCTCACTAGAGCCTGTAATTGAGTTGGCTCCTCTGATTCGGATAGAGGCACCACCTCCGGGCTGACCAGAATTCTGAGTAACCTGAACTCCGGCGACCCGTCCCTGAAGCGCCTGATCCAGATTTGTGACTACCGTGTTTTGCAGATCATCCTCAGAAATTGAGGAAACGGCACCCGTAATGTCACGTTTCCGTTGGGTACCGTAGCCCACGACTACCACAACATCCAAAAGTTCGGAATCAGCCGACATTACAATTGCATAATTGGTTTCAGTGGTGATTGGAACTTTCTGGGTCTCATAACCTGTATAGGATACATACAGTGTCTCTCCCGTTTTGGCTTCTACGGAAAACTTTCCGTCAAAATCAGTAGAAGTTCCACGAGTAACTTCATTTTCGACCAAAACAGTTGCTCCAATCAAAGTCTCCCCATCAGATGAGGTGACCGTGCCTGTAATCGTTCGCATCTGGGCACTTAGGCCGACCGTCAACAGCAATAAAAATGACATGCTCAGCCATTTACTTAAAAGTTGATTTCCTTGCATAATACTGTTTAGTTTATTTTGGTAACAAAGGCTATCTTTATGATAAACCTTCGGCCAATCTACCTACTTATCTCAGTCGATTGGGGAGGAATACATAACAAAAAAAGGGGGTATTTATTACATCCTTATCAATACAGGAGCTGGTGATACCTCTCCCCAGCGTAATTGAAAAAAATCCCCCCTGCGACAGAATCATATATCTGATAATTTTAAACTCATAGAATTTATTTACACATATTCAAAAAAATACCAAAATCAATTTCAAAATCTGAAAAACAAAACCAGAGGAAAAAACTCAGCTTTTGGGTTTTAGTAAAGGTGGGATAAAAATTGGTTCAAGGTGATTTTGTGAGCATATTGGATAGCTTTTAATGCCTAAATAATTTTTATACTGATGAAAAAACTCCTATTGGCAGCAACGATGACACTAATATTGTCAGGGCAGGTTATGTATCTTTATGGAATCGATGAAAAAGTAAACTTAGGACCAATAATAAACGATATTATCATACTGACCCCTGAAGTGGAACGCTTTGGCAAATTTGAAGCAGAAATAGATCTTTCCGCGACCTTTTCCAACCCTTATGATTATGATGAAATTCTAGTTACTGCAACCTTTTCCTCCCCTTCTGGTTCGGAAGATTCAATCGATGGATTCTTCATGCAGGATTATTCTCTTAATGAGGTAACAGGCAGCCTCAGTATTCTTGGTTCAGGAGCCTTTCGTGTCAGGTTTTCTCCAACAGAAACCGGAACCTGGAATTTCGTTATTTCTATTCAGGACGCAACAGGCCATACCACTTCCGCTCCATTGACCTTTAACTGTATCGAAATTACTCACGAACTGAATAAAGGTTTTATCCGAACTTCCAATACAAATTACCTGCAATTTGACAATGGTGAGCAGTATATAGCCATAGGTGAAAACATAGCCTGGCAAAACAACAATCCGTATTTGAATTATAAAACCTGGCTTGACAATCTATCTGAAAATGGAGGAAATTTCTTCCGTCTTTGGCATGCACATTGGGGCTTGGGTATTGAATGGAGTCAGTGGAACGGATTTCAGGGACTGCTGAATTACAAACAAAGCAACTGTTTTTATCAGGATTGGCTACTTGATTATTGTGCTGAAAATGGTATCTATATTATGCTTGCTCTTCAGCACCATGGGCCCGTATCAACTCAGGTAAATCCCAATTGGAACGAAAGTCCTTATAATGTAGCCAATGGCGGAGCTTGCCAGACCACCATTGATTTTTTCACCATTGATGAAGCCAAGACCATTACCAAAAATCGCTACAAATATATTGTGGCGCGCTGGGGCTATTCCAGAAATATCCTTTGTTGGGAATTATTCAATGAAGTTCACTGGACCGACAACTTTGAGGTTAACAAAGCAGATGTCGCTAACTGGCACTTTGAAATGGCTGATTATCTAAAAAACATAGACCCGAATAATCACCTCATATCAACAAGCTATGGTGACGACCTGGAGGATGAAGAAGTCTGGTCCTACCCTACCATTGATTTCACACAATCACACACTTATTCAAATGTTTCAAATATCGAAAGAACCCTCTCCCTAAAAAACCAATTATATCTTAACGCTTTCGAAAAACCCACCTTAAATGGTGAATTCGGACTGGGAATCAGCAGCAGCCTTACCGTTGAGGATGAACAAGGAATACATATTCACAATGCCTTGTGGGGAGGTTTGTTCGGGGGTGGGTTTGGCACGGCGATGACCTGGTGGTGGGATAATTACATCCACCCTCAGGATCTTTACCACCATTTATCAGGAGTTGCTCAAATGGCAGATGAGATTCCCTTTCTGGAGGCAAACCTATCACCTGTAAATGCTACTGCTATAGGAGCTCCAGACGATTTAATTTTAACTCCCACTTTGGGATGGGCGGGCATTGGAGAATCAGAAGTTACTATCAATAGTAATGGCAGCACCTCTCCTGAAAATGCACAACTTGGTCAGTTTTTATATGGGGCAGAGTGGAATACGCAATTTCGTAGTCCCCCTTCCTTTATCGTTAATTTTCCCGAAGCGGGGCTGTTCTCAGTACTTACCGGCTCAGAAACGGGAACAAATCCAATCATTTCCATAAGATTAAACGGAATCACTCAATTGGAACAACCCGCGGAAACAAATGCGGCATATTCTTTTTTAGTTCCTGCCGGACAGCATATAATCACGGTTGACAATACCGGAACAGACTGGATTACTATTTCAGAATATCTATTTGAAGGACTTGGTTCACAAATAGATGCTTATGTTCTTGTAGCTGAAAGCAAAGAATATATAACGGGTTGGCTGCTCAACAACAGATATAACCACAATTTTTTCCAGGACTTCGGTGAGCCATTACCAACGCCAACGGCTTCTGTAATGATAGATGGAGTCGAAAATGGCATATATTCCCTTAGATGGTTTGACCCTTCAACCGGGATAGAATTGGAAAGCGGGGAGGCACATGCCGTCAACGGGAAACTGACTGTTCCAACCAATCCTATACAATGGGATGCCATTTTCATTGCAGACAGTCCGGTGGTCAGTACGGAAAAGCCAGAGCAAAAAATGGTTCTTGAAGTTTACCCTAATCCCATCAAGCCAGGAGCAACCTTAAATATTTCATCCCTGGTTAATTCGGAAAAAGATTCCAATCTGACCCTTTTGAATCTCAATGGAAAGGTAGTACAGCAATGGGAAGGCCAGATGAAAAAAATAACGATTCCTGCCACCTTGGTTGCAGGCCCTTATATTCTCAAATCGAAATTTCGCGAAAATCAGGTGGTAATTCCTGTTATTGTTATAGAATAGATTGTGAATCATGAAATACATAACTGGCTTCATCCTGATTTTTGTTTATCTCTTTGCGATCTCCGGATGCGGCATTTACATTGCTCCAAATTCAAATACTGCGACTTTTTTCCCATCCAACCATGAATATCTTCGGTTTACTGGAAGAATTGAAAAATCAGATCCCGAATGGCCCAGGCTATATCAGCCAGGAATCTACTTGGAAGCTGCTTTTGCGGGCGAATCCTGCAAGATAATAGTACGTGACCAGCAGTTATGGGGAGAAAATCAAAACTATCTGCAAGTCGTTCTGGACGGCCAAAGTACAAGGATTCAGACCAAAGGAGCACTTGACACCATTGAAATAAGCGTTGAAATCAAAAAAGATTTTCATCATCTATTAATATGTAAAAATACAGAAGCCAATATCGGTTGGATTGAAATAGGAGGACTAATATGTAAAGAACTTGTTCCGCTACCTCCCTCTCCTTCCAGGAAAATGGAATTCATTGGAAATTCCATCACCTGCGGAGCAAGTTCTGACATTTCCGGAATACCTTGCGGCAAAGGAAAATGGCACGACCAACATAATGCCTATTTGAGCTATGGTCCCCTTACAGCAAGGGAGCTAAATGCTTCCTGGCATCTTAGTTCTGTTTCTGGAATTGGCTTGATCCACAGTTGTTGCGGAATGGATGTACTTATGCCACAGGTATTCGACAATATAGACATGCGCGGGGATAGCATTTTATGGGATTTTAAACGCTATCAACCAGACGTAGTCACCATCTGTCTTGGACAGAATGATGGTATTCAGGATGAGGATGAATTTTGTAAGGCTTATTTATTATTTTTATCCGGATTGAGAAAGACATACCCAAAAGCTGAACTCATTTGTCTGACCAGTCCAATGGCAAATGAGGAACTTAAGCGGTACCTGGAAAAAAATCTTAGCATAATAGTAGAAACTATGCACAAAAATGGTGATCTAAAGGTCGATAAATTTTTCTTTCGAGGTAATTATACCAACGGATGTGACTATCACCCGGACTTAGCCGATCATGCAGCTATTTCAAAGGAACTCACGCCTTTTATCCAGGAAAAAATGAATTGGTAATGGTGTTTAAACATTAAACTCATGAATAAAATATTACTTCTGGTTTTTATCTGTTTTTTTTCCTCACATCTAATTGGTCAAAAATTTGAAGGTCTGGCTCTTACTCCGCCCCTGGGATGGAATAGCTGGAATACCTTCGCCACAGATATCAACGAGCAACTTGTCCGGGATATAGCTGATGCCTTTGTTGAAAAGGGATTAAAAGCAGCCGGTTATGAATATATTGTCCTGGACGATGGCTGGATGAGCAAAAAAAGAGATACCAAAGGTAATCTGGTAGCTGATCCTGAAAAATTCCCGTCAGGTATGAAAGCCCTGGCCGATTATGTCCATTCCAAAGGATTGAAATTCGGTTTATACAACTGCGCGGGTTCCAAAACCTGTGCCGGGTATCCGGGTAGTCGGGGTCACGAATATCAGGATGCCCTATTATATGCCAGTTGGGGTGTTGACTACCTAAAGTACGATTGGTGCAACACGGGCAATTTAAATGCCATGGAAGCCTATATTACCATGCGTGATGCATTGAAAGAAGCCGGAAGACCAGTAGTCTTCAGCATTTGCGAATGGGGCCAAAACGAACCCTGGAAATGGGGCAAAGACATCGGGCATTTATGGAGAGTGACGGGTGATATCACACCATGTTGGGACTGCGAACTTGGGCATGGGAGTTGGTATTCCTTAGGCGTTTGGAAAATAATCAATCTGCGCAAAGGCATTCGCTCTTCAACAGGGCCCGGACATTGGAATGATTTTGATATGATGGAAGTCGGGAACGGTATGACAGCAGCCGAGGACAGGGTGCATTTTGCCATGTGGGCTATGTTGGCTTCGCCCTTGATCATGGGGAATGATCTGAGATCGGCTTCAGCTACGACCTTAGAGATACTTACAAATGAAGAGGTCATTGCCATTAATCAGGATCCATTGGGAATTCAGGCCTTCAGGTTTTATAAAGAAGGTTATCTTGACATTTGGGCCAAACCATTGAAAAACGACGAATGGGCCGTTTGTTTTGTAAACATGGGTGACAATGATTTACAGCTCAATTTCGACTGGACAAAAGAACCCATAGAAGATGCCCTTTACAAACGTTATCTGAATGTTGAGGAAAATTCGTTTGTCATAAGGGACGTTTATAATAAAACAGATATTGCCAAAACAGGAAGTAATCTAAAAGCAACCATAGCAAAGCACGATTGTCTTTTGGTCAGGCTGAAGAAAAAATAATCAAAGAAGTACATTTTCATACCGCTTTATGGAGTTTTCGGGTACATCCTTATCAATTGGGTGTATCTTTTTCACCCCTGATATAAGTTACCTGCCCCATTCACGATAAGGATGTTTAATCAACATTACATTATAGTATTTTTCTATTCCGGTCACTTCATTACCAAGCCAATCGGGTTCCATAAATGATTCCGACTCATTTACGAGCTCAATTTCTGCAAGGAAAAGTCCTTCATTATCTCCATGGAATTCATCGACCTCAAACTCATGGTTTCCAACAGGTACAACATACCTTGTTTTCTCAATAAGGCCCGGCTCACATATCTTCAATAATTCAAGCGCTTCTTTTTTGTCAATAACAGACTCCCATTCATACCTGCTCATACCTGAATCATTACCGATCCCTTTAATGGTTAAAAAGGCCCTTTTTCCGGTAATTCTTATTCTAACCGACCTTTCAGGAGCAGAATTGAGGTAGCCCTGCTTTATATCATAGGACTCAACAGCGTCTGCTTTAAAATTTCCCTTTACCAGAAATTTTCTTTCTATTTCAGTGGGCATAAAATTAATATTATCTGTATAAAACAAAGGGAGAAACCCTGCCTAGCAAAATTTCCCCCTCAATATTTCAGGTTAATTCAATTCAATCGTTTTTAAAACGTCTTTTTAAGGCTTTTAACCCACGCTTATAAAATTTGGAGACCGGATCTTCAAAATAGAAGAAATTAGCTGACCAGTGCACCATGCATTCCTCACCAACCTTGGTTTCCAGAACACGGATCTCCGCACAATAATCTCTTACCTTTTCACCCCATGGCCCTTTATAACCTCTATACTTATAAACCATCTTTTCGTTATCTAGAAACGTAAGTTGTTCAAGCACTTTAGGTTTTTTCTTTATTCTAAGTCTTCTACGAATTGCGCCAACTTTTAACTGATCTGGCAAAATGGTGGTCTTGGTAACATCCGGATGCCAGAGATGCATATTATAAAACCCTCCAACTAATTTCCATACCTCACTTGCCGGGGCATCGAGTTTGACAGTTTTAACAACAGAAAAATGTTCGTAATCCGAAGTATTCAACCATTCAAAGGTAGGAGTACCATGCAGACCTTTTTTATCTCCCGGAATGGGAAGCGCTACTATTTTTGCTGCAACCGGGTTAAGCCCTTTCATGCCAGTTGTTATTGCGGTATACAATAAATTCGGATTGCCATTAAAAGCTTCTTCCAGCTGGAGCAACATATTTGAATAAAGCCGGTTAAACTCATTGTTGAGTTCCCACAATTCAGACCCTTCCTCATAATCACCGGATTTGGCATTAATCTTGACCGGATAAACCGCCTCGAAATCAACCGGCAAATCTTCGCCGGTTGGAGGTTGATGAAGATCGTCTCCTTCCTTGTAAAACTTACCATGGAATACTTCACTAAATCTGTAATAATGTGCTAACTCCTCATCTGCTTTAAAAACCAGTTTTCGTTCCTCATCTCCAGGGGCAGTACCCTCACCCTGTTCTACAATTTCATCAAGAGCACTAGAGGCGGATTCCAAATCTTTAACTACGACCGGAACACCTTTACCAGATAAATAATAACTTTCATTTATCTGGTTGGCAGGATCACCGCAAAAGACTTCTTCCTCTCCATATTTCTCGCACAGATCCTGAAGTTCACTCCTGATTACTTCATAAAACCGGCCAATGGTATATCCTTCAACCTTGAAATTACCCTTAGGACTGAGCCAGTCATCTTCGGGCTGCCACCCCGGTAATTCAATTTGCATAAAGACATCTAAAGTCTCTTTACTAAAAGGTGCGAGATCAACTTCAAATTCTCTGTCACGGTTGGTTTCACCGTCTTCAAACTCCAGCATTAATGGATAATGAGGTATATTGTCTTCGCGAAGTGAAACTTCAGCGCCTGTAGCGATGAGAACATTTGCCGCAAGGGTAATATGCAGCATTTCCTCCATTATGACGCTTTTGATAATTGCAGCAGCCTCACGATTGGCTTCGGGATGAATACTGTAGTATGCTGTTAGATAAGGAGGGATAGCTGCCAACTCCAGTTCAATGGCCTTTTGCAATTTGGCCTGTACAGATTTTTTCTTGTCTTTAATGCTCATATTTATTTGTTTAAAGCCAATAAGTTCTAGGACAAATTAATGGTTACCCAATTTTGTCCTAGAACTTTTGTTTCCTGCTCTAAGTTAATAAAAAATAATGGTTTTACCTTCCTGGGAAGTGACTTAAAGGACCAAATATGCAACAATTTTTTTATAAAAAAAGACTGTATCCAAATCAAAAAAAACTGGCGCATAAATACCGGTTTTTTACCCCGAAAAGAAAAAACCCGAATTTTCATTACTGAAAATCCGGGTTACCTAACGTTTCCTACACTATTTCATAAAAGGTGACTGAAATTTTAGCTTTATTTCATCCTCCTTTATCATTTCATGACCATGACGTTTCCGAAAATAATCTTTTCAAAAAATTCAAGAGCCGAGTCGAGATTTTTTTCAGCTTCTTTTGTCAGGCCGTTTTGTAATTCCCAGGAATACCCTCTTATCCAAAAAGTATAGGCACTGGGATATTGGCTATAAAGGTTATGACAAAGAGCTAAAATCACTTCAGGCTTCAAAGAATGGCTTGAAAATTCGAAGGTTCCTTCAGGCTCAAGGGGTTGGAATGAATAATTATCCTGCCCCTCGCCTTTATAGGCATCTACGAAAACTACATTATCAGCATCTTTGATCAAATCAGCATCCTCTACATTGAGTTGATAACGATAGATTAATTGTCCCTGAAATTCTGGATTTTTTTCTAATTTTTCCAATAAGGCCCAACCAAGTCCGTCGTCCTCGCGTCCACTATTACCGATACCGATAATGAGGGTTTTTTTATGATTTAAATTTTTCATCGATCTTATTTCCGGTTGAATCAAAAATCTCCACATGTAGAGGCATCTGCCCCATAGCGTGAGTTGCACAACTCAGGCAAGGGTCGTAAGCTCTGATGGCTACCTCAATTTCATTCAGCATCTCATCAGTTACTTTCTGCTTCTTGTCAAAGATCTTTTTGGCTACCCAGCTTACTGCTTCATTCATTGCAGCATTATTGTGGGTTGTGGACACAATGAGATTACACTTGCGTACTTTCCCTGACTTGTCCACTTCATAATCGTGAATGAGTGTGCCACGAGGAGCTTCAATTACCCCAACGCCGTGTTCTCTTTGGACGCCCCTACGGACGAGTTCATCACCCATGATATCTTCATCATGCAGCAATTCTTTCATAACTTCAGCACAATGCAATACCTCAATCAACCGGGCCATGTGTGTATGCATGGTCATGTTATTAGGTTTGTTGCCCGTATAAGCCATGAATTCCTGGCGTTCACGCTCTGCCAAAGGAGTATTGATCTTGTCACATACATTCAATCTGGCTAAAGGTCCAACCCTGTTCCAGCCTTTCTTTTCCCCAAGATGTTTGATGTAGGGAAATTTCATGTATGACCATGGTTTCACAGCTTCTGCGAAATAATCAGCATACTGGAAATCAGGTACATCATTCAAAGTCGTATTACCTCTCGCATCAATTCCTCTCAAATTACCATCATAAAGCTCCATGGCACCATCTTTACCTACCAGCCCGAGGTGGCCGGTATCATAGGTTGCGAATGAATCCATCCACCCTTGATTGGCCTGATGGAATTCTTTGAGGAAGTCAATAGAAGCCACAGACCAGTCAATCATGGTATCCACGGAAGGAATTTCCTTGCCATTAAGGAAGTAATCCCTTTCTGCCGTACTTAAATTTTTGTGAACACCTCCTGGTACAGCAGAGATGCCGTGAATCTTCTTACCCGCAATGGCCCGGATCATTTCCTGACCAAACTTGCGCATCATAATTCCCTGTTTGGCCAGTTCCTTATGTTCTGTGGCAACAGCAACTACATTTCTCTTTTCTACCGGTGCATTTACTCCGAACAACAGGTCGGGAGCAGCCAGGTAGAAGAAGTGTAATGCGTGAGACTGGAAAACCTGTCCGTAGTGCAATAACTTTCTCAGTTTAGAGGCAGAAGGAGAAAGATCTTCGGGATCTATTCCAACAATTTGATCGATGGCTTTTGCTGCAGCCAAATGGTGGCTCACAGGGCAAATTCCACATAATCTCTGGACGATCACCGGAACGGCCCAGTATCCATGACCCTGGATAAATTTCTCAAATCCCCTGAACTCAACAATGTGAAAAAAGGAATCTTTTACCTTGCCTTTGTCGTCCAGGTTGATTGTCACCTTACCATGGCCCTCTACTCTGGTTACCGGATCAATGACTATTTTATTTTTCATCTATTTTAAAATTTATTAATGAGTTGAAAATAAAGTGATTAACACATTTTAAAACTGATGTAACCACTTCGTTTTCAGAAATGCTCAATTAATCATTATGGAAAATATATTTAATTAAGCATTTCCTCATTTCATATTATTTTGCTTTTAAATTATTTCATACCGATTCCAGCAATTCCATGCAATTAGTCATACTTGAATTCCTGGTAGGCAATCGGAATTTGCTCACCTAAAAGAACAGTCTTAATAACTTTCCAAATATGGGCCGCATTTGGAGGACAACCCGGAATGAAGTAATCAATCTTCACAATGTCATTGGTTGAGTAAACCTTATCAAACAACTGTGGGATATCCTCACTTCTCGGAATGACATTTGCTCCCGGTTCACTTGTCACAGAATGCAGATACGCTTCTTCCAGGCATTCTTCCAGGTCAACCGTATTTCTCATTGCCGGCAAACCACCCCAGATAGAACATTCGCCCAAACCGACGAGGATGTCACATTTTTCACGGAAAGCTTTAAGGACTTCTGCGTTTTCATCATTGGCGACACCTCCTTCGATGATACCAATATCACAGCGTTTACTGAATTTCTTGATATCTGTTAATGGAGATTTGTTGAATTCAACCAATTCTATAATGTCAATCAATTCATCATCGATATCCAGAATGGACATGTGGCATCCGAAACATCCCGCCAGGGAAGTTGTGGCGATAACAGGTTTCCTGTCTTTAGGCAGTTCAACCTTCAAATCGGTAGTAGGGACATATTTTAAGGATTTATCCAGGTCAAACTTACGACCACCAAATGGAGCGGCACCTGATTTATCTTTAACTAAAATAGCTCCGACAGGACATATATCCCTGGCTTCCAGCACTTTCTCATCACTCAGTTGCTTCTCCAACTCATAGTCAATTCCGACAAGAGCCTTGTGACCACGATTCTGGAAGGAGAATACATTCTTTCCATCATCGGTTTTAATCAATTCGATGCAACGCTTACACAATACGCAGCGATTGTGTTCCATGAATATTCTTTCCGGACCAAAATCTCTTGGTCTTTCTTTGAAAAGGTGGGGGAAACGAGAAATGGACAACCCCATTTCATATCCCCGACGTTGGAGGTCACAATTACCACTCTTGGTACATCCCGGACAATTGTGATTTCCTTCGGCAAATAGCATTTCCACAATAGCCTTGCGCATATCCGAAATCTCAGGTGAATTGACGTCGACCTCCATACCTTCTCTCACGAGGGTGGTACAGGCTGTGTCGATTCTTCCGTTAATGTTGCAGGTACAAATACGGCAAGTTGCCAAAGGAGGGTATATATCTTTAAAGTGGCAAAGAGTCGGAATGTTAATCCCGTTCTCCCGGGCAACATCAACCAAGGGTCTGCCTTCAATCGCCTCTATCTCCCTGCCATCTATTTTTAGCTTTATAAGTTCGTTCATCATGACTTATTAATTTTTTCGGTGTATTTAAGGTAACGCTCAGTTGCTTCGGTCACATTAAACTCTTTTTCTTTTTTATCCTTGACTAATTTTTCCTTGAATACTTCAGGAAATTTCTCGATAGATTCAATCAGGAATTTTGTTGAAGTCTTACCAAGACCACATCTACTTGCTTCCTGAATTATCCTGCTCCAGTTGGTTATCTCATCGAGAACTTTTTCTTGCTCAAGTCCCTTTCTGATACGGCTCAATTTCTCCCCAACGAGGAAATTACCAGCTCTGCAAGGCGTGCAAAGCCCACAGGATTCATTGATGAAAAATTTTGAAAAATTTGTCAGGATATCCAAAACATCCGTTTTAGAATCAAAAATCATGAAGGAGCCACCGCATAGCAGATCCTCTGTACAAATGGTCCGTTCGTCCTCTGAACCACGTATCGGCAGACCAGAAGGTCCGCTTACTTGAATATAATTAGCATCTTTTGCTCCGCAAGCCTTGAGTACATCCTTGATTTTGATTCCCCACTCGATTTCATATACTCCCGGCTTTTTGCAATGCCCGGAGATAGAAAGCAATTTGGTTCCCTTAGATCCTTGCGTACCTCTTGAATGGAAGTTTTCTGCTCCCAGTTCAAGAATACTAGCTACGGCAGAGAAAGTTTCTACATTATTAACAATAGTAGGTTTGTTGTACAAGCCTTTTTCAACAGGGAAATAGACTTTTGTACGAGGACCTCCTCTTTCACCTTCCAGCGATTCAATCAGAGCTGTTTCCTCACCACATATATAGGCTCCGGCTCCCATCTGGATACGGATATCAAAATCGAATCCATCCTTGCCGAGAACATTCTCCCCCAAAAGACCAATGTCTCTGAATTTTTCAAGGATTTCTTCCAGTTTGGCTTTCAAATATCTGTATTCAGCCCTCAGATAAATGATCCCTTTTGATGCACCAACTGCATATCCACCTATGATCATACCTTCGATCATTCGGCCAGGATACTGATTCAACAGGATACGGTCTTTAAAGGTACCTGGTTCTCCTTCGTCCGCATTACAGATCACATACTTTTGAAAAGCTTCATTCCGGCGGCAAAACTGCCATTTAACTCCTGTCGGGAAGAAAGCGCCTCCCATACCGGACAAGCCCGAGGCTTTTACAATGTCAATAACTGCCTGTGGACTAAGTTTCAGCATTTTTTTCAATGCCGCTCCAATTTTATAAGGCCTGAGCAGAATAGGATCATCGGTTAGCGAATAAGTATTGTCAACTACCTCATCTTTAAGGTCTTCAAGGGCTCCTCCATTTCTGAGGACTTCAATTATTCGCTTTACTTTTTTAGGGTTGAGATTGGTAAATGGTTCAAAATTGATAAGGGCTGCAGGTTCCTGGTCGCTCAATCCGATACAGGACGTTTCAAAAAGGCTAAACGTACCTGTAGGGTCGACCCCTCCGAATTTAGCACCTGTTTCTTTTTCAAAGGCCTCTTTGACCTTTTTAAAACCTTTTACTTCAGAGACCATGCTGTCGTTCAGGTAAATAATGTATTTACCGGTGGGCTTCCTGTGAAAAAAATGGTAGAAGGACAAAATTCCTTCGACTTCCACAACAGAAAAATTTAATTCTCCCGAGAGTCTCCTGACATCGGAGTCGCTGATGTACCCCTTCTCATCCTGTAACTCCCAGAGATAATTCAGGATTTGCGTTCTGTCGTGTCTCAATCGATTTGCCGCCATAATAAACTATTTTGCAAACAGTAAGAAAAAATTAGGTTAACTGTCAATCGCAAGTGACCGGCAACGGAAAGAAATATCTCAAAATAAGCTAGGCAGCCAAACACACAAAAGAAAGGGATTAGTTCGGTAAAAATTGATTCTTTTTGTTAGGTTAGTTTGACCTGTTCCGATTGTTTTGGTTCTATTCTCATCACCGGATTTCTGGTG
The DNA here is from genome assembly GCA_965230565.1 of Saprospiraceae bacterium. Taxonomy (GTDB): domain Bacteria; phylum Bacteroidota; class Bacteroidia; order Chitinophagales; family Saprospiraceae; genus BCD1. The sequence continues at coordinate 181,191 of CBDDLH010000016.1, read as the reverse complement.
TCCATTTCAAAGAATATCAATGACTGCATAATTTCAAATTACAAAAACTTTACTCTTTATTTTTTATCTTTTTTAGAATTTAAATTTAAAGCATGAATAAATGTTCATATAATTCAGAATATTATTTGTCATTGCTCGAATGTTCAAAAAAAAACATCAGCTTTTCAATGACGAATATCAACCTCTTAAAATGACAAAAATCATCCTGTTCGAAATGGGAATTTTAAATTTTGGCTGGCATTCCTGACCGGGAGAAGTCAATTGTTTTTTTTATGCTGGATTCATCAAAATCAACTTCCGGGATTAAACCCGTAAACCGTAAATCCTCCGTCTACACTTATGCACTGTCCTGTGACATAAGAAGCTGCCGGCATACATAAAAAAGCGACCACTCCGGCGACCTCTTCAGGTTGTCCAATTCGCTTCATTGGAGTTCTGTTAAGCACTTCGGATTTGTAAGATTCCTTTTTTAGTACCGTCTCTGCAAGTGGTGTTTGAATGTACCAGGGTGCGACACTATTTATCCGGATACCATCGGTAGCCCATTCAGATGCCAGGTTCCTGGAAAGCTGGTTCATCGCTGCTTTTGTCATACCATAAACGGCCCCGGTTTGCAAATGCACCAATCCTGCTACGGAAGATATATTTACAATACAGGCATCACCGCTTTTTTTCAGGAGTTCATAAAATTTTATTGAAAGGTCAAAACACGAGGTAAGATTTGTATCCATTATTTTCTGATAGTCCTCAAAAGTATACTCCTCTGCATGCTTGCGGATATTGGTTCCGACATTGTTTACGAGAATATCCAGGGTTCCCCATTCGTTTTTAATATAGTCAAATAGCCTTCTTCGTTCCTCGGGATCGCTGACATCAGCTTCAAACCCAAAGAGTCGATAATGTTCGCCATGAAAACCGGCAATTTGTTCATCGATGTCCTCTATTGTCCTTGAAACTATACATACTTCAGCTCCAAGGTTAAGAAACTCTTTTGTAATCGCAGCACCAATACCTTTTGTTCCACCAGTAATTAAAGCTTTTTTCCCTTCGAGATTCCAACGATTCATATTTTTATTTTTTTCACTTTAGTATAGTTGTAAATATACAAATAATGTGATCCTGATTACCCGCATAAAAAAAGCCCGCACCTGATGGCACGGGCTTAATAGCTCCATTGCTTTATATTTTTTTTATTATGCTCTCGGCATAAGTATCAACTTCTTAGTTACTACCTTATCTCCCTGCTGGATTTGAAGTACAACCGTCCCCGGAACACCATCTTTAATATCAACTTCTTCGTTATAGTAGCCATTGAAATAATCCATCACATCCCTATACAATTCTTTTCCGGCAACATCCACTATTCTTACAGTAGTTGGTCCTTCCGGAGCAATAAACTGTACTCTTATCTTTCCATAAGTTGGGTTTGGAAAAGCTCTGTAAGCTTCAAGCTTCAATGCTCCTTCCACCTCTTCGTCCAGAGGGCTGTTTTCTACAGTTGTAGGAATGTCATCAGGGATTTGATTCAACAGTTCAGGCTGTTCTTCTTCAACTGCCCCCGTATCTTCAGTTTCCTCCTCACATGGCAGGAATTGAGCATCAATATCAATTTCCGCTCCGTCACGAATTACAGAAAGGGTAAAGTATTCTCCCGGCTGATGTTTATTTCTTTCAACAAGCAATTCGTGATGATCAGTTACTTCAACATCATCCAAAGCGACAATCACATCACCTGCACGAACACCTGCTTTTTCTGCCGGCCATCCGGCAATTATATTGTCAACATTTACACCTCTATTGGCATAATTCTGACCACCTAACTGAACACCGATAAAAACCTTACACGGGTTGCGCTTTTTCCTGTAATCAGTTTTTCCGGAGAGCACTACGTCTACCGTATTAACCTGACCATCTCTTTCGTAAGTCACTTTTACAGTTTCCCCTGGCTCGTGACCGTTCAAAACATTGCGAAGGTCATAAACAGTATTGATAACTGATCCATTAATCTCAGTGACAACATCTCCTGATTGAAGGCCTGCAGCCTGAGAACCTTTTTCTTTTACAACTCCGGTGAGTAAAAGCCCCTTTCCATCTCTTGATTCATCAACATATACACCCAGTAACGGACGGGTTACTTTTTCCATTTCAGGTTTAGGGCCATCTTGCAGTTGAATATCGGTAAAATCGTCAGACATGTAAACTTTCAAAGCATCTAATTCCTTATGAGCATCACTCTTTTTATCATGTGCCTTGCGGAAATAAAAAAGCATATCTTCTTCGGAAAGATTCTGTCCTTCGCTGTCTTCAGTTACAAAATGGAGGTCGAGATCTTTAGCGTTCATTTCTCCAATCTCCTGAAGATAGGCTTTGAGTTCACTTTTGTTTTCAATAACTTTTTTTACAGTCGTTACCGTACCGTCGGCATTTTCTATTTTCTGAATGATAACAACTTTGTCGGAAGAATTGTCTTGTGCAAATGAGGTGGTAAAAGCAAATAGCAGTACAAAAATTAAGCTTAACAGTCGGATGTTAACATTTTTCATGTCGGATGAAGTTTTGGTGAATAAATAAACCAGAAAACAGGCAGCCAAAAATTATTCAGGCCAGGTTGTTTGCTAATTGTATTGTTAATGACAACGAGCTGTAACAGACGTTGCAAATTTTTCTTTCAAAATCGCTCTTTTTTTTGGGATCCTATGTCATTGAGACGAATTAAATTCTAATTCCTTAACAAAATCTTTCAACTTTTTAACCAAATCTTAACCGAAGCAAGGTAATCTTTTGCCAAAAATCAACGTCAAAAGGGTAAACACGGATGAAAGCATCCTAAAAGAACAAAGTTTGACAGGTGATTAAATATCCCAATTACAGGGAACCGGCCGGCTGATTTTTTCAGCCGGCCTTTTTTTATGCCACAAATACACGAATGGTGTTTGTTATCAAAATGTCTCCAATAAATTCCTACGCTAAAAAAAGCAAATCATTATTTTTGTGGACACTTTCCTTTTCTTTGCAAAAAAACGAGTATGAATGTTGTATTTAGGGTAATAGGTAAAACCAGCGAAAAATACCTGGCTGAAGGCATAGCTGTGTTTAATAAAAGGTTATCACATTACCTGCCTTATAAATACGAGGTAATGCCGGATGTTAAACGGGCCGGAAAAATGAGTCCGGTGCAACTGAAGGAAGAAGAAGGAAAATTCATTTTACAAAAAACCAATTCAGATGACTACCTGATTCTTCTGGATGAAAATGGTAAAGGTTTTACGTCCAGGAACTTCTCCAAACACCTGGAGAGGCTGCTTCAGCAACCATACAAGCGAATAATTTTTCAGGTCGGTGGCGCTTTTGGCTTTTCTCCTGATGTATATCAAAGAGCCAATGCAAAACTCTCCTTGTCTGAAATGACTTTTTCTCATCAGATGATCAGATTGTTTTTTGCAGAGCAACTTTATCGGGCAATGACCATTATCAGGAATGAAAAGTATCATAATGAATAAAAAGTAAAAAGGATACTCTCTGGTAATTCTATCGTTTGATGAATTGATTTAATTATTCTACTCGGTATTAATAAAAAATCTATCTTTGCGCCGCTTTTGGTAATCGAAACTAAAATTATTCAATCATGGCTCTTAAATGTGGTATCGTAGGTCTTCCTAATGTAGGTAAATCCACTTTATTTAATGCACTTACTTCTGCCAAGGCTTTGGCTGCTAATTATCCTTTTGCAACAAAGGATCCTAACGTTGGAATAATCACTGTCCCTGACAGCCGGTTGGATAAACTCGCTTCCCTGGTTAATCCGCAAAAAGTCATTCCTACCACCATTGAGATCCTTGATATTGCCGGATTGATCAAAGGCGCAAGCCAGGGGGAAGGTTTGGGGAATCAGTTTTTATCGAATATCCGTGAAGTGGATGCCATTATTCACGTTGTCCGCTGTTTTGATAACGATAATGTAGTTCATGTTGATGGAGCTGTTGATCCGGTGACAGATAAAGAGGTCATCGATATGGAATTGTTGTTAAAGGATATCGAGACTGCTGAGAAGAGGGTCGACAAATTGCGCAAAGCTGCTAAAGGAGCAGATAAAGCCGCGCTTCAACAACTGGCTATAGGTGAAAAGATCCTCAACCACCTTGAAGGTGAGCGTCCAGCCCGGGAGCTGGAACTGGAAGATGATGAAATTGACCTCTTCAAAGAAATGATGCTCCTGACAGCAAAACCTATCCTCTACGTTTGCAACGTTGATGAAGATTCTGTAGTTGATGGCAATGAATATACCAAAAAACTTGAAGCAGCTGTAGCCAATGAAGATGCAGAAGTGATCTACATTAGTGCCGAAATGGAAGCAGAGATCGCACAATTGGATTCCAAAGAGGAAAGATTGGAATTCCTGGAAGAGATGGGACTTCATGAGCCGGGAGTTAACAAACTCATCATGGCCAGTTACAAATTACTGCACCTTATCACCTACTTCACAGCCGGCGAAAAGGAAGTCCGGGCCTGGACTGTACACGTGGGCGACAAAGCCCCGAGAGCAGCAGGAGTGATCCATACAGATTTTGAAAAAGGATTTATCCGGGCTGAAGTCATTCATTACGACGACTATGTGAATTACGGTTCAGAGGCTTCCGTAAAAGAAGCCGGAAAACTCCACATCGAAGGAAAAGAATACGTAGTCCAGGATGGGGATGTCATGCATTTCAGGTTTAATGTGTAATCCGGACAAAACTTCAGACTTTTTAAAAACCTCGGATGTTTCTGTTTTTGTTTTCGGACAATAATCCACCTAACTATTAATTTCTGACAAACAAAACCTCGGAGGTTTTTTCATAAACTTACTTTTCGAATTATTCTCCCATATGGTTTTAACAGCTCTTTCTGTGTAATCACGCATCCAATTCTCCAAAGAGTTGTCTGTTTCAGAAAACTTTTTAATATTTATTGGGTTTCCTTTAGGTATACGGTAAATTACATGCTGAAAACCACTGTATGAAAAAACTGATCTGTTTAGTCTTTTTGCTTTCGCTAGCGCTTTCCACTGTTTTATCGGCCCAGGAAAATCAACCGGTCGGGCAAGCTTCAGACCTGCCCGTCTACGATAATTTTACTGATCTGGAGTATTTGTTTCAATTTAACAATGATACTACCTACGTAATTAATTTTTGGGCTACCTGGTGCGGACCTTGTGTAAAGGAACTCCCCTATTTTGAGCAATTACATGAAACCTACGATGGTCAAAAGATCAAAATTATCCTCATCAGCCTTGATTTCCCACGGCAAATAAAAACCAAGCTCATTCCTTTTATTGAAAAACATCAATTACAATCTGATGTAGTCGTATTAACAGATGGCGCATATAATGACTGGATTCCAAAGGTTGATGAATCCTGGGATGGAGCTATACCGGTGACCCTTGTTTACAAACAAGAAAAAAGCATTTTTACCGCCAAGGAATTTCACGATTTCGAGGCTTTAAATACTATTGTTGAACAGTTTATAAATCCTTAAAAAAATGAAGAAATTACCTGCATTGCTCGGTCTTTTTATGATCTCCGTTTTGTGGATGTCTTTTTCCACCCCAGTAGGAGAAGCTTTAAATGTTGGAGATATCGCACCTCAGATCAAACTCATTGGAGTTGATGGAGACTACTTCAGTTTTGAAGAAAGTGACGATATCAATGGCTGGATCGTAACCTTCACCTGCAATACTTGTCCTTACTCTGTTATGTATGAAGACAGGCTCATTGCATTACACAATGAATTTGCTCCTAAAGGATGGCCGGTTGTGGCTATAAATCCTAATGATCCTGCAGCGAAAGAGGGTGATAGTCTTGAGGACATGAAAGTAAGAGCAAAGGAAAAAGCATTCCCGTTTGAATACCTTTTTGATGATGGCCAGAAAGTTTATCCTGCTTTCGGTGCTTCCAGAACACCTCACGTTTTCCTTTTGGATAACAAAAGAAAAGTACATTACATCGGTGCGATCGATGATAATGCGCGTGATTCAGAAAATGTGAAGGAGCGTTATGTTGCCAATGCCATTGCAGCTATAGAGAAAGGAGAAAAGCCAAATCCTGATTTTACCAGAGCTATTGGCTGTACTATCAAAACGCTCAATAAATAAGGCTAAGGAGTAGGCTAAGGCTGAGGTAAAATATAGTTACTTTTGATAAAGCCCTTTTCCTATTAGGAGAAGGGCTTTATCAAAATTTGAAGCATTCAACATTACCCCTTCACCTTGAAATTTATTTTCTTACTTTGCAAATAGCTGATCAATATTCTTAAAAGCCTTAAACTCCAAAGCATTCCCGGAAGGATCATAGAAAAACATGGTTGACTGTTCACCTACCTGGCCTTTAAATCTTATGTAAGGCTCAATGACAAAATCCACTTTTCCTTTTAGAGATTCAGCTAATTGGTTCCAATCTTCCACGGAGAGAACTATTCCAAAATGAGGAACAGGAACTCCATGGCCATCCACAGGATTTTCAATATTCGCATTAGAACCGTGCTTTCCAAGGGCTTTGTTCAGGTGAACCACAAATTGATGGCCGTAAAAATTAAAGTCGATCCAGCTATCCGAACTTCGTCCTTCTTCACATCCTAAAAGTTCGCCATAAAATTTTCTGGACTCTTCCAGATCCCGAACCGGAACTGCCAGGTGAAATGGTTGGAGATTCATATTGTTATCTTTTGATTTTCAAAAAATGAAGATACTCAGTTTGGTCCAAATTACAGCTAAAAGGAAAAAATAAAACCAAAAGCCATTTTATCGGGAACTATTCCTGCAAAACTGAAGTTTTGTTCAAAAATTCTAATCAAATGGCAAAAGCATTTCCCAACCTGAAAAGCAACAGATTAAGACTTGGAGAATTAAGAGCAAGTGATATTCCCAGGATCGTTGAATATGCTGGTAATCCAAAAATTGCTAAAACGACCTTAAATCTACCTCATCCCTATGCGGAAAAAGATGCTATTTACTGGTTGAATATGGCTCACCAGGGATTCAAACATGGCCATCAACATGTTTTCGGTGTGTTTTTACAAGATACGGATGAATTCATTGGCGGTATAGGGTTACATATCAATCATAATCATGAAAATGCGGAGGTTGGTTACTGGATTGCCCATCCGTTCTGGAGAAATGGATATTGTACCGAAGCCCTTGGGCTTATTCTGGATTACGGTTTCCACAAAGTAAAACTTCATAAGATATACGCCAGGCATCTGATTGGAAACCCCGCTTCCGGAAAAGTAATGATCAAAAACGGCATGATCCTGGAAGGAGAACTAATCGATCACTATAAAAAAGGGAAAGAATATCGCAGTGTAAAGCAATACAGGTTAACAAAGAAGGAGTTTGATAAGGTCAAAAATCTATAGTAGCTTGTATGTAGGTAGGTTCTTGGGGACGTTTTTTAATCGGAATATTTAGATTTTAAATCGTACTCGCCGAATTTATTCGGCTCGTTGCACCGAATGAATTCTACCTGTACAGAAAACCGTTCTACAGGATTAATTAACAAAAAAAAACGATCAAGATCGCTGAGCAGTGAACAACGTGAATTGATCGGTGAGCTGGTTTTCCGGAAAAAATTCCTTTTTTGCTACCCCAGAAACAGCTCACCGATCACGTTGTGCCTGCCTGACTGCATAGGCAGGCTCAATGACCTGTTACCAATTTCCTTTTTTGCACCGTTTTCAAGTGGGATTTTTTTGGGATAAATTTATCTGTACAGGTGGAATGAATTCGGTGTGTACGAACAAGGAAAACACTCTCTATTGTAAATTAGTAAGAAAATTTAAGGTGTCTACTCCATCTGAATAATCCAATAGGCCTGGCTCCTGAGCCTGACCAAAAGGGATTGCATTGATTCCTGGAATTTCTTCCTTACTTACGACACACTGGATCTCATTGGATTTTGACGCTAATTCTGAAGCCAGTGAGTCCTTTGAGTCGTAAAAGCTATAGTGAAGGCAACCAATGGGCGATTGCAGTGAACCATTTTCTTTGAGAATGATACAGCCGTTAGCCAGATAGGGTTCCTTGTTGAGGATCAAAATCGAGTAGTTATGGTCAAAGTTGTTTTTATATTTAGTATTCAAGACCACTTGTCTATATTCATGCAATGCTTCCAACAAAGGATTAAAATCATAACCTTTGGGCACATAGATCTTGGAAACATTTCTGTTCCCTAATCCATAATACCTAAAGACATCCTTTCCAAGTTCATGAAGCTCCTTCACTGTTTCTGTGCCAGTCAATACAGCTATTCCAAACCTGTTTTTTCGAATAATGTTAGGATATTGCCCAAAATAGGCTTCAAAATACTTCGCAGAATTGTTACCGCCTGTAGCAATAATAGCTTCGAAACCAGACAGGTTTTCAGATATCTCAAAATATTGAGTAGTCCTTTTATCAAACCTTTCCAGTAGTTTTACCAGGTATGGCAACAGGTACTTATCCTTTTCTGATAGTTTGATGATGGCCTTATGCCCTGAAATAAAAACAGCCAACACATCATGGAATCCTTCCAGGGGCAAATTGCCTGTCAGAACTACGCCTATTACCTTCTGAGATTTCTCATTCCCAAAAGTGTAATTTGCTGTCCAGGCTTTTAATTTACCCTCCTTTAGGAATTGGTTTTTGATCGCACTTATTGCTGCTTGCTGATTTTCAATAGTGAACCACGCATTGTGGTACTTAGCCCTGGCCATTACAGCTTCCAGGTAGTCATCAGGACCACTTAAGTGCTCCCCCAGTTTATGTAAGACAGCAATTCTTTCGGAAAGGGTCATGTCGATTTTTTAAATGTCTCCGGGGTTTAAAGCTGCTTTTCTCCCATCGAGATATCTTTCCCAACGATCCAGGGCTCCCTGAAAATCATCAGGTAATTCGGCTTCAAAATACATGTATTCTTTAGTGATTGGGTGAACAAAACCCAGTGACCTTGCATGAAGCGCCTGTCTTGGAATTACTTTAAAGGTATTCTGAACAAAAGTTTTGTATTTACTGAAAACGGTGCCTTTAATGATGTTATCCCCACCATATGCTGCATCATTAAACAACGGATGACCGATGTATTTCATATGCACACGAATCTGGTGTGTTCTACCTGTTTCAAGTTTACATTCCAGCAACGTTACGTAATATAAATTTCGGATAACCTTATAATGCGTAACTGCGTGTTTCCCGGCTTCACCTTCCGGAAATACGGTCTGAACTTTCCGGTTTGTAGGATGCCTGCCGATATTTCCGGTAACTGTTCCTTCTTCCGGTTCGACATCTCCCCAGGCCAGTGCAAGGTAAGTTCTGTCAATGGTATGATCGAAAAATTGCTTCGCCAGGTGGGTCATGGCATAATCTGTCTTGGCAATTACGAGAAGTCCCGAAGTGTCTTTATCTATTCGGTGGACCAATCCTACCCTGTCTACGCTATTTCCTTCCATCACCGGTAGATCCTTAAAATGCCAGGCAAGGGCGTTTACCAGGGTTCCGGTACGGTTTCCGATGCCAGGATGAACCACCATCCCGGGAGGTTTGTGAACAATTAGTATATCGTCATCTTCATATCTGATGTCCAGGGGAATATCCTCCGGGATAAGTACCTGCTCCCCACCAAATGATTTCGGAAAGATAATCCTGATTTCATGACCGGGTTTAACCTTGAAGTTAGGTTTTATCTCTTTTTCATTCACAGTGATTGACCCAGCCCTGATAGCATTTTGAATCTTCGCCCTGGAAACCTTAGGTAAGCGATCGATCAAAAACTTATCAATACGCAGCGGAGATTGCTTGGGATCCACGGCTATTTCCTGGATCTCATAAAACTCTTCTTGTGATTCTTCCATTTTCTTCTCATCCATTGTTCTCCTGATAAATTACAAAAATAAATATCTCACCTGAAATCATTATTTCCCTAAAACTCCATTAATGAACGTATTGACTGTTTTGTCAATATTTCCGTTTTGGTCCAATGCCTTGATAAAAGCTGATCCTATTATGGCTCCGTTGGCATATTTACAGGCTGTGCTGAACGTATCATGGTCCGAAATACCAAATCCTATCAATCTTGGATTATGGAGTTTCAAATTAGCAGTTCGCTCGAAATAGGCTATTTGTTTATCTGAAATGCCACTTTTGGCCCCTGTGATAGAAGCACTGGACACCATGTAAATAAACCCTCTGGACAATTCATCAATTTTTCGGATCCTTTCTTCACTGGTTTGGGGAGTCATCAAAAAGCTTATCCCAAGGCCATATTGCTCAAACAGGTGCTTGTATGTTTCTTCGTATTCCTGCAAAGGAAGATCTGGCAGGATGAGGGCATCCACGCCTACTTCTACACATTTTTTGACAAAAGCCTCCTCTCCATACTGCATTACCTGATTAAAATAGCCCATCATTATTAACGGAACCTCTGTCAATGCTCTGGCTTCCTTGATTTGTTCGAATAACAAAGGTAAGGTCATGCCATTCTTCAGCGCCACCTGACTACTGTTTTGAATGGTAGGACCATCTGCCAGAGGATCGGAATAAGGCATTCCGACTTCAATTAAGTCTACACCAGCCTGATCAAGGGCTTTTATTATATCGACAGTGCTGTCTAACACGGGAAAACCTGCCGTAAAGTAGACATTTAAGATATTTTCTCTTTTTTTTGCAAATAAGTGCTCAACTCTATTCATCTGATTTACGTTCATAAGACATCTAAAAATGCAAAGTTAGTTTTCGATTGGCAAAAAGTGATATTTGAAGGAAATAAATGAAAATCAATCCTGCAAAATTCAAAATGGTTTGTGATAGCAATCACAAATCTCTTAATGGCCTAATGTTAACTTTGCAATTGATAAACCATGAAAATTGATAAAATGGCAAAGAAAGTTTCTTTTCAACAATTAATTAATAGTGAGAAACCTGTGCTGATTGATTTCTCTGCTGTGTGGTGTGGACCGTGCCAGGCAATGAATCCTATTCTCAAAGATGTAGCCAAGTCAATTGGCGATAAAGCAAAAATCATCAAGATTGATGTTGACAAAAATGCTACCTTGGCTGCGGACATGGGCGTGCGCGGAGTGCCTACTTTTATGGTCTTCCAAAATGGAGAAAAAAAATGGCACCAGGCCGGAATGCAATCTGCCATAGCTCTTGAAAACGTCATAAATGAAGTCTTGACCGGAAAACTATAACCCTTATTTTCAGATTGACTGAATGAAATAAGATAATTTGGATAACTGTGTCTGGCAACGAATTGAACTTACTCTGAATATTTTGCCCAAACAAATAAATTCAAAAATGTAAGTTCACATTCTGCCGGACCTTTTTATTAATCGAACATTCACTAACAAACTAATCAATGGACCACTTTACACTAACCATTTTAGACCTGTTAAGGCAGCCATGGCATTGGGCTTTTTCGGGTTTTGTCATTGCCTTGATCCTTCTGATCTCAACCTGGGCGGGAAAAAGTTTTGGAGTTTCTTCATCCTATAAGGTTTTATGTTCTCTGGCCGGTGCCGGAAAACGGCTGCCATTCTTCGATTTGAATCTCAAAGAGGAGTATTGGAGGATTGCTTTCGTCATAGGAGCCCTAGTCGGAGGAATCATTGGAAGCCAATTAATGGGAAGCCCTGAGCCGGTCGATATAAGTCAGGCTACTATTACTCACCTTGCCAATGACTTTAACATGGCCTACCCTAAGGATGTTTCTGAAGGGACTGGTTTTATTCCTGAGGATATATATAATTTCTCTAACCCTAAAGGAATATTCCTGGCCATTATTGGTGGTCTCCTCGTTGGTTTTGGTGCCCGATATGGCGAAGGCTGTACATCCGGGCATGCCATCACAGGCTTGTCTCATTTACAAAAACCATCGCTATTTACGGTAATAGGCTTCTTCATCGGAGGGCTTATTATGACTCATTTGATCCTGCCTTTTATTCTCGGCTAATCACAAACCCTTCAACAATTGAATTATGAAACTTATTAGATTTTTCATCATAGGAATAATATTTGGAATCGTCATGTCAAAATCTGAAGCCATTTCATGGTACCGTACCCATGAGATGTTCAGGTTTGAAAGCATCCACATGTATGGTATCATTGGCACAGCAGTGATCTTTGGGATCATTTTTATGTGGGCCATGAAAAGATTCAAAATAAAAACACTCGATGGCGAATATGTAACCTACGTTCCCAAGCAATTCTACATACCCAGACACCTTTTAGCGGGAACTATTTTCGGGCTGGGCTGGGCACTTGTAGCTTGTCCTGGACCTACTTACGTTTTACTCGGTCATGGATATTGGATATTTATCATTGTGATCATCTGTGCAGCGCTAGGAACATATTTATATGCCTTGGTAAGAGACAAATTACCTCATTAATATGGACAACAACAACTTCGACCTTATTGTAGTCGGCGCTGGCCCCGGAGGCATAGAAGCGGCATTATATGCTTCCGGCATGAATCTGTCAGTGGCGCTGATTTCAGCTACTAAAATAGGCGGAAGAGCAACCTGGGGAAGCCTGGTCCCTTCCAAAGTTTGGTTAGCAAGCGCTGAAAAAGCAAGATCAATCTCCTCGGTGGAAGACTTTGGTTTCAAATCAGTCGAACAAGGATTGCAATTGGATCTTGATCAACTGAGAAAAAAAGTCAGAGAGCAAAGCAGTTCAACTTCTGAACGCTATATGCAAAAACTCAATAAGGCAGGCGTTAAAATATTCTTTGGAACAGCCAGCATTAAAGACGCTCAATCCATTATTATAGAATTAAACAATGGAAGTCATGAGGAGTTGAAGGCTAGGAACATCATTGTTGCAACCGGCTCCGGTCCAAGATTCACCCCTGATATTAAGCCGAATAAAGATCACATCATCGCTCCTAAAATTGCTCCGGCAGTGGTAAAAATTCCAGATAGCCTGGTTATGGCAGGCGGCGGAGTAACCGGAACGGAATATGCATATGCCTTCGCAGCACTTGGAACAAAAGTTACAATCATACAAAATGGTGAACAGCTCCTGCCCAGGCTTGATGAAGAAGTTAGCCATCTTTTTGAAAATTATCTAACAGCCAATTTCCCCATAAAAATCGTTAGCGGAACCAAAGTGTCCAAGATGGAACAGGAAGGTCAGGTTGTTAAAACCACCACAATTGATGGCCGGCATTTTGAGAGTGAATATGGTTTTATCGCCATAGGTCGAAATGCAGACCTTTCGTTTCTAGGAAGTCTGACGGATCAGTTGGCGCTCAACCAGGATGGTAGTGTTCATATCGATGAATTTGGTCAAACAAGTATTGAAGGCATATACGCGATTGGTGATGTGACCGGAACTCCGATGACAGCCAACAGAGCTACCATGCAGGCACGAATTGCCGTTGAACATATGGTTAAAGGCGGGGAAACCATTCTTTATCCAGCTAATTTCATTGAAGCCGTTTATACCAACCCTGCCGTTGCTCAGATTGGACAGATGGTCAAAGATGATTCAGTGGCCATAATGATCAAAAAAGAGTACAGCGAATTATTAAAAACCAATATCAGGAACCAAACTGCAGGTTTTCTGAAAATTTGCCTTGACAAGAAATCCGGACTGATATTGGGAGCTGCAGGGTTCGGAGACCATATGCCGGACCTGATGGCCTTAATTCAAGTGGCCATGAATAATAATATCTCCTACGAGGACCTAAAAAAGACTCCTCTAGCCTACCCGTCTGTAAGTGAATTGATTACAAATTTGGATTAGTAGAAATATATTTTGATTTTTTCCGCATCCTGCCCAAACATACTGCATGTTTGAGGCAGGATTTTTTTTGTATAAAAAATTTCCAATCCAACACTTTAATCAATTCACTGTAAATCAAACACTTAACACAAAATCTTTTCCCGGAACTGCTATTGATATTATTTTTTTTAAACATCCATTACACGCTGATTATAAGTTTGGCACGCATTTTGCTTATTAAATAAGTGAGAGCAAAAAAGATGGAAAGAGAAAAAAAAGTGTTGATATATTATGAAATTTTAAAATATAAACACATATTTGTAAAAGTTTTAATACGAACACATCACTTACTCTTTTTCTTCCCATTAACTGTTTTGTGCGCCAGCCGCACTTAAACGCTATTCTACAACACAATCGAGGTTATCACTTGGCTGCAATTTCAGCAGTCATATCTTAGGTGCAGGCTCCTGCCCTACTTTGAGATTGTTATTTCCATACCAAAAAAAAGAAAAACACTAATAGTACACTAAAATTTGAAACACTATGAAAAATTTTTACAAATCATTTCGCTTCTTCCCTCCCTGGGATTTGGAAACAGGCTCGGACATGGCGACGGATAAATCAGCTTAGAATAAGTCTGGTTGCTTGAAAAGGTTTTGTCATAAGGCATAACCTTTGAGCCTGAGGTTTTCTGTCAATGGTATTGCATTAAACATTAGGATACAACATCATGTATCCCTGGTAATCCTTTGACCTTTACAAATGTATGTGCTGAACAACAGTCTCTGACTGTAAGGCCCGTACTATGTCACGACCTAAACAACTGTAAGAGCGAGAAAAACACTATTCACATTATGAAACACTATTTTTACAATGAAACACTTAATCGAAAATACATTTTTATTAATCATGATAATTGTCGGGGGTATAGGCATGGCGTTTAGCTTTACTTCCATTGATATCACTGATAATTCAAGTGGAACGGAAAAAGTTGTGGCCGTTTCCAACGCTGATAACGACATAAAAAACGCAGAAGAAAACTGGAATTCCTTTTTAAAGGTCAGAGGAATTAAAGAAGCCGGAGCAAGCATGCAATTTGAAATAAACAGCTTCAATAGTAATGCTAATTATCTGATTGACTTCGGCGACGGAAAAAAGAAACATCTGAAAAGTAAAAATCAACAACATACTTACAAGCGTTCAGGTGATTTTAACCTGCGCTTATTCATTACCTACAACGGCAAAACCAAATTGGTACATTCTGAAGTTTTGAACATTGATAATCAGGTGGTTGCCAGTGCAGAAATGGGTAATGCGAATTAATTAAGTTGCTGATTGCTTGTTTCAGTTTACAAGTTCAAAACTTGGATTAATATCACGTTGAAGCACAATAAATTGTACAAAAAATGGCTTTTATTTAAACATAAGAGCCCTTTTTTTTGTAATTTTAAGTAAATGAGCTCAAACATGAAAATGCCAACCCAGCTTGAAAACATGAAAGAATTACTCGAACGTTCCGCGTTTGGAGTTTGTGATTATCTTGGTCATAAGATCGGAGTAGCTACAACCAGGGTAAGATTGTATTTCATTTATATTTCTTTCCTGACGCTTGGATCACCTGTAGTTATTTACCTGTTCCTTGCATTTTGGCTGAATGTCAAGCGATATATCCGAAACAAAAGAAATATTCTTTGGGAGTAATTAAATCATTAAGCCTAAAAAATGCGATTTGCAAAATGACCTTGCAAATCGCATTTTTTTTTGAGCATGGTTTTAATCTATTTCAAATGGCTCAAAAGATTTAAAAGGACTTAACTTCAGGGCTTCAACCTCTTTTTGATACTCCGGCCACTCTTTTGCGTAAAATCCATTGATCTTTTCCAAAAGCACAGAAAGCTTATCCTTTGCATTTTTAATTAAAATATCCTGTGTTGGACCAGGTTTCTGTTCCAAAGACCTCACATATCTGGAAGCAGTATAAAGGTATGACAGGGTACTTGGAGTTTCCTGCCTGGCGAAACCTTGCTTTTTAATCTCCTTTCCGAACATTTCATCCAAAAAAACATTAATGGTATCCTTCAACGCCTTATGCTTTTTTAATAAATCCTCATAAGCTTCTTTATCCTGCTCTGACTCAATCCTTTCCTTATAATCGTTTAGAATTTTTAGAGCAGATTTTAATTCATTGGCAGCATTTGCCGCTACCTCAGTGACACCCTCAAGTTCCTTTAACATGTCATACTTTGCCTTTAATACAGCATGATCCATTACCACCCTTGGATCATATGCAACATCAATGAAAGTTGAATCCACTTGATCACCAAAAGTAATTTTCAGCATATATTTCCCGGGAAGGACAGTAACTCCGCCTGGTTCCCCACCTCTGCGGCTACGGTTGTTCCTCGACGGCCTTGCTACTCCTTTTTCATTTAGATACCATTGAATTTTATGGAGACCGTTTTTTTCCGGAGTCTTTCTGGTGAGTGTTCTGATCAATACACCTTCAGCATTAAATACTTGTAATTTAATGGAATCAAGGGATATAGCTTCAGATTGGTCTTCTTTTTTCTTGCCCTTTTGCTCAGGTTTGTTAATCAAAAAAGAAATATTGGCTCCTCCCTGTCGATTTTCACCATTGAATATGGCATTGGCCCCAAAACGAGTACCTGAGGGTTGCTGATATTGATTTATGAATGCGGCAGGGGGATCAAATAAAACCAGTTGCTCTTCCAGCATTTCAGTCCCCCGATTTGCCAATGCTCTGAGAGGACGAATATCATCAAGGACATAGGCTGCCCTTCCAAAGGTTCCAATTACCAAATCATGTTCTCTAGGATGAATGGCCAGGTCCATTGTGGAAACTGTCGGGAAACCATGTGTCCATTTTGTCCACTTTTTGCCTTCATCGATACTGAAATACAAACCATATTCAGTGCCTAAAAATAATAAGTTCGGTTCTTCCAGGTCCTGAACGAGACAAAGCGTATACCCGGGAATATCCTTTTCCCCTACCAGGCTTTCCCAGCTTTGACCAAAGTCCTTCGTCCTGTACAAATATGGTTTGAAGTCAAAATTTCGGTAGTTATTGACTATCACATACGCTTCTCCTTTCTTGAATTTTGAAGCACGAATCTGGGGCACCCAGCCTCCTTCAGGCATTCCAAAATCATGAGGAGAAACATCCTCCCATGTGGTTCCTCCATCTTTTGTCAGGTGGACCCGCCCATCATCCGTACCTACCCAGATCAGATCTTTTTCCAGCGAACTTGGTTCAATGGCAAGAATGGTACAGTAATTTTCAGCTCCGGAATCATCCAGGGTCAAACCACCACTTTCATATTGTTTAAGCTTTTCCGGATCATTGGTCGTCAGGTCAGGAGAAATTATATCCCAGGTAAATCCCTGATCATCTGATTTGTGCACAAACTGGCTCCCGAAATAAATGGTAGTCTGATCAAAAGGATCCATAGCCAGCGCACTATTCCAGTTAAACCTCAACTGTACATCCGGATCAGGATGGGTAGGCCGAATCATCCTGGCATTACCTGTTTTGAGGTCATACCTCCCGATGAATCCTTGTTGCGACATGGCATAACCGTATCTGGAGTCTTTGGGATCAGGAATAACGTCAAAGCCATCTCCAAACATCAACTCCTGCCAGTAGGCATTCCTGATACCCTGATCTTTGAGCACATAGGCAGGACCTGCCCAGGAACCGTTATCCTGCATGCCTCCATAAACATTATAAGGATATTCCATATCTACATTAATATGGTAAAACTGGGCCACCGGCAGATTCTCAACAAACCTCCAGGTCTTGCCACGATCCCGGGTAATATTCAATCCGCCATCATTACCATCGATCATAAAATCCGGGTCATGGGGATGAATCCACCAGGCATGGTGGTCAGGGTGTACACCTTTTGTAGTATTATACGCCGGCATCAATTGTTCAAAAGAACGTCCGCCATCTTCGCTTACATTGACATAAGTGAAAACCGAGTAGATTCGATTTTCATTAGAGGGATCAACAAAAATATCAGAGTAATAAAAAGGCCGGTTACCAATTCCTCTTTTATCGTTTACTTTCGTCCAATTCACACCACCATCTTCGGATTTATACAAAGCATTCTTTTTAGATTCGACAAGTGCATAAACGATATTCGGATCCGAAGGGGCAATCGCCAGGCCGATTCGTCCAAGATCCCCTTTGGGCAATCCATCTTCATCAGTTCTTTCTTCCCAGGTTTTTCCCCCATCCAGGGTTACATACAAGCCCGATCCGGGACCGCCGGAAGTAAAAGTCCATGGCTTTCGTCTATGCTCCCACATAGCCGCAATGAGTTTGTTTGGATTAGAGGGATCCACAACCAGATCGGCACAACCCGTCTTTTCATCAATAAAAAGGACTTTTTCCCAGGTCTCTCCCCCATCAGTTGTTTTAAAAACCCCACGTTCAGGATGTTCTCCCCAGGAAGATCCAATGGCGCCAACAAATACCGTATTTGGTTCGTTCCTGTCCACAATGATTCTATGGATATTACGGGTTTTTTCCAATCCCATTAGTTTCCAGTTCTTACCTCCGTCAAGGCTTTTATAAATTCCATACCCTCCTGTCACACTATTACGAGGGTTACCTTCTCCAGTACCGGCCCAAATCACGTCCGGATTGTTTTGCTGGATAGCCACAGCACCAATTGACGCTACTGCTTCATTTTCGAATACTGGCTCCCATTCCACTCCGCCACTTTCAGATTTCCAGAGTCCTCCGGAGGCAGTACCTGCGTAAATTACATCCGGTTGATCAACTACCACATCAATGGCAGTAACACGACCACTCATACCGGCGGGCCCAATTGAACGGGCTTTCATGACCTCCAGTTTGGAAATGTCAATTTGACCAAAGAGATGAGAAGAAAATAAAAGAACAAATGCCAACAGGCTTATTTGAAGTGGAGAAATTATAGAATTGTTAATTGGCGATTTCATAGAAAAGGTGTTTTGTTTAAAATTGTTTTGCATAAAAATATCAATTACTTACCATTAGGATGTCTTATTTAGTAAATTTGTAAAGCTTAGAAAAGTTTACTTTCCTTGCTGAAACTCACCTGACCCACCATTTTAAACCATTTTTTTATCCGAAAAATATCAAAAAATGAATCTGAATTTTCGCTATTCAACACTGGGTGTGTTGTTAATCGTCCTTATTTTGTCTGCCTGCAAAACCACTGGTGGACTCAGTACTAAAGAAGCGCTTTTGAGGTTTCAGCCGACAAAAGGTGACCAATACAAAATGGCCATGCAAATGAGCATGATGATGGAAGGCCCACAGGCCATGACCATGACTATGTCAATGGATAATGACCTCCAGGTAAACGGTGTAGACAAGGATGGCTCCTTCTATCTGGATAATATTCTCAGGAAAATTGGCATGAGTATGAATAATCCAATGATGAATATGAGCTATGACTCGTCCAACCCGAATATGGATGACCCTACTTCAGCAGAAATGCACAAAACCATGGGGGCAATGCTCGATAAAAGCATGGTCAGTAAATTGAGTAATCGCGGTGAATTACTTGAGGCACCAAACTACGATGAGATCTTTGGAGACAACCCCGACATGGCCGGTCAGATCGATCAGATGAATCAGTCCCTCGAATCAACATTTATTACCTATCCGGAAAATGCGGTAAAAGTTGGTGACAGTTGGGATGCAACAAGTGAAATTGCCGGTCAAGTCCCTATGACTCAGAATTTCAAATATACCGTAAAGGAGATCACTCCTACCAATGTAATTCTTAGTGTAAACGGAACAATCGATTTGAGCCCTGAAGCTATGATGTCAGGAAAAGGAGATTTCAACGGTGAAATGACTATTAACAGACTGGACGGAATGGTACAGCTTTCCACCATGAAGCAAAACCTCAACATGTCAGTAATGGGAATGGATATGAAAACCTCCACTGATATCAATCTGACGATGACCAAACAAGGCAAATAATTAAATTGAACCTTTTTCAAAAGCCTTGTGTTGAATATATAAATGACGGGACAGAACACTCATGATTTTGTCCCGTTATTTGATTCAGGGAAAAAGTAATTAAAATAATTTCCCTGTTGGCTTTGAAGTTTTTTCAAAAAAGAATAACTTTGCGCCGCTTTAGAAATAAATACCCGGTCTCGTAGCTCAACCTGCCTAGACTGGCAGGCAGGCTGGATAGAGCATCCGCGACTTGAAAAGTCGGGAAGGTTCCAGGCCTGTCTAACTTGAGAAGCCAGGTAGATTCTAAAGCCAACAACCCAACAAATGAAAAGAAATATTATCCGGTCTCGTAGCTCAACTGGATAGAGCAGCTGCCTTCTAAGCAGCAGGTTCCAGGTTCGAGTCCTGGCGGGATCACAGACCGGTAACCACAACTTGTTTTCAGGTTGTGGTTTTTTATTGTCATTTCCAAGGCATTGGTTAACCAAATAAACATTGATTCTCAGCTTTCAGAAAGAATATCTCTCCAATTTCCTATCTTGCAGCGGATTTTTTGAACACCCTCCATATTGAATACATTGAAAAACAAATAAAATGAGTAATACCACTCCTGACTGGTCGAAAAACGAATTCCTGGGTTATCTTTTTCAGTATTGTGCGAATGCTGATTATGTGGAACAGGAAGAAGAAAAAGCCTTCATTCTTTCCAAAATCGACCGAGATGTTTTAGAGAAAATGCAAGGTGAGTTTTCTGCCGATAAAGACTATGAAAGAGTTCAAAAGATTGTTGCTGCTGTTGAGAAGCACTTCCCTTCCGAGCAGGGAAAAGAATCCCTGGTCAATGAAATAAAAGCCCTGTTCCTTTCTGATGGGAAGTTTGATATCCTCGAGCGCAATATCTTCCTTGGATTAAAGCGACTTTTAAACGCGTAAATAGGCTAAGGATAAACCTACCAAATTCTCCCTGATGCTAAAAAACAAGAATTCAGCGGAATTTATCATGCTGATGGCATTTATGATGGCACTCGGTGCCTTTTCCATAGATGCCATTCTCCCGGCGATGAAGATCATTGGGGACAACTATGGGGTTCAGAATCCCAACGATAATCAATTACTCGTTTCCCTGGTTTTTCTCGGCCTGGCCATTGGCCAGATCTTCTTCGGACCTCTATCTGATAGTCTTGGACGCAAACCTGCGGTTTATTTTGGATTTTTGATTTTCATTATTGGAAGCGTACTATCGGTTTTTGCTGCCAGTTTTGAATTGATGCTGGCCAGCAGGTTTATTCAGGGAATTGGCCTCGGTGCACCCAGAACCATAGGCGTCGCTATGGTAAGAGACCGATTTGTGGGCGATTTAATGGCCAGGGTAATGTCATTTATTATGGTCATTTTTATCCTGGTCCCTATAGTAGCCCCTGCCATTGGGCAAGGCATGTTGTATCTTGCAGGATGGAAATCAATTTATCTCACCCAGATTGCAGTGGCTTTGATCATTTTAGTTTGGTTTTTCTTCAGACAGGAAGAAACGCTCAAACCTGAAAATAAAATACCGTTTTCGGTTTTCACCATCAACAGAGCCGTTTTGGAGATTTTCAAAACAAGAACCACACTTGTTTTCACCCTGATCATTGGTTTTATTCAGGGTGCATTTCTCGTTTATCTCAGCTCTGCCCAGCAGGTTTTTCAATACCAATACGGTTTGGGGGACAAGTTTCCTTTGATATTTGCATTGCTGGCAGCTTCTATAGGTATCGCCTCCCTGGTCAACAGCAAACTGGTCATGACCTTCGGGATGGAAAAAATGACTTATTGGGCTTTAATGGCATTTACCGTTATTTCCTGTGGTTCCACCTTATTGTATTTTTTCACATCCATGCAAAATCCTTCCTTCCTGGGTTTTTATGAGTTTGCTGGTGATTTTATTATTCAGTACAGGTATTCTGTTCGGAAATCTCAACGCATTGGCGATGAAACCGCTTGGTCATATTGCGGGACTTGGTTCCACGGTTGTTGGATTTGTTTCAACACTTATTTCAGTTCCGCTGGGGATTTGGATAGGAAGATATATTATAGACACCGCCTTTCCATTGGTACTTGGATTTGCCGGCGCAGGTATTCTCTCCCTGACATTAATCTCTTGGCTAAGGGCTCAAAACAAGGAAGGTCAGTTTGAATTGGAAATGAGCGTTGAGAAGATAAAATAGAATGATTACGAGTGCGGGTTACAGATTTAATTTTTCAGCCTTAAAAAGGGAATTGTAATCTGTTAATATTGATATTTTTGAGGAACAAAAACTACAGGAAGAATGAGTAATGTTCAAATCGAGGAAAGTTGGAAGCAGGTTTTGATCGAGGAATTTGAAAAGGATTATTTCAAATCCATGGCCGAATTTTTAAGAGCTGAAAAGCAATCAGGCAAAAAGATCTATCCTCCGGGACAACTGATTTTTAATGCCTTCAACATAACTCCTTTCGAAAAAGTCAAAGTGGTCATTTTAGGACAAGACCCCTATCACAACCCTGGTGAAGCAATGGGGCTTAGTTTTTCCGTTCCAAGAGGTGTAAGGACTCCCCCATCGCTGGTCAATATTTACAAAGAACTTTACAATGATCTAGAAATACCGTTAGCGGTTCACGGAGACCTTACTTTTTGGGCAGAACAAGGCGTTTTTTTACTCAACGCCATGTTGACGGTAGAACACAAAAAAGCAGGATCTCACCGCAAATCCGGTTGGCAAAACTTTACCGACGCTGTGATCAGAAAATTGTCTGAGGAGCGGGAAAATCTCGTTTTTATGCTTTGGGGTAATTTTGCCAAACAGAAAAAAGAATTAATCGACGGAAACAAACACCTCATCCTCGAGGCTGCACATCCTTCTCCTTTAGCCAGGGGAGCATATTTCGGGAGTCGTCATTTCTCAAAAGCCAATTATTATTTAGAGCAAAACAATATTTCCCCCATTAACTGGAGGCTTCCTTTGTAAAGAATATTCCTATCTTGCGCCGTGAAATCCGGAATCATGGAAAATCAAAGGGCCAATACCTCCGTTATCTTCCTTACCGTACTTATCGACATGCTCGGAATAGGTATTGTCATTCCTATTATTCCCGCATTATTTTTTGCTGACAATGCTTCTTTTTTTGGACCCGACGTCAGCGATACCACCATCAGTATTTTTTACGGTCTGCTCATTTCCGCTTATCCTATGATGCAGTTTTTTGGAGCGCCGATTTTGGGAGCCCTGTCAGACAGACATGGTCGCAAACCCATGCTGAATATTTCCCTTATCGGTAGTTGTATTGGCTACGCCCTTTTCGCTATTGCTATCATCAATCAAAACCTTTGGCTTTTATTCTTCAGCCGGATGTTACCCGGATTTATGGGTGGCAACATTTCCATCATTATGTCAGCTATGGCAGATATCAGTACCCCGGAAACAAAAGCAAAAAACTTCGGCCTGGTAGGTGCAGCATTTGGCGTTGGTTTCGTTTTGGGGCCGTCCATTGGTGGAGTACTGGGTGATAGCAGTATCGTCCCATGGTTTAGTTATGCTACGCCATTTTGGTTTACAGCTATTTTAACTTTTATCAATATTATTCTTGTTAGACGATTGTTCCCGGAAACACTCAAAGAAAAAAGCGAGCGGAAAATTAGCTTCTTTTCAGGGGTTCAGAATCTGGTTTTGTCCTTTAAAATGCCGAACCTCAGGGTGATCTTTATGGTTGTTTTACTACTGGGGTTAGGATTCGCATTTTTTACTCAATTCTTTTCAGTATATCTGATAGAAGATTTTGACTATAGCGTAAAAGACATCGGCTTCTTTTATGGTTGGGTAGGTTTGTGGCTCATTTTTACCCAGGCAGTGATCGTACGAAAAATGAGTGGGAAGGTTCCTTCAACACAGGTGATCACTTTGACCATACTAACCCTCTCCATAGCCATCGGTCTGCTGCTGCTTCCCGCAAAAAGTTTTTGGTTTTTCATCATCAGTCCGCTGATCGCCGTTTCCAATGGAATCACAGGCCCGAACCTTACAACGGTAGTTTCTGACCAGGGAAGTGAGGAAAGACAGGGAGAGATTCTTGGGATAAAACAATCGATGCAATCCGTTGGAGCAGCCATACCGCCATTAATTGCGGGTTGGCTTACTTCTTTGGACACCTCCTATCCTATCGTAGTCAGTACCATTTTGATCCTGATGAGTTGGTTGGTTTACATGATCTTTTTCAAGGGAAGAAAACAGGTAAGTAAAGCTGATAACAAACAATTCTAAAAGACAGGTAATCATTTTCTCATCGTCTGCAAATAACCGGTTTTCAGAATCTTCTTTTTTTTCGAGTTGTCAATAAATCAACCATAATTCGTGCATTCGTCGTTTCATTCCACAAAATTTCAATTTTAATTAAAAGCCCTTTTCAGCATTTATCACTACTTTAGTAACTTATAAAATTAACATCTTGCTATGAACTTTCTGGCACTGCTTGTAATGCTTATTCCTGCCATGCTTTTGGTTGCCGTTTTCTTTTTGCTGAGAAAGAAACAACTCATCCCTGCCAGAGTATTTTTAATCACCGGGATCACCCTGGCTTTATCCGTCCTGGGGCTGCTTTTACTTGAATTATCAGATGTGCTTACAGACCGGCATTACCAGGAAATCGGACATACGATAACCAATAAACTTGAATTTCCAACAGATGAAAACCAACAAAAATATCAATTGATCGGGTTGAGTCATGCAGCTACGGGTATTGCACAATATGCCAAGAAAAATTCAGACCAAAGAGGAGAATGTTCCAAGAGAATTTCTAAAATTGTAGACTTTGTGCTCAGTAATGATCATTATCCCGCTGTTTCCAACAGACGTTTATGGAAAGACAATGTTTTTGAAATCATTTACATCAACAATATTCTGGCCCAATACGAAATTGTTAAAGGAACCGATACCATTAGTCCACTACATCAAAGAATGAATAATTACCTGGCAAGCAATCTCGTAAAATCCCGATATAAAAACCTGCAGAGTTTTAGTGATGATGTAAATTACTGGACCGCCGATAATACAGCTTTGATCTTCGGGTTACAATCAACGGATATAGTTACCGGTGAGCATTCGGCAAACCGCCCGGCCAGGGATTGGTCCAGTTTTATTTTTAAGCAAATAACCTATCCAGATAGTAAATTGCCATGCAGCGCCTTTTCCGATACGGACAAATGTAAAGAAATGCCCCATGGCACCCACCTGGCCACCATCATCGCTTCGCTTGCTGAATTATCCCCTGAATCATCCAAACAAATGTGGCGGGAATACCGTCACCATTACAAAAATGGTGTCTTTGGACTTTTTTCAACTTTTGATCAATACCACCCCAAAGAAACTCCGCCTGCCTATCAAAACAGTATCCGTCACCCTCTGGATGCTGTTAGCACAGAAATGCCTACCCTGATAGCAGCCGCAAGAATAAATGACAGACTCACCTATTTCCAGATAACCAATCAATTATGGTTGAACGAAGTATTCGGATCGCCACCTGCTCCCCAGCCAAAGGGATATGAATGGAAGGACTTCTTAGAACTTAGTTTGCGCTTTGAAGCGGAAACTGTCTTTTAAATAAATATCAATCTTATGAACTCAAGAAATATTCTTATTGCGCTCTCATTGCTGATTTTCCAAATAAGTCTGAATGCACAAACAGAACTGGAGATGAAGCTTTTTGATTTACCCGATGTGATTTTTGAAAAGATCAATACCGGAACCGGATATCAGGATTCCTATGTTTTGAAAGTCAAACAGCCAATCGACCATAATAATCCTGAAATGGGTACATTCTACCAGCGGGTTTGGTTGAATCACCGTGGGTATGAGCGCCCAACCGTAATCGTAACTTCCGGATATCAGGCTCCCAGTAACCGACTATACGAATTATCAGAATTACTGAAGGCCAATCAAATACGGGTAGAACATCGCTTCTTCGCGGAATCAGTTCCCGAACCTAAAGACTGGCAATATCTGAATATGGAACAAGCTACTGCTGATCTCCACAGGGTCCGCACCTTGTTCGATAATATTTATTCCAAAAAATGGGTGAGCACAGGTATTAGTAAGGGCGGAATGACCACTATTTATTATCGCTATTTTTTTCCGGATGATGTGGATGTTTCCGTGCCCTATGTAGCGCCATTGGATACTGCATTGGAGGATACCAGGATCTATGATTTTCTGGCTTCGGTAGGAACTGATGAATGTCGGGAAAAAATAAAGGATTTTCAAACCAGAATACTTAAAGCCAGGAAAGAGTGCCTGCCAAGGTTGTACTGGTATGAAAAAGCCCAGAACCACACTTTCGATTACCTTGGGTATGAAACAGCGTTTGAATATGCTGTATTGGAGTATTCCTTCAGCTTCTGGCAATTCGGTCAAAAATGTGAGGATATTCCAGGCGAAGATGCTTCCCTGGAGGAAATGCTCGATCACCTCAACAGTGTTTCGGGACTCGGATTCTTCTCTGACCAGGAAATTGCCAATTATGCACCCCATTATTACCAATCTGCCACGGAAACGGGGTATTATGGTTATGAGACCAAAGGTTTTAAAAAATTGCTGGAGACCAAACCAATGAAGTTCCATGCCTCCTTTTATCCCAAAGACGCCAAGGTCGAATATGATGCCACTTTAAGTAAAAAAGCATTTGACTGGATCACTACAAAAGGAGACGAATTTATTTACATCTACGGAGGTACTGATACCTGGACAGCTGCCGGAATTCCGGAAACGGAAGAGCGTTGATGCCCACTGGTTTATCCTGGAAGGCAGACACCATGGTGATGCCCGGATAAGAAATATGACCAAAGAAGAAAGAGAAAAGCTCGTCAATGCACTTGAGAAGTGGCTGGAAATGGAGATAGAATAAAAATCTCCAATAATATTTATTAAATTTTAAAATTCTACATTAGGGGTGTTCAGGAAAAAAATTACATAGAAAAATGAAAGGATTGCTAAGCCGGTTTCGAGGGCATTTTTCCTTTGTCATCCGTCAGCTTACCAATCCTCCTTCCAGTCGGCTTAGCAATCTGACTACATTTTCCTGAATATTTTATTACTATAAATTTTCATGAACACCTCTAATTGGACATTCAGTAAAAATGTACATCAGTCAAAACCAGACTTGATTTCAATAGTCGTCACCCTGGCAGGAGAATCAATGGTGGCTGAACTAAAGAAAGTCCTTAAATAAGAAGCTTCCAGCTCGGCTCTTGTAGCACTGGTATCCTGATAGATCTCGTCAAAATAGATCAGATACCCTGTTCCATGCCCACGGAAACATCCTCGCCAGATGGCGGTTGCATCCATACCGTATTGTTTCATTTTTCGAATACGCTTAACCGTTTCTTCAAAGGAAAATAATATGGTATCCTGGACGATATAATATTTACCTGTATAATTGGAGAAGCGGGCACAATCATAATATATCAAGGCTTCCTTTCTGGCATCCGACACAATGATATCCGTAGATCTTTGATTCCTTAACAACTTTTCAATCTCCTGCTCACTTTCTTCCTCCTGAAGTTCAAATTCTCCTGGCTCAGTAGGTGTATCAATAATGTAGTAAGAAGTTTCAAACCTGGCATTTTTAGCTTTATTAGCCAGTTCTTGATTATAGGCAGCTGCATCTGAAATAACCTTAATGGGGCCGTTATACCATTGAAAGACCACTATGGTTCCGGTAAGAATCACACATATTAATACGATGACAAATTGATGAAAAGGTATTTTTTTAAATCTTAACAAGTCAACAGTTCTATTGGGAGTCATCCAATACAACAAGGTCCCTCTGAATGAATTCAAAAAATTACCTGTGGTGCTTTCTTCCACATTAGTTCTTCTGCTAAAGCGAATTGCAGCTCGCTTTTTCATGGTGACATTCTTAATGGAAGGCGTCGCAACAAAGCGACAGGTGAGATTGCGGTTCACAATTATCAATCCGATACCCAGCAGCAAACATTGCCGTTTTAATTCTTTATAATATTTGTCGTCCTGATTAGGAAAAACATCCTCCCCAAAAGCGATCCATTGTTCGTCTGCAAAATATCGTTTAAACTGTTCAATAGCATAAATATATCTGTATCGGCTAATGCTTATGGTTTTGAATAAATACTTATACCCTTGAAAACAGACAATCAAAATGGCCAAACCCACCAAAAGCGAAGGAAGGAGCCCTAAAACCTGTACGGTAAAGTATCCAAATATATGTAACCCCACCAAGAAGGATGTTGTTAGCAGAAAAGCCCATGCCAGGCTGTCCCAGAATAACTTGTGATTCTCGGGAGTGAAAAATAATTCATTTTTAGATTCAAAGGATGTTGCTTCAAAGGTGGCCAAAAAAGACTTTTCATCAGAAGTGGAGAACTTCAGGTAGCCGTCAGCAATAATGCCTCCCTCTCCTTCCATATCAATTCTGGCAGTAGTCTCCCCGGCACGAGCCCTGTGCTTATAGTGAGTCTTCAGAAAACTGAGCACCGCCTTTTTGATATTTTGATCTGTAAGATTTTCCACAACAATTACTTATGCTAACATTTTCCAAAGATCAATTACCTGAACAGCTTCTTTTACATCATGACACCTCAATATCTTTGCTCCTTCTTTTAAGGCATACATGTGTAAAGCTGCAGTTCCAATTAAAGCTTCTTCAGGGTTGATTTCCAATGCTTTATAAATCATAGATTTCCGGGAAACTCCAACCAATATGGGCAATCCCGGGACCTGCAGAACGTGCAGCTCCTTCAAAAGGGCATAATTATCTTCCAGGCGTTTTCCAAATCCGAAACCAGGATCCAAAATAATATCTTTTACACCCAATTCCCTGAGTTTTCCGATTTCCGAAATAAAAAAATCAAGTACCTCGACAACGACCTGCTCATAGGCTGGATTGGCCTGCATAGTTTCAGGAGTGCCTTTCATATGCATGATAATATACGGCAGGCCCAGTTCTGCGACAGTCGCATACATATTTTCATCAATACTTCCCGCAGAAACATCATTGATCAAACCAATCCCAAGATCAGCACATTGTCTGGCAACCTCTCCCCTGACCGTATCGATGGAAAGGATGGAATCGGGAAACTCCTGTTTTAAAGCTTTCACAACCGGAATAACTCTTTCCAATTCTTCCTCTGCAGAAATAATTTTTGCCCCGGGACGAGTTGACATACCTCCTATATCGAGAATTGAAGCGCCTTCTGTTAACATTTGTTCGGCGGTAACAAGCACATCTTTGACTTCCTGTTGGCGACTCCCAGCGAAAAAGGAGTCAGGAGTCACGTTGATTATCCCCATAACTACAGGAGATTCAAGGCTAAGCAAATGACCAGCGCAGTTTAATGTCAAATGAGGATTGAGCATGAAAATAATTTGTTGCTAAGGTAAAAAAAACTGTTTATTTTATCCTTTCAAAAATTATCCCTGCCTGCTAAAATAGACCACTTTCTAAAACTCATCCCAATAATTACCATATTCGTCCTAATTATTGTTACTTGCTCCTGTGTTGACAGTCCCAAATAACAGACAAGAACTTCAAACTATCAATGTCTGCTTTAAAGGATGTTTGATCATTTCTCTGTCAAAAACGTTAATTTTGTAAAAAATCAGATATGTCTCCTGAAATTGATACTTCATCCCGGGCCAAAAATATAGGACGTTTACTCGTCGTGGTTTTGGCGCTTACCCTGGGCGGAATCCTCATATATAAGAATTATTCCGGAAAACTATCGGGCTACCAGAATATCCCCGAAGAAATGACCATCAATTATCTGCCTGCCGACTTTAAGGCGGATGTGGACCCGGAAGAAGCTATGGCGGTTCTTGAGAACCCTCAACGAAACAAAAAAGAATTTGACAGACTGGTCTACAATCTCAATATGTCAATCCTCCGGCATGTAGCCAACCGCATGGGGCTTGATGAACGATTAAAAGGTCAGTTGGAGGATGAATATCAAAAACATCATCCCTATCTCAAAAATCTTTACTACCACGATTTTGTAGCGTTGAAGGACACTACTTCAGCCCTTTACCAAACCTGGTACGACAATGAATCGACCAATGCGGTTGAAGTCTTGAATGAGGTGGCTTCCAAATACACTTGCTTTTTTGTAAACCAGGTCGTCACAACACTCGTGGAAACTCAGGGCGGAGCTATTTTTGCCAAAGGCTCCAATGTAGATACACCTTGTGGAATAGCCTTGACAGAAGCATTAAGACCACTTGTTAAAAGGATGGAAGACCGGGCAGCGATCGAGGATTTCAGTCGTTCCAAAGGTTTGCTGCAGGAAAAGGTGGAAAGGGTAATTGCAGAACTTGCCACCATGGAAGTAAGGGATAAAAAGGGGATTAACAAACAATTGCAGACCAAGATCTGGGGGGTCAACGTTTCCACTTCTGATATTCAGATTACTGCAATCAGCGTCTTAAAAAGTCGGGTTTCGCCTTGATGACTATTTCCAGGTTGACCTCAACAGCAAAGCTAATGTTGTCACCATTACCCTACCCGAACCTGTAATTCTTTCCCATGAAGTTTATCCGAAAATCGAAAAACTGGATATTGGCTGGCTAAGAGAAGTTCAGGATGTCAATCTCAATGAAGGATTCAATAAACTGAGAACGGTTTTCAGACAAGAAGCCTTCGAAAGCGATATATTTGACCGGTCGAAAACACAGGCTGTAGAATTAATGAATACCATGTTCCTGCCGGTTATCACTTCCATGAACAGCAATTACAGATTAAAGGTCAGATTCAAAGAGCCTAAAGCGACCGATACGGATGATATTGATATCAACTTTGAAGAATGATCTATCAACAATAACATTAAAAAAGGCGGAAGATAATGTCCCTCCCCCTGGCGGGATTGGCGTCAAATTAGTGTCAATTGCCCTGTGCTTTAGCGCAGGGATAATAAAAAATAACAGAGACCATAGGCCTTTAGGCCTTTTTAGGCTAATAACAAAGGGCTGAAGCCCTAATCTCATTCGTCATTCTTATACCCTGCGCTAAAGCACAGGGCAATAAAAATACTGATAAACCACTAATTTGACGCAAATTTCGCCACCAGGGTAAATCAAATTAACAAAAAATACCAAAGTATCGACCATGGAGCATTTCACCCAATCCGGTTCTGGGAAAACAGATACAAAAACAAACATACGCCCTGGAATATTGGATACGTTTCCACTCCTATTAAAGAATATGTCGATCGGATCTCTGATAAAAATATCCGGATCTTAATTCCCGGAGCGGGATTTGCTCACGAAGCTATATACCTTCACCAAAAGGGATTTAAAAATGTAATGGTATGTGATTGGGCTGAATCTGCTTTTTCACATCTCAGAAAAGCTTGCCCTGATTTTCCGTCGGAACACCTGATTGTTGGAGACTTTTTTAAATTAGACCTGCAGGTAGATTTGATTTTGGAGCAAACCTTCTTTTGTGCCATCTCTCCAAAACAACGCATGGATTACGCACAGCATTCGGCCAACCTATTGGTTCCGGGCGAAAATTAGCGGGAGTACTATTTGCCGAAGACATGGGCATGGACGGCCCTCCTTTTGGAGGGACAGCGGAAGAATACGAAAGATACTTCGCCACTTATTTCGAAATAAAAATCATGGAGATCAGTAAAAACTCCATCAAACCAAGGCTTGGCAGAGAGTTGTTTATTGAACTGCTGAAGTTCTAACATAAAAAAATCCTATTTCCTGGAGAAATAGGATTTTTCATTGCTAGTACTCAAAGGCATATTGCACAATGTTCGACCCCATTTGTAAAGCCATCCTGCGGGTGGCTTCCGGATCCTTGTGTACAGCAGGATCTTCCCATCCATCACCGAGATCACATTCATAAGTATAAAAAACCACTAATCGACCTTCGTAAAAAAGACCAAATCCCTGTGGAGGTTTCTCATCGTGTTTGTGAATTTTTGGCAATCCATTTTTGAAGTCAAACTTCTGATGATAGATCTCATGTTCGAATGGTAATTCGATAAAATCCTGATTTGGAAAGACCTTTTTCATAGCTACCCGAACATAAGGGTCCATTCCATAATTATCGTCAATATGCAGGAACCCTCCGGCCATCAGATAATTCCTCAGATTTTCGGCTTCTGAATCTGAGAAAACCACATTCCCATGTCCTGTCATATGGACAAAAGGATAGCTGTAAAGGTCTGCACTACCGACTTCAACAACGGCTTCGTCCTTTTCAAAGTTAGTCCCGAGTTGACTGTTACAAAATGCTGCCAGGTTTGGCAGTGATGTTGGATTAGAATACCAGTCTCCCCCACCGTTGTATTTTAATAAAGCCAACTTAATAGTGGGTGGTTCATTAACAACAGTGTTCTCAGTAAAAGCAAACAACATAAATACAACTGGTAATAACAGCAGGTGCTTCATAGTTAATTATCTCTTTTTAGATTTAAATTTCACTTCCAGGTCAAAATTATAATCAGCGTTGTACATCTCTTTCAACGGTGTTTTTATCACAATTGTTTTCTTGTCCACCTTCTCGACTGAATCATTATTCGCTTTGATTTTCTTTATCTTCCCTGGTAAATGGATGGTTAAGGTATAATCTTCTGACCCCATGAACTGAGACATCATTGCCCCAATTCCATCCGGTCCGTCCTCCATAAGTGATGACATATCCATCCCATTGAATTTATACCTGAAATAATTACCATCAATAACATAGTCAGGCATATTGTTAATAGAAGACTGGATCATGTTAAATGCACTCATAGGCGAAAAGTCCCTTCCTTCCTCTTCTGCTTCTTGCTCTCCTACGTAACGACTGAGCCTTACAAAATCATTAGCCAGTATCTTCATCTGACCAAATTCAGAAAATTCATAAATGGTTCCAATATTGAAAACCATTTCTTTTTTATCCATTTGTATTCTAAATTTCAATGCTTTAAAAAAGTCAAAGAAATTATTAAATGAAGACCTTATAGAATCAGGAACCTCGCCCGTTGAAAGCATTTCCTGTTCAAGTTCCTGAAAAAGCTCATCGACAGACTTTTCCTCTTCCTTGGCTGCTAAATCTAAAAGGCTTTTCATCGGAAAAATAGTGTCAATCTTTTCACCAGAAAACAAGGCTTTAATTATTTCCAGTTCCCCGTCTCCTTCTCCTTCTTTCTCAGATTCCATTGCCATCGCTAGGAAGGGCAACATTTGGCTCATGTCCGTGGTGGACTGATAGGTTCCGCTCCCATCGGGGTTGAACCATAATTCATCATTTGATCCGGTACAACTGAAAAGTCCAAATCCTAATACTGCAATGATGATAAACTTAATAGTCTTCATTTGTATACATTTAAAAATTAATAATCAATTCAACAAATTTACTGCAAAACAAGCCGCCAGTCCGGCAGTTTCTGTCCTCAAACGGCTTTGGCCAAAACTGATGGTTTCAAAACCATTTTCTTTAGCTAGTGAAACCTCCTGTATGCTAAACCCTCCTTCAGGGCCTACCAGAAAACACGCGTTCTGCCCCGCTTGATAATGGTCTTTGAGCTGTTTCGTTGTGTCTTCTTCACACCAACCAAGGTACTTATGGAAATTTTCCTGAGGCTGACTTACAAATTCTTTAAATGGTATGAGATCATTCAACTTCGGCAGTGTTGCCTTCAAAGATTGTTTGGTGGCAGATAAGAGTATCTTTTCCAACCGGTCCAATCTGATTTTTTTTCTTTCCGAATGTTCACAAAGCAAGGGGGTAATTTCATCGATACCAATTTCTGTAGCTTTTTCCAGGAACCATTCAAACCGGGAAATATTCTTGGTCGGGGCAATAGCTACGTGAAGTTGGTAATTCCTTTGATGGTCTTTTTGGATCACTTTCCGGATTTGGGCGACACAAACCTTTTTGGAAGTCTCAGTCAATATCGCATCATACATTGACCCCTGACCATCAATAATTACAATTGCGTCTCCTTCCCGCTTGCGCAGAACCCGGACACAATGGACTGCTTCCTCCTCTCCAAGATAAGCCAGATCATTCCTAATATCGTTTGTATAAAAGATATTCACCGTGCAAATTTAATCCCCTTGTAGTGTTTTTAAAACCCTGAGTCGAATAATTGCAAAAGAACTCTTACTTTTGCCCGACTTTCACAACAAAAGTCGTTAAATACCTGTTTTTAGGTTTTACAGCATAAATAAGCAAATTAGAGAATGGATATATTAATAATGATCGGACAATTGGTACTCAGCTTATCAATTCTGATTATTCTTCATGAGATGGGACACTTCATCCCGGCGAGGTTGTTTGGAACTCGAGTAGAAAAATTTTACCTGTTTTTTGATGCAGGTTTTTCCTTGTTTAAAAAGAAGATCGGTGAAACGGAATATGGGATAGGATGGCTGCCTTTGGGTGGTTATGTGAAGATTTCCGGAATGATTGATGAGAGTTTTGACAAGGAGCAAATGGCGCAACCACCTCAACCCTGGGAATTCAGAACCAAACCGGCATGGCAGCGATTGATCATCATGCTTGGTGGTGTAACGGTCAACTTTATTCTAGGATTTATGATCTACGGAATGGTCTTGTGGGTTTGGGGAGAGGAATACCTGCCTGCCGATCAGGTCACTGAAGGAATTTATGTGGACAGTCTCGGAATGGAATTAGGTTTACAGGATGGAGACAAGATTATCAGCATCGGGGAAATGCCCTTTGAGCAATTCAATGACAGACTACTGGTTCAGGCTATTAGTATTGATAATGCAGATCATATTAAGGTGGAAAGAGCAGGTGAAATCGTTGATATCCCTGTTGACGATAAATGGGCCAATGAACTCATCAGCCATGGAAATAAGGATGAAGTGCTTTTCAGGCCGAGGATGCTTTTTGTAATTGATAGTGTTTTTGCAGATTCTCCAGCTGAAAAGGCCGGCCTGGAGAAAAACGACAGAATCATCAGTTTGAATGGCGAAACAACTCCTTACTATCACCAGTTTGCGAAAGCGGTCAACGATATGAAAGATACTGAAATCGAGGTCGGTGTATTACGGAACCAGACGGATACTATGAGTCTTGCCATGACCACCACAGATAAAGGAAGGATCGGTGTAGCTTCTGTTGGCTTTGATTTAGAAAGAATTGATTATACCTACAGCGAAGCACTTCCGGCAGGATTTACAAAGGGCACCGACTTTTTGTTCACACAGCTCAAAGCATTCGGACAAATGGCCAGAGGTAAAATTGATGCTTCTGAGAGTCTTGGAGGGTTCGCTTCCATTGGTAAAATGTTCGGTGGACAATGGAATTGGGAACGTTTCTGGCTTATGACGGCCATTCTTTCCCTTATCCTGGCTTTTATGAACCTTTTGCCTATCCCGGCACTTGATGGCGGATATGTGATGTTCCTTATTTTTGAGGTAATCACAGGTATAAAACCAAGCGACCGTGTAATCGAAGTAGCCAATACCATTGGATTTATTCTAGTATTAGGACTTCTATTATACGCCAATGGGCTCGACGTCTTCCGGGCTATTGTAAATAAATAACCTTCCTGTCGTTTAAAAGGATTTTTCGTGAATTATTTCGAATTTTATGCTATTCCAATGTCTTTTTCTCCTGATGCATCTCAGGTGAAAAAGACGTATTACACAAAGAGTAAACAATACCATCCTGATTTCTTCACTACTGAAACGGAAGACAAGCAGCATGAGATCCTTCAAATGTCCAGTCTGAACAATGAAGCCTATAAGGTTTTATCCAATGAGGATTTAAGAATGAAGTATATTCTTGAGGAGCTGAACATTCTCACGGAAGAAAACAAGAATGATATACCGCAGGAATTCCTGATGGACATGATGGAGTTCAATGAAAAGCTAATGGAGCTGGAGTTCGATTTCGATCCTGAAATCGTAAAATCTTCAGTCGATGAATTGCAAAATATTGAAAATCAATTACGTAATGAGGTAATTCAAATCCTCGAAAAAAAATCTGTTGAAGAAACGTCTGAAGCGGAACTTTTTGAGGTGAAAAATTATTATCTAAAAAAACGTTACTTATTGCGTATTTCTGAAAAATTAGCTACATTTGCGTCCCGTTGACGGAAAGTCGTTGACAAGTAATATAGACCACAAGCCGAAGTGGCGGAACCTGCCTCACAAGTTTATAAACTGGGAGGTTGGTAGACGCGCTGGACCTTCCATTAAAAATGGAAGGCAGGTTCAAAATCCAGTTCTGGCAACAGAACTTTATGAATATAAAAACTACCGCTATTAATTGCCGAAGTGGCGGAACCTGCCTCACAAGTTTGTAAACTGGGAGGTTGGTAGACGCGCTGGACCTACCATTAAAAATGGAAGGCAGGTTCAAAATCCAGTTCTGGCAACAGAACTTTATGAATATAAAAACTACCGCTATTAATTGCCGAAGTGGCGGAACCTGCCTCACAAGTTTATAAACTGGGAGGTTGGTAGACGCGCTGGACCTACCATTAAAAATGGAAGGCAGGTTCAAAATCCAGTTCTGGCAACAGAACTTTATGAATATAAAAACTACCGCTATTAATTGCCGAAGTGGCGGAACCTGCCTCATAAGTTTATAAGCTGGGAGGTTGGTAGACGCGCTGGACCTTCCATTAAAAATGGAAGGCAGGTTCAAAATCCAGTTCTGGCAACAGAACTTTATGAATATAAAAACTACCGCTATTAATTGCCGAAGTGGCGGAATTGGTAGACGCGCTGGATTCAAAATCCAGTTCTGGCAACAGAGTGCGGGTTCGATTCCCGCCTTCGGTACTAATAAAAAGCTCAATACATTTTTTTGTATTGGGCTTTTTTTGTTTAACCAATAACTTTATGAAAATGACTTATTTCGTTTACGCGCTTAAAAGTCTTGAACGCAACTACATATATGTTGGTTTGACCAATAATGTTGAGCGTCGAGTTGGTGAACATAACAACGGTTATAACAAAACAACTAAGCCATATCGACCTTTCATCTTACTTCTTAATGAAGAATTTCCTTCAAGGAAGTTAGCAAGGGAGCGAGAGAAAGAACTTAAAACAACCAAGGGTAAACGATTTCTTAGAAAATTATTAGAAAATAGCTAACAGAGTGGTTTTTTATTTCATTATACGCATTCAAATAAAAACTAATTATTTATCAAAAAGTTATTGCTAATTACTTAAATTTTACGGATATTTGCGCTTCCATTAAAAAGCCCGGGTGGCGGAATTGGTAGACGCGCACGTTTCAGGTGCGTGTGCCGCAAGGCGTGGGGGTTCGAGTCCCTTTCCGGGCACCTAAAGTCTGATCAGGTTCTGATCGGGCTTTTTTTATTGCTCAAACAACTGTATCCTGTTCCCATCAGGATCAAGAACAATCACCATTCTTTTTCCGGTAACCGGATCAGCTACTACCCCACCATGAATTTTCACCTTCCCTGATTCCAAAAATGAAAGCTGATCATCAAAATTTTTCACAGTGAATCCAATTTTAAAAAAACCGGTGAGCTTAACTTTACTTCCCCTTTCCGATAATAATTCCTGTGAATTAATCATAGAACTTGTCTGAATCAATTCAAGCCGCATACCCTGGTTTTTCAAATTCGCCTGCCAAAGTCCCCGGTCGGGAAGGTCTAAGCGATTTTCGACTTCAAACCCAAGCATTTCCTGATACCAGTTTACAGATGTTTCAATTTCGCTAACAATAATGGCCATAAAGGAAGGCTGGAGTTGAGACAACTCATTTTTCTGAGCAAAACCAAAGCTCAGACAACCGTGAATAATAAAGATAGAGATAATAAGTCGTACCATAATAGTGGTTTTAATGATTCAAAATCGAGATTAACAGGCACAAAAAAAGAGCCCCCCTAATACGGGAGGCTCCAACCCCAAAAAACCAAATGAAAACTATCTTAGATAATATTATCTTCTAATTTGTGATGTAAAGATAATATTAATTTTAATCTCGTGCGATTTTTTTTTACTCAACAACCAATTTTTCAATCCGGAAGTTCCCCCGGGCGACAATTTCGATAAAATACACACCCGGACTTAACTGAGAAACATCGAGATCCATCGTTGCACCTTCCCAATTTCTGACAAATAACTTTCGGCCTAACTTATCGTACAGGGTAACCATTTTTTCAAGCCCTCCAGTGGTTTCAGATACCAAATTGACCTTCTCGGATACCGGATTAGGGAAAACCCTCATATCTGAAAGCACATCCGGCTCATCAGTAGAAACATTTATAAATTTTGGAATATCAGTAGTGAATATTTCCAATCCACCAGCAAAGTTACCAAAGATCAATTCCAGCAATCCATCGTTATTCAAATCTTCCAATACAATATGAGAGCGTATTCCCTCCAGGCGACCCAAAAAATTGAAATGGTCAATATCAAAAGTTCCGCTAAGGTTATTATCTATATTTGAATAGACCTCAAGAGCTCCTATTTCGGAACCCGTGAACAACACATAACCTTCGTCCTCTGTATCAATCACAAAGGGAGCTGAATGACCGGTGGAGTAACCTGGAATCCGTGTGTCAATTTCTCCGAGGTAAAAATTATTCGGAGCATTTGCCGGATCTGCCTCAAAAACAGGATTTGTACTTGTCCCCGTATTGACAAAGTAGTTGACATTCCCGTTCTTTTCCCCGATGATCAGATCTTTTAAGCCATCTCTGTTTAGATCAATGACCTGTGGAACACTGGCTTGTCCAACGTTTATTTCCAGGTAATTATAAGTAACTCCGGAAATGTCAATGGGATTTCCAGGACCTGCGGTATTCTCTCCATAAAATAACTGCCCAAATTGTTCTCCCACGATAATGTCATAGTCTCCATCACCATCCAGGTCACCAAAGGTTGGCGCATAGTTATAAGAACTTTGTGAAAATTGACTCATATTCAGAAAGTCATCATCTTCCAGCGTAAATTCAGGGCTCTCTTCTGTACCTGTATTCAGAAATAAGAACAATCGCGGATCACGATCACCGAAGGGAACAAAATAAGAATAGTTACCCACCACAAGGTCGAGTAAACCATCAGCATTATAATCGACAAAAGCAGGTTGTGCACCAGATCCCAAATCCAACATTGTTTCAATCAGGAAGTTCTGTTTTTCCAGTTGGAAGGAAGGATTATCAGTAGTGGCCGTGTTCTTGTAAAACCACAAAGCATTATAATCTTCAGATGCCGTAGTGGAATTTGGAGCAACCATTAAATCTTTAGCTCCGTCATTATCTACATCCAGATAATAACCCGCTGGAAAAATAGGCAGATCAACTCCTACATCTTCGGCCGGGAAATTCCCTTCCTGGGCATTAAACCAGGTTTCTTCACAATCTTCACCATTGGTCAACAAAATCAAATTGGTAAAGGAAATGTCTCCAAGGGCCAGATCTTTATCTCCATCACCGTCATGATCAAAGGTAAGCAACGTCGATCCGGAGTGCCTGTCATCAACGGAATCACCATCCCAAAATCCTTCATAACAATCTCCGGGCCCGGAAGCGAGATTCAGGTCATTGGAAATACCACTTTCGAAAATACCTCCCCAACAATTCGTCTCCAGTTCATAATGTAAGCTATCCATTCCGTACCCTTCCTCGACCGATACATTTTTATACCAATCAATATAACCACCTCCAATGCTGAAAGTCATAATATCCAGGTCACCATCGCAGTCAATATCGTCTATAGCCGGAATATCTATTTCACTTACATATAATTGTGTACTTCCACCCGTTTGAAGAGGAACAAATATAATATTGAGCAATTCATCAAAATAATGCCGGACAAAATTGATCATGCCATCCTCATATTCCCCATCAAAAACCATAACACCACTGACTATTTGGTCAGAATATGCAAAAATATCCTTGATCCCATCACCATTGTAATCCCGAAGCAACATCCAACCCTGCACAGGAGGGAAATTCAATTCAAATTCCGGCGCATAGGAATAATTGTTTTCGGAACCAGTACCTGAATTTAAGAAGGTTAAAATTCTGTTCCCTATTCTATCAAAAATGACCAAATCCATTATACCATCATCATCCAGGTCGGCTTCTGACAATTGAGGAGCATTCAACCCTCCGGCAAGGGCATTTGACAGCTCATTGCCATCTACTATAATACTCACATCTAACCGACCAGTTGGTTGGGCATCAATCGTAGGTAGAAATAAGGGCCAAACCAACCATAAAATGGTCATCCAGGCAGCATAGTGCAGTGTTTTATTCATTTTGCTATGTTTTGTCAAATCGAGAAATATTCGTTTATTGGATGTTTAATTACTGTTAAACGGAGTAACGCCATCAGGTAGCCTATCACCCGTCAACATCAAAATTATAAAAACCGCCTATGAAATTCCGGTATTTAGCACCTTTTTTA
The DNA here is from genome assembly GCA_965230565.1 of Saprospiraceae bacterium. Lineage (GTDB taxonomy): Bacteria > Bacteroidota > Bacteroidia > Chitinophagales > Saprospiraceae > BCD1. The sequence goes on along the minus strand of CBDDLH010000016.1, from coordinate 141,071 downwards.
GCCTTTTGTATGCTGACACTCAATTCCCTGGCTCAACCCTCTTCGGATTCTACCCAAACTACGGTAGTTACTGCTGAAGAAGAAATCCCGGAAGTTTTTTTTGAAAGTTATCAGATAACTGAAAAAGATGGAGCGGTGGTCCTTAAATCCGGCAAACTAGATGGTAAAGCAAGCATTGAAATTAATAATGACTCCATCGATATAGTGTTTAATAACGGAACGGCTGTATTACCTGTTGAAAGTGACGCAAAAGGCAAATTATTACTGATCAAATCAGGTGCAAAGCACAAATTGTTTCACATTTCCCTTCGATCAGATGGCTCGTTTCGCGTGAGGCACATTCCATTTTGGTTTTCCATTTTGCCTCCGCTAATTGCCATTTTCCTGGCACTGTTATTCAAGGAAGTGGTTTCCTCTTTGTTTGTTGGAATTTTTACGGGTGCTTTTATCGCCGGAGGGTTAAGGATTGATTCCATTTATTATTTGCTCATCAGTATTTTTGAAGTAGTTGAAAAATATATACTCAATGCGCTAACTGACGGAGGGCATATGTCCGTTATCATCTTCTCTTTACTCATTGGAGGTATGGTAGCTATTATTTCCCGAAATGGAGGTATGGCAGGTGTTGTCAATCAGCTTTCCAGGTTTGCCAAAACCAGAAAAAGCGCCCAGTTGGTAACATGGTTTCTTGGAGTGGCCATCTTTTTTGATGATTACGCCAATACACTTATTGTGGGTAATACTATGCGCTCTGTGACAGATAAATTTAAAATCTCAAGAGAGAAGCTGGCCTACATTGTTGATAGTACAGCAGCACCTGTGGCCTCGGTAGCTTTTATTACCACATGGATCGGGGCCGAGTTGACCTACATCGATGATGGAATTACAAAAATAGCCGGTCTGGCTGAATTGGGGCTAACTCCCTACTCTATCTTTTTTATGTCTTTAAAATATTCCTTTTACCCTGTACTGACGCTCATTTTTATCGTTATGCTGGTAAGAATGGGAAGGGACTTTGGTCCGATGTTAAAAGCAGAAAAAAGAGCTTTCGAAACCGGCCAGATTGCACCCCCGCAAACCGAAACCGGCCTTACCGAAGAGCTGGAAGACCTCACTCCCGTAAAAAATGCCCCATTGAAATGGTTCAATGCGGCTATTCCGGTACTTGTTGTGATTTTTATGACCATGTTTGGACTCATCGATACGGGTATGTCTTCCATAGGGAACAGTCTTGCTGATCTTGGAATCACTGCCCATAGCTGGGGAGAGGTCTGGCGAAATATGGCCGTATTATTTGATGAAGGACAAAGCGGTTTTTTCCTTAAACTTGGCAAATTAATCGGAGCCGCAGATTCCTACGTCGCCTTGATATGGGCTTCGATTAGCGGTTTAGGCCTGGCTATTTTCATGACCATCGGGCAACGTATCATGAAATTGTCTGATTCTATCAATACCATGACCACAGGTTTTAAGACAATGCTGCCAGCCATCATTATTCTTACACTCGCCTGGTCCCTGGCGGGCACCACAGACGATCTTCATACGGCAGAGTTCATTACTTCTGCTCTTGCCGATAGTATAAACCCTTATATTCTTCCGGCCATTATTTTTGTACTGGCTGCCTTGATTTCTTTTTCAACCGGATCAAGCTGGAGCACAATGGCTATTCTGTACCCTATTGCGATTCCGACGGCCTGGGCTGTTTGTCAAAGTTCGGGTATGGATTCCTCAGCCTCCCTGGAAATTTTGTTGAACGTTATTTCTATAGTACTGGCTGCCTCTGTTTTGGGGGATCATTGTTCTCCAATATCTGACACCACAATCCTGAGTTCTCTTGCCTCAGATTGTAAACACATAGAACACGTGAGGACCCAGCTGCCATATGCCTTAACGGTAGGTACGGTTAGTATTTTAGCTGCTACGATGTCTGCTCTGCTTGGAGGAAGCTGGCTGGTAAACACTATTATCTTACTGGCCGGACTGGTTGTTTTGTATTTTACTATCAGAACCTTTGGTAAAAAAGTGTAGAAAATAAACTGCTAGAATATCTTTTTCAATTTCTTTAGCAGTTTCATCAAACGGATATTAAGGGCCGGATTGACATGGAAAAATTTTCCGTTAATGGTAATCCAGTCTTCAACCCTTTTTATTTCATCCAGATCGGAATAGTAGACTTTTTTGGCTTTTTGCATTGGTATCTTCCAGTAGATGGCCTTTTCCGTCATCGAAAAACCTTCCCTGCAGGAACCAAGCAGGCTTAGGTCACAAATGAAAAGTATCTTTTCCTTTGGCTCAGGGAATAAAAAAGATTTTCCGGCTGCTTTAAGTTTTTCCACAGGCATTTTTAGAAAATCAGTATAAACAGGTTCATCTTCTCTATCAAAATTGAGGTAATCAAGGGCCATCTGGAAAAGTTCGGCAAAATGAATCCCTTTTTCATGGTATTTAAGAATGGATTCAGGAAGGTCAACTATATTGAGGTCCCCACAGTATCTGATGATGAAGAAATCCAGCAATTCATCCAAAAGGGCATCAACTGTTTCGTTCAAATCATCAGGTGAAAACTGGGGGTCCCTGACTTTTTCACCAAGTTGTTCCCCGCGACGCTGAATGATATCCCTGAATCCGCATTGATAAACTCTTTCAGAGTATTTCTGAAAAAGTTTGGGATCTTGTTCCTGATCAAGCATTTTTTTCAATCCACTGAAAAACAATTCATTAAACTGAGCTGTTACATCTCCGGAAATATCAATAACTGGCGGACCAGACATGGTCTTTGTTTTAGCCACAACAGGCTGACCACAGTTATAACAAAATCTGGCCTCCTCAGGCAATACCGTTTTACAATTATCACAGCTCAGCATTTAGGCTACTTTTATGCTAAGATACTAAAAGTTAAGTTAGAAAAACGGTGCAAAAGGAAGTAAAAATATGGTATAACCGGAGTAACATTTGAAAAAAGAATACCTTTACTATCATGCGAAAGTATTATGCACACGGTATCAGGGAATATCAATCTTTTGGTTTCCACCCATACAATATCATTTTATTTGTGGCCCTCTTTGGTCTGTCAGCCATGTTCGTTAGCCTGACCGTTGCTTTCATTTATACCCGGGTACAAAGCAATCTTCCTCCGCTTCAGCTGCCTTATATTTTTTTAGTCAATACCTTTGTACTGATTCTTAGCAGTCTTGCGTTAATCAGAGCCAAAAAGGCTTTTGAAAATGATGATTTAATCCAATACAAGCAGATGTTAACCGGAGCATTAGTTCTGGCTGTTATATTTCTGGCCAGGTCAGATCTTTGGCTGGTATCAACTGATTCAAAGCAACATTTTGCTGGCTACAGACAATTCATCGAGCTACCTGTATTTACTTTCAGGACTTCATTTTATTCATGTTATTGCCGGGATTCCTTTTTTGAGCATTTTCCTCTACAAAACCGACAAGTACACCAAAAAACCTGAGGAGCAACTGGTCTACTTTTCTGACAAGAACAATAAACTAAGACTTAGGCTGATCTCCGTTTATTGGCATTTCCTGGATTTACTTTGGGTTTATCTGATACTGTTTTTCTTTGTCAACACGCTGATATAATGGGGATTACACTACCAAAGCTATTCAAATTTAACATTCATACTTCCAATTTTTGATTGCAAATTCTATCTTTGCAAATCGAAAATACGATCAGCGCCAATAACGAATTCACACACCAACTATTTATCCTTGTGATTGTTTTCACTAAAGATTTACGGAAAACCACTGATTTTTGCGTTGAAAATTTTCTAAACCACTTTTGAACTGAAAAAATTTAAACTGACAAACCATAAATTTGTTTCAAAAAACAAACTTCTAATCATGACAAAAAATATCCTTAAACTATTCACAGTGGCTGCCATTGCTCTTTTTATATTCTCTTGTGGCGGTCAAAACAGTGCACCCGGCACCACGATAAAAGGGCAATTTATGAATGCTCCGAACACCCAGGTATTTATCGACAGAATGTATATCGGTAAAGCCAGCGAGGTACTCACAAGTACCTCAACTGATGCCAATGGTAATTTTTCTATCAATTTCCCTGAAGGCATTGATAAGGGGATTTACAATATGCGAATTGGAAGTAATGGTCGTATCGGAATGGCTTTCAGCGGATCAGAAAAAGTCGTTGAATTTAGCGGCGACATTAAAGATGTTCCTAGATATGGTTTTGAGGTAACAGGTTCTGAAGACACCAAAATTTTGCGTGACGTGATTCGTGAAATGATTGCCAGAAGGTTTAACTCGACCAATATGCAACATTTTATTGATACTACTTCCAACCCGGAGCTGGGAGCTTTCCTCGCTTATATGTCCATGGGTAATAATGGACTAGACATTCAGAAGAAAGCATTGGATAAACTTCAGAAGGCAGATCCCTCCTCTCCTACTGCCGCAGCATACGCGAGTTTTATTCAAACTATGGAAACCAAGAAACAAAGTGCTCCTGGTGGTTCAGGGCCTATTTCAGTTGGCCAGCCTGCACCGAATATTACCCTAACTGCTCCGGATGGAAAGGAATATTCACTTTCTGATTTGAAAGGTAAGGTGGTTTTACTGGATTTCTGGGCTAGCTGGTGTCGTCCCTGCCGTGCAGAAAACCCTAATGTGGTTAAGGTATATGAAAAATACAAAAATCAGGGTTTCACTGTTTTCAGTGTCTCACTTGATAGCAGCAAGCAAAAATGGGAATCAGCTATCGAACAGGATAAACTGACCTGGCCTTACCACGTAAGTGATCTCAAGAAATGGCAATCTGCTCCAGCCGCCCTTTATGGCGTGAGAAGTATTCCAAGAGCTTTCCTCATTGATCGCGATGGTAATGTTGCTTCCACCGCTGTTCGGGGAGCTGCCCAAATTGAAGCGGAATTGAAAAAATTGCTCTAGATCATTTTTATCGACAAAAGAAAAGGGTTTCCGATTTTTGCATCGGAAACCCTTTTTGTTTTTAACACATATTAGTGGTTAAAAGAAATCAACCGCTCCGGTGGCTACACTATACGAAGCCCCGACAATTTTAATTTCTCCATTCTTTTCCATATCTGCTAGTATCGGGCTTTCTTTTCTGATCTGTTCAATAGACAGCTCCACATTTTTAACAGCCACTTCTTCTATTTTGTCCGGATCTGAAACAGTTCCCTTCGGCTCAATAGCCTGAACCGCAGGTTTGATCTTTGCAAGCAAAGGCGTGATATTACCTAATTCTACACCTTTACAGGCTGAGGTAACTGCACCACATTTGGAATGCCCCATGACTACCAATACTTTTGAGCCAGCCACTTTACAGCCGTATTCGATAGAACCGAGCACATCTTCATTCACAACATTACCCGCTACCCTGACACTGAAGATATCTCCGATACCCTGATCAAAAACAATCTCTGCCGGTACTCTGGAATCAATGCAACTCAAAACTACAGCAAAAGGGTATTGCCCCCCTGTTGTCTCTGTTACTTGCTGATTATGGTCTCTGTCTACTTTCTGACTTTGAACAAATCTATTATTTCCCTGCTTTAGCATTTCTAAAGCTGTATCAGGCGACATGGCCGCCTGAGTTTCTTTTGTTTGTGTTTGCATAAATTTAAACTTTTGCGTTTCCGTTTTTAATATTTTCTTTCAGCCAGGCCAATAACTCCTTGAAGTTATCAAAGATATGCTCTTCAGGAATCAGGTCCGGAATGATATCAATTCTCTCCATCATATAACGGGGTTGATTAGGAATATTTACCATGAGTATTCGCTTCCCCTGATTCACAAGATCCACGAGAATATCCTCCATAGCGTACAACCCCGATTGGTCCATATACTGCATTCTTCCTGCACGAATAATGATCGTTTCCGCTGTATCAGGTATTTGCCGCGCCAATTGCTGGAATTCACTGGTCGAACCAAAGAATAATGGTCCCTTGATGTGCTTGATGAAACATTTCTTTTCCAATTCATCCGGGAATCCTTCTTCATCAGGCCATGCTTTTTCTTTTATCAGAGGTTCTAAATCCGACCTTTTACCCGTCAGGTCCCCGATTTGCTTCATAAACATGAGAGAAGCAATGACCAGGCCAATACCAACCGCATAAACCAAATTCCAAACAGAAGAAAGTACTAATACAACGATCAATACGGTAACTTCTGTTCGAGGCATGTTCGGAATTGCTTTCAGCCCCTTATAATCCATAACGTTAATACCTACGGTTATAAGAATTCCTGCCAAAACTGCTGCAGGGATTTGAGAAGCTACAGGTCCCAAAGCCAATAAAATTACAAGTAGAAGAACTCCTGCCAGCATACCGGACAATCTTGTCTTACCACCAGCATTGATATTCACAACGGTCCTGATCGTTGCACCTGCTCCCGGTATTCCTCCAAAAATGGCTGCAATACTATTACCAATCCCCTGACCAATCAATTCCTGATTCGGTTTATGTTTCGTTTTGGTCATATTATCTGCTACCACTGATGTTAACAGGGAGTCAATCGCACCTAACAATGCCAGAGTTAACGCCGTAAATATATAGGGAGTAATGCTGCTTAGGTTAAACTCAGTAAATATGGCCCAATTCGGTAAGGGCAACCCACTTGGAATGGTCTCAATGGGTCGATAATCCAGTCCAAAGCCAAAAGCAATCCCCGACATGACCAAAAGTGAGACAAGAGTACTGGGCACTGCTGTAGTTATTCGTTTAAAACCGTAAATAATAATAATCGTACCTAAGGCCAAAAGCAATTCGAGCCAGTTAACATTTTTTATTGCTCTTGGAAGCACCTTAATGGAACCAATTACTCCGGAGGCTTCTTTTCCTGCCAGTGTTTGCGATTCTTTCAGAATATCAGCCTCTGTAATGGTTTCCGCTCTTTTTATTGTTTCCTGAAAATCTTCCAAAACCAAAATGCCTTCACCGGCTTCATCCTTCAAAATATTATCCAGAATTATTTCCTCTGCATATGGCTTGAATTGATCGACAAATTGCTGGTCTTCTTTTGGGTAATACCCAAGTGCGGGAAGAATTTGGGTGACGAGGATAATTACGCCGATAGCCGTCATAAATCCGGAAACAACGGGATAAGGGATGTATTTGATATATCTTCCAAGGCCCATGAATCCAAGACCAACCTGCATAATTCCCGCCATAAGGAAAACTGTCAAAATAGCCGGTAGAGCTTTGTTAACATCACCATCAAATGCTGCAACAATACCAGCAATGATAATCATACTGACAGCCGTCATCGGAGCGGTAGGTCCGGAAATCTGGGTATTGGTTCCTCCAAATAAGGCGGCGAAAAAACTGATAAAAATAGCCCCGTAAAGACCCGCACTAGGTCCCAGTCCGGAACTCACACCAAAGGCCAGTGCCAAAGGAAGGGCAACAATACCCGCAGTTATTCCACCGAAAAAATCTCCTCTAAAATGCTTAAAATCAAATAAATTGTTCACTGATGTTGATTTTTAGTAAGTAAAAATTTATCCTGCCATTTTACGAAGGATAATTCTCACTTTCTGAAACAAAATGATTAATCTTCAGCAACTTAAACTGAAGTTTTCTCTAAAGATTAATTTGTAACTAAATAAACTAAACTGTTCAGCTATGCCTCGGAGGAGGATCAGGGATATTAAGATAAGGTTCCGAAAGCAGCTCATCAACACAGAATTGAATCAGAAAGGCACTCCTATCTGTGGCCAACAAAACCGGCTCATATCTTGAATCCTTGATTTTTTCATCTTCAATAGGTTCCTTTTCCTCCAGATCAGATTCTGAAACCAGATTTAAAAATTCAATGGATTCAGATTTAATAACCTGTTTGGTAAAATCAAAGACAGGTCCTGAACTAATGGAGAACAGGATAAAGAATAGAAAAAAGGATTTGAACCTGCTGATCACTGGCAAGCCAAACAAAAAAAGTGTTTTGCTGCAATTGGTGTTCACAAAATATTTGTTGTGGTAAAATTTTCTAACAGCCAATAATACTCCAATTTAACGGAATAGAAAATAAATTGGTTGAAAAAATATTTTAAAAAAAGACCAATTGGGGCTTAAACAATTAAAAATCCGGTAGCTCGTTTCCTGATTAGCAACAATTAAATCCTGGTCTCTTTGGAATTTCAAAGTCAGAATAGGATCTTCGTTCCTTTCCCGGACATCACCCGGGACAACAAATTTTAATTGTATATGAAAAAGTACCTGTTTATTATCTGGCTGTCGATATGTTACCTTTCGGCCCAGGGCCAGCATTTTTACGTGGGCGCACTGGTTGGCGGATCCAATTATCTTGGAGATTTGAGTGAAAATTCAAACCAACTGGTTTTGAAAGAGACCAAACTTGCCGGCGGACTGTTTGCCGGTTACCAAATCAATGATTTTGCGGAGGTTAAATTTGGTTTTAATTATGCTCAGGTTGCCGGAGCAGATGCCAACGCAAACGATGAAGCCGTTCAAGCCAGGAATCTAAGCTTTTATTCCAACATTTACGAATTCTCTCTAAGAGGGGAATGGAATATTATTGGCTTTCAGCCTTATAATTACAGCCGACCTATTTCTCCGTTTGTTTTTGCCGGAATCAATGGTTTTAAATTTGATCCGAAGACCGATTTTGAAGGGCAAAAAATACCTTTGCAACCCCTTGGGACCGAGGGCCAGGGAATGGCTGACAGACCTCAGTCCTATAAATTATTTGATTTTGCCATACCCTTTGGTTTAGGTGCCAAATACGCTCTTTCTGAAAACTGGACCCTGGGTATAGAATTTGGTGCCCGTTTCACTTTTACAGATTACCTGGATGATGTCAGCGGTACATATGTTACCTATGAAGACTTGCTCACCAGTAACGGCGAACTGGCTGCTGCTCTTGGAAACAGAGAGGGGGAACTCCTCGGCTTGCCACCGGTTTCTGTTGCCACCGGAACCCAAAGAGGAGATAATAATGCCAATGACTGGTATTTCATCGCAGGGTTAACCATTTCTTACAACTTCATTGACAGTGGAATGCTTGGGAGCCGTAAAAAAATTCGGAGACGAAGAACCGGATGTCCGACGGATTAAAATTGTTAAGTATTGGTTAAACTAATTCAACCAAAACCGCAAATTTTTACACTAAACCGTAAATGGGTTGACAATTATAATTACACAGGTTGCAGACTTCTAGGTATGCGATAGGAGGTCGATCCTTGCTCCTTTTAGTGATGCTGATTGAAACCAGAAAATAAAATGTATTACTTTTTACAAAAATCTTAAACCTGTAACTAGAAACCTGTTAACCTGCAACTTGGATCATTAAAACCCTGGTTATGAAGAAAACCTATTACATACTACTCTTTTTCATCGCTTGTTTTAATCAAGTATCCGGCCAAATGGACACCTTTGACATTGGACAGTTCATTCTTCCGAAAGTCTCCCTGAAATCATTAAATTTTTCAGGCACATTTAGTGGTGATGTTAGAAATCAATCAACGCTTATTAATACTGGTGACAATGTCCGTCAAAATATCAATGTTAACCTCACTTATAATAATTTTGAAAGCGACTATCATCACCAGAGAGTTACCTTCGCAAACCTCTTTTTGTCCGGAGCTTACCAAAATGCAGCGAATGATTTTTTCACTGGCCAGGCCGTACAGGATAGAATTGCCAATAACATCAGTTTTTTTTACGATCGCATCAATAGGAATTATTATGAGCCAGGAAGATTTTACGGTTTAGAGGCTTCTGCATTCCTAAACAATAGTTTCGAGTCTTTCGAAGCGAATGGAAACATCAGGTATTACGAAAACAGACTTCAAACCAATGTAGGGATTCCATTTATATACGGTTTTGGCAGAATTGAACCTGTAACCGACGCCTGGCATGCCGTACGCATTTTAGAAGATTTTGAACGTTTCGGCCTCCTTGACCGCATTCCTGATTCAGAAGAAATTTTAGATCTGGCGCAAAAGCTTTCCGACCTCAGGTATGAGCGAATCTTTGAAAGCAGGTTCGGTCGCATCAGAAGGATAAAAGACCTGGATAACTATATTCAGAAAGCCGGATTGGTTAATGATCTTAACAGCACCTATTTCACCTCTTTATACGATATTTATGAATTTGGACTGCAGACTACAAGAAGTTCCGGAGAACGGTTAACGCTTGGAATAGGACCACAATTTTCCATACAACAATTCGCTAACGATAGTACAAGCACCTTTGATGTTGATTATGGTGGATTCCTTTTTGGAAATTATGTTTTTAACTATCCAATCAATCAGGAATGGCAATTGGACATTGAAACTGCCGTTACAGCAACATATATGCTGGACAGTGACCAGATTCTTTCCAATAGCTTTTCAGCGCTTCCTGAAGTATCCATTAAAACCGGATTTTACCCCAATACCCGTACTTTTTTCACTTCAGCTATTTCTACGGGCCTGCTTTATGCCAGCAATTTGGAATTAAGTAATAAATTTGCCTTTTATTTTAGCTGGGCGGGAAATGTGTATTATTTCTTTTCCCCAAGGAGGGCTTTAAGTATTAATATTGGATTTAATTACTCCCAAAGTGCCTTTAGCTCTACACTCACTCCTTTTTTACTAAGTGAAGGGTATAGATTTAATTATGCTATTCAATTGAATCATGCATTATATTAATAGCATCCTTGAAATAGAGACGGGAAATACATTTTATATCGGTTAATTTATGGCAGGCAATACATTTGGACAAATATTTAGGATTACCACTTTCGGCGAATCTCATGGCAAAGCCATCGGAGTTATTGTTGATGGTTGTCCGGCAGGACTTGATATCGATGAGGCATTCATTCAAAAAGAACTCTCCCGGAGACGTCCCGGACAATCCGCCATTGTTACTCAGCGCAAAGAAGCTGATAAGGTTGAACTTTTATCTGGCGTTTTTGAAGGAAAGAGTACCGGGACTCCAATCGCGATGGTGATTTATAATGCGGATGCAAGATCCAAGGATTACAGCCATATAGCCGAGAAGTTCCGCCCCTCACATGCAGATTTCACTTATCATGCAAAATTTGGCCATAGGGATTATCGTGGTGGCGGACGGTCTTCTGCAAGGGAAACCGCTGCCAGAGTTGCCGGCGGTGCCATTGCAAAATTATTTTTACAGTCAAAAGGTATTTACGTGGATGCATACGTTGCTCAGGTGGGGAACCTTGCATTAGATAAAACATACCAGGAAATAAATTTCGACCTCGTAGAATCCAATCCGGTCAGATGTCCGGATGCTGAAATGGCTGAAAAAATGGAACAACTGATCAGGGAGGTAAGAAAGGCAGGGGATACAATTGGCGGCGTAGTCAATTGTGTCATCAAAGGTTGTCCGGCAGGCTTGGGAGAACCTGTATTTGACAGATTACAAGCTGATCTCGCTAAGGGAATATTGAGTATTAATGCCTGTAAAGGATTTGAATACGGCTCCGGATTCAAGGGCGTTGAAATGAGAGGTTCGGATCATAACGACCTGTTTTTCATGGCAGATGATCAAGTCAAAACCAAAACAAACTATTCCGGTGGTATACAAGGAGGTATTTCCAATGGCATGGATATATATTTTCGGGCAGCTTTCAAGGCGGTTGCTACCATTGTTCCCGCTCAGGATTCCATAACAACTTCCGGGGAACAAACAACCGTAGAGGGAAAAGGTCGCCATGATCCTTGCGTGGTGCCCAGAGCAGTCCCTATTGTCGAGGCGATGGCTGCCCTCGTCATGGCTGATCATTTTCTAAGGGACCGAACCTCTAAAATATAAGTTGATTGCTCATTATCAGAACAATAATGAGCAATCAAAAAGGAACCGGATTATAAACCCATTGCAGTTCTAAGGAATTTATTGAGCTCCTCCCCTGCTTTGAAATAGTCCATTACGTAATCAACCCCACCATCACCTAATACCTTCGTTGGTGGCAGCTCTGCCATATAATAGAATTGTTTGTTAGCTATCAGGGGTTGCTCTTCATGAAATTCCTTGTATTCCTTGGGTATTCTTTTGTGTTTATCCCCTTTGATCTCACCAAATTTATCTACGAATCCCGGATTTCCAATAATTGATTTAAATTCACTGGCATGCTGCATGATGTGATTGCGAACTTTTTGCAGGGAATCCTTTTCCATAAAATAGGCTCCTCCACCCAGCATAAGTCTTCCGGTTTCAACATGGATGTAATTCCCCGGGTATTCCTTCCCTTTTCTGCCATGTCTGGAGATAAGGGCTCCAACATGGGTCTTGTAAGGTGTTTTATCTTTTGAAAAACGGGTATCACGGTATATTCTGAAAACAGCTTCTTTGGCGGAAATACTGATCTCAGGATCAATTTCCTTATAAGCTTCGATCAGGTTAGAAATAAATTGCTCATAAGGCAATTTAAGGTCGGTTTCATAACGTTTCTTATTGGTGTGGAACCAATCCCTGTTATTATTTTTGGACAGGTCTTTCAGGAAGTCGAGTGATTTTTTTGTCAACATGGTGAGATCTTTTGTTCTAAATGCTTTTTAACAATTTTTATATAGAAAACTAAATTTAAAACAAATTATAGTAAAATTAAAATTACATTTGTAAAAAAAACTAAACATGCATAAAAACAGACTTTCTCTGATCTTATTTATTCTATTGATCACCGCAGGCAGTCTCATGGCCCAGCAGTCTTACAAACTGGCTTTCTACAATGTCGAAAACCTGTTTGATACAACTGATGATCCTGAAACACTGGATGAAGATTTCACACCGGATGGCAAACAACAGTGGACACCCGAAAGATATCAGGCTAAACTTGGGAAGATCTCCCAGGTATTGGATAGTATGGGAACACCTCATTTCATCGGACTTGCTGAGGTAGAAAATCAAACTGTCCTGGAGGATCTTATCAGTACAGAATCATTAAAATCCGGAGATTACGGTATCATTCATAAAAACTCACCCGACATGCGAGGGATTGACGTAGCCTTACTTTACCAGAAACAACATTTCAAAGTATTGGAAACGGAATTCATCCGGGTAAACTTTCCGGATTTTATTGAGAAAGATTATACCAGCCGGGATATTCTGCACGCAAAAGGGAAACTTTCCAACGGAGAAATCCTGCATATTTTCGTTAACCACTGGCCTTCCCGCCGTGGAGGATTGCAACAAAGTGAACCCAAACGTTTATTTGTTGCACAACATGTAAAACTTGCGGTAAATGACATCCTTGAAAAAGATCCAAAAGCCCTTATTGTTTTGATGGGCGATTTCAATGATGAACCTAATAACTCCAGTATTGCCTCTGTACTCGGTGCGCTTCCGGATAATAGCGCTGCCATTGACGGATTGTTGTACAATTGTTTTTATAGCATGGACAAGGACAAGAAAGGGTCGTACAACTATCGCGGTAACTGGAACATGCTGGATCAATTCATCGTTTCCGGTTATCTAAAAGACCCTACAGCACCATTAATGGTCAAAAATCCTACCATTCATCGTTACGAATGGCTCATGTATCAGGGCAAAAACGGGCCAACACCCAATAGAACCTATGGAGGCCCAAATTATTATGGAGGATACAGCGATCACCTTCCGGTTTCCATTGAATTGATTGGCAGGAAGTAAAATAATTTAGGGCCTATCTTTAAATAGACCATAATTTACCGTTAAGAAAAAAGGCTATGGAATTGAAGTTCCATAGCCTTTCTCTTTTTATGATTGAAGAGGAATTAATTAGCGTGAGTCGCCAAATAATCTGCTACACCCTCGTGAAAAAATTGATTCTAAATAAGGAAAAAAATTTACCCTTGCAAAAGAGCAAAAAATGAGAATCTTCAAAAGCCTGAAACCCACTTCCCCAATCAATTATCCACCTTTTCACTTGCTTTTTTCAGACTTTCAAAAAAGTCGCTGAAAGAATTGAATTCACGACGATAACTAAGACCTGTTCCTACCTGGAATCGTCGTCCTCCGGAGATATCTGGTTCCAGTTTTTGGTAAATCTTTAGCTTCAGGGTTCTGTTTTTATTGAGAATATATTCAATAATGATATCGTCACCAACAAAGGCTCCGGTTTCTTCGGGAATACCATAAACATCGTTACCAATGTCCAGGTTTCCTCCAACCTGAATTGAAAGGCGATCATCAAAAAATTTCTTGGTGATACTCAATTGAATATCCTGATTTGCGGCAGTGCCCACAGTTTGTCCGGCAGTAATGATGTCCTGGTTCTGCGTTTTATAAACAAAATCAAATTGGGTATTGGAAAATATTTTGTTCTCTTCTGATGCTTCAGAAAATAAATGATTGATCAATAAGGAAAACTGATTGGACAAAAACTCACTTAAAGTATTACCTGCTGTGGAACCAATGACATTTGCGGAAGAGAAATCGGATGGGAAAAACTGCCCCATCACAATCAAACCAAAGACCTGCCTGTTCAATTCATTCTGATCTCCCTTCAGTAGCCTCAATTTACTGTCAGCGAAGGTTTGTAACTGACTGGAAAGAGATGGAAATTTTATATCAAAATTAATATCAGGTTTTAGTAATTCTCCCTGCAATAAAAGCGTGAGTTCAACATTGGTTCGTTTATAAGCTTCCGCTTCCAGATCACTTCCCGGAATGATATATTCTTTAATGAAGTTCAAGGGAGTAACCGTCAGGTTTTTATACTCAGCTTCCAGATTGATCTGGGCCGCAAAAGGATCCCCGTTCCATACAATAGTCCCCCCTTCTCTGACACTGAAATCTTTATTGATTACATTCCAGAAAGTAAACAAATAGTTTCCTCTTTCAATAGTATAGTCTCCAAACATCTGGAACTCACCGCCTCGTGGAACGAGCATCCTGATATTGCCCCTTCCCTGCCCCCGGATAATATCACCGAGTTGTTCATTGAAAATCAACTCCATAACAGCATTCCTTCGAACAGAAAGATCCATTTCTACGCTAATGCCCTGGGGACTTTCCCGGGTGAGAAATCCACTGACATCCTCTTCCTCTTCATGCTTATTTACGAACCGGATAGATTTCAGTTGAGTAGCTTCCCGGTCATAAGAAACAGGAATTACCAGCTTTGTTCCATCATTCACGGATGCATTTACATAAATATCGATAGCCGCAAAAGGACCATTGAAAAAGACATCGCCTCGGCCCAGAGCTGTTCCATAAAACAGGCTATTATCTTTTTTCTCGGTATCAAGAGCCAGAAACCTGTCCGTAGTTAATTGTGCTGAAACTCCCAGATCTTTTAAATATCTATGACTGATTCCTCCAGTGAGTAATGCTGTATTACCAAATTTATCTTTTACGATAGTACCAGTCGCATCAAAAAGTCTGGGTCCGGCCTGAATAAAAGAGGTGTCAAAAGTATATCTGGTTTTCAAATAGTCAACTGTAAAAGCTCCATTTGTTGCTACAATCTCCCCTGAGATATCCGGTTCAGGAAACATGCCTTTCATGTTATAATTCACATTAAATGACCCCACGATATCCTTTACTTCAGGTGCAACAAAATAACGGACAAAATCCAATGGATAATCCTCAACCGTTAAATCAAAATTGAAGTATTTCGCTTTTTGATCCTCAGGAATTTTCTGGGATTCGGTGGCCGAATTAATATTGTAAAATCCATCCAGGATGAGGCTTCTGTTTTCATCCACTATTTCCATATGGGCATTGAGTCTTCCTCTAAGGTTTTTAGCATAAAGATCCATCTCCATTCCACCGTAGTAATCCTCATTGATATAAAAAGCATCGGACCGTATCCAGGCACTTATTTGTTCCAGTTTAAATAAGTTCTGAACGTTTAGATTCAAATCATATTTACCTCCAAAGTCAAGAGGGTCATAATCCCATATTTCATCAATATAGTTATACTCGAGGTTGGAGACCTTTAGGTTGATTCCTTTTTCACCTACATTGGTCAGCTTCAAAAACTTATCGTCATGATTCAGTTCAAAATGTTCAACAATAATATCATCTTTGGAGAACAATACCTTATTTTCAGGATCGATTAGCCATGGGCTCTCGAAGATCATTAGATTTGATTGCAACAAGGATAGGCCGTAATGTACACTATCAGGCAAAGTAAGCATTCCCTGTATGGCAAGATTATCAAAGAAAGCCGGTGAATTGGAGGCAAAACTAATCCGAAAACCCAGAGAATCCGATTGCAATCGACCAGCCAGATTGAGCGTTGGCAACAATGGTTTGTCCTTTGAGAAGGTCTCAAAAATCTCTAAATCGACCTGGGCGGAACTATCCTGTCCGTTAAAATCAATATAGGTCTCACCTAATGTGATATTTCCGAATTCAAAGTAGGGAGCCTCCAGATTAAACATGGCCTTTTGCTCAGGACCATTAAAAAATCCATCAACCCGGATATCCTTCATAATTCCGAGCTTTTCATCAACCAGCCAATTCAAGCCTTTTGAATCGATCACATTGAGACTGAAACTGAAATCAGCATCATCAGGCGCCTTATCCGGCAATTTTATATTCAATCGATCTGCAAATCCGGTAAAATTATTATTGAGGTAGGTTGTAAATACCTTTGGCAACTGATCTATCTTAAAATCACCTTCCACCCTGGCTCCCAGCACTTCGGAAAACAGGATGAAAGTTTTGTGGCCATTAATATCTACAGAAGATTCCGCCACAATGGAATTAATATCATAGCGTTCGCCATCACGTTCGAGAGAAAAATTCTTTACAGTTGCCTTTCCTGTGAGATCTGCCAGTTTTTTGTTCCGTAAATTGAGGTCAAGATCCCCAGCAAGCACAATATTTTGATCTGATAAATTCAGTGGCTGCATAGCCATTTTCCTTACATTGGCTCTAAAGTCATAGGTAGGGATTTCAGCCTTAAGATCAATTTCTCCCAGGAAGTTGAAATCTATATTCTGGTCTTTAATGACAAAATCACCGTTAAAGAAATTCTGATTGAGCTTTCCGGTCAAATTGGCATTCTGATAATTGTAATTTCTAAAATAAAAACTTTCAATATTGGCCTGAAGATCAGCATTAGCCGTTTCAGCAGTAAGCCCGCTGCCGTTTTCAACCTTTGAGGAAAAATTAACAAGCCCCAGATCCGGATTTTGAGCCCAGGTTCCAAGGTCAAAATCCAGCAGGCTCATCTCTCCACGATATTGGGCTTTATCAGCTCCTTCCAGCAAATTCATCTGCATATCCATCTTGGCCCGGCCAATATCAGTTCTCAAATCTCCAAAGGCAACAAAATCAGCAAAGAAACCGTCGAATCTTCCTGTAAAATACAATCGTCCCAGACGGTCAAAATTATCGGGAGGTTTAAAACTTGGGATTAATTGCTTCAGGGTTCGCATGGTGGTACGTAACTCAGTGAGATTGACATTAACCATTTCTTGTGTTCGAACTGCCAGATTGCGTGATCCGAAAGAACCGGCAATTTTACTCCCATCCGGCAGGATAATGTCAAGATCTCTCGCTCTGAGATTATTGACCTTTCCTCTTACTCTACCATTCATTTTAAGAACGGTATTTCTGTTGTTCCTGAAAAAAGTATTTTGCTCCAGAGCATGGGCAAAAGTCATAATATCTCTAAGCGCAACAAATGAATTTTTCACCTTTGCATCCATTCTAACCTCATTAACAAAATCTCTGAAAGCCGGATATTCGTTGTATCTGAAAACCAGCGTATCTCCAATTTCGCTATAAGGCGTTTTGATTGTCAACCCGTTAAGGGTAGTCCTCTGGGGAGTTACTTCAGCTTCTTCCACAATAAATTCATCCAGTTGGAACCCGCTGGAGGTTTGTGCGGAAATACAGTTTATTTTACCGGCAAAATTCATTTCCTGAAACTCAAAACTATCAATCTGTATTCCGATGTTAACGATCTCAAGATGTTGAAAATCCAATTGATCATCGGGAGTTGCCTTTTCAGGTGCCTTATAATAATTATGCCCCGAAAAACTGCTGTTGACCAGGTCTATTTGTTGAATGAGTAGTTTAAGTTTGGTCGTATCCTCCGGGGTCTGTTCTGATTCAACCTCCTGAGTATTGTCAGAGATTTCCTTCTCTTGCTGAGGAATAATATCCAGAGGTTTGGAAGCATAGCTTTCCACCCTCAGGGCCATTCCATCTATTTCAGCAGTTTCGACATCTACCAACTTCTCCGGAAGATTCAGTTCGTTTAATTTTAAAACGCCCTTTTTAACAAAGATATCGAGCACACTGCCTTTGATCTCATCATTTTTGTAAAACCGGACTTTGTCAAGATCCAATCGATCAAGCCCTAAACGGATTGGCTTTTTTGCCGTTGTGTCAACCGGTTGAGGTTGCTCCGCTTCAGCAGCAAATAGTTTTTGTGTAAAGGTTTCAATATTACTTAAATAATTCCCTTCAGGTTTTTGGATTTTCACAAAGGATTCCGTTAAACCCAACTTTTCAATTTCGAGGCCTTTAGTCAAAAGCACATAAGGGTTTAAATTAAAATCCACTTCCAATTTAGCGGCATACAAAAGCGTATCCGAGTGATAATCTTCAATATAAACGTTCTTAAGGACAAGGTGATCAAAAAAGGAAAGATAGGCCCGGTCAACACTGACGGTAGTTTCGGCCTTATTAGCAACTGATCGGGTAACTTTATCCGCAAGCCAGTTTTGAACTCCGGGAATCTGGAAAAATAAGAGAAAGACAAACAGTACCAGGGCAGACCAGCCCGCCAAACGTGTCAGCAAGCGCAAGATCTGGCGCAAAACGAAACCTTTTTGCACTCTCCCTTCTATTAATTCCTGTTGTTCTTCCATAGTACCATTTCAAAAAACGGATTGCAGAGTACCCGTTATTTGTAAGAACCCCTGATAATGGCTTTTGGTGGTATTCACCAGGAGGATTTAACTATTTCTTAATACATCTAGCAAGCAATATGTAAAAATGATAACTAGATAAACTCATTTACGAATTTGAAAGCACGAACTTCCGTCCAAAATGCTCCATTAGTTTTCTTGTCACCTGCAAAACCTACATGGCCACCCCAGCGAGGAGTTTCAAGATAAAAATAAGGATTTTCCCGGGCAATTTCATATGGAAAACACTTTTCGCTGAGAAAGCTGTCATCCTGGGCGTTAACCAGTAAAGTAGGCACCTTAATATTGTGTAAAAACTGATGACTGCTGCACTTTCTCCAATAGTCTACACCATTTTCAAAACCATGCAATTTACTGGTAAACCGTTCATCAAACTGGGTGAAATTCCTGGGCATTGGTTTGGTGACATCTAAAGCTCCGGGGAATCTTTTTGCCTTCTCCTCTATTTTTTTATTGAGTGTACCCATAAAGCGCCAGACATAGTGCCTGTTATACCATTTTTCGATTTTTCCGTTGGCTGATTCGATATGACAAGGTACGCTGAAGGCCAAACCTGCCTTAACTTCATCCGGGACAGAAGCTCCTCGTTCCCCAAGGTATTTTAAAAGGACATTCCCCCCAAGACTGTATCCGGCAATAACGATTTGATTATAATCATAATGGTTCAGTACATGTTCTACCACAAATTCAAGGTCATCACTGACTCCCATATGATAAGACCTCAGGAGACGGTTTAACTCCCCACTGCAACTGCGGTGATTCATGCCAAGGCCATCCCAACCTTTTTGATTGAAAAAGCGGATTAATCCTTTGACATAACCCCGATCAGCACTGCCCTCAAGACCATGTAATACAATGATTAGCCTTTTACTACCTGTTTTTGACCAGTCAAGATCCAGAAAGTCTCCGTCTGAAAGATCGATCCTTTCCCGTTCATATCTGAAACCGGGAAAGGATCGAAAAAATGCAGGGTAAATAGTATTGAAATGCCTGAATCTGAACCAAAATGGCGGGTCATAGCTCGATTCAGGGATTACAGGCATATTGAATTAGATTTTGACCAAATTGAATAAGAGTGTGTTTAATTTTTTTAAAGCTTGAAAATGAACTTCTAATCCCAGACTGTATGGTTGTCGGTGGCGGAAAATTGGATAGTTGAAAAATTGGATAAATGAAATCAGTCATCCATTATTCCATTTTATCCATTCTTCCTATTGAAATAGAAAAACATTTTCAGGTTACAAAAATGCTCGAATAAAAATTTTAAACATATTCTAAGTTACTACTTGGCCATATAGCTTACTTCCTTAACCGCCTTGATAATTTTATCCGGATTTGGAAGATATTCTTCTACAAACGCTGCTGCATAAGGCAGTGAAGTATCCGCTGCATTAACTCGAATTACCGGGGCGTCGAGATAATCAAAGGCATATTTCTGCAACTGGTAAGCTACTTCTGAAGAAACTCCGGCAAAAGGCCATGATTCATCAATAACCACCAGCCGGTTGGTCTTTTTAACAGACTCAACAATCGTTTCGTGATCCAATGGACGGATAGTCCTCAGATCTATCACTTCCGCTGAAATGCCATCTTTAGCTAATTCCTCTGCTGCCTCCAGTGTTGGCAGCATCATTTTATTATACGAAACTAGGGTCACATCTGTACCTTCCCGACGAACGGCAGCTTTACCGATTGGCACCAGATATTCACCTTCAGGAACTTCACCTTTGAATCCATAAAGCTGTTCGGATTCCATAAAGCATACCGGGTCTTCATCTCTGATAGCAGACTTTAGCAAACCTTTGGCATCTGCCGGATCAATACAGGAAATTACTTTAAGTCCGGGAACATTGGCCATCCAGCTTTCAAAAGTCTGGGAGTGTTGCTGCGCCAACTGACCAGCAGAACCGGAAGGTCCGCGGAATACCACAGGGCAACCGAATTCACCTGCAGACTGCGACAGGGTTTTTGCAGCGTTATTGACGATTTGATCAAATGCCAGCACCGCAAAGTTCCAGGTCATGAATTCCACGATTGGTCTAAGACCGTTCATGGCTGCTCCAACTCCGATGGCAGCAAAGCCCAACTCAGTGATAGGTGTATCAATTACCCGCTTTGGTCCAAACTCATCCAGCATCCCTTTACTGACTTTGTAAGCACCATTATAGGCAGCTACTTCCTCCCCCATCAAAAACACATTTTCATCTCTTCTCATTTCCTCCGACATGGCCTCATTTAAGGCGTCACGTAATGCTAAAATATTACTCATAATTATTTTTAGTTTTGCAGCGAGCAAAATTAGAAAAAATTCCCGCCAAATGACAAAATTGTTCCCATCCGTTTAATCATTTTTTCGTAAATCCCTTAATATCAATAAGATTGATTACTTTTGCATCGCTTTTGAAACCAGAGATTCAAAATAGTCGTTGGTGAAACAATTTTTATGTTAAAAGTGTATAATATCCAATAATCTCAATCGTTAAGGTTCAGAGTATATGACATACAAGCATTTTTTAAAACTAAATCATAAACAAATGAATAAGCGAATTGTAAATCAACTTGTTATCGTAATGACATTCCTCGCTGTAGCAACTATTTTCTCCTCATGCAACAGAGGTGTAGGATGTCCTAATAACTTCTCAAACAACATTACCGTGGTAGATGTTGCAAAAACTATATCAACTATTGTTTTAAAGTAACAAAATGATAGACTGGGTAATACTAAAGGACGTCGAAGAACTGAATATAATCAGGGAAAACTCCTCCGAGAAACCTTGCATAATTTTTAAACACAGTACCCGGTGTCCTATTAGTTCAATTGCGAAAGCGCGTCTTGAAAAGAACTGGCGCTTTAATGGCAACGTCAAAGCTTATTTCCTTGATCTGATAGCCAAACGCGATATATCCAATGAAATAGCGGAAATATTCCAGGTCGAACACGCTTCTCCTCAGCTTTTACTGATTCAGGATGGTGATTGTACCTGGAATACTTCCCACCTGGATATTTCCGCAGACAAACTGAAGTCTGCAATCCTTTAGGACTTTTCTGAAAAAACCTACACGTCATGTCCCAAAAGCAGGACGACATCAAGATCGTAACTACTCAGGATGGTTCCCATTCTCTGTATTCTCATCAATTTGGAGAACAATATCACTCAAAATACGGTGCCATTCAGGAATCCCGCCATGTTTTCATAGAAGCAGGCCTGTTTTATAAATTCAGCTCCAACGACGAAGTGAAAGTGCTGGAGTTCGGATTCGGAAGTGGTTTGAATGCTTTTCTCTCTTATCTGGAATCAGTTAACCGCCCTAAAAAAATTTATTATGAAACCATGGAAGCCTTTCCTATTTCTGAACCTGATGCACTTAGGTTGAATTATCCGGAACAATTGATGGCCGAGGAACATTCGGCTGTATTTCAGCAAATGCACCAACTACCGTGGGACACTGTTCATCAGTTATCACCAAATTTTATGTTCAAAAAGGTTTTAAAGCACTTTGAAGAACTGAGGGAAAGCGCGAGGTTTGATGTGGTATATTTTGATGCTTTTGCACCAGGTACCCAGCCCGAACTATGGGAAAATTCAATGTTCTCCCTTGTATACGAAGCGATGTGTCCTAAAGGAGTTTTGGTAACTTATTCAGCAAAAGGAAGTGTCAAAAGAAATTTAAAGTCCCTGGGGTTCCATGTCGAAAATATTCCGGGACCTCCGGGAAAAAGAGAAATGATCAGGGCGATCAAGTAATATTATTATTCGGTATCTTCTATTTTTTCTTAAATAATTTCCACAACTTATCCATATTGACTTCAGGTTCTGGTACAGGAACATTTGTCTGAAGAACATTTTGTTTACCGTCATCACCATACAATTCCCTGGATGCAATATTATACGCCAAAGCAGCCTGTTCAGCAGTATCAAACATACCTATGTGGACTGATTTCCTGTTAATGGAAATAACAGCTCTATAGCGTTTTCCTTCCTGATAAACGCCTGTATAACCGGCTTTACTACTGGATTTTCGCTGACGGCTGGCAACCGCTCTTGTTCGGTAGGTAATATTTTCCAGCCGGCAGTCTAATTTATTTCCATTTTTAGCACCAACCAGGTTCTTTTTACCTTTTTTGGTATCCACTAAAAACTTTTCCGCAATTAATTTGTGAAGGTATATGGTTTCGGTTTTAAAACCACCTGTAGCCTTTTTCCAGGTTTTCTGAAAAACGGCGCAGCCACTGGAGTGCTTCCTAAGATTATTGATAAAATCAACTTTTACCAAATATGGGTCTGTAGTCAGGTACTCATATACTTGCGAATCGAGTAATACCTCCTCGTCCGCATTTTTGAGTTTTACTTTATATAACACGTCCTATAAATTTTCATTAGCGTTAATAAAATGCAGGTGTTTAGAATCAGATCATTTTGGGAAGCATTCCTTTGGAGAAACCGGGGAAAAAGAAAGTAAACCGAGAAAACGCATCATAAAGAAAAGCTCATGGGAAAGCGATGCTTTTGTTCTGACAATATTAATAAAAATTTGTTACAACTCAAATGTTGGGCAATAAAAAAAGTTGTTATTCCAATGAATCGTGTAATTTTGCAGCCAATTCGACTTTTGTAAAATTATTTTTGCCGGGCAAAAAAATAGTCTTTGACCTTGAATACTGATGAACTTTTCATACAAAGGACCTGTGATCTGGCCAGGTTAGGAGGAGCTAAGGTTAGCCCAAATCCTATGGTGGGTGCAGTAATCGTCGCTGACAACAAAATAATTGGTGAGGGTTATCATCAGGCTTATGGCACACCGCATGCGGAAGTAAATGCAGTAAAAAGTGTAAAGCCTGAGGATAAGCATTTACTGAATAAAAGTAAGATCTATGTATCGCTTGAACCTTGTTGTATCCAGGGAAAAACCCCGCCTTGCACCGACCTGATACTGGATCAAAAAATACCGGAAGTCGTCATTTCAGCCCTCGATCGCAGCCCTGATGTCAATGGGAAAAGTGTAGAAATTTTAGAGCGGAAAGGAGTTGGGGTACAACAAAAAGTCCTTCCGCAACAGGGAAAACTCCTTAGTCAGCCACGTACGACCTTCGTCACTCAAATGCGGCCATATATTATCCTGAAATTCGCTCAAACCACTGATGGTTTTATGGCCACCAGAGACCAAAAACAATTCTGGATAAGCAATGCCTATACCAGCAGGCTAACCCACAAATGGAGAAGTGAGGTCAATGCAATCATGGTCGGAAAACGTACAGCACAAATCGACAATCCCTCTCTTACCACCCGGTATTATTTTGGAAATGATCCTGTCAGAGTGGTACTGGATAAAAATCTTTCTCTTGACGGAAAACTGCAAGTATTTGACGGCAAGGTCGACACACTGATATTTAATGGCCAGAAAAATGAGCAAAGCAAGAACCTGGAACACATAAAGCTGGATTTTGATGACCAACTGCTTCCCAACATCCTTTCTAAACTTTACGAAAAGAAAATTTCTATACTTATGGTGGAAGGAGGCCCAACCTTGCTGAATGCTTTTTTGGAGCAAGGGTTATGGGATGAGGCAAGAATTATCACAGGAGCGATAGAAATTAAAGAGGGACTAAAAGCCCCTCTCCCACCTGGTGATCCCGCCAAAAAATTTATGTTAGGTTCCGATGAAATAGCCATCTATTTCAACAGATCGAATTAATCGTTGATAACATTTACCGACGTTTTCTTGTTGAAGAAGATTTCCGTCTTCTTTTGGTAGTCGTACTTACTCCGAGAGCTCCCAGCAAGCCTCGTGTCAATTCTCTGGCAACAGTTCTACCGATTTGCCGGGTTGTGGGATTACTTATTATTTTCTCTAAGGTGCTCTTTTGTGACCTGCGAGTCGTTCTGGAGGCTTTCTCCCTCTGTTCTCTTAATTCCTGCTGTTTGGATTCTTCGTGGGCGGCCTCCAGCTTGTCCTGTAGGATTTCATAAGCACTTTCCCGGTCAATCTCCTCATTGTATTTAGATATCAGGTAAGACTTTTTAATAATGTTACGAATTTCCACACTGGTCAATACATCCATTCTCGATTGAGGGGCTCTCAACATCGTATGAACCAACGGTGTCGGAATACCTTTTTCGTTCAAGGCAGTCACGAGGGCCTCTCCGATACCAAGTTCCGTAATCAACTGATCCACTTCATAAAAATCCGATTCCGGATAATTCTGGACCGCTAATTTTATCGCTTTGCGATCTTTGGCCGTAAAAGCTCTGAGCGCATGCTGAACTTTTAAACCCAACTGACTCAAAACGCTGTCCGGAATATCTGCAGGGTTCTGAGTTACAAAATAGAGTCCCACACCCTTTGATCGGATGAGTTTTACAATGGCTTCAATTTGATCCATCAAAGCGTCGGATGCCTGGTCAAAAACAAGGTGAGCCTCATCTATGAAAATTACCAGTTTAGGCTGATCCAGATCACCTTCTTCCGGAAAAGAAGCATAGATCTCGGCAAGCATCTGAAGCAT
Source organism: Saprospiraceae bacterium (assembly GCA_965230565.1). Taxonomy (GTDB): domain Bacteria; phylum Bacteroidota; class Bacteroidia; order Chitinophagales; family Saprospiraceae; genus BCD1. The sequence goes on along the minus strand of CBDDLH010000016.1, from coordinate 115,732 downwards.
AAAGGTTGAGAATAACTTAGGCTTATCCTGGATATCCGTTAAACGAATAATGGAAACCATACCTTTCCCATTTTCATCGAGACGGCATAAGTCATCCACATCAAATGACCGCTCCCCAAAGAAAATATCAGCTCCCTGCTGTTCCAGTTCAATGATCTTGCGGATAATGGCTCCCAGAGAAGCTGTAGAAATTCGGCCGTAAACTTCTTCCGTATCCTTTTTGCCTTCTCCGGACATGTATTGCAATGTCTTTTTAAAATCCTTTAAATCCAACAAAGGCAAATTATTGTCGTCGCAATATTTAAATACAACTGAAACAATACTGGATTGCGTTTCATTCAGATCCAGCATTTTGGAGAACAGCACCGGACCAAACTCAGAGACAGTAGCGCGAAGACGAGCTCCTTTTTCATCAGATAGCGTAAGGAATTCCACAGGGCTTGAATCCGGCAAAAATGGGAAACCAATCTTTTCATGACGTTCATCAATTTTCGGATGTCCGTCACTGGGAACCGCAATTCCACTCAAATCTCCTTTTACATCCATCAATAATACAGGTACGCTTTTTGCTGAAAGTTGCTCAGCTATGATTTGTAATGTCTTGGTTTTTCCCGAACCCGTAGCCCCGGCAATAAGTCCGTGGCGATTCATTGTTTTCAGGGGAATTTTCACCAGAGTTCCCGTAAGGCATTCTTTTTCATGCATTGCCCCACCAAGCGTAATAAAATCGTTCTTAAAAGTGTATCCTGATTCAAGAATTTCAATGAATGATTCTTTGCTAGCCATTGTTAGTATTTAGAGTGTATTTTAAAAATTTAGTCAGAAATTTTTGGACAAACACAATTATATTCGATTTTCAGAAGGTAAAGTGGATGGAATGGAAAAATGGAAGGGTTGTAAGTAATAATTCCAGTAATCCAGCTATCCAACCTTACGACAAAATCATTCTTACAGATAAAGAATTTTTTCCATGATTTGAAATTCAAACATATTCCTATTGCTTATTCCAACTATTTATTCTGATCTCGTATTTCTTTTTATTAAAAGGCCAAAGGTCCTTGTTAAAATTGCCTTCCAAAATGGATTCACTTTGCTGGTCCAACAAATCCGGGAAAAAATCCAGCCCTGTCAGTTCTTCCACTTCGTCAATCGAGGTACAGTATTCAAAAACCGGCTCATAGCTGACTTCATTGGGAATAACAAAAGCTAGACCTTTCGGATTGGAGGATTTATAATCCAATAATACCTTGTAATAGGCAACCGGTACGGAAACTTTATTTTCCCCGATTTCACCCTTTGGTTCAACGGATAGTACCGGTCCGGTAACTACATACAAATGGCCGTATTTTTTGGCCCAGTTTCTTGTCAGTTCTTCCAACTCCCTCCAAATTCCTTTGTTAAAATTACCGGCTTGGGGGCTGATATTACTGAGTAAGAAAGTTTCTTTCATGGCTTCTGCATCCCAGGCCAGATCTGCGGCAGGCACTAAGTGTCCACGGTCATATCCCGACCCTCGATAATCATCGGGAGTTGCTGAACCAGAGCTTACTTTTTTGTCTGGCAAAAATGCATCAGATCTTTTATTCCAGTCCTTCTCGAGATTTACCCTGGTGAGTTCATGAGCTGTCCATTCAGCTTGTTCATGCTCTTCACTATAAGACAGCGCAAATCCTTTATGCACAACAATTTCACCACTTGTACTTTGAGGATAATACAATTCCAGTGGAGCGAATTCGTCTGACACATCGTTCTCCGGGTTACCCATAAACTTGTTAAAAACAAAAAACAAACCGGCTACCAGAGCTCCGAATATTCCCACTTTGACGACCATACCGGATGCAGCTGCAGACTGTTTAGAATGATGGGACTGAAATTTTGCCATTAAAATCTTCTATTTTTCGTAAATGTAGACAATTTGTTTTAAAAGTCTGATCTATAAGACGTTTTAGTTTTGTAAAGGTCTCGTTTTTTACCATAGTTTTTCAAAATCTTCTTTCACGACCTGTTTTTCAACATCTTTCCAAAGGGTGTCCCTTTTTTCATCAGGCAGAATATCCAAATCATCTTTACTAAAAATCCGCTGAAAGAACGCCAACGGTGTCAGGAACAGATAATAAAACACCCCTAAAATCAGCTTTGGCATTATTCGTCCAAGCTGATGAGCTAACCACATCCACAAGGTGCCCAGTATTCTCGCAAAAAACCTGGATATCAGTGAAAAAACGGCAATACTAAAACCAGTTAACAACAACCAGTTTTTTTCATACAAAAACCACAACCCAATAAAACCGGCAGTAATGACAAGGCTGGTCTCCATGATTTGTTTCTCCGTCAAAATAATTTTACCCGCCGGACTTTTAACTATGCTTTCCGTGAATGGTCCCTGTTTTTGTTTATCAAACAACAAATTACCCATGACCAGATAATCCATATCAGTAGTCATAAAGCATCGGTATGCATCTTCCGGAGAACAAACAATGGGCTCACCTCTGACATTAAAACTCGTATTAACCACAACGCCTTTTCCGGTCAATCCCTTCAGGTGATTGATTAATGTCCAGAACCGAGGATTGGTCTGAGCATTCACGGTTTGTATTCTTGCTGAGTGATCTACATGAGTAATTGCCGGTAATTCCGATCGCTTCAAAGCCAGTTTTTCTCTCCAGTTAAGCTTGTCAAAATTGTTGGGTAATGGATGTTTTATTGCCTTGGAAACCCGGGTGATCAGGAGCATATAAGGAGCTTCGGAGGTACAATCAAAGTAATTTTTCGCATCCGACTGAAGCACAGAAGGTGCAAAGGGTCTGAAACTCTCTCTTTTCTTTATTTTCTGATTTAATTTTTGCTGCATTTCAGGATCAGCGGGATTACCCAAAATACTCCTGTTTCCCAAAGCTCTCGGGCCAAACTCCATTTTACCCTGAAACCAACCCACAACTTTTCCTGCCTCAATTTTTTTCGCAGTTGATCCTGCAAGCTGCTCGAAATTCTCCAATTCTTCCCAATGCACATCAAACTTCCTCAACTGCTTTTGTATCTCCAGGTCCGAAAACTCAGGCCCTAACAATGCTCCGCTCATGCCATCTGGTTTATCTTTGTCCAGTATTCGCTCTTTTCCAAAATATTGATGATAAACTGCCAGAGCTGCCCCCGGAGCTGCTCCGGCATCTCCCGATGCAGGTTGTATGAAAATATCCTCAAAAAGGCCCTTTTTCTGAAGCTTTCCATTCGCAACTCCATTCAATGCAACACCGCCCGCCAGACATATTTTAGAGGCTCCGGTAAGTCTTTTTGCTTCCTGTGCCATTTTTATTACGACCTCTTCCGTAACCATTTGAATGGCCAATGCCAAATCGCAATGCACAGGTTCCAAAGCACTATCCGGTTTCCTTCGGGCCATACCAAAAAGATCCGACCATTTCTTGTCATCAACCATTCTTAATTTAGTGGTATAGGTGAAATAGTCCTGATTGAGCCAAATGGAACCGTCAGGATAAATCCTGACAAGTTTTTCCCTGATGATTTCCAAAAACCGCTGAACCTGTTCACTATTAGAATTACCGTAAGGAGCCAGTCCCATTACTTTATACTCTCCTGAATTCACTTTAAATCCAAGCCAGTACGTAAATGCGGCATATAGCAAACCAAGGGAATGAGGGAAATTGAGCGTTTTGACAGGAACGAGATCGTTGCCTTGACCTTTCCAGATAGAAGCCGTAGACCACTCTCCTACTCCGTCAATCGTCAAAACTGCCGCTTCGTCAAAACCAGATAAATAAAAGGTACTGGCTGCATGTGACAAGTGGTGATTGGAAAACAACAGGTTGAAATCCCCTTTTTCGAATGGCTCAATTTGTCTCAATTGATTTAGGATCAGGTTTTTGAGGAACAATTTTTCCCTTAACCAAACCGGCATGCCTGTAACGAAGGAAACTATCCCCTTAGGAGCAAAGGCATAATAGGTTTCCAGAATGCGTTCGAATTTGAGTAAAGGTTTGTCATAAAATACTACCGCCTCAAGTTGATCAATGGTCGTACCAGCTTCCTGCAAACAAAATTTTATGGCCTCCACCGGGAAGCGAGCATCGTGTTTCACACGGCTAAATCTTTCTTCTTGTGCCGCAGCAATTAATTTCCCATCACGTATTATCGCGGCAGCAGAATCATGGTAAAAGGAAGAAATTCCGAGTATATCCATTAGTTTAATGAAACAAAAATCATAAAAACCCAGTGACAAAAATCAATGGTTATTTCAATAAAAAATTGAAACTAACAAATAATCTCTTCATGAAAAATCAACAGGTATGAAAAAGCAAATTTATCTTCTTTTTTTCTTTTCACTTTTCACATTTTGCGTTGCTGCTCAAGCACAAACATCTCCAATAAATGATACTACTCAATATGTCCAAATCAAAACACTTGATGGAAATAATTACATAGGTAGCATAATTGAAGAAACAGGTGAATATTTTCTCCTCCAGACAACAAGTGCCGGTGAACTAAAAATTTACAAATCCCAAATAAAAAAACTGAACAGATTCTCCCGAGGTCAATTAAAGGATGGAGAATACTGGTTTGAAAATCCAAACGCAACACGTAATTTATACGGCCCTACAGGATATGGGCTGAAAAAAGGAGAAGGGTATTATCAGAATTTCCTGTTGTTTTTGAATTCTGCCAATGTTGGGATTACAGACAACATCACCTTAGGGGCCGGCTTTTTAGCTATCCCATTAGATGGTGGATTCAATTTCATGGTCACTCCTAAATTTTCTGTCCCTGTTGTACCTGAAAAGGTAAACCTGGCTGCAGGTCTTTTGTATGCAAGGATTTTTGAGGAAAATTTAGGTATTATTTACGGAGTGGGCACTGTGGGATCCAAGGATCACAATGCAACCCTCGGATTAGGCTATGGATTTTTCAATGGAGAACTGGCACAACGCCCCATAATCACCATCAGCGGCATGACCAGGGTCGGACGTAAATTTGGACTGGTAACGGAGAACTGGATCATTCCAATCGAAGGTTACGAAGATAATAAAAATTACATGGGATTGTTCACCTATGGCGTCCGATACATATCGGAAGGAGTCACCATTGATTTTTCATTTCTAAGGAATAAGGAAATTGGAGAGTTCTTTTTTCTTGGAATTCCAATGGTAGGTGTTGTTATTCCTTTTGGAAGAGGAAGAGAAAGAGGTTAATCTATTCCTACCTGAATTTCAACAATTTCGACTCTCCGTTCCCGAGAGGCGGCCGGGCTGTATACAGAGTTCCGAAGGTCTTCTAATGCATCACTAATCCCTGATGCGGCAGAAGTTTCTCCAAAAGAACGTTCTGTTATTTTTAAGGCGCCTGATGAGATGTATTTTCGAAAGATGCCTGCCTGATAATCATCAAAATGATTCTTTAGGCAACTTACCCTCCTTTTTCCAAGTGCCAGGTTATAATCACTTTGTGCTCTTGGACTGGTAAAGCCTTTGATGAAAATCTCCACCTCTTCGCCTTTTTCCAGCCTTTCCAGCAGGATTTCAGAAAACAACATCAAATGGTCATACCCCTTTTTGACCTCCCTTTCAAAAAATATTTCCACCAGCCAACCGGCCTCTTCCTTTTGTTCTTCCTCCAATGGTTCGGCAAAACTTTCCATAAATAATGGCTTCTTGTCAATATATTTCCAAAAGGTGTCGGCATAATTCTTTCTGGTCTCGGTCCGCCGGGTTCGTTTGTCAGGTTCATCATTATCAAAATAAAGGGCCAGTGGCAAAAAATCCTGCAGCGTTTCCGGTACTTTTTCAATGGTTGGTTCTTCAACCGGTTCAGCAATTGGATCAACAGATATTGTTACCAGGACAGTTGAATCCGGTTCCGGTTCCGGAGGTTTTGGTTTGTAATAATAGATATCGTTGCAACAAGCCTTACTTGATTTATCCAGATAAAAAGTACCCGGACGATTAGAGGACAAATAACCCGTTTCACCATCCCCGTTATTGGTAAAATAAATGTCATTATAGCCGGAGTTTAAGGGTGGAGTCAATTGTTGAATTTTTTCTTCATGCTTTTGGAAATCGAGAAAGAAAATATCATATCCCCCCATTGACTCGGGCCTGTCTGAACTAAAGAAAAGCCTTTGTTCAACATTATCAAAAAAGGGAGTGATCTCGTTATCAGTTGTATTGATCGCCATCACTGGTTCCGGATCACTGAAAGACCTTTTATTTTTAATCACAGATTTCCAAATATCCATACCTCCCTTTCCTCCCGGTCGATCGGATGCAAAAAACAGGATTTCTTTTTTGGAAATAGTATCATATCCTATACATGGCTGGGTAGTAGTGTATCCTTTTAAATTAATAGTATCCGGTAAGGCTTTTCCTGTTTTTTTCCAGCGACCGCGGCTATCTTTTTCTTTATAAAAAAGAGCACATTTTATTTCGAGCCCTTTTCCATAATCACAAACATTGTAGTAAATACGATTACCATCCAGACTGATAGCTGTATGAACCGTATGTTTTGCTTCAGCATTGAATTTTCTTAAAAGCCTGCCCCTGCCATTCCTGACCGACACTAATGTTTTGGCTATTTTCCGGGGAGGATCCATTTTGTCTTCTTTGTTATTAAATCTAAAAGAAGAATAGTATAAAGTGTCTCCTCTTTTTAAGGCCCCGAACTCGGAATAAGCCGTATTAATAGACCTTCCCAAATGGACGACCTCCTGATCAACAGATTCCTTCATCCATTCCAATGCGTGGCCACATGCAGCAATGTGTTTTGTCGTTTTTTGCTTTTCTTGCTCTGAAGGTTGCGTGTTTAAATAAAGATTGAACTGCTCAACTGCCTGTTCATAACGTTCTGTTGTTTTATAGACCAGCCCAAGTTTAAAATGAGCAGTCGGAAATAGATTTGCCTTGTCGAGTTTATTCACCTTTTTAAAATGCTTTTCTGCAATTTCATAGGAGGAAAAAGCCAAAGCAGCATCAGCATATTGATAATTGACTTCTACATCCCCGGTTTTCTTTTCCAGGGCTTGTTTATAGTAATGCATTGCAGCATTATAGTCCCTGGTCTGGAAAGCCTGATCTCCGGCTTTTTTAAAAGCCTGGAAGGACTGCCCCGATAACAAACAAGGTATCAATGAAATCAAAAAGGGAATGATAAATTTACAGGGAACTCTCATCTGCATTTTTGTTTAGAATATCGGACAAGCCTTGAACGTATCAGGTGGTTTTACGGAAAAGATAAGGTATTGAATAGAAATTTCAGGGCCTCCTCTTTGGTAAGTGGCCACCTCGAAGGGAGAAAGATTCACATCATAGCTAAAACTGATTCTCCAATTCTGATAACCTGCAGAAATATAACCCACAAAAGCATCTCCCAAACGGTACCCCCCTCCTAATCCAAAATGAAGAGTCTCCGGAACATCCTCTTCAAGGTAATACCGACCTCCCAACATAAAAACAGTTTCCATATTGGTCGTAGGCAAAAAATTCCACAGGATATTCACTTCAATATCAACCAGTTCTGCCAACTGTATTCTCGAAATACCATGTAAACTGTATCTGATGGGCAACCTGTATAAGGGATTACCTTTAAAGCTCGCCACTGGCTGATTAAGATGAGAAAAACTCAAGCCAATCACGGAACTTGTCCTGGATCTATATTGCTTGTAAAACCAGGTAGCTCCTGCTGAAAAATCAAACAGGAGGAAAGCAGGGTTATCGAATACTTCCATACTGGCCTGGTCTGCCACAAAGATATCTCCATTGAACTGATCACCGAAAGTCAACTTCTCCGGATCAAAGGATCTTTGCCCAATTCCTACCTTCAAACCTGCCGATAAATGGTGCTCATCTGTCAATGGCCTGATATAAGCGGCCACACCTTCAAAGGCATTCCATGACAAACCCGCATCCCCAGCTTTGTCATGGGTAAAAATCCCCCCGAATCCAAACCAGCCTTCCCGCATAATGGGCAAGCTTACCTTCTGGTCAAAGTGGGCAGAGAACGTATTGTAGGGGACGGGCACACTACTCCATTGATTCCTGTAAATAGCGCTAAATCGCAAATCTCCAGGGGTTACACCAGCAAGGGCCGGGTTTACATAAATAGGATTTTGAAAAAATTGAGCATAATGGATGTCCTGGCTGACTAAGCCGGGCATACACCAAAAAAAGAGCAGTATGACGATCAAAAAGGGTGGTCGCACAGTCTGGATTTTCACCCAATTTAGGAAAGTTAAACTATCCTCCCAAACAAATCCCGGATTTTTCCCCGAATCTGTTTGCCATAAGCTTATATTAGCGCTCCTAAATTTCTATTATGCGGAAAATAATCATTTACATCGCCACCAGCCTCGATGGGTATATAGCCCGAAAGGACGGAGCCATTGACTGGCTTCCGACAGAGGCTGATGAAGATTACGGTTATGAAACATTCATGAAGAACATCGACACGGTTTTAATGGGAAATAAAACTTACCGGCAAGTCCGTGGATTTGACATTAAATACCCTTACAAGGAGTTCCAAAATTTTGTTTTCACACGCAATCAGGAGCTTTCCAAAGACGAATTCGTCAACTTTATCCATGAAGAGCCTTCCAGTTTCATGCAAGCACTTAAAAAAGAACCCGGCAGAAATATTTGGCTCATCGGAGGCGGTGAAATCATCAATAATGCTACCATAAAAAAAGCCGCAGATGAATTAATCCTCTTTATTATGCCTGTAGTACTGGGAGAAGGCCTTCCTTTATTTCTAAAATCACCCGATGACCGGAAACTGGAATTAATCGACAGTAAAACCTACAAATCCGGAGTAGTCGAATTACGTTATAAATTTTTATGATGGTAAAAAAAGTTGGGATAACGGGAGGTATTGGCAGTGGGAAAAGTACAGTGAGCAAGCTTTTCGAGTTTTTGGGCATTCCTGTCTATTATGCTGATGATGAAGCCAAAAAACTCATGGTAGAGGATCAAAAGCTTATTCAGGAATTAAAAGATACCTTTGGGGAGGAGACCTATATTGATGGAGTCCTTAACCGTGCTTACCTGGCCAATCTCGTTTTCAAGAACGAAAAATTGTTGGCCAAACTCAACAGTATTGTTCATCCTGCCCTGGGAAGGCATTATGAACAATGGCATTTGCAGCAGCAAAATGTACCCTACACCATCAAAGAAGCTGCCATTCTGTTCGAAATGGGTGCTGCAGATCATATGGACAAAGTCATAACCGTTTTTGCGCCTATGGAATTGAGAATCAGCCGGGTAATCGATAGAGATGACGTCTCCAGAGAATCTGTCATAAACAGGATTTCCAAACAAATGCCGGACGAAGAAAAAGTAAAAAGGGCCGATTTTGTCATTATGAATGACGGCAGTCAAAGCCTCATCGCTCAGATAATAGAGATCCATAAAGTGTTGACAACCTGATTTTGCTTTTTAAACCTGCGATTATTACCTTTGGGCATCAAAATAAAAAATACAAAACCATGAAAAAAATAGTCCTTTTACTCCTTTCTATAATCATTATCTACAGCTGTGGACAAAATTCCGACAGCAACGCCATTGCAGCTCTTGAAGAAAAGCTGGAATCAAGCAAAGATCCTAAAGATGCAGAAGCATTATTAGCTGCTTATAATGCCCATCTTGAAGACCATCCTGACGATATGATGAATGCCCGTTATTTATACCGTTCGGCAAGTACTATGTGGCGTATGAACCGTTTTGGTACTGCCACAGAACATTTAAAAAGAGCGATTACAGCATATTACAGCTCCGACAATACTCCTAAAGCTGCGGAATTGTTGTCGGAAACCTACGATGCTAAACTCGATAACCATGGCGCTGCAACAAGTGTTAGACAAGCCATGTTGACTGCTTTCCCTGATTATGAAAACATTGACAAAATCAAGGAAAAAATGACAGCTGATACAGTAGATTTTGATGGAAGAATGGTGCAAATGTCAAGGGATATGTTCAATGCTACAACCGGACGTATCAACTATAGAACAGCAAATGACTTTATTTTGAACTGCGAACTATTTACGATGGTAGATCCTTCGGGAGAAGCTAACCCCAGATGGCTCCACCGAGCAGCCGAGACAGCCAGATCCATCAAAAATTTCGATAAAGCCATTGAGCTTTATAAGATAATCTATACCAATTACCCCGATAGTGACAGAGCTCCTCAGGCAATGTTTTTACATGGTTTCACCCTCGATAATGACCTTGGCTCTTTTGAGGAAGCAAAACTCATGTATGATACTTTTCTAGAAAAATATCCGGATAATGATTTCGCTGATGACGCTCAATTTTTATTGGACAATCTCGGCAAGAGCGAAGAAGAGCTGATTCGTTCTTTTGAGAAGAAATAATTTTTATTTAAACTGGCTCTACAACCCGGTGTTTCCAAGACGGAAACACCGGGTTGTTTTTTTCATAAAAGTATGGTGAGTGATAAATAAGGAACTAAATAATCAGCCCGCTGGTAAGTCAGAAGCGGGGTTTTGTCTAATTTTAGCTGATTATCATCCATTCTTTATTCCATATTATCGGGCAATCCTAAACAAAATTGTACATTTGCGTCCGGAATGAAAAGAGGAGCTTTTTGAGGTCTTCTCTAAAAACTAAAATACACATAAATGGACAGGAATACCATAACTGGTCTTGTTTTAATTTTCCTTATGCTTGCTGCGTATCAGTATTTTACCGCTCCTTCTCCTGAGGAGAGAGAGGCTCAGCAGCGATACAGAGATTCTATTGCTCAGGTTCAACAGCAGGCAGAAAGCGCAGAAGTTACCACTACAATTGATACCAGCGGACAGTCTTCTCAAATTACTGTTCCTCAACAAGTAACCGATTCACTTCAACAACTTCAAATGGCTGGTGCTTATGGCCCATTTGCTCCCGCTGCTTCCGGAGAGGAAGAAGAAGTGACTATTGAAAATGATTTGATGACCATTTCCTTTTCTAATAAAGGAGGTAAAATCAAAATCGTTGAACTTAAAAATTTTAAAAAGGCCATTGAAGATGAGAACGGTAAGGAAGTTAAATTACCACTCTATCTGTTGGAAGATGAAAAGAATAAATTTGAATACTTTCTCCCGATTGCCAACTTACCTACTGGAGGTGTAAAAACAAGTGATCTCTTTTTTGAGGCAGACGCTCAAAAAAATAAAGTCGTTTTCAGGGCTAAAGCTTCCAATGGCGGTTATTTTGAACAATCATATGAACTCAAGCAAGGTTCCTACCAACTTGATTACGACATCAAGTTCGAGAATCTGCAATCTGTGCTGGCTGCAGATGCTTCCTCCATCAAACTTTCCAAGATCAACTTCATGGATAAAATTGAACGCAGCGTACGTTTTGAAAAAACATACTCTACCGTTCACTTTAAGAAAATGGATGACGATCCGGATTATTGTTCCTGGACGCGCAATGATACAGAAACACCCGATGGCCGCATTGAATGGACTGCAGATGCCAACCAGTTTTTTAGCAGCCTTCTGGAAGCAGAACAAGGTTTTTCCAAAGGTGTTTTTGAAGTGGAGACCCTTGACGACGAATTGGAAGATCTTAAGATTTCCAAAGTAGATCTGGAAATTCCTTTTAATCACTCCAGCAGTGAAACATTTGCCATGAATTATTACATTGGACCGAATGATTTCGATTTGCTGAGAACATATGATGATGAACGGGAATATATCGTAGCCTTTGGAAGAAGTATCCTGGGTACTATCAACAGATGGGTAATTCGTCCGATCTTCAATTTCCTTCAGAATCTGGTAGGGAATATGGGTATAGCCATCATTTTACTTACGCTCTTTGTCAAGGCTTTGCTCTATCCTTTGACCTATAAAATGCTTTACTCTCAGTCTAAAATGCAGGCGCTTAAGCCAAGGCTCGAGAAAATGAAGGAAAAGAATAAGGATGACAAACAGGCCCAGCAAATGGAAACCATGAAGGTTTATCAGGAATACGGAGCCAATCCTTTGGGAGGATGTATGCCTATGGTCTTGCAAATGCCGATATGGTTTGCTTTGTACCGCTTCTTCCCTGCTGCCATTGAATTCCGCCAGCAGTCATTTTTATGGGCTACAGACCTTTCTACATACGATTCTGTTATTCATTTGCCATTTACTATTCCTCTTGGATTTGGAAACCACATCAGTCTTTTCACCATTTTGTGGGCCATCTCCATGTTGATCTATACCTATTATAATTCAAGGCATATGGACATGTCAGCCAACCCTGCCATGAAGTATATGCAGTATTTGATGCCGGTTATGTTCCTTGGATTCTTTAACAGTTATGCTTCAGCATTGACGGCTTATTTACTGGCCAGTAATGTTTTGAATATCGTTCAAACGGTTGTAACCAAAAATTACATTATTGACCAGGACAAGATCAGGGCCGAATTGGAGGCTTATAAGAAAAAGCCGAAGAAGAAATCCGGATTCCGGGAGCGACTTCAGGCTGCGATGGAAGAGCAGCAACGGATTCAGGATCAAAAAGGAGGCAAGAAGAAAAAGTAATTTCTTTGAATTGAATAACAAAAAAAGCTGGTGGTTAACCGCCAGCTTTTTTTGTTTGAGTATATCCTAAACCCTGAAGGATTTCGACGACTTTGTCCCGATGGTTACCCTGAATGAGAATTTCACCATCCTTTACAGAACCTCCTACCCCACATTTCGTCTTCAGGATCTTTCCGATTTCTTTTAACCTGTCTTCAGGTCCGGCAAAACCGGAAACCAGTGTCACTTCTTTTCCTTTGCGCTTTTTTCGATCAATGAAAACCCGGAGCTTTTGTTGCCCCGCAGGAGCTTCTTCTACTTCCTGATTATCCTCTTCATAAGAGTATTCAAAATCAGGATTTGTAGAGAATACTATTCCTGTACGATGTTTTTTACTTTTTTTAGACATGTGTCGGTTGCTTGTTTCTGGTTGCTGGTTACTGGTTAAGGTTTTAATTAAAATCTGGAAGTCTATTAATCAATCTTTTTGCCTTTCATGGCGATAGCAATCGCTTTATCCATGGCTCTGTGAGCCAGTGGGTTAGTAAAATCGTTGAGGTTTTGCATCGCTACATTGATGGCGTCTTTATCAGTAGCTTTTACTGTTTCACGTAGCAATCCTGCCAAACGCTTCGTTTCGACAATTTCCTCCTCAGTAAGGATAGCTTGATTTTGCTCCAGGAATCTGTCTGCGGAAAGAATGATATTGTTGGCTTCATTCCTTGCTTCCAATAGTGCTCTTATAGCGACATCACCTTCTGCATTCTTGATAGACTCCAATAACATTTTGGCCATTTCTTCCTCACTTATCCCATACTGTGAACGGATCTCCACTTCCTGTTCCACACCGGAACGTAACTCTTTTGCTTTTACCCTCAAAATACCGTCTGCATCCAGAAGGAAATGAATTTCGATCTTCGGCAATCCAGCTGCCATAGGAGGAATACCTCTCAAAATGAACTCCCCAAGTTTTCTATTATGTTCCACCAGATCACGCTCGCCTTGATAAACAGCTACTTTAAGATTTTTTTGACCATCAATAGAGGTGGTATATTGCCTTCCTACCCTTACCGGCACCTTATTATTTCTTGGAATAATTACATCCATCAAACCTCCAACGGTTTCGATACCTAGGGATAACGGGGTAACGTCCAGCAGTAAAATATCTTTATTATTTCCTGCGAGGATATCTGCCTGAATGGCCGCACCAAGTGCTACCACTTCATCCGGGTCCAGTTTATCATAAACCTGCTGGCCAAAAAATTCAGAAACCGTTTGCTTAACTAAGGGAACTCTGGTGGAACCACCAACCATAACAACATGATCAATTTTTTGTGGATTCAAACCTGCATCTTGCATGGCAGCCTTGCACCTCTCTATCGTCGTGTCAACTAAAGGTTTGATAAGCTCTTCAAATTTAGAACGGGTAATGGATACTTCAAAACCATTGATATTTCCTGAAAATTCCTCCTCGAATGACAATTTCTTTTTTGCTTCTTCAGCTAATAACCGGATGGCCTGGCTAAGATCTTTTTGTTCAATCAATTCTGAACGTTTCAAGCCTGTTTGCTCCAGCCAGTAATCTATGAGTTTACGGTCAAAATCATCTCCTCCAAGATAGGTATCTCCATTGGTTGATAAAACCTCGAATATGCCATCATGGATACTCAAAATGGAAATATCAAAGGTGCCTCCTCCAAGATCGTAAACTGCAATGGTTTTGTCTTCTTCTTCCTTTCGTCCAATTCCATAGGCCAGACTTGCTGCAGTAGGCTCATTGACAATCCTCAAAACATCCAACCCAGCGAGCTTTCCTGCATCACGGGTAGCCTGACGCTGGGTGTCATTGAAATAAGCGGGAACAGTAATCACTGCCTTCGTAACAGTTTCATCCAGCACCTGCTCAACTCTTGCTTTCAATCCCTTTAAAATTTCGGCCGATAATTCAATAGGCGAGAAAAAGGAATCGCGAACCCTGATTTTAACCAGGCTTTCTGTATCGTCATCAATAATGGAATAACCGAAATAATCTTCATGACCGGATAAATCATTAAAAGCCTTCCCCATTAACCTTTTTACAGAATAGATCGTATTGGCAGGATCTGAAACGAGTTTTTGTTTGGCCACCTCGCCAACAATAACCTTATTGTCCTCCTGAAAATGAACTATAGAAGGCATTAAAGTGCTCCTCCCCGTTTCATCTTTTACTGCTAAAGGTTCACCGTCTTTTATGAATGCAACAAGACTGTTGGTGGTCCCAAGGTCTATTCCGATTATTACATCACTCTCCTTTTTCAGCTTCCCCTCTTTTAAATCAATCGATAATTTCGCCATAATTAAATAATATCTGCTTTTGCTTGGTTTTCCATCAATTTTAAGCCAACAAACCAAATGAAATAAAGGTCTGACAAGCTATCAATAAGGAAACGCAAAGGTAAGGAGTTGGGTTTGATTGAAAGGTGTTTTTTCAAAGAGATTTAGAAATGGGTCTTAAATGACAAATAAGGAAACAAGGGAAAATCAAAAACCGCCAAACCTACAATGCCTAATTCGAATCTTTTATTTCTTGCCTTTATGCCAAATCCCAATTCAGGAAATAATCGGGTATATCGCATACCATTCCATACTGGTTCCTGGTAAATCAGTAGCTCGCCTTTATATACAAACTTTTCAGATTCACCGCCAACTCCAAGACCGGCTACCATTACCCGCTCCTCAATATACCCCAATGGCAATATATATCCTCCGGTGATATTTATAAATAGGTCCGGGTTGCCAAAAGTGGTTACAGCATAAGGATGTAAAGCCATGTTTAACTCCCAATAATAAAAGTCAATAACGGTAAAGGCATTGACACCTGCCCCTACATGGACCTTTTCAGTTAAATCAATCGCGAATTTTGCCCTGGGAATAGCTATGAATGGTAAAACGACTCCAAAGCCCACCTGAAAATGATCTGTCACGCCAACATCCAGCGAATTCCAGAGTACATCTACATTGGAATAAAGCGTTTTACCCCGATCCAACGTAAATGCCGTAGGAGTCAAAAACATCAGCTGTGTATTAAAGGGCTCCTGACTTCTTCTGTTCGGAAAAACGGGTTGCTCTTCGTAATTTTCGCTTTTCGGGTAAATTTCTTCCCCTTTTACATCAATTTTTTGAATTTCGCTAAACTGAAATTCAATTGAAATATCCCCCTTGGCCAGGAAGCTCACACGGGTATCTATGATTTCAATTACCCTGCCAATAAAAATATCTCCCCGATTAGTAGTAAGCACATGAACCTGAGAAGTATCCGAAAGGTTTAAGTTAGGACTAAAAGTCTGTGAAAAGATCAGGGTTGGAAAAATCAGGGCTAAAATCAGCAGCCATTGCTTAAGGAAAGACATGCGCGTTTTTTTTTTGCAAAATAAAAAAAGTTTTGGAAAGCCCATTGAGGCTCTTATTTTAGAGACCTCAAACGCATTAAAAAGGGTTGGGATTTTTACTTAATAAATAGACAAAATGGACCTATCGGAGAAAATAACCGGAATCAAAAATATTGTTGGACAAAAACCTACACGGCTTTTTATCATTCTAGGCGGATTTTTCATTACCAATGCTTTAGTAGCAGAGTTTATAGGCGTAAAGATATTTGCACTGGAAGACACCCTTGGATGGGAGCCATTTAATTTTAATTTGTTCGGTCAGGTAGGCGCACTTCAATTCTCGGCAGGGGTATTGCTCTGGCCTGTGGTATTTATCATGACTGACATCATAAATGAATATTATGGTCGAAAGGGAATCAGGTTATTGTCCTTTCTCGCTGTAGGTATGATCATTTACGCTTTTGTCATGATCTTTGGCGCTATCCAGTTAGCTCCGGCCGATTGGTGGGTCACCCAAAACGAAACAAAAGGAGTGCCCAATATGCAAAACGCCTTTAAGGTCGTTTTTGGACAAGGTCTATTGATTATTGTAGGATCGGTCATGGCATTTTTGGTGGCCCAAATGGTCGATGTTTTATCATTTCATAGAATAAAAAGAGTGACAGGAGAAAAATGGGTCTGGCTTCGAGCTACTGGTTCCACACTCATCTCGCAATTATTTGACAGTTTTGTGGTTCTGTATATCGCCTTTAAGCTGGGACCACAGATTACCGGTATTATTGAACCCTGGTCCTGGTCCTTATTATTTGCAGTGGGAACTGTACAGTATGCCTATAAATTCATCATGGCAGTGGTGTTGACACCGGTTATCTACCTGGGGCATTACATAATCGATAATTATCTTGGCAAAGAAGTAGCTGAGAAAATGAAGGCTCAGGCAGCGGAATAGGTTAGAAATAATTACCACAAGGCGATGCCTTTGTACTAGCTACGAGGGATGGCAAAAGGTGTTGCCTTGTCGAAAGGAAAAAACTTACATCGTTAATTGAAGCTTAAATTACATTTGCTGACCAAAAATGTTTGCCGGACTACAACTATACTTATATATTCAAAGCATAAAAAGATGAGCGTATGGTGTTGAAGCTTGGAAACTTCAACGAACGCAGTAAGATTACATCAAGTGCCGTAGTTATGTCCTAAAACATCTACAATAAAAAAGCAGGAAGTCAATAGATCAACTCCCTGCTTTTTTTATCAGAGCTTAAATGAATCTTATACAATCCCCGTAAATCCCATGAAAGCCAATGACAACAACCCGGCGATCAACAAGGACATTGGCACACCTTTCATTCCTTCAGGAACATCTATCAGATCCAGATATTCTCTCATACTGGCAAAAACGATCAGGGCCAATCCAAAACCTGCTGCATTGGCAATGGCAAAAACAATAGCTTTGATCAATGTGGCATCTTCAAAACCCAACGCAAGGATAGCAACACCCAAAATGGCACAGTTGGTGGTGATCAAAGGGAGGAAAACACCTAAAGCCTGATACAAAGAAGGACTTACCTTCTTTAAAACGATCTCAACCATTTGAACCAATGCTGCAATCACCAAAATAAAGGTAATAGTCCGCATATAATCAAGACCAAGAGGCACCAGAAGATATTGGTGTAAAAGGAAGGTCACTAAGGTAGCGATCGTCATCACAAAAACAACGGCTCCGGACATACCTACCGAGGTAGAAACTTTACTCGAAACCCCAAGGAAAGGACAAATTCCCAGGAACTGGTTAAGTACGATATTATTGACAAATATGGCTGCAATAATTATTACAAGATATTCCATAATTGAATTTTTTGCGTTTTGTTAATTCTTTTCCAACGACCCTTTGTTTTTTAATTCTGAGTCGCTTTGGTCATCCTGTTGAACAATGCTGCCAGGAACGCCAAGGTAATAAATGCCCCCGGAGGCAGTATGAACAAAATGAATGTCGATGCTCCTTCCGGAACAAAAGCGATATCAAATATCGAACCGTTACCCAAAATCTCTCTTACAGCTCCCAGTGCTGTCAACGCTAATGTAAATCCAACCCCCATTCCCAATCCATCCACAATGGATGACACCAGGTTATTCTTGGAAGCAAAGGCTTCAGCCCTACCGAGGATCAAACAGTTCACCACAATAAGCGGAATGAAAATCCCCAACTGTTCATACAGGGCAGGAAGGAAAGCTTCCAAGACCATTTCCACAATTGTTACGAAGGAAGCAATGATTACGATAAAAGCCGGGATCCTTACTTTGTCGGGAACAAAATTTTTGATCAGTGATACCACTACATTGGACATCAGTAGCACGAACATTGTGGCAATTCCCATGCCAAGGCCATTAATGGCCGTTGAAGTAACTCCCAGTGTGGGACACATACCCAGCAGCATAACAAATACCGGGTTTTCGCTTATAATTCCTTTTACAAAATTTTTCCACTGTGTCATCTCTCTGTGTTTTGGCAATGTTAATTTTGAGATAAAGCATTGTTTTTCATCAGGGCATCATACGCCATCTGAACCGCCTCGGAAAATGCTCTTGAAGTTATTGTCGCACCTGTTATAGCATCTATTTCCCCTCCGTCTTTTGTTACCTTAATGTCGGAACTGGCAGGGTTTTTCCCGTGGTATTGGGTTTTGAATTTGGACTCTTTCATTTTCGTACCCAACCCTGGGGTTTCCTTATGTTCGAGGACAACCGTATTGACAATATTGCCTTCAGCTGTAAATCCAACCATAATTCTTATCAATCCGCTGAATCCTTTTTTTGTATAGGTTGAAACGGCAAAACCTACTGTCTGACCGTCTTTTTTTCCAATATAACATTCAAGACTGTCCTGTTCCGGCCCTGTTTCCAGCATAATCATTTCTTCTGCAGGATTATTGGTAATCTCAGGAAGTACGGACTTAATGGCTGCTAACTTTCTTGCCAGACGAGTTGCTTCCTTTGGTCCTTTGGTCCACTCGTTGATATACCCTAGTGAAAACCCCGAAACTGCCGTAATGGCCAGTAACACAAGGACCATATTGATCAATGTCGATTTAGGTTTGCTCATTTGTCTTTGATTAAGTTGTGACCAAAACGTTTTGGTTTGAAATATTTATCCAGCAATGGAACAAAAGCATTCATAATCAGAATGGCAAAGGATACTCCTTCCGGATACGCTCCGAAATACCTGATCACCATGGTCAGCAGGCCAATAGCAACTCCGAATACGATCATCCCTTTTTTCGTCATAGGACTGCTCACCATATCTGTCGCCATATAAAAGGCTCCAAGCATCAAACCACCAGAGGTAAGGTGGAAGAGCGGATCCATAAACTGATTCGGATTGACCAGCCACATGATTGCACTGAATACCGCCACTGATCCTAAAACAGATACTGGGATGTGCCAGGTAATCACATGTTTGTACAACATGTAAATTCCTCCCAACAGCAATGCAAGCGCTGAAATTTCTCCCATGGAGCCGCCCATAAAACCATATAACATATCTGTATATTCCGGAATTTGTGATACTAATGTCGCTATTGGTTCATCGTTATTAAGCCCTTCCTTCAAAACGCCAAGAGGCGTAGCACCTGTTACCCCATCCGTATAAACCAACCTGTTTTCAAATGGCTTCGGCCAGGAAGTCATTTGAGCAGGAAAGGATACCAAAAGGAATACACGCCCTGCCAATGCGGGGTTGAAGATATTATTTCCTAAACCGCCAAAGGATAATTTCGCAATGGCAATGGCAAAAAAGCTACCGGCTATGATGATCCATACCGGAAGGTTTGTCGGTAAATTGAATGCCAGCAATAATCCGGTAAGGGCAGCTGATCCGTCAGCAATTGTGACATCTGTTTTCAAAATATACTTCTGTATGAGGAATTCAAACAGCATACAGGAAACCACAGCCACCGCACTCACTATAAATGCTCCTAGCCCAAAGACGAACAGTGAAACCAAATAAGCCGGGATCAAAGCATAGATCACCCGAAACATAATTTTATTCACCGATTCATCCGTATGTATATGCGGGGATGCTGATATGGTTATGAATTTATCCATGATCGGTTATTTAAGCACTTTTTTTCCTAATCTAATATAATCAAGCAATGGTCTGTTGGAAGGACAAATGTAGTTGCAGGAACCACATTCAATACAATCAAAAATATCTTCATCCTTCGCCCTTTCATCAAATTTCTTTTCGATGAGTGTCATGAGTAAATAAGGTTCCAGCCCCATTGGACAAACACTCACACAACGGCTACACCTGATACAGCTTTTCACTTCACCTCGCCTTCCCTCTGCCTCGGGTATGATGAGGATCCCTGAAGTACCTTTAGTGATAGGCACCGTAACGTCACTCAACGCTTTCCCCATCATTGGCCCGCCATTAATGATCTTTCCAGCATCTTCCGGAAGTCCTCCTGCCGCTTCAATAATATCCTTAACAGGAGTACCAATACGTACGCGGAAATTGGCAGGTTTATCAAGGTTTTTACCGGTTACCGTAACTACCCTTTCTACCAGGGGTTTGTTCTTTTGAATGGCTTCGTAAACTGCGTAAACTGTTCCCACATTGTGGACAATTGCTCCAACATCGATAGGTAATCCTCCTGCAGGAACTTCCTCACCGGTAACCGCTTTGATCAATTGTTTCTCACCTCCCTGTGGATATTTAACCTTCAGGGGATATACTTCAATATCGTCGCGTTCTTTGGTAAGCTGCTGGAATATTTTCACAGCATCAGGAGTATTAGCCTCTACACCAATTCCGACTTTCTCTACACCCAATGCCTTTTTCAGAATATCAATACCAACGAGAATATGTTCAGGTTTTTCAACCATCAAACGGTGGTCAGCGGTAAGATAAGGTTCACATTCAACACCGTTGACGATGAGGATTTCTGCCTTTTTATCTTTTGGAGGGGCCAGTTTTACGTGGGAAGGAAAAGCAGCACCACCAAGCCCAACGATACCTGCTTCCATAATTTTACGTACGATCTCTTCCTGAGGAAGGTCAAATTCTCTGATGATTTCGTCTCCACGGTCAACCGTATCCACCCATTCATCATCTTTGACCCTTATGGTAACTGCAGGGTTTTTATAACCACTGCTATCGAGAACCGTTTCAATCTTGGTGACCGTTCCGGAAACAGTAGCATGAATATTGGAGGAAACATAACCTTTTGCAGTTGCAATAATATCTCCGACCTTGACTTTTTGTTTCTGCTCCACAACAATTTCAGCCGGAGCGCCAATATGTTGGGAGATAGGAATAGATACCACTTTAGGTAGGGGCAATTCCTCTATCGGCATGTCAGCAGAAATCTTGTTATCTGCCGGATGAATCCCACCTTTTGGAAATGTTCTTAACATAATTTTGAAATTAGCGCTTACCACTCCGACCGGGATTTCCGGCCGGTTAAGGGCAATTTTTTATTACCAAAATCTCAATTCTATTTCAGGAGATTTTTATTACCGGTTATTGGACAATCATTCCTTTTTTGGTTCTTCCTTTACAGCGACAGGAACAGCAACTTTTTCCTTAGCGGCTTCTTTGGCTTTCTTTTCTGCCTCCTTTTTAGCTTTGGCTTTTTCTTTAGCTTTAGCTCTTGCCTTCTCTTTGTCAACTGGTTTAGGGAAGTTTTCTTCAATTATGGAGTCTGTTGGGCATACCGGAATACACTTTCTGCACAAAGTACATAATGCCGCATCGATGTAGGCCAGATTGTTTTCAACGGTAATGGCATCTTTTGTACAAACATCAACACACTTGTTACAACCAATACAGGCGACATTACAGGACTTTCTGGCGATACCACCTTTCTCTTCATTTTTACAGCCGACATAAACCTTGAGATCCCGCTTTTGCTTTGGTCGCAATTCCAGAAGATCTCTTGGACAAGCCGTTACACAGGCATTACAACCCGTACATTTATCATCAATGACTACCGGTAATCCTGTTTTTTCATCCATGTACATGGCATCGAACGTACAGGCATCCACACATTCACCGCCTCCCAGACAGCCGTACTGACAACCCGTATCTCCTCCGTAAATCATGGACTCAATAGAACAGGAGGAGGGTCCGTCGTAAAAATTGATTTTAGGCCTGACCTCACAACTCCCCTGGCATAACAAAACTGCCACTTCCGGGTCTTTTTCCGCTACTTCTTTACCCAGAATTTTGGCGACCTGGGCCATAACATCATTACCTCCAACCGGGCAGAATAAATCAGAAATGTCCTCAGAGTTTACAAGCTTTTCCGCAAAGGGACGACAGCCGGGAGAGCCACAACCTGCACAATTAGCACCAGGCAGTACCTCGTCTACTTCGCCGATCAGCGGATTTTCATAAACCTTGAAATAGAGTGTGAGAATATACAAAATGGTAGCCGCAATAACACCTACCGAAGTCAATGTAATAACCGTGTACAGAATAGTGTCAGTCATGATCCGAATTTCTTTAAGTCAATGGCAAATGTTTTTTTCATCCTGTCTTTATTGAAATAAAGCACCACATAAAAAAGGGCCACTACAGCCAAAGCCGCAATGCCCGCTATCAATTCTTCAAAAAAGTTTAGCCCAATGATCAAAACAACCATCATTAATATAAAGGGAAATAAATATCCCCATAAAACAGCTTTCAATCCAATGGCAGGAGCAATACTTACTTCAACAGCTTCACCAGGTTGGTAAATGTCTTCCTGAACGGGAATAAAAAAAGATTTAACGCTCTCTTCTCCCTGGTTTTCAGGATTTAACCCGCAACTGCTCTTGGCATTACAGGCATCACATCCTGGTGGGTCTTCCAGTACCACCTCCACCCCTTCCGAGGTTAACCCTTTGACAATTGCTTTGTGTATGATCTGTTCCTGGTGCATTTGGTGCTCATTTCTTTTTTCAACAGTGTAAAAATGACACTTTGCACACGGGTATCGAATGACTTTTCTCACCCTAAGGGCATGAATAATGTCAGTTTTCAATTTTGTCATTGATTGTTAGGCTTTTATTGTGTAAATAATTGGAAGAATTTTTTAACTGAGTAAAATAATTGATTAAAAATATACTTGCAATCTACCCGAATTAATCGGATAATCTTCAACAATACTTACTTTTGCAAAAAACAAAATTCAGCCTATGAGCTCGACCAATCAGATAACCAACAATATATTAATGGTAAGGCCTGCAAACTTTGGTTTTAATGCAGAAACCGCACAGAATAATGCCTTCCAAAACAATGATGGCAGCCTTACACCGGAACAAATCAGTGCCGCTGCAAAGGATGAGTTTGACAACCTGGTAAAGAACCTCAGGGAAGCCGGAGTTAATGTCATCGTCATTCAGGATACTGAAGAACCTGTGAAGTCAGATGCAGTTTTCCCCAATAACTGGATTAGTTTCCATGCCGATGGAAGGATTATTACTTATCCGATGTTCTCCCCTATCCGGCGCCAGGAAAGACGAGATGATATCATCGAATTGCTCAATAAACAGTTTGATATCAAAGACAGGATACAAATGGAGACTGCCGAAGCACAGGATATTTTCCTGGAAGGCACAGGCAGTATGATTTTTGACAGACCTAATAAAATTGTCTACGCCTGTATCAGTGTGCGTACCAACCCTTCTTTGCTCGAAGAATTTTGCAAATTGACAGGCTATAAACAAGTGGCTTTCGGATCATTTGATCAAAATGGACTGGAAATTTATCACACTAACGTAATGATGGCACTCGGGCAGGACTTTGCGGTAATTTGTCTGGATTCCATTACGGATATTAAGGAAAAAAATCATGTGACGGAAACATTGGAATCGACCGGAAAAGAAATCATTGACATCAGCCTTGATCAAATGAATGCTTTTGCCGGTAATATGCTGCAGGTAAAGAATGATCATGGAGATACTTTCCTTGTCATGTCTGAAACCGCCAATAATTCCCTCACAGCATCACAGATAAATCGTATTAAAAAACACACACAAATCATCCAAAGTCCAATTCCGGTCATTGAAACCTATGGAGGAGGAAGTGTCCGTTGTATGATGGCAGAAGTGTTTTTACCTCCAAAGATGGGATAAATTGGGGTGTTCATCTAAATTGATTAACAAGAGGTTGTCAAATTCTGTTAAATCATATTATCTTAGCGGCTTTCGCGAATATGAGTTTTGGTTTAAAACCTTTTGAACTGTTTTCCAGTTATTTGAAAGGAAGAACTCCAACAAAAAAAGAAATTTTAAAACATGTTTGATAGTTTAAATGATAGGTTAGAATCGGCATTTAAGAACCTTAAGGGAGAAGGGAAACTGACGGAGATCAATGTCGCTCAGTCGATCAAAGAAATTCGCCGTGCACTTGTTGCAGCGGATGTTAACTATAAAATTGCCAAGGAATTTACCGACAAGGTGAAGGACAAGGCATTAGGTCAGGAAAACGTACTTCAATCAGTTAAACCAGGTGAGTTGATGGTCAAGATCGTCATGGACGAACTCGTACAACTCATGGGAGGACAAACTGCCGGGATCAATGTAAAAGGAGACCCTGCAGTGGTTCTGGTGGCAGGCCTTCAGGGATCTGGTAAAACCACTTTTTCCGGAAAGCTTGCTCATCACCTCAAAACAAGAAGCAAAGACAAAAAGAATCCGTTATTGGTAGCCTGTGACGTTTACCGTCCTGCGGCGATTGATCAGTTAGGGGTACTTGCTGAGCAGGTTGGTGCCGGCATTTATAAAGAGCCTGAAAATAAGAATCCGGTTGAGATTGCTCTAAAATCCATCCACCATGCCAAGGAAAATGGTTATGATGTGGTGATTGTGGATACTGCCGGTCGTTTGGCAGTTGACCAGGAAATGATGGATGAGATTGCTGCCATCAAGGAGGCCATCCTGCCTAATGAAACGCTGTTTGTAGTGGATTCCATGACCGGACAAGATGCTGTCAATACAGCCAAAGCCTTCAACGAGGTGATCAATTACGACGGTGTAGTACTCACCAAATTAGATGGTGATACCCGAGGTGGTGCTGCCTTATCGGTCAAATACACGGTTGGCAAACCTATCAAATTTGCCAGTACTGGTGAAAAGATGGATGCCCTGGATATTTTCCACCCAGATCGTATGGCCCAGCGTATCCTCGGTATGGGAGATATCGTTTCTTTCGTTGAACGTGCCCAGGATCAGTTTGATGAGAAAGAGGCCAAAAGGCTCGAGAAAAAGATCAAAAAGAACAAATTTGATTTTAACGATTTCCTCAGCCAAATTGGACAGATCCGAAAAATGGGTGACCTGAAGAGTTTGATGAACATGATCCCGGGAATGAGTAAAATGACCAAAGGTCTGGATATCGATGATAATGCCTTTAATAAAGTAGAATCGATTATCTTCTCTATGACGCCTCAGGAAAGAGCCAATCCTGAATTGATCAACCTGAGCCGAAAGAAAAGGATTGCCCAGGGTTGCGGACAACCGCTCGACGAGATCAATCGCTTCATGAAGCAATTTGATCAAATGCGGAAAATGATGCGTCAAATGACCAAAATGCAAGGCGGCATGGGTAATGCTGCCGGAGGCCTCATGGGAGGCATGAAGCCTGGATTCAGAGGAAGACGCTAACCAATAAAAAAACCTCCAACTGATGATAGTTAGAGGTTTTTTTATGCTATCCTGTAAAACCTTTTACATTTTTCCCAACTCTTCCGCTCTGTTCAGCGCTGCTTTCGCCCCCGATTTTATATCCTTCTCCACCTCGTTCTCCTTAAAGGATTTCAAGGCAGCTTCCGTTGTCCCTCCTTTTGAACATACTCGCTTAATCCATTCCTCCAAAGAAATCTCCGAAGCGGTATATAATTCAACTGCACCTAAAAAAGTCTGTGTAACGAGTAATTCCGCTTCTGTATAAGAAAAGCCCATGTCCTGAGCTGACTTCAGTAATGAATTCATGAAATGCCAGACGTAGGCAGGACCACTGCCACTAATAGCTGTAGCTCCGTCAATCGCAGCTTCATCTGCTACATAAATAGCTTTGCCTGTGGTGTTCAATAAATTCTGAACCATGACCAGCTCGATCCGGGTCACATCATCTGAAGAAGTATAAGCAGTCATTCCACGACCAATCTGTGAAGGTAAATTTGGCATGGCACGGATGATTTTCTTGGCTCCAAGGGACTCTTCCATAGTCTCAATCTTAACTCCGGCCATAATGGACAAGAAAACCTGTTGAGGATCAATATGGGGTTTAAGTCTGTCAAACAACGCATGAGCATCCTGTGGTTTAACAGCAAAAATCACAAGATCCGCTTTGTGAATACAGTCTTCAGGTTCTGTATAAATCGTCCCGATGTCTTCTCCTCTCAATTCTTCCGCCTTTTCAACAGACCTTTCGAGAATCATCATGCCTTCTTTATTGGAGATGTGGGAACGGAGGAAACTGTGAGCATATGTCTTACCCATATTACCTCCACCAATGATCAGTATATTCATTTGTTATGAAATTTAGTCAATACTTGCCGTCAACAAGAAGGCAAAATTAACTATTTTCCATGGTCTTCCGCAATTTTCATTTCTTCCTTTTTGGAAGGATTGTGTGGTCGGATAAGTAAGCGAAGGGATTGATCGTAAGTGAAGTAGTTCCAAACCCAATTGAAAAATACAAACAACCTGTTTTTTACCCCAATCAACTGGAACAAATGAACCACCAACCAGACTACCCAGGCGAAGAACCCCTGGAATCGCCAGCGAGGCAAATCAACTACCGCTTTGTGGCGGCCAATGGTTGCCATAGACCCCTTATCATCATATTTAAAGTGCTTTAATTCCTTCCCCTTTTGAAGGCGAATAAAATTACCGGCCAGGTTTTGAGCATGCTGCAGCGCTACCTGGGCAACCTGGGGATGACCTTCCGGGAAATTTTCTTCTACCATAAAGGCTACATCTCCAATGGCATAGATATCCTCTGTTCCTTCAACTTTATTGAATCTATCTACTTTTAATCTGTTGCCATAAGTTGAACAGCCTTCGGGAAGTCCTTTTAAAAAGTTTGCCGTAATTCCCGCTGCCCAGACTACTTTATGGGCCTGAATAGTCGTTCCATTATTCATACAAACGTCTGTCCCGTCGTATTCTGTTACCCTAGTATTCAGAATCACATTGACCCCGAGTTCTTCTAAAAATTTCAGGGCTTTTATAGAAGCCTGTTTAGTCATACCTTTAAGTAATCTGTCCGCTCCGTGGACCAGATGAATGTCAATTTCTTTTGGGTCGAGTTCCGGATAATCTTTATGGAAAATAGTATTACGCATTTCCGCAATGGCGCCGGCAACTTCCACGCCTGTTGCACCCCCTCCCACGATGACGATATCCAGATATTTCTGACGCTCTTCATAATCCGTCATACTATGAGCGGTTTCATAATCAGAAAGGATGCGATTCCTTAGATAAAGTGCTTCTGAAACCGATTTCATAGGAATGGTCAATTCTTCCAGTGACTTATTACCAAAATAATTAGTCCTGGCCCCTGTAGCTATGACGAGATAATCGTAATTGACAATGCCCAAAGGTGTTTGCAGCCGCTTTTTATCCATTTCCACGGAAAGCACTTCCGTAACCCGGATGTAGACATTCTTTTTATGATGGAACAGTTTTCTTAAAGGAAAAACAATGGAACTCGGTTCAAGTCCGGACATGGCCACCTGGTAGAAAAGCGGCTGGAACTGGTGGTAATTATTGCGATCAAGCAATACGACCTGATAATCGGCACTTGACAACTTCCTGGCCAGTTTTAGTCCGGCAAATCCGCCGCCGATTATGACAATTCTTTTTTGGTCAGTTTCGGGTAAATTGATCATGAAATGGTTTTTAAAAAATTGGTTTGTTCAATGGTTGGAGAATAAGAGTTTGATTTAATTTTTAATCATCTAATAATCAGCCCCTTACCATGATTAATAAGTTTCTTTAAAAGGTCTGGATAGTTGGAAGAATGGATAATTGGATTAGATGTACCATTTTACTGTAATCCATTTTTCCATTTCATCCATCTTTCCATGTATTTTAGAATAATTTACTGCTAAGGGGAAATATTTTGAATAAATCCATAAGCTTACTCTACAGATCAAGGGTATGCACCCCTACCCCATATTCCTTATTAAGTAAACCAATTATCTTTTGGTAAGTTGCCTCCTCCCGTAAAAAATCAGCCACGCCTAAATTGATTATCAAAACAGGAAAATTGACATCAGTTTTGAAGAAATTGAAATAGGCAGTCTGAATCTCCATAAGGTATTCAGCTTTTATAACTTGTTCATAGGCCCTACCCCTAACCTTAATGCTTTGAAGCAGGTTTTCAACTGGTCGATGTAAATAAACAAGGATATCGGGAGCGGGAAAACTTAGATTCAATACATCAAAAAGACGTTGAAACAGCCTGTATTCTTCTTCATTTAAATTATTCTTCGCGAAGAGTAGGGTTTTAAGGAAAAAGTAATCTGCCACGACCGACTGTTGGAAAAGATCTTTTTTAGCCAATTCCTCCTGCAGCTGTTTATGACGTTCTGCCATAAAGAACAACTCCACAGGAAAAGCATATCGCTCGGGATTTTTATAGAAAAAAGGTAAGAATGGGTTATCAGAGAATTCTTCAAGGATTATTTTATAATTTAAATCCTTGGAAAGCATATGAGTGAGGGTAGTTTTCCCAGCACCGATATTTCCTTCGATCGTAATGAATTTATAAGGTAAATTTTGCTCAGGCATCTCTTATTTCCATCTGAAAAATACAGTCAAAAAATGAGGCATGAAGGTCGGAATTCTAAAACTTTTTTCCAAAAGAGCAGAGCTAAATTATATTTCTTTGAAGGGTAAATCTTCCGACTTCTTGTCAGGAATATAAATCTCAGCCTTGAGTTTATCCTGACTCTCTTTGAAAATCTGGCTGATCGGCTTCCCTATTACCGGATGGATGAAATTGGGTATCAATTCTGTCAGGGGAGCCAAAACAAAATTCCTTTTCTGCAGAAATGGATGGGGAATGGTCAAATTTGAAGTATTTATGATGCTGTTTTCAAAAAATAAAATATCAATATCAATCAATCTTCTCCCCCATTTTTTAAAGCGAACCCTCCCCATTTGGTTCTCGATCTTTTGAATGGCCTTCAGCACTTCACCAGGTTTGAGATCAGTAATCACCTCCAAGGCCTGGTTTAAAAAATCATCCTGATCCTTAAGCCCCCAGGCTGCCGTTTCGTAAATATTTGACAAACAGGAAATACTGCCAATAGATCGCTCAATTGCCATATTGGCCTCTGAAAGGTTGTGTGCTCTGTCCCCGATATTCGATCCTGTATGGAGATATATTTTTGCCATATTCAAAGGTAGATAATAATGTAAATAAAAAAAAGTTCAGGATAATTTGCAAAAATAGACCGATCGGTCTATTTTTGGACCTGATTCATAAAAATCGTTTATAAAAAAGGTCAAAAAAACAAACCGTTCAGTATATGAATGACGAAATAATTTCAAAATCCGACCTTACGAGACAGATGATTCTTGAAAAATCTGCGGTATTGTTCAACCTTCAGGGGTACTCCGGGACTTCGATGAAGGACATCATGAATGCTACGGGTCTTTCAAAGGGAGGGCTTTATGGAAATTTTAAGACCAAGGAAGATATCGCCCTTGCAGCATATGATCAGGCTGTGGATACAGTTTGGGAAGAAGTCAAAAAAAGGACGAAGGTCATCGATCATTCACTGGATAAACTCAAGGCCGTTGTTTATTTCTATAAGGAGCGCATTCTGGACCCACCCGTGGAAGGTGGCTGCCCAATCCAAAATACGGCCATTGATGCTGATGATGGTAATCCTATCCTAAGAGAAAAAGTACGTAAAACGGTTGACAACTGGCGCCAAAATATCGTCCGAAACCTTGAAAAAGGCATGAAAAACGGTGAGGTGAAACTAGATTGCAACGCCTCTGATTTTGCGATCAAATTCATAGGAATTCTGGAGGGTGGCATAATGCTTTCCAGGCTATACAAAGAGTTACATTATTTTGACGTCATTGCCAAACAATTAATTGATTTAATAGAAGAGTTAAGAGCTTAAAAAAAACATAATGACAACATCCACCATGGTTAAATCTAACCCGAGAATTGAACACCTGGACACAGTCGCTCCTCAAAACGGGAATAACGGTCCAATCCCTTACCCCAAAATTCTTCAATTGGTTCGTTTTGGTTTTGGAACGCTCGGCAGAGTTTTTCCCGAGATTGCCAGTAATTATGCATTGAAGTTGTTTGGCACTCCCCGCTTCAGGGCCCGGCATAAAACAAGTGATTCGACCCTCGAGTCAGCCCGAAATTTTGAATTCACTTCAGGTGGGTTAAAACTCAAAGGTTACGAATGGGGAAATGGAAATAAATTCATCCTGCTTGTACATGGCTGGGAATCACGCGGAACAGCCCTGAGAACCTTTGTCCCGGATCTGGTAAACGCGGGATTTAAGGTCATTACATTTGATGCCCCCGCTCATGGAGATTCTCCGGGTAAAAGCACTCATATTGTTGATTTCGCAAAAGCGATTTCGGACCTTTTGAAGATAAAAGGCAATCCTTATGGTGTTATTACGCACTCCCTTGGCGGAGCCGCTACCATATTTGCATTTCAAAGATTAGCCAATGAATTAAAAACTGAAAAAGTTGCGCTTATTGCCTCGCCCCGAAACATTCAGGACCCAATCAATGAAGCCATTGAAACGCTCAATCTTCCAGGCAATGTTTCCAAAAAGTTCGTCAATAAAATTGAAGCCATTCTGCAATTAACGGTTTCTGAGACCACCCTTGCGAATGCTGCAGGAAAGGTCAACATCGAAAAACTTATGCTGGTACATGACAAGGATGACCAGATAGTGCCGTTCAGAGCGGCAGAAACCAATTTCGCAGCCTTTGCTGATTCAAAACTGGTAACCACACGAGGCTTGGGACATTATCTGCTCATAAAGGACCCAAAGGTTATTAATAAAGTGACAGAATTTATCCGTAGCTAAGAAAATTTGTCATTTTAACACCATTTCTTTTTAATCTTTATCCAATTCCGAATTTTTCTCTATTTTTGGTCAACGCTTGCCATATGGCAGGGGTCTATCTATACAAGTTGAGGTTCAACTTAAATAAGTTTCAATAACCAATTTTCAAATCACAAGTTCTTTGGATTACAATATTTTTAGTTTGTTGGTTTGGATATTGATGATTGGAATTTGACAGGTTTAAAGGGTTTTCAATCCTTTTGTAGATACTTAAATTCTTTAACTAATGCCATTGGATCTTGAGGATATCCTAACTTAAACACATCAATTTCTTTCGTCTGATCCATTATTTTTTTGGCACAAACACGTTATAATGAGGACACTTTTTTTTACTGTTTTTTCTCTGCTTTTTTCGACTTTTATCTGGGCCCAGCCTGCAAATGATGATTGTGGAGGGTTGATTGACCTTGGGGTTGTTCCTACCTGCCCCGGTAACATGGAAATTTATGACAATGTTGATGCCACGGCGAGTGATATCGGTTTTGGCAATATCCCTGCCTGCTTTAATGGCGGCAGCGTTGATAACGACATTTGGTTTTCCTTTACCACAACAGATGACATTGTGGATGTTACTGTTTCAGTACTTGGAACGGACATGGGTCCAAATGGCACCATCACAAACCCACAGATAGCAATTTACAGGGGTAGTTGTGAATTTGACGGCCTTTCCGAACTCGCTTGTTTCTCCCCAAATAATGGAGAGACCATTGCAAGGATTGATATTTTAGGGCTGACCCCAAACGAAACCTATTTTGTAAGGGTTAATGATTATTCAGCCACAGCTGCACCCAATTGGGGGGATTTCACCATTTGTGCTGAAGAATATATTCCTGACATCAACATTGGAGACGAAACCAGTACCACAGCTTGTTTCGGAACGCTTTATGACTCCGGTGGACCTGACGGTGATTATACCTCTAATGAAAACCACACTTTCACCATTTGCCCAAGTGATCTTAATAACTGTATCTACATTGATTTTAACTCCTTTAACCTAGAGAACAATTTTGATTTTATAAACATTTATGCAGGTGCTGATATCAATGCGCCTCAAATAGCTGAGATAACAGGAGCCATGACCGGCGACGGGTTCCCGGTTCAGGTTTCCAGTGAATGTGTGACCATACAATTCACCTCCGACGGAAGTGGTATCCAGGCTGGTTTTGAATTAACCTGGCAATGTTCTCCACTGGATTGTAACGGATCAGGATTTGACAATCCAACTCCGATAAGTTCGATTCCATTTACAGCAACAGGAGTTTCCTTATGTGACGGAGCTGCTACTTTCATGCAAACGCCATGTGGTGGAGCTGACTTCATCAACGGTCCCGAATATGTTTTCCAATATGATTCACCAGGTGGACTTTGCGCAATGATCAGTGTTTCCAATGCACCAAGTGGAACAGGAGTAATGGTATTAAACGGACTGCCGGGAGAACCTTCTACTGTTTGTGTAGCCCAAAGTGCTTCCGGTACCATTACCAGTGCTAATTTTGAAGACGCCGGCACCTACTATATCATTGTAGCAGATGAATCAGGATGTGATGATTTTGACATCACCATAACAGAAACTGATTGCGCCCTCTCCCCTGCCCTTGTGGATGCATTGTGCAATCCTTTGAACGGATGTGTGGAAGACGGCGGCGTTCCTTCCATCTTTATGTTCGAAGATGGATTTCAGGATGTACCGATGGTTATGGGTACGAATAGTGGTTGCTGGTTTGGTGTTGGAGCCCAGCCTGACTTTTATTGGTTCACAATCGAGGCACAGGCTGATGGTCCATTCGGTTTTATTCTTGAAAGTGCAGATGTTCCTTCCGATATTGACTTTAATGTCTGGGGGCCTTTCACCAACGAAGAAGTATGTGAAACGCCTGCAGATGTCATAAACTTTATCACCAATAATGAGCCTATCAGAAGTTCCTATGCCGGTGGTACGGAACCAACAGGTTTAGCTGATATACACCCACAGTTAGGGTACGCCATTGAGGATGTTTACGATTGTGACGGGATCAATGATGATATTGTAATGACTATTCCTGCCCAGGTTGGGGAAGTTTATGTTGTTCTCGCCAATGACTGGGGTAATGAAATTCAGGGCGGTGGTATTCAGGTTGACTGGGGGCCTTCTGACCCTGCAGTTCTTGCACCGCTGGCTATCGAAATCATGGGCCAGGACACAGCTGTTTGCCCGGGTGAAACTGTGCAGCTGTCATTGTCCAATGTTGTTGATACTTATCAGTGGATTGATCCTACCGGTACATTATCCTGTACGGATTGTCCGGATCCAATTGCAACGGTTGATGCTACCACCACTTATCAGGTAGTCGTTGATCTCGTTTGTTATGTCGATACTGTTGACGTAAAGGTATTTGTATATGATGTGGACGCCGGACCGGACCTCGATGTTTGTCTCGGGGAAGAATTTCAACTATCTGCCGGTAGTAATTTTGATCTCGCCACTTATGAATGGGATGTTCCGGCCGGGATGACGTTCAGTTGTGTGGATTGTCCGAATCCTGAAGTAATTGCTTCCACTCCCGGCACCTACAATATTACAGCAACGCTTATCACGGACATCTGTACCACTACCGATGACCTAACCATAGTGGTGAATTCTGCTCCTGCACCGGAATATGAACTCATAGATGACATAATCATTTGTGAGGGAGAAGATATCAATATAGGTGGCGCTTCGACGCCTGGTGTAACTTATTCCTGGACCTCTAATCCGGATGGATTTATTTCTGATGAATCCAACCCGGCCGTGTCACCAACAACAGAAACTACTTATATCCTTTCAGCAGAAAACGGAGATTGTCCAACCCCTGTTCTGGATAGTGTAACTGTTTCTGTTGATATAGCACCGATTGTTTCGGTAGCTAGTGATACCACTATTTGCCAGGGTGAAACGATCACCCTTGGTAATACAGAGATTGAGGAAGGAGTTGTGTATATGTGGACTGGTCCGGATGAAATTGAAGCGGATACTTTCCCAAATACCACGGCTACTCCCGGAGTGAGCGGCGTTTATGCATTAAATGCCACCAGAGGAGCTTGTGAAGTTATTGAAACCGTCAATGTCCAAGTGGTGGAAATACAAGTGGACATACAACAGGATACTGTGGAAATATGCCTTGGAGAAAGCCTCGATATCAGCGCATTTGTACTTCCGGCGGGAGAACAAGCCGTTTGGGTACCCGATGATGGTTCCCTTAATACTCAAATGGGTAATGAAGTAATTGCCACTCCGGAAGTATCTACCTGGTATTTTGCCAGTCATTCCGTTCCCGGATGTGGAAGGACCGACTCTATTTTTATCAGGGTGGATTCTCTGCCTGATCTGAGCATAATGGCGGTACCGGATGAAGATCCTTATTGTCCAAACGATACAGTCGTTCTGATCTCCAATACTTATGATCCTTCCAGTTTCCCGTTCATTCAGCATGAATGGTTAAACGGACCTGGTTATCAAACACCCGATTCCCTTTGGAATATGGTTCTTGTAACACAGGATACGTTTGAATATCAAAGGATTTCGACTAACAGGGCTTGTATTGATACTTCGTCCATCATCCTGAATGTACAGCAACCACCAAATATGACCATTTTCCCGGCTGATACCACCATATGTGAAGGGGAATCGATAGCACTGCTCGTTACCTATGATGGAGAAGGAAGTATTTCGTGGACTCCGGAAGACGGCTCTGTTTCCTGTGAAGATTGTCTTGATCCTATTGTGACTCCAACCGCTTCTAATACTTATACAGCAACAAGTGACGATGCATGCCCTAGCAGTATATCAGCTTCGATCAACGTATTGCCACTTCCAGTGATCGAGGTGAATAATGACATCACTATTTGTGATACTCATACAGATCCGATTCAATTGTTGAATAGCACTCCCGAGGCTGGAGTAACTTATACCTGGACATCACCAGACGACGCTAGTTTCAGTTCAAATGATCCTTTGGTGGAAGTACTTCCTGATATGACAACCACCTATGAGCTGGTGGCCGTAAATGATTGCGGACCGGTAACAGCTTCTGTCACCATTAATGTCATTGAGGAGCCTGAGTTAATCCTGGATGATCAGATTATCTGTCTGGGAGATATTCTTGTTATGGAAGCTATTTCAGACCTTCCTGCAGGAGTGACCGAGACTTATGAATGGTTGTACAATGGAATGTCTTCAGATACTACAACCCTCGTCATTGATGATCTGACGGAATCTACGGAGGTTACCTTAAATTACACCTACGGCCCTGATTGTGGTACCATTACTACTATGGCCATGGTTGATGTGGTCGGTAACGATTTCAGTGTTTCCATTACCGCCGAACCTGATACCGTTTATGTTGGAGGAAGCGTCTTACTGACTGCTGAAGTTCAATCAGATCCCCCGCTTTCGGATGGAGCTACATATGATTGGTTTATGGGAGATGAGTTAATTGGCACTTCATCTGTTCCTACATTTACGGCAACGAATATCCCGGAACCACAGAACGAAATTCAAACTTTCAGCGTAACGATTACCTCCGCTGAAGGATGTGTAAGAATGGATCAAACGGAAGTTGTGGTATTGGTCGCAGAACTTTATATCCCTAATGTCTTTACGCCAAACGGAGATGAGATTAACGATGTGTTCAAATTATATCATAGCGATGGTGTTGATGTAATTTCCCTGAGGGTATACAACCGTTGGGGACAGTTGGTATTTGAAGGATCAACTAATGAAGAATGGGATGGTAATTTCAAAGGTGAACCTGCCCAGTCAGATGTTTATATCTTCACAGCTGTTTACACGCTTAATGGTGAGCAAATCGAGAAATCGGGTGAGATCACCCTTTTGAGGTAAAGTTAGTTGATTGATAGCGTCGCCTTTTTATTGGCATAATTAAGGGTCTAACTTCATTCAGGTTAGGCCCTTAATTTTTTTAATCATTGGAGTCAAACAATGAATTGATCTCTTCCTCTGTTTTCCTAAGTTTTTCCTGGCAGAATTTGATCAAAAAAGCAGCACGCCTGGACTGTTCAGCCAATTCATCAATACTCGTCATTTCTTCCTGCATTGATTTAATGATATGTTGCAATTCCTCAAATGCCTTCTGGTAATTTAAATCTTCCATCAGTTTTTCTTGTCTTTTTTAATTTTACTTTTCACAGTACCTTTATTTAACCTGGTAACCATTGTTTCCCCTTCTTTTATTTCTTTGGGAGATTTTATGATTTTTCCTGCTTCATTAGTGGATATAGAATAACCTCTGGACAAGGTCTCCTCCAGATTTAATAGTTTCGCCATACCACTTAAGTGTTCGAGAGTTGTTCTCGACAAATTGATCCTTTTTTGAATTAAACCAGGAAGATTATTTTCCGTCTGGTTAATAAGCTGTTGATTTTGTTTCACTACTGCCTGACCTAAGTGTTTAACCGAATTGGTAAAATCATTAAGCCGAATTTTTTCTGCAGAAAACCTGGTGACCAAAGCATGCTGAATTTGCCCTGCTAAATGTCCAATTCGATTTTCAAATTCAAAATTATGAGTAACCAGAAAGTCGGCTACCGCTGTAGGGGTTTTCAGAGAAGTATGAGCCACCATATCCAATACAGATTCATCTCTCTCGTGGCCGATGCCGGTAATCACGGGAAGCGGGAAATTAGCTGCCGCCTCACTTAAACTAATATCATCAAAGGCTTTCAGGTGCAGTTTTGCTCCTCCTCCACGGATGATAACCACACAATCAAATGACCTGGATGAACGACGAATCCGTTTCAGATTTTGAAGTGCTTCAACAACGGTATTTTCTCCCTGCATGGCCATTTTGAACAAAGTGGTTTCATACCTGTAACCAAAACCATTTTTGGCAAGATGCTCCATGAAATCCTGATAACCTGCCGCCGTTTCTGTACTCAACACAGCAATATGCTGAATGACCTGAGGTAAATCCAACTGACTATTGAGATCCAGTAGTTGCCTATCTCTAAGATCCTGTATTATTTTTTGCCTTTCAACAGCAAGTTTTCCAATTGTATAGGCAGAATCAATTTCTAAAACAATGAGTTTAAATCCATAGCGTTCGTGGAATTCCGGCTGCACCCTAAACATAACTTCCAGACCTTCCTGCAAAATGGATTCAATGGGTATTTCCAGAGAGGTTTTCAATTTAAAGTAGTTTCGGGACCAAATTACCGCTTCAGATTCAGCAATTACCCCTTTTTGGTTACTGTCTTCCTTTTCGACCAAACTGAGGTAATGATTACCTCTGGCAAAGGAATACTGGGCGATCTCAGCCCTCACCCAAAGTGGCTCAGGAAAATTCAAGGCAGTTATTCTACGTATGAATTCATTGAGTTCGAAAAGTGATAAAGCCTGCAAATCGTCAAATTTAATTTCTTATTATAAAAGTTGTGGCTCTGGGTTTCTTTTGCTAAATTGCCACAGATTTTAAAACACAAAAATAGAAAACTATGAAGTTTGAAGTTTTCCAAAGTGAGAACGACCAAAAATACTATTTCCGTCTCAAAGCCGGTAATGGTCAAGTGATCCTCTCAAGCCAGGGTTATGCTAGCAAAGCTGGTTGCATGAACGGTATTGACTCTGTAAAGAACAATGCGGCTGATGATGCCAACTATGAAAGAAAAGAAGCAGCCAATGGTAAGCTGCACTTTAATTTGCTGGCACAAAATAAGCAAGTAATTGGCAAAAGCCAGATGTATGCCGGAAAATCAGGTATGGAAAATGGTATTGATTCCGTCAAGACCAATGGCCCAAAGGCAACAATTGAAGAATTATAACTACTGCCTTTCATAAGGTTATTAAAGTAACAACTAATGGCTCTTGCTGGAAAGGCAGGAGCCATTTTTGCTAGATGAAAGTTTTATCAGTAGAACAAATCCGGGCACTGGATGCTTATACGATTTCCAATGAACCAATCCCCTCTCTGGAGCTCATGGAAAGGGCATCCAATGTATTTATACAATGGTTCACAGAAATCTTTCCTGACGAAGATTCTACGGTAACTATATTTTGCGGGCCGGGAAACAATGGTGGTGACGGCCTTGCAGTAGCCAGATTACTCCATGACAAATTTTACAATGTCCAGGTGGTCTTTTGTGTTATTGGAAACAGTACTTCTGATGATTTTCAGGCAAACATGGATCGTCTCCCTGTAAAAATTAAATCTGACCTCTACAAACTAAAAAAGGGAGGTAAGCTGCCTGCCATTCCCGAAGAAAGTATCCTCATAGATGCCATATTTGGATCCGGATTGAGCAGACCAGTTGAAGGATACTGGGGAGAAGTTATTAACCACCTGAATACCCTGCCCAACCCAACGGTTTCCATTGATGTTCCTTCAGGTCTTTTTGCTGACAAGCATAGTAATGGCAGTATCATCAGAGCTGATTACACATTGTCCTTTGAGTTACCCAAACTGGCTTTCTTTTTCGCGGAAAACCATGAATATACAGGCCAATGGGATTCCAGGAGCATTGGTTTATCCACTGAATTCATCAATTCAGCCCCAACCAAAAATTTTTACATCACAAAAGAAGATGCCCGGGCACTTTTAACCCCGCTCAAAAAATTTGATCACAAGGGAACCTTTGGCCATGCTTTGCTCGTTATGGGAAGTTATGGAAAAATGGGAGCAGCAACCCTGGCCGCCAAAGCATGTCTTCGCACCGGATGCGGGCTTGTGACTGTTCACCTTCCGAAATGTGGTTATGAAATAATCCAGACTGCAGCTCCGGAAATCATGGTGAGCATTGATGAAGGCCAGGATTTTTTTGAAAATGTTCCAAATCTAAAGAATTATTCCACCATTGGAACAGGATGCGGACTTGGTACCAACCCCAAAACTGCAAAAGCCCTGGAAAAACTGATCAGGGAAATTGACCATCCAATTTTACTTGATGCTGATGCGCTGAATATTCTCGCAGCTAATAAACAATGGCTACGGGAATTACCCGCAGGCAGCATTTTAACACCGCACCCCGGAGAATTCCGAAGACTCTTCGATGGTTATGCCAACAATTTTGAACAAAACGAAATTCAAAGGCAAATGGCTCAGGAGCTGAAGGTTTTCATCGTGCTAAAAGGTGCACATACCTGCATTGCTGATCCGGAGGGAAATTGTTACTTCAACTCCACAGGCAACCCGGGTATGGCCACTGCCGGAAGTGGAGATGTTTTAAGTGGGATGATTACCAGCTTTTTGGCTCAGGGATATTCACCCAGGTCGGCTGCTATTTTAGGAGTCTATTTACACGGGCTCGCAGGCGACTTGGCTATTGAACAACAAGATCCTAAAAGCCTTATTGCATCAGATATTATTAATGCCATTGGCCCGGCCTATAAAACAATAAAAAATTAAAAAATGAACAGAGAGAAAGTTGTCGTATTAACAGGCGCTGGAGTAAGTGCAGAAAGTGGAATAAAAACCTTTAGGGATGCAGGTGGATTATGGGAAGGACATGATGTCATGGAAGTAGCTTCTCCCGAAGGATGGCGCAAGGATAAGGAACTCGTGCTCGATTTTTATAACCAACGCCGAAGACAGCTGAAAGAAGTTGAACCCAATGATGCACACTTTGCCCTTAAGGATCTTGAACTGAAATATAAAGTAGTAGTAGTCACTCAAAACATTGACAACCTCCATGAAAGAGGAGGAAGTTCAAAGGTGGTTCATCTTCATGGAGAATTAAACAAAGTCAGGAGCACGGTAGACCCGTCACTGATCTATGAATGGAACGATGATCTGAACCTGGGTGATAAATGCGAAAAAGGAAGTCAACTCAGACCACATATTGTATGGTTTGGTGAAGCGGTCCCTATGATGGACCGTGCCTTACTGGAAATTGCTTCTGCCCAACATGTAATCATCATCGGGACATCAATGCAGGTTTATCCCGCTGCGGGGCTTGTTGGTTATGCCCCAAGAAACGCAAGTATCTATTATGTCGATCCAAAACCTTCGATCAATGCTGAACTAAGCTTTCGGGATAACCTGGAAGTTATCGCTGAAAAGGCTGGAACAGGAGTAAGAAAAGTAGTTGATATTTTGTTAAAATAAAATCTTTTTGATCAGTTCTTCATGGATTCCTTAAACCGGTGTAAAACGGTTATGCCAGTGAAGAAATACCAATCGTTGGCCTCCGGATTTCCGGCGGCCGACACTCCATCAAGGTAATCTGTAAAAGTAGCTCGCGCCCCGACTTCCAGGCTGACATTCCACAATTCCGCTACATCAAACTTAATGCCTGTGCCCATTGGCACAATAAATTTGGTGGAAAGCGCATCTGCATTGATATCTTCCTCTATCTTTAATGACAGTTCAGCAGAACCATTTGATTTTGAAAAGTCCGTATCAGGATCTATCCGGATAATTCCAACCCCAATAAACCCGTAAGGTGAGATCAACTTTTTAAAGCCCCTTCCTCCCAGATACCTTTGTTTGCCAAAAGGCTCGTATTCTACAACGGCAGATATTTCGGTCACCTGGGTCAGAAAATTGGCTTTCCGCACATTTTCCCTCCAGGGTTCTCCCGTTCCAATATCATCTCCCTTAAGATTACTTACATAAAGGCCAGGCCGGACACTCCAGTTATAATCCAGTACATATTTACCAAAAATCCCGAACCCCATGGCACTATTCTTCAATCCGGGGACAAGCCCGGGAGTAATATCTCCCCTGTAACTTGCAGCCCCGGTAAAAAACCCGAGTTCCCAGGCATATTGTGATTTAAGGGTTATTGTACAAAAGAATAGTAGTAGGATTAAAGGTAGTTTTTTCATGGTAAATTCTGTTTCAATTTATGGACCTAATGGAGACAGGATAAATTCTACGCGCCTGTTCATTTTTCTCCCTGTAATGGTTTTATTATCGGCAATGGGATCCTCTTCGCCTAATCCCCTGAATCTCATCCTGTCAACAGCAATATTCCTTTTTTCAAAAAATTTAAAACAAGCTTCAGCTCTTCGTTCAGATAAAACCAAATTCCGGGAGGCTTTTCCTACATTGTCAGTATGGCCTCTGATTTCCAATTGATAATTTGGATATTTGGTCAAAAGTGAATCAACAAGTTTAAGATTCTCAATGGAACCAGGCGTAAGAATGGCACTCCCTGTTT
The DNA here is from genome assembly GCA_965230565.1 of Saprospiraceae bacterium. Taxonomy (GTDB): domain Bacteria; phylum Bacteroidota; class Bacteroidia; order Chitinophagales; family Saprospiraceae; genus BCD1. The sequence continues at coordinate 74,611 of CBDDLH010000016.1, read as the reverse complement.
CAAATTTAATTGCTTTAGTGGCTAAATCCAAAAGCTCTTGTTCCTTTTTTGTCATTACCGGACAACCTAATGTATCCAAAGTTCCAGCAAAATCAGGGCATTTGTCAATTTCATCCCAAACTCCATCTCCATCCTTATCCGGACATCCATTGCAGGTACCTGCAATCTTTGGGCAGGCATCTTCCTCATTTAAAAACCCATCTTCATCTATATCATACAACTCCACCGGACAGCCTTCGGTAAGTGGGGTTCCCGGAATTTCCGGACATTTATCATACCAATTAATGACCCCGTCATTATCACAATCCGGACATCCACTCATTAATTTGGTCCCTTTTTCACGGGGACACCAATCAGAGGAATCTTTGACCCCGTCTCCATCACGATCCGGACATCCTTTTGTTGACTCAGGTCCGAAAACGTCAGGACAATCGTCATCCATATCCACAATCTGGTCACCATCCCGGTCCGGACACCCGTTTAGATCCAGTACTCCAAATTTATAAGGACAGAGGTCTTCAAGATCTTCGACGCCATCTCCATCGGCATCCGGACACCCTTTGGCACTAAGATCTCCCGCCACAAGCGGACAAAAATCTTCCCGATCCACAATACCATCCTTGTCAGAATCCTTATCGCCAAGTCTTGTCACAAAACGCATTCCTCCAATAAGATACCAGTCATTGGATTCCGGATTACCCGACATACTTACTCCATCCAGGTAATCAGTAAAAGTAGGCTTAACGCCAACCCTGAGATCCAGAGCGTGCCGTTTCCCCAGGTCAATACGCAATCCACCACCGAAAGGAATAGAATAAGTGGTTTGCCTGCCCAGGTTTTCTTTATCCGCTTCGATGAGTTCAAAGAAATAATCTCTGGTTTCCGGTCCGTATTGTGTCCTGGCATCAAAAGCAACTATGCCACCGCCGATGTAAAAATAAGGCAGCATGGTCCCCTGGAATTTTCCATATTCATAATATCTGTAAGCCGAAAGAGGTTCAAGTCTCAATGTCAGGCTCAACTCTAACAAGTCGGTTGAGAACCTGAGGGATCTCCTCATGAAATGCTCTTCTCCAATGTTGTGATCATCCCCTTTAAGGGTGCCTTTCAACAGGTTGAGTTCAAAAGCTACCGATGGTGAGGGTACATATGCTATTCCGGCTCCATAAGCCGGGGCCGATGCATTAGGATATGGAAAAGGAGGTTCAACGAGATCTCCCAGGTAATTAGATACGCCTCCGAAAAAGTTTACTTCCCATTTCGGTTGGCTTTTCAGAGGTGAATAAAAAAGGAATAGTAATACAATAAGAAGATAGACTCTCTGCATTTGTTCATAATTTTGAAAAGGTGAGGTACAGGTCCACAGCCTATACGCAATTGTGCAGTTTGTCTCTATGGTATGTAATGTGTAAAGGGGTGGTGAGTGCAAGGGGTAAACTACAGTACACAAAGCACCGCAATTAAATGCAAAGGTAGACATTGGAGCGGAAAAATATCCAGCCATTTACGGAACGGCTGGATATGGCAGGAAAAGTAAAAAAGGTAGACCATTTACATGATCTACCTTTTATCGCAATTCAAAAAACTTAAAATTGCATGTTATTGTGTATCAGTAAGTTTGAATCTAAATAAAACCATTAGATAACTTGACCACTAAGGTAAGAAACAGCCAAACTATTTCTTAATAAAGTTATCCACATTTTGTGGAAGTTTTTTACAAATACTTGATATTCAACACTATAACATCTTTAATTATTTATCCACATATGTGGATAAGTCCAAAAAAGGGTGTGCAAAACCTAAAAAATGACAAAAAATGATGCAGTTGGGAAATACAAAAAGCGATCAACCGGGCTAAAACAATCGCTTTCGCTGGAAATACCAGGCAAGAAGAGCACTAACAACTACCGAAATGATCAGCAGGTACAATAGCATATTAGGGTCCTTTTCATTTGGAAGGGGTACATTCATTCCATAGAAACTTGCCAGTAAAGTCGGTACCATCAGGATAATGGTAATAGTCGTAAGCCGTCTTATGGTGATATTGAGGTTATTGGAAATGATGGACCCATAGGCTTCCATAGTCCCGTGAAGGATGTTGGTATATACGTTTGACATTTCAAGTGCCTGACCATTATCGATAATAATATCTTCGAAAAGATCCATTTTCTCCTCATCGCTGTTGATACTGAGAAAATCCGTACGCTTCATCTTGAGTTTCAACAGTTCATTAGAACTCAATGAATTCACAAAATAAACAAGACTTTTTTCAATACTCAGCAATTGCTTAAGCTCCTTATTCCTACTGGAATCAGACAATTCATTCTCAATAAGATTTCGCTTTAGATTAAGCTTTTTCAGGCAGGTAAGGAACCTGTAAACATTCTGCTCCATGATCTGAAGCGCAAATAAGGATTCATCTTCCGGATCAAAGTGTTTCACCCTTCCATCCAAAAAGCGTTGCAGGACAGGGCTTTGGTAGGCAGAAATAGTAATGAGATGATCTATAGTGAAAATAATACCAATTGGAACCGTTGTATAGATGGATTCATTCTCCCCTTCCAGTTCATTGAGTATGGGCGTATTAAAAAGAATCAACCTGGCATCGTCCTCCCTCTCGTAACGGGAACGCTCATCAATATCCAGTGAGTCAGTGAGAAAATCCAATGGAACATCGAACTGGTTGGCGGCATTTTCTAATTCTTCCTGGGTAAAGGGAGGGCTAATATTCACCCAGCAGGAAACCTGAGGAGCTTCCAATTCTTTTAACCTACCATCCTCTTTTACGTAATAGCGAATCATAATCTGTTAAAATATATCAGCATTATTCGTTCGACTACCAGCCCCCTGTTTTCTCAAAAATGTATTGAAAAAAGGACCTCCCCGAAATTTAAAAACAAAATCCCTACAAACTTACAACTTGCCAGGCAAAACCCAAATCCTTTTGAGCATTAAAACCTGCCAGGCTATTATTTAAATCGTATTGCCTTAACCGGACTGATCCTGGTTACCAGGTAAGAAGGTACAATCAGAGCCAAGACTGTAATAAGCAATGTTCCGATGTTAAGCAGTAAAACCGCCCACCAATTTATATGGATCGGAGCAACACTCAAATAATAGTTTTCTTCGGAAAGTTTAATAAACTCAAAGGTATCTTGTAAAAAACATAACCCCAATCCGAGCAGATTGCCCCAAAACAACCCCATAAGTACAATATATCCGGCATAATAAAGGAATATCTTCCGCACAGTCCAGTTAGCACTTCCAAGGGCTTTTAATATGCCTATCATATTGGTTCGCTCCAAAATGAGTATCAGCAGGGCCGTCACCATATTGATGATGGCTACCACGAGCATAAGTACAAGAATCACAATCTCATTTATATCCTGCAGATCAAGCCAGTCAAAAACCTCTCTGAACTTATCTCTGATCGTTTCAGCATATAGATTTGGAGGAAGAATATCGTAATAGATGTAGTTCGTCATGATTTCCAGATCGTCAAGGTCATCCAAAAACACCTCAAATCCGGTTATTTCCTCCGGCCCCCAGTTGGAAAGTTGCTGTACCTGCCGGATATCCGCCAGAGCAAATTTTTTATCGTATTCCTCCAATCCTGTTTTATAAATTCCGGCAATCACAAAGCGTCGTTTCCGCTGTTCGTTTTTCTCCGGAAAATGAATGGTAAATTTATCCCCTACTCCAACCTTCAAACGATTAGCTGTTTGCCTGGAAATGAGGATCTCATTCGACATCACGGAATCCTTTAATTCAAGCGCCCTTCCTTCCTTGATGTATTTTGTCATGAATTCCCAGTCAAAACCACCATCCACACCTTTTAATATGATGCCTTCAATTTCTTCATTAGCCTGAATAATCCCCGGCTTCACTGCAAAAACCTGAATATGGCGAATGCCTTCATTACTTTCCTGCTCTACGGTAATCTCTCTGCCTCTCCTCTCCTCATACGCAAAATAGGAGACCTGTTCGATAGTATCAATGGACGGGTAAAAATCCTGGAACTTACTAATGGGTTTGGCTTCTAAAATGGAACGGCTCACTCCTGAATCTGAAATGTGAATATGCCCCCAAAAACCAAAAATCTTGCTGCTGATTTCCTTTTTGAAGCCAGCAATAAGCGCTGTTGAGGCAATCATCACGGATACACTTAAGGCTACAGCAATCACTGCGAATCTAATAATGAGTCGCGAAAATGATTGTTGCCCGAACCGGGCCACTTTTCTCGTTATGAAATAAGCAAAATTCATGGTAGCTGTTTAGTGGCGTAAATGTAGGGAATTCCGTCAAAGAAAAAGAGGGAAATAAACAATAAGCCATATTGTTTGTTATGGAAATGTTCTCGTTATCAGAGATCGAACACCAAAAACAAACAGTTATTTAGCGTTTCATTCATTTCCAAACCTTCATGATGACTGTTTAATCAAATTTTTCACCTACCTTTCGGGCTTCAAAAAAAAGCTCCAAAATAAATCCTAAACGATTTGTTGGTTTCACGGCAAAACGACAAATAGCAATAAATATTTTTAAAAAGGTAAGAGTATTGTCTATTTACCATAAAGTTCGATTATTTTCACACCCCATTCATTACCAACTAAAAAAATATCCATGCAACTAAAAAAAGTAAAGTATTCTACTGAAAACTCAGCAGAGTTTATTCAAACTGCCAAGGCCCGCGTAAGAGCTTATTTCAAAGAAAATAATATTACCCGCTATGGCAATTTTCAAATGTATTTAAAAACGGTGGTCATGATATCGCTTTACCTGACACCCTATTTTTTGATGATAAGCGGTTTATTTAGTAACCCCTGGATCATTTTCGGTTTGTATATCATTATGGGATTCGGTATGGCCGGAGTTGGGTTTTCAGTAATGCACGATGCCAACCATAATGCTTATTCTAAAAATAAAAAGCTGAATAAATACCTAGGGCTGATCATTAACATTTTGGGGGGCAATGCCCTTAACTGGAAAATCCAGCATAATGTTCTTCACCATACCTATACTAATGTGGATGGATTAGATGAAGATATCAAAACAGTAAACATTTTACGGTTTTCTCCTCATCAAAATCATTATAAAATTCAAAGATTCCAGCATTTATATGCATGGTTTTTTTATGGGTTAATGACAATTTTGTGGATTTCAACCAAGGATTTTGCTCAGCTGAAAAGGTATAGAAACAAAGGGTTGATCAATCAGTTTTCCCAATCGCAAATGCACGTACTTTATTTGAAAATTGTATTGGCAAAGATTATTTATTTAGGGGTTGCATTGGTATTACCAATGATTTTATTGCCTATTTCCATGTGGTTGACATTGGCATTTTTCTTTGGTATGCATTTCGTTGCCGGGTTGACCCTTGCGTTAGTTTTTCAACCAGCTCATGTAATGCCAACCTCTGCTTTTCCATTACCAAACAAAAATGGTATAATCGAAAATAACTGGGCGGTACATCAAATGTTTACCACTACCAATTTTGCTCCTAATAACAAATTACTTTCCTGGTTTATCGGAGGGTTAAACTATCAGATCGAACACCATTTATTCCCTAACATCTGCCATATTCATTATTCCAAAATCAACAAGATCGTTCAAAAAACGGCTATGGAATATGGGTTGCCTTATAATTCGATCAAAAGTTTCCGGGCAGCACTTTTGACACATGCCAGAATGTTGAAGAAACTTGGGTCAAAGAAAGATCTGGGATGGCAATCAGAGTTAAGGATTGACTAAAAAAGCAGTGCAATCCAAATAATAATGGCAGGTGAATGGTTTTCATCTGCCATTATTTTATTCCGAAAATTGTTTTTGTAATCTTTCTTTTTGGCTAAAGAATTTTATTTGTCCTACTTTTGCGTGGCAGATAAAAAGGTACTTTCACTATTTATCATTGAACTAATTGCCAATTAGTTGTTCAATTAGTAGAGAATTATTCAAGACCTAATTTTCATGCCCCATATGAATTGCCAAAAAACAAACCCTGAATTTCCCGACATACAAAAGCAACATTATGAATAATCAGGCAATAAAAGATGCACTAAAAAACTGGCCGAAAATTGTAGCCAGATATCAAAAAGCCGATAATAAAAAAGCCATCACCCAGATTATTAATACTTACCTGCCGTTCATAGGCATCTGGATTCTGATGTATTTCAGCCTTAGCTGGTCATACTGGATAACTTTGGGCCTGGCAGTCATCAACAGCTTCTTTCTGGGTCGAATTTTTATCATACAACATGATTGCGGACACCAATCTTTCATGAAAAACAGGAAGCACAATCAGGTTATAGGAGTCATGTGCAGCCTTTTCAGTACTATTCCTTTTGATTATTGGGCAAGGCTACACAGTTTTCACCATTCTCATAACGGACAGCTTGAAGTAGTTCACATTGGAGATATCCGAACCTATACGGTTGAGCAATATAAGGCCTTGCCACGCAGCAAAAAGGTTTATTACAGAATGTTGAGAAACCCCATAATATTATTTCTTGTCGGCCCGATTATTTATTTCACAATAATTCACTTTCCAGCCACGGAGTTACCCTGGGGTAATTCAAAAAGGTGGAAAAAAGTAAAAGTGAAACAATTGCTAAATAATTTTTACCAAATCGGTTTTTACCTGGTGTTAGGCTTTTTAATCGGATGGAAAAACTTTTTATTGGTCCACATTCCCATCTTCCTGTTTTACGGCACTTTTTCATTGTGGTTCTTTTACGTTCAACATCAACATGAGGAAACCTATAAGAAATGGAAAAAGGATTGGGACTATTTGCTTTCTGCCATTAAAGGAAGTACTTTTTACAAACTGCCAAAGGTGTTCCAGTGGCTGACAGGCAATATCGGGTTCCACCATATCCACCATTTAAGTCCTAAAATCCCCAACTACAATTTAGAAAAATGCGCTAAGGAGAACCCAATTCTGACAAAATACGTTACTACGGTTACCTTTTGGGGAAGCCTGAAATATATGTTCCATCACTTATGGGATGAAGAAACTGAAAAAATGATCAGTTTCTGGAAATATTACAAAATGCAACGAAGCTTAAAATAAACTGATTTTTAAATGAACTTTATTGAAGAACTTGAATGGAGGGGTATGCTGCACGATGCCACTCCGGGAACCAAAGAAGCCTTAAATGAAGGCATGATGACAGGGTACATTGGTTTTGACCCAACTGCTCCTTCGATGACCATTGGTAATTATGTACAGATCATGCTTTTGAAATTATTTCAACTTTCAGGGCACAAACCTATCGTACTGATGGGAGGAGCAACCGGCCGGATCGGCGACCCTTCCGGCAAGGACCAGGAAAGACAGCTCAAATCCTATGAAGAACTGGATTCTAACCTGGAATTTCAGAAAAAACAAGTAGCTAAATTCCTGGAATTTGAGGAAGGGGACAATAAAGCCGAGATAGTCAACAACCTTGATTTTTATAAAGACATGAACGTGCTGGATTTCCTCAGGGATGTAGGAAAAACCCTTACGGTCAATTATATGATGTCCAAAGATTCGGTAAAAAACAGACTGGAAACGGGTTTGTCTTTTACGGAGTTCAGTTACCAGCTCTTGCAAGCTTACGATTTTCAGTGCTTGTACAAGGAATACAATTGCAAAGTCCAGATGGGCGGTTCCGACCAATGGGGAAATATTACCTCAGGAACGGAATTCATCCGCAGAAACCTGAGTGCAAAAGCCTACGCTGCCACTACTCCACTCCTCACCAAATCGGATGGTAAAAAATTCGGAAAATCGGAGCAGGGAAATATCTGGCTGGATCCTAAAATGACTTCTCCATACCAGTTCTACCAGTTTTGGATCAATGCCGATGATGCTGACCTTCCGAAATTCATGCGTTATTTCACCTTGAAATCAAAAGAGGAAGTTGAGCAACTGGAGAAAGAATACGCAGAAGATCCTCAAACCTTGAAGCGGATCCTTGCAGAGGAGTTAACGGTTAGAATTCACTCCAGGGAAGATTATGAGTCAGTATTGAAAGTGACTGAGTTGCTCTTTAATAAAAAAGCCAATGCTGATTTCCTCAAATCGCTTTCTGAAACTGAGTTGGAAACGGTAGGTGGAGAAATACCTGGTTTCAAAATTGAAAAGACAGACATTGATGGCCAGATAAATATTATCGATTTGCTGGCAGGAAAAACTTCAATTGTCAATTCCAATGGTGATGCCAGAAGAGCGATCAAAGGCAACGCAATTTCTGTAAATAAGGAGAAGATCTCCTCTCATGAATCTATGATTAGTTCATCCGAATTATTACACGGACGATTCCTGATGGTGGAAAATGGAAAGAAAAATAAATTCCTCGTGGAAGTGGTTTAGGAATTGACTTTTTTCTAATAAAAAATGGCCTGATTATGTTACTTTAATCAGGCCATTTTTATTGGAAATCGGGTTTAAAACTTTACAAACTCCGCAACATGTTTGCGTATCGTTTTTATAGTCTCTTCATCCACAATATTACCCTCAGTATCAATCAATCCTGAAACACTTGAATAAGGCATTCGGTTGGGAAGGGTAATTGCCCCCATATGATTCAGGGAATCTGCCAAATGATCCATCCCACGGAGATTTCCGGCCCTTCCTGTGGCAACGCCTACCAAAGCAGCCTTTTTGTTTTTAAAATTGGTAGCATAATTCCTTACAGAAACGCCATCGATAAACAATTTTACAATGCCCGGATAACTGCCGTTATACTCCGGAGTTACAAAAATAAATTTCTGGGCGGGGGTAATGAATTTATCCTGAATGGTTGCCAGACTGTCTGCTTGCTTCTGTTCACTGTACATGGCATCATGCATCCAGTCGTGAGGCATATCTGACATGTCGAACAATTGTACTGGTTCATCCGTCAACTCTTGTATCATCTCTACATACTTCTTTGCAAATGAGAGGGTTCGGTTATTCATTCTGTTTGAGCCTGAAATTACTGTGATCATTTTTGTCTTTTTATCAGAATAAGTATTTTATATACAGTAAAGGAAATTTACTTCATTATTGTTTACAATAAATCTCAAAAGGGCTTAAAATTTATTAAATTTGAGGGCAAAGGTAGAATTTAAAATGAAGTTATTTTAAAATACAGGAATATGAAAATTACATATTACGGTCATGCCTGTTTTGGTGTTGAAATGAACGGAAAACATTTGCTGTTTGATCCGTTCATAACAGGCAATGAGTTAGCCAAACACGTCGAGATTGATAAAATCCCTGCGGATTACATTCTCATCTCCCACGGCCACGGAGACCATGTTGCTGATGCAGAGGCCATTGGAAAAAGAACCGGAGCCAAAGTAATTTCAAATTTTGAGATCGTTTCCTGGTTTGAACAGAAAGGATTACAGGGCCATCCGATGAACCATGGTGGAAAATGGACCTTTGATTTTGGAACGGTAAAATATGTCAGTGCTATTCATTCCAGCGTACTGCCCGATGGCACCTATGGTGGAAATCCCGGGGGATTTGTTATCTGGGATGATAACCAATGTTTCTATTTTGCTGGCGATACCGCGGTTACCATGGACATGAAGCTCATCCCGATGCTTTGTCCAAAACTCGATTTTGCCATCATGCCGATCGGGGATAATTTTACCATGGATATACAGGAAGCTGTATTAGCAGCTGACTTTGTAGCATGTAAAAAGATCGTCGGATGTCATTTCGATACCTTTGGATATATTGTTATTGACAAGGATGCTGCAAAAAAAGCTTTTGAAGATACCGGAAAAGAATTAATTTTGCTGCCGGTCGGGGAAAGCGGAAACGTTTAGGCCAAATCCTCACGCTACTGATCCCTGACCAAAATTAAGCCGATTCATATTTCTTAACTCGTAATCAATCTAAAGAACACCATGGGAAAAGTAGTGACCATTGCTAACCAAAAAGGAGGTGTAGGCAAAACCACCACTGCCATTAACCTGGCAGCCAGTCTTGCCGTATTAGAAAAAAAGATCCTGCTCATCGATGCAGATCCACAGGCTAATGCCTCCTCCGGTGTAGGTGCAATGGAAGAGGATGTTGATACAAACGTTTATGATTGTATCATCAATGGTTTGGATCCTGAAGAAGCCATCTACGAAACAGAAACACCTAATCTGCATATAATGCCATCAAGCATTAACCTGGTAGGTGCCGAAATAGAATTGGCGAGTATGCCAAACCGCGAATATGTACTCAGAGATGTTGTCAATGCTGTAAAGGATGATTACGACTACGTTTTTATTGATTGTCTTCCATCGCTCGGATTAATTACCCTTAATGCGCTGACTGCGGCAGATGCGGTTTTGGTGCCCGTGCAATGTGAATATTTCGCCCTGGAAGGGTTAGCCAAACTTAGGGAAAGTATTGCCCTTGTTCAGCAACAATTAAACCCAAACCTTCAAATTGAAGGCATTTTGCTTTCTATGTATGACAAAAGATTGAGACTGGCCAATGTGATCGTAGCAGAGATTCGGGACATTTTCGGTGACCTTGTCTTTGATACCATCATCCACAGAAATTCCAAGATCGGCGAAGCGCCAAATATGCACATGCCGGCCATCATGATCAATGCAGGATCTAAAGGGAGTATCAACTTCCTCAACCTGGCAATGGAATTCCTAGAAAAAAATCAGGATACCGTCGAAGCAAATATGTAATTCCGAATCAGCCTGTAACCAGAAACCTGTAACCAGCAACCAGAAATCAGCAACCAAAACATGGCAAAAAAGATTACCAAAAAGAGCACAAAAGTAAGCAAGGATCAACTACGTTCCAGTATTCAAAGTCGGTTCGCCGGAAGCGGCGGTGGAGGTATTCATGCTATTATTCCCAAAAACATTGATGAAGAAATCAAAAAGGATCCAAAAAAGGTTGTCAAAGAATTCTCACAGCATTTTGCCATGATCCCTATTCAAGAAATTGAACCCAACCCCGGACAGCCGCGAAAGGATTTTGATGCCGAACTTCTGGATGAACTTGCTGCTTCCATTAAGGTTCATGGGTTGATTCAACCCATCACAGTTCGACGATTTAGCGACCATGAATACCAGATCATTTCCGGGGAAAGACGTTACAGGGCTTCTCAGTTGGCAGGCCTGGAAGAAATTCCTGCTTATATCAGGATTGCCAACGATCAGACCATTCTGGAGATGGCGCTCATCGAAAATATTCAACGCCAGGATCTTAACCCTTTTGAAGTAGCTGTAAGTTATTATCGCCTAAAGGAAGAATGTAAGTTAACCGATCTGGAACTTTCCAAGCGGGTAGGAAAAAAAAGAAGTACCATAACCAACTACCTGCGATTACTGGATTTGCATATTGAAGTCATTGAAGCCCTGAAAGATGGTTCTTTATCCATGGGTCATGCTCGCGCAATTGCCGGGATTCAGGATAAATTGTTGCAAAAACAATTGCTCGATATCATCATCCAAAAGAAACTGTCAGTAAGGGATGCTGAAAAAGAAGCCAAAAAATTTACCACAACTTCAAAAAAAGCCAAAAAATCGAAAGACGCAGGGCAAGACTACAAAGCTATCCTGGATGATTTCAAAGCTTTTTTTGGAACGATTAAGGTTAAAATCGAACTATCAGACAAGGATAAAGGAAGCGGCCGAATAGTCATCGGTTTTAAAAACACTGATGAGTTAAATGAATACTTCAAAAGAGTTGAACAATAACACAATTTTTGAAAGCAATTTCTTTTTTCCAGGCATCAAATAAGTGCTTTGACAGGTCTAACTGGCATCAAAAGAAAATGTCTGTCTTAATTTTTCGTTAAATCCAAACGAAAGGCCACGTAAAAACCAACACCTTATCGTTGAATGACTATGAAGAAACTCATTTTGGTTTGCGTTATGTTGTTGTTCGGATTGTTGGGTTTTTGCCAGCAAATTGATAGTCTTACCACGCCGGAACTTCCTGAGCCACAACTCAAACTTGATAAAAAAGAACAGGCCGAATGGCCGGTTCCTAAAAAAGCTATTCTTTTCTCCATTGTTCCCGGAGGCGGACAGATCTACAACAAAAGATGGTGGAAGGTTCCTATTGTTTATGGTTTTATGGCTGGTGGAGTTTTGGCCATCAATCGTAATCGAGGATTCTACTTGAGGTTTAACGAGGCGCTTAATCTTTCCCGGCAGGGATTACCCCATGAATTCACTGAGTTCGGCCTGACCACCACCACTTTAAAAATCCGTAGAGATCTGGCCAATAAATACATGCAACAATCCTACCTGGCTACTGTTGTTTTTTACCTTTTACAGGGTACTGAAGCATTTGTAGATGCTCATCTCAGGAATTTCGACCTGGATGAAGATCTGAGCTTCAAAGTCACTCCAAGCCTTGAATATATCCCCCAAAGTAATCAACCTGTTGTGGGGATGACAATAGCCATTCCAATAAGCCGGTAATTTTTTCGTTAAATAATTTTGCGGACAAAAGCACAAAACTCGATGAATAAAGTACTAAGCCTCTTTTTTCTCTTTTTTTCAATAGCAGCGTTTGGACAAAGTTTTGAATGGGGTCTCAGTGTCCACCCGAACTTTTCAAACCGCCGACTCATAGCATTAGGCAATTATACAGAGGAGGATATTGTGACCATAGACAGTATGGAAACTGCCCGCCCCTCCTACTCTGCCGGAGTATTTGCCAACTGGCAAAGTGAAAAGGTTGGACTATACCTCGGCCTTAACTACATGAGTACAGGATACCGAAGCATCAGAAATATTATCCTGCCTGATGATCCATTGAGACAAAACTATACTCATGAGCGATTTGTTTATGAAAATACCAATGTGGAAATCCCTGTATTTCTCCAATTTATTCAAAGACCAGATGAAAAAAATGCTATTTATTTTAATCTCGGAACATCCCTGAGTGTTAACCTTCAAAACAAAGAGAAAACGGTTTATTATTCAGAAGGAAGCAGAACTACCGGGGAAGTCAGGGAACTCGATATAAATGATTTCAGAAAAATAAATTACGCCTTCCAAACAGGTTTCGGCTGGAAGAGAACATTTGAAAATGGAATGGCTGTAACGCTTGAACCTGTTTTTGTCATGTGGATAAAAGGAGTTCTGAAAAGCGGAGATCTGAACAGGAGTATTTATTCCCTGGGAATTCGAACCAGCTTTTCTCTTGGAGGATATGAAAGGATTGATGAGTGAGGAGTCAAAAACCACAGTGATTCTAGGTAAGTTATTACTAAAAAGAACATCTTTTTTTATGAAAAAATTCATATTATTTCTCGTTTTAGTTTTTGCCGGTTTTAAAGGATTTGGTCAGATTGGATTAAATGGGGGGTATAACTTCAATGATGCCTCTCTGTGGAAGATAACCAACGGAGGCAATGCCGACGATGTGATCCATGATTTTTATGGTAATCAAGTTAGTTTTGGACTTGACTACTGGTTCAGATTACCCAATCATCGGGTTGAATTTACTCCCGAAATCAACTACAGCAATAATAAAAGCAGTTATGTCTATGATCCTTTGTCGTACGACCTCAACGCTACCATGATCAGCTTTTTTGCCAACACGAACTTTTACATTTTTGACTTTACCGGAGATTGTAATTGTCCGACCTTTTCCAAACGAGGTCCCGAATTACAAAAAGGATTTTTTCTCAGAATTTCCCCCGGTATTAGTTACCTTACTCATAAACTGGATTCAGAAGGAGCAAACCTTAGTGGGGAAAACTTTAGCTTCAGTATTGGAGCGGGTGCTGGAATAGATTTTGGAATATCTGATTTCCTCACTATTTCCCCTATTGCTATGTTGAGGTACTACCCGGAAGTTGTATGGCAGGACATTTCCATTATTGACGTTGGAATAAAAGAATGGGATTATCCAAAAGATAAATCAACCCTTACACAGATCTACCTGGGCCTCAGACTAGGCTTAAGATTTGACTATTAATTCCTGCTAAAAGGTTGATTCCATCATTCATCTTGTAAGCACCACTCACATATAAGGCTAATTATCAACACCTTAAGGTGTTTTTTCTTCTATTTTGCATCGTAACAACTTGATATTTTCCACTGAAAACAATATGTTGTAATGATACCTTTGTAGCTTTACAATTCAGGTTTGAGCTTGCTATTTAATGGCGTCTCAAACCTGATTTCGTATAGGCAAAAAAGGTATCAATGGAATTAAACAAGTACAGCAAAAGAATTACACAGGACGATAGTCAGCCTGCAGCACAGGCCATGTTATATGGTATCGGTTTAAAAGACGAAGACTTCAATAAGGCCCAAATAGGGATTGTGAGTACAGGATGGGAGGGCAATACCTGCAATATGCACCTCAATGATCTGGCCAAAACAGTCAAGGAAGGAGTCCAGGAAAATGACCTCATAGGGTTAATATTTCATACCATAGGAGTAAGCGACGGAATGTCCATGGGAACTTCCGGAATGCGATTCTCATTGCCCTCCAGGGATATTATTGCTGATTCCATTGAAACAGTTGCTTCAGCCCAGTGGTACGACGGACTCATCACCGTAGTTGGATGTGATAAAAATATGCCCGGAGCCATGATAGCCATTGGCCGTCTGAATCGACCTGCCATACTCATGTACGGAGGTACGATCAGCCCGGGGTGTTACCAGGATCAAAAACTGGATATCGTCTCAGCCTTCGAAGCACTTGGTCAAAAAATTGCCGGGACTATTGAGGAAGAAGACTTTAAGGAAGTAGTCAAAAATTCCATTCCGGGAGCCGGTGCTTGTGGCGGAATGTACACTGCCAATACAATGGCATCAGCCATCGAAGCTATGGGAATGAGCCTGCCATTTAACTCCTCCTACCCTGCCACCAGTCCAGAGAAGCAAATGGATTGCCTCAATGCAGGACATGCTATCCGGCAATTATTGGAAAAAGATATTAAACCACGGGATATCATGACCAAGGAAGCTTTTGAAAATGCTATCACGGTCATTACTGTTCTCGGCGGTTCTACTAATGCGGTCTTACACTTGATCGCCATGGCTAAAGCAGTTGGAGTTGATATCACTATCAAAGATTTCCAACGCATTAGCGATAAAACGCCCTTCCTTGCAGATCTGAAACCCAGTGGGAAATATGTTATGGAAGACCTGTTTAAAGTAGGTGGTGTTCCTGCAGTCATGAAAATGCTTCTGGATGCAGGTTATCTCCACGGAGATTGCCTAACAGTTACCGGAAAAACCGTGGCAGAAAATCTAAAAGAAATCGATCCACTGAAGCAAGGACAGGAAATAATCAGACCTTTTGATAATCCTATCAAAGCCACGGGCCATTTACAGATTCTGTTTGGCAATCTGGCAGAAGAAGGTGCCGTTGCCAAAATCACCGGAAAGGAGGGAGAAATTTTCACCGGACCAGCACACGTATTTAACGGAGAGGATGCAGCAAACAAAGCTATTAGCGAGAAAAAGATCAAAGCGGGTGAAGTCATCGTCATTCGTTTTTGTGGTCCAAGAGGTGCTCCCGGAATGCCGGAAATGCTCAAACCGACTTCGGCCTTGATGGGTGAAGGCCTTGGTGATAAAGTTGCCTTGATAACAGATGGTCGCTTTTCCGGAGGCACCCATGGATTTGTTGTAGGACATATCACCCCGGAAGCACAAAATGGTGGATTAATCGGTCTGTTACGCGATGGTGACATGATCACTATTGATGCAAAATCCAATAAAATAGAAGTTGCCTTATCGGAAGCTGAAATTGAAAAGCGTCGTAAAAACTGGGAGGAACCTGCCATCAATGCCACCAATGGTTTACTGAGAAAATATGCCAAAACCGTCTCTTCAGCCAGCCAGGGTTGTGTGACGGATGAAGTGTAATTAAAAATGATAACGAGTTTCGGGTTACGGGTTACGAGTTATATTCATTCTGAATTTCGAATTCCTAACGCGAAACACGTAACACGCAACATGTAACTCAAATAACCCCGAAACCTTTAAAACAAATAGACACATGAAAAAGATAACTGGAGCTGAAGCCGTCTTAAAATGTCTAATTGCTGAAGGCATAGATACTGTATTCGGATATCCCGGAGGAGCAATCATGCCCGTTTATGATGAGCTTTACCACTATGGTGACCAGATCAGACACATCCTTCCCCGCCACGAGCAGGGAGCTATTCATGCGGCTGAAGGTTATGCCCGGGTTAGTCGTAAGACAGCCGTTTGTATGGCTACATCGGGACCGGGAGCAATGAACCTCGTAACCGGGTTAGGAGATGCATTGCTTGATTCCACGCCCCTGGTTTGCATTACAGGTCAGGTTTTTGAGAAACTGCTTGGGTCTGATGCCTTCCAGGAAATGGACGTGATCAACTGTACCATGCCTGTCACGAAATGGAATTACCAGGTGACCAAAGCCAGTGAAATTCCAGAGGTATTTGCCAAGGCTTTTCGCATTGCTAATTCCGGAAGACCAGGTCCGGTAGTTATTGACATAACAAAAAATGCTCAGGTTGAAAAACTGGAGTTCAGTTATGCTCCTGATCCTGTCATCAGAAGTTATCACCCAAAACCTGCTCCGGAAAAGCAGGCATTAGCAGAAGCAGCCATGCTGATCAACAATGCCCAACGTCCGATGATTCTGGCCGGCCATGGTATTCACATAGCTCATGCCCAGGATGTATTTAAAGAATTTGTTGAAAAGACAGGCATTCCCGTCGGAGCAACTATTCATGGATTAGGAACTATCTCTTCTGACCACCCCTTATTTGTCGGAATGCTGGGCATGCATGGGAATTATGGTCCGAACATCAATCAAAACAACAGTGATTTAATCATTGCCATCGGCATGCGTTTTGACGACAGGGTAACCGGAAACCTGGAAAAATATATCAAACAGGCGAAGGTCATACATATTGAGATAGACCAATCCGAAATTAACAAAAATGTCCATGCTCATGTCCCGGTACATGCTGATGCAAAACAGGCCCTCGAACAGCTCCTCCCTTTAGTGGATGAAAAGTCTTACCCAGCCTGGCTTCAGACATTTGCTGATTTTGATGCAGAAGAAAAAGAAAAAGTAATAAGCCGTGATACTCGTCCTTCCGAAGCTGATCACCTCAGAATGGGCATGGTTGTAAAAGAAGTTTCCAATGCAACCAAAGGACAAGCGATAGTTGTTACCGATGTTGGGCAACATCAAATGTATGCGGCCAGATATTATGATTATCTGGGGCCAAATCAATGGGTTAGCTCCGGTGGCGCCGGTACCATGGGATTCGGTCTGCCAGCGGCCTTCGGTGCAAAAGTTGCCGCTCCAGATAAGGAGGTAATAGCATTTATTGGTGATGGAGGTTTCCAGATGACCATCCAGGAACTGGGCATGTGCAGTCAATGGGAAGTTGCAGTAAAAATAGTTTTGCTCGACAATAATTATCTTGGCATGGTCAGGCAATGGCAGCAATTGTTTTTTGACAAACGGTATTCGTCGGTAGCATTGACCAATCCGGATTTCGTACAAATTGCCAAAGGATTTGGTGTTCCCGGAAGGGCTATTGATCGCCCTGAAGATCTTCAAGAGGCTATCGATGAAATGTTGAATCATGATGGCCCATATTTACTCCATGTAAGAGTTGATCAGGAAGATAATGTATTCCCGATGGTTCCTTCAGGTGCTGCAGTTGATGAAATCATTTTGACTCCGGAAGAAATTAAATGATGAATATATCTCTCAGACCAAATCAATTGTAAAAAGGCAAAAGCAAGCTATAATGGAAGAAAAGAAATATACAATAACCGTTTTCACTGAAAACCAGCCTGGATTACTGGCAAGAGTGGTTTCTGTTTTTAGCCGCAGGCACATTAGTATTATGAGTCTGACGACATCCAAATCGTCAATGCCTGATATTCATCGTTTTACTATCGTAGCAACAGTCGATGAAATTATGGTAAAAAAACTGGTAGCCCAGCTTGAAAAACAAGTCGACGTTCTCAAAGCATTTTATTATGAGCCTGAGGAAATTGTTTATCAGGAAATTGCCTTATACAAAGTACCTACCAACATTTTTCTAAACGGAAACTCTGTAGAAAAAATGATCCGGTCGCACAATGCAAGGGTATTGGTGATAGAGCCTCAATATGTGGTTATTGAAAAGACCGGCCACCCAAGAGAAACTGAGGCTCTTTTGGATGAATTGAAAAAGCTGGGCATTTATGAATTTGTAAGATCGGGAAGAGTTGCTGTGGCGAAACCAATGGAAAAACTGAACGAATACCTTCAATCCCTGAAACAGGTTCAGGAAGAATAATTATTGTTATAAGTTACTGGTTGCCAGTTAAAAACCAGCAACCAGTAACTAGAAACCTGTATTCAAATTAATACTCACTCCCTACCAACATAGGCACTTTCTCCAGCGCCTCTCCAATGTCAGTAATCAGGTCATTTGCATTTTCAATTCCAACAGAAATTCTCACGAGTTTTTCAGTGATGAACAATTTATCCTTCGCCTCCTGTTCCATTTCTGAATGAGTCATAGTAGCCGGATGCTCTGCCAATGATTCCGTACTTCCAAGGCTCACTGCCAATTTGATCAGGTGCAAATTATTCAGGAAGGTGAATGCTTCTTTTTCTGCTCCAACTACATCGAAGGCAACCATTGAACCGGCAGAGCTACACTGACGCTGGAATATTTCATAACCTCTGGGATCCTCTTCTTCCAGGAAGCCGATGTAATAGACTCTTTCTACTTTTGGATGATTTTTAAGGTATTCTGCCACCTCTTTAGCATTCCGGGCCTGTTGCTCCATTCTTATTTTTAAAGTCTCTATACTCCTGAGCATCAACCAACTGGTGTAAGGAGATGCCATATTACCCAGAAAAGTACGAAGCGTCTTAATTCTCGTCATCAACTCCTGGCTCCCCAAAACAGCTCCGGCAATCAAATCGCTATGACCACCGATAAATTTTGTAGCAGAATAAACTACCAGGTCTGCACCTACCTGCAAAGGATGCTGATATAATGGCCCTAAAAAAGTATTGTCAACTGCAAGAGTGACTTTTTTCTCTTCCGTTGAAAAATGATCGGCAAGTTCTCTTAACCCGGCAATATCAACCAAATAATTAGTAGGATTGGTAGGTGTTTCAACATAAATTAATTTCAAACGATCTGCTAATCCTTCTTCAACAAGCCTGTGCTTCACATCTTCCAGATCTTCCCAGGCGTTAAATCCAAAAACTTCTACCCCCATTGTGGGCAAAATATGCTCAATGAAATGGATAGTCCCGCCATACAAGGGTTTGTTATACAACAAAACATCTCCCTTTCTGAGGAATTCCATCAATACTGTGGAAATGGCCGCCATACCACTATCAAAGACAGCGCAATCGTCTGCATCATCCCATAGACAAAGCCGATCCTCCAGTATTTCCATATTCGGATTGTTCAAACGGCTATAGATCAGGCCAATTTCCTCTCCTGGAAGTTTTTCTCTTTTTCCAAGAGCCACTTCAAAAAAGGCTTTTCCTTCTTCAGCTGTTTTGAAACAATAGGTAGAGGTTTGAAAAATGGGAACTTTTACGGCTCCTTCCGAAAGTTGAGGGTCATATCCGTAGGACATCATCAAACTTTCAGGCTTAAATTTTTTGCGCTTATCCATATCTTTTTTCTTTAAAATTACATATTTTAAAACTAAAAATCTACATTTTTAAAACATGCAGATAATTTTTCTATATTTGATATAATCAAAGAAAAAATAACTTAAAACTTCATTTTTAAATACGCGATAAAGAAAAAAATTCTACATGACAAACATAGATCCTACCGATAGAAGAATATTGCAATTATTACAGGAAAATGCAGGCTATACCAATAAGGAAATTGCCGCCAAACTGGGAATGAGTATCACCCCCATTTTTGAGAGAATAAAAAAATTGAAAACGAGTGGTGTTATAAAAAGAATTATTGCTGTGGTGGATAAAAAAGCGCTAGGTAAAACACTCACTGCTTATTGCAATGTATCCCTCAAAGTTCATGCAAAGGATTTCCTGGAGAAATTTGAAAGGGATATCGCTGAATTGAAGGAAGTCCAGGAATGCTACCATATCGCCGGGCACTACGACTATATGTTAAAAGTCAATACCAAGGACATTGATACCTACCAGCTTTTCATTACCAGGAAACTTGCCGGCCTGGAAAATATCGGAAATGTTCAAAGTTCGTTTGTTATGAAAGAGATCAAACACACCTATGTGATAGAAGCTGAAGATTAAGAGAAGCTTTGAACTATTAAGTTTATTCCTTATTTCTTACCAAAGAAACATTGTTTTCAAAATCATATAGTGTCAGACCTCTCAAATAATAATGTGCCAGCCAATAGCTGCTCAATGCGCTGTAGTAAGACCTTCTTGAAGTCGCTTCCTCATCGATGGCAATGTTGAGATCAGTAGCGCTGATTTTTCCGATCAGGTATCGCTTTCTGGAAATATCTAAACGCCTTTGAGCAAGATCATAGGATCGCTTTGCCAGACCGACCTGTTCCTTCACCAGTTCGAACTGCTGAACCCTTACAATGACCTCTCTTTCAAAGTTTACCGCATCTTGCTGCACCTGGAGACGAACAAGGTCCGCATTCGCCCGGGCAATTTGTTTCGCTGCGTTTGACTTACCCCAGTCAGCAATAGGTATATCGAATCCAAGGCTAAACACCTCCTGGTCCAGAGGCTTTTGATAAACCTCCTCAAGGTTGTTCGCTGTCTGAGACAAACCAAATGATGCATATAAATCGAAGCTGGGTCGTGTATTTGCTCTGGCCTGAGCAAGAGTTCTTTCAGCTTCCAGCATCCTTCGCTGTCTAGCCAGGGCATCTGCCCTGTTTCTGTTGGCCAGTTCCAATGCTGCTGTTGCATCAACCTCAAACTCCGGAATCTCCTCAGGTGGTATCAATTTAAATGCTACTTCCTGTTGAATGCCCATAAAGTTTCTGAGTCGTTCGGTTGCGGATGAAAGGTTTAAAGTACTTTGGGAAAGCGTTGCATCAGCACGCATGGCTTGTAACTCCATTTGCAAAACCTCCGTTTCAGCGATTTTCCCAACGTCATATCTTGCTTTTGAAATAACATACAGACTATCTGCATTCTCCTTATCCCGGTGAGCTGCTTCAAGATTTAGCTGGGCGATTAATACTTCAAAAAAGTACCCTGTCGCATCATAAGCTATTTTTTCAAAATCCTCAGAATATTGTTTAATGGATTCTTCATATTGGAGCGGAGCTATTCTTTTTTCCCATTTCAATTCGTTAAACCCGAAAATCGGTTGAACGAATCCAATTGAAACGGGTGTTGATAAATAAGAAATATTGCCGTTTCCACTGGCAGAAAACAGATCAATTCGTCTCAAACCGGTTTGTGCAAATATCTGTCCGCCGGTCAAAGGAATAGACTGCTGTAAATTGATACGTGCCGAATTGGACATGAGGGATCTGTTGATAAAAGCCTCTGTTCCGTCAGGCAGAATGATCGGTTCAATACTACGATTGATATTGGGTATCTCTCCTCTGAAGTTCAACTGGGGTTTTAATCTGGCCAGAAAAGCCTGGTATTGCCAGTAATTGTTCTGAAAAGAAACATCGGCAAACTGCACATCGATCCCGTCCTTCTGAGCGATATTGATGGTTTGCATCAGATCGAGTGATAAGGTATCAATTTGCCCGGACAGGAAAGTGGAAAACCCCAGGGTTATAATAAAAAAAAGTGTCTTTATTTTCATTTTGAGCAATTTCTAAATTTTAGGATTGATGTCACTTTAGAACCTCCGAACCAGAGATTTAATCGGATCGCAAAGCCTTGATCGGATCCTGTTGTGCAGCCTTCCTCGCCGGGAAAATTCCAAATATCAAGCCAACTGCAATAGCCACACCGGCAGACAGAATAATGGACCATCCGGAAACGATGGATGGTATTCCGGCGGTATTGGCTATAACTTTTGAAGCGAAGTAGCCAAGTATCACGCCAAAGATTCCTCCAATAACGCTGATGATAATGGCTTCGAACAAAAACTGCTGGATGATATCTGACCTTAACGCTCCCATTGATCTCCGGACTCCAATTTCCTTGATCCTTTCCAGAACAGAAGCCAGCATAATGTTCATAATACCAATGCCGCCAACTAATAAGGATATTCCGCCAATGGCAGCAAGAACCAGGTTAAAAATATCCTGAGTTTTTTGTTCCTGCTCCAATAACAATTCAGGTACTTCCACTTCAAAGTCAATCACCTCCTGATGCCTGCGGGTAAGCAATCTGGCAATTACTTCGGCAGAGGCCTGCATCATATTGGATTCGTTCACCCTGACAACAATTCTATCCAGTTGATGATAATTTTCATTAGTTGTCTCATTCCGGCCTCTTCGTCCAATTTTATCCTCTGTGAGTTTTCCACGGTTTTCAAAACGCAGAAGTGCAGTTTTTACCGGAACGTAAACATCAGAGTTATAATCCCTGATTCCGAGATTTTTCAGACTTGATTTACTGGTGTTCCGTTTTTCGATGACTCCAATGACCCGTAACCAGGTATTACCACACTTGATCATTTTTCCAAGAGGGTTCTCTGTACCGAAAAACTTCAGCTGAATGTTTTTTCCAATGATGCATACGGATTTTCCTAAATCCATATGTTCCTCATGGAAATATATTCCCGACTCTAAACTTAGTCTGCTCAATTCAAAAAAATCATTAGTCACACCCACACATTTAGCCTTTTCCAGTCTGGCAGATTGAATAATACTGGTTGGGATAACTATTTCCGGACTGACCAGGTCTACGGTTGGCATCACTTCTCTTATTGCTTCGACATCACTGAGATTCAACCCCGGAGACCAGTTTTTCTTCTCTTCATCGCCATTATTATTATCTTCCTCTTCTCCTTCTTCGTCTGACTGGGAAGTCACCGAGGTGATAACTATATTATTGGTTCCGATTAATTTCATCTGGTCCAGAATAGATTGCCTGGCACCAGTACCAATGGCCAACATCGCAATAACAGCACCCACTCCAAAAATGATCCCCAAAGCAGTGAGAACGGACCTGAGTTTATTGCTGAGTACACTTTCGAAGGCCAGAGATAAATTGAATGATATTTTTTGCCACATAACGGATTATTCGATAATGAAAATCATATCACCGCCTCCCTGACCCGTATTGGTAGGCTTAGCAATATTTTGAACTTTTTCCTTTTTAGCCTGAGCCCTGGCCTCCCTTTCCTTTTTCTCAATTTCCTGTTGTCTCAGGATCTCTGCTTTTACTTCAGAATCCAAGGGGACGAACTTCAAGTCTCTTGTGTTTTCAGGAATGCTCAAAAATATTTCATCTCCGGAGGCTAATCCATGTTCAATGATGATCTGATTATCATTACTCAAGCCGGTAACCACTTCTTTTTTGACCGTTTGAGACTTTTCTTTGGCATAAACATAGGATACTGTGTCTGTTTGGATGCACTCAAGCGGAACATACACCACATTATGGAAGGTGTCAGTAATAACTTCATTACTGGTGGTCATGGCAGGGCGGAGAATGGAATCAGATTCGTTGATCTGAATAACAACCTCAAACACTTTAGAATCATATCCTCTCAACTGTTCCCCAATATTTGCTACAGTAAGTACCACTCCCGAATAACTGTTCTCCGGAAAGGCATCGACCTTGATATTGACCTCCTGCCCTTGTTTAACCTTACTGATATCCACCTCATTGACATAGGTTTTTGAGATCATATCTGTAAGGTCGGGTAACTCTGCCACTACGGGATCCCAGGCAGAGATCCTGGAACCGGGTTCTTTTTTACCACTCCAGGTCCTGGCGTAAATAACCATTCCGGAAGTTGGGGCAGAAATGGAGAATTGGTTGGAGAGCTCCACGAATTTCTGCATCTTTTGCTGGTTTTGTTTCAACAAAGCATTAATTTCCCTGATCTTGGCATCAGATTGTTGCTGTTTCAGTTCATACTTTTTCTCAAGTTGATCGAAATCACGCTCGATCTTCTGAAGGTCCAGCTCTGTTTGTCTGACCACAGATTGAGCTTCATATTTATTCAATTCGACCAGCAATTCCTTTTCCTTTTTGCTGAAATTGAGATTGACCAATTGATCTCTCAAAGCTCTTAGCTCAATGGCTGTATCAATTTTTGCCTGCTCAAGCTGAGTTTCAATCTTTTCGATCTCCGTTTGAACCGAACTCATCTTATTGGAAACTTCGGTTCGGTCTAATGATCCTACATATTGGCCTTCCTGCACAATGGTACCCTCAGGAACGAGGTCAGAAATGGTCGTTTCGTAAATTCCTGCCGGGCGCATTCCCTGCGGAGCACGAATCTTTACCGAATTCTTGGCCTTGAGTTCACCGGTTCCTGTTACGGAAATATAAAACTCTCCTTGCTCAACTTCTGTAAGCACATCCGTAAGTTGTTCATCTTGTTCTCCACGAAAAAAGAGATAGGCAGCAATTAGAATAACAGCAGCTCCTATCAGGTATAGGTAGCGAGAGCGAATTTTCATAAAAACTGGATTAATTATTTAAGTTTCGGGTTTCAAGTTACTTATAGCAACCTTGGTTATATATAAAACCAAAGAAAACAATTTTCAGCCAGAAATTTTAATTTTTAACAAAAACAATTCGACCTTAGGGGGTTAGTTATTAAAGAAAAAAAAATATAAAAAACAAACCCAAAAGCCCTTTGAAAATCAAAAAAAAGTTGCAACTTTGTGTTCCGACTCAAAAGAAAATGCTGGTTACAGCAAATGTAAAGCACATTTACTTATTCCAATTCTATTGAATTGTCCGAATTCCCCCTATTGAGTCTAACTCACTGATACTATTACTTTTACAATTGTACTTTTTTTTAATTAATTAAGGCCGATGGCCCTTTAACTAAGTCTGCTGCATGGTAATTGATCATACTTCAGTGTGGGATAGGTGTCTACAGAACATACGAAAGAGCGTAAATGGACGAAGCTTCAAAACATGGTTCGAACCCATTAAACCAGTACGTCTGGAAGACAATTCCTTGACCATCCAGGTTCCTAATCGATTTTTTTATGAATGGCTCGAAGAACACTACGTTTCTTTGTTGAGAACATCTATTAGACAAGAATTAGGTAATAAAGCCAAGCTGGAGTACCAAATCCTTACCAATAAGGCTTCCGTATCCACCACAGCAGCACCCTCGAACAATAATGCAGGGCAAGTAACGGATAGTACTTATACCCCGGGTATGGTGGCCACCGAAAACATAAAGAACCCTTTTATTATTCCAGGAATTAAAAAGGTAAAAGTTGAGCCAAGACTCAACCCAAATTATCTGTTTGAAAATTACATCGAAGGCGATTGCAACAGACTCGCCCGTTCGGCAGGATTGGCTATTGCCAAAAATCCTGGCAACACTTCTTTTAACCCTTTGGTGATTTTCGGAGATGTCGGACTTGGAAAAACACACCTTGCTCAGGCCATTGGTAACGAGGTGATGGAAAAATGGCCTGACAAGAACATTTTGTATGTTTCCACGGAAAAATTCACCAACCAGATCATCCAATCAATCAAAAACAACGCAGTTAATGATCTGGTGACCTATTACCAATTGATGGACGTATTGATCGTAGATGATATTCAGTTTTTGGCCAACCGTACCAAAACCCAGGAAATCTTTTTCCACGTCTTCAATCAATTACACCAAAACAACAAACAGATCATCCTGACCTCTGACCGTCCTCCAAAAGACCTCAATGGCATGGAGGAACGTCTGATCTCCAGATTCAAATGGGGATTGTCTGCCGACCTGCAGGCTCCCGACCTGGAAACGAGGATGGCCATTTTTGAAGCAAAAATGTCCAGAGAGGGTTTGGATCTGCCTCAGGACATTACGGAATTCATTTGTTACAACATCAAAAATAACATCCGTGAGTTGGAAGGTGTATTGGTTTCTTTGATTGCACAATCATCTTTAAACCGAAGAGAAATTGACCTAGATCTGACCAAAGAGGTAATCAAGAATTTTGTTAAACACATCAACAAAGAGATCACCGTTGAATTCATTCAGGAGCTGGTGGCTGACCACTTTGATGTTCCGGTTGAGAAGCTCCAGGGCAAGACCAGAAAGCGCCAGGTAGTCATTGCCCGACAGTTGTCCATGTTCCTGACGAAAAAGCTGACAGGCAAGTCGCTAAAGGCTATCGGAGAAAACTTTGGAGGCAGGGATCACAGTACCGTAATCCACTCCTGCAAAACCGTTCAGGACCTGATGGAAACAGACGCAATTTTGAAGGATACCGTTGCTGAGCTGGAGAAAAAAATCAAGCTTAGCTTAAATGAAAAATAATTTAAAAAAAATAGCCATTGCTATTTGCTTTTAAAAAAGAACCGTTTATCTTTGCGTCGCTTTAAGAAAAAAAGCACTCGGGGTATAGCGCAGTCCGGTTAGCGCACCTGCTTTGGGAGCAGGGGGCCGCAGGTTCGAATCCTGCTACCCCGACAACAGAAAAGGCTACTTTTCATGGTGAAGTGGGTGAGTGGCTGAAACCACCGGTTTGCTAAACCGGCGTACTCTGAAAGGGGTACCGCGGGTTCGAATCCCGCCTTCACCGCTCAAGTAAAAAAGGCTAGCACATTGAATTGTGTTAGCCTTTTTTTTGTTACTTTGTCCATTCTTATTTATCAACTATTTATGCAATTTCCCATTAAAAACATGGTCAAAGGAATAATTTTCGATATGGATGGCACGATGATTGACAATATGATGGTTCACCACCGTGCCTGGCAAAAAACCCTTGCCGGGATTGGGTTAAAACTGACTTTGGATGAAGTGAAAGAAAAAATACATGGCATAAATGAAGAGATCCTGAAAAGGATATTTGGCGACCGTTTCACACCAGAACAAAGACGAACTATTTCTGCTGAAAAAGAAGCCGCCTACCGACAGATTTTCTTGCCCGAACTCAAACTGCTTCCAGGGTTATCAACTTTCCTGGAGGACATAAAATCCGCCAATATTCCCATGGCTATTGGCACGGCAGCGCCCCGGGAAAATGTGAATTTTGTAATGGAAAATCTTGATCTGAGATCTTATTTCACTGGTGTCTTTGATGCACAGAGTGTGACCAGAGGAAAACCCGATCCTGAGATCTTTGAAAAAGCGGCAGCTTCTATGGGATTAGCACCAAATGAATGTCTGATTTTTGAAGACAGTGTGACAGGTGCCGAAGCGGCTAAAAGAGCCGGAGCCCGATCTATTATTGTCACCACAACTCATGATGTGCACGAGTTTGAACATTTCGATAACATACTGCAATTCATCCCGGATTTTAATGGGATTAAATTGGAAAATATCTTCTAAAAAACGATAACCCAAACTTTCCAATAATTAGCCCTTTTCCTATTTTTTCCCTACATTGACATCAAATAAAACCAACTTATCCTGCTATGAAAAACAGGTATTCCTATTTTTGGATATTTCTTCCTATTTCCCTGATAATGAGCTGTTCAAAACCTGCTCCTCCCCCACCCATTCAGCCCCTTCCATCTGAACGACAATTAGCCTGGCAGGAAATGGAGTTTTACGCCTTTGTTCATTTCAACATGAATACTTTCACCAATATGGAATGGGGACTTGGAGATGAAGATCCAAACACCTTTAATCCTACTGAATTGGATTGCAGACAATGGGCAAAAGTTTGTAAAGAAAATGGTCTAAAAGGAATCATATTAACTGCCAAACATCATGACGGCTTTTGCTTATGGCCATCAGCTTATACGGAACATTCTGTCAAAAACTCTCCCTGGAAAGGCGGGAAAGGAGATGTAATCAGAGAGCTATCCGAAGCCTGTAAGGAATATGGCTTAAAAATGGGAATTTATTTATCACCCTGGGATCGCAACCATCCTGATTACGGCAAACCCGAATACATCACTTATTTCCGAAATCAACTTACCGAATTGCTTACGAATTACGGTGATGTTTTTGAAGTATGGTTCGATGGAGCCAATGGAGGAACCGGATATTACGGTGGCGCCAATGAGGAGAGACGGGTAGATAAACTCACCTATTACGATTGGAAAAATACTTACAAAATCGTCAGGGATCTTCAGCCTGATGCTGTCATTTTCAGCGATGCAGGACCTGATGTTCGCTGGGTGGGTAATGAACATGGTTTTGCCTATCCTACCACATGGTCCAATTTGATGCGGGACAGTGTCTACGGTGGCATGCCTGATTACCATACAAAATACGCCATGGGCCAGGAAAATGGGACGCATTGGGTACCGGCGGAAGCTGATGTCTCCATTCGTCCGGGTTGGTATTACCATCCGGAGCAGGATGACAAGGTCAAATCCCTGGATGCCTTACTCGACATCTATTACAATTCTATTGGACAAAACAGTTCTTTATTACTCAATTTCCCGGTTGACACAAGAGGAATTATTCACGAGAATGATGTCAGGCAACTTAAAAAACTTACAAACAAGATAAAAGAGGATTTTTCAAACAACCTCGCTTTTGGAAAAAAGGTCACCACTTCGAATCAACGTGGAAAAGATTATAAAGGCAATTTTGCTGTTGATGGCAATCCTGAGACCTATTGGGCAACAGCAGACGGAATCATTGAAGCGGACCTTACCATTGAGTTTGACAGTCTTACTACCTTTAACCGGTTTCTGGTCCAGGAATACATTCCTTTAGGGCAACGCGTAAAATCATTTACAGTAGAAGCAAAAACTGATATGGGCTGGGAGGAAATAGCCTCTGAAACCACTATTGGTTTCAAACGCATTTTGCGCCTGCCTGAAACGAAAGCTGAAGCAGTACGATTCCATGTCAATTCAGCAAAAGCATGCCCGGTGATTTCTAATATTGAAATCTATAATGCTCAAGATCATTAAAAAGAATAAATCAATCAACATATGAACTTAAAAACTTTTACCATCCTGGGGCTCTCTTTCCTGGTTTTTTCCTGCACCACAAAGGAACCCGTTCCTATGGATCTTTCCGAAAACCATGTCATTCCTAAACCAGTTAGTCAGGAGGCGACCGGTAGCTCTTTTGAGATCACGGCTAAAACCCAAATCATTCTCAATAAAAAGGACTCTACCCTTCTATGGTTAGGAGATTACCTCACGGATATGATCAATAGTCCTACGGGATATAATTTAAAAACCGTTGTAACCGAAGCTCCTCCAAAGAAAGAATATATTCAACTGGTTCTTTCTGAATCAGGCAACCACGCCCCTGAAGGTTACCAAATGAACATTTCCCCTGAAAGCATAATAATTCAGGCAAAAGATCATGCCGGATTATTTTACGGAATCCAAACACTCAGGCAATTACTCAATTCGGACATTGAACTCAATGAACAACAGAATGGTCCCTGGTTGATTGCATCCGGAACAATTGATGATTATCCGGAGTATGGATACAGAGGTGCTATGCTTGATGTGGCAAGACATTTCTTTGAAGTGGAAGAAGTTAAATTATTCATCGATTATCTGGCCATGTTCAAAATGAATCGTTTACACCTCCACCTTTCCGATGACCAGGGCTGGCGGATAGAGATCAAATCCTGGCCAAGACTCACTGAACATGGTGGAAGCACCGAAGTTGGTGGTGGTCCTGGAGGATTTTACACTCAGGAAGAATATGCGGATATTGTCCAATATGCAGCCGAAAGGTTTATCACCATAGTCCCGGAAATTGATATGCCCGGGCACACCAATGCCGCTCTGGCCTCTTATGCGGAATTGAACTGCGATGAAAAAGCCACGGAACTATACACAGGTACAGAGGTAGGTTTTAGTACCTTATGTACAGACAAGGAAGTGACTTATAAATTCCTTGATGATGTTTTCAGAGAACTTTCGGCCCTCACTCCCGGGGAATACATCCACATCGGAGGTGATGAATCGCATGTAACGCCACTTGAAGACTATATTCCCTTCATTAACAAAGCTCAGAAGATTGTTGAAAAACACGGCAAAAAGGTCATTGGCTGGGATGAAATAGCTCATGCGGACCTTCTACCTAATACAGTGGTCCAATGGTGGGCAGAAGCTGGAAAATGCAAGAAGAGGCATTAAAAAGGGTGCCAAAGTATTGATCTCTCCTGCCCACAAGGCTTACCTGGACATGCAATATGATTCCACTACTCAATTTGGCCTGCATTGGGCTGCTTACATTGAGATTGACAGTGGCTACATTTGGGATCCTACTACCATTGCTTCAGGCATTGGCAAGGATAATATCATTGGCATTGAAGCTCCACTTTGGTCAGAAACTGTTGCAGATATTGATGAAGCCGAGTATCTCATCTTCCCACGACTACCTGGATACGCAGAAATTGCCTGGACTCCTGCAGTATTAAGAACATGGGATAACTATAAAAATCGCCTCGGCAAACAACAGGCCAGGTTCAATAAAATGGGGATCAATTATTATGAATCAGAGCTGGTTCCCTGGCAGCCGGAGGATACAACGGCTGTGCGGGTAATGCATTAATAGTTCGAAATTGGGTGTTCAGTAATTGAAAAAAGAAATCCCCATTGTTTGTATGATAAACAATGGGGATTTCTTCATTTTCTTAAAAGTCCTGCACTCCTACCAGAACATCGCATACAATGCCACAAGGATCAAAATGATCGCAAAGGCACTGATATTAAATACTGGTCCGGTAGCAAAGATTCCTCCTGTAAGGTCAATACCCTTTTTATGATCTTCACCTTTTCCTTCCAGATAACTGATCGCAACCATAATCAACATGGACAGAATCCATGTCCAGAACATCTGGTTCATGAACGGCAACTCCAGGAAAATCGCGCTATCTGACCATCCATTCGGAGCTACTTTAAAATAAAGAGCGATCGGAATGGAAAGGATCACACCCCAAATGGCTGCATTATTGGTAGTCTTTTTAAAGAACAATCCAAGGATAAATACTGCCAAAATACCAGGGCTCACTACTCCTGTATATTCCTGAATGTATTGGAAAACCTGACCAAGGTTACTCAATTGAGGTGCAAGGAATACTGCAATGAGCAAAGCAACTGCTGCAGTGATACGACCGACGTTTACCAAACCTTTTTCACTGGTACCTTTTGAAAAGTAAGGTTTGTAAATATCCATGGTGAAAATGGTAGCGGTGGAATTCAGCATAGAGGCAAGAGAAGAAACAATAGCCGCAGCTAAGGCCGCCAATACAAGTCCTTTCAACCCGGTAGGGATAAAGGAATTGATCAGCCAGGGTGCAGCATTGTCATTGATAAAATTGCCATTCTCTCCGATAAAAGAAGAATCTACAGATGTTGCAGTAACAACACCCTCAGGTCCGGCATTCATAACATAGGCAACAATTCCGGGAATTACTACGATCAATGGAATGATCAGTTTCAGGAATGCAGCAAATGCAATACCTCTTTGCGATTCCTTTAGGCTCTTTGCTGCAAAAGTACGTTGGATAATATACTGATTAAAGCCCCAATAATAAAGGTTAGCCACCCACATACCTCCGATCAAAACAGCTAACCCTGGCAAATCCCACCAGGCATCCCTGCCGTTGGGAGTTAATATTTCTCCTTTCTGCAATATCATGGAAAATTTCTCGGGGACTTTTTCAAAAATAACTCTGAATCCTGCAAAAACGCCTTCTCCGTCAGATACATGGTTTAATGCGATAAAGGTTGTGATCAAACCACCTACGATTAATAAAACTACCTGAACCACATCTGTCCATGCTACCGCTGACAATCCACCCCAGAGTGAATAAGCAGCCGCAAATAAAGCTAATCCAATTATCGCTGTCATCATCAACCCTCCTGTTCCGTCTCCAATGATAGTATCAAGGGCCTTGGCCCCCAGATAAAGCACTGATGTTAAATTCACAAAAATGAATAAGGCGATCCAGAAAACCGCAAGAATGGTTTTCAGGTTGGTTCCATACCTCTTCTCTACAAATTCCGGTATGGTGTAAAGCCCTTGTTTGATAAAGATGGGTAAGAAAAATTTCCCGACGATGATCAAAGTAATGGCAGCCATCCATTCATAGGAAGCGATCGCAAGTCCTATCGCAAACCCTGAACCGGACATTCCAATAAACTGTTCTGCTGAGATATTTGCAGCAATCAGTGAAGCTCCAATGGCCCACCAGGGCAATGATTTACTTGCCAGGAAATAATCTTCCGTGGATTTTCCTCCTTTACGGGAAACCCATAAACCGAGGGAAACAATAAAAACAGCATACCCGATAAAAACGATATAGTCTATCGTACTAAATCCCATAATAAAGTTGTTTAAGCCAGTTTTGGCATCTTGTTTCGTAATATTTTTTGAAATCCGGATGCATAAAAAGTCACTCATGGAATAATATGAGTTTCCAGCAAGCCATCCGCAAAGCGCATAAATTTAAAAAAATCATTGTCAAAATGATTATCTGTTAAAACGTTTTTTTATTTAAGCCCTTCTTTGTAGTAGATTTGTAGTGGATCATGCCCTCCTATTCAGACATAATCAAAAAAACATTGAATAATTTGATAAACATCACATTCTTATGTGCCAATAGTCATACAACACATAAAACATGTTGCTGAACATCAAACAAATTACAGAATTTCATTAAGCGAAATTGACAATTATTAAAATAACTCATAATTTTGTCACCGTAGTAAACATATACCCTCC
Source organism: Saprospiraceae bacterium (assembly GCA_965230565.1). Lineage (GTDB taxonomy): Bacteria > Bacteroidota > Bacteroidia > Chitinophagales > Saprospiraceae > BCD1. The sequence goes on along the minus strand of CBDDLH010000016.1, from coordinate 41,948 downwards.
CTTTCAAATCATACAGTCCACCCGTTTCAAGTCATTGCTCACCCTTTGTCCCTAAATTATTTTTTGAGTTTAGGTTTTTTGAGATTCACCTTGATAAGGTAATTTTCAACCAATTAGGCTTTTTAATTCATTTTAACGGGCCAATTGAAAAAAGATGCTGATGAACAAACACTGTAACTCAACTCCCTAAATTATTTTCTTTTCATCAGTACCCTCCATTTTTTCACACCGAGACAATTTTACTGTCCCCATTGCCCTTTCGCTATTGTGGTAATTTATGAGGAATTGTGAAATATGAACAAATGGAACTAAAAAACAAATATGGTTTAACTCTGAATGAACCCAGGTGGTTTGCTGTGTATGTCAAATACAAAAGAGAGAAACTTGTGCGTGATAGACTGGAGGAAAAAGGAATCGAGGTTTACCTCCCGCTCAAAAAATACGTCCGTCGGTATACGAGAAAAATACGCGAGGTAGAAATCCCCCTGATCAGCTGTTACATATTCACTAAAATTACCAAAAAACAATACCTCAGCGTATTAAAAACACCTGATGTGGTCAACTTTGTCCGGCTTTCCAATCAATTGATTTTCATTCCAGAAAACGAAATTCAGCTAATGAAACGAATAATGGGAGAAGGAATGGATATCGAAGCCGAACCCAACAGTTATCTTGTGGGTGATAAAGTTGAAATTATCGGTGGTAACCTGACAGGTATTCAAGGAATTTTACTGGAAAAAGACAAGAATAAAAACTTCCTGATTGAACTAACTCAAACAGGATATTCATTGCGTTTGCAAATTGACCAAAAATTGCTGCGTAAGCTATATACCAATACGAGACCAGTTACTCCATTGTAGTGGTCATTAGAAAATAAATTTGATCATTTCTTTGATGGTCAATGATGAACAAACTTCCAATAAATCTCCATTTCAAATAAGTCAACTTCGACTTATCAGAGGCGGAGCCCCATTTTAAACCTTGGGTTTTTTGTCCGCAAATGTGTTTTTTCATTACTATAAGCACACCTAACTAAAAACTAGACTGCTCTGCACAAAAAAGATTTTCCAATACCCGCGAAAATCTAAGTAAAATACTCACCTTAAAATTTTAATTATGAACAATTTCGCCCTGATTGGAGCTGCTGGTTACATTGCTCCCCGTCATATGCGTGCCATCATGGAAACAGGAAATAGCCTCATAGTAGCCCTAGACAAAGCTGATTCTGTTGGCATAATTGACAGTTATTTCCCACAAGCAGCATTTTTTACAGAATTTGAAAGATTCGACCGACATGTATGTAAACTATTACGTCGTGGAGAGCCACTGGATTACGTTACTGTTTGTACTCCGAACTACCTGCACGATGCTCACATCCGATTTGGATTGCGTGTTGGTGCTCATGTAATTTGCGAAAAACCTTTGATGCTCACCCCGAGGAATATCAAGGCATTACACCAACTAGAAGAGGAAAGTGGAAAACGAATACACACCATTCTACAGTTGAGACTTCATCCTGCCATTCAGCAGTTGAAAAAAATGGTGGATAGGTCTCCAAAAGGGAAAATCTACGATGTAGATCTTACTTACATTACCTCAAGAGGCAACTGGTACTACACCAGTTGGAAAGGCAGCCTTGAAAAGTCGGGAGGCATTGCCACCAATATTGGTATCCATTTCTTTGATATGCTCAGCTGGATTTTTGGCGAAGTCAGAGAAAATATTGTTCATATTCATACCCATGACCGGGCAGCCGGTTTCATGGAATTGGAAAAAGCCCGGATCAAATGGTTCCTCAGTATCAATTATGATACTTTGCCTGAATCGGTAAAAGAACGTGGCATGAGAACTTTCCGATCAATAACCATTGACGACAAAGAGGTCGAATTTAGTCAGGGGTTCACAGATCTCCACACCAGGAGTTATGAAGCCATTATTGATGGCCATGGGTATGGATTGCACGATGCTGAAAAAGCCATTAAAATAGCTTATGACATTCGGAATGAAAGACCCGTTGGGATTACAGACTCGTTCCATCCTCTTGCTTTATTGCCGGCAAGTGAGCATCCTTTCCATCGGGATGCAACCTATTACGCTCCTACTTTAGAATCCGACTTATTGGCTCATTAATATTTTGTTCCCATGAAAATTTTTTGGTTTTATCTAGTCGCACTGGCATTGGCCTGGATTTTACTTCCTGGGTGCGGAAGTGTCAAACACACGGAAATGATGATGCTGACCGACATGAAGGATCAGGCAATGAATATTGACAGTCTTCCTGTCCTGACCATCAGGACGGATGATATTTTGAGCATCAACGTAGCCAGCAGAAATCCGGAAACGGTCATTGCTTTTTACACCCGAACAGAAACTACCGCTGCAGCCGGTGAAAGGGCTTTAGGTATTCAAGAGGGATACAGAGTGGATGAAGAAGGCAATATTTACCTTCCTTTTCTTGGAGCAGTAAAAGCAGAAGGTAAAACCATTCTACAATTACGGCAGGATCTGACCGACAGTCTGGTACAGTTCATCCCGGATGTTTCCATACAGGTCCGCTTTATGAATTTCAGAGTCACCCTGCTTGGAGAGATTAACCGCCCCAACACCTATATCATTCCCAATGAACGACTCACCATCCTGGAGGCTATTGGCATGGCAGGTGATTTCACCCCTTACGCCAGAAGAAATGCTGTGCTTGTAATCCGGGAACGCGAAGGAGAGAGAGCATTTAATCGGATCAACACACAAGATGCTACCATATTCGAATCTCCCTGTTTCTATTTGAGTCCGAATGATATAGTGTATGTAGAACCTCTACGTGCAAAGCAGTACGCAACCCAGGGAGATTTTCTACAACGATATTCAGGCGTATTAATACCCTTGGTCAGTTTGATAACCTTTGTATTGGGTACCTCTTTGGCCAATTAAACGAAACCCCAACCTGATTTAGCTTTTTCACGAAAACGACATTCCTATGCAAGATGAAAAGTTTAATATTCGACAACTTCTGGGTGAGGCCTTGAGGTATTGGTATGTCTTTGCCATCATCTTTCCTTTGGTAATAGGTCTGGCCTATTTCTATTTGAAAAAAACGCCCCCAAAATATGAAGCAGAAACCCTGGTGCTCATCAAGGATGATGAAAAATCAGGTCAGCTAAGTGAAGAAGGATTGTTTAATGAGCTTGGCCTGGGAAATAAAATGAAAAACCTGGAAAATGAAATGTTGGTTTTACAGTCAACTCCGCTTATGATGGCAGTTGTGGAAAAATTAAACCTTCAAAACAGATATATCACGCGGATCGGCCTCAGAAAAGTAGACCTCTACAATGATACACCCGTTGAGGTTTTGGACTGGCAACCCCACAAGGAGGGAAAGACCTTCTCAGGCGTACTTCAGACAGACAAAACCGGCAGGTATTTATTGGATTATAAAGACCAGGTTTATACCGGAGAATTTGGCAAGGTTTTATTTCTTCCGACCGGAAAACTGACCCTTTCCAGGAAAAGGAGTGAAAGTCTAATTGGACCATTAGCTATCTATGTTTCAAACAATAGACAAAGAGCTCTGGAACTCCTGGAGGCATTGGAAATTGCCATTGTCGGAAAAGAATCAAGCACGCTAAGTTTAACGATTAAAGATTCCTCGCCTGAAAGAGCGCATGACATTTTGAGAGAACTGATCGTTGCCTATAACAATAGTACCATTGACGAAAAAAATCAGGTCTACGAAAATTCCATTGATCTGATCAATGAAAGGATCCAAATGATCGCTACAGAACTCTCGGAAGCCGAATCAGATGTAGAAGCCTACAAAAGCCGTTTCAGCATGACCGAATTGAGTGCAGAGGGCAGCATTTTGATGAATGAGATTGCGGTGAACAACAAGGAGCTTTCCGAAAAAGATGTTCAACTCGAGATCCTGAATTCCATCGAAGATTTTCTCATCAAAAATCAGGATAGATTTGAATTCGTCCCAACCAATATCAGCATCAATAATCTCACCCTGGCCAATCAGCTTACGCGATTCAACCAGTTGCTGGCTGAAGGAGCCAGAATGCGCACAGACCTGGGTCCCTCCCACCCTGACCTGAAATTAATGGAACGACAGATTCAAAACCTTCGAAGAACGATTATTGACAATATCAAAGCCATCAAGAATGACCTTCAGATCGCCAGCACTGCCAGTCGGGACAGAAAATTCATGCTGGAAAGTCGTTTAAGGAGTCTGCCGAGAAGAGAAAGAGAATTGGTAGAAATAGAAAGGCAGAAAATCATTAAAGAAAACCTTTATTTATACCTGTTACAGAAGCGGGAAGAATCCGCCATCTCACTGGCCGTTACCGTGGCTAACGGAAAAGTAATTGAACCTGCACATATTCCTTCCGTGCCCATAAGCCCTAAAAAAATGCAGATATGGCTGATTGCCGGATTTCTTGGGCTCGCCTTGCCAAGTGGATTAGCACTTGTACTTAACAACCTTAACGACAAGGTTCAATTCCGGGAAGACATTGAAAAGGTAACCGAAGTCCCCGTGATCAGTATGTTGTCTTACAAGAAAAACGGAAACAATCTCGTCATCAAGGAAAACAGCCGTTCGGTATCAGCTGAAATGTTTCGGCTGTTAAGAACCAATTTGTCTTTCATATCTCCGGGCGAAACACTAAAAACACTATTGATTACTTCCAGCATGTCCGGAGAAGGAAAATCCTTTATTGCCCTCAACCTGGGAATGACTCTGGCCCTTTCAGGGAAAAAGGTGCTTATTCTTGAATTGGATCTGCGTAAACCAAAGCAGGAACTCTATATGGGCATTAAAAAAAGCCATAAAGGATTGGTGAACTTCCTGGTAAATCCGGAAACCCCTCCAAGGGATATCATCAAAAATAGCGGATTACATTACAAACTGGATGTCATAACCAGAGGGCCCAAGCCTCCTAATCCAGGAGAAATGATTCTGTCTCCACACTTAAAGAGGCTCATTAACCAACTCAAAGAAAGGTATGATTTCATTATTCTTGACACCCCGCCAGTAGGACTTGTAGCGGATGCTTTTCAACTTAAAGATGTTGCTGAAGCCAGCCTTTATGTCGTCAGAGCCGGGGTTACCAGATTAGGCCAGGTAGAAATAATTGATGATATTTCTATTCATAAAAAGCTTCCAAAACCCTTTATCGTGCTCAATGCTGTCCAATTAGGTAGTATTAAAAACTATGGCTATAACTATGGTTACGGATATGGTTATGGTTATGAAAAAGGCTATGGAAACGGGAAGGGTTATTTCGAAGAAGAAAAGATGGAACCAGGAAGATTTAAAAAGTTTTTGAGGAAAGCGAAGCTTTGGTTCCGAAAATCTAAAAAGGAGGAAGAACTCACCCGGAAAAAACAAAAGGAGTCCCAAAAGGCCATTCCAAAAACCAAACAGAAAGCTACCTCCAAACGTACCCCACATGATCTTGAAGTTTAAAGTTGGGCAGTATTTCATGATTATTAATAAAGTGGCAGCATGACCAGATCCCTGAGTGATCAATCAATGGGAGGTCTCTTCTGGCTGTTGATCGATAAACTGGGCAGCAGTACCGTCAATTTTGCCATTACCATTATTCTGGCCCGTTTATTATTACCGGAAGATTTTGGGCTTGTCGCCATGGTGATGATCTTTTTCGAGTTGTCATCAACCTTTATTGAAAGCGGATTCTTTCCTGCTCTGGTCAGAGAAAAAGAGATCACTGAAGAAGACAAAAGAACCACTTTTACTTTCAATCTTGTCACTTCGATCATTGTTTACGCAGCCCTGTTTGCTGCCGCCCCGGCCATCTCTGCATTATTCGAGGAAGAGGCTCTGACTTTGATCGTTCGAATAATGGGATTAAACCTTATCATTTATGCCTTTTCCATTATTCAGCGGGCGCATCTGACCCAACAGATCGACTTTAAAACCCAGACTAAAGTTCGTTTCGTTGCAGTAGTTATTTCAGGCAGTGTGGCCATTTTTTTCGCCTTGACAGGATGGGGAGTATGGAGCCTGATCATCAAGATCTTATTAATGGCTTTTATCGACACCACCCTTTTGTGGATCGTCAGACCCTGGAAACCCACATTAAAAGTTCACAGGGGTTCTTTTAACAAACTATTCGGCTTCGGGTATAAAATACTGCTATCCAGCTTGCTGGACAAATTCTATCAACAGATATACAAATTATTGATAGGCAAATATTTTTCAAGTGCAACGCTCGGTTTTTACACTCAGGCAGCCAATTTTTCCAACATAATGATCAATACCTTATTCCGGACACTTGAAAAAGTTACTTACCCCGTACTGGCCAAACTGCAGGATAGTAAAACAAGACTGAAAAGCGGTTACCGGAAAGTGATCAAACTGAGTTCGTTCGTCATCATTCCCAGTATGATTATTCTTGGGGTTTTGGCCAAACCATTGATCTTTTTACTGATGGGAGAAAAATGGCTCCCGGCTGTTCCTTTTCTGCAATTGCTTTGTCTGTCAGGCCTGACCTATCACTTTAGCCAGATCAACCTCAATATGTTATTGGTTTTGGGTAGATCAGACCTCGGATTGAAACTCGAGATAATTAAAAAGGTGATGATTACCATAGCTATTATCGTTGGAATTCAGTTTGGAATTTTCGGCCTGGTAATTGGCGAAGTGGTGGCAGCATACGTGAACCTTATCATTAATGCCTATTACTCAAAAGTGTTCCTCGATTATTCTCTTATGGAACAGATTAAAGACGTGGCCTTAACCCTGATCTTTAGCCTCATCTGCGGATTGGCCATGTATGTATCCATCACCATTTTTCCAATACCACTAATCATGCAATTAACCCTTGCTATGGTAACCGGTGGATGCCTTTATCTGGGGCTTCATTTGTTATTCAAAACAGAAGAGATGAACACTTTACGACATGTAATAATTCCTAAAACCTTAGCAATGATCAATCCCAAAATGTCTCACAAAAGGCAAGTCAACGTAAAATAAGCATTATGCTAAAAAAAGCATTAATTACCGGAATCACAGGACAGGATGGCGCCTATCTAGCTGATTATTTACTCAACAAAGGTTATGAAGTTTGGGGAATGAAAAGAAGAAGCTCCTCTTTTAATACTGTCCGTATCGATGCCTTATTTGCTAATGACCGACAGGAACGCATTCCTCGTTTTCATTACTTCTATGGGGACCTGACCGACTCAGGCAATGTCATTCGATATATTCAGGATATTCAACCAGACGAAATTTATAATCTGGGAGCCATGTCCCATGTAAAAGTGAGCTTTGACAGCCCGGAATATACCGGAAACGTCGACGCCCTTGGGACACTGAGAATCCTTGAAGCCATCAAAATTCTGGGGCTGGCAGATCGTGTAAAATTCTACCAGGCCTCAACGTCTGAATTATTCGGCTTGGCTCAGGAAGTTCCACAATCCGAAACCACTCCGTTTTATCCACGAAGTCCCTATGGTGTAGCCAAATTATATGCTCATTGGATTACTATTAATTACAGAGAAGCCTACGATATATTCGCCTGTAACGGCATTTTGTTCAACCACGAATCTCCCCTGCGAGGCGAAACCTTTGTCACCAGAAAAATCACCCGGGCAACAGCTAACATCGCCTTGGGATTTCAAAAAATATTATCGCTTGGCAACCTGAATGCCAAACGAGACTGGGGTCATGCCAAAGACTTTGTACGGGCGATGCACCTCATGTTGCAACAGGAAAAACCAGATGATTTTGTTGTGGCTACAGGCCAAACACATTCCGTCAGAGATTTTGTTCGAATGGCTTTTCAGCGCGTTGGCATCACCATCAGTTTTTCAGGTGAAGGGAAGAATGAAAAAGGTTTCATTGAGGACATCAACCCAGCTTTATTCGAACGTTCAACAGGCATTTTACCTGTACACCTTGAAGTCGGACAGGTAGTGGTCATGGTTGATCCTTTTTATTTCAGGCCAACAGAAGTAAGCCTATTACTGGGTGACCCAACGAAGGCTCGAAAAGTTTTAGGTTGGAAACCCAGACACACGCTTGATCAACTTGTCTCTGAGATGGTTGATAATGATATTGAACAGGTCAGAAGAAATTACCACCTCCAAAACAGTGGATTTGAAATTCATAACCAGGTGGAGGATTTAATCTAAAAAAATATACAAATGAACATACTCATTACCGGAGCAACCGGATTCCTGGGAAAAAGAGTTGCTAAAAAACTAAATAACAAAGGAGAAAACCCCACACTTACCAGTCTTAGCATGGGAGTAGATCTTCGCGATTTTGATCAAACCCTGGAGTTATTCCAAAGCATCAGGCCGGAAATCCTAATGAATTGTGCCTCCTATGTTGGCGGCATCCAGTTTGGAATGAAATACCCAGCAGATATTTTTGAGAATAATCTATTAATGACAGTTAACCTCCTCCGTGCTGCCCGGGAAACCAACGTCAAGAGAATTGTGAATCCCATTTCCAATTGCGTTTACCCTGCAAAAGCCAATTTTTTCAGGGAAGAAGAAATCTGGGATGGACCATTACATGAATCCGTGATGGTTTATGGGTTCATCAGGAAAGCCTTTTGGGTTGGTTCCTGGGCAAATCAGCGTCAACACGGACTGGATGTCATCAATATTGTATTGTCTAACATGTACGGGCCGGAAGATCACTTTGAAGCAGAAAGGTCTCATGCACTGGGAGCTTTGATCATGAAATTTGTGGAGGCAAAAAGGGAAAACAAGCCATATGTCGAAGTCTGGGGAAGCGGTAAACCAGTACGTGAATGGCTACACGTGGATGATGGTGCTGAAGCCATGATCCGGGCCATTGATCTACCTCCTACAACAGATTTTATCAACATCGGTGTAGGCCAGGGCATTTCCATCTTAGAAATGAGCCTGCTTATTAAAAAAATGTCCGGTTACAAAGGAGGAATTAAATTACGCCCAGACAAACCGGATGGTGCTGCCTACAAGACTGTAGATGGTTCAAAAGGTGTGATGCTTATGGGATGGAAGCCCTCAATACCTTTCGAACAGGGGGTGGCAGAAACCATCAAGTGGTATGAAAACAACTATTCTTTCGCTTTTTAAAAATCCATCATGATCCTAACAGAAAATAAACTCGCTTTGAAAGGTGGTCAGGCAGTTTGCGAAAAGCCTGTTTTAATCCATAAACCTTCCATTAATCAAACGGATATTGAGGCGGTCGCCGAAGCTTTGGAAAGCACCTTTGTCAGTGGTGACGGCCCGGCTTGCCGGGAGTTCGAACGTCAGTTGGCTGAATTTCTCGGAGTGAAACATGCCCTGTTTGTAAACTCATGCACTGCTGCCCTGGATCTGGCATTCATGATCAAAAATTTCCCACGACACAGTGAAGTTATCGTTCCTGATTTCACCTACACCAGCACTGCTCTGGGACCCATTCTAAATAATTTATGTATCCGACTGGCAGATGTTGATCCGGAAAACGGGAACCTCGATTTAAACAAATTAGAATCATATATCACTGCCAGGACAGTGGCCATTTGTCCGGTCGATTATGCAGGAAATCCAGCCGAAATGGATGAGATAATGGCTTTAGCCAAAAAATATGACTTATTCGTTGTTCATGATACTGCTCAGTCCATAGGTTCAAAGTACAAAGGCAGGTACACTGGCAACCAGGCAGATGTCAGTACGTTTTCCTTCCACGGGACAAAAAACATGACCACAGGTGAAGGCGGAGCACTGGTCACTAATGATGACCAAATTGCTGAAAAGGTTAGAATAATGCGAGAAAAAGGTACGGACAAACATTCCTTCCTATCCGATAACCGCAGCCGAGGATTTTACCAATACGTCAGTAAAGGTCACAGTTTCGTTCAATCCAATATCAATGGTGCGTTGGGAATCAGCCAGCTGCAACGACTTGAGATGATGAATGCTATTCGAAAGGACATAGCAGATTATTATCTGGATCAATTAACGGGAATCGATGGCCTCAATTTTCTTAAGGTATCGCCCTATGCAGAAACCAACTGGCATATTTTCCCGATCCTGGTTCCGGTGAATAAAAAATTCCGGATAATGGATGCATTAAGGGCCGAGGGTATAATGGCTAATGTTCATTATACGCCACTTCACCGAAATAAATATTATCAGCATAAAGGAACAGATTTTGATTTTCCGGGAGCTATGCATTTTTATAAAACCTTACTCCGGCTCCCCATCTATCCATGCCTTACCATGAGAGAACGGGAACAAGTGGTCATTGCTGTCAAAAAAGTATTCTCACAAATTTAAAATGAAAGCATCCATTCTGGTATTTGGTGCAGGTGATAATCAGATTGATCTTATCAAAGCCTGCCGAAAACTCGGTTACCATACGATAGTTACGGATCCTGCGGAAAACCCACCAGGTGCCAAATGGGCAGATGATTTTGTCGTTCTTCCCGCGGATGACATAATTGGTCATGAAGCATTAATCATTAAGGAAAAAATAAAAGGAATCGTTACTTGTCAGATGGAAAATCCGTTGGAACTCATGGCTACTCTGGCTCAAAAATTCAGCATGCCATTTCCTTCTTCGGAAGCCATTAAAAAGGCAAGAAACAAATTCCTGATGAAAGAAGCGTTCGTAACCGGGGAAGTCCCTTGTGCTTTTGGAACATTGTTCCGGAACTATGAACAAGCCTCAAACTTTAACCTTTCCCATAGGGACTTCCCCCTGATCATGAAACCCATAGATAGTCATTCCAGTAAGGGAGTTATTAAAGTCGAATCCAAAAAAGAATTGCTTGACAATTTCAAATTGACCAGTAGCTTCAGCTCAAATGGAGCAGTACTCGTGGAAAGTTTCCTCTCCGGTCCTGAAGTCAGCGTGGAAGCCATAACGTTTAAAGGGGAAACCACAATTGTCCAGGTCACTGATAAATGGATCACCCCCTACCCTCACACAGTGGAACTACAACACATCCAGCCTTCTGCTTTACCAAAAGCTACCATCGCAAAAATCCATGCTATTGTAAAAAAAGCTGCCAAAACTTTGGGACTGGATAATTGCGGAATCCATGCAGAATTAAAAATCACAGACCAGGGACCTAAAATGATCGAAATAGCTGCAAGACTCGGGGGGGACTACATTTCTTCCTGGCTCACCTTATTGTCAACAGGAGTTAACATGAACAAGGCCCTGGCACAAATTGCCATGGGGCAATACCCTGATCTTGAACAACAATTTGCCTGGCATTCCGCGATAAGATACGTCAATTGGCCTGCTGGAAAAAAGGTTGTAAAGATCGCTTCCATAAAACCATTTTTAAATGATCACAGAGTTAATCATGCCGGCATTTTTTTAAAACAAGGACAGTTAACTCCTTTGGTTTGTGAAAGCAAAAATCGTCACTCCTTCTTCATCACTTCCGCCAATAACAGGCAACAGTTGATGAAACATATTAAGGCATTGACCAAAAAGATGCAGGCTATGATCCGCCTAAAAAAACCAAAACAACAATCTCTATTGAATGAAATACATTAAAACTTAAGTAATGGCAATCAAAAACGCTACCTCAAAAGAAAAAATATTCGAGATCCTTCCAAACCTCGGCAATAAAGTCAAATTGCGGCCCCTGCAACTTTTGGATTCGGAATTGTCTGTGCATTGGCGCAACGACCCTGAGATCAGAGATAATCTCCTGAGCGCCCCATTTCCGGTGACCAATGAGCTGGAACGGGAGTGGATAGAGAGTATCCTCCACGATAAAAGCAATACTAAAATCGTATATGCTATTGAAACCGTCTTTCAACACAACTTAATTGGATTCATTTACCTCGTACAAATTGACTGGGTTTCCCGTGTGGCCTGGTTTGGCATTATGATCGGTGAAAAAGAATACCAGGGCCAGGGAATGGCCAAAGAAGCCATGAGGCTTTTATTCAGCTATGCATTCGCAAGACTAAACCTCAGAAAAATCAGCCTGGAAGTCGCTGCTTTCAACCACAAAGCTATTAACCTTTATAAATTCTTTGGATTTGTAGAGGAAGGACGTATGAAAGACCAGATTTATTTGAACAATGAATTTCACGACGTCCTGATCATGAGCATTTTCAAAAAGACTTTTGGTCATGAAGGTTCTCTTTTTGATTCCACAACGGTACGGCTTGTTTCACTCCCTGAAAAAGGCCTTTGAAACGCTGGATGCAGAAATCCATCCGGTGGATTTCTATCAATTCATCAACCCGGTTGAAAAAAAATTCAATGTACAGGTTTTCCGTTTACCGGACAGGTTACGACAAAAGTGGGAAAGGTATTATCTCGATAAAATCAACAGGCATTATCGTGAGATCTATGACGAAATCAGACCAGACCTAATCTTCATCTACAATAACGAAATGCTGCTGCCGGAGACGCTGGCCTATTTTAAGCAAAAATCAAAAATTGCTTTTTTCCTTGGAGATCATCCCCTTTACACTCCTTTAAACAGGTACTTTCTTGCATTGCTTTTCCAGGCCGATGCCATTTTTGCCCCGGATACTTTCTGGATTGATCAACTGAAAAAAATGGGCTTGAAAAACCTGAACCATTTTTGTCCGGGCATTCCTGAAGACTTTTATTTTGAAAAGTCATTAGAGAATGGAGATCTTGAAAAATACCGAAGTGATGTGCTTTATGTTGGTATGTGTTATGCCAATAATTGGGGATATAAAAAAGCCAGATTCTTAAATCAGTTTACCGACTTTGATCTTCAAATTTATGGGAACAAACACTGGAAAAGGTGGTTTGGCTTTTTCCCAAAACTCGAGGGGCATTTTCATCTGAAAAGTGACTACTACTCTGAAAGCCGGATGAATACCATGTATAATGCTACCAGAATTATCCCCATTGATGGAAATCCCGGAGTCATCCAGGGAGTTCATTTCAGAATGTTTGAAGCGCTTGGTGCCGGTGCTCTACCGGTCCTGGAGTGGCAAAATGATTTGAATACTATTTTCCCGGATAAAACTGATTTGCCAGCTCCAAGAACCTATGATGAAATCAAAGAAATAACCAGGTATTATCTGGACAATGAATCAGCAAGAAAGGAAAAAGTTACCTGGATGAAAAAAGTCATCCGTGAAAGATATTGTCCGGTTAAAAACGGAGCATTGATCGCAAGTGCATTAGGTTTGAACTAAAATGAAAGCAAGAGAAATAGCAGAAAAAGATAAGGAAAAGGGAAATAGAAAGACTATTCTTTTTTTAGGCTTAATTCTGGTATCAGTCGGTATTAACTATATGGTACCTGCCACCTTCAGTTCTTTGTTTTTCCTGTTTTGTCTGGTCATCTATTTCTTCTCCGATAATGAACCCTTCTGGTTAGCCTTTTTCCTGGTACTCGGAGATGGATTTTTCGGTCTTTTTGGCCCCGGGAAAGTGCTTCAATCCGTAATTCCGGGACTGCCTGAGGTGGAGATTATACAATTATATATTTTGGCAACTTTAGTAAAAGCATTCTGGCGAAAGGATTATACCCCTCCGTTTTATTATCGATTTCTTTGGGTGCTCTTGATATATTTGGTCTTTCTGATCGTGCAGGGATATGTGGTGGGGATTTCCATGGAAATGAATATTCAGTTCAGATTGATCAAAAGCATTTTACCGCTTTTTTTATTGTTTTCAATCCCCAGGCTCTTTTTGAAACCCAAAGATTATGAAACCTGCATGACCTATCTATTCCCCATTGCTTTTTTCGCTTTAGGTGCACAAATCGCAACCATTGCAACTGGCTTACAACCCGTTTATTTATTGTCCTTGAGTGCTGAACATGTAGATACCTTTGAACTTACCGATGAACGCATTTACCGGGGATTCTTTAACGTTGGCATCGTTTTAATAACTACTCTGGGCGCTCTTTATATGCTGACAAAAAAACAAAAGTCGCAAAGTACGGCTTATCTGTTTGCCGTTTTAATAGCCAATGGTCTCAGCATTTTCCTGTCGGCAACACGTGGCTGGATTATTGGTTTTTCCTTTATGATTTTGACCTATATTTTTTTCATTTCAGGGGTTCAATTAAAAAACCTGATCAAAATATCATTCGTAGGGGCTATCGCAATCCTGACGATATTGAGTGTTCCGGAGTTAAGGCTCCAAACTACTAATGCTTTTAAGAGAATTCTTACACTGGAAGCAATTGTCGAAGGGGATCTGACGGCAAAAGGCACCCTGATCAGGCTCGAAAGACGAGTTCCGAGAGTGATGAAAAAGTGGAGGGAATCACCCATTACAGGTTGGGGATTTTCCAACGAATACTTCACTTACGCTGATGGACATGTGGGAAATCACAATCTATTACTCCATAGCGGAATTACCGGGGCTTTCCTTATGGGTGCCTTTTTCGTCTTTTTCAATGCCAAACTCATCATCCGGAGCAGAAATGATTTAATACCACGCGAGTATCGAAATAGTCTGGTGGTATTTTGTGTATTTTTCATGGGGTGGTTCATCATTCATTCTACTTCCTGGCAACATTTCAGTTTCTATCAGGACCCGAACGTGGGGCTGATTCAGGGATTATTCTTCAGTTGGGCAGCCTGTATTTATGACAAGGCCGGAGTTGAACGAAAAAAAATGAAAGCTCCTAAGCCATTGAGGTCGGTCAAATCTTTACCAGCAATTTATGCTTAAAGTATTACATATCCGGTCTTCATTTGATCCCGGTGGTACCGAAACACTTCTGCTGAACACATTTAACCAGCCACAATCCTTTTTCAGGATGTACCTCGTCTTATTGAAAGATGGATCATTGATTCAACAGCTTGATGAAAAGAGTGGCAACAAGTACTTCAAATGGTTCCGAAAAAAGTTCCTGGATTTAAGCGTATTGAGGTCAATGAACAAATTGATCAGACAAGAGGATATAAAGATCATTCATTCCCATCAGTTTATTGAACTGTTCTACGCCACTATATTAAAAATCATGAACCCCGGCGTAAAAGTGGTCCACCAGATTCATTTACTTTTTGAAAGGCGTAATGTTGTATTCTATTTGGAAAAGTATATCAGTCGTTTTACCTCAAAAGTCCTTACCGTTTCCGGGACTGCCAGAAATATTTTACAGCATGATTTTGGGTTTAAACCGAAGAACATTTCAGTATTATACAATGGGATAAAAGACATTCCTCTTCCAAAAAAAGCAGATCACTACAATTCCTTACGACCTGATCCTGCAAAATTCAATATCCTTATGGTTGCCAATTTTGTATTTGGAAAAGACCATCGGACGCTGTTGAAAGCTTATGATCTACATATCCGGGAAAAAATGCCTGATGTCTGTTTTTATTTTGTCGGACGACAAACAGATATTTCGGAAAGGCTCAAAACAAAATATCTGCATGAGACGGATTTAGCGGAGCATAGAGTCAATTTCTGTGGGGTAATCCCAAATTCGAGACAACTACTCGGCTCCTTTGATCTTGCTGTAATGAGTTGTGTGTCTGAAACCTTTAACATCGCTTTGGCTGAAGCAGTATTTGCCAATAAAACAGTCCTGGCTTCAGATATTCCCGTTTTCAGGGAATTGAGCGAAGAAGGACAATATTTCCATCTTTTTAAAACTGGCAATCCGGATGATTTCTTTGAACAATTAACCCTACTAAGACAAAACGAACAAGTCTCTGAGCAAACAAATAACACAGAACATTTCAAAGAAAAATTCGGATTTGCCAACTACCTGAAGAATCTTTCCAACATCTATTTTGAATTGATTTAACGAAATAAGTTACCAAGGCTAAGGCGGAGGCTAAGGTTTTTAGTACCTTCTTGCTACCGTACACTTTTTAGTTCACGCCGTATTCGCTGATCATTTTTGAAGATTCCCCTAATCTTCTGCGTTTATCCGCGTTATCTGCAAGGACAAATCATGAATTTTAGACTTTTTGCTCAATTGCCCACGGTAGATAAAGGACCTTCAGAAATTAGAAACCTAAAATGTCCATATAGGTTTTATCAGCTATAATAATGAATTCTTCCTGAGCCTCAGCCTTAGCCTTAGCCTTAGCCTAATCTAAACTTAACCATTGATTAATCTTTTCTGATGAGTCTAAAAACTCAATTATCTAAATTAAATTTTTGGATGGGCAGGACTCCCCGTATTCAAAAGGTCTCAGACTTTCGAAAATACGTCCCAACGCCATTCAAGGCCGTTGTTCTGATCTCTGCTGATTTTGAATTAGCATGGGCTCCACGATACGACAAGCAAAACGACCAGCCATTGAATTATGCATTAGATTTGGCAAAACGGGAACGCAAAAATATTCCGGACATTCTTGAATTATGCGATAAATATGAAATTCCCATTACCTGGGCTACCGTTGGCCATTTATTTCTGGACCAATGCAGCAAACATCCTGAAATGCCACAAGTCCCTGCATATCAGGGCCGGTTCTGGGATTTTTCAGGAAAGGACTGGTATGAACATGATCCGGGCAGCGATGTGAAACATGCACCAGAATGGTATGCCCCCGATCTCGTGAAAAAAATTCTGGATTCCAAAACCCAACATGAAATAGGCTGCCATACTTTTTCCCATATCGATTGCAGGGAAGAAATTTGTCCTAAAGAACTCATGGAAGCAGAATTGAATGCGTGTCAAAACCTTGCTTCCGATTGGCAGTTAAGTCTAAGGTCTTTCGTGCATCCAGGCCACACTATTGGTCATTTACCATCCCTAAAAAAAGCGGGTTTCACCTCTTTTCGGACCGACTATCAAAACCTGCTTGGTTATCCCAAAAACCAGAATGAGGGTTTATGGGAATTACAACAAACTGCAGAGATCCAATTCAGAAAAGGCTGGTCTCCTCAATATCACGTCAAAAGATATGTTGAAATCATAAAAAGGGCCATACGTACCAATACTGTTTGTGTATTCTGGTTCCATCCTTCATTTGATTCAAGAGTCACCCGGGAAATCATGCCGGGAGTATTTGATTTCCTCAAAAGCCATCGTGAGAAAATTTGGATTACAACACACGGGCGTTATTGTGACTTCCTCAATCAAAACCTGAATTAACCCATGAAAAACAACCAACCTGCTGTAGTTTTCGGACTTTTTGAAACAGGTCTTGCCGTGGCCAGAGCATTGGGACGAAAAGGTATTCCGGTGATTGGTGTGGACCATAAAAAAGACATTGGCTGTTATTCAAAGTATATCAGGCCAAATAAGTGCCCTCACCCAATAAAAAATGAACAGCAATTTCTAAATTGGATAACTAAAAACTTTTCACGAGATAAAGACATCCCTGTTTTTTTTACCGGTGATGATTTTTTGTATACCTTCTCCCGAAATCGGGAATTTCTTAAAGATTATTTTAGGTATAATCTTCCTCCCCATGAAAAACTCGAAATGATAGCTGATAAATACAGTCAGTATCTACTTGCCAAAAAGGCAGGAATAAACGTTCCACAAACCTGGTTAATTGATGGCAGCTCACAATTGAAAGAGGAAAATTTTCCGGAAAGTTGCTGGCCATTGATCATAAAAGGACGGGAAGTCAATTCGTGGCGAAGAGTCTATGGAGGGACAACCAAAGGGTTTAAAGTGGCTGATTTCCAGGAATTATTACAACTCATAAAACCTGCCCTTAACCAAAACCTCTCCGTAATCGCCCAGGAAGTAATTCAAGGGCCTGATACAAACCACTATAAATATTCAGCCTATCGTACCCAATCCGGAAAAATCCTTGCTGAGTTTTGTCTGCAAAAAATAAGACAAAACCCCATCAGATTCGGAATAGGTTCAGTTGTCAAAAGTATAAAAAACCTGACTTTACTTAATACAGGAAGACAACTATTTGAAAACATTGATTATCAAGGAGTTGGATCATCTGAGTTCAAGCTTGACGAAAAAGACGGGTTACTTAAACTTATCGAATTAAATCCTAGGTATTGGCAACAAAATACTCTTGCAGAAACCTGCGGGATCAATTTTCCATACATTAATTATCAGGATCTTCTTGATATAGAACCGGCACCCATCCCTTCAAAATATCGATTGGGTGTGAAATGGATAAACATCTACATGGATTTTAAATCCTTTATGGACTATAAGAAAGAAGGGGAAATCAACTTTTCTCACTGGCTACAAAGTTTGAGCGGTCCTAAGGTGTTTTCGGACTTCGCATTGGATGATCCTGTTCCTGGCTTGTGGGAAATAAGGTTTGGGAAAAAGATCCTCAAATTGCCTCAATGGATTGTAAGAAAAGTCAGGCAAAAAAACCATTTGAGAAAGTTACAAATCAAAAAACAGGCACATGTTTGAAATTGGATTAAGTTGCGAATTAGGAAAAACAGGATTCTCTGAATTCCGAATAAGGGAAAGTTCCTTATTTGAGCACCCTGATAAAAAGGAATATTCAGGAAAGTACGCTCAGGGATCGTATAGTTTCCTATCCAGAATCCCTGAACCACTTTGTTTTGCCCAAAGAGCTAGTAAAAAATTATGGGTATTTGGCACAGTTTTCACCAGTAAGCAATATGCCAATTCCATTGGATCTTCTGTAAAAAGAATCTATGCCAAAGAGGTTTTGCAAATTTACTTAGAGGGAATTGCTGATTTCACTTCAAAGATCAAAGGTTCTTTTGTACTCATACTCTGGAATGAGCTAACTCAGGAACTGAAAGTCATTACTGACCGGCACAATGTTCTTCCCCTCTATTATCATGTTGAGAAAAATAACTTATACAT
Source organism: Saprospiraceae bacterium (assembly GCA_965230565.1). Lineage (GTDB taxonomy): Bacteria > Bacteroidota > Bacteroidia > Chitinophagales > Saprospiraceae > BCD1. The sequence goes on along the minus strand of CBDDLH010000016.1, from coordinate 23,244 downwards.
CTCCTCTTCCATTCCGGTCCTTGTAAAAATGAGCAATCTATCGGTCAACATTGACCCGGTAGGTTTTGCAAGTCAATTAGTCTTTGATTACCCCATTTTGGATTTGCATTACATCAAAGGCATAAAGAGATTTCTGGCAGCTTCTGTTTACACATTTTCAAAATCAGGGTTAGCGCAAAAAAAGTGGTGGTCAGTAACGGCTCTTCACCACGAGGAGCTGATGGCCCCAAATGATGCCTTAAAAGCCCTCTCAGCCTTAATGTATGAGAATATAGGTCTATATGGTTCTGATGCTGAAAAATTATTGGTGTCCCTAACCGGAGGGTTTGACGGTCGGACCAACCTTTCGATGCTTCGAAAACCCAAAGAAGACTTTCTTACCTATTCATACGGAATGCCCGGAAGTCTTCAAATTCGGGTTCCCCAGGAAATCTCCCGAAAAACAGGCATCAATTACCAACCAGTATATCTGGATGGAATATTTCTGGAGAATTATTCCTGGTACTCACATCGTTCTACGGTTTACTCAAATGGGCTCGCTCCAATCGGTTTTGCCAATATTGATTATGCCTTTTCCCGATTGAGCAATTATTCCAATATTGCCATGACCGGTTTATTTGGCAGCGAAATTCTGCGGCCGCTGAGTCCTGACCTTGGCATTCAAATGAACAAAAGGGTTTTTGATCTCTTCTTCCATGAAAATGGCAGGGATTTAGCAAGAGCATATATCCAGCAATTTTTCACACCTTCAGAATCGTTGGATACCATTCTTGGGGAAGGCCTCGAAACGGTTTTTGATTTGTTTGAAAGAGAATATATACAAAAGTACAAAGCATACGGAACAGAGAAATCAAGCTTTTTCTTTTTGCTCGAAGAAGGAATGCCCAAATACTTCCAGCAGGAGATCCAGATAGAAAGAACCTATGTTAGCACCCGGTCACCATATCTGGACAATGACCTCATTGATCTTATTTACCGGACACCTTTTGCGGGCATGTACAATGGATTTCTCGGAAATAATAAAATTAAAAAGCGTCGGGGGCAACTCCTGTACGCCAGAGTAATTGAAAAATATTTCCCCAAATTAAATCGCATCAGGGTCGATCGTTTGTACAAGCCAATAGACCTTATCAGACCATTCCCCGTCAATTTTCTGCTTTTAGCCATTGGCGTTACCCGAAAGAACCTTTATCTGAGACAAAAAGGAGGAAACGATACTTTTAAAACAGAAATATGGACCCGATCAACTCTAGTAGACATTCTCAAACAACATAAAAATAACCCGGTGGTCGATTTGGTTTTCAACCCAAATCTATTCGACTTCTCCAACCGGAATGGTGCCAATGATATTACTTTCAGACATATGATGGCCATCATTGAATTCATGAATTACCTTAATGATGAAAGAAAACAAACCCAAAGTAGCTCACTTCATCCGGAAGAACACCCAGGCCAAAGCCTCGTTCATTCGTAATCAAATGGCCTCTCACAGGCGGTTTGATTCCTTACTGATCTGGCGAACATCAGTATCCAAACCCCATGATGGAGGATTTGCAGAATTTGATTATTCTCCTCTAGACGTCTTAGACCTCAGCAAGGAAGAATCCTTATGGGAAAGAGTACTATTTACCGGCCCCAAAGTACTTTCAAAAAAGCAAATAGGAAGTATTTTGAATACGCTTAAAAAAAACGAAGTAAACATTTGCCACTTCCATTTTGGAACCGACTGTGGGGTATTTTATCCCCTTTTGCAATATTTGGAAATCCCCTCGGTAGTGTCCTTTTACGGTTATGATTGTTCCTCTTTTCCCGATTTCTTCAACGGTTACGGAAGAACGTATCTTTCAAAACGAGTCTTTAATGATGTGAACAAAGTGCTGGCTATGTCACCGGACATGAAAAAGGATCTTATCAAGGCCGGTTGCCCTGAAGAAAAAATAATCGTCCACTATTACGGAACGGATTGTGGCCGCTTTTTTCAAAAAAGAGATTATCCTGAAAAGGCCAAAATCAAATTGCTGATCCTGGCGAGCCTGGTTCCCCAAAAAGGACATTTGTTCCTTCTCGAAAGTCTACGAAAGTTACTTGACAAGGGTATCTCCAACTGGACATTAGACATCATAGGAACCGGTGAATTAGAAGAGACTTTAATAGCCTATATCAAAAACAATGGATTGAGTTCTTTTGTCAACATGCCGGGCCCAATCACTTATGCTTCCCCCGAAATGATGGAAGCCTATAGTAATGCCGATATTTTCATCCACCCAAGCGTAATAGCAGAAAACGGGGACAAAGAAGGCATTCCCGGAACCATAATAGAAGCCATGGCTACGGGTCTCCCGGTTATCTCCACTTATCACGCTGGTATTCCATACATCATCAATCACATGGAAAGCGGATTGTTAGTACAGGAATGGGATACGGACGATTTGGCTGAGCATATTGCTCTATTGGTAGGCAATAATAAACTCAGAGAACGGATCGGTAAAAATGGCCAAACATTTGCCCTGGAAAATCTAGACCTCCAATCAAAAGAAAAAGAACTGGAAAACATTTACGACCAGGTAATCGAATCATCCACCCTTTCCCTGGAATTTGTTTAATCTTCTTTCATTGTAGCATTTTAGCATAAAAACATGTGTGGCATTTGCGGCATAATAAACTTTGATAACTCTCCGGTAAATCCTGAATCACTTCAGCTGATGATGCGAACCATGAAGCATCGTGGTCCGGATGATGAAGGCATTTTTACGGATGGGGCACTGGGCCTTGGTTTTGTCAGGCTCAGCATAATAGATCTTTCAACAGGTGGTCATCAGCCCATGTTTTCTGAAGATGGCCGATACGTGATTGTCTACAACGGGGAAATTTTCAATTACATTGAATTAAGGGAAACGCTTATTCAGGCCGGATATAGGTTCAAAACCAAAACAGACACAGAGGTTCTGATCAATGCCTTTAGAGAATGGGGTAAGCAAATGCTGGACAAATTAAATGGCATGTGGTCCTTTGTAATTTTCGATCGAAAAGAAAAAATACTTTTTGGAGCAAGGGACCGGTATGGAATAAAACCATTCTATTATTTCATAGGAAAAAACAAATTAATTTTTGCTTCGGAAATCCCTCCAATACTTGCTTTACTGGATAAAAAACCAACTCCCGATTTATTCAGCATCTTTGATTATCTGGCCTTCAACAGAACCGATCAAACGGAAAGAACTTTTTTTGAAGAGGTGAAAAAACTAAATCACGGTTACGCATTTTCACTGGATCTAAACGAAAATGGCACAGATCCTCAAAAAGCTAAGAACATTTACAAATGGTACGATCTTCGCAAAGCGCTGAAAAACGGGCTGGAAACTCCAGATGATTTTCGGGACCTCTTTTCTTCTTCTGTTGGTTTGAGATTGAGAAGTGATGTACCTGTTGGGGTATGCCTAAGTGGCGGCCTGGATTCTTCCAGTATTGTTTCAGTACTTTTAAAAGATTATTTAAAAAAAGACCTGAATACCTTTTCAGCAGTCTATGGCAATGGTCATTATGGGGATGAATCTGCCTTTATTAAACTCTTTCAACCTCATTTGAAAAAGATGTATTTCATCCATCCGGATGAGCGCACACTTTTGGAAGATATTGAGCCATTTGTTAAAGCCCATGCGGAACCTGTTCCCAGTACCAGTCCTTATGCTCAATTCAAAGTCATGTCCCTGGCAAAAGATCATGTTACGGTAACACTCGATGGGCAAGGCGCTGATGAAGCTCTGGCAGGTTATCATTACTTTTTCGGATTTTATTTCAAGGAACTTTTACAAAAGGGCCAATTGGGAAGACTGACTTCCGAAACAATAAAATACCTAAAAAATCATCGCTCTTTGTTTGGTTTAAAAACACTCCTGTTCTTTCTGCTTCCATCAAATCTTCGAACCAAATTGAGGGTAAAGGAAAAAGGTTATATCAACGAAGACTTTGCCCATTTATTCCAGGATGAGCAACAAACCATTCCCGGAGAGCTGTACGGTTCCGAAAGTCTACAGGAAGCCCTGATTAATCACTTTGAGTACAAACTGGAACATTTGTTGAAATGGGAGGACAGAAACGCCATGTGGTACTCTCTGGAAGCCAGAGTGCCTTTCCTGGATTACCGGCTTGTGGAAAAAGTACTTTCATTACAAGGAACAGCTATCATCAAAAATGGGATGACCAAATACATTCTCCGCCAGGCCATGAAAGGTACAATACCGGAACCCATCAGATTGAGACAGGACAAAATGGGTTTCGGAACTCCGCAGGATGAATGGTTTCGTAAGCCAGCTTTCCAAAATTATATCAAGGATCTTTTGCATGCCTCTTCCTTTTCAGAAAGAAAGTTGATTGATGTGGACAGGGCCAAAAAAATATATCAGAAACACCTGGAGAGAAAAGGTAATTATGGCAAAGAGATCTGGAAGTGGATACATCTTGAACAGTGGCTTCGGGAGTTTATTGATTGATTTTCTTCAGGGAGTTTTTGAGTACCGCAGAGAAAATTTTACTTATCAATGCAAGTATTAATTTTTAAAAAGCATAAGCAGTTAGTTAATAGTGTATTGGAAGATACCTTTCGGAAGTTTGTGCTCAATCATCCGGAAGGTAACTTCTTCCAAAGTATTGATTTCTTTCAATTGTGCGAAGGACTTGATGGTTTTGAAGCTTTTCTTTTACTTTCAATTAATAATCCGGGAGAAATAGCTGGCAGCATGATGGGAGTAATTCAGACAAACGGAACCGGATTAAAATCCTGGTTTTCCAGAAGACTCATCATTTGGGGAGGCCCGCTGGTAACGGAGGAAAATAAAAACACCACTACCCGGGCTCTACTAAAATCCCTAAAAGAATTTGCTGCCGGCAAGGCTATCTTCATTGAATTTAGAAACCTCTTCGATTGCGAAAATTTTAAATCGGATTTTGAATCACAAAGATTTCAATTCCAACCATATCTAAATTTCCTGATAGCTACAGACGATGAAGCCTTGGTCCTGAAACGGATGCACGGAAATCGAAGGAGAGAAATAAACAAGAGTTTGAAAACCGGAGCCCAAATCAGGGAAGCTAATTCCATTGAAGAAGTCCATGCTTTTTACAAAATTCTTGATGTCTTATACCGGGAACGGGTCAAAAAACCGCTTCCGGAATTTGAACTTTTCCAAAGACTCTGGGAATCTGATTCAGCGAAAATTTTTATAGTGCTCTTTAATGATAAAGTTGTTGGCGGAGCGGCCTGTCCCATTTTTGCGGAGAAAGTCATCTATGATTGGTTCCATTGCGGTGTGATGAATGTGGCCAAAGGGGTATTTGCCGGAGTATTGGCTGCATTTGCTCCAATCAAACATGCTCTTGACTACAACTTCGAATATATGGACTTTATGGGAGGAGGCAAACCTGATGAGCCCTATGGAGTAAGAGATTTTAAAGCGAGGTATGGAGGGAAAAGGGTTGCATTCGGAAGGTTTGTGACGGTATTGAACCGGCCGCTTTTCGAAATTGGGAAACTGGGGCTTAAAGTTTATCAAAAACTCAAAATCACCCCATGAATTTCCTCTTTGATATTGGTCATCCGGCGCATGTTCACCTATTGAGAAATTTTGCCTCTGAGATGAAAAAGGCCGGTCATGAAATACTTTTCACCTCAAGGAATAAACCACTGAACATCAAACTCTTAAAAGAGTTCAGTTTACCTTTTATTTCAATCGGAAACGTCAAAACAGGTTTTTGGCAAAAAATTGCAGGACTATTTTACTTTAATAAGGAACTTTACAAGGTTTCCAGGAGGTTCAAGCCGGATGTTTTCATTAGCCATGGATCGATTTACGCTGCACATGTATCAAGCATACTTCGCAAGCCCCATATTTCATTTGAAGACACCGGGAATACAGAACAGGTTATGCTATACAAACCTTTCACCGATGCAATTCTGGTATCCGATTCGTTCACCCAAAACTATGGATCCAAAACGGTGGTTTATCCCGGTTATCACGAATTAGCCTATTTACATCCCAATCAATTCAAACCTGATCTCAGGGTCCTGGAGCAATACCATCTTGATCCCAAAGACAATTTAATCATAATCCGGTTTGTAAAACGTAACGCTACCCATGACTTCAGGCACCCGGGAATCCCGGAAGAAAAGAAAATAGAACTGGTAGAGGAGTTTTCGAAAAATAACAAAGTTCTTATTACTTCAGAAGCCGGACTTCCGGAACAACTACTACCCTATCAAATCAAGATAAATCCTGCTGATATCTTTCATATCATGGCTTTTAGCAGACTGGTTTTTGGGGAAAGCGCCACCATGGCTTCTGAGGCTGCAGTTTTAGGAATACCGGCCATTTTCATCGATTCCACTTCAAGGGACTACACCCGCGAGCAGGAAGTAAAATATGGACTGGTGTTCAATTATTCTGAAACGCCACAAGACATTGACGAAGCCATAAGAACCGGATTAAAAATTCTCTCTGACCCAGCTAACCAAAAACAGTTTCAACAAAAGCGTCAAATCCTGCTTCAGGAAAAAGTTGACGTTACGGCCTTCCTGTGTGAATTTGTTGAAGAATATTTAAAAAATCATAATTAGATGTGCGGCATTGTAGCCATTTATGATCAAAGTTCCCCAAGGATAGATCCTCTCCTCTTGAAAAAAATGGGAGACAGCCTGGAACACCGCGGACCAGATGATGAAGGAGCCTATTTTGATGACCACCTCGGTTTTTACCATAAAAGGCTTTCCATCATTGACCTCACCAGTGGGCATCAGCCCATGACCGATGGTGAGTACACGATTATTTTCAATGGTGAGATATACAATTACGTGGAGTTGAGGCAAAAACTATTTCAAAAAGGCCATAAATTCAAAACGCATTCAGATACGGAAGTTATTCTGAAAATGTATCGGGAATTCGGGGAAAGTGCCATCGAGCAGTTAAATGGAATGTTCGCATTCCTCCTTTACGACAAAAAGCAACAAAAACTCATAGCTGCAAGAGACCATTTCGGCATCAAACCCTTATATATCTTCCGGAAAAACGGCCTGATCATTTTCGCCTCCGAGATCAAGGCCATTTTATTACATCCTGAAGTTGTTGCTAACTTCAAACAAGAATCACTGAACGAGTATCTTACTTTTCAGTTTGTTCTTGGATCCAACACTTTATTTCAGGACATCTTCAAATTATTGCCCGGACATTACCTCGTCATAGATCTTCACGAACCCGATCAATTGAATCTGAAAAAATACTGGGAACCTGAATTTCAGATCGATCATCATCATACGCTTGAATATTTTGTCTACGAACTACAGCGCCTTTTAGAGGACACCATTAAGATACAGATGCGCAGTGATGTTCCGGTAGGCACTTATCTCAGCGGAGGCATTGATTCGAGTATTGTTACTATTCTCGCCTCCAGGTATTTCAACGAGCATTTAAAAACCTTTACCGGAGCTTTTAAAGAAGGACAGGAATTTGACGAGACTCCTTATGCCAATCTTGTAGGAACTCATTGCAGGGCAGATATGAATGTTGTCTACCCTACTGACAGGGAATTTACCGACCTGCTCCCAAAGCTCATCTGGCAAATGGACGAACCCACGGTCGGCCCGGGGCTGTTTCCCCAGTTCATCGTTTCCAGAGAAGCATCAAAACAAGTGAAGGTTGTGCTTGGAGGACAAGGTGGTGACGAAATTTTCGGCGGATACACCCGGTATGTGATTGCTTATCTCGAGCAAGCTCTGAAAGGCGCTATTTATGAAACCAATGATGAAGGGGAACACATCGTCTCTTTACAATCTATTGTCCCCAATCTTTCAGCACTTAAACAGTATGTACCGATGATGAGAAACTTCTGGCGCAAAGGAGCATTCGAAGAAATGGACAAGAGATATTTCCACCTTATTGACCGCAGTGAAAGTGTTCTCGATTTGTACACCGATGATTTTAAGCAAAGATTTGACAAGGAGCATATTTTCAGGCACTTCCAGACACTGTTCAATCATCCAGACACGAAATCTTATTTCAACAAAATGACCAACTTTGACATGTTCGGCAGCCTTCCGGGATTACTTCAGGTAGAGGACAGAGTGAGCATGGCAGTATCCCTGGAATCACGGGTGCCTTTGCTGGACAAAAGGATAGTCAACCTGATCGCTTCCATGCCCGTAGCCATGAAATTCAAGGGAGGCGAAATGAAATACATTCTCAAAAAAGCAGTGAGAAGTATTTTGCCAGAACCCATATTAAAAAGAAAAGATAAAATGGGATTCCCGGTGCCTTTATCCCAATGGGCTAAGAATGGAGCTTCCGAATTCATCCGGGACATTTTGTTATCTAAAAAGTGTAGAGAACGGGGGATTTTTTCTCCTGAACAGATAAAAGCCCTAATTGAAACGGAAAGGCCTTACGGAAGGGCGTTGTGGGGAGCACTTTGCCTTGAATTATGGTTTAGACAATTCATTGATAAAAGCCAGAATGTGGCGTTGTCACAACCTCTGGAATATTCTAATTCACTATAAGGAAAAAGGGAAATTGACTTTGCGACCGTTGCGCTTAGCGAACCTTGCGGTTATACAATGCATAGAAAATAGAACTTAAACAAACCTCACTCCATATATCATGAAAATATTCTTAAATAACAACAATCCAATATCCTGGGAACTCCGGAAAATCGCCGTCATCGGTCCTGGCATTGTCGGAATGCCCATGGCAGCCCTGTTAGCCAATGCTGAGATAGACCTCGACGGTAAGGGCCCCGCAAAAGTGTTAGTAGTTCAACGCAATTCGAAAAATTCCGGATGGAAGGTAGATGCCATTAACCAAGGTAAATCCGTTATTGGCGGAATAGAACCTGAATTAAATACCATTGTTGAAATCGCAGTATCCAAAGGACTTCTTTCTGCCACTCATAATTACGCGGACCTGGCCGATGCTGATATGATCCTTGTCTGTGTTCAAACGGATAAAAAAGATTTTCAACCGGATTACGGCCCCTTATTTGAGGCCCTTACCTGCATGGCCAAAGCTTTGCAAAACAAACCTGAGCATAAGGTTCCCGTCATCGTATTTGAATCGACCCTTGCTCCTTCGACCATGGATTCAGTCATCAGGGTTTACCTGGAGAAATTCGGATTGATCGAAGGAAAAAATATATTACTGGGAAATAGTCCGAACAGGGTAATGCCGGGAAGGCTGGTCGAACGGATTAGAAGCAGTGATAAAATCGTTGCCGGCCTCCATCCTGAAACCGCCCGCATTATTCAAAAAGTTTACAACCATATTGTCACCAAAGGCCAATTATTTCTCACCAACAGCCTGACTGCGGAAATAGTCAAGACACTTGAAAATGCCTATCGGGATGTACGTATTGCCTTCTCAACAGAAATTGTCCGGTACTGCGATAACCAAAACCTTGATTTTTACTATACCCGCGATAAGGTAAACGAAATGCTGTCAAGTGAGGATAACGCCTCAAAAGACCCCACAACTGTCCCCAAAGGAGGCATGCTGGTTCCAACCCTGGGAGTCGGCGGACACTGTCTGCCAAAAGATGGGATTCTGCTTTGGTGGCGAAAAATAGAATCAGGGATTGATCTTTCCAATAGCCTGATCCTCAAAGCCAGGAAAATCAATAATGGATCACCGGACGAGACCATCCGGTTGGCTGAAAGAAAGTTCGGCCCGTTCAAAAACAAAAAGATTGCCATTCTCGGAACGGCCTATCGATTCAATTCGGAAGACACCCGGAATTCGCCATCGATTGTCCTTGCTAAAAAGCTATTGAAAAAAGGAGTACAGGTAATACTTCACGACCCCTATGTAAAAGGGGATGATCAGCATCTCAAAAAATTTAATCTCCGGGGACTTTTTACCAATGATTTAGAGGCTGCTGTCAAAGAATCCGAATACCTGTTCTTTGCAACCGCCCACCAGGAGTATTTGGATAAAATCGAAATGATCCTGTACAAGAGCAAAAACCTCAAAGGCATAATCGACGCCTGTAATTTATTGGATCGGGCCACTATGGAATCGACAGGGATCAGTTATACCGGAATCGGCCGGGGAGTTAAAAAGCCTGATAAGGAATTTATAAAATTCGTTTTTGACAGTTTCAGGGTTATGGAGAGAGGGCTTTCCAATGAAGTTGTCGAGATCATTCAGTTCCTTAACGAGCATTACAGTTCCAGCCCGGTAAACCAGGCTATTTTCAGGGAAGTGCAGACCCTGGCCAGTACTTGTTCAACCGGTTGTGATCTCGCAGACCCCGGAGCTGTGATCTTCGTTCCGAAATATCAAGGGTTCATTCCTTCCATGGCTTTTGATGCGGTGAAACATTATTGCTTCGCTTAATAGACACAAACCCTTCAGGAATAGTCCATTTTAAAATCACCTTTCAATACTCACCGTATGAATCTACAAATAAAACATTGGGGCATAGTCGGCGGCGGAATGTTGGGTTTATATCTGGCCATGAACCTTGCCGAAAAGGGCCATCGGGTTACCATTCTCGAATCTAAAGAGAATTTAGGTGGTTTGGCTGGCAGTTGGGAAATCGGAAATACCTCCTGGGATAAATTTTACCACGTCATTTTGTTATCAGATGATAGGTTGAGAAACCTTCTGCGTAAGCTAAATCTTGACGATCAACTCAATTGGGTGGAAACCAAAACCGGATTTTATACGGATGGTGAATTATACTCGATGTCCGACACATTGGAATTCCTGCAATTCCCTCCCCTATCTTTTATCGATAAACTCAGACTTGGGTTTACCATTTATTACGCTTCCAGGATCAACAATTGGAAAGCTTTGGAGCATATTCCATTGACGGATTGGTTAACAAGGTTGTCTGGCAAAAATACTTTTGAAAAAATCTGGTTACCACTACTGAGAGCCAAACTGGGGGATCATTATAAACACACTTCCGCAACCTTAATCTGGACGACCATACAACGTATGTATAAAGCCAGAAGAACGGGATTGAAAAAAGAGATGTTCGGTTATGTTAACGGTGGGTATTCCAGGATTTTCAACGCACTAAAACAAAACCTTGAAAATAAAGGTGTCAAAATCAAAACAGGTCTCCCAGTTAAGCATATCAACTCCAACGTAGAAGGACTGATCAAGATAACAGACGATCAAAACCAAACCAGTTTTTTTGATGAAGTAATAGTAACAGTTCCTTCTGCTATTGCTGCAGAAATGTGTCAAGCACTTTCTCCGGAAGAAAAAAAACGGCATCAGGAAATTGAATATCTCGGAGTCATCTGTGCTTCGATACTGCTTAAAAAAAGCATTTCGCCCTTTTACGTGACCAACATAACCGACCAAACCCCATTTACAGGTATAATAGAAATGACCAATATCGTGGATAAAAAATCATTTCAAAATAACTCATTGGTCTATTTACCACGCTACCTCAAAAGCAGTAATCCTATTTATCATTGGAAGCAACATCAGATCGAATTGTTATTCAAAAATTCTCTTTTGAGCATGTATCCAAAACTTAAACCGGATGATTTTCAGGCATTTCAGGTTGCAAGGGCTCCCTATGTATTCGCACTCCCGACAATGAACTACTCAAAAAAATTACCCCCAATCAGCACTTCAGTACCGGGAGTACATATTCTTAACTCAGCACACATTGTCAATGGTACTCTAAATGTAAACGAGACCCTCGCCCTTGTAGATAAAAACCTTCCGGGCATTCTTGAAAACGCAAAAAACAGGCAACCTAGCTATGAACCATCAATTTAAACCCAAAGCAGCCGTTTCCCTCGACCTTGATAATCAATGGACGTATATGAAGATCCATGGTGATCAGGGCTGGGAAAAATATCCATCTTACCTAAATACCTTCCTGCCTTATGTTTTGAAAGTATTGGATAACCTGAGGTTGAAAATCACCTTCTTCATCGTCGGAAGGGATGCGGATGATGAAAAGAACAAACCATTTTTAAAGGAGATTGTCAAATATGGACATGAAACTGGTAATCATTCCTATAATCATGATTCCTGGTTACACACATTCTCAAAAGATAAAATAACTGAAGAGATTCTTATCGCTGAAGAAGCTATTGAAAACGTAACGGGGCTTAAACCCAAGGGATTTCGTGGTCCCGGTTTCAGCTGGAGTGCCCCGCTTTTGGAGGTTTTGCAGGAAAACAACTATCTCTACGATGCTTCTACCCTGCCGACTTTTATCGGTCCGCTGGCAAGGATGTATTACTTCTGGACAGCAGATTTAACGGAAGAAGAAAAGGAAACCCGAAAGGAGTTATTCGGCACTTTCCGGGATGGTTTTAGGCCATTAAAACCTTTTTACTGGCAACTGGACAACCATGAACCATTGATGGAAATTCCTGTGACCACCATTCCTGTTCTGAAGACTCCGTTTCATTTCAGTTACCTGCTTTATTTGAGTGGCAAGTCCTTCAGGCTCATGAATATTTATCTGGACACTGCTATTCTTTTGTGTAAACTGACAAAAACCCAACCGAGTTACCTGCTCCATCCGCTCGATCTGATCGGAGGAGACGAAATTCCTGAGTTAAAATTCTTTCCGGGAATGGATATTCCGAGTGAAAGAAAGATTGAGGTTTTTGAGCACGTCATCCGAAAATTATCCAAACATTATGAAATGGTGAATATGGGAACCTATTTCAATCATTTAAAGCAAGATCAAAAAAATGGTAAGGCAAAAATTAAAACATTGGCTCCCATCTGATTTCAACAAATATGTAAAAGGTCTTTAGTCATGACTGAAAAAACAATAATCCTGCCTGATACAGGACAAAAACTGGTTCACTCCAGAGGCCCTAAAGTCCCAAAACCGTCCGTTTCAATTGTAACCCCAGCCTTTAATGAAGCGACTATTTTGGTGGAAAACCTTTTGGCACTCTCCAATTACATGCAAACACTTGACAGATCAATATGACTGGGAAATACTGGTCATTGATGATGGAAGTACGGATGGCACAGGGGGCATAGCAGACGAATTTTCAAGGCACCACTCCAATATCAGGGTAATCCACCATCGTGAAAACAGAAACCTTGGAGCTGCACTGCAAACCGGATTCCATAATGCTTCCGGAGACTATGTGATTGTCATGGACCTTGACCTTACCTATTCCGAAGACCATATTGAGAAAATGCTGACTAAAATTCGGGACACCAATGCGGATATGGTCATCGCCTCTCCATACATGAAAGGTGGAAAAAACACATCGGTTCCATTTTTCAGGCTAATGCTCAGCCGGGTAGTAAACTGGCTCATGCAATGGATGGCTCCGGGTAAGATCAGCACCTTTACCGGAATGGTCAGAGCTTACAAACGAAGTTTCCTGAAAAAACTAAACCTGAAATCCACAACCTATTCCATCAACCCCGAGATTATATTCAAAGGACAAATCCTACGTGCCAAGATCGTCGAAATACCGGCACACCTGGATTGGTCCAGGCAAAAGAAATTAGGCAAAAAGCGAAAATCAGGCATTCGGATATTCAATGGGATTGCGGGAGGACTTATGTCGGGTTTCATATTCAGACCATACATCGTTTTCATGACCGTAGGTTTAATATTCTTGTCAGTTGCCTTTTACATTATCGCCTGGATATTTATTCAAACTTTCCAGGCACTGCCTGAAATAGCTTTTGAAATGGGCAATATTGAGGACAGGTTTGGTATGGCTGTGGCCAAAGTATTTCAGGAGCGCCCCTATTCATTCATGGTAGGCGGGATTACCCTGGTTGTCGCACTTCAGATACTGGGGATTGGATTTCTTTCCCTTCAAAACAAACGGTATTTCGATGAACTTTTCCATATAAACACCACCCTGCTCAAAGAAAAAGAGAATCAGGAAAAATGATATCCAAACTATTTTCAAAACCAGCTTCAAAAGCATTACTCAAGCTGCTGCCATTGCTTTTGCTGTATGTAATCTATGTACTTCTTTTCGCAAAAAATGAATTACATGCCGACGAAGTACGCTACCACATGTTTGCAGAAAACCTGGTGAACGGGTTTTACACAACTTCTGAGAATCCGAACCTAATGAACGGACCGGGTTACCCATTGTTCCTGGCAGCTTTTTTCTCTCTGGGTCTCCCGTTCATTGTACCCAAACTCGCCAATGCAGTAATGGCCTTCTTGTCAGTCTGTTTACTCAATAGATCTATTGCACATTATGTACCTGAAAAAACGGCATTGGTCAGTGCCTATGTCCTTGGCCTTTACTATCCGATGTTCAAGTGGATGAGATTGATGTTTTCTGATATTCTATCCTTGTTTCTTCTTTCTCTCTTTATTTACCTGGTATTAAAACTACTTCGGTCAGAAGAGATTTCGATTAAAAAAATGATCTTTCCGGCCTTGCTTTTAGCTTATTTGATCTGGGTAAAGGTTTTCTTTGCATTAGTGGTGCTCACCGGCATTATTACAGCCATTATATACTGGCTTATTGTCAAAAAGAAAGTAGTCTTGAAATGGGGATTGTTACTCCTTTTAGGTTATCTGCTGGCCACACCCTGGCTGGTTTACACCTACCAAATGACGGGAAGAACATTGTATTGGTCTTCCAATGGTGGGGAGCAATTGTACTGGATGAGTTCACACCTGGATAAGGAGTATGGCAACTGGATTGAATCCACTTCCGTTTTAAACAGGGAATTCCCGGACATGGATGAAAGGCATTTGATGCTATACGATTCCGCATACACCATCCCCTGGGTGGAAAGGAATGATCATTTTTTTCACCTTGCCAAAGAAAACATCAAAAATGATCCGGCGGGATATGCCTACAATGTAATTTCCAATGCGATCAGAATGGTTGCAGACGGACCAAATTCCTACTATACTCAAAGCCTTAGACCCTACTTTTTCCTCTTCTTTGACCTGATTTTACTGGTTCCGCTTTTATTGACCATTATCCCCGCCTGGAAGAACCGTAAGGCTTTGCCATTCGAAATTATAGCTGTGTGTTTTCTGATTTTAATATACTGGGGAGGCAGCATCTTCATCGCCTCCATTCAAAGATATTTCATCATAATCGTGCCATTTATCCTATTATGGATCACTTTCATTTTCCATCATTTCGTTCAGATTTCTTTTGAGAACAGGTGGTCAAAATCCATTAAAAAATGACATTACCCTTTCGTATTTTCAAATATTTAATAGCTACATTATTTACCTTATTAGTAATTCAAAAATCAAGTGCTCAAATACGACATATCTATCTGGCTAACGACAATCATACCGACTACTTCTGGACTGCCAATGATGTGGCCTACACCAATGTTGCTATAAACGAAATAGATTATTATTTAGGCCTGACAGAAGAAACCTTAAACCTGCCTGCACCTTACCAAAGCAGATACAATCTTGATTGTGCCTGGTATGTCTATGAGTACCAACAAAACAAAACTCCGGAAGAATTCCAGGTACTCATTGATCGTATCAAAAGCGGTCATATGAGTATGCCTTTGAATTGGTTGGTTTCCACCTATGGAGGGCAACCAACGGAAGCGGTGATCAGAGGTATGTACTGGCCGGGAAAACTAGCCCGGGATTACGGTCTGGATATCAGTCTGGCTGTGAGTATGGAAAACCAGACGAATCCTTTGGGATTGGCATCCCTGTGGGCGGGCTCCGGAGCCAGGTATTCCTGGAAAGGAGTGTGCAGTTGTGCTTCGACCATTTTGCCCATAAAACTGGCTAACAGAAATCATGAAATTTATAAATATTCGGGACTTGACGGACTTGGGGTCCTAATGAAATGGTATTCTTTTGATTATCATCCCTATGGCTTGGGGGGATACGCGGAAGCCTGGGACCTTTCGTCCGTTTTTTCTGATTGTATGAATAAATGTAATACCGAAGAATACCCTTACAACATTGCAGGGGCCTTTGGTCATGCAGGAGATGACCTCATTAGCACAACTGATGTATTTCACAATTTTGCTCTTGACAATACTGATGAAAATAATCAGATCTACGTTTCGAATGAAGTAGACTTCTTTGAACATTTTGAAAATGAATACGATGAAAATGAGATTCCGGTCGAATCGTTGAGTTATGGTAACGAATGGGATCTCAATTGTGCCACCCTTGCCCCGATTACGGCTAAGATGAGAAACTCCATAGAATTATTGAGGACAGCAGAAGCCTTAGCGAGTTTAATAGCACTCAAAGAACCGGGATTTTATGCTGCATTTGAGGAAGAAAGATCAGCTGCATGGAGAGCCATAGGCAGTTTTTGGGATCACAATTTCGGATTGGGAGGCTGCTGTTATCCCGAAAGAAACGATTGGCAAATTATGCTTCAGGAACAAGTTTCCAATTATGTTGACAACCTTTTGAGTTCCTCGCTGAACAGATTAGGGCAAATGATTACTGCCAATCCTAAAAATCCACTCTTTTTCGTTTTCAATCCCCTTGGATGGCAACGGTCGGGACACGTCGACATTACCTATGAGGGCCCTGAAAATATCCGAATATTGGATATATCAACAAATACCGAAGTTCCATTTCAATTGGAAAATGAAAGCAACATTTTAAGAATATTTGCTCAGGACATTCCCCCTGTTGGATATAAGGTTTATAGTATCCAAAGCGGAGCAAGTCAGGCGTATCCAATCACTGCAACCCTTGACAATACCGTTTTTGAAAATGATCATTACCAATTGACATTGACTCCGGAAGGTGTAATTACCAGTTTAATAGACAAGGAAGAAAACACGGAATACTGCCAGGAAACCGATGGCAGGTTTATTAACGATTTTGGTCAGGGGGATGGGTTGAACGGAACAATGACTTTGCTCAACAATGGACCAGTTTCGGCAACAGTTGAATGTACCTCTGCCAATCCCCTCCAACACACAACTTCCATTACCTTACACAAGTATCAAAAAAGAATAGACATCCGGAATCAAATCAATGATGAGTTTGGAAACGATCAAAGAACCTATTCTTTTTCTTTTCAATTGGATAACCCAACCCTTTGGCATGAAGAACTCGGAGCAATTCTAAAAGCAAAATATGCCTCTAATGGAGGGCATTATGCCAATGCTGACCAACCGGTCCGGTATGATTATCTGACGCTAAACCACTTTGCTGACATCGGGAATGATCAGAAAAGGGTTGTTTTATCCAACGAAGGGGCTGCCTTTATGAAACCCGGAACCAGTTCCGGTGAATTTCTGGATGAACAAAGCGGTCAGATCAATGTATTAATCGGAGGCATTATCCGAGAAACTGAGAACCCGTATATTCAAAATCAATATGGATTGACCAATTTTCAAAATGACTTCGCCATTCAAACTTACAATAATTCCTTTGATCCGATAACGTCCATGAAATTTGCCATGGAACACCAAAATCCATTAATTGGGGAATATATTCAGGGCGGTGGAGATGCATTCCCATCTACAACCTTTTCTCTGGTAAGTATCGATAATCCAAAACTTTTGCTTTGGGCCCTAAAACCTGCCGAAGAAGGTATAATGGATGGCGGATTAGTCCTAAGGATATGGAATATGGATTCAAAAGCCCAACCAGGCATAGTAAACTTCTCAGGTAATGTACTTTCCGCTTTTCAAACCAATCATTTAGAGACAAACTTATCTCCAGCTTTCCTGGAAGCAGACAATCTTACTATAAATACGGGAGGACAAAGAATGGATACCTATCGGGTTTTCCTGGGCGAGTTAACCGACTCTCTCCCTGAAACTGAGGCTTCATTTGATGTTTCGATATTTCCGAACCCCAATTCCACCGGCAATTTATCCATCAAACTTTCAGGAATGGAAAAACCGGTTTTACTAAAGGTATACAACCCCAAGGGACAAATGCTTTTTGAAGGTAGTATTCGATTCAACTCCTACAACCTTGATACCAGAAACTATCCCGCCGGGGTATATCTATTCCATTTATCATCAGGTGAAAAAGCAGTTACCAAGAAGGTTTTCCTGACTAATTAATCCCCGTGTTAAACTCATGCTGAAAAATTTGATAATAAGTATCAGGCCATACCAATGGGCCAAGAATGTCCTGGTATTTGCAGCGCTGTTCTTTTCCTTGTCCTTTCTTGATATCAGATCTGTGAAACTGAGCATTGCTGCTTTTATTTCCTTTTGCCTGGTAAGCAGCGGGATTTATTTACTTAACGATATCAAGGATCGCCATGCAGACAAATTACATCCTACCAAAAAATTTCGACCGATAGCTTCCGGAGCATTTTCTGCCAAACATGCTTCCATCTTTTTGAGCATTTTTCTGGCCGGAGGCCTGTTAGTAGCTTATTCGGTCAACCTCTCCTTTTTTCTATTAATTTCATTCTACGCTTTAATGAACTTTGCCTATTCCATGGGATTGAAAATGGTTGTTTTGGTTGATGTCATGATTGTTGCCACCGGTTTTCTTTTAAGGGCGGTTGGAGGGGCATTTGCAATAGGAGTTGCAGTGTCTCCATGGTTGTTCATCTGTACACTTATGCTGGCGTTATTACTGGTTTTTGGAAAAAGACGCCATGAGGTTGCCACCTTGCAGGAAGATGCCCAAAACCACCGAAAATGCTTAAAGGAATATAATCTGCCCTTCCTGGACGGCCTGATGTTTGTAAGTGCCGGAGCTGCCATTGTAACCTATTCCTTGTATACCATGGCTGAAGAAGTGATAGCCAGATTTGGAACTGAATGGCTTATGGCTACTACTCCCCTGGTTATTTATGGGGTTTTCCGATATCTATATCTTATTTATATCAAAAAAGAAGGTGGTGATCCTACCAAGATGATGATCAAGGACAAAGCCTTTATGATAAACGGATTATTATTCGCTCTCATGGTCATTTTGATTCTTGTTTTTTCTAAATCCTATACCCCTTAAATGAATCTGATATCAGAGGTAACAAAGAGCTTTAAGGCAAAGGTGGAAGCATGTTTAAATCCGAAATGGATCAATAAAAAAAATGCTTCGCTAATACTTGGGTTGATACTGGTTATCACAGGTATAATTCGATTATCAACTATAGATTCTCCGGCACTGGATAGAACTGACTGGAAAGAGATCGACCACATAATGATCTCAAAGAATTATTATGAAAATGGATATAAATTCCTCTATCCGGAGGTAGATTGGCCGGCAGAGAATCCCAGGTACACGGCAATGGAACTGCCTGTAGCCCCTTTTTTTGCAGGACTACTTTACGGGCTGTTTGGTTTTAATGTCTACTCGGTACGATTATTAACCTTCATCGCCTTTCTGTTTTTAGTATTTCTCACTTACAAACTGGTAAAAAGGGAAACCGGTATTTTGCTCGCTTTAATAGCAGCCTTACTGGCAGCAATTCTTCCTCTCTCAAATCAATTTAACAGATACCTTTTCTCAGAACCCCTGCTATTATTTTTTTCTGTTTTTTCCATTTTCCTTTACGCCGAATGGATTAAAAAAAAGAAGGTTTGGCAACTGCTCTCATTTATTGCCGGATTTTCTTTAGCAATCTCTTTAAAACCAACTTGTCTGTATCTGGGTTTGCCTCTTTTGTGGATTCACTACAGGGCAAACGGATTACAATTCAAAAGATATTTTTCTTTTGTATTTACTATGCTGGTTTGTTTAATATTACCGATTGGGTGGTATACTCATGCCTATTTTCTGGCTAATAATTATATTGATGTTTTTGGTGTTTTTGGAGGCCAATTTGGAGGTCATGATAAATTTCAGACTATCAGCATGTTGAGTGATTTCCAATGGTGGCTTAACTATGTATTTCCGCATGAAACGGATGCTGCTTGGAAATATGGGATTACTGATGTTGGCCATTGGTGTATTCTACACTGTTTTTTGGGGAAAAGGCAGGTTATTCCTGAGCTATTTGCTTGGCGGTTATGCTCTTCTTCATGATCGTAGCAGAGGGTAATCTGGATACCACTTACAGACAATTGACCATAATACCTGCAGCTGCCTTTTTTATATGCATTGGGTTTTATGGTTACAAGTACCTTTTTGTATCATTTGGCAACTCTGAGTCTGATACTCATAAAATCCCCAGTAAAATATTAGCCATCGCGATACCCGTTGGCCTTTTACTCATTTGGCCAATACAAAGATTTGACATTTATAAGGTACCTGACAAGGAAATAGCAGTCCATAAAACGAACTGGCTTTTAGCGGAACAACTAAGAACTAAAGCTCCTGAAACAAAAAAAATAGTACTTGCCGGTGGTTATACTATTCATAAAGGCGGCAACGACCTCAGTCCCATACTTTATTATTACTCTGGTGTTCAAGGCTGGTCCATTCAAAAAGGTGAATGGAAAGAGGAAATCATTGAAGATTATTTTAATAAAGGAGCTACCGTCTTTGCAGCTACCGGATATGAACGGGAAGATGGACTCGCCAAATTTGTTCAGAAATTAAATACAAAATACAAAGTCATATATCACAATCCTGAAAAAGGAATAATACTACTGGATCTAACTCGTCAGTTATGATCAGCCCCTAAATGGTTTATAGAAAGATTTTGTAGCTAACTCGATTAGCTCATCGTCTCCCCTGCTATCCCCGTAAACAATTATTTCTGAAAAATTATCCAGGTTAAATTCCTTTTTCAGCCTGTTGACCTTTTCTGGTCCATAACAATTCGGGCCATCCAGTTTTCCGGTAATTCTTCCATTGACAACTTCAAGATGAGAACCAATAATGGTAAGGTCATTTTCAGCCCCCCAACTTTTCAACCAAAGTTCTGCAGAGGCTGTAACGACAACCAATTGATCTCCATTAGATTTATAGTCATTAAGTGTTTCAAGGACTCCCGGACGCAATAATTTGGGAATTTTTTTGGATCCGAATTGATCACAAACCGCTTGGAATTTCTCAAGGGACATACCGCTGAAAAAGTGCGTAAGAAAATACTGTTTCGTCTTCCAGTTGGGTAAGAGTTTCAGTTTATAAAGAACCAATACTGGAGAGAGAAAAACCATTCCCAACATAAATCGAAATGGCCCAAAAAAGTACTTTGTCAATTCCATCATGGAATCTCTTTTTGTCAAAGTACCATCGAAATCAAAAACCACAAGTTTACTCATCATTAAGAAACCACTAGCTTAAAACAAAATAACGAAGTCATGAAACAAATGTCAACAAAAATTCAAAAAAGAACTCCTGCCAGTTGATCAATCAGACTGATAAACCTTGGGGTGATTTCCCTTTTTGTAATCGCCTTTTTTGTTACCATTGTATGGTTAGCAAATCCGAATATGATGTTGTCTTCTTTGGAAATGATCTCCCCGGATCAGGAAATAAAAAATCTGACCAGAGTGATGCTCACATTTTACGTTATGGTTCTTTTATTTACCGGTTTACTTCTTTGTATATATTCTCCCTTACACCACTTTTCTTCACCAGAGAGGTGAGACGTTAGATTTAGTTCGCGCTTTACTATTGTTTATTTACGCCATTAACTTATTAGTTAGAAAGGGCATTTTAACTTCCTTTTTACCAAAAAAAAGCCATTTAGAAATCCTTCTTTCCATGCTTCCAAAGATTCTTTTTGTTGTAGGTGCCCGTCCCAACTTCATCAAAGTTGCTCCCTTGTGCAATGCGGTTAAAATGGATAGCGGAATTGACTTTAGCATTGTTCATACCGGACAACATTATGATAATTGTATGTCCGATATATTTTTTAAAGACCTGAACATTCCAACCCCAGACTACCATCTTAAAATCGGTTCGAACACCCATGCTCGTCAAACAGCCCGGATGATGATCGCGATTGAAGATCTTTGTTTGAAAAATACTTTTTGTGCCATTGTTGTCATTGGGGATGTCAATTCTACCCTGGCTGGTGCTTTAGTGGGAGCAAAACTCAATATTCCAACTATCCATATTGAAGCCGGGCTACGAAGTTATAACAGGCAAATGCCGGAGGAAATAAACAGAATAGCAACCGATCATATTTCTGAACTGCTTTTTGCACCAACCAAAACAGCCTTGAAAAATCTGCAAAAGGAAGGCTTAGGGGATCGATCATGGTTCAGCGGAGATGTTATGTACGACATGGTTTTAATCGGTTTAACAATGGCCAAAACCAAAGTCCTCGAACAATTGAAAATAGAACCCAACGAATTTTATTTAAGCACGCTTCATCGCCCTTATAATGTAGATGATCGAAAACAATTAAAGGAAATAATCACTGCATTGTCATCTCTTGACAAACCAGTGATTCTAGCCGCACATCCCAGGCTGCAAAAAAAACTACAATCCTTCCGTATTATCCCGGGAAAGAATATCAAATTAACACCACCACTTGGTTACCTGGAATTCATTTCGTTGGAAAAAAATGCCGCCAAAGTAATAACAGATTCCGGTGGGGTTCAAAAGGAAGCGTTCTTCATGGAAACGCCCTGTATAACTCTCCGCCCCGAAACAGAATGGACTGAAACGACTGTCAACGGCGCCAATGTACTTGTAAAAGAAAGAACTACAGAAGCTATTAGGGAAGCAGCATTAAAAAAGAGCATTCCCGAGTTTTCTCAAAAACCATATGGTGATGGCAGTGCTTCCGAAAAAATCATTGAAATTATTAAGCAACAGATCCTGAATTAAATTCAATTATGAAGGATTTCACCATTGATATTTATTTGAATCTGCTCGAAGAATTGCAAAAATGCAGTTACCAGTTTCAGACCTTTCTGGAATTCCTCCACAGGCCAGGTGACCGGGCAATTATTTTGCGGCATGATGTTGATGACAGAAAACTCAATGCCCTGCGCTTTGCCAGAATCCAGTATGAGAAAGGCATCAAAGGCACTTACTATTTCAGAATGGTCCCCCAAAGTTTTGATAAAGGCATCATTCGGGAGATCGCCTCCATGGGTCATGAAATTGGGTATCATTATGAAGACATGGATTTTGCCAATGGTGATCCCGAAAAAGCTATTGATCTTTTCAGACAACACCTGGAAGACCTAAGAGCTTTAGTGCCCGTTGCCAGTATCTGTATGCACGGCAGCCCAAGGTCAAAATTCGATAACCGGGATCTTTGGAGCCGATATGATTATCACGAATTCAATATCGAGGGAGAACCCTATTTCGATATTGATTTTGAGCGGGTGTTTTATCTAACAGATACGGGCAGAAGATGGGACGGGGCACAATTTAGCATCCGTGACGAAGTTACAGACCACTTTGGTCTGCAATTTCATTCGACTCAACAAATAATACAAG
>CBDDLH010000015.1:0-784190 GCA_965230565.1 Saprospiraceae bacterium | reverse complement strand
AAAACACCAATTTGATTTTAGAACAAGCCAATCATATGTCACGGACCATTGATGATTTTAAAAACTTTTTCAAAAAAGATAAAAGCAAAATACGTTTTAATTTAAAAGAGATTATTTTAAAAGATATTGAACTGGTTAAAAGCTCTTATTCAGGAGAGAATATTACCATTGACACTTCAACCATCAATGATAATATCAGTTTATATGGTTACCCCAATGAACTCTCACAAGCCCTTTTAAATATTCTTAATAATGCCAAAGACCAATTTAGTAAAATTGGGCTTGAATCTAAAATTATTCAAATTACGACACAGATTCAGAACAATACCATAGAACTTCATATCTGTGACAATGCTGGTGGCGTTCCAGAAGATATTATCGATAAAATTTTTGATCCTTACTTCACAACAAAACATCAAAGTCATGGAACAGGTATTGGTTTATATATGACCCGTCAAATTATTGTAGACCATCTAAACGGTTCTATTCAGGTTGAAAATAAAATATTAAATATCAAAAATGTTGTCTATGAGGGGGCGTGTTTTATAATTTCATTACCTATTTCAAGTGAAATAGAGTAATTACAAGAGAGTAAATCTCTTGTAATTAAATTGCTCTCCATTGAGCAGGTCCTGTTGTATGAATTGAGTTACCCTCAGTATCAACAGCAACCGTTACAGGCATATCTTTAACTTCAAATTCATAAATAGCTTCCATTCCCATCTCTTCAAATGCTAAAATTTTCGCATTTTTAATAGATTGAGAAATTAAATAAGCAGCTCCACCTGTTGCGATTAAGTACATGGATTTATACTCTTTAATTAAATCAATGGTTGGTTGTTTTCGCTCTGCTTTACCAATCATACCCATGATTCCAATTTCCATCATGTCTTTGGTAAATTTATCCATTCTTGTAGATGTGGTTGGTCCTGCAGGTCCTACTACCTCATCTCTTACTGGATCAACTGGTCCAACATAGTAGATAAATCGGTCTTTTAAATCAACTCCATTTGGAAGTGACTTACCAGCATTTTTGTACTCAACAATTTTTTTGTGAGCAGCATCACGTGCTGTTAAGATTTTTCCAGATAATAGTAGTGTATCACCTGATTTGTATTGAGATAGATTTTCTTTGGTTAAATCTTCGATGTTGACTTTTTTAACAGTATCCATTGGTAATTCTAAGTCTGGCCAAATATCTAAATCAGGTTTGTTAAATGTAGCCGCACCATTTCCATCTAATTCAAAATGAATATGTCGTGTAGCTGCACAGTTAGGAATCATTGCAACTGGTAAAGAAGCTGCGTGACATGGATAATCTAAGATTTTAACATCTAAAACTGTGGTTAAACCACCTAAACCTTGTGCGCCAATACCAATTTTGTTGATGTCTTCATACAGTTTCAGTCTTAACTCTTCTAAGGCATTTTGAGGACCTCTTGCTTTAAGTTCATGAATATCAACATGCCCCATTAATGCTTCTTTTGCTAACAGCATTGATTTTTCTGGGTTTCCACCAATACCAATTCCCAAAATTCCAGGAGGACACCATCCTGCTCCCATTTGCTCAACATTTGACATAACCCAGTCATAAATAGAATCACTTGGATTTAATACAGCAAATTTTGATTTGTTTTCACTTCCCCCACCTTTTGCTGCCACAGTAATATCAATTTTATCTGAGTTGGCATCCACACTGTAGTGAATCACTGCTGGTGTATTATTTTTAGTATTTCTTCTCTCACCGGCAGGGTCTTCAACCACTGAGAAACGTAATGTATTATCAGGGTCTGTATACCCTTTTGCCACACCTTCATTTAAAATATCTTCTAAGTCTCTTGAAATATCTAAATCAGCTTTGAGCCCTACTTTAATAAAGATATTGACACTTCCTGTATCTTGACATAAAGGTCTATGCCCCATTGCACACATTTTAGAGTTAATTAAAATCTGTCCAATAGCATTCTTTGCTGATTCACTCTTCTCATTTTCATACGCTGTTACCATCCCTTTTACAAAATCTTCTGGATGGTAAAAAGAGATATATTGACAGGCATCTGCAATACTATCAATAATATCTTTCTCTGTAATCTTCGCCATATAAAATACCTTTCTGTAAAATTTGAGATATTATAGCCAATTTTTGTTTATTGGTTAAATCAACATTTTAAAAACTCCCAAAAAATAGGCATTGTCTTTTTTTCTGTTTTTTTTCATGTTACAATATGCAACGCAATCCCCCTATTTATGCCCACACTATTACTTCACAATCTTTGACTAAACTGTACCAAAAGAGTATAATTAATTGGGTGTATACTCT
The DNA here is from genome assembly GCA_965230565.1 of Saprospiraceae bacterium. GTDB lineage: Bacteria > Bacteroidota > Bacteroidia > Chitinophagales > Saprospiraceae > BCD1. Next base: position 781,870 of record CBDDLH010000015.1, on the reverse strand, counting down.
TTTGAAAGGTTATACATGAGAGCAATTTTTATCATACTATTGTTCAGCTCTTTTGCTTTTGCAAATTATGCAATTTATTATAGTGGTCTTAAACTAGGTACCATCAAAAACATCCAAACAGTTCATGAAAACTATTTATACATTAAAGTGACCAATCCTATTGCCAGGCTTCTTGTGGGGAAAAAATATCTTATTTTTTATAATGAACACTATGAAAAAAACCATATCAAGGCAGAAGTTAAATATAAAAAAGACAAATATCATATTATTAAAATTATTCAAGAAGGACTGAAAAATCAGTTAATTCAAGGAACACTTTTTGTACAACCCCATAAATTTATTGAAATTACTCAAAACGAGCATATTCATTTTAAATATATTTCCAAAGGCAGACAAAAAGCCTATGGAGAAATGATTATAAAAGACAACCAACTCATCTCTTTGATTGAAAAGAAAAACCATATTAAAATTATCCAAGATTAATCTTGGATGGATACAATTTCAACAAAGGAGTTGTTATCTATTATATTGATTTAGAAGCCATCAATAACCAAGAACTGGTTGAAAACTTTATCTATAAAAATATGGATTTAAACTACTATTATTCCAATAGTTTTGAGCCAGAGTTTTATATTAAACTGGCACAAGCAGGTTTTATAAGTACCGCTATGCACGATGTCAATGATATTGCCATACTGCTACCAGAAATACAGTTTGAATATGCTCTGTTGGACTTTGAGCAACTGCATATTTCTAAAAAAGTAAAACAACTGCTCAACAAAGCACAATATTCTTTCAAAATCAATCATAACTTTTCAGACGTTGTACAACATATCAATGCTTACCATGACCACTCTTGGATATGTCAAGAGTATGAAGAACTGCTATACACTTTGCATGAACAGCAATATGATAACTTTGAATTAATCAGTAGTCAATGACTCTTAGTAAAACTTCTTTCAATTGTTCTGACCTGGGAAATAACACGGTAACGCTAACAGTGACTGATTTAAACGGTGACTCAGATAATTGTACTGCAACTGTAGCGGTTGTGGATAATATTGCTCCTCAGATTTCCTGTCCGACGCTGCCTGCTGTTTCAGGTTGTTCAGCTACCGTGCCGGACCTAACCATAGAACCAGGGGAAGTGATTACCAATAGTTCATCTGACTTTTCCGGTATTCAGGGTAATAATAACTGGGAATATGGTAGTTACGCTGCTTTTAATGCGGATGGGTTTGTACAGTTACCAAACTATACCGGTTTTGTCTGGAATAACCCCGGAGTTGGGGCCATTTTGGATTTTCCTCAGCTTGATGCGAATGGCGGCCATCCGCAGTTCGAAGGATTGACCTGGGCTGTCCGAAGGTGGACGAGCCCGTTTACCGGGACTATCCAGATCAGTGGGGATTTTTATGACCGTGACGGTAATTGTGGAGATGGAGCAAATGTGCGGATCTTTCATAATGGTAGCCAGATTTATGAATACCTGAATATTCCATTGGGTACAACGGGCTATTCTATTAATCTTAATGTAAACGCTGGCGACCGGATAGATTTTGCTATTGATCCGAAATTTGATGCTTCTTGTGACGATACGCATTTTACAGCAAATATTACAGCTCAAACAGGAACAAACTATAGTGACAATTGCGGCATGGTGAACATTACCCAGAGCCCTGCTCCGGGAACCGTCGTTGGACCTGGCAATACAACGATTACTTTGACCGCCTTTGATGCAGCAGGCTTGAGCAATTCCTGCACTACAACATTAACGGTACAGGACACAGAAGCACCAACGGCTAACTGCCAAAACCTTACTATAAATATTGGAGCGGGCGGAACCGTTTCCGTTACTCCATCACAAGTCAATGCTAATTCAACAGACAATTGTGGAATTGATCCAAATGGGTTTAGCCTCGCAGGCACAACAACCTACGATTGTGATGATGTTGGATCAACTTTTAATGTAACGCTAACGGTTACCGATAATGCAGGATTAACATCGACTTGTTCCGCAACGGTAACGGTAGGAGATGCGGCTGGAAATTGTAACGCTGCACCAACAGCTGTTTGTCAAAATGTAACCGTAAATGCAGATGCCGGTTGTCAGGGAACGGCTACAGCGAATGATTTTGATGGTGGTTCCTTTGATTTGGATGGGGATTCATTTAGTTTAACAATAAGCCCTCCGGGACCTTATCCATTGGGAACGACCAATGTGACGCTTACCGTTCAGGATGTGCATGGAGCGACAGATAATTGTACGGCAACCATAACTGTTGTAGATGTTTCAGTACCAAATATTACCTGCCCGTTTGATATTACCGTTAATGCCGATCCTGGTGTTTGTGGTGCTGTGGTCAATTACGATCAGCCATCGGCTACGGATAATTGCGGAACGGGTAATTTGCCTACAAGCTTACCAGGATTTACCTATATGGGAACCTTCCAGGGACATACTTATTTCCTTTCTAATTCCCCAACCACTCCTGAAGATGCACATGCTCAGGCCATTGCCAGTGGCGGACACCTCGTTACCATAAATAGCGCGGCTGAGAATACATATGTTTCCAACTTCAACCCGGGCAGGATCTGGATCGGTCATACTGACCGTGATCAAGAAGGTACCTGGGAATGGGTGACCGGGGAACCGGTGGTGTATACCAACTGGGCACCAGGTGAACCAAATAATTATGGAGGAAGTGAAGATTGGGCGGTAATCAATTGGTCGGGTACCAATCCTGACTGGAATGACTGGCTCCCATACGCAACAGCTCTATTTGCCATAGAGTTTGATGGAGGAACTATTCCAACCATGCTGGCTTCCGGATTGGGTATAGGAGCTACCTTCCCGGTAGGCACTACCACCGAAACCTGGAAAGCCACCGATGATGCTGGCAATATGGATCAGTGTAGCTTTACCGTTACGGTGATCGATAATGTGCCTCCAACAGCCATTTGTCAACAACTTTGGTATGCATTGACTCCAAATGGTACCGCAGTAGTCCCTGCAAGTGCAGCTGATAATGGATCAAATGACGCATGTGGCATAGCCAGCATGACCTTGTCACCGAATAGTTTTGATTGCTCGGATGTAGGTCCAAATGCTGCGACATTAACCGTAACTGACAATAATGGATTAAGTGCATCCTGCTCTCTGACGATAACAATACAGGATATAACGCTACCAAATACCATTTGCCAGAATGCCACGGTACAGTTGGATGCCAATGGTACAGGAACGCTGGCTGTTTCAGATATTAATAATGGTTCTAATGATGCTTGTGGCATTCAGGGCTATTCATTGAGTCAATCCAGTTGGGGATGTGCAGATTATGCTCCATTTCCATTAGATGCATGGATCAATGAATTCCATTATGATGATTCAGGAGCTGATGCTAATGAATTTATTGAAGTGGTAGCAACAGGAGATGTCTCAGGGTGGTCTATCGCCTTATACAATCAATCAGGAACTAATTATGGGAATTCAAATTTATCGGGTGCAACAGTAGCCAGCTCCGGTGACTTTACTATTTATACCGTCAATATTTCTGGAATCCAAAATGGATCAAATGATGGATTTGCACTTGTTGATGATATGAATAATGTGGTACAATTCCTTAGTTATGAAGGAACCACTACTGCATCCGAAGGACCTGCAAATGGAATGACTTCCACCGATATAGGTGTTTCTGAACCTGGTTCTACTCCTGAAGGGTACTCTCTTCAATTGCAAGGTACAGGTAAACAGTACTCCGATTTCATTTGGGCAACCCCTATGGCCAATACTGCCGGATCGGCAAACACCGGACAAACCCTGAATAGTGGTTTGCCTCAGGTAACCCTGACAGTAACCGATAATAATGGTAATTCATCAAGTTGTTCCGCTTCGGTTATCGTTGAAGATAATATCTCGCCGGCAATAACCTGTCCGGCTAATATTTCAACTACTGCGACAAGTGCTTCGGGAGCCGTAGTAAATTACACTACTCCTGTAGGTACTGATAATTGTACTCCTACGACAAATCAGACAGGTGGATTAGCCAGTAGTGCTACGTTCCCTATTGGTTCTACGACTAACACATTTGTAGTTACAGACCAGGGAGGGCTGACGGCCAGCTGTTCCTTTACGGTTACCATAACCGGAGTCGCTCCGGATATTCAATGCCCTGCAGATATGACAGTTGATACGGATGCCGGACAATGTAATGCAGTGGTCTCATTTGCTGCTACCGAAAATACAGGTATTCCGCCCTCAACAATTAGTTATTCTCCTCAGCCGGGAAGTACTTTTCCGGTAGGTACGACAACTGTAACTGCAACAGCCACTAATCCGGTAGGCTCAGATCAGTGTACCTTTAATGTGACCGTTCAGGACAATGAGGCACCAAATGCAGTTTGCCAGAACACAACCGTTCAATTGGATGCCAACGGCAATGGATCGATCACAGCAGCAGATGTGGATGGCGGCTCGAATGATGCGTGCGGCATTGCAAGTCTGAGCGTATCGCCGAATTCATTCGGCTGTGCTAATGTTGGTTCCAATACCGTTACTTTGACAGTAACAGACAACAATAATCAGGTATCCACCTGTACGGCGAATGTAACCGTAGTCGACAATGTAGCACCAAATGCAGTCTGCCAAAGCGCCACTGTCCAATTGGATGCGAATGGCAATGGATCGATCATAGCAGCCGATGTGGATGGCGGTTCGAGTGATGCCTGTGGCATTGCAAGTCTGAGCGTTATGCCAAATTCATTTGGCTGTGCTAATGTAGGTTCGAATACAGTTACCCTGACAGTCACGGATAATAATAATCAGGTATCTACCTGTACGGCGAATGTAACCGTAGTTGACAATGTAGCGCCGAATGCAGTCTGTCAAAGCGCCACTGTCCAGTTGGATGCAAACGGTAACGGTTCGATCACAGCAGCCGATGTGGATGGCGGTTCGAGTGATGCCTGTGGCATAGCGAGTTTGAGTGTTTCACCATCGAGCTTCAATTGTAGCGATGTAGGAGCCAATACCGTGACCCTGACAGTGACGGACAATAACAGTTTAGTGTCGACCTGTACGGCAACAGTGACCGTGGAAGATAATGTTTCACCGACGGCTGTATGTCAGGACATCACCGTATATCTGGATAATACAGGAAATGCTTCGATCGTGGCATCGGATGTAGATGGCGGCTCGATGGATGCCTGCGGATTAGCCAATTTAACGGTTAGTCCTTCAACGTTTGATTGTTCAAATGTAGGTATGAATGCCGTTACTTTAACCTTAACAGCCGTAGACAATAATGGAAATCCATCTACCTGTCAGGCAATGGTAATGGTTGTAGACAACATAGCACCAAATGCTGTTTGCCAAAACACTACTGTTCAACTAGATGCCAATGGCAACGGTTCGATCACTGCCGCAGATGTAGATGGCGGCTCGAATGATGCCTGTGGCATAAAGAGTTTGAACGTACAACCATCTGCTTTCGGCTGTGCAAATGTTGGAGCGAATACCGTGACGTTGACGGTAACGGATAACAACAACCAGGTATCGACCTGTACAGCGACTGTGACTGTTCAGGATAATGTGGCACCAACGGCTGTTTGCCAAAACACAACCGTTCAACTGGATGCTAATGGTAATGGCTCGATTACCACGGCAGATGTTGACGGCGGATCGAGCGATGCTTGCGGTGTGGCAAACTTGAGTGTTTCCCAATCCACCTTTGACTGTGGGAATGTTGGTGGTAACACGGTGACGTTGACAGTAACAGATAACAACAACCAGGTGTCAACTTGTACGGCAACGGTTACCGTCCAGGACAATGTAGCTCCAGGTGCCGTTTGTCAAAATGCAACCGTACAATTGGATGCCAATGGCAATGGTTCGATCACCGCAGCAGATGTTGACGGCGGTTCGAGCGATGCTTGTGGTATTGCAAATTTGAGCGTGTCACCTTCCACTTTTACTTGTGATGAAGTAGGAGGTAATACTGTAACCTTGACGGTAACGGATAATAACAACCAGGTGTCGACCTGTACGGCAACCGTGTCAGTTGTGGACAAAGTAGTTCCAAATGCAGTTTGTCAAAACGCTACGGTACAATTGGATGCCAATGGTAACGGATCAGTCACCGCAGCAGATGTGGATGGTGGCTCGAACGATGCCTGTGGTATTGCAAGCTTGAGTGTGATGCCATCAACCTTCTCTTGTGGTAATGTAGGAGGTAATACCGTGACGCTGACGGTAACAGATAATAATAACCAGGTATCGACCTGTACGGCAACGGTGATGGTTCAGGATAATGTTGCACCAATAGCGATTTGTCAAAATGCAACCGTTCAGCTGGATGATAATGGATCCGGCTCGATCACGGCAGCGGATATTGACAATGGTTCGAATGATGCTTGTGGTGTAGCCAGTTTGAGTGTGTCACCATCTAGTTTTGATTGTTCAAATCTTGGTGAAAACACAGTCACGTTGACAGTGACCGATAATAACAACAATCCGGCGACGTGTACGGCCACAGTGACGGTTGAGGATAATATTGATCCGGTAATTACCTGCCCGGGAGACATCACCATGGGCACAGATCAGGGACTTTGTGGTGCCAGCGTGGAATTCCTGGTTACGGCAACCGATAATTGTGATGAGACCACCATAACCTGTACGATTGGAGGAAGCGGACCTTCCGGAGATTGTGCCTGGAATGAAGTAGATCTGACTATTGTTTTTGATAATTACCCTGAAGAAACTTCCTGGTCGATTCTGGATGAGAATGAAAGTGTGGTTGCCTCCGGTGGGCCATATGTTAACCAGCCGGATGGTTCCATACTTGATCTGACTTTTAATCTTCCTGATGGGCAATACCAGTTAGTGATGAAAGATGCTCAGGGAGACGGTATGTGTTGTGATTATGGGTTTGGATCCTATACCCTGTCAAGTTATGGAAACCTGATCGCTTCAGGAGGGATATTTGGATTTTCTGACAAAATCCAATTCTGTGTTGAAACGCCTCCACCTGGAGGAAACGAATTGCTGACAGTTGTCGAATCCGGTGATTTCTTCCCGGTAGGCACCCATTTGGTCACTTGTACTGTCTTTGACGGAAGTGAAAACAGTGATGTCTGTACTTTCGTGATCACGGTCAATGATACCGAAGCTCCGATGATTGATACCCCTTGTCCGGAGAATATTACCCTCTGTGGAGCACAGAATGTATTCTGGACACCTCCGACGGCAACGGATAATTGTGAGGTTGTTTCAACCGTCAGTAATTACGATCCGGGAGATTACTTTGGAGTGGGAACTTACACGGTTACCTATACCTTCTTTGATGAAGCGGGCTTATCCGTTTCCTGTAGTTTTGTGATCACGATCAATCCGGTGCCTGATGTTGAGATCTCTCAGGAAGATGTACCGTTGTGGTGCCAGGGTATCCAGGTATTGACGGCCAACGTACTCAATCCGGATGATCTGACCTATCCGCTGACCTTTGAATGGTCGGATGGTTTGCCAGGCGATCCGGTTGTGATAGCTCCGGCAAATGGGGAATATACGGTTACGGTTACTGATGCACTGAATTGTAGTACAGTGGTATCAACGGTTGTGGACGAGGACATTTCTTCGCTCTTCTCAGCATATACCATCATTTCCGGAGAGGAATTTGAGATGTTTGCTTCGGATGTGCTCGGAGGTGGAGTAGGAATAGAAGATGCCGATGAGGGAGAAATAGGTTTGAATTCCAATATCTATACTTTCTTCAAGGCGAATCTCGCCAACGTCATGATCGATGGCAGTAGTTATGTGAATGAATTGATCGATGCTGATTTTGATCTTCCGTTTCCGCCATTCCAGGGTAATTCGTTTAACGACCTGAATAATGTGGTGGTTCCGGCCAATACTACCATGACATTATCAGGAAGCAACTATGGATGGGTGACCGTTGAATCTGGAGCTACCTTGATCATTGATAATGCTTCGATGTATTTCCAGAATCTGACGACTAAAAAAGATGCAACGATCATTTTCAATCAACCGTCAGACTTAATGATCAAGCGAAGGATGACCATAGGAGAGACCAATACGATCAATCCGGATGAACATACCTGTGTGATTTACGTTCAGGATAAGGTTTCCATAAATCAGGGGTCAGTTGTGACAGCCAATATTTATGCTCCTGAAGGCCTTGATGTGAATGATTCGGGGGCAACCCTTACGACTTACATGACGGGTATTTTTATCAGTAATGACAGAATAGGCTCAGATCATAATGTTATCTGGAACTGGAACCTGAACTGTAGCTACCTGCCATCCGCAGATGGAGGAGGAATACCGCTGGCACAGTCGGAGGGTAAAGAAGCCGCTGACGATATCAGGGAGGTGTTTGTGAAGGATCCTGATATTGGCTTAAATGTTTATCCGAACCCAGCTTCCGGAATTGTCAATATTACTGTTGCTGATCTACTTGGTCAGGAGGTTGAATTGTACCTGTACGATGCCTTTGGCAAACAGGTGATGCGTAAACCGCTCGGTAAATTAGCGGTGGGCATTGTTTCCATTGACCTGTCTGCTGACAGATATACATCGGGCATGTATCATGTGAGCTTAAAGGCCGGAGAAGATTGGTATAACGTCCGGTTTATTTTGAGTAAATAAGCAAGTGAATTTTTTTATATATTATAAAAATGGAAGAGCCTGGTTTTCAGGCTCTTCTTTTTTTATGAAAAACTTTTATTTGTGATTTGACCTTGTAAAGGAATTTTTAAATTTGAAGATCAAAAAAAACATCATGCGATATTTAATAATTACTTCTTTAGCATTCTTTTTCCTGGCTTGCGGCTCCTCTGTGAATGACGCCGCTGCAACCACAGATTCGAAAGGTCAACCGGAGTCCCCAAATATTGAGATTCAGGTGGAAGGACTCGCCGCCGGCCAATCATACCTTATCGGTATTTTCACAGATCAACAGTACAGAATAGATTCAGCCCGGATCGATGCAACGGGTAAAATGGTATATTCAAGAGAGGAACCCTATCCTCCGGGGTTTTATATGGCCTGGTTACCTACCAATGAGACCATACAATTGCTGATTGATCAGGATCAGACCTTTTCCATTAAAACCAAAACAGGATCGGTTTACCCTTCCATTGCTGTTTCCGGAAGTGTGGATAATGATTTGTTGTATCAAAATCTGAATTTTCAATTTGCACAGCAACCTCAATTCAACAGCATTGCCCAACAACTAAAAACTGTGGCTGAAGGAAGTCCGCAATACCAGGCGTTGAAAAACCAGGAAAACCAACTGCTCGCGGAACGCAAAAAACATCTGGACGCTATTTATAAAGAACATCCCCAAAGCTTTTTTACCGTATTTAAAAAGGCAGGTCAAAATCCTCAAGTACAGGACGTCAGGAATCCTGATGGAACTGTGAATAATGCACTTCAGGTCTATTTGTACCGAAACGAATTTTGGAAGGACGTCGATTTCAGTGACGAACGATTGTTGTACACACCCGTGATCGCCAATAAGCTGAACCGGTACATCAGTGAAATAACCGTTCAAAACCAGGATTCCATTATAAAATCAGCAAAGTTTCTAGTGGATCAGGTGCTCGATTATCCGGAGTACTTCAAATATTTCGCCAATTCGATCACTTTAAAATATGAGCCTACTAAGACTACCTTGATGGATCCGGAAGCGGTCTATGTTTTTATGGTTCAAAATTATTTTACCAAAGAAAGAGCCTTTTGGTCTGAGGAGGTTGAAATCAATGCGCTTCAGCAACGTGCAGGAGAAATGGCCGGTAGCCTGCTCGGTAAAAAAGGGCCGGATGTACAAACAAAAGATATTAATGGGCAGGTGAAGTCGATCTATGAAATGACGGCCCCATACATTGTGGTCTTCATGTTTAATCCCGATTGTGACCATTGTCAGGAAGAAGCGCCTGAACTTGTTAAATTCTATAGGGAGTGGAAAAACAAAGGAGTGGATGTATTTACCATAGCCCTGGATACGGAGGAAGCTGCCTGGAGGAGTTTTATCAAGTCTTCCGGTTTGCCGGGAACACACGTTTTCGACCCAACCAACAGGTCGATTTACGGAAAGTATTACGTGGATAATACTCCTGAAGTCTATGTTTTAAATCCTGACAGAACGATAATTGGAAAAAACCTGAAGATAAATCAGATTGCGACAGTGATCGAGCAGGATCAGAATAAGTAGGGCGACGGGCTGTTGGTAAATATGTCCTTAAGATTTATTTCGCGCAGATTACTCTGGAATATATTATTGATATGAAAATTTTCTTCGAAAATAAGCGTAATCTGCGCGAAATCTAATTGCGGGACAGCCCCGGAGTAAGGATACTCCTATTCCTCCGGCATAGTATCACAAGGAATTTCCCAGCATTTTCGGGAATCTTCTTCATCCTCTTTTTTTTGAGTAATGCAAACCTGACATTTGACAAGTCCTGCATCATTAATGGTTCCTTTTTCATAGGCAACTTTAAGAGGATTGCCTTCTTTGTCGTGGACTTCCCATCCAACGACCTTGCCTTCCTTGAAATCAGCATAAAGTGTGTAGTCCCTTGTTTTGTTTACAGGATTTAAGCCATCCTGCGTCGTCATTTTTTCCGCCGGGACGGGTGGCTCTTTCTGCTCTCCGGAACAACTATAGCTTAAAATTCCTAATAAAAGAAGTATTGCGGTGACTGGAATGAGTCTTTTTTTTAATCCTGGCATCAGAATTTTTTTACCTAAAAAAAATGAAATTCAAAGGCCAACTTACGCAAAAGTTGACAGTATAAATAATATTAGACCAGAAGATCAATTACCTATTGTTTGCTCTTCATCCTCTGTTGCTGACGTTCAATTAACCTTCCTGATATTCTGAGGAAATCCATTTCGGTTATTATTCCGATCAGCTCTCCGTTTTTAACTACGGGAAGGCAACCAATGCGGTTATCCCTCATCTTGTGCATAGCCTCAACAATGGAGGCGTCTGGCGATATGGTAATCGGACTTCGTTGCATGATTTCCCCGGCTGTTTTGGTATCCTTTATACCTCTCAGGCATTGTTTGGTAAAATGCCTGAGCAATGTCCTGGAAGTTATCAGTCCTACCAGTTTGCCTTTAGGGTCCTCCACAGGCATGTGTCTGACTTTTTTCCAGTCCATAAGTTCTGCTACCATTTCGATCAAATCATCCTGTTGAACCGTAAAAAGGTCAGTGATCATAAACTCTTCAACCTTAAGTACAGCGGGCCTGTAAATGTCCAGGTCGTCTTTTTGGGGTAATGGCCAGGTATGGACCGGGTTTCCAACTTTTTGATTTTTGATGATGGCCGCTGTAAGGATAGTCAGTGCCTCGTCTCGTTCGACTTCTTTTATTAATTTGGTGTAAGCCCTCAGTTGCCAGCGGGCGCCATTCATTTGTTCATTAGCCCTTTCTTCAATTACACCGAGGTACCTGTCAATATCCTCCTGAGCTACATTTTTACTTTCAAGTCCACGGCGCGCGATTGGCAGTAATTCATTGACCAGATCGCAGGCACTGATCTTTTTATCATTGAACCAGGTGAATTTGGTGTCTATACCGAATCTGGCTGCTTTGGCGAAATTGTCCCGGACGTTTTCCCATTCGATTAATTTGGTAATGTCTTCATATTCGTTCGCAATTCCGACCATGGCTCCCAGCCAAAATGCGGCATTGGCAACTTCATCCAGAATAGTCGGTCCTGCAGGTAATACCCTGGCTTCGATCCTGAGGTGTGGCATTCCGTTTTCACTAACTCCGTAACAAGGCCTGTTCCACCGGTAAACTGTCGAATTGTGTACCTGAAGTGCTCTCAGTTTTGGTGTTTTTTTCTTTTTGACCAATTCCAGAGCGTCTTCGTGCATTTCTGCTGCCAGCAATACCCTGAATCTTGCGATATCTTCTTTGTAGATTTCAAGTACAGATTCTTCCATCCATTTTCTTCCGAAGCTCACCCGCGGGCTGCGTTCCCGCATATGGTCGTGGGTCGTCCGTACATCTATAGCTTGCTGGAAAAGGGCGATCCTGGATTCATGCCAGACACGTTTGCCAAATACGATCGGTGAATTGGCACCGATGGCCATGACAGGGGCGGCGAGTGCCTGGGCAATATTGTGCATTTTGACAAAAGTCTTTGGTGTGACCTGCAAATGCACCTGAAAACTAGTGTTACAGGCTTCAAGCATCGGCGTATTGTGCTTTACCAAAATTTCATCAATACCGGTTACTCTCAACTCAAATTGGTCCGCAATCAGTTGATCTTTTATTGCGTCCATCAGGGCACGATATCGTGGAAGTGGAGTGAGATTGTCATATTGAAGGTCTCTCTTGTGCAGGGTGGCCAAAATGCCCGTTAAAATGATGTCTGCATTCATAGGAGCCACCTTTTTCCTGATCTTGTCCAGATTGGTAGTGAGTTCTTTTTCGACTTTGCTCAGGCATTTACCCTTGAATTCATGGGGCTTTAAGTTGGTTTCCAGGTTGAATTTGGCCAACTCTGTTTCGACCCATTTATAATTTTTCATCTTTTCCAGAGCCTCCATGGCAATAGGAGCTGGTTTGAACGTATCGGAATAGACCAAACACATCTCCTGTTCCGCCCCTATCCTGATGGTGTCTTCTTCAAACCAATCATTTTCCAACATGTATTCCAGCGCCTCCATGTCCCGAAGCAGGTTCCTTACAAATTCCTGCATTACCTCCTCTTCATTGACCGTTTTGACTCTTTGTTCGCCCATGAGTTTTTTGTTGTTTTAATTAATTTTTATTACCTGTCCGCCCAGGTTTTTCCCCTCAGGATTAAAAGTAGGAATATTTTGTTGTAAAGAAATAATTCCTTACCAAACTTTTAACTTGTTTTGATCTAAAAAAAGATTTGTTCTTAACTGTTCCTCTTGTTTTGCCATATTAAGTTACTAATTGTTTCAACAAAATGCTTCTTTTAAGAATGTGCAGGAACCGTGTTTAGAAAATGATCTGAGAGACCGTTTGACTTGAAAATATCTCCTTATTCTGTCGTTTAACAGTCAGGATGCCTACTGCTTTTTTTATTTTTTCCATATTCTGCTAATTTCGTGTTCGATTTATAATAATAATCTGACAAACTATTTACCCGAAACTCGGATCAATTAATACAACTGATGAAGCAACTTACCATTACCTTACTTTTATTCTGTGCACCTTTTTTACTCACAGCCCAGGCTGAGGAAGCCAATTTGTTATACAACTGGAATGATACCACACTAATCGTCAACAACTGGCCGGGTGGACGATACAATGAAATCTGGGGAGTGAGTATCAATGGCCATGAATTTGGGATAATTGGCTCTACCGAAGGTGTGCACTTTATTGATGTTACTGACCCATTGAACAGTTACGAGGTGGAAAGTGCCTATGTGCAGGGTAAGGTGGCTGGTGCCAATATTATTCACAGAGATTATCATGATTTTAACGGATACCTGTATACCGTTGCCGATGAAGGTCAGAGTTCCCTGCAGGTTATAGATATGACTCAATTGCCGGATACAGCTTTTGTTGTTTATGATGATGACGAATTTTTCAAAAGAGCCCACAATATTTTTATTGACTCTACAGCTGCAAGGTTATATGCTACCGGGGGGGCGGGGGTTAAGGTTATTTCCATTGAGCAGCCTGAAAACCCAACGCTGCTGGCTTCTTTTCCCAATGAAGATTTGGATATTCCTTATGCCCACGACCTGTACGTGAGGGACAATATTGCTTTGCTGAATTGTGGCCAAAACGGTTTGTGGGCTGTAGACTTTACTGATCTTGAAGCTCCTCAGTTACTGGGTAATATGACCATATACGAACAACAAGGTTATAATCATGCCGGATGGATGCATGAGACGTTGCCGTATTATTACCTCGCGGATGAAACTCATGGCATGGATGTTAAGGTGGTGAATGTTGAAGATTATAACGATATGTATGTAGTTAATACTTTTGATGCGGAGGCTGAGGCGCCGTCTTCTATAGCCCACAATGTATTGGTCAGAGGAGATTACTTGTACATTTCCTATTATTACGACGGCGTTCAGGTTTATGATATTTCAGATCCTGAAAATCCGGAGCGGGTTTACTTTTATGATACTTATCTAGGACCTGATCAGAGTGGTTTTCACGGAGCCTGGGGTGTTTTTCCTTACCTCGACTCCGGCAATTTTCTCGTATCGGATATGCAGACCGGGTTTTACATTTTTGAATCTATTGATGAATCTATTACTTCTACTGAGGTGCTTACCGTTTCAGCAAGGAAAGTAAATGTCTGGCCACAGCCTTCCGGAGGACAACTGAATATTGAACTAGAAATTGACAATCCCGTCGAAGCTGTGAATTTGAAGGTTTTTGACCTCAATGGGCAATGCCTTCTTGATCTAAATGCCGGAAATTTACAGGCAGGAATTAACCGCCTTGATCTGAATTTGGGACAAATAGCCGATGGTCTCTATTTCCTTCATCTGGAAGCGGAGTCATTCGTAGTTACCAGTAAGGTGGTCCTTCAAAAGTGATAAGTGCCATTTGGGGCAATAAATAAGGCTGCTTTCAGTTTTTAGGATGAGAAAACCGACGCCAGATTTTCCGTTAACTATTCAATTTTTTGAAGATGTCTGCCATTAAGCATTTAGGGTTACTTGGGTTATTGTTGTTACTTCTCACCTCTTCTTGCCAAAAGGATAAAAGGGTTCGCATTTTTGAATTGTCTTATCAAAACCTCGAATTTGATATTCCTGCTGGTTTTAATGGATCCCAGGCCTTAATCTTTGAATTTCCGGAACTCAAGACCAATTTTGAATCCTTTTTGGATCAAAGTGGGGCTGACCCCGCTACCATTGGAGGGATCTTTCCTTTGAATGCCAGAATTACTTCATTTGATGGCACCGAATATTATTATATCCAGGAAGTCGAGGTTCGTGTTTGTCAAAGTATTCAGTCGGATTGTACTGCTCAGGTCGACGGGGTGTTTTATATAGAAGAACTCAACGGAAGGGCTGATGACGATATTGACCTGCAGCCGGGGTTGCAAAATGTGAAAGACCTGATGTCCGGTGAGTATTTCAGAATTGAAGTAGTTTTGTTCTTGGACTTTGGTCAGATTACCCCGTTTGATCAACCCAGCCGGTTGGATATGACTTTTGAAGTTACGGAGTAGGTGAGAAGTGCAAAGTGCAGTGTGATGAGTGATGAGTGATGATTTGATTATTCTTGAAACAAAATCAAGTAGCTTGATAAGTTAAACAGCATTGTGCTTTTCAAGCAATACTATTTTTCAAAAAAATAGTATTGCTTAACTTATACCTCCAGCCGCTCCAACAACCAGTTTCTTTCCGTTAGAACCTCTTCCTTTTCGATCAATACAGCCAATTGGCTTTTAGCCTTTTTATCATATGGGTTCACATTGAGGACCTTTCGCGTATATCGAATGATGTTTTGGTAATTGGTTTTGTGGTAACCCATGATCCGCTTTCTCCTGATGTAGTTGGTCATGGCGTCCAGGTGTGCACTAAGGAGGTCATTTTCCTGTAATTCATAATAGGTTTTCAACAAAAGGGTTTTGGCTCTCAAGTTCAGCAACAGGTCCCGGTAGTTCGCTCTTTGCAGTAGTTCCAGTACCGCTCCATACTTTTTTCGGCTGAATTCCAGTTGGGCCGAACTAAAGCTGAAGGAGCTGTCCCTGTATTTTCTTTGAAGGCCATTTTTGAATGTATGGATGAAAAAATCCACCCAATTATACTCTCCGATCTTTAATCCGATGGCCACGATATTGTGGTAGGTGAATCTGGATAATTGTCCGTTGTCCAATAGAAATTCTTTTTTGAGTCCCTCCTGATACAATTCAAAGGCCTCCCTGGCATAGGCTTCGTTTCCGTCGTTTAGTTGACGCACACAATAGTTGATGGCCATCAGGTAAAGGTCCCGGATCTCTTCTCCGGGAAAAGCTGTGCCATGTTCCAGAACGAGGGATTTAAATTGCTGGAAAGCGCCTTCTGCTTTTTTATCATCGAACATCTGGTAGCCAAATAAATAAATGGCTACTGCCGGGATTTCCAATAGGTTACTTTTTTGGACATATTCCAATACTTCATCAGAAAGACCAGGTTCTATTTCAGAATGATAAATACTTTGATGGGCCGCAATCAGGCACATGTTTTTGAGCTTTTGGGTGATATAACTGAGGTCAAGCGTTTCAGAAAGATCCACCAGGTTCTTAATGTCACTTGGAGAGTCTTTGGACGTCAGCAAATGTTCTTCCCAATGTAACCGGTAATTGTATTCAAAAAATCTCGAGTTACGTTCCGGCTGGTTATCGAGCAGGTTCCGGGCTTTCTTAAAGGCTTTTTTGAAATAATCCCCCAGACCTCTTTTTCGATAAGCAATTGTGAGGTAATATTGTCGTGCGATGTCATCATCAGAAAATTCACGAACGGCTAAATATTTTTCTATTAACCGGAACAAATAACTTTTTACAAGCCTGAGTTTTTGATCGTCGTAAGGGGTGTTGGGGAAAAGGCTGGAATACAATTCACCTCCCCGGATTCCGGGATTCTTTATCAATAAGTCAAATAACATGATTACATCATCCCGTTGGTTGAAAAAAGGGGATCGAAGAAACTTTTTTAACCTTAAAGCTTCCTGTTTATTGAATTGAGCGAGGATTTTGGATAATTTTTCACCTTCCATATTTGTGATTTTGTAGATATTATTTCTACAATGAAATTTTATATGTCAATAAATATATGCTTTAATTGATTAATTTGTCAATTTAATGGTCTACAATTGTTATAAACTGTTTTTGTGCTATGCCATTAGTTTGAACATATTTGTAACGTGATGATGATCATAATCCAAATTCTAGAACCAAAAATCCATTTTAATGGAAAAAACGTTACACCAAAAAAGTATAATCGTGAACAAGCTATTTAAAAAATCATACAGCAGAGCATTCGTTTTTTGCTTCTTATTCATTCTTGCAAATCTGAACCTCAAAGCTCAGAATTGTGATCCGGATTCCGAAGCTCCAACCATTTACTGCATTGTCGGATTGCAGGCGGATTTTCAGGAAGGAAGCCCGATTCTACAGATATGGGGAACTGATCTGGACGGAGGTACCTTTGATAATTGCACCGAAACAGAAAATCTCCAATTCAGAATTCAGCTTTCAGAAAACTTTGATGATAATGTCCCAAACACCCAATCTCTTTCTTTTGTCACGGGACCTCAGTTAGTCGAAGTCGTTGTTTGGGCCGGAGATGAGTCCGGTAATTGGGATTATTGTTATACTACTATCGAAATTTCCTGTGACTCAGATATGGTGGAACCTATTGCTATCTGCGAAGACCAAATCATTATCAATGAGTCCGGAACCCAAACTCAAATTGATGTAAGTGACGTAGATGAGGGAAGTTATGATAATTGCTCCGAGGTGACAATGGCACTTGCGCTCAGTGAAAATTATGACCAGGAAAACCCGCCTACAGCCTCCACCCTTACTTTAGATAATTCTCAGAGTAATTATACGGTTGTGTTATCTGTTCAGGATGAATCAGGCAACGAAAATGCCTGTTGGACCACCGTGCAAGTGAACTGGGGAAATTGTGAAAACGATGAAACACCGCCCACACCTTATTGCCTGTCAGGCCTGCAGCTGAATGGTCAGATCCCCGGTTTTTCAATAGATGTCTGGGGTGTAGATTATGATGTAGCTTCCTTTGATAATTGTACTGTCCAGGAAAACCTGATCTTTCGTATCCAAAGGGAAAGTGATTTTACGGGAACACCTCCTGAAACGCCATTCATAACCATTACGGAAGCCGACCCTGAAACTCAGGTGGTCCATATGTGGGTTGGAGATGAGTCCGGGAACTGGGATTACTGCTCTGCAACTTTAAGTGTAGCAACATGTGAAGAGGACGCTATTACGCCCACAGCTATTTGTGAGGATCAACTGACTTTTGAGGTGCCTGAATCCAATGAATTCCTGATTTTGGCGGATGAAATTGATAATGGCAGTTATGATAATTGCAGTGATGTAACCCTTGCCATAGGGTTTTTAGGAGAGTTTGATCAGTATAATCCTCCTACAACGGAAGAATTGGTTTTAACAAATGAAGCTGCTCAATTTGATATCGTATTGGTGGTAACTGATGAAGCAGGCAATCAGAACTTTTGTTTTTCAACGGTTAATGTTGATTGGGGATGCTCAGAAGATGATGTTGCTCCGCAGTTTGATTGTCCAAATTCCATATCTTATCTCAATCAGAATAATCTCCCTGATCCCAAGCTCTGGGCGGAAGATTTAGCTACTGATGCAGTGGATAATTGTACCCTTTCTGAAAACCTGTCCTATACCATTGAATTTTCAACCGATTTTGAGGAAAATGATCCGGCAACGGATGATTATCTTTCTCTCAATGATCTGCCGACCGGGGCATATCCCGTTACGGTTTGGGTAGGGGATGAGTCGGGCAACTGGGATTATTGCGAAAGTATATTGTACTACAGCACTACTCCAACCTTAATGAAGGTTACGGGATATGTTTTTGCCGATACATTGTCGAATTGTAATATGGATGCCGGAGAAGAAGGCATTGCAGGACGAGCAGTTTACCTGAAAAATTTACAATCCGGTACAGTTTACATCACCGAAACAGATGTTCTGGGATATTACGAGGTTACGGATACTTTTTATCACTTGCAGCCAACCATGTACGAGTTGGGCGTCCTGAATACGCCTGGTTCCGGGTTGGATTGTGAAATGACGGTAACTTATGATGTACCTCCGGGGACCACTGCAGAATTCGAACATGATTTTGGTTTTGGTTTTGAGCAGGAAGACCCATACTGTTCGTTGCTGGCAGTTGATATTGGTACTAGCGCTTTAAGGCATTGTTTTGAAAATCAATACCAGGTCTTTTATTGTAATAACAGTCTTTCTGAAGTGGATGATGTTTATATTGAAGTTGCACTGGATGAATGGTTGGAGTTAACAGGCAGCAGCATTCCCGGCATTAACATAGAGGACAACTTGTACCGGTTTGATGTTGGTACTATAGCTCCATTGGGCTGTGGAAGTTTCATCATGGAGGTATTTGTCAGCTGCGAAGCGGAGTTGGGACTGACCCACTGCACAGAGGCCCACATTTTTCCGGATGACCCATGTGAAGAACCGGATGATATCTGGTCGGGGGCCATTGTTGAGGTCAGTGGTTTTTGTGACGATGAGGGAGTGCATATGGTAATTGAAAATGTGGGAACTGCCAATATGCCCGTAGAGAGAAATTATATCGTAGTGGAAGATGTGGTGATGTTCAGTTCGGCACCGTTCCAGCTGGATGCAGGTATGGATATTCAGATTGACTTCCCGGCAAATGGATCAACCTGGCGGCTTGAAGCAGAGCAGGAACCCGGATTCACAGGGTATAGTCCGAATGCCGTGGCCATTGAAGGTTGCGGAGGATTGGATATGACTGGCCTGGTAAATATTTTTGATTTTAATGATGAGCCCGGCTTTGTATCTGTTGATTGTCAGCCTAATGTCAGCTCCTTTGACCCAAATGATAAGCAGGCATTTCCAACGGGTTACGGCAACGCTAATTTCATAGATGCCAATACTGAATTGGAGTACATGATAAGGTTCCAGAATACAGGAACGGCTCCTGCATTTAAAGTAGTCTTACTGGATACCTTATCGGAATACCTCGATCCGTCCACCCTTCAAACGGGGGTGTCGAGCCACCCATACAGAGCAGAATTGGTGGATGGCAATGTGTTGAAGTTTTCCTTTGAAGACATCGTTTTGCCAGACAGTACTACCAACGAGCCGGCTTCCCACGGGTTTGTCAAGTTCAAAATCAACCAATTGCCTGAAAATCCTGACGGCACGATCATTCTGAACCGGGCCGGTATTTATTTTGATGCCAATCCGGTAGTTATGACGAATGAGGTAATGCATACTATTGGCCAACATTTTATTATTGTAAATACCGGAGAAGTTTTATTGCCAGACGTAGAGGTCATTGTTTACCCGAATCCATACCAGGAGGAAACTACTTTTTACCTTGAAGGAGTTGATATTGAACATGGCGAATTACAGTTATTCAACAGACTTGGGCAATTGGTTCAAAGTAAGCCATTTGAAGGAAAACAGGTAAAACTAAACAGTGTCCGGCTGAGCTCCGGATTGTATTATTATAAACTCAATATCAATGGTCAATTGATCAATTCCGGAAAAATAGTTAAGGAATAATCGGTTTTCAAACTGACCAAAAACGTGCTCTTAATGATGTTATTTAGTGGATTAATTGCGGATATGGATAAGCATGATTAACCATTGTCCGTAAGAATGACTAAATCCCGCAATGATGTATAACCCCTTATCCTCCTCCAGCCTGGCAGTTAAACCTGCCAGGCTTTTTCAATGTAATGTGCTGGCCAAAGGGATATTTTTCGTTTATAAAATGTAAAAAAATGTTCAGAAGAAATTATCTTGCGTTTCGCCCGAAATCACCCTTTCGGGAAGCTGAACGACTTGATTTTTATGGAACGTTATATTGGGGAATATACTGGGAAAGAACGAGGTCCGCTGTTGATTTGTTTTGGAGGAATGCATGGCAATGAACCTGCCGGGATTCAGGCTCTGGAGATAGTGTTTAAACTATTGGATCGAGAGCCCCTGGTCAATCCGGATTTCACCTTCCATGGCCGGATGGTTGGGTTGAGGGGCAACCTCAAAGCTATCAAGTCCAATGTGAGGTATCATGAACAGGATCTCAACCGGATGTGGCGTCGGGAAATGGTCGAAAAAGTGAAAAATTCTCCCGAAGAAACGCTCAATTTTGAAGAACAGGAATTAAAGCAACTCATTGCTGTTATCCAAAAGGAAATCGAAACTTACCGGCCTGAAAAGGTAATTGTTCTCGATTTGCATACGACTACGGCTCATGGAGGAATATTTGTGATTGCCACCGACGACCCTGAAAGTGTGAGAATCGGGATAGAAATGCATGCGCCCGTGATCAAAGGTATGCTCAAGGGGATTCAGGGTACTACGCTGCATTACTTCAATACCATGAATTTTGGGGTTGAAATGGTTCCCGTTACTTTTGAATCCGGACAGCACGAAGATCACCTTTCGGTGAACAGGGCCATTGCAGCAGTGACAAATGTTTTAAGAACAATCGGATGTGTAAGAGCGGAAGATGTTGAGAATCGTCATGATGAATTGCTGATTGAATATTCTAAAAACTTACCCAAAGTGGCAGAACTCATTACCTGCCATCATGTTACGGATACCGATGAATTTAAAATGGAACCCGGCTATCTGAATTTCCAGGAAATAGAAAAAGGCGAGGTTCTTGCTCGTGACAAATTTGGAATCATACAAGCGCCATCAAGTGGACATATTTTAATGCCATTATACCAGGAACAAGGAGAAGACGGTTTCTTTTTGATCAAGAAGGTTGAAGGGTTTTGAGTTATGTTTACGAGTTGCGAGTTACGTGTTTCGGGTTACGTGTTAGTTTAATTTAGACCTTCATCCGGTAAGTGCGTCAGAGACGCTTTTAGGTTCAAGGTTAATATGAGTTTCAAATCTGAAAACTTAAAATCTATATCCTGCATGTCTTCGACGTACGAACAGTAAATGTAACAATTGCCTGAGGAAGAAATTGGGAAGAATCAGTTGACAAGTATCCCGCAACCCGCAACCCGAATAACGTTTAATCAACCTTCTCCGTTTCCAGAAATTGCATTTCATACAATTCCCGGTAACGGCCATCTTCGGATTTAACCAGTTCATCGTGAGGTCCGAACTCTACTATTTTTCCTTTTTCCAGTACCATGATATTGTCTGCATTGCGGATGGTCGTCAAACGGTGGGCAATGATGATAGAGGTACGCTTTTCAATGAGTTTTTCTATTGCATGCTGAATGACCGACTCTGATTCCGGATCGATCGAGGATGTGGCTTCGTCGAGAATTAGAATATCAGGGTCAAAAACCAGGGCCCTAACGAACGAAATTAACTGACGCTGCCCCATGGACAGAGTGGCGCCCCTTTCCATAACCTGATAATCATATCCCCCGGGAAGCTTCTCAATGAATTCGTGGGCTCCGATCATTTTGGAGGCTTCGAGCACTTCTTTTTTAGAGATGTGCTCATTGCGCAGGGTAATGTTTTCGAAAACAGACCCGGAAAACAGAAAAACATCCTGGAGGACCACGGCGATACGTTCCCGATACCCGGAGAGCTCGTAATCCCGTATGTCTTTTCCGTCTACCTTTATTTTTCCTTTCTGAATGTCATAAAAACGATTCAGTATATTGATGATCGTCGATTTCCCGGAGCCGGTACTGCCAATGATAGCCAGTGTTTTTCCAGGGTCGATGTCGAAGTTCAAATTCTCAAGCACATAGTTTTCGCCATCGTAGCTAAAGCCTACTTCTTCAAAGGCTACCTGGCCTTTAAACTTTGGCGGCTGAATACTGCCATTGTTTTCAATGTGTTCATCTTTATCCAGAACGGTAAATACCCTTTCGGCTGCAATCATTCCCATCTGGAGGGTGTTGAATTTATCCGCCAGCATCCTGATTGGGCGGAACAACATATTGAGGTAAATAGGGAAAGCAACGAGGTCACCCGGAGTAACACCGCCTGACGCAAGAATGTCTCTTGCTCCATACCAGATCATCAAACCCAATGCTGCTGCCGAGATGATCTCAACGACAGGGAAAAATACGGCATAATATAAAATAGAATTCAGGTTGGCCTGGGTGTATTCGCGATTAATGGCTCGAAATTTCTCTGCTTCCTGTTTCTCGGCATTAAAGATCTGGACTACCCGCATACCGGTAATTCTTTCCTGTAAAAAGGCATTCATTTTGGAAATCTGGGTTCGTACGATCTGGTAGGAAGCTTTTACTTTTTCTTTGAACACATAACTTGCCCAGACCATAAAGGGTAAAACGGTGAGACAGACGAGGGTCAATTGCCAGGAGGTGTATAGCATTACCCCGAGTACCCAAAAAAGAGCGAGGATGTCTGCTACAATGGTTATCACTCCTCTGGAAAAAATGCTGTTGACTGTTTCTATATCATTGATGGTTCTCGTAGTCGAGGTACCGATTGGGGTTTTGTCAAAATAGGTCAGGCGTAATGCCATGATCTTTTTAAAGACATTCACACGAAGGTCACGTATGACGGATTGTCCGAGCCAGCTGGTTGAGTAAATAAAACTGTATCGGACAACACCTTCTATGACCAAAACGCCCAATGCGATGAGGGCTATAAATAAAAGTCCGTCAAATTGGCCGGAAATAATGTAGTCGTCCACCATGATTTTGATCAACTGAGGTCGGACAACGGAAAGTGGTGCAAGTACAACTGCGAGTACTGCTGCGAGGATAAAAATAAGCCGATAGGGACGTGCCAGAGCAATGACTCGCCAGAGAAGTTTAAGATCTATTTTGTTGGAATTGTTTGCCATACAGTTAGTTAAAACACCGAACCGGGCATAAGGTTCGTCGGGTCAATGGTTATTTGTGAATACAAGTGGTATTTGTTTGGTAAAGATAAGATAATTGTGATCATTATGCTTGAAGTGATCAAAATTGGGGACGGTAAATATTAGTTTTTTGGGGGATAGAAGTGATTGATCCAGTTAAAAACATCATCCGTAAATTTGTTGTGTGGGATGGAGGCGATATGCTCCCTTAACAGATCTCTTTTAGAGGCAGGTTGTGAAAGAATTTTATTCATAACATTTAGCGTTGGGATAAGATCGTCTCGGAATTTGGAGTTCTGGTATGATTTTTTTGCCGATATGAGATAATAGTGTAAAAACATGTCGTTATTATACTCGAAATGAGTCATAGCCTTTAGTCTGACGGCATGCATTGTGATGTCGGGTCTAAGCTTGTCGTCGAAATTGTTAATTATATGTTCCACCCAATCCATCGTTTCCAGAAATTGCCTATTCATAAAAAGAGCAAAAGCATAGTTTTGGTAAAGGGTCATCTTACGGATTTCTGAAAGGTGAAGTTTTGGTTTTTTTAAATAGTTCCATACTTCAGGTGCGATTTTTGCGGCTTCGCTAAATTCTTTTTTTCCAAGGTAATATATGGAAAGGGCGTAATACAGAATATTGTAAGCAGCCGTTTTTACTTGGCTGTTTGGATAGTTTAGAGACTTCAATTTTTCGATGATTTCCCAAATTTTATTGAATTCCTGAAGGGAAAAGCAGAAAGAAATGTAGTTATTTAGGAAACCTAAATATCTAGGTACGTCTTCCTGGATAAGGTGAGGATATTCTTTGTAGTAGCTTCCAAGTTTTATATATGACTCGGCAGTTTTTTCAAAATTTTTATTGTGACGATGATAAAAAATACTTGAATACAGATAGTGGAGTTCACTTTCAAATGATAATTTATTGACATTAACCTGCTCTTTGATCAATTTTTGCAGGTCTTCGAAATTTTGAGTCAATTCTTTTGATTCATAATCTCTGGTTCTGGAAGAGAAGTAAATTCGCTCATAAAAGTTCATTATTTCTATTTCCTGGTTCAGAGAATTTAAGCAGGAGTTTATTTCTTTTTCATAGTCGAGGCCACGATTTTGGGCATTATCTTCCGAAAAGTCTCGGTTTAATTTACGAAGGAGGATTATAATGTCCAGGAGCTCCTTGGTGAGAAAGAATTTTAAAGCTATTTTCTTTGCCTGGTTTAAAATTTTTAAAGCTTGTTTGTTGAGTTTTCTTTCTAATAGCACCTGAGCACTCATTTCCATTTCACGAACCTTAAACCGGGCTGATTTACCTGCGTGATAATTGCGCAAACTTTTTAGTAGTAATTTATATAGGTAGTTTTTTTTTGAGGAGAATGCCGCCTGAAACTTTTCGTTTTTAAGGCGTTCAAGAATCTTTTCTTCACAATACTCTTTTTGGGCATCCATCAGATCAAACATCCTAATGTAGGTGTTGGTGTTTTTGTCTCCGTGTAAAAGATTAAAGGTCTTGAAATGCCTTTTTTCACTTTGGTTAAGCGATTTTATCAAATCAAAAAGGTTAGTAGATTTAGACATGAAACATAAAATTATGAACCATTTTTGTGGATTAAATTATTGATTTTTAGCTACTTGTAACTTATTGAGTGTTATTTTGAATATAAAAATAATAAAAACAGAGCTAAGAAAATATGTCAAGGTCCCTTTTTCTTTGTAGTGTCAAACAAATATAGCAAAACAAAAACTCATACTTATGGCAAACCAGATTTATAACATATTTACGGGAGATTTTAAGGATGCCAATAATAAGCTGGTAAAAATAAAAATTGTCTTTATTGGAAATCGTTCCCATGTCATAATTGATGATATAGATTTTTCACTGCAAGGAAATATTTCAGATGTTGAAGCAGGAACAACAGGATCCGGTGCTCAGATTATTGAACTGATGGATTCAAATGGAAATAAATTTGAGTTGGATGTAACAGACCAGAATAATCCAACCTTAACTCCAAAATAATTTTTTAATCCCCCCAACTAATACGACTATGACAAAAAAAGATCTCAAAAACACCGAAATATCAAACTCAAAGGAGTATAGCATTTTTCGGGAGCAAAATCACCTGAGGGCCACATATAAACTGGTCACCAGTGAAGACCATGCGTTTCTCATTGTCCTGATTGATGAAAATGATCTCGACGATGGTGCCCGTGTGATTTCCTTTAACAAAAGGAAGAAAGTACCCATTTCGGAAAAAAAACTAAAAGTGGAAATACGGGGAATAGATTTTCTGTTTGACCCGGTTTCCAGAAAACTGTCTTACGCCTCTTAACCTCCGTTATTGGAGGGTAACCCCTAAAACCCTGTAAGGCTCTTGTCCCCTTTTAACCAAAGCCTCTTGTATTCAATCTCAATTCGATGAAAACGAAAGCCTGTCGAGGAAACTCGAACAGGCTTTGCTTTTTGCTATACCTTTTTTCAAATCCCATTTGTCGTATAGCACGTGTCAAACTGGTTAAAATTGGTTCCGGGGTTTTCCACCGTTTCTGTTTTTAAGGAATCTTTTTTAGCGCGTTTTTGATAATTTAGATAGCGTCTTCAATGTGTGAGTGTTTGTCCGTTTTGATGATACAAATATAAGCAATGGCTAAAATTCAAAATGGTTTTTTTACTCAATTCGATGAAAACGAAAGCCTGTCGAGGAAACTCGAACAGGCTTTGCTTTTTGCTATACCTTTTTTCAAATCCCATTTGTCGTATAGCACGTGTCAAACTGGTTAAAATTGGTTCCGGGGTTTTCCACCGTTTCTGATTTTAAGGAATCTTTTTTAGCGCGTTTTTGATAAACCCATTTGGCATTTAGATAGCGTCTTCAATGTGTGAGTGTTTGTCCGTTTTGATGATACAAATATAAGCAATAAGTTTATTTTTACAAAAATGTAACTAATAAAATTAATAAAATTGCAAAAAAATATATTTTGTAACTTATTTAGTTATAAAATAAAGAGGTGCCATTTGCCAATATGATACCTCTTTAAGCCTGCAGGAACAGAGGGTAAAGAACCCCTCATTGAAGCATGGCCCTGGAATAATTTTTGAAATTTACCGGTGAATCACCGCCATACGTTTTCTTCCATCAATTTTAACCAGTACGGGTTGCTTAAATCTGACATGTTTAAAAAACTCCGTTTCTTCCACCAGTTCAGCACTGTTAAGTATGTCGTAACTGATAAAATCCGCATCGTGCCGGTGGGAGACAGAAAAATAGGCAATGTTCAAGGTGGTCAGGTTGTGGAAAAAGTGCGATCCGTAGGAAGCGTCCAGCGGAAATCCTTCCAGACCGGTCTCAATAATAACCTTGGCATTGGAGATCTGTGGCCAGTTGACCGGAATACCAATAAATCGATCACGCGGTAATAACCTTGGCATTGGAGAGTACCCCAGCGGCCCGGTCCAATAAGGATGTATTGCTTGCCTTCCCTGCGCATTTTTTTATTGATCAGATCAACTTCCTCGGCCATCTCTTCGGTCCTGACCCGGTCAAAAGCCTCATTTTTGATAAATACTACATCTTCAAGGTCGTCTATTATACCATTACCCATACCTTTCCCGGCATTAAGAATGATGTCTTCCTCTGGTATAGTTGCAAAATTAAAGCTATAAGTTTCTGCAGCCCTGATAATGGGTTTTACCTGTAGGATATAAAAGGAGACATCTCCATCTTTGTCCCGGTTAAGATCCACTGCAAATTCGATTTCAACAGGAGACCCGAAGGCGTCTCTGATGAGAGAGAGGATGATTTCTATGGTTTTGGCCAGCTCCACATATTCATAATTCAGAATTGAGGCAAAATTCACTACAATTGGGCCATACCGCTTGAGTCCCGGATAAAGGGCCCGGTTATTATTATCATAAACAGATACACAATGGGTCAGGGAACCATGATCCTTCGCATCGTAAACTTCAATTTTTTTCAGACTGGACATTGATCCTTCCAACAGACTCAGGTCTTCCTTGTTAAGATCTACTGCATAAAAATAAGTTTGGGAATATTTTACCTGATCTTCAAGGGAAAGGAATTGCGTTTTTGGGTATTTGGGCGAAAACCTGAAAGCAGCTTCCCCTTCAACCACATAGGTTCCCAGTCCTACGGCAGCGGTAACGAATCCTTCTTCTGGTTTCATGTGAGCAAAAGGATAAAAGTTGTAGGATTGGGCAACACCACTGATATGCGGATAATAATATCCATTGAACTGATTACCTACGAGCTCCTGAATCACGATAGCCATTTTTTCTTCTCCCAGTTTTTGGTTCAGGGCAAGGGTGTAATTGATAGCTTTTTCTGAGAATACGGAAGCAAATACCAGTTTAATGGCATCCTGTAGTTGTTGTAGTCTGAGCTTTTCATCGGGATGGTTGTTGGGTAGAATATATGTTTCAAAGATTCCCGCAAAGGGCTGGGAGAAACTATCTTCAAAGGTTCCGGAAGACCGGATGGCTATTGGTTTGGTGTAACAATCCAGCAATACATCCAGGCGCTTATTTAAGGTATCGGAAAGCTCGGCTCCAAGGAAAAGCGCTTTAACTTCCTGATAAGAGGGCGGGTCTTCTTTAAAGGAAGTAAAGTTATTGCGCTCCAGGAATGATTCAAATTCATCGGTTCCGATCACAGCTGTTTTAGGCATCCTGATTTTCACGCCTTCCACGGCTCTCTCAAAAACAAATTTATCTTTCAGGGAATGAACAAAGGCAAGTCCCCGGCCTTTTCCTCCATAAGAACCGGAGGCGAGGGTTACGATATTTTCTTCCGTTTTGCAGGCCTGCCGGTCAAAGGGCACAACCTTTCCGGAAGGCTGTTCATCCCGATAGGATTTTATGGAATTCAGCAAATATTCCCTGATCTCATCAGCGTTTTTAAATTCACTGGCCTTTTTACTCACCAGCACCTGTGCCAATTGAATTTCTGCACGGGCCATCAGCCATAGAGAAAAATGATCCCGTTCCCCGTGAAAGAGAATGGACTCATCCGGCACTTTTTCGAGACATTCCTCAAATTCCTTGATGCTTTTAGCAACTGCGAGTTCCTTTTCTTCCCTGTCCTTGAAAATAAAAGCGCCAAATCCGATTTTTTGTGTGACCGTATGTTTGAGATCCTTATACAGGTTTTGAGCATTTTTATCGATAAAGGTTATGCCCTTCTCCTTGGCAATTACCCCTTTTGTTTTATCCTGTGAAAGCATTATGGTAGGAATCTGGGGTTTTTCCTTATTGATGGTTTCTATGAGTTTAAACCCTGCATCTTTATCCATGGCTCCCTTTTTGAAATACTGTACATCCGTGATCAGCAGGAAAATGAAGTCTTTATATTCATGGAATAGTTCCATGGCTTCTTCATAATTGGAAGCCAGCAGGATCTTGGGGCGTGCTCGTAATTTCAGTACCTTGTACAAATTGTCTGTGCTGACATCATTGATGATCTCATTGGTCTGTTTGTAGATGATCCGGTATAAATGGGTCAGGAAGGATGAGTAATAAGAAGGGGAGTCCTCCACGATCAGGATTTGTCTAACAGAGGCGATTTTGGTATCGTTTTTCGCATTTTTGAGATCTTCCAGGTATTTGATCATGGCGAAAAATATCCTGGATTCACCATTCCAAACAAACAATTGGTCAAATACATTTTTACCATGATACCGCTGGAAAAAGGTTACGTTCTGGTTATTGTTCAATAATACAAAGACCGGCATGTCAGGAAAATACTCCTTGATCTTTTTACTGATACTCAAGGGCCGCATGGTATTTAATCCCACCATCACGATTACCATGTCGACGTTCTTTTCTTCCAGTTGCTCAAAGACTTCATCTTTGGTCGATACCCCGGTAATCCTCGGGAAAGAGGATAGATTCATATTACCGTAATCATACAACATGATCTCGGAGAAACGACCTTCCCGTTCAATGAAAAAGGCATCGTACAGATTGGCAACCAACAGGATTTCCTTGACTTTAAAAGGCATCATGTCATGATAAATATCGCGGTGTTTACTCTCGCGATTCATGAAAGATTGCAGCAGTTTTTCCCTATGTATCATATCCTTTCAGGCTTACTTTTGTGTATAATATGCTTTTGCCTAAAGATAAGTATTTAAAAGGGAACGAGGAAAAAAGGTAACAAGGGAACGATGATAAAATAACAGGAAAATTTAAGAACAACCAGGTTGCAATTTGAATGATAAAAAGTGAGGAATTATTCCACTTTTCAATTCTACCCTAATCTCTTTTATTGTTCCCTTATTCCCTTTATCCTTTTTTCCTTAGGGTACAAAACCATATCTTTGTTTCCCTTGTTGAATCTATTATGCAATTCCTACAGCCTTTGTGGGAGCATGATTTTATAAATTTAAATAACAGGAATAAAATATCGGGACATCAAACTTCTTGATTCTGACTATCAAAAATCCACTAACATGACCAGATCACCCTATTTATTGACTTTGATCCTAGCGATTGCCTGTGTATTCACTTTAAATGCACAAACACCTGAAAAATGGACATCTTCAGAGATTTACGAAGGTATTCAAAAACTCAATTTTCTTGGTTCTGCCCTATATGTTGCGGCACATCCTGATGATGAGAATACCCGATTGATCTCCTGGCTGGCCAATCATAAAAAAGCGCAAACGACCTACCTTTCCCTGACAAGGGGAGATGGTGGTCAAAATCTCATCGGTACAGAAATCCAGGAATTACTTGGTTTGCTGAGAACTCAGGAGTTACTTGCTGCCCGCCGGATTGATGGTGGAGACCAGCGTTTCAGCCGGGCCAACGATTTTGGTTATTCCAAACATCCGGATGAAACCTTTAACATCTGGGACAAGGATGAAATCTTATCTGACGCTGTCTGGGCTATCCGGAATTTGCAACCGGATATTATCATCAATCGCTTCGATCACCGAACACCCGGAAGAACCCATGGACACCATACAGGGTCAGCCATTATTGGGCTGGAAGCATTTTCCCTGGCGGGAGACCCAACAGCTTATCCGGAACAGTTAGCATATACCGATACCTGGAAACCCAGCAGGATATTTATGAATACTTCCTGGTGGTTTTACGGAAGTCGTGAGAATTTTGAGAAAGCGGATAAATCTAATTTGATTTCCGTGGATGTAGGTGTTTATTATCCTGTGCTGGGAAAATCCAATACAGAAATTGCTGCTTTGAGCCGCAGTCAGCATAAATGCCAGGGATTTGGGGTGACAGGTAGCCGTGGCTCCATGGATGAGTATCTGGAACTACTAAAAGGAGATATGCCCAAAAGCAGCGATCCTTTTGAAGGCATTAATACTACCTGGACAAGAGTTAAGAAGGGAGAAGCCGTTGGAAAAATTCTCGCCCGGGTGGAAAAGAACTTCCGCTTTGATCAGCCTCACCTTAGTGTACCTCAATTATTGGAGGCCAGAGACCTTATCATAAATCTTGAAGACGGATACTGGAAAAGAGTGAAACTTGCTGAAATTCAACAGGTGATTAAAGCCTGTTTGGCACTTTATGTGGAAGCAGTTACGAGTGAGGCCTCTGCTACACCTGGCCAGGAGGTGAATATCAGTATGGAGTTTACCAACAGATCTCCTATTGAGGTGGAATTGGAAACCGTAGCTATTCTGCCGATGGAGGAAAGTGTCGAAGCAGGAATTCAACTGGGTTACAACCAGGAAAATAAGCTGGAAAAGACAATAACCTTACCTGCTGATATGCCCTTGTCCAATCCATATTGGTTAAATGAGAAAGGGTACACTCGGACGATTCAAGGTCTCTGACCAAAAGCTTCGTGGATTGCCGGAAACACCCAGGGAGTTTAAGATCCGGTACGTGTTGAGTATTCAAGGTGTTTCCATTCCTTTTGAAGAAACTATAGTTCACAAATTCAGAGACCCGGTTGATGGGGAGGTTTTCAATCCTTTTGAGATTACCCAGCCGGTGGCTGCGGGATTGAGTGATGAAGTTTATTTATTTGCTTCTGATGAACCTCAGAAAATTCAGGTAACTGTTAAAGCCGGAAAGGATAATGTGGAAGGTACCGTGGAGTTGTGTTATGGGGAAAAATGGACAGTGGAGCCTGCAAACTTTCCTGTAAACCTTGCTCAAAAGGGAGAAGAGCAAACTTTTACCTTTACCGTCACCCCACCTAATGAACAGGATGAGAATTTCATTTTGCCTATGGTCCGTATCGGGGAAGCGGTTTACACCGACGAAGTTATTACCATCGATTACGATCATATTCCGAAACAAACGATCTACCGCGATGCAAGTGCAAAAGCAGTCCGGATTGATTTAAGAAAAGAAGGAGATAATGTGGCCTACATCATGGGTGCCGGAGATAAAGTTCCTACCGCTCTCCGTCAGATCGGTTATAATGTGACTATGCTTGAGGATGGGGAGGTTTCTGTTGAAAATCTGAGTAAGTTTGATGCTGTTATTGTGGGAATCCGGGCTTATAATACTAATGAGCGAATTAAGTTCCAGAACCCTAAATTGCTGGAATATGTGAATAATGGCGGTACTTTGATCGTGCAGTACAATACCAGCAGACGGCCGAAGGTACCTTCTGAAGAGATCGGACCATATCCGTTTAAATTATCTCGTGACCGGGTAACTGTTGAAGAATCAGAAATGCGTTTCCTCGCACCGGAACATGAGGTGCTGAACTTTCCTAACAGGTTGAGCAAGGATGATTTTAAAGGCTGGGTTCAGGAGCATGGATTGTATTATCCGAATGAATGGGATGATCATTATACGGCGATTTTGTCTTCCAACGATCCGGGTGAGGATCCAAAAGACGGAGGTTTACTGGTAGCCAAATATGGGGAAGGGTATTACATTTATACCGGATTATCCTTTTTCCGGGAGTTGCCTGCAGGAGTTCCGGGAGCGTTTCGTTTGTTTGCCAATATGATCTCTATTGGTAAGCAGGAAAAGCCCTAGGGAATGTAGAATGCAAAATGAAAAATTTAGAATGAAGAAGTAGAGGATAGAATTTCCAAGGTTTTGCCTTTGTCCTGCCTTAGCGTGGGAAGGCGACACCTTGTCGAAGTAAACACCGCGAATGGAAAATGTTAAAATTCATCCATTCGCGGTATTTTTTTGCCCGAAATTATAATACCTAAGAAAATTATGTATCTTTGTCTTATGTATTCAAAAGAACTCGTAAAAGGAACATTAAAAACCATCGTATTAAAGCTGCTGGCGGAAAACGGCCGTATGTACGGTTATGAAATCACCCGACACGTCAGGCAGCTTACCGATGGTGAATTGGAATTAACGGAAGGGGCGCTGTATCCGACCTTACACAAACTGGAAAAAGATGGTTTCCTGGTGACCGAAAAGGAGAGCATCGGCAAGCGTGTCCGTAAATATTATTCTCTGACGCCTTCCGGTAACAAAGCCTCCGCTGATAAAGTGAGAGAGTTCCAGGAATTTGTGCAGATGATGCAATTGATCTTAAATCCTGGAAAAATCAATCCTGCCAAAAGTATTGGTTAACGCCAATGCCAAAAAATTGACAAAAAATGATGCCGTTATCTGAAAATCAAACCATGCTCGTGCAACTCAGGCTGGAGGAAAGCCAATTGAAGTATGAGCCTTTGCAGGAAGAACTCCTCGATCACCTTTGCACTTCCGTAGAAGAGTTTATGGAGGAAGGTTTTACTTTCCAGGAAGCCATGGACAATGCCTTTAACCGGTTTGGTGCGGGTGAATTTGAAAAAATTGAACAACAAACTTTATTATCTATCAAAAACAAATATTTTATCATGAAGAAATTACCCGTTCTTACATTACTTGTTTTGATTTTCAGCATTTCCGTTTCTCAGGCGGTTCAAAATGATCCGCCGAGTATTGCTCCTTTAAAAGGAGAGTTTAAAATTACCAGCGATTACGGTATGCGCATGCATCCTTTTACCAAGGAGAAGAAACTCCATCGCGGTATTGATATCAAAGCTCCGACCGGGACAGCTATTCTAGCCACCAGCGGAGGAGAAATTGTTTTTGCAAAAGAGGATGGCCTCAATGGTTTGAAGGTTGTCATCAAACACGATGAAGCGTATGAATCAGCCTATTGCCACATGTCCAAAATTGATGTGAAAGTAGGGCAGCAAGTCGAAAAAGGAGATGTCATAGGAGCAGTTGGCAATACCGGAGCATCCACCGCACCCCACCTCCATTACGAAGTGATCAAAAATGGCGAATACGTAGATCCCGCATCATTTTTACAACCCTAGCGTAGCACAGGTTTCAACCTGAGTAAAAAATGAACGCAGTGAATTTTTACACTCCATACTAATTGCATCAATCAGGGCCTGACTTCCCGGTTAGGCCCTGATTTTTTATATAAAATTGAAAATCCACATCTTAAAAACTAATTAGCTGAGCATCCATCCTGCCAGATGCAATTCCCCGGTCTATGTCTCCATTTCTCAATTAAAAATGAATTAAGTTTTCGACGGCAAACTTAGCTCTTTCGTATAAAAACCAATAAACCAGTAACCAGTAACTAGGAACCTGCAACCGAATTATCTATCTTTACCAAACAATTTTTCACACCACAACCCTGGATTATGGACCACAAAATCCTCCACAACTTAGCCCCCGGAGAATACGAACACCCCTATGATCAAAAAGCCCTGGATGCACTGCAAGCCACCCGGGGAATTGATACCGTTGTGAGAAAGTTTCACGAATACGGTATTGAGAAAATTTTCACCATTCAAATAACCGGTAGCAATATCAGTGTCTCTCCTGCCAGTTTTCCCGGTGTTTATGCGATTTTTGAAAAGGCCCTGGAGATTTTGAATTTGACTTCCGCTCCTGATGTTTACATTTACCGGAGTGATGATGAACTACAGGGTTTTACGACCGGAGTAGAGCATCCGATCATTTCTCTCAGCCACGGCAGTATTGAAAGTTTTGACGAGGAAGAACTTTTATTTGTCATAGGCAGGGAGATCGGGCATATTAAGAGCAAACACGTATTGTATTATGAGATTGGAGCAGTGCTGCCGCTGTTGAGTGATATATTCGCAGGTGCTACACTGGGGTTGAGTTCTTTAATTTCCATGGGGTTACAAATAGCCTTGCTCAACTGGAAAAGAATGGCGGAATATACGGCCGATCGTGCGGGATTACTGGCTTGCCAGAGTATAGATGCTGCTACTTCAGCTCTCTCCAAGATTGCCGGTTTACCGAATACGCACTACGATCAATTTAATACGGAACATTTCGTGCGCCAGGCCAAAAGCTACCAGGGTTTTGAGGCCGGTGGTTATAATAAAGCGATTAAGTACATCAGTCTCATGTTTGGAGATCAGCACTGGACCATCGACCGTACGAATGAATTATATAAATGGATCGACTCCGGGGATTACCAACGGGTATTGGAACGAAAAACGGAATTCAAATTATTACCTCCCCAGGAGAATACTTGTTATAACTGCGGAAGTAAGATCCGAAAAAACGCTATCTCCTGTGATCACTGCGGGATATTACTTTAGTTTCTGTTCTATCCGGAATATTTTCAGAGATGGCAAGTTATTTTTTAACCACAGAGTCCACTGGGAAGGCACAGAGCACACTAAGGTAACTCTGAGAACCCTGTGCCGTCTCAGTGATCCCTGTGGTTAAATATTTCAATAATTCAAAATTCACCAATTATTATTCCCACGCAATTCCGATCTTACCCATTGTCTTTCTTTTTTCAAGGGCAGTATGGGCCTCATTGAGTTGGCTCGCCGGATACACTCCACCCACGTACGGATCGATTTTCCCTTCTTTGGCCAATTGAGCAACCTGTTCAATGGCATGCTGCAGCAAGTGTTGTTTGTGATCAGCAATGCGCAGCATATTCACTCCGCTGATGGATTTGGAATTCATGATAAACTGAACGGGATGGTAAAAACCAAAAGATAAGCCGAATTTGATCTTACTGAAAAAGTTTCCGGCATCCAATTGGGAAGCAGCGCCGAAGGAAACCATCCGGCCACCCGGGCCCAGGAGCTTGAAACCCTTTTTAAAGGTACTCCCGCCAATGGAGTCATAAACCGCATCGAGGTCCTCTTTGATCACTTCACTGAAATCCTGAGTACGATAATTGATCGGGACATCGACTCCCTGACCTCTCAGGTATTCCAATTTTTCTTCCGAGCCGGCAGTGCCGTAGATTTTACAGCCTTTTAGTTTACACAACTGTACCAAAGCCGTTCCCACACCTCCGGCAGCAGCCTGGATCAGCACTTTTTCTCCAGGGTTGAGACTGGAAGCCATCTCCGCTGAAAAATAGGCAGTGGTATACTGCACACCCAAGTGCGAGTGCTTTTCCAACCGGATAGTCTTCTTCGATTTTGGCAACCCCGCGGGAATCGGTCACTACATGAGTGGCGTATCCTCCAAAACGAGTGAAGGCGATCACCCGGTCCCCTTTGCTGACATTGCTGACTTCACTCCCGGTTTCGGTGATTCGACCAACCACTTCATATCCCACCACTGTCGGTAGGGGAGGGCAATCCCGATAGAGTCCCAGGCGGGCGGTAACATCTGCAAAGTTTAAACCAAAGGCCTCCACTTCAATGGCCACTTCCTGGCTTTCTGGTTGTTTTAGGGAAATTTCACGTCGCTCAAAGGCAACTTCCGGGCTTCCGTTCTTAACGAGAAAGAATGCTTCCATAGATGAATTTGACAGTTGTATTTTGAAAATTGAATTTTGTAGTATGCAAGTCGTTCAACGACTTGTTAGGAGGCTCAAGGTACAAAACAAAGACAATTTCCCTACCTTTGCCAGTCAAAATGAATATTGATGAACAAACTGCTACCCCTGTTCCTGATGATCTTTTTCCCTGCCATCCTGGGGGCTCAGGGAAGCTTGTTGCCTTTGGGCAATGAAGCTTATCATATCCTGGACAGGCAAGAGGTGAAAACGGGCCTGGCAGCTCCCTGTCATGCTGCCATTAAAGGTTGGAATCGCAGTGATGCCATACGTTTTGCCCTGGAATTAGATACGGCTGACATTCAACTTTCTGCTTTGGATCATAGTGATCTTGAATACCTTTATCTGGATAATAATGAGTGGTTAGGCATTGGGCATTTTGCAACAACGCTGCTTGGTACAAAGGAGACAACTGCACAAGCGGAGATGACTCAGATGGAAGCCAGCCGTGCTGACCCGAGGTTTGTTTTGAGTAAGCGTCCCTTCCTAAAATACTTTTACCAGACGCCCGCCAATTTATTTGACATCAACGATAAATATTTTCACATCCGGGTAAATCCACTTTTGGATCTAAATCTGGTTTCCAGTGCAGATGGTTTGTTTTTTAACAACCTAAGGGGGATTCAGGTCCGGGGCGGGGTAGATGACCGTTTGTATTTTTTTATGAATATCCAGGAGACCCAGGCAGGTTTCCCCGATTATGTCAATGAGCGTTTTGAAAAATACAATTACATCCCGGGGCAGGGATTTGTGAAGCCCTATAAAAGCAGTTTGTTTGATATTGAGAACGGGTATGATTTTCTTAACGGACAGGGGTATTTGGGGTACAATATCACCCGACATGTGGGAATGCAGATCGGATATGGAAAACATTTCATTGGTAATGGATACAGGTCTTTACTCCTGTCTGATTTCTCCAATAATTTTTTCTACCTGAAGTTCAATTGGCGGGTATGGAAATTTCATTATCAAAATCTTTTTGCTGAGTTGACAGAAGGCACCTACCAATTTGGCGGAAACCTCGTCAATAAAAAATACATGGCCGCT
Organism: Saprospiraceae bacterium; assembly: GCA_965230565.1. Taxonomy (GTDB): domain Bacteria; phylum Bacteroidota; class Bacteroidia; order Chitinophagales; family Saprospiraceae; genus BCD1. The sequence goes on along the minus strand of CBDDLH010000015.1, from coordinate 744,513 downwards.
CACTATTTCAGTTTCAGACCTCTACCGAACCTGGAGCTAGGCTTTTTCGAAACGGTGATTTTCAGCAGGGCAAACCATTTTGAATTTCAGTATTTGAATCCGGTAATCCTTTACCGGTTGGTGGAGCATAGTATAGGAAGTCCGGACAATATTCTCATTGGTTTAAATGGTCGGTGGAACTTCCTTCACAGATTCCAGCTATACGGACAGGTGATGCTGGATGAATTCAAGTTTGATGAGTTATTTATCAAACGAGATGGGTGGTGGGCCAATAAATACGGAGTTCAATTAGGGCTTAAATATTATGATGTACTCGGTGTTGATCACCTGGATTTTCAGGCTGAATACAATAGCGTTACCCCTTACACTTTTACTTTTAGAGATGAAACGGCTCCTTATAGCCATTATGATCAGCCGCTGGCTCATCCACTGGGAGCGAATTTCAGAGAGTTGATAATTAAAGGGAGATATCGTTTCCATAAGAAATGGTTGATTGAAGCACGAATGATCAGTGCAGTATTTGGAGAAGATACTGCTGAAGAAAACTGGGGCAATAACATTTTGCTTTCCTACGACACAAGAGTTCAGGATTACGGAAATGAGATAGGTCAGGGCATTCAGGCACGTACTTTGCTTGCGGGACTGGATGTGAGTTTTATGCTCAGGCACAATCTTTTTTTGGATGTAAAAGGGTTTTACAGAACTAAAGACAGTCAGGTTGATGAGCTGGACCAAAAGGTGTTTTATTTTGGTGGAGGAGTGCGAATGAATATAGCTCCTCAGCGGATGGATTTTTAACAATGCGGGTCGAGGTGAATTTCTTTTGAAGGAATTTGTTAATTTTGCACTGAAGCTTGCCAAAATCATTACCAAAATCTATTTCAATAGAACAAAACCCGGCCGTAAGTTGTAATTCCTTACGAGGTCGGGAATTTGGTTGATTTGGACAATTAACGGTAAAGTTGCCGGTAGGAGGAATTACCGGAAGCTTTTTTAAATAATAATTGATGAAAAAACAGGCAGAAGCCATGATCCCTACACCCTGGGGAGATTTCAATATGATCGCTTTTTCGGATAATGTGGAAGAGTGGATGCCACATTTGGCCCTGGTGCATACGTCTTGTGATATCTCTTCCGGGCCGGTGCTTACCCGGGTGCATTCCGAGTGTATTACCGGAGATCTTTTTGGATCCAGGCGTTGTGATTGCGGAGAACAATTGGATATGGCTTTGAAAATGGCCGCAGAACAGGGAGGTTTGGTTTTATACCTGCGTCAGGAAGGACGCGGAATTGGTATCATCAATAAATTGAAGGCCTATAATTTACAAGATAGCGGACTCAATACGGTCGATGCCAATTTGCATCTTGGTTTGGAGCGGGATGCCAGGCAATACGATATTGCCGTGGAAATGCTTGTTTCCCTTGGAATATCCGAGATCAGGCTGCTTACCAATAACCCGGAAAAAATCGAAGCCTTTGAAAACGGTCCTGTAAAAGTCACCGAAAGAGTGCCCATCGTTATCAAACCCAATGACAATAATCGCGGTTACCTGAAAACAAAACAGGATGAAATGGGGCACTTGTATAAACTTTAAGCCCTTACAAACTGAGGCTCAAAATTGCTAAAACCATCTTTCTGTATGAAAGAAAAGTTATGGCTTAAGCTACTCGAACTCAAATCCCTCATAGATGCCTGTGATGGAAATGTTTCCTATTGTCATTTGGTCTTGGATGGACAGGTTACTTTGGATCAGCTCCAGCCTTCTGGTCCCAAAAAATTGTCTGTTTTACTTTTATTGGCCCCGGGCACTAAGGTTAGTCAGAAGGGCAGCACTGTGCTTTTGATGGAAAAAAATTATGAGATCAGTGTTTTAAAGCAAGGTCAACTCAAAAAAAAGCATCTCAAGTTTCTTAAGTTTTATCTGCCGTATTGTTTACTGAAATTGCATTCCTTAAAAACTCAGCGGGCGATTACCGTTGCCCATTTTGCCCAAACCCTTGATGGGAAAATCGCTACAGCAACCGGCCATTCCAAATGGATTGGTAATGAGGAGAATCTGATTCATGCTCATCGTATGCGGGCACTGTGTGATGCAATTATGGTTGGAAGCGGTACCGTAAAATTTGATAAACCAAGACTTACGGTAAGAATGGTGTCCGGTAAAAATCCGCAAAGAGTGATTATTGGACATACCTGTGAAGACTTCGATAGTTTGCTTAAGGCCTGTCCGGATCCAGTAACAGTCATTGGTAATGAGGATTGCAATTTTCCGAAAGGAATAGAATATTTTAAGATCCCTTCCAAAGGCAGACATATTGATTCTGGCAAGATTCTACATTTCTTATTTTCCAAAGGGATCCACTCTGTTTACCTCGAAGGAGGACCAATGACTACGTCTAATTTCCTTAAAGACAAAAAAGTTGATATTTTGCAGCTGCATCTGGCACCCATGCTTTTTGGCTCAGGAAAACAGGCCATTCAGCTTCCGCACATTGAACAAGTGACAGATGGTTTGCAATTCGAAACCTTCCGGTTTTGGAAAATGGGAGATGCCATAATGTTTTCAGGTTTTCTGACTTGAAAAAACTAAGTTGATTAATCAAAACCAGTCCATAAAAAATGAACAGAGCTTTATGGCACAATTCCAGTGAGCATTCGGCTCTAAAGCAGGTTGAACTGGGTATGCTTTCCGAAAACCAACTACAGGTAAAAAGTCTGTATTCCCTGATAAGTACCGGTACCGAAAGACTTGTAGCAAAAGGTTTGGTGCCTGAAACCGCCGCCAAAGCAATGAAAGTGCCTTACATGGAAGGGGATTTTAAATTCCCGGTCAAATATGGATACTCTCTGGTTGGAGAGGTCATGAGTGATGGACCGTTGATTGGAAGAAAGGTGCATTTACTGCATCCTCATCAGGAAATGGTTTTGGTTGATCAGGAGGATGTTTTTGTAATTCCGGAGAATGTTCCGGCCCTGAGGGCAACGCTGGCCAGTAATTTGGAAACGGCTGTTAATGCTGTTTGGGATGGAGGAATTAGCGTTGGAGACCGGGTTTTGGTGGCAGGTTTTGGAATGATCGGTTCTCTGATCGCCAGACTAATAAGCATGATGCCGGCAGTGGAACTCAAGGTCCTGGAAAAGGACGAAAAGAAAAGACAATCGGGAACGGAAATGGGTTTTGAAATGTTGGAAGATTTTGAGTCAGGGTATTTTGATGTTTCTGTAAATACAACTTCCAGCGGAGATGCCTTACAATTGTGTATTGAAAGTGTTGGCCAGGAAGGCAGGATAGTGGAGCTAAGTTGGTACGGCACGAGTGAAGTGAGCTTGAAATTAGGCGCAGATTTCCATTATCAGCGCAAACAGATCATTAGTTCTCAGGTATCCAGAATCCCGGCAGTCAGGACTTCCCGTTGGGATTATCAAAGGAGGAAAGCTGTAGTCTTTGAGTTATTGCAATTAGAAGCATTTGATTCCCATATTACCCAGGTGATCCCATTTGAAGAAACACCGGCTTTTTTTAATAAACTTCGGAACGATGAATTTAACGGCCTGGGATGTTGTATAGCGTACAAATAATAACTCTATCACTTTAACCAGCAACCAGCAACCAGCAACCAGTAACCAAGCAACCAGTAACCAGTAACTTGAAACCACAAAAATGTACAGCGTAAAAATCAGACAACACATTATGATCGCGCATTCATTTGCGCATCCGGGATTTGGCCCGGCACAGAAGATGCATGGAGCCACCTATGTAGTGGATGTAAGCTTTTTTGCAGAAGAATTAAATGATATGGCGGTAGTGATTGATATTTCTTTGGCGCATGATGCTTTGAAGGAAGTCCTTAATCCGTTGAACTATCAAAACCTGGATGAATTGCCTCAGTTCAAGGGTCAATTGACTACCACCGAATTCCTTGCCAAATACATTCATGAAGAAGTAAAGCAAAAGGTATCGGGTCAGTTCTCAGGAAAGATCAAGGTAACACTTGGAGAATCACACATCGCATGGGCATCCTATGAATCCTGACCCCTCAAGATTGGTTTTTGTAGTACCTCAGCCAGATGAATTTCATTCCGGAGGGAATATTTATAATGCCAACCTTATTGGTGCCTTAAAAGATTTGAAGGTCGATTGTACCATTGCTCAACCTGCTGATTTACTGCGATTGGAAATAAGAAAAAACAGCTTCCTGTTTTGGGATACATTATATCTCGATCAGCTAAGGTATTTAAATGCCAATGACAATAATTGGTTGATCGTTCATCATCTGGAAAGCCTTTACCCGTCCAAAGGATATTCTTCCGATCAATGGTTTGAGGAAAATGAAGCTGCTTTGTTAAAGAAATTTGACGGATTTCTTGTCAGTAGTGATTTTACTTCCAATTATCTTAAATCGAAAGGGTTTTCTAAAGAGAAAATCATTGCCATTGAACCTGCCTTGGACAGAAAACCTGAAATTTCTTCCAGAGACTTTCAAACCGTGAACGCCCTGATGGTTGCCAATTTGCAGGAAAGAAAAGGAATAGAACCATTTCTCAAATCTCTATCAGAAAAAGAACTACCTTCCAACCTGAAAATCACCCTTGCCGGAAGTGATCAGTTTGAGCCGGAATATGCACAAAAGTGTCTCAGAATGATTGAAAATTCGCCAACCCTCGGAAAAAACTTCCATTATTTAGGCCAGGCAAGCCCGGAAGAAATTTGGGCCCTTTACCAACAGGTCAATCTTTTTATCTCTACTGCCTTCATGGAAACTTATGGAATGGCCATTCAGGAGGCTGCTGCGACAGGTTTGCCACTGCTGGTATTAAACGGAGGCAATGCTGCTAACCATGTTAAAGAAGCAAAAAATGGAATGGTTAGTCAGGATATGTCAGATCTGGTAGATAAGCTGTGCAGGATTGCAAAAAATGGTCAATTGCATCAAAAACTGGCTCAGAATGCTGAAAACATGGCTTTGCGAAATCAATATACCTGGGAAGAGGCAGGGAAATGTTTGGTGAAGTTTTTGGAGGGAGGGGGCTAAATGGTATAACCGCAAAGGCGCCTAGGGCTTCTACACAAGTAGTATAATAAAAATATATAATCTGTTTTATTTAAATTTTAACCCAATTCATTGTGTTTATTCAAAGTCAGGCTGCAAAAAACTGCCGAATGGCAGAATGAAGAAGGGAAAATGAACCTGCCGGAACCGCAAAACAGCAGAATGTCCAATATCCAATTTAGAATTGCTAAAAAAACTTCTACATTGGTTATTCTGCGGTTCGAGATTCTGCGGTTCCGGCACGATTTTCTTGGTCATTCATTCATTTTTCACTTATAACTGGAGGTTTTCTTGAAAACTCGACCGAAAACACATTATAAAAACAACTTATACTACTTGTGTAGAAGCCCTAGGCAAAGGCGCAATAGAAGCGCAAGGTTCGCAATGATTTTGTCCTAGCGAACCTTGCGCTTCCTGGCGCCTTTGCGGTAAAAAAAACTCCGCGTCCTCCTTCCTATTTCTCTAAAATACTATCCAGGTCCGCAGGAGAATAGTTAATGGATTTCAGCGTCTTATGATCCTCAGTTCTGTAAACCAGGTAGTGATCGCCCGATTTTTCAATAAAGCTATCGAAGCCTCTCGTTTCCTTATAATGTTTTTGAGTAGCCTCGGCTTCTTCCAGGCTATTGCAGGTCTTACTCATATTGGAGCGTTGCACTTCATCAAATAAAGCTCCGAATTTTTCACCTAAGCCAAATTCAAGCACAGCACCGGAAAGGACGTATTGTAAATCACAAAGCGCATCTGCGATTTCAACGATGTCTCTGTCATCAATGGCTTTTTTGAGTTCGTCCAGTTCTTCAGCAAGTAATGCGACACGTAACTTGCATCTTTTCTCAGCAGGAATGATCGGGTTGGGTTCGACCGGGTGTCCGAAAGTGTTGTGAAATTCTGCTACCTGATTGAGTGAATCGAGTTTTTCCATAGTTTTGTTTGCGATGGTGGCTGACAAATAATGTCGTGGATTTTTAGAAATAAAGAACAAAAATATAATAATTTTAGGATTTTTAATCCTTGACATTGGGTTGTGCTTTAACGATCATCTACTTAACGGAAAATACAAATTCATGAATCTCAAAACCTCCTTGAAGTACGGAATAGCCATTGCTGCTTTCGGATTCGCTTTTCTATCCATAAAAAACTATACGCAGGCCGATTATGTTATGGGAAAAAAATTAAAAATTCCCGCCGGTCATACACAGTTTCTCAGCCCACCTCCTCCTCCAAATGTAGATAGTACCAAAATCTTCCCTACTTCTTCGGAATGTGTTGCCTGCCATGGATTTGACCCCAATGGGAACGCCCTTGTTGACTTTTTTGGTAATGATGTGAATATGTATGATGACTGGTCAACGTCAATGATGGGGATGTCCGCCAAGGATCCTTTTTGGTTGGCCAAAGTAAGCCATGAAATTACGGTTAATCCCGGGCACTCTAATGAGTTGCAAACCCTTTGCACCAGTTGCCACGCCCCTATGGGGCATTATAATGCTATGTATGCAGGCGCTGAGCACTATACCATTGAGGAGATGCAAAGTGATACCATCGCATTGGATGGCGTTTCCTGTGCGGTTTGCCACAAGATGAGTTCCACAGACATTGGGGATCACAATACAGGATTCATGATATTTGATACTACGAGGGTGATATATGGACCATATCCCGGTCCTTTTGAGGCCCCAATGGAGTTGTATGTTGGATTTACTCCTGCTTATGGACCTCATATGACTGATGCAGGAGTCTGCGCTTCTTGTCATACCCTGATCACTCATTCAGTAGATTTGGAAGGACAACCTACAGGAAATGAATTTGTGGAGCAAGCTACTTATCATGAATGGCTTAATTCAACCTACAATGATGAAAATATTACCTGCCAGGCCTGTCACATGCCCCGGCTGGAGGAACCTGTGGTCATTTCTTCCGATAATATGAAAATCGAAGGGCGTGTGCCTTATGGATTGCATGATCTGACCGGTGCGAATACATTCATGTTAAACCTGATGAAAAACAACCGGGATACCCTTGGATTAGATGGAAAAGTATCGGCTTTTAATGAGACTATTGCCAAGACTCTAACCATGCTCAAGACCCAGACTTTAAACCTTTCCTTGAGTTTTGAAGGTGCGGAAAATGATACGGCCTTTTTCGACCTGGAGCTGGTTAATAGGGCCGGACATAAATTCCCTTCCGGATATAACAGCCGTAGAGCATTTGTCGAGTTTTTAGTGACTTCAGAAGCCGGAGACTCGCTCTTTCATTCCGGAAAAATGGATGAAGATTATGAGGTAATAGGGCACGATGAGAATTATGAACCTCATTATAACGTCATTACCCAGGAGGACCAGGTGCAGATTTACCAATTGGTACCTATTGATGTAAACGGGGATTTTACAACAGTTTTGGAACGTGCAGACGCTCCCGGCAAAGATAATCGTTTACCTCCACTTGGTTTTACCACAGATGATGTAGTTTATGATACCACCGTTATTGCCGGTACTGCATTGCTTGATCCGGACTTTAATAAAAATGAAAATGGTGAAGAAGGAACAGGAGGGGATATCGTGCACTTCCATATACCGATGAACGGGTATGATGGGTATGTCAACGCCTCCGTCAAAGTCCATTATCAGACGCTGCCTCCAAGGTGGGTGAGTGAATTGTTTGCGATCAATACTCCTGAAGTAGAATTATTTGAGGAGATGTTCTACAATGCTGACCGTGAACCTGTTTTGATCAAGCAGCAGTTGCTGGCTAATTTGTTTATTCCGGAAGTGAACAGCATTAATGATCCGCAAACAGATGGATATGTTTTGTATCCGAATCCGGCTGTGGACGGGAAAGTAATGTTTGATATTCCTGGAGAAATTTCGGTGATTAGTGTGGAGGTGTTTAATCTGAATGGACAACTGATTAAATCATGGGATGGAAATCGAAGAGCAATACAATTGACTCAAAAAGGAGTGTTTGTGGTAAAAGTTGAAACGGAACGAGGAGTTATTTCCAGGAGGATTGTCTTTTGATTATGTCGGACAGGATTCCTGCACCAAAGCCGCATCGGATATGAGAGTCCTGGCGGGCAATAGGAATAAAAAAAGCGGATCCGAAATTCCGGGTCCGCTTTTTTTATTAGGAAAGGACGAAAATCTTACTCAATCACAACTTTCCCGGAATACACTTTATTACCACTTACAAATTCGATCGTGTACAACCCGGCAGCTTTATTATTAAGGATTACTTCCTGCAACAAAGAACCGCCTTCTATCACTTTTGTCTGGACTAATGCTCCTGCAAAATTGTAAATATTGATACGATCTCCTTGCTTAGGCATTTCTTTTAGTTCAAGCGTGAATTGGCCGGAAGAAGGGTTCGGGAAAACGGAAATGCTTTCAGGCCTGTCGAGGTCTTCGGTCCCGACCAGCACCAATTCAACGATAACTTCTACCGCTTCACTTGTACACAGCTTGCCAATGGTTTTAATCTCCCAATTATAGAAATAGTAGTAGTATTCAATTCCGTAATTGGATGTTTTGAGTTCAGCTACATTATCTACAATGTAAGGATAGGCCACATCCATATTACTTCTTTGAAACCTTGGAGAATTGGTTCCCAAAGTATTTTGGTTCTGTTCTGAATTTGTGGTGAGAATGAGATCAGTACCCTGAGGAATTTCGAAATTCAGAAAAACCACTTGTTGTCCTTCCGTAGCATTAAAGCTCTGGGCTGAAAGTACATTCCCATCGCTGTCCCGTAATTCAATAATACGTTCTCCGGGTGTGTCGGTATAAACTGTTACGCTTCTGAGGATAAAGGGGTCGATAGCATCAAAAATGATCTCTCCGTTATACTGGCCTCCGCTGTAAGGAGTAGAGGCAGAAGGAGTTTCCATACCTGTGAAGAAGTTTTCCTCGAAAGCCTGGGTGTTGGTGACAAAGTAGGAAGTTGTTTCCATCAACTCCGGTGTTTCATAAGTACTTTCTGTACCCAAAACATTGCCAAGCGCATCGTACCAGGTCAAACTATCTCCGCCTGCTGTCAGAAGGGTAGAGCCGATCTCATAAAGCGTGTCATTGTCCACAACCGGCAGATCAGGATACAGTACTGCAACACCCGGATTAACTTCAGGTGAGGTGAATTCCTGACACAATCCCGGAACGGTGACGCTGTATATGTCTGTTCCGGATACTTCAATAGATTGGGTGGTTTCGCCTGTGGACCACAAATAGGAATCTGCTTCCGTTGAGGTCAATGTAATGGTGCCACCCTGGCATTGCGTCAGATCCCCTTCCATGGAGATCATGGGCGTATTATCCGGATTGACAATAATTTGGATGGCTGCAGACACGCCCTGACATCCGGTGCCGTCATCGATGGTGACGTTGTAACTTCCTTGCGCGGTTACTTCAATGGCCTGTGTATTTTCACCAGTTGACCAGAAGTATTCAAACCCGTCAGGAGCAGAAAGGGTAGTACTTTCGCCCGGGCAGATGGTTGTTGCACCGTCAAGGGCAATTTCCGCTGAAGGAGAAATACAGTTGTTTTCAATTATGGTGATCAATTGGTTAGACTCCACATTATCATATTTGTCAACGATGCCAGATGGCCACCTGACGATAAGGGAATCCACCATAGCATGAGTTCCCAGGCCAAAATGGGCATTCAGAGAATTCTGGATGCCGTAACTTTCCCCGGATCTGATCTCACGGATCTGTATGCCCCAGGGACCATAAATTTCCAGTCTTGATCCTACACCGCCACGATTACTTTCGGTCCCCACAAGTCTTACAGATAAATAGTGGTTTTCTCCACCATCGTTGATCCACAATACGTCGTCAATATTAGATGGATTGGTATAAATTTCGGCATAGCCCCCGTAAATGTCCAGGTATCCGTCGCTGTTCAGGTCACCGATGGCATAGGATTCCATGTCATTATTATTAAAAAGCCCTTCCACGAGGGTGAAGGTCTTGTTTCCATTATTGCGATACAATTCATGGTCTCCTCCTGCGATCATGATATCCACAAATCCGTCATTGTCAAAATCACGCATAACTCCCTGGATAGGGAATTGGCTGCCGATAATGCCAGCTTCTTCTGAGATATCTGTGAAGTGGCCGGTGCCATCATTTTCCAGCAGCATATTGGCAACATCGTGATTGGTCACTAAACAATCCAGGTCTCCGTCATTATCGATGTCGTTAAAATCCGCTGTCCAGGATTGAGCACCGATTTTGAGGCCATATTCTTCAGCGGCTTCGGTATAATTATTTTCTCCATCGTTTACGAAAAGAGCGTTGATGCGGCGTGGATCTGTCGGATCACTTACCCCACCACGGCATTTGGCGATGTAGAGGTCGATGTCCCCATCATTATCAAAATCCGTCCAGATACTGCCATAGTTACCTGAATTGTCAGATGCTGGTACAGTAGTCATATCGATCCAGTCGTCCGCTTCGAAGAAGGTACCATCTCCGTTATTTCCCCAGATACGGCTTTCCGCATCGTCATGGCAAACAAAAAGGTCGAGGAAACCATCATTGTTGATATCCGCCATATTGGAACATTGGGCAAAAATGGTTGCTCCCGGCATATATTGAGAAGTATAGGTTGATCCATCGCTATTGGCAGTCAAGATTTTGATTTCATCATAATAACCACCGGCGAGAATATCGGTGTATCCGTTGTTGTCTATATCACCGGCGCACATACTCCACTGGCTTCCGCCATTAACAGGCATTACAGACAAACTTGAGAATCCGTTGCCGCCGGGTAACTGGTGCTGAATTTCCACGAAATTACCATTATTCATGCGGCAGATGTCGTCAAGCCCGTCGTTATTCATATCAGCTACCGTGATCGCTACTCCACTGTGGAAGTTGCTGTTGGTGAGCATGTCATTTCTGTTGGAGAACGAGATTTGGGCATTCAATTGTCCTGCTAAAAACAGGAACAATAAGATTTTTACAGAGGTGTAGAATCGTTGCATTTTGTCTATTTGAATGTGAGGAAAATAATTTTGTACGGAAATGTTTCCCAAGATAGGTCAAAGATCAAACCTGACAAAAAATCATCTGATAAAATAGGTTGGGGTGTTTTGTTTGGTAATTTGAAAGACAAGTTTTCAGTCGGTAGTCGACAGTCTTCAGATAGTACCAGTATTTAGTACCAGTTGACTGTGAGTATTTATGAATCCAAATAAATGTAATTAAGACCTACAATCATAGGCCGGGGATACGGACTTTTTGCATGGGGGTATTTAAAAAGTTGTCAGGATATTATTATTCTGCTAAAAACAATACACTTGCATTGAAAGCGAAAACCCCTTAATTTTAGAACCTAAACAAAACAAATCTCATGAATTCTATTAACCTAAAACCAATTTGGGGACTGCTGTGTTTATTCCTGTTTTACTTACCTTTTGCTACTGCACAAAATATTTACGGAACTATTACAACCGAAGAGGATGAAGGCCTGGAAGGGGTAGTTGTCACTTTGTCCTGTGTGCCCGGTTATTCGGACACTACGGATGCTTCGGGCTTTTTTGTTTTTGAGAATGTTCCGGCCGGGTTGGATTGCAATGTCTGGCCGAGTATAGAAGGACCTATTTTTAATGGGATCTCTACCTTTGATCTGGTGCTTATGTCCAAGCATATATTGGGTGTGCAATTGTTGGATTCTCCTTATAAAATGATCGCTGCAGATGTAAATAACAGTGAGACCATTACCGAAGCGGATATGATTGCCATCATGGAAGCTATCTACGGAATGGAAGATGAATTTCCCGATAATACTTCCTGGCGATTTCTACCCGAAAGTTTTATCTTTCCCGATCCGACAAATCCCTGGGTTACAGAAATTCCGGATTTTATTAATATCAGCCCTGTTTTCGGGGATGTCGAAGTCAATTTCATTGCCATCAAGATTGGGGATGTGAATGGGTCGGCCTCGCCGAATTGACGGTTATACGGTAGACGACGGACGGCCCACGGTAGACACAGTGTCAAAGAGTTTTTTTCAAGGTTTTGCCTCACCTTGTCGAAGCGGCCAGCAACCAGCAACTTGTAACCAATAACAAAAATTCCCATGAAGAAAACGATTACTTTTCCATTCAGCATGACTTTGATTTTCCTGAGCCTATTGTTATTCAAAAATCCAGCCGAGGCTCAAACCATCACGCTTGATTTTATCCCACCGGAGCCCATTTGCAGTTTTGATACACTCGGCTGCACCGGTTCAGTGAGTATTCCTTTTAGCCTGACAGCTGAAAATAATGAAGGTATCATTGTTTCGCACCAGATTTCTTTGGATGGTGAAATGCCGGTTGAGGATGTATATGGAAGCTTGAGTGGCGTTTATCCGGGTTATATCATTTCGGGCAATTATCCTATTGGGCAGCATACTTTTGTGGTGACGGCAATACAGGGGAGTGATACGCTAGTGGCGAATATGGAGTTTAGTGTGGTGGATTGCGTGGCGCCCGGGGTGGTAATAGAGTGGGGAATAGCTTATCAAATGACCCCCCAACCTGATGGTTGTTGTCGTTCAACAGGAAATGCCCTGGATTTTGTTTTAAATCAGGATATTGATTGTTCCGGACCATTAAACTTCTCTATTTTAAAAGAGGACGATTTTTTGAGCAGTGTCTTTCCTCTGGTGGATTCCCTTGAGGTTATTGTATTTGATTGTAATGATGACGAAACCATATTTGTAAGAATCTTTTATTGGGACAATGCTTTTAATCCTTATGCTTTACAGCCAGATGGGACAATGGGAGGGGCTAATTATGATTCTTTTTTGTCCTATGTTTATTTGGAACAACCAAATGGTAGCGGATGTGGAGGTTATCCTTCAACTATAAATGTTGGAGGGGAAATACATACAGAGGAGCAGGAAGGTGTCGAAGGAGTAACAGTCCAGGTAACAGGAGACCTTATATTGGAAACCCTGACAGGGCAGGATGGGTCCTATGAAATTGAACCATTAGTGGCAGGTGAATATTTGATAACACCTACACTGGAAGCTGATGTAACCAATGGCGTAAGTACATTTGATATGGTTTTAATCCAAAAACATATATTAGGCATTCAACCACTTGATTCTCCTTATAAAATCATTGCAGCGGATGTGAACGCTTCCGGGGGAATCTCCGTATTTGACCTGATTTTAATCAGAAAGCTGATCCTCGGCATCAATGAAAATTTTCCCAATAATTCAAGCTGGCGGTTTGTGGATGCCTCTTACGTTTTTGAAAATCCTTCCGCTCCTTTAGAGGAAGAATTTCCGGAAGTAATTGTAATTAACGAATCGACAGTGGAGGAACTCAACCTTAATTTCATCGGTGTAAAAATCGGCGATGTAAATGGTTCTTCCACGCCAAATAATTAATCTTTTTAAGTAATTTGAATGTTTAAATTACCAGCAACCAGCAACTAGTAACAAAATCAGCACCCATGCAGGAATCCTACCTATCCAGTATTCGCAAACAATTTGACTATTACAAAATGCTCGGCACTAAAACCATGGCGCAGGTGCCGGATGAAAAACTTTTCTGGCAATTTAATGAGGAGAGCAACAGCATTGCCATCATCGTCAAACACTTGTGGGGCAATATGATGTCCCGCTGGACGGACTTTCTGACCTCTGACGGAGAGAAGCAATGGCGGAAACGCGATGAAGAATTTGAGGCAGATATCAAAACCCGGAAGCAGTTGGATCAAAAATGGGAAGAAGGCTGGAATTGTCTTTTCAGTGCGATCAATCCCTTGAACCCGGAAGACCTGGATAGGATCATTTACATTCGCAACCAGGGGCATACGGTGACAGAAGCCATTAATCGTCAATTGGCCCATTATGCCAGTCATGTGGGGCAGATCGTCTTTTTAGGGAAGATGATCTGCGGAGACAAATGGCAAAGCCTTTCCATTCCCAAAGGAAAATCAAAGGAGTATAATGCAGCTAAATTCTCAAAACCAAAAGGCAAAGGACACTTTACTGATGAATTTTTGAAGGAGTAGGCGAGCCACGAACCTGCCTTCCTGGGGTCAGCAGGCAGGTACACGAATGATTTTTGGGAATAATGACACGAATGCTTTATTCCGTAAATACTATTTTTTAAAAATAATATTTAATGGTAATTTAACCAGCAACCAGCAACCAGCAACCAGCAACCAGCAACTCGGATCATTCCAAAATCTTCTTTAGATCCTTTTCAGAAACAATCAGAATACCGCTTTTAACAATATTCCGGGTGACGGTTTTCCAGTTGTCACTGGCTTTGAAGCAGGTTTGAAACAGGGGAAGCGCATCTTCCACCTTGCCTACATTGGCGAGGCTGACGGCGTGCCAGTACTTCATTTCGATATTGTCAGGAAACATAGCTTCGGCGGCACTGTATTCCTTCAGCGCCTTATCAACATCACCATGTTCGATGGCCAGGTCTCCATTATTCATATGTGTGTAGGCCGTGTGGACTTTGAGTAATCGACGGAGTTCCTTTACCGGAGTAGGGTGGTCTTCGACCCGCAGGTCTACTTTTCTGTCAATCCAGGAATTGCCGGTAGCTTCCGGCCCAACTACCAAAATGGCTGCGGATTGTTTACCTCTCAGGTCACCTCCGGCTTCCTGGGCTGCTTCCAGTGCCAGAATAAGCCTTTCCGCCAAGGGTTTTTCTTTGGAGCCTTCAAAAGCTTTGGCCATCATGGGCCACACCTTCTCGCTTTCCATGAGATTAGCCTGCACGGAGTAGAATTCTCCTTGTTGATCTCCTGCAAAATCGATGCAATTATTCCCGGTGTGGGCAGCAACATTTCCTTTCGTATCTAAAAAGGCGACTTGTCTGACTTCCCTGGCCTCATCTTTTTTCAATAACATATTCAGGGCTTCCTCTGCTGAAAATCCCATTTTCATTAATGCAAGCCCGTTGGGACCATAGGCCGGATTCACAAAGGACTGTGTAGCTACTACGCCTACTTCTGCTTCTCCCCAAATTACGATCGTACCTACAGAGAACCAGTGCGACTGAACTGCAGCGCCCATCTCTCCGGTTTCAGGATCCATGGCTACGATGGAATAAGTATGGACGAAGAGGTTCTTTACCAAAAGGTTGCTGCGCCATATTTTTTGAAGTTGTCAGGAAGGTCAGGACAATCAAAAGCAAGGTAAATCTTTTTACCATAGTTATTTTCTTTTTGTTTTGAACAGGTATACGCCAAAACCAGCAAAAATGCCAATTTGGTGAGCAGTGAAATTATCGTCCTGGAAATTAAAAGTTTGTACTAATGTATTGTAGGGCGTATTATCATTGATTTCCTGGCCCATGTTGGTTAGAATTCTATGATAAACCACTCCGGTTTGAGCAAATAGGTGACGATATAATCTTACCCGAACAGCGGCTCCCGCTTTCGCGGAAAGTAAAAAATCTCTTCGGAAAGAACCGATGTCTAAAGCGTTTTGAGCTTCCGAAACACCCTGAACCTCGAAATCAATGGCCGGTTCAAAAATTTTGGCTGCTTTATTATGATTGTAAATACCTCCGATTCGTACAAAAAGATAAGGCGAAACGGCTCTTTCAAAACGATCTCTTTTTTTGAATTGATAAACAAGCCCAAGTGTTAATTGGGACCAATGGGATTGCTCTCTGAAGGTAAGGGTTGCCGTGCCGGTTTCTCCGGTTTGAGCATCAAGTAGCGCATTATCTAAATTTGCCTTATAATGCAGGTAATTTTTATGGAAAGTATATCCGACGCTGGCATCCCACCGGGAGTTATCGACATTAAATGCAGCTTCAACTCCTGCAAACCACCCAAATAAATCACCCCTTTCCCTTTTTAAACTCATATCAATTATTTCTACTCCAGGTGGAGCTCCGTCCATATTGATGCCGACAAGGTTGGGGGTTCCTCCTGCATGAAAACTGTAAGTGGTGGAAGGAAAAGTCACAAACTGATCAGATAAATAACGTAATTCGGGAACAAAGCCGTTAAAAGTGGAAAAAGGGTCAATGAATTTCAAATCCAGATAATACTCTTCGGCCTTTTGTTGTTCGTTCAGGAATAGCGCGCTTTCAATAAGCAACTCCAGGATCTTTTTCCGGAGGTCAGTAGATAATTGCTTCTTCAGACATCCTTTGATTCTTGGTTCAACCCGTTCGATTTTCCCAATATCAAAATCATTGCGGGCTTTATCGAGTAGCTCGTAACAATCATCATAGATCTCGGCTTCTTCCTGGGAAAATAAAGGAAAAGCAACCAGCAAACATATCGATATGGGAAGTAGTCTTTTTATCATCTTTCGCAGACGTTAACTTTTCGCATGGTGGGGTCTTCCATGGCGCCGAAATATTTGATGTAGGTATCTTTCTCCAGTTCATTATGGCGCACGCCTAAAACTGCGGTTTTCTTTCTTTCGTTGAGTTCCTTCTGCTGAGCGATAAATACATCTTTCGTTTCTTCTAAATTAGTACATAAATATTGAGCATAATCGTCGGGGTTGGTATTCCAGAAATACACACTCCCGTCCCTGCACCCTGTGATCAAGGTTCGATTATTATTGGCAAAAGCTACTGTCATTGCCCAGGAAGACATTTCATCAAATATCATTGGCTGGTAGGAAGCCTCATGCAGTTTGTTGAGATCCCACACACTTACACTGCCATCGAAACTGGCAACGGCAAGTCTTCTTCCGTCTTCACTAAAACTAAGGGTGGAAATAGATGCCTGGTGTGCCATGAATACATTTTTTCCTGAACCCCAGAATGGGTCAGTGTCGGTATCAAGCTCATCAAGTGTAATAAAAATTATTTTCCCACTACTGAATCCATAAACCAATAATCCGTTTTTTTCATCGTATTGATGAAAGGCAAGTGCGGTAAGTTTTCCATAATTAGAATCACCGGAGGAGCCAAATTCAATAGGGTATTCTTCTACCTTATTATTTTCTCCATCCAGGAACTGTACGTTGATTTCAAAAGAGTAACCATCGTAATTTGCTTCAGCGGCATAGGTTACAAATTCTCCATCGAGTTGACGAATAAGGCCAACGGTGGTAGGTATTTTCTTAATGCTGATGAGTGGGCTGCGGTCCTCTGAGTCCCTTCTGAACCTAAAGTGTTTTTGTTCCACATCGCCAAGAATTCCGGCAAACCAAAAATAGGCATAGTCCTGTCCCATTCCACAGAAATTCCCTTCTTCATCAAATGCACAGTCGTAAATTTTATCTCCGATATGGGGTAATTTGTAAGTGGATAAAAGCTGGCCGCTTTGGGTATCTAAAATCTGGAAATTACCCAATGTGCCCCCAACGAGTAAGCGTCTTCCGTCCGGACTCAGGGCAATAGTGTTGTGTACACCTCCGCCCAGGGCGCCCAGGGTGTCAATTTTTACTTTGGGTTTACCCAGCTGCATATCACCCCAGTCTCCTTCTAATGTCCATTTTCTGACTTTTCCATCACTTCCGGCCGTATAAAACGCTTCACCATAAGGAGAAACTACGATATCCCGTACACTACCAATAATTTCCTTACTCCTGAAAAAATCTTCCTTCCTTGCGGCAACTGCTGAATACAGTGCTTTTACAATGTTTGGATGGTAGATATCTCCAACCTCTTCATTTTGTTTATTGATTTTGTATGCCTCCAGGGCGATCAGAGAACGCATACGGGTATCTTCTATCTGCAAACTTCTGGTTGCTGCGATCCTGGAAGTGATGATTTTATTGAGTTGATTGGATCGGTCGTAAAGAGAATCTGCCCTGGCTTCATTTTTTTCAGCCAGTTTACGTAATTCAATTTCTTCCTCTGCTTTTTCCTCTGCCTGTTTTCTGAGCCTGTCCCTTTCAGATGCCAGTGCCAGGGCAGCCTGCCTTAAGGCGAAAATACTGTCACGGTCTGCTATGGCTTTAAGGCGTAACATTTCTGCAGTATCTCTGGCCTGTATCGCAATGGCAGCTTGAATTTCTGCATCTTCCCGGAGAGAGTCTGCAAGTTTCTGGGCGGCGGTAACTTCCTTGAAGGCCCGGTCAACACTATCCCTGGCTGCCTGTAATTCCTTGTTTTTCTTTTGAATGGCTGCAGCATTCTTCTGAACCTGCCTGGAGTTATAAATAGCTCCCACAAGGAAAACGGCCATCAGAATGAAAAGAGCAGTTAACGCCAAATTGATCAGCCGTTTTTTTCTTCTTACGGCATCTTCTGAGTTTCTGATGAATTTTCTTTCCTCTGTGGTAAGTTCCAACTGATCGAGAGAAGGGGTGATGTAATTGAGGTATGTTTCATCCAGTAACTGATTTCTGCTCATCCGGTCCTGGATGGTGTTTTTCATGGTTCTGAGGACGCGGTTTTCGGCTTCAACTTTTTCATGGGCTTTGCGTGCAATGAAATTGTTGGCCAACTCAAAAAGATCAGCTGGGGTTTTGCGCAATAAACCAGATTCGAGCATTCCCTCCAGCAGGGTCTTTACCTGATTGTTGGATAGATTGGTAATGTTATCCATTTTGTGCAAAACCTCCGCCTGAGTCAATTGCACCCGGAAACCGTCTTTCACAAAGAGCGATAACAATTTATTGCCTGCCCCACCGGCACGACGACCCAGTCTTGACTCCAGAGCCTGTATCTGCCTGTCAAGCATACCATCGATTATAGCCCGCGGCTTACCGATGTTTTGCAATGAATTGAGATCTATCTTTTTCATACCGATGTTTGGTCTCGATGAGACCTTTTGGTGCTTTGCACCTTGTTACCTATATTAGGTCTTTATGAGACCTTTTTGTTGTTAGTCAAGGCACTTCGTACCTCGTAAGAATATATGGCCTCTATGAGACCAGGCTTTTAATTCTGCATTCCCGACACTTTTGTGTGCGGGATGTCGCGGTGCTCCATATGCACTCATCACTATGCACTCTTCATTTCCTCCCTCACCCTTCCGCATATAAACGTTCCATATACAGCTGAAGGTATGTCAGGTTCACTTTTCCACTGTCTTCCTGGATGTTGGTAACGATCTTGTCAATGACTTCTTCGTCGCTTACCTCCATATCTGCTTCATCGATCATTTTTTTGACAACTTCTTTAGTCCTTTTAAAGCTCAGGTGTTTAATACGAACCTGTTCTTCAAGCAGGGCCGGAACAAAAGCTTCCAGATCCTGCAATTGAGAAAAGAACTCGTCCCGAACCACGATCACTAAATCCACATTTAACCTGGCTTCCAGCAAATGTCCGATATGCAGGAAGAGGAAACTCAGTTGTTTTTGTTCTTTTACCCAAATGAAGAATTCTTCAAACTGATCTAAAATAATTATTTTCCGCTCACTATCATCCGGTATCTTTTCATCCCATTTAAAAGCAAGTTTCAACAGGGGAGGAACAGATCCCGGCTCAGGTTCTTTAGACATTACCTGTTGCACTTCCGGGCTATCGATAAATGCTCGGGTACACCGGATGTATTGGGCCTGGAACAAGACTCTTAACCTTGGCAATAATCCTGCCCTTATCAATGATGTTTTTCCTACTCCCATCGGTCCAATGACCAGGGTTGTCCGAATATCTATGTCATTGACGACCTTGTGGAACAAATCTTCTAATTCTTCATCCCGGCCATAAAAAATATTGGTAAACTCTTCTGTATAAGGTTCAAAACCCCGGAAAGGTTTTTCGTGCACGCCATTGATATTGACCTCCGTTGGCATAGGTATCCCACGTGTTCTGGACCTGAATATTTTAGATGCCAGACTATCGTGGGCCATTTCATATTGGTCGTCGTCCAGTGGTCTGAGGATACGGCGATTGACAAAAAAGTTGAGATGAATGTTGATCCTCGCATAACTGAAATTGGGCAGCAGGTCGGGAAGACTGGATCTTCGTACCGGAATCTTAGTGCCTTTGTCAGATACGAAAACTTTCAGAAATCGCAACGCTTCATCCCAGCTGTCGACCTCTTTGGCAAAAACTTTAAGTTGTTCATCCAGGAAGCTTTCCAGAACATCATCAATTTCTCCAATCTCTTCCACCAGGTCGTTATCAAAAACCACCTGCTCCGGATCTCTTTCATAAGCCACACGGTACATTTTATCCAAAAATACCTGAAGGTAAGTCAGCGGAACCCTGCCACGCCCTTCCGTTACTTTGTCAATAATATCGTCGGCAATTTCTTCGTAACATAGCTCAATGTTGAACTTTTCGTTTTGTGCGGTTTTAACGATTACATCTTTGGCCAGGGATCTGGTCATCGGTTCGATCCTTAAACGTTTGTCGAATAAGGTTGGCACAATCTTTTCAAAATTGGACATGTGGGCAAGGTATTCTTCCCGCATGACGATGATTATTTTGCACGGTAAATCCTGTGTCTCCAGGATAGCTTTGATAGTGATGATCAGTTGTTCCTGTTCTTCTTCCGAGCCAAGAATGAATACTTCTTCAAACTGGTCAAAAATGAGGTAAACCGGTCTGAGATGATCCAGATAAAGGGAATGTACCATTTTCGGAACCGTATCGCCATCTTCAAATGACTTCAGCGTATCTCTTGAATTCAATTCCCTGATCAAGGAATCATTGATGTTCTCCTGGCGACGGATGTAGATATCAAACCAGTCGCTTTCATCAAATTTATTGGCCAGCCCGCATTTAATGATACTGGTCTTACCGGTTCCTGACATGCCATAAACCAGCAACAGGTTGGACTGGTAGGTCATCTGGTATAAAACCTCAACCTCCGTTTCCCTGCCGAAGAAGATATCCTGATCTTCTTTCTCATAGGCATCCAGGAATTTGAATGGTGATGATTTATGCATGTTTGATAAATTTGTAATCGCTTTTTATAGTATGTTTTCTCATTTAAGTTTTCAGCCCTTCAGTTTTTTGTAAATCCTCCGAGGTTTCATTCGAGAGTCTCGGGTATTTTAATAGTATTTGAACAGTTTATTATTTCACAAAACCCCGGAGGTTTATTTTTAAGCTTCATAATAAAAATAAGGGTTTGATGCCTTATTGTAAACTCATGATGGTCATTTTTAGAAAATCGAGTGCTTTTGTCCAATCCAATGAAGGATATTCAAGCCCCAGTCTTCTGATATTTTCGTAATACGCTTTTCTGGATACGTAATAATTTTTCTCCAATTCGACAGAGACCGCATCAGATCCCAGTTTTTCAAGTAAAAACCATTTTTCAAGCAATCTGGCAGTTCGCCCATTTCCATCTTGCAGTGGATGGATTTTTACAAAAACCAGGTGAAGTTGAGCGGCATAAAAAAAAACTTCAATATTGGAGAGCGATGAATTCAATAAGGCTGCTACTTTTTCGAATAAAATATCAAGTTCCTGTTTTAATTTGTTCGGTTCGCATGCCACGTATTCAATTCTGTCATCTTCATTGATCACAAACATGGGGTTATTTCTTATTTGACCTCTTTGACTTTCAGGCAAAAAATGTTCACTTAGAATTCCATGGGCCTTAAACACATGATGCTGTGTAAGTTTATTCTTTTGAATGAATTGATAGGCTCTGAACAAATCCTCTGATCTTTTGGTATAATCAGGATTGTATTGAACGTTTAAGAATTTGTGTTTAAAAAAACTATCAAAGTCTATATTTTCTCCCTCGATCTTTGAAGAATATACACTGGAAACTGCATTATAAAAATCAAAATAATCTACTGGTAACTGTTCCGCTTTTTTGGCGGTCAGTTTTTCCATCGGATCAAAATCGATGGAATTTAAAAAATCGGCCTTGAGTAGATCGCTTATCATTTGTTTTTATCTATCAAATTTGGTTTTCCTGCTTCTTTTTGTCATTCGGTCATCATGAGATTGAAAAGGAAGTCCACAAATAAAAATTAAACCTTCAATAAGTCGCCACAATTTTTGCCAAATGGTTAATCTTGGGGTTTTACCGAATTTTCTCATGATTTAGCATGTTTGTAGGTGGTGTTTATTAGCTACAATTTTTCATATGTAGTACCTACGGCACTCTTTTTTTCTTTCCTTTGGCAAGGCACTTCGTACCTTGTTACCGATATTTAGTCTCTATGAGACTCTTAGGAAACTCTAAAAATCATCTTTTAATTTTGCACTCATTACTTTGAACCCAGCATTCTGCACTCTCCTCTCTGATTAATCCACAACCGTAGCTCCAGAACTCCCTTCAACCACTTCCCTGTAAAACCGATCAAACAAATCCTTTATTTGTCCATAGCGGGTTTGATTGACCACCATGGTGTCTTTGAGATTATCTGTAAGTAAATAGTGTACTCCGGAATCCTGTTGATGGTGATAGAAAAACAGTTTGGAGTTTTTCTGACCACTGAGGGCATTTTCGTCAATCAAAAAGGGAGACAGGTTGAGATTCGGCGATACGTCATCCTCATCATAAAGCAGGATCACGGATTCATTTTCAGTAAAGGAAGTTGAATAAAGTACATCGTCTAATTCTCCAAACGCAGCAGTGAGTTTGTCAAGTATAACGAGGTTGTGCAAATATTCAGGAGTTTTATGTCTTTCCTTGATCAGATCAATCCTTTTGATGGTCATCAAGGTGTATTTTGTAGAGAAACCGATGTGTTTAAAAACTTCACATAAATGGTCCTCTGCCTGCACACAAAAACTCTCCACCTCATCACTGGAAACTTTGGTTTTTAATACCACTTTCAATTCTTCCAAAAAAGAACAAGCTTTGCGAAACTCACTGTCCGCATAAAACTCCTTTCGGAGTTCAGCGAATTCGGCCACAAAGGGTTCCACTTTATTGGATTCGAAAATTTCCCCTAAAGTCCTGATCAGGTTGATGTAATTATATTCGTTGACTTCATCAGGTGCCAGTCCGAGAAATTGTTTCAGGTTGTTTCGGTGCTCATCAGAAATAGTCAGTTGATCATTTTTGTGTTTTTCGTCCCACAATTGAGCCAGCAGGATGTAAGCCAAAAATTGAGCGGCAATGGAATAAACATTGACAATCTTTTGTAACCTGTCGGTATTGACGGTCTCGGCCTGTAAGAGCTTACGCAAATGAGTACCTACCGGAGTAGGGAAGGCATCAATAACCGCAACTCTGAGGTCACGCATTTTAGGTTCCCGGCGTTTTCGTTTCGCCTCCTCAATGAGATCCCGGATGGTTTCTGCATAAGGCATGATGGCATTGGCGATGGTTTCAACCAGTTTTTTATTGACACTTGCACCGGATTGATATTTTAGTTTAGCGTCCCTGATGATAAAAGATGCAGCACTTTTTCGGGCTATTTTCCATTGCAGGACATCCTGTTTATTTTGGCTTACATACAATCCCCAGGGCATTACATCTGTTGTTTCATCTTCCACGTCAATATCCAGGCTCCTATGGATCTTGGCTTCTGTTCCTGAGCTCATTTGATAGGAGGAAGCAGCAAGAACAAAAGATTCTTCAATGTTGTGATCGGTTGCAAGTGCTTTATAAAAAGTATCAGCAAAGTTTTTTGCGGCGGGATCAGAAACCGGAACGCTGGTGGCAATTACCGCCGGAATTCCAAGGTCAATCAATTTTTGCACCTGTTGTTTTGTAGAGCATCCATTGAGGAAAACCAATTTGATGTTGGGTTGTGTGGCCAGTAAATTGGCAAGTCCTTCGGCATCGGCATCTCCCTCCTCAAGAAAGATCTTTGTGCTCGCAGCGTGGCCTGCATAATGGAAAATGGAGATTCTGTCCTTAAACAGCGTAATGTATTTACTAATGTCTTTTATTCGTGCCGAAGGCTCTGTATGCAATTGAACATATTGCTGACTTTCCAAAGGAACCAGATGGTCACTTATGGCACGACGTTCAGCGTCCAGCAAAGCCAGATGGTCGTCATTGTCATTGGAAAATGCCAGTAATATTACGGGAGACTGCATTTATGAGTTCAAGTGTTTAATTGGTAAATTTAAAATAAAAATAATTGTTTTATAATTAAAAAGATTACATAATGAATTTAAGAAGATGTTTTAAGGGGCTTTTCGTATGTTTATAAAAACAAATAAAGTACGTGGACAGAACTACTTTAAATCAAATGTTTTCCTGAAGCGAAACAATTAGGCTATACCGCAGAGAAGCGCGAAGAAGCGCAGAGGCCGCAGTTTTGTTTGTTTTTCTCCGCGAAACTTTGCGTAACAGCTCTCAGTGCCTTATTGATTGAATAAAGTATTTTGATCAAAACTAATTTTGTCCTCTTACTAACTTACAATAAACGATCAAAATTGTCCGGAATTGAACAACTTTAGAATTTGTGAAAACAATATCCGGCCTTCATCAATTGTTATGGTAGGGATGTATCACAAACCCAATAATTAAATCTGAAAAATGGAGAAAATGTTTCAAAAACCAATTGCCATTTTATTAATACTACTCTTTTTTGCGGCCTGTACCAATGCAAAGCCTTCACCGGAAGGTTTGGAATCTGAAAAGGCGATCATTAAACCTCAGGAAACTGTGGATGTACTGCCAGAGGAACCAAATATTGTCGAAGATCAAGCGGGAAAAGAGGCATTGATTATTAAGCCTCAGCAGGAAATAAAAGAAGTTAGCCCGGTTGAACCTCCGGTAGAAATTAATCTTGCTCAGGAAGCAATTTCCGAAGAAGAAATAGCTCCCGAAGTCGAAGCAGTTGAACCAAAGGCTGTTGTTGAAAAGGTAAAGGAAGAAGTCGTCCCCGAACCTGAATCAGTAGCAGAAGTGCCGGTTTTATCCCATCAGATTTGGGATGAACTACTCAAAAAATATGTTTCCTCCACCGGAAAGGTCAATTATGCAGGTATAAAAAAGGAAAAGGTGAAATTGCAGCAATACCTGGACTTACTGGCAGCTAACCCAATTGAAAATTCCTGGTCACGCAATAAAAAAATGGCTTATTGGATCAATGCCTATAATGCTTTTACGGTTAAACTGATCGTTGACCATTATCCGGTTTCAAGTATTACCAAGATTCATTCCGGCAAACCTTGGAGCAAAAAATGGATTAAATTGGGAAGTGAAACCTATTCACTGGATCAAATTGAGAACGAAATTCTAAGACCTCGTTATAAAGATGCCCGCATCCATTTTGCCGTTAATTGTGCTGCCGAATCCTGTCCTCCTTTGCTCAACAGGGCGTGGACGGCAGAAAACCTTGAAGCTAATTTTGAAAAACAGGCCCGCACTTTTATCAATAATGCCAATTACAACAAGATCGGCGAAAAGAAAGTGCAGATATCAAAGATCTTCGAATGGTATGCCGGTGATTTTGGAAATATTATCACCTACCTGAATAAATATTCCGATACAACGATCAAATCCAATGCGAAGGTGACGTATTTGGAGTATGATTGGGCATTGAATGAATAAAAAGTGCTCACACCGTTCGCTGTTTGACGTGGTTTGATGTTGTTTGAAGGCTCACGGCTGTTCGCTGATTGATATTGTTTGTTCAATCATTTTGCGCCTCAACAACATCAAACCAAGTCAAACAATATCAAACCAGGTTCTTCTCCAATCTTGTCTCCCAAATTACAAAAACAGATACCCGTAGTCAGGCTTTCTGAAAAAATGGATTAACTTTATTTTTTCAAAAAAATTCTGAGATGAACAGCTGTCTACTTTTGGCAAAAGAAAACCGTCTAAGGTTTTCCGGTAAAAACTTATTTTCTACTCAAAACAGATTTTCTTTTTTTATTTTATTATTGGCGCTTGGCTTTTCCCTTCCTGTAAGGGTATCGGCACAGCCACAGATCGCTCTTAGTGTGATCGCTAATGGTTTTGATTCTCCTGTGGATATTGCCTCTGCCGGAGATGAACGGTTGTTTGTTGTGGAGCAGGATGGAGTGATAAAAATTATCGATGGTAATCATGATGTGTTAGCAACACCTTTCCTTGATATCGACAGCCAGGTAGGTTCTAATGGTAATGAACAAGGCTTGCTTGGGCTGGCTTTTCATCCGAATTACAGTGAGAACGGATATTTTTTCGTGTATTACACCAAAAATAATGGAGATACCCGGGTTTCCAGGTTCTCTGTTTATGGCGGTAATCCTGACGTTGCTGACCCTTCCAGTGAGTTGGTGATTCTGGAGGAAGATCAGCCGTTTTCCAACCATAACGGAGGTGCCATTAAATTCGGACCGGATGGATATTTGTACATTAGCCTTGGAGATGGCGGTTCCGGTGGCGACCCTTATGGTTACGGTCAAAATCGCCAGACTTTTCTTGGTAAAATGTTGCGAATAGATATTGACAATGGAGATCCGTATAGTATTCCGGATACCAATCCTTTTGCTTTTGATGACTTTACGCTTGATGAGATATGGGCCCTTGGACTTCGTAACGCATGGAGATTCAGTTTTGATCGCGAAACTGGGGATATGTGGATTGCGGATGTCGGACAGAATGAGTGGGAAGAGGTGAACTTTCAACCTGCTGATAGTTCTGGGGGTGAAAATTATGGCTGGCGCTGTTTCGAAGGGTTTGAAACTTACAATAATGACCCGGATGATTGTCCCGATGAAAGCCAGCTGACCATGCCGGTGGTGGTGTATAATAATAATTTTACCAATGGATGTTCCATTACGGGAGGTTTTGTTTATCGCGGTTCGGAATTTCCTGAATTATACGGTCATTATCTTTACACGGATTACTGTTCCGGAAGAATATGGTCCCTGACGCCTGATGGAGATGATGGCTGGAATAATGTAGAATTGATCAATTCGACCAATAATGAATTTACCAGTTTTGGTGAAGACAATCAGGGAGAATTATATCTTGCAGGCCGTAGTACCGGAAATATTTACCAAATACAGGAGGTTTGTGCTGCTTTCGCAGTAGCGGGAGAAACGCAGGACGAAACCTGCGAGGGTGATGCGGATGGTAGCATAAGTCTGGATATCAATAATGGCAACGGTCCTTACGACATTACCTGGTCCAATGGGCAGACTCAACAGAATATTTCTGGTCTTGCTGCCGGCACCTATAGTGTTACGGTGACGGATAATAATGATTGTGAGGATACCCAGACTTTTGAACTGACCAATGGTTCACCGATAGCTCCGATAATTGGAGTAGTGGAAAATATTTTGTCTGTTCCGGAATTATATGCCGGTTACCAGTGGTTGTGGAACGGCAATGTAATCGCCGATGCTAATGAATCCACTTACGAGGCAACCCAAACCGGAAATTACAGCGTGGAAGTATCTTCTGATGAAGGATGTACGGCTGTTTCGGAAGAGGTAGAGGTTGTGGTCAATCAACTTTCCGAGCTGCAACTGAGCAGCTTACAGGTAAGCCCAAATCCGTTCAAGGAAGAAATTTCTATTGAAGTGGAAGTTATGGGGCCTGGAGAGTATTATTTAAAGGTGGCAGACATGTCAGGTAGAATAGTATATAATGAAACGTTATATCTCACCGGGTATTGGATAGAAAAGGTCTCGTTAAAAGAGGTCCCGGCAGGCACCTATATCTTAAGCCTTGAAAAAAACGGACTAAAAATTATTAAAAAACTTTACAAACAATAGTAATTGATTACCCTGTTTCTTTTAAATTTATACGGATAATCAAATTTTTGGAGGAAATTTTAAAACACAATATTTTCTATTATTAAATTCACTGGTTTTCAATTGTGTTTTAAAAAGTTCCTCATTATTAATAAAATTATTTCTGAAAATTAATTCAAACAAAATTTAGTAGTATGAAAAGATTATTACCAGTATTTATTCTTTTGGTGATGGCAAGTGCATTGTCTGCACAGTCTCATCAACTAGTTATCACTGAACCTGCAGGGATTGCAGGAGAATATGAAATGCTCGCTGGGTCATTTGGTGTTGAATCATGTAATATTGATGGTATTACAGCAGAGGCCAGTTTTGTTGTTGATGGTACAGGTGGCACCGAGGCCTGCGATACAGTTACCAATGATTTGACCGGAAAAATTGCCTTTATCGATCGGGGTTCATGTAATTTTTCTTTAAAAGCTTATTATGCTCAAGAGCAGGGAGCTATAGCTGTTGTAGTATTAAACAATGTGGCGGATGCCATTTTTTCTATGGGTGGTGGCGCCATGGGTGATGAGATTACCATTCCTGCTCTGATGATGTCCTTGCAGGATGGAAATGCCATCCGTGAAGAATTGGAAGGTACAATGGTTACGATTGAACGGGTTGACTTCGTCGACATGTCTGGCGAAGTGGTAATTTGGGAAGATCAATTTGATGGTGGTTTTGGTGATTGGACAGTGAATAATATTTCCTGCGGAGGAGCCGTAAATGACACCTTCCAGTTATGGAGATGGTCTGCTTATGGAAATACTACCGGAAGTAGTTGTGGAGACAATACTATTGTTTCCCCTAGTACTTGTAATGGTGCTGCTGTATTTTCTTCAGATGCTTATGATAACCTTCCTGGTGCTGATTGTGGAACTGGTGGAGGGCCTTGTCCTGCTATCCAGATTGGCGAATTGATTTCTCCTCCTATTGATTTGAGTAATTCAACTGCTGCCGGTGTAAGTCTGAGGTTTTATCAAATGGCACGACAGTTCCAAAGTACATTTTTTGTTGGGTATAGTATCGATGGAGGAGTTACCTGGGATAGTACAGAAATAAATCAAGAGCTTGAAGTAAATGGAGCTGCAGAGACTACAGTCACTAAAATACCTTTGGTAGGTGCTGTTGGCCAACCTGACGTAAGAGTAAAATTCCGTTACGAAGCCAATTATTACTACTGGATCATCGACGATGTCCAAATCGTTGAGCAGGAAGCCAATAACCTGAGAGTAAACGAAAATTTCTACGCCACACCTGCTAACGCTATAACACCACTAAGCCAGGTAGAACCTTTGCTATTCCTGGCTGATATTGAAAACATTGGTGCTGTTGATCAGAGCAATGTTATTTTAAACCTTAGTATCACGGATGAGGATGAAAATGAGGTATTTAGCGCGGATAATGATTATGGTACTGTTCCAGCGAATACCATTGTAGAAAACATACTTTTTACGGATACTTATTCACCGGATACTGAAGGTATGTTCAATGGCATATACAGCATTTCTTCCGATGCGGAAGATGATGATCCAACCAATAATACCCGAGAGTTCGAATTCATGGTTTCGGATACCACCTTTGCCAAAGAATTTGGCGCTACTCGTACTATTGTGCCTGCGGCTTCAAATTATGATGCCGGAGCCCCCTTTTCCTATGCCTATGGTAACCATTTTTATATAGCCAATGGAACAGATGAAGGTGGCAATGCGTATGTATCTCGTAGTATAAGTTTTGCGCTACAAGGCACTGCGGAATCTGCGGGTAAGGAATTGATAATATTTTTGTACAAGTGGGAAGACACAGATCCTGAAGCCGATGTACCTCAAGCAGAACCAGAGGAAAGAGAGTTGATCAATTTTGCCATTTACACCATCCAGGGGGATGAAGTTGAAACGGACCTTATAACACTTCCATATGATGATGGACCAAGTGTACTGGAAGAAGGGGCACATTACCTTGTAATGGTTGAATATCCGGCAACCGAACAAGTTAACGTGGTTTTAGGTGCCAGTGATGTTATTGATTATTCAGCCACCATCTTTGCCTCTAATTTGGCAGGTACACCGCGTTTTGGTAGCTTCCTGGGGGTTCCTGCTGATGGAGACCTTGCTGGAGAAGCCTATAGTTCATTAGGGTTTGGTAGAGACCTGGTTCCTGTAGTTCGTTTAAATGTTACTTCTTCTGCAGTAGATGGTATTGATGTTCAGGTATTGAAAAACGAATTCAAATTGTTCCCTAATCCAGCTACTGATCAGATTAGTGTTCAAATGAACCTGAAAGAATTGGCGAAAACGGCAACGGTAAGAATCTATGACATTGCCGGTCGTCAAATCATGCAACAGACTTACGATAACATTCATAAAGAACGCTTTATCTATAACCTCAATAATTTTGCGGCCGGTACATACAAGCTACAAGTTGTAACAGACAGAGGAATGGGTACCAAGCTTTTTGTCGTGAAATAGAAGTTTGTTGTTCCTTTGAGACAGCCTCGCCTTTATGTCAACCACCTTCTGAGAAGATAGTGGTTGGCATATTGCCAGGTGCACGTGGGTGCACTTAATTAATGGTTATCTGCAATATGGGGTGAGGTGTTGAAATGCAAGGTGTCACCTTGGTGCCAGGCTCAAGAGCAGTGGCATAAAGGTGACACCTTACATTTTTAACCCTTTATAACTTACCACCCCGGCATTAGATTAAATCCAAATGAACCTTTACTTTCCTTGAGGATCGGGTAGGCGTAATATGGTTCAAGAACCATAGCTCCGAATAGATTAATCCTTAATGAAACCCCAGCACTGAAAACCGGAGCTGCAGGCAAATATCCTGTGTCATTATCTGCGTTAAACTGACCAAAATCATACCAGGAAATTCCACCATCAACAAAGAAATTCAAATCTGTCAGGAAAAATTTGGATTTAATGAGTGATAACCTTTCCGGACCAGTGAATGGAATTCTCAACTCGAAATTCGAAATCAGCATCTTACTCCCGATCAACTGATCAAAGGATTTATCATTTTGTACAATAAGGTCTATAGCTTTGTTAGAGTTATAACCCCTGACGAACCATGGGCTGCCGACGTAGAGGGGGAAGATCTTATCACTATTACCACCATATCGACCGTAATGATATGTTCTGAAGGCTAGTCCAATAGGTTTGAAGAACTTATAAATTCTGAAGTCAAGGGTAGGAGCCGTGAAGTCAAATTCTCCCATGTATTGTTCTACTCCAGCCCTGAAACGATAACCTTGCAACGGAGCGGTGATGCCAAAATAGGAATTATCTCCTACGAGGGCAGTTCCAACTGTCCATAGGTTAAAACCTGGTGCAGCATCCAGTTTGGTTCTTTCCTGATAAACCAGGCGGTTAAAGGCATCGTAGTAGTAATCCTGTTGGACAATTCGGTTGCTGTATCTTGAATAGGAAGCGTTTGCTTCTACTCTTAAGGTTGTAGAAAATGGTAATTGGGCGAAAACTCCCACCTTATCTTCAAACAGGCGATTGATTACATACTGGTATTTTGCAGTTTCAATTAACCCAATGTCTTCAAATTCCAGAACTTCAAATCCGGTAAAACCACCATAAACACTTCGATAGGGAATATGAGAAAGTGAAGCACCCCAATTCACCTTTTTCCTTGAATTGATGTAGGCGACTACGCCACCAAAATCTGCAATTTCCCCATTAAGGGCCAGGCTGGTGAATAATTTATTATTCCCCAGTATATCGCTGAATAACATATCAACACCTCCAACAGCACCGGTTGTGGTCCCAAACGTTTGACTTGTTCCCACTCCCACACCGGCTCCACCTCCTACAAAATCCAGTTTGAAATCCGGTTTGTAAGGAACTTCTTCCAGAGCAATGCTTTCAGTACTTATTGGCATCGCCATTTGTGAAATCTGTTGATCGACCTGGCTCACAAGGGAAGTGTCTATTCTTGGAAGTTGTGCTGCCTGCATGTCGAGGATTTGAGGATCCACTTCCTTCACAGGCATATCTTCCGTTTTCGTCCGGTACAAATTATATTCATTATTGAAATAATGGGTGTAAATCAGTCTGTTGCGATTCCGTGCAATGGCGATGGCAGGGGAGAAGGCGGTAATTCCGCTAACTCCTGTGATCAGGTCTGTAATTTGGTAAACCGTTCCACTTTCCGGAATATATTTATAAATATTCCGAAATCCATCCCTATTGGACAAGAACAGGATGTTTCCTGAAGTGTCGACAACGGGGTTCAGGTTATTGGCACCCGGGAAGATATTTAAGTGTTCGACGTAACCTGAGTTCCAGTCTCTTATCGCGATATTAAAACTCCATGGACCGTAAGCCTGTTTATTGCCCATGCTGTTGAAATCAGTAGCATAAACGAGTTTTGCCCCATCCGGTGACCAGGAGGTCTGGATTTCAGAATAGGCATCGTTGGTCAGACGGGTAACCTTTTTGGTTTTTAATTCTACGGCAAACAGGTCAGATTGTCCGTTGATCATACCGCTTACTACGATGGTTTTGCCATCGGGAGACCAGGCAGGACTTGAAAACGCTGGCAATTCTTTGAGTGGGAACTCTTCAAGAGTTTTCCCGGTCAGCGCCTCTTTGATGATCAGGATGTTTTTTCCCTTACTCACCCCGACGAAGGCGAATTTTTTACTCCTCGGTGACCAGGTTCCGGCAGATTCGTAATAGTTGTAATCATCAATGTGGCCATCCTTGAGCGTACTGGCCAGTTTGTTGAGAACTTTTCCGGTTTGGGCATCAGCTACAAAAAGATCTGTTGTGAATAAATCTTTTTCAGACATGAAGACCACATACCTTCCATTAGGGCTGAGGGAAGGAGAAATATTCAATTCACCGGCATTTTCCTTGCTGATCAGTTTTTTACCTACCGGTTTTTCCTGTTTGCTTTTCAGAAACGGTCCAAACTGATTTTCGAGGGATTTAACCCACAGGACGGAAAGGTTCTTGCTGCCCATGCCCAGTTCCTTGATGCAGGCTGCTTCGAAACCGTATTGGGCGACACTGGTGAAAAAGGGTTCAATAATGGTATCGCCTTTAAGTCCGGTGAGGAAAGCCCAGAAAGCATGGCCGTACCTGTAGGGAAAGTATTTTGGGTTGGACAGGTCTTTGATCTCAGGAACATCCTCGTTCAGAAGGGCATCCCGCATCCACATGGCTGTGTGGGCATCCACGCTGCCGATCGACATGTACTCTGCCAGTCCTTCAATCATCCATAATGGGATATTGCCAAGGTTTTCCATGGAAGTGGAGTCTCCCCGGAGGACCATATTGTACTGCCAGGCATGCACAAGCTCGTGACCCAGGACGTGATTTGTCTGGGCATTGGACATAGCCAATGGTAGAATAACACGGTTTTTGAACCCTTCTGTTACTCCTCCTGTGCTAATACCAATCGATCCCGTAATGGCATTAGTTTGCTGGAAATCTGCATGATCATTGTAAAATAGGATCGGATTTTTTCCTTTGATGGTATCCTGAAGTATTTTCTGATGGGCCAGATACCATTCTTCGGACCAGTAAGTGATATCTTCCAGAAGTTTTTCATTGCCGATATACTCATAGATCCTCAGGTGAGGACTCTCATGAACCTGGAAGTCGATTTTTTCATAATTGGGTTTATTTCGACCAAAATACTGGGCCTGTACATTGGTAAAAGAAACCAGGCAAAGGATCAGAGCGATCAGTAGTGCTTTAGTTTTCATAATCATAAGTTTTTGTCAAAAAAAACGTCAGCCAGGTTAGGTGTTTGGGTTGGTTTCTACCTTTAAAATAAGGGATTTAACACTTTTGTTCAATAGTAAAATGTCATTAGAACATTAAAAAGTATTAAGGAGAACTTAAGATTTTCTTAAAAGTGAGGTTGCTGAATTTTGGTGAGACCAAAATTCAGCACTTTTGGTGCAGCTTGGGATTTTCCAACGAGGATGAAAAGTGCTGGACTATAGAAGAGAAAGGGATTTCCGCCTTTGGGTTTGGTATTTTAAAAATATTAAATTGATCTCGCACAATAGGAAAGCAGAATGTAAAACATTTTATGACCAAAATTGTGAGAAACTATCTGTTAACCCGAACCTATTAGGTTCGCCGCCAAAGAAATGAATGGTCTGCTCCATGCAATGTCAGGAGGATTGTTAATCTCAGGGGGCAAAATTTGAGTTTCGGACACAAAAAAAGTGTATCTCTGGCGCGCAGGTCCAGAGATACACTTAAAAAGTAAGTCTGACTTCCGTCAATGCCTAGAGGCTATTGGCGTGCTTGGTCAGTTTACTTTTAAGGTTGGAAGCTTTATTGTTGTGCCAAACGTTTCTTTTAGCTAATCTGTCGATCATGCTCAAAACTTTAGGCAGAAACTCCTGAGCTTCTTTCTTATCAGTCATTTCGCGGAATTTCTGAATTGCGGTACGAGCTGATTTCTTATAATAACGGTTACGCAGACGTTTTTTAGCGTCCTGGCGAATTCTTTTCTTCGATGATTGATGGTGTGCCATGTATTGCTTACTTTTTCTTCTGTTTTAAATGATGGCTAAAATTTCGGAGTGCAAAGTTATGTTTTTTTTGAATAAAAGAAAACATCAGGATAAAAATTTTTGTTTGGTAAGAAAAAATCTTCCTTCACAGGGATTTTGTGGATAGCTTTAAGTGGGTTAAAATGACAGAAGTGATTCTCCAAATTATTAAAAAAAGGGTAATGCGGGGACTGAGGTTAAAAACTGGCTTAAAAAAACACCATTTAATCAGGGGTAGTATATATTTGCAAACTTAATTTTTCAAACAATTGGAATTCAACAAATGAGTGATTATTCATTTATATCAAATGCACACCCATCGTTTATCGAATCGATGTATAAGCAGTTCAAGTCAGACCCTCAAAGCGTAGAGGAAAGCTGGCGTACTTTTTTTGCAGGCTTTGACTATGCTGAACATGGAAACGGGGTTGCATCTGGCGGCATTGATGGTGAAATTGACCCTAAAGAACTCAACGTTTTTAACCTTATAATCGGTTACCGTAACCGTGGCCATCTTTTATCAGATACCAACCCTATCCGCGAGCGCCGTGACAGGAGACCAAAACTCAGAAAACGGGATTTTGGATTATCTGATGAAGACCTTGATACTGTTTTTCATTCCGGAGCCCAGGTCGGATTGCCCAATGCTACGCTGCGCGAAATTGTGAACAAACTGCAGGAGGTGTATTGCGGCCATATAGGTTTTGAATATAACCACATTTCAGATTCAGAAATCAGGAACTGGATCAGAGACTATGTGGAGACTCATCAGCCAAAAAAAGATTATAATATTCCACTTGAGAAGAAAAAAAGAATTCTCCAAAAACTTAATGAAGCCGTAGTATTTGAAGAATTTCTGGGAACCAAATATATCGGACAAAAAAGATTCTCCCTTGAAGGCGGTGAAACTACCATCGTTGGTCTTGACGGGATCATTAATGAAGCATCCCAGTACGGTGTCAACGAGATCGTTATCGGGATGGCACACCGTGGCCGATTGAATGTCCTGGCCAACATCATGGGTAAGACCTATCAGCAAATCTTCAACGAATTTGAAGGGATGGCCGTACCTGATATGATCTATGGTGACGGTGATGTCAAATACCATCTTGGGTATTCTTCGCAGGTCAATACCATTGAAAACGAAATGGTTGACCTGAAATTGGTTCCAAATCCATCTCACCTGGAATCTGTTAATCCGGTGGTTCAGGGTTTTGCAAGAGCAAAAGCGGATTTGCTCTATGAAGGAGATCACGATAAAGTGCTACCGATACTGATTCACGGTGATGCTGCGGTGGCAGGCCTTGGTATTGTTTATGAAACGGTTCAGATGAGCAAGCTTGCCGGTTATCGTACCGGTGGAACCATTCATTTTGTGATCAATAATCAGATCGGGTTTACTACGGATTTTGATGATGCCCGCTCTTCTACCTATTCGACTGCTTCTGCAAATGCTATTCAGGCTCCCGTATTCCACGTAAACGGTGATGATCCTGAGGCAGTACTTTTTGCTGTTGAATTTGCAGTCAAGTTCAGACAGAAGTTCAATGAGGACGTTTTCATCGATATGGTTTGTTACCGGAAACATGGTCACAATGAAGGAGATGACCCGAAGTTTACCCAGCCGGAGATGTATAAATTTATCCAGACGCATCCGAATCCAAGAAAACTCTATTCAGATACGTTGATTTCCCGTGGAGATGTTGAAGCTGAAATGGCGAATGAAATGGAGAAGTCTTTTAAAAAGTTGCTCCAGGACAGGTTGGATGAGGTACGTGAAAAACCTTTACCATATACTTACCAGGAACCGGAATTGGCATGGAAGGACCTGCATTTTGCTATGCATTATGACGAGTTCGAAATGTCACCGCCAACTGGGATTGAAAAAGAAAAGGTTCAACAGATTTTGGATCATATCATGAGTGCTCCGGAAGGATTCAATCTCGTTCCAAAGATGAACCGTCTTTTCAAATCTCACAGAAAATTGCTGGATAACAATAAAGTGGATTGGGCTCTGGCAGAGTTGATGACTTATGGTAGTCTTTTGCTGGAAGGCCGGGATGTTCGCCTGAGTGGGGAGGATGTCAAAAGGGGAACTTTCTCCCACAGGCATGCCGTTTTAACAGATGCCAAGACCTTTGAACGCCATAACCGACTGGATGGTATGGCTGAAGATCAGGGTAAATTCCACATTTATAACTCATTATTGTCGGAATTTGCGGTGCTTGGTTTTGAATATGGGTATGCGATGGCTTCACCTGATCCATTAGTGATCTGGGAAGCACAGTTTGGAGATTTCTTCAATGGAGCTCAGACCATTGTCGATCAATATATTGCTGCCGGAGAAAGTAAATGGAGAAGGATGAACGGTATGGTGCTTTACCTGCCACATGGATATGAAGGACAAGGACCGGAACATTCCAGCGCGCGTTTGGAGCGGTTCCTGCAAAGTTGCGCGGAATTCAATATGACAGTGGCCAATTTGACCACTCCGGCCAATTTATTCCATATTCTCAGAAGGCAGCTGGCAAGACCATTCCGTAAGCCGCTGGTATTGATGACTCCTAAATCGCTGTTGCGCCATCCGGAGGTAGTTTCTGATTTCTCTGAATTTGAGACAGAAAATCGTTTCCGTGAAATCATTGATGATGCTGAGGTGAATACAGCAGCAGAAGTGAAAAAGGTGAAAAGAGTATTGCAGTGCTCCGGAAAGGTTTATTATGATCTGTTGGCCAGAAAACGGGAAGAAAAGCGTGATGATATCGCCATTATCCGTTTCGAGCAGCTCTATCCATTCCCAAGTAAGCAGGTAGATGCGTTGAAGGAAAAATATAAAGGCAAGGAAACTTTTTGGGTACAGGAAGAGCCTTCAAATATGGGAGCATGGCAGTATGTGAATGCTTTCTTCCTGGAACACGACTTCAAACTTATTGCGAGAAAATCAAGTGCGTCACCGGCAACGGGATATAAAAAGATGCACGATCAGCAACAGAAGGATATTGTTGACAGAGCTTTTGATGTGTAGCATATGTTACGGGTTACGGGTTTCGCGTTGCGAGTTATAACGCAGAACCCGTAACCTGAAACAATCAATTCTTCCATTTAATATTACACCCGCCGCTAGGGTATTGCTTTTCCGTAACAGCTTCTCCGGCCATAACAGCGTCAAGGGCAGCACGCAGGTCTTCCCCACTTAAAGGAATATCATTTTTTGGACGTGATCCGTCTATCCTGCCACGATATACGAGTTTCATTTCACCATCGAATATGTAAAAATCCGGAGTACACGCAGCATCATAAGCTTTTGCAACTTCCTGAGTTTCGTCGTATAAATATGGAAAGTCGTAACCGACCTCTTCCGCATGGACCTTCATTTTGTCAGGACCATCTTGTGGGTAGTTTACCACATCATTGGAACTAATGCCCACAAAACCAACTCCCTTGGATTTGTAATCATTGACAATACGAACAATCTCCTCATTAACATGAATTACGTAAGGACAATGATTACAAAGGAACATTACCAAAGTGGCTTTGTCGGATTTAATGTCGTCAAGAGTGATTTCTTTTCCGGAAACCGTATCCGGTAATTTAAAATCAGGTGCTTTTGTGCCTAGAGGCAACATGTTAGATTCTATATATGCCATTATATTTTTTGTGTTTTTAAGTTTTAAACAATATCAATCCATTTCAGGAAACCTATTTGTGCCATAATGAAATCAAAATCCACCAGAAGTAACTTGTTTTTTAACCACAGGGCTCTCCGAGAAGTCACAGGGATCACAGAGAACTTATTCAAACAACTTGAACCCATTGAACAATTTAATACTAATTCTGTCCATCCACTAATATCAAACAACATCAAACCATGTCAAACATTTCCATCACTCCGTCTTCACCATCTTCTTTGCCGCAAATCTACCATTTTCGTCAATGATATTAACATAATAAAGTCCGGGAGCTAATTGTTCAAGGTTGACTTCGAAAACTTGTTTCCCTAATCCGAGATCCTTTAATCGTTGGTTGTAAACCAATTTGCCGGAAGGATCCTGAATATTCAGGTTGATAATTTCAACAGCCTGTTCAAGGTTTAATTCCACATGGACAAAATTGGTGATCGGGTTCGGAAATATTTTCCAGGAATTCAAAGATTCAATTTCCTGCACATTATCCGCCATTTCGATGATAACGCAATAATCTTCCACTTCGCCATATTCTGAAATGCCGCCTGGGCAAGGACCGTCAACAGACTGGAATTGCATAACAACGCGCATCCTCGTTAATCCAATCGGAGCATCAATAGGTATTGCTATGTCAGTGTTGAAATAAGAATTGATTGTTTCTTCCAGCTCAAAAAGTATTTCTTCCTCTTCGAACTCCCCATCGTGATCGTAGTCGATATAGATATGAACATCTTCGCTGTAGGCAAAACCATCGTAGGCGGGTGTGATATTCATTTGGTAGGATTGTCCTTGTTGAAGTACTAAAGATTCCATCAATGTGAAATTTCCGTAACTGTTGTTGATGCCTGACTCATTGGTAAGATCGCCAAGAGAAAAGTAATCGATCCATTCACCATCACCATCCAGATTTTCTGGCAGGCAATATTGGGTATCCACACATTCACCACAACTTGTAGTCATGAAAGTCCTCACTTCCCCGTTTTCTCCGTCATCCGTACAATGAGTCCGAATTCGGTATTCATATTCGGTGCAGTTTTCCAAACCGGAAAGCATGATCTCACTGGAAAAAGCCTGAGTGGTAAACCAAAGTTCTTCTCCTGTAGGTCTGTATTCGATGACATACCCTGTTGCGGTCAGGATATCACTCCAATCCATGGTAACAGAAGTTTCGTCAATCGAAATTATTTGGATATCCGAGGGCGGTTCACAACAACCGCCGGTACGGAAAAACATGCTTGATGTATAGTCCAGTGTATCAGATTGACAATAACCTTGAAGTTGGAGTTCATAATCCGTACATATGGTTAGGCCTGTCAGTGTAAAAGGGAGATTTACCTCTTCAGCCATCTGCCAATCGGGCTGGCCGATAGCTCTCCACCGGGCATCAACTCTTAGAACGCTATCGGATTGCGCCCAGTTAATATCTGCTGTGGTGACATTGATATTGTTTGCAGTTAAAGTGACCGGAGGGAAACAACCTCCGCAGTTTTCCATCAGCAGGTTAATGCTGTTGAAAACATTTAGACGACCACCGGTGACGGTGATCATATCAAGGCTTTCATTGTGGACCACACCATCCAGGATCACCTGTTTCATCATGAGGGCCGCTGCTGCCGGAGCAGATTTAGCCAGCGAAATGAATCCCTCACAAGGCACTGAGTACAATAGGCCAATGGTTCCTGTTACGTGAGGTGTTGCCCCGGAAGTTCCGCCGAAGGCGTTGTAGGAATTTCCGATGGAAGTAGTCCAGGTTTCTGCCCCATAAGCCCCGAGGTCAATAGATGTAGCGCCATAGGCTGCTCCGGTAACTTTTGCATCAAAACGGTTGAGGTTGGTAACGCCTATAAGAAAATCACTGGTACATCTTGTAGGTAAATCGCCTTGTTCCTCTACGTTAATATCCAGGTTCGCTGTAGCGCCACAATTCAGGATGCCTGCGTTTCCTAGTGTATCGTACATGGCACACCACATGGGAGAATCGTCGGGATTTCCAAAGTTGACACCCCAGGAGGCGTTGGTGGCGACGACGAAAGCTCCTTTTTCTCCATTGGTCTCATTGTATAACCGACGTTGATCTAACGGGTAGGAATAAGCGTCAAGAATTGCCGACTCGGAAGTAGAACTGTTGCGGATGACCATGACTTTGACATTCCAGCTGACCCCTGTGACGCCAAGGCCATTATTGCCTTTGGCTCCAACGATTCCGGCAACTGCGGTACCGTGGTCAGAACCGGCTATGTCATCATTTTCCAGTACTGGAACCCATCCAAGGTAATCATCGATATAACCATTTTCATCATCGTCGATCCCGTTATTTGGAATTTCCTGGTGGTTGATCCAGTGATTGTCCTCAAAGTCCTGGTGATTAAGGTCGATACCTCCATCGATGACACAGACGACAATAGTATCTCCGAAGGCAGTCACCCCTCCAGTGGTGATATCCCAGGCAAGATCAGCGTCGATATCTGCTCCGGGAAGGCCTCCGCCCTGTCCGGTATTGATGTATTGCCATTGGTTATTAAAATCAGTGTCGTTAGGAATTGTAGACCGTTCCTGGATAAGGTGATTGAATTGCGCCAGTTGAACTTCTGGTTGGCGGCGCATCAATTCCAGTATTTTATATTCACTGACAAAGGTATGGTCAAATGTGTAGGACCAGATGTTCAATGGTCTTGAAACGAGGTGATTAACTTTAAAATCCGTTTTTTGCCCGTCAACCTCCATGAATTTTACTGCAAATGCACGTTCATCTGTTTCCGGTGCTAACATCACAAGCACTTCTCCCTGGATACGGTTGAGTTGTTGGGCGGTCATCGGAAATAGGAAAAGGGAGGTGAGGAACAGCGTTGCTATAATCCGTTTGTTCATACTGTCAGTT
The DNA here is from genome assembly GCA_965230565.1 of Saprospiraceae bacterium. Taxonomy (GTDB): domain Bacteria; phylum Bacteroidota; class Bacteroidia; order Chitinophagales; family Saprospiraceae; genus BCD1. The sequence goes on along the minus strand of CBDDLH010000015.1, from coordinate 703,882 downwards.
TTATTTGTAACGAGAGAACGAATTTGCAAATTATTGTTTAAAAGTGAAAAAGGAAAACCTTTGATTTGAAAAACTGGAAAATGTCGGGTAAAAATTTCCCAAGGTTTTGCCTTTGCGTGTGTTTGGGTGAGGCAAGGCGACACCTTGTCGGAGAGAAATACCTCTGACAAGGCAACGCCTTTTCTTCCCACCTGGCCATGCTAAGGCGTCACCTTGAAAAAAATAATAGAAGAAGTTTTCCAAGGTTTTGCCTTTGCGTGTGTTTGGGTGAGGCAAGGCGACACCTTGTCGTTGGGCGGTCACCTTGTCGGAGAGAAATAGCTCTGACAAGGTAACGCCTTTTCCTTCCCACCTGGCCATGCTAAGGCATGACCTTGAAAGCTAAAAAAAGTGACTGAAAATCTCCAACCCTTGACACAAATAAAAAAATCCCTTAGCTTTGCCGCATCGAAAACACAAGTCTAATCCAACTTTTTGCCAAATACCGATTAAGTTAGGAAAAGCAATTTTGTTCAATTGCTTGCTCCTTATCATGGCAACTTATCTTTAGAAGAGGAAAATCATCCTCCAAATTTCATTGTTCACAGGGATTAAAACACTGTACTTACCTCAGTTTTTTCGGAAAAGCTATGCCCCCAGGTATCTCGCTATTTCCGTTGTCTTTGAACATAGGCTATCTACACCCTTTTAGCAAAGGTTACCCTTTGTGCCTGATCTCCGTGTACACCGCTGAGGTTTATCAACCTTCGATGTGTGTACAGGAACAGGCCTATTATCTAATTTCAAAAAAGATCTACAGAGCAATGAATTACTTAAAACCTGGATTATTTTTGGTAGGCATGCTGCTGGCAGTTCTCGTGATGGGGCAGAGTCCTCAATCGTTCAGTTATCAGGCCGTAGCTACTGATTCAAACGGAGATGAACTAACCCAGCAGGATATTGGCATCAAAGCCGTCATACTGAGTGGTTCGATCACAGGAACGGTACAGTGGGAAGAGCTTCATTACATCACTACGGATGAGTTTGGTTTATTTACCATTAATATTGGAGAAGGGAACCCAAACGGGGGAGCAGCCTCCCAATTCGAAGATATCAATTGGAGCGATGGTCCGTTTTTCCTGAGGATAGAAATGGATGTCAATGGTGGCAGTACCTTCGTTCCGGTAGGCACCAATCAATTACTGAGTGTCCCCTTTTCACTCTATGCGGATGAATCCGAAAAAGCAGGCTCGGCTATTTATGCAGATAGCGCTGCGGTGACGGAAATGGCCATAACAGCCACTTTCGCTGATAGTGCCGGGATTACCGAAGTTGCCAATTTTGCATTTTCAGCCGATACTGCCCAATATGCCGATACTTCATCCTACGCCCAAAATGCATTTGCAGCAGTCAATGCCAATAATGCCCTGAATGCCCAAAGTGCAGCCTTCGCCCAGGCAGCTTACATAGCTATCAGTGATGAAGATCCGGATTCAACCAACGAGATACAAACCCTCGAATTTTCAGGAGATACCTTGTCCATCTCTGAGGGTAATTTTATCACTTTGTCCAGCGGAAGTGTCTTTAATTTCCCCGGTGCAACCCTCAATTATCCACAGGGAATACCCGGTGGCGGCAGCTTTATTTTTATTCCCGACCAGTATACCGTTCCGCCAGACAAAATTTTCTACATAGTAGCCAGTGAGGAAGAGATTCGATTGCCAGGTGTAGGTAGTGGTTTGGGGAACCATATCACTCAGCCTCATTTGCCCATGTTGCCACCAAACTCCATGATCGATAATTGTCATTGCATCGGATTTCTGGCAGATAATACCAATTTGATCAGCCCGGTTGTGCTGGTATTGTTGCCTAATGGCGGGAGTACCTTCACTATTCCTGTAGGAAGTTATCTGGTGGTGAAAAGTGGTCTGGATGCGGATAACAGCAACCTTTCCCTGAACAACATTCTGATCGATTTTTTCAGTACCGAAATTGAAGCGATTGTCATTCCGGGAGGTATTCAGATAAAAAATACCGGAACGGAAGAAATGATCATTACCGGATATCTGGGAAGTTAATTGTTGACCTCATCAAGATTTGATATGTACAGGATATTTACTTTAATAATCATAACGTCTGTTTTATTGGTCCACGTGAAGGCATCCGGCCAATCCGTTCGCCGAAGTGTGATTTGCAGTGTCGGGGCTTCAGAGTCGGTAAGTGGGGCCACGATAAGGAGCACGGTGGGGCAACCTCCTAATGCCGGGACCATTTTTACAGCAGATAATTACTTGCGGCAAGGATTTCAACAACCTTCCTCCTGTGTTAGTGCCCCAAAGGCAGCCTTTGCCATCGATGTGCAGGGACAAGCAGTTTGTGGAGGACCTTACCAGTTTTTTTATCTGGACGATCCAAGGGAGGAAACTACTTTTTCCTGGCAATTTGGCCAGGGGGCTTTGCCGGACACTTCATTGATTCAGAACCCTACGGATGTTACCTATTTCTCCACCGGTTCGAAAGCTGTTTTACTGACCGTTGCGACAGGAGAATGTGTTGATACGGCCAGTTTATTCTTAAATGTAAGCCACACGCCCGTTCGGGCTGAAGCCAATATCATGGATCTGCTTTGCCTGGAAGATGCTGACGGGGCCATCAATCTTTTCATTGAAGGCGGGACCGAACCCTATATGGTAGACTGGTCAAATGGGGATAGTGGGGAAGCACTTACAGATCTTTTGCCGGGGCTTTACAGCTATTCCATTACAGATATCAATAACTGCTTTTATGAAAATGAAGCAGAAATAACCGGTCCGGCTGACAGTCTGCAGGTGGACATTTCGATCACGGATGAGAGTTGTCACGGAAACCAGGATGGTACCATAGAAGTTCAGGCCACAGGAGGAACCATGCCCTATACTTTTTCCTGGCCGGATGGATCAGAGGGAGCATCGATTTCTCAGTTAAACGCTGGCATTTATACCCTTACGGTAACCGATGATAACAATTGTCTTCGGATCGAGCCGATTGTGATTGAAGTTGCCTGTGAGGCACTGCAGTTTTATGAAGTTATCACTCCAAATGAGGATGGTTTTAATGATCAGTGGGTCGTGGAAAGTATTGACAATTTCCCGGATAATAACCTGACCATCTATGACCGTTGGGGACGAAAAGTTTATGAGCAAAAAGGGTATGCGAATGACTGGCAGGGCACCGGAGCCGATGGGAAGCCATTGCCTTTTGGAACCTATTACTTTGTAATGAACCTCAATGATTCCAGCGGCGCAGTTTATACGGGAGCGATTAGTATCATAAGATAATGCCCTGAATATGAATCCCCATATCAAAAGGAAATTAGCTAAAAAACAAGACCGGTTTCCGGTTATCAAACAAGTTATAATCCATAGGACATGAAAAAGATTTACCTGATCTCCATATTAACGCTTAGCATAGGGCTTGCTACTCTAAATGGGCAGCAATACCCTTTGTTTACGAACTACCTCACCAACGAGTATGGTTACAACCCTGCCGTAGCAGGGGATGTGACCGGCATGCAATTCAATTTTTTGTACCGTGCCCAATGGGTCGGTATCGAAGATGCTCCGGTGACACAACTGGTGAGTTTCCGCTCACGGCTCAATGCATTTCCATTGGGTCTGGGAGGCTATTTCTTTAAGGACGAAGCCGGTGCGCTCAAACGCACCGGCGGTTCTCTTCTGCTGTCCTATTCCCAGAGGCTGGGAAAAAGGGCCTTCCTTTCCGGGGGTATTGCAGGAGGATTTTACAACCTTAGGTTAAGAGATGATATTTCCGTTCAGGACGAAATGGATGAAGTTATTATCAATGGCATGGGAGGCAGTTGGTTTCCTGACTTCAATGCCGGTATTCAATTAGCTTTGGGAGACTTTTACCTTGGGTTCTCCGTTCCCCAGGTACTTGAACGGAGGATCAGTTTCGGTAATCCTGAAATTGGCGTGAATTCTCTGAAAAGACACTATTATTTCACTACAGGTTACGACATTCCCGTAGCCCGAAACTTTCGGGTAGAACCATCTGTATTGGTTAAATTAACAGAATTGACCAACCCCCAGATCGATGCGTCGTTAAAAATGACTTTCATGAATGCTTTTTGGATAGGAGGCACTTACCGGACGGAAGATGCGGCTTCAGCCATGGCTGGGTTTACCATCAGGGAAATGTTTGACATCAATTATGCCTATGATATTTCAACTTCGGGCCTTCGTACCGTGAGTGAAGGAAGTCATGAACTTTCTCTTACTTTAAGGCTGGTGAAATCCAAAGACAGTGATGGTGACGGTGTGGCAGATGTTCATGATAAATGCCCTGCGGAGCCCGGGCCACAGAAAAATAACGGATGCCCTCAGGATCTGTTTACAGAAAAAGGTGTGGAGAAAGAAGAAGAGGGGCCGGACCGTGATGGAGATGGCCTTTGGGACGAGTTAGACGAATGCCCTGATGTAAGAGGGCCTTACGAGAATAAAGGGTGCCCTTGGGAAGATCGAGATTTCGATGGCATAAGAGATGATATTGATGAATGTCCAGGTCTGGCAGGAGTGGCGAGTAATAATGGTTGTCCGGTGGATGATCGTGACCGTGATGGTATAGTTGATCAATTCGACAGATGTCCGGACGAGGCTGGCTCTTTTATCAGCCATGGGTGTCCTGACAGAGATACAGATAAGGATGGTATTGTGAATGCTATGGATAAGTGTCCGAACACTTATGGACCTGCGACCAATGAAGGTTGTCCAATCGTTTCGACCAAAGAATTGGAGATCATTCAGGTGGCGATGAGAAACCTGTATTTTGACTCTAACAGAGCATCGGTTTGGACCAAATCATACCCGCATCTCGATGATTTGGCGGCATTGATGGTGGAGCGGGCTGACTGGCAACTGAAGATTATTGGCCATACGGATAATAAGGGTGCTGAAAAATCAAATCTCGAGGTTTCCAAGCGTCGTGCAGAAGCTGTAATGTTCTATTTGATTAATAAGGGAGTACCCAAAAAACAATTAATTGTGGAGTATTATGGAGAGTCTCGGCCGTTCGCTTCCAATGAGCGGGAATCGGGACGACAATTAAACAGGAGAGTGGAGTTAGAATTTGTTTTTGATTAAATCAGCTTTTGTGAAACTTTTTTTCTGCTGTGATTGTATAAAGTAATAGGCTATATAGTATTTCAAGCAAAAAGTCAAGTTTATTTCAAAGTAAAGCAACATTTTTTTTAAAAAAAACGTATATTTTAAGTCTTTCTTTGAAAAAACATCGTTTTTTTGTAGAAGTATAGTCCATTTCACAACAATTATCTCAAAATCCTTAGTATGCGTCAGCTAAAAATCACGAACAAAATTACCTCGAGAGAAAGTCTTGCATTAGACAAGTATCTCAACGACATTGGAAAGATTCCCTTGCTCACACCTGATGAGGAAGCGGATCTGGCCAGACGCATTCGTGAGGGGGACCAGGAGGCCCTGGAGATTTTGACCAAGTCGAATCTCCGTTTTGTGGTATCAGTAGCCAAGCAGTATCAGAATCACGGTTTATCCCTGAGTGATCTAATCAATGAGGGAAATGTCGGACTTATGAAGGCTGCTAAGCGCTTTGATGAAACCAAGGGTTTCAAATTCATTTCATACGCCGTTTGGTGGATCCGTCAATCAATCCTGCAGGCCATAGTTGAGTATTCCAGGATAGTACGTTTACCGTTAAATAAAGTAGGATCATACAACAAGGTGAATGAAGCTTACGTGAAATTCGTACAGGAATTTGAAAGGGAACCTACTCATGAAGAGCTCGCTGATGTGTTAGGATTAACGGTCAAAGAGATCGCCAATGTTCTCAAAGGAAATGGAAGGCATATGAGCGTTGACGCTCCCCTAAGTGGAGATGACGGAAATTCGACCATGCTCGATGTAATGTCGAGTGATGATGAGATGTCGCCCGATGGCATCCTCATGGATCAATCTTTGAAAGAAGAGGTCCAGCAGGGATTGTCTATCCTGGCACCTCGTGAACTCGAAGTACTTTCATCCTACTACGGACTCAACGGAAAAAAATCACTTACGCTGGAAGAGATAGGCGACCTCTATGGTTTGACTCGTGAGCGCGTTCGCCAGATCAAGGAACGTGCAATTCGCAGGTTAAGAAAATCCTACAATCGCAACAGTTTGAAATCCTATTTGGGTTAAAAAAATAACTGTTTTTTATAAAATCCCTTGCTCTTACCCAAAGAGCAAGGGATTTTTTATTTTGTCTGAAAAACAACGCCTATGTTCAAAAATTGCTTCTTCCTGATATTCCTAATGTCTATCCTGCTCTCATGCCAGCCACAGCAACAAGAGGAGAGTGTTGTACAATATGAAGATGTAGTCAGGTATTTTGTTAAACTGGATGAAAGTCCCCTCAGAACAGTTCCTTCCTTAAAAGGGAATATCGTTACAAAGCTAAAAAAAGGCAGTTCAGTGTACCATTTAGGTGAAGTTGGCAAGGAGATGACGGTGATGGTTTTGGATTCCTCTAATTTCTGTGAACCCTGGTTGAAGGTAAAAACGGAAAAAGGGGCCGAAGGTTGGATCTACGGCGCAAGATTGGATCATTCCGTGGAAGCGCAACAATATTCCGAAATTAGGTTAGAAGCCTTGCTGGGAAAAGATTTAAAGGACTCGTTAGACGCTTTTAAAGTCGATTTGGAACTGGTCAATACTCCGGAAGCCTTTGAATCCTTTTATTACAGAGTTCAGGCATTTCAGGAGGACCTCAATCGCCGTTTAGAGCAGGTGTCCTATGATTTGACAACTTGGCAAGGCATACCGGATTTATTTTGGTTGAAGGATGCCGTGCCGGGATTTGTACCTCAATTGGTTGCGGAGGGCACTGCATATCATTTGTTCCTGGATTATCGATGGTGGCTGGAGCTTTCTGCCAGGACCACCGATGACCAAGATGATGCTTTCGTATCCATTTGTGTAAAGATCTTTCCTGCAGATAGCATAGAGTATTTCTTCCCGGCCTGGACCATTCAAACCTGGGATTATGGCGGGCATAGTCTATTAGGGCGTGGTATTCATTATGATGTATTAAACCAAATAATGGATTTCAGAGCAAACAGTGACCTGTTTGAAATGGATCTTAGGGTTTTAAAACAAAAAATAATTGATGATATTACCCTTGCAGAGGTGAGTTATTGGGAAGGACAGGACAAAATAATGGCAGAATTGGACGCTCTGATTTCGATGGATCCCGGATTTTTTTCTGAAGAAGATCTCGTTGGAATAAAGGTTCGCAGGAATCAATTTATGGAGCCTGAAAAGTTTGGAATTTTATTAAACCAAAGGTCAGGAGAGTAGGGGGTAAAAAAAACAGAGCGAAGTCAAAATTAATTGCTTCGCTCGTGTTAGAAATCACCCGACTGTTATTATTAAAATAATAATAACTTTAATTTTGCAAGATATATCTTTTTCAGGAATATTTCAAAATTATAAGTTTCATACTTACTATTGCAACACAAAATAGCAACTAAAAGTTGTCCAGGTCAGATTAATTTAACCAAATTTTAATTACTAACGTTCAAAGTGAAGTGGAAAGTGGAGCCCTGATCCGGCTTTGATTCCAGCCAGATTTCTCCTCCGTGTTGTTTTACGATTCTTTCACAAATAGCTAATCCAACGCCTGTTCCGGTAAACTCATCTTTTTTGTGAAGCCTTTGAAATATCTGAAAGATCTTATTTTCGTATTCTTTGTTAATCCCAATGCCATTATCCGCAACAGTAAAGTGGTGTTGCCCGTTTTCTTTTGAATATCCAACATGCACGGTAGGATTGGGTTTGTTGTTAAATTTGATGCCATTGCTGATCAGGTTCTGAAGCAGCTGGTACATCTGGATATTATTGGATTTTACTTTTGGGAGTTTGTCAGCAGTGATGATGACATTTTTTTCATCAATAACCTGTTCCAGTGTCTCTTTAACGGAATCAACCACCTCATTCATATTGATCTCCTCGTCTCTTGTGAGCGTATTTTGAGTAAGTCTGGAGTAAGCGAGTACATCATCTAATAAGCCGCTCATATGCCTTACCCCTTTAGTAATGATATCAATATAATCCTTCCCGGTATTGTCAAGTTTGCTTTCGTAATTTCTTTTAAGCAGGGAAGAGAAAGAACTGATATTACGCAAAGGTTCCTTTAAGTCATGGGAAGCCACATAGGCAAATTGTTCCAGGGCTGAATTGGAACGAATGAGTTTTTCGTTCTGTGCTTCAATTTGTTTGTTCTTATCCCGTAACATTTTGGCGTTCCTGATCTGAAGACGATACCTGGCGTATAGCGCGAGGGCCACGATGACGATGGTCAGGAAAATGAGTACAAAAGTGAAAATGGTCAGCCTGTTCACTTGTTTTTCGTTCTCCAGAAGTTCCGTTTTTTGACTCAGGATTTCCGCTTCCTTTTTGGCGGTCTCGTATTTGGAAGAGATTTCCAAAATGGCTTTTTCCTTATCTTCACCGGCTATTTCCTCATCGAGAACGTTATACTTTTGCATTTCCACAAAAGCTTCCTCATACCTGTCTAATCCGGCATAGGACAAAGACAGGATCTCACAGGCATCCCGCATTTTATCTTTGGCCCCAGCCTCTTCAGCGAAGCGGTAACTACTTCTTCCCAGGGTCAATGCTTTTCTATACTTTTCCTCATCAAGCTCGATTCTCGCCAATTGGTTATACAGGAAGGAAACCTTGTTTTTATCTTCTATTTCCTGGGCAAGCGGCAATGCCTCATTAAAGTAATATTGTGCAGAATCGATCTGGACTTTTTCCTTATAAAGCAATCCCATATTCTGGAATACAAAACTTAAGCCACCTTTATGTCCGGTAGCTTCTCCATAGCGCTGAGCGATTTTGTAATTGGCCAGAGCGGCATCAAAATCGAACCGTTTCAATGCCACGTCAGCAAGATTATTGTAGGAATAGATCAGCCCGACGCTATCATTCAATTCTTTCCTCATTTCCAACCCCAGACTATAATAGTCAAAAGCTTGTTCATAATCTTCCTGGTGGAAAAAAACGTTGCCTATATTGTTGTAGGAACGGGCCAGTCCGAGCTTGTCCCCTAATTGTTCTCTTTGGGCAAGGGCTTCAAAAAAGAACTTGGAAGCCTGTTCATAATCACCACGGTACCAATACACCATTCCTTTCTCATGAGTGATGTCGGCCTTACCTTTGGTCAGGTTGAGCTCATTGGCGATTTCCAGCGCTTCGTTCACATATTCCAGCGCTTTGGTAGATTCCTTGGCCTTAATTTCCCAGGCTATGTCACTCAGTAATTGCATTTTGACACTGTCCCTTGGCATTTCGGCGAGATCTTCATCGGTGATCTGATCCAACGGTTGGGCGTTGAGCAGGGAGATGCTGCACATCAAAGCCAGGGGGATGGCTAATAAAATATTTTTGAGAAATGGTCTTTTCATAAAGATCGCCGGAAAATGGATTCGAATCGATACAAAAATAGTAAAAGTTATAATACGGTGAGGCGGAACAGGACTAATTTTCTTTGTTACACGCTGTTGGGAAGCAAAATGGGTGTTAATTACGAATAAAATCAGGCCAAACCACCATGAGCGTTTACGGTCAGCATTATGGTATGGAAATTTGAAGTGTTTCCCGATTATTTATAAGAAGTAAACCCAGGTGAAAGTTCTTGTGTTAAATTAATTGCATACAGCTCAATATTTGCTAAAAAATGCTTGGTCTTTTAAAAAAAAGACCGACTTTTGGCCGGAATTTGGCGGGGTGAAATTCCCCGGTGTATTTGTCCTTAACCTTAAAATCGAACTTAGTCCAAGATCATGAGTGAAAAAACAATGAGCTTTTATGAAAGTGTGCAGCATTATTTTGAAAAAGCCGCTGCTCACACAGGCTTGCAATCGGGTTTGTTAGAACAAATAAACGTTTGCAATGCTGTCTACAAAATGTATTTTCCCGTAAAATTCGGTAAAGAAGTCAAGGTGATTGAAGCTTATAGAGTACAGCACAGTCACCACAGGGCTCCAACCAAAGGAGGTATCCGCTTCAGTAATCACGTTAACCAGGAGGAAGTCATGGCGCTTGCTACATTGATGACTTACAAATGTGCTATTGTAAATGTTCCTTTCGGAGGAGCTAAAGGTGGTGTAAAAATTACCCCCTGGAAATACACTCCCGGACAATTGGAAAAGATAACACGCCGGTATACGACTGAACTTATCCGTAGAAAATTTATTGGACCGGCTATTGATGTTCCTGCACCTGATTACGGAACGGGACCAAGAGAAATGGCATGGATCTATGATACCTACAGAACTTTCCATGGCGAAGATATTGATGCGGCAGGGGTGGTAACTGGTAAACCGGTAACCCAAAGCGGAATCCGGGGGAGAACTGAAGCGACCGGAAGAGGCGTTTATTATGGTATCCGCGAAGCGTGTAGTCATGAAAAAGACATGAAGAAACTTGGTCTCTCCAAGGGAATTGCCGGCAAGACTATGGTTATCCAGGGACTGGGTAATGTAGGGTCTTATTCCGGAACCATCTCCCAGGAAGAAGGAGATGCCAGGATTGTCGGGGTAGTAGAATTTGAAGGGGCGATTTACAAAGAAAGTGGTATTGATATAAATGAATTGCTCAAGGTCAGAAAAGAGACCGGATCCATTTTGAATTATCCCGGAGCGGAGACTTTCTCCCAGGAAGATCGTAATAAAGGATTGGAATTCGAATGCGATATTCTCGTTCCTGCTGCTTTGGAGAATCAGATCACTGCTGAGAATGCAGGCAGAATAAAAGCGAAGATCATTGCCGAAGCTGCCAACGGACCTATTACGGCACCTGCAGAAGATATTCTGCTGAAAGCCGGTAAATTGATCATTCCGGATGTTTACCTGAATGCCGGTGGGGTAACGGTTTCCTATTTTGAATGGCTTAAAAATCTCTCTCACATGAGGTTTGGTCGTATGGAAAAACGTTTCCAGCAAAATCAGTTCAATGCCATGCTCAGACAAGTGGAAGACATGACAGGAAAAACGGTCAGCATTCGCGACAGAAATATAATTGCCCGTGGTGCCGATGAAGTTGATCTGGTGCGTTCAGGTCTGGAAGAGACTATGATAACAGCATACAACGAAGTGCGTGATACAAAAAAACGCAGAAAGAAGATCGAAGACCTGAGGACAGCAGCATTTGTAACCGCTTTGTTGAAAATTGCTGATGATTATAATGCAATGGGTATTTTCCCTTAATGGATCAAGGATTCATTAGCAATTTAAGATATTTCTCACTTCCCGAATTTTGCTCCATGCAAGGTTCGGGATTTTTTTTGATTGGAATTTGTAGTTTGGAAATCAACCAGTTGCTAATTACCTTAACAAAGGTTATATTAGCTAAATGCTTTCAAAAAGAACGAAATATGGGTTAAAAGCATTGGCTTTTATAGCAAGGAGTTATGAAGGCAACCCTGTGGCTGTTTCCGAAATAGCCAAATCTGAAAATATCCCCCAGAAATTTTTGGAAAGCATATTACTTACGCTTCGAAAATCAGGCATTCTTAGTTCAAAAAAAGGAAAGGGTGGTGGTTATTATCTGCTTAAATCTCCGGAGGATGTTCCTATGACGGATGTTATCCGGGTATTGGAAGGACCTATAGCAATGCTGCCTTGTGTAAGTCTGAATTACTACGAAGAATGCGCTGATTGTCCAAATGAAAAGACCTGTAAGGTGAATAAATTGATGGTAAAAGTACGCGATAATACCCTGGAAGTCTTTCGGAATAATACCCTTGCCGACCTTGCCTAAGCTCTTTTTTTCTTTCCATAAAAAACTCTTTTGAAGTTGGAAACCTATGGTTTTTTATCGGGGGAGTTCACAAAATTTTAATACCAAAAAATTTGCATCTTCTAAAAAAGCCAATACTTTTGCCTTTAAATCCTACTAAATCTATAGGATTAAAGTAATTAAGCAGTCGAATTTTATTATGATTTTGAATCAGATTGTTCATAGCGAGAGGGATCTTGGTAGGGATAAGGCATCTGAGAGACCTGTGAGAAGTATTGTAAAGTCGATCAGTTGGCGAATTTTGGGTACTATGGATACCATACTTATTTCCTGGTTAATCACTGGTACACTTCGCCTGGCATTCTCGATAGGAGCGGTTGAACTTATTTCCAAAATGATCCTTTACTTTTTTCACGAACGGATCTGGAACACCATAAAATGGGGGAAATTATGAAAGACTTAATAGAAACAATCAACCTGGAAAAGGTCAACGAATCATTGCATGGCAAATCACCAAATGAGATTGTTGCCTGGGCATTATCGGTTGCAGAGCGACCGGTTGTAACCACCAATTTCAGACCTTATGAGGCTGCCATTTTAAATGCCTGTGTTGAAAACCTTGCCGATATGAAGGTGATCTGGTGTGATACCGGATACAATACACCGGATACATATCGCCATGCAGAAACTTTGATCGAACAGCTGTCTTTGAATGTGCATTTGTATGTACCCCAACAGACAGCTGCTCACCGGGATATTGTACTTGGAATACCTGATATTGACGATCCCCGCCATAAAATATTTACCGAGCAGGTTAAACTGGAGCCATTTACCAGGGCTATGGAAGAACATCAGCCCGATGTTTGGTTTACTAATATTCGGAAAGGACAAACCGCCTTCAGGGATAATATTGATATTATTTCCCTGAGCAAGGATGGTATTTTGAAGGTTAGCCCTTTTTATTTCTGGTCTGATGAGGAGTTGGATGAATACCTTGCCTCTCATCAGTTACCTAATGAATTCAAATATTATGACCCTACCAAAGTATTAGCGAACAGAGAATGTGGTTTACATTCCTAAAACCTTTAACATGACAACTAAAACAATGCTTAAAGTAGATCCGCTGGAGCATGAAGCTATTCACATCTTTCGGGAAGTTGCGGCACAGTTTGAAAAACCGGTTTTGCTCTTTTCCGGCGGAAAAGATTCCATTACGCTGGTCAGGTTAGCCCAAAAGGCTTTTTTTCCTGCCAAAATCCCGTTCCCGTTAATGCACATTGATACGGGGCATAATTTTGATGAAACTATTGAGTTTCGAGACAACCTGGTTAAGGAGCTTGGATTGGAACTGATTGTACGGTATGTACAAGATACCATCGACGAGGGTAAAGTTAAAGAGGAAACCGGCCGGTATGCCAGTCGTAATATGCTGCAGACGGAAACCTTACTGGATGCCATTGAAGAATTTGGCTTTGATGCATGTATCGGCGGTGCGAGGAGAGATGAGGAAAAAGCCCGGGCGAAAGAACGCATCTTCTCCGTTCGTGATGATTTCGGGCAGTGGGATGAAAAAAACCAGCGTCCGGAAGTGTTTGATATGCTCAACGGCCGGATTGACATGGGACAGAATGTCCGTGTATTCCCTATCTCCAACTGGACTGAGCTGGATGTCTGGACTTATATTCAGCGGGAACAGATTGATATTCCTTCCATTTACTTTGCTCACCTTCGCCCAACCTTCATCCGTGATGGTCTGATTTGGTCAGCTAATGACGAGGTAGTTTATAGGGATGAGGATGAAAAAGTTGAAGAAAGAATGGTGCGCTTCCGTACCGTCGGCGATATGAGCTGCACAGCGGCTGTTGAGTCCTATGCCACGGATATTGATGCTGTTGTGGAGGAGATCCGCAGGTCTTCTATTTCAGAAAGAGGGGCAAGAATTGATGATAAAAGGTCTGAAGCGGCTATGGAAAAGCGTAAACAACAGGGGTATTTTTAGATTGAGAAGAGGATTGAAGGAGATAGAAAGAGATTGAAATTTTTACCCTATTTATTTTAGGTTTTATCAAACAAAATCAACATGCAAGTTTTAAAAATAGCAACTGCAGGAAGCGTGGATGATGGAAAAAGTACCTTGATTGGAAGGTTACTATATGATACTAATTCTCTGACGGTTGATAAACTGGAGGCTATCCGGGAGACCAGTAAAAAAAGAGGATTTGATTATTTGGATTTTTCTCTGGCAACCGACGGTTTGGTTGCCGAACGGGAGCAGGGCATTACCATTGATGTAGCACATATTTATTTTTCAACAGATACCCGAAGCTATATCATTGCAGATACTCCGGGACACGTGGAATACACCAGGAATATGGTGACGGGTGCTTCTACTTCCGAAGCTTCTGTGATTCTCATTGATGCCCGTAATGGGGTGATCGAGCAAACTTTTCGCCATTTCTTCATCAATAACCTTATGCGTATTAAGGATGTGGTGGTGGCTGTCAATAAAATGGATTTGGTCGATTTCTCAGAAGAAAGGTTTAATCAGATCAAACAAGATATGATCAGGCTTTCTGAGAAAAGTACCTATCAGGGCCAGAAGCTCACTTTTATACCGGTGAGTGCATTGTGGGGTGATAATGTGGTGAAGAAATCTTCAAAAATGCCCTGGTATACAGGGCAATCATTGTTGGAGCACCTCGAAAATATTGAAGTAAAAGATGTTTACGAAAAAGCTCCTGCAAGGCTGCCTGTGCAATACGTGATCAGACCAAAAACCAATGGTCATCATGATTTTAGAGGATATGCGGGGAAACTTTACGGTGGAGAGATTTCTGTTGGGGATCAGGTAATGGTTTTGCCTTCCCAGACTACTTCAAGAGTAAAAGAGATTCACTTCTTCGACAAGCAGTTTACTTCTGCAGAAAGAGGCAGTTCGGTGACCCTCACTTTAGAGGACGATATCAATGTAAGCCGTGGGGACATGATCATCAGGCACAATGAAGATACCAGGTCTCCAGGGAATTGGTCGCCAACATTTGTTGGATGGATAAACACCCCTTACAACAAAGGGGTAAATATTTGCTAAAGCACGGTGTGAGAGAAGTACTTGCGCGGGTAGAGAACCTGGAAAGCATCATTCACACTGATTTCTCAGGAGAAAGTAACGGACGTTCTGATTTAAGGCTTAATGAGATTGGACGGGTCAGGATTAAACTGAGCAAACCGTTATTCTTCGATACATATGAAGAACATAAATCTACAGGGTCGTTTATTTTGATCGACCCGAAGACGAATAATACTTCGGGGGTCGGTTTTATTCAGTAAAACCGCTGCTCAAATTTAGAAAAACCTTCTTGTGGCTTATCAGATTTCGGCTAACGTATTCCGTTGACCAAACATCTGGTACGCCTCTCCTAACCATAAGTCGAATTATTAAATCAAAACCAAAACGGATAATCTATCAGAAAGATTAATTCAAACTATTTGTACACCCAATAAAATTAATTTAACTCATGGCAACAATCAGATTAGGAGATATTGCTCCGGATTTTACGGCCCTTACTACAGAAGGGGAAATCAGTTTTCACGAATGGCTCGGTGATGGCTGGGGCATTTTGTTTTCTCACCCGGCAGATTATACACCGGTTTGTACTACCGAGCTTGGAACGGTAGCCAGGTACAAGGAGGAATTTGACAAGCGAAATGTAAAGGTGGTTGCTTTAAGTGTGGACGGACTGGATTCACACAAAGGCTGGATCAACGACATTAACGAGACTCAGAATACCACTGTCAATTTTCCCATTATTGCGGATGAAGACAGAACCGTTTCAAGCTTATATGATATGATCCACCCAAATGCAGATGACAAAGCTACTGTTAGATCTGTATTTGTGATAGGCCCGGACAAGAAAGTAAAATTGGTCATTACTTATCCGGCGTCCACCGGGAGGAATTTTGATGAACTGCTCAGAGTAATTGACTCATTGCAGTTGACGGCATACCATAAATTGGCCACCCCAGCAAACTGGCAATATGGACAAGACTGTGTTATTTCTCCTTCCGTTCCGGATGAAGAGGTGCCTGCTTTGTTTCCCAAAGGTCACAAAGTAGTTAAACCATACCTGAGAATCACACCACAACCCAATTTGAACTAGCACTCACCAGTACCATGGCGCAAAGGGCGATAATAAGTCCTTTGTGCCAATTTTTTTCTTCAAAGCTTTAGCAACCTTCTTTTTTTAGTACTTAGCTTTCGTATAAAACTAAGTTTTTGTTCTGGCATTTCCCTGATTGGTTAAATATATTTGTCTGCCTTCCGAATAAAACGCCAATCAAAAAAATTGACAATCATGACAACCGAACAATGTGGTTTATATGTGCCACAGATGGAGAAAGACTCGTGTGGTATAGGGTTAATTGCCAATCTGGAAAGGAAAAAAAGTCACCAACTGGTCCAGGATGCTTTACAAATGTTGCACAATATGCAGCACAGGGGGGCTTTGGGTGCAGACCCCAAAACCGGGGACGGAGCAGGTATTCTGATACAGGTTCCGCATGATTTTTTTGTTAGAGAATGCAAAAAGCTGGGATTTATTTTACCCGATTTTTCAGCCTATGGAGTAGGAATGGTTTTCTTCCCAAAGAAGAAAACACTCAAAGAACAGGTCAGGCTTTTATTGAATGACTATATTGATGAATTGGGTTTCGACTTATTAGGGTATCGTCCGGTTCCGGTCAATAATATGGACCTCGGACAAGCGGTTTTGGATACCGAACCGGATATGGAGCAGGTTTTTATAAAGCCAAAAGTTGCCATGGAACCCAGGGAGATGGAGCGGAAGTTACTGATCCTTCGAAAATATGCGGCTCACAATATTTATAAAATCCTGCCGCAGTCAAAAGACCTTTATTACATCACTTCATTTTCTTATAAGACCATAATATATAAAGGTCAACTTACGACTTTTCAGTTAAAGACTTATTTTGAAGATCTCAATGATCCGTTGTTGACTTCTTGCCTGGCGTTGGTGCATTCCAGGTTTTCTACCAATACGGTTCCGAAATGGAAATTGGCCCAGCCGTTCAGGTTGATGGCTCACAACGGAGAAATTAATACCATTACCGGAAATGTAAACTGGTGGAAGTCTAAGGAAGCACAGCTTAAATCGGATTTCTTTAGTGAGGAAGAACTTGAAATGCTTCAGCCAATTTGTGGCGGAAACCTTTCGGATTCCGGGAACTTTGATAACACGTTAGAGTTTTTGACCTTTTCAGGTTACACCTTACCACATGCTCTGATGATGATGATCCCTGAAGCATGGGAACACGACCCCAACATGGAGGATCATAAAAAAGCTTTTTACGAATATCATAAAACCGTCATGGAACCGTGGGACGGACCAGCTTCCATATGTTTTACCGATGGGATTCTGGTGGGAGCGACTTTGGATAGAAATGGTTTGAGACCTTCCAGGTATCTGCTCACGGAAGATAACACCCTGATCCTGGCATCAGAGGCTGGAACCCTGGATCTGGATCCCTCCAAAATTGTAATGAAAGGGCGATTGCAACCGGGAAAAATCCTGATTGCTGACCTGGACGAAAACAGAATTATTGGAGATAAAGAACTCAAGAATGTCATCTGCCGCCGGCTGCCTTATAGAGATTGGTTGGAGGAATACCGACTGTTGCTGAGTGAATTGCCACCAGTTAGGGCTGAGAGTCAGGTAGAACTGGATCGCAAAACCCTGATTAGAAGCCAGATGCTTCACGGGTACACAAGAGAAGCCATCCAGATCATGCTGGAGGCCATGGTCAAAGGCAAGAAAGACCCTATCGGCTCCATGGGGGCAGATATTCCCTTGGCAGTGTTGTCGCATAAACCTCAACACCTCTCGAATTATTTTAAGCAATTATTCGCTCAGGTGACCAATCCGCCTATTGACCCCATTCGTGAACGGTCGATCATGTCCCTTTTCAGTATGCTGGGAAGTTCAAAGAATATTCTCCGACCAGAGACGGAACATGCCGCATACATACACCTTGAAAGTCCTATATTGACCAATTATGATCTGGCCAAGGTCAAATTTATCTACCATAAAAATTTTAAAGCCAGTGTCATCAAAATTCTGTTTAACGCGGACGGTCAGAAAGGTCGATTAAAAGCGGCCCTTGATCATATTTGCGCCACCGCCGAAGACTATGTTCGAAGCGGCAGCAATATTCTGGTTTTGAGTGATCGCAGTGCCGACGCATTCCTGGCACCGATACCCTCTTTGCTGGCCGTTGGAGCTATTCACCATCATTTGGTTCGGGTAGGTTTGAGAAGCCAGACATCCATAGTTGTCGAAGCCGGGGATATTTATGAAACTCATCACGTGGCTACTTTGATTGGTTATGGAGCCTCTGCAGTTAACCCTTACCTTGCTTTTTCCGGAATTGCCGGATTGAATAAAACAAATACCTACGGAGAAAACCGTTCGCTGGATGAATTGATTGATATCTATAAAAAAGCGGTAGAGAAAGGATTGTTGAAAATTATGTCCAAGATCGGGATTTCTACTTTGCAGTCTTACCAGGGAGCTCAGATATTTGAGATTCTTGGACTTAGTGATGAAGTGGCTGATTTTTGTTTCCGAGGAACTGTGTCCAGGATCAAAGGGTTGTCTTTTGATGACCTTGCAAGAGAAGCTTTGGCAAGACATGACAGAGCCTTTCCTAAAAAGAGCCTGCCGGACAGGCCTATGTTGGAGGAGGGAGGAGTGTTCCAGTGGAAACGTCGCGGAGAGGAACATTTATTTACTCCTCAAAGTATTCACTTGCTACAGTTATCCACCCGGACTAATGATTACGATACTTACAAAAAATATGCAAGGACGATCAATGATCAAAGTGAAAAATCGATCACCCTACGAAGTTTACTGGAATTCAGAAAAGCGGTTGCTATTCCTGTTGAAGAGGTTGAGAGTGTAGAAAGTATTTTGAAAAGATTTGCCACAGGGGCTATGTCCTTCGGGTCCATTTCTCATGAGGCCCATAGTACATTGGCTATTGCCATGAACAGGATTGGCGCCAAAAGTAACAGTGGTGAAGGCGGGGAGGATGAACGCCGGTATATAGATCATGAAAACGGGGATTCGGAATGCTCGGCTATCAAACAGGTGGCTTCCGGTCGTTTTGGAGTGACAAGTAATTACCTGACCAATGCGCAGGAGATACAGATAAAAATGGCCCAGGGTGCCAAGCCTGGTGAAGGCGGACAGCTTCCGGGACATAAAGTCAACGACTGGATCGGAAAAGTGCGGCATTCCACCCCTGGAGTGGGGTTGATCTCACCACCGCCACACCACGATATTTATTCTATTGAGGACCTGGCCCAGTTGATCTATGACCTGAAAAACGCCAATCGTGAGGCAAGGGTTAATGTTAAACTCGTTTCAAAAGCCGGGGTAGGCATTATTGCCTCCGGGGTAGCCAAGGCCCATGCGGATGCCATTCTCATTTCCGGTCATGACGGAGGAACCGGGGCTTCACCGCTTTCTTCCATTCGACATACCGGTTTGCCTTGGGAATTGGGTGTAGCAGAGTCTCATCAAACCCTGGTGAAGAATAACTTAAGGGAGCGCGTTGTGTTGCAGACTGACGGTCAAATCCGAACAGGAAGGGACCTTGCCATTGCTACCTTGCTTGGTGCAGAAGAATGGGGGGTTGCAACAGCAGCACTTGTTGTGGAAGGTTGTATTATGATGCGCAAGTGTCATTTGAATACTTGCCCTGTAGGCATCGCTACCCAGGATGAAGAACTACGGAAAAGATTTGATGGGAAAGTTGATTACGTAATTAATTTCTTCACCTTCCTGGCTCAGGATCTAAGAGAGCATATGGCAAGACTGGGATTCCGGACCGTGAATGAAATGGTCGGGAAAGTAGAGATGTTGCGTTTCAAAAAAGACCGTCCACACTGGAAATTGCGGGGATTGGATCTGAGTCCTATCCTTTACAAGGAAACGGAAAATGCTGAATCTATCCAGTACAAAGCCAAAGAACAGGACCATGGTCTTGAACAGGTTTTAGACCGGGCATTGATCCTGGATGCAGCACCGGCTTTGAAGTCCCGGCAAAAAGTTTCGGTTGATCACCTGATAAAAAATACCGATAGGTCGGTTGGAGCTATGTTGTCCAATGAAATTTCAAAAGTTTATGGCAGTAAAGGGTTGCCGGAAGATACGGTTGATATCAGGTTTCGCGGTTCTGCCGGACAGAGTTTTGGCGCGTTTTGTACCAGTGGCTTAAAGTTGACCATTGAAGGAGAAGCCAATGACTATTTTGGTAAAGGACTTTCCGGAGCCCGGTTGGTGGCTATTCCCGACAGGACATCCAAATATGATCCCAGCGAGAATATCATTATTGGTAATGTTGCTTTTTACGGAGCTACTTCCGGTGATGCTTACATCAATGGAAGAGCAGGTGAACGTTTTTGTGTGAGAAATTCCGGAGCCAAAACAGTCATTGAAGGGATCGGGGATCATGGTTGTGAATATATGACCGGAGGGCTGGTCATTGTTTTGGGACCTACTGGGAAAAATTTTGCAGCAGGGATGAGCGGCGGAATAGCTTATGTTTACGATGCGGAAGGCACCTTCGAAAAACGACTCAATAAGGAAATGGTTGCTCTCGATCCAATGGAGGAAGAGGATTATAAACTTCTCCATCAAATGATCACAAACCACTCGGAATTCACAGGAAGCCAATTGGCCAAACGAATGCTGGCCAGTTGGGAAGCCTATAGAAGATGCTTTGTAAAGGTAATGCCGGAAGAATACAAGCGGGTATTGGAGGAAAGAAAAATGGCGATGACTTTGCAGAAATAGTGAGCTTCGTTAGTATACCGCGGATAGGAGTCCTTTTTCTTTGTATGAGAAAATCCAGATGGTTTTAACAAGGACAAGATGTTGACTGAGGACTTGATAACCCTTGAAACACTTGAAACAATATTAAAAAGCGAGCAGCGCGAGCAATCAAACAATTTCAAATCATGGCTGATCCAAAAGGATTTATAAAGTACGATAGAGAACTTCCGGTTAAGCGGGAGGTGGAAGACAGGATTAAGGATTATAAGGAAATTGAAACCTTCTTTCCGATTGAACAGACTATTCGTCAGTCTGCTCGATGTATGGACTGTGGTATACCTTTCTGTCACAATGGTTGTCCATTAGGGAATATCATCCCGGAATTCAATGATGCGGTGTACAAAGAAGATTGGTACATGGCTTATAAGATTCTCAAAACGACGAATAATTTTCCGGAGTTTACCGGCCGCATTTGCCCGGCTCCCTGTGAAGCTTCCTGTGTTTTAGGGATCAATCAACCACCCGTGGCCATTGAGCATATAGAAAAAACCATTGCTGAAAAATCCTTTGAGGAAGGATTTATCAGACCACAACAGCCATCTACAAGAACCGGGAAAAGGGTCGCCATCGTCGGATCTGGTCCGGCGGGATTGGCTGCGGCAGCTCAACTCAATAAAGTTGGTCATTCAATAACCGTCTATGAAAGAGCCGACAGGGTAGGAGGGCTTTTACGGTATGGAATTCCTGATTTTAAATTGGAAAAAAATGTCCTTGACAGGAGAGTCGATCTGATGATCGCAGCCGGAATTCGATTTGAGACCAATGCGGATGTTGGAAGCAATGTAGACCCTCAGCAATTATTGAATGATTATGATGCGATTATTCTGTGTGGTGGATCAACGATTCCCAGAGATCTGAACATCCCGGGCCGTGATCTGGATGGAGTCCATTTTGCTATGGATTTTCTGACTCAAAACAACAAAAGAATAGCAGGGGATGAAATTTCCCCGGAAGAAGTCATTCATGCGAAAGACAAACACGTGGTAGTTATTGGGGGAGGTGATACGGGATCGGATTGTGTAGGAACGTCTAACCGGCACGGGGCCAGCTCGGTTACCCAAATAGAGTTGTTACCAAAACCACCTAATGAAAGAGGTCCAAACAACTGGCCCAACTGGCCGGCTATTCTAAGAACATCAACTTCCCATGAAGAGGGTTGCGAAAGGGAGTGGTCTATTCTTACCAGGTCTTTTAAGGATGATGGAAAAGGGAACGTGAAGTCCATGGAGATCTGTGAGATCGTTTGGGAAAAAGATCCAAAAACCGGAGCACCATTTTCTGAAGTGCCCGGGACCAACCGTGAAATTCCTTGTGATCTTGCTCTGCTGGCGATAGGTTTCGTTCATCCTAAAAAGAATGGAGTTTTGAATCAATTAGGAATAGAACTGTCTGATCGAGGTAATGTTAAAGCGGATGAGCTAAATTATCAGACCAATATTGATAAAGTTTTCACTGCGGGTGATATGCGCAGAGGACAATCTCTCGTTGTATGGGCCATTTCAGAAGGGCGAGAAGCAGCTCGCTCAGTGGATATCTTCCTGATGGGGGAGAGTATTTTAGAAACTAAAGGAACTTACTAAACTTAAAATCCATTCCTGCCGGCTTGTTCTAAAGAAATCAAATGACCAGCAGGAATGAGATTTTAAAAGAGTTGCAGGTTTAAAGTTCCTTACCCAGAAACCAACCCATTTATTCAAACCCTATCATCTCTATAGTGCGTCGCACCTCTGTCAATAACAAGTCAACAGTCTCCTGGGTCTTTTTAATCATAGCCTGTGGATCCTTGCCAGGATGAACTTCCTCCCAATAATTTTTTGAGTCTCCGGAAAGGTATTGCTCCATGTCGCTGTAAAGATCCAGAGATCCGCTGTTGTACGGCATTAAGGAGCCACTGGGCATTTCTACACTGTAAAGTCCCCAACCTTCCAGGTCACCATTCTTAATACGGGCTTGGTGTAAAGGTTTCCAGATGTCATTTTCCACTTTTCCATGGTCGGGCCCGACTTTTCCCGGCTTGAATTTGAAATAATTATAGACGAAAATCTTTGCTTTGGTCCAGTCTTCATCAAAGGCACCATTTCTGAATTGCCAGACTTCTGCTTTGACGTGCTTTCTGATTTTGTTGGTTTTTTCGACGAGTTTCAGTTCTTCCGGAGTGAGGATCTCTTCGATATTTTCTACCATTGGTCCATCGAAATGTCCGGCCAATTTGGCATTGCCAATATATCTGTTTACTGTTATGTAATTATATTCTGTATGTGTGCCGTAGGGAGATAAAATTTCCTGAAGTATCCAGCTGTCAAGTTGGCCTGCTTCAATACGTGCAGTATGAATTTTTTTCCATAGCTGTTCCAGTTTTACATAATCGGATTCCATTCCTGCTTTAACCTTCATGTAGTCTACAACAAAATAAGTCGGTTCGTTTTCCTGTGCAATAATTGGGTTTGCAGTGAAAGCAAAAAAGAAGAGTAAGGCAAAAAAGCCCAAAATTTGATTTCTCATAATTTGAAATTTTGAAGTGAAAAAATGGTCGAAACGATGTGTTATTAACCGTTTCAAAAAAGGAGGGAATCTTTTTATCAGAGATAATTATGTTCAGGAGTGCGATTAATAAGCAGAGGTGTGTTTTGACTTTGATTGGGTAGAATAAGGTCTTAGAAAAATCGCTGCTACAAAACTAAAGGTGGGAAATCATCAAAAAAAGCGTATAAATACTTGTTTTTCATTCCTCTACTTGACTTTTAAATAAATTGTGTTAATATTTGTAATTGTAAAACAAATATTTATAAAATTTTACCAAATGAAAACGTTATCCAAAGCGATGGTCAGAAAAATTGACCATCTCCGTAAAGAAATGCTCACTAATGAAGCATTCGAAGAAACCTTTCAACAATTTTTTAACATCGCCCTTGATGAAAATTTCATGAATTCCGGCAAAGAAATCATGGAAGCTCCCCTGATTGGATCGGCCATTTCCCGGACCTTAATGAGGCTTTATGAAAAGGCTTTCCCGGATGAGGAAAAATTTACTACTGTTGATGATGTGTCCAGGCAGGCACTTATTGGTATCAACCATATTGAAAGCCATGGAATGTATCACGGTCCAGTGATCATATGTGGAGGCATGGGGGGATTTTTTTATTTTGAAAAAGAAGGAACGGGAATCTTGAGCCTAAGTTTTCCTGGGGACGAAACCGTCTGGTATTCCAGGTTTACTACCATACAGGATTTTGGAGATTATTTCCCTCAGATGAATCTTCCCGATTCGACTGTTCAAAATTGATTTGTGGCAAGAGTTGGTTTGGCATTTTGGGGTGAAATCATTACTTTGCCCCAAACTTCAATATCATGCCCACAACCCTTATTCACGATATAAAAAGTCTGGTTCAGGTCTATCATGAAACACCTTCCGCTGTGAAAGGTGAAGCACTCAGGCAATTACCTCAACTGGAAAATGCCTGGTTATTGGCAGAAGATGGTCGAATTAAGGATTTTGGTCCAATGGCCAGTTGCCCGGAACGAGCGGATAATTGGATAGATGCAGATGGTGGAATGGTTTTCCCGTCCTGGTGTGATTCCCATACCCATCTAGTATTTGCTGCCAGCAGGGAAGGGGAGTTCGTGGACAAGATCAACGGCCTCAGTTATGCGGAGATCGCTGCTAAAGGGGGAGGAATTCTCAATTCTGCCAGGAAGTTAGGTGCTATGTCTGAGCAAGAGCTTTTTGAAGGAGCTATGGGCAGACTGAAAGAGATTGCCGGGTATGGTACCGGGGCTGTTGAAATTAAAAGCGGGTACGGGTTGAGTTACGAAGGCGAATTGAAAATGCTTCGCGTAATCCGACGGTTGAAAGAGAATTCTCCGTTGAGCATTAAAGCTACGTTCCTGGGGGCACATGCTTTGCCGCAGGATTATAAACAAGATCGGGAAGGCTACATGGAGTTGTTAATTGAAAAGATCCTGCCGGTAATTGCCGAAGAAGATCTGGCCGATTATATCGATGCTTTTTGTGAAAAGGGCTTCTTTACTCCGGAAGAAACTTCCCGGATTATCGAAGCCGGTGCAAAATATGGGTTGAAAGCCAAGATCCATACCAATCAATTCAACTCCATGGGAGGTATTGAAGCCAGTGTCAATGGAGGGGCTCTTTCTGTAGATCACCTGGAGGTTATCAATGATGATGAAATTGCTTGCCTTGCCGGAAGTAACACCATGCCGGTTATGTTGCCGTCCGCACCTTTCTTTCTCAATGATCCCTTTCCTCCTGCCAGGAAACTGATCAATGCAGGTCTGCCGGTAGTTTTGGCCACCGATTACAATCCGGGTTCCTCACCCTCCGGGAAAATGCCGTTTGTGCTTTCCCTGGCTTGTGTGAAAATGAAAATGTTGCCGGAAGAGGCCATCAATGCAGCGACCATTAATGGTGCGTATGCCATGGAACTGGAAGCTGATCATGGATACATTAAAAAAGGTAATGTGGCCAACTTTTTTATCACCAAGCCTATTCCTTCTCCGGCATATATTCCTTATGCTTTTGGAAGTGATGTGGTGGCCAAGGCGTTTGTACGGGGAAGGGAAGTTTAATATTAACAAATACAATAAGTGGAGAGTCTACCCCCGCTAAATCTTTATAAACCTGGAGGTTATTGTTCCTTCAACGGTACTCACTTCAAAAAAATAGATGCCTCTGGGTAGGGTATGAATGTTAATGCCTTCAAAATGCAGGCCTTTTTCCTGGTGTTTTGTACCCCTTAATACGAGTTTTCCATTACGGTCAAAAATGGACCAGTTTACTTCGGTTGGGTCTTGAAGGTTGATGGAATATTGCAGATTGTTTTCTGCCGGATTTCCGAGTATTTGGACATTATCTGCCATTTTTGGACCTACTTCAGGATAGATCCGGTTGATCAGTTGTTTTTCTGTTTCCGATAAATGGCTGTCATCCAGGATGCCGCCTTCCATGTAAACATTAAGTTTCATGTGACCTTCTTCCGGACTCAGGCCTTGTTTTGTAAGTTTTCCGTGTTCTCCAAAGATCAAACTGGCTCCTTTCGGCAGGTGCATATATACCTGATTGCTTGGATGCTGCCAGAAATCGGAGAGTACCAATCGATTGTTGATGACCAATGTGCTGTTGTCGCCAAACTCAATGGTCCCGCCCGGGCCAAGTGCTAAAACACCGATGCCATTATTGCCGTAATGGAAAGTTGTATTGTCGGCAATTGCCAGAGCTGCACCCCGATGAAACATTAAACATCCATTTTTATTGGTAAAAAATATTTCTCCGCCTTTGTAGACAAATTTTGTATTCCTTTCAAAAATGACATCGATATATGACATACACATCTCGGCACCTTCGAATATTATATTCAGGGAATGCCTTAAACTATCGCTCCCTGCTATAAAACTCCCTCGCATAGAAGTGAATGGCTGGAACTCCAGGCTTGAGTATTCTTCGACATAGAGGTTTATTTCCCGCTGTTCTCCCGGATTATCTTCAGGAGTAGCCTCTACGTAAGTTAGATTTTGAGCATTTGGATATGAGTCTGTTTCATGCATGACGAGGTTGGTTCCGTAATCACCAAACAACCAGGTCATATAAATGTCATAGGAGGCTCCATTGTAGCTCCAGGAGGGTACGGTGAAATCTTCAACAGGCATAATATAATAAACAGGTTCCATGTGGATGAAACTGGTAGCAATCCATTCTTCCGTCCCAATGGTGTCCTGGACCTTGTATTCAAAGATCAACTCCCGCAGGTAGTTTTCTTCAAAATATTCGGTTGGCAAGCAATAGAAAAAATAGTTTCCGCTATAATTATTGAGATCCCATGGTGCTTTGTGTATTCGCATGGTGGTGCTGTCACCACTTTCGTCGGGTACCTGGATGCCTGTGATGAGATTGCTGCAAAAAGTACTGGTGTCGCATCCGGGGAAAAGTGAATAGGAGGAAAGATAAGCATCTCCCCGCAATTCATAGACCCAGTCTTTGGAAAGCAATATTTTGTTTTCCTCAGTAAAAAGACACCTTAAAAAAAGTGGAAACTCCGTGTTTATCTGGTCCGGGTTTATTTTATAACTAGAACCATCCATATAGCCGGTCAGGCAAAGGCTGCTGTCCCTTGGGCCATCCCATTCTCCGTTGAGTGTTTGGTAAAGTTCCCAATCGGCAGGTAGCGTGACAGATACCGTAGAATCATAAGGGCAGGGTCGTTCTTCGATAGTATTAAAATATTGATTGGGAATGTTCGGATAGATCTGTGCGTGCAGTATGGAGGCTCCAAAAAGCAGAAAGAAAAAGAGTGTGGGTATCAGGTTTTTCATTTTGAGTATTTTGAGAAAAATAATGAACAAGTTAGTTGAAAAAGTAATATTGGCCAATTCAGCGGTTGGTATATTTTGGTCAAAATTATTGCAAAGTTCGAAAAATCAATGCCCTAACTCCAGAAAGAAGGATTCGGGTTAAGCCTTTAACGTCATTACCTGATGCGTTACCAGGTTGTCAGCTATTTCCTTCATAAATGATTCAGCGACTAGCTGACCTTTTTCTTCTCTTGGTAAAAAGTGCCATTTTATGCCGTGGACATCCGTTATGAGTTTAGCCCATTTTACACTCTCAGCATCTTCAGGGCTGCCAATGATGAATTTCCTTTTATCCGTATTTTTTAAATATTCCTGTAGGAAATAACCAAATTCCCATCTGCTGGTTGGACCAATATTGGGAGGGAAAACTTCTGCCTCTTTTTCTGACCAATAAGTCGGAAGCCAAAAAGCAGTTATATCGCAAAGGTTGAGATACTGGATCTCCCAGGGTATTTGTTTGTTTAGTACAGCTTCCAGCTTTGTGCCTTTTTTGTTTGTATCAATATCTTTCCAGTTACCGGATTCTGGCTCCGGAGATACTACGACCATGCCTGGATGTAATCGTTCATCCCGCTTGAGGAAATCTATTACCTTCCTTCTCCAGCCACCCAACATTTGGCCATTTGGTGGAGTGGGGCCTGCCAGGAAAACGCCCATTCTGGGGAAAACCGTCGTGTGTTCTCTGGAAAATAGTGTGCGGATGGATTCATGTTTCATATGGATTTCTTTTTTATGGTTGGTTGAATTGTCCATTTTTCTTGGCCGGCAATATAATTGTGTACCTACGGCACACCCAGATTGTTTTCCCGCCCCAAGGCACTTCGTACCTTGTTACCGGGATTTGGTCTCGCTGAGACCTTTTTTCAAGGTTTTGCCTTTGCAAAGGCTACGTGAGGGAAAGGCGACACCCCCGACACTATGTGCCGCGATGCCGAGCAGACAGGTACGGGGCAGGCTTTGTCGAAGGAAAAGGGGACACCTGTCTCCCAATTCGCTCGACTTATTCCCCTGTTTCCTTGTTACCTTATTCCCTTGTTATCTTGTTCCCTTTTATCCTTGTTCCTCTAAGCCAGGTACTTTCCTACAATCGGCATTCTCCTACCCATACCAAAGGCTTTCGGAGATACACGCAATACCGGAGCTGTCTGGTATCTTTTGAATTCATTGATATTTACCAGCCGCAATACACGCCGTACCAGTTTCTCATCGAAACCCATGGCGATGATCTCTTTGGGGCCTTTTCTTTTTTCAATATACTGGAAAAGGATCTGATCGAGATCTTCGTAGGGTGGGAGGCTGTCCGTATCAAATTGATCCGGGCGGAGTTCTGCGGAAGGCGGTTTGGTGATGATATTTTCCGGAATGACCTCACCGTCTTTGTTCATATACCTGGCCAGTTCAAAAGCTTCCATTTTGTAAACATCTCCGATCACGGACAGTCCACCGCACAAGTCGCCGTAAAGGGTTCCATAACCCACGGCCATCTCGCTTTTGTTGGTGGTGTTGAGCACGATATGGCCAAATTTATTGGAGAATGCCATCAGCAACATGCCTCGTGAACGAGCCTGCAGGTTTTCTTCCGCGATGTTGAAGGGCATATCTTTGAAATAGGGGTCAAGGGTGTTTTCATATTGTTTATAAATATCCTCAATCTCAATGATGTCGTATTGGATACCCAGGTTTTCTGCGAGTTCGCGGGCATCGTTGACGGAGTGGTCGCTGGAGAATTGGGAAGGCATCAGCAACACTCTCACATTTTCTTTTCCAAGTGCTCTGGTTGCAAGAACGGCTACCAATGCGGAATCAATTCCTCCGGAAAGACCGAGTATCGTTTTTTTGAAGCCAAGTTTTCCAAAATAGTCTTTAACACCTAAAACAAGTGCATCGTGGATCTTGGCTATTTTGGACCATTGCTGTCCGGCATTATCCCTTCCTTTGACCACTTCGTCCAGATCGAAATAATGGATGCATTCCTCAAAATAGGGGAGTTCCTCAAATAACCGGCCATCAGGGGAGTACACGAGGGAACCACCATCAAAAATAAGCTCCGTTTGTGCACCAACGTGATTGACATAAAAGATCGGCATATTATACCGGTCGGTATTCGCTTTCAGCACATTTTTTCGTTCATCTGCCTGTTTGTAACTGAATGGTGAGGCAGACAGGTTCAACATGAAATCCGGCTGATGAGGCATCATTTCGTCCATGGGGCAAATGGTGTATAGCGGGTTTTCATTGCCTATGTTCCAGATGTCTTCACAGACCGTCAGGGCAATGCGTTTGCCTTTATAGGTAACTACGCCGAATGCTGATGCCGGTTCAAAATAGCGGTATTCATCGAAGATGTCATAGGTAGGTAACAGGGTTTTGTTCTGTATGAATTTGACTTCCCCATCCGCCAGGAAAAAAGCTGAATTGAACAGGTCTTTTCCTTCGATGACGGGATTCTTTCGGGGCCCGCCAACAACAATCGCTATGCCTTCCGCTTCGACAGCCAGTTTGTTGATGGCTTTGTCTGCCTGGTGGATAAAGTCGTCGAATTCGAGGAAATCCCTTGGCGGGTAACCACAAATGGCCAATTCGGAGAAACAAATGATATCTGCTCCGGCAGCTTTGGCTTCACGAGTGGCGTGAATGATCTTTTCGGTGTTACCTTCAAAATTGCCGATGTGGTAGTTGAGTTGTGCAATGGCTATTTTCATTCGAGTGTTGTGTGATTGTTAAGGGTGATAACAATAATTTTTTTTAACCACAGAGTGCTCTGAGTAGTCTCAGAGATCGCGGAGGTTTTTTTATGTAACGCAAATATACATCACTTAGTTTAAAAACGAAACTAAGTTATACAAATTTTAACTTTTGAAAATAAAAACGGACAGCATCCGAAGGGAAACTGCCCGTTTTTATTTTTACAACCGAATAAATCTTCCTGGTGGAAGACAGGTTCGGTGCTTACGATTTCTCGAAATCTCCCGCTTTCACGTAAACGAATTTCTCAGGATCCTGCAGGTATTTTTTCATAGCAGCATTTACTTGCTCTACGGTAAGATTTTTGACTTTTTCTTCAAATTCGGCAGCCCACATCATATCTCTGTCATAATAAAGATTACTTTCCAGGGTAGAGGCCAGGCCACGGTCGTTTGAACGGCCTACTTCGCGTGACTGCAACCAACCTGTTTTGGCAGCTTCCAGTTCTTCTGCAGTAAAGCCTTTTTCAACAACTTTAGTGATCTCTTCTTTGAATGCCTGCTCCAGTTTTTTAACATTTTCAGGAGCATAAATGGCATATGCGCCGAATACTGCATTTTCATCAAGAGCTCTTGCATTGAAGAAAGATCCAACACCATAACTTAAACCTTCATCCTGACGGATACGGGTAGCGAGGCGTGAGTTAAGGAATCCACCTCCAAGCATGAAATTACCCAATACCATAGCCGGGTAATCATCATTATCCTGTCCCATTGGAATAGTAACTCCAGCGAGGAACATGGCATTGGCCTTGTCAGGAGTGTATAGTTTTTCGTTGGCAGGTTTGGTTGGCTTATAAGCCGAAACGATGCGCTTGAATTTCTTAGGACTTTTCCATAAGCCAAATTCTGTCACAGCCAAAGCGCCAATAGCTTTTTCATCAAAATCACCTACAACGGACATCGTAGCATCTGAAGCACCGTAGAAATCTTTATAGAAAGATTTCAGGTCATCGAGTTTGACCGCTTTGATAGCTTCGATACTTTCTTCCATTGATTTTGTGTAGCGAGGATCTTCTTTGTCGTATGGGCGTACCAATTGACTGAAAAGTGTACCGGCCACCGCCTGTGGTTCTGACATTTGAGATTCAATGCCTGAAAGTTGCTCTTCAACAATTTTGTTGAATTCTTCTTCCGGGAAGGAAGGTTCCTTGAGCATTTCGCCAACGAGCTTAATCACTTCCGGCAGATACTGATTCTCTGTTTTAATGGTCGCGGTAACATTGTTGAGGTTACCGGAAATATTCACCGTTGCCTTGAGGGCGTCCAGTTTATCCTGGATCTCCTGGCGTGTCATATTTTTCGTTCCCTTGGTCAGCATAGAAGCTGTCAGGTTGGAAATTTCTGATTTTCCTCTGAAGTCATCCAGCGTTCCGAAGCGTAGTACCAGGCGAGCGTCTACTGCATCACCACGGTTTTCTTTTTGTAAAAGAGCTATTTCAAGACCGTCATCAAATATCACCTTGTTGGTTCTCTTTTCGATGTTTTCCGGTGAAGGATCAAATTCTTCTCCCTGGGCAATAGCTTCTTTTCCTTTGTAACCTCTTACGAGAGAGATGAGATTTGGTGCATCCGGAATTTCTGCTCTTTCCGGAGCTTCCTCAGGAATGAATATACCTATAGTTCTGTTGGATGGTTTGTAGTAGGTCTCCGCAACATACATTACATCATCAACAGTCACTTTTTCAATAGCATCCCGGAAAATGAACAATAATCTCCAATCTCCCTGAGCGATGTATTCACTCAATTGCAATCCGACACGGTTAGCATCGGTGAATTGCATGTTCCAGTATTTAAGGATACGGGACTTGGCACGTTCAACCTCTTCTTCTGTTGGGGCATTTTCAGTAATATTGTCCAAAGTGTTCAGCATAGTGGTTTTGGCGTCTTCCAGAGACTTATCCTTACGAACAGAAGCACTGAAATATACATATCCGCCTTCTTTCAATCCGGGAGCAAATCCCCGAACGCTGGAAGCTTTTTGCGTTTCTACCAATTCTTTGTACAACCGACCTGAGGGCTCGTTGGTCAGGATCTCATCAAGTACAGCTACCGCAGCGTAATCAGGGTGCGATCCAGGAGGTGTGTGGTAAGCACATGAAACAGCCTGAACATCACCAACTCTTTTGAGGGTAACCATGCGTTCTCCATCCTGAGTAGGGTCTTTAGTATACGTTCCAAATAAAGGATCATTTTTACGGTCAGGTTTTGGGATCTTGCTGAATTTCTCATCGATGAGCTGGAGGGTCTTCTCCACATCGAATTTACCGGCTACAAGCAGAACAGCATTGTCCGGCTGGTAGTATTTGCGGTAAAAGGCCTGAAGGCGTTCGATAGGAACATTTTCGATATCTGCTCTTGCTCCGATGGTACTCTTTCCGTAGTTGTGCCAGAGGAAAGCTGAAGATAAAACCCTTTCATAAAGAATCCCTTCAGGATTGTTTTCTCCGGATTCAAACTCGTTACGCACAACGGTCATTTCACTTTCCAGATCTTCTTTGGCGATGTAGGAGTTCACCATTCTGTCGGCTTCGAGATCGAGAGCCCATTCGAGGTTTTCGTCAGTCGCTTTAAACGTTTCATAGTAATTAGTTCTGTCGTACCAGGTAGTACCGTTTGGTCTTGCTCCATGCTCTGTAAGTTCAGCAGGGATGTCGGGGTGGTTAGGCGTACCCTGGAATACCATGTGCTCCAGGAGGTGGGCCATTCCGGTTTCCCCGTATCCTTCGTGACGTGATCCCACCAGATAGGTAATATTTACAGTAGTGGTTGGCTTGGATTGGTCAGGGAAAAGTAATACTTTCAACCCGTTTTTCAGCTTGTATTCGGTAATGCCTTCTACACTGGCTCTCTTTTTGATTCCATCAGGAATTTTCATGTCTTGTTCCTGTGAGAATACGGAGAGCGGCAGTAAAAAAAGTGCCATTCCGATCAACACTTGAAAAGTATACTTTGTTAAATTCATTTGTATTGAATGTTTTGTTATGAATTAGATGATTTCAGTGGGTAAAAATAGACATATTTCCATAGCTAGAAAACTATTTGATACATGCATCACAGACATTTGTATAATTTTTGACAACATTTGGCCTGAAAAATAACAATTAATTTTAAACAATAAATGAATCCAATGACACACGAAGTAAAGGTAGACTGGAAAGAAAAGATGCATTTTGAAGCTACTGTACCCGGGGCTGTGATCCCCCTTGATGCAGCTGAAGCAGTTGGCGGTGAAGGGCGTGGTTCACGTTCCAAACCTTTGATGCTAACCTCTCTCGCCGGTTGTACCGGAATGGATGTCGCTTCTTTATTGAAAAAAATGAGAGCGGAAGTGGATGATTTCAGTATTTCCGTGTCAGGTGAACTGACTGACGAGCATCCAAAATATTATAAAACCGTAAAAGTAGTTTATGACTTTTATGGTAAGGAGATGAAAAAAGATAAAATACAAAAAGCCATCGACCTGTCAGTTGAAAGATATTGCGGGGTTATTGAAATGTTCCGCAGGTTCGCTGAGATTGAGATTGTGGTGAATTTTCATGAGCAGAAGTAGTTTTCAGACCAGTACCCGTTGGTAGTTTTTGTTCAAGGCTTTGCCTTTGTGTTGGCCATGGAGAATGAAAGGCGACGCCCCCGACACTTGTGCCTGCCTGGCGATGCCGAGAGCAGACAGGTACGGGACAGGCTTTGTCGGAGGAGAAATCCAATAAATAGTTTATGAATTGTATTATAAAATACAATCTTTAGCTTGCAAATAATTAGTACACTAACTATATTTGCACTAACTAATGAGTAATTATGGAAATTATTTCTGAATTAGATAAAAAACTGGCAACCTCAGCAGTCATTCTGGAAAGGACTGCCAAAAGGATGAAGCGATTCTTCCAGGAGCGACTCATTGCCGCTGATGCCGGAATTACGGTGGACCAATGGGTGGTGCTGAATCAACTGGACAAAGAGGATGGACAGAATCAGCTGGACATTGCGAAAGCGGTATTTAAGGATGCTCCGACCGTTACCCGTATCCTTGATTTACTGGAAGAGAAAGACTTGATCGCCAGAGTGCCCGATACTTCTGACAGGCGCAGATTTAAGGTGCAGTTGACAACTTCCGGTAAACTGAAAGTCGAAGAAGTCTGGCCCTATATGAAAGCCGGTCGACAGACAGCCTGGGCGGGTTTGGATGACGAAGCGATTACCCAGCTCACGGAAAGCTTGAATCACATTTTTGAAAATATAAAAGTACAGACAAAAGAATAGTTTTGAACCAATCTTTTGTTTTGCCGCAGCTTTAACCATAACCAATATTACCATGCATTATTACCGTTTGGGAAAGATTCCGCCAAAGCGTCATACACAGTTCAGAAAGGAAGACGGGTCCCTCTATCACGAGGAGTTATTCTCCACTATTGGGTTTGACGATTTGTATTCCCTTATTTACCATTCAAATCCTCCCACCCAGATCCTGCAGGTCGGAGAGCCTTATTCTGTAGCTCCTACCATTGTGCATAATAAGGATTTGAAACACAGAAGTCTTAAAGGTTTTAAGATCAGTCAGGAAGACGATTATCTCAAAAGTCGTAAACCGGTTTTGGTGAACAATGACTGTAAGATCATCTTGTCTGCACCCAGAAAGAGCATGACGGATCATTTCTTCAAGAATGCAGATTCTGATGAAATGATCTTTATTCACAAAGGAGAAGGGGTGTTAAAAACCATGTACGGTCAGATTCCTTTTGGATATGGAGATTATCTGATTATCCCGAGGGGAACAGTCTATCAAATGACTTTTAAAGATGAGGATAATCGGTTATTGATCGTGGAATCTGCCACTCCGATTACCACTCCGCGGAGATACAGGAATCAATTCGGACAACTGACGGAACATTCACCATTCTGTGAAAGAGATATTCGTAAACCTCAGGATCTCGAAACCTTTGATGAGCAGGGGGAATTCAAAATCTTCATCAAAAAACAGGATATGATGTATCCGTATTCCTACCTCAATCATCCTTTCGGAGTGGTAGGCTGGGACGGGTATTGTTATCCCTACGCATTTTCAATACACAACTTTGAGCCAATCACCGGGCGAGTGCACCTGCCTCCTCCGATTCATCAGACTTTTGCTACAAAGGGTTTTGTGATTTGTTCGTTTGTGCCAAGGTTGTACGATTATCACCCACTAGCCATTCCGGCTCCTTACAACCATAGTAATATCGATAGTGACGAGGTATTGTACTATGTGGATGGTGATTTTATGAGCCGTAATCATGTAGAAGCCGGTATGTTGAGTTTGCACCCGGCGGGCATTCCGCACGGACCGCATATGGGAGCAGTTGAGCGCAGTATTGGCCAGAAGGAAACGAAAGAACTTGCGGTGATGGTGGATACATTTGCACCATTACAACTGACCAATTACGCCATGGATATCGAAGATCCGGATTATCACAAAAGCTGGCTGGAATAGGGGAGCAAGTGGAGCGAAAGCGACATCCCGAACCTGTCTGCTGCCGCAACGACAGGCAGGTGAGATTTCATATCGAATGTACACGTAGTGTCGGGAGGAAAAAGAGTACGGTAGTTCAAAAAAGTAAATAAAATCACTTAAAAATAAAATAAAACCATGCATACAGAAACATTAAACAGACCAGACGTGCAGAAGGATCCGATGGCTTTGATCGGAACGGACCACGTTGAATTTTATGTGTCCAATGCCAAGCAGGCGGCACATTATTATCAGTCGGCCTTTGGGTTTGAACTCGTAGCTTTTAGTGGATTGGAGACGGGAGATAAGGAAAAGGTGTCTTACGTTTTGCAACAAGGAAAGATCCGTTTTGTATTGACTGCAGCCCTGACCCCGGATCATCCGATTGCAGAACACGTAAAATTACACGGCGACGGTGTCAAAGTTTTGGCACTGGAAGTTGTGGATGCTGAGAGTGCTTATAATATTGCTGTAGAAAGAGGTGCAAAATCAGCAGCTCCACTTCAGGTTATGGAAGATGAACATGGTGTGATCAGAACTGCCTCCATTTATACCTATGGGGAGACTATTCACACTTTCGTTGAGCGTAAAAATTACCATGGTCCGTTCATGCCAGGATTTGTGGCCAGAAAGAGTACCATGGAGATCAAACCGCTTGGTTTCCGCTATATAGACCACTGTGTTGGAAATGTAGAGTTAGGACAGATGAATGAGTGGGTTGAGTTTTATAAAAATGTAATGGGCTTCAATTTATTGTTGTCCTTTGATGACAAGGATATTTCCACTGAGTACACAGCTTTGATGAGTAAAGTAGTCTCCAACGGAAATGGTTACATCAAGTTCCCGATCAACGAACCTGCCGATGGTCGCAAGAAATCACAGATCGAAGAGTATCTCGATTTTTACAAAACTGCCGGGGTGCAGCATGTTGCCATGGCGACAGATGACATTATCTACACGGTTGATCAACTTCGTAAGAATGGTGTGGATTTCTTATATGTGCCTGACAATTATTATGATGATCTTACCGAAAGGGTAGGAGAGATCAAGGAGGAAATCGAAGAACTGAGAAGACTTAATATTCTGGTTGACCGCGACGAAGAAGGGTATCTGTTGCAGATCTTTACCAAGCCAGTACAGGATCGTCCAACCGTATTTTATGAAATCATTCAGCGTGCCGGAGCCAGGTCATTTGGCAAAGGTAACTTCAAGGCCTTGTTTGAATCCATTGAGCGGGAGCAGGAGCTGAGAGGAACGCTTTAAAATAGTCAAAAAATAACCGTACGGTTAGCAAGGTATGCGCGAGGTTCGTAGTAACGGATCTTGCGCTTTTTTTATGGAGTCTCATTAAATTTTTGAATGGGCTTTTACGATCATCAAATCAAATCCATACATTTACCGGATGAATGCCAAAAGCTTAATTAAGTCCCTTTTTACTAAGTTTCGGGTAAAACTGCTCGCTTCCAATCCGGCCATTGTTCGCTGGTATTATAAATCCATGTGGAAGCCCAAACCCGGCACCTTTGTTGAATTTTTGGATGAATATTCCAGAAAGACGCCAAACATTTTCTTCATTCAGGTCGGTAGTAACGACGGGGTCCAGCACGATCCGTTGTATAAATTTATTAAAAGAGACCAGTGGAAAGGGATCATGATGGAACCACAGTCGAGGGCTTTTGCCAAACTGTCGAAAGTATATCCCAGAGGGCAGGTACATCTGGTGAATAAGGCTATTGCAGACAATAACGAGCCCAAAAAATTGTACAAGATCGCCTTTTCAGATGACCGATGGGCCAGCGGGATCAGTTCTTTTTTGCGGCAGCATGTGGAGGACAGGATTGCTGACGGGCATGTGGACAGGCAATGCAAGAAATATGGGATCACGCCTCCGGAGAATAAGGAGGATTACATTACCTGGGACGATGTTCAATGTGTTAATTTTCCCACTTTGATAAAGGAGTATGATGTAAAAAAAGTCGATTTGCTGCATATCGATACAGAGGGGTTTGATTATGAGGTAATTAAATTATTTGACTTTGATTTGATGAAGCCTGGTGTGGTGGCTTTTGAGCATACGCATTTGTCGGAAGAGGATTATGGAGCTTGTCAGGAGTATCTTCGTGGGTTGGGGTATGAATTGAAGTTTTTTGATGCGGATACGGTGGCGGTTTTGAGGGCAGAGGGAAAACGGTAGAGAGAAAACGGATCACGGCCTACGGTGGACGATTGACGGTTTACTGTTACGATGGGAGTAGTTGTTTTTTGCCGGAGCGTTGAGCGAAGGGCGGCGCAGAGCTTGTCCTCGACATATCATGCCGGGAGACGAGCAGTACCAGGGATGGGAGCGAAGTGGACAGCCCGGCGCCAAGTGAAACAATGGCGGGGTCCCAATTTAATAAAATTGTATCTTTCCAGAATGAAAAAGTCTTTTCAATTCAGTGTACTCGATCGTCAGAAAGAAATCTTTATGCGGGGGATGGGTAACCGGAAGCCTTTAATTCCTGTGGCCTTTTCTGAGCTCGAAGCCAGGGCGAAGGAGGTCTTGTCTGAGGAGAATTTTGCTTCTATTGCGGGAGGTGCCGGGAAGGAGCAGGGGATGGTCAATAATGAGGAGGCTTTTTCAAAATGGCGGATTATGCCAAGGATGCTGAATGATGTTTCATCGCCGGATCTTTCGATAGAAATGTTTGGCAGGAAACTGGCTTCTCCCTTGATGCTGGCTCCGGTGGGAGTGATTGAAATTGCTCACAAAAAAGCAGATATTGCGGTAGCCAGGGCTGCGGCCAAAACTCGGACGCCTTTCATCATTTCCAGTCAGGCTTCTTTTACTACGGAACAAATTACTGCAGAAATGGAGGATGCTCCCCGTTGGTTTCAATTATACTGGGGAAGGTCGGATGCTTTGATGAAGAGTTTTGTAGATCGTGCGGAGCAATCCGGCTGCGAGGCAATTGTCCTGACGGTAGATACGAAACTTGCCGGTTGGCGGGTTCGTGATCTGGATCTGGGGCATTTGCCCTATTTGAGAGGTAAAGGCATTGCGCAATATACCAGTGACCCAGTATTTAAGCAGTTGATCCATGAACCTTTGTCGGCACCTATTCAAAAGCCGAAACCGAGTCTTGGTGCCATCGCCACTTTGCTGGCGTTAAACTGGCGTTATGAGGGCAATTTTTTCAAAAATCTTTTCACTGGTCTGCCTTTAAAAGCCGTG
Source organism: Saprospiraceae bacterium (assembly GCA_965230565.1). Classification (GTDB taxonomy): domain Bacteria; phylum Bacteroidota; class Bacteroidia; order Chitinophagales; family Saprospiraceae; genus BCD1. The sequence continues at coordinate 665,369 of CBDDLH010000015.1, read as the reverse complement.
CGGAAATTTGTCGATATTTTTACCAATACGGCATTGAATTGGGATGATTTGATCAAGTTGCGGGAAGCCACCAAATTACCGATTCTCATCAAAGGCATTCTTCACCCGCAGGATGCCCAGAAGGCTTTGGATCATGGAGTGGACGGCATCATTGTTTCCAATCATGGAGGGCGTCAGATCGATTATAATATTGCAGCTATTGAAGCTTTGCCGGATATCGTGAGAGTTGCTGATGGCAAGGTGCCGGTGATTATGGATAGTGGTGTACGCAGTGGGGCGGATATGTTTATTGCCATGGCTTTGGGTGCTTCTGCTGTTTGTATTGGTCGTCCTTATGTTTATGGATTGGCGTTGAAAGGGGCTCAGGGTGTTGAAGAGGTAATCAAGAATATGTTGGCGGAGTTTGAATTGACGATGCGGTTGTCGGGGTGTTCGAGGGTAGGGGAGATTTCGAAGGGGCATTTGTGGCGGGATTCCGAAGAGGGATTATCGTTTCCGGAGAGATCCGGGCACTAAAGCACCTGGGAAGAATAGGTAGTCGCTATGCGACTATTGTGGTTAAAAAAGCTCCAATGCTCTCATTATATCCTTTATGGCTTCCATTTCAAACCCTCGCCCCGAAGCATAGCGGATGAGTTTTACGCGCATTTTATAGGAATTGGGTTCTTTGGTTAGATTTTTCTTTTTCAGGATAACTTCTCTCAGTGTTTTCCTGTAATCATCTTCTTCAATTTCTTCCATTGCTTTGCGGATGCAGTAGTCGGATATTTTCCGGAATTTCAGTTCCCGTCTGATTTTGAGCCTTCCCCATTGTTTCATACGGAATTTTCCACGTGCATAGGATCTGGCGAATCGTTCTTCATTGAGGAAATTATCTTCTATGAGGGCCACGATGATTTCTTCGAGGTCGTCTCCGTAAATTCCCAGGTCCAGCAATTTGGATCGGACTTCCGAGTGGCAGCGATCCTGGTAGGCGCAGTAGGCCTGAAGTTTGAGCAGGGCGTCGTCTTTGGAAATATATTTTTTCTTTTTTTGCAAGGTTTATCTTTTCAATGTATCTTTCAGCACGTGAAAACGTCTACAAAAATAGTTATTCTCCGGTAAAGGAGAATCCCGTCTGTCGAAACACTCGAAATCATAGATTTACAGAACATTAACTCACTTTTAAAAACACAACAACCTTATGAATTTTGATCTAGAAAAATTCTCAGAATTTCTCACGCTTTATGCACCAAAAGTCGCTGGTGCGATTTTAACATTTATTATTGGTTTTTGGCTGGCCAACTATATAGCGAGAGCTGCCGGAAAAGCGATGGAAAGAAGAGGCCTGGACGAGACCATTCGCCCCTTTTTGAAATCTTTAATTTCTGTTGGCCTGAAAGTACTCGTCTTGTTGAGTGTGGCTCAGATGTTTGGAATAGAGACCACCTCTTTTGTAGCTATTTTTGGTGCCCTTGCTTTTGCTGTGGGTATGGCTTTACAAGGAAGTCTGGGGCATTTTGCCAGCGGAGTGCTCATCCTGATTTTTAAGCCTTATAAGGTAGGCGATTTGGTCGAACTGGCAGGCGGCAAGGTAGGAACTGTGAAAGAAATCCAGATTTTCAATACGGTATTGGTTACTTTAGACAATAAAAACATCATCATACCCAACGGTGTTGTGACCAGTAACGTGATCACTAATATTTCCGGTCAGGGCATCATCGGGGTGGAGCTGACTTTTGGGATAGGATATACTGATGACATTGACAAAGCCAGGGAGATCATCCTGAAGGTAGGCGACGAATGTCCGTGGATATTGGATGACCCCAAGCAAGGAGTTGTCGTAGGCAACCTAGGGGACAGTTCAGTTGATTTGAACACGCGTCCATTTTGCAAGAGCGAGCATTACTGGGATGCATTCTTTTATATGAATGAACATGTGAAGAAGGCTTTTGATAAGGAGGGTGTGAGTATTCCGTTTCCGCAGATGGATGTGCATTTGGATAAGTAGAGTTGTTGCTGGTTACAAGTTGCTGGTTACTGGTTTAAATCTCCCTAAAGTTATTTTAAACCAGTAACCAGCAACCAGAAACCTGTAACAAAAGAAATTTTATGAAACTTTCCTTGCAGGGAGTCTGTTTTAATCGTAAATTTGCATCCGCTTTGATAAATGGCCTTAAGCGGTCATGGAGCAGGTTCCATAGCTCAGTTGGTTAGAGCACCTGACTCATAATCAGGGGGTCCAAGGTTCGAGCCCTTGTGGAACCACAAAAGCCTCGTCGTAATCGCGACGGGGCTTTGTTGTTTCTGCAAGGTGCGAAGAAGTTTATCCCGACCTAGAAAAATAAGGAGGTTTTCAGCCGACTATATTTTTCAGGAGCGGGGAGCCCTTGTGGAACCACTTAGAGATCAAAGTGTAAGCCCTTGTGTTTCAATGCATAAGGGCTTTTTTGTTGATAGTCAATTCGTTGTGTTTATTCCTTTTCGAGTTTCTATTTGTGTATAAGTGGGTATTAGTATGCATAAGGTCTAAAATCTGTCTAAAATTTTTGGAGGTTTCTGAGTTTTAATTTTAAATTTTTTGAGCTGGAGGAGTCATGATATTTTTGACGAATAATTTAAAGTTGAATCGGGAATTTCTTTTATTATTTTATGGATTAACTTTTTTTTAATATCTTACGCTGGTCAAATTTTTAATTGGATTAGAATCATATTAGCTAAATTTAGCTTGTTGAAAAATTCATTTTATTTATTCGGTGTATTTTAATTAAAAAATAGAGATTTAATTAACCGCCATCATGACCGATGAAAAGAAAAAAGAGCCCTTTTGGCAAAAGGTTTTAGCAGGAATTCTTATTGCTACTATTCCTGCAATTATTCTATATCTAATAGGAATTGGATCATCGAATAAATCAGATCAGAGTGGGACTTCCTCCCCAGACACTTTAATAATTGTGACTCAACCTGTAAAAATCCAGGATTCATTAAAAATATCAATTCCATCGGGTCCCCCTAATCAAAATCTATCAACTACACCCTCCTTCAATCTTACGAATGATGCAATTTCAGGTATAATTTACGACCTTGAAGGTATTGGTTTAGGAGGGGTAGAAATTTGGTGTGAAAGCTGCGCTGATAAAAATAGGATTACGACTAAAGAGGATGGTTCCTTTAGGTTGGTCCTCAAATATATTTTAGAAGATAAAGATACTCAAAGAATAAAGGTTTGCTATAGGTACAAGTCCCATCAAAGTTGCTTAAGCGAACATTTTAAATATTTAAATTTTAAATTTCCTAAACTTCCAAGAAAATGAATTTTAAACCTTTAACCCTATTGACAATTCTTGCATTTTTATTTTCCTCAAAAGCAATTTCTCAAGTCTATTATCCTTTTTCGGTTCAAATTGTTGATAATAAAAGTGGTACTCCCATTAAAAATGCTAGTATAGCCATTAAAGAGCTAGGCTATCAATTTGAATTGACCGGTGCTGATGGGAAAGTATATTTTTCTGATGTTCCTGTTGGAGAAATTCATTATATCGTTACCTGTGAAGGATTTAATGGGCTTGATGGTACATTTAATATTACTTCAGAGGTAAAAAGTAATACACTTCGACTTGAATTAGCCAAAACCCCCACCCAAAAGACTATGTTTCTTCTTACAGGAGAGGTGGTAAATACTGAAGGCAGGGATGTGAATGGAGCTACTGTAGAGTTGAGAGCAGGTAAGCTGGTTAAAAGTGTAAAAACAGATCAATCAGGCAATTTTTTTATTGAAATTGACCTAAATGAAATCCAGTATCAGGTGGATGAGTTTTTACTGGAGGTGACTAAAAATGATTGTAAATTAAAGGATGAAATTACAATTCCCAAGAACAATAATTTATATAAAGAAATTATCATTGATTGTTCTGATGCCGGTAAACCATCCGGTGTAAAGGAAACAAAAAGAAAAGAAGTAGGGGAGTGGTTGATTGAATTAAAGGGATGTGACCTTAATGGGAATTCTCTGAGATGCAATTTTACCTTTACCAGCAGATATCAAGATAGAAAACTGAGCCTGAGTAGTAAAACAAGGGCATATGATGATTTTGGCAATGTTTATAGTTCTAATTTTTTCAAAATTGCAAATAGGGAAAAGAAGGGTGGAAATAGCTTAACTAGTGTGCAAATGATTGCAAATACAAAAATGGACGGTAATGTTGTCTTTCCTAATATCTCCACGAGAGCTCAAAAAATAACCGTTTTGGATTTGGAACTTACGGCAGAAGGTATTCCAAGTAACAAGGTGCAGTTCAGAGATATCACATTTAAGTAATCTAAACTCTCTGACTTGATCATTTTTCTTTTGTCCAATTCTTATTTATTTTAATTATTTGAGAAAAGGAGGATATGTAAACTTCTAGGGGAGAAATCTTTAAATAAAAATTTTAATAATTGTAGTTTCTATTAATTTTTGATATCTCAAATCAATAATTCTAAAAGATTTTGGTCTAGAAAACATCCAAAATTTTAATTAAAAAATCATAAATAATTGAAAATTAACCCATTAATGTGATTTTTCTATCCCTTGTGGAACCACTTAGAGATCAAAGCGTAAGCCCTTGTGTTTCAATACACAAGGGCTTTTTTGTTGATAGTCAATTCGTTGTAATCTTTCCTTTTTGGGGTTCTATTTGTGCATTATTGTATATTAAGCTGTTCTTCTTTCCTTTTCCTTGATATTTTAATTTGTTCAGTATCTAATTTTTCTATTTTAGTGCTGTGTTTTATTTTTCTATCATCCAAAGGGTTTGTTTTAGAATTTTTTTACTGCATTTTAGTGACTTTGCCTAATTATATCTTTTTTGAATTATAAATATTACCTTAGGACATTATTTATAGAACTAAACCCCTTCATATCATGAATGATAGTTTAATAAGTGTAAGCTCAAGATTAATTCAAAACTACCATGTTGGAGAACCCATTTCCGCTGGAACTAAAATTGCAACTTTTAAAAACAGGTTTGGACAAGTAGAAGTTCTTTCCATTGGCTCTGATTTCAATTTGTACAATATTTACCCTGATGAAAATAGTGACACAGGGTGGAGTGTGATGAAAGTCGAATTACCCGAAGGGTTGACGGCAAAAGATGTTGTAGCTTGTAATATTTTGACTGATGATGAGGGTGGCCCAGCTGCACTAGTTAAGTTAAGCGAAGCTATTAAGAAAGAAGGGTTTAAACCTATACCTATGATTGCCTTGTTCCGTACAGGTAGACCGGGAACAGCTTTTACAATAATGTATATTCCTCTATTTAAAGGTCAAAGTGCTGACACAAAATCATGGAAGGACATAAAGATTACAATTCGTTCAAATCAGGTAAATGATCAGGAAGTATATTTGACTTTTTTGTATAATAATAATGTAACTTCTACGGTAAGCAGGATTTTTATTCAATTTGACCCAGAGCAAAAACCAACTGTAAACACTAGACTAATAGGGAATGTTTATTCTCATTCTCCACAGAAATATATTGTAATTAATTATAAACCTAAAAATTCTAATGAATTAGTTCCTATTACAGTATATCAAAAAAATAATGGAATCGATGGGGATTCAAAAGGAAAAAAATATCCGCCTTCTGATGCTTTCCCTAAAAATGAACCAACCAGTCAATTTTCTGCTGCAGGCATTCCAAATGCTTTTTTTAACATAAGCTCACAAGATAAAAGACTTGGCTACATTAGGACTATTCCTGGAGATAATAAAAGTGATTGGCATGATATTGATCTTTCTCGTACAAAGAGATTTGAAAGTGTGATTGGGACTGCAAATAAAAATGGTCGACCGCAAGCCTTTAGCCTGGGAACGGATGGAAATCTATACCAGATTGAAAACCTGAGTACTGATGATATGGATTGGTCAAAACAAATTTGTATTAATAATGATTTACAGATATCCTCTTATTCGGTATCAAAATCTGGAGATGGAAGTCCTATTGTTTTTATTGTAGATAATGACCATAGATTATACCGAATTTGGCAGGATTCAATGACTCTGGAATGGCACAAAGATGAAATTGAAATTGAGATAATTGATAAAGAGAAAAGAAAAGCTGAAGAATTTAACTCATACAGTACAGAGATTACTGTTTTTGATTCCGGCAAACTATTAAGACCAAATGCCAAAGTTAAATTATGGAGTAGTGGAGAGCAATCTTTAATTGTCAATGGAAAGGGATACTTATTAAATCCAGGTAGACCAGTCGAGGTTTTATCAAACTATGCTGGAAAAGTTTCCATAATTTCAGAAACAAATGAGTTAGCCACATCATTGTTGACTGTATGGACAGAATTTATGGATGATGACAAGGGAGTGGCAATAGAGCCCAATGGATACATTCAAGAGAAATTTGCTTCAATTACAGCCTCTGATTTATTGGAAGCCAAAGGCGCTCAAGGAGACTTGCTAAAAGGTAAATATAGAGGAAACGGGGTTCCGGAAGCTCTTGCCAGCGCATTAAACAATTCAATGGCACCTTTACAGGCATCTGCACAATCTCAAGCCGAAAGGCGATTTTCGAATTACAGTAATGTTATTTCTGGAGCAAATTGTTTCCATATTTCTTCGGAATCATTTGGGATGGAGAATAGAATTAACTTTAGTCAGGTTGTCTCAAAACCTTGGATGCTTTCATTTAATGATGAAGGATTGCCTATATATAAAGAGCTGGATGAAGCTGAAGTGAAAAGAGGAATTCTTATTGCTAAGCAACATGATTCTCATGATATAGGTTGGGGAGGACTTTGGCAAATGATTAAAGAAGGCGCATGTAATTTAATAAGTTATTTATCCAATCAAGTAATGGATGGATTACAGGTAGTAATCAAATATTTAAAAGATGGTTTAACTTATGTTTGGGAAGGAATCGTGAATATTGCTGAACAAGTTTTTCAGGCAGTATTAACATTTTTCAATAAGGTTGAAGTGTACTTTGAAGATATTATGAACTGGCTTGGGACCACCTTTAATTGGCATGATATTTTACGTACCAGGGAAGTAATTAATCATTCCGTTAATACAGTTTTTGACTTTTTTGATACTACTATTATTCCTTTTCTTAAGCAAAAAGTAGATACCAAAATTACAGAAATAAAAAATGAAATTCATACTACTATAGAGCAGTATGTTGAGATGGTAGGAGAAGATCCAATATTCGAGAAGGAAAACCCAGTAGGTGGCCAAGGACCACTTAATTTTGTCGAAAACAATATAATTATAAACGCTGTTGTTAACAACCATGATGGTTGTAGTAACCTTATGGTTCCTACAATTTCGAAAGTGGATAGTGCCTTTATGAGAATTAAATCATCTACAGAGTCTTTCGAGTCATCGGACGCTTTTATCAAGGCTGAAGCTTGTTTTAATGCAATAAAAGACAACCCTGATAAAATCTTAGAATTGGTAATGAAAGGATTGTTAGAATTGGTCGAAGCTATTCTTCTATGGGGGTTGGAAAAAATACATGACATTCTATTTGCCGTATTAGATGCTATAAATGATGTTATTAAATCAATTAAGCAATTATTAAATAGCCCATTTTATTTTCCCTTGGTTTCCGAAATTTATAATTTGGTAAATGAACAGGAACTAGGAACACCTTTACCTTTTTCTTATTTAGATGTTGTTTCCCTAATGGTTGCTGCTCCGGCAACAGTTATTTATACTGTTTCATTCGGAAAGGGGCCTTTCGTAGATGGACAATCGGTAAATTCATTTAAGGAATTGTATAATGAAGAGTGGTTAGAGGAGAAATTTGGGATTAAAAACCCCAAAAGAAGGACAAGGGAAATCCAAAGAAATGAAATTCCTGATCATGTAAGTTTTTGTAATATTCTGGCAGGAACAATATATGCAATATCTGCAATTGTCAAACCTATAGTTGATGATTTAACTATAGCGGATGAAGCGGTACCAGGAAACATTACAAAACATATGGTGTTAAGATTTTTTTCAGGGTGTGAGGCTTCTTTAAGTACAATGAACTGGTTTGCAAGTATTCCTTGGCTTCTAGAACCTCAAGAAGAATACGGAACCCAAGGATTTGAAGTTCAGGCTACAATTTGGGGTTCGGAATTAATATTAGATGTTGGGTGTGATTGGCTTTTCTTTTTTGTAGAACCCGAGGGAAAGGTCGAGTCAACAGCTACCACAGCCTTTTCAAGTATTCTTTTAGTGAATTATATTTCATTAGCAATTATTGATTCAAAAAGGGCCTATAATATTTCTAAAACAATTCCAGGTGTTTTAGCAATTTTTCGACCTATAGCTGCAATGCTACGTCCATATGGTCCAATCGCTGGAGGAATTGTGTTTACTTTAGCAGGTGCAGTTTGTAACGGAGTTATGGCAGGTTATTCCTTTTCTGCAGCGAAAGGTTAGAAATAACAATAGTACTTTTTAAGAATTTTGGTCTAAAAAGCATCCAAAATTTAAATAACAAAATCATAAATCACTGAAAATAAACCCCTTAAAGTAATTTTTCTATCCCTTGTGGAACCACTTAGAGATCAAAGCGTAAGCCCTTGTGTTTCAATGCATAAGGGCTTTTTTGTTGATTGTCAATTCGTTGTATTCTTTTCTTTTTTGTATTCTATGTGTGTATTAGTGCGCATAAGTATGCATATGTTCTAGAATCCGTCAAAAATTTTGGGAGGATTCTGAAATTTAATGATGAGTGATACTACACTGGATTTCATTAGGAAATTCTGCAATTCTTTCCAGAATTTACAACTCCTCTGACAAATATCATTGTTTTTTAAAACTGAATAATTTACATTGATTGATTAGTTGATAAACCCCATTTGACATTAATAGAATCACCATTTGGCACAGGTAGATTATCTTATTAAATGTCAATCCATAATGAGACCCTTAAAACACATTTCCCGTCTATTCGCAGTATTTATCCTTAGTTTTTTAGTGCTTGCTCCTTTCCAGTCGTTTGGCCAGATCACCAAGGCACAAGCCAGGGCAGCGTCCAGGAAAAAAGGTTTTTCTTCAGATGAAAAAACCTATCCATTCAGGCTTTCACCGGCCGGAGACCAGAAAGTTGAATTTCAGGTTTATCCGACTACGGACTTTCTTCATTTGAAATTGGAGTGGGAGGGTAGTGCCGGAGAAATAAAGGTCAGTGTGATTGCGAGAAGTATTTATGACAAAAAATACCTGGCAATAGAGGGAAGAAGCCCCTTATATGTCACCCATTTATTTGAACCGGCTCAGACCAGGCAAAAACTCAAATGGATAGTCGTTATCGAAAATATACATCCTTCCCTGACTGCCAGGGGAGTGGCCACTATTCTGCCTTCAAAAGACCTTGCTCCAAGTACCAAAGCACAAAGACGGCCTTCGGGTACACCCAAAAGCGACGAAATGTTGCGAAGTGAATTCAATCAACTCGACAGAAATGCCTGGGGTAAGTCTGTGAAAAATTACAAGACCAGCGGAGCCATACAGATTGAGTATGAAAATGGAAATTATGTCATCAGTGAATCAGGAGCAACTTACTATTACGATGCCGATAAACACATCCGATACCAGATTGTTGAAAAGCCCAGAACCGGCCCCCAGATCATCGTGGCAGTCCAGCTACCTAATGAACCTCCGCCACCTGAACTTTTTTCAAATGAAGCAAAAACATGGAAAGAGGATGTTGAAGGTTGGGTTCACGCTTATAATAAAGAATTATTGGACGAGATTAAAGTGTTGATGGATCAGGATGAGGATCTGATTGAGAAGTATATCGCTGTTGAAAATAAACAAGATAGAAAGTTTTTTAAATTACTTGAATTCCGGTCAGCAGTAATTAAAAACCTCCGGGAAATTTACGGAGAGTGAAAACCATAAAAAATGAAAAATGTCAAATCTGTCTAAATCCTTTTTGCTTGTAATTTTTCTCATTGCAGGAGTTACACTCTATTCTCAGGAAAATGAAAACCAGATGAATCAGGAAAAGAAAGCAGCCATATCTGCATTCCTGGATACCTTTCAGGTGGAGAGTTCGATTTTTCCGGACACCCTTAAGGAAGTCTATAGAAAAGACAGTACGGTCCTTGCCAAATATTATGAATCGCTCATTCAGTATTTTGACTACAGGATTTCCGGTTACAAGCACCGCGAAAGAGTTTTTTCCTGGCAGTTGTTTTCCTCCAAGGTCATTTTTTTCAGTGTATTATTTCTGCTGATCGTTGGAGTGTATTTCTCCTACCTTCAGTTTAGAAAAGCTATGAAAGGAGATTCCTCTGAAACTTTATCCACAGACCTGGAAGCATCAGCCCAAGGATTTAAGGTCAGTTCCCCGGTGTTAGGGGTTATTATACTGGTTATTTCATTGATCTTCTTTTATTTGTATTTGGTGTACATCTATCCGATCCGGGAGATATTTTGAGGTTAATGAAGGGTTAGATCTTTTAAGCATTAAAAAAAACAGGTGCATTCCCTTTCCATAGTGTATCTAATTTCTAAACTAAAATAGTAGCTTTAAGGATCAGCCTGTAGATTATTAAAAGGAATTCCATTATGAATAACTCAAAAAATATCATCGTGCTTTGCGATGGCACCTCGAATCATGTAAGTGTTTACAGTGAGACCAATGTTGTCAGAATAGCGGAACGGCTGGACAAAACGATTGATGCCGAAGGCAGGCGTCAGGTGGTTTTTTACGACCCTGGCCTGGGCACGGAAGACGCACCCGGAGCATTCACTTTTGTCGGCAGGACCATTTCCAAAATACTTGGCCTCGCGTTTGGTTACGGTTTATCAAAAAATCTCGCAGATGCATATACATTCCTCATGCAGCACTATGAACCCGGTGATCGTATCTACATCTTTGGATTCAGCCGCGGGGCTTATACTGCCAGGGCACTCACAGGCCTGCTTGGGCGGGTAGGGCTTATGGATAGAGGTTGTTTTTCCCTGATACCCTATGCCATTAGATATTACCATAAGGGCAATGGTCATCAGTTGAATTTTTTCAAAAAGAGGTTCTCGAGAACTTATTCACTCAAATGGTCTGAAGTTATTCCGGATATTGAAAATACTTCCCTAAAGCATATCAAGGACAAATCCTCCAAAGGAGTAATTCCTGTCCATTTCCTGGGGGTTTGGGATACCGTCAAGTCCGTCGGTATCTTAAGGTTTCAGGTAACCTTACCAGATACAGACTGGCTGCCCAATATGATCAACGGGCGACACGCTGTGGCAAAACACGAAAAACGCAGTCAATACAAGCCGGAACTCTGGTTTTCCAATACGGATAAAAATCATGACCGTGAAAAGGAGAAAAGAAAGCGAAACCTGCAAACCTGTCTTCACCAGGATGTAAAAACAAAATGGTTCCGGGGAGTACATGCAGATGTTGGTGGCGGCTATGGTCTTTCGGGGAAGTTGGAAAAAAAACTGATAGGCCTCAGGGAAAAAATTGGTGATATCGACTGGGACAAACTACCCAATGCCCCGGAACCATTAAAAGAAAAATTAAGGGAGCAAAAAAGAGTCTTTGAAGAGCGATTAGAACAATTAAAAAAACTTGAAGAAAACGAGATTTCCCTGGCATTTGAATCTCTTAAATGGATGACAGAAGCGGCTGCTACCCACGGGCTGTTGTTCAACAAAAAGAAAATAACGGGCGATGACCAAAAAATAGCCAACCCAAACGCAAAGATCCACAATCCCTTGCTGCCATTTTGGTGGATGTTGGGATGGAAAAAGAGAACGTATGAAGAAGAAGTAGAAACTTAACCGGGATGAAGTACCCTGATCATCCCGAAATTCAAGTATCTTTCCTTTGCGAAAAACCACGCTTTTGTGAAGGCAGACATTATCATCAAATACCGCTGGGCCCTGATCACCCTTTTGGCAGCTGCTCTTGCCGGAGCTGTCTATTTGTTGCCCGGTATCCGGATCAGCCAAAACTTCTCTACCTATTTTCCGGATGAAGATCCGGATCTGGAATTGTACCATAAAATGATTGCCGAGCTGGGTGATGAAGACAATTTTCTGAGTTTAGTTGTCCATCATAAAGGCAGTGTTTTCGAATCCCTTTTTCTGCAAGAATTCCATCAATTCACCCATGCAGCACGGGAATTACCCTACGTGGCCAATGCACATTCACTGACCACAATAAATGAACCCCGCAAAACTCCCTTTGGCGTCCTTACAGATCCGCTGATCCATTTCGAAAATCCGGGAAGGTACACCGCCGACAGCCTGAAACTTTCAAGAGATAATCGAATCAAAGGAAGGCTATTTAGCCAGAACTTTCAATCACTGGTGGTCATCCTTGAATTTGAAAAAGATCTGAGCAGTAACCTTAGTGAATCCATCATTGCTTCCATTGAAGACCTTTCCCTTGAATTTGGCTTTGAGACCCATATGATGGGCAGGAAGTATTTTGAAGTGACCTATAACCGCATTTCCAATAAAGAACTGAAAAAGAGCCTGACGCTTTGCCTGGGGTTGATGGTTCTGTTACTGGGATTTTTGTACCGGTCGGTTTGGGCGGTGCTGCTGCCGGTTTTGGTTTTTGTGTTTTCCGTGATCCTGTTTCTCGGGTTTTTGGTATGGATAGATCACCCGCTGGATTCGATGACCAATCTGGCGCCGACCATTTTATTGATCGTCAGTATCTCAGATGTTATTCACTTTTTTTCGAAATATGAATCGCAGATTAAAGCAGGAGATGATAAACGAACAGCTCTGACAAGGACTATACAAAAGATTGGCCTTGCCCTTATTTTAACTTCCTTTACCACGGGAATTGGTTTTCTCACTTTAATGACTTCCAACCTGCCGAATATGCGCAAATTCGGGATGGAGATCGCCGTTGGTGTCCTGATTACTTTTCTGGTTACTATGATCCTAGTGCCGTTTGTGTTGAATGCCATTTCGAAAGATTCCATTCATCTTCGAACCGATTGGTTTCAATGGTGGGAGCGAAAGGCCGGGCGTATTTGGGGAATTGTCCAAAAACACCCTCAATGGATTGTAAGAATGGCCCTTGTTTTGATAGCTATAAGTGCTTTTGGATTGACTCAGATCAATACTAACAACTTTTTCAATAGTTCCATTCCCAAAAACCACACCTTCAATCAGGCAGTTGATTTTTGTGAAGAACACCTGGCCGGTGTTCGGACTTTTGAAATTGCATTGCTACCTCAAAATGAATTAGCCTTGAATGAGGTCGGTGTTTTAAAAGAAGTGGAAAAACTCCATAGTTATGTCGACTCATTACCTTTGGTTGAGGCCGTTTTATCTCCCGTCACTTATTATCAAACACTCAACCGGTCCTGGCATGGAGGCAATGAAAATAAATACACTTTGCCAGAAACTCAACCCGAAATCAGCCGGCTCGAGCGTCGCTTTGCAAAGTCTGGAAGTTCGGCTTTTCAGTCAGTTGTGAATCCAGAGAAAAGTTTTGGGAAAATCTCCGGCAGGATGAATGATATCGGCCGGCAGAAGGTTTACGCCTTGAATGATCAGCTTCAAAAGTGGATGGATGACAATATCGATAAATCAGTGCTTGATACCCGGATCATAGGCGCATCGGCCATGGCTGATAAAATTCAGGAACACGCGATAAGGAATATGTTTACCGGATTAGGATGGGCATTACTTGTAGTAGGTATGTTGATCTTTTTGCTTTACCGCGATTGGAAAATAGTCCTGGTCGTTCTGGCAGTCAACGTACTCCCCTTGCTCGTTACGGGGGCAATTATGGCACTTTTGGGACTTGAACTTAAATTCGGGACTTCCATAATTTTCACTATTGGATTTGTAATTGCCGTGGATGATACTATTCATTTCATTGGCCGATATCTGAGAGAAAGATCGAATAAATCCGTTGAGGTGGCCTGCAAAACTACCATACATGAAACAGGTAGGGCCATGTTGCTTACCTCCATCGTACTTTTCTTTGGATTTGCTCAACTGGTCACCTCAGGATTCCAGGAAGCCAAATCGGTGGGAATTCTGGTTAGTATTATGTTGGTTTTTGCACTTTTAGTAGATTTGTTTGTGGCGCCTTTGATGATTTTGAGGTTGAAGGATAATTAGCTTGAGTTCGCTTGAGATATCCAAAGGAAGACCTGACGAGGTGATGGTTTGGAAAAGGGGTGAGATTTCCAATAAATACTATTTTTCTAAAAAAATAGTTTTTATCAATCAACCTTGTAATCCTCCGGGCAGGCCAGGCCAGGATTCCAAACAAAGTACTAAATTTAAACCTATTGAATCCATTGAACAACTTAATCGAGCAACCAGTAACTTGAAAAAAAATAAAACCAATGTTCAGCAGCACTACCTACCAAAACAGACAACAAAAATTACTCAACCAGGTAAAATCCGGCATAATCCTCATCCCGGGTAATGATGAAAGCCCCATGAATTATACCGACAATCCATACTATTTCCGGCAGGATAGTACCTTTCTGTATTTCTTTGGCATAAAAAGACCGGGACTAATGGCCTTGTTGGATACAAATGATGGCTCGGTCACCATTTACGGGGATGATTTTACCGTGGAAGATGTGGTGTGGATGGGGTCATTACCAACTATTGCTGATCAGGCAGCGCTTTGCGGTGTGGAAAGAACCGGCAGTTTGAATGATCTAGCCAAACGGGTTGAAACGGCTTTGAAGAAAAAAGAAGAAATCCATTTCATACCACAATACCGACATCACAACATCCTCAAACTGATGAAGCTGACCGGATGGAATGCCGAACAAATTGAAAACGGAGCTTCCGTTGATATCATTAAAGCGGTTGCTGCCCAGCGCATCTATAAGTCTGATGAAGAAATTGTGGAAATTGAAAAAGGCGTTGATACCACCATTGATATGCACGTCACCGCCATGAAAATGCTAAAACCGGGGATGAATGAACTGGATGTAGTCGTGGAAATCGAAAAAATAGCCCGGGCCACCGGCGGAAATATCTCCTTCCCGACGATTGCAACAATTAACGGTCAAACCTTGCACAATCACTACCATGGGAATACGGTCAAAGAAGGCCAACTATTCCTCCTTGACTGTGGAGCGGAAACACCCATGGGATATGCCGGTGATCTTTCCAGCACCTTCCCGGTCAGCAAGACCTTTACCAGTTTACAAAAAGACATTTTTAACATTGTCCTGAAATCACATTATGCCAGTGTTGATCTTCTTAAACCCGGTGTCACGAACAAGGAAGTGCACCTCGCTGCCTGCCTGGCCATAACGGAAGGCCTGAAAGGAATGGGGTTGATGAAAGGTAATCCCGAAGATGCGGTGGAAGCAGGAGCACACGCCCTCTTTTTCCCTTGCGGAACGGGTCATATGATGGGTCTCGATATTCACGATATGGAAAACCTGGGAGAGGTGTATGTGGGTTATGATGGAGAACCTAAAAGTACCCAGTTTGGTCTGAAGTCACTTCGATTGGGAAGAGCACTCGAACCTGGTTTTGTACTCACCATTGAACCAGGAATCTATTTTATTCCGGAACTGACGGACCAGTGGAGGGCTGAAAATAAATTCACAGACTTCCTCAATTACGATGAGATCGACAAGTTCAGGAATTTTGGAGGCATCAGGAATGAGGAGAATTATCTGATTACTTCGGATGGGCATAAATTGCTGGGGAATAAAAAGAAACCCATGACGGTAGAGGAGGTGGAAGCGTTGAGGTCATAGATGCCCTTTTTCAATGTATTGCAGCAATTTTTTGGTTTAATATTTGATGTGCCTCGCTGGCGAGGTCGGTTTTAAGTTGAAAAGTGTAACTTTTCGACTTAAAATCGGGGGTGGAATCTCTTCCCGGATGGAATCCACCCCCGGATCACTATGGGAAAAGCCACCTTTTCTCCAATGATCCGACTCCGCCAGCGACTAGGGCTTCTACACAAGTAGTATAATAAAAATATATAATCTGTTTTATTTAAATTTTAACCCAATTCATTGTGTTTATTCAAAGTCAGGCTGCAAAAAACTGCCGAATGGCAGAATGAAGAAGGGAAAATGAACCTGCCGGAACCGCAAAACAGCAGAATGTCCAATATCCAATTTAGAATTGCTAAAAAAACTTCTACATTGGTTATTCTGCGGTTCGAGATTCTGCGGTTCCGGCACGATTTTCTTGGTCATTCATTCATTTTTCACTTATAACTGGAGGTTTTCTTGAAAACTCGACCGAAAACACATTATAAAAACAACTTATACTACTTGTGTAGAAGCCGTAGCCGCCAGCGAGGTATATTTTGTTGCCTTTCAGTCGTTTGTCGTAAAAGACGGTTAATCCGTCCAATTACTATTCCTGTACGGATATGCTTTTTGGAGCGTTGCCCTATTAGGGCTAATTTGCAACTTCACCTCTGGAAATTTTGTCATTCAGAAAAAAACTAACTTATGAAGAACCTAACACTACTTTTGTTATTACTCGTTTTTTCCGTTACCTCTTTTGCCCAGGTCAACCAATCAGCCGAAAAATGGCAGGAAGATTTGCAGTTCCTGCAGCATACTGTTCACAAGGACTACAACTTCCTTTTCAAAAAGGTGAGTCAACGTGATTTCGATGCTGCGGTAAAAAATCTATATAGTGAGATTCCAACTTTGGAGGAACATGAGATCATCGTCGGATTTTCGCGTATCATCTCGATGTTTGGGTATGGCCACACCTCCCTTTGGTTATATCCTCGTGGTGAACACGGAAAGTTCAACTTCCACCAGGTGCCATTTAATATGATGGCTTTTAGTGATGGTATTTACCTTCAGGGTGTACATAAGGATTATTACAATGGTCTGGGAGCCAAGGTTTTGGAGGTAGAAGGAATGCCAGTTGAGGAGGCTCTCAAAAAAGTAAAACCTGTATTTCCTGCAGAGAATGACCAGTTTTTTAAAGCCTATGGTTTGAACTACCTGGGTATCCCCGAAATTTTGCATGCTCAGAAAATCACAAAGGAATTGAAACCGGAAGTGACACTCACGCTTAAAAAAGATGGCTTGACCTTCCGCCAAACCTACAAGGCCGCAACCATTGATAAGTTTCCCGGCCACTACGGTTATGTTTTTAAGGATGATAATTGGTTGTCTGCACGAGATGAAGGAGAACTGCCTTTGTATCTGACTGATCTGGAAAAGATCTATTTCTATGAATACCTGCCGGAACATAAAACCGTTTATGTGCGTCAAAGTCAGATCCAGGATGATCCGTCAGAAGCTATTCCTGAATTTTATGACCGCGTTTTTCAATTCATCGAAGCGAATGATGTGGAAAAACTGGTCATTGATGTGCGTCTCAACGGTGGTGGAAATAATTATAAGAACAAACCTATTGTGAAGGGAGTTATCAGAAGTGATAAGATCAACCAGCCAGGCAAATTTTTCGTCATCACCGGCCGCCGGACTTTTTCTGCTTGCCAGAACCTGGTCAACGAACTGAGTAATTACACCGAAGTTACTTTTGTTGGAGAACCCACCGGAGAAAACATTAATTTTTATGGAGATGTCAATAATGTCGAACTTCCGAATAGTGGCATTAGCGTTCGATTATCCTTCGCCTGGTGGCAGGACAAACCTCAGTGGGAAGATGGCCCATGGACCGCGCCTCATCTGGCGGTGGAAATGAGTTTTGAAGATTATAAAAATAACCAGGACCCTGTACTCCAGACCGCCCTTGATTTTTCTGCCGATAATTTCATCCTCGACCCGATGGCTTACTTTACTGAACTTTTCCAGACTGGCCAGGTAGAAAAATTGCAGTCCGAAGCCGTCAGGATGATCAATGATCCTGTTTACAAATTTTTCGATTTTGAAGGGGAGTTCAATACGGCAGGTTATCGCCTGTTAAACAGCGGGCAGATCGAACCGGCTGTGCAGGTGTTCGGTTTTGTGACACAATTATTTCCCAATTCTGCCAACGCCTGGGACAGCCTTGCTGAAGGTATGTGGAAAGCAGGAAATATCGAACAGGCAAAGGCCCTCTACCAAAAAGCTATCTCCATGGATCCTGATGGAAAAGTCGGTGAAAATGCCCGGAATATGCTGAAAAAAATCGAAGCACAAAAGTAGCACAGACTTTAGTCTGTAAATTCTCTGCATAATTTTTCCATCCTTTTAAAATGAATACAGATCCCGGGTTTTCTCAGAAATGATTTATCCCGGGATCTTTGATTTGAAATACATATATAACACTCTTTTTAGAGTAAAAAGTCAAAATTCTCAGCGCTTCTCAGGTAACTCTGCGGTACAACTCTCTCCGCCCTCCCTTTCCTCAATTCCCCTGTTCAATAAAATTTTTCTTAGATTTGTAAAGAACCCAACAGGATTCTCCCCGCAACTATCTCCTTCCCCCTGACATTTATTTTTTCCAAAATCGAAGACTATGATATCGACTAACACACGTTGTTTACTAATTTTTTTGGTTTCAGTTTTAACTTATCCGCTTGTTGGTCAGACCATTTCGGGCACCCTCAATTACACCCAAACACGAGCCACCACTTTTCATGCCAATAATGCAGAAATTACAGTTATTAACAGTTCGGGGTTTGCCATTGAAGACAAAGTCCTCATCATTCAGATGCAGGGGGCAGTGGTGAATACTTCCAATAATGCTGATTTCGGAAACGTGACGGATTACAATGGTGCCGGTTCCTATGAAACGGCTACAGTTTGCTGGGTAGATGGTAATCAAATCATCTTTGAGAATCAATTGCTCAATGATTACGACCCTTCAGGTATTGTTCAGGTCATCAAAATTCCTCAATACGATAATTTGATCATTAACGGAACGCTTACTTCTCCGGCCTGGGATGGCTCAGAAGGTGGTGTTTTGGTGCTGGAAGCCAAAACCATCGACCTTCAGGCAGATATTGATATGAGTGAAAAAGGGTTCAGGGGAGCAGCTATGGAAGACTCAGACTATAATTGTAACTGGGCCATTCAATCAGGTAATTTTTCTTATGACAACCCGGGAAGAGGAGCTCCCAAAGGAGAAGGCATTGTGGATCTTCCGGCCAATATCAGTTACGGGAAAGGAGCTGCTGCGAATGGCGGCGGCGGTGGAAACGACCACAATACCGGTGGCGGTGGTGGTGGAAATATTGGAAATGGCGGTGTAGGGGGAACTAACGGTGCCACAGGTTTTTTCGATTGTAAAGGCAACCATCCCGGTGTTGGTGGTAAAGGACTTAATTCAACCAATCGGATATTTCTCGGTGGTGGCGGTGGAGCCGGTCATGGCAATAATGAGGAAGCTACATCCGGTGGAAACGGTGGAGGCATTATTATTTTGATTTCTCCATTTTTGGTAGGTAATGGTTATACCATAAGATCTAATGGCGAGTCTGCTTTGGATACCTCATATGGCCCGGGTGATGCCGGTGGTGATGGAGCCGGGGCTGGTGGAGCCGGAGGATCCGTGCAGCTGGATGTCATGAATATTTCCGGAAATTTGACTCTTGAAGTTATTGGGGGAGATGGTGGTGATGTAGTTCATACGAGTAACGGAAATAGGTGTTTTGGCCCGGGAGGTGGCGGATCAGGGGGAATGATTAAATCAAGCGGTAGCATTCCCGGATCGGTGACGATGAATATTACTGCAGGGGTAAACGGTGTGAACGGAGTTCTTGGTTCAGGAACAAGCTCCTGCATCGGGTCTGCCCAAAGTTCTGCTCCTGGAAATGCAGGCATTATTCTTCCCGGTGATGGAGCGGTGCCTGCAAGTAATGTCGATTATGCGGGCTGTGATATATTGCCGGTTGAGTTGTTGAGTTTTAATGCGATAAGTAAGGAAACCAGTGTAGAGGTTTTATGGTCTACCCAAACGGAAGTCAATAATGATCATTTTATTATTGAAAGCAGTAAGGACGGAATAGGTTTCAAACCTTTAGGTCAGGTTAAGGGTGCCGGAAATTCATTTGTCAAGCAGGATTATTCCTTCACGGATCACAGCCCTTTTGATGGAATTAGTTACTATCGTTTGATAACGGTGGATTATGATGGAACAAGACATTATTCTGCCATTCGGGCAGTACAGCGTTATGGTGAAATCGAATTGCATGTATTTCCCAACCCGGGCAGGGTTGGTTCAGTGGTGAACCTTGCTTTTGAGGCCCATGTTTCAGGTTCTCTGCAACTGGAGGTGTACGATATGGTTGGAGGGGTAGTGGTTTCGCAAACATTGGAATTCGAAAAAGGCGAAAACCAATTGACGTTGCCAACATTTGATCTGCCCTCAGGTACATATATGATCAGGTTGGAATCAAGGCAGTTTGTGGCTATGAGGAAATGGGTTTTGGTGGATTGATAAAAAATAAAAACCCCGGAAGTTAACTTCCGGGGTCCGTGAATTATAGAATAACATTTTTTATTGACAGCAAACGATCAATTTCGCATTGCTTTTTTCTCTATTGGCTGTTAAAGAAATCACATAAATACCATTTGGTAGATCTGCCAGGTCGATAACAGATTGCCAGGTTCCAGCACCAAGGTTTTGATCCACCTGGGTTTTGATCAATTGGCCGTTGAGGTCGTAGATGTCAACAACTGTTTTAGTCAGCTTGTTCAACGTGAATTCCACTACAGCATATCCGGTAGCTGGATTAGGGTAGACAGTCAGCTCAGAACAATATGGCTCTACATCTTCCACAGTATTAGGTAATTGTCCTATCAGGCCCATGATATTGAATCCTATGTTGTTGTCTTCATGAATTTCGGACATCACCCCGTCCGGATCTATGTAGGCAAAAATCTTTTGAAAGTCTTCAAAACCTTCTGTATAGACCCATTGAAATTCCACAACACCAAATCCTCTAGGTTGAAGGAATGTTGGTGTTGTTACAAAGGTATATCCATGGATGTCACTAAGGATATTGCCACCTTCGTTGGGATGGCCGTCGTAGAAGGAAACCTTTATGGTATCTTCTGTGGGCAACATGCTGAAATTGTGCACGATAGCATAAATGGTTATGGTATCTCCAACTTCAGGACGGTCATTGGAAAACTGAATAGATTTGGTTTGGTATTTTTTTAGGGGGTCCTCCAGAGTAAAACCTTTTTCTTCATCCAGCCGCCATGGAAGAATGAAAGCGGGGTCTTGGTACTGTCCGTACTGATTATCCCACCAGGTATTAGTTCCAGTTCCGGATTCAGTCCTCGTGACATAATCCAGGTACATTTCTCCGTTTTTGGACCAATAGGCATAAGGGCCAACATGGTAAATCGTTTCTCCGATACCTGTGCTAAGATCCCCAAATTGAACGGTAATTTCCAATTCATTCATCATTTCTATCTGGTGCGTGTTGATGTTTTCCTGGGAATAATTGTTTTGAGAATCCATTCCAAAGCCAAAGTTCCAGAAATCTCCAAAAATACTGAAACTGCCTTCCCTGGTTACTTCCTTACTTATGGTGTATTTATGATCTTCGGCAGAACTACCAAAGTCACTTATATGAAGTGACCAGATAGGGCCTGGGTCATATCCCAAACCATATGTGTCGCTGAAATTTCCAAATTTGATCTCCTCAGCTGCAAATGGATTACTGGCCGCGGCAGGATAATCCGCATAGGAAAGTATATTGCCAACTTCATGATTGGGTACATAGGTGAATGCGCGCCAGCTCTTGGACTGGAACCAGGCATTTTGGATATTTTGTGGCTGAACATCCATGACATATCCGGTTATAGAATCTCCACTTAAGATCGGGAATTCCCAGATATCGTAGTCAATGATGGTTGCATAGAGATAGTCATCAGTTTTGGCAGATACCTGCTGGGTGATGGTGTACTGATTATTTAGTGTGTTAGTTTTAGAATAATTTTTCCCGTAAGTGTTTTTAATGGTTTTTTTTGCACCAAGGCCAAAAAATCCACCACCGTAACTATGGGAATTAGTGATGCTCCAGTCTCTCATAATTGTCGCTGAAGCCGTCAAACTTTGAGAGGTTTGTACGCTGTACAATGCTTCGAAATCACAATCATTACCATTGTAGCAGCCATTGATGTCATAGATTGTACCATTAATTTTATCAAAGTGAATAGGTGGAGCATTAAGGATCACCAAAGGTTGGACTATCTCCGTGATTTGGTGGTATTCAGGTTCTCCAAGCCTTACCCGGTCGCCATCAAAATCTCCTGCTGCCAGGCTGTATTTATATAATCCGGCTGTGAAGGCACCTGGGTGATCATTGACATGATAAAATGTAGGATTAGCAAAATCAAAAACATATTCCGGTACTTCTGAAACGCTTACTTCAAACCCTTCTAAATTACTGAACCCAGTACCTCCCCATTCAGTATCATTAAAGAATTTATAAAGCTCCAGGCCTATGTCTTTGTTTACATCGGAAATAATTAAACCGTTATTGCAATTCAGACTTACATCCGCAATTTCTCCAAAAGTTTCTACCCAGGCATGAGTAAAGGAAAAATCAGTTTCTGACTTAACAAAGGCATAGAGTCTAATAGAATTTAGGATAAAGAATTCTTCCAAACCATTCCCATCAATGTCTCCGGTAGCAATTGAAATATTGGGTAAATTGTAATCATAATAATCAGTTTGCCACAAGTTCATGGATTCTGAAAATGATTCTTCCATTGATTCGGTGATATCGTATTCTGGTGTGTTTTCATTATCTTCAAAAATGAAAGTTTTTATTGCTGACTCCTTGTAATCCGATTGGTCGACTCCCTCTGCTTCCGTAACTGCCAGCGCGATCAAAGAGGGATAAACAGAATGATACAGCCGTCCGGTTTCAAGGAATATAGCTTTAATATACCCTGGATTATTGCTGAAATTAAGATCACGCTCTGCTTTGGTCTCGAAGGAGTAATTGCCTTCTTCATTTTCGAAAGCCAGCACTTTGGCAGATATATCATAGGTATTATCCCCGTTATCATCATGCCCCCAAGCGAAAACGATTTCATCCTTGCCGTTAAAATCGAGGTCGTCAGCCACCAGGTCAAATACTTCCATGTCCCTGTTACCGAAATCAGTAAGCGTGGTTCCCAAAGGAATGCTGAGTTTGTGTTTAGGATCAAAAGATGCATCTGTATCAAATAACTCAAGGTAAATCTCCCAGGATGCTGTAAAAGTCGGGACTGCATACATGACTGCAAATTCGTCCAGCAGGTCTCCATCAAAATCTCCTGTGACCAGTTTTATCCTTCCTTTGAGTTTGTCGTGATTCTCAGCGATATTCCCTTCAACTGTGTATCTAAATGCTTCCGTTACTTCAAAATTTTCCGTATCCAGCATAGGTGTGTAAATTTTAACGGTGCGGTTATCACCCGCATAGGCGAAAACGTAATCATCAAATTTGTCACCATTGAAGTTTCCTTTTGCTATATCTACTTGCCGGCTTCCGCCGGTAACATTATCGATTACAGATGAGTTTGCCATAATTAGTTCACCTGCTTCATTAAGGTCGAAGATCGTTTGTTTAAAAATGACCTGGTTCTCCGCTTCGTCATACGTTGCGGAAGCTAATACCAATTCTGATGCCTTCAGAAAATCAAAATTTCTGAATCCCCTGAACGGTTCTTGTGAATAAGTTTGTGTATTTACCAAAATGGTCAGAGCAAAAAATAAAATGAGGTTTGGTAGGAAAGTTTTCATGATCCACTATTTGATTTTGATTGAATTGGACTCGTGGAGTGGAAAATTATGGGTGTGGATAAATGAAGGGAAAAAGCTTTTTGGGTATCGATCGAAATATTATTAAATAAATGAATTTTTTGCAATGATTTTTATCATTCCCAACCAGGTAAATTGAAGTTTGCTGCCGAAATAGAAAACAGATATTGTTTTTAATTCCTTACAAAGTAGGTCAATGAGAAAATTTGGTGATTTTCCGTACAATTTTTCCTTTTTTAGATTGGACCTTGAGCAAGTAAAGTCCGGCTGGAAGTTCACGGGTATTTATGGTTAATTCGGGAGCTTCAGTTGTTCTGTTTCTCACTAAATTGCCCTGAAGATCAAAAATATCAAATTGTAGTTGCCCTTCCGCCCGGGAGGATGAGCTAATCCTTATTTCCTCCCCAAACGGATTTGGAAATATCTTCACATCCAATTGTTCCGGATAGGAGGCAACCCCCACCGGCACCTCAATCATCCCCTCATCCTGATTCAAGTTTTCATTCTCAGGGTCAATAATGATGTTGGAAGCAAATTCCTCCATGGGAATTTTGAATAATTGAGTCGGTTGTTCCTGACGCAAATAAATTGTTGTGTCTCCACCAGGGTAGGTGATTTTATATGGCATCAGCATGTCATAGAAAGGTGTCACAGCCGGATAAGAAACATCCTGGGTGACCTCCATGTACAAAGTATCTTGATGTTGATACCAGTTGCCGGAATAGATGGGATATCCCTCGCCATAGATCCATTGTTCGAAGAACCAGTGATAATCCTCCCCGGTTGTTTGATTGACTACGGAGATGAAGTCTTCCGTGGTAGCAGTCCCGTTTTTAAACTGATCCAGGTAGTTGGTCAATATTTCCCGGAAAAGATCATCATCCTGCAATTCAAATCTCAGCATTTTGATTACTGCGGCCGCTTTGCAATACGAAAGTTTGTAATTGAAAATCCTGCTGGCATTATTAATAGCCGGAGCCGGAACATAAACGCTTCCATTCGGAAAAACCATAGCCCTTTCATGGTAATAAGCCATTCGGTCTTCACCTACCTGATCGGAGATGATGTGCTTAAGGGCCAGGTAATCAAAGTAAGTGGCAAATCCCTCATTCAACCAGATATCCAGCCAGGTCCCGCAAGTCACCATATTCCCAAACCACTGATGACTCAATTCGTGAGATAACCTCCTGAAATCAATATTGTAGGGCATAGAGGTAATCGTCTGGTGTTCCATGCCAAAGCCTTTGCCCCAGATGCTGTGTCCATACTTTTCATCGTGAAAAGGGTAGATCCCAAACCAATTGCTGTACAAATTCATAGCACCGCAGGTAAGATCGAGTTCATCGCCCATCAATTCGATGTGATCTTCATCCACCAGGAAGTTTTGAATAAAAATGGATTCATCAAAGCCTTCCGGTTGACAATAGAAGTTGTATTCGGAATAACTGAAAATGTTGAAAGCTACAAGGTAGTAGGCAATAGGGTGCCTGGTTTGCCACTTGTATTGAGTTGTACCGTTATCCATATCCACCTGTTCCACCAAAATACCATTAGCAGAAACTCGCTGACTTGCATTAGTAGTCACCCATATATCCAAAGAGTCAATTTTATCGGAAAGGACCTGTTTACACGGGAACCATACATCACTCCCGTAGGGCTGGTTAAAAGTGTAGGTGTGATCTTCATAATTTAAATCCGGATCACTGGTAGTGAAGTGTAATCCACCTGCATAGTTGTCATCATCGTACCCGTTGCCTTCGTAAGCGATAGTCAAGTGAAAGGTTTCTCCCTGCTGTTTTGGCGTTTCCAGGTCGAACTGGATTTCATCATTATCATGAGTAAAAGCAACAGCTGTTTCTTCAAAAATGATTTGCCCGATGGTCATTTGCGAAGATAAACCGATGCTGAAAGTTGTCATAGAATCAGCAACCACCGTTGCTTCAATATAGGCACTTGCTTCAATGAAGCTTGAGGTGTTCTCACTAAATATTTCCAACCGGGTAAAGGTGACGTCATATTGATCTGCCAGTTCATTGTCTACCGTTTTTACCGGACCGTGATACCCGCGGGAGCAGGCATCCTGCTTTTCATGAATAAATCCAAAAGGATTTTCCTGGCTAAAAACCTGAAATGGTAGGGCAATTAAAAAAACGATCAGTAATCTTTTCATTCCGGAAATAAATTTTAGGATGGAGATTTCAACAAATATAACCGTAAACTCCAGGAATTTAAGTGACTTTATGATCAGGTTTTAAATTTTTACTGCCTGTAGTG
The DNA here is from genome assembly GCA_965230565.1 of Saprospiraceae bacterium. Lineage (GTDB taxonomy): Bacteria > Bacteroidota > Bacteroidia > Chitinophagales > Saprospiraceae > BCD1. Next base: position 639,466 of record CBDDLH010000015.1, on the reverse strand, counting down.
CATTATTTTAATACGGCTGTCGTCTTTAATGGGAAATCTTATTACAAACCTGAAAAATTTAACGCTTATGAAGTACCTGACTGTTATTGCCTTGACTGCATTCATTACCCTGGCAGCATTTATCACACCCGATCAAAAACGCGTGGCTCCTGAAATAGCCCTGAAAAACCCCGCCGGAGAGGTGATGAAATTATCCGACCTGCAGGGAAATGTTGTTTTGGTCGATTTCTGGGCCTCCTGGTGCCGTCCGTGCCGCGTCAAACATCCTGAACTGGTAAGTGTTTACAATGAATTCAAAGATGCCAGGTTCAAAAATGCCAAAGGATTTGATATCTACAGTGTATCTCTGGACAAAAATATGGAAGCCTGGAAAAATGCCATTAAACAAGATAAGCTCACATGGGATAGCCATGTGTCTGATCTCAAAGGTTGGCAAAATTCCGCTGCGCAAACCTACGGTGTCCGGAGTATTCCTACCAATCTCCTATTGAATGAAAAGGGAGAAATTGTCGCAACAAATCTTCATGGTGATCGTTTGAGAGAGGCATTGAAGAAAATGCAGTAAATTAGTACCAGTAAACAGTACCAGTTGGCAGTTGAAAAAGAAATACTATTTTTTGAAAAAATAGTATTTCTTAAACTGTCAACCAGCAATGGAGCGCAGTTAAGCGCAGCAAAATCCCGGGCATGATATGTCGGGGCGACATCCGCGGCACGCAGTGCCGGGACCAGTAACCAGTAACTAGAAACCAGCAACTTGTAACCAGCAACCAGCAACCAGCAACCAGCAACCGGAATGTCCGTTACCAATTCGACAGCACACAAGACGACATCCTTTGCAGAGCCTTTGAAACAGGTGATAGAGGAAGCCAAGTCGGGCGATGAGCAAGCCATGCACCAGCTGTACAACCAGTACGGTAAGGCAATGCTCAATACCGCTTATCGTATTCTCAATAATGCTGAGGATGCGGAAGATGTGCTTCAGGAATCCTTTATCAATGTTTTTACCAAATTAAACCAATACAACTACCAGTCCTCCTTCGGAGCGTGGGTAAAAAGGATCGTGGTTAACCGCAGTATTGACGAATTAAAGAAAAAGCACCGACAACTCTTATTGAATGAAGAGAATGGGGTCACAGAACCTTCAATCGATTCCTTTAGCACCAACGGGGAGTTGGATCAGCAGGTTCAGCTGGATCTTTTGTACAAGGCGCTTCATGCTTTGCCGGATGGTTACCGGACGGTTTTTTCCCTTTATATGCTTGAAGGTTACGACCATCATGAAATTTCGGAGATCCTGGATATTGGGGTGTCTACCTCTATTTCTCAGTTATCCCGGGCAAAACAAAAGCTCAGATCATTAACCGTAAAATTTCAGCATCATGGATAAAATGGAGCAATTATTTAAATCCAATAAAAATGCTTTTGACCGATTGGAACTCAAGACGGAATCCTGGGGCAGGATCAGAGATGCTGTAGTACAGGACAAACCTTCAAAGGTAGTTCCAATTTACAGGTCTTCCTGGTTTAGGGTAGCGGCTGCTGTATTGTTGATTGTCGGAGCTGTTTCAATCTGGTATACCATCGATACCATTAACCAATCCAAATTTCAAAGCATTGCTCTCGAATCTCCCGAAGGAACTATTGTTCCCCTGGACCCAACTCAAAATAAATATACGCTCGTTCAGTTCTGGGCTGCCGGAAATGCTATTTGTACCGAACAAAATTGTTATTACTATCTTCCTGCCTACGAAAAATATAAAGATCATGGTTTCGAAATCTATGCTATTTCCCTGGATGAAAACCTGAATGAATGGGTAGCCGGGATCGAAGAAAATGATTTGCCCTGGATTCATGTTTCTGACCTGAAAGGCTGGGAATCCCCGGTCTGTATTGAATGTAATATTACCAAAGTACCCTCTAATTTCCTGCTCAACCACAAAGGCAAGATCATCGCCAAGGATCTGGAAGCTGAGGAGTTGGAGTATACGTTGGAAAAGTTATTGGCTCAAAATCGATGAAATGGGCTTAAGATTTAAGTGACTTTGCATTTGCGAAGTAGATTAATCCTTTCTTTTTTGGTAATTATTGTATAATTTTCGGCCCTTCAATAAAAACCGAAATTGATGAAAAGATTAACGCTCATTTTTATCGCATTTATATTTATGACTTCCTGTACTCAGGAGGAAGTTTCCATCATAGGCGAATGGCAGGGGAAGAATCATTCCGGCCAGGATATTCAATGGAATTTTGATGATCAGGGAAAAGCTGTGTCCATCAGAGGGAGCGCGGTACAGGATATGTTTTATCAGGTGGATAATACTAAAGATCCGTTTCAACTGAATCTGAATTCAACGGTTGATACAAACACCTTGAGAGCCATTTACAGGTTCACAGAAGGTGGAAAACTTGTTATTGGAATCAATAATGATCTGGTTACCAAACGCCCTGCTGGATTTGAGGATTCGGGAGTGCAAAAGATCATTCTTACAAAGAAATAGGCTGGGGGTAATATTGAATCATTTAAATAAGGATGTTCAGGAAATTGCTTAGCGGTAAAAAACTAATGTTTCCTGAACACCCTCATTGATTATTTCAAACTTAGAAATAATACTCCACAACCAGTGTGATACCTACACCGCCGGCATACAAATCGATCTCTGCCGGAAAACCATTGGTATCGTGATAGGGTACAAACTCAATTCCACCAATATAATCATCATCGCCAATCTCATCGTAATCGTATAAAACGATGGCATAATAATCGTTTGGTTCATGCAGGTCAAACTCCATTACGAATTCAAAAATATCCGTTGGATAGGCATCCACGAAATAGTCTGAAGATTCAAAAATGAGTTGGTCATCTTTGTAAATGGTAGGGTAAAGATCTGCATCGCTGCCAGAATCCCATGGGAAGCCGTTATCGGTAGCCGGAAAGTCTGTCACACGAATGGCTCTGATGACAATTTTGTCCGGAGTAACCTGGAAGCCGCAATCTTCACCAATGTAACCAAGTGGACATTCGCAGGTTCCATCTACGCATATACCGTCATTGTAACAAATAATTCCATCACACGGGTCATCTACACAACTTAATACAGTGAGTATAGGGATCAATAGGATTAATAGCTTTTTCATTTTATGGGTTGATTTTATGTTTAAAAAAAGGTAACTATTCAGTTTGCGTTAAAATCAGGCTCCATTCAGCTATGCTGAATAATTACATAAATTCTTGAATCTCTATAATGATTCTTTCACCTCTATGATGCATAAAATTGCGACAAACCACCATCAAAAACAACTAAGGTTTTGTTAATTCGGGTTAAAATGTGTTATGAGAAGGGGAATAATAAATTAAACACTCCTACCTCTTTGCGAACCTTAGCGCTTCTTGGCGCCTATTGCGGTTAAATGGGATCCGGTTATAGATAATTTCAATCCTAAAACTCCCACCGTATCCCATTCGTCAAACTATACACCGTAGTAGGTACCTCCGTTTCCGCCCTTGCCAGCCTCGCATCATAGCTTATATTGAATTGTACCTTAAACCGAAGGTGGCTGGATATTTTCAAATTTATGGAATTTACTGAGGATAGTCTGGAATCAGCAAAGTTATTGATAATCGGCTGGTAATAGGAAGTACTTGCAAAGTTCAGGTTTGGGGTCAGTTGTAGATGAACAGACAAATAACTACTCATCCTGTGATCCCGCCAGATGGTATTGTTGGATGCCAGTTCGTCGTATTCATACATATACATCGCCCCAAGGTATATTTTTTGTTGAGGGTGATCATAAAGCAGGAACCGGGGACCTGTTCCGGCCAGCCAGCGCAGGTCGATTCTTAACTGACGGTTGTGCTGTACCTGTGAAAAAGCTTCCCACGTGAATCGTTCGCTGAGAAAGCGGCCATATCTAAAATGGAAAAATCCGTCGTCCTGTAAGGTAGCCTTGTCGTTGAGGATGACCCTGTAATCCACGATGGCCAGCCATGCTCCTTTTTCCCTCAGCCAATCAGCTCGTGAGCTGCCCCGGAAGGTTATAAGTCTTTGAGAAGCTTTGACCAAATTGAAAGCCAGGTCCATATGCCCGTAAAAACCTGTACTGTCAATTTTTTTTCGGGAATCTTCAATATTGACGATTTGTGCCTGAGTAGCTGACAAGGTTAAAAAAAGGACAAAAAGGGTCAGTGTAAGTTTTCTCATTTAAACAGTTGTTTTGGTTGATTGTCGCACAAATTTACTAAATTTGCTTACACACTTTTTGACCATTCTCTACGAATTTAAAAAGCAGCAGCCATCTCATCATTAGTCTCCCAAAAATTAAAAACTAATTGTCTGAAATTTCCTAACTTAATAAACTATCCGGCACTGACCGGGTTTAATTGTACAATCATGCAAAAACACTTATTAACGGCATTGTTGCTGTTTGCTCTGTTGAGCAGTTGCGCTGAACAAGAACCTGCAACAGAATCCACTCAAAACACAAACATCGAAGTGAATTATCCTGAAACTGCAAAGGTCGACCAGGTCGACGATTATCACGGTACCGAAATTGAAGATTCCTTCCGCTGGCTGGAAGTAGATACCGCCGCCAATGTAAAGGAATGGGTCGATGCACAGAATGTGGTCACTCAAGGGTATTTAGAACAAATTCCTTTCAGAAAAGCTATCGAAGAACGCCTGACTGATTTGATCAATTATCCTCGATTGAACTCACCTTATAACGTAGGAGAATATTATTTCTTCAACAAGAATGACGGTTTGCAAAACCAATCCGTGATCTACTATCAAAAAGGCCTTGAAGGAGAACCTGAAGTGTTTATGGATCCAAATGCACTGTCTGAAGATGGCACGGTTTCCATTAGTCTTGTTGGTTTTTCCAAAGGATGACAAATACGTTACTTATTCGAAATCAGAAGGTGGTTCGGACTGGAATTCGCTGCATGTGATGGAAATCGCTACTAAAAAAGAAATGCCGGATGTTTTGGAATGGGTTAAATTCTCAGGCGCATCCTGGCACGGCAATGGCTTTTTCTACAGCCGTTATCCTGCTCCGGCAGAAGGTACAGGAACTGTCTGGCAACAACCAATACCATTCCGTTTATTACCATGAGCTGGGAACTGATCAATCTGAGGATAAACTGGTGTTTGAAGATAAAGAAAACCCGGATTACTACCATTTTGGTGGCGTTACGGAAGATGGAAAATATCTCGTTTTGTATCAGCAGCCTGGCACCGATGGGTATGCGGTGATGTTCAAAGATCTCGAAAGTGACGGCGACTTCCAAATGTTGTTTGATGGATATAAGAATAAGAGTAGAGTCGTTCATCATGTCAATGGGAAATTCCTGGTGCGTACAGATATCGATGCACCTAATTACAAATTGGTGGCCGTCGATCCTGCTAATCCAGCCAAGGAAAACTGGGAAGAGATCATTGCAGAAACAGAAAATCTGTTACAAAATGTCAATACCGGTGGTGGAAAAGTATTTGTAAACTACCTGAAAAATGCTACGGATTATTTCTACCAGTGTGAATACGATGGCAGTGGTATGAAGGAAATTAAATTGCCTGGTTTGGGAAGTGCTGGTGGATTTGGAGGAGAAGAAGATGATGAGATTCTCTTTTACAGCTTTACCTCGTTTACCTATCCAAATACCATTTTCAAATATGATATTGCTACAGGAAAATCTGAGCAGTTCTACAAGGCAGAGCTGGAGTTCAATCCGGAAGACTACGTTGAAAAACAGATCTTTTATAAGAGTAAGGATGGTACGGATGTTTCCATGTTCATCGTTCATAAGAAAGATTTGAAAATGGATGGGCAGAACCCTACCTACCTTTATGGCTATGGAGGTTTTAACGTGAGCCTTACCCCTTATTTCAGTGCGATCAGAATGGTACTGCTGGAAAATGGTGGTGTTTATGCTATGCCTAACCTGCGTGGTGGAGGTGAATATGGCGAAGAATGGCATAAAGCTGGAATGTTGCTGAATAAGCAAAATGTATTTGATGATTTCATTTATGCAGCTGAGTATCTCATTGATAATGGATATACCAGTTCTGATAAGCTCGCTATTGCGGGAGGTTCTAATGGTGGATTGCTCGTAGGAGCGGCCATGACTCAACGTCCTGATTTGTTTGCAGTGGCATTGCCGGCAGTAGGGGTTATGGATATGTTACGTTATCACTTGTTTACTGTGGGTAAAGGATGGATTCCGGAATACGGTTCAAGTGATGATCCGGAGCATTTCCAGAATCTGTTGGCTTATTCTCCTTTGCACAATATGAAAAACGGGACTTCCTATCCGGCAACGTTGATCACCACTGCTGATCATGACGACCGTGTGGTACCAGCGCATTCTTTTAAGTTTGCCGCAAGATTGCAAGAGGCTCATGAAGGAGATAATCCGGTACTCATTCGTATTGAAACCAAAGCAGGTCACGGAGCAGGTAAACCGATTGCCAAAGTGATCGAAGAACAGGCGGATATTTATTCCTTTATGTTTTACAATACCAATTCTCCGGTTAAGTACCTGCAGGATTGATATGAAAAGATAATTGCATTAAAGTAGGAGGACATAATTAGTTTTGGTCATATTACTTTATCCGAACATGGAGGCACAGAGAGTTGATACGCTGAGTTTCGCAAAGATCTGTTACGCTGAGCAAAATAATACTCTGCGGTATAGCCCTATCGTTTCTCTTTAGGAAAACTTTTGATTAAAAGTAGTTCTGTCCATATACCAATGCGTGAATGCAAGAATGATATTACAAATCCCGGGTGTTGCGAATAAGTCGACATCCGGGATTTTCATTTTTCAACTTTCTAGCTTCCTTCTCTTTCATTTTCCACCCTTTCCCTTTCAGTTTTCAAAATTTCGAAAAAACCCTAACTTTGGAACCATGGAAAAACAGGAAAACCACCAATCAAATTCTGCAGAGGAAGTTAAAAAAGAACTCAAGCGGTTTGCTTACGCCGTTTCTCACGACCTGCAGGGGCCTTTACGCATTGTCAACGGATATGTAAAGATCGCCCAGCGCCAATTGGCTGACAGTGATAATGAAGAATTGAAGGAATACATAGGCATGGCGGTTGATGGCGTTAAACAAATGGAATCCTATCTGGCCGACTTATTGGCTTATTCCAGGGTTATGCATGCCGAAATTGAACCCAAAACCATAAAACTCCCTAATCTTATCGAAGTGGTGAAATATGGCTTGCGGGAAGAAATTGCAGCCTCAGAAGCAGAGATAAACCTTGTGGGGGTACCTGAAACGATCGAAGGAAGTAAAGACCTGATCAAACAATTGTTTTTTCATTTGATTGCCAATGCTATTAAATTTCGAAAAGTCGGTGAAAAACCTGTCATCACTATTTCCGCAAGGCAAGATGACGGGGGTTGGTCTTTTGAAGTATCCGATAATGGTATCGGTATTCCCGAAAACAGTTATGATCGAATATTTGAATTATTCCAGCAATTGCACCCCAAGGATAAATATCCGGGTAATGGGGTTGGTCTTGCATTATGTAAAAAAGTCGTTGAGATGCACGGCGGCGTAATTGATGTCAGATCAGGGGAGGGGAGTACAATTATCTTCACTTTAGCCTAATTACTTTTTTTACATTTTATTGGCTGGATGTTTTATTTTTAATATATTTAACTTAACAAATATGATTTAATCTGTTTGTCACCTAATTATACCCATCCATCCCCAAAAGCCCTGAAACTCACCTTAGATTCCTCTTACTTTTTTTGAATCAATTTTTGGTTTTATAATTTTTTTTGAACTACTGAACACAGGTAGCATGAGGCTTTGTGCCTTGTTTTGAACTAACTGAATTTATGGAGGGATTTACTTTATTTGAAAAAACTATTGGCCGTACTCAGCTGGAGGAATCGCCATTTCGAAAAACTATTGAGGGGGTCAGAGCCAATGTTGTTTTCGGAAAATTGAGCAAGGATTGTGCAGGTATTGGCATATGTAAAGTAACAGTCAATGCCAGCTCGATAGCTGTTGAAAAACAATGCAGGCAATCTGCAGCCATCATTAGGAAAAACCGGTATGGGCAAATTGAATTCTATTTTGATCCGGAAACTATTTGCCAGCCAGGTAAGAGAAAATTCTTTAAGAGGGAATTTTTTCATGTTGGCGAATCCTTTTACTTACCCGGAGAAATTTCCGGATGGCTTGGTCTGAAAAACCCGATCATTCAAGCAGGAGATTATCCTATGAAAAAAACGAAAGATTATATCCTGGTCGTTTTTAATACAGATTGAATGATGAAACTTATTGAGGTATAAAGATTTGTCCTTTTAAGTAAGTGACAGCATTTCCAATAAGTTTAACCTTTTTTTCATCGTCGGATAATTCACATTCCAGATATCCACCTCGTTGGGATATTTGCCTTGCTACCATTATTGACTTTTTCAGCCGTTTTGCCCAATAGGGTGTTAAAGTAGTATGAGCAGAACCGGTCACCGGATCTTCATCGATTCCTGCATTGGGAAAGAAACATCTGGAAACAAAATCGCAATCATCACCTGGTGCCGTAACAAGAACGCCCCTTTTGCTTACCTTTCCAAGTGCTTTGAAGTCCGGTTGGGTGTCTTCGACATCCTGTCTTGAGTTTACGACATATAAAATATCCTCCCGACCTTTATAGGCTTCAACAGGTAGTGTTCCCACGGCTTCCAGTAACTCTGGTGAAATCTCCATAGGTGATAGATCATCTGCCGGAAAATCCATCAGGTATTTGCCATTACCTAAATTTTTAACCACAAGTTCGCCCACCCTGGTATTAAAGTTTATCGAATTATACTTACAGGCCATTTCGGTGAAAAGTATATGAGCAGTAGCCAGGGTTGCATGCCCGCAAAAATCCACTTCAATGGCGGGAGTGAACCACCTCAGATCATACGCGTCGCCATTTTTAACAAAAAAAGCAGTTTCGGACAGGTTGTTTTCTGCAGCAATAGATTGCATGGTCCCATCCGGCAACCATTGTTCAAGGGGGACAACAGCAGCAGGGTTCCCTCCAAATAATTCCGAAGTAAACGCATCGACCTGAAAAATGGCATTTTTTGTCATCATTTATCCTTTTTGATAGTGAGCAATAATTTTTTGATCAGAATCCTTATTTTTGATTCCATTCTTCTCTTTGATTATAGTATTTCAAAAGAAATTCAACTTCCCCCGCTCGCCAAATTACTGCTTTTGAATAACAAAATTTAATGACTCATGATTTCTTTTTGGCTTCGAAGAATGCTGACTGTATTGTTGATTCTAGCTACTGTTTTGACCAATTATGCCCAAAACGATTCCTTCCTTGGCACCTTGACCCAAAAGTCAGAAAAGTACTTGCCTGCTCCTAAATACCCGGACCTTTTCAAGACCATTCCGCTTATCTCAGAAGAGTCTTCGGAATGGGTGAAAATGCTTTACAGCGCCTCCCCAAACTATTTTGAGATCACGGATGCCTATGAAGCCTATTATGCCAATCATGATTTTGTCAAAAATACCCACACCCAGAATTACAAATATTTTTGCCGGATGGTTGAGGCCGAGCATTTATATGATGAAACCGGGGAGATCTACATTCCTGATGCGGAAGAAATCAGAGAGCAGGAAATCTTTTTTGAAGAAAAATATCAGGCCATTTTGGAGCGGCAGGGCGTGACCTCCCGATTAGGGAACTGGTCATCGATAGGTCCTTTTGAAACATTTGATACGGATGGTGTCACTTATAAATCTTCCCAGGTCAATGTTTACACCATTGCGCAGGCAGCTTCCAATACGAATGTAATGTATGCCGGAGTAGAAGGAGGAGGATTGTTCAAATCCACGGACAAAGGATTGAATTGGACAGCTATTTCCGAGGATATGAATTTGGGAGGCATCGGAGCCATTGAAGTGGATCCGAACAATGAAAATATCGTTTATATGGCCCAGGGCAACCGGCTCTATAAATCTCCCAACGGCGGTACTTCCTGGAATATTATTGATGATGTTACCAATTTAAAAATAACAGATATCTCGATAAATCCTTCCAGTTCCAATGTCATCCTGACAGCTGGAAACAAGGGGTTGAAAAGAAGTATCGATGGCGGTCAAAGCTGGGTGTACATCCTGACCGATAAATGCTGGGACCTTGAATTAAAAACAGATGATCCCAATACGGTTTTTGTAGCAAAGTCTAACCCAACCGTTGTGAGAACAGAGATCTGGAAATCAACAGATAACGGCCAGACCTTTGCTCCCAAAACAACCGGCTGGTATCAGCCCATTAGTGGAGTTGCTGCTTCGAATGGAGGTGCTCGCATAGGTGTAACAGATGCCGATCCCAACCGGGTTTATGTGATCCTCCTGGGTAATGAGGACGATAATGTTGATGACAATAATTATATCGGCATTTATCGTAGTGATGACGCAGGAGAAAGCTGGCATACACCTTATGATGGGGATGGAGACGGAAATCCGGATAACGAACCCGGTGGCCCATATAGCGATGATCACTGGTGTTTTACCCACTTTGGACTGACAACAACCGGCTATAACCAGGGCTTTTACGACCTGGCCATTGATGTTTCCGATGCTGATCCGGATAAATTTTTAGTAGGTTCCCTGAATCTTTTTAAATCCGAAGATGGTGGAGTTACCTATGCTGCCTGGGGAGGTTATCAGTGCCATAGTTGTGGTCCGGGTTACCGTCACCCGGATATCCAGGAGATCGAGATCAATGGCAATGACGTTTGGGTTACCTCAGATGGTGGTATTGATTATTACGATGCCAATTTAAATTATCTCACTTCCAGAACAAAAGGTATAAATGGCTCTGCCTATTGGGGACTTGGGCAAGGCTGGAACGAAGATGTTGTAACAGGAGGGCGCTACCACAATGGAAATGGCGCACATTACGAAGGCTATCCTTTTGGTCAGTATATTGCCCTGGGTGGAGGAGAAGCTGCAACAGGTTATGTGAATCAGGGAGAGAATCGAAAGGTATATCACAGTGATATCAGCGGGAAGTTATTACCTTCTACGATTACCGGCGGGGTTACCAATATCACGAATTACAGCATGTTTCCCAATCAGCATTACATTTCGAACTGGAAAAGTGAGATCGTACCGGATCCGAGATCCTGGAATACGCTTTATTTGGGCAATTCCAACAAAGTATGGAAAAGTGTGGATGGTGGAAGTTCTTTCTCAGTGATCGGAACCTTTGGTTCCAATGGGGATGAAAAAGTACTTGGCATTGAAGTGTCGAGGAGTAATCCGGACGTGATCTATGCAGTTCAACAAATCAATGGAGGAGGTAAGGTTTGGAAAACGACGAATGGAGGTAGTACCTGGAATTATTTAACCTTACCTGCTGCGACCAAGGAAATGTACATCAGTATTAGCGGTGAAGATGAAGACATAGTTTTCCTGGCCCTTGATAATGGTTATTCCAATGTGAACAAGGTTTTTAAATCAACCAATGGAGGATCTTCCTGGACCAATATTTCCGACCCGATTTTTGACGGAGAGTGGCCAAAAGGCATCCAGGTGCAGGATGGAACCAATGGCGGGGTTTATCTGGTGACCACTAAAAAGGTGTATTACAAAAATAATTCTACAGCCTGGCAATTGTACTCCGATGGTTTGCCTGCCAAGATCAATTACCAGGCCTTCATTCCTTTTTACCGGGATGAAAAAGTAAGGTTGGCTACTGAGAACAAAGGGATATGGGAGAGTGATTTTTATGAAACATCTGATGCGATAGCACAACCCATGGTAGATAAAACCGATGGTTTTTGCGCGAGAGATACTTTTTATTTTGAAGATTACTCCATTCGAAGGGCAGGAGCTTCCTGGAGCTGGACTTTTAACCCTGCCCCGAATTGGGTGAATTCAACAAATATTCGAAACCCAAAAGTGGTATTCGGAGAGGTAGGTACCTATACTGTTTCCCTCACAGTTACCAACCCGGGTGGCGGCTCAAGTTCAAAAACCATTACGGACATGGTGACAATTACTGCCGAATGCGATGCTGATAAAGTTCCCGGCAATGCCATGCGATGCACCAATTCAGGAGATTATGCCAATGTGCCTGATATGAATCTTACCACCAATACCATCACTTTCACAGCCTGGGTGAAACCTGACGGAACCCAACCAGATTATTCTGGAATAGTGATGAATGACGGCACTACTGCCGGGATGAATTTTCGGGAGGGAAAACTGGCCTACCACTGGCCGGGAGGTGCGTGGTGGTGGAATTCCGGATTAGTCGTTGATGAAGACGAATGGTCCTATGTAGCTATGGTTGTGAACCCTTCCGGTGTGACCTTGTATGTCAATGGGGTAGGGGCAACTCACAGCTTTTCGGCACAGATGGTAGATTTCGGGACTATGAAACTGGGAAGCTACAAAGGATGGAGCGGCCGAAATTTCTACGGAGAGATGGATGAAGTCTGTATTTACGACAGGGCTCTTAGCCAGGCAGAGATCAGGGAACTGATGCATTTGACCAAAGTACCCGGAGCGGATCAAAGTCTGATCCATTATTATCAATTCAACCGAGCTTCAGGCATTGTGACAGACCGGGCAGGAGTTTTGCATGCCACCTTGGCGAGTGGAGCGATTCGAACTATTTCAACCGCTCCGGTTGGAGGAGGAGCAAGTCATAGAATGACCGTCAACAGTGGAGGCCCTAAAGTCTTTACGAATACGGACGTAACCCTGGAGTTTCCGGTATTCGGTACTTTTCCAAATGGAGAACTCGTGGTAAGCAGGTTGAATGTGAGTCCTGATCATCCTGTGGGAGCCCAGCCAACTCCTCAGGAGAGGTACTGGATCGTCAACAATTATGGTTCAAATGCCAATTTTTCAGAATTGGAAAGCATCAGGTTTGATAACCTTTTCGGTATTACCACTTCCAATGGGGGTAGTGAATACAAGCTTCATAAACGAACCTCTACGGCTCATGGCAATACCTGGAGCGGAGAACTTGATTTTGCAGATCAGGCGACATCCACCAGCCTGACTTTCGGAACAGGCAACAGCATTACCAGTTTTAGCCAGTTTGATATCAATAAGGGGAGTCCAATCCTGCCGGTAGAATTAACAGATTTTCAGGTGGAAAAAACTGCCAATAAAACTGCCCTGCTTACCTGGAATACGGCCGCTGAAATCAATGCCAGCCATTTTGAAGTTTATCGTAGTAAAGATGGGACTAGCTTTGAACCACTTGGTTTGGTCGAAGCGAAAGGAAACGAACATTTGGGAGCTGCTTACCAAACGGAAGATAAAAGTCCGTTTCAGGGAACAACTTATTACAAGCTGAAAATGGTTGATATGGACGGCACATTTGGCTGGTCGCCAATCCGCAGTATTATGATCAATGGGTTGCCATCGAAAGTGGTCGTTTATCCGAATCCTTTGGGTGAAAGCCGTTTACTCCAGGTACAAAGTATTTTCAGTGAGGATCTGAAAATTGAATTGTTTGATGCCTCCGGAAAGTTTGTTGGTTCCCGGATAGTTTCTGCCGGGAACGGACAAGTGGATTGCACCGGACTGGCCCAGGGCGTATATTTTTACCGGGTCACCGGAGAAACATTTATGAAGCATGGACATTTTGTGATTGATTAACGGTAGACGGCCTACGGTAGACGGTAAACGGTAGACGGCCTACGGTGGACGGTAAACGGTAGACGGCCTACGGTGGACGGTTTAATTTTATGGATAAGGCTGATGTTTAATAAAAGTTCCATTTATCATCTTGCCGTAAGTCGTAAGTCGTAAGCCGTAAGCCGTCCACCGTCTATCGTAGGCCGTAAACCGTCTACCGTTTACTGTAATTCGTGTAATTTCTTCGTACCTTTGCGGTTCACTCAAAAACGCGAATTTCATGTTTACAGGAATCATTGAAACACTCGGAAAAATTGATAAAATAGAGCAGGAAGGCACAAATATTCACATCACCATTGCTTCCTCAGTTTCTTCTGAACTTAAGGTTGACCAAAGTGTTGCGCATGATGGCGTTTGCCTGACCGTTGTCGCACTTGGAGAAGGGACGCATACCGTTACTGCCATCAAAGAAACACTTGACAGAACGAACCTCGGCCACTGGAAAGAAGGGACCCTGATCAACATAGAACGAGCTATGAAGGCCGGTGGAAGACTCGACGGGCACATGGTTCAGGGGCATGTGGATATGACGGCACAATGTATTGCTGTTACCGAGCAGGATGGCAGTTGGGAGTTCACCTTTCGATATAAGCCGAGTCCGGAACATTTCCTGGTAGACAAAGGATCTGTCTGTGTAAATGGAGTGAGCCTGACTGTAGTGACGCCAACGGATGACATTTTTAAAGTAGCCATCATACCTTTCACATTTGAACATACTAACTTTCAGGATATCAAAGAGGGAACAACCGTGAATCTGGAGTTTGATATCATTGGAAAATACATCGCCAGGTATGCGGAGTTGTATTTCAATAAATAGGCATTAAAGCGACATTTTATGGAAAAAATAGGTCTGGTCCTTTCAGGAGGAGGAATTCGGGGTATGGCCCATATCGGGATATTGCAAGCTCTGGAAGAAAACGGAGTGGAGATATACGCAATAGCAGGTGCAAGTGCAGGCGCATTGGTTGGAACCTTGTATGCTGCAGGATTAAAACCAAAGGAAATTCTTTCCTTTTACGAAGATCACAACCTTTTTAATATTTCCTATTACAATCTTGGCGGTGCCGGCATTTTTAATTCAGCAAAGTATCAGGAGTACTACAAGGAGTTTATCCCTGAAAACAGTTTTGAATCCCTGAAAAAGAAATTGTTTATTTCAACAACAGACCTCGAGCAGGGGAAATCTGTGATTCATAGTACCGGGGAGTTGTTATTGCCTTTGGTGGCCTCTGCCTCATTACCTCCGGTTTTTTCCCCCGTTGAAATAGACAACAAGCTTCACGCTGATGGAGGGATACTAAATAATTTTCCTGTAGAACCACTACAGGATGCCTGTGATAAGATCATAGGAAGTTATGTTTCTCCCATCAAAACTTTAAGTAAAAAGGATCTTCGTTCCACCACTCAAATATCAACCAGATCAATGTCTTTGGTCCTATACGAGGCAGTTAGACAAAAATATCCTCTGTGTGATGTGGTACTGGAGATCGAAGAATTGGAAAGTATCAACCTACTCAATCAGAAGCAGATAAAAGAAGCTTATGAGATCGGTTATCGCAAAGCTGAAAAGGAGATGCCCAGGATACTAGATAAATTGGATTTAGAAGTTTAACATTCTTATAAGACAACCATTCTTTATTCTTTTGCATTTTTGGGATGACAAATGTCAAAACAAAAATTGTTTACCTATGAAGACCATTTCTACGCTTTTTCTTTTTTTACTGGTTAGTTGTATTCCCGTACTCAATGCACAGGAAGATTATCCTTATGAATTTTCTCATTTTCAGGAATCATATACGGATCTTGTTGATCCGGTTGTGCTGACTGACGATTATTGGGATGATTTTGATGAGTTGATTTTTGAGTTCCCGCTGGGTTTTGAATTTACCTTTTTTGATTATGTTATGACCTCTGTTTTTCTGGGAGATCCATTTGCTGAAGCCTTATATGTTCCAACCGGTGGTTTAGAGGAATATAATATTATGCTGCCTTATACGGGAGACCTGATTTCCAGATATGATAATGTAGGCAACGTTTTATCCCAAATAGGTTACCTGGTGGAGGGAGAACCCGGCAGTAGGATTCTAAAGGGCGAGTTTAAAAATATCGGATTTTATAATGATGATGAGGGTACTAACTTCGCTAATTTCCAGTTTTGGCTGTATGAATCTGACGGGGCGATTGAATTCAGGTATGGTCCAAGTAACATTACTTTGCCCCTAGAGTATTTATTCGATGACCTTCCGGGACCATATGTTGGCCTTTTGAACGGGTATCTCTACAATGAGGAAGAATTTGGTGACATGTATATGTTATCCGGAGATGCAGCAGATCCCGTGTATATGTTTTATGATGGATCTACTGGAGAGGAACCACCTTCTCTGGAGGGACAACCTACAGATGGCACGGTTTATCGTTTTGGGCCGGAGGTAATCAATTCAGTAGAAGAAACGGGATCGGGTATGCAGTCTATCAAAATTTATCCTACCATTGCCAATAGTGAAATAAATTTTAAGGGAGCTTTTGCAGGAACTGAAAATGTTATTATAACTGACCTTTCAGGACGTCCGGTTTTGAATACCACCTTACTCAAAAGAAACAATATTGATGTCGCTCATTTATCTTCCGGAATGTACCTGATCCGTGTGGTGGATAATGGAGATCTTTTATTCTCAGGCAAGTTCATAAAGGATTAAACAGTTATCCGGTAAAGTTTCAAAATTTAATAGTTTTTGTTTTGGAGGAGTTTACCTCTGAACCAGGAATAAATGTTAGCTTTAATGTGAGTTTTAAATTCTAAGATTGGGGTACTCAGTCAAGGTGTCGACTTAGTATGGGTAGCGAGATGAAGGGCTACACCTTGACTGATAGAATCCCCTGCGTGCTCTATGCCCTCTGTGGTTTAAAACCAGTAACCAGTAACTAGAAACCAGTAACCAGTAACCAGCAATCGCCGTTCATGAAACTACTCAAGAATTTCCTCCGATACATCAGTGGTATTGTATTGTTTTTTGCCTTTTCGGGCCTGTTGACCTTTTCTCCGGCTTTATGGTTTAATTATTCACCTCCTGAAGATATGTCCTATACCAAAGTTGCCCACCGTGGAGCAGCAGCCCTTGCTCCTGAAAATACGTTAGCTGCAGTCGAAAAAGGATTGGCTTATAATCCGGATAGGATTGAAATCGATGTGCAGCAGACCAAGGACGGCAGTGTGGTTGTATTGCATGATGTCACTTTGGACAGAACAACCAACGGTTCAGGTTTGGTAAAAGATCATACCCTGGCCGAAATAAAAGAGCTCAGTGCGGGAAGCTGGTTTGGCGAGCAATTCGCCAATGAAAAAGTTCCAACCCTGGAGGAAGTCCTGGAATTGATCAATGGACAATCCACTTTGATTATTGAAATCAAACAGGGAGGGTATTATTATCCGGACATAGAAAAAAATATCGTGGACATAATTGACCGGTATAATGCCAAAGACTGGTGTATTGTACATTCCTTCAGTACAGCAGTTATTAAACAAATGCATGAGCTCGATCCTGGTATAACTCTTCATAAACTGTTTACCGCCAAACTCCGGTTTACCCCTTTGATAAAATCAGCGGAATTCTGGGAGCTCTACAGGTTTCAGGATTTTCCCTATATAGAGGAGTACAGTATTCATTATCGTTTTGCCAATAAAAAAATCATTTCAAAGATCCATGCCATGGGCAAAAAGGTCAATGTATGGACCGTCAATGATCAAAAAACCATTGAGCGTTTGCTGGGTCTTGGAGTGGATGGTATTATTACGGATCATCCGGAATGGTTTGAGTAACAAAACTTGCCAATTGTATTGATTAGGGAAAATTTGTTTGAATATGGCAATTGATTCTTTCTTCTTTTTGTGAAAGAAACTATATTTGGAGTTCTTCAATTACTTCGAAATAAACATAAAACACTTAATGGCCATGAAGAACAACAAGATCCTTTTGGACGAAAGTCAAATTCCTGAAAACTGGTACAACATTGCGGCGGATATGCCGAATAAACCGCTTCCACCTTTGCATCCCGGAACCGGAGAGCCTATTGGCCCCGAAGCCCTTGCACCACTATTTCCTATGGCACTGATCATGCAGGAGGTAAGTACAGACAAATGGATACCGATTCCGGAAGAAGTCAGAGATGTTTATAAGCTTTGGCGTCCGACACCAATGTACAGGGCCTACAATCTTGAGAAAATGCTGGATACTCCCGCCAAGATTTATTACAAATACGAAGGAGTCAGTCCCAGCGGATCACACAAACCTAATACAGCTGTTCCTCAGGCGTATTACAATATGAAAGAGGGGGTAAAGAAGATCACTACTGAGACCGGTGCCGGACAGTGGGGGAGTGCTTTGAGTTTTGCCTGCAACAAATTCGGGCTGGAATGTGATGTTTATATGGTAAAGATCAGTTATGAACAGAAACCATACCGTAAGGTAATGATGAATACCTGGGGAGCCAATGTTTTTGCTTCTCCAACAGATACTACGGAGGCTGGTCGTAAAATTCTGGCGGGTGATCCCGATTCTCCGGGAAGCCTGGGAATAGCCATCTCTGAAGCTGTTGAAATGGCTGCCGGGGATGAAAACACCAAATATGCTCTCGGAAGTGTGCTCAATCACGTATTGATGCACCAGACCGTGATTGGGCAGGAAGCCATCAAACAAATGGAAATCGCCGGAGATATGCCGGACATCATTTGTGCACCCTTTGGGGGAGGCTCCAATTTTGCGGGAATGAGTTTTCCTTTCCTGAGGTTGAACCTTGAAGAAGGTAAGAACATCAGGTGTATTGCCAGTGAGCCCGCTTCTTGTCCTAAGCTTACCCGTGGTGTGTTCCGTTATGATTTTGGGGACACGGTAGGCATGACGCCCTTGTTGCCGATGTATACCCTTGGTCATGATTTTGTTCCTGCGCCTATTCATGCAGGAGGTTTGCGCTATCATGGAGCAGGAGTGCTTGTTAGTCAATTACTAAATGATGAGTTGATTGAGGCGAGGTCACACCACCAGGTGGAGTGTTTCGAGGCAGGGGTTCTGTTTTCCAAAGCAGAAGGTATTATTCCTGCACCGGAAACTACCCATGCTATTGCCACAGCTATTGATGAGGCCAAACGATGCAAGGAGGAAGGTAAGTCAGAGACTATTCTTATCCACCTGTGCGGACATGGATACCTTGACCTGGCTGCTTATGATAATTATCTCAGTGGTAAATTGGTAGAACACGAGGTGACTTCGGAAGAGATCAGAGCTTCACTGGCCAAATTGAATACGCCTGAAATTAAATAATTGTTGATCACCTGCTTAAATACTATTTTTCCAAAAAATAGTATTTATCTGCAAGTCAGCAACAAAAAAAAAGAATGTCCCCCGGCAACATCCGGTTGTCGGGGAGACATTCCTTCCTGTCAAGAATATTTGTTTGGTTAGGGCTTTGGGTTATAGAATTACATTCGTACAAAAATCACCGTAGAAGTGCGGTCTTCCGCAAAGAGTACCAGGACGTAGTTGCCCACTCCGCTTAATCCGTCTGCTATTAATTCGTATTCGTAGTTGCCTTCAAAAAGATAGCCTAATCTTTTTTCAAAGACCTTTTTACCACGTAAATCAAAGATTTTGACATCGACAAATCTGCTGTTTGGCAGCTCAAATTTAATTTTGACCGGATCGTAAATGGAACCCGGGTTGTTGAGGATTTTTAACTCAATGAGGTTTTCGTCATTTTTATTAAAAGAAACCAGGTAGGCTTCATCAGCGTTTGAATGCTCTTGATCAGGATTAAAACTATCCGGAACCGCAATTACTTCCAGCGTTGATTCCATGACATTATTCACCGTATTTTTGTCAAAATGGAAATATGTTTCTGTCCTGATGATGTAGTCTCCGGGGATAGATGGAGTCCAGGTTTCAGGAAAAGAATTAAAAATCTTCGGTTGTTCCGGAGTTAATTCGAAAATTGGGTGATGGTATTCAAAGATTATATCTTCCTCATTAAGGACTTGAAATACAACGACACCATCGTACAAGGTAAATTCCCCTTCGTTTATTAAGGTTGCTGTGAAGTCCATCTCCTGGTGAACCAATACCGGAGATTTTGAGGGGGATATTTCCAAAATTGCTGCATCCTGAGCGGTTAACGCCAGGGATAAAACTTCAAAGATCATCAGGGCGATGAATACTTTTTCCTTCCAGGTCGATGTGCGTGATTGTGATTTTTTCATTTGTTAAAAATTTTCTACACAGATGTAACCACTGCGCTCCCTGCCTGCAGCAGGCAGGTCCCATGATATATTTTAATCATTCCCTTCTGTTAAGTTTATGATTAATAAATATCATGGTCGTTTTATAAAAACAAATTTGGACTGGGCCTTTTGGTCGCTTGTTGTCAATTGAGTGATTGGCAATTAAGAGAGTAGTGAAGTATTTCAGAATGGGCCAGGTTGAAAGGGGTAAAGTATGGGAGGGTGTTTCCGGCAATATAGCATAAAATATTAGCCATTGAGACTGTTGGTAATTTACGCTTTTTTTGGCTAAAATTCAAGGTGAAGAATGCCGTGGAATATTATTTTCAGAAAAATACTCAAAAATCATAGGTGAATGCACCTTTTTGACTGATATCCCAATACTCCAGATCGTTTTTTTGGCAGTATTTAATCCACCTTTCTCTAGAGTAGAACCGGTTGGTTGCATCGATGATGAGGGTGGAAAATTCAATAGATTGATCCACTTTTTCGAAATCAAAATCCGGATTACCTGAAACCAATAAATAATCTACTTTTAGTTTGTTGTCAGGTAAAATTGAATTTTTATTTAATAGAAATATATGTTTATCAAAAAATTGGTAATAATAACTTTTAACTCTAAGATGCTCAAAATCAATAGTTAAACTATCTGGTTGGAGGAAATGTTGGGTTTTTACTGCTCTGTATTGGAGGTGTGACACAGTTGTGTATTTGATCTCCGGGCTTCCGGGAATTTCAGATGAAATTGTATAGACCTTTTTGCCGTCAACCAGGTCAATGATCGAGGCTTTTTTGTGATGATAAATGGTGATGTTCTTTTGTTGTATGCTGTTCCAACTGTTGTGGATGTTTCCAAAGCACAACAGTAATAAAAAGCCCCCGATTGCCAGGAAACCTCTCGCTTTCTTTTGTTCAATGGTATATACCAGTGATGCTATACTGCCAAAAATGAGGATTAACCCAATTGGGCCGACCCATGTTTTGGTCAAAATGGTTCCCGGAAGGTCCTGAATGGAAAATACCAGGAAATTCATCAGAGACACTGCAAAATGTAATAATTTGCCAATGAACCATCCTAACAGAGGAATCTTATCAACCATGAACAGTAACAAACCAAGTGGCAGGATCAAAGCCGCTGCAGGTATGACAATCATTCCCGACAACCAAAAGTATAAGGGAAGTTTATGAAAATAATACAAACTCAGCGGGAAGGTACTTAATTGAGCTGAACAGGAAACTGCAGTTAAATTCCAAAGGTAATCCGGTAACTTGTTTTTGAAGTATTTCAATTTATAAATCAAAGGCTGAAAATAGACAATGCCCCCAACGGCGAGATAGGATAATTGAAACCCGGGAGCAAAAATTAAAAACGGATTCACCAATAAAAGGCAAAAAGCCGAAGCAGCCAGGGTGTTATAAATATTGGCTTGCCGGTTGAGGGCTTTTCCCAAGGCCACAAAACTAAACATAGTGGCTGACCTCAGAACGGAAGGTGCTGCACCTGTAATAAGGGCGAATAACCACAGACTGCCAATAAGCAAAGCTGTTTTTAATACCAGCCATGTTGAATTTCTAATGGGGATTTTGTTGAGAAACATCATTACAATTATGTAAATGAAACCTGTATGTAAACCGGAAACGGCCAGCACGTGCATGGCTCCCGTGTTGGAATAGGCGGCTTTTGTCTCCTGGCTTAGGTCAGGTTTATAGCCGAGGATCAATGCTGATGCAACGGCTCTTTCCCGCTCTGTTGGAAGATGTTTTTGGAGGATGGTCAGACATTTATTTTGAATATTTTGAGAAAATCCAATCAGGGAAAAAGGATTGCTTTGATTGACCTTCTGCCAATTTTCAGATTTGATATAGGCTGTGAAATGGATATTCCGGGTGTGCAGGAAATGGGCATAATTGAAGGCTTTTGGATTCAGGGCGCCTTGGGGAGAGGAAAGGTAGGCTTTGCACAGGAGTGTATCGCCAATGGTAGGTTTTTGGCGGAAGGTGTCTATGGGCATATAGGCAAGTAATTGCCCGGATGCAGGTTGCAGACTATCTTTTCCAAGGCTGAAAACCTGAAGAATGGCCTGATAATTTTTTCCCTTTGGAGCGATGTTTTTTACTGTTCCGATAAATTGGCATTGTTGTCCAACATATTCCCCGAAGTGATGAGGTTGATTGTTTTCCTGATGGAAATAATGCAGGCATATGCCGAAACTCATGAGAAACAAATGAGCCGATGCACCAAAGATCCAACGATTTTTCCTTTTGAACCGTACCCCGGCGAGTACAGTTACTGCCAGGAGAATGATGGTCAATCCTACTACCGGGTAAAAAATGCCTGCAGTGATTTGAGTAAATTCCTGCAGTACAATGCCTGCAATCAGCGGGATTAAAAGTCTGACAAAAGGGATGGGTCTCCAGTTCATTGTTTGATTTTTGGGGATTAGCAGGATGTGAATTTAACCGCAAGGTTCGCTAAGAAGCGCAAGGGACGCTAGGGTCAAAGGTTGTTAACAACTCTCTTAAAGCCATTTTTGATTAAAGCAACATTGAAGTTGATGAGTAGGCCCAATTTGCATTCTGAAAGTTTGAGATAAGTTAATACCTGGGCTAAATGCACTTCATTCAGAGCTTCAACAGATTTAACCTCAATAACTACTTTGTCTTCAACAATTAGATCTACCCTGAACCCCATCTCCATATTGACATCTTTGTATATCAATGGGAGGGGTTGTTGCTTTTTTACTTTAAATCCGGCTTCTTTAAGTTCATAAAACAGGCATTGTTCATAGGCACTTTCCAAAAGTCCAGGTCCCAATTCTTTATGGATTTTTAAGGCAATATGAAAAACTTCTTTGGCAATTTGATTTTCAGTCATCATTGTGGTTTTTTAGATTAATGAATAATTTTAAGGTGTTTCAGAGTCTTAACTTAAGACACATTGCGTTCTTCGCGCTTCTTAGCGTACCTTGCGGTTAATCCTCTCTGCGCCCACGCATTCACATTTATGAGTCCTTACGGTTAAACCTCAGCGCCCTCATATATAAAAGCCACGAAACCCACAAACGTGACATAAAAAGTCCAACTATTTGTGAAAATTAAGCCCGATGCCCAGTTTATATTCCAAAAGAACAGGCATATCGCCGGTAGTGAAGTGAATACGGATGGTATTGGAAAGCAGGCCGGAACGCAGGCCGGCAAGCACATTAACTCCCAGTTTCCGGGAAGTCTCAAATTCATAAGGCAGGATAAGGCGGCGGGTATCCTCAGGTAAGGGGCGGAGTTCTCCGGGTATCGTATACAAGCCCGGGCCGGCCCCGAAATAGAACCCTTTGGATATATTGAGTTCGTAATTGTAGAGGTAGTAAACAGATACAAAAGTGGTTTGATCCGTTGCATTGGTTACGAGCAGGTCCGTACCGTCGATGTAGGTTACCGTACCTCGATCATAACCTGAATAACGCGTAATGAATGCAGCCCCAAATCCGAGAAAGTGTTCCTTTTTGAGCCTGAACTGCAGATCGGCACCAAAAAATAAGGAACTTGAATTTTTTTCAGCATTTAATGAGGCTAATAAACCTGTATTAAATTCTATCCGGAAAATGAGGTTTTCAAAACGCTGTTCGACAAATTCCGGTTTGTAAAATCTCACTTCCTTCTCGCTTCTTTCCGTGAGTCCGAAATTGACAGCAGTTCCCAGGTAAAGCATGGGGCGTAATCCTTCCTGATTATTATGATGATATTCAAAGTAAAAACGCATGCGGTCGACCTTATGCCCCATTCGAATCATCCATCCGTAAAAAACAGGTGGATTGACCAGGTAAATGTCTGTCGGAAGGGTAGCGTTAAAAACTTTGAGTTTGTAACTGCGGAACCTGTTTAGGCAAAATCCAACACCCAGAACAGGTTTGAAATATTCAAAATTGATATGAACATCCCCCATGAGCTGAAGCGACTCAAAATATTTCAGTCGATTGAGGTCGTCCGGAGTGTCCGGAGCCAGGGTTGAAAAGACAGTCCTGTGGTTTGGGAAAAGGGAAGTTCGTGGATTATCGATACCAAAACCGCCTACGGATTTTTGATACCTCATGGCAAAATCAACAATTCCTTTTTGTGTCTTCAGTTCAGCAGTTAGCGGAAGAGAAGCCCCAAGCCATTCATTGGAAGAAGCAAAAGCACCTGCCCCAATTTCCAGCTGTATCCTGCTGAATCGTTTTTGAGCCTGAACTTGTGTAATGCCAAGGAATAAACAAAGGAAGACCAAAGAAAAAAGGAGAGTGCGTGTCATTTGCATATGCTTATATTTATCTACGTGAAAGATACGAATTTGAACCACAAATTTCGGGCGCAGATTTTAATATTTAGAGCCTACCAACAAAAAAGAGGTCACAGATCTGTCCACTGAAAACAGAAACTCAGTATTCATAATTAATTCTTATCAAATTTTCTTTATTCGTGTCATCCATACTTCAAAAAAAAATAATTCGTGCACCTGCCTTCCGGCGGTCAGCAGGCAGGTTCGTGACTAAACCTCACAAAAATAAAAAACCCGGAAATTGCCACTATCGGCAAAATCCGGGATCGTTAAATGTTGTATCCAAAAAAATGATGAAAACCTGAAAACTATGTATCTGTTGCTAGTTACAAGTTGCTGGTTACTGGTTTATCTCTGTATAAAAACCACCTGAACTTATAAGCGGAAAATCCACTGAGATCAATAACCAGCAACCAGAAACAAGTAACCAGCAACCTGATTAGTTCACCAAAATATCCTGCCTGGATGATTCAGCTCCTTCTACCTTAGACATGGTTACCTGCAATACACCATTTTCGTATTTGGCGCTGATGTTCTCTGCATCCACTTTCTCGTTGAGCAGAAAACTGCGCTCGAAGGAACGGTTGTAATACTCTTTGTGCAACCAGTTTTCCGCTTCATCCGGAACCAGTTCCGGTTCCTTGTAGGAAATATTCAGCAGATCATCAGTCACCTGAATTTTAAAATCTGCTTTTGAACGTCCGGGTGCGAATAAGTACAATTCATAGCTGGCATCCAGTTCTTCAATATTTACGGGTGCACTGAACATTCCCTTCCAAAAACCGTGGGAATAACCTTTGTGTGCATGGCCGCCACCGCAGCCGTGAAATGATTTGTGGTGTGAGCTATATTTGCTCCATGGCCCTCTGTGGGCACGCGAATGATTTCTGTAATACATGTGTTTGTTGTTTTTGTAATGTTGAAATAATAAATCGGGAAGTGTTTGCTAAGCTTAGAGGGTGATTCCGAAAAGGATAAACATTGACTGTTCTCCAACCCGACATGAATCGGAACCCCCTCTCTCAAAATGCTTAGGCAATATTTTTACAGTACTTCAATGGTCCTGTGTGATACGTAAAGTTCACTTCGTGAATTTACGTAAGGATCAATGGGTGTTGCATCAAAATATCTGCGATTTCTTCCCATTCTTTCTCCGGGATACATATATCCGCGGTCGTGATCCATCCCTGCCGTCATGATCAGTCTGAACAAGCCCTTGGTAACAAAGGCTACCAGAGCCAATCCTGCCAGACCTACCAAAACCATGAATAATAATTTTGCGGCAAAGGAAAAGATTACCAGGCCCAATAAGAGGGCAATGAAAAATCTAACGGGTCTCATTATTGTAATTTTTAAGGTGATTTCGCCAATCAGGCTTTAACAGCCGGGTGATCGGTTAAGTAAGAATGTCTTACAATAATGAAGACGGATGATGAGGAATTTTACTTTAAATTTTTTGATTTTTTTTTGAAAAAAGTTGTAAGTCGTTGATTTTCAATGGTTTTTATTGATGTGTATTTATCTATATACGACTAAACAACATGTTTGTCTCAACCTTGAATATTTTAATTTAGGGTTTAACTTCAAGTTAAGCCCTAAATTTGGCAGAACCAGGTGAAGGATATATGAGTTTAAGAATAAAATTGAATGAAGGAAAATTCAAAAGGGCCGCTAAGCAAACACAATGTTACAAAAGTTGATATCCTCAGTGTAACTTTGCGCTACTTAGCGGCCCCTGGGTGTATAATTATTCCTTTTGTCAAGAAATACTATTTTTCAGAAAAATAGTATTTCTTAACCAGAAACCAGAAACCAGAAACCAGCAACCAGAAACCAGAAACCAGAAACCAGAAACCAGCAACCAGCAACCAGACCTCACTCCACCTCAATATCTCTACCCTCAGACTCTTCATCTTTCGGCCCACACCTATGCTTCCATTCCTGTTTGAATTTGGCACGTTCTTCATCACTCATGCTCATCCATTTTTTCCTCCAGTGCTGAGCCTTGCTTTTATGTTGATGTGACTTTTTCCCGGGACGGAAGCCCCCGAACAGAATTTTCGACAGTAATAATAAGCCTACCGCCTGCCAGTAGGTGAGTTTGCTTACACCGGTTACGTTTGGCAGGATCGCATTCCATAACAACATCACTACCAAACCAAATCCCAGCAAAGCCAAAATTATCAACGGAAAAAAGAAATACTTTCCTTTTCCGTGCATATCCTTAGATCTATGATTCCGGTGCATCATTAATAATTTAAAAATTCGTCATATAAATTTTCCAGTCTGTTTCTCAAATGTTTCACTGCGTAGCCTTTTCTCGAAATCAGGGTCTTGATATTTTCCCCGGTTCGATCGGCAATTTCCTGAAAAGTCTGATCTTCCAGTTCATTCCATACAAATACCTGGCGCTGCTTTTCAGGCAGTTCGTCTAATGCCTTGAATAACTCTTCCCAAAAAACCTCCTTAAGGTCCTCCATTTCCGGTGACATCTCCTCTGCAAAAAGGATATCATTGAAATTGATTTCCCCATCCTCATCTTCATAAGTAAGGCTCCCCAGGGAAAGCGGTTTTTGTTTGCGGTAATTGTCGGTTATCCTGTTGCGGGCCACTCGAAACAACCAGCCGCTCATTTGTTCTATAGGCTCGGTGTTCACCACCCTGCTAAACTGGTACCATACTTCCTGCAAAATATCTTCGGCATCGGCGTCACTCTTTACCCGGCCACGGATAAAATTGAACAAACGCCTTCCGTATTGTTCTACAACACCAACGATATTTTGACTTCTTTCTTCTGCCATTATTATAGTGGACATTTTCGTCTCCTTTGGCATGAAGACGAAGCACGATTGAAATTACTTTAAATTTTTGGCATTTTTTTTAAATTTTCAATTTATGCTTCTCAGCACTAATCCAAAATCACAATCTCCCGTGTCCGCACCTGCTCTCCATTAGTGATCTTCAGGAAATACATTCCGCCAGCTACCTCCGGCAACCGGAACGGATGAACCTGAGTATCAAATTGATGATCAATAGTGGTGGACTTGATAACTTTTCCGGTCAGGTCAAGCAATTCTACCTGAAGGCGCTGGTTGGGATAACCCAATAATTCAATGGAAATTTCATCCATTGCCGGATTCGGGTACACGCTGAACCGCATTGGATTTTCAACCTTGTCAGCTGCCAATCCGGGAGGAATGACAAAATCAAATTTCAATCCGCCACCAAAGTCCGGGTCGAAGGTTTTGACGGCAAGGGAATTAGTTGGAGTGACCTGCCTTCTGAAAGACAATTGCCCGGTCCCTACATTTTCACCGATAACGGCCCAGTACCAGAATTCAAGTCCGTCATCACCATCGTCTTCAAAATCGAGGGAGTAACATCCTGAAGGCAAACTGATCTCATCATCATAAACAGACTGGTTGAACATGATTGTACGCTGTAAAACGACATTGCCTGTATGGTCTTTGATGGTGTACCTATTTTCACTTGCACGGTTATTGGTTCTGGTCTGGATCAACAGGTCCGGGTCGTCAAAAACTCTGGCATCCACAAAAGTTGAGGTAAGATAATTGTTGTTGGCATATTCATCTGCACCACCGTTTGGATTACTGATCGTTACTTCAAAGATCTTATCGGATTGATCGGTTGTCCAGAAGGTTACATCGTCCACCGGCAAGGTGACTACTTCGGTTTCCAGGAAATCAAGACTTCCGGACCATTCATAGGTATCACTCATCCCTCCTTGTACACCAAAATTAATCTGTAGGCTGGTAAGTGTCGAGGAACCTGTATTTTTTATAATGATCTGCGGTAAATTACATGCAGGATTGAGTCTTTCAAACTCCACTCGCTGGCTTGGTCGCATAATGGCTTCGATAGCTGCATCTGTTGTGAAATTTGGCAACCCATAAGTCACCAACTGGTTAGAAACCAGATAATTGGCTTCACTGAGAACAGTACCATTTACCCCATAATCAATCTCTGCTGATCCTCCTGCTGAAACCAGGTCCGTAATGTCAAATTCATGTACATCTGTTGCCATGCCGGGACACCATCCAGCACGATCGAATATCCAGGTACCTCCTTGCGGATAGACAGGATTGTAACCACATTCCTTCCACACCTGATAAATGAATTCCTGGCTGCCACCATTGACATTTATGTAATGATTTCTTGGAACAAACTCCCCGTTTTGTCCATGGCCGGTTACTGAGGACCGAATCTTGAAAGCCTCTCCCTGTGGATCAAAATGTACAGTTCGTGGTTCGAACTT
Organism: Saprospiraceae bacterium; assembly: GCA_965230565.1. Lineage (GTDB taxonomy): Bacteria > Bacteroidota > Bacteroidia > Chitinophagales > Saprospiraceae > BCD1. The sequence goes on along the minus strand of CBDDLH010000015.1, from coordinate 610,934 downwards.
CGTGTCGTCCACAATGGGCTGGTACCAACCACGCTCAAAAGTCCAGATATTTTGTATGCTCAAAACATCTCTGGGAGGGGTTCCCTTGATGAATAAAAACTTGATATCCAGTTCTTCCTGCCACTGGCCGCCCATTTCTATGGAAATAAATCTTTCGCCGTGTAGAATAGGGGCAAAGTCGGTTACATCAAAAGTGAAGGTCTTCCCATCAAACCCGAGGTCAAGCCCGTTGCCATATGGGGTCACCATGGAAAGCAACTCGAGTTTGGAATCTCTTTTGTCATAATACTCAAGCGTTCCGATCTCGATCTCTCCATCAACAGGGACATCCACGATATCGATAATATTTCCATCCTGGTCATAAACAAAGGTTACAGAACTTTCCCAATAATAATTCGTGTCGACCTGAATCAATTCATTGTTGGCATTAACGCCATAGGAAATAACTTCATTTTGAAGATTGACGATTGAATCTATTACCTGAACAACCTCTATATCCAGATCATAATCACCCTGTAAGAATACCGTGTTGGGGCGAATGGAACTTTCCTGGAAATATTTGAACACATCTTTACCGCGTACTTCCCGCCATCCGGGAGCGCCGTTAATCTCTGTTGGGATAGCCGGAAGGAAAGGATTGTCGATCAGGTTGCCGCTTCCTTCATTTAGAGGAAAATAGGAAACGAGGTTGGTAAGATCAGGGTGTTCGTTTGTCAATGGTTTGTGCATCCATTCGGCTATGGTATTTTCATCCAGGGCCTTACTGAATACCCTGAACTCACTGATCTGTCCGTAATATCTTTGGCCACCACCGACCGAAGAGGCCAGGGTAAAATTTTGGATGTCAATTGGTTTGGTTTTTCCTGTTCCTGAATGCCAGAGAGTTCCATTGAAATAGATCTTCATCTCTCCTGTAGAGACATTTTTGGTAAAGGCCCAGTGATTCCAGTTGCCTTCATACATATTTTCATCTGCATCTTTTTCGATACGGTCGTAACCGCTTCCGTCGTTTCCACAATCCCAATAGATCCGACCATTACTCCAGGGTAGGTGAGCATTTGCCTGACGGTTATTATCTCCATCGGTACCTTCAAAAATGGTAGAATTTCGTGGCATGGCTTCAGCATTTCCGTTTACCCAAAGGGAAACAGTTATTTCATCGGAAATGGTCTGCATGACATCGGTGTTTAATTCGATATTACCGGCGCCATTAAATTCAAGGGCATGATACGGACCGCTTCCGTTTAAAACCGTAATCTGGTCAGTTCCCGATGCTGTGGCCTGTATATTCCCGATTGCATCAGCGTGGAAATAGCTCAATTCTACGAGGAGATTACTCGAACCATCCCAGTCAAAAGGTTGATAAAAATTGAACTGGTCCCAGGTGCCATCCGTTAGGGGGGTATTTTGAAAATACACTTCCGTGAAACCGTCTAGCTCAGGAGTAGAAGCTGACAAGGCTGTTTGATCGGTTTCTTTTATTTTGATTCTGAGAAAATTCAACGGAGCTTCCGTATCTGACACTAATAAGCGGAGTCCTGTGATATCCCCGGCATTCAGCCCCGCAGTGGAAAGTTCATCGGCGGTAAATAGCATTTGGGTTTTTGCGACCGATGCCCCGTTGTTAAAATTAACCAGGGCTTCACCCAAACCTACCTCTGCAGCATTTTCAGAGTTTATGCCGGAATAAGTAGTTACCAGCTGGTCATATTGAAAATAAGAATAGACTGGTGAATTAGCATATCCGTAATAGTCACTATCATCAAAATTCGAAATGGTATGAGTTGGGTGAAATCGAAGAATAGAGTCAGTTAATTCCGGAACCGTGACAAATGTATTACAACTGTAATCCCATTCTCTACAACCTACAGAGCCGCTGCCTACCTGGGCGTCATGACAACGCATATTATAGATCATCAACACTTTTTCAAACGGTCCTTCACTCTGGTCCGGAAAAACAAAATCACCGGAGCGGGTGTCGGAATCCCAGGTGAAAGTCTGAACGCTGATCGTGTCCTGAGTGCAAGCAATAATAGGAAGAATAAGTAATAGAGGAACAAGTATAAAGTTGCGCATATCAAAATTTGTTAGTAGAATTAAAGGTGGTTAGTTAGTCCCAAAAATAATTTTCTCAAAGGAAATCAGGGGCATGTCTGTGACTACAGCAGCCAAATGTAAGTTGACTGACATTCGCAAAGAAGATTTGATAAAAAAATCAATCTGAACTCGAAAAATTATTCATCCATCAACCCGTCGGGTACCTGGCTTTCAAACCAGTCGAGTAACTTTTTTTTCTCTCCCGGCAAGAGGAGGGCATCATTATGGACCATTACATAATAATTCATAGGCATCAGGTTGTTTCGAACCAGCCTATGGGATTTTTTCATTTTTCTGATCCGGGCTTCTCCCGAATAATCTGCCCACTCTGAAAAATTGAGTTCGGAACGGCCATGGTCAATATGGCCTTTTATCCACCAGGAAACAGGTGCCAGATCTGCGTACCATGGGTAAATTGTTTCATTGGAGTGGCAATCAAAGCAGGCAGTTTTGAGGATAGTTTGCACTTCCGCGGGAGTTTGGGTTAAGGCGAAAAGTGTTTTAGATTCTACCACAGGAGGATTGGTCTTATCAATTCTCCAAAACTGCATAATGATGAATGCGGCGATGAAGATACCGAGGATGATTTTCTTGATCATGGCGTACTGTTTTTTATGTAAAAATAAGAAAGTCACGATTTTTTCAGAAACTAATCACAACTCGACACTCAGTGTTCGTGAAACAAAAAGTATTTATCTTGTCGGCCAAGAGACTTTCAAAAACATTAATTGTATTACTTTTGTTTTTAAACAACTTCTTTTTCAAAACCAAACAAATATCATGGCACAAGATAGCTACTTCGATCCCGCGGATCTTAAAAAATTCGGTAATATCACGGAGTTTCAGGAAGAAATGGGACGTAAGTTTTTTGACTATTATGGTGAAGTTTTTAAAGAAGGTGCACTGACCGCAAGGGAAAAAGCACTGATCGCGCTGGCTGTGGCTCATACAGTGCAGTGTCCGTACTGTATCGATGCCTATACGGCTGACAGTATGAAAAAGGGAGCAGATGAAGAGCAAATGATGGAAGCCGTGCACGTGGCAGCTGCCATCAGAAGTGGTGCCTCTTTGGTATTTAGTGTTCAAATGATGAACCAGGTTAAAAAAACCATGATGTAAGAGATTACGGCTCACGGCCAACGGTCTACGGTTTACGACCCACGGCTTATGGCTCATAGAAAACCAGCAACCAGCAACCAGTAACCAGTAACCAGCAACCAGTTCAAATGGTAGAAAAACAAAGAATAAAATCACTCAGTTATCGAAAGAGTAACCTGGCAGATACCTTTTATCAACTTCAGGTACTGAATGGTAAAGAACAAGAGATTCAGGTGGATATTCCTTCCTTCACTTCGAGGTTAAAAGCTATGGGGGAATTTCCGCTTAAGCCCGTTGGAATTGATGTTTTCCAGCTCAATATTGGTAAACTCTGTAATCAGGTATGCCGCCACTGTCATGTGGATGCAGGTCCGGACAAGATCCGGGAAAATATGTCCAAAGCGAATCTTGAGATTTGTCTGGACATCATTAAAAATACTCCCGGAATTACTACCGTTGATATTACCGGGGGAGCTCCTGAATTACATCCTCATTTCAAATGGTTTGTACAGGAATGCCGCAAGTTGGGAAAAAAGGTAATGAACCGTTGTAATCTGACGGTTATCCTCTCCAATAAAAAGTATCATAATCTTCCTGAGTTTTTTAGGGATAACCAGGTTCATATTATTTCTTCGCTACCATACTTTAGTAAAAACAGGACCGATAGCCAAAGAGGAGACGGAGTTTTTGAAGATTCCATCAAGGCCCTGGAGATGCTCAATGCTGTTGGATATGGTAAAGAAGGTACCGGGCTCGTTTTGGATTTGGTTTACAATCCAACGGGGGCTTTTCTTCCAGACGGGCAGGAGACGCTTGAACCGGAGTTTAAGCGTCAGCTCGATCGCCGGTATGGGATTGTTTTCAATAGTTTGTTTGCTATAACAAACCTTCCGATCAGTCGCTTTCTGGAATATCTGCTCGAATCTGACAATTATGAATCGTATATGGAGACCTTGTCCGAAGCCTTTAATCCGGCAACCGTTGCCGGAGTTATGTGCAGAAATATGGTGTCGGTAAGTTGGGATGGATATATATATGATTGCGATTTCAATCAGATGCTTGAGTTAAAAGTTGCTACAAAAAAATCACAGCATATTAGCGATTTTGATGTTGATGCCATACTCAACCGTAGTATAATTTTGAATCAGCATTGTTACGGATGTACAGCTGGTGCGGGGTCGAGTTGCGGGGGAGAGTTAGCCTGATTTTTGTTTTTCCGGGGGAATTTAACTTTCCGGATGCCCTTTGCATCCGGAAAGTTTTATTTTTGCACCATGAGAAAACAAATTACCATCGCTATCCTTGCCGGGATAGTTATTACCTTTTTTTATTGTTCTCCAAAAAAATCTGAAGAACAGCTACAAACAGCAGTTTATCCCGTTGAGGATAGTTTACAGGTCATGACAGCATTTCCTGCTGAAGTGGATGAGAGTTCAGGGCTGTTTTATTCCCTCCATGGAATCTGGACCCATAATGATAGTGGGGGAGGACCAGAGCTTTTTCAGGTCAGTTCAACTGATCCCCAGGTGATGCAAATAGTTGAGGTGGGTAATGCAGATGCACGTGATTGGGAGGAATTGGCTTATGACAGCACATTTCTTTATATCGGAGATTTTGGCAACAACAAGGGCAAACGAAAAGATTTGACCATTTATAAATTGCCACATCGGTTTCTTCAGTCAGATACCGCTTCCGTCACTGCTTCCAAAATTGAATTTCATTATCCGGATCAGACGAGTTTTGACTCCGGGGCTTATAATCACAATTTTGATTGTGAAGCTATGATTGCTGTTGGGGATAGTTTGTACCTTTTTTCCAAAAACCACGTAAACAAAAGATGCCGACTGTACAGTTTGCCTAAGTCTGAAGGGAAATATGAAGCTACTCTGAAGGCAGAATTTGATACAGAAGGGTTGATTACGGCAGCGGATTACGATGCTCAATCAGGTGTATTGGCCTTGCTTGGTTACAATGTTTATCAAAAATTGGGAAAATACCATAATAAACCTTTTGTATGGCTAATTGACAGTATCCCCGGGAATAACTTCCTGTCTGGAGATGCTGTCAGGGTTAACCTGGCCTTTGAACAACAAACAGAAGGAATCTGTTTTGGTAAAGACGGGCAGCTGATTATTTCTTGTGAAGGAGAAGGGAAAGGCCATGGTTACCTGTATTCCTTTGAATACTCAAAATGGCTAAAATGACCGTCAGCGACCTGACTTTTTCGATTTTTATGTTTTGCATTACCTAATTATTAAGGTAAATTTGAAAAAAGCCTTTTCAATAAATTAATCCTGAGGTATGAAAAATAAGCAACTCAATTTAAAACAATTTGCCCAAAAAGTAACTGCTCTGACAGAGAAGGAGCAAAAGGCTGTGAAGGGAGGAAATAAATTCACAGGAAACCTGTTAAGCCCATTTGCCACCAAGTGGATTGAAGTGGATATCCGCGCTGCCAATCCTGCCGGCAATGGTGCACACGACGGTAGCCCCAGGAAATTCATCGTAAGAAAATAAGTCAATTGATCTTAATCAGGATCGAACGCGCTCTTTTCCTTTGAAAATTGTTCCTTAATAATTTCACTGAACGATTTATTTTGGATTTTTGCTTCAAACCAGGCCTCGACGTTAAATAGTCGTGGCCGCATGTTTTGGTATTCTTCCTTTCCCAATTCTGTTTTCAATTCTAATAAGGCTTTCTTTTGCTGGGATTTGTCCTGAAATTTAAGGGACTCTCTGAAAAAGCTGAGCACCTTATTTTCATAAGGTGACAGGCTATCACTTTTACTTAGGTATCGGTAGGTTGATCTGATCAGTGATTCAAGTAATAAGGTATTGCCCATTTCAAAATGGAGAATCAGGTTGACCAGCCTGGAGGTAATCCACATATCTTGCCGCTCTACGCGTTTGGGGAGGTTGAGCCAGCGATTGAGGTATTCCAGGGCTTTGTCATAATCACCCGCTCCGAAATAAATGTAAAAATACTGGAACAGGAAACTATCTTTTTCGAAGAGCTGCTTGTCAAATTTGTCTATTTTTAGCAGGTGTTCCTCCAGGGCATTCACCCCTTCATCAAACTCTCCTGAAATAATGCACATATGGAATTTGAGGGTGTAATACTGCCTGTGAATCTTGGTGGCGTCATCATTGGTGATTGGCTTAAGAGCCCTGAGTTTTTCAAGGCATTCGAAGGTTTGGTCATAGGCCTTTACCAGCGAACTGCTGATTGCATAATTGCTCAATGCGGAAATATATTCCGAAAGATCCTCTTTTAAGAAATGAGGTTCCGATTCCATGATCCGGATCAATTGCCTGCTTTCTTTAAAAAAGTCTACAAAAGCGCCCCTCGAAAATTTGTAAATGGTTTGAATCCTGTGGAAGGTTACCAGCGCCTGGTGGGAAAGTGCTTTGTGTTCATCCTCAAGAAGGGGATGATTGATGACATCCTCTATACCGCCGGAATCATTGGTCATTGTTCCTGATGGATTTTTTCTGAGATGAATGAGTAATTGGAAAAAGATCTCCTTGTATTCCAGCAGGTTTTGCAATTGGGCAATGGTTTTACTTTCCATCTGATTGATGGATTTGAGTTCCTTATCCAAAGAGCCGATATCAGCTCTGGCGTAATAAACCTGTTTTTTCCAGTCCTGCAGTTCCAGGATCACCTTGAACTTTTCATATTTGATCGCAGGTTTCATGGCCTTTTGTATGAGTTGAAGGCAATCATCAAAATGGGAACGCCGGTAGAGGGAGTGAATACTTTTAAGGATGCCTTTTAATTTGTAATCCACTGACCTTTTTTCATCATAGGACTGAAGGCATTTGAGGATGAGATCATAGAGGTAGGCTTTGAGTTCTGAATATTTCCGGCTTTCGATAACTTCATTTCCGTAGACTGTATTTTTTAGTTTTTCCTCGTCAAATGTTTCCATCCCTTCCAGTGCTTCGAATAACTGCATGTATTTACTGGTGACCTTTCCATGTTCATTTACATAGAGTTTGAAATACCTTTTTTCAGATCCAGAAAGGGACTGAACCAGGTCGTAAAGCTTGGTGCTGGGAGTTTTTGCCATTGATGGTTAAAGGTAATGTGGACAACAAATTTAGTAAATATGTTCCGGTAAATGAAAATAATGAAGATTTTAGAAACCTGACTTTTAGGTAGGAGACCAAGTCTGGTCAGCTGAAGCTCGAAACCTGTAACCAATCAGCTGGTTTTAGTAAATAATTTTGCCAGTCTGATTTCGACTTTTTTACGGTTGTGGATAATTTTTTTTTAAATTTTGCAACCCTCTTTGGATTTGTCCGTAATACCTATCAAAAGCATGAGTTTTGGATTTCCTCATGCGAGTATCAGCTTTCGAGCAATTTCATAGGACACGTATTTAGGGCAACATGACTCTGTTGCCGGCCAGTAAATTTGAAACACCAGTTTGTAATTTTTAAACTTATGTACACTAATAACACTATCAAGAGGAGTTTAGCCCGGCTAAGCCAGGCCATCGAGAATCTGGAAATCATCAGTCACGAAAGGAGCATTCCAATTGTCAGATTTTTAAAATCGAACGCTACCGCAAGTTTTTTCCAACTTCAACAAGAAACAAATTTACCACCTTTGCAACTTCAGGAGCAGATTGATGCTTTGAGGAAAGTGGGGGTATTGAAAGTATCCGGTGATAAGGAATTAAGGACTTTTGAACTGGATCAGTATAAAATTCTGAGGATTCAGTTGATCACTAAGCAACTGATTGAACATCCAATTGAAATTCATGACAGGATTTAGATGCTGGTTGCAAGTTACAGGTTTCAAGTTGCTGGTAATTTTTTTTAAACGAGCAACTTGTAACCAGTAACCAGCAACAGGAATTTAATGTCCGAAGTGGGCAATGATCTTGTCTGCCAACTCCAGGCCTATATTCGTTTGTGCTTCCACCGTTGAACCTCCGATGTGTGGACTGAGGGAAATTCTTGGATGTTTGAGAATAGCCTCATTAGGATTAGGCTCATTGACGAAAACATCCAGTGCAGCTCCACCGATTTTTCCGCTTTCCAATCCTTCGAGCAAAGCTTCTTCATCAATCATGTTACCACGTGCCGTATTGACGAGGATTACTCCTTTTTTCAGTTTTTCTATTTCAGCTTTGCCAATTACAGGGCTGTCGCTTGAAGGAATGTGAATACTGATAAAGTCACTTTTGGCGAGTAACTCATCCATCTCAACAGATTTCAGTTTAATGGTCAGACTGGCCTCTTCGCTTTGATAAATGCTCACATCTACATCTACTTTTAAATCAGGAATAATATCGTAAGGTAATACTTTCATTCCGAGCCCCAGGCCAATTCTGGCAGTTTCTATCCCGATACGACCAAAGCCAATGATACCGAGTGTTTTCCCTCTAAGCTGGAAACCGGATGAGTACTGTTTTTTTAATTTTTTGAATTTGCCTTCCTCAAGGTTACGCATTTCCCAGTTGGCATTCTGAAGTTGACGTGCAAGGGAAAACATATGTCCGAACGCAAGTTCGGCAACCGATTCGCTGGAGGCAGCGGGGGTGTTGATCACAACGAGTCCCTTTTCACGTGCATAAACGTGGTCGATATTGTCAAGCCCGACTCCTGCACGCGCTATGACCTTAAGTTTAGGGCAAGCGTCGATCAGATCTTTGCGGACTTTGGTGGCACTTCTTACGATGATGGCATCATAGTTAGGAAGAGCATCCATAAGGTCTTCCTGGGCTACTTTTTCGGTATCAACCTGGTAGCCAGCTTCTTCGAGCAGCATTTTTCCATCAGGGTGGATGCCGTCATTTGCGAGTATTTTAATCATTTGCAGATGTTTCTGTTATTTGTAATTAAACAAAATTAACCCTTTTGCAGGAACAAAAAAAAATAGCCAAAAGACCGAAAAACGGTCATTTTGGCTACTTTTTGTTTTGGCGTATAAGATTTGGAAATTAATTAGCTCGTTGGATGAAAGTAGGGAAAGTTGCCCCGGTATAATGATTGAATTTTTTTTCGCTTTTTACCGGGAACTTATATTTTTTCATAAAAGTGGAGAAAAATGCATTCAGTTCTGCCGGGTTGGCATTGCGTGAATCCGGCCTCAGCAAATATCCAATGTGGTCAATAGTCCCGTCTTCTGCCCAAAATACGTGTAGCCACACACGTACACCTTTGAGATCGAATTTGATTTTCTCGGCATACTTGTCCATGGCCTCCATCATATTTACCCATTGATTGAAGGCTTCCTGGATATTATTATCTGAAGCTTCCAACAGGGTCTGACTATAGGTCTGGTTGAGGTATTCGTATGATTTTTCTTGTTCCCCAAGGACAAAAACTTTGGGGGTGGTTGTCTCCTGGCCAAAGGAAACTCCGGCCAGCATCAGGAAAGCGAATAGGGAATAAATCAATTTCATAAGTCTGTTTTTAACGGTTTTTGATAAGTATAGGTTTAACACAAATCTACAATTCACCAGTCAAAATCAACAATTCAAAGCCTCATTTCGTCGATAATCTGTAACATAACATCTTAAATTGTGATAAAATTGCCATGTTATGGCTTAATTTTGAGGGTATGGTAATAGATATAATTTGTTTGATCTTTGCAGCATATGGTTTTTACCTTGGTTTTTCCAAAGGTATCATTAAAACCGTATTTACCTTAATATCCATTGTTTTTGGGATTATTGCTGCAGCTAAGTTTGGCCCTATGATGACCGATTTTCTGGAGTCGGCCTTTAATTATACCCATGGCCTTATGTTCATCGCCGGGACCCTGGTAGTTTTTGGCCTGACCTGGTTGTTGATCAGAATCCTGGCCAATAGCCTGGAAGGAATCCTGAAAACAGGAAATGTTAATATTGTCAACCAGTTGGCTGGTGGTGGAGTTATGGCTGTTCTCCTGATTTCCCTTTTTAGTGTATTGGTGCTTTTTGGCAATCGCTCCCACATCATTGATGAACAGACCAAAAAAGAATCCATAACGTACGATTTTCTCGAGGAGATGCCAGAGCATTTGCAGAATGTTAGCAAAAAACTCAAACCTGTTTTCGAAGAATTCTGGGATTATTCCATCAACTTCATGGACCGTATCGAAAAAGGTGGTGGTGTGGAACGCAATAGTTCCGATACCATTTTCGACATGGATGAAGATGCGGATAAAAGATAATGATGTTAAGGGAACAAGGGAACAAGATGAGTGCCGCGATTTCACTAATTACTTTTGTTTATTGATTTAATATTTCAAGGCGACACCTTTGCCTGGGCTGTAGAAGAGCACAGGTGTTGCCCCCGACACTTTGTGCACGGGGCAGGCTTTGTCGGAGCGATTGTTTACAACCTTCCATTTTCCATTCTTCTCCCAACTGTTTATATTGTAGCCGAAAAACCTATTGACATGCATCAAACTTCCGGCTACAATTACCAACCACTCATTTGGGCTTATCTTTTATTCTCCATTGTTCACATTTATGCTACAGGCACTGAAAACGAATGGTTGATCTATTTGAGCAAGCCATTGTTGCTCACCTTGCTTTCGGTTTGGTTCTGGTTAAATACCAGACATAATTCCACTCCTTTTTCCCGCTTTATCCTGTTGGGGCTCATCTTCTCCATAGGTGGAGATACTTTTCTGATGTTTGTGGATAAAGGACCCAATTTTTTCCTTTTTGGTCTCGGAAGTTTTTTATTGGCGCAGGTTTCCTATCTGGTCGGTTTTCTGAAGTTCAAATCGGATAAAACAGGTTTGATCAGAAGAAAGCCCTGGGTGTTGGTGTTTTTCCTCGCCTTTTGGCTGGGCATCATTTCCTTTTTATGGTCCGGCATCCCGGCAGATCTGAAAATTCCTGTGACGGTTTACAGCTTTGCGATAGTGGCTATGGCCGCCGGAGCTGCAAGTTTGCACGGGCAGGTAACTGCAAGTCATTTCACCTGGCTGTTTGTCGGAGTATTACTTTTTATCCTGTCGGATAGTATGATCGCGATCAACAAATTCAACCCCCAGGGGATCAGCATCCCTAACGGCAGGGTATGGATAATGCTGACCTACCTGGTGGCGCAGTATTTGATCGGGACGCGGTGTTTTTTTATCAGTGAAAAAGAAAAAATAAATTAAGGCGGGCTCAGTTAGGATTATTCATTTCCCATTTTGATTCGGAATGGCTTTACCAATTCAGATATCTTCCCTGATATTTCCTGGGCAAGGTTGGTTTTCGTTTCAGTAGTTTTTTCAACAGAATGTAAAAAAAACGGATTTTAATGGGTTTTAACCAACCTTTAATTGCCACTTAATTACATATTAAGCGCCATTTAATTCTCCTCCTTTTTCTTTGCTTCCAGGTTCTTAAAGATTTTTTGTGAAAAACACTTTTATGACCTTAGTTCGGTTTGCGAGTACCAATAACTCCAGAGAACCTGTAACCGAAAAAGGTGAAATTTAAAAACTTATATCATGGCAGAAAGAATTCATTTTGAAGAAGGATTGTTTGGAAATGAATTTATGTTAGAAGGTTATGCAACCGCTAATGTTGAAGAATTTATTCCGGCAGACAGGGATGACGATTTTTGGAAAGGTGTAAAGTCTAATCCACCTACCCATATTTCTACTGATCAGGATTGGCAGGTAAATTTGAAGTGGACCCAAAAAGGTCCTGCAATCGATCTTATGAGTGATGACCTGCAATGGCGGTGTGAAATTCTCATGGAAAAGATTGGTAAAGGAGAATATGAATTGCCTGTTAAGCACAGAGTAAAGTATGTGCCTTTTGTAGTAGATCGTTATCATACTTATGACGTGTCAATGAAAGTTCCGGACAGAACTGTTGGCAGAGATGACGAGGGACTTTATAAATTGTTTGTAATTATTCAATTAGTTTCTAAAAAAACTCCTCCAAAAGCACCAGACAACCGTCATCCAGTAGTTGGTTGGGTTGAATTCTCCAAGCCAATTCACTTCTTCGAAGATTAATATTATGGAAACAGAAATTTTCAATAGTATTAACCATTGAACCTTTTGATTGTCTCATTTCCGGAGTTTATTTCGGGAATGAGACAGTCTCATGCATGAGAATGAGAAATTGAGGCAAATGTTCATTCCATTTATCTTGAAATGAGATAGTGCCGGGATGAATTTATATGTTAAACATCCTCTGATAATACGGAGGTCAAACTATATATCATGAAGGACAAATATGACTTATCTCGTCTTTCACAATCCGGGAAATTTGGGTTCGAAGTTTTCAAAGATGTGGAAAGCAAACTTTTTTATTTCCATTTCAATGATGAGGACGGAAAAGTTATGGTTTACAGCCAGGCTTACCGGGGTAAAAAAAGCAGGGATAATGCCATTAAATCTGTAATCAAAAACGTGGTGGTTCCCAAACATCTGGTAAAAAAGGAAAGCCGGGAGGACGGCCACTTTTTTATCATCAAGGGTGGAAATAACCAGGAAATCGCCCGGAGCAGGTTTTTTGCCAAAAAATCGGAAATGAATGCTTTTATCGGAACGCTTAAAAAGATTGATGAACATGTTCCGGTTATGGATGTAACCCCAAAGGCGACCGTCAAAAAAGAACCATCTAAGAAAATTAAGAAAAAAGTGGTTGAATCAAGGGCTCCGACAAATGGAGGTCAAAGGCCTTTCCGGGATAAATTCAGTATTACCCATTATCCTGATTCAGGAGTGTGGGTTGTCAAAAATGAATTGTCAGAAGCAACGGAGAACTTCAAAAATTTTAATGAAATAAAAATCAAAGAGTTCATTCAATCGCAGATCCCTGAAATCATTATGGAAGAAAGTGAAGATCAGGGTTTTGAAATAGACAATTTAGAGATGGAAGTTGAAGGGGTCTCTCAGGGCCAGGAACCCGAACCCGGAAATGGAATCTCAGGAATTAATTTTGTCACTAAGGATGGTCAATCAAAAATCAAAAGCATCAAAAAGACAGACTTCTCCGCTGTAGCTTTTAAAATTCCCGTACTTAGAACAGGTGAGGAAAAAGCAATACCGTATAGCGCCAGGGTTTTTGTGAAATCCCTTCGCAGTTTTAAGCAATTGTTCATTGGCGAGGTCACTGATTTTCTGGCTGTGGAACAAGGCAAATTAAGCATTCCTATCGTTCCTGATTTTCTGGAAAGGGACCTTTACAGGGTTCGGGTATATTTCCAGCCAATGGCCAAAGGTCAGTCTAAATTGTACGGAGATAAAGTTTTTCTACTTTCATAATCGAGGGTTGATAAGCCGGGTTTTAGAAGGATAATTCCACGAATACCAGTTGTAAAATTGATATTGAATAAAAAAAGGTGTAATTTTATTGATAACCAACTCTGCAAGAACGGTTTAAAAAATAAAGGCGATTAAATTTTTTTCAGAATTATTGAACATCGATCAACAGGTGTTACTGTTAAAGTACAATTGTTGATGAAAATCCCCTCCCAGGGAAGTTGTTGTTCTGAATATTATTCGTTCCCACTAAAACCAAACAAGTCTAATCCATTCCCAGCAACACCAGTTGGAGCAATAATCACGGAGGGTTTTACGCAATTAACAGAATTATTTAAGTACTCTATGAGAAAACAGGAAGGAGTACTTACTCCTGCAAGGGCAAAAAGCATTAAATGGAAGTTTTTTTTCCATTGGCTATATAGTTGTATGCTATTTTAATAAAAAACCTTGTAAGAAAACCACCGAAAACCGAAATATTATGTTTAACCCCACGGTATTGTTGTTGGAGGATACCAGCAATAGGCAATCTGAGATCAGTAGGGTTTTAGGATCCTATTTTGAACTTGTAAGATTATCTTATGAGGATGAAATCCTTTTTTCAAAGGAATCCCTGAAATGTTCCTTAATTGTTATTTCTCAAATCAAAAAGGGGAACCACGGGATCTATAAACTCATCCAGATAAGACAGGATTATCCAACCGTGCCTGTTTTAATCGTTTATGAAAACACCTCTCATCAATCCATTATCACAGCCTTTAGACACGGAGCTACGGATGTACTCACCTGGCCTTCCAATCCTGACGATTTGATATACAGATTGAACAGCATTGCCGATGCTCTGGAAGGCGAGTGGCACGATGAAGACCAGGTTCCCAATTGGATACTAAAGGTCACAAGGTTTTTCAGGAGACTAAAGTACAGGGTTTTTAAGGAATTCCACACCTCTGACCGACCATTCGTACGTCGAAAGGTTCATTCTTTTTCGCTTGCAACAATCGAGGCAAAACCCGAAAGTAAGGCTCCTTCCGTCCCGGATCTGGATGCCGGTTTCTTCGGCAATTTCTCCATTCGGATCAATGGAGAACAAATGACGAAACGGTTGGGAAAAAAAGCAAGGAGTATTTTATCTTATCTTATTTACCACCACAGTCGGCCGGTTAGAAAAGAGGTGCTGCTCGACCTCTTTTGGCCCTATTCTACAACGGATAGTGCAAGGAATTGTCTGAACGTAACCCTATACCAGATCAGGAAAGGCATTCAGGAGATCGACGATAGCAAAGAATACATCCTTTTTCAGGATGACCGGTACTTTTTTAATACTATGCTGAGAATTGATTCCGATGTCAGTAATTTCAGGAAGTTATGGTTGCGAGGTCAAAATATCGAACAAGCAGAAGGCGTAGATAAAGTACAGGCTTTTTACCACAGAGCAATTGCACTGTACAAGGGAGATTTTCTGGATGATATGTTATTTGATGAATGGACAGACCCCATCCGTGAAAACCTTATTGAAACCTATCTGGCGATCCTGAGTAAACTAAGTTTACTTTCGGTAGAAAAACAGCGATTCACCCAGACTATCCAGCTTTGCCAAAAAATGCTGGAAAAAGATGATTGCCTTGAGGAAGCTCATCGGTTGCTGATGTTTAGTTATGAAAAATTAGGCATGAGGGATAAGGCGGTCAAACAATACCAAAAATGCCGGTCTATATTACGAAAAGAGTTAGAGGTGAATCCTTCACGGAAGACCAAAGATATGTATGACAAAATCCGACAGTAAACCTCAAAAGACAGGTATAAATACGTTTGTTAAAAGCAGTATTTATACCCTTTTATTTAAATGGAAAGGCATTTAACTTTGTGTTTATAAAAAACAGGGGAATTCTGAAAAAATCAGGTTTTTCACCCAAAAATGCCGGTTTTTACCGGAAATGGTACGCTCATGTACCCATGTTGGTACCCTTGTGTACCCTGTGGTGGCTTAACTTTGTAACTATATTCGAGAGTTAAAATTCAACTCAAAAGAAATTAGGTATTAATTCAAAGCATAACACAACCGCCGGGTACTGACATTCGATTTTTTAGTTTCCCGGCGGTTTTTTAAAATATTGAAAGGGGATGTAAAGAAAGCCGATAACACCTGTAAGGGTTATCGGCTTTACTTATTATGTCCATCTCCGACCACCTTCCTGTGAAAGATCCCCGACAATAAAGAGGACTTTATTGAAAAGTACCCACACGTAACGGCAGAACCGCGGTAGGAAATTCTTCGGTTCTACCTCGTATTTGTCCCTCCTTTTTCTTAGGTTTGAGGCCTAATAGCCATTACTAAATAACACCAAAAGTTTAGCTTTATGCAGGAAAGAGAAGTATTGCTGAACCCGAACCCCCTTGTGCAATTCCTAAAGAAGCCGGCGGCTGAATTTACCAAACACGACATCATTAAGTTTATTGATGAAAACGGCATTGAGCTGCTGAATTTCAGGTATGTCGGGGAAGACGGGAAATTAAAAACCCTCAACTTTGTCATCACCAGTAAAGATTACCTGGATTCCATTCTTTCAACGGGAGAGCGGGTCGACGGGTCAAGCCTTTTTTCATTTATTGATGCCGGGGGGAGTGATTTATACGTCATTCCAAGATATAAAACCGCCTTCCTGGATCCTTTTTCGGAAATTCCCACACTCAATATTTTGTGCTCCTTTTACACCCAGGAAGGTAACCCCCTTGAATCTGCACCGGAATATATTCTCAAAAAAGCCCATGAAGATTTTAAGCGTTCAACCAATTATACCTTTAAAGCCATGGGTGAGCTGGAATATTACGTTTCCAGTATTGGAAATGACTTGTACCCGGCACGGAACCAAAAAGGGTACCATAGTTCGGCTCCGTTTTCCAATTGGGAATCTCTGAGGATCGAAGCCATGCGACTAATTGCCCAGGCGGGAGGAAAGATCAAATACGGTCATTCGGAAGTCGGAGATTTTTCAACGGAGACCCTGGATTTCGAACAACATGAGATCGAATTCATGCCGGTGGAAGCGGAAGATGCGGTGGATCAACTGATCATCGCTAAATGGATACTGCGCATGGTGGGACAAAAACATAATGTCCAGGTGAGTTTTGCTCCAAAGATTACCGTTGGGAAAGCAGGAAGCGGTTTGCATATCCATATGATGCTCGAGAAAGACGGTGAGAATTGCATGGTCGATGATTATCAATTGAGTGCTGTTGCCAAAAAAATGATCGCAGGACTGTTGGAACTGGCTTCCCCACTGACTGCATTCGGAAATACCATCCCGACTTCTTATCTGCGCCTTGTTCCTAACCAGGAAGCCCCGACCATGGTCTGTTGGGGAGATACCAATCGTTCGGTTCTGGTACGGGTACCCCTCGGCTGGGTTGCTGAAACCAATATGATCAAGGATGCCAATCCACAGCAAATAGGGGATATTCCATATATTCCGGGCAAACAAACGGTTGAATTTCGCGCACCGGACGGATCTGCTGATCTCTATCATTTACTCGCCGGAATGATCGTTGCAGCCAAGAGAGGTATTCTGGAAAACAGTAGTTTGAAAAGAGCGGAAGAGCTCTATGTGAGCGGGAACATTTTTGACGATGATCACAAAGCCCTTCTCGAGCGCCTGAAGCATTTACCGGAGTCTTGCTGGGATTCTGCGGAATCTTTGGAAAAGCACCGGGAAGCTTTTGAGGAGAATAACATTTTTCCAAAAGGAACCATTGATCGGTTCATCAGGCAATTGAAAGGATTTGACGATAAAAAACTTCAGGAACAGTTGACAAATAATAAGGAGGCAATGGAGAAAGTGGTAGCAGAGTATATCCACTGTGCATAAAAGATACTTGAAAAAACAAACCTATGAATAATTTTTTAAAGCTGATTTTAGTGGTTGCGGTCCTTGCTGGTGGAGTGATTTTTGGTGCTTGTAACCGAAAAAATGCACAAAACAATGAAGCGAAGTTAGATCCGGCCTGTATGCTCAAACCCGAGGCGGGTCCTTGTAAAGCTGCTTTCAGGAAGTATTATTATGATCAGGAAGAAAAAACCTGTAAAACTTTTATTTGGGGAGGTTGTAACGGAGTGGTGCCATTTGAAACTTTGGAAGAATGTCGGGAAAAATGCGGTTGTAAGTAACCATATATTTTACCTATCTTGCAAAAAATATATCAAACCACTTCAATGGACACCGAAACGCAAAACCTTTCTTCCATAAGCCTCAACGATCGTAAAATTATCAATGGCTGGGCTTTCTTTGATTGGGCCAACAGTGCCTTTGCCCTGGTCATTACCGTAGCTATTTTCCCTACTTATTTTACTGAAGTAACAGCTGCTGAGGTGAGGTTTTTAGGTATTGAAATGTCAAATAACGCCTTATATGCTTATTCCATTTCAGCGGCATACGTACTCATAGCCATTCTCTCGCCCATCCTTTCCGGGATAGCGGATTACGGTGGCAAGAAGATGGTTTTTATGCGATTCTTCACCATCCTCGGGTCCATCGCCTGTATCTCTTTGTTTTGGTTTCGGGATACTTCCCAGGTGTATATTGGGGTTTTGGGTTTTGTATTGGGAATGGTCGGTTTCGCCGGAGGGCAGGTGTTCTATAATTCCTATTTACCTCAAATCGCTTCAGAAGATATGTACGACCGGGTAAGCGCCAGAGGGTTTACCTATGGCTATATCGGAAGCGTATTGTTGTTGATTACCAATCTGGTCATCATTCAAAAGCCGGAATGGTTCGGTTTGCAGGAGGCTGGCACTATGGCGGTTAGGATATCCTTTATCATGGTAGGACTCTGGTGGATAGGATTTGCCATCATCCCTTTTAAAAGATTGCCAAAGGATATTAAAGAAAAAACGAAGGGGTTGATCTCAAGAGGGTTTATGGAGTTGGCGAAAGTGTGGAAGTTTATTCAGTATCAGAAGCAGATGAAAATATTCCTTGCTGCCTTTTTCTTCTACAATGCAGGGGTTCAGACCGTATTATACCTGGCTTCCTTGTTTGCAAAGCAGGAACTCAATTTTGAAACCAGTGAGTTGATTATTGTAGTGCTTATTTTACAAATAGTAGCCATCGGCGGGGCTTACCTGTTTGCCCGGATATCAGAGGTAAAGGGAAATAAACTTTCCATAATGGTAATGTTGGTTATCTGGATCGTTATCTGTTTTCTTGCATATTTAGTAACTGGGAAATTGGATTTTTATGCTCTGGCCGCCGGAGTAGGTGTTGTTATGGGAGGAATCCAATCTCTTTCCAGATCTACCTATGCCAAATTGCTTCCTGAAGACCTGGAAGACACCGCTTCCTTTTTCAGTTTTTACGAAGTGGTGGATAAAGTAGCTATCATCTTTGGAACCTTTGCCTTCGGATTTGTAACCAATATGACCGGCAGCATGCGCACAAGTGTCTTGGTGCTGGGAGTATTCTTCCTGATTGGATTGCTAATTCTATGGTTTGTGAAGATCGTTCGTGCCCGCGGTCATGTGGCGGACGTAAATATCTAGCCGGAGGGAAAATTTTCTCAAAAACTTCTAAATTGGGTATTGGATATTCGTTATTCTGCGGTTCTGTATAACTAATCTTTAATTTCAAAAACCTCTAAACAGAATATCGAATTATGAATTTCGAATGTCCAATTTCGAAGTTATAGGAAAGCTATTTTAATTGGAACAGAATTACTCAGCCTGATAAGTCGTCCTTGTCAAAATAGATCGACCTAAGGTCAATTCATCCGCATACTCCAATTCCCCGCCAAAGGAAACGCCTCTGGCAATGGTGCTGATCGTGACATCCTTTTCTTTGAGTTGTTTGGAGATATAAAAAATGGTGGTATCTCCCTCAATCGTAGGGCTGATGGCCATGATGATTTCTTTTACCTCACCTTTGTCTATCCGTTCCAAAAGACCGTCAATGGTAAGGTCGAAGGGGCTTACACCTTCAATCGGGGAAATAACGCCTCCCAGAACATGATACAAACCACGGAACTGCCCCGTATCTTCTATAGCCATTAGGTCACGAATGTTTTCTACTACACAGATTACGGAGCGATCGCGGTGCTTGTTGGTGCAAATACTGCAGACCTCATCATCGGAAATATTGTGACATTGCTGACAGGTTTTTATGTTTTTTCGCATGTTCAGAATGGCGTTGGCAAAATCCTCACTTTTCTCCACATCCTGCTTGATGAGATGGAGAACGAGTCGCAATGCCGTTTTTTTTCCGATACCCGGCAGACTGGCAAATGCCTCTACTGCTTCTTCTATTAATTTTGATGAGAAGTTCATACGGTAAAGATACGAAGATTGAATGAAAAATGGGGATGCTCGCCATGCTCACTGCCCCGGCACTTGGTGCCCGGGATGTCGCGCTGCTCCATTTGAAGTTGTTTGATATGAGTACGCGGACAGAACTACTTTAAATCAAATGTTTTCCTGAAGCGAACCATTAGGCTATACCGCAGATGACGGCAGTTTTGTTTATTTTTCTCCGCGTAACAGCTCTCAGCGCCTTCTTGATTGAATAAAGTATTTTGATCAAAACTAATTTTGTCCGCTTACTTGGTTAAAAGTATCTAAAACCACATCAAACAATGTCAAACAATGTCAAACGATTTCAAACCCTTACCCCAACAAATCCCCTAGCGCTCCTTCCAATTCCGGAAATTCAAAGGTAAACCCTGCATCTTCCACCTTTTTTGAGGATATCTTAGCACTATCCAGCACCATATCGGCCATTTCGCCCATCATCAGCCGGAGGCCAAATTCAGGGACAGGAGCCATTACAGCTGGTTTTCCAAGCACATTTTTGATCATCTGAACCAGGGTTTTATTAGTTACGGGGTTTGGAGCTACTGCATTGTAAATGCCACTCATGTTGTCATTTTCAATAGCATGAATGAACATTCTGCACATATCGTCAATATGAATCCAGGAGTACCATTGTTTTCCGGAACCGAGCCATCCACCTACAAAAAATTTGAAGGGCATAGTGAGTTTTTCCAGGGCACCGCCTTTTGCTGACAGCACAATTCCAACTCTAAGGGCCACGCTTCTCAAATCAGGTGAATTGACTTCATGGTAGGCTTTTTCCCAGGCTATGCAACTCTCAGGCAGGAATCCTTTGGTTCCCGGAGGAGCTGTTTCATCTATCAACTCATTTCCACGGTCTCCGTAAATGCCGATGGCCGTTGCAGAACAATATACCTTGGGATATTTTATCTGTTTGAAATATTTATTTAATAACCGGATACTTTCGGTACGGCTCTCAATGATCTCTTTTTTTCGCTTGTCACTCCAGGGTTTATCCGCGATGGGTGTTCCTGCCAGGTTGATCACGTATTCGGCATTTTTAATGGCTTCCTCATCGATATAGCCATTTTTCAGATCCCATTGGTAAGCCGGGAATTTACCGCTCTTGTTGGCGCTTCTGCTTAGCCAGTTCACCTGATATCCTTTTTGGGATAATAGTTCACTCAATCGTTTGCCCACCAAACCGCTGCCTCCGGCGATCAATACATTCTTTTGCATAAATTATTTTTTGTTGAATCCCTAATGGACGAATTTAGCTTAAAAAACCCTATTTTAGAGCTTTATTAAAATTCCAGTTTAATGAAAGTAAACTTGTATTGGCTCCCCCTGGCTATCATTATCTACCTTTTCAGTTCTTGTGCAGGGGATCCGGTTGACAAGGAACCTGTCATCAACTTTAATAACGAAGGAAACCCCATTTATGTTCGATTGGCCAATGAGCCGGATCGGTTAAATCCGATGACTACTGTCAATACCTACAGTCGTTCTGTCATAGAGCAAATCCATGCGAGTTTAATGACTTTTGATCCGGTCAGCCTTGAGCTGGTTCCACAGCTTGTCAAAAGTGCCCCGGAAGTCGGGGAACATGAGGATGGAACGATCAGCTATACTTATGAACTTCGCGAGGAAGCTAACTGGCCCGACGGAAAGCCGGTAAGTGCAAAAGATGTGGCCTTTTCTTTCAAAGCTATGTTTAATCCTAAAGTCAATTCTGCTCCTTACCGGGGATATTTTGATTTTATCGGGGACATTGTTGTTTATCCTGACGAACCAGGAAAATTTTCCGTGATTGCAAATAAGAAGTACATCCTCGCAGAGCCCGCCATTAGTAATATGGTGGTACTGCCAGAGCATATCTTTGATCCTGAAAAGATAATGGCTTCCTATCAGCTTTCAGATCTGGTTGATGCTGAAAAAGCGGAAAAGTTGATGAAAAGCGATCTGGCATTATCCCGGTTTGCAGAGCAATTTAATGGTCCGGATTTTTCGAGAAAAAAAGAATTCATTGTCGGTGCAGGTCCCTATGAATTGGATTCCTGGGAGGAAGGGAATAAGATCGTGCTTAAGAGAAAACAAAATTGGTGGGCAGATGCGGTTGTCGATAAAAATTCAAGTCTGATTGCCTATCCTTCCGAAGTGGTTTTCCGGATTTTAAAAGATCAAAAAACAGCGGTAACAGCCCTCAAGGCCGGTGAACTGGATGCTGCCGGGCAACTGGATTCCAAAGATTTTTCTGAACTGTCGGACAACAAATTCGTCCTTGAACAGTTTGACTTACATACACCGACGTCTGCGAATGTCTATTATATTGGAATAAACGGTAAAAACCCTAAACTAAATGATAAAAGGGTTCGTCGGGCTTTAGCCCATCTCATTGACGTTGATGCTGTCATTGAATTGTTATACGACGGTTATGCCGAAAGACTTGTAGGACCATTTCCGAAAATCCGTCCCTATTACCATAAAGATCTCCCTCTGATTGAATACGATGTAAATAAAGCTATTGCCTTGCTGGAAGAAGCAGGGTGGCAGGATAGTGATGATGATGGAGTTTTTGACAAAATGATCGATGGTCAAAAAGTTGATATGGAGCTCAGCTACCTGACCACGCAATCTTCCGAGTTTGGTTCTAAATTGTCCCTGATGTTTCAGGAAAATGCCAGTAAAGCGAAGGTGAGAGTTAACATTTTATCTAAGGAGTTCAGGGCAATTTCGGCGGATTTGAGCAACAGGGACTTTGAACTGGTTTCCAGAGCTTACGGACTTGATCCTCTTCCTGATGATCCCAAACAATTTTGGCATACCAGTAGTGATACCCCAAACGGGTCTAATCGGTGGGGATTCGGAGATGCCGAATCCGATGCTTTGATCGATTCTATCCGTACTACGCTTGATGAAACGGAAAGAGCAGTTTTATACAAACAATTCCAGGAACTGTTCTATGAAGAACAGCCGATCATTATGTTATTCTCCCCCAAAGAAAAAATCGCTATCAGCAAGCGTCTCAAAGGAGAGCCTACCATTTTGAAACCAGGATTCCAGGTGAATACCTTTGAAGTTTTGAAATGATCAAAATCGCAAATTGAATTTTAAAAGTATTTTGTGAATACTTAACCATACAATCATAATTTGGATTCCCGGTACCTTTGGTGGGGGAGTTCATATAACTCAAAATCGTAAATCAAAATCTAAAACCATGAAACGTATCTATTTACTCCTCCTCGGTTTAATAATACTGGCTTCCTGTACACCGGATGATAAAGAGACGGTAAATTGGACGAGAACGACCAATGAAGTTATTTTGCGCCTCGATGAAAGTCCTGACAGGCTCAATCCTGTGCTTTCAACTACTGCCTATGCAACGGAAGTAGAATTGCAGGTTTTTTCCTATTTGTTATCCATTGAGCCCAAAACGCTTGAATTCATTCCTCAGCTAGCCAAATCATGGCCTGAAGAAAAGGAAGTTACCGATGGCCCTATGGCTGGTAGCCTTGCCCTTACCTTTGAGATCTTTGAGGAAGCTGTCTGGGATGATGGTTCTCCAGTGACCGGTGAAGATTATGTCTTTATGGTCAAAACAGTTTTTGTTCCGCAACTGGCAACCCAAAGGGTGAAACCTTACCTTTCCATCATCAAGGATATTGAGGTAGATGCAGATAATCCAAAGAAATTCACTGTTTATACAGAGAAAACCGATAATGTCGTTGAAATCCTTTCCAATACGATGTTTCTTATTCCAGCACACATTTATGATACTCAAAATGCGCTGAAAGATATCCCATTGACTGACTTCCTGGACCAGGAAAAAATGGAAGGCATTTCGAAGGAAAATCCAGCCATACAGCAGTTTGCTGATGAGTTCAGTTCTACAAAGTTCTCACATGATGTTACCGGGATTTCCGGTAGCGGACCATACCGCCTCGAAAGCTGGGAAACCGGAAAAGAAGTAGTGCTGGTGAAAAAAGATAACTGGTGGGGAGATGCACTTGCTGATGATTTTCCTGCATTGAATGCCAAGCCGGATAAATTGATCTATAAACCAATTGTAGATAATGTAACAGCTATTGCAGCTCTAAAATCAGAGGAGCTTGATGCGATGTCAAATATCGACCCGAATGATTTTAAAGAGCTTCGGGAAGATTCTCTCCTGAATGAAATTTACAACTTTGAGACGCCGCCATTCCTGGGTTATTATATGCTGTTTGTCAATGGAAGGAAAGATAAACTCGCGGATAAAAAAGTGCGTAAGGCTCTTGCCCACGCCATTGATGTTGACCAGATCATCGAAACTGTTTATGGGGGTTTAGCTGTACGTTTTTCTGTGCCTGTCCATCCGTCTGCATCATATTATCGTTCTGATCTGGCGCCTCCTGCATACGATATTGAAAAGGCTAAAGCCTTACTTAAGGAAGCTGGTTGGGAAGACACCAACGACGATGGGGTGGTCGATAAAGACATTGACGGGGAAAGAGTGGAACTGAACCTGGAATTTCAATATGCCGGGCAAAGTGAGCGTCAGCGAACTTTGGCGCTGTTGATTCAGGAAACCACCAAAAGAGCAGGGATTGGCCTTGAGCCAAAGTCAATGGATTACGCAGTAATGTTACAAAATACCAAAACAGGTGATTACGATATTGCTCCGGGAGGAAGAAGCTGGCCTCCGGTAAGCTGGAATCCACAGCAGAACTGGCATACGGAAGGTGCCGGCCGTGTAGGATTCGGTTCTGCCGAAACAGATGCCCTGATCGATTCTATTGTCAGAGAAACCGACCCTGAGAAAAAGAAAGCTTTGTATGGTCAGTTACAGGAGATCATTTACGATGAGCAACCTGAAATCTATCTGATCGTGCCTGTGAGCAGGGTCATTGTGCATAAGCGTTTCAACTGGGATCCTTCACCGGTATTGCCGGGGTACTTCCCGAATTACTTTGAACTTAAGGAATAAAAACGGTTCACGACTTACGGCCTACGGTTTACGGGGAGTGTGGGTTTGAGTTTTAGGTGTGATAAACTTACAAGGTCGGAGGGGTAATTTAGGGTCTAACTTCAAGTTAGGCCCTAAATTTTTTTAGGAATATACCAACTAGTTTTCTTTCCTAAAGGGTCTTTTCTTATTGAAAGTGATTTTGATTTTTCTAAAAATGTTTTCTATGCGGTTATTATCTCCTCCTTTTCTGTTTCATGTTGGTTCGTTCCTTTTGGCTTCTCACAACCCGTTAATTCCGATTGTACCGTTCCCCAGGTTTTGATTGAGAATTATGAACTTGACATCAAGGGGCTGGCCCTGAAACGTATGATCGATACTGACCATCCTGACCTGGGTTTGGTGCAGATCCCTCAAAGTCATCAGGATAGTATTGCGGAAGCTATGGCTGCTATTTTGAATGCGGCTCAATTGCCCGAACGGGATAGTGTCTTTAACATATATTGCGTTCATAATGGTTCATGGCAATTGATCACGTCCAGTGTTATCGTTAGTGTGGATGAGAATTACAACTGGACATCCAACTGGCAAAACCTGATCACTGAAACAGGGAGATACTTTGATGGATTATATCACTTCGACCTACAGCCTTGAAGTGGCCAGTTATTCCAGTTTTGCGGTTTTGGAAACGCCCAAACTTTGGAATGTCAATGCGCTTTGCGATAGTCTCGAATTAGTGGAAGGAGTCAATTATGCAGAGCCTAATTATCTGATTGGCGGAGCAGGAAGGATCGCTTATGATATAATTGATGGAGTCAAATACCTCGATTTTGAGGTGCAATGGAATGATTGCTTCGATGGATGTGATAACCGCCATACCTGGCATTTTAAGGTTTACGATGATTGTAGCGTGGAATTTACAGGGGTAAGTGATTTTGGGTTCTTTGGCATTGAACCTTTGCCTGGCCCAGTCAATTGTAATATTGTTTCACCGATTGTTGAAGTAATACCGAAGCAAAACAAATATTCATTGTCACCTAATCCGGTAAGCACAGCTTTTGTGATAGGGAATGTGGAGGATGACGAAAGGCTGGATATCACGTTGCTGGACGTTTCAGGCAGGCAGATTTTAAAAGCAAACATACTAGGGAAAGAGCCTGTCAAAGTATCTAATCTGGATTCCGGGACCTATTTTGTCAGAATTACTGATGAACATGGTTGGGTAGAGGTTTTGAGGGTTGTGATGATTTGAGATCAAACGGTTGACGGTTGACGGCCAACGGTTAACGACTTACGGCTGACCGGGTGCGGGTATTGAGTTTGGGGTTGTTAAACCGCAAGGGACGCAAAGTTTAGCGAAGTACGCAAGGAGTAATTTAGGGTCTAACTTCAAGCCTGCCTTCACGTTAGGCCCTAAATTTTTTCGGATAATCAATAACCCTTTGAACCCCTGGAACCCCTGGAACCATATGAAACAGCTCGTTCACGAGCCTTAATCGTGAGCTTGCGAACTCTTTTATTCAATAATCTTAAACGTAGTCCGTCTATTCGTTTGATGTTCTTCCTCCGTACACTGACTGCACACACAATCTACCGCCAGGTTATTTTCTCCGAATCCTGTGGCGATTAGCCGGGAACCGTCGACCCCTTTGGAAATGAGGTAATCGACTGCAGATTGTGCTCTTCGCTGAGATAATTCCTGATTATATCGCGGGGCACCACGGCAGTCGGTGTGAGAACCGAGTTCAATAGTGATCCGAGGGTTGATGGTTAAGGTTTCCGCAAGATCATCGAGGGTGGCTTTAGCACTGTTACGCAGATCCCATTTGTCGAAATCGTAATAGATGTTTTCCAGGACAATTTCCTGATTGGCGTAGATCTTATCCAGGACAATTTCAAGTTCAAATTTACGAACAGGGTTATTGGGATCTTTGCCAATGCCTTTGGTGGTGAATTTTGACTGGTTACTCAGATATTCCGGCATCTCTGCAAAAAACTGGTAATCGGTATTGTCTGCAAGATCCAAAGAATACAGACCACTTTCATCGATGGCGATAGTTTGTTTTCTTGGTCCAATATTGACCTTCAGCGACGCACCTTCCAACGGCTTTCTTCCTAAAACAGCACTGTTGGGATTGCCCGGTTCTGCATAGATCTTTTCAAGCACATAAACATCAAGGCTCATCTTGTATGCAATCTCCTCCGGTACTTCAACCACTTCCTCCACAATTTCCCGTTTTTCAAACCGGAAGATATCGTCATCTCCAATGCCGAGATCAGGGCGGGTAGAGGTGAAATATCCGGTTTGCAACACATCTTCCGGCCTGTCAGAGGTGTAATCGACAATAAAGCCAAAATCATCATACCCGGAGTTGATTGGTGGTTTGAGGTTAAACGCAGGCGACCAGCCTCCGGTATTTAGTTTATAAGTTTTAAAAATATCCAGTCCTCCCATGCCTTGATGGAAATCCGAGGAAAAATAAAGGGTGTCTCCATCCATGTGTGGAAATCCTTCATTGCCGATGGTATTGATGCTTCGGGACATCAAACGAGGTTCGCTCCATTCCCCAAGATCATTCTTCTCGGTGATCCATATATCCGTTCCACCCCATCCGTCAGGATGTTCTGCTACAAAAAGCAAGGTTTTGCCATCCTCTGAAAGGCTTGGTTGACCATAATTGATATTAGGTTCCTGAAAGGGTAGGGGCTCCGGTTCGGACCAGCCAACACCCTGGTTGGTGGTAAACATTAATTTACAATAGTCGTCATCAAATTTTTCACCATAACACCGGATAAAAACAGCTTCCGTAAAGTTGCCGTTAAAGGTCATCGTCCCTTCATTATTTTCGGTATTCAGGAATTGATCAAAAGTTCTGACGTCATTAGTGGAGAGATCGACCTTAAAAAGATCTGAGAATTCTTTTCCTGTCCAGTTATAGGTTTCTTCCCCGGTACTGGTTCGACGGTCAGAGGTAAAAACGAGGCTGTTGTCTCCGTAGAAAGCCGGAGCATAATCTGCTCCTCCGGTATTGAAGTCAGCTAAGGAAATTTTGTATTCCGGGTTTTTGATCTTTTTCCAGCCTTCAGCCACTTTACAGGCACTGATCTCCCTACGATATTCATAAGGACTACCGATTTCCAGTCCAAGCTCCTTAAACGCTATTCCGGCTTCTCCGTACCGTTCAGCTTTTTTCAGTGCGTAAGCCAGTGCTTTTTGAGCTTCGTACCCATATTGATTGTTATAGGCCGTTTCATACCAATTGATGGAAGCTTCGCTTTTGTTGAGGTATTTGTAGGATTCTGCCAGCATAAAGGCAATCTTACCTTTTTCGACCCTGCTCTCGGCTTTGTCGTATTCTTTTTTGAGCAGTTTTTCCGCAACGGCATATTGTTTTCGTTCAAAGGCAGTTTTGCCATCACGAATTTTTTGCGTGAAAGTACAGGCAGAGAGGATGAGTAAAGGGGCTAATAAAAGTAAAGCAAAAGTTTTTTTCATAGCTAAATTGTTGTTCTGCAAGATAATTAAAAAACGCCATGAGCCCCGGCTTTGTTGTGGTTTTTGTTTAAGTCGATGTTATAAATGGAGTCAGGCTACACTCAATACTGTTTTGAAACTCCTGAATCTTTGCGTAACAACTCCCTGCGCCTCCATGATCCAATAAAGCAATTTGATCAAAACAAATTTTGTCCCTCTACTCACTTGGAACTCCTTGAAAGTGCAGAGTGCATGGTGCAGAGTGCAGATCTGTTAATCCCTAAATAAAGTTGACCGTATGGAACTCCTGAAACAATTTAACCAGCAACCAGCAACCAGCAACCAGCAACTAGCAACCAGCAACCAGCAACATCTTTTTCCCATTTTTCCTTATTTCCTTATTCCCTTTAATCATTAATTACGTACCTTTGCATTCCGTAGCAAAACAATCAATTCTAATGGCGAAATACATCTTTGTTACGGGCGGCGTAACTTCATCTCTGGGTAAAGGAATCATCTCTGCATCTCTTGCAAAACTGCTTCAGGCACGTGGTTTTACGGTTACCATTCAAAAATTTGATCCTTATATTAATGTTGATCCGGGAACACTGAATCCTTATGAACATGGCGAATGTTATGTGACGGATGACGGGGCTGAAACTGACCTGGACCTTGGGCATTATGAGCGTTTTCTTAACGTTCCAACTTCACAGGCCAACAATGTTACTACCGGTCGGATTTACCAGACAGTTATCAATAAGGAAAGAGCAGGAGATTACCTTGGTAAGACCGTTCAGGTCATTCCCCATATCACCAATGAAATTAAAAGACGCATCAAATTGCTCGGAGAAACCGGAGATTATGAAATAGTCATCACCGAGTTGGGAGGGACGGTAGGAGATATAGAGTCCTTGCCCTATCTGGAAGCACTGAGACAATTGAAGTGGGAACTGGGACCAGAGGATTGTATTGCGATCCATTTAACGCTTATCCCTTATTTGAGTGCAGCAAAAGAATTGAAAACGAAACCAACACAACACTCCGTAAAGGAGCTGTTGAATACAGGGATCCAACCTGATGTCCTGGTCTGCCGTACCGAACATCCGATCACTATGGAAATTCGTAAAAAACTGGCCCTTTTTTGCAATGTGCATATCGATTCAGTCATTGAGTCTATTGATGCGGAATCCATTTATGATGTTCCTTTGATGATGCTGAAGGAAAAACTGGATACCACGGTTATCAAAAAGCTGAATTTACCAGATACCAATAAACCTAAATTGCGTAACTGGAAAAACTTCTTAGGCAAACTGAAAAATCCTACCAATGAAATCAAAATCGGTCTGGTGGGGAAATACAATGAGCTCCAGGATGCCTATAAATCTATCTATGAATCCTTTATCCATGCCGGAGCTGTGAATGAATGTAGAGTGATCGTCGACCCAATTCATTCTGAAATGCTGGAAGATGATTATGAATCAGTTGCTAAAAAGCTGAAGGAATATGATGGCGTATTGGTCGCACCCGGTTTTGGGCACAGAGGTATAGAGGGAAAGATCAAATCCATTCAATATCTCAGAGAGCAGAAAAAACCATTTTTCGGTATCTGTCTTGGCATGCAATGTGCTGTGGTTGAATTCGCCCGGAATATCCTGGGATTGGAGGGAGCAGCTTCGGTGGAAGTGGATCCGGAAACGCCTCATCCGGTCATCGATATGATGGAAGATCAAAAGAAGATTACCATGATGGGAGGCACCATGCGTCTTGGAGCCTATGACTGCAAACTCGAATCAGGAAGCATCTCCCAGAGAGCCTATGGAAAGGAAGAAATTAAGGAGCGTCATCGCCACCGTTATGAATTTAATGATGCTTATCGTGAACAAATGGAAGCGGCCGGTCTTATGGCAACGGGGATTAATCCGGATACTGGACTCGTTGAGATCGTCGAACTGAAGGGACATCCCTGGTTCGTTGGTGTTCAATTCCACCCGGAACTGAAAAGTACGGTGGAAAATCCTCATCCGTTATTTGTTTCCTTTGTTAAGGCCGCCATGGCTTATCACCGGAAGCGTAATTAATAAATTTCGGAAAAGCAGGTTATATATTCGTTACTTCACTTGCCTTCCTTGCGGTGAAAAATATCTTGAGAAAAGGTTGCTATTTCAACTCATACAGGAAATACTTCCCTTTTTGACCAAGAAGGGTGGCGTCGATATCAACTGGTTCATCCGTAATCAGGTGGGTGATTCCCAATGTATCAAAAGAGATCCAATCCGATGAGGTGATCATGGTTGTCAAAGGACTGGACACCCTTTGACTGGAATTCAAATTGGTGGTATTATTAAACATGTAAATCTCGTTTACCCTACTGTACCATTCCGGAAGTACGGTTTTGTGGTGAACCATGGCTTTATAATCGACATAGGTACTGCGCTTTCCATAATACTTTAAATGGGTGAAATAGGCTGGAGTTACAAACAGAGCGTCTTTGGGAGTTACTCTTTGTGCTAACCTGGAAATGGCTATTTCATCATTGTAGTTTCCTTTCCAGGGCATGTCGAAGGAACCAGAGTGCCTGTCCGGTAATTTCCAAAACAGCAAAGCTGTAAATCCAGTCAGGGCAATAAGGAAAGCATATGTTAAGGGCTTAATAAATTTGGGAGCATACTTTTGAAAAATGTCAAAGGCCAACCAGCATATTGCCATCATGGAAAAATACTTCAGCCAGATAGTGGTTTTAAACCATTGTGTAGAGAGAAAAAGGGAATTGTTGAAAATTTCAACGCCAACGGTGTACACTATTAATCCGAATATGGAAAAATTATAGAACCAAAACAAGAGTTCACTTTTTTTCCTGAAATATATCCAGGCAAACAGGATCAATGGAGTCAGTATAAGGTAATTGACCAAAGCGAAAGTGGCGGGAATAAAATGATGCGCCAACCGGAAGCTGATGATCTCAAAAAAGGTGGCATCACTCAGGTTGCCTTCGGAAAACTGTTGTTGCAGAAAGTATAACCAGACACCGGCAGTGAGTAAATAGGCCGGTATGCTCCAGAGCTTTCTCAATTCAGACAAGAACTTACCGGTTTTGATTTGTTGGACTATTATGATTCCCGAAAATATCAGGAAGAGTTGGGTGCCCACTATTGGGTGGATAAAACTCGTTGGGATCAACATCAGCATGGCAGTAGTCGGTTTGCCACGGAGGAGAAAGAAAAAACTCCAGACAGCGATCGCTTTGGATACCAGGCTTGAGGTTAGTGTGTTGTAATAGATTTCGTTACCTCCAAGGTTTATTTTGTAAAAAACGATGGTGGTTGCAAAAACTGCCAGAAAAGCAAACAACTGATGTCTTATGAGTTGTTGAGCGATAAAAATGAGCCCGGACAACATAGTCACTGAAACCACAAAATGAGCCACCAGAAAACTCCATGGGGATCTTATGTTAAAAAAGTCCAGCACCTGGACGAACATCCATCTTTCATTAGGAATCTTTGCAGTGATATTTTGAATGTAAAAGTCATTGGCGTAAAGGGTCGGATCATCAAGATAGTTGAGGTATCCGGTTATCTCGATGAGGTCCTGGTGCCCAAAAACATACCCGTGTGCCAGGAGTAACACAATGTACAGCATTACCGACTGCAGGATGAGCAGTGGTGGAGATGTTTTCAACAGGGTAGTGGTTGTTTCTCGCACTAGTATGTTTTTTCCACGAACCGTATTGCCACGGTTATATTTAACAAAATATACTACAAATTTGCGAAATTTGCAGCAACCGACAGAATTATGCGAAAATTAAAACTTCAGGAACTCAACAGGCTGGATGTTTCTGCCTTTAAAGAACAGGACAAAACACCGGTTGTTCTGGTCCTTGATAATATACGCTCAGGTCTCAATGTAGGCTCAGCTTTCAGGACGGCAGATGCCTTTGCACTGGAAAAAATCCTGCTTTGCGGAATCACTGCGCGACCACCTCACCGGGAGATCCTCAAAACGGCCATCGGGGCTACAGAGTCTATGGATTGGGCTTATTTTGAAAAAACTACAGATGCCGTAGCTCAATTAAAAGCTGATGGCTACCATATTGCTGCTGTGGAGCAGGCCGAAGGCAGTACTATGCTTCAGGATTTTCAATTTCCCAAAGCCAAAAAACTCGCCCTTGTTTTCGGTAACGAAGTCTCCGGAGTTCATGAAGATGTGATGGAGTTGATCGACGAGTGCATAGAAGTGCCGCAGTTTGGAACCAAGCATTCCCTCAATATTTCCGTTTGTATCGGAGTTGTGGTCTGGGATGTGTTTAAGCAGGTTACCGGTTTCTAGTTGCTGGCTTCTAATCCTGATAAATACTATTTTTCTGAAAAACAGTATTTATTCAGCATTGTAACCAGCAACCAGCAACTAGTCATCCAACTCAATGATCATGTTCCCTGATCCCTTCTCCTCCTATTTCCACAAACCAATCGGTCATTTCCTTAATCTTGTCGTCATCAAGTTTGGCGTCACCGTGCATGATCAGGTAAGATTTTAAGGGCATTTTTCTATGCTCTACCTCTGAATATAACTCTTCCATTTTGTGGTCCTTACGTTTCTGTTTGTAATCTCCCCATTCTGAAAAATTCAGGTGTTTCTTTCCTTCGTCAATATGTTTTTTTACCCACCAGGAAACAGGGGCCACATTGGAATACCAGGGATAAACCACTTCATTTGAATGGCAGTCGTAACAACTGGTTTTGATCATGGCTGCCATTTCAGCAGGGGCGTTATTGATGGCCAGAAAGTCCTTTGCAGGATCTGTTTCCGGGTTTGTTTTGTCGATGCGGAAAAACTGGATAATAACGAGGGCGGCAAGAAGGCCCCATAAAATGTACTTCTTCATAATTTTAAGGTTTTGTGATTAAATTTATTAATGACTGTGACCGGCTTCCATATCTCCAACGGATCCATGAATGTAGTAGGCTCCTTTTGTTACGAGTTTTTCGCCTTCCTGTAATTCGAGTTTTTCCACTGCGACATATTCATCATCAGAAGATCCTGTGACAACATCCCTGCGGATAAAATCACCATTACTGGTTATGTAAACAAATGTATCCTCTCCACTTCTGATAAGCGCTGACAGCGGAATGGCCAATGTCAAATTTTCCTTGTTGAATATCCGGGCATGCAGATAGGTTCCGGCTGTCAGTGTTGAAGGTTTGTCTTCAAAATGCGCGTGTACCATGGTCGTTTTAGTTTCTAAATCAATAACGTGGCCAACCAGGTGAACCTCTCCTATGACCTTTTCATCCATCCCGGGTACGAAGGCTTCAATGTACTGCCCTTTTTTGACTTTTGGAATATCCTTGGCAAAGATCTGAAGTTCGAGATGCATGTGATCGTCATCTACGATTTCGTATAAAAGATCTTCAGGGCTAATGAGTTTTCCCTTATTGATATTGACGGAAGCGATGTAACCGCTGATCGGAGCGTAAATCTGAACGTGTGGCTGGATATCTCCACTTTCGATTTTGTCTGCGGGTAGGCCAATGAGATTTAATTCGGCTTTTACTCCCTGGAAACGAGCTAATACAGTTTCGTATTCAAGTTTTGCTTGCTGGAGCAATTTTTCAGAAGTTGCATCCTCTGCCGCCAGGGTTTGTTTTCTTTCGAGTTCTTTTTTGGCGAACTCCAGCCGGCTTTTACTTTCCAGAAAACTGGTTTGTAATTTGATGATATCCGGGTGCTTAATGGTTGTAAGCAAACTGCCTTTTTTGACATAATCTCCTGGTAAATATTTTACATTTCCCACAAATCCGTTCACTGCTGAATATACAGAGGCGAGACTGTTTGGGGGTACTTCAACCTTTCCGGTACATTCTATGTGTTCGGAAATTTGTCGTTCTTCCGGTACCCCGTATTCAATACCAGCCATTTCGATTTGTTCGGTAGTTAAGTGAATGGCAACCTCAGTTCCCAAGGTCTGATCCGTTACCTCCTCAGTCGGTTGACTCTGTACTTCATCCTTTTCATTACAGGATACAGCTAAAAAAGCTGTGAAGAGCAGGAGTTTTATGATATATATTGAATTACGCATTATTTGTTGTTTTTGATTTTCAAGAATGTAAGATTAATATCTGCCATAGAATTCAAGCAAAAGGACAGATTGATTGTAGTCGAAGAGCAGATCCAGATAATTGATGTCATTTTCCAGAGCAGCTTTCAAACTCTGGACATAATCGAAATAATCAATTTCCCCGGCCTGGAATTTGATCTTGGCCAGTTGTTCAAGCGTGTTCGACTTTTCCTGCATGGCATTTCCTGAGCTTTCCAGTTCCTCAAAAAGCAGGAAGGTGTTATTTTGATAATAGGCTAGTTGTTCCTTAAGCAATTGTTGCTGATGTCCAAGGTTATTGGAGGCCTGTAAGGTTGCTATCTCAGATTGCTGAATTCTGGCCTTTTGTGCTTTTCGCCAAAGTGGAATACTTATTCCGGCGTTCACTCCCTGTAAACTGTAATCCGGACGAATACTTTGATTAAAATAACCAACTGAAAACTCAGGACTCAGAAGCGTTTCCTGAACCGCTTTTTCTTTTTCAGCAACCTTGACTTTTGAAACAAAAGGAGCCGTCAACTCATCACTAATCGCCTCCAAAAAATTGGGTAATGGCCTTTGTTGGAGGTCAGTTTGTGCGATGTTATAAACTTCCGTAAAATATGCTGCTCTGGCAAGATCGTTATAGGCCTGTTCTTTAGCGGTTTGCGCATAGAGCATGGCCCTTTGGATATTGAGTAATTCATTTTCTGCCAGCGTCTTTTCGAGTTTTCCGGATTCTCCTGCATCGTAGGCAACCGTGGCTTTTTTTACGAATTCCTGCATGAGATTAAACTGTTCTTCAAGCAATTTTAGCTTCTGGTTTTTATGCTGCCAGTTGCTCCATGCCAGTTTGATCTCTGTTTTGATCCTGCGTTGTTGTCGTATCAATTCCAGTTGGGAAAATTCGATGTTGGCAGAAGCCAGTTCCTTTTTGCTTTTTCGCTCTGCAGGATTCCCCAAAGGCTGGTCAACCGAAACGTTGTAATCCAGGAGGTTGGTGTTCATTTGTCCAAACTGAAAGTTGAAGTCAGTGGCCGGAAGTTCTCTGGCCGTTTGCATTGATAATCCCTGCCGCTGGACTTCGAGTTGTCCGTTGACGAGGTCAGGGTGACGTTGCAGTGCATTCTCCAGCGTTTCTTCCAGCGTGATAACCGGCGCCTGAGCCTGGATCGACATGGTTACTCCCAGGAAAATGATTATGGATACTACTTTTTTTATCATAGGTCTTTGAATTCCTTTGTTTACCAAATGATATAATACCGGAAGCAGGATCAGCGTGAGAATGGTGGAAGTGATCAAACCGCCAATGACCACTGTAGCCAATGGTTTTTGTACTTCCGCACCATTTCCGGTTGACAAAGCCATAGGAAGGAATCCCAGGGCAGCAACGGTAGCGGTCATGATTACCGGACGTAACCGGACCAGGCTTCCCTTGATGACTACTTTTCGGATATCTACCATTCCATCTTCATACCTCAACCGATTGAAATAACTGATTAACACTATTCCATTTAATACTGCCACTCCAAACAAGGCAATAAAACCTACTCCGGCAGAAATACTAAAAGGCATGTCTCGAACCCAAAGAGCAAGAACACCTCCAATTGCGGAAAGCGGGACTGCCGTTATAATAAGCAGAGCATATTTTATCTTTTCAAAAGTGAAATAGAGCAATGCAAAAATCAATAACAAGGCTGCCGGTACTGCAACGCTTAACCTTCTCTGGGCTTTTTCCAGATTTTCAAATTGTCCGCTATACTTGATATTGTATCCGGGAGGGAGGTTCAACCTTTTATCCAGGGTTTGTTCAATATCAGCCACCAAACTGGCAACGTCCCTGTTTCGGACGTTGATTCCGATATTGATTCTTCTTCTGGCTCCTTCACGGCTGATCATCGCAGGGCCTTCGATGTAATCTACAGTCGCCACTTCACTAAGTGGTATGCTGTTTCCATTTTCCAGATCAATGAATAACTGATTGAGGTTGAGATCTTCCCGCCCTTCTTTATTCAATCGAACCACCAGATCAAATTTTCGTTCATTTTCGAAAATAACCCCTGCCGAAGCACCTGCATAAGCGGTTCTGAAAAGCGTGTTAAGTGTTTCGATATCCAAACCATATTGGGCAATTTTTTGCCTGTTAAATCGGATTACCAGTTGTGGTAGGCCATCGGTTTGTTCCACTTTGACATCACTTGCGCCTTCGATACCTTTGATATAAACCGCCGCTTCCTCAGCAACTTCCTTCAACGTGCCATTATTTTCTCCAAATATTTGAACTGCAATATCCGTTTTGGCGCCGGTCATCAATTCATTGAATCGCAACTGAATCGGCTGGGTAAACTCAAAGGAAGCGCCGGGGATTACTGCCAGTTTTTCCTTCATTTTATCAGACAGTTCCTCTCTGGTCCTGGCGCTGGTCCACTGGTCTTTTTTCTTCAGGATGATCATGATGTCCGCATCCTCAATAGCCATTGGGTCTGTCGGAACCTCAGCTGTTCCGATTTTGGAAACTACGTGCTCCACTTCAGGAAAGTTTTCCAACAGGATTTTCTCAGCTTTGGAAGACGTATTGATACTTTCCGTAAGAGAGCTTCCAGGTTGTATGGTCATCTGCATGGCCAGGTCTCCTTCTTCCAGGGTCGGAATAAATTCAGCTCCCATGGATCTGAAAAGAAGGAAAGCTCCAATAAAGACTACAAGGGAGGATCCAATTATTAATCCGGGGATTTTCAGGACAAAATCCAGTGTTGGTCTGTATATTCTTCTCAGGCTTCCAATTATTCGATCAGCAAAGGATTTATGTTCCCTGATATGTTTCTTCATGATCAGGGAGACCATCATTGGAACATATGTCAGGGACAACAGCAATGCTCCCAGTACGGCAAAACTGAATGTCATTGCCATGGGTCGGAACATTTTGCCTTCAATTCCGGTTAGCGTCATGATCGGAATAAATACTACCAGAATAATGAATACCCCAAAAACGGCTGAGCGGAATAGTTTGGAAGAAGCTTCCGTGATTATTCCATCCATTTGGGACTGGGTTAGTTTTTTACCTACATGAACGGCAAATAAGGTATGAAGCACCCCTTCCACGATAATCACCGCACCATCCACCACAATCCCAAAGTCAATAGCTCCCAGGGACATCAGGTTGGCTGAAATGCCAAAGAGATTCATCATGATAATGGCGAATAACATGGCCAGTGGAATGAGTGAGGCAACGATCAACCCGGCCCGAATGTCTCCCAGCAGAAGCACCAATACCAGGATGACAATTATACCCCCTTCAAGAAGATTGTTCTTAACCGTATTTATGGCATTTTTCACAAGATCAGATCTGTCAAGGTACGGGTAAAGCTCGAGACCTTCAGGTAGTGAATTTTTCACTTCTTCAATCCGTTCATGGACGTTGGCAATAGCTTCTGAAGAGTTGGCTCCTTTAAGCATGAGCGTAATGCCACCCACAGCTTCTCCTTCCCCGTCCATAGTCATGGCTCCAAAGCGTTTTGGACTTCCAAAACCTACCGTGCCAACATCCTTGATCAGTACAGGCATTCCATTCCGGACCTTTATGACGATGTTGGCAATATCTTCTTCATTTTTGAGTACTCCTTCAGATCGGATGTAATATGCATTGGTAGCTTTTTCGATATAACTGCCACCGCTGTTTTGGTTGTTTTTAGAAAGTGCTTCAAAAACTTCGGCAATGCTGACTTCCATACTTTCCAGTAAAAGTGGATCAAGCCCAATCTCGTATTGTTTTATTAGACCTCCGAAGCTGCTGATTTCGATAATGCCAACCGTTCCGGCAAGCTGGCGTTTGACAATCCAGTCCTGTACCGTTCTGAGTTTCATTTCATCGAATTTATCTTCGAAACCAGGTTTCGGTTTGAGCACGTACTGATAAATTTCGCCAAGGCCTGTCGTAATAGGCATGAGCTCCGGACTTCCGAGTCCTTCCGGAATATCCTCTTCGGCCATGCTGATCTGTTCTTTTACGAACTGTCTGGCCTCCAAAATTGGAACATGATCTTTGAATACAATTGTGACCACAGAAAGCCCAAATCGAGAAATGGATCGGATTTCTGTTACATTGGGAATATTTGACATGGCGACCTCGATAGGGTAGGTGATGAATTGTTCCACCTCCTGCGGAGCGAGGGATTGGGAAACCGTTACCACCTGCACCTGGTTGTTGGTAATGTCTGGAACTGCGTCAATCGGTAATTGTTGCAGAGAGTATATACCTCCGATGATAAGCGCTATTACCAGTAGTCCTACTACCAGTTTGTTGCGCACCGAAAGGTGTATGATGCGTTCAATCATTTTATTTGATCTTTTAATTATTAAATTATTCTACAGGCTGATTTAGCCTTGTAAAACATTTAAAATCAATTGGATGTGAAAAGGAAAAAGATCAAATCGTGATAGGTGGCTGAAATACAGATGGGATGAATTCGTAGGCATTCCATTGGTAGATTCCTGCCAGCAGGGGCGAGTTCTTTTCGAATTCAGGAGATGAGATAAAAGGGATGGTCTGGGCAACAAAGTCAGCTGTGAACCCTCCAAACTGGTGGAGGGGAAGTTTTTGATGGCAATGCCCGTTGCTATGATTATGATGCCCCGTTTGGGTGTAGTGTTCGGCAAAGAATTTGACGAGGGAAAAAGATTCTCCCTTTTTTTCGTTTTCCTTCTTGTGTTCGTTGAAGTGCTCCACGAGGTTGAAGATTTTAGTCATTTGACTAAAATCCGTATTCGGGAAGATACTTCCAATGAAGAAATACAAAGCCAATATTTTCGCGATTGTTTTCAGACGGAGGATTTTGAAAATTTATGCAAAGATAACTTTTAGTGTAGAATAAAAGCTGTGATATAGATAACAGAGAAATACTATTTTTCTAAAAAAATAGTATTTCTGAAACTTTACGATAAGCTATTAAAATAATCGATCACCGTTCTCACCTGTGCTTCGGCAAACTTTTCAATCACCTCATCATCCATCAGCAATTTGGCATCATCGTATTGGTCAAAAAACAGGTGCTCCACCAGCATTGCCGGCATGGACGTATTTTTGATCACGTAGAAACGTGCTTCTTTATCGTGGTCCCCATCAGATTTATCACTACGCATTTTGATCTTGTCCCCCAGTAGGTCTTTTACATTATCCCAGTGCATTTCGGCGATCTTGTCTGATTTGGTTACTCCGGGAGTAGTATAAACCTCAAACCCTCGTGCGCGATGAGATCCGGAAGCGTTGGCATGATTGGAGATGTAAATACCTTTTTTGTAATTTTTGTGATACCAGTTGGCCATTTTTACCCGATAGGACAGAGAAGTGTCGATATATTCATGACTTACAATTAGATAACTTATTCCGAGGTTTTTTAATTTTTCGGCAACGCGGTTGGTTAAGGTCCTGTTCCATACGCCTTCGTAGAACCATTTTTCGTTGTGGAAGGTTCCTTTGGAATGCTCATATTGTTTGTTGGGGGCAGTGACATAGTTGCCTTCCGGATCTATAGCTCCGTGACCGGCATCGAGGTATACACAAAAATCTACTTTCATGGATGGTATGGGTTTGATGATACAATATGACAAATATAGGGAAAAAAGATAACGATTTCGGGATAAACGATTTCCAGGCCTGGTCAAATTTTTGTAAATGAAAAATATTGTATTGCCTGGAAATACCCGAACCTTGGAAAAGGAAGGATGGAAGGTTGGAAAATTGGATTTTGGCCTCTTGACCACTCTGTCAGTATTGTTATGAACTTATCAATGAGCTTAATTGGATACTGGAAATTTTGAGGAGTAAAGAACTTGCCACTTTTCCACCTTCCATTTTCCTTAACATGATTTTGCAATGGCTTTGCGATATGCTTTCGGTTGATATTAGGAAATTATCACCAATAGCAAAATTCTCCCTCTTCCTTTTAAATATGCTCTAAAGATGGATTTAAGCCCCTGGCTGCTGTCCGTTTATTATGGAATAATGTTTACTTTTGGACTTTATTTTTGAGGCTACCTTTTTTTAGCCAAAATTTGACAAAAATCCATGGTTCACTAATGATAGCAGCGTTGATATATTCCAGGATGGATTCCCGGCGGTTACCCGGTAAGGCGCTCAAATATTTAGGGCACCAAAAACTGGTCGAGTGGGCGATCAATGGTGCGAAAAATATAGATGGTATTGAACCGGTAATGCTCACCACTGACCGGGTTATTGACGACCCATTGGTTGAAATTGCTCAAGAGAATGGCATCAAACATTTCAGGGGTTCGACCTTAAATGTGGCAAAACGTACCTTTGATTGTATTAATTACTACAATATTGATATTTTTGCGCGACTGAACGGTGACAGCCCGTTTCTCAATAAAAAGTTGTTGGAAAATGGGGTCCGTATCCTGGAGGGATCGACCGACTATGATTTTGTTTCCAATTTATTTCCCCGGCATTACCCATATGGGATGAGTGTTGAGGTCATGAGAGGTGATTTATTTAAAAAATTCTACGCCGAAATCGATACTCCGGAATATCAGGAACATATAACTTCCTGGTTTTATAATAATTCAGACCGGTTCCGGTTATATAAAATGGTCGATCCTGAAATCAACGATCACGATATCCGTTTTGTGGTCGATACGCCTGAAGATCTCGAGCATCTGAATATTTTGGTGAAACAACATCCTGAAGTCGATTTTCATAATACCCCGGTAAGGGAACTCATAAACTTATACAAGCAAACAGTAACTCAAAAAAAATGATAAATCTATATTCTATTCGCCCTAAAGGATTCAACATTGGTAACGATGTAATTTACCTGGGTATCAACCATTTCATAAGGAATGCTTTCAAAGAAAATTTCAACGTTATTTCCCTGCCGGCCACCAGCAAATACGAAAGCCATAAAAAAGCAGGACTGAGTTCACAGACCATTTATGAGATCAATCAATTTGGGCATGGGGTGATCGTAGGCGGTGGTAACCTTTATGAAAATGGTGAACTGGAAGTCAATGCGACTGCTCTTGATGCGTTGGAAAGACCATTGATGATCTTCAGTGTTTCCCGGGGAAAAGTTTACAATAAGAACCTGGAATTTGTCAACAGAACAGATGTGATGACAGATGCCAATATCGGCCTGCTCAATAAACATGCTGATATTTCCTTGTCAAGGGATAAGGCGACCAAAGAGCATATTGATAGCCTCGGTTATACAGATAATATCGTTGGAGGTTGTCCTACTTTGTTCATCAATGAAATGCCTCAGCACCTGGTGCCTATTTCCGAGCAAGACCAGACGGACGTACTGATCTCTATCCGTACTCCGACTTTGATGAGTATTCCCGTTTCCTATCAATATGAGTTGAGATACCAGATGATGCAAATGATCGAATTGCTTCAAAACAAGGGATACAGCAATATCAAGATCTTGTGTCACGATCATAGAGACATTCCTTTCGCAGCTTCATTTAAGGAAGTAGACTATCTGTACACAGAAGATGTTTATACCTACCTGACTTATCTGAAAAATACTAAGTTGAATCTGACATTCCGTCTGCACAGTTTTATTCCTTGCCTGGCTTATGATATTCCTACCATCAAGATCAGCTACGACCAGAGAGCGATCAGTATGTTGGATACCATTGGCATGGATGACTGGAACATCAACCTTGTGAAGGACGATTTGTTGAAGGAGGTTGAGCACCGATTGGATAATATGGGAGATCTTGATTCCATAAAATCAAATTTAAGAGATTCTCTTTGGGCGGAGAACCGCAATACGATCGTAGAGAACTGCAACCACTTTGCTGAGCTTGTGGCAGAAAGAAATTAAAATGGATAAATCAAACATACATATTATAGCCGAGGCCGGGACCAACCATAACGGTAACCTGGACAAAGCCAAAGAATTGGTCGATATCGCCTGTAATGCCAAAGCAGATTCCGTCAAATTCCAGATCATCTATCCCTGGGGACTTTACCTGCCGGGTGATTACGAATATGGTCATTATGATATCAAAAAGGTGATCAAGATTCGGGAAGATGGAATGCTGCAGGATGAAGAATACGATGAATTGGCGGCTTATTGCAAAGAAAAAGAGATAGCGTTTACAGCATCTGTATTTGATGAAAGAGGACTGGATCTGTTGTTGAAATTCAACCCGCCTTATGTAAAAATGGCGAGTTGTGACCTTAACAATATCCGTTTTTTAAAACAAGTGGCTGAGCGTGGAAAACGCATGATCATTTCCACCGGAATGTCCACTATGCAGGATATTGAGAAGTCGTTGAATGAATTGGCTAAGATCAATTTCGATGATATCATCCTGCTTCACTGTGTTTCTGTTTATCCGGCATTCCTGGAAAAAGCGAATGTAGGATTTATAAAAACGCTGAAAGATA
Source organism: Saprospiraceae bacterium (assembly GCA_965230565.1). Taxonomy (GTDB): domain Bacteria; phylum Bacteroidota; class Bacteroidia; order Chitinophagales; family Saprospiraceae; genus BCD1. The sequence goes on along the minus strand of CBDDLH010000015.1, from coordinate 568,298 downwards.
CTTTTGGCTTTCCTGTCGGATATTCTGATCATACAGGCAACAGTATCGCCGCTGCCATGGCTTTGGCCAATGGTGCCACATGGTTTGAAAAACATTTTACCGCCGATCGTACCCAGGAAGGTTTTGATCATGCTTATGCCATGGAAGAGGAGGGCATGACTCAATACGTTAAGGATCTTCGTGATGCTGAAAAAGCTATGATCATTCCGGATCAAAAAATCAGTGATGCGGAGCGGTACACCAGGAAGCGGGCGAGAAGGTCTTTGTATGCTGCCAAAGATCTGGCTGCAGGTACGGTTATCAGTGATGAAGATGTGCTCATCGTCCGTCCGGAAGGGATCATGGACGCTGACCAGATCGATTTGCTGATCGGGGCAAAACTGAATACGGATATGAAACAATACCAGGCATTTTCGCCTGACTTCATTTGATCCGGCAAGCATAATGCTGTTTACCTTTTTGCAAGAAAAGAGGGTTTAGCGTAAATAGGTCCAATAATGAATATACTTTTTGTTTGTAAGGCATCGACGAAGATAGGACTAGGTCATCTCATTAGAAGTCGTTCACTGGCGAACCAGTTCATTGAGATGTTTCCCAATTTGACCATCTCTTTCAAAGTGGTGGGAGAACCACTCGTGAGTCGATTGCTGACAAGGGTGAAATATTTGCCGGAGATCTATGAGGATGAACAAAATGTTAGTCTTAACGGTACTTATGACCTGTGCTTTATAGATATGATGGTCGCCTCAGATGATTTTTTCCATCGGCTTCAGGAGGTATCGCGTTTGACCATTAGTTTGTCGCCAATTTTCAACCAAATGTCCCGGGTGGATCTGTTGTTCAACAGAACTAAAAACCATAACCTGCCAGAGAGCGACCAGCCGAAAAAGATTTATGCAGGACTGAAGTATACCATTATCCAGGAGGATTGTAAAAAGATCAAGACCTCCATTTATGAGGATAACCTGGACCTTGACCAGTTTCCCATTGCGATAAGTATGGGTGGGGGAGATGCTGCCAACAGAACGCTGGATTTTTTGCATTCGCTTAAAAACTGTAAGGTGCCGGCCACCTTTTGGGTAATGCTTGGAGAAGGTTACCGACATTCATATGATAATCTGATAAAAGCTATCAAAACGGATAGTGACCACGAGATAATCCTGGCCAAGACCAACCGCAGCATGTGGCATATTCTCCGGAATTGTATTCTGGCTATTTTACCCGGTGGAATTACCACTTATGAAGCTGCCTATGCTGGATTGCCAACCATCAACTTTCTGCATGATCCTTCCAAGCAATATTTGATCCAGGAACTAATCGACAACAACGTTTGTGTCTACGAAGGGCCGATAGCTGATGAAAAAAGTATGATCCAGGTAAATAAATCCATTGAACATTTTTACTACGAAAGAAGGTCATTGATGGAAATGCACCTCAATACCAAAAATCTGGTTGGTAGAAACAGTGCAAAACTTATCTGGGACCTTTGTCTTGAAGAACTGGAGGCAAAGTCATAGCGACAAAAAGATCAGGAAATGCGAGTATTATTATTTTCAAATCAGGGATTGAGTGTGCCCCATCTCGGTATAGAGCTGGAGATACTGGAAGCTTTGAAGGCGGAAGGGCATGAAGTGGATATTGTGAAATGTAACAGTAAGGTAAATGGTTGCTATTTCAATCCGGCATATAATCTGCCCGGTTGTGCGATTTGCGAAGCCAGAAGTGATGTATTTTACAGGAAGATCGGATTTGATGCGAATAGAATTTACCGTATGAAATGGTATGATGAAGCGTTGAATTTCAAATCTCCATTTTTTGAAACGCTCAATGATCTTTTTGAATTTAACTATAAAAGTGCGAATCTCGGGTTAGGAGTTGCCTCGTCCATTATTTCTGTTCAGCGGGATTACGATGTGAGCAGCCATACGTTTGGGGCACTAATTGAGCAACAACTTCGCAGTGCCATCAATGTGTTTTTGAATTTTGAGCATTTCGTAGAACGCTTTAAACCCGATTACATATACCTTTTTAATGGCAGATTCGCAGAAACTCATGCGTTGATTGAACTTGCGGAACAAAAAGGAATTCCATTCCGCACCTTTGAAAAAGGAGCCACTTATCTCACTTATGAGATTTACGACAACTGCCTTCCCCACAGTATCAAGACCAGGCAGATGAATATCGATTATTACTGGGAAAATGCTGACGAAAAAGAAAGGGTGGAAACAGCGGAGGCCTGGTTTTATGACAAAGATTCAGGGAACACATAAAAATGATAAGTCGTATCTGGATAAGATGGAAAAAGGCCGTCTGCCGGAAAATTTTGACAGGGACAAGATCAATATCGCCATTTTCAATTCATCAGAGGATGAGTTTAAGGCCATCCGCGAATGGCAAAATACATTGTACTATCACCAGAATGATGCCATCAAACAACTGGTGGAGCATTTTGTCGATAATCCCGATATTCATTTCTACTTGCGCATTCACCCTAATCTTGGAAAGGTATCCAATATGCAAACCCGGGGTATAGAAGAGATGGATTATCCCAATCTTACGGTTATTCCCGCCTTTGATCAGGTCGACACTTACGCCCTTGATGAGAGCAGCAGACAAAACGGTCGGGTTTGGATCCAGTACGCTTGTTGAGGCTACTTTCTGGGAAAAACCATCCATCCTTTACGGAAAGTCTTTCTACATGGGGCTCGATTGTGTTTATGTTCCTGAGACATTTGAGGAACTGACCAAACTGATTACCGAAAAGGATCTGCCGCCCAAAAAACGGGAGCGGACCTATAAATATGCTTATTATGTGAGCTCCCGCGGGAAGAAACTGGAAAAATTCCAATGGAATGGTAAATTCAACAGTACCTACAAAGGGATGGAGATGAAACGGTTTTATCCGGATACATTTGCGTATCTGTTCAAATACCTTGGCAATATTCCGAAATGGATAAAAATGAATAAACTGGTATGGGACAGAGGCTTGAAGCTTTCCGATATTGGAAAATTGAAACAGGAAAACGTTCTTAAACAATAAAGAGGGTAAAATGCAAAAGGACCAGCGCAAAAAGGTACTCATCATATCGTATTACTGGCCACCTTGTGGAGGTATAGGAGTGCTGAGGTGTTTAAAGATAGCGAAATACCTGAGAGACTTTGGTTGGGAACCGGTAGTGTTCACTGCGGAAGATGCTCATTACCCATCTATTGATAACAGCAACGATAAAGATATTCCGGAGGGTATCACCATTCTGAAGCAAAAGATCTGGGAACCCTATCACATTTATAAATTTATTACCGGGCAGAAGAAGGACGCTAACGTGAATAATGTCTTTTATGTGAAGGACACCAGGATGAGTTTCATGCACAAATTATCTGTCTGGGTTCGGAGTAACTTTTTTATTCCGGATGCACGTGCATGGTGGATTCGACCTTCCGTGAAATTTCTGCTCGACTATTTAAAAGATAATCCGGTTGATGCTATTTTTTCTGACGGCCCGCCACATAGTAATACGCGGATTGCAACCATTATCAAGCAAAAAACCGGTATCCCCTGGCTTGCTGACTTTCAGGATCCCTGGACCCAGGTGGACTATTACCAGTTATTGAGGTTGACCAAATGGGGAGACCGTAAACACAGACGTCTCGAACAGCAGGCTTTTCATGCTGCAGATAAGATTACGATTGTCAGCCCGACATGGAAGGAAGATCTTCAGGTCCTCGGAGCCGAGAACATTTCTGTAATTCCCTGGGGTTTTGATCCGGAAGATTTTGAACACCGGCAAGTGACACCGGACGAGAAATTTACCATCACACACCTCGGGATCATGGGCTATGACAGGAATCCGGAAGTTTTGTTTCAGGCTATCGCCGAATTGATGAGTGAGATACCTGAATTTGAAAATCATGTGGAGTTGAAACTGGTTGGCCAGGTTGATTATAGTGTCGTTGAAACCTATAAAGCTGCAGGAATTGAAAAAGTAGTCAATCTGGTGGGGTCGGTATCAAGGGAAGAGGCTCTTCAAATGACTTGCAGCTGTAATCTATTATTGTTATTGCTCAATCAACAGGATAATGCCAAAGGCAGGATTCCCGGAAAACTATTTGAATACCTGGCCGCCCGCCGTCCGATTTTGGTTATGGGGCCTGTTGATAGTGACGTTGCCGGAATCGTAGGGGAAAGTGAAAGTGGAGTGACAGTGGAATATTTCGATCATGAAGTTATCAAGAAAACAATCCATGAATATTATGAGGCCTATGTTAATGGTTCGATAAAAAAACCGCTGAGTGGGGATATAAGTCAATACTCTATCCGGAAATTGACGGGACAGATTTCCTGTTTTTTGGATGAAATTTCAGCATAAAACAGAATCAGAGTAAGCGAAAAAAAAGAATGCCATTTTAGATCATTGAGCACTTCGTGATCGTGAGCTAAAATGAGAGGAGGTGATTTTCAAGCTGGGTTCTGGTAAGCGAAGAATGGCTCACCGTTCAATTCACGGTGCTCATTGCTCAGTGATCCTAATCGATTTGTTGTTTTTCAATCCATTGGAACGGTTTTCTGAACAGGTGGAATTCATTCGACAAAAAAACACCCCCCTTCTTTGTATCAGAAAAAAGGGGGTGTTTGAATTTATAACAGTATTTCGAAATTATTTCTTGCCTTTACCTTTCTTTGGTTTACCTTTTGGCTTTGGTGTCGCTTTTGCAGGAGCCGGAGCTTCCTCCTTGGCAAGCCATTTTTCTCTGTTTTGATAACCAATGAAAAGTATGGACAGAATAATCAGGGAAGAGAAAATAAAGGAAACAACCCTTCCGACTTTGTAAGAGCGCGGATCAAAGCTGAATACAATGGTGTGTTCACCGGCCGGTACCTTCAAACCTCGTAAAGCGTAATTGGTACGCACATATTCAACAGGTTCTCCGTCGATAGTCACGTTCCATCCTTTATCGGGGCCGTACCATATCTCCGAGAATACCGCAAACTGCTCGCTTGTTGTATTACTCTGATAAGTTAATTGGTTCGGCTTGTATTCTGTCAGGACAATGTTTCCGTTTTTGACCGGGCTAAGCCCACTTACGTAATCCGAATACTCTTCATGCACAACAGCCACTTCTTTTGGGTCAAACCCTTCCAGGGCATCGATCTCAGCATTGGCATTCGGCACCATCTGGATACTGCTGACAAACCAGGCGTTACCCAGAGCTCCGGGGTTTTGTTGTGCCTGAGCAGGGGACCCTTGTGGTTGTCCGGGAAGGATGAAATACTTGGTGTTCAGCATGTCGAGGACTTTCTGATTTCCTTTGGAAATATGGTGATCGATAAGGTCCTGGAAACGTTGAAGTTTAGCTGCATGATACCCCCCGATTGATTTATGGAAGAAAGAAGCCTTTGTAGACTTGAAAGTAGGTTCAGAAGCATCATAAACCCTGAAGTTAGGATCTGTGTCCTGAAGTATCTGAGTATCGGCAGGACGAGGAGTAAAGTTGGCTTCGTATCTGGATTTTTTAACGAAGTCCTGTTCGTTCAGGTATCTTTTTCCAACCGTCCAGAAGTCAAAAAGTACAATAACTCCCAGACCGGCTATGAGTACCAGTTCTTTAATTTTGTTTTGTACAAAAGCCCAGATTAATCCACCTGATAACAGCACAATAATCAGGGTGCGAAGGCTGTCTGATTGCATGAGTGCTGCCCGATCCTTGGCCAATGCCTGTGGATCAAACGGGGCACGGGATGCATCTGAAGGGTGAGCAAAATCATACATGTTAGCACCTGCCAGTAAGAAGTATAAACAAATGGCAGCCCCTATACCGACGGCTATGTATAAACTGTTCAGAATTTCTTTTTTAGAAGATTTGCCTTTCAGCACATGATCGACGGTCAGAAAGGCCAGAATCGGAACGAGCATAGAGGTAATACTCAATACCGAATTCGGTGTTCTAAACTTATTGAAGAGCGGAAAATAATCAAACAGGAAGTGATTGAACCCTTCCAGGTTTTTACCCATGGATAACATGAAAGTCAATAAAGTTCCCAATACCAGCCACCATTTCATAGGTCCTTTGATCAGGATCATGCCCATCAGGAATAATAATACCATTACCGCTCCCAGATAGGCAGGGCCACTCGTGAATGGAAGTTTACCCCAGTATAGAGGAGCTGTGAATGGTTCTCTGACATTGTACCCCTGACCTCTAAGAGATTTGAAGGTAGCCGAGGAAGCCTTAACGGGCTCCTGTGATCCACCGCCGACAAGGCCGGGAATGAAGGAAGCAAAACAATCGAGGGTACCGTTACTCCAGCCCATCGCATATTCCCAGTCAAGACCTTCCGTTTCACTACTGGATTTTGGAGTGCCGTCGTCAGGAATTTCCAGAATGGGTTTTCCACGCATGGTATCTTCCGCATATTCCATGGTCACCCATAAGTTGGAAAATGAGGCACCCAAGGCTATCAGTCCACCGATAAGTAAAACCCCAACGGATTTGAAAAACCCGGGTAATTCTCCTTTCCTCAAATCATAAATGAACTGAGCTATGCCGTAAATGACGAGCGTCAGGAATAAATAATAGGCCATTTGCGGGTGGTTGTGGTAAAGCACCAGTCCTGATCCCAGGGCAAATAGCGCTCCTCCTGACAGGTATTTTCTTTTAAAGACAAGAATGACTCCGGCAGCTAATAAGGGTATAAAACTAAGTACCTGTAATTTACTGATATGCCCGGCTTCGAATAATACCAGGTTGTTAGTCATGAATCCGTAACCTATGGCCGCTGCAATGCTTATCCTTGAATTGGTGCCCAGGGAGAGCATCAGAATATAAAACCCTAACATAGCTGTAAAGAATCGACCAATTGGCCGGGGAATTCCCAATCTGAGCAGTCGGGTGACGTAGAATAAATTATTCCCGGCATTGACCGTATTGATCTGATAGGTAGGCATACCGCCGAACATGGCATTGGTCCATAAAGTGGTCTCGCCGGTCGTTTTCTTGTAATTCCGGATTTCTTCGGACATACCTTTGTATTGCATCATGTCACTCTGGATAATGACTTTACCCTCAATCTGAGGAGTGAAATATGCTACGGTAAGGCCAAGAAAGATCAATGCGGCAAGGATATGTGGCCAGGACTTCTTGAGAAAGGAATTCATGCGTTAGGAAAGTTTATAAATGAATTTTTAATCAGGTGGCTCAAATATAGGAAAATTTAAAAATAAAACTAGGTCTTAAGGTTGAGGTAAAAGGAAAGGCTAAGGCTGAGGGAGGAGTTCCGTCAATAGTTGTTTTATTTTCTAAGTATTTGGAAATCAATAGAGATCGGGGTTTTAAGTGAAAATTTCTCCAACTATCATCCTGTTTCCTTAGCCTTAGCCTCAGCCTTAGCCTATTAAAATATTGGACTAAAAATATTAGCTTTGCCCCATGGGAATAATCAAACGACAGAGCATTAAACAGAGTCTTGCCAATTACTTTGGTGTAGCCATTGGTGCTATCAGTACGTTGTTTATTTTTCCCATGGCTCCGGATGAAATCGGGTTGTTGAGATTTGTGATTGCCGCGGCTACTTTGGCCTTGCCTTTTGTGAGTATGGGGGTGGTAAGTATTGTGGTTAGGTTTTTCCCGGAATTTGAAAATGAGGAGAATGGGCATAATGGGTTATTTGGTCTGGGTCTATTGATCATTGGGTTAGGCTTTCTGATCTTTTTGGGGTTGGTTTTCATTTTCAGGGATGTCATTTATGATTATTACAGCCAAAAAGCAGAAGCAGAAAAGTATCTGGATTACCTGCCTTATGCTATTCCGTTGGTCTTGATGCTGGCCTTGATCCAGCTGTTAAAATTTTACACCTCCAATTTTCACCGGGTGGTCGTTCCTTTTTTAGCCAATGAGTTTTTTTTGAAACTGGCCATGCCTGCGCTGATTTTGCTATTTGTCTGGAACATCCTGGATGAAGCTTCAATGGTTAATGGACTGATGGTTTCCTATTTGCTCATTGTTTTGATGATGGCGGCTTATTTGTGGCATTTGGGGCAATTTAAAGTGAAGTTTAAGTTTCCCTATACTGGCTGAAAAGGATCTTCGGAAGCGCATAAGAGTTTTTGGGATTTACAGTTTGCTGGGAAGTCTGGGGGGAGTGCTTGCGTTTCAAATAGATGTATTTATGGTGGGCAGTATTCAGACCATGTACATCACCGGAGTTTATACCATGTCCTTGTTTATCGCCAATACCATTGATGTACCTTCGAGAGCGCTTTTTAATATAACTGCACCAATTGTTTCCAAGGCCTGGAAAGAAAATAACCTGGCAGAGATCCGGGATCTGTACACCAGGTCTTCGATTAACTTGTTTGTAATCGGGGCATTTTTCTTTTTATTGATCTGGCTCAATGTGGATGATCTGTTTTCTATTTTGCCCAAAGGAGATGTATTGCTCGAAGGTAAGTATGTCATATTTTATGCGGCTATGGCCAAATTGATCGCACAACTCGCCGGTATCAACAATTTTGTCATCAACTATTCCAAATACTTCAGATTCAACTTTTATGCAATCGTTGTGCTAGCGGTGGTAAATATCAATTTGAATCTCTATCTTATACCGATTCATCCGATTACCGGAGCCGCGATTGCGACCATGATCTCCCTGATCATATTTAATGTGTTGAAGGTTAGTTTTTTGATGTATCGATATAAAATGCACCCCTTTTCAATAAAAACAATCTGGGCGATTATGCTGGCAGTTGGTTGTTATTTTCTGATCTCCTATCTTCCGATGACCTCTTTCGCAATTGTCAATATTTTAATAAAATCACTGATACTTGGGGGAGTTTATGGCAGCCTGGTATTATGGTTGAATCTTTCACCTGATATTAATAATTTGGTCAATGATATTTGGCAAAAAATTCAAAAAGCACTTAATCGGAACTAAAGAGAAGCAGGGACAAAATTAGTTCAAAATTGTTTCGGTTGAGCTCTGTAGTGAAAAAGTAAATTCCTGTAATGCTGTTCTCATCCCCAAAAACTAGTTATTACCTTTACCTGATCAAAGTAACATCCCCTTTAAAAAGAACAATCTCTCCGTCTTTAAAGGAAATTTCTGCCACCCAGGTGAATACACCTGAATTGCAGGGAACTCCCCTGAATTTCCCATTCCAACCATAAGTAGGGGCATTGGGAGGGAAATTACTTCCTTTGAAAACAAGTTCGCCCCACCGGTCGAAAATGTGCCAGTTAAGGACAGATTCAACTTCTCCACCGGCGAAAATGATTAGTTGATCATTAAAGCCGTCGTTGTTGGGAGAATAAATATTCGGAACAAAAACGGCCCGGTTTTTCTCTACAATGATGGTTATCTCATCAAAAGTGGTACAACCGTTTGTGTCTGTAAGGATGGCGCTATAGGTCGTTGTTTGGGTTGGAGCAACACTCTGGTGGAAACAAGAATCGCAGCTGATTCCTGTAGCTGGTGTCCATACGAATTGCAGAATTTCGTTTTCATTCAGATTATGCAGTGCTTCCAGGTGGACCTCCTCCCCAAGTTGGATGGTTTGATCTTCTCCAAGGTACAAGAACAGGTTGCTGCTGTTTTCATTTTCTGTTACAAAAACATCGGAAAAATTACTGCAGCCATTTATGTCTGTAACAGTAACAGAATAATCACCCTCTGCAGCAACTGCCGTAACCTGACCGGTAGTTCCATTTGACCAAAGGTAGCTTTGAAAACCGGAACCTGCATCTAATTCTGTAGATCCTCCCGGGCAAAAAGTCAGGGATCCCAGTATAGTAACAACAGGCAGTGGTTGTTCAGTTACCAATACTTCCTGAATCCCGCTGCAACCTCCGGCATCCGTAACCGATACACTATAAGTTCCCGGTTCTGTAACGATTACAGATTGGGCCGATACCCCATTTGACCATGTATAAGTTTCATATCCCGGTCCCGCATCCAGTGTGGTATTACTTCCCTCGCAAAACGCCAAAGTACCAGTAATTTGCGGAGACAATTCAGTGGCTTCTGTTATGTTTACCTCTGTTGATCCGGAACAGTCGTTTTGGTCTGTAACCGTTAGGCTGTAAAGGCCTTCTTCCTGCACGGTAATGGAGGATTCATTACTTCCGTTGGACCAGTAATAGATTGGGTACACCTGATCAGAAGAAAGCTGGGTTGACCCGCCGGTGCAAAAAGAAAGCGAACCCAAAATTTCCGGTACCGGCAAGGGACTATCCTGAATCAAAGTGGTCGCTATACCTGAACAATCATTCATATCCGTTACGGTTACAGTATAAGTTCCGGGTTCGCTGACGGACAATGGTGTTTCCATTGAATTGTCAGACCAGACGATGGAAGAAAAATTTGCTGAAAGGGTAATCTCAATGGTATCTCCTTCACAAAAACTGGTCGGTCCGATTATTTCAGGGTCTGGTAACGGGCTAACTTCCACGTTAAAAACCGCGGCATTCTGGCATCCTGCCGCATCTGTAACCGACAGGAAATAGGTGCCTGAGTCAGACACTGTAATACTTTGATCGGTACTTCCGGTTGACCATTGATAAATGCTGAATCCGGCTGTTGCCTCAAGTATCGCAGAGGTGTTTTCACAAATTAGTGGATCGCCTGTTATTGAAACGGGTTGTGGAGCAGATACGAAGACGTTGGCTGTATAGCTATCTGTCCCAAAAGTATTTTCAACAGTAAGGGTAACAGGAAATACCCCGGCATCGGGAAAACAAACTTCTCCGGATGGCGGATCATCCGGATCACTGGGAATACCTCCGGAGAACTCCCAGGTGTAGTCATCTGCATTTTGACTCAGATCCGTTAAAGTAATACAATCCCCTTCGCAGATATCGGTATCGCTCACCAGAAATTCAGCCATTGGAGGAATAATACATTGTTCTTCAATTTGAATATTTTCGCCCGGTTCAGCAACGTTGACATCATTAGATATAACCCCTGAAACAGGAGCAATAGTAATGAGGTCTTCCGAAAGGGATGGATTATTAACGGTTGGCGTAAAATCCTCTCCGATGCAGTCATTATCCCCTGTGGCATTGGTTTTGATGAACATAACATCGGTATTTCCAATAGAACCGCCTGTGGTATGTCCTACAATCACAAGTCCTCCATCTGAAACTGAAGCGGCCATAAGGTCTACACCAAAAGTTAGTTTTTCATCCGCCGGCGTACCATAGGTCCTGGCCCACACAACATTCCCGTCATGATCAATCTCAATAACACCGATATCTGCAGCGCCCTCACCAAAACTTTCCGTATGCCCGAGGATCAGGAAATTCCCATTGTCCTTTTTAATTACGCTGCCTGTAAAATCCGATTGAGGACCTCCATAGGTTTTTGACCATAAAAGGTCTCCGTCCGGTGTGACTTTGGTAACCAAATAATCCCAGTTGCCTTCCCCAAAAGAAGTAGTATGGGAAAAGATCAGATAATTACCATCATTAGTTTTTTCAATGATCCTGGAGTGTTCTTCGCCAAACCCTCCATAGGTCTTTATCCAGTTTACCTGACCAAATGGGTCAAGTTCAATGATCCAGAACCCCCACGGGCCCGGGCCAAAACTATATTCAGAGCCGGTCAATAAATAGTTGCCTTCAGAAGTAACCTGGATGGTAAAACAATTATCCGCCTGACCACCGCCGAGGCTTGTTGACCATTCCGTATTTCCGCTGGCATCCGTTTTGACAATGTAAGCGTCTCTGTACCCATACCCATAACTCTGAGTTGAGCCACCAAGGATATATCCGCCATCCGGTGTTTGTTTAAGATTGAACGCCCGTTCTTCCTGGGAACCTCCATAGGTTTTTGACCACTCAATGCTTCCGGACGCATCAGTTTTTATCAGAAGAAAATCTTCATGCCCGCTCCCGTAGCTATAAGTACTGGCGAGTATGGCAAAACCTCCGTCACCGGTCTGAATAAGAGATCTGGGGAAATCTTTGGAATTTCCGCCATATACTTTTTTCCAGATCAGATTTCCATCTTCTGATACTTTAATCAGGGCGATGTTGTCATCTGAAGCGGGAGTAGTGCTCGTTGAAAAAGTGAGCATAAGGTTGCCGTCATCAGTGTTGATAATGGAGTAAGGAATATCGTTTCCTGAGTCTCCAATTTGATTGTAAAAATTGCTTTGAGCAACCAATCCGCCAGAGCATAGCAGATAAATGAAGAGATATAAAAGTTTTCTTTGGTATTTTGAAACCGGGAGCATAAGCAGTGCTTTAGTTGTTGTGCTAAAATACACTCTTTTGCCCGAACAAAATTAAAATTTCTTATAAAAAATGAGGCATAATAATTTTCAGTTCCGGTCCTGACTGAATCCTCAGGAGATAGGCAGGACCGGAACCCTGGATAATTAGATTTTTAAAATATACCCTAAGGTTTACTGAAATTTTTCTCTCAAAAAATGTAAAGCTAATGCGTTCGCTTCGGTAGCTGCAGCTTCATTATATCTCGGACTGCTTGGGTTGGCAAAGGCATGGTCAGCATCAAATGTGTGGACCGTCAGATTTTTACCTGCCATGGAAGTGTTATCCTTGAATTTCCTAACCACTTCCCCGTTTATGGATTTATCCTTATCGGCAAAAATACCCAGCACGTCAGCCTCCAGCGGTCCCAGGTCTGCAGGATTTTCAACGGGCATGCCGTAATACATCACACATCCGGCCCCCTGGCCTCTTAACTGGATAGAAGCTTTCAGGGATAATCCGCCTCCAAAACACCAGCCGATGGTGGCAATATCAGCACTCGATCCGCAAAATCCCATGAGGGTCTGAATAATGGCTGTGCCTCTGTCCTGAGTATAAGCCTTCATATATTCTGCAGCATCCTCCCTGGTGGTGGCAACCTTGCCATCATACATGTCAGGTGCTATAACAGTCACATTCCCCAGGCTGTCGTAGAGCCTGTCAGCTTCTTGTTTTATGTGATCATTCAATCCCCACCATTCCTGGAAAACAAAAAGCACTTTTTCAAAAGGCTTTTCTGCCAGGATTACATAAGCATTAACGTCCGTTCCGTCCACCCCGGGAATTTTTCTCATGGAGCCTTTCCCTTTATAGGCAATTTCCTCCGGAATTTCATGTTTATCCTGGAAAGAAGTATCATCGGCAAATTGAGCCATGCCTTCCTGCTGATCTTCTGCAGGTTTGGTATCATTATTACAAGCAGCAAATGCCAGCGCAAGAACGAGATAAATGGCGATTTTTTTCATAACGACAGGATTGAATTTATTAAAGGATTAGAAAGTGTACCAAATATAGGGAAATTGAAGTGCATAGTGCATAAGGAATACTATAAATGTACCCGTATATCTGTACATGATTTTAGTTCAAATGGTTCAAGTTGAGCATAGCGAAATCCCGAACCTGTCTGCTGCCGCAACGCCAGGCAGGTGAGATTTTACTATCGAAGGTACATGTAATGTCGGGTGAGTTCAAATGGTTCAAGTTGTTGCACTAAATTTTTCCTAAAACCATACACCACATGCTTACAATATTATACCTTTGCGAAATTTAGAAAAGTACGAGAACAAAATTATGTGCCCATTATATTGCCCTCGTACTTACACTCTGATTCTGATAAAATAAAACCATGACAAAAGTTAGCGAATCTGTTATAGCTTACAAAAAAGGACGTTTGTCCAAAAAGACGCTATTAGATCTGTATAAAAAGTTACTCAAACCACGCCTTGTGGAGGAAAAGATGCTCATTCTTTTGCGACAGGGAAAGATAGGCAAGTGGTTCTGTGGCATAGGGCAGGAAGCTATTTCTGTTGGTTGCACCGCTGCACTTCAACCCGATGAATATATTTTCTCTATGCATCGCACACTCGGGGTATTTACCACCCGGGAAGTTCCTTTGGAAAGATTGTCTGCGCAATGGCAGGGAAAAAATCTTGGATTTACCAATGGGCGTGACCGCTCTTTTCATTTCGGTGCACCGGAATATCATATCATCGGAATGATTTCTCACCTTGGGCCACAATTATCACTGGCTTCAGGCATTGCTTTATCCCATAAATTGAGAAATGAAGGCCGCGTATCGTTGGCATTTACCGGAGACGGAGCTACCAGTCAGGGGGAATTCCATGAGGCGATGAATGTGGCCGCGGTCTGGCAACTTCCCGTAATCTTTGTGATCGAACACAATGGGTACGGTCTTTCCACGCCTAATTCAGAACAATTTCGCTGCGAAAATTTATCGGATCGTGCTGTTGGTTATGGGATGAGAAGAGTTATTATTGACGGTAATAATGTTTTGGAGGTTTATCAGACCATTTCCAAACTCGCCAAAGAATTGAGAAAAAATCCGGAACCGGTGATGGTTGAATGTATGACATTCAGGATGCACGGACACGAAGAAGCCTCCGGGACCAAATACGTTCCGCCACATTTATTCGAAGAGTGGGGCAAAAAAGATCCTATTGATAATTATGAAATGTTCCTGAAAAGCGAAGGGCTGATCACCGAGGAGGAAATCGAAGCAATCAGGAAGGAAATGAAGGCAGATATCAACGCCCGATTGAAAAAAGCTTATGCAGAACCTGAGGTGACATTGTCTGTGGACAAAGAAACCACTGACATATATGCCCCATTTGACGGAACGGCTGTTGCTCCAACTGAAGATTCGAAAGAAATTCGTTTCATCGATGCTATTTCAGATGGGATGGATGTGGCCATGCAGCGTCACGATCTGGTTTTGATGGGGCAGGACATTGCCGAATATGGCGGGGCTTTCAAGATTACAGATGGCTTTGTGGATAAATATGGCAGGGACAGGGTAAGAAACACACCGCTGTGTGAAAGTGCTATCCTTGGGATTTGCCTTGGAATGAGCATTCGAGGTCATAAGACCATGATGGAAATGCAGTTCTCCGATTTTGTTTCTGTTGGGTTCAACCAGATTGTCAATAACCTGGCTAAATTGTATTACCGCTGGGGACAGAACGCTGATATTGTCGTCAGAATGCCTTCCGGTGGTGGAGTAGGGGCGGGCCCGTTTCATTCTCAGACCGTGGAAGCATGGTTCACACATACACCTGGCCTGAAAGTGGTTTATCCGTCTAATCCATATGATGCGAAAGGGTTGTTGCTCGCCAGTTTCGAAGATCCGAATCCCGTGATGTTTTTCGAACACAAGGCTCTTTACCGCAGTATCAAAGGCGATGTGCCGGAAGGTTTTTATACCGAAGAAATTGGCAAGGCAAAAGTGGTTCAGGAAGGAAATGATCTCTGTATCATAACCTATGGAATGGGCGTGCATTGGGCATTAGAATCCACTAAGGAACTCGGAATTGATGCTACTGTGCTCGACCTCCGTACGCTGATCCCTCTCGATACCAATGCTATTGATGAAGTGGTTAAAGCGACCAATAAAGTGCTGGTCCTTCATGAAGCTACTCTCACCAGTGGATTTGGAGGAGAGATTTCGGCCTATATTTCGGAAAATCTTTTTGAGCATTTGGATGGTCCTGTGGTACGTGTGGCATCCCTGGATACGCCGGTACCTTTTGCCATACCTCTTGAAAAGCAGTTTTTACCAAATGAGCGGCTAAAAGATGCTTTAAAAAAGCTTTTGGCGTATTAAGTGAATAGTGAAACAAGGGAAATGATGACAAGAAAATGAAGTTGAAAATTTCCCTTGTTCCCTTCAAAATAAAGTGACAAAAGTTCCTTTTTTTTATCCTGAAATAGCTTAAATTTACCTCTCCAGAACACACTATTTTGACATGCTGTTCCGCTTGCGCAAAACAACGCGCAAATGGTAAAAGAAAAATCAAATCAAGTCCTGATCGACGGCTCTAAGATCATTACGGAAGCCTGTGTCAGATCAGGTGCCGATGCTTTTGTCGGATATCCGATTACTCCTTCCAATTTATTCTATCGTTACAGCCAGAAACGTTTCCCGTTATTTATGGCCGGGCCTGATGAAATTTCCGTGCTCCAATGGATGACAGGAATGAGTGCTACCGGTAAATTTCCGGTGACGGCAACTTCTTTTCCCGGGCTTGCTCTGATGGTGGAAAGTCTGAACATGGCTTTTATGATGGAAATGCCCATGTTGCTAGTGCTTGTCCAAAGACTTGGACCAAGTACAGGATCTGCAACAACAGGAGCCCAGGGTGATCTCAAATTCCTGAACGGAATCATCTCCGGAGGGTACCCAATGCCGGTATTCTGTCCTTCCAATTATGAAGAAGCCTGGGTGCTGACCAATAAAGCCATCCAAACTGCTGTGGAATTGAGGACACCGGTAATTCTTTTGACTTCCAAGGAAATGGTCATGACCCAGAGAAGTTTTGACCTTTCTGATCTGCCAGAAATCAAAAAGATTGAAAGGCCAATTTTCAGTCCAAAAGGTACTTACAAACCCTATCTGGCAGATGATCATCTCGTTCCGCCATTTATTCCTTTGGGCAATGATGACCATCAGGTGAGAATTAATTCTTCCACGCATGATAATGAAGGCTTGATTCGAAAAGGCACTCCTGAATCACTGGATAATACCCGAAGGTTGAGGAAAAAAATGGATAAGGCCTTACCTGATATGGCCTATTATTCCCTGGATGAAGAACCCTTCGCGACAGACCTGATTGTCACCTATGGTATTTCTTCAGATGCAGCGAGGGATGCTTTAAAGCAATTGCGAGAAGCTGATTACAAGGTTGCCTTGTTGACCATTAATACTTTGTTGCCCGTGCCAGGAGAGATCCTTCGGATCCTCGATCGATACGAACATATCACTTTTGTGGAGGAAAACCTTTCCGGTTTATTGCGTGAGGTCATTTATGGGCAATTGCCCAAAGCAGGAGTTCGATCGGTAAATAAAATCGGTAGCATGATTGATCCTTCGGAGATTGTCGCTGAAGTTTTTAAAAATCACCAGAAATAAACTCCGGGTGATAAGGTGTTGAAAAAAGATTAAAGAGCTTTCAAAAAAATAGTCGATGACTAAAAAAATATTAACAGAACAGAAGTTCCCTTTTTGCCCTGGTTGCGGACATGGGGTTGCGGTTAAGAATATATCAAAAGCACTAACTGAAACAGGTTTTGGACCATTGGATGCGGTTATTGTGAGTGATATCGGATGCAGCGGGCTCGTTGATCCTTTATTTGCTACGCATACCATTCATGGTCTTCATGGCAGGGCACCGGCACTGGGGCTTGGCATATCTCTGGGTTTGAATGATCCTGCCAAAAAGGTAATCGTAATCCAGGGAGACGGAGGGGTAACCATTGGGTTGCAACATGTATTGGAGGCGGCCAGGAGAAATAGTAATATGACACTGGTGGTGTTGAATAACCAATTATACGGCATGACCGGTGGCCAGATGAGTGGTTTGTCGACCAATGAATTTAAGGATTTTAAACATTTTCCTGATGAAGCTCCGCCTTTTGATATTATTAAACTGGCTCACCAGGCAGGGGCCGGAATGGCCATTAGAGTGACTGACCCGAAGCACCTCAAGCAAAAGCTGACAGAGGCCTTTGCTTTTAAAGGCTTTGCGATAGTTGAGGTGTCCAGTATGTGTACCTCATATGCTTATAAAAAACTCAGTGATTTCCAGGATGTTCTATATGATTCTGTGGAGTTGGCCAATGATCGTGAGGGTGTCGAATATGATTACCGTGAGACTTCTACCTTATTTGATGCAAGAGAGGAGTTGCCGGTTCGGTTTGAATCAGCGATAACGGGAAAAGTAGGCGTATTAATTGCCGGTTCAGCAGGCGGAGGTATTCAATCGGCGGCAAAACTTCTGGCCAATGCCGGAATTATGTCAGGATTGTATGCTACTATGAAAGGGGAATACCCCATTACTGTCGGAACGGGATTTTCTGCGGCAGAAGTGATTTTTTCCACTGAGCCCATACATTATACCGGTTTAGAAGAACCGGATGTGGTAGTTATGGTAACAACAGATGGTTTAAACAAGGTTAGGAATAGAATAAAATCAAAAACTGCGGTGATCGCAGATGTTAAATTACGGGAAAATTTTTCACAAGAAGCTGATTACCAATATTTTCAAAAAGAAGGAGGCAAGAAAGGAGCTGCCCTTAAAGCGGTGATGCATTGGGTGGAAACATCAGGACTTATTAGTCGGGAAGCTTTAGTGGAAGCGATTTCCCAACATAAATATGCTGAAAAATTGATGGAGATCGTCGGTTAAAGTTATTTTTATTTTCGCATTTAATTTTTTGTAATATGTGGACGGAGCCGGAATGTTATTAATGAATATTTTAATATTCCCGCTTTTGTTTTTGGCGAAGGTATGGAGTTTGTACTGTGGGGAAAATTCACCACGGGGAATTTATATGCTGTTAATAATCAATGTATTATTATTTCAAATCGGGTGAGACAGCTTTTTGGGTATTAAATAATATTTTAAAACTCCTTTTTTTATAAATACCTCAATAGTAGGTGAGTACGGATAAAAAGTTGGTTGAATTACTTTGAACAGATATAAAAATCGTGTATCTTTGTTCCAAACTTTTTGAGGAATTACCCCCACCAATTTCTAATTAGGCATCTACATTTTCAATCCACAGTCTTAAATATTTCCTTTTGTTTGTACATTTGTGCCCCAAACAAAAAGGAAATCGTTTATTATGAATTTTGATGAGATTATCGCGGTAAGCGGCCTGCCAGGTCTTTACCGCATGGTAGCAAACCGAAGTAATGGTTTGATTGTTGAAGAACTCAGTTCTGGTAAAAGGCGTTTTGCCTCGGCCAGAAAACACCAATTCACACCATTAGCTTCTATTGGTATATATACCGATGACGGAGACACTGTGGAATTAAAGAAGGTTTTCCGGAATATGGAAGATCAATTCGAGGATAACCCCCCGGTTGATGTCAATGTTTCAGGAGAAGACCTGCGGGAATACTTCAGTGATGTTTTACCCAATTACGATCAAGATCGGGTTAAAACTGCTGACATTAAAAAGGTGATTAAATGGTTTGTCTTCCTCAAAGAGGGAAAGATGTTATCTTTGGAAGACAATCAGGACGATACAAATAATAATACAGAGGACTAGTATTAAAGTACTATCCTAGACGACCTAACCTGGGCGGTTGGCAAAAAACCGTTCCAGTGGAAAAAATTATATTATGAGAGCTACTGACGAATCTGTTCATCAGGAAAAAGACTTCATATCACGAGATTTTGAAGTTACTTCCTGGGAAGCGTTGCAGCCTTACTATGACGACCTTTCTAAAAGGGAGTTGTCTGATGTTAAGGATCTTGAGCAATGGATATATGACAGGAGTAAACTAGAAGCAATAGTAAGTGAGGCATTTGGCTGGCGTTATATCAATATTACCCGGGACAGTGCAGATGAGCAGGCGGCTTCATTGTATCAGCAGGCTGTTCAGGATCTTTCTCCTCAGATTTATGCCTATGAAAATATCCTCGACAGAAAGTTAGTAAGTTCTCCCTATTTTGATCACCTCGATAAAGATAAGTTTTACGTTTACTGCCGTAATGTAAAAAATGCAGTAGATCTTTTCAACGAAAACAATATTCCGATCTCCACGGAAGTTCAGCTCAAATCCAAAGAACACGGCAAGATATTTTCTGAAATGACCATCGGGGTACATGGCGTACAAATGACGCTGCAAAAAGCAGGTTCTTTGCTCGAAGAAACCGATCGTGTTTACAGAGAAAGTATATACCACAAGATCAATCAGCGAATTTTACAGGATACCAAGCCTTTGGAAAACCTGTTTGATGATCTTTTGGATAAACGCCACCAGATGGCCACCAATGCCGGATTTGAAAATTTCCGCGATTATAAATTTGCCGCATTAGGGCGATTCGATTATTCCGTTTCAGATTGCCTCGAATTCCATGATTCTATTCAGTATGAGATATTGCCTTTGCTGGATGCCTTAAACCGTTACCGGAGAGAAAAACTTGGATTGGATGTCTTGCGCCCTTGGGATATCCATGTGGATACCAATGCCAAGCAGCCGCTTCGTCCGTTTGAAACCACCCAGGAACTGCTGGATAAAACGGTTACCTGCCTTAACAGGCTTCATCCGGCCTTTGGAAGCAGCATCAATACCATGCGGGAGATGAAACACCTCGATCTCGCTTCCCGCAAAGGAAAGCGTCCAGGTGGATATAATATGCCATTGCATCTTACCGGCGTGCCTTTCATTTTTATGAATGCTACCAATACACTCAATGATCTGAGAACATTACTGCATGAAAGCGGCCATGCCGTTCACGCTTTTCTCACTTCCGGATTAGAGTTGAATGCGGCTAAGAGAGTTCCTTCGGAGGTAGCCGAATTGGCAGCAATGACCATGGAGTTGTTAACTATGGATCACTGGGATGTTTTCTTTGAAAATGAAGATGATCTTCGTCGGGCGAAGATCAATCAGCTGGAGACGGTTCTTAAGGTATTGCCTTGGGTGGCCACCATTGATAAATTCCAGCATTGGGTTTACACCAATCCAAGTCATAGTCGTGAGGAAAGGAAAGCAGCCTGGATGAAAACAATGAGTGATTTCAGCTCCAAAGAGATCGACAATACTGATTTGGAACATTATTCTGAATATATCTGGCACAAGCAGTTACACATTTTTGAAGTGCCTTTCTATTATATCGAATATGGCATGGCTCAGTTGGGAGCTATAGCTATTTGGAAAAATTACAGAGAAAATCCTGGTAAGACCGTTGATGCCTATATCAATGCACTTGAACTGGGATATACCAAACCTATAGGAGACATTTATGAAACTGCCGGTATCTCCTTTAATTTTTCCAGATCTTATATCCAGCAATTGGGAGCCTTTGTTAAAAAGGAACTCAAACAATTATTAGGCTGAATTTAAGAACAACATTTGCCAGGAATAGTCCTGATGTTCATCAGCTTCCTGAAAAGAGTGGGTATCCCTCACCATGTAACACTATATCTTTTATTCAATAGTTTACCTTTCTGAAAAAATAACTCCAATCCCTCGGAGAAACCTTTTCAAAGCATATCTTTGCGGCATAATTTCGACAACATGTACAATAATAAAAAAGTAATCGTTGTATTGCCGGCATATAATGCAGCTCAGACATTGGAACAGACCTACAATGAAATCCCATTTGATCTGGTTGATGAAGTGATTTTGTGTGATGATGCCTCTAAGGATCACACGGCCAAATTGGCCAAAGAGATAGGTGTGGGACATGTCATTGTTCACGAGACGAATAAAGGGTATGGTGGCAACCAAAAGTCCCTTTATAATAAAGCACTTGAACTCGGAGGAGACATCGTCATTATGCTGCATCCTGATTACCAATATACGCCTAAACTGATCCCCGCGATGGTGAACATTATTGGGGATGATCTATATCCTGTAGTTTTGGGATCGCGTATACTTGGAAAGGGAGCACTTGCTGGGGGAATGCCACTATATAAATACATTGCCAATCGCTTCCTGACCCTTTTCCAAAATTGGATGGTCAATTATAAATTATCAGAATATCATACAGGATACAGAGCATTTAGCGGGGAAGTATTACGTTCGATCAACTTTAATGAGAATTCAGATGATTTTGTGTTCGATAATGAAATGTTGTCACAAATCATTTTTGCAGGTTTCCATATTGGCGAGGTGACTTGTCCTACAAAATATTTTGAAGAAGCATCATCTATCAATTTGCCAAGGAGTGCCAAATATGGATTGGGTGTGATCAGAGTGTCATTCACTCACTTTTTTCAAAAACTTGGATTGGTTAAGTCGAAATTGTATAAGAAGCCGGGGGAGTAAAGGGGCGTCGTGTAAAGGATTCGAGTTGCGGGTGGTTTCACTCATCTACTCCTGCCTTAAAACATTATCGCAGTATTGAAATTCTTGTTCACTTTTTTCCTTGTGTCCTTATTTCCTTGAAAACTACTGAGTGGAGATGGCTTTTTTTCCTATATAAATGAAGACGAGTATGAGAGTGTAAGTAAGCGTTGCTGGCATGTCTAGTCCTGATTTTGTTTAAAGTCTGCCTATCTAACGCTCAAAGGTACCTTTTTAGTTGATTTTGATACCATTTATTTTTGCATGAGATCTGACATTATAGAATTCCTGGATCAAAAAGTGAATGAAATTAATACCCTGGATTACATTCCTGGTGACCCTGTCAGTATTCCCCACAGCTATGAAAAGTTGCAGGATATTGAGATCACAGCCTTCTGGACGGCCATGCTGGCCTGGGGTAAACGCAGTATCATCATCAACAAATCCCGGGAGTTATTTGATCTGATGGATGGTGCTCCGCATGACTTTATCATCAATCATGAAGAAAAGGACCGGCAACGATTTGAAAATTTCAAACACCGCACCTTTCAATATACCGACACCTTATATTTTTTGGAGTTCCTGCAAAATTTTTACCGGGAGCAGGAAAGCCTGGAAGATGCCTTTGCCCATTTCCTCCAACCGGAAGATGTGCATGTCGGTCCTGCCTTGATCGGTTTTCATGATTTGTTTTTTAGCTTACCTGTGGCTCCTCAACGCACCCGGAAACACGTTTCCACACCCACAAGGAATTCTGCCTGTAAAAGACTCAATATGTTTCTCAGGTGGATGGTACGGTATGATGAGGTAGGAGTTGATTTTGGTTTGTGGAAACAGATCAGCCCTGCTCAATTACTTATTCCTTTAGATGTACATGTAGATCGAGTGGCACGCAAGCTTGGTTTACTTCAGCGAAAGCAAACCGATTGGAAAGCACTAATGGAATTGATGGAAGTTCTTCGTTCATTTGATGCCGAGGATCCGGGAAAGTATGATTATGCCTTGTTTGGGATTGGGGTTTTGGGAGACTTGGATGAAATTGGGTTTTGATTATTAGTCAGGGAATTGTTCAGATATGCTTGTCAGAAAATGTTAAAGTTTGAAAAAAGTTGAGAAAAAAATGTCACGTTTCAATTATCCGTGGCTTTTATATATAGAGAAGGCAGTGACGGCCTGACTCAGAGTCAGGCCGTCACTGAAGTATTTTTTTGCGCATTCTCGGTTAATAGTGATTAATAATTGAAATTTCTAATAATTGAAAGAGTAGTTGTTTGATTATTTTTAAAATTTCATCCATATTGTTAGATGGTTTTTGTTAATATTTAAATATTTAAATATTTTTTAAAAAATTTATAAAAATCTCCATTTTGATCTGACAAAAATCATCACAAATTTTCTAGTTTATACTTACATTCTTCCCGTTGTTAAACCTAACCAAATTTCGGGATTATGAACGAAAAAGTATTGGATCTTGCCGGTCCAGGTATCGGCTCCTATGAAGAAGTAGAAAAAGTACTTCCAAAAAATTATCAATCACTTTTATCTCCAAAAGAAACACAATTGGCGATCAAGGCGGCCAAAGACTATATCGAGGATGGGTTGGCCAAAGAACTCAACCTCATGATGGTTACCGTGCCGCTCATTGTTGACAAACACAGTGGGGTAAATGACTACCTCGACAGGGACGGTTCCCGGACGCCTGTTGAGTTTTATATTTCCAACGACCACGGTAAAAACCCAATTGAAGCGCAGGTGGTTCAGGCAGCTACCAAGTGGAAAAGAGTTGCCTTGAAGCAGTTTGGACTGGATATAGGCGAAGGGATCAACACCGACATGCGTGCCATACGGAAAGATTATTTCCTCGATCACGACCACAGCGCTTATGTGGATCAGTGGGACTGGGAAAGAGTCATGACTTCAGATCAGCGCAACCTCGAATTTTTGACAGATGTGGTTAAGAAGATCTGGAAAGTGCTTGTGGGTGCTCAAAAACATGTTCAGGAAATGTTCCCCGCATTGAAAGATGACAAATATCCAAATCTTCCGGAAGAATTGGTATTCCTGCATGCTGAGGAAATCCTGGAGATGTTCCCTGATCTGCCACGTAAGCAAAGAGAAACAGCCATTCTTCAGAAGTATCCTGCTATTTTCATTTATGGAATCGGATGGACACTCGAAGACGGATATCCACATGAAATGAGAGCTCCTGATTACGATGACTGGGTAACACCGACCATTACTAAAAATGGTAAATTGATGCACGGATTGAATGGTGATATCCTGGTTTGGAATCCGGTAACTGAGCGTCGTCACGAGTTATCCTCTATGGGAATTCGCGTAAATAAAGAAACTTTACGTCAGCAGCTCGAAATAACCGGACAGCTTGATTTCCTTAACCTGCCCTATCACCAGGCGATTATCAACGATGATTTACCATTAAGTGTAGGTGGAGGAATTGGTCAATCCAGAGTTTACCAGTTGTTGCTGAAAAAAGCACACATCGGAGAGGTGAGCTGCACAGTATGGCCGGAAAAACTCAAAGAGATTTGCCGTGAAAAGAATATTCATGTTATTGAATAAGGGTTGACGGTCCACGGCATATCGTCTACCATAAACGGCTTACAGAAGACAACTTGATTATAAAATCAAAACCGTCATTACTGTAAGCCGTTTTTATTTTGTCCAATTCCTTTCTCTATACATTCTCTGCATTCTCACCGTCCTCAACCATAGACCGTCTACCGTAAATCGTCCACCGTAAACCGTCTACCGTAAATCGTCCACCGTAAACCGTCTACCGTATGCCGTCTACTTAATCCGCTTCACCCTTCCGTCCTTCTTCAATATCCGCTGCTTTTCACTCGGATCGCTTTCAGCGTGTTGGCGATTAACCGCCACAACCGAATAGGTATAAAGTTTTCCCTCCTTTGTCGTTTCGTCAAGGAAGATGTATTTCTTTTCTACTGTCCCGAAAGGCAACATGTGCAAAACGTTATTCGGATTGTCAAAATCCATCTCCTGGTCGACAATGGTATCAAAGCGATAAATGACATAATAAAATGGCGGACGATCTGCATCCGTTTTAGCCGGTTTCCATTTCAAGCGGACATCATCACCACGACGTTTTACTTTTCTTAAATTTGGTGGAGCCTGTTTTCTGAGTTCAAGGCTTTTTGTTTCCGGCAACATGGCCGGTTTTGCATAATAGACCCCAAGGGTATCTTTTAGACCAAAAGGATTTTTAAGAATGGATCTGGAGCTGAAATAAATGCTGCCCAGGATTTTTGAGTTGCTTCGGTTGAGGAAAATTTGTCTGGGAATTTCATTGCCATCATGCCAGGCCGGTTCCGGGTTGTCTCCAACTTTATAGGCTGCCTGCCCAATATACAAATTACACTTCCCGGATTGGATGGTCCACCAATCAGCGAGGATGGCGTAGTCAGCAGGTTCAAAACCAATGTGCCAGTATAGTTGCGGAGCAATGTAATCTACCCAGCCATTTCTCATCCAGTGAATTACGTCTGCGTAGAGATCGTCATAACAAGTAACTCCGGCGCGGGTGGCCGAACCAAAAGGATCATCTTCCTGGTTGCGCCAAACTCCAAATGGACTGATCCCGAATTTTACATGAGGTTTCAATTCCTTAATTTTTTGCGATACACTCTCCACCAATTTATTAACATTGTCTCTCCTCCAGTTGCCAATGTCATCATAAAAGGCACCATAAAACCGGAAATCCAGGCTGTCAGGATAAACTTCCCCTTTACGAGGATAGGGGTAGAAATAATCATCAAAATGAATCCCATCTACATCATAGTTCTCTACAACCTCTGCCACCACATCCACAAGGTGGGACCGTACTTCAGGCATAGCCGGATTCAGGTAATATCTTCTTCCATATTCGATCATCCAGTCAGGATGCTGGAAAAGCACATGGTTGAAGGACAATTGACTGCTATCCAGATTCATGGTGGCCCGGTAGGGGTTCATCCATGCATGGAATTCCATACCTCTTTTGTGAGTTTCTTCCACCATGAATTTTAAGGGATCAAAATTCTCCTGTGGAGCAATCCCCTGCTGGCCGGAGAGATACACTGACCAGGGAGCAAGTTTGGATGGGTAAAAAGCATCTGCTGCCGGACGCACCTGAAAAAGTATTGCGTTAAAACCTAAATCCTCATACCTGTCTAACATGTTTTTGTATTGCTCCTGAATGGCGATTCTGTCAGTCGTTCTGGATTCAGGGAAGTCGATATTAGCGACCGTAGCTACCCAAACACCTCTAAACTCCCTCTTTGGAGGGTGGTTTAATGCTTTCTGTTGTGCGGATAATAAAAAAGGAAAAATAATACAAAGTGCCAACAATGCTGATTTTGGCAGGATGAATAACGAGGGTCTCAGTTCCGTTCTCATGCGAGGTATTTTTCATTATCATAATTGGGGGGGGATTCTCAAATTTAGCATTCCTTATGCAAAATACCCTAAAAAACGATCAAAAACCACTCAAACATAATGTTAGGTATTTTTGAGTCAGCAGTCTACAGTCTTCAGTCCACAGTACTAGTTTTTACCTGAAATACTATTTTTCCAAAAAAAATTACTTAATGGAGCAAAGCGACATCCGCGGCACAAAGTGCCGGGCCCAGCAACTGGAGCGCAGCGACATCCCGTACACGTAGTGTCGGGGCAGCATCAATTATCACACTCTTCCAGCAGCCAATACCTGTTGATCAGGTTTTTGGTAGATTCGATTTTGGTCTTGAGCGTATCGAGCTTTTCCCTCAGTTTGTCTTTGGGATAGGTGCTGGCATGGTGTTTTAACAAAACCAGTTGTTTGGCAAATTTCAGGAAGTTGGTGTATCCTCGTTTCAATTCCAGGGTCATTTTCTGGTTTCTGATCACGTAAATCCTGAAAGTCTCGATCAGTGAAAGCACTGCTTCTGTATCCTTGAGCGCGAAATAGGTACGTAAGAGTAAGAAGGTTGTGTTTAGGTGGTATTTCACGTCAGTGAATTGTACAAGGAGTAGTACCGATAACGCCTCGCTGTACATTTTTTTATTATAATAAAGGTGCGCAAGGTTATAATTATAAGCATTTTCCCTGCGGGGAGCATTGAGTTTGTCCTTGTAAGATTGGATGAAATTTTCGGTCCATTCAAATTCTTTCAGGCTACAGGCAAGGGAAGTAATATTTTTGTAATTCCATTCAGAGAGAATACCGTTATCCAGGATAAGTCCGGTTTTAAGACCTTGTTTGTAAAGTTGGAATAACTCTCTTTGGTAGTTGCTGTCTCCGCTGTTGATCTGTCGAATACAATAATTGTTGGCAAATGAATAAAGGTCACCCTGTTCCTCAGATGATAATCGGTCAACATCATTGGTAAGGATATCGATAAGCTTTTTGTAGTGATTAGGATTATTTTCCTCTCTCAGGCTCATTAATATGGTGTAATACATGATTATGGAGAGGTCATCGCTGAAGTCCTTCATGTTTTCCTGGAGATAATGAAGCAATTCATCCAGAAAGAGGAAGTCATAGTTGGTATTCGCAATGATCATGTTGGCAGTCAGGTGGCAACTGTTCCGTAATTTTTCAATGATATAGAAACGGTCGAGACTATTGAGCATTTTCTGGAACAGCGCGGATTTGGTCCTGTCTTCATATTGGGCTGCGTAATACCCAAGCAGATAATTCAATCGATAATCCGTATAGAAGAATTCATTATTTTGATAATCATTTTTTTTGAGGCTCTTTTCTACTTGTTTGCCACGGTTTTTCAGCAGGTCGAACTGATTGTTTTCATAGGCAGCCTCAAGGGTAAATAAAGGTTCCATGAAATCCTGCTCTTCTATGTATTTTACGGATAGAAACTTATAGTAAAGTTTTTTTAGGTAGGACATGACATTATGGAGCGGCTGTTCTTCAAATTTCTCTCCCGGGAATAATTTGGAATACACTTTTTCTTTTTTGAGATTCGGCCTTGAGGCGTTAAGGGCTTTAAGGATAATTTCCAGGAGCTCGATCGTTTTTTGATGACGATTGAAGTAAGGAGATTTGACAAATAACCGGAAACGTTCTCTTTCCCTTGCGGATAGTGCTTCAATGTGTTTTACGAGTCTACTTTCTAGCATCAGATTTAAAATTAAATACAGATTAGAACAGGTTTTTGGGTTTATTTTGATAATAATGACCTTGTAATCAGTTTTTTATACGAAAAACCAGAAATAAAGTTACGTCAGAATTATCTTAAAATGTACTTCTCGAGATTTTTTTTTTGCCTCATATTTGTATCGTGACTCACAATGAAACACTATTAATTCAGATCATTTCAGAACTTTGAGGTTTTTCTATACCGGACATTGACTTATTATCGGCAATGTGATCCCATTTTACATAAGCTTGAAAAATTCAAGCATTGCTTTTGGTACTATAGGAATAAATTTTAACCAGTGTATTTTACCCTTAGTACGATGCTCCGGAATATGAAAAAATTAATCAGAACTTTCTGAATGATGACACAAAAAGGGTGTTGCGGTTAGCCGTGACACCCTGTTTTTTTATCCGAAATTGAGGTTCAAGGGACTTTTTTTATAAAAAATGAGAAAAATAAGCTTCAAAAAAATAGCTTTTATGGATAAAATCACGCCTAGATTTAATGTTAAATTATTGAAAATCAATTATTTATTATTTTTTGATTATTTTTTTTAAGTCCAGTAAAACCAGAATTTGTACTAGGCAAAGGTATTATTTCACTGCATATTTGTATTATCAAAAAGAAACAGCGGGCAAAAGGCTCGTTAATAACAAATCATAAATAGACCTAAACGAGGGCTTACTACTAAACAAAATGCTAGTTCTAATCCCGTGAACAGCAACATAATCTCATGAATAAAGACTCAAAGGGATATCAATGGATATCCTATTTGGTATGTAGATAGCCTCTCAAAGTTTTTAGAAACCGGTTCAACAGAACCGGTTTTTTTTTGCCCTGAACTTTCATACTTTCCGGCCAGGTCAAATTAAATTCAACTCTCTTTAACGGTTAAATTTTATTAAGGTTTCAGTTTCATCAGAAAATGAGAACAGGAACAGATTATTTTAAAAATTTCGCTAACTCCTAAACCTGGTTTTTACAAATTCAGGAGTATCGTCAGCGTAAAAGATGGAATCGGATTTTGGCAGGAATAATAACTTTCAAAAAGGGATCCTGTATTTTTTATTCTTTTTTTGAAGAAAAATAGGATTAAAAAGTTGATTTGATGTAAAATCTTTGAGTATTGATTATTGGTAAGTTCTTGGTTTTTAGAGGATTGTATTTTTTTGTAAAAATGTTTTATCTCCAGTAAAACCATTAATTGTACTATAACGTATTTTAAATTAAACCGATATTTGAATTGTGAAAAGGGGAAAGTCTGATAAAAAGAGTGGCTAAAGGCCAGGACGACCTAATAATAATAACAGACTTAACCTAAAATAGAAAATCCCGTTCGGAAGCGAACAGGACATAATCTCATGAATACAAAAAAAAAGGACATCAATGGATGTCCTTATTTGGTATGTAGATAGCCTCTCAAAGTTTTTTTGAAACCGGTTCAGTTGAGCCGGTTTTTTTTATTTTTGCCTCTTGTTGATGCAAAGATATAAAAAATGTTGAAACAAAAAAAGACTTTGCCGTTCCATTGTGAATTTATTACTCTTTTGTACGATTTACTGCCTTTTTCTGGTTATTTAGCTAGAGAAGTGACAATTAATGGCAAAGTTTGACTTTCATTTCCTCAATTTTTATCCTTTCTTACATTTCTAACTGGAAAAGCCTAAATACGATCAAAATGTTAAGACACCTGTTTGCTTTGTTTATTTTTTCCTTTGCTGTGCTTTCTCTGAACGGGCAATCCGGCAATGCAAAAGTAACCGGAATCATAACCGATGCTTCCACTGGTGAGCCGATAGAATTGGTTACTGTTTATATAAAAGGTACTTCAATCGTTACGGAGTCCTCCCAAAATGGACGGTATTCACTGGATGTACCTGCAAATGAGGCCTTTGAAATAGTTTTTTCCAGGATCGGATATACCGAGGCTTCTTCTCAGGTAGAGCCCATCCCCGCCCAACGGTCCAGACAAGTGGATGTTTTACTGGCACTTGCGGATTCAGGCTTAGAAGTAGTTGTTCGCCAAAGTAAAATTGAAGATGCCGGTTTGGTTAGGGAAGAAGTTTCCCAATTAAAATTACTGCCGACCACTACCGGAAACCTGGAAAGTGTGCTTCCGCATATTGCCCTGGGTACCAACAGCGGGGCAGGAGGGGAGCTGAGTTCCCAGTATAATGTGCGTGGAGGTAATTATGATGAAAATCTCGTTTACGTAAATGATTTTGAAATTTACCGGCCTCAATTGATCAGAGCCGGGCAGCAGGAAGGACTTACCTTTGCGAATGTTGACCTTATTCGTGACCTTACATTCTCCTCCGGAGGTTTTGAATCACGTTACGGAGATAAATTATCTTCGGTACTGGATATTAAATATAAACGCCCTGACAGTCTGAAAGCCTCCGCAGGGGTAAGTTTTTTGGGTGGATCTGCTCATGTGGAAGGTAGTAAAAAACTTGGAGGCAGCAATTACCGGCGCTTTAGATATCTGGCCGGAGCGCGCTATAAGACCACTCGTTATTTGTTGGGTACACTTGATATTGACGGAGAGTATCAGCCGAATTTTACGGATATTCAGGCATACCTCACTTATGACCTTAGTTATAACTGGCAGCTCGGTCTCATGGGTAACTACAATCGCAGCGTTTACCAGTTTACTCCTCAAACCCGAAATACAGCTCTCGGTCTGATCAATTTTGCTCTTCAGTTATACAGTGTATTCGAAGGCCAGGAGGTGGATGATTTTACCACCAGTATGGGAGGTCTTTCCCTGACCTATTTACCTAAACGCGACCATAATCCGTTTTACCTGAAATTTCTCACTTCAGCCTTTCAAAGCCTTGAAAATGAGCGCATTGATATCATTGGTCGATATAGCTTGAGTGAAATTGAGACCGGATTGGGAAGTCAGTCATTTGGAGAGGTTGTCGCTGAATTGGGAACAGGTACACAGCACGAATTTGTTCGAAATGCTCTGGACGTCAAAATCTACAATCTTGAACACAAAGGTGGACTGGAACTTCAATTATATCCAGATGATCCGGAAACCACCGCCAGTAATTTCCTCCAGTGGGGAGCCAAATACCAGGTGGAGCAAATGAATGACTGGATCAATGAATGGGAAAGGCTGGATTCTGCAGGATATTCGCTGAATTATGATACCAGCGCCGTTCAGTTAATTTCAGTTCTGAAAACCAAGAATGATATTCAGGTTAATAAATTGTCGGCCTATGTTCAGAATACCTTTAGCTGGCGGAAGGAAAGTGTTGCTGAATTTAAAGCCTCTGCAGGTGTAAGAGCCAATTACCGGGATATCAATGGAGAATTGACCATTTCCCCAAGAGCACAGTTATTGTATAAACCACTTGGAATCCAGCGGGACGTTGCTTTCCGTTTGGCAGGTGGATTGTATGTTCAGCCGCCTTTTTACCGGGAGATGAGAGGATTTGATGGAAAAGTGAATACCGATCTCCTTGCTCAAAAATCGGCACACATACTTGGGGGAATGACCCTGGATTTTTACTTAGGAAAGAATTATCCCAAGAAATTCAAATTCATTACGGAGGTTTATTACAAAAAACTTTGGGACCTTGTTTCCTATGAAGTGGATAATGTACGTATCCAGTATTCAGGTCAGAATGATGCTACGGGATATGTAACCGGAATTGACCTCAGGCTAAATGGTGAATTTGTACCAGGTGCGGAATCCTGGATCAATCTTTCCTTGCTTAGGGCAAGGGAAAGTCTTACGGATGTGCAACATATGCAGCGGGAAATCGGGCAGGCGGATACCACTTTTGTTGATTTCGTGCCACGTCCGACCGACAGGTTGTTTAATCTTTCCATGTTTTTCCAGGATTACCTTAGGAACAATAAAAATTTCAAAGTGCATTTTAACCTCAATGTCGGAAGCGGTTTGCCGTTCGGGCTAAAGGACAACAATCGCTTTTTCAGAAATACTTATCGCATGTCTGCATATCACAGGGTGGATATTGGATTTTCCTATGCATTGTGGGATGAGTTTAAGCGAGCAAAAAAGCCGAACCACTTTCTCAGGTTTACACGAAGTTCCTGGTTGAGTCTGGAAGTTTACAATCTGTTACAGGT
Source organism: Saprospiraceae bacterium (assembly GCA_965230565.1). Classification (GTDB taxonomy): domain Bacteria; phylum Bacteroidota; class Bacteroidia; order Chitinophagales; family Saprospiraceae; genus BCD1. The sequence continues at coordinate 536,240 of CBDDLH010000015.1, read as the reverse complement.
GCAAAATCAAGCGAGTAATACCTGGATAAAAACTGTTTTTAAACAGCAATATGCGATACCTAATTATCTCACTTCCCGAAGGATAAACCTAAGGCTGAAGATGGAGTTTTAAAAAATACTATTTCTTCGAGAAATAGTATTTTTTCAGTACTTTGTCAGGCAAAATTCTAACTTATGAAAGGAGTCCGATTTTGCTTGCCTTTAGTTTTGTTCTTTGTATTATCATTATCTTATTTCCCTATAAAAGCTCAACAAGTGTTTGATTGGGAAAATCCAAAAGTCTTCGAAATTAATAAGGAGACTCCTCATGCCACTTTGTTTCCATTTGAGAGCAGGGAATTGGCTTTGACCAACAATAGAAACAATTCAAAATATCATCAATTACTCAATGGTAACTGGACATTTAATTGGGTGAAAAAGCCTGCTGATCGCCCGGTTGATTTTTTCAAAACCGGATATAATGATGATAGCTGGAAAACAATTCCCGTTCCCGGCAACTGGGAGGTGAATGGCTATGGAATTCCGATTTATGTCAATCAGCCTAATGAATTCATGCCAAAAGATCCTAAGCCTCCTCATATTCCTCATGATTATAATCCTGTTGGGTCCTATCGTAAAACTTTCAATATTCCCGGTTCATGGTCTGACCGCCAGATATTTTTGCACTTTGGGGCTGTCAAATCTGCTTTCTATTTATGGATTAATGGTGAAAAAGTGGGTTACAGCCAGGGCAGTAAGTTGCCTGCGGAATTTGATATCACTGAATTCGTCCAACCTGGCGAAAATCTATTGTCCATTGAAGTTTATCGCTGGTGTGAAGGCAGTTACCTCGAAGCCCAGGATTTCTGGCGTATCAGTGGTATTGAAAGGGATGTTTTCATTTGGGCAGCCCCCAAAGTACATATTCGCGACTATTGGGCAAAAGCAAGCCTGGATGAGCAATATAAGGACGGTACTCTTGAAATCGAAATGGATATTGTCCAATATGGTGAGAAAGGTATGGCAGAGGTTACTGTTGAACGCTCTGTGCTGGATGAAACGGGAAACATTGTCTCCTCTGGTGTTCAAAAAATAACCATTGAAGGTGAGAAAACCATGTACTCTTCCGGTATGGTGTCCCTTCCAAAAATCAAACAATGGAGTGCAGAAACGCCAAACCTCTACACGCTCTTAATCACTGTAAAAGATAAAGACGGCCAAACACTTGAGGTACTAACCTCCAAGATCGGATTCAGAAGAGTAGATATCATAAATGGACAGCTATTGGTAAACGGAAAAGTAGTTTTCCTGAGAGGTACCAATCGACATGAACACGATCCTTCAACTGGTCATGTCGTTTCAAGAGCGTCTATGATCAAGGATATTGAGTTGATGAAAACACACAACCTCAATGCAGTCCGTACGTCCCATTATCCCAATGATCCAATGTGGTATGAACTCTGCGACAAATATGGCTTGTACGTAGTGGACGAGGCCAATATTGAATCTCATGGAACAGGGTATCGACTGGATCGGACACTTGGGAACAATCCCAATTGGGTCGACGCCCATATCGAAAGGACCAAACGTATGGTGGAAAGAGATAAAAATCACCCAAGTATTATCATTTGGTCCTTAGGTAATGAAGCGGGGAATGGCTATAATTTTTATCAAACATACCTTTGGATAAAAAACAGAGATGCTTCTCGTCCGGTTCAGTATGAACGTACTCAAATCGGTTGGGGGTCCAATGCTTATATCGAGTGGAATACAGACATCCTGGCTCCTATGTACGCCTATCCCAGAGAAATGATGCACCTGGTGAATGCACATCCTGATCGCCCGCTTATCCAATGTGAATATGCACATGCCATGGGTAACAGCGTTGGAAACCTGCAGGAATACTGGGATCTCATCTACGCTCATGACCGCATGCAGGGAGGATTCATCTGGGACTGGGTGGATCAGTCTTTATATAAGAAAACGGACGAAGGGAAAACTATTTTCGCCTACGGAGGAGATTTTGGCCCGGAAGGAACGCCCAGTGACAATAATTTTCTAAATAATGGACTTATTCAACCCGACAGGGAAATCAATCCACATATTCTTGAGGTAAAGAAAGTATATCAACCGGTTTATACTTCCTGGGAAGACCAGTCAAAAGGTAAGGTTGCTGTTCAAAACTATTACAGTTTTCTAAGCCTTGAACACCTTTATCTCCATTGGGAAATCATGGAAAATGGTGAAGTAACTGAATCCGGGGAAATAGATAAACTTGATATTCCAGCTCTGACTAAAAAAGCGATTGAGATTCCGTATTCTTGGAAATCTTCCGGCAAGGAGACCTTTTTAAACCTTTCTTTCAGATACAAAAATAAACACGACTTTTTTGAAAAGGATTTTGAAGTGGCCTATGAGCAATTGTTTCTAGCCAAAGCGGTAGTTCCCCGGCCTCACATGCCGATGAGAAGCGGGACTTTTGAATCCGATGAGACGGCAGACAGAATTACCATAAAAACTTCCGGTTCTGTCATTGATTTTGATAAAAACTCCGGGAAAATGACTACCTGGAAGCACAATGATAAAATGCTGATTTCCGAGGGGCCGGAACCTAATTTCTGGCGACCGCCTACTGACAATGATTATGGAGCCCAGTTGCAAACAAAACTCAAGGTTTGGCGAACGGTTTGGGATGAAAGACAAAATACCAAAGTGGTTCTGGATCATGCAGATGGAAACCAAGTGGCCAGAGTTACCGTGACAGCAGATCTTTTGAAGGGAGATGCTCAATGGATAACCCGTTATACTATTTATCCGGATGGAGTGGTACATGTGAAAAATAAAATGACTGCCTTGAGCGGAAATTATCCCATGCTGCTCAAATTTGGAATGAAAATGAATTTGCCGGAGTCGATGGAAGTCATGGAATGGTACGGACGAGGGCCACACGAATCCTATGAGGACAGAAAGACCAGTGCAAAGGTGGGCATATATTCCAGTACGGTTTCTGAGCAGTTCCATCCGTACATTCGTCCTCAGGAGACGGGCAATAAAACCGATGTTAGATGGTTGAAGCTTTCTTCCGGAAGTGGTAATGGCCTGGTGGTTTACAGTGATGAACCCTTGAGTTTGTCTGCCTTACATTTTTTACCGGAAGACCTGGATGACGGTGATGCAAAAGGGCAATCCCATGCTGCCGAATTAACGCCTCGAAAGCTTACCTGCCTGCAGGTTGATTACAAACAAATGGGTGTTGGCGGAAATAACAGCTGGGGTGCCTTGCCTATGCAAGAGTATCAGCTACCTTATCAGACATATGAATATAATTTCTGGCTCCAGGCATTTTGATTTATAGATCCTGTAGGGACTAAATATGGGTAAAAATGAAACACATCAATCTAAAAATAAAAGGAAAAGTCCAGGGAGTCTGGTATCGCAAATCAACCTTTGATGAAGCCAAAAGGCTTGGGCTCAAAGGATTTGTCCGAAATGAATCGGATGGATCCGTTTATGCTGAAGCTGAGGGTGAGGAAGAAGTATTAGATGCTTTAATCGCCTGGTGTAAAGTAGGTCCTAGGCTGGCGAGGGTTAGTGAGGTTGAAGTTGAGGAAGGCCCGATGGAAGACTTCACTGCTTTTGAAGTTAGGTACTGATTGTTTTTCGAAAAGAAAAATCCCGGATTTTGGTCAATTCAAAATCCGGGAAATATTTTATCTGACTACAAATCCGTTGCCAAACCCTTTTTCAGGGCTGACAAATCCGAGCTTGCCGTCCTTGTCTTCTGCCATGAGGATCATGCCTTCCGACATAATACCTCTCATTTTTCTGGGTGCCAGATTGGCCACCACAACCACTTGCTTACCAACGATATCTTCCGGTTTGTAAAACTGTGCAATTCCCGAAAGAATAGTCCTTTTTTCATTACCCAGGTCAATAGTCAGGTTGAGTAATTTATCGGCTTTGGGAACTTTTGTGGCAGCCACGATAGTACCGGTACGAAGATCCGTTTTTGAGAAAATATCAAAAGTCGTTTCCGGTTTGATCGGTTCCCTTTCATCTGCTTTCTCTTCCTCAAGGATTTTCGCCAGCTTCTCTTTCTGAGTTTCGACAATTTCCAGGCGGCTCTTGTCCTTGCGGTCATTGATCTTGGCGAAAAGGATTTCCGGCTCACCGATCTTGTGTCCTGCATTGATGAGTGCTTCTCCGGCTTCCAATTGTCCCAAAATGGTTTTCAGGTCTCCGTTTTTGAGTTCATCCAGTCCAAGTAGCTTTCTGATCCTTGGAGAAGTGAATGGAATAAACGGTTCGCTGAAAACGGCAAGCAAACTCATGATTTGCAAACTTAAAAACATAGTGTTCTTAACTTCCTGGCTATTCGGATCTTCCTTCCAGTATTTCCAGGGCTCTTTTTCCTGAAAATAAATATTTCCAAAAGAAGCTAGTTCGATGAAGGCACTCGAGGCTGCTTTAAAACTGAATCCGTCCAGGTTATCGGTAACTTCTTTGACAAGTTTTTTCAAAGGCTCATAAGCATCCTTCAGGTCCAGCGTAGATTCAGGAATAATGCCGTCGTAATATTTATTGGTCAGCGTAACCACCCGGTTGATGAAATTTCCAAGTTTATCTGCTAATTCCTTATCATAAAAGTCGATAAAGTCGTCCCACTTGAAATCAGCATCCCTGTTTTCAGGCATATTCCTGAGCAGGGCGTAACGGAGGGCATCTTCCTTATTCGGGAAGTCTTTGAAAGCTTCCAGGTATTCATGCTGTTCAATTCCCCATCCTCTGGATTTGGAAAACTTTTGTCCTTCAAAATTGAGAAACTGATTGGCCGGCACATTTTTAGGCAAGGCATAATTGCCAAAAGCCTTCAACATTGCCGGGAAGACGATGCAGTGGAAAACGATATTGTCCTTTCCAATGAAGTGGATGAGTTCTACATCATCACCTTTCCAGTATTCCTCCCAGTTTTTATCATTATCGATGGCCCATTGTCTGGTGGAAGAGATGTAGCCGATCGGTGCGTCAAACCAAACGTATAAAACTTTGCCTTCCACACCTTCTAATGGAACAGGTATTCCCCAGTTGAGATCCCTGGTGATGGCACGAGGCTGCAGTCCGTGGTCCAGCCAGGAGCGGCACTGTCCTAAAACGTGATTCTTCCAGGTTTTGGGATCGTGGTGTTGTTGACCGTCGATGGTTCCATTTTCTAACCATTCTCGGAGCCAGGCTTCGTGTTTGTCGAGTTTGAAATACCAGTGTTTGGTGGGTTTGAGGATAGGTTTTTTTCCGCTTAATGTGGAAACGGGATCGATGAGTTCGGTGGGAGAGAGGTCGGATCCACAATTTTCGCATTGATCTCCATAGGCTTCGGGATGACCACATTTTGGACAAGTTCCGGTGATGTAGCGGTCAGCGAGGAATTGGTCAAATTCCTCATCGTAATATTGTTCTGAGGTTTTCTCTTCAAATTCGCCTCCTTGTTCATAGAGCTTTTTGAAAAATGCCTGGGCTGTTTCCTCGTGTAATTTTGAGCTGGTACGATGATAGAAGTCAAATGAAATACCGAGTTTTTCAAAGGTAGATTTATTGAGCTCGTGGTATTTGTCAATGATGGCCTGGGGAGGAATACCTTCTTTTTTTGCACGGATAGTAATTGCGGCTCCGTGCTCATCAGATCCGCAAACCCAAACGACGTCCTTTCCCAGCAGGCGCAGGTAGCGCACATAGATATCTGCCGGAAGGTATGCCCCGGCAAGGTGTCCTAAATGCAATGCTCCGTTGGCATAGGGAAGCGCTGACGTTATCAGGTATTTTTTTGCTTTACTCATTTTTCTTCGTTTTCTGATGACCGCGAAGGTACGGTAAATTAAAAAGCTACAGTACCTGCAAGGTGGATAAATTTTAACTTTTGAACCCTGAAGTTATTTAACAAGTATTTTTTTTGAAAAAAAATTCCATCTGTGGCAATATAATCCAAAACAAGCCGTTTTTCTCACATACAAATGCAAAAGAGTATCACTGCAAAAACCGAATCTCTTCAATGTTTCGGAATTCTCTGCAAGAATTAGATTTGCATTATCTTAAAAAAGATATTACTTTTGTAAAAAACAAATATTCAGAGCTGCCTTGGGGTAGACTTCAAGGCAAACTCAAAATATAACTGGGGTTTAGTTTTATTTCCGAAAAGTGTGGTGCCTTTGGCTTCCACGCTTTTCTTTTTTTAGGCCATTCTTATTTTGTAACTGCGTTTCCTGTAATAGTTTAAAAACCACTTACCTGCCATCCTGAAGTTTGCAGTAAATTTCATGGCTTTATCTCACAAAAAGGCCTGCCGATTTCGGAAAATTTTCTTCTTATTTAGCCTTTTAAATCTTATATTAGACACAAAATTTCTATCATGCATATACGCCCTTTCTCAGCAATATTTCCAAATAAAGATTACATTTCGTCGGCCGATTCTTTTTTTGAATCTGTCAAATTTGAATACCCTGAATATGTGTTAAGTGGTTTTTTTAATGAGAGAAAACCAACGGGTATGTACATTTATCAAATCGATACCAAACGACATGCATTTGTTGGTTTGACCTGTTGTGTAGATGTGGAAGATTATATCCAGGGGAAAATAAAAAAACACGAAAACACACTGCCAGCTTCCGAACAGTTGCATGTGCAGTTGTTATTAAGACGAAAAACTGCCGTCAAACCACTGGTCCTCATATACAGGAATGTCGATGCTTTGGATAAGTGGTTACAGGGCTATATCGAAAAAGGAAACCCTGAATTTGAAATGGAATTTGATGATCCTCCTGAAGTCCATAGATTTTGGGCCATACGAAAGGAGGAAGATATTGAGTTCTTGCAAAATATTTTTCTGGATATTCCACAGACATATATCGCCGACGGACACCACCGGATTGCAGCAACCAAGCTGCTATACGAACGTGCAAAAAACAATCCAAACAAGCACAAGCATGATAAGACGCTCTGTACATTCTTCCCGGTAAGTGAATTGGAGTGTCATGATTACAATAGGGTAGTTCACAATTTGGAGACTATCAGTATGGCCAAATTTATGGCATTGTTGTCCCAGGTTTTTGATATTGAACCTATGGATCAAGGGGGTAAACCTACTCAAAAGCATGAACTTACCATGTATTTGCGTAAAGAGTGGTTCAGGCTGCGGTGGAGACGGCACGTATTGGCTGAATACAAAGATCAAAGAGTAATTCTGGATACTATGCTGCTCAATGAGAAAGTGCTCAAAGGTATTCTGAAAATGGAAGACATCCGGAATGATGAAAGAGTCGAATACGTGGAAGGACCTAAAGGACTCGAACCAATTACTGCAAAAGTAAACAGAGATGATCATTCGGTTGGTTTCTGCCTGCACCCGCTGATCCTGGAAGAATTGATCCTGATAGCGGATGAAGATAAGGTATTGCCTCCCAAATCAACCTGGTTTGAGCCACGGTTGAAAAACGGGCTGATCGTTAAGGAGTATTACGATAAGTCAAAAGTAGTTTCAAAAATATAAACGAGGCAGGTGATCAAATTGATGATATTAAAAACTCAAATGTCATGGGTTTAATAAGGATGCTTTTATTCATATCGCTGGGGTTTTGCCTTACAAATTGTGAATCTTCCCCTGAGGTGGAAAATGGGGGGACTAAAGAAATGGAACCCATTGATAGTAATGCTGGAGCCTATCTGATTGTTCTGGGTATTGCCCAGGATGCCGGATATCCTCAGGCAGGTTGTAACAAAGTCTGTTGCCAACCTTTTTGGGAAGGCCGGGAAAAAGAACGATATACCAGTTGCCTGGGCATTGTGGATAAAGCATCCGGACAAGCCTGGATGTTTGATGCTTCGCCTGATTTTAAATTCCAGATGAAAAATCTGCTTGCTCCCGGGATTGAGTTGGATGGTATATTTCTCACCCATGCCCACATTGGTCATTATACCGGGTTAATGCACTTAGGGCGGGAAGTGATGGGTGCCCCTGGTGTTCCGGTTTATGCCATGCCGAAAATGAAACGATTTCTGGAAAATAATGGTCCGTGGAGTCAATTGATAGCGTTGAATAATATTGATTTGCATCCTCTCAGTGCAGACTCTACCATTGTTCTAAATGACAATTATAAAGTCACCCCTTTTTTGGTTCCTCACCGTGATGAGTTTTCAGAAACTGTAGGTTATCGTATTGAAGGCCCTGTTCAATCAGTTTTATTCATTCCTGATATCAATAAATGGGAAGTTTGGGAAAGGGATATTGTTGAGGAGGTGAAAAATGTAGACCTGGCATTTTTGGATGCTACTTTTTATAAAAACGGGGAGATTCCCGGCCGGGATATGAGTGAGATCCCCCATCCATTCATCGAAGAGAGTATGCAAAAGTTCCGGGACTTGTCTGAGCAGGAAAAAGCCAAAGTACATTTTATTCATTTTAACCACACCAACCCTGTTATTCGAAAGACCCCTGAACGGGAACATGTGTTGAAAGAAGGTTTTAAAGTTGCTGAAGAATTAATGGTGTTGCAAATGTAATCAAGGCTTCTTTTGAAGCATCAAGGTGCTCATGCATCTTACATCATTAACATTGACAGTCTTCAACGGTTCTAAAAATGAAAGGCGATGTTGATGCATTATTTCTGACAGTTTGTTTTTAGTCAGTAAGTATCGGATAGAACCGTCAGGGATATTATGAACACCGGATTTGATTTCCATAACCTGTTTTTCAATCCCGATATTGGAGGTCATTCTGATGAAAAGACTGCCACCCGGTTTCAGAACCCTCACCAACTCTGAGAACATCAGTTCAAAATCTTCATGACTTTTGGCAAAATGTAAAACGGCACTACAAATGATGTGGTCGAAAAATCCTGAATCGTACTCAAGGTTTTGGAGCCCTCCCAATTTAATCCGGTCAGGATTAATGCCAATTTCAAGGTTTTTTGCTGTTTGCATTAATGACTCCAAAGCTTCTTGCTTTGCATCAATCGCATAAACATCATACCCGTTTTTGGCAAGCCAAAACAAATTTCGTCCTCCACCACATCCGGCATCCAGGATCTTATGATTCAGATCATACCTTCCCTTCAGAATTTGATCCAGCAGGTAGATGTCAATGTTTTGTAATTCTTGTTTAAGCTCGGAAAGATTCATTGTTAAGAATAAAGTAATTTTTTTAACCACAGAGCCTGTCCCGTACCTAAGGTTGGGAGAGCACTGAGTAGGCACAGTGTTCACAGAGGTAAGTTTGGAACTTATTTGAAACAATTTGAAACTCCTGAAACAAAATGAAACCCGTAACCCGTATCTCGCAACCCGCAACATCTTCTATTCCACAAACAAAATATTATCATCCTCCAGCAAAGGCATGAGCTTATATTTCAGATAAAGCTGCACCGTTGCGAGGACATCTTTTTCACAATACTTTGCAATGCGTTTTAGATCTTTTTCCTCCCAATACACACGTCCTACTTCACTGCCGTCAATATCGTCCTTTGGAGAAGGGAATCCGAAAACAGCAGCCAGTAATTTCAGAGAGGTATAATTTTTATAATCACCGAATTTCCAGAATTCGAGGGTGTCGATGAGGTGTTTGGTTTCCCAGGGTTTCTTGCCGGCAATATCCAGCATGGCTGGAAGAGGGAGTTGATTGATCAGCATACGTCGACAAATATATGGCACATCAAATTCTTTGATATTGTGACCGCAAAGGCCGTGTTTAGCAGGGTTGTTGTAGTGTTGATTGAGCAATTCTGAAAAGTCTTTAAGCAATTGCTTTTCATCATCATCTGCAAAAGATTTTAGCCGCACAGATAGTTTCTTACTTTCTTTATCCCTGTAAACCAACCCAACGGAAATGCATATGATCTTTCCAAATTCTGCAAAGATCCCGGCCCGGTCGGTATAGGCTTCTGTTGCTTCTTCATCTGTAATGGGCTCGTCGTATTTACGAAGAACGCTTCGGGATTTTAATTTCCAAAGCTCCTGAAAGGTTTCATTCAGTTCACCATAAGTCGCTTTTCCGGAAACGGTTTCAATATCGAGGAAAAGTATGCTGCCGATGTTTGCCATTGTTCAAATTTTTGGAAAAATACGAAAAAACCCCGTACCTGCCGAATTCATTCCACAGGATTACGATCGGATTAAATTTTTGCTGGTAAGAATGATTTGCCAATAGAATACCACCTGTTTATAAACATAATAGCATCATTCATCATTTAAACTCTTGCTCCGGTTTTTTACTCAAATTTGCAATATAGCTTTTGAATTAGTCGGAGATTAGCCGGTTACTTTCGATTTTAACCGGTTATGAACGGCTTGGGCAGAAAAAAGGGAAGGGTGAAATTGTTTTGGTTTGATTTTTTGTAATTTGGGGAATATCCTTTGCTGACCGCTCCTGGTTAGAAAAAGATGACAATTTGTTGAATTGCAATTGATTGGTCAATTGTCTAGTTATTACAACCAAAACCTATCTAATGATGAAATCTTTTTATCCTGCATTTCTTCTGGTGATAATATTAGAACTTATTAGCTGCCAGGTTCTTGCTCAAAAAAATACCGAAGTAAAAGGCAATGTTACACCAGAAACGCTTGGTATCTCTTCACAGGCAATTCTTGATTTTATTAACGCTGCAGAAAAGGAAAGACCGAATGATCTGCATAGTTTTTACATGCTGCGTCATGGTAAGCAAGTAGCGAGTGGCTGGTGGCATCCGTATGATGCAGCAACTCCTCACATGTTATATTCTCTGAGCAAAAGTTTTGCGTCCACTGCTATCGGCATAGCCCAGGCGGAAGGCTTGCTGTCTATTGATGATCAGGTTATCAGCTTTTTTCCGGAAGAAACCCCGGACAGCATCTCTCCAAATTTAAAAGCGATGCGTATCAGGGATCTGTTGAAAATGAATAGCGGACATAACCAGGAACCCCGTTTGGCGACCATACAAAACCCCGAAAGCTGGGTGAAAGGGTTCCTTTCTGCGGAAGTGGAGCACAAACCAGGTACTCACTTTGTTTACAACAGTATGGCAACATTTATGCTTTCAGCCATTATCACCAAAGTAACGGGAGAGCGTCTCAGGGATTACCTGATGCCCAGACTCTTCGAACCTCTGGATATTAAAAAACCAAAATGGGAGCAAAATGCTAACGGCATCGACTTCGGTGGATGGGGGTTGTATCTGACAACGGAGGACATCGCCAAATTTGGGCAGCTTCTCCTTCAGAAAGGAAAATGGAATGGTGTCCAGCTCGTTCCGGAAGACTGGGTAGAGGAAGCCACTTCTTTCCAGACCTCTAACGGCAGCAATCCCGATAGCGATTGGGAACAGGGGTATGGCTACCAGTTCTGGATGTGTCGTCACGGTCTTTATCGAGGAGATGGGGCCTTTGGCCAATATTGCATTGTTATGCCCGAACAGGATGCTGTCCTGGCCATCACTTCAGGCTCGAGGGATATGCAGGCCATAATGAACCTCGCCTGGGAACATTTGTTACCTGCATTTAATGATAAGCCCCTAAAGCAGGATGATGCCTCCTTTTTGAAGCTTCAGGAGAAGACGGCCAGTCTGAAACTCCATCCGGCGGAAGGGCAGGCGTCTTCATCCCTGGCAAAAGAGATCTCGGGAGTGACCTATGTCCTGGAAGGAAATGACTGGGGCCTGAAAAGCATTGTTTTTAATATGACCAAAAAGGAAAGGTCGATCACTTTCAACACAATGGGGGATAATTATGAAATTCCCCTAGGTATCGGGGAGTATCGAAAAGGTTACTTCGATTTTCCTCAGGTAGGCAGACAGTCCGTAGCTACCTCTGCAGGATGGGACGCGAATGGTACACTTCTTTTGATGTTTTACCTCTATGAAACACCATATGGAATTACAGCTAAAGTAAACTTCAACGGAAATGAAATGATAATGGATCGGGAATTCAATGTATTCTTTGGACCAACCAAGCAGCAACCACTCGTAGGAAAGGCTGTGAAATAGGTTGTAATTTGAGGGCGTCTCATAAGTAAATTAGAAGTATCGACTACCAGACTAAGACAAACAAATCAGCTTATATCTTTTAGATCAGTTTAATCTGTGGCTGCATGCCGGCAAAGGCAGGTTCTATTTTTGCCATAATTTAGAATAATATTCTTTGCTGTTTTTTGAAATGCTACTTATGAGACGCCCTCAAATTCTAATAATTTAAAACGGGTGCCAGCCAACGCTCTGCTTCCTCAACGGACATATTCTTACGCTGGGAATAGTCTTTCACCTGATCTTTGCTGATTTTTCCAAGTCCGAAATATTTGGCCTCCGGGTGTGCAAAATACCACCCGCTCACCGAGGCGGCCGGATACATGGCAAAGCTTTCCGTCAGACGGATGCCGGTATTTTTTTCAACATCCAATAATTGCCAAAGCATGTACTTCTCAGTATGTTCCGGACAGGCAGGGTACCCGGGAGCCGGACGAATACCGCGATATTTTTCCTTGATCAATGCATCATTATCAAAAGATTCTTCAGTTGCATAACCCCAGAATTCCTTTCTGACACGCTCGTGCATACGCTCGGCAAGTGCTTCTGCCAATCGATCTGCCAGGGCCTTGAGCAGGATGATATGATAGTCGTCGTGTTCTTTTTCAAAGCGTTGAATGTGTTCTTCAATACCAATTCCCGCTGTGACAGCAAATGCACCAATGTGATCTTTTTTACCGCTGAAAGCAGGAGCGATGAAGTCACTCAGAGAGAAATTCGGCAAGCCTGGAGCTTTTTTCAATTGCTGACGCAGATGTTGCCCTGTGAAAAGTTTTTCTTTCCTGGATTCATCTTTGAAAATATCTATGCTATCCGGTTGATTTTGCTGTGCAGGAAACAGACCTATCACTGCTTTGGCCGTTAACCATTTTTCATCGATGATTTGGCGAAGCATGCTCCGGGCATCATTATAGAGCCTTTGGGCTTCCTCGCCTACAATTTTATCTTCCAGGATTGCCGGGAATTTTCCGGCCAGCTGCCAGGTAGAGAAAAATGGTGTCCAGTCAATATATTCCGTCAATTCTTCGATGCTGTAATGGTCGAAAACTTTTATTCCGGTTTCTACAGGGACAGGTGGATCATAGTTTTCCCAATCTGTCTGGAAGGCATTTGCCCTGGCTTGTTCAATTGTCAGATAGACTTTCTTTGCTTTTCTGTTGGTATGGCTTTTCCGGATTCTCTCGTAATCCGTTGAAATTTTCTCAACAAAAGTTGCCTTGTTTTCCTGATTGCTCAAAAGGGAATTGATTACTCCTACACTGCGTGAAGCATCCAAAACATGGATAGCCGGACCACTGTAATTCGGAGCGATCTTAACTGCTGTATGCGTCTTTGATGTCGTAGCTCCTCCGATAACTAAGGGGATGTCAATGGACTGACGTTCCATCTCCGCAGCTACATTAACCATTTCTTCCAATGAAGGCGTGATCAGACCGCTCAGGCCTATGATGTCCACTGATTCCTCCAATGCCTTGCTGAGAATATTTTGAGTGGGTACCATAACTCCCATATCAATGATCTCATAATTATTGCAGCCAAGTACCACGCCAACGATGTTTTTGCCGATATCGTGCACATCTCCTTTAACGGTAGCCAACAAAACCTTTCCTCTGGATCGGCTACCTGATGCTTTTTTAGACTCTTCAATAAATGGTGTTAAATAGGCTACGGACTTTTTCATAACCCTGGCGCTTTTAACTACCTGCGGCAGGAACATCTTACCGGAACCAAAAAGATCACCAACCACATTCATTCCGTCCATCAGCGGGCCTTCAATTACCGCCAGCGGGTCATTAAGTTTTTGCCGGGCTTCTTCGGTATCATCTTCAATATATTCCGTAATACCTTTCACCAACGCATGAGATAACCTTTCCTCCACTGTTGCTTCACGCCAGGAAAGATCCTTTTGAACCTGTCTGCCTCCGGTACCTTTGGTGGATTCGGCCATTTTGACCAATTGTTCGGTAGCGTCGGGGGTTTTGTTGAAAAGCACATTTTCTACGCTTTCCAGCAAAGCCTTAGGTATGTCTTCATAAATTTCAATCATACCGGCATTCACAATGCCCATGTCCATGCCTGCCTGTATGGCATGGAACAGGAAAGCGGAATGCATGGCTTCCCTTACAGGATTGTTGCCACGGAAACTAAAACTGATATTACTGACACCCCCACTTATTTTGGCTCCCGGACATTTGGCTTTAATCTGGCGGGTGGCTTCAATAAAATTGATGGCATATTCATTGTGCTCCTCAATACCTGTGGCTACTGCAAATATGTTTGGATCAAATATGATGTCCTGTGGTTTGAAACCGACTTTTTCCGTAAGGATATGATAGGCACGTACACATATCTCTACCTTCCGTTTGATGGTATCTGCCTGGCCTTTTTCATCAAATGCCATCACGATGGCTGCAGCGCCGTATCTTTTGACGAGTTTTGCCTGGCGGATAAACTCGTTCTCACCTTCTTTCAAGGATATGGAATTGACGACGCATTTTCCCTGAACGCATTTTAAACCCGCCTCGATGACACTCCATTTGGAGGAATCTATCATGATTGGCAATTTGGCGATTTCAGGCTCTGACATCATCAGGTTCAGAAAATTTTTCATGGCCTCTTCCGAATCCAACATGGCCTCATCCATATTGACATCCAGAATCTGGGCACCTCCTTCCACCTGGTGTTGTGCAACACTCAGGGCTTCACCGTAATTTTCAGAAAGGATCAGCCGTGCGAATTTTCTGGAACCCGTTACGTTGGTACGCTCTCCAATATTTACAAAATTGCTGTCCGGGCGCATGATCAAGGGTTCAAGCCCACTGAGCATGGTATATCCTGCTACTTCCGGTATTTTCCTTGGTTCCAAACCTTTGACACCCTCAGCCATGGCTTTGATATGTTCAGGTGTGGTTCCACAGCAGCCCCCGATGATATTGACAAAACCACTGCCTGCGAAATCCCTGATATAACCTTGCATGATCTCCGGAGTCTGATCGTATTCCCCAAATTCATTGGGAAGCCCGGCATTCGGATAAGCACTCAGATAACAATTCGCTATTTTGGAAAGCGCTGCGATATAAGGACGCATTTCTTTGGCTCCAAGCGCACAGTTGAGTCCAACGCTTAACAAGTCCATATGTGAAATAGAGATCCAAAAAGCTTCTACCGTCTGACCCGAAAGGGTACGCCCACTGGCATCGGTGATGGTTCCGGAAACCATTATCGGCAGTTTCCTACCTGTATCTTCAAATAGCTGATCAATGGCGAATAGAGCAGCTTTGGCATTAAGGGTGTCGAAGATGGTTTCTACCAGAAGTATGTCAGAGCCGCCGTCCATGAGACCCTTAGCCTGTTCGTAATATGCATCCTTAAGTTCGTCAAAGCTCACAGCTCTGTATCCAGGGTCATTGACATCGGGAGAAAGAGAAGCCGTCACATTGGTAGGCCCCATAGCTCCTGCAACGAACCTGGGTTTGTCAGGGTTTATTGCAGTGTATTCTGTCGCTGCTTTTTTGGCAATTTTGGCTGCTTCAAGATTTAATTCATAAACATAAGCTTCCATTTTATAGTCGGCCTGGGCCATGCGGGTGCCTGCAAAAGTGTTGGTTTCAATAATGTCGGCTCCTGCCTTGAGGTATTCCTTATGAATGGCTTCAATGATTTGAGGCTGTGTGATAGACAGGATGTCGTTGTTGCCCTTGATATCCATCGGAAAATCTGCAAATCTTTCTCCTCTGAAGTCCTGCTCTGTCAGCTGGTATTGCTGAATCATCGTTCCCATAGCGCCATCGAGCACCAGAATTCTATCCTTTAATATGTCTTTGATGTTGTACATGATTTATGTATAGATCCCACACTCCTAATTTTTTCTGCAAATCTACGCAGTTGAATTAGTGAAGTCGGTTTTTTATAAATGTGGTGTTCAATTGAAAAGCAAAAATAATGATTAGGTAACCATTCTCCATTAAGATTAGTTTTTTATGCATTCAAATTCTGGATTTTTTCCAGTGGGTAAATGGCTGATTACCTTGTCATAATCTGATTTTAATGGTCAAAAAGATTGCTAAAAATGCCTTTTTACATTGGGATTACAGGAGTTAAATTTAGAATGGTTCTAATTAATATTGATTGATAATCCAGATTAATTTTTTTATTTTTGCCAGCGACAAACGGTTCTTGTTTGTCATCGGGGCAATCTATCCTAAGCTGGGCCTGGTTTTTCCGGGGAGTCAGCTTTCCAAACATTTAGCACAAACCATATTTTAAGTTGGCATTTACAACCTGTAACAAAAAATATTAAATTTTCGTACACCGAAAATGTACCAACTATATAAAAAATTAAGTCATAATCTCTGAACAACTATTAACTAACGACCATGAAAAGAATTCTACTATTAGCAATGATAGGTTTCGTTGCTTTTGGATGCTCTAAAGACCGACTAACCGACCCGCTTGACATTGAACTTGATGACTTGCTTGGCCGATTGTCTCCTACCGGATCGGCTGATTATTATATTTTACCGGAAAGTGATGATTACGGCTCCATTATTGCCGGAGTCGATAATCCAATTACCGCTGAAAAAGTAGCTTTGGGCAAATTGTTTTTTTACGAAACAGCCCTGGCAGGTGATGCAATGCATGAATCATCGAAATACACCTACTCCTGTGCTTCCTGCCATATGCCGGAAGCTGGTTTTATGCCGGGAAGGAAACAAGGTATCGCCGATGGTGGATGGGGAATGGGCAATGACCGCGGAATAAATGAAGATTATGATGAATCAGAACTCGACACCCAGGCGGGGCGTGCGTTGAGCCTATTGAACGTGAGTTATGTAACCAATACCACCTGGACCGGAAAGTTCGGGGCCAATCATACGAATGCTGAGACTGAAAATGTGTGGGATGTATTTGATGATACCCACATCAATTATACTGGTTTAGATGGAATTGAAGCTCAACTAATTGAGGGACAAATTCTTCACCGGATGAAAGTGGATGAGTATGTGTTGGATGAATTAGGCTATCGTGCCCTTTACGATGCAGCTTTTCCTGATTATCCTGTGGAGGAAAGATATGGTGCCGAAACAACAGCCTTTGCTCTTTCAGCTTATATCAGAACCCTTTTGAGCAATAAAGCTCCATTCCAGGAATGGCTGAAAGGAGAGCGCGGTGCGCTGACGGACATACAGAAAGAGGGGGCATTGTTGTTCTATGGTAAAGCAGGCTGTGTTCGCTGTCATAAGGGACCATCTTTGAGTGCTAATGAATACCATGCCATCGGAGTTAAGGATATGTATGATTCTCACGGATTCAATACCAATGTTGATGATTTAAGAAATTTTGGACGTGGAGGATTTACCGGAAAGGAAGAGGATCTTTACAAATTCAAGGTGCCTACCATTTACAATATGAAAGATTCTCCGTTTTACTTTCACGGAAGCAGCAAACATACCTTGTGGGGTGTTGTAGAGTATTTCAATGATGCTATTCCGGAAAATGAGCGTGTTGACAGAAATATTTCTCCTTTTTTCCACCCATTGAATCTTACCACGATTGAAATCCAGCAATTGGTGGCTTTCCTGGCGGACGGACTTCGTGATCCTGAACTGGATCGTTACGTGCCGGATGCGGTTTTGTCCGGGAATTGTTTCCCGAATAATGATCCTATTTCAAGGGAAGTAATGGGATGTGAATAGGGAGGTGTTGGTTGCAAGTTTCTGGTTTCTGGTTACAAGTTTCTGGTTACTGGTTACTGGTTTTTTAAGCGGGTTACAGGGGATTCTCCTGTAACCCGCTAATTGTTTATTCTATGACTGCAAGTTTATGAATGGTGGTTCCTGCTCCTGCTAATTGGATCTTCAATAAATATAAACCTTGTTGGTGGTCTAATTTTATGGAGACGGATTTATTGTTTAATTGATTCATTTCAAATTTTACTGGCTTCCCTTTTAATGTGAATAATTCCAGATCGGAAATGGTGTATTGGGAACTTTCAATCATAAAATTTTCGTGTGATGGATTTGGAAAAACCTTTAAACTTCCCCTTAGTTCAGGATCTTCCATTGCTGTTAAAGAACTCACCACAACGGATTCACTTACGAGAACAGGTGTTTTGTCCGCATTATCATAAAAAGTCTTGAAAGCATCAATTTCAGTGGAGGAGTGACTGAACATTTCCTGAAGCCATTTATCCGAAACGCTCTGGTAATAAACGCTGGCCTGAACTGCGAGGTCAGAAGTACTTCCATCAATCGGGATATGGAACAGAAGTTTATCTTTTCCAGAGCTTTGTTCAATCCCGGATTGGTTGAAGTTTTCATCAAGCACAGCATTTCCGGCGATTTGTACCGTATCGTAAACCACGTGGTCTGTTGTGAATCCTACAGGGGGTAATCTGTTATCTTTTAGGTGAGTATCGGCTCTTTCAAGAACCGTTGTTACTTCACCGTTAATATCTCCCATAACCATTTCATAAATCTGAACCTGTTGCTCACTGTTGATCATTTCATAATGGGGTTCATAACCCTCATCTTCATCCATTAACTGAAACGATTCATTCATTCTGCCACTTTGGAAAATAGTGTCATTGGTTTCATTTATGACTGTAAGGGTAACGAAAGCTCTTCTGCTGGGATAACCGGAAGGAAATTTATGCCCCGCCTTATTGGACAACTCTAATTCTAGGAAAAGGGTATCCGGGGTCCTGCTTATTTCGTTTAGATTGGCGTCCAGGGTTTTGTTTTGCAACATATCCATTGTTTTTGAGATGGTATTGTTGAACTGGTCTGTTGTGGCGGTTACTCCTATTTCTTCCGCATTATCTCTAAGCAATTTTAACATAAATGCATTGCCTCCAACTAATTCATGTTTCCCAAATGGACTGCGTTCTACATCATACCACGGTGGGCGATTGGTGATAACTGTAGGATCATCGGTTTCGGGAATGTGACAGGTCTGGCACGTGATTCCTTCATTGGGGTAGGTCGAGTTTTTCCATTCGTGGTAAATCGCTTGTTCCACAAAAGTTCCTCCGGTGAAATTGCCTTCCAGATCAACGGTATTGGTAATCAGGGTATGACAGGAAGCGCATAAGCGGGAGTCATGAATCTGGCTGCCATATCCGGGAGTATATCCTGTGTGATTGATCATTGGCATGGTAAAGACCTCGAAACTGTAGGGTCCCCAGATTTCGTGATTTTCTCCTACCAAAAAGTTTCCGGAATAAATGCCCATGGATTCCTGTGGGATTTGATGACAAACGGTGCATGTCACCCCGTCCAGGGCAATTGGATCTGCTTCCATTGATTCCAGGGAATAAGTTTCCTGTCCCAGGTAATGGGCATTTTTTATGCCAGCTGGAGCATGACATTTGGTACAGGTAGATTCCAGAATTTCCTGGTTTTGCGGAACAGTAAGGATTTCATGGCTAACCTTTGCTCTCCAGAAAGGATCTTTGGCGGAGTTGGCCATCATGGTTGATCGCCAGCTGTCAGAAATACTGACATTCTCTCCGGCACTTGTGGTTATATCCTGATGGCAAAATGCACATTCCCCGGAACCAGCGAAAAGCTCGTTGTAACCATTGGGTAATTCGGTATTCAGGAAGTCTTCAGGATGGTAATTTATTTTTTTGATCTTGGTCTCATCGGTTGTATAACTATAAAAAAGAAATGCAAATAACAATAAAGAGATAAGTGCTGGAATTGTTTTAATATTCATTTCGGCATATATATTTATGTAAAAATAAACAAATAAACCAACATGTTTTCATGTTTTTAGTTTCAATAAAAAAAGTCTGTACCAGGGATATCTGATACAGACTTTTTTTATTGAAAAGAAGGGTACTTTTTATTGCAAGGTATCCTGAGGGGCTCCTCCTTCATTTTCTTGAGTACTATCTACCTTGTTGGGTAGTCCTGCTCCTTCAGAAAGCGGAATGAAAATCTTCGGATATACGGCACCAGCTTCATCATTAGCTCCGACATGAATTTCTTCCTTGCTGAAATTAATGATCGGATGAGGAATCGCTTTTTGGCTTGAAAAGGTGATCATGAAATATTTTCCATCCTCAGTAAAGGCCCAATTCCCTTGAACCGGGTCGTTACCGTTATTCAGGTCTAACCAGATGATATTATCAGGAGCAAACTCAAATGTTCCGAATTGAACCCGCTGGACACCTGCAGAAACGACCTGGTATTTTGTAGGGTTCATATGTGGTTTTAAAGAATCCAGGCCTGCCATTACCCGAGGGTAATCATATCTCCATTTTTGAGATTGCAGGATTTCTTGCATTTCTTCTACGGTTAGTCCTGAGGGATTGTTATCTGTAGTAGGTTCACAAGCGGAGAAAAGTACCGCTGCAAAAACGAATAAGATTAATAGGTTACGCATTATTATAAGTTTATTTTCAGTAAGTTGATTAAGTTCTTATTGCTTCTTGTTACTGTTTGTCAGCAGAGGAAAAAATCCGTTTCCAATTGATACCATTACCAATACTGCCTTCCTTGGTAGAAAACCAAATGAATAAGGGTTTACCAACAACATGATCTTCTGGGACAAACCCCCAATAGCGGGAATCTTCCGAGTTGTGGCGGTTGTCTCCCATCATCCAGTAATAATTCATTTTGAAAGTGTACTCATCGGTTTCTTCCCCGTTGATGGAGATTTTACCATTCGAAATACTCAATTCATTTTCCTCATAAATGGAGATGATCCTCTGATAAAGCGAAATATTTTCCGTTGAAATTTTGATGGTTTCTCCCGCTTTTGGTACCCAAATCGGGCCGTAATTATCTACTGTCCATCCAGGGAAGTTTTTGGGATCATGAGGAAACAACTTGGAGGAATTATCGATGTTAGAAAAATCATGTGGTCTGATAGTAATTCCGGGATCCATGGCTTTAACTTTTTCCTTTTGGTCATCCGAAAGAAACATCATATAGGTATTATCATAGCGGGTTTCCATAAAATCCTGAGAGGAAATACCCCAGTCTGAAAAATTCCTTGTATTGAACTGACCATTTGCGGACACAACTTCATATAAAAATTGAATGTGTTGTGGGTTTTTGGTTGCTTCGCCATTGATATACACCTGTCGGTCAATGATCTGCAGGCTGTCACCAGGGGTGGCAATGCATCTTTTTACGTAGTGGTCTTTTTTATCCATTGGCCTTACCGTAAGGGGCTTTTTCCCGCTTTTTATTGCTCTAACGTGGTGTTTATAACCACTGGCGTGGACCTGTCCTCTCCGAAAATCGTTTATGCTCCATGTCCTTTCGGGAAAGATATATACACTGTCTCCTTCCGGGAAATTGAAAACTACAGGATCATTTTTGTCGATGGTTTCCAGCGCTCTCAGCCTCTTGTAGTCCAGTTGTGGCTTTTTCAGGTAAGACTCTCTGTTGATTTTTGGGATGCGGTTATGCAATAAGGGCAGCATAGCCACGGTTTCGGGCATTCTCACTCCATAATGGACTTTACTGACAAACAGAAAATCGCCTACCAGTAGCGAGCCTTCCATGGATGGAGTTGGAATTACATAAGCTTCTATCAGGAACATACGGATAAAAGCTGCAGCAAATACCGCGAAGAAAATAGCCTCTCCCCATTCTCTTGGAGCAGATTTTTTGTAAGGGCTGTTGGCAATCAGTCTTTTAAATTTTCTTGAGTTCCCGGCTTCTTTGGCTTCAGCAATTTGTTTTGCGTAAGCTCTTTCTTTTTCCAAGGTTGGGCCGTCATAGGCTTCTTTGGAGTCGAACCCAAGCCAGAAGAACATAGCGGGAGGTAAAACTACCGCGACGAAACTATGCCAAAGTTTATATTTTTTGAATGACCGTACCATGTCTACTGCCATGCCGGCCAGAATGAAAATATTCACAATTGGGATTAATAACAATGCCGCCCACCAAGATGGACGTCCTATCAGTTTGCACCATTCCACAAAATTCAATCCGGGAACTAATGCCTTCCATCCTTCAATACCAGCTTTTTCAAAGACTTTGTAAAGGCTGATGCTCAAAACGATGTATAAAATGAGTAAAAAAGTCATGATAGATTTTTTTTGCGCTGCAAAGATAATTTTTAATGTTGAATTGTGGCCATTCCTTTAAGTTGAAATTCGACTAAGGCCAAGGCTAATGCCTGGGTTTTGACATATAATGAAAGCAAATGGTCAAACTCCAGGGACACACGGTATTATTTTTTCCGAAAATACGTCGAAGCAACTAAAATCTACTTCCAGGAATTGTTATAAAAAAGTTAATCAAGACGAGCGTATGGTTTTCTTCTACGAAAGACAAGGAACAATGTAAAAAGGTAACAAGTTAACAATGTAACAAGGGAACAATGTAACAAGGGAACAATGTAACAAGGGAACAAGGGAACAAGGGAACAAAGGAACAAAGGAACAAGGAAATGGATGGAGCGGACTTGGAGATAAATGATGTTAGGTTTGGGAGCCACAAACACAAAAAGGTCTCATCGAGACCAAATCCCGGTAACAAGGTACGAAGTGCCTTGCGGCGGGAAATAAACAGTGTGTGCTGTAGGTACACAATAATTTTCCCGGTTAAGAAAAATAGCTTTGGGGAAAGTAATGCTTCGACAAGGCGTCGCCTTTCTACCCTCCCATCCTATGCAAAGGAAGAGCCTTGAAAAAAAAAATCTTTATTGTTCCCTTATATCTCAACATACCCTTCAATATAAAGCTTATACCCTTTCCTTTGCCCCTGGAAATAGACTTTGATGAGTTTTTTGAAATAACCCTCATCGCGGGCATCAAATTCTATGGAAATGCTTGAGGTGGAATCGGGGAGGATGGGTGTTTCTTCCCATTCGCTAGCGGTACAACCACAGGCGGGGCGAACATTGGAAATCAAAATTGGATCATTACCCATGTTCTTGAATTTAAATTCATGAAAAACGGGAACCTCCTTTTTTATATCGCCGAAATCGTGGGTAAGTGGGGTTATCCATTCAACAGTTACTTTTTCAGAAGCAGTGAATCCAAAAGCAAAGACGCAAAGGATCGTCAGTAAAATTATACGATTGATAGTTCTCAAATAAATGCTCATGAATATTTTTTTGCCTTATCTGACCAACGTCAGGTTTCCAAAGAATAATTCTGACTCTCCGCTTTTAAACTCAATTTCAGCATAAAAAGTGTATACTGCAGGGGGTAAATGTTGTCCTTTATACTTACCATCCCAGCCAGAAGAAATATCGTTGGGTAAGACATCTTTTGTAGAAAACACATGATTTCCCCAGCGATCGAAGATGGATAGCGACCGGATGGCAATCACAGCATCTGAACCCTGAATATAAAAATGGTCATTGATCCCGTCATTATTCGGAGAAAAAACATTGGGGATGTATGCCGGTCGGGATTTTTCAACAAAAATGTTCAGTTCGTCTTCGCCCATACATCCGTTTTCGTCAATCAATATTACGCTGTAAGGTGTGGAGATGAGTGGATTGACATTGATGGACGTCTGTCCATTGGCATTGATGTTTTCGGGTCTCCAGATGATGGTATCGATGGGGAACTCAGCTGTATAATTTATGGATAACTGGATAGTATCCCCGTATTCCAAAGTATTGTTCCCGGAAGGGTAGGAAACCAGGTTGACCTCAATTTCATCGGGTTCTTCCACGGTGATCCAATAATCATTGCTGCAAAAATTCGCATCACTGATGCTTAGAGGATAAGTACCCGGTCCAAGTTCCGTAAAGGTCAATGGTTCTGAGTAAACATCGGCCATAAAGGTCAGGGTATAAGGCGGTAATCCCCCGCTAATTGTTTCGATGGCAATGCTGCCGTCCCGGGCATCAAAACAGGAGATGCCCTGAACGGTCCAGGTTAATTCCGGCAAGTCTGTCACTTCCGTAACAAACACATCATCCCTTGAGGAACAACTGAATTCATTAGTTACCTCAAGGGTATAAATTCCAGGTTGGTCGGTTTCCTGGATTATTGCCTCCGGATCTTGTAAGGTAACGCCACTGGGAGCAATCCAGAGATATTGCATATTAGCCGTCGAACCGCTGCCATCAAGGGTGACAACGTCCAGGTCGCAGGCAATTTCCTGATCCTGCCCGGCATTAGCGAGGGGTACCGGGTGGATGATTATGGATACTTCTTTGATGTCATTTGGGCAAGGCGTGGGAGAGGTTACCTCATAGGTGAAATTATAAGTGCCCTCAAGTTGCCCGACGGTGTTGAAAGTGCCGGGAACAGGATTAAATCCATCTCCGGCAGAAGGCGTTGCGGAAGTTTCAGACCACATTCCACCAGCATTTTCACCAATTAACAAATCTGATAAAGTGATGGTCTGGCCTTCGTTGGCACATAGTTCAATTGGGGCAGTTGGTTCCCCTGCAGTGAGTGGTTCATTGACGACAATGGTCCAGTTTGAATTTCCTGAATACTGGCATTCCGTTGCAGCTTGATTGGTGAAAGAGATGATCGAAAGGGTAGAGGTACCTGTAATACCAAATGCCGGCAATGTCTGATTACCGTTGACAATTGTGCTTTCAGGAGTTTCTCCGTTTATTTGATAAAAAATCTCAAAATCATCACTACTTCCGGAGATTTCCAATTCAAATGAAACTGGTTCATTTATACAAACCGTATCAGGTCCGCTAACCTCAACAGTTATTGATGGACAGGCTTCGGTTTGGCAAGTTCCTGTTGCAATGGTATTACTGCAAATTCCGTCACTAACGGCGGTTACTTCAATACTAATAGATGCTTCCGGTTGCAAACCTGTTACCGTATAGGTGGTTCCATTTTGCATTCCGGGAGGTCCATCAATGTCCATGACAGAATAAGATACTGCATTGGGAACATCATTCCATGAAAAGGTCACTGAACTGGTGGTTGATGATTCACAAATGATCTCAGGAATTCCTAATGGGGGGAAAACTGTAACCATTTGGGTTTCCAGTTCCGCCGTACAATGATCGTTGGAAACCTCCAGACTAATTGGAAAATCACCTGGTTGGTTCCAGGTTATTTCATGCGGACCGGCCTCATTTGTATTTTGATCACTTGTGCCTGATCCAAAATTCCAGGAAAACACCAAAGCAGGATCAACAGGTGAATCGTAAGTAGCCAAAACAGATGTATCCTGGCAAATGGAATCCATCGATAGTGAAAATTCAGAAACGGGGATTTCGAATATATTGATCTCCATCGAATCAAGGTAACTACATTGGCCTATCTCGTAATGGAAGAATACTTCATGTGAACCAATACCGGCGGATAGAGGGTCAAAGTTCCCCACAACGGAATCTGTAACTCCGGTTCCTGTCCACCAGCCCATTCCGAAATCTGTGGTATCATTGGTTGTCGCTTCTAAAACCAATTCCGGAAGAGAAGATTCCAGACAAATATCCTGTACTGGCGTTAAAGTTGTTTCCAAAGGAAAGCATTCATCACTGGAACAGGTAAATGAAGCCGTCTGACCTCCGCAAAGGGTTCCCGAGGGAGGTAACTTCGATGGTTACCATTTCATCAGGGCTGAGGTTGTTGACGATGAAGGTTGTATCATCCACCTGAATACCGGCATGACCCGAGGGGACATCAATTTGATAGCCGGTAGCGTTGGGAATGCTATTCCACACAAACTGAATTGAATCCGTGGAAACCTCTCCGCAGGAAATTTCAGGTGCCGCTATCGGAAATTGTACGGATACCATTACCTGGAATGTTCCGTTGCAACCATTGTTTGTCTCTGTTATTGAAAAGAAAGTGGATGAATCCGGTGATACGGTAATGGTTGGAGCATCCACATCTCCTGTACTCCACACCCAGGTACTGGTTGGGTCGACAATGGCTGTCAGGGTCAGGGAACTACCTTCACAAATCAATCCGTCCGTAGGTAAAATAATTGGATTTGGGGATTCAAGTATTTCAAAGTCGACGTTTATGGTCGTAGAGGAACCATCTGAGGAATCAAAACCGGTAACCTCAAAGGAGTAGTTACCCGCAGGCAGGTCAAAATCTCTTGGATTATCTGTGGAATTGTCATCCGTCCATAAATAACTATCCGCTCCGGAAAGGGTTACGGTGACTATTCCATCTTCACATAGGTCTCCCGAAATGACTGCTTCCACCACGGGGGGAAGTGTGCTGTCGGATGAATCCGAAGCCATTAAATTTGCAGAGAAAATGAAAAAAACCAGCCAAAATGGCCATTTAACCTGAGGCGCTTTCATATAATTTTTTTGTCAATACGTATTGGGTATACGAAGATACCGGAAAAAAGTTGGTGTTGGATCAGCAATTTCCAATGAAGATAAAAGCACTTATGTGCAAATGAATGTTCACGCAGATTCCGCAGATATACGCAGGATTTGTTTTGCGTTTAACAACGTGGAATGCGTGGGGCACTCCCATTGGAAAAGATAGTTACGGAGGATGTTGTTGTGGTAAAATAAACGTTCTGAGGCAAAGATAAATTTTATTGGGAGTAAAATCAATTTCGATTACATTTAGCAACAATCATTGAAAAAATCTTTGTGAGCTCCGATGAATTGGATTCTATAGAAAAGTTATTTAGCGATAAAACGAGAAAATAATGGATAGCATTACCCGATTAGTGGTAAGTTTGGATTGGGGAGATGAAGAACAGGTAAAGGAGTCTATTGGTCAATGGGTAAAATTTGCCAACGAAATCGGTGTAGGCAGTTCATCGAAAAAGCAAATTTCAAATACTTTGAGATAAACTGATTACAGAATAATAATCTTCCCAAAGGCCATTAACCGGGTTCTCATTTTTAATTTCGTAAAAATAAATGCCTTTCGGCAAATGAGAAACCGATACTTCCGTTGTTGAGGATATTGTAGGGGTGTGAAGCTAACCTTCCTGCCAAGCGCATCAAAAAAATCCAATTTAACTTTCTGGTACAAAAGAATCCTGGCTGTTGAATCGCACAAAGATCATTTCCGAAGCAGGATTTGGAAAAACCACTCACTGATGATGCCGCTACATCCGGAGAATCCAATTGATCAATGATAATATTGATCTCCTGAGTGAGCGTGTCCGAACCACACTCATTGATGGCTATCAGCTGGATTTCATATAAACCGCTTTCCTCGTAAAAATGGGATGGATTTTCTTCGTCAGAAGTCATTGCATCTCCAAAGTGCCATTGGTAATCAAAGGCGCCTTCGGAATAATTGTAAAAATTAACAGTGCCCCCGATTTGCTCAAATTCAAAAGTTGCGGTTGGCGGATCGTTCACCAAAATAGCATTTGATATGGTTTCGATGGTGCTACCAAAAACATTAAAGCCCTCCAGGATCACTTCGTAACTTCCAGGATTTTCATAGGTTACCACAGGGTTCAATTCATTAGAAAAGTCCGGGGAACCACCTTCAAAGTGCCAGGCCAGGCTGTCCGTATTTTGTACCACTGCAGCATATTCCACGGTCAGTGGAATACAACCAAAATCCGGGTCGTAATCCACAAAAACTTCAGGGGAAGACCCAAAAAGGCTGAGCGTATCAGTGATGATTGAGTTCCCGCAATTATTCGTTGCAGTTAAGGTAACATAATATGTTCCTGGTTCAGAGAAGGTATGCATGGGCATAGTTTCCATGCTTTGGGTATCATCTCCAAAATCCCATAGGAAGGAACCGGCATTTTCGGATAGATTACTAAACTCAACGGTTAGCCCGTCATGGTTCCAGGTAAAAGCCGGAACCGGGAGAGTATCTATGGTGATGAATTGTTCCATCAACAAAGTATCTGCTCCTGCTGGATTGTTTACGATGAGCTGAACATCAAATTGTCCTGTAGTCGTATAGTTGACCAAGGGATTAAACTCTTCCGATTGAGCAGGGGTTCCTCCTTCAAAGAACCATTGATATGTGGCTCCTGCTCCAGTCGATTCATTAGTAAATTGTATGTCCATTGGCACACAACCTGAGGCAGAAGCAACCGAAAAATTAGCTTCCGGTTCAAAAATAATGCTGATTGTTTGATAGGTTGTATCTGCACCGCATTCATTTTCGACAATCAGGGAGGCCTCGTAGGCTCCTTCGAGAGTGTAAATATGAATCGGGTCAGAGATCCCACTTGTCTGTTCATCTCCAAAATCCCATAAATCAGTCGCATTACCAGTGGACTCGTTCGTAAATTGAACTTCCCCTGTACCTTGACTAATAGCACTTGAAAAAGAAGCAACCGGAGCTTCCTCAACAAGAATATATTCTTCCGTATTCAGGGTGTCAGACGCTTCGGGATTCGATACGATGAGTTGAACACCGTAGGATCCTGGTTGGTTAAAGGTGACCTGGGGAGTGAAACCGTTAGCGGTGCCTGGAGTACCTCCTTCAAATGTCCATTCATAGGTATAGGCTTCATTGACCTGAAGGGCTGAAAATAGGACCGAATTTCCGGAACAGATTTGCTGATCCGAAACATTAAAAGATGCCTGAGGGGTCAAAAATAGAGAAATCTCCTGCTGTGAGGTATCGGAACTACATTCGTTGGACGTTATCAATTGAACCATAAAAATGCCTTCAGATTCATAATCTACGGTTGGATTTGGTAGCGTACTGGTTTGTTGATTTCCAAAATCCCATTGGTAGGTATTTCCATCTGTTGAATTATTGGTAAAAGTTACCTGCGTCCCCTCAATTTCATAGGAAAATCCAGCCGTTACGGAAGGCAGGACAGTGATAAAGTTTTCCTCCGTCTTGGTGATGTTACCCGCGTCATTGAATAAAGTGAGACTCACATCATAGGTTCCCGGGGAGTTAAAAAGTGCATTAGGGTTCGTTGCCGTGGAAAAGCCCGGGATGCCGGACTCAAACTGCCAGATCCTGTTATTGATTTCCCCACTGGAATTGTCGTGGAATTGTGCTGTAAAAGGTGCACATCCGATCGTATTATCTGCAAAAAAATCAGGGGTTGCCAATTCCACAACGTTACAACTGCTTCTAACCCTGATATTATCCAGATATAGATTGTTGCCGTTACCATTCTCATTGAGGAACATCAATTTAACCTGGGAGGAACCGGAGAATTCATCAAGCGGAATGGAAAAGCAGTTTGTACACCATTCAGCAACTCCTTCCGGCGTGAAAAAATCTTCCGAATCCGGAACAGTTGCCAGATTGCCATTGCCGTTTTCCACAGTTTCAAGCAATAGATTGGGAAAACTGGCTCCACCATCAGTCGATAATAAAATCCGGAAGGTATCCGGTTGGTTTTCATTTCTGCGGGCATAGGCAATGTCAAATTCCAGGAATATTCCGGCCTCTCCTTCAAGACTGAAGGAAGGACTTACCAAAGCATCCAGCTGACCTTCGTTAGCATTATTGTAATTGTCGATCATCATGGCATACTGACCGAAGGTCTGATTGGCGACAGGGTACCAAAGCCAGGGCACATTGTTATCCGGGTTAAAAATAATCCAGTTGTCCGGGAAGGATTCGAAGGTTTCGTAGAAAAGATATTTGTCTCCATCATTATCCACCTGAATGGTCTGTGAGGCAGTATTCCAGCCGGAAGTGTTTACTGCTGTCAGGTTCACCGGATAACTACCTGGTTCCTCAAAGAGGACTTTTGGGTTTTTTTCATTTGAGTTTGGGTAGTTTGCTCCAAATTCCCAGACTATAGTTGCGGCATCATCAGAGTTGTCGATGAACGGAACAATGCTGCCGGGACAAACATGGGTAAACGGAACCTGGAAATCAGCAACCGGTGCAGGCGGGTTTGGGCAATTGCCAAAACAATCAAAATTATTGGCGACGTAATCGATGTAGGTGTTGATGACTTCCAGAGAGGTTGTCGACCATTCCAAAGAAGTGGTTACACTTGGAGCCATAATGGTATAGTCGCCGGCCTCATCATGTTGTGCACTGAAATTGTGTCCAAGTTCATGAGCCTGTAAAACCCTGAGGTTTGCTGCGTTTGAAATATAATGCTCTAAAACGTTATACCGGTTGTTGGCACAAAGGGTTCCCGGCCAGGCAAGGCCTACCAGGTCTCCGTCAAAGTCCCGTTTACTCCATAAAGAAGCCACATCAAAATCTGTATCAAAACCACCACTGTTACCCCAGTTTCTGAATACTTGTAGCAAACTATAGGAGTCGGTGACATCTGCCCACGGGTCACAGGTATCACAGTCAGAAATATATAAGGTTACCAATTGAAATTGTATCTCTGAGTCAAATTCATCATCATAATTGGTTTGTACCATGTTGAGGTTTCCTATGACAAAATTCTCTACCGTTTCAGAATCACCAAAAAAATCGAATAACAGCCAATCGGTGGCAATGGCGATTTCCACAACATGACAACCTTCGGTATTTTTTTCTGTTGTTGATGGTAAGGAAAGCAGCTTTTGTGTTTTGGCCAGCTCATCAAATGCACAATGTTGTGGAGGAGCTTCCAAAATATCTGAGGCTTTATAAACCAGAAAATGATCTTTTTCATATTCAGGACCCCGGAGGGTAAGGGGTTCTATGAAGTAAGTTTCGTTGTCGAGTTCAAAAAATCCATAGATAAAACCAGTGTCAATTGTGAGGGCTGATTTGCCTTTGCCGCCGCTGGTCAGAAATCCGGAAAATGTTTTATTTTCGCCTTCAAGGTAAAGTTGCTTCTTCTGCTGGGAAGATTTTGTAACGGTCAATTCCGGAGAAAGAATCGGAGCATTCGATAGGTTTATTTGAATGTCGAGATGATTTTCAAGTTGGAGGTTGAGTAAGAAAGAGTTTGGTTGTTGTTCAATTTGACGGCATAGATTCTTCGAATTGATGTGGTAAATTCCGTAATCCTCGAAGGATTCATCGAGTTGTTTTTGAAGCCTTGATTTGGCTGATGCTCCGGTAAGATCAACCCATTGGCCATGAGTCGTTATTGCCAAAAAGGTAAACAAAATAACTAGGGATAAAGCAGGTCTTTTCATACTTTGTGTAGCGTTATGTCATGGGGGAGATTATTATTTAAACAAGGTTGCGAGCCTGCCTCCTGACGATGGCAGGCAGGTTACGCGGTACGCGTTGCGAGTTTGATCATTGAGGTTAATTTTTCAGTGTTTCGATATTTTATCCGAAAGAAAAATGAGTGTCATTTTCCAATATTTTTAACCCGTAACTTGAAACCTGTATCCCGCAACTTGAATTATTTAGTTAAACGAATATAAATAAAAAACCATTTTGCTGCTTTAAAGTCCGGAAACGGTGCAATTTACTTTACCAAAAAGTGTTACGATTTTATTAATTCCGGGAATTTAAGCAGCTTTTAAGTTAATATTGGTGTTAAACTTCGTAGGAGATTGTTTGAAAAATGAAATAGCTTTTTGTGGACAATAAATCAAACAAAATCAAATAGTGAGCGAAGTAAGTATTTAAACGACATCAAACAAAGCAAATAGGCGAAAAATGGTCTGATTGCTTTAAAAAAATTACCTAGTTTAAAACAATTAAAAATGAAGAAACTAATTCAATTGAGCCTGATGCTATTGGTACTTTTATTAGCATTTCCAGATGACGCCAACGCCCAAAGGTCAAAAAAGAAAAAGAAATCAACTACCGATCAATACTTCGATGAGAGCGGTAGTTTGAAGACTAAACTGTGGTATGGAGGAGGATTTACGCTCGGGTATTCAGGAGGAACTTTTGAAAGTCTTTTCCAGATCGGTCTTTCTCCAATGGTGGGATATAAAATAACGGACAAATTCTCTGCCGGCCCCCGGTTTTCTTTCATTTATACCAATTACAGAGTACAGTGGGGGAATGGTGTCCTGACAGCTAATCCGATTACCTGGGATGCAGGTGTCTTCGCACGATATAAGATCATTCCAATTATTTTCGCTCAGGTGGAATACCAGTTTGAAAATGACATACAGGGATTTAACGTGAATGCGGGTAATGAACTGGAAGCAATTCGTAGACAAAGAAATAATTTCCTGGCTGGTTTAGGGTACAACAGTTCCGGCGGAACAGCTGGTTTTGGCTATGAGATTTTGTTATTATATAATACTACTCTGCCAGCCAATGTACTGGAAAGTCCTTTTGTTATACGGATAGGATTTACCTATAATTTCTAATGGTATCCTATCAATAAAAAATCCCGGGCCTCGAACAAATCGGACCCGGGATTTTTCTGTTTACAAAGGTGGTTACTTCAGGCGGAAAGAAGTATTTCCTGCGAGATAACCTTTGTTATAAATTTCTACTTCGTAATTACCTTCTGCAAAAGGCTGCTGTGGTGCCCAGCTGGCACAAAGGCTTGAAGATTCCTGATCGTATTCGAATTCTTTAGCCATTGTATAGCGCAATTCGTCGCCGGTAGCAGCATTGGTGAATACACCTGATCCCAGGTTGTCGATAGCAATAGTTTCACCACTTGGGTTGATGATGCGAATATGGTAGATTTCATTACCAACATCAGCAACTGAGTTTGGTGTTGTATCAAAACAAACTCTCAGCTGTTCTGCATTTTTCGCATAATTCTTAGCCACTGCTTTTCCATTACTTCTGATCTTAATACCGGAAGCTTCGATATTATTTACTTTGATCACAGAAGCCAGGTTAACTTTCTTAGACAAATTGGTTGTCTTTTGCTGTAACTCCTCCTTCTCGCTTACCAAAACCGCACGCTGAGAAGATAATTCCGCGCTGGTCATTCTTTCACTTTCCAGATTAGAAGAAAGGGAGTCGTTAGCTTCTGTGAGTTGATTGTTTTGATCGGAAAGTTCTTCAACTTCGCCACGCAACTGGTTTATTTCTGCGACATACTGATCTACCTGAGTACGTAATTTGTCCAACTCCTTGCGTGCTTTTCTGAGTTGGCTCTTGTTGGCGATCAAACCGTCAATTTTTTCTTTTTGAGCTGTTAATTCTTCTTTCTGCTGTTCGATAAGTGCATTGAGTTCTTCATTACTTCCTCGCATGCTTTCCAGTTCGGAAAGGGCTTCGTAATACTGTTGTTCCAGATCAGCCTTGAGCTGTTCTGATTCATCGTAATTCTCAGTAAGTAGCTCGTTCTGTTTGCTCAGGTTGTAATTCCTTACTAAAAGGAATGTACACAAACCCAGAAGTACAACGGCAATAACTGCTGCGATGGCTGTAGTTTGTTGTTTTTTTGACGAACTTGATTTGTTGTCTGTCATGATTGATTTTTTTATTTTACAAAATATAGGATGTTGTCACTAACGGTTTCAAAAGTTTCAAAATTGTGTTTGTACGCTTTTTTTTGATCTGGATAACATCCAAATTTAGATTTTTAACATATCCTCCTTTAATGGGGATCAATACTTGACCAACCTTGAATGATATTGATATATACCATCGGTAGCTCTGAACAAATACAGGCCATTTGACAACGAACTAATATCGATTGTTTCCTGGGAGGATCTGGCTTTCTGTTGCAGGAATAATTGACCGTTGAGGTCAAAAATTTCAATCATAGCTCCTTCAGGAATTGATCCTGTTCTGATAAAGTCTTCAGCAGGGTTTGGTGAAAGATCAATTTGTTGGCTTACCGGGATGTTTTCATTGCCTACCGTTAATTCCTGGTATGTACCAAAAAATAATAAACATTGTATCATGGCTGGAGTAACACACTCTCCATGATCCGCAGCCGAATTGACATCAATAGCCATTACATCTGCAGCTCCATTGGCATTCATCACTGAATCGGCAACAACAGAATTCAGATAAACCACCTGGTCATCAGCCGTGCAATAATATAATCTTGTTGGGGCCTGTGGTGTCCAGTCATAAACATCATTTTCGCGAAAAGCATCCATAATGGGGTGATCGGGCTGGTTTTCGATAATATTGAGAATACTGTCCTGAACAAGGAATTTAGGAACAGAGGCACCTTCGTTGGTTGTCAGCATGGAAATAAGGGTGGAATTTAAGGTGGAAAGAACGATTTCCCGGTTGTAAAACTGGGTAATGACCGGAACATAAGGTTCTCTGAAAAGCTCTCCAATCTCATAACCCAGGCCGGAGGCAAGGTTATAGGATAAAACGGTATAGGGGATATACCCCGGGTAGTAATAAATGGATTCATCCAGGATAAATTCCGTCATGGTGCCTGATATATTATAAGGCCCGGACATGGGCGCTGAGGCAGTAACAGTGAAGCTATCAGCATAATCAGCTTCTAAATATTTGTGAACTGCTGCTGCTGCATGACCTCCCTGGGAGTACCCGGAAATAAAAAGCTGATCATTTATGGAAATATCTTCATCCTCTTCTGCCATTTGCCTTACGGCAAACAGCATGTCGATAGCTGCAGAAGCTTCCGAAGCTGCATGAACGTAAGGGTGGAAACCGCGAGCTTCTCCCATACCCAAATAATCTGCCGCCGAGGTTACATATCCCATGCCGCCGAAAACCATAGGTAACTGGCTTCCTCCCGCAAGGCTGGAAGGAACATCATCTGGACCATTGACCGTTCCGTGTTGGTAGCACAATAATGGATAGGCGTAGTCTTCATCACGAACGGGGACGACAACCAAACCTGAAGCGGTATCCAGTTCTCCATGGATATCCAGGGTTTCATAAGTAACCTTGTAAAGGTCAATGCCATTCTGGATCAAAGGGTTATTAAATAGGTTTTGTAAATAAGTTTGGGTTCTGTGGCCAATGAACTGGTGATTGATCAGTTCCTGCGCCTCAATAGAATAAGGAAGAAGGAATAGTGCTCCAAAGAATAATACGGTAATAGATTTTTTCATGGTGAATGTAATATCTGGTTATGGATTGATGAAAAATAATTAGACATTTTAGTCTACTTCCTCAGCCCTGCCTTCCGAGGAACGCAGGCAGGCTTAGCCTTAGCCTATGGGTTATTCAGGTTTTTTTTAAAGATAGCAATTTCTTTTTCAAAGTTGAGAACCCGGTATACTTTTTCCAGCTGACGAATCTTTTCAAGTTGCTGTTGCAAAAACTGTTGGTGTTCCTTTGTTTCCGGATAGAATGGCTTGTGGTTCGATGCCTGGATTATTTGGCCAATTTTTTTTACAAGATGTTGAGTTTGTTCTTCAAAAAATGCCCTGGAAAAGCATGACCAGATATAATCTATTGCCAGTTTGCTGGGATGTGCCATGTCTTCTTCATAAAAACGGTAATCACGCAATTCATCGAGAACAATCTCATACGAAGGAAAATAGTGTACAAAATCCAGCTGTTCGCTCAATTGCATAATGGCCAGGATCAGGGTGGATTTGCTTTGTTGATTTTCGATAATACCATCCCTGATATGACGAACCGGGCTGATGGAAAGTATTACTTCCAGGTTTGGAGACTGATCCCTCAGTTGGCGAAGTGGCTCATTTAGGGATTTAACAACCTCTTCCACGGTAAGTAACCTTTTGCGAAAGTGATCAGAAGGGAATTTGTGACAATTAGCCACAATTTGCCCGGAGGATTTTTCTTCATAAACCCAGGCACTGCCCAGGGTTATTACCATTCGATCTGTTTTTTCAAGGAACTTTCTGCCTGTTTCAAATTCCTTTTCCATCCCCTTTAAAGCAATAGCTTTGTTCGGGTGGGAAAATCTTCCATGGTGAGCGAAACTATGCCACAGATCATTTTGAAATTTCAATTCCTCCATGGAAACGGAGCTGCCGGAAATAAGATTCCTCATAGTGTTGCCAATAACTACGGGGTTGTATAAAATACCGTAAGGATTGAGCAAGCATTGGAATTTGTGCGCCTCCATTCTGTTAAACATATGCTCGGCAAAACAGGAACCAAGACACATTATGGTGTGATTGTGATCAATGGAAAAAGGAAAATCCGGAATTTTCACCCGGGTTCGGAATTCAGACATGAAGTCGCGGTTTTATCAACTAATTCAAATATAGGAATATTAAGGGAACAAGGGAACAAGGAATTAAGGAAAAAAGGTGTAATGATTAAATGCCATTCAGATTTTGTCATCTCCATTCTTTCAATTTTTCAATATTAAAATTGCCTGTCAGGTTTTCGGTAGCGCATGGAATTTGGTTGAGTTAATTTTACCGCTGAAAAATGATTACTTTTAATCAAGGTTATGGATCGTAGTTAATCAGCAACCAGCAACTAGAAACCAGTAACAAAAAAACAATGACTTTCGAAGAGAAATATCAGGCCATTTTAGAAAAGGATTCTTCCTTTGAAGGCCTTTTTATCACAGCGGTAAAAACGACAGGAATATTTTGTCGCCCAACGTGTACCGCCAAAAAGCCCAAAAGGGAGAATGTTGAGTTTTTTGCCAATATTCATGAAGCCATCCTGAATGGATATCGCCCCTGTAAGGTATGTAAACCGCTTGAGCCTGCGGAAACTATGCCGGACTACATCAAGGATATTGTTGCCGAATTGCATCAGAAGCCCTTTGAAAAGATCAAGGATTACGATTTGCTACAAAGAGGGGTTGAGCCAAACAGGATTCGAAGGTGGTTCAAAAAACATTATCATATGACTTTCCAGGCTTACCAGCGGATGTTGAGGATAAATCTCGCTTATAAAAAGATCGCCGGAGGCAGCACGGTGACAGATACTGCTTTTGATGTGGGTTTTGAATCGTTGAGTGGATTTAATACCAGTTATCAAAATATTTTTGGTGCCCCGGCTACGGAAAATGAGCAAAAAACCATTATCAACATCGTGAGGTTTACCACTCCTTTGGGGCCTATGTTCGCCTGCGCAACGGAAAAGGGATTATGTCTCCTGGAATTTACGGACAGAAGGATGCTGGAAACTGAATTTAAAGACCTCGTTAAAAGACTCAATGCTGTTATCTTGCCTGGTAAAAATAAACACCTGGATCAGACCCGGGAACAGATCAATGAGTATTTTCAAGGCACCCGGAAAATTTTTTCCGTTTCTCTTCATACGCCTGGTACAGATTTTCAAAATAAAGTATGGGAAACCCTTCAAACCATTCCTTATGGTGAAACGTTATCATACCAAGCTATGGCCATAAAAATGGATAACCCGAAAGCCGTAAGAGCAGTAGGAACCGCCAACGGCGCCAACAGGATCGCTATCATTATTCCCTGCCATCGCGTTATAGGAAAAAACGGAAACCTTACAGGCTACGGCGGGGGATTAGAGCGAAAAAAATGGCTGTTGGATCTTGAAAGTGCAGAGTGCATGGTGCAAAGTGATGAGTAAAGAATTGTACATCCCTAAATAAAGTTGAAGAAAAATAAATCCTGTACTAAGAATTTGAATCCGAAATCACAGGCGAAACGAAAAAAATGTTTGTCAAATACCAATTAAGTCAACTAATAAAAACTAAACCAGAAACCACCAACCAGTAACAAGTAACCACCAAAATTTCCTACCTTCGCGCCATGGATATTAGTAATATGAGAGAAGAGTTCCTGCTCTCAGGACTCGAACGAAAAGATCTCTTTGATGACCCGATATTGCAGTTTGAAAAATGGTTCAAACAGGCACAGAAAAGTGGTATGATCGAACCTAATGCAATGACCCTTGCCACAGTGAATGAAAGCGGTCAGCCTTCTGTCAGAACGGTTTTGTTAAAATTTTTCGACGCAGAAGGGTTTGTTTTTTATACCAATTACGAAAGTAAAAAGGCAAGAGATATTGCGGCTAACCCGAAGGTGTCTTTGTTGTTTCCATGGCTTGATTTACAGCGTCAGGTGAAGATAAACGGTATTGCAGAAAAGGTTCCGACAGCACAGTCCATAAAATATTTTCTCAGCCGGCCCAGGGGTAGTCAGTTGGGAGCCTGGACATCCAATCAAAGCAGTGTGATTACAACACGGTCCTTGTTGCTTTCCAAATTTGAGGAAATGAAATCGAAATTCCAGGACAAAGAAGTGCCTTTGCCTTCATTTTGGGGTGGATATCGGGTAGTTCCCAAAGAGGTTGAATTCTGGCAGGGAAGGAAAAACAGGCTTCACGACCGTTTTAATTACTCCTTACAGGATAATGGTGAATGGCGGATCGAAAGATTGGCTCCTTAAAGCTGTTTTTACAATTAAAAAGTGTAATTTCAGCCTCGTAAAGATATCGCTCAAACAGTAAATTAATCATGAGTTTTCTTGACAGACTTTTTGGTTCAAAGGAAGAAGCAGTGCAGCAACCCGATATTCGTTTTGGTCGCTACAGTGATTCCTATAAAGGTACTTCCAATTACGATGCGTGGGATGAGGCACTGGAGAAATTTGAGGCAGAGCAGTATGTAGATTGCTACAAAGCCTTTTTTAATTACCTCAGAGATGAAGAGGAGGATAATGTCCGATGGTGGGGCGAAGAAAACGGTTTGAAGTTTGAAATATATCAGGGGTCAAAAAAAATCAGTGGATTCGCAGATAAAAATAGTCTGAGGGCTATGGCCAAAATCGCCCAGACCGAACAACTCAATGTAGGCTTTTTAAGGCGGTTGCTGGAGAAAAATTTCAGTATGAACTTTGGCCGGTTTGCCCTTGGAGATGATAATGAGTTGCTCGTCGTTTTTGATACTTACTCACTGGATGGATCTCCCTATAAACTGTATTTTGCTCTTAAGGAAATGGCCATTCAGGCTGATAAATTCGATGATCTGCTTTTGGACGAGTTTGATATGCTCAAGCCTGTGGAGGTATCTCACCTCATTCCCATTTCGGATGAGATGAAGGAGGTGAAATATCAATTCATTCAATCCAAAATCAATGATGTCCTTAAAGAAATCAAAGAAGGGC
Organism: Saprospiraceae bacterium; assembly: GCA_965230565.1. Classification (GTDB taxonomy): domain Bacteria; phylum Bacteroidota; class Bacteroidia; order Chitinophagales; family Saprospiraceae; genus BCD1. Next base: position 497,556 of record CBDDLH010000015.1, on the reverse strand, counting down.
CACTGGATGCAACCAAATATCCCGGAGGTATTGGGTATTTGTTACTCGATTTAATTTACAAGCTCGATTATCTGATCAAGCCGGAAGGTTTTATGATGGAAGCCCTGGAGCGCATGAATCGCCTGTTTTTTGCCCAGGATGATAAAAGTGTAGCGGAAAAGAACAGGTTGCTGAGCAAGGAATTGGAAAAACTTTTAAAAAGGAGTAAAAAATCCTTCTTCAAGGAAATGTACAGGGTTAAAGCTACCTTCGGCATAACTCCTTCCGTCACGCATGATCGTGTAGTGAGTTTTATCGACGGTGAGCTCAAACATATGGACTGGTATTGTGAAAACAACTATAAAATGGTTGCGATGGCCATTCCAGGATTCATTGTTGGGTATTGCTTGTTTAATTTTGCCTCTCCTCGTCCTGATCGTGATTTTCTGCATTTGTTTTACGAGATTACGGAGTATCAATATTTCAAGGATCTTGGGTTCACGATCAATTATGTTGATGAAGAATCCGGTAAGCTGAACAAAAAGGTCATCAAGAAGGCCATCGAAAAAATAGTAGATAAAAACCAGGGGGCATTTCCAAAACTAAGCCCTTCCATGAGTGCACTCAATTTTAGTTCCATGACAGAGTTTGCCAAATCCTATCTGCAAATGGTGCGGAATCTGGATTTAACAAAAGTCGACTAATGATGGAAAAAAATGAAAAGTATTACTGGGATTTACTGGAAGAGGTGAAAGACCCTGAAATCCCGGTCCTGTCCATTGTGGACCTTGGAATTGTGCGCGATGTCAAAATGCATGGGGAAGAAGTGGAGGTTATCATTACCCCAACTTATTCCGGATGTCCTGCCATGGATTTCATCGAGGTGAATATCAAATCTTTATTGCAACAGGCAGGAGAAGAAGTAACGGTTACAACCGTACTGAATCCGGCATGGACTACTGACTGGATATCACAAAATGGCCGGGAGAAATTGCGTGAATACGGGATCGCACCACCAGCGGAAAACTCTCCGGATAAATCAGTGCTTTTTGGAGAAGAAGTAACCGTGCCTTGCCCGAGATGTGGTTCTGAAGATACCACTATGGTCAGCCAGTTTGGTTCTACTGCCTGCAAATCCCTGTACAAATGCAATTCCTGCAAGGAGCCTTTCGATTATTTTAAATGTCACTAACATTCCTAGGAGAAATACTATTTTTCCAAAAAATAGTATTTCTTTGCATTTTTACCAGTAATAGAAACCAGCAACGACAACATGAGCACCATTCTTTTTGAAAAAATCGGTAATGTAGCCAAAATTACCCTTAACAGACCGGAAGTTTACAATAGTTTTAACCGTGAGATGTCATTTGAACTCCAGGGCGTTTTGGATGAATGCGGAAAGGATCCTGAAGTAAGAGCCATTTATTTTACCGGAGCCGGAAAAGCATTCTGTGCGGGGCAGGACCTTCAGGAAGTCATTAGTGATGACGGCCCTCCATTAAAGACTATTCTTGAAGAACATTTCAATCCTATTGTCAAAAGGTTAAGAGCTATTGAGAAACCGATCGTTTGTGCGGTAAATGGTGTGGCAGCCGGCGCAGGTGCCAATTTTGCCTTGGCATGTGATATTACCGTTGCCAAAGCTTCTGCTTCTTTCATTCAGGCATTTTCCAAGATCGGCCTTATTCCCGATAGTGGCGGGACCTATTTTTTACCTCGCCTTATCGGACAACAACGAGCCACTGCACTTATGATGCTTGGAGAGCCGGTAGCAGCAGCAGATGCAGCCGAAATGGGTATGATCTATAAAGTCTTTCCTGACAAAAAGTTCGATGCCGAAAGCTGGGCCATTGCGGAAACGCTTTCCCAAATGCCGACAAAAGGATTAGGACTCACCAAACGTGCCCTTAATTATTCTCCAGAAAAAGATCTCGATAATCAGCTAGATATTGAAGACACCCTTCAGCAGGAAGCCGGGTTGACCGAAGATTTCCGGGAAGGTGTTCAGGCGTTTATTGAGAAGCGTAAGCCGGAATTTAAGGGACAGTAAATCCCACTTTAAAATGTTGAGCCGAGAACAGAAGTTTTTTGTGCTTGTATTACTTGTTATTAACGTCGTGTTCATTTATAACAGTGCTTACCTTTTGTACGATTATCATTGTTTAGAAATGATACATGTAATAATCATTCCTGATTGGATACTTTGCATGAAAATTTTTATTGGAATTGTAGGTGTTTTTATTTCATCAGGCATCTTATTGAGAAAGGTTGCCTTTAAAAAAGGTGTTATTTGGAATGTTGCTGTTTTGTTTATAGGGCAAGGGCTTGAGTTGTGGATAATAACATGGGATGTTTAAGGTTTATTTTCGACAAGGTGTCGCCTTCCCCTAATAAGGGCTAAGCAAAGGCAAAACCTTGATACTATAAAAAAACCGCTGGTCTGAAAACCTTTGAAAAGGTTTCATAGAGACCAAATCCCGGTGACAAGGTACGCAGTGCCTTGGGGAGGAGTAAAGAACAGAAGCGTGCTGTAGGTACGCAATGAATTTTCCGACAAAAGAATAAATCGCCAGATTCAGAGCATTCATAAGGCAAGATACTCTCTTATTATATTAGGCCGGAGCGTATAGCGGAGGTCGCCGCAGGGATCGAGGAGTACAAGGGATAGGAGTGAAGCGGATAGCCCAGGTGCCGAGCTAAGCGAAGGCATGGACCATTCCTTCGACAAGGTGTCGCCTTTTCCACCCTGTGGCCCCGCCAAGGCAAAACCTTGGGAGCTATTTCTAAAACGGTCTCATAGATACCAAATCCCGGTGACAAGGTACGCAGTGCCTTGGGGAGGAGGAAAGAAAAGGAGCGTGCTGTAGGTACGTAATAAAACTCCCAGCGTGAAAAAAAATCTCCGACAAGGTGTCGCCTTTCCACCCTCTATTGCAGCGCCAAGGCAAAACCTTGGAAAAAGACCAAATCTTGGCAATAAAAAAACCGCCAGAGTCATTGACTGAAGAGAACCTAAGCAATTACGTGATTTACACAAAATTACGGTGTCAAGACTCGTGGCGGTTTTTAGTGTTGGGGTATGGCGTCTTCATAGCTTACAGTTGTCCATCTGGTCGGGGTTGTTGGTGTCGATTTGTATTTATTCCTTCGACAAGGTGTCGCCTTTTCCTTACTCAGAGCCTGGCAAAGGCAAAACCTTGAATAATAGGGTTAAAAGCGCGTTTTGGGTTTTGGTGAATTTGCCTGCACCTGGTGCTCGGGGTGACAAATCCTTGAAGAATTCGTCTGATATATAGATTGTTTACAGCACAAATAAGAGACAAAATTTTTATTCCTGCAATAGCCGTTTCGGGCATTAAAGCCTTTTGAGTAAAAATTAGGAGAGTTTAACTTAATGCAGTAAATTTGATGATAATTGTTAAAAGAATTTTTTGATTTAATTGTTTCATTTTCAGTGATTTGTGTGGAATGTTAAAATTCAAGAATTCTGTAACGAACAACTTTAACACTCGCTAAGAAACTGTTAACCGGGCTTTTTGGGGCCATTTTGAACCAAACCAGGACAAAAAAAGAAAACTTTGATCAATCCCCGTAAGGACAGACGTAAGCGCAGGGAGCTTTCTCTCGAACAATACTTCAAGGGCATCCTTGAGGGCGACCGTGTGATCCTTAGCCAGGCCATTACCTTACTCGAAAGCACACGGAAAGATCATAAATTACTCGCCAGAGAGTTGGTGGAAAAATGCCTGCCGCATACCGGCAAATCATTCAGACTGGGTATTACCGGTACTCCCGGAGTAGGGAAAAGTACCTTCATTGAATCTTTTGGGATGTACCAGATCAGCCAAGGAAAAAAAGTGGCTGTTTTAGCCGTGGATCCTTCAAGTGGGGTTACGCGGGGAAGCATTTTGGGAGATAAAACGAGGATGGATAAACTTTCCCGCCATCAACAGGCTTATATCAGGCCGTCTGCAGCGGGTGATTCTCTTGGTGGGGTGGCCCACAAAACCCGTGAGACCATTCTCTTGTGCGAAGCTGCAGGTTACGATATGATCATCGTTGAGACTGTTGGCGTCGGACAATCAGAAACAGCTGTGCATTCCATGGTGGACTTTTTTCTGCTATTATTATTACCGGGGGCCGGAGATGAATTACAGGGGATCAAACGTGGCGTGATGGAAATGGCGGACCTCATCGCAGTCAATAAAGCGGATGGTGACAGGTTGCTGGCTGCGAAAAAAGCCAAACAAGCCTATCAGAATGCGGTGCATCTTTTTCCGGCCAAGGACAACAACTGGCATGTGAAAGTGATGTTGTGCTCTGCACTCGAAAATTCCGGTATTGAAGGAATCTCCGATTTGCTGAATCAATTTGCAGTAGAAATGAAATCCCAGGGCCATTTTGATGCTCATCGAAGTACTCAGGCCAGGTATTGGATGTTCGAGTATGTCAATGCCAGGCTAAAACACCAGTTTTTTAATCACCCGGAAATATTGAAGCATTTGGAGGCCATTGAGCAAGAGGTATTGTCAGGCACAAAGTCTTCTTTTAAAGCCGGCGATCAATTGCTGGATTTGTTTAACAAAAAAATTGATTCCTGATTGAATATGACGATTCACGAAGCAAGGCCGGAACATCTTGATGAAATCCTTGAACTGTTCAGGGATACCATCCTTCATGTCAATAGAGGTGATTATAATGCCAGCAAGCTTAAGGCGTGGGCAGCGGGGGCAAAGGACAAAGAGCGGTGGGCAGGAAAAATAGACAGCCAGTATTTTGTCTTTGCCAGACTAAATGGAAAAATGGCCGGATTCAGTTCTATTGATCCAAATGGGTACCTGGATACGATGTTCGTCGATAAAAATTGCCAAAAAATGGGAGTAGCTTCATTTTTGTACGCGGAAATGGAGCGAAAGGCTATAGAACAAAGTAATGATGAAATTACTTCAGACATAAGTATTACCGCAAGGCCTTTCTTTGAACGCAAGGGATTTACCGTGCTTAAAGAGCAGCATGTTCCTTGCCGGGGAGAGGTACTTACGAATTATAAAATGCAGAAAATTCTTAATCAAAACATTATTAAATGAGATCACTAACCGTAATTATAGTCCTTATTGTTTTAGGACTTGTTTTACTCATGGGTGGTTGTAATAGTTACAACTCCTTTGTCGATATGGATGAAAATGTCGAAAATGCCTGGGGAAAGGTACAAAGTGCCTACCAGCGTCGTGCTGATTTGATTCCCAACCTGGTCAATACAGTTAAAGGAGCAGCAGCCCACGAAAAGGAAACGCTCGAAGCTGTTGTAAATGCTCGTGCAAAGGCTACAAGCATCAATATTGATCCAGCCAATGCTACTCCGGAACAAATGAAAGCATTTCAGGATGCTCAGTCAGGATTGAGTCAGTCGCTTGGAAAATTGTTGCTCATTACCGAAAACTATCCTGATTTGAAAGCAAATTCCAATTTCCAGGAGCTTCAGGTTCAACTGGAGGGAACGGAGAATCGGATCAAGGTGGAACGTGACCGGTATAATGACGTGGTGACCACCTACAATAAAAAGGTCCGGAGGTTCCCGGCAAGTTTCTTTGCCTCGATTTTTGGATTTAATGAAAAATCACAATTCCAGGCTCAGCAGAGAGCTGAAGATGCGCCACAAGTTGAATTTTAACAATGATCAATTTTTTTAGCAAGCTGGAGGAGCAGGCCATCATCAATGCGATCAGGGCTGCAGAATTAAATACTTCCGGAGAGATCCGTGTCCATTTAGAAGATAAACTGAAAGGCAGCGTGCTCGACGTAGCCGTGGAGGTTTTCAAAGAACTTAAAATGGATGAAACCCAGGCAAGAAATGGTGTCCTGATCCTGCTGGCTCCAATAGAAAAACAATTCGCCATCATTGGTGACGAAGGTATCGATGCTGTTGTCCCTCCCAATTTCTGGGATGAAGAGAAAGAGCTTATGCAGGGATTTTTTAAAGAAGGTGCTTTTTGTAAAGGTATCTGTGCTGCTATCGATCAAATAGGGGAGAAGCTGAAGGCTCATTTCCCATACCAGGATGACGATGTGAACGAACTGCCGGATGAAATTTCTTACGGCAGGTAGCATTTAAGGGAACAAGGGAAGAAGGGAACAAGGTAATGATGTAAGAAATACCTTTTCCCCTTTTGCCTTTTTCCCATATTTCCTTATTGAAAATTATGAAACTAAAACTTAAGATATTACCCTTTCTGCTGCTGTTGACCATTGGGTTGTTTGCTCAAAAACAAATACCCAATCGTACTTCCAATGCAGTAAATGATTTTGCCGGGTTACTTTCTGTTAATGAGCAAAGAAGCCTGGAACAAAAACTTCGCCAATATCAGCGCGAGACTTCTACAGCTATTGTAATCGTAGCTGAAAATTCCTTGCAGGGAGAGGATGAATTTGATTATTCCAACCGATTGGCTCAGGCATGGGGCATTGGAACCGGGGAAAATGATAATGGTATCCTCATTTACATCGCAAAACAGGAGCGCAGGATCAGAATACAGACTGGTTATGGTGCCGAAGGATTTTTGCCTGATGCGATGGCTAAAAGAATTATTGACAACATTATTACCCCTTATTTCCGGCAGGGTAATTATTACGGGGGATTGGATCGGGCAACCAGTGCAATAATGGATCTCGGTCGTGGTGAATACGACAATGACGAATACAACGATAAACGCAAGGCCCAGGGAGGGTCTTCGGCTATGTATATTTTTATTTTTCTGATCATAATGATCATTATTTTCTCTATGATTGGAGGAGGTGATGACGATGACGATGATGACGGAGGTTATTATCGCGGTGGCCGATATGACGATCATCACAGAAGGAGAAGGCGTCGTGGCGGCGGTTTCATCATTTTCCCTGGCGGCGGCTTTGGCGGCGGCGGAGGAGGCGGTGGTGGCTTCGGCGGCGGCGGTTTCGGAGGATTCGGCGGCGGTGGCTTTGGTGGCGGTGGTGCCGGTGGTGGATGGTAGGAACAGCAATGCTATTTTTACAAAAAATAGCATTGCTAAAAAATTATTTTAATGGAAAAATTAAGCTTGAAAAATATTCCTTTAAAGGAAATTGTTCCCGGTTTTCATGCAAGGATGGTGCATACGGATAATATGACCCTTTCTTATGTGGAGGTTGAAAAAGGAGCTGTTTTGCCTGAGCATCATCATGTACATGAGCAGGTGACCCGTATGGTAGAGGGAAGCTTTGAATTAACATTGGATGGAAAAACCATGCTCCTGGAACCTGGAGATATTGTGGTTATTCCGTCCAATGTCAAACATTCCGGCAGGGCCATTGAGGATAGTACGCTTGTAGACGTTTTTAATCCTGCCCGGGAAGATTACCGGTCGATGTAATACTATCTTTCCACCATTATTCTTTGCTGGCCGGTTCCGGCAGTGGTCTTGACTCTTACAGTGTATATTCCTGAAGGAGCATACCTTAAGTGAATATTATATCGATTATCTGTCGTAGAAATCATTTTCCGATAAATCATTTTTCCATTTAGGTCAAATACTTCCACCATCTCTGCTTCCAGATCGTTTACCTCAATTGTGAAATTCCCCGGGTTAGGATTTGGGAAAACAGCAATGGCATTGTCTGGTAGAATTTCTTCAACGTTGGTTACAAAACTCACTTCCGCTGTTATTTCCGAGAGGCACCCGGAAGCATCCGAAACCGTTGCCATGTAGGTTCCCTGTTCAAGGTTATTTAGGTCTTCCGTGGTTGCCCCTGTGTTCCAGGAGATCGAGTAGGGTGGTGTCCCCCCCTGGATGGTGAGATCGATCAGTCCCAGGGCTTCATCTATCTGGGGTTCTGTGTCTACAACAATATTCAGACATTCTGCCAGGCTCCAGATTTCTGTACCACGGGAGCCATCATTGGCTGAGAAGTATAATTTTCCATTAAAAAGAGTCAGGTAAGTCGGATCAGCATCAGGCACTCCGGGCCAGATATCTGTTACAATAGCCAGGGTGGTATCATTGTATTCCCACAGTTCCCGGCCATATTCTTCGGTATTGGTGGCAAAATATAATTTATTATTAAAAACCGTCAGATATCTAGGATTACTGGCGGATGGGTGAAGGTCTTCGGTCAGGGTAATTTCTCCGGTACTTACATCATAGAAGCATAATTCAGCGTTGACTGCTGCTGAATACCTCCCGCTGAAAAACAGTTTATCATTGTAAACGGTCAGGTATCTCGGGTCAAGATTTCCAGACACATCTGTACGTTGAGTGACCATATCTGTTTCCGGATCGTAGCTATAAACATCAAAAGAAGTTTCCGGATTATATGCAGAAAAATAGAGGTCTCCATCATATTCAGCGAACCAGCCCGGGTTTCCTTCACCTTCACCTTCAACTAAATCAGCTACGAGGGTGGCTTGTTCTGTTGTGGAGTTGTATTTCCAGAGTTCACTGCCCGTTGTCCCGTCATCAGCGGTGAAATAGAGTTCGTCATTAAAAATGATAAAATCTTCTAAATGGCTGTCGTCTTCCGGGTTGATGTCCGCAGCGATCTCAATAATATCTGTTGCAGGGTCATATACAAAAAGTTCCTGGCCGGCTATATCATCATTTGCACTTAAATACAACAAACCATCGTAAGCGATAATATCATTAATGTGGCCGATGTGACTTGGTGTAATAAAGGAGGTAGCTTCGATAACATCCGTATTATCATCGTAATATAAAAGACCGTATCCTTCATCCGGATGTATGCCTGCAAAGAACAGTTTACCATCCAGGGGCGTAAAACCAAAAGGGCCGGTACTGCCAGGTGTGTCCGAAAGAATGTCGACCATTCCGGTTGCCGGATCGTAAACCCATATCTCACGGCCACTGTTCACTTCATCCGCGCCAAAATATAATTTACCATTAAATTCAGTATATCCATAGGGGTCTGATCCGATCGTATTTTGGTTTATATCCGCCACGAGGCTCAATTCAGTGTTTCCTGGAGTGAAACTGTACAACTCAGTTCCGGTAAAAAGTTGATTCCCGGTTAGGAACAGTTTTCCATCTGCGACAATTTGTCCTGAGAGGTAAGTTGGATTGCCATCATTATCAAGAGTTGCCTCCTGGACGGCTTCGGTTGCTCCTGCCGAAAATGAATACAGGTGTCTGTCCGTATCATTAGGGCCTGCCGTGAAGTATAATTTATCGTTGAACAGGAAAATATCCCCCGGATTACTGTCGCTATCAGGGTTGATGTCTGCGGCTACAGATACTTCTTCTGTCTCCGGGTTGAAGACCATTAATTCTCTTCTGGCGATCTGATCTCTTCCACTAAAATATAACTTTCCGTCAAAGGATGTAAAGCCAAAGGGCGAACCACTGCCTGCCCCTGAATAAATCTCGGGAGTCTCCAGCAGGCTGTTAGTGGCAGGATCATATCTCCAGAGTTCTTCGCCTTGTCCCTGAACAAATCCACGGAAGAAGAAGACATCCTGAAAAACATGTAAAAAACTCATCCCGGGATAATCTCCCCCAGGGCTGGTGTAAAGCATGTTTTCGACTTCTCCGCTGGCAGGGTCATATCGCCAAAGGTCGCTATCGCTTTCTCCGCCAGTCGCAATGAACCACAACTTGCCATTGTACTCAGTAAAAAAATTGGGATAACTGCTGCCATTTGGGTTGATGTCAGCTAATACCTCTATCGTATTTGATAAAGGATCGTACAAGCCTAATTCAACATCCATCCCGCTAAAATCAGCTGCGAAAATGATCTTGCCGTCAAATTCGGTCAGGTTTTGGGGATCTTCAACCTCGGTTCCATTGACATCCATCAGGCGTTGGACACTTTCATCTTGCGGGTCGTAAACGTATAGATAGAAATTATTTCCCACGCCATCGCGGGCATTGAAATAGATCTTGCCATCGAATGCGAGTATGGTACTGATACCGTTATCGTCCTCGTATGGCCTCAGGTTGGCAACCAGTTCGGTGTTTCCGGTAGTGATATCGTGTTTGTATAATTCATCTCCATGGATTCCGTCGTCAGCTGTAAAGTAAAGAACATTATCCAATTCCTCGAAAAAAGAGGGATTGGAGGAGTCCGGTTCCTGGTTAATGTCTCGTTCTAAAACTAATTGTGAAAAAAGAGGTGTGGTCAGCAGGACCATCAATAGGGTAAGTGGAAAATGGTTCATTATGAATTGATTTTTGGTAATTATAGGTTAAATATAGATTTTTAAATCGGATAACACGAATGTGATGGGTCTTGAATGCACGAATGTTATTTTTGAAGGGAGCCACGAATGCACGAATGTTGTTTAATAAAGAGATAGCACGAATGGAGGACCGTGAATAAATACTATTTTCCTGAAAAATAGTATTTATTGGTAAAAAATCAGGGAGTAAACAAAAAGCCGCATCTCTTCTAAAAGAAATGCGGCTTTAATATGAAAGTGGAATGATCATTATCCTAACAACTCTTTACTCTTGGCCAGGGCTTCATCAAGGCCTTCGGCATTTCGCCCTCCTGCAGTCGCAAAGTGAGGTTGTCCACCGCCACCACCCTGGATGGATTTGGCCATTTCACGGATCATCTGGCCGGCATTCAGACCGTGTTTGTCGATCACATCCTGGCTGATCATCACGGTGAGTTGCGGTTTCTCCTTAATGACGGCACCCAATACAATTACTGCATTGCCCAGTTCTTTTTCTAATTGGAATGCCAGCGTTTTGACAGCATTGGCATCCGTGATTGGAAGTTTGGCAGCGATGTAGTTAATGCCATTAATATCTTCAATGATGCTCTTTAACTTGTCTTTCAGTCCGCTGGCCTGTGCAGCGACCATCTTGTCCAGTTCCTTTTTCAGTCGCTTATTTTCTTCCTGAAGGGCCTCCACCTGTTTGGCGGCCTCATTGGAGGTTTTAAGCAGAGTGCGTATGGAATTGAGTTCTTCCAGTTCCTTATTGATAAAAGCTTCCGCTTTTTCAGCGGTAATAGCTTCGATCCTTCTGATTCCGGCAGCTACCGCACTTTCAGAAATGATTTTGAATTGCCCGATCTTTCCGGTAGAGGTAACATGGGTACCTCCACACAATTCCCGTGAGAAATTTTCATCAAAGGTGATCACGCGAACGTTTTCTCCGTATTTCTCACCAAACAACATCATCGCTCCGGAAGCTTTAGCTTCTTCGATGGGTACTTCCCTGGCTTCCTCCAGAGGAATGTCTTCCCGGATTTTCTCATTGACCATTTGTTCGATGGAAGCAATTTCCTCTTCTGTCACTTTCTGGAAATGAGAAAAGTCGAAACGCAGGCGTTTGGCATCCACACTTTGCCCTTTTTGCAAAGCGTTTTCACCAAGGATCTTATGAAGTGCAGCATGCATCAAATGTGTCGCTGTATGGTTATTCTCGGTTGAATGACGAGTAGCAGGATTCACCTGAGCATTAACTTCTGTATCCAGTTCAGCAGGTAATTTATCTACGATGTGAATGCTAAGGTCATTTTCCTTTTGCGTATCCAAAACCTTGATCTTCTCATCACCAAAGGTCAGCCAGCCGGTATCACCAGCCTGTCCACCGCTTTCAGCATAAAAAGGTGTTGTGTTAAGCACCACCTGGTACTGCTCTCCTTTTTTCAATTTCACGGTTCTGTACTTCAAAACACTGGCATTATGCACCTGCAGTTGATCATAACCAACGAAAGTTGAAGCTTCTCCGTCATGGAGTACATACCAGTCACCTACTTGCTTTTCCGCAGCATTTCTAGCTCTCTGTTTTTGAGCGGCCAGCGCTTTTTCAAATCCTTCCTCATCAATGGTCAGGCCTTTTTCCTCAGCGATCAAACGAGTTAAATCGATTGGGAAACCAAAGGTGTCGTACAACTCAAATGCTTTGTCTCCACTGATTTGACCGCCAGTGGTATCAATGCTGTCCAGACGTTTCAATCCTTTGGCCAGCGTATTCAGGAATGCCTTTTCCTCTCCTTCAATGATCTTGGCGATTTGATCCTTTTGAGCTTTAAGTTCAGGGAATATATCGCTGAAATGATCGGCCAGCATTGGGATCAGGGTATGCAAAAATGGTTCGGTGATGTCGAGAAATGAGAAATAATAACGTACGGCTCTTCTCAAAATCCTTCTGATCACATAACCTGCTCCTGTATTGGAAGGCAACTGCCCGTCAGCAATAGTGAATGCTACGGCACGAATGTGGTCAGCAACAACCCGCATAGCGATGTCCGTTGATGAGGAATCATCGTATTTGTTCGTGTATTTTTTACCTGATACTTTCTCGATATATTCGATGAATGGGGAGAAGACATCCGTTTCGTAATTGGAATATTTTCCCTGAACAGCCATACAAAGCCTTTCAAAACCCATACCCGTATCCACGTGCTTGGCAGGCAATTCCTCTAAACTGCTGTCCGCTTTTCTATTAAACTGAATGAATACGAGGTTCCATATCTCGACCACCAGAGGATCATCAGCATTTACCAGTGTTTTCCCATCGATCTTTGCTCTTTCCTCATCACTTCTCAGGTCAATATGGATTTCAGAACACGGGCCACATGGGCCGGTATCGCCCATTTCCCAGAAGTTGTCCTTTTTATCAAAATAGAGGATACGATCTCTGGAAACATACTGAGCCCAGAGGTCTGCGGCTTCTTCATCAGGTTGCAGTCCTTCACTTTCTTCGCCAGCAAATACGGAAACGTACAGGCGATCTTTATCTAATTTGTAAACCTCGGTCAATAATTCCCAGGCCCATGCGATGGCTTCTTTTTTGAAGTATTCTCCGAATGACCAGTTACCAAGCATTTCGAACATGGTGTGGTGGTAGCTGTCACGTCCCACCTCTTCCAGGTCGTTGTGCTTACCTGAAACGCGCAGACACTTTTGAGTATCGGCAATTCTGGGTACTTCAGGTTCGGCATTGCCAAGGAAATAGTCCTTGAACTGGTTCATACCTGCATTGATAAACATCAATGTAGGATCATCCTTATTGACAATAGGGGAGGAGGGCACGATCTTGTGCTCCTTGCTCTTAAAAAAGTCTAAAAACGTTTTACGTATCTCCTGTGAAGTCATCGCAATTAAATTTGAGGCGCGAAGATACGTAATTTTGAAATTGTGTTCCAGGTTTTTGTTGGGTGGATGTAGAATTTTAAATAAAAAACCTGCCTCTGCACATTGCAGGGCAGGTTTAAGGTGCCAGGTCCTGGTATTTTGAGGTTATTGTTTGATGAATTTTTGAACAGCCTTTATTCCATCCGACTCAATTTTCAGGATGTAGATGCCCGGGAGCAGATGATTTACGTCGAGGGTTTCGGATAGTTTTTGACTATAGGTTTCGCATTTTTGAGATAAATACAATTTTCCCTGAGCATCAAAAATTTTCACCTGGACGTTATCCATTATTAATTCAGAATCGACAACAATGCTGAGTTGATTCAATACCGGGTTTGGGGTCAGGCTGACCTCCATATTGATCTCATTGGTTGCCACACAGATCGAATCTATGGCGTGATTTTCCCAAAAATATATTCCATCCGATCCACCACAGATCAAATCGAGGTCGCCATCGCCACAATAATCCCAAAAGGTGCCTGATGTGGGATTGAATCCAGGTGTATTAGCACCAAAAGGATACCAAAAATCGGGTCCACCTGTGAATTGGGCTCTTCCTGATGTATCAGGAGTGTTTTCGAAATGCCACACAGTTACAGAGGAACCTGAAACAATGGTGGAAAATAAATCGGGGTCACTATCTCCATCGGTATCCACAAAAACAGATTGATGATAATTACCACCTGGATAAGTTATTCCATAATCGTTTTTTACGGGGGCTGCAAAAATGGTGTCACCGGGTTCTGTAAGGTTTTCAGCAAAATAAAAGGCTTCCGGGGCAGAGCCCAGGAAATGGCCGTTATACATCAGGTCCAGGTCTCCATCCTGGTCCAGATCCTCAAATACCGGGGTAGTACCATCCAACAGGTCGCCTGGTTGTGTGGGTGATTCCGGTAAGGTTATTCCAAAAGGGTTTTCCTCAAAGTTATCTGCAAAATCAGGTTCTGTTGCAGTACCATTATTACGTAATAATCTCACAGGTGTACTGGCTGCAAATTGCAAATAGATAAGGTCATAATCCCCATCTCCATCAATGTCGACGAATTCCCGAGGCCAGATTACAGAATTATCGATGATCCCGAAGGAAGAGAAATCAGCCGGTACAAAATTCGGAAGGGCACTTGTCCCATCGTTTTCATAATAATCGATCTCTCCGCAACAAGGGGTGCCCCCTCCCACTGCTTTGAAAACGAATGCCTCCAGAACGCCATCGCCATCTATGTCTACTAATCTGACAGCGGTATTTTGATCAGGGGTGGCATCGTGTACAAGGCCGAAGGGATCGGTGATTGAAGAATCAAATTCTAGTTGAGCATTTGTTTCATTAATGTATGGTATTAACCATAACAGAAGGGTGACGAGCCAAAGGTTGCTACGATAAAAAAATACTTTAGGGTAGTAGTTGTTTTTCATAACATATAAGGTTTTAGTGTCTGATTCCGGTAAATGGAACCAGGCAGATGAAAAAATAAAAAATGACCGTGCGGGATTTAGTGCAATTTGAGTATTTTAAAAAGAAAGAGTTTGCACATTAGTCTCAATGTTTTATTTCAGTGTCTCATTTTCGGGTTTCACTGGGGTTTACTCCAAATTCTTCCTGAAAAGCACGACTGAAATGTGTCAGATGTTTAAACCCTGTTTCCAGAGCGACTTGTGAGACACTCAGATCTGTCGTTTCGAGAAGGGTTCTGGCTTTTTGAAGGCGGAAAGATCGCAGTAGGTGACCTACAGGTTTTCCGGTGAGGGCTTTGACTTTTCGGTAGAGTTGTGCACGACTGGTATGCAGTGCTTTACATAGTTGGGGGATGTCAAATTCCTGATCGGAAAAATGATCCTCCAGGGTTTGCAGTAGTTTTTTGAGAAAGCTGTCCTCAGCCTGGAAGTATTTGTCTTTTTGCCCGGTTAGCCAATAATTAATTGAGAAGTTTTCCCACAATTTTCGACGAAGCTCTAGCAGTTTACGAATCCTAATAAGTAATTCTTCCTGATCGAAAGGTTTGGCAAGGTAAGCATCGGCTCCGCTTTCCAAACCTTCCAGACGGGATGTCGAGTCAGCTTTGGCGGTAAGCAGGATAATGGGTATATGACCGGTGCGTTCGTCTTGCTTGAGGGTTTTACAAAGTTCATAACCATGGATTTCGGGCATCATTACATCACTTATGATCAGGTCAGGAATTGTTTCAATAGCCATTACAATACCTTGGCTGCCGTTCCTGGCAACTATATGCTCGTATTGTTCGGATAATATTGATTGCAAATATCTGATCACATCTTCATTGTCTTCAACGATAAGTATGATAGGCAAATCATTTCCATTTGCCTTGGCCGATGTGATTTCAGTTGATCTTGTAGTCGGGGCATAGAGAACTCCATCTCCTGCTAAAGTTGTTTGTATAGGAGCTTCTCTGTGAATAGGGAGTGTTACGATAAACAGACTTCCCTTATCATTTTCGCTTTTTACGAAGATATTTCCTCCAAGCAGACTGACCAATTCCTTTGTAATAGCCAATCCTACTCCGGTTCCTGGGATAGCTTTAGTAGTTTTGGTGTCTGCCTGGTAGAAGCGATCGAAAATATAAGGCAATTTATCATGAGGTATGCCCGGACCTGAATCTTTTACTTCAAGTTCCAGCTTTTCCTCACCAACCTGCCTGAAGGTTACGCTAATTTCACCTCCTTCCGGTGTGAACTTAATGGCATTTGACAATAGATTGTAGACAATTTCCCTTAATTTCTCAGGATCAAAGTCCATGACCAATTCGTCAGGTTCACTGCTAAACTCCAGGGCGATGTTCTTTTCTTCCGCCAGTGAATGGAAACTTTCCTGCAAATATTTGAGGAACATAATGATGTCATCTTGCACCAAATTAACAGGCACGGCCCCGGATTCCAGTTTGGAGAGATCGAGCAACTGATTTACTAGTCGTAACAGAATCTGGCCGTTTCGTCTGATCACCCGGAGGCTTTCTTCCCATGTTCGATTGGCCAGTTTCCGGCTATCGACAGCAAGTTGAGTTGTTTTGCCGAGAATCAAAGTCAATGGTGTGCGGAATTCGTGCGTTAAGTTGATGTAAAGCCTTGTTTTAATAGAATCAAGTTCCTTGAGCCGGTCTGATTCAATTTTTTTCAATTCAAGTTGAGACTGTAACTTCCATTGACGTTTTCTATAGGTGAAAAATACGTATACTCCTATGGCAGCCATTAAAAAGTAAACCATATATGCCCACCAGGTTGCCCACCAGGGAGACTTGATTCTGATCTCCAGGGAAACGGGGTTGCTCCAGACACCATCATGGTTTGCTGCTTTTAAGTGGAAGATGTATTTACCGGGACGTAAACCTACAAAATTGACAGCTCGTTGTTTACCCGGATCATTCCATATTTCATCTACACCCTCCAATTTGTAAAGAAAACGGTTATGTTCAGGTGATCCATAATGGAAAGCTGTAAAACCCAGGGTGAAATTATTTTGATGGTATTTTAAATTGAGAAGATTCGTTGACCAAATTGCTTCTGAAAGTGGGGAATTCATTCCTCCAATGGTAACTGGTTTATTTGATAATTTAAAATCAACAATTGCTGGTCTTGGAGCTATGGTATCCCTTTTCAGACTATCAGGATGAAATCTAACAAATCCACCTTCCCAAAGAGGAAAGAAAAATTCTCCGTTGCTTCTTCGTAAACTGCCATAGGCAAATACGGTACCAGGTAATCCGTCAGATTCATCGTATACCTGTGATATTTCAGTTTTAGGGTTAAATTTTATAATGCCTACATCGCTTGACATCCAAAGTTCACCGTATATATCCTTGAAAATACTGATAGGGCGTAAGGTGGGAAAACCATTTTTGGGAGAATAACATTTACTTTCCCCTGTATGGATGTTGAATAGAAATAATCCTCTGCCGGAAGTGGTTACCCACATTGTACTATCAGAATCCCAAATGGAATAAACCGTTTGCATACCTTGAAGGTAAAATGAGAATTCTCCAGTATTATGGTTGTATACCTTTAGACCATTAGAGCCGTTGAACCAGATATTACCTTGAATATCTTCAAGCATCACAGGGTTTGCCTTGATATTTGGGAAATGAACAATCTCTCCTGTGATGGGATTATACCTTCTGAGACCATCACCCCGGCTAGGGCACCAATACCATCCTTCACGGTCCTTTTTTGCTAGATATGTGAGGTTGTCGGAATTAGGTAACACAGAAGAAGATATGAGTCTTTCCGTTTTTAGATCAAACCCTTTTAAATCCTTACCCGTTGATATCCAAAGACGGTATCGTTCATCTTCAAAAAAACTAAAACCGTGAAACGGAAATTGTACCGTTTTTTGTGGCTCATCATTCTTGTCGAAAGCATAGCGGTTGGTACCATAAGCAGTTCTCATCCAAAGATATCCACGGCTGTCCTCGTAAATAGGCCTTAAAAAGTTAAAGGTTATGTGTTGCTCATTTTCTTTTTCCAAGGGAGGGTAATATCTGAATTTATCCGATGTAGACGAATACTTAAGAACTCCCTGGCTTATAGCCCCAATCCATATAACCCCACTATGGTCTTCATAAAATGTAAAAAGCAGCCCCCAATCCTGAAGGACAGGTTCTCTTTGAAAAATATCGGCAAATAAATTTTTGTAAGGGTTGAATCTTTTTAATCCCTTGCCTGTTACAACCCACAACAGTCCTTTTTTATCAACGTATAACAGAAAGGAATTAGAAGGAGTAAGACTTGTTGGAAGAAAAGGTTCGAAATAGGAATGAAATACTTGCTGTTTGGGATCAAATCGCTGTAAGTTCATCATATTGGTTTGAGGTGACCCGGCTAGCAGCCAGATATTGTCTTGTCCATCCCGAACGATTTGTTTTACAAATTTACCTGCTATAGAGGAAGGGTTTTGAAGCTTGGGCTGATAATTTGAATACTCTTGGGATTCAGGATCATAAACCAAAAGGCCGACCTTCCTTGTTCCAATGCATATTTTTCCTGAAGCTGTTTCGCATAAGCTGGTGATGGGAGAATTCCACCTCTGATTAAGCCTGATTATCCTGTCATTTTCCCTGTCGTATAGATTAAGTCCGTTTTCTGTCCCTATCCAAAGTCGATGTTGACTGTCGAGAAGTGTTACGTTGATGCGATTGCTACTCAAAGTAAATTCATTCCTCTGATCATGTTTATACGATTGAACCCCAAAAGGATTATTACCGCTTTTTTCACGAATTTTAAATAATCCGTTCATGGTCCGTAGCCAAAGGAAACCCAAGGAGTCCTGGAGTAATGCATCATGGTATTTAATGGAACCGGTTCGAAAAAGAGAATCGCTGCCCAGTTCCGTACAAGTATAAAAAGTATCAAGACGGGGATTATGAAGTAGCAGGTATTTTCCCGAGATCATCCAGATATTTCCCGAAGGTGACTCCAAAAGGCTTTTTACCTGTTTTGCTTTCATCGGGTATTTGGTTTCCGGATCAAAGGGATAGTGTTTAAAACGATATCCATCATGGCGTACCAGGCCATCAGAGGTTCCGAACCACATAAATCCACGGCTATCCTGTAATATTTCAACGACCATGTTGACGTCCTGGCCTTTGCCGAGAGTTAATTGTTTGAATGGAAGAGTTTGGGCGTGGATTGCTAATGACCCAATAAAGGTCATTAAAAATGCCAATTTGGTGGCCAGGGTTTTGGTATAGACGTTTTTGACCAAAATAGCAGTCTTTGTTCTTTTAGCTAATGTAATGATTTTCAGGCTTAAAGTGAAAAATCAATTATCACCACTAATCCTTTCCCTGACTGTTTTTCGGTATTTTTTCCCAACTGGAATTGAATGTTTCTCCAGGTGGCTGGGGTGTTGGAGGTCTATGGAAGAAATATTCCGGACATAACCTTTAAGAAAATCGAGGTTGACGATGAAACTGTCATGGACTCTAAGAAAATTGTCGGGAAGGATTTCATCCATGTTTTTTAATGTTTCCCTTGTGGTATGAGTGTCCTGGGCAGTTATAAAATTAACATTGACATTAGCTCCTTCGAGGTAGATGATTTCATCGTGGAATACATTGATCATTTTGTTGCCTTCCTTGATGGGAATAAAGGTCCTGGATTGTTCGGTTGGTGTGGAGTTTAATTTGGGGGTTGGTTTTGAAAACTCCTGTAATTGTTCAATAACCTTGTCGATGGCCTGGTTCAGTTTATTCATTTCCAGGGGTTTTAGCAAATATCCACTCACTCTATAGTCATAACTTTGGATGGCATATTGTGGATGAGCTGTGGTTATTATTACCTTGGGGTAGTCTTCCATCTTTTGAAGCGCCTTTAAGAGGTCCAGTCCATTAAATTCAGCAAGTTGAATATCCAGAAACATGATGTCAGGTTTCGGTTGTTCCTGATCACAAAGAAAATCGTATGCGGTATCGGCCGCCTCAAATTGCTCGATGACTTTTAGGTCAAGTCTTGTAGAAAGCATATTGATGAGGTTCTCTCTTTGTAGTGCTACATCCTCAATGATGATACAGTTATAATGACTTTTCATAAAGCGGGATTTTTAATTCGGTTATGAAAACATTGTCTTCTGTACGGGTTTCAAGTTCAAATTGTTCTTTATAGATTAAATCAAGATTTTCCAGTGCATTTTTCAGGCCAAGGCCACCGTTTTTAGGATGCTCAAAACTGTGTTCATTGGAAGAGTTGGTTTTAAAAGTATTGGCAGTAGATAGTTTCAGGGAGTTCTTGTCGATTCGGATCTCAATACGGATAAACTTTTCGTTCTTTTCTTTTTTGTTGTAATGTTTAAAACAGTTTTCGATAAAGGTCAACAATAACATTGGGGCAATAACCTGGTTTGGTTTCGGCTCTCCTTTCACTTCAAAAGACAGCGTTGTCCGCAAAGGCAGTTGTAATTTTTCAAGAGCCAGGTAACTTTTGATAAATTCAAGTTCCTGTTCAACCGGAACGAAAGAGGTATGGGTGTCATAAAGCAGGTATCTCAGTAATTTTGATAATTGGGACATAAGATCCGGCAAAGCCTCCGACTTGTGTTTGGCAAGAATTTGCAGATTGGCCAGTGTGTTAAAAAGAAAATGTGGTCGGATTTGTTTTTTAATGAAATTGAGTTCCCTTTTCGTCTGGATTTTTGCACGACGTTCCACCGCGCGCATGCGTTCCAGGGAATCCTTGATAAATGAAATTCCTGAAGTACAAAGGATCAATACTAAAATAACAAATGAATTGACATACCACAAAGGATCGACGATCCGGCTTACAAGGTCAAATCCAGGTGTGAGTGCCCAACCAAAAACGATAGCAATCAGAGCACTGGCAGCCAGAAAAAGGTAGAATCCCCATCCTTTTAGCTGGGCCTCGTTGATGAGTTTGATTTTGAAAATTTGTTGAAACTGCCCTTTAAAAACAAAGAAGAAATTAAAATATACAGGAATGACAAGAACAAGGTTATAAAAAACGGTTTCAAGGAAGATCCGGATATAAATATCAAATTTTCGGGGAATGTCGAATGCCTCAATGATCGAACTTTCCCCCATTACCCCTTGTTGCCAGGCGATAATCGCAAAAATGAAGAACACTATGATAAAAACCCCCAGGCCGAAACTCAGGTGTTGGATCACGTCTTTTTTCAGTAATTGAAAAAGGCGTGCTTGCCGTTTGGTGATCAATTTACTCATAGATGTCATACAAAATCGCCTTTTTTAACCACTTTTTCAATGTTAGGGAAATATTAAAAATCAACCCAGTGGTTGTTGCAGAAACCCCTGAAACTGTTGTAAACGTCCTTTTTGACGATAATAAAGTTATATGCAACGTATTCCTGGCTGTGTACAACCAGCGTTTTCATTATTGTTTGGTGCTTTCCAATTTGCAGTCAAATCCATCTATATCTGTGGTCATATGGATTTAGGATCATAAGAAAACCAATCTTTCTAATCAAGATGGCGATCCTGATTTTTAATTAAAACCAACGATCATGAAAAGTCAATTTCTGCTACTCTCAATTTTGCTATTCACCTTCCATTTTACCTTTGCTAATAATTCTTTTTTTGCTTTATCCTCTAATGAAATTTGTTCAGGTGATGAGGTGGTAATTACCCCGATATTTTCCTCATTGGATAACTATCTTTGGGATTTTGGCAATGGCATTACAAGTACGGAGCCAAATCCAGGAAACATTTTGTACGAAGAGCCTGGGAATTATACAATTAGCCTTCAGGCATTTGATACCTCAGGACTGATGAAAATCTCCTCAGTAACAATTTCGAATATTCCGAACACCTGGGGACAGAATTTTATTACTGATCCCCTTCCGGACCTTTATCTGATCATCTATGACCTTCAAGGTAATGTCGTTTGTTCTACACCTCCGGGAAATTATAATTACACTATTCCGTATACTTTTTATTTGAACTCCTATTTGTTGCCTGGGCAATACACGATGGCGGTTTGGGAATATGATCTTTTTGGAGGAGATGATTATCTGGGAACTGTGACCTTTAATGGGGAAGGGGCATATAACGATGTTAATACAGGTATGCAATTATCAATTGAGGCTGAACAGCAATATGAATTTATCTTTTCACAAACCTTATCCGTAGGGATATCTTTTGAAAACCCTGTTCAGGTGATTCTTTGCGATGGAGCAACTTATAACTTACCTGATGGAACAATTGTAACGGAGGCAGGAACCTATACAACCATATTACCAAATGTGCTGGCCTGCGATAGTGTTTTGACTACAGAAGTCTTCATAGGAGGTTTCACGGAAGTTTATGTTGAAGAATCCATTTGTTCTGACCAGGTTTATACGCTGCCCGATGGGCAGCAGGTTGCTGAATCGGGTGTATATGAGTCCGTATTGTCGGGGTCCGAAGGTTGCGATAGTATTGTAATTACTAACTTATTAGTTTCCGATGATATTGGTGTCAGTCTGGAGGTCTTTATCTGCAAAGGGGGCGACTATGTGCTTCCTGATGGAAATGTGGTGAATGAAGCTGGGGTATATCAGGTGGCTTTTGTCAGTGAATTGGGGTGTGATAGCACCGTGACGATTTATGTTGAAGAATTCGAGGAATTATTTCTTGCAGATACATTGGTCATAGCTGATACTGGCTCAGGTGAAGGTAGCATCAGCATTGAAATAGATGGAGGAAACCCACCGTATTCTTTCTTATGGAGTAATGGTGAAACTGGATCTGAGGTGACCAATCTGACTATGGGGAACTATTCCGTAACTGTGATGGATGAATGTGGAACGAACCTGGAGTTTTCCATATTCGTCCCCGCCCAGGTTGTTTCCAGTTTTGAGCCAAATCAGGATTTACATTTTAATGTTTATCCTAATCCATTTACGGACCGACTTCTACTGGAGGTGGTAGAGGAAAATTTACTTCAAAATATGGAAATACAACTCTTTAACTCCAATGGTAGCCTGGTTCTAACCAAACAGGTAACTAAGGACATTTTACAAATCGAATTAGGGTTTATCCCTGCTGGAGTGTATATAATCCGAATAGTGTCCGATGATACCAACCTTGGAACACTATCCATAATTAAACAATAACCATTTTTCCACTTAAATACCTTAACAATGAAATCCAACTTATTAAAACTTATCCTGTGCTTCTTATTTCCGTTTCTGGTTAATGAGGCAGACTCTCAGGCTATCGTTGATGGTAATGACGTTTATTACCCATTCTCCCATACGGTTGATTACGATCAAAAGGTTTACAAAACAGCTGTTCAGATTGACGAACTTGATTTTGTCGTTACTGAAAACCTTGCCTTGAGGGTCTATTATCCCACTGATATTGAACCCGAGGATAAGCGGCCTTTGGTCGTTCTGGTTCACGGGGGAGGATTCATCGGAGGCACATTTGCCAGTTTTTTTGATGAAGCAGAGACACTGGCTCAGTTGGGTTATGTGGCGGTTTCCGTGCAGTACAGATTATGCAAACGGGCAGATTGTGTTGTAGCAGCTGCTTTTTCGTACCCCTGCAATGTTTCCTGGGCCAATTCTTTGGTGCCTTCATCTTACGTTGCGGCAGTTGATGTTCAGGATGCCATAGAATGGCTTGTTTTACATGCAGCCGATTATAATATTGATGTAGACCGGATTGCTGTCGGAGGTCACAGTGCCGGGGGAATTACGGCTCCCTGAATGTTGCCTACATGGATCAGGGGGAAGTCAGTGAAATTTGTCCTGGTTGTGGTACCTGGCCCGATTATCTGGAGCGAAAGTCTGGAGGAAAATGCCGGAATAAAAGCTGTTTTCACGATGTCCGGAGCTATTTATGACACGCTTTGGATTGATTCCACTGAGCAGGATATTAACCTAATGGCCATCCACGGAACGGATGATGGAGTAGTGTTTTACGGTTCTGAGCCAGTTTACCCCTGCTGCAATACCTATGCTGTTCCGATACATGGTGCCTGCCCAATGATCCAGCGACATTTAGGCATTGGTGGCAATAGTTATCTTTTCAGCGGTAACGACTTCGGGCATAACGTTTTTGACGGGGAATGGTGGCCCATAGTTCAGGACCAGATTTTATGGTTCCTTGGCAAAAGCTTTTTTGCGGAGACCGATGATGCGGAGTTTCAAAAACACGTTGAATGGATTAGATCTGCTCCGGTGGTGGATTGTCCGGCACCTTTACAGCCGGTGATACCTTCATCACTTTGTGGAATAGAACTTTCTGAGCTGCATCAAGTAAGTTTTGAATATATTCCCACAGAAGATTTAAGCGGTCAAGCTGATATTGTTGTGTTTCCAAACCCTGTGGATGATTATGTTAGCTTGACCTTTGTTGAAAACCTGAATATTTATAGCCATGAAATATCCATTAATGTTTATGATGCCTTCGGGCAATTGATTAATTTTATTAAGCCAGAAAACTTTTCCCGGAATTATCAATTAAACTTTTCTTTAGTACCTCAAGGTGTATATTTCATTCGATGTCAATATAAAAAAGGTGATCAGGAAAAGGAAATTGTCAAAAAAATTGTGGTTATCAGATAATCTGCGAAACCTTAGCAAAATCAATTAAGAGATTATGAAACGGATTATTTTTCTGTTAGTCGTAGTGGTTTTGTTTAGCCCCTCGGCAAAAAGTCAAAAAAGGAATTTAACTAGACCATTCTTCTCCCAT
The DNA here is from genome assembly GCA_965230565.1 of Saprospiraceae bacterium. Classification (GTDB taxonomy): domain Bacteria; phylum Bacteroidota; class Bacteroidia; order Chitinophagales; family Saprospiraceae; genus BCD1. The sequence continues at coordinate 473,301 of CBDDLH010000015.1, read as the reverse complement.
ACATTCACAATGAATACATTGTTTCATACTTCTCCGGAAGTTTCACTGCAGTTTGAAAAGCATTTTAATTTCAGGTATAGTATTCAGGGAAGTATTGGCGTTAAGCGTCATGACCTTCCAGATTATTTTAACTTTTCTGAGCATACCAATTATTATGTTTTTGAAAAATCGGAAAGTATTACCTGGATTGTTTTTATTCCAATTCCAGGAAATACAGGAAGATATATTGATGGAACAAAACCGTTGGATACTTTGGGCAATTTCGTACCAGCAAGCTCCTTCCCACTCAAAATTGGAGGACGAAGGTATTTTGGGAAACCCAACGGTAGAATGTCATTTTTTATGGGTTTAGGAATGTTGTTCAATTTTCACAAAGGTTTTTCGATAAAAGATAAAACCTTATTGTTGTACCAGGAACAAATTGAAACCATATCAGGTATTCCTTTTTTCGCGGGGGAAACTGCCACAGTGACCATTTCCAATTATGAGCAAACAAGAACCATAACATCAGTGGATAAACTCACTTTGGGCTTTAATTTTTCCTCCGGGCTGCGATGGAGGTTCTCGGATCGTTTAAGCATGGTCCTTATGTTGGAAACAGGTGGAAATTTAATTAATAATAATCCTTATTGGAAATATTATGGGATCCAGCCGGCCTATATTTATGGGCAAGTTGGTGGTAGTTTTTCCTTTTAAAGGGTTGAATGAAACAGCCCCTATTCCGAGAGGAATAGGGGCTGATAATAAAATCAAAATATCCTATTGTCGGATAAAAAGTTTTTTTATCCCACCACTGCGTTATCCTTGGCTATGCCGGCATACATCCAGGCAGCTCCTGCCAATGAGAGATCCTTAAGCAGGTTCGGCATCGAAGACATCATTCTTGCTTCATCCCCGCTGGTTACTCCGGGTAAGTGTATGCTTAGAGCAAAAATCAACAGCATCAAACCCAATAAAAGCGTTGCAAGTTTATCCATTTTACCAATAACAATACTTACAGCTGCGGCTATAAGGGCTACACCCGTAATGTAAACCATGATTGCTCCGCCAAAAGGAGCCATGCCTGCCATAGCATCTGCATTCATCAAATGCATAATGCCAAAAATGGCAAATGGAATTGCAAAAATGTACTTACCCAGATTAGTAATGGCGTTCATAATAACTGATTTTGGTTATAAAAAAAGGTTTCGGTTGCAAAAATTTTGTCGCCTGATTTAGAGTGGGATTATCAGTAATTGTGAGGTTATCTGTTTTTTGCAGAGGAGCGAATCTTTTGAGGTGGAGGGAGTTTAAGTAAAGGCAATATACCGCTATTTGTTAGTTTAGCAAAAGAATTATTTGTGTTTGATTATTTTAAAAACACATCATTTATGATATGGTTTAGTTTGGGGAATAAAAAAAGCCCGGGCGCATGCGCCCGGGCTTTTAAGTTTTCTCATGGCAGAAAGTGACTAACTAAAAATTTAGCCACATTTCGAATATCCGCAATTGTGGCAGATAAGACAGCCTTCACGGTAAACCAGGCCACCTTCTTCTCCGCACTCAGAACATTCTTCTTTGGTCGCTTTTGTTCCGTCCGGAATAAACTGCTTCAAGGCTCTGACTACACCATTTTTCCAGGTGTTGATATAATCCTGTTCGGCATTGAGTCCATCCACCAGGTCAACTACATATTGGATGGGCATACCGTGACGGAGTACTCCGGAAATCAGCTTGGCATAGTTCCAGTATTCTTCATCAAAGGAGCGGGATAGCCCCTCAATGGTAACCCGATATCCAGACTTATCCAGGAACTGGAAATCGTAGCGATTTCTATTGTCTTCTTCTTTGGCCTTGATGATCCAACCGGAATTCACATAAGAAGGCAATCCAAAGGTATCTTCCGCTTTGCCGGTAAAGATTTCGTAAGGCTTGTTCTCAAACAAACCAACAACCCCGATCCAGTTCTCGTCGCTATTCTTGAATCGAACAACTTTGGCCTCAAGACGCTGCGGACGTTTTGGTGCAGAACTTTCCATGAAGCCCACGTTTTCTTCCTGTTTGGAATCGGTAGAAACCAGTACACCTGATCTGGAACCGTCGCGGTAAATGGTACATCCCTTACATCCGCTTTCCCATGCAGTCTTATAGATCTCGCGAACCTTATTGACCGGAGTTTCGTTCGGGATATTAACGGTTACACTGATGGAGTGGTCAACCCATTTCTGGATTTGCCCCTGCATCTTGACTTTTTGCACCCAATCCACATCGTTGGCAGTTGCCTTGTGGTAGGGGGATTTTTCGATCAGCTTGTCCAGTTTTTCTTTTGACCAGGACTGGATTTCCTTAGGATCGTGACCGTTTACCTCCAGCCATGTTTCAAACTTGTGATGGAAGACGTTGTATTCTTCCCAGCTGTCACCTACTTCATCAACAAATGTCACAATAGCAGAAGCATCATTCGGGTTGACCTTTCTACGGCGCTTGTAGGAGATGAGGAAACAAGGCTCGATTCCTGAAGAAGTCTGGGTCATCAGACTTACACTACCGGTAGGTGCAATGGTCAGCAGGGCAATATTTCTGCGGCCGAATTTCACCATATCTTTGTAAAGCTTGGCATCCTCCTCTTTGATTCTGTTGATCAATGGATTATTCACCTCTCTTTTTGAATCGTAAATGGCGAATGGTCCACGGTCAGCTGCGAGATCAACGGAAGAACGGTAGGCATTAATGGCCAGTGTTTTGTGTACTTCGACAGAGAAATCAATAGCTTCATTGCTGCCATATCTCATATTTAGGGCGGCAAGCATATCTCCTTCTGCGGTGATTCCAATACCAGTACGACGGCCTTCTTCACAGGTTTTGCGAATCTTTTCCCAAAGAATTCTTTCTGTCGATTTTACGGTATCATCTTCCGGATCAGCATCTACCTTGGCAATGATCTGATCGATCTTTTCCAGTTCGAGGTCAATGATGTTATCCATCATTCTCTGAGCTAGGTGAACGTATTTGGCGAATTTTTCGAAGTTAAAGGATGCCTTTTTGGTAAATGGATTTTCAACAAAACTGTATAGATTAATGGCTAACAGTCTGCAGCTGTCGTACGGACAAAGCGGGATTTCACCACATGGGTTTGTTGAAACCGTTTGGTAACCAAGATCTGCATAACAATCAGGCACTGATTCGCGAATGATCGTGTCCCAGAATAAAACGCCCGGCTCAGCAGATTTCCATGCATTGAAGGTTATCTTTTCCCAAAGGCCTTTGGCATTAATTTCCTTTTTAAAGGTAGGCTCTTTGGAACCAATAGGGTATTGTTGAACATATGGATCACCGTTTAGCGCAGCGCGCATAAAATCATCAGTTATTTTTACGGAAACATTGGCACCTGTGATCTTCCCTTGTTCGAGTTTGGCATCTATAAAGGATTCTGCATCGGGATGCTGAATGGAAACAGACAACATGAGAGCTCCTCTTCTTCCATCCTGGGCAACTTCTCTGGTACTGTTGGAATAACGCTCCATAAAGGGAACAATTCCTGTTGAACTCAGAGCACTGTTCATCACTGCACTGCCTTTCGGACGGATATGAGATAAGTCGTGACCCACTCCTCCACGACGTTTCATCAACTGTGCCTGCTCTTCGTCAATTTTCAGAATTCCTCCATAGGAATCTGCATTATTTCCGATCACAAAACAGTTGGACAAAGAGGAGACCTGGAATCTATTACCAATTCCGGCCATCGGACTTCCCTGCGGGATGATGTATTTGAAATCTTTAAGTGCATCATAAAAATCCTCCAGCGGGATAGGGTTGGAGTATTTTGCATCAATACGGGCTATTTCACTGGCGAGTCTGTTGTGCATATCGTCAGGTGTCAATTCGTATATTCTACCCTGTGAATCTTTTAGGGCGTATTTATTAACCCAAACATTAGCAGCCAGAGAATCTCCATTGAAATAATCTGTTGACGCTTGAAGTGCTTCGTCAAAGGTGTAACTCTGTTCTTTACTGGTCACTTTTTCATCGACTTTGATGCCATTTTTAACTTCCATGAACAATTGATTTTATGTGTTTGGTTACCTAAGTTTAAAAATTCTATAGTATGTTTTTATAATCCGATATTATTACTGCCTCCCTATTTGACATTCCGGTGATACTTAAAGCAAATTTTTACCAGAACAAAAGGGGAGAACCAAATTTTTGTTAAGTTTTAGCTCTAACTTTAGACTTAAACAAATTATACTGCTGTTGGAGGAAACTTTGCCTGTAATCCAACCCGAAAAGTGATTGGATACAGTAAAAGATAATTAGATGGTCGTCCGGCTACAAATCTAATGCAAAATAGGTAAAATAGGTTGAAAAGTTATCAACATATTGTGGATAACTTTTTTAATGTGCTGATAATCAGTTGTTTGTAATTGTGAGTAAAAAGTAGCAAATGTGGATAAGTCGCCCCTTTGAAAAAATGTAATCAATTGATAATCAATGTATTTTTTTGTTAGGACACCCTGTGAAATTTTTTTATCCACATTTTTTGGGAGTATGGTTTCTGACCTTTTCCGAGGGTGTTTTCCACGAAAAAACTCAAGTTATTCACAAAAAGAAATGGAATTAATAAACATCAAATCAAATAAGACCTTCCCTAAGCAGGTCGTGCAGGTGAATGAATCCCAGATATTTGCCTTCTCTGGTAACTACTAATTGTGTTATGCTGTTTTCAGACATCATATTAAGTGCCTTAATCGCCAATTCATCTCCGGAAATCGTTTTGGGGTTTTTAGTCATAATATCTTTAGCATATACTTTGAGTAAATCAGGCTGGGTGGATAACATCCTTCTGAGGTCTCCATCAGTTATGATTCCGAGCAGATTGTCATGATTATCGACAACTGCAGTTGCCCCTAATCTTTTAGAGGATATTTCTACAATGGTTTGCTGAAGATTGGTGTCAGGAGAAACCACAGGTCGTTCATTATTTTCATAGAGATCCCTTACCCGGAGATATAATTGTTTGCCCAGTGCACCTCCGGGGTGGACTTTAGCAAAATCCTGTGCAGAAAACCCGCGGTAGGCGAGCAGTGCAGTAGCAAGGGCATCTCCCATGGCCATCTGGGCAGTTGTACTTGCGGTAGGAGCCAGGTTATTAGGGTCAGCTTCTTTAGTTACCGGGGTATGTAGAAGGAAATTGGCCTTTTTCCCCAAAAAGGAATCAGTCCTGCTGGTCATGCCAATGAGTTGGTTGCCCAGGTTTTTTAACAAGGGTACCAGCACTTTGATCTCAGAGGTTTCCCCACTTTTGGAAATACACAGCAGGATATCATCGGGTTGAATCATTCCTAAATCCCCGTGGATGGCATCTGCAGCATGCATATACAATGCAGGGGTACCTGTGGAATTTAAGGTAGCCACTATCTTTTGACCAATGATAGCACTCTTACCAACACCGGTAATGATCATTCGGCCAGGGCTGTCATAGATGGCTTTGACACAGGCTTCAAAATCTTCTCCGATAGCTTTTTTAAGCTCCAAAAGGGTGCTGGCCTCAATATTTATGGTCTCAAGAGCTGTTTTTATAATGATATTATCCTCTTTCACTATAAATTTTTATGTATTTTTGACGGCTTTTTGAAAGAACGCATTTTGGCGAAAAGGAATAAAAGGTCAAAAATTCGTTTAAATCAACAAATTAAATTAAATTTAAGGGAGTAATTTTTTAACCCAAACAAGTTTTAAGCATCGCAAAACACTTTCTCCAGATGCTCATAATCTCCGTTTCAGCAGGTGTGATGAAAAATCTCCTCCTTGAAACCGCAAAAATAATAAAAAGATGGGTGCCATGACATTGACGACAGATAGTTTACACGAAGCACTTCAACAATATTTTGGTTTCGACCAATTCAAATCCAATCAGGAATCAATAATTCAAAGCGTTTTACAGGGAAAAGATACTTTCGTTATCATGCCCACCGGTGGAGGTAAATCTCTTTGTTACCAGCTACCGGCTATGATGATGGAAGGTACAGCCCTGATAATCTCTCCGCTCATTGCTTTGATGAAAAATCAGGTTGATTCTATCAGGGGGTATAGCCAGGAAAATGAAATAGCCCACTTTCTGAATTCTTCTCTGACCAAATCTCAGATGAAACAAGTTAAGCAGGATATTCAGGACAAAAAGACCAAACTGCTTTTCATCGCTCCCGAAACCCTTACCAAAGAAGAAAACATCCTCTTTTTCAAAGATTCAAATGTTTCTTTTGTCGCTGTAGACGAAGCTCACTGTATTTCGGAGTGGGGGCATGATTTCCGTCCAGAATACAGGCGTATAAGAACCATGCTCGATGAAATAGGTTCTGAGATCCCTGTCATAGCCCTTACCGCCACCGCAACTCCAAAGGTTCAGTCAGATATTGTTAAAAATCTAAGAATGGCTGACCATAATACCTTCATCTCCTCATTCAACCGGGAGAATTTGTATTATGAGATGCGGCCAAAAGCCAAAAAGGAACAAACGCTTAAGCAGATCGTTCAGGTAGTAAAAAGTGTCAAAGGACAATCAGGTATTATTTATGTTCAGGCCAGAAAATCTGCGGAAGAAATTGCCAAGTTCCTTATTGTTAATGATATAAAAGCAGCCCCTTACCACGCAGGACTCGATGCCAAAACAAGAACTGCCACTCAGGATGGATTCCTGATGGAGGACATTGATGTGATTGTGGCAACTATTGCATTCGGAATGGGTATTGACAAACCGGATGTTCGTTTTGTAATCCATTATGATATCCCGAAAAGTATTGAAAATTATTATCAGGAAACAGGCCGGGCAGGACGAGATGGGCTCTCCAGCAGGTGTGTGGCATTTTATTCCTATGCCGATGTGTTGAGGTTGGAGAAGTTTCTAAGGGACAAACCAGTGGCCGAGAGAGAAATGGGAGCTCAGTTGTTGTCTGAAGTAATGGCCTATGCAGAAACCACCTCTTGCCGACGCAGGTTTTTACTGCACTATTTTGGTGAGAATTATGCTGTAGAAGGATGTGGTGATATGTGCGATAATTGTAAGCATCCCAAAGACAGGATTGATGCTCAAAAAGAGTTGGAAATTTCGCTCAAAACAATTGTCGATCTCGACGAAAATTACGGAATTAAGACCTTGTTGGATTTTATTACAGGCAAGGAAACCAAGCAAATGAAAGATTACCGGTTCGATAAAAAAGAACTTTTTGGAATCGGAAAGGATAATGATCCTACTTTCTGGAGTTCCGTGTTGAGAAATGCAATGCTCAACAATTTTATCTATAAGGATATTGAAACTTATGGTCTTTTGAAGATGACTAAAAAAGGTCATGAGTTCCTGAAATCTCCGCATTCATTTAAAATTCCGATCAATCATAATTACGACGATCAGTCTGCTGCACTGAATGAGCCGGTTCAAAAAACGGCCGTGCTTGACGAAGTATTGATGAGCTTGTTGAAAGATCTGAGAAAAAAAGAAGCTCACCGAAAGAATATTCCTCCTTTTGTTATTTTCCAGGATCCGTCTCTCGAAGATATGGCTACCCAATACCCGGTAACCATGGAGGATATGACCAAGATCACCGGAGTGAGTAAAGGAAAAGCAATGCGTTATGCCAAACCCTTCCTGGACCTTATCCAGGCTCACGTTGAGGAAAATGACATTATGAGGCCGTCTGATTTTATTGTTAAACAGGTAGCTAACAAATCAAAGCTTAAAATAAATATCATCCAGGGTATTGATCGCAAAATTCCATTGGACGAGCTGGCATCAACCAATAACCTTTCCATGGAGGATTTGTATAAGGAATTGGATGCGATTGTCAATTCAGGTACCAAGGTCAATATTGATTATCATATTGATGAAAGTATCGATGAGTATGCCAAAGAGGATATTTATGATTATTTCATGGAAGCTGAAACAGATTCAGTGGATGAAGCTTTCAAGGAACTTCAGGAAGATGATATCACCCTGGACGAGATCCAATTGGTGCGGGTAAAGTTCCTTTCTGATATGGCAAATTAATCCCTATGAACATCCTCATTATTAACGGTCCCAATTTGAATTTACTGGGGAAACGGGAGCCGGAGATATACGGCAGCCTAAGCTTTGATGATTATTTTTCTTCCCTCGAAAAAAAATATCCTGACCTCAACCTGCATTATTTCCAGTCTAATGTTGAAGGGAAATTGATTGATAAACTACATGAAGTAGGTTTTTCCTTTGATGGAATTGTGCTTAATGCGGGAGCTTATACCCATACTTCCATTGCACTGGCTGATGCCATTGCCGGAATAAAAACGCCTGTTATCGAGGTGCATATTTCTAATGTTTATGCAAGGGAGCGTTTTCGCCATCATTCCTATTTAAGTCCGCATTGCACAGGTTGTATCATTGGATTTGGCCTGGAAGGATATGATATGGCAGTGCGTTTTTTTGAAGAAAAACGGCAATCTGGAAGGGATACCGTTTTGGTTTAATTTTATATTAAAAACACTAGTGACGGCCTGACTCTGAGTCAGGCCGTCACTAGTGTTTCGCTGAGCAGCTCCCCTATATATAAAGCCGTGAGATTATCAAACGTGACACAAAAAGCAGCACTTTTTTTAATTTTCTGGTGATTTTTCACGAGAAAAGGTCATTTTGGGGTTAGTTTCCCGGAAATCTCCCCTGAATAGGAATTTCGATCATTCTCAGGTTTTTCCGCTTTCCAAATTTTATTTTTTTGTATTTGAATACTTTTCCGATGAGCCATCCCGAAGCAATGGTCGTGGCAGATACAACAGCGTCTGCAGATCGATAACTGGTTTCCGGCCTTCCGTCAGTTGCGTAGCCAACCAGCGCAAAAGCTGACCATGCCGCACCAAAAGTCATGAGCGACACCTGGGTTGCTTTTGACCACCCACGTTCCGTCCTCAACGCTCCAATCTCAGAAAGCTTTAGATAACCCCTTACCGTTTGAATGAGTTGCTGATCAATTATAAGGTCCTCGATAATGACATAGTGCCAGTCTTCGCTGTCCTTCAATTGATAGGTAATACCTTGCCCAATAAACAGCTTTTCGGTTTTGGCGCGGCCGTAGGTTTCGATTTGTAAAATTTTCTGGGCACCGGCAAAATTTGAGATTGATGAAAATAGAAGCAGTAAAAATATTACGCGCATAAATTTTCGTTTGTAAGGTGACTTAATGTTCTAGTAAAAGAACCTTAATTTTCTTAAATGGTTGTTTGACAAAGTAATCATTATCTATTTTCTTTTTGTTCAAGAAATTTGTCAAGCAGTTTCTTCATGGCGAATTTTATTTTTGAACAATCTTCCAGTTGCTTTCCGGTAAAGATGATCATGAAAGCAAATTGCCGATCATCGTCAGTCAGATTTTCATACAAATTGGGTTTATTCAACCGGTAAGCTTCCCGTATATGTCGTTTGACAAAGTTTCGGTCGACAGCATTTTTAAATTTTTTCTTGGCTACACTGACGGTGAACTGGACAGGAAAATTTTCATTTGCTGATTTCAGGTCAACTTCTTTCCAAAGCAGCAACAAAGGGAATTTGCTTACTGAATTTGCTCCTGAAAATAGGCTTTCTATGGTTTTTTTGCTTTTAAGCCGTTCCCCTCGTTTGATTTGAAAATTGGTCATTAACCTGTATTGTTTGTTGCAATTTAGCCAAAAAATGATTGTTTGGTAAAAAAAGTTCCTCAATTAATGTCACGTTTGAGGTTTTCGTGGCTTTATATAATAGAGTGGACTTAGACCCCCGAGGTTTCTAAAACCTCGGAGGCCTGGGGCCTGGGAAAAATTCAAAAAAACAAACCAAATGAAAAATTATCAATCACCCGGAATGGGCATAAAGTCATGGGCGGAGGAAGATCGCCCCCGGGAAAAATTACTCTTGAAAGGGAAACAAAATCTTACAGATGCAGAATTACTGGCCATCATCCTGGGCTCAGGATCCAGGGAGGAAACGGCAGTGGATCTGGCCAAAAGGCTTTTGAAGGTTGCGGAGAATAACCTGGAAAGGCTAAGCAGATTGACTTTGAAGGAATTAATGGCCTTCCGGGGAATTGGGGTGGCCAAAGCCATCAATATTATTGCGGTTATGGAGTTGGGAAGGCGCCGACAACTTACGGATATAAAAACAAGTCCACAACTGCGTTCAAGTCAGGATGCTTATGATGTTATCGGTCCGGTAATTGCCGATCTGGATCATGAAGAATTCTGGATTTTATTGCTCAATCGGGCTAATCGAATCATTAGCAGGGAACAGATTAGTAAAGGCGGCACCTCCGGAACTGTGGTCGATGCAAAAATCCTGTTTCGAATAGCACTGGAAAAGCGAGCTTCCTCCATCATTTTATGCCATAATCATCCTTCCGGTAATCTACGAGCCAGTCAGGCCGACCTTTCTTTGACTAAGAGGATGGTAAGTGCGGGTAAAAATCTTGACATTATGGTGTTGGACCATCTTATTATTACCCGGTCGGGGTATTTGAGTTTTGCGGATGAGGGGATGATGTGAGGGGGGGATGCATAGTGCATAGTGCATAGTGCAGAGTGATGAATTGTTGATCCCTAAATAAAGTTGACCGTTTTTCAAATACAAAGAGTTGAAAAATGGGGAACAATTTTTTAACCGCAATGGACGCTAAGATTGCGCAAGGGGCACAACGGATTTGTTCAAGACCTCAAAGAGATGATATTCTAATTGAATTATTCCAAAAGCTCTATGGAAATAGGGAATAAAAATTGATGCTCCTATATCCGCTTGGTCGCAATAGCCGGTTTGGGTACATTACTTCGCAGCAGGTTGTTTAGTTCATTGTTATAAATATTGGTCAATTCGGCTACCTTGCTGTTGATCCGGTTGATGATGGTGTTGTAGGTATTGACATCTTCCTGGGAAATCTCTTCTTTGCCCATGATGTTCACCATTTTCAGATAATCATTTTCGGCCAGATCCTTATGGAATTTAATAATTTCAATGCCTGAATCCCGGAATTGGGTATTGCCGTTAAAGTCGGGAAATAATTGCAGCTTTTTGAGTTCTTCCCGGGCAGCGTTTAAAAGTTTGAGTCTGGATATCTGCATATTTTCAGCATCTCTGGCATTCATAGCATCGGTGAAAGCTGCATTGAGTTTGGAAATCCTGAAATATTTCATGAATACCACCCTGTAATAAGCGTTGACTTTATTGATCTGATTGATCTCGGAATTTTCTTCGGCTTCCAGGAGTTTGATATTGTTTCTTTCTGCAAACGCACGCTGAGCTTCCTGGTATTTGTCTGCTGCGCTGGCCAGTTTTTTTTCTGCAGCATCCTGGGCATCCAAATATTCCTGCATGGATTCGTAGGATTCACTGCTCTTGGATTTGAGGATATTGATTTCGGTAAATTCTATTTCAAAGGATTCCAGGTAGCTTTTCAAAACGGTTAATAACTCTTTCCTGATGCTGTCATCCTCTCCATATGGGGGAAGTGTTCCAACCTTTAGGATGGCTTTGCCCAATTGGTCAATTACCTCAATGCGCTTGGCTTCTATTTCCTGAACATCTTCACTGTGCACAGAATGCTGTACATATTCCAGATTTTTGACTACCAGCTGATTATGTTGGTTATTCAGATAATCAAAGTATTCAACCGGAGAGGAGAATTCTTGTGCTGACAATAATCCGATAAAACAAAAGCTAAAAATTAATGCACTCAAAGACTTCATAAGGTATCAATTATGGATAGATTTCAAAGATAAAATTATTGTTGTTTAAACCTAAAGACAATACTGAATAAAATTAGCTGCTAAATTTGAACGTTGAAGGATGTTTTTTGTTCTTTCTGAGACACCGGATTTAGGTGTGCCGGAATATCGGGGACAGCCCCGATATTACCGGACTCGTAAGTTAACAGGTGTAAAAATAACAAGACAGGGTTTTAGCTATTTACCGAGAATAGCATAAAGTGAGGAGGGTAAGAGGGATTGTTGTAAAGTTAAAGGTGTAAATAGGATGACGAATAGTCAATAGAGATGTAACAAATATAAATGAAAATTTTCTTTTTCACCTAGAAATATTGAAATTTTATATTCAAATTTCCCAGACTTCTTTTTTCCTGTAAACTGTTCCGCGGAAGAGTGCAACAAGCTCCTGATTCTGATTCTTAACGCTGACTTCATACAGTGCAATTCGGTTTTGCAGACTTTTCTCTTCGACCTCCGCAGTCAAAATATCTTCAGCAAGAACAGGTTTCAGGTGGGCGATGGAAGTTTCTATACTCACAGCTTTTTGGCCCCGAGCATTAGAAGCAAATGCAAGCGCTGAATCAGCAAGGGAATAGGTTATTCCACCATGGGCAATCTCAAATCCATTTAACATTTCGGGGCGGACGGTCATTTGTAACCTGCATGTTCCGGGGGAAACGTCCAGAATATTTATGCCCAACCATTGGCTCATGGCGTCATTATCGTACATTTTTTGCACAATAGCTTTGGCTTTTTCTTTTGATTCCATACGGCGAAGATGTTTTTAAATATGCGGTTGTCAGGTTATTTACAAATGACGGAGATCCAAGATAGCTGCTGACGGTGAATTATTGTTGAAAAACAGCTAACTTTATTGCTACGTTATTATAAATTCTCAAAGCAGCGTTTTTTCCCTTAGTATGGTCTATCAGAAAACAGCTGTGTTTTGAGAGCCATTAAATTGATACCGCAACTCCGAAACGTGACGGAAGAAGAACTAATCAAAGGGTGTATTCGGGAGGACAGACACTGCCAGCAGGAGGTCTTTCGGCTCTATGCCGGTAAGATGCTTAGCCTTTGTATGCGTTATTCACGCCACTATATGGAAGCTGAAGACAATCTTCAGGATGCGTTTATCAAGGTTTTTGACAATATCGATAAATTCAAATTCAAGGGTTCTTTTGAAGGTTGGATTCGTCGGATTGTGATCAATACGGCTCTGAAAAAACACAACAAAAAGAGTTACAAAAACGAGATCGTCGGCATGGAAAATTTTCCGGATAATGCTGCCGATCCTGATGTTTATGCCCATTTGGGGGAAGAAGTTCTGTTGAAACTGATCGCGAATTTGCCAACAGGCTATCGGGTCGTTTTCAACTTATATGCGATTGACGGGTATAGTCACAAGGAGATCGCTGAAATGCTTGGAGTAGGGGAGAGTACCTCCCGGTCACAACTTGCCAAAGCGAGGAGCATGCTCCAGAAACAAATTCAGAAATTACAAAACATTGCAGTATGAGTCAGCAGCATCCCATAGATGAACTATTCAGGCAAAAGCTGGAGAACCATGCTTTTGAGCCGCCTATGCAGCTGTGGGAAAAAATAGATCAGCAAAGGAACCGCCGAAGAATTCTCCTGCGAAGAGGACTTCCCGGACGTTTATTATTGCTGAGTGGTGTGGTGATTGCATTAACTGTTGCCGGTTTTTTCGCCTGGGATCAGTTCAGTGATCAGACAAGTACCACTGACAAAGAAATCGCTTTGTTGGAAAATGAGGAGTATGAGCAAATGGGTGCTTTTTTTCAGAATGATATGACAGCAGTTTCAGAGCAAGTGGATCAACAAACCACCGGAGCTGAGGAAGTTGCCAAAGTCGAAGAGCATTTTACAAATAGCACACCGGAACGAACTGAACCAGGTTCTCCAATAACCAACAGCACGATAGTTGAGGAAACGGAAACCTCTGCTATTACAAAAAACGGTATAGATAAAGTTAAAATAAATTCTTTCGCTATAGAGGAAGAGGTTGAATCTGGCTTTCTTGCAGAAACCAAAGTTCAACAGGAAGAAGAAATCCCCGTTGCAGAAGAGGTAGAATTTGATTTTTTAAGCGTAAATAATACTCATAGCGTTGTAGATCTTCTGCCAATAAATAGCAAACTACTCTCTAAAGAAGCTATGGGCAGTGCCGACTTTCCAAACAAGGAAACGGACTGCCCTACCTTTGGCGGGCTTCCCGGAGGGCTGTATTTAGATATGAATGCTTCTATCGACCTTGCTCAACGTACTATGACAGCACGGGATCCGGAGATGGAAGATTATTTGCTGGAAAGAGAAAAATCTGAAATTCCTTATTTCGCATTTAGTGCCGGGCTTCATTTAACAGCTTTATCTGAAAGAGGGTTTGCCCTGAAATCCGGGGTCGATTATTCTCAGATCAATGAGAGCTTCAATTTTGACGGTGGTGAGGTGGAAATAATAACCATTATAGAAGGTGATACCACCTGGGAGGTTAAAAATTTGAGAATCAGAGCTACAAACAGGTACCAAATGGTCGATATCCCGCTCTTGGCAGGATACGAGCATAATTTTGCAAACTTTTCCCTCAGCGTTTACGGTGGAGCCTTCCTTAATGTAAAGTTTGCTAAAAAAGGAAATATCGTTTCTAACGAAACCGAAACTATGCAGCCGGTAGGAATTACCACCGGTGAGCCTGAAAAATTTGCCGCCCTGTTCAAGGATAAACTTGGACTCGGCTGGTACACTAGTTTTGGTTTTGCCTATAAGCTACAACATGGTACCCAAATACGTGTTGAACCCTATTTCAGGTTTTATCCAAAATCCTTCTCTGCCGTTGATAATGTAATAGATCAACGTTATTTCCTCACGGGAATAAAATTAGGATTAAGGAAACGCCTTTAATTGATTAGGTGATCTTTAAAAACAAAGGCCTTCGAAAGTTTTTCTTTCGAAGGCCTTTGTTTTTTTGATAATGCCGAAATTATCTGAGAAAGTTCTACCTCATTAAAATCAAACCGGACCAGATCGCCGGGTTTGCCATTTTCTTGTTTTTTATCATGTTTAATTTAGCCTGCCTGAGTGCTTCAGAAGTATTCTTTCCATCGAGTAGATTCGTGTAAAATTCCATCATCATTTGCTGACTGTAATTGTCAAAAATTTTCCAAAGACTGGAAATGACCTGTTGGGTCCCGGCTTCCAGAAAAGTTCGGGCCAAAGTATAAGGACCATCTCCCTTGATAACGGGGCCAACGCTGCTTTCACAACTACTGAGTACCACAAGCTCTGCTGCAAGAGTTAGAGAAGCAATTTCAGCAGCATACAGGATACCATCTTCTCTGGATTCCGCCATCATTCTCACGTCTGGTTGATATAAGGCAATGCCGGAAAGCCTTGGATTCTGAGGGTGGGGGAAACTATGGGTGGCAAAGTGAATGATATCGAACTGCCCGGAAAGCGTTTTAAAGTTTTTTTCCGTGGCTTTTTCATTCAGCAAGACCTCAGTTTTCTGCCCTTTTGAGTTAAATAGGGTGCCTATTTCAGAAATTTCCAGTGCTGAATATTCCAATGGTGCGAAGGTTAATTCGTCGCCCAAAACTGTTCTGAAATTATCATCAGATTGGAAGGTAGAGTCGAATAGATAAGCGGTTTCTGATTGGATTCTGGTTCCGGATGCAGGATTATTAAAAACCGGGGCTAATCCTAAAAAGGAAGTCTTATTTCCGGGTGACAGATCACTGGAGGCTTCGGCATTCCTTGTTAGTGAATAAGCATATTCAAACGAATAATCATTGGCTAAATATTTCAGTTTATGGAATTTGATCTTTTTATCGGGCTCGATTTCCCGTGAAATGAAAGTTTCAAATGGGATTTTATATAAGGGGCCATCAGGGCTTATGATTAGATGTTCTTTAGCTGATAAGACACTTTTTACAGGTTCTATGAGTTTGTTATAAAGATCATGAGCATAAAGAACGTATTTTCTTTTGTCCATTTTTTTGATGGAAGTAAGCAAACCTTCCACAGATTGATCCAAAGGGATATGTTGCTTTTTATCCTGTAATTGGGAGTAAACCCCGGGCTGACTTTTTCCTGAAATATTCAGATTAGTCATAAAGCTCACAGCTTTTTTATCGGCATCTTTACGATAATCCAGCGGTAATGCAATAGCCTGGACATTTTCATTAGACAGGGCAAATATGTAATATGCTGATTTGCCAATGAAATAAGATAACCAGGCACTTTTTTGATCAATTTTGGCCTGCAATTCATCTAGGCCTGGAAAGGACTTCGAGCGGAAAGAGGAGTATTTTGCAATATTGTCGAAGTCTTTTCTTTTTTGGGCTAGTTGTTTATGAAGATCAATATTATCCGGATCGAAAAGAAGTTTAGCTTCTGCCTGACGCATAGCTTTAATGCTGGATACCATATTTTGATTCGTGGTTTCCAAGGAACTTTTATTCACATTGAGCACAATGGCCTTTGATTTTTCACAGATGGAAAAGGCATTCCAGAGATAAAGATTTTCCTGTGTTTTATCGTATAGGGTCATAGCCACTCTCAAACCGGTCTCAAAAATAAAATGGCTTTCTTCAAGGAGTTTGAATTTGGCAGCGTCACTACTAATCATGTTCAGGTGTTGGTAAAGATGATCAATAGCATCCAGACAATTGCCAAGTGCAGCTCTAAGAGCACCTAAGTCTTCACTGTAAATAATCAGTGCTTCCAAAGATTTAATAGCCTTTGCTTCTGCAAGAATTTGATAATTGAGGATGTTACCTTCTTTAGTAGTGATTCTTTCAACAGCTTTTTCATAATTGACCTGAGCAAGGGAAGGAATCGCAGGACTTACACTTTCATTTTCCTCCAGATTTTCCAGAGTTTCCAGGTATTTATTTAACCAGGTTTTTGCCAGGTTAAGATGTGTTTGGGCTGCCTCGGGATTTAGTCCGGGGGCCATTTGATCATATTCCTTTAAAGCCTGCTGAAAATAATTTATTGCCCCTGATGGATCTGTTTGTTGGTTTAACAGGCCTAATGCATTGAGTATTTTGGCTTTTTTAGCCGTACCATTTTCAAGGATTTGAACAATTTCCAATGCTTTGTTTAAAGTTTCTTCAGCTTCTTCCGGCCGGTTCATTTTGGTATAAAGTCTGCCGAGGTCATACAACCCGACAACATAATCCGGGTGTTCTGTACCGAGTTCAAATTCAAGGATTTCCAGGGATTCGGTGAGTTTCGTCAGTGCCTTGGGGTAATTACCCAATTCCTGATAAGCTGAAGCGATGTAAGCGTAGATCAAGGCGTAGGCCTGAGGATCTTCAATGGGGAATTCAGTTGCTGACATCAGGATGTTGAGTGCTCTTTCGTAATCACCGGAAAGCAGGTAGATGGTGCCTTCCCGCATATAATTAAGCGCAATATCTTCTGCGTAAAGTCTTGTTTTCAGGTCACCTGAGATTTTGTTGGTCCTGAGGGCCTCCTGGTAATCTCCGAGCTGCATGGCATTGTAGCTTTTGATGAACCATGCATCAGCCAGGTCGTATAACCTGGTAGGGTTATTCTCTATGAATGCTTCCAGAAGCTGATCAGAAGCTTCAAAATTGGCTTTGGCAGACAGGTCGGCTGCCGTGGTTAACACATCCTGACCTCCTACCGAAAAATTGAAAAGTAAAAAAAGAAGGCCGGGTATATAGATTCTTTTCATGACAAAGATCCTGATTCGCTTATTGATCAATAATGATTTTTCCGACATAGAGTATTTCCGCATCGTTTTCCAGTTTCCAGTAATACAATCCTGGTGTTGTCAGGTTATTGGTGGAAAATTTGGAACCATCGATCTCTTGCCGGTTAATGATTTCCTCTCGGTTGTTTAAAATGGTGACGTAAAGTAAATCAGAATTTTCCAAAACCCAGCTAAAAGTGATTATTTCTTGCCTATTAAAGTGGCTGCCTGCCGTTGGGGTAATGTCAGTTACTGTGACAGATCTTACTGTCGTTCCGATCAGGGCTTCGTAATCGTCAGACGGGACAAAGTTAGCTGCGAAGAGTTGATTTTGTTCGGGCTTATTGGAAATAGGTTGGGTTTCTTGTCTTTTAGGAATGTCCTGGGATTTTGTAGCAGGTTCCTGTGGAGTGGTTTCCTCTGCAATTTGAAAGGAATTATCGTTGGAAGTCGATGTGGTGTCGGCAGCAATTTCTCGTGTAGGTTGCTGTTGCAGGTTCGGATTATCCCGGAAATACAAGAAAATGGCCAGGGCTGTAACAGCAGCCACCATAGCCAGTCGGATTATTGGTCTTAGTCGGATTATTCTGGATTTTTCCTCACCACTTGTCTCAGGTTGTTTTTGAACTTCCACCTGATTGAGAATCGAAAATAACTCAACAATCTCGGCATGACACCTTTCACAGGTTGCCACATGATCCAGCATTGGTTCTGGAAGGCTTTCCAGTTTTCCGGACTGCATAGCTTCAGCATATCTGGCTATGGATTCTATGCTAAGATGGTTATGATTGTCAAAGGTATTCAAGATAATTCAGTTATTGTTTCTGTATGTTTTTATGATGAAAAGGAGGCTGAACGGAGAAAAAAGTGAAATTTTAACAATTAGCCATATTCGGCAAAGTAATATTGTAACAAGGTTTTCATCGTTTCGCGAGTATAGGCAGCGTGGGGAGGATTACCATTCATTATTAATATAAACCTGTCCAGCAGATGGTTGGTCCATTTGCGCAAGCTGTCTCCTTCAGTAGATTTTCCTTCGATTTTTTTGTACAAGTCAGCCAACAAATCAAAGACCTCCTTTAACTGGAGATGGCTGTAATTAGTAAATAGCTTCTCTTTAATGGCAAGGATTTCCAGTTCTGTTTTTGGACTTTGAAGGAATTGAATGTCTTGTTGATAAAAAGGAATTTTGGCGATAACCTTGAGACAAAGTGTGGCCTTGTGTCGTAATTTCGGTAATGCCAGCAGACAACCGTGTAAGCGCAGGGTTTCTTCTTTTAATGCCAATTCCTGCAATGGGTTTCGGTAATTGTTTGGGGTGTTGACAAGTATGGATGAAGGATCGGCGGGTTGTTCAGCTGGGTTTTTTCTGGCTATTTCAAGGCATGTATTGTAAACAACTTTGGAAAAATAGGTTTTCAGTTTCACCGAATGATTAAAATGCGTTCTTATTTTTTCGATTTTACTTTCCAGTAATTGTAAATTGACCTCCTGAACCAGATCCATTTTGTCTTTGGAAACAAAAAAGCCTTTTTTGAAAAAACCACTTACAATGATCTCAATTACAGGCTGATAAGCTTCGATCAAGCGTTCAGGCTCTTGGTGAAGCCACTGTAATTCCCGTTCGTTTTTTTCTTTTTCCAAGTAGAACTGTTAATGAAACTTTAAAATAAAGATACCTTTTCCGCCAGGAAAGTTCAGGTGCATATATATGGACGAAATTACTCAAAAAACGGTAATAAATAAACCCAATGACAGACGCGTTCTCCCTGGTTTATGAAGACCGGATTTTTTAATCACTTAAAAAACTCATTATGAAAAAGTTTGTTTTTGCACTATTGACGGCCATCCTGTTCTTCAACTGTAACAGGGAAATTTATAAAACCGGAGATTATGACAGATTAGCCTACGATCATAAGATTGTGGCTGTGCTTCCGGCCCAATCCATTACCACCGGCCGTATTCCTGAATTAACAGCGGAAAACATCGAAGAGATTGAAGAGGCAGAGAGCCTTGCTTTCCAGATTTCTCTTTATCGTCACGTGGCCAGAAAAACAGGTGACCGGATCCATATTAGTGTCCAGCATTATGCTGAGACTAACCGACTGTTAGAAGAAGCCGGAATTACCTTCCGCGAATCCTGGAAAGAATCTCCTAAAAAACTGGCAGAGGTTCTTGGGGTAGATGCAGTGGTTCATTCTACCGTTGAAAAGGAGTTTTACCTGACCAATCTTGAATCTTTTGGTATTGAAATGGGTGCCTTTATCTTAGAGGCTATTACCAACAGCGGTTTTTGGTGGCTGCCAAATCGCACCAGTGATGTTTTTGTATCCTGTGAAGTGGTTGATGCCAAAGAGGGTGTTCCGGTCTGGACCAGCCATAAGGTAGAACAGACCTATTGGAATCGCCCGCATCGTGAGGTGGTGGATCAGATTACAAGAGCCATGAGTCGTAGGTTCCCATATAGAGAATAAAGCTCTGAAAAAACTTTAATTAATGCCCAATTTTGCCCATCGGCAAAATTGGGCATATTTGTATCCCCTGGCAATTTCAATCCTCCTGATATTCTGGTGGAACTTTGTCTTTTGTTATTAACGACATTATTTGGGTAAGAAAACCGTTTTTCATAAAAAGTGATCAATGGCTTTATTCAAGCTCACCACCTTATCAACCTCGTTTGATAATCCCGGGAAACACAAAAACCCCTAAATTTGGTTGGAAACCAAAATTAGGGGTAAGTAATAAGATCAGCTTATTTTTTAATGAAAATATCTCTCAGCTGATCCAGTATTTGGTTGCCACCTGAAAGAGAGATGGTGTTGATCTTATCAGCGATTTTCTCAACGTACTCCATTTCTTTCAGTTTGAACAACATTTCGTTCTCCTCCATCAGTTTAGCTGCGTTAAGCAGGTTACGAGTAGAGGCGTTTTCCTCTCTCCGCCTGATGGTGTTGGCCTGAGCTTGCTTTTGGGCGATCAGTACCTGGTTCATGATCTCCTTAACATCTCCAGGCAGGATGATGTCCTTCATACCTGAGTCAAGGATCTCGATACCCAGTTTGTTCACTTTTTCCGCAAGGGCCTTTTCGATGTAAGTTGAAATAACTTCCTTGCTTTCCAGCAATTCGTCCAGAGTTTTGGTACCGATATATTCCCGAAGCGCCAGCTGAACAAGGATGTACAGTTGGTTCTGATAGTTTTTGTTATCCATCAGAGCTCGTTTGATATCGGTGATCCTGTAGTGGACGTAGAAGTTAACCCTCAACACTGCTTTGTCGGCAGTCAGGATCTCCTGACCGGAAACTTCCAGTTGAAGCTGACGCATATCGGCTTTTAGCACTTCTACCGGAGTAGGGTTTTTCCAGAAGTAGTAAGTACCTTTTGGAAGTTTTTTGACGAATTTTTCATCCACAAAAAGCAAACCTTCCTCATAGGATTTTACTTCGAAGAAACGTACATGCCTCAACAATGCAGTTTTTTGCAACAGGGATCTGTCGACAGGTTCAGTTATTTCTACTTTTCCAAGGTCGATCTTAATGGTTTCAAAATCTGACCAGCCTTTCCAGTAGAAATACCTACCTGGCTCAAGGATCCTCTTTAGGTTACCTTTTTCAAAGATCAAAACCAGCTCGTTATCAGTGATTTCGATCATTTCGGTTTGTGCCTGGAATTCGGGGTCCTCGAGCAAGAGATTCATGTCGGAAGCTACAGGGTATACCTTTGACTTGTCGTAAGTATACAACTGTTCACCGAACCACAGCCAGTGCAAACCAGGAGAAAGGATACGGTTGTAGTCACCATACTTGCTCACAAGGCCTGCAAATCCTTTGTTAATTCTTACTCTTTGCATTGTTTTCGGTTTATAAAAAATTAAAAAATTTGGTTTCTTTTAAAAAAGGAAAGCAGGCCGGGGAAGTCATCCCCACAAGGCGGAAACCTGTTTGAGCAGGACGCCTGACTTTAGTTTTTGACACACAGATGTCCAGTCCCCCTGATGGTCGCCCATCCGGGGTGAAAACATCTTGTAACAAAAAGTAAAATCATTTGTACAAGCGGTATCCACAGTTTTCAGGCGATGTGGCGATTGCTTTTCTTTTCCCGAAGGATTGGAAAAACGGACTACCGCAGCCTTACTTTCCGTGATCCTTTTTACAAGGGATCAGCTTTTGAATTAAATGGAGTGATATTCCATTTCCAGATTAACCGTCTGGTGCTCTAACCAACTGAGCTACTACAGCGTGATGTAGGCAGGATTCGAACCTGCGCAGTTTATCTATCGTTCTACCTCTGAACTACATTCCAAGTTGGGAATGGAGGGAATCGAACCCCCGACCAATAGATCCATGGCGTAAACATCGTAATGATCAAGCAGCATATTGAACAGGCATTGCCTGCTAACACTATCCAGCTATACAGAAACTGGGATCAAGGCTTAAAACCACCCGACTATTTACCTCTTTTAATGCCGAAGCATTATTTCTTTATGATAATTCAAAATCAATTCTTCTAACTGACAACGCCAATTAAAGGCTTGTCGGGGAAAAAAAGTTCCCGGGCTTTGTAAAATTGATTTGAAATACTGTTTTTTTAAAGAACTTTTGTTTTGATGATACAAAGATGAAAGGGTAGTGTGCAATCTTTTTGCGTAGTGGAATTTTTTTATAAAAAAAGCCACGAACCTGCCTTCCTGCGCCTACCTCTTGCGGTCAGCAGGCAGGGTCAGCAGGCAGGGTCGTGGCTCAATGCCGTATAGGCAAAAAAAAAGCAGGCTATCCAAAATTTCGGATGCCTGCAGCCCTAACCAAATAAAACCAAATTATATCTTGAAGGGGTTAAACCCTTTTGTATCTTTTTGTATTTACAACACAAAGTTAAGAGTGTTGTAAATTTTTTCAATAGTTTATTTGATTTGTTATATGAGGTTCAATTTAAGTGTTTTTTTATTATTAAATTGATTTTCAGTGCTTTATGATGATTTAAAATGTTATGTTCAGCAATCGTTTTACTTAGTTTAAATAGTAAAATAAGTATGAAAAATCGTTTTGTCAAATGCTTTGGTAAAAGGAGGCCGTCTATCCTAAAGTAATTCAAATTGCTTTTGGGAGAAGCATTATTTAAGAATAGACGAACCTCAAAACTATACCAAAGTTTCAATTTTAAAACACATTATGTCATGGACAATTGGGTGAATGTCATGGTCAATAGTGCGATCGTTTCTTTTAACTTTCTGATACAAATTTAAGGGGTGTTCCTACCTGTAACAACTTGATTTTCAGACATAAATAAGATGTTCAATACGGTGTTTTATTGTTTTAAGTGTTTGATTTACATTTGTTTATGGAGAGATGAAATGTTATCTCCAGCCGAAATTCAGGATTAAGAACGGGCTAGTTTTATTTTTATATTCTCCCTTTTTTTAATTTTAAAAAGAGGTTTAGCCTGGAATTACCTAGGTTTTTTGTCAGCAAGATTGGATTTTTTCCAGGAAATTGAAATTGGCCTGTCACAATTGATGTAACTTTACAAACTGATTGCTAATTACCTGGATTTTATGTCTAAAGAGAACCTTGATTCCAAAAGTTTAAACAAATACATCAGCGAAACAGGTATTTGTTCCCGCCGGGAAGCTGATAAAATGATCAAAGCCGGCAGGGTGAAGATCAATGGAGTGGTGGCCATTTCCGGTAATAGGGTAGTGGAGGGTGATAAGGTTACCATAGATGATAAAGCCATTAATCAAAAAGAAAAAACGGTTTATTTAGCTTTTCATAAACCGGTTGGTATTACCTCAACAACAGACAGAAAGGATAAAACCAATATCATTGATTACATCAATTACCCGAAACGTATTTTTCCGGTAGGACGCCTGGACAAACCTTCCGAAGGACTCATTTTTCTCACCAATGATGGCGATATTGTCAACAAAATCCTCCGTGCAGGTAATAATCATGAAAAGGAATATATCGTAACAGTTGATAAACCCATCACTCCTGAATTTATCGAAAAAATGGGTAACGGTATTCCTATCCTGGGTACAGTGACCAAGAAATGTTACGTTGCCAAAAAGAGTAAATTTGTTTTTAAAATAGTGTTGGTCCAGGGGTTAAACCGTCAGATACGAAGAATGTGTGAGTATCTGGGTTACAATGTGGTTCGACTGAAACGTACACGCATCATGAATATCCGACTGGAGGGCATAGCCCCCGGGAAATGGCGGTATTTTTCTGCCAAAGAGATTAAAACGCTCAATCGGCTCATCAGTGATTCGAGTAAGACGGAGGAGGCGTCCTGAAGTGAAAAAATTAGTCTAATTCGTATGCTTTTGGAAAGTTTTTTGGGGTAAATAAAATCTTATTAAACCTGCAGGTTTCAATTTTTGGATTGAATAGTCTCATTTTTTTGAATCCTTTTTGAATGTAAAATTCTTCGAAAAAAGGGCCGATGCAACCGGTTGCTGGGATTGTGTTATCACTATGGTTAAGGGCAATGCATTTCAAAGCTGCCTTGATTTCAGTAAATTCTTCCTGGCTTATCATAATTTCGTTTTTTGAGTAATACTCAGGATCAAGCTTTACTTGTACCGAATCTTTTACAGGTTTGAAATGGTAAGATGTACTACTCCTTCCAGCCAATCCGCCATAATAAATTTGCACGAGTTCAAATTTATTACCAGAAATGAACCATTCTAATTGGTCTACACTGGTTTTAACTTCATACTCCCAGGAAGTAAGCAGGTAACAGGAAACCAAAATCAAAATTCCAAAAATTGACCATTTTATTTTTTTCATTTAGATAGTTTAAAAGCCGAGGATACTATTGCTAACTTATTCTTAATCAACCTTTAGTATCAGGTTTTTATTCCGCTAATAAAAACTTCACCGGTATATCCAACCGCTTCCGCCAGGCATTTTCCGAGTGGTTCTCCCCAGGGAATTTGCGCGTCATCCAATTCAATTCTGTAAATCCATTGCGAACCATGATACTGTCCACTACTACCTGATGAGGTTCATAAAAAGCATCCAGCGTTTCCGTTCCAAAATCAAAGTAGATCTTATGATTGGAGGTATCCGGCAGGTTGTTTTCCAAATAATTGGCAAAAGCAGCCGGAATCGGATTGTTTTCAAAATCATGAAAACCTATCCAATGCGTGGAAATGCAGGCTGCTCCGCTAAAAATTTCCGGATATTCACAGATAGCATACATCGATATCAGTCCGCCCATACTTGAACCGGCAACAAAAGTGTTGGCTGCATCTGTTTTGGTCGAATATGCTGAGTCAATGTGAGGTTTAAGTTCCTCGACGATGAATTTCAAATAATTATCTGAGTCGATATCATCAGCACGAATGGGATCCCGGTTTTGCTTTTCGGCTTCTTCGTCCAGAATGGCCCATTCAGCTTCTGAAAGGTTTTCCATGGGCCGTTTTGGAAAGTAATCCATATGTCGGTTGGGTGAATTAAAAATGCCCACCACAATAGTTGGAGGAATTTCATTTTCAGCAATGAGTCTGCCCATGATTCCATCAACATCCCATTCCTGTTTGTTCCAGGTGGTGGCGGAATCGTATAACATCTGTCCGTCGTGCATATACAATACGGCATATTTTTCGGAATCACTATATCCATCTGGCAACCAGACATCGATATTTCTGTCTGAAATAAATGCAGAAGGGAAATTTTCGATCCTTTCAAGGGTTCCGTCGGTAACTTGCGGAAAGGCCGGCTCCTGGCAGGAAACGGTAAACAAAAATGAACATACAGACAAAGCAATTGAAAGGAATCCAAAGGTTTTCATGATACTTGATTGAGAACGAATTAATGATAAAAATTTTAATTCAAATCTGTCAATTCCGGATGATAATAATCTTCTTGGGTGATTTTTCTGCCATTTATTTTATCTACATCAAAGTCCTGACTGATCTTCCATTGTCCGTTTTCTTTTCTGAGACGTACATGGAATTGGGCATAATAATTTCGTGGGTCCTTACCGGGTGCTATGGAGGTTATTTCATAATACCCCACCTCATAAGCTGTTGAATCATTATGAATGCGGTGTTCGAACCGGAAATCTATGGTTCTTTGGGTTTCCGTATTTCTTTGGAAAGATTTTTCATTGGATTTTTTGTATTCATCACCGACTCTCAGTCCTCCCCACAAGCTTATCCGCAAAACATCATCGGTATGCAAGGCATTGAATCCTACCCAGTCACTTGCGGCGTAGGTTGTTTTAAAGGGCTTCCAGAGTTGGTCATTGATTTCCTGGATGATGATGGAGTCCGGTTTGAATCTTTGCCCGTAAAGGCTTGAAATGGCTAGAGTAAAGGTGATTGTTAATAGCATTAGCTTCTTCATCGTGGTGATTTTGAGACTCAATTTACAGCTTTAGGAGCATTAAAAAAAGTTTAAAACTGGGGACCTGAAGATTAACCACAGGGGGCACAGGGAAGGCACAGAGAGCACAGATGGAACAAGGTGACATTCCGTACCTGTGGTCGGAAGGCCTAAATTAAACTCCTTGAACCACTTGAACCCAATTCTGTCCCAATACTTGGTTTGACATAGTTTGATATGATTTTTTGACGCAGGTTGTCTACCTCAGCCTTAGCCTTCTCCTTAGCCTTTAAGTAATATTTTAAAGTGGAATTGTCCGCCAATTCATTTTCAATAGTCATCCCACCGGGCTCTTTTTCCACGTACATCAATATGTACAGTTCTGGTGCCCGGATATCTGCCAACTCCTCCTTCATTAACGATGATCGTATTTTCGACCAGGTCTAAAACAATTGTTTTGTCTTCTTCACTGTATTTTCCATCCTGATTAACGTCCTTGATCACCAGATCAGCTGCCTGACCGTTGATGTGTCGGCTGAAGTTGGCTCCGTTGACTTCACTATTCAGTTGCGGGGGACGGTGGCCGTATCTGATCCAGAATGCTTTTGGGTTGTATTCTTTTGCTTTTAATTCCTGTTGAAGTTCAATGATTTTGTAGAGTAGTTTTTTGTCGATTAGCCAATACTGTTCGAAATCTTTATCAAAAAGGCTTTTTCGGTAGAACTGATCCTTGGCCATAAAATCTTTCACTCGAAATTGACCGGCAACTTTTATGTTAATCTGTGACCGTTTTATCTTATAAAAGGTGGAACCGCCGAGGATAGATTTAAATTTTGGGTCATTTGAGTTTGTAGAATTCAAATAGCCAGGGTCGAGATTTTCAAAGGCAACGGTTTCAAATTGTTGGAGGATTTCGTCAACAGATTGCTTCCTGGTGATGTCTGTTTGTGAATGGCTTAAATCATAAAAAATCTGAAACAGAAAATCCCTGGATTTCCAATAAGAAAGTGAGAAAACCAGTGAGAAAATTATCAAACCTAAGATCCCTGTAAGTATTTGTCTTCTCATATATGGTAAATGTTAAAGTTCAAAAATAGTGGACAAAATAATGTCACGTTTACCTTTCTCGTGGCTTTATATAAAGGGGGCAGCCAGTGACGGCCTCACTCCAAGTGAGGCCGTCACTTGGCTGAGAAAGTCACTCAAACCTCCTCAACGCCTCCTTCGAAAAAGTCCATTCCGGAGTTCTCAGCCTTTCAAAATCTGTATCATACCATGGATTACCCTGGCCGTTTTTAGGATTTTGAAGAATCTGAATCTCCTGGGCAGGCATATAACTTTGGGCCAGCATGAAGATCTTTTCTCCGGTTTCTGAATGTTTTGCGACGTCTACCACAATGACTGCATGACCGGGACTGCCGCCTTTTACAAAAATATCTCCAACCTGAATATCTTCTATAGAAACCTTTTTAGTTTCCCTTTCAACCGAATAAGTTCCTGCATAGGCAAAAACCATGATGAGATATTTTCGGAAACTTTTGTACGAGCTGTTTGCACTGGAAGAAGTCCTCCAGTAAACGTTATTACCATCAACACCAATTCGATTGCCGCTTCTCCAGGTTTTAAAATGGGCTTCAAAACCATTGGTGAATTCAAAACTGATCTCATCGTACCTTTCCTGCTCATAAAGATATTCCGCTCGTAATCGAATAACGGCATCCGCGCACTGCTGCAAGTCTCGCGGATCAATATCCATATCCACAACAGCTTCGTAAACACCTCTGGCGCTTTTTGTATCCCCATCATAATATTTGACTTTTGATCCGTGAGATTTAAGCGGAAGGTTCCTTAGGTACTCTCCAAAAGAGCCGGATACAGCCTCAGTCCTTTCATAACCTTCAGGTAATAGGAATCTGGTTTGTAAAGTTTTCCCACTGGTATCGATCAAATTTTTAGCAACGGAAGTCCTAAAGGGATTTGTGAGCATTTTTTGTGTTGCCTCTCCCTTGTTTGGAGCATTTGTGCAGGAAAGCAGTAAAATCGAAAGCAAAAAAATCATTGGCGTTTTGAGCATTTTTTATTTGGTAAACGAAAAACTAATATGTTTTAGTTTACTTTTCCTACATGCAATAAAAACGGGTTGCGGACAATCAATTGATAACCCGCAACCCGTTTCCCGTAATGGAGCGTAGCGACATCCGCGGCATGATTTAAAATCATCCCGCACACGACAGTGTCGGGACTTGCCGGGACTCCAGTAACGCCTACAATACAGCCTTATGAAATTCCCAGTTCATCCTGGCAATGTTCATCACAGAGATATTCTGAGGACATTCGACTTCGCAAGCTTCGGTATTGGTACAGGCTCCGAAACCTTCAATATCCATTTGTTTCACCATATTCAGGGCACGCTTTCTGGCTTCGACCTGCCCCTGAGGTAATTTGGCCAGGTGAGTGATTTTTGCTGCTGTAAAGAGAGAGGCACTTGAGTTCTTGCAGGTCGCCACACAGCTACCACATCCGATACAGGCAGCAGAGTCAAAGGCAGACTCTGCCGTAGCGTGTCCAATAGGGATGGAATTGGCTTCCGGAGCTGATCCGGTGTGGGAGGAAATGAACCCACCGGCAATGATGATCCTGTCAAGGGATTCCCGGTTGACTTTGAGGTCGCGGATGACGGGGAATGCGTTGGCCCGGAATGGTTCAATGTAGATAGTCTCTCCATCCCTGAATGAACGCATGTGTAACTGACAGGTCGTAGTCCCTTCCAGATGGCCGTTCGCTCTTCCGTTGATGACCATCCCGCATTGTCCACAAATCCCCTCCCGGCAGTCGGAGTCAAATTCAACGGGCATTTTTCCCTGGACGGTCAGTCCCTCATTGAGCATGTCCAACATTTCCAGAAAGGACATATCTTCATTGACATTGTCCATCGGATAGGTTTCAAACGCACCCTTTGATTGCGCATCTTTTTGCCTCCAGACTTTTAATGTGACTTTCATTCGTTCCGAATTTTTATGTTATCCTGGATTTTGGCTTTTGCCAAAATCCAGGATGGTTTTTTTATGAATCATTTTCAAACCTCTTAACATTTGTAAGGAAGGGAAAGGTTATGTTTACCTTCTACTCTAAATGTTTTCGGTTTGGTTCCTGGCAGTAGAAATTCTGCTTTTAATAAAAATTCTATGGCCAAAAACATTAATTATTTTTATAGACTATTATTCAATATCCCGGATGAAAGGCCGTTTATCGTCGACCGTCCACCGTAATCCGTTTTACGTCTACTTATAACTCCTTACAGTTGGTGTGACCGTTTCAAATTCCAAAACTTCCTTGTGAAGTATGGGCTCTTCTCCTTTTGCGGCAAATTCCCAGGAGGAAACGTAAGCATAATCATCATCATTTCGCATGGCCTCCCCGTCTTCAGTTTGATATTCTGACCGGAAATGAGCACCACAGGATTCGTCCCGGTTCAAAGCATCAAAAGCCATCAATTCGGCCAATTCAAGATAATCGGCAACACGTCCTGCTTTTTCCAATTCAGAATTGATCTCTTCTTTGGTACCCGGAACCATCAGGTTTTTCCAAAAATCTTCTCTTAATTCCCTGATTTCCTTGATAGCAGCTTCCAGACTTTCCTTACTTCTTTCCAATCCTACTTTGTCCCAAAGAATACGTCCCAGAGTTCTGTGGTAATGATCCGCAGTTTTACTTCCTTTTATATTGACCAGTTTGTCGAGAAATTCCCGGGCTTCCTTTTCAGTTTTTTCAAATTCCGGATGATCAGCGGTAATCCTGCCGGTTTTGATTTCTCCGGAAAGGTAATTACCAACGGTTAGCGGGGCAATGAAATATCCGTCAACACATGCCTGCAGCAGGGAGTTTGCACCAAGCCTGTTGGCTCCGTGATCGGAGAAGTTGCATTCTCCAAGGGCAAATAAACCCGGAACGGAAGTCATCAATTCATAATCGACCCATAACCCTCCCATGGTGAAGTGGGCGGCAGGGGAGATCTTCATGGGTTCCTTATATGCATTGATTCCGGTAATCTTTTCATACATGCGGAACAGGTTGCCATACCTTTCACGGATGACATTTTCCCCGTATTCATTTATAGCAGTTCTGAAATCCAGGTAGACAGCATTTTTATTGGCTCCAACACCATGTCCGGCATCGATTCGTTCTTTGGCTGCTCTGGAGGCTATATCCCTTGGGGCAAGGTTACCAAAGGAAGGATATCTGCGTTCCAGGTAATAATCTCTTTCTTCCGGCGGGATGTCATTTGGATGTCGGTCGTCATCTTTTTGTTTTGGTACCCAGATCCGGCCATCGTTCCTTAGTGATTCTGACATCAGGGTGAGTTTTGATTGGTGGTCTCCGGATTGTGGCAAACAAGTCGGGTGGATCTGGACCCAGCTCACACCAGCCATGTAGGCACCTTTTTTATGCGAACGCCAGGCAGCAGAACCGTTACATCCCATAGCCAGCGTAGAAAGGAAATAAATCTTTCCGTAACCTCCTGTTGCCAAAACAACCGTATGGGCAGCATGTCTTTCGATTTCGCCGGTAGCGAGGTTTCTGGCGATTATTCCGCGCGCTTTTCCATCAATGATGACTACATCGAGCATCTCATGACGGTTGTACAATTTGACTTTTCCGGTATTCACCTGCCTCATCATTGCAGAGTAAGCACCGAGCAATAATTGTTGTCCGGTTTGGCCTCTTGCATAAAAGGTTCGTTTCACCTGAACCCCTCCAAAGGATCTGTTGGAAAGATAACCGCCATACTCTCTACCGAAGGGAACTCCCTGTGCCACTGCCTGATCAATTAATGATGCAGAACATTCGGCCAATCGGTAAGTATTGGCTTCCCGAGACCTGAAGTCTCCACCTTTGATGGTATCATAAAACATTCGGTAGACATTGTCTCCGTCATATTGATAGTTTTTGGCGGCATTGACCCCTCCCTGGGCTGCTACTGAGTGTGCTCTTCTGGCGGAGTCCTGGAAAAAGAAAACTTTGACATTGTATCCCAGTTCGCCAAAAGTTGCCGCAGCAGAAGAACCTGCCAGACCGGCACCAACTACAATGATATCCAGCTTTTTCTTATTGGCTGGATTCACGATATTACATTTCGCTTTGTAGTTGTTCCATTTATCTTGAAGTTTCCCTTCGGGAATTTTTGCATCTAACATCGGGAAGAAATTTTAAAGTTTAAAGACTTAAGGATTCAAAGCGGAAGGGTAGACAGGGAAAAGGCTCCATAATTACCCTATTCCTTTGTTGCCTTATCCTCCGGCAAATCTGAAATACAGAATTACGGGGATGATGGCAAATCCAACGGTCATTACAATAGAGAAAAAGAATCCGAAGTATTTCACCAATTGGTGGTATTTAAAATTGTACAGCCCCAGGGTACGGAAGGCACTTTGGAAACCATGCCACAGGTGGAAACCTAAAATCAACATGGCAACAACATAACCGATGACATACCAGGGCTCCTTGTACACTTCCACCACAATAGTATAAAGGTCTTTATTCCCGGCTGCATCCATTGGCGGGTGGCCAAATTTGTACACATACCAGAAGTTGGCCAGGTGCACAACGAGGAATACAAAGATCAGTGATCCCAGGATACCCATATTTCGGGTGATCCAGCCGCTAACCTGCCGCCGCTTATCTACAGCATATTTACTGCCTCCGGCCCGCCAATTGATGATGGTCAGTACCAAGGCCAGCAGGGCATGGGCTAAAATTGATACATATAATACGGCGGATACGAACTTGATAATGAAATTACCGGACAGTATATGCGAGTAAGCATTATACTGTGTTTGAGCAATTTCGTGCGGTAGGAGTAGTTGTAAATTTCCTGCGAGGTGAATAATCAGAAAGAAGCAAAGAAATAATCCAGTTAAGGCCATTAAAACCTTACGGATTATCGTCGTGTTTAGTGAATTGATCTTGCGCATAAAATTGAATTTTCGTCAAGACAACGGGCGTTTTCAGGTAATAACAAATGTAAGAATTTGGGGTCACTTTTTCTACTTTTTTGGATCCTTTTCCGAATAAAATTCGGAGAGTAAACGGCATGTATTGGAGCCGTTGGAATATTCCTTGGAAAAAAGGTTTTTCCTATTAAGAAATTGTTTAAAAAATAAATAAAAAAAGATGTGAATCAGTTTATTGAGAAAGGAAAAATTCACTCAACTGTTCAAGTGTCTTTTTCCAGAATAATTTCATTTCAGCTCTTTGCTCAGGGCCTGAAAGTTTTTCCTGATGAAAACTGATGATGGTCTTATTTTTATTGGGAATGGTTCGGATTTGAAGGGTAGAGGTATTGTCCCAATCCGGATGACGCCATTGCATACGAAGATGGCTATAAGGCTTGAAAACGGTTATTTTTCCAGTGTAACCATTGGGAGTTAAAAACGCCTGTTTCAGGTCAATTTTGTCAATATCCATATCGTCTAACCAAAGACGTGTTCCATTTTCGGACATCAGAAAATCCCATGCTTTTTCCAAGGAAACAGCAAAAGTTTTTCGGGCGCCTACCTGGAAACCAACGTCTCT
Organism: Saprospiraceae bacterium; assembly: GCA_965230565.1. GTDB lineage: Bacteria > Bacteroidota > Bacteroidia > Chitinophagales > Saprospiraceae > BCD1. The sequence goes on along the minus strand of CBDDLH010000015.1, from coordinate 440,931 downwards.
GGTCAGACCAACAGGTTTGTCTTTTTTGATTGACAATATTATTCGTTTTCTTCTTCGGGAATCTGGTTGTTGATTTTCTCAACTTCCATATCGATAAAATACAAGCTTTGCGGACCGTTTCCTATCAGTTTGATCTTGTCCAGAATACTTCTCATCAAGGCTTCCTCTTCTCTTTGTTCCTCTACATAATATTGCAAAAAATTCAAAGTTGAATGATCATTTTCAGCATAGGAAACCCTTACGAGGTCATTGATCGATTTGGTAACATTTTGCTCATGAGCATAAACGCTTTCAAACATTTTCTGAACAGATTCGAATTTGTGATCAGGCTGCTTAATCCCGGGAGATAGTGCATGCCCGTCCATTTCATTAATATAGTTAAAGATCTTCAACATGTGCATCCGTTCTTCCTCAGACTGGCGATACATAAACTTAGCACAGCCTTCCAATCCTTTTTGTTCACACCAGGATCCCATTGAAAGGTAAAGACTTGAGGCATATCCTTCCATCACGATTTGCGCGTTGAGCGCAGCTTCCATTTTTTCTGTCAACATTGTTTAGTTTTTATGTTCAATTCAATAACAAGAATAAGGGTGCACAAGTTAAGAAAATTAGGTGTCTTTTTTGAATTTTTTACTTGATTTACTGGCTTCTCCAAAGCAAAATTTAGATACATTTGCAAACCGCTTTTTATATTGTTGAACAGACATCCTAAATGTTTCGATTTTGGTCCATAATCGCGTTTTTATTTTTCATTATCGGTGGAATAATGGGATTGTTATTGCGTTTTACAGCAGTATTTCCAATCGAGTTGATGGACTATGGATTTATGAGACAGGGCCATTCCCATGTGGCTTTTTTAGGCTGGGGATATCTAGCTCTCATGGTATTGCTGGTAAAAGTGTTTTTACCTGAAGGAACCCTGGAACGAAAAGTTTACCGATGGAATTTATGGTTGACGACGATCTCGGTTGCCGGAATGATTTTTTCATTCCCTTTGACAGGTTATAAGACTATTTCGATTGCTTTATTGATGTTGTTTTTAGTCTTTTCCTGCTGGTTGGTTTTATTATTCCTGAAGGATTTTCGAAAGACCGGTCCCCAGGGAGTAAGCAGGTCATTTATTTATGGTGGTTTCTTTTTCTATTTGCTTTCAGGAATTGGCCCCTTGGCTCTCGGCCCTATTGTAATAATGTTTGGCAAGACAGCCGTTTATTATCTGGCCGTTTATTATTATTTACATTTTCTCTACAACGGTTTTTTCGTTTTTGCCATTTTTGGTCTGGTTTATAAATTTATGGAAGGTGAAAAGGGGCAAAAAGAAAATCCAAATGGTAGAAAGTTCTTTCTTTTTTTATCTATTGCTTGTGTCCCGGCTTATGCTTTGTCGGCCTTGTGGCTGAATCCTCCAGCATACGTTTTTCTAATTGGTGGGTTTGCGGCCTTGATGCAATTAATTGGACTTATTTATTTTCTTTTTGACTTCAGAACATTGTCTCAAGGTTTCAAAGGCATTGTAAAAATGCTTTTTTTACTTGCCATGACCTCGTTTGTCCTAAAATTAACCATGCAGGCTTTATCAGCTCTTCCATTGCTGGCCATGAAAACCTACCAGGCGAAGAGTTATGTGGTCATTGGATACATTCATTTGGTAGTATTGGGGTTCATTTCAGCTTTTTTATTGACCTGGATGCTTAAAGAAAAAGTGTTAAACAGAACTAGAAAAGTTGCCAAAATTGGCATATGGATCTTTTTTGTCGGATTTTTTGGAAGTGAAGCCATTCTTTTTTCCAAAGGGTTGACACAATGGTTGCAACGGGGAGGGTTGAACCAATTTCACGAACTGCTTCTTGTCTTTAGTACACTAATACCGTTGAGTTTATTGGTGCTTTGGCCCTCAAGGGATAAAATGCTTTAAAGCTGAAAAGATATTGTTAGCCAGGAATCAGTACCCCACGGGAGTTAAACTTCATATTTTTTTAATTTTTTGGTTTGGGATAAGTCAAAGATAAGTCGTTTATTTGCGACTTGTTTTAAACTTTCCAATAACAAATTTGACTTATGGAAACAAATGCACAACAGCCAAAGGTCGCGTATTTCTGTATGGAATACGGTCTGCAAAATGATTTGAAGATCTATGCAGGCGGCCTGGGAATATTGGCTGGAGACTACTTAAAAGGAGCAAAAGATCATGATTTCCCAATCATCGGGATCGGTATAAAGTGGAAACACGGATATTCAGATCAGCATATTGACGAACATGGCAAACCTTATGTACTTTACAATGATTATGACTATGAATTCCTGGAGGATACGGGAGTTACCGTTGATGTAACGGTTAGAGGAAGAAATGTTGCCTGTAAAGTATGGAAACTCGAAGAGTTCGGAAGCGCGCCATTATATTTACTGGATACTGATCTTCCTCAGAATGAAGATAAGTGGATATCCGGCAGATTGTACGGGGGAACTAAAGATGATCGTGTAGCTCAGGAGATCGTTTTGGGAATTGGAGGCATTCGTGCCTTGAGAGCTCTCGGAATTGAAGTTGATCTGTACCATTTCAACGAAGGGCATGCTTTGCTGGCCGGATTTGAATTGATGCGTGAAGAAAGAGAAAAGGGTGCTTCCTTCGAAGATGCATGGGCGAGAACCAAAGAAAAAATCGTTTTCACCACCCATACACCTGTTGTACAGGGTAATGAATCCCACACCATTGATCGGTTGATGTATATGAGTGCAAACCTTGGTTTGGATTGGGACCAATTGATGCGTCTCGGCGGGAATCCATTTAATATGACCGTTGGTGCCCTGAGACTTTCCAGAAAGTCTAATGCAGTGGCTCAATTACACGGGACAACTGCCAACAGGATGTGGAAAAACATCCAGGGAGCTTCCGAAATAGTCGCCATTACCAATGGTATTCACCCGGGAACCTGGGTTGACGCTGCAATGCTCAAAGCAGGCGAAACAGGCAAAAATATCTGGGAAAGCCACCAGGCCAATAAACGCGACCTGATTAAATTCGTGGAAGAAGAAACTGGTGCTAAGCTTGATGAAAATAAACTGTTGATCGGTTTCTCGAGACGTACGGTTCCTTATAAACGTACTGACCTGATTTTCAGCAGACCTGAGATCATTAACCCACTATTGGAGGAGCAAAAAGTGCAGTTCGTTTTCTCCGGGAAAGCCCACCCTAATGACGATGCAAGTCGCCAGATCGTAGCTAGATTGGTGGAGCTGTCCAAGCAGTTTCCAAATTCGGTGGTGTTCCTCGAAAACTACGGTATGACCATCGGTGCCAAGATGACTCGCGGATGTGATGTGTGGTTGAACAATCCTCGTCGTCCAAAAGAGGCCAGTGGTACTTCAGGAATGAAAGCAGCAATGAATGGTGTACTCAACCTGAGTATTCTGGACGGCTGGTGGCCGGAAGCTTGCCACCATGGATTCAACGGCTGGCAGTTTGGAAATGCCTACGAAAGCGAAAATGTGACTGCTCTGGATGAGAATGACCGTAAGGCATTGTACGCAGTGCTGCTTGAGGAGGTGATTCCTACTTATTACGATAATCATGACCAATGGGTTGAAATGATGCGCAACAGCATCCAGGATACCCGTGATGCCTTCTCAGTGAAAAGAATGCTTGACGAATATTACGAGCATTTATATCAGATGTAAGAATTTTAGGCTAAGGCTAAGGAAAAATATTAATACAGGTTTATCAGACTTTGGTTTGGTAAGCCTGTTTTTTTGTTTAAGATCTTTTTAAGGATTTTCCTTATCCAGGTGCCGAACAAGTATACACTTACTTGGTTTAGGGCTCAGCGGTTCTCTGCGCTTCTTGGCGGTTCTCTGCGGTATAACTCTTAGCGCTCTCTGCTTTCTTGACATTCCATTTCATTTTTTTAAACCAACTTTCCCTTAAAATTAGTTTAGTTTTTCCCCAATATTTTATCTTTGCTTTCCGCTGAAATCAAACTGTATTTCCTTGCGAACTTGCGCTTCCATCGCGCCCTCCCGACACTCCGATGACATTTGAGTTAAAACCTCATTCGGGATGTCACTACGTTCCATTTGCGGTTAAATGAATTTAGGGACAACGTTCCCGGTTCGACCGCTATACCTAGACTTTAAATGTTTTAAATCGCCACTAATGCAAAATATCCACATACAACTTATATCAGAAAGCCTTAACCTTTCCCACAAAAGTGTTTCCAATACCGTAAACCTCTTAAAAGAAGGAGCCACCATCCCGTTTATCTCCCGTTACCGTAAGGAAGCTACCGGATCTCTCGATGAAGTAAGCGTCGCAGAAATCCAGACAGAACTCAAAAAACTCGAAGAACTCGAAAAAAGGAAAGAAACCATCCTCAAAAGTATTGAGGAACAAGGCAAATTGACGGATGATCTGAAAAAACGAATCCAGGACACCTGGGATTCTACAACACTTGAGGATCTCTACTTGCCATACAAAAAGAAAAGAAAAACCCGTGCTTCCGTTGCCCGGGAACTGGGACTTGAACCGCTTGCTCAGGTTATTTTCGAGCAGCGTAATGACAATGTTGAGACCCTGGCAGGCAACTATATCACCGAACAAGTTCCGGATATTGAAGCTGCGCTACAAGGTGCGAGAGACATCATCGCCGAATGGATAAACGAGGATGAAAAGGCGAGAAACAGGATACGTTTTTTGTTCAAAAAAGAAGCTGTAGTAAGGTCAAAGGTGGCGAGGAACAAAGAGGAAGAAGGTGCGAAGTACCGTGATTATTTCGAATATGCCGAAAGCCTCAACCGTTGTCCTTCTCACCGGATGCTGGCCATCCGAAGGGGAGAGGAGGAAGGATTTTTAAGGGTGTCGATTGGCCCGGAAGAGGAGGATGCTATCTTTTTGCTTGGAAAACAATTTGTCACCAACCACAATGCTTCAGGTCAGCAGGTAAAAGAAGCTGTTGAAGATTGTTACAAAAGATTGCTCGGGCCATCCATTGAAACGGAGTTCCGGAAAATATCCAAGGAAAAAGCTGATGAGGAAGCGATCAATGTATTCTCTGAAAACCTGCGTCAATTGATGCTGAGTCCTCCATTGGGACAGAAAGCTGTTTTGGGGATTGATCCCGGTTTTAGAACAGGTTGTAAAGTGGTATGTCTGGACAGAGGAGGCAAGCTGTTGTATGATACGGCCATTTACCCGCATCCACCTCAAAAGGATGTTTATGGAGCCAAAGAAACTTTGCTGGAACTGGTTCATAAATACGATATCGAAGCCATTGCGGTAGGTAATGGAACGGCGGGAAGGGAAACGATGGGACTTTGTCGATCCATTGATTTCAACAGATCTCTGGAGGTATTTATGGTTAATGAAAGCGGAGCCTCCATTTATTCTGCTTCTGCAATTGCTCGTGAGGAATTTCCGCAATACGATGTCACTGTCCGTGGCGCAGTTTCCATTGGCCGCAGGTTGATGGATCCTTTGGCAGAGCTGGTGAAAATTGATGCTAAATCCATCGGGGTAGGACAGTACCAGCACGACGTCAATCAGGCCCAATTGAAAGATAGTCTGGACAGGGTAGTGGAGAGTTGTGTGAATTCGGTTGGAATTAATTTAAATACTGCCAGCAAACACCTGCTGACCTATGTTTCAGGTTTGGGCCCAACGCTTGCCCAAAACATTGTCGATTATCGCGATGAAAATGGTTTATTCACAAGCCGTGTCCAGCTAAAGAAAGTTGCCCGTATGGGAGAGAAGGCCTTTGAGCAATGTGCCGGATTCCTTCGCATTCGCGATGGTAAAAATCCGCTCGATAATACAGCTGTGCACCCGGAAACTTACAAAATCGTCAAACAGATGGCGACGGATATTGGCTGCAAGGTGGAAGACCTGATCAAAAATGAAAGCCTGCGAAAGCAAATTGACCTGAATAGGTACAAAACGGAAACGGTAGGTTTACCAACACTCAAAGACATCATGTCAGAGCTCGCCAAACCGGGCCTAGACCCGCGTGGAAATGCCAAATCTTTCCAGTTTGCCGAAAATGTCAAAACCATTGAAGATCTGCAGATCGGTATGGTTATCCCTGGCATCATTACCAATATCACCAACTTTGGCGCTTTTGTAGACATCGGCATCAAAGCAGGCGGATTAGTCCACATTTCACAACTGGCCAACAAATTTGTCAAAAATCCTGCTGATGTGGTAAGCCTTCAGCAGGAGGTGATGGTTAAAGTGCTTGATGTGGATATGGCCCGTGGGCGTGTGGCTTTGTCTATGAAGGATGTGTAGTGGATTAGAGTGCAAAGTCCAAAATGCAGGGTGTAGAGTTTAGAACTATTACAAAATTTCGAAACCTGCCTCCCGTCGTCAGCAGGCGGAAGGCAGGTTCATTATTCTGCTGTTATGCCTAGTTGTTTCAAAATTCGAAAGATATCCCTCTTAAATTTCAGTACTATTGCATTTCCGGCAAGCGATGAGGAACCGCGGAACAGCAGAACCTGCCTTACTGCGACAGCAGGCAAGGTATCCAACACCGAATATCGAAGTACTTTGATATTCAAAAAATAAAATGGAAGCATAAAAGAATAATCATCGAAAACCGTGTGCCGTAGGCCGTCCATCGTTTACCCTCTAAACCAACCGCTCCACCCGCGTCTTCTCTCCAAGCTTCAGATCGCTATTCAGGTTAAGCAGGTTCACCCCTGGTTTTTTGCCAACTTCAAAGCTTCCCAGTTCATCATCAAACCCAAGCGCTTCAGCACCGTTGAGGGTAGCCCAGCGAAGCAGTGTTTCGAAATTAACGTAGGATTGGTATTTGGCAATGGTTTTCATTTCATCCAAAACGGATAACCGCCAGTTAGAGGTCAGGCTATCGGTTCCGATGGTCATTTTGGCATTATTGTCGATAAAAAGTTTGTAATTGGGCAGTCGGTTTTCGATATACAGGTTGGCATTGGCACAGGTGGCCCAGTATACATGGTCACTCCAGGCATGGGCGGCTTTGATATCGTCATCGCCTGTCATGGTGTTATGGACGAAGAGGGTACGCTGATCAGGATCCATATTTTCCATAGCGTAGTGGATGGCTGTTTTTCCGGTTGGATTGAAGTTGTCGAGGGTTACCCCAAATCCACCGAAGAAACCGACAAATCCACCTTCTTTTTTCAGGAAGAGGTTATCTTCGTGAGGAGTCTCCTGGTTGTGAATACTGATGGTTGCCTGTTGACCGTTGTTTTGGGACCTGATAATCTCAAAAAGGGCTTTTGACACGGTGTAAGGCGCATGTGGGACATAGCTAATCTTATTACCGTTATTATTGCTTTGTCCATGAAAAACGGCCTGGTATTGCTCGTAAGTGGCCTGTGCACGCTCATCCTGCAGGAAATCGAACATTTCCACGAAAGTATAATAACGGATACGACTTTTTTCTTTGACTTCAGCCGTATCTGCCTTGTTGGAAATATCTCCAACGGCAACAATGCCTTCCCTTTTCATTTCAGCATCTCCCTGTCGAATGGCTTCCTGAATTTCTTCCTGAGGGAAATCGCGGTAAGTAACTACATCTACGAGAAACGGAAGCAAGCCGGTGCCCGTGTCTACTTTTCCTTTCATGTGAGACAGTTCCAGGTGGCAGTGCGTATTGATAAACCCCGGTACCAGGACACCAATATGGTGATCCAGACTGGAAGGATCGTGGTCTTTTTGGGAGGAAACTTCCAGAATTTTTCCGTCATCATCCACTACAATAACTCCATTCTTGACGGGAGGTCGGGAGACGGGGAAAACGTAATCCGCTGATATTTTGTGCATGGTCAATTGCTTTTCTATAAAACGGGGAGGTGAAAATAGGAAAAAAATCGTAGTGGTTAAATTCATTTTGCCTGAAAAGAAAACCTTTGAATTGAGTGGTGTTCTTTTTCGAGCAAGGTTTGTGTTGACTTAAAGGGAGCTGACGATGGAATGAATCTTGCCTGAAGGAAGACAGGTTCCATTGTTACGGGGTTAACAGAATGAACCTGTCTTCCGCCAGGCAGGTTCTGTTCTACCTTACGGGGTTTCGGAAACCACCTTAACAAAATCCATCGAACTGACAATGCCCACAATTTTTCCATTCTCCATTACGACGAGGTGGTGCATGTCGTGCTCCAGCATTTTTTTTGCGGCAGTTTTTATGGGAGCATCTTTTGAAACCGATTCAATTAATCGGGACATTATGATATCCACTTCGGTGCTTTCATCCTTGATACCTCTCAGGTCGCTGGTCGTAACAATGCCTTTGAGGTTGATATTTTCGCCATCCAGTTCCACGATCGGGATGGCGCTGACCTGCTTTCTTTCCATTAATTCTCTGACGTAACCGGTGGTAGAGTCGATTGTTGTGGTTACTACCGGAGAGGCCATTATTTGTCCAACGGTTCTATTCATGAAGTTGTTTGATTTTGGTGCAAAAATTCCTTTTGGCTAAGATAAAAAAGTAACGACAATTTAACCAGCGCAATCGAACAAATCACGTGATTATTTTCTTTTTCATCCGGGCAAAAAAAATCCCGAATTTTGGCATCAGCCAAAATCCGGGATAATTATTATATCACAAAACCATTAAACCATAAAAGCCATTTCTTCTTCCTTTTTCACCTCTTTACTGGGAAACTTAATGGCTGCCTGAGCCGCTGCCAATCTTGCGATTGGTACGCGGAAAGGAGAACAGCTCACGTAGTTGAGACCAGTTCTGTGGAAGAATTCTACTGAAGCAGGATCTCCACCATGCTCACCACATACGCCTATCTTCAGGTTTTCTTTAGTGGCTCTACCTAATCGAACACCTTTTTCAACAAGACCTCCAACACCCTTCTGATCGATGGATTCGAATGGGTCGTGAGGTACGATGCCTTTCTTGATGTAAACCGGCAGGAAGTGTCCTACGTCATCACGGGAGAAACCGAAGGTCATCTGCGTAAGGTCGTTGGTACCAAATGAGAAGAAATCTGAGATTTCTGCCAGTTCGTTAGCCACTACAGTGGCGCGTGGCACCTCGACCATAGTACCTACTTTGTAGTCGATACGCTCATTACGTTCAGCAAATACCCTTTCGATGGTTTCTACAATAACCTCTTTTTGCTGTTCCAACTCTGCCTTCACACTTACAAGAGGAACCATGATTTCTGGGTAGACATCTATTCCTTTTGCCTTAAGGTTCAGCGCAGCTTCGATAATGGCTCTTGCCTGCATTCTGGTGATGGAAGGGAAGGTATTGCTCAAACGGCAACCTCTGTGACCGAACATTGGGTTGGATTCTTCGTGATCTGCCACGAGTTCTTCCACATGTTCTTCTGTAATGCCGAGGTCTTTGGCCATTTCGATTCTTGCCTTTTTGGTTTGAGGCAGGAATTCGTGCAATGGAGGATCCAGCAGACGGATAGTCACCGGTAATCCATTCATAGCTTCGAAGATACCTTCAAAGTCTTCTCTTTGGAATGGTAACAGTTTGTTGAGTGCCTCCCATCTGTCTTCCTTGGTTTCGGCGATGATCATTTCTCTGATAGGCAGGATACGTTCTTCCTGGAAGAACATGTGCTCAGTTCTGCAAAGTCCGATACCTGTGGCACCGAAATTTCTCGCAACCGTTGCATCATGAGGAGTATCAGCGTTGGTTCTGACGGCGAGCCTTGCATACTTGTCAGAGAGTTCCATCAATTCACCGAATTCGGCTACCAGACTGGCTTCTTCTGTTTTGATTTGGCCCTGGAAAACTTGTCCGGTAGTACCGTTAAGGGAGATCCAGTCACCTTCTTTGAGGTACAAATCTCCAATGTGTAGTGTTTTTTCAGCATAGTTCATATGCACTTCACCGGCACCGGATACACAGCATTTACCCATACCGCGGGCAACTACTGCAGCGTGAGAGGTCATACCTCCGCGGCTGGTGAGGATACCGGAAGCGACTTCGAGTCCATGGATATCTTCAGGAGATGTTTCGATTCTTGCGAGAATCACTTTTTTGCCTTTTTCAGCCCATTCCACTGCATCATCAGCAGAGAATACGATCTGACCGGAAGAAGCACCTGGAGAAGCAGGCAAACCTTTGGTCAATTCCACTGCATCGGCAATAGATTCTTTATTGAAAACAGGGTGAAGCAACTCATCCAGTTTGTGTGGATCCATGCGGAGCAATGCTTCTTCTTCAGTGATCATACCTTCTTTGAGCATTTCCATACCCGTTCTTACCATGGAGAGACCGGTACGTTTACCGTTTCTGGTCTGTAGGATCCAGAGTTTACCTTCCTGAATGGTAAATTCAAGGTCCTGCATGTCTTTATAGTGTTTTTCCAGAATGTCCTGATATTTGTTGAGTTCCTGATAGATTTCAGGCATAACTTCTTCCAAAGAAGGATAAGTTGCAGCTCTATCTTCTTCTGAGATACCACCTAATACGGCCCATCTTTTGGAACCTTCCAATGTGATTTGCTGTGGTGTACGAGTACCAGCCACAACATCTTCTCCTTGTGCGTTGATGAGGTATTCACCGGTAAAGATGTTTTCTCCTGTAGCCGGGTCACGGGTAAAGGCAACACCAGTTGCAGAATCATCACCCATATTACCAAATACCATTGCCTGAACGTTAACAGCAGTACCCCATTCAGCAGGGATACCGTTCAAGCGACGATAAGTGATCGCTCTTTGGTTCATCCAGCTGTCGAAAACAGCAGTGATAGAGCCCCATAATTGTTGCCAAGGATCCTGTGGGAATTCCTTGCCTGTTTTTTCCTTAATCTTATTTCTGAAAGTATTACAGATGAGCTTGAGGTCATCAACAGTAAATTCTGTATCGTTTTTGATGCCTCTTTCTTCTTTTACGTAATCCATGATTTTTTCGAAAGGATCGATATCATCTTTGGATTCAGGTTTGAGGCCCATTACAACGTCTCCATACATCTGGATGAAACGGCGGTAAGAGTCCCATGCGGCCCATTCATTGGATTGTTTGCCAAATCCTTCCACGACCTCATCATTCATACCGAGATTCAATACCGTATCCATCATACCTGGCATAGAAGCACGGGCACCGGAACGAACAGAAAGCAATAACGGATTATTGGGGTCACCCAATTTCTTTCCGGTTATTTTTTCAACAACAGCTACACCTTTTGCAACCTGGTCAGTAAGTGCACTAATCGTTTTTTCCTTTCCAACTTTGTAATAATTGTTGCAAGCTTCGGTCGTTACTGTAAACCCTGGAGGTACAGGTACTCCAATCAAATTCATTTCTGCAAGGTTGGCTCCTTTGCCACCGAGCAATTCACGCATAGAACTATTACCTTCAGTGTATTCTCCACCAAACGTGTAAACATATTTTAAAGCATCCATAAAAATGTAGTTTTTGTTGAAAATCTGGCTCGAAATTAAGAGGATTACAAAAGGCGTTATTTGAGTTTTGTCAATCAGGGTGGATGATTTTTATCAGTTGGTGTCGATAATCAAGTGAAATGGTGTATTAGAAAAGTGGAAATTATTTAAGCTTGTACTGTAATGAAATTCAATGATTTACAGTCTGGGGTGGTTAGTGTAAAATGCACAAAATCAATTTGTTGTGTTGGATGAGGTCATTGTTGGGAATGGGGGCTGGAACGACAGTTTTTTTTAAAAATTCAGTGGTAAATTTTGATAGGAGTCACTTTTTTTTCCTTTCCAAGAAATTTTGTTTTGCAGGCATTTTTTTTAAAAAATGTCTTGATTTAATTTAAAAGGATCAGAAAAAGTAATTTTTTAAATTGAAAAAAAAGTGGATTAGAGACTTTTTTTATATGATTTGAGCATAGAAATCAGAGGGGTGTTGCAGCTGGAATAAATTGAAAATGATTTGAGATTATCCACTCCCTGACACCCTTGTAAGAGGTCAGGGAGTGGATAAATTAATCCCCTAATTTATCCACCTGCTCCTGAGCTTTGTTCATTACCTGATCAGCCCTTTCCTGGGCCTCATCTTCGATCTTTTGGGCATTTTTTTCTGCCGCGTCGATGGCTTGCTGGGCTCTTTTATCCGCTTCAGCTTCTACACCATCAGCCTTTTTATCAGCCTCGGCAACGAATTTGTCCGCTTTTTTATCAGCCTCTTCCAGCAGTCGATCTGCCAGTTTTCTGGCAGCGGCTTTGGCGATGGGGTTGGAGGCTTTGTCTACTTGTTTCTGGGCCTCTTTCTCGGCCGTTTTTTTGGCATCTTCGGCTTGTTTGCGACCTTCAGCTCTGATTTTATCGGCAGCAGTTTTACCTTCATTTCTTATCCTGTCGGCAGCAGAAAGCCCTTCAGCCCGAATTTTGTCGGCTGATTTTTTTGCTTCAGAAGTGATCTTATCAGCCTGTTTTTGGGCATCCGCCAGGATTTCTTTGGCTTTTGCACTTAAGTCCTCTTTTATCTCCTCTTTTTGTTCTTCAACCGCAGCTTTTACGGTTTCCTTAGCTGAATCAACCAACGATGTTTCTCCGTCTAAACCCAGCAAGGAGAATTTTACCTTAGGGTTGGTCATGGATCCTGTGAGGTTGATCAAAACATTAACTGTTTCGCTTTGACCTATATCCAGACCTAGTTTTGAAGCTTGTTCACTAATGGTTTTTAATCCACTGCTGGCGAGATTCCCAAGACCTGCTTTATCGAGCCACTTTCTTGGAATAGCTGTCTTGATGTCGTAATCCATTTCGTTGGTCAGACTGTGGCTGCCGCCGATTTTCATTTTCAGATCCTTAACGGCATAGTCAAATTCTTCAATGGTGACATTCCCGTTTTCGATCTTGAACCAGTTTTTAGTGTCCTTAACCAATAACTTTCCTTTCAATTCTTCAATATTCAGCGCATTTCCGACAGCATTGATGGGCTTGAAGTCCGTAATGATACCATTTATAGTATGTAAAAAGCCTTCCGCATTGAGTTTGCTGTAAACCGGCATCAAATCTTTGCCAAGGCTGCCCTCCATGGACATATTGGTCGTGAAATTACCGGACATGAATTTTCCGATAGGAGCCAATTTCTGAAAAGTATTAAAGGTGTTGAATGCGTCTTTAAAGTCCAGTTCAACCAGATCCATATCCATATCGAATTTTGGATCTTCCGGGTCGCTGGTATAATAACCACCGTTCATTTTTACCGTTCCCTGTAATGTTTCAGCGGTAGCATCCTGTATAGTGACTGCTCTATCCGGTGAAATGACCAGTTTTCCGTCCAGATCACGCAGGGTCATATTGGTGTAGATGATTTTACGGAAATCTGCATCCACCACCATGTCAATATTTTCAGGGACGAGAATAGGTTCCATTTCTTCGGTATTGATATCCGCTTCCCCGGAATTTTCAGGAACTTCACCACTTTCGGTCATGAAAGGATTGAGATCAAAATTGTTGGATTTAAGTTTTACATTTCCTCCAAGGGTACCCTCATCAAAAAGGTAATCGAACGCATCAGTGATAGTTCCAGATCCGCTCAGGTCACTTTCGCCCATTTTGAGGGCAAAATCCTCTATATCCATACGATTTGGGGCAATTTGTCCCTTTGCTTCCAAATCATTCAGTTGGTAATCATAATAATTTAACTTGTCAATTTTGGCATCAATCCCAAAGTCAAATCTATCGAAGATAGCAACTTCCTCTTCACTTGTTTCTGAAGAGCTGCCATAGGATAGTTCTTCCGTCTCCTCAGTGACGGGTTCGGCAGGAGCTTCACTTTCCATCCATTCATCGGCGAGAATGTAGTTGGAACGAAGCATCATATTCCCCGTCATGGTTTTTTTAGGGGAGAAATAGGCCAGGATGTTGTCTATACGGCCACTTGCTGTAACATCGCTTTGTCCCAGGGTGCCGGTAAAGGACTGGACATCTACCATTTTAGGAGTAAAAGCTACAACTGAACTGGCAATGGCCACCGCAGGATAACCTGTCATGTCATAAACCAGATTCTCAATCTCAGCATCACCCTGAATATTTACATCTTCATAATCTTCGCTTTCGATCTGTGAAAGCCGGGCTTTCATTTTAATATTGGCCGTGATCAGACCGCTCATTTCATCCACTCCTTCAATCGGAAATGCTTTCGAAAGGGCATCGAGATCAAGCACTCCATTGACAAAACCATCCACTGCGGGGTCGGAAATAGGTGTGGAGATCAGCAATTTGCCATCCATTGGGTTGTCTCCGATTTTGAATCCCATCCTTGAGATGTCGACTGTCATTTTGTCGAGATCTGTATGCGGGCTATTCACATCCACACGGGCATTAATATCGGAAATGCCGAGTGGAAGGTCAGGATACTGTACATTACCATCGCTTATATTGGTTTTTACCCGGAAAGCCGGAAGAGAAACATCGTTATAAGTTCCGGAGACGTTGCCCTCGAGGTCAAAATTTCCGTCAATTTTTACATCTTCATACCCTTCGATGTAAGCATTTGGGATCAAAGACCATAGGCTTTTGAAATCATTTTCCGGAGAGGAGAATGCCAGATCCATATTAATATCCTCTTCCTGAAGCTGTACAAATCCATCAGCATTCAGTTGGAGGGCATTCACATTCAATAGATTATCCTTGAGGGTATATTTACTGTTCTTTTGATCGATATTGAAAATGGCATCCAGATCCACTTTCGCTTTCTTCAGATAGGAAATATCCCCCATCTTGAAGGACATAGACTGGATGTCTGTTTTTGTTTTCAGATCGAATACGTCAATGGTGAAATTTCCTGATCCGCTGTGGTTGAGTTCCTCAATTTCCAGCAGCATATCACCCAAACGGTCGTCATAGGTGATTTTTGCATTTTCGATCGTATAGGATTTTAAAGTAGCTTTGAAACCACTGTAATCGGTTGTTTGATTAGTCTCTTCGATTCGCTCGTCGGTTTCAATAGCAATATCGTAATTGGCTTTTCCGTCCTTCAGGATCAAAACATTTATCTCCGGATTACGTAGACCAACAGCGTTGATTTTAATCGGAGCAGACTGGGAAAAAAGAGAACTTAGGTTGATGGAAAAATCGGCGGCATCTCCTTTGGCGAGGAGAACTCCGTCAAAATCATCCTTTCCGGTGATCTCGAAATTTTTCAACAAAAAAGAAAAATTGGGGAAATTACGGAAAAGGGAAAGACTAACGTCTTCAAATTCAACATTGGCGTTAACCGTCCTGTTAATTTCTTCTTTAGTCATTTCAACGATCCTGTCCTTGTAAATAATCGGCAGGGCTACAGCCAGGCCAATTAAAACTATTAAAAAGATAAACAGAATCAAGAGAATGCGTTTCACCAATTTCATGATAAATTTCTTTTAGTAAAATTGTTTTAAAACAACTTTAGTGATATATGAGATCAGATACGTAGTTTTTGTTAGTTTTGTGGGATTCTTTCCCAGGGAATTTCCCAACTTTCAGCCTACGCTTAAATAGACTGTCTGCAACAAAGATAATACACAAATCGATTTAATATTTATGAATTTTTTAACAAAATGCCCCCTTTATGAAGCGTAACGAAAAAGACTTTATTTTTATTGAGGAGGAGGGGGCTCTCTATGATTTTTACAAAAAAAATAAAAATGTTCCCTGGTTGGGATTTGACACTGAATTTGTTGGTGAAAAGCGTTTTTTTACCCGTTTGTGTCTCATACAGGTATCTACTCCCAATGGGCATTTTATTATTGATCCTTTCAAAGTGGATGACCTGCAACCTTTTTCTGATATGCTGGAAAATCCGGATATTTTGAAGATCACACATGCCGGTGATAATGATTACCGACTGATGAATTCGCTATACGGGACCGTTCCGCAAAATATTTTTGATACTCAGATCGCAGCGGGTTTTGTTGGTTACCGGTATCCGTTATCATATGGAAAATTAGTAGAAGGAGAAACAGGACGCCGCCTGAAAAAAGGGTTTGCAGTAACTGATTGGGAGAGAAGACCTTTGGGGAAAAAACAACTCAATTATGCCCTTCTTGATGTTTTGCCATTGTTTAAATTATGGCGATCACTGCAGGAGAAACTCGAACAAATGGATCGATTGCATTGGGCAAAGGAAGAATTCCAGCGTTGGGAGGATCCTGAGTTTTATGAAAAAGATCTTTACGGAGAAGCCCAGAAAAGTAATTTAATGAAATCCCTGGACAGCAACGGAAAGTTATTCTTGTTGCGATTATTGTTGTGGAGAACCGAAACCGCCGAGCGGAGGGATCATTCCAAAGAGATGGTTTTACCCAGTAAGAATATCAGCCAGATCGTAAGGTCGGTCACGGCAGGTTATGAAGGATTGAAAAATAACCGGCATCTTTCGGATAATCTGGTAAAGAAATATGGGAAAAAGTTCAGTGAGTTTTATTCAGAACCACCTTCCGAAGAAGAAAGAAGTGTTTTGAAATTATTTAAACGGGAAGAGCAGTTGACCCCACAGGAAGAGATTATGATTGAGATGCTTCATTTGCTGGTACGCCAGAAATGTCTGGAAGCAGAAGTGTCGCCTGTTTTGGTTTTAGCCAAAAATGCGTTGAAGAAAATGAAATCGGATCAATCGACCAGGGAATCATTAAGTGAGTGTAACTGGAAACAGGAGTTGCTTGGTAATGAATTGGTACATTGGCTCTTACACCCGCATGAATTGGAAATGAAAATTGAAGGAGGAAGGATCCTCATTGCTGAAACCTAAAATAGTTGGCTATTAAAGAACTTGATCACATATTGAGTCTCAAAGGTTTTTCTACTTATTTCAAGACGGAGGAAGATCTTGTCAAAGCTGTTGATGCTGTTAGTTTTGCAGTTTCAAAAGGCCAGACTATAGGCATTGTGGGAGAATCCGGTTCCGGAAAGACGGTTACCGGCCTGTCAATTATGGGCTTGGTGGATCAAACGAATGTAGTTGAGGTATCGGGTGAAATGATTTACAAAAAAGCGGATGGAGATTCAGTTGATCTCATGCAATTGTCGCAAACTCAAATGCGGAAGATTCGCGGTGAGGAAATTGCCATGATATTTCAGGAACCCATGAGTTCGCTCAACCCTTTGATGAGATGCGGTGAACAGATTGCAGAAATGATCCTTTTGCATAAAGGCGGAGATAAAAAAAACGTCCGTGCGGAGGTGCTGGATTGGTTTGAGCAGGTAAAATTACCTACCCCTGAAAGAATTTTTGATGCTTATCCTCATCAATTATCAGGAGGTCAGAAACAAAGAGTGATGATCGCTATGGCACTATGCTGCCACCCCCAGATCCTGATTGCCGATGAGCCGACAACGGCGCTGGATGTTACTGTTCAGAAGTCTATTCTCAACCTGATGAAAGAGTTACAGGCTTCTCTTGGTCTCACCATTATTTTTATTTCACACGATCTCGGAGTCATTCGACAAATTGCCGATAGGGTAGTGGTGATGAAAAGTGGTGAAATCGTTGAAGCCGGGGAGGTAGATCACATTTTTGAGAAACCGGAACATCCCTATACAAAGGGATTGCTGGCCTGCCGCCCTCCCCTTGGTCAACGATTGAAGCGGTTGCCAACGGTTAATGATTTCCTGGAAGGCAAAATTACTGAATCGGGGTTGTCGGATAATCTGATTCCTGCTGCCGAAATGGAGGAAAGGATTAAAATGTTATCAGCAAACGAAGCCTTGTTCAAGGTTAATGACCTGGAGGTTGAATTCAGGTCCGGGAAAAAATGGTTCGGTAAAAAGCATGAGCATGTTAAAGCCGTGGATAAAGTGTCTTTTGAAGTTTTCCCGGGAGAAACACTTGGCCTTGTAGGAGAATCCGGTTGTGGGAAAACGACGCTGAGCAGAGCCATTCTAAAATTGCTGGACACTCACATTGAGGGAAGTGCGCATTTTGCCGGAAAGAATATCTTTTACCTTGACCAAAAATCCCTGAAATCTTTCCGAAAGGATGTTCAGATCATTTTTCAGGATCATTATTCATCTCTCAATCCGAGAATGATGGTTGGCAATGTGATTAAAGAAGTACTAAAACTTCACCAACCTGGTCTTTCTGAAGAAGATTCAAAAAATAAAGTCCTGGAGCTGCTGGATCTGGTAGGGATGGAAAGTATTCATTATAACCGGTATCCTCATGAACTTTCCGGTGGTCAACGTCAGCGAATTTGCATTGCCCGGGCACTGGCGGTGGAGCCAAAGTTTATTATTTGTGACGAACCCGTTTCAGCGCTGGATGTTTCTGTCCAGGCGCAGGTGTTAAATCTGCTGAAGGACCTTCAGGAGAAATTCGGACTTACCTATATTTTCATATCTCATGATCTTTCTGTTGTGAAATTTATGTGCGACCGCATGCTGGTTATGCAAAATGGCAGGATTGTAGAATCCGGACCGGCAGAGGAAATCTACGCTAATCCAAAGGAAGTTTATACGCAGGAGTTGATTGCTGCTGTACCGGAGTAGGCATAGTATGACGTTTGACGGTAAACGGCATACGGTGGACGGTTTTATTTTAAACCTTATATTCAAAAATATCTTTTAAACGGAGACTTCTAAACTTTGAACGACTTGAACCATTTTAACTCCTGGAACAATTTAGGTAGAATTAGAGTAGATTAATAAGTTTCTAAATCAATTCAAGGAAAATCCCAACGTCAGCATGACTCCGGAGGGAATCCATTCATAGGAATTAATATAAACCGGTTCACAATTTTCCGCGGGGACATCATAATTATTGCACTCTTCATATTTCACTTCTGGCAGGCCTGTGAAACTAAGCCCCAAGGTGAATTTTTCTTTAGGTCTCCAGCCAATATGTAGCTTGAAAAAGGAGTACCAGTCCGGGATGTATTTCCAATAAATTACATCATTACCATGGGAATGGCTCAATACATATCCATAATCCAGGGCTATACTCCACTTTTCAGAGGGTTTTATTCTGTATTGGGCCGATAGCCCGTTGAAACTGGCGAAAAAATATTCCATACTGAAATGGCCTGTCCAACTTCCTCCGACGCCAACGAATTTATTCCATTGGTAGCCTCCGTTTATGCTGGCTCCAAAAAGAATAGCTCCATCATCCACTGCAGGACCAACACCTGTATAAAGGGAAAAATAGCTGCCTTTAAAATCAGGATTTTCCTGGGAGTGTAGTGTAGTTAATAAGAAAATAGTCGCAATAATTGTTGTAAGGGTTTTCATGGTCGTGGAATTTTAGGTGTTATTAGATATTTTGTCTGATCGGAATATTCACTACCGTTTCATCCCATATGAATGCCATATTCACTCCGGTAGAATCACTACTAAAATCAATGGTGAACTGTTCTTTCATTTCATCATTTTGACTTGCCGGAATCATCACCTTTAATACATCCAGGCTGTAATCCGGAGGGTAGGCACCGAATTTACCCAATTCGCTGTTGAGGGATACTTCCCATAGCTCCGGTCCGGGAACGGCATACATTCGATAGCTTCCTGCGGCTACAGGATTGCCAGCAAAGATAACAGGTAAACTGAAGGTGATTTCTGTTGCATCATTGGCTCCCAGTCTCCAGTATTTTCCATAGGGAACCAGGGCTCCGTCATCTTCAGCTCCGAAAATGAGCCTGCCTTTTTTGTAGGGGCGGCAGTAAGTTACTTTAAGGTCCAGGTCTCCGGCGTTAAAGGTCTTTTCTTCGAGCGGACTATGGGTTCGGGTAGTTGCAAAATTATAGCCTGTTATAGCAATGGCAATAAAGAGAGCAGCTCCTAAAACTATAAATATCAGGGTTCTAATCATCAGGCAGTTTAAGTTGGTGTTAAAACATAAAGATAATAAATCCTAAAGTTGTCCGTGAATAACCAGCCATATTTAGTGAGTTGTTTCCCCGTCATATGAGTCAGTAAAGACCTGATCAACCGGTTCCCACAATTCGATCTTATTACCTTCTATGTCCATAATATGCACAAACTTTCCATAATCATAAGTAGCTATCTCATCGAGTATCTGTACTCCGTCCTTTCGTAATTGATCCACCAGTTTTTCAATGTTTACCACTCTGAAGTTGATCATAAACTCCTTTTTGGAAGGTTCGAAATAGGTGGTGTCGTCCTTAAAAGGGCTCCATTGGAGGTAATTTTTTTCTTCAGGAGCATCGGTATTTCTAAATTCGAACAAGGCGCCGTATTGATCGGTATTGAACCCCAGGTTTTTACTGTACCAATCTTTGATTTTCTTTGGGTCCTGGCACTTGAAAAAAATACCTCCTACCCCGGTTACTTTTTTTTCTGACATAGTTGAGTGTTGAAAATTAAAAAAGGGAATAAATAAAAGGACTTAATGCGGATCCGCCTCCAAATACAATCAGGACTCCAAGCAGCAATAAAACGATTATCACAGGTGCAAGCCAAAATTTCCTGCGTTCTTTGAGGAAGCGCCACATGTCTTTTAGGAATTCCATTGAGTTACTTTTTTATTGTAGTTTTGCCTACGGTTTTCAGCTATGGTTTCTATGAGATTTACAAAACTAATCATTTATAATTTAAGTATCCTGGTGGTGCTGTTTTTACTGTTGGAGGTCGGTTTTCGGATTTTTGAGCCTGGCTATGAATATTATGAACGTACCTGTGCCGCTGATTTTATGGATGAAGCCTATCTGAAAACAGATACCAACTGGGTTGAACCTGATTCCGTTTTGGGGTGGGTTTGTCAACAAAAAGAAAATCTGAAGTTTTACAGGCCTGACTTTTTCCATATTGCCTATAACATCAATAGCCATGGCTTCCGCAGTCCTGATTTTCCCAAAGGATCTGATGCAGCTAATGAAAAAAAACGAATATTACTGCTTGGGGATTCTTTTCTTTTTGGGATTTTCCTGGAAGAATCGCAGACTATTTCTTCCCAACTGTTGAAGAAACTTGGCCCTGAGTACGAGGTTTATTCCATGGCTGCTCCGGGGTGGGGGCTGGACCAGATGTATCATGCTTACCTTAATAATGTGCAACATATAGACCCGGACATTGTCCTTTTGTTTTTTATTGATGATGATATTTCCAGGGTGATGGAAGCTTTTTACTGGGGTGCATCCACAAAGAGAGCCTATAAACTGGAAAAAGGCAAGTTGATATTTAGGGAGCCTGAGGATGGTCAACTGTCTCAACTGGAAAGTTATTTTTGTTTTAATAGTCAGATCATCAACCGGTTATACAGGATTGGAGTTATGCGGCAGGCACAACCTTTATCGGAAGCTATTTTGGAGCATTGGATCGAAGGAGAAAAGGAAGCATCAAGGTCATTATATACAGTGCGCTTTCCGAGGATAGAACAAATCGGACAACCAGCTTTGAAGCAGTATGATCTGGAAGTTTTTTTTAAAGAAAAGAACTGTTTTTATCTGGACCTGGAGCCGGAAATCAGACAATTGGAAAAAGAGGAGCTTGAAGCACTTTACATTCAGGGAGATGATCATCCTTCGTCCAAAGGAGCGGCTTATATCGCCGAAAAGCTGCAACAAATTCTGGTCGATGGTCGTTAAACATTTCTTAATATAAAATGAAATTTTTAAGAATAGGTTACTTTTGCAGACGCAAACGTCAAATTATTCGTTAATAGGAAGTAAATTAATAACAAAAATTATAAAACCATGAAAGTATTTAAATCTCTTTTGAGCCTTGTTTTGGCATTAACGTTGGGGGCAACCGTAACTGTTGCGCAGCAAACAGATGCAAAGACTGAAAAATATGTTCCTAAAATCGATGTTGAAAAAAGAGCTCAAAATCAAACAGACCGCCTTGCCAAAGAGGTTGAAATGACTGAAAAGCAGGTAGAAAAGGTGAAAAGCATTTACCTTAAGTACGGCAAGAAGGAAATTGAAGCCAGAAAAATTGAGGATAAGAGAGAATTCGCCACGAAGGTTAGTCAGATCAGAAAGGATCAGGAAAAGGCGATTTTGGACGTAATGACTGACGAACAACGTGCTGCTTACAAAGACAAAAAGGCTAAAAAAGCGGAGGAATATGCTGCCAGAAAAAAAAGAATGGAGGCAGAAAACCGTGCTAAGGAACAAGGGAAAGAAATCGCCAAGCCTAAATCTTTGAAAGGTAAACCCATGACGGCAGAGCAGAATGCACAAAGAAAGACCGACAGAATGGTTGGTGACCTGTCATTGACTCGTGAACAAATTCCTGAAGTGCAGAAAATCCAATTAGACTATTTTACTCAGCTTGATGAAGCTATGAATTCTATTGAGGATAGAAGTGAACTCTCAGCTAAAGTGAAAGGGCTGAAAGAAGCAAAAACTGCTTCTTTGAAAAAAGTGCTTACTGATGAGCAGTTTAAAAAAATGACGGAAAAGAAATAATTTTTCCAGGATTTGATATGGCTCCGGCCCAAATATTACGATTAACCGGGATCAATAGAAAAAGGCTTCTGCTGTTGTCAGCAGGGGCCTTTTTTTGTTGCCCGATCCTGAGGATTTTTGAAAAAGCTTACAAGAGCGAAAAAATAAAATTTTTATTGGGCGGGTACAATAAATCTATCTCAAAAATTATTTAAGACTATATCTGTTGAGTATCTTTCAGCCGAAATTTTCCACCGGAGCAGGATAAGCCTTAACCAGCAATGTTTGGTGTTCTTGAATTGGATCAAACCGATGGTTTTCAATTCATCCTGCAATTTGTCGTTTTGGCTAAGGAGAAGTTACTCAAAAAGATTGTTTCCAACCTTTGGGCTTCAAAATTGTTTTTAAAAATTAAACCTGGTAAAAAATATATGGAGGACAGAATAAAAATATTATGGGCAGATGATGAAATCGACTTGTTGAAACCACAGTTGATGTTCCTGGATAAAAAGGGATACGATGTGATTACGGTCACCAATGGTCACGATGCCATTGATGAGTGTGATGAACATCCGGATTTGGATGTGGTATTCCTGGATGAAAGTATGCCGGGTATTTCCGGACTGGAGACATTATCCAAGTTGAAGGAGAAGCGCCCCAACCTCCCAATTGTGATGATCACCAAAAATGAGGCGGAACATATCATGGAGGAGGCCATTGGCGGGCAAATAACAGATTACCTGATTAAACCTGTTAATCCAAATCAGATTCTGCTAACGCTTAAAAAGATCATCGATACCAAGAGTCTGGTTCGGGAAAAAACTTCTTCAGATTACCAGCAGGAGTTCCGTCAGATCCATATGGATATCAACAATAATCCCGATGAGAATGAATGGGTAGAGATCTATAAAAAAATTGTCAACTGGGAATTGAAGATCGACCAATCCAATTCTGTCGGCATGGCGGAAATTCTTTCCATGCAAAAGGGGGAAGCTAATAATGCCTTTTCCCGGTTTATCGTCAAGAATTATCTGAATTGGTTGAAAGACCATTCCGGTCCGACTCGTTCTGACAGGTTGATGAGGGAAAAAGTTTTCCCACATCTGGATGATGATCGTCCGACTATCATGTTGTTATTGGATAATTTGCGATTTGATCAGTGGCGTATTCTCAAACCTATCATTGGAGAATTGTATCGACAGGAGGAGGAAGATTTCTTTTACAGCATTCTTCCCACCACGACCCAATACAGCCGAAACGCCATTTTTGCCGGACTCATGCCTGGTGAAATCCAGAAGTATTATCCGGATCTTTGGTTAAATGATAATGAGGAAGGTGGGAAAAACAACAATGAGGACCAGTTGCTGGCGCACCAGATCGACAGGATCGTTCGGAAAGATATCAAGTTTGATTATTTAAAAGTAACCAGTGTCCACAAAGCAAGGCAGATGAGTGAAAATATCCTCAATTATCTGCATAATGACCTGACGGTAATTGTTTACAATTTTATCGACATGTTGTCCCATGCAAGGACAGAAATGGAGGTACTCAAGGAACTTGCCGGTGATGAAAAAGCCTATCGGTCCCTGACCAGGTCATGGTTCCTGAATTCTCCACTCTGGAGTGCTTTACAAAAAGCGGCTGAACGTGGGAGTTCGTCTTATTGTAACAACTGATCACGGTACTATCCGCGTTAACCAACCTTCCAAAGTTGTTGGTGATCGGGAGACGACAACTAACCTGAGGTATAAGGTAGGTAGAAACTTGAATTACGACAAAAAGGATGTGCTCGAGGTGGTCGATCCGCAGAAAGCGGGATTGCCACGGCCGAATGTGAGTTCCAGGTTTATTTTCGCTAAAGAGGACCTGTTCTTTTTGTACCCGAACAATTACAACCATTATCATAATTATTACAAAAATACTTTCCAGCACGGAGGCATTTCCCTGGAGGAGATCATATGCCCCGTGGTCAGGATGGTTGCGAAATAGAGAGGCCGTTAGCAGATTTTTTGAGTTCAAAAGCCTCGAATACACAGGAATTTTTTTCTCCATTCAGAGGGAAGACTGGATGAAATGGAAAATTGGATGAAGTAATTTTCTTATTCTTCCTAACCTTCCAATTTTCCTTTTATTGCCTTAACAATGCTATTGGAGGAACAACTGTTTTTCTGTATTTAATATGTTTTAATCAATTTCTATGAAAAAGCTACTTCCGGTAATCATCAGTTCGTTGTTAAGTGCGTTTTTGGCAGTCTTTATCTATCGTCAGATTGAAGTGCCAAGAGAGGTGATCGTTCATGAACCGGCACCTGCGAGATATGCCAGCCTCGGTGAAGATCCGTTGAATGATATAAAGCCCAGGACATTCCTGTCTTCTTCTCCTACGGATTTCATTCAGTCGGCGAAATCAGTGACGCCTGCAGTAGTGAATATTCAGACTACGAGTGAAATGGGTGATTTCTGGCACAAAGGTGTTATGAGTACGTCCACCGGGTCCGGTGTGATTATTTCCAAAGATGGATACATTGTGACCAATAGCCATGTGGTTGAAGGAAGTACGGGAATTGAAGTTACCCTAAATGATAATAGAAAATTTCAGGCGGAGATCATAGGTACGGATGCTTCAACGGATCTTGCCCTTTTGCGAATTGAAGGGGATAAATTGCCCTGGGTAGAATTCGGAAATTCTGATTCTTTGCAGATCGGAGAGTGGGTGATTGCGGTTGGTAATCCTTTTAATCTGGAGTCTACCGTTACTGCCGGCATTGTTAGTGCCAAAGGACGTAGCATTGATATTCTCGAAGGACAGGACAGGATTGAATCCTTCATTCAAACTGATGCAGCAGTCAACCCTGGCAATAGTGGTGGTGCCCTTGTCAATACCAATGGCGAACTGATCGGGATCAATACGGCGATCATCACTCATTCCGGCCGTTATGAAGGATATTCTTTTGCAGTACCTGCTAATCTGGTTAGAAAGGTAATTCGTGACCTGAGAGATTATGGGGTGGTTCAGAGAGGAATTCTTGGCGTATTCATTGCACCGGTTGATAGTGAAATGGCAGAGGACCTTGACCTGCCTGCCGTGGAGGGTGTTTATATCGAAAGAGTGAGTGCCCAAAGTGGTGCTGATGATGCCGGATTACAAACAGGTGATGTCATCGTCGGTATCAACGGGGTGAAAACGAAATCTATGCCGGAAATGCAGGAACAGATCGGACGTTACCGTCCGGGGAATAGGATTTCCGTTGAATATATTCGTAATGGAAAAATAAAACTATCTGAAGTGATGCTCAAAAGCAAAACCAATGATACCCGGTTGGTTTCTGCTTCAGAAAACAAATTGCTTAGAGATCTTGGTTTCCAGGTTCGGAACCTGACCAAAGAAGAAAAACGGCTCCTCGATGTGGAAGGAGTAAAGGTGGTCAGCATCTATCGCGGTAGTAAGATCATGCGGACCAATATGGATCCTGAATTCATCATTACCCACGTCAATAATAAAAAGGTGAAAAATACCGATAAGTTATTGCAATTACTCGAATCTGCTTCCGGAAAAGTGATGCTGGAGGGAGTTTATGAGAATTACCCGGGAGAGTATTATTATGCTTTTTCGATGGACTAGGTTCAGTTCGCTTCAGTCCGCAGATCCAGGTAGGAGTTCTTAAGAAAATAACCCAAGGTTTTGCCTTTGCCTGGCTTATGGGCTGAAAGGCGACACCTTGTCGAAGGGAAGACAGACGACAACGTCAGATTTCCGATCTGATTCGGGACAGGCTCTCGTGCACATAGTGCCGACACCTTGTCGTAGAAAAGCCCTCCCTTATTCTTTAAAAAGCTCGTTGAAAAGTGCCTTTCGCAAATCCGGGTATTCCTTTTTGGCGTTATAAAAAACAATGCCTGCGACGATCAGGTAAACCGGTACCAGCCAGTACAACCATTTGGTGTACAACATTCCATATAAAAGCATAGTGAACAAAAGGCTCAGCATATTACTCCAAAAGAAGGTGTTTCCTTTGGTGGTAATGGTTTTGAGTATGAGTCGTGGTTTGAGTATGGACCAGTAAAAACCAAAAACAATGGAAATAATAGCTATGGCGAACCATGATATAATTCCAATGACAGTCCATTCCGGATACAGCATGAAATATATTGTGGAGATTACAAAATCAGCTGCTAGGGGAGGCCATAATAACCGCAGGTAATAGCTTTGTAATGCCTTTGGAGCATTTGGAGAACGGTCCAGGGTTAGCCATAATGATCTGTGGTAGCCCCAAAGGTTGTTGTAAACATAATTGAAAATCAACACAGGAGAGGCAAATAGCCAGACCAGGAAATCGGATTCAAAAATATGTTCTCCGGAAGTGAGCCTCACATAGGAATCTGCTCCTAAAAACCCCAGCTTAAAGATAAAACCAACCAATAAAGAGGACCGGACCTTTTTGTTTTGGAATAATAAACTGGAAATGATGCTTCTATTCTTTTTTTCAACTTTTGCCGTTTGTTTTCGCTCCGCGGGCAGGTGTTCTTCTACAATGAGTCCGCAACCATAAATCAATACAAAAGTTAGCAAATCAGCCCAAACAGGAGAAGCAGTATAAACCGGGTAAGTAAACTGGATAAAAATTACAATTGCCAGGCTTATTAATACGGAGGCAATGAGCATTGGATTGGAATTGAATCTATATTCCAGAACCGCCTGAACCATGCGCCGGACTATGTTGGCACCAAGAATGATCACCAGGTATTTTACAATAAAAGGCAAACCGAGCTGGTCCCCTGCCATCAAACCCATCGAAACAGTAAATGCTAAAGCGGGAATAAAAAAAGCAGAGGCAAAATCAGCGCTCAATTTAAGGTTGTAGCGTTTAATTCCGGAAAGCGGATAAAATGGTCGAACCCAACTGTTTAACTGGTGATAGGTTGGGTAAAACCCTCTCAGAATGGTCATGAAAATGAAAAACAGAGCCAACCCTATCAGAAAATTCTCCCGGCTGGAAAGGTCAACCTCCTCCCAATCATCTGTGGAAAACAGGTAGCCAAATAACAGCCCATAAAAAACGGCAAAGATCACTCCAAATACCAATCCAAAGAAACGCCCCAATTGCTTCCTTGGATTGAACAAAGCACTAAACCGCAACCAAAAATTATAGAGTATTAACATTATCACCTAATTCATTTAACACTTATTCCCTCGTTCCCTTAAAACCACTCAATCCCCCCAAGATCTCTCGTGTCCGGCTGTAAAACTTCCAATAATGCACTGTCAATTTCGCTCTGCCCGTGGTTAGTAAAATCCTGCAAGGTTCCGGCAAATACGATCTTGCCATGATCCAAAACTGCCAGATGGGTGACCACCTTAGCCACATAAGCCAGATCGTGGGAAGACAGGAAGATCGTTCTGTTCCCGTTTTGATAAGCCTTGATAAAATCGATAGTCATCTTGGCTGCCACCGGATCAAGACCGGAGAACGGTTCGTCTAAAACCAACAGGTCCGGCGTGTGTAAGACAGAGGCCATCAGCCCAATCTTCTTTTTCATACCCGTTGAAAAGGCCGACAACCTTTTTTTCAGATCGTCAGGATCGTCGAAAAAATAACTGGTTAGATCATCTACCCGCTTTTTCAGATCTTTGCGGGGCAATCCATACAGCTGGCCGTAAAGTTTAAAATATTGCCGTCCTGTCAGTTCTTCAATTAGTGGATTGTCTTCGCTCATGGCTCCAATGCGCATTTTTAGCGCTTTAGGGATTTCATCGAGCGGCTCTCCATCATATATTAATTCGCCTTTGGTTGGACTGGTAAGCTGGAGCAGTAAATTCATCAGGGTGGTTTTTCCCGCTCCGTTTTTACCGAGGATGCAGTAGGTGTTACCTGGCTCAAGGTTTAAGTCGATGTCGTCGAGCACTACTTTTTTACCGAAGGCCTTGGAAATATTTTTAAAATGGATGCGCATTTTTGGTGTATCTGTTTGGTGAATTGATTGGGATCAGACTATGGGAATATATGCTTTCTCGAATGCGTTGAGTATTTCCAAAAGGTCGTCAGGTAATCTTTTTCTAACCTCTGAAACGATTGTTGGAGGTACTTTCAGGTAATATGCCTGGGCTATTCCTCCGGCCATACAGGCAATAGTGTCGCTGTCACCTCCAATAGAAATCGCCTTTCTGATGGCATCTTCAAAATCCTCAGACTCCAAAAAAGCGATGATGGCTTCAGGAACAGATCCCTGGCAACTCACATCAAATTGGTAACCCGGCCGGATTTCATCCAGGGTGCGTTTGAGGTCGTAGCTGAATTCATTGATGATGAAGTTTTTGATCTCTTGTTTAGTTCGCCCGGTCCTGGCCAGGAAAATGGCACAGGCAATAGCTTGTGCTCCTTTGATACCTTCAGGGTGATTATGAGTGACAGCAGCGCTTTTTTCGGCTTCCATCAATACATCTCCCAAATGGCTGCAGGCAAATCCTACCGGGCTCACACGCATAGCGGATCCATTACCCCAGCTGTTGTATGGACCGACAATCTCTCCGGCGAGCCACTTCTTGAATGATCCTCCGTACCCGGCATGCGGATATCGGTTGCCGTAATTCCATAATGGTTTCAGCGTAATCTTTGCCATTCAAAACACAATCGGCAACCGCAATAGTCAGGACCGTATCGTCGGTGAATCTGCATTTTTCTTCAAATAGTTCAAATTCGATCGATTTGATATTGTGCCATTCCCGAATGGAACCGACTATGTCACCCGCAATTGCTCCGATCATATTGATTTTGTTGAATGCTGTTATTTAAAAACAATGAGTTCCCAAAATAACAATTTTTCACAGACCATGTTTTAAAAAAAGCTAAGTAAAATTGGTGGGTAAATTATGGTAGGAAATAGAACACGGGTTAATACGGATTCAACGAATGGAAACGGATTTTCTTCTCATCCATTTCCTGCGCTCCTTTCTTAACCTTATATTTGTTAGGATGAAGATACTCAACCTGACACTACACAATCTCAATTCCCTGCGTATCCGGCAGAAGATCGATTTTACAGCGGCTCCATTGGGGGATTCCGGACTTTTTGCTATTACCGGAGATACGGGCTCAGGAAAAACAACCATACTGGATGCCTTGACACTTGCTCTTTACGGTCGTATTCACAGGAATAAGGATGTATCTGAGGTCATGACTTACGGGGAAGTTGAATCCCTGGCGGAAGTTGAGTTTGAAAGTCATAGCGGTACTTATCGGGCGAGCTGGAAAATGTACAGGGCACACAAAAAGGTCGATGGCAATTTAATAACCAAGCGTTACCTGTATAAGCTCGATGAAAAGTCGGGAAAGTTTGTTTCCATCGCTGAAAAAATCAGGGAAGTGGATGAGGGTGTTGAAAAAGCTTCGGGCCTGGATTACGACCGGTTTTGTCGTTCGGTGTTATTGTCTCAAGGAGATTTTGCTGCCTTTCCTAAGAGCCGGAGAGCGGGAACGAAGTGATTTGCTGGAAAGGATAACCGGCAGGGAGGTTTACACCCTGTTGTCAAAAGCAGCATTCGAACGAAACAAAATTGAACACGAAACGCTGGAAAACCTGGAAAGTCAGCTCAAGGGTTTGAATATGCTCACCACAGAAGAAGTTGAAATATTTCAAAAGCAACAAAAGCAGCAAAAAGAACTTTCCCTTAAACTGAAGAAAAAGCTGGAGGGGTTAAGGACCCAAAAACAGCGCTATCAGCAATGGTTTGACCTCGAGGTAAAATTGAAAGAGAGGCAGGAGGCTATGGAAGAGTGGAAGCAAAGAATAGAAGCTGCTCAACCGGAATTTGATAAATTGGCCAAATATAACAGGATTCGATCCTTTCAACCACTACTGTCAAAGCTGGATCACCAGCTGGAGTCGATCGCTGAGGTCAAGGCTGATCTTTCAAGTCTTGCAGAAAGTATCCCTGCCATAAAAAAGAGAAAGGAGACGACCGAAACAACCTACCAGGAAAGACAACAGCAATCAAAGGTTTTAAAAGCAGATCTTAACCAAAAGCAACCTCTTTTTGACAAAGTCATTGAATTGGACAACGATATTGCTAATATTTCCCGTTCACTTGCAGAACAAATAGAGCTGCAAAAAGAGAAAAAAGCTGAATTGGATGCGCTGCAATCAAGAGAAGCCAATGTGAATGCAGAGTTGTCCAAATTAAGAACCTCCGGGCAGAATTTGGAATCCTGGCTAGACAAACATGCAGTTAATAAAGCCCTGGAAACCGACCTCACGCGTATTGAGTTGCACCGGGCGACATTGAGGAAGATTTTCAAGGAGCGGATGGAGATCGAAAAGTCGACAGCTGCTTTATCCGCAAAACTAAAAGAACTTTCGACGGAGGAAAAATCAATCCATAAACGCAAACAAAAAGAAACCAGGGATTTTGAAAAATTACTGGAAAAGTTTGAAGCCGCCACCTCCCAAAAGGTTATCAAAACACGGGAAGACCTGATCGACCATCAGCGGCAAACTATTGAGGAACTTCAAAAGCTTGAAAGCGACCTCCTGCAACTAGCCCAGCTCAATGATCAATACGAGCAGATGCTGGAGGAAATGGCCCATTGGGAAGCAGAAGTGGAAAACCTTAGAAATGAAGAATTGGATGTTTCCAAACAACTCATGTCCTCTTCCGAGAGTCTTGAAGCCATTGATAAAAGACTGGAATTCAAGCAACAGATATTTGACCAGCAACAGCTGATATCCAATTATGAAAAGGATCGTACGGAATTAAAGGAAGGAGAACCATGCCCATTGTGTTTTTCCGAAACTCATCCTTTTCGGGAAGAAAAGATCAAACCATTTGTTGATGAAGCCCGTGTTGAGCTTGAAACCGTCAAGCAACAACGGGAAATTATATATGATCATCACAAGAAGTTGATTAACCGGCATAATGATATTGCAGCAAAGATCGAGCAACTGGCAGGTAACCAGATCAAAGATACCGGTGGTCAGATTGCCCGGCAATTGGAAAAGATCGAATCCTATGAGGAGAAAATGGCTGCGTTTGCTTCCTCTATGGATGCAGATCTCTTTGCAATGTCCCGGTCCGGATTATTATCCCGGAAGCTGAACGAATTGAAGGTGGAGGTGAATAAGGAAAAGAGAACCCTACAGGACCTCCAGGAAAAAGCCAAAAAACTGGCAGAACAGGAGTTGGTCGTTAAGGAATTGGAGGAACAAGTACAGCAATTAACTATCGAAATCAATAGCAAGCAGCAACAACTGGATCATGATTCTGCCCAGCTGCAAAAATTGGATGATCGTTATTCTGAAGCAACGGGCGAAATCAATGAATTACTGAAAAAGTATGGTGAAGTATTCGAAACGGACACTGCCGCAAAAATGTTCAAATCCCTTGAAGATCGAAAGGCAGAGTTTACAGAAAAATACAACAGCTTTCAAAAGATAAGTGAAAATACCAAAGTCCTGGAAAGCAAGCAATTGGAAATTCAGGCCCAGGTGGAAACGGATACAAAAAGGTTTAAAGGAATTGTTGAAAAATCTGAAAAGATCACCCACGATCTGCAGCAGGAAAAAGATAGAAGAATTGAAATGTTTGGAGAGCAAGACCCTGTTGCTGTAAGAAACGATCTGGAAGGCCAGTTGGAAAACTCCTTATCCGTTTTAGAAGAATTACAGCAGGAATTACAAGGGTTGAAAGTTGATCTGGATACCCGGGAGAACCTTCAAAAAGAAAAGGAAAAGACTGCAATACAGCTAGAGAAAAAGATAAAATCGTCCAGAGAGGATCTGTTAAAAAAGATTGAGGAGAAGCAAATTGACTCTATTGAGTCCTTGAGAGAACAAATGCTGGAGGAAGAAGAGGCAACAATGCTTGAAGATAGGAAAAAACGCATGGACGAAGAAGGAGCCGCACTGAAACAAACTATCAAGGACCTCGAAAAGGACCTGGCTGCCCTGAAACCGGTAATTGCCAAATTCCCGGATTTTGAAGCCCTCACCACGGAGCTAAATTCCCTGGAAGCGGAATTTTCGGAAATAGAGCGCGAACTGGGGGCCCTCGATGAAAAGATCAGGGAGCATCAATCCAGGAAAGAACAGGCAAAAGACCTGATAAAAACCATTGAAAAACAAAAACTTATCTGTGTTCGTTGGGCGCGCCTAAACGAACTGATAGGACAGGCGGACGGGAAGAAATTCAGGATTTTTGCACAGGGATTGACATTGAAAAAACTGGTCAGCCTGGCCAATATACACCTGCGCAATCTCAATGATCGATATTACATTTATAAACCGGATGATCAAAGTCTGAGTCTGGAAATAATTGATACATTTCAGGCAGATAACAGACGTTCCATGCTCACTCTTTCGGGGGGAGAAAGTTTTTTGGTGAGTTTGGCATTAGCGCTGGGGTTGTCGGATCTTGCGGGAAGCAAAGCTCAGATTCGTTCTTTGTTCATTGATGAAGGCTTTGGATCCCTTGATGAAAACAGCCTCGATATTGCGCTCTCAACCCTGGAAAATTTGCGAGCCAGCGGCAAAACGATTGGGCTCATTTCTCACGTGAGCACCCTTAAGGAGCGGATCAATACACAAATACAGGTAAAAAAGGCCGGAAATGGCCTTAGCCAGATACAAATTGTTCATTAGGAGAGGGGGGAACTTTAATTAACTGAAAATCAAATCCTCCTTTCGAATCGTATCGCAAATGGTGCTGGAAAATTGGAAAACTGGAATGAGTCATCCATCCTTCCATTTATCCCTCTGAATGGGAGCAATGTATAATATGAGGTAATAAATTGTGGACTAAATTTTCAAATATGCTCCAGGGCTTTGAACGAATTAGAAGTTACTGTAAAGGCTGTTGAATCGCCATTCCTCCAAGAAACACCAAATATTATCGAAAAATTCGGGCAGGTTTTGAGTAAAAATCATTACTTTGGACGGCAAATAAATACAATATTTTAAATCAATTAACAGTATGCAGAAAAAATTGGAGGGAATCTTCGGTGACCACCACGGATTAGATGAAAAAAGTGTGAAGTTTTTGACCACTGCCCTTGAAAAAAACAACCTTCCCGGGTTTGATTATATCGAGTTCAAACAATCTTTGTCTACCATGGCCGGAATGGATATTCCGGAAGACGTAGCTTTTAAATCAGCTTTTGCGACAGCTTCAACAGTTGGTTTAACCAAGACCAAATTATTGAAAACGGCTACCCATTATAAAAAAGTACTTGACACTGAAAAGAAACAATTTGATAAGGCTCTGGAGAATCAGGTTCAGCAGAGAGTTGGGTCAAAGATCACTGAAGTGAATAAGTTGAAAAAGCAGATCACCACCTTCGAAGCCAAGATTGTCGAGCTTAAGGAAAAGATTAAAAGTGCCCAAAAAATCATCGATTCTGCGGATTCGGAGATCCAGGCAGCTAAGCAAAAGATCGAAGGTACTCGTGAAGGTTTTGAAACCACGCTTAACAGCATCATGAATGCTATTGATCAGGATATTGAAAACATCGAAAAATATATTTAATTTACCAGCTAAATAAATAAATAATAAAATTATGTCAGACGCACCTCAATTTGAAAATCCTGGAAAGAGTAAATCTTTTTGGAAACGCCCTGAAGGGGTTACTGGATTAGTTGTACTTTCCGGTTTGATTTTGGGAGGAGGGTATTTAATTGCCACAAACATGGCCGCAATTTTGGCTTTCTTTGCCAATACCCTTTACCTGGCCGGTTTATTGGTCGCTTTAGGAGCCATTATTTATATGGTTCTTGATCCTAAAATGAGAAACCTGGTGTGGTACATGTATAAAAGTGTTATGCGTTGGGTTACCGGACTTTTTGTGCAGATTGATCCGGTGGGTATTTTGAAGTCATATGTCGAGGATCTGCAAAAGAATCTGGTTAAAATGCGTGAGCAGATCGGAAAGATCAAAGGGCAAATGCGTAAATTGACTACCCTGATGCAGGAAAATGAGGCAGAGATAAATAAAAATATGAAGCTCGCCAGTGCAGCTAAAGCCAAGGGTATGGACAGCCAGGTGGTGCTTGCTACGAGAAAAGCTGCCAGACTTAAGGATAGTAATGAAAAGTATTCTGTGCTTCACAACAAAATGGAAATACTGCACAGAATTCTGACCAAAATGCACCAGAATTCAGAAATCCTGGTGGAGGACACTAAGGATCAGGTAGCGTTGAAAGAGCAGGAGCGCAAAGCCATCAGAGCTTCCCATTCTGCTATGAAATCTGCCATGAGTGTCATTTCCGGTGATCCTGATAAGCGTGCTATGTTTGATTCAGCTATGGAAGCAATCGCGGATGATGTAGCGAATAAAGTGGGAGAAATGGAACACTTTATGGAAATGTCAGCCAACTTTATGGAGACAATTGACCTTCAGAATGGTGTTTTTGAAGAAGAAGGGTTGAAAATGTTGGAGAAGTGGGAAAATGAAAGCACCCTGATGTTGATGTCAGGTGAATCCAGAATGTCAGATACGCTGAACCTGGATAGTCCGACTTCTGTGAAGGAAACAAGATCCAGAGAAGGAGGGGGCAGTAGCTACGAAAACCTATTTGATTAATCATAGGATCGAAGACCTTTGGTCTGATTGACATAAAAAACCCGGATATGGATGCCTCCAGTCCGGGTTTTTTCTTTGACCTTTATGGACTTGAAAACAGGAGACATAGATTTGATAAAATGAAAAAGGAGCAACCACCGAAATGGTTACCCCTCACACTATGAAACACTATATCTTAAATGCCCAGCAATTTATTACTGAGGCGGGTGTTATTCTATGAAATTAAAATTGAAAGTAACTCCAATTGAACTGATCTCAATTGAAGTGCAAATTTGTGAGAATTATCTACGGGCCTTTAATGTAAAGTTATTAAGTTATTTCGGTTTTTACAAATATTCTTTTTGTAAATGTCAGTTTTACAGGCAATAATCAGAAAACCCGGGTTCAAACCAGCGATTTGAGGTTATAAAAACAATTTGCCGGTCCACCATTCCTGTTCAATTATAGCATTATTCCGCTCGTAAAAACGCAACGCATCCTTATTCCAGTCCAAAACCTGCCATTTGAGCAGAACGCATTGTTTATTACGTCCTTCCTCAATTACCCGGTCGAATAGCAGCTGCCCAACCCCAAGGCTCCGGTAATTTTCTTCCACGACAAAATCCTCCAGATAAAGCATTTTTCCTTTCCAGGTGGAGTAGGTGAGGTAATAAAGCGCCATGCCCCTGATCTCACCATTGACCTCAGCCACAAGTGCTTCAAAAACCTTTTCATCGAAATCCTGCTCATATTGTTCTACTGTAGCAATGAACTCCTCCTCTGCTTTTTCAAAAACAGCTAATTGACGTACCAGCTTATGTACAGCAGGCATATCTTCTTTAAGGGCAGGTCTTACTCTTATAGTGTGCATGTTAAATGTTTTGAGTCAATTGGATCCAACAGAACATAAAAGTCCTGTGATGATTGTTATCAAGATTCAAACATACAAACTCATTTCAGGTTTTCAAAACCGGTCGAAGACCTCCAAGATTTCTAAAACCTCGGAAGTCTGGAAATCACAGTGAGGCCGTGACTCAGAGTCACGGCCTCACTGTGATTTCCCTATATATATAAAGCCACGAGAAACCAAAACGTGACATAAAATTCGAGGATTTTTTCATTTTTTAACATTTCTTACCTTTAACTAATATCTTTACAAAAAACCGCACATCATGATAACCAGGTATTTTTCAGTTTTTACAATTATTATTTTTCTGGCAGGGTGCTCGAATACTCCTGAACAAGTTTTTGCCGATTTGATATTGACCAATGGTAATTTCTACACTGTTGATGAGGAAAAACCGCGAGCAGAGGTGGTGGCCATAAAAGATGGAATAATCCTGGAAGTAGGATCCTCAGAGATCGTCGATCAGTATAAAGCCGAAAACACGGAAATTATTGATCTGGAAGGAGCTTTTGCCATGCCGGGATTTATTGAAGGGCACGGCCATTTTTCCGGCCTTGGAGCAAGTCTGATCAATCTGAACTTCCTGAAGTCCAAAAATTGGAGGGAAATTGTCCGTCAGGTAGCAGATAAGGTGAAAACTACCGAAAAAGGCGAGTGGATAATTGGCCGTGGCTGGCACCAGGAAAAATGGGACGAACCTTTGGAGAGGGAAGTGTTGGGATACCCTTATCATCATGGTATCAGTGAAATTTCTCCAAATAATCCAGTGATCCTTATTCACGCAAGTGGTCATTCACTCTTTGCCAATAAAAAAGCGATGGAGTTGGCAGGTATCAGCCCTGAAACGCCTAATCCGGCCGGTGGTGAGATAGTCAGGGATAATCAGGGGGAAGCTATTGGTGTTTTTGAAGAAACTGCCATGGGATTGATCCGGACTGCCTATAGTGAATATCTGGCATCTTTGAGTCAGGATCAGACGGATGCTGTCTGGCGTAAAGGCGTTGACCTTGCGCAGGAGGAGTGTTTAAAAAAGGGAATTACCTCTTTTCAGGATGCCGGGTCATCTTATGAGGAAATAGATAAATACAAGGCCATGGCGGAAAATGGAGCATTTGACTTGCGCCTGTGGGCAATGTTGCGCCACTCCTATGATGAAATGAAGGATAATATGGATGGGTTGCCCGTTGTAGATGTTGGGGATGGATATTTCACCTGCAGGGCTATTAAGTCAGAAATTGACGGAGCCTTGGGAGCTTACGGAGCCTGGCTTTTAAGTAGTTATAATGATAAGCTCAATTTTGAAGGTCAGAATACAACCCCCGTCGAGGAGGTAAAGAATATTGCCGGATTGGCCTTAGAGCATGATATGCAACTATGTGTTCATGCCATTGGAGACAGAGGCAACCAGGAAATTTTAAACTTGATGGAAGGTATTTTTAAAAATAACCCTGATAAAAAAGATCTACGCTGGAGAATGGAACATGCACAGCACCTGGACACGCTGGATATTCCAAGGTTTAAGCAATTAGGAGTAATTGCCTCCATGCAGGGAGTTCATTGTATTTCTGATGCTCCTTTTGTTGAAAAAAGACTGGGATATGAAAGAGCCAGGTATGGTGCCTACCCCTGGAGATCTTTGTTGGACAATGGTGCCGTGGTTACCAATGGTACAGATGCTCCTGTTGAAGATGTAGACCCCCTGGAGAGTTTTTATGCTTCAGTTACCCGAAAGCGGATAGACACCGGTTTCGAGTTTTTCCCGGAACAGTGTATGACCAGAGAAGAGGCTATTTATTCCTATACACAGGCCTGTGCCTATGCAGCTTTTGAAGAAAATGAAAAAGGGTCCCTTACGGCGGGTAAATATGCAGATATTGTAGTACTGTCCAATGATCTTATTCAGTGCACGGAAGAAGAAATTTTATCTACTGAAGTAAAGATGACGATGGTTGGAGGCGTTATCAAATATCAAAAATAAATTGGCCGACGGGTTCTGCTTTACTCAGGCAAAATGTTAATTTTGTCGCTGCAATCTGAAAGATATGGATGAATTTCTTGATAAGGTAAACATCTGGTTGGACAAAGCCATCGAATACGCCATGGCCATGACGGTAGAACAATGGGCTTATGTCGGCGGTGGATTTGTTGGTCTGTTATTGCTCCGTTGGTTGATAAAACGGGCAAGGAGGCCCAAAAAAGCTGTCGTCAAACAACCTGTGGTAAATTCCAATCAGGGATTGCAGCTGCACACCTTTCAGATAGCTCCGTTGGGTCGGGATGCTTTTCTAAAAATCCAGAATAACATGGACCTGATTACGCTTACCAAATTGGAAATTATTGACAGGCAAAATGTTCGGGTCAAAAATGCCATCGCAGGTCATAAACTTGATAAAGGCAAGATTTACAGTATTTTGCTCGAAGCAGAAGGAAATACTAAGTTAACCGATGGATTTACGGTAAAATTAACATACCTAACGGCTTCCGGGAAAGTAGGAACTTCACAGTTTTTGGCTTTTCAAACAAAAAAAGATTAAACTGTCCTGATCTTAAAACCAAGTAAATCGTAGCAATTGAAAAATTAATTATTGTATCAGAGCAGGCCGCTTTGGACATTAGGCGCTTTTTTACAATGGATTTTATAAGATTTGGTTTTGAACCTTAGGGAATAAGAATTACTTTCGCTTGTAATTATTTCCCTCCTTTTCCGAAAAAAAACAACACTTAAATCATGTATTCAGCACAGCAAAAAGAGATTCTGAAAAAAACAGCCAATATCATCCGGGGACTTTCGATGGATGGTGTTCAGGCAGCCAACTCAGGTCACCCCGGACTTCCAATGGGTATGGCCGATGTAGCTGCAGTTCTTTGGTCTGATTTCCTCAATTTTAACCCGGCGAATCCACATTGGTTCAACCGCGACAGGTTTGTACTTTCCGGAGGACATGGGAGTATGCTTATCTACAGTTTGTTGCACCTTTATGGCTATGACCTTGCACTGGATGAATTGAAGAATTTCAGACAATGGGGCAGTAAAACTGCCGGTCACCCGGAATACCACGAAACTCCGGGAGTGGAAACAACTACGGGGCCTCTGGGGCAGGGTGTTGGAAATGGGATAGGAATGGCCCTGGCTGAAGCCTCACTGGCTGCAAGGTTTAATTCGGAAAATCATAAGGTGGTTGATCATTTCACCTACATCTTTGCCGGCGACGGAGACCTGCAGGAAGGTGTCTCTCACGAGGCATCTGCCTTTGCCGGGCATAACAAGTTAGGAAAGCTGGTCCTTATGTATGATGATAACGGCATTACCATCGATGGTTCTACCGACTTATCATTTTCAGAAGATGTGCTCAAAAGATATGAAGCTTATGACTGGCATGTACAGCGTATTGACGGACATGATGTGGATGCAATAAAAGCAGCTATTGAAGCAGCTCAGGCAGAAACCGACAAGCCTTCCATCATCGCATGTAAAACCGTTATTGGTTTCGGAAGTCCCAACAGGGGAGGAACTTCCAAGGCTCACGGTGAACCTCTTGGAGTCGATGAAGTAGCTTTGTCTAAAGAAAACCTAGGATTATCACCTGATAAATTCTTTTTTATCTCTGACGAGGTGGCTGCCTTCACAAAAGCTATCGGTGATTCAGGAAAATCCAAAGAGTATGAATGGAATGCACTAAGAGCTGCATGGGAAGCTGATAATCCTGAAAAGGCTGAGGCTTTCAAATCCTGCCTGAGTGGTGAAGTTTCTGAAGATGCTTTAAATATTCCTGAATTCGAAGCCGGTGCCGGTATGGCTACAAGAGCCGCTTCAGGAAAAGTGCTCGATTACCTCGCTCCCCGTATTCCTGCCTTACTTGGCGGATCTGCGGACCTTACGCCTTCCAATAAAACGGATCCTAAGGGAGAAACTTCTTTCGGCGTGGATAACAAAGCTGGCCGTTACATCCATTATGGAGTTCGTGAACATGGTATGGGAGCGATCATGAATGGTTTGCAATTGCATGGCGGTGTGATCAATTACGGAGCTACTTTCTTTGTATTTACCGATTATATGCGTCCTTCCATGAGATTGGCTGCATTGATGGGCATTCCTTGTATCTATGTGATGACCCACGATAGTATTGGGTTGGGAGAGGACGGACCTACCCACCAGCCTATTGAACATCTGGCTTCCCTCAGGGTGATGCCAAATATGTCTGTCATTCGTCCGATGGATGCCAATGAAACATCGGAAGCCTGGAAAATGGCATTAAAGCGCAAGGACGGTCCTACCACCCTGGTACTTACCCGTCAGGGATTACCAACAGTTGATAGAAATTCAGGTGTATATGCCACGGTTGATAATGCTCAAAAGGGTGGATATGTGTTGACAGAAGATGAAGGTTTCGACCGCATTATCATCGCTACCGGATCTGAAGTGGAAATCGCTTTGAATGCCAAGGCACAACTGAATGAAAAAGGAGTTAAGGTAAGAGTGGTGTCCATGCCATCAACGGATGTTTTTGATGCACAGGATGAGGCTTACAAAGCTTCGGTGCTGCCAAAATCAATTACCAACCGTTTGGCCATCGAAGCTGGCTCTACAGGTTCCTGGTATAAATACGTTGGTACGGACGGAAAAATCATCGGACTGGATCATTTCGGTGCATCAGCTCCTTATAAAACATTGTATAAAGAATTCGGTATTACTGCTGAAGCCATTGTTGAGGCGATTGGCTAATCGTAGAAAACGAATTTAAAATCGATAGGAGTCCCGGATTTTGATGTTGATCAGAGTTCGGGATTCCTGTTTCAGGACTCCTGAAATTGGCCAAGTATTTGCAAGATTAGATTTTTTAGATTCAGGGAAATCTCTGAGTGCCCTGTGTCTCCCCTTTTGCTTTGAACTCTTGGTACAAGGCAGCCTCTGTGGTTAAAACATATTGATGTTTTGGTTAGTAGGATTACCAGGAGGAGTTAATTAATTCTCATCTCTCAGGTTCAGGTATTCCCTCATTAACGCCTTTACTCATTCCCCAAATAATCATCCAGATACCTCTGAAACAATTCCACCAATTGCATGGTAACCGGCCCCGGCTTTCCGTTTCCTACTTCCTTGCCGTCGAGTTTCGTTACAGGAAGTATGGATTTGGTCGAACTGGCAAGGAACATTTCTTTGGCACTGTATAATTCTTCAAGAGTGACTTCTCTTTCTTCCGTTTTTATGATATCCGGTGCAATCTGAAGTGTTATTTTTCTGGTTACTCCCCATAGAATTTTGTCTTTGGGTGTGACCAAAACTCCATCCTGATTAATAATGAAGAAGTTGGATCGGTCAGACTCCCGGATATAGGTTCCATCATGATACAATACTTCCTGAGCACCCTTTTCCCGCAAGGTTGGAACGATATGAAGACCAGTCAGGTAATTAATGGTTTTGGCCTCCGGGAATTCCCTTTGATACTGATGCGTCAAAACATGCACACCGTTTGTCCGGTACTCATCAGGAACAACAGGAAATGGCTGTGAGAGCAAAAACATATTTGGTTTATTCGGAGTCAGAGCATCAGGAGCATACCCACCTGTTAGTTGTAAGCGAATGCTGAATTTATCCAGTTCGTTTTTTTCTGCCAGCAGGTCGATCATATTTCTGATTTCAACATCTGAATATGGCACTTTCATATTCATAATTCCTGCAGATCTGAAAAATCTTTCCAGGTGGTGTTCGATAAAGATGGCTTTTCCATGTCTGATCCTGAAAAAATCAAAAATGCCATATCCTCGCAAAATGGCCAGGTCTGTTATATGCAGATTTGCATTTTCTGTTGTGAGGAGCTCTCCGTTAATAATATGATATTTTGGTTTCATATGTCATTCAATAAAAAAGGTATATCAAAAATGATGTTAGATGAATCAAAGATAGGACAAACCCCAGAACGTTTTCTCAATTTTGGAAATTGTTTTATTATTTTGGAAGGTTCTAAGACAACTTTTTCATGACGGGGAAATAATTGTAAATTTTTACTACTTTTATCCCGGTTTGGATTTGAGGCGGGCAGATTATTTCCGGAGCTTAGGGGTTAGGCAATTAATAACCTACTCAAAATGATGAAGTTGTTTTTTTCTTTGGCAAGGCAAAATTTTTCAGCATAGCCAAAGCTACGTTGAAAAATTTTAACGCAGCAAAAGGGAAAAAGAAGTCATCAGGTGGGAAGGTTATTATTTTCCTAAGCCCTTATTAAAAAAGAAATTCAATGGACACATTAATGGGCATTCTTCGTGGCGGGATTGGTATGGCGTTTTTTATTGGTATTTGCTACCTCCTGAGTAGTAACCGTAAAAATATCAATTGGAAATTGGTAGGTATCGGAATCACGATGCAGGTGGTTCTGGCTTTTGCCATTTTGAAGATTCCTTTTGTGAGGATCATTTTTGATGCCATTGCCCGATTCTTTGTTGTGGTCCTTGATTTTACGAATGCCGGTGCCGAGTTTGTTTTGGGTAACTGGCCTGCTGTTGCCCAGATAGTAGATGGTGCTTCAGGGGAGCCATTCACTATTGGTTATGTATTCATTTTCAAGGTGTTACCGACCATAATATTCTTTTCGGCTTTGTCTTCCCTTTTATATTACCTGGGAATTTTGCAGTTGATTATCAAAGGTTTTGCCTGGGTGATGACCCGTTTAATGGGGCTTACCGGTGCAGAGAGTCTTGCGGCAGCTGCCAATGTTTTTATTGGACAGACGGAGGCTCCGCTGGTAGTAAAACCTTATCTGGAAGGAATGTCAAGGTCAGAAATACTGTGCCTGATGACAGGTGGTATGGCAACCATAGCAGGGAGTGTTTTTGCAGCCTATGTGGGGTTCCTTGGTGGTGATGACCCAGTGGCCAAACAAATGTTCGCCACTCACTTGCTTACGGCCTCCATCATATCTGCACCTGCTGCTATCGTAGCAGCCAAGATGTTATTCCCGGAAACCAGAGAGATAGACCTTGAGCACCAAAAGCTGGATATCCCACGACAGGATGCCGGAAATAATATTCTGGATGCTATTTCCACGGGAACAACTGATGGTGTTAAACTGGCAGTGAACGTAGGAGCCATGTTACTCGTTTTTATCGCTTTTGTGGCCCTGGTAAATTACCTGCTTCAGGATATGCTGGGTGCATGGACGGGACTTAATGGCTGGGTTTCTGACATTACTTCCACTCAATACGAAGGCTTCAATCTTGAATTTATCCTGGGTGTTTTATTCGCGCCGGTCGCCTGGCTCATTGGTGTGGAAAGTGCAGACCTTATGGTCGTTGGGCAATTATTGGGTACCAAGACGACCATCAATGAATTCGTAGCTTACGCTAATCTGGAAGGCTTGAAAACATCCATGAGCCAAAAATCACTGGTCATAACAACCTATGCCTTGTGTGGATTTGCCAATTTCGGCTCCATAGGCATTCAGATCGGAGGTATCAGCGCCATTGCTCCCGGGCAGCGTAAAAACCTTACGGAGCTGGGGGTTAAGGCACTTATTGGAGGAACCATTGCTTGTTTCCTTACCGCTACAGTTGCGGGTATGTTAGTGTAAACATGAAATACTATTTTTCTAAAAAAAATAGTATTTCTTTAATCCTGATAATCTTGGTTTAATCCTAGCTTAATCCCGGCAATCGTGGTCAAATCCTGTTAATCCCGGTCAAATCCCGCTTATATTTGTGGCATGAAAGAAAAAATGGAATCCATCATCTCTGAATCTATCCGTACCAAGCAAACCGTTTTGTCTGATCAAAATCTGCTAAAGGTTATGGAAAAAGTGGTAGGAGCCTGCCTGGAAACATTTCAAATGAAAGGTAAAATCCTATTTTGCGGCAACGGAGGAAGTGCTGCAGATGCTCAGCATATTGCCGGAGAATTGTCGGGCAGGTTTTTCATTGACAGAGAACCATTATTTGCTGAAGCACTGCACGTCAATACTTCCTTTCTCACCGCAATGGCTAATGATTACAGCTTTGAAGAGGCTTACGCCAGAATGGTTAGAGCTGCCGGCAGGCCGGGAGATATCCTTTTTGCCTTGTCAACATCAGGAAATTCCCCTAATGTTTTAAAAGCCGCCGAGGATGCCCAAAAAATCGGTATGAAGGTAGTTGCCATGACCGGAGCATCCGGCGGCAAACTTCGGGAATACTGTGATTACCTGATCAATATCCCTTCCACCATTACGCCTCGTATTCAGGAATGCCATATCATGGTAGGCCATGTCATCTGCGAACTGGTCGAAGAACGTTTATTCGGAAAATAAACCTCCCCAATCAAATTTGCCAACTGCCGACTGAAGACTGCGGACTGAAGACTGCCGTCTGTTTACGCATTCCCCAACTCAATCTCACCGATACTTTGACGGAAATCTTTTTTGAGTAGTAGTTGCAAATTGACCAGCAGTATCTGCCCCATTGTTTCACATTGGTCAAATTTGTCCGTTTTGTGATGGTAGGCCATTTCACCCCTTAGCTGCTCCACTTTTTTAGGGAACGAAATGTCATCTTTGGCCATAATATTGAGCAGGTTTCGCACCCTCTTTTGAGAGGTTTTTATCCTGAAAGCGATCAGGCTTCGTTCCTCCAGCTGGTACTGGCGAACCGTTTCCGGAGACATATGTTTAATGCCCAGGAAGATAATCGGGTTATTTTCTTTAAAAAACTGAGGCAGATAAAAACTCTTTCTGCCTTCGTAGCTTTGCTGGTCAAAGTCGATGGCCCTGAGCCTGTATTGATTTCCGTCGATGTCAGGAGTAATATCCACCACGTAATTGTAGGATCTCATATCACCCAGTAACCTCACAAAACAACGTTCATTGAATTTGACAAATTCCTTGGCTATCCTGATCTGGTTGAATTCTGAAGTATTCAGGTTTTTTTTGATGAAATCATCACCAGGGATGCCGGAAACATGTTCTTCGATCATGGTGTCCTTAAATACGAGATACCGGAGATAGTTCGGGGAAAGCAAGTTTTCCAGTTCGAGGCCATAGATCCTGGAAGCATCAGCTTTTTTTACATAGAAGTGATCGTAATTGTCATTCAGCTTG
Organism: Saprospiraceae bacterium; assembly: GCA_965230565.1. Lineage (GTDB taxonomy): Bacteria > Bacteroidota > Bacteroidia > Chitinophagales > Saprospiraceae > BCD1. Next base: position 396,169 of record CBDDLH010000015.1, on the reverse strand, counting down.
TTAACGATCCTGACGCGAAAAGGGTGGGTGTTTCCAAAGCTACAGAAATCTATCCGGGCTACAGAAAGGTGTTCCTGGACCTCGATATCTCCGTCTGTTTTCAGAAAAGCATAGATTTCTGTGAGAGCCCGGTTTAATTCCTGCATATCCGTTTCGGGATAATAAACTGTTTCCCACAGGGTGTCATTACCATTTACGTCAAGCAAAGGCAGTGAACTCATATAGCGGGCCAGATCTTCATATTCAACAGGAAGCGGGACATAGCGGTTATGTCGTTCCAGATAGGTTCTGAACTCATCACTAACTTTAAATCCGATCTTTTTTCTGGAAGGTATATCGCCTTGCATATTCCGGTATATGATTACAGGCTACAAGTTACTGGATTCCTGAGGTATATTCAAGCAAGCAGTAACTTGTAGGCTGTAAACTTCATTTTATCCGTGCATCAGGTAATAAACGCCAACACCGGCGAAATAACCTAAAGCAGCCAACAAGGAAATACGTTTGAGGTACCAGATGAAATCAATTTTCAGGATCCCCATAACCGCAACACCTGCAGCTGAACCAATGATGAGAATACTACCACCTGTTCCGGCACAGTATGCGAGCAATTCCCAGAATTTATCATCAACCGGGTAGGTAGCAAAATCATACATACCCATGGCACCGGCCACCAGTGGTACGTTATCAACGATAGCAGAAAGTATACCGATCAGGATGTTGATCACATAGATGTTACCGAAGGTGTTATCCAGCGCAGTTGCCAATTGTTCCAGGTGACCTGCCGTTTGCAATCCGGCTACGGCAAGCAGGATACCAAGGAAGAACAGTACACTTGGCACATCTACTTCTCTCAACGTACCTACTACGGTCAGGTGGTGGTAATGGTGTTTGTTCTTGGACCTGTGGATAATTTCCGTTACAAGCCAGAGAACACCTAAGCCTAATAAAATACCCATAAAAGGAGGCAGGTGGGTCACTGTTTTGAATACAGGAACAAACAATAACATACCAACACCCAGGAAGAATATCAGGTTACGCTCCCAGTTGGGGATAGGGTCGTGGCTGCGGGAAAACTCTTCTGTTGCGGGACGTTCCACGTTGCCTTTGTAAGTAAAAGAAACAAAGATCAATGGAGCCAAAAGGGCAGCCAAACTAGGTAAGAATACCATCTTGATAACATTAGCTGCAGTAAGCTGACCGCCAATCCAAAGCATAATAGTGGTAACGTCACCAATTGGGGACCAGGCGCCACCCGCATTGGCCGCTATGATAATCATTCCGGCAAAAAACCAGAGATCTTTTTTATTTCCGATAAGTTTTTTCAGTACTGCTGCCATTACAATAGAAGTGGTCAGGTTGTCCAAAGCTGCGGAGAAGAAAAAGGTAAGGATGGTCAGGATCCACATCAATTTTACCTTGTTCGTGGTTTTGATCTTATCGGTAACCACACTGAATCCTTCGTGGGCATCGATTAATTCCACGATGGTCATGGCCCCAAGCAGGAAGAAGAGAATACTTCCGATTTCACTCAGGTGATGGAGAATCTCATGATCGATATGGTGGGTAATATCCTCAACACCGTGCCCACCCAGGATGGCATCACCGCCGATGACCAAGGCTGTCCATACTAAAACCCCTGTAAGCAGCGCTGAGGCTGATTTGTCAATTTTCAAGGGATGTTCCAACGCGATGGCTGCGTAACCGATCACGAAGATTATAATCATTGCAATGTACATAGTAACTGTTTTTCGCTATTTATTATTTGGAATTTTGACTTCATTTAGCCAAAAAATTAAAGGCCGAAGATAGGGAGTTTGGTAGAATTTTTACTCAACTAAGACGTCAAATTTATGTTGCCAATTAAATGGTATCGGACTTTGGATGAAGAACCTCAAAATTTAATTAAAATTGGTTCATCCACAACTGATCTTATCTACTCTTCTTTGGTGTCTGCCACCCTCGAATTCAGTGGAAATAAAGACCTTTACCATTTGCAGTGCAGTGTCTTCGCTGACAAATCTAACAGGGATGGAAAGTATATTAGCGTCGTTGTGCTGCCTGGCCAGTGAAGCCAGATCATTTTGCCAGCACAAAGCTGCTCGGATCCCCTGATGTTTATTGGCAGTCATGGCGGCGCCGTTTCCGCTGCCACACAAAATTATACCCAGGTCTGCTTTATTACCTTCAACATCTGCTGCCACAGGGTGGATAAAATCCGGATAATCAACCGAATCGGGGGAATTGGTTCCGTAATCGGTAATTTCAATGTCAAGCGAGGAGAGTAGTTTCTTGATTGCGTCCTTATGTGCAAATCCGGCATGGTCGCAACCTATAGAGATCTTTTTCACTTCCATCTTTTTTGTTTTGCGGCAAAAGTAAGCAATAAAACGGAAGTCCCCGAATGGAGTGTTGTTTTTAGAAGCAAAGTTTTTACATTTACCAAATTATAAACAGAAATTAACTTTCATGAAAATAATTGTACTTGGGGCTGGCCTGGTTGGGCGTCCGATGGCTATAGATCTTGCTCCCGAATTTGAGGTGACCATTGCCGATATCCGTCAGGAAAACCTAGATAGAATTGATCCTGAATCAGGGATAAAAACGGTTTGTCAGGACCTTTCCGAAAAAGCTGACCTGACTCAACTGATCAAGGATTTTGACCTGGTGATCAATGCAGTGCCCGGGTTCATGGGTTTTGAGACCCTCAGGACGATTATTGAAGCAGGAAAGGACGTGGTGGAGATCGCTTTTTCTCCGGAAGATGTCATGGAGCTGGACGAATTGGCCAAACAGAAAGGTGTCACTGCTATTTGCGATATGGGAGTTGCTCCAGGTATGAGTAATGTGCTGATCGGCCATGTAAGTAATATGATGGAGCAGACGGAAAAGGTCCGCATTTACGTTGGTGGTTTGCCTAAAACTAGGACCTGGCCCTTTGAATACAAAGCGCCATTTTCACCTATTGATGTGATCGAGGAGTATACTCGTCCGGCCAGAGTGGTTGAGAACGGCAGGGAAGTTATCAAGGAAGCCCTTTCAGCAGTGGAATTATTAACTTTTGATGCTGTCGGAACCCTGGAAGCTTTCAATAGTGATGGATTGAGATCGCTGGTATATACCATTGATGCGCCCGATATGGTGGAAAAAACGCTTCGTTATCCAGGTCATGCTGCCATGATGAAGGTCTTCAGGGAAACCGGCTTCTTTAACCAGGACGCGGTGGAGGTTAAGGGACAAAAGGTCCGTCCGATCGATCTGACAGCAAAATTGCTTTTCCCAAAATGGGAACTGGGAACCGAGGAACCGGAACTGACCATTATGCAAGTCATCATCGAAGGGATCAAAGACGGTAAACGGATGCGATATACTTATGATCTGTATGACGAATTTGATCCAAAAACCAAAACCCATTCTATGGCAAGAACCACCGGTTATGCCGCCACTGCTGCCGTAAGGATGTTTTCAGCGGGCTTATTTACCGAAAAAGGCGTATTTGTCCCTGAATTCATCGGTAAGGATCCGAAATGTGTTGATTTCATTCTGGCTCGCTTAAAAGAACGTAATATCGAATACGTTGAAAGGGTAGAGGAAATTTAATTTTCAAAATGTCTTTCCTTGCGTTCCTTGCGAACCTTTGCGCCCCTTGCGGTAAAACCTGAAAAAATATGCCAGATTCCAAAACTGCCAACAACCGTAAATTAAAGATCCTGATTGCCATTCTAGGATTAGGCATCATAGTCGTCAGCCTGATCCTCCGATCCATTTTCCCAACCGAAGTCCCCTGGATGCCGGAAGGGTTTACATCGCCAATAATTGCCTTTGAATTTTTACAAACCCCGGCTGAAGTACATAAATTTTTCGGATCGGCTGGTCCGGAACAAGACGCTTTGGTTCAGTCGATGATAACCGGCCACAAAGTTGATACTATTTACCTGGTGGTTTATGGTTTATTCCTGGCGACTTGGTCCTGGATGGCGGCCAAAGTGACCCGGAATAACTTTTTCTACCTGCTAATTTTTTTCGCCATTGTTGCCTCTGTAGCCGATGCATATGAAAACAAGCAGTTGGTTTTTATCTCCCAAAATCTTGAAGGGGGATATTTGGAGGGCCATTTATTTGACCTTTCGCTATTCACCTGGCTAAAATGGGGGTGCATTTCGATCACCCTGGCAGGTCTTTCATTTATCACATGGAAACATGGGTGGATAGGAAAGGTTTTTGCGGTGGTTTCGCAGCAATAACCCTTATTCTTGGCGGAATAGCTTTTTTTGAGCGGTCGGCAATTACGAGTTATTTTACTTTGGGGATTACCTTGGGGTTTGTATTGTTGATCGTTTTGTCTTTTTCACTATTGGTAAAAAAAAGAAGATCGGATCTGCCTGACTGACAAAGTGTTCCATTCAGAATATCTGGCGTTATGAAAGTATGAAAACAACACTTTATTTTACGATTTTCCTCTTGTTTCTTTTTATTGACCTCTCTGCCCAATCTCCTCGTGGCATCCATGTTTTTGTCGCTTTATGTGATAATGTCCATCAGGGCATCGTGCCCGTCCCGGAGAAAATCGGCAATGGAAAAGACCCTTTCAATAATCTTTACTGGGGAGCCGGATATGGGTTAAAAACTTATTTTTCAAAGAAAAGTGGTGATTGGAAATTGGTAATGGAACAAAAAAATCCCGCTAGTGGGATTTTAGAACGTATTTTGTTTAAGCACAATACGGAGCCTGTTTATCTCCTGGCTGATGCTTACGACGGCGAACAGATCAGAATGGCGACGGAAGATTTTCTAAAGGCCGCCAGCGGTCACCTGGAAATAGACATTGAAGTTGAAGGAGTTTCCACTGAGTTTGGCGGTAAATCTGATTTGATGGTTTATATAGGTCATGATGGTTTGATGGATTTTGATGTTGATCTGGACTTATCTCCTGCAAATAGTTTCTTCAGAGAGACCATCATTCTGGCCTGCTACAGCAAAGAATATTTCACTCCACATATTCGCGCCGCTGGTGCTCACCCGCTCTTATGGACCAACGGATTAATGGCTCCGGAAGCCTATACCCTGGAATGGGCATTGGACGGATGGGTTATCGATGAAACGGATGAGCAGATCAGGAACCGGGCAGCAAAAGCTTATAGTCATTATCAAAAATGCACATTGAAGGCAGCGAGGTGGTTGTTGAGAACGGGGTTTTAGTAGAAATAATATTTCTTGTCTCCAACCTTCTGTTCCAAACCTAATGTCTTTCATAATAAAGTGATTATGAAAAAGTTATTTTTCTTTTTTACGGTCTGTGTTTTAGCGGTAACCTGTTTTACAGCCTGCGATGACGACGATGATTTCGAACCATGTTATTGTTCGGAAGAAGCTGTTGTCCTTGGTATAGATTATAGGGAGTGTGCCTGTTGTGGCGGCTGGTTCATTGAGATCGGAAACGATACGCTTAGGGCAATGGATTTGCCGACTGACTTCCAATTAAGCCTTGGGATAGATGAATATCCACTGCCCGTTTTCCTGGAATGGAGCCCCATGGAAAACCCTTGTCTGGGTGACGAAATAGAAGTGGAGTGTATCCGTAGACAGGATTGATTTGAAGCAATACTATTTTTTCAAAAAATAGTATTGCTATAAATAAATCTCCTCAAGAATCCTTTTTGCCGCACCATTATCCAGTCTTGGCCCAAATTGTGCCACTACTCTCGATGATGCTAAACTGGCAATCTTGCCGGACTCAGCATGACTGTGTCCATTTGTCAATCCGTAAAGATATGCACCTGCGAACATATCGCCGGCACCATTGGTATCAATAGCTTTTACCGGGAAAGGTTCTATGTCGATAAAAGTATCGCCATCAAAGATCAATGCTCCGTTTTTCCCCTGGGTGATGGCAAATCTTCTGGCCACTTTTTTCAATTCTTCACGGGCAACATTGATATCATCAGTTTGTGTATAGGTCAGGGCCTCGTCTTCATTGCAGAACAGCAGATCGACGCTGGCACCGATCACTTCATCCATTTCATCCCTGAAGAATTTAACCATGTTAGGATCTGAAAAGGTGAGGGCAGTTTTGATGCCATATCTTTCCGCGACTTTTTTCGCGCGTTTCATGGCGCGACGTCCACCTTCAGAAGTGATCAGGTAGCCTTCAATGTATAGGTATTTGGAAGCTTTCAGTGCTTCTTCATCCAATTCCCTTTCAGAAAATTCAGAGGTGATGCCCAAAAAGGTATTCATCGTACGATCCGCATCAGGGGTGATCATTACCAGGCATTTTCCGGTAATACCTGTTGTGCGTGGCATGCCGTTGAGGTTAGTTTTTACCTGTGCCTCTCCCAGGTCATTCATGTAAAAATCACCCATTTCATCCTGAGCAACCTTACAGGAATAATAACATTTACTACCAAACTGGCTGGCAGCGATCAAGGTATTAGCTGCAGATCCGCCACTTTGCTTTTTGGTGACATGCTTGCTCAATGCCATGATCAATTCATTCTGGCGATTTTCTTCAACCAATGTCATTACCCCTTTTTCCACTCCATGTGAATACAGGAATTCCTCCGTTACCTCAAATTCCATATCTACCAAAGCATTTCCAATGCCGTATATATCGTACAATTTTTCCATGATCGTTTTTCAAAATTTCCGCAAAGGTAAGTAAATTCTGAACGAATCAGGCATAAACCTTTCTATACAAATTTGGGTTTTGCGCATACTGATTTACTCAGCTGTCAGTCCTGAAAGCAGTAGGAACTTGTCCTTTAATCCATTGATGTTTATTCTAATTCTTCAAGCGTGTAAAGTAAAGAGGCCTTGATTTGATTTTGAGAAACCATTGCAGATTGAGCATCTATCAGACCAGCATGTTTATCACTTTGCAGGCTATTCCAACGGCTGGCTAATAAAATGGCACTGTTATGAGAATCGCTGTCCATATTTTGAGTGGTGGATAGCAGTTTTTCTATGGCTTGTTTGATTCTGTTTTTGCTTATCATAGCCCTTGATGTCCTCAATCCTTTGCATTAATTTCATTCCTTTGGTTTGGCGCAACCTGTCCTTGTCCTGGCGAGGGAGCGTGATAGTGGTTAATATTGATGGTGTCAGCAATCTGTACAGTTCCCTGGTTGCCCTGGATGTTGTAATTGTCTCCTCCTATGTGTTGGCTGTTATCCGTACGGTCACCGATTTCGACATTACCTCCGGCAGAGATATTTCCCTGAACAACATTTTTGCTGTCCTTCACGATATTGGTGATGGAGGGACTGATTTTATCCAGGATAGAGGACAATTCTTTGGCAAATTCCTCATCTTTTCTCAGCGTTTTTTTAAGTACATGACCTACGGCAGCTTCTTCTTCCACATCTACGGAAAGTTGATCCGGCGCTTCTTCAAATTCTTCAATGAAAATGGGTTTCACCTTATTCCAAAGTTCCGAAAGAGAAGTATCTGCAGCATCTTTGATGTCATTGGTAATCTTTTCAACCGATTTACTTTTTTTGAGAAATGGCAGCAGGGTGCTGACTATACCTTTTGAAAGGGTAATAAAATCCATAGTTGTTTTTTTGGCTTATTCAAATTTACAAAAAATTAATACAAATCCTCTTTTTCCAACAGGCGATAAACAGTGGTAGTGTCAAAATGGAAATAGGGATCATTAAAATCTACAAATTTCCATCCTTCAAAGGGACCGATAAATACGTCACGACTATCCTGATATTGTTTGTAAACCGAATTGTTTTCTTTGGTCATCAGGATGGTCTTCGAATTTCCAGGATCATCAAGTGTTGAGATTAAGGAAGTCACAAATGGTGTGGCCCAGGTGATATCTGGTTTGTTAACCGGGGCATCTTTTTCAAATAAGGTCAATTTCCTTTCCGGGATGTTGACTGGTCTTTTCGAGTAACTCCCTATGCCAGCTGACCCTTTGTTCATATACATGGTGTCGCTGTGAAATATTCACGATCCTTATAAAAACTATTATTGGCAAGACAATTATGAGGACCTTTCGATAAGTCTGGTCTTTCCAGAGATCATATAATAATGGCAGGACCAGAAAAACCACTAAAATACGGTAAAAGCTTTCTGCATGGTATTGATGTAAACCCCTGGCGTAAGATAAATTAATGAGCAGGATGTACCCCCAGAAAAAAGCCTGGAATAATATATGTTTTTTCCAGCTGCGCTTTTTTAAATAAAACCATGAAATCAGGCCCCATAAAGGGAAAATGAAAAAATAATCAGTCAGGAAATAATTGATCATATTTTTCGTGCTGGTAATGCTGAACAGGTTTTCAAAATGTTCCAGGATTCCCTGCGCCATTTTATAACTGGAGGCATCATATGGTTTGGTCGGTACCAATAGATGTTTATAGGCAAGTATTATTAAAAAAGCACCTAAAAGCAGATAATACCAACGATTTTTAGGGAATTCCTTTGACCACAAAAGGAAAATCCAAATGAAAAGAAAAGGTATAAATATCAATGGGTGCAGAAAAACGATGACCGGAAGCAAAGGCAGCAAAATCAAAAAATGTTTTGGCTTCAATGGCATCCATTTCATGGTCATCCCAAAAAAGAAAAGTAGTAATATAATAGCCTGAAGTAATTCTGATTGGGCCCAATAAAAAGTATGGCTCACCAACAGTGTCAGGAACAATACTATCCCAAGTCCCATCCGCTTGTGTTTAATCCCAAACCACAGGATCAAAACGCAGATGATGGGCTCTAAAACAAAGGAGAGGGAATAAAGCCATAGCGTAGCTTGTAAGGGCAAACCTATCCGAGCTGACAACAAAGGAAATGCCTGTACAAATGCCGCACCAAACCGGTTCACCTGGATCGAAAAAGCATCTTTCCGCAAAATCGAAAATCCCTGATAGGCCGCATCCATGATCAGCGTTCGCTCCTCAAAATAAACAATCGAGAAGATCAGCAAAACCCCAAGCGTGGCCCACACGAGCCATCGCGTCGATCCGGATTCAATATCAAAAAGCTGTTTTGCTGTCATTGGAATTTTTGTTGAAAACTCAAAAATAATTTTTTCTCCATAAAAGAAATACTCTTGCCTTCAATCATTCCACCATGGAATCATTCTCGCATTGAAGTATTATATTTCGTATCTTGCACCTCCTAAACAGCAGGGCATGAACGCTGGAAGCTTTTTAACATATATCAAAACACCGTCGATGTTGCATCAACTCTCCTATGAAGAGTTGAAGACGATTGTATTGGAATATCCGTACAGTCCCAACCTGCATTTGTTGTTGTTGCTGAAAAGTAAACTCGATAATCATAAGGATTACGATAAGAACCTGGCCATGGCAGCGACTTACAGCATTAACCGGGATTACTTATTCAGATTATTACAAAATCCCGAGCTGGAATTTGTTGAGTCACAACAGGTACTTAAGGAGGAAGATGTTCTGGAACTGAAAGAGCTTTCGAGTCTTGAGAAAGAATTGGCCAGTGATGTAATTCTTCTGGATAAGGAAAGTGAAGTGGAGGAGGAGTTGCATCTTGAACTCGAATTACCTCATGAACCATCTTCCGAAACAGATGAGCATATTGAGCCCGAATCACAACCATCCGTGGAGGGTAATCAGGAAAAAGCACCTGAACTAACTGAACAAGACAAGGCTGAGCCACTTTCCGATGATCTTTTGGCAACGATGAATGCCCTGAATGCTATTATTGAAGACGTTATTGAACACGAGCAACAGGCAGAAGATATTTCCGGGGATGAGATCCGGGAAATCTCTGATTTGTCTGAAACCCTGAAAAATTTCCTGCCCGGAGAGAGTCAGCCAGAGGAAGAATACCCTTCGCCTGAACAAATTAGTGAAGAACCGGAGGATGACGTGGAAGAATTTGAGGCAGATCAGCTCGACTCCAAAGACCAGGAAGGAGAGGTGGAAGAGCCTGAACCAACAGGGGAAGTGACGGAGCCGAAGCAGGAGGAAATAGCTGAAGAACCTGAACCGGAAACTGAAAAAGATACGGAAAAACCAATAACCAAAAGCAAGACTACTAAAAAGGAGGTTACTGAGATAGCCTCCAAGAGTATTAAATCTCAGAGTAGGGTAGCTTCCGAAACCCTGGCACTCATCCTTGAAAAACAGGGGTTGCATGATCAGGCCATTAAAATGTATGAGCAATTAATTTTGACTTTTCCGGAAAAAAGCGCTTACTTTGCAGCGAAAATTGAAAATCTAAAAAATCTATAATAAAATGCTGACGACTTTAACTGTTTTGACCGCCATTGTTTGTTTACTGTTGATGCTCGTAGTTTTGGTTCAGAATCCGAAAGGAGGAGGAGTTGACTCGACATTTGGAGGTTCTTCTGCCAATCAGATGTTTGGTGCGTCAAAATCTACAGACTTCATTGAAAAACTCACATGGTACCTCGCGATTGCGATGTTCGCACTTTGTATTATCACTACTTTGATCGTAGATTCCAGTAAGGCTGCTTCTCAGTCATTGGGAATGTTGTTCTAAGGATTGGTAATGCCAAATAAAAAAAGACCCGGTTGTTATAACAGCCGGGTCTTTTTTCGTTGCAAATACGAGCAATACTATTTTTTCGAAAAATAGTATTGCTGAAAACCGTCAATTTGTCAATAATGCAGTCAAATTTTACGCTTATATTTTTAATAGATTAATCAATGGCTGCAAATATGTCAGTATCTGCCCTTTGGCACACAATTCGCAGATAAAGAGAAGTGCGATTTTCGCCAAACTTTCAGTGCTGGAATATTTCAGGACTGTATGAAAAAATTTAATGTTTAACCTAAAATTATATTTACTTAATTATGAGGCCAATTAACGACCGAGTTGTTATTAAACCTGCTCCGGCAGAAGAAAAAACCAGCGGTGGTATCATAATCCCTGATACTGCAAAAGAAAAACCACAGAGAGGCGAAGTAGTCGCCGTAGGTCCCGGTAAAGGCGGGTTTGCTATGACTGTTAAAGTAGGAGATATTGTACTTTATGGAAAATATGCAGGACAAGAGATGCAACATGAAGGAAACGAATACCTCATTATGAGAGAAGATGACGTCTTGGTCATTCTCGATTAATTTTCTGTTGCTTAATGTTATAAATTTTAGGACCGGCCAGTGAAACCGAATATTCAAAGAGATCTTTTTCACAAAACCTATCGGTCCGAATCGATTTTTTAAAACTAAAAAAACAAATCCAGCTATGGCTAAAGATATTAGCTTTGATAGAGATGCACGTGAAAAACTGCGTGCTGGTGTTGACGCCCTTGCCAACGCCGTAAAAGTAACCCTGGGGCCAAAAGGCCGTAATGTTGTTATCCAGAAAAGTTTCGGAGCTCCTCAGGTGACCAAAGATGGTGTGAGTGTTGCGAAAGAAGTTGAATTGGAGGATGCTGTTGAGAACATGGGAGCACAGATGATGAAAGAAGTGGCTTCCAAAACTGCCGATATTGCAGGTGACGGTACCACTACGGCGACCGTTCTTGCGCAGGCAATGGTTAACGCAGGATTGAAAAACGTAACTGCCGGGGCCAACCCAATGGATCTAAAACGCGGAATGGACAAAGCAGTTAAGGCAGTTGTTAAAGAACTTGCTGCCAATACAGAGATCATCGGAGACGATTTTGAAAAGATCAAGCAGGTGGCTTCCATTTCTGCCAATAACGATCACGAGATCGGTGCGTTGATCGCAGATGCTATGAAGCGCGTGAGTAAAGACGGTGTAATTACCGTTGAAGAAGCTCGCGGTACAGATACTTATATGGATGAAGTGGTTGGTATGCAGTTTGACAGAGGTTATCTGTCTCCATATTTCGTAACTGATGCGGAGAACATGATTACTGAATATGAGAACCCACTCATCCTTATCCACGATAAAAAGATCTCCAATATGCAGCCGCTGATTCCAATTCTGGAAAAAGCTGCCGGTTCAGGTCGTCCTTTATTGATCATTGCAGAAGACATCGAAAGCCAGGCACTTGGTGTATTGGTGGTTAACCGTCTTCGCGGAGGATTGAAAGTAGTAGCTGTTAAAGCTCCTGGCTTTGGTGATCGCCGTAAAGCTATGTTGGAAGACATCGCTATCCTGACAGGAGGTGTGGTTATCTCCGAAGAAAAAGGATACAACCTGGAGGGAACTGATCTCGAACACCTGGGAAGTTGTGAGAAGATCACTGTAGATAAAGACAATACTACTGTTGTAAACGGAAAAGGAGATGAAGAACAGATCCAGGCCCGTATCAACCAGATCAAAGCTCAGATCGAAACGACCACTTCTGATTATGACCGTGAGAAACTGCAGGAGCGTTTAGCCAAACTCTCCGGAGGTGTTGCCGTACTGTATGTAGGTGCAGCTACTGAGGTAGAAATGAAAGAAAAGAAAGACCGCGTTGATGATGCTCTTCATGCAACACGCGCAGCTGTTGAGGAAGGTATCGTGACCGGTGGTGGTGTAGCCCTGGTACGTGCAAGAGGCGTTTTGGAAAAAGTGGAAGGGTTCAATGAAGATGAAAATACCGGTATCCAGATCATTGCCAAAGCTATTGAAGCTCCATTGCGCGCGATTGCAGGTAATGCAGGAGTTGAAGGTTCTGTAGTGCTACAGAATGTATTGGCTGAAAAAGGTGACATGGGATACAATGCTCGCGAGGACAAATACGAAGACCTCAAGAAAGCAGGTATCATCGACCCAACCAAGGTGACGCGTATTGCACTGGAAAATGCAGGATCTATCGCAGGAATGATCCTGACGACAGAATGTGTGATCAGCGACCAGCCTGAGCCGGAAGGAGCAGGTCATGCCCACATGGGTGGAATGGGTGGCGGAATGCCAGGCATGATGTAAAAAAGATTGTTAGACCATTCGACTTTTAGACATTTGGATTCCGAGTATGTCTGAAGTTAAACTGTCTAATGGTTAAAGCATAAAGCAAAAAGGCGGCTTTCCTGAAAATGGAAAGTCGCCTTTTTTAATCTTCTACCCGGATCACCTTACCAATCACATCCTCCTTCCTGATCCAGCCGTTTATTTTTCCTATATTATTACCAATTAGAATTTCATCCTCGGTAATCTCTTTGGCAAGGTGAAGCAGGTAGTTGCCTTTCCAACGGATGAATATGGCATCGTCCAGTTGTACATCCTGGCCGTCGATCGATTTTATGGTTACCAGCTGGCCACTTTCGATCCGTCCCCTCATGGAGCCTCCGAATGGCCTTACTTTACATTCTCCCGTTTCTGCTAATTGTTTTAGCGCGTCTTTTACCCAGCTCATGGTTTTTGGTTTTTTGTTGAAAAACCAAAGAATTGGTTAAATAGTTCCAAACAAAAAAAATCCCGGATCTGCAAGGAGCAAAACCGGGATTTTCATTAATCAACTATTATTAATTCTTTTATCTGACCAGCGTGACACTGCCATTCTGAGAAATTACATTTCCGTCAGGCATGGTAGCCTCCAGTTGCCAGATATAGATACCTCCGTTCATGAATTGGCCTCTGTAACTGCCATCCCAGCCGCGAGAGAAATCATTGATAGGGAAGTCTTTATCTTCAAAGAGCATTTCGCCCCAGCGGTCGTATACCCGGAAGTAATTGATCTCGATGCCAGGTTTCCCGTGTACTATGAGCCGGTCATTCACTCCGTCTGCATTTGGGGTAAACCCTGTAGGAACATCAATTTCAAATTCCTTTTGTACATAAATGGTGATCAGATCTTCCCCTTCACATCCATTCTCATCAGTTACCTCCAGTTGAAGACTTATCTGGTGGTCTGTGGTTACTAATGGATTCAGACAATCAATACAACTCAAAATACTTGTATCCCGTGGCCACCACTCGAAGAGAACAGGAGTTGAGGAGCCGGTGATTTCAGGATAAAGTGTGATGGTCTCTCCGTAAACGATCGTTTGGTCAGGCCCCAGGTCTACTTCGAGTTGATCTGGCTCAGTGATGACAATATTAGATTCGATGATGGAGCAACCATAAACGTCCTGAATGAACAGGTCGTATACGCCTGCTTCTAATCCTACCTGTGTTGAACTTCCATTAAAATTGAGGTTATCCAGACTATAGCTGTAAGGAGGAGTACCTCCGGAAGTCAATGCACTGATCAGTCCGTCTCTGCCTTCAAAGCAACTGATGTCCTCAAAGGATACTTCAGCCGAAAGCGGCGCATCCGGCTGGTCGACAAATACGCTGTCCGTAGCAATACACCCATTGGTATCAGTGATCTGCAGGGTATAAACTCCTGTTGGAATATTGCCGATAGAAGGTCCTGTAAGACCATTATTCCAAAGGTAATTGTAACCGGGAACACCACCGCTGATTTCAGATGTGATGGTACCTGTAGCATCGCCATAGCAATGAACATCTTGCGGATCAAAAGTAATCCGAAGTTCTTCGGGAGAAGTAATTTCATAACTTTCAATGGTTATACAACCATTGGCATCAGTAACACTTACACTATAATTGCCGGTGGCCAGATCAGTAGCATCCTCTAAGTTTGTCCCGTTACTCCACAAGTAGGAATAATCAGCAACCCCGCCACTTACGGATATTTGAACGGAACCGTTAGTGAAGTTATGACAGGTAACATCTGAAATGCTACCCTGAACCAAAAGAGCATTCGGTTGTGTCAAAAGGAAATCCAGCTCCTCTGTACAACCTAAAGCATCGGTAATAGTAACCGCATAATTCCCGGCTTCAAGGTTATTGACGCTCGGCGAATTTGGCAAACTGGCAAGGCTCCAGCTGTAAGAGAATCCACCACCGCCTCCGGTGGCAATTACGTTGATCGTTCCATCGCTGCCTTCATGGCAACTTACATCCGATTGGTTGAAGTCCACCGACATCAGCGAAACAGACTCAACATCCATTAATTCGATTGAAGAACATCCTTGTGCATCGGTAACGGTCACGGAATAGGAGCCAACTGCAAGATCAGATGCAGTGGAAGACTGCTGATTATCTGGGTCGTTCCAGTTATAAGAGTATGGCATAGTTCCGCCAGCGGCAGAAACTGTAGCAGTACCGTCATCAACACCAAAACAGCCTACCAAGGTAGTTGTGGTAGAGGTGAGTAACTCATCCGGCTCACCCAGGTCGATGAATTCTTCAATGGTACAATCATTTTCATCTGTAACTACGACACTGTATTGTCCCTGGGTAATGCCTGAAATATCAGGAGTGGTTTCTCCATTATTCCACAGGTAAGACAATGTACCCGTTCCTCCGGAGGCTGTTGCCATGGCTGAACCTGTAGCCTCCCCAAAACATGCGGGATCTTCTCCATCGAGACTCAACTGCATTTCAGCAGGGTCTGTGAGGGTTAAGGTTTCAATGTATTCACAGTTATTATCATCCGTAATGGTAACCGTCACATCGCCCGACTCAAGATCAACGGGATCGGGGATCATCTGACCATCACTCCACATAAATTCATAGGTTGGAATACCACCCGAAACGGTAGTAATAATGGATCCGTTAGCTCCTTCAAAGCAGCTAGGGTCGGTAATTTCAAATTGAGCTTCCACAGCTGTAGGCGAATCTACCATTGGCATAACTTCCAGTGAACAGTCATTGTCGTCTGTTACAGTCACCGTATACATGCCGGCAAGCAGATCATCTCTCGACATATTCGGGGCACCACCATCACTCCAGGCATAACTGTAAGGTGTGGAACCTCCTGCAACTTCCAGCATTACCTCCCCATCATCATATCCAAAGCAGGAAACAGGCGTGCTTACTGTTTGAACACTTAAGATCTCGGGTGCAAAAACTTCAATAGTTGCCGTATCAATACAACCCTGCGCATCGGTTACGATCACCTGATAATTGCCAAAAGCAAGATCGGTTGCACTGGCATTGGTGCCCACTACGGTGGAAGAACCTTCCGGAGTCCATTCATAATTATAATCAACAGTGCCTCCAACCGCAACAACCGTGGCAATACCATCGGAAGTCTCAAAACAGCTGGTGCTATCAGATGATGTCGTCAATTCAAGTAATGGAGGTTCATTTAAGAAGGCAGTTGAAATAACTTCACAGTTGTTCATGTCCGTCACGGTAACATCAAATGATCCTGCCTGCAGACCGGAAGCGGTATCTCCGGTTTGATCATTGGCATTAGCATCCCACTGGTAATTGTAAGGGCCCGTTCCTCCGACTGCGAGTACTGTGGCAATTCCGTCATTACCACCAAAACAACTCACATCAATACTGTCTGTCGTAGCAGTTAATAAATCAGGTTCGGTAAGATCAAAGGAATGTTCCGTTACACAGCCATTGGCATCTGTAAGCGCAAGAGTCTGCATCCCTGCACCGAGGTTGGTGGCAACCGAATCAACAGAACCACTGCTCCAATCAAACCCATAAGGGCCATTGCCATTCGATATTTCAACGGTGGCTTGCCCGTCTGTGAACCCGTTACAACTTACCTGACTCAGCACAACCGGATCAACTGTCGGCGCTGGAGCATTATCTACAATGAAGCCCAGCGTTCCCAAACATCCGACTCCATCGGTAACAGAAACCGTATAAGTACCCGGGTTTAGACCGGTAAACAGTCCGGTATCATTAACGTCACCGTCCAGGTCAAAAGAGAATGGTCCTGTTCCGGCCGTAATATTGATTTGCACCATACCATCGTCTCCATCGGGGCAGGAGGTGGCGGTTGGCAGAGCTTCTGCGGCTGCAGGTTCACAATCGGGCGTCATACATTCCACGGAAGTGACCACACTCGGACAATTGGCTCCAAAGGCCTGAAGTTCGAGAGTTACTGTTTCAAGGAAAGTCAACCCGGTCACGGTATGCGACAAGGCATCTGTGGGAGTAATCCATCCGGTGCCGTTTACGTTGACCTGGTAGCCAGTTGCACCGGGTACATCGTTCCAGACAAAAGTAATGGTACTCGAAGTGATGGAACCACAGGTCAATGTGGGCTGCTCAAGAGCCGGCTCCACTTCCACAGTGATTGAGTCCATAACTGAACAACCATAGGTGTCGGTCGCAGTCATGACGTAGGTCGTAGTGGCAGATGGACTGGCCATTGGATTCGGACAATCCGTGCAACTGAGTCCGTCTGTTGGCGACCAGCTGTATTCTATGTCATAAACAGGATTGAAGGTAATGGTCCAGCTGAATAATGTTCCGTCCAAACCCTGGGTATCGTCTATTAATTGAAGTCTCCATACTCCATTGGTAGCACGTTCAGCGTCCCATAGGTCGGACCATACTCCTTCGGGCAGGAATTCCCCGGTAAAAGGTACTGCATCCGGCCCGGCAAATGGTCCGGGGTAACTGATGACTTGAGAAGCATCGACCGTAAAACAGGTATTGATGAAATAATCCAGTCCAAGGCCGTTTCCTCCGTTACCCCCATTATCTGTAGTGAGTTCCAGGAATTGCCCGTCCGGACTGATCAGGTAAATATCCATGTCATCGATCCATCGATGTTCAAGGCTGTCGATACACACGGAAGCGATCACATCCGGACCAAGCGTAAGTGGTATTACATTTTGAACATTGATATCCGAAAATACCGGAATATTGGCTGAAGGTACTGTTAATGGAGTGTTATTGGTAAATGAGGGCGGATCAGGTAACGGAACATCCAGTGTTCCATCCAGTTGAACACTGTCTCCTTCACAAATGATGACATCATCCCCAAGATCGGGCTCAACCAACGGGTTGTCCCTGATAATAATCGAAATGGTATCGCGCGTACAAGGGTCGCGTTGAATATCGATGAGTAATGTTTCGTCTCCTTCTTCAATAAAATCTTCAAAAGCAGTTATGGGTACAGAAATGGTACTGTCCCCAGCAGGAATGAACAAGTCGAGAGGAATAAATTCATAATCTACACCATTTTCTGCAGTTCCAAGAATTGTATAATCAATTGGCGTATCGGACTCTACCGGATTTGGGTAGGAGAAGGTCAACGTTCCGCTTTCGCAGCCTTCGGCAACCGAGCCGTCCAGACTTACGGTAGCCACTTCGATATCCAGAGATCCCGTTCCAAAACTTTTGGCTTCCAAAAATACTCCGGAATCAAAAGCGGAGTCACTGGCATCCGCAATAACCAGTTTTATGGTGTAGGTTTCACAGGGGATCACTACCGCTTCGGCAGTAAGTACTGTTGTGTATCCGTCATAAACCGGCTGGTTTCCGGTATTGTCATTGTCGTTATAGAATTCCGAATAGGCGAGACTTCCGTTTGGCGGGGTACAGTTATTGAGGTTACCTGCACTACCCACATTACCAGAGTTTACATTGTTGATGGTCACAGGTAACGTAGTTCCTGGGATCAATGCGATATTTTCACCATTATTTTCATAAGGTCCACTGATGCCTGGACCGGAGATGAAAAAACCGAAAACGTCGTTAAAATCACTACAGGCGTATTCAGGGTATTCTTCAGAAGCCCAGACGTAATTAAACCTCAAAGTATCCGAGATCGGTACAAAGGTGATGGTATATTTCGCAACATCCTGTGCATTAAAAGGCGCTGCGATGGCTGAAGCGTCCGGATCATTGACGTTTCCTCCGGCGGCATTACTGGCGAAATCACTACCGGTAGCTTCCGCACCAAAGTTGGCCCCCTGAGACACTGCCCGGCCGGAGGTCATGATAATTCCCCTTTCAATACCGAGCACATCTTCCGCATGATTGAAAAAACCTACTGCCTGAGCAGACCCTTCATAGGTTACGTTGATCACTTCAACGCCATCACCCAAAAATATATTGGTGATGAGATTTTCCGGTGTAATCGGAGGCGCGTTGGTAACTTCCATCTGTGCCTGGATGGCATTGGGTACAAAAAAAATAAACAGTAGGGCGTGTAATAGTAAATGGTTGATTTTCCTCATAAGCTATGTGAAAAAGTTATGTTTTATTCTGTTGATTGTCTATTGGAGAAATTTGGGAGGCTTTCCTTTTATGGGCTAAAAATAAGATTCTTTAGGGAAAGCCATCAAATTCTAAATGATTTTGTAGGCTTACATACAAAAATCAAGAGCCGTGTATCTGCTATAATGCTGCTTTTGTAGAAAAATTGGCCTGTTAATCGAAAAATAATCTTCCTTCATCCTGCCTGTTTTAATTTTGTTTGGATTTACTATGCTCCTGATTGAAAAAAAATAATAAACACAATTACAGGAACCTGAGCAAAACATAAAGGATAATGAGTCAATTTTTAAAATTTCTTCTGGCCTCTACTTTAGGAGTTTTTATCGCCGGAATTTTGATGTCCGTTTTCGGGATCATCATCATTGCACAATTAGCAAACGAGGAAAAGAAAGGAAAACCCATCAAGGAAAATACTGTTTTACACATCAAGCTGGATAATGCCATCCCTGAACTGACAGACAACGTTGAAAGGGACATGTATTCCTGGAATGTTGATCAGGTTTTGGGGTTGAACGATCTTTTATATACCCTTGAAACTGCTGGTCAGGATGACCGGATTAAAGGGATTTTCCTCGAGGTTGACCAATTGCAGGGAGGTTTTGCCACTGCACGGATCCTCAGGAATGCACTTGACGAGTTCCGAGACAATGATAAATTCATCATTGCCCACTCCAAATTTTACAGCCAGGGTGCCTATTATCTTTCCAGCGTTGCCGATGAAGTTTATGTCAATCCACTTGGATGGATAGACTTTCGGGGCTTCTCTTCCGAAACTCCTTTCGTAAAGGAAATGCTGGATCGACTGGGCATAGAAATGCAGGTCATCTGGGTTGGAAACTATAAAAGTGCTACCGAACCTTTCCGTCGCAACAATATGTCGGAAGAAAGTAAGGAACAGGTCCGCGAATTTCTCGAGGATTACTACACGGTTTTCCTGGAAGATATCAGTGAAGATCGGCCATTGTCCGTCAGTGAGTTAAGAGCTGTGGCCAATGAGTATATTTCTCCTGATCCCCAAAAAGCGCTGGATAGACAATTGATCGACGGAATTGTCTACAGAGATGAGGTCATTAACTCTATGAAGGATAGTTTGGGAATGGAGTATGACAAGAAATTGTATATGATGACGCTTGCTGAATATTTTAAAAGTAATCCCAAGAAGACTGACACAAAAGTCAAGGATAGGATTGCAGTGGTTTACGCAGAAGGATCCATTGTGGATGGGGAAGGAACGGAAGGTAGCGTTGGAGATGTCAAATACAATAAGATATTCCAGCAATTGCGTAAGGATAAAAAGGTAAAAGCGGTGGTGCTGAGAGTTAATTCCGGTGGTGGAAGTGCCATGGCTTCCGAAAATATGTGGAGGGAACTGATGTTATTGAAGGAAAGTGGTAAACCGGTAATTGTTTCCATGGGCAGTTATGCGGCTTCAGGCGGGTATTATATTGCTGCGCCAGCGGATTCCATCTTTGCGGAACCCAATACTTTGACAGGTTCCATTGGTGTGTTTATGATGCTGCCCAATATGCAGGAATTATTCAACCAACGGCTGGGTATCAATTTTGATACCGTAAAAACAGCCCCTATGGCTGTTGCCTTATCACCATTTTATGAAATGTCACAAAATGAGCGTCAGATCTTGCAATCCAGGACGGATAATATGTACCAGATATTTCTTCAGCGGGTTGCAGACGGAAGAAATATGGGAAGCGTTGATTCGGTTCATCAGATTGCCCAGGGACGTGTTTGGACCGGAAAACGAGCTCAGGATCTAGGCTTGGTAGATGAATTGGGAGATCTTGATGATGCCATTGATGCCGCCGCAGCGAAAGTAGATCTGGAGACCTACAGGATTGTTGAATACCCAAAGCCAAAACCTCCGTTAGTAGCTCTGATGGAACAATTTAGCGGAGGGGCGGCAACCACTAAAACGGCAGCTGCAGAAAAAATGCTCAAAAGAGATTTTAGCGAGCTTTATTCTTCCTATGATTTCCTCAGATCGGTCTATTCTTCCAAAGGATTACAAATGAGAACTACCGTGATGGTGCCATTTGAATAAGATTTATGGAGAAAAAAAATATTTATAAAAAGCGGCTTCTCAATGATTTTGAGAAGCCGCTTTTTTTATGTCACAAGATTCCCGAAAATTTGTTACTTTTGATTAAAGGAGCCGTCTGAATAAACGGATAAAACAAACACAACATTTACACCTAAGCTGATAGCTACAAAGACTATGGAAAAACGACTCTTTATCAAAAGTGGTAAGGTATACCATCGTATTAAAATAGACGAGGTACTTTATATTCTTACGGAAGGCAATTATTCAACTTTTTATACTTCCGGGAGTAAATACACCGCTAAAATTTCTCTTAAAAATGCCGCAGAGATCATTCCTTCGGATATTTTCATTCGGGTTCACCGAAATTATATTGTCTGTTTCGATAAAATTGAGAAGATCGATGTCCAGGGCAATAAAATCTTTTTAAATGGCCAGGTCATTCCCATCGGAAAAAGTTTCAAAAAAGCCTTTTTGGAAAAACTAAGTGTGTTAGGTTAACTTTAAAAACGTTAAATACATCACCAAAGAGGTGCCAATCATCACCAACAGGTTTTAATTTCGAACAGTTTTGTTTATTTTCGCATCAAATTGAAGCATACAGGACGAATCCTGTTAAAGAATAAAGTAAGGGGGAACGGTTGTCAGGGGCGATTTGATTTATCAGATCGTCAGCTGGCAACTTTTTTTTTGCCCTTTCGACACCTGTCTCACCGGATATTTTTATAACTTTTAGCTTCCAGCGATTGTTTTACCGAAATACCTTATTGATTAAAGTTACGATTTTAAAAAATCAGCTACTAGCAACCAGCAACTAGCAACTAGCAACCAGCAACCAGAAACTAGCAATCAGCAACCAGCAACTAAAATTAATTATATACCTTTGCGGCGTGGCGAGAATTCTATCCATTGATTACGGGACAAAAAGGACCGGTCTGGCGGTTACAGATCCTTTACAGATCATTGCCAGTGGCCTTGATACAGTGTCTACCCAGGACATTTTCGAATATTTAAAAAAGTATATCGAAGAGGAAGAGGTGGAAACCATTGTTGTGGGAGATCCTAAATATCCTGATGGAAATCCGGCCCAGATTGCGCATTTGGTCGTTGGTTTCGTTCGAAAACTAAAGGAAATGTTCCCTGATATCAAGATTGACACCTTTGATGAACGCTATACCTCGGAAGAGGCCAAAAGGATCATCCTCCAAAGTGGCGCCAAAAAGAAAAAAAGAAGGGATAAAGGCTTGGTGGATAAGATAAGTGCAGTCTTGATTTTGCAGGATTATATGGAGCAAAACCGGGAATAGTACCAGTTGGAAGTCAGCAGTCCACAAAAAAAAATGGCTTACGGTTTACAGTTGACGATCTATGGTTTTGAATGAAAAGCTGAGCCGGGCAAAAAAGGATTACCCTTTTGAACTACTTAAACCCTTTGAACCATTTGAACAATTTGAACCACTAATAGTGTTAACTAATCAGAAACACACAAAAGTTTAATAAAAGAAAGTATTTAAGAAATAATGTTATTACCAATTCACGGATACGGTTTACCCGTATTGAGAAAAGTAGGAGAAGAGATCGATAAGGACTATCCGGATCTCGAGAAGTTGATCCAGGATATGTGGGATACCATGTATTATGCCCAGGGAGTAGGGCTTGCTGCCCCACAGATAGGAAGATCCATAAGGTTGTTTTTAGTGGATACCATTCAGGTGATGGATGAGGGGGAAGAAGATAAGGGCATTAAACAGGTTTTTATCAATGCAGAGATCCTGGATGAAACGGGAGAAGAATGGGCCTATGAAGAAGGATGCCTGAGTATTCCGGATGTTCGTGGTGATGTTGAACGGCAGCCAACCATTAAAATCCGTTACCAGGATGAAAATTTTGAAACGCACGAAAAAGAATTTGAGGGGATGAACGCACGAGTTATCCAGCACGAATACGATCATATCGAAGGCATTCTGTTTACAGAACTGCTCAAACCCATCCGAAAACGATTACTCAAAAAGCGACTCGAAAATATAAAAAAAAATATCAAGGTCGAATACAAAATGAAGTTCGCCGGAAAATAAAAAAATATGAGTCATCCCAAATTTTGGTTGAAACCAAAATTTGGGATTTTTGTGTTCCTTAAGATTAACAAACGAGGTAGATCGATAGTTGAACCTGAGATAAAAAACGCCCGAAGTTCGCTTTAGATCATTGACTTTCAATAAAATATTCACCATTTGCCGTAACATGTTTCAAAATCTTTAATTCCACTTTAAGGCCAGGAGGTTTGAAAATACCGAGCACCAAACGAAAATCCCGAATTTTGACACCTGTCAAAATTCGGGATGAATCGTTTTTTTATTACATTTACCCGTCTTTTGAGTCTGCAGTATACAGTTGACAGTTCACAGTTATTGTTATGTAAAAAGGTTAGGAAAAATCATTTCCTGGCTTTATGTGAGTCCCGTAATTGCAGCAGATAATTGAAAATTCGAAAAGCCTAAACCAAAACTTCATGACACTTTCAACTCTAGACTGGTCGATTGTTTTTGCATTTTTTGCCCTTTCCATGGCCATTGGGATCATCGTTTCCAAACAATCCGGTAAAAGTTCTTCCGATTTCTTTCTTTCGGGCAGAAGTATGCCCTGGTGGTTATTGGGATTCTCCATGGTAGCTACTACGTTCTCAGCCGATACCCCAAACCTGGTTACGGATATCGTCCGTAAGAACGGGGTGAGCGGTAACTGGGTATGGTGGGCTTTCCTGCTCACGGGGATGTTGACGGTTTTTGTTTATGCCCGGCTTTGGAGAAGGTCAGGCGTGATGACCGATCTGGAGTTTTATGAATTAAGATATAGCGGAAAAGCGGCAGCCTTCCTACGTGGTTTCCGGGCCCTTTATCTCGGGGTATTTTTCAATGTTTTGATCATGGCAAGTGTGACGCTTGCTGCCATCAAGATTGGAGGGATATTACTCGGGTTGACGCCAAT
The DNA here is from genome assembly GCA_965230565.1 of Saprospiraceae bacterium. Taxonomy (GTDB): domain Bacteria; phylum Bacteroidota; class Bacteroidia; order Chitinophagales; family Saprospiraceae; genus BCD1. The sequence continues at coordinate 372,231 of CBDDLH010000015.1, read as the reverse complement.
GCAAACCATTTTGATCGCTTCCATTGTCACGGTGATCTATTCTGTACTGGGTGGACTGAAAGGGGTTATTCTGACGGATTTCTTTCAATTTATTATCGCCATGGTCGGTGCGGTCTGGGCGGCTTTTGTTGTTTTGAATTTGCCGGAAGTTGATGGTTTATCTAATCTGCTCACCCATGAAAATGTATCCGGAAAGCTGGATATTCTACCGGATTTTAGCAATATGGATGTTTTGATTCCGCTGTTTATTTTGCCTTTGGCCGTTCAGTGGTGGAGTGTTTGGTATCCCGGAGCAGAGCCGGGTGGGGGAGGATATATCGCCCAGCGGATGTTATCTGCCAAAGATGAGAAAAATGCAGTGGGAGCAACCTTGTTCTTTAATATAGCCCACTATGCATTGCGTCCCTGGCCATGGATTTTGATCGCCCTGGCTTCTTTGGTGGTATTTCCGGATTTGGCATCTTTGAGAGGAGCCTTCCCGGATGTAGATCCTAATATTGTGAATGACGACCTCGCTTATCCTGCCATGCTTACTTATTTACCGGCCGGATTGCTGGGATTGGTAATCGCTTCCTTGATCGCCGCATTTATGTCAACCATTTCTACCCACCTCAACTGGGGGTCTTCTTATGTAGTGAATGATTTCTATAAAAGATTCGTGGATGAAAATGCATCTGAAAAGACCCTGGTGGCCATCGGTCGTATTTCAACAGTGGTTTTAATGGCACTTGCGGCTCTGCTCGCTTTATATCTTAGTAACGCTTTGCAGGCCTTTAATATATTATTACAAATTGGAGCGGGTACCGGTTTGATCTTTATCCTCCGCTGGTTCTGGTGGCGAATAAACGCCTATAGTGAAATTGCTGCGATGATCATTTCATTTTTGGTGGCATTATATTTTGAATTTATCCATCCTGAAGAAGTGGCCGATCACTGGAAATTATTGATCGGGGTAGGAATTACTACAGTCGTCTGGTTAACCGTTACCATGCTTACCAAGCCTGATGACCATGCCAAGCTGCTGAGTTTTTACAAACTCATTCGTCCGCACAGTGGAGGATGGCAGCCGGTAATCAATAAAGCTTTAGCTGACAATGAACTGGAACAAAAAGATATTACTGTTGGAAAATTGCCTAGTGAACTGGCAGGAATGTTCTCCGGTGTATTTTTGGTGTATGGTTCCTTGTTTGCCATTGGCTTCTTCATCTACAGCAACTGGACGGGAGCAATCATCGCCACGGTTATTGCCTTGGTCAGCGGTTACTTCATGAAAGGTGTGCTGGATAAGAAAAACGGTAAGTAGATGTGCGGGTGTGCAGATGAATAGATGTGTAGATTAGTAGATGTGCAGATTAGTGGATGTGCAGATGAATTGGGTAGCATCTACTAATCCGCACATCCCAAAATCTGCACATCCTCCCATCTGCACATCCTCCCATCTGCACATCCTCCCATTTGCACATCCTCCCATTTGCACATCCTCCCATCTGCACATCCTCCCATCTGCACATCCTCCCATCTGCACATCACCCAATCCATTACTTCCTTCCAAAGTCTGCGGGAATCTCTCCCCATTCCTCGGTATTCCACTTGAGGATCTTATTTTTATAGGTGTTGTTTTGGAGCCAGGTTTCGGCTCTGGCGATGAGTTCGTATAATTTGGCTGTTTTGGCAGTTCTTTTGAGTTGGGTTTTTACTTTTCTGTTACGAACCCATGCCATGGCGGTTCTGGAGTCAGTATATATAGGTGTATCCTTCCCTGCATTTTTAAACATGGCCAGGGCGTGGACCAGTGCCAGGAATTCTCCAATATTATTAGTACCCAGCTCAAACTTCTGGTAGAATATTTGTGCTTTATTTTTCGTGTCAACGCCTTGATATTCCATTACCCCTGGATTACCACTGCAGGCTGCATCTACAGAGATACTATCCCAAACGATCTCCTTCATAGCTTCGGGGCTCAATGTCGCCGGGGTCTTTTTACCTTTTTTCTCAAAATAATCAACATAGGTGCCACCATAGGCAGCTTCTGCTTCTGCAAGGGTTTTAAAAGCTTTGTATTTTGCATTAGGAAAGCCTTTTATCTGCAACTGACATTCGGTCCAGGATTCATAAATGCCCGGGGTGTTGCCAGCCCAAACGACGTAGTATTTGTTCTTTTTTGCCATGGGGACAAAGCTAAGGAATGTAAATGGAACGAAGAGACATCCCGTGCCAATTTTTATTGGGTGAGCACGAAGTGCGGGAATGTAAAATGTAGCATGTAAAAATGAAGAACGGTTTTAGTCTGCAGTCCACAGTCGACAGCCTATAGTATTCCAAAAAGGCAAAGAGAAGCATCAAAATTTTAGCTGCGCACACCAAAATTCACATTTTTATAATCTATTCTTTGAAAGTTGCCACAGTTTGGAATTCCTTCGACAAGGTTCTGCCTTTTCCACCCACTAGCCAGGCAAAGGCAAAACCTTGAGCCATTCCTGAAACCACCTGAGATCTACAAAAAGTGCAAAGTGCATGGTGCAGAGTGATGAGTGCAGAAATGTTGATCATTCATGAAACCACCTTAAACCCCTTGAACGCTTTGAACCCCTTGAACCTTCCCGACATTACATGTACATTCGATATAAGATCTCTTTCGGGATTTCGCTCCGCTCAACTTGAACAATTTAAACCCGTAACTCGCAACCCGAAACCCGTAACCCAAAAAATCCCTACATTTGCGCCAAAAGAAAACAACTGTAATGAAATTGATCGACACACATACACATTTGTACCTGGAGCAGTTTGATGAAGACAGGGATGAGGTGGTACAAAGAGCTTTTGATGAAGGGGTTGAGGCCTTGTATTTGCCGAATGTTGACAGCCGTACGATTGACGGGATGCTGGAGATGGAAAAGCAGTGGCCGGGGCGTTGTTTCCCGATGATGGGAGTACATCCCTGTTCGATAGGGGAGAATTATGAGGAAGAATTGCGCATAGCCAGGGAGTGGCTGGATAAAAGGTCCTTTGTGGCGATTGGGGAGATCGGGATCGATCTTTACTGGGACAAGACCTTTTTTGAGCAGCAAAAGATCGCTTTTTCCACCCAGATGGACTGGGCCCTGGAATTTGATATCCCCATTGTCATTCATTCCAGGGATTCTACGGATGAGATCATTGAATTGATGCGTTCACGGGCGGATAGGCTGCCGAGAGGAATATTTCATTGTTTCACGGGCAACCAGGATCAGGCAAATGCGATCATTGAATTAGGATTTCTGTTAGGCATAGGGGGAGTGGTGACTTTTAAAAACGGCGGGTTGGATAAAACCATTGTCGATGTAGATCTGGAAAACCTGGTACTCGAGACAGATTCGCCATATTTGACACCGACGCCTTTCCGGGGCAAGCGTAATGAAAGCAGTTATGTCAAGCTGGTGGCGGAAAAGTTGGCTGTTGTAAAGGGAATAACCGTGGAAGAGGTGGCAAAAGTAACTACCTATAATGCGGAGAAACTCTTTACCTAAAGGCCTCAAAACCATGTGTGATGTAATTTAATTTATTAATCACAGAGAAAATTTTGTTTTATTACATCTTTTTTGAATTTTTGTGACCGATGTATTGTTAAGTTCTACTTAATAATTATATTTGTTCGTGTTAGGAGTAACTTTTGGCGGATAAAAGAATCTGCTTTTTATTCTTGATGTGGGCAGTTCCCGAATCATATTTGGAGAGGTGCTCGAGTGGCTGAAGAGGCACGCCTGGAAAGCGTGTGTGCGCCAAAAGCGTACCGAGGGTTCGAATCCCTCTCTCTCCGCATTGATTTTTGAATTAATTTAAACTTTTAAAACAATCGTTAAACCTTGTTGACTATGCGAAAGTTAATAGCATTGCTGCTGGTAATTGGCCTTGCAGTATTTTCCGGAAATGTAGTTTATGGTCAGTCTCAGACCCAAGATGCAACCGAAACAGCAGCTGCCGATGATGGTGCTGCAGATACAGACGGTACTTCCTTCCAGTTATTGAAGAAGTATTTCATCGATGGAGACTGGCGCTTCATGAGTTTCGTATTGCTGACCTTGATTCTGGGTCTTGCATTTTGTATTGAGCGTATCATTACTTTGAATATCGCTACTACTAACACTGACAAATTGCTCAGTAAAATCGACGACAGTCTAAAGAGCGGAGACGTTCAGGGTGCCATGGAAATTTGCAAGTCAACTCCTGGCCCAACAGCAAGTGTACTTTATGAAGGTCTCAAAGCTGCGGATGCTGGTCCAGAAGCTGTAGAAAAAGCCATTGTAGGGTATGGTGGCGTTCAGATGGGACTTTTGGAAAGAGGTCTGGTTTGGATTTCACTTTTTATCGCCATTGCTCCGATGCTCGGGTTTATGGGTACGGTAATTGGTATGATCGGTGCCTTTGACAAAATTGAGGCTGTAGGTGATATCTCTCCAACAGTAGTTGCGGGTGGTATTAAAGTAGCCCTTTTGACCACGGTATTTGGTCTTATTGTTGCCATTATTCTTCAGATTTTCTACAACTATATCGTTAATAAAATTGATGGTATCGTTAATAAAATGGAAGAAGCATCTATCGCATTGGTAGATATTATGGCTGAAAACAATACTTTTAAATCATAAGAATACCAAACTGATATGTATAATTTTTTAAATAAGCATGGCCAGACCCTGGCTTTCGGTCTAGGTTTGGTTATCATATTGATTTTCATCATTAACGGCTTTCCCAAAGCGTCTGCGCTTGAAAGTGAGCTGGGGATGACGTTATCTGAAGTAAAGGCTGAAGACAGAGGAGACTGGAATTTCTTCAACTTCGGACTTAATGCAGCTCTTGTTTTGATTGTAGTTGCTGCTTTGGGAATGTTGCTCTTTGGCGTCTTTCAGATCGCAACCAACTTTAAAAACTCCATCAAAGGTGTAGTTGCCTTTGCTGTGCTCGTGATCTTGTTTTTCGTACTCAAGGCCAGTGCATCAGGTGAAGCAACCGGAAGCCTCGTAGGAGCTATAGAGAAATTTATGGAAAGTGGTGCAGATTTTTCTGAGAATACGCTTAAAGGCATTTCCGCCGGTTTATATACTGCGTTGATCATGATAGTTGCTGCGGCTGCTTCATTTGTTTATTCGGAAGTTACAAGCTTCTTTAAATAAAATCATTTATTATGGGTAAGTCCAGTAGAAGCAGGATGAATAATGAGGTGAATGCCGGTTCTATGGCAGACATCGCCTTCTTGTTGCTCATCTTTTTTCTTGTAACCACCACGATCGCTGAAGACAAAGGAATCAGGGTTAAATTACCACCCTGGTCTGAAGAAGAGCCCGATATCACCCAGCTGAAAAAACGTAACGTTTATTCAGTACTGGTGAATGCTCAGAATCAACTCCTGGTAAGAGGCGAGCCGATGAATATTCGTAATTTAAGGGATAATGCCAAGGAATTCATTTCGAATCCTTACCAAAGAGAAGACCTCGCAGAAAGGCCTACTCGTGCCATTATTTCACTTAAAAACGACCGTGGTACCAACTACAAAACTTACCTGGAAGTTTACAATGAGCTCAAAGCAGCTTATGATGAACTCTGGGATGAGTTGAGTATGAAAATGTACAATGTTCACTACAGTGAAGATTTGGACATTGCCAAGAAAAAAGCCATCAAGAAGGAAATTCCGATGGTGCTTTCAGAAGCTGAACCTACTGCATTCGGTGAAGAATAACCTCGTTGTTAAAAGTCGAAAAACTACCGGTTTTTTCTTCACGTGCTTATCGATTTTGAGATAAGTGAAAAACTAAAAATTATGTCAAAATTTTCTAAAAAAAGAGGTAAAACAACTCCGGCGATATCCACGGCTTCTTTGCCTGATATCATCTTCATGTTGCTCTTCTTCTTTATGGTGACCACCGTGATGAGAAATGCTGAACTGAAGGTGAGGGTTAATACACCGCAAGCGACCCAGTTGGACAAACTGGAAGAAAAATCACTTGTGAATTACCTTTATATCGGTAAGCCTAATCCTCAATTTGAGAAGGTTTACGGTACCAAGCCAAGGTTGCAACTTGGAGATAAAATTTCCGAAGTACACGATATTCCTCTTTTCCTCGAGAAGCACAAAATTAAGGTTCCTGAAAATCGACACGGGAAAATTACTTCCTCCCTGAGGGTTGACGGTAATGTAACTATGGGAATTGTTCAGGACGTTAAAACGCAGTTGAGGAAATCAGGACAGCTGATCATCAACTACTCTGCGAAGAAGCGTGCTTCCAGTTATTAAAACTGAAAGCTTTTTCATAGATAAAAAAAAGGCTTCCGTTACTCCGGAAGCCTTTTTTGTTTGCCATCAATTGACAGGAGAATTTTACTACCTCAACCGATCCATGGACCGAACCAACTTATCATCCCTCTTGATGAATCGTGCAGCAATGGCTGCAAAGATAATCGCAAGAACCGGAAGGCCTAAACCAAATCCAAATTCAACCGCTTCCGTAGCCTTGGAGGCAGCATCCTGGGTAAATTGAAAAACACTCCATCCCATAGCTGCCAAACTCATCACAATGGATAGTAGAGTAAGGTTACGTTGTAATACCCTGTTCTTAAAAAGGAAAATTGCCAAAAATGCGATGGCTCCTGCAAGACAGAATAAAACCATCAAAACGGTATCGTCCATAAGGTTGAATTGCTGGTCGCTGAAAAGCTGGGAGTTGGCAATGGCCTGATCTGATTTGGCAAACGACAAGCCAAAAAGACCAAAAGTTGCCGCACTGGCCAGTAAAAGGAAAACACTTTGAATTCTTTGGATCATAGTTTTTATTTTTGTGGGCAAATATACTTTACCCTATAGAAAATGACGGTTTTTGATTTCATTTTTATATAAAACATGGGGTGAAATAGGTGTATTGCTAATTATGACTTACAAATTGGTTGACTGCTAAGGATAGTAATTGGCTGAAATGAAATCTAAAAGTTCTCTTAAATATCTCTAAAAATTGAAGAAGGTGAACAATTTTTCACCCTTAATCAGGTTAATTTTTTGAATATGATCCATAGTAAAGAAACTATAAGCGATAAAATAAAAGAAAATTCCGCACGCCTGGAAAAATGGATGCAGGAACAATCTGCTGAGGCTTTTGAAAAAGGACCGGAAGGAAAATGGACGACCGGTCAGCATCTGGATCATTTGATCAAATCGGTATTGCCGTTAAATCAGGCATTTTTATTACCGAAATTCGTTTATCGACTGAAGTTTGGAAAACCCAATCGACCTCCCAGAGACTTTGCGGCATTGGTGGCCAGGTATAAAGAAAAGCTGGCCGGTGGGGGACAAGCCCCATCCAGATTTGTGCCTCCTGTAGTTGCTTTGGGGCAAAAGCATTTGTTAATAGAAAAGTTTTCAAAAGAATACCAAATACTGGCGAATAAAACCCTGAAATGGAAGGAAGCTGATCTGGATGCCTATTTATTGCCTCATCCGCTTTTGGGCAAGGTCACTGTTAGGGAAATGTTGTTTTTTACCGTATATCACATTGTTCATCACCTGGAGATACTGGAAGATAAATATGAAAAATAGTTTGATGAGATATGGCAGGATCCTGTTGATTCTTTTGGTTGGAATAACCACCCCTGATTTGCTGATGGCTCAAGTAACAGAGGAGACTCCACAAGATACATCTTCCCGAAAAGTGAATATTGACGCAGCAGACTTTTTTGATTACCTCAGAGCAGAGGGTAAAATGATCCAGAAACTCACCGGAAATGTGGAATTGAGCCAGGATAGCGTTTACATGTATTGCGATACGGCCATAATCGAAAATGAGGTGGATGTTTTTGCTTTGGGCAATATTATTATACAACAAGGAGATTCCATCACCATTTTTTCAGATTCACTGATCTACTCTGCAGAAACTAAAATAGCTGACCTTATGGGTAATGTCATTCTTCAAACCGGAGAACGGCAGTTGTTCACTACCCACCTTCAATATGATTTGAATACCAAAACGGCCACCTATGTATCAGGAGCAGTCCTGACCAATGGACAAACCCAGCTGCGAAGTACATTGGGGTATTATTACGTACAGGAGGATCTGATTTATTTCAAAGATAGTGTGGAGGTTGTCGATACGAATTTTGTGTTAAGGGCAGATACCCTGATCTTTAATACGGAAACAAAAATCGTGAATTATGCCGGACCAACGCTGATTACGATGGATAGCAGCCGGATTTATTGTGAGTCCGGATTTTATGAAACGGAGGATAATATTGCGGAATTCAGGGAAAATGCTCAGTATTTTGGGCCGGAAAGAAGAGCAAGAGCCGATACCATAGCCTATGACGGACGGGTGAAAATGTATGAGTTGAAAGGTCATGCACAAATGGAAAATGATAACGAATTTGCCCGTGCGATAAGGATAAAATATGAAGAACCCGTAGATAAACTATCCCTATTGGGAGATGCTGAATTCAGGGATTCGACGAGAAATATTACGGCCCATTCCATTTTCTATGATGGTAAAAATGAAACCTATTCCACACGTGGTCGATCCTTGATAGTGGATGAAGGCCGTATTCTGGAAGCTTTGCAAGTAGATTATGATCAGGAGTCCGGACTTGGAATAGCCACCGGTGAGGTGGTTTGGAGGGATACTGTGGAACAATTGACCATCGTTTGTGATACGGCTGCTTATAAAAAAGAATCAAGCTATTTAAGAGCGGTAGGAGGTAAACTTGGCCGGCCCTATCTCATAAATGTGTTAGAAGGGGATTCTCTGTTTATGGCTGCAGATACCTTGCTTTCTTATGAAGAAGTTCAGGATTCGGGAGATAGTGTTCGTTTGTTACTGGCCTATAAAGATGTAAGGGTTTACAAAACTAATTTGCAGGCACTTTGCGATTCTATGGCCTACAGCAGTACGGATTCCATTTTCCATTTCTATGGTGACCCCATCATGTGGTCGGATACTTCCCAGTTTGTAGCCGATACACTGGACATGCAATTGGCTAATGATCAGATTGATAAGATCTTTATGCGTGATAATGCCTTGATCATTAATTCTCCTGATGAGTTCTTTTTCAACCAGATTAAAGGAAAGGATATCCGGGTGGACTTTATGGAGGGAGAAATTGATAAGATGTATGTTGAAGGTAATGCAGAAACTGTTTATTATGCACGTGATGAATTAGATGCGTATATTGGAGTTAATAAAACGCAGTGTAGTGAAATGGTCCTGACATTTGGAAGCAACCAGGTAGAAAGGATAAAGTTCATCACTTCACCGCAATCAAAACTTGAACCCATGGGTAAAGCGGATCATGAAGGGCTCAAATTAAAAGGATTCAGCTGGGAACAGGAAGCCAGGCCAAAGTCAATTGAAGATTTATTTGGTGATAAACCTGTCCGAAAACGAGTTGTTATTCCTACATCTGTTTCGGGTGCACCGGGACAAGCAACCAGAAATCCTCAGGGACCTGCACCGGGAAAAGACGGAAAACCATCCGGTAAAAAACCATCGGGACAGCAACCAAGGCCAAAGAATTAACGAAAAATCCCAATTTTACCACCAAAACCTGATTATTATGGATCAACAGATCATACCGATTTCCCAACTAGCTCCTCAGGACAGACAATCTGTACTGGATCTGATCGAATCCCTGTTTGAACACGAACCACAGATGTCGGTCCAGGTACTACAGGAAATGTACCAGCAAGTGGGACAAGATGCCAATGCAACGCTTAAAATGGTATTGGAAACCTTTTGGAACTTCTTCCAGAGCCAGTTGGAATTTACCCAGGCCGGCAATATTCCCAAATCCATTGAATTACTATCCCAGGCAAAGGAAAACCTCGAAGTACTTGATTTAAAAGATAACTGGAATATTGCCAATGGTCTTCTGTTGTACTACACGGCTGTCTATGATATCCGGCAACAAAACATAAGCGCTGGATTGGATAAACTCAAAGAGGCTAAAGAAACCCTTCAGAAAGTAGATAAATTCGGCAGCCAGTACCAATCCTTTATTGATCATTTCGAGCCGGAGAGTTTCTATATTGCCGGCATCCAGGCCATGATGCAATACGATTACAGCAATGGGGATATCATGATTGAAAAAGCAGCAGAAGCCTCTAAGTCCGTTGCCAAAAAATATTACGAAAAGAACTCCATGTCCTATAATACCTTCTATGGACTTGGTCATGCTTACAAGGCTTTGTACCACCTTTTTTACAGCATGAATGAATTTAATAAGTTCAATTTTGATCTATTTGTATTTGGGGATAATGAAACCAAAATTGAAGCTGAACAAGCTATCGCTTTCCTCAGTATCGGAGATTTATCGAATATCAATATCAATAATTCTCTTTTTCTCTGCAAAACCGCTATGTTTCTTTCCGAGGCACTGACCAAATTGGGAGTCAGTTCCTATAACCTGCTAAAAGGAGATGATGATGAAATTGCTGATTTGAAATCCTTGAAACAGGTAGTGAGAAATGCCAAGAAAATGGCTACCAAATCCGGGCCTAGTGCCATAGTGTATGTCCGTTTTTGTGACCAGACGGAGGAGCAGATCTATAATTTAGAAAGGTTTGTAGCGTCCAAAGTGAAACGTAAGGATCTTACAGTTATTAAAGATTCTGAAGAAGCGGCCGGGACTGGTAAGGATAAGAGCGATTTCGTGCAGATGATTGGTCAGGGTAAGGTGGAAAAAGCGCTCAGTTTGCTTATTAAACAGGAAAAATCACCGGATTTGCTTAAAGATTTCATCCTGTTGAGCAGTCAGTGGCAGGAAGTGAAGCGAAAAGAACATTTGCAATTAATTACGCCTGAAAATGCGGGAGTTGCCAAATCACAGATCACGGAAGGTTTATTGAATATAATGGATTAAAAGGGTGGGAACATTTTTGTATTTTTGCCAGCCGGGAGGTCATTCAGTGACGGCCTGACTCCGAGTCAGGCCGTCACTGAATGACCTCTATATATAAAAGCCGCGAGAATTGTAAACGTGACATATTTTTGGCCACTTTTTTAAAACTTTAACAGTTGTTTTGAGAGCAACAAAAATTCGCCGAGAATTACATTTATGAGTTTCAACAAAATAACATTAATAGTTTTCACTTTGTTCCTGTCCGTAGCTTTATCAGGACAGGACTCTGCCGAAAAGTTTGAACGTGCCAACAATGCCTATATCGAAGGTAATTTTGAGCAATCGGAAAGTTTGTATAATGACCTGTTAAAGGATGGATATGATTCTGCAGAATTATATTATAACCTGGGTAATACTTACTATAGAATGAATCAAATACCCCAGGCCATTCTGAATTATGAAAAAGCACTAAAGAGGAATCCTAGAAATAAAGATTATCAATACAATCTGGACATAGCAAAGTCCAAGGTTGATGAACCTATTGAAGAGGTACCTGAGTTTTTTCTCAACAATTGGTGGCGTACCATGGCAAACTGGATGCCGGCTACCGGATGGAGTGTGATTGGGCTCGTATTTTTATGGATAGGAATTGCCGGAGGCATTTTTTGGTTAATTGGCAGAGAGAGAAGGCATCGTAAAATCGGATTCCTTGTTGGCTTAGCGGCATTTATCTTTTGCTTTTTACCCTTTTTACTGGCAAAAAGCAATGTGCAAATGACTCAGGAAACCAATGCCGCTATTGTTATGCAGCATGGAATAGCCCTCAAATCAGCCCCGGAGTCAGACCAGGATCTGGCCAGTATTCCGGGAGGTACAAAGATTAACCTGTTAGATAAAATCGGAACCTGGCACAAAGTGCAATTGCCTAACGGAGAGACTGGATGGTTGCCCGGAGTGGTTTTTGAGGAAATATAGTTTTCTTTGAGTACCTGTACCTGTACCGGTTGGCAGTACCAGTAAGTAGATAGTCGTCAAGGTTTTGCCTTTGAGTTGGGTTCGGGGAGAGGTTAAGGCGACACCTTGTCGAAGGAATTTTTAACCATAAAATTGTTACTAAAAATCCCATGCAGATAATTGAATTATCCGAGTACAATATTTTCGTTGGAGAGCCCTGGGCTGAATTCAAATCTTTTCTGAAGGAAAAAGATTATTCCAGTCATTTTGTACTTGTAGATGAAAATACAAGAAGCCATTGCCTGCCTTTATTGCTCGAAAATATACCTGAAATTGATTTTCAAATCATAGAGATCTCTTCCGGTGAAATTCATAAACACATTGGAACCTGCCAAACCATCTGGGGGGAATTGATGGCGGGTAAAGCAGATCGTCATTCTTTGTTACTCAATCTTGGAGGGGGAGTGATCGGTGATATGGGAGGATTTTGTGCAGCAACCTTTAAACGTGGTATGGATTTCGTGCAAATGCCGACGACCCTGTTGGCACAGGTAGATGCATCTATCGGAGGTAAGTTGGGCGTAGACTTTCAACAGGTTAAAAACAGCGTTGGTGTATTCCGGAATCCTCAGGCAGTTTTTGTTTACCCTGATTTCATAAAAACGCTTTCTTTTGAAGAAACCCGAAGTGGTTTTGCTGAGATCATTAAACACGGATTAATTGCGGATCTTGCTGAGTGGGAAAAAATCCAAAAAATAGACGAACTCAATCAGGTTAACTGGACGGAATTCATCGTTCCTTCCCTTTATGTAAAACAGCGGATAGTAAAGGAAGATCCTTTTGAAAAGGGGTTGAGAAAGGCTTTGAATTTTGGTCATACCATCGGTCATGCCATTGAAGGTCATGCACTGGAAACGAATAGACCTTTGTTACACGGGGAGGCTATTGCGGCCGGCATGATAGCAGAATCATTTCTTTCGCATAAACATGTCGGACTTCCTCAAAAAGCACTGGAGCAGATCACAGCATTTTTGGTAAAAACATATGATTTGTATCCATTTGAAAAAGAGATGTATCCGGTTTTCTTTAACCTGATGGAGCAGGACAAAAAGAATGAAAAGGGGTTAATTAATTTTTCACTGATTCCGGCAGCCGGGGAAGTATTGGTGAACCAGACTTGCAGCCAGGAGGAGATTGCAGAGTCACTGGATTATTTATTTGCACGGGTTTGATTTCTCTTCGTTACTGATTTTTCACAGAATTTCGTTAATTTCACCTAACCCCAAAAACATGCAACCAGCGATTTGCGTTCTAATAGCGTCTTAAAAGAAAGTTGCGGGTTACAAGTTGTTCGAATATTGTTGAAGGAAACAAAATGGTTTTAAAAAAAAGATTCATTCCAATCTTTTTTCCTTGTTCCCTTTCTTCATCGTTCCCTTGTTCCCCTGACAACAGTCCCATGAACTTAATTATATGAGGCACAGTTTACTCATTTACATATTTTTATTATTACTTCCCTTTACGGCCAATGCGCAAAACTGTGGCTTGTCTGATACTATTCTGATTCAGAATAACAGTTCGTTTACCATAGATTTTAATATTACCGATTACTTCAATGATGACCTGTCTGATCCTATGCAGGGACTTTGCGGAGTGGAATTGCATTTTTTACATCAATTATCTGAGAACCTGGAAGTATCACTGACTTCTCCCGCAGGGCAAACAGTTGATCTCATCGGCCCGAATACAGATGATCCGTTTGCTTTCACTTTCTTTACCAAATGGAAAATAACTTTTGTTCAATGCGCAGAAACTGCCCAACCTGATATTGGCTATCTCGCCCAGTGGGATAATGATCAGCCTAATAATTTCGTTTCCGGAGGGCAATATGATGGAACCTATTATCCCTACAATGGATGTCTGGAAGACTTTAATACCGGTCCTGTTAACGGTCAGTGGACTTTTAATATCACGAATAACCCCTCTGATTATCCCGGAGCATTTGTTTTTATCAGATTAATATTCTGTGATTCCAGAGGTGTCGATTGTTGTTTTGCGGTTCCTGGGGAGGTAGAAGATCCAGACCTCCTGACCTGCGAAGGAGATTCCAGTCTCATCTTCGACCCACAATTGTTTTTTCCAACCGGACCGGCAGATACAGCTGAATATGATTATCTGTTCACCATTTACGAAGATGATTTGCTGATTGCCTATGATTCGACCATCAATATGTTGAATTATATGGAAGGATCTTATGAGGTGTGTGGACTTTCTTATCGGATAACAGAACAGGACAGTCTTCCTGCTGCCGATGGAACACTAATGCTGCAGGAGTTCAGAGATTCCCTGAATAGCTTGACCCCCTGGTTTTGCGGAAAGCTAACGGATAGTTGCATGACGGTAAATATTGTTGCTACACCCGACCCGGTTTTCTTTGAGCAAACCATATGTGCCGGAGATTCGATTATGGTGGGCGATACTACGATTTTGGACGATGGATTCCATACCATAACTTTAATGAATTATGCCGGTTGTGACAGCATTGTGAATGTTCAATTGAATTTGGTAGATCCTGTATTTACGCCATTGGATTCTACCATATGTGCGGGAGATTCCGTTCAGGTGGGAACATCGGCCTATTATAATTCCGGGGTGTTCTCAGATACCCTCCAGACTTTTGAGCTGGGGTGTGATAGTATTGTCAACCTGAATCTGACTGTTCTTCAACCTATTTTTTTGGATACTACCGTTACCATTTGTTCAGGCGACAGTTTCATGGTAGGGGATAGTACCTTTACGGAAGCCGGGAACTATTCGGTGCTGATGAATTCAGCTGCCGGATGTGACAGTACCGTAAATCTGATCCTGAATGTACTGGAAGTAACAGCTATTGTTACCGAACCGGATACTATCAATTGTTACAATGAAAGCATTTTTCTGGACGGTAGTAATTCCATGCCCATCGGGCCGCTGACTTACGACTGGTATACGCTGGATGGGGATTATTTGAATTCAGGCCTTTTGCTTGCTGTGGAAGATGCAGGTAGTTATTACCTGGAAGTATATGCGACACAAGATATGACAACCTGTGTCAGCAGAGACACTGTGGAAGTCATTGCTTCTCTTGAGGCTCCAATTGCAGACGCCGGATTGCCGGATACAATAACCTGTAATCAGCCAACGGTTACTTTAGGTGGAATTAATACAACGGTTGGACCTGGAACCACTTACCAGTGGACCACAGATGTTGGAAATTTTGTTTCTGCCTCCAATATCGCCATGCCGGAAGTTGATGGAAGCGGAGATTATACATTGATCGTAACGCTGCAGGAAAATGGTTGCAGTGATACCTCCATAGTTCAAATTGCGACAGATACGCTGGCACCTCTTGCAGAAGCGGGAAATGGCTTTGTCATAAATTGCCAGACGTTGGTTGATACCCTCTCCGCAGCGGGCTCTTCCAATGGTCCGGGCTTTGATCTTATCTGGACAGGCCCTTGTATAGAAACTACACCCACAGAGTTGGAAATAGAAGTTTCCTGTGCTGGTGTTTACTTGCTGGAAATTGAAAACCTGGAAAACGGCTGTATAGCAACTGACAGTGTGGAAGTAACGGGGAATCATGTTTCTCCCCAGGCGATTATAGCAGCTCCTGATACGCTCACTTGTATACAGGAACAAGTTTTACTGGATGGCAGTAGTTCTATCCCTCCGGATAGCCTGTCGTACGTCTGGTCAGGACCTGGAATAATTGGAGAGAATGATATGGAAGATGTTTTGGTTGATCTGCCAGGCGCATATACTCTGACCGTTACCAATATTTACAATTTCTGTCAGGATTCTGTTACGGTTACAGTTGAAATAGATACTATTCAACCGGTGGCTGATGCGGGACAGAATGGCATTCTTACCTGTAATGATCCTGAGTTGCCGCTTGGAGGACCAGCAACTTCCATTGGTCCGGAATTTACTTATAACTGGGTGACTTCTGATGGTCATTTTACAGAACCATTAGGAGGGCCAACTACGGCTGCAGATTCTGCGGGTGTTTATCAACTTGAAGTGGTAAATGAAAATAATGGATGCCGGGATACATCAACAGTAATATTTGGAGTGGACCAGGAGATTCCCTTTGCAGATGCAGGGCCGGATCAGGATTTCGTTTGCGGGGATGAAACCCTTATTTTGGATGGTTCAGATTCCGATACCACGCAAAATCTCTCGGTTTTATGGTCAGGGCCTTGTATTGAAACCGCTTCTGATGAATTAGTGATTGAAATCAGTTGTCCTGGTACCTATTTTCTTACTTTGACGGATATTGATAATGGTTGTATTGGTGAAGATACCGTCGTTATTGCCACCGATCCGGCCGCCTTGTTTGCCGAATTACCGGAAACGGCCTTAATCTCCTGTGAAACAGGTGAAGCCTTACTTGATGGTTCAGCCTCCTCCATGGGGCTTTATCAATGGTTGCTCAATGGTGAGCTGATTGCATTATCCGGGAATTCACCAACAGTTTCGGAACCTGGATTCTATCAGCTGATCGTTTCTAACTTTAATGAGACATGTGTTGACACCGCAGGCATTGAGGTGATTTTGGAATGTGATTTTGAAGTAAGTCTTTCAGGGCAGCCTGGTTTAATTACTTGTGGGGAATCCATTGTTACCGTAAATGTGGAAGTTTCCCCTGCCGGATTCGATTATGAGTATAATTGGGAAAGCCCTGCTCCCGGGTGCATTGTGGATGATATGGGGGCGAGTATCAATGTGATATGTGCGGGTTTTTATACGGTAGTTGTCACAAACCCTGCTGTTGGAATAAGTGACACGCTGGAGGTTGAAGTGAGTGCAAATGAAGATGTTCCCGTCGCTGATGCAGGTGTTTCGGATACATTGACCTGTGTGGATACTTTTGTTTTTCTGGATGGGTCAGGATCTTCAACAGGCATAAATATCCAATATTATTGGACGGACGGTTTTTCAGGAGATACGCTGGGAGATCCAACGCAGCCAATAATACCTATAGACGCACCTGGGATTTATTTCATCCAGGTGGTAGATACGACCAATGATTGCAGTGCCTTTGACGTTGTAGATGTATTCCTGAATAATACGCCACCTGAAATTGTTTTTGGCAACTCCGTCTTTCTGTGTGAGAGTGATACCTTCGCATTGGAAGCGTTTGTAACCCCTGAGTCCGGAATTTATGAATATGCCTGGGGTGGCCCGGGAATAATTGAGGTTGATTCTTCCGTAATATTGATAGATACTACCGGAGAATACACGTTGACAGTTGAGAACCTAATAAACGGATGTGTGGCCTCCGATACAGTAGCAGTGGTTGAACAGATTTGCATCCCCTGCCTTGAAATTCTTCCTCCGGATACCCTGACCTGTGATGTGCAAAGTATAACCCTGGAAGGTCAGTTTTGCGAAATTTGTGCGGATTGTGAAATTGAATGGACAACCATAGATGGGGAAATACTAGCTGATACGACAACCCTCAATCCGGTTGTTGGGGCTCCGGGCGTTTATTATTTGACTGCTACCGATACGCTGGGGTATTCAACAACAGATTCGGTGACAGTCGTAGGATTATTAGATCTGCCCAATGCCTTTGCCGGTCCGGATATGAGCCTGACCTGTGATAGTATTGCGGTCACCATTGGCAGTGAACTGACGGATTCCGGCCCGGAGTTTATCTTTAGCTGGACATCACCCTCCGGTTCCTCAATGAGTACCACTGATCAACAATTTACGACAGCCCTGGAATCGGGTACTTTCATAATTGAAGTGACCAATACCCATACGGGATGTAATAATTTCGATACGGTTTTCGTCGACATAGATACGATTCCACCGATAGCCGATGCCGGCCCCGATCAGGTTTTGACTTGTGATGATGAACAGGTATTTCTTGACGGAAATGGATCCAGTATAGGCAATAATTTTGAGTATAACTGGGAGGGACCCGCCGGGAATTGTTTGTCTGGAAATAATACCCTGGATCCTATTGCCAGCTGTGAAGGGACTTATCTGCTAACAGTTGAAAATACTGAGAACGGGTGTACAGATACCAGCAGTGTTTTTGTTGGTATTGCAGATGATATCCCTGAGATACTGCCTATTGAGGGAGGAATGTTGGATTGTGAAAATATGACAGTTACCCTTACGGGAAATAGTCCATCCCCTTCCGCTGAATATACTGTTTCCTGGTGTCCGTTGGATGAGTTTGGCGATCCTGTTATCGGAGAGTGCGTAGAGAATATTAATATTACTGTTTCGACTCCCGGTGATTATCAATTTCAGGTTATTGAAACCAACACAGGGTGTGAAAATGTTGTGACAGTTAATGTTGCCATGGACACAATTTCGCCGGTGATTGATGCCGGAGATGATGCTACCCTGCTTTGTAACCTGAATGATCTTACCCTCATTGGTTCATCTGATCTGCCGGAGGGTTCTATCGAGGTTTTCTGGTCCGGAAATGCCGGACAAATGATTCAGGATGCCGATCAACTGGAAGCGGTTATTTTTGAGGCAGGTACTTATTATTTACAAGTTACCAATATCAATAATAATTGTTCTGCGATAGATAGCCTTGTTGTTGATCTGGACGAAAATCTGCCGTTGGTGGATGCTGGTTTGGATACGGTGTTGACTTGTGCCGTTTCCACAATTATTTTGGAAGGATCTGCCATGACAACCGGAGATGATAATTCATTTCTTTGGACGACGAATCAGGGCCACATTGTTTCAGGGGACACGACCGCCAATCCTGTAATTGATGAACCAGGAATATATTACCTGGAGGTTACTGATAATGCCAATGGCTGCATGTCAATGGATTCTTTGGAGGTAACGGAAAATGTGTTACTCCCAACTGCAGTGGTCGCTTCAGCAGATATGTTGGAACTTACTTGTTTGGTAGACAGTATTGCGGTGGATGGATCGGGTTCTTTTTCTGCGACCGGTGCGTCTTTAAATTACCAATGGGAAGTTATTGAAGATGGAAGTCTATACGGGGTAACTACCGTAGATGTGGTCGGAGTAGATGAACCGGGGACTTTCCTTTTGGAAGTTACAGACTCGGAAAATGGTTGTGTTGATTCGCTCGAGTTTGAAGTGGTCTCCAATACTGATTTTCCTGAAATAATGGTTGAAGAACCTATGGCAATAACCTGTGATAATGAGCAGGTGGTTATTGATGCCACAGAGACCGATACGATAGGTATGTCCGTTTATTGGTCTACGGAAGATGACGGCGTTATTTTGGAAAATGCCTTGTCTTTGTTGGTATTTGATTCGGGAGTTTATATGATTACGGTAATAGATGAGCAAAATGGTTGTTCCGAAACGGTGGATGTGTTCGTCGACATTGATACACTGAGCCCTGAAGTAATTATTGAGCCAGTCACTGACTTGCTGGATTGCGAGGTTCGGGAGGTGAAAATCGATGCCAGGAATTCCTCAACAGGCAGTATTTTTGAATACCAATGGAGTGCCGCTCCCGGGCTTATTTTATCGGGGCAGGATTCACTGGTCACCTATGTTGGTCAGGCTGGAATATATACCCTGGAAATTACTAATACAGAGAATGGATGTTCAGCTGAAGAATCGGTTGAAGTTTTTGAATCTGCCGCACCATTGACGGGAGTTGTGGCAACGGTTGTTGATCCCGGTTGTCTGAATGTGTCCGGAGGCAGTATCACTATTGATTCCGTTATGGGTGGAACGCCTGAATTTTTATTTTCATTAAACGGAAGCAGTTTTTCAATGACTGCCAATTTTGGTGGATTGACGGCAGGACAACACGAGTTAGTCATCAGGGATGAAAATGGTTGCGAGTGGACTGAGATATTCCTATTGGTGGAACCGGAAGAGTTGATTGTTGACCTTGGCCCTGATGTCGAATTGGTTTTGGGGGACAGCATTGCGATAGAAGCTCTTGTAAACCGGGAAACCTATGATACGCTTTATTGGATGCCTGCAGAAGCTTTTGAAGACCCCTCCAACCCTTTACAGGTACTTGATCCGGAAGTAACCACAGCTTATTCCGTTTTCGTTCAGGATGAAAATGGCTGTACTGATTCAGATGTGATCATAATAAACCTGGTCAAACCCCGACAATTCTTTATTCCAAATGTCTTTTCTCCTGCCAATGACGATGGTAACAACGATATATTTATGATCTTCGGAGGCCCTGAGGTACGGGAAATTTTGACTTTCCAGATCTATGACCGTTGGGGCAATATGGTTTACCAAAATTCCAATTTCCAACCCAATAATCCTGCCTATGGTTGGGATGGAACCCTTGATGGCAGGCTGATGAATTCGGCTGTTTTCGCCTATTTTGTCCGCATCGAATTTACCGATGGCTGGATTGAGGATGTAAAAGGGGAGGTTATCCTGATGCGTTAAAAACGAAATAACAATTTCGTTTTTTTTGGAATTGCAACCCGGTTTTCGTTAAAAAACGAAATTTTTACGTTTGTGTTTTTGCTTTACCTGCCTGTGCCACAAAAAAGGAAATTGTGGATAAGTTTTTTCTTGTTGATAATCAATTGTTTGTGGAAACTTAGTGTTGATTTTTTTAATATGAATTAAAAGTTGGTCTGATTTTCCCAATATATTAAGCATTCCAGTTTATGGAATGTCTTTGTCTTTATGTGTGACCCCCAGATTCTTAACACACTATGAGAAAACTAAGATTTAATATTCTATAGTACATTGCCAATTTGAAGTTGGCTAATCGCCTTATTTTAAAAACCGTTAATTTTTGCAGAGAAAACGGAGAGGAGGGCGGAATCTTTCCGCCCTCATTTTTTCTCGCAAACTATACAATTAGGGAGTTTGCAACTATCTACTTATATAGACTAACGGACGAACAACACTCCCTTATAAGAATAATAGCGAATAAAAATTGCGAATTATTATTACATGAGGGTCATTAGATAGTGCCGGAACTAATTAAGTTTAGTGCCGGCATTATTATTTTTAGGGTCTGGGAAATAAAAAGAGGTGCTTAAAGTTGTTCTTTAAGGTCTTCGAGGTAATCTCTCAGCGATTTGAGTTTTTCGATATAAATGAGTTTTTCCTTGCCGGCATTTTTTCTGCGTTTAAGCTCTTTTTTGGCACCTTCAAGCGTGAAGCCCCTTTCCTTTACAAGGGTATAGATTGTACGCAGTTGTTCAATGTTCTGGCGGGTGAACCGGCGTTCTCCTTTACTATTCTTATGAGGTTTAAGCAAATCAAATTCCTTTTCCCAGAAGCGGATCTGAGATTTGGAAATTTTGAACATTTCGGCAGTTTCGCTGATGCTGAAGTACCTTTTCAGTTCCTCATCCTTTTCATCAAAAATTGGTATTTGTGCCATACGATTACCATTTGGAATCAAAATGTACGGTTTTTCCGTGACATGGGCAAGGTTTGTTAGGTGTTTTTGAGTGACCTTTCCTCAGCCTTAGCCTTGGCCTCAGCCATAAATTAAGCTTTGGAAAACGTAAATAAAGAGGATTTGATTTTCTAAAAAGCCTATTGAATATGCCGGCAGGCAGGGAATAATGCTACCTTAGCGCCCCATTTGGTAACCTAATTGTGGTAATATGATAAATTCAATAATAACAGGAACAGGTAGTTTTATCCCCGATCACGAGGTGAGGAATTCGGATTTTTATGATGCATCTTTTTATGATGCTAAGGGGGAGAAATATACCATTCCCAATGAGGATATTGTTGCAAAGTTTAAAGAAATAACCGGAATAGAAGCCAGGCGATATGCTGATGAAAATACGGTTACTTCCGATATGGCAACCGTTGCTTCTCAACGTGCGATTGAAAGTGCCGGAATTGATCCGGAAACGCTTGATCATATAATAGTTGCCCATAATTTCGGTGACGTACCCTACGGACATACGCAATCAGACTTACTTCCAAGTCTCGCTACAAGGGTCAAACATAATCTGAAAATTAAAAATCCCCAGTGTGTTGCTTACGACATTCTCTTTGGATGCCCGGGATGGGTTCAGGGTGTTATTCAGGCTCACGCTTTTATAAAAGCAGGCATGGCTAAAAAATGCCTTGTCATTGGGGCAGAATCTTTATCGAGAGTTGTTGATCCCCATGACAGGGATTCCATGATTTATGCAGATGGTGCCGGAGCTTGTATTGTGGAAGCTATTGAAGGAGATGTTCCTCAGGGAATCCTTTCCACTGCAGCGGTAACCCATGCTTATGACGAAGCTTATTACCTTCATTGGGGTACTTCCTATAATCCTGATGTAGAATCCTATGAACATTATATCAAAATGCATGGTCATAAGATCTACGTTTATGCACTGACCAATGTACCTGCAGCAATGAAATCCTGTCTGGATGAAAGTGGGGAGGATATTCATGATGTTAAGAAGGTACTTATCCATCAGGCCAACGAAAAAATGGACGGGGCCATTATCAACCGTTTCTTTAAACAATATAAAACGGAAGTACCTGAAAATGTCATGCCGATGAGTATCCACAGGTTGGGTAATAGCTCAGTGGCTACCGTACCAACCTTGTTCGACCTGGTACTCAAAGGTAAACTCGAAGGGCATTCCATTCATACAAATGATGTATTGATTATGGCGTCTGTTGGGGCCGGGATGAACATTAATGCGATTGTGTATAAATGTCCCGGAGCCTTGAAATAATTAGGCAACAATGAAATAAGGGAATAAAATGATAGTTATTCCCTTATTCCTTTATATTCCCTGCAATTGTATTCTACAGCTGCAATATTGAATTTAGCATATACAAATGGACCATCAGGATAATGCCAGATAGCCTCACCATAAGCCGGTAAATTTTGTCCGTTAAGGTTTTGGTACTCATTGACCGGAGTTGTCCATCGATAATTTTTATATTCCTTCCCGTCAGCTGATTCATACCGGTCTTCAGAACTAAAATCTATTAGCTGCCCTTTCTCATTGAAATAGAGCAGGGCTTTAATTTGGTGACCTGCATTGGTGAAGGTAGCCTCTGCGGTTAGGCTATCAACATCTTTCCATTCAATGCTTGGATCAATAAGGGTGGCAGGAGCAAAAATGCACATATCATTAAATAAAGTTACAGTTTCACTTTTAGTCATCAAATCGCCTCGAGCATCGGCAACGGTAAAAATGGAACCGACCTTGATTTCCATGACCGCTTTTTCTCCGAGATAGCTATGCAAGCCGTCAAAAGGAATACCAAACATTTTCGATTCAATATAAAAAGTGCGACTCCTTTTTTTATAAAAATTATATTGCCTTGAAATAATGTTAAGCCATGGTCTGTCCTGATCCAGTTTCATCTCTCCTGTGAGTGTAGCACTGAAATTATGAACCTTGGGTTTCCCAATTGCATTAGTGTATCTCAGGTATTTTTGAACCATTTGCGGCAGGTGAGAAATATCATTTGCAGTCAATAATTCGGACTGAACCGAGGTTGCTAATTGTTCCTTAACAATAGATTCAAACCTGTTTTCAAAACTGTCCGGACGATTTTGAAAATATCCAACAATTACCGGTATCAGGATGATAATATTGGCTATTGTGCCCCATTTGGCGTCAGACCAGGTGGTGAAGACCAAAAACTGTGACAGGATAACTGCTGCTAATCCGAAGGCCCACCAATGGCCTGAATCGCTTAAAAATAAAAAAAAGGTCACCAGAAACAGTACAGTGGTCAAAAACCACAATAGTCCAAATGGTTTTGATATGGAGTGTGTTAATTCATTAATTGATGCAAGATTAAAGGCCTTTGCAAATCCCATTAAATGAATAAGAGCATGTAGTATCAGAATGATATAAAAGGCAATTTTCATAGCCGGGAAAATTTCGAAGAAATGATTAAAAACTTAAAGAAATCAACCGCTTTAAGTTACGAAAAATTGCCATGATTTTCAGCTGTTTAACAGTATAGTCCGGCTTTAAATTTTCATAAAAAATTTACTTGATGGACTACTAACGAATCAGCGTAACATCCCCCTTGAAAAGCACAATTTCCCCATCTTCGAAAGCTATTTCGGCATACCATACAAAAACGGCAGAATTACAAGGTGTACCCCTGAATTTTCCATTCCAACCATAGTCAGGATTATTGGGTTGGAAATTATATACCTGGAAAACCTGTTCCCCCCATCGGTTATAAATTTGAAAACTAATTACTTCCTTAACTCCTTTCCCCGAAAAAATCATGAAAACATCATTATTTCCATCCAGGTTCGGGGAGAAAACGTTAGGAATATAAACGTTCCTGTTTTTTTGAACATAAATAGTCACCAGGTCAGAAGTACTGCAGCCGTTTTCATCGATAAGAGTTGCTCCATAGGTGTTGGTACTTGTTGGAGATAAATTTTGAATAAAGCAACTGTCGCAAAGGATTTCAGGATCCGGATTCCAGGTAAAATCCGAAATGGAGGTTTCAGGAATATTGAAAAGGGCGTAAAGGTCCGCCTCATCCCCTAATTCAATCGTCTGATCATCTCCCAGATCGAGCCACAGATCATTGCCGTCCGGAACCTGCACATCAATCTCGAACTCACAACCATTTACATCCTGTACAAGCACCTCATATACTCCACCGGTAAGTTGACTGAAAATGGAACTTTGTTGGAAATTATCTTCATCCAGGCTGTACAAATATGGGCCTTCCCCTCCTAAGACTTCCTGTATTATCAAAGCACCATCAGCATCACCAAAGCAAGTAGGAGTATCCGTTTCAAAATCTATTCCCGTAGGAGCCATAGGACCCTCATTCACAATAACCTCATCGATGCTTTCACAACCATTGATCAAATTGGTGATCATCAATTGGTAGGTACCCGGAGTTTCAACGGTAAACAATGGAGTTGTACTGATTATCGCAGGGTTATTGTCCATGGTCCAGTTGAGTGTATACTGATTGCCAATGGAAGATGCCAAACCGTTCAATTCCACCGATGACTGGTGGCAGTTTATTTCCATATCCATTCCCGCATTGGCGATGGGAGGTGTGATGTCCTGGGTCACCAGAACGCTATCCATGGACGCACAACCGTTATCCGAATTTAAAACGGTCAGGAAGTAATGACCAGGTTCATTGCCTGTGGCAACAAGGCTACCACCTCCAGATAAAATATTTCCATCATTGCTGTTCCATGTATAACTGAACGAGTTCCCTTGGGAAGAGTTTTCTCCATTAAGATCGACCGTTTCAACAATGCAGTCCAGGTGCTGGTTGGGTCCTGCTTCGGCTATTGGATAGTTGTAATCTTCATTCACGTTTGTTGAAGCCATTGAACTACAGGCCGTCAGGGTATCTAAAACCAAAATCGAATACATATCGGCTAGCGAAACTGGTAAAACGTTTTCAACAGCTCCTGAAATTTGATTATTCTGCCCGTCAAACCATTGATAAATGATATGACTTCCATTGTCCGAATTACTGCCATCTATCAAAACTGTTTCAGTTTCGCAATTCAAAATTTCAGGCTCAGTAAGGATCGCAACAGGCTCATATGCAAGATCCGTCAATGTAGTTGTGGCAAGGTAGGACATACATCCGTGAATTTCATCCGTCACTAACAATTGATAGGTTCCTGGAACAGAAATCTCTGGAGTTAACTCCGTTTCATTGGAAGCATTTATGCCCGGGCCGAACCATTGGTAACTGAAACCCGAACCCTGTGTTGAATTTTCCGCCATCAGTATGGCAGTGTGCGTATCACAGTCCAGAAATAGGTCAGGCCCTGCATCTGCAACCGGGTTTGTAATTTCCTCGACAAACTCAACCGTAGCGGACTGGCAACCATTTTCATCTGTTACTGTAACGCTGTAGGAATCTTCCGAAAACACCGATACCTGAGATCCAACCCCATCAATCGACCAGTCGTAACTAATGTAACCCGCCGTAGCATTCAAAACAGTTGTATCGCCATCACAAAAATAAAATTGCCCGTTTATGGATACCTGGGGCAAAGGCAGTTCTGTTACCGTAACGATATCAGTATTGGAACACCCATTGAAGTCAGTAACGGTGACAGCGTAATTGCCGGGTTGTGTGACAATTTGTTGTTGAGTCAGGTTGCCGCCAGTCCATAGATAACTCTGATATCCCGGACCTGCATCAAGTTCTGTTGAGTCCTGTGCACAGTATTGTAAAATACCTTCGATTTGAGGGGCTGGAAGAGGGTTTTCAATAACTACGACTTCTCCATCTCCAATGCAACCGCCGAAATCCGTGACTGTTACCAGGTAAGTTCCTGGTTGGTCAACAGTAATTGACTGACTACTTTCTCCCGTCGACCAATCATATGTGGCATATCCAGGTCCTGCAGTGATTATTGTATTCCCATTTTCACAATACTCCAACGGACCGCTGATCTCCGGTTCTAATTCCGTTTCCTGGGTGATGAAAACACTTGTGCTGTCGATACATCCGAATTCATTAGCAACAATCAGGCTGTAGGCTCCTTCAACATTTGCCTGGATGGAAGAATTTGTATCCCCTGTTGACCACTGATAGGTCTGGTAGGTTTGATCGGCTTCCAGGGTTGTGAAATTGCCAATACAAAAGGTTAATGGTCCCAGGATTTGAGGTTCCGGCAACGCATTTTCGATTATATTAATCGAGGTATTAGAATAGCACAAATTGGAATCTAAAGCCGTCACACTGTAATTGCCTCCTGAAGAAACTGTCAATTGAGCATCCATGGTTCCATCAGACCATTCATAAGAGATGTACCCTGGTTCCCCGGTCAATACTGTTGATTGCCCGGTGCAAAAGTTATCCTCTCCGAGAATCATCGGAGGAGTCACTTCGAACAAATCGAGATTCACCATATTGGAAGTTATACATCCGTTACTATCTGTTACAGTAAGCACAGCCGGACCGGTTTCTGTGAATACAGCGGTTTGGCCGGGAAGGCCATTGGACCAATCATAACTAACAAAGCCGCTTTCACCCGTTAAGCTGGTCTCGGTGTCAGGACAGAATTGTAATTCACCGGTAATAGCGGGATCATTGGTAATAAATTCTGATATGGAAAAATTGTTAGACCCGACACAACCATAGGAATCCGTTACCGTAAGGGTGTAAGTTCCTGGTTGCGAAATGGTGATTATCTGACTGGTTTGACCGTTATCCCATTGATAGGCAGAAAAGCCTTCTTCCCCTTCCAGGTCTGCGTTGGTTCCCGGACAAAATTGCTCCGGTCCCTGAATGGCAGGATTGGGAAGAGTGATCTCCTCGATAGTCGTCATGGCAGAAGCCTGGCAACCATTTATGTCAGTTACGGTTACTATATAATCGCCAGCCACGGAAGCGAAGGTCTGGGAAGTAGTATCAGCATTGGACCATAAATATTGCATATAAGCATCATTTGTTTCCAACACAACGGAATCCCCTTCACAGAAATATCCTTCCGTCTGAATTTGAGGCTGAGGCAGCGCATTTTCAAAAACATCTATAGTTGTGGCCCCCGTACATCCATTAATATCCGTAACGGAAAGTGTTACTGAGCCAGGAGTATTAAGCGTAATGGATTGCATTTCAGTTCCATCGGACCATACATACGTACTGTATCCATCCTCACTAATTAAAACAGTAGAATCCCCAGCACAAAACTGAGGGTCACCGAGAATTAACGGCTCCAATTCTTCAAGTTCAGAAACAAAAACTGAAGTATCTCCGACACAATTGTTTTCATCAACAACAGTTACAGAATAGTTTCCTTCCTGATTAATGACCACACTTTGGGTGGAATCCCCGTTAGACCATATATATTCTTCAAAATCTTCTGAAACGGAAATGGTGGTGGAAGCATCCAGGCAGAAGCTAGCTAAACCACTGATCTCAGGTTCGGGAAGCGGGTTTTCCCCGACAGTGAATTCTGCATAATATTCACAATAGTATTCGTCGGTTACGGTTACTGAAAAGGTCCCGGGAGTGGTTGTAATGGATGGTTCGGTTTCGCTTGTGCTCCAGGAATAATCTTCGTAGGAATCTATCAAAAAGAGTGT
Source organism: Saprospiraceae bacterium (assembly GCA_965230565.1). Lineage (GTDB taxonomy): Bacteria > Bacteroidota > Bacteroidia > Chitinophagales > Saprospiraceae > BCD1. The sequence goes on along the minus strand of CBDDLH010000015.1, from coordinate 344,413 downwards.
AGTTTCATCCCCTGCACATATGGCAGAATCTCCTGTGATCACTGGAAATAATTCCGGTGCCTGGAATACAAAGAAAGCGGTATCAGCCTCACAACCATTAGCATCGGTAACGGTCAAAAAGAAGTTATCTCCGGTGGTTACCTCAATTTGTGGAGTGGTAGAGCCATCACTCCAAAAGTATTCGACGTAGGATGCTGAAGTGGAAAGAATGGTTGACTCATCATGACAAATTTCAGGGTCTCCCAAAATGACCGGTGCAGGGATGTTTAAGTCATCTATTGCAAATTCGGTGTACCCTTCACATCCATTGTCATCGGTAACAATGAGCATAGCTACTCCTGGTTCAGTGTAGGTAGCTGTTTGTTCCACCGATCCATTGGACCAAAGATAGGACGTAAAGGCGGGGGTGACGATGAGCTCTGAAGGCTGCCCCTGGCAAACATAAGCATCCCCATTGATTTCAGGATCGGGCAGGGGGTTGACGATGACTTCAAAAGATTCTTCATTTTGACAACCATTGCTGTCGGTTACGGTTACCGTATAGGTTCCCGGTAAGGTGACACTGATGTTCTCTCCGCTTCCTCCATTGGACCATTGATAATCAGGATAACCTGAAGTTGCCGACAGGTTAGCTTCCTGGCCTTCGCAGACAGCTTCCGGTCCTGATATAAAGATACCAGGCAAGGGAGCAACGGCCAACATGATATCAATCATATCCTGGCAGTTTCCTTCCATAACAGTCAAGGTGTAATTAAGAAAACCGGAAAAATCATCAGGTAAGGTGACGGTGGGGTTCAAGGTACTGGTGGAGGATAGAAAACCAAGCGCTTCTGCCGTACCTGACCAGATATAAGATTCTCCCCCTGTGACACCTGTAACGGAGACGCCCATATTAAAGGGATCACTGCCTGCACAAAGGAGCGGCGGAGGACTTGCGGACAATTCAGGGGCAGGAGTTACCTCCAGTGTGAAGGAATCTTCATTTTGGCAGCCATTACCATCTGTGACCGTAACAGAATAAGTGCCTGGATCAGTAACCGTAATGTTGGAAGTATTACCGCCGTTAGACCAGGAATACATCTGATAACCAGGAGTGGCGCTTAGTATTGCTTCTTCTGTTGAGCAAATACTTTCCGGACCGGTTATCATAACTTCAGGAAGCGGGGAGACAATAACAACAACCTCAGTCATCACTTCACAAGTTTCTTCGGAAACGGAAAGGGTGTAAGTGATGCTTCCTGAGAAATCATTAGGAATGGTAACGGTTGGATTTAAAACATTGGTTGATGATAAATAACTCAATCCGCCACCAGTTGCTGTCCAGGAATAAACTTCTGCACCCATATTTCCGGAAATTGACACGGGAAGCATGAAGGGATCAGTACCACCACATACCTCAACTGGTCCTCCAGGGAAGAGTTCCAGCTCACAATCCAAACAATTTAAATAAGGAGCAGCGGAACCTCCCCAGGTCATATTGAACCCCTGTGAAGAATTATTGAAATTGTCCATTAACAGGTAAAAACCCTGCCCGGGTTGTACTACCAAAGGAGCCACATAGCCATCCCCGCTAGCTGGTTCAGAAGTGTCTGTAGTCCCATTTCCCAATCCTGTTTGCGGACAGAATAGGCAACCATCATCTGCAAAGGAACACCTGATGGGAGATCCAAGGTTGTCGCAGGTTACGTCAGGACCGTATACAGCAAAATCATAATCCTCTAATGCTCCGGCATACGGATTGACCGTAAATTCAATCACACTGTTAGGAGGCATATCCGTCCTGAATTCAAAATAGTACCATCCACTTTGATGTTCCAGGCCCAATAAACAATCTTCATCATTATTACCATTGGAAAAATCATTCTCCCCGGGCCCGGTAGGAGTTTGATCTATGGGACCATCAGAACAAATGACAATGGCGTTGATACAATCTTCATTTTGTGCCCATAAGAAAAAGGGAAAGGCTGAAAAGAGAACGATCAGGATTGGTTTAAGACTCATGTATGCTGCAAAATTGGGTCCAGTATGGACGGTGTTAAAAGAAATACAGGCATATTGAATAAATCAGCGAACTGATTAATCAATTCCAGGATAATTAAAAAATTCATTGATACTCCTCAAATCTGAGGTTTATCAATGTCTTAAAACACTAATTTTTTGCTTTCCACCCCATTTGTTTGGATCCGGCCTGATGAAAACAATTAATTGAAAAATGGGGAATTACAAATCAGCCGAATAAATTAGGTTAACCAAAAATAAAAATTTTAGCCAGCTTTTTATCCAAATCATTGGTCAAATGAAAAAAGAAATCAAATAAAGGAAATAGGGTTTCCATTTATTTTTTTCAATCCAATAACCTTGCTGGATAAAGGTTTTAAGTTAATCATCATGTTCTGCCGGTCTGTTAGGCAGATCAGGGATGAGGTTTTGCAATTGGTGAGGTTGATGAATGATGATTGGAATATGCTGGGAACAAATGTGTAACTTCTGTCCTTTGAACTCAAACTCCAAAATCGGCATTTGCTGGCTGGTACTCTGGCAAACAATACATTTTTTTTCTTCGTTCATTTCGCTTTGTTTTTATAAGACAAATATACATTTCCCCGAATTGGGAATTATGGTCTTTATAACTTTTTTACGACATTAGTACCACAATTTTAAAAACAAACTAAAAAGGAATATGAACAAATCAATTGTATATTTTCTGGGGCTCTTAATATTGGTTTTGACAGCCTGTCAACCGGCCACTTCTGATAATAACGGCACTGGAAAAGTGGACGAAAACGGCTTTAACTGGAATCCTGAAAATTTTTCTGACAAAAAAATCATTCGGTACCAGATTCCGGGTTTTGATCAATTGTCATTACAACAAAAAAAGCTGGTTTATTATCTAAATGAAGCCGGACTCTCCGGTAGAGATATTATGTATGATATGAATTATCGTCATAACCTGGAAATCAGAGATGCTTTGGACAAAATCGCTGCAAACTACAATGGGGATAAGGGCTCAAGCGATTGGGAGAAATTGGTAGAATACTCAAAAAATGTTTGGTTCTCCAACGGAATCCATCACCATTATTCGACCGATAAATTCATTCCCGAATTTTCAAAAGAATATTTCCTGGGTATTACCAATGAATTGGGAATTGACATGTCCGCGGAGGCATTGGTAGCAATGTTTGATCCGGATGTAGATAATAAAAAAGTCAATCTGGATCCGGAAAAGGGGCTGCTGAAAGGATCGGCGGTCAATTTTTATGATCCTGATATTACCGAAGCAGAAGTAGATGCTTTTTACAAAAGTATAATGGAGTCAACCGATACACCTGTTTCGTACGGGTTGAATTCCAAAATGGTCAGAACTGCAGATGGAGGAATCCGGGAAGAAGTTTATAAACTGGACGGTTTGTACGGAGAAGCCATAGAGCAGATCATTTATTGGCTGGAAAAAGCCAAGGGGGTTGCAGAAAACGAAAAACAAGCCGAAGCTTTTGGGCTTTTGATCGAATATTATCAGACAGGAAGTCTTGAAAAATGGGATGAGTACAATGTGGCATGGGTGGAAACAACAGAAGGGGATGTCGATTATATCAATGGTTTTATTGAAGTGTATAACGATCCGAAAGGGTACAGGGGGTCCTACGAAAATATTGTTGAGATCACCGATTTTGATGCCTCGGCCAGGATGAAAGTATTGGCGGACAACGTGCAGTGGTTTGAGGATAACTCCACTATCATGGATGAGCATAAAAAAGCAGAGGTAGTTGGAGTAACTTACAAAGTAGTAACTGTTGCCGGTGAGGCTGGCGATGCCTCTCCAGCCACGCCAATCGGAGTAAACCTGCCCAATGCCAACTGGATCAGGAAACAACACGGATCAAAATCAGTGAGCCTTGGAAATATCATCGAGGCATATGAAAAAGCAAGTAGTGGCGGTTTGTTATCTGAATTTGCCTTTTCCGAGGAAGAAATCGACCGTGTCAGGAAACACGGAAGTCTTGCGGACAAGTTACATACGGCTTTACACGAAGTTGTTGGCCATGCCTCAGGTCAACTGAACCCTGGAATCGGGACTCCTAAAGAAACGTTGAAGAGTTACGCTTCAACGCTTGAAGAAGCCAGAGCCGACCTCGTCGGACTATATTTCATAATGGATCAAAAAATGGTTGACCTGGGGCTTATGGAAGGTCTTGATGTCGGAAAAACGTCCTATGAAGATTACATGCGTAATGGAATGATGTTGCAGCTCAGAAGGATTGAACCTGGTAAGGATATCGAGGAATCCCATATGAGAAACCGTCAATTGGTTGCAGCCTGGGCTTTCGAAAAAGGCGAAGCAGAAAAGGTGGTTGAAAAGGTAAAAAAGGATGGCAAAACCTATTTCGTGGTTAATGACTTCGAAAAACTCAGAGGGTACTTTGGCGATCTTTTACGTGAAATTCAAAGGATCAAATCAGAGGGAGATTATGAAGCCGGTAGAGCTTTAGTGGAGAATTATGGCGTTAAAGTCGATCAGGAATTACACCAGGAAGTTTTGGAACGTTCTGAAAAACTCAACATTCCTCCATACGGCGGGTTTATTAACCCAAAACTGGTTCCTGTTACAGACGACAATGGGGAAATAATCGATATAAAAGTTGAATATCCGGAAGATTTCACTCAGCAAATGCTGGATTATGCCGAGCGGTATAGCTTTTTGAAATAAATAACATTTTTGCGGATTACGGGTTTCGAGTTACGGGTTACGGGGTGTCTGTTTAACCCGAATCACGAAACTCGAAACCCGTAACTCTTTTATTTTTTGAAATAAAATGAAACTCCTTGAACCGCTTGAATTATTGGACCCTTGACCCTATCGCCTCAACAAACTCCGAATCTTCACAATCACTTCCGTCCTGGAGCCTACCTCCATTTTATCGTACAGATTTTTGATATGTGTTTTTACGGTATTGATACTGATGAAATGATGTTCTGCAAGCTGCCGGTTAGTTTTACCGTCGTAGATGTCGCTGAGTATTTCGAATTCTTTATCGGTTAAAGGGCTGAGACTGTTTTTATTGATCAGTTCTTTGTCAAACACGACCGGTTTGAGCATATTGGCGTAGTTGTACAGGGCAATTTCGATGGTGGTGTAAATATCTTTTTCGTCGAACGGTTTGACAATATACCCCATGGGTTTGGTGTGTTTTGCACGGTCGATGGTTTTTTTGTCGGCATAAGCGGTGAGGTAGACCACAGGGAATTCGTAATTGTCCTGGATGTATTCACCCAATGAGATGCCATCAGTTTCAGCATTCAGGTTTACATCTAAAAGTGCGATGTCAGGCGTGTCATTGTAGAGGAACAATTTTGCCGAATCAGGATTGTGTACAATTCCGGCAATGCTGTAATCATACCCTTCCAGGATGGAAGCAATGTCCCGGGCAATGAGCGGCTCATCTTCAACGATCAATACTCGGATTTCATTCATGGGAAATCAGGTTGTAGTTTTTAATGTAAATATTAATGGCAGTCCCATTTTGTTCTAAAACCTCCACCGCAGCATTCAGTTTTTCGGAAAAGGCATCGATCAGTGTCATACCAAAGGATTTCTTTTTGTGAGTAGGGTTGGTGGCCGAATATCCGACCCCGTTATCCTGAACGCTGAGTACCAGGTCATCTGTTTGCTTTTTAAACGTCACTTTGATCTCTCCGGTTGAATCCTCCGGGAAAGCATGTTTTAAAGCATTACTGAGCAATTCATTGAGGATAAGGCCGATGGGAATCAATGTATCCACATCCAAATGAAGCGGTTCCGTTTCCATATTAAAAGAGACCTTTTCCGGATCTACGTTATAGGAATCAAACAGGCTTTGCCCAAGTTTGCCGATGTAATCACCGACCTCCATGCTTGTCATATGTTCTGTCTGGTATAAATTTTGATGAATGAGCGCCATGGATTTTACCCGGTTTTGGCCTTCCCGGATAGCATTTTTAGCTTGCTGGTCCTGGATGGTTCTGGATTGGAGGTTGAGCAGGCTGGAAATTACCTGAAGGTTGTTTTTTACACGGTGGTGTATCTCTTTTAGCAATAGTTCTTTTTCCTGAAGTGATTTTTGGATGATGTTCTTTTGTTCCTCCAGTTTGCGATTGGTCCTGGATTTGAAATACAGGAACCAAAGGGCAATAGCCGCCAAAGCGATGGCTGCCAGGGAGATGATCAGAAAATTTCGTTTTTTCAATGACTCTCTTTCCAGCTGTAATTGAGTTTCTGCCAATTCCTTGTCCTTTTTGGCTGCATCGTATTTTTGCAGGGCCTCGGTGAGGTTTTTATCTTTTTCAGCGGTAAAAACAGAATCGCGTAAGGCAGTGTAGTTGTGAAGTGTTTCCACTGCTTTTTTATATTGTCCAGTTTGGTTATAAACCATATAAAGCGAATACAGGACTTCATCCTGATTGGTTACAAAGTTATTTTCCTTAGACAGGTCACGGGCTTTTTCCAAATGTTTTAATGCGGCCGGAAAATTATTCCTCAGCATCTCAATTTCACCAAGTCCCCGGGAGGCATAAATGTAATTGTAGGAATCATCTACTTCGTTGATCTGAGACAATACCAGGTTGTACAGGCTATCCGCGCTGTCGAGTTTATTAGCTTCCTTATAGGCATTGGCAAGGTTATTTCCGATCAGAGCTTTGTATTCAGTTAACTGACTCTTTTGTACTTTTTCGAGAGCTGTTTCCAGTAATGGAATGGCTTGATCGTACGCTTTACGGTTGACATAAATATTAGCCATGTTATTCAAGGCCATGCCGCTTCTCCTTTCATCCCCTTTGGCATTGAACAGTTTGTATGCCTGAGTGAAATATTTAAGCGTCAGTGTATCACTGCCACTGTTTTCGGAGGCTGCTGCCATTCCGTTATATACATTGGCAAGTATGGTTGTATCTTTTTGTGCTTCGAAGTATTGTTCGGTTTCCAGGAAAATATCCATGGCTTTATTGTATTCTCCGAGGGCGTAGTAGGTGTTACCCAGGTAAACCTTCCCAATATTTGCCCTTCGGGTAAGGGATAAAGACTCTGCAAGTCGAATGTATTCAAGAATGTATCCTTTAGCTTTCCCGGGGTCTGTGTAGGAGGCCACTCTACGAAGCTGATTATACCATTCCATTTTCAGGGAATCATTGTCCGAACCGGCAATCAATTGTTCCAGGCTGTCAATTTTTGGCTGGGAAAAAAGTCCTGTTATTGGAATAGCAAAAAATAAAACGGCCAATAGGAAATGGGAAATTTTCATGTATTTTTTAATCATAGTTCTGCCAATTGGTATTCAAATGCCTCAAAATCACCCCTAGGGGTGATGCGGTGGACGATGGATGGAGCTAATTTCGCAATTAATAAGCAAAATAGCTTTAATCACACTTTAATTTTTACACCATGACCACACGTCTCAATTTACCGATTACCCTGCTTTTTTGTCTCTTGTATAATCTTTTAGGTGCCCAGGAATGGGTGCATCAACATCCGAATCAGGATGTAAAACAAATGAACGACATCTTTGTCGGTACGGATAACTATGGTTATGCGGCCGGCATGGAATGGTTTTCTAAACTGCAGATGGCCCAACCCAAATTGGGAGTGTCAAATAGAAACCCTATTTTTAAACTTTGGTGGTGGACAGATAGGAAAGAGTAGAGGGCGCAGAGGGTAAAAACGCAGATGATCCATCCAGTACATGAAATGTCGGTAGAGCCGCGAAGTATTTTTTCTCAGAGGTACTCCGCGAGATCTCTGCGAAACTTTGCGTAACAACTCCCTGCGTCCTTCCTTCGCGAATTAACGATAGAAAAAAACAACATCAAACCACCCAAAGGGAGCAATTCCGAAGGGTCGAATAAACATCACAACCATGCAAAAAACATTATTTGTACTTATTTTTATCCTCACATCAATCCAATTCACTATGGCACAGGAGGAATATCCAGTCACAGACATTGAGCTAACAGGAAATACAACCGTAATCACCGGAAACCTGGAAGCTGGCAAAACCATGCCACTTCGTTGGGCGGAGAGTAGTCAGGTAGCTTGTTTCCCCGGAACGAGATTTGTCGAATTTCAAGGCAACCACGTGCTTTACCGAATGGTAATGCCGCCCTATTCCGAGCTTAAGATCACGGTAACGCCAAAAGATCGGAAAAACCGTACCAATATTTATGCCCTCAGACTGGGAGCGAACAATTACGATCTTCCTCCCAATATTGTCAGAGCCATCAGTTGTGAAGCTGGCTACCCGCTTTATGCCGGCAATCCGAATCTAAGAGCTCCTGCCAAGCCACAGTCCGTGGAATATATCTCTGTGAACAAACCTTACAATATTGTCATTGGTGTTGCCGGAGCCAAGGATGTATTGTCTGGGGAATATGAATTGAAGATAGAATTAAAAAGCAGGTAATTTATCTGCGGAAAGAAAAGCCTGTCCGCCTTCTGGTGTCAGGCCCAGGAGATTCAGATCTCTGAAATTTTTTAAAGTGTGATATGCGGGTCCGGAGTTTTTCCGGACCTTTTTTTTTTGCTTTTAAAGAAATCAATTATTCCCCAATCTCCCCAACGCCTGCTGCGCCTGCAAATTCTGCGGATTGATCCTCAAAACCCTTTGGATCAATCTCAAAGCCTCATCCTTTTTTCCATAAACCATCCGCACGGCAGCTTTATTGATCAAAGCCTGCTCATGATCGGGGTCGAGGGCAATGGCCTGATCGTATAGAAGTTCGCCCATGGGCATATTGCCCTGCAGGACATGTAGAAATCCGCGATTGCAAAGCGTTTCCGGACGTTTAGGGTTTTCGGAAAGGATGAATTCCAGTTTTTCGCGAGCCTCTTTGTTGCGTTTCAGCGCCATAAGGATGACGGCTTCTTTGTCAATGAAGTCCAGGTTGAGTGGTTTGAGTTTTACAGCTTTTTCGATAAATCGGATAGCATTGATATTGTCACCTTCATAATAAAATGCCTGTGCGATACGGTAGGCGGTCCAGGCATCGTTGATCTCGCTGGTGTCCATTTTTGCCGACTTGTCTTTGATGGCTTTGTAATCTTTATTATTGAATAAATAGTGGATGCGGGCATTGAAAACTTCCGGGGACCCGGGAGAAGTTTGGTCGAGGTAATATTTGATGGAATCCATCAGGTTGGGGATGGTTGCGTATTTGTCGTACAAGGCGAGGTAACCATTGGTCATATCCAGGGCGGTTGCTTTGTCTTTAGTCAAAATCTCCAATCCGTGGAATACCTGATCTGAGGCACTGCTATCCTGAGGTTGGATAAATTTTTGAATTTTATGATCGGTAATGCTGACGTGGGCAATATCCAGACTACCGGATTTGGGCATGTGGCATGTGTGGCATTGATCGTTTTGCTCTGCCCTGGCGGTTTTCGATTCGGAGCATTTAACCTGATCTGGGGCCTGATGACATTGCAGGCACATATTAGCCAGGTCCACAGGTTTTAATTGTCGGACACTTTCATGCGGGTAGTGGCAGGTGAGACAGGTCATGTCCGTTTGTTGGTAACATTTGCTTTGTTGTAACCTGTCGGCCTGGGAGGCCATGATGAACTGGTCGGAGTTGCCAAAACGGGGGAGAAAGACATTTACCACTTCATTAAGCGGCATTCCCGGTCGGTAATCGTAAAATGTTTTTCCCGGCTCCAAAACAGCTATCCCCTGTAAATGACATCTTTCGCAGACGTCCATGGAAAGTTCACGGGGTAATTTGGACGGGGTGACTATGGTGTAATCTGTTTCAATATCGGTATTGACCAAGATTCCTTTATTGATGGCTTCGACATGCAGACTCCCCGGCCCGTGACAGCGTTCACATTCAATACCCGAAGGCATTTGGGGGAATTTATTGAGACTGCCCGCTGCATGTTCCGGAAAGTGATTGTGGCAGGTAATACATTCTGAATCCAGCAGCCTTCCAAATCGCAAATTGCCTTCTTCCCGGAAACTTGGAGCCATGTCCCATTTCCCATCCTGAGTGTAGTAGGTGACCGGTGCCTGGAAAAGGTAATTGTTAAAACTAACAATATGTGAATTAGTATGATGTCCGGAGCCTACGATATAGCTGATTTGCTCTACACGATTGTGGATGGTGTCCCCCTGATCATTCAATCGAAATTCCCGCACATACATCAAACTGTCTTTCACAAAAGGGAAATAATAAAAATCGGAATTGGGTTCGTAGATGGCTTTTTCTACATCAAAATTTGCATCGCTATTGCGCTGGTGTGCCGGCGCAAATGATTGGCCCATACCGGTATGTTGGTAGGTTTTGTGAACTTCCGAATGGCAGGTGAGGCAGGATTGAAGGCCGACGTAATGTGCTTCGGGGGAGAGGTTTTGGAAAACCTGTTTAGGCTCTGTCTCATCAGAGCAGGAACTTACAAAAATAAAAACCAGAATAAAACCAATCAGAGATTTTCCAGCTTGCATTTGTTATGGTTTTGAGCCACGAACCTGCCTCCTGCGTCTGCAGGCAGGTGCACAAATATATGGAAAAAATTTAGGCTATAACATAAAATACGAGTGGACCTGAATACCTTTGTTAATTTGATTCAGGTCTTTAAGAATTTTATCCTTATATTTTTTGTCTACCTGCCTGTCGTTAATATTGGCTCTACTTATTTGATTCTTTGTGTAAGAGAAGGTACTTGGGAGATTGACCTTCCATTTACCTTTTTCTTTATTAAATTCAATGTAAAACATGGGAGGTGGCAATAGTATGTTTGATGTTTGAATTTGGGCATGAACTTTATTGTTATTTTTCATCTTGATATTTGAAATTTTACTTTGGGAGATTTTTTCATCAATTGACCAAAGTCCAACATCCAGCAGTTTCAGGAAAAAGCCGAAATCTCGGATTATGTCTTCTTTGTTTTCTAATTTGTTACTTTGTTTCGATTGAATAGACATAATGGGCGTATAGAATAATAGTTTTTTGAGCGGATTGATTGATGTAATCAAACATTTGTTTTTCATTATCCGTATTGGTTATTGAATAAATCTCAGTTTTTGGATGCAGTATCCAGTTGTTCAAACCAGGGAAGAGTCTATGGAGGTGTTTGATATGAATCTTGAAAAAACCTTTTCGACTCAGAAGAAACCTCCTCACACTATAGTTGAATTTAAGATTTTCTGTATTTGTTATCCTCATAATCTGATGAAGTGATATTGGGTGGTTCCCTGCTAGGTTTTTCAGTATTATTGGTTTGTTTTTTCCTTTTCAATTGTTCCGACTGACTGCACTTTTAAGTTGATCAGTTGGGACGAACTGTCGGGTGAATTTTTTACGCCCCAGTAAAATCAGAAGCAATTATTTCCGGAGAAATTTCATTAACTCTTTTGTTGTAGATCACATATTTTAAATACACGCCTTCAGCAGTGATACTGTCTACTTTGGTTCCAAAGAAATTTCTTGCTGCCCTCGAAGACATAATAGTCCTGTAAATCATCTATTTTATCCAGGATTGTGGCCTGGACAACTTGTTCGGTTGCCTGAAACCGTTTTTTCTTTTTCCAGGATTTATTGCAGCTATCAACCTTGAAAAGGAAAAAGGCTCCAAAACCAGGAAAATCCCCAGAAATGAATACCAGGGGGTAGAAGCTCTTCCATAAAGCTGATCTAAAACAGGTTGTAAATCCTGCGGGACTTTAGCGTATTTACGATCTTGTCTCAAAATCCATTCTTTGGCATATGGAAAAATGGGAATCCAGGTTGAAAAACTCTCAGGCCAAGTTGTAATTCTTTATCATCGTCCAGATCGAATTGAGGAGGAGCGAGATCCCGGGGAATATTTCTTAACGTAAAGGTTATTTACCAAAAATAATCATTGAGTTTTTATTTTATTTGTTGAGGAATGAACTGATTTCAATTATTGTTTCAAGGTTTGCCTTAGGTTTTATGAATCACCAACGATTAATTTTCCTACTAAAACCTGTCCCTTTACTTCAATATTCAAGAAATAATACCGGCTGAAAGCTGCGAAACATCAATGGATTTTCCTGTGTTTCCAAAACCTTCTGACCGAGGTGGTTAGCCATCCATATCTTGTCAATTTTTCCAATTTCGCTGGAAACGTAAATTCCCTGTGTAGCAGGGTTTGGCGATACTTTTATTGAAGTCAAACCCTTGTATTCCGAAATAGAGGAGAGGCAGGCATCTTCAATTTCTGCTGTATTATTACATCCCGAGGCATTTTCCTGAATATCTGTTGTTTTTGTTGGAATACTTAATACACCGCAAATGCTTTCTACCTCACATTCAGAAAGCATTGGGTTATATTTTATTTCCAGGTCATAATTTACGGTGGACTGGGATTCTACAGACATAGGATCAATGTTTTGAATACCATCAAGACTGGTTAAAGCAATGTTGTAGAGGATGTAAATGTACCCGTTAATGGAGGAAAGATTATCCATACCTGTCAATGAGGTAAGAGATTCGTTTGCAAAAATTACAAGTTTTCCTCCCAGCGAGGTGAGGCTTCCAAGTCCGGAACAATTGAGGAGAGATGCATTGGTATCAATGGTTAAAAATTCACCGATGGAATCCAGGTTGTCCAGTCCGGTCAGGCTCTGCAGATTATCATTATGTTTAACGGTCAAAAAACCTTCGATGGTAGAGAGGCTATTCAGCCCGGTCCAGGTTTTCCAGTGAATTATTGTATCCTATGATAAAGTCATTTCCAATGAATTCCAGGCTTTCCAAACCTGAAAAATTTTCAAGGGAGTTGTTTAAATCAATTTGACAGGAACCATTCACTGAAACCAGGTTATTTAAACCATTCAAAGAAGGTAAGGTGTTATTCAGTGCGATGAAAAGTGCCCCCGAAATGGTTTCAATATTTTCCAATCCAGTTAAACTTTCCAGTATTTGATTGTCATAAATTTGCAGGAGCCCGGGGACCGAACTTAAATTATTTAACCCGGTCAGGTTTACCAGGGCATCATTATCTCCAATTTCTACATCCTCTCCAACAGAACTCAGATTTGAGAGGCCATTGATATTGTCCAATCCTCCGTTTTTATAAACTTTGATATTTTCACCAACCGATTCCAGGTTGTCTATTCCGTTCAGGTTTAATAATTCATTATTATTACTGATCGTAAAACATTCTCCGATGGTGTTCAGATTACCTAATCCAGTCAGGTTGACAAGAGTGTTATTGTAACTAATGTTCAGGCAATTTTCGATAGATGTAAGGTTGTCTAAGCCAGATAGGCTAGATAGACCAGTATTGCTTCCAATGCTAAGTTCACCGCCAATTGTAGTCAAATTGTTCAATCCTGTAAGGTTTTCCAGGGCTTGAGTGCTCCAGATCCGTAAATGACCTTCAATAATAGTGAGGCTAGATAAGCCATTTAAGTTGGTAATGTCGCCGGAAATGGACTCGTCAATGGTCAAATTGCCTTCGATTTCCGTGCAATTTGGATAATTGATCGCGAAGTTGTCTATTTGTTCCTGGGTGTTAAATGTAATACCATTCGGTAAACAACCTTGTCCATTCAGGGAATTTAGAATGAAAAAAATTAAAAATAGTGGTAGGTAGTGCAAAACTTTCATGAGAGCAAATTTATTATTGAAAAAAAATGATTATTCCGGATGGAAAGGGAAGGTAGGCTTCGTTTTCGTCCGGTTTTTGGATTTGGGGCCTAAATTAGAAATACGGTAAAATTTAGGGCGTAACTTCAAGTTACACCCTAAATTAAAGAACATTCGTGCATTCGTGGCATCAATTAATTCACCCGCTTCAACGTCTCCAGTAAGAATCCCCAGAACTTCTGCACAGAGCTGATCTGTACTTTCTCATCAGGAGAGTGAGCTCCGCGGATATTTGGTCCGAAGGAGATCATCTCTATTTCCGGATAGTTAGTTCCCAGGATACCACATTCCAATCCGGCATGGCACGCAGCCACTTCGGCATCTTCCTTAAATAGTTCTGTGTAAAGGCTGCTCATCAGTTTGACGATGCCTGCATCAGGTTTAGGCGCCCACCCAGGGTAACCTCCCTCAAAAACAACATCCGCACCAAATAATTCAAAAGTACTTTGAATGGATTGTGCAAGGTCCATTTTTTCACTATCCACTGACCCTCGGGTTAGACACTGAATCTTAACCTCTCCATCTTTAGCCAGTACTCTCGCAAGATTATTGGATGTCTGAACAAGATCTTCAATGTCAGGACTCATACGGTAGATACCATTTGGACAGGCGTAGATGCTGCGGATCAATTTTTCTGATCAGCTTCAGGCATCACCTTTGGAGGCATTTCGGTTTTTTCCAACCCAATTTCAAGATCAGGATCCGTGGTATTATATTCGTTTTTCAATACTGGATTCAATGATGCAATATGAGCCTCAAAAGCTTCTGCGTTATTGTTTGGAACCACCACTACTGCGAAGGATTCCCTTGGAATGGCATTACGCAATCCTCCTCCGTCTATTTCAGCTACTCTTAAGGTAAACTTATCTGCAGTTTCAAATAAAAGACGGTTCATCAGTTTATTGGCATTCCCGCGTCCAAGGTGAATATCCATTCCTGAGTGTCCGCCGGTCAGGCCGGTAACACTCAACTTGTAAGCAGTACAATTATCACCGGCAGCTTCTACGCGATAGGAGCCGCTAACATTAACGTCAACCCCACCAGCACAACCTATGGTCAGTTCATCATCGTCTTCCGTATCGAGGTTGAGCATGATCTTGCCATCCAATAAACCGCCCTGGAGCCCTTGAGCACCCGTCATGCCGGTTTCTTCGTCAATAGTGAACAGAGCTTCCAGAGGAGGGTGGGGGATATCATCAGATGTCAGCAAGGTCATGATGGAGGCAACGCCAATTCCGTTATCAGCACCCAGCGTGGTTCCGTCAGCTCTTACCCAGTCACCTTCCACCAGCATCTTGATGCCTTCTGAGTCAAAATCAAAGTCCGTATCTGCATTCTTTTGGCAAACCATATCCAGGTGACTCTGTAAAACAACCGTCGTACGACCTTCCATACCGGCACTTGCAGGCTTTTTGATGATTACATTACCGACTTCGTCTACGACTGTTGGCAGCCCAAGGTCTTCCCCGAATTTTTTCATAAAAGCGATCACGCGTTCTTCCTTTTTGGAAGGTCTTGGAACTTCATTGAGGTCCGCAAAGTGGTTCCACAATGCTTTGGGTTCCAGATTTCTTATGTTGTCCATGTTCTGTGTTGTTTTTTGTGAAAAATAATCCTCTGACCAGGTAAAATTCAGCCTGTTCTGAAGGCTCGAAAAGGTACAAAAAAAATAAATTTCTGCGTAATTATATCATCTAAAAATGACCTTCTGAAACCAGGCTTCTCTTTTCCGTAAAAAAAGGAGTCAGTTTAATTAAGTGACAATAGTCACAACTTTTTCAGACCTTCATTGTTAATTTTGCCTGACCGAATAATTATTCCGAAAATTTGAACCTATGATGCAGTATTGGGAAACATTCTTAAATGCCTACAAAGGATATGCATCTTACCTGTGGAGAGAAATAACCAATCCTGACTGGCATAATTATTTCTATTGGTTGATTATTGTATCGGTTTTCTTTTTTGTATTGGAAGTGGTGTTACCCTGGCGCAAAAAGCAAGCTATTCCCCGCAAGGATTTCTGGCTGGATGCTTTTTATATGTTTTTCAACTTCTTCCTTTTTTCCCTGATTATTTATAATGCCGCTTCAACGGTGTTTGTGGATTTGTTCAACGATGGTATCAAAGCTGCTTTTGGTTTTGATCTTCAGGCCATGAATCCAATGAACAGCTGGCCTATGTGGGCAATCCTGCTGGTCGGAATGGTCGTCCGGGATTTTACTCAGTGGTGGATCCATCGACTTTTGCATCGGGTGGACTGGCTTTGGGAATATCATAAAGTGCATCATTCTGTGGAACAAATGGGTTTCGCAGCGCAGTTGAGATACCATTGGATGGAAAATATCGTTTACCGTACGCTGGAATATATCCCGCTGGCATTGTTGGGTATTGGATTATATGACTTTTTTGTGATCCATATTTTCGCTTTGGCATGGGGGCATTTCAATCATGCGAACATCACTGTAAGTGGAAGAGTGAGCGGAGCTGTTGTCGGAGCGTTGATTGGCATAGTCCTTGCTAATGGTTTATTGGACGTTACGATTTTTAATCATTTCCCATTAGTTGGGAAGTTGGCGGTTTTCCTCGGCAGTATTGCGGCGGGAAGTTTGTTGTTAGGGCCTGTGATGAGGAAGTTGTTCAACAGTCCGGAGATGCATATTTGGCACCATGCCCATGATTTGCCCGAAGATCGCAGATATGGAGTGAATTTTGGGTTGACACTGGCCATTTGGGATTATGTATTCGGAACGGCCTATGTGCCTGAAAGTGGCAGGGATATTAAATTAGGGTTCCCCGGAGTGGAAGAGTTTCCAAAGGGATTCGTAGGGCAGAACATACAAGGATTTGGGGCAAAAAAGGGAACAATGTAAAAAGGGAATAATGTAATAAGGAACCTTGAAGTTGGAGACTGGTTGCTGAAAAGGCAGATTTTCTAATGATCGAAAGCACAGAGCCTGTCCCGTACCTGCTCGGCATTGCCAGGCAGGCAAAGGTCAGGAGAGCACAGAGTAGAGCCGAAACAATATGAAACTCATGAAACTGATTTTATCATAAATATTAAGGAGGAAACAGTAAAATTTAACACCCTGTTCCCTTATTACCTTGTTCCCTCATTCCCTTAAATAAAAGCACTCTGTGTTTTTATTGTTACAAAATGTGGATAACTTTTTTTGTTAAAATTTTGCTGATTTTGAAATGATTGCAATAGTTTTCCCATATTTACGCCCCGGACAGAATGATTGTTCGTTTTTTAAACAATTATTTTGAAAAAACCGCTCAAAAATTACACTTTATTGTGAATTTTTGCACTAGGAGTAAGCAAAAAGGTGTTAAAAATGCATAAAAAATACTTTTTTGTTTTGTGTTTAAATAAGGCGGGTTTAATTTTGAGAAGCCGCGGAATTTTGGCAACTGTAAATGAGGGACAATAAACATTAAATTAAATTTGTATTCCAGTAGTACACAGCAATTTATACAAAACTATAATCCTTGTTTACCCAAAAAATGTCAAATAATTCTATTAGGATAAGCCGGTTTTGAAAAAAATCGGGATTGTTGGCTAAGATTACAAACATGAGAAAAGAGAAATTCATCTACAACACTCAGACTTTACGTTATGAGAAAGTTGTAGAACCTTTAAGTACCACTCTTACGAGGATTTTTGGTATTGCTTGCGCTATTCTTTTTACAGGGGTTCTCTTCACCCTGGTATTACATAAATATTTTCCTTCACCTAACGAAAAGGCATTACTCGCAGAGATTGATGTGCTGAAGAATGAATTGGAGGCTTCCAATAATTCTTATGATGAGTTAACTGCGATCATGTCTGAGATTAAGGAGCGTCACAATTACGCTCACAGGCTCATTTATGGCATGGATCCAATTGATGACGGCGTTTGGGAAGGTGGTGTCGGTGGACACGATAAATATAAGAACCTTAGAGAATTCAAGAATTCCGGAGAGTTGATGGCTGAAGTCAATACCAAGATTGACCAGGTTAAGCAAAAGCTCGACATCTATTCGAATTCCGTTTCAGATGTTGTTGAACTTGCTAAAGAAAAGGAAGAAATGCTGGCATGTATTCCTTCGATAAAGCCAGTACGTAGTGATAAACTGGCAAGATCAGTGAGATTGTTATCCGGTTTTGGTTACAGAATACATCCTATTTATAAAGTGCGTAAAATGCACGCCGGAATTGACTTTACGGCTCCGCGAGGCACTCCTATTCAGGCAACTGGTAATGGAAAAGTTATCAAAGCCGGAAGGGGAACCGGTTATGGAAAGCGTGTGATCATCGATCACGGATACGGCTACCAAACATTGTATGCACATATGCATCAGATAGATGTTAAAGTAGGAGAAACCGTTACACGTGGACAAGTTATCGGTCAGGTTGGTAGCACCGGTGCTTCAACAGCGCCTCACTGCCACTACGAAGTAATTCATAAAGGACAGAAAGTCAATCCGATTCAGTTCGTAATGGACGGTTTGTCACCTGAAGAATATCAGGAGCTTGTAAATGCAGCTTCTCTTGAAAACCAGTCAATGGATTAAAATACAAAAAAGATATTTTTATAAATGAAATTTCATGTTAATGCAAAAGGCTTCCTTTTTGGAAGTCTTTTTTTCTTTGGAACACTTTTGCCTGCTTGTGGTCAGCAACCTGATACCACGCAAACGGATTCTACTTTAGCGACGGTTCAGCCAGATACCATTATAGCAGATACGCTTCAACCGGAAGTTGTTGAACAAAAGAATATCACTATTATTGGCGTAGGAGATATGATGCTGGGAACTAATTACCCTTCCAAATCCTATTTGCCGGCTAACGGCGGAAAGGATTTATTGTCGGATTGTGAAGAATTGCTCGTCTCAGCTGATCTTACCTTCGGAAACCTCGAAGGAGCCATCCTGGATAGTGGCGGCACTGCCAAACGCTGTAATAATCCCAACCTTTGTTATGTTTTCCGGTCTCCCGAAAGTTATATCGACCATTTTGTGAATGCCGGCTTTGATGTTTTATCCATAGCCAATAACCACTCCGGAGATTTTGGACCACAAGGTAGGAAACGGACCAAGGAAGTACTCAAAGCGGCCAATATTGAATATGCAGGACTGGCGGGAACAGATGAATATGCCATTTTTGAAAAAGATGGCGTCAAATACGGTTTTTGCGCATTTGCACCCAACAGAGGTACGGTAGATATCAGGAATACCACCAAAGCCAGGCAAATCGTTACCAAGCTTGCAGAGCAAACGGATATCGTCATCGTTTCTTTCCACGGTGGAGCAGAGGGAAGCAAACACCAGCATATGACCCGAAAGACGGAATATTACTATGGTGAAAACAGGGGTAATGTTTACAATTTTGCACATGCAGTGGTAGACGCGGGAGCCGACATCGTTTTTGGTCATGGGCCTCATGTCACAAGAGCTGCAGAACTTTATAAGGACAGGTTCATCATATACAGCCTGGGTAATTTCTGTACCTATGGCAGGTTCAATCTTCGTGGGGAAGCAGGCATAGCACCTATTATTGAGTTGGAAGTGACTACTGAAGGTGCCTTTGTGAGCGGTCGCGCCATCCCTATTTACCAACAAAAAACACATGGCCCGAAGATAGATTCCCAGAAAAGAGCCATCAAAACCCTTCAAAGACTCATAAAAGCTGATTTCCCGGAGTCAGTTCTGGAGGTTGATGATGATGGGAATCTGTCTAAAAAATAGTGCTTGCCAATGGATGAAATCCTTTTGTATTGAAAATTAGAGGGTTACGTCTAATTTCTTTTATGGCTTATTTTCCTTTAAGGCAAATTAGGTTATATTTATATTTATAATCAACGATATCAGCCATGGAAGAAGATATTATTGCCAATACCACTAATTGTCCCAATTGTCAATCAGAAATGGCCATCACAGATAAATTCTGTGCTTCCTGTGGTCAAAAGGTTCAACGGCGAATTCCCAGGTTGTGGGAAATGATTACTGAATTTTTCGACTCCGTATTGAATATTGATTCTAAAATCGTTCGCACTTTCCAGGCCATTTTTATTCCCGGGCAACTGACCATCAGGTACTTTCAAGGTATCCGGAAGAAATATTACCAGCCTTTTAGATTATTCTTTTTTGTTTCTGTATTGTTTTTTACCGTACTCGGGTTCTCCGGTATCAAGGATACCATAATGGGATTCAACCAGCAGAATGATTTTGTTGACTTGCAGGAAAAAGTACAAACATCCAAAAAACTCACTGAACTGAAACCTGTCATAACACCCAAATTCATTGATACGGTCCTGGTCTCTGGCGTTTTTGATAGTCTTCAGTCGGAATTGAATGTTTCTATGGATACATTCAATATAAATTTTGGAGCAACGGATGGTTCCTACGACATTGCTTCAGAGGATTTATTGGCCCTTTCGGGTGATGAGATCATTGAGAAATATGAAATTGAAGGCTTTTGGGATCAGTTGGTTGCTAAGCAATTTATCAAAACCATTAAGGATCCTTCCGGTTTTACCTGGTACATGATCGGGAACCTGATCTGGATGCTTATTTTCCTTATGCCGGCCCTGGCCCTGGTGCTTAAGTTATTGTATATCAGGAGGAAACGGTATTATGTAGAGCACCTGACCTTCATGTTCCATTTCCATTCCTTTGCCTTTTTACTGGCAACGGTGTTTATTTTGATAGCCAATTACTTTGATAACAGTAGGATTACCCTGGCACTTTTGGTAGGCATACCGCTTTATTTGTTGGTTGCTTTACTGAGATATTACAAACAGGGATTTATTAAGACTTTTATTAAGTTTATTATGCTTGTTATCTCTTATTCATTGCTTTCATTGATCTTTTTCCTATTTATGACATTGATCAGTTTAGCTATGTATTAATGTTGATTGAATAGCTTTGAAATAAAAATCTTTACTAAGTTTGCTGCTCATTATTCCTAAATTATGTCGAAGAATCCTTACGATCAATATGAACCGGTAATTGGACTGGAGGTACACGTTCAGTTATCCACCAAGAGCAAGGCTTTTTGTGCCGACGATGCAAGTTTTGGCGGCGAACCCAATACCCATGTCAGTGTAATTTCCCTGGGACACCCGGGAACCTTGCCGAGGTTAAATAAACAACAATTCGAATATGCTATCAGGTTAGGCCTTGCCTTGAATAGTGAGATCAGCCCGGTAAGTTATTTCGACCGGAAGAACTATTTCTATGCGGATTTGCCGAAAGGATACCAGGTCACCCAGGACCGACTACCTGTTTGTATTGGAGGTTACCTGGAAATTCAGGCTGGGCAGGAGACCAGGCGTATCAGGATTCACCATATCCATATGGAAGAAGATGCCGGCAAGTCCATCCACGATCAGGATCCATCGAATTCCCTGATCGACCTCAATCGTGCGGGCGTGCCTCTATTGGAAATTGTGACGGAACCGGACTTC
Organism: Saprospiraceae bacterium; assembly: GCA_965230565.1. Lineage (GTDB taxonomy): Bacteria > Bacteroidota > Bacteroidia > Chitinophagales > Saprospiraceae > BCD1. Next base: position 323,330 of record CBDDLH010000015.1, on the reverse strand, counting down.
CGTTCGGCGGAAGAGGTGGATGTTTTTATGAATACTATGAGACGATTAGTTAGGTATCTGGATATTTCAGATGGAAACATGGAACAGGGTTCGATGCGTTGTGATTGTAATGTTTCTGTGAGAAAAAAAGGTGTTGAAACTTTGGGGGAGCGTTGCGAGATAAAGAATATGAACTCCATGAAGTTCGCAAAGAAAGCCATTAGTTATGAGTTTCACCGGCAGATTGATCTTTTGGAGGCAGGTGAAAAAGTGGAACAACAAACCTTGAATTTTGACCCTGTTTCCGGTACGACTTCTCCGTTAAGAGATAAAGAAGATGCTCATGATTACCGGTATTTCCCTGAGCCTGACTTATTGCCTTTTACCGCAAGTGAATCACTTGTAAACGCTATAAAAGAGGCTATGCCAGCTTTGCCGGAAGAACATTTTGGCCATTTTACCAAAGAATTAGGGATTACCGAATACGATGCAGATATTCTGGTGGAAGAAAAGGCTACAGCCTTATATTTTAAAGCCTTATGTTCCTTTACAAAAAATGCCAAGGCAGCGGCGAACCTGATCATTAACAGGATTACTCCGATATGTAAAGAACAGAATATTGGAATCGACGAATTTCCCGTCGACCATAAAAATCTGGCAGCTTTTATCGCCATTATTGATGATGGAAAGGTGAGTAACGCTATTGCTTATCAGCGTCTTTTGCCTGCCATGATTGATCAGCCAAATGTAGAACCTCTAAAATTGGCAGATCAGCTGGGGTTGATCCAAACCAGTGATGAAGGATTCATCGAAAAGATTGTCGATGAAGTAATTGCCGAATTTCCGGATAAAGTAGCAACCTATCAAAAAGGTAAAAAAGGTTTACTGGGCTTTTTCATGGGTGAAGTTATGAAACGTTCCAAAGGAAAGGCCGAACCTAAATCCACCAATGCTATGTTGAGGGAGAAGTTGGGGTGATTTGGATGCTGGTTGCAAGTTACTGGTTACTGGTTTCTGGTTGCAAGTTACTGGTTTCTGGTTACAAGTTTGATTATTAGGGCCTTTTGCCTGCCAGGAATGCTTTTGCGCCCTTCTTTTTGAATTTTCGAAGGTTCTTGATATGTGCCTTATCGTGGCCTGCTTCAAAGAATTAAGGTATTATTAAAGAACTACCAGTTTTCCGGATGTGGTTGCTTTATTATCGAATGCTACCGTGAAAAAGTAAAGTCCGGTAGCTAAATCAGGATTCAACACTGCATTGCCTGATAAACCTTCCCGGGAATACATCAATCGTCCTGTCTCGGTCAAAAACCTTGAAGCTGTAAGATTGTTTTCCTGCCACGTTCAGGTTAATGTTTTCGCCTGGTAAAACCGGGTTGGGAAAAATGGAAACGGTGAAATCTCTTGGGGTAAGATAAACAGCTCTTATGACTGAATTTTCAGATTTGCCATCATGATAATTGATCTTTAACCTATAGAAATTTTCAACGGTTTCTACCTCCGAATGAAGGAAACTGTAATCACTTTCGGAACTAATTTCCTCAACCTGTCCTATCGTTTCAAAATGGATGCCATCTTTGCTATGCTGAACTTCAAAGTCCTTCACATGCTCATGGCTTTCAACAGTCCAGGTCAATTCAACATTTTTTTCCCCTTGTAATCTTGCTTCAAAAGCCACCAATTCCACCGGCAGTACTACCGATACCAGTTCAAGATCCCAAACTCCCCGACCGTAGGTCCCAAACCTGATAGTAGAATTCCCGATGTTATCAACGGAGGTAAAATCGAGAATAGGCGTGTCTGCCCCTATTAGGTCATACCATTGAGCTTCTTCAAATGAGTAAACGTATGGCCCTTCGGAGGTGGCTGCAAATAAATATTCTTCGCTATCAGACAAAGTCACTTCGTAAAAGGTGGCGGCGGGAATGCCTGTATTCAGTGCTGTGAATGAATCACCTCCATTGAAAGATACATAAACTCCTGTATTAGAAAATCCGGTGCCGCTGATAATGACCAGATCAGGGTTGTTAACAGAAGCGATGATCTCCCATGGAATCATAGTAGAAGGGAGCGAGGCGGATGATTTAGTCCAGTTGGTTCCTCCATTTTCAGAATAGAAAAAAGTGGCATCCTCGGTTGCTACATAAATTCGATTTTCATCACCCATGGCAACTCCGATGGCTTTTATGACTGAATTTCCTGAATTCGAATTTGCCATGAAGTCGTAACTGAACTGGGAAGGATTAAAAGTTATGCCGGACGAAATATTGACATCCATTTCTATAAGATAACTTCCATTTCCGCCGGCAAGATTACCACCTGCCATATAGGCTTTGTTATCTGAAAAATTGGGTGTGGAAACCATGGGGTTGATCCATCCGGGTTTGTTATTTCCGGGAATGGTATACCAGGATTTATAACTTGAGGTGCGATCAGGGACACAAGCAAACTGACCATTTTGTATCATACTGAAATAGGACTGGTCGTTGTTAAAAAATGATCCGATCATACCGTCCCCGGTAGTTGTGTTCATAGTGGCCAGGGTATTGTAATTCTGTTGACTATTTCCGTCATAAACAAAGGTGCCTTTATCCTGTGCTCCACAATAGAGGAAGCCATCGCCGGCAGTGGTCTGATCATAAAGGGTTGTAACATTCAGGGAGTTCCACGCAAGATTTTGAGTGGTATGGAAATTGTCATAGGTGATGTGGATCCCGGCATGATTACAAATGATGATGAAAGGTGTTCCGTCAGATTTTTCAAAATAATCCAGGTTCATTATATCTACGTGCATGGAATCCTTACTGTTGCTGTAATATTCCCACCAATTTGTATACTGCTCTTCCCAGTTGACCAGGTCGGTGGTTTTATTCAACTGAAAGCTTCCAACGTATAAGTTGTCATTTTCCGGGTCAGCCAGCCAGCCTTTTACCCAAACATTGTCGGAGGCGGTACTCAAATAGGTCCACGTTGATCCATTAACGGTTTTAAATACTTCATTGGTATTATCGTGGCAAACGAAAAGATCATAACTGTTGGAGGCATTTTCAAACCTGCCGGAAACATGGATTCCGCCATTGGTAATTCCCTGGTTTGCATAAGAAACGGAAGGTGAAATTTGGGTGGCGTTAGAGCCAAAGTTGTGGACTACCGTAAAATATTCCTTTGCAACGTTATCCACAACAAACATGGAGTCTGAATCATGTGGTTTCCACATATCCATGGTTTCTGCCCCATAACCAACGGGAGTCTCCAATACCTGGGTATAGGTGGCGCCTTTATCGGTGCTTTTATATATCTGCATCAATTGCCCCCATGGAGATCCCGACCAGGTGTGGACCAAATAATACAGCGTTTTTTGGTTGCTTAAGGCAAAAAGTCGTCTTCCGGCACCCCAATGATCATAAAAGTCAAAACCGGTTCCTTTGGTCCAGGTCTGCCCTTCATCATCTGAATACCTGATTTCTTTGTCTTCTGTTCCTGTGCCATAGGTAGCGAAGATTCTTGTTCCGCCTCCATGTGGCAAAACTTTTATAAAATTAGTCTTGAACTGAATGTCGTCATTCAATAGAATCCAGTCGTTTCCTGCAGGAGTGCCTGTCCAAAGGTGTCCAACAGTAGATATGGCATAAAACCTGTCCAGACTTGGCACATAATCAATCACTCTGATATCTCCCGCTTCATTGGTCGGGCCTCTTTCGTGCCAAATGGCTTCAATATTCCCTGCTGCAAATTGCTCTGAGGTAACCCTAAAACCTGATTGACGCTTTCGGTTCTGTTTTATTTCGTAATGTTTCTCCCAGTTCAAATACCGAATGGAGTCAACATTTAATCCCTCCTCAGCATAATATAATTTATCCAGAAAAACCTGCTTGAGCGAATCCCGCAACGGATCATCTTCATCCCCGGGGCCGGGTGACGGAGTAGCTGGTCTGTATTCAACAAAATTGGCATTTTCTGTACAAGCTGTCAAAAGCAGCGAAAGGGATATTAAGGCACTCAATAAATATTTCATGTGAAAATAAATTTAGTCATAATAAACTACCCGGTGCCTCAAAACCTCTTCGTCTTTTTCAATGATACGGAAGCCTGGTCTTTTGTGGTCAACAGAGAAATCAATGGTTTCCTGGCTGATCTGGAAGAAGGTCGATGGGGTGATATTGACTTCCAGGTTTTTTAATCTTACCGTTTTTTCAACGTGGTAATGCCCTGTGAAGATGGTCAGGTTATGATTATGCGCTAAAAGGATTTCCTTGATTTCCTCCCGACTTTTAAAGGCGTGTTTCTTGTCCATATAAGGAACACCGCACAGGATAGGAGGGTGGTGTATAAAAATGATGAGATCCTTTTGGTTTTTTTGAAGTTGTTGCTCCAGCCATTCTAATTGAGCTGCCTGCATAGTTGCAGGTCCTGAATCCAGGAAAATGATGTTTTCACCGGCAATTTTTCGGGTAAAATACAATCCATCCGGCTTGATATCCTTTTCAATATTTAAAAACTGCCTCATCATATCAATGTCGTCATGATTGCCGGGAATAACCTCCCAGGGTAGGTTGAGTCTTTCCATTTGCATGGCCATCCATTCATAAATGGGTAATTCCGGGGCCCGATAACAAATATCCCCTGAGATAACCAGAGCATCTGGCTGGTGTTTTTCTACTATTTCGAGCGCTTTTAAAAAATTACTGCGCACATCAATTCCACGGGTATCTTCTCCGGCTAGTCCCAGGTGTAGGTCTGTTAATTGAATTAATTTCATAACCATTAATTAAAGCCCTCCCCAAACCGAATGAAAAGATAATACGGTTTAAGGAGGGCTTTGAAATTTTAATTTGCTTGTTATGTGAGAAGCTTATTTCTTTTCGGTAGTAGTACCTCCCGAACTTCTGATACTCACGATTTTCTTTAATATATCAAACCAAAAAGGTGCGCCCAGGGAAATCGCCAAAGCTGTGATGATCCATCCAAGGGCCTTGGTGAGCCAGTCATAAACGGTTATTTTTTCAAAATCTACATTTTTCCAGCCAAGTCCCAATGGAGATTTGATGCTGTTGAGGTTGTTTTCAAGAATATAATTGATCTCATCAGAGGCTTCTTCGAAACTCATATTTTGTTTTACGATACTGGCGCTGTCAGGTTTTGCTGCCATCTCCTCGGCCATGGCCACAACCTGTGCCAGCGTTTCCGGATCGGATTCCAGACGTTCATAAATGGCCAGTGTATCTGCGTTCAGAATGATAGCCATAACCAGACCAACATATATCAGAATCTTTTTGGCTTGCCTTTTATACCAGCCGGTAGCCCTGTCCATAACAGAATCATACCAGGTTTCTACATTTTTCTTAAAATCTTCCAGTTTCCCGTCTGCATCCCGGACAAGCTGGGTCAGTACATTCCGGAGGTCTGCATTATCAATATTTTTGATCTCTGCCATGATATCCTGCTCGGAAATTTTTTCATCACCAAGAATAATGTCAAATAAGATCGATTGAAAGGATTTTGAACTCAGATAAGATGGTGGGTTGGTGGTCTTATTACTGTATTTATGGGAAAGTTGACGGAATAAGGCATTATTGTGGAACTTTTTAAGGAAAGATTCATCCTCAGTGGTTCCGTCATCTTTTAGCCCCACAAGCATGTTCCCCAATGCTTTTTTTAGGTTTTTTCCGCGTAAATGCAAAAATGCAGCGATGAGCTCCATAATAGTGCTGGCCAGGAGACTCAATACAAGGAGTACAAAAACTACTCCCAGAATTACAGTTAGGATTTTCATGTCAAAAGGTTTTAAGTAATGCTATAAAAAACTTTTCGATTCCATTTAATGGTAACACCTGGAAAAAGAAAATGAAAGGAGTTTCACTCAAACAAATCGAAAAGTTGTTTTTAATATTTTCAAAGAATGTGAAACTTAAAAGTAATGAGAATTTTTTTCTCAGGAGTATTTTCCCGGAAAATTATAAGGCAAAATTACTCAACTTTTCTTCAGGTAATCCGGGCGGAACTTTAAAACAGTGCTCACATTTCCCTTTAAACCAAGGATGTCAAAGTTATTTTTCTCATCTGACTTACGAATACTAAGCAGATCCTTACGAATAATCGTTTGCCCGTGACTGGTCAGACTTTTCCCCGCAAATTTGTGGTGTAATCAACGACAACAATAAAAAATATCACCATGAGAACCATCTTTTTAATCATCGTTTTGCTTTTCGGAAATATGCTTTTCGCCAATAATGCGGATTATTCCCAGCCAAACCCCAATCAAAATGTAGTCATTTCCACCAATGGACTTAACCTGAGAGCTCAACCAAATCTCCACTCCAAAAAACTAATCGCTGTTGCCTACGGACAAGAGGTTGAGATCATAGATACTGTTTATTATGGCAAAGAGACCATCGGTACCCATACCTTCTTTTACGGAGGCAATCAGGCAATCACCAATGTGCCGATAACAGGTTATTGGGTAAAGGTGAGATATTCCGGAATGGAAGGATATATGTTTAATTCATTCCTTGGAGCCCAAAATACATTATTCGAAAAACCAACGCAAACATCCGATTATACCATTGTCCTTCCGGAGATGCAGGAGTGCAGCAATGTAGTCGACTACAATCCGGATTGGCATTGGTATGGACTTTACAATTTGGATGGTAAACCGGCATTGAAGAAGGTGGAGCTCAGCTTTTTCATCACCTATTACGACAATGGCGCCTGGTTGTGCACAAGTACTGATGATAACAAAAACCTGAAATTGGTCATCGGCAGCAAAATGCCTATGAATGTGGGTATGCTCAATGGAGCCATGTACACCTATTCTGAAGATAATAACAGCTTTTTCAACTGGAGTGAAGCCGGAAACTTCATCAATGATCCGTTGCTGGAGGAAAACGGACTGGAAATCAGGGATTCTTTTGAAGAAGGGACATGGATGGAAACTGATCTTGTTTTCACCCATGGCCGATTGGAACAAATCCTCAATTCAGAGGAAGAGTTTCCGTCAGGCATCCTTTGCCGTGCAGACCTTGATGGAGACAGGAAGGACGACTATCTGCTGTACTTCGGAGAATTCTATGCAGAATTGAAGTTATTCCTGAGCTCCACCGCTGATAAGGGCAACGGAGAATTGCTCCACTACGAAACCAGCTTCTACTTCCCCGATTGTTATTAATACGTAGCGCAGACTTCAGTCTGCAGGACTCCCAAAAAATCTGCAGGACTTCCCATTAAACCTTATGAATTCCCCAAATCAGAGGGAGCCTTTAAAGGAAAAAAAAGGTTCTTTCTGGTTTGCCTGGGGAGTTTAACCGCTATGGGCGCAATGGAAGCGCCAGGCTCGCAAAGTATCTATTTCCTTGATTAAAAAATTCTAGCAATGAAAAACCCACAAATTCTGCTTCTGTTTGTATTTGCTTTTTTCCTTTTAGGAATAACAAGTGTAAAAGCCCAGGAAAATAAATTGAGATACGTTTGGGCAAAATCAGGGTTGGTTATTCGTGATGCTCCCTCGAAAGAAGGCAAACGGATTGGGAAATTAGCTTATGGTGATTCTATTAGCATTGTAGAAACCACAGATTTCAGGAATTTAATCAAGGTGCTTGAAGTTGAGGATGAAAGTAAAAGTGTTATCAAAGATCTTTATTTAAAAGGTATTTGGGTTAAAGTAAGAAGAGGTAGCGTCGAAGGGTTTGTGTTTGATGCTTATTTATCCAATTTGCCAGCTTTACGTTTTATTTCTGATGCGGATTTGGAACCTATAGAAACCTGGGGAAAAAGAGAATTTGGAATCCGTGAAGAAAATAACAGCAAGCCTATTCCAAATTCGGACTATTCAAAGCGCGAAATTATCTTTAACAACGGAATATCTTCTTATTCTGAAAAAACAACAGGGGGAGGAGAGGGGCAAATCATAATTCCCGGAGCAAGAATTAACGAAGGTTTTTTGCTCTTTGACAACCAAAATTTATTTAAAGTATTCAGTAGCTCAGAATTTGAACAAAATCAAATTTTAATCGAATCAGATCATTCTGTACTGATATTATATGAATCTGGTTCAATATCTATAAAACAGGAAGGCAATAATTTAATTATTTACTCTGAAGGAGGATGCTAAAACCTGGAAATGAAAAATTACCATAAGTCGTCCACCGTCCACCGTCCACCGTCCACCGTCCACCGTAAGTAAACCGTCCACCGTCCAACCGTAAGCCGTAAACCGTAAACCGTAAAAAAATAACTGTATTAACTCGCTCTATTCGGCCGGTCTGCCACCTTTGCATTTGACCTTTTTTTAGTTCATTGAGGATTAAATGCAACCGGTTGGCAGGCCGGCTCTTTTTTATTTAGAATCAATATAAATAAGCATTTTACTTTCCGCTTTCCAATTCAAAATATGTTCCAGAACATAAAAAATATGTATAATTGTTCATATTTTAATATGTTGCTATTTTTTAGAAGTATTGCAGGTACTCGCAACGAACACCCAACAAAGTATTGGCTGAAATTCAGACCATAAAATTTCTGCAATACCAAACACAAAATATTTTTTAAACATGAAGTACGGTTTTGTTATTGACAATCGAAAATGCATTGGTTGTCATGCATGTACCACCGCATGTAAGTCTGAACATGACGTTGCGGTAGGTGTCAACAGAACGTGGGTCAAGTACATTGAAAAAGGCACATTCCCGGATTCGAGAAGACTATTTTCCGTAATGCGCTGTAACCATTGTACAGACGCACCCTGTGTAGAGATTTGCCCTGTCGAATCTCTGTTTATCCGCGATGACGGTATCGTGGATTTTGACAACAGAAGATGTATAGCCTGTAAGTCCTGTACGCAGGCATGTCCTTACGATGCGCTTTACATCGACCCGAAAACCCACACAGCTGCCAAGTGTAATTACTGTGCCCATCGTGTGGATATCGGTTTAGAGCCAGCCTGTGTTAATGTTTGCCCGGAGCACGCTATTATCTCCGGAGACATGGAAAATCCTGAATCCGAAATTGCACAATTACTTGCCAGACAGCAGGTTTCTGTTCGTAAAGGTGAGAAAGGCACCAATCCTAATCTTTTCTACATCGATGGTGACCAGGCTTCCCTCCAGCCAAGTGCAGCTGTGGATGACGTATCCATGTGGAGTGCACAAACCCTCGGAGTAGGACATTATGCCAAAGAAGCCGAAAAAATGGCCTTTACCAATCCTGACGTTATCGATGCTATTCAGAAAAGTAATGATGAGAACATTGACAGCGGCAGCACCTTGCTTGATGTGATGCGAGGTAAACCAAGAAGAGCTTACCAGGCACCTAATAAAGGTATTCTTTGGGGATGGGAAGTTTCCGGATATGTATGGACAAAGGCCATCTCTGCCGGTTCTTTCCTCGTATTATTCTTAGCTACCCTATTCGGAAAAGATTTCAGCGATACTACCTACTGGTGGACCCTCGGTTTGGCATTATTCTTCCTAACCGCGACCGGCGCGTTGCTGGTAATGGACCTGGATCAGCCAAAACGTTTCCTCAATGTGATCTTCAGACCACAATGGAAATCATGGTTAGTTAAAGGAGGTTACTCCATCACTGCTTATGGAGGATTGATCACTTTGCTTGGAGTGTTGAAATATTTCAAAGTTGAAGCTTTCCAGACTCCATTGATGTGGCTGACAGCTATCATCGGCGTTGTAGTGGCTATTTATACTGCCTTCCTGTTCGCACAGGCAAAAGGTCGTGATTTCTGGCAAAGTCCTGCGCTTGTGATCCATATGCTGGTACACAGTTTTATGGCAGGTGCTGCAGCTTTTGGTATCCTAAGTCTTTTTGCAGACAGTCATGCTTCCTGGATGGACTTCCTGAAAGTGGTACTCGTTACAGGTATTTTGGTGAACTTTTTCACCATCCTCGTAGAGATCAATATCACGCACCCAACTTCAGATGCTAAGCGTACCGTTAAGATGATCACCAAAGGCATGTACAAAAACATGTTCTGGGGTGGCGTAATGATCTTTGGAAATATCATTCCATTGCTGATGTTGTTCTTTGTCGATCTTACTCCGGTTACAATGGCCATTGCCAGTGCGATTGTTTTGATTGGAATTTATTTGACTGAGAAAATCTGGGTCGAGGCTCCGCAAAGGATTTCACTTTCATAGAGAATTGAAGATCGTAGATTGATGTATGAAAGTTGATTTTTTAAATTTTTGAATAAAATATTATGGGACATAAAAAGCCATCTATAATAGAAAAAATAGCTGAAAAGCTAAAGATCATCCCTGATCTGCATGATGATTGGGGAGCCCCGACCGACCGTTTGACGGAGGAGGGGCAACTGACCAATTTTCCGCCGCCTGAGCAGTGGAATGATTGGGTAGAATACGAAGCCAAATCATGGCCGCTTCGTGAGAAAAAACATTATTCCATCGTTCCGACCACCTGTTTCAACTGTGAATCAGCTTGTGGACTGACGGCCTTTATCGATAAGGAAACCAATAAGATCCGTAAGCTGGAAGGAAATCCCTATCACCCGGGAAGCCGGGGGCGTAACTGCGCCAAAGGGCCCGCTACGATCAATCAGCTGACCGATCCGGATCGTATCCTATACCCATTAAAGCGTAAAGGAAAGCGTGGAGATGGTGAATGGGAACGTATCTCCTGGGATCAGGCACTTGACGAGATCGCCGCAAAGATCCGCAAGGCACTCAAGGAAGGTCGCCAGAATGAAGTGGCCTACCACGTAGGTCGTCCCGGCCACGAAGGATACACCAACCGTGTATTGCAGGCCTGGGGAATCGATGGACACAACAGCCATACGAATATTTGTTCTGCCGGTGCGCGTACCGGATATGCACTTTGGTACGGCCACGACCGTCCGTCACCGGATCATACCAATGCAAAGGTTATTTTGCTGATCTCTGCTCACCTCGAGTCAGGGCACTACTTTAACCCGCACGCTCAGCGTATTATCGAAGGTAAAATGAAAGGTGCCAAACTCGTTACCATGGACCCTCGTTTGTCCAATACGGCGAGTATGTCAGATTACTGGTTGCCAACCTATCCGGGTTCAGAGGTGGCTATCATTTTTGCCTGGATCAAGATTATTTTGGAGAATGGCTGGTACAACCGCGAGTACATGGAAAAATGGGTGAACTGGAACGAATACCTCGAAAAAGTTCATCCTGATGCGGAACGTACTTTTGATTCCTTCATCGCCAAGATGATTGATGAGTATAAAGAATTTACACCCGAATTCGCCGCTCAGGAAAGTGGATGTAAAGTGGAAATGATCACGGAAATCGCACAGAAGATCGGTGAAGCCGGTAGTCGTTTGGCTACACATACCTGGCGTTCTGCTTCTATCGGTAACCTCGGTGGATGGTCCGTTTCACGGGCTTTGCACTTCCTGAACGTAGTAATGGGTAGTGTAGGTGCCGTTGGTGGTACTTCACCAAATAGTTGGGCGAAATTCAAACCACAATTCTTCGACGTACCTCCGGCTCAGAAGTTCTGGAACGAATTGCACTTCCCGAACGAATATCCTTTGTCATTCTTTGAAATGAGCTTCCTGCTGCCACACTTCCTCAAAGAGGGTAGGGGCAAAATGGATGTTTACTTCAGCCGTGTATTCAACCCGGTCTGGACCTATCCTGACGGATTTACCTGGATGGAGGCCTTTATGGATGAGAATATGTTCGGTAACCACATCGCCCTGACCCCGACATGGAACGAAACTGCATTCTTTGCGGATTACGTTCTGCCGATGGGGCACTCTGCTGAGAGACATGACATCAACAGTTATGCAACTCACGGTGGTATGTGGTGCGCTTTCAGACAACCTGTATTGCGTGAAGCTGCAAGGCGCGAAGGTAAAAAAGTTGAATTCACCTATGAGGTAAATCCTGGAGAAGTCTGGGAAGAAGACGAATTCTGGATCGAGTTGTCCTGGCGTATCGATAAAGATGGTGACCTGGGTATTCGTGAGCACTTCATGTCTCCGTACAGAGAAGGAGAGAAGATCAACATCGACGAATACTATCAGTATATTTTCGAACGTATCAAAGGTTTACCGGAAGCTGCTAAAGCCGATGGTTTCACAGGCCAGTTTGCCGAGTTGGAATATATGCGTAAATACGGTGCTTTTGAGATAGAGAAATTCTCATACAACAAAAATGAGCATACCTTATCGGAAGAACAACTGAAAGGTTCTGAAACGGATGAAAAGACCGGCGTGATCCGCAAGAACGGAAGCGATATTGGTATCATGATCGATGATACAGCTTATGTTGGTTTCCCTACGCCTTCACGTAAAAATGAGTTCTATTCACAAACCATGGTGGATTGGAAATGGCCGGAGTATGCTGTTCCGAGATACATCAAGAGTCATATCCATCCGGAGAAACTGGATAAGTCGAAGAACGAATACTGTCTGGTGCCAAACTTTAGGTTGCCGACATTGATTCACTCCCGTTCCGGTAATGCCAAATGGCTTGTAGAGATTTCCAACAGGAACCCTATCTGGATGCATCCGCAGGAAGCGAACAAGTTTGGTTTCAAAACAGGAGATCTGGTGAAAATTGTGACTGATATCGGATATTTCGTGGATAAAGTCTGGGTTACTCAATCCATAAAGCCGGGGGTTGTGGCCTGTTCACACCACATCGGAAGATGGAGAAGGCCTCAGGATAAAATCGGAAACCGCTGGGCTACCAATACGGTGGGTATCGAGAATGACGGAAACGGCGGCTGGAAGATGAAGACCCTTGCGGGAATTCGTCCATTCCAGAGTGATGATGCTGATAGTTCACGTATCTTCTGGACTGACGGAGGTGTTCATCAGAACATCACCCATGCAGTACATCCGGACCCGATCAGTGGTCACCATGCCTGGTTGCAGCGCATTCGCATCGAAGTGCCTGGACCTAACGATAAATACGGTGACATCTTTGTAGATACGAATAAATCATTCGAAAACTATAAAGAATGGCTCGCCATGACTCGTCCGGCTCCCGGACCAAACGGGTTGCGTCGTCCATTATGGCTGAAACGCCCGATCAAACCGCATAAACTCGCCTATTATATTGATAATATGGATGAGAAAGGTGGTGTGAAGGACGAGCTTTGGGAGAACAAATAACGTAGAACAGGTTTTAACCTGTTAATACTAAAAAACGGGACATTGAGGTATCAATGCTCCCGTTTTTTCATTTTGTAAGAATCTTTTAATTATTTTATCAAAGCTGCGAGTTACATGGTACATTTTACAAGTTCAATTACTACAGTTGATTTTAAATGTTTCAACTTCAACCCACAAGGAAAATGAGTGTCTTTAGAAAAAATCCATAACACGCAACCTGCAACCCGATTTATCTAATTAAAGTAACCTCTCCTGTTTCTTCAATCAAATCCCCGTTTACATCTATAACGGCATGATAAATATAGACATCAGATTGTGCCGGCTCACCTTTATACGTGCCATCCCATACAGTATTTTCGGATGCTTCAAAAACTTTTTGCCCCCACCGGTTAAATACCCTCAAAGAATTAACAGTTATACCTACATCTGCATGGTAGACTTTGAATATATCGTTTATGTCATCTCCATTCGGAGTAAATACATTTGGAATGGCGTAAATGGCTTTAATTACTTCAAAACTAAAACTGGCTTCTCCGGTACAACCATTTTCAGCTTCAACCTGAACAGTAACGGTCTCTGTACCTAGTTGATCTTGAATACTGATAACTGAAGTATCAGACGGATTGGAAGCAATACTACCAGTTGTGGAGGACCACAAGTAGGTATAGTTTCCATCATCAGGAATCACATTGGCATTTAAAGTAAGTTCAGTACCAAGGGTTACTTCGGTTATATTTCCTGAATCATTTATTATTTCTACTTCAAACTGATCATTTTCAACTGTAATCAGGACATCATCATAGAATGTGTTGCCACAATTGTCCAGCATTTCTACAGTATATAGAGTAGTTTCTGTAGGAGAGGCGATTGGATTGGCAATATTGGGATCGGACAAACCCTCAGCTGGTGACCATTGATAGGAAATTCCACCAGTAGCTTCCAGTTGAATTTCTGTTCCGGGACACATAGTCTGGTCCTCCAATTCATTGAGGAATGTAGTATAAGAAAAGCAGATCTCATGAATATTATTTGATCCACCGGTAGCGGATGTAAAACCCCAATAAACCAAAGGATCCCCATCAAAAATTTCATTCACAATATCAGCTGTGTAAGACAACCGAAGCTCACAATCCAGATAAACGGATAAAGTTTGCATTTCTGCATCCCAGACAACCTCCATGTAATGGTATTCGCAATCTTCAATATTTGGATCATTTGCGTTTGCCTGAACGGGACCTGCCAGGTTGCCAACAGGATTGTTATGTTGTAATATGCCATCCCGGACAATGGCTATATGATCGAAGACCGGGTCATCATAATCTACATTTTGATACGTGTCAAATTCTACTCCTAGAGAAGGTTCCACATCACCAAAACCCAAATCGCCTCCCGCAGTACCGATAGAAGTACTTATGGGTTGCAAACCAAACACAATGCCATCTGCTCCATCAAAATCCTTACAACCTAAAAACAGATTAACGGCAACTAAAAAGGATTCATTTAGATTCACTTTTTCTCCATTCCAGATAGACCCGACCTGCCAGTTTATATCAGAAGTGAGTTGATAACAAGTATCATTAGTGGCGATGGCATTACCATTCAAGAAAAATGGAGTCTGCCCCTGTAAATTTATTGTGCTAAAGATTAGAATTGCCAAAATACAATTCATTTTGAAAGAACAGAGCATGCAATTTTTTTTGATTGAAATCATAAACTGAAGTTTTCCTTTCCTGAATCTCAAAGGTATTATTTAAATCTTATCGGATTCATAAAAAGTCTGGAAACTTCCAGAAGGGCAGGTATTGGTTCTAAGTAGCTTTTTCATTTGTGTTTCAAGTTTTTATTTACCAGGGCTTTAGTTAGAGGGGAGTTGTTTTCTGAAAAGTTAAATCGGGTCAATCCTCCGTTAAAGTTTTGCTAATATTTATGGCTTTAACATCTACGGAGAAAATTTTCCGTTTTCTTTGGAGGCAAGTGCTCAATTATCTCACAAAAATAAACTATGATGTTAAAGAAAATTGTACTCCCGCTGTTATTACTTACTGGTGTTTATCAAGCCAATGCTCAGTTCAAAGGTGTTTTGAAAAAGGTGGATGAGGCCAAGGCCAAAGTGGAAGAAAAGATCAATGGAGGCACCGCTGCATTGTCACAGGAAGAAGTTGGCAATGGTCTGAAACAAGCGCTGGATATTGGGGTTGCAGAAGCCATAGATTTCTTGTCTGCAGAGGATGGTTATTACAAAACTGCCTATAAAATCCTGGTACCGGAAGATGCCCAGAAGGTCACTTCAAAACTCAAGGCCATACCTGGCTGGTCAAATGTCGAAAAGACGCTGGAAGAAAAAATGAATCGTGCTGCTGAAATAGCCGTCGAAAAAGCAAAGCCCATTTTTGTAAAAGCCATCAAGGAAATGACTTTCCAGGATGCTATGAATATCCTGATGGGGGAGCAAAATGCGGCTACCTCTTATCTTCATAAAACTACCTACCAGTCCTTATTTAATGAATTTATGCCTGTCATTCAGTCCTCTCTGGATGAGGTCAATGCTCGTGAATACTGGCGTGGTGCGGTAAATGCTTACAACAAAATTCCATTTGTCAGTAAAGCTAATCCGGAACTGGATCAGCATGTAACCCAAATGGCACTTGTGGGGTTGTTTGATCTGGTAGAGAAAAAGGAAGCATCTATCAGGACTGATGTGAGCCAAAGGAAAACGGATCTTTTGAAGAAGGTGTTTGCTAAGCAGGATTAAGCCTGAATTATTGATTAGGCTGTTTAACCGGAAAGGTCGCAGGGACGATTTTAATCTTTGCGAAATCCTTGCGACCTTTACGGTTAAATTTATTCACTCACCCATGAAGTACCTGATTTTATACACGACACTTGTTTTAGTTCTGATCCTTTCCAGCTGCAAATCCTTCCAGCCCCTCTATGAGGAAAATCAACCAGTTCCAACAACAGATTATTCCAATCCTGATAGCTGGGCTGCTCATCCGGATAAAATTGATCACGCCGACAAAGTCCCTGCACAGACGGAATTAAGCGATCAGTCTGATCTTCCGGCAGATGTTTTTTTTGTACATCCTACCATTTACACCAAATTCAGGGGCAATCACTATTGGAATCCTTCTCTTGACAACGAAGCACTGAATAAGGACGTCGACGAAAGTACAATTTTGTTTCAGGCCAGCGCATTTAACCAGGCAGGAAGGGTCTTTGCCCCTCGATACCGTCAGGCCCACATTCATAGTTATTTCACCAAGGATACGGTTAATGCCAGAAAAGCCTTTGAAATAGCCTATAAGGACGTTAAAGAAGCGTTTGAATACTATCTTGAACATTATAACAACGGCAGACCCATCATCATAGCCAGCCACAGCCAGGGAACAACACATTCAGGGCCATTGATCCGGGAGTTTTTTGATGGAAAACCACTTCAGAATCAGCTGGTGGCTGCTTATCTCCTTGGAATGCCGGTAAAAAAGCTGTATTTCGAGAATATCCAGCCTTGCCAGGATAGTACCGATACGGGTTGTTTTGTTTCGTGGAGAACATTTAAAAATGGATATGTACCCAAAAATGTGGCCATCGGAGATTCTATCCTGGTGACCAATCCACTCAGCTGGAAAACAGATAATGCATTTGTACCAAAGACTGAAAACCTTGGAGGCCTTACTTATGAATTTGAAACAGTTTTCCCGAATTTTGCAGATGCTCAGGTACATCAAGGTATCTTATGGACTCACAAACCCAAATTCCCGCTCAGTTTCTTCTACCGAAGTAAGAATTATCACGTCGCAGATATCAATTTTTATTACATGAATATTCAGGAGAATGCTGTATTGAGGGTGCGGGAGTATTTAAATAGAGATTGATGAAGATTAAAAAAAATATCAAGGTTTTGCCTTGGCCTGGCATTAGGGAGGAAAAGGCGAAACCTTGTCGGAGGTGAAATTGAGATTGAATGAAATTTTAAAAAATGAAACCCCTTGAGCTTAAAAACCAGTAACCAGAAACTAGTAATCAGTAACTAAAATTCCCTATTTTTGCCCGCAAAATAATTACAACCAATGACAGACAATAAGATCATCTTTTCCATGGAGGGCGTTTCCAAGATTTATCCTCCGAATAAACAGGTTTTGAAGAATATCTGGCTCAGTTTTTTCTACGGGGCCAAGATTGGAGTTTTGGGTTTGAATGGCTCCGGTAAATCTACTTTGCTGAAAATCATTGCCGGACTGGATCAAAACTACCAGGGGAACATCAGTTTTGATGGAACCTACAAAATCGGATATCTTGAGCAAGAACCTGAATTAGACGAGAATAAAACTGCCCGTGAGATCGTGGAAGAGGGCGTTAAAGAGATCATGGATGTCATGGCCGAGTATGAAGCCATTAATCTGAAGTTGGGCGAACCGATGGAAAATGATGAGATGATGGAGCTTATTGAAAAGCAAGGTGTATTGATGGAAAAACTCGATCATCACAATGCCTGGGAACTCGACAATAAGATCAATACTGCCATGGATGCGCTGCGTTGTCCCCCCGATGATGCGTCGGTTAAAGTGCTATCAGGTGGGGAACGTCGTCGGGTAGCGCTGGCAAGATTGCTTTTGAGCAATCCGGATATTTTGCTGTTGGATGAGCCTACCAACCACCTGGATGTTGAATCTGTTCACTGGTTGGAGCAATATCTCAAGAGTTTTCCCGGAACAGTTATTGCCGTTACCCACGACCGTTATTTTCTGGATAATGTTGCCGGTTGGATATTAGAGCTGGACAGGGGTGAAGGTATTCCATGGAAAGGCAACTATTCTTCCTGGCTGGATCAGAAAGCTAAGAGATTGGAGCAGGAAGAAAGATCCGAGAGCAAAAAACGTAAAACCCTGGAACGTGAGTTGGAGTGGATCAGAATGGCACCAAAAGCCAAGCAGAGTAAAGGTAAAGCGCGTTTGAATGCTTACGAAAAACTTGCAGGAGAAGAATCCAAAGAGAAAGAGAAAAAACTCGAATTATACATCCCTCCCGGACCTCGCCTTGGGGATAAGGTGATCGAAGTTGACAATATTTCCAAATCCTACGGTGATCGTATTCTTTTTGAGAACCTGACATTCAGTATCCCAAAAAATGCGATTGTTGGAATAATCGGTCCAAACGGGGTGGGAAAGAGTACCCTTTTCAGAATCCTCATGGGCCGGGAAACGCCTGATACCGGTTCTGTTACCATTGGAGATACCGTTCAATTGTCTTATGTTGACCAAAGCCACGAACAGTTGCAGAACAAGGAGCAATCCGTTTACGAAGTCGTTTCCCAGGGAAATGAAATACTGGATGTTGCGGGTACTTCAGTGAATGCCCGTGCCTACATCAGTCGTTTTAATTTTGGCGGCAGCGATCAGCAGAAAAAGATCGGATTATTATCCGGAGGAGAACGAAACCGGGTACAATTGGCCATGACCCTCAAGGAGGGCGGTAACGTGCTACTGCTTGATGAGCCTACCAATGATATTGATGTCAATACCCTCAGGGCCCTGGAAGATGGTATTGATAATTTTGCAGGCTGTGTTCTGGTGATCTCTCACGACCGGTGGTTTATCGACCGTTTGGCGACACATATTCTCTCTTTTGAAGATGAAGCTGAAGTGGTATTTTTTGAAGGTAACTTTACCCAATATGAGGAAATGAAGAAAGCCAAATGGGGAGATAATCCTCCTAAGCGGCCGAAGTTCAAAAATGTGATTAATCGGTAATAGACACTTTCCTATTACATCTGGAATCGGATTCTTTTAAAAAAGAAGAAATCAAATTCGTTCTCATCCGTTAGAACTGTTTGATCCGCGTTCTATCTGATTGGGCAATGAAAGGTTCTGGATTTTCACACTTTTTGCTTAAAACCCGAAATCTTCTGGTGTTGAAGGTAACAAAATGCCTATTTTGGGCATCTAAATAAAAAACACCTGAACATGAAAACGATCAGCACTCTGTTGATGGGCACTTTGGTGCTCCTGTCATTCCTTTTTCTCAATGCCTGGTATAGTTCTTCCCCCATCCAGCCTTACAATGCCGGGGAACAATATTGTGCTACGGATGAGCTGTTTAAAAATGCCCTGGATAAAGATCCACGCTTCAGACAAAAACACGAAGCCATGGAAAGAATCTTACTCCAAACCCAATCGAAAAATCTGCAGGAAAAATCCAGTCCTCCACCTTATATCATTCCGGTGGTCGTGCATATCATTCATGAAAATGGTCCGGAGAATATTACCGACGCTCAGGTATTGGATGGTATGGAGCACCTCAATCAGGCTTTCGCCAATACAGATTATTATGACCAGGGAACGGGCGTGAATACACAGATCCAGTTTTGCCTGGCCAAAAGAACTCCGGAAGGTACGTTTACTACTGGGATCAATCGGGTTGAATCCCCTTTGACCAATGTGGATATGAATTCGGAAGATCTGGATCTTAAAAACTTAATCCGTTGGGATCCATTGCATTATGTGAATATATGGCTGGTGAATGAAATTTGCTCAGGCTCCAGTGGATGTGGGGTGGCGGGTTATGCATATTTGCCGGGTGCTCATGGAAGTAGCGTGGACGGGATCGTACAGGAGGCTCGCTGGTTTGGTTCTTCCAATGCCAACTCCGGCGTTCAGGTGCATGAAATGGGACATTACCTCGGTTTGTACCACACTTTCCAGGGCGGCTGTACCAATGATGATTGTATGACGGACGGTGACCGCGTTTGTGATACGCCTCCTGATAACTCGACTGCGGCAGTACCATGCGCCGGTTCTGCTAATTCCTGCACAACGGATACCAACTCAGGATTTGCGACAGATCAGAATGATATGTTCTGGAATTATATGGATTACGGAAACTGGAGCTGTTATTCTGCCTTCTCACAAGGACAAGCGGACAGGATGCACGGAGTTATTGATAATATTCGTGAAAGTCTTCTGGAATCAGAGGGTTGCAATGATCCATGTTCTGTAAATCTGATAGCGGGGTTTACTCCAGATGTTGACCAGACGGTCAATATTGGAACCACTATTAATTTTGTGAACACAACATCCAACGGAAGTATTTGGGATTGGCATATCGATGGTGTGTCAACAGCTTTCTCGACGGACTTTTCGCATACTTTCAATACACTTGGAACCTTTGAAATAACGCTTTATGCTACCAATGCCGACCCCAATTGTCATGATGATTATTCGATCAACGTGACGGTTGTTTGCCCGGTAGAGGCAGGTTTTACTTCCTCCAATGTCTATCCATTACCCGGTGAGATCGTCGGTTTTACCAACGAAAGTACAGATGCTACAGATTATGTCTGGACGGTAAACGGATCTACTGAAGCGACAACGCAGGATTTCACTTATGTTTTTCCTGCGGAAGGTGTTTACCAGGTTTGTATGGAAGCCTCCAATGGACTATGCGAGCAAAGTTTTTGCCAAACGCTTTTTGTATTCGAACCCACCGGGAGTTGTGAAGATTCGACCTTTGTGAAAATTATCGGAGATCCTAATGCCAATGAAAAAGGAAATCTGATCATTCCATCCTCTGATGGTAACTTTTACCTTGGTGGTTCTTATTACGGAAACCCGTATATCGTAAAAATGACTCCGGGAGGTGTTGTTTTATGGGAATATTACATCCCAATGGCCTGGGATATATTGGTGGATTACACGATAACCGATATGATCGAAGATTCCGCCGGAATGCTTGTTTTTTGCGGGCTTGATGGTTCAGGACAGACCCTACAGGGATTCATATGTAAATTTAACCCAATGAACAATACGGTGGTTTGGTTACAACGAACCTCTTATTCTTCTTCCCTGCGATCCATTTTGGAGCCACCGCCAAATACTTCCATCGGCAATCATTACATCGTTTTTGGAGATACCCACTTCAACGGACCTCCGGGTAACTGGGATGATTTCACCTTCCTGAAAGTGGATCGAAATACGGGGAGTTTAGCAGCTTTTACTCCTCAAAATTATTCATTAGGCGCTTCCCAATCTTCACTTGAATCCGCCCTGTATAACAATGAAATTTATACCATCGGAAGATATACTCACCCCATTGGTACCAACACAGATAAGATGCGATACGGAATGACCAAGATGGACATGAACGGTAACGAAATTTGGTCCAGAACCTATTTTGTGGATGAAAGTCAGACAGCCCGTTTGTACAACCGTGATTTTATCATTGAAAATCAGGCCATTTTTATCCTGGGAGATGGGGATGAAAATGGCGACAGCAACACAGATATTTCTCCATTTTTGGTCAGGACGAACCTCAACGGTGATATTAACTGGGTCCGGAAGTACGAACTATTTGGTATAGGAAAAGTGCATGCTCTGGAAATAGTATCCACGCCACACGCTTTTTATTTCTTTGGGAAAACGGTAGAATCCCCGCATGAGATATTTGTTTTGAAAACCAATAAAGAGGGTTGGACAGAATGGGCGAAGTCTTATTCCTTTTCCGGCAATGATGAAGTGAGTCTTCATCCTGTTAATCAAATGATTATTGAAGGACAATTTATTTATCTCACGGCAACGTCGGGCGAACCTGGTGGGTTTGATTCGAATATGCTTGTGGTGAAAATGGACCTGGATGGAAATACTGCGGGAGAGTGTGTGATATCAGAATCTTTAGGCGTTGAGGATTATTATCTTGAATTATCAGCAGACCCGGAAGTGGATTTAGTGGAATATGATAGTCCGATGGATGCCTATGAGTGGCAACCGGAATTGATAGAGGCAGAATCTCCGGTGGACGGATGTGGTTGTCAACAGGATACACTACCCTGCGAAGATACTTTTGTGAAAACACTGGGAACGCCAACAGGTGATGAATCCGGAAGGGTTATAGTTTCGGAACCGGGAGGTGGGTTTTTGGTGAGTGGATCCAAAGGAGATAGCACACTGATCGTTATGCTGGATGCAGATGGTGCATCGGTCTGGGAGCGTACGTTCAAATTTACCGACAAACCCGAATACCCGATTGATATGCAATTGGATTCAGATAATAATCTGATCGTTGCCGGGAATACAGCCCTTATCGGTAATGACCGGGAATGTTATGCTTTTAAATACGATTATCAAAATAACAATTTAATCTGGACAAAGATCCTCGATTTTGGTCCTGACAGTAGGTCGAGTTTCGGAACCATTCTGGAGATCAGCCCCGGGGGGAATTATATGATCGGGGGAAGTACGGCTCAGAATAATTCTCCGGGACTGGGTTGTGATGCTTTTTTAATGGAAATAGAACGCCTTACCGGTAATTCAGTATGGTATCAAAACTATAACCTGGGAAGTTGTGAAGGTTTGGCGGAGATCATTATACATGCCAACAGCGTTTATGGTACTGGCCGGTATAATTTTGCCGGTGGCGGTACTGACAAGATGCGACAGGCGATTAGTCAGTTCGATCTGACAGGGTCGGAATTGTGGTCCCGATTGTACCTGGTTAATGTGCAAAGCAATGCAAGATTATACTCAACGGATATTATTTCTGATAACGGATTGGTAGTCATAGGGCATGGTGACACGAATGGTACCAGTGCCACGGATATTACGACCCAGATGTTTAAAACGGATTATTCCGGAAATATCCAATGGGCTAAAGATTATGACATTCCGGGGGCCAATAACCAGCGATTAAGGAAGCTACTCAATTTGCCGGATGGGTATCTGGTGGTAGGGTATTACGAGGAAGGAACCGAGACCAGGATGTATTTAGCAAAAACAGACAAATTGGGTAGTGTCCAATGGGCAAAACGTTACGGAGGAACTCAAAGTGAGGAAGGTTGGGATGTATTATGGCATAATGGACTGATCTACCTGGTGGGGTCAAGTGAGAGCTACGGCCTCGGCGGAAAGGACCTGTTTATTGCCAAACTTGAACTGGATGGTTCTATTCCGGGCGAATGTATGGCAATAACGGATATAACCATCAATGAAAGCGATTTTAATGATCCCTATGACGGAACACATACCGTAAATGCCTATCAGCCATCACTTGGTTTTCCAGATAACCCGGCTCAGCCCGTAGCGATAAATCTGGAAGAAACCGTAGAATGTTTTGTGCCTTGTGAATCGCTGGATACTTGTATTGTTTTTCCGGATGCTATGCTGGTAAGTATTGATGGTTTGTGCCAGGGGAATAGTATTTTAGTAACCCTTGAAGTTTGTAATGAAGGTAACGGAACTTTACCGGTAGACACGGAAATTACTTTTTATGAAGGAGACCCGACAGCTACAGCTGCTACCGTAATTGCCACCTATCCTCTACCACAGGAGTTGGCGATGGATAGTTGCATTATATTTAACATAGAATTGGGAGCTCCCTTGGTGTCGCCGATTTATGTGATATTAAACGATAATGGAAGTACGCCAACGCCTTTTGACCTCGAGTCGGAAGATCTACCGAATACAGGTATTTCGGAATGTAATTTGACAAATAATATCGGCTTTTTTGAGTTGGATTATATCCCGCCGGTACTTGACCTGGGGCCTGATATTGAAATGTGTGATAATGCAACCATAACCCTGGATGCAGGTTCCGGGTTTTATGAGTATCAATGGTTTGACGGATCTTTTGAACAAACCTATACCAGTTGGTTTCCGGGAACTTATTGGGTTACCGTAACCGACAGTTGCGGCGGGGTTCAAACAGATACGATCACGATAACGGTACTTCCGGAAACTGAATTACATGTGGCCCAGGATACCTCCGTTTGTCCGGGAACGGTAACGTTGACGGCTAGTGGATTTGAAAAGTATCAGTGGTTCCCGCAAAGCCAGATCGATTGTGATACTTGTGCAACGGTGGTGGTGGATATTGATTCAATGACAATAATTGAGGTAGTTGGTGAAAATGCTCCCGGCTGCTTTAGCGTAGACACCATTATTATTGATCTTTTACCGCCCTTACTAACAAAAGATACGGTTAGTGTCTGCCAGGGTGATACAGTGATGATCTTTAACAACCCGGAAACCGCAGAAGGGGATTATACTCAGACCTTCTCGGCTATCAATGGCTGTGATTCTACGCATACCACAACACTGATTCATAATACCGATACCATCGTTACCGATCAAATGGTCAGTATTTGTCAGGGGGATTCAGCCATGGTGTTTGGAGGTTTTGAATACATAGCTGGTGAATATACCCAGATAGACACCTCAGGTAGTTGTGTGCTTTTAGACCGAATTGAATTAGAAGTCCGGGATACTGCTGCTACTTTTGAAATGATGACCATTTGTGAACTGGACACCATTATGCTTTTTGGGCAGGAAGTATTTGCTTCGGGCATGTATGCTGAAGTGTATTCATCAACAACAGGATGTGATTCTACTCATCGGGTCGAACTCATGGTTATTGATTCTGTAATGACTTCCGAAATCATTACCATTTGTGAGAATGAAACGGTAGATGTTTTTGGAACTCCAACCAGCGCGGCAGGAGATTATTTTATGACATTTACCGGGGCAAATACATGTGATTCCACACATATGATCAAACTGGAAGTGCTGCCTGTTTCTGAGACAGAAGAATCTATTACCCTTTGTGCCGGAGAATCTGTGGAGATCTTTGGCAACCTGGAAAGTATTGCCGGTGATTACAGTATGAGTTTTGCTGCTGCAAATGCCTGTGATTCAACACATACAGTTCATCTGGAAGTTTTGGACCCCATTACCGTCGATTTGGATATAGAACCTTCTTGCGAAGGTGAAAGTGACGGGAGCATTTCAGTGCTGGTCTTTGGAGGGCAACCGGGGTATTCTCTGCAATGGAATACCGGACAAACCGGTAGTTCCCTTGAAAATCTTTTACCGGGAACTTATGATTTGACCATTACCGATGATAATAATTGTACGGCCGAGTTTTCAGCTGTTGTTGAAGCAAATATTGCTGCTGATGTGTCTTTGGGGACAGTTGACCCTGATTGTTTCGGAGATGCGAATGGTTCCATAACGGTCGATACAGAGGTGGAAGGTCTTTTATACAGTATTGATGGTGAATATTTCCAGGCAACTCCTGTTTTTGAAAACCTGCAGGCAGGAGATTATGAATTACAGGTCCAGGATGCTGAGGGATGCATAACCTTTTTGGAAGTGAATCTTGAACAACCACTGGAACTGGTAGTTTCCCTGCCGGAGGATATGACCATTCATTTGGGAGATTCCGTTGATATACAATCAGTTACCAACGGAATTGATTCTATTGTTTATTCCTGGTTGCCGTGGGAGAGTTTGTCCTGCCAGGATTGCCCTGTGCCGGTGGCAAGCCCTTTGGTTTCTACGAATTATGTGCTCTCTATTGTTGATGAGAAAGGTTGTGTTGCTGAAGATGATATATATATTGAGGTGGAGAAAGATCGCCTGGTATATATACCAAATGCTTTTAGTCCGGATGATGATGGTATCAACGATATTTTCTTTATCAATGCCGGTATTGATGTTGTGGAGATCCGTTCTTTCAGGGTGTTTGATCGTTGGGGGAATATGGTTTATGAGGGAGAAAACTTCCTGCCCAATGACCCGTCGTACGGCTGGGATGGTGATTTTAATGGGCAACCTATGAACAGTGCGGTATTTGTGTATTATGCAGAGGTGTTGTTTGTGGACGGCTTGACGGAAATAATGAAGGGGGAGGTGGTTTTGGTCAGGTAGGAGAACCTAATTGTTAATTATTTGAATTTTGAAGAAGCTCCCTAAGTAAATTTCAGTCTAATAAAAAATTCACGCAGATTTCGCAGATTAACGCTGATAGAAAATGGTTAATCAGGAATTAATCTCCGGAAACTGCGTGAAACTTTAGTTTCCGCCAACAATCATCTTTGCCGTTCTGCTTACACCGTTTTTGCCTCTTAGCCATATAATATACGCTCCGGCAGGTAGGTCACCTCTTTCAATACGTAGGGTACCTCCATTTATTTGGTAAGTCGTAATGACCTTATTTCCAAGGGAATCCATGACATTTACCAAAACATTCTCCTCAAACCCTTTGGGAAGTCTGATATTGGCAAAATTTGTCATTGGATTTGGTCTTATTTCAAGAGGAGGCAGATTTATAGGGAGAGGATTGTAGGAAGAGGTAACATTATTACAATCCAATAAATTGGTGCCAACCTTGACAAAAAGGTCGTCAAAGTAACTGTCGTTATCTGTGCCGGCATTTCGGGTACCTTTCAATTCTACCTGAATAGTCCTTGTTTGTTCGGGGATTATTGTTGTTTCACTTAGGAAAGTCCAGGAGTTATTCAAAGTGTTTAAAGTGGTTGTTTCGCTAAGGATATTGTGATTTTCATCCAAAAAGATGAGTTTCATTTCCGGAAGGTCACTTCCTCCCCAATTGGATAAATAACCACCGAAATGAACAAGGAACCCTCCTGTGTCAACAGAGTCAGTATAGGCGGACACATCAATATCCTGGTTAGCTCTGGCTACTTCACTGTGTTCACAAAGTCCGCCGACGGTAAAATATTTTTCACCACTGTAAGGTGTTACACCATCACAGACTCCGCTGGTTAAAGCTTCCATCACTCCTTCCAAAACATTCCAGCTATCGAGGTCATTTTCAGCCCCCGGATTGACTAAAAGGTTTGGCAAAGCAATGGATTCTCCTGTGCTAAAACTAACAGGATCTGACCATTCACTCCAGTTCATTTCCTTGTCACGATACCTTACTCGCCACCAGTAAGTCGTTAATGGCTCAAGACCCGTTACCTCTTCATCAGTAAGATCATCACCTTCCTGTGTGTCGATTTCGTAATACCAGTTCTCAAAATTTTTCCAGCTTTCATAAACCGGAGCTGTGAAACCTGTTTCAAGATCCGCCACCTGCCAATGGCTTTGTCCATGTGTGGCATCGGGGTTCATGGACTCAAAATCACTGGCTTGCAAAGTCACACACTCAGGAATGATGGCTTCTCCCAAGGGAGCAAGCGGCATCGGTTTTGAAACGGGCGCCGGATATAATTTAATGGTTAAGCTATCGGTCAACTCATTGTCAATGATCACATCCTGGTCTCCACGACTGATTCTTTTTACGGTAAAGGCAGGGTCTGCTCCAGCCGTAACATCTACTATTACAAACCCATAATCATCCTGGGAAACTGAGAATTCATCATAATCAAAATTGGGAAATTCTCCCCAGTTGTCGATAGCACCTCCTGCAGTTGCTACGTTGATCCAAAGGTGTTTATGATCTCTCGACTGCCCTCTGGAATATCCATGGGTATGACCAAAAAAGTGAATGGATGGTTTCCCGCAACCGGAACTGAATTGTTCAAGTTTGTTGATGATCTCCCCGGTGAAATCAGATTCTCCTGGTGTCCAGAGTTCTGATTTGAAAGGGTGGTGCAATTGAGCAAAAACGAAGTCTATGGAATCCGCTGCGCAGGTATTGGTCAATACAGTATCGAGCCAGCTGAGTTGCTCAGGCCCATCAAACGGACTGTTGGAGTCCAGCCCGATGATCCTGACATTGCCGTAATCTTTATACCACCAGTGTTCCTCAAAGCCTGTTGTTCCGTTTTCAGGCATTTTAAAATAGCTGAAATAATATGACGTATTATATTCGTGATTACCCAATACCGGATAAACCGGAACCTGGTTGAATAAATTTTCAGCCGGATTGAAGAAGGTTGTTTTCCAACTGTTAAAATCACTTCCATTTGCCACCAGGTCGCCCGGCACCATCACCAGGGCCAGGTTTTCTGAAACAGATGTTCCGAATTGCCCTTCCAGATAATCAATAACTCCCTCTTCAACGATTTCCTGAAATTTATCCGGATGGCTGCCGTCTCTTTGCATATCACTCATGGCCACCAGCCGGAAAGATTCGTTGTCGGAAGCAAAAGGAGGGGTTTTAAATTCATAAACTGCCGAAACAGCTTCTCCTGTCCGCACCCTGTAAAAATAGCCGGTAAATCGATCGAGCCCTGATAATTGTACTTCATGAATAATAGTGCCGCCATCTGATGCATAGGAAATTCCTTCACTAAGGTTGCCCAAAGTGTCGGTTAGTCCCCATTCTACAAAGCTTTCCTCTTCGGAATCAGTTTCCCATAAAATATAAATGGAATGCGGGCTGGCATCTTGTAGGTAAGGTTGAATAGTAATTTCCTGTGCACGAAGCAATGAAAACAGAAAGGAGCCCACTATGGTTAATACAATGGCTTTTCGCATTTTTTCGGATATTTTATGGTCTTATCCTTGTGGTGATTTTCGTCAAAAGCGCGAAATCAAATCATCCAGGATCACTTTGGAATCTTCATGAATGGCGCCCAAAATGCCACCGGGTTTGAAATTGTCAAAACCAAGAAAATACATATTGTCAAAATCTCCTTTCCCGATGGGGGAGGAGGGGTTGTCGTATCGATCAAGCATCGGGTCAATGCCCGGGATGAATTCATCCAGCCTTGATTTATAACCCGTGCATAGGATCACATCGTGGATTTCAATTTCCCGGCCATCCTTAAATATGATGGTCTGAAGATCGAAGTGATCTATATCAGGGACAACTTTTATATTACCTTTTCGGATTTGTTTAGCAGTACCCAGGTCGATGACTGGGGTCTTTCCTGTTAGTCTGAGTTGTGCGGAAGGAGGCATTTTAGGTGTTTTAATGCCAAACTTATCCAGTTTTCCAATACTGAGTCGCTGTGCGATCACGGAAATTCGGTCTCCAAGCCAATTTGGTAATTTAGATAGTTTGAAAGCGGTCTCCTGCGTCGGACGGCCAAATAATTCCAATGGAACAATGTTGACAGGTCCGCGTACAGAAATCCATACTTCAACTCCTTCATTATAGAGGTCAAGTGCAATTTCTGCACCTGTATTACCCATGCCTACTACCAGGACTTTTTTCCCTTTATAAGAGTCTGGATTTTTATAGGTTCTGCTATGAGTTATTTTTCCGTTGAAGTCTTCCATGCCATCCCACCTGGGCTCAAAAGGCACCCGGTTGACTCCGGTGGCTACAATAACGTGTTTGTACAAGTAACTTTTATCTCCTGATTTTACTTCCCAAAGCCCGTTTTCTGTTTTATGAATACTATCAATGGGATGATTGAATTCGGGATTTATGTCAAATTCTTTGGCATAATCCTCTAAATAACTCAATAGCTGTTGTTTGGAGACAAAGGTGGGGAAATCCTTAGGGAAAGGTTTGTGTGGTAGAGACGATTTTTCATTGACGGTATGCAAATGCAGTCTGTCGTAGTGCTGGCTCCAAGACCAGGCTACCCTGTTTTGTCCTTCGAAAATATCGAAAGGAATGTTGTTTTTTCGTAATCGGCCGGCCATGGCAAGACCTGCAGGACCGGCACCAATGATCAGTATTTTTTCCATTTTTTCAGTGAATCCAATAAGGATAAGAGCATTTTTTACACGCTCGAAGAGCTAAAATAGGTTTTTTTATTTAGCTAATGGAAAAAATGAGAATAAATCGCAGGTCAGGAAAGTCCTAAAATAACAGGTTTAAAGTTCCGGTGCTGCGGTAAACCAGACCTTTATCATCTTTATACTGAACAGCGTATACAAATACATCCGGATACAACACCTCGTTTTTATATCTACCGTCCCAACCCTGGGTGTAATCGTCAGTTTCGTATAAAAGGGTACCCCAGCGGTTGAATACCTTCATGTTGAATTCGTATAGGATCACATCACCTGTTTCCACCTTAAATTCATCATTAACGCCATCGCCATTTGGACTGAAAGCGTTTGGAATGTAAACTTTAGGAGGAAATTGCTGAGGAAAAACGGAAGATTCGGCGGCTGTTGAAATAATAGTAAACAGCACAAGAATAAGGAGCATTGAAAGGGATCTCATGTTCATGAATTTTTAAAAAAGTTAGGGGATCAGGTTTTTAGAGGATTTGAATTTTGGATTATAATTTTGTCATTTTTCATCGGCAAATTTACAAAAGTCAGGGCCGGAAAAGGACCTTATTTACTCATTGACCGGACAGGAGTGGGAGTGGTGGAATTTGTTGAGAATGTGTGTCAAGGAGATGCCTTTGGGCAGCAGGCGAGGCGGATGAAAGGTGTTTCCTTGTCGAAGAGACTCCTTATCATGGTAGCTTTTTCCGTGACCTCAAGGTGAATTTGGTATTCTAATTCATCAAGACTTAAATCAATGCCTTTGGGCAGCATGA
Source organism: Saprospiraceae bacterium (assembly GCA_965230565.1). Lineage (GTDB taxonomy): Bacteria > Bacteroidota > Bacteroidia > Chitinophagales > Saprospiraceae > BCD1. The sequence continues at coordinate 293,040 of CBDDLH010000015.1, read as the reverse complement.
ATCCAATCAGAAGAATCTTTTTCGATTGCTTTTATCCATGATTCTCTATTTGTATCAAAGGAAACTCCAGGGGAATTTTTTCCCTACATGGCCTACACCAACTTGCCCAAAATTCATATAAAACGAGACGATCTTTTATGTCATCTGTAGGCGGGTGAAAGGTGTTCTTTGTCGAAGAAAATATAGATTCGGCGGCTGTTGAAATAATAGGGTGAGCTACAAAGGTGTTGCCCCCGGCACTTTGTGCACGGGGCAGGCTTTGTCGAAGAGTTTAATCATCAATCATACCCGATACTCCTTTTTGATTTTGTTATTTCTCCAAGTTCGTTTACTATAAAACAAGCTGAAAATTGAATGCTTGATTCGTAGGCCCAAATTCGTTTGAATATAATCGTACAATTTTTTTTCACCTCCTGGAAAAACGATAGGGTAGGGGTGATGGTTTTGAGCCCTCTCGAAGGTACAACAAATGGAAAAGTAATGGAATTTTTAAACTTCATTTTTTTCGGAATTTTATTTGCCAAAACAGTTGGCCCATCTTCCCCTCAAAAAAAAAACATAAACCGTAATATGAAGCTCAAATGCCATATGCGTCATTTATAATATAAGGAAATAAAAGATAGAAGTATTGTGTTTCCATATAGAATTTATATACACTAACCACCTTATCTTCCCTCAAAAAACAAAAACCGCTCGTTGAAGCTTTCCAGCTTCAATGCCCTGTGCTCATTCCTATTTATCCCGAATATAAGGAAAATACAGATCGAAGCAGCAAGGAAAACCAATTTGAAGAGCATATAGAATTTAAGTTGAAACTTAAAATAACTTTGGTAAAATACCTCACCTTCCAATTTTCCTTCTTTTTCCTATATTGTGTTTTCCATTCAAATAATACTCAGTAATAATGCAACATTTTAAAGACATAGAGCTACTGGTTTTTGATCTCGACGGCACCCTTGTCAATTCTCAATATGACCTTGGAGATGCAGTTAATTTCGCACTGTTTAATATGGCCAGGCCACAGCTGGCATATGAGGAGATCCCTCCTATGCTTGGGGGAGGGGTGAAGAAGCTTTTGAGCAGTGCTTTCGGGACTTCCAGACAGGAGGAGATCGATCAGGCTCTGGTTTATTTTAATGAGTTTTATGCCAAAAACCATGCGGTAAAAACAGATTATTATCCAATGGTCCGGGAGACATTGTCCAAGTTGAAAAACAAGACGATGGCCGTGCTGAGTAACAAACCGCACAATTTCACCAAAGCTATAATTAGTAAGTTGGATACAGAAGGATATTTCGACATTGTGTTGGGAGCACAGCCTCAATTATACGGTTTAAAACCCAATCCGGGAGGGTTAGCTAAAATTTTACAAAAACTTAATATTGCCGCTTCCAAAACCCTGATGATCGGAGATTCGACACATGATATTATGGCTGGGAAAGCGATTGGGGCAAAGACTTGTGCTGTAACTTATGGATATCGTTCCGCAGAAGTACTTATGGTTGAGGAGCCAGATATTTTGATTGATTCGATTACAATCCTGCCAGAAGTCGTTATTTAAGTTTTGCGGCGGGAACTAAAATTATGTATCTTGCGCTATATATGATTCAAGGTGCCAAACATCTTGAAGAAAAAATTAATTAATAACCAAACAGGAGAATAGATATTGAGTGAAATCGTATTAAGCGTGGCAGGAATTGACCCGCTGGCCCTCTTTGGCCAAAATAATGTAAAGTTAAAATTGTTACGGGAAGCCTATCCCGATGTTACCATAACCTTCCGTGGCGAGAATCTTCGCCTTTCAGGAGAAAAAAAGCAAACGCAAAAGATTAAATCCCAGGTCGAGATGATGGTCCGGATGCTCAAAGAGCACGGAGAATTGACTACTCAGGAAGTAGAAGACCTCATCATTGGTAATAATCCTTTTGCTTCTAAGATCAGCAATGGAAATGCAAAGACCATCGTACATGGTAGGAACGGAAAACAAATCAAGGCACGGACCCGTAACCAAAAAAGACTGATTGAAGCATCCGAAAACAGTGACGTTGTATTTGCAGTTGGTCCGGCAGGTACAGGAAAAACCTATACTGCGGTGGCTTTGGCTGTCAAGGCTTTACGCAATAAACTGGTGAGGAAAATAATCCTGACACGACCGGCTGTTGAAGCTGGGGAAAGTCTGGGTTTCCTTCCGGGAGATCTTAAAGAAAAGATCGATCCCTACCTCAGACCATTGTATGATGCTCTGGATGATATGTTGCCTGCAGAAAAGCTTAACCAGTTTCTGGAGACTCGTGTGATCGAAATTGCCCCTCTTGCATTCATGAGAGGGCGAACGCTGGATAATGCCTTCATTATTTTGGATGAAGCCCAGAACTGCACCACTATGCAGATCAAAATGTTCCTCACACGGCTGGGGCCTTCTGCCAAGTGTATCGTTACCGGAGACCTTTCCCAGGTAGACCTTCCGAGGCATCAAAAATCAGGTTTACGCACAGCAATTAACATTTTAGGTGACCTGAAGGGTATTTCTTCCGTCTACTTAAATGCAGAGGATGTTGTAAGGCACAGATTGGTGAAAGAGATCATCAAAGCTTATGAGAGAGAAAGTGAGAAAAACGCTCCACCTCCGGAAGAGGAAAATGAACCGGAAGTTAGGAAACCGGATACGAGTGAAAGAGGCCTGGAATCGTAAGAAGCTATAAAATTAGATTTTCATTATTAACTAAATATTCAAAATATGTCTTTACAAGATAAGTACAAATCAGTACTGGACCTGGGTGTTGAACTCGATGTAAAAGATGGATCCGTAGAGGAATCAGATGGCAAACTGAAAATTCGTGGTATGGCAAGTACACAATACCACAAGAATCTGCTTTGGGACGAAATTAAGAAAGTCCACGGAGCTGATGAAGTACCTTCAGACCTCATGGCTGACATCAAAGTGGAAAACACTGATTACTACCACAAACACACTGTACAAAGAGGTGATACTTTAGGTAAGATCTCCAAGCAGTACTATGGAAAAGCTGGTAAGTATATGACCATTTTCAACGCAAACACGGATATCCTGAAAGATCCTAACCTGATCTACCCTGACCAGGAATTGGTTATTCCATTCCCGGAGGATTAAGGAAAAAATGACATAAGAAATTAAAGACTCAAAGGGATAACCAGGACTTTCTGGGGTATCCCTTTGTCTTTTTTTCCAAGTGAAAATTATATTTATGCTAACCTAGAATTTCCTTCAAAATTAGATGCGAATTAATGACCGGCAGATTTTCAATATGATACCGGTAATAGTCGAGTAGTTTTTCCAGCAGGAATCTGCGTTGCCTGACGTTGAGTTTTAATTCATGACATTTGTCAAAGTGGGCGTTGAGCAAAATAGCAAGAATCTGGCTGTGCTCTACATCAAGATGGTTATTATGCAAGGGTTCCATATGGGTGAAAACTCCATTCTCGAGATCAAAAAAACTTTCATTTACTTCAGGATCAGTTTCAGGTAGGAAACCTAGGAAATGCGCTCAATTCCAAAAGGAAGCATAAAGGTAAATTGCCGATATTTCCGGAATGCGTATCCAGGTGGATGAAACTATTTAGACAGAAAATCAAATAATGGCTGGTTAGCTTCCGTCTCCCTCAATGTCTTTTGAGCCATTTCAGCCATGAATAGCCCCACAGCTCCCTTATGAATATTGAGAGGAATATTTTGATAAACATATGCCGATCGAATCTCCTTTAACCGGTTTAAATCTTTTCCTTCCCGCTCGTAGGCTACAATCTCCACTTGTGACATAACCTGCAGCAGAGCAGCGCCAATCCTGGATTTTTTCTTACGTACTCCACTGACAATATACTTTCTCAGTCCGAGTTCCTCGGTAAAAATATCCACGATAAGGCTTGTCTCGCCGTATTTGATGGATTTAAGCACTATGCCTTTGGTGGTGAGTAGCATGATGTAAAAATAGGCTAAAAGAAAGAAATTACCCTTGCTTATAGGAAATTATTGGATAGATGGAATTTAAAGAAGGGGCATAGTGGGAAAAGGGATGAAATAATAAAAAAAATAATATGTAGTTTGTAACAATTAGAGAGGTGTGTACGTAAAAAGATTCAGCAAACAAAAAAAGCCAACTGTAAAACAGTCGGCTTCAAAAAAACTTTGAGAGGCTATCTACATACCAAAAAGGATATTCTTTAATATCCCTTGGAAAAAATTCATAAGATTATAATTCGTATTCGTGGATTATGCTTGTTTGTAGTAAGTCTACTATAATTTGTTATTAGTGGTATTTTTCAGTAGCCTCTCCTTATTATTTCAAATACTTTTTTCTCTTTTGATAATACAAAGATGCAGCTAAAAAACTTGCTAAATAAGTACAATTTGATAGATTGCTGTATCTTTTTTTACTCTTTTGTTATTTATAAGCAACTGATTTTAAGTTAGTTATGTTTATTTATGGGTTTTGTTTTTGTATAGAATAAGATTTTTTTTTGAGGGAATATTCCAAACAAAATCATTTTCATACAAATTTGAATGTCCCCAATTTGCCGGGATGAGATTATATAAGTGAAATGGATAGTTGGAAGAATCTCAAAAAATAATTTAGAAAAAGTTCAAATAAAGTTGCCAGAATTGAAACAAAAGCAAATTGATAGCGTAGAATAGTCTATAAACAAAAAAAGCCGACTGCAAAAACAGTCGGCATCAAAAAAACTTTGAGAGGCTATCTACATACCAAAAAGGATATTCTTTAATATCCCTTGGAAAAAATTCATAAGATTATAATTCGTATTCGTGGATTATACTTGTTGTAGTAAGTCTATTATTATTTGTTACAATTTGTTATTAGTGGTATTGTTTGTAACCTCTCTTTTATCTTAAACTTCATTAAGTTTATTTCCTTTGACAATACAAATATGGCACCCTTAACTTGTTTAAATTAGTACAATTTGGGTAATTACTGTATTGTTTTCAATTCTAATTTTTTTCTTAATATATTGTTTTTCAGTGTTTTATGGTTGTTGTGGTGTCCTTTTTTCTGTTATATTTAATAGAAATCGTGATGATTTTAGCAGGAATTTTTTTAGAAAAAAGTTATAAATGGGCTTTTTTTTCTAAAAAATTGCTGTTTGAAGTACGGAAATAGCTATCCTTGCCATCAAAAAAAGGCCTATGATCAGTGTAGCGGAAGCAAGTGAAATAATCCTGAGGAATAAGATTGGAATAGAGGAGAAAACGGTTCCCTTGGATGAAGCAAATGGCGAGATTCTACTCGAAGATCTGACTGCAGACAGGGATTTCCCACCATATCACAGAGTTACCATGGATGGTATAGCTATTAACTATGCTGCTTTTGAGAAAGGTGTTCGTACCTTTCCTATAGAAGCGGTAGGGCCAGCCGGAGCTCCCAGGATCACCATGCAGGATCCTGAAAGCTGTATTGAAATAATGACTGGTGCGATATTGCCTGCCAATACGGATACTGTAATCCGTTATGAAGACCTGGAAATAAAAGACGGTAAGGCCACTTTTCTTTTGGACGAGCTGAAATACAAAAAGAATGTTCATCGTAAAGGAGAGGATTGCCTTGCCGGAGAAGTATTGGTTAAAGCAGGCGTTAAGATCAGCCCGGCTGAGATCGGCATTGCAGCAACGATCGGAAAAACACATCTTAGGGTTGCCGATATCCCCAAAGCAGTGATCATTTCTACAGGTGACGAACTTGTGGATGTTGGACAATCTCCTCTGGAACACCAGATCAGAAAATCCAATGTTCATCAGCTAAAAGCTACTCTGGAGCAATGGGGCATCCAGTCGAGTATGGAACACCTGGCTGATGAAAAGCAAGCTATTTTAGAAAAACTGGAACACCTGCTCAAAACCTATAAACTGATCGTCATGAGTGGAGGGGTCTCTAAAGGAAAGTTCGATTATATTCCAGAGGCTTTGGAACAACTTGGCGTAAAGAAATTATTTCACAGGGTCAAACAACGTCCCGGTAAGCCGTTTTGGTTTGGAGTCAGTCCTTCCGGGGCCAGGGTGTTTGCCCTTCCGGGCAATCCTGTATCAACCTTTATGTGTGCACATAGATATGTTCACTCCTGGTTTATGGAAAGTCTTGGTATGAGCCAGGATCTGCCCTTTGCCATTCTTGCAGAAGATTACTATTTCAAACCTGATCTCACCTATTATTTACAGGTGAAGCTTGAATACAAAAAAGATGGAAGTATCCTGGCGCATCCACAGACCGGTAATGGTTCCGGGGATCATGCGAATCTGGCCACTGCAGACGCATTCCTGGAAATCCCGGCTGGTAGGGAGCATTTTAAAGCAGGAGAAGTCTTTCCATTTATGAAATACAGGGGGTAAAGTGCAAAATGCAAAGTGTAAAGTGATGAGTTGTTGATCCCTAAATAAAGTTGACCGTTTTTCAAACACAATGAAAAGGTAAATGGGATTGGGATTTTTTTAATTATCACCAGACGCGATAAATTAATGCCAGGCCGAAAACAACCAGGACCGTTCCTACAATTTTGTGTAATACAATGCCTGTTGTTTGTTTGCTGATAATTTTTTTGAGCTGTTTGGCTCCAAGGATTTTAATGATATCCGTAAGCATGATTGTTCCGAGTATACCGCCAAATAATAATGACATTTGCTGTCCGCCCAGATTTTTTGATGAATATCCTGTCATGACGCTCAGCCAGAAAAATACGGCAAAAGGGTTGAAGGAATTGATCAGAATACCTTTGAGCCAAAGTCCAAAATAGGTGGTGTTTTTTTTGATTTCAGGAGTACTATCCGTCCCTTTTGGAGGCTTGCTCAGCAATAATCCGATACCAATGGAAACGAGAATGATGCCCCCAACAATACCCATCCATAGGGAAAAGCCGGCTGAATCGGTAATCTTTTCAACGTAATGGACACCAAAATAGATACATAGAATAAAAAGCAGATCGCTCATCCAGGTACCCAGACCAAGGAACAGGGCAGCCCGGAAGCCTCTTTGTATGCCCACCTGAAGGTATAAAAATAACATTGGGCCAACCAAAACACTGAGCCCTAATCCCAATAAGATGCCCTGCCAGATTAAATTCAAAGTTTACTCAGTTCTTTTTTTACAAAAGCTTCCCAATCAGCAAATTGTGAAGATCTCATGACCCTGGGAATCTTACTTTGGCCATTGAGTTTTCCGATGGATCTTTGCCAGTTAATAAAAATATCATTAGGAATTATTTCGAGTTTCAGGTCCTGCAACATGGCATTTCTTTCCGCTCGATAATCATCATTTACCAACATGAGTTGTTCGTCAAGCACTTTCGCAACTTTGGATTTGTCGGTTTTTTTATCACTGCCCAGGTACCATTTATGCGCAAAGTGGCTTCCTGATTTGACCCCGGAAACGGTGAATTCTCCAACAGAAATATCCAGGATCTCTTCCGTTTTATGCAAGGCCTGGTTCATATTATCTATCGACAAATGTTCCCCACAAATACTGAGAAAATGTTTGGTACGTCCGGTAATGAGAATTTCTTTCCGCTCCAGATCTGTGAAACGAATGGTATCGCCGATCAGGTATCTCCATGCTCCGGCACAAGTACTTAATAATAATGCATAATCCATTCCTTCCTCTACCTCCCCAATGTGAAGAGCCTTTGCATCGGCCTTTATGTTCCCGTCAGCGTCAAAATTATCCTGATTGAATGGTACAAATTCGAAATATATACCATTGTTAAGTGCCAGTTTCATAGCGTTGGTACCTGGACGCGCCTGATACGCCACAAATCCTTCTGATGCCAGGTAAGAGTCCTGATAGATCAGCGGTTTGGCTAAAAGTTTTTCAAAACTTTTCTGGTAGGGAGGGAAAGCCGTTCCTCCCGTCACAAAAACAGAAAGGTTTGGCCAGATATCATGAATAGTGTCTAATTTATGGTAATCGATGATGTATTCGAACGCCAGTTGTACCCAAGAAGGAATTCCGGTTACCACTCCGATATTCCATTTAGCGGCATTGGTCGCTATGGCATGAATGCGTTCATCCCAATCTTTATAATGGGCAATCTGTACTCCGGGTTTGAAATAAGGTCTGATCCAAATGGGCGGTTGTTTGGCATTAATTCCGCTCAGGTCACCAACAAAACAATTACCTTCAGGCCGTAAGCTGGCACTTCCGCCAATCATAAACCAGTTCTTAAGATAAAAACTTGCGGGTAATCCGTACTTCGGCAAACAGGCAAACATGCGGAAAGCCGTTTGTCGCATGGCACGGGTCATATCTGTTGTTATGGGAATGTATTTGCTGGCAGCTCCTGTCGTCCCTGAACTCAAACCAAAATATTTGACAGTTCCGCGCCAGGCGATATTCTTTTCGCCCTTTAAACTACGGTGCCACCATTCATTAAAGATTTTGTCATAATCATGGATGGGGACCGTTTTCCTGAAATTGTCTATTGGATTACCAGAACCATTGATCCCGGGAAAATCATAGAATTCACCAAAAGCGGTATTCCCGGCCTGCCTAAGCAGTTGTCGAAGGGTGCGCTTTTGTAATGAAAGGGCTGAAAAGTGTCCAAGATCCAGGGTTTTTACCAATTTGGCTCCTCTTTTCAGGATACCCGGATTTACTGAATCAGGCATAGTAAAAATTGTTTGAATGCACTTTATTCATAGGGTATTAGAATAAGTCGCTTGGGTTGTCATAAAATCACTTTCCACATACAATCAAACACAAAACTCAAACGAAATTAGTACTAAAAAATGATTAGTTCCAAAACATTTTTAAAAATTACTTTTTTAACAATAACGAAGGAAAGCTGAAAATTTTGATTATTCCCGGGCTTTTAGATGAAATCAGGGTTTAATCGGATGAATTGTTCTATGCGGACAAGGTAGTAAATGGGGTGATTTAGAACCTTATTTCTATCCATGTCCAGTTGTTCAAAATCCGGATTTTAACCTGAAAATAGATTGGCCAAGACAGAAATAAACAATTTTGACATCAAACTTATTTTATTCCTTTGGGGCAACAATATTTCCAATTCTAATATCGTTTATCCACATTGCCGGTTTTTTTCGCAATACAATGATTAAAAAATGTGTTCAGAATACATTGAGCTTTTTATCAATAATAAACCCACAGTTAATGACGACCTTTACAAAGCGAACTACTCTTATGCTACCAAACTATGAGCTGAGCGATGCTCTGACTACACTACAAGGTGGAGGTATGATATTGTACCCCACGGATACCCTTTGGAGTATTGGTTGTGATGCGACAAACGAAGTGGCAGTTCAAAAACTACTGGATCTTGTCAGTAACAATGCATCACTAGAAATCATCGTTGAATCCATTCCAATGCTGAAGAAGCATATCAAACATTTACATCCAAGAATTGAAACTTTATTACTATACCACACCAGACCATTGAGTGTTAAATTCAGTGAACCCAAAAACCTGGCGAACACCTTGATTGACGAAGACATAGCCTTCAGGATTTGTCAGGATGATTATTGTAAGGAGTTGATCGGAGAATTCCAGAACCCCTTATTGACTTGTTTTGCCAGTTTTGACCAGCAATATTTGCCGGCAACCTTTGGCGCTATCAGTTCTGAAGTAATTCAGGCTGTGGATTATGTAGCCAGATACAGGCAGGATGACAAAACTCCGGGAGAGCCCTCCGTTTTGATCACTTTATCGGATGAGGATGAATTGGTATTTCTTAGGGAATAATAGCGTCTGTAGTAATTAACGACTGACGGCTTACGGTGGACGATTTACGGTTGAATGTAAAGAAAGCCGTTCATGTAACTGCCAAAATTGAGGCTTAAATCTTCCAGATATTGTTTGTTCGGGATTTCGCTTAAAACAATTTGAACATTCAACTCCTTGAACCAGTTTGGAAGTTAATAGTTTGAAGTTTTCACACTTCCTTTAATAAAAAAACAGACAAGCCGTGTACCTGTTTAGTACACGGCTTGTCTTATTTACTACAATAAATTGATCAATACCCGGGGTGAGGGTCATCGGTTACTTCAGACTTTTCGGACGTTTTTACAATGTCAATACCCATCTTTTGCATAACCAGCATAGCCAGGATCAGTACTATGATGATCAGCAATATCCGGCCAAATCTTCCTCCGCGTTTTTTTCCTTCTTCCATGATCGAAATACTTAAGAATATGTGAGAATCATTGTCTTTGAAAATGAGTGATTTTCCACAAAAACAATTTTGAGACAAAAAGGGATAATTGGAAGAACAGGATTATTGGAATAAAGGAACCTTTTCCACCCATCCATTTTTCCATTTCATTCACTTTCCTCTCCGAATATGGAATATAATTGCACTTTTTTCAAGATTTTCCTACAAAATTAAAAAACACACTCCAGTTAATTACTTTTCGGCAAATTACAAAAAAGAAAATTTCCATGTTTATCAGGCCCTGGTTTTCTTTGATTTAAATAGTCTAAAATTTACCTTTAACATTTGTAAGTAATATCATTGTTTTCAAATGCCACTATTGTTTCACGAACATATAGAGTCAGATATTGAACTCGGCGTATGGGATATCACCGAGGATGAGCACTGGTTTTTACATCAATTGCTGCTCTATCCGGGAGAGCTCAGGCAGTTGAGTTTGATAAAAGGTCCAAAGCGATTGGAATGGCTGGCTGTGCGGCATTTGGTACATGAAATGTCCGGAAGAAATAAACGTGGGGCCTTTCTCAAAGATGAATATGGTAAGCCCTACCTGGAAAATTCAGTTTATCATGTTTCCATCAGCCACTCAGAGGGAATGGCGGCCGCAGTGGGTTCAATCCTGAATAATGGGGTGGATATTCAAAAGGTTGTTGCTAAACTGGAAGGGGTGGCCATGAGGGTCATGAGGCCGGAGGAATTAAGCTGTATTGATGATGCCACCAGGCTTGAGCATCTTCATGTACTTTGGGGGGCAAAGGAGTGTCTTTATAAAGCATATGGTCGAAAACAACTGGATTTTCGGAAAAATATTCTCATCGATCCTTTTACCTACCAAAAAGAGGGCGGGAGTTGCACCGGAACAGTTCGGAAGGCTTCCTTTGAAATGCATTTCACGCTTAACTATCGAATAGAAAAAGGTGGTTATATGCTGGTCTACGCAATAGAACTTCCTCAATAAAAAAAACCGATAACTGTACTACAGCTATCGGTTTCCAAATTTTGGATTGCCTTTTTCAAAGTAAATTTGTTTCATGTGAAGTTGGAGGTCTATAGTAATGCCACCAATGTAGTTTGGCCCATTGAATTAGTGAAAAAGGCAATTAAAGATTGTTAGGTACAATCAGTTTCTTATTTGTAATATCTTAGTTAGCCTCTATTGATTGAGTAGAAGTTGAAATATCCCTCTCTAAGGTGAGTTTGTTCTGTAATTTTACTTACGGTCTTGGGAAAGGATTTTTCGAATCAATGACATTCGATAAATACAAAGGTATGACTTTTAATTATGAAATAAAAGTACATATGAAATATTTTATTGTTATTTGTCGGATTTCTTCCCAAAAATAATTTCGCCAAATCTATGAACAGGAAAGGATTGCCTTATTTAATATGGTATTTATTTGTAATGTGTTTTGAATGTTATGATTTTCAGAATGCCTCTAAAAGATCATCATATTATGTGTAAACGAAAAAAGGGTGGCCACCGGGACACTAAAAAAATCGAATGTCAGTTCCCGATGACCATATGATCCATTAAGTTTAAGGTTAGACAAGAGTACCGGTTGAGGATTGGGATTTACTGCTCCCAATAATGCAAAGTTCTTATTTAATGCCCATCCATAATAGCGTATAAATACCTGAATTGTAATTAGGTAGAATCACTTATTGCTCGGGTTGAGTCAAAATCACCCGCGAGGGTGATTCTTCTGGTTTAAGGACCCAATACCTTTGCCCCGACAAAAAATCTTAAACCAAATCAAAATTTGACTAATGGGAAAATCTAAAATCCTAACACTCAGGACCCTAAAACCGATGTTTTTCTTTTTTATGTTTTTGACGCTGATTCAACTCAACGGTGCATCCGTTAATTGGATCGGAGGTAATGGTAGCTGGCATGATCCTTCAGGCTGGGACACGGGAGCCGTACCCGGTCAGGGAGATAATGTTGTTATTCCATCCGGGACAGTTTCCGTTAATTCCGGGGAAGAAGAATATGCCAGAAGCGTTATAGTTGATCCCGGAGCAAGACTTAATGTAAATGCCGGATCTATGTTGATCATTGCTGATACGCACAACCAGGCAGCACTGCGAAATCAAGGAAGGGTGTATGTCTATGGGAAATTGCTGATAGAAGATGTTGAGGCGACGAATGGCGAGGCAAATGGAATTTTAAACGAATACCGCTTTTATGTTTTTTCAAATGGCTGGGTAGGTATTTTTGATGTCGAAAATACCGGAATCATGAATGAAGCAAACAGCTATTTGTGGAACTTTAATGAGATTGAAATAGGCAACCTTGGAGAGCATGGGGTTGAAAATCAAGGTGTTATCAGGAATTATAATAAAATCAATATTTCCGCCAGTAATAATTATGCTACCAGTGGTGTAATCAATGGCAACCAGTTTTGGAATTATAGTTCCGGAGAATTAACCATAAACGGGGGAGGATCGGCCGGTTTCAGTAATGTTAATTCGAATAGTTATTTCTTTAATTATGGTGAGTTCCTTTCCCAAAACAGTAATCAGGTCGGCATAAATAACAGTGGGCTTGTTCAAAACTCCGGTACAGGAATGATGGAAATAAAATATGCGGATAATTCAGGCTTTTATAATTCCGGGAACGGCTCCTTGATCAATTATGGCAACCTGCAAATAAGGTATTCGGGGTTTGCCGGTATTTTTAATTCAGGAGAGGTGACGAATAATCATTTTATGGATATTTATCAATCTCAGATATATGGCCTGGATTGTTACACAGGGTCGAATTTTTATAATAATGGGACGCTGTATCTGCAAAATACCAACAATATTGATTTGGTGGTTTACAGTAATTTTCAAAATAATACGGAAGGTATGGTTTTTATTAACAGTGCTGTTTACCTTTTAAATTCAGCAGAGGTAGTCAATGACGGGGTAATGGTTTCCGGTTATGAGTCCAACCACATCTTTAATAGCGGAAGCCAATTCACCAATAACGGGATTATTGAAGATCTTTACGATGCTTTTCCTTCCTCAATAAATAACCAGCAAGTTATTGTTAAACCACTTAATGGGCCAATACAGGCTGGCGTTCCTTATCAAAATGCCCTTGATCTTGGTTCATTAAGTGATGTAACGGTAAGCACCTGGTCGGATGGATTAAATGGGCCTGTTGCAGGAAGTTATAATTCAGCTACCAATACGTTTACCCCTAATTCCAATGCTATCGGTCTGGATGAATTGAGAGTTATTATTGAATTGAACAGTACAGGGTTTTTACGATCATATACGGTGATGAATTCCCGGATGGAATTTCGATGTCCTTCAGCGATTCAATCCGGTACTTATAATTACCTGAGTGATCTGAAATGTAGATGAAAAGATGGCGAATGAACTTGAGAAATGAAGTCCAGTTACCGCTTACCCGAACCCTACCAAGAGGAGCGTTAAATGTTGAAAGTGATCTTTTTGTGAATCTGCCAACAGAAGTGTTAATTATGGCTTCGAATGGTACTCAGGCTGGGAGGATGTTTTTACCACCCGGGGCAAACTAACAGTGCGATTGACCTGCCAGCGAACCTGACCAACGGTTTGTATGTATTGAAATTTTACCAAAAAGGACGACCTGTGGGAACTTCAAAAGTTCAATTGCAGCGATAAACCTGCTGATAGGAAATAAAGTGGGGTTGTTTCAAAAGTAATAGGAAAGAAGTTTCAATCAGCGTAGAGTGATAAATCAGTCCTTATCAGTTAGATCTGTTATATCAGTGCCTGCCTGCCGGCAAAGGCAGGTTCTATTTTTAGTTGAATTTAGAATAGTATTCTTTATCATTTTCTACACTGTTACTTTTGAGACAACCTCGTTTTAAGAACGTTAAAAAACGTCTGATCAATGCATTCTATCCCCACGCAGTTCCAAAGATTTTAGAATTTCAGCCTCCTTATCGAGGTATTCCTGCCATCTTTTATCCGTTCTCTCCCGACCAAAATATTTCCTAGCCAATTCAATGAATAAGTGATAATGACCAGCCTCTGCTACCATGAATTTGTGATAGAATTTTTTGAGATCTTCATCCTCAAGCCCCAGAGATAGCAATCGAAACCGCTCACAACTACGGGCTTCGATCAAAGCACAGGTCAACAGTTTCTCCAACAGACTGTTATCCGGGCCACCGCCCTTTTGCTGAAAGGCCATTAACTGATTGACGTATTCGTCTTTGCGTTGCTTGCCCAATTGCAGGTTCCGCTTATCCAGTTCAGCAAGTACCGAACGGAAATGCCCCCATTCTTCCGTAACTATCGGAGCTAGTTCCTCTACCAGTTCCTTGCGGTCCGGAAATTGCTGGATTAAGGTTATGCAGAAGGTTGCAGCTTTTTGTTCACAATAGGCATGATCAGTAAGAATCTCTTCCAATTCCATTTCAGCCAGGTTTACCCATCTTGGATCTGTGGGGAGTTTTAAGCCCAGCATTTTTACTTCTTTCATCTCTTCTTTCATAGTTGAATTGTGCAGTACCTATGGCACTGAATTTGACATGGCACTTTGTACCAGGTAAAAAAAATAAATCTCTACAAGTCATGTAAGTTTATCGCTACATCCCCACATCTACACATCTACACATCTACACATCTACACATCCGCACATCTACACATCCCCACATCTACACATCTACACATCATCTACACATCTACACATCTACACATCTACACATCCACACATCCCCACATCTACACATCCGCACATCTACACATCTACACATCCGCACATCCGCACATCAATCCTGCTCCAGGCAACTCAGCTGGCTTTGGAAAAAGTCCAGTTGGAATACTTCATACTCCTCATAACCGCTGCTCCAGAAAACCCTGAAGGCATCCACCTCTTCCTTTTCCAGCAAGTTCAATTGTCCCCGGTCGATAGGGTAGTGAACCTGGTAGGTGAGCAATTGTGTTTTGGTATCATATCTGCCCATGTCCATTTTGCCGGAGAAAAGGTTGACAAATGTGCCATTCAGCATTTTTATGGTCAAAACGCTGCCTTTTTCTATAAAGCCATAGGCTTCCCTGGCATTTGGGTAGGCAAAGGTAAATACCAGGGTCAAATATCTGAAACCTCCGCCAATGGAAGTTAAATACCCTTCACATCTGAGGTATTCCTTGTCCTTTAAAAATGGTCTTAATCGTTCATCGGTATAAGTGAACAACACTTCCTGCTGAACATCCCTGCGTGGTCGTTTGGTCCGTTCATCCATACCGTCATAGACAATAGTGCAAGGTGGAGGTGGTGGATTCATGATCAGGTCATCCCTGTTGGATTCACCTAGGTGATTCTCAGTAAGGGGAAGCAGACTTTGATAATTTTGACCGGAGATCTGTCTTTGTTCACGGGAAAGCTCTGATTGCCGCTTTTTGGATTCCTGTTTTTCCAGGAACTCTTCAACATAAGTACCCTTGGCGGTCAACTCCTTGGCCCTTTGAGCCCCGCTTCTGGCTTCCTCAGCTTCCAGGGAGGTGGATAGCTCCGTTTTTTTAGCAGCCTCCAGTCGAATTCTTATTCTGCGAATATTTTCCTGGTCCGCATTCGAGGCACTCATGGCGTTGGCCAGTTCTTTTTCAATGGCCTGCCTGGCTGCTGTAGCCTGCTGTGCCCTGTCAGAGGCAATATTCGCAGCTTCCTGAGCAAGCTGGGATTTTCGGACGGCAATTTTGAGAATGTCATTCTCTGTTATGGAAACGTATCCTTCCAGCGGTTCAATGGTTCCGTCATAAATTGGGAAGGAGCGCTCTCCACTACCTTCTTTTTTGCCATGAAAAGTGTCAGGATCTTCACTGCCGAAATCCGAAAAATACTGCCAGGAACCATCCGGCCAGACAATGATCTTTTCACCCTGTTCATTTTCACGTAATTCCTGTCCAAACAGGATGCTTGCAGGGAGACATAGGAGAATCAAAAATAGTAGTTGCCGCGAAAATTTCATATATTGCATTTTATATATTTAACCCAAATTGTGAATTATCGCAATTGGGTAAAAAACAAGCTTCAAAAGACAACTTTCAAAAGAATAAGGGCTATAACCCACAGTTTTTGTTAGTTGTTAATTGATTTTTGAGGTTTGTTCAAGATGCATTGCAACTTGAGTTGTTTAACCCCCGATTTTTCTGTAAAGAGGTTTTTATATTCAATTTGCAGGGATACATTATTCACAAAAATAACCATAAATGAGTATTAGATATTTTATTCCCTTCCTTTTTCTAACCTCAATGTTGATTTCTTCCTGCCAGAACAACCAAAAAGCAGAAATCATAGATCCTGCCACTTATTTCAAAACCATCGATATTCAGTATCCCGAAACCTATAGGGATACGGCTATTGTTGATGAATATTTTGGTTTAAAAATCAGCGATCCTTACCGTTGGCTGGAATACGATTCTCCTTCCCGTGATCACTGGATTGAGAACCAAAGAGCGCTCAATGTGGCCTATATGAAAAGAATGCCTTTCAGGGACACCCTGGTCAACCGGTTGGCGGAACTTTGGGATTATGAAAGATTTTCAGCGCCTGAATTTCACGGAAGTCACTATTATACATTCAGGAATGATGGATTACAAAACCAGGATGTACTATACAGAATGAAGGACATTTTTGATGAGCCGGAATTGGTGTTGGATCCCAATAAATTTTCTACCGACGGAACGGTGTCACTTAGTAGTTTTAGTTTTTCAAAAGATGGTTCTCTTCTGGCGTTCCAGGTCGCAGAAAGTGGTTCTGACCGAAGGACCATCAGGATCATGGATACCCGTTCGAAAAGGATTCTCAATGACACTATCAGAGGGGTCAAATTCTCCGGAATTGCCTGGTATAACGATGGTTTTTACTACAGCCGGTATCCGGGCAGTGAAAATGGTGGTGATCTTATGGCCGTGAATGAATTTCATCAATTATTTTACCACAAAGTAGGCACTCCACAGGAAGAAGACGAACTGGCATTTGCAGACAGGTATAATGCCAAAAGGAATATCCGTGGAGGAACGACGGCGGATGAAAGGTTCTTATATCTCACCGTTTCCGAATCGACCAATGGGAATGCCCTGTATTTTCAGAATCTTAGTTCCGGTGAATTGTATTTTGAATCCATAGTAGAAACCTTTGAACATGATTTTGAGGTGATAGGCAATATTGGAGAAAAATTATTGGTCAAAACCAACCATGGAGCTGCCAACCGGAGAATTATCCTGGTAAGTACGGCTCATCCGGAAAAGGGGTACTGGGAGGAAATAATTCCTGCATCGGATGATGTGATCAGAGATGCCAAACTCGTAGGAGACAAAATCATCATCGACTATCTGCACAATGCTTCTTCGCAACTGAAAATATTTGATACCAAAGGGACTTTGTTAAAAACGGTTGAACTGAGTGGGATCGGGACTGTAACAGAGATTTCCACCGGAGGGGATAGCGAGGAGGTCTTTTATGGATTTTCGACGCTTGTTCAGCCGGCCAGTATTTATCGGCTGGATATGGAGGAGTTTACTTCGGAATTATATAAAAAACCGGAAACCGCCTTTAATGCTGATGATTATGTCATTAAGCAGGAATGGTTCCAGAGTTATGACAGGGAAAAGGTGCCGATGTTCATCGTTCATAAAAAAGGATTTAAACACACGGGAGATGCTCCTGCCTTGCTATATGGTTACGGGGGATTTAATATTCCAATTTTGCCAGCACACAATGTTACCCGTCTGAATTTGTTTTCCGTGGTTTTGGAAAATGGAGGTGTTTGTGCCGTTGCCAGCCTTCGGGGAGGTGCCGAATTCGGAGAGGAGTGGCACAAGGGAGGAATGCTGAAACGCAAACAAACGGTATTTGATGATTTTCAGACGGCAGCCGAATACCTGATCAATAAGAAATATACTTCCTCAGAAAAGCTGGCCATTTACGGTCGCTCTAACGGAGGTTTGTTGGTTGGCGCATGCCTGACCCAGCGTCCGGATCTATATAAAGTAGCTATTCCGGCTGTTGGCGTTCTGGATATGTTGCGGTATGAAAAGTTCTCTATCGGATGGGCTTGGGCAGCCGAGTATGGTTCCGCTTCCGATAAAGAATTGTTCGATTACCTGTATTCCTATTCTCCATTGCATAATATTGATACAGTTGCTTATCCCGCAACCTATATCACCACGGCTGACCACGACGACAGAGTTGCTCCGGCGCATTCGATGAAATTTGCTGCTGCTTTGCAAAATGCACAAAAAGGGGACGCTCCGATTGTCATCCGCATTGACAGTGGCAGTGGCCATGGCGCCGGCAAACCTACCGCCAAAAAGATCAATGAAGCGGCGGATGTGCTGTCGTTTATGTATTATAATTTGAAGGTGAAACCGTATTAAGGGAATTGAAATCATGAAATTAATAACAATTCATTGACCGGAGACTTAACAGTTATCCTTTTTCCCTATTTTTACCCCCTCAACGACCTCGTATGATATTTCTGTTCGAAATAGGCTTTCTCCCCATCCGCATCTGGGATATTCTCGATATCCTGATCGTGGGGTATTTGCTGTATCAGTTGTACAAATTGTTGCGGGGAAATATCGCTTTTAATATCTTCATCGGGTTATTGCTGTTATATGTGATCGGTTGGCTGGTGAGGGAGCTGAAAATGGATATGCTCTCCGCGATTCTGGGGACGATCATGAATGTAGGGGTCATCGTTATCATCATCATTTTCCAGCCCGAGGTAAGAAGGTTTTTATTATTTCTGGGAGACAGTACCTTGAGAGGCCGGTCAAAATTTGTGGACAGATTCATCAATAGAAGTTTCCAGAACGGGGATCAGGATATGACGCTGGTCAATACCCTGAAAGCCGCCATGAAGCGCATGAGCCGACAAAAAACGGGAGCTTTGATCGTTCTGCGGAAGAACCTTTTTTTAGAAGGTATCGTTACCGGAGGCGCCCCCCTTGATGCCATCATTTCCGAACCATTGATCGAAAGTATTTTTAACAAAGAAAGCCCCTTGCACGATGGTGCCGTCATTATCAATAACAACAAGATTGAAATGGCCAGTTGTGTGCTTCCCGTGTCAGAAAGCGCCCGCTTACCCAAGAGTGTTGGACTGAGGCACCGGGCAGCAGTAGGTATTACCGAAAGGGCAGGGGTGGCCGTATTCATTGTCTCTGAAGAAACGGGCAGCATTTCCTATGCCTTTGGCGGTAAACTGGAACGCAAGATCAGTGAAGAGCGACTCGGCTCTTTGTTGGAAGAGCATTGGAGTTAATGCATGTTGCAGGTTTTTGGTTTCTAGTTGCTGGTTTAGGTTGATAAATACTATTTTTCTAAAAAATGGTATTTATGAATTGTCGATGGAACAAGTCCCAACAAAACAGTATCTTTGGTAAGAACCAGTAACCAGTAACCAGTAACCAGTAACCAGTAACCAGTAACCAGTAACCAGTAACCGACACATGCTAGCAAAAACATACTACCTTTCACCATTCGGATGTTTTGAGATCAAGGGCAGTGAACTTGGCATCCAGTCTGTTCGCCTATCGGATAAGCAGCCTTGTCCGGCAGGGCCTATTCCTGAGGAACTGCGTGAATGTGTGGTTCAACTCGATCTTTATTTCAAGCAGCAATTGACTGAATTTGATCTGAAACTGGATTGGGGTGGTCATTCTGAATTTAATATTTCCGTATGGCAGGAATTGGTGAAAATCCCTTATGGGCATACCACTTCCTATTCCGCCATAGCTGAAACACTCAACAACCCTAAGGCGGTAAGAGCCGTAGGACTTGCCAACCGAAATAATCCAATAGCGATCATCGTACCTTGCCACAGGGTCATTGCAAAAAGCGGTGACCTTCAAGGATATTTTTATGGCCTCGACATGAAACGCAGACTACTGGAGCTTGAAAACCCCATGAGCTTCGCCCGTCAGGGAAGTTTGTTTTAATGAGTAAGGAAACAAGGAAAAGAAATTCAAGGCGATACCTTTTTCGGGCAACAGCGAAAGAAAAAATAATCCAAGGTTTTGCCTTTGACAGGTATAAAGGGATGAAAGGCGACACCTTGTCGAAGGAAATACCTCCCGCAACCCCTAACCCACCTACACCTCCGAAATTCCCGGAAAAAATTGTTTGAAGTCTTCCTTTAGATGTTTTAAGGAAAGACTGTTTTTCTGTGCATCAGTCAAGGTGTCGAGAGAGGATTTGATCACTGAAATAAGTTCCTTCTTTGTGATGAGCTCCGAACGGTATTTAGCCACAGCAATCAGCCATGGAATGACTGGTGAGTAATTGGCACGTACATTATAAAGTTTATCCTTTTCAAGGAGTTTATATTTTCGGGCAATTTGCAACAACTTCATGTAATGTTCCTGATGCAGCATCGTTTCCAGATAAACAGTGAAGAAAAGATGCCATCTGAACCTAAGCACCTCCTTTTCGTAAGCTTTTAAAAATGATTCTGCATAGTTTTCTGCATTCTTGTGCAATCCATTGCTGTTGAGGGCTTTTATATAAAAAGAAACGAATCCGACCTTGTTGTGGAAATTTTTAGAGGTTTTCATTTCCGGCGCGGCAATCCGCATGAGTTTTAAGGCTTCTTCATCCCTGTGCTGCCGGAGCAAAACAGCACAGAGGTTGTTTACATAAAAGATGTAATCGTGATTTTTTTCCCTTACGGAAAGGTAACCGTAATAGATGGCCTCGTCATACTGATTGAAGCGGGAGTGCAGCAAAAGCCTGTTATTATAATAGTTGAGCAGTATTCTTTTGGAATAGAAAAAACCGCGGGCAAATTTTTGATCCACATCGTCAAATTTCTCCAACAGCAGATCAAATTTGTTGTAATTAAAAGCAATGAAGCTCAATCGGATCAAAGCCATGTATCTGTTGAGCGGGTCCATGGTTTCGTCAAGAAATATCTCATTGAGCCATGCCTCCCATTGTTTGGATTCAGCTTCCGTGCCGGAATATTGCTGCACGATATCCTGGGTTGCCTGGTGCATCTTTTCGTTGACGGCCAGAGCATGTTGGTAGCGTTCCTTGTATTGGTTGAGAAAATTTTCTGTAATGATGTGATCCTGATAGCGAAGTCTGATCAAAAGGAAGTTATCGTAGGAGCGAATCAGTTCGTAAAATTTCGTAAAATAAGCAATGGGATGTTCATAGTTGCGAATGGTTTTGAGCAGTTGTTTTTCTTCGTTGATCTGAATGGAATCCGTGAGGATCTTTCGCTCCATTTCAATGATCCACTCAAAAAAAGCATCTACATCGATAGCTTCCAGCCGTTGGGTGATCCATTTTTTTAAGTTGGAATACTTACGCTTGTCAATCGTTTCATCATAGGGCGTGAACTGGTCAATATTCCTGCAGTTGTGATCGACTCGCTGAAGTATTTCCAGTTTTTTATCATCTACGAATTGTTGTGTTTCCAATAGAAAAGCAGTCTCATGCGGGAGCAGACTATTTGCAAATTCCGTAAATTTTTTGAGTTTGCTTCTCATAGATGAAGGATATGCATTTGGGGGTGTACAGAAATAATCCAGTAAAAAGTTATCAGCACTTTTGGATAAAAACCTTGCGTGCTTTGCGCCTTCCTGGCGCTCTTCGCGGTTAAAAATGAATTGTTTGTGTAAAAGATTGATTAGCTTTTAATTCTGTAAGCTAGCTATACCTAATTAGAACACCAGAAAGCTTAGTTCCAAAAGTAAAATAAAATCAATTGCCTTTCAAAAACTCCAAAACAGCCTGATTAAATACTTCCGGTTTTTCAAATTGCACAAAATGCCCTGCCTTATCAACCATCACCAGTTTACAATCAGGGATTTGTGCTGCCCCTTGCTTGGCGTATTTTTCTGTGGTTCCGCCGTTGAGGTAACGATTGGGAATCAGATTGTCATTTGCGCCAAAAAGCGTTAGTACCGGCTGATTGATATATTTCAGGTAATCGAATACCGGAGCATCGACCATGCCTTTTACATTTTCCGGAACGATATAACAGTACCAGGCAAAATCTTCCTTAGCCGTGCGCATTTCAATTCGGTCCTTGATCATAAAAACAGCATCCTCCGGCATATTATAGAAGTTGAAGGCCAGGTTGGATTTGATGGATTCAACGGGGGTGAGTTTCACCAGGTCAGGTGTAAAAACTTCCCGGAACCATTGCTTTTGTCCCTTATTGAACTGTTCAAAACCAGCAGGAGCTGCCAGGATCAATTTGTCAACCTTTTCCGGAAATGCAAGGGCGGTAGTGATACTGATCTGCCCGCCCATAGAGTGGCCTGCCAAAACGACGTTTTCCAAATCAAGTCTGTCGATAAACTCGGCAACCACCCGGGAGTAGAATTGCATGCTGCCGTCATATTTGCCTTTGCTGGATTTCCCATAACCCGGAAGGTCAATCGCAATACAACGGAAATCCTCCTTCAGAACACTGATATTCTTTTTCCAGGCCGGCATATAACTTCCCAGGCCATGAATGAAGATAATGGTCTGATCCCCTTTCCCTTCATCAGCATAGGCTACCGTAATGTCATTACTCAACTGAGCTTTTTTGACCTTGTATGGATAATTGAGATCATCAAAGGACTGCAAAGAATTAATGGACTTCTGAAAGCTGCAGGAAGAAAGCAGTCCGATAAGTAGTATGAATATTATTTTTTGCATCCCAATAAATTTAAACAAGTTTTTCAAATTTTTACTATTCCAAAAAACTAAGGCTTCTAAAACATTAACCATTTAAACCCGATGAAGCTTGTCCAGGGGTTCACAGGTCTTTCGTCCAAACCTCCGTTGACAAGGGTACTGTCGTAAAAATCACCTAGCCACGCATAAGCAGAGTGCCATTCCACCGTCATAAAAGGGCCTAACTGGTAAACGAGTTTCGCATTGGCTTCCAGCCCAATATTATTACCGCCGCTGCTGGGGGTAGCCATACTTCTGGCCCAGGCACCACCGACTTTGGCAGTCAATTTATGCGGTATAATAGCTTTGCTGTAATTGACGGTTCCGCCCAGCACTCCGTAACCCATATTAGAGAGATCCGGAACCAGTGCCCAGTATCTGTTGATCACATTGCCGTGTGGGAAAATGAGATAACCTCCGTGACCGATAAAAATAGCTCCCGGAGTTCCCCAGGTATTTCCGGTCAGAACACCGGAATATTTATCATCAGAGATGCTGTTGCCGTCTCCTGTGGTGTAAATGGCATCGAACCAAACAATGTCATCGATGGTTTGTCCGTGACGGTATCCAAATCGTAGATTTGATGCCAGCCCTGCTACAGAGATGCCTTTTTCATACTCATCACCTTTTTCCAGTTTAACGGAACCGAGGTTCGTTTTGGCAAAACCACTGGCAAAAAAGCGGTGCATCATGTAATCTTCATTAAAGCTGAAAAAAGAACCTACCCAAAAGATATCAGCCTGGTATTTGGTGTTGTTCAAAGGAAACCTGAAAGTACCATTATAGCCATTCAGAGTAGCATTCAGCCCCTGGCCAAGAATGGATGGACCACCTTCACCATTGGCATGATCTCTTACATAAAAGGCTGATCCGCCAAGGTTCCAGCGCAATCCGAGTTGTCTTTGATAAAGAAATTCAGCGAGGATGACATCATCATCTTCATTGGTATTGTTCTCGTACAGTTGATAAAGTCCTGCTTTCCATTTATAAAAGTCGGCATCTCTGCGAACAGTTACTCCAACCGCATCAGAGCCCCAATATCCCAAACGGTATCCGGTAATGAGCATTTTATCAAAATAGGTTCTGTAAGGATTGTGAGGAGTGTCAAACAGCCTCATCAGTCCAAGATTGACGGCCCATCCTGCTTTTGGAATAAGCTCAACTTCGATGTTCTGAGTTTGAATATTTACCTGGTCAGCAGAAAAACCGGAACCACCGTTACCGCCAGTTCCATAGGAAACATCTCCCCAGGTCCAGTCGATTTCCAGAGAAGCCCGGAAAATAGCTTTGCCATTAAATAGTTTTGGGGAGTAAATGAAAAAGGGGAGGATACGTTGTTCGACATATTTCGGACTCAGGCTGTCTGAAGTAATGGTAGTGTTTGTTCCGAAAAGCCGGCCGACGATCTGCCCCTTAAGCAGGTCATTTTCCGGGTAAATATTATTGGCAACTCCCTTGGTAAAAAAGAAAGCCAGAAATTGAAATTCTTTATTGGCCTTTTGGGGAACTTCCCTGTCGAAAGTTTGTAGAAATTCACCACCTTCCTGGGCTGACAGTGAAAAAGAGCATGTAAAGAGCAGAGTTATGAGTAAAAACCTTTTCATTAGGATAAGATTTTGAATGAAAGGATCAGGCTGAAAGCAAAATCGGAAAACAAAAGGCTGCCCCGGCAGAATAGGTGCCGGAGCAGCAAAATAAAGTTAGTTATTGAATTTTTTCGTATTTCTGGACATTGGTGGTTCCAAATGCTCCACCGTGGGTGCTTCCGAAACCGGCTGCAGCTGTTGGAGGAGTAAGTCCCAGATCAGGTGAAGTTTGAACGACTTCATAAGTCATCATTAAACCATCTCCCGAAATTTCATATATGCCCGTTGCTGTTAAAGTACTTGGTGAAGTCTGATCAAGAATGATGTCCCAAATAGCACCTACACCTGATTCCGCCTGGTTGAAATTCCCTTCAAGTACAGTTTGCACTCCATCTGAAAACTGCTCTACGCGATAGGTCAACATGTCGAATTCAACATAAATGGAATCGACATTAAACGGATCTGCTGCCAGCAAAGGAGCAACATTAGACCCTGAAGACTGCCATTGAGTCATTTGAACACCTTCCGGACAAGGATCACAAATACCACCACAGTCAACGCCTGTTTCATCTCCGTTCATAATCCCGTCATCACAAGTAGGGCATGGAGCACAGTCGCCGCCACAGTCAACACCTGTTTCGTTTCCATTCTGAATTCCGTCAGTACAAGTTGCATCATCATCTTTGTCACAACCGGTAGTAGTGACCATAACAGAGCCGGCTAAGGCAAATAAAAGCAAGAAAATTTTTAGATTTTTCATGATTATCTAAGTTTAAGAAGTTTAATGTTAAATATGATATGATTCCGATTTTTAAATTAACTTTTGATGTTGGCCAAAGCTTTTAATTCCATTTTGTTGAGTTTG
This sequence comes from Saprospiraceae bacterium, assembly GCA_965230565.1. Classification (GTDB taxonomy): domain Bacteria; phylum Bacteroidota; class Bacteroidia; order Chitinophagales; family Saprospiraceae; genus BCD1. The sequence goes on along the minus strand of CBDDLH010000015.1, from coordinate 267,724 downwards.
CCAGCATCGTTTTTAGGCAATTCAAGCAAAAACACAACCGATTTGGGAACTTTGAATTTGGCGAGTTTGGATTTACAATGCATTTTTACATCATCCGCATTTAAATCCATTCCAGACTTCCTGACTACAAAAGCACGCCCGCTCTCTCCCCATTTCGGATCAGGAATGCCAACAACCGCCACTTCCGAAACCGCGGGTAATTCCATGATCACTCTTTCCACTTCAGCAGGATAAACATTTTCTCCACCGGAGATATACATGTTTTTGATCCGGTCAACCACATACAGGTACCCTTCTTCATCCTCACGGACCATATCACCGGTGTGAAACCAACCATTTTCTATCGACTTTGCAGTCGCCTCAGTATTGTTCCAGTATCCGGGAGTGACCATTGGGCCCTTAAGCAATAATTCGCCGGGTTCGTTAACGTTGGTTGGATTGCCCGCCTCATCGACGATTTTTATCTGTACATAAAAATTGGCTCTGCCGATGGACCCTTTTTTACGAACAGCATCATCCTGATGCAAAGAAGTAAGATTGGGGCCGACTTCCGTCATACCATATCCTTGCCGAACAGGAACACCTTTGGCCTGCCAGGTTTCAATCAGCGGAATAGGCATAGGTTCACCACCAACGATCAGGTAATACATGGAGCTGAAGTCAGCCTGATCAAATCCGGGACTGTCGGCAATCATCTTCAACATAGTTGGCACCGCCATGAAAATGGTCACCTGTTCTTCCTGAAGCAATTGTAATACCACTTCCGGTTCGAATTTTTTCATCAGACAGGTATAACCGCCATGGTGCAGGAAAGGGGTTAGTAATACATTCCAACCTCCCGTATGAAAGGGAGGCATCACATTTATGGTGCGACTTTCTGAGTTGATAATCAGACTCATAGCCGTATTTACGCTATTCCAGAACAACATCTTGTGCGAGTAGATCGCTCCTTTCGGAAAACCGGTGGTACCTGATGTGTACAAGATGAAAATCGGATGGTCCTCTTCAATGGAGACGATTTCGAAGTGTTTGTCTTCCGGTCGTTTTTTGTTTGGATCACAATACTCAGCTAGTGATTCCATGGACCACTTTCCGGGAATGATGCTGTATTGTTCGGATGCCTGAAGAACTTCTGAAAATTTTGATTCGCTGATCACCAAAACCGGAGAAGCATCTACCAGCAGGTAATCAATTTCAGCAGAGGTCAACCGGTAATTCAGGGGGACAATTATGCAACCGGTTTTTTGAGCTGCACCGAATAACACAATATACTCAAGACAGTTTTCAGCCAGAACGGCAATTCGATCACCTTTATTAATACCAAGATCGTCCGTCAGGTGATGAGCAAGCCTGTTGCTCATCCTGTTCAGGTCGCCGTAGCTTAGGGCACGCCCCGTTTCATATTCTTTGACGGCAATTTTTTTCGGGCTGTAAATGGCCCACTGACTTAACCAATCTTGTTTTTGAATCATCATAATACAGTGTGATTGACTACCATTTGATATTGTACGGCTTCTGTCATGTCTTTTAAGTTGAAGTGCCCGTAAGGGGATGATGAATAAGCTTTTTGTCCGGTCTGCCCGGGTATTTTACATGTATTCTTCCCATAAACAATACAACCATACCCCACGACCTGATCAACCGACGACCAGATACTGTATCGGTAACTTCCTTCATATCCGGAAGTGGAGTTCAGGTCCACCAGATAATCAGATACTCCATACGGACCATACCATCCCCATAAATAACCGGGATAGAATCCGTTGACATCATCGCAAGTGGGTGTTGAACTGGCGTAATAGCAATTGGTGAGCCCCTGGTTGGCACCTGCGATACCGACAAAGGCATCGACAGAGCCGGTGATGGATGAACCTACGTAATAAGATCCTCCATCGTTGGGATCATAACCGTAACCGCCTTTAACCGCTTTACGGCAAAGGGTAACTCCCATGGAATGAGAGATAATATCCACTTTAGAAGCTCCTGTGTAACTAAGAACAGCTTCAATAAAAGCACGAATCCTCGTTACATTGGCTTTGGAGTGGTAGTTGTTAGCAGAACTGAACGGATTAGCATCACCCCAGGTTATGGCATAAAGCTCTGCCTGGTTGTATCCCTGATCGAGAAAATAATTCAGGGAACTGGTCCATCCGCTTTGTCCATAAACGTTTCCGACAGCCTTATCGCTGTTGCCGTGAATGAAAATCACCGGTTGTTTGGTGATAGGTGTGCTGCTGTTGACCTTTCCGCCGTAGCTGTCTCCTTCAATATCGCTGCGCGAAAAGTTATAACTGCCATAACCGTTGGCGTTCAGCCAGTTTTGAAAATGCAGAGAGAGTGTTGCGTTGTTTGGGACATTCCTGTCTGTGGTGTTTTGGGATGTGAGCCTTGAAATATCGTAACGATCTAACGGAGGCTCATCCGTGATCGCCTGATTAGCGCTTATGTCAGGGCCGCGTTGTTCAAGGGATTCCTGTTTCTGACAGGAAACTGCCATGATGCCGAGGAAAAAGAAGAAAGCAAGTCGTTTAATAGGGAGGTTCATAACGTCATAATTTGGGTTTAACAATTAGGTTAGGTGTTTTATAGCGTTAATTAAAACCTGAAGGCGGCGCTGGCAAAAGCAAGGCCTCCACCTGATCCGATGAAAAACATCAGATCGCCTTTTTTGGCAATGCCTTTTTCTACGGCGTCATTCAGTCCCATAGGGATACACGCTGAACCGGTATATCCGTAATGGTGCATGATGGTATGGGCTCTTTCCCGGGGAACTCCCAGGCGTTCCATGGTCTCAAAAATGCTGTTGATATTGATTTGGGTAATAAAAAAGTTGTTCACATCCTGGATGTCCAGCCCATGGCGATCACATAAGGTGTTGGCCATGGATGACCATATTTCGGGATTGAGTTCAGGGGGGAATTTTTTGACGAATTTCAGCTGGTGGTCATGGTTTTCAATGACTTCTTTGGTAACAGGCGTACGTGTTCCCCCGGCATAAATACCCATCCATTCATTGTATTGTCCTTTGGAAATGAGTTGACTGCCGATATATCCTCTGTCTGGGTTTTCTGTTGCTTTAAGGATTACAGCCCCGGCACCATCGGCAAAAAGGGTGACTGTTTTTTTGTCTTTGAGGTTCAGGTATTTACTCATGGCATAGGCACCGATTATCAGGATGTGGTTGTAATTTTCATCTGATCTGATGTATTTAGTGCCGACATCCAAAGCTGTTACAAAACCTGCGCAGGCGGTATTGAGGTCAAAAGTACCTGAATTGGTAGCTCCGATCCTGTTTTGGACCACAGATGCCGTTGAAGGGGACATAAATTCAGGAGTATCTGTAGCAATGATAATCAGGTCGAGGTCTTCAGCTTTGAGAGAGGCTCTTTCCAGGGCTTGCAGGGCAGCTTGTTCACAGAGGTCGGCAGTACTTTGGTTTTCGTTACACCAGCGACGTTCATAGATCTGGACATTTTCTTCCAGCCAGGTGCTCACATCCTCTCCAAGCAGTTCATCAAAATAACTGTTAGGAATTACTGTTTCAGGGGCATAACTCCCCGTAGATAAAATAACGGCGTTGCGCATCGTAGTTTCGGTTCTATTTTGTCAAAAGGACTAATCCTTCCGTTTGTGTTAGGAAATAAAAATGACCTTTCTCCCAAAGGGAAAGACCGCGTTTTTGATTTTGAATTTGTAGTCGGTTAAATTAAACCAGAGTTGACCTTGTGGGTTATTTCGCTATTTGCTGATCAATTGATCTTTAAGCCCAATAGCTAACTTCTGGTGAGAATTTTCTTTTGAAAATCCTGGAAAATATGAAATAAACTTAAGTTGAGATCAAATATAGGAAATGGACCAGGAGGAATAAAAGGGGTTTTGGAATAAAAAAGGGTTGACTATTGTATAAAAAATACATTTATTTACAATAATTAATTGATATTCAATATTTTATTTTGGTGTAAAAATGGTATTGACTTAAAATTTGGAGAAGTGGCTTATAAATTTTGAATAATATCAGTACTCTAAATCAGAAATGAGTTGATTTACTTTTTTAGGGCATTCCCACTGTACAAAATGCCCACAGGGAGATAATAACTCCAGTTGGCTGTCGGGAATTTCTTTGTGACCCGACTCAGCAATTTGTTCAATAGTGGACTCAGGATGCAATACCTTGTTAGGAATGAGCAGGTCTTCCCGGCCGTAAATGATCAGGGAAGGAATATCAATCTGATTTAATCGATCAAAAACGGGAGCTTCCAGCATCCCACCCACGCATTTAGGAACCATCTGAGCATAAAAATTATATTCCTCTTCGTCATCACGCATGGCCAGCCGGTCCCTGAACATGAAATTGGCATCTGCCGGGAGGCTGTTATTGTGAAAATTCAGATCAAAATTGCTTTTTATCTGTTCAACGGTCATGGCCTTGATGAATTCGGCGGTTACATTTTTAAAGAAGAAATCACTATCGCTGGCGGAAAAGGTTTCAAATCCGGCAGGGGCAAGTAATACCAGCTTTTCAATAGGGGTAGTTGTTTCCAGATAAGTAGTTACTGCAATTTGAGCTCCCATAGAGTGGCCGACCAGGATTACATTTTTAAGCTCCAGTTTTTTAACAAAAGCACTAATTACTTCCGCAAAAAAACTCATCGTAAAAGGAAAAAAGCCTTTGGTTGATTTCCCGTAGTTGGGCAGGTCAAGGGCGATACACCTGAATTGAGATTTCAACCCTTCAATATTCTTCTGCCAGGCAGGTATATAACTACCCAGTCCATGAATCATGAGCAGGGTTCGGTCCTCATTACCCTCATCAACATAGGCGATTTGAATATGGTCGCTAAACTTAACCTTTTTTACAATATATGGATAATTGAAGCCCTCCATGGAAATTGAATTGGTTAAAAATATTGATTATTGAAAACATGCCAGATTTAAGCTTAACCCTGCACTTTTGATTTATTCTCAGTGAACACTGTGCCTCCCCTGGGCGCTCTGTGGTTTATTCCTGTTAAGAATTATTAGAAAGGTTTCCCGAGAATAATGATCTTGAATAATAAAAAAATACGTTGCGAACCTGGCGCCTTCTTTGCGTTCGCGGTTAAAAGCCAGAAATCTCCCCATTGTTTTATTGGTTTCGGGAGCAGGAAATGTTCGTTGCTTCTGGAAATCAAATATCATTATTCAAAAGAATTTCACTCAACAAAAACTCAAGCCTGTCCTAAATTCTTTTTCGGCTTTAAAATAAAATACAACCCAAAGCCAACCACAACAGAAGCAATAATCGCTAAAGAACTGGCAACAGCAGGATTACCTACCGGCGGTTGGGTATAAGGAGTCAAATGACCATAATAAATAGAAAAGTGTACGACAATGGCAGTAACGGTCGCCGCAATAGGCGCTGCTTTGGGAACTTTATCAAAGAAAATTCCAAGCAACACGGGTACAAAAGCAGCGGAGAAATAGGCATACACACCATTTTGAGCAAAGATCCCTACACTGAGACTTGGATTGAGTAATTGGTCGTAAGACAAAAACACGGAAACGACAGCGACAACAGCGATGACCATTTTATTGATGAGGATGAGGCGTTTTTGTCTTTCTTCTCCGGTACCGAGTGAGTCTCCGGCCATAGGTTCAATAATGTCGGAGGTGATACTTGTTGGAACACTTTGTATGAGTCCCTCCAAAGTTGACAATCCGGCAGAAATAAGTCCAAGGATCACGATCAAACCTACATAAACAGGAAATTCTTTTACCACGTAAGCTGAAATCATACTATCCATATTGATGGCTTCCCCGTCGGCAGCAGTCATGTCCGGGAAGGACAATCTTGCATATAGACCGGTGAAGACCACTGCGAAAAAAATGATCTCGGCAATAATGGCTACGGTCAGATAGCGATTGACATCTGTTTCGCTTTTCAGCAATAGTGATTTGGTAATAATATGTGGCTGGCAGACAATGGCGATACCGACCACGAAGTTGCAAAATATGATCTCAAAATAGTCCCTGAAAAGTAAACTTCCCGGGTTGGTGGGAGTCGTCAGGTTTGGATCGATGGCGGCGAGCTTGTCGAGAAAACCATGGACACCGTTGCTGAAATGCTCATATCCTGAAGTCAGCAAAATAAAGGCCACAATCAACATCATTCCCGCCTGAATGGCATTGGTATACACCATGGAATTGGCGCCCCCGAACATCATATATCCAAATACAAAAACCACCAATCCGATCAACACATATAATTCCTTAACATTTAGTGCCTGGGATAATACTTTGGTCATACCTACACAAATGAGTACGATGAAGGTGATGAGTAATAAAGAAAGTACACCAAACAATAGCGCATATCCTTGGCTGTCAAAACGTTTGCCGATCCACTGGGCCATAGTCAATGCTTTGACACTGTGGCCATGTTTTCGAAAACTCTTGGTGAGCACGATCAATGAAAGAAAAATGGCGAGAGGCAAAACGATCACAAAGGCAATAATGCCACTTATTCCATAAAGGGAAATAAACCCCGGATTGATGATAAAGGTAGCTGCGCTGGTCATAGAAGCCGCCAGCGAAAGTCCTACGACTACCGGAGAAAAGTTAATGCTCCCTACGGCATAATCATCAATGGAACGAGTTTTTAAGGCACCCCGAACAACAAAAAACAAAATGATCAATGCATATATAGCTATTAAAATGCTGGTCCAGAGAACATAAGCGGAAGAAGCCATGGGTTGTGGTTTTAGTTGATTTGTGGCAAAAAATGAGGTTGACCCAATTAAGAACTTTTAATAAAAAGTATTGGATGGTTCAGACCTTTTTCTTTCGAAAGATAAAATCAGGGCAGAAAATTAAGGGAATATCTGGAAATTAAAAATAAAAAAAATAGGGGTTGACTTTAGAATGAAAACTGGAATATTTGGTTAAAAACAAAGACATCCTACGGCAAAATATCGCCGGAGGATGTCTTCCAATGGTTGACAATTTTTTTTAATCTGCCGCCTAGAATAGTCAAACCTTTAATATAGACTGCGGACTGCCAACTGCTTACTGCCGACTGAATTATCGACCAGGCCGCTCATCAACCGCAGAAGTAGGACAGTGCTTACCAACCAGGATAACTCTGTTGGACCAAAATGCGGCAAAGGGGTAATTTTCATACTTGTGTACATACAAAATTTTAACCCTTACCTCATACTCACCTTCCCAGGGAATGGGAATGGCTTTGTAGTTGAGATTGGAGTGCCAGATCCAGGTAGCACCGCTTTGGTGTTGTGCAGTCCAGATGTAGGTGAAAGTTGCATCGGAAGGCAGCGGAATCGGAGGATTTGCCACAACCTGCATCTGGGCATAGTTCTCATAATCCATACCGATGCAGAATTCCTGTGGATTCATGCAGGCGATGGTTGTCATTTGACTGTACACAGTCATAGAGCTAAAGAAAAAGATAAAAAGGGCAATTAGAAACGTTCTCATAGTAAATAGTGTTTGCGAATTACATGGGACAAACCCTTGAATTTCAGGTGAATAATGTTGATTCAATTCAAAAAGAGCCACGCCAAAAGTTAACCGTCAATTTTTGGATTCAATATTATATAGCAAGCAAAAGGGAAAGGGCTTTCGAAGCAAGAGGGGAAATCAAAAACTCCAATCCTAACAGACTAAGTGTAAAGCAATAGAGTTTGTTTCAATGTGTAGTTATAAAGCTTCAGGCCTTCCTTACAAATTTAACCATTTCCAAAGAAAGAAGCAAAGCTGAATCGCCCATGATATATGTGATATACGGCATAAAACGGTTTTTGTTTCAAAAGCTTTTTGTAAATAAAATGTCCGACTATTACCTGAAGTGTGAATTCCGTTAAATATTTAAAAACCATTTTTTACGTTTGTATTAAGAATGCTGAGAAAACTTTTATTCATATTACTCTTTCTTTGGACAGGACAAATGGTTACTGCTCAGGTGGAAAATATTTCCAACCTCAGGAAAATTGTCGTCAATGATCCCGTAGGAAGGACGCAAATGGATAGTCTGATGGTGTTCTCTAATTCGGTGGTTGTGAGAAAAATGCAGGATAGCACGCTGGTGGATCAGACATTCTATAGGGTAGAAGGCAGTTTCATTCAATGGCTCAAACCCCTCGGCCAACCGGTGATCGTACAGTTCCGGGTAATGGATCCCGTTTTTTCAAAAACATACACACATCTCGATAGCACAAAACTAGCTCCACCAGAGGAAGCTTCCGGTCCGATCATTTATAACCCCTATGATACCAGAGATGACGGGCTTATAACCATGAGCGGATTGAATTATCAGGGCAGTTTCTCCAGAGGGCTTTCTTTTGGAAACAATCAGGACCTGGTGCTCGATTCCCGCTTCAATCTGCGGATGGCGGGAATGCTTGGAGATGGTATTGAGATAACAGCTGCGATTACCGATGAAAATCTTCCCATTCAGGCAGAAGGTAATACTCGTCAGTTGAAAGAATTTGACAAGGTGTTCATCCAATTGCGGAAAGACAAAACCAGCCTGGTAGCCGGTGATTACGAACTCAATCGCCCGGATGGTTATTTCATGAATTATTTTAAAAAACTCCAGGGAGCGACCTTCCGAACCAGTTTTGATATGCCGGGTGAATCGGTGATCAGCACAGGTGCGAGTATTGCTGTATCAAGAGGACAATTTGTCCGCAACAATATCGTACCCCAGGAAGGAAACCAGGGGCCTTATAAGTTAATCGGAAAAGAAGGTGAACAGTTCATCATCGTCCTGGCCGGTACCGAAAAGGTTTGGCTCAACGGGCAATTGCTCGTCCGCGGACTCGAGGACGATTATACTATTGATTACAACCAGGGGGAAATTACCTTTACATCCCGCCGCATCATCAATAAAGACAGCCGGATAATCATTGAATTCGAATATGCCGATCAACGCTACCTGCGGTCCTTATATGCTGTGAATACGGGTTACAAAAGAAAGAATCTGAATCTGTATTTCAATATGCTGAGCCAGCAGGACAGTAAGACTTCAACGGGAGATATTGCCCTGACCAACGAAGAAAAACGATTGCTCAGCCTTGCGGGTGATGATGCTTCCAAGGCAGTTACTTCAACATTGGACACGCTGGAAGAGGTCTCTCCGGAGCGGGTGAGTTATCGCATAGCAGAAGCCTTGCTCTCATGCAATGGTCAGGACAGCTTGACCCGCTACCTGGTTTATTCTGTCAATCCGGACAGTACCCTTGTTACCGCTCGCTTTCTCGAAGTAGGACAGGGCAATGGTAATTACATTTTAGACACAGAAAAAGCGGCGAATGAACGGGTATATATCTGGGTGGCACCGGATCCCGTTACTTGTGAACCCCGGGGGAACTTTGAACCGGTAGGGCAGTTGGTCGCACCACAGCAGCAGCAACTCATGACCCTTGGTGCAACTTATGATTTTGCCAAAAATGCTTCGGTGGCTGTGGAAATGGCATTGAGCAATAATGACATCAATCGTTTTTCACAACTCGATGCCGGTGATGATAAGGGCATGGCCGGGTATGCTACGCTGAAAAAAGATTTTTTCCCCGGAAGCGATACCAGCGGATGGCAAATTACCACGACATTCTCAGGAGAATGGGTGCAGGAACATTTTCAGGCACTAAACCCTTACCGGGCCGCAGAATTCTCCCGCGACTGGAACCTCGTAAGTCAGCTGGGGATCGGAGAAGTGGAAAAAGCATCGGAACAGCTTTTGCGGGGAGAAGTGATGGCCTCAAAAGCGGGGTGGGGGAGTTTGCAATATGCATACAGCGGTTTTGAAAGAGTGGGGTTGTACGATGGCCGCAGGCATTCCGGAAAACTCGATGTACGCCGGAACGGATGGATTCTCGGAGGGCAAGGTAATTTGTTGACCACCGAAGAACTCGACCGGAAGACGCGCTTTTCGAGGCCTGATTTCCGGATAAGCAAATCCCTCACAAAGTCGGGTAATTGGACAATCGGAGGATTTGGCCAACGGGAGAAAAGCGAGCGATTTGATCTCCAAAGCGACAGTTTGTTGCAATCCAGTTTTTATTTTGATCGATATGGCTTCTCTTTGGAAAGCGGAGAGTTGGAAAACTTCGGATTTGACGCCCGCTATACCCGTCGCAAGGATTATGCTCCGGAGAGCAATGCCTTTACCGGTACAACGGATGCCGAAGATTGGTCACTTTCCGGGCAGTGGAGGTGGCGAAGAACGCTCAAAGTCAGCGGAAATCTCAATTATCGCCAATTACAGGTTCTGCGAACGGACATCAGTAACGATAAACCGGCAGCTACTTCGCTGGGGCGGATTAATTTGCTGTACACACCCGAAAAGCTCAAAGGAGCAATGCGCATGAATGCAGTTTACGAACTGGGCTCAGGGCAGGAACCGAAACAGGAGTTTACCTACACAGAGGTGCCGATAGGTTCGGGAACACATATATGGCTGGACTCGCTTTACAATAATGATGGCGTTATCCAGCCCAATGAAATGGAGATTGCTCCGTTTCAGGATCAGGCGAATTATGTACTCATCCGCACCTTCACCAACGATTACATCCGGACAGATAACGTCGGACTCAATCAAAGCCTGGAGCTGAGTCCGAAAGCTGTTTGGTTTGCCAAAACGGGTGTAAAGAAATTCATCAGTCGTTTTGCCACCCGCTCCAGCTTGCGTATCGATCGCAAAACCCGGGAGTCGCTGGCGGTGCAGACAGCTAACCCTTTCCAACTGGAGTTGCCCGATTCCGCTTTGGTCTCGGTGAGTTCGATCATTCGCAACACCTTGTTTTTTAACCAGACGAGCACGGTTTTTAATTTCCAGCTGGGGTATAACGAAAGCAATCGCCGTTTTGTACAGACTTCCGGTTTTGAAGCGCGATCCCTGGAAGAATTCTTTTTCAAAAGCCGCTGGAACATCAATACACAGTGGAGTTTCAATGTGGCTGCCTCCAAAGGCAATAAGATCAGTAATTCGGAATTTTTCAACGAAAAGGATTACGACCTCGCTTTCCTCGAGTTGGAACCACAACTCACCTGGTTGCCCTCCAAATCTTTCCGCATGAAACTGGCCCTCCGCTACCGCACCGATGAAGATGTACTCGAAGCCGGAGGCGCAGCAGCAGATCAAAGAGATATTTCCGTAGAAGCACTTTATCGCAAAACGGCCAAATCTTCCTTCCAGTTCGACTTCTCCTACATCGATGTCGATTTCACAGGCCAGCCTTCTTCCCCAGTCGGTTTCGCCATCCTCAACGGCCTCCAAAACGGCCGGAATATGCTCTGGAATGTCAGCCTTCGCCGGCAGTTGTCCAGCAGCATCCAGCTCAACATCGGCTATGAGGGGCGTAAGACGGGGACTGCCAATATTATCCATACGGGACGGGCGCAGGTACGGGCGGTTTTTTAATGGTTAGGTTTCATGTTGTTTCAAGGGTCTCATATGGTTTCAGGGAGGTACCGGGATTAGGTCGCTCTGCGGCCGGTGGCATACCCAAGGCTTTGTCTTTGCGTAGCTTAGCGGGAGGTCAAGGCGACGCCTTGTCGGAGGAGAAAATATCCTGCAAGAGTGAAAACTTCTACATTGGATATTGGAAATTCTGCTGTTTTGCGGTTCCGCCGCGTTGTTCTAAAATTCACAACTCTTCCTTTTTCCTTTCAAATACATAGTTTTCCGGCAAGCGATACGGAATCGCAGAATAATGAATATCCAACCGCAGAATGTAGAAGTGTTTTAAAAAGGTCCTCAAGGCTTTGCCTTCGCGTGGCTTAGCGGGAGGCCAAGGCGACGCCTTGTCGGAGGAGAAAACATCTGGCATGCGTGAAAACTTCTACATTGGATATTGGAAATTCTGCTGTTTTGCGGTTCCGCCGCGTTATTTCAAGATTCACAACTCTTCCTTTTTCCTTTCAAATACATAGTTTTCCGGCAAGCGATACGGAACCGCAGAATAATGAATATCCAACCGCAGAATGTAGAAGTGTTTTAAAAAGGTCCTCAAGGCTTTGCCTTCGCGTGGCTTAGCGGGAGGTCAAGGCGACGCCTTGTCGGAGGAGAAAATATCCTGCAAGAGTGAAAACTTCGACATTGGATATTGGACATTCTGCTGTTTTGCGGTTCCTCCACGTTATTTCAAGATTCACAACTCTTCCTTTTTCCTTTCAAAATCATAGTTTTTTCGTTAAGCGATACGGAACCGAAGAACAGCAGAACATTCAATGTAGAATGTAGAAGTGTTCTATAGTTAGAAAGAGCCTCTGCAAACTGGTACTGGTACTGCCAACTAATCTACCCCACGCAAACCACCCGCTCCGGCCTCCCATTAACTTCCTGGGAGCCGAAAAAATATTTTTCATATTGAATTTCGATGCATTGTTCGCAATGCAGGCAATCGCGGAAGACATTAGCATAGGATTTACCGGTTTTATATCCACGGCGGTAAGTGTTTTTGTCTAGTGGACAATTTTCTGTGAGGTAAATCTTTTTATGAGGAAAACTAAGCTCTTTCACCGTTTTCTTAGTAGCAGATGAAATGAGGTTGTCTTCTATTTGTTTTTGTCGCGGATTAAAAAGCCATTTTTTGTATTTGGCGGAGAACAACAAAAAGTTGGCAAAACGGTGAGATTGGAAAAATTGCTGACCTTTTTGAACTCTCTTCAATAGGGCGGCTGCATCAATTTCTATCGCTGCATGGCCAAGCCTTTTCAACATTTTTATTTTTTCTTTTCCCGTGAAATGTCGAACAGCAATCTCAATCAGCAACCATTTGTTTCCGCTTCTGATCCGCAGATCCGGGATGATCTTACCTGTTTTTTGCTCAAGAATGACTTTGTCGTAATCAATCACCTGTGCATCAAAAAGCGGTACCGGACCATTTTTGATCCGGACTTCAGGAACCATAAGTTGATTGGCGTTTTTAAGAATGTCTTTAGCCTTTAAGTGCAGCGCTGTTTCAAGCCCGGCAGAGCAATTCGATTCCGGTTTATGGGCAAAATGGTGAACCTTTTTATCGCCCTTTTTTGCAATGAGTGGTTCTCCGCATCCGGGGCATGTACAGTTGCAGGCCAGTCCTGAGGGTACATCATTGATGTCGACAAGTGTATTATTCTTTAATGCAAATGGTAATTGGGGGAGAGCCATGGTAAGTTGGGGTTATAAAACAAAAACAGTCCAATCCAAGGTTTTGCCTTTGCATAGCTTGAAGAGAGGCCAAGGCGACACCTTGTCGGAGAAATACCTTACCAAAACAAGCCAAAAACTTTAACAAATACAAATTATTTCAAAAAATAATATTTAAAACAAAAAGTTTATATATTTGTCGATACAGACACTGCTGAAACTTTTTCCAAGGTTTTGCCTTTGCTCAGCTATGGGGTAGGGCAAGGCGACACCTTGTCGAAGCATGTACTATGAGAATAAAAGACTTTTGCCGAAAAACAGATAGTAATCCGGCTTTTAAACATTTAGATTGCCAATCCAATATCTAGAAGTCTAAAGGGCTGGAAAGCACGTGTCAACTGGTTTTTGTATCCAAAGGTCTGCAAAAAAATAAGGCGAAAATGTTTGAAAGATCCATCTTGCATCTGGACATGGATACTTTTTTTGTTTCTGTGGAGCGACTGCGGAACAGCGAGCTAGAGGGCAAACCCATCATCATTGGAGGGCATTCCGACAGGGCTGTTGTGGCTTCCTGCAGTTACGAAGCTCGTACCTTTGGTGTACGATCAGCCATGCCGGTGAAAATGGCATTGCGGCTGTGCCCGGAAGCCCTCGTCATACGGGGCGATATGGATGCCTATATCCAGGAATCCAAAAACGTTACAGAGATCATCAAAGAGGAGGCCCCGCTTTTTGAAAAATCTTCCATTGATGAATTTTACCTCGATCTTACGGGTATGGATCGCTATGTAGGTTGCTGGAAATGGTCCGGAGAATTGCGGCATCGGATCATTAAAGAAACGGGGCTGCCCATATCTTCCGGACTTTCTATCAACAAACTCGTCTCCAAGATCAGCACCGGAGAAGCTAAACCCAATGGCGCCAAACTCATCGAAGCGGGCATGGAAAAACCTTTTCTCGACCCTTTGAGTATTCGGAAGATTCCCTCCCTCGGAAAAGTTACCTACAAGAAATTGCGTTTCATGGGTGTGAAAGACATCCGTACTTTGAGACACATTCCCCATCAATTGTTACAAAGAGAATTTGGTAAACACGGCCTTTCCCTCTGGAAAAAAGCCAATGGTATTGACAATAGCCCCGTAGTGTCTTATCGGGAGAAAAAATCCATGTCTTCGGAAAGAACCTTTCATGAGGATACCATCGATGTGATTTTCCTGAAAAGCAAACTGACCTCCCTGGTGATGAAACTGGCCTACGAGCTCCGCCAATCGGCAAGACTCACCGCCTGCATCACCGTCAAGATCCGTTATTCGGATTTCAACACCTATTCCAAACAAAAACATATTCCCTACACCGCCAGTGACCGGACATTGATAGATTTTGCCCTGGAATTATTCGATAAGCTCTATCAACGCCGTCAACTGGTACGATTGATCGGTGTGAGATTCAGCAAACTTGTGTATGGCCATCAGCAAATGGAACTTTTTACAGACACGCAGGAGGATGATAAACTTTTAAAAGCAATGGATGACATCCGGAAACGATTCGGTATGGGAGCGGTGAAGCGGGGGAGTTGTGGGTGATGCTGGTTACTGGTTTCTTGTTGCTGGTTGCTGGTTTGTCCCGAATTTAAGGAGTTTCATGTTGCCCCGGCACTACGTGCACGCGGGTCTCCTGATGGTCGATTTGAATGCTCGCGTTGCTCTATTTGATGTTGTTGGATGCTTACTTTTTCAAGGTGATGCCTTTGAGTGGCCTTGTGTACAGCAAAGGCGTTGCCTTGTCGGAGAGGATAGAACACGGATAAGAACAGATTCAGTAGATAAAACCAGTCTTAACCCATTTAATCCGTTCCGACCCGTGTTCCATAATACTTTAATCCGAAACCGATTTTGTATCTGAACAGTCATACATATTATAGCTTACGCTATGGGACATTATCTCCTGAACAGCTGGTCGAAACGGCAGTACGCTGGGGAGTGAAGGTATTGGCATTGACAGATGTAAATAATACGAGTTGTGGACTGGAATTTATAGACCGATGCCGGAAAGCGGGTATCAAACCAATCCTGGGCGTTGAATTCCGGGAGGAAGAAAATTTCCGGTATTTTGGCCTGGCCAGAAATAGCGAAGGCTGGCGGGAACTGAACGAATTGCTGACCAACCGTTCTTTTTCCGGGAAGCCACTGCCTATGAATGCTCCGGCACTGCCCAATTGCTGGGTGGTCTATCCCCGGTTGCTGAAACCTATCCAGGAATTTAAAGACAATGAACTGCTGGGCATCCGTCCCGAACATGTGAATCGACTTTTTTCCCACGAACTCAAAAATCATCAGCACAAACTCGTCGTCCTCAGCCCAATCACCTTTTTGGATGAATCGGGCTTTGAGCTGCATCGCATGTTGAGGGCTATCGATAAAAATACCCTGATCACCAAGCTCACGCCCCGGGATACGGCCAAAAAAACAGAATATTTCATTCCCCCCGAAACACTGAAAGGTTTTTACAAACTTTGCCCGACCATCTGGCACAATACCCAAAAGGTCATCGATTCCTGCCAAGTGGAAATAGAGGTGGGGTTACAAAATAACCGCCAGTATTTTACGGGCAGTAAAGATGGTGATTACGTATTGCTGGAGAAACTGGCTGTCCGGGGATGCAAACGTCGCTATGGTGAGAAGAATCGCGATGCTTTGTTGCGTATGCAAAAGGAATTACGAGTGATCCGGGAGCAGGATTTTTGCGCGTACTTTCTCATCGCCTGGGACGTAGTGAAATACGCTCATACCATGGGATACCACCATGTCGGGCGGGGTAGTGGTGCTAATTCTATCGTTGCTTTTTGTCTGAATATCACGGACGTTGATCCTATGGAACTGGGATTGTATTTTGAACGTTTTATCAATCCCCACCGTACCTCTCCACCGGATTTTGACATAGACTTTTCCTGGGATGAACGAGATGATGTAACGGACTACATTTTTAAACGGTACGGCCGGGAGCATGTGGCATTACTGGCTACCTACAATACTTTCAAGGGGCGTTCCATTCTGCGGGAACTGGGCAAGGTTTACGGATTACCAAAGTCAGAGATTGATGCGATGGTAGCAGATCCTGTGGAAGCGGCCAAGGCTAATCCCATCGCCCGCAAGATCATCATCTTTGGCCGCCGGATGCAGGGCATGCCCAATTATTTGTCGATCCATGCGGGAGGAGTGATTATTTCTGAAAAGTCATTACATTATTACACCGCCCAGCAGTTGATGCCCAAAGGATTTCCTATCGTGCATTTTGATATGTACCATGCGGAAGATTGGGGGTTTCACAAGTTTGATGTTCTGAGCCAGCGGGGATTGGGTCATATCAAGGATGCGGTTGAACTGATCCGTCTGAATCAGGGACGTTCTGTCGATATTCATGACCTCGAAAAGATCAAAGAGGATTTCCAGGTGAAGGCCCAGTTGCGCTCCGGCAAATGCATGGGCTGTTTTTACATCGAATCACCGGCTATGCGAGGTTTGTTGCAGAAATTGCACTGTGATACCTACACGGATCTGGTCGCAGTGAGTTCCATCATTCGGCCGGGTGTGGCCAAATCGGGCATGATGAGGGAGTATATTAAACGTTTTCACGAACCGGAATCTTTTGAATACCTGCACCCTGTTTTCGAAGAACACCTTGGGGAAACTTTCGGCGTGATGGTGTATCAGGAAGATGTGATGAAGATCGTGCATCATTTTGCCGGACTGGAGCTTGATGAGAGTGATGTATTGCGGCGTATCATGTCAGGTAAAAAATACAAAGGGGATACATTTGAACGGCTTCAGAAAAAATACTTTACCAACTGCCGTAACCGGGGTTATTCCAAAACGCTTGCGGAGGAAGTCTGGCGGCAGGTGGAAAGTTTTTCGGGTTATTCATTTTGCAAGGCGCATTCGGCGAGTTATGCCATGGAGAGTTTTCAGAGCCTGTATCTCAAGGCTTATTACCCGTTGGAATTCATGGTAGCGGTGATCAACAATTTTGGAGGGTTTTATCATACGGAATACTATTTCCACGAAGCGCGTATGGCTGGTGCCAACATTCATCCGCCCTGCGTCAATCACAGCAATTACCTGACGACCATCTACGGGAATGACATCTACATTGGATTCATCCATTTACACAGTTTTGAACGCAAGCTGGCGATGGAGATCATGCATCAGCGCGCACTCGGAGGAACATTCCGAAGTTTAAAAGACTTCGTCGATAGAGTGGGAATTTCTTCTGAACAATTTGATATTCTGATAAGAATAGGTGCTTTTAGATTTGTTGGAAAAAATAAATATGAGTTGATGTGGGAAAAAAATGCTGTTTTTGACCCAAAAGCAGATTTTGAGTCAAGTTTGAATCTCTTTGAAGAAGGTGTGGAAAAGTTTGAACTTCCCGTCCTGGAAGAAGGCCCTTTTGATCAGGCGTTTGATGAACTGGAGTTGCTGGGATTCCCGCTTTGCTCTCCTTTTGATCTGCTGCTGAAAGATGAGTATTACGAATGCATCACTGCCGCCTCCCTGAAGAAATTCACCGGCAAGATCGTGTGGATCCTCGGTTATTATGTTTGCCAGAAAAAAGTGCATACCTCCAACGCCAAGCTCATGGCTTTCGGAACCTGGATCGATCGCGATGGTCATTTTTTTGACACCACTCATTTCCCTAACTTCCTCAAACGAAACCCCTTTCGAGGCAAAGGCATCTATTTCATCAAAGGCAAGGTGACGGAAGATTTCGGCTTTCCGTCCGTGGAGGTGATCAGTATGGAAAGGTTGCCTTATGTTGAAGACGAAAGGTATTAGTTGCTGGTTTATTATGCTTTGTGAACTATATGACTATGTGTTTCAATAAACAACCGATAGTAAGACTCTCTCCTTCACTCCAGCATCAAACGACGAACCTGACTCATCAATTTCCCCTTGAGCCTGACGAAAAACAACCCGGAAGGCAGAAAGCCAAGATCAATGGTTGTCGTTTCCCGTAAGGGTTCCAAACTACGGTATACGATCTTGCCATTGATATCAATTACTTCGAGTTCCACATTTTCAAGGTCTGCTCCTTTTATCTGAACGGTTACCAGATCTTTTGCCGGGTTTGGTAAAATATTAAAAGTGAGAAAATTCCCATCGCCAAGTTTTGCAGATACCACTTCAGAGAAATTCCGGTTACCGTCAAAATCCACCTGCATCAACCGGTAATAATAGGTAATGCCTTTTTCTACAGTTGCATCCTCCCATTCATAGGTTTGTGTTTCCTGGCTGTCACCATGGCCGTTTATCCATCCTATTGTTTCGAATTGCTGTGTTCCTTCTTGCCTGCGCTGGATTTCAAACCCGGCATTATTGAATTCTGATGCTGTTTGCCAGGTTAATAGCACTGATCTTTCTTTCACATTTGCACTAAAATCAATAAGCGTCACCGGCAACGAAGGTACACAATGACAATCGAGCTCATATTCCCCCATTGCCGTATTGCCGAGCCAGTATTGGATATTGAAAAGAGTAGATTCCAGAAAAGCGTAGCAAATTTGACTGCCTCTTTCCACTCTGACGATGATCACGCCATTTGAGATGCCGTAGGTGTGGTGGATCTGGCCGTCGGCACTGAAAGGGCATTGGCCTACGAGTATCTGCCCGTTTTCGTCGGAAGTGAACTCCAGGTCTGCCATATTATCATAATATTTTCCATACCAGCTACTTCCATTACCTTCCGCCCGGAAGAATTGTACATCAGCATTATCGAGCATGTCGCCATCCTGTTCCCTGAGGGTGATTCGGTTTTGCGCAGGCAGGTCGTTCATGAAAATGCCGATGTTACACGGAGCATTCATATTGCCACAAACGGCGCGATGTCCGGCAATGAGGTTGAGGGCCATGGCCGGATAAAGGTCAACAGTTGCGTAGTCGCCACTCATAAGGCCCGGGAAATCGTTATAATGAACAACATCCCAGGCGATGAAAGGCATATATTCAGAACCGGCCACAGGTGCACCGTCTTCCATGATGTCAATATTGTACGGTCCTCCTGCCGGGCCATAGGAGACATCAAATCCGTAATTATCGATCAGGTAGCGGGCGTGTCCCAGTTCGTGCAGCAAACTTCCTTCGAAGAAGAATGGATTGCTGTCGTTAGCTGTGGTCGTATTGGCATAGAAGCTTCCGTCGAGCAGGGTAGCGGGGAACCCCCATTGAAGGTCGACTGTTCGGTCTTCGGAATTGGGGTTGTTGCTGGGATAGCCTCCGTTTAGCGGTAAAGCGCCGTCCGGGACAAGGATGATGCTGTCGAGTCTTATGCGGTCGAGTACGCCTTCAGGCGTTTCGGGGTGTATGGCCTCGGCGAACATCTGATTCCAGCGATTGATGTGCAGTTTTTGTGCCCAATCCTCCCAGGAATTGGTGCCTACACCTAATTCCGATTGATGTTGCCGGAAGTAGTCGTAGACCGATTGTTCTACATAAAGGTTTATACTGATGGCATCGGTGAATACGGTCAGACTGTTGTTGGTTTCATTTACTTCAGCAAAATCATCGTCGGTATCAATGGTAAAGGTGAGCTGATGACGATCAAAAGTCCAGTCGTAATCCAGTTCCGCAAAAGCTTTGGTGTAAGGCATAATAAGCGGAATGCTGCCCGTTTCTATGACCGTACCATCGAGTGACCATTCGTAGGAAATATTTTCGAGGGTGTTTGGTGACCAGTTTTTCACATAGGCCCGCCATTGTATCGTTTGGTCTACAGCCGGCCAGCCGTCGATATCGGGATTAGGGCTGTTTTCGACATAATCCATTTCCGGTAATCGTTTGATATAACAAAGGCCGATGTCGGGAGCATTCGCATCCTGGATGACTGTTACCTCGATGGTAGCATCTGCCTGTTCATAAACAGCTTCTACAAAACAACTGCCCTCTGCGATTCCGGTCAGGACACCTGATGAACTGACAACAGCGACATCTTCATTTGTAGAAGACCAATCCAACCATTCATTTTCCATAGGAAAGCTTAGGTTCATGGTGTTGTCGGTGCCAGTCGCTTCGAGTGTTTTACTGAAGCCTTCGAGGATGGTTTCAGTATCATTGGCCAGGTGTAATTCATCGACCTGGGCCTCTACGGTGAGTTGCCATTCATTGAGGTGTACATAATCATCGCCGGTGACCTTGTGTGCAGTCAATCGGACGATCTTTTTGGTGATGACTGAAAAAGGAACGGTGATGGGTGTACCGTCTGGTAAATATTCCCCGGTGAATATAAGGGCATAGCTTCCAGATTGGTCGTTGAGGTCAGTGAGATTATCAGCCACTTCCAGGGTAGCACTCCCGTTTCCGTGGGTCATGAGCATCCGGCAGGATTTCAAATTGACGGGGTTGGTAAAATCGAGCGTGATGACCATAGGGTTGATATTGGCCGTTCTGGCAAGGGTGTTGTCGTTTCCGTCAAAAATATCCGGATAATTGCCAATGTCGAAGGCTGTGTGGGATATACCAATATTGCCCTGGCTTATGCCGGTATTGATGTCGAGTGGTACATCGACCTGGGCGAAAGTTAGCGTAGCAATACAAATAAAAAATAAACAGGACAGATATCTTCTCATAGCAGGTCGGTTTAAAATGAAAGCGACGGATGCTGCCATAGATCAAACGGGAAGCGGATATAACAAATTTACGAATTATTCTTTGTAATTGCCGGAGCCAAAATCCGTAGTGGCGGAACCTGTCTTCCGGAAGGAAAGATTCATGCTGTTGCCCCTTTTATGTTTATCATTATTTTCAGCTGAATGAATTCGGCGATTACTTTATTTATTTAAATAGAATGTTTTACTTCCATCATTAATTTTGAGATTTAATCTTTTAGTGAAATTTTCAAACAATAATTTCTCTTTTTTGAAGATAAAATGTTAGTTTTGTTTGAATCAGTTATCCCCCTGGATTAACTGAAGGAAAAGAACGTGTTTTACTGTGACCCAACAGAGGTGTGCTCGTCCCATTTTCACCTAATTGAATTGTTGGAATTTATTTCCGGCATGGAAATACTACGCACTCAATGAACATGTTTGAAAAACTCCACACCAGATTGATCCCCGTTGCCCAAGTAAGATATATCCTGCCTGGTATCTTTTTGATGCTCTTATTCAACTTCGTATTTTTCCCCCAGGGCCGCAACATGTTACTCGAAAATAATACCTTGTCCGGTCATTTGCTGGATGCAAAATTCAGCTATGGAGTTGATGAGGCTCTGAATCTGATGGAAAATTATGGCCCTGAAGCCAGAACTGTTTACTGGAAAATGGCTTTGGTAGTCGATAATCCTTATGCGGTTGTTTACAGCCTTGCCCTGATGCTTTTACTTATCTTGTTGTTTTCCACTACTGCTCCGGGTAACAATTTGCTCAAAGTACTCAGCTTTTTGCCGTTGCTTGCCGGAATGGCTGATATTGCTGAAAATGCCTGTCTTGCCTACATGCTCAGATCTTTCCCTGACACAGGTGAAGACATTATTAAACTCTCTTCATTTTTTACCTCTTTGAAGTGGATCTTTCTGATAGGTTCATTAATCCTGTTGGTTTGGGGAACTGTTAAATACTTTTCTTCCGGAAAGGGTAATCGCCAATAATTGATACTTTTCATTCTTTCTGTTAGATAACAATAAAAGATTTCCATAGACTGCAGTCTGCCCACTTTTTACTACCAAACTGATTCAAGGGATTTATCCTCAATTTTGGCAGATACATTTCTTGAACGGCTTGCTTAACCTAAATCCGTAAATCGTCTACCGTTCACCGTCTGCCGTTAATTTCTGAAGACTGCAGACTACCCACTGCGGACTGTATATGTTCTGCTGACAAATGTCATAATTACTTTCTGACTTTGGTCATTCCTTTTTTGTGTGAAAAATAGCAAGTTTATGTTAATGAAATTTCAACTTTAGGTTATTTCTATCTACCAAAATTGAGTGTTATGAAAACAGCGGAAAAAGTTCATTCTGATAAACATGCTTCTTTTGACATTGGTGGTGTTCTCGTTGCGCTGGAACTGGGTAAAACAGATGCCTCTAATCTGGACTATTTGAAGTTCCTTTCGGACACCTTTCACGTGCGTGAAGTTGCCGTATTGCATGTGGTACCCAAGATCACGCTTTTTGACAAGGCTCTTGAATATGATACCGATCCGGATGTTCTGGGTGATTATAAGATCAATGAGGAGGTTGTGGAAGAAATGAGAGGAAAGATCAAGGGAAGGTTTGTCGATAAACCCGAAATGGACGTTGTTTTTGATGTCAAAGAAGGTGAACCACTCGAACAATTACTGCATGAAGCAGATATTCTTGAGCCGGACCTGGTCCTTATCGGACAAAATACCGATACTACTGCTCACGGCATCCTGGCCAAGAACCTTGTCCGAAAAGTGGATTGCGATGCTTTGGTTATTCCCGATTCTGCCTCCACTCAAATCCGCACGATACTGGTTCCAATTGATTTTTCACCTTATTCACTTATGGCCTTGAAAAAAGCGGTGGCTATGGCCGAATCAATGGAGTCCAAACCGGAGGTGATCGCCCTTCATGTATATGATATGCCTAACTTCAGTACCTACAAGATCAGTCGGTCGCCTGATCAGTTTAAAGATATGATCCACAGTAACCGAATTGAAGGAGCCACCAATTTCATCAATTCCAACATCAAGGAAACCGATGTCGATATCACGGTCGAGATGATCGCCCGTACGGGACCTGGTACCGGTCATTACGTTATGGAATTCGCCAAACAGGAAGAAGTTGATCTCATCATCATGGGGGCCAAAGGGCACTCGAGAGTTGAGCTGTTGCTTTTGGGAAGTGTTACGGAAAAAGTATTGTCCAGCAATGAGCATATTCCGGTTCTTGTTGTGAAATAAGACCGTGGATATTCCATGAATTGTCAATAGATAACTTCTTAACAGGGTTTATTGACAATTTTACAAACACAAAACCAATAAACATGAAAAGCATATTATTCCCAACAGATTTCTCTCCTTCTTCACAAAATGCCTTTCAATATGCCTGTTTCCTTGCCAGGGATATTGGGGCCAGGATTGATGTGATTACCGTATTTCATTTACCGGCCTCTGATGTTGCGGATCTTCCGGCGGATTATTATCCCCGATTGATCGAGGAACAGGAAGAAGTCCTTGAGAACAAATTAAAGGCATTTACAGAAAATGCGGAATGTGAAGATGTCCTGGGCAGATACGATGTTGCTTATGGAATGTTTGTTCCGCAAGAGATCACCAGTTTTGCAAAAATGCGGGAGTATGACTTAATCGTCATGGGTACAAAAGGATCGCATAATATCATGGAAAAGCTGATGGGCAGTATTACAACCCATACCATGATGCAGTCTCCTTGCCCTGTTTTAGCAGTTCCTGATGGTGCAGTTTATGAACAGGTCGAAAAGATCGCTTATGCGACAGATTTTAGTTTGAATGATGCGCATTCGGTTAAAATGCTGATTGATATCGCCAAAGAGATTAAAGCCGAGACCTATTTTGTACACGTTGAGACTCATGCCGATTTGGGCAGGGTAGGAGATATGATAGAGATAGAGAATTATCCATTTGAGTTTTCTGATTTTTCTGTAGTTAATCACAAATCCGTCATGGAGGGCCTCGATAATTATATGGAAGAAAAAGGGATCGACTGGTTGTCGTTATTCCTGCCCAGAAGACGGCTTTGGGAGCGGTTGTTTCACAGTAGTTTTAGCCGGAAAATGACGTTTCACACCAATAAGCCAGTGTTAGTTTTTCATGAATAGTAAAAGTTTTCGGATTGCCTCAAATGGGTGATCCGGTAAAAAATGATGCTTTTTAATGCGCCTGTTTTGTAAAAAACGGGCGCATTTTTTGTTTGCTTATAAGTGTTTGTAAATCAATTTCTTGTGTGTGTTTTTCAAGCGGGCTGTTAAAAAAAGTTGCTAAAAAAAAGTCACGTTTGGTGTTTCCGTGGCTTTTATATATGATGATTCTTTTAAAAAATTTAAACACCGAAAAATGAAAATTTTGCCTACTGAAGTCAGATTTTTTTCACTGATGATAACCGTGTTAGTGCTTTCCGTTACTGCTTGTCAAAAAGAAGTTGTTTCTGCTGATTTGGCCGACGAAATAATAGGGGCCTATCAAGGAGAATATAGAGAAGGAGAGGATGGGTTTACGGTTATTGTCAGTAATGTTGCCGGAACCGCCACAAAAACATCCCCTGAATCTTTTGATATGGAACTTGAGCTTGTTCCGGGGATTTTCTCCGTCGATTTTTCTGCTCAAATGGAAACTTCAACCACATTCACTGTTGAGGAATTTGAACTGGACGGAGACATGCTCGAAGGAGAAGGAGCTTTCGAGGGAAATGTTCTTGAAATTTTCTTTTATGAAGCAGGGACAATGAAGTCATACGGTAGTTATGTTGCTGAGAAACAGTAAGCCTTTATTTTCGTTGATCTACAGTGCTCCAGAAACCTCCATATTTTTTAACCAAATGAAAATATAAATCTGATGAATAGATTTTTACACAGCCTTTTTGTCATGGTTTTAATGACCATAATAACCCCAAAAATTGAGGCTTATTCCACAACCCACCCTGATTCGTTGCTTGGTCAAAAACAGGTTTATGAAAATCTTCCGGAATTGGCCGAAAAATTAAGTGTTGGATTATCCAAGTCCGGTATTTTGACTCCTGATAAATCAGGTATTCCTCCTGGCAACGCTGGACAAGGAACTGTTTATGAACAAAAATTCGATTTCCCCGATCTGGATGCCCGGCTCAGTTCTGCGTTTGAACGCGCCGCAGAAACTGCCGGTGCATTCGGGGCAAATCCTGATACTGAGTTTGCTGCTGAGCTCATGGTTAAAATGGATGCTTACAACGCCCATGAAAAAGTCAAAAAAGCGAGAAAGGTACTTGAAAAAGCCATTAGCCTTGGCAATTTCATCAAGAAGCTTACCGGCGATGATATGGTGAGTTTTCCTTTGGTACTTAGTGATACTATAAGCAATAATGTTTACAGCGTCATTTTCAATAAAATGAAGCTATACCCTGCTTACACTGAGCTGGAAGTAATGGTCAGAGTTTGGTTACCAGCTCAAAACAGGGAGATCTTTTTTGGTTCTCCTAATATTAAATTCACCAAAACCGGAGGCTTTGTCGGTGAGGTCAAACTTGGGTTATACGCAGAACTGCCCATCATTTTCGGGCAAAACAAAGCAGCTTTAATCCTGAATAAATGGCAACCGGGTAGCACAGGACAAAATTCCGGAGATTCGGGAACCTACGTCATTGTGGATTGTGATGGATTTGTGGAAATGGGATTGGAAGCAGATTTTATCATGAGCCGGGATTGGGTGATTCCAACGGATGAAAACGGAGATCCTTTAAGTGAAGGCCGCGTGACTTCTCATTTGCAGACTGTCGTTTACGACCTCAATGACATGCTGTTTGATATCACTATTCCTGCTTTTGTGATTAAAACCATGCCGGACGTAGCCTTTAACATTCAAAACGCTGTGTTGGATTTTAGTGATTTCAGGAATTCCCACAACATGGTTTTTCCGGAAACATATAGTCAGGATAATCTGCTTTTGGGCAATCCAAATTTATGGAGAGGCGTATATGTCAAATCCTTTGATGTAATGTTGCCCAGGCAGTTTTCCCAACGGAATTGTCAGAACCCTTCCCAGGAAGATAATTGCAGGTTCACGTTTGGGACTGAGGATCTGTTGATTGATGAGCATGGCGTAAGTGGGTATTTCTATGCCGAAAACGTTTTTACCCTGGATGACGGCAAAATGGATACCTGGAAGTTTTCCCTTGATCACATTGAGATCGATATTGTGGTAAATGAAGTCATGGCCTTTGGTTTTGCCGGGGAGGTAGGGATTCCTGTCGCTAATCAAAACAAGCCATTTGGGTATGCAGCTTTTAGAAATATCGACAATGATGCTTATTCCTTTTCAGTAATCAACAGGTCGGATATGGAGTTTGGAATTTTCCAGGCAGTTGATGTGAGTATTGATTCAAGTTCAACTTTGAATGTAGTAGTTACTCCGGATGCTTTTATTCCAACGGCGATATTAACGGGTAGTTTTGGCATCAACGCTAAATTCGATCCTTCAGATGATGACGAAGGTGCCATGATCGAGGTTGTTGGCCTGGAATTCACCAAGTTGCTGGTGAGAACCGAAGCTCCAAAATTGAGCATTGATGCCAATGGAGGAAGTATTGCGCTTACCTCCGGATTAAATCTGGCAGGACTTCCTGTTTCCATTTCTGACATAATGTTGGTGGCTGTTCCCAGTGAACCTGATCAGATAGAGCTGAGTTTTAGTGTGAATGTCAATTTCATGGGTGAAGACGACGGAGGGTTTGCGGCTTCTACCAATTTTGGGATTGTGGGCCGGTTAGAAGAAGATGTTGAAGGAACAAATCAGGAACCTGTTGATGTCTGGGTTTTTGATCACCTGGAGTTTAATCAGGCTGAAATTTACATGCAGTTTTCAGATAAATTAATTATTGAAGGTTTTGTAGCTGTCTTTCACAATGACCCCGTTTACGGAAAGGGCTATCAGGGAAATCTTACGGTGAATATCATCAATAAATTTACCGTTGTTGCCAGTACTATTTTTGGAAATACCGGAGAGTTCAGTTACTGGAATTTTGATGCTTTGCTGGAATCGGACGATTGGGGCATTCCGCTTTTTGGACCTATTGAAGCCAATGGTTTTGGTGGAGGCGCTTATCACAATATGCGGATGGTTGGCATAGATCCCGTTCCTTCTTCCAATCCCGGGGTTTCGCTTACCGGGGCACAATATGTGCCTGATCAAGCCGTCAAACTGGGGTTAAAAGCCATGATGGCCCTTACTTCGACAGGTGGATCTATGGATGGCATAGTCACCTTTGAGATCGCTTTTGGTCAAAACCTGAATTTATTGGAAATCCTGTTTTACGGTCGAATGGACTTTACTGTTCCCGAGTCTGTCACCAATGGCATCAACAGGATTACTTCCAAACTGGATCAATTGAATCTCTCTATGGACGAAACCGAAGAACAAACCGAGCAGGAAATAGCGACTCAGGGTGAAGACATTCTTGCAGGCGCCTTTTTGATGCGTATGAATTTTGAAGCAGGGCTGGAGTTCCAGGCCACCTTTGAGGCTCAGATAGATGTTGCGAATCATTTCCTTGTTGGAAATGGTGTTGTTGATATCTTCTTTTCAGAACCTCAGGATCGCTGGCACTTGTATATTGGAGGTTATAGCAATGGGGCAGTTACCATCCCGGTGCTTGACCAGGAGGACGAGGTAAGTATCTATCCGGTACAGGTGACCATTACCTATGAAAATGACCCGAGTACAGATGATGACGATATTGTTGTTCAGGCATCAGCTTATTTTCTTATGGGCAATGATATTCCAGGTCCCCCGCCATTGGATCCTGCTGCCGCTGCAGTATTCGGGGTTCAGGATAATCGGGAAGACCTTGGTGAGCATGCGGCATTAGGAACGGGTTTTGCTTTTGGCGCCAACGTTTTCTTTCATATTTATTACAAAAAGGCAGCCAAGCGTTATGTAACGCTTGAAGGAGGTGCCGGATTTGACTTTGCTTTGCTAAAATATAACGAAGGCTCTGTCTGCTCCCTTTCTGGTACAAGTCCACATGGTCTGAAATACTGGCGGGCAACCGGCAATATCTGGGCCTACCTGGCCGCCTATGGGAAATGGTGGGGTGTTAATTTTAATACAGCCCTGGGCGTGATGCTGGCAGGAGATGGGCCCCGACCTTCATCATTTCACATTGATGCCTTTCTCAATTTTGGAATTTTTGACCTTCATCTGCAAAAAGATATTGGTACAGAATGTGGAACAGTAGTCGGAGGGTAAGTATAATTTTTAACCGCTTTTTCAATTCAAAAAATATTACCATGCAATCTTATTTTAATACAATAGTTTGTGTAATTCTGCTTTTCCTGTCAAGCAATTTATATGCTTTCCATCAGCCAGACTATACTCCCGCACTAAAACTGATACATAAAGTTGAAGACGGAAAAGTAATGATACGCTGGATACCAGGTAATCCCTTGTCCTGGGAGCGTGGTTTACGTCAAGGGTATATGCTTGAAAAATATCTACTTACCCAGGAAGAAGGCCCAGGCAAGCAATTGGTCTATAAAACCAAGGAACCCATTTTACCAATGGAATATGGTGCCTGGCAGGAATTTTCCACCGAAGATCAGGTAGTGCTTCTTCGCGATCTGATCTTTATTGACCAAAAAGATGATCAGTGGATTGAGGAACATTATCCAGACGAAATTTATGATGTCTCAAAGAGGAATAGGAGCCGTTATTTGTTTTCTAATTTTATTCAAAACAGTCATTTTGACTATACCCTAAAAGCCGGATTAGGTTTTCTGGATGAGGATGTAAAATCCGGAGAGAAATATCTCTACAGGGTTTATCTGGCAAATGAGGATTCTTCTTCTGCAGTTGAATTGGTGATTAAGCCAAATGAATATTCTGAAGCTCCATTGCCGGGGTTGAACTGTGAATCCGGAAGTGAGCAGGTGAAATTTTCCTGGAATACAAAAGATTTTGTTGATGCCTATTATGGTTATACACTGAGCTGGTCTGAAAATGGAATTGATTTCCATACCATGTCTGAAACACCTTTTTTCAATATCTATGACCATATGGATACCCTTGAGTTATTTGATAATTTCTACCATACCTGGACCTGGCCGAAAAAGGATACCACTTATTGGTTTCGGTTGCAGGGTGCTGATTATTTTGGAGGAATTAGCGAACATTTTTCCGTTTGTTCCGGGGGGGGATATGAACCGGTTACTTTCAGTCCTACAATTACTAAATCCCTGCAGTCAGATAGCAATTTTGCCATTATCCATTGGAAACTGGAGAACGAGTTTCAGCACCTGATCAAAGAATTCCAGGTGTTTCGATCTGACAGTATGGATGGGGTGTACCGACCTATTTTAACCGGCATTAATCCGGTTGATCGTTCCGTAAGTGTCAGGATGGTCGAATTGACTAATTATTATCGAATTGTTGCTGTGCCCTTTAGAGGCCCAAAGGTTTCTTCCTTCCCAACTCTGGTGATGGGAATTGATGATATCCCCCCTTCGATGCCTTTGAATTTTGACGGAACGATAGATTCGATGGGGGTGGTCCGCTTTACCTGGGATGTCAATTTGGAAACGGATCTTGACGGTTATGTTATGTATAAATCTTATGTAAAAGAGGCAGATTTTGCCAGGATAACTTCCAGGCCACTCAAAACCAATTCTTTTATTGATACGGTCAATATGCGGTCCGGAAACGAACTGGTTTATTATAAACTTCAGGCTGTGGATAAGGTCAATAATCGCTCTGCTTTTTCGGAAATTCTTGAGATTAAAAAAGTAGATGTCTTTCCTCCGGCAGAACCTTACATTTATTCAGTAAATCACTCTGCCGACCATATTTTGGTGAAATGGTATGACAGTGGAAGCAAAGATGTTGTTCTACACAAACTTTTCAGAAAAAACCTGAAGGACGATAACGGCTGGTATTTATTGGAGCAGTTTGCAAAAGAAAATTCAATATCATCTTATAAGGATTTTGATGTGAGAACCGGCGAAAAATATGCCTATACGCTTCTTGCTGTTGATGATGACGGATTGGTTTCTGATTTTGCCGAAGTAGCTATTGGCAAGCTAACAGATCATAAATTGTTGCCAGCTATTGAGGATCTTGATATTTCGTATGTGCCTGATAATAATGAGGTTGTGATCAACTGGAAGTATGAAACACCGGGTTCGTATGATGTGACCATTTATAAAGGACAAAATGCCAATCGTATTAGCCAATTGGATACCGTCGATGGTAAAACCGGAGATTTTCACGATAGTCATGTTCGTGCTGATCATTCATATGTCTACGTTTTAAAGGCTGTTTGCGCAGATGGTAAGAAGTCTGCTTTTTCGGAGAAATTGGAAATTACAATTCCGAAGTAAGTGGGACAGGAGTCCCACACCTTGGTCCGTGTAAGACATTGATGTCTTAACGAGCAGAGTGTTGTGGTCTGAAATTATCTAAAACACCAAAAGAATACAAATGAAACGATATATTCCTAAAGCCATCTTTCTGGTGGTCTTTCTAAATTTATTTCAGCTGGTTACCCTTCACGCAGAAAATATTTTTTGCGATTTGGCTATTGCCTCCGTTAACGTTCAGCATCCATCCGATTGTGGAACAAATGATGGGGCGGTTGAAATCATGGTCACAGGCATGAATAGTTTTAACCTGGAATTCACGGTTGATGGAGGTGTCTCCTGGTTTCCGGGAAACACTATTTCCAACCTGCCAGCAGGGGCATACGGTGTTGGAGTAAGATATTCTGATGAAACATGTCCGTTTTTTTATCCTACTCCGATTGAATTGCTTGGACCGGATTCTCCCAGATTTATCGAAGTTGAGGTGATTGATCCCACGGATTGCGGTCTTGAAAATGGATTTATTTCAATCTATGCGGAAGGAGGTACGGGGCCCTATTCTTACAGTATTGATGGGGGACTAAGCTGGAGTACTTCCAATGCCTTTCAAAACCTTTCCCCGGGGACTTACGCGCCAATGGTCAAAAATGCAGATGGTACCTGCCCTACTGCCTATGTCCTTCCGGTGGTGATCAACGCTATTATTGCCCCCATTATTTACAGCATAAGTTCACAGCCTCCAACAGATTGTGATCTTGATGATGGAATGATCTATATTGATGCCGAAGGAGGAGGAACTTTGCTATTTTCCATTGATGATGGATCCAATTGGCAGGATTCCGGTATGTTTTTGGGTTTGTCGGATGGTGTCTATGAAGTTACTGTTAAAAATGGGGATAATACATGTCTGGCTGGGGGAGAGACTATTACTTTAACCGGGCCTGAAGCACCTCAGGTCTTTTCAATCCAGACCTTAAACCCTTCAGATTGTATGGAGACTAATGGTCAGATTGAAATAATTGCCTTAGGGCAGACCTCTGAACTAAAATATAGCATTGACGGAGGAGTCTCCTGGCAAATATCAGGGTTATTTAACTACCTGGGAGCAGGGACTTATAATATTCAGGTCAAAAATACTGACGAAACTTGTGGGTTAATTGACGGAGGAACTGTTTATTTGAATGATCCTCCACAACCGGAAATTTCAACGATAGAAAAACAGGACCCATCAGATTGTTCTCTTGCAGATGGAAGCATAAAAATTTCAGCAGTTGGAGGGTTTGGAGAATTGGAATATTCTATCGATAACGGCCAAACCTGGAATGCCCATCCAAACTTTGAATCCTTGTCTCATGGGCAGTATTTTCCTGCGGTCCGGAATCAGGATGGAACCTGTATTGGCAATACTGATCCCGTTTTTTTATGGGATCCGCCCAAGCCTGAAGTGGACTTCGTTTATTCACAGTCACCCACAGATTGTGGAATTGCGGATGGATCCATTCAGGTTTTAGTTTCCGGAGGCATTGGTAATTATGAATTCAGTATTGAGGATAATTCCTGGCAAGACTCAGGTTTGTTTGCTGAGCTGCAGGCAGGTGATTATGCCGTTGCAGTCCGAAATGCAGATTCTACGTGTATTTCTGATGTTCCAATTCAAGTGTCCATTTCTGACCCTGAAGCCCCTGAAATAATTGATGTTCATTACAATTCTCCCATTCATTGTGAAGTAAGTGATGGTTCTATAAAAATAATTACTGCACAGAGCTCTTCTTTACATGAATACAGCATTGATAATGGACAAACCTGGCAATATTCCAATGCTTTCGAAGGACTGGATTATGGGCAGTATGATATTCAGGTCAAAACGTCAAATAGTAATTGCATTACCTACGGAGAAACATTGATTTTTGAGGATCCGGGGATTCCGGTTGTTGAAGAGTTGTTTTGGATAGACCCTTCGACCTGTGGGGTTAATGATGGTCAGGTTTATATTTTGATGCAGGGAGGCGGCTTTGAATTCAGTGTAAATGGAGGCTTATCCTGGCAGCAGGAAGGAGTTTATCAAAATTTGGCGCCAGGCATTTATGAACTACAGGTTAGGTCAGGTATCAATGGTTGTGTAACTGACCTGGGGACTATAGAACTTGCAGCCCCCCAGCAGGTAAGTATTGAAAATATCGAATGGATAAACCCGTCTTTCTGTAGTAATGATGGACAGATTATCATAATTCCGGAAAGTAATGCGGAGCAGTTTCAGTACAGTGTCGATGGTGGTAATAGTTGGCAGGAATCACCTGAATTTGTGGCGTTAGCACCAGGTGTATACTCCATTTCTGTTCGCAATCATGATGGCACATGCGAAATGTTGGTAAATACTTTTGAATTAATTGAAACCCCACTGAATGAGATTGTGCAGATATCCTCCTCGAATCCAACCGGATGTGATAGCAACGATGGTCAAATAGTTTTAAATTTTACTCCGACAGAAAATTCTTTCCTTGTTAGTATTGATAATGGAGTTTCCTGGCTGGAACAATATGAATTTTACGACTTGCAGGAGGGGATCTACCATATCTGGTTAAATTTTCCTACCGGAGAGTGTCAGGAGTTCTTAAAAACTGTCGAATTGACCAGCCCGGGGGTTCCCTGGGTTGAAGATTTATCGACAACGTTTTATCTGGATTGTGAAACTAGCTTTGCGAATGTTGAATTCCAAATGTCCCAAGAAGGAGCATATAAATACAGCATGGATGACGGCTTTTCCTGGCAATTGTCACCCATGTTTGAGTCATTAGGACCGGGCACTTATTTACCTGTTGTTTGGGATACAATCACTGATTGCTCCGGCGATTATGACCCTCTTTTGGTCCCTTTCCCCTTTGCAAATATGGATATTGGAATTACCGGAATTGATCCAACGGATTGCGGGGTAGCCAACGGTAAGATTGAAATATCTGCTTCCGGTCCTGACGGGCCATATGAATATAGCCTGGATAATGGGCAGACATGGCAGTCTGATCCTTTTTTCTCAGGCCTTACTTCTGGTACATATCAGGTTTTTATAAAAGATGAAAATGGTGATTGTGAGGTTATTGCAGGTGCTATTACCCTTGAGGCTCCTGAGGGGCCAGAAATAATTGAGGTGTCTGCCAGTCAGCTATCTCAATGTAATGGAAATGATGGAGTCATCAATATTGCGGCTACAGGAGGCATCGGAGCATTTCATTTTTCCATTGATGAAGGACAAACCTGGCAGGATTCCCCCGAATTTTATGGGTTAGCTGCAGGTGTTTATTCACTAATGCTCAGAAATGCTGATGGAACTTGCGAGCAGTTTTTCCCGGATCAGGTAGTTATTCAAAACCCTGAGTTGCCATCTGTTGATGGAGTTTTTATCGCTGATGTTACGGATTGCAATACAATGGATGGACAAATCACTTTCCAGGGTACTTTTTCTGGTGAGCAGTTTAGCATCGACAACGGGGAAAGTTGGTCAGAATTTCATGTGTTCGAAGGACTTCCCGTCGGAAACTATTTTTTATTGATAAGCAACGAACAAACACTTTGCGAGGCAAACCTTGGGGAGCATTTTATCAATGCTCCTCAATTGCCCCAAATTGATTCTATTATTACTTCACCGGTAACAGACTGCTGGTCTGAAGATGGTTCTTTACAGGTATTGCCTCTTTTGGAGGATGCAGATTACCAATACAGCATTGACAATGGTTTGAATTGGCAAAACAGTTTCTTCTTTGATAACCTTCCTTCGGGGGAAATAAAGCTATGGATCCGCAATGCCGATGGGACTTGTAATTTTATCCAGCGGTCTGTTGAAATCGAAGGCTATTCTCCTCCCCAAATAACAGATGTGCAATATCAAAACCCGCAAAATTGTACAGTTGATAACGGGCATATTGCAATCTCTATTGACGGTCAGGAAACTTATGAATATTCTATTGATGGTGGAGTAACCTGGAGTGTTTCCTCCGTTTTTGAAGGACTTCAGCCTGGTTATTATGTGATAAAGGTTAGAATCCCCGGGACGTCCTGTGAGGTGACTTATCCTCAAATGGTTTTGTTGGAGTTCATTGCACCCATTTCCATCGACACTTTGGAGTTTCTTCCTCCCACGTGTTATGGAAGTTTTGACGGTACGATCTCTGTAAATGGTTTAGGAGGGCTTCCACCATATTCCTTCTTTTGGTCTACAGGTAATACTGGGCCAGAGCAAACAAATGTTGGTGCCGGCACTTATGCAGTAACCATCGTTGATGCCCGTGGTTGTTCGGATAAGTTTAAATTCAAAATGCAACAACCGGAAATTTTGGAGATTGAATTAGGCGAGGGGCTTGATACGACCATTTGCCTGGGACAGAGTGTACAGTATAATTTTTCCCTGGATGGTGTTCAATTTCATTGGCAGGGTGATCAGGGGTTTGAAAGTGACAGTTCCTCGGTATCTATTGCTGAAGAGGGAAAGTATTGGGTGACAGTAGAAAATGAATTTGGATGCACTGTTTCTGATACCATCAATATTATTTACAGGGATGCTTTTTTTGATGCTGATTTTTTGTTGCCTGTTGAAGGAGTTGTCAATCATCCAATAGTTTTGATTGATATATCCTGGCCTGTCCCAGATAGCATTTCCTGGTTCTTTGACCAGCAAGCGGTAGAAGTTCAGCAAGCAACGGAAGACAAGTTAACGGTAATCTTGTCGGAGCCCGGTATGTATTATTTTGGTATGCGGGCGCATAGTGGAGAATGTTTTGGCCTTTTGGAAAAGGAAATTTTAGTGGTTAGTTCAACGGAAGAGCTCACTCAGGAAATCCAATCGGAGCAAATTTCTGCCGTCCTGGAATTCAAAATATTACCAAACCCAAACCAGGGAACCTTCAAGGTTACGGTTTTATTGGATCAGGCTCAAACCGCTCAGCTTTGGGTTGTTGACCAGGCGGGTAACCCCATTGATCACAGGCAAACAAATATCGGGGTTTTTCATCAGGAAGAGTTTGATCTTAACCTTGCTCCGGGAGTATATACAGTTGTTATGGAAACAGCAGGAGAATGGAAGTATCTGAACTGTGTTGTCACCAATTAGAATTACCCGATTATGTACAGAACCAGGTTCATTAATTTGAGTATTATCTGGCTGGTGTGGTTTTTCCCGCAGGCATTTACACAATCCATTATTCCACAGATTAACGGCGATGCGGTTTTCCTGACAGAGGAGGTGTTTATTGCCGGGGGATGTTTTGATGTTGAGAATGCACAGGTGTCAGGAGGAGTCGGTGCTGTTGGAACATTTTCTAATGGCGGGCAAGCTATTGGTGTAGAATCGGGGATAATTCTTTCTACGGGCAGTGTATTAAATGCCTACGGTCCTAATACTCAAACGAACTTTACCACAAATTTTAATCTGTATAATTCTGATCCGGATCTTGAAATAATGATTGACAATCCGGCCATTCCTATTCAGGATGTGACGATTCTGGAGTTTGATTTTACACCAACTTCGGACCAGGTTTCTTTTGAATATGTTTTTGCATCCGAGGAATACTGTGATTTTGTCAACACATTATATAACGATGTATTTGGGTTTTTTATCAGCGGACCCGGAATAAACGGGCCTTTTTCCAATAGTGCTGAAAACATAGCACTTATTCCGGGTTCCGCAGATTTTGTGGCTATCAATAATGTTAATCACCTGACCAATAGTACTTATTATATTGATAATATTCCTGTAAATGATTCACAGATTGATGGTTGTCCGGGACCATATCCCGATAATTCCCCTTTTGCGGGAGACATCGTTGAATTTGATGGTTTTACTTCCGTGTTTACGGCTTCGGCCAATGTAATTCCATGCGAAACCTATCATATAAAACTGGTAGTTGGAGATGTTACGGATGGTCAGTATGATTCGGCAGTCTTCCTGAAAGCCAATAGTTTTGAAGCAGGGGAAACGGTCACGGTTGATGCAATAGTACCTTCCACCGGAACCAATCTTACCTACGAAGGGTGTACAGATGCATACTTTCTATTTCAGCGGTTTAATTCGGATTTGGGGTCAGCCTTGACGGTGGACTTTACGATTTCTCCTGCTTCATCTTCAAGTTCCGGACAGGATTATGAGCCCTTGCCGGCGACAGTAATCTTCGCTCCGGGGCAAAGCTCAGTTCAACTACCAGTGAGTTTTTATGCTGATGAGATAACTGAAGGTCAGGAAACCTTGATTCTGGAAATGGAATCGGCTTGCTCGTGTTATTCGACCACAGCCACGTTTATCGTTGATGATGGGAGTTTATTGATTGCAGAACTCGAACCTGTCAGTTTATGCGAAGGGGAAACAGCTGTAATTGAGCCTCAGATTTCGGGAGGACAACCTCCCTATGATTTTTTGTGGAGTGACGGAACTTCCAATCCTTTCCTGGCAAATATTCCGCAAAATTCAGATTCCATTTTTCTTATGGTTTTTGATGCTTGCGGCAGGTCGGTATCCCTTGAGTCGTATGTTGAAATCACTCCAAAACCAACGGTCTTTTTTGAAGGGGAGGCCATTCTTTGCAATGAAGAGAGCGAAGTAGCGTTTCAAGTCTTTTTAGAGGGAGAATCACCCTGGATGTTGACTTATAGTATTGACGATGTTTTACAATCACCAGTAACCATTTTGGCAAGCCCGTTTCTGTTGCAAGTTTCCCAACCAGGTGTTTATGTCCCAGAGTTTTTGGAAAGTAGCACTTGCCTCCGGGGAGGTGGAAGGGTTTAGTGTTGTCAATAGTAGTGAATTGGAGGTTGTAGTTCACTCAGAAAATGTCAGCTGTTTTGGAATGCAGGATGGGGTAATTCATTTGGATATTTTAGGGAGTAATCCTCCTTTTTCTATTCTGTGGAACGATGGTGTTCAAGCTGAATTCAAAAGTAATTTGTCACCTGGCATGTATTCGGTTTCCGTCACAGACGAAGAGGGGTGTTCTTTTCAACAGGAAATATTAATCCAGGAGCCCAATATTTTGAACGCAAATTTTGTGCTAGAACATCTTTCTTGCCATGGTTCGGCAGATGGGCAGGTCTTTATTCAAGCGTCAGGTGGAACTCCACCATATTTATTCCAACTTACTGATAGCGATTTTCAAAACGACCCATTGTTTGAAAATCTGACAGCAGGTGATTATCTGGTTACTGTTTTGGATGCCAACGGGTGCACATTTACGGATCAGGTGGTTATTGAGGAACCGGGAGCACTTGAGGTATCTGTAGATCAGGTGTCACCTGCCTGTTTGGGTATGCAATCTGGAAGTATATCTGTATTTCTATCGGGAGGATCAGGAGGAGATT
Source organism: Saprospiraceae bacterium (assembly GCA_965230565.1). Classification (GTDB taxonomy): domain Bacteria; phylum Bacteroidota; class Bacteroidia; order Chitinophagales; family Saprospiraceae; genus BCD1. The sequence goes on along the minus strand of CBDDLH010000015.1, from coordinate 230,231 downwards.
ACGTTTTTAGTTTGGATGGTGGTGAGTTTCAGACAGCGCCTTTATTTGATCAGCTTGAAGCAGGCATGTATGAATTAGAGGTTAAAGATGAAAATGGTTGTCAATGGATCCAAAATGTTGATATCCAGGCTCCTCCTCCTTTTGAAGTTGAATTGATTGTTTTACAACCTACCTGCTCGGTTTATCCGGACGGGGCTATTCAGGTATTAACCGAAGAAACTTACGGGCAACCTGTTTTTAGTATAAACGGAGGTGAGTTTCAGGGAGACCCGGGTTTTGAGGGATTACATCCAGGAAACTATCAAGTGGTCGTTTTGGATGAAAGTGGTTGTGAAGTCATTATATCATCATCATTAGATAATCCAGCGTCTGTTGTGCCTGAGATTAGCGGACCTGTTGCAGTTTGCGAAGGGGATTCAGTTGTATTGAGTGTAACCGGAAATTTTGAACAGTTTTTTTGGAGTACCGGGGAATCCGGGAATTCCATCGTTGCCCTGGAAGCAGGACATTTTGAGGTAACCGCCGTAGATGATGAGGGGTGTTGGGGTGTTGCAGGATATGACGTTGGATCCATTCCCATTCCGGAAGTCCAAATGCTGGGGGATTCAGTTTTGTGTGTCAATGAGACATCTGTTCTAACATTAAATGGTTCTTTTCTTTCCCAAATTTGGTCAGATGGAATGACAGGAGATTCCATGTATGTGGACCTACCCGGAATTTATTCGGCAAATATTGAATTTGCACCCGGTTGTTGGATGGAAAGATCTATGGAAATCAAACCTAATGAAATTCCACCTGTAATTATTTCCGGATCGCTAACCTTTTGTGAGGATGGATCTACCCAATTATTTACCAATGATAATTATAATTCTTTTTTGTGGTCGGATGGATCAACAAATCCTCAACTGGAAGTGTCTGATGCCGGAATTTATCATTTAACTGTAATCGATTCTAACGGTTGTTCAAGCTCAGATACTGTTTTGGTTGAGATTTCAGACTTCATAATGCCTGAAATTCTAGGGGCGCCGGGTTTGTGTGTGGGTGATTCATTGGAATTGTCGCTACAAGGCAGTTATGATCATTATCTCTGGTCAACAGGAGCAACAGAAAGTTCTATTTGGATTAAACAACCTGGCATCTATTCAGTGACTATTCAAAATGGTAGTAGTTGTTTTGGCGAAGATTCCATTAGTATTGCTGCATACCCGGAAGTCGATGTTGAAATTACCGGCAATACTGCTTTTTGTTATCCGGAAGTTTCCACTTTAGCCACAACGGTTAATTATGAAAACTACCTCTGGTCGGATGGTACTAATGGTGCTAATCTAAATATAAATCAATCAGGTTCATATGCAGTTACTGTTACCGATGAAAATGGTTGTGAGGGAAATGACTTTGTTATTGTCGACCAATTACTGCCTGCAATGACTCATGTGCAAATGGACTTATGCGCTGGAGATACTATGGCTTTCGCGAACCAATTAGTTTTTTCTTCGGGATACTATATCGATACCTTAGTTAATGGGGCAGTTAATGGGTGTGATAGCATTATTTTTTTACAAGTTGAATTGATTGAAACCGTTTCGGATAGTCTTCTGGTAATGATCCCGGAAGGGGAGGAGTATTATTTTGGAGGGCACCTGCTTAACCAATCAGGAGAATACCTTGACACGCTTACTTCCGAAAATACCTTTTGTGATTCTATAGTGAGGCTTTTGTTGGAAGTTATTGAAATTCCCATAATTTATGATACACTGCATTTTATTACTTGTGAAAATGAGAGCGTTGAATTTAATGGGATGAACTATGCTGAATCGGGTATTTATCAGGATACTATTTTTGGAAGTTCGATATGGGAGTCGGATTCTGTTTTTATGATTCAGGTTGAAAATATTCCGAATGATACAACCCTGTTGAAATACCAACTATGTTCAGGGGATAGCATTTTCATAAATGGTCAATGGATTTCGGAAGATGCCATTATACGCGATACCCTTTTGAATGAATATGGTTGTGATAGTATGGTAATCACAACTGTTGTTTTTGCGGATTTGAACCTGAATATTGAATTGATTCAGCCTGTTTTTTGTCATGGTGATTCTACGGCCATAATTGAAGCTGTGGTAAGTAGTAGTGAATTGGAGTATGATTTGTTTTGGAGCACCGGAGATCAAAATTCCACCATAGAGGGGTTGCCTGCTGGAGATTATCAGGTATTGGCTTCGAATGATATTGGTTGCATGGCGGCTGATTCTATTCGGATAGAACAACCTAAACCCATAAAGGCTATCTGGGAAACTCAATTAGATTGTAAAAATCCAGGCCAGGCGTTTTTAAACGTATTATCTGTAACAGGAGGCACCCCACCATATCTTTATAGTCTTGCTAATAATCAATTTCAGTCTGAGCCTAAATTTTTGGTAGAATCTCCCTCTTCCCAGAATCTCTTGATTGAGGATGCTTTTGGTTGCATTGAGCAGTATGAAAAAATAGAGATTGATAGAGAACTGGATGTTGACATCATTTTAGAAGATCCCCGAATCATGGCAGGAGATACTATTCTTTTGGAGACATATGCCAATTTTGACCCTGTTGCTGTCCATTGGGAGGGCTCTCCGTTTCTTTCCTGCTGGGATTGTTATGAACCTTTGGCATTTCCTGAAGAAACAACCGCCTTTACTGTGTCGATGCTAACCAAAGATAGTTGTTGGGTGGATGCCCAATTGACTGTTTTTGTCGATCAGCGGATCGATGTTTATATACCCACAGCCTTTTCCCCGAATGGAGATGGCATTAATGATTATTTCACAATTTTTGCAGGAAGCCAGGTTGGTAAGATACAATTACTGGATATATTTCGACCGGTGGGGGAATCTTGTTTTTAGTCAGAAAGACTTTATTCCTAATGATGAATTTTCCGGATGGGATGGGTTATTCAATGGTAAGCCAATGGGAGTGGGAGTATATGTGTATTATGCAAAAGTTGAAACCCTGAATGGGGAAACCCTGGATTACAATGGTGAAATTGTGTTGATCAGGAACTGAATGTCTGGAGAGGAGTAAAACTGACTCTTGTCTGCTTAGGGGAATTAACTCCCTAAGCAGACAATGTCAAACGGTAATTTTATTTTCTCATGGCTTCTACCGGATCCATATTCGCTGCCTGTAGGGCAGGAACAAATCCGGAAATAATGCCCACAAAAACAGACGCACCAAGGCCGAGTAAGATATTACCCATGTCCATATACATTTCAAACTCGAGTACTTTGGTAAGTATCATCGTAGCAACCTGGATAATGAACATACCAATGATTCCTCCGATAATACAAAGGATGGTGGATTCAATCAGGAACTCGAGTAGTATGATACGTTTTTTGGCTCCAAGAGCTTTTTTGACTCCTATGATAGAAGTACGCTCTTTTACGGAAACGAACATGATATTCGCAACACTTACCCCTCCGATAAGGAATGAAAAGATACCGATCACGATTCCCAAAATATTCAGGACTACAAAAAAATTATCCAGCATTGATGCCAGCATGGACATTTGATTGAGAGAAAAGTCATCATCAGCCCGTGGCTTTAATCTGTGATTCGCCCTTACTACTCCCTTGATCTCATCTTTCAGGTCTTCCAGTGCAACTCCCTCTTTTGCTTTTACTGAAATATTGGAACCAAAATGGCGTGTTGATTTTACGTTCACCAATTTGGCTGCAGTCGGGTAGGTGATCAACATCGCTTCATCATAATCCATGATATTGATCAGGGCTTCTCCGGATTTTTCAATAACTCCGATGACCTCGAATTTCCTACCGTCTATTTTGACCTCCCGTCCAATGGGTTCGATAGGCCCGAATAAATTGGTGGCAATATTATTACCTAAAAGGATTTTATTGGCTCCACGGTTGTACTCAGATGGAGAAAAATAACGACCCTTTTCAAGACTAAGTCCGGTCATATCACCATATTCCAGAGAAATAGCAGCCAGGAATGAATCATCAATACTGCTCGAATGATGTTTAATGGTCTTGAAACCAATATTGAGGGCGTAAGAAGCCGTTTCTGCAAGGTGTACTTTTTCTTTGATTATTTCATAGTCCGAAAAAGTAGGTTCCGGTCTTTTGAGATATTTCCACCAGTCACCACCCGTATCTGCCCATGGCCATTTGGTTACATAGACTACATCATCGCCAAGTTTGTCGAGACTTCCCTTCACGTTATCCTCGAGGGAATCAACGGCTGAAAGGACTCCGATAATACTGAATATCCCTATGGAAATACCCAATAAAGAAAGAAAGGAGCGAAGCTTATTTCCATTAAGTTGCTGGAAAGCCTGCATGACCGCTTCGCGGATTATTTTTAAAATTGTACCCATAATTAAACATTTCGAGCTTTGGCGAAGTTAATACGAATGCGAAAAAAGGGTCAAATGATTAGATGAAATGTCCTTTTTTATCTGCCAATTTTTATCTTTGCACATCATTTTAAAAAATAAAATAAGTAATGCGGTCAAAGCTGTCACAGTTCAACTTTAATTTACCTCAGAAACTCATTGCCCAATATCCATCGGAAAATCGTGACGAAGCACGAATGATGGTTGTTCATAGAGAAAGTGGAAAAATCGAGCATAAGATATTCAAAGACTTGCTGGAATACTTTGATGAAGGAGATGTAATGATCTTCAACAACACAAAAGTATACCCGGCTCGTTTATTCGGAAGAAAAGAAAAAACCGGTGCTCAGATCGAAGTATTCCTACTGCGTGAGCTCAATAAGGAGGCTCGTCTCTGGGATGTATTAGTAGATCCTGCCAGAAAGATCCGTGTGGGTAATAAGTTGTATTTCACTGATGCGGACGACAACGATGTGCTGGTTGCTGAAGTAGTTGACAATACAACATCAAGAGGAAGGACGATCAGATTTCTGTATGATAATTCAGAAGAGGAATTCCGTAACGACCTTGACCTGTTGGGTAATACTCCTCTTCCAAAATACATCAACCGTCCGGTTGAACCCATCGATAAAGAGCGTTATCAGACAGTTTATGCTAAAGAGACTGGTGCAGTTGCTGCTCCTACGGCAGGGCTTCACTTCAGCCGTGAGTTGTTGAAACGACTGGAAATAAAAGGAATTGAATTTTCTGAGATCACTCTGCATATTGGTTTGGGAACTTTCCGTTCTATTGAAGTGGAGGATCTTTCCAAACACAAAATGGATGCGGAGTATTTTCAGATTACCGAAGACGCTGCCAATACGGTTAACAGTGCGAAAGCCGACGGCTTTAAAGTATGTTCTGTAGGTACAACTTCCATGCGTTCCATCGAGACAGCCATTTCAGCTACTTCGATGCTCAAGAAAGCAGAAGGCTGGACTAATAAGTTCATTTATCCTCCTTACGACTTTACCATTGCGGACAGTATGATCACTAATTTCCACCTTCCTAAGTCTAGTTTGTTCATCATGATTTCTGCCTTTGGAGGGGTTGAATTGATGAGAGAAGCGTACGAACAAGCCATCAAAGAAAAGTACAGATTTTACAGCTATGGCGACTCAATGCTCATTTTATAGTCGCTTATTTAGCTTTTTAGGATAATAAATTTGCAATTAAAAGCGTATCTTAACTAAGTTTGTTGAGATGCGCTTTTTTTATTTTTAATGTTAAGACCGTGAAAAATAAGATTATCCTCAGTTTTTTGGCAATCATGCTGCCACTCGTTTCCGTAACTGCTTCCTCTGATTTAAACCATCAAACGGACGTGAAAGATGATTTCATTGAAACCGTTGTGGTGAATTTTTATGGAGAGAAAATTCCTCTCCGTTTCCATAGTGACATGGATATCAGGTATTCCGGAGCAGTGCAGGAACAAAGTATGGTCAATTATTACAAAAGACTTGAAAGATCTTCTTTTTACGTGATACTTGATGAACTCGATAAATACAAGCAGGCTTTCAACCTTAACGATTGGTTGTATTACAAACTTATGAAAGCGGCTGTCAGGGAATTCTATTCAGTTGAATCACAAACTCAGGTAGAATTAACCACCTGGTTTCTTTTATCCAAAAAAGGTTGGAATACCAGGCTCGCCTATAGTGGCTCCAATGTATTTGTATACGTCTTTACGGAAGATGAATTGTTTGAGATACCCATGATTGATGATGATGGGAAAACCTTCGTTAATCTTACGGGTATTGGCATGAAAAAAAGATTACGTCAGGGAATCTATATGTTGAATTTCACACCGGGGCCAAATGGAGTGGCTTTTTCATTTTACCTTCAAAGCCTGCCTCGATTTCATCCTAATCAGGAGACCAGGAGTTTTACGTTTAATTTCAAAGGTCAAAAATACCAGATAGATATTCAGGTTGATAAACGTATCAAGTTGTTGATGGATGATTACCCAATATTTGCTGAAAACGAATACCTGGAAGTTCCATTTTCTGAAACGGTGGAAAGGTCCTTAATCCCTCAGTTAAGGGTATTTCTCAAAGGGAAAAGTGAAGCTGAAGCATTGGAGTTTCTGGTTGCATTTACAAGATCATCTTTTAGGTATAAAAAAGACCAGGAGTATTTCGGGGATAGTAAACCCATGATAGCAGAAGAGGTATTTCATTATCCCTTTTCAGACTGCGAGGATCGATCAGCATTGTTTTACAGCCTTGTAAAGGAATTACTTGATTTACCGATGTTGATTATTGCCTATCCTGATCACCTCACCATTGCCGTTGCCTTTTCACCGGAAAAGGGTGGAGACGTAATCAGGTTCCGTGGAAGGAACTATTATATTTGTGATCCTACGGGTCCGGTAAATTCCACAGAAATTGGTTGGATTCCCAAAGAATTCAAAAATTCGGATTTCGAAATTATTGGTACTTATAAATAGAAAAATTTCCGCCAATTTTTATTTCGTTTAGCTTTCTAAACCATTCAATTAGTTTTTCAAAATTCTGATCTTAGCTCACCTGAGAAACTCATTTCAGGCAGACTGGAATTTTTTCTGAAATACTACTTTTACTATCCATATTTTAAGGAGATAATCGAAAGTATTAATCCTTTAGACGAACTATTGTTTGGTTAAAGGAAGAGCTTTAATTTTTTTGCATAAACTATTCATTATCAGGTAGTTAAAAAAATATTTTTTATAGGGTTGACTTAATGGAACAAAATGCTTACTTTTGCCGAAAATTCAGGGATTTTTATAATTTATTTATTTGAAATATGTATTGGACATTAGAGTTAGCTTATCATCTTGAAGATGCCCCGTGGCCAGCCACGAGGGATGAATTGATCGATTATGCCATTCGTTCCGGAGCACCCTTGGAGGTGATCGAAAATCTTCAGGAAATGGAAGATGAAGGAGAGATTTATGAGAATATGGAGGACATTTGGCCGGATTATCCGAGAAAAGACGATTTTCTCTTTAACGAAGATGAGTATTAAGTATTAATAATCTGCGCATCTTATTGCGTGAGGAATAAAAAAGCTTCATACAGCCATGTGCTGTGTGAAGCTTTTTCTTTTTAATGATTTGTTGTGTCACATTTTTGGATTTATCCTAAAAAAAAATGAACTTATAGCGAAAATCTATTTTCGCTTTTCCAATGATTTGCGAACAATTGTATTTCCCTGTTTCAGGTATTTGACTATATCTGCCCCTTTATTTTAATTCTGCAAAAATACGGCATGAAAAAGCTGAAAGAAATAACGAAAATTGTTACCAGGAAAAAGGTTGTGAAACTGGAAGTCCTGGACGAATATGTGCTCAATAAACAAAGTAAGATCAATGAGTTCTTTGACGGTATTACCGGAAACAAATTCAAGAATGATCGTGATGCTGCGCAATACCTCTACGACAGCACCCCGCAGGATCCTAAATACAGAAAATTAAAAAGCCGGTTCAGGCAAAGATTATTGAATACCATTTTCCTGATTGAACCTAATCAACCTTTGTCATCCGGGTATGACAGAACTTATTTTAATTGTCATAAAGAGTGGGCTCAAATTAAAATCCTGATGGCTAATGATGCCGTACTCATTGCTGAGTCTCTAACCAAACAACTCCTGAATATTTCACTTAAATTCAAATTCACAGAAATTACGCTCAATTGTCTGAGGGAGCTTAGAACTCATGCCGTAAGGAAGGAGGATGTCAAAACCTTTGAAAAATACCTGCAGATGGAAAGGCAATTTGAGGAACTATTTGAAAAGGAAAAAAGGTCAAAAGAACTATTACAGCACACCATATTGTTGTCTTCTGCTGTTACCTCTAAACCAGAACATCTTCCGGAGTCCCTCGAAGATATTTGCCAGGAAATGGTTTTGCTTTCCGAATTGCATGACTCTCCCGCCATTTTTAATAATATGTTCATGGCATGGATCATCAGATATGAAATGGAGGCAGATTATGATGCTATTGTTGAGGTGTGTATCCAGGCGGAGCAATACCTGTTGAACCATGAAAAATTCTTCCCGAAAAAAAGCATCTATAACTTTTATATAAAAAAGATGCTGGCTTTTCTTCATCTCCAGGATTATTCCAGAGGGAAGAGACATACGGAAGAATGCCTGCCAAAGATCCCCCGTGATACGGAAGAGTGGTTTGAATTTATGGAGATCTATTTGTTACTGGCTATTCATTCACGAAATTATTTTCAAGCATTCGCGATATTCAATAATATCATTTCAAATAATTCCTTCAAAAAACTGGAACCTAACGAAAAAGAAAAATGGAAACTTTTTAACGCATATATCCATTATATCCTGGATATGAAAAACTTTGATAAAATCCTTTTCAAACAGGTCAGTCAACCCGGGTTCTCTTTGGAGGAATACCTTTATAGCCCAGTGGATTTTTCCAAAAAAATGCGAAACTATGAAGTGCTCAAAAATATCCTCATTGCACTAAACCAAATCAAGCAGAAGAAGTACGACCTGGCCAATGAAATGATCAACCGCCTCAATTATACGGCTAATCACAAATTAGACAAGAATGATTTCTATCGTGTGATTCAATTCATCAAATTGTTATCTATCCTAAAAAAAGCGAACTATCAATTGGAAGATATGAGACTAGCAGATAAGTATTACAGCAGGTTGAGAAACAGACACTTCTATTATCGGGCAAAATATAGCGGACTCGAGATAATTCCCTTTGAAACGCTTTGGGAAATGGTCCTGGAAGATTGATTAAAATTTAGTTTTGGACAATTATAAATTTCGATTTCACCAGGTTATCTTTACCGCCCAAATTTATTCCAATGCAAAAGATTATTATCGCGATCGACGGGCATTCCTCCTGCGGAAAAACGACCATGGCCAAGGAATTAGCAGCAAAACTTGGTTATACATACATTAGCTCAGGAGCTATGTACAGGGCGACGACGCTTTATTTTATTCAAAATGACATCGATATCCAAGATCCTGAGGCAGTCCAAAATGCACTCGAAGAAATAACTATTCAAATCGATACTTCCAGTGAAGAAAACATCACTATGTTGAATGGTGAGAACGTCGAGCTGGAATTGAAGAAAATGTATGTTTCCGAAAAAGTCAGCCCCGTTTCAGCCATCCCGGAGGTCAGACGATTCCTGGTAAGGCAGCAAAGAGCCATTGGTGTTTCAAAAGGTATTGTGATGGATGGAAGAGATATTGGTACCGTCGTTTTTCCCGATGCAGAACTTAAAATTTTCCTGACCGCTTCCGTTGAGGAAAGGGCTCGCCGGCGTTTCCGGGAACTTGAACAAAAGGGTTTACGCGCTTCCCTCGAAGAAGTGAAGGCAAACCTTCAGGAGCGTGATCATATTGATTCTACCAGGGAAGATAGTCCGTTGCGACAAGCTGACGATGCCGTTGTGATCGATAATACAGACCTGACTCCTCAAGAGCAACTCGAAAAAGCTTATCAATTAGCCATGACAACGATCCGTAACCTGGACTTATGATAATGCTGTTAAAATAAAAAAATGAACACCATTTCCCGATTTCTCCTGCTGACACTGATGGTGATTTTATTATCAGGTTGCAGTGAAAAGAGAAAGCTGAAAAATATCCTGGTTGATTACCAGACTGAACAGACGGAACATTTCAGTAATTGGATCAATCCAGGTCCTTTGCTGGCTATCAACGGAGCTGATTCTATCCGCATATATCTTGATTTTTTAAAATCTTTCGAACACAAACTTCTGGCACTTGATTCTTCAAAACTGGAATCCGTTTCGCTGGAAATTTGGCAGAATGAACTGCTTGTATTAAGAGAGCAACAGCAATATTGGGATAATTTTTTTCAGGATCCTTCCGCATTTGATGTTACCGGGCACTTCAAAGCATTACTTAATAATTCTACGGATACTTTAAAAAACCTGCAAAAAGTGTCTTCGGCACTAAGTGTGGTTCCGGAACATTTCAAGAGAGCAAAAGAAGTTCTTATCCATCCAGATCCCGACAAGAGTTCTATCGCAGTCCAGAAACAACTACTTTTTTTAAGGTTCCTTCAGGTCGAACTCCCTGAAATTATGGATCAGGCGCATCTGCCCGTAGAAGAGCAAAAGTTACTGGAAGCTCAAGTCCGGAATGCGAAGATGGCCTCAAAAGATTTTATCGGATTTTGTGAAAGTCTGATCTTCGAACATTTTGATACATTAATGACACGTCCTCCGGTGGAATAATTGCTATATTTGAAGCAATCAAAACAGCGAAGAATATGCGTTTAAAATCACTGGATGTTTTCCGTGGAGCAACTATTGCAGGTATGATACTGGTCAATACTCCCGGAAGCTGGTCCCATGTTTACCCACCCTTATTACATGCCGACTGGCACGGATGCACACCGACTGACCTCGTTTTTCCTTTTTTTGTTTTCATTGTAGGGGTATCGGCCTGGTTCTCCTTAGGGAAGTTTGATCATAAACTCAACTCGAAAGCTGTAAGGAAAATTATCAAAAGAACCCTGATCATTTTTGTGATAGGATTATTACTCAACTTCTTCCCATTTGTAAACAAGAGTCTTGGAGAACTTCGCATTTTGGGAGTCCTGCCGAGAATCGCTCTGGCTTATGGATTTGGGTCACTGTTATGTCTGGCCATTCCCAACCTTCGTAATTTAGCTATTACGGCGGTTGCTATTTTGTTGGGATATTGGGCATTACTGAGGTTTGGGGTTGATTCCGGCTATTACGATCTCGAAGGTAATTTGGTTCGAAAAATTGACCTTGCAGTTTTAGGTGCAAATCATATGTGGCATGGAAAGGGTATTCCATTTGATCCGGAAGGTTTATTGAGTACCCTCCCGGCAATTGTTACTGTGGTTATGGGGTATTTTACCGGCCGCATTTTAAAGAATACTCCATCCGCAACTTTGGCCTTGAAACAGATAGTTCTGGGTGGAGTGGGAGCTATCGTTCTCGCTTTGATATGGAACAACTGGTTCCCGATCAATAAATCACTTTGGACCAGCTCATTTGTGTTGTACACAGGTGGGATAGCCATGTTGGTTCTGGCATTATTATATTGGGTGATCGATATGAAAAAATGGAGGTTCTGGACATTCCCGTTTGAAGTATTCGGAAGTAATGCCCTGTTTGTATACATATTGTCTATCGTCTGGGTGAAGGTCTACTTCCTGATTAAAATAACCGGTTCCGACGGAAATCAGCGAAATGCATACAACTATATTTATTCTGAATGGTTTAAACCAGTATTCGGAGCTATGAATGGCTCCCTTTTCTTTGCCCTGGCACATATCTTCGTTTTTTGGCTCATTTTGCTGTGGTTGTATCGGAAGAAGATTTTTATTAAAGTTTAAAATTTGAAGAATCGGACATGCTTAAAAAAGGACATTCAAGTTTGAGAGCTTGTGTTAAGGATCTTGAAAAACACGGAAAACTTTTAAGGATCAAAACAGAAGTTGATCCGGATCTGGAGATGGCGGAAATCCATAGAAGGATTTTCGATGCAGGAGGTCCGGCAATCTTGTTTGAAAATGTCAAGGGAAGTCCTTTTCAGGCTGTTTCAAATCTTTATGGTACTCCTGAACAAACGGATTTTATCTTCAGGCATTCCATCGAAAAAGTTAAGCGGATCATTGAATTGAAAGTGGATCCGACCAGGGTTTTAAAAAAGCCCCTGCGTTATTTGGGCGCTCCTTTTACCGCCTTGAATTCTCTGCCTAAGAAACGGCGGTTAATTTCCCCGGTGATGCACGGATTGACAACAATTGACCAACTTCCACAAGTGAAATCATGGCCGGATGATGGCGGAGCTTTTATCACCCTGCCACAAGTTTTTACCATGCCTCCGGGTAGTTCCAAGATCATGCATTCCAACATAGGTATGTACAGGATCCAGCTATCCGGGAACGATTACATACCCAATGAAGAAATAGGCTTGCACTACCAGTTACACAGAGGGATCGGTAATCACCACACTCAATACCTCAACAGTGATGAACCTTTCCGTGCCTCCATTTTTGTGGGAGGACCGCCGGCACATACTTTCTCCTCTATCATGCCATTACCTGAGGATCTTTCCGAGGTAATATTTGCGGGGCTGCTGGCCAACAGAAGGTTTGGGTATATTAAAAGAAACGGATATTATATTTCCGCTGATGCTGATTTCGTCATTACCGGAATTATCGATAAGCAACTTCAGAAGCCTGAAGGTCCATTTGGGGATCATTTGGGGTATTATAGTTTGACACACGACTTTCCGGTCATGAAGGTGGATAAAGTCTATCACAGAAAAGATGCCATCTGGCATTTTACGGTTGTTGGTCGCCCTCCGGCAGAAGATACCAGTTTCGGATACCTCATCCATAAACTGGTTGAAGAATTGGGACCACAGGAATTTCCCGGAGTGCAGGAGATCCATGCCGTTGATGCTGCAGGGGTCCATCCCTTATTGCTGGCAATCGGCAGCGAACGGTATATGCCTTTCCGGGAAAGAGAAGTTGTGCCGGAAGAGATCCTTACTCAGGCCAACAGGATCATTGGAAGCGGGCAGACTTCATTGGCAAAATTTCTGTTTATTGCAGCAAAAGATCCGGAAATCCCCAACTTGAATACACATGATATTTCAAATTTCTTCAACCATGTGCTCGAAAGGGTTGACTGGCGAAGAGATCTGCATTTTCAAACCAAAACGACCATCGATACCCTGGATTATTCAGGAAGTGGATGGAATGCCGGTTCCAAGGTGATCATTGCAGCTGCCGGGCCAAAACGAAGAAACCTTAAAGCGGAATTACCGGAGGATTTTATCTTGCGGGAAGGATTCAGCAAACCTCGTTTTGTCCAGCCCGGAATATTATGCATCCAGGGACCTGAATTTAATAATAAGAATGTACCCCATGATATGCATACTCTCAGCAGGCAATTGGTTCGCTATAACCTGGATGAGGTGCCTTTGATTTTGCTCGTTGATGACAGCTCATTTGTGTCGGCAAATCTTAATAATTTCCTCTGGGCTACTTTTACAAGGGCCAATCCAGCGGATGATATTCATGGAATTTCTCCGTTTACGCGGGATAAGCATTGGGGGTGCCTGGGGTCTTTGATCATTGATGCAAGAACTAAACCTCATCATGCTCCCCCGTTGATCCCGGATGAAGCAGTGGTCCAAAAGGTCGACAAATTATTTTCCAAAGGCGGGCCGTTGTATGATTTTTCAAAAAAAACATTTTGATTTGTTCCAATATTGGAGGAATCGAATAAATTAGAGCCTGTTAAATTTGCCATTTGCAGCCGACTATTTTCGGGCACCTAAATATTATGCGGACCAATGAACGTTATTTAGGTTTTTGTTGTTCGGGAGATAGTCACACAAAAATTGTAATTATTCAGCATAGCTGAATTTAGGCCAAGGAGAAGGCTAAGGTTTGTAAGCCCTACTCAGAAAATAGGTATTATTTCTTTTTTGGGGCTTGTAAGAATGTTTACTGAATCAGTATGTTTTCCTCAGCCTCAGCCTTAGCCTGATTTTGAAGGCTTGCTGATTAACTAAATATAATTGTATATCATTTAATGTTTGGAGAAAAGCGTTACCCTGAAAGTCTGTCACCGGAAGAATTGGACGCATACCTGGCCAATGGCTGGTATCGTATGGGGCAAAGTATTTTTACAACACATTTTTTATGTTTCCGCGATCAATTTTATTCTGCCATCTGGGTGAGGTTGTCATTGAAAAATTATACCTTCAGCAAAAGCCTTAGGAAACTCATCCGACGCAACTATGAGGCTTTTGAAATAAGGTTTCAGCCCGCAGAAATCACGGAAGAAAAAGAAGCACTTTACCAGAAATATAAAAAGGACTTTCCCGGTCAGCTGGCTCCTACATTGGAAGATTCCCTGCATGAGGGTTTTGAGGGAAATGTTTTTAATACCTATGAGACGCTGGTTTATGACGGAGATAAATTGGTAGCATTTAGTTTTTTTGATTTAGGAGATAAGAGTGCAGCAAGTATTCTTGGCGTCTATGATTATGATTACAGTAAATACAGCCTGGGGCTTTTTACGGTTCTGCTGGAGATCATTTTCTGTATGAATAATGACTTTGAATTGTTTTACCCTGGCTATGTGGTTCCGGGAAATTCCCGGTTTGATTACAAGCTCAGGATAGGAGATGTGGATTATTTTGATCTGAATACCCGCAATTGGAAAGATTATAAACAGCTTAGGGAAGAGGATATTCCGCTTTTCAAAATGGAGGAAAAACTGAAAAAACTGCAGAAGCTTTTTTCGGAGCACGGGCTCAATGCCAATTATTACTTCTATCCGCTATTTGAAGCCAATCTTTTTGGATATTGGAATGCTCCTTATTTCGACTTCCCAAACCTGCTTATGTTAGCTTATGAAAATGGAAAAAAGAATTATCTGGCCATTGTCTTTGACCCGAGGGAAGATGCCTATCAGTTACTTGGCTGTTCGGAGTTTGATAATGTGTTTTTTTATTTCAATAGTGAATTTGTCAACACCTTTAGTCAGGATAAATATTTCACGGAACTCATTACTACTGACCGTTTAGTAGCAGAAAGCTCGGACGAACATATCATCCTGGAAATTGCCAAAGACCTGATCATGGCTCGTGTCGGCAAGAGTTAGAAAAATCTATTATTTTGGAAAACAAGACCAACATCGTCATCCTCGACGGATATACGCTAAACCCCGGAGATCTCACCTGGGATGCTTTCAACAATCTTGGACAGGTTACCATTTTTGATCGAACTCCGCAGGCCGAAGTGCTTGAAAGAGCGAAGCATGCAGAGGTGCTTGTAGTAAACAAGGTCGAAGTCACACGGGAATTGATGGATCAACTTCCGGCCCTGAGGTGTATTTGCGTTTTAGCTACCGGGTTCAATAATATCGACATTGAGGCCGCCAGGGAAAAGAACATTCCGGTTTGTAATGTTAAAGGCTATTCTTCTGAGAGTGTGGCCCAGCATGTTTTTGCATTAATGCTTGAATTCACCAATCATGTTAGGGCTCATCATGAAAGTGTAAGCCGGGGAGATTGGAGCCAGTATGAAGACTTTTCTTATACTCTGGGAACCATTAATGAATTATCAGGAAAAACAATGGGAATATATGGGTTTGGAAGAATTGGGCAGGCAGTCGCTAAAATTGCACTTGCTTTTGGAATGAAAGTCATTGCCAAACATAAGCATCCGGAGCGTGATAAAATGGAGGGGATGACTTTTGTGGAAGGTGATCAGCTTTTCAGAGAAAGTGATTTTGTTAGTCTTCATGCTCCTTTGACCAAAGAAAATGCAGGGCTGATTAACACTCAACTTTTGGAAATGATGAAACCTTCGGCCTTCCTGATCAATACTGCCAGGGGAGGGTTTATTAATGAACAAGACCTGAAAAGTGCTCTGGAGTCCGGACAAATTGCCGGTGCTGCCCTGGATGTTCTTTCAGCAGAACCTCCTGCTGATAATCATATTTTGACAGGAGTCGAAAATTGCCTGATCACACCGCACGTGGCATGGGCGAGTAAAGAAGCAAGGGAAAGGCTGATGCAGGAAACCCTACTAAATATCCAGGGTTTCCTGGAGGGGAATACCAGGAATGCGGTGAATTTTTAATTTATAGGAAACCTCCGAGTTTTTGCATACAATCCTACCTCCCCATATGAATGAGCAAAACAGAAATATCCGCCGGAGAAACGCCACTGATACGACTGGCCTGACCAATGGTCTGTGGGCGTTGTTTTGATAATTTTTCCCGGGCTTCAGCTGAAAGAGAAGGCAAGCTGTTGAAATCAAAACCTTCTTTGATGGCAACCGTTTCCAGGCGATTCATTTTCTCCACCATTTCCTGCTCTTTTTGAATATATCCTTCATATTTGAGATGGATCTCCGCTTGTTCGATCTTCTCCTTATCGTATTTTTCCAGGAAGGTATCCACTTCCGGCAAGACCTCCCGTACTTCGGAAAGGTTGATGTGCGGTCTTGATAAAACCCGGTGTAATTTCAGCTTTTGCTTTAGAGGTGCAGAATTTTTGGACGCTAAAAAGTTGTTCAACTGATCAGGAGTAACACTCAGATTTCGCAGAAATTTTTGAATTTCTTCAGAAGCCTGAACTTTTTCCTCTACATGCAGCATACGTTCCTCAGTCCCACGAATACCCAGGTTTTGGGCCAAGGGTGTGAGTCTGATATCTGCATTATCCTGACGCAGTAAAATTCTGTATTCCGCACGTGAAGTGAACATGCGGTAAGGCTCATTGGTACCTTTGTTTACAAGATCATCGATCAATACGCCTATGTAGGCTTCAGACCGTTTGAGAATAAATGGATCTTCTTCCCGGATCTTCAATACGGAATTGATCCCCGCCATTAATCCCTGACTGGCAGCTTCTTCATATCCGGTAGTCCCATTGATCTGACCGGCGAAAAATAAATTGTTGATCAAATGAGTTTCGAGACTCATTTTCAACTGGGTCGGAGGGAAGTAATCATATTCTATGGCATATCCCGGGCGGAACATTTTAGCGTTCTCGAATCCGGGGATCATTTGTAAGGCTTTATATTGAACATCTTCCGGCAGGGAGGAAGAAAATCCGTTAACATAGATCTCCACCGTTTTTTCCCCTTCCGGTTCTACAAATAACTGGTGACGATCCCTTTCCGCAAACCGATCGATCTTATCTTCGATGGACGGACAATACCTTGGTCCAACGCCACGAATCCTTCCGTTAAACATAGGAGACCTGTCGAATCCGGTTCTCAGCAAATCGTGCACCTTTTGGTTGGTGTAGGTGATATGACAGGGTAGTTGCTTGGTTAATTTTGGAGTTTCGGTGTACGAAAATCTACCTGGATCTTCATCGCCCGGTTGCACTTCCATTTTATCCCAATCGAGTGATCTTCCGTCAATACGGGGAGGTGTTCCGGTCTTCATTCTTCCAGATTCAAATCCAAGGTCTTCCAATTGTCCGGTAATTCCTCTGGCGGCTTTTTCCCCGGCACGTCCACCACTGAATTGTTTCTCTCCGATATGGATGATACCATTCAGGAAAGTCCCGTTGGTCAAAACGACGGTTTTAGCAGGAATCTCAAGACCTAGTCCGGTATACACACCACAGGCACGATTGTCTTTAACTATGATCCCGGTGACCATCTCCTGCCAGAAGTCAATATTGGGGTGGGCTTCCAGCATGAGTCGCCATTTTTCTGCAAACCTCATACGGTCACTTTGGGCACGCGGGCTCCACATAGCCGGGCCTTTGGAAAGGTTCAGCATCCTGAACTGAATCATGGTATGGTCGGTGACTATTCCTGAATATCCTCCAAGCGCATCTACCTCTCGCACGATCTGCCCTTTTGCTACACCACCCATGGCAGGATTACAGGACATCTGGGCGATAGTGTTCATATTCATGGTGGCGAGCATTACCTTTGCCCCCATGTTACCTGCCGCCACAGCCGCCTCACACCCAGCATGACCAGCACCTACTACTATTACATCGTATTCCGGAAACATAGACTTTCCTAAGCTTTAATTTTTTGTTAATGGCCGCAAAGTTAGGGAGTTTGTTTCAATGTTTGTTATAAATTTCGGCTCTTCCATAATTTACTATGGGTATGTTGTGAAATTTAATTGGAAAGTTTTGAAAAAATGGCAACTTTATTCCAGGTTCATAGAGAGGAAAGTGAATGAAAAGGAAAGTTGGATTAATGAAAAAAGATTTACCTAATCCAATAATCCATTTTTCCAGTTATCCCTTTTTGCCTCAAAATTATTCTAATGGAAAAATTGTTCATTTCAAATGACCTATAATTCAAACATATTTTAAACAAACCAATACAAATGAACTGGTTATTACCATCCCTGTGTTTATTCGTCTTCGCGTCTTTTTCCTGTACTGGTCCGTCCGCTAAGCCAGCTGAGACCACTCCTGAACAGAAAGAGATTGCTCAAGACTTAATCGAGATCGATACTACCTTTACCCTGGATTATTTACGGGGATATTTTCAACCATCTAAACACCACGCTTTTGTAAAAGTTGACCCGGCATATACCGATGGGGCAAGGGTCTATTATTTACATAAAGAAACCTGGGAAGCTTTTAAAAGTATGGCAGATGCTGCTGCTTCGGACGGAATTAAACTGATCATCAGGTCAGCTACCAGGAATTTTGAACATCAGAAATCCATCTGGGAAGGTAAATGGACGGGAAGCCGATTGATTGAAGAAGGTGCCAATGCTGCAGAGAAATACCCGGACCCAAAGACAAGGGCATTGAGAATTTTGTTGTACAGTTCTATGCCTGGTACCTCCCGACATCATTGGGGTACAGATCTTGATCTCAATAATTTCACCAATGAATATTTTAAGGAAGGGAAAGGTGCTGAAATTTACCAGTGGCTCGTCACAAACGGACCATCTTTTGGCTTTTGCCAGCCTTATACAGCGAAAGGATCTGAACGTCCACACGGTTATGAAGAAGAACGATGGCACTGGTCCTACATTCCATTGGCGAAGCAGTTGACGGAACTTGCTCGTAAAAATCTGACGGATGAAGCCATCAACGGTTTTCAAGGTTCCGAAACAGCTCCACAGATTGGGGTGGTTGAGAAATATGTTTTGGGAATTAATGAGGATTGTTTGAAGTAAGAAATGAAGTTCAAGTAGTTCAAATCGTTCAAGTAGCATGCGTTAGACCTCAGTGTTCACTGTGCCTTCTCAGTGCTCCCTGTGGTTAAGAATATATTGGCCTTTGACCCATAGATGAGTTTTTTCAATTACTGACTTAAAACATTGTTTTAGTAGAATTCGTCCAATTAACAACAAATTCATGCATTCACGCATTCAATCATTTAAGCATTTTTATTCCCTATATTTACATCATTATTAAACCCTCAATTTGATTACCATGAGAAACACATCACCGTTGGCAATTTTGTTAGTTCTGGCAACTTTCCTCATTTTTTCATGTAAAACAACCACCTACACCATTGATAATCTTCCGGAAAAACAACTCTATTTCGGCAGTGGAGGAGGTTTTACCGGCATGGTCAATGAATATTTGTTGTTGGAAAACGGGCAACTTTTTAAAGTGCCTTCTCCGGGGCAGCTGGAAGAAATGGATAAGGTCAAAAAGAAAAAGGCTGAATCAATATACATGGATTATGAAACCCTTGGTTTTAAGGAGCTCATATTTAATCAACCCGGGAATATCTATTATTTCATCAGAATGGTGGACGGCGAATCGGAGAACTTCATCAGCTGGAGTGACCAACGCCCGCTTCCTGAAGTCAAAATGATGGACTTTTATAAGTCACTGATGGAAACAGTCAAGCCATCCAAATAAATTATTTAACTGCTACGTGCAATTTTAACTCTGAACAAATGCAAAATTTTAAATCTTTTCTGCTGTTATTGTCTTTGCTGGTTTTTACGCAAACTGCTTTTGCTCAACAAACCAAGCCTCAAAAACCTGACGGTATTACGCCTACCAATTTCGATCCTGCCACATTTCAGGTAGATGACAAAATGTTGCAGGGGATACCAAGAGCCAATAGAGTCCTACCTGTGAGATCAAATCTCAAGCAAGCAACTATTCCGCCAAGGTTATTGTCGAAAGAATCATTTTTGAAGATTGAAGCGAGCGAAAATGGCCTGCCTTTATTCATTTCGGGCCAACTGGACACTGAAAAGCGAGCTTTGCCTGGGGAACAGCAAGTCCGGGAGTATTTAATGGCGGCTGCTGATCTTATGAAAATCGATGACCCTGTTTCAGAGTTTGCTTTGACCCGAACAGAAACGGATGATCTGGGTTTTACGCACTATCGAATGCAGCAATATTATCATGGATTGCCAGTTTATGGCGGTCAGGTCATTGTACATTCCAATTCGGAAGCAGTGGTTGAAAGGTTGAATGGCCGTTATTTCCCAACCCCGGCAATCAAGGACCTGAACCCTGCCATCACTGGAGAGGTGGCCAAAACCGTGGCTACAAATGATTTATCATCGTTTACTACGATAAAAGAATTGTCAGCAGAAGAACAGCAGCTGGTTGCCTCAAATGGAGTAGAACCAGAACTGATCATTTATCATATTGATAATGATCCTGAGCAGGAAGTTTTGTGCTGGAAGGTGAATGTGATTCCCAACTTGTTAGAAAACTGGGATTATTATATTGATGCTCACTCCGGGGCCATTATTCACAAAATAAATAACAGCTGTACTTTATATCCTGATTTATTGAGAAAGGAACACGGACATTGTCAACATGATCATGAAATGGAATTGGGTGTATTAGGTGGAACCACAGGGACCGGTGTGGATTTGAAAGGAGTCATTCGCACTTTGAATGTTTATGAAGATGGTGGAGATTATGTTATGCTGGATGTGGGGAGGGATATGTTTGATCCATCATCGGATATTCCCAATAATATGAGTGGCGTTATTTTGACTTTGGATGCTCAGAATACGAATCCTTCCAGCAATGATTTTGATGCCAGCTATATATTTGGATCCGGTAATAACTGGAATGATCCGAAAGCGGTAAGTGCGCATTTCCATGCTGCGGAGAGTTATGAATATTTCAGGGGAGTACACTCCAGGAATTCGATTAATGGAAGTGGTGGAAATATCGTGGCGTTTATCAATGTTGCGGAAACAGACGGTTCCGGAATGGACAATGCTTTTTGGAATGGAGCAGCCATGTTTTATGGCAACGGCAGCCAGGCCTTCAGCAGCCCTCTTCAAAAATCGTTGGATACCGGAGGCCACGAAATGACTCACGGTGTGGTGGGCAGTTCAGCAGGACTTATCTACCAGGGACAATCCGGAGCTCTCAATGAAAGTTTTGCAGACGTTTTTGGAGTAATGATCGATCCGGATGACTGGCAGTTAGGAGAAGATATCGTTAATTCCGGCATTTTCACTTCCGGCGCATTGCGTGACCTTTCTGATCCAAATCAGGGTGGCAACGGGCTAAGCTTTCCCGGATGGCAGCCGGCACATATGAATGAGTATGAAGATCTTCCATTTACCAACGAAGGAGATAACGGAGGAGTACATGTGAACAGCGGGATTCCCAATCATGCCTTTTACCTTTTTGCCACTTCCGTAGGAAATAGTGATGCCAGAAGAGTGTATTACCGTGCTTTAACCACCTATTTAACCAATCAATCTCAGTTCATTGATTGCCGTTTGGCCGTTATTCAGGCCGCATCGGATATTTTCGGGTCTTCTTCCAATCAGGTAGCCGCGGCAGCAAGTGCCTTTGATCAGGTAGGTATAACGGATGGGTCAGGTTCAGGGGGGACGGAGGAACTCGATACCAATGAAGGAGATGATTATATTCTGCTGACAGATGGAGATTTCGATGCTTTGTATTTGTTTGACGGAACGAACTTCCCTGTTGTGTCCAACTCGGGTATTTTAAGCCGGCCAAGTGTGACCGACGATGGTACGTTCATTTTATTTGTCGATGATAACAATGACATCAAAGTTTTGGAATTAAATGACGGAACGGGGCAATACGATGAATATTACCTGGAAACAAATCCACAACATATCTGGAGAAATGTGGCTATTTCCAAAGATGGTACCAAATTGGCGGCGTTGACTACCGATTGGGACAATTACGTTTTCATTTTTGACTTCATCAGTACACAAGGGCAGTATATTGAAATATTAAATCCCACGTCCCAGCAAGGTGTGTTTACCGATGATGTTCAATATGCGGACTTCATTGAATGGGATTATTCCGGGGAGTTGTTGCTATTTGATGCCTATAATGTTTTGGATGATGATTTTGGCAATACTTCCGATTACTGGGATATTGGTTTGATCAATGTATGGGATAATGGTTTTAATTTCTTCGGAGACGGTTATGTGTTCAAGATCTTTAGCGGATTGCCGGATAATTCGGGGGTAGGGGACCCTACTTTTTCCAAAAACAGTCCCAATATCATCGCACTGGATTTCATTGGCGATGCAGAAAACTTCTCGGATTTTTCAGTAATAGCGGTGGATACTGAAGCCGGTGAGGTCGGGTATATTTTTGAAGATAATCTTGTATTAGGAAGGCCGAATTATTCGATGGAAGATGACCAACTAATATTTGATGCCTTGAGTCAGACGGATGATGAGATCATTGCCATAATAGATCTCAATGCTGATAAAATCACTCCGGCCGGAGGTGCTCAGGCTTTTATCACAGGAAGTGCTAACTGGGGCTTATGGTTTGCTGTTAGGGGAGCGTGATTTGACCTCTACAGAGGATTTAGAGCGTGAGGGTATGTTGTTGACCGCTGCGCCTAATCCATTTGTAAATCAATTAGAAATACAATTTGAATTGACGGATGCGGCGGATGTTCAGATCAATGTTTATGACCTGACGGGTAAGGTTCAATTGCAGTTTCATGAATCGTTTGGTGCAGGTTTGCAAAAGGATCAGATTGACTTTTCTGCTTTACCCAGCGGACCGTATTTTGTAGAGCTAAGGACTAATGAGCAGGTAGGAGTGATTCGGGTTTTGAAGGCTGAATAATGTTTCGAGTTACGGGTTGCGTATTATAGCCTAATTAGTTAAGAAATACTCTGTGCTGCACTGCAGCACAGAGTATTTTTGTCAGTCGGCTTTGCTGGTTCCAGTTTCTAATACCTTGATTAATTCAAATTCAGTATTATAGATTCTTGCCGGATTTAACTTCGAATACAGCCTTAAATGGATTTGGTTTCTTCTATATTTTGAATGCCAACTGACTAATTGGTGTTCAAAATATTCCTTCTTATCAATAACAACAATCCCATTTGAAATTAGCATGTATTTTTTCAGACTATCTTGCTTTGCAAGCTCCTCTCTTTTCTTTTGGACAATTTCTAATTTGTCAAGATTTTCTTGAACCTCTAACGATTCCCAAAATACTTTTTCAGAAATTTCATTTAATTTTTCTTCATTTTCGCAATAGATATTATTCCTGTAATCTCTTAAACATCCCTCCCTAGTAATTTTTAATCTTTTCAATCGCCAATTTTCAAAGTCTTCCGTATCTGAAATTAAAAGAATTAAACTGTCTTTTATGATGTAGGATCCGGATTTGGGGTTTCCTCCACCGTGCCCCTCACTAAATAAGATGTAATTCCCATTTTGATTAAAATTGAAAGTCCATTTAGTTTCATACCAAAATCCAATATATTTTCGATTCTCATTAAAGGTTGAATTATCTTCATAACATCCCAAAATAAACATGAGAAAAAACAAAATGATGAAACTACCCTTTTTTAGCATCATTTATTATTATTAATAAGTAGTCAATAAGTTAGTAACCCGTAACCCGTAACCCGTAACCCGTAACTCGGAACCCGGATCATCTACCTCATCTTCTTCGTCTCTATCAAAAACAACTCCGTCGCAATATCAAATTCCTTCTTAGAGAGCTTCTTCAATTCCACCTTTTGCCAATCCTGAGTATTGGGCCTTACCATGATGTAGTTTTCAGGATTACCTAATTTGATTGGCATGTTAAAGTCTTTTACGTCGGCAGACCACTTGAATTCTACCAAAAGATTCTTCCCTTCCTCTTTGATTTTATACTGCAATTCCGGAAGGGCGGGATGTTCCAAATATTGGTCAAAAAAGGCGGAATAATCTTCTCCGGTGAAATCATTTACATAATTCACAAAATCTTCGGTGGTGATATTGCTGATGGCATATTTTTGGTAAAAACCTCGCAGCAATTTGAACCATTGGACATCATCATTGATGGCATGACGTAGGGTGTGCAGCACCAAAGCGCCTTTACCATAGTGATCGCTGTATTCCCAGTTTTCCCAATTGACATCTTTGGGGCCGATAATTGGTTCTCTGTTGCCAAGGAAAAAGTTTTTGGTCCGCATAAACCTTACAGCATCCTCATAACCGTGAATGTATTCCACATATAGAGCCTCCATGTAAGTTGCAAAGGATTCGTGGATCCACATTTCACTCAAATCATTACAACTGATACTATTGCCAAAATATTCATGGGCGATTTCATGAACGATGATATAATCCCAGTCCATATCTCTGGGGATCATGCCTCCCAGGTATCCACGTTTGTATTGATTGCCATAAGCAATGGCTCCCTGGTGTTCCATGCCGAGGTAGGGGGTTTCGACCATGCCAAAGCCGTCATTCCAGAATGGATATTTTCCAAAGAAACGTTCGTAGGCTGCCAGCACCTGATGGACTTGTTTAAAATGCTTTTGTGCTTTTTCCAGGTTATATCTCAAAACATAATAGTCCAGTTCCAGTTCTTCTCCGTCAAAGGAGGTATATTTTTCTGAAAAGTGGGCATAATCAGCAATGTTCACCGTTACATTATAATTGTTGATTGGGTAAGAAACAAACCACTGAAAGGTTTGGGTAGCCCCTTTATCTTCAATCCCTCGCAGATCACCATTGGAAACACAGGTTAATCCGGATGGAATGGTAATATTGATTCCCATACTATCGGGTTCATCAGACAAATGATCTTTATTAGGCCACCATAGGCTTGCTCCGTCTCCTTCGCAGGCAACTCCTATCCATGGTTTTAAATTTCGGTCCGTACTCCAGACAAAACCTCCATCCCAGGGAGGACTGACGGCTACCTGAGGTTTCCCCTGGTAATAAATCCGGATTTTTCCGGTTTTCCCTTTTTCCTGAACTTTTGGAAAATGTACAAATACGGCATTGTATTCTCGATCGTATTTGAGGAATTGACCATCATAGGTGATTTTAAGAATGTCCATATTCCTGTAAAGGTCTACCTGTAGGGTAGTGAAATCTTCTTCAATGTTATAGATCATTTCAACATAACCATTAATGCTCCGCTCCTCCGGATCTATTTTGATATTGAGGTCGTAGAAGGTGACATCGAAGCAGGTTCTTTCGGGGCGTAACATACCACGAAGCGTATCTGCCCGTGTGAATTGGTAATTGGCATTATTATAGAAATCATGCTGGGAAAAAGCTTCGATATTCAAAATAATCAGCAGGCTCAAAAAGAATAGTTTTTTCACTTGAGATGGTTTAAGAGTATATGTTATAACTGTTGATCAGAAAATTCTAAATAGCAATATTATGCGGTTTAATTCCATAGATTCAAAGTTGAGGTGGATGAAATGGATGGATGGAAAAATATTTTATTCCAACTGCCATTTCATTCAATTATCCCGGAAGCGATGTGTGCTGAGCCTTCGGCCAATTTGCAACTTTTCCTTTACTTATAACGTTCTATGTTGGAAATTTAAGACTAAAAATGTGTCCTTTTTGAAAAATTGCGTCTAAAAGATTGCAGATCATAAAATACGCAGAAAAAAATGTCGTTCTGCTTCCATATGCGATAGACATCACAGATTTTTTGCTCGATTTCATGCTTATTTGCAAAAGAATTTGAAAAAAGGTCAAATTTTATCCCAACAGAACATATTTAAATCATAATTCCATGACATTAATCATCATTTCCCTGATCTGGGCGTGGTATAAGAAACGCCAGCTGAAAAGAGTTCCTGTTCCCGTACCGGTAAGAAATACAGGAAGATTTTCTGAACTCAATATGCCCGGAAAATAGTTTTTCATAGCATATAAGAATAGATTTTTAAATTGTATCCCGACCGATACAATGCCTTTCTGTCGTGATCAATTCACCAGGATAACAGTATTGGCATGCATTCTTCCCAAGCGATTAAGCCAGGTTCGGGTAAGTCGTCATTAACGTTTTGTTAGCTGAAAAATGACATTTGTTTATTGCCCGATTGCATCGATACTTAGGTGTTCATCCACTTGGTAGCTTCCTTAAACTGGTGGGCCTTCATTTCTTTGACAAGGGTGTCAACATTTGTTGAAGTGTAGATAAGGGCCCGGTGTTCGGGATTGACAAATCCTTCCTCCACCATTTTATCCATGTGTGCAATGAGGTGGTCATAAAAACCTTCGACGTTTAAAATGCCAATCGGCTGTTTGGTTTGTCCAAGTTGTACCAGGGTGATGATTTCAAACAATTCATCCAAGGTGCCAAAACCTCCCGGCAGGATAATTGCTCCATCCGATAAACGCGTCATTTCAACTTTCCGTTCATGCATGCTGTCCACCAAAAAAAGATGGGTCAATTCCATATGGCATACCTCTTTTTCCTTCAGAAAATGTGGGATAACTCCGGTTACTTTACCATTATTGTCCAAAGCCGCGTCGGCAACAACTCCCATCAATCCAATATTTCCTGCACCATATACTATTTCAATGTCATTCTTGGCAAGGTAGATTCCCAGATTTTCAGCTGCCTCAATATATTTGGAATTTTTCCCTTTATTGGATCCGCAGTAAACGGCAATGGCGTTCATAATTGATGTTTTAGTTGAAATTGAGCAATTTGGTATACATGCCTGTTTCCAGCGTGTCCAGGGCAGTTGTTGTCAGGAATAAGCCTTCTCTGAGGGCTGTTCCTCTTGATGTGAAAATCCCATAGCCTCTGGAAAGATTTGTGTAAACAGGAATTTGATTAGAACTGGTAATTCCGAGGTTGGCATCTGCAATCGTCAGGTATTCCTGAAATTCCTGCCCTCCACCGACAATGCTGATATCAATTCTAAGGTTTGTCCTAACCACATCGGGATTCTCCTCAATGGCTTCGCTCAGGAATTGGTAAAATTCTCCGGCATCAAATCTAAAAGTGCTTTTGGTCCTGTCATCATCATTGATCAACCTGCGGTCCAGCACCCATTCAACACTTTTGTCAACAAAGTCAGAGGTGCCGGGTAAGGATTCTTTATATCTTATAATCCACCTCAGGTCGAATATTTTAGTATCTACTCCATGATCCCACCGGGTGGTAATGGTACGGTCATAATCATCGAGAGCCAGTTCCTGGTTCGGTAAATTTTCGCTGGGAACAATAGGTTCGATGATTTTGGCATCTGCGGTAACGAGATCTTCGTCAGAACCAGTGTTGACCAAAATTTGCAGACTTTCGCCTCCTGCCAGATTGATATCTTCAGCTTTTATCTTATAGAGATAGTTTGGTGAAGTGGCAAAAACACCTTCTTCTCTTTGATAACCTTCCAGGTTTCCGTCAACTTTTACGAGGTCGTAAACGGCTCCGGTTTCCAGATTCTTTAGCTGGACGGTGGCATTATCGTAATATAAAGAATCAGCTATTTGTGCAATTTGATTGGCATCGCCTCCCGGCTCCAGAAAGGCTTTTTCCACCCTGATGTAATGGGCCGTATCCGACACAGAAATGAACCCGTAAACCACAGGAATATCCTTCCATTCTCCTTCCAGCTGAAAATCAGTCGTACAGGCTGTTATGGACAGCATTGCCAGTATTATTAATCCAATGTTTTTCATGTAATCCGTTTTTTAACGTCAAAAAGAACTTGAGCGCTTTTCAGGACGGCAAAGGTAAAGTATTTTTCGCTGGCTTACAATTATAAATACTGAACTTATGACAGGGAGCGGACGAAAAATCCGTAGGGCAGACTTCAGTGTGTAAGGTTATAACCCAGACATATACATGGCTCATACATTCACGGATATATTTCAACATTCATTTGGCGCAGAACAAACCGCTGCATATCTTGTGGGCTTAAATTTGAAAGCTTATGTCTGTAAGTAAAGAAGTAAAAAGGATAACGACCCATGTCTTGCGTTCGATGAAGGATAGCGGAGAGAAAATCAGCATGCTTACATCGTATGATTACTCCATGGCTCGCATTGTGGATGAAGCGGGAATTGATGTGATTCTGGTTGGGGATTCAGCCTCCAATGTAATGGCAGGTCACGAAACCACCTTGCCCATTACACTTGACCAGATGATTTATCATGCATCATCAGTTATACGAGCCGCAAAACGCTCGCTGATTGTGGTCGATTTGCCTTTCGGAACTTACCAGGGTAATTCAAAAAAAGCCCTGGCTTCTGCCATTCGCATTATGAAGGAGTCCGGTGCTCATGCGGTAAAACTGGAGGGAGGAGCAGAGATCAAGACATCCATAAAAAGAATCCTGTCAGCTGGAGTTCCTGTGATGGGGCACCTGGGACTGACACCGCAGGCAATTTATAAGTTCGGAACCTATACCGTCAGGGCGAGAGAGGAGGAGGAGGCAGAAAAGTTGATTAAGGATGCTTTAGTTTTGGAAAAGCTGGGCTGTTTTGCCATTGTTTTGGAGAAGATTCCTGCTAAACTGGCCAAGAAAGTTTCCGAACAACTGAGCATTCCAACGATCGGCATTGGGGCCGGGCCGGATACAGACGGTCAGGTACTGGTTCTTCATGACCTTCTGGGAATAACCAAGGACTTCAAACCTCGATTCCTCAGGCGGTATTTAAATTTGTTCGATGATATCAAAGGTGCCGTTCAGCATTACATAAAGGATGTCAAATCGGTTGACTTCCCTAATGAGAAGGAACAATATTAAGCATCTGATTTAAGTTAATTTATCTAAAGCTTCATTTTATTTATCTTTTAATTCCCCTGTTATCAATTAGTCTGTCATCTGTGACCTTTTGGATAAATAAGTATGTTCATAAATAAACACTCATGAAGAAACTGTTCAGATATGGGGTAGTGGCTTTAATTGCCGCTGCGGTATTGGCCATCTTTTTTTATAATAAATTCATCGGAGGACCAGTAGTACCCGAGGGCATGGATAATTATATTATCGAGATTCCTTCCCATTCGGAATATGAAGAAGTCATTGCTGTTCTGGATGCTAAGGGACTCATCCAAAATGAGGAAGTATTTAACCGGCTTGCTGAACGGATGAATTATAAAAAGTCGCCTATGCGAAGTGGCAGATACGAAATCTCTCCCGGATGGAATACCATTGATCTTATAAGACATCTAAGGGGTGGAAAGCAAGCACCAGTGAATGTCGTTATTAATAATGCCAGGTTAACCGAAGAGATAGCAGGAAAAGTCGCCGGGGTTATTGAAGCCGATTCGGTAGACATTATTGCCTTATTTACCAACCAGGAATATTTGAAAAAGATCGGTTATACCACAGAAACTCTGATGAGTTTATTTATTCCCAATACCTATGAATTTTTCTGGAACACTTCTCCGGAAGTATTTATGGATAGAATGATCAAGGAACACGACCGGTTTTGGGATAATAATGGTCGATTAAAAAAAGCCAGGGCGCTTGAAATGACTCCTGAAGAAGTTTATACTTTGGCTTCCATCGTTGAACGTGAGACCCTGCAGAGTAGCGAAAAGAAACGGATGGCCGGTGTTTACCTGAACAGATTGAAAAAAGGTATTCGGTTACAGGCAGATCCGACGGCAGTATTTGCTACCAGGGATTTTGACACTAACAGAGTGCTCAACCGTCACATCAATTTTGACTCTCCTTATAATACCTATATGTATGCAGGCTTGCCTCCGGGGCCGATTTCTATGGCTTCGATAGAAAGTATCGATGCAGTTTTAAATGCTGAACAACATGAATATATTTTCTTTTGCGCCAGGGGAGATGGCTCCGGGTTTCATAATTTTGCCAAAACCTTACAAGGGCATAATAGAAATAAGCGTATCTACAAAAAGAACCTGGGGTATCAATAATGAAAACCTGACCAGTACATTTCAAAACTCCTGATTTTCAGGAAATTTGCATTATTTCCAAATCCTAAAAACGATTGGCTGTTTTTTGTAACAATATTTGCATATTTACGTAGCAAATAACAAACCATTTTAGCGCCTCTCCACGAACAATTTGCTCAAACGGAAAAATATTTCTGTCTTGAGAACTGAATCCTTTGCGCCCTGCTAAACTGAAATTTTACCACAAACCTTAAAGCGGTGTTTTTATCTGGCATTTTGAATAATGCCTATGGCTAAGTTATTTAAGCGGAATAACCTTAGGGAAGAACTTCCTCTTTTTTGGATCCTTTTGCACTTTGTGAAATAAACAACTACTTAATCCAATGGTTTTGAATGTCGTTTTTCTTGATGGTTCTAATGTGAAAAAAATCTTTTTTAATCTGCTTTTATTAACGGCAGTTGTTACCGGTCTTCAGGGGCAGGGATTTTCCGATGAGACTTCCAATGCAGGTATTATGATGGTGCATGATGGCGCCGAAATCGCCAATGATATTCAGTCCATTGGCAGTGGAGCCGTTTGGTTTGACTATAACAATGATGGCAACCTGGACTTGTATGTTACCATGAGACTTGAAGCCAATAGACTTTTTAGGAATAATGGGAACGGGACCTTCACAGATGTAGCACAAAGTTTAGGCGTGGCAGATGCGATGCATGATGGCAGTGGAGCAGCAGCAGCAGATTTTAATAACGATGGATATCAGGATCTCTTTTTAGCCAATAGCAATCAGGATGTTTTATTAAAGAATAATGGAGGGAATTCCTTTACGGATATTACTGCTTCCGCAGGTATCAGTACAACTGATCAATCTCGAGGAACCTCTGCCTCCTGGGGAGATTTTAATGATGATGGTTATCTTGACCTGTACGTCGCCAATCACAACATGGTTCCCGGGTATACGGATGGGAGTTCTCAGGACAGACTTTATATGAATAATGGGGATGAGACTTTCACAGATGTTTCCCATATACTGGCCGAAACCGGAACAATTACGGGATTTGGCTTTATTGGGGGTTGGACTGACTATGACAGAGACGGGGATCTGGATCTTTTTTTGGTCAACGATTGTCTGACCACGAATCCCATTTCAATGAAGATTTTTAGGAACGATGGGGATACACATCCGAGTTTACCATGGAATTTTACGGAAGTGAGTGTGCAGGTAGGTATAGATGATTGTGCCAATGGTATGGGCATTGGGGTTGGAGATTATGATCATGATGGTTGGATGGATGTTTTTTACTCTGATATCGGTCCGGCAAATCTTTTCAGAAATAATAATGGTCAGTTTGTAGATGTTTCCGGATCGTCCGGTGTGAATGGACAGGTGTTTCCGGATTTTTCTTGGGGCAACAATTTTTTTGACTACGACCTGGATGGTTGGCTTGATCTTTTCGTGGTGGTTGGTTCTCACCATTTTCCGTCTTCCCAAGAGCCAAAGTCTAATATGTTGTTTCATAATAATGCAAATGGGGCCAATTTCTCAGACGTATCTGCTGCCATGAATATGAATGATGACGGTCGGGCGCGGACTTCTGTTTTTGGGGATTACGATAATGACGGAGACCCGGATATGTTTATTGTGAATTATGGTGAAGCGCCATTGTTGATGCGTAATAATAATAGCAATGACAATCATTATTTGAAAATTCATCTCATCGGAACAATCAGTAATTATGACGGAATTGGTTCCTACCTGAAATTGACCACTCCTGATGGAATGAACCAATACCTGGAAACGAGAAGTGGTTCGAGTCTCGGAGGAGGTGATGCTATTGATGCTTATTTTGGGTTAGGTAATAATACGATGGCTACTTCACTGGAGATTACCTGGCCTTCGGGTATTGTACAGATTGTAGAAGATATCAGTGCTGATCAATATATTACTGTTGTTGAGCCTCAGGACCCTTGCCTGAATTTGACCATTGAAGCACCTGAAGGGGTTGATGCTGAAGCTTGCGATGGAGATGAGCTTCCCGCATTGATGGCAGTTGTAGAACCTGGCTATCAGGTTAATTGGTATTCAAGTGTAACTGATGGTTCACTACTTGCTGAGAACACTTCTTCCTACACGCCCTCCGGCGCCGGCACCTATTACGCCGAAGCCCGCGACCCATCAACCGGTTGTACGAGTGATACGAGAACTGCGGTCACCTTGACGATCCACGAGAACCCTGAAGTATGGGGCGGATTGAATGAATTTGCTTGTCTGGGCACCCCGGTTACCTTTGTAGCGGAGACTACGGGCGGCGATGGCAACTATAGCTACATGTGGACCGACGGACTGAGTAATACCGATACTCTGACAGTTGCTCCACCGGTACATACTTCCTTTACCGTGACCGTGACCGATGGCAACGGCTGCCAGGATACGGATGTGGTGACAGCAGTAGTTTACGAACTACCCACGGTGATGGCCGGCGAAGATGCCACGATCTGTGGAGGAGATTGTACGACTTTGAGTGCCAGTGGTTCCCAAGGCACCCCGCCTTATGATTTTGTGTGGAGCAGCGGAGCAGAAGAAGTCTGCCCGACGGAAACGACCACTTATACCGTCACTGTAGTTGATGATAACGGCTGTGAAGCTACGGATGAGCAAACGGTAAATGTATTGCCTACGCCGGTTGCAGATGCCGGCGATGATCCTTCGATCTGTTTAGGAGATTGTTTTACATTTTCCCCATCAGCCAGTGGAGGAGTAGAGCCCTATGATTTTGTGTGGAGCAGTGGCACAGAAGAAGTATGCCCGGAAGTTGAAACCACTTACAGTTTGACGGTCACCGGTGATAATGGCTGTAGCTCCACCGATGAAATCACGATTTCGGTTAATGCTCTTCCCTCGGTCAATGCCGGAGAAGATGTAAGCCTTTGCCTTGGTGAATGTTATACCTTCCAGCCCACAGGTAGTGGTGGCAGCGGTGAGTACGGGTACAGCTGGAGCAGCGGCACAGACGAAGTATGCCCAACCGAGACGACGATCTACACGGTCACAGTGACCGACAGCAATGGTTGCACCTCCACCGATGAAATCACCATCACGATCAACGATATACCTGCTGTCAATGCGGGCGAAGATGAAAGTCTTTGCCTGGGAGAATGTTATACCTTCCAACCCACGGCCAGTGGTGGCAGCGGTGATTACGGGTACAGCTGGAGCAGCGAAAGTGACGAAGTATGCCCTACCCAGACCACCACCTACACGGTCACTGTAACAGATGGCAATGGTTGCACATCCACCGATGATATCACAATAACGGTTAACGAACTACCCACGGCAGAAGCCGGGGAAGATCAAAGTATCTGTTTAGATGATTGCTACACCTTCCAGCCTACAGCGATTGGCGGCAGTGGAGACTACCAGTACACCTGGAGCAGCGGCACAGAGGAAGTATGTCCCACCCAGACAACGACCTACACCCTCACCGTAACGGACAGCAATGGCTGCACTTCCACCGATGAAATCACAATCACGGTCAACGAACTACCCACGGCAGAAGCCGGGGAAGATCAAAGTATCTGTTTAGATGATTGCTACACCTTCCAGCCTACAGCGATTGGCGGCAGCGGTGACTACCAGTACACCTGGAGCAGCGCAACAGATGTAGTGTGCCCTACTCAGACAACGACTTACACCCTCACCGTAACGGATAGCAACGGCTGTAGCTCAACGGATGATATTACCATCACCGTTAATGCTCTTCCTGCAGTCAATGCAGGAAATGATCAAAGTATCTGTGTCGGAGAATGTTATGTTTTCCAGCCCACAGGTAGTGGCGGCAGCGGAGATTACCAGTACACCTGGAGCAGTGGAACAGATATAGTTTGTCCTACTCAGACAAGCATCTATACCGTCACGGTCACGGATAGCAATGGCTGTAGTTCGACAGATGATATGACCATCATAGTCCAGCCATCACCACAGGTAGATGCAGGAGTGGATGTGAATTTGTGCTTTGGAGACTGTTACACCTTTAGCCCCACAGCCACCGGCGGACAACCACCATACAACTACAGCTGGAGCGGAGATGGCTCCAGCACGGTCTGTCCTACACAAACGACCACCTACATGCTGATGGTCACAGACGCTGCAGGCTGCAGCTCCACGGATGATCTTACCATCCAGGTGAATGATCTTCCCGGCATAGAACTGGGAGAGAACGTGGTCATCTGTGAGGGAGACTGTTACACTTTTGAACCACAAGTATTCAATGGACAAGCCCCGTTTGATTACAGCTGGAGTAGCGGCACACCAGAGGTATGCCCAAGCCAGACAACGACCTACAGTGTCACGGTAACAGATGCGAATGGCTGTAGTACAAGCGATGAGATCACGGTATTTGTTTCTCCACTTCCAGAGGTAGAAGCCGGAACAGATATCAATCTGTGTCCCGGAGCTTGTTACACATTTGCTCCTACAGGCAGTGGAGGAGTAGGCCCCTACACCTATGAGTGGGATGCAACAGAAACAGAGGTATGTCCCACCCAGACAATGACCTACAGCGTCACCCTTACGGATGCCAATGGCTGCAGCGCTACTGATGAAATAACGATCAATGTATTACCTGAAATAGAAGTAGAGGCAGGAGCTGATGCCAGCATATGCCCTGGTAGCTGTTATACCCTTACAGCAGCAGCGAGTGGCGGCACCGGTTCCTATAATTACACCTGGAGCAGTGAAAATACACAGGTATGTCCCACTCAGACAACGACCTACTCAGTAACGGCCACAGATGTAAATGGCTGCACCGCCACCGATGAGATGACGATCCTCGTTTTCCCACCCACAGACCCGATCACTCAGATCAAAGAACTCTGTGAGGGAGAGTGTACCACTTACCAGGCCACAGACCTGGGTCTGACGACCTTCATGGTGGATGGACAAATGATGGGCGAAGTGACCTTTTGTGAAACAGGTAGTTATGAAATAGAAGCGCTGGATGAAAACCTGTGTACGACCCAGGTGACCTTCCAGATCACGGTAACAGCCCCGCCTGTACTGGATGTAGGAGCAGATCAGACCATCACCTGTGAGATAACAGAGGTGTTCATCGGTCAGGACTTTGCAGAAGGTAATGTGGCGTATAATTGGTCTAATGGCGCTACGGGCATATCTCAAACGGTTGAAGACCCCGGCGTTTATATCCTGATAGCCCAAAATCTGCAATTAGGTTGTAGTAGTTCCGATACAGTAGAAGTATTTATAGACACCATCCCGCCAACAGCGGATGCAGGACAGGACCTGGAGCTGACCTGTGCCATGCCAACGTTAATGCCGGCAGCAGATAACTCTTCCCAGGGAACACAGTATGCCTATGAGTGGCAAACCCAGGATGGCAACATCACTAGTGGAGCAACAACGCTTACTCCTGAGTTATCCGCAGTGGGCACTTATCTGCTTCAAATCACCAATACCAATAACGGCTGTTCTGCTCAGGATGAGCTACAGGTCACCCAGGCAGAAGAACCAACGCTCGATGTAGATCAGATCACGCCGGTAGATTGCCACGGTGCCGCCACCGGCAGTATCACGGTATCCGGACAAGGCGGTACGCCAATATACAGCTTTGCATGGTCCACCGGAGCAACAACTGCAACGATATCAGATCTGGAAGCAGGGACTTATACCGTTACGCTGACTGATGCGAATGAATGTGAGATTATCCAGAGCATGGAAGTAACCCAACCCCCGGCCATCGTGCTAGTGCTGTCAGCGACAGGAGAAAGTTCCAGTGAAGCACAGGATGGTATGATCACCGCCGAGGTGAGCGGAGGGACAGCAGGTTATACCTATTTGTGGAGCACCGGAGCAACAACACCAGCAATAGACAATCTCTCCCCGGAGATGTATCATATCACGGTAACCGATCAAAATGGCTGTATGGCCATAGATAGTGCAAGGGTGAACAGTTTTGATTGTCAGAGTATAGAAGCGATAACCACCCAGGATAACTACATTTGTCCGGGAAGCGGATCAGGTAGTCTGGCAATCGATGAAATCACGGGAGGAGAGTCACCGTATTCAATACTCTGGTCCACAAGCAGCAACGAAGAGAGTATAAGTAACCTGGAAGGAGGCCATTACTCCGCCACCATCACAGATGCGAATAACTGTGAGGTGATCCTTCAGTTTGATGTGACAGAGGAAGATACTATCCCACCGACACTGATCACTCAGGATATCACCCTATACCTCAACGATAACGGAGAGACAAGCTATACAGCAGAGATGATAGATGATGGCAGCAGTGATAACTGCTCAGAAGTCAGCTTCGAACTAAGTAACACAGATCTAAACTGTGAAGACCTGGGTGAGAACCAACATGAAGTGAAACTGTGGGATGAAAACGGGAACTATGATTCCACAAGTGTGATGATCACCGTTTTGGATACCATCGCTCCAACGTTCACCATGTGTCCGGAGAGCTTCACAAGCATGAACTGCACCGCCATTACTTATGAACTGCCACAGGCAGAGGATAACTGCGGAATAGAAACGATCACTCAAACCCAGGGATTACCTTCAGGGTCTACCTTCCAAGAGGGAATAACCCAGATCACTTACCAGGCAACGGATGCATCAGGTAATACAAAGACGTGCAGTTTTGCAATAACACTTCAAAATACGCTCACTATAACCGAAGAGGTAAGCGAATACAGTTGTGATCCGGAAAATCCATATACCGCCACACTTACAGCAGAGGGTGGAACGGAAGGATACACCTATGTTTGGAGCACCAACACAACAACGGCTCAAACCGTACTCATCCCGCCAGGCCCATGGAGCTGGACAGTGACCGATGCTCTGGGATGCGAACAAACAGGTCAGATAGATATTCCGATCCCTGATACGATCAGCATCACATTACAAGCCACAGCAGCGACGAATATGGAAAACAACGGAGCGATAGAGGCAACCATCACGGGAGGAACGGGTAGTTACGGATATATCTGGCTGGACGGAGAAGGCACGGTGTTCTCAACAACAGAAGATCTGGCTGACATCCCTGCCGGCAATTATTGTTTGCAGGTAACGGATGAAAATGAGTGTATAGCTGAGGCGTGCATAGAAGTAGAGAACATCACCTCCACGATAGACAGGACGCTGGAACAAAAGATCAGTCTGTCCCCCAACCCGACCTCAAGCCATATAACGATCAGCTTTGAGATACCGCAACAAAGTGCCACCCTGATCCTGATGGACATCAGTGGTCAGGAGATCAGGAGGATGCACAAACAAGCAGCACAGGAGGAAGTGAGTATGGAGATGAGTGATTATGCAGAAGGGGTGTATCTGATGAAGATCGTGGTAGGAGATCGATTGGTGGTGAAGAAGGTGGTGGTGGACAGGTGATTTTTTAATATTATTTAACCGATTTATTTTCAGGACAATGAAAAAAGTCTATTATTCTGTAATCTTTCTTTTGGCATTTAGCCAGGTTTGCTTAGCGCAGGACTTCATGGAAATTGGGGCTTCAAGTGGGGTAATTGGAACTTGTGGTTCGTGTCCACTTGGTAGCGGAGTTAGTTTTGTAGATTTTAATGGAGATGGATTGGATGACATCACCATGGCGACTGAAGATGGTCAAAACGTTTTATTCTTTCAAAATACAGGAAGTGGTTTCTCCCAGATCACAGCTCCTATAACCAATACCGGACACAATGAAATGGTGGTCTGGGTAGATTTTGACAATGATGGTGATAAGGATCTTTTCGTGACTAATTTTGAAAGTCCTAACAGATTATATGAAAATGACGGGAATCTCAATCTTACTGATATTACCGTTAGTGCCGGCTTACCTATTGACAATGCGCCCTCTTATGGAGCAGTTTTCGGGGATTACAATAATGATGGTTGGCTTGACCTTTATCTGGATAACTGGTCCTATCAGGATGTTTATACCAATTATTTGTATAAAAATAATGGCGATGGTACTTTCTCTGATGTGACTGCTGAAGCAGGCGTTGCTGATGATTATGAGCTAACATTTATGTCTGCTTTTTTGGACATCAATAATAACGGTTTGCAGGATCTTTATAATTCACAGGATAGGTTTTGGTCGATAAATTCTATGTTTAAGAATAGTGGAGATGGAACTTTTGAAGATATCAGTGCCAGTTCCAATTCTGATATTGCAATTGACGCCATGAACGTTGGGGTAGGGGATTATGACAATGATGGTGATCTTGATATATATGTTACAAACATTTCTGTTCAGGAAGATGGAAATATTTTGCTCAGGAATAATGGGGATGAAACATTTACCGATGTAGCGGGACCATTAGGAGTAGATATGTATAGAGTAACCTGGGGTGGTAACTTCTTTGATTGTGATAATGATCTTGACCTGGACCTCTATGTTTCAGCGCAGCATGTTGGTAGTGAATTTTCAAGTGAATTGTTTATCAATAATGATAATGGATCTTCCTTTACTGAAGCAAATCCACCAGGCATGGCTGGGGATACGATGAATAGTTATGCCAATGCCATTGGAGATTTTAACCTGGATGGATTACTGGATATTGTGGTTAACAATCCTACTCCTCTGAATGAGGAAACCAACAATTTCCATTTATGGCAAAACACGACGAGCAATTCCAACAACTGGCTTAAGGTATTTTTGGTAGGAACGGACAGTAACCGCGAAGGTATAGGCAGTTGGATCGAGATGTACATCAATGGTCAAAAATACGTTCGCTACAAACATTGCGGCATTGCCTATCTGGCCCAGAATTCCAATTTGGAACATTTTGGTATGGGACCATTTACGGAAGCAGATTCCGTGATTGTCCGCTGGTTGAGTGGCAATGCGGATATCTTTTACGATGTTTCTGCCAATCAGATTTTGACGATCGTTGAAGGCTCTTCTCCGGTGATCAATTGTGATAATGCAAATATTGCAGCTCCCACGAGTATGGATGTCGAGATCTGTGATGGAGATGAGATTCCTGCTTTGCAAGCTACTGCTGAGGCGGGCTATGAAGTTTACTGGTATGGCAATCCCACCGGAGGTCCCTTGCTTGCCAGCAATTCTACTTCCTACACGCCCTCCGGTGCTGGCACCTACTACGCCGAAGCCCGCGACCCATCAACCGGCTGTACGAGTGATACGAGAACTGCGGTCACCTTGACGATCCACGAGAACCCTGAAGTGTGGGGCGGACTGAATGAATTTGCCTGTCTGGGCACCCCGGTTACCTTTGTAGCGGAGACTACGGGGGGCGATGGCAACTATAGCTACATGTGGACCGACGGACTGAGTAATACCGATACTCTGACAGTTGCACCGCCAGTACATACTTCCTTTACCGTGACCGTGACCGATGGCAACGGCTGCCAGGATACGGATGTGGTGACAGCAGTAGTTTACGAACTACCCACGGTGATGGCCGGCGAAGATGCCACGATCTGTGGAGGAGATTGTACGACTTTGAGTGCCAGTGGTTCCCAAGGCACCCCGCCTTATGATTTTGTGTGGAGCAGCGGAGCAGAAGAAGTCTGCCCGACGGAAACGACCACTTATACCGTCACTGTAGTTGATGATAACGGCTGTGAAGCAACGGAAGATCAAACGGTAAATGTGCTTGCCACGCCGGTTGCAGATGCAGGCGATGACAGTGCGATTTGTTTAGGGGATTGTTTTACATTTTCCCCATCAGCAAGTGGGGGAGTAGAGCCCTATGATTTTGTGTGGAGCAGTGGCAGTGAAGAAGTATGCCCGGAAGTAGAAACCACTTACAGTTTGACGGTCACCGGTGATAATGGCTGTAGTTCAACTGATGAAATCACGATTACGGTTAATGCTCTTCCCTCGGTCAATGCCGGAGAAGATGTAAGCCTTTGCCTTGGTGAATGTTATACCTTCCAGCCCACAGGTAGTGGTGGCAGCGGTGAGTACGGGTACAGCTGGAGCAGCGGCACAGACGAAGTATGCCCAACCGAGACGACGATCTACACGGTCACAGTGACCGACAGCAATGGTTGCACCTCCACCGATGAAATCACCATCACGATCAACGATATACCTGCTGTCAATGCGGGCGAAGATGAAAGTCTTTGCCTTGGAGAATGTTATACCTTCCAACCCACGGCCAGTGGTGGCAGCGGTGATTACGGGTACAACTGGAGCAGCGAAAGTGACGAAGTATGCCCTACCCAGACCACCACCTACACGGTTACTGTAACAGATGGCAATGGTTGCACATCAACAGATGATATCACGATAACGGTTAACGAACTACCCACGGCAGAAGCCGGGGAAGATCAAAGTATCTGTTTAGATGATTGCTACACCTTCCAGCCTACAGCGATTGGCGGCAGTGGTGACTACCAGTACAGCTGGAGCAGCGGCACAGAGGAAGTATGTCCCACCCAGACAACCACCTACACCGTCACCGTAACGGACAGCAATGGCTGCACTTCCACCGATGATATCACGATCACGATCAACGAACTACCCACGGCAGAAGCCGGGGAAGATCAAGGTATCTGTTTAGATGACTGCTACACCTTCCAGCCTACAGCGATTGGCGGCAGTGGAGACTACCAGTACACCTGGAGCAGCACAACAGATGTAGTGTGTCCTACTCAGACAAGCACTTACACCCTCACCGTAACGGATAGCAACGGCTGTAGCTCAACGGATGATATTACCATCACCGTTAATGCTCTTCCTGCAGTCAATGCAGGAAATGATCAAAATATCTGTGTCGGCGAATGTTATGTTTTCCAGCCCACAACGATTGGCGGCAGCGGAGATTACCAGTACACCTGGAGCAGTGGAACAGATGTAGTTTGTCCTGCACAGACAAACACCTACACCGTCACGGTCACGGATAGCAATGGCTGTAGTTCGACAGATGATATGACCATAACAGTCCAGCCATCACCACAGGTAGATGCAGGAGTGGATGTGAATTTGTGCTTTGGAGACTGTTACACCTTTAGCCCCACAGCCACCGGCGGACAACCACCATACAACTACAGCTGGAGCGGAGATGGCTCCACCACGGTCTGTCCTACACAAACGACCACCTACATGCTGACGGTCACAGACGCTGCAGGCTGCAGCTCCACGGATGATCTTACCATCCAGGTGAATGATCTTCCCGGCATAGAACTGGGAGAGAACGTGGTCATCTGTGAGGGAGACTGTTACACTTTTGAACCACAAGTATTCAATGGACAAGCCCCGTTTGATTACAGCTGGAGTAGCGGCACACCAGAGGTATGCCCAAGCCAGACAACGACCTACAGTGTCACGGTAACAGATGCGAATGGCTGTAGTACAAGCGATGAGATCACGGTATTTGTTTCTCCACTTCCACAGGTGGAAGCCGGAACAGATATCAATCTGTGTCCCGGAGCTTGTTACACATTTGCTCCTACAGGCAGTGGAGGAGTAGCTCCCTACACCTATGAGTGGGATGCAACAGAAACAGAGGTCTGTCCCACCCAGACAATGACCTACAGCGTCACCCTTACGGATGCCAATGGCTGCAGCGCTACTGATGAAATAACGATCAATGTATTACCTGAAATAGAAGTAGAGGCAGGAGCTGATGCCAGCATATGCCCTGGTAGCTGTTATACCCTTACAGCAGCAGCGAGTGGCGGCACCGGTTCCTATAATTACACCTGGAGCAGTGAAAATACACAGGTATGTCCCACTCAGACAACGACCTATTCAGTAACTGCCACAGATGTAAATGGCTGCACCGCCACCGATGAGATGACGATCATCGTTTTCCCACCCACAGACCCGATCACCCAGATCAAAGAACTCTGTGAGGGAGAGTGTACCACTTACCAGGCCACCGACCTTGGTCTGACGACCTTCATGGTGGATGGACAGATGATGGGCGAAGTGACCTTTTGTGAAACAGGTAGTTATGAAATAGAAGCACTGGATGAAAACCTGTGTACGACCCAGGTGACCTTCCAGATCACGGTAACAGCCCCACCTGTACTGGATGTAGGAGCAGATCAGACCATCACCTGTGAGATAACAGAGGTGTTCATCGGTCAGGACTTTGCAGAAGGTAATGTGGCGTATAATTGGTCTAATGGCGCTACGGGGATATCTCAAACGGTTGAAGACCCCGGCGTTTATATCCTGACAGCCCAAAATCTGCAATTAGGTTGTAGCAGTTCCGATACAGTAGAAGTATTTATAGACACCATCCCGCCAACAGCGGATGCAGGACCGGACCTGGAGCTGACCTGTGCCATGCCAACACTAACCCCGGCAGCAGAT
The DNA here is from genome assembly GCA_965230565.1 of Saprospiraceae bacterium. Lineage (GTDB taxonomy): Bacteria > Bacteroidota > Bacteroidia > Chitinophagales > Saprospiraceae > BCD1. Next base: position 187,905 of record CBDDLH010000015.1, on the reverse strand, counting down.
AACTCTTCCCAGGGAACACAGTATGCCTATGAGTGGCAAACCCAGGATGGCAACATCACTAGTGGAGCAACAACGCTTACTCCTGAGTTATCCGCAGTGGGCACTTATCTGCTTCAAATCACCAATACAGAATAACGGCTGTTCTGCTCAGGATGAACTACAGGTCACCCAGGCAGAAGAACCAACGCTCGATGTAGATCAGATCACGCCGGTAGATTGCCACGATGCCGCCACCGGCAGCATCACGGTATCCGGACAAGGCGGTACGCCAATATACAGCTTTGCATGGTCCACCGGAGCAACAACTGCAACGATATCAGATCTGGAAGCAGGCACTTATACCGTTACGCTGACTGATGCGAATGAATGTGAGATTATCCAGAGCATGGAAGTAACCCAACCCCCGGCCATCGTGCTAGTGCTGTCAGCGACAGGAGAAAGTTCCAGTGAAGCACAGGATGGTATGATCACCGCCGAGGTGAGCGGAGGAACAGCAGGTTATACCTATTTGTGGAGCACCGGAGCAACAACACCAGCAATAGACAATCTCTCCCCGGAGATGTATCATATCACGGTAACCGATCAAAATGGCTGTATGGCCATAGATAGTGCAAGGGTGAACAGTTTTGATTGTCAGAGTATAGAAGCGATAACCACCCAGGATAACTACATTTGTCCGGGAAGCGGATCAGGTAGTCTGGCAATCGATGAAATCACGGGAGGAGAGTCACCGTATTCAATACTCTGGTCCACCAGCAGCAACGAACAGAGTATAAGTAACCTGGAAGGAGGCCATTACTCCGCCACCATCACAGATGCGAATAACTGTGAGGTGATCCTTCAGTTTGATGTGACAGAGGAAGATACTATCCCACCGACACTGATCACCCAGGATATCACCCTATACCTCAACGATAACGGAGAGACAAGCTATACAGCAGAGATGATAGATGATGGCAGCAGTGATAACTGCTCAGAAGTCAGCTTCGAACTAAGTAACACAGATCTAAACTGTGAAGACCTGGGTGAGAACCAACATGAAGTGAAACTGTGGGATGAAAACGGGAACTATGATTCCACAAGTGTGATGATCACCGTTTTGGATACCATCGCTCCAACGTTCACCATGTGTCCGGAGAGCTTCACAAGCATGAACTGCACCGCCATTACTTATGAACTGCCACAGGCAGAGGATAACTGCGGAATAGAAACGATCACTCAAACCCAGGGATTACCTTCAGGGTCTACCTTCCAAGAGGGAATAACCCAGATCACTTACCAGGCAACGGATGCATCAGGTAATACAAAGACGTGCAGTTTTGCAATAACACTTCAAAATACGCTCACCATAACAGAAGAGGTAAGCGAATACAGTTGTGATCCGGAAAATCCATATACCGCCACACTTACAGCAGAGGGTGGAACGGAAGGATATACCTATGTTTGGAGCACCAACACAACAACGGCTCAAACCGTACTCATCCCGCCAGGTCCATGGAGCTGGACAGTGACCGATGCTCTGGGCTGTGAACAAACAGGACAGATAGATATTCCGATCCCTGATACGATCAGCATCACATTACAAGCCACAGCAGCGACGAATATGGAAAACAACGGAGCGATAGAGGCAACCATCACGGGAGGAACGGGTAGTTACGGATATATCTGGCTGGACGGAGAAGGCACGGTGTTCTCAACAACAGAAGATCTGGCTGACATCCCGGCAGGCAATTATTGTTTGCAGGTAACGGATGAAAATGAGTGTATAGCTGAGGCGTGCATAGAAGTAGAGAACATCACCTCCACGATAGACAGGACGCTGGATCAAAAGATCAGTCTGTCACCCAACCCGACCTCAAGCCATATAACGATCAGCTTTGAGATGCCACAACAAAATGCCACCCTGATCCTGATGGACATCAGTGGTCAGGAGATCAGGCGGATACAAAAACAAGCAGCACAGGAAGAAGTGAGCATGGAGATGGGAGAGTATGCAGAAGGAGTGTATCTGATGAAGATCGTGGTAGGAGATCGATTGGTGGTGAAGAAGGTGGTGGTGGGCAGGGAATAAGACCGGAGAATCAATTTATAATAGTAAAGGAAAACGCATATATTTACGAATAATTTAAAAATAAAAATTGATCAAAATGAACAGTTTTACAAAAATCGCTTCCATGGTGTTGCTCGCGATATTGGCCATCTCCTTTAATACGGCATGTAATGGAGGTAATGCAAATGCAGAAGAGGAGGAGCCTAAAATTATTTTGCGTAGTTATGATGAAGCACGTACATATGTTGGAAAGGTATTGGAATTGCCTATTCCACCTGACTATAAAGCTCCGGACTATATTTATTCCAATATGACCAAAGATCAGAAATATGAAATTTTTGGTAAGAGATATCCACAGTTTTACGGACTAGGCAGTACAGATTTATTGGATTCTGTAATAGCATATCCTAAATTATATGAGGTAATGATTATAGAGAACAGAGCATTAAGAGCTAGCGTTTCTCAATAAAACTGTGTTGACCCGGATGGTAGAAATGATCAATCATTTCACTGTATAATCGGTTGTTTCTTAAAATAGGTTCATTGCCTAATAAAATCAGGTGTTCCTTAGCCCGGGTCATAGCCACATTTAACTTCCTGTCGACACCTTCGGAGGAGAGACTTACCAGGGTGTGTAATTGGTTGAGTTCATTAACGCATAATGATATTATAATGACTTTCCGTGCACCACCCTGGTAACGTTCTACCGTATCAACGGTAATCAACCCTTCCTGAATTCCCAACTCGCTCAACGCGTGTTTTATCAAAGCAATCTGTGCCCGGAAAGGAGTAATAATCCCAATGGATTCTGCTGAAAGTGTTCCTGAGGATTCAAATTTTTGCTTAAAGCAATTGGCAATTTTTGCCGCCAGCGAAGCTTCATGTTGGTTGGTTTTGTTGATGTTAGAGGAACTATCTGTATGCGTTGGAATGAAAACTGTCCGATGGTTAAAAATGGCAGATTCTAGTTTGTTTAAATTACCGGGGGAGCCTAAAGAAGCTGTTTGGACTTTGGAATGCTCCAGTGTTTTCGGAAGCGTTTTCAGGCTTCCTTCATAAAAATATTGATTCGGAAATTGCATGATTTCCTGGTGCATCCTACCCTGATGGCTCAGTTGGGCGTATGCATGAGACCAACCATTTTTGATACACAACAGGTAAAGGCGCTCAAACAAGCTGTTTCTCAAATTTTCAAGGCCAATGGAATGTAAGTCGGAATCAATAACAGCGGAAGCATCTTCCGGTTGGGCCACAACCGCGGGCAACTGTCGGTGGTCACCGATAAGAATGAATTTCTTAAAAACGGGTAACATTCCCACTAGCATAGGTTCGGGTACTTGAGATGCTTCATCAATTATTACCTGGTCGAATTTTTTTAGCTTAAAAAGTTCTGTTTTTCCCACAATGGAAGAAATAGTTCCTACAACAATCCTATGTCTGTCGATCAGAGCTTTAAGTTCCTGTCTGGAGGTGATATTTTCAATTTTCAGGTTTAACAACTGATTTTGCCATTTCTCACCGGTTGAAAACCTGGAGCCAATTCGGAAATAATTTTGCTCCATTTCACTGTTTATGCTATCAATGGCTTCACAAATTTCATCTACCGCTCTGTTAGTGTAAGCTAAAAGCAAAATATTTTCAGAGGTGTTATGGAAGAGATGGTCCACCAGTTTTTTTAACATGACACTGGTCTTACCGGTACCCGGTGGTCCCCAAAGCAGGAAATAATCTTTTGCCTGCAAAATCTTTTTAAAGATAGCATTTTGTTCCTCTGTCATTTTAGGGTAATCGGTTATTGAGGAGAAATCTTTTTCATTAAGACTTGGAGGAGATTGACCTAAAAGCAAGGTTTTCTTTTCAGAAGAACTTTGTGCAAACTCAAAGAGATTTCGGTACATGCCGGTAAAGCTGCTGTCAAAGAGGTCGTGTTCGATGTTCCAGAACTCAAATTGTTCAAAAAATGAATTATTGAATTGTTTTGCTCGCAGTCTAAGTACGACCTGGTTGGAGGAAAGTTCTACAATAGTACATTTGAACAATTGGCTTGCCAACGGGCGTTGCCCGGGTTGTTCGGGATATAGGACAGCGATATCACCTTTTCGGAAATTGGCCAGCGGGTTGGTTTGATCGGTTTTGACGAAAGTCAACATAGCCTCTTCTTCTCCTGCCGCATTGAGCATGAGCTTCAGGTGGCTAAGAATGGCATAATTATCGAGCTTTTCCTGAAGGTCGTCGCGCCAGAGTGAGGCTTGTCCGTTCAAACGGTCTACTCCCTGAACTCCGGTTTTAGCCATAAAATGTTCCCGGGCGATGAATCCTGAAAAAGCGATGAAATACTTTTTCTCCAGGTCATTCAATTTTTGATAAACTGATTCGAAAAGAATGAGGTCATCCCTTGTAAACCCTTTCAACTGGGGGAATTGGCCTGGATTCAATCTGCCAAAAATGCGGGCGCCCTGCTTCAAAAGCGGGACATCTTTTTCAACCCCCAGAGATGCGATCATTTTTTCTATACTGACAATAAGGTTACGCATTTGCAACCCATCGAACTGGTGGTGTTTTGAAGCCGGGGCAAACTTCAGCTGGTTAACTTCCTGGCCGGAGTATAAAATGTAATTGGCAGGGCTGATTTCATCATTAAAAACATCCTTCACCATTAAATCGTATAGTAAAGTTTGCATGAAATGGTTGGGGCTGATTCCATGAACATTTGGCATAAATGCTTTGCCACTTTTTAACTCAACAATAGCCGTTTTTCCTTCTTCGGAGTTGTTATAATGAAATATATCCAATCGACCCTGGATCCCATAGTTGTCAGAATAGAAAGAAGGTTCAAGGTAGGCGTGTTTTGCAGCAATGCCTTCCGAATTAAACCCGGAGGCGACCATACCTTTAAGGGTGAGAAAATGCCGTTGAACGGATTGAATGATCTCCTTTACCTCTCTATCTGAGAAAAGGCAAAACCCCAATGGGTTGAGCGAAAATATCTTGGCTTTCAGAGATTTAAAGGTTATTTCCGGATCATTCATCAACTCATCGAGGAAGAAATTGGCAATGTTTCCGATCATCAAATATTTTGTGGTTCGGAAAGGCAAAAATTTCTTCAACAGATACAACCAGGGAATACTGTTCTTCCCGGAAAAGCATTCGGAAACAGCGGATACATCCACTAAGAAGTCGGGTTCGATAACAAAAGCACGGGGGCTGTAAATTCCACTGCTTTCGATCTCGATGTCAATCAAGCTGAGAATGTAAGGGAATTCAAAAAAGGCCCGCAGTGATTTTATAGTTGGGTGGAAATTTTCATTTCTATCAGGCAGGTTGTACCTGACCTTAACAATCTCGTCAGGCTGATGCTCATCTATTCCTAATAACAGTTCATTTTTTTCATCCTCCTCAAGAATGACCACCCTTGCTTTCTTTTTAAAGGCTTTTACCCCCGGACGTTTAAAAACGTCCGGCCAGCGTTCAGGCAGGATCTTCTGAATGTCCGGCGAAGGTGTTTTACTAAAAATCGATTCTATGACCTCGACGAGAATCCTAATGCCAAATTGAAAAACCTCCTCCTCAGAAAGATCAATAACTTTAGAATGATTCCGGTCGATTTTTCTGAACTGGTGCAGGTAAAACTGTAGTTGTTTGGGTAGTTCGTATTTGTTAGCGGCATAGGCATATCTGGTAAATAGGGTGGTGAATTGAAGTTTTTCCGTTTGAGTAACTTCAATGATGATGATATTCAAAAGCTGGTGCAGGGAAGAAGTTTTTTCCCTGGCGGAGAGTTGATCATTGTCGATGATCTTTTCCAGTTCCCGGTAAAAGAGGTCGGCCAGTCCAGCTTTATTCATATAGATAGATTTCAAAGCAAATGTAAGGAAGAGAAAGGGAATCCCGAATTTAACGGTTGAATAAAATCCATTTGAGGACTGTGAAATAGGTTGATCTGATTATTGGCATTTTTTCTTTATCGGGTGGCTCAGTGACGGCCTGACTCAGAGTCAGGCCGTCACTGAGCCACCCCGTAAAACCCTCTTATATATAAAAGCCACGAAAAACCTGAACGTGACATTTTTTATGTATGTTTTTTCAAATTTTAACATATTTTGGGGTGAATTAATAAAAATGATGCCATTGGGAAGATTTAGCTTATATTTTTTTGTAACGGTTATTTTGACTATGATTGCCTGTAGGATACCTCCGGATGAGGAGAAAACCTATATTTTCCTCGGTCACCCTTATGACTGGCAGGACTGGTATGGTATCGATCCTCGACTGGAGGCAATGGATTTTTCAAGCTTTGATCAGGTATGGCTGGGAGGAGATGTTTGCTCAAGGACTACTTATCAAGCTTCCACTTTGGATTATCTCGATAGTATTTTTGACCTGTCCTCCGAAAGGCTTCATTGGACTTTGGGAAATCATGATATTAAATACGGGAACATCCATTTTATTACAGATAAGACTAAAAGAAATACCTTTTATACGCAAACCTTTGACGACCTGTGCCTATTGGTTTTAAATACCAATTTATTCCGGTTTTTTCCTGCCAAACAACTGCAAGATGATTGTGATGAAAGAGAAAAACAATTGGAACTGATACGTGAAGTTACCGATACCATTTCCAGTGCTTCTCATTTGGTAATTATGCACCATCATGCCATTATGAGCGACTTAAGAGCAGATTCCAGCGGTAGAATTCCTGATCTTTTTAACACCAATTATCCGGATATCCAGGCCAGTTGTGATTCGGCGTTTTACCTGACTGATTTTTTATATCCTCGATTGCAGGATGTTAAAAACAGGGGAGTGGAAGTGGTCTTGGTCGGAGGTGATCTTGGGATGAGGAGTAAGCAGTGTGAGTTCTGGACTAAGGACAGCATTGCCATTTTAGGATCAGGCATCAACAATAGCCTGGAGTTTGAAACGGCTCCGGATTATGTTACCAGTTTTGAAAAGGACAAAGTGCTTTTATTCCACAGGAATATGCAGACAAGAAAACTGGAATGGGAATTTGTGGTGTTGGATGAGTTGGTGCAGGGTGAGAAGTGAGTTTGAAAAAGGTTACGAGTTGTTGATGGAACAAATGAATCCACAACTCGTAACCCGGAACACGCTACTTTATTTCCCTTTCATAAATTTATCAAAGGTAGTAGTCTTATAATGTTCTTCGGAAATAAATTTCAGCTCCTTCATGAAAGGACCTGCTTCTTTATATCCCGGAGAGATGGTAATTCGATCCTGAGCTTCGTCGAGGTATACGTAGCTTGGGTAACTCATACGACCATCAAGGAGAGCATAGGCTAATTCGTGAATTCCTCTGCGGCCAACATCTCCTCTGTACTTCAGGACATTATTTTTATAGTTTATGGATTCTTTTTGTTCTGCATTGAATTTTACGGGGTAGAAATTTTTATTCAGGTAGGCAGCTACTTTTGGGTCGGAAAAAGTAGTTTTGTCCATTCTTTTACACCACCCACACCAATTGGTGTAGACGTCGACAAATACTTTTTTAGGAGATTTTTCTGCTAATTTGATCGCTTCTTCCCAGGTGTACCACTTAACGGTGGCATAAGCTTCAGGGGAGGTGACTTCATTGTTTTTTTGGGTGGTAAAAGAAAGTAAAAGGGTTGCAACAACCAGGGTCGAGATTCCAAAAATAAATTTTTTCATGCTTAAAATTTTATAAAACGGACAATAACTTGGGGGGAATTTCTGATCAAAATTATAAATTCAAACAATAAACACAAAATTATGTTTTGATCTTAGGGTTCTCTTAACAGCTGAAAAAAGGATATTCATGAAGAAAATTGTAGTAGCGGTTGGAGGTTCAAGCGGTTCCATATATGCCAAGGTTTTACTTGATAGATTGGTGCAATTACAGGACCAATGGGAGGCAGTCGGGCTGGTGATGAGCAAAAACGCTCGTTTCAACTGGGAGTTGGAACTTGGAGACAAATCATATGAAAAATATCCCTATGATCGGTATGAAACCAAAGATTTTATGGCTCCCTTCGCCTCCGGCTCAGCTCAATATGATACCATGATCATTTGCCCCTGTTCCATGGGACAAATGGGGCGGATTGCTGCCGGATTGTCGACTGACCTGGTTGGAAGAGCCGCCGATGTTATGCTCAAGGAAAGAAGAAAATTGATCCTTGTACCCCGCGACACACCTTACAATCTCATCCACATTCGCAATATGGAAACCATTACTTTGGCCGGCGGCATAATTTGTCCGGCCAGTCCGTCGTTCTACAGCAAGCCGGAATCATTTGAAGCATTGGCTGCGACGGTTACTGATCGGGTATTGGATCTTGCAGGGTTCAAACTCGATACCTACCGCTGGAGCGAATCTTCCTGATTCGGTATTTAGAAGCTATTTGAATTTAACGCTTTGATTTTGTTATGCTGACACAGGTAGGCAGGTTATATAAATCCTCATTCAGCGCTATCAGACTCTGGTTTTTGGGCCTCGATTGGCTAAAAAATGGCCTATATTAAATTTCAAAACCCGAATTAAAATAGCTTCTTAAACATTTAAAAAAAGTGCCATAAAGTAGGCAATTATCTAATTTCCCTTACTTTTGTGGGGCTTTTCGAAAACTAAATCAATAAAAAATGAACAGACTTTTTTTGACGCTCATCGCGACTTTAATTTTTATCACTACTATAAATGCTCAGCAAAAAATGGATTCATTGAGTTACAGCCTGGGAGTACTTGTTGCCCAGAATTTGAAAGGACAGGGGTTTGAAAATCTGGATGGTGCATCCATGGCTCAGGCTATCGAAGATGTATTAAAAGACAATCAATTAAAAATAGATGTAAATACTGCCAATCAGCAGGTTCAAAATTTCCTTACCGCACAGGATGCCAAAAAGAATGGCCCTGCAATCGAAAAAGGAAAGAAATTCCTCGAAGAAAATGGTAAGCGCGAAGGCGTGGTAACCCTTCCCAGTGGTTTGCAATATGAGGTAATCACAGAAGGAACAGGACCGAAGCCAACAAGTGCAGACAAAGTACTGGTACACTACCATGGTACGCTCATCGATGGTACAGTATTCGATAGCTCTGTTGAACGTGGTGAGCCGATTTCTTTTGGCGTTACCCAGGTAATTGCTGGCTGGACAGAAGCGCTGCAGTTGATGCCTACAGGCTCTAAATGGAAATTGTTCATTCCTTATGACCTCGCATACGGACCTCGTGGTGCCGGTGGAGTGATTGGGCCTTACGCTACGCTTATTTTTGAAGTTGAATTGATCGAAATTCCTAAGTAATCTGAGTTACGGGTTGCGGGTTGCGTGTTACGAATGCTATCTGTGAAATTGAAATTTTAGAATTGCTCTGAAATATATTGTTGAATAAGTGTTTTTTTCAGGTCATCCTTTATGAAATAAGTTACCTGAAAAAACGTAACCCGAAACCTGCAACATGAATTATGTTAAAACCGGCAAAAGCTAAGGTTGGTGTGCTATAGTTTCCAGAATCCTCAGCCTTAGCCTCCCGACACTTTGTGTACGGGATGTTCCATTTGCCTCAGCCTAATCATTTCATGCGCATCGATATCCTTTCGGTACAGCCAAATCTCCTTGAAAGTCCTTTTCAACACTCCATTATGAAAAGGGCTCAGGATAAAGGACTGCTCGAAGTGCACGTACACGATCTCCGTCCCTGGGGCCTTGGAAAACACCAGCAACTGGATGACTACCAGTTTGGAGGAGGTGCCGGGATGGTCATGATGGCAGAACCACTTTCTAACTGTATCGAGCATTTTCAATCTGAGCGGACTTATGATGAAATTATCTTCATGACTCCGGATGGAGAAAGGCTCGATCAGAAAATTTGTAATCAACTCTCCCTAAAAGGAAACCTGCTCATCCTTTGCGGTCATTATAAAGGCATTGACGAACGCATTCGCGAATTATATATCACCAAAGAGATCTCAATAGGTGATTATGTCTTATCAGGAGGAGAACTAGGAGCAGCAGTACTGGTAGATGCTATCGGTCGACTACTGCCGGGAGTACTGGGTGATGAGACTTCCGCTCTGTTTGATTCTTTTCAGGATAATCTCTTAGCTCCGCCTGTGTATACCCGCCCGGCTGATTTCCGGGGACATAAAGTTCCTGAAATATTGTTATCAGGTAATTTTAAAAAGATTGACGAATGGCGCCACGAAGAAGCGCTGAAACGTACGCAGGAAAGAAGACCTGATCTGTTGGATTGACCTGTCTTTTCTATTGTTTTACCAATTTCAGGGAAGCATCGACCTTTCCTTTTTCATTTATCCATTTCAATAAATAAACTCCGCCTGGCCAGGAAGATGAGTCAATTCTTTTTGGGGCCATTGACATTTTCAATTCCAGTAGTATATGTCCGTTCGGTCCATGGATCTGTAATGTTCCTCTTTGGGTTTCGAGCCCATTTATTGTAAACTGATCTGTGAAGGGATTTGGAGATGCTATGAGTTCATTTCCGTCTTCAGGAAAAACTGTTGGTGTGGTTGTTGGAGTTAATTTGATAATAATCTCGTCAGATCCCCCTTCTGTGAATGAGAACTGGAAAGTTTTGGATTCGTAACCATTTGCGGAAACAGTAATGTCAAAATCCCCTGGGATATTTCCCGTCCTGAATGCTCCCAATGCGTTTGAATATGCTGAGGTATCATTGGATTCGAAGATTATCTGGGCATTTGGAATTGGAAAATTAGTCAATGAGTCCAAAACCTGACCATACAATCTACCTGCATAGGTTTCTTCAAATTCCCAGATGTATAATCCATCTTCCCGGTTCCCGCCAATGATCCTGCCGGAAGGCAGATACGGACAGGCAGACCATAAACCGTTAAATCCACCACTTTCTCCTGACCAGGTATCGTAATACCCAACTTCCACCGGTGTCGTTGGATCAACCAAATCTACAATTCTCAACCCTTCGGTATTGTGGGAAATAAAGGCGAAATCACCCAGAATGTAAGGATTGTGCACTAAACTCAAGGGATTGGCCGTATAGGTGGCCACTTCAAAAACATCAAACGGATCTTCAATATTGAAAATCCGTGCCGGTAGTCCATCCTGCTCCGGAGCTACAAAAAGGTAGTTTCCATCCATAGTAAGAGAAGCACTATGCACCTTTCCATCAGGGACATCAATCTGGGAAATCAATTGTGGGGCGCTTTTATCCGAAATATCGACGATGTCAAGGAATCCATTATAAAAAGCTGAGGCAAACATGATATCTTCCCGTACATGGCAATCGTGAATGTAGTATCCCGGATCATACAATCCGACCTCCACAGGTGCTGAGGGAGTGGAAATATCTATAATGTGAACACCTTCCGTTTCCGTGGTTCCAGCGATGTAAACGTATGGAGCATTAATGAAAATATCTTTCTGAATAATGTGACCTTTGGTGAAAGTCTCCTCATATTCGGCAACGAGGGTAGCTTGTTGAGGAAGTTGGTCGAGGCGGATAACGTGCATGCTATGTCCTTCCCCGGAAACGTCGGTTACCACATAAGCATGATTTCCAACCACCGTGATCTCCCTCCAATTGGTTTCCGGACCGGGAATGTATCCTACTTCCTCTAATTGATCCGGACCAATGATTTGATAAATGGCTGTTCCACCATAGGCACCAAGTAAAGCATATTCAGTGCCATCATCTGCAGTATAAACCCAGGACCCTGAGTAGCGTTGCTCTCCACGATCGTATTGCGCATATAGACTGACGTTTAAAGATCCCTGAGCTATTAAACCAGTCAGGAGTGTTGTCAGTAAAAGAATAGCTATGGTGATTTTTTTCGCCATTATTTAAAGTATAATCATTTAGTTCATAAATGTTGTTTGCGTGTAATTAGCATAGTTGGGACAATAAATTATATAGGTGTCCATCCTTTGAGATTAAAGCGCCTTGTTCCATCAGACGAAATAATTCCATTTCACGGGAATCTTTGTAGGCTCTCTCTGCTTTGAAAACTTTCAATGCTACATCTGTATGTTGGAACTTAGCCAACATCTTTTCCGGAACTTCATCTAGATCAAAGGTCATATCCGTTTCACCATCGATGAAAAGACCTTTCATGTAAATTTTATCCTTTTGGCAATAATAACTACGGATGTCCTTTGGGCGTTTAAGATCGAGGTAGGTAATGCGCTCCAATGTTTGCTCAATGACAATATCGCTGAACATTTCGATCAGGTTTTCTGCTTTTTCGGGACTTTCCTTTTTGATCTTTTCCCAGTCATCAGCGGTGACAGTGTTTGATGCCAGGAAGCGGATGAATTCGCTTTCGAGTGTTTCGAGTTCTGTTTTTGTGAGTTTGCGGTATTTCATGTTTGGATAATTAGGCTGCAAAAATAGGGAAGAATGTGCTAATTCAAATGAAATGGATGAAATGCTGAGGAATTGGCTGAAATTTTCAAAAACTAATGAGGCTTTCAAACTCAAAACACTGGTTTCGGAAAGTATGGTTTATCGAAATGCATAATGTTTTACAATGATGGAGAAATATGTACTTAATAATTTTTTGTAAAATTGTGCATCGAAGATTCGAGTAAAACGAACCTCCTTTATAAATCATAACAATCGGAAAACTATGGAATTTGTCTTACCTGATTTTGGAAGTGCAGCCATGTGGATGAGTCTGCTGACACTTACTTTCCTGGAAATTGTATTGGGAATTGATAATATCATTTTCATATCCATTGCTACCAATAAATTGGACGAAGAGGAGCGGCCGAGAGCTACAAATATCGGATTGATCCTGGCGATGTTTTTGCGTATTGCCCTTTTGTTTGGTATTTCATGGCTGGTGGCGATGGAAGCACCCTGGATTAAAATCGATCAATCATGGATTCATGCCGGTTTTTCCGGGCAGAGCCTTATCCTGATAGCTGGAGGAATCTTTCTTTTGTACAAAAGCACCACTGAAATTCACCATAAACTCGAAGCGCATGATGTAGTCCATCAAGAGGGTGGAGGAAAGAAAAAATCGAGTTTCATGAAGGTTGTTCTGGAACTGATCGTGATCAATATAGTTTTCTCCTTCGACTCCATTTTAACGGCGGTTGGTATGACGAATGGTCTTCAGGGGGCACTGCTGATCATGATTATTGCGGTGGTGTTGTCTGTTGGGATAATGATGTTATTTGCTGCTCCTGTGGCAAATTTTGTTAACAAACATCCGTCTATCCAAATGCTCGGATTGGCGTTTTTGATCCTAATCGGATTTATGCTTATTGCAGAAGGAGCGCATTTGGGACATCTGGTCATATTTGGTGCTGAAATAGGAAGTGTACCTAAAGGCTATCTTTATTTTGCTATTGCTTTTTCCCTTTTTGTGGAATTCCTCAATATGCGGCTTAGAAGGAAACGGGAAGATCCTGTTCAGTTGCATGGAGCGGCAGAAGATGCTTTGAAAGCTGGGATAATGGAGAAGTAGGCAGTTACGGGTTGAGCGTTACGGCCCTGACACTACGTGTGCGGGAACCTGTCCGCGACATAAAATGTCGGGATGTCGCTTTGCTCCAGTTGCGGGTTATGAGACGGAGTTGTTTCATAACCCGCAACTTTTTTATTCCGGGAATGTTAATTGCATTATTCATACCTTTACTATCCAAACCAGACAAAAAAGAGCTTATGCAACAAAAGTCTACCTTTTTCGACAAACCTTTTGATCCGGTCCGTCTATTGATTTATGTCTTTGGGGGGTATCTGGTTCTTGCACTTGGCTTTAAGCTTTTCGAATTGGCTAACTTAACAGAGCCATCGTCAAAATTTCCTTATATGGTTGGAGCGGCCTTTTTATTCATTTTTGCCATGTTTGGAAGTTTGTTCGTTGTGAAGGCGAAAAAAGTGTCAAAATATCTTGGCCGCGTCATTTACTGCTATTTAGGACTGGCTGCGGCAACAATTCTGATGTCATGGCTGTTAACGGGAAAAAGTATTGGAGAAGTCGGTTCCTTCAAATGGATTTATTTGGTGATAACCGTTGGACAAATGATCTTTTTAGGCATCATGGTATTTGCACGGCAGATCATCGAATATGCTGAAAAAGAAGAATGGCACCATCCCAGACAAAGAAAAAGATAGACGCTGACTTCCTTTTGTTTAAATCAAATTTAGTTCAGTAATGCAAATTAAGTTCTTAAGCCCTCTTTTTGCCCTGGTTTTTATGTTTATTTTGCCTGCATGTAATCAGGCTCAACAGAAACATACCCAACAGGAAAAGGCCAAGTCTGAAGTCGAAGCTCCGGAGTTAAACGAAGTTGTTGATGCGGATCAATTCTTTCTTTCCCTTCAGGGAGATACACTTTATCCTGTGATGCAAACTGCAGAACAATGGAAAGCACAATTGACTGATTTCGAATATAAAGTATTGCGGGAAGCAGGAACGGAGCGAGCTTTTACCGGTGAATTTTGGGATAATAAGAAGAAAGGGATTTATACCTGTGGAGGATGTGGTCTGCCGCTATTTGATTCTGAAACCAAATACCGTTCCGGAAGTGGCTGGCCAAGCTACTACCAGCCCATCAATAAAAAAAATGTCAAGGAGATCAGGGATGTCAGTTATGGCATGGTCCGGACAGAGGTTGTTTGTGCGCGTTGTGAAGGACATCTGGGACATGTTTTTGAAGACGGGCCCAAACCTACCGGGTTAAGGTATTGTATTAATTCAGTTTCTCTGGATTTCGAGCCTAAAAAGAAATAACCTTCATCCCCGGTATCCCAATTCAACAACTTCCAGATCCTTTATATTCCCTGCTTCAATGGTAAACCGGATGATGGTTCTGACCTTGTGAAATCCATGATTTCCACAGGCTCCGGGATTGATGTGTAGCAGGCCCAACTTTTTATCAGGCATCACTTTCAGAATATGCGAATGCCCGCAAATAAACAATTTTGGTGGGTTTTTCCGGATAGCGTCTCTCACCCGGATGTTGTAACGTCCCGGATATCCCCCAATATGAGTCATCCAGACATCCACTCCCTTCACATTCGAAGCGGTCGTCTTCCGGGAAGCGTAACCTCATGTCCTTGTCGTCGATATTCCCGAAAACAGCTCTGAGCGGTCTGAATGCCTCCAGTTGATCGACAACATCCATGCTGCCGATATCCCCGGCATGCCAGATCTCGTCACATTCCTCAAAATATTTGAATACCTTAGGATCAAGGTAGCTATGGGTGTCTGAAAGTAGTCCTATGCGCATATATTAAAACTTCTACACCTGCCTTCCTGCGGTCAGCAGGCAGGTTAGAAATTGGGCATTCTGCTGTTCTGCTGTTCTGTCAAGTTGGTCGAGGCTGTTACGTGTTACGTGTTACGTGTTTCGTGTTACGTGTTTCGCCAATAAATACTATTTCTCTCAGAAATAGTATTTATTATGACCCCATCTTCAAAACAATCTTACCAAACTGTTTCCCCGCATCCATTCTCTCCAGAGCTTTTTGTCCGTCCTTCAAAGCAAAAACACTATCTACAACCGGAACAATCTGATGATGGCTGACAAAGTCGAGCATGTCCCCAAATTCCTGGTCATTACCCATGGATGTACCATGGATGGATATTTGTTTCCAGAAAACGATCTGGGGGCTGAGTTTTGCAATATTTCCCCTGCTTCCGCCGTATATCACCATACGGGCTCCGGAATTACAGGTTTTGGCCAATTGACCAAATCCCTCTCCTGCGGCACTGTCGATGATCACATCGAAACCTCCGGCCATAGTTTTCAGGTCTTTTATCCAGTTGTCATCCTTATAATTGACCCCTCCTTTGGCGCCCATAGCCATGGCGCGGTCAATTTTTTCCTGTGACCCGGAGGTAACGAAAACATTTGCCCCGGATGCCATAGCAAATTGGAAAGCAAATAAGGCAACTCCTCCTCCAACACCGGAGATCAGCACATTGTCACCCGCTTTTACCTGGCCTTTTGTGAATAGTGCCCGATAGGCTGTGAGCCCTCCCAAGGGTAAGGCAGCAGCCATTTCCCAGTCCAGGTGAGACGGTTTTGGAAAGATCAGTTGCTTATTCACCTTGATAGATTCCGCAAAGGTTCCTTGTGTGGGAGAACCGAGAATGTGATAATTTTTATTAGGATAATTCGAATTGTCTCCCCAATTAATGGAAGGGTTAATGACCACTTCTTTACCTTCACAAATGCCTGCTCCGTCTGAACCCATAATGAGTGGTGTTGTGACGCCTGGATACATACCTTTTGTTATCCAGACGTCCCTGTGATTAAGGGCAGCGGCTTTTAGGTCAACAATAACTTCGTCCTCTCCGGCGGAAGGTTTTTCATAATCTTCAAATTCAACCGGTTGATTAATTTCTTTAAGGATCAATGCTTTCATAGCTGCAAAACTACCGGAGAATAATTTCATACACTAAGAAATTCAAGTTTAATTTTCGATATTTACGAAAAGGTAGGGCCACGAATGCACGAATAAATTTTGCGAGGCTCAATTACACGAATTTTTAATTATGACAAAACGAAAATACCAGGCAGATGTGCTCGTAGCGGGAGGTGGTCTCGCGGGTATCACAACTGCCCTTGAATTATTGGAAAAAGGCAAGCAGGTCATTTTATTTGACAGGGATGTTGAAGATAAATTCGGAGGACTGGCAAACTGGTCCTTTGGTGGTATGTTTTTTGTAAATAGTCCGGTGCAGCAAAAGGCAGGAATTAAAGATAGCGTGGACCAGGCCACAAAAGATTGGTTTTCTTTTGCAGAATTCGGGGAAAAGGAATACTGGACCAAAGCCTGGGCCAGACAATATGTGGAATTGTCAGACGGCTGGTCCTTTGACTGGTTGAAAAAGCATGAGATAAAATTCTTTCCCGTAGTACATTGGGTGGAAAGAGGGTTGCTTCAACCCGGAAATTCGGTTCCGCGATTTCACCTGGTCTGGGGAACGGGATTCGGGCTTACTCAGCAACTGATTTTTCAACTCAAAAATCATCCCAAAAAAGAAAACCTGACCTTATTGTTTCGCCACAGGGTGACTGATCTTATTGTACAGGATGGTAAGGTTAGTGGCCTGACGGGTGTTGATGAACAACAAAATGAAGCATTTGAAGCATCCGGAGTGGTGGTCGTTGCCAGTGGGGGAGTGAATGGCAGTATTGAAAAAGTTAAAGCCAACTGGCCAAAACACTGGGGCGAAGCACCTGAGGAAATCCTGAATGGTTCTCATGAATATGCCATCGGAGATTTACATGATGCTGTTGAGCAAAAAGAAGGAAGCATTACCCACCTGGACCGAATGTGGAATTATGCAGCTGGTGTGACTCACCCTAAACCACACTTTCCGAATCATGGACTCAGTCTTGTTCCTTGTAAATCTGCCTTGTGGTTAAATTATAAGGGTGAAAGAATGGGACCAATGCCTCTTGTAACAGGTTATGATACCAGGTTTTTAGTGAAACGGATTTGTGAAGAACCGGTAAAATATTCCTGGCAGGTTCTCAATAAAAAGATCGCTTATAAGGAATTTGCCATTTCCGGCTCAGAACACAATCCTGCGGTACGGGATAAGAAGCTCTTTGCTTTTATAAAAAATATCCTGCTTGGGAATAAAAAACTGGTGGATGAGATGCTTCGGGAATGTCCTGATTTTATTGTAGCTAATTCGCTTGAGGAGTTGACGGACAAAATTCACGCGGCTTCCCCTGATCATCAGGAGTTTTCTGCTTCAGCATTGAAAGCCTCGGTCTCAGCCTACGATCAGATGATCGATAGAGGGCCAAGATATTTTAATGATGAACAATTGAGGAGAATTGCCCATGCTCGTCAATATCGTGGAGATAAGTTGCGGACCTGCAAATTTCAGAAGATTGTCGATCAAAAGGCCATGCCGTTGATCGCCATTAAGCTGCGTATCTTATCCAGGAAAAGTCTTGGCGGAATTCAAACAGACCTGCGAAGCAGAGTGCTGGACAATAATCCTGACCCACAGAACCGCCAGCCAATCCCCGGACTATATGCTGTAGGTGAAGCCGCCGGATTTGGTGGGGGAGGAGTGCATGGAAAACGTGCCCTTGAAGGTACTTTCCTTTCAGGGTGTATAATCACTGCCCGACTGGCTGCAGAAACTATTGCCAAAAATGAATAGCGTAATGCTCTGTAGTTAAATAAAAAATAAACAAGATGAAACGACCATGATATTTATTAATCATAAATTTCACACAAGGTTATGATTAATAAATATCATGGGACCTGCCTGCTGCAGGCAGGGAGCGAAGCGGTTACATTTGTGCAGAAAATTTTCTGCATATTTTGCCGCAGAAAATTTTTAAACATATGAAAAAGACCGGCTCCTTTCTTACCGTTTACGCACTCGAACAAATCGGTGTCAAATACACCTTTGGTATTCCCGGAGTGCATAATACCGAGATCTATGATGAATTGAATAATTCGGAGGTGATTGAACCAATCCTCGTCACTCATGAGGGCGGTGCCAGTTTTATGGCAGATGGGATTTCGCGAACAACCAACAGTATCGGAACTTCTGTGATAGTGCCAGCAGCAGGAACTACCCACGCCATGAGCGGAATCGGAGAGGCCTACCTGGACGGAATCCCCATGATGGTCATTTCCGGAGGTACTCGACGCGACACAGGGAAATATTACCAGTTGCATCAACTGGATCTGGAAAATCTGGTAGGTGGAATTGTCAAGAAATATTATTTGATTGAAAAACATGAAGATATCATTCCTGTTATTTACGAGGCTTTTGAAACAGCGACTACAGGAGAACCCGGGCCTGTATTTATTGAAATTCCTGTGGAGGTTCAAATGTTCAGAGGGGAAGTGGATGATTTACCAGAATATAAAGCCTCTGCAACGAAGTCAACTTTTACCCAGGAAATAATTCAACAAGCTGTGAACTTACTGGCTGATGCCAAAAAGCCTGGCATTTATGTAGGGTGGGGAGGTTTGAATGCTTCGGAAGAATTGGAGAAACTTTCAGAAATGTTATGTGCTCCTGTAGCCACAACCTTCCAGGGCGTGAGTGCTTTCCGTGCCAATCATCCGTTGCATACGGGAGTAGGTTTTGGAGCTTCTGCATTGCCAGCTGCTAAAAAGGCTTTTGCTGATTGTGATTGCCTGCTGGCTATTGGTGTACGTTTTTCAGAACTTGCGACCGGAAGTTATGGCATGGCTGTTCCAGACAATCTGATTCATGTTGACATTAATTCTGAAGTTTTTGATAAGAATTACCCCGCGGCATTGGCTATCGAAGGAGACTCAGGGCAAGTGGTGAAGGCTATTTTGGGGGCGTTTGAAAAGAATGGATTTAAAACAAAAAGGGATCGTGATGCCCTTCAAACATTGGTCTCCATAGAAAAACATGCGTATCGATCGACCTGGATGAAAGAAAAAAAGAAGGACCTTGTTTCTCCGGGGTATTTCTTCGATTCCTTGCGCAGGCTAACTCCTGAGGATGTTTTGGTGGTTGTCGATGATGGCAAACACACCTTCCTGACAGCAGAATTATTCCCTGTTCATACTCCGGGACATCTTATATCACCCACAGATTTCAATTGTATGGGGTATTCGGTTCCTGCTTCTATCGGGGTGAAATTAGGGAACCCTGACAAAACGGTAGTTACCATTGTGGGAGATGGTGCCTTTCAGATGACCTGCATGGAATTGATTACCGCATCAACTTATGGACTGGGGATCGTCGTTTTTGTCTTTCATGATGGTGAATTGGGGCAGATTTCCCAGTTTCAAAAGATCCCACTCAACAGAAAGACCTGTACGACACTAGGCAATCTAAATGTGGAGGGTGTGGCCCTGGCAACGGGAGCTAAATTTCTTGCCATGAACAATGATCAAGAGATAGATGAAGTAATTGGAAAAGCATTTGAACTCGCAGAAGATAATGTCCCGGTCGTTGTGGATGTAAAAATCGATTATTCGAAAAAGACCATGTTGACGAAAGGGGTTGTGAAAACGAATTTGAGCAGGTTCCCATTAGCAGAAAAGGCGCGGTTTATCGGCAGGGCAGTGAAGCGGAATGTATTTGGGTAAGTCGGTTGACGGCGAACGATAGAGGGTGTACGGCCCCAAAAAAAAACGCTGGTCATGCAAGGATTGCACAACCAGCGTTTTTTTCTATAGACTTAAAATTTATCTTATCTCGATATCAGTCAATAATTCCTCTCCGAGTTCGTCGTTGAGGTTGCGTAGGATTTTTTCTTTTCCATAGGAGAGTTCCTGTTTAAGGGCGGCGGAACTGAGGGTTACGAAGAGTTTTTGTCTTCTTACCTTGATGTCAGTGGTGTATTGGGCGATGGAAGGTCCCATGACCGAAGCCCAGCATTTGTTGATCCTGACCTGGGTCAGGCGGGAGCGAAGGCGGTAGTGTTCAACCATTTGCAAAAGTGCATCCTTCAGGCTATGTTCGTTAGCATTAGTCATAACAGAATTGGTTTTGCTTATAAGTAATGTTGCTTGTTGATCGTAGTTTTGGAAATTTGGGATTGGTGTTAAAGGGTTCAGAGAGTTTAAATCCTTTACCGCTTGTTTTTAAACAAGGGTGGCGGTACCTTGGGAAATATGAAATTTCCGAAAGTCAGCTTCTGTCTTTTCGATGATTTGTGTTACCCTGTCCGGGTGCGTATCAGTAATAAATATCTGGCCAAAGTCCTGCCTGATGAGTAATTGTAGCAGGAATTTTACTCTTTGGGCATCCAATTTATCAAAAATATCGTCGAGAAGTAAGATTGGAGGTTTCTTTTTTTCAAACTTTAACATTTGGTATTGGGCAATTTTGAGGGCTAAAGTAAATGTTTTTAACTGTCCCTGAGAGGCAAATCTTTTGAGTGGTTTGCCGGATAAACTGAATACAAGGTCATCCCGGTGGACACCACAAGTGGTTCGTTGAAGGATGCGGTCCTTTTCACTATTTTGATCAAAAAGCAGTTCCAAGGACATGTCATTTAACTGAGATTTGTATTCGCAATTGACCTCTTCCGTTTTTCCCGAAATCTCATGGTGGACATTTGTCAAAATTGGGGTGAATTGCTCCAGAAAAACTTTTCTTTGTTCATGAATATAATTGGCAGGGCCGAGCATTTGCTGATCATAAACACTGATCAAGTCTCTTTGGTAGCCACCTTTTTCACCAAAGGACTTAAGCACTGAATTGCGTTGTTTTAATAGTTTGTTGTACAGGATCAGTTCTTCGAGATAGCGTTTATTGAGTTGGGAAAGCGTGTTGTCGATGAATCTTCTTCTTTCTTCACTGCCTTCGGTAGCAATGGCTGTGTCATCAGGGGTGACGATCACTACAGGCAATAGTCCGATGTGCTCGGAAAGTTTTTGATAAGGTTTATCGTTTCGTTCCAGTTCCTTTTTTTTCCCGGGAATGACTTTGGCTACGATCTTTTCTGCTTTACCGTCGAGATCAAAGATACCTTCCAGCCTGAAAAAATCTTCTCCATGGCGCACGATATTTCTGTCGGAAGCCAGGAAATAACTTTTGCTCATGCACAAATAATATATGGCATCCAGGATGTTGGTTTTACCCATGCCATTGTTGCCGGTAAAGCAATTAATAGCCGGAGACAGCTCAAATGGCTGAAAGGCATAATTCTTGAAATTCGTCAATATGAGTCTGTGAACAAACAAAAGATCTGTTTTTGCAAATTTATGATTAAAAGTAATGGTAAAACAATAAGTTCCTCGTTTTATGCTTCTTCTTTTTAGCTTGAACTTCGTTAAAAATGCTCGCCAGCCAGTCGTAACGGGATGTCTGCGCTTTTTTCCTCCTTCAAACTAAAAATAACCTAGCCTAAAATCGGGAACCCATTATTTTATCATTACTTGGGCAATTTTTTTAATAACAGATCAAAAAGCGTTTACTTTGCCGGATATTTGAACTTGAAGAGTACTTAATGGTTTTATTAAGACACTTTTTAACCATAATTACGAACAATTATCACAATAGAGACCAATGGCAAAAAAAACATCTACTAAAACGACAAAGAACAAAAAGTATTCCAAGGAACAGCAATTGGAATGGTATGAGCTGATGTTGAGGGTGCGTCGCTTTGAAGAGAATGCGCTGATGGCCTATGGGCAAAGAAAGATCCGTGGATTTTGTCACGTATATATTGGACAGGAAGCTTTGGCAGCGGGCATTGAAACGGCTATTACCAAAGATGACGCTGTGATTACCGGATACCGTCAGCACGGTACGGCAATTGCGCGCGGGATTTCTTCCAGAGAAGCCATGGCTGAGTTATTTGGAAAGAGTACCGGAATTGTAAATGGTAAGGGAGGTTCTATGCACTTTTTCTCCAAAGAGCATAATTACTTTGGCGGAAACGGTATCGTAGGGGCACAAATCGGAATTGGAACCGGAATTGCCTTTGCTGAACAATATAAAGGAACCAAAAACCTGTGTGTGACTATGTTTGGTGACGGTGCTGCCCGCCAGGGGATACTGCATGAATCCTTCAATATGGCCATGACGTGGAAATTGCCGGTTTTATATATCTGTGAGAATAATGGATATGCGATGGGTACCTCTGTTAGCAGGACCAGTAATGTTACTGACATTTACCATATTGGTGACGCTTATGCCATTCCGAGTGAACCAGTAGATGGGATGAATCAGGAAGCTGTTTATGAAGCTGTTCAAAGAGCCGCGGAATATATCCGTTCCGGTAAAGGGCCTTATTTCCTCGAGATCAGAACTTATCGATACAAAGGTCACTCCGTTTCTGACCCTGCGAAGTATCGTACCAAAGATGAGGTGGAGGCTTACAAGGAAAGAGATCCGGTCAAAGTATTGGAGAAAAAACTGCTCACTGAAAAAATTGCCACTGAAAAGGAAGTGCTGGAAATTAAACAGCTTGTAGAAGAGGAGATCAAAGATGCTATGAAATTTGCTGAGGAATCTCCGTTCCCTGATGGCGCTGACCTTTATACGGATAACTATATGCAGGAAGATTATCCATACACCACATAACTAACCCTAATAATAAAACCTTTCATTAAAAGTACTTTGTTTTGTAAAAAACATTTACTTTTGCGGGGCTTTTTAAAATTTTACCTAATAATTACATAATGGCAAGAAGATTAAAAAACAGAAAAAAGGACGAGGAAACGCTGGTTGACATTGTTGAGGTCAGACAATCTGCGGGTGATTTTTTTGAGGACAATCAGCGATTGATCATGGGAATTGTTATTGCAGCCATCGTTATCGTTGGAGGATACATGGGATATAAAAATCTTTACCAAAAGCCTAAACAAGCAGAGGCTGTTGAGCAGATGTATAAAGCTCAGGAGCAGTTCGAGCGTGATTCTTTCGCTTTGGCATTGACTAACCCGGGTGGAGGTTATAGCGGTTTTCTTGACATTATAGACAACTATAAAGGTACAGCTGCTGCAAATATGTCCTTGTACTACGCTGGTATCTCTTATTTGAATCTTGGTAAATTCGATGCTGCTATCGATTATCTGAAGGATTACAACCCAAGTGGTGAGGTTACTCCGGTTATGAAATACGGAGCTATGGCCGATGCTTATTCAGAACTTGCTGACATGGGTAATGCCGAATCTTTCTACAAAAAGGCAGTAAGTGCCAGTGACAACGATTTCCTCACTGCTTATTATCTCAAGAAATTGGGTATGTTTATGGAGTCACAAGGGAATTATGATGAAGCCCTGGCCGCTTACGAAAGAATCAAAAATGAATTTCCTAAATCACCATACGGTGCTGATATAGATAAATTTATCATCCGTGCGAATAACAAAAAAGGATAATTATTCCCTTGTTATAACGCTGGTAAGATTCGCGGAAATAAATAAATAACAACCGTAAAAAGGAAAGGTCTTCAACAAGGTCTTTCCTTTTTTTGTTAGCTTTAAATACTTCAGTAAATAATCCTTATCCAAGGAGCAAAATTGAAAATATTATGGCAAGCGCATTAAAAAATCTATCCCATTACGATGATTCCAAACTACCTGATATCACAGGGATGAAATTTGGAATAGTAGTGGCCGACTGGCATGCGGATATTACTCATGCACTTTACGAGGGATGTTTTGAAACCCTGGTTAAACACGGAGCAAAGGAAGATGACATTAAAACGATACAGGTGCCAGGAGCATTTGAATTACCGACCGGAGCAAAAATGCTCCTGGCAGGAGAAAAACTGAATGCTGTCGTATGTATCGGTTGTGTTATACAGGGAGAGACCAAACACAACGATTATATCAATAATGCTGTGGCCATGGGGCTTACTACCCTGGGGGTTGCCTCAGGTATTCCTGTTATTTATGGTGTGTTGACACCCAATGATGAGCAACAGGCTAAGGATCGGTCCGGAGGAAAGTACGGAAATAAAGGTGTAGAAGCAGCCGTAACGGCCATTAGAATGGCAGGCCTGAAAAAAGATCTTACCGGGTCTAAATCAAGGATGGGTTTTTAGCAAGTTTTAAAAGCAAACAGAATTATTGATGCGAGTTCACATAATAGAAACAGGGAAATTTAAATTAGATGGTGGAGCCATGTTTGGGGTCGTTCCCAAAAAACTATGGAAAAAGATAAATCCTCCTGATGAAGAAAATATGTGTACCTGGTCCATGAGGTGCCTTTTGATCGAAACGGATGATCGAAAGATTCTTGTCGATACGGGTATGGGTGATAAACAGGGTGAAAAGTTCCGTTCCCATTTTCACCCACATGGAGAGGATAATCTGGTTGGAAGTCTTCAGAAAAGAGGCTTTGAACCGGAAGATATAACAGATGTTTTTCTTACCCATTTGCA
Source organism: Saprospiraceae bacterium (assembly GCA_965230565.1). Taxonomy (GTDB): domain Bacteria; phylum Bacteroidota; class Bacteroidia; order Chitinophagales; family Saprospiraceae; genus BCD1. The sequence goes on along the minus strand of CBDDLH010000015.1, from coordinate 163,070 downwards.
TTTTGATCATGTCGGCGGAGCAGTGAAGTATGATGAGGAGGGGAATCTGGTGCCAACTTTTCCAAATGCAACCTATTGGTCCAATGAACGTCATTACAACTGGGCTGTAAATCCGAATCCAAGAGAAAGAGCTTCTTTTCTGAAGGAGAATTTTGTGCCGCTCCAAGAGGCCGGAGTCCTCAAATTTATTGAAGTGTCTGAAAAAGACATTTCCTGGATACCGGGTATTGATGTCAGGTTTGTCTATGGACATACAGAAGCCATGATGTTGCCAATGCTACACGGTAAGGAAAAATCAATGGTTTATTGCGCGGACCTGATTCCTTCCTCAGGACATTTGGGAGCTCCTTATGTAATGAGTTATGATCTTCGTCCGTTAAAGACCATGGAGGAAAAGGACCGTTTGCTTCGGGAAGCTCTTGAAGAGGATTATATGCTGTTTTTTGAGCACGACCCGACGGTAGGTTGTATCGTTCCTGTTAAAAATGAACGTGGCAGGATAGCCATTGGGGATATTGCAGAAATCGATGGGGTAGAGCTCTGACAGGATAGGACATTATTATGGGACATAATTCCCGTATTTTATTACATTTGCCTTTCCGTTAGTTTTGATATGTAAATCAAGTTCCTGGTTACTGGTTTCAAGTTGCTGGTATGACAAATATTATCAAAATTCCAATTATTGAGAAGATAGCTCGAGGCACTATCATGGTTAGTTCGCCAAAAAAAGATAACCAGAAACAAGTAACTAGAAACCAGCAACCGAAATAAATAACTTATGCAGTTTTTATATCCGACATTTTTGTTTGCCTTGGCGGCACTGGCCATTCCGATTATCATTCACCTGTTTTATTTCAGGAGGTTCAAAAAGGTGTATTTCACCAACGTGCGCTTTTTGAAAGAAGTGAAGGAGGAAACGAGTGCCCGTTCCAAACTGAGAAATTTGTTGGTTTTACTAATGCGTTTATTGGCAGTGGCCTTTTTGGTTTTTGCCTTCGCCCAGCCATTTATCCCTGCCAAAAATGCTGAAGTCAAAAAAGGATCGAAAGCCATCAGCTTATTCGTTGATAACTCATTCAGTATGAAGGCGCTCAGTAGTGATGTGCCCTTGATAGAAAAGGCGAAGCAAAGAGGACGTGAAATCGTGCAAGCTTATCCGCCTGATACCAGGTTTCAGATACTGACCAATGATTTTGAAGGTCGGCACCAAAGACTTTACAGTCAGGACGAGGCACTAGGCCTTCTTGAGGAGGTAAAAATTTCTCCTGCGGTTAAAAACCTTTCCTCAGTCACCTCAAGACAAAAACAAACCCTAAACTCAGGCGATGCAGATAATAAAACTATTTATTTGCTTTCGGATTTTCAGAAAAATATCACTGACCTGCAAAATGAAGTTGATACAACGGTTGAGTTGAACCTTTTGCCTCTTCAGGCAGTGAGAGAGAACAATATTGGAATTGACTCCGCATGGTTTGAGGCTCCGGTTCAGATGTTGAATCAATTGAATAAATTGCTGGTCAGGGTCAGGAATTATACGAATGAAGATGCCGAAAATGTGCGTCTGTCCATGTTGTACCAGGGAGAAAACAAACCTGCAGGAACATTGAATATTCCGGCACAATCCTTTTTGGTTGATACGATAAACCTTACGGTTTTACAACCAGGTTGGCAGCAGGTCACTTTGAATATTTCGGATTATCCTATTCAGTTTGATGACGATTATTTCATCGACTTCCTCGTTGCAGAGCAGATCAATGTTTTAGCTATTAATGATGCCAGACCAAACCAAAACCTGGAAGCAGCATTTCGTGGATTTGGTAACTATGTTTTAACCAATGCCACTTCCGGGCAACTGGACTATTCCAGAATGTCAGGGTATCAATTGATCGTTTTAAATGAATTGACGGCTGTGTCAACGGGTCTGGCTTTTGAGCTTCAACAGTTTGTAAAAAATGGCGGAAACCTGGTAGTTTTTCCAAACCGAAATGCCAATATTCAGTCTTACAGAGATTTCCTCACAGGGTTTCCTGCAGATGAGTTGGAAAGTTTTGAAGAGGGAGATAAACAGGTGAGTTACATCAATACGGATGAATTCGTATTTAATGATGTCTTTGAAAACAAATCAGCCAATCTGAAACTGCCATCAACAACGGGTAATTTTAAATTGTCGAGGTTTCAAAGCAGAAAGGCAGAGCAGCTTTTGACTTATCGGGATGGAGAACCTTATTTGGCTAAATTTCAGGTGGAGCAGGGAAATCTATATCTATGCGCAGCTCCGTTGAATACCGATTACAATGATCTGGTTAGGAATGGAGAAATCTTCATTCCATTGCTTTACAAAACAGCTATTTCTTCCGGACAAACCCGTCCAATTGCCTATACAATCGGGCGGGATGATCAAATCGAATATCCTGTAAGTCAGACGATTGGTAATGAAACGGTATATAAATTAAAGGGACAGGCGGAGGAATTTATTCCGGAGCAGCGTATCATTGGTGCTAAAGCCATCCTTGGAGTGCATCAACAGATTCCCGAAGCCGGATTTTATGAATTATTCCTGAATCCCGGGGAGCAGTTATATCAATATGCTTTCAATTTTGATCGACAGGAATCTGATCTTGCTTATTTTAGTTCAGGAGATTTGCAAAACATTGTCGGACCGGAAACAACTATCATTGATATTAGTGACGGGGCTTACCTTACACAAACCATCGAAGAGAGGAGTCAGGGGATCGTTTTGTGGCGTTGGTGTATTGTGGCGGCTTTGATTTTCTTAGGGGTAGAGGTACTTTTATTGAGGTTCTGGCAGGTTTAACTTTGTAAAGTCTTCAGTCCACACTCCACAGTCTGCAGGCTTAATAAGTTTTCCAATATCTTATTGGTGTCCGAAATTGCTTCTTATTTAGCATTCCAGACTAGTATAACGCTTTGGCAATTGCCAATACTTCTGTTATTTCATTAATGGGTAGGTCCTGATCGACATCGATGGGTAAAATCTTCATTTTAGCGCGGTTTCCCTGGACCAGCAATGGATGGTCAATCTGTCCTCCCTTGACGACAAGCAAATATGGAGCCCCTGAAACCTTATCTTTCCATAGATAACAGAATGGTTTTCCTTTGTAACAAAAACAAGGCATTCTGTATTTCCAAGCTTCTGTGATTTCCGGATCAAAATTTATGATTATTTCCCTCAGTGCCATAAAAACACTCTTTTGAGGTTCTGTCTTGTTCAAATAGAAATTGTTTAAATCTTCCAGCATAACGGATGGGGATTTTATAAGGAATACTATTTTTCTGAAAAATAGTATTCTATAGCTAGTAATGAAGCCTCTTACCTGCCTTCTTTCGTCAGCAGGCAAAAGCACGAATGAATATTAAAGATAACTCCATTCGGGTTATCCATAAAAAACACAATTCGTGTGTTCGTAACTCTAAAGCTCTTCTTCCAGTTCAAAATATGCCTTGACGATATTTTTGGTAGGTAGGGATACAAATTTAAAAGTTAACCGGCTTTTCTTTTTTTGTTTCAATTTAAAAATGTCCAGGGTGTTTGTGAAAGCCTCAATGGGCATGTGAGCTACGATATATTTGTCTTCCTTATTGTAAACTGGTTTTTGATTGCGTCTGGGGTCATTTTCATGAAAAAAGTTAATTCTGGCGGAGGTAACGGTTGAACCGTTTTCTGCAGGTTCACCTTTGAGGTTGATCTGAAGACTTTGAACTGGGTTCGATTTACTTTTCAGGAAGGCTGAAACGCCGCTGGAAATGGTATAGCTTTCAATAACCAAAACCTCATTGATTTCTTGCTGTACTACATCTGTTGAATTTTGACAAAACAATCCAAAGGATGCCAGGCATCCTGTTAGGAGAAAAATAAATTTCATACTTTTTAGGACAATGTTACAATCTTTACTTCAATGATGCAACACGCGATCAGGTTTATTCCAGCACTACTCTTTTTATGGTTAAACCATCTCCGGTATGAATCTTAAGAAAATACAATCCTTTATGGAAACCGGTAAGGTTCAGTTGTTGGAGATTTTCGGTGAAATTAGCCAATTTCACTCCGCTAATATTTACCAACTCCACAAATTTGATGTCTTCCCCAAATAAATTCAAATAACCGCTGGTAGGATTTGGAAATAATTCAATATTCCCACCTTTGTTGATATTCTGAGTAAAATTACCTGATGTGTTCATCTTTACAACCCAAAAATCAACCATTCCGTGGTTACCTGTTACCACCGGTCCGTTTTGACTGCAAGTATAACCCGCTACGAGATAACCTTCATCTCCTGTTGGAATTATAGAGGTTGCCACTTCTCTTCCAATACTGTCCCCGAGGCTGATTTCCCAGTTTAGAGTGCCGTCATAGGCCGTATTAATGATCCATAAATCTCCAAAATCATCCTCATTTCTGGTATCACCATCGGATGATTCAGTAACTCCGGCAACGAGTATTTCACTATTACCTTGAGCCAGTACACTATAGGCTTTATCCGGGTTACTGCCTCCGTAGCAATTGCTGGTGAGCAATTCTCCTTCGTGGTCAATCCTTATTACCCAAAAATCAAAAGAACCATTATTCCCAAAAAGATCTCCGTCATTGGAGGCTGCGGCACCTGCTACAACATAACCGCTATTCTCATAACATTTAGCAATCGCATGAGGGAAGTCATTCAAACTTCCACCGTAAGTTTTTTGCCAAATGATTTCTCCTGCTTCATCAATCCGCACAATGTGGAAATCACTGTTGTCGTCACATACATCAGCTGTGAAAATAAGTCCATTATCCGGGGTGGCAATAGAGGCTCCGAAATTGACACAATCATTGATCAGATAGCAATTTTCCCAAACAATGGTTCCGGAAGCATTCATTTTAACTACCCATACCGCAGATTTATTGGATTGGTTTCCTGTTACATCACCATCATCCGAGGAGGTCACACCTGAAACGTAATAATAGTCATCAGGTGATCGCATAATGTCGTAGGGAATATCAAAGCTACTTCCTCCATAGGTGTTTTCCCAAAGTATTGTGCCGCTCTCATTGAATTTGACCAGGTAGAAATCACTGTTGGTGGGATCACCATCGATGAGGTTTTTTTGGCCGGCGATTATGTAAGCTCCATCATCGGTTGCCATAATGGCGTGGGCCCTTTCAAAATTGGAACCTCCATAAGTTTCTTCCCAAAGGATGTTGCCGGATTCATCTATTTTTACCACCCAGTAATCGCTGCTGCCATGATTAAATGATACATCCCCATCGACCGATTTTGTATTCCCGGCCAGGAGAAAATTTCCATCATTGGAAGCAATGATCTCATAGGCTCTCTCTTCATCACTTCCTCCATAGCAAATTTTCCAATCAACAGTTTGAGTAAACCCGATAAATGGCAGCAATACCAAAACGAATAACTTAATTCCCTTTTTCATGATAAAAAATTTTAAGTTAAACATATAGGGTGTTCGGCCATTCATTAGGATGGAATAAAAAAACACAAAGAGACCCGAATTTGCCGCTAAAGGCGATCAATATTAGTATCAGATCAATAGATATTCAGGTCAAAAGGGATTTGAGAATATAGGATTATTAATAAATGTAGTATCTGTTAAAGTTTTGAGAAAAGCCACCAGGGCACTTTTTTCTTCTGCTGTTAATTGCACACCCCCCTGATGAACATTTTTCATAAGCGGGTCGATAGTTTCTGAAAATTTTAATCCTTCACTGTAAAAATCAACCACTTCTTCCAGTGTTGCATAACGACCATCATGCATATAAGGTGCTGTCAACTCAATATTCCGGAGTGTAGGAGTTTTGAAACGGCCTAAGTCTATGTCATTACCTGTTATGGCTGCATAACCAATGTCCTCAAAGGTCTCGTCCAGACCATTGTTGTGGAAAAGGTTGTCAGTCATCAATACTCCTCCATGGCAGTGGAAACAATCACCTTCTTCGGTAAAGAACAATTCGTACCCGATTAATTCTTCATCGGTAAAGAACTCTGAGTTCTCATAGACCACCCGGTCAAATTTGGAGTTACTGCAAATGAGTGTCCGTTCAAACTGAGACATAGCCTTGGCAGCCAACTCGTGAGTCGCTGTTCGGGTTCCAAAAGCCTGGAAGAAAAGATCAGGATAATGCTCGTCGTTATTGATCTTGTCAAGGTCCGTTTCAAAAAACGATGCCACCTCAAACAACATGATCTCTTCAAGAGTACCACTAATTTTTCCGTTCCAAAGGAAATTGTTGTACCAGCCGAAATTCATATGCGGTAAAACGGCCGGGCCACTGGTAAAGGATTGGGACTGAATGTGGCAATCAGCACAGGCATGTTCCTCATCCCGATGCAATTTTTTGTCATAAAATAACATCCTGCCTAATTCAACACCTTCTACCGTCATTGGATTATCTTCCGGTATTTCCAGGATAGGCATATGGGAAGGTACAACCAATTCAAACGGAGTAGGGTTGTATTCCGGCTCAGGGATTGGAGGTTCATCTTCTCCACAGGATAAAATCATAACCAGAGGCAACAAAACCAATACAAAATGGAAGTTTTTTGAATACATAATCCCGAAATTTCCGTTAAACCTTATAATGGAAATTTACCATAAATACACCTTTTATACAAGGGTAAAGATCACACAATGGCCTGACTTGAGATAAAAAAACATGTTGTGCAGCATGCTAATTTATAGTCAGTTGGCCAATTGTGAAATCAAGCCAAGTTTTGTAGATTCCGACATCCCAAATTTTGGATTAGGCCAGTTTGATTTGTTATAAAAATGAATGGTTTTGTTCAAACTTTCTTTAAAGGGCCGGGCAGAGAAATTAAAATCTTTTTTTACCCTGTCGTTCTCATAAGTGAAATAATCACAATCGAGCCACAGCGGCATATCCGTCCATTGAGTAACCTCATGGAAATTCAGAAAAGAAGGTGATGCATTTACTTCCTGAAAATCAATTTTTAAAATAGATGCGGCCTCTTCAACAATCATTCGGATAGAGCTTCTGGGGTAGGAAATGATATTGTAAATATTATTGTGCAGGTTTTTTTTAAGAGCTTGTATAATAACCTCCACAAGGTCTTCTACATAGGTAAGCGAAAAAATTCTTTGACCTTTATCAGGTAACAAAAGGATGCCTCCCTTTTTTACCTGGTAGAGCCAGTAATATAAACGATCCGTATGATCGTAGGGACCATAAACCAGGGCGGGACGGAAAATGACATGGTTAATGCCAGAATCCATTAAAATGCGTTCACACGCTGCCTTTCGGTTGCCATATGATGCAACAGTTCTGTCTGAATACTGCTTTGCTGAACAAGACAAGGTAGGAGCATTTTCATCTCTCATGGGCAGTTGGTGTTGCTCATTATCATAAACCGAGCAAGTAGAAATGAAGATGTATTTCGATACATCCGGATTGATATTCTGTAATACTTTCTCAAGAGAATCAGGGTAATAGCAGGAAAGGTCGATAACATAATCCCAATGTTGATTTTTGATCTTGATTATGTCTTCTGTTTCCCGGTCCCCCTTGATTTTTGCGATGTTTTCGAACAGATCAATTCCTGTCTTTTGCCGGTTGAACAGGGTAATTGCATATTCTTTTTGGAAAAAAAACCTTTCTACAAGGTTCCTTCCAATAAATTGTGTCCCACCCAGTACGAGAATCTTCTTTTTCATATTCAGATACGCTTTCGGAAAACTTTTGACAAAGTTTTAAAACCCATTTTGTTTAGAAAATGATGAGCAGGTTCATTCTGGAGGTTGCTCTCGGCAAATAATTGATCGATATTATGTTCTCTAAGGTGTTGGGTTACCCATTTGACCATTTTTTCCCCAAGGTCCTGGTTACGGAAGCGGGAATCAACAACAATATCGGAAAGGGTCGCAAACCAACCTCGTGGAGATTCATTGTATTCCATAAGGATGAGCCCAATATATTCATTTTTATACTTCGCACCAACGAGGTGTGACGGACCAAAAGGAGATGCTTTCAATGCTTCTTTGAACTCCCTTTCCATTTTTTCTTTTATATCCTCAACCCATTCTTTATCGTTAATGGCACGGCCAACCTGGATTTCTCCGTGAGAAATATAGTTGACTTTTGAATTTTGTATGAATAGTTGAGCAAGAGCTGGTACTTGTGAATCCTCAATAATCCAGTCGATAGTCAACTTTTTGGTATCGAATTCAGTTGACATTTTTCGATTTTTGTCCTGATTATTCCGATCCCAAAAGTCATCGTATGGGGTATCTTCTCCCTCTTCGGTCCATCCTTTGATAATATCACATTTTAATACATGGGAAACATATTGATAAAACTTACTTTCTATCACCTCCGGATCTGTTTCTTCCTCCTTAAGTTTTAATCCGGCATTCATGATATGTCGTAATTGGGGAAGGTAGTCCCACTTTTGATCTTCCCAGAAAAGGGGAAAGCCCGGTGCGGTTAGCAAATCATGAAACCAGGCCACCCAGGAGCCAAAAACATCCGGAGGCAGAATTCGGTCCTGTCTGAATTTGATGGCGATCTCAAAGAGGTTTAACATCTGGCAAACGTAATTGGTGGTGGCTTTGAATTCAGCGGTTCCTGAATCCGGCATTTTTGCACCCTCCTCCCAAACCGGCCGGATCAAATCGAGATTCCTGGCTTCAAACCTGAAAAGGTCAATGGAGGCCAATTCCAGTTTTTGATAGATTTCCCGGTTGGCTGTTCTGCGGTCGCGCATTTTTTCAATGGCCCTCGCAACGATAAATGTAGTGACAGCTATAAATAAGGAAACGATCTGGAGAATAACCCCAACTTCAATATTGGAAAAAAATTCCCTCATGGTTTATTATTAATCAATTGATGTTCAATGGCTTCAAGGCTTTTTCGCCTTGTTTCGGGAATAAATATACTTACAAAAACAAAAGCCAGTATAGTAATGCCTCCAAAAACAAAAAACGTTCCTCCCTCAGACCAGGCATTCATTCTTGGAAAAACCTGGGCCACAAGGACGTTGGAAATCCAAAGCGACATAGTGGCAATGGACATAGCTGTACCCCGGATTCTGGTTGGGTAGATCTCAGAGAGTACAATCCAGGTCACAGGGCCGTAAGAAAAGGCAAAAAAGGCAATGAAGGTGGTGATGAAAATGATGATCAGGAACGGTTGCGCTAAGTCATACGTAAAATAAATACCACACAATATCAGCGCCAGAAAGGCTCCTGCGATTCCCAATAACAACAAGGCTTTTCTTCCCCATGTATCGATTTTCCAGATAGCGAGGAAGGTAAAGAGGACATTTACTATACCAATGGTGACCTGCCCGCCAAGAGATTCACTCAAAGTCAGACCTGCCTGGGTCAAAATATCCGGTCCGTAATATATAATGGCATTAATGCCGCTGAATTGGGATAAGGCGGCAAGAAGGGATCCAATAGCCAGCAAACCAAGTAAACTCCGGTTTTTGATAATAGTTGAAAAGCGTTCTTTTTTTTCTTCTTTATCATCAGCATTCTTTAATTGTTCTGATGCTTCTTCTTCGGGAAGATATCTTTCCAGGATGGTTTTTGCCCTTTCTTGTTTGTTTTTTGATAATAACCACCGAGGACTTTCCGGGATGAAGAATAACAAAATCAAAAAAATCAATGCCGGTGCCGCTTCCGTTCCGAACATCAACCTCCAGGTATTCATATTGTCTTGCCCCAACCAGTTTACCAAGCCTGCATTGGATAAATAGGCAGTGAGGATACCAATGGTAATGGCCAGTTGATACAAGGCTACCAATCTTCCTCGTAGTTTCGTTGGAGATAATTCGGCAATGTACAATGGGGATAAAATGGAACCAATTCCGATACCCAGACCCCCAATAATCCTGAATCCAATCAGCATATTAACTGTGCTCGAAAGAGAGCATCCAATGGCCGAAATCAAAAAGAATACAGCGGAGGAAAAAAGCACCCTTTTTCGTCCTATAGCATCGCTGGAAATTCCGGCAAAAGCCACACCGATTACGCAGCCTGCTAGGGCAGAACTGACAAACCAACCTTCCAGATCAACACCCATTTGGAACTGATCCCTGACCATGCCAATGGTTCCGGAGATTACAGCGGTATCAAATCCGAATAGCAGCCCTCCCAGAGCTGAAACGGCTGTGATAAAAATGACCGGTCGGTTTTTCATGATCTTAAGTTTATGATTTTACAAATGCCTTGACAACTTTACAGGTTCCGGGACCTTCATTTACCAGCGTATATTGTTGACAGGCAGCCGGAACGACAAAGGTTTCCGCAAAGTTGAATCTTTGTTCCAGCCCTGAATTAGTGATCAATCGTAAAGCGGTTCCTTCAACCAAGGACAATACATGGCATTGATTTTCGGTGGTTACCATTATACTTGTTTGAAATTCCATTCGATGCACATCATAGAAATGCTCTTCATGAGTAGGCAAATGGTATGTTTCCCAGTCTTTTCCAGAATCAATAAGTTTGGGCTTGGAAATATGTTTTTCGGTTACCACAGAGCCTTTCCGAGAGAAATCCAGATTTTGAAACCCTCTTTCCAGGTTCAGAGGACGAGGTTTCCCGTCCAGGTCTAGTCGAAGCCAGTCATATAATTTGAAAGTGAAAATATAGGGGGTGGCACTTATTTCCAATACCAGGTTCCCTTGCCCTGCACTGTGAATGGTGCCTGAGGGGATGAGGAAAAGATCATGTTTTTTAGCGGGGAACTTATTGACGTGTTTTTCAATATCCACCTCGGTTTTGTCTTTGAAGCTATCTTGTAGTTCATTGTGGAAATCTTCCTGGTTGATCTCATTTTGAAAACCCAGATACACACCTGCATCATTCGTAGCCTCAAGAATGTAATAACATTCATCCTGGGTGAAATTCTCCCCAAATTCGGATTTTATAAAGGCTTCCTTCGGATGTACCTGTACGGATAAATTTCCCCCGTCCACCGTATCCAGGAAATCAAACCTGATTGGAAATTCTACGCCAAACCTATCTGCGGCATCGCCCAAAACATGCTTGTATTCCTGGAACATCAATAAGTCAAAGGAACATTCCAGCATCCTGCCTTCCTCTTCAAACAGCAGACCATTTTCCGGAACGATCAGTTCAAATGACCAGGCATAGTTGGGAACATCTTGGCTGAGTTGAGTGATGTGCTCTTTTATCCATTGTCCGCCCCATGCGCCGGGTTCAAACCAGGGCCGGACCCTGAAGAAATTCTTGCTCATAGAGGACAATCCCTCTCTCAACTTATCACCGGACATGAAAAGAGGATTATTCACTCGTTGATCGTCAATAAAGGTGTCAATCTGTGGTAATAACTTTTGTTTGTGCTCATTGAGTACGATCCAATCAACAAAGTAAAACCTTTTGTACATGGCTTTGGGTGCGAAACTACTTGATTTACCCAGGTTGGTGATCACCCCTGCTCTCATCCTGAACTGGAGTTCATTTTTTGGCAGATCGACGTAATACAATTTGCCTTCCAGATTGGTAAGGACAGCACCAGGGCCATAAATGATATTGATATCCGCTGTAGGGTCAATTTTTATATTGTCAATTTTCTGCGCATCAAAAAGATCCAAAAGAGAAAGCGTAGTACGGGTGCCAAAAATGGGATCGTCTCCTCCTAAAAAGGGTTTCGCAAGATCATCGATCTCCTTTTCAGATTTAAACGTCTCACTAAAATCTACCCAGCAAATTTGAAGTTTCAGATTTTCAAATGCGTTTGACAGGCCTTTTCGAAGTTCATCCCAAAGTACGCCCGCATAACCATCCAGTAAAACTACCTTATGTCCGGAAATGGATTTTGCCAGGTTTTGGCAACCCGCTTTTATAGTTCCTTTTTCAACTTTAAACCCCGGGTACACATCATAAGCTCCAATGGGAGAAGGGTTGATTTTTTCTGGAATTAAAGTCTGAGTGGTTTTTCTGTATTCGGTTGTCATTTTTCCTGGTTGAGCAAAATGGTATTAGGAACCAAAAGTAACTGGTTAGCTGATTTCCAGCAATTTATCACCTTTTTCTTCGATGTACCCAAAGGGTTTGACCTCGAATCCACGAGAATGCATCCAATTTTCAAACGCTGTTGTTTTATCCTCTTCTACGGCCACCAACAAGCCTCCACTGGTCTGAGGATCGCATAAAAGGTGTTTATGATAATCTGATATGTCTCCTACTTTATGCCCATAGGAAGCCCAGTTTCTTTTGGTTCCGCCAGGAATGCAACCCTGGGACAAATAATCATCGAGAATTTCTTTATTGATCAAAGGAACCTTATTGAAGTCAATTTTTGCGGAGACATTACTTGCCTCGCACATCTCAATTAGGTGACCCAGCAGTCCAAAACCGGTTACATCCGTCATGGCCCTGACATGGGGAAGTGTGCCTAATTCCTGACCAATTTTATTGAGTTTCACCATGCTGTCTCGGGCAATCATGTCGTGTTCCGGAAGCCTTTTCTTTTGCTTTTGAGCGGTTGTCAAAATACCCACACCAAGGGGTTTGGTCAGGTAAAGTTTGCAACCGGGTTGTGCACCTCCGTTTTTTTTGAGGTTCTTCAGGTCGACCCTTCCGGTAACTGCAAGGCCAAAAATAGGTTCGGGGCTGTCGATACTATGACCGCCAGCCAGTGGAATACCTGCTTCCTCACAGGCATTTCTTGCCCCGGTGATCACCTGATTGGCTACTTCAGGTGGTAATTTATCGATAGGCCAACCCAATATGGCAATGGCCAGGATGGGTTTTCCTCCCATAGCATAAATATCGCTGATGGCATTTACCGATGCTATCCGGCCAAAATCAACCGGGTCATCAACTATGGGCATGAAAAAATCCGTGGTGCTGATGACAGCCGTTCCGTCTCCAAGGTCAAGCACAGCGGCATCGTCCCTTTCATCATTTCCCACAATGAGGTTGTCGAAAAATATTTTATTCCCGTTGTGGCGGAGGATGGAATCCAGCACTTTGGGAGCAATTTTACATCCACAGCCGGCTCCATGGCTGTATTCGGTGAGTTTTATGTCTTTATTGAAGTTCATTATTTACAAATTGAATGAGTTGTTCTGCAATGGTTTCAGGTTCAATTTCATTGGTTTCAAAAGGGATGACTTCACAGGTTTCTGAACGACGTTCCAGAGCTTTGGAATAGGCTTTGTCGTAATATTTTAAAGCGATGGTCGCAGCTTTGGGATAATCATTTTGTTCGAGAGCTTCAAGTGCAGCATTGAGATGTTGACCACCGAGTCTTCTCTGGATCTTTTCAAAGGAATTGGTAAGCTCTTGTTTAGAAAAACATGCATAACCTTTGACAAGGTGATCTACCCGATGAGCTAATTTTCTTTTCAGAAAAATCACAGGTCTTGTACGCATAGTGGCCCAGAAATTTTGAGGCACATAAACTCTTCCGATGGATCGGCTTTCATCCTCCACCCAGAACCTTCGTGAGGTATCTATTTCGTTAAAAGCATCGTAAAGGTTATTTTCGAATTGCTCTACCTGTGGTTGTTTTTCCTGCCCAAGCGCTCCGAAAGCTGATCCTTTATGATGGGCAATACCCTCAAGGTCGAGAAACTGTTCGCCTTGTTCCCGTAAGGCGTGAAGAATTTCGGTTTTGGCGGACCCGGTGAATCCTCCAAGGATGATCATATTCGGAAAGCTTTGGTCAAAACGGGCATGAATGTGTTGGCGGTAAGCTTTGTATCCGCCATTGAGCACTTTTACCTGGAAGCCTGCTGTGTCCAGTAACCAGCCCATGCTGCTGCTGCGTTTTCCTCCGCGCCAGCAATGAACAGTAACCTGTTTGTCCGGAGCCAGTTTCTCGGCTAATTCGATGAAATCGGTCATTTTGGGGCCAACAAAATCTAACCCTTTAAGCAATGCTGCCCGAGGACTTTCTTTTTTGTATAAGGTCCCTACAACGGCCCTTTCCTCATTACTGAATAATGGAAGATTTACTGCTCCGGGTACATGGCCCTTTTCAAATTCGGCAGGTGTACGCACATCCAATAAGGTTGTTTTGGATCTGTTAGGTAACAGTTGCTCAATATCTATCTGCTCTACCATATCAATAAATGTGAGGTAATCATTTTGTTTGCCGAAACAGCAAAACTAACTAATATTTTAACAATAATCCCAGACCGGTTTTTGAAAATCCTTGTCAAATTTCCGACCATAAAAAAAAAGACCTTGTTCAAATCAAATTATAACAATTTTATTTCTTATGTTGCGACCTAATTTATATATTGTGTAAAGTCAATTCAACCGATTTTTTAACTTTTAAAAACTCAACTCCTGCAATTATGATGAATGAACCCATCTCATCGATTATGACTAAAGATGTAATCACTGTCACACCTAAAACCACTTTGGGAGAGGCTAAGCAAATTCTTTTTGCCAAAAAAATACATCATTTACCCGTAGTCGAAAATGATAAACTTGTAGGCATCATTACCTCCTATGATCTTGGAAAATTGGAGGACGATTTTTCGAAAATCCAGGATAAAAGCATTGAGTCTTTTATGACTACCAAAATTGCGAGGCTTGAACCTAGTGATAAGATAGGTTCGGCAGCTGAGGTATTTCTTGAGAATATGTTCCATGGTCTTCCGATCGTTGATGAGAACAATATACTCAAAGGTATTATTACAACCCACGATGTATTGATGTTCTTATTCGATAGGAATTATCCTGATCATAAAATTAACTGGAGGGGTGGCAATTAGTCACCTCTTTATACATCAGGGCAGCTGCCTTAGCGGCGGCTCCCTGCTCCCCAAGAACCTGTTTTAATTCAGCATAGGTTTTTCGGATTTCCGCTGACCTTTTCTCACCTGTTATTGCCTTCAGCTCCTGTTTTACCATCTCCCTGTTGAAATCTTTTTGAATCAATTCTGTTACAAAAGGCTTGTCGAGGATGAGGTTTACCAATGAAATATATTTAACCTTTATCAGTGACTTGATGATGTAATAATTGATATAACTGCCCCGGTAGCAAACTACCTGAGGGACATTGAATAAAGCAGTTTCCAACGTGGCGGTACCTGAAGTTACAAGGGCTGCTTTCGCTATGGATAATATATCGTAAGTTTTCCCTGAAATAACCTTAACCGGTTTTTTTCCAATAATTTTTTTATAAACCTCGACCGGGGTTGAAGGAGCACCTGCAACCACAAATTGAAAATCCGGAAAGTCTTCGACCACTTCCAGCATCTCACTTAATATCGCATGGATCTCCTGTTTACGACTGCCAGGCAATAATGCAATTACCGGCCGTTCATCCAGATTGTTTTCAGACCGGAACTCCGGAGCAGGTTTAAAGTTGTTCACCACATCAAGCAAGGGGTGTCCGGGATAGTGAACATCGTAATCGTATTTTTGGTAGAATTCTTTTTCAAACGGCAGGATAACAAACATGCGGTCTACATTGGTCTTAATCTGGTGAACGCGGCTTTCCTTCCATGCCCAAATCTGAGGAGAGATGTAATAAAAAACGCACAGATCATTTTCTTTTGCCCATTTCGCTATCCGTAAATTGAAACCGGGGTAATCCACAAGAATGATTACATCTGGTTGCCAGTCAAGGATGTCCGATTTACAGAATTTCATATTCCCAAGAATAGTCCTGATATTTTTGGCCACCTCCCAAAACCCCATAAATGCAAGATCCCGAAAATGTTTAACCAAGGTTCCACCGGCTGCTTCCATCAAATCCCCTCCCCAGCACCGGAATTCAACATTTTCGTCCTGAGCAGACAGTTCTTTCATTAAATTGGAAGCATGAAGATCTCCAGAGGCTTCACCGGCAATGATATAATATTTCATGTGAAATTTATGGGCTTAGCGAAAGAGATAATTGGAGAAGTAGATCACCCAAAAAATGGCGTAGCCAATGGTTGGAATCACCAGGCCACGGGTAGCGGTATCAAACCTCCTTTTTTGAAAGATGTTCATGGGGATCAGGTTGAGAGCAATGGCCAAAATGCCACTAGTGCGTTGGCGGAATTGTGGAGAGACATCACTGGCCCCGCCAATCACCTCTGCGGCCTCCAGCGCATCAAAAACAGAAAGGAACACCGCATACCCTACAAATGGAAGTACCAGTCCAAATACTATACCGACCCAAAGTTTATTTTTTATCATCGTTATTTTTTTCCGTTATTTAATTCTTTAAGCATGCTATAATCTGTGAGATCATACATGGATGGAACTACGGAGATATAACCGGACTCCAGCGCATCAATATCCGTACCGTCATGTTGGTCCCGGTTGACAAATTTACCGGTCATCCAGTAGTACTTTTGCCCGCGGGGATCAATAGCTTCCACAAACTCTTCTTCCCAACGAGCATCTCCCTGACGGCAAAATTTGATGCCCTTAATTTCCGCTTCAGGTAGATTGGGGATGTTTACATTCAGTAAAGATCCTTTTCCGAATTTTCCTTTTAAGGCATCCTCAATAAGGGAACGGACATAGGGTTTTGAAGGTTCAAAATTTGCATCAAAACTATAATCCAGTAAGGAAAAACCAATCGCTGTTGTACCTTCTACAGAGGCTTCCATGGCAGCAGAAACGGTTCCTGAGTACAAAATATTGATGGAAGCATTGGAACCATGGTTTATGCCCGAAATACAAAGGTCCGGCCGACGGTCTTTGAGTACGATATCCATGGCGATCTTAACGCAATCTACCGGAGTGCCGGTACATTCATAAGCTTCTACATCTTTAAAGACCTCAACTTTGTGTAATCTTAATGGTGTGGAGAGGGTAACAGCATGTCCCTTTCCCGATTGCGGGGAGTCCGGGGCAACTACAATGACATCAGCGAGTTCCCTGGCTACTTCAACGAGACTGCGAATTCCCGGTGCAGCAATTCCGTCATCATTGGTAACCAGTATCAATTTACGTTCCATGGTATTTTTTTTTGAAGCAACAAAGTTCTACTTTTGAAGATTAATTTTCAAATAAACATTGGTTTTTGATTGACTAAAGTTTTGAGTTGCGGAATACGTGTTTTGATTTGCGTGTTCCGAGTTACGTGTTCCGTGTTTAATTATTCACGGGGAAGTATTTTCCTATTTAGATTTATCTACTAGAAATGGTGAATTTTAGAAAAACTTTTTCAAACCTTAACCAGCAACCAGCAACCAGCAACCAGCAACCAGCAACCAGCAACCAGCAACCAGTAACCAATAACCCGATTTTAATAAAAAATGTAAAACCAGTCCAAAATAAGCATCACCGTGACATTTGAACAAATAGTTGCCAGCATCAAAAAAAAGGATTTCAAGCCTGTTTATTTCCTGCACGGAACAGAGCCTTACTTCATTGATGCCATTTCCGATCTCATTGAAGAGCGGTTGCTGACAGAAAGTGAGAAGGCTTTCAATCAACTGATCCTTTACGGTAAGGATTCCAATCACCTTGAGGTGGTCGATCAGGCCAGGCGTTATCCGATGATGTCTCAGTATCAACTGGTAATGCTGAAGGAAGCTCAGGAAATGAGAAGTTTGAAGGAACTGGAAGGTTATGTTCAGTCGCCCACGCCTTCTACGGTTCTCGTTATTTGCCATAAACATAAAAAACTCAATATGAATACCGCCTTTGGGAAAAAACTCAAAGCCAAAGCGGTGGTTTTTGAATCCAAAGCACTTTACGATAATCAGGTACCTGACTGGATCACCAAATATCTCAAAAAGAAAAAATTGGCCATTTCACCTCCTGCTGCAGGGATCATAGCGGAGTACCTGGGTACAAATCTTTCCAAAATTGTCAATGAATTGGATAAATTGGCCATTAACCTGGCCCAGGGTAGTGAAATTACACCCAAAGAAGTAGAAACGCATATCGGGATCAGCAAAGATTATAATGTTTTTGAATTACAACGGGCTATTACCCAAAGGGATATACTGAAAGCCAACAGGATAGTGAAGTATTTCGCAGCAAATCCTAAAAAAGGACCTATGCAGGTGGTGGTCAGTTCGTTGTATAACTTTTTCAGTAAAGTGTACATGCTGCATTTTCTTCGGAATCTTTCTGATCAGGAAGTTCTCAAAGCATTGAATTTACGGTCGGCATGGTTCCTGAAGGAATATAGACTGGCAGCAAGAAATTTTAATCGGCTGAAGACGGAAGAGGTCATTGATATTTTGAAAGAATACGACCTGAAATCCAAAGGAGTTGGGTTTAATAATACCGGTAAACCGGACGGGGACCTCCTAAAAGAAATGATCTGGAAATTATTGCACTAGACAAGTATTACCAAATATAAAATTTTTTAATTTTAGGCTGCTTTTATAATTTGTACATTTTTAATTCGTTCTTTGTACTTTACGGAAGAAATTAGAACCACTTGGTTCCATTCATTTTTCTGTTTAAACCAATCTCATTACAGGAATTTTTTTGCGATATTCCTGTACTGAGTTTCGTATTTTAAGACATCTATAAATCTACTAAAAAAGGATTCATGTTTTTCAAGACACTTTTGTTATTCCAGAATGCAGATATTGAACGTGAGGTAACCGAAAAATCACAAAACCTGCTCCAGACCATCATTGAAGGTGGCCCTCTGGGAATGCTTATTCTGGTAATCTTACTTTTTCTGTCATTG
Organism: Saprospiraceae bacterium; assembly: GCA_965230565.1. Classification (GTDB taxonomy): domain Bacteria; phylum Bacteroidota; class Bacteroidia; order Chitinophagales; family Saprospiraceae; genus BCD1. The sequence continues at coordinate 144,451 of CBDDLH010000015.1, read as the reverse complement.
CTTGGCGTTTACATCTTCGTAGAGCGATACCTGACCATTAAGAGAGCTTCTCGTATTGATCAAAGCTTCATGAACAACATCAGGGCTAATGTATCTGCCGGAAATATTCAGGGAGCTGTAGCCTTATGTCAGTCGACGGATTCACCAATCGCGAGAATGGTTGAAAAAGGATTGAGAAGGATAGGAAAACCCCTCCGTGATATTGATGCAGCCATTGAAAATGTAGGTAACCTGGAAATTTTTAAACTGGAAAAGAATCTATCCACTTTGGCGAGTATTGCCGGTGCCGCTCCGATGATCGGATTCTTCGGTACGGTAACGGGTATGATCATTGCCTTTATGAAAATGGCAACAGAACAAAATGTTACTCCTAACGTTTTGGCGGGTGGTATCTACCAGGCACTTTTGACTACTGCCTTTGGGCTATTTGTGGGTATCCTGGCTTTCGTTGGTTACAACATTTTGGTAGCTAACGTAGAAAAGGTGGTCTTTAAAATGGAAAGATCCACCGTTGACTTCATGGATCTCCTGCAGGAACCAACAGCATAGGGGGTGATTATTGCGGGTTGAAAATTGAAGATTTAAATTTTTGACAAAAATTTTTTCCTGTGGGACTTAAGAAAAGAAATAAGGTAAGTGCAGAATTCAGTATGTCCTCGCTGACGGACATTATTTTTCTGTTATTGATATTCTTTATGTTGACTTCGACATTGGCCAATACGCCTCCTTTTACTTTGCCGTCTTCTGATTCAAAAACGGTGGCTCCTACTTCTGTAAATGTAGCGATAAGGGCTGATGGAACATACATTTTAGATAATGTGGAGATTAACGACAGGGCATTAGAGAAAGTATTGAGGCAGAAAATCCGAAATATGGAAAATCAGGAAGGGGTAACTATTACCATTGTTGCGGAGGTTGGTACTTCTTTTGATCAGGTGGTGAAAGTGATGAAGGTTGCCGGACAATTAAAGGTGCGGGCCATTATTGCCACACAGCCGAAGACCTGATAAGGATTGAAGATTGAACATTGCGATTTGATCGTTGCCAATTTAAAAATTTCAAAATTTTTTTCCAGTGGGAATTAAGAAAAGAAATAAAGTAAGTGCGGAGTTCAGCATGTCATCATTGACGGATATCATCTTTTTGTTGTTGATATTCTTCATGTTGACGTCAACCCTGGTAGCTCCGAACGGGTTGAACCTCAAATTGCCCGGAACTTCCCGGACAAAGGTGACGACCACCAAAAAAATGGATAAGATTCGTATGAGGAATAATGGCACTTATTACCTTAACGGTAAGTCCATAACTTTAGACAAAATGGAGACGGTTCTGGCCAGCAAAGCAGGAAAAGCTACCGGAAAGCTCAATGTGATCCTGGCTCCTGACAGGAATACACCGGTCGAGCATGTTGTTGCCGTGATGGATATTGTGATGCGGCTGAATATTAATGGAATTTACTCTACCGAAGAGTGATTTGATGTTGTTTCAGGTTTCAAGTTTCAGGTGCTTAGGAGCATTGGACAATTAACAAATACAACAAACTGAAACCATTTGAAACCCAATGAACCCTAATATACCAACAGTTTAAACAGAAAATAACTAGCCAAATTAATCCTTTAACTTGTGTTAAAAAAAAATCAAAACTGCTCATTAATTTGATCTTTATGGTTAAAACTTTCATAATTGTATAACCCCGTGAGTGACTATATGATATTATTTCGTTCTAATTGAGAAAATACTCCGATGGATACTATAACCACACCAATAGAGGAAAGAAACAAAAAGCGAGGCATTAGAGCGGCTGTGTTGTTCAATGTTGCACTTATCTTATTGGCTTTGATACCAATTATTCGCTTTCAGGACCCACCTCCGGGACAGGAAGGTATTTTGGTTAACCTTGGAATTCCTGATGTAGGGGAAGGTGATGAAAATGCGGCTGCTGCAGAAATTCAGGAGGAAGAAGCTGCTGTGGAGGAAGATCAACCGGAAGAAGAAGTGGAAGAAGTGGAGAGTGAACCTGAGTCTGATCCTGAACCAGTAGAAAAAGAAATTGTAACTACTGAAGATCCGGAAGCCATTGCGATAAAGAAACAAAAGGAAAAAGAGGCCCGTGAAAAACGAGAAGCCGAAGCGGAAGCCAAAAGAAAGGCAGAAGCCGAAGCGGAGGCCAAAAGAAAAGCTGATGCTGAACGTAAGGCGAAAGAAGATGCTGCTAATAAACTGAAAGAAGGTCTGGGACTTGAAGGGCTTGGTAAAGGCAAAGGAAATACAGGCAAGGAAGGTAACCAGGGGGATCCGGGTGGAGACCCCAATTCAGATATTCTTACCGGAGTAAGTACAGGTTCCGGTACCGTAGGAGGCGGGCTTGGATCCAGAGGTCGCGTGAAGTCGCCACGGGTACAGGAAAATTCTCAGGCGGCAGGTACCGTAGTACTCAATGTGTGTGTGGACAGCGATGGAAATGTGATCAGTGCAAGCTATACGCAAAGAGGTTCTACAACCGGTAATAGTCAGCTTAAAGCTGCTGCGGTCCGAAATGCGAAACAGTGGAAGTTCTCCAAAGGTGGCCCGGATAAGCAGTGTGGAACAATTACCTATAACTTTAAGGTACAATAAATACTATTTTCCAGAATAATAGTATTTATGATCCAGGATTAGAGACTGTTTTTTCTTAATATATTTTCATAATACTTTTTATTATTCCTTTAGGTGCTGCTCTGATGTATATACGTCGGAGCAGTAACGGGGGAACTTTGTTAACACCCAAATACATCATCATGAAATCCCGAGCATATTTTTTTGGCCAATTGGCATTAATTTTAATTTCTGTTTTACCTTTGATCAAGATAAATCCTGAGGTTTTTAATAAATCGATAGAAGTTTCAGTGGACTATGGAGGATATGAACAGGAACTTGCAGCAATTACGTCAAGTGATGGAGCAATACGAACAAACCCTTGAGTATTTGTTCAGCCAATTGCCAATGTACCAGCGCATTGGTCCAAAAGCTTTCAAAAAGGACCTCAACAATATTATCCTATTAACTAACGCACTCAATAAACCCCAAACCAAATTTCCCTCCATTCATATCGCAGGCACCAATGGTAAAGGTTCTACAGCTTTTACCATGGCCGCCATGCTTCAGGCCAACGGATATAATACCGGCCTTTATACATCTCCACACTATAAAGATTTCAGAGAAAGGATCAGGGTGAATGGAATATACGTTCCTCATCACTTTGTAATTGAGTTTGTAGAGACCAATAAATCTCTGTTTGACGAAATTAAGCCTTCGTTTTTTGAGATTTCAGTAGCCATGGCTTTTTCCTGGTTTGCCCGGAAAAAGGTCGATGTCGCTGTTATTGAAACCGGGCTTGGAGGACGTCTCGATTCCACCAATATTATTAATCCTTTGCTGAGTATTATTACTAACATCAGTTACGATCATCAAAACTTTCTGGGAGATACCTTGCCGTTGATTGCGGGAGAAAAAGCAGGGATCATAAAACCAAACACGCCTGTAGTTATCGGGGAGACACAGCCGGAAACCCAACCCGTTTTTAGACAAAAGGCTCAAAAGCAAAATGCTCCCGTTTATTTTGCAGATCAATTTGTTAAGGCTGTTCAAAAAGACCAAACCCTGGAATATACCATTTTTGATGTGTTTAAGAATGATCAGTCCTGGTATCAGGATTTGAAGGTCAATCTACATGGTGTATTTCAGCAAAAAAATCTGGTGACGGCACTGACCGGAATGTCTGTACTGGAAGAATATCACCCGGAGTTTCAGATTGAGGAGGTGGGAATTCGGGCCGGGTTGGAAAATCTTAAACAAATTACCCAATATATTGGTCGCTGGCAGGTTCTTCAAAAGAATCCCGTTGTTTTGTGTGACAGTGCCCATAATGAGAGTGGGCTGCAGATCGTGACAGATGAACTCGGTAAAATGAAATATAGGCAGTTGCACTGTGTTTTGGGGTTTGTCAATGATAAAAAACTCGATAAAGCACTGGCTTTTTTCCCTCGGGATGCTAAGTATTATTTTGCCAAAGCGGATATACCCCGAGGGTTGGATGCTAATATACTTCAGGCAGAAGCACTCAAATTTGGTTTGCCGGGTGAAGCCTATGCTTCTGTAAAAGGAGCCCTGAATGCAGCCAAAAGAGCAGCCAACCCGGAGGATCTTATTTTTGTGGGAGGAAGTGTGTTTACGGTGGCAGAGGTGGTGTGAGAACGGTGGACGGCTTACGGTAGACGGAAAACGGGATATGATGGAAATAATTTTTGAAAACGGTGATTATTTGGTGGTGAATAAGCCAGCCGGGTTAATAACAGAGGTGAATCCCTTTGAAAGCCCGACGGTGGAATCGTTGGTTTTTGATTATTTGCCCAGATCAAAGAAAAAACCTTTTGTAGGGGTGGTACATCGTCTGGATCGGGTGACTAGCGGGGTAATGATCTTCGCTAAGAAAAAAAGTATTTTAAAAAAACTCAATGGCTTTTTTCAGGAAAAGCAGGTGCAAAAGACTTACTGGGCTGTAACGGAAAAAATTCCGGAAGCTTCATCCGGAGTCCTGGAACATTATTTATTCAAGGACCAGAAGAATAAAAAGGCGGTTATTTTTCAAAACAAAAAAAAGGATGCCAAACCCTGTAAACTGGTATATAAACTGCTTAGGGAGTCGAACGGGTTATTTCTCCTGGAAATCCAACCGCTTACCGGCAGGTTTCATCAAATACGGGCGCAGTTAGCCTTTACAGGATGCCCCATTATTGGTGATGAAAAGTATGGATCAACGACTGAGTTCCCAAGACTTACCATTGGGCTTCATGCAAGGGAATTGTCTTTTCCTGATTTAGAAAAGGGTAGAGGGGAAGTGCGATATTCAGCACCGGTTCCTGATCATTTTCCTGTTTTCGTTGATTAAAGTTTTTAGCTTCCGACTACCCAGACTAAAGTCCAGGCTTTAAAAAAATAGCCGGAAGACAAACCATTTCTGGATGATCTTCCGGCTTGGTTTACCAGAGAGTATTTCTTTAGTTGCTGGTTTCAAGTTACTGGTCACACATTTATATCTTTAACCAGCAACCAGCAACCAGCAACCAGCAACCAGTAACTGCCTACGACTTCTGTGCATCCACACATGCAATACCAGCCAGGTTAATGATGTTATTAACCGGTGTAGAGCGGGTAATCAGGTGGATAGGCTGTGAAAATCCCGTCAGGATAGGCCCAATCGAATGAACATTACTCAGTTTTCTGAGCATGTACAAACTAATATTTGCCGCATCGAGGTTAGGGAATATCAACAAATTAGGCCGTTGCTTGATGTTGGAGAACGGGAAGTGCTTTTGCAACATTTCCGGATCCAGGGCTATGCCTGCCTGTATCGGGCCATCAACTTCAAGGTCTGGACGTTTTTCATTAATAATATTGATCGCTTCAACGATTTTCTCCGTTTCCGGTACGCGAACTGATCCGAAGTTAGAGAAAGAAAGCAATGCCGGGCGAGGTTTGATGCCCAGGCGTTCCATTTCTCTCGCTCCCATTAAGGTGATCTCAGCAAGATCCACCGCAGAAGGGTTGATGTTCACTGCACAATCACTAAAGAAATATTGATCATTTCCTTTCTGAACCATATACATGCCGGCAACCAGAGGTCCTTCTTTTTGTCTGCCGATAATCTGAAGTGCAGGTCGGAGAACATCAGGGAAATTAGCCTCAGCTCCTGCAACCATACCGTCTGCATATCCTTCTTTTACCATCATTGCACCGAAGTGGTAATAATTCTTCATATCGAGGTACGCCTGTCTTTCTGTAATTCCCTTCCGTTGGCGTAACTTATAATAGCTGATGATCAGGTCATCCCTGAACGGAGCATTTTTGGGTTCAACAATCTCAATACCTTCGGTACTGTGATGGTTTTCTTCCATCATATTCAGAATCTCCTGTTTGTCTTTGGCAAGCAGAATGGGTTTTCCGATTCCTTCGGAAACGATTTCTGAGGCTGCCCACATTATTTTTGGGTTGGTACCTTCAGGCAATACAATGCGCTTAGGATCTTTTTTCGCTTTGAGGAAGATCTTGCGCATTACCTGTCTGGACCAGTCAATCTTTTTGAGTAATTCTTCTTTGTATTCCTCAATGTCAACTGGTTTTTTGGCAACTCCTGTTTTAATCGCAGCTTCAGCAACAGCAGAAGCGGACCAGACCAAAACACGAGGGTCAAAAGGTTTCGGAATGATGTATTCCGGACCGAAAACGAGTTCTCTGTCACCGTAGGCATGTTTTACATCCTCAGGTACGTCTTCTTTGGCAAGCTTTGCCAACGCCTGGGCCGCAGCCATTTTCATTTCTTCATTGATGTCTGTTGCCTGGACATCCAGCGCTCCACGGAAGATGTATGGGAATCCAAGAACATTATTTACCTGATTAGGATAATCACTACGACCGGTAGCCATGATCACATCAGCTCTGGCTTCAATGGCTTCTGGGTAAGTGATCTCAGGATCTGGATTAGCCATAGCGAAGACGATTGGTTTGTCGGCCATCGATTTTACCATGTCCTGGGATAATACGTCTTTGATGGAAACTCCGCAGAAAGCATCTGCACCAACCATTGCGTCTTCCAAAGTTCTTGCATCTGTGTCCCGGAAGAATTTATCCTTGTATTTATTCTTTCCTTCATCTCCACGGCCTTTCCAGAGTACTCCCTTACTGTCCGTCATCAACATATTCTCAGGTTTTACACCTAAGGTGATGTAGAAATTAGCGCAAGCAATCCCCGCTGCGCCCGCACCGCTGAAGACAACTTTTATGTCTTCGATTTTTTTGCCGGCAATTTCTATAGCATTGATCAGGGCAGCTCCGGAAATAATTGCTGTACCGTGCTGGTCATCGTGGAAAACCGGAATATCCAGCATTTCCTTGAGTTGTTCTTCAATATAGAAACATTCAGGCGCTTTGATATCTTCCAGGTTGATTCCTCCGAAAGTAGGGGAGATCTGTTCTACGGTTTTAATGACTTCATCCGGGTCCAGACTTTTTACCTCAATGTCGAAAACGTCGATATCTGCAAATCTTTTGAATAGCACTCCTTTACCTTCCATTACAGGTTTGGAGGCAAGAGCACCGATATTTCCCAGACCTAAAACAGCCGTACCGTTACTGACTACAGCAACCAGGTTTCCTTTGGCAGTATATTTCAATGCACTTGGCGGATCCTGTTCAATTTCGAGACAAGGTTCAGCCACCCCGGGCGTATAAGCTAGAGATAAATCGCGTTGTGAAAGGCATGGTTTCGTAGAAATGACTTCAATTTTACCAGGACGTTGTTGTTCATGGTATTGAAGTGCCGCTTTTTTTAGACCATTCTTCTTCATCAGTCTGTTTTTAATGGATTCCATGCCACAAATGAAAGGTCTTAAATGGATAATCCTGGTTAGAGCAGATTAGCAAATAAAGCAATTCCATCGGTGACAAGATTAATAATACCGGCCAGATGAAAATCAAGAAATAGCGTAGAAATTGATCGATTAGAAAACTAAAAACATGTATTGTGGGAGTAAAAAAGGAAGTTGTATCTGAAAACCGTGTTAATTTGCTCTGATAACCTTTCTTTTATTATTCCACAATGACATTTTCAGGATAAGGAATCTTCACCTGAGCCATTACTTCTAAAGGCAAGTTTCTACAAAAAAGCCTATAAAAAAACTAATAAATGTCAGTGTTTTATAATGATTTTGGGCATGAAAAACAAGCAAAGAAGTTTTGCGGGTTGGCAATTATGTAACATATTGATTATTAGATTTTTATGGTAGTATATTTTAGGTGGATGACAAGTGGTTTTGTCGGGTGGAAATTCTAAATAGTCACATCAGAATTTGATATACATCACATTTTCGAAAAAGGAGCTGTTGTTGATAGTAGAATGGATTATTTCCCGAATATTTTTTGAAAAAATGATTTGTATTCATTGGCCCTGGCTTCTTCTTCTGAATAAGAATATATAGCCTCAATGACTTTCTCAATTTTCTTTTGGGGCTGGACACCGGTCATTTTTTTTACCAAAATTCCGTGGCGGAAGAATAATAGGGTAGGGACTACCAGAACGGTATATTTTTTGGCTACACTTAGATAATCTTCTCCGTTGAGCCTGAAGAAGTCGGCGCCTTTTTGATTATCCGACGCTGTTGCTTCAAATATCGGAGCAAACTTTTGACAATTAGAGCAGGTAGGGGTAAAGAATTTAACCACAGCAGGCCGTTCCTTACTGAGTATTTTTCCCTCAAAATTTTTGTTGGTAAGGTCTTCCATTATGATTGGGTTGAAAATCTAATTTTAGGTTATTGTAAACCGAAAAACGTTATTCCAATTCGAGAGGAAGGTGGATGAAATGGAAGAATGGATTACTTATTTCATTTTATCCAGTTTTCCAACTTTCCAATTTTCCACTACATGTTACAATGTGTTTTGGTTAAAAGTTTGATTTTCAGTTGATTAAAGTCTAAAAATGATCTTAAGTTATCGGTAAGTGGCAAAAAAACTGCGCCAACGCATTTCCAAAACCCCTAAAATGGCTTCTTTGACAATTCCTTTGGACATTTTGGAAGTTCCCTCTACCCGGTCAGTAAAGGTGATAGGGACTTCTACGATACGGAAACCTAACATGCGGGAAGCAAATTTCATTTCGATCTGGAAAGCATAGCCAATAAATTTAATCTTGTCCAGATCGATCGTTTGGAGAACTTCTCGCCTGTAGCATACAAAACCCGCAGTAGGGTCTTTTACAGGCATCCAGGTCAGTATTCTGACGTATAGCGAAGCACCAAAAGAGAGGAAGATTCTCTTGAAAGGCCAGTTTTCCACTTTCCCTCCCCGTACATATCTGGATCCTACGGCAACATCAACATTCTTACGGGAGCAGGCTTCCTGAAGCCGAACCAGATCTTTTGGATTATGGGAAAAGTCTGCGTCCATTTCCATAAAAAACTCATAATGACGGGCCAGACCCCATCTAAATCCGGCAATATAGGCTGTGCCGAGACCCAGTTTTCCTTTTCTTTCCAGTAGAAATAATCTTTCCTGATTGGTACTTTGTAATTCCTTTACAAGGTCAGCCGTTCCGTCCGGAGAACCGTCATCGACAACGAGGATATGAAAATCCTTGGGAAGTGCCCATACCGCCTCAATAATTGAAACGATATTTTCTTTTTCGTTAAAGGTGGGTATTATGACGAGGCTATCAGACAAAGTCGTTGGATTTAAATTTTATTCCTGACTAATAGTGAAGGTTAATGTAATAATAGCTAAAAAATCCTTCACCAATTTCCGGATGTAACGATATTCTTCCCAAACGCATCCAAAATCAAAAATCCAGCGCCTCTGTAACAAGTAAATTGCCAGGAAAAACCGTGACTGTTGGTAAACTGATTTGTGACCAGTATAACGGCCCAAAGATATATTAATTTTTAAAAAACCCACTTTAACTTTTTGTGGAAAATTAATTCTTGTGAAATAAGACTGAATTAAAAGTGTTTTGGTTGTGATGCAACCTGTTTTTTAAAACTTTAAACAATGTCAAACCAAGTATCGGGACAGAACTGGGTTCAAGTTGTTTAAGGAGTTCAAAGGGTTCAAGTTGTTATTTTAGACCTCTGTGTTCACTGTGCCTTCCCCGTGAACTCTGTGGTTAAAAAAATTCGTGATATTGTAACTTTATATTAAAACCAATTTTGTCCTTCTACTCACATCAAACAATGTTAAACCGCGAACGAAGTGAGTACTAAAACCGTGAGCCAGCTAGCCCTACACTAAGTCCTCTTCGCGCCAGTTTTTATCCGGTTCTTTTTCCATCTCTTTTAAATCCAGATATTCGTCTTCTTCCTGGTTTGCCCGGTTATCTTTGTTGAGCATTTTTCTTTCCCATTCTTTACTGCCTAAGCCCTTACTGCCAATTCCAAAAGCTTTTACATAATGGAAGGCCAGACCTATGCCCCAGAAAAAGATAACTGGAAGCCAATTTCTATAAGTGCCATTGAGGGCATTTATACCGAGCATGGCGATATTCACAATGATGTAGGAAGTCAAGTGCCGGTAAAATTTGACTTTCTCCAATGCAGGGTCATACTTGCGGTTTCTTCTGTTTCTTCTGCGTTCGTGTCGAGAACTCATATAATAGAATTATTTTAATGAAATTCAATATTAATCCCAGAGGGGTAATAAACCTCCGAGGTTTAATTTTTGATTATCAGGATTTAATCTATTGTTTCAAGAGGATTCCTGATCAAAACTTTGGAGGTTTGTTTATCAGAAAATAAGTTCCCTGATTTTGCCTCAATTATCCAAATGCCATTTGTCACATTCCAAAAGTGTCATATTTCAACCTTAACTTCCATTTTTTTTAGACGAAGGTCATATGGTTGATACCTCAATAATTGCTTTCCATCCAAATTAGACAATTTTTATCATTGTTAGGGTGATATGCCAAATTAAAAGAAAAAAATAGTACTCACGCAGCGTTTTTCTAAGTAGTCGGGTATAACCAAATAGAATGCGCATTCAAATTCGATTTAAACATGCTCTTTAATCTGAGAATTTGAAAAATTACTATTATGCTAATAAAAAGAATTTTAACGCTGCTCTTAATCTCTGCTGTTTTATTTGGATGCAGAAAAGATATCGACAATGATATCACCATAACGGAAACCATTATTTTCCCACAAGAAGATGTAATAGCCTCTCTGTTTGCACAAATTCGTAATCAGGACGGAGATCCCGTGGAAAACGTTTTTGTAAGCCTGGGTACCGAGACCCGTACGTCAGATTCAGATGGTATGGTCTATTTCAAGGATGTGGCCATGAATGCCAAAGGAACTGTAGTGAAATTTGAAAAGGAAGGTTTTTTCGATATTGCCAAGATCTTCAATCCACAGGCTGACAAAACATCCTATCTAAATGTCAGTTTGCTCCCCAGAATGTCGCTGGGAACTTTTTCCGCTGCAGTCGGCGGGACAGTGAGTACAGTGGCTGGTGCCAAAATTATACTGCCTGCCAATGGATTTGTTGATGAAGTCGGTAATGCTTATACAGGAGAAGTTAACGTCTACGGAACATATCTCAACCCTTTGGCTGAAGAGGTATTTTATACCATGCCTGGGGATCTCAGGGCAGTAGATGCGGAGGGAAAATTTAAACAACTGGCTACCTACGGCATGATAGGTGCCGAGCTGGAAGGTGTGTCCGGTGAAAAACTGCAAATAGCTGAAGGATATGAAGCTACTATTTCTTTGCCGGTTCCACAGGCTTTGCAAGGTGATGCACCTGCTTCTATTCCCCTTTGGCATTTTGATGAAAATACAGGCTACTGGCTTGAGGAAGGCAGTGCTCAATTACAGGACGGCAGGTATGTTGGAGAGGTGAGTCATTTCTCATTTTGGAACTGTGATTATCCCTACGATTATGTTTATATGGAGGGAAGTGTCATTGTCCTGGATGGCACACCGGTCAGCGGAGCATTAGTTACTGTTCAAATTGCCTCTTCAGGTGTCACTGGATACGGCGTAACCAATAATGTGGGTGTTTTTGAAGGCATCATTCCAGCCAATGTCGAATTGATCCTAACGGTGTATAGCCCTTATTGCAATATAGTGCTGAACACTTTGAATATCGGTCCTTTTAGTGAAGATGTTATCTTGCAACCCATAGCGACTGCTGTCGGACAAGAAGGGTTGTTCCAACTCACAGGTTCCTGGATAGATTGTGACGGTCAGCCGGTAACGGAAGGGTTTGCAAAAGTTACTGTAGACGGGATAAACAATTATTTACCTATTGGTGAACAGGGATATATTTTCGCCAACCTTCCATATTGTGGAGGGGAAACAGGAACGATCATTGGTTATGATGTAGCTAATGAGAAAGAAAGTGATTTGATTGAGTTCACCATCGAACCATATACTGATTTAGGAACTGTTGTTATATGTGAGGAATTAAGCGAGTATATTATTTTCGAAGTGGCGGGATATCAATTCACTATATTAGACCCTGCCATTTATTCGGTTGGTGACAGAATGTACCTTACCGGGGGCGGAGAAGGAGGTGGGTTTATATATAACTTGGATATGTCCTTCCCTGATTCTTCACCAGGAATTTTTCCCGTTGACTCTTTGAATATTTTTATATCCGAAGGTGGTGCTGGCACCTATTATTACGGTTGTGGGTCGTTTTCAGAGTGTATTGATGTTACCCATTCCGGGGCAGTGCCGGTGGGAGAAACGGTTACTGGAAATTTTGAAGGGGAAACGGACGGTGGAACAGTTTCCGTTACCGGAAACTTTAAAGCCATTATGGAGTAAATCACAAAAGGCTTTCATATACCCGGGGTTCTCCTTTTAGGAGGATCTCCGGTTTTTTGTTATTACTTAAACACTGAAATCCGGCATTTGACAGAACAGGAAATCATACAAGGCTGTCAGGCAAAAGAGGCAGTTTACCAAAAAGCTTTGGTAGACATGTACGCTCCTATGCTTTTGAGTATCTGCAGAAGGTATTCAAGAAAGCCATCGGAAGCGGAGGATGTGTTGCAGGAGAGCCTGATCAGGATATTCAATTACTTTGACAAATTTTCTGAAAAGAAAGGAACCTTGACTTCCTGGATGAGAACCATTTGTATCAATACAGCTTTAAAATACTTTGATAAAAACTGTTTTAACCGACAAATTCTGGATCCTGGTAGCATGAAAGATTCACCGGTAAATCCTTCAGTTTTTGCAAGCCTGCATGCCGAGGATTTGATGAATTTGGTGGAAAGGTTGCCTGATGGATATCGTCAGGTTTTTAACCTTTATGCAATTGAAGGATATTCCCATAAAGAAATCTCAGTGATGTTAGGCATTGCTGAAAGTGCCTCCAGGAGTAATTTGTCCAGGGCAAGAGGTTTATTAAAAGCTGCATTAGCGAAAAGGCAGGTGCCGATAACCAAAGCGTCATGAAAGAAGATAAATTAGATAACATATTCAAAAGCGGGCTTCAGGAGCACGAGACTCCTGTGGATACCAATGCCCTTTGGGATACCATCACTCCGGAAGTAGTGAGTGAGAAAAAGGGCAAACGCAAAGCTTTCTTCTTCTGGATAATTCGTTTTGGTGGATTGGCTTTGATAGTTGCAGTCTTTGCATTAGTCTATTGGACCAGAGACGAAACTCCTACTATGAGCGGAGAAGAGGGAAAAATAAAAACACTTTCACAAACACCAATTGAAAAAAATAACCCTGAGGAGAATCAAACAGTAACGGAATTATGGCAAACTGAAGCTAATCCGGACTCGGAAATCCCGGCTCAAATGGTGCAAAGAAATCCTGAAGTGGAGGAGGAATCGTCACCTGAAAATATAAAATTGGATGATTTAACAATGGTTTCTGAGGAGGTTGAATTAATAAAAATAGTTGATGATTTAGCAAATAAAACTGCTGAAAAAGCTCCGCCTGTTAGTGCATTGATGAGGCATGATGATGGAAGGCCTGTGGTTTTGAAACAGCATGTTGCTTCGGAAAATACATTTCATATTCCACCCAAGCTGGATTTGATCAGCCCTGCTTCCATCCTATATGTGAGAAATGAAAGCTTTAGAGAACCCAGGTTACCAACTGAATCTGAAGCCCAGAAGAATTATGCCGGGAAAAATTTTGAGTACAACCTTGCCGGTTATTTGTCTGCCGGGTTGATCTTCAGGGACTTGCAACCGAAATCGGAAGATCATATGGGGCTTTTCACTATCAGGAGTGAAAGTGAAGAAACCCTGGAATCTCTTGGAGGCGGAATAAAAATAAAGTTGAAACATAAGTCAGGCTTATGGGGCGCTTCAGGCATGGATTATATGCAATTGACAGAGCGGTTCAATTATTACAACCAAAACAAACGGCTGACTTTTTCCGATACCAGTTTGACTATGCAGACCAGAACAGTTGAAAAAAGGATTCATAATCATCTGAAATTATTGAGTATTCCAGTAGAGATTGGGTACGACCTGGAATTGGAAAATTGGGATTTAACAGCTGGTGCCGGAGTTTTAGTCAATCTGTCTCTAAAAACCGAAGGAACCATCATGGGTGAAAACCTCGGGTTTATTCAGTTGGGGACAGGCCAAGGGGATATTTTCAAAAACCGGATTGGAGTGGCTTATACTTTTGGACTTGGAGTGAACAGAAGTATAAACGATCAATGGAGTGTAGGTCTCAGCCCTCGAATGGTTTACTTCCCGAACAGTTTTACTCAGGAAACATACAACCTGGAACAAAATTATTGGCTCCTAACAATGAATGCAGGAGTCTGTTATAAATTTTAAGTCCCGGAAACGCGGGAAATCTCTGATGTTACAAATTTGAAACTTGAGTCTTTCTGGAAGGGCAACCTTTGGGGAAGGCTCTTTTTTTGTAAGAGGGTGTCTGATAAAAGCCTCCTATGGGTGAGGGAGCTATTATTATTGAGTATTTTTTCATCGTTGTCAGTTCCATAGTACGTACCTACGGCACTTATAGAGATTTTGTCACATGAGTTTTACCCATTGGGACGTCCCGAAGGGACTTCAAGTATCCTGAGAGAAGTAATCCTAAAAGAGTAATGAATCCTTACCAAATTATAAAGAGGCTGAAATCTCAAGGTCTCATAGAGACCAAATATCGGTAACAAGGTACGAAGTGCCTTGCCGAAAGCAAAAACCGATCAAGTGCCGTAGGTACGTCATATGATTTCCCTTGATCATCGGAATTCCCAATATAATTGGAATTGGTCTGAGTTTAATGTAGGCCAACTTTACATAAAGTATTATACTGAATATAGTACAATGTGCTAATGTTTCAAAGATTACTATATTTACTCCATGAAAAGAAAAGAAGCCATAGTACTCACTGCCCTAAAAATGTTCAATGAATCCGGAATCCATAATGTGGGTGTACGGGAAATTGCCAGGACAATGTCCATAAGCGTAGGAAATCTATCTTATCATTTTCCCAAAAAGGAAGATATTGTTGCTCAGATCCTGATGTTGTTGCTCGCTAGAAATAACAAGCAGTTTGAAGCCTTTTTTGCTGCTCCGCCAACGGTTTACAGTTATTTAGAACTTATGGCAGGTATATTTGGAAATCAATACGACTTCAGAGGCGTAGCTATCTCACCGTTGGATATTAAGCACATTTACCAGCAGCATTTTGATTATAATGCTATTGAAGAAAAGCGGAAACAAAGACAGCGGGAAATTTTTAATAGTCTCAATGAGGCAGGGGAGTTAAAGCTAAATGAAAAGGGCATAGAATTTTTCGTTTCTTATATAACAAAAAAAATTGAGATAGAAGAAGTAGATTCTTATTTTCCCGGTTTTGGATACAGGAAGCTTTTTTGAATTATGACCATTTATCAAAGGAAGAAGTGATAGAGCTATATCTTGGCGATTTGGGACAGCAGCTGGCGCTTTTTGCTACGCCGATTGGACTGGAAGGGATTGAGGCGTTTTTTGAATAGAAAAAAGCCACGAGTTCAATATTTATTTTTGAGTTCGTGGCTTTTTTCTGAATAAAACACCCAACAAATTTTGTAAATCTTCTACATTCAGTAATGGATACCTTGCCTGCTGCACAACCTGGCTGCAGATCGCAGGAGGCCAGGCGGAAGGCAGGTTCATTATTCCTTAGTCATCCATATTCATATTATGGAAGACATTCAGCACATCATCATCTTCTTCCATTTTGTCGATCAGTTTGATGACTTCTTCTACTTGCTCATCGCTCAAAGAGGTTGTATGGCCGGGAATTCTGACCAACTCTGACTCTTTTACTTCAATGCCTTTCTCTTCCAATCCTTTCTGAAGATTACCATAATCTTCAAAAGCGGCAACCAATTCAACGAGGCCTTCCTCATCCGGTTCTTTCACTTCTTCCAGACCATAGTCGATCAGATCGAGTTCCAGTTCTTCCAGATCTACCCCTTCTCCACTGATCTTAAATACACATTTACGTGTAAACATGTAATCGACTGATCCGGAAGTTCCCATAGAACCGCCATATTTAGAGAATACCAATCTGACGCTGGAAACGGTTCTGTTGGTGTTGTCTGTGGCCGTTTCAACCAAAACTGCGATACCGTGAGGGGCATATCCTTCATACACCACTTCTTTAAAGTCTGCAGCATCCTTCGAACTTGCCTTTTTTATGGCATTTTCAATATTCGTTTTAGGCATATTGGCCGCCTTGGCATTCTGGATGGCCAGGCGCAGCCGGGAATTGTAATTAGGGTCAGGACCGCCTTCTTTAACTGATATAGCGATCTCCCTGCCTATTTTGGTAAACGTCTTGGCCATGTTGGCCCAACGCTTCATTTTTCTTTCTTTGCGAAACTCAAACGCACGTCCCATATTCTAATTTGATTTTTATTTGGGCAAATATAAAAAACCCATCGGGAAATTGGAATTGATGCCTGATGATATTGTTTGATGCTCACGTTGTTCGTCTTTGATATTGTTGATACCTTATCCAGCCACCAATCATCTTCGTTAACCAATGTCAAACCAAGTAAGCGGACATAATTAGTTTTGATCAAAATACTTTATTCAATCAAGAAGGCACTGAGAGCTGTTACGCAAAGTTACGCGAAGAAGCGCCGAGTATCGCAGAGAAAAGCAAACAACCCTGCGGCCCTCTGCGCTTCTTGGCAGCCCTCCCGACATTTCATGTGCGGGATGGATCATCTGCGGTATAGCCCTATTGTTTCGCACCAAGAAAACATTTAATTTAAAGTAGTTCTGTCCAAATATTATTATCAACAGCGTCAAACAACTCCTTAAACCCTTTCCTCTAAATCAGCCACCTTACTTTCCAGCCAGTTTTGGTTAAAAATGATGGATGTTTTGCCAATGTCCGTTTTTAGTTTTTTCAGCGTATTCAGAACCTTTTCTTTACTGGTGTAAGGAATTTCGGACCTTAATTGAGCCACCCGTTTAGTAAACCTGAACAGGTTGTGGTATGCGTCTTTCCGGGTGTCAGCCATCAATTTGTTTCGCTGGAGGTATTGGTAAAAAGATGCTGACAAAGAGTTAAGCGCTTCGAATTCTTCCATTTCATAATAAGTTCTCAGCAATAGGGCTTTGGCACCAAGATTATATCGCAGATCATTGTATTCCAGTCTGAGCAACAGTTCGAGCACTTTGCCGAATTCTCCTGTAGCGTGGTAATAGGAAGCCAGATTGAAACGGAAGGCATTTTCGATACTTTCTGGCCTGAGTTTTTCTTTGTATTCGTAAATAAAATTCTTCACCCAGTCCGTTTCGTTCAGCCTTATGGCAGTGGTTACGATATTTTTGTAATGCCATTCTGAAAGATAACCATCTTCAAAAATGAGTTCTTCCTCCAACTGCAATTGATATAACTGGAATAACTCAGCCAGGAATTTCAGGTTGTTCAAGTTGATTTGTTTGATGCAATAATTCTGAAAGTTGTTGTAAATGATTATCCGTTCGACCTTACTTAGGAATTGCTCATTCCGGTTCATATAATCCATGGCCTGGAAGTAGAATTCGTCCTGCTCCAGAGAGGTCATTTGGTATAAGAGAAAATAGATGAAGACGCCCGGAACTTCCTGGTATTCCCGGATATTGGAGGATATCTCGCTGAGTACCCCTTCCAGCATCCGGTTGGAATAGTTGACGCTGAGAATGTTTTTCCGATTATGAACCTCAACAGCATCTTTCAATTTTTCGGTCATGTAAAAGTAGTCCAGTTGCCGGATCTTTACTTCCAGGTTGGGATCTTTTTTTCTGCCGTCGGTCAAAATGAAATAACTATCCGCTTCGCGGGCCAGTTGAAAGCTGCGTTCGAAAAAATGGCTGTCTTTTTCGGAGACCTCCGCCAATTCCCTTTTGTATTTGTCGAGATTTTTCCGGTAGGTTTTAAAGCATTTTCGTTGTCTGAGCTCCTCCAGCAGCATTACCTGGTTGTAAGAGGTCTTATTATTATAATGTTCTGTGATCAGGAATTGGTCAGCAAGCCGGATCATGTAAGTGAAGACTAGAGCCAGTTGTGAATATTCCGTATCTTGAGGCAGCTTGCTTTTTTTGATTATGTAGTCTTTTGAGCAATTTCGACTATTGAAGTCCGGGTAAATTTTACTCAAATAGGCTACCAGTTCCCGCACGCCTCTGTGTTTGTTGTGGTAAGGAGAATGGACAAATGCCTCAAAACGACTCATTTCTTTTCTGTCAAACGTGTTCAGTAAATCGAAGACTTTATGCTTGATCATTAATTTTTTACAAATTTTTATTTTACATAAAACACTGTAAAACAATTTTTTATGTTTTATTTATTGCCTTAAAATTAAGGTTTTTTTACAAAAAAATACCTGAAATGTAATTTTAAATTTGATGTCTGGTCTACATATTTGTAACATCAAAAAATCCAAACTAAAAGTAAAACATCCCACTATGTTCAAAAATTCAAAACTTTTCTATTTCTTGATCCTGACCTGCTTGCCATTTTTCGGGTTTGCCCAGGATTGTTCCATCGAAAGCATCCAGTACGAATTACAGGAATGCAACGATGGTGTTTTTTACATTCACCTGGTCGTGGACGCTGCCAATCCCGGAGCCGAAGGTTTCAGTGTACTGGGGAATGGAAATGATTATGGCGATTTTAGTTACGAAGCGACTTATATCGAAATTGGACCTTTAGAAGGCAATGGAGAGACTCCCTATGAATTTGTAGTCATTGACAACCAGTTTGAAGGCTGTTCGGCTGCCATTGAGGTGGGAATCGTGGATTGCCCGCCGCCACTGGAATGTGGCATTTGGGATGTTGTCCTTGATTTTCAGTCCTGTACTGATGAAGGAACTATCGGGGCGTATAATTATATCCTGAATTTCAACCATGCGGGAAATGGAAATGAAGGATTTAATGTTTACCTGGGGGATGATTACCTGGGGACTTATTTTTACGAGAATCTTCCTGTGAGCCTTGTTTCTTTCGGGCCGCTTAATACGGATTTTTTCCACCTCACCATTTGTGATAATGTACATCCTGATTGTTGTGCCACCATTGAAGCGCTGACGCCGGATTGCCCTGTCTCTGATGACTGTTTCATTGAGAATGTGATAGTTGAGGCACATCCATGCGAAGGTGGACTATTTTATATTGACCTGGAGGTTCAGGGCGGAAATTTTGGTGTCCAGGGTTTTTCCGTTCATGGAAACGGACAGGAATATGGTACCTTTAGTTATGATCCGGTTTACGTCACCATCGGCCCCCTGGAAGGTGATGGAGAAACGGTTTACGAATTTATTGTAACAGATTTAGAGTTCCCAGATTGCCATGCTGTAGCAACTTTAGGGCCTGTGGACTGTACTGATGATCCATGTGCCTTTGAGATTTGGTATGAGGAGGTTTCCTGTAATGCATTTGCCTTTTTCACAAACCTTGACCAAAATGTGGACTGGTTCCTCAATGATGAGTATGTTGGATTCAATGAGGCGATGGATTTTGTGATGGATTCCCCGGGTACCTATGAAATTTGTGCAGCTTTAGAGACACCTGATTGTCCACAGGCATATTTCGTTTGTGAGACCCTGGTGATTGCAGAGGATTGCTTCGGTGATTGCGGATTTAATGATATCGCTATGAACTTTGAAGGTTGTAACGATAATGGTTCTTATAATTATAACCTGAGCTTTATTCCGGTCAATCCAACCAATGCCTTTTTTGACCTTTACATCCAAAATGAGTTTTTTGGGTATTACGCCTATGAGGATATGCCCGTATGGCTGGAAGGAGTAGGGCCGTTTGAATCAGGTCATTTTGTGGTGAAGATCTGCGATAATGATAATCCGGATTGTTGCCAGACCTTTGAGGTGGAAACTCCCGATTGCGGTGCTGGTGATTGTGTCATTAATCACGTCATTGTAGAAGCACATGAATGTAATGAAGATGGATATTTTTATGTGGACCTGGAGGTAGTAGGAGAGAATTTAGGAGCAGAGGGTTTCAGTGTGCTTGGCAACGGCAATGATTATGGCGATTTCAGTTATGAAGAACCATACATTACCCTTGGCCCATTCGCCGGTGATGGAGAATCAGTATATGAATTTGTGGTCATCGATAACCAGTTTGACAATTGCGCAGAAGAAGCGGTTATAGGCCCTGTCGATTGTTTTGCAGATCCCTGTGCCTTTGAAATGTGGTATGAACAGTTCTCTTGTCATAGTTTTGCCTTTTTTACCAACATTGACCAAAATGTTAGCTGGTTTGTAAATGATGAATTCTTGACTTTTAACGAGGCATTTGATTTTGTTGCGGATTCACCTGGTACTTATGAAATATGTGCGGCAATAGAGACACCCGATTGTCCTCAAGGGTACTTCATTTGTGAAACCCTGGTGATCGCTGAAGATTGCTTTGATGATTGTGGTTTTAACGATATCGCCATGAATTTTGAAGGCTGCAATGATAATGGTTCCTACAATTATAACCTGAGCTTTATCCCTGTGAACCCTACCAATGCTTATTTTGATCTGTACATCCAAAATGAGTTTGTGGGCTATTATGCCTATGAAGACATGCCTGTGTGGTTAGAGGGAGTTGGTCCGTTTGAATCAGATTATTTTGTGGTGAAGATCTGTGATAATGATAACCCGGATTGCTGCCACGTATTTGAAGTGATGACGCCTGATTGTGGTGGTAATGATGATTGCGTGATCAGTGAAGTAATTGTGGAAGCTTATGAGTGTAACGAAGATGGATACTTTTATGTGGACCTTGTAGTGATTGGAGAGAACTTCGGTGCGGAAGGTTATAAGGTTGTTGGAAATGGGAATAATTATGGGAATTTTAGTTATGATGAGCCGTACATTACCCTTGGCCCATTTGCGGGAGACGGAGAGACGGTTTATGAATTCGTAGTGATTGATAACCAATTTGAGGGTTGTTCCAATTACGGTGTGATCGGACCAATTGATTGTTTTGAAAATCCATGTGCATTTGAAGTAGGATATGATGAAATTGCCTGCAACAATTTTGCATTTTTCACCAATCTTGACCAGCATGTGGATTGGTTTGTCAATGGAGAATACGTCAGTTTTAATGAAGGGTTTGATTTTGTGACGGATGAACCTGGTACCTATGAAATTTGTGCAGGTTTAGAGACCCCTGATTGTCCATTGGGTTATTTCGTTTGTGAAACCCTGGTGATCGCTGAAGATTGCTTTGGAGATTGCGGTTTCAATGATATTGCCATGAATTTTGAGGGTTGCAATGATAATGGTTCCTACAATTATAACCTGAGCTTTATTCCGGTCAATCCAACCAATGCCTATTTTGATCTGTACATTCAAAATGAATTTGTTGGCTATTATGCCTATGAAGAGATGCCTGTGTGGTTAGAAGGCGTTGGACCGTTTGAATCGGAATATTTTGTGGTGAAAATTTGTGATAATGATAATCCGGACTGCTGCGAGGTATTTGAGGTGATGACTCCTGAATGTGGTGGCGGAAATGGCTGTAATATCTGGGATGTTGTTGTTGAACCACACATTGCAGATTGTGATAACGGGGTGTTCAGCGTCGATGTTGCCTTTAATAGCAGCAATACGGGTATCATGGGCTATTATATATTTGCCAACGGAGAAATTTTTGGGCCATTCAGTTATTCCTTGCCGTTTGTGACCATTGGTCCGTTTGATGGTGATGGAATTACGCAATATGATTTCCTGATTCTCGATATCATGAATCCGGCTTGTTTCGCCTATTTTGAGTTTGGAACCTTTGAATGTGAGGAAGATGTTTGGCCGGGAGATACTAACTCTGACAATATTGCCAATCATTTTGATTTGTTGAACATAGGTATTGCCTATGGAGCTGATGGACCGGAAAGAGAGGATGATAATACGGAGTGGGATGCCATGCCTGCCAGCAACTGGGATCAATTCTTTGAAGATAATACCAATTTTAAACATGCAGACAGTAATGGTGATGGTGTGGTGAATGATTCGGACATTAGTGCTATTCATCAGAACTTCCTGTTCACCCATGGCGATGTCGAAGATTTTAACCCACTTCCGGGGACGGAGATTGATCCACCAGTTTATATGGATGTCCCGGACAATATGACCACCGGTGTGCCTTTTGAAATTCCGGTAATGCTTGGAACAGAAGGAGAGCCTGTTAATGATATTTATGGTATTGCATTCAGTATTGAACTTGATCCGGAGGTCTTTAATATTCAGGATATTGAAGTGGGTTTTCCTACGAGCTGGATGGGAGAACCGGGTGTTAATATCATAACCTTTAATCGCATTGATGAGGAGAGCAGTACGCTTTATGTGGCCATCAGTCGCCGGGATCAAAATAATGTTTCCGGTTACGGACCGATTATGTACCTGCATGGGATCATTGATGACATTGCCGGTATCCATGATGAAGTAAATCTGAAAGCTACAGAGATCAATGCCATAGATTATGCTCAGAATCTCATTCCATTGAATAATCCGTTTAAAACCAGCGTAATTACCAAGGTGCGTGATGAGGACACCAATTTTGTAAGCCTTTTACGCAATACCTGGATAACTCCAAATCCGGCTTCCGGGGAGATCATGATCTGGAATAAAAATAATGTGCCCATCAAGGCTGTGACGATTTACGACATGTCAGGAACCCAGTTCGGACAAACATTTACAAATACAGACCATCTGTCGGTAGAAAGTCTGCCAGCGGGGCTGTATGCACTTAAAATTGAAATGGGTGACCATGTCATTATGAAAAAGCTGGTGAAAGTCCAGCGATAGATTGAGGCTAGAACAAGTTGCTAGTCAACTTGAAAGATTTTGAGAGGAGTGTCCGGTAGTTTTTGCCGGATGCTTCTTTTTTTGGTTGCAGGTTACTGGTTGCTGGTTACTGGTTTTTGTTGCGTATTAATATTTTATTGTCTTAATTTCTGATAGTTGCATAATTATTTTTTTTGAAATGATCCAGATTGCCTGTGGTTCAGTCAGTTATGTTGGAACTGTTTGGGTTGTAAATGTGTTGAAAAGAAAGAATTTCAAAAAAAATAAAAAAAAGTTTTGACAATTGAATTCAAAGCGTTTATATTTGCATCGCTTTTGAAGAAAAGCACATCCTAATGGCCCGTTCGTCTAGGGGTTAGGACGCCAGGTTTTCATCCTGGTAACACGGGTTCGAATCCCGTACGGGCTACATAAGTCCTTGTGAATCTTAGATTTGCAAGGACTTTTTTTATGCTTATTCCCAGCTTCAAAAGTTCCATCGAACCGACAAGAATGGTTACCAAAGCCATCTGCAACCTCTCAAGCACTGTTAGTTTATCCTGTGAGTTTCTCCGAATAGAAAGCCCGCTTTTAAAGAATTCTCCCTATATTGAATCAATTATTCAAACCCATTACCAATGGATACCACCATCTCCGTTCAAAATGCCGGCCTGGTTCTTTTAAATAATTACTTTCAGATGTTATTTGAAAGACTCGGACTATTGGAAAATTCTCAATTTATTTCCGAAGATGCACAAATTGATGCTGTACGCTACTTGCAGTATTTGGCTACCGGACAGGAAAATGCGGAAGAAACCTTTCTGCCATTGAATAAGGTTTTGTGCGGACTGCAGGTGTCACAACCTGTTCCCACCGAGCTTTCCATCAGCGAGGCTGACAAAGAACTCATGGAAGGATTGATATCAGCAGCCATCAGTCACTGGTCGGCCATTGGTGAGTCATCCATTGAAGGATTCAGAGGCAATTGGCTTGTACGGGAAGGATTGCTAAAAGAGCAGGAAGGCTATTTTGAGTTGATAGTCGAAAAAAGGCCATATGACCTATTAATAAACCAATCACCCTTTTCATTTTTGATAATTAAATATCCATGGATGTTGAAGTCTGTTAAGGTGACCTGGCCTTATTAATATATTCCTGTTGAAAACCTATAAAAAAACAATTGATTCCTTTTTGAATTTTCATGAATAATTGAGCACTCTCTCCCTTCAAACGAAAACAGAACCATAACACCCGCTTGAGCATATTGTGAGAAAAACTTTAAATAATGGCGAGGCAAAGAATTCATTGTCCAAAATGTAAGGGTACCGGCAAAGTAACCAGATTCGGGCGTGACAGGGTCCTGGGTAAAAGGGTCAAAATGGAAGTTGCATGCCTGAATTGTAATGGAACGGGAATTGTGGAAAAAATTAAATTTGACTTAAGCCCGAAATATAAAAGTAAGAAAGAATTAAGGCAATTGCAAGCAGAAAGGGATAGGCAAAAGGAGGAAATACTGTCTCAAAACCTTGAAAAAATTCACAATAAAGAGAACGAAAAGCTCAGTAAAGAACAACTACGGGAAAGGGTTAGGTTGGTTAATAATATTTTGTTGTTTTTGGTGCTTTTGGTGATTGTGGTGGCGGTTTATAGGTGTTAGGAGAGTTTTATAGGTTACCTGAATTTTATAGAGAAGAGTGTTTTGTTAAGTTTTGCGAATAGCGTCTTTTGTTATTTTTTATTCCGTTAATTAGCTTGTTTTCAAAGGTACTTGCTGTGATTTAACTTTCGTAGATTATTTTTTTCTAATGTATTCTTTGTATATATAGAATTTTTAAATAACTTTATTGCCGATCTCCCATTGTATAACCTCTATAATACCCGTATTAAAATGAAACTCATTTCTTTTTAGTTTTTCAGATTATTTATGGTATTGGTTTGTGCCTCTTTATGGGCATAGTGTATTTCATCAAAAGGAGATTTATTTGTGGGAGACATGTTGAGTATCAATAGTGTAGTTGTTCTTTTATAAGCTTGCTATTCATATAAAATTTAAACATACAGTCACAATATAAATTTGAAAAAATGGAAACAGTACAAATCTTTTGGGACCCTAAAGGTGTCGAGTTAGCTTCTCTTGGTAAAAAAACAAAATCTGGAGATCCTGCTGACGGTGATACTCCATACATTAGAATGCCTATTCGAATGTTAGGAATAGATACTCCGGAAACAAGCTATGGGGGTTCAGCTCAAACAGTTGATAATAAATTAAATGAATTAAAAGACTTTTTAGAGTCAGGAAACTTTGATGCCTGGATCGAGCCAGAATTAAAAAACCATTTACTTCCGAGAATTGGGAATAATGCAGGAACCCTTCACGTGAATCAAGGAAATTCTGCGAAAGAGTTTTTCAAAAATCTTTTAGATCAAAGATTAACCAAACCGAATGGTAGAAAAAGAAGCCTTTTTATCAGAGCCGCTGATCAGCATTTTGACCATTATGGCCGATTATTAGCTTATATATCACCAAGTTATACAAAACAAGAAATAGCTAATTTGTCCTTGGATGAAAGGAAAACATTCAACTTGTTATTAGTTGAGTCGGGTTGGGCTTCAACAATAATGATTTATCCAAATTTGCCAAAAAATGCTGATTTAAGATTAGCCATATCCGGTGCCAAAAATGCTTTTGAACGAAAATTGGGTGCTTGGGGAGATGATAATATACTTACAGCTTATGAATACAGGATGTGTATTAAACTATATGATGCCTGTAAAAATGCAAAAGCCTCAGAAGGGTATTTTATTAAGGAGAGTGCCTGGGTTCAAAGATACTGTGTGGATGTTACAAACTTGAAAATTTATAATCCGCAAAAATACCATAAGATACCCGTTTATAACAGATTGTTTATTTGGTCGGATGATGTTAGAAATGCTGTTGGAGAATTAAACTTAAAGGCTGCAGAGTAATTAATAAGTAATTCTAATCATAAAGATGGAATTTGATGGTAATGAGAAAAATGACTGTGGTGGTTAGAAATCAAGATGTTTCAAAAATTTAAAAAATAGGAATTATGGCAAGAAAATTAAAGTTAACCATTGAACCTATCTCAGGAGCTCATAATTATTTCGTTATTAAAATTAATGACAAAATAATAAAACATGGGCCAGCCAAAAAAATGACAAAAACTCAGAATATTTCGGATAATAAAACTTCCATTTACGTAAGTTCATTAGGTATAGGCACTGGACCAAAATATAAGGTAACGATGGATTTAGAAGGTACAACTGATGATCACGAAACCACTTATTCACTTAACAAAGGATACCATGAAGTTACTTATATTTTGTAAAATATGTTTTTTTACCCTTTTTGCGTTTTGCAACTTATTGGCACAATCTGAATTCCCTCTTAAGCCAATTCTTAATTATAGTACTGGGTTTACAAATTCTGAAAATAAATTGTTAGAAATTGGAATTTCAACCAAGCTAAACCCGGATGAATCAATTAATACTAATGAGAATTATTTAAAATTTGGATTTAGACTTCCTCATGATAAGGAAGATAAAAATCTTGCCAAAATAGATAAGTCAACAAGCAATGTTTTAGGTTTTTTGGGTTTGGAGTACCAATTTTTGAATATTCCAATCAGTAAAAGAAATTCCACTGTTTTATGGAATATAGAGCCTACAGTGGAATATGGAACCAAAGAGTACGAGTACTTTCCTGATTCAACTGAAATAAGTAAAATAAGTGAAGCAAAAAATAATTTTGCCATTGAATTAAAATCAAGGTTATACTTCTCAAAGAGAAAGGCAGGTGTTTGGCAAACATCTGTTTTTGGGCGATTAAGGTATGCTAAATCTAATGAAGAGGGAAAAACCTTACATATTCGTCAGTTAAATTCTTTGATAGTCAAAGACTTAGTCGTAGATAAACCTACTACTCAATTACAAGTAAGTCCAGCATTTGGTTTCAATACTTATCCTGGTACAGATTTACCTTTTAGCTTTTCAGGATTGGTTTATTACTATTGGGAAAAAAAACCTATTGATACTGTGGTGTTTAAACAGCGAATACGAACGGAGCAATGGTTATATTTTTATCCCTTAGATAAGGAGAATTTAGGATTAAGAATTGGTTTTGGTTTGTTTCAAGAAAACTTCACGAAAAACGAATTAGAATCAGATGAAAATTCTATTGGTGCGTTAATAAGTATAAAAATGGATTCAAATATTCTAAAATCTCCTTTTTGATTAATGCACCATATAAAGAAAATTTCTTTTTTTAAATAGGTAACTCATTTTGAGGCTAACTTATTGAAATTTTTGAAATGGGTGTGAATACGCATGGGGTGCTAGAGCAGTCAAAAAATAATTTTTTTAACCTTAAGAATAATCGTTATGAAAACAGGATGGATAAGAGCATATTCAGACGAAAACACTTTCCTAAACAACTCATTTCAATACCAAATGAGGCAGGAAAGAGCACTTTTTCGGAAAAAGTTTAGAGGGGAAATAAAAGAAAGAAAAAACTCTAATTCGGAAACTTTAATGAAGGTTAAATGGGGGACAAGTGTGCAATTACCAAGCGGGTTATCGAAGCAACGTTGGTCAAAAATAATTTATCGAGGAAAAGAAGGTTATATTCTTTCCAAGCATGTTGTAGAGGTAGGTTATATAAAAAGGAAATATAATACTGATCATGATTTCACTTCATTAATGATTACTGATTGGGGTAAAAAAAAGTATCTTTTGTGGGGAGATACAGTTCAAATAATAAGTAAAGAAGCAGACGACGATTATTATAATATTAGATGTAGGGGAATTAATGGAAAAATACATAAAAATGAAATAGGAAATGAACCTTTATTAGAAACCTATTTTATTGATGTAGCCCAAGGTGATGGTGTGTTAGTAAAAACTCCAGATAACAAGCATTTATTGATTGATGGCGGGCTTGAAAGAAAAAGTCAACAAACTGGAAAAAATGCAGCTGATTTTATTGACTGGAAGTTCTTTTTTGATTATGGGGATTTTGAGATTTCTTTAGATTCAATGATTGCCTCTCACTCGGATACTGATCATTTTGGAGGTCTACATGATTTAGTAAGAGTTAATCTTTTGTCCCAAAGAGAACTTGATTGTCTAAAAGTTAAGATTGACAGTTTTTATCATCCTGGTTTGTCAAGATGGAGAAAGAATAAGGATGCAGAGATTGCCCATAAAGATGGGTTAGGTTCCCAGAAAGATGGTTTTTTTATTCAATTATTAGATGATAGAGTTAGTGCGGAGCGAGCTACAAATAAAAATTCACAAGAGCAATTATCCTTTCCTTGGAAACAATTTATTGGTGATGTTCTTTCAAACAGTAGAAAAACAAAATTTAAGGCTTTAATTGTTGAACAGGAAGATTTGAAAAATGGAAAAGCCCTACCTGAACTAATCAGCAATGAGAATTTTTCTATTAAAGTATTAGGACCGGTGTCAAAGAGAATAGATGGCAAATTGGGTTTAAAAGATTTAGGGGATAAAGGAAAAAATTCTAACGGTCATAGCATTTGTTTAAGAATTGATTACGATTCGGCTCGAATATTACTAACTGGTGATTTAAACAAGAAAAGTATGGATTGGCTTAGGAAATCTTATGGTGATAGGATGAGTCAATGGGCTTCCGATGTGGTTAAGGCATGTCATCATGGGAGTGATGATATTTCTTACAGGTTTTTGGAAGAAATAAAAGCTGGAGCTACGATTATATCATCAGGTGATGCTGAAGGACATGCTCATCCTCGACCTGATATAGTAAGTGCAAGTGCAATAACTGGATATCATTCAATTGACAGAAGTAGCGATAAATTAATTACTCCTTTAGTTTATATGACAGAAATTGAAAGAAGTGTTTCCTTAGGAGCTTTAAATCAAATAAAGATAAAAAAACTTCCGATAAAGGATGGGTCAGAAAACTTGAATAAAACTATCCTCACACGGAACTTAGATGAACTTACAGACGAAATCAAAAATAATTTACCAGAAGAGGTCAAGGAAATGGAAGAAGCAATGGAATTTGGAGAAATTAATGTTGACTTCGATATATCTGTTCCACTTGTACCTTTTGGGAATAGGTATACTAGCAAAAGAGCCTGGAGATCAAAAATTATGGAAAAAAATCATTATGGATTAGTAAACGTAAGAACAGATGGGAAAACAATTATGTGTGCAACATTAAACGAAACTGGAAAGAAATGGATAATACATCCCTTTCCTGGGAGATTTTGAAAAAAATTGAAGCTTATATTAATGGAAATTGATTTTTTTGGGTTTTGATTCTTTATTTTGTTTAGGTGTAAAAATCTATTTGTAACCAATCAAAAAAGATAATAGTTATCCATTTTGATTGGTTACATCCTCTGAAATACTTCTTAAAACCGTTACTCGTCAACCGTAAACCGTCCACCGTCCTAAACCCCCAAATCCCCCAAAATCCTATCCAGCTTCCCATCCAATTTCGCCTCAACCTCAGCAAACTGAGATTTGCTTTCCAGCTTATCATTCACACTACAGTAAAATTTGATCTTAGGCTCCGTGCCGGAAGGACGGGCAGAAACAATGCTGCCATCTTCTGTGAAAAACTGGAGCACATTCGAAGAAGGAAGATCGATTTTCTCGGTTACACCGGTGATCATATTTTTGGAAGAGCTGCTCTGGTAATCCTTAATGGTTACGATTCTCGATCCACCCAGGCTTACAGGAGGTTCGGTTCTGTATTTCTCCATTAGTGCCTGGATTTCTTCAGCACCGCTTTTGCCTTTTTTGGTGATGGCGATGAGCTTTTCTTTATAAAAACCGTATTCCAGATATAATTCAATCAGTGCATCGTAGAGGCTTGTGCCCTGATCTTTGTAGTAAGCAGCCATTTCCGCGATCATCGTACAGGAAACAACCGCATCTTTATCTCTGGCATGTTCTCCTACGAGATAACCGTAACTCTCTTCTCCTCCGGCGAGAAAAGTCTTCTGGCCTTCCAATGCAGTCATGATCTCACCGATGTATTTAAATCCGGTAAGTGTGTTGAAACATTCCACGTTTTTGGAATCGGCGATCTTGTCAAGCATATAGCTGGTTACGATGGTCTTGACGATATATTCTTTTCCAGTCAATTTGCCATTTTTCTCCCAGGCGGAAAGTACATAGTGTACCAAAAGGGTAGCTGCCTGATTACCATTGAGCAAGATCCATTCACCTTTGTCATTTTTGATAGCTATACCAACCCGGTCAGCATCAGGGTCAGTGGCCATGACGAGTTCGGCATCAGTTTCCTTGGCCTTATTCAATGCCATGGTGAGTGCTTCTTGTTCCTCCGGATTTGGATAAATTACTGTTGGGAAGTTGCCATCTACCACCATCTGTTCTTCGACGAGAATCACATTTTCGAAGCCATAACGCTCCAATGCCGGAGGTACTGAAACTCCACCGGTTCCGTGAATAGGGGAGAAGACGATCTTCATATCTTTCTGACGAGCTATGGCGTCTTTGGAAATGGACAAATCAACTAGTGTTTGAAGATATTTTTCATCCATGTCCTTACCGATGGATTCAATATTTTCTTCAACCCGGTCAAATTTGATCTCCGTAATATCTGTGATCTTTCTTACTTCCTGCATGACATTTACATCATGAGGATTTACCAACTGCCCACCATTGGCACCATAAGCTTTGTAACCGTTATACTCTTTAGGGTTGTGAGAGGCCGTAAGCATAACGCCTCCATGACAGCCCAATTCCCGAATAGCATAGGATAACTCAGGTGTAGGGCGTAATCCTTCGAAGAAATAGACGTAAATTCCGTTTGCAGAAAAAACTTCGGCGGTGATTTTGGCGAACAAATCAGAATTGTTGCGGTTATCGTGTGCCACGGCCACTTTTACCTGGACACCGGGATTTGTTTGCAGCAAATAATTGCTGAACCCCTGTGTGGCCATTCCAAGCGTATACTTATTCACCCTGTTGGAGCCAACGCCCATGATGCCCCGCAGCCCCCCGGTTCCGAATTCCAGGTCTTTATAAAAGGCATCGGTAAGTTCAGTAGTCTCCTTATTTTCAATGAGTTCTTTAATAGCCGATTTGGTAGCTTCATCATATGCTCCGCTGAGCCATTCGTCAATTTTGGATTGAATTTCGGGTGCTAAAGTTGTGGCAGACATGTTTCGTTTTTTGATTGTTTTAGACTGATTTTTACAATTTTTTAATCAGAGATAGTAGCGGAAACTGGGTTTCTATACTAGTCGAATTTTAGAAGGTAACAGGCTAAAGCCTGCCCTACAAATTATACCTCAAAGATAATATTTATGGAAATTTTGACCACTACTTTGAGCAGCTTTAAATAAAAAAAGCCCGGTAAAACTTACCGGGCTTTTTTACTTTTTAGACATTCGAAAACAAAATAGAAAACTATATATCTTTGGTAGAATTACGTTCGATGAGTGTATCCTTGAGTTCTTTCAAAAAGGCATATTGATGTGGCATCACTTTTTTAAGAGCTTCTTTAACCACAAAAAATGAGCCGTTGTCCATACTTTTGAGTTTATCTTTCAACTGCATGGCATCTTCGTAAAGCATATTTTTAAGGGAAGGAATTTCATGCCAGTCTCCTTCCACTGCCCAGGCTTCTTCTTTATCTCCGTTATCCTGAGTAACCGGGTCCAGTTCGATTAATTTATCTTCTGTGACCAACTCCTCCGGCGCTTCCTGCGGCAATTTTCCGTTAGGAATTCCCCATTGTTCATCATCATTTTCCAGGAAAATTTCCAATCCTCTTTCGCGGAAACGATAGATGATGAGGTTCGCTTTTTCTTTAAAGTTCATTTTTCAAAAATTACGTGTCTGCTGTTTGGGTTTGGCCAAAAGCCTATGCAAAGAAATAAAATCTAGCTTAATTAACAAAGAAACTTGATTATTGTTCTGATAATGAGCGGGTTCTTTTACATTCTTTTTACGATTTCCAAGAAAACATACCTCAAGACGATACCTTTTTAAGTATATGCGGGTAGCAAAAGGTGTTGTCCCCGACATGATTTTAATCATCCGGTCGGGAGATGTACGGGGCAGGCTTTGTCGTAGTAAATAATTAAGTTATTTCTTCTTCTGGTCAATACCTCTCATGACCAATTGTAACCCGGCAATGGCAAGGAATAAGAGCTTTTCTTCCCGACCAAAATTGTCTTTTAGGAATTCAAAAGCACGAGCTCCGAGGTCTTTACCGACCAGCGTTTTATTGGAAAGACTTCCCACTTCTTTATCATAAATAATAATGGGTGTCAGCTCATTTTTGGGAGTCCCGATTTTGGCCAGGGCTTTTTTACGTTTGGCACCATATAGAACATTGTCCTTTTTCAGATTGCCAACCCGGTTGCCGTCAATAAAGATCTCTGTTCCTGACTTTTGCAACCAATAAGTGAATTCATGTTTGTCGGTCATGATGTACAACAGGGCATTTTGCCATGGCCCGCCACCGATGTATTTTTTATAATTATAAGCCATCAGGGGCTCATGAAAAATGGTTGTGAATGCTCCTTTGGCCGAAATGACCATTCCCTTTTTGAAGGATTTGT
This sequence comes from Saprospiraceae bacterium, assembly GCA_965230565.1. Taxonomy (GTDB): domain Bacteria; phylum Bacteroidota; class Bacteroidia; order Chitinophagales; family Saprospiraceae; genus BCD1. The sequence goes on along the minus strand of CBDDLH010000015.1, from coordinate 112,054 downwards.
TGATTTGTTTTGAGGAAAAGTCTTCCAGCTCTTCTTGTCCAATGGGTACCAATTCACCTGCAATGGCAATGGTTTCTTTTTTCAAGGCCTCTAGAGCCTTGGATATTTTATTCTTCCCGGGCCAGCGGTTTTTTAAAATGACCGAAAGCAATCCTACGCCCCCTGCGGCCACCAATGCGGTCAATGCTGCCAGATAGATCATATGTTGGTATTGTTTTTCAAAAAAATAGGGAGATTAAGACAAAGGCCTTTTACTCCGGGATTCACAAATATAAGTCCAAAGAATCGTTATTTGTTCAAAAAACGGATCGGCTTCTTCAGGTTTTTCTACTTAAAGGTTGATTTAGCGGATAAAACGGTAAATCTCATTATATTGGACCAAAATATGTCAAATGAGATGGCTTAAATTTTCGATCGCGCTTTTGATAACTATCTTCCTAGTATGGTTGGGTAATACGCATAATCCTTTTGGCTCTCCTGTTCCGGCAATTGGAAAGTTTATGAGCCCATTTGACGGATTTTGGATCAACGCCGAGCGATCTGCATTACCACTGGAAGATGAACTTTCTTTTGACCAATTAGAATCGGAAACCCAAGTTGTTTTTGACGAACGTCTGGTGCCCCATATTTTTTCCGATAATTTAAAAGATGCTTTTTTTGTACAGGGCTACCTGACCGCCAAATACAGGCTTTGGCAAATGGATATATCCACCAGAGCAACAGGAGGATATTTGTCGGAAGTACTGGGGGCACGAACGAAAAAAATAGATTTACGTCAGCGAAGAAAGGGCATTCGATGGGCAGCTGAAAATATGGTTAGCAACTGGACCCATACCGGAGAAATTGCATGGATAGAGGCATATACCAATGGCATCAATGAATATATTGAGTCCCTCACACCTGAAGAATATCCTATTGAATTTAAACTGCTTGGTTACGAACCTGAACCCTGGACGCCGTTCAGGTCAGCACTTTTTTTGTATGGCATGGTTGAAGAACTTTCCTCCCGAAACCTCGATCTGCGTGCCAGTAACAGTCTGAAAGCTTTCGGGCCTGATATGTTTGAATTTTTATATCCGGAACACAACCCGGATCAGACACCTGTTATTCCAAAAGAAAAGACCTGGGATTTTGAACCGATTTGGGAAGATACCATTTCTGAGAATGCTTTGAGCAGCCTGGTTCCGGGGCGGCAGGTATTTGAGAATCCATCTGAGTTTGCCGGAAGTAATAACTGGGCTGTTTCGGGAAGTAAAACGAATTCAGGTTTTCCTATTTTGTGCAATGACCCCCATTTGGGACTCAGCCTTCCGTCCATTTGGTATGAAATTCAAATTTCAACTCCTGAGTTCAAAAGTTATGGGGTCTCTTTGCCCGGAGTACCGGGAATAATAATCGGATTTAATGAAAACATTGCCTGGGGAGTAACCAACCTTGGGCATGATTTTGTGGATTGGTATACCATCAAATGGGCAGATGAAGATAAAACGACTTACTGGTTTGGGGAAGATAAACTCGATGTAAGCATTGAGGAGGAAATCATTAAAATAAAAGGAGAGGATCCTTATACTGAAAACGTAAAATATACCATTTGGGGCCCGATTGCTTACACGGACGAAAATTCTCCACTTTACGATATGGCCATGCAATGGTTGGGGCATTATACCTTCAATACGGATAAGCGCTCTCAGATCAGCACTTTTATAGGATTGATGAAAGCCAGGAACCATGATGACTATGTATCAGCAATGCGATGTTTTGATATGCCTCCTCAAAACTTTGCGTTTGCCAGTAATGAAGGGGATATCGCGATCACGGCCAATGGAAGGTTACCAATAAAGTACGATCAACAAGGCCGGTTCATTCAGGATGGAAGTGATCCTCAAAATACATGGAAAGGTTTTGTGCCAATGGAACAGGTTCCGCAAACAAAAAATCCTGAAGCCGGTTTTATCGCTTCTGCTAATCAAAGATCTACCTCCAAAGATTATCCATATTATTACAATGGTGGTTTTGATGATTATCGTGGCCGCATGATCAACCGAATTTTATCCAAGGCGGAAAACTTTACTGTAGATTCCATGATGCAGATGCAAAATAACAACTATAGTATTAAGGCAGAGGAAGCACTTCCTTTAATGCTGGAAGCTGTTGGCAATCCATCAGAGGAGCTGGCTGGAAAAATCCTTAAGGATCTGCAAAGATGGGATTATCGTTTTGAAAAGGATGAAAAAGCACCCGCGGTATTTCAAAAGTGGTATTCCTGGGTTTATAAAACCACCTTTGATGAGGTATATGCCCTGCGAGACAGCATGGATGTATTATATCCTGATAGCTGGAGGTTGATCGACTTGCTGGAAAACTTTCCTGATCATTCAGTTTTTGATATCAAAGAAACAGCAGCCATTGAACTGGCTTCTGATGTAATCCGAATAGCCTGGGATTCCACCTTGATGGATATTGCAGAGAATTATGAAGCTGAGGATTACAACTGGCAAAAGGAAAAAGGAACCTTTATAGGTCATTTGGGAAATATAAAACCCTTTGGAGCCTTTGATGTGCCGATTGGAGGGTATCATGATGCTATCAACGCTGTCCAGGATGACTTTGGCCCTTCGTGGCGAATGATCGTTCAGCTTGGAGAAAAACCAAGGGCATGGGGCGTTTTCCCTGGCGGGCAATCCGGTAATCCGGGCAGTAAGTACTACGATAATATGATCCACCAATGGGCAGAGGGGCAATACAATGAATTGTTCTTCATGCAGGGACCAGATGATGAAGAACAGCCTAATGTGTTTAAAATGAATTTTAAGTCAGCAAAAATTGAAAATTAAAGATATGCGATTTGTTTTAGCCATATTACTGACCGCTCTTTTCGGATTGATGATTCACCAGTTTCTACCATGGTGGTCAATTGTGCTGGGAGGTTTTTTAACAGGTATGATGATCAAAATGAATTCCATACCTGCCTTTCTTGCTGCTCTTTTAGGTGGAATATTATTGTGGGGAAGTATGGCCCTTTGGACCAATTTTGATAATGAAGGTATCATGGCGGCCAGGATAGCAGAACTTTTCGGAGGAATTGGAGAAAGTGGTATTTTGACAGTTACAGCATTATTAGGGGGAATTTATGCGGCCTTTGGCGCCCTGACCGGTAATTTGCTGAGGCATTTAGTAATTGAAGACATGGTATAAGGAATTGTTCTTAGGGTTTACCCGAAGTGATTTATGAACTACATAGGTCACTGAGTAAGCACAGAACCTGTCCCGCACCAAAGGTCGGGAGGTCAGAGAGAATGCAAACCTTTGCTCGAAAGGTTTACCTGAAACAAAATTGTGAAAATACTAAGGTGGAAATTATTGTTGGTAAGCGAAACCATTCGTGAATTTGTGGTTCAAAATTCTGTGGCTCCTATTTCCTTTAGGTTTCAAAAGAAACGATTTCAATTGCTTCTCCCCACATAAAAATCGACATAGCTTCCTCTGCTTTTTTGGCGGTAACCTTAACAGATTTACCATCAGTTTTCAGCTGATCCGGCATCTGAACAGGGCGCCATTCATTGCCTTTGTTGTCAATAATGCCCCAAAACCCGGTTCCCAGGTTTTGAAAGGTAACTTTTCCCTTAATGCGGAAGGTCTTCATGTTTAATCATTTTTGTCAGGAGGCAGGAACTTATTCAGCTTTTCTTCCATTCCCGCCATCATCTTTGACTGGCTGGCCAAAGTCTGTTTAAGATTATACATCTCTTCAGCCAGGTAATTTTTGATGTTGTTAGGGGAGGGGAGGAAGGGGCTGATTTTTGCCCGGACATACCATATTTCCCTGATCTCTCCGAATTTGAGTTTATGTTCAGGATAGAAGGTATTATCAGAAATTAAGGAAACCAAATTTTCATCCTTATCCACCGATTTTATTCGACGAATCATTACTTCTGCACGGGTAATGATGACATAAACATAATTTATTTTCAAAGAGGACAACCAAAGGGTGGGATCCAGAAAACTGCAAACCACTTTATCTCCTTCAAAAAGCGTAGGCTCCATATTATCTCCGGCTACATCAAATGACCGGTGTGTCCCAACTTTATATTTGTAATCCGGTAGGGAAAAAATAGGCAGATCTTTGGTGAAGGTTGGGTTACCCGGTTCGTTGGCATAACCTGGCTGTGCAGGAGCGGGAACATGCACAATCTGTTCGTCTTCTTTGCTGTCCGTGACAATAGTCAGTACACGAAAATCCTTGTGAGTTTCCTCACTCATGAATAATGGCCCTTCACCTGTAAAAAGATAGATCGGATTGATCTTGTATTTCTGGATAGCTTTGCGGAGCAATTCTATGGTCACATCACGCCTGCCTTTCATTATTTCGCTTAAACTTTGAGGCAGGTAATCCAACGCAAGAGCAAACTGACGACTCGATTTGATACGATTGTCCTCCCTGAGTTTGTTGTGGCACTTAATAAACCGCTGGGTGACAATACTATTCATATGATCGTTGGTTTTGTGATGATTGCTTACAAAGATAATAATTTGCAAATAACGGCGTAACCTTATTGCGATTATTTATTCAAATAAGTGATATTTTTTGTCTTCAGACTGCGGTAGACAGTCTTCAGAGTCTAACGGCTGACGGTAGACGGTCAACGGTTTACGATTTTTACTTATAAAAGGCCACTCAATTGCCTCCGTCGTCACCAGACCTGAAAGAATGAATTACCCAAGTTGAGATTTTTACAATTTGAACTCCCCCGACTTTACATGTACATTCGATATAAAATCTCACCTGCCTGGCGATGCTGAGCAGACAGGTTCGGGATTTCGCTACGCTCAACTTGAACAATTTGAACACTTTTTACTAGTTAAACGTCCGTAGCCCCAAGTTAAAGAAAAAACAAACTGGTTGAGAGAAATTGACCAATTCAGGAATTCTCTCAACCAGCAACCAGCAACCAGCAACCAGTAACTATTAACCAGCAACCAGAACTAGAAACTATTCACAATAGCTGCAAAGTCTTCTGCTTTCAGGGAAGCTCCTCCAATGAGTCCGCCATCAACATCTGGCTGGCTGAAAAGCTCAACAGCGTTGCCTGGTTTACAACTGCCTCCATAAAGAATGGTAGTTCCGTCTGCAATTTCCGCTCCGTATTTTTGTGCAATCAATGAGCGAATGGCTTTGTGCATATCCTGCGCCTGTGCTGAAGAGGCTGTCAAACCTGTTCCGATAGCCCAAATAGGTTCGTAAGCGATAACCAGTTTGGAAAACTCTTCCGGAGAAAGGTGGAATAGGCTGTTTTTTAACTGTGTAGCCACAAAATCCTCATGGGTTCCTGCTTCACGAATCTCTTTAGCTTCTCCGCAGCAGAAAATGGGTGTTAAACCGCCGGCTAGACAAGCATTTACTTTGCCTGCCAGAAAATCGTCATCTTCCTTAAAGTATTCTCTACGTTCAGAGTGACCAATGATTACGTAATCCACTCCAATGGATTTGAGCATGTCTATGGATATTTCACCGGTATAGGCGCCGCTTTTTTCCGGATGACAATTCTGGGAAGCCAGTTTTATGGTGTCATCGCCTTTGAGTATTTCAGCAACAGCCTGTAGGTGAATGAAAGGAGTTCCTAAAATGGTAATAACATCTTTTGAGCGATCAAGTGCTTTTACGTCTTTAGCCAGTGCAGTTCCTTCATCGAAGGTTTTATTCATTTTCCAGTTACCTGCAACGATATGTTTTCTTGTCATTTTTGAATGTTTTTAAATGGACCCGAAAGGTACAAAAGTATAAGATTTTTATAGTATGATTTTAAAGTTAAAAACCGAATTCCAACGAGTGATTTTAGTCTTCAGTCCACAGGTCTCAGTCCACAGGCCTCAGTCCACAGGCCTCAGTCCACAGTCCACAGTCCACAGTCCACAGGCCTCAGTCCACAGTCCACAGGCCTCAGTCCACAGCCTCAGTTCACAGGCTACAGTCACAAGATGGTTCTGCTATTTCGCTGCCGACTGTCCACTGCTGACTGAAGTCTACCACATTAACCTTTTGGACTTTAATCCTCGCATCAACAGCAGTCAGGTCATCTCCTTTTCCAATGATGGGATTGATATCCATTTCAATAATTTCAGGAGCAATTTTTACGAGGGCGGAAACACTCTGGATTATATCCGTAAGTACTTCTTCATTGACGCCCATGCGCCCCCGGGCACCTTTGATGAGCGGATACCCTTTAAGTTTATGGATCATCCGTTTGGCTGTAGCCCTGTCTATTGGAGCAAGACCTGCCCTGACATCCTTGAATATTTCCACAAAAATCCCGCCTATACCGCACAGCACTATATGTCCAAAAGCAGTTTCGTGTTTGGCGCCAATGAAAAGTTCAACGCCGTCTAACATAGGTTGGATTAATACACCTGTAGCACCTTCAATAGACATCATGTGTTGGAAGGAGCTTAAGGCTTCCTCCTCTGTGAAAATATTCAATGCTACGCCTCCCAGATCGGATTTATGAACAGGGCCGACCACTTTTATTGCCAAAGGAAACCCTAAAGTTTTGATAGCCTGAAGAGCTTCGTCTTCGCCGGTTACGACATACTCGTCAGCAACCTTGATGTGAACAGCCTCCAGCATTGCTTTTACTTCCTCCGGAGGAAGGAATCCATGTCCTGCTTCGTCAATAAGTCCACGGATCTTCTGCTTATCTAATTCAATATTGATTTCAGCCTCAACGAATGGCGGAGGAGTATGGTAGACTTCCGCCAAAGCTCTACCCAGCGAAACCTCATCCGGGAAATTCACATGCCCTTTGGAAAGAAAATATTGAATCTCTTTTTTGGCATTGATCAGGGAAGGCAAAATCGGGTAAATAGGTTTTTTACAGACTGCCAGTTTAACATTAAGTACCTTATATACATTCTCCACATCAAACAGACCTGCACTTCCGAATAAAACGATCATAGCATCGATATGAGTGAAAAGGTGTTCACAATAGTCGATGATGATGCCTAATTGTTCGGCATTACCGGTAGCCAGAAAATCTATCGGATTGCTGACAGATGATCCCGGTGCCAGATAGGTTTTCAACTCCTCCGCGTGAGGTCCTTCGATCAAGGGCACTTTCAGGCCACCTCGTGACAAGGCATCGGTGAGCATTACTGCCGATCCACCCGCATGAGTGATGATAGCGATATTTTTTCCTTCCAGTTTTTTATAAGAAAAAATCGAAGCAACGGTAATGAGTTCTTCCCGGCTGCTGCAGTAAACAACTCCTGCTTTTCTGAAAAGAGCTCTTACTGCCACATCGGAATTGGCCATGGCTCCGGTATGGGAAGCCGTAGCTCTTTTGCCGTCATCAGTGGCCCCGGATTTGATAGCGGCTATCTTGCATCCTTTACGGACGAGGGAAACAGCATGTTTAAGCAGTTTTTCCGGGTTGGAAATATTTTCGAGATAGAGAAGTTTGATTTTGGAACTCTTCTCCGGGTCAAAGGTTTCATCCATGTATTCCAGTACGTCTTCCACATTGGTGTGAGCTGAGTTTCCGACGGTAAAAACATTGGCGAACCGCAAACCTCTTGGGATTCCCGCCTCGATAATAAATAAAGCCGTTGAACCTGAAGCAGAGATAAAATCGCAGCCATCACTGTGGAACTCAGGAATCGGAGGAGTGAAAACCCCTGAATAGTTTTCGGTGATTATTCCGATAATGTTGGGGCCAAAAAGGCAACCGCCGGTTTCGTTGACTACAGCTGCCAGTTGCTTTTCAACAATTTTTCCTTCCGGGTGTACTTCCCCAAAACCGGCCGAAATGATGATAAATGCTTTGGTGTTTTTGTTCCTGGCAAGAAAAGTGACTGTCTCAAGGCAGTATTTAGCAGGAACGGCGATAATAGCCAGGTCTACATCAGGTAATGCTTCAATGGTCGGGGTCACTTCAATTCCCTGAACTTCCCTTTTTTTGGGATTAACAACGTAAAGTTTTCCCTTGAATTTTCCATCCAGCAGGTTCTCGATAATGCGTCCTCCGGGTTTATGTAAATGGTTGGTTCCCCCTACGACAACGATGCTTTCGGGGTTCATTAATTGACGGTTGATCATTGTGTTATTTGTTATGGCTGCAAAGGTAGTTATAACTCGTCTTTTTTTCGTTTTCAGGAGGAGTGAGTTTGTTCAAATTGTTCAAAGAGTTCCAATAGTTCAAGTGGTTCAAGGAGTTTGAGTTGCTTTTGATGAAAATCTAACATTTTATGCCTCTTTTTTTATATGGAGGATCACCTGAAATTTGAACTCTTTGAACAACTTGAACCCTTTAAATAACTTCAATTTGAAAATTAAATCTGTTCTCTTATTATGGCAAACCGGCTTGAGAAAAACTCATTCAACCCATAACGAATGTTCTTGCAAAAGATTACCTCTAATAAGATGTATGCGAAATTTATATGATGTTTTTAATTAAAAAGCTTGGTTTTTGTTTTATTAACGGTTATCTTGCGGGCTTAAATTTTTGATGATATAACTACGACAAATGAGCCACAAATTAGACGAGACTGATCTCAGAATACTTAAGATTCTCCAGGAGAGCAGCAAGATAACCAACCTGGATCTTTCCAAGAAAATCGGTTTGTCTCCTGCCCCAACATTGGAACGTGTGAGGAAACTTGAACAATCAGGTGTAATCGACAGTTATCATGCCGTTGTTAACCCAAACAGCATCGGTTTAAGTGTAATGACCTTCGTGCTGGTTTCTCTTGCATGGCAAAAAGAAAATGCCCTGAATCATTTCCTTGAAAAAATTAAGGAAATTGATGAAATTACAGAATGTTATATTATCACAGGTGAGGCTGATTTCCTGATCAAGATCATTTGTGCTGATATTCCGACTTATGAAAAACTTCTTTTCAAAACACTTTCACAGATTGAAGAAATTGAGCGCTTGAAAACTTTGATGACACTTTCCACTGTCAAAAACAGTAAACTGCTGCCATACAAGTACGAATAAAGAAAATTTGAAAAAGAAAGATTGTCTGCTGTGGCGGATAGAATCCGATTACCCGGGTGATTCCTGGTTATTCGGCACCATGCATATTCAAGATGCCAAAGCATTCGGCTTATTGGAACTCCTGTTCCAAAAAATAGATGCTTGTAATGCTTTTGCCGCAGAACTCAATTTAGATGAAATAAATAACGGAGGAACCGGGATGCTCAGTATACCCCCGGTTCCTCCGCTTTTTGACCTCCTTCCTTCAAAACATTATCAAAAGTTAAAAAAGATTCTCAAAAAAGCCCTGGACATCAATCTGGATCGGTTGGCTCATTTACATCCTATGATAGTCTCCAAAATTATCTCGGATACAATGATGGCCAGTGAAATGCCGGAATTTCTGGATGACAGATTATGGGGTTATGCCCGTTCCCGGGAAAAGTCGCTGCACGGCATTGAAACTTTTGAAGAACAAATTCATGTTTTTCATCAGATTCCGTTGACAACACATATAGATCACCTGAAGCAGTTATCAAAAAACTACTCCGCATCCAGAAAAAAGTTAATGCGTTTGTTGGATCTATATTCCAGAGGAGATCTCAGGCAACTCCACAAGGCTGCCCTTAAAGGAACCAAAAATAAGCAAGTCATGGTTTACCAAAGAAATAGCATAATGGTGAATCGTATTGACGCCCTTATCCAGGAAAATGAAACCCTTTTTGCAGCAGTGGGTGCCGGCCACCTCTGGGGAGAAAAAGGAGTTATCCGGGGGTTGAAGCATAGAGGGTATCGGTTAAAACCCTTTGCCTGAGTTGTTGGTTAAAGAAATTACAGCCGTTCTTTCTCTTTAGAAACGGGGTAATGATTCCTCAGGAAAGGATAACGTTTAAAAAGTGTCGGCGACCGACTATTAAATTTGAGGGTCGTTTCAAAAATCAAAACTATATATTGGAATTATTTTCTTAATATTGCACAGAATTGTTCTCAATAAACAGGACTATCAATTTATATCACATTACACTCCTTATGAAAAGATTTTCTTTACTCCTGGTTACTTTGTGTCTTAGTATTTTTTCTTTGAATATTGCATCCGGACAGTCCGATTTTTATGACGTTGACAAGATCCAGGATGTTAGTATTAACTTTTCCCAATCCAATTGGAGATACATTTTGGATTCGCTCCGTTACAATGGAGATGAATTGCTGTCCGCAGAAATGAATATCAATGGCAAGGTATTTAATAATGCCGGAGTAAGATACAGAGATGCAAGGTCCTTTACCCCCGGAGGCAGAAGAAATGGATTATTCGTGAAAATATCCACTACTGATGCCAATGTAACTTATGAAGGTGTAAAGGCTATCGACCTTTCCAGTGCTTTACGCGATCCAAGTATGGTCAGAGAAGTTGCTGGATATGAGATCGCGCGGGATTATATGACTGCTCCCGGAGCGAATTATGCACGCGTAAATATCAATGGCGAATATTATGGTCTGTTTGTCAACGTTGAAGTGGTGGATGAGGCTTTTGTAAAGAACCGTTTCAATATGGATGTGGAAGGTATTTTTTACAGTAATCCAAATACAGGGGAAAAAGAGTCTTCTGATTGCCAGTCCGAATATTTTGGTAGTTTGCGACATGACAATAATATGTACTGTTTTGAGCACAACTTTGATAAGATTTCCGGATACTGGAGCGACCTGTTTGACCTTTCTGATGCTTTGAAGAATAATCCGGAGAAGGTAAAAGAGCTGCTCGATGTGGATCAGACTTTGTGGATGCTGGCCTTTAATAATGTATTGGTCAATCTTTATAGCTATTCCGGTAAATCAAGTCAAAACTACTATCTGGTAAAAGATAAAAGTGGTCGTTTTGTCCCTGTAATTGGAAAATTGAATCTTGCTTTTGGAAGTTTTAAAAATACCGGTGTAGGATCAGATTTGTCTACACTTGATCTGATGAATCTTGATCCATTGTTGCATGCAGACAATGTGGGAAAACCGCTGATCAATGTTTTATTGTCAGATGAGGATAATAAGAAGTTGTATTTCGCGCATTGCAGGAGTATTCTTGAGGATCATCTTGAGAAAACAAAATTCCGGAAGCGGGCTAAGGATCTGCAGAAGTTCATTTTCTCTGATCTGGTCAATGACAGAAACCGGTATTACAATACAGGGGATTTCTCAAAAAGCCTTGATGCTACAATCGGTAGAAGAAGCCGCATCCCGGGAGTTGCCAAACTTGTTGAAGAAAGGGTCAGTTTTTTGAAGAAGAACCAGAATTTTACCATTCTTCCTCCAGCCATTGGAGATGTTACCCTTTCAGGAAGAGAACAATTTTCCCAAAAGCAGGTGACTGATTTTAGAATACAGGTGGAAACAGATCGTTATACCAAAGCTGCCTATCTTTATTACCGTTTTGATGAAAACAGCGATTTTGCGGTTGCAGAAATGGCTGATGATGGCAAAAATGATGATGGTGAAGCCAGTGATAATGTTTTTGGAGTCGTCATTACTCCTAAAGCCGGACAGGATCAGATTGAATTTTATATAAAGGCGGAAAATGCAAAAACCATAGGGTTTAGTCCGCAAAATTATACACGTGAGCTGCATACAAGTTCACTGAAAGAATTGAATCAATAAGAAAGTTAATCTAAGAAAATTCTTGATGGCTATTTGTTTTGTGTATTTATAACTGTCAGGTAGCCAGTGAATTATATGAGAATTTATAAATTCTCACGGGCTAATTTTGGCTAATAATTAAATATGATGTACATGGGAAAAAAGGCTTTATTTCTTTTGGCTTTTTTTTGCACGACCAGTCTCTTCGCTCAGAATATCTATGATGTGAAAACCATCCAGGAGGTCAAGCTTTATTTTGAGCAGGATAACTGGAATACCATATTGGATTCCCTGAAACAAGCCGGAAAAGATAAGCGCCTACTAGGCAGCGCTGTCATCAACGGTAAATCCTATGAAAAAGTGGGGGTCCGGTATAAAGGAAACAGTTCCTACTTCAATGTCAGTAGATCCGGCTCTGCAAAGCTCCCTTTTAATATAAAGGTAAACTACAAAGACAAAAAGCAATCTCTTCCGGGAGGCTATTCTACCTTAAAGCTTTCCAATATCTTTAGAGATCCAAGTTTTTTGAGGGAAGTATTAGCCTATGAGATCGCCGGTCAATATATGCCTGCACCAAGAGCCAATTTTGCCAAAGTTTACGTGAATGATGTATACCTCGGACTTTATAATAACACAGAATCCATAGACGAGGAATTTCTGAAGTTTTTCTACAATGAAGATGAAGGAGCCCTCATTAAATGCGACCCGAATTGGCACAATAAGGAAGAGCCTACATGCCCAAAGGGAGATAAAGCTTCCCTTATGTACCTTGGCCAGGATTCCGCTTGTTATTATCATTTGTATGAATTGAAGGATAACAGCAATTGGAACGATATTATTCAATTGGCAGATGTGTTGAATAACACCCCCGAGAGAATCGAAGAAGTATTGGATGTCGACCAAACGCTCTGGATGCATGCCTTCAATAATATTACCGTAAATCTCGATAGTTACCTGGGTAGGCTTTGTCATAATTATTATCTGTACAAGGATACTTCAGGTATGTATCATCCATTGGTATGGGATATGAATTTGTGTTTTGGAGGGTTCCGCTACACCGGAATTGGTGGCCCGTTATCCAATGAGAAAATGCAGCGGATGAGTCCTTTTATTCATTATAAGGAGAAAAATCAGAAGCGTCCACTTATTGTACAGTTGCTTGGAGATAACCTTTACAGAAAAATATATGCAGCTCATCTGAAAACTATTCTTGAAGAACAGTTTGCCAATGGCGAATACCTCAAAAGAGCCAAGGAGATCAAAGAATTGATCCGACCTCATGTGGAGTCTGATGTAAACAAACTCTATACCATGGAAGGGTTTGAAACCAATTACCGGGTTTCTGCAAAAGCTGATAAATCAAATATCATAGGCATTGCCGAACTCATGGAACCTCGTATCGAATATTTGAAAACACATGCCTTGCTTAGCCAGCCTCAACCCATCATCACTGAGGTTTCTGCCCTTAATTATGGCGACATTGTTGGGATCAGTGCCCGGATAGAGGATAACGAAAAAGCCTGGCTGTATTACAGGTATGGCACTTTTGGGAATTTTAAACGCATGGAAATGTTCGATGATGGTGGTCATAATGATGAATTAATGGGAGATAAAATCTGGGGTGCCACCGTAAATGGAGGAAAAGATCTTCAATATTATATTGTAGCCGAAGGAACCGCTCTTGCAACCCTGTCTCCCGAAAGAGCATCTTTTGAGTTTTATGAGGTAGGTGAGGAAGAGTAGGAAATGTAGAAATTGAAATGAAATTGTCATGAAACTCTACAACCAACTGGCCCAATGGTGGCCGCTCCTGTCTGCTCCCGAAGATTATGAAGAGGAAGCCAACCTGTTTAGGACGTTATTTTCAAAACACAATAAGGATATCCAATCCATACTGGAATTGGGGAGCGGGGGTGGGAATAATGCTTTTTTCCTCAAACAACATTTTCAGCTTACGCTTACGGATTTATCCCTCAGATGATCGAAGTCAGTAAAAAACTGAACCCGGAATGTGAACACTTTGCGGGAGATATGCGCTATCTGAACCTCAACAAAACTTTTGATGCTGTTTTCATTCATGATGCCATTATGTACATGACCAATGAAAGAGATCTTTCAGCTGTCTTTGCAAATGCACATCGACATCTGAACGATAACGGGATGTTGCTGATCGTGCCGGATTTTTTCAAGGAAACTTTTAAGCCATCAACCAATCACGGAGGGCATGACGGGGAACGTGGCAGCATGCGTTACCTGGAATGGACCTATGATTCCGATGAAACGGATAATATTATTGAAACTCAATATCTCTACATCCTCCGGGATAACAATGGACTTATTCGTACTGAATCAGATTCCTGTATAGAAGGCATTTTTCCAATGTCAACCTGGGAGACTTTGTTGAAAAATTGTGGGTTTACCGTTCAGTTTGAACCCATGGAACATTCTGAGTTAGAGTCTGGAACTTATTTTGCGATTGTGGCGCAAAAGGTTTGAAAGTGGATTAATCTTTTTCTTCCCATTATTCCATATTGATTAGTAAGATGACAAAATTACTTTTGATCAAAATACTTTACTCCATCAAAAAGGGCAGAGAGCTGTTACGCAAAGTTTCGCAAAGACGCGCCGAGGTATAGCCATATCGATTCGTTTCAGGAAAACATTTGATAAAAAGTAGTTCTGTCCACATACTTAGTCCAAGTTTTTACACTTATCTTGCAATATCAATAAACCCTAAACTTTTTAATAATGGATTGTCCCAGGTGTAAAAATCCACTGAGCACTACCTTGCTCAATGAAGTCAATACGGTCATAGAAATTGATACTTGTAATAATTGTGGTGGAATTTGGTTTGACAAAGGTGAGCTGGCCAGAATAGATAAGATCGTTGAGCCGCAATTTATTGAAATCCGTAAAATTCCTCGTCAGCGGGAACAACTTGAAGCATTATATTGCCCTTCCTGTGAAGACCATCCAATGATGGATAAGGCTGAACATCCGCGGGACAGAAAAGTGATCCTGGATTACTGCGAAACCTGTAAAGGCATTTGGCTCGACAAAGGTGAATTGGAGGCCATCCAGAAAGAGAATTGGTTGATCACCGTGGGAAATATGTTCAACTGGCTTATTAACGGCTGACGATTAACGGCTAACGGCTGACGGTAGACGGTGAGAAAACCCTTGTTCCCTTATTCCCTTATTTCATTGTTCCCTTAAAACAAATAACCGTGGAAGTTCATAACACTGCATGTCCCAGAAATTGTTACAGCACTTGTTCCTTTAAGGTCTGGACTGACGAGGGGGAGGTAGTGAATATCGATCCTCAACCGATCAATAAGGCTACTCCTGAAGGGCCGTGCATTAAAGGATTGAGTTACCTCGAACGAGTGAATTCTTCAGATCGGATTCTCTATCCCATGAAAAAAAGTGGTGATGAGTTCGAACGGATCTCCTGGGAAACGGCATTGGAGGTAATCAGCGAAAAACTTAAAGAATTTCATCATGATTTTGGTCCGCATAGTGTTTTATATTATGCTGCGAGTGGGATGTCAGGGGTTTTGAATGGTGTGAGTTCAGCCTTCTGGAAGATGTGCGGGGGAGCTACAACCGTTTACGGTAACCTTTGTTGGCCCGCTGGCCTCGAAGCTACCCGGCTAACCCTTGGTGAGAACAAACACAATGCTCCATGGGATATTGAAAATGCGGGAGTGATCATTCTGTGGGGAAAGAATCCTGCAGAGACCAATATCCAACAGATGTTGCCTATTGGAAAGGCCAGGGAAAAAGGCGCCCGCATCATCGTGATCGATCCGCGGTATACGCCAACTGCTGAGAAAGCTGATCTATTGGTTCAGCCCCTTCCCGGAACGGATGCTTTGCTCGCTTTGGGCGTTGCCAAAATATTGATCGAGAATGATCAGGTTGACAAGGATTTTATCAAAAATTACGTACTCGGGTATGAGCAGTTCAGGGAAGAAGTGCTTAAAATCAACCTTGAAGAGGTAAGTTTGGCTTGTGGTGTTCCCTTGGAATTTATTCAGGAAATTACGACTGCTATCGCTGAAAGTGGTCCAATGACGCTGGTGGTAGGTTATGGCATGCAAAGGTATAGCAACGGAGGACAAACTACCCGTTGCCTTTTGGCACTGTCAGTGATTACGGGAAATATTGGAAAACCAGGAGCCTGCTGGCATTATGCAGATTTACAAGGGGATATTTTCAGTGAAATCAAGGAACCTGAAAGTTATTACCCCGGCAATGATGGGGTGTTTCGCAGGAGCATTTCCACTTCCAGACTTGGGGAGCAAATGATGCTGCAGCAAAACCCAGGATTGAAAATGGCATGGGTCGAGAGAGGCAATCCATTAACTCAAAATCCCGATTCCAACAAAGTTATTGAAGCATTCCGACAATTGGATTTTGTGGTGGTAGTTGATCAGTTCTTAACAGATACAGCCAGGGAAGCAGATATCATTTTACCAGCCAAATCCATGTTTGAACAAACCGATATCATTTCCTCTTATTGGAATCCTTATGTGCAGTTGAAACCCAAGGTCATCGAACCGATGGGGGAGGTGAAACCTGAAACGGAGATCTATTATCTACTGGCTCAAAAAATGGACTTCTCTGAGCAGGAGATCCTGGAAAACATCCCTCCGCCAAATGATCAGGCCATTGAGGATTGGCTGGGTAATAAATTGAAGGCCTTTCCTGAATTGTCGTTGGAGAAACTTCGGCAGGGACCGGTCTTGGCTCCGGGGCTGCAGGAAATTGCTTTTAGTGATATGAACTTTCCAACTCCATCCGGTAAAATTGAATTGTACTCAGAGGAGGCTGCCTCCAAATGGAGTGTTTCTTCATTACCAACATATGAACCGGTAGTTGAAGGAAAAAACAACTCGAAATTTCCTTACAATCTGCTTTCGCCTAATACCAAAAACAGGATCCATTCCCAATTCGGCAACCTTCAGGTGATTAAATCTGCTGCGCCGGAACCTTATGCCACCATTAACCAAATGGATGCCCAAAAGAAAAATATCCGAAACGGGGATTGGATCAGGGTCTTCAATGATCGGGGAGAATTAAGGATCAAAGCCAAATTAGACCCCTGGATGAGGCCGGGTTGCGTGTCGATCTATAATGGATACTGGCACCAGGAGGGGGCTTGCCCCAACAGTCTGTCGAAAGGTAGGGAAACTGATATGGGCTTCGGTGCTGCCTTTCATGACAATATGGTGGATTATCAAAGAGTAACATCGAATTGATATTTAATGACAACACATACTCAAAACATATTTGTATTCGATGAGAACAAATGCGTAGGTTGTAACGCCTGTTCGGTAGCCTGTATGAATGAAAACGGGGTTGATCCTGCATTGCCCTGGCGAAACGTTTATGCAGCTCCTGCAGAAAAACCGGAACTTCCATTGTTTTACCTGTCTATGTCCTGCAATCATTGTGAGGATGCTCCCTGCATGAAAGGTTGTCCGGCTTTGGCCTATTCAAGGGATGATATTACCGGCGCTGTTTTACATCACGTGGATAAATGTATCGGGTGCCAGTATTGCACCTGGACCTGCCCTTTTGATGCACCTAAATACAATGCTTCCAAAGGAATTGTTGAGAAATGTACCTTTTGTAATCATAGATTGTTGGAAGGGCGAAAGCCAGCCTGTGCAGAATTATGTCCTGTTGGTGCCCTGGACGTAGAGCAAACGATATTTTCACGGAAGGATTCGTGGGAGTCCAGTCCGGTGACAGTAGATGTTGGCTCCAAAATTAGGATCATTCCGCTGGAAGAGGGTAGACAAGGTCCCCGGATGGATCTTTCGCTGTTCACTGATCTCCAAGCAGCCATCGTGCAGCCTGTTACCACCAAAATTTCAGCAAGAAAGGAGTGGCCTTTGTTGATCTTCACCCTTCTGGTTTCAGCCATGACAGGGATTTATGCTTCCGGGATAATATCTGCCTTTAGTCAGCATGAAAAATTAGCTTTTGTGGGAATAGGTCTTATCGCTGCGGTTTTCAGTTTGCTCCATCTCGGGAAAAAGCAAAGAGCCTGGCGCGCGATATTGAATGTCCGTGGTTCCTGGCTTAGCCGGGAGATCTTGTTATTTGGTCTTTTCATGGGAGCTTTGATAGTAGATCTGTTAATCTTCGACTTGCCGGATTGGGTGGTGATATTGATGGCAGCAGGTTTGCTGCTTAGCATTGATATGTTGTATCAGGCTGCCACATGGAGGTGGAAAAGTAAATTGCACAGTGCACAGGTTATTTGGATAGCCATTTCTGTTTTCTTTTTATTAAAAGGTATGCTTACAGCCTTTGCAGTCATTGGCTTTCTGCGGATTTTATTGTATTTTTATAGAAAGACAACCCCGGCTGCAAGAGGGCAATTAATGGCCTGGTCAAGGCTGACTTTTTTAGCCGGAGCTGTTGTTTTTTCTTTTTACCAAAGTATTGAAATAGCGATAATTCTTTTTGTGGCAGGAGAGATACTGGATAGGGTAGAATTCTATAATGAGTTAAAAGTTTCCCATCCGCAAGAGGAAATCGCTGAAAATTGACAGGTTTGTTCCACTTCTTGTAGATTGTACATCTTTTTGAGCCATTATTTTTACACTTAAATGGTAGAGTTATGCAATCTATTTATTTGACAATGATGCTCTTCTTTGCCCTGGTCTTCGTAATTACAACGATGATGATCGCTACTTACCTTCGCAAAAGAGGGGAAAAGGTCCAGTTTCTATGGATCAAACTCATGATGATATCTTATGCTGATCAGTATCGCAAGATTTCCCGAAAGGAAACCGGGAGGGTGGGAGTGCTTTACTATATCTGGATCATTTCGATCAATCTTGCTCTGTTAAGCTTTTTCCTTTATCTTTTTCTGGGATGACAGGTAACGTACACGGAGAATTTCCTATTTTCACCTTGAAATTAGGATCGATGAAAATATTACATACATCTGACTGGCATCTGGGACAGAACTTCATGAATAATACCCGTGAAGAAGAGCACCAGATGGCGCTGGATTGGATGATCGATCTGATACAGCAGGAAGAAGTGGAGGTGTTTGTGCTCGCCGGGGATGTTTTTGATATTGGCAACCCTCCCAGTTACGCCCGCCGATTGTATTACGACTTCCTGCGTAAGCTCATCAAAACATCCTGCCGACACATCATCATTACCGGAGGCAACCACGATTCTCCATCCATGCTCAATGCTCCGGCCGAATTACTTAAAATCTTCAATATTTATGTGATAGGCGCAGCTACCGGTAATCTGAAGGATGAGATCCTGGAGTTGAAGAATGATGAAGGGGCTATTGAGATGGCTGTAGCTGCTGTACCATTTTTAAGGGAACGTGACCTGCGATACAGTGTTGCAGGAGAAAGTGGTGCGGAACAGGCCAGACATTTGCGTAAAGCCATTATCCAACATTTTTCTGAAGTGGGGAAATTGATGAAACCTTATGCAAAGAAGGAGATTCCCATTATTGCCACCGGGCACCTTTTTGCTGCAGGTGCTACCGCCTCTGCGAAACAGGATAACATCTATATCGGAAATATGGAAAATATTGGAGCTTCGGAATTTCCTGCTGTTTTCGATTATGTTGCTTTGGGTCATATTCATCGGCCTCAGAACCTGGGAAAGCAACGCCATATTCGTTATTCGGGATCTATTATTCCATTGAGTTTTTCCGAAAGACAAGATCAAAAAAGTGTTGTTCTACTCACATTAGAAGGCAAAAAAATTGTAGAAACCAAAATAGTGGAGGTTCCTGTTTACAGACAATTGAAAAGTATTCTTGGAGATTTACAAAAAATCAAAGAAAGTCTCCGCAAACTCGATCAGGAGTTTGAGGGTACCCTACCACATTGGGTTGAAGTAGTCGTCGAATCCGATGAAATCACCCCACGAATAGATATTGATATTCGTGAATTTGCCAGTGGAATGAATCTGGAAATTTTGCGCGTTAAGATCCGCAGGAATCAAAAAGGACTTGATGCGGGTTTAGAAGAAACGGTTGAGCTGGATGATCTCGACGAATTGGACGTCTTCAAAAAGAAATGTGAAACGTATGGCGTTCCTGAGGAGGAAATGAAAGGTTATGTGGATACTTTTTTGGAACTGAAAGATTGGATGATCGACAGGGAAAATGAAGATTGAAAAATAAATACGCTCCCGCCGAAGGATTTTCCTGTGATATGACTCTAAAGGAAAAGTCAACTAAAAATATTGAAAAACCACCACCAAATATTGTCTTCCGTAGCTCATGGAGATGCAAAAGCTTTTCGATCCTTATATGATCTGTATAGTGAAAAGGTGTACAATACTGCCATCAGTTATTTGCAAAGTGAGCAGGATGCTGAGGAGGTAACTCAGGATGTTTTCACCAGTATATACAGGAATGCGGGAAAGTTTAAAGGAGAAGCCTCCGTTAGTACATGGATATACAGAATTACCGTAAATGCCTCTCTGAATGCGATCAAAAAAAAGAAGCGAAATGCTTTTTTGAGCCTGAGTTCCTTTGAGTACGACGCTCCTGATTTTGATCACCCTGGGATTGTTTTGGAAAACAAGGAAAATGCAAAGGCACTGTTCAAAGCAATTAATGCCTTGCCCGCCAATCAAAAAACAGCTTTCATTTTGAGCTTCATTGAGGACCTGCAGCGACAGCAGGTGGCTGATATTATGGATACTTCGCTCAAGGCAGTGGAATCTCTATTGCAAAGAGGAAAAAAGAATCTGAGAAATATTTTAGAAAAAACTTATGATGACCGAAGGATTTAGTCACGTACATTGTCTAAAACATAAAAAATTATGGAATCAGCAAAAGAAAAATGGGTGAACAAGGTCATGGGCAGCATGGAAGGAATCCAGCGAGCCAAACCTGCTCCGGATCTGTTTGCCAAAATCGAACGGGAAATAGCCAGCCCGGAAGGAAAAATTATTTCCATGAGTCAGTTCAGGGTGGCAGCCGCTGCGGCGATCCTGCTTTTGGCCATGAATATTTTCCTGCTGAATCAATACGCCAAAAGTGATACTTCAGACACCAGTGAATGGGTTTCCGAAGTTGATTCAAATGAACAGCTCATTTCAAATTATAATTTATATGAATGATGAAACAGCTACAATTTTTTAAGTATGCCACAATAGGGTTACTTCTGTTGAATATTGGGATCATTCTTTTCTTTTTTCTAACAAAACCTGAACCACCAGGACCCATGCCCGGCAAACCAGGTAATCATGCCATGGACCATCGTGTGGTTAATTTGTTGAACCTTAATGATGAACAGGCCGAGGTTTTCAGGGGACTGGCAAAGGCTCATAGTCAGGAAATGAGGGAAATCAATGAAGCCCAGCGACAAGCTTTGCAACCGTATTTCGCAAATGTTGTTCATGCGAATCCGGAAGTAAAAACCGGTGATCAATTGGAGGACATTCTGCAATTGGAACGAAGAAAAATTGAAGTAACCTATCAACACTTTGAAGAGGTGAAGGCGATTTTAGCACCATCTCAACTGCCTCATTATGATAGATTTGTGAATGAGAGTTTAAAAATGATATTAGGCAGCGGTGGCAAGAATCCACCACCTCCGAGGGGTTTTGAAAAAGGTGGCCTTAGAGGAAAATAAACCTTAAAATATAGAGCTATGAAAAATCTGATTTTTTTCCTTTTACCCGTTTTGCTGATTGGTTATACATCCTGTGACAAAGAAACTGATACGATTATTGTTGAACCCATTGACGATTTACCAGACATTACAGGGTATCCCCTGGTAGGTACCAATCAAGCAACTGCGTATGGAAATCAAAATGAAATCGCCATTCCTTCAGTTGGAACTGATTTTTTTGGGCAAAATGCCAATTATCCGGGAACAACTCCTTCCTATAAAGATAATGGTGATGGCACCATAACAGACCAGGTTACAGGGCTAATGTGGTCCAAAACCCCGGATATGGACGAAGACGGCGATATTGACGCCAATGACAAAATGACCGCCGGTGAAGCTTCAGATTTCGCTTCTTCCTATAAAGTTGGCGGTTATTCGGATTGGCGGTTACCTACCATTAAAGAACTCTTTTCATTGATACAGTTCAGCGGCATTGACCCTAGCGGATATAATGGAAGTTCTACCGATGGCCTGATCCCGTTTATTGATACTGATTATTTTGATTTCGGTTATGGAGACGTCAATGCGGGGGAGCGAATAATTGATGCGCAATTCGCAACGAACTCAATGTATGTTGATGGGAACTTGCTTTTCGGAGTGAATTTTGCTGATGGCCGCATTAAAGGTTATGGATTACAAATGCCTTTCGGTGGTGCTGAAAAAACATTTTATGTTCTTTACGTAAGGGGAAATAATACCTATGGTGAAAATGACTTTTTGGATAACGGTGATGGAACCATCACAGATAATGCTACCGGGTTAATGTGGATGCAAGATGACAATAATGAAGGGCTATTGTGGAAAGAAGCCCTAAACTATGCCGAAGACTATGAATTTGCCGGATATACCGACTGGCGTCTGCCGGATGTGAAAGAATTGCAGAGTATAGTGGATTATTCAAGATCACCCGGAACTACTAATTCAGCAGCCATTGATCCTTTATTTAATTGTACTCAAATAACCAACGAAGCCGGACAGAGTGATTATCCATATTACTGGTCCAATACCACTCATGTTAATTGGTCACAGGTTGCCGGAGGAAACGCTGCCTATGTGAGCTTTGGCCGGGCAATGGGGTATATGCAGGACTGGAATGATGTGCACGGAGCCGGAGCTCAAAGAAGCGATCCAAAAGTAGGAGATCCTGCCGATTATCCAACAGGCCATGGTCCTCAAGGTGATGCTATTAGAATCTATAACTACGTAAGACTGGTAAGGACCATCCAGCATTAATCAATGATTTTAGTTTGACTTTTCAGGACTGAGATAAGGGGACACTTTGTCTTCAGTCCTGTTTTTATTGTCATTTTCATGCTGAGTTAAAAAATATGGGGTTTTGATGACTAAAAAATCAGTAAGAGTAATGGCAATAGCAGACATAGGATGTAAATCATTACAACCAGCTTTTTCATACTTTACATGAGTTGTTTTTTCCGGTTCCCAAGGTGAATCAGGAACCGGAAAATAGGTAAATTGATATTTTGAAAATTATCGCTCGTTTACAGGTAAATTAGACAGTACAACATGTTTGGCAATGCCGTTGAAATTGCCGATAAAATCTATGGCTACAATATTCAGCTGTTTATACTTCCAGTCGTTGGTGATCAATTGTTCCAGGGTAGGATGCCACTTCTTAGCCAGGCTGTAAGGATCCTGAGAACCTGAACTATTGGTACCGTAGGGAGTTAAACAGGTTTTGAAGAAGTATAGAGAGTTTTGACCCTGCGTAGCATCAACCACTGAATTGAGGTAATTTTTGTAATTGGTAACATTTCCGTCGCCTGAACCTCGATAACCACCTTCTGTGTACCAATCGTTTTTGTAGTTCCACATCAAATCATTCTCCGGCTGGTCATGGAGTAGAATTACTTTTCCTCTGACGTTTTTTTGTAATACCTCTGCTGGGTTTTTACTGTTGGAGGTCTTGTAAATGACATCCTCACCTAAATAGGTTTTAAATTGATCATAATAGGTATTTCGTTTACCGCGCATATCATAATCCCAGAGCCTTAGTATGATGGTTTCCCCCGGATGGCTTTTGATCCACCGTCTGATTTCCTGAAGGGTTTCCCTGAGGGTATAATCGATGAACATTCGCTCATGACCGGCCATGTAATAATCAGGCTTTCTCATGAAATTTCCGGTACACATCACGATGGTGGTTTTTACCGCTGCAGGTGTAGTGAGTCCTAATCCAGTTAATTCATTGGTCTTTCCTATAGCCCAGGGTACAACTTTTGAGTAAAGCAGGTTACCGGAATTGTAAGGTGTCAAAAATGGCCCTTCGTAATTAGCTTTTGCAAATTGATCTCTTACTTTTTTTGAGCATGCCTTTCCTGATGTTACAGGGTGGGCTGTTCTACTATATCCATCCGGGCAACTCCAGCAGTAAGAATTGGGATCCCAGAATTGACCTCCGGGGCAGTCAGTGCCAAAAATACCCGTTCCTTTGCCGTGTTTTTTGGCCTTGGCATATTTGGTGCCTCCTTTTTTAATACATGCTTTTGAAGAAGTAATGCCTTCTAATGTCCTTTCATATCCGGAAGGACACGTCCAGCATTGAGGACCATCGTTTTTGGAGTCCAGCCGGGGATCGGAAAAACTCCCAGGGAAGGCAGCACATTCATCCCATGCATATCCAAAACGGAAATCAAAAGCTCTTGCTCCGGCATTCAACTGCCCGGAAAAGGATTTATTCTGATTCTTGGCTGCATCTCCGTCACCCATGCCTTTGTACATAGGGGAGTCGTGGGTGCCGGGCATGGCGATCTCGTGAAGAGGTTTTTCGCCTATGGTGGAATAAAGTTCCCCCATCCAATTACTCATATCGATGTTGCGGTAATCCTCTCCTGTGATTGGAAGGTTGATGAAACCAAAACATAAAGAAATTATGATGGCCAGAGCCAGTATTTTATTAAGTGAATTTTTCATGATAATTTTTTTTGAAATTAATAATGGGTATTGATGTGGTTAAGCAGCCTTTCTGCTTAGTTGTACTTTGGGAATGGATTGACTCCTGTGTGTAGCTTTTATATTTAAAACCCGATACAACTTGAATTTTACAATTTCCAGAATGCCTGAAATGCAGGTCTTTCGGACGGCCCAGAAAATAAAGGTGTGTTTTTTATTGATTCTGTCCGTGTGCAATAATATTGATTTCGGTGTCGTGGCGTATAGCTTGGCCAATGCTCTAGAGCAGGTTCCAAATAGAAAATATCTGGAACCGTATTTCTTGAGAGAATAAGCCATGGATAACCAAATGAAAAAGTTGATGCTGGTTTTGGTTCTGTAAGTTTTTTTGATCCAGAAACAACAGATCTCGGTGTAATTTGCTCTTCCCTGCATGTTGGCATACAGTTCGTCGTGTATCTCTTCCTTGGCGAAAACTTCAATAGTTCTGAAATCGGGACCATTCCCCAGAATGAAACCACCGATCATTTCCTTTTTGTAATAAATACCAAATACTCTGTTTCTCGGATTGTTCAGGTATTGCTCAGGAACGGGTAAACCCGAATTTTTGAAATACACTTTTCCGAAGAAAGAAAGTTCTTTCTGGTTTTCGATTAATTTTAATTTTGGTAAACCTAACATGGTTCTGTTTTTTGAAGGTTAACAAATAGCGTTCAGTAATTGCGGGGGATGACACAAAGGTGGGGGCAAAAGGCTCAGGAGGGCCTTCAGCTATTTTTCAAAATGCTGGATAAATCCTGCAATGTCGGGTGAAAAAGCAGCACAAATCTTACATTTTGCATGTAAAATAAATGCTAAGTGGCTGGTTGTTAATTAGTTGCGAAAGTCTGAAGGCGATAAGCCAAATTCCTGCTGAAAAGTGCGAGAAAAGTAATTTGGATCGGCAAAACCTACGTCATATGCGATCTCTGAAATATTGAGATCAGTGGTTTTTAGTAGTTCTTTAGCCTTTTGAAGACGAATGGAACGGATGAATTGGGAAGGCGTATTATTGGTTAAGGCCTTCAGTTTACGATAGACCTGCATTTGGCTCATCAACAGCTTTTCTGCCATTTGAGGAACCCCAAATTCCGTTTCATCCATGTTTTCCTGAACAACGGACCGTAATTTTTCCAGAAAGATATTTTCCTGGTTTGGTTCGGAAAATGATTCTTTAGTCCGGGTGGGAAAAGCCGCAAACCTTTCTTGCAGCGCTTTACGGGTTTCCACCAGTTTTTCCAGTCGAACGATTAATTCTTCTTTATCAAAGGGCTTTACCAAAAAGGCATCGGCACCATATTTCAGTCCTTCGATTTTGTCCTCCTGGGCAGCTTTGGCTGTCAGCAAAATAATGGGAATATGGCTGGTCCGTTCATCGCCTTTTAGCGTATCACAGACCTCATAGCCATTTTTTTCCGGCATCATCACATCACTGATGATGATGTCGGGTACTTGTTTGATGGCCAGGTCAATTCCCTGTTGTCCATCAAAGGCTTTGACGATTTTATATTCCAGCGCAATAATGCTTTCAATATACCGAGCTACATCTTTATTGTCTTCAATGATTAGCAAAACAGGCAGTTCATCAGGATTTTCTACCGTCTGTTGTTCATCTAATCCAATGGCTTCTTCAGTAACGGGCTCATCAATAATGGCTGATTGCTCCAATTTGGGAGCTTTCTGTGTGACAGGCAATAATATGGTGAATTCTGTTCCTTTTCCTGGAGTACTCTGAACTTCAATTTTTCCGTGGAGCAATTCTACGAGTTCTTTGGTAAGTGCAAGACCAATACCCGTGCCTTCTTCTTTTCGGGTGGAGGAAGCATCTACCTGGTGGAAGCGGTCAAAAATAAAAGGAAGCTCTTCCTTTGAAATACCAATTCCGGTGTCTTTTACTTTAAATTTCAAGAATGGTTTGCCATCCTGAACGGTTTGGGTGATATGGAAAACGACCTTACCTCCTTTTTCCGTGAATTTGATGGCATTGGATAATAAGTTGTAGACGATGTGCTGAACTTTGGCTTCATCAAAATCCATTTCCAGGGAATCCGTTTCCGGGTAAAAGGTCAGGTTTATTCCTTTGTCATCGGCCATAGACTGAAATGATTCACCCAGGTATTGCAGATACGGTACAATATCTCCCTGAACGTAAGTCACCTGCAGGTTTCCGGATTCAAGCTTGGCGAGGTCCAGCATTTGGTTGATAAGATTGAGCAGATTTTTACTGTTCCGTCGGATCAATCGTCTTTCTTCAGGATGATTCTTTACCCTGTCAGCCATACCCATGATAACGGTCAACGGTGTTCTGAATTCATGGGTGATGTTGGTGTATAAGCGAGTCTTCAATTTGTCCAGCTCGACAGTTCGCTGTGTTTCGAGATCTTTTTGTCTTTGCCGATATCCCATACCCAGGGAAAAGGTCAACAGGTGAAGTATGGCTGTTGCCTGGATGATGTAATAACGGGAATAATTGGTTTCGAGATCGGGATTGCTGGCGAAAAATTCAAAATACGCATTAATTAAAACGGCAATGGCAAAAATACCGCCGGCAACAGCAAAATACCAGGCCACAGCATCTTTAGAACGAATCAGGAGATAACAGACTGCAAGGCCCGCAGCAACAAATGGAATAATGAGAATCCTGGTGATCTCAACAATGATGTAATCCTCAAATGGCAACCAGGAAACGATTACTAATGCCAGAATACCAAGATTGATCTGTATGAATCGGGTCACCCATTTATTGTATTTGGGGTACAATTTGTCAAAACGGACAAAACTTTGCATAAAAACGAAAGTCATGATTCCTGTGGCGTATTGCAGTACCTGGAATAGACACCATCCGATATAGGGGCTGTCTTTGAATAAGTGAGACTGCCAATATCCAAAATCGCCCAGGGTCAACATGGAAATACAAATCATGTAGGCACTATAATAGAGATAAGTCCGGTCCTTGAGCGTTAAAAACAACAGGAGATGATATAGGATAAGTGCCCAAATTACTCCCTGGAATAGGCCCTGACTGAAATGTCGGAAATCTGCCTGAGTTCTTTTTTCCCAAAATTGCGGAGTCATTAACTGGATGTCCAGCGGTAATGGCTTGTTGATTTTTCTTTTTGTCTTGAGAAAAACCCTCTTTTTTTCGTTTGGAGCAAGCGAAAAGGCTACCTGTCCACTAAACCCTTCTTCTCTTAGAAAAAAACCAGGCTCCAGAGCTGATCTTTTATTTTTCGCAGGAACCATGGTGCCAAGACGAGTTTTGGAGTCCAATCCAAAGATTTCTACATCATGTTCATACCCAACATAAATTAATATTGATTTATCGGAACTGTCAGGGTTTTCAATTTCGAAACCCAGCCAATGAATAGCTTTATCCTTAACGGGTTGGGAGAGGGTAGAGGCGGAGGGGTAGTTTTTGAGCTGAATTTGGTCGGATTGGATCTGGCTGGAAATATCCTCTTCCGAAGGAAGTAAATAACAGAAAGAAAGAAGAGAAACGGAATCCGAAAAGTTGATTTCTTGCCCATTTACCATAACAGATATATGGTCATCAGAGTCAGGAAGGACGGAATTTGTGTTATCCTCGATAATTGGATATTGGTTACATCCAACCAATATCATGACCAATATGGGCAAAAGAAATTTAGGTGCGATTCTCATTAGTACGTAAAAATACTAAGTGGAACCCAGAAGAGAAAAAAATCCACCTTATAGAAATACAATTTTAAAAAATAATAGTATTTCTATAAGGTAGCTTGTGGATGTTCAGATTATTAGAGCTTTATCATTATACCAACCGTCGGTAGAACCGTACCCGAAAGATTAGGTACAGATTCCAGTACATAATCTCTTCCGTTGTTGGTCGTTTTATATGTTCCATCTTCGTTTTTTTGTCTGATCACAAAATTCTGGCTTTCACTCTGGAAATTGTAGACATTTTGAATGTCCACATAAAGCATTAGTGACCATTTGTTAAAATAAAAGTTCTTATCGACCCTCAAGTCCAGCTGGTGGAAAGGCGAAAGTCGCTCAGAGTTCAGGCGGTCAAAGTCGGGGTATGCCTGCCCTCGGGCGTTCCAGGCCATGATATTCGCAGATGTTTCCAGGTCAAAAGGAGTATATGGCAAACCTCCCACCAATCTCCACTTGAATCCAGCCCGCCAGTTGTTCTTAAAGTCTTTTGTTCCGGTAATGGTGAGCAGGTGCCTGCTATCCCAGGAAGAAGCAATTAATTCTTCTTCAAGGTTGGTAAACTGGCTGATGAAATAAGTATAGGAGGCCAGGAGTGAAAACTTCTTGAGGTTAATTCTGTTGAGGACTTCAAATCCAACCGCCTGGCCTTCACCCGTGAAAGTGGCAGGAGATGCGCCGGCAATACTGCTGTATTCGGCTCCCTGGTTCGCCAGACTTGCACCGGTGATCAAATCAATCGGGTATTGGAAGTAATCTTTGTAGAACCCTTCGATGGAAACCAGAGCAGCTCTGGAGAATCTGTATTCCGTTCCAAGATTGAAGTGGTTGGCTCCTATGAATCTGGCAGTTTCGAGGTTGCTCAGTTGTCCCTCACTGTTGCGAATTCCAAGCGTTGTATAGGCTGGCAACTGGAAGTATCTTCCTACACCGGCAGTAATTTTTGATTTGTCCGTCAAAGAGTAGGACATCGCCAATCTCGGAGATAACTGCTTCAGCAGATTATTCATTTCATCGTTGTAATTGTTTGCGTCTGCTCTTACACCCAATGAAACGAGGAACCTGTTGTCGAAGAACCTCTTGGAGGCTTGAGCTGAAAGTCCATATTTGATCAGCTTCAGAGAAGAGCTGTAATCGAAGTTCACCAGACTATCATTTACCACGAGTTGCTGTGCTGTTGTATTGAAATACTTGGCTCTCTCGAGATTAGCACTCATCGTGTATTTTATATCATTGTCGTTGACAGTCAGTTCATATCTGAATTTGTTTTCGATCTCTTCTGAGTTATAATCAAAACTTCTAGGAAGCGATTCGTCATTGTCAGGATATTTGTAAAATTCATTGTCCAGCATGTTCCGGCTCAAAATAAAAGTGTGGAAACCTTTATCAAAGAATCTTTTGTAGTTAGCACCAATAGTATAACTCCACTGGTTATTTATGGGTATTTGAGTCAAAATGAATTCCTGGGAGGGGTCAGGATCTACGATATTATTGTTCAGGGACAAGCGGTCCAATGATCCCAAACTGATGATGGTCAGCTGGTTTTTTGGATCAAAATTGGTTTTTACCTTGAACTGATAATCATTAAATGTCGGAAGAAAAGGCAGTTCCAGGGCCTGGAACAAAAACTGAAGATAAGACCTTCTAACAGAAAAAATATAACTGGTCTTTTCTCCAAGAGGCCCGTCAAGGGTAAAGGAAGACTCACTGGCACCCAAAGCCGCCTGGACATTCGTTCTGTCTTTACTGCCTTCTTTTTGAGTGAAATCTAACACGCCGCTTAGTGCATTGTATTTAGCTGCCGGAAATGATCCGGAATAAAAATCTACTGATTGGATAAAGTCTGCATTGATAATACCCACCGGGCCGCCAGAGGCACCCTGAGTGGAAAAGTGATTCAGTACCGGAATTTCAATGCCGTCTAAAAAGAAACGGTTTTCACTTGGACCACCTCCTCGGATGAGTACGTCATTTCTGAAAGCCGGCGTGGATCCAACGCCTGGGAATGATTGTATTACCCTTGAAATATCCCGGTTACTTCCCGGATTACTTTCAATTTCTTTCAAACCAATGCTCTGCATGGATATCGGGGCTTCTGCTCTTTTTTCAAATCGGTCAACCGTGACCACTACCTCCTCCAAAACGGCCTGACTTGGCTGAAGTTTGATCTCAACAAAAGGAGCATTGGTGCTACTGGTTACATTTACGTCCTGGCTGATTTTGGTATCATAACCTATAAAGGAAACCTTAAGGTTAATGAACCCGGGAGCAACATTCTCAATCTTGAAACGTCCATCAATATCTGAAGTAGTTCCTCTGTCACTGTCTTCAACAAGTACGTTTGCAAATGGAATGGGTTCGTTATTATTGGCATCCATGATGATACCAGAAACGGACGCTTTGCCCTGGCCAAAGGCAAAACCAGCCACTAATAAGAGTATAAGGGTTAAAATGGATGATCTCATTTGTGTTAAAATATTTTGATTTCTCACTTTTGTTTAACTTTTTATGTAAAAACTTCCACAAAACTAATGCATTTTTCGAATAAATGCTATATTTTTGTAGTAAATTTTTAAAAAAAAGTTCAATGTCGAATAATTTTCAGTTAGTAAGAGACCTTTTGGACCATGTGGAAGCCTTTGAAAAACAGGGTGGGGAAGGAGGAATTAAAGCATTTGCTTTTTTCCTGAAGGATAAGGTATATAGTGTAGAAAGTGAACCTTCCGGTGAGGCGGCCACTTACAGAAAGGAGAACTTTATGAATTTTCGTTCAATACCGGAGGTCGAATTCTCTGTATTGTTAACCGGCCTGTTTCGTTTTGCCAAACACTATCTCAAAAAAGCTTTTTCAAAAACAGCCTTTAATACTATTGATGAGTTTGGTTTTCTCGCTACCCTTTTAAAGGAAGGAAGTTTGTTAAAAAATGAGTTGATAGGCGAACACATGATGGAAATGTCCAGTGGAAGTGAACTCATCAAACGCTTAATTAAAAACGGCTTGGTTCACGAATACCGGGATGAAAATGATCGCCGGGCCAAGCGTGTTGCTTTGACGGCCGCCGGAAAGCGGGAAATATTTTTAGCTTTTGATGAAATGCATAAGGTGTCCGAAATAATAAAGGGCAATTTACAACCCGATGAATTAACAGAGGCCCTGGCCATTCTGAATAAGCTTACCGTCTGGCATAAACATATTCATGAACATGACAAAAATGCGCCTATTGAAGCATTACATGAAAAATATGTGGATTAAACAAGATGGTCTATTCTAAAATAACTTTTTTGACAACGGTATAGAAACCGTTATTCAATTCCAGAAAATAGATGCCCCGGGCCAATTTCTCTAATTCAATGGTCACTTCAAAATCATTGGCGGGTCGATAAAAAGTGCGCTTTAAGGCGAGATGTCCGGTTTCACTGATCAGGGTTAACTGATAAGCTTTAATGGTTTGATCTGTTTTTACTTTCACATCGATCCGTTTGCCCGCCGGATTTGGATGGATATCAACCTGGAAGACGTTTTTTATTTCACAACTCAAAGTTTTGGAATAAGTTACCCCACCATCATAATTGACAATTTTCAATCGGTAATAATTCAATCCTTGGTGTGGTTCCCTGTCCACAAATACGTTCTTTCCGATATATACATCACTTGTTGATCCAATAGAACCGAAAAAGCCATCCTTATTTTTTCGTTCGATTTCCAGGTGGCTTATTCCCTCCATATGGGATGTGATCCAAACGAGTTTTACAGTCTCTCCCTCAGGATTCAGATAAAAATCCTGGAGGGTTATTGGTAAAACAGCATCTCCGGGGCCGGCGTATGCAGAAAGTAATTGAATATA
The DNA here is from genome assembly GCA_965230565.1 of Saprospiraceae bacterium. Lineage (GTDB taxonomy): Bacteria > Bacteroidota > Bacteroidia > Chitinophagales > Saprospiraceae > BCD1. The sequence goes on along the minus strand of CBDDLH010000015.1, from coordinate 80,299 downwards.
AGCTGCCTGGTAGTAAATGGCTGGTTCTGTGATTTCCCATGAATTTTCCGGCCAGCTGGTATTCCAGTCTTTATAGGATTTTTGAATGGGTTGGTCCTGCGGTGGAGAGATATAACCATTAGCAGGGGAAAAATTTGGGTTTGCGCCACCTGTGACGAATCCGGGAGGCGGACCATAGAGGGAAGTTTGGGCATTATCATAATCCGTACCGTCCCCGAACCAACCGTGGTACATTTCGTTGCAGGAATTTTCCCCTCCGAAATTCGACATGTTGGTTAACATCATTTTACCCAATGGGTTAACTCCGTGCAAGTAATGCAGATACCCAAGAGCAGCATTCTTAAAATCCAAGGCATTTTCAGGACTGAAACTATAATAATTCATATTTACGAACATAGTTCCGGTCCTGGCATGAACCTGGTTACTACCCCATACATAATTATTATCTTTGAGATATGCCCTGTAGGCATCGGTTTCATTGAGCCATGCAGGCAGCATTTCTACATTATTACCTATGGTGGAGTTGGTGAAACTATTATTGATGGCATTTGCAATTGAAGAAGTTGCGCCATCGGTTTCATGGTAAAACAGAGCAATTTCCTGGATGGTAGGCTGAAATGGATACCAATAGGTCCATTGAATAGGCCGAATGTCTGTATAATTTGCATCAACATAGTCTCTATAAATAGTATTTCCTGTAGAAGCGAATAACATGATTGCCGCCCCAATCCGCACTTCCTTTTGCTGTTCGGTGGATAATTCCGGATTCGCGCTGGAAAACCCTGAATTAGCATAACTGGAAAACCCAGGATTGTTTTCTATCCATTCCCAGGCAGCTTCAGCTCGTGCCAGAAGGGTGTTGCTAAAAGTATTCATTCCCGGAAGGTCCTTAAAGATCAGGTAGGCATGAGCGAAGAGGCTGGCTCCAACAGCAGTGGAAGAAGCTGCGGCTTCACCGTAATATCTCGCAGCCAGGTCAGCAGAAGCCGGACTGGCAGATTGAAATGCCGTTACTCCCATTTTCATCAAAAGGGAACCGTCAGTTTTTTGCATTTTTAATAACCACTCCAGTTCAAATTTTACTTCATCAAGAATATCAGGAATGCCATTGCCACTTTCAGGAATGTTGTAATTATCTCCAAAAACAGAAGGGTTTTTCTGGTATGCAAATAATAGGGCATGAACGGGAGAATAGGTGAAATTGGTGTATTTATTATAATCACCTGCATCATGCCATCCTCCGGAAAGGTCCTTTGCCGTTGAAGCGTTTCCCTGGTCGGTGACAAGCCTGCAGGCCAGGTCCTGCCCTGAATGAGTATGGCAAGAATCATCACCCCAGACATCTGCAAAAATAGATGTTTTGGCTACTCCGCAACGTTGGTGATAGAACACCCGCATGGCCTGTTTCAAAGCTTCCTGATAAACCTCATCAGAAATGGTAAACTGGTAAGAACCAACTCCATTGGTTACATCATAAATGTAATAATTCCCTGGAATAGTCAGGGCTGAAAAGTCGAACCACCAAACTTGATCGCCGGACTGCAGGTGTGTATTTCCGTTATTAAATGCTTGAATCGATCCTGTGAAAACAGTCGTATCATCATTCCACCGTCTTACTTCATATGAATTTCCAGGAATGAAACTTTGACCGGAATTAAAGCCATTTATGGGGTTGGCAATGACAGCGACTTTTTGGTCTCCAGGCCTGTACCCAAGCTGGTCTATTCGAATAAACTCTGTTATGGTGGTTGGGTCTGCAAATGTCAGAATACTCCAACAAATTAATCCAAAAAGCAAGGGGATCCGCTTCATAGGTCTGATATTATATTGTTATTGAAAATAAAAGTAAAAGGCATTGCTCAATTGATCTGAAAGAAGCTCAATGGCAAAACCTTCTTGGAGCTACCTTACCTTAAAGGACCAGGTAAACCACATTCTTGAAACCACTTCACCATCGTTCTGTGTACCTACAGTCAAAACAGTAACTTCCTGGGGTTCGTCTAAATCTATTGCTTTCTGTATGCCGTCCATGAGTTTTTGCCCCTCCTCACAGGTAAAAGTAGTCAGGCTGGTTGCCTTTTTTACGTATTCAATTTCGACTTTGGTGATCAACATGGCGATTTTACCCCTGCCATAGATCAGGTGGCCTGCAATGAGACCGTTTGATAATTCGGCTGCTGCGAATTGAGCACCGGCATAGATGGACCGGAATGGGTTCTGTGTACGCCATTTGAAAGGAACTGTCACTTCGGCTTTATAAGGAGTGAGGGATTTTAAGCGAACGCCAAAAAAGAGTACAGAAGGCAGGTGTTTAAAGAAATACAGCCACAGTTTCCAGGGTGTCCTCAGATCTTTTATTTGCTTTTTCGTTTTGGGGTTTTCAGGATCGTAAATATTACGGCTCATTTTTTCTTTTTTCATTCAATCGTTACCAATCAATCTTCTTCCTCGATCAGCTGAATAGGTCTGTCAATGCTTTCCTCGAGAGAAATGAAGGTTTCGGTTCGTTGGACTCCATTGATCTTTTGGATTTTGTCGTGCAATAAATCCTTTAGATGATTGGTATCCCTGCAAACGATCTTGGCAAAAATACCGTACTGCCCGGTAGTATAATGAGCGCCAACCACTTCCGGGATTTTTTTCAGTTCATCGGACACTTCATCAAACAAAGAGCTTTTATCCAGGTATATGCCCAGGAAGGCCACGATATCGTAACCCAATTTGTTGTGATCAACCACTAGGTTGTAACCTTTGACAAGGCCCATTTCCTCCATTTTTTTCATTCTCACATGTATGGTACCCCCGGAAACAAATAATTGCTGGCCGATTTCGCTGTAGGCCCGTTTTGCATTTTCCATGAGTATCGACAAAATCTTTTTGTCGAGATCGTCCAGGTGCTTTTCTTTATGCATAGGATATAATGGTTATTGACAAATGGGATGGTTTAAAAAATTTTAAACAAAAGTACCCTTTTGGTTTCATTTCTATAATAAATAACCGGAAAACCTTCTGTTTTTTGACAATTGCCGTCATTTTTTCTTCAATTTATTAAGCCTGGGTACAAAAAATAGAGAAAGAGTATTAAGTGGATAAAAAATAAAAAGGGTATTGATCAATCTATATTAGTCTGAATTCGTTTAACACTTGTTAGATTTAGGGTTTAATCTTAGGAAGTTTGTATCTTTCGGCGCTTAGATCTTGTTTGAAGGTCACCCTTTGGGCTAAAAAATGCCTCTTTTTGATGATACTGTGTTGCTTTTCTTGTCCGTACCCTCCGGGTATGCACTTCAAAAAGCGCCTTGTCTCTTCAAAAATATGACACTTTTTATCTCCAAAAGCAACCTCCGAACAAAATCATAAAAACAATACATTTTGATGGAAAAGTTAACAGGTAACACTCCTGGCGGTTTGAAAATCTGGACACCTTTATTGCTTGCCGTTGCTTTGGTGGGTGGTATGATCATTGGATTGCAGTTGCAAAAATCAGGGCCGGTTATGGTCATTGATGATGAGGAAGCAGGCAGTGCATATGTAGGTAGTTCAGGGAGAGTAGAGGAGCTGATCAGGTATGTTGAAGCAAGGTATGTTGATGAAGTTGATAAGGAAGAATTAACGGATATTGCCATCCAGAGTATCCTGGAGGAGCTGGATCCTCATTCCAGTTATATCCCTGCCAAGGAACTGCAGGAGGTAAATGATCAACTGGACGGAGATTTTGATGGAATAGGCATTGAGTTTTTCATTTTGGATGACACTTTGCTGGTTGTCACCCCTCTAGCCGGCGGACCCTCCGAAGCTGTAGGCATTATGGCAGGGGATAAAATTGTCTCTATTGAAGACTCTATAGTAGCAGGAAAGGGAATGACCATACCTGATATTACGGGATTGTTACGAGGAAAAAAGGGAACAGACGTTACTGTAGGTGTTCTCAGAGGTAACCAAAAAGATTTACTGGAATTTACTATTACAAGGGATGCTATTCCAATGAATAGTGTTGATGTGGCTATGATGCTTGATGATAAAACAGGGTATATTCGACTCTCGAGGTTCAGTGCAAAGAGTTATGAAGAGTTCATGAAAGGAATGGAGCCTTTGGTCGAGGAACAAAACATGAAAGATCTCATTATTGATCTTCGTGGTAACCCGGGAGGATATCTTCAACAAGCGACCAGAATATTGAGTCAGTTGTTCAAGGACAAACAGGCATTACTCGTATTCACCGAAGGTCGCAAAACCGGGAGAAATGAATACAGCACTTCGGGTATGCCTTTTTTCGATGTCAACAACATTGTTGTGTTAATTGACGAAGGTTCTGCTTCGGCAAGTGAAATTGTAGCCGGAGCGATTCAGGACCGTGACAGGGGAGTGATTGTTGGCAGGCGGTCCTTTGGAAAAGGGCTTGTTCAGGAGCAATATGAACTTTCTGACGGATCAGCACTGCGTTTAACGGTGGCTAAATATTTTACGCCTTCAGGGCGCTCTATCCAGAAGCCTTATGATGACAAGGAAAAATATGCTCATGATTTTATGGACAGGATGGAGTCCGGTGAATTGTCAGGAGAGGCAGAGGCAGAGGTTTTTGATTCCACACAATATCATACGACCAATGGACATGTAGTCTATGGTGGCGGAGGAATAATACCGGATGTATTTGTTTCATTGGATACTACCATTTTTTCTGATACGTATACAGCACTTCGACAGCAGATAAGCCGCTTTGTTTACCGGTATATGGAAAAACCCGGCCATGATTTTTCCGAGTTCACCCTGGAGAGTTTCAAGGATGATTTTGAGGTTGATGAGATATTATTCAAAGATTTCCTGGATTTTGTGGGCCTGGATGATGTAAAGATCGATGAAGTGGAACTGGCCAGTTGCAAAGCTGATATTCAGAACAGGCTCAAAGCCCAGATCGCACGCCAGCTGTTCAGAGAAGAAGGGTTTTACGGTATATTGCTAGACCAGGACGACATGGTTAAGGAGGCCTTGAGGGTACTTCGCCTTCCTGATCCATTGGCGAACTCACGTAAGGAGGAATAATCTCTAGAATAAATATTAAAAATTATTGGAATGAAAAACTTGTCTTTTTTCTTTTTGCTTTCCGTATTGCTTGTGTTTTCTTGTAATAATAACCAGAATCAAGCCAATGGTGGACCTGAAGAAACCACTAACCAGGTTACACCGACAGAGGGGACAAATTCTCCGATCCCGGGTACAGCTGTTACGAAGGAACAATTGCAGGAGCTTAAGCCGAATGCTAATATTCCGGAAGGCGTTTTTGCCGTAAAAAATGTAAAATTTGCTCCGGAAGTAAGTCAGTTTATGGTGCAAAAAGGAACCCGTGTCTTTGACCAGAAATGTAAATCATGTCATACCATCAAGGGAACCGATGGCACAGCTTCAGCTTTTGAAGGAATGTTCGAACGTCATGAACCTGCCTGGGTTTTTAATATGATTCGAAATGTACCAATTGACGGAATCACTCGTGAAATGAAAAAATGCGCTGCCCGCACCGATGAAGGAGCTTTGGAGGTAATTGATGCGAGGGATCTTTTGGAAATGATCAGAAGTGTGAGCCCGGTTGATTAGACTTCAGTCCGCAGTCACCAGACTTCAGTCCACAGTCACCAGACTTCAGTCCACAGTCACCAGACTTCAGTCCACAGTCACCAGTCCACAGTCTACAGTAATAATAAACTGCGGACTGTGGACTGAGGGCTGCAGACTAATAAATTATTTATCCATTCCCAGCTGGGAATAATTTTCTTCAAATACGTCCAATCCGCATTCGAGGAATCTGGTATAATCCTTTATGTCGGAGTTGTAACCTCTAGGTGCGGATAATACCTTTTCATCCGGAGATACCAGGACATAAAGTGGCTGAGAATTCTGGTGGAAATTGACGATCTGGAATTCTTGCCACAAACTTCCTACTGTACGTAATTTCGAACCGTCACGAGCGGAAATTAATGTCTCATCGAGCTTCTTTCGATCGTCTGTATATAGTGAGATCAATACATAATCGTTCTGTATCCTGTTCCAGACTTTATCCACGATCCAGATATTCTCTTCTGTTTTACGGCAGTTTACACAACCATATCCTGTGAAATCAAGCAGTATCGGCTTGTTGACTTCCTGTGCATATTTTACACCCTCTTCATACACCTTGAAACAATCCAGGTTGTTAGCACATTTGGTGTATGAGGGGAAGCGAGCTTTAATTTCGGGATCTACATCTGTTTTGGGATCAGGCAAAAAGATATTGTATTGTGTTGGAGGAGCAAGCCCGCTTAAAAGGCCAAGTGGGGAATATGATTTTGTTTGCTCATTAAAACGGAATCCTGTCAACAGGTAAATAGTTATGGCTGCAGATAATGCGATGAATCCCCAGCGTACCGGTTTGATCTTAAGTTTTCCTTTGCTGTCGTGAGGGAATTTGATAATCCCCAGTAGATAGAGTGTCATGGCAGCAAAAATCACAATCCACAGGATCATAAAAACTTCGTAGGGTAAAATATTCCAGTGGCTGGTCATATCAGCTACAGAGAGGAATTTCAATGCGAGCGCCAATTCCAGAAATCCAAGCACTACTTTCACGGAGTTCATCCATCCGCCTGATCTTGGCAAACTGTTGAGCCACCCGGGGAATGCCGCAAACAAGGCAAAAGGAACGGCCAGCGCTGTGGAAAATCCTAACATTACCGTAAATGGTCCAAGAGCACTCTTTGCTGACTCAACCAGCGCAGAACCGATGATCGGACCCGTACAGGAGAATGAAACGATGGCCAATGTGAATGCCATGAAAAACGTTCCGATAAGTCCTCCTCTTTCCGCCATTTTATCACTTTTAGTTGACCAGGAACTAGGCAAAGTGATTTCGTAATAACCAAAAAAGGATATGGCAAATGCCACAAAAATCAGGAAGAAAATGGTATTGGCAATGGCATCTGTCGATAGGTTTTGTAAGGCGGTAACACCAAAAATACCTGTAATCAACAACCCAAGAGCCACATAGATTACGATGATAGATAAACCGTAGATTAGTGCATTGCGTATGCCACTTGCCCGGTCTTTACTTCTTTTGGTAAAGAAACTTACAGTAAGCGGGATCATTGGAAAAACACAGGGGGTTAACAACGCCAGAAGACCACCCAAAAATCCAAAAATAAAAGTAAGCAACAAATTTTGTCCGCGGACTACGGCTTCTTCCCCGCAATTGCCTAATGGCTCGAGATAAGTATTGTTCAATTTAGCATTCAGCGGATTAAAAGCACCATCAGCTGTGACGGTGGATTGGGTATCCCCTGAGTTTATAACGTTCTTTCCAATACTGGCATTAAAGCTGGTGAAATCTGCGGTGAATTCAATGTCGAAAGGTCCTACACATTTTTCATCATCGCAAGACATGAACTCGATGTAGCCGTTTACAGGTTTGGAGGGATCGGATATTTTAACAGCCTGGGTAAAAGTTACAGGGCCATGAGGGTATTTCACCACATTGGCATTATCAAACAAAGGATCAATCTCCTCTTTACGGTCGCCAAGTTCTGTAACCTTTCCAACAGTAGCAAAGTGATCACCTTCTTCGAAAGTAAAAGTTGTCGGAACCGGCCCTTTTTCATCTGAATCCTGAGAGTAAATACCCCAGCCTTCATCCATGGTGGCCGTAAAAACGATATTGTAGTTACCATCGCCGGCCTTGTCTACTTTAATATCCCAGCTGACTGGTTCAATCATAGCCCCCGGATCCTGATCCATTGGATCCAGCAGGATGGTGTTTTCATCTACCAGCTCATCACCGGCTTTTTCTTCAGCCGCAGCTGTCGTTTCAGCGGTCAGTTTCTTTATCTACTAAGGTTTTGGGGGCTGAGGAAGATTTTTCTTCAGGTTCGTTTTTCGCTGGTTCCTCTGTTGGTTCTGCTGTTGTTGTGGTCGACTCCAGTTCAAAGGAGAAGTCCACCTCAGTAGGAGGGAGACAGCGTTCGTCATCACAACACATGAATTCGAGGTAACCGGTGATAGGTTCGTCCAGATTGCTGACTTTTACTCTTTGTGTGAATATTCCGGTGCCATAGAACTTGGTTAGTTCCATGTCAAATACCTTATCGTGTTTGGTTTTAACATTACCGCCTTCTTTGACTTTGCCAACGGTTGCAAAATGGCTCCCCTCATCAAAATAAAATCCGGTTGGGATAGGGCGAATATCTGCTTCAGGCAGGTATTGCGAATAAATAACCCAGCCATCTTCGATGGTAGCGGTAAATATCAGGTCAAACTCCGTGTCACTGACCTGTTCATAGGAAGTTTCCCAACTAACCGGGTCAAAGATCTGCCCCTGGGCCTTTCCTATCGTTATCAAAACTATAAAACTGAAAAATAAAAACAGCCTTTTCATACTCATGGATTAAACTTTTACTAAAACAATTGATACGATAAGGGAATTGATTGGTTTGGTATGGAATAACCTGAAGTGCAGGATGAATATTTTAATAACACCATAAAGCAGTCAAGGTTTATTCCAACTAATTTTTACCGATGCAAGTGTTTATGAAAACTCCCGTAAAATTCAGGCAATAAATATACCCGGATTCAATAGCGGTGCAAAGGTAATTATTCCTGATTAAATGACGTTCAGGAATTTCAAGTAATGCATGCCAACGACAAAAATCAACAAAAGAAAATGATATAATCCATCAAAGGGAGGTTTCATCCTGGTGAAACTGAAGGATAATAGAATTCCAACCGGTATGGTTAAACCCAATAGATGTTCAGGAGAAGCCGGTGTGCAAAATAACAGCATTAAGCCTCCCAAAAATAATAGCCAGTATAACAAGTTAATTTTCTTCTTTTCTTCAAATTTCTTTTTGATCAGATTTTTATTATATCCCGAGAGTACCACTAATATCAAAAAAAAGAAAATGGTCAGTGGCAGGAATTCGATTAATGTTTGTCCAAAATCAAAATTGAGAAAACCAATTTGTTCTAAAATAAAGGTGTTATAATATTCTGCTGCCTCACCCACCCAAAAAGCATAAAGGAAAGTGTAAAGCCAGGGAATGATCAGCCCGGTCAAACTTATGAAAATATTATTCAGTTTCAGGCCATGGAGAGAGTTGACTGCCACTATAATCCAGAAGAAAAAGATCGTATAAGGAAGGAAGAAAAGTGAACTTAAACCAATCAAAATCCCAGCATTAAAAATGTATTTGGCTACTGAATTTTTTTTATAAATTTCAAAAATACTGAAGCAGGCCATCAATAAAAAAGTATTGGCAATATGCAAGGAAGATAAGCCTAAAAAACCCGGGACAGAGCTGGAAACAATGATGTAAAACAATCCGGGGAACAGATTGATTTCCTTTGCTAAGAAATTATGTGCAATCAGGTAATTGATTATGAGGGCATTAATGTAGATAATACCAATGGAAATAATTTCCGGAGTGAGGCCATTAGTCCCGGAATAATGGTACAGCAGGTCAGCCAGTGGGCTACCACTATCTGGAACCTTCTCCCAGGGATGCAGGATAAAAACCACTGATCGGATTAATGCTGCATAAAAGATCAGTAATGCTCCTGAAATCAAATGATTTGTACGAAAAAAACTAAGCACTGGTACATGATTTTGGTCGGGCTCAAAATAGGAAATTCTGGTTACATCCCAAATTTTGCTAAAACCAAAATTCAGGTATTTCGTGTGCCTTTAGATTTTCAAATAAGGTTTGAGGGCTCTTGAACCTGGGATAAAAAACCAGAAGCTCACTTTTGAGGAGTGAAAACACTGAGATGTTTACTAATTGCCGTAAAATGTTTTACAATCTGCCTAATTACCTGAAAGGAGGTTGTTCTTAAGCGACACTAAAAAGCAAGGAGATTCGATAATCTCGAGTATCTAGAAAAAATGAGGTTGTCAAAAAATCCCCGAACGCTTCATATTTTTAAAATCAGTCAAGCGTAAAAACTCTATTTTTCAACCTTCACAAATATCATTTTCGATAATGTTTTAGAAAAATAGAGTTTTTACACAATCCCATGCGGCCATTTTAGATGGATATCTAAAATGGTTCTATTGCCTGGAAAAACGAGTACTGTGTTGTTCGTTTTCGTTTCGCAATTGAAGGAAATAAAGTCCCGGCATCATATCTGTTACCATAACCGGAATTTCGTTCTGACCAGGCACAGTGGCGACTTCTTGTCTGTAAATAATCTGGCCATTCAGGTCGTAAATGAGTAACTCAGCTGTTTGAGACGCTTGTGAACCCATTTTGAACCTGGCAGTGAAATACTGGGTTGCCGGATTAGGATAAGTGCTTAGATTCATAAAGGCATTTTGATTGCCACCAGCAGTAATACCTTCGGAACCATCCGTTCTGATAACCGTTACAAAATTATCAGAAATACTATAACAATCACTGTTGAATAGTACTTCAAATAGGTTCTCACCCTCAACAATTTCAATATCTCCGGTATAAGCAACACCCCAAACGTGACACACTCCGGGAGCAGCTCCTTCAAAGTCATGACTATCACCGTCTACAAAGCCTAGTATGTTTTCTTCGTCATCGGTTATTACATATACATAGTGAGTCTCTGAGGCTCCTTCATTACTGAATGTCAGAACATCCGAAACCTCATCTCCGACCGTTATGGTAACTTCATCTCCCTGGTCGGAAGTAAGGGTGCCGCCAACGGGCTCCCCGATGATTACGGTAATGTAATTGGAGGAGGTCGTGTAACAATTATCCGAAAGCGCATCTTCCAGGACATCCGTACCAAAACCAATCAGGTTATTCCCATTAAAGGAGACCCCGTAAATCCTTACTTCACCAGGATCAGCGGAATCAAAGTCAATAGCAGGGCCAATGATCTGCGGGATGATCACCATATCGTTTGTGTCGGTAATGATGTATCGGTAATCCGGATCAAGACTGGTTGTTTCCAGGATGATCAAATCTCCAATATCATCTCCCGGGCAAGTGTAAATGGTCGTTTCTTCACTTCCGAGTACGGAAATGCTTCCTCCATCGACATCTTCAGCCCTTATTACTTCAACAAAATTTTCAGAGAGCTCGTGACAACTGCCGGCCAAATCGACCTGTGTGGCCAATAACCCTGGCTCGGCCAGTAATTCTCCAGTATATGAAAGTCCCCATACTCTGTATAATCCCGGATCGACAAGGGTGAAGTCAACGTTGTTATCATTAAATACTTCAACGATAATTCCATTTTCATCCAGCATAAGCCAGACATATCCGACGGTTGCGGTACTGGTTGAAGTCATTTCAATAATACCTGAGCTTGTGCCGGCACAAGCCAAAGCGGTTGTCTCTCCATCAATAGTAGTAACTTCGCCCCCCTCAGGAAGTCCTCTGACAATGGTAATGTAATTTTCAGAAAGGGTATAACATTCATCCGAGAAAACAGCCTGATCAATAAATGATCCAAATGGAGAAGAGAAATTACCGGTATAGGAAACTCCCCAAATTTTCAAAGTCGTAAAACCTGTGTCCTCAAAATCCTGCTCGTTTCCGGTCAGGAAGGAAATGATGAGGTTGTCTTCTGTTGTGAGTATGTATTGATAATTGGCTTCATCAGCATCACTACTGTTGCCAAAGGTTATGACATCCGGCTCTTCGTCCCCTGCACAAACATAGATGGTGTTTTCTGTAAAATCATCAGCGTAAACCAAGCCTCCATCTACTCTGTTCTTGTTCAGTAAGACAAAATCCTCAGTGTATTGATAGCAATCATCACTTGCCGGGAAATCATTGATGTTGTCTCCAGGGAACAGGTTCAGGGAACCCGAATAAGACAACCCGTAAATTCTGGCCGGGCCACCAATGGCATTGTCAAAGTCGAAGCTGTCTTCAAAAATAACCCCGATGATGAAGTCTTCGTCATTGGTTACTACATAAGCGTAGTTCAGGTGAGTAGCATCGACCACTTCAAAGTTGATAACATCCGGAATGCCATCACCTACACAAATGGATAATTCTGTTTGTCCTTCATTGACCGTAAGTGTTCCGGCCTGGGCATTTTCGTAAATGATTTCAACAAAATTATCAGAAAGGTCATAACATTCATTTGATAATGCAGCTGTTTCTACATTTTCACCGAATGGGGCATCGAATACCCCGGTATAAGCAACTCCATAGAAATGAAGGATTCCTGCAACAGGTAAGGAACTGAATTCAAAGATATTGCCATCCAAAGCCGCTACGATCACTCCGGAATCGTCGGTAAGCACGTAACCGTAACCGTTTCCAACAGCATCCATATTGGTGAAATTTATGCTTTCAGGGGCATTGCCGTCTGGACAAAGCATCAGGAAATTATCCCCTTCAAGAGTTGAAACAGTTCCACCTTCAACGTCTGTTTTGAAAATTTCAACGAAATTATCCGATAGATCATAACATCCGTCTGACAGAGCGACTTCATCAGCGGAATCATTGATCTCAGCGATGATCTCTCCTGTGTAAGAAACACTCCAGACACGATAGTCACCAAGAGCGGCAACGGTGAAATTTACGGTATTACCTTCAATGAAGGTGATGATATTATTGTTTGCATCAGTTAACAGGTATATCTGATTTTCGGTAGCTCCGGTATTGTTGGCAAAAGTGAGCAGTCCGTTGGCTGTGTCATTACTGCAAACTATCGTTGAGGTACTGCCTCCTTCCAGTTCCACACTTCCTCCATCGACATAAGAAACTTTTAATTCAGCACGATTATCAGAAAGATCGTAGCACCCTTCTCTCAGTACAGCGGTTTCCAGGTTTTGTCCAATCAAGGCAGCTATTTCGTCTCCGGTGTAATCATCTCCGGAGAAAGCAAGCCAGTAAATATATCTTGTATAGGAAAGTAAAACCGGAGGAGTAATGGAAGTTGTCACCGGGTGAATGCCGGTAATGTTGCCAAATTCATCAGTAATGATATAGCGGAAATTATCTCCTACGGCGCCATCACTATTGAAGAAAACCTCGGTTCCTTCATCGCTGCTACAGAATTCGAGATAATCGCTTCCATTGCCGGAAAAGCTGATCGTACCTCCGTTAACGGCCTCCCTGTAGACGGTGATAAAATTGGAACTAAGTCCAAAACAGCCATCAGCCAGTTCGTTGGTGAGTAGGTTGTCCCCTTCGCCAACGAGCAGGTTGCCGTCATAGGTTAATCCGTATATCAGACAAGTTCCCTGAGGAGCTTCGTCAAAGTCGTGGGTGCCATCTTCAGAAAAACCCAGAATATTACTTTGGTCATCCGTTATTACAAAAGTGAAGGATTCGCCTCCCGAAATTCCGGTTGAGACGAAGTTCAGTAAATCCGGTTCTCCATTGGCAACACATATCGTGATATCCATAGCACCATCCTCCAGACTTACCGTTCCCCCGGAGTATTCCTCCCTGAAAAGGGTAACCACATTGTCGGATAATTCGTAACAATCGTCGCTCAATTGGCTCAATATATCCAGTCCGGGGGCAAGATTGCTGTTGCCTGTATAGGAAACGCCTGTTACATAGGTAGTACCAAGGGGCACTTCACTAACTGGCAGCTGGTGGTTGTCAATAACCGAAAGTACAATATTGTTTTGAGCTACTAAAACCAAAGCATAGGAGGACTGGGAAATTGTTGTATGTTCAAATGTAAGAACGGCATCATTAGAACCGTCACAAATATCATAGGAGTCTCCTCCATCTTCAAGGGTAACAATACCGCCATCAGGGTTGGAAGCTGTAATGGCAATTAAGCCATCTGATAAGGTGCTGCAACCGTCGGCGAGGGTTCCGGAATTAATGTCCATACCAACAGTTGCTGTAAGATTGCCAATGTATGAAAGACCTGAGACGAAATAAGTTCCTTCAGAAAAACCATTAAAGTCAAAGGAGCCATCTTCGGAAATAGCGGTAATAATATTGTCGGCATCTGTTACCAGATAAACATAAGGATCCTGACCTGAAGTTGAATTAGTAAAGGTAATTACGTCTGGATTTTCATCACCTACACAAACGAGGGTTGGACCTTCTGTCGAAATGGTTCCTGCGTCAGGAGCTCCGGTGTTCAGAGAAACATAGTTGATAGTCAGCTCGTAACAATAGGAAGCGAGTTCGTCCGTGAAAATATTGTCACCTACTTCAGCCAGCAGGGAGCCCAGAAAAGAAAAGGCATAAATCCTGTAGGAGCCGTTTTGGAATGACGTGAGATCCAGGTTGTTTCCCAGGGTAAGCAAAAGAATTGTACCACTTTCATCCACAACTACATAGGCAAATGGCATCGCCTGAGTACTGGTTTTGAATTTTACAAAACCATCGACAATGTCGCCCTGACAGGCCAGCAGCGTTGTTTCACCCGATTGAGTAGAAATGGTAACATCCTCAAGACAAGGGAAGTCATCCGCGAACAACTTTCCTGTGGTTGTCAGGAGAAGCATGAAAAGAATTGGAATAATTTTCTTAGTGAACATAGGGAGCAAATTTTTATTTAAAGGATTATGACAGATTGTAGTATATTCAACCATGACTTGATTTGTCATTTTGAAAATTGTAAAAATTACAAAATATTACCTGAGGTAAAGTAAAAAAGGGTTAAAAAAACCGGTGTGATTGTTTGATGTGATTCTAAAGCGAAGTTATTATAATTTTTTCTATTTGTCAGTTTATCTCCGATAATTTTTTTAAATTTGAAACGCTTTCCAGTTCGTATTAAATTACCTGGTAATATTTAAAAATCTAGTGTGTCGACGAATTTTCTGGCTAAAAAAAATGGGTCGTTATCGCTTTTATTGACAACTTGAAGTGTGTTCATTAAAGGAGGGGGCGCTAATGCCGAAACCCTTCTTGACAACTGGCTGGTAAATATATTTTTTCTTCTTAGTTTTACTTTATGAAGCTCGATTTTGTTGCGTTTTTTATAGGGTTTATTCTGTTGGGCCATGTGTCTGCTGACCGGGAACGCAACCCTGTATCCAATGGAAATGAGAAAACCATTTCACTGGAAGGCATCAACGCTGATCCGGATTTTCCCGTTGAGGACCTGGTTCAGGAGGTTTTTGCCCGGGGTGCATGTGAAACCATAACTGATGTGCAATCCATTGGTAACGAACAAGGCATCGGCTTTTTTTCCAATGGTTTGGATGTTATCGGGATCGAAGAAGGTATCATTTTATCCACCGGTAATGTGACTAATGCACATGGGCCAAATACCGCTTCGGATATCAGCACTGATTTCGGAGACGGCAGTGGTGACCCCGATCTGGATTCCATTGCTATTGAGGAGGTGAAAGATGCAGTGGGCATCAGTTTTGATTTCATTCCATTGGATTCCATAATAACCTTCAGGTACGTTTTTGCCTCCGAGGAATATTGTGAATATGTAGGCAGTGACTTCAATGATGTTTTTGGCTTTTTTATCAGTGGGCCAGGGATTTCAGGGCCCTATACAGATGGAGCGGAAAATGTGGCCAGAATTCCCGGAAGTCTGAGCCTGGTTTCCATTAATACTGTCAACCACAATGTCAACCCACTATATTATATTGGCAATGAATCGCAAGCTGATGCCAATGAATGTGAGGTGCCTTTTAATGCTTCCCAACAGGATTTTCTCGAATACGATGGATTTACAAAAGTACTGACGGCTACTTTGCATCTTACCCCTTGCGAAACCTACCACATCCGGATGGTTATTGGGGATGTGAAAGACAATGTTTATGATTCTGCAGTATTCCTCGAAGCTGGTAGTTTTAACCTGGGTACTAAAGTTGAAGTCAGTTCTAATGGTTATGGAGCCGATAACCCTCAAATTGTCGGAGAAGGTTGTGATGGTTATTTCCTTTTTGAGAGAGAAGCCGGAGCGCCTTTGGACAACCCGATCACGGTAGCCTATCATTTGTCAGATCAAAATACGGCCGTTTCCGGCCAGGACTTTACTGCTTTTCCGTTAACAGCCACCATCCCTGCAGGAGAAGCATCTGTAATGGTTTCCGTAAGTACGCTTAATGATGGGGACATGGAAATTGGAGAGACCTTGGGAATTGTTCTGGAAACCCCTTGCGAATGTTATTCCGATTCCGCTACGTTGATCATTGTGGAACCGGAACCCGTCCAGGTAAATTTACCTGACATAATGGTTTGTTCAGGAGAATCCGTTTCACACAGCCCGCTGGTCAATGGAGGATTTCCTCCATATACTTATGTCTGGAATACTGGCGAGACGGAAGCAATGGTTGATGTTGCCGGAGGAGGACTTTCCCAGTACGCGGTCACTGTTTACGATCATTGTGGTCATTGGGCAGTCGATACCTGTGTTGTCCAAACCACAGAACCTCCCAATGTTGAAATGACAGGGGAGGCCATGATCTGTGAAGGGGATACAGCTTATTTTGAGGTTAATTTTTCAGGCATTCCTCCATTTGATTTTGTATATGCTATTAATGGAGAAAGTCAGCCGCCCATTGAAGGAATCATGCAACCGAATATCCTGATTCCTGCATTTGCAGAAGGTACTTACGAACCCGTTTCGATTGGAGATCAGGTTTGTAATGGAGATCTGTTCGGTGAAGCGGAGCTCGAAATTATGGAGATTGAGACGAGTTTTATAGTTGAAGATGTTTCCTGCAACGGATTTAATGATGGAAGGGTGGCAGCTCAGGTTTTTGGAGTGAATCCTCCATTTGAATTATCCTGGAGTGGTGGCCTTGGCCAAGCAATGTCTGTTGATAGTCTTTCCCCCGGTACTTATGAACTATCTGTGACGGATGCTATAGGATGTGATGAGGTTAATTTGGTTACTATTACAGAGCCACCTGTTTTGGAGGAAATAACTATAGATTGTGAAATGCTCTTTGGGGATGAATTGATTTTGTCAGCGTCAGGAGGTACTACTCCCTATTTATACAGTCTGGATTCCGTTTCTTTTCAAGAGACTGAGTTTTTTGATGACCTTGTAGCCGGGGAAACCTATCCGTTGATTATTAAGGATTTTAATGATTGTGTTCTCGAACAGGACTTTGTAATGCCAACCCTGTATAACCCGATGTTGTTCCTTCCGGAGGAAATCGAGGTTTTGAAAGAGGAACAACACCAACTGATGTTGGAATTGAATTTCCCGGAATCCCTCCTGGCTTCGGTGATTTGGGCACCGGAGGCCCATTTGAGCTGTTCAGACTGTCTGAACCCTATACATACAGCTATTGATGGAGGATTATATTTCGTTCAGGTAACGGATATTTTCGGTTGTAAGGATTTCGCAGGTATTGATATTTCTATAAAGGAAGAGATTGATTATTTTGTTCCGACCATATTTTCTCCTGATGGTGATGAGGTCAATGATTACTTTATGCCGTTTTTTAGTGAAAACCATGTTAATCAGGTTTTACTTTTTCAGGTTTTTAACCGTTGGGGAGGATTGATGCATGAGGCCAGGAACTTTACCCCCAATAACGAAAGACTCGGTTGGGATGGAAATCTGGGAGGACAACCGGTGAATAGTGGCGTTTATGTTTATCTCGTTAAGGTCAGACTACGTGATGGCAGAGAAAAAATATTTACCGGGGATATTGTCCTCATGCGGTAAACTGCATTTCAGATAGAGTGTTTATAGAAAAAAAATAAAATACATATGCTTTACAACAGATTAGGAAAATCAGGACTTCAGGTGAGTGCCCTTTCTCTCGGATCCTGGCTTACTTTTGGAAAACAAATCGGAGATGATGTCGCTGAGCAATTAATGATCAAAGCTTATGACAATGGTGTGAATTTCTTTGATAATGCAGAGATCTATGCCCGCGGCCAATCGGAGATTGTCATGGGGAATATTCTCAAGAAATTAGGGTGGGATCGCACCTCTTATGTGGTATCGAGTAAAGTTTTCTTTGGAGATGGCAGAAGAAAGCCCAACCAGACAGGATTGAACCGTAAACATATTTTCGAAGCCTGTGATGCTGCACTGCAAAGGTTGCAGGTCGACTATCTCGATCTGTTTTTCTGCCATCGTCCGGATAAAAATACGCCGATTGAAGAAACCGTATGGGCGATGAACCACCTGATACAACAAGGGAAGGTTTTATATTGGGGAACTTCAGAATGGTCGGCTCAGGAAATTATGGAGGCTCATATGGTTGCCAAAGATCTTCGCCTGATCGGGCCTGCCATGGAGCAGCCACAGTATAATATGTTCCACAGGGAAAAAGTTGAAGTCGAATACAGTCAGATTTATAAGACGGTAGGTTTAGGTACCACTATTTGGTCCCCATTGGCTTCCGGAGTATTAACGGAAAAGTATCTGGATGGATTTCCTGAAGGTACCCGCTTGAGTATGGAAGGGCTGGATTGGCTCAAAGATCGTTCCTGGTCTGAAGAGAAAATCGCAAAGGCTCGTCAGCTGAATGAAATAGCAAAGGAAATTGGAGCAAAATTACCCCAATTGGCTTTGGCCTGGTGCCTGAAGAACCCGGATGTGAGTACCGTAATCCTCGGTGCATCGAAGATCCATCATTTGGAGGATAACCTTGCAACTATTGAAGTTGTGGACAAGATGACGGATGAGGTTATGGGAAGCATTGAAGACATTCTGGATAACAAACCTGTACATCCTCCATTTTAATATTTAGGATATTATTTTAGGCAAGGCTGATGAGTGTTATTGTTCATCAGCCTTGTTTTTATTGATCGCCCATCCCTCCAATTTTTCAATCTTCCACTCCTATATTCCTACCTGTTGTCGAATTTTCCACCCCATTTATCCTTGTTTTTTAAACTATTTTCAAAAAAAGTAGTCCTTAGAGGTAACATTTAAGGAGTTGGTGTGATATAGTGGTGTAGGAAATGAAAATGGAACCTGGAAGACAATTTTAAAATTTGATAACACCTTTTAACATTACTTTAAAATTTGCCGGGCAACATATGGCGTTTCAAAAGGGTTTTTATAACAACATTCGAAAAGAAGAAATATCCTAAAACATATTAAAATGAACAACCAAAGAATAAATCTCGCGCTCACCGTTGGTCTGCTGAATCGCAGGAACCCCAACAACGGAATCGACCTGATCAAAGAATTAATGCTGAACCTTAAGGAAGCAGGTGCTTTCGTAGGATCTCAGCTGAAAGAAAGAATGGCCCTGAATGCAAGCCACCAAATGGAAAAACATGCCCTGACATTTGAAAACTGTACATTGGACGTTGAACTGGTGCACAATCCCCAAACCAATCGCCAGAGCATCCATGGTTTTCAGCTCAGGTAAATAAAACTAAGTCCAATCAAGGGGTTAAAAAAAGAAATTTATCCCCATGCATATCCAAATTTTTTACAGCCCTTCCCGCAATTTGCGGGAAGGGCTGTTTTTTTATCCTAATTCCAAGTTGGATGATGGAAGTTGATATTTTAATGTTTCAACCAGCAACCAGCAACCCACTCAATTATTAGAGATCTTCCTGAATTTACTCGGCGTCATCCCCTTTTTTTTGAGAAACAATCTATTAAACAAGGACTGGCTATTGAAACCCGACCTGTAAGCGATTTCTGAAATATTGAGGTTGCTTTTATCCAATAGGAGATTGGCTGCTTTGCCTATTCTCAAATCGATCAGGTATTCAGAAAAGGATTGCCCAGTCGATTTTTTGAAAAACCTGCAAAATGAAGTCGGGCTCATATTGGCCAGGTCAGATACCGTTTCGAGTTTCACCGGATTGGTAAATTCATCGTGTACATAACGACAAACCCTCAATATCCTTTCCTCGGTAGCATTATTTAAGGGTGGATTGTAAGCTTTGGAAGCGAGTAATTGAAAATGGTCTGTTTCTCCCAGGTAGTTCAATAAATTAAAAAACAGGGTAAATCGTTCAAAACCTTTCGCTTCGATCAGATCGAACAATAGTCTGGAAGCTTTTTCACTTCTTTCCGGAGGTAAATAAATGCCCCGGTTGGCATTATGGATCAGTTTGCGAATATTATTCATTTCCGGAAGACTCAGTAGGGAGGCTGGTAAAAGACCGGGATGAAACTGTAAAACGGCCACTTCCATATGATCGGAAGATTTATTGTAATCATCATCAGAGATCCAGGTATGAGGTAAATTGGATCCCATAAAAACAAAATCTCCATTACCGAAGTTTCCTACGTTATCACCTACCAACCTTGTTCCCCTGCCTTTTTTGACACAGGTGATTTCCAATTCAGGATGGTAATGCCAGTGAAACCCAAATTTTGGGGAATCCACCCAAAATCCATTGATCTCATAAGCTTCCGTTCCCTGACCTAAATGTTGGTAATTGGCACTGGTTAATACTTTTTTCATGATTATTAGCTGCAAATACGTCTATTGATGCTAAGATAGTGTTTATAATGGGAAAAATCAGATTAGTTGATCGGTTATATTATTCAGATATTTGTAAGGACAGGTAATTGGATCACGTAGGCAACACAATTATTTTTTATGAGTATCAAATCGAAAACCTGGCACCTTCCGTTACTTTTCATCCTAATTATGACATTGGGATGTTCTCCTCCCGGGAAGGATACTTTAAGAATTTCCAGTTGGGTCTCTAGCCCAAGCGAGACAGCATTATTCAAAAAAACACTTGAAGATTTCAGGACAAAATATCCTGAACAGGAATTCAAATACGAACCTATTCCCGGTAATTATTCCGAGAAATTACAACTCATGCTGGGGACACAAACTGCTCCCGATCTCTTTTTTCTAAAAGGAATGACAGCTCCTTCCTACATGAGTTTCAGGATTCTCAACCCTTTGGATGATCTTATGGAAGCAACACCGGATTTTGACAAGGAGGATTTTTATCCTTTTGCACTTGAAGCTTTTCAGTATAATGGTGTTCAGTATGGCTTGCCTAAGGACTTCAACCCTTATGTACTTTTTTACAATAAAAAATTATTCAGGGAAGCGGGAATCGATACCATTCCGGAAACTTGGCAGGATCTGGAGGAAATGGCTACCCAACTGACCAGAGATACCGACGGAGATGGCAAAAGTGATCAGTATGGTTTCATTGTGGAGCCTTCCGTGGAAATGGTTATGCCCTTTGTTTATCAGAATGGCGGGGATTTTCAAAATCCTGATGGTTCACTGGGAATTACGGATGAATCCTTTATTGAAGCTCTGGAATTCTATTACGGTCTGTACAAAAAAGGGATAGCCACCATTGCCCAGGACGAAGGGGTGAGCTGGAATGGCGATGCCTTTGGTCGGGAGATCTGTGCGATGGCCATCTCCGGTGGATGGCTGATTCCATTTTTGAAAGACAATTACCCTGACCTGGAATATGGCATTATTCCTCTGCCAGCTGGCAAGCAAAAAGCTACGGTAGCTTTTACAACAGCTTATTCCATGCCAAAAAGTACAAATTATGAAGCGGAGGCCTGGCAGTTGATGAATTACCTGGTAGGAAAAGAAGGAATGACCAACTGGACCAAATCCGGAGTGGCTATGCCTACCCGGAAAAGTGTTGCGGAAGCCAATGGATTTCATGACCATCCTGTTTACGGTGTTTTTATGGAAAGTGCTGAATTCGCCAGACCGTTCCAGGTGCAATATAGTGAAAGAGGGTTTGAGGAAGTGGTAGTCGCTTTCCAGGCTATTTTCTTCACAGATAAGGAGCCTAGGAAAGCAATGGAAGATATAGAGAACCAGATTAAGAAATACAGGTTGGTTGGCGATAAAAAATAATCGACATGAAGTTAACACCAAAACAAAAAGAACAAGCCAGAACGGCATACCTGTTTATAGGTTTTCCGTTATTGCTATTCGCGATTTTTACTTTTTTCCCGATACTGTTTGCCTTTTTCATCAGCTTCTTTGACTGGAATCTGCTGATTCCGGACAAGCCCTTTGTTGGAATAGGTAATTATATCGAGTTGTTTCAGGACAAGGTTTTTCTGATAGCGATAAAAAATACCGTTGTTTATACTATCGGCGTCGTTCCCATTCAAACCTTATTGGCGCTGGTACTGGCTTTTATCATGAACCAGAAGCTCAAGGGCAGGGCGTTTTTCAGACTGGCATTCTATATTCCGGCAGTTACTTCCTCTGTGGTAACCTCTATCATTTTCGTTTGGATCTATTCAAAGCCTGGGTTGCTGAATTATCTTCTTTCACTGATCGGTGTCGAAGGAACGGACTGGCTGACAAACCCCGGGACTGCTTTATTCGCGATCATGGCTTTAAATATCTGGACAACGTCCGGGTATTTTATGATCTCATTCCTGGCAGGTTTGCAATCCATTCCCGATTCTCTTTATGAAGCGGCGAAAATTGATGGGGCAAGTCGTTGGCAGCAGTTCTGGAAGATTACCGTTCCAATGGTTCGGCCGGTCACCTATTTTGTAGTTGTTTTGGGATTGATCGGTTGTTTTCAGGTATTCGATCAGATCTACGTGATGTCGAGCGGCGGGCCGGTGAACTCTACCACCACCATGTCGTATTTTACCTATAACAACGCCTTTAAGTTTTTCAGATTAGGATATGGAGCTGCCTCTGCAGTCATCCTCGCCCTGATCATTTTTGGAGCCACCTGGCTTCAGAAACGGTATTTTCCATCAGAAGCATATTAATACGGAAAGATGAAGCAGCTAAAATTACAAAAGATACTTTTTTACGGTCTGCTTTTATTCATGACCGTGATTTATATCGGCCCATTTTTGTTCTCCTTGTCCATTTCCTTCAATGCGGAGCAGGATGTGTTCAGTTGGCCGATCAAGTTGATACCTGAGCAATGGACTTTGGGTAATTACCAAAGAGTATGGCAGGATCTGCCATTTGGCAGTTGGTTGTTTAACAGTGCTTTGATCACTATCATTCAAACCCTTACCAATGTGTTTTTTGCCTCCCTGGCAGGGTTTGCATTCGCACGATTGGATTTTCCCGGAAAGAACCTGCTGTTTGGGATTTTACTCGGTAGTCTCATGATTCCGGGGATCATCTTATTGGTACCTAAATTTATTATCCTGAATGAATTCAGATTGATCAACACCTATGCAGGTCTTACACTCCCCGGATTGGTGACGGTTGTGAATATATTCCTGATGAAACAATTCTTTGAAACCATTCCAAAAGACCTGGAGGAAGCGGCCCTCATTGATGGTTGTTCCTATTTCAGGATTTTCTGGCAGATATTCCTGCCTGTTTCCAAACCAGCTTTGGCGGCAGTTGCGATTTATACCTTCCAGGGAGCATGGAATGAATTTCTCTGGCCGGTAATTGTTACTACCACCCGGGATATGTTTACCCTGCCGGTGGGTATGGCTTTTCTGAAAAATGAATTTTCCGTCCAATGGCCTTTGCTGATGGCTGGAACGATCCTGATTTCTCTTCCGACCCTTGCTATTTTCCTGATTTTCCAAAGATACTTTGTGCAGGGAGTGGCTTCAGCGGGTCTGAAAGAATGATAATAATAAAAGCATGTTTGAATTAAAATTTACAATTAATAGGCAAATTAATCCAACCAATTCAGCAGAAAGTGGACGGAAAATTGGAATGTTGGAAAATTGGATAAAAGAAATCAATCTTCCACTTATCCAGATATCCATCTTTCCATTTGAATCAGGATTATGGTTTGAGGGTTTTTGTAACCTTAGATTTAAGTAAAATAAATCCTTTCCACTATTCAAAATTTATCAATAGCGTTATGGCAAATGTAGAAATTAAAAAACTGAAGAAAATATATGGTAAGGATGTTGTGGCTATCCAGGGAGCTGATGTAACCATTGAAGATAAAGAGTTTGTAGTTTTAGTCGGACCATCTGGGTGCGGAAAATCAACACTTTTGCGGATGATTGCCGGATCTGGAAGAAATTTCTGATGGCGACTTGTATATCGATGGTGATCGGGTGAATGATCTGTCTCCCAAAGACAGGGATATTGCCATGGTCTTTCAAAATTATGCCTTGTACCCCCATATGACTGTTTTTGAGAATATGGCTTTTGGCCTCAAACTTAGAAAATATCCAAAAGCGGAGATCAAAACAAGGGTGGAACAGGCTGCCGATGTTTTAGGTTTGTCTGAATATCTCGACCGCCGGCCAAAGGAAATGTCCGGCGGGCAGCGTCAACGGGTGGCCATCGGAAGGGCTCTGGTGCGGCAACCGAAGGTGTTTTTATTTGATGAGCCACTTTCCAACCTGGACGCCAAACTAAGGGTGCAGATGCGGATCGAGATCAAACGTCTTCATAAAAAACTGAATGCTACTATGATCTATGTAACGCACGATCAGATCGAAGCGATGACGATGGGTACCAAGATCGTGGTTTTGAAGGATGGAATTGTCCAGCAGGTGGATAGCCCAATGAACCTTTTCAATAACCCGGCGAACAAATTTGTAGCAGGATTTATTGGCAGCCCCGCCATGAACTTCCTGGAGGGTAAAATCGAAAAAGGTAAAGAGCTCGAATTCGTTTCCGGTTCGGTACGGTTCGGGATCCCTGATGAATTACAATTGCAGGATAAGCTCTCTTCCTATGTAGGCGAGGAAGTCATCTTCGGTTTCAGACCTGAATATTTATATGATAAATCACAGGAGAAACACAAACAACTCAGCGTTGATCTCAAGATCGTAATTGATGTAACTGAGCCGGTCGGAAGTGAGTCTTTTAATTATTTTCACTTCGAGGGACATGAGGATAAGACCTATTGTTTCCGTACGGATTCTGCCTGTCATTATAACTCAGGCCAGGAAGTAACCGTAGGGATCGATGTAGAAAGACTTAGGTTTTTTGATAAAACCACAGAAAAAAGAATTGCATAATTAAGAAGCTATTTAAATGACAATGAAATATACCAAAGGACAAGGCGAGTTAGAAAACTGGCTGGTAACCGAAACGGATTTTAAAAGGCAATACCAGGGTAAATGCGAAACAATTATGTGTCTGGGTAACGGATACATGGGAACCAGAAGTGCCACGGAGGAAAGTTATGTCGGGCAGGTAAGAAATACATTTGTAGCGGGGACTTTTAATAAATGTGCCCCTGAAGAGGTAACTGAACTACCAAATGCTGCCGATATTATTGGTTTGGATTTTTATATCAATGATGAACTTTTCAGTCTGGAAAAAGGAAAATTCAGTCATTACGATCGCACCCTCAATCTCAAAACCGGCGAGTTGACCAGGAATTTTGACTGGCAGGATCAGCAGGGAAATAGTTTTCGTTTTGAGTTCAGGAGAATGGTGTCCATGAAGGACAGACATTTATTGGCCACAAAGGTTACTATTGTTCCATTGGACAGCGATGCCCAATTTTTAATCAAATCCGGCATTAATGGACAAGTTACTAACTCCGGAGCCCAGCATTTTGAAGAAGGTGTGAAAAGGATATATGAGGGCAAGTATTTGCAAATGCTGCAAAAAACCACCGAATCAAGATTGGATTTCATCCATAATACCTATCACAATTTTTCCGATTCAGTGTGTAATATCGATTCAAGGTTTGAAATGGACCGTCGTAAGGTGTTAATGGTTTACGAAGCAAATGCGACGAAAGGTCAAACGCTGAGTTTTACCAAAATTTCTAATATCTATACCACTCGGGATAAGGAAGTTGAGCATTTGGATTTGGAAGCGTTGAAGGAACACAGCCTTATGGCCTTGAAGAAAGCAGGTGATTTAACTTTTGATCAAATATTATCTGATAGTGCCGAGGAGTGGAATAAGTTTTGGGAAAAAGTGGATATTAAAATTGATAGTGAAAATCCTTTTGATCAGTTGGCCATCAGATTTGCTCAATATCACTTGTTGGTAATGACCCCTCGACATGATAACCGTTATGGTATTGGAGCCAAAGGGCTTTCGGGGGAAGGGTATAAAGGCCATTCATTTTGGGATACCGAGATCTTTATGCTTCCATTTTTTACTTTTTCCTTACCGGAAATTGCGAAAAGTTTGCTGGAGTATCGATTCAATACGCTTGTCGGGGCCAGAAAGAAGGCTAAAGAAAATGGTTACAAAGGAGCTATGTATCCCTGGGAATCAGCCTGGGCTGATGATGGAGAAGTTACTCCTGTGTGGGGAGCAGCGGATATCATTACAGGGAAATCCACCAAAATCTGGAGTGGGTTCATTGAGCAACATATTACTTCTGATGTAGCCTTTGGAGTTTGGCAGTATTACATGGTGACCGGAGATGAAGCCTTTATGGAAAGTTGTGGATATGAAATTTTGCTGGATACAGGTATCTTCTGGGGCAGTCGATTAGAATGGAATGATAGCCAACAGCAATATCATATTAATGTCGTAGTTGGCCCTGATGAATACAAAGAGCATGTCAATAATGATGCCTTTACCAATTACACAGCCAAATGGTGTATGGAGAATGCCATTGAATATTATCATACCTTGAGATCTTCCAGGCCTGACCTATTTGCTGCGTTAAATGAAAAATTAAACCTGGATCAGGAGATTCCTGTTTTGGAGGAAAAGGTGAAGTTGGTTTATATTCCTGAACCTAATGCGGAAGGAGTAATCCCCCAGGATGATACCTATTTGCAATTGGCGCAAATTGACCTTTCCAAGTATAAAAATCAGGAACACGTCGGATCCATTTTCAGGGATTACAATCTGGAACAGATCAACGAGATCCAGGTCTCCAAACAAGCCTCAGTGGTCATGTTGATGTATTTGCTGGAGCATAAATTTTCAAAGGAGGTCAAATCTGCCAATTATAATTATTATGAACCCAGAACCTTACATGATTCTTCCCTTAGTTTGTCAACTCATGCTGTGCTTGCAAGTGATCTTGGGAAATCTGATCTCGCGTACAGCCTGTTTCGACGTGCGTCAGAAATCGATCTCGGACCTAATATGAAGTCCAGTGACCATGGGATTCATGCAGCTTCGCTTGGAGGCATCTGGCAAACCCTGGTTTGTGGTTTTGGTGGTGTTCGGATGGTTGGAGGGGAATTGCGGGTTCAGCCAAACCTGCCGGAGCAGATAAGGTCGATAGATTTTCCGATTAACTGGAAAGGAAATTTACTCAAGGTGAAAGTGACGCGGGACAAATTGGTTATCAATACGAGTTCCGATACAATAGTGGAGGTAAAAGTTTATGATAAGATCAAAAAGCTGGATAAGGTTTTATACGTTGATCTTGAAGGTGTATTGGAGAAAAATCTATAAAAGTAAATTAGAGATTAGTTAATTCGCTGGAAGTTTTTTGAGCAGTTTTGAAGCCTGTGAGTGGAAGGGGGTGCCTTCGGGAATTTGTTTAAGAGCCTCTTCACATTGTGTGAAATCCTCCTTCTTCAAATAGGTCATTGCCAGCCACCAATTGGCTATGGATTGGTAGCTCGATGTTCCTGCATCAAGGTTTGAAAAAACTTCGATAGCTTCAGCATAATTGCCGGATTCGATGGCAGCTAGTCCCAGATAATATTGGGCATGAACATTTTCGGGAGATTCCTCGAGATGATTATTCAATAGTTCAAAAGCTTCCGGATATTTTCCATCGTTAAACGCTTTTTCGGCCTGGTCAAGTGTTGAACCTGCTCCCATTTGGGTAAGCTTCATTTCAGGAACTTCAGCGTATTGATCATAGAGACTTTCCGGAGTGATAAATTTATTAATTCCAATATAGATAATAAGCAAGGCAACAGCTGCTGCAGCCATCAACCACGCACGTCTCCTCAGCGGAATCGTCCTACTTTTTTTTAAAGTGGTTCCCTGAGCAGCATGTTTTTTATTCAGCTCTGAAAGTTGATGCTTCAAAGCTTCCTTGCCTTTTTTCCCTTTCAGGAAAATATCCATACTTTTTCGAACCTCGTAGGCTTCATTGAGCTGAGGATCATTGCGGAGCCTTTCACGGAAGCCTTTTGTGGCTTCAGTGTCCAGGTCTCCGTTGAGAAAGTCCTCGATCAAATTGTAATCCTTTTCATTCATAGTCGCGCATTTTCGTTTTCATACAGAGTTCGCCACCTTTCAATACAAGCATTTTTACGGCGATAAAGGGTATTAACCTTTGCCATATTCAGTTGCTCTGCAATCGTCGAAGTATCCAACCCCTCCGCTACGAGTTGCAATAATTTCCGGCACAGATCACTCAGTTGAGCGAATGCCTTATCTAGTCTGGTTTGTCGGAGTTCCTCTTGTTCGAGTTGTTCGATCAATGGGGTGAAGTCCCATTTTTCCTTATATCGTTCCTGTTCTGTTTTTATTACCTCTTCGGTCCGTTTATTTTTTCTAAGCTGACTGATCCATTTGTTACGGCAGATGTGGAAGATGAAACCACCCAACGGGCAAGTAAGTGAAAAGTCCGGATCAAGGGATTTGTCGTAAAGGGCGAGAATAGCTTCCTGAAAAATATCGAGGGCATCATCCTGGGTTCCGCTGTTTTTTAAGATCCAGCTTCTGACAGCAGGCAAATGATCATTGTAGATCATTTCCAAAACCTCATTGTCTCCTCTGGCAAGGGCGATGATGTATTTGTGGTCTTTGTGTTTTTGCATTAATGAAAAATAGGGTAGTGGTAATTTTTCCTCTTCAAAGGTAAGAAAAAAGTTTTTGAGCGATATAGGGGGGAGTAAAGAGGATTTGAGAAAATACAAAATCGAAAAAGAGATTTTAGAAATTGAATTTATTAATCACAAAAAACTGTAATTATGAAAAATGCTAAATGGAGGATTTTTACTTTGCTACCACTGGTTGTCCTGTTTTTATTTCTTGGAGGTTGCTTGTCTACTGTTCAATTACCAAATGATGTCAAAAATACTTGTTTTGTAACATCATCAGAAATTTCTAATTGGTTTGAATCAGGAGTAATTACTAAGGATGGATTTGTAAAACCTGCAGATGGAATTGCCTTTTCAGATGTTCCTAATTGCGACTTTTACAAGTGGTCTGAGCAGATGTTTTTATGGTTAACTTCTCCCGCACCTTCCAGTTATGGCGGAAGCGGGAGAGTTTTTAGTTCACCTGCTTTTTACGATGTTAGTCCATTAGATGCAAATGGGGAGAGGGATTTTATTTCCCATACCCCGGGGTTACCCCACAAATTTAATTTGAGGGCCACCCCATTTGGTCCTAATAAATTGCCAATAGTATCGGAAAAAAAATCTGGAAATTTATTTGAGGTATTTCCAACTAGTTTCAGCGATAATGGAAAGCAACTCATTTTAAATGAAAAACGAGAAAAAGTCGAGGTACACCAACTTCTTGTTGATGAATCGAAGGTCTCAAAATTTCTTGATCAAAATGGTAGAATTATTGAGAATCCAAGACCTATAGTTCCAAAGGAATTAGAAAAACAAAAAATAGTCCAGAAATTTAAAGTTGGAGAGGTAATAGTATTTCTTACAAGTAGTGGGAGTACTATTGATGTTTCTCCTGGTCAGGCAGGAGGAGGCAATGTTTTGATGTCACAACAGGGGTCATTAGTTTTTTATCAAATAACAGTGAATGATGTGTTTGCGTATTTAAAAACAGGAATAGAAAACGGAGCAATTAATACCACTCAATTCCCAACTACTCAATCTCAATTGAATGATATCTTAAATTTCGCAGCTAATAATGGAAAAACTTTGGTTGATCCTGAGGCTTTAGCCGTAGAAATTAAGACTTCTTGGGTTGAGGCTTCGACGATTCCTTCATTAAGACTTGATAATTTTATTACAATAAATGCTGTAATTCCTACTTATGATGAGTCAAATCCAAACGAATGGATTCCAATTGGTCAAAAAACAGAAAAATTGGCAATGGTAGGAATGCATGTTGTTGGAAGTACAAAAGGGCATAAAGAAATGCTATGGGCTACATTTGAGCATATCAGCGTTGCTCCAAATAGTGCCTATTCATATATTAATACTGCGAATCAGGTAAATAATGTTTCTCAAAATACTAATGGGAATTGGCTTTTTTGTGCAAATAATTCTTCCGGACCATTTAATCAGCCACATATGTTCGTCAATTCAAATAGCGAAATTGAATCTACTGGAGGTTTTAGTGTTAGTGCTAGTGATACGAAAAGGAATAACGCTTGGGGAAGTGACAATGCTCAAACCCCCAACCCTTTGGTAAGCAGTACAGCAGAATCAAATACTGACCTTATTTCAATAAATAATAGTGTAAGAAACCATTTAGTGAACGGAGATGTTAGAAAAAATTATATTCAAACTGGTACAACTTGGACCATCGGTGGTGAGGCTCCTACAGGACCTTTCTCAGGAGCAGTTAGTTTAGGAGCAGAGGTAGGTACTAGTAGACTTGCAAATACTACAATGGAAACTTATGTACAGAGTACAAATTGTTTCGCATGTCATTCGAAAAGTTCTGATCCTACTGTTGGAATGCTTGGGGTGAGTGCTATTTGGACTGAATTGAATCCTTTGTTCTAATTTTCCTAATACAAGAGATTTTTTTATTTATTATTTCCCTTTGGATAAAAGATAATCTAAAGGGAAATTTTTTTCATTTTCAAGTAATTGGAAATACAAATAGTTGTGGGTAACAAAAACATTATGGATTTGATGTTAAAATGACTACAATCAAGGTTTACAAAGAAAAAACGTCAATTTGGGTAAGATTTCTACAACTTTAACGATCTATCAAAAAGTACCTAAAGGACTTTGACCAAAAGCACTGGATCTGGTCTTTTAGGGTTTTGTATTTATTTTGTGTTTAAGTATTTTTTAATCAAATATTTTTAAAATTACTATTGAGTCGGAATAATTTTTTATTTTTAGGTCGATGCTTGTGATTTGGCAGGTAATCGCTCCTCTCTACCCGATTTACAACTAATTTTCTTATGACAAAACCATTCATACCCCCCGGAATGGATCAAAACCCTTCGAAATGAAAAGTAGATTCTTTTTTCTTTCCCTTTTGTTTTTATTGTTTTTTGTTGTTAGGATGAATGGCCAGGCCCCAGCTTATGGCTATTATGAACCTTTTGATTCAACCTTCCCGGCAATAGGCTGGAGTACCCCGACTTCTGATTGGAATTGGAGTTCTACTACCGGTCCGGCAGGATCCCCTGTTGCAATAGTTTCTCCCTCAGGAGCCGGAGTTGCTGTAATGAATGATACATCATTAGATACTACAGCCAATGAACTGGTTAGTCCTACTTTTGCAATAAACACCTTTGATAGTGTTAGATTGAGATTTAATCAAATTCTTTCAGGGTTTGAAGTTTCTTCTGATACTGCTTACCTGGAAATAAAAACAAATTTAGGAACAACCACAGTTCCCCTAAAACTTGATTCCAATTGGAATGGGACCACGGTTCCCTGGAATCTTCAGGATATTGATTTGACTTCTGTTACAACAGGAGCGGATAGCGTTAATATTTCTTTTATTTCGTCTACGGTGGATGCGGTCTGGATAATCGATGATTTCCATTTGTATGATCCGGATGATCAGGGGGATGTTGTACCTATTTCTTATTTAGGAGATTCATTAAGAGAGTTTAATATCCCTTTTGATTTAGGTGACGATGATTGGCCGTATGTGCCTAATCAGCTGGTTGTCGACTTTGCCCCAGGTGTGCCTGAGGCAAGAAGACAAGAAATAAGAGACTCATTCGGTTTTAGAAAAATTATGACCTGTCATTGCAGTAGTGAGATCGAATTATGGGTAGAAGACGGAGATGCCATGGATCCAAATATTATCGGAATTCAGGAAAAAGCCAAAGGTTCGGGAAGTAGCTCAGATGTAGACAATGTTGAATTTAATAAATATAACTTCAATAGTCTTTTTGAAACAACTCCTGGCCCTACAGATTCATTGGTAGTTATGCCAGAAGGGATTAGAGATACGCCTAAAAAAGCGGTATTAATCTCTATTTTAGATACTGGTGTGGACTATACACATCCTGATCTTGTCGACCAAATCTGGAAAAATCCTGATTTGAAACGGCCGGACAGTTGCAGCGTTGACACAGATTTTATCGGATGGAATTTTGTTCATGACAATAATAATCCGATGGATGATCACAGCCACGGAACACACGTAGCCGGGATTATAGTCGATAATCTGAAAAAGAATTGTAGTGGTCCTTGTGATTACAGGATCATACCTTTGAAAACCCACAATGCTAATGGTGTTGCGACATTGTTCAATGTTACCTGTGCAACTTACTACAGTATTGATGCTGATGTCGATATTATTAATGACAGCTGGGGTTATTACGGAAAATCCAGTAGGATTTTGAAAACGGCCATGCAAAATGCAGAAAGTCAGAATATCCTCATTGTATCCTCAGCAGGTAATGATACCATTGACCTGGATGATACACCTCAATTCCCTGCTTGTGATACTGTGGCAAATATTGTTACCGTTGGTTCACATGATAAAGTAGTTAATGGCGTTTATCAAAGATCTGTATTTTCTAACCATTCTTCCAGAGAGGTTGACCTACTGGCATTAGGAGATCAGGTGGTGAGTGCCTACCCGGGAAATATGAGGATTGCGAAATCCGGAACCTCTATGTCTGCTCCTGCGGTTACTGCAGCTTATGTTCAGTACTATTGTGCCAAGCGAAAAGATGTAAAAACCATCAAAGAGTCCTTATTGTCTTGTGTCAGGAAAGAACCTTCCATGGTTGGTAAGGAGGTTGTAGAAGGGCGTGTACTAGATTTCGACTACAGGTGTTTCATTTGGTACAAATACAAATGGTGGATCATCGGGTTTGTTGTACTAATCTTACTCTTAACCTATTCTTCCATTTGTTGGAGAAGGTCCAGAACATTCTACAGTCTTAGAAAAAGAGAAAAATAATGAAGATTTATAAAGTTCTTTATCTGGCACTGCCCTTGTTGGCAGTGCCGGCTTTTTTATTTGGGCAATGTGAGTATTCCTATTTGTTTTCAGCACCTGATGGTTCAAATAAGGAGCGAGATTTGGAATTTGCAGAAGCTCATTTTAATTGCTGGGAATATCAGGCATCGCTTGCAGAGTCTTATCATAATGTAGGTGCTAAAAAATATCGGAAGGAAAATGATGCAGCCATTTTTTTTACCTATAAAGCGTTGGCCATCCGCAGGCTAATTTGCTGGCCCTTTGAAGTGGATTTTGGAAAATCCAATCATAACCTGGGAGTCTTTTATAAAGATGAACTTGAATACGATAAGGCGGAAAAATATTTCAAAAAGGCGTTGTGGATCTTTGAAACAGCTGATCATGATCGTCAATGTAGGGCCCTTGTTGAGTTAGGAAATATTTACAATAGTATCGGAGATTATGACAGATCAATACAAACTTTAAATTTGGCGATTAATCGCTCCATTAAGTATGAGGATACAAGCAGATTATACAAGGCCAGACTCGAAATGGGGTTGGTTTTATTTGATAAGGGGTTGTACAAAAGGGCCATCGATAGCCTGTTACCAGTAAAGGAATACTTGGAAACACTCGATCCAAAAGAAGACTTAGCAAGTTGTTATAATAATCTGTGCGTGAGTTATTTAGAATTAGATAAATACAAACAATGCATTGATTATGGTCATCTGGCTATCAAATGGGCCAAGTATTTTGATGAGGAAGAAGAGCTTGGGAAACTACTTAATAATGTTGGATTGGCATACTTGAAAACCGATCAACTAAAAAAAGCCAAAGACTATTTTGAACAAGGGTTAAGTCTGGGTAGAAGAACTGGAAACCGGAACTTAATTGCCCAAAGTAAAAACAACCTGGCAGAGTATTATCAGGCAACTACCCAATATCAAAAAACTTTGAAATTCTTCCACGAAGCTGCCAGTGAGGAGGTGGGTGAGGAGTTAAAGAATGTTTTAAGTAACCCTTCCATGGAAAACATATCCAGATTGCCCTCAAAAGCAGATATCCTTGGCTATTTATTTGATAAAGCTAAATCCCTGATGGTTATTTATGAACAGCAGGCGGATACCAATTATTTAAATGCAGCTCTTGAAACTTTCCAGCATTGTGATAGGGTAACTGACCTCCTTCGCAGCGACCACACCGAGCAATCTTCTAAAATTTTCTGGCGGGAAAAGGTTCTACCCATCTACGAAAAAGCTATCCATGCCTGCTACCTTGCAGGAGATATGAAGAAAGCATTTGCTTTTCTGGAAAAGAGCAGGGCAGTACTCTTGCTAGATGCAATGGTCCAGGAGGAAGTATTGAACGATATAGGCGATGAGACTTTAAAGGCAGAGGAAAAAAGAATTATCAATGCCCTTTACGAGACCCGCGAATTACTCAATGGGGCAACTAAGGAAGAGGAAAAATCTGCCATTCTTTCCAAATTGAAAAAACTAAATGAGGAGCGGGATCAACTCAACAAAACCATTGCGGAGAAATATCCTGATTATTTCAAGTTGATGTATGAAACCTCTGTGGTTCCTCTGGAAACACTTAAACAACATCAACTACAAGATGGCAAAACTGCCCTGTTACATTATTTCCTTGGATCAGAAAGTAGTTGGTTGTTTGCGTATAACGGAAGTGAGGAACCTGTGCTTCTGGAATTGGGAACAGCTAATGATACAGACAGCCTAATTGGTGATTATCTTGCTTTCTTCAGCAATGCTTATGCCATTGCCAATGATCCTCAAGGTTATGCGACAGCAGCAAATAAATTATATGAATACCTGGTAGCTCCTGCCGGATTGGAAGGCGTGGAAAAACTCATCATTATTCCGGACGGCCTGTTAGGGTTTTTGCCTTTTGAAGCATTGCTTGACAAAACCTGTGGATCATACCAACCTGGAAACATTGCCGTATTTGATCCGGGATTTCGAAGTCAGGTTGAGTTTCTCTGCCACCATCCTTGAACAGCAAACGTCAGGTCAGGTTGGAGAGGGTAGAATAATGGCCTTTCGCTCCTTTTTCCGAATCAGGATCTGGAGAATTCGCAGCTCTGCCTTATACCGCTAAGGAAACTATCCTTTCTGCGAAAGATCATTTCCGGGAGTTATTATCAAAGCCAGAAAGCCCAAAAGTCACTGTTAAACCGATGGTCTGACCGTTATTCCATCCTGCACCTGTCTACCCATGCGGAAGCCAATATGGAAGCCGGACAACCCGTAATTGCCTTTGCAGATACGGTGCTGACCTTACAGGAATTGTATGCCATGAATTTACCGTCAGACCTCATCGTCCTGAGTGCTTGTGAAACGAACCTCGGAGAGGTGAAGTCAGGTGAGGGGATATTCAGTCTTTCCAGGGGCTTTACCTATGCCGGAGCCAACAGCATTATTGCCAGTTTGTGGAAAGTTAATGCAGCCTCCACAGGTCAGATATTTCCTGTTTTTTATAAAAAACTGAAAGATGGCCAAACGAAAGCGGAAGCATTACGATTAGCAAAACTTGATTATTTGGACACTCCTGATGGTAACGGTCATATAAAAACTCCCTACGACTGGGCAGGTTTTGCGATGATGGGCAATAATGAAACCATAGATCTAAAACCCCCAATAGATTGGTGGAAATATTTGATTCCCATTGTGGTATTAATTGGAGCTTTTTTGGTGTGGAGGAGAAATAATAGGTAAACGGCTTACGGTAGGTGGTAAACGGTTTACGGTTTTTAACAATGATTTTAAAAAATCTTCCTGATGATGTAAGGTTATTCAGGCACTTCTCTGTGGTGAAAAAAAGCATTTAGAATTAGTTGCTCAAGGTTTTGCCTTTGCCTGGCTATGGCGTAAGGTAAGGCGACACCTTGTCGGAGAGAAATAGCTCCGACAAGGCAACACCTTTTCCCGCGCCACAAGGCTAAGCAAAGGTGTCGCCTTGAGTATTTACTCTAACCTCACACTAATTATCCCAACGCCATGAGCCTGCTCCAGTTGATCCTTTGGAATGCCGGGACCAATGGAGAATTGCAAACTTTCGACCTTGTTGATATCAAATGCTTTCTCAGGCAGATAGTCGAGGTAATATGGCAAAAAGGAAGGGTAGGGACGTGGTAGAGTCACTGTTTTAACCGGTTTAAGTTTAGACAGTTCTAGTTCGTATTCTCCGACTTTAGATCGTAATTCGATGATGTTTCCATAAGAACTTCCATCATCCAATACGAATGCAACCTGAATCTTGCAAGGTTTCTCATTCAGTGATCTTCCTTCAAAAATGAGTTTGGTTTTGCCAGCCAGATCAGCTTTGCGTCCCCTTGTCGCATCAATGATGTAGTGCTTAAAGCTAAAGTCATGCACAGGTGCTGCATTAAGGTTTTCATTATCGGGCCTGAAAATCGGGGCGAGATTCATTTGGTACTCCGATTTTCCTGAAGGTTCCGTTGGAACTAATTGGAAGGATCTCCGCCAGGGCCTTACCAATTCATCCAGATCATCTTCTGCATTAAACAAATGGATAGGGTGAGATTCGGGGACAATTCTGACAAGGTATGGTTGTCGATCATAGTAGTCCCAATCGTAAGGTATGCCTTCCAATCCTGCAGGGTAACTTATGGTTCTCCCTCCTTCAAGCTCTGCAATAATGTAGTATCTCAAAAATCCTGAAGGTAATTTATCCCCGGGGATTACTGCGTCATAGTTATAAGGGTTTTTGGCAACCATGTCAACAGCAATACTTCCTGCTCCAGCCCAACCGGTTACCTTCATACTGACGATTTTATCCGGAGCAACTATCTGGGCACTGATTTTCAAATCTTTTTTGGCAGATATCTCCTGACGGAGCCTCATGCTTAAACCAGGTTTTCTTAACGGTTGTTTCTGGTGCGTAAAAATCGTTTAGTTTATGGGTTTTCCATTTAGCATAAGGTGACCAGTTCTTGTCAGCATCCTTTTTACTCAAGATGTAAGTGCCTGGTTTTATTTTGAAAGACCCGTTTTCCAGTTGAGTAGAATGGTCATTGCCAACATTGATGGCAGTTATGGTGAATTGATCTCCAAGGTCAGAAAGCTTCAGCCCCATTTTATGTTCTTCCCATTTAATAACTCCAACAGTTTTCCGGGGACTGTTTCTACCAAAAGGATTGTCGACCCAAACCGCATCAGGCATCACTTCCAATCTCCAAACTCCCACATCAATCTTATCCAGGAAATAGGCTCCTAAACCAGTGTAACTGACCACAGGCGAATTTCCAAATCCGGCAATTTGTGTTAATTGGTGATTCATCTACCGGTTGGGTATTCGTGTGATTGGTGTAAATGAATTTTTCAGGAACATTATATTGAGCGAGGTCTTTGTGGTAATCGATGTGAAAACCATTAAATGAGAGGTTGTCCGGATATTTTCCCAAGGTCAGCATACATTGGAACATTATGGAAAATTTCCGAACAAATCATGAGGCTCAGCGCTTTGGAAGGCGTATAGGCCAGGTTCATGTAATGGGTATTATATTCCGTATTGGCATAAGCCATAAAAGTAGGATCGTAAGAAAAGTGCGTGGCGATCTGAATGCCTGCGGAGCGAAAGCTTCTTGCCATCACCGGGTAGGGATAGGAGCGACCTACATCAGCAGCATCGAATTCATATACCAGCTTTGCTCCTCCGTTTGCCCGAATGGTTTTGTCAAACGGAATGTCATATTCATTCACATTGGGAATTACATTTCCGGGAATTTCACGTTGATATCCAAGACCTGTTGGATACCATTGGAATGTACCCCCCTGAATGCCTGCTTTGAAATATGCATCGGCCAGATGAACAGCATGGCTGATATTGTAAAAAATGGGTTTTTGGCAACCCGTTCTTCGGATGGCATTCACCATTCTTTTGATAAATGCAGTAACTTTTTCAGGGCTTTGCCGATGATGTGGCTCGTTACTAACTTCCACCACAAGAATATTCGGGTCATCCTTGTAGGCAACCCCCGTATAAGGGTTGACGTGATTCATGAACTGGAAAAGATAGTTTTCCTGAGCTTTTATGGCATCTTCGTTTGTAAGACAGTCACCTTTGCCGTATTTATGTGAAAACCCTGGTGTATAAACATCCGGTTCAGGCCATCCGCCTCCCCAAAAGGCAATGGGCGTCATGACCACTTTGATATTGTGCTCGTAAAGTTTCTTGAGTAGGTAATCAAATACATCCAGTCTTTCATTCTCAATAATATTGCCCAAAGTATCACTAATCTCTGTATCCCAAACATGCACCCTGTACAGGTCAAACCCCAATCTTGAAAAGTGGTAAACATCCCTGTCAATCGCCTCCTTCGGATCTATTCCCATTCGCTGGGCAGTCTTGAAAGCATGTGCGAAAGGTACGGTATAGTTCACTCCGAACCCTTTGATTTCTTCACCGGTTTTTTCCCAACGCATCACGCCTTTATTATCCACGATGACGCTCCCATTTTCATTTTGACCGATTAATAAAGAGCAACTGAACAGAAAAATGGAAAGGAGAATAATTGGTTTTAAATAAATAATTTGGGGAAACAGAGGAAATAAAACAGACCTTAAGTACATATCGTTGATGGATTTTGAATGATAGGAATCGATCTGTGAATTTACTTTATCCGATTTACATATACTAATTGTGGAGGCAAAACGTACACGTCGGATTCAATCGGTGTTCAATTATGGTCGAATGAATCCGGTGTGTACGAAATTTGGTTAAATATATTCAGTCTTCACCTCCTGCTCCCTGGCCTTTTTTCTAAGGGCAAGATACCCAAAGCCTGAAGCGATACTGATGATGGATGCAATGATCCATAAACTCGAAAAGTCATAATGTTCTGCTATGTACATACTTATGGTCGGCCCGAGGATAAAAGCTAAAGACCAGCTCATGGAATAAACGCCCATGTACCGCCCCTGGGTAGAGGCAGATGCCCGTTCACTGACCCAGGAGTTAGAAAACGGCATGTTGAGGATCTCTCCAAAACTTAAGACAAAAACGTAGATCCATGGAGTTATCCATAACCAACTTTTCATCAGGAAGGGTAGGAATGCTAATCCGAATAAAATAGCCCCAATTCCCACTAACTTCATTTTTTCATGCTTATTTTCAATGGTATAAACCAAAGGCATTTCCACAAGGGCTATCAATAATCCATTAAAACCCATCACTAATCCCACTTGTGTTTCAGAATAGGTGATGATGTCCTTAAAGAAAACAGGTATGGTCGAAAACAATTGCAAAAAAGCAATTGCTGTGAAAAAGTTTAACACAACAAAAATCAGGAAGATTTTATCTCGTCCAGGGTTAATTCCTGTAGGTTTTCCGGCCAGGATTTCCTCCTGCTGTTTTTGCGTTTTGCTTTCCTGAATTTTTTTGGGGTCCAGAAAAAACAAAATGGAGAATGCTGCAAGCAGGCAGGTAACTCCATCTGCAATGAAAAGCGCATTGTATCCAAACCCGGCTATAATAACCCCACCAAGTCCCGGGCCGGCTGCAAAACCCTAGGTTGGCGGCCATCCTGATCAATCCAAAGGAACGCGTATAATTCTCTGGTTTACTGTAAAAAGCCAATGCCGCATTATTCGCCGGTCGATAAGCGTCGGCAATACTGGCTAATACAAACAATACCAAACAATACCCGATAAGTGTTTCGATAAAAACCAGGGAGATGAAAACGAGCCCGCTAATGAACAGGGACCAAAACATAATAGGATAAGGGTTGGATTTGTCTGTCAGTCTTCCGCCGAGGTTGTTGCCAACCACAGAGCCCATGCCAAAAGCACTCATCATAAATCCTGCCTCCTGCAGGGTGAATCCCTTTGAAGTGGTCATCAGGATGGTGAGGAAAGGCAGTACCATGGTGCCCGACCGATTGATAAAAAAGATCAGGGTAAGAATCCAGACATCCTTGGAAAGACCGGAAAAAGAATTTTGATACAGACGTATTGTTCTGGCAATCATATTAAGGGTGTTTAAGCGGGAGATATTAAAAACAATACTCACTCAGATTAGTTCCTCAGATGAAATAAATTTTTAATCAAAGAGGAAGCAACTTTTATTATTTCAAGTAACCCCTTATTTTTGTTTTAACAAAAAAATAGAATGGAAAGTCCTCAACCATGTGATCTTTACTCTGAATCCGGTGAAAATACCTGTATGAATTGCTGGGTAAAGCGAATGTCTTTATTTAACGATCTTTCCTATGAGGAACTGGAAATTCTGAATAGTGGGAGAAGGGTTGAGGAGTTTGAGCCGGGAGGTGTACTTTTTAAAGAAGGAAATCCTTCACGGGGTCTTTTCTGTCTTCGCTCCGGAAAAGTAAAGATCGTTCGCTCCGGAATTGTGGAGAATAACCCCATTGTTGCACTTAAAAAACCTGTCGAATTCATTGGATTAAAAGCACTTCTTCTGGAAAAGAATTATGCCAGTACGGCAATTGCCCTGGAACAGTGCAGTGTCTGTATCCTCGATCGTGATAATTTCCTTGCAGTTGTAAAAAACAATAATGACCTGTCTCTCAAGGTAGTTCAAATGCTTTCACGGGAAGTAGAAAAGGCAGATCAGCGCATGATCAACTTAACTCAAAAACATCTCAGAGGAAGATTAGCGGATGCGCTTTTGATTTTACTCGACACTTACGGTACCACAGGAAGACAGGATCACGCTTGATGTACAACTCAAAAGGGCTGAAATAGCCGCTCTGGCTAATATGACTCCTGCCAATGCTATCCGTATTCTTTCAGAATTTTCCAAAGAGGAACTGATTGAGATCCATCGGAGAAAAATTGGTATTCTACAGCTCGAAAAGTTAAAAAAGATCAGTTCCTTGGGTTAATTGTTTTCCTATCAAATTACGCTTCATAAAGCCTGCTTTTGCTCTCTGAGTAATCCACTCTTAGGGTTTCATTCCAATACCTGTTGTACAACATATTTTGATTTATTGAATTAATGGTGTTTTTGTATTTCTTTGTAACCTGCGGTAATTGCTACCACAGGCTTTGAGTTGCTCCTTCCTTTTTACAGGGCCAGAGATAAATTGGCTGGCATCTGCTATATCGGTTTACATATTTCATCTGAAATTCATTTACTAATCGCTGCCAGCACTATTGCTGATGGTTTAAAATTGATTTTAAAAAAACAAATCGTTTTCCTATGAAAAAAAATCTACTTTCCCTTTTGATCTTATTGTTGGGGGTTGGTATGAACCTGTCTCAGGCACAGGAGATTCGCACTTACGATGGTACCGGTAATAATTTCCAACATCCCGAATGGGGTGCAGTGGGAACCCCCCAATTGTTTTTAACAACGAATGGATTTGCTGACCAGGTTTCCGAACCCGGTGGTTATGATCGTCCAAACGCACGCCATATCAGTAACTCGATCTTTAATCAGGATGGCGTTTTGCCAGATGTACTGGAATTAAGCGATTACGCATTCATCTGGGGTCAATTTATCGATCATGACATTACCTTGGTGATGGAAATTGAAGAAGAGGAAATTGAGGTTCACATTCCGGAAGGAGATCCTTATTTTGACCCTCTTGGTACAGGTAACAAGGTCATGCATGTGAAGCGTTCGGCGTATACGGAAGATTCAGGAACAGACCCCGGAAACCCTCGGGCTTTCCCTAACGCTATTTCTGCCTTTATTGATGGTTCTGCAGTCTATGGTTCTGATATAGAACGTGCCAACTGGCTGCGTACTTTTGAGGACGGAAAACTCAAGACTTCCGCAGGGAACTTGCTGCCATACAATACTACGACCAATGAGGCCGGTAGTCCGGTAGATCCTGATGCGCCTTTTATGGCTATGGCAAATCCCTACTTCACCCGATGGTTTGTCGCCGGGGATTTAAGGGCTAATGAAAATGTCAACCTGACGGTTTTTCACACCTTATGGGTTCGGGAACACAACCGTGTTTGTGATGAAATCATCGAAGAAGCATCCAGATTGGGATGATGAACAAATTTACCAGCGGGTCCAGAAGAATCATCGGAGCGAAAATTCAGGCCATTGTTTATGAAGAGTGGTTGCCTACGCTGGGGGTCCATCTTCCGGAATATAATGGATATGATGCCCTTGT
Organism: Saprospiraceae bacterium; assembly: GCA_965230565.1. Lineage (GTDB taxonomy): Bacteria > Bacteroidota > Bacteroidia > Chitinophagales > Saprospiraceae > BCD1. Next base: position 38,471 of record CBDDLH010000015.1, on the reverse strand, counting down.
AAACCCGGGGATCATGAATGTTTTTTCCGTGGCTGCCTATCGTTATGGTCATACCGTGGTAAACAGCACTATTGTTCGGATGAATAATGAAGGAAACCTTATTCCGGCGGGGAATATCCTGTTGAGAAATGCATTTTTCAATCCCATCGTTTTGGTGGAAAGCGGAGGGGTGGATCCCTTCCTGATTGGAATGGCTACTCAGGTAGAACAGGATTTTGATTGTAAACTGGTTCACGACCTCAGGAATTTCCTGTTTGGCCCTCCGGGTTTTGGCGGACTTAGATCTTGCAGTGCTCAATATTACCCGTGGCCGGGAAAGAGGACTTTCGGATTACAATACGATTCGTACCGATTTTGGATTGCCTGCTTTGGAAGGGTTTCATGAACTGAGTGTAAATCCATGGCAGAATCAGGTATTTGAAAGCGTTTACGGAGATATTAATAATATAGACCCTTGGGTGGGCATGTTGGCAGAGAATCACATGGAGAGTGCGCTCTTCGGTGAAACAGTGATGACCATTATGAAACGACAGTTCCGCTCTCTGAGGGATGGAGATCGTTTTTATTATGAAAATGATCCGGCCTTCAGTGAGGAAGAAATAGCTGAACTTAAACAAACGAGGTTTAAGGACATAATCATGGAAAATACCGGAGTGGCTGCTATGCAGGACAATGTTTTTCTTATGACTCCACATGGCGTTACTGCTTTACACAATACAGCCGAGGAACCTCCGGTGGAAATTGCAGCCTATCCTAATCCAGTGACAGAGAAGTTGTTTATAAATTTCCATTCTGATAATTCAGGTGAAGTTACCCTCCAGGTTACAGATTTGAAAGGAGTTGTTTTGGAAGAAAAAACGGTTGATGTCAATGAAGGTATGAATACCCTGGAATTTGACCTTGACAAGCAATTACCGAATGGAGTATATCTCGTAAGTCTGATCCAGGACGGAAAGATCGGACGGCAAAGAATATTTAAAAATTAATGCTTGTATCATATTATTTAAAAAGGCAGACCTCCTTTCAGAGGCCTGCCTTTTCTTTTTTCAGGTGATTTCTAACTCGGAAATTAATCCAGGTTTATATTGCCTTCGTAGGCTTTGAGTTTGATCAAGGGACTGCTTTCGGTTGCTCCTTTGATTTTACCACTTATGGTAATCTTTGAGTTCTTTTCAATGTAGGTCCGGGTATCAAAACGATCTTCGGGATAATCGATGTCCGTGTACTGCATATCTCCATCCAGTCTGTATTTTACGGAAGAAGGAATGCCCACTTCAAGGTTGGTGTATTTGCTTTCAAAATCAATTCCGGAGAAACCTTCTCCAACCATGCCTACTTTAATAAACCCTTCATAGGTATTGGCTTTGATACTTCCCTCCAGTTTGTCGGTTTTGAAATTGCTGTATTTCCCGTTTTGGACGATCAGGTTTCCGATACTCGTAGCGTTTACATCAGTTTCATAGGCACTTTCCAGATCGATGTCGTCGATGTGATCAATATTGATACAACCGTATTTGTTTTGGCCTTTAAAGGATTTTCCTTTTTGTGCGGTAAAACAACCTTCGTACATGCTTACATTGGCCGTTTCAAACTCAGAGGCTGTAAAGCGATAGTATTTACTATTCATTTCAAGGTGGCCTTTGATTATGCCTGCTTCTCCTTTTCCTTCATAGGCATCCACTATAAGACTATGAGCACTTCCCAGTGTCCAGCGGCTGTATTTACTGTTGATGTTGGCCTGTTTACCATTGCCGAGACTTAGGGTACATTCGTACAGTTCAATTTTTGCCTGATTGAAATTTCCCAATTCAGCCTGGCTATACTTGAGGGAAAGGTTGAGTTTGCCATTGACATTTTTTGTATTCAATTGTCCTTCGTACAGTACTACTTCCAGGTCGTGATCAAGGCTGTTAAGTACTTTGATCTTGTCGTACTTGTTTTTGAGTTTCAGATATTCGATCTTCGGAACCTTGACGACCATATTGATCTTTAATTTACTGATGTTTTTTACTTTCTGACCATCACTGAATTTGATGGAGATAGAGCCAAAAGACTGGTTCCAGCTGCGTACATCAAATTCTGTTTCGAGAACGATCTCATTTCCTGCTTCCCCAACACTTATGTCAAAATGTTCGAAAACTTCATTGGCATCAGCTTCACTATTGGCATCAAAGGTGAGGGTAGCTTCAAAATGTACTTTGCCATCCGTAGAGGCCTCAACCTGTAATGGGCCGTATTTGTGTAAAACGAAAATATTGGGCTTGGCATCCAGGGTTTTGCTTATGGTTTTAGATTTATATTCTTTGGCAAACCCTGCCGCCTGCATAAGCACAAGGAGGGCGAGAACTCCTATTAATTTAAATTTGAATTTCACGTTTCTTCTCATGACGTTTGCTTTTTTGATATTCGTTTGATAATCTTTCAAGTATTTGAATTTTTCTTTCGTAATATTTCATAAGCGCGTTAACCACTCTTTCATTTTTTGAATATTGGGGAAGATCTTCAAGGGTTGTCGCTTTCATATCTTCAAGGGTTGCCAATTCATCGAGAATTTCCTCGAACAGGAACTGGTCAAGGCTGTCAAAAGGAATGCTGGCCTCTTTCTGGGAAATCGTTTGAACATAGTTGTTTTCCATTTCCAAAAGTTCGGGGTAAAACTTGGCCAGGGTGTTGTTTTTGGAGTTTTGCTGGTTCATAAACATCCATACAGCAAACCCACCGATAAGCATGAACGAGGCTGCAACCGCAATACGTCGAAGACCAATGATCAAGGCACTGCGCTTATTCTGCTTTCCAGGAATGTGTTGCTCAATTTCATTCCACATTCCGGAAATGTCCGGAGTTTCTATCCGGTCCAGTTCCTCGCGATTTTTACGAATATGTTTTTCTAGTGCGTCCATTTTAAATTTTGTTCAAGTTGTTCAAAGCGTTTTAGCTCTCCTCTGGAAATATCTATTATTCAAAAATCATCACTCATCACCATGCATTCTGCACTCTCATCCGGTTCAAATGGTTTTAAAGGTTTTTAGTTTTTCTTGAAGTAAGAGTTTTCCTCTTCGATATTGGGTTTTTGAAGTTGATTCCGTAATCCCGAGAATGCTGGCTATTTCTTTGTGTTGATAACCTTCCAGCAGAAAAAGCGTCAGCACCATTCTCGATCCTTCCGGAAGTGATTTTATAGCATTGTGGATCGTTTTCATGCTAATATTTTTCACTTCCTCGGTTTCCATGGGCGTCTCATTGAAGTTGTCTTCAAAGGGCATTGTTTGGGTTCTTTTCGCCTTTCTCAGGAAATTCAGGGCAGAATTAATAGTAATTCTTTTGATCCAGGCGCCCAAAGTAGAATCCTTACGGAAGGTTTCCAGGCTGTTGAAAACTTTTATAAAAGTTTCCTGAATAATATCTCTTGCGTCCTCGGAATTACCTACCATCCTTACCACGGTGTGGTACATGGCATTGACGTATTTCTGATATAATATTTGCTGGCTATTTCTTTCTCCTGCCAGGCATTTATTGATCAGCTCGAGTTCTTCAGGTGAAATAAAGTTTTTCAAGTTGTCCGTTTGAATTCGTTTGTTGTTCTAAAGATGCCGGGTTTTTTCTATGGTTGGAATTTAAGGAAATTTTTTTTTTAAATGAGGAGGAGGCAGAGGGCGCAGAGGGTTGTACCGCAGAGTGCCACGGAGAAGCGCAGGGTTCCGCAGAGATAAAATGACCAGAAACTTGTAACCAGAAACTTGTAACCAGCAACCATTTTCTATTATTTTTGTCGGCAAACTAAAGAATCCATGATCAAAACAAAAGTATGTATTGTTGGTGCAGGGCCGGGAGGAGTGGCTACAGCTTTAAAGTTGAGTTATATGGGGATTCCCAGTGTTTTGGTCGATAAGGCGATTTTTCCGAGGGATAAAGTTTGCGGGGATGCTATTAGTGGAAAGGTGACAACGCTTTTAAACCGACTCGATCCCGATATTTTACTGCGGTTTGGAAATCAACCTACACATACCGATGTTTGGGGCATTGCTTTTGCAGTTCCTAATGGAAAGGTCCTGGATATTCCTTTTAAACCCAATTACGTCCGCGACGAAAAGAATGCTCCCGGTTACATTTGCAAGCGGGTGGATTTCGACAATTTCATGATCCAGGAAGTGAAACGGCGGGAGAATATTCAGTTTCGGGAAGGGGTGGAAGTTAAAGAATTCGATAAATCCGAAGATGGTTGGACCGTAAAGAATGCCGATGGAAGTTTTGTTGTCAAATCCGAGATCCTGGTGGTAGCCAATGGGGCTCATTCTGCTTTCACCCGAAAAATTGCAGGTATAGAGAAAGAGAATGCTCATCATGCCGGGGCTGTAAGGGCCTATTTCAAGAATGTTCAAGGACTTAAAAAGGATAATTTCATCGAACTGCATTTCCTAAAACAATTGACACCTGGATATTTCTGGATTTTCCCACTTCCTGATGGAAACGCTAATGTCGGGCTTGGAATGAGGAGTGATTTTGTAAAAAAGAGGTCAATAAATTTAAAAAAATCATTTTTTGAAGTAATTGATTCCCACCCGGAAATATCCGAAAGGTTTAAAAATGCTGAAATGGTCGGCAAACTGGAAGGATATGGATTACCGTTAGGGTCAAAGTCCAGGCATATTTCCGGAGAACGGTTTATGCTGGTGGGAGATGCCGGCCATCTGGTAGATCCGTTGACAGGAGAGGGGATAGGCCATGCTTTTTACAGTGGGTTCATCGCTGCGGAACAAGCCAGGGATTGTTTTGAAAAAAATGACTTCTCTGAAGCATATATGAAGGAATACGATATAAGAGTTGCACGGGTACTCGGTTCGGAAATGAAACTGAGCTACCGCCTTCAAACCCTGATGCGGGTAGTCCCGATTGTCAATTTATTAGGGACTATCATAGCAGGCAACAAAAAATTTCTGGAGGTCCTCTCCAAAATGTATAATGACTTTGATTTAAGAGGTCAGTTGGTCAAGCCATTTTTTTGGGTTAAGATGTTTTTTAGTAAGCGGAAGGGGGGATAAAAAAGTGACTGTTACTCCTTCATTTTTTTCCTTACTGAAATACTCCAATTTTTTCTTCACTTTTAATATTTTGGAAAAGGTAAAGCATTCGGATTTATTGCTGTTTTCGGGGGATTCAGTTTGGATAAACAAATAGAGGGAAGAAAAAAATATTTGAATAAAAATTGCAATTTATTATAATATAAGTATTCAGGCTGCTTAAATCTGGGTTTAAAAGGAAAAAAATGGTGTTTAAAAGGTGTACTAGATTTATGCATAATTTATTTGTAACTTTGGTTTACCTTTATTAATAAGGTATTTTTGTTGCTGTTTTTTTCTGATTTGTGAGGTATCCGAACACATTGACTTCAAGACATTTTTCTTTTTCTATAGGTTACCACCTTTTAACTAAACTTTTTAAAACTTCACATCAGAATCAGAAAATTTTAATGACCAGCCCAGGTTTTTAACCTCTGGGGTAATTTAAGAATTGTAGTTGTAAAAATGCATGTATTTTTAATGTGTTTTTATAATGCCCGGGTTAAAGCCGTTCTGTAGAATTATTCAAAAAAGTTGTTTAAATTTCATTTGAGGTGAGTATTGGAACGGACTTATTCCTTTCCGGTTTCAGCTTCGAGTGATCACAATATTTTAATGCAATAGTGGTATAGCAGTATTATTGCATTTTTGTTTGACAGAGGATGTCTTTTAGTATTTGTTTAACCCATATTCCCGAATACCCTGACAGATGAAGATTTTAATTCTCGATGATGATTTGAAAAATGCGAATACCCTTAGAAACCAAATTTTAGATTTGGGAGAAGAAGTAATGGGACCGTTTAGTGAAATTGATGAAGTCCTTCATAATATAAAGAACTCGGTTCCGTCTTTAATTCTATCCGCTTTTTCTTTTGGTAATAGTAACCAGAGTGGGGTGGATATTATTCGCACCATAAAAAGAGACTACAACCTTCCATTGATTTTTATTGTGGATGCTGAAAATGAAAATGAGATACCTTTAAAAAAGGCTAAGGCTGCTTTACCTGATTATTTTTTGAATAAAGGGGCTTCCAAAGCTCAATTGGAGGTGGCTATAGATCTTGCCTTTTTTACTTTTGGAAGAAAAAATGATAATAAGTCTACGCAAATTCAGCTCTCAGATAATGGCCCTGATGATTTCTTTTTCATTAAGCAAAATGGAAAGTACCTGAAAATCAGATTGGAAAACATTTCTTTTCTCCAGGCGGCAGGTAGCCAAACTGAGATCTTCATGACTAAAGGCCGGCATGTGGTTTCGTCTAATCTGGGTGATGTGCTCAAGCAAATTTCTCATGAGGAAACGCTTATTCAATGCCACAGATCCTATGCGGTCAATTTATTGTACGTTTCAAGTTTTGATCACCATACAATTTACATTCAGAATAAGAACAAAATCAAAGAAATTCCAATTGGTGAAAGTTTTAAGAAAAAGGTATTTGACCAAATAAAAATTTTAAAATCTAAATAATTGTAAATGCTTTTTCTGAAACATAGTGGATTTGAAATTTTGTTTCAGATGCCTGTGTGTGCTGTTTAAAAGGAAAAAATACTCATCTAAAAGGAATCTTCCCGTAGCACAATAAATCTCTGTAATTTTCAAGGTGATGACCTAATTCAGTGCTTTTCACTCTTTTTCGGGTAGTATTATTATCTGCTCGAAAATTTGGTGTGGATCAAATAATGACAAATTATAATTCATGAATGAGTTAGTAGTTTTTACAATTACTAATACTGCCAGCGTTGTGCAGAAAGGCCTAAAACTTATTAGTAAAAATCCTCAAAAGTACAAATACTTCTTGAGCAAGGTTTTTATTCTGAATTCACTCTCCAAAATTATGTATTCGATTCTGAATGCAGGTTTTTTTCAGGAAAGTCTTACCGCATTTGATTCAGTGTCCTCAAGTTATCCTACAGACTTTGATATTAAAAATTCAACAATAGAGCCGTCCTCAATCGGATGTGCTGGTAGTTTCTGTTTAAAAAATCGACCTAAAATATAACCCAGTATGAATTCACCAACTTTACAATTTGTCAAGTCAGTTTCGGAGCGTTTCGTATTTACCACAATTTTGATTTTTGTGATGCTTGTAACAGCTTTTGCCGAGAACCCGGAGAACCTTCAGGGTGGCGAAGAGGCGAAAGATGTTGGTCAATGGTATTATGGAGACCTATTTAATGCTTTGCCTATGTATTCAAGTATGCAAAATGAAACAGGATATACTCCTCTTTCACCTCCTCCGGTGGCTATATCTTGCCCACCTGATGTAGTGAAAAACACCATAACTACAGCTTGTTTTGCTTCACATTCCTGGATGCCCCCTTCTCCGGGAGCAGGGAATCACCTGGAGCTCTTCTTTAATGGGGTTTCTCAGGAGCATCCTGCCATTGTAACCAACAGTGGAATCTTCCCACAAGGAATAACAACTGTTACTTACGAAGAGCATGACGGAGCTGAAGGGGTAGTGAGTACCTGTTCTTTTACTATCGAGGTCAGGGATAATGTAGATCCAAGTTTTTCCGGTTGCCCTTCAGATATTGAAGTGGATGATTTAGATGACAATTGTAATGAGCAGGTTTTCTGGACCCCTCCCACGCCAAATGATAACTGTTCAAATACTGTAACCAGTAACTTTGTATCAGGTAATGTTTTTAATGTGGGAACTACCGTAGTAACTTACACTAATACAGATGGTTCAATATATAGCAATGACGCTACCTGCTCATTCAATGTAATAGTACATGATGTTACCCCTCCTGTCATTGCCTGCCCTGGGAATGATAGTAAAAATGTTGATCCGGGGTTTTGTTATTATACTGTCTCAGGGACTGAATTTGATGCTACGGCCACAGACAATTGCGGAGTGTTGATTTATTCATACATGCTTTCAGGTGCAACTACAGGCACTAATTATGGCAGTCTTGATGGCGTTCAACTCAACTTAGGGGTTACTACAATTTCCTGGGCTGTAGATGATGGTGAAAATATGGATATGTGCAGTTTTGACGTAGAGGTGATAGATAATGAAGATCCAACGGCAGTTTGTCCTGCGGCCCCGACAGTTCAGTTGGATGGCAGCGGTAATGGTTCGTTGGCAGCAGATGCTTTAATCGGTAACAGCACGGATAATTGCAGCGTTGTTTCAGAAACCAGCCCGGCAACAGCATTTGGCTGTGGGGATATTGGTACTCAACAGGTTATGTTGACCGTTGTGGATGCTGCCGGACTTTCACATGCTACAATGTGTGATGTGATTGTCGAAGGGCCGGTAGTTAATAATAATTCTGGCCTGACTTATTGCAGTATCAATGCTGCTGTGGCAGCAGCCACGCCGGGCGATGATATTGAGTTGCGGGATAATATTACAGAAGGTCAAGTTACTTTGAACAAAGAAATAATCCTGGATGGTGGAGGATTTACGTTGACTTCCACCTCTGGGTCCTATGGGGTTTCCATTCAAAGTCCTGATGTAACCATTGAAAATATTACCGTGGAGGGCGCCGGGACATTTGGTATTCATCAGTCGTCTTCCGATAATGATGACCTGACCATAATAAATACAACCACTAATTCAAATGGAGGCACAGGGATCGCCTTGAATTGTGCAAGCAATATTATTTTAACAGATATTATATCTACCAATAACGGTGGAAATGGGGTGTCAATTACCGATTGCCATAATGTGACAATCACTAATATTACCACCAGTGGAAATACTTTTGGTTCCTTCGGGGCAGGTGTTGGAATTTTCACCAGTACGTATTGCACGCCAGGGTCTTCATCAATAGTGATTGACGGTACGGTAAGCATTGCAGAAAACCCTGCAGTATATGAGGAAATAGGAACTAATGGAGGTACCATTACAGGAGTGACTTTACCCATGACGTATACTCATTTTGTTGGCATAGCCACTTCGAAGTTCTATTATACGAGTCTGTCAGCTGCCTTGGATGCTGCGGATCAGGCACTTGCAGCAGATGGTAGTTATCAACCATTTACCTATGTGGAAGAGATAGCTACAGGTGATCACTTCGTTGCTCCCAAAAATACAGCAGCGGTGGATATGTCCATTCAGGCGGCGATTGATTATGCGGCATCGGGTATTACGGTTAATGTTTATGCCGGAACATTTACAGAAAATGTAGATGTTACCGAGCATGTTAAAATAATTGGAGCTGGCAGTGGAATCGGTGGTACCATTATTACTGAGACAGGTGGCTCCGATGGGGTAGTAGACCTTATGGCATCAGGTGTTTCGGCTGCTGACCCGTTATTGTTGCAAGACCTTAGAATCCAGCCAGTTGGGAAAGCTGGCGTTTCGGTAGGGACCTTTACCATGAGTACAGGGACAATGGTGAGCTTTGTCAAAATGGAAAATGTCCATGTATTAGGAACAGCGACTAATCCATGTACAGAACAGGAGCGTGGACTTTATGTTGACCTTACTTCTTCACTTACAGATCTTGAAATAATCAATTCAGCCTTTTCAAGCCTGACATATGGATGGTATTTACAGAAAAAGGTGGATGGTGTGGATATGAGCACCGTCTCCGATGTAACTGTTACCAATACGGACTTTAATGGAAACCTTAGCAAAGGGATCTACGCAGAAAAACTGGAAGAGGCGACTTTTACAAATTGTAATTTCACCAATAATGGTGCTATTGCAGCGGATTATTCTGCCTGTTCATACTTCACCCCATGGAAGGCAGGAATTGACATAAACCTCAAAGATGGAACTTATCAGAATTTGACTTTCGATGGTTGTACCATTACGGGTAATGCTATCGCAGAAGCAAAAGAGGGTGTAGGTATCACGGTAAAGGCAAGAGATGATGGAGGAACGTATGGAACATACCCGGCTACGGTAAGCGGGGTGTCAATAACTGATTGTACGATTACAGGAAATGAAAGGGGGATTCGTATTGGAGAACCGGGAAAAGATAATGATACACCTCTGATGGTATTGGTGGAAGGGTGTAATATCTCCGGGAATGTACAGCAATACTCAGGGGCTGACGGTTCAGCCTATGGAGGGTTGATAAATATGACGGATGCTGCCGCTCCAATCGATGCAGATGATAACTGGTGGGGAGATGTAAGTGGACCGTACAATGAGCCATACAATACTTGTGGTTTGGGTGATGCAGTTGTGGGTAATGTTGATTTTGAACCGTGGTGTGCAGATTTAAACTGTACAACGACGAGTACAGGTGCTGCCGAAAGAACAGTTCAGAATTCTTCTATAGGAACTAGTTATTGTACTATTCAGGATGCTATTGATGATCCATTGACCGTGGATGGAAATACTATTCAAGTTGGAGATGGAACATATGTTGAAGATATTATTGTAAATAAAGAGCTAATCATCCTTGGACCAAATGCGAGTAATTGCGGTACTGGCTCCAGAGTTGATGAAGCAATAATCTATCCGGCCACTTCATCACCTTTTGGAGAGATCATCAAAGTTCAGGCAAGTAATGTTACCATTGCCGGGTTTTTGATTGATGGAGATAATTCTGCTTTAAGTAGCGGTATCATCGGAACAAATGGCGCTGACCTTGACGCGGCTGAAGCGGTTACTGTATATGTGGATAATGTACAAAATTTAACCGTTGAGAATAATATTATTCAAAACCTGACTTACTTTGGTGTAACAATTTTTGGATCATCTTATAGTGCACCGGCTACATCGGGGCACTTGGTTGATTGTAATAAGTTTCAGGATCTTGGTACTTATCTCGATCCTGGAAATGATATAAATTTCTGGGGTGGTGGTGTATTAATTTACAATGATCAATATACCCGCATTACCAATAATACCATGATGAATGTCAGAATTGGTGTGCAGACAGGGAACTTCCATGATCCAAATCCAGGAACAGCGGATTACCAGGTTATTGATGGTAATACTATCCAGACCAGGAGAAGAGGGATCTTTTATAATTTGCATACCGGTAATCCAGCTCCTTTAACGGTTTCGAATAATAATATTTCTGGCGTGGCTGATGGTAATGAAACAGATTGGGATGGTATTCTCCTTTCTTCTTTGTCTGATGCTGTAGGTATTGTAACCAACAATAATATCGATGGAACAAGTATTACTATTGCTTCTCAGGGAATCGAAGTATGGAATGTCAATGCCAATTCACCTGTTTCCATCACCGGAGGCATGATCAGCAACGTAAATAAGGGGTTATTCCTGAATAATTATGAAGGGTATAATTCGGATGCTGGTAATGGAGCTCATGCCCATGTGAGTGGAATAAGTATTAGTCCCAACTCAACTGGTACCGGTATTCATTTATTGGATAGTCCTTCCAGTACCGGTCATGCTGACGTGAGACTTGAATTAGGCACCGGAGTTGCCGTAACCGGAGGAACAGATGGTTTGGTTATCGAAAATGCCAATGCTGCCTTGGTGGATGTTCCGGTTGCTGATGGTTATACAGATGCTAACGATTTGGACCTTGATGGGCAAACAGGTGATTACATCAAATTGATCAACAATGCTTTTGATGTGGATGGTACAGCAGTAACATTTGATGGAAATTTAATTAATGCGACAACACGTCCCGCCATTGAAGCCAAGGTATACCACCAGGCTGATGATCCGGCACTTGGATTGGTTATCCCTTTGTTGCCTTGTAATGTACCGGAGCAGGTGACGAATCTGATGACGGGAGAGATCTTCTGTACAATCCAGGAAGCAATTGATGATGTGGATACGGATAACGGTGATGTTATTGAAGTGAGTAACGGTACATATATGGAAGCCATAACGGTCAATAAAGGGCTTACCATTCAAGGAGCAAATGTCGGTACCCCGGGTAGTGGCGTTCGCATTACGGAGTCGATTCTTTTAAACAGTACCATTAATGTAACTACCTCTGAGACGGTAGTCATCGACGGATTTAAAGTCGAAAGAGATGATGCTGTCGCAGGTGATATGGTGCTTCTTGCCGGTGGTGCTGAAGCGACGATAACAAATACTATTTTTGAAAGGAACGGAAGTGCTGCAGGCACCAATGTCCGGGCTATTTTAAGCTCTGCGGGTGCAGGAGTAAAGACTATTTCCAATAATCTCTTTACCGGAGATGATTCAGGCGGATTGTTCAGTGGTCATAAAACCTGGAACAACGCCATATATATTAATGGTGCCGGAAGTACGGTGAATATTTTGAACAACCAGATCGAAAATTCAAGAACAGGGCTCAATCTTGATGATTACCAGGCAGGGCTCAGCGTGTCTGGTAATACTTTTGAAAATAATGGTACCCATGTCAGTTTTGGCGGAACCACTCCGACCAACGGACAATTTACCTTTGGTGCTAATGATTTCATGACTTCCGCAAGTGCGATTATTAATTTGAGTAATGTAGATCCGGCATTCAGACTGGACATCACCTCTTCTTCTTATAATGGTGCTGCCTTAACAGGTGTGTCTGATGCAACTTTATTTGAAGTCGAAGCTCAAATGTTTCATAAAGAAAGATCTGTTAGTAAGAAAGGAAAAGTAATTTATAGAGCGGGTAATCAATATGTTAATAATTTTACCATCCCTTCTATTCCTTACACAAAGATCGATGTCATTCAGAATTCTGTATTATACGCTGATGCAAACGATATTATTAATTTGCAGGATGGAACGTATAATCAGAGCGTTGTCATTGATGTACCGAATATTACCCTTCAGGGGGTTACCACAGATAAGTCCCTGTACATTATTGACGGAGCAGGGTTGCCACCGGTAGGAACTGGTGCAGGTTCTCGAAGTGGTATCAAAATAAATAATGGTATTACTGGTATAAGTATCAAGAACCTTACCGTCCAGAATTTCAATGGTGCAAGTGGTAATTTGGATGCTGGGATTTATGGAGTCGGAGGTAACAATAACCTTCTGGTAGACAAAGTGGCTTTATTGAATAATACAAATGGTTCAGGATTTTATGCTAATGGTCCCGTTGATGGAGTGACGATCAATGAAAGCATGGTCAGTGGCCATACCGTTGGAGCTCGGGGAATTGTGATCTGGAATGGGTTGAAAGAAAATATCACTTTTACCAACAATATGGTGACCAATAACAGCTGCTGTGGAATCGAATTACAGGATGGTACAGCAGATATGGTCACTATTTCAGGAAACACTGTAGATGTGACCGCCGGGGACAGTGGCATGGGGCTGACAGGAATGAGCAATGCAGTAGTCCACAATAATACAGTTACCGGAGTCGGGCGGTTTGGAATTGAGATCAAAAATCCGAATGGAAATGTAAATGTAACTGATAATACAGTGACTAATACGGGAGCTGCAAATGATAGAGATTATGCTGGTATTGCAGTATTCCGAAGGGCTGTTTTAGGTGGAACTTCAGGTCCTGATATTCCTTTTGGCGTTACCTTGACTGGTAATACAGTAACAGGATTTATGCATGCTGGTCCTGTTGCGGAAGGGTTTGGGATTGTGGTCGAAGGTGTAGAACATGTGGTTAGTGGTAATACTTTAAACGGAAACGATATAGGTATTCAGTTGCAGGGTGGTGGCCATGAAAATGCGAATTATCCTGCTGGTGATGGGGATCAGGCCGCTGGCCAGTCTCCAAACTATTTCGGTCGTGGTAATACACCTACGATCTGTGAAACGAACCTTGGAATGAATACTTTTTCAGGAAATGGAGCCAATGTAAGGCTAGTCACCGGTTCGGAAATCTCTGTGGATGATATACCATATATTACTACTAAAGTAAGTGGGACTATTTATAATCAGTCACAGGATACCTATCACTGTACGATTCAGGATGCGATCGATAATTCCAATGGTACTGCAGGTTCAAGGGATATTATCCTTGTTCCAGATGGAATTTACAGAGAAGAAATAGTTATTTCGAAAGACCATTTTGAACTTAGAGGAAATAATTATGGGGTTGATCCGTGTACGGATACCCGCATTGATGAATCAGTAATCATGGCACCTCGGTCTGATCCGGATCCGTATAGTGCTACGGGCGTTTACCTGATGTATTTTGACGGACTTAGGTCTGATGTGGTTATCGAAGGATTTACTTTTGAAGGAGACAATCCTGATTTCACAAGTGGAGTTGTTTTCGGAGGTGCCGATGTTGATGCTGTGGAAGCTCTTTCAGCTTATGATGGCATTTCGGATGTGATGATCACCAATAATATCATTCAGAATTTGGGGTATTCTGCTATTGATTTTGCGAGTTATGGAGATTTTCCTAACACCGTCACAGGCGGAACAGTTGTAAGCCATAATAAGATAGACAACCTGCAGCCGGCATCATTTGGCATCGGTATCATCATGCATTATAATGCTTATGTTGAAGCTACAGAAAATTGTATCTCAAATGTAAATGTCGGTATTCAAACAGGTAATTTTTACGATGAGGCTCCAGTACCGGGCACGGATAACATTATTAGTAATAATACCGTAAGTTCTAATAAGATAGGTATATGGCACAATGTAACTTCAGGCGATGCGGAAAGATTTGTCATTGAAAATAATACCATAACCGCCAATGAAAGTACCAACCAGGGGATTAAATTAACTTCTCTTTCTGGTGTGGATGTTTTGGTTCAAAATAACGATATTACAGGAGGTGAGGAAGGAATTGAAGTTTGGAATTGTAGTGAAACTGCAGATGTACAGGTTAAGGACAATACGATATCAGGGGCAGAAACGGGTATTTTTGTCAATAATTATGAAGGGTATAATTCTAATGCAGGTAATACCCAGGCAGTAATTGAAAACTCAACTATTTCCGGGGCTACAGCATATGGTATTCGCGTATTGGATAGCCCTGATAATACAAATGGTTCAACGGTATTTGCCGAGATCATGGAGGGTAATGATATCTCATCCTCAGGTGTAGGTATCTCCGTTGAAGGTGCTGATGCATCTGCCGATATACACGATAATCCTTCTTCAATAACCATGTCTACTACAGGTGTATTGGTCGATGGAGGAAATGCAACGATCTCAACTACAAGTATTCATGATAATACCACCGGTATTCTCTTCCAGAATGGAGGTACAGGTACCGTGAATAACAACAATATTTATGATAACGATGATGGTCTTATCAACACCACAGGAGTAGATATTGATGCTACGCTCAACTGGTGGGGTGATATCACAGGGCCAAACCATCCTGTTACAAACCCTGCTGCCACTGGAAATTCTGTTTCAGACGATGTGATTTATTGTCCTTGGCTTGATGATGTCTTTACGACAGGTCAGCCTGCCGGTCCTGTACAAGTAATGCCTTCAGGAGAATATTTCTGCAGTATTCAGGAAGCGATAGATGATGCAGGAACCAATACAGGTGATATTATTACCGTAAATGCGGGTATTTACACGGAAGTTCTAATGGTGACAAAAGGAGTGATCATTCAGGGGCCAAACGCCAGCATTGCACCATTATGTTCAGGTGCGCGTCCAAATGATGAGGCGGTAATCGAAACAGCAGATGGTACAACACCTATTACCGTTGGTGCAAACGGCGTGACTATTGATGGTTTCACGATCACCAACCCTGATGGCGGAAATGCAATTGTCAATAGCGGATATGGTAATTTTGAGGTGAAAAACAATATCGTTGCCAGTGTTGGAAATAATTCCCTTTCCGGCGCAACACATGCAATTGCTGTAACTTCGAATGCTAATGCTATAAGTGTAGTTAAGATTGAGGATAACAGGTTTACAGATATTCATGGTGGAGAAGATCCGGCATTGTCCGGAACAGCAGCGAAAAATAATAATGGTAGCGGTAGTGCTATTGGCATTGGTTGGTCTAATGCTAATAATGATGTGACAGGTTTGTCCATCCAGCGTAACTGTATTAATAATGTAAGTGCCAGTGCCCAAATATGGGATGAAGGTGGTAAAGGAGCGTATGGTATCATAATTAATGTAGGTTATACAGGAGCCGGCCAGGTCGTGTCGCCTCAAATTATTGATAATGAAATCGACAATTTGGGTGGTTTGTGGTCACATGGAATTGGGCTGGAAGGAGACACGCCAAATGCAATGGTTCAAAACAACGCAATTAGTAACCTTACGGATAATAAGACGGAATTGGATGCTGCTGCCATCATGGTGGAAGGTAATGCCTCTGCCAGCTCAGTATCAATCAATTATAACAGCTTTGTTTCTGTTGAAGCAGGTATCAGGAATGTTACCGGTTTAGTCGTTGACGGTACCTGTAACTGGTGGAATACTATGGATCTTACGACAATTTCAGGTATGATCGTAGGGCCGGTGACAGCAAGTCCGTTCCTGACAGATGGAACTGACGGTATGGCGGCAATTGGATTCCAGCCTTCAGGTGCTTGTGACGGAGAATTTCCAATTCTCAACGCAACAAGGAATCTTTATTTTACGACCATTCAAAATGCGATTGATGATGATAATACACAGGCTGGAGATATCATCGAAATACTTCCAAATGATTTTACTGAACCTGCCCAGGTTAATGTGTATAAGTCCATAACCCTTATGGGGCAAGGTAAATTAGTTACCACTCTCAGACCTGGAGTGAGTACTGGTAATTCAGGAGATGCCAGAGGGTTTATTCTTGTTCAGTCCGGGATAGAGTTTCATTTGGAGGACCTGACCTTAAATGGTGACGGATTTGATATTTATCAGGGCATTCGACAAAAAGGGTTTGGTACAATTGATAATGTTTACTTCACTAAAATCCAATACCCTGGATATGGCGGGGTAGCCTTAGCTGCTTTTGGTACAGGTAACGTACATGTGACGAATAGTATGTTTGACCAAATTGGTAGAATAGGGGTACTATATTTTGGAACAGGAATTTCAGGATCCAATTTTACTGACAATACCTATACAGGAAAAGGTGCAGGAGACTGGCTGGATTATGCACTGGATATAAGTGCAGGTGCTGTAGTTAATGCTAGTGAAAATACAATTAGTGGTAATAGAGGGGTTGCCAGTTCCGATGGATCAACCTCCGCAGCCATTTTGGTTACAACTTTCTTTGGTGGTGGTACAACAGCTATTATCACTAATAATCAAATTACAGATAATACTACCGGAGTTGCCGTTGGATATGATGGAACAGATACGAGTATAGCTACCATCAATAATAATAATATTTATGGTAACGATTATGGTGTTACCTCAACGGGTCCGCAGGTGGACGCAACCAGTAACTGGTGGGGTGATGCAAGTGGTCCTCTACATCCGGTTACTAATCCGGGCGGACTAGGTAATGAGGTAAGTGATAATGTGGCTTATTGTCCTTGGCTGGATAATGTCTTCGCTACTGGTCAGGAGGTTGGCCCTGTTTATAATGTGGATACAGATATGTATTTCTGTAGTATACAGGAAGCTATAGATGATGGTGATACCGATGCAGGTGATATGATTTTAGTAGGAGTAGGAACTTATTCTGAAACAGTAACAGTTAGTAAAGGAGTGATACTGAAGGGGCCAAATGTTGGCGTTGCGCCATGCGCAGAAGCACGTACAGCTGAGGCCATCGTTCAGACAGATGGAAGTGCCATTCCATTCAGCATTGCGGCTGATGGTGCGACTATTGATGGATTCACGATCACCAATCCGGATGGTAACTACGCTGTTTACAATAATGGTTATGATAATCTTACTTTACAGAACAATATTATTACCAGTATTGGTAACAACAGATTGGAGGGCAATACACATGCTGTCTATGTGAGAGCAAACAGTGATGCCGTTGCAGGTTTGACCATCATGGATAATCAGTTCTATGACATTCATGGTGGAGAAGATGATCCTGCTACCTCAAATGGTAGTGCATCAGCAATATTTATTGGAGATACCAATTCGAATAATGATGTTACTGGAGCCTCCATTACTGAAAACTGTATCGAACTGGTACGTGCCAGTACAGCAGATTTTGTTTCCGGCAACCTTGGTGGAAAAGGAGCTTATGGAGTCCTGATCGGCGTCGGTGCTTCCGGAACCGGATCTGTTGTGGATGCAGATATCCTCCGTAACGAAATCAAAGACCTTGAGGGGTTATGGGCTCACGGTATTGGACTTGAGGGACGCACCCCTGGAGCAGAAGTACTGAATAATGATCTGAGTGATATAGTTGATCACAAAGATCCGTCTGATGCAGTGGCAGTATTGGTAGAGGATAACGATGGCGTCGGGACGGTGATGATCAATTACAACAGTTTCACCAATGTCGACCTGGGTGTCTGGAATAAGGAAACAACTGTAGTAGATGCGACCTGCAACTACTGGGATACAACAGATCCAGGAACCATTTACACTAAGTACAACGGACCAGTTACGGCCAGTCCGTTCCTGACAAATGGAATAGATGCTTCTACTGATATTGGCTTCCAGCCTACCGGAGCTTGTGATGGTGACTTCCCGGTTCTCAATGTCAACAAAACACTTTACTTTGCGTCGATCCAGGCAGCCATTGATGACGTGAATACTGAAGACAATGATGTAATCAGAGTGTTGCCTGCAAATTTCACTGAGCCTGGCCAGGTTCATGTGACCAAATCTTTGACCATCGAAGGACAGGGAAAATTGACAACCACGGTTCATTCCAATGTCAATACCACGACTGCCGGACATGGTGTGACTTCAGCGGCATGGATATATACCGACCCGGGCACAGAAGTACATTTCAGGGAAATGACCCTAGATGCTACAGGTCAGGATACAAAATATGGCGTTGTTTTCAAGGATGCAGGATCTCTCACAAACGTAGCTATTAATGAAATCAAACACTCTTCATCCCCATATTTGGGAATAGCAGTTCAGGTTTTAGATGGCAATGTTGATGTCACAGGGTGTATGTTCACTCAGATTGGCCGTATTGGGGTTCATTATAGAAATGGAGTGATTTCCGGGGCAAGCATCAGTGGAATTTATGATGATAATATGTACACGGGTAAAGGTGTTGGTGACTGGTTAGATTATGCTTTGGATATTTCCGGAGGTGTAAATGTAACTGTTTCAAATAGTATCATAAGTGGTAATCGAGGTGTAGCTAGTACCGATGGTTCAACTTCAGGAGGTATTCTTGTGACTACATATTTCCCATATGGCCAAAATCTTGCAAATAATGTATTGATTGTAAATAATGAATTGACAGATAATACTACCGGTGTTGCTGTTGGATTTGATGCAAATGATGTTAGTGTAGCCGTCATTAATAACAACAATATCTACGGTAACGATTATGGTGTTACTTCAACGGGGCCGCAAGTGGACGCAACCAGTAACTGGTGGGGCGATGCAAGTGGTCCTTCCGGACAGGGTCCGGGTACAGGAGATGCTGTTTCTGTGTATGTGGACTTCTGTCCATGGCTGGATGATGAGTGGGACGCTATGGGGGTTGGAACCAACGCTTTGGTTACCAATACCGATACCGGAGAGGAATTCTGTACCATCCAGGAAGCTATTGATGCGCCAATGACAATGGATGGCCATCATATTTCGATCAGTGCAGGGATTTATCCTGAACATGTAACCGTACATAAAGACCTGACCCTTACCGGTGCAGGTGAAGGATTGACCGTTCTCGAAGGAACAGGCCTTGGAATCGGAAACGGAATTACCCTGGCTTCCGGTCAGGCGGGTATTACCATTGAACAGATGACCATTCAAAACTATACTGGAAGTGGTTCCAATGGTAGCGGTATTTTTGGTCTGAACAATGATGATTTCATACTGCAGCATGTGACCCTGGATAATAACCAGGGTCGTGGAGGTATTTACCTGAGTGGCGTTGGTTCGGGAATTGATAATGTATTGATAGATAACGTAACTTCTTCAAACCATGCCGTTTCCGGCTCAAGAGGTATTGTGATCTGGAATGGACATAAGACCAATATCACTATTTCCAATTGTGAAGTGTTCAATAATAACTGTTGCGGTATCGAATTACAGGATGGTACGGCTTCTGACGTGACGATTACAGGTAACAATATTCATGATAATGTTGACAATGGAATTGGTGTGCTGGGATTGACGGATACGGAAGGAAGCAACTCTATTACCGGCAATACAGTAACAGATAACGGCCGATTCGGTATCGAGATCAAAAACCCGAATGGAGGGGTTACTGTATCTGGAAATACAGTAAGTATTGCAGCTTCTGCGGGAATGAACATCCGCGACCATGCTGGTATTGCGGTATTCCGCCGTAGTTTCCAGAGTGGCAATCCGGATGGATATGCTGATATTCCTAATGGAGTAACAGTGAGTGGCAATACGGTTTCTGGTTACAGGCAATTGAATCCGGGAAAAACAACTAGCGAAGGTTTTGGTATTGTGATTGAAGGTGTAGATCATACGGTTACCGGAAATATTCTTGATGATAACGATGTTGCCCTTCAGTTACAGGGGGGAGGTCACCCGAATGCAAATTATACTTATATTGATTCAGGAGATGGTGATCAGGCTGACGGAGCTTCCGCGTTCTACTTTGGTAGAGGTAATGCCCCGATTTTGTGTAATGTGGCCGAAAGTGGCAATAGTTTTGGGGCTACCACAGCCAATGACATCGATAGACGAATGGTCATTGAGCCAATGATGCCGATTACTGACAATGGAATTATTGATGCTCAGTTGGGTACTTCGGTGACCCTTGATGACGGCACTACACAAATGACTTATTGTAGTATTCAGGCCGCTATTGATGATGCAACGGGTGCTGGTAACGAAACTATTATCGTTGCACCAGGTACTTATACCGGAGCCCTGGACGTAGATAAGGATGTTACCTTGGAAGGTCCGAATGTTGGTGTGGCGCCTTGTACGGAATCCAGAACAGCAGAGGCACTTATTCAAACGGCTGATGGTACAACACCAGTTACGATTGGTACAGACGGGGTTTCCATTGACGGGTTTAATATTACAAACCCTGATGGTAATTATGCCATCTACAATAATGGTTATGATAATTTGATTGTTCAAAACAATATCATAGACCATATTGGTAATAATGCAGAAACCGGTAATACGCATTCAATATATGTCAGAGCGAATAGCGATCCTGTTATTGGGCTGACAATTACGGATAATCAGTTTTATGACATTCATGGCGGAGAGAAAGTTCCGGCTTCCTCCAATGGCTCTGCATCTGCAATTTTCATTGGAGATACAAATGCCGGAAATGATGTGACTGGTGTTTCTTTGAATGAAAACTGTATTGAATTAGTCAGGGCAAGTACAGCGCCGTTTGTGTCGGGTAATCTCGGTGGAAAAGGCGCCTATGGAATCCTGATAGGTGTTGGTGCTTCAGGTGCAGGATCTGTACCAAATGCTGATATCATGAGCAATGATATTAAAGATCTGGAAGGTCTGTGGGCACATGGTATTGGTCTTGAAGGACGTACTCCAGGAGCGGAAGTATTCAATAATGATCTCAATAATATCGTAGATCATAAAGATCCTTCAGATGCCGTGGCCGTATTAATTGAAGATAACGATGGTGCAGGAACGGTTTTGGTCAATAATAACAGCTTTACAAATGTAGACCTCGGTGTATGGAACAAGACTGGGAATCTGGTTGATGCTACTTGTAACTATTGGGATACAACCGATCCGATTGACATCTTTGATAAATACAACGGTCTGGTTACAGCCACACCTTTCCTTACAAATGGTACTGATGACTCTGCCGATATAGGCTTCCAGCCAGTGGCAGGCTCCTGTGACGGAGACTTCCCGATACTTAATGTGGATGAAGGTCTTTACTTCCCGTCCATTCAGGCAGCGATAGATGATACCAATACGGATGGCGGTGATGTTATTAGAATATTACCGGCAGACTTCACTGAGCCCGGACAGGTAGTGGTAAACAAATCTGTAATTATTGAAGGTCTTGGTAAAGCCTCAACAACGCTTAGGTCAAATTACGATACTGCTTCCGGTGGTCATGATAATGATCAGAGTGCGTGGATACTTACAGAACCTGGTACGGATGTAACTATCCGTGAAATGACGATAGACGCAACAGGGAAGGACACCTATACTGCGGTTAGATTCAAAGACGATGGTGCAGTCACCAATATTGCCTTTAATCAGATCAAGCACAGTGCCTCCCCATATCTGGGGATTGCCGTTCAGGTTCAGGATGGTAATGTGGATGTAACAGGATGTATGTTCACACAAATCGGTCGTATTGGGGTTCATTATAGAAATGGAGTGATCTCCGGTGCTGCTATCAGTGGCCTTTACCATAATAACATGTACACAGGTAAGGGAATGGGTAACTGGCTGGATTATGCCCTGGATATTTCGGGAGGTGTAGATGTAACAGTTTCCAATAGTACTATTAGCAATAATATTGGAGTGGCCGCTTCAGACGGGTCAACTTCAGCGGGTATTTTGGTAACAACATATTTCCCGGCAGGGCAGAATCTTGCTAATGACGTGACCATTGAAAATAATAATTTATCCGGAAACACTACAGGTGTGGCTGTAGGATTTGATGGTAGTGATGCCAGTGTAGTTGTGATTAATAACAACGATATTTATAACAATGATTTTGGTGTAACGTCCACTGGTCCGCAAGTAGATGCCACTTCCAACTGGTGGGGCGATGTGACAGGACCACAGCATCCAACAGCAAATCCAGATGGAATGGCTAATCCCGTTTCAGATTATGTGGATATTTGTCCATGGCTGGATGCCAGCTATACAGTACCGGGAATGCCTGTGGATGTAGTGCCGGTGGCGGTTTGTGGCAGTGATTTCTCAGTACTGCTCGATGCCAATGGTGTGGCGACAATCAACCCTTCAGACCTCGATGGTGGAAGCTATGATCCTTGTGAAACGCCGGCATTGTCTCTGGATATATCGACTTTTGGTTGTGGAGACCTTGGGGTTAATACCATTACTTTGACAGCAACAGATGCTGCCATGCAGTCTACATCCTGTACGGTGGACGTTACGGTTTTGGAAAATATTCCGACAATAGTGGACTGCCCAGATGATATTGTGGTGGATAATGATGCTGGTGAATGTGGTGCGGTAGTTAGCTGGACGCCACCGACTTCCGTTGACGTTAGATATAACCAGGGTTTTGAAGATGCTGGATTTACTTCAGGAAGCAATTCAGGAGATTGGCAGCCGTATGGAGGAGATGTGGTTAGAGTGATTTCCGGTACGGATTTAATAACTTCAGCTTCAGGAACTGCTCATGGAATTGCTACAGGTGCAACCATTGGCAGTAATCCTGAATTAATTGGGCCTTATACCAGATTGGGAGGTTATTCAACAGACTTCGGAACGGGTTATGTGGTATCGATTGATATTTATATGGATTTAGATGACCCTGCGGTAACTGCAGATACTTATGGCTGGGATCTTTCTGTTGCAGCTAATGACCAGGCTGGCTCCCACCTCCAGGATTTTATTTTTCATACAGCATCCAATGTTGCTGGAAATATCCTGGTTGGGGGTAGTAACAATACCAATTTTACGAGGAGAAACGATCTGGCATCTATCAATCATCATGAAATTACGATTTCCGGGTGGTATACTTTCCAATGGGTATTCAGAGATGATGGAGCCGGAATACTGGCCGTTGATTTGAATTTGGTAGATAACACCGGCACTATTTTGTGGACAGAAACACGGAGTGACGCTGGAAACATTATTAATACCGTTGTTGGAGGAAACCGCTACATGTGGTTTACCTTTATTGAGACTGATCAACTGCCGGTCGATAATGTAACATTAGAGAAAGATTATGAAATAGTTGGAGATTTTAGTCCAGATCATATGTTCCCAGTAGGAACAACAACGGTTACTTATACTGCTACCGGGGCCTGCGGCACTGAAGTCACCTGTCAATTTGATGTTATCGTCAATGATGCTGAAGCACCATTGTTTGTAGACTGTCCTGTTGATATGGAGAGCTGTGCCGATTCACCAACCGTGAGTTGGACACATGTCGAATTAACAGACAATTGTGATCTGACAGGAGGCTCCTTATCCTACACCTTGTCGGGAGCAACCGAGCAAACGGCAACAAGCGTGGCTATGTTTGATGGCTCTACCATGGGTGCAGAAACTTTCAACGAAGGTGTCACAACAGTAACTTACTCTGCAATGGATGCAGCAGGAAATCCTGTTGGTAATACATGTAGCTTTACCGTTACCATCAACCCGCTTCCTGATTTTGACATTACGGCAGATTACGCCACCTGGGCTGAGACTCCAGGGAATACGGCCAGTGTGCCGGATGCCGGATCAGGAGCAACCTACAATTGGGTGATTGCCAATATGAGTGGAGTGATTGACTCCGGAAACGGGACCAATACCATTTCCTTTACTTCCGGTAATCCGGGAACGGTTGAATTGGAAGTTACAGTTACGGATGGCAATACTTGTTCTTCTATGGCGATGGCTACTGTCATTGTCCTGGATCCTTGTAATAGTCCTGATTTCTCGGAACCGGTGACCTTGGCGCCTAATGGTTCAGAAGGTGTTGGCCTTTGGTCTGTGGATCGCTTTGAACCTGAAATTTTTGATTCACAGGCTACCGCACCTGACGGCACCTTGAATACCTTACACCATGGTATTGATGCTTCTGATGGTCAGGCCAGTGGTTTCCATAATACACAAGGTAGACGTTATGCAATTCATCCTACAAGCATTGAAACGGAAATTGAATTGTTCATACCTGCCGATTGGGCAACCTCGGGTAAACGTATGGCTGGCTTCTGGGGTGAAGGTTTTGATAACACCAATGCTTTATCGGCCTATCCGATTATAGAATTTACTTCTGATGCTGGTAATCCCCGATTCAGAGGTTGGGAAGATAATGGTACCTGGTACGACATGGGCTTACCTGCCGGATTCGTTTATGATCAGTGGGTGACTCTGAGGTTGCAATTGCTGGCAAGCGGTGAATTCAGGTATACGGTAAAAACTGCCCAGGGAGATCTTATCTATAATACGACCACCCATGGTGTTAATGGGTCAACCCATCTTGAAAACATCATTTTACAGGGACATAACACCACAGCAGGGGTTACTTACGATATTTATTGGAATAACCAGACAGCTTCACCGGTGGACTTTGATATGGCCGCCAATGGTGTTGATGTCCAGCATTTTGATACAGTAACTTATTGTTATGGTGAACAGATTGATTTTGATATTACTGGTCCTAATAGTGCTGACACTTATACATTGGTTTTCGATGGAAATACAATTTCCTCTGGCAATGTAAATGATCCTACAGTTTCCATTTCTGGTATCACGGAGGACGATGCAGGAGCCTACGAATTGACCGTAGTTAATGATGATGGTTGTTCATTGACCGAAATCTATTATGTGGTAGTAAAACCTGCACCGACTATTGATTGTATTGCCGATCAGACCCGTAATACAGATGTTGGAACATGTACCTATACTGTTGACGGAACAGAGTTCGATCCTGTTGTAACAGGAGATTGCACACCTCTTGTGTTGACCTATGAATTGACAGGAGCAACAGCCACAGGTGTGACAACTGCAAATACGCTGAATGGATTGATTTTCTACGAGGGTACCACAATCGTTACATGGACCGTCACGGATGCAGCAACTCCTGGTAATGTCACAACATGCAGTTTTGAAGTGGTAGTGGAAGATAATGAAGCACCTGCAATGACTTGTCCCGCGGACATCGTCAGTAATTCAAACCCAAGTATTTGTGGTAACACGGAATTCTGGACTAATCCAACAGCAACGGACAATTGTACGCTTACTCCCGATCTTGAATGGGATATATACGATGAAGACAATGTTCTGGTTTCTCACCAAACCGGTTTAACAGCCGGCAGTGGAGTCAATTACACCTTTGGAGTTGGAGAGAATACCGTAACGTATACCGCTACAGATGAAAGTGGAAATCCATTCTCCTGTTCCTTTACGGTAACGATCAATGACATGGCGGATCCAACCATTTCCGGTTGTCCGAGTGATTTAACGATTGACAATCAGTTAGGGCAATGTGGGGCTATCGCAACCTGGATTGCACCAACAGCCTCTGATAACTGTACAGGTGTACTTTTGACATCCACCCATTCTCCGGGTTCATTCTTTGATGTAGGTACCACTACCGTTACCTATACAGCTACCGATGCTTCTTCCAATACAACAACTTGTTCATTTGATGTTACAGTTGTTGATAATGAAGATCCGGTAATTACCTGTCCTGCTGATATCACCGTTACGGCAAATCCGGGTGATTGTGATGCTACTGTAACCTTTACGGCACCAGTGGGAACTGATAATTGTATGGGAGCAACAACGACTCAAACGGATATGACCGGACTTTCAAGTGGATCGTTGTTCCCTGCCGGAACAACGATGCTTGAATTTACGGTTACTGATGCAGCTTCTAATGATGCTAGTTGTATGATGAGCATTACTGTGAGCACGGCACCAGTTGCGGTGGATGATGAATCACTGGCGAATCCTCCAGGGCCTGTTACCTTGAATGTGGTAACTAATGATACGGACTGTGATAGCAATATCGATGTTTCAACGGTAGATCTGGCCCCATCAACCATGGGACAGCAAACGAGCCTTATGGTACCAATGGAAGGTACTTGGAGTGTCAATGCAAGTGGTGAAGTTACCTTCACCCCTGAAGTTGGATTCACTCACGATCCTGCACCAATTAGCTATACGGTAGGTGATGGATCTGCTTACACTTCCAATGAGGCAACTATCACGGTTGACTACGTACCTGTTGCATCGGATGATCTGAGTGATAACAATAATGCCGGACCAGTTGAAGTGGATGTGTTGAGTAATGATATCAATGGTGACCAGGTGGTAGCGACTACTGTACAAATTGTAGGTACTGCTTCTGCCGGTGATCCATTAGTTGTAGGTGGAGAAGGTACCTGGACGGTGAACCCAACTACCGGTGCCATTACATTTACTCCGGAAATGGGTTACTCTGGAAATCCGACACCAATCAACTATACAGTAATGGATGATGACGGCAATACTTCCAACCAGGCACTGGTAACGGTTGAATACACTTTGTGTGTTGAGATCGAAGCATGGGTGTACCTGGAAGGTGCAGCAATCACTCCTGACGGATCACAGACCTATTCATTGCCAATGCGTACGACTTTGAATGACCTGAGGTTGCTGCCAGGACAGTTGTACACCAGTTTTGGAACTCACTATACACCTGCCGGACAGCCATTTGACGGAGCGCCATGGTTATATGCCGGAACGGAAGGACTTGGATATGATTCTGAAGAGATCCCAGGTATGGCAGATGCCGGATATCCTTCCACCGTTGTGGATTGGGTATTGGTTTCTCTGCGGGAGGTGGTGGTTGACCCGTTAGATTTTGATGGTGATTATCCTGACGATACGCCTATCTGTACGGCAGCTGCACTACTGCATAGTGATGGATCCATTGAGTTTGTAGATGATTTCACCTGTTGTGACCTGGATAACTCCAGTTCCTACTATCTGGTAATTGAACACAGAAATCACCTTTTAGTAGCTTCACATGAACCATTGCCAGTTGTCGACGGAAAGATTTCCTATGACTTCCGAAACCAACAGAGTTTTATTGGGGATCTTTTGGGAAGTCCATTTGGGGTAGGTCAGAAAGAGGTTATGTCGGGAGTATTTGCGATGTATGCAGGTAATGGAGATCAGGTTAGTGATACCGGTGCAGATACTGACATTAATGTTGGTGACGAAGCTTATTGGAAGACACAGAACGGAGAAAGTGCCAGGTATAGAAATGGTGATTACAATATGAATGGAGACCCGAATGGTCTTGACCGAATCCTTTGGGGCTTCAATAATGGTAATTCAACAGCTGTGCCAAGAGATTAATATATAAAACAAACCGGATAGCACAGTTGAGTTGCTATCCGGTTTTAGTGGTTAAAAACATAACTCAAAATTTATAAAAACTTTATAATGAAAAGATTTAAGCAAGAAAGAGTTATTGTGTTATTGCTCAGCTTTTTCATCACAAGTATGAGCTTTGTTGCTGCACAAAATACAACTGTAACCAGCCGGTTTGCGAACCCGCAAGTTGAAGAAGCCAGCGCCAGCTATTGTGTGGATGTTGAGATCCAGGCAGACCTGGCAGGATATCGCTTTTACGGCATGAATGTCAGGTTCTTTTATGACCCATCCCTATTGGATTTTGTGGGTTTTGATGATTTTCAGGAAGGTATAATTGCCGGCAGTCCGAATCCGGCCAGATTGACGAGTGGTGCCCAGTGGGGAGACTTCCTTTTTAACCTTGAATCGGGAGCTACATCGGTAAACGGCGCGGTTCAAATCACCAATGCTCAAAATGCCTTACAAATACCTACAAATGAATGGGCAAAGATATTCAGTGTTTGTTTCGAAATTAAGGAGGAGGTACCTGTTGATGAGGAGTTCTGTCCTAGCCTTATCTGGGATATAAAACCAGGAGGAGACAAAACCAGCTTTTTGCCGGGAAGCAGTGGGGTAGTGATTACAGCCTTTACGGATATGACCAATGTCAAACAAAAAACGGTACTGACAGATGCGGAACATTTCAACTGGAGTCCATATGAGGAGGAGACTACGCCACCTTATGGTGTTCCTTTATCCTACTCCTGTGTGAGTTTGAATGGGGCAGTTACGGGAACTAGTGACCCAGGATCCAAAGAGTTTGCACTTTTTCAGAATACTCCAAACCCTTTTGAAAAAGGAACCCGAATTGATTTTATTTTACCGGAAGCCTCTACAGCAAAATTGACCTTTTTTGATGCAAGAGGACATTTGGTAAAACAGATCGAGGGGGATTATGCCCAGGGTAGAAATACAGTTGTATTGGATAAGAAAGATTTTGCTGTTACAGCCAATGTTTATTTATATCGGCTTGAAACGCCGACGCACAAATCAGTATACAGGAAAATGGTACTGATAAGATAACCCTGTGAAGACGGGAATAGACCAAGCTTGCTAAAGAAAATTACATTATAATCTCATATAAAAAAGAAGTACTCCAGTTGCCTAATATTTTTTGGTGTACTTCTCAATGGATGAAAAATCCAGTTGCTTTTTTAGAAATAATAAGATAATCTTATGAAACAGCCTCTACCTACTAAATTGAAAAATGCACTGTCCGGTTTTAGCCTGAAAGCCTGCCATAAAATCCTTATGGTGATGTTATTCCTTTCTTTAGGTTATTTGGGCATGGCACAGGACCCCGTGATAACAGTCCGTTTCGCTAATCCGGTCTACGATTGTAATACGGGTGATTATTGTCTCGATGTGGAGTTTCAGTCGGATACGCCAGGGCAACAGCTAGATGGTATGAATGTTCGATTCTGGTATGATGATTCCGTACTGGAATTTTCTCATTTTGCGGATTTTCAGGGTGGGTATGGTGAAACGGCTTCTGGTTCAGGAACCCCTTTTCCAGTGGGGCCTGCATGGTTTGGATTTACCGGAGATGCTGAGCTTTTCAATGGTGCCATTTCTTTGGTAAATATGGGAGCTCCCACAATAAATATATCTACGACTGGTTGGACAAAACTATTCCAGGTATGCTTCCAGGTAGATGGTCCTGTAGACGATCCTGACTTTTGCCCATCAGTAATTTGGAATTTAAAGGAAAACCCTGATGATGGCAGTTTTTTATTAGGTCCAGTAATCTTGACTGTTGTTGATATGGGGTCTGGCTCCAATGTTACAGAGGCTGTGGAACCATTTAACTGGGATTATGACGGCATTGCCGGATTACCCTATGGGGCTCCGGTTGAGAATGATTGTGTATCAACAGTTTGTGGAAGCCCTGGTAATCCTGAAATAACAGTTCAGTTTGCCAACCCGATTTACGATTGCAATACGGACCAGTATTGCGTGGATGTGGAAATGCAGTCGAATACTTCAGGGGCCGAATTGTACGACATGAACGTGCGCTTTTTTTATGATGAAGATATTCTGACATTCTCAGGTGCTATTACAAATCTGGCATCAGGTTACAGCTCTATTGCGCCGAACCCTCCTTCACTGACAACCCTCAATCTTGACTGGTTTAGTTTTTCTGGAGATTTTACTTATGTGAATGGTGCTATTCAGGTTGATGATCCTAATAATGCTCTGGAAATTTCAACCTCTGGTTGGACTCCTGTATTTGAGGTGTGCTTTGATGTGGATATTCCGGCGACTTCGAACTTTTGTCCAAGTATTGTCTGGGACCTGGAAGAAGATCCGGCAGATTTGAGTTTTATTGACGGGTCGGATGGATTGGTCATTAATCTGGTGGATCCCGATCCGGGAATGACAGTCATGCCTTCCGATGAAATGGTAAATCAGTTCAACTGGGCTTATAATAGTGGATTGGGTAGCCCGCCATATGGTGCTCCGGTAGAAATGTCTTGCATTTCAACCATTTGTGATGTGCCCGTAATAACCGCACAGTTTGCTAATCCAGTTTATGACTGTGATACGGATCAATATTGTCTGGATGTTGAATTGCAGTCCAATACAGCAGGACAGGAATTGTACGATATGAACGTACGCTTTTTTTATGACGAAGATGTTTTGACTTACTCAGGCAGCAGTTTTGTAAACCTGGTTTCTGGTTATAGTGCCATTTCACCAAATCCTCCGGCACTGACTACCTTAAATCTCGACTGGTTCAGTTTTTCGGGAGACTTTACTTATGTGAATGGTGCTATCCAGGTAGATGACCCCAATAATGCCCTGGAAATATCTTCCACTGGCTGGACCAAAATATTTGAGGTTTGTTTTGATGTAGATGGAACAGTTCCGGACGATAGTTTTTGCCCGAGTGTGGTTTGGGATCTTGAAGAAGACCCGGCTGATTTGAGTTTTATTGACGGGTCTGATGGGTTGGTCATTAACCTTGTAGATCCTGCTCCGGGAATGACTGCCCAGCCTGCTGTTGAAAATGTCAACCAGTTTAACTGGGCTTATGATGGTGGGTTGGGAAGCCCTCCCTACGGAGCTCCAGTGGATAATGTTTGCATTTCCACACGTTGTTATGATCTATCCTTGGATAAATCCGTTGACGATGCATGGGTGGATCCGGGAGACCAGGTGACTTTTACCATTAACGTACAAAATACAGGGCCTGATGATGCCACGGGTGTAGAAGTGACAGATTTATTACCATCAGGTTTTTTATATGACAGCCATGTTACCATGTCCGGCACCTACAATTCCGGATCAGGAGCCTGGAATATAGGAACAGTTACTGTTGGGCAAACCGTTACCCTGACCATTACGGCAACGGTCAATGGTTCAGGTGATTTCACTAATCTTGCGGAAGTTACAAATGCCAATGGCCAGGATGATGATTCTGATGTCAATAATGGAGTAGATACGGATGGTGATTCAATGGTAGAAGATGACCCGGGAGATGAGGATGATGGAGATGGGGTAGTTGTCAATATTTGTAGTTTGACTGTTGATGCCGGTAGCCCCCAGACTGTTTGCCAGGGGATGAGTGTGACGCTTTCTGGTTCAGGTGCCGTAAGTTATTCCTGGGACAATGGAGTGACAGATGGCGTACCTTTTGTACCAACGGTTACTACAACTTATACCGTAACAGGTACGGATGCCAATGGATGTGAAGCTACCGATCAGGTGACTATTACGGTGCAGGAACCTTTGGATCCGGGTGAAAATGGAACTTTATCCATCTGTCAGGGAGAAACGGTAACTGCGGCTCAGCTATTCGCTGCTCTGGGAGGGACTCCCGATGGAGGCGGAACATGGACTCCTGCTTTAGGTGGTGAGAATACCTATACTTATACCCATCCAGCCACCGGAGCTTGTCCTGCAGTTAGTGCCGAGGTCGATGTTTCTGAAATACTTTCACCACAATTAGATCCTGTAAGTGATGTAACCGCTTGCGATAGTTATGCTCTTCCAGCGATCAGTGGAACGAATTTAACAGGCAATGAAGCCTATTACGACGATAGTCAGGCCAATAATGGTCAACCGATAGCTGGCCCGATCACCAGCACGATGACAGTGTGGATCTATGATGAGACGGGCACGATGCCAAATTGTAGTGATGAGACGAGTTTCCTTGTTACGATAGTTCCAAGCCCGGTATTGGATGCAGTAAGTGATGTAACCGCTTGTGATAGTTATGCTCTTCCAACAATCAGTGGTACGAATTTAACAGGCAATGAAGCCTACTACGACGATAGTCAGGCCAATAATGGTCAGCCGATAGCTGGCCCGATCACCAGCACGATGACAGTGTGGATCTATGATGAGACGGGCACTATGCCAAATTGCAGTGATGAAACAAGTTTTGTGGTAACGATCAATGATGGTCCTGTATTGGATGCAGTAAGTGATGTAACCGCTTGTGATAGTTATGCTCTTCCAGCGATCAGTGGAACGAATCTGACAGGCAATGAAGCCTACTACGACGATAGCCAGGCCAATAATGGTCAACCGATAGCTGGTCCGATCACCAGTACGATGACGGTATGGATCTATGATGAGACGGGCACTATGCCAAATTGCAGTGATGAAACAAGTTTTGTGGTAACGATCAATGATGGTCCTGTATTGGATGCAGTAAGTGATGTAACTGCTTGTGATAGTTATGCTCTTCCAGCGATCAGTGGAACGAATCTGACAGGCAATGAAGCCTACTACGACGATAGCCAGGCCAATAATGGTCAACCGATAGCTGGTCCGATCACCAGCACGATGACGGTATGGATCTATGATGAGACGGGGACTATGCCAAATTGCAGTGATGAAACAAGTTTTGTGGTAACGATCAATGATGGTCCTGTATTGGATGCAGTAAGTGACGTAACTGCTTGTGATAGTTATGCTCTTCCAGCGATCAGTGGAACGAATCTGACAGGCAATGAAGCCTATTACGACGATAGCCAGGCCAATAATGGTCAACCGATAGCTGGTCCGATCACCAGTACGATGACGGTATGGATCTATGATGAGACGGGCACGATGCCAAATTGTAGTGATGAGACGAGTTTCCTTGTTACGATAGTTCCAAGCCCGGTATTGGATGCAGTTAGTGACGTAACTGCTTGTGATAGTTATGCTCTTCCAGCGATCAGTGGAACGAATCTGACAGGCAATGAAGCCTACTACGACGATAGCCAGGCCAATAATGGTCAACCGATAGCTGGTCCGATCACCAGCACGATGACGGTATGGATCTATGATGAGACGGGCACTATGCCAAATTGCAGTGATGAAACAAGTTTTGTGGTAACGATCAATGATGGTCCTGTTCTTGATGCAGTATCAGACGTAACCGCTTGTGATAGTTATGCTCTTCCAGCGATCAGTGGAACGAATCTGACAGGCAATGAAGCCTACTACGATGATAGTCAGGCCAATAATGGTCAACCGATAGCTGGTCCGATCACCAGCACGATGACAGTGTGGATCTATGATGAGACGGGCACGATGCCAAATTGTAGTGATGAGACGAGTTTCCTTGTTACGATAGTTCCAAGCCCTGTATTGGATGCAGTAAGTGATGTAACCGCTTGTGATAGTTACGCTCTTCCAACAATCAGTGGAACGAATCTGACAGGTAATGAAGCCTACTACGACGATAGTCAGGCCAATAATGGTCAACCGATAGCTGGCCCGATCACCAGCACAATGACAGTCTGGATCTATGATGAGACGGGCACTATACCGAATTGTAGTGATGAGACGAGTTTCCTTGTTACGATAGTTCCAAGCCCGGTATTGGATGCAGTAAGTGACGTAACTGCTTGTGATAGTTATGCTCTTCCAGCGATCAGTGGAACGAACCTGACAGGCAATGAAGCCTATTACGACGATAGCCAGGCCAATAATGGTCAACCGATAGCTGGTCCGATCACCAGTACGATGACAGTGTGGATCTATGATGAGACGGGCACTATGCCGAATTGTAGTGATGAGACGAGTTTTGTGGTAACGATCAATACGACACCTTTAGCGGATTCCCCCGGGAATGAAGAAGCATGTGACAGTTATACCTTACCTGTCTTGACCAATGGAGATTACTATGCCACCACTGGTGGAGTAGATCCAATAGCTGTGGGCACGACGATCACGAACACGCAAACGATTTATGTATTCAGTGCAGGCAGTGGTTCATGTCCCGATGTAGAGAATAGTTTCGTGGTAACGATTGAAGAATCCCTCGATCCGGGAGAAGATGGTACTTTATCCATATGCGCAGGAGAAACTGTTTCCGCAGCTCTATTATTTGGCTCTTTGGGAGGAACTCCGGATGGAGGAGGTACCTGGAGCCCGTCACTTGGTGGAGAAGGGATATACACCTACACTCATTTTGCTACAAGCATTTGTCCACCAGTAAGTGCGCAAGTAGTAGTTTCAGAAATTCCCACACCTCAATTGGATGCAGTAAGTGATGTAACTGCTTGCGATAGTTATGATCTTCCAGCGATCAGTGGAACGAATCTGACATCCCTGCGCCCCGCCCATAATGGTGCGACACGGCATCAACCGAAATCCGGCCTTCGGTCATCTGCAACGGTTTGGCATCCGGGGCATCCACCAGGTCGATGGGCTGTGCGATGGTCTCCATCCCCTCGGCCACAACACCCAGTTGCCGGAAGAACGTGGTCAGCGCCCACATGATCCAGCCGGTCATGGCATTCAGCCGCAAGGTCAGCGCCGTGGCCGCCGCCACCGCGCCCACGGTTGCCGCGCCCTGCATCCACAGCGCGACGGCCCAGCCCACAACACCGATGATCAGCAGACCATTCAGCGCAACCAGCGTGACATCCATAACCGTGTAGATCCGCATTTCGGTGAAAAACGTCTTGCGGGTGTTCTCGATGGCCTCTTTCGCGTAGTCTAACTCGCTTTGATGATGCGCAAACAGCTTGACGGAATGGATGTTGCTATAGGCATCCACCACCCGCCCGGTAACCTGTGACCGCGCATCCGACGCCGCCTTGGATGCCGGGCCTACGCACAGCATCGTCCAACGCACCAGCAGACCATAAAGCGCCATCCAGATCAGCAACGGCAAGGCCAGGCGCGGATCGGCGTCGGACAACAGCAACGCGGCACCGATGGCATAGGCCAGGGCAAAGGTGATCGCATCGAAAATCTGGAACACGGCCTCGCCCGCGGCAGGGGGGGTTTGCATGATGCGGTTGGCAATCCGGCCCGCAAAGTCGTTTTCGAACCAACCGACGGACTGGCGCAAAACATGTTTATGCGCGCGCCAGCGGATAAGTGTGCCGAAATTGGGAATGATGGCGTTGTTCAGCAACAAGACATCCAGCGCCTGCAACAAGGGCCGCAGGATCAGGATGAAGATGCCCATCGCGATCAGCTCGGTCCCATAATCGCGCCACACCGTCGCCGGATCGCCAGACAAAAGGTCAACCACCCGGCCCATATAGTAGATCAGCCAGATCTCGACCGCAGCCACCACCACGGACATGGCCGCCGTGACGGCAAAAACCTTGCGAAAGGGCCGCATATAGGATCCAAGGAACGCCCAAAGACGGGTGGGCGGTGTGTCGGTTTCCGAATAGGCGCAATACGGATCGACGAGGTTTTCAAAGAACTTGAACATTGGGGTTTCCTGAAAGGAATGTGCTTAACGGCGCGGCAATAGCCACGCGAACGTATCTTCTGTGGTGATCAAGGGCTTAAATCAGCCAGATCCCGCGATACATTTTGCACCCTCCTGCGTCAGTGCCGGGAAGATGGCCAAATTTACGCACCCTGTCAATTGAAGTGTTGACGACAGGCGTCAGCCCAGCAGATCACGCTTAGTTAGCTTTAAGCCCGACGCGATCCAGCGGTTCTCGAGCTGTTTCAGCTTTTCGCCCAATGCGCGGCCTTCCAGATCCGGCATAAAATCGGCGGCAGAAACAGGAAATTGTGCAGAGGCCCCCAGCAGAACATCACTGGCTTCTTCGGGTGGGACCGCTCGGTTTTCCATCGCGGCGCGCAGCAGAACAATATCCTGAGCCATCGCTTGCCCAAACCGATACCCCAACTCGGCCGCGGGCCGCATTGCCCCCAGTTCGTCGCGCAGAATGTCCAGTTGTTTGGCCTGTGCGCGGCTTAGCCGGAGATGATCTGCTACGGCTTCGCCCCCCAGCATGGCCAAACGCCGTATCGGGTCAGGCGCAACCGACAGATCCTGTTCCAGATGGACCAGCGGTGCCAGAAGGGTGTCATCGGCCCCCGGCAAGATGCGGGCCAACACGCCCGTGCTTCGCATCCTGGCAACGGTGGGGGCAGGGTCGGGCGCAGACAACAGTTTCAGGGCCTCTGACCCAACCCGTTCGCGCGAAAGCTGCGCCATGCCTTCGGCCAGATCCGCGCAAGCCGCCAGACCATCCGGGTCCGGCCCGCCCCGACCATACCAGGCGTGAAACCGAAAGAACCGCAGGATGCGCAGGTAATCTTCGCGAATACGGTCTTCGGGGTTCTCGATGAACCGCACGCGCCGGGCCTTCAGATCCGGCAGCCCGCCCAAAGGGTCAATCACGCAGCCATCAGACCGGGCATAAAGCGCGTTCATCGTGAAATCGCGACGGCGGGCGTCGTCGGCGAAATCGGTGGCATAGACAATCGTGGCGCGCCGCCCATCGGTTTCCACGTCGCGACGAAAGGTTGTCACCTCATGCGGCAGCCCTTCGGACACCACGGTAACCGTGCCATGATCAATACCCGTGGGCACGGGTTTCAATCCCGCCTGTTCGGCCAGAACCATCACCATTTCCGGCAGTGCATCGGTCGAAACGTCGATATCGGCAACCGGTTCTGACAGAAGCTCGTTCCGGACACACCCACCGACGAAGAGGGCCTGATGACCGGCATTTTCCAGCATCCGGCACACTGCCTGTGTGGCCGGATTGCTCAACCATGGCGCGGCGATCTTCATGAAACCCTTGCCGCATCGGCCAACGCAAACAGGATGCGGGCCGTCGCACCCCAGATGTAATAGGGGCCGAAAGGCGCGGTGTAATAATGCCGTTGCCGCCCCCGAAACCGGCGCGACTGGACGCTGTAGTTGTCCGGCGTCAGCACATGCACCAGCGGTACGGTGAACACCTCGTCCACCTCACCTGCCTCGGGCACCGGATCAAAGGGCGCCCGGATCAGCCCCACAACCGGCGTGACCGTGAAACTGGTCACAGTTTCATGCGCGGGCAGGGTACCCAAAACGTCAACATTGCCCGGATCAAGCCCGATCTCTTCCTTCGCCTCGCGCAGCGCGGCGGCCACGATATCGGCATCGCCTTCATCCTGCTTGCCACCGGGGAAAGCAATCTGGCCGGGGTGGTGTTTCAGGGCCGATGACCGCTTGGTCAGGTACAACCGGGCCTGGCCACCTGTGATCAGAACAGGCACCAAAACACCCGCAGGCCGCAATTTGCGTCCCGGTGGCAGAACGGTATCGGGATTCAGATCATAGTCTGACGAAGGCGCATGCGCCCACCCAATGGCGGCGCGCAGCATATCTTCTGTGTCACACATTGCCTGCATCAAAACCCAGCGTTTCCGGGTCCATCCGGTAATGCGCACCGCAAAACTGGCAATCGGCGGTGACAATGCCGTCATCGTTGATCATCGACTCGATATCGCGGGCCGAGTAGATCGACAGGCTTTGGCGTACGCGATCTTCGGAACAGGTACAGCCAAAGCGCACCGGCTGAAACTCATACGCGCGCGGTGCTTCCTCGTGGAACAGACGCACCAAAAGGTCAGCGGGCGCAACCGAAGGACCGATCAGTTCCAGATCTTCCACCGTATCGAGCAGGATGTTCACCCGGTTCCAGTTTTCCTCTTCATCGGCATCCACCACGTCGGACGGCGTCAGCAACCCTTCGGCACCAGACCCACCATCCGCAACATGCGGCGAAGCTTTGGGCATGTGCTGCACCATAATGCCACCAGCGCGCCAATGCTCGGCCGCGCCTGGCTCGGTCGATTTGCCAAAGCTCAGCGCAAACCGCGTGGGCAGCTGTTCGGATTGAGCAAAATAGGCCTCGGCACAAGCCCGCAGGCTGCCGCCGGCCACCGGGGTGATGCCCTGATACGGCTCATTGCCCGGCCCCTGGTCGATCAACACGGCAAAATACCCTTCGCCCAACTGGTCGAACGGCGCATTACCGGTGATACGATCCTCGTCAAAGCTGGCATAGGCCCGAATACGGGCGGCTTCGCCTTCAACCTCGGGCGCGTAATAGTCGGTCGCGATCATCCGCACCGGGCCATTCGTCTGCACCTGCAGCGACAGTTTCCAGCGCAGCTTGACCGTCTGACCGATCAATGCTGTCAGCAGAGCCATTTCAGCCACCAGCGCCTCGACCGGGGCAGGATAGGCGTGTTGTTTGAGGATACCGCTTAGCACGCCGTCCAACCGGGCGAACCG
>CBDDLH010000014.1:0-226776 GCA_965230565.1 Saprospiraceae bacterium | reverse complement strand
TAAACAATTCGTATAACTCACGGG
This sequence comes from Saprospiraceae bacterium, assembly GCA_965230565.1. Lineage (GTDB taxonomy): Bacteria > Bacteroidota > Bacteroidia > Chitinophagales > Saprospiraceae > BCD1. The sequence goes on along the minus strand of CBDDLH010000014.1, from coordinate 226,752 downwards.
CATAATTTTCATTTGGGCTTACGTAGGAATTCTCAACACCATTCAGAAAAACAAGCATCGCCGGTGTCAAACCAATCTCACTGACAAACTCCTTAAAATTCCCAAGCGCGTATTGTTGTAGTAATCTGTGATAACGGAACATGTGAGACGGGCATATATAAGCCTCTGCACGGGTCACGAAGTGGTTGTGCCAGAACAGGGATAATTTTTCCCGAAATCCCTTATCGTGCATATCTTTTACCCAGGCGATAACCCACTCTACAAATTGTTCGGATTGTTGTTCAAAAAAAGCTTCCTGGGTTCCGCCGTAATCGGCAAAAGTCCAGTTGGCCCATTCAGGTTCATCGGTAAAGGGCATTGTGATTGCCTCATCGATAAGAGCGTCCACAAGATCTATGGGTGATTGGGAGAGTGCAGCTTCTATTTGAGCTTGTGTCCCACCAAACCCAAGCCTGCGGTACAGGTGTTTGGCCCGGGTTTCATTCCAGGGGCGTTCGGCTGAAGATACATATTCGTCAATAGTACCCGTCGCACAGTTGATTACTACCATAATTCAGGATTTTATGATGAAAATTTTGTTGAATTCAAGTTGAATACACGGAAAATAAAATATACCCTAAGCGGAAAGGCATTTTTTTTCGATGATCTAAAAATAAGGGTTCCAAAAAACAAATGCCACAGACCAAGAAATAATCTGTGGGATTATAGGTGTTTTTAAACCTGATATTTGGATTAATTTAGTTTCAAATGAGTAAGAGGACAAAACTAGTTTAAATGAAAAGTTACATTATCACAAATTATTTTAACCACAGAGCCTGTCCCGTACCAAAGGTCGGGAGGACACTGAGAAGGCACAGCGAACAAGAGATCTAGGTATAACTCCTTGACCATTTGAAATTAATTCTGTCCAAATACTTGGTTTCAGAGGTTTCAAGTTGTTTCAATATGCTCCCAGTGGACTCTGTGCCTTCCCTGAGAACTCTGTGGTTTAAGTTATTTTCTTTTAAGTATTTGTATTAATAAAAAGCAATACTTTCCAAATACTCTAACCGAATTTCTTTTAACATATCATATCATTTGATCCTACTGCTTAAAATATTCTTTTTTGTAAAACTGCCCTAATTCCTTTGTCATCAATAATACTTCCGGTTTGTCTTTCCGCAACATGACTTCCCAGCCTTCAAAAGCTTCCCAGACCTCATTGACAAAAACAGGTTCACCATAAGCTTCAATCAACTTTTCCCGAAGTCTTGATTCCTCACCTTTTCCGGTGAGAATCCAGACCATATTGAGGTGATCATCTCCAAACCGGGCCTCTATTTTCCGCGGAAATCCGGCATATTCAATCCCGAAACAGTTGAGTTGCACCTGTGCATAAGGATCGGAACCGTCAAGTTGTTCCTCGTTCATCAAGGTACTTTTTGATTTCAACAACGGACGAAGTTCGTCAATGTGAGCACCCATTTTAATAAAATCAGGCACTCTTGCCGATTCATAATATTCTTGTTTATCTCCATCTTTTGCATTTAGATAAGGATTTTCCCAGGTAAATAAATTCGGATGCACTGACTCCTGAGTTAACAACCATGCAATATCTTTAACAACATTGGCGAAAAGCAAATCTGAAAAGTATGCTTCATAATCGAGATAAACCATGGCAGTGTCCTTGCGATGATCCGTCAGGGCGTTTACCGCATTTCCTCTGGCTTCAATGTAAGTCAACTGATCATCTGAGAAAGTAAATCCTACTTTTTTGATGGTACCGTGAGCGGTCTTTACATTGGTACAAATCAGATGGGTTTCCTTTTTATCAGCAAGCGGGAAGCGAGGTTCATTTACAGCGATGACCTTTACCGATTCGGCAATTGCTTTGATTTTGGGTTTAACCTCTTCCAAAGGCTGATAAAAGCGGATGTCGTTGAAAATGGCTTCTGCCTGGCCGACCAAAAAGGCAGGAAGCAGAGCAAAAAGAATGATAAAAATGTTTTTGTCAACAGGTGATTTCATAACTTAAATTTTATGGATTTGTAATACTCAAAAGACGAAAGTACCTGTCATATGTTGCACTGAATCAGGGCCAAGCTTACATAATCATATCCAATTCACACTTTTTATGAGATATTTCCAGACCAATTGTCCTAGAAATCATTCTGCCCTTTCTCCAAAAATATCATCCTTGTATTTATTGTACAGGAAGGAGATAAGCAGCAAAAGAACACCCAGAGAAACAAAAACGATCGTTTTGGGAATGGTTTCCAGATGTTCTACATCGTAGAAAAATAATTTTAATAAGGTAACTCCAAAAAGTACCATAGCACTGACCCTCAGGTAGGTTTGTTTTTTCCAGATACCCATCACAATAAGCAATAAGGCATAAACTCCCCAAAGAATACTCAATCCAAGTTTATACGTTCCCGGGGCACCGGCCATATCCATCCAGTGAATCACCTCACTGCTTAAAATCCACAGGAATGCAAGATGCATCAGCAGGTTGTAAAATTTGGAATAGTCGAATTTAAAAAATTCCTGACGGACGTTGAGATAACTCACCCACAACAGGATGCCAATAAAAATGAAGGAAACATATCGTATCCAGATATTCCAGGTGCCTCGTTCATAGTATTCAGCCAAATACTGGTCCAGATAACTTTCCCTCAACTCACTCAATGCAAAAAGACTTGCACCCAAAAAGACAAATATGGCCAGGAAACTCATAAGAGTTGACACTTGCCCCAAATTTGAATCTTTCCATCTCCTAATGTTCAGTAAGACCAACAAGGCAACAAATAATAAGGAATAATTTACCCCCCAAACAGTCTTAAAATGATTGAGATCTTCATTTTGATGGTATTGAAAAATTCCGTTGTCAAAAGAAATTTTTGAAGCAATATAGAGTTGCTCATAATAGGCCAATATTTCCAGCAGGATTGCTGAATATGTCACAAAGATCAACAAGGCTGGTAAGACAATGGCAATCAGACTTAACAAACCGTTTTTATCGGTTATCGGGGCCGTAAAAGGTTTATTCTTATGAACATAATTGATAAATCCAAAAGCCCCTACAAATATTATGGAGGTAAGGAAATAAACATTAAATACCGGTTTAAGCGTAGCGCCCTGATAAATAAAATTACCGGGTTCATAGATATTGGTCCAATCATACATCAAACTGAAAAATGCCAGGAGCATTAACCCATAGGACAAAAACTCGTAAACATGAAAACCCTTGGTCCTTCCCACCCAAAATAGCAAGGCAGCCATTACCGTCCACAATAAAGTGACCCAATGACCATCCAGTTCTACAGGAATTGCGATGGTCAAAAAGGCTATCACTAAACTGGTGACCAGATAAAACAACTTCCGGTCCCCCAACTCCATTCGATATATCAATAAGCTCACCAGAAAATGTACCACCGCATTTCCCAATGTAAAAACACCCAAAAGATTGGCTCCTTGCTCATGCCCTTGAAGTATATCGTATCCAAAACCGTAAAAAATGAATGAGTTTCCGACCAACATGATCACATCCAGAGAAGAGAACTGTTCTTTTTGTATCAGTTTGTAGGCAAGAAAAGTAAGGTAGAAAATGATGAAGAATATGCCATTAAAGACCAACCCTAAACTAAAATGCTGCTCCAACTCAAAAGCCGGGAAATACCAGGTAGCATAGATCATCCAGGTAAGCAGAAAAGCAAAATAATACAGCGGTTTCCAATCTTTTCGAAAGGCAATAAACAGAATGCCCAAATTGATAATGGCTACATAAGTGAAAAGCACCAGGATCTGATCCGGGTCTCCCCCCAGAATATATGGTACGGCGTAAGCTCCAACCAGGCCGATATGTGCAATGATCTGTTTATCATAATGAATGGCAGCACCTACCGTCAGCACAGTAATCGCCACCATCAGACCAAACGCAAATGGTTGTGGATAAAGATCATAAAAGCCGTAGGCAAAATAGGTGATAAAATACAGGATCGCCATGGCTCCGCTAACCAATACCGCGCTGTAGTTGATGTACTTCTTTCTAAGCCGGATACCGATCCCCAGCAATATCAACCCTGCAGCGTATCCAAGCACGATTCGCATGACCGGAGTGATCAGATCATTATCAATGGCATATTTGGTCCCAATGGCCACACCGATGATGGTTACGATTATGCCAATCTTATTGATAAGGTTCTCTCCAATGAATTTTTCGAGTTCAAGGTCCTCTTCGAGGAATTCGCCGAATTTGCTAAAAAACCCTTTAGAAGTTTTAGGCTCGGAAGGTTGTTTTGAAACAGGTTTGGACGGTTTTTCTTTTTTAGGAGCAATCCGGACTTCAGAAGATTTCGTATCCGATATAGGTTGTTTTTGTTCTTTGGGTTGAGCTTCCTCTTGTTTAAGCCGAATGACTTCGGACTTTAATTTAAAAATCTCCTGGGAAAAAGTGTTTTGTTTTTTTACCAGCGCTTCTATTTGCTCAAGTAGTTGGTTGATCCTCTCTGATTGGTTTTCCATAAAGGAATTTTGCCTTAATTTACAGAAATTAAGGCAAAAGTGCCAGTTATGGAACACTGAATGACCTTAAGTATTAATTTGATTTTTTCACAAACTTCGTCAAAATCACAATGCGCTGATCATTCACTTTACCTTCAATATGTTCCGGATTATCTTCTACCAGGGTTATTCTGCGAACGGCAGTTCCCCTCTTGGCTACGAAATTGGCCCCCTTTACATTAAGGTCTTTGATCAGCACCACCGTGTCTCCGGCCTCCAGAACATTGCCGTTACTATCGACATGTTTAACAATATCTTCCGCATCATCTCCTTCTCCGGTAGCTTTGGCCCATTCAAGGGTTTCCTCATCCAGGTACAGCATCTCCAAAAGGTCAGCCGGCCACCCTTCAGAACGCAACCTTGTTAGCATCCGCCAGGCCATCACCTGCACAGCCGGCACTTCACTCCACATGCTGTCGTTCAGGCAACGCCAATGGTTAGAATCCATTTTCTCGGGGTCTTCGATTTGCTCCCGGCAAGTCTGGCACAAGTAAATGCTCTGATCCGCACTCCCATCCGCATTGGGTGGTATTTCATAAACTCCCAGATCATCAGTAGCTGAACATAATTCACAGCTGGAATTACTGCGGTCTAGTAAGGATTTTTCGATGCTCATCGCTTTTTTTTTCGCAAAAATAAGAAAAGAAACCAATCTGTATTGGAATTAGGATTTTGACAGAACCAGAGGTTAATTTAAATTGTTAAAAATATAATCTCCAAAGGGCCACTATCTTTTGTTGACTCACAAAACCCAAAGTTTATGAAAAACATCATTTTTACACTCATCACCTTATTTTTTTGTTACTCATTCACTTTTGCTCAGGCCTGGAAAACATACCCTTACCATGAAGAAGGCACAACGATACATTTCCCGGATGATGAAGGATGGCACGAGGGAGAAGAGATCGAATGGTGGTACACCACCGCTCATCTTAAAGGGGAAGAATCCGGAGATGATTATACCGTAATGCTGACCTATTTTTATTACGATTCGCTGACCTTTGACGGCTTCAGACTGCTGAATATCACCAATGAGACTACCGGCGAATTTCACTCAGAAATGCAAATATGCACTTACCCTGACCTGGCTATAGACCATCTTGACATCCAGGCAACTTTATTCCCGAGTGGTATGACCGAATCATGGACCACAGCCACTACCGAAACCGGTGACCTCAAACCTTTTGAATATGAAATCTCTGCTGCTTCCTATGCAGGCACTATCGACCTGTACTACAATACCACCAAACGCCCGCTGATCGTTGGCGACACCGGATTGTTTAACCAGGGACTCAATAATTACACCTATTATTACTCCCTCACAGGCATTGAAGTAACAGGCACGCTCACCTTCGGATGGTTTGCCGAATCCGTCACCGGAACCGCCTGGATCGACAGGCAATACGGTAACTTCAACCCGTTGACCGGGGAAAATTACGAATGGTTCAGCCTGCAGCTTTCCAACGGTATGGATATCAATCTCTGGAACATCTTCACCTTTGACAACACCATTCCGGAAACACCGGAATACAGGCTTTTCTCCGCTTATGTAGACGAAGATTCAACGTTTACAACTTCTGATTTTGAATTAAAAAGACTGGAATTTTTCAAAACTCCGGACGGCGAGCGTACTTATGCGAACCAATGGCAACTGATCTCTGAAGCCCACGAAATTGACCTCATAATTACCAGCGCCAATACCAATAGCGAACTGGAGCTTCCTTTTTATTTCTTCGAAGGCAGTACCACTATAGAAGGAACCGTCGGAGGTACGGAGGTATCCGGCTACGGATTTGCCGAATTATTACACCGGTACGAAGATCCGGAATTGCAAATCACGCAACCCATAGAAGGCTGGACCCTCGACCAGCCCATCAGCTGGGAATTGTTGAACCCTGACGAAGGAAGTCCGATGGTTTATGATATAGAGGTGAGTTACGACGATCAAATGACCTTTGAACCTATTGCACAGGACCTTCCAGAAACGTCCTTTTTATGGAACCCGGACGGATTCCCTGCTCAGGAACTTTTTTGGTTCAGGATCATCGCTCATTCTATCGATTCCACACTTGCCGGAGTGGCGCAAACATCGATGGCTTTTCCAATCAATACCAGTATAGGAGAACAGGAATATTTCGCCGGAATAAATATTTACCCAAACCCTACAACTGAATTCATTCTCCTGAACCTTGAGAATCTCGGCCCCGGGGAATTCGAGGTCCGAATAGTCAACTACATGGGACAAACAGTGCTTTCGGAAAAGCTCAATAATAATATTTCTCCCCATGAAATAAGCCTGTTAAATCTTCATCCAGGGGATTATTTCATCAAAATAATCTCTGATGAATTCAGATTGGTCAGGCCGCTATTTAAGATTTGAGAATAAAAAAAAACGGGTTGCTTCTTGATGGAAACAACCCGTTTTAAAAATAAAGATCCTATTTCTTCGCCAGAAGGTCTCTGATCTCTCCAAGTAAGTCTTCTGCAGTAGGTCCTGCAGGAGGAGCAGGAGTTTCTTCCTCTTTTTTCTTCATTCTGTTGATGCCTTTCACAATGAGGAACATCACAAAGGCAACAATGATAAAGTCAATGGTAGCTGTTAAGAACTCTCCATACTTCACAGCAATTTCTTCAACAGCTGCAGTAACCACGTTCCCATTGGCATCCACTTGCTCGGCAACGCCTTCCTTTACAACCCATTTCAGGCTATTGAAATCACTGTCAAATAACAACCCGATCAACGGGGATACAATACCGGAAGTAAACTTCGTTACAACAGTGTTAAAAGCTGCACCCATGACAAAAGCAACGGCGATGTCCACCAGGTTGCCCTTCATGGCAAAATCTTTAAATTCTTTCCACATAAAAATATAATTGTTGGTTAATGATCGTTCTTGTGACGTCTAAATTTACAGAAAGTAGCACAAAACTCAAAAAATCAAGTAATTGGCAGTATTTTTGCGCCGGTTTTGCAAAGTGGGATTTTTTATCTGAACCCAAATTTTTATGGAGCGTTATACACTTTGGAAACTGATTTTTAGGTTATAAAGCCAAAACTGAACTCATGAAAAAACTTGTTTTTCTTTTTTTTATCACCCTATTGACTTCAGGCATTACCGCTCAGGGTATTGAATTCATGCACCTTACCTGGGATGAAGCCCTTAAACTGGCCCAGGAAGAAGAGAAGATAATCTTTGTTGATGCCTATGCCGTTTGGTGCGGCCCTTGTAAACGGATGTCAAAAAATGTTTTCACTCAAACGGAAGTTGGCAATTTTTACAATAAAAACTTTATCAACCTCAAACTGGATATGGAAAAAGGGGAAGGGTTGAAATTTGGAAAAACCTATCCTGTAAGTGCCTACCCTACTTTGTATTATATCGCTCCCAATGGAAAAGTGGTCCAGTCGGTACGTGGTGCACAAAATGTGGAAAGATTTCTGGATCTTGGCAAGAAGGCCCTGGCGCTCAATGATAACAGCGAAAAATACGCGGAAGAATATGAAAATGGAAACCGCGATCCGCAGCTGGTGCTCAAATACATCAAAGCACTGAATAAATCAGGCCAGAACAGTCTGAAAATTGCCAATGAATACATTCGAAGCCAAAAGGATCTTTCTACCGAAGGTAATTTGAGGATCCTGATGGAATCCACCGTTCAGGCAGATTCCTACATTTTCGGACAGTTTATTGCTCAACGCAGCCATCTGGAAAAATTATTTTCAAAAGAAGCAGTGCAGCAGAAAATTGTTTATGCCTGTCAAAACACTGCAGACAAAGCTATTGAATTTGAATCCGGAGATCTGCTGGATGAGGCTTACAGCAAAATCAAAAAGCACTACCCCGAAGGTGCAGACAGATTCATGGTGGTCAATGACATGAAATACAGTCTGGCATTCAAAGATTCCAAATCATATCTGAAAGCAGCTAAAAAATATGTCAAAACTGAAATCGCAGACGATGAGAAAGAGTTGAGTAAAATCGCCATTGTCATTGTTCAAAATTTCCGTGATGACAAAAAAGCCATGGACTTTGCGGAAAACTGTGCGAAGAAAGCAGCGGAAGTGAGTGGCAAATACGATTACGATCTCACCTATGCAGGAATATTACTCGAAAATGGCAAAAAAGCTGAGGCTATTGAAGTAGCAGAATCTGCCCTCGAAAAAGCTAAAGTCGTTGGCCGTAAGGCAAGTACCCGAGTCGAGCTGTTTTTGAAAAAGATAAAGGGAGCGTAATTCAGTCGGTATAAATTAACGGATTACGGTAGACGGATTACGGCCTACGGTTTTGAATGAAGATCCAGCCATTCCAAGAATTATACTACTAAATGATTTTGACATGCCTCTTGAACTATTTGAACCAGTTTGGCAGTTAAAAGTTTTCTTTAAGATTAATCTATTCTATAACAACATTAAACCATATCAAACGGTGAGCTACGCAAACCATTAAACAACAACAAACATGAAATACACTCAATTAATTTTATTCCTACTCCTATTTTCCGCAACCCAGGCTTTTGGTCAGATGAAATTCCAGCATGGCACCTGGGATGAGATCCTCACCAAGGCTGCTGACCAGGACAAGATCATTTTTGTGGATGCCTATGCTTCATGGTGCGGACCTTGTAAAATGATGGACAAAAACGTCTTTTCAGATGCCAGCGTCGGTAATTACTACAACGAAAATTTCATCAATGTCAAGATCGACATGGAAAAAGGAGAAGGCCCGGGCTTAGCCAGAAAATATAGTGTAAGAGCTTACCCTAGTTTTCTCTTTGTGGATGGGAATGGAGATCTGGTGCACAGAGGCATCGGATATCAACCCGTAGAAGCCTTCATTGCCCTCGGAGAAGCTGCATCAGATACGGAAAATGGTATTGGCACACTGGAGAGAAGATTTAAAAGAGGCGATCGTGATCCGGAATTTCTCTACCAATTGGCCAAGATGAAAATCGATATGATGGACGGCGGACACAAACAAGTGGTTGAAGCCTATTTGGAAACTAAAGAGGACTGGACTTCTGAAAAAGCGATGGAACTCATTTATTACACCGTAGATGATGTAAATTCAGATATGTTCAAATTCTTTGCAGATAATAAAATGTCTTTTGAAAAACTCATGGGACAGGAAAGCATGGAAAACAAGGTGTTTGACCTCGCAGTACAACAGGTATTCCAGGGGGAGATGAGTCCTGATTTTGACAAAGCTGAAGAGATCATCAAACAGTTTTATCCTGAAATTGCCCAAAAATCAGTGCTGCAGATGAAACTGAATTATCATTACAGCAATGGAGATTTCCAGGAATTTGCGGAAACCACGGCCTCTTACCTTGAACAATACCCGTCAGATAATTACGACGAACTCAACAGCTATGCCTGGGCGTTTTATACGAATGTTGATGATAAAAAAATGCTCAAAAAAGCCCTTGGATGGGCGAAGAAATCCGTTGAATTGGAAGAACAGTATTTCAACCTTGATACAGTAGCTGCTCTTTATGCCAAACTCGGCAAAAAAGGGAAAGCCAAAAAATATGGCAAAAAAGCCATCGAAAAAGCCAAAGCCACCGGAGAAGACTATTCCGAAACGGAAGCTTTGTTGAATAATTTATAAATCAGTTACTGGTTACTGGTTTCTGGATAACTAGAAACCAGTAACCAGCAACCAGTAACCGAAACATGTCAGAAAAAAGAACAGACGTCAACGAACTCGGAGAATTTGGACTGATTGACCATCTTACCGAAAAAGCTGAGATAAAAAACCCATCCTCACTCAAAGGAGTTGGAGACGATGCCGCCGTAATCGATAATGGCAATATGAAAACCGTCGTTTCGACGGACACCCTCATTGAAGGTATTCATTTTGACCTGATGTACACGCCTTTGAAACATTTGGGATATAAATCGGTCATTGTAAATCTGTCAGACATTTATGCGATGAATGCCCGACCCAAGCAGGTACTGGTCTCCATTGCCATTTCCAACCGTTTTTCTGTAGAAGCTTTGGAAGAATTGTATGATGGGATCCATACTGCCTGTAAATACTACAATGTCGATCTGGTAGGTGGGGATACCACCTCCTCACCTAAAGGATTACACATTTCTGTAACAGCCATCGGCCAGGGTGAAGAAGAAAAACTCACCTACCGTAGCGGTGCCAAAGTAGGCGACATCATTTGCGTAACCGGAAATCTCGGTGCAGCTTATCTTGGTCTGCAGTTGCTTGAAAGAGAAAAGCAGATCTATCTGTCCAATCCCGGTGTACAACCAGACCTTGAGGGCAAAGACTACCTGGTAGGCAGACAATTGAGGCCAGAGGCTCGTAAGGACATGATCGATCAATTTGAAAAAGCTGAGTTGGTGCCTACTTCTATGATCGACATTTCCGACGGACTGGCTTCGGAAATATTCCATATCTGCAAGCATTCCGGAGTCGGGGCTTTTATCGAAGAAAGTGGCGTTCCTATCAACCAGGAAGCCGAAATAACTGCCATTGATTTTAATATGGACCCAATCACCTGCGCATTGAGTGGAGGGGAAGATTATGAGTTATTGTTCACTGTGGATCCAAAAGACCTGGAAAAGGTAAAGTATATGGCGGATATTTATATCGCCGGGGAGATCATACCGGCAGAAGACGGGATTAAGTTGCACACTAAAGGTGGTAATATACATCCGATTAAAGCTCAGGGGTGGGTACATTTCGGGAATAAATAAACATTGTGGCGGATTCGATAAATATTGAGGCAGTGAAAAATATTTAGAAAACTTTCTCAATCATAGCGAACTTAGCGCCTCCTTTGCGACCTTTGCGGTTAAATTTTCAACCCCCTGAATCATAAAATTTTTATAATGAATTCAAAACGCACTATTCTCGCAGGCCTTTTGATTTTGGCCATTGTTTCAACTACCGTTTTTCTGACCTGTAAAAACGAACCTGCTTCGGATCAGCCGGAAACTCCTGTGGTAGAAAAACCCGCCGTAAAGGTTCCTGCTTTCAACAGAGATTCTGCCTATGCTTTTGTTCAAAAACAGGTTGATTTTGGTCCACGCGTACTAGGTAGCGAAGGACATGAAAACTGTAAGAACTGGCTCGTCGAAAAAATGACCTCCTATGGAATGGAAGTCACAGAGCAGAACTTTGAAGCAGAAGTATATACCGGCGAAAAGTTTCCTGCCACGAATATCATTGCAAAATATAAACCTGACAACCCGAACCGCATTATTCTTGCGGCCCACTGGGATACCCGTCATATCGCAGATGCCGAATTAAGTACCTACGATCAGGAAAAGCCCATTCTCGGAGCGGATGACGGAGGTAGCGGAGTTGGCGTTTTGATCGAAATTGCCCGCCAGTTCAGCTTAAACGGCCCTGACCTCGGAGTGGATTTTGTATTCCTTGATGCAGAAGATTATGGCGACAGCACGGACCCCGAACCAGACCCCACTGACAAGATTGCCGTTGAAAAAAGACAGAATTCCTGGGCCATTGGAGCTCAATATTATGCCAACAATTTAAGCGGCCATCGACCAAAGTATGGAATCCTGCTGGATATGGTGGGAGCCAGCGGCGCTACCTTTCACAAGGAAGATGTATCCATGTATTATGCTCCCGGACTTACGAATGGATTATGGTCCACTGCCCGAAAAATGGGTTATGGTGCCTATTTCATCAACAAACAAGAAGGCCTGGCCTGGGATGACCACTATTTCATAAATACTATCGCGAACATCCCAATGGCAGATATCATCAACATGAAAGGTCAAAAATTTGGTGACCACTGGCACACGCACAATGACAATATGGATGTTATTGACAGGAATGTACTCCGGGCTGTTGGGCAAGTAATGCTTGCGGTGGTTTACAGGGATGAGTTGAGTAATTAGGGATCTAGTCTTCAGTCCACAGTCTTCAGGTTTTAGGCTTTATTTGGTGTTAGTTGGTTGGTGGATGTTAATTATGTTTTGTTTTTAGAACCATTGAAACTCCTTGAACAATCTTGGAGGAACAAATACAAAAACCTCCATTTTAATTTATAAATATCAAATTTTCCTACCTTTGCAGCCATGCAGATATCCGCTAAAGAATTGGCCGTTATTTTAAGTGCCACAATCGAGGGTGACCCGGAGGTAGTAATCAGTGCTCCTTCACGAATTGAAGAAGGTGGGGAAGGTACCATTTCCTTTCTTGGCAACAAGAAATATGAGAAATTTGCCACTACTACTACAGCTTCTATTTTATTGGTTGAGGAGAGTTTCCAGGCTCCGGAAGGCATCAAACCTACTCTACTCAGGGTAAAGGACGTTTATGCTGCCATAGCCATTTTATTGGAATATTTTAACCAGACCAAGGAAAAGCCTGAGGGTATTAGTTCGTCAGCGATCATCGCCTCTACTGCAAACATTGCAGAGAGTGCTGCAGTAAGTCATTTTACCGTAGTTGGCTCTGATGTGAATATTGGAGAAAACACCCTGATTTACGACCACGTTTATATCGGACAGGAAGTATCCATTGGTAAAGAATGCATCATTTTACCCGGAGTAAGATTAATGAGAGGAACTAAAATCGGTGATCGGGTAATCATTCACCCGAATGCTGTTGTCGGCAGTGACGGGTTTGGCTACGTCCATAAAGAAGATGGCTCTTATGAAAAAATAACCCACGTTGGCAATGTAGTGCTGGAAGACGATGTAGAGATTGGTGCCAATACTACTATAGACAGAGCCAGTATCGGTTCAACCATCATCCGTAAAGGGGTTAAGCTGGATAACCTTGTCCAGATCGGTCACAATGTAGAAGTAGATGAACACACTGCCATGGCAAGTCAGGCAGGAGTAGCAGGTAGTACCAAGATTGGAAAGTACTGCCGCATTGGCGGTCAGGCCGGATTCTCAGGACATATCCACGTAGCTGACAAGACCATGATCCAGGCACAAAGTGGACTGGCAGGTTCCGTTGAAGAGGAAGGTACGGCGATCTTTGGTTCTCCAGCCATTGGTTACAGGGATTACATACGTTCCTACAGCGTTTTCAAACAACTCCCTGACCTTTACAAACGCATCCATCAACTGGAAAAAACAATCGAATCTTTAAAAAAATAATAATCGCGAAGCATCCATTTGGGTAAAAATTTCATTTGTCCCTTTGAAAGGATGTTTTTCCGGCGAAGGAATACCCTATTATTACCGCCGAAGTAAAAAACAGACTTATGAAACAGAAGACCATTAAACAAGAGGTTACCATTAAAGGCACCGGCCTCCATACAGGAGCAGCCGTTACTATGACTATGCAGCCTGCTGCGGATAACCACGGTATCAAGTTTCAACGTACAGACCTTGAAGGACAACCCTTCATCGCCGCCGATGTAGGCAAGGTCTCCTCCACCTTAAGAAGCACCAATCTCACTCAGGGAAAAGCCAGTATAAGCACGGTAGAACATGTCATGTCCGCCCTGGCAGGACTGCATATCGACAACGTTCTTATTCAGATCGATGGCCCGGAAATTCCTATTCTGGACGGTAGTGCCACTGGTTTTGTGGACGCTATTCTGGCAGTAGGGGTTGAGGAACAAAAAGAAGATCGTGATTTTTTCACCCTCGATGACCCTGTTGTTTATAAGGATGAGGCCACCGGTACTGAAATCATGGCCTTACCCGCAGACGACTTTGAGACCATCGTTATGATCGACTTCAATTCTCCTGTGCTTGGTCAGCAGTATATGGATTTTGATGAAAATACGGATTACGTAAGTGAGATATCTTCCTGCCGGACTTTTGTATTCCTCCACGAATTGGAAGCCCTCGCAGGTAAGGACCTTATCAAAGGAGGCTCACTCGACAATGCCGTAATCATCGCCAACGATGTCATGCCTCAAAAGGATCTCGATGAATTGGCCAAAAAACTCGGTCATGACTCTATTGGCAAATCCGGTAAGGGGGTAATCAATACAGAACTGCGTTTTGAAAATGAACCAGCCAGACATAAACTTCTGGATCTGCTGGGAGATATGTACCTTTTGGGAAAACCGGTGAAAGCCAAAATTGTCGCAACCAAACCCGGTCACAAAGCCAATACTGAATTCACCAAATTACTTAAGGAACAATACCTCCATCAACGCAAACTAAAGAACAAACCTAAATACAATCCTGATACTCCTCCGGTACTAACCACCGTGGATATCATGAAAAGACTCCCCCACAGATCCCCTTTTCTACTTATCGACAAGATCATTGAACTTTCTGATGAACACGTTGTAGGAGTAAAAAGCGTTACTTTCAATGAACCCTTCTTTCAGGGGCACTTCCCGGGCAACCCAATCATGCCGGGAGTATTGCAAATCGAAGCCATGGCGCAAACAGGTGGAATCCTGGCACTGGCCTCTGTGGAAGACGAAGGAAACTGGGACACCTATTTCCTGAAAATTGAAAATGCCAAATTTAAACACTTTGTGGTTCCCGGAGATACTATTCTTTTTAAGATGGAACTCCTGGCCCCCATTAGGCGTGGAATCTGCCAGATGCGAGGTACTGCCTATGTTGGCAACAAAATCGTATCGGAAGCAGACCTAACTGCCCAAATCGTTAATCGTGGATAGATATGACAGGACAGAATAATAGCTACGTACACCCTGAGGCAAAGATCGGATCCAATGTTGAGATCGGGCCATTTACTTATATTGAAAAAGATGTCGTAATAGGCGACGGAACCTGGATCGGTCCGAATGTCACCATATTTAATGGTGCACGTATCGGTAAAGACTGCAGGGTTTTTCCCGGTGCCGTTATTTCCGGAATTCCCCAGGATCTTAAGTTTGATGGTGAAATGACTACTGCTGAAATTGGAGACAACACAACCATCAGAGAATACGTAACCATTAACCGGGGAACCAGTTATGCCGATAAAACTGTAGTAGGTAATAACTGTCTGCTCATGGCCTATGCGCACGTGGCCCACGACTGCATCCTTGGAGATAATGTCATCCTGGCCAACAGCGTTAATCTGGCCGGTCATGTTGAAATTGATGACTGGGCCATTGTAGAAGGCATGGTAGGTATCCAGCAATTCCTTAAGATCGGTGCTCACAGCTTCATTGCTGCCACGAGTTTTGTTCGAAAAAATGTACCTCCTTTTGTCAAAGCCGCCCGTGAACCACTCGCATATGTAGGGGTGAACAGCATCGGACTAAAAAGACGAGGCTTCCAGACGGAACAGATCAATCGTATCCACGAAATTTATCGAATCCTTTTTGTCAAAGGCTATAGCATCAGCAATGCTGTGGAAATCATCCAGAATGAACTGGAAGACAGCCCCGAAAAGGATCATATCCTCGACTTTATCAAAAACTCTGATAACGGTATCATAAAAGGCTTGCAACAACTGCCCAGGGAGCAATTCAGCTAAATTAAATACTTTTAAAGGGTACTCAGGTTATTTTTGTCCATTTCAATAATGGACCATGGTTTTCCTTTGTTTTCCAATATCGATTCCAGGTTACTCCTAACCTCTAAATAAGCAAAAATTTGTTTATTTATTTTTCATTTTAAAACATTTTTTAGTATTTTAGGGAATCATTAACCCACATTCCACCAAATGATCACTAAAGATGTTCTATGGAAAGGAGTCCTTGAGGATTTCTTTGAAGATTTTTTAAGATATTTTTTTCCTGAGTTTGTTGAGGAGATTGACTTTAAGGCCGGTTTTGAATTTCTGGATAAAGAATTGGAACAACTTTTTCCTGATTCAGCAACTTCACAAAAAATAGTAGACAAACTTGTCAAAGTTAAATTAAAAAACGGGCAGGAAAAATGGATACTCTGCCACATTGAGGTTCAAGGGTACTTTGAGGAAGTTTTCTCCAAGCGGATGTTTACATACTATTATCGCATTTTAGACAAATACGATAAACCCATTTCAGCATTAGCAATTTTTACTGACCATCACCCCTTTTTTCATCCTCAGCATTACTTTAGGGAATTTTGGGGCACAAGTGTAAAATATCAATTTAGGACTTATAAAGTCATCAGTAAACCAAGGAAAGAATTTGCCAAAAACCCCTTAAATCCATTTTCTGTCATATTAGAAACAGTATGGATAGAATTGCAAAAAGATAACAAAATAAATCGACTTGAAGTAAAGCTTAAAATGGCCAAAGAACTTTTCAAAAGGGGTTTTCCAAAATGGAAAATTGAACGATTATTCAATTTCATCAGTTATTATATCAATTTGGAAGTAGCCTCAGAAAAGCTTATTTTTGAAAAGAACATTCAACCTTTAATCAAAAAATCAGAACCTATGGGAATTATGGAAGCCATTGAACAGGAATTAAAAAGACAGGCAAAAGAACAAGGTCTGGCAGAAGGCAGAGCCGAAGGATTTCAACAAGGTATCCAAGAAGGCATTGAACAAGGCATTGAACAAGGCATTGAGCAAGGCATTGAGCAAGGCATTGAGCAAGGCATTGAGCAAGGTAAACGTGAGGCTTTAGAGGAGATCATCCAAACTCTAAAGACCGGAGGCATGAACATTGATCAAATTGTCGAATTATTGGGTCTCCCTGCTTCATTTGTTGAAAACTATTTTGTTGATGATCATGGACAAAATAAAGATTTCGATTAAAGGTTAAGTACCTTCCTTATTAAGATAGATTTTCCTTTGCAAAGGTTTCAAAAATCCCACACGGTCAAAAACGAAAAAAAATCGTTTTTGACCGTTCTTTTTTCGGGTACTGGTTAAGCGATTATTAGCACTGAAAATACTGTCGAATGCAAGCCATTGGATTTCAATTATATAAGTTTTTACCAAATACGTAGCAGACGCAGGAAAAAATTGGCACAAAATTCTCATATAATTTCCCGAGAAAACATCCAGTAAAACTCCCGTTGCCGACATGGGGGCGAAAAAAGGTATTCTACCTTCCCGTTCCTGTCTTATGCCATAGGAGGAAATATTAACATACTGTGAGGAATTTACATCTGTTGTCAGAAAAAGGTTCTTTGATTCTGCTCAGGTAAAACTGCACACTTGACGGTCACGGTTTCAACCGATAATTCAAGGTCAAGCTGTTGTAATCCAATCTGGACTACCATAAACCTCAGTAAATTTCTCAACTAAAAATTTAATACCAAAAACTAGCGAATGCTCCTAAACAGAAAGGAAGATATGCGCATCCTCGCCAGTGCGCTAAGAGGTGAGCTGGAACACTTTAAAAAATTCGGGGTTAATGAAGACCTGAACCCTGAATTACTGGAACCCATTCGCTCCAGACTAAGCGATACTCCCCTTCGCGCCTATTTCGCTCAAAAGATTTTCTTCATCGCCCGGGATCATCTGGACAGGAACAAACGCCATTACCGCAACCAATACGAAAAAATCTTCACCGTAAAAACCCCTTTTGTTTTTGAACTGGTCATCACCATTCAATACCTGCACAATCAGATTCTCGACAAGAAAAATGGAATCGACACCCTCGAAAAAGCCGCTCATAATCTCTTGATCGCCAATATCCTTAAGGATAGTCTTTATGAATACATCGAAGCCGAATTCCCGGAAAAAATGGCTTCTGCACTGACCAAGACCGTAAGAAATGCCTTTAAAATGGTGGACATAGGGCAAATCATAGAAAAGAAATACAACACCTATGAAAATTTCCAACAGGCAGATTTGATGGAGACCTACCACTTATCTGACACGATCGAATCCACCATTGATTTTTCGGGAATAAAACCCTTTACTGACCAGTTATATAAAGACCTGCCCAGAAGTTATTGGGAATTTACGGATCTTTATTTGAAGCGTATCTACCTGACCTGTGCAGCCCTTTTTACCTCATGCACGGATTTCATTTGTTCCACTCTTGGTGTTGGGAAAGAGCACAAAAAGCACCTGTTGCAATTCGCTACAGCTTATGGCATGATGCGACAGATCATTAATGATAATGCGGATTTCGTTCCTTCTGTGTATGGATTAGCTACCCTGAGTAAAACAGCAGATGATGCCTTCAGTGATTTAAAAAATCGCAATATAACCCTCCCGTTGATCTACCATCTTTCTGCATCTCCCAGGGGGGCAATTGCCAGCTGGCTTAAGGATGGAGATTTATCGATTAATAATTCGACGCAAAAGAATTTCGCTGAAATTTTATTATCCGACCACGCTCTTTTTAAATCAGTACAATTAAGTCGGCTGCTGGCCAGCATATCAGAAAATTATCTCAAGGGACATACTGTTGCAGAACAGATGTTAGCCGATACCTGCCAGATCGCGTGGTGGAACAAATTTCTTGCGCCGGTTGTTAAGACGAAAGCCTACAAGGGATTTAAAAAAACAGCCTGGTATCGCAGGTTCAAAAAACTGCTTTCACATGCTGATGAAGAAAACATACAAACTGCCATTCCATCTATTCAAAAGCAAGAGGCCACCGTACCTGTCCTATCTTTTCACTTTAGTTTCAAATAAGTAAAAACGAAAATTAAAAAACGTAAAACAGGGATAAAATTCGTATCAAAACGTAATTTTTTCGCATTTTTCAGGATTATTTATAATTTTATCCTACAAAAAAGTGATACGTTTAAGTGTTTTTTATAACTTTATCCTCAAGAGGCAACCATACCTGCACTATGAAACATGAAGCTTAAAAGTAATTTGATCCATCAGTACATTCGGATGGTTTTCTTTTATGGTAGCTATCGACAAGTAAACACCTGAAAACGCTTTCACTGATCGCTATGCTAAAAGTGTGGCCACCGCCGTCAAAGATCCTCCCGAATCTTCCGGTGGAATTACGTCTTTTAAATTCAAAACTACACGAGTTATGCCCAAAACGCATACACTTACACGTGATCCTTTTTTGATCCGGGAAGTCATCGCATTTCCACGGGTCGACGAATTTTATAACCTGCTCCAGGACCGATTACACATGGAGGTTGAAGGGTATTTCCTTGAGAACAACTTTACTATGTTGATCAATGCCCTTCCGCGGGTTGAACCCACGACTATTACCCGTTACCAGGACGTCCCCCTGATATACGCCGGAATACCAAGACAACGAGAACTGCTGGAAGGATCTGTACGTAACTGGAAAGAAGAACTTGACGAACACTGGGATTTTCTGGACGTTACCGACCTGAACAGTAAAACCGCTGTAGTAAGTTCCCAACTCTTTAAGGCGTTCTACCGTGGAGATTACAAACTTTCCGATATTCCCAAGGTGAGTATGGGAAACCTGGCCGACTACTTCGAAGCCATCCTCTATCCCGACTCTTCCTTTAAAATTGCCACTCCACGACAGCACGCTGAGTACCACATTCTACAGGCTTACTTCAATGTTATGGAGGACAAATACCTTTCCATACCTCTCGTAGGGTTTGGAGAGTTTGACGCCATCATCCACCTTGTTTACAGCGCTGCCGATTCCGACGCCTTGAATGAGAAAGTCATTGCCAAGATGATCAAGTCATTCAGTATCATGTACGAAAACCTCATCCTGGACTGGGATTTAGTAGGTCGTAACATGGAAAAATCAGAAGCGATCCAGCTTTCCCTGAGTCCGGTCTTTTATGAATACATCAATAAAAACCCCATTCTCAAAGAGCTCAAATACGACGAATATTACAAAAAATACCTGCTTTACTTCAAGGAACGTATCCGATTGAACGACCGGGTGATCCACAGTAAAGTTTACTCCCCCTATCTCAAAGCAGCGATCATTTCCATCATGATCGACAGTTATGCCCACAACATCAGTGCTCACAGTCTTATCGCGCTCAGCTGGTGGTTTAAACGCAGGGCAGACAGAATCCAGAACGAAAAAGAAGTTCACCTGGAAGAAACTGCCGAACTCAAGGAAATCGTTGAGGAACATCTTCCCCAAGGGTATGATCAGGACCGTTTATTCGAACTGATTGCTCCATGGATGGAAGGCTATTTTGTCAAAGACAATGAAGATGAATACGACGTGGTAAAATTTCCCGGTTCTCTGGACCGCGAGATTTACCCGCTCATCAAGTTCCTGATGCAAAAGGGAGCCTTCTGGAGTGGCATCGCCCGTGACAACCACTTTGGAGGAGAAGCGGCCAATCTATTTGATGTACTTTGGGAAGATTTTATCAACAACCCTCTCTATCTTGGAACAATCGCCAAATCTGAGGATATTTTCAAAATCTCCCTTTGCTTCACCAAATATGCGGATCAGCGGAAACCACGAGCGGAAAGAATTACCTGCTTCCGGCCAAAACAAATGTTCGACGAGGGTGTCTTTGTAGAAATTGACATCAAAAATAAACGCCCTGCTGCCAAAAGAAATGAAAATGGAGAGTATTACATTGAATTGGATGACGGGCAGAAATTGTGGTTTTCCGAACATAAGGAACTCGAAGAAATGAGTGACTTCGTCAGCCCCGGAAAAGATTACGCCAAAATCAAAGCCTATTTGCAATCCTGTAATGTGTTCTTCCCTGGTGAAGTAGTAGGAAGACACTCGTTTTTCACCATGCTTGAAAACGAGATCAGGAATGTAAAACATTATAAAGGAGAAGACCTGAAGAGCATTCAGCAAAATGGCTTAAAACTTTTCATGTCTGTTCAGGAAACCAATGTTCGTCCGGCAGAAACCGAGTTGGAGGATATTGCTCCAAACGAGTTATACAGAATTGGAGTATGGATTGGCACACCTACCCAATTGAAGGTCGATCAAATGCAACCATTGGTTCGCCGGAAATTCGAAGCCCTGATGGGCGATATCATGGATGCAGACACCTTTGCGCCAAGGCTGGGAGGAAGCTTCCAGGATAAGATTTGTGCGGGTATGTTGTTCAATAACAAATTCTCCCTTGTCCAGAACGGAGATGATAATCCAACGAGGGATACCAGCAATGATTCCGACAGGGATGTTTCCTATTTCCCATGGATCATTCCGGCGACAAGCCCCGAGTCGGCGCCTCAT
This sequence comes from Saprospiraceae bacterium, assembly GCA_965230565.1. Taxonomy (GTDB): domain Bacteria; phylum Bacteroidota; class Bacteroidia; order Chitinophagales; family Saprospiraceae; genus BCD1. Next base: position 205,275 of record CBDDLH010000014.1, on the reverse strand, counting down.
AATGATATTGAGGTTTGCAAACGCGTCAAGGAAAGTGATAACGAATTCAACAAAAAATACAACCACGAAAGAGGGTATTTCAAGAAATATTTCCACGTCTGGAAGGCTGCCAATATCAAGCAGGTCAACCGGATGCGGCAGGACGATTTCGTTTGGGAGAACCTCGCCCGCTTCAGATTTATCAGCCTTTTTGCCCCTATTGGCGAACGTCAGCAATTATGGGAAAAAGTACGGTCTACCGGTGTAATTCGTATTATCAGCCAGACCCAAAACCTGCTGGAAAATCAGCCTAAAGGGTACGACATTCTGGAAGCTTATAAACTTTGGCTCAGAGAATGGATCAGCGAAGATGCCCTGCAGGTTAACATCCTGGTGGACGGATTGCTCACTGGACGAATGATGTTCGATAAAAACACTGACGAAGTTTTCAGGTACTATAACACTGATGAACTGGCAGAAACTGAAACCGAATACTCCGGCCATCAGCACACCATTCATTTAGCTCATGGAGGGTTCACTTCCGATAACAGTCTGCTTCGTTACAGATCCCATGGAATTTACAAAACTTACTTCATGCGTGATATCCGGGATGGTTCACCGGTTTCTCTACTTGAGACCTCCAGGTTGATTGAGTTATTTGAAATCCTGACTACCAAAATCACCATCTTCGACAATCGGATTCGCCAGCGGATAAGAAATAATGACCGGGAAGATATTTTCAAAAAGGTATTGAATATTTCCATCAACTCGGAAGAACAGCCTGTACAGGACAAACAAGGGCTGTGGTATGGTAACTGGGAAGATCAAAAGAATGAGATCGCCCAGTCACAATTCCTGATCCTGCACCTGTCATTCATAGAAAAGTTGTTATTGACAAAATACGGAACTCACCCGGACTATGCTGACGAAAACATCGGTCTGTTTATTCAGGAGGAGATCATGCCCCTAATCAGTGTGAATGACACCATACGCAAGAACTTCATCCTGGTAATTACCTCAGGACGTGGCCGAACCAAATGGTGGAAACGACTGGAAGAAAAACGGGAATACACACCTTTCACGCAGTTTACCATATTCAGACCTATTGAATCGATCATTTCAGGGTTTGAAGATGCTTTGGGAAGAAAGGATGATATTGAATTGAAATATAATCTGTGTAAGGTGCTGTTTGGATCGTGATACAATGACTGGTTGCTGGTTAAAGTATAGAAAATGAAAAACCAATTATTGAAAACGGGAATAATAATTCCCCTGATATCCAACTTAAAAAAACAAGATTGAAGGAACCCTGGTTGATGGAAAAATGATAAAATTTTGAATTGATGATGACACCTTTCACGTCAAAGATAAATTCCACTCCAAAAGACAAATTTCATTAAGAACCAGCAACCAGCAACTTGAAACCAGTAACAAAAAAACTTAATATATTGGGCAATTTTTGAAACCTTTTAATACACCTTGCGTATGACAAAACAGGTATCCTCCCTTCAAAAACATCTACGCCCAGGGTTTTCCCCCCCTTATAACTACCCCATGATGCTTTAAAAACCATTTATAAAAACAATCATATTTCATAACGTATTTTGAGAAAACGATGAAAGACCACAGACGGCGAGTAATGATCATTGTATGGTGGTGGACCTACGGCGGCCTGGATGCCCCATCAGATGTGTGGCATGTCGAGGATAGCGCTGGAGGGGATTGCGTTGTAAGAATCGATCAAAGATACTCAGACAACGCCAAAACCATCATTGCCGACAAGGCCAGAGAATTCCTTTCGGACAGCCAGGTATTTATTTTCTTACACCGGAACCACGGTTACAATGGTAAGGCCATTCAGGAAATACTCGGAGAGATCAAAAACGATCAAACAGAAGCCACTCCGGTAAGATGTTTCCTATTCGGAGAAGGTAATGGCAGTCTTTACATCGCATCCAACCCCAGAGGATTGCTCGGAACCAAAGGCACCTTTAAAGCCCAACGCATCAACGGTATTACCCAATGGATCGATGCCACTTCGGATTCAGATCTGAAATTTTTGAAGAAAGAACATTTCGATAATGTCTGGCAAGCTTATGCGAAGGCTTTCAAATCCAAAGTCTTCGAATTAAAGGAGGATATCTTCCTCGCCCTGTCGCCCTTTTTAACCAGGCAGGAACTCAAAGCCAATGAGCTCTATCAACATCTCCGCAAACAGGAAAACAAATTATTGTTCCTCCGTCTTTTGAGTTTTACCGGTAAATTACGCAAAGGTTCCTCCCAGGAAAGAACCTTGCACGAACAAGAGAATAAACTCGGAAGAGCATTGGACTTTGATGATTTCAGTACCAACCTCACTGCTGTTTATAATCCAACAACCTCCGGAATTTATAACGATCTGATAAAGGAGATCAATCAGAACCTTTTTACGGGAACTCATGAATACGATTTATCCCAACTCAGAGATCATTTCACAGGTCTGCTGGAGTCTATGCCAGGTGAGGTGTATAATTAATGTTGTTTGAAGTGAGTATGTGGACAGAACTACTTTTTATCAAATGTTTTCCTGAAGCGAAACGATAATGCTATACCGCTCAGAGCCGCAAAGGAAACTCGGCGCTTCTCCGAGAAACTTTGCGAAACAGCTCTCTGCGCCTTCTTGAATAAATAAAGTATTTTGATCAAAACTAATTTTGTTCTCTTACTAACATCAAACTTAATTCCCCATACCAGCATTTCACTCCCTCGCATCTCTGTTCGTAGATTTTTTTTAAATTTGTTCATCTACCTTTTGAACGGATACCGGATAATGAGCAAGATCTTCATAATTTCCAATCACCCAGAATTATCGGCCACGCTGGAAAGTAAATTTTCAGGGTTGGGCAGGCCTGTTCATAAATATTCATTACCATTAAAAAACGAGGTTCCGGAGATCGGCCAGGATGATGTTTTGGTCATTCAGGAGCCTATTTTTATAAATAATAACTATCTTTCCGCATCTTTCAGTTGGAAGAACTATCTGAAACTACACTCACCAAGAGCAGTCCTGCTCAGTGCCGGATTCGGTAATTTGCAGGATGCCAATTATTTAGATCTGCTGAAATTACCGGCAGACATAGAAGAGGTTTTTTTTCATGCCAGGATGGCTGAAGAAGAATGGGTTCCCTGTACCACAGGAGGCATTGATGTCCAGGAGAAGATTTTTCGGTTCTTCGAAGGACATGGTGACGATAGTGTTACGGACGAACTTCATAAAATGCTCAGGATCTGTAAAATTGCGAGGGATGAATTAAAAATTCACGAAGCTGATTTTACAGAAGTAAGGAACGAACTATTACTGCCCAACAAATTGTCCCACAAGTGGAATGTACTGCAAAGCAGATGGCAGTTTTACATGCCTTATTTTGAATGTTTACCATATTATCAGGATTTCGCCAAATTAGGTTCTTTGTTCAAAACCATTGCTCCGTTTTTTGCAAACGAATGTACAGAAGAATCCATTTTTTGGGAAACCCGGTGTGTGAAAAACCTGGAACTACTTAAAACCGGATTGGAAAAGATCGAAAATTCATATGGCCGATAAAAATTATTCCATATTAATCGTTGACGACGATCCTGAATTTCACCAACAGGTACGTTATGCTTTCCGTCGCCACTATACCTTTGAGGGAGCGGTAAGTCCGGAACACCTGGAAAAGAAATTGATTGAAAACAGCAAGTTTGATCTGCTGCTGATGGACCTGGTATTGGATGAAACAAAGAGAAAAATCGGTCTGGAACTCATATCTAAAGTGAGCAAGATCTATCCGGAGATCCCAATCATTGTAGTAACTTCCGATAAACGTATTGAGACTGTTGTAGAAGCCATGCGGTTAGGTGCCCGTGATTTTCTAACCAAGGGCGATTATGAATTTGACTTTTGGAAAAAGAAATTTGAGGAAGTCATCGAGAGTAACCAGCTCAAAACAGAAAACATCAAACTCAAGGCCGAAGTAAAAAAACATCGTGCCCAGGAGAACAGGGATTATCTCTTTGTGGGAGAATCACCCAAGGTCGTAGAAATCAAACGGGTTTTGAAACTCGTAGCTGATGAACCTGAAATTACCGTTCTATTACTGGGAGAAACAGGTGTTGGGAAAGAAGTAGCTGCCCGCTACATGCATCGCCACGGCTCCAGAAAAGACAAACCTTTCCAGGCCATTAACCTCTCAGCTATCCAGGACACCTTACTGGAAAGCACCCTGTTCGGCCACAAAAAAGGAGCTTTTACAGGAGCTACAAAAGATATGGAAGGCTTCTTTCATCAGGCTGATGGCGGAATTCTTTTGCTGGATGAAATCGGGGATATAGATGCCAACATTCAAATCAAACTGTTGCGATTCCTCGAGACAAAACTCATCCGTCCGGTAGGTTCTGAAAAAGATATCAAACTCGACGTTCAAATTATTACAGCTACTCACCGCAATCTTGCAGAAGAGGTTCAAAAGGGAACTTTCAGAGCCGATTTATTCCAAAGGTTAAAGGCTATGACCGTTGAGATCCCTCCACTGAGGGAACGAAAAGATGATATTGAACTCATCATGGAACACTTTCTTGAGCAGGCACCAAGAGAGGTAATGACATCAGAAGCTATCAAACATCTAATCGATTACAATTGGGTTGGCAATATCCGGGAATTGAAAAACACCCTGAACTATATGGTTCTGCGTAAAAAAATCATGGGTTCCCCAATGATGGACGCCAACTGCTTACCTGCTGAGATCATCAATTATTCTCCTCTACCGGAAACTCAGCCTACCACTAATGACTTTGGAGGAGGCTCTTTGGTGGATGCTCCCCCATTAGTAACCCCAGGCTCCGTATCTATCGATGAAGAACATGCCTTGCTCGATCTCCAGCGAATAGAGGCAGCATTGATACATAAAAACAAAGTGAAGAAGGATGTAGCCCTCGAACTAGGGTTTGAAAATACCGATAATCTAAGGTACCGGATTAAAAAATACTTTGAGAAACATCCACATCTTTTCAGGAAATTCCCCATAATCAGCAGTAGTTATAAAAAAGTGGTTAAATTCGACCGGTAGGGTAAAATAAAAATAGGACCTGGCTTCAAAAGTCAGTTCCTATTTTTATAATAAACACGGGATGCACGGCAGGCCGTACATCCCTTAAAAAATATTTATTCTATTACACTTTTTAAACTTCTAGACAGCAAAACTTTCTCCACAACCACAGGTACGCGCAGCGTTGGGATTGTTGAAGTGGAAACCTTTTCCGTTCAAACCTCCGGAAAACTCCAGAGTTGTATTACACAGATACAAAAAGCTCTTCAGGTCAGTAACGATTTTAACTCCGTTATCTTCAAATACCTGGTCATCCGGCTTGTTTTCATTATCAAAATCCATTTGATAGGATAATCCGGAACATCCACCACTGGTAACAGAAACCCTGATGAAATAATCTTCCAAACTCAGTTTCTCACTTTTCATGATCTCCTGAATCTTTTCTTTTGCTGTATCGGCAACAAATAACATTACGCAACTAATTTAAATGCTTACTTATTCTTGTTCTTATAATCTTCAATCGCTCCTTTGATCGCATCCTCTGCCAAAACAGAGCAGTGAATCTTTACAGGAGGTAAAGCCAGTTCTTCAACAATATCCATATTGTCGATTTCCAGTGCTTCGTTGATGGTTTTTCCTTTCAACCATTCCGTAGCCAATGAAGATGATGCAATAGCAGAACCGCAACCAAAAGTTTTGAATTTAGCGTCAACAATGGTTTCCGTAGTATCATCAACCTCAATCTGCAGACGCATAACGTCTCCACACTCAGGAGCTCCTACCAAACCGGTTCCTACATTTGTTTTGTTCTTGTCAAGCGTTCCGACATTTTTTGGGTTCTTAAAATGATCCAGAACTTTTTCAGAATATGCCATAATATTAAGTGTTTAATCGTTTTCAAATAAATTATTCAATCTTAATGCTCTTGCCAGACTACACTGTCAAGGTCAATCCCCTCTTTATACATTTCCCATATAGGACTCAAATCACGCATGTGGGTCACACCTTTTTTGAGTTGGTCAATGGCGATATCAACCTCTTCCTCCGTGGTAAAACGTCCCAGACTGAATCTGATAGAGGAATGTGCCAGGTCATCTCCAAGTCCAAGAGCCATCAAAACATAAGATGGTTCCAGGGAAGCGGAAGTACAGGCAGATCCTGAAGAAACGCCAATTTCCTGGTTAAAGGTCATCATCAACCCTTCTCCTTCTACATGTTTGAAGGACAAATTGGTAACATGAGGCATTCTATGCTCCGTATTTCCGTTGATATAAACCTCTTCAAGGCCTTCCATCAAAGCTGTTTCAAGCTTATCACGCAATTTGGAGAGTCTTTCAGCTTCAGCAGCCATCTCTTCTTTAGCGATAGCAGCTGCCGCTCCGAATCCAACGATACCAGGTACATTCAAAGTACCGGAACGCATGCCTCTTTCATGACCACCACCATCGAGTTGAGCGGTTACTTTCACACGTGGCTTTTTACGGTTTACAAACAAGGCGCCAACCCCTTTTGGTCCGTACATCTTGTGACCTGTAAATGCCATCAGGTGTACACCAACTTCTTTAGGATTAACAGGAATTTTACCAACAGCCTGCGTAGCATCACTCATGAACAAAACTCCGTGTTTTGCACAAATATCACCAATGCCTTTCATATCCTGAATGACACCGGTTTCGTTATTGGCCCACATAACTGATACGAGAATGGTATTTGGTTTGATCGCAGCTTCAAGCTCGGCCAAATCCAACATTCCATCTCTTTTTACATCGAGGTAAGTAACCTCACCCCCCATTTTCTCGATCTTTTTACAAGCATCAAGAACAGCTTTGTGTTCTGTTTTTAAAGTAATGATGTGATTCCCTTTACGGGCATACATCTCAAAAACTCCTTTGAGTGCCAGATTATCAGATTCTGTGGCACCAGAGGTGAAAATAATCTCTTTAGGGTCTACCGAAATTAAGTCGGCAATCTGTTCTCTTGCTTTATCTACTGCTTCCTCAGCCGCCCAGCCAAAAGGGTGATTTCTACTGGCTGCATTACCGGGATGCTGATAAAAATAAGGCATCATAGCTTCCACGGCACGGGGGTCCATCGGTGTGGTAGAATTATTGTCAAGATAAATGAGTCGCTTCTCCATTTTTTTGTGTTAAATTTATTTAGATTGAATCTAATTAAGCTTTGTTATGCAAATATAACCAATTTTTCAAAAAGAAGTTTTATCGAAATGAAAAAAAAATCATGCTGGTTAAACAGAGCTATACCCCAATAAAAACAATACTTTCAGTCCTGAATCTCACCAATTGCGCACAACATGTAATTCTTAAAAGGAAACTAATCTTGTTTTATTGAGAACCTTATAAAAATTCTTATTAACCTCTTTTGGCCAAATGCTTTTGAACCTGTTTCAAACCAATTTTCCACAATTCCCAAAGCCTATTATTTTATTTCCTTCCAAACAAAGACCTTAATTTTTCATAAATACAGCCATTTATTTCGGATAGTCGACCTCCAATCCAACAGCCTTATCCTGCTATACTTTTGTTCTCTTTAAACATTTGATTTATCTTGCAGCTACTTAACCAGAACCACCCCAATAGCAAAAAACAAGACTGCAAAATGTTTGAAGATTTTGAAAAAATTTCCAAAGCGGCCTGGGAAGCCAAAGTGATCAAAGACCTGAAGGGTAAACCTTTGTCATCGCTGGTTTGGAAAATAGAGGAGCAACTGTCCGCACAACCCTTTTACCATGCAGAGGATCTCCAAAAGCCTCCTGTTCCATTGGCCGTGAATTCCACTTCCAACGATTGGGAGATCGGAGAATCATTTTCCACATCCAATATTAAAGAATGTAATCAGCAGGCAATTGCGGCCTTAAATGCCGGTGTTAACGCTCCCGAATTCATTTTGCAAAGGACTTTTTCAAAAGAAGATTTCAGTCAACTGCTGAATGGTGTAAACCCGGAAATCATTAGTTTGAATTTTCTGGTTGAACAAGCAACCTCTCTCACCCAAAACCTGAAAAACTTTTATGCCTTTTTGAGTGAAACAAACTTCAATATCAAAAATTTATCAGGTTCCTTTATTCAGAAAAATACTGATCCTGAAATAAATTGGAAGGAGGATAGTCAATTTTGTCAGGAACACTTGCCTGGTTTCCGGATATTGGCCGCCTCCTCAAAAGAGAAAACATCTCCCACGGATGCTCTTGCTGATGCCATTCATCAGGCTTACCTGATTGTCACCAAGCTTTCGGAGCAGGGAATTTCATACAAGGATTCCATAACCCAATTTCAATTCGAAGTTGAGATCGGTAAATCCTTTTTTGTCGAAATTGCAAGGTTGAGGGCCTTGAAACTACTCTGGGCCAATTTGCTTAAAACCCTTGGTGAAAAACCTGATACTCCGATTTTTATCGCGGTAAATTTTCTGCTAAATCAATGGATGAAGATGCTAACAAAAATATGATCGCCGCCTCAACCATGGCGCTTTCAGCAGCCATTGGCGGAGCCAATCGAATAACGGTATCGCCATCCGGGCATGATAACGAACATTTCTCAAGGCGTATCGCCCGTAATGTGCAACACTTACTTAAAATGGAAAGCTTCCTGGATAAAGTGGCAGACCCCGGAGCGGGAAGTTACTTTATCGAGAAAATAACACGAGAGCTGGGGCAGATCGCTTGGGAAAAGTTTGTGGCTAAGACCTAAGGAGTAGTCGGCAGTATTCAGCCCTGAATCTTTATTAATCCTTTTGTGCTAATTTATTGAAAGGAATGAAATTATTCTTTGAATGTAATTTTACATACTAGCCTGTGCTCAAAGCGTAGCCACAGTTTTGACAAATAATAGTATTGTGCTTTTCCGGATCATAAGTATCATCCAACACTTCCGGGTCATGTGCCTTTTTATTTGCAAGTTTTAGCGGGTCTTCTGTTCTTTTGAAAGTAAATCGCTTTTTACAGGAAGGACATTTCAGAACCAATTCTCCATGAAATGCAAAGAAGGATATGAAGAAACATCCAAGTAAAAACCCTACCATAATCACCCACCAAAAAAAATCCATCTGATAAAATATTCCTTATTCAATTTTTAGCTAGAATCACCCTCAGACTTTGGCGGCGCCTCCGCCTTGACCTCCCGGCTCATCCGACTGGTAATGCTTTGTACAATCTCAAATCGATTAAGAAACTCCCGTGCCACAACTCTGATGACGGTGTAGGTGGGAATGGCCAGTACCATACCGGTAATTCCCTGTATCTGGGCCCCGATCAAAATGACCAGGAATATCTCTAAGGGATGTGCCCGTACACTTGTGGAAAAAATAAAAGGCTGGAAGATAAAATTATCCATGAGTTGCATCGTAGCAAAAACGCCCATCACTTTGAGTAACATAGGCAACATCTCATTGTAAAAACTCAGATCCAGGTTGGAAGAGATGGTAATCATGATGCCAAATGCTGCCCCGATAATTGGTCCGAGATAAGGAATAACATTGATCAAGGCTGCAAATAAGCCAATCAACAGTGCATTAGGGACCCCCAAAAGATTTAGGCTCACCGTTACAATGATAGTAATAAGGGTAATTTGCAAAAGAATACCCGTAAAATAACGACTCAGCAGGCTACTGATCTCATCAAGCGCATGGGCCATTTTTGGGCGATAAGGCTTTGACACCAAACTCATCACTACTCTACCAAACAACCCTTCTTCCTTGAGGAAAAAGAAGGAAATGAACATCACGGAAAAAATGCCGATCATTAAATTACCGGCAACAGAAATGGCTTCTGCAAAAAAGTCGGCAATACCACCCGGATTAAAATACCCTGTCATAGACTTTTGCAGCAAATCCTCCAAAGATTCATCCGAACTTACACCAATTCTTTCTAACCGCTCCTGCAATTCTACAAACGGCTGGTTCAAGGCATCGGCAATTGCAGCATAATCCACATCTGCCAGGTTGGCTGCCTGTTCTACTGCCAGTGGTACAAACAGCAGCAAAAAGATCACGAACATGATAAAAAACATCAGCAACGTGATGGCTGCACTCAGGTTGGGGCCCATTTTGTACTTACCGATCTTCACTCTTCTTTTCAGGAAAACAACTACCGGCTGACCAATCATGGAAACCACCCAGGCGATGAGAATGTAACTCACTATGGCCCTGAAAACGTATATCAGAAATGCTGCCAGCAAAAAACTAAATGCAAAAACCAGATAACGGCTGTATTTTTTCATCGCGTGGGAAATTTCTTCACAAAGAGCTTTCTCATAAAATTGAAATTTTATGTGATCAAGCCACGAACCTGCCTCCTGCGTCTGCAGGCAGGTGCACGAATTAGGAATATTACAAAAACAAAAAAATCGATTCGTGCTTTCCTGGCTACCGCATTTTATGAGAACCCCTAATTATTCATGGAAAGATAAGAGGATTTGAGGAATTATACATCAAATGAAAATTATCCTCATACTTTTATTTATTTTTTACAGCAAGGAAACCCAAAAATTGGAAATAAGACCTAATTTTGTTGCTCACCAGGAAAATCCTGGCTATTTGCAGCCGTAAACATTCTCCTAAAATGGACAGTGAATCAAAAATAATCCTGATCGAAGACAATTCCGGTGACGTTAAACTCATCAATTTTGCCTTAAAGAATATCGAGAATGCCCCTCAATTGATGCATTTCGATTACGGAAGGGATTTTCTGGCGTGGGCAGAAGAAAACGGCATGGATGAAGTGTCTTTAATCTTGCTGGACTTCAACCTGCCAATGCTCAATGGTCAGGATATCATGCAACTGCTGAACGAACGGTTTGGTGACCATCGTCCTCCGGTAGTGATTCTGTCAAGCTCCTGTTCCCCGGTTGATATCAAAAAAAGTTATGCCCTGGGCGCCAACGCATTTGTGGCCAAACCAGTTGAACTGGACGACTTCTGCGAGACCATCGAAGTAACCGTGAAATTCTGGTGTGACTTAAACTTGCTGACCGCATAAACCCCGGCTCAAACAACTTTCAAATCTCAGTTTTCTCTGCAAATCGGAACGATAAATTTTAATTTTCAGTTAGATGAAGCTATTTCTCTAACTGGAGCTATGAACAATACCTGGAAAAGGAAGATTGGAAAAATGGATAAATGGATAAAAACATTCAACCTTCCAACTTTCCACTTATCCACGCATCCAAGGAAATAATTTACTTAACCAGAAACCATTTAAAATTTTAAACCTACTCAAAACCCATTTCAAATGATGAAGCCTTTAATCCTGTTATCCCTATGTTCCTTAATGCTATTCCAATTACCCGCCCAGGTCATTCATGTTGGCAGTGAGTACGAATTCACCAACATCGCAGCCGCAGCTCCAACTGCCCAACCGGGTGATACCCTGCTCATTCACGAAGGCACCTATTCCGGGGGACAGTTCATTTATGACCTTCAGGGCAATTCGGATCAATGGATCACCATAAAAAATGCTCCTGGTGAAACAGTGGTTTTCCAGGGAAGCACAGAAGCCCTGCACTTCATTGACCCGGCCTATGTCAAAGTCAGCGGATTGATTTTCGAACAACAGACCGGCAATGGCGTCAACTGTGATGATGGCGGCGATTACGAAACACCGGCACTTCATATGATCTTTGAAGATTGTATTTTCCGGGATATGAATGCGAGTGGCAACAATGATCTTTTAAAGTTGTCAGGCCTCGATAGTTTTGAAGTCCGTAATTGTCAATTCCTGAACGGCGCTTCCGGCGGCAGCGGAATTGATATGGTTGGATGTCATTACGGAACCTTTACCGATAATTATTTTGACAACATGGGTTCCAACGCCTTTCAGGTCAAAGGGGGCAGCGCACATATTCGCATTGAAAGAAATTTTTTCAGGAATGCCGGACAACGCACACTCAATCTTGGCGGAAGCACCGGGCTGGCCTATTTCAGGCCGGACACGGCACATTATGAAGCGGCCAACATCCAGGTTTATTCCAATATCATTATCGGTTCCTGGGCGGCGGTAGCCTATGTGGGTTCCGTAAATGTGGAGGTTGTCAATAACACCATTTATTTACCGGAAAACTGGGTCATCAGGATACTTCAGGAAACAGTGGATCCGGAACGCTTTCTGGAATGCGGTGATAATAGTTTTATCAACAACATTGTGTACATGAACAACGGTTTGTCTACAGAAACCAACATCGGTCCCAATACCCGACCGGAAACCTTCACTTTTTCACATAATCTATGGTATAATCAAGATAACACATCCTGGAACGGACCCAATATCCCCGTGGATGATGATCATATTATTCTCAACGAGGACCCGGGATTTGAAAATCCGAGTGAGGGCAATTTCTCTATTGCACCAACAAGCCCGGCTGCCGGATCAGGATTGTTTACCGGTGCTCCCCAAATGGATTACCTGGAAGCCAATTTCGGCAATCCACCTTCTATCGGAGCTATTGAAGCGAATCCGGTAAGCAGTAATTATACACCTGGAGTTTTAATACAGGGAATAGCGGTTTTTCCAAATCCGGTCAGTAACAGCTTTATGTTGGATTACCAACTTTTGGAATCCGGAACAGTATCGGTCGAACTGATTTCCTCCGAAGGGAAAAATATGGGATTGATTTTTTCCGGAAATCAATCAACTGGGCATTACCGTCAACCGCTAAAAATAAGCGGTCCGGCAGGCATCTATTGGCTTAGGTTTACCTTTAATTCAAAGGCAACGATACATTTACCCGTCGTAAAAAAATGATAAGAAAAATGTATTTTATTTAAATACTCGATCAAACAGCGCCTCAATTACCACAAAAACCATACTTTTGCACTGATTTTGAGGACTTTAGATAAAATCGCTACAACCAAAATTAAATTCAGGAATTTGAATTCAAGGATTTTTCATCTTGACACCATCCGTGCCTTTGCCATTTTAATGATGCTTCAGGGGCACTTTGTCAGTTCTCTCCTGGCAGACGCTTACAGGGATACTGAGAACTTTTTTTATAACGCCTGGCTTTTTGGACGTGGTTTTACGGCTCCATTGTTTTTCACTATAACGGGTCTGGTGGTTGTTTACCTGCTTTTCAGAAATGATGATCCGGAAAAACAGAACAAGCGCGTTTCCAAAACAGCCAAACGTGCTCTCAAACTCATCCTGTGGGGATACGTGCTCAACACCAATATTTTTTATGTCCTGATGGGATACTTTTCCAAAGGCTTTTTTGCCGTCAATGTGTTGCATTGCCTGGGGCTGGGGCTTCTGGTGCTCATGGGGTTATTCCTGGCGATTGGCCGGGAGAATAAGAAATTCTTTCAAAACCTGCTTTTGGTGCTGGGAATAGTTTTCTTCCTTTTCGAACCGGCGGTAAGCTCGCATGAATTTGCCATCAAAAACCGGTTCTTCCTGGGGTACCTGACCAAAGCTAACGGAAGTGTTTTCACGCCGCTCCCATGGTTGGGATATACATTCATCGGAGGATATCTTGGGCTTTTATACGTAAGGTTTTACCATAACTGCAGGGCAAGTCACATCATGATGGCCGGGCTTACCATTGTAGGTACTATGCTGGTAGTTTCGTCCTCAAAGTTTTTCATGAATCTTCATTATTTTTTCAATGCGGATTTATTCAGGGATATTGCCTACAACAATTACCTCTTCATCAGGCTGGGATGGGTATTCATCATCATTGCAGGTTTCTTTGCCCTGGAGAAATTCCTTTCCAAAGTCCCTACCCTCAACAAGATAGGTCAAAACACTCTGAACATCTATATCATCCACTACATCATGCTTTATGGCAGCATTTTTGGTCTGGGGCTTTCCCGATACCTTTACAAATCACTGACTCCTGGTCAGGTGATCAGCGGAGCTGCATTATTCATGGTAATAACAGTACTACTCGCCGCCAAAGCTGAACAAACAACCTTTGGCGCTATAGTCAAAAACATTTACACCAAAATTCCCGTTATCTTGGGGAAAATTTCCAAAAAACTCCGATTTAAAAGAACATCAGGTGTCAAAGTAAAAAAGTAACATTGAAGTTTGTTTAAACTTTTTTTAACTGAAAGTCAAATCCTCATTCCAAAAAGCATTGCAATTGGAAGAGGAAAATTGGATTTGGAAAATCATGTTTTAAATTGTTTATCGACATACTCTACCTTGACATATCACAACAAAATTGAACACAATAATTTGAATATGAAACATCCGATTGCTCTGGTAACGATATTGTTCGTTGCCCTTCTTCCTATTAGCCTTTTTGCACAACCTAAATCAGCCTTTACAAACATGGATGTGTTTGAACTGGAATGGGTGGACAATCCACAAATCTCTCCGAATGGAGAATGGATCGTATACCAACGCCGAAGCATGGACATCATGAAGGATCGCCGTCAGTCCAGACTTTGGCTTATTGATAAAAATGGCCATAATCACTTCAAATTAACCAACAGGGAAATCAATGAATCTTCCGCAAAATGGTCCCCGGATGGTAAACGAATTGCCTTTGTAAGTTCGACCGAAAACGGTGCGGAAATATTCCTCTATTGGCTTGAGAAAAACAAGATAGCAAGACTTACCCAATTGGAACGATCTCCTCGGGGCATCAGCTGGTCACCGGACGGAACGCAACTGGCATTTTCCATGCTCGTTCCCGAAAAAAGACCTTCTTTGGTCAGTGCTCCGGCAAAACCCAAAGGAGCAACTTGGGCAGCACCTGCAAAAGTAACCACACGATTGAAGCACGAAAGAGACGGTTCTGGCTATATGGAACCCGGGTTCAATCATTTATTCATTCTCCCGGCTGAAGGAGGAACTGCTCGGCAAGTAACCTCTGGTGATCGCAATCATGGCAATACCGCTCATTGGTCGAAAGACGGGAAATCCTTAATTTTCTCTGCTAACCTCAATGAAGACTGGGCTTACGACTTCCGCAATTCTGAAATTTACAAACTGGATATTGCCAGTGGCGAAATTGAAACCCTCACCAACCGAAAAGGGCCTGATTGGAGTCCTGTCATTTCTCCTGACGGAAGCAAGATCGCTTATTTAGGTTATGATGATAAGGTCCAGACCTATCAGATCAACAAAATTTATGTGATGGACACGGATGGTTCCGGTAACCATGAGATCATTACCCGCCTGGACAGGAATCCTTCTGACCTTTTATGGGATCATGAAGGTAAAGGGCTCTATTTCCAGTATGAAGATCAGGGTAAAGGCATAGTCGCTCATACAAGCCTGACAGGTTCCGTTAGAATATTATCCAAAGACCTGGGAGGAACCAGTGTTGCCCGGCCATATTCTTCCGGGGCATTTTCAGCTGTCAAATGTTGGAACAATAGCTTATACCAAATCTTCTCCTTACCACCCTGCTGCGCTGGGAATTGCCAGCAGAACAAGTCCTTCCAGAGTGATCAAGGAGCTCAATGAGGATCTGTTCCCTTTCAGAGAACTTGGTGAAGTTGAAGAAGTGATTTTTAATTCTTCTGTAGACAATAGGGAGATTCAGGGATGGGTTATCAAACCACCTCAGTTTGATCCGAATAAAAAATATCCACTGATCGTAGAGAACCATGGCGGGCCAATAGCTGGTTATGGCAATTACTTTTCACCGGAACTTCAACTCATGGCAACGGCAGGTTATGTCGTTTTCTATCCTAACCCGCGGGGAAGTACCGGTTATGGTGAGGAGTTTGGAAATTTACTGTATCACGATTACCCAGGCAATGATTATCATGACGTAATGGACGGTGTGGATGCACTTATCAAAAAGGGGCTTGTGGACGAGAACAGATTATACGTTACCGGTGGAAGCGCCGGAGGTACGATGACTGCCTGGATCATTGGCAAAAACAATCGCTTCAAAGCTTCGGTGGTGGTTAAACCCGTTATGAACTGGTTCAGTAAAACCCTGGTAGCTGATAATTATTTCAATTACGCCAATTACCGCTATCCCGGTCAACCGTGGGAGAATATGGAAACCTACATGAAATACTCTCCTATCAGCCTGGTAGGCAATGTAGAAACGCCAACAATGGTCATGGTGGGAAGTAATGATTTGAGAACACCACTGTCGGAGGGTATTCAATTGTATCATGCCTTGAAGATCAGGAAAAAGGAAACGATGCTCGTGGAAATTCCGGGGGCATCACATTTTATATCCAACCGACCCAGTCAGATGATTACCAAGGTGGATCATATTCTGGCATGGTTTGGGAAGTTTGAATAGGAAGATTTAACCGCAAAGGGCGCAAGGGGTGCGCAAAGAACGCTAAGACTTTTATTGTTCTTTGGGTACCTTGCAGTTAAGCAACATGAAACCACTACCATTCAAATTGCCGAAAACGGAGGCTTCATCTTTCCGGTTGCAGGTGGATGAAGGTGCTCACTTTTACGACAGGCTGCATTACCATCCTGAGTGGCAATTGACGGCCATTGACAAAGGTAAGGGGATGTTGTTTCTAGGCAATAGTTTTACGCGATTTGAGGAAGGCAGTGTTTTTCTCGTCGGTTCAAATGTGCCTCATTTACTCAAAAATGACAGGGAGTATTTTGAATCGGGAAGCCCCGGTGTTCGTGCAACTTCCATCTTTTTCCATCGGCGCTCTTTTGGGGAAGGCTTTTTCGACCTTCCGGAAATGCAGGAGATCGATAATTTACTAAAAGATGCCGAACGGGGCCTTTGGTTTTCAGGTGAAGAAAGTAAAGTCCTTCAAACCCGGATTGAATCGTGCCTGGACTTAAAAGGGATTGATCTATTCCAGAAATTTTTGTCCATTCTCAGTGTTTTATGCAAATCAAAGCATTATCAGTTTTTAAATGAACATTCATTCCAGGCCATCAAAGCCGAAAAGGACGGGCAGCGACTGGATAGGGTTTTTCAATACTCTTTTCAACATTACAGCAGGAATATTGAATTATCTGAAGTGGCGGCCATAGCCAATTTCAGCGTTTCTCAATTCTGCAGATATTTCAAATTACACACCAGAAAAACCTACTTTGAATACCTTACTGAATTGAGGATAGAAGCGGCATGTAAGTTACTCACCGACCCAAACCAAAGTATTGCGCAAATCTGCTATGCCGTGGGATTTAATAATCTCTCCCATTTCAACCGGAAATTTAAAAAATTGAAGGGTATCACTCCTTCGCAGTTCAGGAAGACATTTGAGGAGGTAAGAATGGGGTAGGGAGGGGAGAATTCAAAGTGCAGATGGAGCATCACGACATCCGGTACACGATAGTGTTGGGAGTGATGATTTGAACAATATTGCAAAGAAGTCGAAAAATGATAAAGGCCTGAAGGCCTAAGGTTTGTTTTTGATTTTGTCACCGCCCTAAAGGGCGGAGAAATTAATAGTGTTTATTCTTTTTCTTTTCCGACAACTGGTTGATTATCTCAATTACGCCGGCTTTTAAGCCGGTGGTGGGAAATTACCCCCGCAGCGACAGGCCTTTAGGCCTTTCCTTAATTATCAAAATCGATCCACTTTAAAAAGATCTATCTCCATACCCAGTTGCTGATCCTGCATAATCTGCGCAACCAGTTTACCTGTCCCGGGGCCCATACTCATCCCCATCATGGCGTGGCCGGTGGCAACTACGAGGTTTTTAAACTTCCTGGATTTTCCGATATAAGGAAGACCATCTGGTGTACAAGGTCGATACCCTTGCCAGACAGATTTTTGGTCCAAGGCAGGCAGGGTTAGTTCCGGATAATACCGTGGCATGCTGTTCAAAATTCCCTCTAACCGGAACTTGTCGATTTTTTTCGATAAGTTGCTGATTTCAAGCGTCCCTCCAATACGGAGGTCATTGCCCATTGGGGTAACAGCAACTTTGGCTTCCGTTAAAATGGTTGGAATTAAAGGACGACTTACAGGTGAAGAATAAGTCATGGAGTAACCCTTGCCGTCCTGCAGAAGAATTTTCACCCCTGCCTTTTTCAACAAACGGGCAGACCAGCTTCCTCCCGCCAGCACCAAATGCTCCACCGGAATGGTTTGCCCGTTTGAGAGTAATAGTTTTTCAACCCTATCTTTCGAAGTGTTTATATCAATGACAGATTTGCCTGTCTCCAATTTCACGCCAAGTCCTCGTAACTCTTTTATCAATTGCCGCATGAAAGTATTCGGATACAAATGGGTGTCTTCAGGATAATAAACGCCTCCCAAAACATCTACTTTGACTCCGGTTTCCAATTCCTGCACCTGGGACGAGGAAAGCACCCGGGCCTCCATACCCAATTCATGCGCTTTTTCCGCGACTTCCATTTCTTCATTGGCTGTTTTTTTGTCTTTAAAAAGCATTAACAGCCCTTTGGATTCAAAATCAAAATCGAATGCAGGATTGTTTGCAAATTCGCGGTATAAGTCACTACTCCGTTGATTGAGTTCTTTAAGGATAGGAATCGCCCTATCGACTTTCTCCGGTGTACAGGATCGATAGAATTGCCAGATCCATTGAAGCAATTCCGGATTAAACCTTGGTTTGACAAAAAAGGGGCTTCGTTTGTCAAACATCCACCGGATGCCTTTTGCTATAACTCCCGGAGTCGCTAAGGGAACAAAATGGCTGGGAACTACCATCCCGGCATTACCATGAGAAGTGCCATCTGATAAGTCCGTTTTATCGATAACGGTAACCTCATGCCCTTCCTGAGCCAGGTACCAGGCGGAACATAGGCCGATTACTCCTCCTCCGATTATGTGAATTTTCATGCAAACATTAATTAACTTCAGAACAAATTCTTAATTGGAAGTGGTTTTTTAACCACAGAGTCCACAGGGTAGGCACAGAGGGCACAAAGATCAACTTGAAACGACCTGAAACCAATTGAAACAATTTTTGGCAAAAAATATCCTTCAACTCATATCACCTGAAACCCCAGTGCATACGGATCATCCTCCTCATCGATGATGATCTGGTTATATCCTGTAATTTTAGCCCATCCTTCAATACTCGGGATCATGGCGTCAAATTCACCACACTTTTCGGTAGCCTCCACCCTGCCGATGAATTGGCTACCGATGAAACTTTCGTGAACAAAAGTGTCTCCCACATCAAGCTTTCCCTTGGCGAACCACTGTGCCATACGGGCAGAAGTCCCTGTCCCGCAGGGAGACCTGTCGATGGCCTTATCTCCGTAAAAAACGGCATTCCGGGCATCAGCTTTTTCACTCAGGGTATCCCCCGTCCAAAGCATATGGCTCAACCCTTTTATATTGGGATCAACCGGATGTTCAAATTTATACAATTCATTCAACCGTCTCCGAACCACCGGGCTCCAACGAATGAGATCTCCGGCAGAATAATTCTGTATTCCGAAAAAATTCTCCTGAGGGTCTACAATGGCATAAAAGTTTCCACCATAGGCAACATCTACGATGAGTTTTCCAAGATCCGGACACTCCACTTCCAAACCGGCTTTATACAGGAAAGATGGCACATTGGTTAGTTTGACCGACGCAACTTTCCCCTTTTCTTCTTTGTAGGAAACCTTAACCAGACCTGCAGGGGTCTCCATCAACACTTTCCCAGGTGTTTTGGGTTGTATCAAACCTTCTTCAATAGCAATGGTAATAGTGCCGATAGTGCCGTGTCCGCACATGGGCAGGCAGCCGCTGGTCTCAATGAAAAGAACACCTACATCATTTTGAGGATTGGCAGGAGGATACAAAATACTTCCGGACATCATGTCGTGTCCCCTGGGTTCAAACATCAGCCCTTTGCGAATCCAATCGTATTGATCTAGAAAATGAAGGCGGCGCTCCATCATGCTGTTGCCATCAAGCTGCGGACCTCCCCCTGCCACCAGACGGACCGGGTTGCCGCAGGTGTGGGCATCAATACAAAAAAAAGTTTTCCTCATCAGCGTTCCCAATTACCGTCAACTAATCTCAAAATATTCAATGGATTATCAGCCTGAAGGGCTGCAGGCAACATTGCATCCGGACAATCCTGGAAAGCTACCGGGCGTGCAAAGCGCTTGATCGCTCCTGTTCCTACAGACGTAAACCGGCTATCAGTGGAAGCAGGAAAAGGACCTCCGTGTTGCATGGCATGACAAACCTCCACTCCGGTAGGCACACCGTTAAAAATGACACGACCTGCTTTGGTTTGCAATATTTCAAACAGATCCGCATAACCGGCCAATTCCTCCGGAGTCCCCATAATCGAAGCTGTTAATTGTCCATGTAAATGGTCTGCTACTGCGTAAAAATGTTCTTCATCTTCGCATATAACCACCAGACTGAAGGGGCCGAAAACCTCCTGCTGCATATTTGGATTTTTCAGGAATTCCACTGCACTGGCTGAAGCTACCGCGGGATGGGCTACCCACGATTCTCCATCTCCGGACTGATCAGCTACTGTCGTCACTCCAGCGGTCTGAAGAGATTCCTTTTTCAATCGCTGATAATTCTGATAGATTCCCTGATTGAGCATATTTTGAACGGCCAGCTTTTCAAAGGCACTTCCGAGGTTTTCCATAAAAGCCTCCGTATGTTCATCCTGCCTGATGACCACAAGGCCAGGATTCGTACAAAACTGACCTGCACCGAGGTTTACAGAACCGGCAATCTGGTCAGCGAGGGCTTCTGATTGTGTTTTAATTTTTTCCGGCAACACAAAAATCGGGTTCACACTTCCCATTTCCGCAAAAACGGGAATCGGTTCCGTTCTTTCAGCAGCCAGTTTATGCAATGCCATTCCACCGTTGTAAGACCCCGTGAAGGCAACGCTTTTGACTTGCGGATGTTGGACCAGTGCCGTACCTACCTGATAACCTATGGCATTCAGGGAGGAGAAAACCCCATCCGGCATATTGGTTTTGCGGGCAGCATTGAGAATGGCTTCAGCAATGAGGCCATTGGTGCCTGGATGAGATTCGTGCGCCTTGACGATCACTGGGCACCCTGAGGCGAGGGCTGAAGCCGTATCTCCACCTGCGGTGGAAAAGGCCAGTGGAAAGTTACTTGCCGTAAAGACCACTACTGGTCCGACAGCCTGTAACATATTTCGGATATCTGCTTTTGGAATAGGCTGTCTATCCGGCTGAGCCGTATCGATAATCGCATTGACCCAACTCCCTTCCTCAACGAGGTCCGCAAACATCCTCAACTGATTGCAGGTACGACCTCTTTCTCCTTTCACCCTGCCTTCCGGCAAACCACTTTCTTCCATCACCCGATTAACCAACGTATCGCCCAATCCTTCAATCTCCTCTGCTATGGTTCTCAAAAAAGCGGCCTTTTGAGCTCCGGAAGTATTTCGATAAACCTTCCAGGCTTCATGAGCTTTATTAACCGCCAGGTTTACCTCTTCCATAGTGGCTGCCACAAATGCTCCGGGAAGAGTTTCCCGGGTTACCGGATTGACAGCACTAAAAGAGTTTTTGCCTCTGGCACTTCTTTCAAATCCAATGAAATTTTCTGTGATCATTATGTTATTTGTTTTTTATATCAAAGATTCAGGTATTCCGGAAGAACAGGTCTGTTGGCCAACCCTTTATCTAAAATATCAATGACTCTCTGCCTTTCTGCTCCGGATAACATTTTTCTCGGCTGACGCACATATTCCGTACCGATGCCTGTTTTTACTTCCGCTAATTTAATGTTTTGAACCAATTGCGGGCTAATGTCCAGTTCTAAAATCGGAAGGAACCAACGGTGAATAGCCAGTGCTTCTTCAATGCGTCCGGCTTTTACGAGTCGGTAAATGGCAACGGTTTCGGCAGGGAAGGCATCTACTAATCCTGCAACCCAGCCATCTGCTCCCATGAGCAACTCCTCCATAGCAATGGTATCCACTCCGCAAAGGATCCTGATGCTGTCACCAAAGGCATTTCTGAGACGGGTAACATTGGAGATATCCCGTGTACTTTCCTTGATCGCCTGGATGTTATCCAGTTTGAGCAATTCCTCCAACATAGAGATCTTGATCTCGATCTTGTAATCCACCGGATTATTGTACAACAAAATGGGCAGATCAGTGCTGGTTGCAATGGTTCTAAAAAATTCCGTTGTTTCTTCATCCGTTGATTTGTACATCATTGGAGGAAGCACCATCAAACCATCTGCACCGGCATCCTGGGCCTTTTGTGCCAGACTGATAGCGGAACGGGTGGAGCCCTCGGCAACATTTATAATTACCGGAATTTTATCCCCAATGTGATTTTTAGTAGCTTGTAAAAGCTCAATCCTTTCCGAATGTGTCAAAGTGGAAGACTCTCCAAGAGATCCGCCGATAATCATTCCGTCAATACCGGCCTGAATCTGAAAATCTGTATTTTTCAAAAACGCATCGATGTCCAGTTCTTCCGACTGCGTAAATTTCGTGGTTACTGCTGGGTAAACCCCAATCCAAGGTACTTGCATGATAATAAAAGTTGCTGGTTACAAGTTGCTGGTTACCTGAATCGCTGTAACCCTCAACTTAGGAAAATAATTTTTTGTGAATGCAAATTTGGGCCTTTTCTATAGACAGGATTATTCAAAAATTATTAAATAATGATACTATTTTATCAAAATAACATAAATTAGAAGTCTCCTGGAATATATTCTGGCAATATAGTACCCAATACTGACAAAGGAAGTTTGAAAAGATGGAAAATGGGGAAAGGAATAATTGGAACACATTACTTTCCTGCCTGTAAAAATTTTAAATTTCTAATAAGCCCGGAATATTTGGTTCGTTTCACGGCAGATTTTTTAAACACAGTTCTGAACACTTCTTCTGTGATTTCGTGCCAATCCCGCTTTTTCATAGATAAGAGGTCGGGATGTGGTTCAAATTCAGGTTCGTTATGTTGCTTCGCAAATCGATTCCAGGGGCATACTTCCTGACAGATATCACAACCAAACATCCAGTTATCGAACTTGCCTTTAAATTCCAAGGGTAGTTCGTCTTTTAACTCAATAGTAAAGTAGGAAATACATTTACTGCCATCCAGGATATAGCCCTCAGGGGAAATGGCATCTGTCGGACAGGCCTCGATACATCGGCGACATGTACCGCAGTAATCTTTAATGGGTTGGTCAGATTCTATTTCTAAATCAATGATGAGTTCAGCCAAAAAGTAATAGGAACCGATTCCCGGCCGGATGAGCATGGTATTTTTCCCCATCCAGCCTAAACCACTGCGTCGTGCCCAGTCACGCTCCAAAACAGGGGCAGAATCCACAAATACCCGGCCATTGACCTCCCCGATCTCCATTTTGATAAATTCTATCAGGTCTTTAAGTTTCGTTTTCAGAATAAAATGGTAATCCTTCCCATAGGCATATTGGGATATTTTGGGAGCTTCAGGATCTTCCTGCTTTTTATCAGAATGATAATTGTACATCAGGCTCACCACTGTTTTCGCCCCTTCGACAAGCTTTGTGGGATCGGTCCGTTTTTCGAAATGATTCGCCATATAGCCCATTTTCCCATGGCCCCCCTTATTGAGCCATTCTTCCAGTCTGCGGGTTTCAGGTTCCATCTTTTCCGCTTTGGCAAAACCGATAAATTCGAAGCCCAGTCTGCGGGCTTCTTTGGTAATGGCGGATTTATATGTACTTTTTGGAATGATGGCTGGTGGTTGAAGTATAGGTTTTTAAAATAATATTGAAGTCTAAATTAATTACTTCCGGGATCATATTACAATTCGGGAGTTTTTTTTAACCGCAAGGAGCGCAAGGGTAGCGCAAAGAACGCAAGGGAATCATTTTAAATTCATGGTAGCTTCTTTTCCGGAAACTATTCAAACACACCTGGATTTTCATTTATCTCTCCATTACCCGCGCCGGATCTTTTCTGCCAGGTTAAATAATTGGGAATTATTCTTGCGGACATTAAAATAAGGCACCTGGTAAGCCCCGGCCCGATGCCAGACCTGTTCGATGTTTTTGATCATGCTGCCTTCAAAATCAAAAGTTTTAACACCCCAGACTTCCCGGGCATATTGAATGATGTGCCAGACCAGTAAAATCCCTGCGCCGCTTTTTCTCAGAGAAGGATCGCCTCCGGAAATATGATAATAGGCCATATTTCCATCTTTCATCAGACAACTAACTGCATGTATTCTTTGCTGATCATCCCGGGCAAAAAACATTTTGGCCAGACCACGATCTTCCAGTGCTTTGATGTGGTTGCGGAAGGTTTCAAGACCATAGGGCAGGCTTTTTTCCTGACGGTCAAAAGTCATTTTATGGATTTTGTAGAAATCTTCAGCCGTTCCATTTTCTGTTATTTGAATCTGACCTTTGGCTTTTTTGATATTTCTTCGAATATCGAGAGCAAAATGTTTGAAAACTTCTTCCGGGTCGCTGATGTCCAACCGATAAGTATACCGGGTACTTTGGCTATAGCCCTCCCAGTAAAAAGGCAACCAATTGGTCAACTGTGGTTCAAAATTCTGGTTAAAACTATCCACCTTGGGAAGTTGATCCATCAGCTTTTTATAGATCCGGTGCTGATCCTTCAGATTTTGAAATTCAGGTAAAAGCAATGGCCCCATATACCTTACAAAAGGGGGCATGGTGATGTAAGAAAAGCCATATTTCCTTTTGATAAAATAAGGCATAGCAGCACACACATCTCCTTTTCTTTCATCAAATACCACATCCCATTCGCCGCCATTACAAGCGGAGTCAAGGTACCAATCCCTCACAAAAACCGGAACTTCGGCTTTTTCACAAAATTCATTGTAGGCTATCCTTGTTATCTCGTTTGGCATGGATTCTGGTTGCTGGTTGCTGGTTGTGGTGACCGGTTGCTGGTTGCTGGTCGCTGGTTATTTAAAACTATGCTTAGAAATACTTTTTTTCTGGAAAAATAGTATTTCTTGGGCAACAGACTAAAGTCCCTTCTAGCTTTTGTTTAATGAAATCCTGAATTTTATCATTATCAATGGTGACGCTCAGGTGGAAATGTCTGATCTTCCATCCTTCGGAAGTTTTAGATAACACTCCTGACCCCATGCAAACACCCATCCAGGTATCTAATTTTTCTTCCCACCAAGCCATATCGCCGTCCTCAGACACATAAATATTACGATCAAAAGGTTTAAAGGCCCAGGCAGATTCCCGTTCAAAGTATTTGGCTGACCATGCTTTCAATTCATCTCTTAACCAACGCTCCGTTTTATCGGTGCCCAGATAAATGGCATCTTGGGTCATACTGTCCGAAAAAAGTATCTTCATCAGCTTCGGCCGCAGCTTTATGCCAGTTGTCCAGTAATTCAGCAATTTTCATTACCGCGTCTGGCTCTGTACGGCAATTCGACTGGCTCCTGGTATCAATGATCTTCGTAATTTTCCAACCCGAAGCATCTTTAAACAATTGAAATGCATTGGCACCGCAATGAGATATTTCGTCGTTAATCAAAAAAGTATATTCTGTCCAGGCTGTGGCGAGATGTCCGTCTACGTTGATGTCATAGTTCCACAAACGCTCTTCGATTTTAATATGCGGAGGAATACTAGCCAATCCACCAATGAATTTTTCCAGATCACCCGTTTCGATCACAGCTCCTGAAGGGCGGTCTTCCGGGATGGTCTGTAACAATACTTCTTTGGCAAAAACAGACCTGACTTTGGCGGTATCTTTTTCATGCATGCCTTCAAACATCGTTTGAATAACACGTTTGACTTCAACCTTTTCCTGGCTAAAAACTGTTAATGGTAAAACAAAAAGTACAATTATGAGCGTTCTTATCATGATTTCATAATTTAAATTAGTCGGGACGTAAAGTTAATCATTCACCCGGTAATCATATAATGAGCGATCAATTCGTCCTTCTAGAATCCTGACATTCATTGTTGGGCATTGCCCAAAACAAAGTTACGGGCCAATGGTTAATTCGTAATTGAATTTCACTACCTTTGAATTGAAAACCGTACGCTAACAGCCTATATGGATATCTACAGAAAGAAGTCTACCTGGAAAATATACCTTGCAATTTTGGGAGTGGTCATCGTTGCCGTTTCCCTGATCTATACCAATTACCTGGCTGGTAAGCTGGCAGAAGAGGAAAAGAAAAAAGCGGAGCTTTGGTTGCTGGCCATTGAGGATATTACTGATTTCGACAATGAAGACATTGATTATTGCGGTTTGGAGATTCAAACGTTTATCGTCAGCTCCAACACCACCATCCCGGCCATTATCGTCAATGAAAGAGGCGGTATTGATTACGTAGCTAATTTCGATCGTGAACTGGAAGGCAATGAAGCTTACTTCAAAGAGGAAGTGGCCAAACTACAAGCTGCCGGTTTTGAACCCATCAAAGGTTTTGCCTTTTCGATTTATTACAAAGAATCCAATATACTCAGGCAACTTCGGTTTTTCCCAATCATTCAATTATTACTCATTGGCTCCTTTGTCCTGTTCGGTTACCTGGCGCTGAACTCTGCCCGTCGTGCTGAACAAAACAGGGTCTGGGCGGGTATGGCCAAAGAAACTGCTCACCAGTTGGGTACTCCAATCTCTGCCATCATGGCCTGGGTGGAACACCTCAAAATGATCCGTGAAGAGGATGAAGAAGTCCTCATGGTTGCCGATGAACTGGAAAAGGACGTGAGCAGATTGGATCTGGTTGCCGACAGGTTTTCCAAAATCGGTTCGGCTCCGAAACTGGAGAGTGTCAATATATATGAAGAGCTTGACGAGTGCCGCACCTATATGCAGAAAAGAGCACCGCGTAAAGTCACCTTCGACTTCCCGCCTCCGGGTACTGGAGAAACCAAGGTGAATATCAACAAACATCTTT
The DNA here is from genome assembly GCA_965230565.1 of Saprospiraceae bacterium. Taxonomy (GTDB): domain Bacteria; phylum Bacteroidota; class Bacteroidia; order Chitinophagales; family Saprospiraceae; genus BCD1. Next base: position 178,487 of record CBDDLH010000014.1, on the reverse strand, counting down.
TCGACTGGGTAATTGAAAACCTGCTTAGAAATGCTCTGGATGCCATGGGCGGACAAGGACACATTTCCGCAAAGATCTCCACAGATGACAGGTTTGTAAACATAGACCTAACCGATACCGGCAAAGGTATTCCTGCCAATAAATTCAAAACGATCTTTAAACCGGGTTACACCACCAAAAGCCGTGGATGGGGACTTGGTCTTTCTCTCGCCAAACGAATCATTGAAGAGTACCATTCCGGAAAGATATTCGTAAAGAGTTCTGAAGAAGATAAAGGATCAACCTTTACGATTAGATTACCCAAAGGATGAGAACGGTAGACGGCTTACGGTGGACGATTGACGGCCTACGGCGAACGACTGTGGGCTGAAGATTGCAACCTGGTCCAAACAAACAAAACACTGGACTAATTTGACAAACGGTTACCCCCTCCTCTACTGTAACTTTACATGAAAAACTGACCATGATTGTCGAACACAAAACCTTTGATCTTTTTGAAAAGATGTCATTTGAGAAAGCTGTGCTTGTTCCTCCGGTGACGATGCCTGCTTTCATGCATAATGAGGCATGTTTTTTCTATGTAATTGACGGGAAGCAAAAATCAGTGGGAGCTATTGAATCGGCGGAACTCCAAAAAAATGAAGGTGTACTGCTCAAGTGTGGTAATTTCTACTCACAATTTTATGAAGCTGGTGACAATGGGCAAGTGGAAGCGGTGGCCGTACATTTTTATCCCGAAGTATTAAAGAAGGTTTACGATACCGGTTTACCACAATTTTTGAAAGCACCAAAATCCGAGTTACCGAAAACCTCTATGGCGGTAATTAAGGGTGATGTCATGATCCAAAAATATATTGAAAGCCTGCTATTTTATTTCGAAAACCCGGTGCTTGCCAATGAAGAATTACTCATTCTGAAACTCAAAGAACTGATCCTGTTATTATCCAAAACTGAGTATGCGGCTCAAGTGCACGATATTCTGTCCACCCTATTCTCTCCGCAAACCTATGAGTTCAAAGAGATCATCAACGCCAACATATATTCTGACCTGTCTGTTGAACAACTGGCCGGATTGACCAATAGGAGTTTGTCTTCCTTTAAAAGAGAGTTCAAAAAGGTATTTAATGACAGTCCAGCGAGTTATTTAAAATCGAAAAAACTCGAAAAAGCAGCAGAAATGTTGTTAACAACAGACATTCAAATCAGCCATATTGCCTACGATTGCGGCTTCGCAGATCAGGCGCATTTTTCCAAATCCTTCAAACAGGAATTCGGTAATTCTCCTTCCAATTACAGATTGAACCAAATCAACAACAATCTGAACTAATCGTCAAAAAGAACGAGTGATTTTGACTTCATCTTTGCAGTGTTAATATTTTTTTGATCACTCAAAATGCTTAAGTCAAAATGAAGTATCTAATTAAATTATCTGTTTTAGCCGTTTTATTGTTTGGTTTTTCAACAACAACATTTGCTCAGGAAACAACCAAGAAGGTAAAAACACTGTCTGCCGAAAAAATTCTTCCCTTTTCTGCGGAAAAAATCTGGGCCATTCTTGGGGAAGATTATGGCGCCATTGCCAAATCACATCCGAGGATTATTGAATCCAATTATATCAACGGCACTTTGAAAGCCGGTGAAGGTGCAGAAAGAGTTTGTTATTTCAATGAAAAGCACACTCAGTACCTTAAGGAGAAAATGATCGATTACGATCCGGAGAATTTTGCTTTCACCAATACGATTTATCAGGTAGGAAAATTTCCACTCGATTATGACAATACTCGCGGATATTGGAAAGTAGTTCCGATAACGGACAACTCCAGTAAGATTGTTTTTAACGGAACCTTGAGAACAAAACCTGCCTTTATGGGAGGCATGATGAAGAAACAGTTTACCAAACTGATCGAGGATTATTTTATCGCTATTGAGCATCACTTGTCAACGGGAGAGGATGTGACAAAGGAGAATTTCAAATCGGTAAAAAAGCAGTATGCTACGAGGTAGAATGCGTAGAGGAACTTGGGAGATTGGAAACTGGAAGCTTCTCCAAAATCCAATTTTCCAGTTTTCCTTGGTTCCTCCACCTCAAATCAAATGAAACACTTTTTTCAAATCCAGAAAAAATGAACAAATAATAGAACACAGATCCAACCGATCAAACAGATAAAAACTGATTTGTTGGTCAAAATTAGGAAATGAATTCTTGCTATCTTTTTTGAGACAGTCTCTTTTTTTAAATAAATTTTCATTACTGGAACTTTCCTTGCTCAAAATGCCTTTTAGAGGTGAATCTTAAAAAACGGTGGCGTAGTTCAATTTGGTAGAGCAGGGGATTGTCTATCCTCAAGTTGTGGGTTCAAGTCCCATCGTTACCGCAAAAAAGCCCGGCGATTGCCGGGCTTTTTTTGTCCACTCTTGTTAAATCATAAACATACATCTCCACATGATCATCCTTATATATCAATATTCTACATAGGTTACCTTTTCAATTCTAAAATTATTACCTGCAATGACAACTTTAAACCACCCAATGGTATTAGAATTCTGCCCGGATATTTTGAATCCTACATAACCAGTTTGATGGCTATTCCAGACACCTTGAACAATATCCGTAGTTGAAGTAAGGTCAAACCAGGGAGCGGACCAATCAGACTCTCTATTTCGGAAAAGATAATCAACGCCCTCTACATATTCATAAATATCATCTACTGCCAAAGTATCGCCTATTCGTAAAACTGGAAGCTCAATTATATGCTGTGGTTCAAGAGACAGGAGGGTGTCATAATTTATTGAATCTGCCGGGTCGAACAATATGGTAAACCAATGTTCAACCTCTTCTTCGTCATATATATTCCATCTGGCAACTGAGTCTGGTTTGAATGTTCCAATTACTGTACAACTCGGGTCCATCGATTCAAATCTATAATGCTGGTAGAATCCTCCATTTAAGAACGCTCTTTCATATAGGTCAAAAGAAAGATCTGGTTGTTCATCTTCGTTCAAATCCAATGAAAATTGAGCGCTCCACCATAAACTGACGTCAATTCCCGGATCAAAAAAATTGATATTTAAATACTCTGTAGTGTCAATTATTAAGAAATCTGTAAACTCAAAATGAGGCCCCGGTGGTATGGGAGGGTCTTTTTGACATTTTGAGAAAGAAAGGATAATTAGAACTATCAGAAGAAGAAAGATTGAATTTTTCATTTTCATTTTTTCTATTTACCGAAAGAAGGGGTATACCAAGTGCTTCTCATTTAAAAACACAATTGTTTTTAACTCTTAAAAAGAAGATATCAACGCATTTATTCTAATATTTTAAACTTCACCGGATCTTAGGATTCCGAAAAAAGCAAGAGCAACTGAATTCCCCTTAAGATAAAAGAAACCCAAAAGAATTCCAACCATTTAAGACTTATTCGCAAACCAAAAACCCTGCCCTATTTTGAAGTGTATATTCCCTAAAAACAACCAAACCTTTCCATAGCAATTCCATCAGAAACAATTCCGGACTTTTTCATCCTTAATTCACTAACTCAGATCATCAATTCACCCGCTCTAAGCCCCTCGTGAATCATTTGAATTGTACCCGTGCATTCTTAATGTTACATTTATATTATCGAGGGCAAAGCGAGTATTTATCAAACTACTTTCTAAAAAACATTTCTCTGAAACAAATGAAAACTCTCGTGAAGATGTAAAATTTTGCCAAATGGAAAATGCGCTCTCGAATTGCTTTGTACCCAAAAACTGGCAGGATCTTTTCTAAAGGTCCTGCCTTTTTTTGTGAAGTAGGGCAGAATAACGATCCTGCCTCCCTGAGGTCAGCAGGCAGGTATTGAATATCCCATAATGAACCTTGCCTGCTGTCGAAGTAAGGCAGGTATCGAAGTTTATGGAGGAAAAGGCCCCTTGTAAACCAGACAAGGTACGCCCAAGGGAAGGAAACATTGTTTCTGGAAGTGGAGGTAAATATCATCAACAGGTTGGTTCCTGACAGAAAATTTTGCCAATCCATCGCGCCACCACTTTTCCAGACAATTCCTGTCTGAAATCCTAATGTAGTCATCATTTCTCCAGGTAGTAAATATTTCCCTGTTTTTATGGTATGAAGACAACAACACATAATCCCCCGGAGGTAAATGAAAGATAAATCGCCCATGTTCATCCGTCATGGTTGAATCGATAATGGGAGCCCTGCTATCGTTCATATTTCCTGCGCGTATGTACAGTTTAAAGCCGGCCCGGGGCTTTTTTTTCCTAATATTCTCCAACAGCCTTTGAGGTGGAGGCGCTCCTCCGCAATATCTGCCGGTGTATTCAATTTGCCCACTTACCGTATATTTAGAATAATCCTCGACAGGGTCCGGCATCGTGGTAAAAGCGTCTGCGAACATCAAAAATGTTGCTAAAAGAATCCCGATATTGGCGTGATAAATAATTTTCATTTCCGGAGTAGTTTGATTAACATTTGGTAACTATTCAGCATAGCTGAATTTAGGCTAAGGAGGAGGCTAAGGCTAAGGTTTTTATACCCGAATCCCCAAATATTTATTCCTCTTTTGGAGATTATACGAAAAAATGTTTTCAAAACAGTATGCTTTCCTCAGCCTTAGCCTCAGCCTCAGCCTGATTTTGGAGGCATGCTGAATAGTTACAACATTTGAGCAGATAACATAAATTCAAACTACCGATTATGGCAATAAATTTTCTCCTAACAAGGTGCTTAACGGTTTTTTAACGCCTGTCACATTGCAATGGCCTTCAAAACAGCCTCCTGATCAAGATAATTTTTGAAAACAACTTTTGCACCAATGGACTTCAGTTTATTATTTCCATTGGCATCAATTCCGATAAACCCTATCCCCAGATTTTGGCAGGCTTTGAAATCCCAGATGCCATCTCCGAAATAGACAATTTGTCCGGGAGCGTTCCCGTTTTTTTGTTTTAATTGTTCAATCGTATGCAAGGTGATATCCTCCCTGGATTTAAAGTGATCACTGTTGGAAAAAGCATACTGGTCGACATTTATACCAATAGTTTCGAGTTTTATCCTGGCAGAATGACTCCAGGAACCGGTGGCAAATCCCAGTGCAATATCAGGGCGGCTATCCAGGTTTGCCAGGAATTGACTTGCTCCCGGAACTTCGCTAAACTGATGGTCATTCTTTGATTTTTCGGCTTTCAGCAACGTGAGAAACGTATCGATTAAGGCGTTGTATTCCAGTTCGCTGGGCAGCCGATTAAAGTTCTTTTCCATTATTTCCTCCGTGATACCCCAATCCGTAACATTTTTGAAATCAGCCCAGTTCTGGTCGGTGATATCCAGACCGAAGATGAGTTCAAATGCTTTGAAAAAACACTTGTCTTCTACCGGCATGGTGTTGGTAAGTGTACCGTCGATGTCGAAGATTATGAAATTCATTACTTAAAGTGATTTACGGTGATTTAACCTTTTTCTCCATAACCCACCCAATTACCCTCAGCATCATATTCCCATTCTTTTGGAGCTTCTTCAATTTTTAACAACTGAATAAATTCCGATTCAAAAATCGTCACAGCATTCTCTGGTCGGGGAATATTACGCATCATGAACAGGTAACGGTCCCTTTCATTATCGGCCCTTTTACCTTCAATATTTGTAAAATTGAGTTGTCCTTCAATTGGATTGCACAGATAAATATTATCATATTTTTTGAAATCATTACGATTAAATGCAGTAATCACTCCAGATTTAGTACCAAGAAACCAATTGCTCAAATGCTCCGCTCCATTTACAGTCAAAATGAGATCATTTTCCGTAAAGGCCGTCGAGTTTTTCATAGTTGTAAATTGCTCAAACACCTGCTCCTTGTTTTGGTTATGCATTTGTCTGGACATATATTCTCCGAATCCCATCAATAACGTTCCCAAAACCAACACAAGGGTCAACCCGTTTTTTATCCGGTTTCTCCAGCTTCCATATTCAAAAATATACGATATGACAATCAACATCGGCAGACTCAAAAACAGCACAAAGCGAGCCATCAGCAATTGATCGTAAACCGGCAATATCAACAGAAAGCTAAATAAAATATTACCCAACCAGAAAATCTTATCTGCAAAGGAGATTTTGGAACTGTTTCTTCGAAAAATGGAATAAAAGAAGCCAATTAAAAAAATGGATGCCAACACTCCTGTTATCACCATCAATTTTTCTGTCATTTCCGCTTCCGGTAAAAAGAGCGTTCCAATAAAAGAAGCATGGAACGACCCCTTGAGGTAGTAAAAAATCCGGTTAAAACGCTGAACATCCAAAACATAAACCAAACCAATAGTGATCAGCGGTAAAAGGACTCCAATGAAAATCACACTAAATTTTAATTTTAAATCCTTCTTTTGTACAAGTACGGCAGAAACCAAAGAAATCATGAAAAGTACTGCCGCCCCGGTAGTTCCAAAATGGGTCAAAACGATCAGCAGAAAAATAATAATGGCTCCTCCCAGTTTTTTAATGTTATAATGCTCCAGCAATTCTCTGGATTGATACATTAACAACGCCATTAGTAAAATACCAAAAATGTTTTTTTGAGAAAATTCAGGTAGATGTAACAAGGTTAGCGGCAGGAATGCACTTATCCCGGTAAGCGCCCAAACTCGCCAGTTCAAAGATGGGTTCCTATAAATATTTTTGAAGGTGAGATAAACGGGTACAGGAATTAAGGAGGGTAAAATACACATCCAAAATCTCGTGGAGCTAACAATGGCCCGATTAACTTCCATGCCTCCCCAGGACAATATTTTTGCTGTGACAGCATAGAGGTAAAAGAGCAGCGGCATATCCGGGTAAGGAAGCGTTCCATTGTCCAGAATCCCTCTGGTTTCCACAAAATAATAATAGGTATGATTGAACCAGCCAACAAATTCCGGCCGGCCTATCCAAAGGAAAAATGTCCGAATCAAAATGGCGGCAAGGACGATCCCCCAAAGGAGAATAGTGGTCTTTTTTTGTGGTAAAAGTCGTGTCATAGGTACGGGTGGTTTACCTAAAGATTAACTTTTGGAAAAAATTAGTATTTATTTTTCGATGAAATGAGGGGTTCGATGGATGGAAAACCTTAACGATCATTCCAAAAACCCAAAAGCAATATCTATCTAACTGTTCACCCGATTAGCTGTTTGTTCCTGCGACAATCCTGTTGCATGTAAGGTGATTCCATGTTCAAGCCAGGCTTTAAGATTAGTCAGCCAAAAAGTCCAGCCGGTGGAACAGCCAACGAAAATTTCCTTTTTACTTTTTTCATCAGTTGGAATTTGTTCCTGGATTAGACTTACTTCAGTGCCGCCATTTTTGGAATTCAGGTGCACATGCACAATTCCTCCCTTTCCGAAGGTAAATGAAAAATGATCGATGCCGTTAGCTTTAAGTATCTTTCCTTCCTCACGAAAATCCCAGTTATGCCACTTCCAGGAAAAATCATCTCCAAGGACAAACGGTTCATCAGGCCTGCGTGGCTGTCCATTACCTGAATAATCAGCTAATTCCAAAAACCACTGCTGGATTCTAGCCTTGGTTGTCCAGGCTTTATAAACTTCCTCAGCAGGGCTTTCGATAAAAATGTGCATTTTAAAAGTGGTCCAGTCAATTGCAGGTGTACTCATATTTAACCAGGTTTCATGATTAGATCTTACTATTTAAGGGTTTTTCCTCATAACCGGAAGATACCTGCCCGGCGGATAACTCTCGATCCTGTCAAAGGTAACAAATCCCTGTTTGGCATAAAAAGGCTCCGCATTGGGGTCAGATTCGACGATGATGGGTTTTGGCTTACTTATGGCATTATCAAGAGCGGTTTCCAGTAATTGTTTACCAAATCCCTGGCCCATGGCTTCCGGTAAAAGCCAGGTGTGCATGATCTCATATCTTTCAGGCAACTCCTGGATGGCACAGAATCCAACCACCTTGCCATCCGATTCTGCAACGGTAATCGTATGTTGCTCAAGATCCTTTTCCCTGACAGTCAGATCATCTTTCCACTTTTCGATCCATTCCCGGGGATAGCCCCAATGGCTTTTTGAGCGAATGGAAATTTGGTTAAGTACAGGCAAATCCGACTTTTCTGCTAATCGGTAGGTCATGGTTTTAAACTTTACTTTTTTTTGATCTTATTATACTGCTTCATCAATTCCAGGACCTGGTCCAAAGGCAGCGCTGGCACCGTATGCCCATCTCTTCCTGTCATGGTTTCTGCAGCAAACAGTGAATTCAGAATGGCCTCTTCCGTGGCTTCGATGGTAGCCAGAAATAAAGGTGTCATCCCGTCATTTCTCAAATAAACATGTTCCAGTATCAGCGATTCACTGGTATACGGTACAAGGTTTTCTGGTGCCGTGGACATGGCGATAACATAATCACCGCTGCCATTGGAAGCAATTCCACCCGTTTTAGCCAGTCCCAACATGGCTCTTTTAGCCAATCGTTCCAGATTCCTGGAATCCAATGGAGCGTCCGTAATAACCACCATCATGCACGAACCGTCGCCTTCGTAGCGAAAACTTCCCGAATAGTTGTTCATCTCCTTGCCTACCGGTGCACCGTTGATTTCCAATACACCACCAAAATTGGATTGGACCAAAACTCCCACCGTATAACCTCCCGCCGCCTCAGGCAAAATTCGTGAAGCAGTCCCTATGCCTCCTTTAAACCTAAAGCAAGTAGTTCCTGTCCCGGCACCTACATTTCCCTCCTTAACAGGACCGGACCCGGCGTTTTGAATAGCATTGATCACATGTTCCGGGCGAATATGTCTCCCGCGGATGTCATTCAGCCATCCGTCATTTGTTTCCCCGACCACGGCATTTACCGACCGAACATTCTCATTCCCCGGCAAGCCAAGCGTATAGGTAATCAAAGCATCCGATGCCACAGGAACACTCAATGTATTGGTCAGGATCACAGGTGTTTCGATGTTCCCAAGTTCCTCGACCTGGCTGTACCCGGCCAGTTTTCCAAAACCATTTCCGATATAAATGGCCGCCGGCACTTTGTTTTGAAAGATGTTGCCCGCATGTGGCAAGATGGCGGTTACTCCGGTACGAATGCTGTCACCAACAATCAATGTAGTGTGTCCCACGCTAACTCCTTCCACATCGGTAATTGCATTGAATTTTCCGGGTTTTAAAACGCCTGTTTCGATGCCGTGATCACGGAGGCGCAGGTTTTGAGCGGAGGATGGTAGGGATGAGAATATTAGCAATAACAAAAAAGTGATACTGAAGATCTTTTTCATGACAAAGTTAATTTTTTCAGGCGGTTAGGGATGGAACAAGGATATTACGAATATGAGAGATCAATACGGATATTGTGCGTTGGTTGATTGCAATGTTTTTTGTATTTTAACCATTCGTATCTAACAAAGGTAATTCTAAAACCCAATTACACAATAATGAAGCATACCCCGCTCCTGCCAGCCATCCGGCAAAAAATGGAACAGGACTCCCTCCGCGAGGCCCTTGGAGATTTGCGGACTATACTCAACAACAGCCCCCTGCTCAACAAAGCCCTGGAAGGTTCAGCCCGACATGCGGGTGTTTTGAAGCAGGTCATGAACGAGACCAATGAAGCCGACATTCCAAAATCTACGCTGGAAGCTTTACTACAAGCCATTGAAGAACAAGCCAGGTCTCCTCAGGTACTTCAGGAATTGCACAATGTTGACGCGATCATAAATAGTAAAAATATTTCAAAAGGAAATATTGATGCCGGTGGTAATGTGCACATAGGTGATCAGCAAATCATTCACAACTACGCTGATAAATCCATCCCTAAAAACCTTACCACCCCTCCTTTCCTTCCGGAAAAATTCCTGGGCAGGAAAGGCCACTTATCCGATATTCACGAACAATTATTCTCCGGGGAGGAAATGCTGATATTGGTCAACGGGAACGGAGGTATAGGCAAAACAACCCTGGCTTCGAAATATTATCACCAGTTTGAAGCCGCCTATAACCATCTCGCCTTTTTGTATGTGGAAACAGGCATCGCAGAAGCATTACTTCGACTGGCCAAACCTATGCAGGTTGAATTCCCGCCCACCATGCCGGAAAATGAGCGCCTGGAATCCCTCTTTAGAGCCATGGCAGAGCTTGAAGGCCCCAACCTGCTCATCATCGACAACGCCAATGATACCGAGGATCTGGAAGCCAATTATCAGCGCTTACGACAATGCGCCAACTTTCACCTCATGCTGACCTCCCGCATCACTCAATTTGAAAAGGCCCACACCTACCCTATCCATGGTTTGCCCAAAAAGGAAGCCCTACAACTTTTTAAACAATATTACCCACTTCTCACTCCGGAAGAAGAACCCCTTTTCCTGGAAATCCGTGAGGCGGTGAACAACAACACTCTGGTACTGGAACTGCTTGCCAAAAACCTCACCAACTTCAACAACCGCCTGAAAAAGCGATACAGTCTGGAAGATTTGCTCCATGATTTGCAGCAAAAGGGCATATTGGAATTATCCCAATCCGGAGCGGTACGAACCGATTACCAAAGTCGCGGGCAAATGCGCAAGGAAACACCGGAAGATATCATTGCGGCGATGTATGATCTTTCTGATTTGCCCGAAGAAGAAGCTACATTACTGTCCATTTTTGCAGCCCTGCCCGCCGAAGCACTCGAATTCGAAACGCTCGAAATACTCACGGTAGAAATAACGGAACAACCTGATATCCATTTACTCTCCCTGGCTCAAAAAGGATGGATTGAATATAACGAGGAAGACAATACCTTTAAATGCAGCCCGGTGGTACAGGCAGTGACTAAAAGGAAGAAAAGTGATTGGGAGCAGGATTGTTTGCCAATGGTCAGGTCATTGAACAATCAACTTGACAGCGACAAGCTTCATTTTGATAATTATTTTCACTCCACCTTTTATACCCGGCTTGGTGAATCGGTAGTAAATGTCCTACAAATAATTGACGATGACCTGGCTACCTTGTGTCAAAATATCGGGATTTTTCATACAGATACTGGGGATATTATTTCGGCGTATTATCTATTCGAAAAAATGAGACAGCTACAATCAGGCCTTATTGAAAAAGATCCGGATAGCTCATATTTTAAAAACGGATTGGCCATTTCGTATTCTAAACTCGGCTCAACACACTCCGCTTTGGGTAATTTGGACAAGGCTTTGCAGTTCTACGAAAAGGATATGGCGCTGACCAAAGAACTCTATGAAGCATATCCTCAAAATGTCTCTTTTAAAAACGGATTGGCCATTTCGTATGAAAAACTCGGCTCAACACACTCCGCTTTGGGTAATTTGGACAAGGCTTTGCAGTTCTTTAATGACGAAACGGTTTTGTTTGAGGAACTCTATGAAGCATATCCTCAAAATGTCTCTTTTAAAAACGGATTGGCCATTTCGTATGAAAAACTCGGCTCAACACACTCCGCTTTGGGTAATTTGGACAAGGCTTTGCAGTTCTTTAATGACGAAACGGTTTTGTTTGAGGAACTCTATGAAGCATATCCTCAAAATGTCTCTTTTAAAAACGGATTGGCCATTTCGTATTCTAAACTCGGGGAGACACACTCCGCTTTGGGTAATTTGGACAAGGCTTTGCAGTTCTTTAATGACGAAACGGTTTTGTTTGAGGAACTCTATGAAGCATATCCTCAAAATGTCTCTTTTAAAAACGGATTGGCCATTTCGTATTCTAAACTCGGGGAGACACACTCCGCTTTGGGTAATTTGGACAAGGCTTTGCAGTTCTACCAGGAACGTTCTCGATTAGGAAAAGAACTCTATGAAGCATATCCTCAAAATGTCTCTTTTAAAAACGGATTGGCCATTTCGTATTCTAAACTCGGGGAGACACACTCCGCTTTGGGTAATTTGGACAAGGCTTTGCAGTTCTACGAAAAGGATATGGCGCTGACCAAAGAACTCTATGAAGCATATCCTCAAAATGTCTCTTTTAAAAACGGATTGGCCATTTCGTATTCTAAACTCGGGGAGACACACTCCGCTTTGGGTAATTTGGACAAGGCTTTGCAGTTCTACCAGGAACGTTCTCGATTAGGAAAAGAACTCTATGAAGCATATCCTCAAAATGTCTCTTTTAAAAACGGATTGGCCATTTCGTATTCTAAACTCGGGGAGACACACTCCGCTTTGGGTAATTTGGACAAGGCTTTGCAGTTCTTTAATGACGAAACGGTTTTGTTTGAGGAACTCTATGAAGCATATCCTCAAAATGTCTCTTTTAAAAACGGATTGGCCATTTCGTATTCTAAACTCGGCTCAACACACTCCGCTTTGGGTAATTTGGACAAGGCTTTGCAGTTCTACCAGGAACGTTCTCGATTAGGAAAAGAACTCTATGAAGCATATCCTCAAAATGTCTCTTTTAAAAACGGATTGGCCATTTCGTATTCTAAACTCGGCTCAACACACTCCGCTTTGGGTAATTTGGACAAGGCTTTGCAGTTCTACGAAAAGGATATGGCGCTGACCAAAGAACTCTATGAAGCATATCCTCAAAATGTCTCTTTTAAAAACGGATTGGCCATTTCGTATTCTAAACTCGGCTCAACACACTCCGCTTTGGGTAATTTGGACAAGGCTTTGCAGTTCTACGAAAAGGATATGGCGCTGACCAAAGAACTCTATGAAGCATATCCTCAAAATGTCTCTTTTAAAAACGGATTGGCCATTTCGTATGAAAAACTCGGCTCAACACACTCCGCTTTGGGTAATTTGGACAAGGCTTTGCAGTTCTACGAAAAGGATATGGCGCTGACCAAAGAACTCTATGAAGCATATCCTCAAAATGTCTCTTTTAAAAACGGATTGGCCATTTCGTATGAAAAACTCGGCTCAACACACTCCGCTTTGGGTAATTTGGACAAGGCTTTGCAGTTCTTTAATGACGAAACGGTTTTGTTTGAGGAACTCTATGAAGCATATCCTCAAAATGTCTCTTTTAAAAACGGATTGGCCATTTCGTATTACAAATTGGGAGACTGCTTTCAGTCCATGAAGAAAATGGAAGAATGTAAAAATCATTATAAAAAAGCGGAACAATTATGGAAAGCCTTGACGGAAGAAGCACCCATGTATGCGGAATTTAAAAGCAATCTGGAGTTTATTCAAAATGAACTTAAAGAACTATAAATGGACCCAATCCTACTCATCGCCATCATCTTCATCTTCGCTGCCTGCATTTTTTACACCTTAGGGGTTTGGGCGGAAAAAATTTCAAAACGGCTCAAGGTCTGGCACGTTGTTGTGTTCTGGCTGGGGTTCCTTTGTGATACCATCGGCACTGGCGCTATGGGAAAAATGGTGGGCTCCCTCACCCAGTTCAACTTTCACGGGCTGACAGGGCTAACGGCCATTCTGCTGATGTTGTTCCATGCCATCTGGGCAACCATGGTGATCGCGGGAGATAATGAGGAAAGGAAAATCCAGTTCCACAAATTCAGTTTTGTGGTGTGGATCATCTGGCTGATCCCGATGGTGACGGGCATGATATTGGGATCGGATGTATAACGTAGCTCAGACTTTAGTCTGCAGCCCTGTAAGCAACCCGCTACCAACTCACCCCATACAAATCCTTTCCAGCCCTGCCAGATCAAAATGACTAATACTCGGCGCTACCAATCTTGCCCCGGCAAAATTGGAGCCATAAGTATATTCATTGTAAAAAACAGCTGTCGGTATTCCGGCACATACAGCCGCTTCGAGGCCATCCTGAGCATCTTCGATCATGAGAACCTCCTCCGGTGGAAGTTCAAGAGATGCCAGGCATTTTTTGTGAAGGAATCCATCATTCTCCGTTTTCCTTCCTGATTCTTTTCCAAATACAAAGGAAATGTGAGGCAAAAATTCCGTGAACTGAGCCTTTAGTAATGCCTTTATCTGGGATTCGTGGGAAGTGGACACAATGGCCAGTTTCAAATCTTTGTCAACAGCCTGCTGCATGATATCTTTCACCCCCTCCCGAAGAGCTACCTGTGGGAGGTATCGTTCTATATAAAACTTCTGCTTAACCGGAGTGAATTTCTTAACATAATCCTCCGTTTCTTCCGGAGCATATCCAAGCTTTCCCAGGTATAATCTTAGACGGCTGGCATTGCCTCCTACGGTATGGAACAGTTGGATATACCCCTCCCAATCCCATTGAAAAGGCAATCCGATTGATGCAATGGCATCATTACAGGCCGGGAAATGAGCGTATTTTTCTGTGTCAGCGAGTGTGCCGTCAACGTCGAAGATGATGGCTTTTAGTTTGTTTGGCATTTTAATTTGTTGAGTGATTGTTTTATTTGACTTTGGCCATTTTTACTAGGAATCTTTATCCTATTTGTTGTAGGTTTAGAAAATAGAACCTGTAGTTAATGGATTCATTTTCGGTTAAATGAATCAGTTTGTTCTTCCTCTTTACTGCGCCTAATGCCGGCGTGGCATATACTTTTTTCCGGCTAAAAAAGTATACAAAAAAGCCTGAAAATACAAGGCGGCAAGACTTCATCTGGCTTTTGTGGATAGGAAAAGTGGGGGTTTTCTAAAACATTTTCGTTTGATAAAAACCTACTTCCCCGATTAACGACACTTAATTAGTTTCTTGAGATTATTTCGTTGATAAAATTTCATGGGGAAACGAAACATCGAGTCTTTAAGTCGTTCCTCGAAGCCGTTGACGCTTTTTATCTCTAAAAGCCGCTGTGTATTTTCAATCCTAAATCAAATCTTTCCTATGAAATCAAAAATTCTCCGACGAGCCACGGTGGCTCACCCCTCCAAAATTGTGTCCGCGGCTAATAGGGCTACCGAAAGTGAAACCAAATACCTCATTCCAATACTAAAACCACAAAAATCTTTTCATCGTCTCATCCATTCCAGCACTATAAAGAAGCAGCAATTTTGGTTGAATGTACATCCTACTAAATGCGCTTAAGCTTCATTTGACCACATCAAAAAAAGCAAAAGCCACATTGGGCCGTCTAGCGTTTTTGCTTCCTTTTTTGGCAATGCAAAAAGGAAGAGCCCAGCCGGCTTGAAGCGTTGTTAAAACAAACCATCGACCTTTCGAACAACCTAACAACGTTAACAAAAGCTCAAATTTTCAATTGTTCAAAATGATTCAGTATTCAGGAATTTAACCTCTAAATCAAACCTTATTCCTTCAAAATAGCCCCGCGTACAAGATTGATCAAAAAGAGCACCTGGGCCAGAATCCAGACAAAAGTAAAAATAACCAGCAAATTAGCGGTTAGATTGGTGGTTTCACTTTTAGTAATCGGTTCGCAGATCAGTAATACGGCCATGGGCATTGCCATGGAGAGTACCACATGTACGATGGTCATCCAATTGGAGAGCTTCACCTTTCGGAATAAAAAGTACATCAATCCGGCGAAGACCAGATAGAAGGAAAAAATCACCCCCAGATGGAAGGTTGAAATGACATAATAACTTTCAGAGAGTTGAAAATCGAGCGCACTATCCAGATTCAGATAAAGCGCCAGGGCCATTACAAAGGGCACGATACCCCATAGATAATTGTAAGGCTTTTGGAGCAATCGGATCATTTTTTTGTGTTTAGATGAACAAACTTTTCCGGGTAAGAAACCTCCGGGAATTAAATTCCGGATTACGGGAAACCTATTTACTATTCAGGAGTTCCCTCCAACAAAACCCCGGAGGTTTTTTCCCGGCTTATTGTCCTTAATTTAAGGGAATAATCCTTGAAAAACAACCCTAAAACCTACTTACTCCTCTCTTTTAAATTCAAAAGTATAAGTGGTCGGAGCATCATTTTCGACACCGATAATCGTTCGGTGGTATTCGTTTGCGGAAACGAATTTATAAATCACCACACTTGGATTTTTATAATCTGTATTTTCAAATTTGACCTCATTCTCCCCATATTCAACCATCTTAAAGATCTTTGGGTTATTACCTTTGATCACTGTGAAAAGAATAAAATCCGCTCCAACGGTTTCCATTTTGGAAGAGGCTTCATACAATACTTTCCCGTTTTCGATATATCTCGAAGTCTGCCTGATATGCCCGTCAGCACCTGTACTCCAGGTTTCATTTAACACTCCGTCCCAGGCTTTGGAAGACCATCGGCCGGTGAGTAATTTTTGTACATCGGGTAATCCCGGAAGCACATTCTTTGCCCGGAAGATCGTTTCGAGATAGGTTTGTTTCCACTCCTCATTTTCATAAACTCCAACGATAAAATTATAAGTGGAATCATTCACATACTGCCAGCAATCGGTTAGCTCTGTACCTCCGTAATTATATTGGTAAAAAAGGTCCTTGCCTTTAGGCATAACCTCTCCTTCCGTGAGTCCGCCAAATACATCGAATTCCCAAAAGCGTATGCTTTCCCCGGCCGTATCAAATTTGCGAATGCCAAAGTTTCTCCAGCCGTAAGCTGTTTGTTCCTGATTGGTATAACCTTTGGATTTGGCAAGAATGATCTTTCCATCCAGTGCCGTTTCGAAGGTGACTTCCTGCTTGAATTTGCCGCCATTTCCCCAGACAGCTTCGGCTTTCCAGGTTTTATTTAATAAAGGAGCAAAAGTTTCCTGTAAAAGGGACTGGCTATGAAGAGAAGGAGATAAACAAATGATTATCAGGCAAAGAAATGCAAGATTTTTCATTGGGCGAATATTAAATTATAAAAAAAGGCCGATCCCCAGTTACGGGAATCGGCGAGATAATTAGTTTGGAATGTATTTTTTGATTCCAGGTGCTTGCTTGTATCTAAAAAAATTTCTATCGATTGACCACAAATCTACTCATTTGTACGGAATTATTACCATAAAGTTCCAATCGATATACGCCTTCCGGCAAATTATTCACAGGAATTTGTTTGATTCGTTCACTTCCCGACAATTCCCACAAAAATGCTCCTACCTGGCGACCATCAAGGCTGTAAATAAATCCATCTACCAGATCTCCAAGGTCAAGCTCTTCCACAGCAATATTAATGAAATCTGCGGCTGGATTAGGATAGATATTCAATCCAGCCTTTGCACCCGTTTTTTCAATCTTTTCTTCGGAAAGCACTGATAAAGCTTCATGATTTACTGCCGCACTGAATCCATCCACACTTTGAATATGAATGCCATATTCCTCCACCTCACCGTAACCGTAGGTTCCGCAAACAGGAGGCAGCGTTCCATATTTCATCGCAATTCTCATTCTGGTGATTCCGGTCACCGCATCTTCCGGAATGGCTACCTGCAGTGCCAGAATGCCCTGTATGGCCCCTCCGGCATAAATCTCTTCTCCTTCATCGGTAAAATCATAATCACCGTTGAAATCGATCCACACACGCCAGAATTCCCCAAAGGCGGTTGCTGAGAATCCAGGTTCAGCTTCCATGGAGTACGTTCCTCCCGCAGTGGCCTGGAAAATGGTACCGGTATACAAGCCAAGTCCACCATTCTTACCGGTGACAACGGACTCTCCTGCCCAGGATACCCTTTCTATCCACTCATAGTTCGTATTACTCCCCCTGAGCAGACAATACTCCCCTCCGCCTACATTCACTTCTCCGGTGACTTGACATCCGGATACATCCGTGACTGTTACATTGTACAGTCCGGCTGCAAGATTCTCCAAATCCTGAGTCGTGGCGCCATTAGACCAAATATACTCATAAGGAGGAATTCCCTGTGCAACCTCCAGGTCTACGCTTCCGTCATTCCCCTCCAGCGCGCTGACGCTCGAAAAGTTTAATTGCATTGGCGAACCCATATTCACATCAAAATCCATCTGCTGGGTGCAGTTATTTATATCTGTTACGGTTACAGAATAATCGCCGGCAGAAATATTATTAATGTTATAACTTGTTTGGCCCGTATTCCAAATATAATTGTAAGGCATATTTCCACCCTGCACAAAAAGTTCAATAGATCCGGAGTTTCCACCTTCACATCCTGCATCAGAGACAATGCCTTCGACTTCCAGCAATTCCGGTTCATCCATGGTGACATATTTCACTCCGTGGCAACCATTGGCATCTGAAACGGAAACCTGATAATCTCCCGCTGCCAATCCAAAAACAGTAGGGGTGGTGGCTCCGGTACTCCATACGTACTCATAAATGCCTGCCCCTCCCGTTGTGGACGCTAGTATTACTCCGTTTGCAGCCCCAAAACAGCTTGGGCTGACCACAGTGGTCGTCAACTCCAGGTTGTTGTTCTGGTAAACCATGGCTTGCCCAGATTCCAGACAACCATTGGCATCGACAACCGACACTTTATAAATCCCGGCTTGAAGGTCATTAATATCGGGGGTAGATGCACCGGTATTCCAAAAATAATTATAGGGAGGCAACCCTCCTGTGACTTCCGTCAAAACAGATCCAGCTGTAATGGTGCTGCAATTGATATCGACCGGAGTAATATTTATATTTATCGGTTGAGGCTGAGTAATGATCACACTCGTGGATAATTGTGAATTACCATCAACAACCGTAACAGAATGCAATCCCGCTGAAAGACCTGTAACATTGGCCCCCGTAGCTCCATTACTCCACAAATAGGTGTAATTACCTGTTCCGCCCAGCGCCTTAACCGTGATAGCCCCATCATTGCCATCAAAACAGGAAA
Source organism: Saprospiraceae bacterium (assembly GCA_965230565.1). GTDB lineage: Bacteria > Bacteroidota > Bacteroidia > Chitinophagales > Saprospiraceae > BCD1. The sequence continues at coordinate 159,862 of CBDDLH010000014.1, read as the reverse complement.
CATGTTCTTCGCTCGTAACATTGAGCGACAAATCACCTTCTGTATTTTCCAGGCAGAAGTAAATGGTTTTTATAGCTCCAAAGTCTCCTCCTGAGGTAAGCACATTACCATCCTGACCGAGGAATTCATAATAACCATCACCGGAATTACAACAAATTCCGTCACCATAAGCATCCCTGATCTTCAGGGTATAACAACCAAAGGGCAGGCATTTTTGAATTTCAAGGTAACTGTTGGGCGGCAGGTAATCATATGGCCCACCTGAAGCAACTACTTCACCATCTGTATTGAGCACCTCCCAGGAAATTTCGCCCGGGTAAAGATCGAACTGGAGGTTGAGACCGAAATTGGCGTTACAGGTTTGATGGGTATATTGTTTGGCATCAGCTCTTATTCCTTTCGAGTTTTCATCGATAACCGCCCTGACACTGTACCAGTTACTTTCCCATAATTCAACCGGAAATAACAGTGATGTGCCATTTGTCTGGCCGATCAATTCCATAAATTTTTCGCCAATGGCATACACCTCATAAGTATTAGCCCCGGGAACGGGATACCAGGAGATGAGGGCTGTATTATCATTAACATAATCAAAATCAAAGGCAGGAACGCCGATTATCGTGAAATTCCCTTGTGAATAGGCGACATCTTCTCCACGCGAAACACGAACAAAAGCATCCCCGGTAATGTCCATTGGCACATTCCAGCTGTAATACCTCAAATGTCCCGGATGATCCGCCACAATGGTTTCCCAGGTTTGCATGGAATCCAGTGAATACTCAATCTGGAAGGTACCCTCAACACCCCAGGCATCCCAGCGGATAATTTCCTTCTGCCCCGGGATAAATCCTTCTCCTTCAAATGGATAGGTCACCTTGATCTCATCTTTCACAAAAGCGTAAACGACATGATATTCCTGTGGACCTTCAGGGATCAAATGCCCCTTCACCCTTAATGTATAAGCTCCCGCCTGAGGGTTATCGATAATGATCTCTTCCATATTATTCACGTGATCATAACCAGGATATGCAGGCAATGTAAGGCTGTCATAATGAGCCGCATGACTCAGAACGCTTGGAAGGTAAAACTGGCCTTCACCTCCTTGTAAGGAAATATCAATATCATTCACTAAAGCCTTGGAGGCCATGGTAGATCCTGCCGGATCCGTCCAGTAAACCATAATCCTGGCCTGACCAATTTGTTCCGGTATGATGATTTGGTGAAAATCCTGATGGGCATGTTCAATACTTTCCGTAAGGAATTGTTCTTCCTCCAGTACTTCAAGCGCACGTTCCAAATGGATTCTTCCCCAACCATGTTCGTAATCAGGACCGCGTCTGCCGAGGTCTTCAGCAGAACAAAGCATCATGGCCTTAATGAGTCCTGATGCAGGAGAATTACCATCATACTGCTGCTGGTAAGCCTCATACATCATAGCTGCAGATCCTGCAATCACCGGAGAAGCTGCCGAAGTACCGCCACCTACCTGATAGGTATTATTCTGGCCGGTACTTAAATTGCCTTGCCCGGGAGCCACAATATCCGGTTTGATCCGGCCATCATGTGTTGGTCCGCAACTACTGGTAACCCTGAGGCTGTCATTGTAATGTACGTTCCCGACAGCTATGGTATTCTTTCCCGCTTTTCTTCCTCCCGTTATATTACCGTAACGGGTCATATCTTCATCAGCAAAAATGCCGTAAACTTCGTTGCAGCCATCAAGACCACGGTTTCCTGCAGAAAAACAATGGAAGAAGGTATTGTTATCAAAAATCTGTTGGTCTATCTCTTCTGCGGTATAGGTATAATATCCCCCGCAACCCTCACCATAAGAAGTGGAAGTAATCTCAATCCCATAGGTAATGTAGTTGGGGACTGCATCGACGAAATGTGGATTGCCATCAATATCAAACAGGAAAAGGTCTGCTCCTGTAGCCATACCAACACCCTTTTGGGAAATATTTCCGCATCCTCCAGCGATTCCGGCAGTCATATCGCCATGAGTACCTACATCTGTTGTGGTAAAATCGGTTACACGTCCGCGAAAATCTTCATGAGTCACCGATCCGTCATCTGCAATGCCAATCGGTACACCTGCCCCTGTGAGTAAGTTTCCTACGAAAGAAAGATTCGCTCTGGCAAGTGTTCTGCCCTTAATGCCTTCGGCTTCCGGATCACATTCCTGAGGAACAACGGCCATTACGACAGGTAAGGAAGCGAGTTCTGTCAATTTATGCTGCTCAACGATCATATCGACAGCAGCATTTTGAAAATCTCGTACCTCAAAACCCGCATTTTGGATCATTTTCCAGGAAGATTGCTTAGAAATCTCTGGAAACAACAATGTCTTGACCCGGATGCCTCCCTGTTCGATCAGACATTGTGCATAGCTTTCGGCCTGAAGTTCCGGCGCAAGCTTAACCTCAGGTGATAATTCAATTACCGATCTTATTGGAAGATTATTCAGATCAACACCCTCCGGCACTCTTGCCAACCAGGCATAGTTGGGGATGTAATCAAGTAATTCGATGTGGGCATCCTCAATGTCTTTCCTGACTGCTCCATTTGGAACATCATAAAATTGAAGGATACAATAGAAATGACCATCAACAACCTGATCAGCGTCAAGTCGAAACCTAACGCCTTCTTCTGGTAAAACCTGCCCACTATGAATAAAAAGATCATAATGCTGGGCAGAAAGATGGAATACAATGCTGAATAACAGCAATAGTGTTACGCTTAGTGTTTTAGTGTAAACTCTCATGTTTCATGCTTGAAAACTGACTTAATAAGTACAGTTTCCTCATAGTGTTATCATAGCGATAGGAAAAGAAGGGGGGAGACGGTTGCTTTCTTCTCCACTATCAATCAAAAACACCAAACAGCATGGAATATACCCATCAGGGAAGCTGACTGCTTCCAATAAAAATGACATCCTGCTGTTTGTTTCTTAATTGAAGGGTGGGGAGAAAAGCCTCGTTAATTATCCTGACGCAATTTGTTAATAATAAACAATCCCAAACGGGATTGATTCCCTTCAGTAAATGTTGCTTTTAGAAATGTATGGTGAGTGTTTTGTAGGCAGCAACATTATATTAACAATAATCAAATGTAAATTAAATTAATGTAAACTGCAAATAACATATACTCACTCAAAGTAGAAAAATATTCAACTGGAAAGATTGCAAAATCAATAATCCACTGATAAACAGCGATATACTGATTTAAAAGTTAATAATCGAAAGGAATGAACTAGAAGTAAATTACGTTATCAGAAGTTTACGGGAAGGGCATAAAAAGGTTACATTACACATGAATTTTTTTTCATATTATTTCTAACCTACATATAAAACCCCGGTTTTCAATGCGAAAACCGGGGCTCTATACCTTAAACGGATGGTTGTCTATTTTTCTCCCTGTCCGGTTCCGGAAGAGGGAGTTCCGACAGGTTTGTCACTCATAGACTTTATTTCTTTTGCCTTTTGCATTGGGTTCTTTCCGCCGCCGCCATAACGACCACTTCTCCGGCTTTTGAATACTTCAAAACGAGTAGGTTCATACCGCTGAGGCCAATAGTTATTACTTCTATCCACATCAGCAGTTTCCACAAATGGATCCAGGATAATATCAGAGGCTTCTTTTTCAAAATAGAAAACTTTACTCACTTCATCTTCCGTTTTCAGCCAGATCTCTGCCGGGATATAAACGACCTCTGAAGTACCGTCCGTGAATTTAAACTCGAGAATAATAGGCATCACCAGCCCTCCGACGTTTTCAAATTTGATGGAGTAATAATTTCCTCCATCATTCATCAGATCCTTTTCATCCTGTGAAAGTCCTTCGAGGAAACGTTTATATTGCTTTTCATCCAGCACGGTAACATCCAGTTCGTCATAATCATTGTAAAAATCCAGCATAGTTGGATCCCTGGTAACTACGGTTTCACTATCATCGCGTCGAATATCCCCGATATAACGCGGTTCATTATCCCGCTTCGCTTTGGCCAACGGTTTTTCAATGTCAGGATCCTTGGTATCGATAGTGAACCATTTCACATCTGACATGGCAATATCCACATTATCGGTAGTATAGAACCACCCTCTCCAAAACCAATCCAGGTCCACTGCAGAAGCATCCTCCATGGTACGGAAGAAATCCGCGGGGCTTGGATGTTTGAACTTCCAACGGGTGCAATATTCCTTAAACGCTTTATCAAAAAGCTCCGGCCCCATGATGGTCTCTCTCAAAATGAACAAGGCAGTAGCCGGTTTATTGTAAGCATTGGATCCAAAATTGAGAATGGATTCCGAATTCGTCATGATGGGAGACAATTGCTCCTTTTCCATTTTCATATAATTGACGATCTTGGAAGGATGCCCTGACCGGGTCGGGAAAGTGGTTTCCCATTCCAGTTGCGCGAGATTTTGAACAAAACTGTTCAAACCTTCATCCATCCAGGTCCACTGCCGCTCATCGGAATTGACGATCATCGGGAAATAATTGTGCCCTACCTCATGGCAAATAACGCCCAACATTCCGTATTTGGTCCGCTTGGAATAAGTACCATCCGCCTCCGGACGTCCACCATTAAAACAGATCATCGGGTACTCCATGCCAATCCATTTGGAGTGAATAGACCATGCAACGGGATAAGGGTAGTCGAAGGTGTATTTGGAATAGCTCACCAATGTATGAGCTACCATTCTCGTCGAATATTTTTCCCATAATGGATTACCTTCCTTTGGATAGGCAGACATGGCCAACACGGTACGATCACCAAACTTTACTGCCATGGCATCCCAGATGAACTTCCTGCTGCTGGCAAAGGCAAAATCACGTACATTTTCAGCTTTGTAAACCCATGTTTTTTTATCAGTTGAGCGACTGCTTTCATTGGCTATCGCTTCCTCCTCCGTAATGATAAGCACTGGTTTCTCTGTACTTTTTCGGGCCTCTTCCAGGCGTTTACGCTGTGTTGAAGTGAGGACTTGCTTTTCATTCTGCAATTCTCCCGTAGCGGCAACAACATGATCAGCAGGCACAGTGATGTGTACTTCATAATCACCAAAGGTCAGGGTAAATTCACCCCTGCCCAAAAACTGCTTATTCTGCCAGCCTTCTTCATCATTGTATACGGCCATTCTTGGGAAAAACTGTGCAATGGTGTAAAGATTATTACCATCTTCCTCAAACGGTTCATATCCCGAGCGACCTCCCCAATCCATGCGGCTCTGCACATTGTACCACCATTTGATCTTAAAACTGACGGATTCTCCATTTTGGAGTGGTTTTGGCAGATCGATTCTCATCATGGTTTTATTGACGAAATATTCCATCGGCTTACCGTTAGCATCCTTGACATATTCTATATTAAACCCTCCGTCAAACCGATTGTGAAGGCTTTTCAATTGTCGGAAGGACATTTTTCCGTCAATTTCGCTGCTCCTGATCTTATGGGTGTCAGAATCCTTGGCACGCATGTTTTGATCCAATTGTAACCAAAGATATGTGAGCGGATCCGGGGAATTATTGTGATAGGTAACAACTTCATCTCCGTACACACGCTGGTTTTCATCATCCAGCTCAATGTGCATGACATAATCAGCCTTTTGCTGGTAATACTCATGTCCGGGAGCTCCGGAAGCTGTGCGGAAACTGTTAGGTGTTGGAAATTCCTGGTAGAGCTGTCTGAATTTGCTCTTATTGGTATTTTCAATCTGTGCCGTCATCAGCAACGGAAATACCAATACCATCAATAATGAAAGGGTAATTTTGTTTTTCATGACCAGTCGAGTTTAAATGATTATTCGCTAAAATTCACATTGATTAAACCTAAAGGATTTAAATTACATCAATTAGAACAAGTCCAATATTTTCTTTTGGGAAGGGCCAGGATTAAGAATGATTTGCAAAGTTAGCAAATAAAATAAAAACAGCGCCTTTTTGAAATTGTTGAAAGCCCGATCATAAAAAATGGCAAGAGGCTGGTTCAAAGTCAGCCTTTACATTGCAGACACCCGCACTGCCAAGAATTGAACCAATAAAATAAAAACCGCATTCCCCTCTTATGGAAGAATGCGGTTCGATTCCTTTATTACTTTTTAAACTGTCAATTTTCGATTCCAAAAGCGTAATAATAGGTGCCGGGAAAATCCTCATAAACGCCCTCGAGCATCACTCCTCCCTGTTTTTTCTCGAGGATTTTGATCAACTCCTCAACGCTTTTTACGGGTTTCCCATCCACTTTGGTAATGACAAATCCTTCCTGCATGTCTGTTTGATTGCTCAACTTCCCTGCATATAACCGGGTGACTTTAATCCCTTCTTTAATTTGTAATTTTTGCGCCTCTGACGCATCCAGCGTTTCGAATTCAGCACCGAGTAAACTAATTATCTCCCGCTCTTCTTTACTGGCCAGTTTTTGAGTCCCCTGTCGGTTATTGAGTACGACGTCGATTTGTTTTTGCTGTCCTTTACGATTAACCGTCAAGGTAACCTGTTCGCCTGGTCTGTGACGTGCGATGATTCCCTGCAATTCCGGGGATGAATTAACTTTAACATCATTCACATGAGTTATCACATCTCCAACTTTCACCCCTGAGGTGGCAGCAGCACTATTAGCCATAAGACTATCCACCCAAACGCCACGGACAACCTCCAAATCTTTTTCTTTTGCAAAATTACCATCTACTGTACGGATCATAATACCCAGTACGCCCCGCTGAACGCTTCCGTACTTAATGAGGTCCTCAACAACCTTTTTGACAATATTAGCCGGGACAGCGAAACCATATCCACTGTAAGTCCCGGTAGGACTGGCAATGGCTGTATTGATACCTACCAGACCGCCTTCCAGATTGACAAGTGCTCCACCACTATTTCCCGGATTAATGGCTGCATCCGTCTGGATAAAATCCTCGACTGCGTATTGTTCCCGAAGAATATTGATATTGCGGCCTTTAGCACTGATGATCCCGGCAGTGATAGTTGAATTCAGGCTAAAAGGATTTCCAACGGCAAGGACCCACTCCCCGACTTTCACTTCATCCGAATCAGTGAAAGGGATAGTGGTCAACCCTTCTTCTTTTATCCTTATGAGCGCCAAATCTGTTGATGGATCAGTACCAATGATGCTAGCTTTATAGGTTCTGTTATCATGAAGCGTCACCTCAATATCATCGGCATCGGCAATGACATGGTTGTTGGTGACAATATACCCGTCTTCACTAATAATTACTCCGGAACCGCTACCCACACGTGTCGGAGGATTTCCACCTCCATTGCCGGGTTGCTGATTACCAAATGGCCCAAAAAACCGCTCAAATTCATCACCAAAAAAATCCCTGAAAGGATCAGGCAGATCTCTTTGCTGATATGGAGGTTTTCGATTAGGAGCATAAATGTGTGTGGATTTAATATTGACAACCCCATCAATTACCTTATCGGCAGTTTTGGTAAAATCGAGCGGAATAAGTTCATTATTATCATCTAGCGTAAAGACAGCACTTTTAGAAGGGGTACCAGAAACATGTTCAATTTTTACCGTTTTTGACTCACTTTTCACTAAGCTAAAAACACCGGTGGTTGCTAAACTAACCGCCAGGGCAATTAATCCTGAAAATATTAGCGTTCTTTTCATAATCAATCCTTTTTTGTAAAACAATTAATCACAAAAGTCCATCGGGAATAGTCATCAAAGCAGGAAGGGAGTTACCCTCCCGCTGATGACCTTCCACTCTTTTTGAATTATAAAACCTTAATTACGCGGGCAGGCTTTTGTTTCGCTTCTTCCTTTTTAGGAATGGTCAGATACAGGATGCCATCCTGATACTTTGCTTTTATTTGAGTAGAATTAACGACCTGTTCATTTAAAGAAAAGGAACGTTCAAAAGAATGGAAATTAAATTCGCGTCGGAAATACTCGGCTGATGGATCTTCAGAATTCTGGTTGAATTCATGTCTGATTGATAAAACATTATCTTTTACTTCAATCTGAAAATCATCTTTCTTAAGCCCCGGAACTGCCATCTCTATGAAATAATGTTCAGCAGTTTCCCGAATATTGGTCAAAGGCAGGTTGTTTCGAGTTCCTGAAGATTGGTTGTTGGTCCAATCAAACAGTGTAATCCAATCGTCATCAAAAAACTTTGAGACAGTCGGCAATAAGCTATTTTTTACTGGTAACATAACTCAGAATTTTTAGGTTAACAATTAAATTTCATCAAGAAAACATCAAGAAAAATGCCATCACCTGTTGAGATGAAAAAATGACATTTTCCTGCGTCAATTTGACATTTATTGCTTAAAAAAACTGAGTTTTTGACATTATCGAATTAGACCTTCGAGGTTTTAAAAACCTCGAAGGTCTGGAAGCTAGGAATTCAAAAAGGCCCGCATGGCAAGGTAAACCCCATTCGACCATCCAAACCCGTCCTGAACAGGGTACTCTCCTCCCCCGGCTTCCAGGTCGGCATCGACAACGTTATATTTCTCCATCATCTTTCCGGTTTGCTTGAAAACCCGCTCATTCAGGCTCGTCCAGCGGGATGCAATCTCCTTTGCGAGGTCATTAAAACCATAATTTGAAAGTCCCTTCACCGCCACCCACTGCAGTGGTGCCCACCCGTTAGGAGCATCCCATTGCTGTCCATTTTTCACCAGGGTTGTTTGCACGCCTCCGGGCATAAGAAATTCGGATTCGATGGTTTTGGCTACCGAAGCAGCCATCTCTGGCTCAGCAATGTTTAGAAAGAGCGGAAATAACATCGCTAGGGTTTTCTTTGAAGACAAATCATTTTCTGCTAACAGGCGGTCAAAATAGCCTCCTTCTTTTTTATCAAAACACAATGAATTCAACAACTGCTTTCTTCGATCCGCCTTTTGTGCAAAATGACCGGCGAGCTCCTGGTTACCAGAAAGCAAATAGGCCCGGCTCAATAGCCCTTCTGCAAAATGAAGCAAACAATTCAGATCTAAAGGAATGATATTGGTGGCCTGAATGGTTGCCAGGTCCATATCATCTTCCAGCCAGCGGGAGCTAAAGTCCCAACCGGATTCACAGGCTGCCCGAAGGTCACGGGCCATTTCCGGGGAAAACCCCTGCATTTCCATATCCTCGATATAAGATTCCTGACGAGGACCGATACTTTCATCCCAATAGCGGGAAAAACCAAACCCTTGCAGGTCAATCACCCTCTTCGGGTTAGTCTTTGTCCAAAAATCGTATTCTTTTTGGAGTTGCGGCAACAATTTCACCAGCACTTCCTCCCCTTTCACACTAGCCAGCAGATCGACCATCATGGCAAAAAAGGGCGGTTGAGAGCGCGTACTGAAATAATTCCGGTTGCCATTCGGGATGAACCCAACTTCATCCACGAGGAAAGCAAAATTCATCACCATATTTTCAACCATATCGACTAGCCCGTCTTCCACCAAACCCAGCATAGTAAAATAACTGTCCCAATAATAGATCTCCCTAAACCTGCCTCCCGGTACAATATATGGATAAGGCAAAGGAATCTTGCTGCCCGGGTTTTCAGCATCATCTGCAGGGCGGGTCAGGTGTGGCCACAGGCTCTTGATGTGATCTGCCAGGTCAAGGTCCGTATTACTTTTAAACTCAGTTGAAGGTTGTTCCGGCAATTCAAAATGTTCCAGGACGAAAGACTTCAAATCAAACCCGGGTACATTCCTGTTACGCTCAAAATGTTCAAGGATCACCGCCGCCGCAAATTTGGGCTTCATATCCACAAAAGTCTTGCTATCCTCAAAAATGCCGCTGGTCTGAACAGCTATAAAAAGTTCTCCGTAAATGGTATCGTATGATTGCATAGCTTTGTATTTTAAGGGAACAAAGAAATTAGGGCATAAGGGGACAATGTTTAAAATCAACTTTCATTAAGAGGTTGTTTGACAAACATCCGGTTCAAAAGAAAGAGCGAAGTGGCCAATAATGCAATTGGAACTAACGCCAGATAAAATGCGGTGGCTCCATCAAAAGCCTCAAACAAATGTCCTGTGATCATCGACCCGAAGGTTCCTCCAAGTGCTGAAAACACTACGATCAGTCCTGACATGGAGCTGTGCAAATATTTTGGAATAGCGGTCAAGACCACTGAATTAATAGTTGGATAAATCGGCGCCAGGAAAACCCCCATCAAAGGAAACAGGTAAACAATAAGCGGTGCATTGAACCAATTGATATCTTCAGAGATATCTGCTGCATTTGCCAATGGCAGATTGATGATAATACAACCGGCAAGCAGTGCCAGACAGATGAGCAGGAAGGGCAACCATTTCATTTTTTTGAGCACAAAGCCGGCCGCGATCCTCCCAAGGGCAAAAGCACCTGCAAGTATGGAAGCCGCCTGTATTCCCATGGATGCGGGCACACTCAAAACACTCTTATAAAATGTAGGCATCCAGGTCTGGAAACTCTGTTCGATCAAAACAAACAGAAAAGCACTGATGATAAACACCAGGATCAAAGGTTTGGCCAACAATTTGATCATATCCACAAAATCTTCTGCCAGGGCATTACCTTCCTTGTGAGCTTTTGATTCATCCAAAGTGGAAACCAGCAACAAAATCATAGCCAGGGCGGAAAGTCCTCCCAACAGCCAATAAACATTCAGCCATTCTGTAGACTTTGGATTATTGTCATCAATAAAAAGACTGATCAACAAATTACCCACCAATACTCCTATCATAAAAAACCCTTCGATCCAGCTCATGATACTTCTATGCTCCTGCTCAGTGTTGGTCACCAGGCCAATAGTGGCAAAAACTCCAATTTTGATAATGGCAAAAGCGACACCGGTAGTTGCAAACAACAACTTAAAATGCCAGAATTCCGCTTGAATCATCGGCATACAGAAACAAGCAATAGTCACAGCCAGAAGCCCGATACTCATTCCCCGCTTTAATCCCAGTTTAGGCAAAAAAGAAGCCACAAAAAAAGAAGCTACCGCAATCGGAATATCCTTAAACCCCTCGAGGATAGAAACATCTGCTTTGGAAATATCCAGGTTGCGTTGCAATTGCAGGATAACAGCTCCAACGCTGTTGAGTAGGATCGCAAATACAAAGTAGTTAATGAAAATGGAAATTTTGATCAGTAGATTCTTCATGGTCTTTTAAAAACTTAGGTGAACAGAAATGGAATATTAAAGTACAGAAATTCCTGAAAAAATGTTAAAAAAATGTCACATTCGGAGATTTCGCGGCTTATATATAGGGGGGCTGGGGGGCACAAAGTCTCTAGTGACGGCCTGACTGAGAGTCAGGCCGTCACTAGAGACTTCAAATTCATTTCTCAAAAAAATCAACAAATCCTCTTTTCATCGGTAGGGATTCGCTGTTCTAATTATTTTCAATCACATATTTTTTATCATCCTTTCCTGCTCCGGTGATGATCAGTTTGTTCCAGGAACCAGGTAATTGGTAATTCGTCTGTTCGATACCGTTATTGGTGATATGTAAGCCTCCGAAGCCTGAAAGAACGGCTTGCAGCATTCCACCGGCACCGGTGGCGAAATACGGATTGGTTCCACCCGCTGTTTCGGCAATTACACCAAAAGGGGGCACTTCATTTGGTTTGTAACTGTTGGAGAAAATAGAAGCTGCCTTTTCCGGGTTCCCCAATCGTTGATTTAGTATGGCTAAAATCGCAAAACCCATGGCCGGGCCATCAGGCGCCATTCTTTCGGCATAATAATCGAGGTCTTTTTGGATTTGTTTTTTATCGGTGATTACATCCAGGGGGTATGCCAGCAGGTTCACATCTGCCTGTTTGATCATAACACCGTTATAGGTGGCATTTTCCTTTGTTGTCCCGTCAGGGAATTGCAGGATTGGAATATTTTCCGCAACGTGCATCCAGTCAGGATTGGGGGTTTTCCCAAGCACTCTGGCAGCTTCCGTTGCATATTTCAATGCCGTAATAGCCATTCCATTGGTAAAAGCATTATTGTCGATATTCTCTTCCCATTCATTGGCTCCGATCACATTTTTGATATCGTACTGCCCGGGGCCGTTTCTTTCCACACGGCTGGCCCAAAATTTTGCTGAATTCTCCAACAGCGGCCAGCCTCTTGTTTCCAGCCATTCCTTATCGCCGGTCACCTGATAATACTTCCATGCAGCCCAGGCAACGCAACCGGTGATATGATGCTGAAATGGCCCTGTAAGTGCCCAGACCGGGGTATCTTCCGAACCGTCAGCCGCAGATTCCCATGGATACATGGCTCCATCATAACCATGGGCAAATGCATTCTGTTTGGCAGCTTCCAGCCTTTCAAAACGGTATTCCAATAGTGATCTGGCCATATCCGGTTGTAACAAGAGAATAGGCGGATACATCCACAATTCCGTATCCCAGAATACGTGGCCGTTATATCCCAATCCGGACAATCCCATTGGCGACAATGAATAGGCCGTTCCCTTACGGGCAAAGGAATACAGATGATATAAGGCAAACCGGATATCTCTGGTAACTTCCACATTACCTTCCACCTCAATATTTCCGGTATCCCACAATTTTTGCCAAGCCTGTAGGTGGCGGTCTAACAACCGCTCGCGGCCTTCCAAACGTGCAAAAATGGTAAGTCTTTCCGCTTCGTTGTGAGGATCTTCATATTGCTCTGAGGAAGTAGTAGAAGCTACTATACTGAAAGTGTAGGTTTCCCCGGCTTTGATTTTTTTGGAAAACTTCATCAGGTGCCGGTTATAATCCCAATCTTCATGGATCAGGACGGGTTCGTGGCCATGTTCTTCTTCAAAAATAAAGCTGTTACTGGCAGCTACTTTCAATCTTCCTGAAGGGCTGTCTGCTACGGAAGTCATCAAAGGGATTTTTACATGCGGGCGATCGATCTCTGCATAATAATTTCGAACATCACTCAAATGAACCGGAGCAACTATGGTGGAAACCGGCATGATTTCAATATCCTGATGAGCTTTAACCCTAACCACCATCAAGGCTGTATAAGGCAAATGTCTGAGTGCCATCATTTCACTTTCCACAGATGCCTTTCCTTCGTGTTCAAAGGTGGTTTTCAGCATGGCCGTTTTCATATCCAAAGTCTGACGGAAGTTTTTGATGTTGCCACGGTGCATCATGTGACCATCAATAATCAGGTCAGCATTCAGGTGGTTAAACGATTTCAGGATATTGGAAACCCTTCCTCGCTGATAATAGTCGTATGCGCCGTTCAACACAACGTCCTGCACTTTTAATGGGTCCGGAGAAGAAACAATACCGATCACCCCGTTGGCCACTGTTACTCCGTGATAATTATTAGGATCAATGTTTACTGCTTCCACCTCCCAGGCAGACTGTGCATTAAGGGTTGTGAAAAGGAAGAAGCATGAAATAAGTAATAGCGTATTTTTCATGGTTAATATATGTTTAATAATTCCATCTAAAATATTCCCCAAAACCAGGAAATAATTCCAAAGCTCAAGGAATGATGGATGAAATAGAAGGATGGATAACTGGAAAAAGATACAATTCACTCAATTATCCAGTCTTCCAACTATCCAGCCTTTTGGGCAAATTCACCAATTAAAAAAAAATGACTGATTTTGAAATGATTTAAAATTTGAACAAACAACTAGTTCAAATTATTTTTTCCGGTAAACTCTACGATTTTCAATGATTCATTATTACGTGCGATGATCCAGTATTCCTTACCGGCGACATCAATTTTCTGAATGTTTTTAACCTGTCCGAAAAGGACATCTCCTCCAGGTTGGGTGACATCAAATTCACCATCTCCACGGTTGACCAGAATGGTTCCGAAATTATTATCGTAACGCCCCATGGTAATATTGGCATCAAAATAATTCCCCATCAGGAGAAAATCAGGCAATTCATCACCATTGGCATCAAAGGGTTGAGCAGAATAATAAGTGCTTTGTTGGGCTTCAAACCCGAGCGGCTTTGCTTCAAACCCACCTCTGCCGTCATTGATAAATACCATATTTCTGAATTCATCTGCCTCGAAATAATTATCCAGTTTTTCCACGGGGAAAATATCGGCAAATTGCGCCTCGGCAAAATCGCTGGCATAAACAAATTTCTTTTTGACAAATGGCAACTGACTTTGGATCTCTTTTTTGGTATTATAGGGAACTTCTTTACCCATAATATAATAACTCAATAACTGCTCCCTGGTACCATTATCATCAAAATCATTGTAATACATCCTGACCGGCTCTCCCTCTTTGGTTTTCAATCTGGTATTTAATCCCAGGTTACCGGCAATTATGTCCATATCACCATCATTATCAAAATCCGATGTTTCCACGAAGTTCCACCAGCCCTTTCCGCTGATGGCTTCGGTTAGTTTAAATTTACTTCCTTTGTTCACCAAAGTTTTTATTCCATCCCATTCCAAGGCAAGAACGATGTCCTCTTTATCATCTCCGTTGATATCTGCGAGGGAACTTCCCTTGACGAAACCAATTACTCCTTCATCTGGCAGCCAATCTGCAGTAACATCTTTAAAATTACCCTGGCCATCATTCTCCAGGCAATAGGATTTGGGTACTGCCCCATACGCCCATGGCTGCGCCCTGGCCCCTACAAAAACATCCGGAGCACCGTCGCCGGTAAAATCCAAAACCTGTATCGTCCCTGCTGTAAGCCTGACTTCTCCAAAAGCATCTTTTTTTCTGGAGAGGTTCCCTGAACCATCATTCAAATACAATACAGGAGCATTATTATCATTGTTAAGCCTGAATTCATTCCCACCGGAAGCAATTACCAAATCATTGGCCCCGTCATTATTCACATCCACAATATGTGCATCGATCTCTTCCCGGACACTATCGAGTCGCATGGTTTCATTATCAATTCTCTCAAAGCTGCCCTCCTCCGTTTGGAAAAAAAGGCCGCTCTTACCCCACTTAGGAGATCCTATGAAAAAGTCGTCAAGACCATCACCGTTGATATCTCCCACTGCCAGTGCAGGCCCTTCTGAAGATGTTGAGAAAGGAATTAAAACTTCCCGGTTGAATTCTACAAAGTCATTTTCCTCATGCAAATAATCAACGCCCAATTCATTTTCTCTGGAAGACCACTCATACTTCCAACTCTTGTGCAATGAATTGTAGTCAAACTGAGGTAAGCCTTGCTCATAATTCACATATACCGAGTTTACGGCGACACCTTGCAAACTGGTGAAAGTATTGTCAGGCCAGATAATGATCAAAGAATCAATCACCTCATTCTTTTTCGCCAGAATGACCGGACCGGACATGGAAGACTGAAATCCTCTTGACTGGAAATATTCTGCGTACTGGACTTCACCTTCCTGGTAAGCGAGGACTTTTGTGCCCAGACCTTCCTTGTTATTATCTTTGTAAGTAAGGTGAACGCTGACTGAACGTTCCCCCGGATTTTCCGTCAGGTTTTCATAAATAAAAGCCGGATCATTGATATTGTTGGTCACCACGTCCAGGTCGCCGTCATTGTCCAGGTCGGCATAAGCTGCACTATTGGAATAACTGATCTTGTGATTGCGGATCATGGATTCTGCATCATTGAATTGAAGGGAATGCGTGCCGAGGAAGAATTTATTGTGAATCTTTATTTCAGGAATCCTTTCGATTACCGACAAATCCTGTTTTTCAACCTCGTCAAACTGGATTTTATACTTGATCTCATTACTGGCGTGGAAGTCGATATAATCCATATCGTTCATTCGCTTGGGAATACCGTTGCTGACGAATAGGTCTTTTCTTCCGTCGAGATCCATATCAAAAAGCAATGGTGACCATGACCAGTCAGTGGCGTGTACTCCGCCATATCTTCCAATTTCACTAAAGGTATTATTGCCGTTATTGAGTTGCAGGGCATTTTTAGCCAATTGGTAATTATAACCGTAATTGAGCTTGAAACGGAATACATCCAAAGCCTCTTCCACTTCCGATCTTTTCAAAATAACCGGATCTTCAGGCATCATATCAAGGGAAAAAATATCCGGATAACAATCATTGTTGATATCAGCCATATCCACTCCCATAGAAAATTTACTGGTATGCCTTATCTGATTGGTGAGCTCTTCTTTAAAGGTACCGTCCTTTTGATTGATGTAGAGGTAGTCATTTTCCTGAAAATCGTTACCCACATAAATGTCCGGATATCCATCGAGGTTCACATCACCAAAGGTTAACCCAAGGCCATATCCTATGACACTACTCTGCAAACCCGCCTCCACCGTCACATCCGTAAAACTCCCTCCATCGTTACGGAATAACTTATCGCCGGACCTTTCATCAACTGTATTTATAAACCGTCTTCTCTGACCGAAAGTCCCATTTTGATGAAGGCTGTGGTTGAGTAAAAACAAGTCAAGATCTCCATCGAGGTCATAATCAAAGAATCCTGCATGAGTGCTGAATCCCTGAAAATCCAGGCCATATTCTGCCGAAGACTCTTTGTATTCCGGAATACCTTCCTCATTAACCCCGGTGCAAATGAATAATTTGTTCGTATTGTCCAGCTTTCGGTATTTGCCAACCTGGCAGAGGTAAATATCCGGCAATTTGTCCCCGTTAATATCTGCAACAGCTACTCCGGTCGACCAGGCATTGTCCCCTCCGTCAATATTCACCTGTTGACTTACATCGGTAAACTTTAATGACCCCTGATTGAGATACATACGTTCTTTCTCAAGGTTTGAGGTGAATAAAATATCCGGAAGGGAGTCCATATTGAAATCGGCTATGGCCAACCCCGCTCCATTGTAATAATACAGGTAATTGAAAATATTGAGATCCAGTTCAACGGCCAGATCATTGATGAAATCCACTCCGGTTTGTTCCGCAGTTTTGAGTTCAAACAGATAATTCTCCGTTTCCGTTGATTCTTGTTGACAAGAAGGAGACAACATCAATATCAACCCGGCAAAAAACCAGACGAGCAGTGATTTCATTTTTAATAATTGCTTTGAGTTATTGCAGGACTTTAGCTTTTTTTTGGAAACGTCCTCTTTACAAAAGCATCTGAATTCCATACTCCTAAAAATTTTATTGTTCCAGGGAACCTGTGGCAGATTGCACCAAAACAGGTCCTGCATTATTTATGATAAATAGGTAAAATGTTCCTTTGGCAGTTTCTACAGGCAGAATATCCTTCACCTGACCATCGACCCATAAACCGGATTGATTTTCATCCACAAATGTAAATCCGGCCTTGCCATCGTTGAGCAATACACCACCAAAACTGGCATCAAGTCTGGAAAATTGAGGAATCAGGTCAAAGTCATTACCTCCCGTAAGCAAATCGAGGTCACCGTCACCATCTACATCTGCAGGTAATATAGCCTTGATCGAGGATAACTGGGCCTCTTCCGGAAGAGGATTCAAAGTGAAATTGCCTTTTCCATCATTGAGCGCCACTACAGACGACATGAAATTACAGTCATACCTGGCCGATGCTTTTATTAGTGCTGGAGAGAATAATTCATCCACTGCTTTAGTGGCATAAACATGGTGCTTTATGGATTGCTTTTTGATGGCAGATATCTGATCCGCCATATCTTTTTTCAACATTATGGGCATGTCTTTTCCTCCCTGACGGGAAGTCAGGATCTTATCCATAGTCTGGTTTTCGTCAAAATCGTTGATAAAAAGAGAAAGGGGCGTTTTCTCACTGGCATTGACATAGCTGTTGGACCCATGGTTCCCAAATATGAGATCCTGATCTCCATCATTGTCCAGGTCTGCAGCGGCGACCTCATAATACCAGCCTGAATATTGGGCCAGATTCGTTTTTAGCTCGTCAAAAGTTTTTCCATCAAACTCAAAAACTTTTGGGTATTCCCAATCTCCTACGGTAATGAGTTCTTTTTTCCCGTCTCCGGTAATATCAGCGAATACAGCCGAAGTGATCATACCAACTCCCTTATCCTGACTCAAAACGGTTTCCGTGACATCACTAAACTGTCCGTTTCCTTCATTTCGGAAAACGAAATGCGTGGGCACAAAACCATAGTTCCCCGGAACGGATCTCGAAAGAATTATCAAATCAGTATCGCCATCTTCATCAAAATCATGGGGCAGCACCTCTCCAGTATTCATGCTTGTTCTTTGCTTTATTCCTGAACTGACCTCATAATTACCGGCCCCGTCATTCAGATATAAACGGTCTTTCAGAAAATCATCTCCTGCAGTAAAATGGTTCCCGCCTGATCCTACAAAAAGATCCTGATCACCGTCATTATCCGCATCAAAAAAGGCACAGGCCGTATCTTCAAAAGTGCTGTGCCTTCTCAATACAGGTTGCTCGGATAATTCGAAGCCATTGGAGGTTTGTAAATAAATACTTCCTGTCTGACCATAAGCTCCTCCAATAAAAACGTCTTGAAGGCCATCCCCGTTGACATCAGCCACAGCTGCTTTCGGACCTTCTTTGGACAACATTCGGTGAAGGCCTCTTTCATAATAATAGTCGATGTAATCATCTTCTATATGGGCCGTGAAATCATGATCAACGAGATTAAACATATCACTTTCTATAACGGTTGTGTTGTATGATGCTACAGCATTACCCTGGGAAATTTCTCTGGTTTCCGGCCCAGGTTCCGGATGTAAAACACTCTTGCGATCATCTGGCCAAAGGATGACCAGTGAATCAATTTGGGCATTCTCCCCAAGTCCGAAAACCAAATGATTATCAACCGATGACTGGAATCCGCGGGTAGGATTTACCTGTTGGTATTGCATACCTTTATCAGTGTACAAATATACCTTTGCTCCTACCGCAGAAGTATTAGGTGTTTCACCAATCAATTTTAATTTTATGGATTTGTTGGTCGTTGTATTTTGATATATCAAAGCCGGCTGATTCACATTATTGATCACCAGATCAAAATCACCGTCATTGTCGAGGTCACCGTATGCTGCTCCATTGGAGAAAGTCTCCTGGTCAAATCCCCATTTTTTAGAAACATCCTCAAAAGAAAGTCCGGATAGGTTCCTGAATGCGAGGTTTTGAATGGCTTTAGAGGGCATTTTTTCAATCACTTTATTCATGTCTTCCTTTTCACCTGTCAGGGCCATTTGCTGCATGAGGTCATTGGCGAAAAAGTCCATAAAATCGAGATCAATTACATCATGGTAGATCCCGTTGCAAACGAAAATATCTGTGTAACTGTCATTATCTGCGTCAAACATCAAAGCCCCCCAGGACCAGTCGGAAGCCGCCACTCCGGCATGGAAAGCTACTTCCTTGAATTTTTTGCCTTTATTGATCTGAAGGGTGTTGTGCATGTATTGGTTGTAAAAACCTTTTTGAACTTTCAGGTTTCTGAGATTAATATCATCAAAAGAAGCAGTTGTTTTAAGCCGGTAATCATCATTGGGTAACATGTCTGTCACATACAGATCCAGTAGTCCATCATTATTGATGTCCCTGAGATCCGCTCCCATGGAGGAATGGGAAATGTGGCAGAAATAATCCTCGAGACTTTCCCTGAAGGTTCCGTCCTTTTGATTCAGGTAGAAATAATCTTTTTCAAAAAAGTCATTGGAGATATACAGGTCATCGTAACCATCATTATTGATATCACCTACCGTAACGCCAAGTCCAAAACCAATGAGACTTTGATAGATACCTGCTTCTTCGGAAACATCGGTAAATGTTCCGTTATCATTACGCAGGAATTTGTCACCTCCCCCTTTAAGGAAATCCTTAACCGGCCAGTCTTGAGCATCCAGCTCCCGTTTATTGGAATAGTTCAGGGTATTGGTAGGAATAAAACTATTGTTGAGCAAATAAACATCCAGATCTCCGTCCTTATCATAATCCAGGAAGGCAGCATGGGTTGTGTAGCCATTATCATCGAGCCCAAATTGTGCTGCAGCCTCCGTAAAGGTAAGGTCCTGATTATTCAAATAAAGTACATTCCTTTGGTCCTGCCCTGAAACATACCCTGCATTGCAAACATAGATATCCAGGAATCCATCGTTGTTGATGTCGACAAGCACCACTCCGGTACTCCATTTATTGGAAGCCGCAACTCCTGCTTTTTCGGTAATATCCTCAAATATCCAGTCGCCTTTATTGATGTACAACTTATTATCACCCATGTTAGCGGTGAAATAAATATCGGAGAGCCCATCATTGTTGAGGTCTCCGATGGCGACCCCTCCGCCGTTATAAAAGTTTCTGTAGGTGAAAATATTGAGTTCTTCATTGTTTTCGACGGTATTGATAAAATCGATACCGGATCGGGAAGTTTCAACTTCGGTGAACAATGGATCTTTAACGGGTTGATTGTCTGTATGCTGACAACCGAGGATAAGCACCCAAAGGGAAAAGAGGATGTACTTTTTCATTCTTGATACGTAGATTGTCTAAAAAAGTAAATTTAAAAAAAGAGGGAGGTTTTTACACCTCCCTCTAAGTTTTTATATCTAAAATGTGATATTTCCGAAACTAAACATCTGCATTGAATTAATATCCAGGATTTTGCTTGAGATTCGGATTTGCAGACAGCTCGATTTCAGGGTATGGGAATAATACTCTGTGAGCTTCTGATGCTGGTTTTTCATTATAAGCATCCAGGAATGTACCGAAGCGGATCATATCCTGTCTTCTGTAACCTTCCCAGTAGAATTCAAAACCTCTTTCATTGTAAATGGCATCAAGGCTACCATCACCTTTGGCAGAAGCGCCACGGATGGTTCTGATGTCATCAACAATAGAAGCAGCTGTCTGTCCACCTGTAGCGGAACCACCTCTTGCGATCGCCTCAGCTTTCATCAGCAAAACGTCAGCATAACGCAAAAGAACGTAATCGTTATCAACATTGTCACCACTTTCGTAATCAATAACATACTTGACTACACGTACACCAGTAACCTCAAGGTTATCACCGGTTTCGAAAATAGCAACATTTTTATCGAATGCCAATGGATTACCCTTTCTGTCTTCAAGAGCATTTCCATCCTGATCGTACATCTGTCCTTCGAGGAATCCAACAGGAATACCACCTACCGGAGTCTGGTCAGCTGGCTCAGAACGCCATCTAACATCATTAGGATCATCAAATTTGTCATAGAAATCAGCTATAGTACAGAAACCATTCCAACCGGAAGGATTCTGGTTGTAGTGCAATGTACAGAACCATCTTGATCTCACGTTACCAGCTTGAATACCTCCCTGGTTTTTAGAAGTAAAGATCAGCTCAGAAGAAACTTCATCATTTTTAGGTCTGAAGTTGTCATAGTAATCATCATCCAGTTCATACTGTCCTGAATCCATAATTTCATCACAATACTGGATCACTTTATTCATGTCACCAGCATCAAAAGCAGGATCAATTCTGTCAGGGTCTGTCCAAACACCTTTGTTCAGATAAACCTTAGCCAATAAAGCTCTCGCTGCATTTTTGGAAGCAACGTGTGGTTCAGCTTCATCAGGAAGGCTTCCCATAATGGACTCCAATTCTGAAATAATAAAAAGAGTAGCATCTGTCGAACTCATGATAGTTGGATCAGTAGAAGCGATATCTTCTCCTGGCTCTCGCATTGGAACTCCACCCCAATGGTCTACAATACTATACATGAAGAATGCACGCAAAAATCTTGCCGCTGCTTCCTGCTCCCCTGAAGGGCTAAACGCAAGGATGTTATTGGACAGGTAAAGACCACGGCCCATACTGTTCCAGGAAGCTCTGATATAATTGTGCTCAGCATCCCATGTATGGTCGTGCAGACTTCTCCAGATACCATTGTCATCCCAGTCAGTTCCTCTGGTTGGCCCAATGGTCTCATCAGAAGTGTGCTGCTGAAGCGCCCAGATGTTATCCTGTGTCTGGAACTGCTGCAGTGTAAGATAGGCATCATCCAGAAGGGCCTGGACATCTACGTTCCCTGCTTCCGGCACAACCCCATCCTTAATTTTCTCCTCAAGTTCACAAGAACTCAGGAATAAGGCAAAGCTCAAAAAGCTTAAGGCACCTATGATTTTAAAAACTTTCATGTTTATAGTTTTTATTTTTTTTAATTAGAATTTAATCCTCAAGCCAGCAAGAATAGTACGGGCTGTTGGATATGGTGTATACTCAATACCAAATGAAGGAATTCCTTCAATATTCTTATCTGTGTTAACCACAGGATCAAATCCTGAGTATCCGGTCAACAACAACAGGTTAGTACCTGTCAGTGACAATCTAGCACCCTTAAGCAAACCTGGAAGGTTGTCGAAAGTATATCCAAGGGTCAGGTTGGATAAACGCAAGTGATCACCGTCTTCAAGATATCTTGTCGAAGCAGGATAAGAGTTATTGGTACTCTCACCGTTACCAACGAGATCAGCAGTTACGTTTCTTCCGTTTGCAAGGTTACCCTTTACGAATACCGCATTTGCAGTATTGTTATACACCTGGTAACCAAATGCTCCATTGATGTTCATTACAACATCAAAGTTTCCAATAGACAAATCTGTAGAAAGACCTAACAGGAAGTCAGGCAGTGGATCTCCAACAAACTGCTTAACAGTAGAAACTGTTGCAATCAGTGTTTCGCCACCGTTCACAGGATCTTCATAAACTGAAAGTCCTTCTCCGTTCAATCCATTCCATACAGGCAGGTAGTATGCAAACAAAGATTGTCCGTCAGTAATACGCTGAGCAAAGGCACCTGTCAGACCCTGTCCGCTGATAGCACCGGTGTTGATAGCTGTACCAAATCCGGATACTTCGTTAGTGAGGTAGGTTCCGTTTACATTCACACCCCATCTGAGATTTTCTTTCTCGATGATATTGAAATTCAAACCTAATTCAATACCACTGTTCTGGATAGTACCATCCACATTTCTGTAGATACGACCATCAGTACTTGGGTTAGGCTGTGCCAAAGGAACAAACAGGATCAGGTCATCAGTAGTTTTGTTGAAGTAATCCAATGTACCGGTGATTCTGTAATCCATGATGGCAAAATCAATACCCACGTTCAACTGCTTACTGGACTCCCACTTCAATGCAGGATTCGGGTTGTTACGCTGAGTCAGGTTACCATTTTCGTAAGTGTAGTATTCCTGGGCTGCTCCTGCAGGGAACTCCTGGTTACCGGTAACACCCCATCCTAATCTCAATTTCAAGTTGTCAAATGCATCTGGTGCAAAAGCTTCGTTGTGAATATTCCAGGCCAAAGCAAAAGATGGGAAAATACCGTATTGGTTTTCCTCACCAAACTTACTGGAACCATCCGCACGAATTGTCGCTGTCAGGAGATACTTGTCAGAAACGTTAAAGATACCCCTTGCAAAGTATGACTGCAATTCAATATCAGGATCGTTGAATGACTCAACACGCTGGTTATTGTTTGCGGCAGATTGGAGGATATCTGTATAATCAAGATCGAACTTAGGTGCAAGATCAGTCACGAAAATGTTAGTACCTCTATTGGTGTACTTGAGGTATTCATAACCTCCCAACAAATTCATAGAGATCCCTGAAGTGATATCTGTCTGGTAGTTTAAAGTGTGTGTATACTGAACACTACCGAGCTGGTTATTACCAACGATGGCCTGGCCACGACCAAAGATATCATTGAAGTTCAACAGTGGGCTGGCAGAAGCTCTTCTTTCACCTCTTGCGTTATCAATGCTCACGTTGAATTTATAATTCAAACCTTCTACAAGACGAAGCGTTGCACTAAGGTTTCCAATGATACGGGAAATGTTAGACTGGTCATTGATGTAATCGCTGATAGCCAATGGATTTCTGTTCTCCAAAACATCCTGGTCGAAAGAATCATCCGCTTTTTTCAAAGCTCTTGTTGGATTCCACTGCAAAGCAGCACCAATCAAAGATCCTTCATAACCTGCATCGTCTGAGATAGCTGCATCATCCTGAATTACATTTGAAGCAGTCATACCAAAATCAATGGTAAGTCTGTTGTCATCCAGTGCATTGAAAGAAGCCTTGATACCTCCGGTATATTTTCTCAAACCGGTATTCACAATGATCCCGGATTGGTCAAACAAACTACCGAATACACGGTACTTGTATGCTTCTCCACCACCACTGATTCCCAGAGAGTGTGAATTGGTATAACCGTTTTGGAGGATAGCATCCAAAGCATCAACATTCTGCCCTTCATCATTATCACTAGAAAGCCCTTCAGAACTTAATGCGTTTCTGTATTCATCTCCGGAGAGGATGTCTGGCCTTTTAAGGATTGTGCTCAATCCCTGCTGAACATTGTATTCAATGGATGGCTTTCCAGAACGTCCTTTTTTAGTGGTAATGAGAATAACTCCATTGGCACCACGAGAACCGTAGATAGCCGTTGCGGAAGCATCCTTCAATACCTCAATAGACTCGATCTCATTAGGATCGATAAATGCGAATGGGTTAGAGCCCTGTGCTCTACCTAGACCGGAAACATCTCCGCCTGGTTCAACACTTCTGTTGTCTAGCTGGATTCCGTCGATCACGATCAAAGGATCGTTTCCGGAACGGATAGAGGAAGTACCACGGATGTTGATCTTGGTAGCTGCTCCCGGAGCACCACTGTTCCCAACGATCTGAACACCTGAAGTTCTACCGGCCAGCAACTCCTGTGGAGAAGTGATGGCTCCTTTGTTGAAGTCCTCCTCTCCAACTTTGGATACAGAACCTGTAATATCACTCTTTTTTACAGATCCGTAACCAATTACAACAATTTCATCCAAAAGGGAACCTGCAGAAAGAACAACGTCTATGACGCTTTCGCTCCCAATTGCGATTTCCTGCGATTCAAACCCTGTGTAGGAAAAGACCAATGCAGTTGCACCCTCAGGAACATCAACGGAATACTTCCCGTCAAAATCCGTGATTGTACCTGTATCAAAGCCTTTGATAAGGATATTGGCACCGAATAGCGGTTCTTTGGTTTCTGCATCTGTCACTGTACCCGTGATGGTACGTTGACCAAAAACAGAAACACTAACCAGCATCAGTACCAATAAGAAATGAAACTTGGTAATGTACATTTTCATACCGATTAAATAGTTTTGTGAATAATAATTTTTTCAAAGCGTATTTAGAACACTAAGTGTCCGATGTAAACTTAACAAAAAGTTAACCTTAGCTTGCTAATTAATTATTAGCTTTTGTAGTGGTAATGTTTGAAATAAAATTAAATTTGGATTGAGCGCACAATTGATACTTGTGGCCAAACAATGCTTGGGGTAAATTCTCGTGAATAAATTTTATTACTGAGAGAATTATGAAATTTAATTTTGGAATGAAGTGGTTTTAACTAGATAAGGTCCAAAATTAAACAAAAAATCCAAACATTAAGCTTTTTGGCTAAAAATATCAATACACAATTGTATACTTTTTTTTGAAGACAAAGAAATGTTAAATCTATGCAAACGTTTGCGGGATGGTTTGTTGTGGATAAAATTTTTTAATGCTACCTTTAGCGTATGAAAAGAGTAACGATAAAGGATTTGGCCAAAATGTTGAACCTCTCAACATCTACGGTTTCCAGGGCCTTATCAGATCATCCGGACATAAGTCAGGCCACTAAAAACCGGGTGAGGCAGGCTGCAAAAGAGTTTAATTACACCACCAATGTCCATGCCCGCTTCTTCAGAAAACAACATTCGGGACTGATTGCCCTGATCCTGCCCGAAATGAATATGTTCTATACACCTAATCTCATTCAAGGAATCAATAAGGCCATCGATCAATCCAAATACTCCCTGATCACCTTCATTACCAATGACAGTTATGCCAAAGAGGCTGAAGTCATCAACCAATGCCTGAGTTGGGCGGTGGAAGGCGTGCTTATTTCTCTTTCCAAGGAAACATACAACCTGAAACATCTGGAAAAACTGACCGCAGCAAACATCAAATGCGTTTTACTCGACAAGACCATTGAAAACCAGCAGCATTCAACAATTACCATCAGCAATGCCGATGCGAGCTATCAGGGTATTGCACATTTGATTGAAAACGGACATGAAAATATTTTAGGCATTTTCGGCAGTCCGAATTTTAATATTTCAAGGGAAAGGATAAAGGGTTATGAAAAAGCATTAAAGGAGAAAGGTTTGCCGGTTATCAGGGAAAATATCATCTCCGTGGATAAAAGTGATGACCTGGATTTCATCCTGCCTGCTATTTTAAACCACAATAAGCGAATAACCGCAATTTTCACCATGTCTGATGAACTGCTCGCCAAAAGCATGTACCACATCAATGCCCTGGGAATCTCAGTACCTGAAGAATTATCTGTATTGACTATCAGCGACGGAATTTATCCTTACCTGACTCACCCGCAGATCAGCCATATCAAGGACTCGGGAAATAAAATGGGCAGAAATGCCTGTAAACTACTGATAGAATCCATCCAATCTCCCGAAAAAAACGTTCCCGTCAGAGTTTTTGTGACCACTAAACTGGTAGCACTTCAATCAGTCAAATCTATAAGCACAACAATTATTAAGCATTAGCTTCAATAGGATTTAGGAAAAAACTATTTTAGCATCTCATTTATTCGTAGAACCCAGTCGGTTTTACCAATTTTCATTTTCATTCAGACAAAATTAATTTATACCATGGTTTTCTATCCAAAATGGTGGAAAGAACAGGTCATCTACCAGATCTACCCACGTAGTTTCAATGACAGCAATAACGACGGAATCGGAGACCTTCCGGGTATCATTGAAAAACTGGACTACCTCAAAAAGCTCGGTGTAGACATCATTTGGTTAAGCCCGATTTATCCCTCTCCCAACGATGACAACGGCTACGATATCAGTAATTACCGGGATATTCATCCGGAATTCGGAACCATGGAAGATTTTGATCAACTACTGGAAGGCATCCACAGCCGTGGAATGAAATTGATCATGGACCTGGTAGTCAATCACAGTTCTGATGAACATGAATGGTTTGAAAAATCACGTCAATCAAAAGATAATCCGTATCGTGATTTTTACATCTGGAAAAAAGGGCAAAACGACGGCCCCCCAAATAACTGGCAATCCTTTTTTGGAGGCAGTGCCTGGCAATATGACGAGCAAACAGCAGAATATTACCTGCACCTCTTTACTACCAAGCAGCCTGACTTTAACTGGGAAAATCCTCAGGTGAGAGCAGAAATTTATGACCTGGTAAAATTCTGGCTGGATAAAGGCATCGATGGTTTTCGGATGGATGTCATCTCGCTGATCTCCAAAAGACTCGAATTTAACGACACTCCTCACAAGGCCTTTGGCGATACGGTTCAATACGTTTATTCCAATGGTCCCAGAGTTCATGAATTCATCAATGAGATGTATGAAAAAGTACTAAGTCATTATGATATCATGACCATTGGAGAAGGCCCGGGGATCTCACCTGAAGTTGGTCTGAAGTATGTCGGCCACGACAGAGGAGAGTTGAATATGATCTTTCATCTCGATCATATGTTCCTTGGCTTTGGGGCCGGGGGCAGATTTGACCAGGAACCCTATGGACTGGTTGAGGTAAAAAAGATCTTTAACGACTGGTATGAAGCTATGGAACCTTCGGGATGGATCAGCATTTTTCTGGACAATCACGATTTTGTACGCATGGTTTCCAGGTTTGGAAATGATCGGGAATACCGGGTAGAGAGCGCCAAGCTCCTGGCCATACTCATCATGACCATGAGAGGTACTCCCTGCATTTACCAGGGCAGTGAGATTGGCATGACTAATGTCCACTATGATTCTATCGATGATTTCCGTGATGTAGAAACCTTGAATTTCCACAAGATACTGACCAAAAAAGGAATGCCGCAGGCAACTTTTCTTGAACTGGCCAACCAAAATGGACGGGATAATGTTCGTACTCCCATGCAATGGAACGGTCATCCCAATGGAGGATTCTGTGAAAGTACCCCCTGGATAAAAGCCAATCCCAATTATTCGGAAATCAATGTCGAAAAAGCGCTGGCTGATAAAGATTCCATCTTCTATTTTTATCAAACATTACTGGAACTCAGAAAAGGAAATGACACGCTTATCTATGGTCAATATAAAGATTTGTCAGAAGGAGATGACTCTCTTTTCATTTACAGCAGATGGTCAGACACAAAAAGCTATACTATCCTTTTGAATTTCAGTGATCAACAACAGCATTACGCACTTGAAGATGATCCCGGCAAACTGATTCTTTCCAATTACCTGGAAAACAACGATCACCTTGCACCTTGGGAAGCCAGGATTTATGAGAAGGAATGATGGCATTTCTTCCGGGCCAATTGACATAAAATTCTGCTTAAATTCCAAAAAAACCTATATTCACTGCTGCTTAATACAATTGAACACAATAAAACTATACCAAAGTCATGAATTTTTCACTGTCTGGAATTGATGCCGGGATTATTATCTTTTATTTGATTTTTGTGATCCTCGTCGGTTTTTATTTTGGTAAAAAACACGAAGACGCGGAGGATTATTTCCTGGCGGGAAGGAATCTCACCTGGCCCATTATCGGGTTTTCCCTTTTTGCATCCAATATGTCAAGTAATAGCCTTGTAGGTCTGGCAGGCGCAGGATATAAGGATGGTTTTTCCGTTTACAGTTATGAATGGATGGCCGTTCTGGTACTGATCATCTTTGCGGTCTTTTTCCTCCCCTTTTATCTGAGGAATAAGATTTTTACCATTCCGGAATATCTTGAAAAGCGGTACAGTTACATCGTACGTGCCTATGCTTCAGGTATCGCTATTATTCTCAATGTTCTGGTAGATATTGCGGCTACGCTCTATGCGGGAGGATTGGTCATTAACCTGATATTCCCACAATTCCCACTTTGGCAGATTATTGTCGGTCTGGCGCTGATTGCCGGTGTTTATACCATTACGGGAGGACTGAGTTCAGTCATGTATACGGATGCGATCCAGGCGGTTATTCTCATTCTTGGATCATCGCTGATCACCTGGTTTGCTTACGACAAGATAGGCGGATGGGATGCCGTAACGGCTATTACTGCTCCTGAACATTTTGACATCATGAAACCAGCCAGTGATGAGGTGCTGCCCTGGCCGGCGGTCTTTACGGGAGTATTGCTGTTGGGATTCTATTTCTGGGGCACCAACCAGTATATCACCCAAAGAACCCTGGCTTCCAAAAACCTTCGACAGGGGCAATGGGGGGCGATGTTTGCCGGATTCCTGAAACTGAGTATTCTTTTCATCATGATTTTCCCCGGTGCTTTTGCCAGGGTTTTGTATCCGGACATGACCGAAATGGATATGATCTATCCTACGATGTTATTCGATCTGCTGCCTCCGGGCTTACTTGGAGTTGTACTGGCCGGATTGATCGCCGCCATGATGTCCAGCCTTGACTCCGGTTTAAACTCCGTTTCTACGCTCTTTACAATGGACTTCGTAACCAGGCTTCGACCGGGTCTGAGTTCTAAAAAATTGATGACGATCGGACGAATTACCACTACGGTAGTAATGGTCCTTGCCATCATCTGGGCACCTCAAATCGGGAAATTCGAGAAACTCTGGGATTATCTCCAAAACACTTTGGCGTGGTTCTGTCCTCCCATCGTAGCTCTTTTTGTAATGGGACTATTCTTTAAAAAATCCAACAATACCGGAGCTGTACTCTCCATTATACTTGGCTCTTTGATCACCTTCCTGCTCATAGGCATTGATCTTTTCAATTTGAATATCGAGTTGGGTAATTTCCTCTACGTAGCCTTCTTCCATTTCCTGATCAGTTGCCTGGCAATTTTTGTCGGTAGCCTTTTTGGCGAGCACAAGCCGGATTCAGAACTTGCCAAAGTCGTCTGGACACCACAGGAACTCAGGAATGAAACCGTACAGCTTAGGGAATTACCATGGTATAAAAATTACCGTGTGCACGGAGCTTTTCTGGTTGTTGTCATTATCATTATCGCAATAATTTATTAACCAGAATGCGGTACAAAAAAAGGCTGTCTCAAAAGTACATTTCACGCTGATATATAATTGGAGTTTATCAAATTTATCAGCGTAATCTGCGAGAAATAAAACTTCACATCGAAGTTTATGTTTTCATTTTAGAGACAGCCTCTTTTTTTATTCCGTTAAAATGAGATCATTTTCTATTTGGTTTGAACATTGGCGACAATGAAATTTCCAACATTTTCTCCTTGTTTCACTCCATTGTCGATAGCTGGCATATAATGAATTCCACCATACAGTCTTGAAATGGCTGCTTCTTCCGAAGCCTCCAGGAAGGAGTTGAAATCTCTTGCAGTCAATCCGAACCTGGTTTCTGAATCATCGTGAAAAGCAAAATTATCACCATAAACATTGGTCAGGGTAACTGCAGCGGCTCTTGAAATCACGGAATGACCACTGGTATATTCCGGGAAAGGAGGTGTTTGCAAAATCGGAGCCCATTTTTCATCAATATATTCATTGATCACTGTTTCCGGACGAATGAGGTTTGATCGATATTTTTCATCCCAGCAGGATATGAATGCATCTGCCAGGGCAATGGCTGTCAATGCATAGGCCTCAGCAGCTTTGACGAAACCGGCATCAGCTTTTTTATTAGCAATGGTCACGATCTCCATCCAGTGGCCTCCGGGCGTAATTTTCTTGGTTGCGAGCATTACATGACCGGTAACGTTCATCACATAAGGGTTACAATCCCAGAATTTGGCGATCTCGACATGTTCAAAAGTGGCATTATTAACCGCATCGTACACCTCCATGGTTTCTTTAAAAAACCGGGAATCCTTATCCGTGCTGAAGTCGGTGACCAGGGGTGGTTTGAATTGCTGAGCAGAATCAAGCACGAAGGTTCTGATCTCCCGCCATTCCGGTTCAATGCCATCCATATATCCCGGAGGAGTAGGTATCCATCTTGAGGGGTCTTTTTTTACATTGTATTTCGGGGCAGACCTTGTTTCTTTGTAATTATCCTTGTCAGCCCACTCCAATATAGCCCTCGCCATTTCTTCACCGAAAGCTTTGGATCGGTTGAATACCGCCTTTGGAATCCCATAGGTAGCCAGCAAAGAATCCTGATCCGCCATCAAATCCGCTATCATCTGCTCAGAAAAGATAAGTTGTTTCCCAACCAGGTTAAAAGCATGAACAGCCGCAACCTCAAAAGCATACTCCTCATCCGGATTCGGCTCAGGAAGGGTTTCCAGACCATTCAATTGACCGGCCATGGTTTTAAAATCAGCATCCAGATGCCGGGCACATTCGTAGGCCGCAATAGATGGATAAGCATAGACCCTGCTTGCCACAGGTGGGGAGAAAATATCATGGATCAGGACATCCGTTAATTGCCGGGAAGATTTCATCAGCAAATCAGTATTATCCACCTTATCCCTCCAATCTTCGGAAGGCTGCTCACAAGAAACGACCAACAGGAAAAGTCCTCCGATCATAAAACTTAATAGTAAATCAATCTTTCTAAACATATTCAAAAAATTAGGGTGAAAAAAGGATTCGTTCTTTGGTGAAACACCAAAAAAATGTGCAGGCAGCAATTGCCGTGTCAAGTGGATGTGCGGCAAAAATAGACTTTTTTGACAAGTTTAAAAAACACAATCACTTTTCCCAACAGTAGTTGTTTCCGTTAAAATGAGTTAAACACTCCTAAGGAAATTTTAAAAAGCTGAAAAACAATAAACCTTTATCGAAATTGAGGCTCCATTCATCAAAAACCCGAGATATGAAAATCTTTACTAAAAGCCTCATGTTCACTCTGGTCCTCGTGATGACAGGAGTTTCAATTCACGCCCAAAGCCTTTCCCATTCCGTAATTGGTTCTGCAGGCAATTTACAATCTGCCTCCAATGGACAAAATTTACACTGGACTGTCGGAGAAATGGCTGTGTCCGGATATGAAAATGAATTGTCCCTATGGGAAGGGTTCCATCAGATGTATTACGATCTATTCCTGACTCCACTTTGGGAAGTTCCCCTGCAAGTCAACTTGAATGTCTATCCCAATCCAACGGCAGGCTGGCTCAGGCTGGATAAAGAAACCAGTGAACCTCTTGAAGTTATGATTACTAACCTGTTTGGGCAAACCATTAATAAAAACAACCGTTACAGAGTTGACATCAGATTTTGACTTGTCCCCCTATCCGGACGGTTTGTACCTTTTATCTGTTTATCAAAACCATCAGATGGTAAGCACCTTTAAAATCAACAAGCAGAGGTAATCGGCCCCGGTAACACCATTTAATAAATTCTCAAACCTTAAGTTATGAAAAAGCTAAGCACTATTATCCCTTTTTTATTTTTGACCATATTTCTCCACGCTCAGGCACCACAGGCCTTCAATTATCAGGCTGTAGCCAGAGATGCCAATAACAACCCTTACGTCAATACCATTCTAGGTGTGAAAATCAGTATTTTAAGTAATACCCCCAATGGCCCCATAGCGCTTTCCGAGCACCATGAGGTACTTACAAGCGACCTGGGTGTTTTCACCCTGCAGGTAGGAAAAGGTGTTCCCATCATCGGTAACATGAGTAACCTGGACTGGTCTTCCAATGCCTATTACCTAAAGGTAGACATGGATCCAAACGGAGGAAATAATTATTTGTCTATGGGTGTAAGTCAGCTCCTGTCGGTACCCTATGCGCTGTATGCACTGGACTCAGGAGATAACACTCCTGATATGGATACCAACCCTGAAAACGAAATTCAAACACTCTCTCTCAATGGTAATACGCTTATTCTATCCGCAGGAGGCGGCTCCATTACATTACCCGAAGATCAAGACGAGCAAACCCTGAATCTGAATGGCACCAATTTGTCTATAACCAATGGAAACATTGTTGATCTTTCTCCATTGCAAGATGGTGTAGAAGATGCCGATGCTGATCCGGAAAACGAATTACAAACCCTTGCATTCGATATAACTACCAATGAATTATCTCTTTCGAACGGGAATTCCATTTCCATCCCTACCGGAGGGACGGACGCCGATGCCAATCCATTGAATGAAATTCAACAACTGGAATTGAATGGAACGGTATTATCCCTTTCGGATGATGGTGGGGAAGTCGATCTGGCTGTAATCCAGGATGGTGTGATTGATGCCGACGCTAATCCCACCAATGAGTTGCAAACTATCAGTAAAAACGGCAACACTGTCACTTTATCCAACGGTGGCGGATCCTTCACAGATGACGATACAGATGCCGATGCTGATCCGGGAAATGAAATTCAAAATATTAGTCTGAACGGCAACATGCTCACTTTGTCCAATGGAGGAGGTACCGTTACACTACCTTCCGGCGGAAACAGTCTTTGGTCAGAAAATGGTACGGGAATCGATTTCAGTGAAGGAAATGTAGGGATCAACACCGCTGAACCATTATCCACCCTTGAGGTGTACAATGACGACAGTGACTGGGAAGCTGGTTACTTTTATCTTTCCAATTCCGCGAATGATTATTCCGCCCTTGCGGGAATAACAGAAGGAGATGGTTCGGGAGTCCTGGGAAGTTCTTCCGGAAACGGAGCCGGTGGTTATTTTGAAAATGAGCATGATAACAAGTTAGCTGTACAAACGGGTATAGGCCGTGTTGGTGTCAATACTGATGAAGCAGATGGCCGAATGGAAATCTTCCACAACTCTACCACTTCCGATCCTACCCTGCTGTTGCGAGAAGAGGGCAATGATTATGCCCGTCTGGATTTTAAAAATACCTATTACGGTAACAGAAAATGGTCGCTGGGCGGCTATGTAGGCAACTCGGATCAAAACACCAATTTCAACCTCCAATATAAGCAGGATGGCAGTTTTGGTGAAGATCTTTTCACAGTACTTGGTAACGGCAATGTTGGTCTGGGCAATGATAATCCGGATCAGGCACTGGTGGTAGGTAAAAACCTCAATGAAGGCTGGACCATACCTGCCATCACGGTTGGAGATAACGTAGGTGGTGCTATTGAGGTGGGTAACGGGCAATACAACCTTAGCATGGATGCCGCTTCTCCTTACAACAGGATTGCTTCAAGTTCACCTGATGGTTTTGGATTGGGCGATCTCGAAGTACGGACCTCAGGCTTGTCTGTAGGTGAAGAACCTGGCAGTGCGGGTGGTTATATGCTCGCCCTGGTGCATGAGGATTACGGATTATTAATTGAGCGAAGCGGCACCTATAACAACTGGGAATTTTATGCCGTTGACAATCCAAATTATAATCTTAGCTTGTTTTCTGATGGAAATTTCCGTGGGGAATTTGATGGAACATCAGGGGAGTATTTCTATGCTTCTGATCGTAATCTCAAACAAAACATACAACCACTTGACAATGTTTTGGATCGTGTTATGAAAATGCAACCATCCAAATACCAGTACAAGGATAATAATCCGACCGGAAAAAACTCTATTGGTTTTATCGCTCAGGATGTCAAAAAACTATTTCCGGAATTCGTCATGGAAAGTCAGGATGAAAGATCCAAAGGTATTCACGCGGTGAATTATGCAGGTTTTAGCACCATTGCCTTAAAAGCAGTACAGGAACAACAGCAACAAATTGACAAGCTCACGGCTGAATTGGAAGCCCAGCAAAAGAAAAATGAGGAATTGGAGGCGAGGCTGGCACGGTTGGAAAAATTGCTGAGTAAATAAAAAAAGTGTTAAAAAATTGTCACGTTTTCAATTCTCGTGGCTTTAATATAATAGAGAGGTTATGAAAAACACAGTGACGGCCTGACTCAGAGTCAGGCCGTCACTGTGTTTTTTTTGATCACCATCCCTGCTTCAAGCCCTCCCGCAAGGCCCGATCATATTTTTCCTGATCAAACTGATACAAGACCGGAGCTTTGTGACGCCCCCCCATTCTCCGCTCCCCGGTTTCTGCAAGAATATCCCAGGCAAGGATTTTCCTCCTGAAATTCCGGCGATCGAGCTGCTTTCCCAGAATGGTTTCGTACAAGGTTTGTAATTCGGTCATAGTAAATTTTTCCGGCAACAAATTCAAGCCAACCGGTTCATCATCCAGTTCCTTTTTCAGCGTTTGATATGCTTTTTCAAGAATTTCCTCATGGTCAATGATCATTGGAGGCAGGTCATTCAGAGACTTCCATTCACAAAATTCGGAAATCGCATCCGGAACCGGCGTCACTTTTGAAAACTCGACCAGCGAATAATATCCTATTGACACAAATCGCTGACTGAACCAAGCCCTTAAATTATCCGGGATCACCCCTCTTTCTACTAATTTTTCCACATGATCAGCATTATTCCGTTCAGGATTTCCGAATAAATAAAACTGCCTTAAAAAAATATCCTTAAGCCCTGTTCTTTCAAAAAGAGCCTCAGCTGCAGCCTCATCAACGCTCATGTTATTCGGTACAAACCCTCCTGGCAGAGCCCACATGTCCCAGTTTTTCATTTTCAGCAATAAAACCTTAAGCTCATTTTCATGAAACCCAAAAATGACGCAATCCAAAGACAAACCAGGATGATATCTTTCTAACCCGAAAACACGCATAAGAAAAAAATTTGATCAAAAATAGGAAAAATTCACAAATATTATTCATCTTTGCGTCATTATGACACAATAAGACTTTAATTATGGTAAATTCTTTCAGATTAACACTTCTGCTACTTACATTTATTCCATTATTTGCAAACGCCCAGTCTGCTTTCAAGGACCTGAACAATAACGGTAAAATGGACAAATTTGAAAACCCAAAGCTCTCCGATGAAGAGCGGATAGCTGACCTGATTCCCAGATTATCGCTGGAAGAAAAAGCACACCTGGTAGTTGGCATGGGCATGAAACTGCCCGGAATACATAAAACCGAACGCGAAGAAAAAGTGCCCGGAGCAGCCGGCAGCACCTTTGACGTACCTGCATTGGGTATCCCCTCTATAGTCCTCTCCGATGGTCCGGCAGGGGTCCGCATTGACCCCACTCGTGATGCACATAGCGACAGGACCTATCATTGTACGGCTTTCCCGGTCGCTACCATGCTCGCATCCAGCTGGGATACAGACCTGCTTTACCAAATTGGACAAGCGATGGGAAATGAGGCTAAAGAATACGGTGTGGATATTATGCTGGCACCGGGGATGAATATTCATCGTAATCCACTATCCGGCAGAAATTTCGAATATTATTCTGAAGACCCTTTGCTTTCAGGAAAGCTTGCCGCTGCTTTTGTCAACGGTATTGAATCTGAGGGCGTCGGCACCTCTATCAAACACTTTGTCGCTAATAATCAGGAAACCAACAGATTAAAAATCAACACCATTGTTTCGGAAAGAGCACTCAGAGAAATTTACTTCAAAGGGTTTGAAATTGCTGTAAAAGAGGCTCAACCCTGGACCATCATGAGTTCTTATAATAAACTCAATGGCTACTTCAACTCTCAAAACAAAGAATTACTGACAACGGTCTTAAGGGAAGAATGGGGATTTGAAGGTTTCGTAACTACCGACTGGTTTGCAGGGGACAACCCAGTCGAACAGATGAAAGC
The DNA here is from genome assembly GCA_965230565.1 of Saprospiraceae bacterium. Taxonomy (GTDB): domain Bacteria; phylum Bacteroidota; class Bacteroidia; order Chitinophagales; family Saprospiraceae; genus BCD1. The sequence continues at coordinate 123,415 of CBDDLH010000014.1, read as the reverse complement.
AGGAAATGATCTGATCATGCCCGGCTCGCCACAGCAAGCAAAAGCTATTGCTAATGCGGTTAAAAACGGCGAATTGCCAATGGAAACCCTGGATAAAAACATCTCACGAATACTGAAGATTGTTTTTAATTCGCCAGCTTTCAAAGGTTATAAATATTCAGACAATCCGGATCTGAAAGCGAATGCCGTTATTGCCCGCCAGGCGGCAACCGAAGGAACTATATTGCTGAAAAATCAGGAAGCGCTACCGTTTGGCAAACCCGGAATTAAGATCGCCGCATATGGAGTGAGTTCCTATGATTATATTTCCGGAGGCAGCGGAAGCGGTGATGTCAATGAAGGTTACACGATTTCCATGGTAGAAGGATTGGAAAATGCCGGCTACCCTGTCGAACCTTCCATAAAAACAATTTACAACGAATGGGTTAAACAAGAAAAAGCCAAACAACCCAAAAGAAAATCTTTCATGGAGTTACCTCCACTGGTTCCTGAAATGCCGCTCGATGATCAGACACTAAACACAAAAGCGAAGATGACAGATATCGCATTAATTACCATCGGGCGGAATTCAGGAGAATCCAAAGACCGTGAGCTGGAAGGAGACTTCAACCTTACGGCCATAGAAAAATCACTGATCTCAAAGGTGAGTAAAGCTTATCATGCTCATGGCAAAAAAGTCGTTCTGATCCTGAACATCGGCAATGTCGTTGAAACGGCCAGCTGGCGGGATGAGGTTGATGCCATCGTACTGGCCTGGCAAGGCGGGCAGGAGGCTGGAAACGCCCTTGCTGATATCCTGACCGGAAAAGTCAACCCTTCCGGAAAACTGGCTACAACATTTCCTATGAGTTACTCGGATATTCCGAGCGGAAAAAACTTCCCTGGAGAAGCAATTCCCGGAGCTAAAGAAGAATTCATGGGTAATATGTCTAGAGGCATAGATTCAAAAGTTGTGTATGAAGAAGGTATTTATGTAGGTTATCGCTATTTTAATTCCTTTGGCTTCAAAACGGCCTACCCGTTTGGTTATGGACTTTCCTACACTTCTTTTGATTATAACAATCTCGTTTTGAGTGCTAAAAATTTTGAAGGAGAACTGACGGTGAACATTGATATTACCAATTCCGGTAAAGTAGCAGGAAAGGAAGTGGTTCAGCTTTATCTTTCTGCTCCTGTTTCCACCATCGACAAACCCGTTGCGGAATTGAAAGGATTTGCAAAAACCAAACTGCTACAACCGGGAGAAACGCAGACCCTCAGCCTTAAACTGTCTGCAAAAGATCTCAGTTCCTTTTACTCTGATCGTTCCGCATGGATTGCCGACGCAGGAACGTACGTTGTAAAAGTGGGAGCCTCAAGTGAGGACATCAAAGCTTCAAAAATTTTCGAGCTTGAAAAGGAAATCATTGTTGAAAAAACGAATAAAGTGCTTGTTCCAAAAGAACCTATTGAAGAAATGACCAATGTGAAGGGACGTTGATAAACCAACCTTGCATATAAAAAGACAAGAGCCCGAAAGTTTCCAAAACCTTTGGGCTCTTTTTCGTTACACCATCCATTAATCTCGCGGTTTCAATTCAAACTGGCCATAATCAATTGATCCTATGAATTGGTTGGAATAATTGAACCACTCGTATCCAAATTTCAGCCTTAAAACGGTTTCATAGTCTCCCCGGAAAATTTTACAGGAAGTAATCAAGGTATTTCCCGGCGGCAGGAAAATAGTGTTCAGCCCGGTCCCACAATCATAAATATAACTTGTTTGCAATGGTCGCCAGGTATCCGTACTGTCCTTTGCTTCGAGGATCAGCGGAATAAACTGACCATATCCAACAGAAACAGTATCGGTGCTCTGATTCATCATAAAAACCGGATAGGCACAATATCCCCGTCTTTCTACAGGTCTGCCGGCATTTTCAGGAATTGGCACCGGGAGTGTGTATGGATTTGAATTCGGGATTATCCTGGTGGTATCTACCAACACATCCAGTGTAAACAGATCAGGAGCATTAAACTGTGTCCAGGAATAATCGTAAAAGTTTTCGAATTCCGACCGGTGATCTATGGAAACTGAATCCGATAATCGCCCGATAAAAACCGGAGGATAGTCGGCAACGGACAAATATGGAAGAGAATCGTAATGACAATTGATGTTGAAGGTATCCACCAATATGATGTCTGAAAGTTCGATCGCATCCAATCCAGGTTTGTCTAAACTTGATAGATTCAGTTCGGTACAACCTGAGATTATTACTCCCATAAGCAACAGAGCCAAACATTTTGAAATCCATTTAAAGGTACGTAACCTTACAAGTTGAAACTCCTGCATACCCTACTCTTTTAAAGAAAAATGGTTATTAAGATACGAATTTTTAAAAAAATTTCAAAAAACAGTATCTCAAGGGTATGGTAAACTACAAAAGCCAAAAGCGCCATCCCACCACCTGAAAACCAACTTAGGACTGGTCTACGAATTGAAATCCAAGTTTTTTATCATTCAATCAATTTGCCATCCCTGCGGAATATATCCAGGATAATGTCTTTATTTCGCTTATCCGGAATCAAACCATCGAGCCCTCCTCCGGGATAACCAAGTCGCATCCGCAACTCGCCGGTAATTCCTGCCATCAAAGGATCTGCCACCAGCCAGTCGCATGACATGGATGAATAGGACGGCCAAAAATACCCGGTATAGACAGGGTCTTCACCTGCAACAACCACAAAGCCCGTCCCGTGCACATTAAACTCCTGGTTGTCGAGAAATTCAATTGCTTCTTCGGACAATTTAAAACTATAGGAATCACGATCATAGGACTCCAGATCATCGTAACTGAGGTAAACATTGCTGTCCCACAAAATCGATGACTCATGAATTTTAAAATTATCAAATGTCTCAAAGGAAGTCAACAAATGGAAACTTACATCTCCTTCAGGCATTGGCTGATCGTCGGGTTTACAGGAGAAAAACAGGGTGGTTATTAAGGTTAGAAATATTAATTTTTTCATAGCTGTATTTTATTTTTTGGACCATTTGATGTTCAATTCCATTAACCGATTAAACAAAAAATATTCCAATCGATTCAAGGTATCAACCTGATAATAAGGCTTCGTTCTGAACAAAGAATCTCTGGCTGTTGAGATCGTTTTATAAACTTCAAAATTTCCCTCGTCGATTTCAATTAACTCATAAGTTTCAATTTCGGCAAGCGTATCATAATGAATATCTAAATAATTAAGTGAAGTCCAAAGTGCACTATCCATTCTAAGCAATTGCTTTCTTTCACTTTTCTCAACTACTTCACCATATTTAACAGAGGCTGAAAAAGGTTGCTTATATTCAAGAAGCTTCACCTTTTCCCCTATTATTTCAAAAATGGTTTCAAATAAAAAGGTGTCTGCAAATACTTCTGTATTTATTTTCACATATTTTATTGGAGCTTGTCCTTGGCTAAAATAGGCATTAAAAAAACAGCATACAAAAGCAATAAACAAAATTTTTGGTCTCTTCATTATTGAAGGTTTTTCATTAAAGTATAAGGTCTGGTTTACTAACAGCTTCGACAAGGTGTCGCCTTTCTTCCCTAAAGCCTGGCAAAGGCAAAACCTTGACAAATTTTTCTAAAAAACCGGTACTGCCAACTGTGGACTGAAGACTGCCGACTGCCGACTGAAAACTGCCTCAATCCTCACACTCCACCTTCAACTCCTTCATATTCCCATCTTCCATGAGCATGAAATACCTGTTCTTTTCCTTTACTACTTCCCTTGTTGCGGGCTGCTGTGGTTTTGGGCTGTAATGCACCTTGACATTTAAAGTGAATTGGACAACGGGCTCGTTGATTTCAGGGTTGATGACCACATCGAAATTTTTGTAGGAAATGGGATTGTAAAACAGTGAAGTTTTCTTTTTCACTTCTTTAAGTCCTTGCTTCTGTTTAACGGCATCAAGGGAATAACTGCTGAATGCCTGGTAATTGGAATAGGCATCATGTGGGGTAATCGCTGCCCTTTTTTCCGAAAAGATCATATTGAATTGTTCAAAATCCATACCGACAGCTTTATAAAAAGCTTTTTTGGATTCCACCACCCTCAATGCTGAATGCTGGAGAGAATCATATACACTTTCCAAATCATCTACGAAATAATCCACCTTAACCAGGTCGTAAATTTCATTGTCTGCACATAAGGTAATGATGTGATCCAGGATACCGTGTTTTCGATAATTGATATGGATATTTTTCTGGATCTCAAACCCTTTGGGCACTTCATTATAGGTTTTGCTAAATAGTTTTTTCTCCACCTCAACTTCATAAACCGGCACAAAGGAGATCATATCTACATGAATGTCCTCCGCGGTCAAACCAAGTTCAAGTGCACCTGCAACAATTTTTTCGATCCTCGAGTTGATTAGTGAATTGGTTGATTCTGAGGTTTCACCGACCTGGGTGACGTTAAAAACAGCCGTGTAGGAAGAAGCTTTGACATTCATCATGGCGTTGACTTCCAGACTTACATGAGGAGAAGGCTGTATGGCGCGTACATGAGCCCGGCTATTGGTGGCTACGTAATTCTGGTTGCCCATATGCTGGGCCAAAAGCAATTGGGGTATCAGTGAGAGCGCGAGAATAATAATTCTGAATTTCATCTGTTTATTTTTTAATAATTTAACGATCAGATGGAGCTTACCATGATTAAATAATCATTCCCTTGGGTGTTTAATGATGATTTAATCATGGACGGTTCATCTGTTTTTAGTTTGAATGATGATTTAAATTGAAGTTGTTATAAAATTACTTCATTAATTCAGAGCAAAGGTATGGACGGAAAATGCCGGGAAAAATGCAAAATGAGCCAGGAGTAGGAGTGATTGAGGCAAGTATCTACTTCAATGAGCCAACATGGATTTTATGGAAATATTTATGTAAATATCCTCTGATGGTCATTTTTATATGATCATAAAAGTGTGTAGATTTGAAGAGGAATGAGCTGCGAATGATGAGGTTAAAGCCACTCATACACGAATGATTTTCTGAAATGAATTGCATGAGTGGTTGCTTCGAATAAATACTATTTTTCAAAAAAATAGTATTTATTTTAACAACAATAAAATGACCAATAGACTTACCTCCATATTGATGATTATCTTTTGCCTTGCACCTTTTGCACTGCACGGGCAAACTGTGGAGGAAAGCCGCAAAAGTATTTCCCAAAACAAAAATCTTGTTTTTGACCAACTCCTGGATTCAGCGAGATATTATCTAAAAACGGATGCCGACTTGAGCATCCAATATGTAGAAGAATCACTTAGGTCACTGGATTCTAAAAAACTGCGCAGTAGCAGCGAAACAGCTGCTTCCTACAATTTACTGGGGGACATTTACTTCTATTGGAAAGCCTATGATCTGGCAGCAAGCAACTATGAAATCGCGCTTAAAGATTTACGATCTACTTCAGAAATTCTTGAGACCAAACTCAAACTTGCAGAAAGTTATAGCCTGGATAAAAATTTCGCCAAAAGCAATGACTTGCTTTCTCCTATGCAGAAAGAACGCAAAATGAGTCATGCGCAAAAAGTGAAGATGTTCGAATTGTTGGGGGACAATTACAGGGCATTAGGACAAAACGCACAGGCCCTGGACTATTACAATGATGGTTTGAAAATTGCCGAAAAGCGAAATTTTCCCGATAAAGTGATCGATCTGAATACAAAAATCGGGGAGATCTATGCCCAAAAGGGAGATGCGGGCAATGCGGAAAGGTTTTACAGTAATTCCATAGATGTTGCTCAGCAACAAAGCGTTCAGCAGGAAGTTGTACAAAATCAGCGCATGGCCGATTATTACCGCAGCAGTAATCAGCTGGATAAGGAAATCAACCTGAGAAAAGCCAATCTTGCCAAAGTGGAATCCCTTCCTGAAAAATCAGTTGACACCCTGACTACTCAGGCGCTCAATTTTGACATTGCCGACGCATATGTTTCCCAGAAAAAATATGTGGAAGCCATCCCTTACCTAAACAAAAGTATTGAAGTGGCATCCGAGGCCAAGGATCTGGAAACAGAAAAGGATGCCCTGCAACGACTTTCCGAAGTTTATAAGAACGTAGGCGATTTTGATAATGCCCTCGAAAATTACCAGAAGTACGTGGACCTGGTGGATATTCTTTACGAGCAAAAGGAACAAGAGCTGGAAGATGTTGCCCAATTCAACAAAGCTTTGGCTCTCCAGCAAAACAGAATAAACATCCTCGAAAAAGACCGGGAACTCACCGAAAACAAGATCGAATTCATCGAAAAAGAACAACAGCTCACGGAAGAAAGCAACCGCCGGCAACGTTTAATCATTTATTCCCTTATCGCCGGTCTGGTATTACTTGTGGTAACCATATTCCTGATGTACAAAAGTAATCGCCAACGCAAAATCACTAATAATCTCCTGGCACTGAAATCACTCCGCACCCAGATGAACCCGCACTTTATTTTTAATGCGCTGAATTCCGTCAACAGCTTCATCGCTCAAAGTGATGAACGGGCGGCTAATAAATACCTGACCGATTTTTCTACCCTGATGCGCGCTGTGCTCGAGAATTCTGAAAAAGATTTTATACCGCTTTCCAGTGAAATAGAACTCATAGGCTTATATCTCAAACTGGAGCATGCTCGTTTCAAAGAGAAATTCGATTACACATTTGAGGTAGCGGATGATATCGATACAGATGCTTTTGAAATCCCTCCTATGTTGCTCCAGCCCTATATTGAAAATGCAGTCTGGCACGGCCTGCGATATAAGGAAGATAAGGGCAATCTGGAAATTAAACTCGCTAAAAAAGACCAGGACACCCTGCTCATCACCATCCAAGATGACGGGATTGGTCGCAAAAAATCAAAGGCGCTCAAAACTCAGCATCAACTCAAACGCCAATCCAAGGGCATGAATAACGTCTCCTCACGTATCGCTATCCTGAATGATATGTATCAGGATAAACTCACCGTCCAAGTAGCTGATCTTTTTGAAAACGGCGAAGGCACACTGGTAACGCTGGAGCTTAGACGATGAATGGAACCATTCGCAAAATCACTAATTCAAGTTGTTGGATAATTTTTATTTATTAATAGGCTAAGGAGAAGGCTAAGGCTGAGGTTTTATTATTTCATCCTAAATTGATAGATAAACTTCCTCCAGTAATGCTTTTCTGGTCTAAAAATAGCAGTATGTAAATTACAATTAATAAACTCTTTCTCAGCGGCACTCCGCGCTTCTCCGCGAAACTTTGCGTAACAGCTCTCTGCACTCTCTGTCTTCTCACATATCAAGAGAGTAACTAAAAAGCCTTCCGAAAAATTCAGGCAGCCCTAGCCTATCGGATGCTTCACCTATTTGGCACTTCACATGCTATTACTAACAAATCTCTCCTTTACAGATTTCCAAATGGTGAATTTTGTCATTGTTCATCAAAATTGCGGGTTGTTACCTTTGGCTAAATCTTGACTTGAACTGTATTCACTAATCAAATAAACAACTAAAGAGATGTTAAAAAGATCAATTTTCCTGTTCGCTTTGGTATTTGGATTGTTTGCCTGTAACAATGAAGCTCCTGATGCCGATGCAGAAGCAACTGATGAAGCTACCACCGAAATCCCAACAATCAAGGTAGAAGATTTCACAACAGTAGCTGCCAATTATGCTGGCCAGAAGATCCAGCTTACCGGTACCGTTGACCATACCTGCAAACACAGTGGAAAAAGAATGGTCATCGTGGGAGAAAATCCTGATTTCAGCGTAAAGATCGAAGCAGGAGAAGTGGACCAGTTCAACAGAGAGCTCGAAGGTAGTGATGTCAGTGTAATCGCTATGGTTACAGAACAGCGAATGGACAGCAACTACCTGGACGAGTGGGAACAAGAGATTCTAAAAAATCATGCCGATGATGCAGATGGCGGAGCAGAAGAACTGAGCAAGATCGAAAACCTTCGAATGGAGTTAAAGGAAAGTGATAAGGACTATCTCTCCTTTTATGGCCTCGATTGTGTGAGCTACGAAGTAATTGCTGCAGCTCCTGTTTCTGTACCTGCTGAAGAAGAAAGTGGTGATACTGAAATGTAGTTAATCATTGACAAGTTTCCTGATAATTTACGTTTCAAATTTCCATATTTACTGCAGTAGATTTTGAAAAACCAAAAGCATCCATCAAAGTTTACTTTTGGAAACATCTCAAGCATGGAAATCAACGCACCCAACTATCAGAAAACGTCGGTTTTTTAAAATCTACTGCCTAACATTATGAAAAAATTTAAGTGGAGGAAATGGCTCCGCATTCTGCATCGGGACGCGGGATACCTTTTTTTTGCGGCTACCGTTGTCTATTCCGTATCCGGTATTGCCATTAATCATTTGAACGATTGGGACCCCAATTACGCAATCACCACAAAAGATTTCAAAGTTAATCTACCTCCTGATTTTGCCGATCCGAGTGAAGAAGCAGTGCTGACTGTTTTAAAACAAGTTGGAGAAGCCAAAAACTATAAAAAGCATTACGTCCGCCAGGGAGCTGTTAAAGTTTTCCTGAAAGGTAACGGTAATGTCATCATAGATCGGCAAACCGGTGAAGGATATGTGGAACGCGTCGAAAGGCGAGCAATTTTGCATGCCTTCAATTACCTGCATTACAACCCTGGCAGGTGGTGGACATGGTTTTCAGACATCTTTTCCTTTGCCTTATTCTTCATGGCAGTCTCCGGACTATTCATGATAAAAGGCAAAAAAGGCATAACCGGCCGGGGCTCCTGGATGACTGCCCTGGGGATTATCGTACCAATTTTATATTTGATCCTTTATTATTCGTGAGGAAAGAAGGTTTGAGGTGGTTTGAGGTGGTTTGAGGTGGTTTGAGGTGAGTATGTGGACAGAACTACTTTAAATCAAATGTTTTCCTGAAGTGAAACAATTGGGCAATACCGCAGATGATCCATCCGGACATTTTATGTGCGGGACAGGTTCCCGTATATGAAATGTCGGGAGGACCGCGAAGAAGCGCTGAGAGCCGCAGTTTTGTTTGTTTTTCTCCGCGAAACTCCGCGCTTCTCCGCGAAACTTTGCGTAACAGCTCTCTGCGCCTTTTTGATTGAATAAAGTATTTTGATCAAAAGTAATTTTGTCCTGTTACTTGGTTTCAGGAGTTTCAGGTTGTCCCGGCACTTCGTGCACGCGAGCCTGTCCCATATTTTTGATCGGGAATCTCCGGAAGGTCGATTTCAGTTTTTTCTCAGTGTTATTCCGACCTTTGGCCTGCCTGGCAATGCCGAATAGACAGGTGCGGGATCTCTCTTCGTTCCAATTGCGGTTAAACCAACCCAAATCTCACACCCTAACCCCATCTGCCAAGTGGTACTGCCTGAAGACTGTAACCCTCATCACTGTTTGTCGTTTTGAAACTGAATAAATTTGAACCGTAATTTAATTCAAACAAAACACAATAATATGTACGTAAATGTAGTAGCATTCAAAGTAAAGGAAGGCGACGATATCACCTTTCTCGAAATGCAGAAATTCGAAGAAAACATCGAAGGAAAGCCTGCAGGCCTTGACCATTTTCATATTCTGAAAGATAAAAACGCAGAAAACACGTACTATCTTCTGGAATATTGGGAAAACAAAGAAGACAAAGAAAAGCTGGAAGCTACCGAAAATCATCAGGCATTCCACGCGCTGAGAAAACCTTTGATCGAGAAAAAAGACGAAATTTTTGAATGTGAATTAGTGGTTTAATCCATTGTAAAAATCAAAAATCTTACGGGTTGCGGGTTTTCGGAACACGCAACTCGTACCACTAAATCCCCCAACCGTTCGCTCTCTCCCGTTCGAGGAAAGGGTAAACCACTTTAGATAAATGTAAGCCCTGAGGTGGAGCGAAAACCTTATAGTGAGGATTCTCCTTTTTGCCAATAAACTCATCAAACGCTTCAACACTTATCTTTCCCTGGCCAACCTTAATTAGTTTGTTCATCGTTAAACGAACCATGCCTTTCAAAAACCTGCTGGCGGTAATCCTGAAGTTGATGCCTCTTATTTTGTCCAGGCTTATCACTTCTGCTGACATGATCAGACAACGCGTGTGTTCCACCCTGTCCGGCGCCTTACACAACGCCCGGAAATCCCTGTGTTTCAGCATCACCTGTGCGGCAGCATTCATAAGCTCCACATTGAGTTCAGGCCCCTTGTAATAGGTACTAAAAGTTGAATAATATGGATGCTTATCAAAGTGCAGGTAATAATCATAGGTCCTGCTGACGGCACCTCTCTGAGCATTGGCATGAGGCTCAACGGGAATAAATTCAAAAACAGCAATATCATCTGGAAGAATCAGGTTCAATCGCTCCGCAAGATCAAAGTCGTACTGACCTTCCAGATCAACATGAGCAAAATACTGGCTGGCGTGCACCCCTGCATCAGTACGACCACACCCATGGACACTCATGCGGGTTTTCAGCATTTTCTCCAGTGACTCTTCTATTACCTGCTGAACACTAACAACCCCCGCCTGGCGCTGCCAGCCGCGGTAGTTGGTTCCTTTATAGGCCAGATGAATAAAAAATTTCACAGGTTACATTTTTTGGTTCAATGCTCGCTTCGCTCGCTGTTTCAAGCTCACCAGTTTGCGTTTGATGTGGTTTCAATGGTTCAAATAATTCAATGTGTTTCAGGGGTTTCAAGTTATTTAGGGGTCAACAATCCTACACTCTGTATTTTCCATTTTTCTTACTCTTGCTAAGTGCTGCTGGAATTAGAAGGTCATGCGACAACGGGGCACACCCACTTCGGAGTTGGATATTGGGCATTCTGCGGTTCTGCGGTTCCTCCGAGATGTTCCAAAATTTACAATTCTCCCTTTTTCCTTTCAAAAGCATAGTTTTACCGAAAAGCGATACGGAACCGCAGAATAATGAATATCCAACCGCAGAATGTAGAAGTGTTAGCAAAAGCTTCTACAAACTGGTACTGCCGACTGCTGACTGTGGACTGAAGACTGCTGACTCTATTACCTATCCAAAGCCTCCTCCTCATGCCTTTCCATACCCGCATACGATAGTTTCAAACTTGTTGCATCAGACAATGGAGGCAAAGGACGTTCCTTTTTCTTTTGCAGATTCTGCGCCCTGCGCAGTATCTTATCGAGCATTTTTACAGCATTTTCAATATAAGGTCCTTTATTCAACATTACGCATTGAGCCCTTTGGGCGGCGGCGGCATCCGTAATTTCCGCTCGCGTAGGCACACCTTTTTTGGCAAGCGTCTCCAATACCTGGGTGGCCCAAACATCAGGAACATGAGCCGCCTCGCAAATACGAAGGATCTCCTCCTGAATGCCCGCAAAATTTTTCCAGCCGGTTTCAATCGCCAGATCTCCACGGGCGATCATCACGCCAATCGGGAAGGTCTGCATCGCCTGAAGCAATATCTCCGGTAAGTTCCGGTACCCTTTCCGGGTTTCTATCTTAAGAATGATCCCTGGTTGTTCATCAAGCTTTTCAAGCTCGGTCTGTAAGTCCTTGACGTCCTGGGCTGTATTGACAAATGAAAAGTTAATAGCATCCGTATTGGCAGCTACAAAAGCAAGATCTGCTTTATCTTTTTCCGTCAACCCACGAACCCGCAGATCGCTCTCCGGCAAATTGATACCTTTATCAGCTCTGAGTTTTCCTCCCTTTTTTTTGGTATGCGTGATTTCGATGAGCAATTCCTCCACACTTACTTCTTTAATCACACCTTCCATTTTTCCGTCATCAAAATAGATGGGCTCACCGACTTTAACATCATTGAAAATCTCAGGCAAAGTGCAGGAAATGTGCGCCGGGTGGAGCATGGTTCCGTCTGGATCTTCAACTGCATCTTCCCCAGGACGAGTATCCTTGTGTAAGATCAAGATGATCACCGGGGTGCAATAGAATCACTGATTCGGTAGGCAACAAACCGCTCAACCTGCTGACCTCTTTCCCTGATTGTTTTACTTTTCTCAATTCGAGTGGCATCCCGGAGGTCAAATAGGAAGTAGCATAGCAAAGCCCCCAGGCTCCCTCCCCTTTTTTCTTTTCAATGTGGATCATCCGGTCTTTGCCCCTGCTATCTGTGAAGTGGATCGTATTATCTCTTTTAATTTTTTTGAACCACACTTCGTCTACGTGTAAGACATTATCAGGAATATGTTTTTCCGGCATTATTCCGGGCGGGGAGATCCAAATCCTGGCAGGGTCCGTCACCTCTCCCATCGCATTTTTCTTAGGTTTGATCTTAATGACTTCCGGGCCGGGGCTCATAGGACCAGTACGCAATTTGGGTCCTGATAAGTCCATGACTATTTTGCATTTTTTCCGTTGAAGGATATTGGCCTTTTTGACATTATCGATCATCCTCCCCCATTTTTCTTCATCTCCATGAGCGCAATTGATCCGGGCGCTGTTCATTCCCGACTTCACCAATCCCCCTACAAAACTGTATTCTTCCGCTGCCAGATCGGGTAAAGTTACCATGATCCGCGTTCTGCGTTTTCGTGATTTGTAACCAAAAAGCAACTTGGTGTTTTTTGACAGGATCTTTCCGCTTTTTTTAAAAGAAACTATTCCCTTCCTGTTCTCCTGTATCCGTTTTCCCCGCAGGAAATTCAGAATGGTTTTCAGAGAAAGCAGGCTGTTGAAAACATGAGGCTCCACATTCGAAAGAGAAGGAAGTCCATTATTACGCAGTTCATCCTGAAGTTCAATAATATCAAAACTTCTGAAAGCGAGATAATGAATCAGGTTCAAGGCGCTTTTTTTATAAACCGGATGGACTTTTCCCAACTCAAACGCATATTCACTTTCTAACTCAAGCGCTTTTTGAAGAATAGTTTCTATTTGTTCTCCGAGTGAATCGATCTGATCAATGGTTAAATTCATGATACTGATTTGAAGGTCCTAAAAATAGGAAACATAAATAGTAAAGAAATAAAAACCATTGGGAATTTATTTTACGGCGCACTATTTTGCTGAAGAAAATAAAAATGGTTTTCACAAAAATATCTTAATAAAAAACAACTGAAAAATAGAAGTATTTAAAACACGAAACTGCTATAAAACATTTACCAAATGTTTGCCTCTAATACATTCAAATGGAAGCATAGCTTAAAAAACTAAAGAGATATTTAAACTTTTAGCCGCTTTTTTGGCTTAAACATGTAATTTATTGCAAATTTGCGGATTGAATACCTAATTTTTAATTAAGAGTAATTTTTTCAAATCAGCCTCTTGATTAAATCAGGCTAAGGCTAAGGCTAAGGCTGAGGTTTTAACTAAACTATTTTTCCTTAGCCTCAGCCTTCTCCTTAGCCTTGAAATAATTGACTGAAGATTCTAAAAAGATAAATTGATATGGCAGAAATAATCAGGATGCCGCTGATGAGTGATACCATGGAGGAAGGTAACATCGTAGGGTGGCTCAAAGAAGTTGGCGACACTGTTGAATCCGGCGATACGCTGGCAGAAGTTGAAACCGATAAAGCAACCATGGAGCTTGACACCTATGTGAATGGCGTACTACTTCATATTGCGGTAAAAGAAGGTCCTGTACCGGTCGATGGTGTAATTGCGGTTATCGGAGAAAAAGGAGAAGACTGGAAAGCTGCTCTGGAAGCAGAAGAAGCATCTAAAGGAGGCAGTTCGGAGAAACCAGCTGAAGAAGCTGCTGCTGAGCCAGAGGCTGCGGCACCTCAACGGGCTGAACCTGTTGCGGCATCTGCCGATACTTCTTCCAACGGAAGAGTTAAAGCATCTCCACTCGCCAAAAGCATGGCCAGGGAAGCAGGTATTGACATTTCTACCATCAAAGGAAGTGGTGACAGTGGCCGCATCGTCAAACGCGATGTGGAAGCTGCTATCCAGCAAGGGGGGGCAGCTCCCGCAGGAAAACCTCAACCGGCACCTCAGAATCTTCCGGCTCCGGTATTTATTCAGCCGGGAACCGAAGGCGGTTATGAGGACGTTCCATTGAGCCAAATGCGTAAGGTAATCGCCAGAAGATTGGGAGAGAGTAAATTCTCTGCACCACACTTCTACCTCACCATTGAGATCGATATGGCCGAGGCCATGAAAGCCAGAAAGCAGATCAATGAAATGATTGCCCCTGCTAAAATTTCTTTCAATGATCTCATCGTTAAAGCTGCAGCAGGAGCATTGCGTATGCACCCGGCAGTTAATTCTTCGTGGCTGGAAGATAAGATCAGAATCAACCACGATGTGAACGTTGGTGTGGCAGTGGCCGTTCCTGATGGATTGCTCGTACCTGTTATTCGTCATACCGATCGCAAAACGCTTACACAGATCAACAGTGAGGTCAAGACACTGGCCGGAAAAGCAAAAGACCGAAAATTACAGCCAGAAGAAATGCAGGGTAATACCTTCACCATTTCCAACCTGGGCATGTACGGCATAGAAGAATTTACCGCTATCATTAATCCGCCTGATGCGTGCATCATGGCCGTTGGTGGTATCATTCAAAAACCAGTCGTAAAAGACGGGAATATTGTTGTCGGCCACCGTATGAAAGTGACCCTTTCCTGTGATCACAGAGTAGTGGACGGAGCCGTTGGTTCAGAATTTTTGCTCACTTTTAGGGCATTATTGGAGAATCCGGTGCGACTTTTAGCTTAAAAAATTAATTTTTTTTATTCTGAATAAAAACTGAGCCCTGAAATAAAATTTGGCGTTTTTTGGCCGAAAACTCGATGGTTATCATCTATAGTTTTCGATCAGGTTCGTCAAAGGATATTTCAGGGCTTTTTTATTTTATCCCAACCAAATGAGCGCATTTTTGCGGGGACTAAAAACCTCCGATTTTAACCGTAAATCTTCCTTTTGCTTTTTGGAGAAACTTCTCTCCCCAACTTGACCTAAAGTACGTTTCCTGCCAGCTCCATTTTTTAATTTTCAGAATAAAATTACTTCAATCAAGATAAAGCTTGGAAAGGCAACAAATTTTATTTCGTTTTTCACTCAAAATCGTCCCGAATTTTTTTTGCTATTTAAGTACTTTTTATACATTTTTTCTCGATTTTTTTCGTTAAAAATCATAGATTTGTAGCATAACCAAAGGCTAATAGCGGCAAGTTTTTAAAAGACCTGCCAAAAGCAGCCAAAGTAAAACCAGGTTTATGGTAAAGAGCAAGAATATCGGCCAAATCAGAACCGCTGACGGATTCTTTTTACTTGATGCCAAAACATCCTGCAGTCCTTGTTTGCCAGGCACGATTGCTCACCTTCCGCCTGTAGTCCAACCGAATTATCAACTAATTTTTTTCACAATATAAAACCAGGTTATGTCAACAGCAACAACATCCCCCGTATTCAAAAAATTCATGGATTATGCAAGGAAACGCAATCCTAATGAACCTGAATTTATACAAGCGGTAACGGAAGTTTTTGAAAGCGTAATCCCTTACGTTGAAGAACACCCTGAATATTTAAAAGCAAAGATCCTCGAACGCATGATCGAACCTGAAAGAGTGATCATGTTCCGCGTTCCATGGATTGACGACAATGGAGAATTCCAGGTCAATAAAGGATATAGAATTGAGATGAACAGCGCCATTGGACCTTACAAAGGCGGTCTGCGTTTCCACCCAAGTGTAAACTTGAGTATCCTTAAGTTCCTGGCTTTTGAGCAAGTTTACAAAAACAGCCTCACTACCCTGCCTATGGGTGGCGGTAAAGGTGGATCTGATTTCGATCCTAAAGGAAAATCCGACAACGAAGTAATGCGTTTCTGCCAGAGCTTTATGACTGAGTTGAGCCGTCACATCGGTGCTCAGACTGACGTTCCTGCCGGTGATATCGGTGTAGGTGGTAGAGAAGTAGGTTACCTCTTTGGACAGTACAAGCGTCTGCGCAATGAATTCGTAGGTGTTTTGACCGGAAAAGGATTAAACTATGGTGGTAGTCTTATCCGTCCTGAAGCAACAGGTTATGGTACCGTTTATTTCGCTGATGAAATGCTGAAATTGAAAGGTGACAGCTTCAAAGGAAAAGTTGTTTCTATCTCAGGTTCCGGTAACGTGGCTCAATATGCTGCAGAAAAAGTTATCGAATTAGGAGGTAAAGTAGTTACCCTTTCTGACTCAAGTGGTTTCATTCACGATCCTGACGGAATAGACAAAGAAAAACTCGACTTCGTATTTGAACTGAAGAATGTACGTCGCGGAAGAATCAAAGAATACGCTGACAAATACAACGCAAACTACTACGAAGGACAACGTCCTTGGGGTGTTAAAGTTGATATTGCGCTTCCATGTGCAACTCAGAACGAAGTGAACGAAGACGAAGCCAGAGAACTCGTTAAGAACGGATGTATGCTCGTAGCAGAGGGCGCTAACATGCCTACGGTTCCTGAAGCAGTTGAGGTATTCCAGAGCAGTGGTGTACTCTACGCTCCTGGTAAAGCTTCCAACGCCGGTGGTGTTGCTGTTTCCGGTCTTGAAATGGCACAAAATGCTTCTCACAGCTTCTGGAGCCGCGAAAAAGTTGATGCCAGATTGTTACAGATCATGAAAGACATTCACACACAGTGTGTAACTTACGGAAAAGACGGAGATACCATCGATTACGTTAAGGGAGCCAATGTTGCCGGATTCATCAAAGTAGCTGATGCTATGATGGAACAGGGAATGGTCTAAGAAAACAATAAATTTAAAAGTCTAAATTTTAAATTATAAAGCTCCGTTAACGAGTTGCTTGAAGTTTGTAAATTTGCTTTTGAATGTTTTCCAGGACTGACTTTATCGCATGAACCATTTCTTTAATAGTTTTTTTGGGTTTTGTGAATAATTATTGTTGAGGTTCGTGCCCTAAATAGAAAGCCAGGCGGTGTTAAGTACCGGCTGGCTTTTGTCTTTTTCGGGTTTCCGGTTTCGGGTTACGGGTTACGAGTTGCGAGTTGCGGGTTTTACCAGAAATACTATTTTTTGATAAATTAGTATTTCTGAAACATACCTATTATGGGGTCAGCAGCAACTATTCCCTTTTTGGATTGGGGGACATTTTTCACTTCCATAACTGCAAAACACACAACAGTCCCCTTCTTTCGGTTTTAGTATTACTTTACAATTCTTACATTCATAAAAAAATTGGCAGGCCTCCGTCGGCATGGTCTCTTCTTTCTCATATCCACAGTTAGGACAGGTGATCGTGGATTGCAAAATAATTTCCATAAAATTCTTTTTTAGCGCCTGGTGAATATCCCTTCTGATAGTTGAGTATTAAAAAATCCGGGACCATAAATACTATTTTTTAGAAAAATAGTATTTATGTTTAACACGAAACTCGTAACCCGAAACCCGTTTCCTTTAAAACTCAACCGACAACTGTTCCAGCACCTCCCCATCACTCATCAACCGAGCATAATATTTTCCAGATTCGATATGCCGGACTTCAAAGCGGAATTTAAACTTATGAGAGCCTTTTTTCTGTAGTTGATCCTTAAACCCTTCGTGCAGGAGTTCTCCTTCGGCATTGTATAAGCCAAAAGAAACGTTGCGATCACGATCTGTAGCATATTCAAAAACACCATCGATCACAGCAGGTCTGGGTTGAAAGGCAGGTTGACCGGGTCTGTCGTAATTCTCATGCTGGATGAAATATCTCGGGATAGGCTTGCCCAGCAGCTCTGCAGTAAATACAGCCAATTCCTTATGACGAATATTTTCAATCCTTTGATCGTCCGTCACAGCCCAAATGGCGTATTGAGCCGGGGAAGTACGAATATTTTTCTCATCGATGAATTTCGCCACTTTCAATAAAGCTCCTTCGGCCTCCTCCCCTGTTACAAAGCGGGTATCTTTCTGGGGAGACCTGTTACTTGCCTGGGTACACATGGCATATACAGAAAAACTTCTTCCTTCAAGTTTATCAAGGGCAAGCATCCTGTCCTGGATAATAATCAAATCCTGGACTAATGAATCGAGAGAATGAAACAGTAGACCGGCAGGAACGTAAACCTCTAACTTCTTCTTCTGCAAGTTTTGAACTTTTAATTTCAGGCACCTTTCCTTGTAGCCTCCATTCCCGAGGGGCTCGACTTTTATCATACCGGATTTGATGGCTTCCCGGATATCAATGGTTTTGGAAAAAGAAAATGTAGCAAAAGCCAAAAAAATGGCAGTGGTCAGTAAAATAGTTCTCGGCATAGCAAGTCTTTTTTACAAAAAACGCAGCCGGTCGATTTATAGTGCCTGAAGCGTTAAAAACCGTTAATGGCCGGGTTAAATAGTCTTAAGAGAGCAGCTTCAATGATTTAATGTTTGTTATTTGGCAAAAGACTTAGGGGATGAAGGTGTGAACCTGCATCTATTAATTGGAGTAAGTGTTATGCTTGCATAGAAATACTATTTTTCTAAAAAATAGTATTTCTGGTTTAAACAAAATTTAAAAAAATCTGCTATGAAAATTTTCAAAACAATCATTCCAGTAATTGGAATGCTCTTCTTACTTAGTTCCTGCGGACCAACTTTACGTCCTTTCACTCAAGACTTATACGACGATTATTCGTGGTCTGACACAGAACTCAAAAAAATCCAGTTTTATCTGTCCGATGATATCGTGCTTCGAAGAGAAGTATCTGCCGGAGCGTCCGAAATCATCCAGGGGGAGATCAAATTGATCGAAGGACGTCAAATTGAAGAAGTTGTGATCCGTAAAGGTACTCCCGGCGTTTTCCTGTTCAGTCCGAAAAAAGAAAGATTTGCCGTCAGCTTTGATGCCACCTCCGATGAAAAATTCCTCATCTTTGGTCCGAGCCCCAAGGCCAATGACCGGTATGTGCTTATGGCTTCAGAATGGCGCCGTCGTGGAGGTACCGTAACTTATGGCGGTAAAAAATGGCGAGTGGATGTATCCACTGCATGGGCAACACTGATGATCGATCTGGAAAAAGTCAATAAAACCAGTGTGCAAAAAGAAGTAGCTGCCGGGCGTAGAGTTTCCGGAAAGTAAAAGGAAATTTGAAATGCATAGTGTATAGTGATGAGTGCATAGTGTAGAAGGAATTTTAAAAACAGTCAACTTTATTTAGGGATCAACACTTCTGCACTCATCACTCCCGACACTATCGTGTACGGGATGTCGCTATGCTCCATCTGCACCATGCACTTTGCACTTAACCCACCTACTGCGTTCCTTTCAAAAAGGGTACGAAGCGGAAGTCCGCATAGGTTTCTTCTTCGTATTCATTTTCTCCTGTACGGGTAATGCAGTACATGGTCTGAACTTCCTTTCCGACAGGAACGACCATTTTGCCCCCGATTTTGAGTTGCTCCAGCAGCGCTTTTGGAATTTCCTGGGCCCCTGCTGTGATCAAAATCTTATCAAAGAGAGCGAATTCAGGCAAGCCCAGGTAGCCGTCTTTGTAAAAGACACGAATGCCTCCAAACCCGAGTTTTTTTAGCAACTTCCTCGTTTTATCGTAAAGTGCTTTCTGCCTTTCGATGGTATAAACCCTGGCACCAAGTAAGGATAAAATAGCTGCCTGATAACCCGACCCGGTCCCGATTTCCAGAACTTTCTCTCTCGGATGCACATCCAACAATGCTGTTTGATAAGCAACTGTATATGGTTGGGAAATCGTCTGTTCGTTACCAATAGGAAAAGCTTTATCCTCATAGGCCCACGATTCGAAATCTTTGGCCATGAAAAAATGACGGGGCAGTTCTTCAATAGCTTTGAGCACACGGTCGTCCCTGATCCCTTTCTTCCTGATCACCGCCACCAATTTCCGGCGCTTTCCTTTCTGCAAATAACTATCCTTCAATTTTAATGCGTACTTTTGAGAAACTTATTTATTAAGGTTGCTGGTTACAAGTTGCTGGTTACTGGTTAATATTTTTTGTAAACATTTGTAGGCAATTATTTGATTAAACTTTTTGAGTATTGGAGTTTCACCTACCTGACCAATCCTGTAACCAGTAACTAGAAATCAGTAACTTTTTAAGTTACTAATTTTTCAGCTTTTTTGCACAGATTATTAAGATTTGCAGGTAAAATCGCATAAGGAAATCTCCCATGACCCTAACCTGAAAAAGCTGAATTCCAAATGTACGTAAAATGTCAAATATAAAATTCGGAACAGACGGTTGGCGGGCAATTATTGCCAAAGAATTTACAGTTGATAATGTTGCCAGGGTTGCGGAAGGGACTGCTCTATGGATGAAAGAAAGAAATGAAACACTTGCTGTTATTGGATACGATTGCCGGTTTGGCAGTAAGATGTTCGCAGAAACTACGGCACGGGTCCTTGGAGCACATGGAATTAAGGTTTTGTTCCCAAAAGGCTTTACAGCTACTCCCGTAATTTCCTTTGGAGTGGTACATTTTAAGGCAGGTTTGGGAGTAGTCATTACAGCAAGTCACAACCCTCCGCTTTACAATGGTTACAAACTGAAGTCAAAACTCGGAGGTCCGATGTTCTCTGAAAATGTCAGTGAAGTTGAAGCTTTGATACCTGAACAGCCGATGGAAGATTTACCAACTATTCAGGAGCTGGAGGCCCAAGGGTTGATTGATTACCCTGATCTGGAAAGTATCTACATCGACCACATACGTGCCAATTTTGACATGGACCTGATCAACAATGCAGGATTTAACATTGCCTATGATGCAATGTATGGGTCAGGAAAGGGTACCATGGCGAAATTGCTGCCGAATGCTGCTCTTCTTCATTGCGAGGACAATCCGGGTTTTAACGGCATCCCACCCGAGCCAATTCACCGGAATATGCATGAATTCTCCAAATTCATCCAAATGAACCCGCACATCCATGTTGGAGTAGCCAATGATGGTGATGCAGACCGATTAGGCATGTACGACGAAGACGGAAACTTTGTGGATGCGCATCACTTATTGCTTTTGTTACTGATGTACATGCACGAATTCAGAAAGGAAAGCGGTAAAGTAGTTGTCTCCTTTGCGGTAACGGATAAAATGCAACATCTCGCTGAAAAATATGGCCATGAGATCGTTTATACTAAAATCGGGTTCAAACATATCTGCGGGTACATGATTGAAGAAAAGGTGATCGTTGGCGGCGAGGAAGCCGGCGGTTTTGCCGTAGCAGGCCATATCCCCGAAAGGGACGGTATCTGGACAGCCATGGTAGTGCTCGAATACATGGCCAAAACCGGGAAATCACTTAAACAACTGGTAGCTGACATCCATAACATGGTAGGCTCCTTTGCTTACGATCGGGATGATCTGCATATTTCCAATGAACTCAAACAATCAATTACCAAACGGCTTGCCGAAGATCCCTACACTCATTTTGGAGAATATACTGTCCGGGAAATCCTAACCATAGACGGTTTTAAATTCATGCTCGACAAAGGTGCGTGGATCATGATCCGCCCTTCTGGAACAGAGCCGGTATTAAGGGTTTATGCCCAGGCAGAAACGCCCGAAAAAGTAAGGAAGTTGCTCGATGATGCAAGTGAGCTGATGGGGGTGGTGTAGGGTTTGAGATTGTTTGACATGGTTTGATGTGATTAGATGTGATTTGATGTGAGTAAGAGGACAAAATTACTTTTGATCAAAATACTTTATTCAACCAAGAAGACGCAGAGAGCTGTTACGCAAAGTTGCGCGGAGAAGCGCGGAGTTTCGCGGAGAAAAAAAACTCAGCGGTTCTCATCGCTTCTTCGCGGTTAAACCTTTTCCTTACCAATCCTTAAGTCCAAATCTTAGACTAGTTTCCTGTCGGCAAAAGGTCAAAGCCTTTTCAAATAATACCTGAATTTGGAATTCAACATTTCCCCGCTTATTTTTGGTCAAAATTAAATCGCTCGATTATGAAGGTTAGACATCTACTAGTTTCCTTTTTTGTTTTTATTATTTCCTTTTTTTCACAAAATCTGATCGCCCAACCTGTTGATATAGACTATCATGTGGGATGCAGACATGCCAAACACCAGGTTAAACTGAAACCGCTTACACCGGAAGAAAAAAACCTACTCAACACGAGCAACGGTCGCAGTGACACCATCGACATTCTCAATTATAATATCACCATTGATGTGACTAACTTCAGTCAGGAAAAAATTATTGGTGCCTGTGAAATTCTGTTTACACCAAAAATTGATTCGGTCTTTGAAATGACGCTGGACCTCCTGGATTTTGAAATCGATTCAATCACTGGTCCGGATGGGAATATGCTCGAATACGATTACAATGGTTTTTTAGTAGATGTTCTTTTCAGCGACACACTCATAACAGAAGATACTACCAGCATTTTCGTTTATTACAATGGTCATCCCACAGTTGATCCAACCGGTTTCGGAGGTTTTGATTTTAGAGACAACATTGCCTACAATCTTGGTATTGGCCTTGGTTCCAATCCTTACAATTACGGCCGGGGATGGTTCCCTTGTTTTGATAATTTTGTTGAAAGAGCTACTTATGACCTTAACATCATTACAGAAGGGGAAAGAAAAGGGTATGGTATCGGCACCTTCCTGGGAGAAGAAGACCTCAGCGAAGATCAGGTGATGAGAAGTTACCGCATGGCTCAGCAATTACCGACCTACTTAGTTGGAGTGGCCGTTGGAAATTATGCCACCCATCACAGTACTCATGAAGGAGTCTATGGTGCCATTCCTGTTGAATTGATCGGTCACGCAGGGGATACGACCAGCATAAAAAATTCATTTGCAGAACTTGGCAATGCCATCGATGCCCTGGAATATTGGTTTGGTCCTTACCAATGGGAAAGAGTTGGTTACGTTATGACTTCAGTTGGTGCTATGGAACATTCCACCAGTATAGCGTACCCACGTTCGGTGGCATTAAGCGGAGCCAATCCGTCCCAAAATCGCCTTATGGCCCATGAACTAGCCCATCATTGGTGGGGAAATATTACCACCTTATCCACGCCATCCGATATGTGGATTAAAGAAGGAAATGCAGAATACGGAGCACATCTTTTCACTGAATATGCCTTTGGAACAGAGTATTTTAAAGAAGTTGTAAAAGACAACCATAAAACCGTACTTGAAGATGCTCATATTGATGATGATGGTTACCAGCCGTTATCAGGAATCCCCTATGAACAAACCTACGGCACACATTCTTATCAAAAGGGAGCCTCTATGATGCACAACCTACGGGGATACCTGGGAGATTCACTGTTCAAGTCAGGGATGACTTCCCTGCTGAATGCTTTTCCCTACGATGCCATTGATGCCGCTACCTTCAGGGATCACCTGACAGATGCTACAGGTATTGAAATGACTTCCTTTTTTGATGACTGGATCTATGCTCCCGGTTATGCTGATTACGAGATCAATTCAGTCGATGTTACTCAAAACGATGATCAATACAATGTGGAAGTGGAGATCCAGCAAAAACTTCTGGCAGCCCCACATTTTCATACCAACGCTCCAATGGAGATTACCTTCTTTGATGAAGAATTAAATACGCATACGGAAAAGTTTATGGTATCAGGAGAATACAGTACTGCGGAATTCAGTATTCCATTTGCTCCGATAATGCAGATCCTGAATGATAACAACCTGCTTAATCTCGGACGCACCCAAAAACGATTCATCATTGAAACAACAGGCTTTGCAGATGTTGATTATACCGGCTTTTTTCAGTTTCAGGTCAACGAACTCGAATCACCGGTAATGGTCAATGTTGTCCATCACCTCACCGCTGCAGATTCATCAGAAAGCCCATTCATCGATCAAATTGCCTCAAAACATTACTGGACAGTAAGTGGAAATGTAGAAGGAACCCTGGGGGCTAAAATCACCATCCAATATCAGGGACAAAATGAAAACAGGCTGGATTACGACCTTCTGGAGGAAACCGAAGAAGACCTCTTGCTGCTTTGGCGTTCAAATCCGCAAGAAGAGTGGCAAGAATACCCTTATTACGACAAAGTGATGTTGGGGTCAACGACTGATGGTAATGGTTTCATAAGAATGGAACCTTTTATGATGGGAGAATATGCGCTTGCCAATGGTGAATTCCCTGTTAATACCAATGATATTGAAACAGTCAATCAATTATCAGTTTTCCCGAACCCGGCCAATGCTTCCTTCTTTGTGGAAGGCAAACTGGCCAATGATCAGGAGGGTCTCATGCAAATATTCAGCCTTGACGGTAAATTATTGCATTCAAGAACAGTTTCCGGCGTGGAAAGAATTGCTGAGCAGTTTGAAGTGAATGATATGGCTGAAGGAACTTATCTGATAAAACTGATGACCAAAGAAGGTATTGAACTCGCAACTGAACAAGTTGTCATCATCAAATAACTGAACCTCATGGAATTTTTTAAAATTGTGGATATCGGAACAACTGAGGATGAGATTCAGAATACTTTGACCCTGGCGAATATTGAAAAAATGAGTACCCAGCTGATAAGTATTGAAGATGTCAGTGGCCGGGAATTGCCAATTGGAAGTGTTTGGGGAGAGTTTACCTTAAGTCGTGATGTGATACGGGGTGGTTTACGGTTTGGTCTGATAGAATGTCCAAATGCCTTGGCATGGACAATAACTACTGGGTTTCCTCCCGCATCGGAAAAAGTGGTCATCCATGCAACCATAAACCGGACCGAACAAAGCGAGGAGTTGATTGAAGAAATCAAAGAATTTTTGGATGATCTGCATGATTGTTTAAAACCACTATTCAGCAATTCATCTGATAAAGCCAAAGTTTAATAAACTTTTTGATATGAACCACGGAGCGATTATTTCCCAGCTAAAAAGCAACAAACAGGTTTTTGAACACCTTTTTAAAGGACTTAGTCCGCAACAATACCCCTGGAAGCCGGCTCCTGATAAATGGAGTTTCCTGGAAGTCCTTTGCCATTTATATGATGAAGAAGTTGAAGATTTCCGGGCCAGGGTAAAACATGTTTTGGAAACGCCAGATGCTCCTATGACACCAATAGATCCTGTTGGCTGGGTCACGGAAAGAAAATATGCTGAAAGAGATTTTTTGGAACGATTAAATGCCTTTCTTCAGGAGCGGCAAAAATCCATTGACTGGCTTGAATCCCTTGAAAATCCTGCCTGGACAAATGTATTCCATCACTCCATCCTTGGCCCCATATCAGCTCAAAAATTTCTGGCTAACTGGTTGGCCCACGACTTGCTTCATCTTCGTCAAATTGGCCGTATGAAATATCAATACCTTCAGGAAATGTCCGGGGAAGATTTGACATATGCAGGCAATTGGTAACGTAGCACAGACTTCAGTCTGTGTTTTAAGGCACAGGTTTTAACCTGTGCTACAGTGTCAATTAAAAAATTACTTTTACCCCTTGGAACCTTCTTAAAACTATTTTTGTTGAATTTTTAATAGATTAAACAAAATTTATTAAAACTCCACCAATGAAAACTTTTTACCGAAGAAACCTTCCCCATTTAACTCCACCAGGAGGAGTATTTTTTATTACTTCAGTTATCAAAGGTGCTATACCCAGACCTATTCTTGCGGAATTGGAAAATGAAAGAGACCAAATAATCGCTGACCTCTTAAAGCGAGGAAATAAATCTTCACTAAAAAAGGAATTACTAAAAATTCATTGGGATCATTTTCTTAGAGTGGATGATTTTTTGGATAAAAGCGGACCTGAAAAAGATTATCCTCTAACCAATCCTGAGTTAGCAAGAATTGTGGAAGAAAAGATAAAGGAGTACGATAAACTATTTTACGACCTGGAGGCCTACTGCATCATACCAAATCATTTTCATATGCTAATTGACACTTCGATTCAATTAAAGAACATTCCGGATAATGTGATGATTACTGATGAAAATTACACCAATCTTAGCAAATTCATGAAGTTGATAAAAGGAGGGAGTTCTTTTAAAATAAACCGGATTTTAAACAAAACAGGGCCTTTTTGGCAAAGTGAAAGTTATGATCACCTTATAAGAAGTGATAAAGAACAATATGACACCTTATGTTATGTGGTAAACAATCCAGTAAAAGCGAAATTTGTAAAGGATTGGAAAGAATTTCCATTTACTTATTGTAAATATCCAAACTTGTAGAACAGACTTTAGTCTGTTCCAGGGCACAGGTTAAATCCTGTGCTACGAGGATTTTAATATCATCCCCATATGAGGAATATCATCTTCAAGATATTCCTCTCCTACAGGCTCAAACCCTAATTCTATGTAAAATTTTAAGAGATAACTCTGAGCAGAAATTTTAATGGGTGCATCTCCAAACAATTTCCTGGCCTGAAGAATAGCTTCTTCCATCAGTTTTTTCCCGCCACCAGTGCCGCGAATGCTCTTAGAAGTGACTACTCTGCCAATAGATGCATAATCCGGATAAGATAAGCCTTCGGGAAGTAGCCGTACATACGCTGTAGCTTCCCCTTTTCCATCCCAGCTCACCAAATGAAAGGACTCCTGATCTTTATCATCGGCATCGAGATAAGGACAATCCTGTTCTACCACAAAAACTTCCTGTCGCAGCTTCAGAATCTTATACAACTGTTCCACTGACAGCTCCTCAAAAGCAAAACACTCAAATTTCATGGTTCAATTGTTGAAAGGAATAATATTCTAAAATTCATAACACTTCACTCCTCTAGTACTTCTTCCGCGCTTGCGTTTCTTATTTCCGCCTCTGCTTCCTCCTCCAAGGTTAAGATCAAAAGGATTTACTTTTACTGCAAAGTAAATATCAGTCCCTGTAAAAGTGTTCCTGCCAAAAACACTGCCGAGATCACTGGTACCTACAGAAAAGAAAGCCACTCTGGCGGCCAGTCCGACTCGTGCATCCTGCCAGTTGTAGATCGAAAGCGGTAGAGCTGCTCCAAACCAACGGTGCTCAAACCGTGGAGTTATTCCCAACAAACTTCCCCGACGAACTCCTACCCCACCAAAGGGAATACCCTGAACAAATGTCGCGTTGACAAATACATTTTCGGTAAACTGATAATCTACTTGTACACTGAAGGCAGAAGGCAGCCACATACTGAACTCTCCATCCAGATAGGAAAGAGAAGAATCACCTAAAACCTGATCGCTGAAAAGGCCAAGCTTGGACTCAAAATCCTGCAGGTTTTCAATATTCTGAAACTCTTCCGTAGCCAGCACCACCAAATCGTCAGAAGTGGCCAGATGTTCTCTGGCATTTTGGTTAAAGGTAACCTTTCCTACATCAAGCAAGGACACTCCAATCTTCCACAAATAACCATCGCCATAATCCTTGGCGGTATACACAAAACCAAGATCAACTCCAAAGCCACCCCCGTTTTTTTGAAGCGAAACGGTTTCCATATCCAGGTTGGAAGAAGTATATCCGTAATTGAAACTCACTGAATTACCACTTAAAGTATCTCCGGGAAGTTTGGTAAGCAAAAAATCCTTGTCACTATATAAAAAAGCCCCCTCGTATCCATTGAGGTATTTCAATGTCGCACCAACGGCCAGGTCACCTCCGGAAACCTCCACCTGGTGCATATAATTCAATCCTATTTCTCCCCAGGACATAAACCCAAGGCTGAACTTATCCACTTGAAAACTTTCAAATAAAGGCTGATCAAAATAGGTGTAATAACTAAGATTGTCTGTTATGCCAGCTCCGCTGCCAGCTACTCTGAAATTGGTTGTAAGGCCAATGGTACTTGACTCATTTATGCGCACAAAAAACGAAGGCCCCATCACATGACCGGCAATATTGGCATAACGCTTTCTGCCATCATCCACAAAATCCTGGATGATCGCTCCGGGAGGCAACTCGGCAGGGTCCTTGACCTCTGGACCATATTCGAAGTCATCAATAGTCACATCATTTATATCCAGTAACCGAAACGGGGTAAGATCGAAATAGTTATTTTCAATAAAAAAGGCTCCTTCAACCAGGTTAATATCCCAGTTAAAAGGTGTATTGGCATGTCCTGCCGGATTGAGCAGAACAGCATTTATCCCCGAATAATTATCTGTGTGAAATCCCAGTTGTTCCTGAGCGGATAGGGACAATGAGGTAACAAAAAAGGCAAAAAACAAAAACAGTTTTGAAGAGGAGGACTGTCTCATGTCGATGTAGATAGTTATGATTTAGTTTACCTCCAACGATATGTCCGGAGATATTATTTTATAAAATTGTTCATGGATCACTTCTGGTTAAACTTTAACATAAAATGAGTATTGCCCCCCAATTTTATTACCTCATTTTAATGCCGCCAGAAACTCGGGCAAAAATACAAACAATCCAACAATTATCGCAGTGATTGCACTTATAAGAACGGCTGCCGCTGCTATGTCCTTAGCTTTTCCTGCAAGTGGATGCTGATCCGGCGAAACCAGATCAATTATGGCCTCAATAGCCGTGTTAAAAGCCTCCGCTGCAAAAACAAAACCAATGCACAAAATAACTGCCGTCCATTGTCCGGGAGTAAGGGAGAAATAAAATCCTGCTACAATCACCAGGATCATCACAGCCAAATGTATCCGGGCATTAGGTTCGGAACGGAACATGGCATAAATTCCCCTAAAGGCGTATTTAAAACTATTGATCCTGTTTTTTAGCATGATTGGAAATTTTGAAAAACTTAGTTGGAGGAATTTAACAAATTGGCTGTTCCTTTTGCTCGTTTTAATCCTTTCTGGGAATCATGGGCGGAAGCTTATGCCCACCCAGAAAATGCAGATGGATATGAAAAACACTTTGCCCGGCAGCTTCATTAGTATTCATACATAACCGGTAACCACTTTCATCAATACCTTTTTCTTTGGCTAACAATTTAGCTACATAATACATTTTACCTATCAAAGGAATGTCCTCTTCTTCTATATCATTTACAGTAGGAATTCTTTTTTTTGGAACAATGAGAAGATGAATGGGAGCCTGAGGTCTTAAGGGAATAAACGCAATGATATCATCATCTTCATATTCAATGGTTGCCGGAAGTTCCCGGTCGACGATCTTTTCGAAAGGTGATTTTTGAGCCAGTTTTTGTTTTTTTATGGCAACGTAGTCCGTTTCCTGGGCCATGCCGAAAAAAGAAACAGACAGTATAAAAAAGAATGTAATCAGATACTTCATAAATGTTCGTTTGATGGCAGGGTTTACGCAATATCAGTGTACAAAATGAATTTAATTCGTACATTAACATTTCAGTAAATCCTAAGTTACGGTTAATCATGAAAAATACCGCTTTTCTTTTTGGCTTATTGATTCTGTTCTTTGCCCAAAGTCTTATGCTAAACGGTCAAAGCCCAAACCATAAACCCTCAAATTCAATCACCATCCCATCACTGCTTATCAATGGCAGTTCCACCCATAAAATTGCCAAAGCATACAGAATAGCTGTCGGTGATATTTCCGGAAATATCCAGTACCATAAATCTGGTTTACTGGAGGAAGCTTCTCCTTGTTTATATGCCGGCCTCGTTTATGGTAAACCCTGGACCCGTGATGCAGCTATCAATGTCTGGAATGGTTTTGGCCTGCTCTCACCCGAAGTTTCCAAAAACACCCTGCTGGCACAAACGGAAAAAGATCAGGCAGGAAATACCATTATCGGAGGCCAATATTGGGACAAGATCATATGGTCCATCGGAGCATGGAACCACTTCCTCTATTCGGGCGATCGGGATTTTCTTGAATTCACCTATCAAACAACCAAAAACACCCTTTCACAACTCGAGAGGGATGAATTCGACACCAAATCCGGTCTTTTTCGAGGGCCGGCAGTGTATGGTGACGGAGTAGCCGCCTACCCGGAAATCTATACACGCCATATGTCAGAAGACAGATCCGGCAGTTATTCAGGCATCGATCAGTGGGCTGAAGCCAATGCAGATCTCAAACTTCCAGTCGGACATGGGATTCCCATGCAGACATTATCTACCAATGCAGTTTATACAAAAGTTTATACCCTCCTTCCTGCAATGGAAAAAGCCCTTGAAATAGAAGTGAATGAGCAATGGGCAAAAAAAGCTGAAGCGCTAAAGCATGCTATTAATCATAACTTCTGGAATGAAAAAAAAGGTAATTACAACTACCTGATCGACCCTTTTGGTGGCAGCAATGCACAGGAAAGCATGGGGATCGCCTTTTGTCTTTTGTTTGAAATTGCAGAGGAGGCCATGATCGATAAAATATTTACAAACACTATGGTGGAACCAGCAGGTATCCCTTGTGTGTATCCTTCCTTTCCAAGGTACCTGATTGACTCCCTTGACAGCTATGGTCGTCACAGCGGTACAGTCTGGCCTCACATCCAGGGGTTTTGGGCGGATGCGGCTATGAAATATAGTCTTTCGGACCTTTTTCTACATGAGTTCAATGCGCTTACCGAACACGCCAACCGTGATTTTCAATTTGTGGAAATATACCACCCAACCAAAAGAACGCCTTATGGAGGCCTTCAGGAACCCCACCTGGAAGCAAGAACCGAATGGTTTTGTGCAGAACGTCAAACCTGGAGTGCCACCGCCTACCTGCGTATGATTTTCAAAAATATGATTGGCATGCATTTTTCCGAAACAGGAATCACCTTTAAACCTTTTCTACCCGCCGAGGTAAAGGAAATCGCTTTGATGGGAATTCGCTACAGAGAAATGACGCTCGACATTCAGATAAGTGGTAGCGGATCAACAATCGAACAATTCCGGATTAATGGACAACCAGCTTCAACTCCAATACTCGGCAACGAATTAAAAGGTCATCAAACCGTTGAGATTAAACTGAAGTAAGTTGGAAGTTTTTTCCTATTATTTCAAAGCTTTCCAGCTTATGAAAGAACCTGCTATTAAGATCACACATCCGAGCCATAATCTGAAATCCGGAAAGACAGCCAGATAAATGGAACTTATCAGGGTAGAAAACAACGGTGTCAAATATGAAAATGGCAATACGATTGCCAATTCTCCTTTCTGCATGGACTTTTCCCAGAATACATAAGCCACCACCGTAGATAAACTCAAAAACAAAATCTCGAGAATTAACCCTGGATTAAATGTCCACTCAGTCGGAAAAACAAAGGTCAGCACCAAAAGAAACACTCCTGTAATCAGAATGTAAATAGGAACAAAAGCCGATTCATCCACACTTTTCCATAATCGGGTCAGATTAGAATAAAAGGCCCATGAAAGAGCAGCAATCATGCCAAATAGATAGGCCAGTGGATTTCCTTTAATATGAGCTAAAAAAGCTGACCATGTGAATTCTGTCCCTGCAGTAATGACCAAAAATATACCTGCGAATGCCAACAAAGTTCCCGGCACTATCCAAATATTACTCCTTTGAGAAAGTAATACCAGGGAAAAAAGTATGGTGAGCCCCGGCCACAGATAATTTACCAACCCCAGTTCAATAGCCTCCATTCTCGTCTTGGCCAGTCCGACTGCCAGGAATAAACTAACCGTATAAATGAGAAAAAGAGAACCTGTACTCAGAAAATAGCGGACGGGAAATTTTCTTTTTGCATCAAAAGGGTTTTTAGACAACAACAAATATCCCGTTGAAAAAACCCCTCCAACCAAATACACGGCAGCCCCTGCTGCAACAGGCCCCATCTGTTCAGAAATGCTGCGTACCAAAGCGACCGTGGCACTCCACAATAAAACAGCAGCCAATCCCAACCATGTGAATCTGGCTTTGCTCATTTTACCCAATCTATTTTTCAAGATAATCCCTGAACACCACCTGTTGGTGCGCCTTACCTATGCCTTCCTCAAAAGGACCACCCTGAATATCCTTGACAAGATAATTTTGTTGTTTATTATCGTAAATCAAAGTTAAGCTATCTGACACAAATCCAAATCCTTTATTAAAGGCATAATAGGCAAATGAAGGTACCTTTCGGTCCAAAAGGTCTTTCCCAAAGATATACTCCTCCGTCGGGAGGTTCAATTGCCCCAAAAGAGTAACAGGAATGTCCGTTTGATCTCCAAATCCCGAGATTTCCACCCCTCTTGATTTTAAGGCACCGCCCAACCATATCATGGGTATCCTGAACCTGGCCAATTCATAATGGCTTGACCAATAAGGCATGGTAGTACTGTGATCCGCGACCAGAATAACCAAGGTATTATCCCACTCCGGAGTTTCCCGCAGGCATTCGATAAATTCAAAAATCGCATAATCCGCATAATTGGCTGAATTCGCAAAAAGACTTTCGGGATCCCTTGTTTTGAAAATATATGGTTGAGGTACATCAAAGGGTTCATGATTACTCAGGGTCAGGATGGTTTTGAAAAAAGGCTTTGATGCAGATTGAATATTTTCGTAAACACGTTCAAATAAAACATGATCATGAACACCCCATTTGGCATTATAATCCTTTGCAGGAAAGTCGTACTTGTCTATCAAAATATCCGGGGAACCATGTATGATATAAGACTTGATGTTAGCAAAATTGGCATCTCCGCCATAATAAAAAGCGGTTTCATATCCGGCTTCATCCAGCGTATGGAATAAAGTTGGCAGGCCTGATACTTTTCTTGTGGAACTCAAAATGGAATTTTGTGCAAGAGCAGGATAGCCGCTTAAAATCGCCACTAAGCCTTTATCTGTTCTTTCACCACTTCCGTAAAAGTTGGAGAAATAAATGCCTTGCTTCCCATAGTTGTTCAAATGTGGCGTAATGACCAAGGAATCCCTGTATGCGTATAACATCTTGCGAGTCATACTTTCCATGATGATCAGTACAATGTTCGGCCTTGAGGATTTGATTACTTTCCTGGGTTTCTTTTTTTCGGGATATAGTTTTTCCATCCTGGATAATGCCACCCCTATTGGCATGTGAACATAGGTAGATTCATCTTCATCCATTTCAGTTATGGAGTCTGCAACATTCCAAAATACATTCAATGTCGCTAAATTACAGTATTGGTCCAGACTGAAATAAACACTGCTTTCATTCAACGGACTCAGCCCCACACCTCCACGGATTGGAATGATCAGCAATACTGCAATAGTCAAAAGAGCCACCGGAGTTACCAACCAGCTTCTGGAGTGATTGATTTTATCCGAATTAATAAGTTTTTTAAACGCAAAATAACCAGCGGCTGTCACGATCAGAATGCCCGGCACACCAATGGCCAGTTCTGCAAAAGAGATAAAACTGACTGCTTCCCCCGGGTTTTTTAAATATAGAAATGGAGAAATGTCGAGTCGGTACCCCCAATGCCGGAATATACGAAGGTCCGTCGCCACGAGGATAGTGGTGAGGAACAATAAAAAAAAGGTATAGAATTTTATAAACGGAGGGAAAATATTGCTCTTAAAAAAGGATCCTAAAATTAAAACAAGTATGGGCAGTAACAAAAAATATCCGGTTACAGAAACATCCATTTTCAGCCCGAATAAAAACACTTTCCATATTTCATGCACGGGCTCGATTTCACTTGTCTCGCGAAAATTATAAATCAAAAAAGCCGACCTGGCAAGGAAAAAATATGCCAGCCAGAACAGGGCGAACTTTAAGATGAAAAGTAGTTTGGTTTTCATGTTCGGGTGAGAGGTTTGAAGTTGTTTAAAATCGTTTGAGGTGGTTTGACATTGTTTAAACTGCACTCACTCCTACTCTGTCGATTCTTTAAAAATAACTTCCGTTGCTCCGTAACCATAGCGTGGATGAAATTCATTTTTGAAGGAAACCACTTCCGGCAACTGGATCAAACGGGAAGCGATCATATTTTTCAATTTACCTTCTCCCATGCCATGAATGACAAAAACCCGATCTACACCAAGTCGGATAGCCTGATTGATGTAATTGTCAAACGCGGCCATCTGTTTTCTGACAATTTCTGCATTTTTCATACCGGAAGAATTGTCTACCAGTTTTTCTATATGCAGATCAATTTCGGTCGTAAAATTGGCTAATGCATCCACCTCATGACCTGGTCTTCTAATGTTACTTCCGGCAACTACTCTACCGCCTGCACTGCGTTTGGTATAGGTTTTAAGGTCTTCAGGTTTCTTTTGGTATCTGGGGCTTTCGGAATCGGCAAGGTCATCAAAAATGCGATAAAGATGAACCTGTTTATTGAGGAATGGCGCTGTTTTCAGACTTTTGAAAAACTGCTTGGCTTTGATCTTAATTATTTTGTGTAGTCGGTTACCTGTCCCCAGAGTAGTTATCCTCCAGCATTCCACCTCTACTTCAGGTGCATCGTTGAGTTCGTCGTAAAAAAGTTCACCAACCGGAACCATAGTCCCCCCCTTTATCTTTCCATTGAATTTTTCTTCAACATACCCGTTCAAGGATAATGCAAGGGTGTAAAGACATTCATATTTGGTATCGTTGATCAGGAGCATTTCAAATTTCTCCGTGGTGCCATCCTCTTTGTAAACAGGATCAAAAGCCAGTTGAAGCCCATTACTTTTCAAAATAGAGTACTGGGACCTGGATGTGAGATCAATGGGCGCCGCGGGTCTTTTAGGTTGTTTCCCTTTGACAATTTTGGCTTTCACCTTTCCCGTATCTTCTTCATCCAGCCGCTGAAGATCCTCGATAAAAGCAGGTATTTCCATGCCATTATCCAATCGCACACTCAGCATATTGTCATCCAGCATAGCCGTGACAACGCCTTCATCTCCGGTATTCTTAAACCGTACCCTTGTTCCTACCGCGTATAACATTTTAAAGTATTGTGATTTAATTCATTTTGTGTGCCATATCATAAAACGTACCTTCGAGCGATAGTAATTTTTGACGTTGTTTGACATGGTTTAATACAGTTAAACTGGGTTTCAATCATCATCAATTCTGATCAATCTTTTTCAATCTCAAACTATTATTTTAAAATTCAAAACAAACCCGGCTCCAAGATATGAAATTACGATGGAAAATAGCACAGGCCGCTGAATTGAGATGGTGGAAAAACTATCTCAAACGCCGACCGGCAGACGATTACCTCACTGCCAAAAAGAAGTATTGGATACGGGTAATGGAACAACTTGGAGTTTTCCCGGAACAAGACCAGACCATCCTGGATGCCGGCTGTGGTCCGGCAGGCATTTTTATTATTTTTGATACCCAAAAGGTTGTAGCAATTGACCCGCTGCTCGAACAATACGCCAAACAGCTTCCTCATTTTAATCCGGATGATTACCCGCCTGTAAATTTCATTCAGGATACGCTAGAACATTTCTCTGCTGATGAAAAGTTCGATTATATTTTTTGTCTCAATGCCATCAATCATGTAGCCAATATTGATCTGAGTCTGGACAATTTATTTTCCCTTTTAGCTCCTGGTGGCAAACTTATTATTTCTTCTGATGCACATCGACACAATTGGCTAAAACCCATATTCAAATTAATCCCCGGAGATATCCTTCATCCCCACCAATACGATTTAATAGAATACCGGGAAATGCTTTTGGCAAGAGGAGGAAAGATCGAAAAAGAGATCTGCTTAAAAAAAGGAGGCATTTTCGATTATTGGGCCTGGGTAATAGTTTCGAATTGAAAACTTTTCAACGCTCAAAAAAAATAGCCCGATAAAATAACCGGGCTAAATTTTAATTTTCACTAATTACCAGGGGTTGGAAGCGCCTCCTTTTACCGGTTTTGACCCGGAGTTTTATTGGTTTTTTGAACTGTTTTGAAAATCATTAAAATGACATTCGAAAATTTTCAAAGCGCAGAAAAAGGAGGAAATTGATTCATATCATTGCCTCCCCCATACTGCAACCTTAAGGGGGAACATCAGTTTTTCAGAGCACATTTTTGCATTTTCCGGGAGAACATAATCGATAAATCAGGGTTCTGCCAACAAGGTGTGGCAATAGTGAAAATGAGTTATTAGGGAGAAATCAAAATGTAGATAATTTAAGGAAAGCTTTAAGATCCTAAAGTCCCTAAACTACTCTAA
This sequence comes from Saprospiraceae bacterium, assembly GCA_965230565.1. GTDB lineage: Bacteria > Bacteroidota > Bacteroidia > Chitinophagales > Saprospiraceae > BCD1. Next base: position 87,556 of record CBDDLH010000014.1, on the reverse strand, counting down.
TTTTTCATTCAACTTAAATCTCAAAGTTTTTTAAACCTTTAATAATGGAAAGATAAAGGGCTGTAGATAAAAATTCTATTAGTTATTATAAAATCCTTTCACACCCCCTGAAATCAGGGGGTACTGACAAATCACCACAAAATCATGAAATACAGGAGTTATTTATCCAAAAAATGCTGCTTCAACATATTATCCGGCAGCAGGCCAAAAGTGTAGGCAAAGTGTATCAACTCCTTTCGAGTCATGCTGTAAGGAACATTAATCTCAACGGGAATACCCCGGGTAAATCCCCGGTCTGTATTAAATTTTTCAGCCACCTGACGCACCTTCTTTTTCATATTCTTAAAATACTCCTCAACCACATATGGGCTGATCCCCAAATCGGAGGCAATTTCCTTTACGGGTTTTCCGGATTCACCGAGAATAAGCGTCTGGAGTTCCCGTCTGGTAAAGCTAATGCCGAGCTTCTTAGTCCAGGTTTCGAAAAAGGATTGATTTAACGATAGCGTAACTTCGTCTGAGGATGAAAAAAGCACCCATTGCACATGTTTTCGATCTTCGACAAAGGTCCGATCCTCCCATATTTCGAGAATGGAGGCGGGTAACTCATTTTCCAACTCAAATAACAAACACTTTCTGGAGACCCTGGATAAACTCTCTGATCCTTTTTTATACATAGGAAACGAAACGAAATAAGTTTCCTGCAACACCTTAAAATGAAACCCTGCACTCATCAAACCAAAGGCTATCTCTGCATATTCAATGACCAGAAATAACTCAAGAGGCGGGATAACCCTTAATAATAATTCAATCGAAAACTCTTCAGGAGTGTAGTTTAAAACCTCGCCCACTTCCTTTTTGACAAAAGTGAAGTCGACCTTTCTCATATCAAAAACGGCGAAAAACTGATTTTTAAGCAGGTAGTTATTGAGGATTTGTTCCTTTGCGGAAAGCATCGTTTCCGCATCGGTGAAGTTACCCTTTTTACATTGATCTAAAAGATCGGCCAGATATTCATTTAAGGTCTCCTTTAAAGGGTGAGACGGGTTTTCTTCGTTCATTTGTAAGTGTTGTCGCCAAACTCCAAAAATAAGCAATTTTGCTGACAGCTGATTTTAACCCAAAACATCGATTTATCGATCTCCTCATCGCAACTTCGTAAAATCCTGCGATACAACTTTCTGCTCCCCAATTAAAAGGTCAAAACATTATCCTCCATATTCACATCAAGGTCCCACTGGTTTTTGATAATCACTTTTTTTACACTGCCTTTAACCTCCAGAGGGATTTCATCGGTATCCATCCACACCTGAGCGGGCATACTTTGTTGGGTTCTGGCACCTCCATCACCAATCAAATGTATCTCAAAGGCGAGCGGCATTCCTCCTTTATTTACAACTTTGAGTTTACCATCTTCTTTCACAACAGACAGGTCGGCATAACAGGTTTCAAAGTAAAATTTCTGGTAAAACCAGTTGACCACAGGATCATTATCCGGGTTGAAGTTGTAAAAGAAGTCATAGGGAATCGGATGTTTAAATCCCCAGTTGTCGAAATATTTTTTCAGCCTTTCCTCAAATAAGTCTTCCTCGCCCAACAGGTCTCTCAAAAACAGCAATCGCGTAAGAAGGTTTACTGTAAGTCGCATGACGATAAGCCGGATAATACTCCAGATAATTGGTCAAGGTCATAATTGGCAACTCAGCCTGTGTGCCGGCAATTCGGTAATACCTTTCCAGTTTATAGGGAATGTAATCCGTCTCCCAATCCTTGCTTTCAAAATAGAACACGGGGGCCACATTGGCCCAGGCTTCATCCATCCAGGCATATTTTCGTTCATTGGTACCGATGTAAAACGGAAAATAGGTATGCGCTACTTCATGCACCGTCAAAGAGTGTAACGAACGCTCACTGGAAACACTTGGGTCGTTCACCATCATAGGGAATTCCATAGCCGCCCCGGCATTGATAATGGTCATATCCGTATAAGGATAATCTACTCCCGGAAAGCCTTCTGACATAAATTTTATGGCTCCTGCAGCTACTTCAGCCACCTGGTAAAAATCCCGGGAGGACTTTTTGTAAACTGCATCTACAAATACATCCTTGCTTTTCAGTGTAACGGTAGATCCATCCCATAAAGCATCCTTACAAGGGGAAAATGCGAAATCCGGAGCCAGTGGAGCTTTGTAATGCCAGGTGTGTTTTTCTCCTGGCTTGGTTACCCGGCCTTTTTGAAGATCGAGAGAATCAACGATATGAACCACCTTGTCGGATTTGAGTGCATTTTGGTATCGCTTTTCAAATTCCGGCAGTAAGATGTCCCTGGAGTTCTGTAACCTACCGGTTGCACTCACGATATATTCTGCCGGTGCGGTGATACGCACATCATAGCTATTGAAGTCTGAATAGAATTCGTGCAACAGGTTGTAATCCTTTTTATCCCAGCCATCCACATCGTCATAAACCGCTACTTTGGGATAGAAATATCCGACAAAAACCACTCCGTTGCCATAATCTCCGGTCCGGAATTGAAGGCCTTTGATCATCTGGTAATTCCAGTGCGCCTCAATTTCAACTTTTGCTCCTGGCAGGATCGGCTCGTCCAGTTCAATAATCAGATTGGTACTGGTCCGGCTGGTCTTGTTTTCAAGATCCACGAGGGCCCGATCAATAGATAAGTGTTCAATGTTGACGGTATTATCATGCAGGATTTCCTTTGGAAGTGCCCTGACACGTTTTGCATCTTTATTCAATACATTTTGATATAAAGCCAGTACAAGTTCCTTGAGCGTATCCGGACTTTCATTATAATAAATGATGGTTTCTTTTCCCTTTACCGTTCGTGTGTCAGCGATCAATTCAACGTCTATCGAATAATCCGCATGATTTTGCCAGTATTTTGGCCCGGGAGCACCGGTTGTACTTCGTATCCCGGATTCATAATTGGACAATAAATTCCTTGGGATGATGAGGTCGTGCTGAGCGGTCAGCGCTATGGTACAGGACACCAAGATCACGAACAATAGTAGCTTTTTCATAAAGTGCAATTATTGAAATTTCACCAAAAATATAATTTACGGGGAAAAAATCAGGGTTTTGGGATTCCAATATGTGAATGCCCTTTAATTTTTCAACACATAGTCACATAGCGAACATAGTTTTTGACTATAGTTTTAAAAAATCTACTTTGTGTTTACAATGCCCAAGTGCCTTTCTTCGTATGAAATTTGAGTGCACAGGAACCATTATTTTCGATAAATTCCCACCAGGATCGAAACTGAAAGATCTTTTATACCATTAACCTTTTCATACGATATTCCAATTCTGCTACCATATGGAAAATCTATTTTATTAAAGTAAATGGATTTATAAATCGAAAATTTATGATCCCAGCGATTGTTGAAAATTGATGCCCTCCCGGAAAAGGAAAGGTTTACCCTCTGAAAATTTTTATGTGCATAAATGATTCCTCCCGCATTTAGTTTCCTTGTTTCATTAACATCCAACCCCGCTCCAAAAGTCCAATTATTTCTCACTAAAATACGATACATTAGTTTATGACCTTCATAAACATTTTGGACATCTAAATAGGATAAATTCCGGTTCCTGTAGTTATAAGTGATACCATCCCAAACATTAACTTTTCGCTTGAAAAACAAGTTTGATTTTCCCAACTCAAGAGAGAAGTCATGGCTTTTACCTCTGCCAAACTGATAAGAAGAAATTAACCATACGTTTAAGTTTGCCTTCCCCAAATAACTATTTACGGAAGAAAATGAAATGCCCGAAGGAAGTCTGGCTGAACCCAAATATCCCACATTAATGGTATTCGAAACATAACACATTGAATAATACCCTCCGTATAAGTAGCAATACCGATTTGGCAATGTGGATTGAAATTGCCGGAATCCATTTTTCAACCCAAGTGTATCTGAAAAATATTTCGCAACGTTTTTTACCACTACAGCTTCCTCTAATGAATCTTGAATAGCCGGAGACCAATATGTATTGAAATAATATTGTCCTGAATCAGTAAACTCAAAAACATAGGACCTCCCATCCAAGCCAAATTGCCATCCTTTGACACCCTTGTCAGAAGGTAAAGCCAATATATCAGAGCCAATCAAATGATCATATAACATCTTGACTGTTTCAGAACTCAATGCTGACCGTTGATATAAAGTATCGTGAAATTCGGAGCGGCTTTCCTGATATTGGAAAATATAATTAATAACCTCACCTTTATAGTCTTCACCATTCTTCTGAATTGTGACTATCTGGTTATGGTTCCAGAACCGGAAATTGAATTCGTCTGTGGAAGTTAAAAAATCAGGTAAATCGAATTTTTCCCTAAGTCCTCGCTGAGCGTTGTACCAATAGGAGGAATCTCCCCTTATTGCTCTAATACTTTGGGTAGGCGTATCCTGAGCATAAATATCACCCAAACTCAAAAAGAAAGGAATCAATAATAATCCAAGGTAATTTTTCACTGCAGTCTTTTGGTAATAGGATTCAATTGTTGGCAGAAATACATAAGAAATTATTCATTTTTGATGATTGATTCCAGGCTTAAAAACACATAGGACGTACTTACGGCACTTGAAGTTATCTAGCAGATTAGATATTACCAATAGGCCGTCCCGATGGGACTTTGGCCTCAAATAGATCAAAATTCCAATAAAGGAGAAGTGCCTCGACAATATGAAACAGAACTAATCCCAAAGGTCCCAGAGGGACCAAATCTCGGTAACAAGGCACAAAGTGCCTTGCCAGGAGGCGCACCTCCACCCAAGTGCCGTAGGTACTTCATATGTAATTGTCCCAAATGGCTATGCCCCAATTACCTACTTCTCCGGATACCAATCCCTCAGCCTGACTTCGATGCTTGGATCACCCTCATTGACTATCCTTTTGAATTCCTCCACATCACTGAATTTACCTCCGCCACCGCGAAAATGGAAAGGATAAACTACTTTGGGCTTAAACTCCAGGACAGCTGAACTCGCCTGGTGGATATCCATGGTATATGGCAAATTCATACATACAAAAGCATAATCAATATCAGGCAATTGCCGCATCTCTTTGATGTCTTCCGTATCTCCGGAAATGTAGAAACGTTTTCCGCCAATATTCAGGACATAACCATTTCCCCAGCCTTTGGGATGACGAGAATCATCGGTTTCAGGCAGATTATACATGGGCACTGCTGTCACTTTCAGACCATGAGTCTCGGCGGATTCATCGTTTTTAAGAACCGAAATCTTGCCAAATGAAATTTCTCCCAGGGCATCAATCACCGATTGTGGAGCGATCAATTCAGCCTTGTCAAGTGACAGGCCAGCCAGCGTTTTAACATTGAGGTGATCTCCATGTTTATGCGTTATCAGAACAAGATCGGGAGCTTTGAAATCCTCGAATCTTTCCGCACCACCATAAGGATCAATGTAAATGGTTTTACCACTCCACTCCATGACCATTGTTGAATGGAGGATTGGTGTCAAGGTTAGATCTCCCTTATCAGTGGAAATTATGTCTTGCTGCGCAATTAATGATGTGGTGAAAAACAAAAACAGAATAGGTAAAAAGACTCTCATTTTTAAAGGTTTGATTTGATATTCAACAGATATCAATGCCAAAAGGTTGGGATAACCTAAAAGAGAACTTATTCCTCTATCCATTTCCCATCAGTGGTGAGGTATTTCCGAAAAAGATCAGCTGACATACAGGAATGCACCGGCAAAACGACCAGATAATCACCTATCTCATATTTTGATAATTCTTCCGGTGGAGCAACCACTATCCCATGCTCCTGGGACAAACTTCGAATATACATTCCGGGAACGACCTTTCCCCAGCTTCCTCCTGTAGGCTCAACGACCTTGCCGTAAATGGTACCGAGTTCTTCATCCTCCAGGCGATCCTTGGAAAAATGAACCCCGCCGCCATATACGACCATTTCATTTCTTGACTCATGAATAGCTACGATTGGACAGGCCATGGCCACGGCAATATGATCAAAATCGGTTGCTCCGATCTGCACCTGCATCAGGTCATAAAATACGAAGTTGCCCGGGCGAATCTCATCAACCCCTGAAAAATCATCCACTACACTACACCCTGGTGTATCCCCAACAGATAGAATAAGATCAGGATATTCGTCCAGATATGATTCCTTAAGACTTTTCATGATATCTATCGTTTCACCCCATACCTTTTGAACAGCTTCCTGGCTACGGCATTGGTAGGTATGCCCGGCATGGGCAAGGAAACCTGTAAAGTTAATTGTGGAGCTGCTTTTTGCTAATTGAAGCAAGGCATCAATTTTTGACTTGTCCTCTGGATTAATTCCTGTTCTGTGGGTGCCGACATCTATTTTGATGAAAAAACCAATCCTGGAATTGAGATTTTCCGAAAGGAATTTGAGTGTATCTGTGGATTCTGCCAAAACATTGAGGTTAATCTTTTCGGCCAGTTCATTGATGGTTTCAATCTCCAGGATATTGACAGGAAAGGCAACGGTGATATCATTCCATTCTTCCGAAAAATATTGAGCCATATCCAAACTGGAAACGGTAATCTTTTCCACTCCGGCCTCTTTAAACCAACGGCCGATTTCCAGTGATTGGTGGGTTTTGAAATGCGGACGTAAGGTTACCTCATTTTGTGTGGATTTGTCTGCCATAAATTGGATATTGCGGCGGCATCTTTTTTCATCGAGCAGGAGGGTGGGTTTGGTGATCATCGTTGTATTTTTTTAAATAAAAAAAGTGATACCTGTCCTTGGACAAATATCACTTTTTATCACTAAAAAGCCGACTGCTTAGTTATGATAAGCCTGATTATGGTTCAAAGCTGAGCCGCAATTTGGGCAATTACCTTGTGCACCGGCACCACCACCACAATTAGCGGAGCAAACATAATGCCATTCACCGGCTGCATTTTTTGCAGCTGCCGGCTGTGTAGTTTGAGGCTGAGTCTGGAATACCGGACTGGTAGAATTAGTATTGGCAGGCGTGGTATTCTGAGTTTGGTTGTGATATGCCTGGTTATGAGACAATTCTGCACCACACTGGGAACAAGACCCCGGAGCATCTCCACCTGAACCTACGTGCCCGTTTGGACAAATATAATGTTCCACACCTGAATTGGTGGTGATCGTTGTTGCTGGATTTGGAGTAGGTGAATTTGGTGTTACCGGAGTAGTAGCTGCAGGAGTAGTGGTATCTGATTGCGCCCCATTGTCTGAGTTGTTTTGACATGCAAAAAAGGTCAAAGCCAGGCAGCACATAAATGCAATTGGAAATATCTTCTTCATGGTTAATTTGTTTTTAGCCAAAATAAAAAATGTTCAAGCGTGAAAGGTATGGATATTTTGAATTCTGACCAAATTTTCATCTGGCAGCCAGCGCTATTTAACCAAATTCAAAAGTAAAAAGGCTGCAAAAGGCTATCAGAAGCTATTGAAGTTCTGAATTGGGAAAAAATTTAGGGCCTAACTTCAATTAGACCCTAAACATACGCTTCCCTTTAACATGAAAGTGTTTTATTTAATCGGCTCAAATCTCGCCTGGAAAAATCTCAGATAAGCAGGTTCGTAAACCATCTTTAATCCTTTGGCGGATTCCCGTTGGTCAAAGACTGCTTTAACGGATTCGGCAATGACATCCATATGGGCCTCTGTATACACCCGTCGAGGAATCGTTAGCCTCATCAATTCAAGCTTTGGATAACGGTGATCTCCCGTTTTAGGATCACGTCCGGCACTGACTACTCCCCTTTCCATTCCTCTTACCCCTGAATCCAGATAGATGTTGGCAGCAAGCGTCTGAGCAGGAAACTGGTCCTGCGGAATATGCGGATAAATCGCTTTGGCATCCAGGAAGATAGCGTGTCCCCCAACAGGTCTCACGATTGGTATACTCCAATCTTCCAGTAATTGTCCAAGATACCTTACCTGCCCGACTCTCGCACGGATATGATCATCCTGAACAGATTCCTGTATACCAATGGCCATTGCCTCCATATCGCGACCAGCCATACCTCCGTAGGTATGTAAACCTTCGTAAACAACTACCAGGTTCCTCAACTTATCGAACACCCCAGGATCATTCACAGCGACCCAACCTCCAATATTCACCAGGTGGTCCTTTTTTCCACTCATCCAGGCACCATCGGAATAACTGCAAAACTCTTTGAGAATATGCCTTACACTGATATCCGCATATCCTTTCTCACGTTGCTTGATGAACCATGCGTTCTCTACTAATCTCGTTGCATCCAGATACAGCAGGATTCCATGCTTATCACAAAGGTCACGAAGACTTTTGATGTTCTCCATACTAACCGGCTGCCCTCCAGCCATGTTTACTGTACCCGCAAGACTGACATAAGCTATTTTATCCGCTCCATGTTCTTTGATCAGATCCTCGAGTTTCTGGAGATCAATATTGCCCTTGAAAGGATGTTCACTATTGGGATCGTGAGCTTCATCAATGATCACATCCACGAAGGTGCCGCCTGCCAGTTCCTGATGTAATCTGGTAGTTGTGAAATACATATTTCCGGGAACAAACTGCCCCGGTTTGATCATCGTCTGGCTGATCAGATGCTCCGCGCCACGGCCCTGGTGAGTTGGAACCAGATATTTATAAGAATAATACTTATTAATGGCCTTCTCCAGATTGTAGAAATTGACGCTGCCGGCATAAGATTCATCTCCCAGCATCATTCCGGCCCACTGACGGTCACTCATGGCGCTTGTGCCACTGTCGGTCAGCAAGTCGATGTAAACGTGTTTGGATTTAAGTAAAAATGTATTGTATCCAGCCTTTTTCAATGCTTTTTTGCGCTGCTTGGGCGTTGTCATTTCCAAAGGCTCTACCATCTTGATCTTCCAGGGCTCCGCCCAGGATCTTCTACCTTTTTGTTGACCAATTGTCTTTAACATATATAATAGTTTATTGTGAGTTAAATAAAGTCTAAGTCACTGATGTCTGGTCAAGAAATAGCTGGAAAATGGCCACCAAAGGTCATTGGTGCCAGATGAAGATATTGGCTATTTGATTAAGGTGTTCAAAGCTTGAAACAGCGGATCTAAAATTAAATTTTAAAGGCTGTTTCCTTTACTGCAAAAATACGGAAAATTGGCGCAGGACAAGGTGGTTTTTAGCACTAATATTTGGTAATTTTTTTCATAAAAACATTGCCGGATATGTCAGTGAATTTGATGAAATAAACCCCTGAACTAATACTGCCCAAGTTGATATCCAATCCACTATTTGTTCCCGGAGAAATCTCAATAGACTCTAATTTTATTCCTTTGGTGTTATATATTTCAACAAGGGTTGTTTCATCTATCATATCTCCTTTTACGATCAATTCTCCTGAAGTTGGGTTTGGGTAAATGTTGAAAGGTTCCGGAATTTGCGGTTCGGGGATCTTTACACTTGTGGAATCCAGCCAGTTTCCAGTCCATTTATAAATTCCTCCTTCGGTTGACGATATAACCGGGCCTCCGGCGAATCCAACTGTTGGTGAAATGAATTGATGGCATAAAAACCAAGGTTCAGGAAAAAAACTATTCCAGGAACTTCCCCCGTCAGTCGTATAATTCATCCTGGACGAAAATGGCGTCCATTGAAATCCAGACAAAGCTAAATAGGTATTTTCAGTTCCGGGTATGTGTTCCACGGCGGCTATATTAGTTAAGGGAAGGTCATCAGACAATTGCCATTCCCACGTCTCTCCTCCGTCATTGGTTTGTTTTGCGTATCCCGGTTCAAAAGTAAAGCATAATCCTCTTTGTGAATTTTCAAAAGCTATGGTCGAATATCCTGCAGGATGAACTTCTGCCCATACCGGAACGTTCACCGCACTCCAGGTTTGACCTCGGTCTGTTGTTCTGAATATTCTACTTCTTTCCGTTACAAACCAAAGCGTATCACCTTTGCTCTCGTAAGCATTATTGCCGGAATAAAGAAAGACTTCTTCATGCAACATGGGGGGCGGGAGTAATTCCGGTGCAATAAGATCCCAATTTTGCCCTCCATTGTCAGTACGGAATATTTTCATGATATTCCCTTCAGAAATCAATCCATAACCGCCAAAAGCAATTCCTTCCAACTCGTTAAAGAAATGCAGAGTATAGACATGTTGGTCTTCCTCATTAAATCCACCGAACTGTTCCTCCCACATTGTGCCACCATCAATGGTTTTAAAGATCTTCGATTTTTTATTGGTATTCATGATCACCCAGGCAATACTATCACTCAAGGCAAAAATATTTAACACCCTATAATCCCCGACATTTGGCAATTGTCCGGGATGCCAGGTAATCCCACCATCCAGGGTTCGGGTAAAGTGGTAACCTGCCGGATCATCAAAATGGCTTGCAACCGCCCAGACTATATTCTCGTCAACAACTGCCAGGCTGTTTACCTGAAGTTGTGTATCATTAATACCTGTGCCGACACTGACCCATTGAGCAAAACTATAAAAAGGTAAAATGGTTAAGAGGAAGCAATAAAAAATGTGACAAGGTTTCATTTTCTTTGGGTTTGGAATTTCTATTAAGGTTCAATTTACAAAATCCTCGAACAAAACCCATGCAAACTCAACCAATCCGGTTGAGCAAACACCCCGTAGGGCCAATGCCAAAAAAATAAACCAGTTAAGATTTACGTATCAGTTAGTGTGTTGTATTTCAGGTTGAACGGATTTCAGGTCTATCCTCATGCAGGTAAGGGTTTTCACTTTTTGGTTTCTGTCTGCTCTTTGCAAGCATGAAACAGCTGCTGTAAAATATAATTTTAAAGGCTATTTCTTTTACTACAAAAATACGGAAAATTGGGTTTTGCCATTTTGAATTTTAATAATGAAATAAACACCTCCGGTACCCGTTTCGAAGCATTAATTTTCCTTTCCGGAAAAGGTGTTTTTTTGAACTAATATTTGGTAATTTTCTTCATAAAATGAAATGGTCTATTTTTAAAAAAGTAACGCTCGTTAAATATCTTTGCCTGCAAAACAAAAATTCCATTTTGCAGCAGACAAAAACAATTCTCTACTTCCACGGTTTCAACAGTGATGGCATAGGATATAAACCGGATGCCCTTCGGGCCGAATTCCCAAACGACCGGATACTTACTCCGGACCTGGAAGCTGATCCGTTTTTAGTTCAACAGGCCATCAGGCAGCTTATCGGCCAGGATCCGGGAAATCTCTTTTTCATAGGTACCTCTTTGGGAGGGTTTTATGCATGGTATTTTGGAACGATGCTCAACCGCCCTGCTTTTCTTTACAATCCGTCTATGTCTCCCCATATCACTCTGGATGATCGAGGTGTGGGACAATTTAAAACCTGGACCAAAGGAAGGGATTATCATTTTAAAAGTGAATACCTGACAACCCTTGAAAAGATGCGATCTGTGGCAAAAGAACGGGAGCGTCCACAAAACCTCAATTTTTTCCTGGCAACAGATGATGATGTTTTAGACCACCTCCTATTACCGGCAGAATATCCGGAAGCCAATTTTCTACAATGGTTTGATGATGTGGGCCACCGATTCAGTACCTTTGCAGATACCTTACCGTTAGTGAGAGCATTGATGGATAATTATGAACCATAAATACTATTTTTCTAAAAAACAGTATTCATAATCTTTGCCAAAATGAGTGATTTAATACAAGAGTGGAACAATAAAAAAGCTTCCTCCAAAAAGAAGCACAAGAAGTTTGTCAACCAGCTACGACAATTACATGGCAAGCATCTCGACCGATGGGCAGAAGGCATGCACAACGAAGTTTTCAGATCTATTGACTGTATGGATTGTGCCAATTGTTGCACCTCCATTCCGGCAATGATCAATGAAGAGGATATCGCCCGGATTGCCAAACATCTTAAAGTTAGTCCGGATGAATTTACTTCCAAATATGTAACAAAAGATGATGACGGGGATTCGGTGTTGAATTCTACACCTTGTGTTTTCCTGGAAGAAGACAACTCCTGTTCCATTTATGAAATCCGTCCTAAAGCCTGCAGGGAATATCCGCATACCAATAATTTCGAATTCTCACAAAACCTGACGGTACATGCAGCCAACTCCATGTACTGCCCGGCCGTATACCACATCCTGGACCGGATGATGAAGAATTTTCCCGTGGTGTGATTTGAGAACCACAAATGCACAAATGATGGTGAAAATGGAAATAACACGAACAATTTTGGCTTGAAGGTCAATTCTTCTCTGCGAAACTTTGCGCTTCTTTGCGAAACTTTGCGTAACAGCTTTATCCAGGTTTTTATTAACACAGAAATGTAGGATAAGCCAAAAATAATTGTTAACACAAAGTATTGCCTTTTCTTTGTGAACTTGGCGCATTCCTTGCGTCCTTGCGGTTAAACCCTTACAGCTTAGAATGCTCCCCAAACTTCGGCAGAGCCAAATCTTTATCGGAAACGATAAATTCCATGCCCTCCAGTTCCCAATCGATATTCAAAGTAGGGTCATTATAGATGATCCCTCCCTCATGAGCCCTGGAGTAAAAATTATCACATTTGTAGGCGAATTCCGCCGTATTGCTTAAAACCACATAACCGTGAGCAAAGCCGCGTGGGACAAAGAGTTGCTTTTTGTTTTCCGCGCTCAACCGGATACTGTACCATTCTCCATAGGTTTCAGAATCCTGCCTCAAGTCCACTACCACATCCAGCACTTCCCCTGCAATGACCCGAACCAGTTTAGCCTGAGCGAACTCCCCTGTTTGGTAATGCAAGCCTCTTAAAACGCCTTTTACCGATTTAGCCTGATTGTCCTGTACAAAGCGGGCGAAGATACCTGCGGTTTCAAAGGTCCTTTCATTATAACTTTCGAAGAAATATCCACGATCATCCTCCCAAATGCGAGGTTCGAAAATGATCAGGTCTTTTATATGGGTTGTTTTGAACACTGGATGAATTATTTCTTGCGGAAGAATACACTTACAGGAACTCCGGTGAAATCGAAATGCTCTCTAAGTTGATTTTCGAGATAGTTTTTATAACTCTCCTTTATATGTTTTGGATTACTGCAGAAAAAGGCAAAAGCCGGGAAATACGTCGGCAATTGGGTAACGTATTTTATTTTGATAAACTTACCACGATGTGCCGGTGGCGGGTAACGCTCGATGGCCTCCTGCATGACCTCGTTGAGGTGGGAGGTTTTGATTTTGCGGTTCCTGTTCTCAAAAACTTCCAGTGCTACCTCAATAGCCTTGAAGATACGTTGCTTCTCAGTGGCTGAAACAAAAATAATCGGCACATCCCTGAAAGGAGCGATCTTCTCCCGGACCTCCCTTTCATAATCACGGGCCGTATTGGTTTCCTTATCCAGCAGGTCCCATTTGTTGACCAGGATCACAATGCCTTTATTGCGTCGCTGGGCCAGTCTCAGGATACTCATATCCTGAGATTCCACTCCGGTCTGAGCATCTATCATGATGATGCATACATCTGCTTCATCGATGGCTTTAATAGCTCGCATCACAGAATAGAATTCGAGGTCCTCATGAACGCGTGATTTCTTACGCATTCCAGCAGTATCGATGAGGTAGAACTCTTTTCCGAACTTTTCATATTTAGTGTGAATGGAATCACGGGTAGTTCCGGCTACATCGGTAACAATATTACGTTCCTGCCCCAGCAGGGCATTGGTCAGAGATGATTTCCCCACATTGGGCTGTCCGACAATAGCAAATTTGGGGATATCCGTATCCAGTCTGACCTCATCTTCAATTTTCTCTGTCACCGCATCGAGTAATTCACCGGTACCACTTCCCGTCATGGAGGAAAGGAAGAAGGTTTGCTCAAAACCCAGTCCCCAGAACTCATTCGCTTCCATCATCCTGGCATGATTATCGACCTTGTTCACCGCCAGGAAAACTTCTTTATCGGAACGGCGAAGCATACGTGCAACTTCTTCATCCAGGTCAGTAATGCCCGTTGTCGTATCGACCATGAAAATGATCACACCCGCCTCATCCATGGCAATATGCACCTGGGACCGGATGGCCTTTTCAAAAACATCATCTGAACCTTTTACGAATCCGCCGGTATCAATGACGGTAAAAGTCTTACCATTCCAGGTACAACTCCCATACTGGCGGTCACGAGTCACACCACTGATATCATCAATGATGGCCTGCCGCTCTCCTATCAACCTGTTGTAGAGCGTTGATTTCCCTACATTGGGTCTTCCCACGATGGCAACAATACTTCCCATAAGTTTAACTATTTGAGGTACTAAGTTAAAAAAGCCCACAAAGGTACACAAAACCAATGGTTTAAACGTTTAGAGCATGTTTAAAATTCCATCTGATTGATCTTTGTGTATATTTGCGAAGCTTTATTACGACAATACTACAGAAAAATGAAATACTCCACGATTATTGGTGCGCTCTTGTTATCCGCTTTTTTCCTTGCTTCCTGTAACAAAACGGAAGACTTTATCACAGATAACAGTGCCAAACTCAGCTTTTCCCTCGACACTTTGAGATTCGACACCGTATTTACCTCTCTGGGATCAGCAACGCGCTCCTTTAAAGTGTATAACGAATACGACCAGCCCATTCGCATAACAAATGTACAAATAGAAGGCAACTCTGCTTCTGTATTCCGGATGAATGTGGACGGAACCCCGGGGACTTCGGCTGAATCTGTTGAAATATGGCCCAATGACAGCATCTACATTTTCGTGGAGGTCACCATTGACCCGGATCAACCAATTTCTGCCAGTCCTTTTATTGTTGAAGACAAAGTCATTTTTGAAACCAACGGAAATACACAACAAGTCTACCTTGAAGCCTGGGGACAAAATGCCGTTTATTTACCCAGCCGGTTCAATAAAGGCGTTAGAACCAATTACAAATGTGAAGACGGAAAAATTTACACTTTCGAAATCGATGACTCTGGTATGGAAACCAATGTACAACCCACAGATTTTGATTGCCCCGGAGGAGAATGGACGTTGGACGATCCACGACCTTATGTTTTTTACGGGGAAATTTTCCTCTATCTTCTGGACTTAAAACTACCGCCAGGAACGGACATTTATGTACATGGTGGCATTGCCCAAAATGAAGATTTTGGCGTTTTCAATGATGGTATTCTCTATATTACCGAAAGTGCCAGCATCGAAGCCAATGGTACACTGGAAGATCCTATTATTATTCAGGGCGACCGACTGGAGGAAGGGTTTAGTGAAGTTTCGGCACAATGGTATGGAATATTCCTGGGGAAAGGCTCTACCGGCAATTCGTTTGATTTTACCACTATTAAAAACAGCACCTTCTGCCTTTTTGTGGATTCTCTGGCAACAGTAAATCTAAACAATAGCCAATTTTACAATACAGCCAGCAGTGCGCTGATCGCCTATCATAGCGCGATAAATGCGCAAAATTGTTTGGTCTTCAATAATGGCAGTAACTCGGTCGAACTTCGTTACGGTGGAGAATACAGTTTTGAACACTGCACCATTGCCAATTTTGGAACCGACAATCCAGCTTTAGCGATGACCAATTGGGCCTGCCTGCAGTATGACCAGGATGGTAATTGCTTGCTGTGGGACCAAAACCGCCTTGAGTTCAGTATGATCAATTCCATAGCCACCGGTTCACGCAGAGATCATATTATTTTCTCTGACTGGTTTGAGCGAGAGGATCCAACTGCCTTTGTAGTAAGTTTCCGCAATTGCATTACCCGTGTTGATGACCTGTTAACTACTTCCCAGGATGGTATATACAGTGACTTTTTTGAAACGATCTGCTTTAACTGTATCAATCCTGAACTGGATGATGCACTGTTTGCCGACAGGTCAGAAGATGATTTTCATTTGGATACCTTATCTATCGCAATTGACAAGGGGTTAAACTTAACGGGGATTCCCCTCGACATCGAAGGAAATCCCCGCATAGATGCATCCGATATTGGATGCTATGAATATCAAAAGTGATTCAGTTTCTGGTTACTGGTTTCTGGTTACTGGTTATTAACTGGCAACTTGTAACAAGAAACCTGAAACCAGAATATTACTTCTTACCCCACTCAGCGATACTCTTCTTGTTCATAGCTACATAGTCATCATTACCAGCTTTCTGGGCCAGTTCCAATGATTTCTTAGCCGCTTTGACAGCTTCGTCAAATCTTTCCAGATCAGCCAGGATAAGGGCTTCACGTCTTACCTGCCAGAACCTTGGGTTTTCTACGTGCGTAGCTTTCTGAATCCATTCGAGTGCTTTATTCAGGTCTTTCCCTGCTTCGTGGTAGTAGGAAGCTGCAGCATAGTAATCTCCAGCAGAAGGTCCTGCCAATACTCTGGCGATGTCCTTTTCAACACGTTCGTCAACAAAAACTTCTATTGGAACGGCAACATAGGTACCTGCCCAAACCATATCCAAAGTTGCAGAGGTATTCTTGATATTATTGATATCCAAAGAAAAAGTTTCCACATGTACTCCTTCCGGCAACTGATAAGCCTTTGCAGAAACAGAAACAGCCGGATCTTTTTCAACGTAAGATCCCCAGTTCCCACTTTCGTAGGTATAGAAGTTAAAGGTCCATTTTTCAGCTCCGGGAGTCGCCAGGATCGCATAAGCACCTGCCTTCAATTCATTTCCTGCAATTTTTACATCATCGCTAAAAGAAATTTTTGTAGCGCTATTGGCTCCAAAACGCCACAGTTTGCCAAAAGGTACCAGTCCATCAGCAGCAAAAATCGTACGTCCCTTTACGCCAGGGCGTGAGTAGTTGATCGTTACTTTTGTCAGACCTACTTCCTGTGTCAATTCAGCAGTAGGACTAGGGCGAGGTGTGTTAATTTGTGCATTTACTGAATATGCAGTAGCCAAAAAAACCACGAGAGATAATAAAACAATAAACTGTCTTTTCATCATAAAAAAGTTTGGTTTGAAAATTGATAGTAAAAGTTAATTAAAATAATTTCGTTACAGGGTTTCCCCGAAACAATACTACGAAAAATTCAACACCTTTAGGTTTCAATTGTTTACTTTGGAGCCATTTCCTTTCAAAATCCATAAAAAAACGCAAAAATGTCCGGTCACCTTAATATTAACAATCTCTTTGCAAGCCTCCCTCCTGATCCAAAGAAAGAAGTATTTCAAACATTACAGGAAAACAATGCATTTAAGCTCGAAAGAATTATCTCTACCGGACAAGCCACCCCACCGGGAGAATGGTACGATCAGGAGCGAGACGAATGGGTTGTTTTACTTTCCGGAAGTGCCGGACTGAAAATTGAAGGTGAAGATGATATCATTTCTTTAGAACCCGGTGATTATATTATGCTTCCGGCCCATATCAGGCATCGGGTGGAATGGACGGATGAGCAGGAGCCTAGTATTTGGCTGGCTTTGCATTTTGATCGATGATTTTTCAAAATGGATGTTACTTGTTAGCTTCTACACCTGCCTTCCTGCGATAGCAGGCAAGGTATCGAATAGCGAATTAGGGGAAAAAATTACATAGAAAAATAAAAGGATTGCTAAGCCGGTTTCGAAGGTATTTTCTCTTTGTCATCCGTCAGCTTACCAATCCTCCTTACAGTCGGCTTAGCAATCTGACTACATTTTCCTGAATATTTTATAACTACAAATTTTTCTGAACACCCCTTATATCGACCACTGAATGTAGAAGTTGTGTAAAAAAGGGAAGCCGGCCATGTCGCCAACTTCCCCTCGAATATTTCAAAACGTTATATCTTTATTTAGGCGGTAATTTTTAAAAACACAACATTATAGTTTTTCCAATCAGTTGATTTTCAGAAACCTATATTACATGAATTGGTCCCCTTTTGTTTTATTTGTATTTTCAAAAATCCCCGCATACTAAATGGTTATCAATGAAAAAAGAAGAACTATTTAGCTTTTTTACTTTAAAACTTATATTTAAAAAAAGCGGTAAAGTTCCTTCCCGGATCATAAATCCTGCCGCTATTGGTATCTGAGTTTTTGTACCCAAAAGACAGATGATCATAGTAAGCTTCATCAAATATATTTTGAACAGCGATGCCAACTGTCATTCCTTTAAACGGTTTTACTCCGGCTCGGAAGTCAAAAGTTTTATAAGCAGGCGTCACTGTTTCACCAAATGATTTGGCGATTTCATTTTGTTCAGCAACAAACCTTCCTCTTAAATCCAACCAGAATTTCTCTCTTTGATAGGTTACAGAAGCCAGTGTGGTAAAAGGAGAGATCAATGGTAATGG
This sequence comes from Saprospiraceae bacterium, assembly GCA_965230565.1. Lineage (GTDB taxonomy): Bacteria > Bacteroidota > Bacteroidia > Chitinophagales > Saprospiraceae > BCD1. Next base: position 69,296 of record CBDDLH010000014.1, on the reverse strand, counting down.
TTCATCAAAATCGACGTTTTTTGTCTTGGTGTAAGACACTTCTGCCCTGGCTGATAAACCATCAACAATACTCACGCCCACAAAAAACTCCACTCCTGCCTGTGTAGCTACATCAACATTCTGAAACCTCTTGGCGTTCTTAGGCTCCAGCCATGGAGAAAACTTTCGTGAAATTGTCGTATCAATCGCTCCGGTGATGAAATTGGTAATGTAGGAATAGAAAATACTGGCCCCGTAAACTACCTTGCTCACCTCACCCTCCAGTGATAGCTCCACCTGGTGGTTCGCTTCCGGTTTAAGTTCAGGGTTACCTACATATTCATAAGGATCAACATTGATGGAAAAATGATTGACATATCGTTCCATCATGTTTGCCGCCCGGACTCCTCTTCCCACGGCCAACTGAAGCTTGGTTTTGGCACCAAAAGCATAATCCAAGGTCAAACTACCACTAATATTGACTTCCTGCTTTTTATCAAGATCCGGATACAGCGCTTTAAAATCAGCTGCAGGTGCCGCGGCTTCACTAACGACATAGTCCAAACGGGTACCGGCGGCAAGCGTCATTTTGGGATTCAGTAAAAACTTGGTCTCACCAAATACTCCATAATCTGCCAATATCGCATCCTGCCATATTAAATCGACAAATACTTTCGGAGGATCAAATACAATCTCCGGATTCATCATGTTTCGCTTTACCGTTCGGGTACGATCACCTTCTCTGGCAATGGTATTTAAATCAATACCAGCATAAAGAATCATTTTTTTTGTGGGCAGTAAAGTTAGTTCAAACTTCCCCCCATATGTTGTAGCAAATACAGGAGAAGAAGCGAATACCATTCCAAAATTTGGCCTGTTTTCATTAGTCATCAGATGATCGACATACGAATAATAGCCCTTTGCACTGATGGCATATAACTTCTCTGTGATATTTTGTTTTTTGTAGTCTACACTGAGTACACTACTGTTGTCATGTTCAGTGTCCATTGGCAGCCCGGCATGCTTGACATCCTTTCCATAGGATTGACGCCAGAGTACCTGTACTCGTTGGTCTTTCCCCGGATTTAAACCAACTTTGGCAGAATAGTCATAGGATTTGAACCCGGAAGGAACCACCTCTCCATGACCATCTGTATAGTCTTCAAAATCATGGATCTCGCCGGTTACGGAAATATCATATTTCTCAGAAGCATTACTCAGCGAAACACCTAGGAGTTTACCATTTCCATTGGATTCATAACCGGCATGCACTCCACCGTGGAATCCATAATCACTCTTCGTTGGGGTATTCTGGGTGATCAAATTGATGACTCCTCCAAAATTGGGTCCGAACCTCATACTGAAAGGTCCTTTGATTAATTCGATCCGTTCTATTTCTTCGGACATGACATGGGTAGTAATGGGATCCATCCGGTTTGGACATGCATGCATTACTTTCGTTCCACCGTCTACCTGGATGTTCAATTGCTCATATTTAAAGGAGCGGAAAGCAGGATCCATTGCATAACCTCCTCTTTTGATGACATTAAATCCATTGACACCAATGAAAAGGTCAGCTACATTTTTTTGCTTTCCTGTCATCCTTACTTCATTTTTTATTATAGTAGATTGAGCCACTTCGCGCATAGAGTTGCCCGAAACCAAAATCTCCTCTGTAATTACCGGCAGGATTTCAAGACCGATCTTGAGATATTCTGAAGCTTTTATCTCTATTTCAAAATCCTTATATCCCAAATGAGACACCCAAACCGTAATTACCTCACCCGTGGCCACTTCAAGTTTAAATTGGCCCTTATCGTCTGTTAAAGTTGATGTTGTTGTGCCTTTTATGACTACCAGTGCCTGCGAAACAGGTTCGTTACTTTGATTCTCGAAAACAATCCCTTCGAGGGTATTTGCGGTTTGGGCAAAAACCCCGAGGCTAATCAGTAGAAAAGCAGAAAAAAGAAAAATATTTTTAATCATGATTTTTAAATTAATATGGTTTAAATGTGTTGAAATGCAAATGCTAACGTCACCGGAAATACCCGGTTACATCATCATTTTAACCAACGATTAATCCAAAACCATTATGAGTTCCCATAATAGCTGGTATTAAATACAGTACCGTTAAACATCATGGAAGAGCAGACAGACGCATTGTTCGGTTGCATCTTAACCTTTATGGTTATGCTTTCTTTGGTCCACTTCCACAATAAATCGTTCGAAAGCATTCGACCTGGTTTACTTCTACACTCCTTCCTATAGAAAAACATTAGGTTTGACATAGGTAGGTAACTGCAAACACAAGCACGAAATTTCACCAGAAAACAGAATAATGTTTAGATGGCTAAACCATATTTAGGAGGGTGAAAAACAGAAGGTTGTTCCGGATCAGAAAAGGGTTCCTGATAATAAAAATCCCCGTCATCTGCCAGGAGGTCAGATAATTTTATTGTTGAGGGGTGCTGTTTTGGATGAAACAGGTTGATAGTTCTTTCATCAATGGATCGTTGAGCGTTTTTCTTCCACTGATCACGATCCTCTTTCACATCTTCGATCACTTTGGACAAATGACATTTTCCTGAACACATCAATTCCGGTCTATCCAGGTTTTCACAAAATTTTTCGGCTATTTTATCTCTGTTGGAATAATACCAGGCATACACAAGTGTCACCTTCCAGGACTGCACAAAAAATGTTGGAAGGAATACTGCCAGCATAAAAATGGCCTTGATATTTAATTTTTCAGACACTTATCGTATTTATTCAACATAGATCATATGCAAAATTAAGAAATGAATTTTGGAAGTATAGTAACAAAAATCACTATTAAGGATGACAAAGGTTACCAGAACTTTACATACAAAAAATAATTAGTCGAAAAAACAGAACCCTAGAGGTGCATGAATTTTGGGCATTTTGGAAAAAATTAAGCCCTTGCCCGGACATCCGGACAAGGGCTTTTCAATTCAAATATTCTTAAAGTTGAAGATAATTAATCTTCAAATTCTTCTTCTTCAACGTGAGCGTGTCTGGCTTCATAAGCCTCCTGCGCTTCAACTGTAGTTACAAACAGGTCTTTGTACTTTTTCAAACCGGTACCTGCCGGGATACGTTTTCCAATGATAACGTTTTCTTTGAGCCCCATCAGGAAGTCCTGCTTGGCACCGATCGCAGCGGTACTCAATACTTTGGTCGTTTCCTGGAAAGAAGCCGCTGAAATCCAGCTTGGAGTACCCAAAGAGGACTTGGTAATACCAAGCAGCAGCGGACTTGAAGTAGCCGGAACTGCATCACGGAAAGTCACGACTTTCCTGTCATTACGCTTGAGGAAAGAATTCTCTTCTCTCAACTGACGTAAAGACACCAATTGTCCCTGCTTGAGCCTGTTAGACTCTCCAGCATCGGTTACTACTTTCTTATCAAAGATCCAGTCATTCATTTCGAAGAAGTGGTACTTTTCAACTGGTTCCCCTTCGAGGAAGCTCGTATCTCCCGGATCTTCGATCTGAACTCTACGCATCATTTGACGTACGATTACCTCAATGTGTTTGTTGTTGATGGTAATACCCTGGGAACGGTAAACATCCTGTACACCGTTAACCAGATACTCCTGTACCGCAAACGGACCACTGATATTCAAAATATCCCTAGGCGCTGTTGCTCCATCAGACAATTCAGTACCCGCGCGAACGAAGTCACCTTCCTGAACGAGCAGGTGCTTGGACAAACTCACGAGGTATTTACGACGCTGTTCATCTTTTGCTGTGATGATTACTTCACGGTTACCACGTTTGATCTTAGGACCAAAGGAAACCACACCATCGATCTCGGAAACCGTCGCCGGATTAGAAGGATTACGCGCTTCGAACAACTCGGTTACCCGTGGAAGACCACCCGTGATATCCGCGATCTTACCCATCTGACGAGGGATCTTCACAATGATCTGACCACCTTTCACCTCACTGCCTTCTTCAACGGCCACGTGGGCACCCACAGGAAGGTTGTAAGAGTGTAATTCCTCTCCATCCTTACTCAGGATCTTGATGGTTGGAATAATTCGCTTATTCTTGGATTCTACGATCACAATCTCCTCATAACCTGTCTGGTCGTCACGTTCCACCCGGTAACTGATACCTTCCTGGAGTCCTTCAAATTTAACGATACCTGCCGTTGCAGAAATAATCGCAGCATTAAACGGATCCCACTCACAGATCAAATCACCTTTCTTAACCGTAGCATTTTCCTTTATATGTAAAGTCGATCCGTAAGGAATATGGTGAGTAACCAAAATCCTTCCACTCTCGTCATCCGTAATGCGCAATTCACCAGTACGTGACAGAACAACCAAAGTCTTGCTTCCGTCATCCTCAATACGTTCTGTTGTCTTTATACTGTCAAATACAGCCTTACCTTCAAACTTGGAAACCAACTCAGATTCTGTTTTGGATACCGAAGCCACACCACCAATGTGGAAGGTACGCAGGGTCAACTGGGTACCTGGCTCACCGATAGACTGTGCAGCAATAATACCAACAGCATCTCCTTCTTCTGCAATTCTTCCTGTGGCGAGGTTCTTACCGTAACATTTCGCACATACTCCCCTGCGGGTTTCACAGGTAAGTACGGAACGGATGTATACAGATTCAACACCAACTTTTTCGATAAAAGCTGCAGTTTTTGAATCGATATATTCACCAGCTTTCAAGATAGGCTCTCCTGTTTCCGGATGCATAACATCCTGCAGCAGGTAACGTCCAGCAATTCTTGAAGCAAGGTCCTCAACAACTTTATCATTCTCTTTCAAAGCTGTGGTTTCCTTTCCACGAAGCGTGGTACAATCGTCTTCCATAACCACAACATCCTGAGCTACATCAACAAGACGACGGGTAAGGTAACCCGCATCGGCCGTTTTCAGGGCCGTATCCGCAAGACCTTTACGCGCACCGTGGGTAGAGATAAAGTACTCGAGTACTGAAAGTCCGTCCACAAAGTTCGCAAGGATCGGGTTTTCGATAACCGCCCCACCGGAATCACCGGATTTTTTCGGCTTGGCCATCAGTCCACGAAGTCCGCAAAGCTGCTTGATCTGCTGCTTGGAACCACGAGCCCCCGAGTCCAGCATCATATAAACCGAGTTGAAACCTTGCTTATGCTCCGCAAGTTCTTTCATCAGGTTATCTGTGATCCTGTTATCTGCAAAAGTCCATTTGTCGATGATCTGGTTATAACGCTCATTATTGGTAATCAAACCAATGTTGTAGTTATCCCAAACATCATCAACTTCAGACTGAGCTTCTTCGAGTACGTTTTGCTTAACTGTTGGAGTAATCAGGTCTCCCAGGTTGAAAGACAGCCCTCCTTTAAATGCCCAGTAGAATCCCATCTCTTTGATGGCATCCAGGAACAAGGCAGTTTCAGCAAAGCTTGTTCTTTCCAAAACATCACCGATAATTTTACGAAGGTTCTTCTTCGTCAGCAATTCGTTGATGAATGGAATATTTTCAGGTACCATGGCATTGAATAATACTCGGCCTGTGGTAGTTTCTGTCAATTTAGAAACAAGATTCCCTTCCTCATCCTCAATATTCACACGAGCCTGAATCTTGGCATGCAGATCCAAACGATTCTCATTATATGCGATCATCACCTCTTCAGGTGAGTAAAAACGCTGTCCTTCTCCCAAAACTTTTTCATCCTCCGTCGACAATCTCTCTTTAGTAATATAGTATAATCCGAGAACCATATCCTGTGAAGGAAGGGTAATCGGAGAACCATTTTGCGGGTTCAACATATTGTGAGAAGAAAGCATCAACACCTGAGCTTCAAGAATAGCGGACTGACTTAACGGTACATGTACCGCCATCTGGTCACCATCAAAGTCGGCATTGAAGGCACCACATACAAGCGGGTGCAACTGAATCGCCTTTCCTTCGATCATCTTAGGCTGGAAAGCCTGGATCGACAATCTGTGCAGCGTAGGAGCCCGGTTGAGCAGGATCGGGTGACCTTTCAAAATATTTTCAAGAATCTCCCAGATCACAGGATCTTTACGATCTACCAGTTTCTTCGCAGACTTAACCGTCTTAACAATACCTCTCTCAATCAGCTTACGGATCACAAATGGCTTGAACAGCTCTGCAGCCATTCCTTTTGGCAATCCACATTCGTGGAGCTGAAGCGTAGGACCTACCACGATCACTGAACGACCGGAGTAATCCACACGTTTACCCAACAGGTTCTGACGGAAACGACCTTGCTTTCCTTTGAGGATATCACTCAAGGATTTGAGTGAACGGCCACCTTCCGCTTTAACTGCGTTGGATTTACGGGAGTTATCAAACAGAGAATCCACAGATTCCTGCAACATCCTCTTCTCATTTCTGAGGATCACCTCAGGAGCTTTAATCTCCAACAGACGCTTCAGACGATTGTTACGAATGATCACACGACGATAGAGGTCGTTGAGGTCAGAACTTGCAAATCGTCCACCATCCAGCAATACCAATGGGCGCAACTCAGGCGGCACAACTGGCAAATACTGAATTACAGTCCATTCAGGTCTGTTCTCAATACGAGACATTCCATCTCTAAAAGCTTCCACTACACGCAAGCGCTTGAGGGCTTCAGATTTACGTTGCTGAGAAGTCTCATTAGCTGCCTGGTGACGCAAAGCGAATGATAACTCATCCAATTTGAGGCTTTCCAGAAGGTCCTTAACGGCCTCTGCCCCCATTTTGGCAACAAATTTGTTTGGATCATCATCCGTCAGCATCTGATTTTCCGGCGGAAGTGTATCCAGAATATCGAGGTATTCTTCTTCAGTTAAAAGATCCAGTCTTGCAATTCCATCCTCTTCTTTCACACCCGGCTGAATCACTGCATAGCGCTCATAATATATGATGCTCTCCAGTTTTTTGGAAGAGAGCCCAAGCAGGTATCCGATCTTGTTTGGCAAAGATTTGAAGAACCAGATATGAACTACAGGCACAACCAATTTGATGTGTCCCATACGTTCACGACGTACTTTCTTCTCCGTTACCTCTACACCACATCTGTCACACACGATTCCTTTATAACGGATACGCTTGTACTTCCCACAATAACATTCATAGTCTTTCACCGGTCCGAAGATTCGCTCACAGAACAATCCGTCACGCTCCGGTTTATAAGACCTGTAGTTAATGGTTTCCGGTTTCAAAACCTCACCATATGAACGTTCCAGAATTTCATCCGGTGAGGACAAAGTAATGGTGATCGATTCAAACTGCTGAGATTGAATATGACTTTTCTTTTTAAAAGGCATAGAAAAAATTATTTATATCTTATTGATAATCAATATTTAGTCAAACTTTACATCCAGGGCCAAACCTCTCAACTCATGCAACAATACGTTGAATGATTCAGGAATATTCGGCTCAGGTAAGTTGTCACCTTTAACGATGGCTTCATAAGCTTTTGCACGACCGCTGATATCATCAGACTTGATCGTGAGCAACTCCTGAAGGATATTGGCAGCACCAAAGGCTTCAAGTGCCCAAACCTCCATCTCACCAAAACGCTGTCCACCGAACTGTGCTTTACCACCTAACGGCTGCTGAGTGATCAATGAGTAAGGCCCAATTGAACGGGCGTGCATCTTATCATCGACCATGTGAGATAATTTAAGCATGTAAATCACCCCAACCGTAGCCTGCTGGTGGAAACGGTCACCGGTTTCACCATCATAGAGGTAAGTCTGTCCAAGGCTTGGCAGATTCGCCTGTTGGATGTACCCTTCGATTTCATCCTGGCTGGCTCCGTCAAAGATCGGTGTACCGAATTTCATATCCAGTTTTTCACCTGCCCATCCCAATACCGTCTCGAAAATCTGTCCGAGGTTCATACGGGAAGGTACACCAAGCGGATTAAGAACGATATCAACAGGAGTTCCATCATCGAGGAATGGCATATCCTCCATACGCACGATCCTTGATACGATACCTTTGTTACCGTGGCGCCCTGCAAGTTTATCACCTACTTTGAGCTTACGCTTTTTAGCCATGTAAACCTTAGCGAGTTTGAGTACTCCTGCCGGCAACTCATCACCAATACTGATGTTGAATTTCTCACGCTTGTAACGTCCCACTTCCTCATTGAACTTGATACTGTAGTTGTGCAATAACCTGGCAATCAAACTATTGACATTTTCGTCCTCTGTCCAGTTGCTGTAATCAACAGTTCCAAAATCGATATCTCTCAGCAGGCCAATGTTGAATTTGGCGCCATCATCAATCAATGGTTCGTTGTAAATACTCTTAACTCCCTGGGAAGTTTTTCCTTCCAGCAAAACAATGAGTTTATCGATCAAAATGGTCTTCAACTCATTGAGTGCAATCTTGTGCTCATCGTCCAGTTTGGTGAGCATTTCTTTTTCCTGCTCTTTCTGAACTTTATCTTTCTTGGCACGGGCAAACAATTGTTTACCGATGATCACACCTTTGGTTGATGGAGGTGCTTTCAGGGAAGCATCTTTTACATCACCGGCCTTGTCTCCAAAGATTGCACGAAGCAGTTTTTCTTCCGGAGTCGGATCCGTTTCTCCTTTAGGAGTGATCTTACCAATAATAATATCTCCTTCTTTGACCCATGCTCCGATACGGATGATTCCGTTTTCGTCGAGGTCTTTGGTAGCCTCCTCACTTACGTTCGGAATATCATTGGTCAATTCTTCCTCTCCTAATTTGGCATCACGAACATCGAGTTCGAAGTGTTCGATATGGAGTGAAGTAAAGACATCCTCTCTTACCACACGCTCTGAAAGTACGATGGCATCCTCGAAGTTGTAACCTTTCCACGGCATGAAGGCCACTTTGAGGTTTTGTCCGAGTGCCAACTCTCCTTGTTGGGTAGCGTAACCATCACAAAGGATCATGCCCTTGTAAACACGGTCACCACGGCGAACGATTGGCTTAAGATTGATACAAGTTCCCTGGTTTGTCCTGCGGAACTTGGTCAGTTTATATGATTTGCGGTTGTCTTCGAAAGAAACCAACTGCTCTTCTTCTGTTCTGTCGTAACGAATAACGATCTCATTGGCATCCACATATTCTACAACTCCTTCACCCTCTGCATTGATCAGCATTCTTGAATCCTGGGCAACTTTTCCTTCCAGACCTGTACCCACGATCGGTGAGTTAGGCTTGATCAGCGGAACTGCCTGACGCTGCATGTTCGATCCCATCAGGGCACGGTTGGCATCATCATTCTCAAGGAAAGGAATCATCGATGCGGAAACCCCAACGATCTGGTTAGGTGCCACATCCATGTATTCGATGTCCTCCGGCTGCAATACCGGGAAGTCACCATGCTCTCTACACTTAACCCTGTCTGAGAGGAATGCTCCGGTTTCGTTATTGATGGCTGCGTTCGCCTGGGCGATACGCTTGTAATCTTCTCCTTCTGCAGAAAGGTATTCTGCAAGGTTCTTCACATCTACTTTCCCTTTAACCACCTTACGATAAGGTGTTTCGAGGAATCCCATTTTGTTCACTTTCGCGTGTACGCAAAGTGTGGAGATCAGACCAATATTCGGTCCCTCAGGAGTCTCAATGGTACAGAGACGGCCGTAGTGGGAGTAGTGAACGTCACGAACCTCAAAACCTGCACGCTCACGGGAAAGACCACCAGGCCCCAGGGCTGAGATACGACGCTTGTGCGTGATCTCAGAAAGCGGGTTGGTCTGGTCCAGGAATTGTGATAACTGGCTGGTTCCGAAGAAAGAATTGATCACTGAGGATAAGGTACGCGCGTTGATCAGATCAATTGGCGTAAACACCTCATTGTCACGAACGTTCATACGCTCACGGATGGTACGTGCCATACGGGCAAGACCTACACCGAACTGAGCGAACAACTGCTCACCTACCGTACGTACACGACGGTTACTCAGGTGGTCAATATCATCGATTTCTGCCTTCTGGTTCATCAGGCGAACGAGATATTTCACGATGGAAATAATATCCTCCTTCGTCAATACCTGAATCTCTTTTGGCGTTTCGTTACCCAGTTTACGGTTGATCTTATAACGACCTACCTCACCAAGGTTATAACGCTTATCTGAGAAGAACAACTTATCGATGATACCACGAGCTGTTTCCTCATCAGGTGGATCAGTACTTCTCAATTGGCGGTAGATATAGGTAACCGCCTCCATTTCCGAACTGGAAGGATCTTTCTGCAGGGTATTGAAAATTACAGAATAATCCAGGTCGATATCTTCTTTCTGAAGGATAACGGAATCCATTCCAGCTTCAAGAATGAGCTGAATATTTTCTTCATCGAGTACCACATCCCTTTCCAGGATAATGTCGTTACGTTCGATGGTGGTTACCTCACCGGTATCTTCATCCACGAAATCCTCTGTCCAGCTGCGCAAAACACGCGCTGCCAGTTTACGGCCAATAGCCTTTTCCAGAGATTTTTCGGTGGCTTCGATTTCATCAGCCAGATCGAAGATATCCAGGATAGTCTTATCTGAATCGAATCCGATTGCTCTCAAAAGAGTGGTTACCGGGAATTTCTTCTTACGATCGATATACGCATACATCACTGTATTGATATCGGTTGCGAATTCCATCCAGGCTCCTTTGAAAGGAATGATCCTTGCAGAATAGATCTTGGTTCCGTTGGGGTGAAAGCTCTGTCCGAAGAATACTCCGGGTGAGCGGTGTAACTGAGATACGATCACCCTTTCTGCACCATTGACCACGAAAGTACCCTTTGGGGTCATGTAAGGAATGTTCCCGAGGAATACATCCTGCACAATGGTTTTAAAGTCAACGTGTTCCTCATCATTACAGGACAGGCGGAGTTTTGCCTTGAGCGGGACACTGTAGGTCAAACCACGCTGCATACACTCTTCGATGGTGTATCTAGGTGGTTCAATAAAGTAGTCTAAGAATTCAAGGACGAAAATATTCCGGGCGTCTGTAATGGGAAAATTTTCCTGAAACACATTGTAAAGTCCCTCATTACTTCTGTTTTCAGGAGTTGTTTCTAATTGAAAGAACTCTTGAAAAGATTTTAACTGGATCTCCAGTAAATCGGGATACTGTGCGGAAAGTTTGATCTTGCCGAAGTTATGTCTTCTCTCTTCAGCGGTTTTTACCTTGCCGTTTGATGCCATTTGCGAATTTTATATTTTAAGGCTGTAAAAAACTTTCTTGATACGAGCCAATAAAATGGGAAAAATTACCAAATCGAATAATCCATGATAAACAAGCACGCGCCCTTCAAAAAAAAGCATGCATTGCCGTGTGAGTGTGGATAAAACTTAAGTGGTTAACAATCTATACGTTAGGGGCGCTGAAAAGTTCAAATTTTATCCAGTAAAAACACTCATAAATTATACGACAATAGGCTTAGCCAGTCAAAAACAACTCGCTAAGCCTTTCTCGAACTCCAAAACCCGGGGAAAAGTCTTTGACAAAAGTACCTTTCAATCCCGGCTTTTGGATGATCAATTACTTGATTTCAACCTCTCCACCAACTGCCTCGATAGCAGATTTGATAGATTCGGCTTCATCTTTTGCAACACCTTCTTTCAATGGACCAGGAGCGCCGTCAACTAATTCCTTAGCTTCTTTCAATCCAAGACCGAGAAGTGTTTTAACTTCTTTAACTACTTTCAACTTACCTGCACCTGCAGAAGTCAAAATTACGTCAAATTCAGTTTTTTCAGCGGCACCGCCACCTTCACCACCACCAGCTGGGCCAGCGGCAACTGCTACTGCTGCTGCAGCAGGCTCGATACCATACTCTTCTTTCAATATGTCAGCCAGTTCGCTTACCTCTTTAACAGTAAGGTTTACCAACTGCTCTGCAAATGCTTTAAGATCTGCCATTTTAATTCTTTTTTAATTTATTTACGATAAAAATTATCGTGCGAATGAAACTTGGAAGCCATATTCAAGGTGTAACCAACGCACAAGGTTACTAAGCGAAATTATGCATCGCTGCGCTCTTCCAAAGCCTTGAGCAATCCTGAAAGGGTATTGCCACCGGACTGAAGCGCACCGAGTACATTTTTCACTGGTGACTGGAGCAATGTAATTACTTCTCCAATCAGATCTTCTTTAGACTTGAGACTTGTCAATGCTTCCAGCTGATCGTCACCGACAAAAATATCCGTATCGATATAAGCTGCTTTAAGCACTGGCTTTTCAGCCTCTTTTCTAAATTCTTTGATCACTTTTGCAGGTACATTAGCTGTCGTGGTAAACAAGATAGCTGTAGGACCTTTCAGGGATTCATACAATCCCATGTAGTTGCGTTCTTCAGGGAATGATTCAAGGGCTTTGATAGCAAGGGTGTTTTTCACCACTTTCATTTCAATGTCCTTCTCAAAACACATTCCTCTGAATTTATTTACTTGCTCCACAGTCAGGGTTGAAGCATCGGCAAGATAGAAGAAAGAAGCTTCTTCAAATTTACCTTTCAACTCTTCAATGGAGGCTGCTTTTTCTGCTCTGGTCATTTTATAGAGATTTTAAAAATGCTGATTAAATGATAGATTTGGTATCCACTTTGATACCCGGGCTCATTGTACTGGCCACTGTGATAGACTTAACGTAAGTCCCTTTTGCTGAAGATGGTTTCATCTTAATCAGTGTTGAGATCAACTCATTGGCATTGTCTTCGAGTTTATTGGGCTCGAAAGAAACACGGCCGATAGAGTTGTGGATGATTCCAAATTTGTCAACACGGAAAGATATCTTACCGCCTTTTACATCAGCAACAGCAGCACCTACATCCATCGTTACGGTACCTGTTTTCGGGTTAGGCATAAGACCTCTAGGTCCGAGGATACGTCCGATACGTCCTACTTTTGCCATAACCTGTGGCATTGCTATAACCACATCAACATCAGTCCATCCTCCCTGAACCTTCTGGATCAGTTCGTCGAGACCTACGTGGTCAGCACCAGCATCTTTTGCTTCTTGTTCTTTATCAGGAGTACAGAGAACCATTACTCTTTTGGTCTTACCTGTACCATGTGGAAGGTTTACAGTTCCGCGAATACCCTGGTCGGGTTTTCTTGGATCTACCCCTAAACGTACGTGTACATCAACAGAAGCATCAAACTTCTTTGCTGTATTTACTTCTTTGACGAGTGCCATCGCTTCAGAAAGCGTATAGTGCTTTTCGTTGTCGATCTTAGCGTTCGCGGCAGCACGTTTTTTACCTACTTTTGCCATTTCAAAAAATTTTGAGGTGATAGCGTCTGTTTTGCATTACAAAACCAGACTCCCTGCTTAAAAAATATGATTAATTTGCTTATTCGCTTTCCCAGGGAGGGGTTCCTTTAACATTAATCCCCATACTTCTTGCAGTACCGGCAATCATTTTCATACCGGACTCAATTTTGAAAGCATTAAGGTCTGCAGCTTTATCTTCTGCAATTGCCTTGACCTGATCCCAGGTAACAGAACCTACCTTATCACGGTTAGATTCAGGAGATCCTTTTTTAAGCTTTGCCGCTTCCAAAAGTTGAACTGCTGCAGGAGTGGTTTTAATGACAAAACTGAAAGATTTGTCTTTAAACACGGTGATTACCACAGGTAATACTTTACCTGGCTTATCTTGTGTCTGAGCGTTGAAACGCTTACAGAACTCCATGATGTTCACCCCTTTGGCACCCAAAGCCGGACCTACAGGAGGAGCAGGGTTTGCCTGACCACCTCTTACTTGTAGTTTGATAAAAGTATCTACTTCTTTAGCCATCGCTAATGTTTTAAACGATTATTCTGACTTTAGGGAAGCATCAGAAAGAAATCCTAATCAGTTTTAAATTTGAACAAGTTTGGAGAAGATCCAAATGTAAAACCAAGCGGTATTTCTTAAAAGAAACTAAAGCCTGTTATTATTAAAATTAAATTATGTCTGTTTTTCAACCTGCATGAAGTTCAACTCCACCTCTGTACCACGACCAAAGATCTTTACGATTACTTTGAGCTTCTTCTTCTCTTCATTGACTTCCTGAATATCTCCGACAAATTCGCTAAACGGCCCGTCGATGATCTTCACAGTCTCTCCCACGATGAACGGTTCGAGCAGTGATTCTCCAGCTCCCTGAGACTCGTCCACTTTACCCAACAATCTGTTGGCTTCGGAAGTCCTCATCGGAATTGGATTGTTGCGACCGAGAAAGTGGATCACATTTGGGATATTGGCGATGGTCTGAATCATTTCGCCGGTGAACTTACCTGGAATGGCCTCTACCAGGATGTATCCTGGCAGAATGTTCCTTTCGGAAATCACTTTTTTCCCACTTCTGATCTTGTACACTTTTTCGGTAGGAACCAATACCTGTGTAATAGAATTACCCCAGCCAGAACGTTGAATTTCCAATTCAATACGTTCTTTTATCTTTCTTTCCTTTCCGCTTATCACTCTAAGCGAATACCACTTTTTCTCTTCACCCGATTTTTTGTCGTTGGACTTTTCAACCGGATTGATATTTTCATCAGCCATCAGATAATGCTTCTATTAATCAGATAAACGGATATTAGAGGGGGATAGATCAATTAATTAGTACCATAAGTGCCATAAATCAGGCTGGTAACGAAGTTGGACCCCATATCCATGAAAAAGATCACCAAAGAAAGGATAATTGAAGCAATAACGACAACAACGGTTGTGCTCTGCAGTGATTGCCAGCTAGGCCAGGTCACTTTATTGATCAACTCGTTATAACTTTCTTTGATATATAGTCTTATACGTTCCATATTCCTACTTCACAAGGTAAAAAAATTAGCACGGGCAGAAGGACTTGAACCCTCAGCCTACGGTTTTGGAGACCGTCGCTCTACCAATTGAGCTATGCCCGTGTATGGAAAAATTAAGCACCCCACAAGAGGTGCTTAATTCCCAATATATTTTCAAAAAACACAACCGACAGCTTAATGAAAGCCGGCTGAATTTTTAAAATTAGTCAAGAATCTCAGTTACCTGACCGGCACCTACTGTACGACCTCCTTCACGAATCGCAAAGCGCAAACCTTTCTCCATCGCGATAGGGTTCAACAACTTCACTTCCAGAGATACGTTATCACCAGGCATTACCATTTCTACTCCACCAGGAAGCGTAACATCACCAGTTACGTCAGTGGTACGGAAGTAGAACTGTGGGCGGTATCCGTTGAAGAATGGTGTGTGACGACCACCCTCATCTTTACCCAGAACGTAAACCTCGCACTTGAAGTGCATGTGAGGAGTTACAGAACCTGGCTTACAGATTACCATACCACGCTTGATATCATCCTTGTCGATACCACGAAGCAGCAATCCGGCGTTATCACCAGCTTCCCCTCTTTCGAGGATCTTACGGAACATCTCAACACCTGTGATGGTAGAAGTCAAAGGCTTGTCGTCTGGCTTCATCATACCAACGATCTCAACTGGATCACCAGTGTTGATAACACCACGCTCGATACGACCGGTAGCAACAGTACCACGACCTGTGATTGAGAATACGTCCTCAACAGGCATCAGGAATGGCTGGTCCACCAAACGCTCTGGCTCAGGAATCTGCTCATCAACTGCATCCATCAAGTCTTTAATCGCCTGAACAGCTGTTGCGTCATCTTCCAAAGCTTTCAGTGCAGATCCTGCGATAATAGCAGCATTGTCACCGTCAAACTCATACTGGTCGAGCAATTCACGAACCTCCATTTCTACAAGTTCGAGCATTTCCTCATCATCAACAAGGTCAACCTTGTTCATGAATACAACAATTTTAGGTACACCAACCTGACGTGCAAGCAGGATGTGCTCACGAGTCTGAGGCATAGGTCCGTCAGTTGCAGCAACTACGAGGATAGCACCGTCCATCTGGGCAGCACCCGTAACCATGTTCTTAACATAATCCGCGTGACCTGGACAGTCAACGTGTGCATAGTGACGATTTTGAGTTTGGTACTCAACGTGAGCAGTGTTGATAGTGATACCTCTTTCTTTCTCTTCAGGGGCACCATCAATAGAATCATAGTCTGCCTTCTCAGCCAAACCATCTTTTGAAAGTACGTAGGTAATTGCCGCAGTAAGAGTGGTCTTACCGTGGTCAACGTGGCCTATTGTACCCACGTTCAAGTGGGGTTTCGATCTGTCGAAAGTTTCCTTAGCCATCGGTAATTAATTTTTTAGATGCAGTTTAAGCAATTAAATAAAATGTTTTTTAAAAATGGAGCCAATGAAGGGATTTGAACCCCCGACCCCTTCCTTACCATGGAAGTGCTCTACCCCTGAGCTACATTGGCAATTTATGACACCTCCATAACCTACAAAATCCCGAAATCCATCAATACTGAATTCAGGATAAAAAGTCAGGATTTTCACTTTAATAAACTCAACAACAACTTCTTGCTGTCTGTGTCGTAGAGAAGGATAGTCTGAAAACAGAATTTGAGCGGGCGACGAGACTCGAACCCGCGACCCTCAGCTTGGAAGGCTGATGCTCTACCAACTGAGCTACGCCCGCAATTTGAGTGTGGGGGTGATAGGAATCGAACCTATTCAGACAGAGTCACTGGATTTACAGTCCAGCCCGGCTCTCCAACTCCGGCGCACCCCCTTGAGACTTATTCTGTCATTTTTTGAGCCAATGGAGGGATTCGAACCCCCGACCCGCTGATTACAAATCAGCTGCTCTGGCCAACTGAGCTACATTGGCTTTTGAACAGAATATGTTACTCTTATTTTTCACTCAAATCTCCGAGAAAAATAATGACCATTTTAAGTCCCTTTTTCTCTATTTCAAATTCAAACTTTAAGACCATTTTCTCAAAGCGATTGCAAAGGTAATTCTTTTTTTCAAAATCAAAAATACTATTTGAAAATTTTTGAAAATTTTTTTGCATTATTTTTTCAGCCCATACAACAGCACTTCCGTGAAAAAAGTTTCCTGATAGTTCAGGTGGATTTGAGAAATTAAATAGTGTATTGTTAAGGCCTGTAGGTTTAATTCCCGTCCTTCCTGAGCCATACATCGCGCTGCGGAAAAGGAATCTCTATATTATTCTCCGCAAATAAGCGGTAAATTTCAAAACGCAGATCACTTTTTACATTTTCTATCCGCATCAACTCCCTGGACCAGAAATGCAATTCGAAATTCAAAGAAGAATCGCCAAAGTCTGCAAATCGGACAAATGGTTTAGGACGTTGCATAATTTTGTCATGACCGTCAGCCGCCTCTAATAAAACATTCCTGACTACCTCCACATCTGTTCCATAAGCCACACCAACCAATACCCGGAACCTGGAACGCTCCCTGTAATGACTCCAGTTAATGACATACTCCCCCACCAATTTGGAATTGGGTACGATCACCGTAATATTATCACGGGTTTCTATTAAAGATGTACGTACACCAATCTTTTTTACAATCCCGATCATTCCATCGAACTCGACGACATCATCAATTTCTACTGTTCTTTCGAATAAAAGGATAAAACCACAGGTCAGATCATTAAAGGTTTGCTGAAGTCCCAAACCTATTCCGACCAGTAAAGCAGCTGCACCACCCCAGATCAATGTAAGATTGATGCCCAGGGATTCTATGGCGGAAAGCAATGCTATGGTAAAGATGAAATATTTCAATAATTGATTCACCGCATACCTGGAACCTGCATCGACGTTTTTTCTGCGATAATAACTGGCCAGTGCAATTTCTGTTGATAACCAAATGACCAACCTGGCGACGAAAAAGATCAAAATGGCAGAAATAATATTGGATATGCGGAACATTATTTCCCCATCCTTGGAACCTACCGAGAAGAGGCTGGGGTTCAACGCATCAAAATTATAGACGATGAGCAAAAGCACCAGCGTGTAAATCGTCGGCCGAACGATGCGTTTGGTTTTTAATGGTGCAGCCCCCTCATCAAAAGAATCTCCTTCCAAATCAGATTGCTGTGCAACATAATCCTTGGAAAGAATGCTGGTGAAAATCACATCCGCCAGATGAGCCAGGATGAGAAATAATATGATGATGATTACCCCGGAAAGTCTTAAACTTTTTTCTACCTCTTCCTGTTTGGATTCCCACAATAATATATCTACCCCATCCCCTAAATAAAAAACCAAAATACCGCAAGCTAAAAGGAACAGGCTAATCCAGGTGAGCCATTTGATACGGGATTTGAGGTTGAAAGTTAATTGCCCTTTTTTGAGATACCGTCTCAATATTTTCCTGGACCATCGTCCCAGCAAATAAGCAAATATCAAAACCAGCAAAAAAACCAGTAGGTCCGCAATGGTAACGGAAATTCCGGCAACAGAAAACAGTACGTAATTCAACAATTCAATTAAACTCATCAGTCAACAGTAATTACCTTTCCTAATGTAAGAAAAAAGAAGCGACAGATTCCTTCCCTAAAGGAATCGAAAAGCAATGACCAAATTTAAGGTTTTCCTGAAATAAATCAGATAAGAAATCAGGAAACCATTGACGCATCCTGTTTTTTATGCAATTCGGCATAATAACCACCGAGCATCAACAGATCCGCATGTTTACCCTCTTCTGAAATCTGACCGTCATCCAGAACGATGATCTTGTCAAACTCCAGTTGTGAATAGATACGGTGAGTAATAATGATAGCCGTTTTATCAGCCAATGCTCCGGAGAAATATCCCAGGATCTGTTTCTCCGTATCGGTGTCTACAGCAGACAAACAGTCATCGAGTACGAGCACATCCGGGCGTTTGATGAGGGCCCGGGCAATGGATACCCGCTGTTTTTGGCCTCCCGACAGTGTGACCCCCCTTTCCCCGACCATCGTATCAAATCCGTCTGGCAATTCTTTGATATCCTTATGAATAGCCGCATATTTAGCAAAGTCCTCCACTTCTTCCCGGGAGAATTCATCTTTCCCGAATCCGATATTATTGGCAATGGAGTCTGAGAAGAGAAATACGTCTTGCGGCACATAGCCAAATTTCTGCCGCAGGTTATCCAGGTCCATCTCCCGAATATCCTGCCCATCGATAGTGATGCGTCCTTCTGTGACATCATAAAGGCGGAGCAACAGATCGGCAATAGTTGTTTTGCCGGAGCCTGTACGGCCGATGATGGCCAGTTTCTCTCCGGGTTTGATTTCAAAGTTTACATTTTTCAAAGCCTCAATACCCGTATCCGGATAAACAAAAGTCACATTCTCAAAACGAATATGTCCCCGGATGTCGACCGGATTTTCAACCGGGGAAGCGATCTCCGGTTGAACGTTCAAAAATTCGTTGATCCTTTTTTGGGAAGCAGCCGCCTGCTGGTATAATGAAGCGATCCAACCGATAGCCGTCACCGGCCAGGTTAGCATGTTTACGTAAATGACAAATTCAGCGATATTACCGGCTGTAACCGCCCCCTTCGCTACTTGCAAACCTCCAATATAAACCGTGATCACTGTACTGATACCGATCAGCAAAGCCATCAAAGGGTGAAAGAAGGCTTCCACCTTGGCCAACTCAAGGGACTTCTTTTTAAAATTTTCACTCTGTCCGGCAAAGAAACTGCCGGTCGCTTTTTCCTGAACGTAGGACTTCACCACCCTGATCCCGGAATAGACTTCCTGCGCCGTACTGTTCAGGCTGGCAATCTGTTTTTGAATACGTTCACTTTTTTTATTGATGATGGAACTGATGTAATAAATGGAGAAAGACAATACCGGTAAAGGAGCCAGACTGTACAGGGTCAGTTCCACATTAACTTTGAGCATGGAGTAAATGACCAGGATGAACAAAGAGACCAGGTTGATACCATATAATACTGCCGGGCCGACATACATCCTCACCTTGGACACATCCTCTGATATCCGTGCCATGAGATCACCCGTATTGTTTCTTTTGTAAAACGCCGTGGTCAGTTTTTCATAATGACCAAAAATCTCCTTACGCATATCGTATTCGATCAGTCGTGACATCACGATGATGGTCTGACGCATGAAATACATGAATACGCCCATCAAAAGGGCCAACCCGAGAACAAGACCACCAAAATAGAGCAATTGCCCACCGATTTCTTTGAACAAGGCTTCCTTCTCCGTACCTTCCGCCATGGAGGAGTAACTGCCGATATTTTCAATGACCAGATCAAGAGCATCACGGATTATCTGCGGCTGAAGAGATCTGAAGTAATTGGAGGCAAACACAAACAGGATACCCAGCAACAAGTGCCACTTGTATTTAAGAAAGAATTTGTTTAAGTACTTGAGGTGCTGCATGGTGCTGGTTCGAATTAGATAGAAAGATTAAACCGGATGTAAAAACCAAGTTCAGTCTTTCGTGGTCAACATTGACTTAACAGGAATTTGTCAGTTATTGTTCTCAAACTGGTTGGAAAATATTTAAATTATCCGACAGGAGTACTTCACAAAAAAGATCCCGTAGTCGTAAATGAATTTTTCAATTATCCTCACAAGTTTTAAAAAATAATAAATCTTTTCGTAAAAATAGTTTTTTCTTTCCGTAAGACAGCTGTATAAGAGCCGCTTGGAAGATTAGTTAAGTCCAGGAAATGATTCATCTGTCTAATCGAATTTTCTGAAAAAACAGGTTGGCCAACCATATTATAAATCATTAATTGGGCCCCTAACAAACCTTCGTTTGCCAAATCAATAAATAGTTTGCCGGAAGAGAGGGTTGGCACGATTTTAAATGAAGAATCTGAATTAATCGCCTCCTCTTTGGCAGAGACAGTGATACAATCTAATATTGCATCACCACCGAAGCTAAGGGTAAAACCGTCACCTGTTGCTGAGAAATCATTTACAAGTATTACGTAGCTATCTCCTTCATTGGTTTCAAGTGGAGCTAAAAAATTATTATCTCCGGAAGAACATCCCGGCAATTCTTCAGTATCGCTTTCTCCTGTTGCTAAACCTGTGGGCCCTGTACAACTCACCCAACCTTCCATAGGAGCACCCACATTTTCTCCGGAGGCCATGCACCTAATCAACTCTTTGTCTTCACAGTTACTTCCATTGTTAAACTTATAGACCAGGAAATCCAAATCCTGATTTACACTATCGGGCGTGAGTACAAACGTAAGTGTCCCACCTTGCAAAACCGTCCAGGAAATCCAGGTGGAGTTGTATTCGGTTCCGACACAAGTAGCGTCAACACCTGGGTCCATTACTCCCTCCCCCTGAGAAGTGTCAAAATGAAAGGGGGATTCTCCGCATGGGTTAAAAGCAGTATCGCAATCCTTGTGTTCCTGAGCATAATTGTATTGAGCAGAAACCAGGAACAGCAATATGAAGACAAGATAGGCCAGGCGTTTTATTATCATTTTTTTATATATTTTAATTCAATCAAGGTCCAATGCTCCAAGCCCCAAAAATAGTACTACTTGCCTACACAAATCAATATATCCATAATTTTTCCGAAAACCCAACTATTCTTTTTCCTTCAGGGAGTTATTTTATTTTCTGAATAATGTATATGCTTTCCGATGTGCAGCAGTCATTACATCGAACACAGAACCTGCATTCCTATTTTGTTAACGTTTTGCAAATGAATTGTTTAAGAATTTTCCATGCTTTATTTTGAGGGCACTTTTCAAAACGACAAACCTCCAAATCAGAACACCTAACATTTCACTAAATGAAAAAACTTACCGTCCTCTTTATCCCTCTAATGTTATTTATGGTTCTAAATTCCTGCAAAAAAGAAGTCGAGGTCATGAGAAAGCTGACCCAGGAAGAGATGATCCAGCGGATAATTACTAATCAGACATTACCACCGGATATTTTGATCGTAGACCGAAAGGGTAAAAAAATTGATGCAGCCACATTAAAACGATTAAACAACGGTGAAATGGCCACCGATTTAATGGTAGACAAAACGGGAAAGCCTATTAAAAAGGTCGTAAGGGAAAAAACAATAGAGGATGAAATTTTCTATTCCCGACTAGCCCTGGCACATGGTGGCTGGACAGCTGTTTCTTCCATTGAAATTCCCTGCCAATCGATAAAACAAATTCTGGAAGGCCTTTTCAAGAACCATTACGACATAGATGATCCGGAAGCGACCGGACAGGAACTCTGGAATCAACACCGTCCACACGAAATTGTGGTCAACATTATTGAGCAATGTGGATTACCCACAGCCTATGAGGTTGGGCAGGACGGGATAGAAATTCTGTTCTTACTGTTAAATACGCATTCACGTGATTTGGCAGCCAGGTATTATCCCGAACTTAAGCAATTGGTTCAAAGAGGAGACCTGCCCGCCAAAAGGTTAGCCCAAACGGAAGACCGATTGCTTGCATTTACCGGAAAGAAACAGATTTACGGGACATTTGTCATGCAAACGCTGGGAGGTTTTCGAATAAGCCCGGTCATAGATCCTGAAAATCTGGATAAAAGAAGAGAAGAGGTCGGCCTGATGCCTATCCGGGAATATATTGATCAATTGGAAGCTGATTGTGATTGTACAATCAGTTTACCTGAAGGGTTAATGATGATTTCAGATCAGTAGAGATCAACCTATTTCAAAATCACCATAACCCCATCTGACTGAGCCAGGAAAAGTAATATATCATTAACCCTTACACTTTCAAATTCATAAGTGGGACAGCTACAGGGATCAGTATTTGATTTAAATTTAAAATCTGAAATGGTGTAAAATAGCCCCGCAAAAGGCAATTCAATTTCATAATAATATTCTACACTGTCAAGAACATTTGCCCCATAAGGCTCCGGTCCGAAGTCATAAATACCTAAACCTCCGCCAATCGTAATATTATTATTCATAGTTGAGAGATCATCCAGCGTATCCCGACGCACGATTTCTTCCGTGGAAATCGATTTTACGGTAAAAAAAACTTCTGCTAAATCCTGATCCGAAAAGCAAGGTGAATCTTCCGGTCCGATGCAAAATTGTAATTTCAATATAGCACCAGAGTTAATATTAGGTGGAGCGCAAACAGGAGCCGGACAAGGTTCTTCTTCACACCCGGACAGCATTAAAACCAAAAGCAAATAGACAAAAAGGTTTTTCATCAGATAAATTTGTAAGTATCATTTTTCACACCGACTTTCCCGAAAATATTTGACTCCTTACTTCCTTCAACTTCCATTAAGTCCCTTCAAAAATAATTGCTTAGTCAACAAAAATCAATTCTTTCTGAAAAAGGGGATTTTCAAACCACAATAACACCACTAAATATTCAAAAATTTCCCAAATAAAAGCGATATTTACCATAATTGAAGGTAACAAGGAAAAGAAGGAAAAAGGAAACAATTTTGCTTAAATCCAGCGATGTAAAGATGGAGGATTTTACAATTTAAACCTCTTGAAAAACCTGTAACCAGCAACCTTTTTTCCCTTATTCCCTTAAATAAAACCTTACCACTTAATATGAGTATGATCACCACATTAGACGAATTCATCATCCGAAGACAGAAAGATTTTCCATATGCCTCAGGAGAGCTTACCGGGCTTTTGCGGGACATTGGCGTGGCCGCCAAGATCGTCAACCGCGAAGTAAACAAAGCAGGGCTCGTAAACATCCTTGGTGTCGCAGATCATCAGAATACTTCCGGAGACACCGTCCAGAAACTCGACATGTACGCCAATGAAAAGCTGATAGATTGTTTGAAAAACAGCGGGGAATGTTGCGGAATTGCCTCGGAGGAAAACGAGTCTTTTATCCCTTTGGAAGCCATTTCGGAAAAACCTTCCAAATATGTGGTGGTATTTGATCCCTTGGATGGATCTTCCAATATCGATGTCAATATTTCGGTAGGTACCATCTTTGGCATTTACAGACGGTTGAGTGACGTCAAAGAAGAGTGTATCGAAACGGATTTTCTCCAAAAGGGAACGGAACTGGTTGCCGCAGGTTATGTTCTTTACGGGACTTCGACAATGCTGGTTTACACAACAGGCCGAGGAGTGAATTGCTTCACCCTTGATCCTTCTATCGGTGAATTCTGTTTATCTCATAAAGACATTCAAATCCCGGCTAATGGCACTCATTATTCCGTAAACCAGGGGTATTATCTAAAGTTCGATGTAGAAATGCGCCGTTTTATAGATCATTGCTCCGATAAAGGTTTGGGACTGCGTTATGTCGGCTCCATGGTTTCTGATATCCACAGAATTTTGTTCCAGGGGGGAATTTTCCTATACCCCAACACCCGGAAATATCCGTTGGGAAAATTGAGATTATTATACGAATGCAACCCTCTAGCATTTGTTGTAGAACAAGCTGGGGGCAAGGCTATTACCACACAATTGGAACGTATCATGGATGTGGAAATTCACGAACTGCACCAAAAAGCAACCATTGCCATCGGTTCTCCCGAAATGGTTGATGACATGAAGGCGTTTGTAGAAAAATATAGCGCTCCTAACACTCCATAGTTCAGTCCGAAGTCTTTGAAAATCCTTTATTGTCAACCTATTGCAAGGAACAAAAAGCATTAATCACTTGTGATTTGATCAATCAAAGGATAGTGCCTGAATGTTAAAGTTTGAAAATAATGGGAAATAAAATGTCACGTTTCTGAATTCCGTGGCTTTTATATATAGAGGGTTGTAAAGGCCAGTGACGGCCTCACTCAGAGTGAGGCCGTCACTGAAGAAAATATCGCTTGAAGATTTCTGTTATTCTAAAAATCAATTGAAAATGACTTTTTCAAAAAGCAAATGTTTTTTCTACACCTATTTTATGATTCTTGTTTGCCTACTATTTGGCAACGTGGTTTATGCACAAACCGATCAGCCTACGGTCAGCGTTGCGGTTGACAAGATGAATGTGCTTTATATTGGGGTTGACAACCCGTTGACTATTGCAGTTGCAGGGTTTAATACTGAGGAGGTAATAGTGAAGAGCAAAGATCTTCAACTGGTGGATATGGGCAATGGTCATTATAATGCTATTGCTAAAACTCCAGGGCAGGCTTTCCTTACTGTAACTGCAGGGGGTGTTTCCGAGCAGGTCAAATTTCGGGTAAAACGGATTCCTGATCCGGTGGCAGTTGTAAATAACTCGAGTGGTGGTAAAATATCTGCAACTCGATTTGAAAAAGCCACCAGTTTACTGGCAAAATTACCTCGGTTCGATTTTGATGCTCAATGTGCCATTCAAAGTTTCAACCTCGTATTCGTTCCGAAAAACGGAGATCCTGTGGAAGTGATGAATCGAGGAGGTCTTTTTAATGGGCGTATTCTCGATATCATGGGACGTATCAAGCCGGGGGATGTGCTCTATTTTGAGGAAGTCAAGTGCAAATGTCCGGGAGATCTGGGGCCGAGGGTGATTAATTCTTTGGTGTTTAAGGTGAAGTAGACGGTGGACGGTAGACGGTAGACGGTAGGTAGACGGTGGACGGTGGACGGTAGACGGTGGAGTGGACGGTGGACGGTAGACGGTGGACGGTGGACGGTAGGGGAAGGGTGTTTTTTTTTAAACGGAGGAAAGATAGAACCTGCCTGCAGCAGGCAGGCACGGATTTTTTCGGATCTGACGAATAAGGACGGATATGCTTTCATTCCAGCCGGAACCGGATTGGCAAGGTAATCAGACTGCTGACATTTTTTCCATTAACTTTGGCAGGTATCCAATTGGGCATTTTGCTTACCACCTTGATTGCATTGATGTCAAAATCATAATACCCTTGTCTTCGAAGCCCGATTTGAGTAATTTCCCCTGATTCTTGAATAATAAAACAAACGTATACTCGAAAATTCCCGCAAATTTCTCGGTTTGGCCATTCAAATTGTTTCGAAATAAACCTCAATGCTTCCAAATCTCCGCCAGGAAATTGCGCAAAAGTATCCGGGATAATGTACACAGACTCCCCATCCAGTTCAAAACTGTTTGGACTATTTTTTGGAATGGTAACGCTGCTTTCCCTGATTACTTCTTTATCCAAATAGGTACGGTAAGTAATTATTACATCCTCCGGGTTGAACTTCCAGAAATTGATCTGGCTTTTTTGGGCAGTAGCGAATATTGGCAGGAAAGTGCAAAGGAATAATAGTGTCTGGAGTTTCATTTTCTGATTGTTTCAAGATAACAAGTTTATTATCCTGATTCAATTAGAGGTTGGTTTGGTGTATGAAAAGATCAAAACCGTTCACCGTAGACCGTCTACCGTAAGCCGTCCACCGTCGCTAATCTATAAACCACCGTATCCCGCCTACAATACCGGAATACATCACCGCGGCCATGATCGGAGCTAAAACGGAAACAGTCAGAAAGGAATAGTACCATTTAGGCACCTTGGACTTTTCGATCCATTCCACAACCAGGGAAGTCATGAGGATGAGCAGGCATATACCTCCCCATACGATGCTCAACATGGTGGCGAGGTATTCATCCCACAACCAGATCAGGAAATAAATGATGATCTGAATAAGCAGTAATTCTACAGGTTTGAGTCGTCGCATGGATCAGGTTGCTGGTTGCTGGTCTCTGAGGTGTGGTTACCAATATAATCATTTGTATTCAGAAACCAGCAACTTGCACCAGGTTAAAATTCTTCCAGTATTCTCTTGGCACGGCGATTGAAGTTATCCTGAACGCCTGTATCGCCAAAGTAATCAGTTCCTTCTATTTCATTTGGTGCATCCCGGTAGAGATCACGCTCCCAATTGGGGTTATTGAATTCTCCAAGGGCGGTACTGTGCAATATCACAAAATCTTCTGCTGCAAGGGAAGGATTGTAAAACAGGAAATGTACATTTCGCTGACCGGTTTTAGGGAATTCATAATAAGACCAGATCTCATACGGCGGAGCAGATTGTTCTGTTTCCACCCGGACGATATCGTTTGGACGGCCGTACTTCAGGAAGAAATAGCCGCGATCTGTTTCAAAGCCATAACGAAAACCGGAACGGAAGGTTTTATCCACGGCAGCCGCCACATTGATATAATCTCCATAAGCAGTTTTCGGGCTGATTGGGTCCTGTTTAGCCCAAAAACTGAAAAGGTACATGCGCTGGGCATCGATATTTTCTTCCTTTAACATGAGATTCACGACCTCTACGTCATTTTGAGGCAGGATCGGGGTCATCGCCAAAAGGCTGTACCTCAATTGTTCATTGGTCAATTCAGCCACAAATTCTGTTTCGAGATCGACTTCCTCTAACAAGATCTCCTTTGCATCGAGGAAAGGATTACTGCGCTGGAATTCAACGGATCGCTGACTCAGCAATCCTTTGTTACGATCTCTCACCTCAACTTTCAATGTATATTCCCCTGACCGAAGATTAGAAATGTCGAGTTGCAACAATACTGGCAGTATATCTGCCGGTTGTTTTCGCATATTGACCAGAATCTCGGAAACCTCTTTTCCTTCTTCGAGGCGAGTGACGATGCAACTGAGAATAAAAGCCTCTCCAATAGCGACATCAGAATGATAAATTTCATTATAAAACCAAAGTTCACCGGAATGCCTGGTATAAAAATTCCCGGGCAACATTTCCATAAAAAGTCCATTTTTCACAAATGGATTATTGGCATCTTCATTCTTTTCAACAGAAGCTAACAGTTGAATATCGGACTGCTTTAACTCGCCCTCCGGAAAATCGAGCACAACTGCACTGTTATACTTTTTGATATTTTTCTCATCATTGAGGTCTTTCAGTTCTATTTCGAGATCGTAGGCACCATCAGGCAGGGCGTAGCGCTGGATATCAGAAAAATTCAAACGGTTAACATCCACAGGACTATTGAGCACAAACTTATCAAACCGCACAACATTCTCGCCTTGTTTGAACATCACCAGCACTTCAACAGCTGCCTGCTGCAGGGAGTCTTTAACGGGTATATATTTGAGCGAGGAGCCGGTAATGAAAAAATAAACCTCTACATAGGACTGATCAGGGCTCTTGAAACCGGCATAACTAATATTGGCATCAAGTGCTTTAAGCGCAGTGCCAAAAAACATGAGGATCGCGAAAAAAAGAATTCTGATATTCATTGGACAAAAATTAAAGGTTTATGTCACACCAATTACAAGTGGTACTGTCACCTGTCATTTGCGGACGAAATACTCAATGATGTGCGACACCTTAATTGACTCAAGTTACAATGCACCTTGAGCAATACTCAAAAATCAATTAACAACTGACAAAAACAGTGGGTTATAGCCCCTGTTCTTTTGAATGTTGCCATTTGAAGCTTGTTTTTTGCCAAATAGCGATAAATCGCAATTTGGGTTAATAAAGCTACATAAGTATAACAATACTTTCAAGGATTATGATGCCTGGAGTAGCACCTTTTTGAAGAAAAGTCAGGTTTTTGAATAACAACACACGACAACTCAACCAACTCGAAAAACATCACCTCCTTACTCTCCGTCCATTACCCGGTTTAAGTTGAAGCGAAAATTAGCATTTCTGATTTTGGTGGTAAGAATTAAAAGGGTATCGTTAAGCGTCTGGATTTCATAATCCACATCGATTCTGCCTTCCCTTTGCTGAATCGTTCCATCCGCGATGGAATAAGTAACACTTTCCGGCGATCCGGTCACATTGGTCCGCATTGATCCATCATCTTCAAAATTGAAGTACAAGCCGGTGAGCAGCTCGGTGGGTTTACCGTTATTGGTAGCTGTTTCCAGCTCCCATTGGCCGACCAATGCGTCGAAATTTTCTTCCGGTTCGGATTTACATGATGAGTGGTATAAGACAAAAAAGAATACCAGGCTTCCGAAAAGTAGTTTCTTCATGCTTTGTATTTTTTGTAAAAGTAAATAAATTTTTATTTTTTGAACTTCAGTCTATTACTTTTGTGAATATTAAAATAACTTTTCGATTCCGTTTATCTGATCTTTTGCAAACATCCTGTACAGGAAGTATTTCACCTAAACTAATCGAAAAGTTATTTAGTACAGAGATATATGAGATACACAAGAAACAATCTGAAAAAACTCGAAGCGCTTTTCGGCGAACTGGAGTATACCATCCGTTACGAGAAAGGAAACTTTCAATCGGGATACTGTATTGTCGAAGACCGCAAAATCGCTGTTGTCAATAAATTTTTCGATACAGAGGCCCGGATGAACGTTTTATTTGACATCCTTTCAAAAATCGAAATTGAGGAAAAGGCGCTGTCTGAGGATTCTTTAAAATTATTGAAAGATATCAACAAACACACCGCAAAAAAAGAATCCGAAACAAACCCGGCGGATGAAAATTAAAGTAACTTTTCTTGGAACAGGAACCTCCGTAGGAATACCCATGATCGGTTGCTCCTGTGAAGCCTGCACCTCTTCTGACCCAAGGGATAACCGCCTTAGAACTTCAGTGCTTATAGAAGCAGAAGACAAGAACATCCTGATTGACTGCGGACCGGATTTCAGGCAACAGATGTTACGGGAAAAGGTTGGGCGCCTGGATGCCATTCTCGTCACCCACATCCACAATGACCATACTGCCGGCATGGACGATATCCGCCCCTTCAATTTTATGACCCGCCAGGACATGCCCGTTTATACGGATGAATTTACTGCCACAGACCTGAAAAGAAGATTCCAGTATGTCTTCGGACCGAGCCCCTACCCTGGAGCTCCCAGTGTCGACCTGATTCATGTGGATAAGGATACCCCTTTTAAAGCAGCAGGCATTCCGGTTACGCCGCTTGAAGCGATACATGGCAAACTACCGGTTTTAGGTTTCCGATTTGAGCAATTCGCCTATGTCACCGACGCCAAAACCATTGCTTCGGAAGAACTCGCCAAATTGGATGGCGTCGAATACCTGGCATTAAATGCCCTGCAACAAAAGCAACATTACTCTCATCTAACCCTGGAAGAAGCACTGGAGATCATCAAAATAATCAATCCAAAGAAAGCATTCCTAACCCACATCAGCCATAAGATGGGCAAACAGGCTGATGTGGAACCAACATTACCGGACAATGTGTTTTTTGCTTATGATGGTTTGAAAGTGGATTGTGGGGAAGATTGAGCTTATTTATTACCATCCCATAACCTTATTTGATCGATATAGGACATGTGATTATCGTTTGAAATTACTAATGCTCCGGTTTCAACTGCCAAAGCGGCAATCCAAATATCATTTGTAGGAATTGGTTTCCCTTTTTTTCTGAGAGCTAAAAGTAACTTGGCATAAATTTCAGCTGTTTCCATACTAGTATTGAGAATGGAAACACCAGGCAAAGCCAGAAAGTCATTTAATAAATGAAGGTTTTCTTTATTTCTACTACCATTTGCGAAACCAAAAAACAATTCTCCCAAAACTACAACAGGAATATAGATTTCTTCTGCCTTTTCAAGAATAGCAACGACTTCAGGTTCATTAAGCATCAATGCTGTGTAAGCATTCGTATCTAACAATACCTTTTTTATCATTGCCATAATTCTTCATCAATTTGTTCAAAAATAGCAGTAGACTTTTCAAAAGCATCTGCTTCCTTTTTTTCCCATTTACCGGCAAATTTACTAAGGTCCCTTTTGGGACCTCCTTTTCCCTCAAGACCTAAGGCTTTTTTAAGTAATTTTTTTATTACTTTATTTTGACTCAATCCAGTAGTCTGTACAATTTTTTCAATTGCAGATGCTAACTCCGGATCCAGTTTGTGTATAGTAATAGATTTCACAACAATTAATTTAGTTCAAAAAATGATTCATTATGGTTCACAAAGTTAAACCATTTTCTCCATCAAAGCAAGTCTTTCAATATTCTCCTTGAGAAATACTATTTTTTTGGAAAAATAGTATTTCTAAGCAAAAGGACCGAAGACTGCCTACTTCTCCCTCACCAGCATCCACGCACTACCGGAAATATTTTCAATCTTGCCGTCATTGTCCATTTCAAAACGGAAATCAATAAAATACAGCCGTACGGCAAGCTCATCATTCTCCTCTTCCAGCAGAATTTCGTCTAGTGGATCATAGGTTCCTTTTGGGTTTTCCCGAGCCATTTTTTGGGCGAAGGCAAAAAGGTCAACTGGTAGTTTTTTGTCTTTATAAGTAATTACATATCCAGCTTCCTCTTCAAATAACATGTAGGGTTCCTTGTCCTCGTAATTAATGGTTTCATTAAAATACTGCCGACGCATCCGCTCATATCCAGAAACTTCAAAAGATTCGTTAGCTGGGCCGTAGTAAGAATAAGTTTCAAATTCATTACCGGAATTTGGAGCATTACTGTATTTCGAGCGATAGGTCATGCCCAATTCACTCATCACCCTCGAACCAAGTCGACCGCCCCGTTTTCTGCCTTTATTCACTTCGGCATCCAATGAGTCCAAAGCAAAAGACACATACGGCTGAATATACGCCATATCCTCCCGGTCATCGAGAAAATCAAATATGGAGGACAAGTCTTTTTCCATTTCAAAATCAGGCTGCTTTTCTCCCAGTTTGATCTTGCCATTCTCCAGCAGGTCATATTTTTCCAACATAGCCTCAAAACGGTTAAGCTGGCTCATCCTGGCAATGGGAAAAGCCGTAAAAACTCCCGCAATACTCAACACAAACAGGGACACCGGAATAACCCGGATATCATCCTTTTTACTGATCAAAAAGTACGCAATGATACCGGTAAGCCAAAATGCCAGCAGCAACACAAAATATCGCTCCTCTGTAAATCCGTATTGCTGTAAACGTTTGAATATGGCCACAAATAACATCACCGTCAACGGGATGAGGGCGATATAAAACCAACGATTGAAAACACTGATCCAGCGCTCCTCCTGTTTGTCGCGCAAAGGGTAGATCAGTAAAAACGAAAAAATACCCGCAATGGAAAAACACAATACGAGAATAGACACCCAGCCCACCGGCCACTCCGCCTGAATCAGGATCTTGGCCATATAAGCATATAAAATCAACAGGTAAATGAATACCAAAGGCAGAAGTACATATTGGGTAAATATTTTTAATCCCTTGGGATAACTTTCATCGCTTTCCAGGGCTTGGAAATCACGGGGCACGCCTGAAAGAAAGAAAATGGTATTAAAGATCCCGCCGATAAAAAAGAACAAGCGCAGGTAGGTCTCTTCGTCGATATTTGCATTGAACAACTGATCTACAGCCAGAATAGCAATGGCCAGCCCGGCAAATAATACACCTGAATAGATCACCGCCACCAGGATTTGCAGGAACAATTGTTTGTTGTATTGCCAGAACCCTTCCTTCTTCCCCCCTATCCATGGCGCAAAGGCCACCATAAGGTGTGTTGCCAAAACCAGCAAAAGGAATACTACCGGATATTTATACCCTTCCAGGTGATCGACCGTCAACCAGAACACTACCCCAAGCGCAAGGACCACAGCTTTCATTACCCAGATCCCTACCGAAGACAGCCTCCTTGCTTCCCCGAAAGTTCCGACTGCGATGAGGGCAGGCATGACCACGATACAAGCCAGCGTAACCCTAATCAGATCCTGTTCCATATCCCAATCATTGACATTCAGCATGATCATTAGGGTGATAGTCCCGGCAATTGCCGTGATGATAGACAAGGGAAATCTTTGGAAGGTATTCCAAAATCTGTCGAGAATAGTTTCCAGGGAAGCGAGTTTGAAAGCCATGACTTACTGTTTTTTGAGGAAGGAATTTACGAAGTTTTACTAAATCACACACATCTTTCTCGACTATCAAAGGTAGAGTACTTGGTTTATTGCAAGTTTCGTTCTTTTAATTCTTTCTTCATTGCATCATATTTCTTTGGTTTCTTCAAAAAGATGTAAATCAAATACAAAGGAATTAAAGTAAGAAAACCCCAGGTGTTTGCGGCAAAACCATAAATTATTATTCCGACTAAAAACCCAATGAAAAACGCGTCTATGACGGGTGATGGTTTGTTGTTTTTTGCTACTTCCAGCAATTCTTCGTCCGTTAATTGAGAGAGTTCTTTTTGGTTCATTTGATCTAATTTTTTTTTGTATTGTGTTGTGATTTACTTGCCATGATTTTTACGCTCTGTGTAGCTGGCATTTCGCCTTGGGCAGTTACACATTAACAACAACAGGATTTAAGCTTTATTGTTAATTGCCATTTATTTATCCAAAGGTAAATATCTTTCATTTATTATGTTAAAATGGTGTATTTGATGTGCAGTGATAGTGAGTCCAATCGCAAAAAGAGGCATTTCATATTCAAAAAATTTACAGCTTGTTTCCAGTATTTTCTTGTTGAAAGATTCAAACATCATTATCGTCGATTGGCGTACAATTCGAAGTTCATTAACCAACTGCTCAATGGACCGTTCATCTGCATTTGAATTTTCACCCATTATTTCCTGGTCATGTGCTTCCGGGATGGTCCCTTCTCCACGAGCAAAAATTATGGCTCTAAAACACCAGACTCTTTCCCAATCAATGAGGTGCTGTAATATTTTATGAATGGTCCATTTACCTTGTTCATAAGTTTTTAAGCCAATCCTATTTAATTGAGCTATATCAAGGTTATCGATTGCTTTCAAGCTAAGGTTAAGAGCCTCCGGCAATTCAGTACCTTCATTTAACTGATACACATATTCTAAAAATGCCGGATTCTCTTTTGTCTCTGGTTTTTCCATTGTTTTGTTTTTTTCTTATCACCATACAATGATCACATCTCTTCGCCCAAGAACACCTGGTATGATCCAGGTTCCACTCATAGGCGCGCCGTTTTCAAAAGATACATCAGGCGCATAGCCCAGACAAAGTAACACATTATATTCTTCCTGAGCTATAACCGAAGCTGCAGCAAGGACACTACGTTCTTCAACGGTAAGCCCAGTGCAATTTTTTGTTACAAATTGCTTCATAGCTGCCCGCAACTCAGATTGTGAAATGATAACACTGGTATCCGGCGGATAACAAGAATGAACTATTCCTGCAAAAGTGGAATACAGGCGATTCATTTCGTCCGTACTTACCTGTAATGTATTTAATGCATCGAATGCAGATTCCTGCTCCGGCGTAAGCTCTGATGCTGTCTCAAAATTTGACGATTTACTATTTGGTTGTGAGTATGTTATTTGATTTTTTTCTTCTGAACTTTTATTGGATTTTGCACATGAGTTTAGCAAGAGTAGTAACATTGATAGCATAAATATTGCTTTCATGTTAACAAGGATTGTGTGCAGGAAATTTATCTTGATGCTAATCATTTTTAATGTTGGATATCAATCAGGCTTTACGTGCCCGGCAACACAGACCGTCATAACCGTTGTTACATACAGCCTTCACGCTTTTTCTAAAAAATTTCTACTCATTTCACTTTCCCGGCTACCGGATCAGCTGCATACTTTTGATGAAAACACCCGTTCCTGTCTGTAAGCGACAGGTGTAGATGCCGGGAGATTCAGTATCCGGTTGGTAGCTTACCACATGCCTTCCTGCAGCCAAACGACCGTATTGTAAAACAGCTACTTCCCTGCCCAGCATATCACAAATCGACAATCGCACCTCGTCGGCTACTGGCAAGGTGAAAGCGATTTGAGTGGTTCCCACGAAAGGATTGGGAATGTTTTGTTCCAATATTACCCCAGGGGCTTCCGGTTCAGTAGAGCTGGTCGGCCCATGGACGATCTCAAAAACCCCCAAGTCCTTTTCCAGGCTTACCTGGGTTTGGGTAGTATTACCGTTGGCTTGTACAGTGATCAGATAATCTCCCAGGAATCCAGGCACTTTTATTTCACCCAAATTGTCGGTAGTACCTTGTTCGTTGGTCCACCATTGATTAAAAACAAGGTCGATGAATTCCGCACCGGAGGGCTTCAGGGTCCAATCATCCTGGAAAAGCGGAGCGTCGCCCAACCAATGGTTTTCATCCCAATAACCCCACATTAAAAAACTCTTCATCGCCGGATGGCTAAAAGTGATCGTCAGAAAATCCCGCATGTACTCACCGGCCATGAATGCATCCACACCCAAAGCGTCGTACTCCGAAATACTTATTTCCTTCCCATTGCCCAGATCGGCGTATTCGTCGATGATCTCATACACCAATTCGGGAGGCGTTAAGGGATATCCCATGTGCGCTTCCAATCCTACCCCATCCACCTGTCCGCCATTGGCATCAATCTCTTCAATGATCTCTTTGTACAGTTCCTGCGTTTTTAGGTCCATGCCACTGGAAGATAAAATGCTATATTCATTGATGTACAGTTTTGCATCGGGATCTGTTTGCGCTGCTAACTTAAACCATTCTGCATATTCTTCCCTCCCTCCGAAAATATTTTCCATATCGAAAAGATGGGCCGGTTCATTTATGACGTTCCAATCCACTACCCGGCCGGCCAGCTGTGGATGTCCGACAATAGCTTCAATGTGATCGTTGATACGTTGACGAATGTATGCAGTATCGTTCTGGTTGTTTTCAATATCCTCAGGCAACCACTCGAAGGCTGGCCAGACCAGCATGTGGCCCCGGACCTGAATATCACGCTCCTTCAACCATTCAAAATGGTCGAGGGTATGTTGTTGTCCGTCACCCGGCCAGTATGGATTTTCCCAGGTCGACCAGCGCAGTTCATCATCAATGGTGGCCCAATTGAATCCATGGCCAACGCCATCAAGATCTTCAAAGGTGCCGTAATATTGATCGAGGTCATCCTGGGAGTGGCCAAACTGATTAAGTGCTCGTTCCGGAACATAAATCGAAGAGCCGAAGCCAAAGGCGTGTTTTTGCATGTCGATGCTTACTTCCGCATTTTCAACCGGATTGCCTTCCGTATCCACCACTCGAATACAGAGGTCCTCCATTCGGTATTCTTCAATTCGGTTCTGTGCGTCTATCCTCCAGGAGGCATCCGGATCACGGCCTTCATAGTCAAGGTCATGGTCGGATCGAGGCAGATCCCCAAGCTCGTAGGAATTTCCGTAATTCAAAACAGCTACACCTCCGATTTCCAGTTGTTGGGCTTGAAAACCCAGGTGAATCTTGTACCAGGAAGAGGACATATCCAATGCGGCTTCAAACGGCAACATCCATTGTTGCCAGCTTTCGGTCGGCGCTTGTTGTTGCGCAATGGAACTCGTATAAGGTGCATCAGCTAATTCGAAAGTATGATTGATGAATCCGTGTCCACGCTCGCCCTGGATCCCGCGGACCCAAAACACCAGGAGCAGTACATCACTTTCTTCGATGGACTGACTTGCATTAAATTGAATGGCATATTCCCAGAAATTGTCCGGACGGGTATAGGTGGTGAGTTCCAGCGATTTGGTGAAAGGCATATCCAGAACGTCCTTCTGCTCAACCTGGACGCTATCGACTGCGTAATAAGCCTGGAGTGTACTTACTTCACTGTCGCTGATCACCCATTCGCCTCCATTGATACCGTACTCGTTTTGGAGCTGATCGAGAAGCTCGCTATGGTACGAATCCTGAGACAACAGTAGCGGTAACTTGAAAAACAGAACAATGAACAACGAGAAAAAACGTGGAAATGAATGCATAAGACTAGTTGTTTTAGCATGAAATTTATGTAATAGCGTCTGGACCTGGATATAATTATTTTCCATCAAAAGTTGCGTATGCCTTTGAATTGTAGATCCAAGTCAGTTTATATCTACTACGCTAAAGTTTCCCAAAAAAATTCAATAGTTGAATCATGAATTATCAGGGCTTCTGCAAGCGTAATCATTGCGCCAATATTTTGAGCAATTCAGTATCTTCTTCAGTGCTTATTAGAATATCAACAATCTTCTGTTTCCTTCAAATTTACGATTTTTTGTTGTGTTTCTAATTCTTCTTGCTTGTGCAACGATTTCATGTATACACCGTGGTAGTTGCAAAACTATCATGATTATAATACACATCTTTAAATTATAATTATTCTGAGTTTGTGGACAAAATTAGTTTTAATGAAACATTGATATATTGCATAATTTATTAACCACAGGGGACTCAGGGAAGACACAGAGCCTGTCCCGCACCAAAGGTCGGGAGAACACAGATGGAACAAAGTGACATTCCCTACCTGTGGTCGGAAGCTATAAGATAACAATTTGAACCATTTGAACCTAGTTCTGTCCTAATACTTGTTCCTGCTAATTCAATTATTAACCTTATACAGAAAGGAACTTTATTCTTCCAGGAACATTTTCACTTCAGCATCGGCTTGTGCATATATAGCTTCCAGTTTATTTTTAACTTCTTCCGCTTCATCCAATTGATTAAGTGCCTTGAGGGCCATAAGTTTTCCCTTAAGGGATTTAGACCTGTTTGGCATCCGCGCCAGGGCTTTTTCAAATTGTTTTTTGGCTTCTTCATACCGGCCATTTTCCAATAACCACTCACCATATTGCTCGAAGGAAGGTTTGGTAATGCTGGGTGGTCCGGTAGGAAAATTAGTACGATCTTCAAGGTCAACAGCCTGTTTCATTTTAGTTTCGAATACTTGCTGATCTCCTTCCAACAATGCTATCAGGCCTTCCATTTGAGTCAGGTTTACCCGGGCCACTCTTATAGCATTTTCTGTTGGCGCATACCTGCTGTTTCCGACGGAACACATAGCAATACCGGAATCTTTCATGTTCAACGAGTCTACATATAACTTCGTGTTAAGCCAGTCAATTTCCTCATTAATGGTTTCGACATCCTCATTTTGAAAAGCAACCTGTGCCCTCAGTAAGCTGCGTACGGATTTGGAAATTATGCTCAGGTCATCGACTTTGACATCCAGATCAAGTTGGTTTTCCATATTCACCTGGCCGCTTTCTGCCAGTTGTCTGCTCTGCATGCCCAATAAGTATCCCCTTGCTCCTTTTGTCGGGTCCTTTGGAACGTAGGTCAGCATATCGTTTAAGATATTTTCAGCTTCTGTGTATTTTCCTTGTTGTAGTAGTCCATAATGCAACCAGGAAAATGAGTGGTACCCCCTGGCTCCATCAGTCAGTTCCTGTTTTTTCATTCGTTGAACACTGGCATCGTATGATACCTGATTGGAGCTGACCACTCCATCCCATCCGCCAAGAGCCAGATAGATATGAGAAGGCATATGCAGGGCATGCGCTGCATCAGGAGCTACTTTAGCGTATGCATCAGCGGCGTCAAGAGCATCCTCGGCAGAGGTTGGACCATCCAGGGCATGTATCTTATAGTGCAAAGCTCCCGGATGCAGAGGATTTACTTTGATAATACTTTCAGCAATAGAAGCTGCCAATCTCAGATCTTCGCTGCCATCCCCATACTCTTCTGTTGCCCAGATGAGTGACAAGGCATAAAAAGCGGCTATTTCCTGATGGTTCGGATATATCTCATGCATAGCTGCCAGGTGATCTTTGAGCAGGTTATTTCTGTTTGCAAATTCACCCTCTCCATACATGATCTCTACCATTTCCCACATGGCATTTTCTATGGGGTTTTCTATAGAGGCTAAACGTTCTTCTTTGGTATCTCCCAAGCGGGACACTATGTCCTTT
Organism: Saprospiraceae bacterium; assembly: GCA_965230565.1. Taxonomy (GTDB): domain Bacteria; phylum Bacteroidota; class Bacteroidia; order Chitinophagales; family Saprospiraceae; genus BCD1. Next base: position 30,940 of record CBDDLH010000014.1, on the reverse strand, counting down.
CCTTTATCCGTATTCTGCAATTTCCACAATGCCTTGTAATGACACATAGCCTCCCCCCAATGCGTTAATACCTGCGTGCTATCCAAAGCAGTGGCCTCCTCAAATGCCGTCAATGCATCTTCATATTCGAAATTGTGCAAAAGCAGTAAGCCTTCATCAAATTTTTCCTGAGTGGCCGGACTAAGTGTGAAACCGTGTTCCAATTTACCCAGGACTACATTGGAAGGTTCTGTTGGATTTGTTGGTTGCTCTTCAGAGGAGCAACCCATTATGATTAGAGTAATGGCAAGCGGCAGGTATTTTAACAGGTTCATATTATGGATTTTAAGTTTGTGGATTTGGTAGTTAGATAGGCTGTTCGCGTAAGCGATATAGCCGATTAGACCATTTACTACATACAATATGTTAGTACTCTTTTTCCTTATTACAAACTCAATTTACGGTTTTTAGTTTCTTTTCCAGTTGATACAAGACCCCTTTATCAAACGGCGACCATATGGATGTTGCTATTTTTGCCTCCTTGAATCCCTTATTCACTTCATTACAGCTCTGAACATTTTTGATAACCCAATATTTATCTAATGTTTAATAATGTTGCTGGTTACTGGTTAAAAAATATTTGCAAATAACAACCTAACCTATTCACCACCATCGATCTCCACATCCTTCACCGTCTCCTCCAACCACTTATAAAATTCCCTTTGCCAGACCAAGCTGTTTTGGGGCGCAAGCACCCAGTGGTTTTCTTCCGGGAAAATTAAAAGTTTTGATTTTATACCTTGCAGTTGTGCAGCCTGAAAAGCTTCTAATCCCTGTCCGATGGGCACCCTGAAATCTTTTCCTCCCTGAATGATCATGATCGGGGTATCCCATTGGTCCACAAAATTTACCGGGTTGAATTCGGCATATGACTTTTGAGCGGCAGCATTTTCCTTATCCCAATAAGCTCCGCCAATATCCCAATTCACAAAAAATAATTCTTCCGTGGTTCCATACATCGATCTCCAGTTGAAGATGCCGTCGTGGGAAATAAATGACTTAAACCTGCCTTCATGCCTTGAAGCCAGATAAAAAACAGAATACCCTCCATAACTCGCACCAATGCAACCCATTCTGTCCTTATCCACATAGGGCTCTTTGGCAACATCATCAATGGCGGAAAGGTAATCCTTCATATTTTGTCCACCGTAATCTTTGGAGATCTGTTCATTCCATTCGACACCAAAACCAGGCACACCTCTCCTGTTGGGGGCAACGACGATGTAGCCATTGGCAGCCATTAGCTGGAAGTTCCACCGGAAAGAATAAAACTGAGACAAAGCACCCTGAGGGCCACCTTGGCAATAAAGCAGGGTGGGATATTTTTTAGTCGGGTCAAAATCCGGTGGATAAATCACCCACGTAACCATATCCTTTCCGTCAGTGGTCTTGACCATTCTCTTGTCTATCTTCGACATTTTGATGTCCTTATATATTTCATCATTTGCCTTTGACAATGGTTTCATTGCACCGGTTTTGATATTCAGGTTGTAGATCTCAGCTGCATGATTCATATCTCTTCTGTACACAATTAAATGATCCCCGCTTTGACCTATAATACCATTGACATCAAATTGCCCTTCAGAAATCTGTTTGGGCTTTGGCCTGCTTGCCCTACCTGCCGGAACATCAATTTGAAAGGCATGGACCGTTCCGCCAACCGGAGCGTTAAAATAGATTTTTGATCCGTCTTCACTCCAGATAAACCCGTTGACCGTACCATCCCAATCTTCTGTAAGATTCACGTCTCCTTGCGGTAACCTGACGATTATATCATGTTTATCAGATTCATAACCATCCCTTTTCATGCGCATCCAGGCGAGGGTGCCTTTGGACGAAAATGCAGGTTGTGTATCATACCCTTTATTATTTGCTGTAAGATTGGTTGTTTTTTTTGTTTCCAGATTATACTCATATATATCCGAATTTGTGCTGACAGCATATTTGGTTCCGGCTAACTTTTTAGAGACGTACAGCACTTTTTTTGAATCGGGGCTCCATATAAAATCTTCGTCACCGCCAAATGGTTGCTGCGGACAATCAAAGGGCTCTCCTTCCATCAAATCAATTCCACCATCATTGGCATCGGTTGCTGATTGTAAAAACACATGGCTAAAGGCTCCGTCTTCCCAGGTATCCCAATGCCTGTAGTTGAGTTGATCATATATGAGAACATTTGATTTAGGAGCATCCTTATAATGATCCTTTCCAGTTACTTTCTGAAGTTTCACTTCTTTGGCTGTTAATTTCCATTTCCCGTCCGGGGATACATTTTTATCTTTCACCAGCTCCCCAACTTCATCCAAAGATTTGACTTCTCCACCCTGTACAGAAACTGAAAATAATTTTCGTGAGCGCTCAGTAGTCTTTAGATCAAAAGTTGATGTTTGGAAAATTACCTGCTTGCCGTCATTGCTTAATCCCACAGCAGACACTCTGTTTAATTCAATTAGCTGCTCAGGCGTCATTACTTTGGATTGGCTAATTCCAAAAGTTGCAATACAAGTATAACACAGTGTTAAAATCAATATCTTTTTCATTGTTTATTTTATTAAAGTTTCGATGGTGAAGTTAAGGATTTGCATCCAACCTGGAAAAAGTTTGCATTTTTATCTGAATCAGGGCATGATAAAATTTAATCAACGGAAAATCAACTTTTTTCCAGACCGAAATGCCATCGGGAGCATTGTCGTCTACAACTTGTTCCCCGGATTTTATTTTTGAAAAATCACTTTCACTGGATTAGAAACTTTTGATCCAGCCTCAATCATAACAATGCATGATCCACTGAACCCTTTTCAGTTATCAAAATTTCAATATTCTCAGTTGTCAAAGGTTTTGCAAACAATGAACTAAATAGTAAATTGGAACGCTTTATTCGTAACGTTTCCGGGAAACCGAATAAAACCTCATATTGCCCTTCTTTTAAAATATCAACTTTTAGAATTCTTTTAGCCCTTTTTCCAAAAGCATATACCTGATCTAAAACGAGACTGACCTGAACCGGCCAAAATGCCTTTTCGCATTTAACCACTTCACCTGACTCCATATGTTTTAATGAAATGGAAAATTGACCAAGTTTTACACCAAATCCACCTAATACATAAACTCTATATCTAGATGCTTTCAAGTCAATTAATTCTTTTTGGCTGTTTATTTTGATAGGTATTCCCAAACTTAATTTCTTTTTATTGGCCGTAACTGCCACAAATATGCTTAGTCCGATCGCTTAGGCAGCATTATCGCACACACATTATTGTTAAGAGTCATTATTTATCGAAAAAGAAGACTTCTACATCTTCTGACTTCATCAGTTCAAGGTTTATTTCATTATGACCGAGTAAATAGTGGTTTAGAAACTCGTTCATGTAATTTAGTATCAGGTCTAAATTTGCTTTTTACTCTTTATCAATCTCGTTTGAAATGGATCTTATAAAATTTGAGACTGCGAAATGTCGCTCGTTGCTATCCGCTTCCGGCCATGCACTGTTGAGTGCGATCACAAGTTTCCTTGAGGGGTCGATATAAACCTTCTGGCCATGAATCCCCAATGCCTCGAAACTATAGCCATTAAAGATCCACCACCCATAGCCATAGCCTCCGCCGGGCCAGAGCGGCATTTGTATTTGGGTGGCTTTCCCGAACCAACCGTCGGGCACAATGGATTCCCCGTTAATGTATCCGTCTTCGAGCACGAACTGTCCAAACCTTCCAAAATCACGAAGCCGCATTTGAAGGCAACAGCCTGCCAGTTCCTGGCCGGTGCGGTCCAGTCTCCAGGTAGCAGTTTGCTCCATACCATAAGGAATCCAGATCTTCGAGGAAAGGTATTGCGACAAGCTTTGATTTGTGGCTGAGCTGATAAGGGTACCCAACAGGTGAGTTTCACCTGTACTATAGTTAAACTTCTTGCCGGGCTCTGCTACAGCTGGCAAACGCCGCATATAGCTTACTATAGCTTTCATACCCTCTACGATACTATCGTTATCAAATGCGGCGATGTCAGAATCCGGACCTGTGTAGTACTCGTTCCATTTTACACCGCTGGTCATGGTAAGCAGATGGCGGACTGTCACACTATCGAAGGCGCTCCCTTTTAAATTGGGCAGATAATCTGTTACTAAGTCGTCCAAGCTCTTGATATATCCATCCTTGATAGCAACACCCACCAGCGTACTTGTTACAGACTTTGCAACGGATAAGGAGGACCACAGGTTTGTATCGTTATGTCCAAGCGCATAACGTTCCATCCTGATCTTTCCATCTTGTAAAACAAGGAGGCCGGCTACTTTCTGTTCTACTATAAAATCTTCCAATACCTTTTCCTTTGCTCCACCTGAGCTAAATGCAGCTATGGGTACCCCCTCCGGAAGCTCCCGAACTTTACTCCCTCCAGGCACATTATGCTCTCCCGGATTTGATTGGGGTTGTTCTTGTGAATTGGAATCCGGGTTAGAAGCGCGCTGGGCAAAGGAGCAGGAACCTAAGGTCAGCACGAAAGCCAAGCCGACAACTGCCAGGATTTGTGAATTAAGGGGTGTACGCATGATTTTATTTTGTTTTTTACTATTCACAAATTCAAATTTTTAAGGACGGCCTATTTTATTGCTCATAACAGTTTGGCTAAGTCATGAAACGTTTTTTTGCCACGCTTCCCAGCCCACCAATGTGAACGTTTTGTTATTTGTGTATGTTTCGGAAATTGATTAAAGTAGCTTTATGACTTAGGTTTTGTTGTGCGTAGTTTAAGTTTCAATAAATTTTTCAATTGTATGCTTTTCTTTAATTGTATCAAACCACAAAATATTTGAAATATACTTATTGCTTAATTCAAAATAGAATTGCTTATGTCTTGAATTTTGTTCTACTCTTACTTTTATTTCAGATAAATCATTTTCTTTCTTTGAATAACTTAATGCAAAGAAATACCTGTAGGGAGCGACTCCTGTGTTTTCCCAGGGTCTAAATTCTAATATTCTTTTAAGTCTGCTATAATCTGAAGTATCAATACCAAACCTTACTTTTATTTTTTCATTATTGATCTCTAAGGAGATTAAAGAAGAGTATATATTATTCTCTCTAGAAACCTCTAGCAATTCTATCATATTTAAATTAGTATCTCTCATGGTTTATTACGCATAACAGCCTGGCTAAACTTCATTTTTAATGCAGTTTAAGATTTTTCAGCACCAGTGTCTACTTCTTTTCTTCCCGCAAAATTTTCTCCATTTTACGACCTTTTGCCAATTCGTCAATCAGCTTTTCCATTTGTCTGCATTGTTTATACAATTCAAATTCATCCTCTATTTCTTCAATTCGATAACCACAAACGACTCCTTTAATCATATGTGCATTGGGATGTATTTTTGCTCTTTGAAAAAATGTTCTAAAGGTTACTTTCTCGTCAATCAGTTCTTGCAATTTTTCTTCATCAAAACCTGTGAACCATTCCAATACCTGGTGGAATTCTTCTTTAGTTCTACCATTCTTTTCCAGTCTATTCCAGTAAAGCGGATAGATGGATGCAAAGATCATATTGGCAACTTTTTCATTTTTTTCGGCAGTAACTTTCATTTTTATTTGATTTTGAATTGATTGGTGATAACGGTTTGTAAATGAAGTGTAACGACTGAAAGAAAGCTATGATTAAATATACAATGTTAGCCTTTCATTTTTTTATTCTCCTAACTCGGAAGTACAGATATCGATTAATTCTAACATCAAATCTTTATGTTTTTCAAATAAATATTTATTTATCTTTTTAGTTTGGTAGATATCAGCTACGTATCCACTTAATCCATTTATGGCTTTTAATTTGTCAATTATTAATTGTTGATCAGGAAGATTGAGCATTTGACTAGAATCCCTCAACTCTCTTGGATGCATTTTTGAATCTAAATCATTAGTTAAACTGATACTAAATATTTCTCCTGTTAATCTCTGATATCCCAAATTATTTTCAATAAACTGATGCTGTAACCCGATAGTTTGTAACATATCACTATCAAGAAATGCTAACTTCTTTCGAAATTCACTATTCCTGATGATTAAAGTTTTACCATTACTTAATAATTCGGTCCATACATTATTCGTGTATTGCGTTGGGTACGTTTTGCCTAAATGTTCTATAGCCAAATATAACTCCTGACTATCTTTATACAAGCTGTTTTTCTCCAAAACGTATGCAACAATTTTGCTATTATTAATTTGATATGTACTATACTGAATTTGGTCTTCAGCACTTTTAATGTTTTGTTCCAGTTCTGATTTGAACTGCAAATAATAGTCTTTTTCTAATTGTCTGTTTTTGGAATATTCGTTCCAGGAATTTATTTGCAGGGCTATTAATATACCAATAACAACGAGAAAAATTTCTCCAACAGCATAGAGTAAATATTTACTAAATCTGTTTTCAAAAACTAACTTTTGGCGAATTTTTCTAAAGAACTTTATCATTGGGTTTTATTTTTTATGAAGACTAATGGTAAGCGGATGCGGCGTGGCGGCGATTAACTGAAATGATCGTTGTTTGCTTTGTTAGGTGTGATGTTATTTTTCTATTTTCAATTTTTGGTTTAAAGCTTCAATCTCTGTTTTAAAAACTGTCTCTTTCGGAACGGTTAACTTCTCTAGTTCGCCATTATCAATAATAAGTTTGCTATTTTTCACAAAATCTGATAAATCAATTATCTCTTGAATCATATTCTGATTAAAATCTATTACTAATTCGTTCTTTAAGCCTAATTGGATTGCTCTTCTTTCTTGTTTCTCTCCATAAATATTGTGGTCAGGATCCCATTGCAATCTAACATTTTTTGCGTTCAATTCTTCTTTCCACTTTTCTTTCGATCCGTATATATCGGATTTAAACGAACTATAAACAGCTTCTTTTAAAATCTTGGTAAAACCATTTTTCGTAATCCAAATTCCCAATACTCTTTCTTGATTTATTTTTTCTGCCCAACCACATCTATACATCATCCACAAAAAATTCGGTTTTATCCAAGTCATTCTTGAAAAACTATAATGATTACCTCCAAATCGTTGATTATTGATTGCGTAATCAGCTATCTGGTTGTTGAATGCTTGGTAAACCAAAATTTTTTCATCAGTTTGTTGACCTAAGATGTGGTGTCCTGATTTTGGTATTTGGTTCAAATATTCGTTGTATGGTATAAATTCTATTTCCATTCAAAATAGGTATGTTTTCCAATCCTCAAATTCTGGTTCTACTTAATAGTTATCGTCTTTACCCCTGCAAGCCATTCTAATCCATTGCGCTGCGCTTTTCATAGAATGTGTTTGATCCAAAACTTTTCCATTTTCATCCATCCTAATATTGTTAGAACAGATTGCAAATGCCATCTCAACTAAACTTGCTTCTGTATTCAAATCTTCACGATAATTTATTCCTTTCAAAAGTGCATCATCTACAATTACATATTGCAAAGTTCCATTTGTGTAATAGTAATCGAAATGTCTTAAACAACATTAATAATCTACTGATAGTTCCTTTTCATCACGGATAACGGTTTGGCAATGTGGAGTGCGGAATTTTGAAACACTTCATAGTCAAGTTACCACTGAGCCAATTCGTTTTTTCATATTTTTATTTTTATTGCCACGAAGAACTACGGTAGAATTACCCGCTGTACCCCGCATTACATATAGCTTTAGTTAGCAACTGTAGTTTTTTTTTGTTCGTTTTCTAATAAAGTGTAGCGCTACAACCATTATTACTGTCCCAACAATTAAACCAAGTCCTAACAATAATATTGGTACAATAAAATCTCTCGAAGCTTTACTTGTAGTTTCTTTTGAAAATAAATCTCTTATTCTAATATTGAAATGTCCTTTTGCCAGTTCTTCCTTTATCTTTAAAACCACAACCTCATTATATTGGTGTTTGTAGTACAAGTAAATGATACCATTTTTCAGGTCGAAAATATTTGAATATAAAGTTTTATTAAATACCCCTTTTTCGTGAACAGTATCAAGAATTGATTTGAACGAGTCAACGGTAAGATCATTTTCAGTTTTTATTTGTTGTAGCTTCTCTTCAGTTATTTTGTACCTCTCGCAAGGATATTCCAATGCATTCTCCGGATTTGCTTTATTATAATTTGTTGAAATTAAAAAGTTTTCATTTTCATTCTTTCTCGTAAATGCAAGTTCACCGTTTTCATTAACACTAATAACCACGGCATCCCCTTTGGCATCAGCAAAGTTTAATTGATATTTTAAATTCTCTGAAATTGGATACCAGTTTTTTCGTTGGTATTTTTTTGCAATTTCTATTGCTTCTTCCACGGTTGCAGCTTTCCTTAAGATTAATACCGGAATCCATATTATAATATTCTCATAAGGTTTCTCGTAATTTGGCGGGAGACTTAATTCAGAATGTGGATTTATTTTTGATTTGGGAAGTGCATTGGCATCAAAACAAAGCCCTTTTTCATTAATGCCTCCCTGATGGGAATAGTTTTTATATCCTAAATAGATGCAACCATAATTTTCCTTAGTAGCTGGGTCAGTCCACAAATAGGTTTTGGGTTTGTAATAGTCCTCATTGTTGCCAAACAATACTTTATCTCCGATTGAGGCTGAAAAAATTGTGCAGGAACCAGGAACGGGATTGACTTTCGTTTTTATAGTTGTTTCTTGCAAAAATATTATTCCAATCACTGCAAAAACAATTATTCCTGATAGTATGTAACTTTTCTTTTTCATCTTAATTTTGCAATAATTTTACCATGGTTGCTGACGATCTCGTGTATGAGTAGTAACGGATTTCTACTCGCAAACATTTCGGTTTTGTTTTACAAATCACAACAACACCTTCAGACGATTTAAAACAATTCAATCAAACTCTTCCAATTCTTTTTCAATTGCCGCTACAATTTCCAAAGCCATTCTTCTTGTTGGTAAGTAATAATCTTCTAGCTTTTGTTTTTTCAACATCATATTGTTTAAAATCAATGCATGCAATTTTTTATCTGACAAGATCCGTTCGTAATCCATGTCGTTTAATGAAAACCTTCGAAACCTTGATGGACTATTAATTAGGGAAGAATCAGTTTCCAAGTATTTATTTCTCTCAAGGGAAGCATGACCAAAGTGATCGACCACCTGCATTCCATTTTCTGCCATGAGAAGATAAGGATATCTATATTCATACAACCTACTGATATCCTCCCTTAAATGTGTATTAGTAATAATTGACAACCCTTTTTGTTTAGCCTCTTCAAAATAGGAGGTATGTAAAATTAAATCCCAATCACCCCAAAATATTCTCGCAAACTGGTAAGAAAAAGAAGATGTAAGCTCTTCTCTATTAAAAATGTGTTGTAGTACTGCGCTGTCATATTCTATGTAAACATAGTGTCTTCTAATGTTATAATTTATATCAATAGTGTCTTGTAATAAATCCCCATGAATCCCTTCTAATATTTGCTTTTCAACGATTTTATCCTTTCTTTTTTCATTCCAATTATTGACTTGAAGTGCTAATAAAATTCCTGCCATTACCAATAGGATTTCCCCAATTGCATAGACAAGATATCTTTTAAGATTCCCTTCATCAATTAGTTTTCTCCTTATTCTTTTAAAGAATTTTAGCATAGATTATTCATTTTTTTAATTCTGACTAACGTTCGCTAACTCATTGATTATCAACACTCTTTTTTTTCTTCAAATTCACCAAATTTCCCCATATTTCGAAGGCTAAATGAACGTTAGCTTGGAAAATCAATTAGCATGGAAAAATTACTATATTTTCTCATTGTGATTTTGGAGTTGCTAATCTGGGGAATGTGCTACAACGGCCAAGGGTCTGCGGCGTTCAGCCGCGGAGTCAGTGGAATGAGCGTCGACACATTGTTCTGCGATGTCCGACCGACCCGCAGGGGGAGGGAAAGACGGAGCAGGGCAATGTGTCGGAGCGCATAGCGCAGACCCTTGGCCGTTCCTGCGCAGTCCGACCGAAGGGAGGATTGCGCAGGAACGGTCTCGGCTATGCGTAGTGCGGGATTTCAAGGCACTTCACTGTCCGCCTACCGTAAAGTTTATTTAATGTAATTACTTTCATATCAGCACTTTCCCCCGCATTACGTATAGCCATTGTTAGCGGTTCGGCTTTTTGTCATTTTTAGCCATCTCTTTTAATGGCTCTGATGCACATAAATGCTGGAAATTCATTTAGTTCTTTAAAGTGTTTTGGGTCCAACTGTTCAAATTCTTTTATTGGTTTAGGTTCAACTAATTTGTCAATGTAAAAACCGTTATCTGTCAATGGTGTTATACACTCGTGTAATGGTCTTCTAAAACTGTTTACTTCAACTGGTTGTCCGAAACCTCTCCAAGTGCATTTTACATTTTCAATTTCAAAATATTTCTTTGACTTGAAATAATTGTATTCAAAAAAAGGATGCTCAATTGAGATTACAAGTGTTCCTTTGTTTTTTAAAACTCTATTAAATTCTTTGATAGTAAATGTCCAGTCTTCAATGTAGTGAAGTGCTAATGCACAAAGCACTATGTCACATGAATTATCTTTTATCATTGAGAAATTCGTAGAGAAGTCGTGAACAAAAAATTCCCCCTTGTTATTGTTCCTAATGATTGCTAACTCAACCATTTTTGGACTTATATCAAATCCTTTTACAATCGCTCCTTTATCAATTAAAATTTCAGCATATTTTCCAGGTCCACAAGCTGCATCAAGAATTGTTTTTCCATTCACATCTGGCAACAATTGTAGGGTGTTTGGTCTGTCATAATATGCGTTGTGAGGTTTGTGGTCTATAAGTTCGTTATACTTATCAGCCATTGTTTCATAGGCAGAAATTATCTTTTCTTTTATCATTTTGTTTGTAGTTATGATGTCGTCAAGCTGACCGCTAAAATGCCAGGCTACGGACCAAGCATCTCATATTATTGTTGTTAGGAGTCTCATCCTTGTTTGCACTAAAACAGGCTATAACTAATCTTTTATCCGGAGATATATAAAGACATTGGCCTCCAAGCCCAAATTTGGTGAAGTCGCCATCTTCAAAAACAACATCCCAATGATAACTTTGAAACTGCGGCCCCTGTCCTTCAAAAAATTTTCCCCAATATTTCTGACCGGTTCCTCCTTCAGACCAAAATAGTTCTGTGTCACCGGTATGAATTTGACTCAGGTATCTGTCAGAAGCAATCTTGGTGGTTGCATCATCAGTAAAGGCTAATCCATATCTGGCAAGATCTCTCAAACGCATAAGCATGGTTCCATAACTTCCAGCAACTCCTGTACTGGATAGCGTAACTCGTGCATCATCTTCAGCTCCAATTCTTGACCATATATATTCCTGAACCAACTGATGAAAAGGTTTAGAGGCAACTCTCTCGGCAATGGCAGTCAAAATAGCAGAATTAGCAGAGGTATAATCATACGTTTGTCCCGCTGGTTCATATTCGCCAGAATTGGCCAATAGTTCCATGAAACTTTCATCGAAACCTGACTCTGGTGCAGGGAAATATGCAGAATGCTGAAGCAATTGGTAAAAACAATGATTGGGGTCAGTAAAGGAAACTCTGTCTTTTACGTGCTCTCTACAGTTTATACCAGAAGACATCCGCAATAAATTTTCAATTGTAACATTTTCTAATGGCTTACCCTCAAACTCAGAAAGATATTTCCCGATCGGGTCCTGTTCGTTTATTTTTCCCTCATCAGCCAAATGTGCGATTACTGTTCCAATAAAGGTTTTACTCACCGAGCCCAGAAAGTGTCTGTCTGTGGGGTCCATTTCAGGGTATCGTTCATAAATGACCTCCCCTTTATGTAAAACGATCACCCCATTAATTTCTTTTGCTTCACAAATTTGGTCGAGTGAAGTTTCTTTTTCGAAGAAGGTGCTGGTCAAAATTTGTTCGCCCAAAGTAGGGCTGGTGTTTTCCCCTAGCTCTTGTATTTCTGTTTCTCCTTTTTCGATTAGAACGGTTGGAATGTAGTTTTCCAGATGGCGAAATATCTCAGTACTATGAGGCCCTCTTCCTTCTATCCATTCAGGGGCCGTAAAACTTACTTTTTGCTCATCAGGAGCAGGAATTTTTCTTGATTCTACGGCTAATGTTATCTTGTCTTTTAATGAAAGCTCTTTTACTTGCTTTACTTCTTGTTTGCACCCCATAGCTAGAAGCAAACTGAAAAAGATAATTGCAATTGATTTTATTCTGTTACTGTTTGACATATTTTATTTTTTACTTATTGAGCCTAACGTCCAGTGGATTCGGCGTACTTTTCTGTGTTGCGCCTGCGGCTAAAAAGTATGATCGACTTCCACATTGTTCTCAGCCGGCTTTTCATTTATGATTATTTCTTCAATTAAGAAACCCAGTTCATTATTTATCATTGTACCAAAATTTGTGCCGTATTCCCCCTCTGAATATAATTCTAATATTGTTTGATTACCATTTTTGGAAATTCCAGCGAAAATGATTTCTTGATTTTCTTTTTGAATTTTCAAAATACAGCCCCAATCTTCGCTTTTATTTGTTCTAAGGGTTTCTTTAGTTTTTGATAAACATCTTTGAATCTTTCTTATTTCTGTTTCTGTATTTATAATTAAAGTATCCTTTGTTAATATTTGCCTCCTCTTACTTGGTAGGATAAATATTTTATCAATCTGTTCTGATTTTATTTCCTGTATTTCTTTTTGTTTATCATCACTTTTTGAAATTTCTCCAAATACTACATTATTCATTAACCAACCACCAACTAGAATAAGTATTACTCCCCATATCCTGGAATTTTTAAAAATAAGAAACCCTCCGATAAGAAACCCAATTCCAACTACTGAAGTGAATATTTGAAAAAATGTCATAGATTTTTTGATTAAATAAAAAGCAAATTGGAATTATTAATTTTTGCTTAATTTTCGGCTTGCTGAGAACGGTTTCGGCTATGAGCAGTGGCTCTTGACCGGAATGTTGTCCCGGCCACCAAACCGTTGCTAAAGTTAATAATTTTCCAACAGGAATGTTCTAAGCCATTGCTCATAGGCAGTGTTGAGTGCCGGCTTTCTTCAGCTCCTGCTTGAATGTTATACTTGGTATTTTTTTCAATCAAGGTAAGTGTTTTCATTGTCGTGTTTTTTGTACAAGTGAAGTTTGGCTGCGTATAGTTTTGAGACCTCAAAAGTGGAATGCTATTCAACCCATCTCGTTCCAATTTACATTTTATTTTTGAAACGATGCGCTTGCGATTTTGAAGTTGGTTACTCTGAAGCAGTAATTAAAAAACGCTCGATTTGGTATTCCAGATAGCGCTTGTATGTCATAGTCTCGTCAATGCTGGCACCTCAACCGTCCAAGTATACCCAGCGTAGCCTGCCGATAGGCGGCTATGATGTGGTATACATTGTTCTCTGCTGCCTTCACTCTCTTATTTCGTTTAACCATTCTTCTGCTAAAGTTTCCACATAATCAACAAAAGTGTTAATTCCATTAATTCTGTGATAAGTGTATTTAGGTTGCTGTTCCAAAAAATCAACATTGTCAAAACAATGGTCATGTGAAAATAGATATACCTCCTGTGAATTTTGATCATATAAAGTTAAAGCTCCGTTTGCTTCTTGAACAAAGCTAATGAGGTACTCGTCGTTAATTTTTTCACATCCACATTCTTTACACATCATATCATAGTATTCTTGGTATTCACCAATTCCTTTTCCACATTCAGATCCAATGAACATAAAGTTTTGATTATTACATAAAGAAGGTTCTGGTTGATTATAGGATTCTCTGATTCCACCAATTTCTTCCAGTAAAAGCTCATGTTCTAAACACATCTGCAATTCGTTATTTCGTTTTAATTCAATCTCAATTAGCCATCCACAGCTTTTATTTTCTCCATTTGTCCAACTATATAGTATATAATCTTTTCCGTTAATTTTTATTGGTTGAATTCTTGAAACAGAAATCAATCTATGCAGTTTGGGAAATACGTGTTTTAATGTTTCGCTTAACTTAGCTGTATTTATTGAATCTTCAAGTATTACTTTATCCGTAGGTTTTACAAACCAAGATATTTCTTTCTTGAATTCTTCAAAGTCAGGGTTTGTTTTGCTATTGTTTTTCTTTTTCCAAAACATATTTCAGGTGTAAGTTCATTTTGGTTGCAGAGAACGTTTAGTATATGAAGCGTAGCGACCGAATGGGAGCTATGATTTCATATGCATTGTTATGTGCCGGCTTTTATTTCTTTCAATGCTTTTAGTTGCCATTCTCTTTCTTCTGTAATTCGTTCTTTGGCGTTCGGATAGGCAAGTTGAATTGTTTTAATTGCGTAGTCAGAACAAACCATTGCGTGTTCTTTCATATGTCCAACTCCAACTGCTTGTCCAACAGTTCTTATTGCGTTTTTGGCAACTTCCGTTTCACAATTTCGTGCGATTGCGTGAATTTTAAATCCTGCTTGTCTAACTTCAGAAACGCTTGCTCTTCCAATTTGCCAAAGTTCATTGATTCTAATTCCGTTTTCAACGTCAGTCATTTCAATTCCTTCGACTTGAGACAATGGCAGAATATGTTTCGCACAACTAATCGCCCATTTTGCCAATTCTATTTGTTCGGTTAGTTCATATAGTTTGTCAATTTCCAAACGCAACTCCGAATTGTCATCAATTTTAATTTTTGGCTTTGTCGGCATATTCTATTTAGGACTGGCGTTTTTTTAGCTTGCACATAACGGTCTCGGCTATGAGCAGTGGCGCCTGTTGGGAGTATCGTTGCGGCCGCCAAACCGTTGCTAAAGTTAATAAATTTTAAAATTAGGAGATTTTAAGCCATTGTTTCCATAGCCAATGTTGTAGTCAGTTTTATCTGGGTTTTAATTTAATTTGTAGTAAATATTAAACACTATTGAAAATTTATCAAGTCCCTGAATGAAATCATGGTTAAGGTTTACTGCACCTGCACTAAAATATACATCCGCCATGATTTTATTTTTTTTATATCCGAAACCTATAAGTATTAAATCTGTGCTAACAAATTTCTGTTTTATCCTGCCTTTTTCCCCAATTTTTTCTGATAAGATTAGGTTGTTGATTCTATCAAATTCTATCTCATCATAATTATCTTCTGCGTTTGTCCAGATATTTATATATGGGTTAGTTCCTGCTAATAAAAAAATGGGATTGTCTTGGGATAATTTGAACCTAAACTTAACAGGTATTGATAGTGATAGATTCTTATAGTTTATTTCCCCGTTTCGTACTAACCTAATCGTATCTAAGGAATAAGACAGTTGCATAGGAGATACTGCATTATCATATTTTTGATCTCTTTGAGAGTAAGCTAAACGAAAATCGAGGCTTATTGAAATTCTTTCTGAAAGATGATTTAGAATAAAATATCCACTTTCAATTCCAAATCCATTGATATCGAATTTAAAGTTATCATCAGAATCTATTCTGGAGCTAAGTAAGACCCCATGCTCAAGGGCTTTTTCATTTTGAGAAATTAATTGAGAAATAATAAAGAAGGAGAATATAAATAAAGTCAAACCTTTTTTCATGAGTTAGTTTTTTTTGGAGCGTTGTTTAATTCATACTACAAACAAAGTAAGATGTATCTCTAATTGACTACAACGGTTTGTGCAAATGGCGTGAGGGCGCATAGCCCTCATGAACATTTTGCACTTTGTTAGTGGCTGTCTTCTTTTGTCCATTCAATTTTTTCTAATTCCTCTTTAGAAATTCCTGCAGAAATGAAATAAGATTTTTGTGATTCAAATGCTTTAACAGGCTTAAATAGATATATCATATTTTTTGCAGTTGAGTTTAATGGATTATTGTAAGAGTTTTCTTTATGCTCAATTACTACATTTTTCATTGAGACCCCTTCTAAATTGGCTCCTCTGAAATCAGTACTGCATAAAGTTGCTCCGTCAAAATGAGAATTCATTAAGAATGCGTTATTAAAAGAACAACCTTCAATATAAGCCATGTTGAATTTCGAATCTAACATATTGCATTTATTAAAATTCGTTCTAATTAGCTTAGCATTACTGAAATTGGAATTATGTAAATTTGAATCTGTTATTTTTGAATCTATGATATCTGAGTCTTGAAGTGTTGCTTCCCAAAAAGTGCAATTATTTATAACTACATTATTAAGTATTGATATTGAAAGATCAGAAAAGGAAAAATCGACATCACCAAATAAGCATTCTTCAAATGTATTCTCATTTAATTTGTTAGAAGTAAGACTTGATGAGACAAACCCTGAATTACTAAAATTATTTTTTGACAGGTGACAATCGGAAAAGCTTGAATTTATAAAATTCGTATCTTTTAGTTTGGAGTTCAGAATAAAACACCCGTTGAAGAACTTATCCTTGAAATTCACTTTCAAAAGCTCTTTACTATCATCTATAAAAATCCCTGTATAGATCCTATATTCCAATAAAATTGATTGCGCAACTCTTGATAGATTCAAATCATGTAGATTATCCATCTTTGCCTTTCGTTCTTGGAGTCTTTTAATTATTCCATTTACCCGAAATGCAGCTTCGTTATCATACCACCCTCGATAATCATCTAATTCTTCTTTGTACCTTTTGATTGAAAGTAATCTATCATTCTTCTTTTGCTCCCTCTTTTTTTCTTCTTCGGCTTTTCTTTGTTCTTCTAATTTTCTTTTTTCAGCAATTACTTCATAAATTGTTAATACAATTCCAAATAGTAGAACGTCGAATATCATACCATGGAATTCAACAGCTACATCAGATATATTCTCAGCAGTTAGTATGCCTGAAGTCCATATTATTGCCCCAATTAATAATACAATTAAAGCGCTAAAAATAAAAAACCATATTTTACCATTAATTTTCTTCAATTTTTTTTATTTGATTGCCACTAACGTTAAGTGGATGCGTCGTACTTTTTTGTGTTGCGCCTGCGGCAAAAAAGTATGATTGTCATCCATATTGTTGCAGGTAGTTTTATCTTTTTCTCTTCCCCTTTAAATCATATTCCCATGAATTAGATTTATCTATTAATCCATTCTCAAAATATGTGGTGTATTTACCAAAAGGCTTTTTGTTTTTGTAATAATAAATTAGTTTTATATTTCCGCTTTCATGGTAATTAATAAACTTTCTTAGTTCACCAAAATACAGTATTTCTTCCTCGATTTTCCCATTTCTGCTGTATTCTCTATCTAAGATTATTTCTCCTTTTTCATCATAGATTGTTTCATATTTTACCTGAATTCTTTTAAAGATGGATTTTAATTCCTCTTCTGTTTTGTATTCCTCAAACAATCTATAATAACTCCGGTGTCGATAGGCAGTGTCGTAATACATTTTTGAAACATAGAATCTTTTACCTTCTTTATAGTAATCTTCCGAAGCCACTTGACCACTTATAAAGTATGATTTACATTCTCCGTCTCTTTTACCTTTAAGATACTTTTCCTCTATCATTAACTGTCCATTTGGATACCAAATTTTCCGATTCCCATTCAATTTCGCATGTCTATACATTTCTTCAAGCTCTTTAAATCCATTATCGTAGTATTCGGTTTTTTTTCCATTCTTTATTGGTTTATTGGATTGTTCGTATAGCCATTTTAGTTTTTCTAAATATGAAATCCCTCTTGAATACCCACTCCTAGAGTATCTTTTTCCATTTACACTTTTATATTGAGTATTTCTTTCACAAGCTCCTACTGAATAGATTCCTTTTGAATCTTGGAAGGCAAATAATATCCATTCTTCTCCAACTTCTATTCCTAATTCACAAGAAGAAAAAACATCATATTCCTTTATTATTTTTGGATTCTCTCCTTTAAAATGTTCAAGTATTTCTATATCAAGCAAGTTTACATAGGTATCATAGTCTGTATCTTTTTGTGTTTTTTCACTTTTAATTTTAACCAAACCAATAAAATCATATTTATCTAGATCACTAATTGAATCTATACCAAATGGTTGATCCGCACAAATACACGCCCATAATTTGATTTGGAGCAATAATAAAAACTTAAATAGAATGATTTTCTTCATTACTTCTTAATTACCTGTAACGATCAAAGCTACCCGGCGTGCCTTGTGTTGCGCCTGCGGAAAGGCATGATCGAGGTAGCGTATGTTACTTGCCGTATTTATTTATCAACGAACTGATACTCATACAGTCTTTCCTCAATTTCTTCATTTTCCATATAAGGTTTTTTGATTACGATTTTCTCTTTGATTAATAGGTTGTTTTTATATGTATAATAAGTAGAGGAGTCCAGGTTATCACCCGAATATTTGTCCTTCCGTACAAGGTTTCCTTTTTGATATTTATATTTAATAATTCCTGGATGTTCGTATTGTAGGATATGCGTCATTTCTTTTTTCATTCGCTTCGTGAAAAAATAATACTTTGTAACATTTTCGACTATTTTTTTATAATTCAAAGAGTCACCATTCGATTCATAAATTACGAACTGTTTAATCCTACCCAATTTATCTATTTTTCTCACTGTTTTAGTAAACCTTAGTTGCTCTTTATAAGATTTCTTAGTGAATATTGTATCACAATTTCCATGTCTGTTAAAACTAAACCAGCTTTCAGATATTAATTCTTTTACGTTAGATGAATCATCTAAGACAATCTTAAATGTTTGGTGTTTTCCAGGGGTTCCAGATGAACCATAAGTGACAAAGTATTGATTTTCTTCTCCCTGTGAAGTTCTTTCATGACATGAAACGTAATTCCAATTATTATCAAATTTCAAAGATCTTTTCCAACCAGATGTAGTACAATGAGTTATCTCATTTAATTCTCGATCTAAAACCACAGTCGTATGTAAATTTGCTTCTTTTTTACTTGAGTCGAGCTTTGCATATCTGATTCTATATTCTTTCCTTTTTTCAATAGAATCATTTTTTATCAGACCGGAAAATTCATCATAAAACTGCCCATTGGATTTCGGTAAGGCTATAACATTAAAAAACAATAAAATGATAAGAATTCGGTTCTTCATAATTTATGATAATGGCAAGTAACGGCCTTAACTACGCATCGGATTCTGTGTTGCGCCTGCGGCAGAATCTGATGTGTAGTGTATGTTATGAGTTTGGCTTACGTCAGCCTCTGCTCGAAAATTATTTATTGAATTTCTTTTTGAATCAGGTAAGTTCGTCTTCATCGTTTTGGTTTGTCAAAGTGGTGTAGGTCAACGTTTAGTTTGGGTTTTCCTGGTCTGAATTATTTTTCTAATCCGGACTTCAATTTACGATTTTTTTGGAAACGATGCTTTTGCGTTTTCAAATCAGTTGCCTTCGAGCAGAAAATCAAGGACGTGTGTTTTGTCATTCCAGATGGCGCTCGTATGTCAAAGTCGTAATCGCTGACTCATAACGGCCCTGGCTATGGCAAGTGCGGGATTTTGAAACCGAATCTTTGTCCGCCAGACCGAATGTTGTTTAGTTGCAATATCTTCATTTTTAAGCAGTCAGCCCGCATTTGCTATAGCTGATGTTGTAGCCAGTTTTTCTTTTATTCTCGTCCATGAAATGAAGTCGCTATTATTCTTCCGTCATTAACAATTTGTCTAATATCTTTTTCATTTCCGTCTTGACAAATCCTTTTAATAATTAAATCCTTATCAATTGAACCATAGCAATGGAGATTTTCTGAGTCAATCCATTTAGCTAGTTCGTATGAGTCAATTAATTGATTCTTTTTGTTGAAGGTTCTGATAATGAATGTATAATCCCGTCCTGTATCGCTCCCTTCTTTTAAAAGCACGCAAACGTCAAATTCTTTGTCTGAATGAATTCTTCCGAAGTTTTTAAATGTCAATTTCTCTGCTGCAAAAAATTCTTCCTTAGTCAAGTAGTAAATTAAGCTATCAGATTCTACTTCAGGAACATTTGTGGATTCCGCCATGAATAAAAAATCGTTTTCATGTCCATCAGGCTCAGAAATCCAGAAGATTTTTTCAGCTCCCGTCTCACATGAGGTCAAGAAAATGAGATAGATGGATAATATATTTAAGAGGCTCTTCATTTCTTTAATTCTGACTAACGTTCGCTAACTCATTGATTATCAACACTCTTTTTTTCTTCAAATTCACCAAATTTCCCCATATTTCGAAGGCTAAATGAACGTTAGCTTGGAAAATCAATTAGCATGGAAAAATTACTATATTTTCTCATTGTGATTTTGGAGTTGCTAATCTGGGGAATTGGCTACAACGGTCTTGTATATGTGACGTACTTTTTAGTGTTGCGCCTGCGGCAAAAAAGTATGATTGTCATCCATATTGTTGCAGGCTGGCTTTCAATTGAGCCAAATCACATTTTTCTTTTTTTTAATTACACCTTTCTTAAAATATTTCTTCGTCACAATTACTTTCGACTTTTTACAATTACAATCTATTTGAATATTAAAGATATTTTCTTCAATTTTTATTTTGGTCGATTCATAACAAGTACAACAAGGATTTACAATTAATTCAAATTCTTCATTCGTGTCAAGATTGAGCTCAAAGTCTCCATGAATATTTGACAATGCACCTATTATTGTTCCTTTTTTCATTAGGCTAACTCCGAATAAAGGTTCATTTTCAGATAAAATTTTTCCTTTAATAATTTTTTTAATTCGGTCTTCTTGACAAAATCTATAATACCTCTCTTCAGCATCATTACTAAAATCAATTAATAATTCTCCATTTTCATAAATTTCTCCTAAAATGGAATGCCCTCTAAAAAAAATATCTGAATCATCAGGAAGAAATTCTATCACATCACATAGATCATATTTGTGGTATCTTTTCTTTAAAAAGGTTCTTTCCAAAGAGAATGGTTTTTGGTTATTTTTTGTTATTAAAATTTTCCCTTTTTCATTGTTATTTGCCAAAAAATCTAAAACATAATAGTTTTTAAATTTAAGGCTATCCACTCCTGTAATTTGTATTGGCCTACTTTTGGATTTATTTATTTTATTATTGCTTCTACAGGACACAGAAACAACCAAAATAAGCATCAAGATTATTGAAGGATTTATTTTCATTTTTTATTCTTGGCTGGCCTGCAACGGTCGCGGCTAAACGCAGTTGGCAGCTTTTGCTGACAATTGCCGTTTTAGCCATTGTTGGCTGTAGTCTTCCTTTCTTCTAAAGGATTATTTCGAAATTTATATTTTCAATTCATCAATCATCTTGAGCAAGCTTTGTATAATTTTGTTTTGCTCAAGCTCTATTTGTTCACTTGTAATAACACCTTTAATTTTTTCTCTTTCCAATTTTCTTCGTCTAAATGACAAGCCAAATAAGATATTTTGGTCGTCAAATGATTCGGAATTTATTTCTATCAACTGAGTTATTACTTCATCAATTTTTCCTTTTGCTACTAATTGTTTCAATGAATTTAAATCTGTAATTTCATTTGAGTTATTTTCTGATTTTAATTCTTGAATTATTTTGTTTGCCTCTATTGTAAAATCGGTTCTCCATTTATCATATTGTTTCTCAAATGTCCGTGCGTAATCTCCATTTAAAATTCTGACGCCGTCTTCAGAAAAACTCCTACACATATCCATAAATTTATTTGCCTCTGTTTGGAAAACATTAGTATATAAATTTTCAAGTTTACTGTAAAATCCAATTGGAAGGTTTGGTTTTTCTCTAAATATTACGAGGTAAGAATCAGTTACCCAATTCCAATCTTTTGCGTCAATCGAATTTGTTGACTTAAAATAGTCCATGAATTCATGATTCAAGTAATCTTTTGTTCTTTCGATAGCTTGAATTATCCTTTCTTTTGAATTATCCGGAATCTGGTTCATTTTTTTTCTTTTGATTACAGCCAACGGTTTGGCTACACGCCGTGCGACGTTAGGAGCATGGACGTTGTAGCCTGTGTTGGGGGCAGGCTACAATTCGGTGATTTCAAAATATTCACATTTCATTTGACACCTCCAAGGTCTTAAACCTACTTTTCCATTTATTGAACCCGGCATGGTTGATCGCAACATATATACATTGTCTATGAATATCATTGCAGTTTTTTCACTAAGCCTAATTGTAATATCATAAATACGATCATCTTCAGGAACAAACTCTACTCCCTCATCTACATGAGTAAAATCATTAATATCATCACCTCCAAATAGTCCAATTCCTTCAATTTTCAACTTTCCTTTGTTAAATAACACATTATAATAACGGCGAATTTTTTTCCCATTTTCACCTTCTTCTTCGGCCCATCCAAAAATAATACCCGCATTATAATTGCCTTTGATAGGAAGTCTTTTAAATCTAATCTTCGAAATAATAACAAAATCTTTACTCCCATAAATACCTGATGAAAGCAAGTAGTTGTATATTCCTGCTCCTACAATTATTTGATCTTTTTCATGATATTCCCATCTGCCAATTTTCTCAAGATTATTCCATGTATTTTTTTTGCAAAAAAGTTCTTTTTCTTTACCCAATTTAGATTTTTTTTGGTCAACACTAAATTCCCTGAACTGCTTATTCTCAAGAGACATTTTGATCAATAAATCTTCTTCTTCAAGATGATTGATAAACATAAGAACTGATGATCTAATTCTATTTAACTCTTGCATGGAATCAGAATTTGATACTATACCTTTCTGGAAATTTCTTTCATGGATTCTTAACTGAGATTTGAAAATGATGTATTCATCATAAGTCGTACTATTTGGGTTTAACTTATCATTTAATGTAGCAAGTGCTATAGATATGTCTTGTGTTAATAGCTCTTTTAGATTTGTCTTAAATTCCGGTAGAGTCATAATCTGGATTCGTTAAGTTATTTCTTTGACCAACACAATATTGGATTTTTCGAAGATATTTTATTCATTATTGGCTAAAAGTTCTTGTTTTCTGCTTGCCCCCAACGGCTAGGCTAGGCGCAGGCCGACGAAGGAGGCTTGACGTCCTAGCCTGTGTTAGCGGCATTAAATTATTACTACTGGTTTCTTCAACACTACTTTGTTCTTTACGAAGGATTGCTTTGGAACTATCGAAGCTTGAAGCAGTTTATTGAAATCGGTATCAGAATCTGATTTTGGCACTTCTCCAGAATATAGATGATTCTCTTCCAATTTTAAACAACCATTTTTATCGGTTTGGTCACTATATTTGATACTGACCATATTAACTCCTTTTGGTACTTCTGAAATCAATTTTTTGAGATTCAAGTCAGTACTAACTGATATATAATCAGTTAATAAATCTTGAAGTATCCATAATGTCTGACTCCCCCACTCTCTGCCAATCTGAGACTTCACAATTAGTTGGCTAACCATTCTAGCCCACACCTGCCTGTAGTTGATACCTGGAGATTCGTGCTCCTGTCCTTTTATAGCATCAATAAAGCTCTGTTGAATTGTAGTGCCTTTATTTTTATTCCCACCAGATGTAGATGAGGTCATAACCTCAATTATATGAAGTCTACCTGTTGGGTAGAATTCGATGTAGTTTTCCCCTTCTCTATTCGAAAGAGCCACTCCATTTTTACTGCACTTATTCATTAAAGAGCTTTCAGAGATTGAAAGCTCTTTCGCAACATCTTTAACTAATCGAGGTCCAACTTGTGATACAATGTAATCAAAAGTATAATCAAAGGATTTATCGAAGCCATTACTCTTTTCGCTATACTTTACCTTCACTTCCGCCCACACTGCAAATCTATCTCCATGATTAATTTCACAGTAGTTGTAAATTAGTTTATTTATGAAATCAAAATGTTCACCAGATGAATTCTGAGAATCGAAAGAAAATAATCGTCTTGGACAGACTATCCAGTTTTTTTCTTTGACTCTCAATGAACATACTCCCGGTGGATATTTATCCAAACTAATGTCAAAATATTCATCTAATTTTTCTTCTTTAGCTTTTTTGCTAGATATGAATGACTGGTATCTATTACCTCCGCCATCGCATACTCTCTCGTAAAAAGGGCATATACAGTTCTTTCGATAATATTCTGCTCTAGAAGTACGATCATTAACTCTAAAACCAAAAAGTTCGAAAATCTGATTTTTCATATTGCTTTGATAAGTTCCTTTGCTACTAATTCAGCTAACTGCGGAGGGACTGAATTAGCTACTTGTCTATGTTGATCTAAGTTTTTAACGCTTCCTGAACGGCTTCTAATTGGCCCCTTTAGTTCGTAATCATCAGGAAATGTATGAATTCTTAGGTATTCTCTGGGTGTGAGGTATCTGTCATCTATTGGATGAAAGAATATTTCTCCCCCTCTTAGTGTCAAAGATGGCTCGGTATACTTCAATCTTCTGTATTTTGTGGTATCCTTTTTTGTCAATCGCATTACTACATCATCGGGAGCAATTCCTCTTTGTGCTGCTAAGTGTCCTCCCTCTGGGACATATGAAATTCTTTCTATATCTCTTTCAGGGGTAACATCAACATGGTTTGGTATTTCTTCTCTTTCGCCTTTAGGGACGGGCTTTGGCAAATCAAGCAAATATGATGCAATTCCAACATAAGGTTTAGTTTCAAAAAAAAGGTCTCTCTTACTATCTGGAGTATGAGTAGGATTTGGAAACTTAAACCCATTTTTGCCCAATGTACCTACAATAAATAATCTTTGTCTTTTTTGTGGAATACCATAATCAGCAGCATTAAGTACTTGCCACTTTAATATATATCCTAAATTTGATAGCTCATTAATAAATCTCTGAAAAACCCCACCTTTATTTCCTTCCTCATCTCTAGCTGATAACAAACCTTTTACTTGCTCTATCAATAGTCCTTTAGGCTTTATAGCTTCAGCAAATCTTACGACTTCAAATAACAACTGTCCTCTCTCGTCACTCAATGCATTTCTTTTACCTGCTAAAGAAAACGCTTGGCAAGGTGGCCCACCAAATAACAGATCAATTTTTTCATCCTTATATTCCTCTGGATCAATGTTTCTAATATCATCAGTTAAAACAATGCCTTTTCGTCCTTTTTTGCTATACCAACTTGAAAGAGAATCTGATGCAAAAACATCTTTCTCAATAGCCCTAATTACTTGAAAACCAGATTTTTCTACTCCAATATCCATTCCTCCACAGCCACTAAATATAGATAACGCCCTCATTTTTGTTCTATTTGATTACAAAAATACAACATTTCTTAGTCTTGAGTTATTTACCCGAAGGGTTGCCGCTAACGGTTAGTATATGCAAAGTAGGCGATTTCGGGTTTCAAACCTATCATACCGTTACAATTTTGAAGCGGGCTACAATTGTTGAATTTACTACTATCTCGCCTATTTTGTATATACATTGTTGTGCACCGTTTTTCAATTAATAATCAAATCATATTTATCACTCTAAGTACAGTATTGTTTCAATTCTCAGACTCCTTAGATAATGTGCTGTCTTGTTTGATTTTGACCTCATGTAGTTTTTCTTTTGTTGTAGAATTTAATGGTATGGATGAAAAATTATCTAATACATCAATAGCCCATTTTCTTAACTCCAAATTACTTTCGGAAGGTTCTTCTTTTAAAATCTCTATTGCAAAATCAATGTATTTAAGCTGAATTTGCTCTTTTTGATTGTCTTTATAAACAGTTGTAATAAAAGCAATCAAAATAGGAACAAGAATTGTTGCTACCCCTGTAATTATGGTTCTTAAGAGTTCAAGGTTATTATATTCTTTTTTTGCGGAGGTTTTTTTAGTCATTTTTCAGAGGTATTTTAATCATATTTTTTGATTCGTACTTGAATTCAGTCATAGTCATACTTAGTAAAGTAATTATGACTAAAGTCAAAATTTTGTTTACATTATTAGTGTTATATTTTATCAAACTCATCAATTCAAGTATCATTTATTCCCCTCATATTAATGTTGGTAAAAGAATTAATCCTTTTAAGTGCGCATGAATGGTGCACAACGGTCTCGCATAAGAGCAGTGGCAGGTTTAAGACCATAGTCTTTTCCACCAAGACCGACTTTTATTATTAGTACTATCGTTTGATTTATAGCTATCCCCGCCATTGCTTTTATGCATTGTTGGCAGCTGGTTTTTTTCTTTATTCTCAAATTGGCTCAGTAATTCATCTTCTTCGTCTGGTTTGTCGTATGCATCAGCTTCTGTTATGTGTCCGTCTTGGTCGCTAATCCGTGTCAGTTTTTTCCCTTGCCTAAATACCAATTGAAGTCCGTGTTCTTGTTCCCATTCGCATTCACAAGTTATATTGATATAAATGTCTTCATCTCTCCGATGCCTTCTAGTTACGTAAATGTCTTGTGGATAAACGAAATTCCATATTTCACTTTTTTCTTTGATATCCCAAAGTGGCTTGTCGGCATCATCGTATTCTACTGCATTTAAGAAGTCCATACAATTTTGATAGGCAAGTTCACTAAGTTCTAATCTGTCATTCGTTTTCTTTTCCAAGAATGATTTTAAAGCTTGGTCAGCTTCATTTATGAAATTCGGGTCGCTTTCAGGAAGCAAATCCATAAATGTGATTTTCAATTTCTTCTTATCAAAGAATTGCACTTCAACTGGTTCACTTTCCCACCAATCATCAAACTGGTCGTTTTGTTTAAGTTCTCCTATCATGCTGCTTGTTATCGTTTTCATTTTTCAGCTTGCTGCCAACGGTCTGGCTAAACGCTGTAGCCCCGCTTAGGGGCTATTGCCGTTTTAGCCTTTGTTGGCAGTAGTGTTCTTAATTTACAAAGTGTTTACTCCACACCTTTTCTTTCCTAAATATGAAAATTGAACCTAAAATAAATATTATACCTGTCGCAATTCCCACCATTGTGTAAAATGGTTTTTCGGGTATTCTAACACTTAGTTCCGATGCAAAAGCAGCATATAGCCCCAAAACAGAGTAATACATAAACCATAAATGAAATGCCCTATATTCTCTTTGAATATTCTTCAAGAAAAGAGGAATCATCCCTGCAATGAGTGTCGCAAAACCAACAAAGGCTAAAATATGAAATATGCCAAATTTACCTGTCAAGTTATAAATTCCTAATGCTGAGCCGCATACCAAAACCATTGAAGAAACGTAAATGTACCCTATCCGTTTATGTTGTTTAGTTCCTTTTGGTTTTATCAAGACATAAGCACCTGCTGCCATAGCAATTATTGCAGTGATTAGGTGAAACCATCCAAGCGAGGTATTTACAAAGTCATACATTTTCAAATTCTTTTGATTTGTTTTTGAATCTGTTGTGCCACCAGATAATCAGGGGTGTATAAAGGCAATAGGTCACTCCGCCAATTACTGATGCCCAAATGAATGAAAACTCATTAATTATTATGGTCAAAATAATTGATGCCAATGGCACAGCAAACATGATGAGCAATCTTTTTTTCTGTGAAGAAGTGTAAAATTCTTCATAGCGATTTAGTTTCAGTTCTTTTTTCAATGTTAAGGCTCTATGATAAAATAGGTATAAAACGAAATAAAGAGCAAAGGCTACAAAACCATAATATATCATCAGGTAAGGAACTTGGTCACCCTGAATGTTTACATTAATATCCGTGTTGAAAAAGAAGTTGGTAAGAAATAAAGTCAAAAACCTTAGTGGGTAAACGTAAAAAATTACCAATGCAATGAAAACAGTATTCAAGATGGTCAGTCTTGTGTCGTTTAAAGTGTAGATTTCTGAAAATCCTAAATGTTCATTCCAAATTAAAATGATGAACGAAATGCTTATCAAAAAAGCAGGCAACGTTTTGGTAAAGGTTAATAAATCCCCAAATGAATTAGGGTTTGTCAGATTGAAAATTAGCAATGTTATCGCAATACCAAAAACCGCATCAGTCAAGTTGTCAAGTCTTGAGGCATTTTCTCCACGATACTTAACTCTCGGGTCGTGATGTCTGTTTTTTAATACTTCATTTCTCATTCGTGATTGTCTTTATCATTACTGCCAACGGAAAAGCTACCCGGCGTGCCTTGTGTTGCGCCTGCGGCAAGGCATGATCGGGGTAGCGTTTGTTGTGTGCTGGTATTTCAGTTTAATCAATTTTTTCAATTCGCGCATCATAACAATTCTCACCTATCATTTTAACTCTTTTTGATTGTTTCAGATAATCAAATAAGCCTTCTTCGTCAAAAAAAGGATGTCCATCTCCTAAAAATAAATCTATGAAAATCCAATTAAGTTTTCTTTTTTCTCCCCGTTTTCCTTTAATATGCCTTTGAATATAATCAATCAAGCGTTCATTTAGTGTTAATATCTGCGGCTTTTCAATCCATTTGAAATCATCAGGTCTTTGATTAGTCTGTCTTAAACAATCTAGAATCAGATCAATAATATCTTCATCATCAGTATACTCTTTATGCAATCCTGACAAAGTAGACATAGCATCATCAAATTTTTTTGTTAACACAAGAATTTCAGCCCATTTATATTGGGTATGATAATCATTAGGATATTTCTTCAGTTGATTTTGTCTCAATTGAAGTACAGATTTGTAGTCTCCTCGATTAAGGAGTTCTGCATCATAATCCTCAATTTCAAATTCTTCTAAATGATCCATTTCTTTTTTTACTCTAGCACACAACGTTCCGCATAGCCGCCGTACGGAGCTTCGCGGAGTATGGACGGCTATGCATTGTTCTGCGCTTTTATCAATTCATTAACTTTAAAAGGGTAAACTATCCTTATATAGCTCTAAAGCTAACAATTTTACAGTATCTATTTCATTATCATTAACGAAGTCAGCATTAAGTGGATTCTTTAAATTCCTAATCCGCACACCATTTTCATACTCTACATGAATTATTATTTCTTCTGGTGAAAGTACAGACATCAATTCATCTAGTACACTTACATCTCCATTCATATGTATTAAAAGGGCTCTAAGTAACCTTTCACGCTCTACTTTTACATCTTTATTTGTAATGACATCATACATTTTTTCAAATACTTCATTTTTACTTATTGGGTAATCTTCTTCAATAACGTTTACAATATCTACTGGAAATATTTTTCTGAAATTATCTATACTAAAATTCTTGACTTTATATAGCTTGTTACAAATTCTATCTAATAAATCTTTAATTATCGCATTATCTAGTTCCGAATAAGCATCTAACTGCGGTTTTTGTTCAGAAAGCGATTCAAAAAACTCATAAAGGTAGTCTCTTCTTAAATCCCATATTCTTTTTACTATATCATCATTCTGAAAAATAGAAACAACTTTTTTAGAATGAAGTAAAAGTAAATCTGATTTATCATTATTCCGTATTTTTGTTCTCGGTTCAAAACTTTTAAAAGTCTCATATTTTTCTTGACCCTCTAACTGATCCCAATAATCATTATCTCTTATGTCACTTTCCGTTTCTTTATCAAAATAGTATTCTTTAGCAGTAACAAGATATTCATCAATATCATTTAAGGGTATTCTAAACCAATGATCATAACTTCCACTCAATTCTTCACCTTGTGAAATAATATCTCTAGGATCATCATATCTCATTGCTTCTTCAAAAAAACTTGGATGTCTTACTGCAATGTACACTAAAGATCTTGATGACTGCAACTCATAATTTCCAACGTTTACTAGTCTATTTTTAATTTTATTATAGATCGAGTTAACCGTATTTTCATCATAGGATTTACTCAAAAATGATAATAAGTCTTCTATGTGTTCATCACTGATCATAACCTATATATTATTTTCCATAATTAATCACAATAAATTAGTTTTAAAGATATAGTTGATCGCAATTTCATGACTAATGTTTTATCTAATAATTTTTTCATTGCGCAGAACGGTTCGTGCCGGCGGCGTTGCCAGCTTTTGCTGGCAATGAACGCTGGCACATTGTTCCTCGTCGTTTTTATTTTCTTTCAAATATTTTATGTTCAATTTGATTTCCGTTCATATTTCCAATTCCTGGAATTCTTTCGATAATCAATTTTTCGCTATTCAATGAAATAATTATCCACTTCTTTTTTCGAATAGGCATATCCAATTCAGGTAATAGTATCAAATCTTGTTCCCTATTGGCTTCCCATTTGATTGTATCGATTCTGAAAAAACTCTTTCTAATAATTATGGAATCATTAAAGTTCAACTGCTCTTTTTCGAAAAATTCTCTTTCTTTATCAAATATTGGAGGTGGTGGTGGAGGCGGAATATTTTCATCTTTAAATTCTACCCATTCACCTTTTAAATCCTCAATATTGAATTTGGTCTCACCTGATAGTTTATTGAAAACTATTTCTTTGTTCTGGTTTCCATAAATTGTCCCCTTGAAATTATCTTTATTTATTTCACTTATATGGAGGACAAATCCGAAAAGCCCGTCAATCACCAAAAATAATTCTTTTTCGAATTCATCAATCATCCAAATTTGATTATCACCAATTGAAAAATCAAAATTTGGAGTTATTAGTCTTGCATTATCTCTAAATTCAATTCTAATCGAATCAAGAATTTCAAAACTTGAGGAAGTCAGAAAATCATTAAGCTCAGATTTCTGATAATCTAATTCATATTCAGGTAATTTTTCAAATACTGACCTCCTTGGATAATAATCAAAATAGTTTAGTGAAATGCTGTCCTTCGATAATTCGATTTTGAATGTATCTCTTTTATCTTTATCATAGATTATTAAGAAATCACTATCTAAACTGTATTGTGCATTATGGGTATAATTCGTGTCCGTAATAAAATCAAAGTAGAAGTTCTTTATTGTTAAACTATCCCTACTAAATTTCAAAATTCTTCTTTGACCACCGTCAATTGATTCGTCATTAGTATTTTCATGGTGCACTGAATACTTACCAATCCAATTCTTTTGTAACTCCTTTTCTTTTGAATTACATCCACTTATTAAGAGTAGAATTCCGATTATTTGAGGTATTAGCTTCATTTACTTTTTTTCTCTAATGGTGCATA
>CBDDLH010000013.1:0-12619 GCA_965230565.1 Saprospiraceae bacterium | reverse complement strand
TCTTCCAAAAGTATATTACCAAAGGCGTTTTCCTTACTGAAGAATACTTCTTTGACAGATTATCACACGCTACAGACCATATTGATGCGGCAAAAACGTATATCAAATCCTTGGAAGGACTCAAAACCCTTGAATTAGGCACCGGTTGGTATCCCGTCGTTCCCATCAGTATGTTCCTCTCCGGAGCTGAAATCATCCATACCGTTGATATAAGTAACCTTTGTGATAAGGACAGGCTTAAAACAACCCTGGAAATGTTCATTTTTCAATTAGCCAAGGGAAAAGTTGAAAATTACATCACTCCCCTCCCCGACCGCCTGGAAACATTGAAAAAAATCCACCAAAATTCAGATAAACTGAGTTTTGAAGCCATGCTAGCTAAACTCAACATAATTTACTCCGTCCAGGATGCCCGACAGCTAAACCTTGAAAAGAACTCCATTGACCTGATCCATTCTAACAATACATTTGAACACGTCTACCCGGAAATCCTGAAGGAACTACTGCTCGAATTTAATAGAGTATGTAAACCAACAGGAATTATGTCTCATTTCGTGGACATGTCAGATCATTTTGCCCATTTCGACAAATCCATAACCATTTATAATTTCCTCAAATTCTCAGATAAGCAGTGGAATATCATTGATAACAGTGTGCAGCCGCAAAACAGGTGGAGATTTCCCGATTATGTAGACCTTTACAAAAAACTTGATCTTAACCTCTTAAAAACCATTACCCGCGATGGAAATCCCAAACTATTAGAAAACCTGAAAATACATGAAAAATTTAAAGCGTCTTCCCCGGAAGCATTGGCCATAAGCCATTGCCTGCTTATTTCGGGGCAGAACTAATCGAATAATTATATTATTTAATATCTTAGTGCCAGACAAAAAAGCCCTAATCCTACCCTCTTTACTTTTGTTAAAAATTTCTTAATTTTTTTTGCCAGAATTGTGTACCTTTTCGAAAAATTTACGTCATAAGAGCAATTACAATGGTTCCGACTTGACGTATTTTCGAATGTTATTCATCAAATTTACAAGATTTGCAAGCGTCGGAAATAACATGTAATAAAGGAATGGAAGACATGAATGTCATCCATTCTTACCTTGAAACCCAGGCATCTCAATGCTTCACGATCCTGTATGAAAGATACGCCGGTAAGATCTACAGTAAGTGTATCTCAATGCTTAGAGACGAAGCACTGGCACAAGATGCTACACAGGAAATATTCACTAAAATCTTTCTAAACCTTGCAAAATTCAGTGGAAAATCAAGATTTTCCACCTGGATATACTCTATCACCTATAACTACTGTATTGACTACATCCGCAGAACAAAAAAGCAAAAAGATATCTTCACAGAGGATATTGAAAAAGCACCGGATGTAATGGACGACGTGCCAGATGAAGAACTGCTGGAACTGGAGGTTGAGCAACTAAAAAAAGTGCTCAGTGAAATGCCTCCGGATGATACAGCAATACTGTTGATGAAATACCAGGATGGAATGTCCATCAAGGAGATTTCTGAGACACTTGAGAAAACCGAAAGTGCAGTAAAAATGAGAATTAAACGTGCGAAGGAAAAAGCTAAAATATTAAAATCAGAGCTTTTCGCTACGATGCCTTAAAACTAAAACTGATGAATAATTTTCAAAAACTTCAGGAAGAACAGGAGGAGCATTACTACTCCTCAGGAGGTGGGGAAAACATGAAAAAAGAACTGACGGGAACCTTGTCTACCTTCCGTTTTATCGGAGATGTCATCGACGTATATCTTCCGAGGGTAGTTGATATGTTCATCGCCATTTCAGGAGGCAACTCACCAGAATCCGGGAAAAAACCCGGAGAGAAGCGAAAGGACCCTGCCTCCGGAAAAATATCTCCGGATAAAGGCAAAGGCCCCGGGGACTCTAACGATATTAACAACATTAGATAAACACCACATATTTAAAACAACCATATTATAACTACTACTTGAAATGGAAGAAGCAGAAAAAGCATTTTCAGTCTTAGGTATTTTACAAGAACAATTATCAAATCTCGCAGGCATTCTTCCAAACCTCGTGGGGGCGCTTGCAGTATTTTTCATAGGATGGCTACTCGCCAAGCTTGTAGCTAAATTGTTAAAGAAATTCCTTGGTGCAATTGGCATTGATAAACTTGCCGAAAAATTAAATCAAATCGAAGTTGTTTACAACTCCAATATCAGGATCATTCCGAGCACGATGTTGTCTAAGATCGTTTATTACCTCATGCTGTTCATTTTCATCATGGCAGCCACTGAAGTATTAGGCATGAAAGCCATTTCGGATCTCATGACGAGCTTTATGAACTACATTCCTAAGTTACTTATGGCTCTCCTGGTATTGATCATAGGAGTTGTTTTGGCAGATATGTTGAAAAAAGCAGTATATACTGCCTGTGAATCCCTGGCCATTCCGGCATCAAAACTGATATCCAATGTGGCCTTTTATTTCCTGTTTCTCAATATCATTATGATCAGTCTGAAACAAGCTGACCTTCAAACTGATTTCATTGAAAACAACATCTCCATTGTTTTAGGAGGAGTTGTCCTGGCATTTGCACTTGGATACGGAATAGCTTCCCGGGGCCTGATGGCCAGTATGCTGTCCTCTTTTTACAATAAAGAAAAGATCGCAGTTGGGCAAACCATCCGGATAGAAGATACTATCGGTACCGTTAAGAGTATCGAAGGTACTACCTTCACTTTGGAAACGGAAGACAGAGAAATAATCATCCCGCTCAGCAAACTCATGTCTGAGAAAGTAGAAATATTTAAAAATTCGTAAAACACATTTCTTTTAAGTAAAAATCTACATTAACCTATTCCGGGACAGAGAGTGATGCGCTGCTCTTTTGTAAGGGAAAACACTTTCTTCCTGGTTAAAAAACGTTACAAGAATGAAAAAATCACTTTTACTGCTAATCGTATTCATGGTTACGCTTTCAGCTACCACGAACAACCTTATGGCCCAGGATGCCCCTGCCGCCGCCGAGGAAGCCAAAAAACCTGAACCTGCATGGAAAACGGGTGCCGGACTTGGACTTGATTTTGCCCAGCTACTACAGATCAATCCTAAACAGGGAGCAGGTCAAAACAGACTAGGTTTAGGTGGTGCCATCAACTTCTTCGCCAAACACAAAAAAAACCGCCTGGCCTGGGATAACGTTGCTTCCTGGCAGCTTGGTCTCCAAAGACTGGGTTCCGGAGTTATTGCCCAGGGCTCAGACACCAAAATACCCTTCCAAAAAGCTATCGATGAATTGAGGTTTAACTCTAAAGCAGGATATGCGCTTAAAGAAGGATCCAAAATTTTTGTAGCGGCTGACTTATCATTCATGAGCCAGCTTACCCCTACCTATAACGGTACTGATCAATACCCCGGGAACTTTCTCTCCGATATCTCCGGAAACGGAACAGCTGTTTTACAGTCAAAATTGTTCTCACCGGCAGTAATTACCTTGTCTGCCGGACTGGACTATAAAGTGTCTGATAATCTGTCGGTTTACTTTTCTCCCATCGGTGCAAAATGGATCGTTGTTTCGGAAGACGAAATTGCTGCCTTAAACGTTCATGGTAACCCTGTTGGTGAAAATATTTTCAGCGCGCTTGGTGCACTGGCAAGAGTGAATTACTCCAATAAATTCCTGGAAGACAGACTCGTTTATACCTCAGGACTTGCCTTATTCTCCAACTACAAAATGGAACCTCAGAACATTGACGTTGACTGGGTAAATGAGATCGGGTTCAACATCTTCAAAGGTCTGCAGGCAGCCATCACACTGAATGTCTTCTACGACCATGATGTGAAAGTACAGGTCACAGACTACGACGCACCAAACGGCGTAAACGGAGTAGGTCGCAGAGCAAGTATTACAGAGCAATTTTTGCTTAAGTACAACGTTACATTTTAAAGGGATACTTTCCCAGGAAATACTATTTTTGAGAAAAATAGTATTTCTAAAAAGCCGGAACTTGATTGACATCAGGTTCCGGCTTTTTTTTTGACCACCTGAAGTCCTTTTTATACACCAAAACAAAAACCGAATACCTCGAAAAACAGGGTAACATTTATCAAATAATCGGATATAATTACAAAGATTCAATTATAAATATTTAAACCCTTCCATCATGAAATTAAAAAGTACTCCTGCCCTTATTTTTTGCTTGCTTTTCTCAACCTTCCTTTCTGCACAGACAATCCATGAGCTATGGTCGGTCAATGCATTAAATTCTTTTGTGTTGATCGGCTCTGAAAACATGGACGGTGATACACAAAAAGAACTGGTATTCCTGGAACATTCTGGTACTTCCCCAACTCACAATCCTCGAATAGTTATCCTTGATGGTCTTTCCGGTGCTATCGAATATGATAGCGGTGCCGGATTAGGGAATCACTTTAATATTGCAGGTTTTAACTGGACTACTGACTCTGGAGCTAATATCAGTACAGGCACAAATGCGCTACACGACATTGACAACGACGGCATTTTTGAATTGATTTATAACCGAAACGGACAGTTTAACGAAGTGCTTGGATATAATGGAAATGCCATAGCCATCTTGTTTTCTGTCAACTCCATGAATACCTTTGTACTTATCGGTGCGGAGAATATGGATGGAGATACTCAAAAAGAATTGGTTTTCCTTGAGCATACGACTACCTCTCCTGCACACAATCCACGAATCGTCATTTTTGATGGCCTCAATGGTGCAATTGATTATGATTCCGGTGCAGGGTTGGGAAATCATTTCAACGTCGCAGGGTTTAACTGGACTACGGACTCCGGATCAAATATCAACACAGGCACAAATGCGCTACACGATATTGATAACGACGGCATTTTCGAATTAGCCTACAATCGAAACGGACAATTTAATGAGGTCTTAGACTTTAACGGAAGTTCCATCTCCACTAAATTTTCCGTCAACGCACTCAGTACTTTTGTGCTCATTGGGGCGGAGAATATGGATGGCGATGCTCAAAAAGAATTGGTTTTCCTCGAACATACGACTACCTCTCCTGCACACAACCCACGAATCGTCATTTTTGATGGCCTCAATGGTGCAATTGATTATGATTCCGGTGCAGGGTTGGGAAATCATTTCAACGTCGCAGGGTTTAACTGGACTACGGACTCCGGATCAAATATCAACACAGGCACAAATGCGCTACACGATATTGATAACGACGGCATTTTCGAATTAGCCTATAATCGAAACGGACAATTTAATGAGGTCTTAGACTTTAACGGAAGTTCCATCTCCACTAAATTTTCCGTCAACGCACTCAGTACTTTTGTGCTCATTGGGACGGAGAATATGGATGGCGATGCTCAAAAAGAATTGGTTTTCCTCGAACATACGACTACCTCTCCTGCACACAACCCACGAATCGTCATTTTTGATGGCCTCAATGGTGCAATTGATTATGATTCCGGTGCAGGGTTGGGAAATCATTTCAACGTCGCAGGGTTTAACTGGACTACGGACTCCGGATCAAATATCAACACAGGCACAAATGCGCTACACGATATTGATAACGACGGCATTTTCGAATTAGCCTACAATCGAAACGGACAATTTAATGAGGTCTTAGATTTTAACGGAAGTTCCATCTCCACCAAATTTTCCGTCAATGCGCTCAGTACTTTTGTGCTCATTGGGACGGAAAATATGGATGGAGATGCTCAAAAAGAATTGGTTTTCCTCGAACATACGACTACCTCTCCTGCACACAACCCACGAATCGTCATTTTTGATGGCCTCAATGGTGCAATTGATTATGATTCCGGTGCAGGGTTGGGAAATCATTTCAATGTCGCAGGGTTTAACTGGACTACGGATGCCGGAGCTAATATCAATACCGGCACAAAAGCATTGTTTGATATCGATAATGATGGTGTTTTTGAAATGGCTTACAATCTGAATGGAACTGAAAACATCTTAATTGGAATGGACCTCTCATCTCCGACATCTGACTTAAACCACTTAACGATAGACGCCACTATTTTCCCTAATCCCGTTAGTACTGCGTTAAACCTTAAGTGGTTTATGGAAAATTCTGCTCATATTCAGATTGAAGTATGGGACGTAGAAGGGAAACGAATAGCAATCCTTGAGAACAAACAATGTACACAGGGCGAATACCAGGAAAGTTATCAGATCACGGATTGGAATTTAGCGCCCGGATATTATCTATGTGTATTTAAGACAAGTGAACAAGTGGTTACATACCCATTTGTTGTGGAAAGGTAAGAGAAATACTATTTTTCTAAAAAATAGTATTTCTACGGAAGAAAAGCCGGAACCTGGATTAATTCAGGTTCCGGCTTTTCTTCTGTAAAAACCTGACAATGAAATACTGGTATGTTTGAGCTATTCCGGTAATTCATCAGTCTTAGCCTCACCTCAGCCTAATTTTTTTCCAATTATTCCTTAACTTGCTTTCTCAAATTAGCTTTCTCGTAAAAAAGCAAAATCACCTGTCCACGAATTAATTTTTAGTGCAATTTCTACTTTCGTATTATTAATTAAAAGTCATTCGTGCACCTGCCTCCTGCGCCAGTAGGCAGGTTCGTGGCTACTAACAAAAGAAGATCGAAATCATGCCGAAAGAAAAACTATTCCTGCTCGACGGACACGCTTTAGTCTACCGTGCACATTATGCCTTCATCAACCGACCTCTCATCAACTCCAAAGGAGTAAACACATCTGCTGTAACAGGGTTTACCAGAGTGCTCTGGGACCTGATGAGAAACCAGCAACCACACTACCTCGCTGTTGCATTTGATCTTCCAGGTCCGACTTTCAGGCATGAAGCTTACGAGCCCTATAAGGCCAATAGAGAAGCTCAACCGGAAGATATCACCATTGCCATTCCCTACATCCATGAGATTCTTAAAGGCTTCAAAATCCCAATTGTCACTATGGAAGGATATGAAGCTGACGACGTCATCGGGACACTAGCCAAGCAGGCAGAAAAGGAAGGGATGGAAGTTTACATGATGACTCCGGATAAGGATTTCGGACAACTGGTTTCTGAAAACATCTACCTCTACAAACCTGCCCGCATGGGCAACGGTGTAGAGATCATGGGTGTTGACGAGATCAAAGAAAAATGGGATATTGAACGAGTGGACCAGGTGATTGATATGTTAGGACTCATCGGAGACAGTGTAGATAATATCCCGGGCATTCCTGGTATTGGCCCAAAAACCGCCACCAAACTGCTCAAACAATTTGATACGGTAGAAGGATTACTTGAAAATATTGAATCCTTAAAGGGAAAACAAAAGGAAAACGTAACTAAATTTGCTGAACAGGGTCTTTTGTCCAAGCAACTTGCTACCATCGATACGAATGCTCCCATCAGCTTTAATGCTGACCTGTTCAAACTCGATCCGCCTGATAAAGAAAAACTCGCAGAAGTATTTAAGGAATTAGAATTCAGAACACTGGCCAACCAGATTCTGGGCACCGGACAGGCCTCCGGGGATGCAAAGAAAAAAGCTACGCAAGGATCTCTTTTCGGTGATAAAGAAATGAGTGCCACCATTGCAGCCCCTGCAATGCCCACCCATTCAATCGCTACAAAAAATATCGAAAATACGGAGCATACCTACCATCTGGTTGATACCATAAAAGGAGCTAAAGAACTCGCCGGGAAACTTTCCACTACCAAGTTTTTTTGCTTTGATACAGAAACCACCAGCGTCGATGCCAATCAGGCAGATCTTGTGGGCATAGCCTTCTCGATAAAAGCGGGTGAAGCCTATTATATACCTGTGCCTGAAGACAGAGTAGAAGCCTACAAAATTGTCGATATCTTCAAGAAGGTGCTGGAAGATGAAAACATCATTAAAATAGCCCAGAATATTAAGTATGATGCCATCGTAATGAAGTGGTATGATGTAGAAGTCAAAGGCACTTATCAGGATACCATGATCGCTCATTACCTGCTTGAACCGGAACTACGACACAATATGGACTACCTTGCGGAGACCTATCTCAAATACAAGCCGGTTTCTATAACCACCCTGATCGGGAAGGGCAAAAAACAACTCTCCATGAGGGATATTCCGGTGGAAAAAGTGAGCGAATATGCGGGTGAAGACGCTGACATTACTCTCCAGTTGCAGGAATATTTGTTCCCAAAAATGGAGGAAGAAGGTCTGAAAGATCTTTATTATAAAATCGAGGAACCTTTGACCAAGGCCCTTGTAGACCTCGAATTTGAAGGTGTCAATCTCGATGTGAATTACCTCAACGAATACTCTGTAGAACTCGGTGCAGAAATCCAAAAAGCAGAGCACCTGATCTATGAAGAAGCCGGCGTTCGATTCAATATTGCTTCACCAAAACAGGTTGGCGAGGTATTATTTGAAAAACTGAAACTCCCCTATCGCTGGCGCAAAACTAAAACCGGGCAATTCTCTACAGATGAAGAAAAACTCACGGAATTGTCCCAAAACTATGGAATCGTAAATGACATTCTGAAATTCAGGGGACTTTCCAAATTGAAATCCACCTACGTGGACGCCTTACCCAAAATGGTGAATCCCAAAACGGGCAGGATACACAGTTCTTTCAACCAGGCTTTAACGGCAACAGGACGATTGAGCAGTAATAATCCCAACCTGCAAAACATTCCTGTCAGGACACCTGAAGGCGCCCGGGTAAGGAAGGCGTTTATTCCAAGAGATGACAATCACATTTTACTGGCAGCCGATTACTCCCAAATTGAATTGAGATTAATTGCTGAAATGAGTGGTGAAGAAGCCATGCTCAAGGCTTTCCAGGAAGGAAAAGACATTCATAGGGCTACCGCTGCCGGCGTTTTTGAAGTACCGTATGAAGAAGTTACCAGAGAACAACGATACCGGGCTAAAACGGTCAACTTCAGTATTATTTATGGTGCAGGTGCCACTAACTTATCCCGACAGCTGGATCTGAAAAGGACTGAAGCTAAGAGCCTCATCGAGAGTTACTTCAAGCAATACCCGGGCCTTCGCAATTACATGGATAAAACTGTCACCTTTGCAAGGGAAAATGGTTATGTGAATACCATGATGGGTAGAAGACGTTACCTGAGAGACATCAACTCCAGGAACGGGATGATCCGCAGCGGAGCGGAGCGGAACGCCATCAATACGCCTATCCAGGGAACTGCCGCTGATATGATCAAAATCGCCATGTGCAACATCCATCAGGCGTTGAAAGATAGTCATTTAAAAACCAAGATGATTCTTCAGGTCCATGATGAACTCGTATTTGATGTGCCCAAATCGGAATTGGAGGAAGTGAAGCTCCTTGTAGATGATAAAATGAAAAACGCCATTTCCGGACTCAAGGTACCTATTGTGGTTGATATGGGTGTTGGTAATGACTGGCTGGAGGCACATTGATACACAACTTTTTTTGATTAAAAAATGGTACGAATAAGTTATTAGTGCCGACAGGAATTTTCTGGTGTATTTATGTAAACATTGCGCATTCCTTGCGATCTTTACTGTTAAGAAAAAATACTAAAATGACCTTCGATCAACCCATTCCCGTAAAGGAAATCGCTCAAAAAATTGGAGCAAAGATTATTGGCAATACAGATCTCATCGCCACCGGCATCAATGAAATACACAATGTCCGTGAAGGAGATATCACTTTTGTGGATGTGAAAAAGTATTTCAAGAAGTCACTGGAATCTGCCGCTTCCATCATCATTCTCAACGAAGAAGCCGAATGCCCCGAGGGAAAAGTCTTATTGCTTTGTGAAAACCCATTTCAGGCCTACAACAACATAGTCAAGGAGCACAATCCGTTCGAGCCTCTTAACCACACCATTGGTGAGACCGCCCAGATTCACCCTTCTTCAATTGTGGAACCAGGAGCCATCATTGGACCGGAAGTAAAAATTGGGAAGCATTGTCTGATTCAGGCAGGGGCTGTGGTACGTGGCCGGGTAATTATTAAAGACCATGTGTTAGTAGAATCCGGAGCCATTATTGGAACGGATGCTTTTTATTATAAAAAGACTTCAGAAGGCCTTAAGAAATGGCGTTCCGGAGGACGTGTAATCATCGAAGATCATGTAGATGTTGGTGCCAATTCAACCGTTAATATGGGGGTATCCGGAGACACCATTCTCGGTGAAGGTACAAAACTGGATTGCATGGTACATGTTGGGCATGATGTTGTTATCGGTAAACATTGTCAAATTACCGCACAGATAGCCATTGGTGGAAATACCCAAATCGGCAACAATGTAATCCTCTACGGTCAAGTCGGTGTTATTCATAACCTGAACATAGGCGACAATGTAGTTGTCATGGCTAAATCCCTTGTCACCAAGGACCTTGAAGCCAATAAGACCTATTTTGGGCATCCTGTAAATGAAACTCGTCAAACCTACAAACAACTAGCTGCGTTGAGGCAGTTACCTGACCTGATCAAGGAGTTGAGAAGTAAAAAATAAGTAGCTTTTTGTAAAAAAGTGGCTTTAAAAATGTCACGTTTTGAGTTTTCGCGGCTTTTATATGTAAAGGAGTTGGAAATTCCTGCTTCTTTTTACCATTGCTATTTAACCGAACATCTTGTAATTTAGTATAGCTACCAAGACACAGATGATTTTGAAGCGTTGATAGCACGGTAATATTTTTCACAAAAAGCAAGCGTCATGTCTTACGACTCCAATCACGAAGAAGTCACCATTGAAGATATTATTGCGGAACCCTCCGCAGAATACACCGTTCAGGATTACCTATCCTGGAATTTTGATGAAATGGTCGAACTGATCAGAGGAAAAGTGTTCCGGATGAGTCCTGGGCCACGAACCAAACATCAAGGAATTTCTATGTATTTATCGGTGAAAATATTCCAAATTCTGGAAGGCAAATCATGCAAAGTGTATCATGCACCTTTTGATGTATACCTTCCAATAAAGCACCCAAAAACCGGCAAACCTAACACTGTCGTTCAACCGGATATCACAGTCATTTGTGATCCGGATAAAATAAAAGAACATGGGTGTGTAGGAAGTCCGGATATGGTGGTCGAGATTATTTCTCCAAGCACCCGCAAAAAAGATATCCAAATCAAACATGAATTGTACGAAGAGTGTGGAATCAATACCTACTGGCTTGTATTTCCAAA
The DNA here is from genome assembly GCA_965230565.1 of Saprospiraceae bacterium. GTDB lineage: Bacteria > Bacteroidota > Bacteroidia > Chitinophagales > Saprospiraceae > BCD1. Next base: position 1,447 of record CBDDLH010000013.1, on the reverse strand, counting down.
AGAAGAAATTATTGAAGCATTTGAATTGGGCGAAAATGGTAAATACCAACGGGTAGGAGGGTTTTCTGACGATGATGAATTGACCACCAATATTTTACCCGGATTGAAAATCATTGTGAAAGAAGTTTTTGATATGAATTAAAAATTATCCGAATGCAGGCTTATCCCAATAATGAAGAACAGACATTAGAAGACATTCTGAAAGAACCTTCTGCAGAATACACCGTTCAGGATTACCTTTCCTGGCAATTTGATGAAATGGTCGAACTGATCAGAGGAAAAGTATTCCGGATGAGTCCGGGACCACAAACTAAACATCAAAGGGTTTCAGGTTTTCTATTTAACAAAATATATAACCTTACCCGGCAAAAAACCTGTGAAGTATTTCATGCTCCTTTCGATGTTTACCTTCCCATTAAACACCCCAAAACAGGTAAACCCAACACCGTTGTTCAACCGGACATTACGGTCATTTGTGATCCGGATAAAATCAAGGAACATGGCTGTGTAGGAAGCCCTGATATGGTTATAGAGATTATTTCCCCAAGTACCCGAAAAAAAGATATTCAGATCAAACACGAACTGTACGAAGAATGCGGGATCAATACCTATTGGCTCGTATTTCCAAAAGAAGAAATCATTGAAGTGTTTGAATTGGATGAGCATGGAAAATACAAACGGGTTGGAGGCTTTTCCGATGATGATGAATTAACACCTGGACTTTTTCCCGGTTTAAGTATTCTGGTCAGCAAGGTCTTTAAAGCTCCCTGAGAGGACATAAAATAGGGCGTAACCTCAATTACACCCGATTTTTCGGAACATTCTCATGGTCGTACGGACAATGTCGACAACCGCTGCCACAACAACGCCCCCGCTTCAGGTGAAACCACTCCGTTAATACAAACAGACCATTCTCCATGTAATAATCAATCCCTTCCCTGGCTTCCGGGGTTGCGTATTTAGCCGTATCATTTATTCGCTTTCCGGATTTGACTTCTTTCACATAACGATTGATATTTTCCAATACTTTTTCCTTCAAACAATCCGGGCAATAACAGGCATCCGCTTCCTCGGACAAAGGCATAATGGAGGGATAAGCCGCACACCAGCACGTACCCGGCTGATCTGCTCCACAGGAAACACTTTTACCGCATTCAGGACATGTTGTATTCATGAGCATTAAACAAACAAGTAGGAAAAGAGGTCATTCGAAAGCGTCTTTTTTAGGCATCCTCAGCCGTTTGCTGTCCGCCCTCACTTTTATTTCCTCCTTTACCGAGCAAATATCCGGCGATAGTACCTAAAAGCCCAATGGCAGGAGCTATCTGGTCATTATTATGGCCGGCAGTGATCAAATACATGGTACAGGTGATAATAAGGGTTACCACAATATATTTCATCACATCCTCCGTTTTCATTTTCTTCCGGATAACCAAATAGACTTCGA
>CBDDLH010000012.1:0-911342 GCA_965230565.1 Saprospiraceae bacterium | reverse complement strand
AAAGTGCTGACAATAAGGTTTGCCCCGGCTTTGTCTTTACAGGCTTGGAAGTATCTCCGTTGATAACAATCGATACATCACCCTGAGGAACCAGTCTTTTTCTTGCAGCAATCAACATGACAGACAGTGCCAGAATTACCACACAGAAAACTATAACTGCATATAAAATAATCATTCTAAAATGTTTTATCAGTATTAATAATCAGCTAGAGCTGTTTATTTAGTCCAGGAAAATTGCCGGATCAATACCCATGAGGCTCATGAATGCGAGTCCCATCAAACCTGTTAAAAGAAAGGCCATCCCCAATCCACGCAAAGGAGCAGGAACATTGGAATAGCGGATCTTTTCACGGATAGCTGCCAGGGCAACAATGGCCAGGAACCATCCGACTCCACCTCCTAACCCGAAGGCTACGGCATTACCCAAAGTATATTCTCTGGAAACCATGAATAATGAACCTCCAAGGATCGCACAATTTACCGTGATCAATGGCAGGAAGATACCCAGAGCAGCATAGAGTGAGGGAGAGAATTTCTCAACCACCATCTCTACCAACTGTACCATTGAGGCAATAACCGCGATAAAGAGAATAAATCTCAGGAAGGTAAGGTCCATACCGAATACCCCGGCTTCTGACAAGAGGTATTCATTGATCAGCCAGTTGATCGGCATAGTGATACCCAAAACGAAGATCACAGCAAACCCAAGACCAATCGCTGTTTTAACAGACTTGGAAACGGCGAGGAATGAACACATCCCCAGGAAGTATGCCAGGAGCAGGTTCTCAATAAAGGCCGCTTTGATAAAAGTATTAATAAATTCACCCATGATTTTAAGCTTTCTAAACACAGCTTATTAAAAGCCGTATTATATATTTCTTGAAAAACCCGAACGCGGGTCTTAATTCTTAAGATATATCAACCAATTTCTTGTTGCGAGTACGCTGGATCCAGATGTAAACTCCGATGATGAACATCGCAGCCACCGGCAATACCATCAGGTTATTGTTGGTATACCATCCGAACAAAACGCTCTCGGTAGTATTGATCATATAATCGCTGGTGTTACCAATGATCTTCAGTTCAATAGGGCTACCTGCGAACAAGGATCCCTTTCCGAATAATTCACGGAAGAAGGCAACAACTACAAGAATTATCCCGTAACCAACGCCGTTTCCAAAGCCGTCAAGGATGGCTTTCCATGGTTTGTTACCCATCGCAAAAGCTTCCAGGCGACCCATTACGATACAGTTGGTAATGATCAACCCGATATATACGGATAACTGCTTGTAAACAGGATAATTGAGATACTGAAGGGTCAGCTCTACCATCGTCACCAAAAAGGCAATGATTACCAGCTGAACGATCATGCGCACCTCATTGGGAATCAGGTTTCTGAGCAATGAAGTAAACAGGTTGGCAAATGTAGTTACAAAGATCACCGAAATAGCCATCACAATTGAAGGATAAACCAGTGAGGTCACCGCCAAAGCTGAACAAACACCCAATACCTGTACCGTAATCGGGTTATTATCATTCAGCGGATCTGTGAGCAATTTACGCTCTTTTGGTCCGAATAACGGCTCTCTTACTTTTTTTTCAGTTGCAGTCTCAGCCATTTTATTATTGTTTAATCTTTTCTAAATAAGGAAGGTAGTTTTCGATACCATCATACAACATATCAGAAACACCTACACAAGTAATGGTAGCTCCGGAAATCCCATCAACAGCGTGCGTTTTGTCTTTGGCCACCTTATATACATTGATGGAAACATACTCTCCATCCTTGTAAATTTGAGTACCTTCAAAAGCTTTACTGAAAGAAGGGTTGTCTTTGATTTCAGCACCGAGTCCCGGAGTTTCTCCTTTATGATCAAAGGCAGCCCCGGCTACGGTATTCAAATCTTCCTTCAGGGCAATATATCCCCAGATATCATCCCATAGACCTTTACCGAATACAGAAAGGATATAGAATTTTTCTTTACCATTATCATAAATAAACAAGGGCAGATTTTGCTCAGCCTCCGGTTTCTTGCGCTCCTTTTTCATTTCAATTTTCGCGGCTACAGCATCACTCACCTCTTCACCAGCCATATTCAACACACGACTTTCCATCTTGTCAAAAACTTCCAGCACCTCAGCATCTTTGAGATCAGCAACCTTATCCGCTTCAACGAGATTACTTTCTACCGCCTTGAGAATCGCACGTTTATTGAAAATATCTTCATTTTGTTTGGCAACCTCCTTGGTTGCCTCTCTATACCCGGTAAGCGAGACAGCCACAAAAGCTGTGAGTATAAAGACAAAAAATAAGGTATAATTGGTTTTCACGATAATATCTTTTTTATGTGGTTTTCTTTCAGAATAACCTCAGTTTATTAAGCAATAGCTTCCGCTCTTTTAGCTCTGCGTTTCATATTTCCTTCAACCACGAAATGGTCAATCGTTGGTGCAAATACATTCAGCAGCAGGATCGCCAGCATCCATCCTTCCGGATAGGCCGGGTTGATAATGCGAATCACCATACCGATACTACCGATGAGGAAACCATAGATCCATTTTCCTTTATTGGTACCGGAAGCAGTCACAGGGTCCGTTGCCATAAATGCCATGGCAAACAGGAAACTTCCCATGTAAAACTGATAGTACCAAGGAATCGCCATGAACTTAAATACACCTGGAGTATCAGCTGTGATATCCGGAGCAAAACCGTTCATGAGCATAGCGACAAATGCCGCTCCAAGAACCATGGAAATCATAATTCTCCAACTGGCAACACGTGTAAAAATAAGGAACAAAGCTCCCAAAATGATCAGCGGCTTGGACGTTTCTCCAATGGAACCGGGGATGAATCCCCACCACATATCACTGGCAGAATAGACCTGGGTAACGGCCTCCCATCCTCCTTTAGCAGCCAGCGCAAGAGGTGTTGCACCGGTAACTCCGTCAACTCCCGCAACGCCAGAAATCCATACCTCATCTCCTGAGATGAAAGTTGGATAAGCAAAGAAGACAAAAACACGAGTCAGCAAGGCTACGTTAAGAATATTCATTCCCGTACCTCCGAAGGCTTCTTTACCTAAAATAACGGCAAAAACGACAGCTACTGCCAACATCCACAATGGAAGATCAGGCGGCATGATCAGAGGGATAAGCATTCCGGAAACGATAAACCCTTCCTCAATACCGTGCCCTTTTCTGGATGCATAGTAAAATTCAATACCCAAACCAACAGCCATAGCGACAATCAGTATAGGCAATATTTTGAGGATTCCATACCAGAATTTTGGCCAGATTCCTGCGTTGAGCTCTGTGTATTGACCCAAAGCAGCATAGTGATGATGCCCGATATTATAAGCACCAAACACATAACAAGCCAACATGGCCAATACAACAAAAATCATCAGACGCTTAAGGTCCATGCGATCTTTTACATGAGTACCCTTGGCAGTCACATGATTAGGAACAAAAAGAAAAGTAAAGAACCCATCAAACACAGTATGCAGGAACGGTGATTTCTCTTTGTCTGGCTCTATCTTATGAAAGAAATTTAAGAGTCCTTTCATTGGTGTATTTTTTATTGATTTATTTAAAGTCAAAAAGATTCCCCTGGGCTAAAACCAGTTTTGGGAACTCTTTTGGTTTATTCGTTTTAGCTCTGCTCTATCATTTCGGTCAATCCCTGGCGCAGGATATTCTGAAGCGGTTGTTTGGATGTACAGGCAAACTCACAAAGCGCGAGATCCTCCTCTACCACTTCATAAATGCCTAAACCTTCCATTTTTTCGAAATCACCAACAATGATGGATTTCAAAAGGTATTGTGGATAGATATCCATTGGCAACATATCTTCATACTGCCCGGAAACTACAAAAGCGCGCTTTTCACCATGCGTATTGGTATCCGCTTTTACCGTTCTGGAAGGCATAAATCCTCCAAAGAATGTCTTCGAAACTGTAGGACGCTTGGATTGTGGCAACAACCATCCTAACATTTCAAAATAATAGCCTTCTGTGACAACCGTAATTTGGTCGTCATAGAATCCCATAAAATGAGCTTTGTCCTTTTTCTTTCCGGATAAAACATCTCCGGAAATGAGCCGGTAATTCCCTTCTTTAAGGTTTCCTTCCAAAAGATCACCTACATTGGCTCCCTGGAAAGTCCTTACATACTGAGGGTTATTAACCTCTCCGGCCACAGCAACCAATCTGGAAGCATCAAACTGTTGATTGAGGAATAATTTTCCTAACGTAATGACTTCCTGCACACCTGTGGTCCAGGCCATGTTATTATTGTTTACAGGGCTGATGTGGTGAATCTGTACACCCACGTTTCCGACAGGATGCTTACCTTTGAAAGCCTGTTTTTCAACTCCGCTTGCATTAGCAAAAGCTTCGGCAACTTTTCCGCCTCTTCCATCAATACCAAGGTAAACATTTCCTTCAGTCAGTTTACCTAGTACATCAAGTCCTTTCTGGAAAGCATCTTCCTGACCTTCAACCACGAAACTCAGATCCGGTGCCAGTGGCGCCGTATCAAAAGTTGATACAAAGATATTGGTAGGCGTTGTTCCAGGATCGGCAACAATATTATAAGGACGCTGTCTGAGATATGGCCAAACTCCGCTGTCAAGCAGATAGTTCACCAACGCCTCACGGCTTTCGCCATTCAGATCAAAAGCATCATAGTTCCGGCTTTGGATTTCCTTATCAGCAAGAATAACGACCTCAGAAATCGAACGCTTGGCACCACGGTTAATGGCAACAACTTCACCACTAACAGGCGAAGCGTATTTGATCTCAGGTTTCTTCTTATCAAAAAAGAGTATATCCCCGGCCTTAACTTCATCGCCTACGGCTACTGTTACTTTTGGAATAGGAGAAATATTGAAAAAATCAGGAGGACGAACTGCAAAGGTTTTGGATTTCACATTTTCGTTGACGGCTTTTTCAGCCGCTCCTTCTAAATGCAGGTCTTGTCCTTTGGTAAGTACAATGGTGTTACCATCTTTTTTCTGGACCTTGCTGGTTCCGAAAAACCTCATGCCTATTATAAAAAGGATAAGTACGACAAGCGCATACAGAAGGTTCATACCTCCTCCATTTGCCGCAGTATCGGCTTGAGCAAAGATGCTATTAGCAAAAAGTGATAACAAAATAAGGTTGCTCCATCGAGCGATATTTTTTCTCATTGCGGTTCAACTTAGTTTTTCGCAAAATCGTTTTCCATATATTATTTGGAAAAGCATCGCAAAGATACTTGTCAACAGACAATTTCAGAATCTTTTTAGTGTTTTTTTGACACGCAGTGCTTTTTTGGGTAAAACTCCTCACTTTTACTAATATTAATCATAAAGACACCCCTAAACCACTAATTGTTCAAAGACCTATTTTTATTTTTAATTCATTGATTATGACCAAATTTATCATCTTTTCATCCATATTTTGCATCACTTTTTTCCTCCAGGCTTGTTCCCCTGAAAGTCCAAAAAAATCAAATTCCGGGATTATCAATAATCAGGTTGATTCTCTTCCGGAAGAAAAAATAGCAGCAACCATCATAAATTCTGCCATTCAAAAGGCCGGATTAGATCAATTGAGTCAAAGTTCCGCAACATTTGACTTCAGGGACAAACATTATAGTTACCTGAAAAACGGAGGAAAATTCAAATATAAGAGGGCCTTTACCGATAAGGACGGAAAGCAAATCAGAGACGAACTCAGCAATACAGGTTTCAACAGATGGACCGACGGGGATTCTACCATTTTGGAAGAAAAAAAAGCACGAGCATATGCTAATTCGGTTAATTCAGTTATCTATTTCGCCTTTCTCCCCTTCAGCCTGAACGATCCGGCGGTCAATGCAAAATACCTCGGAAAAGTTGATATCAACGGAAAATCTTACAATAAGATAAAGGTAACCTTCAAAGAAGAAGGCGGTGGTGATGATTTTGAGGACACCTTTATATATTGGTTCGAAACAGAAACCTATTCTATGGATTACCTCGCTTATGAATACCATACTGATGGAGGAGGTATGCGCTTCCGGGAAGCATTTAATCCAAGAAAGATCAACGGAGTATTGATCCAGGATTACAAAAATTACAAACCCAAGGGCAGTATTGCACTGGATAATATAGATGAGGCTTTTGAGTCCAATGAGTTGGAATTACTTTCAGAAATTGTGCTTGAGAATGTTCAGGTGGTTTTGAATTAGAATAAAATCGAACTAGTTCCATGTTAGTAAGAGGACATGATTAGTTTTGATCAAAATACTTTATTCATTCAAGAAGGCGCTGAGAGCTCTTACCCAAAGTTACCTCTGCGGTATAGCCTAATCGTTTCGCTTCAGGAAAACATTTGATTTAAAGCAGTTCTGTCCACATACTCACTTACCTTGATGAAAGTGATAAAAAAATCATCCCAAAAAGCCAATGACCAGATAAAATAACGCCGCTACACCACCAGCCGTCAGGGCATAAGGCAGCTGTGTACGAACATGATCGATATGATCAGAGGCCGAGGCCATAGAAGAAAGGATCGTCGTATCGGAAATGGGAGAGCAATGATCACCAAATACTCCGCCCCCCATCACAGCCGCGATAGCCATATATACATTGGTGTCCATTTCTTTGGCCATCGGTACGGCAATGGCCATCATAATGGCAAATGTTCCCCAGGAGGTTCCCGTTGAAAAAGCGATAAAACAGCTAACCAAAAATATAAGGAAGGGCACCAGGGAAGGAGATAACCATTCCTGGGCAACACTGGCTACATAATTACCAGTGCCCAACTCATTTTTACACAAACTGCTGATCGCAAACGCAAACATCATCAGGATGGCCAATGGCATCAACCCCCCAATCCCTTTCAGGGTAAGGTCTACCATCTCTTTGATCTTCATAATCCGCTGGGCGCCGTAAAAAAACATGGTAAAAATGAGTGAAACCAAAACAGCTGTTAATACAGAGGTAGATCCGGAACCGTTTCCAATGGCAAAAAATATTTTACTCCAAACGGATGCATCAGCCATCTGCTCCATTGCAGCTCCCCAACCGGTATAAATGAGCATTACCGGCATCATAAGCACCATCAGGGCGATCGGAAAAACCATATTCCTGGACCGAGGAGTCACCCCTTCCTTGGTCTTGACTTCCGTTAATTCCTCGGAGATCATAGGTTGAGCTCCGTCAGCCAATAATTTTCCTTCCTCCCTGGCTCTTTTTTCCGCTTTGGCCATCGGTCCGTAATCTTTACGTGAGAATACGAGGATCAAAGCCAGGATCAAGGCAAGAAAGGGATAAAAATTGTATTTCATCGCTCCCATCATCATCCCAAAAGGATTGACAAAATCCGTTGCCAGCAGCCCCATAATAAATGCTCCCCATCCATTAAAAGGCAAAATAATTGAGGAAGGGGCAGAACTCGAATCAGCCAGGTAGGCCAGTTTTTCCCTGGAAATTTTCAGCTTGTCAAAAACCGGACGATACAGGGCTCCAACCGTCAATACGGAAATACTGGATTCCACAAAGATCAACAAGCCGGTCAACCATGCCAAAAACTGAACCACCACCCGGTTGTTACCTGATTGTTTCTTTTCATACTTCTCCAGAAAAATATTAACTCGTTTGATAAAGCCTTCCACTCCACCGGACCTTTGAATGAAAAGGATCAAAGCACCCACAAGAGCAGAAAACATAATGGTCCGGGTATTTCCTGCATCTTTGAAAACATCCACCAGCGCCTGAATGGTATTGATGGAGCCCTCCCAGAGATTTACCGGATTCAGGACACTCCACACCGCTTCAAAAAATCCCATTTTATGAAAAACAGGAGTTTCGGTTACCGGATCTATAGGCAATCCTGTAAGTACCAGCCAACCCAGCCAGATCCCAAACAATAAGGAAACAAATACCTGACGAGTATAGATAGCTAAGATGATTGCGATAACCGGAGGTACAAGGGAGAGAATGCCGTAGTCAGCCATAGGTGTTTATTTGTGGGCTTTACCCGTTTGATGTTGTTAATAAGGCTTCGCCTTTTTGACATTGGTTAGAGTGGTTAAATTATATAATTTGAGTGAATCCTAACGTTTCAAACCATAAAAAATAACCCAGGTTGCAAAATCATCGGAAAAATTCACGAAGCGATGCTCCTGCCCGGCTTTCACAAATAATACATCGTGGACATTAACATCGTAACGTTCGTCTTCCAGCACAAACTCACCCGATCCACTGGCAATTACATACAATTCATCTTTTTCATGAGGCAACTGATTATCCACCTGATCAGGTTGGTAATACTCTACTTCCATCTCTCCATGGCGCAAGAGCGTCACGAATGGGTGCGGAGCAGAATCTTCCAATGCAGCAATGGCTTCTTCTTTTGTGATGTGATATTTTGTTGGCTTTGCTTTAGCTGTAAGAATTTGGTCAAGATGGTGTTCCATGTGATCAATATAATCCTCTATCAACCACTGGCAGGTACGTTTTTTATTTGGCCCGATAAATACTTCATGCTCCAGTTTTTTTATCGGCATATCCTTGACAATATTGGCGATCTGTTTGTTGAGCGACTGCCAAAGGGTAACCAGGTGATCCAGATCCGCCTCCTGGTAGTGATTGACCTGCACCAGGTATTCCTGATCATAAGGCCGGACTTCATAATTTCGGTAGGAATAAAGGATGATCAAAAAACGTCTTAGGTTGTTGAGCGCAGAATCTATCAAATGCCCAAGGATCTCTTTTTTGGACCATTTCTCAGGTGATGGCTTGTAAGTTAATTCCTCCGAAGGAATATCATGGATTTTATCCTTAAGCCTGCGGATATTTTGTTCGATTCGCAAATGCATAACCTCAATATTTATTTAAAGTTAAGCAATTTATTTTTTGTTGTTAACAAATTCGGTGGTCTTACTAGCTGCAATCCTTCAAATTGTATTGAGCAAAACAAATGTTCAGACATCCTGGACAAAAAATATAGCATTGTTATTTGGATCGTAAAACCCGAATTCATGAGTGCCCCAGGGAGTATTCATGCGAAGCTTTTCCGCTGCTACGGTCCTTCTCCTGACGAACTCTTCAAAAACGGGTTGAATATCCTCAACAAAAATTTTGATTACTGAGCCTCCCAATAAAGGATCGTCCTGCGTATCGGCATGCCATTGCAGGTGAAATTCCAGATTACCTCTTTTTAGTCCGGCATACATATCATCACCAAAAATCTTTTCGAAGCCAGTTTTTTCTTTATACCATTCCAGGTCTCTTTGAATGTTTGAAGATGGAAGAACTGGAACAACTATTGGCAAGTTGGATGATTTCATAAAATTTTGGGTGTTTTGCTATTATGGAAAGGCCTAAAGGCCTGCTTCATATTCCAATTTAACAACCCTGACCTAAAGGCCAGGGCTATTGATCAATTGTGAAAAATCATATTTTCAGTTCATATCACTCCTCATCATAAAAAGTCCTGGGTACCTCATTTTTGATGGCAGGAATCGTTTGAAGGTAAGCGTAAATCGCTTTGGCTTCCGCATCTGTTAAATTCGCATAGGGCAGCATCGGGTATCGCAAGGCTGGTTCTCCTTCCTTGACGCCATTCTTCAATACTTTGACGAATTTTTCTTCAGACCAACTTCCAATGCCCGTTTCCTCATCAGGTGTCAGGTTTTGGGTATGGATAGGGTTGCCTTCCATGGTCAGCAACAAATTGCCTCCGCCAAAATAACCTTCACTTTTTTCGGGTTCCATGAGGTTCACCGTTTTAAAATCTGCGGAATGACAAGAAGCACAATCGAGGTTATGCGCAAGGTACCTGCCAAGTTCAACGACATTGTTGGTATCCGGCATTTCAATAATGCCCGTTGGATATGGCAATGGTTTAAAGGCTACATAGCATAACATTTTTGCCAGGAAAGATGGCTCACAGGGCTGATCTGGTTTTGGATCAGCGGCCACCATTGGATCGTCTGATCTCAGGAAAGCCACGATTGCATGTATATCTTGGTCCGCCATATTGGGTAGCTTTGCCATCCAGGGCGGGGAATACTCGCCATCCTTTTTCACTCCTGTCCGAAGCAAATAGATCAACTCCCCATCCGTCCAGTTCCCGATTCCGTATTCAGGATCCTGGGTGATGTTTTGCGAATAAGCTTTTCCAAATTCCGGAGGTGAATCAAGCATATGAATACCCGTCAATCTGCCGGTTTCTGGATCTTTATGGCAATTTGCACAAAGCAACATTGACAATTTTTTCCCACGTTCTACCGCTTCCGGGGTTACTTCAACCTGAATGTCAGGAATATTGGTTTCATACTTGGGGATTCCTTTGGAGTTGATAACAATAAACCCCACCAAACCGGCAAGGATGATCACTCCAAGGATAATACCGAGGATTTTCAGTACTTTTTTCATAAGTAAAGATTTATGTGGTTAATTAAGTGTTCAAAACTTATCACTGCGTCTTATTCCAGAAGGGAATACAACATCACCTGGCAACAGGAGTTTCCTGATGCAAAGTTTCTGTGGTACTTAAATTGTTTGGAGATAATAATCGTCCGGGGAATCCAGACAGCAAATAGATCAGAGAAAGAGAGTGTGCGAAACAGGTGTTTTACTTTTTTCGGCTTTAAAAATAAGGTTTTTTTTACAGCCAGGAAAGTTTACCGGTCATTTTCCCTGATATTCCAATCAGGATGCCGGCAAACTTCAACCAAAAGAATCAACCTTAAATTAAAAGGTATACCCGATATGCAGAGTTAAAAACATAGTCAGAGGAGCCAAATCATAATTGAGTTCTCCTATACTGGTTTCTCCCGAAATTTTAGACGTGTACCCGATGCCGGCCCACGGTTTTACATAAAGATTAATATCAAATGGCTTTATTGTATATCCAGTATAAGCCATTAATAATAAGTTTGAAAACTTCTCCTCTCCATCGACTGAATTATTTCCAATCTTAAATTGCTGAAAACTGGTCTGGAGCCCTACGAACGATTTGCGATTAACTTCTTTAAAGTGGTATTCACCAAATAACCCCGTACCCAGATTTATGCGGACATTCCAGTCCTGGCCCTTATTATTTTTGTTGAGATCAACAAGAAAAGAAGGCATATCCATAGCGTATACCCCGGCCCCTACAAGCAAATGTTGTGTGCCGGCGGGCGCTACCCGTAAATGGGCTGAATACCCCTTGAAAGCAAAGGTCGCGGGGTCAATTTCCAGGGAAAAGGAAGTTTCCTGAGCTACTGCCTCAATGTTCAGTAAAGAAAAAAATGCGAAAATGGTTAAAATGAAAATTTTTGATTTTGTTGTCATGATTAATGATTTAATAATTATACAATATATTTTGTTTATATAGTTAAGTTTAAAAAAAATTATTCACTCATCTCTCTGAGGATATCATCAATGGTCTTTTGAGCCAGCGTATTTTTCATATTGGTTTCAGCAGATTGAAAAACATTCAATATGGTGGCTTGAGCATTATCCGGTCGTTTACCTTCAGCGACGATATTAAAAGAAGTTTGAAAAAGCGCCTTCCCTTTTTCAATACAATTCAGAATATCCAGTAAAGAAATATCAGCAGGATCCCTGGCCAAACGGATTCCACCCATTTTCCCTTCCTTGGTTTCTATAATCCCGTCAGCACTTAGGCTTTGCATTATTTTGACCAGGGTAGGTTTCGGAATATTCAGCAATTTGGCGATGGTAGCCGTAGACAAATATTCGTACTGTCCCTGACGTATCTTGTCAGAAATAAAAATGACCACTAAAATGGCTTTGGAAAACGATAACGAATAACTCATACTAGATATTCTAAATATATAGTATGCAAATTAAATGGACTTTTTCGACTTATGCAAATAAATAAGAGAAAAACTGTTTCTACTTGTTGACTTTCTTAGCTACTTGTTCTTCGAGCCTGAATTTAACGATACGCTGAATCAGTTCAAAAGGAAGCTGCTCCTCGAGTGTAAATTGTACAGAACCTTTGCCTTGTTTGTACCCTGATAATTCTTTCTCAAATGCAGTTATGCCCGAAGGTGTAGGATAAAATCCAATATGATTTTCATAGGCAGCAAAATACACCAAAATTCCATTGAGTTTATAAGCCGGCATATTGTAGCTGATCACTTCATCCGCTTGTGGGGCAGCCTCAACAATGCTATGTCTCAGCTTTTGCAGAACCGGCTGAACAGATGACGGGAAGTCAGTGATATACTCTTCCACGTTTGAATATTTCTTCTTTGCAGGTGCCATGATTAATTATTAAAAACTGTCAACAATTGATTACTGAAGTAAAGATAATTCAACTGCTCCATTTTAAATTTCCTGGTCAAATCAATCAATTTTATCCGGCCGGCGACATATTTCTCCTGACGTTTATTGATAAGGAAAACGGAGCTTTCACCAAAACGGTTCTTTTCATTTTCTGCTTCCAGCAATTTGAGGTATCCTTCCACATTGCTACGTTGTAACTCCAGCTGATCGCTCAGTATGGCCATTTGTTCCTCACTCGCCTGTATCTTGTTTTTCAGGGCATTACTTTTATCCTGGATATCAAAATCAATCTCCCGGATCTTCAATCTGCTTTTTTGCAGCTCCGCACGCTCACTCCTTAGAAATAAGGGCATGGAAAAATCAAAACCCCATTTATAATTCGAAGTGGACAACACGGGGGTCAGACTTTGTTCGGAGGTAGCCAATAAAGGGTTATATTTTACTTTTAACTTGGGTTTAAGTTTATCCTTTTTCAATCGTTGTTCTATCTGGTAGTAAGCCTTTTTATTCTGCTTCTCGAGTAAAAGAGGATGAGCATTAACCAATGTTTCAACCGGGATCTGAAGGCTTTCTGGATTGATCTCAACAATCTCCTGTTCCGGGAATACACCCGGCAGCAAATTCAAAGGTTGATTCTCACGCCAAAGGAAATTTTCGAGGCTCTGCTGCGACTTGGTCAATTGCGCCTCATTGGTCCTAAGTTGGGCAATTCTGTCCTGAACGATGATCAGTGCCTCCAAGGTGTCAATTGCGGTTTTTTCACCATTAAAAAAGGATTGCCTGGTAGCTTCAAAATAAACTTCCGCCAACTCAATTGCTTCTAAAACCACCTGTTGAGCGTAATAATCTCTCTGCCAGTTAAGGTAAGCAGCCGATGCCTGATAGGCCAGATCATTGAGTTGATTAATCTTCTGGTTCTCAGCCATCTCCTGAAAAAATACTGCCTGTTGCAATCCTGCCCTCCGCTCATCGATCAATAATCCTTGCAAAAGATTGACCTGAACTCCCAGGGTCCACAGACCATTTTTATCAGTTTTATTCTCAGGATTTAAATAAACGCCATCGGTATTCTCATAAGCTCCTGTTACTTCCAGGCCGTACTTTAACGGAACACTCACTTGGGTGGTAAAGAGCCTGTAATAATGTTTATCATCAAAAAATTTGTCATTCCAGCCTGAAGAAATCTCCGGATCAAAATTGCCCCTGGCCCGCATCCATTCCGCCTGGGCCAACTCATCCTTAAGTGCTGCCTGACGAGCCATAGGATGTGTGCTCATAACGTAATCCATATATGACCTAAAGGTCAATACAGTTGAATCCTGCTGAGCATTGCCAACATTTATCAAAAATGAAAATACAACCCATACGGACAGTAATAATTGTTTCATAAGCACATCTTACATGATTTTTTCCAGGGGAATATTTTCGGGTGTTTTCCCATGAGGTTTTGCCTTCCCGGCTTTATCTACATGGACAAATACAATATTGTCGATTTCGATGATCACCTGTTTGGTAAAAAGGTTCCTCACCACGCAGGAGAAAGTTATGGATGTTCGTCCAACTGATTTAAAGCCAAGGCCTATTTCAATAACATCTCCCTGATTCGCAGAACTCACAAAGTTGATCTCCGAGATATATTTTGTTACGACACTGTTTGAGTCAAGTTTTGTCATAGCATAAATACCGGCTTCTTCATCAATCCAGCGTAATAATGCTCCTCCGAACAAGGTGTTCCTGGCATTCAAATCTCCGGGTTTTATCAATTTTCTGGAATAAAACTTCATAGATTATTTTACTGATTTTAAGGGTGCTTTTAATTTCACATCATCTTTTTCCCTGGCCCCGTAAAAATCCGGTGGAAAACCATTCAACTGCCGCCAGACCTCATACCAAAGCGGAACCTCATTGAGTAACATGAAAGTGTTAACACCTGTTCCAAACCTCAACTGCTCCGGCCAGTCTTTACGACTTTTTTCAGGCACGATCAAAACCCGGTAGTATCCATTATCACTGATGAACTGGTCGATAGCGGTAATTTCACCATCAAATATTCCGGTAGAAGCTTCCGGCCAGCCACTGATCACGATGGCAGGCCACCCGTCAAAACGCAAACGGACATCATCACCGGGTTTCAGCAAAGGCAGATCCTGGGGTTTTACATATACCTCAACCGCCAGGTCATAAACCGCCGGCATTATCGTAGCAATATCAGACCCTTCCTTAACAATTTCTCCTACACCCTTTTTGATGGTTTTGGTTATGTATCCCGATTGTGGAGCCGTAATAAAATAAAATTGCTGGCGATAACTGTAATTACTCAACTGGTTCCGAAGTTTCGAGGTAGCTGCAACAGCTTCGAACTTGCCGGACATAGCCGATTGCCTTTCTGATTGAGATTTGGCCAGTTTATCCGCGTATTCGCGTTCCACCGCTGACAATTCGATTTTCAGGTTGAGGAGTTCATTTTTCTGATTGAGCAATTTATTTTGTTGCACCGTGACTTTTGCCTGGACCTCCTGAACTTTCCACTGTTTCTCCTGAAGTTCAGACAATGACTTAAGGCCTTTATCGTATAACTCCCGGGTTCGGTTTTGCTGATTTTGGGCAATTTCAAGGTTTGCCTGATAGGCTACAAGATCAATACTATCCATCTGGATCTTGTTACGTGCCTGTTGTATTTTATTCGCTATCTGTTGCTGTTTCAGTAACAACCCTTCTTCCAGCGCTCTGAACTGCTTTTCCAGTGCGATCATTTTATCTTCATAAGACTGTACACTCTGGGATTTAGCCTCTACCTGCTCCGCCGTCCTGGATACCAGATTCGGGTCAAAATATTCACTTTTAACTTCTGAAATATAAACGATGGTATCTCCTGCATTAACGAAGTCTCCTTCCCGCACATACCATTTTTCGAGTTTTCCGGAGATGACCGATTGAATGGCTTGAGGCCGTTGTTCCGGTGATCTGGTTGTCACATATCCTTTGGCCATGATATTCTGAGTCCATGGCAGGAATAAACTGATAAGAAAAACGACTAAAATAGCTCCGCCAAAATACAACGGAATACGATGAAAACTGGATTTCTTCAATACTTTGAAGGCATTGAACCTTTCCAGGTCCACATATTTGTTGATACTGTTTTCAGAAATATTCAGCATGATTATTCGGTTTTTTCAAGTTCGACCAACATTGTACTCTTCTCTTTCCAGTAGTAATAGTCTGCTACAACAATGACTGTCCAATTCCTTTCGGGAGACATTATATAATCGATGATTTTATCTTTTTCAGCATCATTAACAAATTGGAGAGGATCTTCCATCAATAAAAGCCCCGGCTCCCCGATGATGGTTCTGGCAATCAATAACCTTTGGATGAGGCTCCTTGGCAATCTTCTTCCTCCTGAATCGATCGAACAATTGATGCCTCCAGGCTGTCGGGCTACATACTCTGTCAATCCCAGCAAATTGATCACCTCCTGAAGTTTTTCATCGGCCACCTTTCGCCCCATTAGGATATTATCCCTGATAGTTCCTTCAAAAAGATCATTGGTAGAAAAGGAAATGCCTATGTTATTATAAAACTCCCTCCGTGAATAATTGTCAATAGGAATTCCGTTTACCACAACTTCTCCTTCTTCAGGTTTTTGAACACCGGCTATCAACTGTAACAAGGTTGACTTCCCTGTACCCGTTTTTCCACAAATAACCGCTTTGGCTCCGGAAGGTATGTTCATTGTAAAATCATCAAATAACCTGGTCTTCATATTGGGAAATCCAAAACCAAGATTATGAGTCTCCACTTGCAGCGGGCCATTTTTTGATAAAGACAACTGTCCATTATCAGCATCCAGATCGAGATCTGTCACATAACCAATCTTTTCCAGGGCCGTAAGTACGTCATAAATAGTTTCAATAACCCTGATCACTTTTTCCACTGAGTTGATGATCAAAATGATGATGATCTCCGCAGCGACAAACTGCCCTATATTCATTTGCTCCTGAAAAACTAAAAAACCTCCAAGCAGCAATAGCCCTGCAGCGACAAACACCTTAAACGCTATAAAATACCGGAACTGATCCAATAATACGCCAAAGTGCCTTTCCCGCGCATTCAGATATTTGGAGGTTATCTCATCTGTTTTATCCAAATGCAATTCATTATAGGCATTCACCTTGAAACTTTTGTTGGTTCTGGCGACTTCTTCCAGCCAATGGGCCAGATTATATTTAAACTTACTTTCTTTCAAACTCGTATCCAACCCCCTGCGACCGGTAATTCTGAAGATAATCCATAGAATCAGGAAAAGAGATAAACCGAGGATAATGAAAAAAGGACTATAGATTGCCAGCAAAATCAACCCAAATACGATCTGGAAAGAAGCCAGTGAAAAATCAATCAGTATCTTAGGTAATCCCTTTTGAATGGTCAGGGTATCAAAAAAACGATTGACCAATTCCGGAGTATGTATCTTATCGAGTTGTAAAAAACTAATCTTTGGAATCCTGTATGCGAATTCGACCGAAGATCTCATGAAAATATCCTGCTGAATATTTTCCACGATTCGCAACTGAAAAACCTGAAAAATCCCCGTCAAGGCGATACCAATGAGGACAAACCCAACAAGTAACATCCATGAGGAAGTCATTTCTCCCGTTTGCAGGAAGGTAATGATTGCCTGAATACCGAGCGGGAGAGAGAGGTTGACTATTCCATTGAAAATGGCATAGGCATAAATCTGACGCAGCTCAGTTCTATATAATTTCAATAAATTCCAAAACCTTAGTACAGGAGTTTGTTGCATATTGTTCTAATTGATTTTTCAGCAGTCTAAGATTAACACCTGAAAAGAGGATTTGTTCCCGCTTTTTCCTAAATTCAAAATCCTTTATACCATGTCAAGCTCAATCTCAAAGCATGGTCAGAACCCTCACCAGAGATATCACTAACTCGGTAATCTAATCCGGTTTCAACTTTGTTCTTTTTATTGATCTCATACCCCAGGAAAGGCAATAAACGGATTTCAAGATCATTCTCTCCCCCGGAAGTTTCCAACAGGTATTCATTTCCCATTTTTGCATAAAATTCCCCCGGGTCTACTTTATCCCCGGACAGTGGAATTTCAAAGGTTAGCCGATACCGAAAGCGGAATTCAGTATCCTTACTCTTAGAATAAGTCTGATCGGTTGCCAGCCGGTGCCCCATTCTGAAAAAATCAAAATGACGGACGATATTGTACTGTTGAGTTATTCGGTGGTAAACCTTGCCTTGCCTCAACCGAAGTGTATATCCGATATTTAGGCTTTGGTTGGAAAATACTTTCCTTGAAATCCTAAAGGCAAAATCTGTGAGAACATATTGATAATCCAGCCCCATTTCCGAATCATTATCGTAAAACTGCTGACGAGATTCAATGCTCTGAACCAGCTTAATTTTCTCTGAAACCTTTGCGGAGAAGTTGAGTTTGGGCAACATGCCTCCCGAAAAAGCATGCTGAGCTTTGCCAACAGTCAAACAGAACACCATAAAAACAAATACCAGAATCTTTCTCATAGTCTTCCATTCTAAAACTCTAAATTATCAGACTCCCTCCGTATAACCTTTAAAACCGTTTTGACCTCTCCTTTCGGAGAAATGAGCACTTCGTAGGCATTCCATTGATCATCCTGTCTGCCGCGTACAACAACCTCCCAGGCCAATTGAAAATCATCTTTTGATTTTCCCGTTTGAATGAGCTGGGTAAGCACTGGGGCTGCTCCTTTCCATTGCCGTTGTATTTTGGTGATTTTGAATTTAGAGAAAAGCCCGGACAGTGCCTTATTGATCATTTCAAGGTCTGAAGGCTTCATGTTTTTGGGTTTTATTTTTTGTTCCACATCGATCACGATGCCCAGGGTATCAAACTCAAGGCTGAACCAGGTTTTTCTGAATTTGGTCTTTGCCTCAAAGGAAATTCCATCCTGGCTTTCCTCTTTGAACCATTTTATTTTACGATCGAAGTCACAACCCTTTACGAATGCTACGGCTGACTCCGGCACCTCCGGATAAGAGACACCGTATTCCCTTTCAAATTTCTGGCCATTTACCTGGCTTAGGTTTCCAAAGCCGGCTACAAAAATTAAAAAGAGTAAAATGAATTTAGGAGTATTCATAAGGCATCCCGTTTTGGTTTATTCATGCCAATATTCCGGGTTGTTCATAAAATCCGCACAGATAACTTTTCCCGTTTTTCCATTCAGAGCGTTTCTTACCAACGGGTAAATCATCCAGGCATCTTTGTTTTTTTCCGGGATCGGATAGGTAGCCGGAAACCCAAAACTTTTGGCATCAGGAATAAAACCATGTCTTGGGTAATAAGTTTCGTGCCCCAGCACAAAAACCAGCTTGGTTCCCGATTTTCTTAACTGACTGATTCCTTCAGTTATCAATTTCCCGCCAATTTTCTGTTTTTGGAATTCAGGTAAAACGGCAAGAGGAGCCAGAATTTGAATTTTGGGTTGATCAGTTTGCCCTTCAAGGGTCGCCCGGGTAAACAAAATATATCCAACAGGTTTTCCGTCGACAAAAGCCAGCAGAGATAAAAGGGGTTGGGCAGTTGCATCTTTAAGCAGACCTTCCACCAAACTTGCTACATCCTCCTCACCAAAGGCCCGTCGGTTAATTTCCAAAATATCCTGGAGGTCGGAATCAGAGGTTTGTCGAATCGTGATTTTTCTATTGTCCATATGCGTTGCTCTTTTCCAGGTGATTTTAATGGAATTCATAACCGGCGTTTCCCAAACTATTTCCGGATGGATCTGAAACCCGTTTTTGATATAAAATTCCACTGGCGAGCGATAAGGTTGTCCGTTCGCCTTTTTGTATGCTGTATCATAAACCGTCCAGCCGTTGAGTTCCTCGCTGAAAGCTTTACCCAAATATAGCAACCGGCTCCCAATGCCTTTCCCCTGCAATTCAGGAGAAACGATCATGGCAAACCAGCGATCATTTTCCCGGATAAAATCAAAAAACCATGCTTTAACGACATCTTGTTTATCGAGTAGTAATATATGATTGTGGCCGGTTAATTTAGCAAGATAGTTGTCAAAACTTTCCAGGTTTTCATGACGAATAGCAGCCGGGTAGGATTCGTTCCAAAGGTCAATGATCTGTTGTTTTTGGAGGGTAGTTAATATTTGCGTTGAAACATAATTCATCTTATCCGGAGTTACTGAATTTATTTTTGAATTAAAGGGATTTGTTGACTTGAAATAGTCACTGTAGAAATCGAATTGATAAACCGATCATGATCCAACACAAGATTCAGCAAAGTCGCGTTGGTGCTGATCGTATCCGGAGAAAGGGCCTCTTTATCGATATAATCCTGAGCTTGTTTGACCAGCTTCTCCAGCTCTTTCTTTTTTTTATTTAAAAATTTCAACTGCTCGGCATTAAGGGTTTCAAATCCAGGATCATAAGTTACCTTTGCCTCGTAAACTCCTTCTTCACAAAATTCAAATTCAGCAAGATTGACAAATAGGTAATGTTTACGGGATTGTTCCCCGGGTGGAACGACCAACAGGTTACTTTGGCGCATGTAAACCATTTTTGGATGATCCTGTACCGGGGCCATCCACTCAGTAACTTCTTCACAATCCTCTTTAATGATGAGTTCCAGGCTAAAGGGCTTCCGGGTTTCTCCTATCCAATTGACGGGCTGGAAGCTGTAATGTTCCTTAAACTGATTGAAGGTCGGCCGCGGCATCACCAGGGTGTCTTTGGAATTATTTTGTACGGTTAAAATAAAATTAAGCCTTGCCCCCCCCGCTTCATAGCTTCCTTCTTCGAGGATCAATTCATAATCGGGCCTCTCCTGACCGAAAACGAAAAGCGGTAGACACAATAGAGTCAAAAAAGTAAGTAAATGAAAGTTCATAGCTTATTGTTTAACGATTTCGACTTCAGCAGTATTGAATTTTATGGGTGCAAGGCCTTCGATGAGTTGGTTGTTGATGAGGATGGTTTCCATTAGGGATTTCGATGGTCTTCTTTGTTCTGTATGGATGTCTTGTTCAACGAGAAAGGCCTTCACTTCTTTTTCAATATCATCGAATCGCTGTTGGTATGCCTCCAGTTTTTTGACCTGCTTTTTTGGCAGGCTTTCATATTGAGGATCATAGCTTAATAGGGCAAAATATTGGCTTTCCGTACAAAAATTATGATTTGCACCAAGGCTGATAACAATTCTCTTAGAACGCTTGCCGGGAGGAACGGTAACTACATGAAAAGGGTGTAAGTGAGATAATTTTTGTTCAAATTTTCCCGGCTCATAATCTTTCTGCCCTTCGCAGGTTCCTTCCTGTCTGAAGTCAATGGTATAGGGTTTTTGTAATTCACCTACGAATTGGAAACTTCCGAAGTTGTAGAGATTTCCTTTAAATTGATTTGACTGGGGAATGATGACGGAAACGGTATCGGAAGAGTTATTCAGCCAATGTACATCGATCCTAAAAGATCTCTGTTTATGCCTGTAGGTCGCATTTTCAATAACCATTTCAACATCCTGGCTAGAAGCAAACAAAGGTAATAGCAGCAAAAAAACAAAGGCGCTAAAGAAGTGTTTCATCCATCAAATTTTTGTCAGGTCTTTCCGGGTTAGTTCATTAACAGTGTCCCCTGTATTTAAAGTTCCCTTCGGTTCGAATAACATTACGGAAACTTCTTCTTCTGCAACCGGCCTATGCTCTACTCCGCGGGGAACGATGAGAAATTCTCCGGGTGCCAAATCCACCACTTTTTCCCTGAATTCAATTTTCAGGTGACCACGGACCACATAAAACAACTCGTCCTCTTCATCATGTTTATGCCAGACGAATGCTCCTTTCAGTTTTGCCAGCTTAACATATTGGCCATTCAATTCCCCGACGATATGCGGATTCCAGTGGTCAGAAAACTGGGAGAGTTTTTCGGTTAGGTTGACTTTTTGCATGGCATTCAATTTATGTAAATGAAAAAATTCAGTTTTAGCAATTAATTATTTTTACTTGGTAATAAATAGAATTAACCACAGGGTACGCAGAGACAGCACAGAGTGCACAGAGCTCGATCTGAAACTGTTTGAAACACCTGAAACTAAATGAAACTAAATTGGTCCATTTACTTGTTATTTTTTTGTTATTAAAATCTATTCCCAACTCTGTATTTCAATAATATTACCATCAATATCTCGCGCATAAACGACTAACAATTTCCCAACCCCTTCCACAACCGTTTCGACAACCTCTCCGACGCTGGAACCTCCGGCTTCAATGACATCTGCCAGCTTCCTGCGAACATCATCGACCTGAAAGGCGATGTGGGCAAAACCCTTAGTATTTGGTTTTGAAATCGGATTAGCCGAGTTTTCGGCGTATTGATAAATCTCCAGGGTGGGCGAATTTTCTTCATGACCTGGAAGCACTAGATGAACTCCCCTTAAATGAGCATTTTGAACTCCCGTAAGATCATCCAGCCACTCGCCTTTTTGATCCCGCTCCGGCAAGAGTGGTTTACAATTGAAGATTTTTATGTAGAAATCAGACAGCTTTCTCCAATCATCTGTAATGATGTTGGTATGAACGAATTTAATCATGGAAGGATATAAATGAAGTGGTTATTTAAAGGCTATTTTTTCCACCTTTCCAGTCGCGGAATGTTTTTGGTGAAAAATCCGGCAATGAAACCCGGCCAGCCCATGGATTTCATTTGATTTTTCACAAAAGCCTGCATCTTTTCAGCTGTGTCGATCTCGGGGCTTGCAAATTCCCCATCGACATAACAGTAAGAGCAGTACATCTTACTTTGAGTGCCGTCCTTTTCGGTGCCACCTCCTTTTGGGTCGCGTTTCAACGGCATGCCGCAGCTTTGACAAAATTTGTGTGCTTTTTCCATAACAGGTTATTTTCAATTATTTAACTAATTACCTCCACTCTGCCCTTAATTTTGCTTTTGATTTTAAGAAAATCCTTTTCAGATAACTCAATAAATGTTACAAAAGGATCACCAATTATTAATCTGTATTTACTGCCGATAAAGGATTTAATTTTTTGAGCATGCTTTATCTCATCCCAAGGGATATGGATATTTTTGGCCTTCCCCTTAAAAACCCAAATTAATTTCAAGAACAATCCATTATCCACCTCGTAAAACTTGACAACATTACTATAGGCAACCCCGCCAATATTACAATTTTTCACTCTTAAATATTTCGAATTTCCTGATTTGGAATCTTTTTCCGTTCTGTATCTTTTTTCGAGTATTCGCCAATCGCCCATATTGGGTAAGACGAAGAAAATCATGAAAATGAAAAAGCCTAAAAAAACGATTGGTAAAAAAAAGCTCACAATTTTTAAATAATTATTTCAATGGATAATTCGGGAAAGTCTATCCTAACAAATTTACAGAAAAATAATCACAAATGACCTACCAAATAAATGGAATCAATCTATACTTAACCTCTTCACAATAGGTCTTATACCCATCCAGTTCTTCCTGCAAAATCTTGTCTTCAAACCAGGTTCGAAAAACTACCACCACAACTATCAAACCCGTAGGAACCAGGCTCCAACCCGAACCAAAAGCGAGGGGCATTCCAAAGGCTCCAACGATCATGCCCACGTAACCAGGGTGACGCACGACCGCATATGGCCCAGTATTGATTACCTTGTGATTTTTCTCCTCCTGAATCCTCACCAACCCTTCAAAAAAAGGATTTTGGAGCATTGGCCTGATTATTAATACCATAGACATCAAATAGGCCAAAATCCCCACATACAGATAAATATCCGGCAATAAATTCCAACCAAAACGATAGTCCAGTCCGGCAACCAAAGGGGTAATGATGATGGCAAGTAAAAAATAGGTGAGGATCAACAGCTTATCCAATTGTTTGACTCCCGGCTTAACTTCCCCTCTGTCATTGAGCAATTGGGGAGATTTTTTATACAGCAATAAACCCAAAGCCAATCCACCAATAGCATAGATAACTATATAGATCCATGCGCGTAATATGTCAATAGTTCCCGCAGCAATAAAAAAGACCACCCCGGCGATTATAATCCACCTTATTGGCGAAACCAAAGCTCTTTTTCCTGCACTGTTTAGCGTTGATGTCATATTGATCACAGATTTTTTTAAACCCGGACATTATTTTTGACGTTTATGATCTTAACCCAAATCGCAAACATCAAAATTGACCTGAAATGCGAATTACTACCAAACTGCTGTCCATCTTCTTTTTTCTATTGTTCCTTTTGCTTCTTGCTGCGATGTATCCTTCACCGGGCATGATCTTTGTAATTGCCCTGTTTACTTCTGCCGTGGTAATCTATCAGACCATCGTAATTCTTAAGGACGAACAAGAACAATAATTTACCACTTTTGATAGTATTTATCAATACCCCCAAAACCTTTAATGAGTTTATTTTCCCTGGTTTTGGTCATAAAATTCTGCAAGCGTTTCAGAAATTCTTCAGGCCTTTTCCTGGCACTGTCGACAAAGGCAATTCTTATTCTTTTATATGGCTCTGGAAATTTGGAAAAATTGGACCAAACGATTTCATCCTCTTGTAAAAATTCAAGAATATCGGCGGGAAAAACGAAGACTTCGTCAATAACAGACTGGACGTAAGGTAAAACGGAAGGATGTATCATATTCTGCTCCGCCAGCCATTTGAGTCGTTCTTTGTTAGGTTGGGAAAAAGTACTTTTCGGCTTTCTGGGTGTGAAACGCTGCATGGTATGTTCCTCATCCAGTTTTTTATTGATGCTGTCAATCCAGCCAAAGCAGAGTGCTTCTTCAACCGCATCGTTATAGATGATACGCTTTTTACCGGTTATCTTTTTGGGATAAACCAGCCATGCCTCTTCCGCCGTATCGAAATTTTCTTCCAACCATTGACGCCAGGGTTTTCTGTCTTCGAAATATAATGGTTCTGTATGATGCATAAAAAGGGATCTCTTTTTATTACTGATTTAAAATCAAGTTGTCCACCCATTTATTAATTTGCTTCAAAACAGCCCTTCCTTTTTCACTGGAAGCAATGATTGCTTCACATTCCCTGCATAAGTAATTTATTTCAATGGAATTTTTCAAATCCCTGATATCAACAGTCAGATCAAATACACAGCCTTTTGTTGCCTCATGTGCTTTCAGGTCAGGAATATTTAAGGCATAAATAGCCATTCTTTGTATTACCTTTAAAATAAGATCATTAATCGTATCCTGGCTAAATTCAAATATATCCCTCAAAGTACCTTGGCTAATAACTATACCATCTCTTGCCATATTAGTCCAGGTATAAAATCGCTTGGGCATATTTATGGAGGTGATTACCAGATCAATGAAATTTTCGCTTCTGTTTTGGTGTGGGAACTGCCTGACTTTTTCAATAACACTGTTGACGAAGTTAAGCTTACTTTCAAAACGCTGCTCTTTTATAGCTCCTTCAGCAAGTATCCTCCCTTTCCATAATGGCCAGTTAATAATCTGAAATTCAAAAATGTCCTGTTGCTTGTTTTGTTTGATGATCTGGTTTTTCAACGAGGTTACATCAAATTCACAAGCAAAGAAATACACATAAACCGGATAAATCCCGGCGTCTTCATTTAAGCCTGAATACCCCGCCTCGCCCTCCATTTCCTGGGCGAAACGAATAAGGTTCTTGTGAAAATTAACGGTTCCTACATCCCATTGTTCCCGGGTAACAAGCCCTTGCCTGAACTCCTTGTCAAGATTATTCCAACGCCCTGCCTGAAGGATAAAATCATCATAACCTGGCCTTCCGATGAGTAATTCATCAAAAACTGAAATGGCTTTTTGGGTATCGCCATATCTTATATTTCTGCGAATTTCATTTAATGCCGACTGGTTTCCCATGGTTAAGGTTTTAGCAAAGAAGGTCTTTAAAATAAGAAATCTTAAGGAGTTTTAAAAGTGGAGCCTATTTTACATGGAATTCATGTATGCTCTTAAACACTCACCTTTTATCCATTTTCTTATAATCCTTCTTCATACTCTTCACCATTTTCCCAAAAGCCTTATCTTTCTTTCGTCTTTCCGCCACTGTGGATTCATAATGATCTTTCTCTCGTTCCATCTTAAGATAATTTTCATATGCCTGCTCATCTATCTCTCCATTTTCGACGGCCTCAATCACGGCACAGCCCATTTCGGAAGTATGGGTACAATCCTTAAACTTACATCCTGCGGCCAGGTCAGTGATTTCATCAAATGTCACTTCGAGTCCGCCACCTGCATCTCCGATGCCTACTTCCCTCATACCTGGATTATCGATCAGTATACCACCGGCAGGCAATACGATTAATTCCCGATGGCTGGTAGTATGTTTTCCTCTTTGAGTGCCTTCGCCTATCATCCTGGTCTTCATCAGATCCTCGCCTGCAAGGTTATTCAGCAGGGTGGATTTTCCTACCCCGGAAGAGCCCAAAAGGCAGTACGTTTTTCCTTTTTGCAGGAAAGCGCTGATCTCCTCGAGCCCTGCTCTTGATTCGTTGCTCAAGGCAAGAACAGGTATATCATTCACCCGTTTTTGCACGAGGTCAAGTAATTCGGATTTTATCCCATCTTCAATCAGGTCAATCTTATTGAGTACGATAATGGGTTTAACCCCGGAGGCATGGCATAAAGTGAGGTATCTTTCCAGCCGGTTGAGGTTAAAATCCCTGTCCGCAGCCTGCACGATAAAAGCGTAATCGATATTCGTGGCAATGATCTGGACGTCAGCCTGGTGCCCAACGGCCTGCCTTTTTATAGCTGAGTATCTTGGAAAGATTTTGTGAATAATGGCGAGGTCGTCAAAAACATTCATAGCCACCCAGTCTCCAACGGCCGGGAAGTCTTCCCTGCTTTGGGCAGCATACCGCATATTGCCGGTAATTTCCGCCTGGAATTCTCCCTCTTCCGTTTTGACAACGTATCGTTCTTTATGTTCTGCGGATATTCTGCCTACATCAAATGCTTCGAGGTTGTTTTCTTTTCGGAAAGATTCAAATTGTTCGTTGTAGCCCAGGTTTTCTAATTTCATGGTGCTTGAATTTTTTCCAGTAACTGGTCAAATTTCGTTTTGTTTTTTTCTATTGATTTCTTAACGTTATTTATCTGTAAATCATTCCCGGATTTTAGTTTAAATACAACATTTTCTTTCACAATTATATCCTGTATTTCACTTTTTTCAAGAGATCTGAATTTCAGGTTAATGCCTTTGATTAATACAGAGTCCCTTTCATTTTTAATAAAACCTATCATTTCAGCTGAATAAATGAAAAAATAGCCTACCATTATTCTGCCAAACAAAAAATTCGGATTCCAATTATATGCCATCAGGCCTGTTATTGATAATACCACCAGAAAAGTAAAGACGGTCAGGTTCAATGCAGAGAGGAATAGAAATAGTTCATTTTTCAGCCAAAGCTTCCATAATAAGCTCAGGTAAACTATAGAAACAACAATAGCTAACCCAACCAATATTATTTCTCCAACAACAACCAAATTAGCAAAAAGCGGACTGCGTTTATACACCAAAAATCCTATAGGTAAAAAGATCAAAGATATTATGGCATATGTTCTCGAAAGTTTGTCTCTATGTCCAAATTGTAAAATTGCTTCCTTCAGTTTTTCTAATGAGTTCATAATTTCAAATATTCAAAAAGTTCTTCGAGAAAGTTACCTTAAATCCACGGTACCTACAAGTTTCTTATTTATATTTTGGCCTGCCGGAGTTTTACTAAATTCAAATGATAGGAACTTGTCCCAAACAAATCCATTCAATGGCTATTCCTTTACAAGGGAGAACCTGATGAGCATGCTAAACAAACACTCAGCACAACTCCCCGACACAACTATCCGTGACCTTAAAATCCTTGCGTACCTTGCGCTTCAATTGCGTCCATTGCGGTTAAACCCTTTGCGCCCTCTCCTGTCCAGTTAAAAAACGCTTTGCATTCCCACCCCTTCCAAATCTTTTTCGATCTTTACCTTATGGAAAGAACTAAATACACTACAGGAGCAAAATGGGAAGACATCGTCGGTTATTCCCGTGCAGTCAGGATTGGAAAAACCATTGAAGTGGCGGGCACTACCGCCGTAGCTGACGGACAAATAGTTGGCAAAGGCAGTGCTTTCGAACAAGCCAAATTCATCCTGAGCAAAATTGAAGATGTACTTGATAAGTTGGGAAGTAGCATAGAAGATGTTGTACGTACCCGCATTTATGTCACCAATATCCAGGACTGGCAGGAAATCGCCAAAGCGCATCATATGTTCTTTGCCGAAACCAAACCAGCTTCTACCATGGTGGAAGTTTCCGCATTGGTGGATCCGGAAATGCTGGTTGAGATTGAGGTCACGGCTGTTGTGGATTAAAATGACGGTGAACGGCAAACGGTTTACGACTTACGGTAGACGGTATTAGGTAATTCGCGGTTTTATGATGATTTCCTTGCGAACCTTGTGACACCTTTGCGGTTAAAAATTTGGACTTTTATCAAGTACCTTTTCTAGTAGATTGGCCTTGCTTTACCTGAATGAATTCCCTCAAATCGGAATGTAAAATGTTGTGTAGTTCCGACATATCTTCTTGTGAGGTCTGTGCAAAAATGAATCCGAAGAGCGGAAAGGCTTTATAATCAATTTTTCTCACCACAAGTGGTTTTCTGAATCCCGACTTTAAGCTTTTATAATCAAAAGCATCGATATCATCACCCTTAATACCTGAGCCATTATCCAGCACAATAACGCTGAACAAATCATCAGGTTGATTGCTGAATATCTGATCCCAGTCCGGGCGTTTACCTTCATTAAAATATTCATAGGAGTTAAATCCATGGGCATGCCAGGTGAGATCGGCAGTGGTACACCATCCTCCAAAACGCATGGGGTTTACCTCAATAGGAATGATCTGTCCATCTTGATCCATCCTGATCTCAATATGGATCAGAAAATTCTTCAACCGGGCCAGATTGCCCAGCTTTTTCAGAAAGTCCTCAAAAGCAGGTTTATAACGTTGAATAATCTCCTTTGAGGTAATATAAACCCGGTCGCTCACATCTTTACCTGAAGAAAAAAGGTGGTGCATGATATTCAGTATAACCGGTTCTCCCTGACCTGAGAAATAACAATCGACAGCAAATTCTTCTCCCGGAATATGTTGTTCGATAATAAAAGTATTTGCATCCATTACTTCCATCGGATACAAGTCTTTTACCTCCTTCATTTCTTCCTGGATGGCTTTCAGAACAACAGGCCACTCCGCTCTTTTTTCAACATTATAAACACCCATACTGAAAAAGCCGACAGCAGGTTTTATGACAAAAGATATTGGCAAGGCTTCGACATTTACCTTTTCCAGATCAGCAAAGGCAACACTTTTGAAAAAATAGTGCGGATACAGAGAATGGAGCAACTCTCTGAAACGGACTTTATCTTTAAACAATTTCACTTTTTCAGGAATGTCTGAAAAGGGAAGATTCATCTCCACCCAGGCTATGGAATTTTCGGAATTGGTGAATAAAGGATAATTCGGATTTTCTCGCAAACGGAGGATCGCATCATTTTCGGAGATAAAATTATAGCCCTGGCCCAGAAGCGCTTTGGCCTCCGGAGTTTTAATTACTTCTATTTGTTTTTCCAGAAGAGTTGTCTTGAGAAAATCAGACACATAAGGTCCATCAATCAGCATCATCGTTCATGAAAATTTTGAAATGCAAACTTAACTAACCTTACTGATTTTTCAAGGCTATTATTTCAAACATCCAATTTATAAAATTCGGCCTTTGCTCCTTCGAAAACACCTGTCTTCAAAAACTCGAAACCGCACTTTTTCAACAGCCTTTTGGAAGGCTTATTCTCTACCCGGACAATTCCCATCAACCTCGATACCTCCTCTAATGAACAGGCGTACTCCACGACGGCACAAGCAAGTTCACTGCCATATCGTTGTCGCCAGTACTTTGGCAGAATCAGATAGCCTATCTCGTGATAATCCAGCCCCATCTTTACCAGTTTGAGGAAAGCAACCGGTTCTTTGGTGGTTTTGTGATAGGCTAACCAATACCCCAGTTTTTTATTTTTCCCATTGATCACCATCGCTTTTTCAAAACGTCTTACAGCTTGCTCTCTGGTTAACGGTCGGGGAGTGACATACCTCATCACTTCTGCATTTGTGCCAAATAACAGGTAATCTTCAACGTCTGAAGACACACACTTCTTGTAGATCAGCCTTTCAGATGATAAACTCACAAAAAAACATTTTTGTCCAAAATTCAGGGAAAGCGGTTAGTAAAAATCAGGAAGTCTGAATTACGAGAGCGTGGAATGGTATTTAATCTTCAAAATTGTATTCATTCTTTTTACAGTGCACTATTTATCAATGACACATAGGTACATCTTGTGCGGATTCCCAGAAATTAAATGTATGGGGAACCTCGAAATTGAGTCCTCTGGCAATAAGCAATGCTGCAAAAGCCACCATGAACACCGGATATAACTTTCTGATTATTGTTTTGAAACGGATACTCACCACACTGCCGGCCAATGACACCACTAACATCAGGGGAATAGTCCCTAGGCCAAAAAGAGCCATATAAGTAACACCCTGTTCAAGGGAAGCCATAGAAACCGCACCTACAATCGCCAGATAGACGAGACCGCAAGGCAGGAAACCGTTTAAAACCCCCGTTAGGTAAAGCGCCTTCCAACTGTTCTGTTTGAGAAAACGGCCTAGCAGGGATTGCAGTTTGGCATAAGGTTTTTTGACAAATGAAATAGACGCGATCTTGGATTCAACCGGAATAGCAAAAAGAGCAATGACCAGCATAAGTATTCCCAATCCGATAGACAGCCATTGCTGGAACCCGGCAAGAAAAACGCCTTTACCAATCAGGCCAACCAGTAATCCGAGGAAACTGTAGGTGGTTACTCTGCCCATATTGTAGAGCAGTCCACTGGAAACCATAACCAGTTTATTTTCTTTTTTATACGGCAGAGCAATAGCAATGGGGCCACACATGCCTACGCAGTGCAAACTTCCAAATAGCCCGATTGAAAATGCCGTCCAAAGCATGGAGAAGAACTTTTGTAACTATTCAATACAGCTAACTTACTAACAAAAAGTGCTGCATTGAATAGTTACTTGCTATTAATAAACCCGGATATTTTTTTCATCATAGAATGGTTTGCCGTCACCGGTCCAATCTACTTTGACGATCCAATACCCCGGGATGATATCTGAAACCGGGATCAACATTTTTCCTTCTGCAGGATTATCGATTTCCACGAAGAAATCTTTACTGCTTCCGGAAGGTCTGTAAAACTGAATCTTTCCTTTCACATCCTTAAAGTTGGAGGGGAAAGTCAGCTCAACCGTCTTCTCAGAACCATTACTCTTGATCACGAGTTTTTCCTTCAGTTCCTTACTGTTTTTGATCTTGTCGTACTGTTCCTGATAAGCCAGGTCTTTAGCGTAATAATCATCGTAGACAAGGCTGTTGTCATAAAAAGTACTTTTAATGACCATAAAGACCATAAACAAGGCAAAGGAAGTATAAAAAATCGCAATACCTGTACCCCAGTTCAATTTCATTGTTCGAATTTTTGACTTTCACCAAGCCTTACCTGTAAGGCCCGATGAAAGTAGTATTTGCTTTATCTATCAACTCACCGTTGGACGATATTCTGATCTTAATATCGGTCTTACGGTCCTTGACCTTTTCGTTTTCAACAATAATGAAGAAAGTACCTTTGGTCACACCTTCTCTGATTGAATCCGGTGGGTTACCTCCAACATATTCTATACGTCCGAAATCTCCCTCAATTTCCATTTCAACAGGGAAAGACTTGGTCGTTTTGTTGATAATTTCGTAGTTGTACAAATTGTTGATGTGCGTTTCATCCACTTTATTATACAGTGTTCCTCTGGCTCTGAGCACCAACAACTCAACATCGGAGCGGCTCAGCAGCAGGAATGAGACCAAAACCAACAGCGCAGACAACACACCGGTATAGGCTTTAACCCTGGTAGTGAATATCTTTTTCTTACCTTCTTCAATACCTTTCAGACTATCGTATCTGATCAATCCTCTTGGGCGGCCGATCTTATCCATTACTGAGTCACATTCATCGATACAGGCCGTACAGTTTACACATTCCAGCTGCGTACCGTCCCGGATGTCAATACCGGTAGGACAAACAGCTACACACAATTTACAATCAATACAATCTCCCATTACAGGTTCTCCCTCAATCGGCGCTTTCCTGGATTTCTTGCCCCGGGGTTCCCCTCTCACATTATCATAAGCGACGACTACACTGTTTTTATCCAGCATTACCCCCTGCAATCTTCCATAAGGACAAGCAACGATGCAAACCTGTTCACGGAACCAGGAGAAAATGAAATAAAAAGCCGCTGAAAAAAGAATCATGGCCATGAAAGGTCCAAAATTCTGACCAATAGGCTCCAGGGCGATCTTTCTGACATTTTCAATACCGATTATATAAGCAACAAAGGTATTGATGATGATGATAGAAAGTACGATAAATATGGTGTGCTTTAACAGCCTTTTAAACAACTTGGCAGAGTTCATAGGAGCATCTGCCAATTTCTTTTGGGCTTTATAATCCCCGTCTATCAGATATTCGATTTTCCTAAAGACCATTTCCAGGAAAACCGTCTGTGGGCAAACCCATCCACAGAAGATACGGCCGTAAACAACGGTAAACAGAATGATAAATACGATCCCTGTCAACATGGACAATACCAGAAGGTGAAAATCCTGCGGCGGGAACAAAATGCCGAAGATCACGAACTTCCGTTCAAAAATATTCAATAACAGAAAAGGATTGCCATTGATCTTTATCAGCGGAGTTATAAAGAAGAATGCCAGTAATATCCAACTGACAATAGTCCGCCACCTGGTGTAACGTCCTTTAGGTTTTTTTGGATGGATCCAGGCACGTTTTCCCCTATCGTCAATGGTGGCAATATGGTCTCTGTATTCCTCCGTGTCTTTAATAGGCTGATTTTGAGCTTCCATTTTATTTTGTGTGTGTTTAGATGTTTGGTAACGTATGCAAAAATTGGATTTTGAACCAATTTATTTAGTGACAAATGTCACCTCACACAATGAATTTTGTCTTAAACAACATTATCTGGTTATAAATATAAAAGAAAAATGAGCGGACAGTAACAACTGACCCGCTCATTTTTGACTATATTATAATAAAAAACAGTTTTTTTTATTCCTCTCCTTGCTCTGCTTCTACCGTTTCAACTGCTGTTGAATCCCCTTCTACCGGAGCAGCTTCATCAGCAGGAGCTTCCTCTTCTACCCAAAGTTCTCCTTGAGGAGCTTTTGGATCAGCAGGAGTTGTACCTACGAGGGACTTAACATAGCTGGCAACTTTGGCCATATCGGATGGTCCGAGTTGAGTTTCCCAGGCAAGCATACCTTTTTCGACTACACCATACTTGATAGTAGTGAAAATGTTCTTCATGCTTCCACCATGAATCCAGTAATCATCCGTCAGGTTAGGTCCGATGGTATTACCTCCTCCGTCAGCATTGTGGCAAGCAACACATTTGGAATCAAAAATTTCTTTTCCTCTGGCAAGCGATGATTCATCAGAAAGGAAAACCACAGTGTTTTCATCAACTACTTCACCTTGCTCGTTAAGGTAATTGGCAACAGCAGCCTCTGCACGTTCCATTTCCGTAGCGTACATTTCTTCCTGGCCAGGCCCTTTATCAAAGGTATGATAGTACCCCCAGTAAATAACTGCAAAAATGATAGTGATCCAGAAAAGTGCGACCCACCATGGAGGCAGCGGATTATCCAATTCTCCAATTCCATCGTAATCGTGGTCCAGAAGGATATCTTTCTCTTTGGAAAGAGGTACCGCTTTGGTAAGGCTCTTCATCATCTGATTAGAAGTCGTTTCCGCCTTCATCTTCTTCTGAATCTCCTTCATATCCATTCCGGCATCTTTCATATACTGCATCTGCTGCATACGCATAAGTGCGTAAAACATGCGCAACACAGTAACAAAAGCAGCAACAACGACCACTGCAGCACCAACAATCACGATAATGCCGAAGGTGTCATCCCAAAATGCAGGCTGGGAATCTGCCGTTTCCTGAGCCAGAAGTGCAGGAGTACCGAACAGCATGGCCGCCACTACACTCAAAGCATATTTAAATTTGAAGTTTTTCATTTTGAATTAGTTTTTACTTTTCAATTTCTAAAGTATTGTCATCTTGCAAAGGCATATTCGCCATCCGGTCGACAAACTCTTTTTTATGGGTCACTGCCCTCCAAACGATGACAATGAAAAATGCAACAAACAACACCAAAGGCACTATGGCCATCCACTCTATGTCGCCCGCTCTTTCAAGAATATACTTAAACATTGAATTTAATTTTTATTGTCATATGGAGGAACGCCGAAACGCTCCTCCAGAATGATTTTTATTTAGACTCTACGATCTCAGGATCGATATCGGTTCCCAAACGCTGTAGGTAAGCGATCATTGCAATAATTTCACGCTTCTCAAGACCTTCGAAATCAATATCATTCTCACGCAAATTGTCAGCGATCTGTTTGGCCTGCTTATTCAGGTCGTCAACAGCGATCTGATCGTAGCCTTCAGGATATGGTGTACCCAAAGTCTGAAGGGTTCTGATCTTGGCAGGAATGCTCGAAACATCCAGTTCCTTCTCTATCAGCCATGGATAATTCGGCATGATAGAATTTGCTGAAGTATTTCTCGGATTTTCCATGTGGCTGAAGTGCCATGCATCTGATTTCTTCAAACGACCTGCACCTTCACGAGCCAGGTCCGGACCGGTACGCTTACTTGACCACAGGAATGGTCTGTCGTAAATGTATTCACCAGACTTGCTGTAATCACCATAACGTTCGGTTTCTGAACGGAACGGACGAATCAGCTGCGAGTGACAACTAATACAACCCTCTCGGATGTAAAGGTCACGGCCAGCCAGCTCAAGCGGAGTATAAGGCTGAACAGAAGCTATCTTAGGTACATTGGATTCGACCATTACCATAGGGATAATCTCAACAATACCTCCAATTAGAATAGCCACAAGGGCCAAAAGAGTGAACTGAACTCCACGACGCTCAAATGGACGGTGCCAGTGTTCTCCTGCATGTTTTTTGTGTACAACAGGTCTTGGAGCTGCTTCAGCAGCTTCATTGGAAGTCACCTTACCGGTGGACATAGTCTTGAACAAGTTGTAAACCATGATCAGGAATCCTACAAAATACAATGTACCTCCAACAGATCTCAGGATATACATCGGAAGGATCTGTGTTACAGTTTCGAGGAAGTCGCCGTATACCAGAGTTCCGTCAGGATTGAATTGTTTCCACATCAAACTCTGTGTCCAACCAGCCCAGTAAAGAGGGATAGCGTAGAACAAAATACCCAATGTACCCAACCAGAAGTGTGTATTGGCCAGAGACAAAGAGTGGAGCTTGGTATTGTACAATCTTGGGATCAACCAGTACAACATACCAAAAGTGAGAAAACCATTCCATCCTAAAGTACCAATGTGTACGTGACCTACTGTCCAGTCGGTAAAGTGGCTAATTGCGTTGATACTCTTGATAGAAAGCATAGGGCCTTCAAATGTTGACATACCGTAAGCGGTAACCGCAACTACCATGAATTTCAGGATAGGATCTGTACGAACCCTGTCCCAGGCTCCACGTAGCGTCAACAAACCGTTGATCATACCACCCCATGATGGAGCGATCAACATTACGGAGAATATAGTTCCGAGGGACTGAGCCCAATCCGGCAAAGCTGAATATAACAAGTGGTGAGGTCCTGCCCAAATGTACAGGAAGATCAACGCCCAGAAGTGAATGATGGACAACTTATAGGAATAAACCGGACGATTCGCCGCTTTAGGCATGAAGTAGTACATCAATCCAAGATAAGGAGTTGTCAGGAAGAAGGCCACCGCATTGTGACCATACCACCACTGAATCAAAGCATCCTGAACACCTGCAAATACAGGGTAACTTTTCCACAATGTAACAGGAAGCTCAAGGTTATTACCTACGTGAAGTACAGTAACAGTAACCCATGTAGCAATATAGAACCAGATAGCCACATACATATGCTGCTCTCTACGCTTAATAATGGTACCGATCATATTGATACCAAAAACGATCCAAACCACCGCAATAGCCAGGTCAATTGGCCATTCCAACTCCGCATACTCATGGCTGGAGGTAATTCCTAATGGCAAGGTAATGGCTGCCCCTAAAATGATGAGCTGCCATCCCCAAAAGTGAAAATTACTCAAAAAGTCACTGAACATACGTGCTTTGAGTAATCGCTGGAGGGAGTAATAAACCCCTGTAAAAATGGCATTACCCACAAAAGCAAAAATGGCTGCATTTGTGTGTAATGGACGGATACGACCAAAAGTAAGCCACGGAGTATCCAAATTTAAGGCAGGAATATAGAGCTGAAATGCGGCAATCAAACCGACCAGCAACCCTACAATACCAAAAATTATGGTAGCCAGCGCGAACTTTCTAACGATCCCATTGTCATAAAAAAACTGTTCTTTGTTAGACATCTTTCGTTGGGTTTTACGAATTGTAAAATATTATATTAATAATTCTTGCGTTTATTTTTGTTCTTCCGCTTTGGGTTTGTCATCATCAAACAACATCCGGACAGAAGGCGTGTAATCATCGTCATATTGCCCATTTCGGATAGCCCAGAAAAATATGGCCAGGAATCCCAGTGCAACGATCAGACTGATAAAAATGAGCAAAAAAATGACTTTCATACACTAAGTTATGTTAATTTAGTTGCGAAGATAATCAGTCAAAAAAAAGGCGAATATGATTTTTGTCACACAAAAAAGTGACTTAAGTCATTAAACTCCCCGTAAAATTCCATCTACCTTTGCCCTCTTTCAACCGCAAACAAAGATAATTAAAGCCGTATTATTGAGGTAATTTTTTACTATGACACCCTCGGACAAAACACAACAGACAGAAAATCAAAACGGGCAAACCCCTTGTTATCACTGCGGTGAACCCTGCCCGGATGACACTATTTGTATTGATTCTAAATTTTTCTGCTGCCATGGTTGCAAGATGGTTTTCGAAATTCTCAACGAAAATGACCTCTGCACCTATTACGATATCGACGAAAATGCCGGGGTGAGTCTAAAGGGACGAAAACTGCAGAAATATGACTATTTAGATGAAAAAAACATCATAGAAAAACTTTTAAGCTATCAGGACGACGAAAAATCCACGGTTACTTTTTACTTGCCGCAAATACATTGTTCCTCCTGCATCTGGTTATTGGAAAACCTCTACAAACTCAATGACAACATAACCGTCTCCAGAGTAAATTTTCTCAAAAAAGAGATTTTCCTCACCTTCACCAAAGATACCTCTTTGCGCCAGATAGTGGAATTACTCGCTTCCATCGGCTATGAGCCGGAAATCAACCTTGGCAGCCTTGATGAAGACGAGGATCGTCTAAAATTTGAAAGGTCTTTTTATTATAAACTCGGTATCGCAGGATTCGCCTTTGGAAACATCATGTTACTTAGTTTCCCCGAATACCTCGGACTCGATGCCGACTCGGATGCCTGGTTTCAATCGTTATTCGGCTATCTGAATATTCTGTTGGCGCTGCCTGTTTTACTGTACAGCGCACGAGATTATCTTCAATCCGCGTGGCTCGGAATTCGCCAGAGAACCTTAAACATCGATGTACCTATTTCATTGGGGATTATCAGCATATTTGGAAGGAGCGTTTATGAAATTCTATCCCATACCGGAGCCGGTTACCTGGACAGCTTCGCCGGATTGATTTTTTTCCTCCTGGTAGGTAAATGGTTTCAGCAAAAGACCTATCACCGATTGTCTTTCGAAAGAGATTATAAATCTTACTTTCCCATCGCCGCTACGGTACTCGACAAAGGAGAAGAACGCCCCGTTTCCATCAATAAGATCGAAGAAGGTGATATCGTTTTGGTTCGGCACAGTGAATTAATTCCGGCAGATGGCCTATTGCTCAAAGGCACCGGCCATATCGATTATGCATTTGTTACCGGCGAGGCGGAACCTGTTTCAAAGACGGCAGGAGACAAAATTTATGCCGGAGGAAGACAAATGGGAGATGCTATCGAAATAACGGTTACCAAAAAGGTTTCCCAAAGTTACCTGGTCCAGTTATGGAACAATGAGGCCTTTGAAAAAAAAGCGCCCAACACCACCAGCCGAATCGCAGACCGCATTGGCAAGATCTTTACCATTGTTATTTTAATCATCGCCTTCAGTACGCTTTTTTACTGGTTGCGTATCGACACTTCCATTGCCATCAACGCATTCACCTCCGTATTGATAATTGCCTGTCCTTGCGCCGTTGCTTTGTCGATTCCTTTTACTTTTGGAAATGTATTACGGGTCCTGGCCAAACATCAGTTTTATTTAAAAAATACTTCTGTTATCGAATCTTTGAAAGATATGGCTGCGGTGGTTTTTGACAAAACAGGTACACTGACCTTTTCAACAGGCAGCAAGGTAGTTTATGAGGGCGAAAAATTGTCGGATGAAGAGAAAGTCATGATACAAACGCTGGCCTCTCAATCCATTCACCCGTTGAGCAGACAAATTGCAGGCAGCTTTGATATGCCGGAAGAAACCCTTGTGACGGCCGATGCATTCACCAAAGCTGATGCTTTCCGGGAGTTTACAGGAAGAGGCACCCAGGCAGAGATCAACGGCCATCAACTACGACTCGGGTCCGCAGCTTTCCTCGGTCAGGTTACCAGCTCAAATGGCAAGGCAAAAAGTGTTTATGTGGAAATTGACGGTCATGTGAAAGGGCACTTCACTATAAGCAATACTTATCGGGATGGATTCAAAAATGTACTCAACTCCTTTCAGGCACGCATGAAGACTTACCTTATCTCAGGAGATAATGACAGTGAAAGAACCTTCCTTGAGCCACTGTTTAAACAAAACGGGGCAGTACTTTTTCGCCAAAGTCCCCAGGAAAAACTTGAATTCATCAAAAAGCTGCAATCCGAAGGCACCTTCACGGGTATGATCGGCGACGGACTCAACGATGCGGGAGCCCTGCAACAAAGCGACATTGGCATTGTCATTTCAGAAAACATCAACAATTTTACTCCGGCGAGTGATGCCATCCTGCACGCTTCCAAATTTGCTTCTCTTCCTAAAATGGCTGATTATGCCAACAGGTCGGTCAAGCTGGTTTATGCAGCCTATGTCCTTGCGCTGATCTACAATGTGATTGGATTGAGTTTTGCGGTTCAGGGAGTATTATCTCCGATAGTTGCCGCTATTTTGATGCCGGCGAGTTCTATTACCATTGCAATTTTTGGTGTTATTTCCAGTTCGTGGATGGCGAAGCGGATGAAGTTATAAACTTCAGTACTCGCGCTGCTCGCTGTTTCAAAAGTTCAAGAAGTTTCAGATGTTTCAAATAGGGGCAAAGCCCTGAAAAACAAAAACCTGCTCGTTAAGACTTCCATGTCTTACACGGACCAAAGAAGCGGACTCCTGTCCGCCCTAATCACTCAACCACCACAATCTCATCCACAAATATCCAGGAAGGCTTCCCAAATCCACGATGCCAGTCCGGACATGTCTTCAATGATTCTGCTGTAATGCGGATATGTTGAGTTGTTTGTTTTTCAAACTGAAACTCAAATGCAATACTTTTCACCAGGTAATTCTGATCCTGGGTATCGCCGAGTATTTGAGCAATCGGTTCAAAATTACCGTCTTCATCAGCCACTTCTATCCTTACCATTACCGGAAGGAAAACCCAGGAATTCACTGCTTTCAGGAAATTCATACTGACCCTGGAAAACTCTTTTTCTTCTCCCAGATCAATGTCCAGTACCATATCATGTCCTTCAAATCCCAGCCAGTTATTGTGAAAATCCAGGTCTCCAAGCAAGCCGTCATTTAAGGCCTTCTCCCCACCTGCCGGGTATTTTTCGCTGTAAATGGTTTTCAGTTCCAAAGTTGCCCCCTCCAGTAAATTCGGAGTAGTCATCCGCTGAATTTTGTTGAGTACATAATTTTTATACGCCGGTACGGTGAAGTTGCGTTCATTGACCTTGATATTAGGTTGCCGTTGGGAATATTCAACAAGGTTGTTCAACATAGTCATCATTTCCGGACGGGCAGCTTTACCATCATTGGTCTCTTCGAGAATCGACAATGACTCAAATCCTCCGTTCATGGCAATATCAATATACGCAAAATCCACTGGCATCCGCGCTCTTTGAACGCGACCCAAAAATTGTTCATCATCCTCCACCGCAGCCTCGGCCTGATCCATGAAGGATTTATACTTTTCCAGCAATTCCGGTGTCAGGTAAGAATCTGCATAATTCAAAGGGAAGCCGTAAATGTCGAGAAATTCCGTTTTGGCATGTTTATTAATTTCCTCATGGTAAAGCTCAAAATAAGCCTTTATGTGTTCTGCCGCGGGGCCGTAGTACGCATTAAGGAATTTATCTGTCAAGGCGTCCACATCAACATCCGGATCCCAGAGCAATTTGGAAATCAGGTATTGTTTCAGCTCAGACATGTCCGACCAATTGCCTCCACTTCCCTGCTGGAACATCATGTTGACGTTATTTTCCTTGAAAAATTGAATATTGGGTTGTAAAACATGAAAGTTCGGGAAAGGAGTCAAATAATTCTTGAATTGCACCACATAATCCCAAACAAAAATGTTGTTTGTCAGCTCTGCCCAATCCTGCATTTCCTGTACAAATTCAGCACTTCTTTCATCTTCCGTCAACGGCATAGACCGGTTGCATTCGATAGAGCAGAACATGATATTCACATTAGGTAAAGGTTGAATATTTTTGGGTGCAGATCGGGTATACTGGTAGGCCAGGGTTGAAATTTGTTTATCAGGATAAGCGGTAGCCATGGCATTGGCCATTGCTATATATGCTCCCGAAATGGTCTCGTATTTTTCATACAAGGCAAAACAATTTTCACACTCACAATAATTGATGGCATCATTCTGGGAAACAGACCAATATTGCTTTTCAGGCTTTTTGGCCATTTCCTTACCCAGGTTCTCGATCAACAACCGGGTCACCTCCGGATTACTCAAACATAATTGGGCATCTTTCAATCGCCGGCCACTGATGAGGGAAAAGTATTCGGGATGTTCCTCAAAATAGGCTTCAGGGGAAATAAGATGCCTGAAGGTGTGAACAAACATCCCCCAATCGTCCAATTCCTCAATTTTATACCAGCTGCGAAAACTTTCATCATATTGACCGGGAAGCAAAGTACGCCTGAAATCAAAAGCTGGTTCATATTTCCTAAAACCATCTCCAAAAGAGATTTTATCCGCTTCCGGAAGAAAGTCTTCGGTGGCCGTCAACTTGATAACCCCCAGGTAATCTTCGAGAAAAGTGCAGGCTCCGTACATATCCGC
The DNA here is from genome assembly GCA_965230565.1 of Saprospiraceae bacterium. Lineage (GTDB taxonomy): Bacteria > Bacteroidota > Bacteroidia > Chitinophagales > Saprospiraceae > BCD1. The sequence goes on along the minus strand of CBDDLH010000012.1, from coordinate 870,536 downwards.
CTGAGCATTATTGCCGGCGATAAATACATTTCCATTGTCCACGCCTATGACAAAACCATCTTCATGTAAATTCACCAGGCTATCCTTCCATAGTTCAGGAATCATTTCTTTCCCGATAGTAATGGTTTGTTCTTCAGCAGTTGCCGATGTTTTTACCTGAAAATCGGCTCCGGTTATTTTTTTACCATACTGAACGAGAACATTCACCGCTTCATTTGCCGATACGCCCGAAGAATCCGGGATCAGGATCACATAATTTTGCAGAGAAATTTCCGGTTCGTTTTTACAAGTGAATAAAACAACAGAGCAGATCAGCCCCAGTGCGATGGTTTTTAATAATTTCATAATCCTTCTTTATATGGTTAGGCTAAAAACGGTTGTATTCACTTCGACAAGGTAATACCGGGCAAAGGCAAAACCTTGGGTAAACGCTACAACTTTCCGGCATACAACAGAAAAACAGCCGGCTGCTTATGCCAATCCGGGATTTTGATCTTTTTCCACTCGGCAATCGTCTTGGAACGAATTTCCTGGTTTGGCAAGGTCAGATTAACAGCGACAGCCATTTGGGTAGAACCGCTTAAGTTTTTCAGCAATGCGTCAAGCATAGCTTTATTGCGGTAAGGAGTTTCAATAAAAAGTTGCGTTTGGTTAAATTTTGCGGAAAGCGTTTCGAGGCGCTTAAGCTCTCGTGCCAATTCATTGCCTTTATTGGGCAGGTATCCATGGAAGCAAAATGACTGCCCATTCATACCAGAAGCCATCAGCGCCAACAAGAGTGATGAAGGTCCGACTAAAGGGATGACTTCAATACCTTTTTCATGCGCCAGTTTGACCACTCGTGCACCCGGATCAGCCACCCCCGGACATCCTGCCTCTGAGAGCAAGCCAATATCATGACCACCCATTGCAGGTTTCAAAAAATCCGATAACCCTTTGGTTGGGTCGTGCTTATCCAGTTCGAAAACAGTCAAGTCGCTTATCGGCCGGTCCGGTCCGGTGCTTTTGATGAATCTTCGAGCGGTTCTCGCCCGTTCAGCGATAAAAAAATCCAGCCCATGCATTATCTTCGTCGCATACGGCAGGATGACATACCCGGCATCTTCATTCTCCCCTAATGGTGTTGGAAAAAGGTAAAGCTTCCCATTCATACTGCTGGTTTTAAACAAATGTAAGAAGACTTTTAGAGAGTGTGGGCTGAAGATTTAAGTCTTTTGAATTTGTTTATAATTTGCACTCCTAACTCCCTATCGTAAAACTCGGGGACAGCAGAGGGAGCTTCCTTTCTAAGAAAGGTCTGATCAAAAAAGCCCCGAATTTTCCGTCAGAAAATCCGGGGCACTCATGTTTTTTGAAAGCTGTTTCTTAACCTTATTTGTGGATGACAATTCCTTTTGCCGGAAGGCCGTCAATGGCAATAAAATATAACCCATTGGGGTATTCGGCTACTTCCATATCAAAAACGAGGTGATTTCTTCCGAAAGTTGGTATCAATTCCGTCCTGAGGATTTTCCCAGTTGCATCCATCAAATTAATGGATACTGATGGTTTTTCAATAAAAGAAGTATGCACCGCTTCGATCGTTACTACATCAGTAGCAGGAACGGGATAAGCTTGCCACTTAACGGCGCATTCCTCCTCGAATATTTCTTCTGAACTTGTTACCGTGAAGCCTGTAGGACTGTATAAACTCAACCCTGAAATGTAATTATTGATCCACAGGTTATTCTGGCTGTCGAAATGTAACCATCCGACGTATGATCCGTGCATCAGTGAATTTTCAGGAGTGATGTAATTAATATTCTCCTCTTCATCCAGGTGAACTATAGCGCCATTAGCTGAAAAATATAAACCATTATCGTCTTCCGTCAGGTAACCGGTGTAATAGCTGTATTCATAATCGTCTACGATTTCAACCCATGAGTTGTCAACTCGTTTAAATAGTTGTCGACCATCATTATAACTGGTAATAATCCACAGGGTTCCGTTTTTATCAAAATGAATGTTGGAGATCCGCATGTATTCGTCAAATTGAATAGCACTGGTCGGAATTTGCTCGTAGGTATCATCCGAGTTGATCCTGAATAAATCTCCTTCCGTATCGGATAGCCATAGATTGTTTTCGTTGTCAACCTGCATTACGTATACATAATCCTGCCAGGGGATATCGTATTGATCAAAGACTGTCCACGAGTTCCCGTCAAGTCTGGCAATGGCACTCCCCGGAATAATCATCCATTTCCGGTCGTTTTTATCGATAACCAGTTTGTAGCAACTGGCGAATGGAACATTTGGATCGGTTTCTTCATTAATAACTTCCCACTGCTGGCCATCATAATGTATGAGTCCGATGGTGGAACTGATCCAGAGTTCATTTTGACTGTCAAAAGCAAGATTTGAAATACTCATATAAACCATATCCGATTCCGGCAGATCCGGGGTAAGTGTTTGCCAGCCTTCTTCGTAAGTAAAGGTTTTAATGTATTTATAATCGTTGACAACAAAGATTTTCCCATCCCTGTCTTCTTTTATCAGGTTGAAAGAATTGTTTACAAACGGATAATCTCCCAGAATCCCCGATGTCAAAGTCCCATTCGCATTGGAACGGAAGCTGGCTTGATGGGTAATCCACATAGCATTGTCTTCATCGAAGTGTAGATGATCGATATTCTGATGGCCGTTTTGTGTTAATTCACCAGCAGTTGGAACGAGTGTCTCTCCCTGAAGTTTATATATGCCATTGTTTTGATAATAAAAATAGGGCTGACCGTTTTTATCAAGTTCGATACCATTAAGGATTCCACTGGGAACCGAGTCCTGGCTCAACCAGATCCACTCCTCTCCGTCATAGGAAGCAATGTTATGTCCAAATGTGCTGTACCAAATTTTATCATTTCCATAACAAAGCCTTGCTTCTCCATAAGCAAACAGGTTAAAATCACCCTCGGAAAGGTTCGTGTAGGTGCCATCAGCACCCAGGCGGTATAATTCAAAGCTGGAAAAGTATAAATTGTCATTTTCGTCTTTTTCAATAGCCCAAACATCCTGAAAGGTATTATCAAGTTCAGGATTGGTTGTGTAATTGATGACTTCGAAAGAGATGCCGTCGTATTTCAAAACCCCAAAATTGGTGCCCAACCATAAATTGCCTTCATCATCGGCTTTCATGCAATAGAGTAATGGATTTTCATTAAAAAGCAAATCCTCCTCTGAAATGGGAACAGAAATATTTTCCCAACCATTCTCATTCACTTGCATAAGAATAAGGTCATAGGTGCCTATCCATTTGGTATCGTCGATCTTTACAATGGCTTTGACATCATCGGAAGGGATCGGTGAATTATACTTATTGTACCAGGTTTGTTCCTGAGTTTCCTTATTGATAACAACCAGCCCTTTTTCCGTTCCGTACCACAATTCGTTACCGTCCTCGAGTACCGTATTAACTTTTTGTACAGACTGGAAATATTGCCAGTTATCAGGGTCCATAAGCTGACCAAATACAAGAGGGCCAGAGAGTGCTAATGCAATGAGCGTCAGATAAAGCTTCATATTTTTTAATTTCATGATTTACGTCGTTGTGAGTGAAAGTTTTTGTGATTACGATCCAAAAGTAAGGTCATATCAAAGGTGTACAAAATGAAAGATGTTATTTAATTATTATTTTTAATTATAAAATTTATTCATAAAGACTTATTTTTAAACAATTTAAATCATTTAAAAATTAAGTTTCTAATTTTGTGAAAACTTCCTCTCCATCCCTGTTTGAACTAATAAAATCCCTGACAAGTTCTGAAAAGCGATACTTGAAGTTAGGAATTTCCGGTAAACAGCCTGAGCACCTCAAGTTGTTTGATGCCATTGTTAAGCTGGAAAGTTATGATGAAGCTGTTTTAAAAAAACAATACAAAGGCTCCAGATTCGCTCAGAATTTACCAATTTACAAAACTTATCTATACCAATACATTCTCAATCGGCTGGCACAATTTCATGAAAAAAGTGAATCAGCTGAAGTTTTCGAATGTATCAGATTTGCAGAAGTGCTTGTAGAAAAGAAACTCAATGATCAGGCTGCCAAACAACTCAGGAAAGCAGAAAAACTTGCCGCAAAATATGATCTGCCGGATATGTATCTACTGGTTTCCAGAATGCAGCGGGAGGTCATTTCCCAGAGTACAAAAATAAGCTTTGAGAGAAACGAAATGCTTTATCGCCTCAGACAACAGTCCCTGAATGAACTTACACTCAACAACGAATACAACCGATTATTCAGTGAAATCTCCAGCCTGCAGATTAAGATCCAAAAGGCTAACCGCCCTGAGGACATTGAAGCCTTGGAACAATGGAAACAGCAGGCATTATTGACCAAACAGGAAACTATCCTTTCCATTCCAAATAGAATCTTGCTACTTAAGTCAATGGCTATTTATTACTTCACAAAGAACGAACCAGGCATAGCCAGTGATTACAATAAAGAGATCCTGAACTTGCTGGAAAAGGAATCAGGTTTCAACAAAAAACATCCGGAGCAATATTTAAGTGCCTTGAACAATTACATCATCGATCAGTTGACCCTCATGAATTTCCCGGCTTTCGAGGAAGGCTTGAAGCGGCTTGAACAAGTGCCCGAAAATCCTGCTTTTGTAAAAATAAAGAACATCAAATCGAGGATGTTTCACCAGCGTTATTTGTTGTCTTTCAATTATTGCTACTCTGCAAGGGACTACAACCGAGCCATGGCCGAGATGGCAGAATTTGAAAAAGGCTTACAAACCTTTGAAGAACAATTGAAATTTCACCAAAAGCTTACCTTGTACTACCTGGCCGGAGTCTTGTCTTTTGGAGCAGGACAATACCAGGATGCTCAACGCTGGTTGTTTCCCATTTTACAGGAAACAAAAGCTGAAATCGTACCTGAGGTATTCCGGCATGCAAGAATTTTAAACCTATTGGTCCATTTCGAATTAGGTAATTTGGAATACCTGGAATCATTATTATTGTCTACCCAGCGGATGCTGATGAAAAGAGGCGCTATGAGTTCCACGGAAAAGGCACTGTGGCGATTCCTTAAAAAGACAACCACCATTCCAAACCAGAGCACTCTGAACCAGGAAACTGAAATGCTCCGGCTTAAATTAGAAGCAATAAGAACCCAGCCTGAAGGGCGGCGGTTGTTTGAGTACATTCCTATGATGGAATGGTTAATGAGGTTGAAAAACTAACTTATTTCTTTTCCTTTCCTCTATTTTCTGAAAATGCAACACTGAGTCAAAAAATTGGAACAAATGGGATATGAGTTCCGGTGATTATACCTGCAATTTTGTTTCAAAACTCAAAAGATGAATACAGCAAGTCTAAATACAAAAGGAAAAAATTCTGGTTTCATTTTCACATTTCATCATACCGTATTAATCGCTTTTGTTTTATTGCTTTGGGTTCCCCTAATGGCACAGGATTATTACGGGCGTTTCAAGGTGCTTCAATATAACCTTGATGGAAGTCTGGATAAAAAATATGATGCAGGGATCCAGAATGCATTGCCATCCACCAATGCCTACAGTTCAGGAGGTGCCAATGCTGTAGCTATTGATATTCCTAATAATATGGTTCTTTCAGCCGGTTATGGCCCTTTTTCAGGAGGTAGCCGTTTCGTTATTCAACGTCAATATGAGTTTTCCTACATAGATTCTGGTTTTGGAAAACGGGGACAAGTGACCACTGATTTCCGGTCCACGCCCGGTGAGGAGATTAATGCGATGGTCCTCGATCACGAAGGGAAAATAGTGGCTGGCGGACGAGCTGGTTCGCTGTTTGCTTTGGCACGATATAACCCAGACGGAAGTCTTGATCGTACTTTTGACGGAGATGGTAAAGTGCTTACAGATTTTGGGTCTTCTACTTTCGAAATGATCTACGCCATTGAAATAGATAATAATGGTCGCATTGTTGCAGCGGGATTGGCCAATGTCGGCGGTCGTGGCCACCAATTTGCACTGGCAAGATACAATCGTGACGGAAGTCTTGACCGCACTTTTGACGGGGACGGTAAGGTGCTCACAAATTTCACAACATCTACTTCAGAGGAAGTTCACGGGCTGGCTATTGATGAATGGGGAAAAATTGTTGTTGCCGGCAATGCTTTGGTGGATGGTCAAAATCAATTTGCTTTAGCCCGCTATAATGGAAATGGAAGCCTGGATAATTCTTTCCATCACGATGGCAGATTGCTGACCAACTTTACTACTTCGACCCATGAGGCTGCTTACGCTATTGCCATTGATCGCCGGGGGCAAATTTTCGCAGGAGGATATGCTACTATTTCCGGAGGCAAACGATTTGCATTGGCAAAATACAACTATGATGGCAGTCTTGACTCAGGTTTCCATCAGGACGGACGGGTAGTTACAGATTTCCGTTCTACTTCGCACGAAATGATAAAAGCTATAGGTATCACCAGTGGCAATAAAATCGTAGTAGCAGGTTCTGCCGGAGATTTACGATTTCCGGAGCCGGATCCAATTGGTGCTCCTTCTACCACCAGGTTCGCATTGGCGCAATATAATTACAATGGAACGCTCGACCAACATTTTGATCGGGATGGAAAACTCCTTGCTCCTTTAGGTACAGGCTGTGTCGCTGAAGGTGCTACTGCTTTATCTACGGCTCGCCGGGGAAAAATTGTGGTGGCGGGATATTCGTATTTTAGATAATCAATAAGTTCTGTTAAAAAATTTCAAAAAACTAATAATTATGAAAAAGCTTGTATTAATTGTCTCTCTCCTTATTATGGCAATTGGAGTATCCTTTGGACAAAAGAGTAATGCCAAATCAAAAATTAAAATTGAAAAAACGGACAAATTCGGTCCAGCAAAGTTTTGTCCTGACCTGGCCATCAAAAATATACATTTCATGGTCTTGGAAAGAACTGCTCCATTAACTGGCCGGATTCGGATTCAGGTGGTTATTGAGAACCGAGGAGGTATGGACTTTAAATCTGATCCCGGACAAGTTTATGTTGAACTTTACGAAGACTATCCAGGTACGGAACCAATCTTATTGAAGAGAAAAAAGCTAAGTAATCTTCCATCGGGCGATAGAGTAAAAGCAGTAAGGTTGAGGAAGAATTGGCTCGGGCCTGATTTCCCACCGGTTTACAAAGCAAAGATTGTTTTCGACCCAAGTGTTAGAACTGACGGTAATAAATTTAATGACGATTGCAACAAGAAAAATAACAAAAAGGAGCGAAGCGGGGAATGGTTTAATGAAAAACTGAGATAATCAACTTTCCACTCAAAACCAATTGAAAAACAAAAAGGTGCGCCACCCGAATAAATAGTGGCGCACCTTTTTATGAATTATGTTTTGTAAGATTGATTATTTCCTACCCCACTGCTCAGCCCGGAATCTGTAGGACAATTTCACCAGGAATACATCTCGTCCTCGCGTTTTAAACAAATCTTTGAAATCATTACCAAGATCAAAAGTACCATCGGATACACTATCCGTTTTCCCTTGTGACCAAACGAGGAATAAAACTGACCCCGGTACATACTCCCACCTCAGAACCATATTGGACCTGAATTGTCTGAAGTTGAAATCAGGCAAATCGAAACTGTAGTTGTGTCCACCCAACTCGCTGATCTCATAGGCCTCATCATTCTCATTGAGGAATATTTCGTTTTGATCAAAAACGTGGAAACGATTGGAAGTAATATCCGCTCTTGGATCGGTGATATATTTAAAGTCATAATATTTTCCGCCACTCACAAAAGGAGAACCGTAATACTGGATACTCAGATCAGGAGTAATACTATAATCTATCTGGATAGTGACATTGAATGTTTTCTGATCAATGGTACCAAAAAGGTAGCGGTCATTACCCTCACCAACAGAAGTCTGATCTACGTATTGTAACTGATTCTGGGAAATGAACAATTCAGGCTCCACCGACAAGGACAAACTGTTGAACGGACGATAATTGATTTCTCCGAAGAGTCCATATGTTTTGGATAAATTATCATCTTGTTTATTGGAAAACATACCGGCTTCAAGAACGAGCTTCTTACGAGAATTGGAGCTCAAACTTCCCCAGATATTCCAATTGCCGTTTTCGATAATTGATGGTCCTCCCCGTAATGTGGAATTGGAAACACCCTGGCCTTCACGGTTCACACCAAAACCTATAGACCAGAAGTTTTTAAACTGAGCATTGACGTTGATGTTTCCTCCTTTAAAAAGACTATTGCCGCCAAAGTCAAATCCTGACCACTGGTTAGCATTGAAGTATACACCTCTGAAAACAGAAAACGGATTATTGATGTGGTACCCCATCCAAAGGAATTGAAACACATTATCCCCGGAACGCAAAAACCCAACATCATTCAGTTCCAGCCCGGGAGATCTCCATGTGGCATTGAACAAAAACTTAAATCCATTACTTGGGAGCCTACCTGCCATAAAAGCACCTCCATGGCCCGACAGGGACGTCCTGTCAGGATCATAAGTGAGATAATCGGCATCCGGTCGCTGGTAAAATCTGCGGGATGATTCCTGGAGTTCCGTAATCGCCCATTTGTCCCCTTTTACCTGACTGGCGGCAAAACTTGCAGAAATGAAATACAACCTGTCTTTAAAGTATTGCGTGAAGTCAACCCCACCTGTGATAGCTGACTTTGGCAGGAAGAGCAGGTCTTCATTTTGAATGTCCCGGTAGGTAGAGGTGAGCATGCCACCAATGATGGTATTTCCTTTATTAATGTCTTTCTGAACTCTGGCAACAAAATAATTTGAAAGTGGTTCAACGATTTCTTTTCTTCTGTCTCCGTTATTGTCGATAATGGCTTTTTCCCGGTTGGTCAGACTTTCGATAATACCGATGGACCACCCTTTTTGTGTTTTCCCGGTTAATTTAAATGCTCCCAGGATACGTGTATTGTTGGGATACTTCATGAATTCACCGTCCGCGAGTTCCGGATCCCCGTGAGGCACACGGCCAATACGCCTGGAATAAAAGAGATTATCCTGTGACCAGGGGCTGTCGCCGGGAGTCAATTGAAAGTGGGTTATGTTGTTCCCTTCAATAAAAAACGGGCGTCTTTCCTGGAAGAAAATCTCAAATGCGGAGAGGTTTACCTGGGAAGGGTCGGCTTCTACCTGTCCAAAATCCGGATTGACCGTAAAGTCGAGGATAAGGTCATTGGTGATTCCGATTTTACCATCTACACCAACGTTAGCTTTCAGGTCAGTGCCATCCTCAAACGGGTTGCCTTCTTCCGCTTCATACAATTCAGTACTTCCCACCACAAATGGAGCGATTTCCACTTGTTTCTTGGGTTTTATGTTTTCCAGGCCATCCATTTCTCCGTAGCGGCTTACCCAGCCTGCTTCTTCCCGCGGGATGTGTTTCCACAGGCTCCATTCGTCTTCCCTGAAAATGTTTCTTCCGACTTGTAGCCCCCACTTTTGCTTTTCCAGATCACTGAATCGCAGCTGACTCAATGGAATCATCATCTCAGCATTCCATCCTTCTGCATGAATGTGGGTTTTTACCATCCAGATCGGATCCCAGGTTTCGTCAAAATCATCACCGCTATCATTGCTAACGAAGCCGTCATTTTTTACTCCGGCAGCACTAACCATAAAGGCGAAAGCAGTTCTTTTATCATAATAACTGTCGAAATGAATACCGGCGATGTCTCCCTGCCATTCATCCCGGCGGGCGAGCCTGTTCTCGATCTTTTCCGGCTCTGTGTCATAAGCTTTGATGGCAACGTAAAGGTTGACGTCGTCATAAAGGATGGCAAATTCTGTCTTTTGGGAAGGAGGAGCCTCATTTTCCGGATCATACTGAGTGAAATCTCCTGCCCAGTTGGCATTTTGCCAGGCTGCATCATCAAAAAGGCCATTTATTTTAGGAGCAGTGTCTGTTCTTTTCGTCGTGTAAGTTCTGGCGAAAGGATCTTCGTCCATGCCGGTCGATTGCTGGGCGAATAAAAACGAACCTATAGCTGCTAAAAAGAGTGTAAGTACTAGTCGGGTTTGCATAAGCATTTATTTAATGAAATCAATATAAATGATGTGCGGCGGCAGAAATTTGTTGGGTGACAAGCTAAGGAATAGCCTATTTAATAAAGGGACGAATTTATTATATTAAAGTTGCATTTATAAGGATAAACGTTGGAACTTTTATTGTTTTAGAAACCCGGTAATACTTTAATTAGTTCCCAGATACTTATATTCGTGATTTCAAAGCGCATTTTTCCATTAGTCATTGTTCATTTGGCATAAACCTTACTCGCTTCAAGTATTGAACAACGCTCTTTCGTTCATCTGTACATTTAAATTATGAAACGATTAATCACAGTTTTATTCATTTCGATAGGGTTTCTTCACATGATCAGCGGACAAAACGATCCGGAACTGGACAGGAAGCTGGCATTGACAAATGACTTACCGGAAAAACTGTCGCTCATTAATCATTTTGCTGACAGTCTGATTTGGGCGGAAGGTGATCTTTCTCTAGCCAGATCTTACCTGGAGAAGGCCGAGGCCTTATGTCGCGATAAGGAATGCGGAGATCAGTTGATCTGGTCAAAAGGTTTGTTGGCAGAAATTGCAATGGACGGTAATGATTTTGGCCCTATGGAGGCTTTGGCACCCCAGGTCTTGAAGGAAGGCCAGGTATCAGACCCACATATCAAGGCATACCTTTTTGAGCTTCATGGCCTGTATGATTTATATACCGGCAACTGGGATGCCGCAGGTGATCATCTTTGGGAAGCAAAACGATTGCTGGAAGGGATTGAAGTACCTTCAAAAAGATTAGCCAGGGTGTTCGAATATCTGGGTCATTTCCATAATTTTTCTTCAAGTAGTGATTCGTCTGTTTTTTACGGACACAAAGCTGCTGAAATTTATCAGACCTTCAGAGATACCAATGCGCTGGTTCATACGCTTGTGGCTCTAGGGGTTTTTTACGGATCAGATGGTGACTATAAGCGATCTATTGAACAAATTCTCAAAGCCAAAGATCTGGCCGATGAAATAACCTATAATGAAGAAGCTTATTACAGTATTCGTGCGCGCCTATCCACTGCTTATGAAAACCAGGAAGCTTTTGATAAAGCAGAGGCCATTTCCATGGAATGCATCGCCGCTCTCGAAGCAGCGGAGGAGATGGAACCTTTTGACCGTGCTTACAGGCTATGGGATTTTTATATAAAAATGGCCCGCATACATTCCCGCAGACATGAACCTGAAGAAAGCCTCAGGTATGCGGAAAAATCGCTGCAATTAACAGAGGAGTTCGATTTCTACCCGATCAATAAAATGGCTTCTACTTTTTATAAAATTGAAGCTAATGTCCGGTTGGGAAATTATGAATACGGTCACAGACTGTTGCAGGACTTCGTGCTCAAGGTAGAGGAGAGTCGCTCTTTTGACATGTTTAATGTGAGAGCCATCCGTTTATTGACGGATGTTTATTTGAATTCTGAACTGAGGCCTTCTCCTGAGTTTCAGGAAATCATAAATAATATCATCGCCCGCATCAGGGAAAAGAACCAGGACCAAAAAAATTCAGATCTGTTGGCTGTAACCAAGATGGCCACCGTAATTGACATCCTACAGAAACAGGAATCCGGCGCATTGGCAGGCTTGCAAAAGATATTGGATATTGAAAAGACGATCTGGGATGAAAAAAGAACAGCAGCGGTAAATGAATTGCTGGTACAATATGAAGCTGAAGAACAAAAAAATCAAATACAATACCAGGAACTCGAACTGAAGTCAAAAACTTCTCAACGAAATTTGTTGCTAGGGTTCATAGCTGTTCTTGTTATTGGCTTCCTTTTTTTGTTGCTGTACCTCATACAGCGCAGGAATTACGCCAGGATTCTTGAAAAGGAAGTAGCTTCCCGAACCAAAAAACTCAAAGAAACCAACGATCAGCTGCTGCAAAGTAATGAAGAACTCGAACGCTTCGCCTATATTGCTTCCCACGATTTAAAGGAACCCTTACGCAATATTTTAAGTTTCGTTGGAATAATCAGGAGCAAGGGACTTCCAAAAGGAGATGATTTGCAGACTCAATTTAAGTTCATTGAAGATAATGGCAAACAAATGTATCGCCTGGTGGAAGATGTGCTTGAATTTTCAAAGTTAAGACAAGTGGGCTACGAAACGGAGGTTGTGGATGTTGTCAAAGTGATGGAAGAGGTAAAATTGAGCCTTTCCCAGATCATTGAACAGAAAAAGGCTGTAATTGAAGTGTCAAAATTACCCCAAATAAAAGTGGATCATTCCGCCCTCTTCCAGGTGTTGAAAAACCTGGTGGAAAATGCAGTGAAATACAATGAATCCTCACCTCCAGTAGTAGAGGTTTCCTATTTAGAGGATGAGACACATCATTATTTTCAAATAAATGATAACGGAATCGGTGTGGAACCTCAATATCAAAGCCAGATATTTGAAATGTTCAAACGACTTCACAACAAGGAACAGTATGAAGGTACCGGCATTGGTTTAGCGATCTGTAACAGAATTGTCCAGTTTTATGACGGGGAAATAACCATTGAGCAGCGTGATAGTGGCGGTTCGATTTTTAGGTTTGGGATCAAAAAGTTGTGAACTTTTCGTAGGACTGATTTTCAATCTGGTGAATGAGTACATTTTTGGTCCATCCATACTTTCTGGTCATTTTGAGATAAAATTCCCTTTGGAGAGGGTCTTTACATTTACTGAATATTGCAATGTTCTTTGTCCAACTAATTTCTCCAACCAGCGGTTGGAGTTTTTCTAAAGATTGATATTCCAGGAAAAACTGGCGCATATACCAAAGGTTTTGAACGGAATAACCTTTGATTCCAGGGAACTCCTTCTGAAGCTCCTCTGACAATTTTTTAACCACGGCCTTTCCCCACCCAAAGGTCTCCTGCCTTTCGACAATCATTTGCCCAATGGTTAAATAAAGCTCAATTAATTGCTGGTTGACCGCTCTGAGGGCCTGGAGCTGAGCCTCACGAATCTTAGATTTAATATCTGATAAAAACTGGTTGAATTCTGAATTGAAGGATGGCTTCATGTTTTTCATTTGATTTTGGTAGTCCAAAGTTAATCCAAAAATCGGTAAAAAACAAAAAGTGTTTTATGATTAGAAATAAAACATATTTGTTTGAAAAAACACCCCCTCCTTTGAAATGGAGAAAATAGAACAATAGGTTATTACTCCTCCGGATCAACAATTTCATTCCCTTGTTGAGCTTCTCCTTCAGGACTATCTTCCGATTCAGATGCAGCTTCAGCTTCCGGTTCAGAAGTATCCTCTGGTTCAGCAGGAGCTTCCGTCAACCAGAAATTATTGACGCCTTCCCCAACGATCATGGCCACTAATCCGGAGTTCAGCATTTCCAACAATGCCAGGAAGGTAACGATGGCATGGATACGGTTGCGACAATCGCCAAACACACTTTTAAAGGTTGCCTTTTGTCCCCTGTTGACCTTGGAGAAGATTCTTGTTTGCTGATCTTCAATGGTGTAATCAAAGCGGATGATCTGGTGTACCGTTTTAGGGTTGGCATCATCAAAGCGCTGCACCACCCGTTCGAAGGCTTTGAGTAATTTGAAGAGGTTGAGTGATTCTAATTCGGAATCAACGAGTGCTTTCGTGGCAATACTTTTGAGCTCCCTGGATACATTACCACGCGGGTTTTGTTTGGAACGGGTCTCCTCCAGTTTACGCATATCCTCCAGCACACTTTTGTAGCGCTTGTATTCCAACAGCCTTTGGATCAATTCCTCCCTTGGGTCGATTTCATTGCCTTCTTCATCCACTTCTTTGCGAGGGATCAGCATTTTAGCCTTGATGCGGCACAAGGTAGCTGCGACGAGGATAAATTCACTGGCCAGGTCGATGTTCATCTCCTCCATATGGCGGATATATTCCAAAAAATCATCGGTAACTCTGGCAATAGGAATATCCTGAATATCCAGCTCATCCCGCTCGATAAAGAACAACAGCAGATCAAAAGGCCCCTCGAATTGGGGCAGTTTTATGGTGTAGGAATTATCCATTGGCGACAAAGATAAGCGGATATGGATGTAAAATCTAAAATGTAGAATGTAAAATGTAAAAGTGGGGAGGTTTTGTCTCGTTTAATCAGGAATCTCCGGAGGCACAGAAAAAAAAACGCCGCCCTCAATTAAGATCAGGACGGCGTTTTATATCTTACGAGCGTTCAACTCCAATTAAGCCTTCACTCTTTTTTTACCATTAAAGGTCTGTCTCACTCCAAGTTTCAGACGGTAAGCAAGCCAGTACATCGCCGGCACTACAACCAGTGTAAGGAAGGTGGCAAATACCAAACCATAAATCACCGTCCAGGCCATTGTTCCCCAGAACACAGCGTTGTCACCACCCACAAAATATTGCGGATCCAGATCAGTGACAAATGTAAAGAAGTTAAAGTTAAACCCTATTGCCAAAGGAATTAACCCAAGAACCGTAGTGATTGCCGTAAGCAGTACAGGACGCAGACGTGTTGCTCCTCCTACCACAATGGCTTCTTTCACATCTTCCAGACTGAGTTCATATTCACTTTCCAGGTTCAGCTCCTGCACTTTCCGTTTTATGACCAGATTAATATAATCGATCAAAACAATTGCATTATTCACTACAATACCTGCCAGGGAAATGATCCCCACACCTGTCATAATAATTCCAATATTCATACCGGAAGTGATATATCCCAGAAATACCCCAATGGTACTGAACAATACCGATAACAATATGATGAATGGTGATATGATCGAATTAAACTGAGCCACAATAATCAGAAATATCCCAAAGATTGCTGCGATCAAGGCACCACTCAAAAACTCCATCTCTTCTGCCATTTCTTCCTGCTCCCCTGTAAACTCATAACTGAACCCTTCAGGCATATCATACTCATCCATGTATTCCCTGAGCTCTGCTACTACCTCATTGGCATTCGCATCAGCCAGCACATTTGAATATACCGTTATCAGTCTTTCCTGGTCTTTTCTGTTAATCGAATTATAGGATGACGAATAACTTACCTCTGCAACTGCTGAGATCGGCACCTGGCTGATCTGCCCCGTCGAAGGACTTCGGAAAGTGATCTTCTGATTCAGTATCTGATCGATATTATTCCTGTATTTTTCGGATACCCGTAACTGGATAGGATAGTCATCTTCACCAAGTTTAAACTTGGAAATCTCCTTACCAAACACTGCGGTCCTAATCACATTGGCAATGGCATAAGTCGAAACGCCATAACGCGATGCTGCTTCCCTGTCAATATGAACGATCAACTCTGGTTTTCCGATCTTCACATCTGCTTTCAGCTCTTCCACACCCGGAACATTCTTACTATTCAGGTATGCAATGACCTCACCAGACAGCGTAGCCAGCCGGTCGATATTATTTCCCTGCAACTCAATGTTGATAGGTTTTCCTGTCGGAGGACCGTTTTGGTTCTGATCTACAATGATCTGAACTCCTGCGTACCCTTTCAGGGCTTCCCGGATTTCCTCCATAACTTCCACCGTAGAAATTCCATTTCGGTCCTGGTCGGGTACAAATGCAACGGTCAACCTGGCTTTATGTGGTGTTGCCGAGAAGGAAGGCATATCATTAGGATCAGAAGTATTCTCTCCAATTTGTGTAAGCATAGCTTCTACGATGGAGTAGTAAGGCCCAATGACTCCTTCAATCTTGCTTTCAATATCCTGTACCAATTCATTGGTCGCATCTATATCTGTTCCTTCCGGCAATTCAATAAATGCATTCACATATAATGGATCTGTAGTCGGGAACAACTCTACTTTTGGAGGAAATATTCCCAATAGAACAAAAGAGAAGATCAATAGTAAAAAGGTTCCAATAAAAGTCAAAGTAGGATTAATCCCTTTCAGGGCAAACCTGATGAAGCGGTCATAGATCAATTCCAGCAAAGGCAACAGCTTTTCCTGGAAATAAAAGGATGCACCCCGCAGGAAAAATATGTTGAGCAGGGTTACGACAATTACGATACCCAGAATATTCCGAAGCCACATAACACCCGCCAAATGCGCTAATACAGCCACAACAAACATCACCGCAACACCGATGAGGTTATTCTTCATTTTCCTCCTCCTCACCTCCGGCGTTTGTTTTTCATCCACTTTCATGAATCGCGAAGTAAATACCGGATTCACCACCAGTGCCACAAAAAGGGAAGAGGTCAACACAACGATCAGCGTAATCGGCATATATCCCATAAATTCACCCATGAGGCTCGGCCAAAATGCCAATGGTAAAAATGCTGCAAGCGTAGTAGCCGTAGACGCGATGATCGGTACCGCTACCTCTCCGGTTCCATATTTTGCTGCTTCCGGTCCCGAATATCCATTTTGCATATATCGGTAAATATTCTCAACAACCACGATTGCATTATCCACCAACATACCCAGAGCGAGGATCAGCGAGAACAATACGATCATATTCATCGTATACCCAAGGGCGCTGACAACGGTAATCCCTAAAAGCATTGACAAAGGAATAGCCATTCCCACAAACATGGAGTTACGCAGCCCAAGGAAGAACAACAATACCAGTACTACGAGAATAACCCCAGAGATAATACCATTTTCAAGGTTCGAAACGGTATTACGGATCTGTACAGACTGGTCATTAAAGAATTGCACCTTTAAATTCTCAGGCAATTCGGTTTTCTTTGCACGCTCCACTGTTGCCTTGATCTTGTCAGAAGCATCCAGCAGGTTTTCTCCTTTTTCCTTGATGATGTCCAAAGAGACAACCGGCAATTTATCAGAACGAGCAATACTTGTACTTTCTTCAAAACCGAAAGTCACCTCGGCAATATCCTTGAGATAAACCGGTAATTGATTTTCACTTTTGACAATAATATTCTCCAGATCGTCAACGGATTTCACTTCTCCTACTACCCGAATGGAACGCCTGAAGTCATTGACCACCAGCTCCCCACCGGACATATTCATGTTCTCAGATTTAATGGCATTTTCAATATCGCTGAAAGAAACTTCCAAGGATTCCATTTTGGGAATATCTACTTCGATCGCCATTTCACGGTCCTGAATACCTTTGACATCCACACTGGATATCTCTTTGATGTCCTCCAGATGTTCTTCCAGGTATTCCGCGTATCCTCTCAATTCATCGATCGTGAAATCTCCGGAAAGGTTAACCGTCATGATAGGCAACTCGGAAAGATCTACATCGATCACTTCAGGTTCCGTCGTCATATCGGTTGGCAGCTCTGATTTTGCCTTGTCCACCGCATCCTTCACCTTTCGAATCGCTTCATCAATATCTGTATCTGTAGAAAACTCGGCAACGATAAGGGAAAAATCCTGTACCGATGAAGAAGTCAGGTCTGTTATCTCTGAAATCTGGGCCAATTCTTTTTCAATTGGACGAGATACCAGGTTCTCAATATCAGCGGCAGAGTTCCCGAAATAGGGCGTATTCACAAAAACCGTTGGTATGGAGATCTCCGGAAAAGACTCCTTAGGGGTGGAATTATACGAGCGTAAACCAAAGATCACGATCATTAAAGTGACCAGGAAAACACTGGTAGCATTATCCACCGCAAGCGTCGTCAGCCCAAACTGGCGCAGGCCTTCTTTTATTTTATTTGTTATATTACTCATTATTAACAGTCAGTTTTAGTCCAACAATTAGATGACCTCTATGGCAACGCCGTCCAGCAATCCTCTGGCACCTTCAGTAATCAGGGTTTCGTCGCCTGTAAGCCCTTCGGTGATCACCGCATTACCCTCATAGCTTTCTCCCGTTTTCACATAAACCTTTTTGGCCTTATTACTTTCAACTACCATTATATAATCCCTTCCACCTATTTCCTGTTGCACTAGTTCAATAGGTACTGTAATGGCATCTTTTATGGTCAGGTCATTAATTTTGGCCAGGGCCAGCAAGTTAGGTTTCACCATTCTTGAATTGGCACCACTTAAAGCAAGTTCTACCGGCAGTGTTCTGTTGCCGGGATTAATTACATTTCCGATCAGACTAACTCTCAGGCTCATATCTCTTCCAATAGCCGGAAAATGCACATCCATCAATTGACCTCTTTTAACAACATTGAGGTACCTTTCAGGAAGATCTACGATCACTTTGAGGTTGGACATATCGATCATCATGACGATAGGCATTCCGGGGGATGCCAGCTCTCCGCTTTGCAAAACTACTCGCTCAATTTCTCCTGATACCGGAGCGTAAACATTGGTCTTATCCAATTGCAACTTGAGTAATTCGAGGTTTTTATTCAACCTATCCAGGTTATTCTTTGCCTGCAAATACTGCATTTCGGAACCGATCTGCTGATCCCACAACCTTTTCTGACGGTCATAAGTCGTCTGGGCAAGTTCGAGAGCTGTTTCCAGTTCAGCTACCTGCTTTTTAGTTGCTTCAGGATCAAGGGTCGCAATAAGCTGTCCTCTTTTAACCGCATCTCCTTCTTTCACTTTTAAAGAAAGGATCCTTCCGGCTACCTCTGCAGAAACATCTACGTAATCATCCGCTGCGACGGTTCCCTGAACTTCAACAAAATGGGAAAAATCCCCGATGGTAACCTTCCCCGTTTTCACGAATGCTTTTTCTTCTTGTCTTGAATCAGGATCCTGCTGATAAATAGCCTGTTCGAGGGTGTCGATAAATGCAGCTAATTCCTTTGCTTCGGCACGTTTTGTTTTGAGCAGTGCTTTTTTTGCTGCAATATCTTCAGGAATTTCATTTCCCGCCTGCTGGCTACATGCCATCAGCAAAAATGCAATAGCTAGGGTGCTTAATAAATATTTCATTCGTCTAATTTTTATGGTCATTGTTGCTTTGAATAAATAATGGTTGAGTATTTTTTTGTTTGACATAGTTTGATGTCGTTTGACATGGTTTGACATGCTCCCGGTACTTCGATCTATTCTTGGCCGTAGGCGATTTCCAAATCGATCTTGGCCAGGATAAAATCGTACAGGGACTGGATATAATTTTGCTGACTTTGGAAAAGGCTTTGCTCTGCCTGAATAATTTCAAGGCTTGACCCCATTCCTTCTCTGTATTTAATTTGTGATATCTCAAAGATCCTTTCTGCCAGATCGACATTACGTTTTCGTGAATCAATATTATCAAGAGCATTTTTGTAATTACGATGAGCGATCTTAACCTGAAGATCAATGCTGGATTTAAGCATTTCCTGAGTATGAATTACATTTTCATATCCAATTCGCGCCTGAGCCTTCAGGGCCTTTTTTGAAAAACCATCAAAAATCGGGATACTAAGATTTAGTCCTAAAAAGGAAGCCCCGGTATTACTAGGGTTATCAAACAGGTTATTCCCCTGCACCTGCTGTTGATAGGTAATAAACCCGGAAAGTGACGGCCAGTAGCCTTTTTGATATCTTTCGATATTGAGTTGCTGCAACACCTTATTTTGCTCAAGCATACGGAATTCAGTACGCTGCATATAATCAATTGCAGCATCTTCATTAAAATCCGCTAATGGCTCAGCCATCGCTTCAACCGACTCGATCAGTTCAAGTTCCTGCTCTAAAGGAAAACCGATCTGGATTTTAAGCGCATCTACTGCAGTCTTGTATGCCTTTCTAAGGTCTTCAAGGGTCACCTTCATATTATCCAGTGACAATTCAAGTTTATCCACATCCAGTTTTTCCACAAACCCTTCTTCGTACATGGCATTGGTTTCAAAATGCATCTTCTCGAGCACTCTGATATTTTCCTCAACGGTTTTGATATTTTCCAGCAAAAGCAGCGGAGGTAAATAAGCCTTTTTAACGGCATCCCTCAACTGAGCCTTATCATGCTGATATTCCAGATTGGCAAATTCAGCAACAGCTTTGGAAGCTTTCAGCGCTGTCAGGTAAGTTCCATCAAAAAGCAAGGTTCTCAAGGTCGCTGAAGCCACAAGGTTATTGGTGGTACCAAAACTCACTTCAGAAAAATCGTCTTCCCCGGCCATAGGGTTGAAAAATTGATCCGGGATCAGTGTCGTTGGGAGTTTGAGATTATAATTATAATCCACTCCGGCATTCACCTGAGGAATACCCATGGCGCGCACCTCAATCATTTCCTGTTGAGAGGTCCTGATCTTATTTTCTGCCAACCGCATGTTGGTGTGGTGTTCGTAACTGTATTTGACAGCATCCTGCAAACTAAAAGTTTGTGCATCCTGTCCAAAAGAAGTGGATAGTAAACCCAAACAAAGTGCGGTGACAATAAAAGTTTTTAACATGGTCTTTTATGTTTTATTCAATTTTCTATTTCGGTTGTTTATTTTGCTTTCGTTGTTCAAATATTTCAAGTCCCCTTGGTGAAGCGATACCGTGAATATGGTATTCGATATGCTCCTGAAAAAGGACATCACAATCGTAATTATCAGCAGGAAACATCTCTTCATCAACTACCACCATAGCCTTACCTACATAAAATTTTGTGATGATGTCAGGGTTGATATCCTCGCGATAATAACCTTGTTTAACCCCCCATCGAATATTTTCAAGTATGGTGTTGTGAATATGAGTTTTGTATTTCTTATCAAATTCCCGCCAGGTAGCCTGATAGTATTTCTGGAGATCATAAATGATCATTGGCGGCATCTCTCTTAGCGTCGCTAAAACAAAGTCCGCAATACCCAGGATTTCTTCAATGGCATTGGAAGCATTCTTGCGTAATTCGGCCATGGTAGACACTTCCTCCAAAAGTTTTTCCTCCAAAATCAAACTGATCAATTCAGCCTTATTCTCCAGATGTAAATACAAGGTTTTCTTGGATATCCCCATCTTCCTGGCAATATCATCCATACTCACACTCTTGATGCCATAACGCATAAACATGCCTTTGGCCTCATCAATTATTTGCTGCTTTAAATCTCTTTCCTGTACGTTCAAATCTCCCTGCTTTTTAGAAGTGCAAAAGTATCATAATTTACTTACGGAAACTACTAACAACTAAAAAGTTTCCATAGTTTTCGACAAGTCTGCCTTTTTCACTATCTATGCGTAAATATTTTTCGACAAACGAAGTACTTATATGAAAGGAATCATCCTCGCAGGAGGCCTTGGCACCCGCCTTTTCCCACTCACCCTCGCCGTCAGCAAGCAACTCATGCCGGTCTATGACAAACCTATGATCTACTATCCGATCTCCACCTTACTCTCTGCCGGCATCAGGGATATCCTGATCATTTCGACCCCACACGACCTTCCTGGTTTTGAAAAACTGTTAGGTGACGGAAGCCAAATTGGATGCAATTTTTCTTACACTCCTCAATTTGAACCAAACGGTCTTGCCCAGGCATTTGTATTGGGTGAATCATTCATTGACGGAGATCCCTCTGCACTGATCCTGGGGGATAATATATTTTACGGTGCCGGGATAGAGCAGCAACTTCAGGATAGTTATGATCCGGAAGGAGGAGTCATTTTTGCCTATTGGGTTTCTGACCCCGAACGATACGGCGTCGTTGAATTTGACGACCAGTTCAAAGCCTTATCCATTGAGGAAAAACCCATAAACCCTAAATCCAACTATGCGGTTCCAGGGTTGTATTTTTACAATAACGAGGTGGTCGAAATTGCCAAAAACCTGCAACCCAGTTCACGCGGGGAATACGAGATAACCGATGTAAATAAATATTACCTCGAGAAAGGAACGCTGGATGTAAAAGTCCTGGGACGTGGCGTGGCCTGGCTGGATACCGGAACCCATAAATCACTGATACAAGCCGGCCAATTCATCGAAGTCATTGAAGATCGTCAGGGGCTTAAAATCGGATGTATAGAAGAGGTTGCCCACCAAATGGGATTCATTGATGACGAACAACTTGAAAGACTGGGCCACAAATACCTCAAAAGCGGATATGGAGAGTATTTGCTCAATTTGTTGAAGAAAAGATAAACAAGAAGTGCATGGTGCAAAATGCTTAGTGCTGAGTTTAGAATTTAGAGAGATGTTTAAAACCTGCCTTCCTGCGGAGCAGGCAGGATTTTATTGGAGTTTTTTAATTCTTTCGCAACGATATTCTAAATCATTGGGGAAATGGATGAAATGGAAGAATGGAAAGGTGGTCAAGAATTACTTTCCTCCAATTTTCCACCCCTTCCAGTTTTCCATTGTTGTGATTAAAAATCAAATCCTGAATAAAACATTGATTTTCAGTTATCGATATATTTAAACAAGTCTTATAATCCCCGATAGAAGTTGACCGTTTTTCAAACACAAACAGATGAAAAAATTATTGCGCCTTTTATTCCGGATATTTTTGCTGCTGGTTATTGTCATCGCAGGGATCGTAGTTATAAAAACTGCGGGAGTATCCTCCCGTCAAACTGACATAGACACCATCCCCGCAGTAGATGTTTCCGAAAAAGCTACCGAACGTTTTTCCAAAGCCATTCAAATTCCTACCATTTCCGAAGAAGGGCAATTTGACTCCACAACATTTCTGCAACTCGACACCCTGATCCGGACAAACTTTCCATTGGTTGATTCCTTACTTGAACGCATTAACATTACACCCTTAAGTTTGACTTTCAAATGGCCCGGTAAAAACCCGGATCTGTTGCCCGTTTTACTGATGGGGCATGCTGATGTAGTACCTGTTGAAGAAAATACAGAACAGGAATGGGAGGCAGGGCCATTTAGCGGGGCCGTTAAAGACAGGGTTTCATCTGGGGCCGGGGAACTCTCGACGATAAGGTTTCCATTTTCGGAATACTGGAGTCTATTGAACAGCTTTTATCAGAAGGATATATTCCCGGACGCAGCATCTACCTGGCTTTTGGCCATGACGAAGAAACGAGCGGAGAAACAGGAGCAAAAAAGATAGCCGCATGGTTCCATAAAGAAAAAATTCAGTTCGAATACATCCTTGACGAAGGCATGGTGATCGTTGAAGAGGCTGTAGTTGGGCTCAAACCTCCTGCAGCTATTATTGGCATTGCCGAAAAAGGTTACGTTACCTTGCAACTGACGGCAAAACTGGATGAAGGCGGCCATTCTTCCATGCCTCCCAAACAAACCGCCATCGGTGTGTTAGGCCAGGCCATCGTTGAGCTTCAGGAAAACCCATTCCCGGCAAGGATAGACGGAGCATCAGCTGCTTTCTTTGATCATGTGGCTCCGGAAATGAGCTGGCCTTTTAAAGCTTTATTCTCCAATCGTTGGTTAACCGAAGGCATTCTGGTCAGACAACTCAGCAAGGAACCTGCTCCCAATGCCATTATCCGCACCACTACCGCACCAACTATGATCTCAGGTGGTGTTCAGGACAACGTGCTTCCTTCTACGGCAAATGCAACGGTAAACTTCAGAATACTTCCAGGGGAAACAATGGAAACGGTTGCCAAATACGTGGGAAAAGATCATCAACGATCAACCGCGTAGAGGTTTCTATTATTTCAGGTACTAATCCTTCAGATGTTTCGGATACTGACAGTTTTGGTTATCAGGTCATTCAGAAATCCATACAGGAAGTTTTTGCCGATGTGGTCGTAGCTCCAAACCTGCTTATTGGGCAAACCGACAGCCGGCATTATGGTGAACTTTCCGAAAATATATACCGCTTCTTGCCAGTGCAATTAACAAAAGATGACCTCACCCGCATCCATGGAAAAAATGAAAGGATTTCTGTGGAAGGGTATCACCAGGTTATCCGGTTTTACCGACAGCTGATTTTGAATAGCGGGAAGTGAATCAGTCGGTAGTCTTCAGTACTCAGTCAGCAGTGGACAGTCTTCAGTCTGCACAGAAGCAATACTATTTTTTGGAAATATAGTATTGCTTCTCTTGTTCCCTTAATTCTCCCGACACTCTGTGTACACTCGATATAAAATCTCGTTCGGGATGTCGCTTCGCTCCACTTGTTCCCTTTAAAAAGGCGAGTCTGGCTCGCGGGCCATTTCGTTGTAGATGAGCTTATCAGTGAAGGAAGGGAACCGACTATAAAGCCAGACGGCCAGTTTGCCTTTCATGGTGAGAATGATATCCCTTTCCCGGTTGATACTGGCTTTAACGATAATTTCAGCCACTTCTTCAGCAGACATCATTTTATCTTCATCTCTGGGAGTTTCCTTTTGGGGTTTACCCCTAGAATTTAAAGCCAGGTTCCGAATATTCGAGGTGGTGAAACCAGGGTGAACGACCAATACCCTTAGTCCCTTTTTCATGTTTTCGATCCTCAGGGTATTGAGAAACCCGTCCAGGGCATGTTTGGAGGCTACATAAGCGGTTCTTCCAGGCAAGGGTGTTAATCCTGTAATAGAAGAAATTCCAATAACGAGACCTTTTTGCTCTAAAAGGTGAGGCAGGGCAAATTTGGTGCAATAAACGGCTCCAAAAAAATTAGTATCCATGACCTCTTGCATCACAGAAAGATCCAGTTCGTTAAAAGCAGCACGCATGGAAATGCCTGCGTTATTGACCAATACATCAATCTTTCCATATTTTTCAATGGTTTTATTGATCAGCCGTTCACAATCCTCAATCTTTCTGACATCCATTTCCACAATAAATGCCTTCCCACCAGCTCCTTCAATTGCTAATTTCACCTCCCTCAAACGCTCACTACTTCTGGATGCAAGGACCACTGCAGCCCCGTTTTTAGAAAACGCCAGGGCACAGGCTTTCCCAATTCCAGAGGACGCTCCGGTAATGATCACAACTTTATTTTCAAATGCTTTCATAGCAACATTCGGATTTGTTAATTCACCTAAGTTGTGAGTTACGAAGTACGCGTTACGAGTTTGATCATTGTCGTTAATTCTTCAGCGTTTCAGCTGGTAACCCCTAATGGAAATGATTGTTTCCTGCTAAAGTTAAATAACCTGTAACCCGAAACCTGTAACCCAAACTTAAATTAATTAAGTTGTTTTGTGTAACAACGCGCCCTTTTATGTTGACGGTGTTCGAGTTTGCTCCACAATTGGGTTATGTTATGATTATCTTCCAGCTCTCTGGTCGTTTCCAAAAATTTAAAACCATTGGCTGCAAGAGATTCTCCGATTTTTTTAAATATCAAAGCATGAATCCCTTTATTTCTGTACTCAGGGACAATGCCTAATAATAACAAGTCTATAGTGTCATTTTTCCTAAGGGCTTTCCACACCCGGTAATACCCAAAGGGAAATAATTTACCTTTAGCTTTTTGCAAAGCTTTTGACAGCGAAGGCATTGCAACACCAAACCCAACCAGTTCCTCTGCTTCATTGATTACCATTGAAACATAATCGGGTTGCAAGACGCTTAAAAACTCTTTTTTTATGGCTTGTATCTGTTTTTCGGTCAATTGATTAAATCCATATAACCCCTCATAACAAACGTTCAACAAGCGGAAAAAATCATCGGCATATTTGCTAAAATCTTTACTGGATTTCAAAGGTGCATTTCTGACCTTATACCGCTTTTCAACCAACTCCGCTGCTTTGACAATCCTTTCTGGAACTTGATCCGGCATTATGACCTCAAACTCGACCCAATCAGTATCCTTTAAATACCCCAATTTTCGGATCATCGGATCATAATACGGAAAGTTGTAATGTCCGAAAGAAGTGGGAATTTCTTCAAAACCTTCGACGAGCACACCGGAATTATCGAAGGAAATAAAACCCATTGGCCCCTGCGAGGCTTCCATACCTTTTTCACTGGCCCAGTTCTCGAAAGTTTGAAACAAAAGTTGCAATACCTCTTGATCCTCTTCAAAATCCAACCAACCAAAGCGAGCAATTTTCCGACCTTGCTCTTCATTAAATCTGTTGTTGATTATGCCCGCAATCCTGCCTACGGTTTTTCCATTCCGCCGGGCCAGCCAGTAGGAGGCTTCACAATATTCAAAGGCAGGATTATTTTGTCCAAGGGTATGAAGTTCTCCATTATGCAAAGGAGGGACGTAATATGGGTTGTCCTTATAAAGACCATCCGGAAACCTGACAAACTCTTTCAAATCAGCTTTTGTAACCACTTTTTTAATGGTTGTTTCCATTCTGAAAATGCTTATTTTTAGGAGTGAATGTTCTACACAAATATAGGTTAAAATCCATATTCATGCACCAGTACAGATTTTTTACAATTATTAAAACTCAAAAATTAGCCGATGGTTTTTTCTACCTTATACTCTTTTGTATTTTTTCAACTTCTTGTTCCGAGCAGCAACCCTTACCAGATATAGACACCTGGAAAGCAGAAATAACAAACACTGAAAAAGCCTTTGCTCAAATGGCAGCCGACAGTGGTATTTCCAAAGCATTTTTACACTTTGCAGCTGAGGATGCGGTTTTAATGCGAAACGATTCTGTTATTCAGGGGAAGCCCGGTATTCAACAATACTTCCTCTCTCGCCCAATGGAAGGAGTTTCTCTGCAATGGAGTCCGGATTTTGTGGAGGTGGCTGCATCCGGAGACCTGGGCTATACTTATGGCAAATACACTTTTTCCGCTATGGACTCAAGTGGAAATTTGAATTCCGGAACCGGCATATTCCATACAGTTTGGAAAAGGCAGAAGGATGGGAAGTGGAAATATGTGTGGGATTGAGGGGAACAGGTTGCTGGTTGCTGGTTGCTGGTTGCTGGTTGCTGGTTGCTGGTTGCTGGTTGCTGGTTGCTGGTTGCTGGTTGCTGGTTGCTGGTTGCTGGTTGCTGGTTGCTGGTTGCTGGTTTTGGCCAGAAATACTATTTTTTGGAAAAATAGTATTTCTTATCCGTACAGTTCATAAACAACCTGAGAATCCTCACAGCCGAGTTCAGTTTTGAGGATCTCTGAAGCCTGGTCTACCATATTGGTCCAGCCGCAGAGGTAGAATCTTGTATTGTGGATATTGTCTTTATAGTGTTGCTGATAGGTTTCATGTACATAACCTTTGCTGATCTCAAAGGGCACTTCCGGCAAAGTATCTTCTCTTGACAGCGCCACGGAGTAACGAAACTCCGGATAGTTTTTCTGCAAAGCTTCAAATTCATCCTGATAGAGTATTCCTGAGGCATAACGGGTTCCGAAGATCAGATGGATATTTTGATGAGGTTTATTTTTTTCCAAAAGATCCAGGATCATGCTCCTGAATGGAGCCACACCTGTTCCGGTGCAAATAAATACCAGATCATAGGTGATATTTTCCGGCAGGAAAAATACACCTCCCGGGCCTTTAAATGAAATTTGAGTTCCCTCAGTTGCCTCATTAAACAGATAGTTGGTTCCATCGCCGCCCATGTGCGTAATGGTAAATTCTAGGATGTTGTCCTCCCCCGGCTGATTCGCAATGGAATAGGAACGCAACCTTTTTCGACGACGTTCGTGGATGGGAAGGTCCATGGTAATGAACTGCCCCGCCTTAAAGGAAAACTTTTCCGCTCCTTCTACCTTCAAAAAAAACTGTTTCGTACTGGGTGTCTGTTG
The DNA here is from genome assembly GCA_965230565.1 of Saprospiraceae bacterium. GTDB lineage: Bacteria > Bacteroidota > Bacteroidia > Chitinophagales > Saprospiraceae > BCD1. Next base: position 843,079 of record CBDDLH010000012.1, on the reverse strand, counting down.
TTGAATCCTTATTATTTCTCCCGTCGGCATATGTTTTTCTGTTTGTTCAATGTTAATACAACTCTGCAGGAAAGGAAAGGTTCAATTTTCACAAAACCATTTCATCAAAGCTAATGACTACCGGAAATCCTTTATCCACAAACCATTGCTTTGTTTCGCTTTCATTCATAGGGCTTGAAACCAAAACAAAGTCTCCACCCCAGGCCCCCAGAGATTTAACCTGCCCAGGAAAATCCATGAAATATAATTCTTTGACCCTCGACAGACCAAGCTCCCCGCTAACCAGCTTTTCATGATCTTGTAAAACCTGATCAAAATCCTGCTGACTTGTTGCATTTAGCATGGCTTCCGTAATTGCATTCACTTCAGTAATAACACTTCCGGGCACTTTTCCTTTAGATCTGTATTTTTTAATTTCATTACGACTGCTCTGCTTCTTTCCCAGGTAAACAAAATATAATTGTTGCTTAAATTCAGGATCGAATTGACAAGGTGTGACCACTGGCCGACCTTCCTTTATCTGATATAATATCGGCCCATCAGCCAAAGCACAGGCTATGTCATATCCTGAGCCGCCAAAACTATTCCACAACAGATCATAAGCATCCACTTTCAACCATTCTGCGATAGCTGCTATTAAGGTTGAACTGCTGCCTAGTCCCCAGTCACGTGGAAAGTCCAATCTGGTCTGTATTTTTAAACCTTCAGAAAAATTCACTCCTTGTCCCTTTAACTTTAAGGCTTCAAAAAGAATGTTACCGAGCTGCCCGGCAACGGCGACGTCATCTGCTTTTAGAATATCCAGATTATCAATTGAATAAAATCCCTCAAACCAGGTCTCTCCTTCATAATCAAGGCTTTCCCAATGGATTTGGTTACTTTCCGGATTCTTTTCCACAATTAATTCTTGTCCTTTCTTAGTAGGGACTGCCAATGCCAAAGCGCCATCGAGTACAAAGTATTCCCCGGAAAGCAAAAGCTTGCCATGAGTATGGATCCTGTAAGGAACTGAGACCTGCATGATCTAAGATTGATTATTAAATTCGTCCAGGAAATTACGGACGTTGGCTACTGAGACAGGGTTGTTTTCAAAAAATGCTATCGCGGCTGTAGTGGCCTCAGGAGAAGCCTTTAAGTGATTTAAAATATTGGCCAGGTGCATTTTCATATGTCCTCTTTGAATACCTGTTGTTATCAATGATCTAAGCGCCGCAAAGTTTTGAGCAAGTCCGGCTACGGCAATAATTTCCATCAATTGTTCCGCTCCCGGATTTCCCAACATTTCCAGCGATCTTTTAGCCAGGGGATGTAACCTAGTCAACCCTCCAACAGTACCCAACGCTATGGGAAGATCTATCCAGAATTTAAAAACGCCATTTTCCACAGTACAGTGGCTCAGACTTCGATACTGTCCGTCTTTGGACGCATAAGTATGCCCGCAGGCTTCAACGGCCCTGAAGTCATTGCCGGTGGCAATAACCACGGCATCCACTCCATTATAGATTCCTTTATTATGCGTAGTTGCCCTGTAGGGGTCTACATGAGCAATTCGTACGGCTTTTTTAAACTTTTCGGCAAATTCAGGTCCGTTCATTTCCTTGCACGCACCCTCCATCGCCTCTGCCGGACACTCTACCGAAGCTCTAACCACACACTCAGGCGTATAGTTGGAAAGAATGGCCATGATGATCTCCACCTCCTTCTCCTCACCCTGAAATTTTGGATGTCCGGAAATAAACGACTTTAGGCTTTGGGCGAATTGCTCAAGAATGGAATTGATAAAATTGGCCCCCATGGAATCACAGGTCTCAAAAGAAACGAAGAGCTGATAATAATGATCCTCCAGGTGAGTGAGATCCTTCAATTCCACATCGAGGATTCCCCCGCCTCGCTGCTCCATATTCCCCGTCAGATAAGCAGCTTCGAGCAGCAGGAACTTTTTGAGCGGATCGAATAAGCTTTGTAATTTCCCGGGATTCCCCTTCCAGGAAAAGTGAACCTGTCCCAGTTTCCTGGTAGAAATAACTTTAGCTGTAAATCCGCCCCTTTGAAGCCAGAATTTGGAAGCACTGGAAGCGGCAGCCACAACAGAACTTTCCTCGATGACCATCGGAATGGCATATATTTGACCATTGATCTCGAAATTGGGGGCAACTCCGAAAGGGAGGTTGAAGTTGCTGATGGTATTTTCACTGAAATTGTCAAAGGTCTGTTGAAGCTTCTCCTCTGATATCCAAAATTTTCGCAACTCCTCTTTCACACAACTGGCAGTGTCTCCAGATGAACTGAAATAATTTTTAACTACCCAATCAACCTTTTCTTCCTTGGTTAATTTTGAAAAACCTTGTACAATTTTTTCCTGCATCTATTTCTTGCATGTTTAAATCCTGATCATCCAAAACCAAATGTTGTCTCTCATAAGGCTTTCAAATGATGATAAAGGAAAGATGGAATGGTGGAATATTTGGAAGTTGTATTAACTCTCTCTTCCTATTTTCCAATCTTCCTTTCCCCCTCTAATCCAAAATGATCAACAACTGTCCTTTTTCGACAGCTTGTCCTTCGGATACCTCAATACTTTTGATACTACCTTGTCCGGGAGATTTTATTACGTTTTCCATTTTCATGGCTTCCAGGATCAGCAACTGGTCGCCTTTTTCGATCTCCTGACCGGGTTCAGCCAATACATTGAGAATGAGCCCTGGCATGGGTGCTACGATATCCTTTATGATTTCATGCTGGTCAACAGATAAACCAAGTTTCTCAACCAGTTGTTCATATTCATCTGAAATTTTCAGCGAAAAGGTGTCACCATTTACTTTAATGACAAAGGTTTTTTCAACAAAATCAGCCTCAAGGATCTCTGCAAGGAAAGATTTATTGTTGTGTAAAATGTGGTATTGCCCATTGTCCGCCTTAACTATATCAAGATCTTGCGGATTCAGATTAGTGAACTCAAACTGTCCGTCGTTGACGTTCACTTTCATATTCTCACTTATCATTGGTCTGCTGTGTTTTACCCAATTTCATCATGAAATGGGTTTCAAAAATAGTGTAAATAAGATAAACGCCGAAAAAAGGAATTAAGAAAAGCCTGGATTCAGGCTCCGTTATTCTGAAATAAGCATAAACGATTCCAGCAGAAATGAAAAGCTTGGCAAAGGTAAACCCGAGAATGGCATTGGTAAAAACATTCTTATTCTCATTAGCAGCAGCTTTGCGTGAAATGAAATACATCAGAATGCTCCAGATAATAAAGAAAAGAATGCTGCCCCATCCCAACAAACTAAATGGCTCCAGGGACTTCACAAAACTAAGTCCGTAAATAAAAGCCGCGGCAATCAGCGTGGCGATTACCAGATTAGTCAAAAAATTCTTTGAGCTCATTTGTCATCTTCTTTTTTGATAAAATCCTTGAGTACGATGTAAAGAGCCGCAAAGGTAGAAAATAGTGCGAGTGCAACAGTAAAATAAGGCTTGGAAGTTTGAAAATGGGCATCGAGCTTCTGGCCCGCAAAAGCACCGATGGTTATGATCAGCCCCATCTGGATGCCCATTCCCGAGTATTTCATGTAATTTTTTACATGAGGTTTGACTTTCTTTTTTTGATCGTCGTTAGGCCCCGACGGGCTTTCCTGATTTGCCACTTTCCTGCTTTTTAGGCTGCAACGAAGGGTTAGCTCCTCCGCCCATAGAACAGGTCGTCACATTGAAAACACCTCCTGACTGGACGATGAGTTTTCCGGTAGTCACTTCTCCGTTAACGGTAGCATTTTCCCTGACGTTGAGCAGTTCTTTAACATTCAGTACGCCATCAAATTTACCTTCAATTACGGCATTCTGACATTTGATCTCTCCTTCCACAGAACCGGTTGGACCGATGATAACCTTGGCATCACCGAATAATTTTCCTTTGATACTGCCATCAATACGGATATCACTGCTGGCTTTAATGGTTCCTTCGATGGAGGTGCCTTTTACAACACTGTTGAGGGAATGACCTGATGTAGTTGGATTGAAAGAACCGGTTTTGCCCGATTCGTTTTTGTCTTTTGTGCTAAACATGTTTCAAATTTTTACATGAAGTTGTCTAAAATTCCGGTTTATCTTTTGGGATTATTTAAGCTCTTTTAACTGAAGCTCTTTCTATCGTCCGGAAAAATATTTTATTCAGAAACAGGAAAACTGGAAAACTGGAAAATTGGATAACTGTAACCAATCATCCATCCTTCCACAAACTCATTCATCCTCCTGCTTGAAAAAACATTTTCTGAAAATAAAAATTTCAAATTATTCTCAGACTTACGCTAACTCCAATGGGTTTCGAATACAAATTTAATTGAATTAACGCTAATAACAAATAAGGATGATGTCCCTTCTTTAAAAAAGAGAATGGACAGACTTTTGGACAGTTAGATTTTTAGATCAGTGCATGGAATAAGGGAGTTATTATTTATTCCGGGGTCTGCAATTTAAGCATCGAAACTACACGCCTTACTCAGTTCCATTTCTAATAATCCAAATGTCAAAAAGTCTAAATGTCTAAATGTCTAAAAATATATATACCGGGGAGTAGAGATTGGATTGGAAAAAATACCTCCCGGAAAGAACACATTCCGGGAGGTAAGGCGAGTTATAAACTCAATATTATATTAAAACCTGTTTAGAAGTTAGGGCAGTAAACGCCTCTTCTCACAGGACCACATATCTTATAAACCATCGCGAATTCGAAACCACCATGAGATTTACTGGCAGCACGCAATGGGGAAACGTTGATATCGTAGCTGAATCCGATGCTGAAGCTATCGTAGTCAAAACGAGTAGAAATGATGGCTGCATCGTTAAGTACCCCCGTTTGGATTTTGTTCGAGATCCTTGACCACAATCCGATCTGGAATGCCTGGTAGGAATCACGTCCTTTGCTCAGGAGGAATCGGAAGCTAGTACCTGCATTCACCTGGAAGGAAGGTCCCTGGCTCATCACAATCACACCTGGCAATAAAGACAAACGATTTCCCATCAGGAACTCACCACCTGCGTGGAAAGTATATCTGCTGTAGAGCAGGTCTGTTGAATTGCTGCTGAACGATTGGTTTGAACGATTGAGGTGATTGTAAGCTCCACCAAAGTAAAGGTTATTGTGATCATCAAAAACCATGAACCACAACAATCCTGCTGCGAGGTCAGCAAAAATAAAATTATCACGATCGAACCCGTCTTCCATCGGGTCTATGTTCTCATCAAAATGCCCCAGACCGTCATGCTGGGTTCCCCATCTCAATTTCAGGAAATCAAGACTACGCTGGGCTACACCACCTTCGGCGCCCACTACGAGATAGTTACCGCTATTGCGGTCACCACCCATTTTCTTACTATAAGAAAGCGACAATTTTCCGGTTAATGTCGCAAAGTCAGCTTCCCCTGCACGGTCACCCCAAAATGTACCTCCGATTCCGAAATAGTCATAATGACCTACCGGGAAACGCTGGTCATAAGAAACCGAATAGGTATTGTACGCATTGGAACGTAAAACACTGGACCACTGGTTACGGTAATTCGCAACCAAACGGACATTACAGTTCATGACCCCTGTCATCGCCGGATTCAGGTTGAGGGGAGAAAGGTAAAACTGAGAAAAATGGATATCCTGCGCGCTTATCCCAGCCGCGCCAAGAATTAGCACAAAGCTAACCAATAAGGATTTTAACGTCTTCATACTTTGATGTTTGTAAAACTGCTTTCCTGAAAAACTCAAATTATTAAATTTAAAAACACTGACTTGAGTACAAATTTTATTCGAGCTACAATTATAGGGAATGTCTTTCAATATAACTGCACAAAATTTGTTAAAGAAAGTATTTTGGTATTATTCTGTACATTTATTGCCTTTTCACTAGGGTTTCATACATTTATTTGGCAATAAAAAGCTAGCCAGAGAAAAACAACTGGTTTTCTACTGTCTTACTGAATTTTTCTTTGTGTAGGTGGTTTATTTTCCCCGATGCCTAAAAGAGGCGGGCAATAATAAAAACGCTGCTTTTTCTTTTTTATTATTCAACATCATATTTCCAGGAAGCACCGAATTTTTCTACGAGAATATTATCGTAATAATCGGCTTTGGCAAAAAGGTTTTCAAATAATTTCAAACCCGTTTCCACATTGAAATACCTGTCAAATATCAGCAGCGACAATATCACATCCTGATCTTTTACGCTAAAATTCAAACCGTCCATTTTCCCGTTTTGCTTGAGCAAATACTCGTACAGGTGCTCGATGTCTTTTTTAGGCAGCAAGCATAAATAGGCATCTCCCGTAATGAGCCCGGACTTTTCATGATAAACGATATTGATCAGGGCACTCCCCTGTTTGATCTCCCAATTATTGGCTCCACGCCTGGCCAGGGGCACCGGGTGACCTGTCCTTTCCAAAATGGTTTCTATGGTCAGTGCCAAACCTGCAGGCTCGTATTCCTCTACCTCACTCGGCAACTGCAAACGGGTACCGCAATGGTTACAATATCCGTTCTTAATATCCAGATTGGAGACTATATTGGCACAAGAATGACAACGGACGGCCTCATCACCCTGGATACTACTAAACTCTTCAATAGCTTTGGTAATATAATTGGCCGGCAATGAAAATCCAATGTTATTAGAGTCCTTGACGATAAAAGTATTAATTCCTACAACTTCACCTTTATTATTGATCAAAGGGCCTCCACTATTGCCCGGATTCAACGCTGCATCATGCTGGATGTAGGAAATTTCATTGGCTTCCTGTTTCAGGTTGGAAACAATCCCCTGAGTGGCGGAATACTTTAACCCGTAAGGATGACCAACCGCTGCCACGGCATCTCCTTCCTTTAAAGCATATGGTTCCATCAGTTTAATAACAGGAATAGATTCTGTTTTCTGAGGTCTCAGAAAAGCCAGATCGTATAAAGGATCTACATAAATGACCTGAGCAAGTTGTTTTTCGAGCTTATCCCCTTCAACGATCACCGTACGATTCCCTCTCACTACGTGGTCATTGGTCACCAAAAGGCCCGGTTCCTTAAGGAAAAAACCCGTACCTGTAGTATTTGGTGTCGCAATCTGGATCACTGCCTCCCGGTAAAGCTCGATAATATCATTCATCAAGTCTGAATTTGGAGCGAATTTACTAATAGTCTAAATTAAATACTAATTAGAAGGAACAATTATAGCTTCATTTTTTCATTAGCCAAAGAAGAAGGAATTAATATCCTGGAAACTTCCTTAGCCCTGCCTTCCGAGGAATGAAGGCAGGCTTTGTCTCAACCTCAGCCTTGACCAAAAAAAACACTGATTTGAGACAAGAACAAAAGAAGCTTCCTACTTTTAAATACAGTTTTAATTCACTTTTAATAAATTTGTAATCCCCCCAGGTTAAAAACAAGAAACTACCCTTTTCCTCCGTTTCTTAACAAACAACTATCAACATGAAGCAGGCCAGCCTAACGCTCTTTTTATTATTGACCACCACAATTTTCCTTAGCGGCCAGTGTATTTCCGGGGACTGCCTGAACGGCAAAGGCACCTACGTTCACGCCAACGGCGCTATTTACGTAGGCGAATTTAAAAATGGAGAAATACACGGAGCAGGCATCTGCACCTACCCGGACGGGAGCCAATACCAGGGCCAATGGGCACATCGCTACCCCGATGGACAAGGAACCAAAAAATATGCGGACGGAACCACTCGCACAGGACTCTGGAGCAAAGGCCGCCCGGTTGATAAAAATGGCAGACTGCTCAATGAATGGATGCTTCGCAAGGAATCCAACAATGACGGAATAGCCATCCAATCCGGTTGTATCCAGGGCAATTGCACCAATGGCAAAGGCACCTATGCCTATCCGGACGGTAGCCGCTACGAAGGTTATTTCTTCAATGGCAAGCCCGACAAAACCGGGACCTTCTTTTATCCCAATGGAGATAGATATCGCGGCGAATTCCAAAATGGATACCCTCATGGATCCGGAACGATGTATCACGCCAACGGCAGTAAAAAAAGTGGACGCTGGTATGAAGGAGAATTCCTGGCCAATGCCAATACTATGAGAAGCAAAGGCTGCGTACAGGGAGATTGTCAAAACGGATTCGGTAGATACGTTTTTAATGACGGAGCCAAATATACGGGCCCTTTCCGCAATGGTCTGCCGGAGGGAAAAGGAACTGTAATCTACCCTAATGGTGAACGGTACGAAGGATTCATGGCCAATGGGGCTTTTGAAGGGACAGGCACCTATTTCATGCCCAATGGCACGCGGATGACCGGCAACTGGAATAAAGGCACCTATCTTGGCGGAATCCCCAACAATTCGACTCCAACTAATATTAACAGCAATAAACCTCAACTAAAAGTATGGGCACTGATCATCGGCATTTCAGGCTACAACCATATGCCTGTTTTACGATACCCCGATGATGATGCCTATCGTATTTTTGCCTTCCTGCAAAGCCCGGCAGGTGGAGCCATTCCGGAGGATCAGATCAAAATTCTCATAGATGAAGCAGCCACCAAGTCCAACATCAAAAAAGCAATGCGGGAAGTTTTCTGGAAAGCCGGTCCCAACGATCTCGTCTTGATGTACTTTTCCGGCCACGGCCTGAAAGGTGCTTTCCTTCCAATTGACTTTGACGGCTCTTCCAATCGTCTCAACCACGAAGAAATCGTTCAGATCCTGGATAAAAGTCCGGCCAAATATAAATTGTGTATTGCTGATGCCTGCCATTCCGGAAGTCTTCTCGCTTACAAAGGTGGGACGGAACCTTCGGTATTCGGTAAATATTACCAAAGCCTGGCCAACGCCAAAGCCGGAACAGCCCTCATCATGTCATCCAAATCCGATGAAACTTCCCTGGAATCGAGCGGTCTGCGGCAAGGCGTTTTCACCCACTTCCTCATCCGCGGCATGAAAGGTGAAGCCGACCGCAGCGGGGATAGCATCGTTACTGTTCAGGAACTGTACAACTATGTCTATACCAACGTCCGGGAATATACGGGCAACCGGCAGTCTCCCATCATCCGTGGGGATTATGATCGGAATATGACGGTGGGGGTTAAGCAGTGACATCAAGGGAACAGGGGAACAGGGAAATAAGGTAAAAAGGACTAAGGAGGTAATTCGATATTGGATATTCGGTGTTCAGTACCTTGCCTGCTGCGCAACGGAAGGTATCCAACACTGAATAATGAAGTTTTTTTTTAGTATATCGAAAAGCATTGCGGCATTCACTCCACATACCTAACATTAGGTACCGGCCCTCCTTAATATGGGTGAAAATCACCTTTTTAGGAAGCAAAAAGTGAAGTTTTGTGACTTTTACCACCCTTTTTCAAAACTAAATCAGCTATATTTGATTCTAATTTAGAATGATTCAAAATAAAGCCAATGTCCGTAGTTATCAATACACATAGTTTGCCGCTGTCTGATTTCCGGCTGGGACAGAAGGGGTTGATTGCACAATATACCAATGAACGTATCGCTGGAAAATTGATAGCTATGGGTGCCTTGCCCGGCCAAAAACTTCAATTGGTACGCACTGCTCCATTCGGCGGAGCTATGTATGTCAAAAACGGAAAATACATTATTGCTTTGCGCAAAGAAGAGGCTGCATGTATAATTATGTCGAATGAGAAAAACGATTGAATCCAAAAAGCAAGCAACCATAGCCCTCGTCGGCAATCCTAATTCCGGAAAAACATCCATCTTTAATCTTCTCACCGGACTCCAGCAAAAAACGGGGAACTTTCCCGGCATTACCGTTGATAAAAAAGTAGGAAAGGTCCAGATCAACAAAGACCATTCCTTTAAACTCATCGACTACCCGGGAGCCTACAGCTTTTACCCTAATGCACAGGATGAACGACTCGTCGTACAATCCTTCTGCAACCCGGAAGAAGAAGATTTCCCGGATGCATTCATTTATATTGCGGACATTACCAAACTGGACAAACATCTTTTACTTTTCTCCCAGATCCAGGACATTGGGAAACCGGTTATCTTAGGTCTTAATATGGCTGATCTGGCGGAAAAAGAAAACTGCCTTGTCGATCACCAAAAACTATCCAAAAAGATAAATGCCCCGGTGGTGCTTACCAGCGGGCGAACCGGAGAGGGAAAAAAGGAACTGGTCAAAATAGCAGAAGAACTGCTCAACGACAACCATTTCAAACCATCTAAACCAATCAGAGCCCTTAGTCAACCGGAAAAACAAGTCGCCCAAAAAATTAAGCCGCTATTCCCGGGAACCAACGATTACCAGGCGGTATTGATCGCCCACCATCACGAATGGCTGGACTTCTTATCCAAGGACCAAAAAGAAACCATAAGTGAGATTGTACAATCCGAGGATTTTCAATCACTGAAGATCCAGGTGGAGGATACTATGTACCGATACAATCACTTTACTCCGCTGCTTAAGGATGCCAATTGCGTAACCAAAGACAGTATTTCCAAATTCACAGAGCGGGTTGACCGTATTTTGACCCATAAAGTTTTCGGCCCACTCATCTTTATTGCCATCATGTTCTCTGTTTTCCAGGCCATTTTTGTTTGGGCATCCTACCCCATGGACTGGATAGATGCCGGTTTCGGATGGGTGGTGGATTTTCTGAATAATAATATGCCTGACCATTGGTTCACCCATCTGTTAACGGATGGTGTGCTTGCAGGACTCGGCGGGATATTGGTTTTTGTTCCTCAGATCGCGATACTTTTCTTCCTGATTTCGTTGCTGGAAGAAGCAGGATATATGGCTCGGGTGGTATACTTATTCGACAGTATCATGCAAAAGTTCGGCCTCAATGGCCGGAGTCTTATTGCCCTGATCTCCAGTAGTGCCTGTGCTATCCCGGCCATCATGAGTACCCGCACTATCAGCAATTGGAAAGAACGATTAATAACCATTTTGATAACGCCATTGATCAGTTGTTCAGCAAGAATACCTGTTTATACGGTACTGATAGCTTTTGCCTTTCCGGCGAAAACCGTTGGCGGAATTTTCAACCTCCAGGCCCTGGCCTTTATGGGGCTTTATTTGCTGGGAATCATTTTTGCATTGATTTTTGCGCTCATTTTTAAATGGGTGCTTAAAAAGAACGAATACAGTTTCCTGATGCTCGAATTGCCGGACTACAAATTACCTATGATACGAAATGTAGGGTTAAACGTTTGGGATAAGGTTCGGGCCTTTGTCATGGAAGCGGGAAAGATCATTTTGTTTATTTCCATCATCCTTTGGGTTTTAGCCAATTTTGGTCCGACAGGAAAAATGCAAGCTGCAGAACAGGAAGCCATAACTTTTGCAGCTACTGAGCAACTTAGCGAATCAGATACAGAAAACCTTATCGCTTCCAAAAAGCTCGAAGCTTCCTTTGCGGGATTGCTCGGCAAAGCCATTGAACCGGCGGTTCAACCATTGGGATTTGACTGGAAAATGGGTATTGCCATCATCACTTCCTTTGCGGCCCGGGAAGTTTTCGTAGGTACAATGGCCACCATTTACAGCATAGGCAGTGACGCAGAAGAGTTCTCCGTTCGAGAGCAAATGGCCAGGGAACGAAATCCGATCACCGGAGAAGCTGTGTACAATACAGCCACCTCTGTATCCCTGCTGATCTTTTATGTTTTCGCCATGATGTGTATGGGAACGCTTGCCGTGGTTAAAAAAGAAACCGGCAGTTGGAAATGGGCCACCCTTCAATTCTTTTTCATGACCGGGCTGGCCTATCTGTCGAGCTTCGTCGTTTATAACTGGTTGAGCTAAGAATAAAGTCTTTTTTTGAGCAAAAGTTCATTTTCGATTTCACGCTGATTGCGCAGATACACGCTGATCAAATGGTTTATCCCCATATGTATTTCAAAAAAAAGTACGGGAGATAAAACGTCGGCATATTAATTTATTCCATCTGCGAATATCTGCGTTATCTGCGTGCCTTTTATCCTTAAATAATAAAACTCCTAATTCAAAACAATCTCATCTACAAAAATCCAGCATTTTGCTCCGGGGGCAGGATGCCATGATGGATTTTCCAGATTACTCTTTATTAAAACCTTTACATATCTGGCTTCACTTTCGGCAAAGGTCAAAAGGAAATTACTAATCTCTGAAGGATGCGGCTCAGTCGCCGTAGGAATTTCTTTTTCTCCAACCTTATTAAACACCATATCCTCTCCGGCAACCTGCACTTCTATTGCTTTTGGATAAAAAATGTAGGAACCCACATCCTCCAGTGCTCCAACCGTTACACTGGAAAGTGTTTCTTGTTTACCAAGATCAAGCGTAACCGTCAAATGCTGTCCTTGATAACCAAGCCAACCACCTTCGGAAAAACGCTCACCTCCTCTGGTAAAATCGGTCAGGGTTTTTGCTCCGTCAGCCTTATAACTATCATTTGGAGGTTGACTGAGTTGAATTACCGGCACCTGTAATCTGACTTCAGCGAAGACCTTTTCGGAAACCTCGCTTTGTTCCCATCCTTCTTTGGAAGCCATTGTCCTCACCTGGGTAGTCTTATCGATCAGGAATGGCTTTTCATAAAGGGTAGCATTGGTATCAGGATCGCTGCCATCCAGCGTGTAGAAAACTTTCACGCCTTTAAAGACCTTTTCAAAAGCAACAGAGAGGGTATCCTTAAACAGATCCTGGGTAGTTGCAAAAACCGGAGGTTTTAACCGGGCATCACTCAACAGACTTTTATCAATGGAATAAAAAACATTGAGGCGAGGTTTTTGTACCTGTAAAGTATCCACACCTTGCGGAGTCATCCTACTTTGCCACAAATAAACATTTTTCAAAGTTGGCAAATCAGCCAGTATCGGAATTACCTCATCGTCAACGTTCGTTGCATACAAATTGAGTGATTCCAGGTGTTTAAAATTTTGCAAAACAGATAATCCTGAAGAGGTAATTTCGGTCTGCTGCAGATCAAGTTTTTGCAGGTTTTTGAAAGCCTTGAGTTCATTTAGTAGATCGTCATTGAGATTAGTGGACAAAAAATTCATTTTGACGATGTGCTCTTTGATCTTTTTTAGTCCTTTCAACTTTTCCTTTGTCACATTGGTATCCAGAGCAAAAACCGCTTCGTACAAAATGCCTTCTTCGTCCTGCGGATTCAGTACCACACCCATTGAGCGCAGGCTTTCAAGCCTTTTTTCTGCTACTGGCTTTAGATGATCGACGGGCAAATGGCTTTTTACAGATCTGTATTTTTCCAAAATAGCTAAAATGTCTTCAGGAGCCTCGAGTTCACCTGCTGTTTTATCAAAATCCGCTCCCTGGTTTATCCACCATTTCAACAACTTTTCTTCATCATGAGTAAGCTGGGCCTTGCCTTTGGGTGGCATGTGTTTTTTCTCTGTTTTGGGAATGTCGATCCTTTCAATGGCCAGGCTTTTTCCCGTTTCATGTGACATCAGGAATGCACCGCTTTTTCCTCCCTTTAAAATCCCTTCTCTGGAGGTTAGCAATAAATCACCTTTGATCTTTCCCGGGTTGTGGCAGGCATTGCATTTTTTATCAAAAATTTGGGTGACAACCTGATCGAACACCTTAATATCCTCTACTTCCTCTTCGATCAATGCGCCTTCGGAGGAAGATTCAAACAAATAATTACTCCCGTGCGTAAGGCTTCCGCCAAAATGGCCGGTAACCGTTAATAATAACATTACCAAAATAAAAAATGGCACATAAAACTTCCTGGCTCTTTTAGGCTTATCCCCCTGTGAGATAAAATAAAGTATGAAAACACCAACCGTCAAAGCTAGGGCAGACCAAAAATGATAATTGAGCAGGATTTCATCATATTGACCATTTTTGGGAATTAACCATCCCGAAATGAGGGTTATTACCGAGCTGGTTGCTCCTACCAGCAACACAAAGGGAACCACCGTACCCAGGGCCTGGAACTTTTTCCTTCTGCCAAAGATATCGAGTAACGCAGCCATCACGAGTATGCCGATAGGCAGATGGACCAACAATGGATGTAAACGCCCAATAAAATGTAGCACTTCTGTCATTTGATTATTATTTCATCCATAAAAAACCAGGGTGAATATCCTGCCCCGGGATGCCACTCCGGTATGGTACTTAGCGGAACAATGCGAATGCGCAGGTGTTTGGTAATTACCTGGTTGCACCTGACAACTTCATAGGATAATTTGCCCGCCACTTCTTGACCCGGTGATTCAACCTGACCCACAAAAATTCCATTTTCCGTCTCAACTTCTATCTTCTCAGGTAAAAATATCCAGGCTCCCTGATTTGTCATAGTACTTACGATAACTTTTTTGATTTTGCGAGGATTTTTAAAATCAATGACCACTTCAATCAGGACCTTCTGAAAATCCCATCCAGACCGGATCTCTGAAATTCAAGTCGCCTTTTCTTAGATCGATCAAAGATTCTGCACCTCCTCCTTTGTATTGTTCATTAGGATCTGTTATCAATTGGATACTTTTTACATCTGTTACCCTTGACACTTGCACAAAATCTATTTCAATGGATTCGCTTGGGCGAAAATCAGGATGAAAAGCGGCGGCTTTGATCAAGGTACTGGATTTGAAAAATTGTTTCCCTGAAAAAACCGGAGAACCTTGCCCTGGCTCATTGCCGTCGACAGTATATCGCACCTCACTTCCAGGCTGGCCCGGAGCAAAGGATAAAGCTATGGAATCTGCAAATAATGTCGAACCATAATGGGCAATGGGTGATGACAACTGAATGGCTTCTGCCTGAACAAAAGTCGTTGTGTCATTTTGAGAATTACAGAGGAAAGGCAAAACCAAAAACACTAAAATGGCCTGTGTATTTCTTCTGCTCATATCCTCATCATTTTAAATGGATAAACATTTCCGGCATTCCATTGAGCCACATAAAGGTTTTCATCTTCATCTACACAGACATCGTGAGGGTGTTTGAATAGTTTAAGGGTCTGATATACCGGATCCAACTGACCATCGTGATACTGTGGCATATTACCTCCCGGAGCCGATACAAGTTGATTATCCTTATCCAAAACGGAAATAAAACCGGTATTGGAAGCTCCATCTCCCGACCAAATGGTTGCCAGGTATACATTTTCACCCTTGATTACCGGTCGGCAAATATAGGCTCCGGGTAAATCGATATTTTCCAGCCATTCTCCCTTCGTAGTGAACCTCTTTAATTTGTTCTGCTGTCTTGCTGTAATAAGTAAAGTCGGCTCTTCCGTTCTGGTATCAATACAAATACCATGAGCATTATAGAATTTATCCTCTTCCTCCCCGGGGCCACCAAAGGTATTCAGGAGTTCTCCTTTAGCATTGTAATGCAAAATGTATTGGCCTCCATAACCGTCAGCCACATAGATATCTCCGTTTTCAGCAATGGCCGTTTCGGTAGGGATGTATTGCGAAGCTTGCTGATAATGGTTCAAAATCTGCAGGATAGGGGAAAATTTTGACGACCTTCCCATCAATGGTTGTTTTGATGACCTCATGTCCTTTCCGTATCCGTTATGTATAACATGTCCTCTCCGCCTTCATGCTTCAAGTGTCAGTCCATGCGCACCGGGAAATTCGGTGCCCCAGGTTTTTTGATACCTCTCCATCCTTGTTGTAAATGATGATATTATTTTTGGTATGATTGGTCAAAAGCACGATCCTGCCCCTGGAATCCATCACCATTTCATGGCAGTCTTTAACCGGTATCTTTTTAGAATCCAAATTTCCCCATGTCATATCAACCTTATAGCGGTAGTCATTGTGCCCGACAATCAGATCTTTTCTAAAAACAGCCTTTTCAAAATCAAATACCGAAACGCCCAATGGTACTGCCAGCAAAAGTCCGGAGGCGGATCTTATGAATTTTCTTCTTTGCATAATAGCAAGGTTGGATGTTGTGGATTAGAAAAAATCTCAAGGTTTAATATGCTCTAAGTTCTACATTCGATATTTTGCGGTTCCTCCACTGAATGACAATTTTGAAATCAAATGCCATTTCGACAAACCAGACAGAACCGCAGAACCGCAGAATATCCAATATCCAATGTAGAAGTTTAGGCTAGCAAGTCATGAACCACTTCTCCGCTCACATCAGTTAACCTGAATCTTCTACCCTGGTATTTATAAGTCAGTTTTTCATGATCGATTCCCAACTGATGTAACAACGTCGCCTGGAAATCGTGCACATGAACCGGATTGGAAACGATGTTATACCCAAACTCATCCGTTTCGCCGTAAACGGTCCCGGGCTTGATGCCTCCTCCTGCCATCCAAATGGTAAAACACCTCGGGTGGTGATCCCTTCCGTAATCAACATCTGTTAAAACACCTTGAGAATAGTTGGTCCGACCAAACTCTCCTCCCCAGATAACAAGAGTATCTTCCAGCATACCTCTTTGTTTCAGATCCGTAATTAATGCAGCCGAGGCCTGATCAACATCCCTCGCCTGTCCGCGTATCTGGGACGGTAGGTTGAAATGTGCATCCCATCCCATATGGTAGAGCTGAATAAATCGAACACCTCTTTCTGCCAGGCGCCTTGCCAGCAGACAATTGGCAGCAAAAGTTCCGGGCTGGGTGGAGTCCGGGCCGTACATTCGATAAATACTGTCCGGCTCATCGGAAACATCCATAAGATCTGGAACAGAGGTTTGCATTTTATAGGCCATTTCATATTGGGCTATGCGGCTCTGAATTTCCGGATCTCCGTATTCATCGTATTGTTTTTGATTCAGGGCTGCGATCTTGTCCAACATTTTTCGGCGGCTCATTTTAGGTAATCCTTCCGGGTCTTTCAGGTATAATACCGGATCCTTTCCCGAACGAAACTGAACGCCCTGGTGCAAGGAATGTAAAAAACCATTACCCCATAACCGGGAGTACAATGGCTGACCAAACGGTCTTCCGGTTCCCCTTGAGAGCAAGACACAGAAAGCCGGTAAATTTTCATTTTCACTCCCGAGACCGTAACTCAACCAGGAGCCCATGGCCGGGCGGCCAGGTTGCTGGGACCCTGTTTGGAAAAAAGTAATGGCCGGATCGTGGTTTATGGCTTCAGTGTGCATGGATTTAACTATGCAGAGATCATCAACCACTTTTGAAGTGTAAGGCAATAATTCACTCATCCATGCTCCGCTCTGACCATGTTGTTTGAACTTAAAAAGGGAATCTGCCAGGGGGAAGGAATCCTGTCCCGATGTCATACCTGTCAACCGCTGCCCTTGTCGAATGGATTCAGGAAGATCCTGTCCTCTCATTTTGGTGAGCAGAGGTTTGTAATCAAACAATTCCAGTTGAGATGGGCCTCCACTCTGAAAAAGATAGATCACCCGCTTGGCTTTTGGAGCAAAGTGAGGATTTTTCAGCATTCCATTTACCGAAGCTTTAACTACTTCCTCAGCTGATGGTTTGCTACAACCAGTTAGCCCTGTTCCTAATATAGAAGCCAGGGCAGCAGTACCGATCCCGACGCTTGTTTTAGCCAAAAAAGCCCGGCGATTCATTAAATAAGACCGTTCATCAATAGGGTTTTGCATGCTTTTTAATTTTTACGGATGGTTTCATCGAGGTTAAAAATGGTGTTAGCCAGAAAAGTATAAGAAGCCAATTGCGGCTGTTCTATTTCCTCTGAAACCTGGAACACATTTGCATCCAGATATGCTTTTGCTTCATCAGGAGCATCCCGGAACCTTTGATATTCTTCTTCAAAAAGGGATAATAAGGCATCGAATTCTTCATCACTCGGAGCTCTGGATGTTGCCAGCGTAAACATATGTGTTATTGCTGCTCCGGGTTCGCCTTCCGATTGCTTCATGGCGTTAAAAGCCATAGCCATACAAGCTTCGAGGAATTGCGGATCATTCAACAGAACCAAGGCCTGTAAGGGCGTACTGGTATTTTCCCGCTGAGCTGCACATAAGTCCCGGGAGGGTGTATCAAAAGTCATCATATTGGGAGGAGGTACTGTTCTTTTCCAGAAAGTATATAAACTTCTTCGATAATTTTTCTCTCCCTCATCCTGCACATATCTGGCCGTACTACCTCCGCCTCCGCCAGTCGTTTCGTTCCAAAGCCCGGGAGGTTGAAAAGGTTTGACACTCGGGCCTCCCACTTCTCTGACCAACAAATCACTGATACAAAGTGCATGGTCGCGGATCATTTCTGCAGTCAACCTTGCCCTGGGAGCTCTGGCCAGCCATTTATTTTCCGGATCGGCTTGCCTCAATTCAGCAGTTTGTCTGGCTGATTGCCGATAGGTCGAGGACATCACAATGTATTTGATGAGTTTATGGAGATCCCACCCTTCTTCCCGGAATTTAATGGCCAGAAAATCCATCAATTCCGGATGTGTGGGCAAAGCGCCCTGGTTTCCAAAATCAATGGCAGGATGCACCAGACCCCGGTCAAATAACTGCATCCATATTCGGTTGACCAAAACCCTGGAAGTTAGCGGGTGATCGTCTTCAAACAGCCATTTCGCCAGTGCCAAACGGTCATTCCCGATTTCATTTTTTTCAGAATTGCCCAATGAAGGTACACCTTGTTCGACCTGTTCAGTTGGCTTGTCGTACAATCCCCTGTCTAAAACAAAAGTCTCCCTCGGCTCATCCCGGTCTTTCATGACCAGCAAAGGAATTTCTTCCAGAGAATCAATATTATTGATAAAAGCCAATGATTCCTCAATGTCTTTCTGGGTAATGTTGATATAAGGTTTTGGAATATCTCCATAGTTTTCAATTAGGCCCTTTTCAGCAATATTGTTAAAATAGCTGAACAACTGGAAATACTCTTTCTGACTGATGGGGTCATATTTGTGATCATGGCACTTGGCGCATTCAAGGGTAAGACCAAGGAATGCCGTTCCAAAAGTATTAGTCCGGTCAGTTACATATTCAGCACGGTACTCTTCAGGAATAACTCCTCCCTCCTGGGTAATTTTATGATTGCGATTAAAGGCCGTTGCGACAATTTGTTCCTTAGTAGCATTGGGCAGCAGATCCCCTGCCAGCTGCCACGTCACAAACTGATCATAAGGCATGTTTTTTCGAAAAGCATGGATCACCCAATCCCGCCATGGCCACATGATGCGCTCCAGATCATCCTGATAGCCATGGGTGTCGGCATATCTTGCAAGGTCCAGCCAATCAGAGGCCATGCGTTCTGCATAAGCATCTGAGTTGAGATAAGCATCCACGAATTTTTCATATTGTTCGTCTGAAGGATCAGCACGAAACTTTTCTATATCCTCCAAAGAAGGAGGAAGGCCTGTCAGGTCAAAGCTCAATCTCCTTAGGGTCTTTTCCGGTTGTGCACGGTCTGAAGGATCGAGCTTTCGTTCCTCAAGCTTTTCCAGAATGAATTTGTCTATATCATTAGTTACCCAGGCTTCATTACGAACGGTAGGAATGTCTACTGTTTTGGGAGGAGAAAAGGCCCAATGTTGCTTCCATTCAGCCCCTTGTGCAATCCATTTTTTCAGAATTTCTTTTTCGTGTGGTAATAAAACCAGGTTGGATTCAGGTGGCGGCATGAGTTCATCATTGTTTTCCGAAAAAATACGATGAAGCAAAGTGCTGTTCTCCACATCTCCAGGAACTATAGCAAAATGATCCTTTTCCTCCCCCAAAGCGACAAAGGCCTTTTCCTTCAGATGAAAAGCAAGGCCAGCCTCTACTTTCTTCTCATCCGGTCCATGGCATTTAAAGCAACGATCCGACAGGATGGGTTTTACATGAAAATTAAAATCTACCTTTTCGGGAACAATATCGCCGGAGAGATGGCTGCCATCCACTGCATTGCCTCCGGTTACATTGGAACAGGAATTTAAAAAAAGCAATAATAACGGCAGCCAAAAGACAAGTTTCAATATTCCAGTATTAAAATTTGGGAACATGGTTTATTTTTTCAAAAATAATTGCATTCTGCCCAAATCATGCAATAAATATTAAATAAAAGCTTCCTGAAACAAAACTTTTTAAGGGCATTTAGTTGGCTAAAATAATTAAATGAATGTGGTTGAGAAAAAATAACAGAAGGGATTTGCTTTTGGGAACCCGGACCTCTGGGTTTCGGAAATCCCGGAGGTCCGGGCAAGCTCAGTGAGGGCCTCACTTAGAGTGAGGCCCTCACTGCCCCAGCCCCCATAATATAAAAGCCACGAGATCAGTAAACGTGACTTAAAAATCCAAACTTTAACACTTTCCATCTGGGTCAACACATCGTTTTACCATTTGCCCAAGTACCAGGAATCGGCTGACTGGCATCCCGACCTTCCATAAATTTACTCCTGAGTGACACAGCTCTCACAACTAATTGAAACCCAAATCTTTCCTCAAAAAAAAGACTTATATTTTTTCTCAAAACCGTGTAAAACTTCCATTCTTTTGCTTATCTTTGCAGCCGTTTTACATTTTTAAAAAAATTAATGTCTGATTTTATGAGAAATTATGAAGTAACTTTTATCGTCGATCCAGTGCTGTCCGGCGATGAAATTAAAGCGACAGCTCAGACATATATCGATCAACTTGAGAAAGAAGGTTGCACGATAGTTCACGTAGATGAGATGGGCCTCCGTACATTGGCTTATCCTATCAAAAAACGCAACTCAGGCGTTTACTACAGCGTGGAATTTTCAGCAACTGACGGAACAATGATCGACAAAGTTGAGCTGGCATTGCGTCGTGATGAGAGAATCATGCGCTTCCTCACCGTAGCATTGGATAAATACGGTGTTAAGTACAACGATGACAAACGTAACGGTTTGATCGGAAAAGTTGAAGTAAAGAAAAAGGAAACCAAATCTGACAACAGAAGAGGTCGTGACAACAGGGACAGAAAGAGAGACGATAGAAAATCGGCTCCTGCTAAAGAAGCTCCAAAGGCTGAAGCTCCTGTGAAAAAAGAAGCACCTGCAGCTGTTGAAGAAAAAGCTCCCGAAGCTCCTGCTAAAGAAACTAAAGCAGACGAGGGAACTGAAGATTAATTTCCAAATTATTTGTTAGCTCAAAAAAATTAAAAAAATGGCTTCAAGAGATGATATAAAATTTCTAAGCAATCCCAAGATCGGCCAGCAGCGTAAAAAATACTGCCGCTTCCGCAAATACGGGATCAAGCACATTGATTACAAGGATCCTGACTTCCTGCTCCAGTTTGTAAACGAGCAAGGTAAGATCCTGCCACGTCGCATTACCGGTAACTCACTGAAGTACCAGCGTAAAGTTTCTACAGCGATCAAACGTGCGCGTCACCTGGCAATGTTGCCATATGTAACCGACTTGCTCAAATAAGCATCGGTTCGAATATGCCTTCCGGTTTAAAAGCCGGATTTCATTCATCTAAAAAAATTATAATAATGGATATCATAATGCTCCAGGATGTAGAAAAGGTAGGCGACAAGTACACCATCGTTACTGTTAAGGATGGTTTTGCACGCAACTACCTCATCCCTCAGGGAATGGCATTGATCGCCAACGATACCAACCGCCGCAGACTGACTGATCTGAAGAATCGTGAAGCGGCAATGGAGGAAAAAATGCTCTCTACTTATCAGGAAATGGCTGCTTCAATTGAAGGTAAAACCCTCAAGATCGGCGCCAAAGCAGGAACCAGCGGTAAAATTTTCGGTAGTGTCACTACCCTGCAATTTTCTCAGGAACTGCAAACTCAATTCGGTATCGAAGTAGACAAGAAGAAAATTGAACTTCCTGAAGATGTAAAGGAAATCGGAAGCTACAAAGCTACCCTTAACCTGCACAGAGAAGTTCGACCAGAAGTTACTTTCGAACTGGTTGCTGAATAATCAACGTTAAGGGTTCTCCCTAACGTTTAGCATAATATACAATTTCATCCCGAATTTTGCCGAAAGGCAGGATTCGGGATTTTTTTTCAAGGAAACAAGGTTTCTACTCCCTTAGTCTCCTGACTTCTTCCATAAACCTATTCAATCGCTCTTCATCTATAGCATTTGCCCAGTGGCCATTTTCCTTGAAATGAGAGCCAACGATCATTCCGTCACTGATGGGCAAAAACTGCCCAACATTATCTACCGTTATTCCCGATCCTATCAAAACCGGTATCTTTGCCGCCTCTTTTGCTGCTTGAACATCGGCAGGATCAGCAGCCGTAGCAGTTTCTAACCCGGTAATGATCACGCCATCGCTCCGGAAGAATGCAGCAGCTTTGGCAGTTTCTGCAATATCCACATCTGAGGTAATAGCATGAGAACTGTGTTTCTTTTTCACATCCGTAAAGACCAAAACATACTCGGCATCAATTTGCTTTCGATATCTCAGCAACTTTCCGGCACTCGACTCTATCAACCCTTCATCAGCCACATGCGCAAAAACAAAACCTTCAGCTCTTACAAAGTCTAATCCACCTGCTTTTGCCACCGCTAATGCAGCCTCGTTTGCACCGGCTAACACCTGTACTCCGCATGGCAGACCTGAAGCTTGTTTCACCGCCCGCCCGACAACTGCCATCATAGCCGTTATCTCCGGACCGACTTCATAACGCACATAAGGTGTATCGTGCATATTTTCGATGCCAATACCATCCACGCCAGCAGCAGCATACATCTCCGCCTCTTTTATCGCCTGCTCTAAAATAAGTTCATCGTTTCCATCATATCCGGGTGTTCCTGGAAGGGCACGTACATGGATCATGGCTATGATTGCCCCGGGCTTTGGAAATAAGCGCTTAAATGCCTGCATTTTTACTATTTAAAGTGTTATTTTTATTTCGGTGATTTCAAAAGCAATTTAAGTATATTTTCCCAAAAATCATTCGTGCACCTGTCTGCTGACCTCAGGAAGGCAGGTTCGTGGCGCACAAAAATTCGAGATGAAAAAAGTCGAAAACCATATTTGCATTGTCGGAGCAGCCATCATGGACCTCATGGGGTTCACCAATTATGATATTAAAATAGCCGACTCTGTTCCCGGCAGCTGGAAAGAAGCTCCCGGAGGCGTTGGCAGGAATATCGCCGAAAATCTCACTCGCCTGGGCATACCCACAAGCCTCATCACCGCTTTTGGCGACGACCCTTTCTCCAAAATGTTGATTGCGGATGCCTTACAATCCGGAATTGAACTTTCTCATTGTCTTCATATCAAAGGAGGGAAAGCTGCCACTTTTCTCGCTATCCTCGATAAAGATCACGATCTGCACACCGGTATTGCTGCTCTCGACATCATTCAAAAACTGGACATTAATTGTCTTAAGAACCGCCAGGAAATCCTGGAAGATGCCAGCATCATTATAGCAGACACCAACATCCCCAAAGCCACTCTCAAATGGTTATCGGAAAACCCTTCATTGCCCCAGGTATACCTCGATCTTGTATCTATGAAACTGGCAGAAAAGGTCAAATCCTTTTACGGAAATTTCCACAGTATCAAAGCCAATAAATATGAAGCGGAATTACTGACAGGAATAACCTTGAACACCAAAGAAGATTTTAAATTCGCGGCTGAAAAAATGATTGACCAGGGTCTTGAACGCATTTTCATAACCGCTGGAGCGGATGGTGTTTTTTACAGCGACAAAAATGATATGGGCTGGGCAAAACCACTGATGGTTGAAGTCAAAAATACCACCGGAGCCGGTGATGCTTTCATGTCGGGAATTGCCTTTGCCAGCATCCATCACCAGCCAATTATCAAATGCGCCTATTCCGGACTCGCTGCAGCCGCCATAGCCCTGAAAAGCACAAAAGCGGTAAACCCGGAAATCTCTGAAGCATTGCTTACAACATATATGGAGCAACTTTAAAACGAACAATTTATATGACAAAAGAACATCTCCGGATCAGTAAAGAAGTGCAGGACGCTCTTGACAATGGTCAACCTGTCGTAGCACTTGAATCCACCATTATCTCCCACGGCATGCCCTATCCCAAAAATGTAGAGACAGCGCTAAAGGTCGAACAAGTAGTAAGAGACAATGGAGCTATTCCAGCCACCATTGCCATAATAAAGGGCACTTTGAAAGTCGGGATTTCTGCAGAAGAAATAGACTACCTTGGCCAACAGGGAACACTGGTCAGAAAGACCAGCCGCAGGGATATCCCTTTCATCATAGCCAACCAATTCGACGGAGCCACCACTGTCGCTTCCACTATGATCATCGCTAACCTTGCCGGTATCAGAGTTTTTGCAACAGGAGGTATTGGCGGGGTTCACCGGGGAGGAGCGCAATCCATGGACATTTCAGCTGACCTGGAAGAATTGGCTCAAACGAATGTAGCTGTGATCTGTGCAGGAGTCAAATCCATCCTCGATCTCGAACTCACCATGGAATACCTGGAAACCAAAGGCGTTCCCGTTGTCGGATTCGGGACCAATGAATTGCCGGCATTTTATACCCGCAAAAGCAGATTACCTGTTGATTATAAAGTTGATGACGTTAAAGATTCTCGCCAAGGCGCTTACTGCCAAATGGGACTTAGGTCTCCAGGGAGGCATGGTTATTGCCAATCCCAATCCCGGAAGCCTACAGCATGGACCCAGAAATCATCAACGAAGCCATTGAAAAGGCACTGGCTCACGCAGAAGAACAAGGCATTAAAGGGAAACACATCACTCCTTTCCTCCTGGCAAAAGTTGAATCCATAACCTCCGGAAACAGCCTTTTCTCCAACATCCAACTTGTCTACAACAACGCCAAGCTGGCTGCAGAACTGGCGAAGGAGATGTCTTTGTTGTAAAAGGTCTGGTAGGATTAAAAATGCAAAGTGCAGGGTTCAGAGTGCAAAACTGAAGACTGCCGACTGAGGACTAAACACCAGACACTTGCCCATATAAAGATCATTATCTATATTTAGGACCTAAATATTTAAAACCTAACCAATGGCGCTAACCAAACAGGAACGTTCAATGCTGCGTTCCAGACTATTCCGTCATCTCGACGGTATCGTAACCGCTCCTACAGCTTTTACTTTATTCCAGTCTGGAATTCTCGATCATATTGCTAACAAAAAAGAATCAAACCTGCTTTCCATTGCCAAGCAATTCCATTGCAATGAAGGTTACCTGAACGTCGCACTACGTGTTTTGTGTTCGCAAGGCTGGTTGACGCAGCGGGTCGAGAATGATGGTGCAGATATCCAATTCAAAATCACCCCTAAAGGGGAGATTGCACTAAAATACATCCCACTCTATGAATCATCCGTCCGTTTTATACCTTATGCTGTCAAATTGGAAAATTTCATCCAGGACGGTTTTGACCCGGAGAGTTTCCGGCAATTAAGGGTATTGATTGAACAACAAAAAAATGCCTATGGCATTGAACCGGCCAGGGACGAAACTGAAAAAGAAGTCCGGGACCAGATCCTGAATCATATTGAAGGATTAATAGCCGGACCGCTGATTGTGTCTTTGGGTATTAATGGGATGTTTCACAGGTATTTCAGTCTTGCTCCTTTTAAAACTGAGGAGTTCAGTCGTCATCATGAACAAATGAAAACCATCATCGACCTGTTTGCATTCCTTGGATGGTTTTCAGAAAAGAATGGCATTTTCAACTTTACGGACACCGGCTTATTTTACGCCAAAAGGGCAAGTGCTTATGGCGTTACCGTTTCTTACCTGCCAACCTTCATGCACCTGAAAGAACTCATTTTCGGGGATCCAACCATTTTATGGAACAAACCGGAAGGCAGTCCCGAATTACATGTGGATCGAAGTATGAACGTATGGGGAAGCGGTGGAGCTCATGCGACCTATTTCCAAAAGATCGACGAGATCATCATTGAGCTTTTTGACAAACCTATTGAGGAACAACCCATCGGATTTGCAGATATGGGATGCGGAAACGGTGCTTTGCTGGTTCACATCTTCGAAGTGATCTGGGCGAAAACCAGACGCGGAAAAATGCTGAGTGAACACCCCCTTTTCATCGTCGGTTCGGATTACAACGAAGCTGCTTTGACCGCGACGAGGGATACACTCAACCAGTCCGGTATCTGGGCCAAAGTGGTCTGGGGAGATATTGGCAATCCTGACCTCCTAGCCAAACAACTCAAAGAAAATTATGACATCAACCTGGGAGACTTACTGAATGTACGCTCCTTCCTGGACCATAACAGAATCTATTCTGAGCCCGAAAAAAGTGAGGCTCCGGTAAGTTTATCCAGCGGAGCCTTTGCCTTCCGGGGTAAACGTATCAATAACGCAGAGGTCGTTGATAACCTGGTACAACATTTAGGAAAATGGACACCTTATGTCAGAAGGTTCGGATTACTGGTGATCGAATTGCACACAATTGCACCGGAATTAGCAGCCAAAAACATCGGCAGAACTGCGGTGACTGCCTACGATGCTACTCACGGCTTTTCGGATCAGTACATTCTGGAACTCGATTGTTTCTTAAAGGCGGCTGAAGCAGCAGGATTACATCCGGTTCCATCTTTACAAACCAAATATCCAAATTCTGACCTGGCCACTATAAGTATTAATGTGCTTAAAGCAGAAGAGTTTATTGATTAATTCAAGGTACTGGTTGCTGGTTGCTGGTTACTGGTTGCTGGTTCGAGTCTGCCTACATTTTCAGGAGGTAGTTTACGTGTTTTCATTATTTCGAAACTGGACTTTCTTTTCTACAAAAAAGCCGTAATAATGAAATAAACAACTCGTAACTCAAAAAACAGTATCAATTATCCCTGGAAAAATTTCTTGATCACAGGTATTTCCTTGCGGTGTAAAATGGCTGCAATCAGGCAGCAAACGAATACGGCTACCGCAAGGTAGAACAAGGTACCTCCATCGCCTTTGACTTCAATACCCAATTGAGTCAGGTGTGAGAAAATTGCACCACTTATTACCCCAAGTCCCAGAACAGCCCCGATACCTGCTGTACGAGGCAGGATCAACAATATTGCTGTTATCAACTCAAAAACACCAATAGCAATACGTCCTCCTGGCTCAAGGCCTAATTCGGAAAAGATATACACACTGTCTTCATGACCGGTAAATTTAAAATACAGCGTTTGCAATAAAATCACGGCTGCAACAACCCTGACGATCCAGGATAGGATGTTCTTTTTACTCTTCATAGTAAATTGATTTTGTTCAGTAATGGTCCATTCAAAGATATAAAAAAAGGGGTACTGAAATTCAGCACCCCTTTTTTTTAGCTCGAAAAGTCCTGTGAGCTACAGTTTGTCATTTTTATTCTGCAAGGATCATTCTTCTTGTTTGATTGCCTTTACTGGTGGCTACCTGATAGAAGAATACGCCAGTCTCAGGTAAATCATCACGAGAAATCTCAAATTGATGATGACCTTTGGTCAAGGAACTATTTGATGTATAAAACACTTTCCCTGAAACATCAAATATCGTAAAACTCACCTGATCATCCTCTGGCAGATAGAACGGAATGGTCGTTTTAACACCAAATGGATTCGGTTGATTCTGGTATAATGCAAATTCAGATCCTATAGCTTGCTGAGTTACGAACTCCATGGACACTTCACCTGTGTTCAGTCCTGCATCATAAGCTTCAGGAACCAGGGCTCTGTCATTGAAAGAAATGTAATCAGACACTTTTCCTGATTCTTTTACTTCAAAAATCAGGGAGAATATTTTCTGACCAGGTTTGAAAACCTCCTCAGCACCCATCTGGTTCCAGCTCGTTGCAATGACACCGGTTAACTCATCTATTCCGAAGTTTTCTTCAGAAAGATCTTCCAGGTGACTGTCGATCCTTGTAAGATTCAGGGCAGCCGCATTGTAATTCAAAGCAAACTGGTAACCCGCAATCATACGATCACTCTGACCATAAAAATCAACGGTATATGTAGCCCCCTTTGAAAGCTGTGCCTCTTCCAATTGAAGTTGCATACCTTCTCCTGCAAACCTTTCGTCAATAATGCCATCTGTAGAAAGGTCAAGGCTTTCATTTACATCCCCGATCTTCACGGCAATGAAACCTGCCTCGTAATTCATACTCAACAATCCGTCGAAATCAACTGTAGAATCCCAGCCTCCCACCAACGCGTCTGAAGGTTCATCAAAATCGATATAAGCAGGTACCAGCCTCCAGGAGGTATTATTATTAAAGGTTTCAACCAATCCGAGAATTGCTTTTCTAACATTGATGATATCTGAAGTAGTGATAGATCCGCTGTTGTTCACGTCTGAAGCAATATATTGGTAGGGTGTATCCAGTGGATCAATGCCAAGGATATGTTTAGACATCAATACAAGGTCAAAAGTAGTCACTCCATCCAACAGGTCACCATCTTTGAATAATACCAAAGACTCGGCTCCGCAACCTGGAATCTGGGTCAAACTCAATGTCCCGTCAATCAGACCAGATGTGCTGAAAGTAGCATCATCGTGTTGAAAATCCACGCTGACTTCCGGCACAGGTACGCCTTGTGTGGTATAGACATCCACAGTAAGATCAACATCCAGGTGATCACAGATTTCCTCGTAAGGCATGGCTTCAAATACATTACTCTGCATGATGGTCACACCTGTATTCATCATAATGATATCATGGAGGGTAGTTGTTTTGATCCACGTCTTGTCCTCCTCTTCCAAAACAGGGTCGTTCTCATAATAAAAACGATCACCATCTCTCAATCCAAGGAAAGTGATTTCCATGAATTTTTTAACCGTTTCCCCAAAAATAGTTCCTGGAAGTGGTTCCTCGGCAACCATCCCTACCCATGGGTCAATATCATGGAGTTGATAGACATCATGGAGCCTGTCATAAACGAGATAATCAGGGTTGATGTCAAGCCAATTTGTATATGGTTCAAATCCAAGTGATTCGCGAACTGTATTAAAATCCGGCAACCCTCTTTCTCTTCCGCGCTGAATATTGATAGAAGCCAGATCCAGACCTCCGGCGCCCGGAGGGCCAAAAAGGAAGTTTCTAACTGCATTGACTACCCGGGCATCCAGCATTTGCTGTTTCTGAACTCCCATACCTCTGAAGTATGGCTCAATTCCGCCAACTTCCAAAACCGCAAATGGGTTAAAGAAAGCGTGTTTAAGATCAATATGCCCTTGTTCAACCACAGCGCCATCCTCACCAATTCTTCTGAGCTCATCATTGAGTAAGGTGTGCCCTAAACGATATGCAGCAGCAGTAAATGTATTGGAAAGCTGTGCATTAATAGTTGGATCATATCCTGTATAATCCGGTAACTCCAAGCCCATCTCTGGCAACCACTCATCATATACGATGGATTGGATCAACCCACCTACCATTTTACGGGCATATTGATAAATTTGCTCGTCATCCCAATCAGGGTTTTTGGCAGCAACCACTTCGCAAAGACGATTGTGTTCTCTGACAAATAGGGTATGAAAAGAAAGCAGCAATACGTTTTCATTGCCTCGCACATCTCCAACCACATAGACCTTATCACTGATGCCGGTAGCATTAGCCATTTCAGGAGCATCAGGGTCAACATCACCTGACCATTCTCCGGTTGTAGTATTCAATGGGGGCATATTGCCTGCGGAAGTACGCAATTTTCCTCCTGAAAAAGTTCTCAACCAGTCGGCTCTTTCCTGGTCAGAGCCATAAACTGCAGAACCATCGATGTATGCCGTAATGATGTTAGGATGCTCTCTTGGGTTCTCATCAGAAGTTCCTGTCTCAGGATCGTAAACATTTCTGAGAACATGGATCATAGCAGTTCCCATCCCAAGAGGGTCAAACCATTCATCACCTGCCTGAACAGAAATGGAAACGTCCTCGTTTCCATCAGGGGTCAACCCTATATCGTGATCAATAAACTGGCCAAAAACCCAGCAAAAATCACTCAACCCAACCGGGTCAAAAATGGGATCATCCTGCGCAAACACCGTGTTACTGATCTTTCTCGGATTAAATCGCAGCCATCCCGCCGGAGATGAAATACCATCAGTATAGTCCGATGGGATAATTCTTTGCAAATTGGTTCCTGCCTGGCCCCATTCCGGATTGTCTACATTATTCATAGAACCATCATAGGTTCTGTACAGATCAGTATCCAGTTCCTGGCCGAATAGCAGAGCAGAGGTTAAAATAAAACTTAAGAATAGTAAGGCTCGTTTCATATTATTATGATTAATATAATGAGATTATAATTTCAATATGGATCAAATACTCTGAAAATACTTACAACTGAAAGAGGGTGTAACTTCCGGAACCCGGAAGCTTTGGTATGCGGTTAGCCAATAAGGAGTGTAGAGTGCCCCTAATTTCGTAATGCAAATATAATCAGGTTAGGCTAAAAAGACAAATCTAAATTGCAATGGAATAAGGGAACAAGGGAATAGGGAAATATGGAAGTTATTTGAGAGGAATAGATAATACTTGAGGCACATGTCTTATTGTAGAATACCTCACGATCTTGCTAATTTCCCATAAAACCCATAATTTGCCGGAAAATAACCCTTAAATTTTAACAAATGAAACGACCATGATATTTATTAATCAAAAATTTCACAAAAGGGTGTGATTAAAAAATATCATGGGACCTGCCTGCTGCAGGCAGGGAGCGAAGCGGTTACATTTGTGCAGAAAATTTTTAAACAAATGAAAACTTTCATCTCCCAACCGGGCGACGAATTACTGTCGCTTTTTTATCCAAAACTTTGCCTTGCTTGTCAGTCTAATACTCCTGTTAACAACCAGATTTTGTGTGTTAGCTGCTCCTTTAAGCTTCCACAAACTCAATTCCATTTACATAAAGAAAATGCTTTTACCGAGCGTTTTTGGGGAAGGCTGCCCCTGGAAGCAGGCGCCTCACTCTACCGGTTCACCAAAGGAGGTCACGTCCAAAACCTCATCCACCATCTCAAATACAAGGGCAGGCGGGAAGTAGGCATAAAAACCGGTGAATATTATGGTCATCAATTAAAGGAAAGCCCTCATTTCTCAGACATTGATCTCATTTTACCGGTTCCTTTACATCCAAAGAAAAAACACCAACGCGGTTACAACCAAAGTGATATGATCGCCCTGGGCCTATCCAAAAGTATGTCCATTCCATGGACAACGGATATCCTGACCAGGAAAACATTCACAGAAACCCAAACCCAAAAATCCCGGATGGAACGTTTGGAGAATGTCGCTCAAGCATTCTCAATTATTGATCCATCAAAAATTAAAGGCAAACACATCCTGCTGGTCGATGATGTGATTACTACCGGAGCTACGCTGGAAATTTGTGCTTTGAAAATTTTAGAAGTGCCGGATACCAAGGTGAGTATGGTGACGCTGGCGTTTGCTGATGTGTAACAGGCAAGGGAACAGGGGAACAAGGGAAAAAAGGAAAAGATTGTTTTAAGGTTTTGCCTTTGCGAAGCTCTGAAGCAGGGAAAGGCGACACCTTATCGAAGGGAAGATTAAGCAAAAAGAAAGTACTATACCTCGGAGTACCGCAGAGAAGTTTATTTTTCTCCGTGGAATCCCGACAAAAGCTCCACTTGTTACCCTAATACCTTGCTCCCTTGTTCCCTTATTCCCTTCTCACCCTACAAGCGTACCAATCTCCTCGCCCTGAACGATACGGGTGAGATTGCTATCTCCATGGATATCAAAAACGATGATCGGCAGGTTGTTTTCCTGGCACAAGGTAAAGGCAGTCATGTCCATAACACCCAGGCCAAGGCTGATCACTTTGGCGAAACTGATGGTGTCGAACTTTTTGGCATTAGGATCTTTCTCCGGGTCAGCGGTATAAATACCGTCGACGCGGGTTC
This sequence comes from Saprospiraceae bacterium, assembly GCA_965230565.1. Lineage (GTDB taxonomy): Bacteria > Bacteroidota > Bacteroidia > Chitinophagales > Saprospiraceae > BCD1. The sequence goes on along the minus strand of CBDDLH010000012.1, from coordinate 811,366 downwards.
CTTTGAGGATGACGTCGGCGCTGATTTCGTTGGCGCGCAGGGCTGCGGCGGAATCGGTGGTAAAGTATGGGCTTCCTGTACCGGCAGAAAATATTACAATTCTGCCTTTTTCCAGGTGGCGGATGGCACGACGACGAATGTATGGTTCTGCGATTTGTTTGATCTCAACGGCGGAGATGAGGCGGGTGTAAGCTCCGAGTCCTTCGAGGGCGCTTTGCAGGGCCAGTCCGTTGATGACGGTCGCGAGCATGCCCATGTAGTCCCCCTGAACTCTTTCTATTCCTGAATCCTTAGCATGCAGGCCTCTAAAAATATTTCCTCCACCGATTACAATGGCGATCTCCACCCCCAGGTCAGACAGGTTTTTGATCTCATTGGCATAGTGGTTTAACATATGGGCAGAAATGCCGAATCCTTCTTCTCCCATAAGGGACTCTCCACTAAGCTTGAGGAGAACTCTTTTATATTTTAGCGCCATGTTTTAAGAATTCTTGTAGTATGCAGGATCAAGTTGATTTACAACTTGCAAGTTACAAAAAACAATTTCCAAATTTCAATATATGCAAAATTCTACCTTTAAGATCTAATGGAGCTTCCTTGAAAATGGAGGTCAAAAAAAAAGGGCGAATTAAAAAATTCGCCCTTTTAAAATTTATTATCCGAGAGTCACATGTTTAAAGTCTGTGACGGTCAATTCAGATTCTTTGCTTTGCAGGAATGAAGCAATTGTTTGTTTGCTGTCTTTAACGAATGCCTGGTTCAGCAATGTCTTCTCTTTGAAGAATTTGTTGAGTTTACCTGTTGCAATTCTTTCCAGCATATTTTCAGGCTTACCTTCCTGACGTGCCTGATCCATTCCGATTTCGATCTCTTTTTGAATAACAGATTGGTCAACACCATCTTTATCAACAGCGATCGGGTGCATCGCAGCTACCTGCATGGCAACATCACGGCCAGCATCATAAACCTCTCCGCCATTCTTATTCAAGCCAACCAATACACCAGCTCTGTTACCCATGTGGATATAAGGAGAAACCGTTTCCGCTTCAAGTCTTTCGTAAGCAGCGAGTTCAAGTTTTTCACCGATCACCCCTACCTGCTCAGTTACTTTCTCTGCTACAGTGATGCCACCGAAATCCTGTGCCAGAAGATCATTCAGGTCAGCAGGGAATTTATCGAGGGCCAATTCAGCAAAAGAAGTAGCGAGTTTAATAAAGTCTTCATTTTTGGCAACGAAATCTGTTTCACAGCTCAGTTTTACAACAACACCGCGTTTTTGATCATCGGAAACCAAAGCGATAACCGCACCTTCACTTGCGTGACGGTCAGCACGCTTGTCCGCCATTTTCTGACCTCTCTTACGCAAGAGTTCAATGGCCTTATCTACATCACCACCTGCTTCGGTAAGTGCTTTTTTACAGTCCATCATTCCTGCGCCGGTAATGTCACGCAGTTTTTTTACATCAGAAGCTGAAATACTCATTTTGTTTGTAATATTTAATTTGAATAAATAAAGGTCAGCGGCTTTGACGCATTCCTTTGTTTAAGGATCAACAGCAATTATTCAGCAGCTGCAGCTGATTCTTTTTCAGCTTTGGAACTCTTACGTTCTTCCAGCCCTTCCTTAATGGCTTCCACCATGTGGTTAACGATGATATTGATTGATTTAGAAGCATCATCATTTGCAGGAATTGCGAAATCAACTTTGTTAGGGTTGGCGTTAGTATCCACCATTCCGAAAGTTCTCAATCCAAGTTTATGAGCTTCTGCGATAGCGATGTGTTCGTGTTCAATATCCACGATAAACACAGCGCTTGGAAGACGGTTGAGGTTAGCGATACCTCCTAGTACTTTCTGCAACTTGGCCAATTCACGGGTCAAGGTCAGTCTTTCCTTTTTGGTTACGCTCTCAAGACTTCCGTCCTGCAGCATTCTTTCAATATTCTGCATTTTTTTAACAGAACGACGGATAGTGGAGAAGTTGGTCATCATTCCTCCCAACCAACGATCTGTTACATATGGCATGCCAACACTCTGTGCAGCATTTGACACGATCTCACGCGCCTGCTTTTTGGTAGCCACGAACATGATCTTTCTTCCTGATCTTGCGATCTGCTTCATTGCAGCAGCAGCACGATCAAGGTTTTCCAAAGTTCTGTTCAGGTCAATGATGTGGATACCCTTGCGTTCCATGAAAATGTAAGGTGCCATCTTTGGATTCCACTTCTTCTTGAGGTGACCAAAGTGAACGCCGGCATCTAACAACTCTTTATAGGTAGGTTTTTGCATTATCTTAAGCATTAAAGTTCAAAACAAATAAATTTGAAACAGGCCTTGCCTGAAAAAAGCGTCCAAAAAGCATTAACGCTTTGAGAACTGGAAACTCTTTCTCGCTTTTGGCTTACCGTATTTCTTACGCTCAACCACACGGGCATCACGAGTGAGGAATTTCTCGGATTTAAGCGGCACACGAAAATCTTCGTTCAGCTTAACCAACGCTCTGGCAATGGCCATTCTGATTGCTTCAGACTGTCCTTTGAATCCACCTCCGGTTACATTAACTTTTAAATCGTATATATTCTCAACAGCTACTGTTTTGAATGGAGCAGTAACTTTATTTTGAATATGTGGAAGAGGGAAGTATTCCTTATAGTCTTTTCCGTTCACGATGATCTTACCGTCACCTTTAGTGAGATAAACTCTCGCGATCGACGCTTTCCTTCTCCCTATTGCATTAATCATTTCCATATTAAATAAAATGTATTTTTATCCTTCTTAAAATTCAAATGGTTGTGGCTTCTGTGCCTCATGCGGATGATCCGGTCCGTCATAAACGAACAACTTCTTCACCATCGCACGTCCCAGTTTGTTCTTTGGCAACATTCCCTTAACAGCATTCTCGATAACGAAACGTGGTTTCTTATCAATCATGTCCTTAGGTGTAGCAAATTTCTGACCTCCCGGATATCCAGAGTATCTTACATACTGCTTGTCAGACATTTTGTTACCGGTAAAACGAACTTTGTCAGCATTTACCACTACGATGAAATCACCACAGTCAACATGCGGTGTATAACTTGGCTTGTGTTTGCCCTTCAGTACGGTAGCAATTTTCGTACACATACGGCCTACAACTTCTCCTTCAGCATCAATCACAAACCAGTTGCGCTCAACGGTCTCTTTTTTAGCTGATTCTGTCTTATAACTCAGTGTATTCACTTCTATGTTATTTTTAATTAAAAAACACCTTTTTCTAAAGGCGGTGCAAATGTAGATGTAATTTGCAGAATAAACAAGCGTTTTAGAAAAATTTTTTCAATCACACCTTCATAAGTCGCTGATAAACAGTCAAAATATCGCACATTTTTTTTAATAGGCTGATTTATACCTCCCCAAAATCCATTTTAAAATGGCAGCGTTTGCCATCACTCACAATGTTTTATTTGGGATTTTCCAAACACAGGAGAACTATTTACCTCTACGGAGGGTCAATTACAGAGAACTCATTCCAAAGACATGGCATTTTATTGCATGGTAGTTGGTGGGCAATAATTTCAAGGTAGTGCCTTACTGAAATACCAGGTGTCATTCTGCTCCGACAAGGTTTCACCTTTGCTCTCCGCTCATCTGCTCAAAGGCAAAACCTTGATAAGCTTTTTCCTTAAACTGCTAACCTGGTACTGGTACTACTATTTACAAACTACCAGCTAACAAACCCGTATTTATACCCTTTTCCGGAAAATCTGAACTATTGATATTTGCATAGTAAATCAAAATAAAAAATTATGCAATCCAACGAATCCAATCCACTCAGTCCTTTCAATGTACAAAGCCATTGGTTGCCGGCACCCGGCAGCGATAGTTTACTGGAATTCTTTAGACTTGTTCTGGAGGAATTACCGGAAGAAGCAGAGTATCCACCATGTATTGAGGATCTGAATAAATTGATTGAAGAAAATGACGTCATCCAATATCTGGTTGACAATGCCTGTAAGGAAAATGAAAACATCAAAGCTTCCCACGCCGCAGATGGTATTGTTGCAATTCCCCGAATTAAGGACAAGGACACCATCCTGAAAGCGTTCACCAAGATCCTGACCATGGCCCCGGCCTTTATCAATGATGACCTGGTAGGGTTGCCTTTCTCCGCTTTTGTCGTGGGTATCGACCCGACCTTGAGCGGTTCGGAACTGTTCGCCAATCCGATGTTCAACGAAAAAATGTCTGTCATTCTCCAGAAGTGGAACAAATTTTTGGACACAGAAGCTTCCAACGTCGGATTCCGAAAGGAAGGAAAACAATGGCTTTCCGATACGGCCAAAAAACAATATGATTTCCCGATCTGGAAAAAAGATTCCCCAACCTTGCCTTATTGGAAATCCTGGAACTCTTTCTTTACCCGGGATTTTGAAGATCCTGAGAAGTCCAGGCCGATAGCTGATCCCAAATCCAACAAAACCATCATTTGTCCGAACGACGGTTCCCTTTTCCGTTGGAGAAGGAACATCAAAAAGAAAGATGTATTCTGGTTCAAGGATATGCAGTATTCACTGGCGGATATTCTGAGTTCGCCGGACCCGAAACAGCAGGCCATCCTCGACAAACATGACCTGGTCAGTATTTTTGATAACGGTTACATTTTCCAGACCTACCTGAATCCATATAATTTCCACCAGTGGTGGGTTCCGGTCAACGGAAAAGTTTTATTTGATCCGTTGGTTGTTCCCGGTTATTTCTTCAACAAGCTGGTCCTGCCCGATTTTGGTGGTGCGACTACGGCTTCCTTACCTTACCTCGCACAGGTGAACGCCCGTGGCATCATCGTTTTCAAAACAAAGGATTATGGTCACATTTGCTGTATACCGCTGGGCATGAGTGAAGTTTCGACAATTACTTTTGACAAGAAAATGAAGAAAGACAAAAAGGTTCATAAAGGCCAAAGAATGGGCACTTTCAATTACGGCGGTTCTTCCTTTGTCATCATTTATGAACGCCTTCCTGGCAAGGACATCATTTTTGTCAATGATAAAGGCGTCTACTACGAGCAGGATCCGCCACTGCCAAGCGGCAGCTCAAGTACCGGAGGAGAAACTACGAATATTGGGTCGAAGATCGGGGAGTGGGTTTCGTAGACACGTAGTATCACTTCGATATTGGATATTCGGTGTTCATTATTCGATATTCTGTAAAGATTTTTTCAAGATGAGTCTTTGGTTTTTAACCGCAATGGTCGCAATGAATGCGCAAGGTACGCAAGGACTACAGAGTAAGTTTGATTTCAAGGTGATGCAATAGTTTACGTAAATGCGTCACCTTGATTTCAAAATGGATCCACTTTATTCAACCAAACCATAATTATCCATCCTATGGTCATGCCTATAATCAAATAATCAACTACTTTTTTCTTTTCTTCCGATAAGAACCATTCTGCTTTAGCTAACAGTTTAGGATTTCTCTTCTCCAGACCGGATTTTATATCATCATTTGTTTTTCTCATTATTTTTATAAGAACAAACATTCCGATTGTCCAGAAAAGAGTTACAAGTAATTTTTCTTGTATGCTCATGGTGTCACCTTGAATGCAACTTTTTACAGAACCTATTCATAGTATATGAAGTTCCTAATTATACCGGAAGGGGGATTAATAATTGGATCTTCTGTTACTATTTTTAGCCAATTTCCATATTTATCAAACTCATATTGATAAACAGCTTCTGTCTCAGAAAGCAGCCAGGCTTCCAGGTTTTCGGAAGTTTCAGTATCAAATTCTGATTCACTAATTCCAAACCGTTGGAGCTTGACTAGATGTCCATGCTTATTTTTTATGGCCAATTGATAATAGTAACTTTTGTTCTTCGCATACTTGCTAAATACTCGGCGTTTCACACTTCCCGATGTTTTATATTTTATGTATTCCTTCCTGATATTTACATCACTGGAATCTTTTAAGTTAATTTCTGTTTTTTGAGAAAAAATCTTCCTGCCTTTCCAGTCGTATTTAAAAGTATGCTCTTCTTTTTCATACTTCCTCCCGAAATAACGAACTATCTTATTGCTAACTTGTCCTTTCTTATTATATTCATAAAAGGTCTCAGAAATCGGATTTAATGAATTCAGAAAGAAATAATATTCTCGTATTAATTCACCATTTTCATTATAGTGAAAAGTGGTTGCTTGGGAACTGTTAGGGTAGGATACATCAATCCATTCTTCTCTTTTTTTAAGGTACCCCTCATAGGTGATTTTGTATTTTGAAATGATTTTTCCATTAACTTTTTGCACCACCAGGTTCAAATTTCCTTCCTCTCCATAATGGTAGGTAAAAATGTTTTCATCGTTACCGTAAGTGAAAAATTCCTGGTAAAGGATTTTACCATCTTTTGAAAATTCCAGGTGCTTTCTACGAGCTAATTCTATGCTATCGGAAGATTTGTTATTGACAATTACCTTGGCATATACTACTTCGGTAAAAGTTTTAACTCTTCCATTTACATAAAAGGGATTTGTTCCATTAAGATTAACGATATAGGTGGTCGTGGAGCAACCAAAAAAGAGCATAGGGAATACTAAACCCCAAAGACTCAAGTTTTTTCTAAACATTGTTTTCATTTAATTTATTGCTCCGACAAGGTTTCGCCTTTGCTCTCCGCTCATCTGCTCAAAGGCAAAGACCTTGATAAGCTTTTTCCCTCAACTGACTCTGAACCTTTGGTAGGACTCTAAATACTGTTTAACTGCAGACTGTCGACTGAAGGCTGCCGCCTGAAACCTACCCCATAATCTCCTCCACCGCCTGATCAGCAGTCGAAAATGGCTGATTGTAATACCGCTGTCCCGACAAGGTTTCGCCTTTGCTCTCCGCTCATCTGCTCAAAGGCAAAACCTTGATAAGCTTTTTCCCTCAACTGCTAACCTGGTACTGGTACTGCAGACTGTCGACTGAGTTGGCCTGCCGCCTGAAACCTACCCCATAATCTCCTCCACCGCCTGATCAGCAGTCGAAAATGGCTGATTGTAATACCGCTGTCCCGTGGCTTTGTATAAAGCGTTGGCCAATGCTCCGATAGCAGGTGGAAACCCTGGTTCCCCTAAACCGGTTGGATCGATTTCGTTCTTGACAAAATGGACCTCTATTTCTTCCGGAACCTGGCTGGTGCGGATCAGCTGGTAGGTATTGAAGTTATTTTGATCAGGAGACCCGTTCTTAAAGGTCAGCTGGCTGTACATGGAATGGCCGATGCCGTCAATGACGCCCCCTGCTACCATATTTTTGGCAGCGTCCAAATTAATTACGATTCCGCAATCAACGGCACACCAGACCTTTTTGATCTTTGGGCGGTCATTTTCCATGACCAGATCCATAACTGTGGCCACATAGGTCGAATGGCAGAAGTAAGCCGCAACACCACGGAAAACACCTGGTTTATCCTCCCCCCAGCCAGCTTTTTCCCTGACCATTTTTAATACTCCTGCATAACGCTCCGGATCATAATCATTCCTTTTTCCATCAGGATTTTCTTCTCCTTCCTCAGCGTCTTTGTCTACGCCAACAGGGTCATTGATCGCCCGGTCAAACAACTCCAGTCGGAAATCTATCGGATCTTTGCCGGCCAGTTCAGCTACCTCATCGAGGAATGACTGCTCAACGCCCCCGGTAAAATTGGATGATGGCGCCCGAAAAGCTCCAGTTGTGACGTTGGTATCTACATTAATATCCTCAGCTATATAATTCTCAACAGTTCCTGCCGGAAAACGATTTGGGAAAACAGGTCCGCTTGGAAGTCCGGCACCTCTTACCGAAAAGGCGATCAAATTATTATCCTCGTCCAAACCTGCTTTGTACACTGACCGATATGCGGGGCGGTAAGTACCCTGGGTCATATCATCCTCCCGGGTATAAATAAGCTTAACTGGTCCTCCGATCTTTTTGGAAATGGCCGCTGCTTCTACTCCGTAATGCACATATAATCTCCTGCCAAACCCGCCACCGATCCTCGTCATATTCACACTGATATTCTCTGCCGGCATGTCCAGCAATTTCACAACTGAATTGCGCAGTCTTTCCGGCATCTGCACCGGCCCGATCAATTCTGCCGAATCCTCCTTGACATGTGCGAAGAAATTCATAGGCTCCATCGGATTGTGGGCCAGGAAAGGCGCCGTGTAAGTCCGTTCGATCACCTTGGCCGCATTTTCAAAAGCAGCATCCGGATCACCATCTATTCTACTATCTCCTGCTTCAGCGGAAAGAATGGCTTCTTCCAGCATTTGAGCGTGTTTTTCAGTGCTTTCCGGTTCGCTGACTTTTTCCCAATCGACTTTGAGCGCTTTTTTGGCCTGCATCAATTGCCAGGTGGAATCCCCGACAATAGCAATCAAGTGCAAATATCCTTTTTCATCCGACCAGTCCGGTTCTTCGATGGTCGTGTCAATGATGAAACGCATCTTTCACCCCTGGCATGGCTTTGATCTCTTCTGAATTGAAATCTTTTACTTTCAAACCAAAAGCCGGTGGATGTTCAATCATTGCCAAGGACATTCCCTCTCTGTGAAAATCGAGGCCATACAGTGGCTGACCGGTGACGATTTTCTTTCCGTCCACATTTTTGACACTAGTGGAGATCAGTTTAAAATCCTTGGGCTCCTTGAGTTCGACTTCTTCCGGAACTTCCATTTCTGCCGCTTTTGAAGCCATGGCTCCGTAATCCGCAGTTCTTTCCCCATTGATCTCTTTGATCACTCCATCGCTGGCGGTAAGTTCTGAAATATCTACCTCCCATTCCTGAGCAGCGGCCGCCAAAAGCATATGCCTGCCTGCAGCACCGGCCATCCGCAAGGCTTCCCAGCTCAATTTGATTGAGAGGCTTCCTCCAGCGAATTGGTTCTCGAACACCTCCGTATTCAATGGCGCCTGTTCGACATCGACATTTTTCCAGGGCACATCCAGCTCCTCTGCCACGATCATCGGCATGGAGGTTCTTACATTCTGTCCAATCTCAGGATTTGGAGAATAAATAGTGACCCTTCCCGTGTCACCAATTTTCAGATAACCGTTAATATCAAACCATTCGTTTGGCACTTCAGCACCCGGATCCTCCACCTCTGGACTCGTACACCCATTGAGCCAGCTAAATCCAATAAGCATACCTCCTCCTGCAGCTGCAGATACCTTCAAAAAAGAACGACGGTTTATTTGTGTTTTTACTGTAGCCATAATTTTTGTTTTTTAATCGGGTTGCGAGTTCCGAATTACGGGTTACGGGTTTTGGAAAATGAAAATTTGGTTTTTCCCCGGTTTTCCAATACTCCTTCTACCTATACTTTAAACAGTTAAATCCTTCTGGATTTAGAAGCGGTTTTAATAGCCGCTTTGATACGGGTATAGGTACCGCAACGACAAATATTTCCCTCCATGGCAGCTTCAATATCCGCGTCAGAAGGTTTTCGATTTTCTTTGAGCAAGGCTGTAGCAGTCATGATCTGACCGGCCTGACAATAACCGCATTGGGGCACATCGTGTTCCAGCCAGGCTTTCTGAACAGGATGATCTCCGTTTTCTGAAAGACCTTCAATGGTGGTAACCGCTCTGTCGCCGACCATAAATACAGGCAGGGTGCATGACCTGACGGCTTCCCCGTCCAGATGGATGGTGCAGGAACCACACATGGCAATACCGCAACCATATTTGGTGCCGACCAAATTGAGGTTGTCTCTCAAAACCCAAAGGATAGGTGTGGACGGATCTACATCTACCTGGTGCATTTCGCCGTTGACGTTTAAATTAAAAATGGCCATAATGTTTATGGTTTATTAAAGTTGTTTAAAAATATTAATGGCTTTTTGCGATACCAAGTAACCGACAGATGCGGTTCAGAGACTTAATTCAGATGTGGACATTTTTTTCGAAAGTTAAAAATGGTAAAAATTTCCGGATTAAGCAGTACGCAGGATCTTCTCCATTTTACGTCCCCTGGCCAATTCATCGATCAGCTTATCCAGGTATCTCACCTGTTGTGTCAGGGTATTCTCAATTTCCTCCACCCGGTAGCCGCAGATCACCCCTTTGATGAGGTGGGCATTGGGGTTGATCGTTGCCCGCTGAAAGAATGTTTCGAAGGTCACTTTTTCATCGATAAGCTCTTGTAATTTCTTTTCATCAAAGCCGGTCAGCCACTCAATTACCTGGTGCAGTTCGTCGATTGTCCGGTCCTTCTTTTCGACTTTGGTGACGTAATGCGGATATACCGAAGCAAAGGTCATTTTTGCTATGCGCTCATTATGTTTATCAGTGGTCTTCATGATATGTATTAATTTTTGTGATGTTCTTTTGCTATATTTATTTAGCTACAATACAATAGGTTCCGGCATATTTATCATGGACACCTTGTTTGCGGGGATCAAAAACCAAACTGCCCACTAAAACTAAAAAAATCAGATTATAAAATGTGCTTATGGAATTTAACGGGGCTTCTTCGACAAGGGTCCCATATTGCATAAATTGATCAATGTCCTGGAACTCCGGGGAAAGATAAATTTGAACGTCCATAATGGTGGAGATAATATAACTGATAATCCATGGAAAATATCTTCTAAAGGCCTGATCAAGGTTGATGTTTTTCAGGGAATAATCCACTACTTTTAAACCTAAAGCCAACTTACCAAAGGTGCCTCCTTTTTTCCATTCCAGATACGGTTTATATAAAAACCCTATCATGGTTAGCAACAACATTAAAGGAAGAGATTTGAAATTGAGGGCGTTGTAAAGACCCAAGAACAAAACCGGGAGCAGGACGAGGAAGTCAATTAAAGAAGCTCCTACTCTAATCCAAAATCCCGCAAATTTCACATCATTCAGTGATATCTCACTCTGGGTTAATTCCTCGTCCAGTATTGGTTCTTCCATATTTTGAAAATTGTTTTATTAATAAATATTCTCATCCGGTTTACTAGTTCGGATCATTTCAATCATATTGGTATGGCTCCTCATTATAAGCCATAATTCTGATATTTTCCAAAACCCTCTTCATATAGATTCTCCAAAACGTTTTGGTGAACAACCAGTTCAAGGGATAGAGAACCGGAATTTTGGCATGCAGGGTATAGGAATATTCCACCAGGATTTTCCTTTCTGCCAATTCAGTTGTTTTCCATTCGCCCACAAATTTGTAGAATCCGAGCATCCAGCTTTGAAAATCATCAACCTGGATTTTCCAGTAGTTGTTTTCTTGGCGTTCAAGTACTCTGTCCATCGAAGCAAAACCGCCTTTTTGGGTCAAAGATTTTGCCGCGAAAACCTTTTTACTCGACCCCACTTTTCCCCAATCTTCATCATCCGCGGTATGGGTCACTTTAGGCATGACCCCATATCCGGTATGGACTTTGGTGACATCACACAACATGGGCGTTTTAAATGCCCGTTCCAAAGTACATTCAAAAATAGAGGAAATCTTGGTTCTAAATTTCAATTCCTTAGACTTGGTTGGTTTAAACAGATTATTTCATCGCCCACTCAACCGCCTTTTCCGCATGGATCCTTGTAGTATCAAAAATAGGCAGATCAACATCATTTTCCGAAATCAACAATGGAATTTCTGTACATCCAAGAATGATGCCCTGGGCTCCATTGTCCTGCAATCGTTTTATGATCGCTTTATATTTCTCCCGCGATTCCGGCAGTATTTTCCCAAGTACCAATTCTTCATAAATAATGCGATGCACCTCCTCCCGGTCCTGTTCATTGGGGATGATGGTTGCTATGTCATGTTTGTCTTTTAAAACCTGCTTATAAAAGTCTTTGGTCATTGTGAAATTCGTGCCCAGCAATCCGACTTTTTGAAGGTTGTGTTTGATTATTTCCTCTCCCGTCGCCTCGGCAATATGCAAAAACGGGATGGGCACCGATTCTATAATCGCATCGCTGCATAAATGCATGGTATTGGTACATAAAACAATCATATCCGCGCCACCTTTGTACAATCTCACCGCAGCATCGGCCATGAGTTTGTCCAGTTGCGCCCACTCATCCTGGTGCTGCAAAGTTTCTATTTCCGCAAAATCCACCGAATACATCAGGCATTTGCAGGAGGAAAAGCCACCCAGCAGGTCTTTCACTTTTTCATTAAGGATGCGGTAGTATTCCAGGGATGATTCCCAGCTCATTCCGCCGATCAGGCCTATGGTTTGCATTTATTGATTGGTGTTTATTTAGCTATTTTATTGATGATTTCATTTAATGACAAACACCTAAATGGAATAATACTTCAATCCTTTTTTATTCCTCCTCAGCCTGTTTATCATCATCTCGAAAGATTCATTATGTGCCATTGATTCCATTAAGAATTCATATTCATGTTGTTCATCATGAAGATCAAATCTCACCCAGTTATTAAACTTTTGGATATAATCCTCCCCTGTTTTATGAAACGTTGATCCTCTGTTAATCTTAAAATTACTGATTTCACTATAAACATATGTATTAACCTGCTCGCCATTTTTTATCATCATACGCTCCGGTAAAAACTCAATTCTACCGCATTCCTTGTATTGTGCTGAATAAAAGTAAAATGCTATCGTTACGGCTACTAAAACACCAAGTATAGAGTAGTATAATACTGGATCCATTGCAAGTCTGTCGAGTATGCTGGGGTATGGTTCAGATAGTCTGCTTCTGGGTCTTATGGAAATTCCGTAATATCCCAGCAGCATAAAATAGAAAGCATACCTTACTTTTTTTAGTTTTCGATACCTGCCCGCGTCAATAATTTTTGCTTTAAACAGTATTGATTTATGCATATTTTCAGTCTCCATGATTATCTCAATTCAGGAAAATGTTTCGCTGGGTGAAGATTGCAGCTTCGGCAGGGTATGATTGTTAAATTATTTCGCTTATTGAAAGTACAACTAAAAAGCTGGCTTGATGAGCGTATGGGATTAAAGCTGCAAGCTTTAATTAACGGAGAATAGGCTTTTTTGATGACAGACTTTTTATTTGAATCCATATTTTTGTTCTCTTTCCTCGAATGCTCTTTTACCACATGATGTCCCAGCACATTTTTCCTGCGGTTTTCATCGTTTTCATTTCACTCCACTTAGAAAAGATTTTATTAAAGGCTTATGGTTTTCTTTTTTCGTTTTATCCCCAGTTATGAAAAACTCAAAATATTCTTCTGGTTGCTCTATGTGAAGAGCCCCATATTCATAATACCCTGGAGTCGAATTTACCATATAATCAAAGGATTGATACAAGTATATATTTTCATTTATATAATAATGATTTTGCCCCGATACATTTCTTCCGTTATGTTTTTTAACAATAAGAGGAAATTTAGTTTCAAATATTTGTTTCATCACTCCTGATCCGAACAAAGCACTTTCCTTAATAATCTTAGACATATTTTTAGATACAATAATTTGCATTTCATCCTTATATTTCACGGCAAGAATTTCGTCCGAATTACTATCATGTTCAATTATTTCAAATTCTGGAGGAATAGTAAAATTCGTATGATTATCAATTTCAGTATTCGTATTACATCCAGCAAAAACAATTAACTGAGAAAGAATCAGCCAAAGTAAAACCTTGTATTTTTCCATTTTTCAAATACCTATTTTTTAAATGATTTTAATGCATAGCGGCGTACTCTGTGCTGCGCCTGCGGCAGGGTATGATCAGGGAATTCACCAACATTAATGTTTTAATTTCTTTGATTCGCAATAAATTCTAATGCAATCGAACTTATCAATTCCATAAAGTTCTATGTATCTGGCGTCTAACTCTTTTTTCCTGTTTCTCAAGAGACATTTGAGCATTATCAAAACTCATTGGATCTTTCCATTTATTGATAAATCTGGCATTGCCTTTATCTGAATTTATTAATAAAACATAAATTTCCGCTTCAATATGGAGCTTGAAATACATTCTTTCCTTACCCAATAATATAACACCTATTTTTTCCTGAGAAAATACGTCTTCTGATATATATTTCCCCTGGCCCAAATCTTCTGTAATTTTTACAATCCTTAACTCTTTACTAATAGAGTCCATATACGGTTTGATTTGTTTGAGACTTAAGTTTTTTTTCGAAACAGCCTCCTCTAAAGATTATCTTTCCTCACCCGATAATCTAACACAAACAACACTATCGCCAATACTCCGAGCAGAATGGACACAATAGGTTCTTCTCCAAAGCCTAGTTTGAATAACAATTCCCAAGGACGAGTTTCCTCTGTCGTATCTGTAATATTGAAAGCGACATCTATCTGAGAAAGGATATTAATACCTGAAATAGCCATCACACAAAACCCAGCCCAGCGCAAATAGGCACGTTTGGGATTACGCAACAACAAAATAGTGCTTCCAAACGAGGTCAAACCTAGCCAAGTATCTCCAAAATGGAAATTTCCGTATTTATTAGCAAAGTAGCCTATTACGCCTCCTCCTAAAATTGCTCCTACAATTCTGCCAAACCACCATTGTTGGTAAATAGGTTTCGATTCAGAAAATTCTTTTTCGTTTTGGAGAGTTGGCACCTTCCTGACTGGCTCTTTCTTAATTGGAGACTCCTGTGTAGGTGGCGGGTTGATATTTACCTTTACTGGAGGAGAATCTTTTCCTATTATAGGAATAGCTTCATCAATGCCTTTGTTTTTCCTGTTGCTGTCACTAGTGAATACTTCCATATCAGATGGCAACATTTCTCCCAAACGCTCCAGTTTACGCTGCTGTTGCCATCTATCCGAAGTAAAATAATCAACTAAGTCCTGAGCCAAAGCATTACGAGATTGTGTTTTTTGTTCAAAAGAAAGCGAACCTAAACGACTATTTCTTTTCCATTGTTCTAAACGTCGTGCGAATAAAACGTTGTAATCGGGAGCAGAAATAGCTTCAATGGCTTTATCCAAATCATCCGCTCTAATTAAATCTAGAACCCTGGGATTCTTTTTCTTTTTGGTTTTTAGAGAATGAGAATCTATTAAAATTGTTGTTTCATCATACACCCCTTGTAAGATATCCGATGCCGCAAGACTTTCGAATGATTTATTACAATATTGAGGTTTACCTTTTTCTTTCGCGCGTAAGACATCCTCATAGTCGAAATTAGTTGGCCTTTTTAATTCAGAACAAGTTGAACAAGGGCATAATATTATTGAGGTGACCTCTACTTTATCCTTAAAAGGTTCATTTACTTCTCTCCATTTTTTCATGATTATCCTAATAACATCTTCACTATGAGCCCCTCTAGCATCAATGGCAATACGCTCTTTATCGTATTCATCCTTAATTCGTACTTGAACGCCCTCTAAATCCAGTTGCTTTCCTTCTAACACTGCTCCTTTTCGCCAAATCCAATGCTTGCCATCCTCTAAAGGCACAATATACTCGTGTAAGGAAACCAGGAGTTGGATCACTAAGGCTTTAGGCATCCAGTCGTATTGCAAGCGCAATCGAACATTATTGGTGGCATCCCAAATTGGTAAGTTATCCGTAGAATTTGGAAGCTTGGAAGGAACGATAAATTTATTAGTAGTTCGATTCTGATAACAGAGTTTAAATTCTTGCATCAAGGCTAACAATTCCTCAGTTCTATTTTCATATTTTTCTTCATACCAAATTTTTTCTACATCCTCTTTCTCAAACCACCCTTTATTTCCATCAACAATCGGATCATCTAGTACCCGATATAAGGCATCAGTAACCCATTCCTTATTAAGGATCACCATACCTCTAAGCGCGGTATTTTTATAATGAAGTATATACCCCAATTGTCTAAAAATCGCCAATAAATTACTCCGTTGTTCCTTGTCTATTATTTCATTTTTAATACACAGATCATTAAAACGCTCAATAGAGATCCAATTTCCTTTTTCTTTTAATAAGGCTTCTCTCACCGCTATCCATTTGACAGGTATTTCTTTGCCAACATAATCAAGTTGACAAAAACTTCTACTTAAGTATTTTTCAAATCTTCTAAAGGTATTTAATTCCTTTCTGTCAAAAGAATCCTCTTTATTATTTAAGGCATTGAGATTGATCACAAAGTCTTCTGTTTGTTGCCAAAAAGGGTATCGACTTTTTATGTCAGTAAAGATTCCTCCTGCTCGATTATTTTTTGGATTCTGCAATAAAATGACTGGTCCATATCGCTGTCGCTCATCTTTGCCTAACCGCTCTATTGTATCTAGCCAAAATTCTAACTCTTCTTCGGATCTATTTCTGTCCGTACCTACTACAATAATATAAACCGATTGCTCAGCAACAAATAATTGATGCAATAGACGGTAATAATCTTGTCCTCCAAAGTCCCATAGATAACAACGTAATTTTTCTTTTTTTTCACCTAACTCAATATCACACACATAGGGTTCTATTTCTATTTCAAAAGCTTGTGTACTTTCCTGGAGGGTAGGCATTGTACTGCCAACATTTAAAAGCTTTCTACGCAAGGTAGTTTTACCAGCTCTAGGTTCTCCAAGTACCAATACGCGTGCTTCAAACAACCGCTCTCTCGGCTCCCGAATATAATCTAATAATGCTTCTGGTCCAGTTTGGATAGCGACTACTAAGCCAGACTCTAATTCAGTACAACCTTTTACATTTATCCCTTTTTTTAAATGGAAAATATTATTGTCAAAAGTAAATTCAAAATAATCCCTCTTATTGGGAGCCTCACCTTCGGATTGCTCAATATCCTCCCATAATATTCTTTTACCTTGTTCTATACTTTTATAAAAAAAACTTAAGCTTTCTATTTTAGTCCCTTTTAAATCCAAAAATAATAGCGAGTTTAAAAAAACTTTATATTCAGTAGGGAGTTCGGAAATGAGATTATTCTCAAAGTCTAATATTTTTAAGTTTGATAAAGTTAATAAACCTTCAATTCTATTTATCTGATTGTTTTGGATAAAAAGTGCATTTAAACTAGATAAGCCTTCCAAACCTTCTAATTTTTTGATTTGATTGTTTTCTAGATATAGCATTGTTAAACTAGATAAGTCTTCCAAACCTTCTAGCTTACTGATCTGGTTATCGTGAAGAAAAAGCTCCGTTAATGTAGATAAGCCCTCCAAACCTTCTAACTTACTGATCTGGTTATTCTGGAAGAAAAGTACTTTAATCCTACTTAGGCCTTCCAGCCCTTCCAACTTGCTGATCTGATTATCTGATAGGTCAAGATTGGTTATACTTGATAAACTTTCCAAGCCTTCCAACTTGCTGATCTGATTGCCTGATAGATCAAGGTTGGTTAAACTTGATAAACCTTCCAAACCTTCTAACTTACTGATCTGGTTATCGTGAAGAAAAAGCTCCGTTAATGTAGATAAGCCCTCCAAACCTTCTAGCTTATTAAGCTGATTGCTACCAAGAGAAAGCTCTATTAAATCAGGCAAGCCTTCTAAACCTTCCAGCTTACTGATCTGATTGCCTGACAAGTTAAGCTCCATTAAACAAGACAAACCTTCCAAACCTTCCAGCTTACTGATATGATTCTTGTGAAGCCATAGCTCTGTTAAACCAGGTAAATCTTCCAGACCTTCTAGCTTGCTAATCTGATTTTCTTGAAGGTGTAGCGTTGACAAACAAGATAAACCATTCAAACCTTCCAGCTTGCCAATCTGGTTACTATAAAGGTATAGCTCTGTTAAATCAGATAAACCTTCCAGACCTTCTAGCTTATTAATCTGATTGCTATAAAGCCATAGCGTAGTCAAACTAGATAAACCTTCCAAGCCTTCCAGTTTATTAATCTGATTGCTTCCAAGAGAAAGCTCTGTTAAATCAGGCAAGCCTTCCAAACCTTCCAGCTTGCCAATCTGGTTATCGTGAAGGAAAAGCTCCGTTAAAATAGATAAGCCTCCCAAACCTTCTAGCTTGCCGATCTGGTTTTTTTGGAGATGCAGTTTTGATAAACTAGATAAGCCTTCCAAACCTTCCAGCTTGCCAATCTGGTTACTATGAAGATATAGCAACGTCAAATCAGTTAAACCTTCTAAACCTTCTATTTTACGGACCTCGTTGCCAGATAGATCAAGTTCTTTTAATTGTGATAAACCATTCAGACCTTCCAGCTTGCTAATGTGGTTCTCAAAAAGGGAAAGCACTGTCAAATTAGATAATCCTTGCAGGCCTTCCAGCTTGTTGATCTGATTTTTGTAAAGCCATAGTTTAGTTAAACTAGATAAATCATTCAAGCATTCTATTTTAGAAATCCGGTTGCTAGATAAGTCTAGCTCAGTTAACCAAGTCATCCTTCCAACTTCTTCTGGAATCCAGTCCAAATCACAATCATTTAAATTAAGATTACCGGTCTTTTCCTCTAGTTCTTTCTCAATTACCTCTTTAGCTTTGTTGGTCATATTTATTGCTTATAATTTTTTGTAGATTGTCGAGCGATTTTCTAATAGTCAAACCACGAGCTACTATGTAATTCTACCAAGTCCATGGTATTTCTTGAAGTTTCTTTTTTCGTTGTAATTATCATCCCTTAATCTCACCTATCCTTTCCCTAATGAAACGCCATTTTCTCTAATTCCACGTATACTTCAAATTGTAGGATTTGATCTAAATTAATCTCTCAATCCATTTGTTTTTGATTTTCAAACCCCAATAATCCGTCTCGGAATCATTCACAGAATCGGTTTGATTAGTAACCTATGCTTTAAGGTCCTTATCAGCAGTAGTCACTTATTATTAAAAAGTTCAACAATATTTTTTATCGGCCTAGTGAACCCTTCGTAATTCTTCAATAATCTTTTTTCTTCTTTATTCTCTTCTGCAGGAAGGCTATCTTTTGTTGAGTCAATTAAATTTGGTTTAGTTGGTTCAAATTCATAATACTCATTTATAAAATCTTTGATTTTATTCTCAAAACTAGTCAAATGCTGAAGTTTAATTGTTAGACTATAGAACTCCGAAAAAGTTGAAGAAATTTTAATCTCTGTTGCTCGAACTCTGTTGCCTGACTCAATGTGATAATCATAAAACTTCTTTGCCTCTTCCTCCTTTTTTTCTCTTTTACTCCTTTCATATTGTGCGTACCAGTAAGGCTTGTGAGCTTTATGCATCGCGAGTTCACGATAATGGTCACATAATAAGTGCCCTAGTCGATTTAAATCAGTTTTGATCTCTAATTTTAACTTTGATTTTTCTTTCGATTTGTTTAAGAACCAAAATATAAATTGTGGTATGAGGGCAACTAATGCTCCTATTAATAAAGGAATCAGTGTATCCCAAATTGACTTTTTGTCTTTCTTCTCTTCTATTAAATTTCCTACTAACTTGTCAAATGATTTGTTCACTATTACAATTTGAAAAGTATCACTAGGGGTTAAAGCTATTTCAGTGCCTGAAAAAATCTCAGACTTCACAGCTATTGTATCAGTTTGCCCATTAGCTGAACCACATAGCATTGAAGAAAGTATTAATATATAGAAGTGTTTTTTCATAATATTATATATTAACTTACGTTTAGATTTCCAAAATACAAAACAAAAACAAAAAACTTACAAAACCCCTAAAAAATATCCCACTAACCCAGTAAAAACCAATCATTTAAACATCAAAAAACTTCATCATTATCCTAATTAACCCATTTTTAAACGGCTTTATCCGACTATAACCGGCAAAAAACGGGTATTCCGCATATATTGTCCTAAATTGCATAGACTCGGCCCATACCTCCGAGGATTTCTATCGCTTCACATAAAAAGGAGATAATCTCATTTTATGTGAAGCTATAAATGCAAAGTGCAAGGTGCAGAATGCAAAGTGTAGAAGAGTTGATCCCTTTTTTGGAAAATCTATCTTGACCAACAAGATTTGGATTTATTCAAAAAGAAAAATATTCCCCACAACCGTAACAATTTCTGCACCTGCCTGCTGACCCTGCCTGCTGATCGCAGGAGGCAGGCGCAGGAAGGCAGGCTCTTCACTCAGCACTATGCATTTTTAATTCAGGTTTCACCTTTATTGTTAACATTGGCCTAAACCAGTTAATTCAGTGAAACCGTAGAAAACCTCGGAGGTCTTGTGGCCCTGATACAAATATTCCTTTTAGAAATACAAACCCAATAATCTATATTTAATCCAAAATCAAAAACCCAATGAAAGAACCCAATCTCATTTCCGGCATTTACAATTACTGCGATCGGTGGTGTGAACGCTGTGCTTTTACGGAAAGGTGTGCTGTCTTCCAAGAGGAAAAAGCATCCGGCTTTGATGCGGCCAATGCCACTATGGAAGAATCGTTGGAATATGTCAGTCAACAATTCAGCAAGACGCTCAATATGGTTTATGAACATGCGGAGTCCATGGGCATCGACCTGGATAATCTGCCGGACGTGCCGGAGGAAACAGGTACGCCCCTCGACCCGGAGTTTTTGGAAAAGGCGGAAACACTCAATAAAAAATCCATGGATTATGCCAAAGTTGCTTCCGGCTGGTTTGAGGCTAATGAGCCCCTGATCAAAAAGAAAGAAAAGGAATTAAATAACCTGCAGCAACTGGGCATCGAGCAGCAAAGTAATGCCCGCCAACTCAAGGATGCCTTTGAGGTGATCAGCTGGTATATGTTCTTCATTGCCGCCAAAACCCGAAGAGCCACCAATATCGACGATCAGGAAGACATGAACTTCCCCGATCCCATCCAAAACGACCACCACGGCAGCGCAAAAATAGGACTCATCGCCATCGACAAAAGTATGAAGGCCTGGCAAACCATCCTGAAACATATTGAAGAAGCTACTGATGAGGTTATTGATGTTCTAGGCTCGCTGGAGTCTATGAAAAAAGATTTGCTGGAGCTTTTCCCGAAGGTGAATGAATTTGTGCGGCCGGGATTTGATGAGTAAGGCAGAAGGAGTGATGATTGCAAGGTGAAGAGTGATGAGTGCAGAAGGAATTTTTCAAGGTTTTGCCTTTGCCCTGCCTATGCGTTGAAAAGGCGGCACCCCCGACACTTGTGTACGGGGCAGGCTTTGTCGAAGGAACTTTACGTCAAAACAAAAAAACCCGCCCGGCAAATACCGGAACGGGCTTTGATTCTAAAAGATTATATTTTTTACAGTCTAGTCCAAATCATTCAAATTATGGACTGGTACTAAACCTGTCGACTGTAGACTGAGTACTGCTTAACGTCTCTTTCTTCCAAGGAATCTGCTCAAAATTCCCAAACCTTTGGAAGCTACATCGTCAACGATGCTTCCGTCGCCATCAGCGTCGAGCATGCGGGTTACGAGATCCATAGTTGGGTTGTTGGAACCTCTTTGCGTAGAAACTGAATTGGTCAGCAAAGAAGCGATTCCTCCTACGTCAAGTCCTTGCTGGCGTTTGGTCTTACCAAGTGTACCCATGATAACCGGCGCGAGCATAGCCATGAGGTTTCCGGTTTTGCCGGAATCGAGACCACTCATCTGGCTGATCATGTCGATAGCACCGTTTTGTTTTCCTCCGAGCAAGTGCTTGAGGATTCCCATACCGTTAGCGGCACGCTGCTGCTCTGGTCTTACATTTCCGCCGATCAATCCTGAAAGATCATCCAGGATACCTCCGTCGTGGTCTTTTTCAAGGGCGTTGAATAAAGAATTGGCACCTTCAGGAGTAGAAGCATTTTTCGCTAAAGCTCCCATGAGGGTAGTCATGATTCCTTCGGTAGCTCTTGCAGTTTGCTGTCTGTCAGCACCTCCGATTTGATTTGACAACTGGTCAATCAGGGCATCTGACATATTCCCCTGAAGCATGTCCATTAAATTCAAACTCATAATTCTATTTTTATTTTTTTGATCAAATAGCTTTTCAGAAAAGAAAGAAGGGCGATTGCCTCCAAAATTAAACATTAAACATCATTATTCCTAGGCTTGCCGGATTATTTCCGAAGGGACAAGGTCTGATGCTTTCCTCAAGCTGTCAATTAATTGACGGGAGGTTGGAGGTAAAGTCACATGGAAGTGAAAAAGGATAGCTGGTTTCTAGTTACTGGTTACTGGATTTTTTAATTCAATCATATGTGAATTACAGAAAAGAAAACATTAGAATAGTCATAGGGGCATTTATAAAATACCGAACTCGCAACCCGTAACTCGTAACCCGAAACTTGAAATAAAAAGGCAGCGGCAGAACGAATTCTGCGCGCTGCTTATCAAACTACTCTCTCAATGGTTTTCTTTAAATGCGTTTTATGGTAAATGCACTTATTTCTTAGGTTTTAGTTTAATTCACGCCAATGGTCCTTAATAATGGTTTCAATTAATTTGCTACGGCGCTCATCTTGGAGATCAACAAGAGACTGTAATTCGAGAAAATAGTTTAACAAGTAGCGTTTTTTCGATAGGAAATTTTTGTTGCAGTTGTTTTTGTCTTTGTTCGATTATAAACGGCTGGTATTTTCGTTTTAGTATAAATGCATGGTTTTTTTCTGATTTTTTTTAATTATCACCGTTTTTGCAACAAACCTCTTCATTTTGACCGGTAAAAAACAAAGTAGATCGAATAAGCCCATGCCAAAAGAAAAAATGTTTTACTTTTGCCCGTCCGTGACCTGCCTATCAAGTCGGGGTCCTATAAATTATGGATATTTTACTTTACGTCGGTCTGTTTATCGTTTCCTTGTTCGTTCTGCTGAGAGCGTCGGATTGGTTTGTTGATGCAGCCGAGTCCATTGGCCTTTCCCTGGGCATCCCGCATTTTATCATCGGGGTGACCATCATTGCGTTCGGAACTTCCCTTCCGGAACTGGCCACCTCCGTCGCCGCTGTCCTGGGTGGAAACTCGGAAATCGTTGTGGGTAATGTGGTGGGATCAAATGTAACTAATATCGCGCTGGTCCTAGGTTTAGTGGCTGTTTATGCCAATAAAATCCAGCTGGAATACAATATCTGGCATATTGACATGCCTTTTTTGTGGGGCTCAGCTTTTATGTTGTGGTTTGTTTTGTACGATTTCAAGGTGACCTACCTGGAAGTTTTTGTACTGCTGATAGGTATTGCCGTTTTCCTCATCTATTCCCTCAAAAAGGACGAAGAAAAAGGGGAATTGCTCGAAGAAAGCCATGATGATATCAAAATATCCTGGCGTACCTACGTGACATTGGTTGTAGGAGCTGCACTTGTATGGTTAGGCGCAGACTACACCATCCACGCTATCCAGAAACTTTCGACAATGGCCGGAATTGACCCTGAGATCATAGCCCTCTCAGCCGTAGCTTTCGGAACTTCCCTGCCGGAGATTATTGTTAGCATCAATGCTGCCAGAAAGGGTAAAACGGCCATGGCTGTGGGTAACGTTTTAGGTTCCAATATTTTCAACACTTATGTGGTTATGAGTATTCCGGCGCTGTTTGGCCCACTCAAGATTCCTCAAAATATATCTTCCTATTTCCTGCCACTTATGATCGTCATGACCATCCTTTTCGGAATCATGGCCAACAATAAAAAGATATCCCGCTGGGAAGGTGCGGTATTGCTTATGTTTTACCTGGTTTATATGACGTCGATTATCCAGGGCGTTTAGCGTAGACTTTAGTCTGCAGTCTTCAGCTCCCAGTCTTCAGTCCACAGTCAGCAGTGGAGTTTGGAGTGTGAGGATGGAGATTAGTTTAACCGCTATGGTCGCAAGGGATTCGCAAGTGGAACGTAAGAGACATCCCGTACCCAAGGTCGGGGGGCCGCTAAGATTAAGCCTTTTCCTGACTTTTCATCAGCTGGATTTCCGGACTCCCGACATCGAATTAATTTTTCCTTTAACTTTAAGGTACTAAAAGATTGATCATGGCACGTTTGTATTTTTGGACACTCGTGATAACAGCGATGTTATTCACCGGTAAAAGGTCTACTTCATTTGACAGCGATAAAGGACTGGTAGCATATTATTCCTTCAACCAATGCGATGCACGGGATGATAGTGGCAATGGATCACATGGGGAAGTATTTGGCAATACCCGTTGTTGGTGTGGAATTGAGGGAGAAGGCTTGCTGTTGGATGGAAAAACCAATTATGTGGAATTCCAGGGGCCCGTCAATAATTATTTCAACACTACGGATTTTACGGTAAGCTTTTATTTCAAATCAGAGCGGTACGATGTTTTTCCTCAGAGTATGTTATCCAAAGCCGAAGCTTGTGACCAGTACTTTTACCTCGACCTTTTCGTAGATCGCAGAAAGGGAGAGGTGACCTCAAAAGTTCATGAGACACCCTCCAAGTTTTACAAAGACCTTTCTCCTCCGCTGGACAGTACCAGTTGGATGCATTTTGCCCTTGTCCGGGAAGGTTTTCGGGCTCTGACTTTTATCAATGGACAATTGCGTATGGAAAGTTTTCTTTGCAGTGGCGTGGATCTGGATAATAAAGCGCTGCTTTCCTTTTCCAATAGTCCTTGTGCCATTTCCGGTAAAGCAAGACGGTTCCAGGGCATTATTGATGAATTAAGGGTTTACAGCCATGCCCTTACCATAGAAGAAATTGAACAGTTGTACATGTTGCATCCTATTGAAAATGCCAACATGGATTGCGTATCTTTCGTGCCTGAGAAAAAACCGCCACAGATTGTTATGAAATTTTAGAAACCAACTAACTTTGGGGCCCGGTTTACGGTGGACGGTGGACGGTGGACGGTGGACGGTGGACGGTGGACGGTGGACGGTGGACGGTGGACGACTGACGGTAGGTGGTAAGAATTTCAATCTTTATCAATCTCAATCCACCTTTATCAATCTTATTGAACCGGACAATTTTAAAAAATTATAAAACCAAAATCATGTTTGGAGATTTAATGGGTGGTATGCAGGAGCAGCAGGAGGCTATGCGTAAAAAACTTGAAGGTATAACTATTGATACGGAAGCAGGTGATGGTGCTGTGAAGGTAACTGCAACAGCTACAAGAAAGATCGTCAATATCACCATTGATCCTTCCATCGTTGACCCTGGAGATGTCGAACAAATTGAGGATCTCCTGATTGTGGCCATCAACGAAGCTCTGGAAAAAGCTGCACAAACGGAGGCTTCTGCTGCCCAGGATATGCTTAAGGATATGCTTCCTCCCGGGCTTGGCGGACTGGATGGGTTATTCTAGAATCTTTCCCATAACTTTTTTGGAATTTTTTCCGAATGCATTCGTACCCTGCGGATGAGCAGGAACTTTTATTATTGGACAAAAACAACTTTTAAAAGGTCTATACTATAAATACTCAACCAGCGTTTAGAGTATGTCTAAAAAGAATAAAAAATGAAGAAATTTGCGCTCCTTATCATTGCTTTATCAGGATGCCTAACGATACTGAACAGCCAGATAAATGTGGGCCTGGTGGCTCACTATAAATTTGATGGAAATTATCAGGATGCTACCGGAAATACGGCCAACACTGCAGTACCCGTAGGAACCCCGGAATTCCGTTGCGGTGTTTCCAATGATGCCCTGTTATTGGATGGTGCTGCTGACTTGGTTTACATACCCAACGGACAAAACGTCAATACGGAGTTTGACACC
This sequence comes from Saprospiraceae bacterium, assembly GCA_965230565.1. GTDB lineage: Bacteria > Bacteroidota > Bacteroidia > Chitinophagales > Saprospiraceae > BCD1. The sequence goes on along the minus strand of CBDDLH010000012.1, from coordinate 785,891 downwards.
GAAGATTTTACCGTGAGTTTTTATTTCAAACCCATCGGACTAAACGGTCAACAATACCTGATTTCCAAACGAGATACGGCTTGTAGTTATGATTATGATTTCTATGTGAAATATGTACCTGATTCGAGGACGGCCAATGGCTTATTGCGGGAAATCCCTCAGAAGACGGTTTCGGTAGTACATACCATCAATAACTCGGCTTGTTGGCAGCATCTGGTATTGGTAAGAGATGATACAAGGGTAAAAATGTATATCAACACCAAACTGGTAAGCGATCTTGGATCACAAACCAGGATCGATCTGACCAATGACGGAGATCTTACCATCGGTAGCGCCATTTGTCGCGGAGCGAACGAAGTTCCTTTCCATGGGCTTATCGATGAATTGCGTATTTACAACCGTGCCCTTGATGACGAAGAGGTGATGGATCTTTATCTTGCTCCTGACCAGATCGTCAATCCTGATACATTGATCTTCCTTGGAACTACTATCGATATAGAATTGACAAACACCTGTGCGGATAACTTCCAGTGGACACCAAATTCTCTGGATATTTCCTCAGTTTTTGTCCCGGATCCAAGTATCACACCTTCTACTCAGGGAATTTACGATTACACCGTCGAAATGACGGACATTTTGTCGAATTGTACCGCCAGTGATTCCATTCGTATCAATGCAATTGACCCAACGCTTCTGGATTGTGAAAGTATTTTCCTGCCAAAAGCCTTTACACCCAACGACGATGGCCTGAACGACACCTATGGAATCAGCAATCCATTTGCCGTCCAGGATCTGATCTCTTTTGAAATCTTCGACCGCTGGGGCAACAGGGTGTTTTTCGCCGATGATGTCTTCCATGAATGGGACGGTACTTTCAACGGACAAATGGTCAACCCCGGCGTATTTTTATACCGGATCAATCATATTTGTAATGGTGAAGAGAAGGTAGCGACGGGTAGTGTGACTATGTTGCGATGACGTTGTTTTAAACCTCCAGGTTTGAAGCATCATGCCTGAAGCAAAAAAGGCCAGAGGATTTTCCGCTTGCCTTTTTTGCTAATCAGTTATTTGCTCCAAAGACAATTTCGGGTTCAACCTGATTCGATCAAAATAAACGTATTCCAGAAGTTCCGTTTCATTGAGATAATCAGGTTTTAGAAAACCAAGATAAATATGCCTAAGTCCCAGGCTACTTACTTCACAGGCAATAGCTTCAATAACGTCCTGATCAACGTTTTTATCTGCGATGATTTTTATTTTTGGACTTTTATGAGGATGATACCTTGATATCCGTTCTTTCAGCCAGGCTTGGATATCTTTAATTGAAGCCATTTCAAATGATAACTGAAGTTTGACTGAGTCTCCGAATTCCTTTTGGTACTCCTTTTTAGGTCTGCCAACAAAAATATTTTCAGAGTCATAATAGTCAAAAAATATTTCTCTGGGGTTTAATTCCTCTCGTTCCCCGGCAATTTGCATAAACTCAATATCAACTTTAAGGTCTTTTGTCAGGTGTTCTATTTTGTTGCAATCCTGTTCTTTATATTTTTCTCCCAGGTACTTTTCTCCCAAATGATTGCTCAAATTAACTCGACCATTCCGGACCCGATAATCAAAATGAAAACTGGCACAATCTCCTGGAAAATTCAACTGCCTTTTTTTCCTAAGATGAACGCCTTCAAATGTGCCATAAACAGAACTTGTCATAAGAAAAGCCACTGTATCTTCCCCTACATCCATTACCAAATAGGGTTTCTTTAATCCTCCTGTTTCTGTATCCAATTTATTGATATGCCAATGCCCTTTAATTTTTTTTGAATTGTTGCAACTGATTAAAAAGAAGCTGAGGATCAAAACAAAGAATCTTTTCATAGTCTTGAGGTTTTCAATCCATAATTTACAAAATCTTTTTCAAAAGGCAAGAGGGCTTAGCCTGGGTTGAGAATAATTTTCTTTATCTGGTTATGTAATTTTAAATGGTGGTTTTATTTCACCCCCTAACTCAAGGGGCGACGCATGAAAATAGAGTGATGTTCTAAACAACTTTTATTTTCAAATTTGGATAGATTTCTACTTCATTATTCGAAATTGGGCGTTGGATACCGAACGCCCAATTTCGAAGTTTTTTTCATGTGTTTTCAGAAACGCAAAAGTTCCAACACTTTCATACCTCATCACTGGCCCCAGAGGGGCCTAATCCCGGTAACAGCCAGGGCTGAGACCGGATGCGTGCCAGAGGTACGCAACAACTCAACAGATCAGAAAAAATAACAGGGAAACTTGTGCATCCATCCTAACACAATACTTTTCCGCCCCAAAGGGCGGGAAAGGCAAGATTACCCCCATGCAGGATACTTTCCCCCTCATTCGAAGAGATTGCGTACCTACAGCACGCTCTGGTTTTCGGCATGCCTGGCCGTTACCGGTATTAGACCCCGAATGGGGTCAGAGGAATAAGTAACCTGATAACTCTCCTTACCCTGAGGGGCTAGGGGGCGACCAACTAAATCAAAGAGGCCAGTGGAAAACCACTGGCCTCTTTGCAAACCTGCTATTTGAAGTTTCCAAACTTCAAATCCATATCCCGCAGGTCTTCAGACGTGCGCAAAAAACTTCCTTACCGTATAATAGCAATATCCCCGCGATAAGTAAGCGTCACCCCGTCAATAAAGGTAACTTCAATCACGTAGACATAAACCGCCGATTGGGCCAGATCTCCCTGATGACGTCCGTCCCAGAGGATAGCTCCTCCTTCACAGACGACAGGAATATCGTCGCTTTCATACACCAATCCTCCCCAACGGTTGAAGATGCGGGCAAAATTGATGGATTGTACACCACGGCAGGCAAAGATCCTGAATTCATCATTCGGGCCATCGCCGTTTGGTGAGAAAATATTCGGAATATATACGTTTCTGTTTGCGTCAAGCTCTACAAAAATACTGGCTTCTGCGATACAGTCATTAGCATCGATAACCAGGAAGTCATATTCCTGATTACCCAGCGGCACGATAAACGGACTCAATACCGTATCTGAAGACAAGAAGTCAGCCGGAGTCCAGAGAAATTCTGCATATGGCTGGGTTCCACCAGTAACGATCGGATTCAACTGATTTAAAGTATCTCCCAACTCAATGACGATATCCGGAGCCAAGGCAACTTCCAATTCTGCTGGCTGGCCAATATTGACCTCGGTTTCATTGGTACATCCCGCTGGATCTACAATGGTTACCGTATGTGGCCCGGCGAATACCGGTGCACCCTGATTCACAGGGAAACTCAATCCGTTGTTATCAATAATAAACTGGAAATCCAAATAGTCTGTTCCGGCACCACCGTAGGCAGTATCGATAAAGATCTGGGTTTGATCACCATAACAAAGTGGTTCCAATGGCGTCTCTACCGCAAAGAATATCGGTTCCGGTTCACTGATCGTAAAGGAAACCTCATCCATACAGCCTTCGATATCCGTAATGGTCACCGTATAGGTTCCGGCTTCAAGATTTGCAGCAATCGGAGACGAAGAAGGAGCCACATTACCAGACCATGTATAAGGATTCGGACCAATCGGATTGATCGGGTCCGAACTATTATAAACAACAGCAATTACACCATCTGCATCACCATTACAGGAAACAAATTGTGTACTCTGAGTAGGATCAACTTCCAGCATCAACTCAAATGGTTGCGACAACTGAACGATCTGCTGATGTGTACAGTTGTTGGCATCCGTTAAGATAGCCGTATAAGTTCCGGCAGGGATATCAGAAAGCGTTTCAGAAGTCTCAGTAAAACCAACCCACTGATAGGTAAAGTTTCCTGTTCCTCCCGAAGGATCCAATACTACAGAACCATCAGAAAACCCAAAGCAACTAGGTTGGTTCTGAGTCACTGCCACCTGAATATCATCAGGTGTAGGTACATCAAGCGTTGCCGTAACTCCACACACCCCATCACTGACATCTACTGATTGAGCACCGCGACACAACATAGTGGCGTTAGAAACTGCCGACATCAAATCCTGCTCCCCGGAAGACCAGGTAAATGAGAAAGTTCCCGTTGTCCCGTCACTGTATTCTGCCGTTGCCGTTGCCAGACCATCACAGGTCAGGTCATCCGGGCAACTCACACTGCCAATATCTGTAATCGCCACTTCAATGGATGGCGGATCCGGCAGGTTGACATTCACAACAAGTGAAGGACAATCATTGGCATCAGTTACGGTTACCTCATAGTTTCCGGCAAACAGTCCCGGCAATGGATTAATAATCGTTGGCACACCCGGATTTGTTGACCAGGTATATGAGTAAGGCTCCGTTCCACCACTGGCAAATACAGCAATCTGCCCATCTCCATCTCCCGGACATTGCGGCAATTGTGTAACAATACTGTCGAGTACTAATGGCGGTGGTGCATTTACAAAAGCTGTATCTATAGCCGTACAAAAATCTTCTCCTGTTACCGTGACGATATATTCTCCGGGAGCAAGATTACTGATGGTTTCTCCAAGTAAGCCACCCGTCCAGGAATAAGAGGCAATCGCTGCTCCTCCGGGAATGGCCACAACCGTCAACTCACCGTCTGTATCACCCGCACAGGAAACAAAATCATCATCGAGCTGAATGATGTTTGGTGGCGTAGGTGCCAGAATATCTACCTGCAGGGATTCCATACAGTTATTGGCATCCGTTACATCAAAAGTATAAGACCCTTCCGACAAACCTGTTGCAATGGAATCCGTAACGGTTCCGTCATGCGACCAGGCATAAGTGTACGGGAAGGTCCCCCCGGTAATACCTATAGTTGCGCTACCGTCGTTTCCTACGATACATGTTTCATTCACCTGTTCAAGCAACGTAGCCACCAAAGGTTGAGGTTCGGTTACCGTAAAAGTGTCAATCACCATACAGGCTGCAGGCGAAGCATCCGTCATGGTAACAATATAGTCGCCGGGACAAAGGTCAGTTAATTCACTGGTGGTTGCTGTATTTGCCGGTGGAGTCGCAAAACTACTCCAGGCAAAAGCATATGGTTCATCTGCAGGAGCTCCACTGGTGGATCCGGTTACGAGGATTTCACCATCACAAACTCCATTACAGGAGATATCAGAAATGGCTCCTACAACTGAAAGCGTTTTGGCAGCTCCAACATTAAAACTGGTTTCAAATTCACAACTATTATCATCAGAAATGGTAACGCCATAACTTCCGGGTTGCAGGCCGGTCAGAACTGAATTCGTCGCAGTAACGCTGGTACCATCTTCCCAGGTAAAGGTATAAGACCCGCCAGCCGTGGTTCCTCCCTGCGCTGCCAGTGTTATTTCTCCATCCATCACTCCGGTACAACTTGCATCGGTAATGAAGGTGCTGTTCTGTAATACATTTAGCTGTGTTGGCTGCGTAAGCGTGGTACTCGCCATGGCGGTACATCCGTTAGCATCCGTAACGGTGGCTGCATAAAATGCGAATGGGATATTGGCCAACGTGTCGTTTGTTTCGCCAGGCACATTCCAGACAAAATTATACTCAGGTCCCGGATTACTCAAAACAGCTCCGTCCAGCAAAACTTCTGCCACAATCAATCCGGTACTATCTCCAAAACAAAGTGGACTTGTAGCATCGAAACTCAATCCCAGGGAGGGGTTTCCAAATACCTCTACCGTATCAATTCTTACTTCAGGTGGCATACTCGAATCTGTAACCGTCACTTGATACAATCCTGGAGCAAGGCCGGATTGGGTATCTGATCCTCCAGCATTAGCAACTACAAATGGTCCATTGTCCGGTCCACTTGGAGGCACTGTATTCCAGGAATAATTATAAGGGGCATTACCTCCACCGAGGGTGATTGTAAATGCTCCATCCATATCGCCTGCACAAGTCACACTGTCCTGTTCGAGTAAAATGAAAATGACTTCATTGGAAACGATCACTTGTCCGTTATTGATCACCACCCCATATTGGAATGGCTCCGGCAAACTCGGATCACCCACTTCAATCGGCACAGGATCACCTACGATGGAAACCGGACTCATATCTCCGAGGCTTCCGATCACATCAAAACATATTTCGAAATAAACTTCTCCGTCTGCCAGGGTAATACCACTGGTGAAACTGTTCCAGGAAAAAGTCAACACACCCGGTTCAGGGTTGAAGAAGTTGAAATCCTGTGAAAGGTTCGGGAATGCAGGATTTACGCCTGCAGGTGGAATGGTGTCAAAGGTCATTACTGCAGGGTCCCATGTGATTGTAAACTGTACACTGGCTACATTGACAAAATTCTCAACAGATAAAGGCAAACATACATTGGCTCCCGGAGGAACATTTTCAAACGGCATATTGAATACAACCGCCTCACAGGCACTCATATCCATTGTGAATGTCGTTCCACAACTCTTTCCATCTTCAATAGTGATATCATAAATACCTGCCTGAGGTACATTAAATTCGATTACATCTCCGTGATTAGGAACACTTGTAAAGGTTCCTTTGATCTCAGGATTTCCCTGAAGGCTGATGTCAATATCATAAGATTCAAGTGGGTCCAGTTCCGGCAATCCACCTTCTACCAGAAAAGAACCAAGACATCCGGTCGGACTGGCGTTGGTGGTAATATTACTTGCTGTAATTTCCGTAAGGTAAACTACGAAAAGTGCTTCGTCAGTACTCACATCCACACATGGTCCTGATGGGGTATCTTCATATTGCAGGTTAGCAAAATTGTCGATGGTAATTGGAGCTATCCAGAAAAACGTTGGTACAATGCTTCCATTGTTAAAAGCCTCCTGAACAGAGCCATCGTTCACCAGATCGATATTTCCGTTGATATCCCCGGTAGATACCCAAATGCCATTGGTTTGTGGAATTGGAACACCCCCGACAAGAATAGGGCTGGTATTATTAACACAAGCATCGGAAATGATGGTTGGAAGATCCGGACCGGAAATCGTAGGGATACAATCGTAGAGTGCGTACCCGATACCGGCAGGGGTAGACCCATCCGGATCTCCGGCAAGGTCCTGGTCTCCGTTATGGATAATTGGCAGGATATCATTGAAACACAGGAATACCGTATCCGGATCGACATCATTACTCTGGCCGGTCAGGGCTCCAAGGGTAAAACTACCTGCTTCATTACACAGGCCTCTGGTATCATCAGGATGCCCCAGCTGTCCATTGATCTGAATATTTTGCGGCACCTGAGCAGATAGCGTCAGCGTTGCCGAAAAGAATAACAGAAATGTCGTGAGTTGCTTTATCATTGTTTTTTATTATGGTTTGGCAATAGGACACAGGAATGCAGATAAAAGCTGCCTCCTTTATTGCCATGTGTAGAATGAGCGACAAAAATATACATTGACAAGGACATAAATACGATTTAGCCCGTTAATTTTAGTCAGCTGTACACCTCTCTATGTCTTATGTTATTTTGAATTATGAACGGAGTTTAGTTCATTAACATTTTACCTCCCCTAGCGGAACTTCAGGTTTTAAGCCCTAGAAAAACGATTTGAAGTTTTAAATATTATAAAATTTTCAGGCAAAGCAGGTTTTTAACACTTGTCACGACTAAAATCTGGATAGCAGATTTAGTAAATTTAAAACGCCCGTTCCCTCAACTCAACGGTTCTTTCCCCTCCCCGACCATTCCAATACTTCATTGGAGGACAACCAACCGTAACTCAATATTCCCTTTTTTATTATAAATCAAACTGTTAAATTATTCTAAAAATAACAGGGGGTGCCTTGATGTTCTGACATTTTTCCGTTATTTTGTAGTCTCTAAATCATAATCCTTTTTCATCCCTGTGAAAAATCCCAGCTTATGAAGCAAACTGTACTATTACTTTTTTTTACATTGTTCACCCTGACAGCCTTTAGTCAAACCAGCTTTAACGACAGGCTTAAAGTCGACTTTCAAAGCGAAAAGATCGATATTCAGGTATACCCCAATCCTGTGGTTGACAACCTCAAGGTAAGTCACCATGATGATATTGAAAAAGTACAGATATTCAACCTCGTTGGAAAAACTGTGAAAACTTACGACTACCTCAAAGGAAGGAATTATTACGTAGGAGATCTGCCAAAAGGTATTTATCTGGTACAATTTTCCGACAGGAAGTCGAAATCAATAGTTACGAAAAGAATCAGTAAACGATAAATTGAATTTGTTTTACCCCTCAGAGGTAAATGAAATCACTAATAAAAAAGTAAAGCCGGCCGCTGGAAAATCAGCGGCCGGCTTTTTTTATCTGCAATCATTGCTGTACCTTCCCTCTCTTAGCGTTACATCCAATTAAAGCGCCTGCCTAATTCCCAATTTTTGGTATCTTGTTCCTGAAACACTTCAGATTAATCCACAACTTGCACCAAACATCCCGCTAAAACGATAACCATGAAAAGAATTGTACTCTTCAGCTTACTATTGTTTTGTTTCGGAATTTCCAACGGTCAGGTATCCTATAATACCATTTCAGAAAGTTCCACAGCTATTGATTCTAAAGTGATCGAATGGCGCAGGCATTTCCATGAATTTCCTGAGTTGAGCAACAGAGAATTCAAAACAGCCGAAAAAATTGCAGCCCACCTAAAAGGTCTTGGCATGGAAGTTCAAACGGGAATCGCCCATACCGGAGTAGTAGGCATTCTCAAGGGTAGCCACCCTGGTCCGGTGGTAGCCTTAAGAGCGGATATGGATGCTTTACCGGTTACCGAAAGAGCACCCATAGCCTTTGCATCCAAGGTAAAATCCACCTACCTCGGCAAAGAAGTTGGGGTAATGCATGCCTGCGGCCATGATACTCATGTAGCCATGTTGATGGGAGCAGCAGAAATTCTGACCGGATTGCAAAAAGATCTTCGCGGAACGGTGGTTTTTATCTTCCAACCTGCTGAAGAAGGAGCCCCTCCGGGAGAGGAAGGTGGTGCAGAACTCATGGTCAAAGAAGGCGTTTTAAAAAACAACAAAGTTGATGTCATTTTTGGATTGCACATCAACTCATTAACTGAAGTAGGTAAAATCAAATACAAACCCGGTGGAGCCCTGGCCGCCGTTAACAGGCTTGTCATTAACGTCAAAGGCAAACAGACTCATGGCTCAACTCCCTGGACGGGCATCGATCCTATTACTATCTCAGCACAAATTATCCAGGGTCTTCAACACATCGTCAGTCGTCAAACCCACCTGACGAAAGAAGCAGCCGTAATCAGCATTGGCAAAATCGAAGGAGGTGTTCGGAGCAATATCATCCCGGAAGAGGTTCAGATGATCGGCACCATTCGTACCCTGGATGAAGAAATGCAAAAGACCATCCATGAAAAAATTCGGCTGACAGCCACCAAAATCGCCGAAAGCTGGGGAGCGACTGCCGAAGTGATTATCGAAAAGGGTTATCCGGTTACCTACAACGACCCCGAACTGACGGCACAAATGCTGCCTACCCTCCAAAGAACAGCAGGAGTTGAGAACGTAATCCTCTCCAAAGCGAGAACAGGTGCCGAGGATTTCTCTTTTTATGCCAGAGAAGTTCCCGGGCTGTTCCTTTTTGTCGGAGGGTTGCCAGAAGGCAAAGATCCTGCAGAGGCGGGGCCACACCATACGCCTGATTTTTATATCGATGAAAGTGGTATGAAGCTGGGGGTTAAAACGCTTTGTAATCTCACATTGGATTATATGGGCGTGGAACGCGATAAGCTGATAATATCCTTTTAGGGTAACAAGATGGTAGTGAAAGCTCCTCTTTTTCAAAGGGTTTAAGAATCAAGTGGACAAAGCCGAAAATGAATTTCCAGAATCCTCCAATTTTCAACCCGTAACCAGAAACCTGTAACCCGCAACTTGAATTAATTATTAATTTTTCTAATCATTCTTAAAGTTTAGAAAAAAACACCCGACTATGTACAAATTAAGAACACTTATTACAGGTGCAGCCATTTTTTGGACCTACCTGTTAACCGCCAGTAACATCCAATTATCCCAGCCAATACTCTACATGGAAAACGAAGCCTGTTACGCCGTTTTCAACCTGAGTTGGGAAAATTCCTGGAAACACGAAAGGAATCATGATGCCGCCTGGATTTTTTTTAAAGCACTGCCTTATAACGCAACATGTCGCCACATCAAAGTGGCCCAAAGCGGACATTCAGTTGTTTCAAACTTTTTTAATGACAGCAAAGGGATGGAAATCGAGGTACCTGCTGACAGGACTGGTTTGTTCATTTCTGTCGATTCTCCTTACCGTGGCGATATCGAAATTTCCCTGAAAGTGGCCCTGGACAGGGAAGACTTTGAAGGGCTGAAGCTTATAGGTACAAGATTATTAGCTTATGGTATTGAAATGGTTGAAATCCCGCAAGGCGGTTTTACTTTGGGAGACCCTTCGCCGGAAGCATTGAAGTTCGGCAGCTTTTACAAGCCTGATAAAAATGGAGCGTTTGATCAATTGGTGGAAATAACTTCGGAAGATCAGATTTTGGAAGTAGGAAAAAACGGAGACCTTTTCTACCAAACTCCGAAAGGTTATGAAGGAGATCAACAAGGCACCATTCCTGCCACATTCCCCAAAGGCGTTGCTCCCTTTTACATCATGAAATACGAAATCACGGAAGGTCAATATGTGCAATTTCTAAATTTACTGGATACCAGTCAGTTAAAGAACAGACTCAATTTCGAAGCTAAATATTATTATGAATTAGGAGGAACCATTTCCGAGAAAGATGGCCAATTCCATACTCCTTTTCCAGATAAACCCTGTGCATTCTTAAGTTGGGAAGACGCCATGGCCTTTGCGGACTGGTCCGGATTGCGGCCCATGACGGAATTTGAATTCACAAAAGCTTGTCGTGGCTCATCGGAGCCGGTTGCAAAGGAATACCCCTGGGGAGCCGATGACAAAGCAAAAATTCAAAGGTTGCCCAACAGGGATGGCGAATTGGTGATGCTGAACCAATGGACTGAAGCCGATCTTTATAACAAAAGAAAGGTTCATTTTGGGGCTTCTTATTATTGGGTGATGGACCTTGCAGGAAGCATGTGGGAAAGAATGGTTTCTATCGGACATCCCAATGGCAGAAGCTTTACAGGCACTCACGGGGATGGAATTTTGTCAGATGAAGGCGTTGCAACCAATTCCGATTGGCCGACCGGGGAAGAAGATTCCGGCGGAGTAGGTTTCCGAGGCGGAGGTTTTTATGGCTACGAACGGGCTTATCATGAGTATAATCCGTTTAGTCCTATAGCTTATCGGCCGTATGGCGGCTGGCATGGTACCTTAAGGTCGAATGCTTATGGGACGAGATTGGTGCGGAGTAAGTAACCTTACAAACTCAATTACGCCGGCTTTCAAGCCGGTGTGTAAAAAACACACCTACTTCGACAGGCCTTAAGGCCTTTCCTCACGAATCAAAGAAAGTCCTTGCCTGTAAAACAAAAATCCCCGGTTCCGAAAATGCGGAACCGGGGATTTTTATTCATCGAGTATTTTTTACTTCGACCTACGACTGCTTGATCAAATCAGACATAATTTTCAAAGTCTCATCGATGTAAATATCTTTAGAAACGGACTTGATCCAATCAGTATTCCTGGCTTCCTTGGATTCGTCAGCATGGATGGATGGTAAGTCTACCTCAAGGTTTCTAATACCATCAACAACTTCCGTTTTGAACATATTTTTGTACAACTCTGATTCTTTATCCTGCTTTTCTTTTTCTTTCAGGTAGGTTTCCAGATTCAGACTGTAAGCTGTTTCATTTTCCTGTTTTTCATAGCGACGAGCGTTTTCCAGGATCTTCTGGAAAGCCTCACTGTTGGCAATACGCTTTTCACTGTTTCTACGCAGGTCATCAATATTGCTAACCTTCATCACATTCTGATCATACTCAACAGGATCGATCTCATCCCAGGCCAGGCTATATTTTTCTTCACGCTCACCTGTTTTGATATAATGATAGCTGTCTGGAAGTACGATGTCTGGCTCAACACCTTTACGCTGAGTGGAGCTTCCATCAATCCTGTAGAATTTCTGCATGGTCAGTTTGAGGTCACCAAGAGGTTTATATTCTTCATAACCATTCACTGTTCTGTCCAGTGGAATGAAACGCTGAACGGTTCCTTTTCCAAAAGTAGACTTACTTCCAACGATCACTGCACGACCATAATCCTGCATGGCGCCGGCCAGGATCTCAGAAGCTGATGCGCTGCCTGAATTTACCATCACCACAAGCGGTCCGTCATAATTGACGTTCTGATTGTAATCCTTGAGCACTTCGGGCTTTTTCCCTTTGGATTTCACCTGAACAACCGGTCCTCTTTCGATAAAAAATCCGGACATTTTAACTACATCACGCAATGATCCTCCTCCGTTATTTCTCAGGTCGAGGATAATACCGTTTACGTTCGCAGCTTTGAGTTTCTCCAATTCTTTGGCGACATCCGGTGCACAGAAACGACCATCTTCGTTTTCAAAATCTGCATAAAAACTTGGCAGATACAAATATCCTATCTTCTCTCCTTCTTTTTCTCCATCAAGTATCAGTGATTTGGCAAAACGTTCGTCGATGACCACTACATCTCTTTCAATAGTAACATCTTTAATAGTACCATCTCCTTTCTTCACGGTCAGCGTCACCTTTGTTCCTTTATCACCACGGATCAATTGAACTACATCATTGATCACCATTCCTTTGATATCCACAGGCTCTTCATTTTCCTGAGCCACCTTCATGATGATATCGTTCTCTTCGAGTTCCTTGCCTTTCCAGGCAGGTCCCCCAACAACGATACTGCTCACCTTGGTATAATCATCTTCCGTCAGCAATCGGGCTCCGATACCTTCGAGACGACCGCTGAAACGGATATTAAAATTCTCCTTATCAATGGGTTTGAAATAATTCGTATGCGGGTCAAAAATGGAGGTCATAGCATTGAGGAAATAACCCAAACGATCCGCTCTTTTGAGTTTGCGCATACGATCATACCAGTCGTCAAACATTTCCAGTACCTCCTGGCGGGCTTCGGCTTCCAGTTCTTCTTCAGATTTCTTTTCCCCTTCTTCACCAAGTTCCTGCTGCTTTTCAAGCTCATCAGCATAACGAGAGAGGGTTTCATACTTCAGATATTTTCTCCAGAAGTCCTTCAACTGGTCATCGTTTTTAGGTATGTCGCGTTTTTCCCCATCCATTTCTACCTTTTCGTTGGCAGTAAAATCGAATGGTTGAGCGAGTATTTCCTTGTAAAATGCCTGAGTTTTATCCAGGTTGGCATCAAAGATCTCCAGGGAGAGGTTGAAAAATTCATAAGATCCTTGTCTGGCTTCATCATCGATATGCTTTTCGTAAGCTTCCAGTTTTTTCAAGTCTTCTTTGGTAACAAATCTGCCATAACCAAAAAGCTGATCGATATAATTATCGTAAACGAGCTCTGAAAAATCATCATTGATTTCCCGCGGTTGATAGTGCATATAATCCAATCCACGGAGTATCGTATGCATCAAAACTGCCTCTTTCTCCTGGTTGATCCCTTGCGGCAACATAGTTGCTGCCCAAAATAAAATTGCCAACACTGAAACAGACAGGTAAATTATTCCTTTTTTCATCTTCATAATATAATATTTTCTTGCACCAACAAGGATGTAATTTTTTACAAAACGTTGCACACCCAATGGGGGTGACCACTCTTATAAACGGAAAAAAATCGGTTTTAGTTAAGACGAACGATAAAAATAATGGATTTTGCCGCAAAAAAGCGAAATATAAAAGCATCGGGGCTTGATTTTAACAAATTGATAACAAGAATTGAGGAATAATCAATTCTCAATATCAAATTATGAATCCAGAAATTTGCACAGGCTAAAGACCTGTGCTACGGTTATCTCGGTACTTCTACGCTTTTCATGATATCCTGGAGGACGCTTCGGGTATCTACCCCTTCCATTTCCCGTTCAGGGGTCAGGATCACACGATGGTTCAGAACCGGATAAGCCACATACTGGATATCGTCCGGAGTTACAAAATCACGACCGTTGATGGCAGCGATGGCTTTGGATGTTTTCATCAAGGCCAGCGATGCACGGGGAGAAGCTCCAAGAAACAGATCCGGGTTGTTACGGGTTTCGTGCACAATACCCGCGATGTAATCCAGCAATTCGTCCTTAATATGAACCTGTTCGATCAGTTCGCGACACGTTTTCACATCCTTTGTAGAAAAGACGGAAGAAATATCGCCGACACTCTTCATATCAAAATCGTTGGCAAAGCGTTTAAGGATAGCCTTTTCATCTGCCAGATCCGGATAATCAACGTGAATTTTGAATACAAAACGGTCGAGTTGTGCTTCCGGTAATTTATAGGTTCCTTCCTGTTCAATTGGGTTTTGTGTAGCAACAACGAAGAAAGGAAATTCAAAAATATAGGTATTTCCATCTGCTGTCACCTGATGCTCTTCCATAACTTCAAACATGGCAGCTTGTGTCTTGGCCGGAGCACGGTTGATCTCATCTACAAGTATAACGTTAGCGAAAATAGGTCCTTTTTTAAAGGTAAACTCAGAAGTCTTCATGTTGAACACCGAAGTTCCGATCACATCACTGGGCATAAGGTCCGGGGTGAACTGAATGCGGGAAAACTCCGTATCAAGGGTTTTGGCCATCAATTTAGCCATCAGGGTTTTGGCAATCCCGGGTACCCCCTCTACCAATACATGTCCGCCCGTAAATAAGGCAGTCAGTAACAACTCCATGTACTCATCCTGACCTACAATGACTTTTGAAATCTCGTCTTTCACCTTATTGACGACATTAACTACCGGTGACAGATCAAGACGACTCTGTTGCCAGCGCTCATGTTCTTCTGCTACCGGTGGCTGTTCAGTCAGTTCGGGACTTGACTCTTCCTGGTTGGTTTCAGGTACTAACGGATCGTTATTTTCCAATTCCGGGTTTTCATTCAATTCGTCAACGCTCATTTTTTCTTTTTTAGGCTGAGGTGAAGGCTAATGGAACATCCCGTACACAAAGTGTCGGGAGGCATAGGAAGATTACAACATCAGCCATCAAAAATTAATTAAGTGATCAAAGGTAAGGAATAGGTCTTGAAACGGTGTTGACCCACATTTGCTTTTTTACCATTACCCCAATGCCCAAATATAGCATTTTCTTTTTCAAAGTCCTGCATTTAATCAAACACTCAGGAATATCACAACGACCGCACAACTTCAATGCCCAGGTAATGTCTCATGGATTTGATGTTGTAACCGTAAATCCCTTTAAAATCGTTCGACAACCCCAAATAATACTGGTATTGAGGTACCAAAGTCCATTCCTTTGAAATGGCCAGATCCCAGCCAATTCTGGCAACCACGCCTGTGTTGAATTTTGTATTTATTTCTGCACCACCCCCACTGAAATAAGTGATTTGTGCACCTGGGGTATTATTCGTAACACTTTTGGTTCCCTTGGTTTTAGCGTGAATCAAAAAATTCATTTGAATTCCCAGGTTGATATTTAAATACCTGAATAGATCAAGGTTTATTGGAAATACGGTTGCGGCAATAATTCTTTTTTCAACCTCTGCATTAACGTAGAAAAAACCTTTTGGCGTAAAACCCTGGACAATAATTTCTCCCTGGTAATTATCTACTTGAATGGCAAACCTCATAGGCAAGGGCCATATTTCCACAAAATCCAAGGTAAAAGCAAATGTATTGCCAAACCCGGAAAATAACTGATAATCATAAAAGTCATGATGAATGCCCGGACTAACATCGAAAAAATTATTCCGCAAAACACCACCGGAGAACCCGAGGCTTTGAGCATTTGAAAAGACAAAAAACTGCAAAAAGCAGCACATCAGCAGTAGCTTTTTCATTTTGGAATTTCTGGTTGATAAAATAATATCATTACAACGAAAGGAACAAAGCGATAATATGCTTGCGGTTTTTTTTAAGATTTCAGACCGGTACCTTATAATATCGCTCATTTCCTCTTAGAAGTCAGCAGGCAAGTTCCAGGAGAAATATTTATCATAAATTTTGAACAATTCCATTGCGAACATCGCGCCTCCATTGCGTCCCTTGCGGTTAAAAAGTTAATGTTCACAATTGCCAAATCAGCTCCGAAAAACGAGACAAAACAGCAGAACCTGCCTTACTGCGACATCAGGCAAGGTATCCAATGTAAAATGTAGAAGTTTTTTTTCTAAGCATTAGTGAAATTTTTCAAAAAGACATCAATTTTAGTATCGTCAACTTCCCAATTCTCCCCCTTTTCTTCAAATAATAAAATCAGACCTGCCAGATCCATTAGATCATCTCCAGTCAGTATAGCTTTTTCATTCTCGGCAATCCAAAAACCATCTTCAGCTTTGATAGAATAACCTTTTTCTAAAATTGTGTAATAAATTGGAGGAAGTATGTTTCCTGCGGCGGACAATCTATATTTTTGCATCATTAGAATGTATTGCACTTCGAAATTCGATATTGGATATTCTACATTCTGCTGTTTTGTAAGGGATTCAACATTCCAGGTTTGTCATTCAACAATTCAACAGACAATCTTTTCCGAAAAACTAGACAGAACCGCAAAACAGCAGAACCTGCCTTACTGCGACAGCAGGCAAGGTATCCAATGTAAAATGTAGAAGTTTAACAAACTACCTTACCTCACCAGTTTTATAAAACGCGGCCATAGCCTTGTAAAAATCGATCAAAGCATCGGCGGAGAGGAAACGGCCACCTTTGATATTCCGATACATCAGGTAAACCTTATTGATGATCTCCTCTGACACACCGGATTTTTGTGCCAGCTTTTCTTCAAATTTGGTGTCGTTTTCCTGGTAGTGTAAACCGTAATTCTCCCTGACATCAATGTGGAACAACTTCATTTTTTGGAGGGCTAGTTTACGGTGATTATTTTGAAGGAAATACAACCTGCCAATGGTGCGTACGAATTGCAGGGAAGTATTGGTATTGGGCTCCAAAACAGGAATGACACGTTCTCTCCTTTTTACCCGGAAAATCAGGAATAACAGCCCCATCAGGAGCAGCAAATACCAGGCCCACTTCAGAGCAGGCTGGGAAAGGATGTATTGCAACGGGCTTTTGGAAGACAGGTTGCGGTTAAATCCTCCGCCGTCCCGGTTGTTCATGGTTCTTGCCACACTCTCGGGAACACGACTGTATTCATCCCAATAAATCGGACCGTCAATCATGTGGGAGAATACCTTGCGCGCATAATTGTAAGCTTCTTCCTCCAGCAAATTGACGTTGGTAAAAGCCAAAGGCGTAGTATGCATGTAGAAATACCCGTCACCATATTGCACCCTCGCAAAATTGATATACTCATTATTGATGCGCCCAAGTTCCGCAAAAGCTCCTTCGTTATTGCAAAAATACTCCGGATAAAAGTAACGCCATTTATAGGACCGTGCCCCGTATCGGGAGAGATAAACGTATTCACTTTCATCACCTTCTACCAGATTAGGATGTGTCAAACTAAGCGTAACTGCAGTATCCTGAAAACTCGAAAAATCATCCCAAAGCGAAGGCTCACATTCTCCATCATAGAGGTAGAACATGAGATTGTGCGGGATATAATTACAAAACAAAAAGACATTATTGCCATTGATAGCAAAATCGATCAACCGGTCCACATCGGATGGCGACATGTACATACTTTGACCGATAAAGACATAATTGGATAGTTCTTCCGGAGCTTCGGGAAGCCCTTGCGACAAACTATCCTTGACAATGATAAATTCCTGATCCGTCGATTTGAGTAATTCCGTAATGATCCGCGTCCCGTAGGGATCTTTGCCCTTTTTCTGATAGTGTTCTTGCCAGTTATAGTTCTTCTTGGAACCAAAGAAGTAAACGGCCAGGAGAATTAAAACGAGGGCACCTATGATGTAAAAGAGTAAATTATTTCTTTTCATGGGGTGCCGTTTTTGATCTTGTCAGAAAATATTTCAAAAACGGGAGAGAGTCCTTCGAATTCATGCTGTTCAAGGGCCACATTTCCGTACCAGATCCGCTCAAAGATATTGGTCAAAGCTCTGAAGTCGCTCTTCATTTCCTTGTCCTTTATTTCATACAAATAGGCTCGGTTGGTCTTGTCTTTTTTCCACTTAATGATATCTCCCAATGAAAGTGCCTTTAAAATATTGAGATACTGCAACCGGATCGCAAGGGAATAATTTCCTTCCGCAATGGCTCTCGATAAGTAGGTATCAATATCCGATTGTTCGATATTCTCTTCAATTTGCTCAATGATCTCATTATCGGAAGGCAATGGCGTTTTATTCACTTTTTTACTTTGGTTCCTGACCACATAATAGATGATCAGGCCAATCAACACTGCAAAGAATAAAATGAGGATCAACTTAGCGGGGCCAGACCACTGACCGAGGTTCCATGAAGGGGGATTGGGGGTATTTTCCCGGCTCATGTCACGTGCTTCCCGGTCTCTATTTTTTCTTTCTTTTGGCTTTTCCAGATCGTATTCCACATCCCTGGTCAATTGCTTCCAACGCTCGTAATCCAGGTCACGGTTGGCAACTTCCGAACTGTTATACTCCTCCGTAGGTCCCTGGGCAGGCAGACCAACCGCCAGGAGTAACATCATCAAGAGCAGATATGGTAAGAAGCGATTCATTGGGTAAAGATAATTATTTTGGTACAAGTCAAATTGATCTCAGGAAGTCGTAAAAAACAATTTTGGAATCCAAAATAAGATCAACGAAGGGTAAATTAACAGAATAATGTTAAAGTTTAAAAAAAGTTGCAAAATTCATGTCACGTTTTAACTACTCAGGGCTTTTATATATAGGAGGTTCAAGCCCAGTGACGGCCTCACTCTGAGTGAGGCCGTCACTGGGCTCAACAACCGTTTTTTTTCAACGCTTACTCTGAAAAAACTCCTTCAACAACTGACTGCACTCTTCTTCCTTTACTCCGTATTCGATTTTTGTTTTTGGGTGTAAAATAGTTTTTCCAAATCGCATAAACCCTTTTTTATCATCCGCAGCACCGTAAACCACTCTGCCCAACTGAGCCCAGGAGGCAGCACCCCCACACATAACACAAGGTTCAAGCGTCACGTAAAGGGTACAATCTTTAAGATATTTACTCCCTAAAAAGTTGGCAGCTGCGGTAATGGCGATGATCTCGGCATGAGCTGTGACATCCTTCAGTAATTCTGTCTGGTTATGGGCGCGGGCGATTATTTTATTTTGACAGACGACCACTGCACCCACAGGTATCTCCCCCTTGAGTGCTGCGACCTTTGCTTGCTTGATCGCCTGTTCCATATAATGCTCGTCACTGTTAACTGTCAACATTTTTAAATATTTAATTATCTTTTGAATTTTATTTTCAATACTTTTGCGGATGGAAAATCAAAAAGCACTAAAAAGTAAGTTTTTCGAAGAAGGTCTGACCTATGACGACGTCCTGCTCGTCCCGGCCTATTCCGAAGTCCTGCCCAGAGAAGTTGACTTTTCAACCAAGATCACACGCGACATAACCCTCAATGCTCCTATTGTTTCTGCTGCCATGGATACGGTGACAGAAAACAAGTTGGCCATAGCTATAGCCCGAATGGGCGGTATGGGAATTATCCATAAAAATATGACCATCGAGGAACAGGCTGAACATGTTCGTAGTGTTAAACGCTCTGAGAGCGGAATGATTGTTGATCCGGTAACTTTACCGGCAGATGCAATCATTGCCGATGCCAAGGCTCTCATGCGCCGTTTCAAGATTGGCGGAATTCCTATTGTTGACGACAACGGCAAGCTCGTAGGGATCCTGACCAATCGGGACCTGCGTTTTGAGACAGAAGTCAACCGTTCGGTTAAGGAATTGATGACTTCTAAAAACCTGGTAACGGCTCCCGTCGGAACCAATCTTGAACAGGCACGAATCATTTTGCAAAAGCACAAGATTGAAAAGCTCCCTGTCGTTGATGAAGACGGTTTTTTAGCCGGCCTCATCACCTACAAAGATATCATGAAAGTACAGGATTATCCGAATTCCTGTAAAGATTCTTTGGGACGATTGGTCGTTGGGGCAGCCGTCGGAGTTACTGCAGATATGATGCAAAGAGTAGATGCTTTGGTCAAGGTAAACGTGGATGTTGTTTGTGTGGATACCGCGCATGGCCACTCCAAAGGCGTACTGGATGCTATTCGGCTTGTCAAAACTGAATATCCGGATCTCCAGGTGGTTGGCGGAAACGTTGCTACCGGTGAAGGTGCCCTTGCTTTGGTGGAAGCCGGAGCTGATGGGATCAAGGTTGGCGTTGGACCTGGTAGTATCTGTACCACCAGGGTCGTTGCCGGAGTAGGTGTTCCGCAATTATCAGCTATTTATAAGGCCTACGATGCAGTCAAACATCTGGGCGTTCCTATCATTGGTGACGGAGGTATCCGTTATTCCGGGGATCTGGTTAAAGCCCTGGCCGCAGGAGCCAGTTCCATCATGGCCGGTAGTTTGTTTGCCGGTGTTGAGGAAGCTCCGGGGGAGACGATCATCTACCAGGGAAGGAAGTTCAAGGTTTATCGTGGCATGGGTTCTCTTGGTGCGATGCAACAAGGGTCAAAGGATCGTTATTTCCAGGATGTTGAAGATGACATTAAAAAGTTGGTGCCGGAGGGAATCGAAGGACGAGTACCTTACAAAGGAACCCTTGCAGAAGTAATGGTGCAATATCTCGGAGGTCTACGCGCCGGTATGGGGTATTGCGGAGCCAATGATCTGGAAGCACTGCGTCAGGCCAAGTTCGTCAGGATCAGCGGTGCCGGTATGGCTGAAAGCCATCCACACAACATCACGATCACCAAGGAAGCTCCTAACTACAGCAGGAGAAGTTAATCTGGTTTCTAGTTGCTAGTTGCTAGTTAAAAAAACCAGTAACCAGCAACTAGAAACCAGCAACCGACATGCTTCTTTCAAAGGACTTCTATCTTCGGGATGATGTGATTCAGATCGCTAAGGAGTTGTTGGGCAAATTTATTGTCACCAACATTAACGGTGAACTTACGGCCGGGATGATCACAGAAACGGAAGCCTATCGCGGTCGGGATGATAAAGCGAGCCATGCCTATAACAACCGGATCACTAAACGCACAGCTACCATGTTCCGGGAAGGAGGCTGTGCGTATGTCTATCTCTGCTACGGCATCCACCATTTATTTAATGTTGTTACAGGTCCTGAAGGAGTCGCCAATGCAGTGCTCATCCGGGCAATAGAACCTGCTGACAACATTCCTGTGATCCAGCAAAGGAGAAACATTGATAAAATAAAACCACAATTAACTGCTGGTCCGGGCGTTATGAGTATGGCACTGGGCATCCGTACCGATTTGGATGGTGAGGATCTCCTGAATACCAATGCTCCTGTATGGATAGAAGACCGGGGTATTGAATTTCAGGAAAAAGAAATCCGCACTACAACCAGAATTGGAGTTGATTATGCCGAAGAATGTGCCCTATGGCCCTGGCGTTTTTACCTCAAAGATTCCATTTGGGTCAGTAAAAAATAAAAACCATACTATGTTGAGAATTTTTACCTTTTTCTTTTTGCTGAGTTGTTTACCCTTTTTGCTTACAGCTCAGGACGAAGATAATTTGCGTTATGACAATCATGTTTATCTCGAAAATATCCATTCCGTAAAATTCCACATCGAAGGAGACCCCTTGAGTTTACCAATGCTTCCATTGGATGGAAATGCCAGGTTTGAGCTGTCTTTTGATGACCTGGGTGATGACGTAAAAACTTATACATATACCTTCGTTCATTGTGATAAAAACTGGCAGCCTTCGGGATTGACAGACATTGAATATGTCGATGGTTTCCTGAATGAAACGCTGGACGATTATGAGTTTTCCAATCAAACACTCACGGAATATACCCATTACACCCTCAGCTTTCCAAACGATGACGTAACCTGGACCATCTCCGGCAACTACCTGCTGCTCATTCACGAGGATGATGTTGATGGCAGACGGCTTGCCATTACCCGGAGATTTATGATTGTGGATTACAATACACTGGTCAATGTCGAGCTTCGGCAGGTTTCTCCTGCAATGGCCGGGAAATTCAAAACCTATCACGAATTTGATTTCATAGTACAGCATGAAAAAATGCCTGTTCGCAATCCCCAACGGGAAATATCAGCCACCGTGCTTCAAAACCAGCGCTGGGACAATGCTTTACTTGATATTCCGCCAACTTTTGTTCGTGGTAATAACATCCACTTTGATTATCAGGGAAAGATTGCTTTTCCTGCAGGAAAAGAATTTCGCTTCTTCGACATCAGAACGCTGAGGACACGTTCCATCGGCGTTTTCGATATCATGAGGTTCAAAGATGGTTTTGAAGTCGTTTTGGACAAAGATGTAAAGAGAGGCAGCCTTGCCTATCTTTTCCGGGAAGACCTCAATGGGAATTTCGTGATTGACAACTTCGATAACAATGTACCCGAATTATCGGCTGATTATGCAGATGTCTTTTTCACCCTCTCCAGTCCCACCCAATATCAGGATGCTGACATCTTCGTCGTCGGAGCTTTCAACGATTGGCAATTGAAGCATAAAATGGTTTACAATGAGGCTGTCAACAGTTATGTAGCCAAAATTCCTTTCAAACAAGGTTACCACAATTATGCTTATGCCTACCAGGAAAAAGGAACTCAGCCAACCGACAATGTTGATTTGAACTTATCAGAACTGGAAGGCGATTGGTATGAAACCGAAAATGAATACACCTTGCTCATTTATTACCGACCCATTGGTGGCAATTATGATCAACTTATCGCTAGTCTGGTTTATGCGTCAAGCAATTGAGCAATATGGAGAAAAATATTGCAAGGAAGTTAAAAACCTTTTTCGACAACTATTACGAAGCTCCCCTTGAATCATGGGAGGTCTTTGCCAGGTTCCTTAATCCCAAAAGTTTTAAAAAGAATGAAATAATAAAACAGCCTTATTCCACCGAAAAAAACCTCTATTTCATCATCAATGGGCTGGCCGGAATATTTCTTGGCAAAGACAATCACGATATCTGCATTGACCTTTGTTTTGACAACGAATTCCTTAATGATTACTCCTCCTTTTTAATACAGCAGGAAAGTCCATTGTATATTATGGCTTTGGAAAAAACAGAGGTACTTTCCATTTCCTACGATAACCTTATGGAATTGTATAAAAGAGAACCGGGGAGACAACTCAGGTTGGTGATCGCGGAATTCCTCTTCTTACATAAGCAGGCTCAGCAAATTGAGATTCTGACCATGACCGCCGAAGAGAGGTATGTCCAATGGTTAGAAGAAAACCCGCAAATTGTACTTCGAACACCTCTCAAACATCTCGCTTCCTATCTAGGAATTACACCGGAAAGCCTTAGTCGTATCCGCAAAAAGCTCTCCTAACCTCATTTCTTATCATAAGTCAATTTTTTTACGGTCCAAAGGTCTGAAATTTGCATAAAAACAGACCAAAACAATGCAAAAACACACCCTTTTCTTTAAGCTCTTAATTCCTCTCGGCGGTATTTTCGCGTACCTCCTTATAAATAAATTACTTGGCTCGGGCCTTGTACATTTATCTGAAAAAACACTTATCAACCACATTGGCAGTGCTCAATTACTAGGATTAGCACTTGCTGGTCTTATAACCCTCATTACCGTCCTGATCAATCCTTCTTCTAAAAACCTTTTGACCTGGGGGGATTGGAATCACCATGCCTCACCAGTAAAATTCCTTGGAATAAAAGCAAAAGACCGATGGCGCAAAACAGGCCCTGAAGTTATGATCATCATCAGTCTGGCCACAGGTGTATTCATGTATTTAGCCACCAGGGGCTTTTCTTTTAATCAATGGGTCAAGTATTTGCCTTTTGTCCTGGGCTTCTCAGCAACCAACGCCCTGAATGAAGAATTGATCACCAGATTTGGGGTAATCGGATTGGCCAAAGATCAACTTGAACCCAGAATAATATACCTTGCCTCCGGAATCATTTTCGGGATTCCACATTACTGGGGACACCCAAGCGGAATAATTGGTGTCCTGATGGCAGGGTTCCTCGGCTGGTTCCTTGCAAAGGCAACCTTTGAAACTAAAGGACTTGGTATGGCCTGGCTGATTCATTTCGTGCAAGACGTGATTATCTTTTCCTTTTTATTCCAAAATATAAATTGATCTTTATTAGAAAATGTGTCTTTTCCGAAAAACTGCGTCTTAAGGGTACAAACATCCTTAAAAGTCATGCAAAAGACGCTACTTATTTTTGCTTTTTTGTTGGTAACATCCGCCGTTTTTGGACAGACTACGTCCAAAGCAGTGGTTGCTAAAACCCAACAACAGCAGGTTGAAAAACCGGCACCTCATTACGGTGTTTATGAAGACCTGGATGACATGAAAGCTCGTTTCAGTGCTTATGTGAAAAATCAGGAGCAGGAAAAGATCATTCAAGAAACGCCCAATGACGAAACATTATGGGAAGCCGCCAAAGGACCGGACGATTTTGCCGGACCTAAGATGGTCAATCCTTATGCCATGCAAAGGCCAATGGGTTATTCAACAAAAGTGGAAAAGGAAAAAATTGATAAAGAAACTTTGAGTAATAATATAAAAGCCAGCCTCATACTTTCCAAAAGTCCTGTTCAACAAGACGACCAGGACTGGAAGTTGAAGCTAAAGAACAATAAGGGTTAACATTTAATTGAAATTGATAGGTACTTGAAAACGCGGGAAGCAAATGCGCTTCCTGCGTTTTTTTTTGCCCTGAGCAGCCGGACATCAGTGAGGGCCTCACTCAGAGTGAGGCCCTCACTGCCCCCAGCCCCCATTTATAAAAGCCCCGAACCTTTAAAACGTGACATTTTTTTAACAACTTTTTTCCCGTTTTGTGGTCAAAAGGACTGAATTTATCCACAACGCCAAAAAATGGGACACAAATTCCCCTTGAAATCTTCTAAGGGTTATTTTTGCAGCAAATTATTTGTAAATGAAATTCGTTAGTGAAAACATAATTGATGAGGTAGTTGAACACCTGGAACAAAACCAGAATCAGCTGGAATCCATAGTAGAAAAACTCCATGAAGAGCAACCGGCTTTTTTTGGATATATTTTTTCAGATAATCTAAAGATACTTCATCAGGAGGAGCGGGAATTTGTCTTGTTCCTGCTGATAACAATTATGCTGGCATCGGAAAAGGTCAATGGTGATTTCCCGGCTATTGATGTCAAGGAGTTTGAGCAGGCGGAAGAAAAAAACTGGACCTTATTGGAAGGCTCCGGAGCCAAATCCTTCCGGGATCGATTGGATGTCTTTTTTGATAATACTCCACAGGAGGATCTGCTGGCTTTTGTGGAAGATACCTTGTCGGACAGCGAAGATGGATTGGCTACGAAAGAAGGCCGGGAGGTTGTTTTTGTATTCTTAAAGTCGGTAGTGGATTGCCTGCATAGTATTCAATAGAAGTTGGGTTTTCCGGCACAAAAAAAGGGATAACTGCCGCTGGCTGTTATCCCTTTTTACGTTAAGCAAAACAGCTTACTGTTTTGAATTCTGTATCTTATTGAGCAACAAAGCTGCTTTCATCATGAAATCATCATGGTGCTCGTGGTATTCGTTGTAAACCATCAATAATCTGGCAGCATCAAAGGCTGCAGATTTTGGCATGATCTGTCTTGCAGCGATCGGGTGCAACCAGTATTCGAGGTTGTTGGAACGCAGATAAGACTGATCGTAATCAAATCCGATCACTACTGCCAATTTATTGAGGGAGAACAGATATTCCGTCTCCTTATTTAAGGTCTTTTGAATATCGATGATATTGTAACGGTCAAAGTTTGCTCCTGATTTTTCACAGAGGAAAACATCTCTACGGCCATCGAAAGTTACGATGTCCTGGAAGCGGTATTTTCTCATGTTTTTCAGTAGGAAACTCTTGATCGCCATCTTGGTTGGGCGAAGGTTCTTGAAGGCCATAGCCAGCTGTCTTTCATCCAGCCTGAATTCTTCATCGAATGGTTTTTTACGGCGTGTTCTCAAATTGACAACTTCTTTGCCTCTGCCGATGGTATGTCCCAGCTCATTTACTTTTGGAAAAACGTTGACAACTTCAATATTCATGTTGTTGATCCACGTTTCCAAGAAGATTCTGTTAGATCCTTGTTCAAAGACTAAAAGAGCAATTTCGCTTATCGCGTAAAAATTGGGGTAACCGCCGTAAATGTTGCCATACTTTAATTCTAAAAATGCAATGTTCCTGTTCACGGTTTAAGGACGTTGTTGGGTTAATGAATCAGGGCACGGAAGTCAAAAATGTTCCATAGTTCATACTTCTCGAACCCTTTATTTACTTTATTCTATTAATTACAACTGCAGTTCGCATAGCTTAATTAACAAACCGCAAGTTAGGTATAAAAATCTAGAGGTCGTATAATTTAACCTAAGAAATTCAATAATATTGTAATTACTGCTATATAATGGGTAGAAACATCCCGTTCTCATAAATTTTTTCCCCATCGGCCCATATTTCACCTCCATCCTGCATGCCGGCAATCATGTCCCAATGCACGGTGGATTTATTTTTACCGCCGGTCTGTAAATAGGACTGACCTACCGCCATATGTACCGTTCCACCTATCTTTTCATCAAAAAGAATGTTTTTTGTAAAACGATTTATATCGTAATTAGTTCCGACAGCCACTTCTCCAAAGCGACGAGTGCCTTCCACTTCAAAGATCTTCGACAGGAATTCCTGCCCTTGCTTGGCCTCCCATTTCTCTACATATCCGTCCTTGACCCAAAGCGTTACTCCTTCCACTTCATGCCCCATGTATATCGCCGGATAAGAAAAATGGATAACGCCATTAACAGAATCTTCGATAGGCGAGGTGTAAATCTCTCCGGAAGGCATATTGGTCTGCCCGTCGGAATTCATCCAGGTTCTTCCCTTTACAGAAAATTGTATGTCAATCCCATCGCCTTTGTAATGGATATGTTCACTGCTGTTCAACAGGTCAGTGTAAACCTGTTGGTTTTTACGCACATTCAACCAGCTCTGTACAGGATCCTCTTCAAACAACTTACAGGCTCCAAATATAAACTGCTGATATTCCTCCAGCGACATGCCCGCTTCCTGGGCGCTGGCCTGGGTCGGATATTGGCAAAGGTTACGCTTGAGCTCACGAGTGGCAGTTCTGGCAAAATATTGTTCCTGAGCACCTTTAAGGGCCTTGGAGCGTATTTTGGATTTGGCTACATCAGCGCTTTGGTTCTCCCGTAGATTAAAAGGAGCGCGAATAAAGAGATAACAATCAAACTCATCCATCGCTTTCGTATACAAAAGTGGCTGATAATTCAATTGTTCCTCTCCGGCTTCCGCCAAAAATATGCGACTTTGTTCCCGGAAATCGAGTTCAGTTTCGACATGAGCACCCTTTTTCAAGGCTTCCCGGTAGACTTCCCGGACTAAAGGAACAGCCAGTGTGGTAGTTTTCACAAACAGCCGCTCACCGGGCTGAACTTCCATACAATAATTGACGAGTAATTGCGCGTATTTTTGAAGGACATTTTGCATTTCTGGTTAGTTTTTTTCGTGTGAAACAGGAAACTCCAATCTAAGGAATTATTTGGTTATTTTCTATAAAATTGCTGGTTTACTGGAGCTTTTCGGGTAAAGGAATTTCACAATAAATTTTTCACCCTTTTTTTCGAATTTTATACTCAGTTTTGATTAGTTCTCTCTTTAAGAATTCCAGAGATGATTTTATTTCAAATAGGTTCTGCCATTTTGAAGTCTTCCTTTACCAGAGAGACAAGGGTCGTTGAGCAATGAGTAACGCGAATTGATCGGTGAGCCGGTTTTCCGGATAAATAAATATAAATGGCTGCCCCAGAAACAGCTCACTGATCACAGTGTGCCTGCCTAACGGCATAGGCAGGCTCAATGATCTGTTACCAATTAATTCCTTTGGATCGTTTTTTTTGGATTTTCAAAACCTCTTTTCCGCACCTTATGGTTGTTTATTTGGTACTCGCCGAACCTGTCTAGGAAGACAGGTTCGGCGAGTACGGTTTATTAACAATTTATAATGTTGGATTTAAGATCACCACTGCCAATCCATATGATCCCGGATCTTTAGTCCCAGGGATTCCAGGGCTGCGCGGACATCTTTGACGGGTATTCTGTCTTTGGGAAAGATCAGGGAAACACCGGTGGATATTTTTATAAAAAAATGCTCAAAAGTTTCGATGACTTCATCCACTTCCTTGAGTAGAATTTTTGCTTCGCCGGTTTTGTCTTTCAACAGCAGATGATCTTCGTTGATGTCAACTTCCTGTTCGACATTCAGGCGGGCTTCATAATGATCGCGAATATATTTTTGGTAATGCTGGTAATAACGTCTTTTGAAATACCGGGGATAAAAAATATAGGTCGCCAAACCAAAAAGCAGAAAAAAAACGGACAGGAGCAAACTGCTTCCAATATAAAAAAACAAGGAAACCAATAAAGCTCCAAGACTCAGGAAAATCCGCCCTCTTCTTCTTTTTTGCTGGATAGACTCAGACTGGGAAGCAGCATAAAGCTGAAAGGTCAGGAAGTCCGATGATTTTAAATCAAAAGTTATTTTCATGTTGCTGTATTTAACCTGGGTATATAGCGAATCACCGTTACATGGATGTCGTCAATTTAAGCCAAGTCAGTGAATTTTTAAATTACCCCGTGCCTGTCTGCCGGTGTTGCAGCGCAGGGCATGATTAAGAGAAACTCAACCAGGCCCCCGACCTTTGGTACGGGGCAGGCTTTTAGGCCTTTTTCCCTGAAAGAAGAAAGGGCTGAAGCCCTGCATTTTCCCGGTGTTTTTTTACACCGCGCTGAAGCACGGTGCAATTGAATTCCTCCTTTGGCTCTCTCAAGTTGACGACATTCCACCGTTACATTCCTTCTAAAAAACCTCCGAGGTTATATTACCACCGCTGAGACTGATATGGATACCTGACCTTGTATTGCTCCTTGATCATTTTGGTCATTTTCTCCCGTAATCCGTCGATATTCTCCTTTTCAATTGCTGAGATGAGAATGTTCTCACAATCGAATACATTTTGCAGGTTCTTTTGCAAATTGGATTCAATCTCCTCTTTGACCTCCGCTTCCAGGTAAAGATCAAAATTCTTTTTCCTGTAAAGATCAATTTTATTAAAAACCATCAAGGTTGGCTTATCTAGGGCTCCCAGATCCTTGAGCGTTTGATTGACCGTTTTGATGTGATCTTCGTGATTGGGATGGGCAATGTCTACTACGTGAATGAGAATGTCACTTTCCCGAACCTCGTCAAGGGTTGACTTGAAACTTTCGACCAGATGGTGAGGCAATTTGCGAATGAATCCAACGGTATCTGAAACCAGGAATGGCATGGCTCCCCAAACAGCTTTTCGCACCGTCGTATCGAGTGTTGCAAAGAGCTTATTTTCTGCAAAAACCTCTGATTTCGTCAGCAGGTTCATCAGCGTTGATTTCCCAACATTGGTATATCCCACCAGACCTACGCGGATCAATTGCCCTCTGTTTTTCCGTTGGGTCATATTCTGCTGATCGATCTTCTCGAGCTTTTTCTTAAGCTTGCTGATCTTATCCCGCACGATACGACGGTCAGTCTCGATCTCCTGCTCGCCCGGACCTCTCATCCCGATACCCCCTCGTTGTCTTTCCAAGTGAGTCCAGAGCCCTCGCAGCCTTGGCAGCATGTATTGCATCTGTGCTAGTTCGACCTGCGTTTTTGCCTGTGCCGTTTGTGCCCTGCTGGCAAAAATATCCAGGATCAGACTACTTCGGTCGATGATCTTTACTTTGAGAAATTCTTCAAGAATGGAGGTCTGCTTTCCGGAGAGGTCATCATCAAATATGACCATATTGATCTCTTCGTGCCATTCGATGTAGTCGAATACCTCCTCCAGTTTACCCTTACCGACAAAGGTACGGGGATTGGGGCTGTCCATTTTTTGGGTAAATCGTTTAACCGTTTTAGCTCCGGCCGTGAGCGCCAGGAATTCGAGCTCATCGAGGTACTCTTCGACCTGCTCTTCGGTTTGATCCCGTTGAATCAGACCTACCAGCACCGCATGTTCGGTTCCTTTTTTGAGTCCCGTCTTTTTCTTCTCCCCTATGTTCCAGTTATGTTCCATGAATTCTATTAACTTTTTAAATGGTTTTCTTTCTCCGCAATGGAATACTATGCCTATCACAGTTTTCCTGACCGCGAAAATTATTGTGTACCTACAGCACACGTTCATTTTTTCCCGGGGCAAGGCACTTCGTACCTTGTTACCGGGATTTGGTCTCGATGAGACCTTTTTTTCCTTGTTCCCTTATTTCCTTTTTCCCTTGATTCCCTTATCACTTCCTTATCCAGTGTACAGGATTTTGTCTTGTTTTGTCCTGCCATATTTCAAAGTGCAAATCCGGGGATTTAGTTCCCACGACTCCTACTCTTTGGCCATTTTTTATGGAATCGTTCCTTTTAACGAAGATCTGCTCGAGGTTGGAATAAACGGAATAATAATTTCCATGCTGGATGATTACGGTGTGTTTATATCCGGGAATGTATTGGGTTCCGGCTACTTTTCCTTCAAATATTGCATACACCTCAGCCCTTTTGGACGTTCGAATGTCAATTCCGTTATTCGTAATCTTAATGCCTTTAATGGTAGGATGATCCTGACGACCGAAATAACCTGTGATGCTGCCCTTTTTGACAGGCCACGGCAGGTTACCTTTATTTTGTGAAAACACGCCTGAAAGTCTTTCTGCTCCCGAGGACGCTGGTGTCGAAATACCGGCAGAGGTTCTCGCAGCCCTGCGCTTGCGGTCCATTTCCTGTTGGATTACCCGTTCGATAGCATTATTCAGGTCATCATGAGCTTTTTGCTGCTTTTTCAACTCCGCCACCAGTTTTTTCTCATCTCCTTTTAACCGTGACAACAAGGAGTTCATTTCTTTCATCTCCTTGCCCACAACCTGCTTTTGTTCACGAGCCTGTTCCAGCAATTCGATCTTTTCCGTCCGATCTTCTTCTAACTGAACAACTTTCCGCTCCAGCGTGATTTGCGTTTGTTCG
The DNA here is from genome assembly GCA_965230565.1 of Saprospiraceae bacterium. GTDB lineage: Bacteria > Bacteroidota > Bacteroidia > Chitinophagales > Saprospiraceae > BCD1. Next base: position 754,771 of record CBDDLH010000012.1, on the reverse strand, counting down.
ATCAGATAAGCCTGATTCTTTCTGTATTTTTCATACTGACGCAAATACTGCCAACGTTTGTAGGCTTCGTTAAAACTACCGGAAGAAAAAATGAATTGCAGTCCGTTGTCATTGAGCTTCATGCGGTAGGCTGTCCGCAACATGGCTGCATAATCCTGCTTAAGGCGCTCCTGATCCTCTTTCAGTGATTCAATGACATTGGATGCGTTGATGATGGAAGAATCCGCATGGGCAATTTCCAATGTATAATTTTCAATCAGCAACTGCCTGTTCTGCACCTGAGATCGAAGTGTAACGTATTGATTAAAGGTACTGGTCTTGTTTTTTTTGGTTTTCTCCAGTTGTGTATTGGTTGATTTGATGTCCTCCAACAAACGCTTTCGCTTATTTTCAAGCGACTGCCGGGACTGCCCGTCAAGCAAAACAGGAGTCAAAAATACACATAGTAAAACCAGGCAAATGTTGCGTAGGTTACTTGCCGAGATATTTAGCCGGGACCGAAAACCGGAATTCTTGCGGAACATCAATTTCGACCTTTGTGAATTTAATTTCAACGGTGGTAATTTCTTTACCATCCTTCATTTTCATATTACGAAGGTAGGGAAAATTCACTTTGTCGTCTAACATTGCGTACTCTTCCAGGGTCATTTCCAGCTTTTTGTTCTCTTTTTCCTGCTCGACGATGACCTTTTGGAGCAACAGACTTTTTTTGTCGAAATAATAATCGATGTCGATATCCATATGTTTGCCGAAAACATGATAAGCGTTTGGTGCTTTCTCTACCTGAAAAGATCCGTCCATCGGCATCAGTGGATTACCGAGAACAAACTGCTGCAGGGCGTTAAAGTCCCCGGGCAGATTATGTCTTTCCATATAATCGAGTCCTTCAACGATATAATCATTATTCAGTCTGTCCAGCACAAAGGCGGAATCCTGATTGACGAGAATTCTTCCTGCTTCAAGGCCAAGTTTTTTGCCGTTGGCCCAGAAGATACTGTCTTTCCTCATTTTGATGGTAGAAGAAAAAGACATGGAGAGTTCGGGATGGTCGAAGGAAATTTTGGCTTTTCCGTTAAACCAGTCCGGGGTAATAAAGTTTCCGTTAAAAAAGGCGAGCAATTCATCCTCTGCCATTTTATCGGGGGTCTTTCCAAGTTTTCGGGTGGTGTCGCAGCTTTGCAGTAATGCGAAAATTAAAAGAATTGCCAGGTGAAATTTAATACTACTTTTGGTCATTACAGTTCAATTTATCTTTTTCTTCGGGATTGAGTTCAATCCCTTTGTTAAATGCTTTTTGGGCTTTGTCGGGCTGCCCGGTTTCACAATAAATTTTACCCTGGAGTTTATAGATTTTATATTTAAGAACAACGTCCCTGGCACTCATCATTAAAGATTGACTCAGCGAACTTAAGGCATCATTACTATTGCCAAGTTCATGACTGGCCAGACCGTTGAGGTAGTAGATCACAGCTTTATTCGGGAAAATATCCATGACCTCTTCGCTGGTTTCGAGAAGACTTTGATGATCTCCCAATTCCAGATGTATGTACATTACGTTTTCCCAGACCAAAAAATTGTTTTCAGACAAGGAAAGTGATTTTTTATATTTTTCCAAAGCAGGCTGAAGCTGATTGGAGTGATACAAAAGATCCCCGGAAGCGGCAAAGCCTTTGGCATCATTTGGATGAACGGTTTCGAGAATGGAAGTCAGTTCAACTCCGGCATTGGCCAGTTCGACATCTGCAGTATTGGCCACTTTGGTAATTATCGGAATCAGTTTTTCAACCTTGAGGTCAATGCCAAGATCGGTTTTTTCAAAAACAGGTTTCAGCGCATTCATATAGGCCAGGTCGTTCTTGTTTTTTGACTGGCCACTTGCAATGGCCATTGTTGCTTCAGGATTACCCGGGTCTATTTTAAGCACATCCTTGTAAACATCCATCGCTTTTGATGATTCTCCCTGATTTTCATAAAACCTTGCCAAAAAAAAGCGGAACCTTGTTTCATCCGGATAAGTTTGAATCAGTTTCAAATACTCCTTTTCTGCCTTTTTCTTATCCCCCGAAACAAGGAATAAGCGATGTTTTCGTGTCGCAATCTGTTCGCTGTACCCAAATTTGGCTTCCATCCTGTCGTAAACCTTGATAGCTTTGGAATATTTATTCAAAACAGTATTGTACCAGGCTAGATCAAAATAATAATCCTTTGTATGCGGTTTTTGCTCGACCAGCTCTTCACACAAACTCAACGCATTTTCATATTGCCCTGTCTGACGATACAGATCCAATAAGGATTTGTAGTACCATTCATTTCCTTCTCCTTCCTCGACAGCAACCTTTAGCATCTTCTGAGCATTGTTGTTATCTCCTGTTTCACCATAGAGCTTCCCCAGTTCATAAGCTACAGCAGCATCTTCCGGAACCAATTCATGGGCCTTTTTCAGGATGGCAATGGCTTTATCATAATTTTTGAGTAATTTCTCCCTGCTGGCATCAATCAACATCTTTTCCAGGTTGACTTCCGCTTCAGTATAAGTCTGGGCCATAGCCACGGGACCAGAACAAATGAACAGTATCAAAATCAGGTTAAATATTCGCATCATCTCGTTTGTAGTTAAACTGGTTGCTGGCTTGTGAGGTTGTAGAAATACCATTTTTTCGAAAAATAGTATTTCTGGAGAATAACCAAACAATAAAAAGTCTCTAACCGCAACCTAATTAAATTAACGAACAAATTTAAGAAACAGTTGTAGTGAAGTTGTAAAACCACCCAAAATCACCCAGGAGAATATCCCGGAGCCCCGCGAAAGTATTGGAAAAAAGGTGAAAAATTGCTTAATTTTGTGCCTTATTCCGCAACTATTTTTTAAAAACCTAAGTTAATAGCCATAAAAAAGTGATGTTGTATAACTCTCCATTGGAAGAATTTGAGGAAGAAGTAGAAGTAATCATCGATGAAGATGTCGAGGATACGGGCAGGGGCCATGATGCTCAACTTATTGTCTACAATGATGACCACAATACCTTTGAATGGGTTGTGGAGTGTTTTATGGAGGTACTCGGACATGACCAAACCCAATCTGAACAGCTTTCACTCATTATTCACTTCAAAGGAAAGGCTACGGTTAAAACCGCTCCCAAAAAGATCCTTAAACCTAAAAAGGATGCCCTCATCGACCGGGGGTTGTCTGCTGTTATCGAAGGCGGAGAAAAAGATGATTAATGTCGAAAGGTAATTTTGTACCTCCCTCCTGAACTCAATAGTTGATGCCGATTTTTCTTTTAAACGATGATGACACAATTTTTCCTGATCCTTCCTTTGCTGAAGGCACAGGCCTGCTGGCCGTAGGTGGAGACCTTTCACCTGAACGACTGCTGGAAGCTTACCGTCACGGCATTTTTCCCTGGTACAATCCGGGAGAAGAGATACTATGGTGGTCGCTGGATCCGCGTTTTGTACTTTTCCCCAATGAACTAAAGGTGGCCAAAAGCATGCGCCCTTATTTCAATCAAAAGAAATTTACGGTAACCTATGACAAGCAGTTCCGGCAGGTTATGATCCTTTGCCGGGATCAGTATCGCAAACAACAATTTGGCAGTTGGATCAGTAATGATATGATAGAGGCCTACGTTAAACTTCACGAACTGGGATATGCGCATTCCGTAGAGGTATGGAAGGATGAGCAACTCGTCGGCGGTTTGTATGGCCTTTCCATGGGGAAAATGTTTTTCGGAGAATCCATGTTCAGCCTCGAAGCCAATGCTTCCAAATTTGGATTCATCACCCTGGTGCGCAAACTTGAATCACTGGGTTTTACCATGATCGATTGCCAGCAGGAAACCCCTCATCTGGCCAGTCTGGGTGCGAGAGGCATTCCAAGGATCGAATTTCTGAAAAAGCTGGAAGAGAATAATAAGGAAAATGATCTTGTGGGGAATTGGGAAGAATTGTTGAAGGGTAAATAGAACACGGATCAAAACGGGTTAAACGGGTTTGAACAGATTTATCCGTTCTGATCAGTTAAATCTGTTCAAATCCGCGTTCCTTCAAACCTATTCCACTACAAATCGTCCGTTCCTTACCGTTTTTAATGTTTTCAATTCAAAAAAGTAATTTCCTGAAGCAAGTCCGGAAACATCCAGTTTATTACCATTTAATATCCTTTCAACAACAAATTTCCCATCAGCAGCATAAACACTCAGGACAGATCCGGCAAGCAGTTCTTCCGTATTGAAATAAATGAAATCACTCGCAGGATTTGGAAACACAGTCAATTCCTCAACGACTATTTCCTGAGTGGAGACATATTCCTGAAGGTCGTAAACATAGGCAACCCCACACTCTACTCCATCGTCACTTTGATCCAGCGGTGCGCCAACGATCAAAGTATTTCCGGATATGTCCACACAAATCCCAAAATGATCCATTTCATTGGGCACCTCAGCTGTTAATTTAGCCGCTTCAATCCACTGATCTCCATTTCGTTGAAAAAGATAAGCCGCTCCGGCATCGGGTGCCATTTCATCGTTAAGATGAGCACTGATCGCAACAAAATCTTCGTTGCTGGTAATGCAATAGCCCATCAGATCTCCTTCACCAAGGTCATCAGGAACCAGCTTGCTCTGTTGGATCCATTGACCACCCTGGTATTTGAAAACATAGGCAGAACCACTGCCATCAAGGCCGTGTTCATCCTTTTGGGCAGCACTGATAGCGACATAATCTCCGGCAATGCTGATGCTTCGTCCAAATCGATCGTTGGGAGCTCCATCGTCGGGAGTAATTTTAGCTTCTTGCGTCCAAACAGAACCATTGCGTCTGAAAATATAAACAGAACCACTTTCCTCCCCATTTTCATCATCCAGCACCCCACAAACCACGGCAAGGTCATCATCAATGGCCACACTACGACCGAACTTATCATCCGTAGCACCATCCGAAGGCAACAATTTGGCTTCCTGAACCCAGTCATCACCTTGCCGGACAAATACGTAGGCTGAACCACTGAAAAAACCGAAGTCATCATCCCCGAAGGCACCGATAATGGCTCTGTCTCCTTTGATATCTGCAGCGACACCAAAAATATCGAAAGCCGCCGCATCTGCAGCATATAGTTTATCCTGGAAGGCCCAGGTTTCGCCCGTACGTTTATAGATGTAAGCAGCCCCCGCATTAGACCCCATATCATCATCATTATAAGCAGCTACCAAGGCATAATCACCATCGATCTTGAGAATTTTACCAAACAGATCGTCGTTATCCGGTGTGTCGGGAACGAATTTAGCCTGCTGCACCCAGTTGCCGGATTCATGTTTAAAAACATATGCTGCTCCACAAACAGTCCCTTCGACCTGGGCAGCACTGGCACCGATAAGCGCATAATCACCTGAAACGGAAACAAAAACACCGAATTCATCTCCGACTGCCCCGTCATCAGGACAAATTTTGGGAATCTGGGCTAAAATAACATTTGCAAAAACCAGGAAGGAAGCAATACCTATAAGGATTTTCGAGGTAAATCTCATAGTTTTCATAACTCAATATTTTTATTCTAGAATCATGGATATTTGGCTGGGGAGTTAAATGAAATTTCTTATTTAACAAGGGTAAATTCCAATGTAGCAATTTACCGAAATTACATGAAAATATAAACATAATTTCATTAAAACAATGTGATATATAACACATTCCCAGGGGCAATAATTCCACATAGTACAGACGGTCCATCAGAATATTATTATCTTGGCCCCGCCAATTATCAACCAATGTTATCATGACACTGAAAGAACTCTTTGAACTTATAGCAGCTACCCCGGCTTATCCTTTATTTTATTTCATCGTTATTCCACTGACGGCCTTGCTCGCAGGCATTTTTGGAAAGAACGAAGGGCATTTGACACCATGGAAATATCTGTATGCAACGCTGATATACTTGATTTGTATTCCAGGAATATTCTCGGTAACCTTAAGCATTTACATGTTCCTCTTTGAGAAGCGGTCTATCATGGATACAGATATTTACATACAGATACTTCCGGTAATTTCCATGGTCTTGACTTTGTTAATCATTCGACGAAATGTCAACCTGGATGATGTGCCTGGTTTTGGAAAATTATCAGCATTGGTGCTCATTATTTCAGCGACTCTTGGAATAATGTGGTTTATTGACAGAACACACATCATTGTTTTTTCCATGCTTCGATTTGAGGTTGTGCTACTCATATTTGCCGTTTTGCTGATATTGATCCGCTTTGGCTGGTACAGGATTTTCGGAAGGGCTGCCCGAAGAACCTAAACAATTTCACCATAAGATTGTACTTAAAGGTTTAAGTCTAATGGCAGGCATCAATCCTGACCAAAAAAATGACCGTTCCCAAAACCCAATGATAAAATATACCTAACCAATTATTATTATGGATTACTTTAAAGAATCTCTTAATTTACACAAGCGACTTAGAGGAAAGATACGTGTGGGATTGAAAATGGACGTGAGAACCAAAGACGACCTATCGCTCGTTTACTCTCCAGGAGTTGCCGAACCATGCAAGGAAATTGCCAAAAACCCGGAATCTGTCTGGGATTACACCATAAAAAGCAATACTGTTGCTATTGTTAGTGATGGCTCGGCCGTTCTCGGACTGGGCAATATTGGAGCTCATGCTTCCATTCCCGTAATGGAGGGCAAAGCCATGCTCTTCAAACGTTTTGCGGCGATCAATGCGTTCCCGATTTGTATAGATTCCCAGGATCCTGACAAGATTGTTGAAACCGTAAAAATGATCGCTCCCGTGTTTGGCGGGGTCAACCTGGAGGATATTGCGGCACCACGAAGTTTTGAAGTGGAGCGCCGGCTACAGGACATCGGCATTCCCGTTTTTCACGATGATCAGCACGGTACGGCAGTTGTTGTGCTGGCGGCGCTGGTCAATGCTGCCAAGGTGGTCGGTAAAAGCATCTTCAACCTCAAAGTTGTCATCAATGGAGCAGGAGCCGCAGGTATTGCCATTGCTCAATTGCTGATGTGTGAAGCTGCCTATAACGATGCGGAAGAATGCGTATCGGTGAAACAAGTGGTCCTGTGTGATTCAAAAGGCATCATTCACAGTGAGAGAACAGACCTTAACGGCATGAAAAAAGAGGCCCTGAAATACTCAAACCCTCAGGATCTCAAAGGAGGACTGAAAGAAGCCATTAAGGATGCAGATGTTTTCATTGGTGTGAGCCAGGGAGATCTGCTCACCAAAGAAGATATTAAAACCATGGCCAGCGATTCCATCATTTTCGCTCTTGCCAATCCGATTCCGGAGATCATGCCGGAGGAAGCTTATGCCGGCGGAGCAGCTATTGTTGGTACCGGCCGGAGTGATCTTCCCAACCAGGTGAATAATGTGCTTGGTTTCCCGGGAATTTTCCGCGGGGCATTGGATGCACGTGCCAAAAGAATCAACTCGTCTATGAAACTGGCAGCAGCTTTCGCTATTGCCGACTATCTGAAAAACCCATCTAAGGAACAAGTGATCGCTGCAACACTGGACGAACATGTGGCCTGGAAGGTGGCCAAAGCTGTTAAGGATGCCGCGATACGGAGTGGAGCGTAGAAATACTATTTTTTAGAAAAATAATATTTCTAACAGGAATGACGGGCAACCTATTACTCAAACAAAGGTCTTTCTGAACAAATAAAAGATGTATCTGTTCCGTTGTTGTAGAGGAAATTATGCGAAATTTAATTTTCGGCACAATAATTGAATACAACTAATTAACCCAAGTTTCGATGCACCTTGAGCAAGATTCAAAAATCAATTAACAAAAACTGTGGGTCACGGCCTATTGTCTTTTGATGCTTGTCTTTTGCCAAATTGCAATTTATCGTAACCTGGGATAAACAGGAACAAGAATATTTTAGAAATTTGATCAATTAACCGGAGTTGCCGAATACAATCCAAAATCAAAATTGGGCAGCTCCGGCATTTACCTTTTATGAACAAATCAGATACGATGAGGAAAAAAATGCTAAAAATCGTGGCAGTGCTGCTGATCTTTGTCTCCGGAATGGCAACCACGGTACTTACCGAAACAAACAGACACTTTGAGATACTAAAGAACATTGAAATTTTTGCCAACGTTTACAGAGAAGTCAATACCAATTACGTCGATGAGATCGACCCGGGGCAATTCATGCGAACCGGGATTGATGCCATGGTTGGTTCTCTGGATCCTTTCACCAATTACATTTCTGAATCTGACATTGAAAGCTACCGGTTTATGACCGAGGGCAAATATCACGGTATTGGGGCGGTAAGTGCCATACATGGTGACTATGTGACCATTACGTCAATTTATAAGGACCAGCCGGCGGATAAAGCAGGCCTTAAGGTTGGAGATCAGATCGTAGCAGTGGATGGAGAAAGCGCCAAAGGCAAAACAATGGATGAATTCAACCTGATCATCAAAGGATATCCGGGTACTTCCGTTGATCTCACGGTCAAGCGCCCGGGAGAATCTAAAAATATGAATATCACCCTGGTTCGTGGTGAAGTGGATGTTCAGAACGTTCCGTTTCACGGAATGGTTACCGAAAAGATTGGATATATAGCCTTGACGGTCTTTACCAGAGATGCAGGACGTAATATCAAAAATGCCTTTAAAGAACTAAAAGAGAATAACCCGGAACTTGAAGGTCTTATTCTCGACCTCAGGGGAAATGGTGGTGGATTGCTTAGGGAAGCGGTCAGCATTTGTAATATTTTCATCCCGAAAGATGAATTAGTCGTTTCTACCAGAGGAAAAGTCAAGGACTGGGATCGTAGTTTCAAAACCATGGGTGAACCATTTGATCTGGAAATCCCGCTCACCGTCCTGATCAATAAAAACTCCGCTTCTGCTTCGGAGATCGTAAGTGGTGTAATGCAGGATTACGACCGCGGTGTTTTGATTGGACAACGTTCTTATGGAAAAGGACTTGTACAGAACACCATGGATGTAGGCTACAATTCAAAAGTAAAGATCACCACCGCCAAATACTACATTCCAAGTCAGCGATGCATTCAGAGTGTGGAATATAAAGATGGAGAGCCTGTCGAAATCGCAGATGAATTGAGAGCCAAATTTACTACCAGAAACGGACGTACCGTTCTGGACGGAGGAGGTGTAAAACCGGATGTTTTAATCGACGCTCCGAATAAAGGAGTGATGAAAGGTTTGACAGAAGAAAATCTCATCTTCGATTTTGTTACAGCATACTGCTTGAAAATCGACAGCATCAAATCCATTGAGAACTACCACTTCAACGATTTCAATGCTTTTGTAAACTATCTGGAAGACAGAGATTACAAATTTGAAATGGATAGTGAAAAATTACTGAAGGAACTCAGTGAAAAAGCTCAGGAAGATGGTTTTGCGCTCAATGGAGAATTATCTGCACTGGAAAACAAAATGCGCGGTTCCAAAAGGCAGGAGGTCCTGAAACATGAGGAAGAAATCGTAGCGATGATCGAAAAAGAAATCGCCACAAGGTTCCACTATCAGGAAGGACAGATCAGGATGGGATTGCGAAATGATAAGGAGATCAAAGAAGCTATTTCATTGCTGAATGATCGTGAGAGATACAATAAGATTCTTGGTAAATAATTGGATTTTTTTTGAATAAAACGGGGCTTCCGGTTGATTCCGGAAGCCCCGTTTTTTATTTACAGCAACCATTCATGCAAGTTCTCTCCATTTCAGGAAATGAAAGCTGACTGTGAATAACATTAGGTACCTACAGCACCTAAAAAATGTGTTCTTGCCGGGTGATACCGGGAAGAGGTACCTAAAGGCACCATAGAGGGTATTAACACATTATTTAGAAAATTATAGAATACTTCGATTTCACTACTCCTGCACTTCCTTCGAGTTATTTCCTGTCAGTAGTCTTCTTTTTGCCTTCTTTGGTCATTGCAAAAGACTTGGCCCTTTTCATGGTCTTAATGTATTCCACTTTTCGGAATCGCAGGGCAGACCAATCTTCATCAATAGCCACAGCTCTGACCGCTTCAAATCCCAGCTTTCCAAGAATTGCCCATCCATTGTCTCTGTTAATTTCGGAACTGTATTTTTTGGAGGACTTTTTTGGGTAACAAAACCAAACGACTCCGTCCCCTTCCAGTTTATTCCCAACCTGAGGAGCGAGGTCATCCACTTGCTTTTGTGTTTGCACAAAGGCCATGATAAAATGCACCTTTTCAAAAGCTTTGAGGCCGGTATGAATCCCGGCATAGGGCTCCATCGCCTTCATATTAGGCAGGAAACTTTCAGGGGCATTGACGACACAAATGTCAGCCTGATCTTTATAATTTAATTTTTTGAAAATGGGATCCATATCTTATTCATTTTTTAATGCTTCATGCTGTTTTCGTTTCTCACCTCTTTGCTTAATACGTTGCTTCCACTTTCTCACAAGACTAAAAATAGCTAAAAAGAACACAGAAATAAAATCCACCTGGAATCCAATATTGGAATTATCCAGTAACATGAGGGAGAGCTGATCTCCATAAGTATTGTCACTGATGATATAGGTCCAGGTTGCGGAAGGCCTCTTCATCCCTAGATCTTCGGCAGTTAGATTTGGATTTTCCCGGAGTTTCTCCAACTTTTCCTGGATGTCCAACTGAAGATTAATGCGCATTTCTATAAAATGTTCATCGGCATTTTTCCTGAATGCTCTCAGTGGATTTTGGCCGCCAAAGCGCTGTAGATGGATTCCTTCCCTAACCTGCATCATATAGTCGAGGTGGAACGCCCAACAACTATCGTAAACAAACAGAATGACCGACCTGACTTTTTGAAAACTTTCCGTGGTTTGAAACAGCCTTTCAAAACCCTGACTGTATTGTGATTTCAGAAACACATCATCCATCAGTAATCGCTGACGTTCCTCCTGAAAAATGATTCGCTGCTTTTCCAAAAATGAAGCGTATTCATAAAGCATCTGCCGCATTTCGAAAAACCGGTTTTCGATCACCCGCTGGACGTCATTCAGATAATTGCCGATTTTGGGGTTTTCAAGTGCTTTATCACTTTTAAGCTTTCGATATTTTTTAGGCAGGAACTCACTGAGTTTGTATCTCACCATCAACTCATCCTCAAAACTGATAAAAAAGCGGGATTCTCCTTCATCGCCCTGTCGGCCGGCACGCCCTTTCAGTTGCCGGTCAATACGGGCACTTTCATGTTTATTGGTGCCGATTACATAAAGCCCACCCAATTGCTCGACGATTTCTTTTTGCGCACCTTCTGCACCTCCGAGTTTAATATCCGTACCCCGGCCAGCCATATTGGTGGAAATAGTAATGGCTCCAAACCGACCAGCTTCAGCAATAATTGACGCTTCCTTTTCATCATTCTTGGCATTTAATACCTGACAATCGAGCCCCTTCTGCTTCAACGATCCTGCCAACATTTCTGACTCTTTCACGCTTAAGGTTCCGATAAGCATTGGTTGTCCGGTTTTATGGACCTTTTTGATCTCATTGATCAGGGCCTCCTGTTTTGCTTTACGAGAAGAAAATACCTCATCAGGCCAGTCCTTTCTCATGCAGGGTCTATTGGGAGGAATAACAACTGTTGACAGATTATAAAATTCAGCAAATTCCTTGGCAGATTGCTGTGCTGTAGCAGTCATGCCCGCCGGCTTTTTGTATTTATGCAACAAATGCTGCAGCGTGATCGAATTTAAAATGGTGCCCTCTGACCGGATAGTCACGCCTTCCTTAGCCTCCACTGCCGTTTGCAAGCCGTTTCGCCATTTTCGGTCTTTGACTATCCTGCCTGTAAATTCATCGATGAGTTTAATTTCCTCATCACGAACGATATAATCTACATCTCTTTTCAATAAGGTTCTCGCATGTAGCGCAAGATTGACTGCGGATTGCAGTTCGAATAATCCTTCTTCATGCAAGTTCTCAACACCAAGGTTTGCCTCAACTTTTTTTATCCCACTTTCCGTCAGGAAAACGTTATGCCCTTCATCATCTACTTCAAAATCTTCATCGGCGTTTAGCCTTTTCACCAGGTTGGCAATGGAATAATGATCCAGAGCTGAATCCACCAGGCTACCTGCAAGTACCAAAGGTGTTCTGGCTTCATCGATAAGTATCGCATCCGCTTCATCGACAATGCAATAATGGAAAGGACGAAGGGCAATTTCTTCCGGTGAATAGGCAATGTAGGAACGCAAATAATCAAACCCAACTTCCTTGGCAGTGGCATAGGTGATGTCGCAGGCATAAGCTTTTTTGCGCTCTGCGGCCGTTAATCCTTCCTGAATATAGCCTGTTTCAAGTCCCATAAAACCATAAACCTTTCCCATCTCAAGCGCATCCCTTTTGGCCAGATAATCATTAAAGGTTAAAACATGCACCCCCTGACCAGCCAGGGCATTGAGCACCGCGGGAAAGACTGCTGCCAGGGTTTTTCCTTCTCCCGTTTGCATTTCGATAAGTTTGCCCTGATGGAGAGCTATTGCAGCCTGGAACTGTACCTGATAAGGCGTGAGTCCCAATTGACGAATGCAAGCTTCTTTGGTTAAGGCATAAACTTCCGGAAGAAGGCTGTCTAATGACTCCCTTTTTAAAGCTCGGTTTTTTAATTCCTGGGCTGCAGCCTTTAATTCCGTATCGGTTTTGACCTTAATGGATTGGTGGAGATTGTTTATGTTTTCAACAATACCTGCGTATTCCGACAAATCGGTTTGGATATACTGTAGGGAAGGGTCCAATGATTCCCTGATCTCCTGAATAATTCCCATAATTTATCATTTAGCAAAATTGAAAGATCCTTCCGGTTGAGTCTCCGAAAGCATTTATACTGAAAAGCTAAGCGATAAACCATTCCTCATACTCAGGATCGGGAATACGGGTTTGTAAAAAGGTTTGATTTTTTAAAACAATGAAATACAGGCCTGGAAGCCTCTGGCTTAATTGAATTTCAACAAGCCTTTCGTAATGGACCAATCTGAAAAACAGGGAGATCTGTGATTCCCGTACATCCTCATTAGCTGCTTGAAATACAACATCATTTAATAACTCCAGGTAAGCTCCCTCGTCATTAGCAAAAGGTAATTCCTCCAGCACCCATTCCGTTTCCTGCAAAACAGGCAGGGAGATGACCACCGGTTCCGCATAGGTATCCACCGGATTGAAAGACAGGGCCAATGTAATGATAAACCCGACCTTTAAAAATAAATCCCGTATGTTGCGTACTGGATGCATTGGTAATTACGCTTTATGAGATAGATGACTAATTTATCTTGTTTGCCACAAAACGGCATCATTTTTTGGATAAAGGTTCAATATCGCCGGAAATAGGGCTTTATCGAACATCATGATCAAGCGTCTTGGCCAGAAATTCTCTGAGCTTCACCATTTGGTCATAACTCAACCGTTGGCCTGCCCGGGCCGTCAGGTAAACAGCAACAACCAATCCAAACAAAATAGGTATCAACCAAAGTATTCCTGATGATAATCCCAGATTTTTCTGACTGTAGCCCACGATAAAAATGATGATGATCGCTGCTCCGAGCAGGAAATAGAAAAATATGAACATCAACCACACGGAGGGGCGTGGGCCGCATAAACCCCGGAGGTAAGTTCCTTCTTCGTCTTCTTCAAAATCGAGGTTGAGTTCCGGCGTCCAGAAATGTTGTTCTTCCTGCGGCAATCGCAAAGTAACATGTCTGCCGACAATGCTGCCTGTGATGGTTTCCCCTTCGGCATCCAGTCCTTTTTGAAGGCGTTCCAGGGTTTCCTCCACCGGATAGGGAAGGGTTTCCGAATGGTGCGGTCTTATTTCTATTTGGGACATAAAATGTTGTAGTTTTTGCTTATCTCGCTTAAATATACAGCAATTGGGTATTTAGAACAAATATTTATTACAGGTGGGGATTTCTTTTGGCACTGATGCTCAAATTCCCCCTCTGACGAGGGGGTGAATTTGACGGGCAGATTAATCCGTTTTGGATGCCCACTCATGTCAAATTCGGGGGTGGGTGTGCTGCATGAGGGATCTTGCTTTGTTAGGATCTTTTTCAAGTTGGAGTGAATAGTCTTTTCCGGTTGGGTTTCCACCCCCCTAATAAAAATTGTTGCAATTTTTATTTTTCCTCCTCCGAAGGGGGGACTAGTTTTTCTCCGAGATACTCTCGGAGGAGGGGGTGGGACTTTGGCGTTTTTTTCAATCCAATTTCCAATGGCTATGGCGACATCATCTATTCTTTTCAACACTACCAAACTATTGAATCTTAAAACAGTGAATCCTGCTTTGCCCAATTCTTCATCTCTTTTTTTATCTCTTGCCTGTGCTTCTTCACTTTGGTGGGTGATTCCATCAATTTCAATGATCAGCATTAATTCAAGGCAAACGAAGTCGGCAATATAATTGAGAACCGGCCTTTCCCGCCTGAATTTATATCCCTTCATCTGTCTTTTACTCAACAAGTATTTCCAGGTGTAAGTAGCCGATTTGGTCAAAGTCTTTTTATTGACCTTTGCGAATCCTTGCAGTCTTCTGTTATAATGGAAGTAGTTCTTATTGCTTGCTTTTTCCATGGTTTGAGGTTTTATTACATTTTATTGTTCCCACTAACACCCGCCAAAAACACTATTCCCTATTGCGCAGGAAACACATTTTTTCAAATCGCAGTGCTTAGTTTTTAATTGGATGAGTGCCTGTGTTTGATAGGCAGATTCCGGCCGGACACCCAGCTTTTTCCATCCACGCATGATCTTGTTTTGCTCCGGAGGGATGGATTCCAATAATTGGAAGGCTTTGTTTTTGAATTTATCATCATCTTTTTGATTTGCGTATAGGAACAGGAAGGGGACTATGATGTTAATAATGATCAAATGGATGGTGGTCTTGCCGAGCATTTTCCTCCATTTTTTACTGGTTGGCTTGTCGAAAACGTAATGGGTTTCCCAGTAGGAGGAAGTAATTACCGTAAGGGCGTTTTCGATCTCCTGAACATTTGCTGCAGATAACATTTTACTGAACAGGTGGGTCGTCTGGAAAATGAGCATGGCAAATTGGGCAATTCTGACGGTCGGGAAATTGGCCGGTCTCATCCGGAGGAATTTCCAGGCTACCGGAGGCAGTGGATTGAGCCCATATTTTTGCTTTAAGAAGCTGTATTCCTTTTTCAATTTGTTGGGATATTCATCCTGAAACTCAAAATCCAGAAAACCTGCCTGTCCGAATAACAAAGCTTCTATCTGGAAAAGTTGACCTCGATGGCGACCGAGGGTTACGAGGGGCAAGGAACGGGCCAGTTGCTCAAAAGCATCCATATTTACCTTCAATCCGAACCCGCGGGCCAGGCATTGGTAAAAGGTTTCTTCCCAGTCATTTTTATTGCTTTCCAGCAGATTTTGCATGTTCACACATCGGTCTTCCAGACGTTCCACCAATAAGCGATCCTGCCATATATTGCGGGTAATTTCCGGCACTCCGGCAAAATGATATTCGCAAGGAATCCATTTTTCACTGCGCATGAGTTTTTCATACATAGCCAATACACGGGGGGTGATCCGTCGACGCAGTTCCAGGCAGGGAATGCGCTCTCCGTTGGCATCAAAAACGGGACGATCTTCTTCGTAAACAACGTGGAGGATCACATTATCATAGGCCCTGTCCCGCTGGTGGCCATGGACATTCCAATCGGAAGCGTTGATGTGGATCTCGACGCTGCCGGCCCAGAAGGTATCGCCAATCTTTATACGTGCATCCAGGAAGTCGGGCCCGGCATTTTCATTCAGCTTTCCGACTGAATGAATCTCGATGATTTCACTCTCAGTTGTTTTGAGGTTTTTCAAGTCAAAGCGGCGCAGTCGCCATAGGTAGTGCAGGAATTCTTCTTTCATTTTCAGGGGGATTTTGTGGCGGGACAAGGACAAGGAAAAAGGACCAAAGGGAAAAAGGAAACAAGGACAATTCAATGAAAGTCAAAATGCAAGATTTTGGATAAGTTGTTTTTTTGCTGTTTTCCTTTGAATTTATTTATCCTATTGCCTCATCAAATCTCCGCCACGGGGTTACAAAACTTTGCCAACAAATATGCGATTTGATGACTGGTTTAGCCGGAGATTAGCCGTTTAGTGCCGTTTTTAAACGTTTTTATCCGGTTATAAACGGCTTTAATCGGCTAGGAAAGGGAAAAGTGCACAAGCAAGCCACTAAGGCATTGATTTTCAAATACTTAAACAGAAATCACTCCTGTCAAAGGCAATTTGCAAGCATTGTGTTTGAATTTTTGATAATTTTGGAGGGTGTGTTTATGAACAAGTTGGCTATTATTAAGTATAAAAATGAATGACTCAGATAAAAATAGAATCCTAAACTTCTTTTTAGGCAATGAAAAAAAATCAGAGTTTGAACAATGGCTATATACCGACTCTGACTTAGAATCAAGAATTGGAAGTGAATTATACTTTGATTTAGTTGATCACAATTACCAAAGAAATGACATCGTTCATGAGGTGAAAAAATCCGTATTAGACAGGCATATATCACGTGAAGAATTCAAAACTTTTAAATATTACTTAATTCTAAAAAAGGGAGGATGGTTTGAAGGAAGAAAGGTTAAAGTAGATTCACCAAAGATTTCTGAAACCTCAGGCTTAAATAATGCTATCAAAATAATTGAAGAATTTGGAGGGTTAACATTCAACTCACTTCGAGAGGTTGACTATTGGACTCCTAAAGTTGTAGAATTTCCAAATAAACCTGGGAAAATTAAAACCATGCATCAATATGGTATCAATAAAGAATTAATATGCTTTGCTTTTGCAGATTATGGAGATGTAAGTCTTTATGTTGATGAATACAACAGTTTCTATTCATTGGATAATATTGCTAGTATAGATTTATATGAATATAAAGGGTACAATTTTGAGGAAATGATGTGTTCACTTCTAGGAATTGAAGACTCAATAAAGAACCGCCGAATAATAGGAAGTAGGAAGCGTAGCTATTAAAGAATATAAAAACAATAACTAACAATGTATATACAAAATAGGCAAAATAGTAGTAATTTCAAGGTCTGTAGCCCGCTTCAACGTTGTAACAGCTTGATAAGTTTGAAGTCCGCAATCGCCTACTTTGCATATACTCAACGTTAACTAGAAAGAGTAAAATGAAACGAATCGAAATCATCAAAGAGAAATTAAATGAGTTAAAAAATCTCGATAAAAGATTTTCAATATTCGGTTCAAGTAGCCATGAATATGAATTTAATAGAACTTTAAGTGAAATAGAAATTAGTCAAATCGAAACAGATAATCAAATTGAGTTTTCAAATGATTACAAAGAACTTCTTAAGCATTTAGGCAATGGAGGGGCAGGTTGTGGATATGGCTTGGAAAAATTAGAACTGACGAATATAAACCCACCATATATTGGAACCAAGATACTTCTCCGAGACTGGGAAGATCCAAAGAAAATAGAATGCGACATGGTGGAATTAGATGAGATATCAGGATATGTCAAATTATTTGATTATGGTTGTGGTATGGAATATTGTTTAATCGTAAATGGAGAAGAAAAAGGAGATTTAATTTTTTTTGATTGTGACGGTAGATTCGAGAAAATAGAAAACAAAAATCTGTTTGATACTTACGAAGAATGGCTAGATAGCAGTTTGAGTATTTTAAAGAGAGTCAAACAAAAATTACACGAACTACCACTTCAAGAAGTAATTGATTCTGAATGGGAATTAAAAAATTTTTCAGTCAAAGGGATGATTTTAAGTGTAATAAATGCTGAACCAATAAGAGGGAGTCATTCAGGAAATGATATGAAAATCCATTTAGAAAATGAATTTAAGAAATGGAAAAATAGGAACTAAGCAGAACAAAGCGGAATGCCGATCATACTCTTCCGCAGGCGCAACACAGGCTCAGTCGTTTAGTTAAGACCCTGCTTCATTCTAAAAGAACATGAACTGGAATCAATTAAAGAATAAGATTTATGTATGGGACCGTGGATGGCTAGATATTTATATTCATGCCACTTCCGCCAATGATTGGGAGAAGTGGACTCAATATGTAAATCAGAATTTCAAAATTGATTGGTACAATGGAAAAACTGAAAGAGATGAAACCAACATTGATTTTTCGGTGATTCAGGAATATTGGGATGGAAATCATGACTTATGTTCAACTGCGAAAGTTTATATAGATGATAATATTCAGGTTAATGCCCATTTTTTTGATGATGCAGAAATAGAAAATGACATTGACCCAAGAGAATTTAAAAGCATTGATGACCATAATAAGCTCATTGAGTTTCTAAAAGGACTTTCTAAGAAATTAGAAAAGGAAGTAACCGTGACACCTGAAAATTGTCCAGAAATGATACTGATGAAAATTATGGGAGAATCAGTAGAGATTACTGTTAATAGGGAGCCAAATAAATGACCATTGAAAATAAAAAACAAAAGCACAACGATTCATATACTCACCATTTGCACCCATAAGAAATAGCAAAACAAACTTCAAAGAACTCCATAAAGCAGAAACAATCATTAAACAAAAATGAACACCATGAAAAAAACAATTATTTGCTGTATGACCATTTTGTTATTTGCGTGCAATCAATCCAATCAAAATGGCGCAAATAATAACTCCGCCAACAACACAGGCGATGAATACACCTCTAAGGAGAAAACAGACCAGGATGACATAAATAAAAATAATAAAGTCTACCCCTGGGTGGACAAACTTAATCTCCGTGATAAGGCCAGTACGAAGGCAAATGTCATCGATACTGTGAATAATGGCGATGCCCTGGAACTCACCGAAACCAAATCGCCAAAAATGGAAACCCTTGTACTAAGGGGAATCGCTTATACCGACTATTGGTATATGGTACGAACTTCTGACGGTAAAGAAGGATGGGTCTTTGGCGGTGCGGTCAAACAAGAAAATGAAAACAAAGGAAATGACATTATTACCAATGAGAAATTCGACTTCCCTTATTTCGGAAAGTTTGATTTGTCCAGCTGGAGCAAAACAGATAAGGTTGATATCAGTGAAGATGAAGAGTTGGATCGCTCCTTAGTCAGTTATAAAAAGGGTGACCAAATCCTAAAGATAGAAGAGTGGAGTATGGGCGAAATGGGCTATGGATACCGTTACCTGCTACAGGATGGCAATGAAGAAGACCTCATACTCAAAGAGCGGGAAATTAGTTTTTCACCGGGCTTTGACCAGCCCAACACCCTTTCAGAAATTGTAAAGGATTTTACTCAAAATCCACCTATGCAATATTCAAGGATCCAAAAAGTAAATGTTTCCCGATATGATCTTAAACCATTCCCCTTGATGGCTTTGGGAAACTGGAAGGAAGAAATATTGGATGCCGAAAATGATATGTTTTTGCTTTTTAATTTATGGCCCTATGAAGACATGGGGGTTAGTATGGAAACTGCTGAAAAAGAAGACCTGATCGATATCACCAAACGAGTGGCTGAAAACTGGAAAATCCACGATCACGAAAACCATAGATTATTTCTAAAGTCTACCAATCCTGAACTCCCAACTGCTGAAGAATTGGTTTTTAATTTTTTCCAATACAACACAAGTACGGATGGAGTTTTGGTCGCGATTTCACGTTGGGGTCGAAACCATCAAAGTTCAAAACTATCCGCTATGCGCTACAACAGAAGCAAACAAAGTCTGAAAAAAATAAATGCCCCGGATTTTGATCCCAATGATTTTGTGAGTTCAGGAGATAAATTACCTGCTGACTATGAGGCACAACCGATATTTTACTTTCGTGACAAGCACACTATAGAAGTGACACTGTATACCTGGATGCATCCTGCATTTGAGAATCGTGAAATTATCAATCAGGTATTTTTTGATTGGGATGGCAATGACTTTAAAAAAAGGATTGAAAAAAGGAAATGACTATCATACATCATTTAGGATTCCCCCATCACAACTCATAAAATTCAATGCAACTCAACCTCCTGCTAAAAGCTAAACGACCATTCATTATTGATGGAGGCCTGTCAAATGTGTTAGAAGAACAGGGGTGCGATTTAAATCATAAATTATGGACGGCAAATTTGCTGGAAAATAATCCGGAGGCCATCATTCAGGCTCACCTCGATTACCTGAAGTCCGGTGCTCAATGCATAACAACATCCAGCTACCAGGCGTCGATCCCCGGATTGATCAATGAGGGTTATTCCAGAGCAACTGCGGAAAAACTTATCATCAAATCCGTTGAATTGGCAGAGACGGCCATTAAAATGGCTATGGATACCGGCATTGTTGAATTTAGACCATTAATTGCTACCAGCGTCGGGCCGTATGGTGCATATCTGGCGGATGGCTCTGAATACAGGGGCAACTATGGGATTTCTGATAAAGAATTGAGAGAATTCCACCTGGAGAGAATTAACATTTTAGACCAGACGAATGCAGATGTGCTGGCCTGCGAGACCATCCCCGGCTTTCAGGAAGCAAGAATTCTTTCGGATATATTAAATCACGTCAACAAACCAGCCTGGATATCCTTCTCCTGCAAAGACGAGCAACATTTAAACGATGGCTCAAAAATTATTGAGGGTGTTTCCATATTTAAAAAGCATCCAAAAGTCTTTGCCATTGGTGTCAATTGTACTGAGCCTAAATATATCTCGGGCATAATTAAGCATATCAAAGCAACTGGCATTGATAAAAAAATAATTGTGTATCCCAATTCCGGAGAAGCCTACAATGCGGAAAGTAAAACCTGGCTGGGCTTATCGGAACCAACATCATTTGTTGAAATGACCAAAGAATGGTTGAAGCTGGGGGCTGATATTGTCGGTGGATGTTGCAGGGTAGGTCCAAAACATATAAATACCATGCATACAGTTATAATCAAAGACGACAATGATGAATAACCAAAAATCAATGTTTAAAAAATGAATAACCATAAAATAACCCTGTTGGACTTAGGAGGAGTGGTATTCCAATCAACCGGAACTTCCAACAATACCATAAACTGGAAAATCATCAGCGCGCTCAATAACAAATACGGGCATGATCTAAATATAGGTGCAAATCGCTTTCCGGACTTTTTGAAGGAATACAATGAATTATCAAAGCAGAATCTAACCGGCGGAGAATTCCTAAAAGAGGTATTTGATACTTTAGAAATAAACACAGAACTCATCGAGTATATCCGACAGCACAGTGAAATTATTATTGTGAGCGATAATTACAGGGAAAATATCGAGTACATTTCTAAAAGATACAATTTTAAAAGCTGGGCAATAAAGCAAATTTATTCTTTCGATTACAAAATGGTCAAAACAGATCCTAAATTCTTTCCGCGATTATTGACAGAACTTGATGAATATAAAATAGAAGACCTCCTTTTCATTGATGACAGTATTAAAAAAATTGAAAGTGCCGCAAAAAGTGGCATTAAAGGAATACTGTATCAAAGTAACGAACATATAAAAAAAGCGTTAGGCAGTTTTAAGTAAAGATGAGGCAACTGACTATATTGAGTGTCAAAGAAAAAAAAGATAGCTTTAATCAAAAGACAACACACTACATCAAAAAAATCCAAACAGGTAAATGATCATTTCCCAATCATTTAAGCATGAAGAAGTATTAGGGCTGAAATTTGGATACAAGCTGATCGGCCAACCAAAACTGTTTTCGCACATATACTTTGTGGATGGCCTGCTCATTGATACCGGACAAAGTAAAATAAGAAACAGCATTATTGCTGCAACAAAAGATCTAAATGTAGAGCAGATCTTCATCACCCACCATCATGAAGACCATACCGGGAATATCGCTCAACTCAAAGCATTGCACAATTGTGATGTTTTTGCTTCGGAACGTTGTTGTCAAATGATGAAAGCTCCTCCCAAATTGAGTTTTATCCAAAAAATAACCTGGGGAGACAGACCTGCTCAGGAAGACCTAATGCCCATAAACGGCAGTTTAGAAACCAAGAGATTCCGTTTCGACATTATTCCAATTCCCGGCCATGCTGCCGATATGGTCGCATTATATGAACCCAACAGACGATGGCTGTTTTCCGCAGATCTATATCTCAATTCCTATATCGACTACTTCCTGACAGATGAAAGTATTGCTGACCAAATTGCATCCACCAAAAAAATATTGGCCCTGGATTTTAAAGAACTTTTCTGCAGCCATAAACCTCAATTAAAAAACGGGAAACAACAATTGACCAAAAAGCTTAACTTTCTGGAATCTTTCTACCATGAGGTGTCTTTGTTATATGACAAAGGGTACTCGGCTAATGAAATTTTTAAAAGCCTGAAAGTCGGTGAATTGAAAGAAAACTGGTTTGTTAGGATAATGTCAAACAGGCTTTTATCTAAGATGAATATGGTGAAGTCGGTGATACGGGATTTGGAGCAATGACCTCGGGCATTTATGATCTAAACAGGATCAGAAAGTCATGGTGTAAGATTAGATTAAAAAAGCTTTTTTGGCGTCATCCATAAACCTTCAAAAATAACGCGACAAATATGAACTACCTCTCAAACGCAATAGTGCTGAAAGACAATAGCTACATCAAGCAACAAATCCTTGATTTCGAAGAAAAATCAGTCATCAGGATCCCTCCGGTTTTCAGAGCATTTTTAGAAAATTATGACATTGCTGCTTTTACGGAAGAGATTTTCAATAAATTCTACAGTCAGGAATTTAAAGATTATTACACCTTTGAAAAAGTAGCATTCTCCCCTGATCCGGAGGTTGTTTTTTATGACTTTCTGCCCCCTGAAAGGTATATCCAGACCAAAGCAAATGTTTACCACTATGAGGAAGACTCAGCAGTCATCGAGGATAAGATCTGTATCGGAGAGATAGCAGGCGGTTTATTACTGGTCGGTCATGGAGCCACCAATTCAGATGTCATTTATGCCGACATTTTCGGGGATGACAACAGGCCAAGAAAAATAAGTGATCACATTTTTGATTTTTTACAAAGCATCAAACTCACAGTCGACCCGGAAGAACTGAGCCGATTTAAGGTCACTGCAGGAGATATGTATAAAAAATGGGGAGACAGGCATTGGAGTATTAGGTAACACCCCGAAAGGTCGAAGCAGAAAACTGACTAATCCGATCTTTTTGTAGGCATGGTGTTTTATTTTGGGGTAGATTAGCTTTCAGGCACATATGGAGAAAAAAAACCAATAAACATTTAAAGGTTAACCGTACACACCGAACCTGTCTTCCTGGCCAGGCAAGATTCATTCGGTGCGACGAGCCGAATGAATTCAGCGAGTACTAGGGCTACCTTCTTAAGTTAGTGCATAATTGAGAAAATGAAAACAAAACTTCTAATACTAACGCTTTTCCTTACAAACCTTCTCTTAGGGCAAAATAGCAATACAGTCATTTCATTCACGGGTAACGGATTGGTCTATTTTGATTATAAAGACTTTGTAGAGAATGCTATTAATTCAGTTGAGGCCTATAGATTCAGGATAAACAAAAGAGGAAAGCCCAAAAAAGACAGTACAAGATTATTTGTTCAGGTATTTAACGCTGACAGCAATCGTATAAATGGGATCAATTGCAATTTAAATTACCAATCCCATGGTCCTGCTTTTTTAACCAGATACAGGTTCCAAAAGCAATTTGACGAGACTGGGAGAATTATTAAAATCACAGAACAACCTTTGGATCAAAACAGGAGGAAAGAGTATGGGGATATCTGTTTTGAAGTAAACATAAATGAAAAATACTTCTATTACAATAAGAAGGGTCTACTATCCAGAGAGGTTACTAATATTATTAAAAACAGTTATTCGATTTCAAAATACACAAAAGATACTTTTCATCTACGCTCCATCCATCCAAAAATATACGATTACAAATATGATGATATGGGAAGAGAGATTGAAAACTATTTCACTGACGACAGTACTCGATATTTAAAAACCAATATTTATACACCTGACTCCAATTCAGTTAACTGCTTTTATTGTGACCCAAGATATTTAAATGGCAGCAAAAAATATGGGCAAAATGGAAAGTTGAGCAGATGGACCTGGTACACCTCCGAAGGGGAAATTCACACAAAAAAATACTATTATTATGATGATTTGGACAGAATAAAAAGAAGGGTCGATTCAACAGGTTGGTACCTGATGAAATATTCCGATGAAAATCCCAAACTGGAGAGCATTACTGAATATTTTTATAAAGATTCCACACTCTGGAAGGTAATAAAAACGATCGATCAATGGCAAAATGAACAGGAATACAACCCGGAAGGAGAATTGATCAGTAATTGTTTTCGAAATGGTTCAAAGAATCAAGGGTGTTCTACATATTCATACCAATACGAAGGAAACAAGATTTTAAAAATGACAAAAACCTTTTCAAATGGCGACATATTAAAGGTTATAAACTCCTTTAATGAACGTGGGTGGTTAGAGGAAGAGAAGCAATTTAAAAATGATAAATTAATAAGTTTGGTTAGATACATATACTGGGTCAGGGATAAAGATGGAGCTCAAAAGAGATTATAAATTAGAGTATGTCTTAAAATGAAAATTGCCCCTATATTTGAAAGTGAACCATTGAAAATCTTATAGTCAAATGAAATCTGTCTTCTTCATATCACTATTATTACTTGGCCTCCCATTCACCTTATTTGGACAATTCAAAATTGAGGGAATTGTAACTGATCGAGACAAAGAGGCTCTGATCGGTGCAACTATTTTAATAAAAGGAACCTCCATTGGTACTATTACTGATTTTGATGGAACGTTTCAATTAGAAGTTCCCAGTGAACATTCTGTTTTAAAAATTTCCTACACTGGCTTTGATCCAAAGGAAGTTAAAATTAAAGGCAGGAGATTTTTGAAGATAAAACTTGATGGATGTACAAAATGCTGGTTGGACGATCAAAAAATTGGTTTCACCCTGAAAAGCGGCATACTCAAAACACCTTTTGGCGGAGAGTTGAGAATTTCTACCCCAACAATCCTAAGACAATCTGTTTTTGTAGGATTAAACTACCAGACAAATTTTGAAGAGAACCAACAAATAGGACTAGATTTGGACATACTTCACTTTGATATTAATTGTGATATTGATATTGATGCACATCTAAATTTTCAAAAAATGACCTACGGGCAGAAGATGGAATTAAATCATTTTTCTGGCGAGGGCTGGTTTAATTGGAAAAAGTTTAGATATATAGCCGGATACCATTATGCAACCTTAATAAAAAATTGGGAAATAGTATATCAACCAAGTTCAGGCTTTACCCTGGGGGTTGGTTTGAACACCCTAATACCTAAACGAACGTTCATTTCAATTAAGGCTGCAATTTTCAAAGACTTTCAGATTTTTGAATTTCAAATTAAAAAGCATTTTCGCCATTTTCATGGTCTAATTAAATACCAACAAATAGATAAGTACCCTGAATTAACCATCGGAATTGGGACAAGTACGACTTATTTTCTTCCTGGTCAAAAATAAAAAAACTATAATCATGAATATCAAAACTGCTCTTTTATCATTAATGATCCTCTCCATTTTTGGCTGCAAAACAAATTCCCAGACAGATGATTTCATCAATTCTGTTGAGGAGGCTATTGCTCACATTAAATCATATGAGGGGGATGTGAAAGATTTTAAACTCCAATTAAAAAACGAATTAACCCTTGATAATCAAACCGTTCCGACAAGTATCGGAATGGCATTAATTACCGATGCCATGATAAAAAAAGGTTGGACTTTTAATGGCCAGGAAGAGGTTGAAGGAGGTGAAATCTATTACTATAAGATAATGGAAGAGAGTCAGGAATAATTTTCACTTTTTCATTGAGCTGAATCATGGTCTGCATAAATGGATTAAATTGATAGGATGAATACCTCCGAGGTTTTCGAAACCCCGGAGGTCTGGAACCCGGAACTTTAGCCACATCAATAACGTTCTTTCCAAAAACAAAAACAATGAACACCTCCATTCCAAAATCCTATCAAATTGAGACTTCCCGGTTTAGGTTACGCATCCCTTCGGAAGCTGACATTCCCTTCGTCTTTTCAGCCTCCCGCTACGAAGGCTTCAATGACGGCATGTTGTGGGAACCGCCGGAAAATGAAGAAGAATTATATGCCCCTCTGTCAAGAAGTATCACAGCCTGGCAAAAAGGCGAAGGATATGCTTTTACCGTAGAAGACAAAAATACCAATCAACCTTTAGGCAGGATATCCATCCGGATCACCAAAGAGCCCGGAAGGTGGAACGTCGGCTTTTGGACCCACCCGGATTCGCAGGGAAAAGGCATCATGACGGAAAGCCTGAAGGCAGTATTAGCCTTTGGATTTGAGAAGTTAATGGCTGAGAAAATCGAGGCATGTCACGCCCTGTGGAATGTAGCCAGCGAAAAGGTATTAAAACGAAACGGCATGCAATTCGAAAAGTATATCGAAAAAGGATTTCAGAAAAAGGGAAAGTGGGTTCCGGAAAACCTGCTGGTGATTACCAAATCAGCATGGCAAATGTTAAAATAGAAAAAAAGTTGGTGAAAAAATGTCACGTTTGCTCATCTCGTGGCTTTTATATATAGGGACGTGAGACAGTGAGGGCCTGACTCAGAGTCAGGCCCTCACTGAATTATCCCAAATCTCCGAAGTTTCTGAAACCTCGGAGATCCAGGGAATACAAAAACATCAACATACAAAAATTACATGACGGAACCATCGTAGAAAGAGCCCTTTTTCAACCTAATGAACATACCAAAGGCTGGTTTAACAGGGGATACAATCAGAATATGGTTTTCTGGAATTTTGATGTAGTTATTTCGGTTGAACGGGCGTCCAGAAGGTAAGACAAAGACTCCATGGTGATTTAAGCTCCGGCTTAAATTACAAAAGGTGCAACGTATTTTTTGGGCTCATGTACCAGAAGTCTGATCGCCAAAATCAAAAATTAGTAGCGGAAAATCGTCAAAAAAGTTCTCAATAATAACTCCGGTAATAATTCTCTTCCGGCACTATGATCTCATACTCGGACTGCAGGAAGGTAACGACATCCACCAACTCCTGAACAGTCATGATGTCGTTGTAAATCTTCATTCTGGATTTACCGGTTGAATCAACAAGGTTACCTTCGTAAGTCTTACTGATCTTGTGGGAAGGATTGATAACGGAAGTCAGCAATTCCCCGTAGGTTCTGATCCTTTCTGTTTTGCCTCCCAGAGGAAGTCTCAGCTCTTCATCCTGGCCTTCCCATTTGATATCTGCAATACTGTGACAGGCGTTGCAATTCAATGCTATAAAATCGGCTTTTCCGGCTTCAATATTCCCTTCTGGTAGTGCAAATCCTCTGCTTTCTCTGTTACATGCTGACAACATGCCAAGCAATAAAGCAACCACGAACACCCAAACGAAGGAATAAATACCCGTTTTTTTATGTGAAGTATTCATAACATCTGGATTTGGTTTAACAATCTATACTTAAGGTATGTGAACAAAAACAGTATGAATCATCTCAGAGGCTGAGGCGAAGGCTGAGGAAAGTTTTGTCTGTGTTTCATCCTTAGCCTTTTCCTTAACCTGTTGGAAAAAACTTAAACTGGAATTGTCCTCATGTTCTGTTAGAACTACCTTAATTTAATGAATTTTATTGCGCCCTGAAATGACATTTGTCAATAGACTTTTGAAAAATGATTGTTACGCAATATTTTTACCTTTTAATTTCAAATAAAATCATATATGAATACTCAAAATCCAGTGAAAGATGCTCTTTTAGGGCTCATCGTAGCCGATGCCCTTGGGGTCCCTGCCGAATTCCAAACACGGGAAGAACTGGATGCTAATCCGGTTACCAATATGCGGGGATACGGAACCTACAATCAACCAAAAGGCTCCTGGTCAGATGATAGTTCTCTCACCCTTTGCCTCGCCGACAGCCTCACCAAAGGATTTGACCTTAAAGACATGGCCCAACAATTTATCAACTGGAAAACAAAAGCGCACTGGACGCCACATGAAGAGGTTTTTGACATAGGCATTACCACTAGTGAATCCATAAACCTGCTTGTTTCAGCGCTAAAACAACCTAACCTCTCCAAACCGGACATGCTTAAATACATTCATGATGAATTTTCAAACGGCAATGGTTCGCTGATGAGAATTCTGCCACTTCATTTTTACCTGCAGAAAAGTCCACCTGAAGAATCATTTGATCTGATCTGGGATGTGTCTGCTCTGACTCATGGGCATATTCGTTCTGCGATTTCCTGCATGATTTACCTAATCATGGCTGATGAAATAGCTAAAGGCAAAAGCATTATGGATAGCTATGTGGGCACTCAGGAAAGAACCAGGAACTTTTTCACAAAAAATGAAATTGCTTCCAGAGAAACAAAACACTTTTCTCGTCTGATCGACCAAAACATCTCTCAATTGAAAAGAGAAGAAATCAAATCCGACGGTTATGTCATCCACAGTCTGGAAGCTGCCATCTGGTGCCTGCTCACCAACGACGACTATCCTTCCACAGTTTTAAAAGCCGTCAACCTCGGCAAAGACACTGATACCACCGCTGCCATTGTCGGAGGTCTTGCAGGGCTGTTTTATGGTGAAGAAGCTATTCCTGCTGAATGGAAAAATGCCCTGGTGAAAAGAATTGAAATAGAAGATTTGTGTACACGATTGTGGGAAGTTTATAGCTGATCAAAATTCATTGAGGGAAACAACAAAGCCTGTTTTTTTGAATTTCCAACTTTATGGAAATGCTTGCGTCTTTAAAACAACTTCCATTAATACCTGATTGCAAAATAGACATCATGAAAAAAATATCATTTCTACTCGTTTTCTCCTTCCTCGGTTTATTTCAGCTAACGGCGCAGGAAAATAAATCGGAAAAGCTCTCCAACTTTATTGAAAAAACAATGCAATCTACTCCCATCATCCCCGGGGTAAGCATTGCGGTAGCAGATGCCAATGGTACACTTTTCACCCGGGGTTTCGGATATGCAGATGTTGAAAATAAAATTCCTGCCACTGCAGAAACAAATTTTTACATAGCTTCTGTCACCAAGGCTTTCAATGGCCTACTGACAACCATTCTCGCAGAGGAAGGCAAGATCGATCTCAGTGCACAAATTACCAGTTACAAGCCTTTCCGTGAATTTGACAACAAGGAAATATTCCAGAATATCACAGTAATGGATTTGCTTGCTCATCAAAGTGGCATCGACAATAAATATCTCTCATTCAAACTTGCATATACCGGCGATTACACAGAAGAAGAAATTCTTGACCTGGTGGAAAATAATTGCGCTGTCAATGAAGAAGGTAAAGCCTTTGAATACAGCAACTTTGGTTATTACCTGCTTGACCTCTTATTGACAGCTGAATTGGACAAAAGCTGGAAGGACCTATTACAGGAAAAGGTTTTCCATCCCCTTGGCATGGACAATACTACCGCCTATATTTCAAAAGTAAATCCCGAAAACCTCGCCCTGCCTTATATGACGATTTTTCCTGAGAAAACCGATCAGGTTTATCTGAAAAAAAACGACCAGACCATGCACGCCGCCGGCGGACTGGTCACCTCCGCAAATGACATCGGAAAATTCATTTCCTTTTATGTGAATAAAGGAAAGTCCGGCGATCAACAGCTTTATCCACCCGCGCTCATCCAGCAAACATATACTCAGCAGGCTGCCGCAGGCCATAAAATTGTTCAAATATTTGATGCCTATGGTTACGGTACGGGTTGGCGACTTGGAACATTTAAAAACCAGGAAGTCGTGTATCACTTTGGTGGTTACCCGGGTTTCTTTTCACACCTGTCCTTTTTGCCTGAACAGCAATTAGGCGTTGCTGTCTTCGTCAATCACGAACTGGGAATGCCCCTGGCAGACCTTATAGCAGAATACGCTTATGCCCTTTTTATGGAAAATGAACCGGACATTAAGCGGTTGGATAGTTCTGCAACAAAAAAGCTGACAAAAATGCTGGGAAGGTTCCAGAGAGGATTTAAAGCCAATGAGGAAAAAATGGCCAAACGCACCTGGCAAATGTCCCTGCCTGAAGCAACCTATCCGGGCACTTATCAAAATAAAAAACTGGGTACTCTTGAAGTTTCTCTTGAAAATGAGACCTTCAAAATAAAAATCGGCAGATTGCAAGCTACAGCCACTCCATTCCCAAAACAGGATTGTGCCCGCATTGAATTAGTGCCCGGGTCCGGAAAGATCATTCAGTTTAATCCCGAAAACGG
The DNA here is from genome assembly GCA_965230565.1 of Saprospiraceae bacterium. Lineage (GTDB taxonomy): Bacteria > Bacteroidota > Bacteroidia > Chitinophagales > Saprospiraceae > BCD1. The sequence continues at coordinate 724,495 of CBDDLH010000012.1, read as the reverse complement.
GAAAGTTGAATCCTTAAAGTTTCGGGGAGAAATATTTATGAAGATCTAACTACCAGGAAGGAGTCCTTTGTCAAAGTCCGGGATTGAAAAGAAACCATTGGGATAAAATACTTCATTGGCAATAAATTGTAGTTAAAAGAAATACCAAAATCAGTTTTTTGTTCTTATTTTGAAATTCTTTAATTTCTTTTCTTTTGAAAGGCAACAACTACAATTTCCAAACATGAAATACCGAAAATTAGGCAAAACCAATTTCGAAGTATCTGAAATTTCCCTGGGCACCTGGCAGGTGGGAGGCAAATGGGGCTCTCCGTTTAATGACCAAAGTGCAGATGAGATCATCAATAAAGCCATTGACAATGGTGTAAATTTTATCGACACTGCTGATGTATATGAAAACGGCTTAAGTGAGAAGGCTGTCGGCCGGGTAGTTCGTTCGAGATCAGAGCGAGTCTATGTAGCTTCCAAATGTGGCCGTCAGATCAATCCACATGTCAATGAAGGTTACCAGCCGGAGGTTTTGCAAAAATATGTGGAAGATACCCTCCAACGCACCGGACTGGAGACGCTTGATCTTATCCAGTTGCATTGCCCTCCGACGGAAGTTTACTATCGGCCGGAGATATTTGAATTGTTCGACAAACTCAAACAACAAGGCAAAATCCGCCACCTGGGCGTAAGCGTCGAAAAAGTGGAAGAAGCTCTTAAAGCCATCGAATATCCCAATGTAACGACCGTTCAGATAATTTTCAATCTATTCCGCCAAAGACCCGCCGAATTGTTCTTCAAAGAAGCGGCAAAACGTGATGTAGGCATCATCGTCAGGGTACCGCTTGCCAGTGGCTTATTAACCGGACTTTACCATAAAAATACCAGTTTTGAACCGGGCGATCACCGTCACTTCAACCGTAACGGCGAAGCTTTTGATAAGGGAGAGACCTTTTCCGGCATTGATTACAACTTAGGTCTGGAAGCCGTTGAAGCACTTAAGGCTATTTTCCCGGACAGGAAAAACCTGGCACCTATAGCCTTACAGTGGATTCTCCAGTTCCCGGAAGTCAGTTGCATCATTCCGGGAGCATCCAAAATCGATCATGTCATTTCCAATTTGTCTGTTTACGATCTGCCGCCTCTGAAACAAGAACAGGTGGAGAGAATGAATGCGATTTATGAAAAGTATATCAAAAATGAAGTGCATCATTTGTGGTAAAATCCAGACACAGTTCCTGACCTAACAGCTATTGTATCCAACAAATTTGAATCAGAAGAACACCCTTCATCTGGTTTTTATCCGTATTGGTCCAAAAGCACATTTTTTAACTTGATGTGCAACTCGATTGTATGTACTTTTACAGCATAAACAAAAGGGGTAACTAACACTCAATTGATTTAAAACGCAGGAAATAACCACCCTGCAAAAAGATTCGAAACATCATTAACCTTAATAATTTTTCGATAATGGAAAAATCAATTGTAATCTATTATTCCAACACCGGCAGCAATAAATACCTGGCCGAAAAAATTGCCGATAATCTCAATTGCCCTATGGAAGCGATCCGACCGAGAGTGAAAAACTTTGGTCTGATGCTCATGGGTGGCTGGACAAAGATCAGCATGGGCAATCACCCCATTAAAAGCGACCTCACTCAATTCGACAGAGTTATCCTCGTCGGCCCGATCTGGACCGGACAACTGATCAGTCCACTCAGAAACTTTCTCAAAAAGTATAAAGAGCAGATCAATGAATTACATTTCGCCACCTGCTGCGGCAGTTATGATGAAATGAAGGATGATAAATTCGGTTATGGCCGGGTTTTCGACAAGATCAAAGCATTGGTCGGAGATACCAATATTCATTGCGAAGCCTTCCCAATTGTACTGGTATTATCCGAGGAAAAGAGAGAGGACAGTGAACTGGTTATGGCAACCCGTTTGAATGATGAAAATTTTAACGGCGCGATTGAAGAACGATTTGAAAATTTCATTCAGGAGGTAACGATGTAAAGTTCCTTTTATGAGTTCCAAAAAAATAATGGTCTTCGGGGGAACCGGCTTTTACGGTCGGCAGGTTGTCAAAAGCCTGTTGGACATGGGACAACCGGTTAAAGTCATGACCCGGTCTGCTGAAAAGGCCAGACAAACGCTTGGAGAAAAGGTAACCATTTTTGAAGGTGACGTTACGAATCATTCAGCTATCGTCAATTCACTCAAAGGTGTCAAGGCCATCGTCTTGTGTCTCTCTGCCGTCACCTTCAAGCTCATCCGCAAACGCCGCCAGATCGAACGCGATGCAGTACTCGACATCATGGAGGAAGCTGAAAAGGCCGGAATCAAACGGCTGGTTTATTTTTCAGGATATGAAATGCGGCCGGAGGTTTTAGAAAGACTGAAAATCCCCGATTTCGGAGCGATCATGATAGAAATGGAGAACAAGATCAAAACCTCCTCCTTCAACTGGACCATACTCGGTGCTCCTCCTTCTTTTGAGATTTTCTTCGCTTTTTTGAGAAAAGGCCAACTGGCCGTACCCGGCGGTGTCAAAAACCCTATTCCTACTGCCTCTCCCCAGGATGTCGGTAAAATAGCGGCCCAAACAATCCTGAGAAACGACCTTTCAGGGAAAAGGATTAAGTTGCCGGGACCAAAAGCCTACAGCTTTCCGGAAGTGGCCAAAATGATGAGTGAAATAACCGGTCAACAAATCAAACATATGGCCATCCCGATCACTGTGATCAGGATAGTATCCATACTTGCCTATCCCATTACTCCGTTTCCGCGGTTTCTTTACAAAAGCCTGAAATTGCTGAATAATTTTCCAAAAGACCTGGTTGAAAGAGTAGAGGATGACCATCAATTCCTTTTGGATAATTTTGATTATGAACCTGTCTCTTTGGAAATGGCCATTAAGGAAAAACTTTTGCCGGAGCATACGGAGGATTTCTGAAAGAATATTTTTTACCTCCAAGTCGTTTCAAGAGTAACCTAACCTGTTATTACTATGAAAATCAACCTATTACTACTATTACTTTTGCTGTCCATAAATGTCTTTGGTCAGTATGATTCCGATGCTCTTCGGTTGAGCAAAATGGAATACATGAAATATGCTGAACGCACAGATTGCCAAAACAGTGAATTCCATTCAAGCCTGGAGCATCGCATTTGTCTGAACCTCGAATTTCAGAAGGTCGACTCCCTGTTGAATGTAAAGTTTTCAAAACTCTGCTCCACTATTGAACAACCGACGGTTAAAAAGCAGATCGTTGAATACCACGAAAACTGGATAGAATTCAGAAGGCTTCAAAGCAAACTGGTATCCAAAGGTTACCGTGGTCATATGCTTGGCATAGTTTACCTGGATTGCATGATAAAAATGACGGAAAGAAGAATCAAAGATGTAAACCTACTCCTTTACAACATATGACTAAAAAAATTCCATCAACTGTATTTACAGGCTAATCATTTATAATTGAATCCACTATTTTTTTTAGAAATCCGGTGACTTTCGTATTTTGAATAGATCTAAAGCAGATCATCATAAAAAACTGAAAGATGAAGCAACAAATTCTGGACAATCTGGAATATCTGGGACTCTTTGCCGGAATCATGATTGCAACCGTGATTCTGGCTTGGTTAGTGAATCGTTTTTTCAAGCGGCTTATCCGGCGATCTACGGCAATTATGAAAAACGATCCTACCAATTATCTGTTTTTGCGGCATGCATTAACAGCAATGATATATCTGGTCGGTTTCGGCATTGCCATTTTCATGATGCCCAACCTGCGTACACTTGCAAGCTCAATGCTCGCCGGTGCGGGAATTGTGGCGGTTGCCGTTGGATTTGCATCACAGCATGCCTTGAGTAATATAATCAGCGGGGTTTTCATCATTATTTTCAAACCCTTTAGAGTCAATGACCGGATGAAGGTCGGCACCATGTATGGTGTTGTGGAAGATGTTACCCTGCGACACACGGTCATAAAGGATTTGGAGAATAGGAGGATCATCATTCCCAACTCCATCATCAGTAATGAGGTCATCGTTAATTCTGATTTTGGCGATGATAAAATTTGTAAATGGATAGAATTTGGCATCAGCTATGATTCAGATGTAGAAAAAGCGAAAGCCATTATGCGGGAAGAGATTCTCAATCATCCTCTTTTGATTGACAACCGAACACCTGAACAGATTGAGGCTGGTGACATCCTGGTTCCCGTAAGAGTAATCGGGCTTGGCGAATCTTCTGTCAATCTCAGAGGATGGGCCTGGACAAAAGACACCGCAGATGCATTTCTTATGTCCTGTGATTTGAATGAAAGTATCAAAAAAAGGTTTGATGCAGAAGATATCGAAATCCCATTTCCACACAGGACGCTGGTGCATAAAAACCTGCCTCAAAAAGATTAATCGCTAAACCATGGCCAAAAGAAGAAGAAAAAAAACAGGACTACCTCCGGGATCTATTGTTTTTACGGGAAACCGAAAAGTTGAAAAGATCCTGCTCCACAACCTGAGATTTAATGCAGAATTCCTCGAAGAAAAGGAACTGGATAACCATTCTGCCATTCCCCTGATCAAGTCATCCGAGGGTATTATCGATTGGTATGATATCCGGGGCATCCACGATCCCCAGCTGATCTCTATGATCGGGAAATACTTTCAAATTCACCCGCTGGTTCTGGAAGATATTGCAGATATCCATCAACGTCCGAAATTCGAGGAATACGAAAATGGCATCTCCATAATCATTCATTCATTCCATTTCGACAAGGAAAACCACAAGATCAAAAGAGAGCAGGTGGCTGTATTCTTCAGACGAGGATTCATCGTCACTTTCCAGGAACAGGAAAAGGACCTGTTCGAATCGGTCAGACAACGGCTGAGAAACAGCAATGGTAAAATCAGGCACAGGGGAGCCGACTATCTTGCCTATGCCGTTATAGATACTTTGGTCGATTATTACTTTGAAGCGCTGGAAGATATTGAAGAAGAAATCATCTTACTGGAAGAGCAGGTTTTGGAGTCCCAGGATACCAAGGTAAAAAGTGCTATCCATAATTTAAAAAAGGAGCTGATGTTCATGCGAAAATTCTTATCTCCCCTAAGGGAAGCCATCGGGAGATTCTCTAAAACAGATAGTCCTGAAGTCCAGCCGGAGAGCCTGCTCTTTATCCGTGACCTCTACGACCATACCATTCAAGCCATGGAGATGCTGGATAACTTTCGGGAATTGCTGATTGGGTTACACGAATTGCTGCTATCAGAGGTCAGTTTCAAAATGAACCAGGTCATGCAATTGCTGACACTTATTGCAACCATATTCATCCCGCTCACTTTCCTGGCAGGCATTTATGGTATGAATTTTCAAAATATGCCCGAGCTTCAAACCCAAAATGGCTATTTTATTCTTCTCGCTATTATGGCTTTGATCTTCTTTGCACTGCTCTATTATTTCAGACGTAAAAAGTGGATTTAAGCCTTTGTCATAAAACAATGCTTTAGTTTGGTTGTTGTTAAATGCTGATCACCGTAAGCCATGGCACACGGGAGTCAACTCAAACAAAAAACACATCCAATGGCCATTTACCAGCTTTTTACAGAACAAAAGATACCTGCAAGTATCGACGAGGTATGGGACTTTATCTCATCGCCAAAAAATCTCAAACGCATTACTCCGGATTACATGGGTTTTGATATCACTTCCAAACACCTGCCCGAAAAAATGTACGCGGGCATGATCATTAGTTATATCGTAAAGCCTCTTTTGGGTATAAAAACACCCTGGGTCACGGAGATAACCCATGTCAGAGATAAAGAATTTTTCGTAGATGAACAACGCATTGGCCCTTACACAATGTGGCACCATGAGCACAGGATCGAACCGATCGAAGGAGGAGTACTTATGAAGGATATCGTTACCTACAGGCCCCCTTTTGGCATCATTGGTCGGCTGGCCAACAAATTGGTCATCGGCAAAAAGGTCAGGGGTATTTTTGATTACCGGGAACAGGCGATCATTGAAATATTCGGTCCTTTTATCGAAAAGGAAACTCCTGTATTAACACCTGCAAATTAGTCTTCATGAAGGTAGCTGTTTTTTGGTTCAGACGAGATCTCAGAATTGACGACAATACGGCATTAAATCATGCCCTGGCTTCCGGTTATCCCGTTGTTCCCGTCTTTATATTTGATAAACACATTCTGAGGGAACTCCAGAAAGATGATGCGAGAGTCCGGTTTATCCATGAATCCCTCAATGCGATAAGTGAGCAATTTCAAAAATGGAACAGCAGCCTGCTTTGCCTGCATGACGAACCTTTGCAGGCATGGTCAGCTCTGATGGAAAAATTCGACATTGCCGAGGTTTATACCAACAAAGACTATGAACCTTATGCCAGAGACAGGGATGAACAGGTTAATGAACTATTGAATGACAATGCTATTAACTTCTTCAGCTTTAAAGACCAGGTCATTTTTGAAGAAAACGAAGTACTGAAAGGTGATGGCAAACCATATACCGTTTTCACACCCTATAAAAACAAATGGCTGGATACTTTCCATAACGCTTTACAGGATGATCCGGTGGTCGCGAATTTCAAAAATCTATATAAAGAAAAATTTCCCTTTCCCTCACTGGAATCATTAGGTTTTGAAAAAGGGACTATCCAAGTAAAACCTTTTGACCTCAACAATATCGGCGATTATAAGAATACCCGTGATTTTCCTGCTTTGGACACCAGTCATCTAAGTCCGCATCTCCGCTTTGGCACGGTGAGTATCCGCCAGATCATTGAACGGTTAAACCCCGGACAGGATACCTTCCTGAGTGAGCTGATCTGGCGGGAATTCTTTATGCAGATCCTTTACCACTTTCCCCGTGTAGTCAATGAGAATTTTAAAATCAAATACAACGGCATTGAGTGGCGCAACAACGAGGAGGAATTCAACCGTTGGTGCGAAGGCAAAACAGGTTATCCTATGGTGGATGCCGGGATGCGGGAACTCAATAACACAGGCTATATGCACAATCGTGTGCGTATGGTCACGGCAAGTTTTCTTTGCAAACATCTGCTTATCGACTGGCGTTGGGGAGAAGCCTATTTTGCCAAAAAACTACTCGATTACGAACTTTCCTCCAATAACGGCAACTGGCAATGGGCCGCAGGAACCGGATGTGATGCTGCACCGTATTTCCGCATATTTAACCCGGAATCACAGCTTAAGAAATTCGATAAGGACCTGATATATGTAAAAAAATGGGTTCCTGAATATGGTACTCCGGAATACCCCGTCCCTATGGTGAATCACAAAATGGCAAGAGCAAGGGCATTGGAAGCTTATAAAGTCGGGATTGGAGCCTGATTCATGTATTAAAGGAAAATCATTTTTGCTCACCGATCGCGTTGCGCTCAATGATCAAAAATGCTCCTTTCAATCTTGGGAAAATTTCCCGCAAATTTCCCTCCTACTGTTTATCAATCTTACTCAACCTCAATCAATCTTTCTCAATCTCCCTCATTAATTACACATTATTGAAGGATAAAACCCGTTGGTTGAATATATTAGCCTTTAACATCTAAAACAGCTAGTTTTGAAAGCGAAAAACAATAAAGGCTTATTACACTTATTTTCCGACCTGATGAATGGCAGGAGTAAAAAGATCAATCAGCGGCTGGTGCCGTACATCCACGTGATTATGTGGCTGGTGGTTTTGACGGCTCATATGGCTTTTTTTGCACAGTTCTATACTTTTCGGGTAAATCTGTTGCGTGGCATCGCCAATACCATTCCCATGGCAGCCATTTTTTACATTAACCTTTGGCTCGTCAACAAATTTTTTGAAGAGGGAAAATATCTCTATTACTTATTCTCAATCATGCTCCTGCTGCTTGGATTTACGATAATAAGGGTACAGTTCAACATTCTTTTCCCGGAAGTAGAATTTGATTTTGAAGCAATAAAAGGTAATTACCAACGAACATGGCAGGTGGCCTCCTTTATCACGAACACCAGCATCGTCTTCATCAGTATGCTTTTTCAAATTCAGCAAAACAGATTAAAAGAAGAAAAAAGGGTCCAGGAAATCCTGACAAAGCAAAATGAAGCTCAACTGCAATTCCTGAGGGCCCAGATCAACCCCCATTTCCTCTTCAATACCCTGAACAATATTTATTCCCTTGCAGTGGTTCGTTCGGAAAAAACCTCGGATATGGTCCTGAAATTATCAAACCTTTTGCGATACGTGATTTACGAAGGTAAAAGCAAAAAAGTACCTTTATCAAGTGAGGTGGAACATATCCGGGAATATATCGGCCTGTTTGAAATGCGCAGTGAACATCCACTCAATATTACCTTTGAAACAACAGGACCGGTTGAAGGGGTCATGATCGAACCCATGATATTAATTCCCATTGTGGAGAATTGCTTCAAACATTGTGACTTTGATACCAACGAGAAGGCTTTTGTGAAAATAGCCTTGAATACGACGGAGAAAAAAGTAGTTTTCCATACCTCTAATTCAAAAAACGATCAAAACACCCAAAAAGATAAAGTTGGCGGCGTAGGAACAGAAAACATTCAAAAACGCCTGGAACTCAAATACCCGGATCGGCATAAACTTGAGATCAGGGACAGCGGGGAAGTGTTTGAGGTTGATTTGGAGATTTGGGGGGAGGGAGTTTAGTCCTCAGTCTTCAGCCCGCAGTGGACAGTCCTCAATCTCCAGTTGGGAGAAAAGGTTTATCAAGGTTATGCCTTTGAGTGGATATGTGGGTAGAAAAGGCGGAACCTTGTCGAAGCGAACAACTTGAACTCGCAACATAAATAACATCAAAATGGCAACCATAAAAACACTGCTGGTAGACGATGAATTTCTTGCTTTGAATCTATTGGAAGAATTCGTCAAAAAAGTACCTGATCTGGAGATCATTGACAAGGTGAAAAACCCTGTTGCGGCCCTGGATATTCTGAATCGGGAGCAGGTAGACCTGCTTTTCCTGGATATTCAAATGCCCACGCTGAGCGGTACCGACCTGCTCAAAACCATGCAGTACCCTCCGGTGACCATTTTCACAACTGCTTATTCGGATTACGCCGTCGAAGCTTTTGGGTTAAATGCCATTGACTATCTACTCAAGCCTTTTTCTTTTGAACGATTCCTTCAGGCGGTGAATAAGGCCAAGGAAAGAATTCATTTTGACAAAACTGCTGCGGAAATTGTCCTGCCTTCCAATAGCCGGGATTTCTTTACTGCCAAAGTAGATGGTAAGCTCGTGAAGATCCGTTTTAATGAAATTCTTTTCATTGAAGGCCTTAAAGAATACGTCCGCATCGTCTGCTCAGATGCCAGGCACGTCACCCTTGAAAGCCTCAAAAACCTGGAACAACTCCTGCCCGAAAACGACTTCATACGCGTCCATAAATCCTATATCGTCGCCAAAGACAAAGTGCAACAACTCAACGGCAATATGCTCGAAATCGGCAAACATAAAATCCCCATCAGCAGGAGTAAACGAGAGGAGGTTGTGGAGTGGATATTTTTTAAGTGATTCCGGTTGCTGGTTGCTGGTTGCTGGTTAATTTGGACCAGCAACTAGAAACCTGGAACCAAAAAGACCGAAGCCGGAACTATCCAACTTCGGTCTTTTTTATTTTCAAATAAAACCCTCCTACAACTCAAATCTCACTACCACCCCACCGGAGGAATCAATACGTTTGTAGCCTGCAGAGGTCTTTGGAATATTCTTACGGTAATCAAAGAACAGTCTCAGAGACAATCGTTTATTGAGCTTGTATTCTATTGAAGGAGAGAAGGACAAAGCATAACTTCCCCTTGTCGGGTCAGAAGTACTAAGGTCAAGTTTCCTCGCATAGGTTACATCATCACGCAGGGAGAAATCGAATTTAAAGTCGAGGTCTCTTACATTCAGAGAACTGCTGCCGCCACCACGTTTACCGCCTCTTCCTCCTCTGGTGCCTTTAGCATCTTCTTCCTCCTCATCTGCCTTACTGGATCTTCCTTTTTTCTTTTTCTTGCTTCCGGTAAGGAATGGTATATCCACATCACGGATGGTATATCCGGAGGTGATGGAGATCTCCTTTGACTGGCGTTCACTCAAAAGGTTGTTAACCGCACTGAGCGATAATGCCCTCATTTTGTTATAATCCAGCTTAAAGTTCAAACCATTGGCCAAGGTCATATCTATTCCGATCAATGGAGAAAACGATTCCTGGATTTCGATCTGTGGTATCTCCAATCGAGTATAGAAGTTACCGGTACCTCCTTCTCCAAATGCATCTCGTGATTCATCTAAAAAATCATCATAATAACGATCATAAAGGTCATTGGTTACATACTTGTTGATCGTCAACGTAGACTTATAACCGTGAGAGAAACTGAACCTGCTGAAAATATCCTTCAGTGCCGGTATCTTCGACAATCCGTTGTAATCCACTTGCCAGTTGATCTTAGGCATAATATCAAACAGGTTGAGATCCATTGTCATCGGATCCTGCTGAGTATAAGCCGCAATAAATGCAGGGATGAGAATATCCTGCTGATTTTGGCCGTAACCATCAGCGTATCCTTGCTCCGCAAGATTAGGATCCTCATGTAAACCATCTCCAAGCCGTTGCGACAGAACTTTCTGGTTCTCCTTAAAGGTCTGGAATAAATTCTCGGTCCCTGTACTGTCCGTAAACAAAGTATTCAATGCCGAATAGGAAACCGTCATGGAACCACCAAGACTTACCCCGGTATGAGAATGCTCCAAAGAACTGAAATCCTCGTATTTGAATCGTTCCTCATAATCCTGCGTATAGGAACGGTTCAGGTCGATATCTATCTTGAAATCAGGAATCGGCTCCAGTGTAAGTCGACCATCATAAGTCTGAGTATATCGCTGGATCACTTTCTGATTCAACCGTACACTTTCGGTGATAGCTCCCCGGTTATTGTACAGCCAATCATCACTACTTCCCCATTGTGAACGGTCCAGCGTTCTGATTTTAGGCTGAGCTCCGGCAACAAATCCGATGCCCGGATCTCCAAAACCGGATGACATTCCCAAAATACCCGACTCCGGCATAAATCCGGGAATTACCGTCTGGAAACGCTCAGAATAATTGAACTTCGCTCTTCTCACCAATAAGAACGGCCTGATTAATATCCGTTCGATTTGAGAAGGTTGATTGCCACGTTTCTTTTTATCTCTCGAAGCTTTTTCTTCTTCTTTTTTGCCGCCTCGTTTATTCTCTTCATCTCCCCTTCCCGACCGGGAAGATCGCCGTGCCGGTCGATTGATACCTTTCAGGTATTTGAAGCTGTCATAGAATTTCACAAAGTTCAGGTCGGCATTCAACTGCCTGTCCTGACTATTTTGAATGATATTCCCTAAACCGAGCTGGTTTTCAACAATAGAACCAGCGGTCCAGCTATAACTCGAACGATACTGTGCTCTCACCGTCGTCCAGTCCATAAATGGCAGGTAACGGATCGGCAAAGTATAATTTACGCTCAGGTTATGGGTATAATTCTTTGGCCTACCCAGATCCTTTATGTTAGTGAGGATACTATCCCTTCGATAACGATCTACATCTTCGATGGTAGGATTCAAGAGCATTTGTCGCTCATCCGGCTCATCGATGGTTGCCGAAGCCAGAGCATTAAAGTTAACCTTAAAGGCTTTGGTAAAGTCCCAGTTCAGGGCATAATCCCTTTCCCACTTAAAATACTTGGCGTAATAAGTATTGTAAATATCATCCAGCCCGGTAAAACGATAACGGATGGAGTTAAATTTCCGGTCGAAATAATTACTTACCGTAAAACTATTAGGAATCGGATTGAAATTGATCTGGGAGATCAGCTTCAGGTGTTTGCTCTTGATTCCCTTAAACGGTTCGATATACTTCGGACTATGGCTAAATCCGTAATCCAGGGAAGCCTTGTACAATTTTTCCCGTTCGAACTCTACCAGTGGATCTCGTTTCTTGGTGTCCGTATAAGCATAACTTGCACTGAAGTTTTCAATATCCCAGGGCTTAGGTTTACTGCTCCTTCCACCCGTTCGTTCTTTACGAACATTGGTAAAGTTGAAAGCTTTAATACTCGTTACTTCCTGTGCCAGCGCCTTTACGGAATCAGGATCTGCTGACAATTCCATATTTTCCTTTAATGGTATGTCCAGGTCAAACGGATCGTATTCCGGCGTAGATGTCACATTGGAAATCTGACCATAAAACGGCAACTTAATTCCCCAATCCTGTGGCAGGAATTTATCCAGATTCAGATTCACCGACATATCATATCCGGTGGTACGTTCACGACTACGTTCAGCAACCTGATCATCCAATGCACCAAAACCAATGGAGTTGAAATTACCGGCAAGGCTCAGGTTACCCAAGTCGGCCAATTGTACATCCATACGTGCCAAACCTGCAACACCTCCACGTTCATCAAGTCCTGTGAGTCGAAGCTCATTCACCCAGACTTCTGCATCATAAGGATCTCCCATTCCATCGTCATAAGTATTTCTGATCCCGATCATGGCCATTTTTACCCGGCCAAGATTTGGATTACCCTTCACTGCATAGTAGTGATTATCCGTACCAGGGACTTTTAAACGATATTCCTCATTCAGAGAAATTTCATTTTCATTACGATCCTTTTTCAGATCCTTCAACAACGTCAGGGCAAAATCAAATGCATTCTCATCACGCCAGACCTCAGCCTTGTAAGGCGAAGAAGTCGGTGTACCTCCGGTAATCGCCGAAGATTCAGGATCCGACATGACCAGCGGTATCTCATATTCATAATAATTCTGCTGTATATCACTTCCCAATCGGATGTATATCGTCAAAGCTTCATCCGGCACTTCCGGTTTTTCTTCAAGCTCTTCTGCGTGCACGAACATTTTCAATCGTTCATAAACCCTGAGATCCTGTTCTACTACTTTGAAAACACCCTGAGTAGCTCCATCGCATAGGTTTTCCACGTGCAACACCAGCGATTGCTCATTCTGCAACGTACTGAAAACACCAACAGATTGCTCCCGCTGAATGCCCAATGGCAGGGTATAGGCAAAGGGTGTTCTACTACTATTCTCCTCGATATTTACCGCATCCACATCAAGCACGATCGGTCCACAAGGTGGTGTTCCCGGATTGTAAAGACTGTCTGCTTTTGTATATTTCCTCCACTGATTACGCACCAGGTCCAAAGAGGCAAAACGCAATACCACTGGATCGTTAAACCCGTGCATATACATACGCATGAAACGAATGGCACGGAAGTCGGTGATACCGCCAACAGCAGTCTTATTTTCTGTACGTAATGGAATACGGAAACGGTACCAGATCCTCCCGTTTGGCGCTTCCAGACGGTCAGTGATAAAGGAATCATCCAATACCTCAATTTCTCTCGGATCGGTAGCATCTGCGCGAATAGGAATTTCGTACTGGTAATAACTTTCTGATTCGTTCAGAGAGTTATCCCCATTGATGTCCTCCGCATCCGGGGCGTTCGTAGAAGACTGACGCGTAGCATTGTCTCGATTCGCTTTGGAGTTTCCTTCAGGGTTATTGAAGTATTTGTAGCGGTCCGTAACGGATACATTAGGACCAAAGGACTCATCTGTATAATATTTGAAGTCATCTCCGGAAAGGTCTGCAGAAAGTGCAACGGCAACGTTAGGATTTACAGCATTGATCTCACTGAGGTAATTCCCAAACTTATCCAGCTCACCATCATTATTCAATCCATCAAGACCCACATCCTGATTTGTACGTGCATCCTCCGATGTATTATCAAAGGCAGGTGCTACCGGGTTATTGACGGGTACAACTCCCCATGGGGTATCATCTACTCTACGATTCAAATCATTTTCATCACGCGGCAACCCATTTTCATAAAACCGTCTCGAATCCTTCAACACATCCTCAGAAATATTTCCGAGGTTGATGTAAAGCGTCCCCTGACGATTGGCTACATTGGGTGCCGGAACACGAGCGTCATCATCTGCCAGGAACGGACTCAGCATCCAGAATTCCAGAAACTCAATATTGGCCGTCTGGAAATCACTGGTCTGTATCTCCCGCATCATGCCTCCCCAACGCGTTTCCGGATCTAGTAATCGGATGGTATCTCCTTCCGGTACAACTCCGGATGAATGTGTGGTTCCCGTTGGCGGGTCAAAATTATAAGGTCCACGTGCCCTCGGGTTAAATGCCAGGTTCAGCGTACGAACCGTATTCAACTGATTCGGCGTGATCTGTTTATTCGGAAACACCTCATCCTGAGGAACGATACTGGTATAAGGCGCTGATTCCCCTTCCTGCCCTCCACCGGAATCTGTAAATAATCGGTACCAGTTCAAGCGGGCACGGTTTACACCCGAGAAAATACTATCTGCTGTATATTCAGGGAATAGCGGATTGTTATTATCATTATCGTTATGCGGAACACTCGACAAGAACCATCTGTTAGCTGGTGTACGCATATCCAGGCTACTGGCACTTCCCTCAAAGTCATCGAGATAAACCACCCCGTCCTTATCGTCTTTGCTTTCGTTAATGGCTCTGGCGTGACCGGGTTTGAGGTATGCAGCTTCCGCGGAAATATTTACACTTGAAGGTGCTTTTGTCGAAATCAAAGGAATTCCATTGACCATTTTGGTGATCCAGGGCACTTCTTTGCTGAAGTTTACATCCAATCCATAGATGCTGTTATTAACCGGATCCTCCCCAATATTTACTTTAGGTGTAAACGGTCTTTCAAACAGCTTCAGGGCTGTCGCTCCGATATTGAGGTTTTTACTCAATTCGTAGTCAGCTCTCAATCCTAACATCGTCTTTTGCTGGAACCCAAAAAGCGTATTATCCTCAAAGGAAATATTGATCGGTGCTCCGGAAGCCAGGATCGCATCGTTGAGTATCTTCAGGCGGCCGGTACTGTAATCGACTTCGTAATCGCGGTACTCAACCAATTGCGTTCCACCGGCAGATACACGAACCGAACCTTCCGGGATGTTAAATGCTCCAAGAGAAATCTCCGAAGAAATACTCGACTTATAGGAACCTTTGATCACAAATCGGTTCTTCTCCGCATTTTCAATAGCCTGAAAAAGCGTTTGTGAATAAAGATCCTGGTAAACATATTTATCGATCGCATCCTGATCACCTCCGAATTGTGCTTCCAGGGATTCACCAAATGGTTCCAGGACGGGGAAATAAATACGTCCGTTGGAAGGGTTAATGGTCGTCCCCGGTACAAAGTCGAAGCGGCCATCTGGCTGCGGGTCATTCTGTGAATTCAATCGGTCCAGGTTAAAGACTTCCAGCAAAGGCTTTCCTGCCAGAACACTGGAAGGAAGGAAACGCTTGAAACCTTTTCCCGGATCATCATAATAGATATCGAGACGAAAATCTTCATTCTCCACCTGGTAAGCACCGATGGAATATACGTTTTTCATCATCAGATCCCAGGTAGGAATATCGATGCGGTTGGTGGTACTCTTCAACATTTTGGTAAACAATACCTCTGGCGTCAGGTCAGTAGTATCAGAACTCACATCCGAATTGGAAGTGGACTGCTCCCCAACAGCAAAAACCCTACCGTTATAATCGTATGTATAGTGAACTGCCAGCACCTGGTCCGGCTGTACATTGATATTCAATGAGATGAAACCGAGCAGCGGGTTGAAAGTATATTCCGTAGGACTCAGCTTTCGGGCACTCACTTTTTCGAAATCCTTACCTTGTTCCAGGCCGTATTGAGTCGTCAGAACCTTTACCGCCTGATCGATCTCTTTGATATTAGGAGTTTGTCTCAGAGAGGTGTAGAGATCATTCGCTTCATTCTCAGGCAGTGGATTCCCATCGATGTCAAAAAAACCAGGCAGTACATTCTGAGCATCCGGATTCACAAAATTAACAGCTTCTGCCGTACCCAAATCCGCCAGTGCTACGATATCCCTCACATTCTCAACCTCACGTCTGTCATTGGTAATCCAGACTTCCAGGTTTTTGATCTGCATAAGGGAGTTGATGTATGGCATGTTTGCCAACGCCTCCTCATAATGATCTCTGGAATAATGGGAAAGAAAGAAGTGTCTGTTTTCATCGTATTGATCTACCGGCTGTTCAAACTCCTGTAACTGGCTGCCTCCTTCCAGACGGATGGTCTCATTCCTGGATTGCTGCTGAGAAGCGATGGCGGTAAGCCTCAGGTGTCCGAACTGCAGTTCTGTTTTTATACCAAAAAGACTTTGGGCGCCCTGGATAAGTGATCCCTGCAGTGGCAATCCCACATTACCCGCTTCGATCCTTTTTATGATATCATCTTCCCCAAAAAGGTCAGAGTTATAATCGAGTTTGATCTGGTTATCGAAGTTGAAAGTCGCTGCAGAGTTGTAATTGGTGGTCAGACTGAGTTTTTCACCGATCTTACCGGTAACGTTCATTTTGATGTCCATATCGAAATCAAAATTGGCGTTTCTTGCCTGACGGTTGGTGAGGATCGGGTTATCGGTAAACTGATAATCCACCCCGAACTTGAGGTCAATACTACCCTGTGGGCGAATATCTACCGTGGTCCCTCCAAAGAGTTTATCCAGCGGATTGAACTCAATGTCCAGTTTTTCAATCGGATCGCGGATACCGTCGTCGCCATCGACACTTACTCCCATAAGAGATTTGAAGTAATTCTCTTCTTCTTTCTCTCTGATGTATTGCATATACTCCTCAAAGGTCAGGTAGGTCGGTGGCCGGAAGTAGTCATTTCCGATTTTTTCGGTGATGATGTAATTCCCGGTTTCCGGATCGTATTCGACGGTCTGTTCAACTGCGGAAGGGTCTTGCAGGTCGAAAGGGTTGTTGCCTGCTCCATTAATAAAATCTTCATAACGCGGTGCCGGTGGTGGCAATGTATCCTGTAATGAAGCCTTCACATAGTCAACGCTATACGGATCTTCAAGATCCGGTTTGCTCCCGATAGCAGTAAAAGCCCCTGCAAAAATCATGCAGATTAGGCTCAGTGGTAAAAAAACTCTTCTCATAATCTTACGTGTAGGCGTTTCGCTTTCAAAACTTTATAATTAGTAGATGTTGATGTATTTTAGAAAGACAAAGATTTAAAAAAACCGGGTTGGATATTTTCACTTTTCGGCTTTTGCAAAAAAAAGTGTCGCTATCCTGTATTTGTAATTCTAAAATCCATCCGAATAATCAATAGTTGATTATTACTTAAGTCACTATTAGCCTTTATTCTAAATTTATTTCCAATACAAACGAAGACTTAGTCTAAGTGGTATTGCACAAAAAAAACTTTAACACATGGATTTTCTTCCGGGCGGCAAATATACCCTTAACAAGTTGAATTTCAGATTTTAACAACCAGAAATTCATTTGCCGGGGCTGCCACGCCAGGAATTGTGGCACATTCCCCACACAAGCCAGCCGGAGATAAGACCTCCGAGGTTTTAGAAACCTCGGAGGTCTTATCTCCGGCTGCCCCTGTAAGTATAATGCGTTAAAAGGTATTATGATAGTCTCTTTAGCGCAATTTTAATCAATGATTCTACCGAATCAACATCTGGTTGTTCCTTCAATATTTTATTGAGCGCTTTCTGAACATGGATTCTGTTGAATCCTAAAGCCATCAAAGCAGATAACGCTTCATCCCTGATTGTATTGTCCTGAGGCGTAAAAGTAATCGGATCATCACCACTTTCTTTTAACAACTTGTCCTTAAGGTCCAAAATGATTCGCTTGGCAGTTTTGGGCCCAACGCCCTTAACTTGCTTAAAAGCAGCGACATTTTCCGATAAAATGGCATGTTTCAAATCATCAGGTGACAACGAAGACAAGGCAAGCCTTGCCGTACTCGGTCCTATACCTGATACAGACAATAACAAAGTGAAAAGGCTGCGCTCACTGGCTTCTGCAAATCCATACAGTGTGTGAGCATCTTCTTTGATGTGCAGGTAAGTGAGAATTTTGACCTGCTCCAGTTTTTCTATCTTCGAGTAAGTGTAGAGACTAATATTGATGTGGTAACCTATTCCTCCCGTTTCCACGACGATGAAGGTAGGGTTTTTAAAAGTAATGAGGCCTTTGATGTAGGTGATCATGAATATGTAGTTACTGGTTTCTAGTTACTGGTTTCTGCCCCGACACTACGTGTACGGGAACCTGTCCGCGGCAAGCATTGCCGGGATTTCGCTGCGCCCAAGTTGCTGGTTAAGTTTGGAACATAAATACTATTTTTTGGAAAAATAGTATTTATAACCAGTAACTAGAAACTTGTAACCAGAAACCGTTACAAATGCTTTTCCGCATGGTAAGATGAACGAACGAGCGGAGAACTTTCCACTATATCGAACCCTTTCGACATACCGACTTCTTTGTATTCTGCAAATTTATCCGGATGCACGTAATCCACTACCTCGAGGTGCATTTTAGTAGGCTGCAGATATTGGCCAATAGTAAGCACATCACAACCGTGTTCCACCAGGTCGTCCATAATCTTCCAGACATCTTCGTCTTTCTCGCCAAGACCTACCATGATACCGGATTTGGTACGTTTGCCGTAATCCTTGGTTCTTTTGATCTGCTCGAGACTTCGGGCATAACGGGCCTGTGGTCTAACTTTTCGATACAGCGGCTCCACCGTTTCCATATTGTGGGAAACAACCTCTTGTCCTGCACTGATCATACGCTCAAGTGCATCCCAGTCAGATCTGACATCGGGAATCAACGTTTCTATAGTGACGTGAGGTGAAAATTCTTTGGTGAGTTTGACGGTCTGATACCAGATCTCGGCACCTTTATCTTTGAGTTCATCCCGGTTGACGGAAGTGAGTACCGCATGTTTTACACCCATTAGTTTTATCGCTTCCGCAACACGTAATGGTTCGTTCTCATCATATTCCGGCGGACGCCCGGTCTTTACGGCACAAAAGGAACATGAACGGGTACACACGTTACCCAGGATCATAAAGGTAGCTGTTCCTGCACCCCAGCATTCGCCCATATTGGGACAGTTACCACTCTGGCAAATGGTGTGCAGTTTATATTTATCAACAATGCTCCGAACATTTCTGTAATCCTCTCCGATGGGAAGTTTCACCCTCAACCAGTCGGGCTTCTTACGTCTCGGCTCTTGCTGTACTATCGGTAATTCTTGCATGCGTTTCCTTTATCTTCTTTTTCCGAGCTGCAAATTTAGGTAAAGATTTATAAAGACAGGTGAATTTTTAACATTCTCCAGGTTTGGAGATTCCACCATGATAGGAATTTTTTTGAAATAGAAATCAACTACAAATCCGGCTTCAATGGCTTTTACCACCTCGTCAAATGCCCCCCAGTCAAAATGTAAAGCTCCTTTGAAATGTCCTCCCGGAACTAAAGAGACTTCCGACAGGCCTTTTGAAAATCCGGCTCCACCATAAATACTCGTAATATCGAGGAATCGGGCCTCATTTTCAACAGAATATTTTTCACTCACTTTGATCACTCTTCCTCCATCCGGTACCCGCACCAAAAATTCGAGATAATAAGGTTTCAAAATTCCAACCGAAGGCCCTGCTTCATAACTCACGCCAACGGCCAGACCTTTGCGTCTTGCCTTTTCCGACAACAGGCGCTTTTCTCCAAAGCCGCCGCGAAGTACAAAAAATTTATTCTGCTTACCGAAAATAAATGGACGGGAAACATCGCTGAAAGTGGTTCCCTGGAAGTAATCAAAGCTCTGGCGATATTCACGCGGGTTCTTTATTTCCCCAAATTCAATATTATAAAACCGAAGTTTGTAAAAGGTCTTGAAATTGCCAATATTCAATCCAACCGACCAGCCATTAGTCTGAAGCACCTTCAAATCGACTGATGTTTCCCTTGAATAAATAATCCCCGAACCGTCAAGGTAAAGATTTTCCCCAACAGGAATCTGGGTCTGCCCGTTGGCTGACATTACAAACAGAACACCAAATATCAAGGTAAACAGATAATTCTTCATGCGCCGATTTTTAGTTGAATTAACAGCAAATACTTCCATTTATTTTTCACCAATTCACCATTCCTTCAAAGGTGTGATTTACCAAAACTGGGGTATTGGAATAAACAGTACTGAATACGGGTTTGTTCAGAGGAATCGAAATGAAGTCTCCTAAAAGTCCCCTACAGCATGCCTTTCCACAACGCCATTTCATTTCCAAAACAGCTGGAGTATCGTCAGTATTTCTGACTGGATGAGGTATAAATTTAGGTAATTTCAGGGAAAGATGCAGCAAGAATTCTGCTGGAAAGTAAAGAAAGCGACGATTTGCCACACAGCATTGGTCAGCGTTTTCTCACCGTAACAATTGTTTGGCAGAAAAAAACACGGCTTTTTTCGAAAAAAATAGGGGTCAAGGTATTCACCGCTCATCTTTGTATTGAAGTGTTAAATGCAGAGTGCAGAGTGCAGTATGCAGAGTGTAAAAGTGAATATTTTTTATTTGGAAAAACCTACATTAATTGACAATGTTTGGATTTGCCTAAAAAAGAAAAACACCCACTGCAAGAATAATAACTTCTGTACCCTTAACTCTGCATAATGCACTTTTAATTCAGGTTTCACTTTTATTGAATATTTTGATCTTATATGATTAACTCAGTGAAACCGTAGAGATAACTTCATTTCAAGAAATCACCAACCGACTTAACTGTTATTATTATGAATCAAAATGCTATTCTACCTGTAAAAACCCGTTCTCTTTTCAACGCTGTTTTTTTCTCATTCACTTTTTTGATTTTCAGTATTAACCTTTCCGGGCAAGCTACCGTTGAAGGTACTATTGTCTCAGACGAAGGAGAAAAAGTCGAGTTTCTCAATGTATTTCTATTGAACTCCATAGATTCCAGTCTGGTCAAAATGGAATTATCCGAAGCCAATGGAAGTTATCGTTTCCATCAGATCGATAGCGGCGAATATCGAATTAAAGTAACCGGTATTGGTTATGAAGATGTTTTAACTTCTCCATTTGTTCTCAAGGAAAAAGAAAATAAAAAGTTCAAGGATATCGTCGTTCAACAGGCCACCATGGTTTTGGACGCCATTGAGGTGGTAGCCAAAAGACCGCTGCTGGAACAACGCGCAGGCAAACTCGTGGTCAATGTTGATGAGAACATCACCGGTCAGGGGGGAAGTGTCACTGACCTTTTAAAAAAGGTGCCGGGACTGGTTGTTGTCAATGACCGTGTTTCAATGGCCGGCCGCCAGGGAGTGACCATTCTCATCGACGGACGCCCTACAAAATACATGGACATTCAAAGCTTATTAAATGAAATGCCCGCAGACAATATTTTACGGATTGAAGTAATCTCCCAACCGGGTGCCGCTTTTGATGCTGAAGGTACCGGCGGTGTCATTAATATTGTAATGAAGAAAAACGCCCTGCTGGGCACCAATGGAAGTATTACCCTCGGAGGCGGATACGGAGAATTACCCAAATACAGGGCCGGAGTATCACTCAACCATCGTACCGGTCCCTGGAACCTCAGTGCTTCCACCGGTTATAATCATCGCAGCTGGATAGAAAGACTTTATATAAACAGACGCCTTGAGGACAGAACCTATGAACAAAACAGCTATGATCCGGGCAACCCAAATTCCTTTTATTTGCGACTCAGTGCGGATTATGACATCAAGGATAACCACCGTGTAGGGATTTCAGCCAATGGCTATCGCAGCACTAATCATACTGAGGGCAATAACGTAACCAGTATTTTTGACATAGCAGATACCGAAATTCAAAATTTTGAAACCAAAAAAATTGAAGACCGGTTCTGGAGAAGTTATACCACGGATGCCTTCTACCGCTGGGAGATCGATACTTCCGGACAGGAATTTTCCATTGAAGGAGATTATGCCAATTACCGCCGCCGTGTCACATCCCTGTTAACTACCAACGAAACTCAATTCAGTGACAGGGAAAACTACCAGCCGGCAGATACCCGCATCATGGCCTTCAGATCAGATTACAAACTTCCCCTAAATGACCACTTCAAACTTGAAACCGGACTTAAATACAGTCAGACCGACCTCAACAATGAGCAAGATTCCAGGGTTCTGCTCAACGATACCTGGATCAATGACCTCCTACTCAGTAACACCTTCGCCTATGAGGAGGATATTTATGCAGCCTATGCCAGCATGCATGTCAATAAAGGGCCCTGGGAGGCCAATGTGGGACTGCGATATGAAAATTCTCAGGCCACAGGTTACAGTGAAACACTGGATTCTACTATCAATCTCAACATAGCAAAAGTCTTTCCAAGTGTAAGCATCAACACCCCTTTTATCGGGCCATTGGGCGCTGCGGTTTCTTATAGCTATCGCATTGAAAGACCCAGTTATTTCGCATTAAATCCGTTCCAGTATTTTCTCGATCCACTGACCTACCAAAAAGGGAACCCCTTCCTGGTACCGGAGCTGACCCATAGCGGACAGTTTTCTTTGACTTTTGAGAAACAGCCGTTTTTCAATTTATCCTATGATTATACCCAAGATGTATTAACAGAAGTGGTCGAGCAGGATGATGAAACCGGGGAAGCCTTTAAGACAGACATCAACCTCGAAAAATACATTCGCTACGGCGGTAGTTTGTTCTTCCCATTGGATTTCATTGCCAAACCTATTTCCGGTTATGGTGGTGTGATGATCTTTTATCACGATTACCAGGCAGAATATCTGGGTCTTGATTTTCTGCAAAATCAATGGACCACCAACGCCTTCCTTCAGGTAAATGTAAAATTGCCAAGAGACTGGAAACTGGAAGTAACCGGTTGGCTGCAAGGCAAAGGTCTGGATGGTATTATTCGATATGAGACCTTTTACGGAGTGGACGCCGGCATCCAGAAAAAATTCCTCGACGATAAATTGAGGTTACAAATAAGCGCTGACGGGATCGTGCAAAAATTCTTCAACGGAAAAGTGGACTACGCCAATCTCAACATGGATATCAATAGTGAATGGGAAGCCCCTCGGTTCAACGCAAGAATCACCTGGAACTTTGGTAATCAGCACCTGAAGAAAAATGAAACCAGAAAGTCAGCTTCTTCTGATGAGAGAAGGCGAGCGCAGGGAGATTAAGAGATAGTTTTCAAGGTTTTGCCTTTGTTATGTCCTGAGTTTGGGAAAGACGACATGAATACATCCCCGATCTAGGATGCGGGGCAGGCTCTCGTGCACACAGTGCCGGGACCTTGTCGGAGGAAAAGATTGGAAAACGGAAGGGTGGAAAATGGAAAATTGGATTCCTTTTTCCACCCTTCCAATTCTCATACAAAATCACTCCAGCTCTTTCCGCTCATAAACCTCAAACGTATAATCAAATTCATTTCTGTCATCTGCTTTATGAGGTTCCGAGGAAACCAATTCCCATTCATCCATATTCAGCTCCGGGAAGAAAACATCTCCTTCCACTTCCGCATGCACACGAGTGTAATATAATCGATCCCAGAAAGGCATACTCAACTCATAGATCTTTGCCCCACCGATGATAAAAGCTTCTTCATCTCCGTTATCAAAAGCTATTTGCAAAGCCTCTTCAACGGAGTGAGCAATCAGACATCCGTCAACAGCATAATAAGGGTTGCGGGTAATGATGATATTGGTCCTTTTGGGAAGAGGTTTACCAATGGACAGGAAATTCACCCTCCCCATGATGATATGATGATCCAGTGTCGTTCGTTTGAAATATTTCAGGTCACTGGAAAGCCGCCAGGGGATATCATTGTCTCTGCCAATTACTCCATTTTCTGCTACGGCTACTATTGCTGATACTATCATTGAATTGATGTGGTTTGATGTTCGCTACGCTCACAGTTTGATGGCTCGCAAGCTCGCTGTTTCATGTTGTTTCACGTGGTTTCAGATATAACTCAGTGAACCCTGTGACTTCCCTGTGAGCCCTGTGGTTAAAATTGTTTGACATGGTTTGATGTGGTTTGATGTGGTCAATTCTTCTTCTCTAAAAATTACTGGGTTGCGACACTCCCCGTTGTTCCTGACGATGACAACTGGCCAATGTCCCGCAAAGTTATTTTTCTTTCGGAACAATCAAAAGTTTTCATCTTCTTGCGGATATATTTGGCATAAGCCAGCATTTTCCGGCGATCGTACTTAGCCATTTCCAACAAACTATTCTCCTTTTCAAATGGTGCAATGGGTATTGTCAAATAAGTCTTTTTGCCTTTTCTTTGGATATAGCGCCAAATTGGAATGAAATGGTAATCTGTCACAAATGCCCTTTCTTTTTCATCATCCATTGCCAACTCAACTTCCAGCAAAATACTCCCGTCTGTTTTTGGCTTGACCTGTCCTGAAATAAAGTTTCCCATGGAATAAGCAACCAGGTGATCTCCGGAATTATGTTGCTCCATTTTTACCGGCTGCACCACATGAGGATGCGCGCCGACAACCAATGTTGCTCCCCATTCGAAAAGTTTTTTTGCCAACAGTTGCTCTTCTTCCCGTTCGTCTTCAAGATATTCCTTTCCCCAATGCATCATGACGATAATGGCATCTGGTTTTAATGCCCTAGCTTCCGCCATATCCTCTTCCATCAATTCCTCATCAATCCTGTTGATGATCGCCGGAGGGTAATCACTTGGGTTATTGGTGCCATAGGTGTAATTCAGAAAGACCAATTTGAATCCTTTTTTATACACGACCAATGGATAAAAGGCATTCCTTTCCTCTTCACTTTGGAAAGTACCGGTTTGATAAAACCCGGCCTGATCCAATGCTTCAATAGTTTGGATAAGCCCTTCAAATTTGGCATCATTGGAATGATTATTGGAAGTCATTAGCACATCAAAGCCGGCATAACGCAGTTCTTTGGCAAAGATATCCGGGGTTCTGAAAGTAGGATAACCGGCATAAGGCGGTTCCCCGGGAAGTGTCGTTTCCAGGTTTCCTATAACCAAATCAGCGCCATGCAATACCGGGCTAACAAACTGAAAACATTTGGAAAAATCAAAAACTTCACCCTTCTTCACCTCTGCTGAAGATAATTGTCCTTTATGCACCATAATATCCCCGGCAAAAATCAATTTTATTTTTCTATCACCTTGCGCGGAGACATAAAAGGCTGAAAAACAAAAAAGCATGGAACAAAAAAAGCTAAAATGTCTGATGGTCATCCTTTTGGGTTTTGAATTTACAAGCAGCATTATACATTTTGTGTGTATCTTTAGCGGTAAGAAAAACTCCTCAAAGAATATCTTTGAATTTTAATTTATCGGAAATACCCATTTTATTCGCCAGAATTATTTTGAGGTACAAATGGATAACCGGAAGAACTGGATTATGGGAATAATAAAAAAATTTCATTCCGTTCACTTTTCCATTTTATCCACTTTTCTCTCTGAATCCGGGATAAAATTGTATTATTTCAAGATGCTCCAATTAAATGTCAAAGTATATTCTAATTCATAACTGATTAACCCCGGTCTGGAAAAGTAAGCACCCTGTTGCATAATAAAACAACATCTTTGTGCTTTTATTTTACAGCTCCTTCAACCCATTTGAAAACGCAAAAGGATTGGATTTTCAATACTTTTCACCAACGAAAATAGTAAAATCACCAATCTAACATCCAAAAATCAATATTAAAAAGAGCACTTTAATGAGACCGTTCATCCTTTCCCTCCTATTGCTACCTTTGATGTTAACTCAAACAAAGGCCCAAACCTGTACCGCTTATGCCGGAACTTCGACTGTTACTTATTCCGGAGGAGGTACCAATCCATTTATTATTTGTTATGGTGATTCCGTAGGTATCGTCAATAATGGCGATTTTGTTCTGCCTCCTGGCCCTAACCCGGACCTCATTTGGGCAATTTTTGATTGCGCCCCGACGATTGATCCCTTCGACACAACAGACCCCTGTTGGCAGGGAGCCTGGACCGGGGAAAATTTCCAACTGGAAAATGACGTGGGCGGCGTAGTACCATTTCTGGGAGGTGTGAATACCTTCTGGATCGCACCACTGACAGTGGATAACAACTTTGCCGGCGGTTTTAATGTCGATGCCAACAATGATACTTGTTACGACATGAACCTGAATGAGCTGTACATGATCACCTATTTGTTTGAAATTGACTATAATGCTATTGTGGATGATTGTAACGGTGAAGTGACTATAACCATTTCAGGAGGTTATCCCCAGGATTTTCCCGGCATGTATACGGTCGTTAATACCGGCTCCGGTACTATGACCCAATCGGGAGCGTCAGGAGAAACCATTACCATTTCCGGACTGACGGATGGACAATCGTATAGCATTCAAATTACGGATGATGGAAATGGGTGTAATTCCTCTTTTGCGGGAGGTCCCGTTTCACTTAATCAGGATGATCCGACCTTTAGTTTTAATGATTTTTGTGCAGGTGACCCCAACGGTCCATCGGGAGTAGCAGAACCGGGAGGGACATTTACTTTTAACCCCAATCCGGGAGATGGCGCTACGATTAACTCGAGTACCGGAATCATTTCCAATGCTGTAAGCGGATCTACATATACTGTACAATATACAACCAACGGCTCCTGCCCTCAAAGCAGCACCGTCAGTGTTAATGTTCTGACAACTCCTCCGGCTCCAACGGTCAATCCGACCTCGGTTACCATTTGCCAGGGAGATATGGCCTCTTTTACCGCAACAGATGCAGGGCTGGGAACGATTACCTGGTACAACAGCGATCCGTCATCAGGTTCTCCGAGTCCTGTAGGAACGGGGTCGCCGTTTACTCCCGGCATTGATTTCAACATTCCGGGTACATATGACTTCTGGGTCGCTGAGATCCCGGCGGCAGGATGTGACGGCCCTGCCACCCAGGTTACCTTGACAATCGAGCCATCACCCGATGCACCGAATGTCACCGACCCGCCACCGGTTTGTATGAATGAAGCTCCTCCTACCATTACAGCAACTGGCTCCGGAGGTACCATTACCTGGTACGACAGCGATCCGACTTCCGGCAATCCAACACCCATTGGTACCGGTAGTCCGTTTATGCCCCCGACCAATACCAATGTAGCTGGAACAACAACCTACTGGGTAACTGTTGAAAGTGGTTTAGGTTGTCCCAGCACCCCAACAATGGTGGTGGTGACCGTCAATGCACCTCCTCCTGCCCCCGATACCGATGAAATGATAGAAATTTGTGTCAATGACCCTTCTCCAACACTAACCGCTTCCGGCACCGGAGGGGTTTTTAACTGGTACGACACCGACCCGTCAGGAGGAGGCGTTACTCCAACATGGAATGGCAGCACCTTTGATACCGGAATCAGCACAGCCTCTACCGGCACCTTTAATTTCTGGGTTTCAGAATCCGATGTTGACGGATGCGAAGGACCGGAAACCATGATTACCATTACCATCAATCCACTGCCTAGCCTCAATGCTGCAGAAACCATCTGCGCACCGGACCTTTTGTTCTATAGTGTCAACATCACCATCAATGATGCTGATAATATCTCTGTGAGTGAAGGATCCGTAACGAATAACGGCGGCGGTAGTTTTACTATTGACAACATTGATGTAAATAATAACCTTACGGTAACGGCTACGAATTCAGCCACAGGATGTTCGGATGATATCATCGTTCAGGCACCTGATTGCCCTTGTCCCACCGTTGATCCTCCTGCCAGCAATGGTGATATTCAAATTTGCGACGGAGATCCAATCCCGACCCTAAGTGTTACGGTAGGTCCGGGAGAAACAGTTGATTGGTATGATGCTCCCAATGGCGGCAACTTGCTCCAATCCGGTTCAACAACCTTTACCCCTTCAGGACCGGGAACCTATTATGCGGAAACCATACAAACCGT
The DNA here is from genome assembly GCA_965230565.1 of Saprospiraceae bacterium. GTDB lineage: Bacteria > Bacteroidota > Bacteroidia > Chitinophagales > Saprospiraceae > BCD1. The sequence continues at coordinate 696,627 of CBDDLH010000012.1, read as the reverse complement.
CAGCGGCTGCCCGAGCCTTTCACGTACACCTGTTACCATTACTGTAGCACCATTACCTCAGTTAATTGACCAAACGAGTTATTGTTCTGCCGACCTGATGACGTACACTATAGAGATCATTGTGGCAAACGCTGATGATATAACTTCCAGTGAAGGAACTGTTGTCAATGACGGTGGAGGACTATTTGTTATTTCAGGAATCAATGTCAACAACAATATTTCAGTCCTGGCCACCAATACTTCTACCGGATGTTTCACGAGCTTTGACTTTGACGCCCCTGATTGCGACTGTCCGGATATTGATGCTCCGATAAGTGACGGTGATCAGGCCATTTGTGATGGAGATCCAATTCCGGAACTGAGTGTTTCGGTTGGCCCTGGCCAAACGGCTAATTGGTATGATGCGCCAACCGGTGGAACCCTGCTACTCGCAGGTTCCACCACCTACACACCACCCGGGCCAGGAACCTATTACGCGGAAGCGGAAGAGACCTTAAGCGGATGCACCAGTATGGACAGAACTGGGGTTTCTCTAACCATCAACCCATTGCCACAACTTATCGACGATAACAGTTCTTGCTCCGCTGATCTTTTGACCTACACCCTTGAAATTACCGTTTCCGGGGCAGATAATATTTCTGCTAGCGAAGGTACTGTTGTTGATGATGGCGGCGGTTTATGGTCCATTTCAGGTATAGATGCCAATAATAATGTTTCCATACTGGCCACCAATACTTCTACCGGGTGCTTTGCAAGTTTTGACTTCACTGCCCCTGATTGTGACTGCCCGGATCTTACAGCTCCGGTAAGTAATGGAGATGTGAGCATTTGTGAAGATGAAACGATTCCGTCACTCAGCGTCACCGTTGGCCCCGGAGAAACCGTCGACTGGTATAATGCGGCGACAGGAGGAACATTACTCTTGTCAGACTCTCCGTCCTTTACACCTGCGGCAGCGGGAACTTACTATGCGGAAACAAGAGATATCGCTACAGGATGTGTCAGTGCAACAAGGACTGCCGTCACCCTGACCATCAACCCTCTGCCTACCCTGGTTGATGCAAGCACCAGTTGCGCAGCAGACCTGCTTTCCTACTCGGTAACCATAACCCTGAACAATGCGGATGGGATCGTGGTGAGTGAAGGAACGGTAGTTGACAATGGTAGCGGCTCCTTTACTATTTCGGATATTGATATCAATAATGACCTGGTTATAACTGCCACGGATTCCGGTAGTTCCTGTTCTGATGATTTCACGATCCCGGTTCCGGATTGCAATTGTCCGGATATAGATGTTCCGGCAAGTGATGGTGATATGGACATTTGTGAAAATGAAACCATTCCGACCCTTAGTGTGACTGTTGGAGTCGGAGAAACCGTGGATTGGTACGATGCTGCCTCCGGTGGAACATTACTTTTATCAGATTCTCCAACCTTTACCCCAACAATGGCGGGAATCTATTTTGCAGAGGCAAGAGAGATCAGCTCCGGATGCCTGAGTTTAACCAGGACCCCGGTCATTCTCACCATCAATCCTTTGCCTGTATTAACTGATTCTCAACCGGTTTGCGCACCTGACTTATTGACTTATTCGGTAACAATAATCTTTACAGATGCTGATAATATTATGGTAAGTGAAGGCACCATTACGGATAACGGAGGTGGATCTTTCACAGTTGATGGTATTGATATCAACAATGCCCTGATGATCACTGCAGAAAATACGGCCACCTCATGTGCTGACGACTTTACTATTTCAGCACCCGATTGTACCTGTGATGTAGTTGATGCACCGGTGAGCGATGGAGATGTAGCTATTTGTGACGGAGATGTGATACCTGAGTTAAGTGTGAGTGTCGGCCCGGGAGAAACAGTGGACTGGTATGATGCGGATTCCGGAGGAACGTTATTACTCGCTGGTTCGCCGACCTTTACGCCAACAGCAGCAGGAACCTATTATGCTGAGACAAGGGAAACGGTAACCGGATGTAACAGTGATACAAGAACTGCAGTGACCTTGACCATAAACCCATTACCAACTTTGACAGATAGCCAGGCGGATTGTGCGCCTGATTTGGATTCCTATACCGTGACGGTCACATTTACTGATACCGACAATATTACCGTCAATGACGGAATGATCACTGATAATGGTAGTGGTTCTTTTACCATTACAGATATTGATGTTAATGGTGACCTTATGATCACGGCTGAAAACACAGTCACAGGTTGTAGCGAAGATTTTACCATCACGGCGCCTGATTGCAGTTGTCCGGTTGTCGATCCACCGGTAAGTGACGGTGATCTTACCATTTGTTCTGATGAAGTGATTCCTGTTCTCAGCGTTACAGTTGGTGCCGGAGAAACAGCCAATTGGTACGATGCACCGGTAGGTGGAATTTTATTATTGTCGAATTCCACTACTTATGAGCCGACTATGGCAGGAACATATTACGTGGAAACCAGTGTAATTGTCAATGGATGTCTGAGTGATTTGAGAACTCCGGTCACCCTGACCATTAATCCAGCGGTTACGCTTAATAATTCTCAAACGGATTGTGCGGCAGATCTTTTATCTTATACAGTGACCATTACGTTCAACAATGCTGATACCGTTGTTCCAAGTGAAGGTGTGGTTACCGACAACGGAGGAGGTTCCTTTACCATCTCTGGCATCAGCGTGATGAATGATTTAATGATCACGGCAAGTAATTCGCTGACGAATTGTTCCGAAGATTTTTTCATTGATGCGCCTAACTGTTTGTGCCCATTTGTAGGAGAACCGGTTTCCGGTGGAGACATGGCTATTTGTGACGGAGAAACCATTCCGGAACTTACTGTAAGTGTTGGCGCGACCGAGACAGTTGACTGGTACGACGCTGCTGCGGGAGGGACACTGCTTCTAGCAGATTCTCCAGGATATACGCCAACCATGGCAGGGACTTATTTCGCGGAAACGCGTGACCTGACAACAGGCTGCGTCAGTGAAGATCGTACTGCTGTAACCCTGACGATAAACGAATTACCTCAGGTTTCTGTGGCCAATGCAACAGATCCGCTTTGCGGACTGGACAATGGTTCGATTACACTGGAAGCTACCGGCGGGCAATCTCCTTATTTATTCCAAATCGATTCAGCAGGATTTGTGCTTTCGAATATTTTTGATGATCTGGCTGCCGGATCGTATAATTTTACCGTTCAGGATGATAATGGCTGTCAGGCTATGGTTGATACCACACTTTTTGCACCGATGGGCGTAACAGCTGTTGCCAATGTAACGGACACTTTAACTTGTGCTGTTACCAGTGTGCCCATCGATGGTAATGGAACAACTTCTGACGGAATTGTTACCTACGAATGGACGTTCAATGGGGAGGTGATATCAATGGAGATTGCGGCCCAGGCCACAGAACCCGGCATGTATATTTTAACTGCTTTCCAGGATGCCTGTACAAGTTCTGACTCCATTGAGGTAGTCCAGAACCTGTCACCGGATCTCATTGCTGTATTGAATACTGAAAATCAACTCGACTGTAATGTGACCAGTGCAACGCTCGACGGTACGCTTTCCAGCAGCGGACCTGAGATCAGCTATGAATGGACTATGAATGACAACATTATCCCGGGTGCGGATCAAAACGCTTATGAGGCCAACATGGAGGGCATCTATATATTGTTTGTTACCGATAACAATACCGGATGTGTCGTATCAGACACTTTAACTTTGATCAACAATGAGAGTTATCCCGTTGCCAATGCCGGCCAGGACGGCACCATCACTTGTGTTGTCGACAGTATATTGGCTGACGGATCGGGATCCCAATCCGGAACGGAGATCGTTTATCAATGGTTTAATCCATCTGACAACCCAATAGCAGGAGCCACTTTCGACACGCTCACTGTCTTTACACCGGGCACGTACACACTGATGGTCCAGGATACTACAAACGGATGCAGCAATACCGATGAGATGACTGTATCTACCGATCTGGTACCCCCTGTTGCCAATGCCGGGGAACAGATGCAGCTGGATTGCAATCAAACCACGCTGAATCTCAACGGACAAGGCTCGTCTGTAGGTAGCCAGTATGTTTACGAATGGACTACAGAGGAACCTGGCACCGGATCAATTGTAACGGGGGCCAACACCCTAAACCCTCTTATCGGCGGTCCGGGTAATTATTATTTACTGGTAACCGACAATGATAATGGCTGTACTGCCACTGATGCTACATTTGTCACTCAGATTACCACCATACCAACAGATTTTGATGTTGCCAGTGAAGATGCCGGCTGTTTTGGAGACACCAACGGTTTCATTACCATAGCTGCACAAGATCCGGGGCTTCAAATATTGTACTCCTTCAACGATGAACCATTTACTTCCAATGCACAATTTTCCGGTCTTGGCTCCGGCAGTTATACGCTTACGGCAGAAGATGCCAACGGATGTCAATGGGATACTACCGTAGTGATACAGGAGGGCATCGAACTTCAGCTCGACCTTGGTGAGGATCTCTTTATTCAGCTTGGCGACAGTGTTCATCTCCAACCGCAGATCAACTTCCCACAGGGCACTATTGACACCCTGAACTGGAGTAACAGGGATCTGTTATGGTGCCCGGATTGTTTTGATCCGCTAACTCATTTGCTGACCAATACCTCTACATTCCAACTCGATATAGTCGATGTGGACGGATGTGCTGTATCAGATGATATCACCATTTTTGTGGACAAGGAAAGAAGGGTATTTATCCCGAATGCATTCTCTCCTAATGGAGACGGAAGTAATGACTTGTTCTTCATTAACTCCGGAAATGATGTTGTCCAGGTGAAGAGTTTGATCATTCTCAATCGCTGGGGAGAAATGGTTTATGAAAGATTCAATTTCCCAACCAATACTCCAACATACGGCTGGAACGGCAACTTCAGAGGAAAACCAATGAATCCGAGTGTTTTTGTCTACCAGGCCGAAATTGAGTTTGTGGATGGCGAAGTGGAGATCTATACCGGAGATCTTATTTTGATGAGGTAGACAATACCATTAATGCAAATTTCAACCCGGTCCTCAGCTATTTGAGGACCGGGTTGTTTATTTTTTTAAAAACCTTTCAAAACTATTATTCTGAAAAATTTTCTTTCAATCTTTCCCAATAAATAAATACAAACCCCCAATCTACCCACCTTTTTAAAACAAAAATCCTTCATTTTTTCAAAAAACGATATCTTCGAAAAAAATTTCGGACGACCATGACGTTTAAGCTGACTATTGCGACTACACTTTTACTTATTTCAATAAGCCTTTTTGGACAAACACCAACCCCCCAGGATTGCCTTGGGGCTATTCCTGTTTGTCAGACGGTTATCTACGAACCTGTACCTGGGACCAATGAAGGTAATTACACTAATGAGATCGATGCTGCGAATTCTTGTGTATCCAGTGAAGACAATTCGATTTGGTATACATTTACTGCCAATACCAATGGAAATCTCAACTTTGTCATCACTCCCGATGACCTTAATGACGATTATGATTGGATACTTTTTGACATCACCAATGCGACCTGTGGTGACATTTTCAATAATCCCTCGCTGATCGTAAGTTGTAACGCCGCTGGTGGTGCAGGATGTCATGGTGCGACCGGAGCGACCGGAGCTACTCCGTACAATGATCAGGGCGGTGGTTGCGGAACCAATCCTCCTTCCCAATTTGGTGGATTTTCTCCATTTAATGATGAAGTTCCCATGACTGCAGGTAACACCTATGTGTTGATGGTCTCAAACTGGACAGGCTCAACAAATGGTTACACACTTGATTTCAGTGCGTCCACAGGAATCGGGATATTTGATACTACGCCGCCTGTGGTGGCCAATGTGGATTTCCCGGATGACTGTACGGAATCTTCCGTAATTGTTGAATTTTCAGAATATATTCAATGTGCTACCATTGATGAAACTAATTTCACATTGACCGGCACAGGTGGGCCTTACACCATAACATTATCCTCCACGGGGTGTGATGTTGGTGGCAACCAGGATAATTTTTTCTCCATCATTACCACTCCTCCTTTAGATCCGATGGGTAGTTATACGCTTAATCTGATTACCGATGGCTCCACCGAAGTACTAGACCTTTGTGACAACCCTGCCTCTTCTGAGACCTTTACTTTCTCTACTAATATAGCCTTAGAGAATGCTCCTTCGGTGGTACCCGGAGTCATAAATATATGTGTGGGAGAAACAGTTAACATAACTCCATTTACCACAAATGGTACTTCAACTCCGACATTTAATTTTTACGATGATGCTGGTTTAAACAACCTGATACTGACGGGTAATACATATACTTTTGATCCCACAACTTCCACAACCATTTATGTAACAGAGATTCTTGGCTTCTGTGAAAGCCCTTCAACGAGTGTACCCGTAAATGTTAATCCTCTTCCCGATGCTCCAACTGCTTCCGATCCAGCCCCCATCTGTGCAGGAGATAATGTGCCGGGAATAAATGCCACAGGGTCCGGCGGCGGATTGCTTTATTGGTATGATTCCGACCCTGCTATAGGAAATCCTTCCCCTGTTTCTAACAGTACGCCTTTTTTTCCAAGTATCAACACCAATATTATCGGCACCTATAATTTTTGGGTAACGGAGGCCTTAAGCGCAGTTTGTGAAGGTCCGGGAACTATGGTCACACTCGAAGTCCTTGATGCTCCTTCCGAGCCAACCGGAACAACTTCGTATGAGATATGTATAGGTGATTCTGCACCGGATCTTACCGCAAACGGATCAGGAGGAACCCTGAACTGGTATGACACTGATCCGGATGCAGGTCCGGCCACTCCTATTGGAACAGGAAGCCCTTTTACTGCTCCGGTCAACACTTCCATGGCCGGAACCTATACTTATTGGGTCACTGAAACCCTTGGCTCCAATTGTGAAAGTACCGGCATGGAGGTTCAGGTTCAGGTAAATTCAGGACCGGAATTTGTAGATATTACCTTAACCTGTGCCCCTGACCTTTTATCCTATACAGCAGAAATCAATTTTAATAATGCGGACGGGTTGACCTCAAATGCAGGCACCATCACTGATAACGGAGGCGGAAGCTTCACCATCTCCGGAATAGATCCAAGTGTCGATTTAAGTGTTACTGCCACCAACAGTGGAAACAGCTGTACGGTTATGCAAAGTTGGACAGCCCCTGACTGCTCATGCCCGGATGTAACAGCTCCTACAAGCAGCGGAGATCAGGAAATATGTGAAGGAGACCCAATTCCTGACTTGAGTGTTTCCGTTGGTGCAGGTGAAACCGTTGATTGGTATGACGCTGCTACAGGAGGCACTTTACTGGCTTCAGGAACGACCACTTTCACACCGCCAGGGCCGGGAACTTATTATGCCGAAACCAGGGTTACGGTAAATGGATGTGTCAGCCCTCGTACAGCTGTAAGCCTGACCATTAATCCACTGCCAATGTTGAATAGCTCCACGGCAGATTGTGCGCCTGATCTTTTGAGCTATGTAGTAACTGTTTCTATTACTAATGGCAACAGCATTTCCGTCAATAGCGGAAGTGTAACAGACAATGGTGGTGGTAATTTTACCATCTCAGGCATTGATGTAAATACCGACCTCAATATAATCGCAACGGATGCCACAGGCTCCTGTTCTGATTCATTTACTGTTCCCGCTCCGGACTGTAGTTGTCCGGATGTAGATCCGCCGGTAAGCAACGGTGATCAGGAAGCCTGTGAAGGAGATCCTATCCCTGCTCTGACAGTAAGTGTCGGCGCCGGAGAAACAGCCGACTGGTATGACGCACCGACCGGAGGAACATTGCTTGCTTCAGGTACAACTTCTTTCACCCCGCCGGGACCGGGAACTTATTATGCCGAAACCAGAGTCATCGTTAACAACTGTATCAGCGCTACAAGAACAGCGGTCACCCTGATTGTTTACCCATTGCCACAACTTACAGATTCTCAGGTGGATTGCGCCCCTGATCTTTTATCCTATATGGTTGTATTGCAAGTGATCAATGCGGATAATATTAATTCCAGTTCAGGTACTGTAACCAATAACGGAGGCGGAAGTTTTACCATAAGTAATATTCCAAACAATACAAATATTTCGGTTCTCGTAACGGATAATACAACCGGGTGTTTCACAAGTTTTGACTTTAATGCTCCGGACTGTAGTTGTCCTTTTGTCGATCCGCCGATTAGTAATGGTGACATAGCGGTTTGTAATGGAGATCCTATCCCTGCCCTTACCGTAAATGTTGGCCCCGGGGAAACTGTGGACTGGTATGATGCAGCTTCCGGTGGAACGCTACTGGCTTCAGGAACCACCTCTTTCACCCCGCCGGGACCGGGAACTTATTATGCCGAAACCAGAATCATCGTTAATAACTGTATCTCTACGAGAACGGCAGTAAGTTTTGTCATCAATCCGTTGCCGGCACTCGTCAATTCACAAACCGATTGTTCGGCAGACCTATTGACGTACACCATTTCCCTCTCCGTGTCAGATGCGGATAACGTCCAGGCAAGCTCTGGAACAGTAAATGATCTCGGCGGTGGAAATTATTCTATTACAGGCATTGACATCAACCAGAATATTTCAGTATTGGCCTCTAATAGTGCCACGGGATGTTTTGCAAGTTTTGATTTCAATGCTCCAGATTGTGATTGTCCTGATATCGATGCTCCTGTCAGCGATGGAAATATTGCGATTTGTGACGGTGATCCCTTTCCGGAACTCAGTGTAAGCGTTGGCGCAGGAGAGACAGTAGATTGGTACGACATGGCTTCCGGAGGCACGCTTTTATTATCAGGATCTACCACTTATACTCCTTCCGCAGCAGGAACCTATTTTGCAGAAACTCGGGAAACGGGTACCGGTTGTATCAGTAACAGCCGAACAGCAGTTACCTTAACGATCAACCCAATACCTGCTTTGACGGACGAACAGGCCAACTGTGCTGCGGATCTTTTGACCTACAGTGTTGATGTCACCTTTTCAGATACGGATATGATCACTGTGAGTGAAGGAACGATCACAGATAACGGCGGAGGTTCTTTTACCATCGATGGCGTTGATGTGAATAATGATCTGACCATTACGGCTTCCAATAGTGTGACCGGGTGTATGGATGATTTCACCATCACTGCTCCTGTTTGTGGTTGTGGAACTGTAGATCCACCTGTGAATGATGGCGATGTAGCTATTTGTGAAGATGAAGCAATCCCTGCACTTAGTGTTACGGTTGGAGCTGGTGAAACGGTAGATTGGTATGACGCCGCAACTGCCGGCACTCTTTTACTGGCAGATTCTCCAACATATACACCTGCAGCAGCGGGTACTTATTATGCAGAAACCCACGAAATCGGCACAGACTGCTTAAGTGCCACCAGAACTGCGGTGACTTTAACCATCAACCCGCTGCCTGTTCTCGATAATGCCACTACTGATTGTGCGGCAGACCTGCTTACCTATTCTGTAACCATCATGCTGACCAATGCCGATTCGGTTACACCAAGTGAAGGTACCGTTACCGATAATGGCGGAGGGTCTTTCACCATCGACGGCATTGATGTAAATAATGATCTGACCATCACAGCAACCGACACAGGAACTTCTTGTTCTGATGACTTTACGATCAATGCACCAAACTGTAATTGTCCGACCATCGACCCTCCGGTCAGTGATGGTGATGTAGCTATTTGTGATGGCGATGTTATCCCGTCCTTGAGTGTAACCGTTGGTGCCGGAGAAACTGTAGATTGGTATGATGCAGATACTGGTGGAACATTACTATTGGCGGATTCTCCGACTTACACTCCGGCAGGTGCGGGTACTTATTATGCTGAAACCCGAGAAGTTGGAACAGATTGTTTAAGTGCTACCAGAACGAGTGTCACTTTAACCATTAATCCACTGCCGGTATTAAACAGCTCCCAGACCACCTGTTCTGCAGACTTGTTGACCTACACTGTCAATATTACACTCACAGATGCAGATAATATCAGTGTGAGCGAGGGAAGTGTTACAGATAATGGTGGAGGTTCATTTACCATCACGGGAGTTGACATCAATAATGATTTAACCGTAACCGGCAATAATTCGGTTACTTCCTGTGAAGATGATTTTGTCATTACTGCTCCGGACTGTAATTGTCCGACCATCGATCCTCCCGTCAGTGGCGGGGACGAAGCTATTTGCGAAGGGGACGCCTTTCCTGCCCTCAGCGCAACTCCGGGAGCTGGACAGACTATTGACTGGTACGATGCCGCAGCAGGAGGTACATTGCTGCTCGGGGATTCACAGACCTTCACGCCTTCCGCAGCAGGAACCTATTTTGCGGAAGCCAGAGAGATCAATTCAGGATGTGTGAGTTCAAGCCGAACTGCGATCACCCTGACAATTAATCCTTTGCCAAGTATTATGGACAGCATGGCTGTTTGTTCAGCCGACTTATTGAGTTATAGCGTTTCGATCACCTTTGCCGATGCCGACAATATCATCGCCGGTTCTGGTACGGTTACCGATAACGGCGGAGGGTCATTTACCATCGACGGTGTTGATCCTGCCGGCAACCTCGTAATATTGGCGCTGAATACAACTACCGGTTGTAGTGATAACTTTATCATCATGGCTCCTGATTGCTCCTGTCCGGATGTTGACGCTCCGGTAAACGACGGAGACCAGGGAATTTGTGATGGAGATGCTATTCCTGCACTCAGTGCAACCGTTGGTGCCGGAGAGACTATAGACTGGTATGATGCGGATACAGGCGGAACATTACTGCTTGCTGATTCGCCATCGTTCACACCTGCGACTGCAGGCACGTTTTATGCGGAAACAAGAGTCCTTGTCAACGGATGTGTTAGCAGTGTACGCACACCGGTTACGCTTACCATCAATCCGTTACCAACCTTGACAGACAGCCAGGCCGATTGTGCTCCTGATCTTCAGACATATGCGGTTACGGTTACTTTTGCAGATGCTGATAATATTACAGCAAGTGAAGGAACAGTCACTGATAACGGTGGAGGGTCATTTACCATTTCAGGTGTTGATCCTGCCAACGACCTCATGGTCACAGCCAATAATTCAGTGACATCCTGTAGCGATGACTTTACCATCACAGCACCGGACTGTTCTTGTCCGATAGTAGATGCTCCGGTAAGTAACGGTGACCTGGAATTTTGTGATGGTGATGCTATTCCTGAATTAAGTGTTTCTGTAAATGCCGGCGAAACCGTTGACTGGTACGATGCAGCTACTGGAGGTACTTTATTAGTAGCGGGTTCAACGACCTTCACACCGACAGGAGTTGGCACTTATTATGCTGAAACCAGAGTAGAAATAAACGGTTGTCTGAGTGCAACACGTACACCGGTAATGGTTTCCATGAATCCACTACCAACTTTGACCAATAGCCAGGCAGATTGTGCGCTTGACCTTCAATCTTATTCGGTAACAGTTACTTTCGCAGATGCGGATGGAATTACGGTCAGTGAAGGTACCGTTACGGATAACGGTGGAGGTTCTTTCACTATTGACGGCATAAACCCTGCCAATGATCTTGCGATCACAGCAACTAATTCGGTTACAAGCTGTAGCGATGACTTTACAGTTATTGCACCGGATTGCTCTTGTCCGGTTGTCGATGCCCCGGTAAGTGACGGAGACTTATCCATTTGCGATAGCGACCCTATCCCAGCCTTGAGCGTTACTGTTGGAGCTGGTGAAACGGTAGATTGGTACGATGCAGCAGCAGGCGGAACTTTACTGCTTGCAGACTCTCCTGCCTACACTCCGACTGGAGCCGGCACTTATTATGCCGAAACCCGGGTTATCGTTAACAACTGTGTTAGCGGAATGCGAACTCCGGTTACCCTGACCGTAAATTCTGTTGATGTTCCTGTCTCCGGTGGAGATGAAGCTATTTGCGATGGGGAAACACTACCACAACTTTCTGCAACGGCAGGTGCGGGAGAAACCATAGACTGGTACGATGCGGCGACCGGAGGTACATTATTGCTATCAGATTCGCCATCGTATACGCCAACTACGGGAGGCACTTATTATGCCGAAGCAAGGGATCTTAACAACGGTTGTGTCAGCAACACAAGGGTAGCAATTACATTGACCATAAACATACTTCCCGGATTATCTGTCAGCAATGCTACCGATCCGGGTTGTGGCCTCAACAACGGTTCGATCGCTCTTGAGCCTGTTGGAGGACTTTCTCCTTATACCTACCAGATTGATGGTTCCGGTTTTGGAAACTCCAACACCTTTACTGATCTCGCAGCGGGAGGATATACATTTGAGGTGCAAGATGCCAATGGCTGCCAGGGAAGTATTGACACTACACTTTTTGCTCCTGTTGGTGTAACCGCGGTTGCAAATGTTATAGATACGCTGACATGTGCGGTTACCAGTGTAACTGTTGACGGAAATGCTACTACTTCCGATGGTACAGTAACTTATGAATGGACCTTCAACGGCAGCCAGATTTCCACGGAAATCACAGCTCAGGCATCAGAGCCGGGCATGTACATTCTTACTGCCTTCCAGGATGCCTGTTCAAGTACTGACACTATTCAAGTGGCTCAGAATCTTTCACCGGGACTAACGGCCATTTTAAATACAGAGAATCAGCTGGATTGTAACATCACAGATGCTTTGCTGGACGGTAGTACTTCAAGTTCAGGCTCTGATATCAGCTATGAATGGTATATGGATGGCAACCTCATCGGTGGAGCCAGTTTAAATACATACACTGCCAATACGGAAGGGACCTACATCTTGTTCGTAACCGATGAACACACGGGTTGTGTGGTTTCCGACACTTTGCAGTTGATTAATAATGAAAATTATCCGGTAGCAGACGCAGGTCAGGATGCGACGATCACCTGCGCAATCACCAGTATCACAGCCGATGGTTCAGGTTCTCAGGCGGGTAACGAGATCATTTACCAGTGGCTTGATCCTTCCGGCAACCCGATCAATGGAGCAACGACCACCACGCTTGAAGTAACCACCCCGGGTACTTACAGCCTCATGGTTCAGGACACTACCAATGGTTGTTCCAATACGGATGAAATGATCGTTGATACGGACCTCACACCACCGGTGGCCAATGCCGGAATTCAAATGCAACTGGATTGTAACGAAACAACGCTTGAACTGAATGGTCAAGGCACGTCGGTGGGATCTCAATACTCTTACTCCTGGACAACGGATGTTCCGGGAACAGGATCTATTCTCGCCGGAGCTAACAGTCTGACACCAACTATTGGAGGTCCGGGTATTTATTACCTGATGGTAACCAATAATGATAATGGCTGTACTTCCTCTGATCAGACTTTCGTGACCCAGGTAGCCACCATACCGACGGATTTTGATGTCGTTGCTGAAGATGCCGGTTGTTATGGAGAAGCTAACGGTTTCATCACCGTTGCTGCCCAGGATCCGGGATTACAGATACTTTATGCATTTAACGACCAGGCATTTACCAGTAATGCTCAATATTCAGGCCTTGCTGCCGGCAGTTATAGCATTACGGCGGAGGATGCAAGTGGTTGCCAATGGGATACCACTGTTGTGATCCAGGAAGGAATTGAATTACAACTCGATCTTGGAGAAGATCTGTTTATCCTGCTTGGGGACAGTGTGCATCTGCAGCCACAGATCAACTTCCCACAGGAATCCATTGCTTCCCTCAACTGGACCAACCGTGATTTACTCGCTTGTCCTGACTGCTTTGACCCAATGACTTATCTGTTGACCAACAGCAGCACATTTCAATTAGATATTATTGATGAGGATGGCTGCCCGGTTTCTGATGATATTACCATTTTTGTCGATAAGGAGAGAAGAGTATTCATTCCGAATGTCTTCTCACCAAACTCGGATGGTGTCAATGACATCTTATTTATCAACTCAGGTTCCGACGTGGTACAGGTAAAGAGTTTCATCATCGCCAACAGGTGGGGAGAAGTCGTTTTTGAGCAATTCAATTTCAGCAGTAATGATTCTTCAGTTGGCTGGGACGGAAGGTTCCGCGGAGAATACCTCAACGCGGGTGTTTTTGTTTTTGTTGCAGAAATTGAGTTTGTAGACGGAGAGGTGGAAACTTATTCAGGAGATATAATTCTTATGCGGTAATTAATACTCAAAGAGGAAATTCTCCTTTACAATATCTATTATCCCGAATGTGAAATTGGATTCGCATTCGGGATTTTTTGTGGAAAGACCGCATCACGGCAAGTGTCCGTCTAGCTAACAAATATTTTTTCAATAAGACTAACTTCCGATTGGCATGAAGTTAAAAACTTGATAGAAATTTATGATTCTAATGGAAATAAAATTGCTAGTTACCAATTAATAAACCATATTTCAACTACTGACTCATCCCATATCCTTCAGGAATCCACTTTGATAAAGTTACTGCAGGAGATCAAGAATTTAAAAAACCTTTAAACCATGAGAATCATAATATTCATAATTAGTATTTTTTCTTTTAGCATCCTTAATGCACAAAATGAGATTGATAAATGGTTTATCAAAACAAACTTTGGAATTGAAAAACACGATAAAAGGCTTTTTGGGTATCATGAAAAAGACGTTTTACAAAACTCTCAGCCTGAATTTTGGGGCACTTATCATTTTAGTGCCAGCGCTAATAGAAAATTAACAGATATTTTATCGTTTGAAATTTATACTGGCATAGGTTTAAATTATGAAAGAGCAACTTTTCGTCGCCCTTTTAACCATTATTATTTTAATGATGAACTGGGATATATCTTTTTGTTTATGAACTTATATGAACAAATTCATTTAGAAATTCCCATTAATTCATTCTATAAAATATCTGATACTTTTATTGTCGGTCTTTCAATTACACCTAATGTTGGATTGTGGAAAAGCACTAAAAATACCAATGTTCCTGAGGATGACACTTTCCCTCTCTCAAAATCTAAATTAGAGTTTCATTCTATTGAAGTAAATCCTAATATTGGATTTAAGTGGGGAAAAGTTATGATAAACTTTAATTGTCGATTATTCAATTTTCAAAAAATTGATAAAATTATTTTTTACTCGGGAATCAATGATCCAAGGGTAGATCAAAAATTTGAAGTAATTAATCCATTCAAAATGAACTTGTCTTTTAGTTATTTTTTGATGTAAGCTTCCTCGCTTTAGGTCAACTCTAATTTAGCGTAATTTAACGTCAAACTTTTCTTAATTTGTTACCAATTAAAACTACTGCGTCTAAAAAAGGAGTTTTGATTATATAATGGAAATAAAACACTTTCTAATAAAATTATAAAACAATGAAAAAATTAGTCCTGACTTTCGCATTATTCCTGATCATGGGCTCTTTTGTACAGACTTTTGCACAAGTTCGTGAAGAATCCAAAGAAATGAGCATGGGTACCCGTAATGCTTTAGTCATTGAGGTCCCCGGAGTTGACGATAAGCTCGCTGCAGAGGTCTGGAAAGATTACACCAAGGATTTCTATAACTCAAAAACTAAATGGGATCGCAAGAAAAATGAATGGGTAACGGCAGATGCTGACATCGTTGCTCTGGGCATGGGTAAAAAATTATCGCTCTATGCTGACATCGAAGAGAAGAAAGATAATATCGTTTTTTCTCTTTGGATTGATCTTGGCAACAGCTTTGTTAACAGCCAGGATACGCCCGAAAGGTATGAAGAAGCTGAAAAACTAGTCATGCGCTACGCCCTGGAACTGGCACAGGCCAGGATCAAACTGGACATCAAAGAAGAAGAGAAGAACCTGGAAAAAATGGAAGATGAACTAAAGAAACTCGTCGGTGCCCAGGAACGCTATGAGCGTGAAATTGAAAAAGCTAAAGAAGCAATCAAAAAAGCCGAGGAAGACATTGTTGAGAACAAAAAAGAACAAATCGACCAGGCTGAAAGAATTAAGGAACAGAAAAAGGTTATTGAGCAGATTCGGAAGAAGCTGAATGATCTTTAGGGTAATACATAGTCTTCAGTCTTCAGTACACAGTCTTCAGTCTTTACAAACAGTTTTTTGAAGATATAAATTAGGGGCCAACTTGAAGTTAGCCCCTAATTTTTTTTGGCCTGAATAAAGTGACTTTTTTAAACATTTTTTAAACCGCGAAGTGGACCGAAGTGACATCCCGAACCTATCTGACATATCCACATTGACTTCCCTTTTTGACGCTCGGCATCGCCCAGGCAGGTTCGGTATTCCAACAAAAAAGGGGTCATCCCCAAAGAGAATGACCCCGCTAATGAAACACTATATATAACACTAATCGATTAAAATCATCTTGCGTGTCGCAGTGTATTGCGACGTTTCGAGTTTGTAGTACAATACTCCTTTTATCGGCAGACCGCTGAGGTCAATGTGTATCTGATTATGTCCTTCTTCGTAGTGACCTTCGATGCGTTTCCATACTCTTCCGCTTACATCATAGATGGTCAGCATCGCCATGGAAGGCTCAGGCAGCATGAACGGAATCGTTGTTCTGTTTCTGAATGGATTTGGAATATTCTGATACAATTCAAATCCCGAAGCTTCGGCATCTCTGTCTTTGAACAGCAGGTCAACATCGTATAATTCGTAGTCTTCGCCATAAGCTTCTGCCGCAGTAACCTCTGAGCTGATGCTGAGATGATCGCTAATTCTTGACGATGTCCCTGCGAAGAATACCAGGCTGAACAAGTTGGTTCCCGGTTCGATCACATCTCCTGTTGGGTGTTCCCAACTGAAAGTGATCACACCTCTTTCGGAAAGCTGGAAGCCAAAGTTGTTGTCGTCAGCCACACCATTTTCGATGTAGAGTAATTCCAATGCTTCGCGATCGAAGTTCATCGTGAACTGCATACCCTGTACATCCATATCTTCTCCTACATTAAAGTCTATTCTGTATTCCTGTCCTGGTCTGAGCTCGTCATTGGCCACCTCTACATAGAAGGTTCCATTGACATTTCTTTCCTCGACCTCGTTGAAATTCGTTGTTGCACTGTTATTCACATCACCAATCTTCACGGCCACAAAGTCCATATCGAAGGCGTTTCCGTCCAGCTGACTGATGCTTAATGATTCAGGGAATAATGTTTCCCATGGATCAGCAGGATTCGGGAATATGTGCGCTGCTTTGATAAATCTCCAGCTCGTATTGTCCGGGAATTCATCGATCACCCCAAGGATCAGTTTTCTCAACTGGATCATATCGATGGTGGTCACACTTCCTGATCTGTTGATGTCCGCTGCAATGATCTTGTATGGAGAATCCAGCTGCGCCGTTCCAAGGATATGCTTGGCGATCTGGATAACATCCAGGGTGGATATTCCATTTCCATAATCATAATCCATCTGTGGTACAAGCGTGTATTGAGCCCCCAATTCAAGGTTTTCAATCATATACTCTCCGTTAACATCCGTCATCATATCACCTTCCATGGAGACATTGAATCCAAGTTCAACACCCATCACAGGTTCGTTTTCCTCAGTCATAATGTGTCCTGCAATAGCACCCTCTGAGATGGTAATGGTGGTACAGAATTCCTGATTATCCTGAACATCAATATATGTTTCGCAATAATCGTAATTAGGACCTCCAATGGTACCATCCGGCTGCACTGCATAAGGATTGTAGGCATTATCCCATGAATAGATCCTTACGAGCGTTTCGCCTAACTCATCACAAGTCACAATTGTACTGATATCGCTTGGCTCAGGAATGTCTGTTCCGTCATTGATATTGTCCACCTGGTGGATGGAATAGGTAATAGGCCCATTACAATCATCAATTCCAGCTTCAATTACATATGTTTCGGCCAAGAGTACTTTGGCAGCTTTATCTTCATCGCCGTCGCCATCGATATCAATTCCGCCCGGTAATTGTTCAAGACTTGTTGACAACCCGTGGATACAAACCGGTGTCGGAGCAAAACAATCCACAACCGTGAATGGTATCTTGACTGCATTTGTATTACCGCAGCCATCTTCAACGTGTACATCGAACGAATGAGTACCTATTGGGTAAGTTCCGCTGATGACATAGTTAGGATAACTTCCGGACAACGCCTGACCAGTAATTTCTACATCATCCTGAGGACCGTTATCGTTGAGGTCAAGAAAAACTTCAACTGTAAGGTCTACGGATGAACAGATCTCACTCACTACGAAGTTTTGAGAAACCTGTCCGGTACAATCGTTCGTAACACTGCAATAAGCTTGTGGTGTGGCAAAAGTGACCTGTGGAGGTGTAATATCATTCACCATGATCACCTGTGTATACTGCCAGCGGCCATTTGATTCAACTGTTCTCCAGAATCCTGCAGGGTTAGTAGAGCCATCACAGGCTACACCTTTGGTTCCCGTGGTAGGAATTCCGTCATTTTCGTTATTTGTTCTGTCCGTATAAGCAATGCCGTCTCTTCTGATCAACCAAAGGTCTTCTTCTCCCAGCGTTCCGTCACAATCCTCATCACGACGGAGGATAACAGGGTCGGAAGAACCGTCATATTCACACCAGTCAATAACATCATACGTTCTCAGAATCTTGTAACATGCGCCACTTGGCACACTGTATTGTGCATCAGATACCTGAACTGTCAAAGCTTCACAACCATTGGAAACCCACATTAAGGTATCCGGCATAGGCTCGGCACATTCTGTTATAAAATCTTTCGGGAACTTGATTTCGTAGTTTTTGGTAATCGTCACCGTAATCTCCTGCTCACAGATATTTTGTGAAACATTTCCAAACTGATCAATCACCTGGAACCTGCGAATAATGGTTCCGTATCCGCAATCGTCAAGGTCAATGATCGGTGCCAACTCGATAATATCCATGATATTACAGTTGTCAATACCCACTGGCATTCCAAAGTTATCCTGCAACAGTGTCAGATCACTACCATCATAATGTGCAGGAACAACCGCACAGGTAGTTACAACATCGTCTGGTGCTACACATAATGGATTGGACTCATCTTCCACCATCACTCCTGTTGAGCATGTATTGGTATTTCCTGACAAATCTGTCACTCTCAATTCAACTTCAATCACTGATCCAACATCACAGCAAGAGAACTCTACAAACGGTGCCCATGGTGTAAAATATGGCTCTGCAATTGGCGTACAATCATCTTCCATATAGATCATTCTTCTCACTTCCAGCAGAAGAATTCCACAGTTATCGTTACTTCCTTCATCAACATCTTCGGCATATAATCTTCCGTAACCATCACCCCCGATGGACAGATTAAGATCATCATCACAAACTGCAACAGGATTAATTTCATCCATTACACAGAATGGGCATTCAATAACAGAGGTGTTTCCACAATTATCTGTTACGGTATATCTAAACAGGTGACATCCTTCCGGAATATCTGTTACTAATCTATTCGGAGCATCATCTTCAATAGTCGCTGCAACAACCGTTATCGTATCCACACCAATGATCAATCCAATATTGTTGTAAATCGGCACTTCCTGTTCCACCAATACTTCCGTAAATACGGTCCAGCCTGATGAACAATTATCTGAAACATTCGGTAATGGAACGTTGATAATAGCCGTACAATCCAGCGGTGAGGAAGAATACTGCAGGGTATCCGGAGTTCCGTTGCCATCACTGTCAGGTGCAGAGCAACTCAACTCAGGTCCTGTGAAGTCTCCTACGCGAATGAATTGATTGAATGTATACACCTCACTTACACAGTTATCAATAATCAGCCATTCTCTGATGAACTGGTAATTGTTCTCACAGAAATATACACGTTGCTGGTCGTCATAACTTGCCACAAAATTGCAGTAAATCGGATCCAGTTGCTTAGCTCCGTAAGCGGTGAGTACAAACGGATATCCGGTCACGCTTGGATGTGGATTACCTTCATCCGTCTCGGCATAAGTTTCGTCGCACTCCAGTGTGAATGTCTGTGGAGGCAAGGTCAGGTCGTCAAATTCGATATAATCAAACTCGATTTCCTGAGTACATTCCAGTGTATTATTAAAAATATTGGTTCCGCTAAAGGTCCTGATAATGGTTGCCGGCTGGCAATCACCATCCATTTCCAGCACGTCATTAAAGAGTATTTCAATAGGTGCACAGTTAGCGGAAGCATCCGGAAAACCGAAGTATTCAAGACTCTCCGGATTATTCAAAACATCTTCATAATTTCTGCAGTATAAAGGCAATTCCAAGGACGCCAGTTCAGGCTCAAGCCCTACTACCTGTCCATCACCTTCCAGATCCCAAACTACCCACTCGTACTCACCGGTCTGACCCGGGTCATGCCCAAATGTAAACAGGATATACTGGGTACCTGCATGAAGTTGGATGTTCATTCGAACAGCATCCGGCTCATTGGTATAATACCCTTCGCCCAGGGGAATTTCCTGAGAATAAGCCATGATATTATTACATGGTCCTTGTCCCGGGTTGAATTCCATTTCATAAATCACTGCTGCCAGCTGGCCAAACTCACCGATACCTTCGAAAACGTAGATACCATCCTGGTCAACGGTAAATGTATCCAAATGGAAATTGTGAATACCCGGTCCTGAAACCAGATCCGCATAACAAGCAAAGTTCATAGGGACGACCGTTGGATCCGAGGATAAAATCTCATCTTCGATGAAGAATACCTCATCTTCAACAGTTGCTGCGGAAGCATCATCCGGACATTCCAGGTCAGGTTCAAACCCTAAAATAAGGTGGATTGTACCTGTTCCTGTATAGTTATTAGAGTAGGTCAATATCTGGACCGGCAAAATCTGACCGAGATATTCACCCGTTAATACATTACCGATAGGTTGATTATTTTGATCAAAAATGATGACGTAATAATCATCGATACAAGGATAAGGTCCTGCCAGCACCATTTCCGGTGTAACAGTGACTTCACAATCGTGCCCCAAAGAAATATTTACCTGCCCAATTACCGCTGTGTTAGGCACATCGAGTACATTAACCACCATTGAGATCCTTGACGTACACCCCGGATCAGAAGGGTCGTTCGCCGTAGCTGTTCCTGCATCGAAAACATATTCAATCGTGTGTGGTCCGACTCCTAAAAGGAATGGATCAAACTCCGTAGCATCGACATTGTCTACCCGGAAGAAACCAGTTCCCGCGGCACCTCCAACATCCACAACATTTTCATCAAGGATTACCGGCACACTGCTGAGGCATATTTCATCCGGAAAATTGACGAAGGCCGGGTTTGGATAATAACAGGTGTGATCGATAATCTCAACATCATCAAGACCGTTGGATGCTTCCAGTGAGAAGCCAAGTGCATCAATGTGGATAGCCGGTAACTGGTAAATACCAGATCCCGGGAATGTCTCATCAATACTCTGTCCAATGGAAATGGGAATTGGCGCCAGGGGGGGAGCAGGACTGGCAATATTGTACAGTCCTGAAACGGCGGTAACGGTCCAGGTCTCCCCAGGTCCGCTTGCGATGGTAATCAATTCGCTGAACTGCCCATTTGACAAATTAGTAGCATTGTCCATACAGGTACAACTGACCTGATTCATTGGGTCGTTCCCAAAATAAATGCTCTGGGCATTTAATTGGTTGTAAAAAATAGCAGCAAACCCAAATACCAGGATGGTAATGAATTGCTGTACACGGGGGATAACTTTTTTCGTGTTTGCGTAAAGTTCAACGTTTACTACACTTTTCTGATCGACTTTAATTTTTAAAGATCTCATAGTGCGATAATTTTTGGGAGGCAATCTGCCTGCGGTAAAATATTTAGTGTTTCTTCTTGGCGTCAAATTTGAGATCCCGGTTTTTCCTTCACTACAAAACTGACCTTCCAAATGCTGTTTGCAAGGGACAAAAGCCTATCAGGGCATGACCATGCAGTCATACCGGAATTTCATCCCGATTAAAAAATTTTAATTAAAAAAATAGGTCGCGGAACCGTTGCCCAAAGGGCCTGAGTAAATCCGCTATTTAGTAAGAAGCAAAATTGATGCCAAACTTTTTATTTGGAGAAAACTCGAGGGCATTTGCCCAAATAAAGCAATCTTAATCAGCTGATTAACAATTACTTAAATTTATTTTAAGTTTATTCCCATCCTAAGGAGAAACTTATATGAACTATGTGTCTTTGTGGTTCTTTCTATAAAACACATAGGCACATAGTTCACAGTAGGGGAAAAAGAAAAGCCCCATTCCTTCCTCTCGAAAGCAATGGGGCTTTAAAAACAGAATTAACGTCTGTTTATTTTCTGCCGTGGCAGTGTTTGTATAACTTACCGCTGCCACATGGGCATTGATCATTTCTGCCTATTTTTTTTTCGCCTCTTCTTACTACAAATCCTATATCGTCTTCATGGTCTTTATTTTTCGACGAAGGTGGCGTTTCAATTATTTCTGAATTGGTAGTTTCATCTGTTTCCCACTCCTGTTGTTTTGTAAAATTTGATTCCTCCTCTTTTTTGTTTATGACAGGGGGAGGAAAAGCCAATTTGATTGTGGCTAAACAAGAAACTGTGGCTTCATTGATTTCGGCAAGTAGTGTTTGATAATTATCTAAAAACATACTTTTAAATAGAAGCAAGGGGTCTTTATTATCAAGTTGAGATTTGATATTTACCTGGTCTTTCAACTCATCGTAATATCGTAGAAACTGCTTCCATTTTTTGTCTAAAAAATGAATGATCACAGCACTTTCAATGTCTTCTCTTATGCTGGCCCCACCGGACAGAACAGCCCGGAGAATATCAGCTGAAATAGGGTTGTTAACTTCCATTTTTGTTTCTAAGGGAAGGAGGATTCTTTTATAATTACCTTTTTCAACTCTATGTACATAACGAATTTCTGGAATTACCTCATCAGCTATACTTTTTAATTTTGGCAGATATTGTTCATGGTAAACATATTCAAAGAGTTTTTCAACAATCTTATTATCCTGTAAAAATTCTGTTTCACTGAAAGGCATTTCATAACCAAAGATTTCAAGAAAATATAAGCGAAAATCTGCGTAATTATAGCAATTATCTGCCACCATTTTTTTACAGGTATCATAAAATAAATTCATCACATCCAGTTGCAAACGATGGCCGTGAATAGCATTATTTCTCCGTTCATAAATGATCTCCCTGGAAACATGCAGGCTTGCATCGTATTCATTTAGCCGGGCTCGGATGGTTTGGTTGTTTTCTTCAACTTTTTTTTGGGCTCGGACTATAGATTGTGACACCATGGAATGCTGGATGACATCTCCGTCCTGATGTCCCATACTATCCATCAATCTTGCTATTCTGGCTGATTGAAACAATCGCATGAGATAATCTTCCAATGAAACGAAGAATTGCGACACACCCGGGTTTCCCTGTCGCCCGGTTCTTCCTCTGAGTTGGTCATCATGACGGCGGGAATCGTGTCTTTGCGCGCTAATGACGACAAGTCCTCCGAGGCGCAACGCCTCATCTGTGGGTTTTATGTCTGTTCCCCTGCCTGCCAGTTTTGCAGAAATGGTCACTTGTCCTGGGGTGCCTGCCCTGGCAATAATCTCGGCTTCTTTTTGGAAATTGGTGGCGTCGAGCAATTGGTGTGGAACTCCACGCATGTGGAGCATTCTACTATATCTGCTTGATTCATCAGGGGTATCTACACCCAATAACACTGGTTGTCCCTTGGAATAAAAATCCAGGATTGTATCGATAATCGCTAAAGTTTTTTCTTTTTTGGATTTATATACTAAATCTTGTTTATCTTTTCGAATAATGGGACGATGAGTAGATATTTTAAAGGTATTTAAACTGTAAACTTGTTTGAATTCGCTTTTACTGAACATCACTGTTCCGCTCATTCCTGATATTTTTTGATATTTTTTGAAAAAGCCGTGGAGTGAAATAGTAGCATAAGTTTGTGTTATTTCTCCCAACTTAACTTTTTCTTTTTGTTCTATCGCCTGATGCAGGCCATCACTATATCTTCGGCCTGTCATAAGCCGCCCTGTATTCTCGTCGATGATCAATACCTGACCATCCAATACTTCATATTGAACTCCTTTTTGAAAGACCAGATAGGCCTTGATAAGTTGTGAAAGGATATGGTGCCGTTGTTCTATTTCCTCAAATTTTGCAATCGCTTCTTCTTTCTCCTCTTTCTCCTCCCAGTCAGAGATCGAATGGGCTTCAATAGTTGCAAATATGTCATTCAAATCGATGTTTTTCCAAAAATCAGGTTGACCTGACTGCTCCGCAATCCATTTCTTTCCATTTTCGGTGATTTTTATATTTCTGTCCTTATCCTGCAGGGTCACTAATAATTTTTCTCTTGGGTGATCTTCTACGTTTTGAAGCGTTAGAATTTTTTCCTGCCAATTTAATGCAAAGATTAATGAGTGCTCCTGTATAAAGCTTAAAAATGGTGTATAGCCTGGCAACCCCCATTTAACCATCAATAATAATTTATGACAAGCGTCTTTATTCCCATTATGAAAAGACTCTTTTGCCAATTGAAAGGCCTCCTCAACAGCCAAGATATGTTCTCGACAAAATTTGGCAGCGATAGGATCCAACTCTTTGAACATTTCCAGTTCCTTTTCTTTACCGGGAATAGGGCCTGAAATTATCAATGGAGTCAAGGCATCATCAATTAATACAGAATCAACTTCATCAATAATGGCAAAATCAAAAGTATTCTGAACTTTTTCGTCTTTTACTCTCACCATGTTGTCTCTAAGATAATCAAACCCGAATTCATTTGAACTACCGTAGATAATGTCTGCCTGGTAAGCTTTTTTCCTCTGAGGCGAATGAGGGGGTGGCGTTTCAATATCTGCTGTTGCAAAACCATGAAATGCCAGGATTGGCCCCATCCATTCTGCATCCCGTTTTGCTAAATAATGGTTGGAGGTGACGACGTGAACTTTTTTTCCAGATAAAGCATTGAGGTAGGCAGGGAAAATGGCTGCCAATGTCTTGCCTTCCCCGTTAGCCATTTCAATAATGCTTCCCTTGTGTAATAAAATGCCGGCCTGTAGTTGTTCATCGTAAGGGATCATTTTCCAGGTCATATGATTGTCCCTAACATCCCAATGATTAAAAAAATGAGTTTGCCCGCTTTCATAATTGATATAAAAAGCTTGGGAATTATTTCTCATAGAAAGTTCAATATCTCGCTGCGATGTAGTTACGATAAGTTCTTCGTTCTCGGTAAACCTTCGGGTAGTTTCTTTCAATATGGCAAAGGCCCGGGGTAATAACTTGTCAAGGATTTTTTCTTCTTTCTTTCTTTTTTTCTTCTGTATCTTTTCAATTTCAATAAATAACTCTTCTGACTTTAAAATATCATATTTATGCTCTCTCTCGATACGAGATTTAATTTCATCGATTTTGTTGTTGTATGAAGATAACTGATCCAAAATTTGGTCTTTCAATATTTCCGTTTCTTCGCGAAGATCCTGTAAAGTGTATGCATAAAGCATATCAGTTTCGCGATGAATTTGCTGGATAATCTTTTTGGTTTTATATTTTTGGAGAGACCTGTAGATCATAATATTTTCTTTTATCAGTTAGGATCTTTTATCAAATCTTCATACTCGTCCAGAATTTGGTTTAATTGATTCTTTGTATTCGCCGTATTAAGGGAATCAATCTGAATAATTTGTTGATCGAGTTTACTGTTAATGGATTTTATGTCGAGATTTAGTTGTTCAATTTCTTGTTTTCTACTCTTAGCTAGAGAATTTTTCTTAATACCGAAGTTGATCATTCCGATCAATACTGAAAGAATTACAACAATAAAAAGTCCAAGGAGAATTGATTGTTTTTTGGATTCTTTGAGTTGGGAATAGATTAATTGTCTCAACCTGTATTTATCTCTATTCTCTTCCATCAATTGGACTTTTTTCTTATCCAAGTCCCTTAATTGACGGGCAGTTCTGAAGTCATTGAGTTCTTCCTGAGCTTTTTTTCTTTTCTCATACTCTTCTTTTTCCTTTTGTTCCTGTTCTTTATACTCCCGTATTTTTTTTAATTCAAGAATAGGCAAAACAAAGGAGTCGTGACTCAATTCATAATAGTAGCCTCCGGTTGATTTTTCTGACCGAATGATGTGGGTGGAAAGCAAGGTATCCAATAATGATTTATCGATACTGTATTCTTTTCGAATCTGCCCTTCGAACAGGCTGATACGTTGTTGTTGCTCTTCAAATATCAATCCTTCTTCCAGGAATTTCCTGACATTTTTTTGGTAATGTTCAGGGATATCATTGATAACTTTATAATAAAAATCCTGAATGATATGATCTATTTTAAACCGAATATTCCGAATATCCAGCTGGAAGAAGGCATTGGAGAGGGATTTTTCAGATCTCAATCTGATCACCTCGCTTTCAATATGTTGACAGATGAGCTGTAATTGAAAGCTTTCGATAAAGCTCTCTCCACCATTTGTGAGGTCATCGATAATTGTATCAATAGATTGAGGAGTCAACGAAAACTCAGGAGATTCAAAATTGCCGATTAAACCTGCTGGTTTTTGAATGGCATCTTTGGCTTGTTTGACAGTAAGAGGCTTTAATTCATAAAGATTTTGTAAAATATGTGGGATATGACGCGTCAGTTGATCCAATAAGCTAAGGCGATCAGATCGAATAGCCAGAATAACGCTGACTTTAACCGGCTCATAAATTAGGTTTAGTTGCTCATCCGTGATGTCGATCGTTTTTTCACTCATGGCTTTTCGTAAAGCCAATCGAAAGGTTTCGGAAATATTATTGGATAATAGTAACCCTAATTTTTCTGAAAAGGAATTGATTTCTTCCTCAGGGTAAGTGAATAATTCTTCAAATTGATCTAAAACGATATAAAACTGATAATTACTACCATATTTAATTTGAAGCTTTTTGAATTGAAACCAGTATGAAGTATCCTCATTGGTTATTTTATCGAGAAAAGTGTCCTTTGGTAAATCCTGGAAAATTGAATGTACAAATTTGTCCTCTATTTTTTCCGGGTTTATTCTAGGACGATTAATGAAACGAAAGGAGGCGACTTGTCCTTTACCTATATCTTCTTCCAAAGAGGGAATGATGCCAACATTCAGCAAAGAGGTTTTACCAAGTCCTGACTTACCATAAAGGACAGATATTTTACGCAGACGTACAAAGTTGTAAAATTGCTCAATATCTTTTTCTCGGCCAAAGAACAGTCTTCGATGCTTGGCCTCAAAAGATATCGGTCCTACATACCGCCTGTTATATTGATTCTCTTTGCTCAATTTAGCTATTGTTTATGATCTGAATTTAAAGTCCTTGAACAAAGCTCAATAACCTATAAATAAATTCTGCGAATTCCACATCATTAGTTGTTAATACTCTGCTATGTATTTTTCCCATTAAATTTGTATATTGATTGGCGAACATAATTACTTGACGATTATCGCTATGCTTTTTCACAAGATGATCAATGACTATTGTCAGTTCGTTTTGGGTTATAAGTTTAATTAGTTCTTGCTTGTCTAACTCAGGTGTAATTTCCTTTCCCCTCAATTTGTTGGCCTTTTCCAGACTTTCATGTAGCTGGATAATAAAAGCTTTGGTCGGAATACCAGGATATTCAAACTTAAAATGCTCTTTGTAAAATAGCATAAGTTGATCATGAACCTGATCTTCCTGATGGAAACAGTGATTAACAGAGTTATGAATTTTTAGCAGTCTGAACAGGAGTTTTAGATACCACGCATTATATTTAAATCCAATGAAGATAAAATCTGTAGCACGATCTAATTTTGTCTGAATAGTATCTGGTAATTTTATGCTGAAAAGAGTATTGAAAAAATCGTACAGGTCGTCAAAAGACAGAATAAGGGAGTCCTCATCTTTGATATCTCCGAAAAGATTAAAAAGGACAGGGAAGTCAAAAGAAGGTTTCTCTTCAATTTCAATTGAAGTTTGCTTTTTATAGGCTAATGTTTTTAGTCGATCATTTCCGTAAATGTGTTCAAAACTTTCCTTGTAATACCAGTCGGGAGAAAGTGAAATAATTAAGGAAAACGGTAGTTGAACTAATTGATCATACAATTCATTACGGCCCAATTTTTCATATAGGTTGTTTAGTGCGGCATATGTTCGGTAACGCGAAGCTGGATTTTTAAAAAAGAAAAAATCATCTTCCTCATATTGACTCATTGCAATAGAGTTATCGTTTTTCAAATTACGATTAATGATTTCGTGTCTGTTTTGATCATTGAGCAAAAAAGGAAACTCAGGTCCCAAAAACAAAACGCATTTATCATTTTCTATCCGCCCCAAATAATAATTAATATCCATCTTTTTAGGGTTAGAAAACTTTTCTTTTAGCGAAAAGACATCAGTTCTTCAAAAGTAAGAAAACAAGAATATTTTGATATAATTTTCAAATGTACGAAGGGAATAGCGATAAAAGGTAATTTTTTCATTTTAGTTTCTCTTCAATTAATTCCTTTCGGGAGACAGAATATTATTCTGCTAATATGTCTGCTCCCCAATCTCCTTTCTCCCAAATCTTCTTTGCTGGTTCAAAATGAATTCATTTTGGTGAAAATGATGAGGCATGATAGAACAATAAAATAGTGATTTCTTCATGAAAATGTCACCCAAATGAAATCATCTTGAGCCTGTTCTCTTTCCATATTTCAAAAAAATAACGGATTAATTAGATGCAATCCAGGGGTAAAGTGCCTTTTGATCCTTTTCATTTACCTACCCACTAGCGTGATCCTCCCCCCAATGACAATTTTTATATTTCTTCCCGCTACCACAATAACAAATGTCATTTCTTTTTAATTTTTTTCCTGTCCTACGGAAAGTATCAGGACGCCCTTTTTTCTCACTTACTGCTGCTGCTGCTCTTCTAACAATATCTTCCTCCGATCTACCTGCTTTAGTCCTGCTCAAATCAGTTCGTCTTCTTCGAGCCCCTTTCAATTGTTGTCCTTCTGACGGCAATTCTAATTTACCCTTAGCCAGGAATCCGGTCACTTCCTCATTGATATCATGAATGAGTTGCTCAAAGAGGTTAAAGGCTTCCATCTTATAAATGACCAACGGATCCTTCTGCTCAAAAGAAGCAGCCTGGGAAGCTTCTTTCAGCTCATCCATCGCACGGAGGTGAGTCTTCCACTTTTCATCAATCACTGCAAGGGTGACCACCTTTTCAATATCGGCCGGAATAGATTTTCCTTTTGACTTCACAGCATCTTCAATTTCTGCTGCGATTGGCATTTGATTTGGTCTTCCATCTGTGAAAGGAATCAAGATTCGCTTATAACGATCTCCTTCATTTTCATAAACCCTGGTGATCTCCGGTAAAAGGATCTCCGACATCTTCTGGAATTTCCTGTCATAGAATTCCAGGAACTGCTCGAAGAACATTTGATTAACTTCTTCCGGTTTGGCTTCATTAAAAAATGCCGCCTCGATCTGTGGATCAATTCCCAAACGTCCCAGACAATCCTGACGGAAAGTATTAAAATCTCCTGCTTCTTTATGTTCCAACACAATATTGGTGATCATTCCCTCAAACATATGGTGAAGCTCCACAGAAAGACGTTCCCCGGAAAGGGCCATCTTACGCTTTTTATAAATAGCTTCCCGCTGGATATTCATCACATCGTCGTATTCCAATAAACGTTTTCGAATTCCAAAACTATTTTCCTCTACTTTTTTTTGCGCGTTTTCGATGGTACGAGATACCATTTTATGCTGAATAACATCGCCTTCTTTATGTCCCATACGGTCCATCAAACCGGCAATCCTCTCCGACTGGAACAAGCGCATCAGGTTATCCTCAAGAGAAATGAAGAACTGCGAGCTACCTGCATCTCCCTGACGACCGGCACGACCACGAAGCTGTCTGTCTACACGTCTGGAATCGTGACGCTCGGTACCGATGATAGCCAGACCTCCAGCCTTTTTCACTTCGTCCGATAATTTGATATCTGTACCACGCCCCGCCATATTCGTAGCAATAGTCACCTTGCCAGGGCGACCAGCTTCGGCAACAATCTCCGCTTCCCGTTGATGCTGCTTGGCGTTCAAAACGTTGTGGCTTATTTTTTTCCCATTAAGCATTCGACTAAGCTTTTCTGAGATTTCAACTGAAGTTGTACCCACTAAGGAAGGGCGCTTCGCTTCAGTCATTCGCATTATCTCTTCAACCACAGCATCAAACTTTTCTTTTTCGGTCTTATAAACCTTGTCCTCCCGATCATCCCTTTCAATTGGCCTGTTGGTAGGAATTACCACGACATCCAGTTTATAGATCTCCCAAAACTCTCCAGCTTCCGTTTCAGCAGTACCCGTCATGCCGGAAAGTTTATGGTACATACGGAAGTAGTTCTGCAGGGTCACCGTCGCATAGGTTTGAGTGATATCCCCGACCTTTACATTCTCTTTGGCTTCAAGAGCTTGGTGTAAACCGTCCGAATAACGACGCCCTTCCATCATACGACCGGTAGATTCATCAACAATCTTCACCTCTTCATTGATAACGATATACTCAGTATCGCGCTCAAACATGGTGTAAGCTTTGAGCAACTGATTGATAGAGTGCAAACGACGTGATTTGATAGCAAAATCCTGGGCAACTTCTACTTTAGTATCAGCTTTTTCCTTCTCGGATAATTCTTTATCACTATCGATATGCATTATTTCTGTAGCGATATCCGGCATAATGAAGAAGTTGGTGTCAGCATTTCCTTTGGACAGGTATTCCGTACCACGCTCAGCCAATTCAACACTCCTATTCTTCTCATCGATCACGAAATAAAGCGGCTCATCTACCAAATGCATATTCTTGGAATTCTCCTGCATGTAGAAATTCTCCGCTTTTTGTAGCATCACTTTCACCCCCTCTTCACTTAAAAACTTAATAAGCGGACGATATTTTGGTAATGCGCGTTGAGCACGTAGCAGGGCCATTCCCGCTTCACCTTCCTGGTGTCCAGTTACGCCTTCTTTGAAAAGCTTTTTTGCATCATTCAGATATTTGATAGCTAATTTCTTTTGAACATCCAAGAGTTTCTCCACGTGGTCTTTTAATTCTATATACTCCTGCTCCTCACTTCCCTGCGGCACCGGCCCGGAAATGATCAGCGGTGTTCTCGCATCATCAACCAAAACTGAATCGACCTCATCCACAATGGAGAAGTGGTGTTTACGCTGCACCATTTCTTCCGGTGAACGCACCATATTATCTCTCAGGTAGTCGAAACCAAATTCGTTATTGGTTCCATAGGTGATATCACAGTTATAGGCTGCTTTTCTTTCTTCAGAATGTGGTCTGTATTTATCGATACAATCAACTGTCAGAAAAAGGAATTCCATGATCGGGCCTACCCACTCACTATCCCGTCGGGCGAGGTAGTCGTTCACGGTAATGAGGTGTACACCTTGCCCTGAAAGACCGTTGAGGTAGGACGGCAATGTCGCCACAAGCGTTTTACCCTCTCCCGTCTGCATCTCGGCAATCTTACCTTCGTGCAAAACGATACCACCGATCAGCTGAACGTCGTAGTGGACCATGTTCCAGGTAATGTCCCCTCCGGCTGCAACCCAGCTGTTTTTCCATTTGGTGGTGTTGCCGTTGATGCTGACATAGGTTTTGGAAGCATTGGCGGCCAATTC
The DNA here is from genome assembly GCA_965230565.1 of Saprospiraceae bacterium. GTDB lineage: Bacteria > Bacteroidota > Bacteroidia > Chitinophagales > Saprospiraceae > BCD1. The sequence goes on along the minus strand of CBDDLH010000012.1, from coordinate 664,955 downwards.
CCGGTCAAAATCTGTTGTGGTAACTTCCAGCGTTTCATTTTCGGTAAATCTTCTGGCCGTTTCTTTTACCACTGCAAATGCTTCAGGTAGAATTTGCATAAGCACTTCTTCCAAAAGCTTATCACGCTCTTCGACCAGCTTATCCACCTGATCAAATAATTCTTCCTTAATACCGAAATCCTCCTGATCCGCTGCCTGATTTTTAATGTCTTCAATCTCAACATCAATATCTGCAAGGTAATCCGCAATTCGCTTCCGGAATTCGTGGGTCTTGTTACGCAATTCATCATTGCTCAACCCTATATATGATTCAAAAAATTCATTGGTCTGATCTACAAGCGGAGTCATTTTTTTGATATCCCGCTCATATTTGGTGCCAAAAATTTTTTTGAGAGAGTCTCCAAATCCTTTTAACATAATGTATATCGTTTATTTCACCCTTCGCAGAGGGTATTCCGTGGAACAGGTGCAAAGATAAGATTATAAGATCGGTTCTTACGCAATTCCTTAATTTCTTATTTCAATACAATTTGACATAACTTTAAATAACCGACCTATATGGTATATTTGCGCTTGCTATTATTTAGTTTAGTTACGAGGCGCGTGTTGCGTGTTCGCTGATTGTAAATGATTTTTCAGCTATTCAACTTGTAATCTGCATGAAAATGAGTGTTTATTTCTAAAAAAATCATAATCGGTAACCCGAAACCTGTAACCCGTAACTTTAATTAACTTTTATAGGTTTACAAAAATCTCTTCCTCACAATTTGTTCCAAAACAGATTTTGTGACAAAATGGCATAACAAAACGTTTATTTCGATAACAAATGGCATATAAAATGATTTTTTTAAGAAATTTTTTCCTTTTTGGCGCATTTTTCATGCTGCTGTCTTCCTGTGAAGAACGCATTAATATTGAAGATTACTACTTCCCACGCGAAAAACTGGAAGAGCAGGGCATGGTGTATGAATATCGTTCGACAGGAGATATTCCAATGCCAACCGTCTACTGGTATTATTATGGCACCTGGGAAAACCGTGACAAGTTCCTCAATGGTATTTATATGGAATCGGACTTTATTCCCAGACAGTACGTCAAGGAAGAATTTATCAAAACCGGTATCCTACTGGATTCCATTAACATTAGCATGCCGGATTCCACCAATAAAATTTCCACTGTGCCGGGAGAAGTGATCGTCGGCAATGTCTTTCCATATAGTGTAGTTGAAGATGGCGGCATCTTTTTGTACAAAGTCAAATTCGAAATTCCTGACGGAACCGGGAATACCGCCACACTCATAAAAAACAGGCAATACAATACGGATACTATTTTCAATTTCAACAATACAATGTACGATTGTGTAAAATTTGATGTAAAAGAACTCGTGGAATACGGAAATGAGGAAGAAGGCTATACAGAACCTCCGTTTTCAGGTTTTGAACTTTATGCAAAGTCCATAGGATTGGTTCATTACGAAAAAGAAACTGAGGATGGTACTTTCTTAAAGTATAGTTTGCATTCAAGATACCCGCTCGAAGAAGCTCATATTTTTATGCGGGAAGCTTTGATGAATATGGGGGTCGAATAAAGGTGGAGAGTCATGAGTGATAAGTGCAGAATGCATGTGTAGAGCGTAAACTAAAGACTAATTACTGTGGCCTGTAGACTGCCGAATGCCGACTGAAGACTACTTCAAGTAATCCGATGGCGACTTACCGTAGCGTTTTTTAAATTGCTGGGAGAAGTTTTTGACATGTTTGAAACCTACCTCATAAGCCACAGCTTTTACGGTAGCATAGGATTTGTTTTCCAGTAAAGCACGGGCCTGGCTAAAGCGGACTTCCTGAACGTATTGGGTAGGTGTAAGGCCGGTAAGTTGTTTTATTTTGCGGAATAACTGGGTGCGGCTGAGCGCCATTTCATCAGCCATCATATCGGCAGTCAGATTGAAATTACCTGCATTATGCTGGGTGTAGGTTTCGAGTTCTTCCAGCCAGACCCGGTCTTCCCCGGATACGCCTGCGAATTTATCATCTTCCTCGGTCTCCAAAGCTGTTTTTTCCCGTTCGCGATAGTTGCTGATAAGGTTCGCGACTCTGACCAACAACTCTTCCTCATCAAATGGCTTCAGCATATAATCATCAACGCCTATCCGTAAAGCCTTTAGTTTGTCCTGTAAAGCTGCTCTCGCTGTAAGCATCACAACCGGCAGCCCGCTAAGCTGCTCATTTGACTTGAGTTTTTCCAGTAATTCAAACCCATCCATGACAGGCATCATGACATCTGAAATGATCAGGTCAACCCTATCTCCATTTTCTGCAAAGGAATTATTTTGCAGCAGCGAAAGAGCATCTGCTCCGTTTTCTGCAGTTTTGACAACATATTGGACTCCTAAAACCTGGCAGATATAATTTCGTAAATCATCATTGTCCTCAACTATGAGCAAAGTTGGTTTTTTTCCCTCACTTGGTGTTGGAATCATTTCTGCAGGTGCAGGCTCGGCAATTATCTCTTGCGCATCAATCAGAGGACTTTCCACAACCTGTTCCATCGTCGCCAATTTCCTTGGCAACTCAAGGGTAAATATGGTTCCCTGTCCCAATTCACTTTCAGCTTTGATATCTCCATCCAGGCTGTGGGCCAATTCCCTGCATAAAGCCAGGCCAATACCTGTTCCTCCCTGCGTTGGGGCATTGGGTTGTTTTGATTGGTAGAACCGATTAAAAATGTGCGGTAAATCATCAGGATGGATTCCCTTGCCGGTATCTGACACCCTCAGGAAAATGCTGGATTGATTTTCACCTAATGTCACTTCAATGGAATCTCCTTCCTTGGTAAACTTTAAGGCATTGGACAAAAGGTTATTGAATATTTTCTCAAATTTATTTACATCGACCAACAGGGTAAGATCCTTATCGACAAGGCATTTCAAGCTAATGCGGATATCTTTTTGCTGAGCAAAAGAATCGTATTGTGAGTACAGCCTTTTTACTAAACCTGATACAACTACAGGTTCTTCATTCACCGAAAGATTACCGGATTCCAGTTTAGAGAGGTCCAAAATTTCATTGACCAGATTGAGCAGGTTTTTCCCGTTTTTCAACGCAGTTCTCAGGAATTTTTGACTTTTGGTATCAATGGTATCATTTTTCAAAACAGAACCAATCGGCCCTAACATGAGCGTTAGAGGAGTTCTCAATTCATGGGAAACATTGGCAAAGAAACGTGATTTAACCTGATCGAGCTGCCGAAGTTCCTCCGCCTGTTTTTCAATGGTCTGCTTGTCTTGCTGAATCTGAAGCGTCCTTTCTTTTACTATGGCCTCCAGGTTCTTTTGTCTCTCTTTCAACTGGCGCGTTTGCCAAAAATAGATCAACGGACCAAGGATTAGAATAAATGCAATCAAAATCGCAATAAACCAGGACTTCAAATAAAATGGTTTTGGCACCCAAACAGGAATTGCCAGCTCTGTGGCGGACCACTGTCCGTTGGGCATTTGTCCTTTTATTTTTAACACATGGCGACCATAGGGCATTCCTGAAAACCGGACATAATTCTCTTTTTGGTAAGTCCAATCCTCATCAACTCCCTCAAGTTTGTAGGCATAATTCACTCTTTCCATATTCATATAATTGAGCAGAGCAAACTCAACCCTGAAAAATTTATCCTGGGGCCTGAGGATAATACGATTGTTCTCAATGACCTCCATCGTACGGTCTTCTAATCGATCCGTCTTGCCTTCAAATCTTTGAAAATCAGTAATGACCAGTGGGAAATCTACATCGTATTCACCTTCCACGAATTTATTTGGGTCCACCTGTGTAACACCTTCCAGGCTGCCAAAAAAGATGTTGCCGGAATCGTCTTGTAAGTGGGAGGTCCTGTTGAATTCATGGTGGGAAGTTCCATCCGAAGAAGTGAAAGCAACAGAAGTAAAATTTTCTTTATCAAAGCGAATTATTCCGTAATCCGATGCAAGCCAGAGATTGTTTTCCTGATCAGGATAAGTGGCATAAATAACATCATTGGACAATCCGGCTGATTTATCAAAAATCCTTGTTGTACCCTTTTCCTTTTCCCAACGAATCAAACCGGATCCGGCACTTGACAACCAAAAAACGCCATCATTATCCTGATAAAAGTGTTGAATATTATCATGAGGTAGCTTTTGAAGTCCTTCACCGCCTGTCCAGAAACGATTAACCACACCTTTACCTGGTTGGATTTCGTAAATGCCCTTATCACTACAGGCAAATAAATGGCCATCCTCCATGGCTTCAATAAATATCACATGGCTCTCATCCAACGTTTGAAATTCATTGGTCTGATCGAATTTACGAAACTTATCTTCTCCTTTTTCCAGCGTCCACAACCCCTTTTCCGTCCCAACCCATAAACGGTCCTCGTCATCAAAAAATAAAGTCCAGGCCAACGTAGCCCCTAAAGGGTCATCAAACCTTAAAATATCATAAAGTCCTGTTTTAGGATCAATAGAAAAAACAGTCCGAAGGCTACCTAACCATAAGCGCCCAGCAGGGTCTTGAGTAAGACCGAAAAAATAATTCGTGAGATGATCAAGTTCTAAAAAACCTGAGAGATTTCCGGTTTTGAGGTCTACCAGAAAAACACCCTCTGATTCCAAACAAACATAAAGAGAATCGCCTACTTTCTCAATTTCTCTGGCACTACGATTGGTTAAAAGTTGCTCACCATACTTCTGTGTTATGTAGGTACTGAAATTATTTGGATGCACATCCAACACATAAACGCCAAAATTACCCCCGATCCACATCCTTTTATCGCTGTCTACAAAAAAACTGCGGAAACCATTTTCAATGACTTCCGGGAAATCATCTACCACATCGTATAATATCTCGTTATCAGGTCCGACCAAAAGTAGTACTGCATTGCTATTGGGATTATTAACTCCATATCCCGACGAATTAACCCAATTCGTTTTTTTGTCTTTATCAAATGGAATTATCTCATTAATAACTAATCTCTTATTATTTTGAAGCGGAAATTTCCCTTGAGGAAGCTTTATGATTTGCCCCCTTGCGTTGAGTCCAAAACAGGTATTCGATGATCCCGGGAAATATGGATTGCCATCAACATCAACAAAGAAGTATTTAATATTGATCTTCTGGGAATGGGCTTCCCGAAACAGAATATTACCATTCAAATCAAGTTTAACCAGCAAGGTATCATTGGCTACAGCCCATAATTGATCATTCCTGGTTACCGCTCTGACTTTCAAATTCTCAAAAGGTAGCTCAAATACGTGCATCATCCCAGCTGTATCTACCTTTACCATGGCCCCGTGCTTCGAGGCACTAAAAATGATCTCTCCCCTTGAAGTAGCAAGAAACGTTTCAAAAATATCCTGAACCGGAAACGGGAATTCCTCTCCATATTTGTCACTGAATGTTGAGATCTCCCCCGTATGATGATTGAATATATTGAAATCTGCACCTTCATAAGGGAAAGGTATCAACCAAAGGTTACATTTCGCATCTTCCAGTATATCTCCAATAGTATTGAATAGTAATCCATCCTTTTCTTTTGTCCATGCCTGAAAACTATGCCCGTCAAAACGATTAAGCCCCCTTTTGGTACCCAACCATCTGAACCCTTTACAATCTTCCGTAATGGCATTAACCTCCCGATGCAACAAACCATCCACAACATCAAGGTGAGCAATATTCGCCAGATATTCCTGCGATTGACCCAACAGATACCCATTACCGAGGAGTGAAACCAACAGCAGCATGAAAAAATAACCGCAACCTTTTGTTACCAAATGATTCAACATTCAGACCTTTTAGTCAATAATTTAATAATAATCGGTATTGAGTTTTCTAATTTGAAAGCAAATGCGTTCCCAAGAGGTAATGAGGAGAAAATAAGCTTTGGTGAGTCACACAAAGAAACATAATATTTTTTATAATGCTAAAGAGAGCAGGTAAGACATTCGATTCTTTTGGTTTTTTGACTGGATTTTTACAATTGTTTCCTTTAGGTTTTATTCCAAAACATCCGTTTTCATTACGTGTTGGGATGAAAAAAAGTTACCAAAAACAATACCAAACAATTGATTTACAACCCATTAAACCATAAACCACTTCGGTTTTAAAAATCTATTGCTGTAAATTATCCTTCCAACGTTCATGGCTTTTCTGCAGATCCAACAAGATCAAAGGATATTCTTCTGCAAGATTTGTCGTTTCCCCCGGATCAACCTCCAGATCATAGAGGAATTCACCCAACTCAATTTCCACCATTTCATATTTTGCATTTTTGTCATCTGCGGCCATACGGTATTTCCATTTTCCCGCCCTGACGGCCACTTCATGACCCGTATCCCAATAAAGGGTATCATGGGAAAAGTGCTCATTCCCGGATGCCAATACCGTAGAAAGATCCAGCCCATCAATATAATCCGGAACCGGAATATTGGTCACTGCACAAATAGTAGGTAACACATCCATTGCACTAATGATATTTCCCTGTACTTTTCCGCCTTCAAACCGTCCTGGCATAGAAATGATCACCGGCACACGAATACCTCCTTCATACAATACATATTTTGATCCTCTCAAAGGGTAATTATTGGCATAAATAGGCGTAGATCCTCCATTATCACTCAAATAAACGATCAAGGTATTTTGATCCAGGTTTAATTGCTTGAGATGATCCATTAACCTGCCTATTTCCACGTCCAGGTAATGCAATTGCCCCAGGTATAATTCCCGTCCTTCCGGGTGGTTGGGCTTTCGGCCGGCCTGGTACCATTCGTAATAATCTTCCGTCGCAGGATTCCAGTCATGATAACCGGTTAACCCTTTTTCTTCGAGATAGGCTTGCGGCAGCTGGTGGGTAAAATTATGTACCGCATTAAAGGAAAGTTGTAGAAAAAAGGGCTCTTGCTGATGTTTTGAAATATACTCACTGGCCTTCTGACCAAACAATTCTGTGGCAAAGGCCATGGTATCTACCTGATCAAAATTCTCCCAAAGCGGTTGCTGGCGAAGACTTTGTCCCCATTTTTCATGTTCTTTTTTCACCCTTTGAAATTCATCTTCCAGTTCCCGGACATGATTCAGATAATGCTTCCTGGCTGAGGTATGCCCAAAGTAATAATCAAAACCGTGATTCAAGGGGAAATTGCGGCTGGTGGTATCTCCGTCATTGGCACCATAATGAACCTTGCCTACATACCCCGTTGCATATCCATTATCTTTCAAAATCTCCGCAATGGTTTTGAATTTCGGATCGTGAATACCCTGCCCTCCATACCAGAAAGTACCCCACCTTTGTTGATAACAGCCAGTCAATACCCCGGCACGGGAAGGGTTGCAAATCGGCGAGGTGGCATAGGCCTGGGTAAAGCGGGTCCCACTTGCTGCCAAACGATCTATATTGGGTGTTTGGACATCCTCTGCCAGATCGGCGCAGCTGAGATCTGCATAACCCTGGTCGTCTGAGATGATGAGGATGACGTTGGGAGGCAAGGCCTCTTCCTTTTGTGACGAACAGGAAATGTACAGGAATGAAAGTAACAGACCCGTAAAAAGAGGAAATATGTTTTGTTTCTTTTGCATTTGAAAATCAGGTTTTCCTTATTTTTCCCAATTCTAAAGCTCCTTAGCAAAACTAACAGAACAGTAGAATAATGAATATCCAACGCCGAATTTCGAAGTTTTTGGTTTTTTTTTCGAACGGGTTATTTTATAATTATCTCATCAAAAAACACCCAGGCATCACCGCCGGCGCCGACGTGCCAATCCGGGCACTTATCGACATTGGCTGCTTCGATTTTGACAAACCTGGTTGGAGCGTTTACTTCAAAATCAAATGATTTACACAAAGTTTCATAATCCTCCTTTACAGGAGAATCAAGGCTGCCTACCTGTTGATAGTCTTGTCCGTCAGCTGATATGGAAACGGAAACTTTTTTCGGTAAAAAGATCCACGAACCCTGCTCCTGGAGGAAGTTGGCTTCAATGGTATCAACCTGCATTTCCTGGCCCAAATCGAGTATTACTTCGGCGTCCAACCCCCAATATCCGAGCCATTGCCCGTCTCTGAAATCAAATGACCCCAGGTATCCATTAGTCAGTGTAACACCGCCTTCTCCAGCATAATTATCGTGCGGTTTGCTGATCAATTGTACTGGTTTCCCCTCCGCTTTGTGAGATACTTTTGTATCTCTGTCCGGCCCCAACCTTCCCGGCTCCCGAACTTCCTTTCCTTTCGTTTTTTGGAAAGCATCTCCTAACTCAAGTCGGGCTTGTTTGCCAATTTCCTGAAGGCGCTGCACAATTTCAGGATGCTGTTCTATGACATTATTTTGCTCACTGATATCCTCCCTGAGATTGTACAATTCCAAACCACTCTGGCCTCTGGCATATTTTCCCGGAAAACCATCCATTCCGGGCTCAACTCCAAGGTAGGATCGATAGGAATGTGGGAAAACCAGTTTCCAGTCGCCTTCTCTGACAGCACATAACCCCTTGTCGTAATAATACAAAAACGTATTCCTTGGATTCGCCCCTTCCTGCCCTTCCAACAGTGGTAAAATACTCACCCCATCGATCTTCTTTCCGGCCAAAGGTATACCCGTCACCTCTGAAATAGTGGGCAATACGTCAATGGTGGAGGCAATGGACTCACAGACCGAACCCGGTTCAATATGTCCGGGCCATTTGACAATACAAGGCACTCTTGGACCTCCTTCCCACATTGTCCCTTTACCTTCCCTTAGGGGCAATGCACTTCCGGCGTGATTGCCAAAATTGAGCCAGGGTCCGTTATCACTCGTATAGATGATCAGCGTATTATCATCAATGCCGTTTTCTTTCAGTGCCTTGACGATCTCTCCAACCGACCAGTCAATTTCCATCGTCATATCACCATATAGGCCCTGTTCGCTTTTGCCCTTGAATTTATCCGAAACACCAATGGGCACATGAGCCATGGAATGTGGAACGTATAAAAAGAAAGGGTTGTCTTTGTTCTTATTGATGAATTCCACCGCGCGTTCGGTGTAACGGGTAGTCAACGTTGATTGATCATCCAGCGTCCGGACTTCTTCTACTTTCTGATACCCTTCGATTAAAGGCAGCGCCGGATACCTTTTTTTACCATTTGGCACACCATCAAAACCTACCGGCCACATATCATTGGAGTAGGGTAATCCAAAATATTCATCAAATCCCTGATTCAATGGCAGGAAAAGAGAATCATGCCCAAGATGCCATTTACCATAAATAGCTGTAGCGTAATCTTTCTTTTTGAGTAATTCGGCGATAGTCTCTTCCTCCAGGTTCAGACCTACTTTTGCATGAGGATTTAACGCTCCTGAAATACTTACTCTTGGAGGATAACACCCCGTCAACAACGACGCTCGTGAGGCACTGCACACAGCCGTTGAGGCATAAAAATCCGTAAACCGCATACCATCTGCTGCCAATTGATCAAGGTGGGGAGTTTCAAACCCCTGAGCACCATAAACACCTACATCCGCATACCCCTGATCATCAATGAAGATGAGGACGATGTTTGGCAGTTTTTCTTCTTGCACAGAACAGCTCATGATAATAAGCATGAAAAAAAACGTAAACGGAAGCAGTTTTTTATTTGTCAACATAATTAGCTGTTTGATTTTTCAATATGTATTTTCATCAGGGCCAGCCACCAGATCGTTCCGGTAATGACCTCTCCGGAATCATAATCGAGTTCCGAGCCTTTCATACTATGAGGAATCATATAAATGGCCAATAAGACCAGTGCCGCAACAAGGGCTGCCCACCTGCGGTCTTTCCGTTTGTTCAGCATAATAGCCGCCACCCAAACCACCACGGAAAGCAAGACCTTATTATCTGTCAGATCTTCGCCAAAAGGCCAGCCTGTCCAATAAGCACCAAAGGCATACTTTTGCACAATAGGCCCAAGGATCAAACCTCCAACAACGAGTAATATCAGGGTAATTACAGCATTGCGCTTATAAGCTTGTATATTGGCAACAGCCTGTATACCGGTTGCATTGGACCACAACATAGCGAAAAACATAAAAAAGATGTGTGGTATCAAAGCCCAGGCAGGAACTTCACCTTTGAACCTGACCACCACATTCTCCTCAAGATTTGTTTCTACCGGTTCTCCCAGATAGTTTAAATTCAGATGATATTCCAGTTTTCCTGCCGGAGGCTGATGAGGCAAATCAACAACCAGCCATTCATCAACACGCCCCAGCATAAGGGTATCCCATTTTTCATCAACGGGAAAACGACGGTAGACAAGCTCCCCCTCAAACTGCATGGGAAGTTCCAAAACTACAGGACAATCAGTTTCTCCACCATGAGACCTTGGCAATTCGAAATCGTAACGTACATTTTGATGTTCAACCATTACATCAACAGGATAGGTTGGTCCCGTCATACGCTGATATACAGAAGTACCCAGTGTAATAAAAACCGCCAGAACCCAGAAGAGCGATTTTTTGATCTTGCTTTTCACTTGTTTTGCTTTTCAAATTTCCAATAAGAATAAACAGACTATTTCTTTTGCATAAAGCTACTGTATCACAATCTCATCTGCAAAAACCCAGGCCTTACCTCCTGCTCCCGGGTGCCATTCCGGACAGTTTCCAATAGCTTCGGCAACAACTTTTATGTACCTGATGGTTTTATTTTTCACCTCGACAGTATATTCCTGTCTTTTATCCGGCGCGAATTTTTTTGGTGTAGAATTTTTGAATTCCGTAAGCTTTTTAAATTGCTCGCCATCTGTCGAGGTATAGACAGTTATCTTTTCAGGCAAAAAGATCCAGGAATTATTCTTCTGCAAGAAACCACAGGAAATGCTGTTGACTTCCATCAATTCCTTCAGGTCAATGACTGCTTCCATATCCACGCCTTCAAAGCCCTGCCAGGCATCGTATTTGCTATAGAGGAACCCCATATCCGCACCACGTAATCCATTAGTCAGGCCATCAGGGCCTCCTCCGGGATACTTGGGATGGTACGGATTGGCCAGACTCACTGATGCCCCTTTGCCTTTATGATCCACCTCGATATCAGGTTGTGGAAGAAACTTATCTCCATAGATATCCTGATATTGTTCCTGTAAGGCTTTTAATTTTTCCTTAAGGTGGTTTATCAGTCCGGCATATTGGGGATTTTCATAGAGGTTATTCAATTCATGGGGATCTTCCCGGAGATCATATAATTCCCATTCGTCTACATCGTAATAAAAATGGATAAGCTTATATCGGTCGGTCCGAATGCCATAATGCCGCTTGACTGCGTGGACTGCCGGATATTCATAGTATCTGTAATAAATGGATTCCCGCCAGTCATGGGGAGTCTCAGAAGCGAGCACTTTCCGAAGGGAAGTGCCTTGCATATCTTCAGGAATGTCCACGCCTGCGTAATCGAGGAAGGTCGGGGCAAAATCCAGATTCAGGACCATATCCGCTTCATTAACCGCAGGTTGGATTTCCTTCGGATACCTGACGATCAATGGCATCCGGAGAGATTGTTCATACATAAAGCGCTTGTCGAACCATCCGTGTTCTCCCAGATAAAATCCCTGGTCAGAAGTATAAACGATAATGGTATTTTCTGCAAGCCCCTGCTCTTCCAGGTAATCCATCAGGCGACCGACGTTATCGTCAACCGAAGCAATACAACTCAGATAGTCCTGCATATAGCGCTGGTATTTCCATACGGTAAGATCATCTCCACTGAGTTCCGCCTTGATCAGTTCATCGTTCTTAGGTTGGTAGGCTTTGTTCCATGCCTGCCTTTGCTCCTCACTCATTCTTCCGGCGATCAACCCCCATGCCGTGCTGTCTGAGGTCTGTCTGGATTCCGGTTGGGTTTTGTGGTACAATTGTGGCACTTTCATATCATAGGCCAATTGCATGTCATCGCCTATACTCAGCGTTTGCTCTCTGGCAGAGGAGCCCCGGGTTTCATAATCGTCAAAGAAAGTTTCCGGCAGCGGGAATTCCACGTCGTCATATTTGTTGAGATATTCTGGTGGCGGCATCCAATTGCGATGTGGAGCTTTATGATGGACAAGCAGGCAAAAGGGTTTGTTTTCATCTCTATCGTTTAGCCAGTTGATGGCAAAGTCTGTGGTCAGGTCGGTTACGTAACCGGGAATTCTTTTACGATCACCATTCTCGATGAAGTCCGGGTTGTAATAATGCCCCTGTCCCGGCAGGATATTGTAATAATCAAAGCCTGTTGGTTCACTTTTCAGGTGCCACTTACCGACAATGGCTGTCTGGTAACCTGCCTTTTGTAAAAGTTTGGGAAAGGTTTGCTGACTTCCGTCAAAAGCTACATTATTATCGATGTGACCGTTGATGTGGCTGTATTTTCCGGTTAACATGACGGCCCGGCTTGGGCCGCAGATGGAGTTGGTCACAAAACTTTGTGTGAATCGCATCCCTTCCTCAGCCAAACGATCGATATTGGGGGTTTGATTCAACCGCCCGTCGTAACTGCTGATGGCTTGATAAGCGTGATCATCGGACATGATGAAGACGATGTTTGGAGGGCTGTCCTTCCGATCATTTTCAGTGGTTTGTTCACAGCCGAAAAACACAAAGGTCATTAAAATGGAAACAACGAACTTTGTCAAATTTGTCATGCCTTTTTCACTTTAGTTGGTTAGTTCATAAAACCCTTCTGAGTCATGAAAAAGTTAATTTACGACAAAAACCAGATTTGAGGGATAGTTATGGTAAAAAGGTATTATGAGAATGTAATCTTGCGGAATATCAACCTCCCGGTTAAGAATAATTCAACGGATAGAATAGCTGTTACGCAGATGGAATAAAATGACATCCCCATTTTATGTGCGGGACAGGTTCACGTATCTGAGGTCGGGAGTGCCGCAAAGAAGCGCGGAGTACCGCAGAGGGTTTTCCTCAAGGGGTAACATAAAAATAAACTGCCATGAAGTGACAAAAACTCCCGGCCAGCACAAAAACATGGAAGATGGCGTGGTTGAATTTTATTTTTTTAATACTGTATAAAATGGCCCCAACCGTATAGGCAACACCTCCGGCAAACAACCAATTGAGGCCCTCCGGAGCAAGGTTGTTCATCAGTGGTTTGATGGCGAAAATGATGATCCAGCCCATGAAAACGTACATGATGGTGGACAAAACATCAAATCTTCCGGTAAAAAAGAGTTTGAGGGTAATTCCGGTGAGAGCAATTCCCCAGGAAGTGAAAAAGATCGTCCAACCCAGAGTTCCTTCAAGTGTTACAAGCGTAAAGGGCGTGTAGGTGCCTGCGATGAGTACATAAATCGCCGTATGATCCAAAATGCGAAGCTTCTTCCTCAGGTCAGGTTTTTTAGCGCTGTGGTAAACGGTGGAGGCTGTATATAATACGATCAGGCTTACGCCAAAAACCGTAAAACTGACCAATTGCAATGTGCTTCCCTTATCACTTGCTTCAACTACAAGTAAAACGAGGGCTACAATGGCCAATAAAGCACCAAACCCATGGGTGAGAATATTCAGCTTTTCTTCTACAGCCGAGTAATATTTGGAAGAATTTTTGTCAGACATATTTTTTGGTTTCAAACAAATCCCATTTGCTGCATTTCGGACTAGGGTTTACTTTAATCAGTTCCTACCTGTTCGACCCGTTAAAATCCGCGTTCCATTTTTTATAGAACACAGATTGAACTGATAAAGCAGATTGAAACAGATCTTTAATGTCCAATAATCAAGGTTTTTACCTCCAAAAAGCTAAAATCAGCATCAACAATTTCGCAAAAATACAACCCATTTGGCCAATCGGAAACGTCAACCTCAACATCATTGTCAAAGTAATGTAAATTGTTGTTCCAAACGGGCCTTCCCAGAACATCACGGATCATTACGCTTACCGGAACCTCAGACAAAACCTCAACAATCAGGTGATCGGAAGCAGGATTTGGGAACACTTGAAGGTTTAAAATACCTTCGCCTGCAAACTCTGCATTTTGTGGCTGTAGCCATTCATGAGCCCCGATATCCAGAGCAGTTCCCTGTGGCCGGGTAGTTTGATCCAAATCAAGGATAACTTCTTCAAGGAAAGTTCCCTGATCCACAATGGCAGCATTGAGTTCAGCCAGATGCAAATCGCCTTCGTTCACATTCACAAACCAATCAGCAACTGCATTTTCTATATTTGTCGTTAACGTTGCCTCGCCGCCATTTCGGGAAGTAATGGCCTTATTAGTAAGATTATTGGCAATATCTACATCCATAGTTGCTTCAAACCTATACTCGATGGCATTGGGATAATCCGTGAGGAATATAGTATTGTTATAAACCTTGGTGCCCGGTGAAGTTTCCAGTCCGATACCCACATCATTGAACACTCCGGTTCCATCGTTATAGATCATATTGTTTTTGATCACACCGCCTTCGTTCGGGCTGCTCCCTAACCCAAAACCAATTCCGCGATCACAATTGATGATCCAGTTTCTTTCGATAGTATTATCGGAACAGTGATTCCAGAAGTGAATGGCGTGCTCCGCAAGAGAGCCGGACGGGCTTTGGATATTTTTGAAAATATTATCTCTCACGATCCAGCCATCACCCATATGGATATCGAGGCCTCCGATGTAGAACTGAGGTCCTTCCCCGGAGGGGTATTCAAATAAACTGCATTGCACAATGCTGTTGTCTGAACCGCCGTCCCCGCCACTGGTGCCTTTAAGCATTTGTTCGTAAGTGTTTTGGATTTTCACGTTATGAACATAAAGGTTATCCCCGTCAACAGCAATTCCGTGGTTACCGACTTCCTTGATCGTCAGGTCAGCGATGGTGATATTATTTCCGGTAGCATACAGGCCGTTTTCCGTGCTGGGAGAAACGCTCATCATACCGTTCCCGGTAAGGATGACATTATCGCGATTCCCCGACACACTTCGGATGACGAGATCATTGGCTGTGATATAGGGATACCAGGCCGTAGAGGCTATCTGGTAAGTTCCATCTTCGATGAGAATCGTCATATTACCGCCGACATTATTGGCCTGAATAATGGCCAGACGAAGTTCTTCGGCGGTGGAAACTGTCACGGTTTCGCCGATAACCAAATCGCAGGGTTCAACGGTGTTGTTTTGCACTTCAGCAATGGTGCAATTGCAATCCTGAGCTGATAAAATGGACGAAAAACTGAATAGAATTACAAGCAAAAAAAGGGGAAATTTGTACATAATTTACTCTTTTATGATCTTCTGAAGGTAAGTTCTGTTTTTTGCAGTTACTTTCAAAAAATAAATGCCTGCAAGTTGCCCCTTAAGTTCGAATTGCATTACTTCATTTCCGGGAGGTATCTCTACTGAAGTGATCAATTTCCCCAATTGATCGAACACATGCATTTGAGCTGGTTCCGTAAAACTTTCTTTCCATTTTACTGTAAAGTTCCCTGATGAAGGATTGGGAAAAACCTTCATTCCATTATTGGAATTAATGTCTTCTGTACTCCAAATAATCGGTTCGAAGTTTTGTTCAATAGAAGTTTCCCACAACAGGTTACAATTGTCATCCCATTTAAAAATATGGGCGTAATGGGGTTCATATGAACCTGGAGGAAGATCAAAACTTCCGGTGATCGAATATAGATTACCATCAGCAGTTGCATCGATATCGACCATTGACCAAAATGGTGTTGTCTGGCAAATAGCCTCTCCATTTTCATCATGTTTTACAAAAAAAGCACCTAATTCATCCTTTACAGGCAGAGGTTCAAATTGAATAGGACCGGCCGCGGACACTCCAGTCAAATAAGTATTTCCCATATCATCTGCAGCCATAGCTCCTATACCATTTAAATGATAATCATCTCCAAAGGCTCCGCTTCTTACCCAGACAGCATTTCCCAAGGTATCATATCGGGCTAAAAAGACATCCTTATCCTGATTATTTACCGTTATAGGTGGAAGTGTTCCAAAAGTTGCAGAACCCCGGTAAAATCCTGAAAGGAATAAATTATCAGAAGTATCCATAGATAATTTGCTGGGATAGCAGGTATTTGAACAATTTATTTTCGTTAACCATTCCGGATTACCTTCGGAATCACATTTGGCAAAAAAGGTTTCGTATACCCCCTGAGAAGAAATCCATTGGGTTAAATCACCAAACTCCATATACCCGTATCCTCCCCAAAGCTCTCCGGCAAAATAAACATTACCTTTTCTGTCAACTTCCAAACCATATGCAGAGAGACGTAATGGATTACCAGAACTAAACCCCCGCACCGGTATTAACCATTGCCCATTACCTTCAGCATCAAATTTCACTACAAAAACATATTGGGACGTGCCCGAACCGGATATTGACGGTAATCCTTCAAAAGTAAAAGTCCCTGATGGATATATTCCCGCCGAATATACATTTCCCAAAGAATCGGTATCGACATCTACCGCCATACCATTAGGAGTGTATGCTTCTCTCACCCAATCGAAGTTTCCATCAGTATCGTATTTGGCGATAAATACCCCGGCAGGTTCTACATAATGAGTGGTATCTAACCAGAGCGTATCGTAAAAATGACCGGAAATAAGAATATTATCCTGCAGGTCTACGTCGAGGCCGGTACCCGGACAGTGCCCCCAACAATTTAAACTTTTTGTTTTCAGGTGCTTCACCCATTTCGTAGTACCGAGGGAGTCAAACATGGCTAAAAAATACCCTTCATCTGTACTGTAATAATCGCCGATGGTATCTCCGTTATTGAAATTCAACTCTCCGGCAAAAAAACCAAAGACACAATAGTCGCCATTGCTGAGAGTTTTTATATTAAAATCTCCTTGGCCGAATATGTTAAAGGTGAAAAGGCTGGTAAAAAGAAAGGTCAGTAATAATTTTGTTTTCATCTGTTTAAAAATTTATTGTTTTGAATTTAAGGGAATTCAATTTTGAACTCAAGTTCTCAAAGCCGATTTTGGGCTAATCTACAGGATCTGGTTTAGTGTATCGGGCTTTATTTTCATTAAACAGGTTCCAAACTTCAATTACAACATCCAATTAATTTTTATTCCTTAACAAACCTATACTCTAGTTTATATCCCATGGCCGTCGCTACTTTTTCCAAAGTTTTTAAAGAAATTGCTCGTGTCTGTTCTCGATCCTGAATTCTTTTAACCCCTTGAGCTGTAATTCCAAGTTTCTCACCTAGTCCCTTTAGGGATAAGTTTTGTGATTTTCTTAACCTTAGAACCTGTTCATAATCTTTAAAATCATCTTTAATAAAACCAAACTCATATCTTCTATCTAATTTTAAATTGTCTATTACAAAATCTTGAATTACTGCTGAATATTCAAACCACTCCCCGTTGATTCTGAATTCTAAAAACATCTGATGCAATTCATATTCTTTATCATAAAAACCTTCTATAATCAATAATACTTCCAACTCATACGGGCTAGACGTACGCAGGGAGGAAATTCTTTTAAAAGGGGTATCTGTATAACCAATCTTAACTCTATCTCCAGCTTTCACAAAATAAATCATAATCAAACAATTTGGATTTTACGAGGACTAAAAAATTAATATAGCAAACCACACAATGGCTTTGAACAACTTATAAAAAGTTTATCAATTACTTGAAATTTCATCCATTTACACTGAGGTATTTTTAAGCCTTTCATTGGCAGAAAGCCATCTCCTTGCCAATCGTATCAGCAAAATGAGCAATAGCGCAAAAACTCCCATGTCCTGAAAATCGAAAAGCAAGTAATATCCTATCATAACCACCATGATCAACCCCAGAAACAATGCGTAATAAAAGGAGAAGCGAGGCTTTTTCAGGTTGAATACAAAAAGGAAATGCAAGGGGGTAAGCCATAACAAGTCCGGGTTATCGGCTGCCGGATCATGGGAAGAAAATAGCCACATGAAAATGAGGACGAGACTCAGCAGTCCGGCAAAGGAGAAAAGCAGCACATCCAGCTTTCTGAAATCCATCTTCCTGCGATATTCCCAAAGGGTCAGTAAGAAAAAGAACAGAACGATGCCCCAGACGATTAAAGAACGTTTCACAAAGGATTCCCCCGCTGCTGACCTGACATGAAGGGTCTCTGTTCTTTTCACCAAAGGTTTTTCTCCTAAAAAGGCATGGTCCAGGGCAGCTTTGTAATTGTCCGGTAAAAAGCTGTATTGTGCAAAAGAGGGCACCTTATCCGTTTTATTCCCAAAGATCAGGTTGACACCTATGGTAGTGAGTGCTCCCCGTGACAGGTGGGTGTTCAGGTAAGTCCTGTATGTTTTATTCCTGTCCACAAAAGAAGTATCATAACTCACGACATTACCGATCACCTTGTCCATCAGGTCTTTGGTTTTGGTGGTACAATTCCCGCGAATAAAATCGTATATGTAGTATTTATTCTCCGGCAGGCCGGCTTCCTTCAACAGGTCATAGACCGTTTGTACCTGCAGGCTATCGAGGTTCAGCACTTGCCGGTAGATAGTCCGATCCTCCCTTTCCTGATATCTCTCCAGGAACCCTTCGTAGGATTTTATTCCCAGGTAATAATTAAGCGATCCCCTCAGGTATTTGACATAAAAGAATGGGATATTAAAGTTGAAGGTCCCGAAGTTATAAACCTCATGCAGGTCCAGCTCCGGGTCAATGACTTCGAGTCCGGTGTGCCCGAACCTGGAAGTCATGGAACTTCCCGGCCCGCAGGTGAGGATATTGATCTGGGCGGAAGGGGATAAGGTGGTGGATTGATTGAATCCAATATTGCTAAATAGCAAAAAGAACAATGTTGAAATGAGTAGTTTTTTGACCATTTGCACTATATGAACTGTGTGACTATATGTTAAATTTAATAACCACATAGTCACCTAGAGAATTTTTTAGGGAATAAACTCCAAAATCCTGCATGGAATTAAAAAAACCTTTATATTTGCGTTCGCTTTTGGAATGGAGGTTTTGACGAAAGCCTTTTTTCCTGGAATGGTCGGGTGGCCGAGCGGTTAGGCAGGGCTCTGCAAAAGCTCGTACGGCGGTTCGAATCCGCTCCCGACCTCAAGACAATCAAAAGCCTTTTCACTTTAGTGAAGGGGCTTTTTTTGTTAGAGCTACGTCAGAAATCTCATTTCTGTAAGGAGCTGAAACAAAAAAAACAGGCCGTAGGTCAAGGATTTTTATAGGCTTGAAACTCCCCCACCTACCGGATCATTCCAAAATAATCCACCCCCCGACCTCAAAGCACAAACGCTTTTCCAATACTTTGGAAAGGCTTTTTTACGGAAGCAAAAAAATTCTTTCCATCAATCGCCATTTTTCACCGGGTTGGCTGCCCGGAATAGCCTGCTGGTATTTCCACATCAGTTGCTCCCACTCCTGAACCTTAGGGTTTTCCTGATCTGCCCGGGCTTTTTTCTCAAAAGAAAAATCCTCATTGACCTCCATGATCATAAACAAACGGTCGGCTACTCTGTAAATATCCAGTTGCTCAATCCCCGAAGACCGTATGCTTTCAAGGATTTCAGGCCACACATTTTTGTGGTGTTCTTCATAAGCTTTGATCAATTGCTCATCATCAACCAGGTCCAGGGCAAAACAATGTCGTTGCATCAAAATCCAGTATTTTAGTTTTTTACCATAGTTTCAAAAATATGCTTTCGCATTTCTATCACTGCATTTCCCTCCGCTTATGCGAGCGAAAAGCAAAAATGCCCACTACCACAAAACATACCAGCGGCAGAAAAAAGGAAAATTTCACCTCCGGAACACCCATAATGGAAACATCCGTATATCCTGAACCGCCAATATCGAGGATCATGCCCTGTAATATGGGCATAAAAGCTCCTCCTACAATGGCCATAACGAGGAAGGCTGAGGCAAATTTGGCATCTTCACCAAGCCCCTTCAAAGTAATGCCGTAGATAGTCGGGAACATCAGGGACATGCAAAATGAAACCGCTATCAGGCTGTACAATCCAGTCATTCCCGGTAGGAAGATCGCACCCAGGGTAAAGATCATAGCCAAAACAGAAAAGAGCAGCAACAGCTTTCCGGAAGCCACATACCTCAACAAGAAAGTGCATATCCATCTCCCCACAAGGAAAACGCCAAGCGCGGACATCGCATATTTTACAGCGGCTTGATTGTCTATTCCCAAAGGCTCGGCATATTGGTAAATATACGTCCAGCACATGATCTGGGCGCCTACGTAAAACATCTGAGCCAAGATACCTTCCACCACTTTCGAATTACTGAACAACCTCCTAAGTGATTGCCCCAGGCTTACTGAATGTACTTCGTCGTCTTTGGTGTCCGGCATTTTCACCAACACAAAAAGAAGCAACATAAAAAGCACTACTCCACCCAATGCCACATAAGGGTTCCTCACAATTTCCAGGTCGGCAGTTTTCACAGCCGCCTTTGCCGTTCCTGAAAGGGTTTCGTAAACGGAATTACCGTTCGCATCCAGATCATCAGACTGAAGTGCCCCAAGTATAAATGTCTGGGCGACAAATAAACCAGATAAGGCTCCTATGGGGTTAAACGCCTGGGCAAGGTTTAATCGCTGGGTGGCGGTAGCTTCTTCTCCCATGGAAAGTACATACGGATTGGCTGTTGTTTCCAGAAATGCCAGCCCAAAGGTCAGGATATAAAGCGCGGCCAGGAAAAACCCAAATTCTTCATAGGCAGCTGCGGGATAAAACAACAAAGCCCCGGTTGCATAAAGGGCCAGACCAAGAAGGATACCTTTTTTGTACGAAAATTTCTTGATGAAAATAGCCGCAGGTAATGCCATGGTGAAGTACCCCCCGTAAAAGGCGGCCTGCACCCACGATGCCTGCGTATTATTGAGTTCGAGTATTTTTTTGAATGCTGACACCATCGGATTGGTGATGTCATTGGCGAATCCCCAAAGAAAGAAAAGGGAAGTGACCAGAATAAAGGGAATCAGGTATTTTTTTTCAACCATTATTTGTTCGTTTTTCGTTTTGTGGTGTTGAATTTAGGGAAATTGTTTCAAATAATTATGGTTCCTGCCCACACTTCGTGGGCCACCGGGCTGTCTTTGACTTGCTGTTTCAAAAGTAAAGGCCTGAAGGCCTGCATCTATCATTTGTGTATCAAAACGCCGGCTTAAAAGCCAGCGCAATTGATTTTTTTATGGTGCAGCTACTCTTACTACCTGCAAAATCAGTTTAATTAAAGCACCTTATAATTGCTCCGTCCTTTAGGGCGGTGATCAAATCAAAGGCCAAACCACTGAGGCCTTAAGGCCTTTTTCTTAAGATTTTTAGCCCTTATCCAACCCTGCCAAGGCCCGGTCCAGATGTACATAACCTCCATCGACGAACAAATGCTGTCCGGTAATATGTCCGGCTTTTTCAGACAATAGGAAGAGGGTCATGGCGGCAATTTCCGCTGAAGTGGTCATCCGGTTTTCCAAAGGGATATTTTTCACAATATCATTCAGCTTCTCCTTTGGGTCGTCAAAAGTATTGAGCCATTTTTCATAAAGAGGAGTCATTACCTCTGCCGGCAAAATAGCATTTACACGAATGCCATAGGGCAATAATTCAACCGCCCATTCCCTCGTCAGTGCCAGCTGGGCACCTTTGGCAGCAGCATAGGCAGAAGTCCCTCCCTGACCGGTTACCGCCGTTTTGGAACTGATATTGATTATGGAACCTTTGTGCTTTTTCAACTCGGGCAAAGCGTAGTGAGCGAGGTAAAAATAATGATGTAAATTTTTACTGAGGGAATTCATCCATGCTTCAGGCGTGCCATTTTCCAGACTGACGCCATCATTGGCTCCGGCATTATTGACCAGGCCATCAATACGTCCGGCTAACTCCAGGGTTTTTGAAACGGTCTCCCGGCAACTTTCAGGTGTTCCCAATTCAATGGTGATGGAAAAAGCTTTCTGTCCTTTGTCGTTAAGCTCCTTTGCCAAAGCATCTCCAACATTAAGCGTTCTGCCGACAATTACAGGGATTCCACCTTCTTCAGCAATCGCCCGCACGATGCCTTCCCCAATACCTTTTGCCCCTCCGGTGACAATGAATACTTTATTTTTTAATCCAAGGTTCATAATTCAGTTTCATTTAAGTTAGACTAAAACCGTTTTCCCTCATGTAAAATTATTGACTTAAAATCGGGGGTGAAATCTTTTCCAGCATGGAGTCCACCCCCGGATCACCATAGGAAAAGTCGCCTTTTCTCTATTGATCCGACCCCGCCAGCGAGGTAAATTAGAACTCTTCCATTTCATGTTTTTGAAATGATTTTAGGCCTTTATAAACAGGTTATAAATCATAAAAGGCCTTGGCATTTCCGCCAAATATTTTACTTCTTTCTGCCTCAGAAAAAGTGCGATAATAGTCCTCCACAATTTTCAAAACCTGACTATACTCAGCCGCCAGCAAACAAACGGGCCAGTCGGAACCAAACATCAACCTGTCCGTTCCAAAAGCGGAGGTTATCACATCCAGGTAAGGATAAAAATCTTCGGTTTTCCATACATTCCAATCCGCTTCTGTCACCAGTCCGGATATTTTGCACCAAACATTATCGTTGGCTGCCAGTTCCTGAATATTTTTGGCCCAGACATTGATTTCCCTTTTTTTGACATAGGGTTTGGCAATATGATCAAGGACAAAAGCCTGATCCGGAAACCTTTTGACCAATTCGACCGCAGCTGGCAATTGCGGAGGAAATACGAGCAAATCATAAGTGAACCTGCTTAAAGAAAGAGCCTTTATTCCGTTCATAAATCTTTCCGATACCAGGAAATCATTTTTCTCCGCCTGTGCAATATGCCGGAATCCTTTCAGCAATTTGTACTGATCAAAATGATCCAGCCGCTGATCAATATCCGGTGCCTGCAAATCAATCCATCCGACCACACCTTTGATGCAATCATTTTTGTTGGCCAGCCCCAACAGGAACATGGTCTCCTCTTCTGACTGGTCAGCCTGTACTGCAACCGTTCCGTCAATTCCATTCTGTTTCAATACAGAAGCGAACTCCTCGGGAAGAAAATCCCTCCGGATCACCCCCATAGATTCATCGATCCAGGCATCCCGGACCGGATCAAATTTCCAAAAATGATTGTGTGCATCTATGCGCATGGTTTATCTGGTTACTGGTTACTGGTTGCTGGTTGCTGGTTGCTGGTTGCTGGTTGCTGGTTAAACTTCGATATCCCTCCGACAAAGCCTGCCCCGTACACAAAGTGTCGGGGGCAACACCTATGCTCCCTCGCAGCACCGGGCAAAGGTATCGCCTTGATACATTTATTCTCCCTTATCCTCTCGTCTCCTCATAAGCCCTGGCCACCTGGCGCGATGTACCAAGCCCTTCAATTCCCAATTCAACCACATCACCAGGTTTAAGGTAGGTCGGCGGATTCAACCCCAACCCAACGCCAAATGGCGTCCCGGTGGAAATGATATCTCCCGGCAATAAGGTCATGAACTGGCTGATGTAACTGACCACTTCTTCGACTTTGAACACAAAATCCGAAGTGGAGCTGTTTTGCATCATCTCACCGTTGAGTTTCAACCACAGGTTCAGGTTATTAGGATTTTTAATTTCGTCTCTGGTGGCAATAAAGGGTCCGATTGGAGCAAAAGTATCACAGCTTTTCCCCTTTACCCACTGGCCGGATCTTTCTATCTGAAAAGCACGTTCGCTGTAGTCATTGTGCAATACATAGCCGGCAATATGGTCAAAGGCATCTTCCACGGAAACGTAACATGCCTTTTTACCGATAACAATGGCCAGTTCCACTTCCCAATCGGTCTTCTCACTTCCTTTCGGAATGATCAGGTCGTCATTCGGGCCAACTAGAGCGGAAGTTGCCTTGAAAAACAATACAGGTTCCTCAGGAATATCCATGCCACTCTCAGCAGCATGTTTCGCGTAATTGAGCCCCACGCAGACGATCTTTGATGGACGAACCAAAGGTGCGCCTAACCTTGTATTTTCATCTACAACCGGGCAATTTGCTTCGTTAGTTTCCAGCCACGATCTCAGTCTTCCAATTCCATCTGTTCCGAAAAAGTGTTCATCAAAATCTTCCCCAAATCCGGACACATCTATTTGGGTGCCATCAGACAACTGTATTCCGGGTTTTTCTTCACCCACCCCGCCAAATCGTATTAACTTCATATGTTTTTCTTTTTGTTTGATTTTCAATTTCTATAAAAGCAAAAAATTACATTTCTATACCTACCGTAGGCCGTAAATCGTCCACCGTCCCTTTTAATTCCCATTCAATTTAATAAATCCACCATCAATCGGATAATCTGTCCCCGTCAAAAAAGAGGCTTCATCGGAACAAAGGAAAAAAGCCAGGGACGCGACTTCTTCAGGTTTACCCATCCGTCCGATCGGTTGTGTCTTTGCAAGTTTATCAAACATTTCCTCTTGATTGTCCGGATAATTGGCTTTGACAAAACCATCCACAAAAGGTGTGTGAATCCTTGCAGGGGAGATACAATTGCACCGGATATTATCTTTCAGGTAATCCTTTGCCACCGAATACGTCATGGTCATTACAGCCCCTTTGGTCATAGAATAAGCAAAACGATCGAGAATACCGACAGTCGAGGCAATAGATGCCATGTTAAGAATTACCCCTCCTCCGTTTTTCTTCATATGCGGCACCGTACAGTGCATGCAGTTATATACCCCTTTGATATTGACGGAATAAAGCCGGTCCATATCTTCCGGTGCCGTGTTTTCGACATTTCCGACATGAGCTATTCCTGCGTTATTGATAAGAATATCAATGGGTGATTCTGCAGCAATGCCATCAACAATCTCTCTGACCTGATCGGTATCGGAAACATCACAAATGTGTACCGTGACCCTTTTACCAAAATCAGTGAGATTTTTTTCGGCATTTTCCGCATTGACTTCCAAAACATGCACGTGGGCACCTGATTCAACAAAACGCTTGGTAATAGCAAAACCAATGCCGCTGCCACCACCTGTTACGATTACATTTTTTTGTGTCTTTTGCATCTGCGTTAACTTTTATTCGTTTTAAGGTTAGGCTCATTTTTTCAATAGCCTAAAAAAGGGAATTTACAGGTTATCCTACTTTCGGTTTTGAAGACAGGGAAGCGAAATCTTTGGCAATTAAGTTGGTTATTATATCGTCATGGGAACGTTTTGATTCTCTTTCACACACCTCAGCCCCGAAGCAAATTCAACAACTACAATATTACAAAAAATTCGCTGGAGAAATGGTGATTGGATATTGGGTTTTCATTTTATTTACTTAATGGTTATTTAGTCCAGAAAGAAGCCATTCCGACTCGGCGAAATGGCTTCCAGGAATGCTAAAAATTCGGCAATGTATCATGAATAAATTACAAATCAGTGACGAAAACAAAACTCCTGAGCAACCTCCACCTCAAGAGAGAAAAAGAGATAATTGTATTTAGGAACGCATATTAAATAAAAAAACAGCAACTTTGCATCAAATTTCAACTACCGAAAACTACCTGGCTGTTGAAAATAATCGATCACCACTTCAAAACAATTTATACGCCATGGCCTACCAAAGCCGCAAACGCAATTATAAAAGTCAGCGTGAAAAGTACCAGCGAACTACCCGGAATATTCGCACTATCATCCTTTTCCTACTCATCGCAGTCGCGGTCTGGGTATTCAAAAACAGATACGAAATCTGGCCGGACATGAACACCTGGTTCCAGTAATATTATCGCTGCCGCCAAATCCTGATCTTTACCTGAAATTAACCTGTAGTTCATATAATATCCCCGGGGTAACCAAACGTTATTACTGGGTTATCCGTTAATTTTTTAGAACCACGCCTTTCAAATAACCCTTATTTTTCCTTTATTGTGTCTCAATGCACCTTAAAGAATGTTTTAACAACAAGAACCCTTGAATGCAATTTAAAACCATAAAAAATATAAGCTTTTTACTGCTGACGCTAACACTCAGCACAATTACTCTTCAGGCTAAATCCGTACGCTTCCGGGCCATGTGGCGCTCCAATCCGGCAACGTCAATGGTCATTGGATGGGACCAGATTTCAGGAGCCAACCCTGTGCTCTATTATGGTACAGAAGATCGTGGAAAAAACTACCAGGCCTATCCTTCCCAGCAAAGACCAGACAACATCATGCAGGGCAAGGGCATGAACAACCATTTTGTAAGACTGGAAAACCTCACCCCCAACACCACCTACTTCTTCGTGGTTGTCGACAATGAAGGCGTAAGCAGGAGATTGTCCTTTAAAACAACTCCAGACAACCCGCTTCAACGCCTCTCCGTAATGGCAGGTGGAGATTCAAGAAATAACCGGGAAGCAAGAATAAATGCCAATAAACTGGTGAGTAAACTTCGACCGGATTTCATTCTCTTCTCAGGAGATTTCACTACCGACGACAATGCGACGCAATGGCAAAAATGGTTCGATGACTGGCAACTGACCATTGGCAGTGACGGCAGACTTTTCCCGGTTGTAGTGGCCAGAGGCAATCACGAAGCCTCCAATGCAACCATGGTTGCCTTATTCGATATCAAATCCGAATCGGTCTATTACGGCTTGTCTTTTGGAGGTAATCTTTTACGGGTTTATACCCTCAACACTATGGTGCCCCCGGGCGGCAAACAAAAGATATGGCTGGAATCAGACCTCAAAAGCAATCGCAATAAAATCTGGAAGATCGCACAGTATCACCAGGCCATCAAGCCTCACACCGATAGCAAACCGGAACTCACTGAATTGATGATCAACTGGGCTACTTTATTTCATAAATACAGGGTGAATATCGCCCTGGAATCTGATGCTCATGTGGTCAAATGGACATGGCCCGTTCGCCCCTCCAGGGAGTCTGGCAGTGAAGAAGGATTCATTCGTGATGACGAAAGAGGAACCGTTTACCTTGGTGAAGGCGGCTGGGGAGCTCCCCTCAGAGTAAATAACGATGATAAATCCTGGACACGAAACAGCGGCAGTTTTAACCAATTCAAATGGATCTTTATCGATCAATATCACATTGAAGTCAGAACTATCCGGATCAATGAAGCCGATAAAGTGACTGAAGTCAGGGATTACAATAGATTTTCGGTTCCCCGGGGACTTAAAGTATGGTCTCCTTCAAATGGTGACGTGCTGACCATCGTCAATCGCAATGCTCCGCCTCCGCCACCGGAAACGGAAGCCATTACCAACTCTGATCCGGAACAGCAACCCTATCAACCGGATGTTGATGCAGATCAGGTCACAGAAATCCACGATCCGGAACCTCCTGCTGAGGAACCTGCTGATGACAAAAAAGGGCCTCCGGTTAAATGGCTCAAAATTGATCCGGTTAAAAAGACCGTAAAGGTTCGGTACAGTCTGAAAGCCACCTCTAAAGTGGATATCATTATCATCAACAACAAATTACAGGAAGTGACCAGGGCAACACTTAATGACCAGCAACCTGGTCCATATGTCAAAACCCTGGACTTCAGCAAGATCAAACCCGGCGGTTACCTGATAGTCATCAAAGCGAATGGGAAAGTAAAACAACGTTACAGGGTCAAAAAGGGATGATAAGGTCACTCTTTTTGACCCGGATTTTAAAGTGATCATTTCGTATTTCCCGAAATGCTACCCACTTTGGCGTAGGTAGAAAAATGCCTACAGGTTTTGATTCACAAAAATTCTTACTTGCCATCGATAATGGTAACACTTTTCACACTCAACCCTTGGTAGTAGATCGAAAGTTGTCTTTTGAAGCTTGTTTTTTGCCAAATTGGGATTTATTGTAACTTGGGTTAATTAGGTATTAATTTTTTGTAATTTTGCCGCGCTAATAAAAGAAATGAAAGAATCAATTACGCGACATACAGATTATCAGGAAGATATTAACCCGGAATTGCTGCCCAGGATCGAGGTAATCTCAGAGCACTTTGAGATTCCCCAATTGATCAAAACACGCAGAATTTCGGCTTTGCTACCGCACGATTACTACCAGACGGACAAAAGATACCCGGTACTGTATTTACAGGACGGACAAAACCTCTTTGACGAGTACGCACCTTTCGGCAACTGGGGTGTAGACAAACAACTGGCACGTCTTACTGCCCGTGGCATGGGTGATTTTATCGTTATTGCCATCGACCATGCAGGAGACAAACGAATTAAAGAATACACGCCTTCTTACGACACAAAACTGGGCATAGGAGACGGTAAAAAATATGTAAGGTTTTTATCGGATACTCTTAAGCCATATATTGACAAACATTTCAGAACTTTACCAGACAGAGAATTTACAGGCATTGGCGGAAGTTCTATGGGAGCACTCATCAGTATTTATGCTGGATTAATGTATCCTGAAGTTTACAGTAAGCTGATGATTTTTTCTCCGGCCCTTTGGGTTAGCCCGAACATTCATTTCCACTTCATGAATTTCGGACACTCTCAGGACGTCAGAGCTTACCTCTATGCCGGAGGGGATGAAAGCGAAACCATGATCCCCAACGTACGCAGATTCCAGGAGGCATTCAAAGCAAAAGCAACAGCAGCAAATTTTGACATAAATCTTGCTATTGACCCTAAAGGAAAACACAATGAAGCCTATTGGGGAAGAGAATTTCCCCTGGCTGTTGAATGGCTCTATTTTAACAACCATCATTAAATTAATTGATGTAAAACCCTGTTGCAACAGGCCCAATTATCATGACTATTACAATCAGCACAACATCAAAAATCCCTGAAACTACCTTGGTCATACCCGTTTCCGGAAACGGGGCCAGCCAAAGCAGCTTGAAAAGCATAACAGATTCTTTTGGAATTCCCGCCAACCAATTGGACCGGGATTTTAAAGGCGAATCCGGTGAAGTATTTCCTTTTTATTTCAATGAACAAAAAGTTTATCTGCTCGGCCTAGGGCCTGATCCGGACTTTGCCAAAACTTTGCAGGCCTTCCGGTCTTTCACCCATAACTGCAAACAAAAACTCGGCACAAAACTGGCTGTCAGTTTTCTACATGAAAACCTCAATACCGGACAGGAATTTTTCATTGAAGCCGCCATCAACGGGATTTTATTAGGTACCTATCAGATCGGAAAATTTAAAACAGAACCGGAGGAACCCCACCCCTTAAACCCTGCTAATGAAAAGGCTAACATCACTGTTTGTGTAGCAGACTCACTCACAGAGGCTGCCGGGATACTGGCCAAAAAAGGAGAAGCTGTAGCAGCAACCCAAATGCAAATGCTTCACCTGGTCAATGCACCGGCCAATAAAAAAATACCAACCCAACTGGCGGAATGGGCTGAAAACTCAGGAAAATCAAACGGGTATCAGGTTACCAATCACTCCAAAAAGGAAATTGAAGCCAAAAATCTACATGCCCTTCTGGCGGTGAACAGAGGCAGTGAAAATCCACCTGCTTTCATCGTCATGGAATACAAACCCCGCACCGGTGAAGCCAAGCAAAAAATTGGCCTCGTTGGGAAAGGCATCACTTTTGACACAGGCGGATTATCCCTGAAACCATCCACCAATATGCACTATATGAAAAGTGACATGGGAGGCGCTGCAGCCGTATTGGGCACGATGGAAGTTGCGGCTAAATTGCAATTACCCGTCCACCTGATAGGTATTGTACCTTCTTCTGAAAATAGTGTTGATGCGCTTTCCATCAAACCGGGAGATGTGATCGACTCCTACAGCGGCAAAACCATTGAGATCATCGATACGGATGCTGAAGGCCGGCTTGTTCTCGCAGACGGACTGGCTTATATGATCAAAAATCATGAACCCGAAGTATTAATCAACCTTGCTACGCTCACCGGCAGCGCTGTGAGAACATTCGGGTACCATGCAGGTGCACTCTTTTCCAATGATGATGAGCTGGCAGCTCAAATCAGCAAGGCAGGTAATGAAACCGGTGAACGGGTCTGGCAACTGCCGATGTGGGATTGTTACAAAGATGATATCAGTTCCGATGTGGCAGATGTTCGGAACTATAGCGGCTTACCACTGGCGGGAGCCATCGGAGCAGCGAAATTCCTGGAAGCTTTTATCGGAGATCACGCCCACTGGGCACATTTGGATATCGCCGGTGTTGCTTTCGGCAGCAATGAATTTTCTCAGCAAAAAAGTGCCACAGCTTTCGGAATCAGATTACTTTTGCAATATATTGAGAATCTGATTGAAAGTGAAACATAGTGTTTAACCGTAAAGTTCGCCAAGTTTTCACAAAGTACGCAAGGATTTTTTCTTAGCGATCCTGGCGCTTCTTTGCGCACCTTGCGGTTAAATTAAGCTTTCGAACAATCGAAAAACAACCAACCATGGCAACTCCCAAGTCCTTCCTCTGCATTTCCTTTTATCACAAAGGCGTAGAATTCCTTCAAGGCTGCAAAGAAGCCGGCAATACCGTTTACCTGCTCACCAAAAAAAGCCTGGAAGACAAATGGCCACGCGAATATCTCGACGATATTTTCTTCATGGACACCGATGAGAATACGCCGGAGAACTTTTCCAATATGGCCAAAGGACTGGCATGGCTGATGCGCAGCAAAAAGATCGACAGAATCGTTGCGCTGGATGATTTTGATGTGGAAAAGGCAGCATTCCTGCGCGAGGAATTCCGCATTCCCGGCATGGGACAAACAACCGCAAGGCACTTTAGAGACAAACTGGCCATGCGCATAAAAGCGCAGGACGCCGGCATCCCTGTTCCACCGTTCTCATCACTATTCCACGACGAGGATATCAATCGTTTTGCTGAAACGGTGCCTGCCCCCTGGATCGTTAAACCAAGAGCAGAAGCTTCCGCTACGGGAATGAAAAAGGTTCACAATTCCCACGAACTTTGGGAGTTCATCCACGGCCTTGGAGACCTTCGGCATCAATACCTGGTTGAGCAGTTCAAACCAGGTGCTGTTTATCATAGTGATGCCATTAGCGTTGATGGCAACGTCGTTTTTTGCAGGGTCTCCCAATACCTGAATACGCCATTCGAAGTAGCTCATGGCGGAGGAATATTCAGATCGGCTACCGTTCCATTTGGAGGCAAGGATGATAAGGCATTGCAAAAGCTGACTGCCAAAGTCATGAAGGCATTTGGCATGCAATACAGTGCCTCCCACACCGAATTCATCAAATCCGGGGATGACGGCAAGTTTTACTTCCTGGAAACGGCCTCCCGGGTAGGCGGTGCACATCTTTCCACCCTGGTAGAAATCTCGTCGGGACTGAACCTCTGGTATGAATGGGCAAGACTTGAAACGGCTATGGCTAATGAAACAACCTATGAATTGCCGGAGTATCGTAGCGACTACGCCGGGATACTGATCTCCCTGACCAAATTCCAGCATCCTGATCATACACCTTTTGATGCTCCGGAAATCACCTGGCGCCTGGAAAAAGACCACCACATCGGCATGATACTTCGTTCCGATAACCGCGAACGCATTATTGGCTTATTGGATGAATATGCGGAACGGGTATTCAGAGATTATCATGCAAGTGCTCCGGTACCGAAAAAACCTATGGATTGATCGCTGGTTGCTGGTTGCTGGTTGCTGGTTGCTGGTTGCTGGTTGCTGGTTGCTGGTTGCTGGTTGCTGGTATTTAGGAAAATTACCCTTTTTATTTACGGATCTCAAGTTGAAATGGTGAAAACCAATTACCATGGCCAAACCTGTACCCCGCAACTTAAATTAGGCAATTTCCCTTTGTCCTAAAACACATCCATGTACTGGGATTTCTCACCGGAATGTATTATATTTCTACGTTGCAATATTCCTCAACAAAAACCTATCGTTATGCAAAGATTTACCCTTCTTTTTTTAAGCTTATCCTTACTCTTTTCGCTTCCTGTTTCAGCACAAATAACGCTGAATCAAGGAGACGTTCCTACGGCGGGTATGGCTCTTATTACTGCCGGAGCAGATACCACCGGAGTAACCCCGGGAAATTCCGGAACTAATCAAACATGGGATTTTTCCTTCCTGGATACCATGACTATGGATACCACTTTTTACCTGATGCCTTCCGAGGCGCCAAACAATGAGGACTTCCCCACCGCTAATCTGGTTTCCTTTAATCAAGGCGGTTACTTTTTCAACAACGTAACATCCTCCGAACTATGGGGACTGGGAGGTTCCATATTTTTTGAAGAGATCGCAGACTTTTTAAGCATTGAATTTGATCCAATGTCGAAACAAATGGTTTTCCCAACAACCTATGGGACAACTTTTACCGACAGCACTAACGTTGAATTCACCATTGTTGATGAAATGGGATCATTCCGCTCCAAAAGTGTGCTGCTTTCTGAACATGAAGTAGATGGCTACGGAACGGTCATTACTCCCGTAGGCAGTTTTGATGCCCTTCGAATGGTCACCACCACCAATTCAATCGACTCCACCTGGATCGACCTGGGAGGTGGCAATTGGTTCCTGGTTTCCTCAAGTACCTCAACCGATATGTCTTACAGCTACCTTTCTGAAGAGAGTCACGGACCAATGGTTTCTCTTGATTATCTCGATGACGGCACACTGGTCAGTGTAACTTACTGGATCGATGACATAACAGAACCTCAGGCACCGGTGGCCAACTTTTCCTTTTCTGACGAAGGTGGCGGAACCATCCAGTTTTCAGACAACTCCCTGAATGACCCGACCAGTTGGTTATGGGATTTTGGCGATGGTAACACCAGTACTCAACAAAACCCTCAGCATACCTATGCTGCAGGAGGACAGTATGAAGTTTGTCTCACGGCAACCAACAGTGTGGGCAGTAATACGACCTGCCTCACGGTAACGCCAGCCTTTGCCCCGATAGCAGCATTTACCTACATAGATATTGGAGGCAGCAGCATTGGGTTTGAAGATCAATCCTTCAACAATCCGACCTCATGGCTATGGGATTTCGGGGATGGAAATACCAGTACCGAACAGGACCCTGATCACACCTACGCTGCAGCAGGCACCTATACCGTTTGCCTGACCGTCACCAATAATGAAGGCTCAGATACAGCTTGTCAGTCAGTGTCCGTAGCTGCTGCTCCAACTGCAGCTTTCACTTTTGTCGACCAGGGCGGTGGTGTGGTAAACTTTACCGACCAATCTACCAACAACCCGACCTCATGGCTTTGGGATTTCGGAGATGGAAATACCAGTACACAGCAAAATCCAACCCATACCTTTGTTCCTGATGCCAATTACACCGTTTGTTTGACAGTCACCAACTCTGCCGGAGCTGATTTCACCTGTCAGACCGTTGCCTTCACAGCACAACCGGTCGCTGCCTTTACCTTTACAGATAATGGCGGTGGAAATATTTCCTTCCAGGACATGTCTACCAACAGTCCGACTTCATGGATGTGGGACTTTGGAGATGGCAATAGTAGTACCGAACAGAATCCAACACACACATATACTGCAGGAGGCACTTACAATGTTTGTCTGATTGTAACCAACGATCTGGGAACAGATTTCACTTGCCAGTCCGTAGAGATTTTCTTTGCTCCCGTGGCAGCTTTTTCCTTTGAAAATATTGGTGGCGGTTTTGTAGGTTTTGAAGATCAATCCACTAACAACCCAACATCATGGCTATGGGACTTCGGGGATGGAAATACCAGTACCGATCAGGATCCTGATCATCAGTATGCTGAGCCAGGAACCTATACTGTTTGCCTGACGGCTTCCAATAGTTCCGGTTCCGACATGGTTTGTCAGGATGTGGCAGTTGCCTTTGTTCCGGTGGCTGCATTTTCCTATTTCGATAACGGAGACGGGTCAGTTACTTTCTCAGACCTATCCGTTTTTGGTCCGACTTCCTGGTTATGGGATTTCGGCGATGGAAATACCAGTACACAGCAAAATCCAACCCACACCTATACCGCAAGTGGAACGTATACGGTCTGCCTGACAGCTTCCAACGACCAGGGATCCAATACTTTCTGTTTTGAGGTCACTGTTGTAGTGAACAGCATTTATGACCATGCGGCCGACTTTGATGTCAGTGTTTTTCCAAATCCCGCTACGGACATCATTAACCTAAGATTATTAAATAATCATGAGGCTCTTAAATTCCGTGTAATGGATAGCCAAGGCAAGGTCATTTACCTTGAAAACATCTCAAACGATGTAACCATAAGCGTTGTAGCATGGCCGGAAGGTCTTTATTACTTCCAGTTGATCACCAACGATGGAGCGGCTTATGTGAGTGGGAAGATGATGGTGGCGAGGTAGCAGCAATGCTATTTCTTTGGAGAAATAGTATTTCTATTCCCTAACGTTAAAAAAGGGGATCAAAATAACATACCACCTGAGCAGGCGTTTTTGAGAAAAATTAAACCCATGCAAAAACGCCTGCTCTCTCTGGTGTTATTCCTTTTTGTTTTACAAATTGGAAGGGCCCAGTTTGTAAACCCTTATAAATTCATTGACACTGCTTATTACTACAGGATCTACCTGTTGGACGGTTCTTTCCTCAAGGCCAAGATCAAAAAGCAGGAAGAAAATCACATCTTATTAAAACTCGAAAACGGAGAAACGCTGGAAGTTGATTATGATGTCATAGGCGCCAAGGTTTTTCTGCGCAAGGGCCAGCAATTACTGCCTAAAGGCAAAATGATCTACACGGAAGGTGCCTATAATGCCATTGCCCTGAATTTCCTGATCGGGGAAAATGATGAATTCTTTGGGAAAAACGGGCTTTCGGTAAATGCCAGTTTGGCTTTTGGTAAAAGAATCAATGATCGGCTGGGACTAGGACTAGGGCTAGGTTTTACCAAAAAAGCTTACTTTCTGGCTCCCGTATTTCTGGACATTCGGGGAGCTGCCTGGCAACGAGGGGTTTCGCCGGTTTATAATTTTCAAATCGGATATGCTTTCCCCTTTTTCCAAACTAGTTTCAAAGAGCATGTTGTATTCCTCAAACGAAAAGGAGGTCTCTATTTCCAACCATCTGTCGGACTCAGGTTTGCCTCCAGAGGACAAACCAACTCTGTAATCAGCGCGGGTTTCAACTTAATGAAAGGCTACTATGAATACGAATACTCCTATTCTTCCAATTCCCAAACAGGTAATATTTACATTGTTGACGCTTTTTATAAAAATCTGATCTTCAAATATGAATTGATTTTCTAATCCCCAGCTTATGAAATACTTTCTCACACTCTTTTTCTTTGGATTGACCCTCTCTTTAATTGCCCAAAAAGGGGAACGAATAGATTATGTTTTCCTAAAGGGCAATAACTACCTGAAAGGACATATCCTGTCGGAATCAAAGGACGACAGCCTCCGGATTTTAATGCTTTCCGGTAATAAAATGACCGTTGACCAAAACGAAATCTTGCGAACGAAACAAAGTCACAGCAAATTCAACATTATACCCGGAAGGTTCTTTTACAAAACCAAAGGAATGTACTTTGACTGGGGATTTATTTATGATCATCCCTCTATTAAGGAAAATAAATATTCCTTTTTCGCTGACTGGCACACGAACCTGGGAGTTTATTTTGCGACTGGCTACAGGCTTTCCAATCATTTTCGGGCAGGGATTTCAGTGGAGTCAAACATAAGATATCTCAGTAGGCTGCCGGTAAGTTTGGAATTGAAAGGAGCTTTTACTGATACCCGGATCGCTCCAATATATTCATTCAGTGCCAGTTATTCATTCTTTCTTGACAAGGATGAATTTTCATCCAGCAAAAAGCCTGTGGAAGTCAAATGTTTCCCGGCCCTTGGTTTCCGATGGACTTCTCTGAAAAAGTACAACACAGAATTAACAATGGGTCCGAGGTGGACATTCTGGGATCTGGTTCCCAAATCTTCGGATAGCTGGATCACATATATTTTTGATCCCATGGAGGATAATTCTGAAAACCGTAGGATAAACTTTGTGGCGAGAATTGGTTTTGTGTTTTAACCAAATAAATACTATTTCTGTGGAGAAATAGTATTTATTTTTCATCCCTCAATCATTTTGATTCGATGTTTGAAAAGGTATTTAGGTGTGGTAGCGTAAAGCTCACGATATAAGGTCAGTGCCTGGTTTCTGGCATCTTTATTGGAATCATCCTGCAAAAACAATTCGAAAAAGGCATCGGCTTTTTGTTGTTTGTTGAGTTTTTGCTCCAAAAGATTTAAGATCACTTTTCGGGCACGCTCCGGTTCCGATTGCAAATAGAGCACTTTGGAACTCAAAATTTGTGCTTCGAAATTCAGGTCAGGATTAGCCTCATTTTCAGCAATGATCATTGCTTCTTCAGCTGTTTCCTCAAGTTCTGCCAATTTATTTAGCTCAATCAATACCGCAGCTTTTTCTACAAGGCTATAACCCAAAACCAGCTTATTATTGATCTTCCTCGTCACATCAATGGCACGGTCATAAAATTCCAGGGACCGGTTGAACTGCTTGGTGTGATAAAAAATATCTCCAAGCGTATTGACCGCTTTGGCTATCCCCTTCTGGTATCCTAATTGTTCACAAAGCATGAGATTTTTCTGTAAATACTCGATGGCTCTGTGAAACTGACCTTCAATGCTCAACTGTTCTCCAATCAGACCAAGTGCAATAGCGGTACCTTGTTTATCTCCCAACTCCTCGCACAATTTTAAGTCCAACTCAAAATGTTCCATAGCCCGGTCATAATCGCCCTTGCCCTGATACACGGAACCTATACAACCAATGGCGATCGAAGTCAACAATTTATTACCCAACTCTTCACTAAGTGCCAACCCTTTTTCAAAGGTATCCAGCGCTGAATCATAATCTCCTTTTTCCAGATAAACGATGCCGGTATTGGTATACAAAACAGCCATTCCGGGTATGTCCCCTTTTTCCCGGGCAATTTCCAGTTGCTTGAGTTGAACATCAATGCCTTCGTCGTAATTCCCCCTGTTCATATGCGTCAGCCCAAGGTTGGAAACGATACGGGCCATACCGCTGGTAGAATCGAGTTGACGGTTTATTTTTATGCTCTGCTCAAAATAAGCTTTCGCCTCTTCGTAATTCCCCTGCCTGAAATAAAGATCCCCGATATTGCCATATACTTTGGCAATCCCTATATCATCACGAGCGGTTTCAAAAAGTCCGGCAGCCACCTGGAGGCGTTCCATGGCTTCTGCATATTGCCCTTTGAGCGTCATCACTCTTCCGATATTATTGAGCACTCTTCCTGACAGAACCTTGTCGCCTGCTTTGTTGGCCAACTTGAAAGCGTCATTGAAGGATTGCTCACTCTCAGGCCACTGGCCTATCAGCTGCTGTATTTTTCCTATTCGGATATGCAGTCTGCTGATCTGTTCCGGGGACTTTTTCTTGTCCAGTAAATTGACCAGTTTGCTGTAATATTCGATAGCCTGACTATTTTGATAATTTGCCCTGGCTCTATCTCCTGCTTTCAGAAAATATTCCCGTGTTTTGTCCAACTCCTCAGCCTGCTCATAGTGGAAGGCAAGGTCGGCGAATCGTTCTTCAATCTCTTCTTGAAAAATCTTCTCAATGGCTTCTGCGATGAGCTTATGCAAATGTTTCAGCCTTGTATTGAGCTGCATTCCGTAAACAGCTTCCCGCAAAAGGGAATGCCGGAAAATATAACGCAATTCATTCATGGCCCGCCAAATCTGAACCCTTTCGGCAGACTTTATCTGCTGGTTGAGTAGTATGTTGCTGTCTCCGTTCCTTCGAATGAATTCATCCTGTACTTTCATCACTTCCGAGAGCACAGGCACCTCAAATTCGCGACCGATCACGGCAGCTGCTTTTACGGTTTCCTTTACCAGGCCGGACAAACGGTCGATACGCGCGGTAAGGATAGCGTTGATCGAATTGGATAATTTGATATTCTCATCCTGAATGGTCCATTCCCCCTCTTTTCGCTCCAGCAGATTACTCTCTGTGAAATATTCCAGGATCTGTTCGAGGTAAAAAGGATTATTATTGGAAGTCCTGATTAAAAGATCGAGGAATTCCCGTTTTATTTTGCCACCCAGTGACGCTTCTGCAAAAGCCCGGACAGCCCGTGTACTCAAGGCTTTTAACTGCAACTCAAGATACCCGAGATTGTTGACCAACACGGCATTTTTATTAACGACGTAAGAAGTTGTTCCATCATCATTAAATCTGGAAGTCACAACCAGGAATATAGGATATCTGCGCATTTGGCGGATGAGTTCCCGCAACAATTCTGTGGAGTTCTCGTCAGTCCAGTGCCCGTCTTCCAGTTCCACCACCAGAGGCGTGCTGATACTCTCAGCAATCAGTAAATTGATGATGGCAGCAATGGTATTCTGATAACGCCCGAGAGCATCCAGCCGTTCCCAAAGGGAATTTGGGTAATGAATACCCAATTGGGCGGCGAGCACGGAAGAAGTCCTTCTCAGTTCTTTAAGAATACCTCCGTCATCTTTGGGATTCTGCTCCAGTTTTTCTTCCAGTTGTTCCAGTCGGGACTCAAAACTCCCGCGTTTATCTGCAGAAGAAGCATCCGGGGACTGGTCAAAATAGTTTTTCAGGAAATATACAAAAGGGTTGAACGGCTTGCGAAGGATCTGATCGGACTGGCAGGAATACCACTGAGTTTTTCCCCCTTCGGTGAGTTTATTTTTGAACTCATACATCAATCGGCTTTTGCCCATGCCTGCTTCTCCGAAAATATAAGTAAGTCCGGGACTTTGCCCTTTAAACAATGGCTTCGAGAATTCCATCAATTGACTGAACTCCTGTTCCCTGCCAACAAACTTGCTCTCATAATCGGGCCATTCATCTGCACTGTGCCCCAATAATTTAAAGGTAGGCACATCACCTTCTATTCCTCTATATTTCACATCTCCTTTGTGGGAAAAAATAAACAGGCGATTATGCTGAATTTCCTTATCTACGAGAATCTCTCCCCAACCGGCACTTGCCATCAAACGAGCAGCGAGGTTTACCCGGTTGCCAACACAGGCATACTGACAACGTTCATTGCCGCCGACAATTCCGGTGAAAGCAGTACCTATGGTTATCCCTGCTTTGAACTGCAGGGTAGATCTTTTTTGCAAAGGAGCTACTTCCTCTCTCAACGCCAGAACGAATTCAAGGGCCCGTTCAACATTGTTCTCAAAGGATACCGGAGCACCGAAGAATACCACCATCACACCGCCTTTATCTCCAAAATCTATTTCTTTGAAATAGCCGGAGAAACTTCCGGACTGTTCCAAAACAATTCTGGAAAACTCATCCAGCAATTCATGAGAGTCAATGCCGGAAAAGGCAATGAATACGGAAATGACCGTCCTAAATTCTCCCTGTTGTTTGGCATCAAGAATATTAGCAGCATAAAACTGCAAGGCCGCCTCTCTGTTCAAATCAGGAAGGTCGACCCTTGGAGGGATTTGCGGCAATAACACATCTTCCCGACGGAGTTTCAGGTATGGGTAGGTGATCCGGTCAAAGGTAAATTTAGAGGTTAAAAGACGATTCTGAAGCGCTTCGTCAATGATCACTTCCTGGTCCTCCGCCTCGTTCTGACCGTAGGCGCAATGGTCGATAGGATCTCCCTTGAAATAAAAAGCCTTTTGCTGCTCGCCGGTGATTCCCCATTCCACCTGACCATAAGCAGCGCCGACTTTAATACCGATAGTGAACTGCTCGAATTGAAATTTTCTGTGGCTGAAAAGCTCACAGGCAAGCAAAGCCGTTTCTATGATATCTTCCGGATTTTCGAGGTATTCTTCCGGAAAAATGGCCGTGAAGGCATCCCCTGCGAAATAAGGGATAAAGCCTTTTCTGCCGTAAACCAAATTGACCAATGGGGTGAAAATCTCATTCAAAATATCTGACAATCGTTCCGCCCCGCTGCTACCTTCCCGCATCAACGCCTCCGTTATGGCCGTAAACCCTGATAGATCTACGAACATGGTATAGGCTGCCAAATGGCCGTGGGTTTCGCCATTCAGATGCTTTTGCTCGATAAAATATGGAATGAGATTTTTCATAAAATCAGAGGCGAAAATTACGAAGAATCAGAGGAAGACTATGCAAAATGTAAAATTTAAAATGTAAAATTTTGATGAAGTGGTGTTTTGGGAGCTGGATGATTGCCAAAATCAGATTGAGTTCATGACTTTATTTTTAGGTGTTCTATAAAATCATTTAACGGTATTTTGGGTATATTTCGTGTGTCTTCCATTTGAGTGATTCTTTGCAGGCAAAAGTAAACATAGGACGTACCTACGGCACTTGAGATATTCTAATAGCTTATGGGTTACCCATAGGCCCGTCCCGAAGGGACTTTAAGTCTCGTAGAGACTAAATATCGGTAACTCGAAGACCAGGAAGCATGTCTAAGTGCCGTAGGTACTTAATATGAAAGAGTCACACTGGAAAACATGCGGTTACCGGAAATGATCAAAAAATTTTAATCAAATGAAAAAAGGAATAATTTTTATCGCGCTTATCTCAATACCATTTTTCAGTTTTTGTCAGGAGCAGTTTCCTGTTTTTTCGGAAGATAATTATTGGGAGATTCGGCATTCCGATATTTTTGGCCCACCTTTTTTTATGACAATAAAAATATCTGGTGATTCTATTATTAATGAGCAATCCTATAAAATGATTTGGTGGGAGGATGAATCTACTCTTCTGGGCTTTGGTTTTGATGAAAATAAAAAAACCTATTTCAGACCTATAGGTTGGGAACAGACAGAAGATATTGTTATTTATGATTTCAATTTGGATATTGGCGATACTTTTGACTTACCAGTCATATTAAGTAGTTCCCCATTTTGGGAAATTTATTTTGAAGAATCAATTGTTGAAGGAATTGATTCCGTCACGCTCAATGATGGTTCATTTCGAAAAAGATATCATTTTAGCGTTGATAATATTTTTGACACATGCCACGGTAACGGCGAATGGACATTTATTGATGGCATAGGCAGCAATATTCATCCAGCCTACGTATTGTTTTATTGTTTTGAATTTGGCATTGAACTAGATTGTTATTCCAACCAAAGTCAGGAGTTACATGGCAATTGTTTATATTCTCCAACATTTGAAGTACCAATAAATCCAATCAAAGTTTTTCCAAACCCTACGGATAATAAATTGATTATTAAGGCACCAGGCAATGAAATTCTGTCTTTGTTACTATTAGATATTAATGGCCATCAAGTTTTATTGGAAAAGAATGGCGATCACATGAATTTAGGTGAATTACCTGGTGGAGTTTATTTTTTGAAAGTTCAGATGAGAAGTGGTTCTGTTTTCACAGAGAGAATTGTGAAATATTAAAAGGCAACTCCTCCGACAAGGTCCCGGCACTTTGTGCACGAGAGCCTGTCCCGTATCTTTGGTCGGGAATCTCCCTTTGGTCGATGTCGCCTTGCACCCCTCTGTACCGCACAAAGGCAAAACCTTGAGGTATGTCTGTCCGCCAATCGAATATTACTAACCTTTTATATAATTAATTCGGCGTTTGATAGACAGTATTTTAGTATTGTGCTCGGAATAACACCTGTTAAACGGAAAAATCTAACATGATGCGAAAATTACTGCTGGTAACGCTGGGATTATTTTTCATGCTGGCCAATATGAACGCCCAGGAAAGCTGGTCCCTTGAAAAATGCATTAACCACGCGCTTGAGGAAAACCTGATGCTCAAAATGGCTGAAACAACTATCGCCAATGAAGCCCTGACGCTCAAGCTGAACAAAGCAGCCCGAATGCCAAGGCTTAACGGTTCTTTTAACGGAGGTCTGCAGTTAGGACGTACCATCGACCCTACCACCAACTCATTCGACAATCAAACCATTGGATTTAACTCATACGGTCTCAATGCCAGTATGCTGGTTTATGGTGGTAATTCCGTCAACAATTCCATT
This sequence comes from Saprospiraceae bacterium, assembly GCA_965230565.1. Classification (GTDB taxonomy): domain Bacteria; phylum Bacteroidota; class Bacteroidia; order Chitinophagales; family Saprospiraceae; genus BCD1. The sequence continues at coordinate 623,090 of CBDDLH010000012.1, read as the reverse complement.
AAAAAAAGCAAACTGGACCTGAAAGCGGCTCAACTTGACGGTGAAAAATCCGCCAATGACCTGGCTTTGAGTGTCGCCAATGCATATTTGTCTATTCTTCTGGCCGATGAGCAATTGAGAAATGTGGAGAAAAGACTTGAACTTTCCCAGGAACAACTGGATCAAACCGACAAACTTATCCAGGCAGGGTCATTACCGGAAAACAACAGGCTGGATTTTCTGTCAAGGATCGCCCAGGATGAACAATTACTCATCGATGCAGAGAACCTGCTGGCAACGTCTTACCTGAACCTCAGACAATTATTGTTGATTGAACCCGGCACCCCTTTCGAAATTCAAAAACCGGAAGTTAATGTGCCTGCGGACGATCCGGACCAACTTCGTGTTGACGAAGTGTACACCACAGCCCTCGGTCTGCAGCCTCAGATCCAGGCATCGGACCTGCGTGTGGAAAGTGCCCTCTTGAATGAGTCTGTCGCCAAGGCGAATTTACAGCCTACCGTGGCTATTTTCGGAGGTTTAAGCACCAACTACTCCAGTCTGTCCAAAGATTTTGCCAATCCTGACGAAAGCAATCTGACTTATGAGTTAAGTCCTGCAGTGCCTATTCAGATCAATGGCGAAGATGCTTTTGTCGCTCAATATATCCCTTCAGGGATCGTTTACCCGGATAAGCCTTATTTCGATCAATTAAACGAAAATTTCGGACAAAATGTAGGAGTCAACGTGAGCATTCCGATCTACAATAACGGTCAAAACAGCATCAACATCCAGCGCGCTAAACTCAATACTCTCAACCAGGAAATCGGAGCCCAACAGGCCAGAAATTCCCTGAGAGCAGATATTCAACTGGCCGTATCCAATGCCCGCTCCGGAAAGAGATCGTATGAAGCTGCAGAAAGAGCTCTCGAAGCTGCTGAAGCTGCTTATGAGAACGCCAAAAAACGTTTCGATCTCGGAGCTATCAGCACCTTTGAATTCTCAACAGCAAGAAATACTTACGACCAGGCGGAAGTCAGCCTGATCAGAGCCAAATACCAATACATTTTCTTTTTGAAGGTAGTAGATTTTTACCTGGGAAAAGAGGTTGTTTTGGATTGATAGTGATCATTTATTTTCTTAACCGCAGGGACGCAATGAATGCGCAAGGTTCGCAAGGAAAAAATTAAAAATCTTTGGGTTCCTGGCGAAACCCTGGCGAACCTAGCGGTTAAAAATGGCATTGAAAAGCATCATCTAAATAAAATTAAATAGCAAAATAAAATGGCAAAACGGAAAAATACCCTGATTTACGCACTTGTTGGAGTTATCGTCCTGCTGGCAGTATTGGCTGCATGGAAAAGCAATCAAAAACCCAAAGGTGAGAAAGTTATCGTAGAAAAGGTTGAAAAAAGAACCATTCAGGAAATTGTAGCCGCCAGTGGGAAGGTCTTTCCTCAAAAAGAAGTTAAGATCAGTTCTGATGTATCTGGTGAGGTCGTAGAACTCTACATCGCTGAAGGAGATTCAGTAGTGCAAGGACAATTGTTGGCAAAGATTGACCCGGACGCCTATCAGTCTCAGGTGGAGCGAGGTACAGCTAATGTTAACAGTGCTAAGGCACAGTTGAGTAATGCCAAGGCAGGTATTGAAACCTTTAAGGCACAAAAAGAACAAATTCTGGCTCAGTTGGAAAATGCCCGCACCATTCATGAGCGTAATGAAGATCTCAAACGCGACGGGGTGATCTCACAGGCCGATTTCGAAGCTTCGCTATCGACCCTGCGTGGTTTGGAAGCTAATCTGCGGGCTGCCGACGCCAATATCAAGTCGGGTGAGGAATCTGCCAGGGCTGCCAAATTCTCCGTAGAAAGTTCAGAGGCCATGCTCAAGGAAATGCAGACCAGCCTCAGAAGAACTACCATTTTCGCTCCTGTGAGCGGTATCGTTTCCAGCTTGAATGTTGAACAAGGGGAACGCGTTGTAGGTACCATCCAGATGCAGGGAACGGAAATGATGCGCCTGGCCAACCTCAACGCCATGGAAGTACGCGTGGATGTTAGTGAAAATGATATCCCAAGTGTTGCCCTTGGCAATGAAGCGGAAATTGAAGTTGATGCTTACCTCGGAAGAAAATTTAAAGGAGTCGTCACCCAGATTGCACACTCTGCTGCCAACAGCGCTACTGCCTCTCTGACCTCGGATCAGGTAACCAATTTTGAAGTGCGCATTAGCATCAACCCGGAATCCTACCAGGATATCGTAAGTGCTGACAAACCTTATCCTTTCCGCCCGGGAATGTCTGCTACAGTAGAGATCAAAACAAAATCTGTGGAGGATGTAATCAGCATCCCGATCCAGGCCGTAACTACCCGCGAAAAGGACGAAGACAAGGGCAAAAAAGGTCCTAAAAAGAATGACGATGAAGAAGAAGACGAAAAAGATCTTATCGAAGTTGTTTTCATAACAACAGAAGCAGATACCGTCAAGAGAGTTGAAGTAACCACCGGCATCCAGGATGATGATTACATCCAGGTGCTCACCGGCCTTAAGGGAGATGAAGAGGTCGTTACCGGTCCGTATACAGCCATTTCCAGAAAATTGAAAGAAGGAGATACCGTCGAAAAAACTTCAGAAGAAGATTTCTACAGTAACGATAAAAAATGATAGACAGCAAGCCTTGAATATCAACTTATATAAAAATCCCGAATTCTGCCTTAACTAGTGGAATTCGGGATTTTTTTTGATATCAAGTTTCGGTATTATTCAACTTTTATACCTTTCAGCACCAGCCTTTTCCACTCCGGATGCCTTTTGATATAAGCAGCCACAAACGGACATAAAGGCACCAAAGTCAATCCTTTTTGATCGATGTCCTCCAAAACACTTTTAATAAGTGCCGATCCAATGCCCTTGCCTTCCAACGGTTTGGGCACCTCCGTGTGGGTGAGGAAAATCTTCTGACTGGTTAAAATATATTCAATGAGGGGCGTCTGATCCTCAATATGAAATTCATATCTTTTTGCGGCCTCATTATTGATCAACGGGTATGCTGTGTTCATGATTTTTTATTACACTAACAAAATACCCGTTTTAAGGTTTATGGCTAGTCCTCCTCAGGTTTGCGAATTTTGTTAATCAAGACCATGAGAACAGCTATGACAGCCATTACACCATAAACGGTGTAAATGATCCCGTTCTCAATAGGTTCGGCAGCCATTCTTTTAATAACTATGCCCAAATAAGCCCATAAAACTACAGCAGCATACGCGAGACTTTTCCGCAACCGAAGCATCAACACTGCCAATAAACCTCCCACCAAAATTACAAGGATAGTCCAACTCACAGGAGAAATTCCAAACCCGTCCCAATTCATATTCACCAACCAGGTAGTAACATTCGCAATGGTTGCAACGGATATCCATCCCAAATAAACACTGATCGGGACGAGAACCAGCAACTTTTGACCTGATTTTTTTAATGACATGCTATCCACTTCTCTGAACAAATAGACCAATGTCAAAAGCAAACCGATCATAATGAGTAGAGAAAGACCGACCAATTGGTAATGCCAGGCCAGTATCCAGGCCATATTGAGCAAAAAGTTTACGCCCAATACTCTGCTTGCCGACACAGAAAGCATACTTGATTCCTTTTCGCGAACAGCTGAAACCAACTGATTGATTACCATTCCCAATAGCAAAAGATAAATAATGCCCCAAATCGAAAAGGTAAGTCCTGCCGGCACAAAAAGATTCGGGTACAAATCTGACAACTCTCCTGTGTCCATTCCATTAATCGGCAATATACTCGCAAGAGCATTTACAACAACGACACCTATAAACAACACTACATTAATAGATGCAAAAATTACATTGGTTCGTTTGGTTTTTGATTCCATAACTGATGGTTTTAAATTAAATAAACAACTTTACCTAAAAAAAACTTGCTTCTACAAATCTAAATTAACCACATTCTTGTTCATTTGTTGTCTTAAGATATTTTTCAATGAAGCATTTTGATTATATTATTTCGGGTGCAGGAGCCGCCGGCCTGATCCTGGCACGAGGGATGGCCAGTGACACTTTTTTCAATGGCAAGTCCATTGCCCTGATCGATCTTGAAAAAAAGACAGGCAACGATCGCACGTGGTGCTTCTGGGAAAATGGAAACGGACAATGGGATGAAATGCTCACCAAATCCTGGGCAAACATTTTCTTTGGCGGCCCGGGATATGAGCAGCGATTAGACATCAAGCCCTATGTTTATAAAATGGTCCGCAGCGAAAATTTTTATAAACAGATATGGGAAACACTGGATAAATCACCGAATATCTATTTCATTCAAGGCAAAGTCCGGAGTATTTCTGAAACCGGAGATGGCGCAGTTGTAGTCACTGATCAGGAACAATTCTCCGCCAATAAAGTCTTTAACAGCGTTGTACTGAATAAGGATTATGAAAAACAAACTAAATACCCTTTGCTACAACAACACTTCCTTGGATGGTTTGTAAAAACCGAAGGAGAATATTTCGATGAAAACATGGCCACCTTTATGGATTTCAGGGTGCCTCAACGAGGCAATACCCGATTTATGTATGTGCTGCCAATGAGCAAAAAAACCGCCCTGTTTGAATACACGCTGTTTTCTGAAAATTTATTGGAACAATCGGAGTACGAAGAAGAGATAAGGGCATACCTCGACAAACACGGCATATCGAATTATACCATCGAAGAAACGGAAAAGGGTTCCATTCCTATGACTGCCTATAACTTTGGAAAACACAATTCGAGGCATATCATCAATATTGGGACAGCAGGAGGCTGGACAAAAGCGAGCACGGGTTATACCTTTATGAGTACCACAAAAAAGGCAGTCAAACTGTTAAAATTTCTGAAAAAGGAAAATGACTTGTCCAAATTCTCCCGCCGGGATAAATTCTGGTTTTACGATCTTATTTTGCTCGATGTTTTGACCAATGCCAATCATCTCGGAGCAAAACTTTTTACTGGTCTATTCAAAAAAACCAAAGCCACAACTATCCTTAAATTCCTGGATGATGAGACCTCTTTTCGGGAAGACCTGAGCATCATAACAAGCATGCCTATACTTTTATTCACAAAAACACTTTTCAAAAGATTGTTTCGCTTATAGGTAAAAGTCGTAGCTGCATAGGAGATCAGGTACCTACAGCACCTAGTCAAGCATGATCCATGCCGGGAATTACCCGGATTGGGTGCCGATGGCACCAGGCGTGATTTTAGTTAACTGCTGAAAGCTTAGTTTAACTTGGTCAAACAGACTATTTCTGAAGCATCAGAAACCATTGGAACCCTTTAAACATCTTGAACGCTTTGAACTAATTATTTCATTCCACCACAATCGTCTTCAAGGTTTTTACCGTCCCATTCACAAAAAGACGCGGGTAATAAATTCCGCTTTCCAAATGAAGTTCTTGCGGGTTTATTGGGATAATATGTTTCCCTAATCCCAACTGCTTTTGTTCCAAAATAGCCTCGACCTCCCTGCCATTGGCATTATACAGTTTCAAGTTAACCAGGCTGCTTTTATGTAATTTGAAGGAAATATAAAACAGACCGGTTGCCGGATTAGGGAATTGGTTTAATTCATCGATCTGACCATCAACAGATGGTTCAGCAATTTCGGTAGTTACATCAAACGGTGTCACATCTGTCCATACGGTTAGTGTCCCGTTAGCTAGCCGGGTCCAAATGGGACGGACAATATTGTTATGTGCCTGGATGTTGGTGTAATCTCCAAAAAAAACACCCGGATTGGGCATAAATGGGAATTCACTGATCTGCTTATTGGTAAAGGTTTCTCCGCCATCCAGGGAGTAAGCGATGTATACATCAGTAAGATTATCAGAATAGTTGCGGCGATCATAGAAAACGAAGAACAGATTCCCGTTGGTCTGATCGATATCCATCCAGGAAAAGAACTGGTGGCTTCCCGGTTCATCATCATTGACCCGGATGGGATCACTCCATGTATTACCACCATCGGTTGATCTGACCAGCCAAACATCCGTATCATCAGTACCATTCCGCTGGTCCGTCCAGTTGACGTAAATGGTTCCATGATCAGGTCCTCCGCTCAGGTCACATTTGGTCACAGGGAGTCCATTGCAACGATAGATTCCCGGCACGGAATAATCCCATCCTCCGGGAAAAGCATCGATAAAGATCTCTTCTTCCAGCCAGGTCTCGCCCTGATCTGTTGAGCGATTAAACACAAGCCCTGAAGGGCCTGCCCAGGCGACATAGATTTCGCCGTTTGGTCCTAAAGCGGGAACTGCCCCTTCTACAGTGTCGTCACTGTCGATGCAATTACCCGCTACCTTGTTAATCCTTTTCGCCTCCGACCAGGTCTCCCCGGCATCTGTGGATTTTGAGAATAGGATCAGACTGCTATCTGCACTACTGGTGCTTCCATAATCATCAAACTGTGTCCAGGTGACATAAATATTATTATTGTTCCGGTCTATGATGCTCCACTCCTTATCCTGTGCTTTGGTTCCATTCAAACCCATAAAGCTGCCATTGGACCAGGTACTTCCGTTATCGGTGGATTTCTGACAAACGATCCTGTCTATCCAGTTGCCATCGGATGGATTGGACAAATGGAAAAAATAAAAATGCCCGGCAGTATCGACATCAATAACCGGATCGCCCCAAACACCATATGTTGACGAAAGGTATTGATGAGTCCAGGTATGACCTGTATCCAGGCTTACGTAAAGGTTGTTGATATTGGTGGCGGCCAATAGAACATTGGGCTGATTGGGATCCATTTTAATGCAAGGCTCATTGGGACTGGAAACAGCGCTGATAAAAATATTTTGGGCTGGCAGGTTTAAAACGAAAAGGAAACTAATAAAAGTTAAAGAGCGCAGCATTTTTCCGAACATGGCAAGAGATTTTGGCGAATGTCAAATTTACCATTTTTCGGGCCAAAAACCAGCACGTTTTTTAACTACTTCTACATTTTAAATTGGACATTCTGCGGTTCTGCGGTTCTGTCTAGGTCCTTACAAATTCTTCATTCAAATTTCTACCTTTTTGGGGAAATTTCATTCATTTAATACGTGGCGGAACAGCAAAATATCCAACCGCAGAACCTGCCTGCAGACGCAGTAACCAGGTGTAAAATATAAAACAAAAGGCATCAAAAAACCACTGTCACACCACCCGTAAACTCCCTTACAAACCCGTCCGCAAAACGAACACGAGCTCTCCATACATAAACTCCTCTAGCTACAAGTGCCCCATTTGACCTTCCATTCCAACCCGGAAAATCATTCCCAAGAGGAATGGACTCAACATTGTACATCAAACCTCCCCATCGATCAAACACCTGGAATTGTTCCACCATGATGCCCGTTTTGCCGAAAGGCCTGAAAGAATCATTGACACCATCATTATTTGGAGAAAACCCATTAGGAACATATATCTGATAGTTTTTCTCAACCCTCACTTGAATGCTGTCCAGGTAGGAGCACCCATTTTGATCGGTTACAGCTAAATAATAGGTGGTATTTTGAAAAGGAGCAATGGTGAGGGCCGGGCAATTATCACAGAGTATAGTTGCATTACCTGAAGAAGACCAGCTGTAAAACAACCCTGTGTCATCCACCAGTTCCGGGTCAAGAACTATCATATCTCCAAGGGCCAATGAAAAGTCCGGTCCCAGATCAAAAGCCAATCCGGTTGAAACTTCCTCCACAAAAAAAGTGATGGTTTTGGGTTCACAATCATTATACGCATACAATTCATAAACGCCACCTTCCGTAACTTCAAGGACCGGGCCGATTGCACCATTTGACCAGGTATATTCGTAAATAAACTGGCCAATGGTCCCATTCAGCAAAAGCGTATCTCCGGGGCATAACTGAAGTTCCTGGTCGAAAACATCAATATCTGTTTCGAGAATCTTAACGGCGGTGGAATCATTCAAAGCCAGCGTATTGGGATCGTCTGAATATTCGACGCTACCAATTTCAAAAGACAAATTTGCCAGCCGTGCCATGTTCTTATATATTCCTGGTGCAACATTTCCTATCTCCACCCGGACATAAAAGGTATCGATACCGGGCGGAATGGTCAAATCGCTGATCTGAAAACTGCTGGTACCTAGCCCCGTCACCTGCCCGCCAAAGGTATTCCCAAAGACTTCTACGGCCCGAAAACCTTCGGGTAATTCATCACTGAACTTGACAAATGTCTGGGTTATTCCGGAAGCATTGGCTACTTCAAACTGATAAACTACCTCCGTACAAGCACCAGTAACCTGTGGTTCAACCGATTTTAATAATGCTACCCGATATGGACAGCTGCAACCATCCGAAGCAGATGCCAGAGGGCCCTCCAGCAAAAACTGCTGTACTCCTGTATTTTTGTCAATGTGATAAAAGGCTTTGATGCCGGGCTGACCTAAATGTTTCGCATAACCATACAATTCTCCAAAGGCATCGAAAAAAAGAGCCGCCATGATGCTTATGTTCCCGGTGGCAGGGAAGGTCACATCATCCACCTGACCGCTAAACAACTGAATGGTCAGCAGTCGGCCATTATTTCCGTCAAATCCGTATAGCTCCCCTGTATAAGGATCAAAGGCAATATCGAGGCTGTAAACTGCATTTCCTGATATGGTGGTTAATGGAGTAACCGTCGTTTCATAGTTCGCAGATTCGAGATCTATCAAAATGATTTCCAAACTTCGAAATGGAGCACTGGTCGCCTGGCCACTCAAGACTACCAGATATTTACCATCTGGAGTAACGGCTCCGGCATTATAACTTTTCAGATCATCAAAAGAATTAAAATGATGTAAAAAGGTAACATTGCCAAAAGCATCCAGTCGGAACAAATCATGAGAATTAGGAGCTATTCCATAAACAAAATTATCCGTCCGACGATACCCGATGGCATTAAGGTAAGGGCCTGGATTATTGGAAAACTGATCAAAAGACAAAACTGCTCCGGGATTTCCGTCTATAACAATGTTGTAGAAATCACTTAAATCCGCATCGGGGGAAACAGCCAGAATCAGATCACCCGAACAGGTAAACTGTTGTGCGGGTAACACAAGATTAAAACACCAAAGAAATATCCCTATGCTAAAAATGCGAAGCATATTCCATTAGAAATTTCAAAGTCATGTTTTTTAAAGACGCATAGTTCACAAGAGAAAAAGCAGCTATTCTGAACTATGTGCCTATGTGTTTACACTTTTCATAATTATCGCAACAACGTCACCTCTCCATTTTCCACAACTTCCCCTTCAGCAGTTTCCAGCACAATAATATAGATCAATACATCCGCCTGATGAGGCTCGCCTTTGTAATCTCCGTTCCAGGGTTCAGTGCTGTCGTGCACAAGGTTCCCCCAACGGTTGAATATTTGCATGCGTTTGACGACTATTCCTCCGGATGAATACACCTTGAACACATCGTTGTATTCATCTCCATTAGGTGTAAAAACATTAGGAATACGATAATCTATACAATCCTCGATTTCTATACTGTAAAAAGCCGCACAGCCATTGTCATCCGTGACAGTAATATCGATCAACCCGCTTTCGGAATAGGTGATCTCGGGAGTTGTTTCATCATTGGACCAAAGGTAACTTACGATATTTCCGGTAGTTTCAAGGCTCAAATCAATGCTTCCTCCGTCGCAAAGATTGAATTCTCCATCGGTAACGATTTGTACGGTTGGCAATTCCACATCTGCAATCTCAAATTCCATCTGGGCCAGACAGCCATTGTCATCCCGGATTGTTGCAATGTAAAGTCCCGGATCAAGATTTTCGAAAACAGGACTGTCCTGAAAAGTCGTGCCCCCATCCAGACTGAAAGTAAAAGGTTCATCACCAGCGCCGGGGAACACCTCTGCACTTCCCGGGATTATGGTAATTACGTCCCCTGAAATGGGCCCGCAAGTTACGGGAGTAGTTATCACCTCATCAATTACGACAAATGGTCCCGGCTCAATTACAGCAGAAGCTTGCGCTGTACATCCAAAGGCATCAGTAATGGTAACCGTATAAGTCCCCGCTTCAAAATTATTGACCTCTGCGGTGGTTTCTCCATTTGACCATAAATACGTGTATGGATCCATCCCATTAATAGCTAAAGCCACGGCCGATCCAAAGTTCGTCTCACAGGAAACAGGTTCTATATTCGTCGTAAATGCCTCCAGGTCGCTGACCTGGATGGTAATTCCTGCAGTGGCAACACAGACAGGCACCAGTTCAATATCATCTAAAGCAAAATCATTTCCGGCAACACCCGTATTTTGATTGACGATACAAATTTCAGCTGAAGTGGCTCCATTTGCTTCCCATATTTCGAAAAAATTGGTCCATTCGCAAGTGGTAAATTCGGCTTCGAACGGGCTTCCAAGCAGATTATCGTTAATGGAAAATTGCAATACCGCAGGATTATTGGCCACAACAGAAGTCACCCACGCGGAAAATTGATAAGTCAACGCCGGATCAACAGTAACTGTTTGGCACCAAACCGGTAGATTGGCTACTCCTGAACCATTGACCACCATCATATTGCCTGTCCCTGAAGTATGGTCTCCGCAACCAATGAAGTTAGTATGAACGGAAGATGGGTCATTGGTAACCGCATAAGTTCCTTCCAGCGACAATGGGCCCCAGGCTCCGCCCAGTCCCAAACCGATAGCATCGTCATAATCACTGATAAACCCTGCATTGCCGGCACTGAAATCTCCGTTCTCAATGATATTGTCACCCAGGCGCTTTGCAGTCACTTCATAATAAACTGTTGATCCCGGGGAAAAAGTAACTTCACTTCCTGTAGCTCCTGTGCTCCACAAAATTTCATCAGCCCCTTCGCTTATAGCTGTTAATTGCACACTTTCTCCGGCACAAAGTGTATCTTCACTGGCAACAATTTCAACAGAAAAGCCATCAGGTAGTAATACGATCTCCACTTCTCCAATTGCTTCACAATCCGTAGCATCAGTGACCGTGACCGTATGAGTGCCTTCCGAAAGATTTACTGCCACCTCAGTTGTCTCTCCATTATCCCACAAATAAGTGTAAGGTTCTGTACCTCCCGAAACAATAACCTGGGCGCTTCCTATGGTACTCGCTTCGCATGGATTTCCAAGAGAAACCACGGAAACAGTAAACTGGGGAGGTTGAATATTCACCTCCTGCACGACCGTACATCCAGCTTCATCAGTAACGGTAACCGTATTCGGTCCCGGACAAAGATTACTTACCTCAGGAGTGCTTTGTCCATTCGACCATGCATAACTCAATGATCCGATTCCCCCGCTGGCAATCACCTCTGCACTACCAGAACAACCGGCCTGACAACCGTCTGCTGTAACATTAGCCAATTGTGAAGTCAGGTTGGAAACTTCCACAGTTACCGAGTCCATTTGCTCGGTATAAGTACTGAAGTTGATATTATCCAAACCAAAATCATTACCTCCCGCCGAAATACTCTGGTTGACGATACATATTTCAACCGTACTGTTGGCTCCGACCGTGATCGTTTCGAAAAACTGTAACACATTACACTGCCAGCTTCCAAAAAGACTGTTGCCTATCAGATTCCCATCCACACTCAACTGTAATTCCGGGGCAGGGGAATTGATCGTTTGTACATCAAAAGAGAAAAAATAATCCGCACCGGGAATCACATCAACTTCCTGGCACCATAAATTTACATCGGCCTCGGGTGCGCCATTCACGACCATCATATTGCCATCAATAGGGGCACATTGCGTCCATAAGGAAGGCGTCATATCATTGATGTTGTAACAACCCTGGCAAAGGCCGCTCAGGTCGCCATCAACATTATCGTATTCTGAGGTAAAGCCAACATTGCCGGATTCAAAATCTCCGTTCTCGACCAGGTTAAGTCCCAACTCAAAAGCTGTGATCGTAAACGTTGTTGTTTCAAATGGGAAAGCCAGTGGATTGGCGATAGACGGATCTGTAACCAATCCGGAAGGGGACCAGGCATAAAAAGCGAGATCGCCACCGGTAGATTCTGCATTGAGTTGTGTTAATTCCTGTGCATTACAAAGTGTCATCGGGCTGGCAGATGCCTCGATCACGCTGGCGGGAATAGTATCTACACAAACCATAAAATCCCCGTCATTGGGTGTGGCGGTGGCAGAATAGGTACTCATTCTCAAGAAATATACTTCCCCGGGAGTAAGTCCTTCGATATCCAATGATACTGATCCACTCCCGATATTAGCTTCTTCACAGGCAAGCTCAACCATCCCGTCTAAAGAGCATTCTCCCCGGTACAAAGCTACCCTCGGTTGAAACAACGGATCCATGTTCGGTCCGTCAGCAGTCCCGTTAACGGATATTTGAAAATCCACATACGACCCATCTGCAGGTACCGTAAAAGATGCCCAGACATCATTGCCTACATCATCCCAACAGGAAGGAATCTCAAAATCGGGAGTGGAATAAATGGTGCTCGTGGTAGCATCGACATTCGTGAAAACAGCTTCCGGACAGGAAGGAGCTTCTCCAAGAGCTATGGCACCATCACATTCATCATAAACCTCCTGGGCGAAACTAAAGTTAGCAGTAAAAAGGACGAACAGCAGTAAAAAGTATTTCTTGTTCATAAGCAAAAGTTGGTTGTGTAGAAATTACTCGGTTTTCGTTCGGAACGGATAGGTTATAGCGGGTTACCCTTCAAAAGTAACATTTTTTTTAGTAGGTGACATTTCAGAAGGTCAGCGATTTATGCAACAAATATTACATCTGAAAGGAATGTTACTTCTTCACCTTGAGTTAAAAATGGAACACGGGTCCGAACGGATTGAACTGATTTAAACTGATTTTTCCGCTATAATTCATTTCCTCCGTTCAAACCGGTGTTCCTTCCTCTCCAGTGCAACTCCTGTTCTCACCGTCTATCGTCAACCGTAAGCCGTTGGCCACATCGCCCACTGCCTTAAAAGATAATATCAGAGCCCAATCCGTTTAATCCGTTCAAACCAGTGTCCTATCCACTCCAGTGTAACCCTTGTTCTCGCCGTCTATCGTCAACCGTAAGCCGTTGGCCGCACCCCTTGACTTCCTCAAAAGTTCACCATCACTCCGTCCAAAAGTCCAATAATCTAAAAGTCCAAATGTCTTCAAAATTGTCATTTTCCTTCAAATCCCTCCTTTTAGGTAGCAGTATTGGCAATTATTAATTAATTTGCATCTTATTTTACAGAACAGTTCCATACTTCGGTATTAATCTGTCTGGCAGCTGTACAATACATCCATAAAAACCGATATCCCATGATTTTACCGACCTTGACTGGTTTCGGCAAACAATTAGACCTTTCCATCTTCCGGTTGTATCAACAATTGAGCCTTTCCCCCTCTTTAACAGGAGTGACTGGCTCACTATGGTTAAAAAAATCGAAATTGGATATTCAGTATTCGATATTCAATATTCTGCCCAGGGTTGCAAATATTCTCAGAATTTCGAATATGGAAGTTTTATTCTCTTTAAGGCCTTCCCCCCATATTCCGGCCATTGTTATCCGGAGAGTATGTTGCACTACAATTTTTCCGGACAACCCGGCAAAAAAATCTTTCACCTAAGAGCATATTTTTTTAACAACTTTGCGGTACAAACCCAAAACGCATTTCGCCCTTTGATTAAAATTTAATTGAACAGGATATGAAGATAAAGCTACTCCGCCCTTTAAAGCTTACTTTTTTGACAGGACTCCTATTATGTACCCTGTTAAACCTTGCGCTTGGCAATACTGATCCAGCTAAAAAATATCAGGAAGCCCCTCCGGTATTCATAGATCCGGTACCCAATGATACTACCGTCAACTGCCTTTCAGAGGTTCCCGCTCCAATGGACCTGATGGCTATGGATGATATGGGCAACACCTTTAGTGTAACTCCATTCGACAACCCCAACCCGGCAGCGATTAACCCCTGTACGGGAGGATCTTTTACCAGAATATGGAGAGCAATTGCTGACATGGACACTACTACCGTTACCCAAATGATTACCATCCTTCCGGATAACCAGGCTCCTTTGGCCAATATACCAGAGCTTAACGATACTGTTTCCTGTGAATTCAGCAGCCTTTCGGCAGATGTGAATCCGCTGCGTTTTGATATTTGGGTCAATTCCGCAAGGGTAGCTTTAGCAACTATGGCTACAGATGACTGCAGTGGTATTGATAACATCATCGACGACGCTCCGGCAGCATTTGAAGACCACTGTAGCACCATTGCCGTGACCTTTACCATAATTGACAATTGTGGTGCTACAACCGATTGGGTTTCCACCTATACGACCATCGACACAATTCCTCCTGTCCTGGAAGGTATTCCTAATGATACCATCATTTCCTGTAACGCAGTCATTCCCGACCCTGCTTTAGTGACAGCTTCTGATAATTGCGCCGGGGTACTCGATGTGGATTTTGAAGAAAACAGTACCCAGCTGATGAATGGCATGTGTAACCAATACGAGTATTTTATTATTCGAACCTGGAGTGCTGTAGATTCCTGTGGTAATGTTACGGAGTTGCAACAGATCATTTCCATTGCAGATGATATGGCACCGACTTTTACCGTACCGGCCAACATCACCCTTACCTGTAATGACGATCCTTTTGATATGAACATTACCGGCAACGTAACGGACGCAATGGACAATTGCTCTCCGGTGGATTCAATAGAAGTAACATTTACGGACGAAATCACGCCGGGCAGTTGTGATCATAATTTCACCATCACCAGGATATGGCGGGCCAGGGACATCTGCGGCAATGTGACCGGCAAGATTCAAACCATTACAGTTGCCGATGATGAATCCCCTACGTTCACCGTACCTGCAGGCATAACGGTGGATTGCTCCGAAGCGAGTGATATGGGCATCACAGGAGTTCCAACAGACCTTTCGGATAATTGTACCACCGACCTGATGGCTACTCACTCTGATGTGGTAGTGGCCGGGACTTGCCCGGACAGTTACACTATCAACAGGACTTGGCGTGTGGAAGATGAATGCGGAAATTTCACAGAATTGGATCAGGAAATCACCGTAACCGATAATCAGGCTCCCGAATTTTCGACTTTACCGCAAAGCATGACCGTATTTTGTGCGGAAAACCAGGAAATCGACATCATGTATAACGACTGGCTGCTCTCACTGGCTGGTGCGGAAGCAAGTGATAATTGTACCGAAGAAGAAAACATCAACTGGTTCGTTTACACCTCAGGAACTATGGACCCGCCATCATTGCCTGGCATTTCCTGTCCTTCTACGAGTGATACCATTCGCCGAAGTGACATCGACATTGTCATTGAAGACCAATGTGGAAACCAGACTATCGAGACGGTAACCTTTGCGCTCATCGACAACATCGCTCCGCAGGTAAGCGATTGCCCACAAGACATAACCATTCCCACTGATCCCGGAGACTGTAATGCTGCCTTTGACCTGGTGGCTCCGGTAATTGAAGAAAATTGTTCCTTTGGATCCGCTACAGAAAATCTAAGCAGTACCCTTCCGGTGACTACTTCAGCTTTACCTGGTGATGAGGGAATAACACCGGTTGATCCTATTGTTTTCAATCTGGCCGTTACACAACCTGCTCCAATCAATGTCCAGGGTTTTGCAAGCATCAGCATCACCCTGACTTCTGTTGATGGTGAAGAAGCCACCGAATTTTTCAACATTCTCGGAGAAGATGGCAGTATTTTAGGAACAACAAATCTTACAGACGTTCAGTGCGGCAACTCCGTGACAGGATTTACTGTTCCTGGAGAGCTCATCAACGAATGGGCGTCAGATGGCATCATCACCATTACCCTGGACCCTAATATTCCGGCGGACCTGGACGGTAAATTTGCCATCAATGCCATTTGCAACCCGGCAGGATCAGCTGAAATCGATATGTCGTTCCAGGTAAATGACCTTGTTGCGATTGATTTCCAATATAAAATTGATAATGGCCCTGCAGTAACAGGAAGTCTTCCCGGACCATTCCCGGTTTCATTATCCCAGGGAGAACACCTGATCACCTATTATGCGACGGACTGTGCCGGAAACACGGACAGTTGTTCTTACTTGGTCACCGTTGTCGACCAGGAAGTGCCTGTACTCAATTGCCCGGCAGACATTTTGGTCGAAGTGGCCGCAGATTCCTGCTCTAAAGTGGTAACCTTGCCGCTTCCAATTGACGCAACTGATAATTGTGATGCCTATGACGACTACGACCGAATAATACCGGCCGATACTGCCTCAGCACTGATCACTTTCAGTTACGACCCCAATCTGCTTGATTACATTGCTGATGAAAGGAATTTTGTTTTTGACAACGTAGCAGCCAATGCTTTTAACCCGGTAAATTTGACTATTGATTTCCTAGGTGATTTCAATACGAATGGTGCTTTTATGACCATTCTGGGAGATGATGGCAGCATTCTGGCAACAACTTCCATCGGAGCATCAGATTGTTCAACTCCCGGTCAATTGATGATCTCGATTCCGGCAGCCACTTTCAATAGCTGGGCTGCTGATGGTATCGTGGAAATCATCGCATTACCTAATGAAATAGATGTTCCTCCAGGAGTAGCTGGCGACGGTATCAACCCTTGCGATCCGGGTGCGGTGAATAACACCGGTGATAACGATGGCATCAGTTATATTTTTGCTTCCTTGAGTTATGAAAGACTTTCGCTTTCCTATTTCGTAGAAGGTGAAACCAATATTCCACTGACCACCATGAGCGAACCTATGATCAATCCGGTCATAGAATTCGGGATCGGAACCAGCGATGTAACCTACATCATGTCGGACCCTGCAGGGAATGTGGACAGTTGTTCGTATTCCATAACTGTTGAAGACAATATTGATCCTGAAGCTGTTTGTGTGACCGCGACTACCTTATTTATTGAACCTTCGGGGCTTCAGGTAGAAATCCTGGACGCTTCAGATCTCGATCTCGGGAGTACCGACAATTGTGGTATAGAGCAAAGGTTATTAAGTCCAAACACATTCACCTGCGCCGATATTGGCAACCTTTTGCCCGCAACGCTTACGGTAATAGATTCATCAGGTAACAGCGCCACCTGTGAGACACTCGTATCGATTGCTCCGGAAGGGCCGGCACCAACAGCTAATTCAGGGTTATGTGAAGGAGATACGCTTTTCCTTTTCGCCAATCCTCCTGTTGACAATGGGGGGGTGATTTATACTTTCCAGTGGTATTTTAATGATATTTTGTTTTCTGTAGTTGAAGATCCTGTTATTCCAAATATCGGCCTTGAAGATGAAGGAGCTTACCGGGTAGTCATTCGTGGACTCACCGGTTGTGAAGCAGAAGGTGTAGTGGATGTTTCGGTACAACCACTGCCGGAAACTCCGGGCATTGAGGCAGTAAATACCATTTGCCTTGAAGATGACCTGATCCTGAGCACACCGGATTACCCTGCCGGAAACAACGTTACTTTTTATTGGTACCAGGGAATGCCGCCAAACGGCACCCTTATCGGCACGACTATTGAGCCAGAACTCAACCTTCCCGGACCTCACCCCGCAGGAACAAGAAACTTCTATCTGAGAGTTGAAGCTACCGGATGTGTTTCTACGCCTTCTGCACCTGTGTCGGTGTTAGCAGTTCCACAACCTATAGCCATGGTTTCCTTCCCGGATACGACAGTTTGCGAAGGAGAAACCATCAATATCGGAACGCTGGTCAGTGGCCCTGGTTTGATGTACCAATGGACCGGGCCGGATGCCTTTACCTCTTCAGCTCAATTCCCTGCAGTCGGGCCACTATCCACCATCAATGAAGGATATTACTATCTGGTGATCGACAGCAATAATGGCTGTCTTTCGGAACCTGATTCTGTTCGTATTATTGTTAAAGACAAACCTCAGACACCGGTGATCAGTTATAGTGGGCCCGTTTGTGTCGGAGAAATGCTTACCCTGACAACAACGGCTACCGGAGCGAGTTCCTATCACTGGATCAATGGCAATGGAGAAGAATTCATTACCTCTGTTCCAACTTTGCAAATTCCATCCGCTGACCTTGGCGATGCGGGCAACTGGTATATTTTTATCATTAAAAACGATTGTACTTCCGATGATTCCGAACCGGTTACTATTGTGGTCAATACTGTGCCAATGGCCTCAGCTTCTGTTGATCCCGAATCGCCCTGTGACGGGGATTCCTTCCAGTTGATCGGTGGCCCGAATCTCATTGGAGGCAGCTATATGTGGACCGGACCCGGCATTTCCCCGCAAATGACGCAGAATCCGGTCATCAATAATGCCTCAGAAGCTAACGAAGGCACCTATACCCTACTGGTTACCAGTGAAGCCGGTTGTAGTGATACTGCTACCGTTTCTGTTATCGTGCCGGAGAAGATCAATATTCTGGGAGTGAGCTCCGATGCTCCTTCCTGTCTGAATGGCCCGACAGATATTTTACTGGATGTAACCGTGTTGCCATTTGATGACGGATCTTATACTTACACATGGGAAGGTCCTAACTTCAATCAAACTTCCGGCTCATCCACAGCGACCATTCCTAATGCGACAGGCGCGCTCGATCGCGGGGATTATTACTTAACGGTAACCTCCGGCGACGGTTGTGAAGCAGTTTTGGACGAACCGTACTTCCTGGACATCCGGGATGTTCCCGCTAATCCGCAAACACCTGTAGCTTCAGATGCTTTGAATGAATATTGCGTTGGGGAGACCATCATGCTTACGACAAATGCGTACATGGGTAATTCCGTGACCTATTTCTGGACGATACCCGGAGGTGCCACCATGACTACTCCAACGCCAATCCTCGAAATCACCGACGCCACGCTCGCCAATTCCGGGAATTACACCGTTTACGTTATGGTCGATGGTTGTATTTCAGGAGATTCCAATCCAAGAAATATAACGGTCCATCCAAATCCGGAAGTAACCGCCGTAGCCAACACGCCTGTTTGTGAAGGAGAAGACATTAATCTGCAAACCCAATTCTTCCCTGGAGCAACTTATCAATGGCAGGGACCAAACGGGTTTAATGCCGGCATCCAAAACCCGGTCAACAGTTCTATTAATCAGAGTGACAGTTTGGGTGTTTACTGGGTGATTGCTACTTTAAACGGATGTGCTTCAGATACCGCATTTGTAACCGTTGCTAAAAAACCTACCCCTCAGATCCCTGAACCTTTGGCCACTGTCTCAGATTCCATCTGTGCCAGCCTTGCTGGGTCTTCCCTTACACTTTCGATCGAAGGAAGTTCGGCCACCGAAAATGCACAATACACCTGGTACGATAACCCTGAAGGGGAAGACGCATTAAACACAGGATCCACACAACCTCAAATTGTGTTGAATGACCTTTCTGCTTACAACACTGATGGTACTTATAATTTTTATGTTCAGGCTGATCTTGACGGGTGTATCTCTGAGATTTCGGAACCAGTTCCTGTTTTAATCAGTTACATTCCGGCCATATCGCCTTTTGCAGGAGTTGATAAAATTGTCTGTGACAATGAAACGGCTCTGCTCGAAGCTGAAGAACCGGCAGTTGGAACCGGCGAATGGTCGCAGACCGGCGGACCTACGGCAGATATCGTTATCGCTAATCCTAACGAAGCTTCGACTGCAGTAAACGGTTTGTCCGTTGATGGCAGCCCGTACACTTTTGCCTGGACGCTGTCCAATGGTGCTTGTTTAAATTACGCTTCGGACGAGGTAGAGTTAACCATAAGTCAGGGAGAAGGAGCTATTGCAGGAGATAACATCATCGCCTGCCAGGGAGAAGTCATCAACCTCAGTGCCATGCCGCCCATTGGTCCGAACAGCACCGGAATTTGGACACAGCCGTCTGCCCAGCAGGATTTTGATATCGTTATTGAGGAACCAACGAATCCGAATACGATCATTACCGGTCTCGAACCGGACAACCTTTACAACTTCACCTGGACCATCACCAGCGATTGCGGTGTGGTTTCTGATGAAATTATCGTTTTCATTTCCGATCCATCTCCTAATGCAGGAGAGGATGTCATCTTCTGTAATGGTGAAACCACCGGCCTGCTTCAGGCTGACGAACCAACACGCGGAAGTGAAGGGGAATGGTCAACACTCACTCCGGGAGTGATCATTACAGATACTTATGAAGATACCACGACAGTCAGTAATCTGATTCCGGGCGAAAACGTATTTGTCTGGACCATCGATAACGGCATTTGTGGTGACCAGTCAAGAGATACGGTTGTCATTTTCTTTAAGGAACCTCCGGTTGCAGAAGATGATATCATTTCAGTGCCATTTGGTGAACCTGTGACGTTTGATGCCCTGGTCAACGATGAAGTTCCGCCAAACTCCATGGCGGCTGTCCTGATTGCTCCGGCCCTGGGAACTGCTGATGAGGTTGACGGATTGTTTAATTATACCCCTCCGTCCAATTATGTGGGCAACGATGATTTTGTCTACGAAGTGATCAGTGAGGGTTGCCCTGCCGCCTCGGCAACCGTCAATCTATTTATTGGTGATGGTGCGGAATGTGTTGCTCCTTCAATCATAACTCCGAACAATGACGGAGTGAATGATAATTTCGTGGTGCCTTGCCTGTTGGATCCAAAAGATTTTCCAAATAATAAAGTGATCATCTTTAACCGGTGGGGCGATGAAGTCTTCCGGTCACAAAGTCCTTATGAAAACAACTGGAATGGTCAGTATAACGGTGAGGACCTTCCCGCAGCAACCTATTTTTATATCGTTGATTTCGGCAACGGAGAAGAACCATTGAAGGGATTTGTAGTGATTCAGCGATAGGTAAGGTGTATTATTAACAAAGGAAAAGAAGCATCAAAATGACCATTAAAAAAAATAAATACTCCATTGTTTCAAACCATAAACCGATGTATAAATTTATTCTGACATTGTTCTTTTGCGGCACCATGCTGTTTGCTTTTGGCCAGCAGGATGAACAATATACCCAGTTCATGTACTTTAAACCGGGTTACAACCCTGGTGCTGTGGGCAGCAATGATGCTCCGTGTTTTTCGCTCATTGCCAGGAATCAGTGGATAGGGTTTGAAGGAGCACCTCAGGCTCAGTTGCTGTCATTTAACATGCCGGTTTTTAATAAACGTGTCGGTATCGGAGCCAATATTATCCGGCAAACCATTGGTATTACCGAAAGGTATAGTGCCGAAACCCTTTACGCCTATCGCATTCCTATCGGACGCGGAGTATTAGGTATGGGCTTACAGGCATCGGTGAGGTTTATCCGGATGAATTTCAGCAGAGCAGAATCCATTCAACCAAGTTCACAGGATGATGCCATCCCGGGAGATATTCAAAGTAAATATGTTCCAAACTTCGGAGCCGGATTGTACTACAGCAATCAGCGTTATTATGTTGGCATCTCTGTACCACGGCTTTTGGAAAATAATATCGACCTGGCAGATTCCGGACAGACGCTGTCCAAGGAAGTGCGACACGTTTATGCTATGGCCGGTATTTTGATTGATCTAGGAGATCATGTTCAGATGCAACCTCAGGTATTGCTGAAGTATGTTCCCGGGGCACCTTTTGACGGTGATGCCAATTTGAATTTTATCTTTGCAGAGAAATTCACCACCGGGGTTTCTTACAGACTTGGAGGCTCCAAACGGTCCGGAATCGGTGAGTCGGTATCGGCGGTTCTTGGAATGCAGTTATCTGAAAGCATCCTTTTTGGGCTTTCCTATGATTTTACTTTGTCCGAATTACAGAAATACAATAGCGGCACCATCGAAGGCGTTTTCAGATACTGCATCGGTGGCCGCTCGCAAGGAAATGAATACGTAAGTCCCCGGTTTTTTTGATAAGCATATATTTTTCCCCCATGAGGTGGTGCATTTTGTAACCTAATGAATCCTTTTCCCGTTCAAAAAAAGGGGAATCTGATTTATTCAGGGGACCATCATCTCAAATACCTTTTAAATTATGTTACGTAAAGCTTTAATTGTTTTTGGCCTTTGCCTGCCTTTGTTGTCCTCAGGGCAAAATAGGTTTGGTCAGCAAAGTAGTCAGACAGCGATCAACAGAGACGTAAACATCAGCAATGCCAGTGCTATAAATACTGACGGACTTGAATTTTCCCCTGTTCTTTACGAAAACGGACTGGTATACGTTTCCAGAAATAAAAATGGAATAATCGACGAAAACACCGGCAAGACTTTTTTCGAATTGTTTTATTCCGAACTGGATCCCAATGGCATCCCGACAAGGGCTCAAAAATTTTCCAACGAGCTCAACTCACAATTACATGAGGGGCCCGTTACATTTAACCGGAAGGGCAACAAGATCTATTTTACCCGAAGTAATACCCGAAAGGGACTGAGTCGTGCAGATAAAAAAGGTCGGGTCGGATTAAAGATTTACGAAGCAGAAAGAGGAGATTTCGATTGGGAAAACATTACGGAACTCTCCTTTAATGATGATGAATACTCCTGTATGCATCCGGCGCTTTCTGCTGATGAAACCAAACTCTTCTTCTCCTCTAATATGCCTGGCGGTTACGGAGGTATGGATTTGTATTTTGTTGAAAAACGCTATGGCGAGTGGACTGCACCGATCAACCTGGGGCCGGAAATCAACACTAACAGAAATGAGGTTTTTCCATTTATGCACGATAACGGAACCCTGTTTTTTGCCTCTGACGGACATGAAGGATTCGGCGGTCTCGACATTTTTATGATCAACCTGCAGGGACGACGCTGGGGAAGACTGACCAATCTGGGTGCTCCCTTTAATTCTGCCAAGGATGACCTCGGTCTGATCCTCGACATCAGAGGTGTGCAAGGATATCTGACTTCCAACCGTGATGGAGGGAGAGGAAGTGACGACATCTACATTTTTGAGGCTCCTTTTGGATTAAAGGGAGTGGAAGGTCCGGATATGGCCACAACGACTATTGCAACTTTTGACGGCCAGATGAGCAGAAGACTGCCCGGAACCTCTATTTATGTATTTGAAATATCTCCCAACGGCCTGGTTGAAAATAATGATTTATACGATCTTCAAATTGTTTCAAAAGAACAAAATGAAGAAGGTCAAAACAGTGAAATCCAACTCGTCCTGAAACGAAAAGAAGAAAAGAACCTTGGCGAACCACATAGTATTACCGACAAAAACGGTGAAAGCGTCCTGGGTTTTGAAGATAATAAAGATTACCTGATCCTGGTATCCAAGGCCGGCTACGGCACCCAGGAAATAAAATTTAATACGAAGGATCATGCCCCGGGTAATTCCCTCGACATTGTGCTGGAACGCAGCAATTGCCTCGCCCTAAACGGAGTGATCACCACATTTGAAAATGCTATCCCGGTTCCGGGAACCCTGGTAAGGGTGGTTAACACCTGTGATGGCTCCGAACAGGTGGTCCGAACAAATCTGAAAGGGGAGTTCACCAGCTGTCTGCCCTTTGGTTGTGAATTTGTGATAAAAGCCCAGCGGAAAGGTTACGAGGATGCACAGACTAAAGTATCAACGCAAAGCCTTCGCGGAAACCGCTCCATTGATATAGGCATTGAACTCGAACCTAAATCCGAACTCATTCTGAAAGAACCGATAAGAAAAGGATCCGTAATCATTCTGGAAAATATCTACTACGACTTTAACAAATCAGCCATCCGTAAAGGTGCAGCACCTGACCTTGAAGCTTTGGCCAAATTGATGAAGCAATATCCAAGTCTGGAAATTGAACTCGGAGCACATACCGATAGCCGGGGAGAGACCGATTATAACCTCGAACTGTCCTTAAAAAGAGCAGAATCTGCCAAACAGTTTCTCACCAATCGCGGCATTGAAGCGGACAGGATCAAATCATTTGGTTATGGCGAAGCTAAACTTCGTAACCAATGTAAGGATGGTGTTCCCTGTACCGAAGAAGAACATCAGTTTAACAGAAGGACCGAAGTAAAAGTCCTTAAAATCGATGAACAACCTGATCTGAATACCCGGACGACAACTCAGGTTCGAAAAACAATCGATAAATGTGACCTGATCCCAAAAAAATGTCTATCTTATAGCAACCCTTACGCTTTTCATCTAATACCCCTTGAAAGAAATTTTCAAACCAATCAAAATCATTTATTATGGCAGTTTTAAAAGTTATTGAGATCATGGCCGAATCTGAAAAGAGCTGGGAGGATGCTACTAAAATAGCAGTAAGCAAAGCCGGTAGTTCCGTGAAAAATCTCAGGTCAGCCTTTGTCCAAAGCCAAAGCGTTACCGTTAAAAACGGGGAAGTTGACAAATTCAGGGTTAACCTCAAGATCACTTTTGAAGTCGATTAAAAAGAAAAAAGTGTCTGCCGCATCTGGCAGGCACTTTTCTTGTTTTAAGCTCATATTTTGCATTAAACAGCCTTTTTTCCCACCTTTGTTTCTTTCCACAATATTCACAAAAAACTCAACACTCAAGCCAATCTACGCTTCGCTTCATTATGCACCTTGCTGACACCAAAAATTTTCTTCGAAAGTTTACACTCAGACGTTTTGTGAACGCCACAAAAGTACTGTCCTCCTATTACCTTTCCAGAATAACAAAAAAGCCTGTGCAGTGGGGCATGCCTGTTACGGTTTCCATAGAACCAACCACCGCCTGTAACCTTCGGTGCCCGGAATGCCCGAGCGGTTTACGATCTTTTATGCGGCCGACCGGCAATTTGCAACAGCCGTTATTCCAAAACATCATTGACCAATTGAAAGAGGACCTGCTTTTCCTCATTTTTTATTTCCAGGGAGAGCCCTATCTCAACAAAGATTTTTTGGATATGGTGAAATACGCCTCTGAAAAGGGTATCTACACCATCACCAGTACAAACGCACATTTCCTGAATGACGAAAATGCTCAAAAAACCATTAACGCCGGGTTGGACAGATTGATCATTTCCATAGATGGCACCACTCAGGAAGTTTATGAAAACTATCGAAAAGCAGGAGAACTTAACAAGGTTTTGGAAGGCACAAAAAACATTGTAAAGTGGAAGAAAAAAATGGGCTCTTCCACTCCCCATGTTGTTTTTCAGTTCCTCGTTGTCCGGCCGAACGAACATCAAATGGAGGATGTACTACAACTCGCGGATGAATTGGGTGTTGACGAAGTAAAATTCAAAACTGCTCAGGTTTACGATTTTGAAAAAGGCAACCCTTTACTGCCCTCCAATGAAAAATACTCCCGCTACCGCAAACAGAAAGACGGCACCTACCGCATAAAAAACAAACTCCTAAACCATTGCTGGAAATTGTGGCACTCTTGTGTCATTACCTGGGATGGGAAGATCGTACCCTGTTGTTTTGATAAAGATGCCCAACATCAGCTCGGAAACCTGACCGAACAAAATTTCAAGAAAATATGGAATAGTACCCCCTACAATATTTTCCGCAGAAAAATCCTAACTGGACGAAACAAAATAGATATTTGCACAAATTGCACGGAAGGCACCAAGGTTTGGTTATAATTGCTTGTCGATTTAAAAAAAATAATTTAACTTTGTTAGTTACATCGTGTTATCTAAATTCACCCAGGCCATTTTGCTGAGCTGCCGGAAAAAACAGTACGTTTTCCCGGTTCATTTTTTTGAAGAAATTGTGTTTCACCAAGATTGAAATACTTTGAAATTTTCTTGAAAGGACTGTTTTTATCGCCTTCAAGGAATCTTCAATGTGATAACCGATTTATTATAATCCCTGCCTTGAGGCGACATTTGCGATTCATTGAAAATCATTTTTCACTATAAATTTTGCTCCTAACCGGGGGGACAAAAACAGGAGGTCATGCAGGAAAATTTTAAAACTATCTTTACAGGTCGTCTGGACTTTGCCAACAGCAGAAGCTTTGACAAGGTGATAAAGCTATATGACCACAGGATGGAAAATTATTACAAAACAGAGGTATTACTGCAATCAGAAGAAGTTTTCAATGAAGAAAAATTGTGCCTTGACATCCCAAGGTTTATTACGCTGGCCCCCAAGAAAAAATGGCAAAATACCATCAACCTCCTGAATGCCGTGGCAGAATACGCCGTGGCAGGTGATATCAAAGCCTGGATGATGCTCGACGGGAAACTCATCGACCGTCATTATATTGAACCCGATAGTGACAAAACAGCCGTAAAAGAATTCCAGCGAGGCCGCAAACTGCTCGAGCAACCGGAAACCATGGAGGATGCTTTTGAAGCCTTCACCCGGGCCATTGCTAAATTCGATAAACACGCCGTGGCTTACGAACGCCGTGGATTCGTAAATTTCAGCCTCAAAAACTACCAGGACGCTATTTACGACTACACCAAAAGTATCAAATACAACGATGCTATCCCACAACCTTATCTTGGTCGCGGACTGGTTCAAATGAACCTGCAAAATTACAAGGAAGCCATTGAAGACTTTGACCAGTCTGTCAAAAGAGCCATGCCGCTTCAGTCGATCTACTGGCATGCACGCCGGGTAAAAGCCGACTGTCTGATGGCACTCAAGGATTATGAAGGTGCTGTAAAGGAACTGACGCTTTTTTCAAAAAGAAGGTTCACTCCCGATAACAGAAATTTCCTCTGGAGGAAGAAAATATTTTTTAACCTGGGCAAATGCCTGATGGAACTCGAACGGTATAAAGAAGCAGTGGAGGCTTTCACTTCTGCTATTGAGATCGAAGAAGGAAAAGGCAATGTTTCAGAACTCGAATTGCTCGTTAACCGGGGGATTTCGCGAAAAAAGGGCGGCATGAAAGGCTTCAGAACGGACTGGCAGGAAGCTGCAAACAAAGGATCCGAAACGGCTGCTGAATTACTTTCCAATAAGTAAAATTACACAGTGATAGACCTCAACTTTAAAGAATTTGGTCATGGTGATCCACTGATCATTCTACATGGCCTGTTCGGCACGCTCGACAACTGGCAAACAATGGCCAGAAGACTCAGCGAACACTTTACCGTTTTCATCGTTGACCAGCGAAATCACGGAAAATCTCCTCACACCGAAAAACACGGCTACTCCTGCCTTGCTGAAGACCTCCATGATTTTATGACCTCCAAATGGATGTACAAAGCTCACTTGCTGGGGCATTCCATGGGCGGAAAAACCGTCATGAGATTTGCCACCGAATATCCGGATATGGTCGACAAACTCATCGTTGCCGATATCGCTCCCAAAGCATACCCTGATACCCATAGCGCCATTTTCAACGCCTTGCTATCCATTGACCTGACCACCGTTTCGTCCAGACAGGAAGTGGATGAAATGCTGCAAGAGAGCATCCCTTCTTTCGCCATCCGACAATTCCTGTTAAAAAATGTGACGCGCAATAAACACACCCACCGCTACCAATGGAAAATGAATCTTCCGGTTTTATATAAATACTACAAGAACATCCTGAAGTTCGACCTTGGGAATGAGGTGTTTGAAGGAGAAACCTTGTTCATCAGGGGTGCAAAATCCCCCTACATTGAGAATGAAGATATGCTGGACATTCTTGAATACTTCCCTATGGCGCAACTGCAAACTATTGAAAATTCAGGCCATTGGCTGCACGCAGATCAGCCGGAAGAATTTTTTAATATGACCTTGTCGTTTTTGGAAGATTGATGAACTTATATGGCGGATTGCAATCCTTGTTATTTTAAGACCATGACTGAAATCCATATCTTTTTCGTCTTCAGCCGAAAGTACCTCCCTCTACATAGCACTAATCTTCTGAAGACTATGAAGATATCGGTGTAAAAAACTTCAAACAACAGAAGAATCAACACGTAACCCGTAACTGAAAATTCCTACTGAAAAAACGGATTGTTCTGCTTCTCAAACCCTACAGTCGTTGCCGGGCCGTGGCCGGGCCAGACTTTTACGTTATCCGGCAAAGTAAAAAGCTCGGTTCTAACGCTGTTGATAAGCGTATCGTAATCGCCGCCGGGAAGATCCGTGCGTCCAATGCTCCCGTAAAATAAAACATCTCCCGCAATGACAAAAGCATCCTTTTCACAATAAAAACACAAACTGGCAGGTGAATGCCCCGGAGTAAACAAAGCCAAAAGAGAAGTATTCCCAAAAGTAACCGTATCCCCTGCCTCGATGAAATATCCTGGCTTTGGAGAAGGTTCCGGTTGAGGCAATCCGTAAACCTGTGATATTTGAGGGACTGCTTCTAATAACGGCAATTCTCCTTCATGAATGCCGAGAGGAAGGTCGAATTGCTCCGCTACAAACTTGTTTCCGAATACATGGTCGATGTGACAATGCGTATTAATGAGCTTTACAGGCTTAAGCCCTTTATTGGTTATAGTATCCAAAAGGCGCTGATCTTCACGGGGGTTTGAATTGCCCGGATCGAAGATTACACACTCCCCGGTTTCGTCATAAACCACATAAGTATTTTCCTGAAAAGCATTAAATGTTAAACTCAATACATCTGCCATACGTTATAAATTAGCAATTGTCGCGAAATTTTGATAAATTGAAGGCGGTTCAGAAAGTATTCTGTCGGGGTTTTTGCTTTTCTCTTCCGGACTATTTTTTTGCTTAGTCATTTTGGAAAGCTGGAATAAGGAAAAATTGGAGTCATAAAAATCAACTATATTTTTACCAGTTCTTCCGCCCTTCCATCCTTGCTATTATCATAATCGAAACAAGGTGCTCTGAGATCAATATAAACCTCGAAAAAATTTCTGATCGCCAAAATGCAAATATAAAGTTTATGAAAAATTTCCTTGCCTTACTTGGCCTAATATTGATGACCAGTCTGTTGAATGCCCAAAATGCAGAAGTCTCTTTTGGGAAGAATCGTGTACAATTCCACGACGATTTTGAACAATGGTCTCAATATGAAAGCGAAAATTTCGTAACCTTTTGGTATGGGAAATCCAGAACTATCGGGCGAATGGTGGCCCAAATAGCGGAATACGACTTCCGGGAGATCCAGAATATCCTCGAACACCACATCAACAACAAAGTAGAGATCATAGTATATGTCGATCTCACCGACCTCAAACAAAGCAATATCGGTAGTGAAAAAGTTTTTTCCAACCGTACCGGGCAAACCAAGATCCTGGGCAACAAAATATTTGTTTATTTCAATGGAGACCACAATCATTTAAGAAAACAGGTTCGTGAAGGTATTGCCTCCGTTTACCTCGAAGCCATGTTGTTCGGCTCCACCTTACAGGAAGTTGTTCAAAATGCCATAGCTCTCAACCTGCCCGGTTGGTTTAAACAAGGACTTGTTGCCTTCGCCGCTGAGCCGTGGAATTCAGAACTCGATAATGAGTTGCGGGATATCATGCTGGATGAAGAATTTGACGGGTTTGAAAAATTTGCGGAAGAAAATCCAATCCTTGCCGGTCATTCCCTTTGGTATTATATCGATGCCAATTACGGACAATCCACTCTTTCCAATCTGCTTTATCTAACCCGGATCAACCGGAGTGAAGAAGAAGGTTTCAGGGCTGTTCTGGGAACACCCTTTAATTTTGTTTTAAACAAATGGGAAAAATACTTTAAGGCTCGTTACGCTCAGGACGAACAGGCCCGTCAGGTTTTTTCTGGTAATGAGATCAAAATAAAAAATCGTCGTGACCTGCCCATTTACAATGTCAAATTGAGCCCTGATGGCACCAAGATCGCCTATGTTCAAAATGAAATTGGAAAATACAAAGTATACATTCAGGATATTGCTACCGGTGACCGGAAAGCTGTTGTAAAAGGCGGTACGCGCAACGCCTTTCAGGCAACCGATTATAACTATCCGATGATCCAATGGAATCCCAATGCTCAGGAATTAGGGATCATTTTTGAGAAAAGAGATATAGCCTATTTCTCCTCTTACAATATCCTGACAGAGAAAAAAACCACTGAATCTATAGCTCCGGGCTACCAGCGGATTTACAGTATGGATTATGTCAATCCTTTTACGTTGCTATTTTCCGGATCTGTAGATGGAAATTCAGACATTTTCATTTACAACATCAAGTCAAGACAATCTGACAGGATCACGCGTGATTTTTACGATGACCTGGACGCGGTATATACCAAAACTGAAAACAAACGTGGTATCCTCTTCGTTTCCAACCGTCCGGACTCTACGATGCAATACCTCAAACACGATACCATTCTGCCGATCAATACCTTTGATGTTTTTTATTATGATCTCGATAAAAGATCCCGGGAACTGGTGCGAGTTACCAACACACCTGAAATCAGTGAAAGACATCCCATAGCCATTGACGAAAAGTGGTTCGGTTACCTTTCAGATATCAACGGCATACAAAACAGGGCCATGGCTTACCTGGAGGACTATATCCACCACTATGAACAGGCCATAACCTTCAACGACGGCTCGGAGATCATTCTTCATGCTGATTCCACGCTTGTAGGAATAGATTCGACCACTATTGATAGTATTGCCATTTTCCCGGTGATCAAGAAGAGAGCGATCAGCCATATGAGCACTGATCTTCCAAGAAACATTCTTGAACAACATACAGCTCCGAGAGTTAATATGGTGCTTGACGTGGCGCTTCTTGAACATAAAACAAGGGTCTTTCTAAACCCGATCGATACCGGAACTGTGAAGAACCCAACTGCTACTTTTTTCAGAAAAACTTATCGCCCTGCGAGTGGCAGCACCAATAAAATATCACTGGAACAACCTACTAAAACGGTGCTGGAGGTGGTAGAAGAAGTTCCGGCCACCGAGGAGCCTCCTAAGGAAGATAAACCGGAAAAGAAAGAGGAAAAGGTTGACATTGACAATTACCTGTTCCAAAGTGAATTTGACGATGATGAGTCTGTGGCACCCGTAGCTAAGGAAACGCCACAACCCACAGCAAAAGATGTAAAAACTGAAGAACTTACCACAATTCCTGCAACGATCTATATTGAAGGTCAAACAACCGGAAGACAGCCGGTAACTGCAGAAACTTCTGTTCGCAGCATCCACAAGATACGCCCCGGAAAGATAAAGCCATACCGTCCTCAATTCAAAACAGATTATGTGACCACCCAAATGGATAACAGTCTGCTTTTTGAAGGTCTGGAAAGCTTTGGCGCTAACCCTAATGGTTTCAATTACCCTCCGGCAGGATTACTGCTCAAAGCTAATTTCAAGGATCTGTTGGAAGATTATCAGTTTGACCTTGGTGTAAGGGTACCTACATCTTTTAACGGCACGGAATTCTTTGTGGTTTTTAACGACAAAAAGAAACGCATTGACAAACAATATGCCGTTTATCGAAAAAACGTACGCCTGCCTGACGAATCTGCCAGTGTAAGTGTACCGGCCAAACGGGAATACAATATTCTATTGGGACAGTTTCGCATGAGCTATCCGCTTGATATTTTCAGAAGCGTTCGGGCAACATTTATGTTGCGTAAGGACAGGTCGCTTTATTTCGCCTCGGAGCAACCGACACTGAACAGGGAAATACTTAACGAGCAGAGGGCAAGTGCAAAACTGGAATATGTTTTTGACAATACGCTGGACGTTTCTATCAATATTAAAAACGGAACCCGATATAAAGTCTACGCAGAATTGATCAAACGCTTCAATGTGGATGTCGAAACAGGCGTAAAAATCGGATTCAACGAAGGCTTTATGACCGTAGCCGGGTTGGACTTCCGGCATTACCAGCGGCTCGACAAACACTCCATCCTTGCTTTCCGACTGGCAGGAGCTACTTCCTTCGGACAGGAAAAAATTCTTTTCATTCTTGGTGGCGTTGATGGAGAGTTGATCAATATTTTCAACAATAATATTCCTATTCCACCTAATGAATCCTTTGTCTACCAAACCCCGGCAACAAACATGAGAGGGTTCTCCCGTAACATCAGGAACGGAAACTCTTTCTTGCTGGCCAATACCGAATTGAGGGTGCCAATTGTAAGATATATCGCTCCACGGGTAAAATCACCATTCCTCCAGAACCTGCAAGTGGTCGGTTTCTTTGACGTTGGTACTGCCTGGACAGGAGAAAGTCCACTGAGCGATGAAAACCCACTGAACATCAGCTACTTCCCTGAAGATCAGCCGAACGCACCGGTTGTGGTAAGGGTTAAGTATTATCGTGATCCAATCGTTGCAGGATATGGTGTGGGGGTACGTTCGGTTATATTCGGACACTTCCTGAGGTTTGATTATGGATGGGGATATGAAACAAAGGCACAGCTAAAGCCAAAGTATCATATTTCGATGGGAGTTGATTTTTGATATTAATTCTAGTCCTCAGTCGACAGTCAGCAGTCTTCAGGGGAGGTGAGATTAGGGGTTGAGATTGGAGTTTGTTTAACCGCAAGGTGCGCAAGGGACGCAAGGATTAAAATTGATTAGTTAAAAAGGGATCTGCCTAATAACAGGCAGATCCCTTTTTAACTAATCAGTAACTGGTAACCAGCAATGGAGCAAAGTTGAGCGTAGCGAAATCCCATACCGTTAGGTCGGGGCGACATCCGGGGCACGCAATGCCGGGACCAGCAACCAGTATTAAGTTTTTATCCGGTACCAGGTCTGGGTTCTGTAGAGACCGGTCCAGTGTTTACCCCGGACTTTCAATTCGTCCTCTTTTTCATCTTCGAACCACATGCTGCAACCGTAGCTACTGCCATTTGCCGGATCCAGGATAGTCCCTGATTTCCAGTAATATTTGTAAGGTTTAAGGTCCTTCAGGATAACCATCCCGATTACGGGTTTATTTTTAAGTGGCCCGGGACACTTCTCACATACGGTATCTGCCGGCTTGAGCAATAATTTAGTGACTTTTCCGAAAAATTTACCGTCTTTTTTATAGATCTCAACATAGGATTTAGCCTTACCTGTTTCATCGTCAATGGTCTTCCATACGCCAACGGGTGAAGCTTGTGCCATGGTTACTGTAGCCAGGATCATGGCAAAACAAAAAGAAAAAATGGTCTTCATTGATACTTTTTTTGTTTGAAAAAATGATACTACAAAGCTTCTTATTAACAGCTTTGTACTATAAAAGTTCTTCAAGCGAAACTACAAATTTTTAATTTTTATTGTATTTTAAACCCCAAGAATATCTGATATTAACCATGACCGACAACGATTTTCCGGGTATTACCATCATTGAAACGAGGTGGCTGAAAAAGGGAATGGGCATCTGCATCCCTCCTTTTGGCATCTTGGTTTACAGAGGTGCCTCTGCTGCGCTGAAGCAACATGAATACGGACATTTCCTGCAATACAACCAAATGGGATTCCTGAATTTTTATTGGAAAGTTGGTTTCCCGAGTTTATGCAGTGCAGCTTTTTATCCCAGCAATCACCACAATCTGAAGGTGGAAAAAGATGCGAATCGAAGAGCTGTTGATTTTTTTGGTATGGACGCGCCGGTGGCGAATGCGCGGTTCTGGCCCAGGTAGATGGCATTCTCCGTCTGAGCTCTATTTTTTTCTACAATTTAAATTTATGGGAAACATTATTTCTTGCTCCGTCCTTCAGGGCGGAGGTGAGGTCAAACAGCAGAGTGCATAGGCCTTCAGGCCTTTTTTTGGGAGCAACGCTTTTGCGGAGGTATAAAATAGCAGACTAAAGTCTGCGCTACTTTTTGAGGGCATCCGCAATGACCTCAGGGAATTTATCAGGAGTACAGGCAAAAGCATGAATATCCATAGCCGCAAGTTTTTCAGCCAGATCGCGATCATAGGCCGGAGCACCTTCGTCATTCAGCGCCAGAAGGCTGATAAACTTCACACCGCTTTGCTGTAATTGCGCCACTTTTTTCAACATCTGTTCCTTATTTCCTCCTTCAAACAAATCACTGATCAGGATCACAATGGTATCTTCCGGTTTTCGGACCAATGACTCTGTGTAAACCAGGGCCTTGTGAATATCCGTACCCCCTCCCAATTCAGTAGCAAACAACAGATCAACAGGGTCATTCAGGTATTCAGACAGGTCCACCACCTTGGTATCAAAGGCCACCATATGGGTCTTCAATGTCCGGATAGAAGCCAATACGCAAGCCATTATGCCCGAATAGACAACAGAGGTTGACATGGATCCACTTTGATCCTGAACTATTATGATATGTCGTAATTCATGGCCTTTTCTACCATAACCAACAAGCCTTTCCGGAATAATAGTCTTGTAATCCTGCTGATAATGTTTGAGGTTTGAACGGATGGTCGCGTTCCAATTGATCTCATTCCATTTCGGTCTAAAATTTCGCACAGATCGGTTTAAACTACCAGAAACAGCCTGGCGAACAGGGTTGAATAATCTTTCCTCCAATTCCTCCACCACTTTTCTGACTACCATTCGGGCCGTTTCACGGGAATGATCCGGCATGGCTTTGTTAAGGGATAATAAGGTAGCCACCAGATTAACATCCGGTACAACGGTTTCCAGCAATTCGGGCTCCAGCAACATTTGTTTCAAATCCAAACGCTCAAGTGCATCTCTTTGCATCAACTGAACCACTGGCGACGGAAAATATTTTCGAATATCTCCCAACCACCGGTTAATTCTGGGGTTGGATCTCCCCAGGCTGCCTTTACGGTCATTATCGTACAAAGCTTCCAGAACAGCATCCATTTCCACCTGATTATCCTGCAGTCCAACAGCCCCTTTTGGGTCGGCTTTGGCTCCCAGAATTAACCTCCATTTTTGGATGCGATCTTCCACTATTTCGGGTTGAAAAACTAATGATTTTTAAGAAAAGAAGGGCCTATAAAAAAAAGGAGGCGATCGTTTGGACGAACGCCTCTTGTATAACCCCAAAAAACCAAATGAAAACTATCTTAGATTAAATTATCTTCGTTGTTGTGTTGCAAATGTATACTAGTTATCTGTATTTTCCAAAAAAAAATAAACTTTTTACCGCAAAAATCACTCAAATTTTTCTTTGGCAACCAGCGCACTGTGTGCCCACACATAATTTTTAAATTTTGCACGTCAGCAAATGTAAAATATTTTCATAAACCAATTCCCCATATTTAAGAAATTTACATTTCCATGACAAATGCAAATTAAAGAAGAAAGCGTCATTTTAACACTATTATTCTAAAAACTAAAGCCCACAGAAGCCTGAATACTCAGGTTTTTATCAACATCATCTTTAGTTAAAAAGGTATTATCATCGGCAAGAAAGGTAGAATTAAGATCCTGTTCTTCCCGTGAAACGTCCATCAGACCAAAATTGGCACGCACCCCTACAAAAAGACCCTTGCTCAAATAAAATGACATACCTGCATTCAAACCAAAATCAAGTGCTTTGTACAAGTTATCATCCGTCCCAAAAGCTGCATAATGAGCTCCTGCCTGGTTAGGAATGAGCATGGTTTGTCCCGTTACATTGGTAACCATTGGATTCAGTCCCGGATCAGCAGATACTTCATCTTTTCCATAATTGAATTCAAGAGCAATGGTGAACGGATCAATGTTCGGACCAGTATAGGTAACCTCTCCCGTTGCTTTTGAACTGAGTAAAACGCCAACATTGACACCGGCCGAAAATTCCAGCCTGTTCCAACGAACCACTGCAGTTAACGGAAGGTCCAAATAGGAGTTGGAAAGAAACAACCTCATATTACGGTTACCGCCACTATGATAAAGCGGATCTCCTACCTCCGGGTAAAAAATCCAAAATGATTGACCATTATAACTATAATCCATTCCCTTTTGGGAATACAACAATTCCGCCCGTACTCCAAAAAAATCATTGAACTTCAGGTTGAAGATCGGACCGAATTGAAATCCTCTTGTAAAATCTATTTGCTCCTGTTCACTGCCATTGCCATCCATTTCGGAAGGACCATCCAGTTTTGAGAAATTGAGCCCTGCCTTAAAGCCAAAAGAAAAGTCCTGAGCAACAACAGTACCCGTAAGCAAAAAGAGCGCCAGTATCAAAGAAAAAATACGCATATCTGATTGGTGTTTTATTAAGCTAAGACTAAGTTTAAAATAACGACAAGCAAATTAAACAAAAAGTGTCCACTAAAGAACCTTTTTTAAAAGAATTCGGTTGGCTGAGGTCTCTTCTTTTTCGGAAAATCCAATAATTTCAAATCCGTTTTTCAAAGCGAATAGGAGCATTGCCTTATGCTGGTTCCTCGTTTTAAAGATCAGGGTTTCAAATCCTTCCTTACGCGCCCATTCCTCCTGAACATCTGCAAGCTTTTTCGCAAGTCCTTTTTTTCGATATTCCGGTAAAACACCCCCCATCCAGGAATAAAAATAATCTTCTCTTTCATATCCAACCTTGAATGCAACAGGTTTATGTCCATCAAACGCTATCAAAATCAAATTCCTGACTCCATGCAACCTCCGGTGATATTCATCCTCCCCAGCGGGATCAACAAATTCCGGCAACTGTCGTGATAGCCCAACAACCGTTGGAATATCCCCGGTTTTTATCTCAATCATGCTAAATGTCAATTTCCAAAAAAACAGGACAGTGATCGGAATGCACCACATCTGTCAGTTGTTGAGCAGCTTTTAATTTATCCTGCAAATTGTTGGTTACTGACTGATAATCGATGCGCCACCCTTTGTTATTGGCTCTGGCATTGGCACGGTAGGTCCACCAGCTGTATTGAACCTGTTCCGGGTTGAGGTATCTGAATGAATCCGTAAACCCATTGTCGAACCATTTGCTCATCCATTCTCTTTCTTCAGGCAGGAATCCGGAGTTCTTTTTATTACGCACAGGATCGTGGATATCAATCTCCTGATGGGCAATATTGTAATCTCCGACAAGGATCATTTTTGGCCTTTCCTTCAGCAAATCGTGCACCCATTCAAAAATATCATCGAGGTATTTCATTTTAAATGCCTGCCGCTCATCTCCTGAAGTTCCGGAAGGAAAATAGGAGTTGATCAGGGTAACCTCCCCAAAATCGGCTCTCAAAACGCGTCCTTCCCGATCATAAATATCCATTCCACAACCTTCCACAACACGGTCGGGTTCAATTTTTGAAAAAATGGCCAATCCGCTATATCCTTTTTTTTCAGCAGAGTGCCAATAGTCCTTATATCCCAGATCATTCAAAGCGGAAACGTCCACCTGATCCGGCTGCGCTTTGGTTTCCTGGATACAGATCACGTCAAAATCATTGGCAGCTACCCAATCCACAAACCCTTTTTTGAGGGCCGCACGAATTCCATTGACGTTGTAGGAAATTATCTTCATGATATTTTTTTTATTGATTTAACCTGATTTCAGCTTTCAGGCTTGTTGAGAAGTGATCCAAAGGTATTCATTTTTAGATAAAATATAGGGCTAAAAACTGGCTTTAAAGCCAAAAAACCTTTAATATTAAAGCCAGGACATTCTACCCCTAAAGAGAATCTGCGTTGACCAGGACACATCTGTTTCACTTCAAAAACGTAGATCATGCTTACCTTCAAAAACTATAACATCGCTGACTGGATCTCTTTTTCCAGGATCGCCCTGGCTCCGGTGCTTTTTCTCCTTATTCTGCTCGATGAAAGGTTGATTTTCACCTGGTTACTTGTCTTTACCTATTGCACCGACATGCTGGACGGCTTTGTGGCAAGAAGATTGAAAATCACCAGCCCCAGAGGCTCCCAGCTCGACTCCTTCGGTGACCAGGTTAACTTTACGGTAGCTGTTTTAGGCTTGATTTTTTTTGAGTTTGAATTCATTAGGGCCAACTATATTCTCATCCTGCTGGTTTTTGTTCCTTACATCATCCAGATGTTAATTGCGTTTGGAAAATACGGAAAAGCCACGGCTTTCCACACCTACCTGGCCAAGCTTTCTGCCATCGTTCAGGGAATTTTCATCTTATGGTTGCTCTTCTTTGGTCCGGTTTATTGGCTGTTTTACGTTATGATCGCCCTGGCATTGCTGGAAACTATTGAGGAGATCATACTCATTTTCATGTATGACACCTGGGTGTCCGGAGTAAAAGGCATTTACTGGGCGTTAAGAGACAAAAGAAGATTAAAAAAAGTGGAATCCAAAGGATCGTGATATTATGATGAAGTCGTTTCCATTTTATACCATTTTGCTGTTATGTTTAGCTATCCTGATCATAGATGTCATGGCTTTTATCTGGCTTTGGGATATTTTAGAACCATTTTCCGGTTTATTTCAAAATGGCATAAAAATCGCATTTTGGACTTTTACTGCCGGACTGATCCTGGCGATCCTCTGGCTCAAGGTCAGACTTGATCGAATTCCGGCGCGACGCAAATATTTACTGATCACTTCCCTTTATGGATTGACCGTTTCTTCGATTATCCCAAAACTCATTTTTGTTGTAGTGATCAGCTCGCTTTATTTTACGAATAGCGTTTTGACGGAACAGGAATCTTTTCTTTTTATTCCACTTGCAGGAGTCTTTGCCGGTTTTCTGCCATTTTTCATCATTGTACATGGGATTTTCAGGACTCTATATCTTTTTCAGGTCAAACACTTAACCATTGAATTTAAATCCCTTCCGAATTCATTTGACGGATTAAAGATCATACACATTTCGGATCTGCACCTGGGAAGCTTCAACTACAAATATCACGTCCTCGACCGGGCTATCAGGCTCATCAATCAACTGGAGGCAGATTATATTTTTTTCACCGGCGACCTGGTCAACAATTTTGCATGGGAACTGAAAGGCTGGGAAAGTACGCTTAGTAAAATGGAAGCCAGAAAAGGGAAATTCGCCGTTTTGGGCAATCATGATTACGGGGACTACTCCACCTGGGATCGTCCCGAGAAAAAAGAAAGGAATTTTGAATTGATCAAGTATTTCTTCCATAAAATTGGATTCAAACTGCTGTTGAATGAATCGGTCATTATCGAAGAAGAAGGCCAGCAACTGGCGATTGCCGGAGTAGAAAACTGGGGGCATCCACCCTTCAAACAATACGGAGATCTGGAAAAAACCCTGGAAGATATTCAAAACACCCCTTTCAAAATACTGCTCTCCCACGACCCCTCTCACTGGAAAGAAGAAGTCATTCGGGACACGAACATTGCACTTACCTTGTCTGGGCACACCCACGGTATGCAGGCGGGTATTAATCTTAAAAACCGAAAGTGGAGCCCTATTCAGTACAAGTACGAACACTGGTCGGGACTGTATCAGGAAGGGGAGCAATATTTGTACGTCAATCACGGCCTGGGCTGGCTGGGTTTTCCGGGAAGACTGGGAATGCGGCCGGAAATTACCTGTTTGGAGCTGGTTTGTGGCGAGGAGGATTGAGGGATGTTATCTGGTTACTTATTCCTCTGACCCCATTCGGGGGCCAATCCCGGTAACGGCTAAGCATGCCGAAAACCAGAGCGTGCTGTAAGTACGCAATCTTACCTTTGCTACCCTCAGAGTCGGAAAAGTATTGTGTTAGGATAGATGCACAAGTTCCCCTGTTATTTTTTCTGGCCTGTAGCGTTATTGCGTACCTCTGGCACGCATCCGGTCTCAGCCTTGGCTGTTACCGGGATTAGGCCCCTCTGGGGCCAGGGGTGAGGGGTTCAAAGGGTTTTATGTTGTTTCAGGAGTTTCAGGCTGTTTCAGAAATAAAAAATTCTAAACTTTACACCTTGCATTGTGCACTATGCACTTTTTAAAATGGATTTTCATATCAATTTCGTTTAAATTTGATCTTTTAAAACCAATAAACTCCCACAAATGAAAATGATGTTACGAATTGTTGCTTTTGTGATTTTTAATTTTCTGTTTTTTTCAA
Source organism: Saprospiraceae bacterium (assembly GCA_965230565.1). Taxonomy (GTDB): domain Bacteria; phylum Bacteroidota; class Bacteroidia; order Chitinophagales; family Saprospiraceae; genus BCD1. Next base: position 583,384 of record CBDDLH010000012.1, on the reverse strand, counting down.
AAGCTTTTGGTTGTCAGTGTTGTCATAGCGGGTCCGTTTTTTGCGGAGGTTCTGACACGTACCAAAACGTTGTATTGGTCAAAGTTTTAGACTTTGCTTATGTTCCTGGCCCGGCCCCTATAAACGTTCATGAAGAACTTACTGTTGAGATATTACAGGAATTAAATGGCAATATACTAGAAGACACTTTAGTCTTATGGGGAAGTGATGGTGTTAGCTGCAATGGAAGCCTGATTTATACTTTTATTGGAGATACCATGCTGTTTAAATTACACCAATATGGTGTTTACAATGAGACCAATTATTACGAAACCGGTGGCTGTGATGTAAAGAGTTTATACTATATAAACGACACCCTAAAAGGGGACGTAATTCCCAATGTAACTGAGATGGCTTATACAGATTTCATTAATAATTATGAAACATTTGAAACGCTCCCGGATTATTTCAAAATCTGGGGAAGAATTTTCAGTTGGTCGTCTCCTGAAACAACCTTGAACAACTTCAACATCCAAATTAACGATATGCCTGCCAAACCAACAAATCACTTTGGCAGATATCTTTTTAGGTGGGTTGAGATTATTGATTATGATGATCATGTTCCTATAGTTCCATCATCAAATGAGGACTTGCTTCTGGGTGTTTCTACTTTTGATATAATAAAAATTCAAAAACATATCTTGAACATAGAAACTCTTTCGGGTCCTTGGTCATTGATCGCAGCTGATGTAAATAATTCAGAAAATATTTCAGTCCTCGATATTATTCTTTTACGTAAAGCCCTGTTGGGAATCAATGATCATTTTCCTAACAATCAAAGCTGGAGATTCGTAGACCAGCAATACGTTTTTCCTAACCCAAACAAACCATGGGTTCACGATTTTGACGCTCACATTGAAAATGTGGATTTATGCGATTGGAGTGAACAACAAAATGTAAATCTCATTGCCATTAAAATCGGAGATGTGGATGGAAGCCACCTTGAAGACTGGCTTGACATTCAAGATGAATAAGCCTCTTTTTACACCTCCTTTACATAGTTTTACAAAAGATCCTGGCTTTTAAAGCTAAAACCCCTGAAATTCGCCGGAGAAATTTTTCACCTCAATAAAAATCTGCCTCCATGCACGTTAATAGAATCAGCCTTTTCCTGCTGCTGTTTTTCGGATTGACTTTTTCAATCAATGCCCAATCACTCAAATTACTCGATTTTGAAAAAAGAGACCTGCACTATAAGACCTTTACCGCCATCCTGCACAACGGAAAATCCATTTTCCAATACGACTCCCCCGATGGACCGCTGACCCTTTCCCCATCAGCTAAAGGCAAGCTTTCCATCGCTACCATTGAAAGAAACGGGGATGAACTCAAGCCTGTTCACAACATCGGATTTAAAGTTGGGATCAAAGACTGGCGATCCAATACCCTGTGGATGTACGCCACCGAAACCATCTTTGAGGTGGACCTGGAAGATATTCTAAAAAAATGCGAACGGGGAGACTCCCTGATCTTCATGACGGTGGACCGGACATATAGATTACCTCGCCATGAAATTGTGATAACGGATGGGTGTTGATGAAGCCAGTTACTGGTTACTGGTTGCTGGTTGCTGATTACAAGTTACTGGTTCTAGGGGCTATTATAAAATTGGACATTGCGAACCTTGCGCTTCCTTGTGACCTTTCCGGTTTAATATTTCAGTTGGCAGCACCAGTTGGCAGTCTTCAGCTGAGGAGAACTGATATTAATTCCATAGCTTTTTCGTTCAATCGTCTTTGCGGTCTTAGCGCTTCTTCGCGAACTCCCGACACTGAGTGTACATTCAATATAAAATCTCATTCGGGATGAAACTTTGTTTCACTTGCGGTTAAAAAAGCCTGGTAATACCAACTGGTACTGACCCTAAAACCTATTCCTTCACAAAACGAAACTGATAAACTTCCCCATCAACGCTGATAATTCCAACATAAATACCCACCGTTAAATCAGCAACATTCATCCTGTTACTTTTCAAAGTTGACACCCTGGCCACCTTGCCAAAGGAATCAATGATCGTTACGTCAACTCCATTGAAAATATTCAAATCCTCTGTTGCATTCAAAGTAATATACTCATCTGCAACGGTAGGGAAAGCGTCAAGATATTTTACATTTATATTTGAAGTACTCGACACACCACCATCTCCGGCAACATATAATTCATGCTGAATGAACCCTTCCCGAATACTCGCTACCAATTCATCATTAACGACCTCCAGGGCATGGCCAATGGTGGCTCCGGTGGTTTCAGATAATGTATGGACTTCCTCCGGTTCATTGGTATTGAAGTTGTACTTCATCAAAACAGTATAATCTCCTCTCGTCAGGTAATAGAACTCATCCTGGTACCAGGTCATCTTACAGTTATAGTGAAAAAGGCCGGTTAAGGCTCCCGGTAAAAAGTTAGCCGTTCCATTGGTAAGATCTACCTCAACGATGTTTTGCTCGTTGTTGTTATTATCGCCTATGCAGTATACCTTATCGCCATTGATGGCACTTACAGTAAAAGGATAAACATCATCAAATAGCTCCTGATGTGTCATGGTTACCGGATCAAAAGAAACTACCTCCGTTTCAGTAACGATGATCAACTTTCCATCATAATTGTAATAATCAACCGGCTCTCGGATAAACTGAAAATCTTCCACCTGACCGGAGCTCATATCAATGACTTTGTGCTGAAAGAAATTGTTGTCATCCTTAAAGGAAACAAACATGAATTTATCGTAGATATATCCGTAAGTGAAGGTATTTAGCGTCAATGACAAGGAGGATAAATAATCTCCAATGCCCTGCATTTCTCCGGAATCGCTCAGGTAAACTTTAGGAGAGTCTCCGACAAAACCATCTGAGCTAAAAATGATAGCTCCCTCCGTTCCCGAATAGAGTTCCATAAAATTCGCTGTAGAATGAAAAGCTCCAATTTCCGTAAAGCTGGTCAATGTGCTATTAGCAGAAAATAAAATGTATTGGCCGTCTCTTTGGGTAGTAACAAAGTAATCATCATCGGTACTGCGGGAAATTCGATGAATGGATTCTGCAGGCAGTCCTGACACCGTTGTAAAAGAAGTATTCCCGGGCTGCAGGATTTTCCAGACGTCATCTTCGTTGATCAGCACGCCGACTTCGGTCATGAAAATCTGATCCCAGTTGTATCCGAAGGTGTTTGCTTCCTCGACTACTTTATTCGTTCCGGCCACGGTGCCGTCGGTTTTCCAGATAGCTTTGCGGGAGCCATTTCCGGAGCCTCTGAAGTACAGATTTCCGTCACTCATTACTTTCCCGAGAAACACCTGTCCCAAACCACCTGGGCTGGTAGGTGTACCTTCCGTAATTTCCGCCAGCCGCGTCCAGGTCTGGCCATAGGCGAGATTCATTAAAACAAAGAGAAAAAGCGTAAATGTCAATTTTTTCATTGGGTGTATTTTTTGTTTGAAAACTTAATTGCGGGTGCAAATTTAGGAATATTTCGATTTTTCACTTTACGGTTTTTTCTTTGAAGAGATATTGTGAAAAGAAAGACTAAATCATGAAATAAAAATTTACCCAAGGTGATGCCTTTTCGCCAGCTCTGGGGAGGAGGGAGAAGGCCTTGCCTTGTCGGAGCGGAAAATTCATCACAACATTCACTCTTTTACTTCTTTGGCATTTCGAAGAATATAGTAAAATTCGTCGGGGTCATCATGATTTAAATGTAAAGTGCCTTTGAACTTCTTAAAGTCGTCCATTTTGTATCGCTTGCGTTTATCCTTTAAATACATGCTGATCACAGAAGCAGGACTTGCTTTCCCACAAAAGAAACAGGAAGCATAAGGGTTGTAGGACAAGGACAGGAACTCTCCTTCCTCATCAAAGGGAATGACGAAACCCTCGATGATCACTTCCTTTCCGTTAAGTGCTTTAACAGCTTCAGGGAATACCGGAGCATACATCTCCATATCAATTTCCGCGAAATATTTAAGCCTGTACTCAATATCCATTAATACCTTCCAATCTACTTCAATGGGTTTCGACATTGGATGATTTACAGCGGAAGTATTAACAAGCTGAGCCTGAAAACCCTGCGTTTGTTCAGTCATAACCCAGTCAATTAATTCATCATCCCAACGGTAAATATTGTCATCAACAAAATAGTCGTTTTCAGGCGAGACCTCTTTTTCAATTGAATCTTCAGGTTGTATTGGTGGTTTTATCGACACCTCATGATATGTTGATTGTCCAAATCCAAGGTGTTCACAGATTTTATCTCGTGTGAATAAAGCGACCAACAGGCAAACCATAAAAACGATTTTTAAATATTTAATCATTTTAAGTTCAACTTTCTGACAAGATGGCTGAAACGTCCATCCGCATAGCCTTCCAGGCAGGCAATAAGGCAGATACAATTCCAACTAAAAAGGTAAGCAACAATAACCACTCTTCTCCCGGCACCCATCCTGCTCCAAATTGAAGGTTAAAATCACTTTCCGCTTGTCTGCTAATAAAATAAATGCCAACCCGGCTCAACAGCCATCCCAAAATGTAGCCGAGGGCAGCAAGTAACAACCCCTCAAAGACTAACAGTCCAAACAAATGTCTTGGACGGTATCCTACCGACCTCATCAGTGCCAGCTCATACTTGCGATCCCGCAACCTGCTGTACAGTACAAAAAACACGCTAAATCCAGCAATGAACATAATACCTCCCGCAATCAGCTTCAAGGTTGTAGCACCAACACCGAGCATGTAAAACAGTCGGTTAATTTCCAGTCCTGGTAAAACAGCTTGCATGCTGGTTTGCTCATTAATGATCCGTGGCATGTTGAGAACCGCCCTTTTCGATTTATACTTCAATAAAATTGCCGTGATCTCCATGTCTTCATCTGTATTGATAATCTCAGCATCCTCCTGATTTTGGTCGTGGCCGCGACCATCTTCATCCGCATGGTCATGGTTATGGTTGTGGCCGTCTACATCCGTATGATCGTGGACATCCTGGTGCGCATGAACCTGCCAAACACTTTCAACATTGGTCAGGATCAGTCGGTCCAGGGCCGTATTTGTTTTCTCCAAAATTCCAACTACCGTATAAGGGTGGTTTTCGTGGACATGTCCCTTTTTTGCCTCGCCGTGGGTTCCCAAAAAAACAGCTCCCGCCTGTAATCCTGTTTTTTGGGCAACATCAGCACCAAGCGTTACTTCCATAGTTTTGGAGAAAGCTCGTCCTTCTTCGAACTGAGCATCGTATTTATTTAGATAGCCTTCAGTGGTTCCCAAAATACGATAACCCTGGTAGGAATCACCATAAGCCAGGGGTATGGCTTCCTCCACTTTTGGGTTATTCATTATCTTACGGGCTTCAGCTAACTTGATATTACCGGTAGGCGCATCCAGATGATAAATGGCCGAGAGTACAAGCTGTAACGGGCTGCCCTTGGCTCCTATTACCAGGTCAATATTCTTTAAATCTCTTTCAAACTTTTGCTCCATTTGGTGTTGGATCAACAACAATAAAGAGATAATACCAACACCAAAGAGCAGCAAACTGACGCACAGCGCCGAATTCAGTGGTTTGTAAATAATATTTTTCCAGGCTATTTTACCAAGCATCCGATTTCCTGTTAATTGGCAATGACATTTAGTTCTAAACAATCACTGATCTCAGATCGTAACCGATCATCGTGGGTTACAATGACCAGGGCAGCATCGTTGGTTTTGGCTTCCTCCATCAAAAGGCCTAATACCTGTGTACAATTTTTGTTGTCCAGGGCACTTGTGGGTTCATCAGCTAGAATCAGCTTCGGGGCATTCATTACAGCCCTTGCTATGGTAGCTCTTTGTTGTTGTCCCACACTTAGCTGATTGGGGTATCTGGATAACAATCCTCCAATATTCAACCGACCGGCAATGGCCTTCGCTTTACTTTTATCCGTTGCATAAGGTGAAATCAATAAATTATCCCAAACGGAAAGTGACTCGATGAAATAAGCCTGCTGATAAACAATTCCTATGTTCTGTCCTCTGAATTGATCCATTTGAGCGGAAGAAAAATCTGAAACCGTGTCATCCTCAATAATAACCTGGCCATTTGTCGGCCTCCTTAAGCCTGCCAATAAATGCAATAAAGTTGTTTTACCACAGCCCGATTCGCCATATATTAACAAAGCCTGACCAGCCTCTACCTTAAGGTCGGGGAAGGACATTCGGGTGGATTCCGAATATTGGAAGGTTAAATTATTTGTGCTAACCATATTAAATGACCGTTTTTTTTTCCTGTGGTTTTGTACCTGAAAAACATTTATTTAATCTAAGTTGCGACAAACAACCTCTTAATAATTTTCAAGATCCAACTTTCAACCTAACATACCCACACACATTAAAATACATTTTTGTGAGTTGAAAATTGGAATTTGTTTTTTACTCAAGTCGCATCGTTACTTGAGTTAATTAGGCAACACAACAGGATTCCTCCCCAGAACACCTACAATACTTCAGATTGTATAAATGCAAGGAAATCAATCCGAAAGCTGTCACATATTTCCAAAGATCAGATACCGAAAAATAGGCGAACTTCTCATTTATTATCAAGGCTGTCAATATTACCCATGTCGCATACATAGCATATTTCACCCAGGATTTACTGGTTTTCTTACCGGATTGATAAACAGCAAAGAAGGTTATCCCGATGAACAGATAATCGATCGAGCTCCACCAGGTGGGACTGGATTCACAACAACCACTCAAAGAGCAACTTTGAGCGATAAATAAAAAAGGTGTGGCTACACAGTGAATCATACACAGACCACTTGCAACAGCTCCAATCATATCTGATTTGGGGATTGCTTTTGATATCATTTTTCTGTTAGTTTCCTAATTAATTCAAGTTGCGGGTTACAGGTTTCAAGAAACGGGTTAAAGAAATTTAGCAAAAAACGCTCCTTTTCCTTCAGGATTATTACTGAATCATTGAAAAAATCAATTATTTTGATCCAACTCGCAACACGTACCACGTAACCTGCCTACCATCGTCAGGAGGCAGGCTCGCAACTTAGGTTAATTAGATTATGTTTAAAAGTCATTTTCAATGAGTTCTCTGTTTGCCAATGCACCGGCAATGTTCCCGCTTGCCACTGCATTGGCTACCGATCGCAATTGAGAAGCATTGTCTCCACAAGCGAAAACATTCTGAACTGTTGTTTTTTGAAAATGGTCAACTTTCAAATGGCCATGTTCCGTAATCTCGCACCCCAATTTTTCAGGAATATTACTGTGCTGAATAAAAGGAACTCTAGCGTACAATGCCTCGATGGGGATTTTTGAACCAGTCTTAAGAAGGACACTTTGTAACTTCCCTTTTGAATGCTCGAGTTCTGCCACTTCCGTTTCAACAATTTTTATGGGGTGGCTCTTTAATTTTTCTGTTTGTTCGGCACTGAGTGTAGATTTGCCATTGGTGAATAATGTTAAATTTTTTGTCCAATTAAACACCAATTTGGAAAATTCATATCCAAATAACCCATCAGCCAAAATACCTGTAGCTTTTTGTCTGTATTCGTATCCATGACAATACGGGCAATGAATAATGGATATCCCCCAACAATCTGCAAAGCCTTTTGTTTCTGGAATCAAATCCCTGATACCCGTAGCGAAAATCAATTTCTTTGCCCCGAATACTTTACCTGTTTGCACTTTAATCTCAAAACCTTCTTCTGTTTTTTTCCCAGTTATGGCAAGACCTTTGAAAAATTTGATCGTACCGTATTTTTCAAGTTGTAATAAGGCTTGTTCAGCAATGTGTTTCGGAGTGCTTCCGTCTTGAGTGAGGAAATTATGTGAGTGAGGCGTTTGTCTGTTACATGGCAATCCGCTATCAATGATTAACGTCTTTCTTAACGCCCGCCCCAATGCCAATCCAGCTGAAAGCCCTGCATAGCTTCCGCCAATAATTATTACATCAAAATAATGGTTGTTTGTTGTCATGCATTCTCTTATTGACTCACTAAATGGATCGGTTTTTCATTGCATAATAATTTCTTGGTATTTTAAATACCTGGCCTTATCCACTTTTACTTCATTCCAGGTATCCAGCACCATAGTGCGGATTTGAATATCAACCATAGTTTGGATTTCATCACGATAATGCTGATAATCATCATAGTGTGTTTGGGAAATGGCGTTAATGCGATTTTGAAAGAATGCAATTGGATTGAACCAATATGAATTCCGGATCAATTGGTTTTTTGCCTGGTTATCGGCTTCAATCGGAGCGATGCTTTTTTTCATCAGTTCATTCACCAAAGCAGAAGTAGAACGGTTCATTGCTTGATTTCTTTTTGTATTGTCCTTAGCCCCTGGACTATCCACAACTTCTGGGAACATTTCGTACACCATCGATTGAAAAACACTATCGGGTAGATTATATAATTCCTGCCTTTTTTCTCTCGACGCATCAATAAATTCAGTCATGAGGTTGGCTGGTTTTTCTATACTAACCCATTGATGCATAGTTGCAGGAATAATAAAAGCAACTATTAACCAAATTCCCACCATTTTCAAGGTATTACCTAAAACACTCGTGCCTCTCCTCAAAATGAAATAATAGACAGCCGACCAAAAAAGGAGATAAATAAAACCATACAAGAACATTTTTCTAAAGGCCGTACCCGCTGAGGAAAATACGTCGGTAAGCATTGCACCATATACAAACAACCCTAAGGTCACCACAAATAGCAATGCAACGTAAAAAAATGTTCTGCTCAAAAGCCATGCATTTTTTGAAGCAGATTGCACTTCGATCAGTGGCAAAAACCCTTGTTCTGCTTCCATGCTTTTCAGGTCATACAATAAAATTAACAGCAGTAAAGGAAGCAGAAAAAGCAGGGCAAAGGAGAAATCCAATGTGCCTGTCTGAATGCGTTCCGGATTGGCGATTTCCATGGTCATATCAGCGTCGTAAGGACTGGCCGTGGATGTCACCCGCTTATAAAACCCGTATTGCTCGGCTTGTCCAATACTATAGACCTGTGCCGGTGAAGGTGTTTTAAAATGATAGGTGCCACTATACCGTAGCGCCCAAAAAGGAGTTTCAATATTTATCCAGGGTCTTTCCTCAGGGCCTTTCTTTCCTTCATCGTAATAAGCAATGTATTTTTGCCTTTCTTCTTCGATATGCTCATTAATTCTTTCAATTTCTGAAACTTGTTTAAAGTACAGACTTGCTCCATTATGTAATCCATACACAGCAGCAATAATAAAAAGCAGCAAGGCGATTACTTTGAACGGACTGCGGACAAAATGCTTCCATTCGTAGAGGAAAATGGTCAGATTTTTCATAGGATGTGCATTTTTTTAGTTCCAAAAATCAACAGCAGGCTTACAAATAATGACCAACCGACCAACAGCAGTAAATCCATTAAATAATTTGGAAAGACCGTAGAAATGGCAATGGGCTGAAAAGCATAATCAGGAACCGATCTGAAAAAATCATTGTCGGCTTTCCAGCCCCAATCGCCTGTTTTAGAGCCACCGAAAGCGTGTTTATCATTGAGTAGTTTGATGAAATTTCTGCGATAGGTTTCTACCTGTAATAAAAATTCCTGGTGATGCAGATTGTCACTTGCAGAAAAACCCATACTTGTATTTTGAAGAGAAATATATGGATTAAAAATGCCTGCAAGTTGGTAGCTTTTCTTCTGCTGCCCCAGGACGGTGCGCAATTCACCAAAGTGCTTATCCCATACTTTGTTGCCATATTCCTCATCGGCCTGCATTCTTATACCATCAAAGTTAATGGGCAGTTGTGAAAGACTGTCAACACCATATTCCTGTAAAACTTGTTGCTCTAATTCTTTGGCGCGCTCATCTGACGGATTGTGACCATCAAGACCTTTGGATCGGTCCTCCTTCATGGCGGTTTGAAACTCATTGCGACTGGGCAACTGATGCCATTTCTCTACCGAAGTCATGAGAATATTGGGCAAAAATATCGACCATAAAATCCAGACTCCAACCATGGTGGTTAACGCAAGAGTGGCGTTTTGCCAACGGATGGAAAAATAAACAGTAAGTCCACTCACGATGAAATAATACAAAGCATAAGAAAAGAAGAACAACAGGGTTCGGTTGATTATTTCCGCATTTATACTTTGCAGGTTAAAAAAAGCATAAACCAATACGGTCAAGGTCAAAAGTCCGATTCCATAAAGCCAGACCGAAACGGTTTTTGCCCAAACGATTGATGATGGCCGGGCCCCTTGCAAGACCAACAACCTAAGCCGTCCGCTTTGCTTTTCACTACTTATACTATGGAAACCCAGAAATATCAATAATAACGGGAGGATATATTGTAATAACAGTGAACTTTTGAGCTTACCGAACTTGGAAACCGTCTGCATTTGTGAAGCTTCCGAATAAACCATCTCATTTTGAACATGACCTTCCACCCTAAGTACGTTGCCGGTGACACTGTTCACACCTTCATCGAGACTGCTTAACAAATTAGAAGGTTTAAACACATAAGTGCCATAATGAGCAGCACTGTGCGGATTCATCGCATTTAAACTTTCCCACTGCTGACGAAGATGATCCTTTGCAGCACTATATTGCTCCGTTTGTTTTTTTATCTGAAGATGACCTAAAAAAACAGATAGCAAAAGAATCAGGAGAAAACCTAAACTAATCCCCTGCAATGCCCGGTTTCGAAAAAGAATCTGCCATTCATTTTTGATAATTTGCCTCATAGCACATCTTAATTTTTCATGAATTCCAAATACAGTTTTTCCAATTCGTTGGCACTCACCTCCTCACTGCGAAGTTCTTTGACCAGTTCGCCATGTTTTAGAATACCAATGCGGTGGCACACTTCCCGAACCCGGAAAATATCATGGGAAGCCATTAAAATAGTGGCTCCCTCAGCAGCCAGTTTTTTTAGCAAATCAGATAACTCATTACTGGCGAGTGGGTCTAAACCACTGGCAGGCTCATCCAATAAGTAAACTTGTGCTTTTTTGGCGTAGGCAATAGCAATACCTACTTTTTGGCGCATTCCTTTTGAATAGCCTGACACTTTTTTATGATGTGCATCATTTTGTAATCCACAGTCAGTAAGAAATTCATGCAATTGGTCTTTTGAATATTTCAAACCGGCCAATCGGCAGAAATAATCCAGGTTCTCCAGGCCTGACAAATGGGGATACAAGTTCACATTCTCAGGAATATACCCAATCAACTTGCGAACTTCATTCGCCTTTTGAGATGTTTCCATCTGGTTTATACTTACCGTCCCCGAATCAGGGGTCAGAAAGCCCAGTAACATATTTATTGTAGTGGATTTACCCGCCCCGTTTGCTCCCAGAAGGCCCAAAATTTCACCCTCTTTAACCTGAAGTGTCAGATTCTGAACAGCTGGTGTTCCTTTAAATAATTTAGAAGCGTTTTGAATTTTAATCATAAATGGTAATTATTAATGCAACTCAGTTGCAAAAATAAAAAAACAATTTGCTTATGCAAGTAAGTTGCATTAGTTTTGTGATATGGGAGTTATCAGAAAAACAAAATCGGTCAAGACTTTGCTCAACGAGTTTGAGCAAACCAGCGATGCTATTTCCGTGGTAGAATTAGTAGAACGGTTTCAGGAAGAAATGAATAAAACCACTGTTTATCGTATTCTGGAACGATTAGAAGATGAGGGCATGGTACACTCTTTTACAGGACAAAACGGGCTGAAGTGGTATGCGAGATGCAAGGGATGTTCTGCTACACACCACCATGACATCCATCCTCATTTTCAGTGTCGGAATTGTGGCAAGACTGAATGTATATCTATCGAGGTATCGATTCCACAAGTCCCCAACCACAAAATAGACTCTGCGGAACTAATATTGATCGGTCAATGTGAGGATTGTCTTTCTTAGTTTTGATTTGGATTTCCATGATTGAGCTAAAATGGGCAATTTTGTTCACCCGTACCCTCTGTCTAATTAATCTGTCACCGTCACATCAAAATTAACAGGTTCAGCAACATTTCGGTACCCATCATGTAATCGCAGGGTAAATATAAAATCACCGGAAACCAAAGTGTTGGGTACTTCATAGTCAAAACTGAATTGATATTCTTTATCAACGGAGTCATCAAATGCTATTACTGCAGAGGTAGTAAAGGTATTTCCTGAACTAAGATCCGTATAGGTCAGGAACAATATTCCGTTTCCACCCTCACTCAGTGAATAATTGTCTGAAACTTCTCCCTCAAAATGAATTTCCTGGCCCTTGGCTATTTCAAAACTGCCGGCTGGTTCTGTTACGGAAATTGTGGGAGGAACCTCATCCTTGGAGTTCAAAATTTTCAAGCTGTAAAAATTTGCCAGCGGGTTGTCATTTCCGGATTCATCAATAACCTGGATCTGAAAATGATAAAACCCGGCTGTTACATTTTCGGGCACGTCCAATTCTCTGGATACCGCCTGCTCTTGCCCATCCAAATCCACAATTTCAAGAACAGACCAATCTTCCGTCTGATTAGAAACATTGGGTAGAGATATACCGGGTGTGGACGCCCCTCCATGACCGTGGCAATCAAAATTATTGTGGATATCAACTTTGTATTGAGACAGAGCTACATCATCCCGGAAAATCACTGAAAACAGGAGTGTCTCCCCGTCTTTGAGATTAAAAACGGTATCCTCCTGAGTACCGCATATGAAATCTGCAACAGGGTCCGGATCAAGATCGAGAATTTCCATAGTCGGAGAAGCGACGTCGACATCATCCGTTCCACAGGAGGAAAAACCCACCATTACCATGAGGAAAAGAAACAAAAGGATTGACTTGCCAAAATTCAAAGACACAAAACTCTCCAATGTAATATGTTGTTCTTTGCCTGTTGAAAATGGCTCTTTAAATATTTTCATGAATTTTTTTACAAATATACACACTAATGCAACTTTGTTGCAAAATTTAACTTTACTTTTGTGTTATGAGAGACTATCGACTATTTTTTCTTATTGGTTTCATTTTAATTCTACCATTTTTTCTTTCGGGGCAGCAAATCAGTGGCACGGTATACGATGAGGAGGATTTATCGCTTCCTGGTGCGAGTGTACTTTTATTACCGGACAGCATTGGGGTCAGTTGCAATGAGGAAGGATTTTTTTCCTTTTCAGGTCTGGAGAAAGGTGATTACACCCTCAAAGTAAGTTTTATTGGATTTCAGCCCAAAATGATGAATATCAAGATTGGGGAAAAACCTTTAGACCACTTACGAATTAACCTTACTATCCAGGAAGAAGTATTGGAAACCGTAGTCATAGTTGAAGAACACGCCAAACAGGAAATGACCCTGGCCGCTGAACACTTCTCCGAAAAATTCCTTGAACAAAACCGACAAGGCACTTTTGCCAAATCAATAGAAAAACTCCCCGGCATTAGTGCCATAAATGTAGGAGTAGGTATTGCGAAACCCGTCATTCGGGGGCTCTCTTCGAATAGGATCATAGTCAATCAGCAAGGTGTCAAGCAGGAAAGCCATCAATGGGGATCAGATCATGGCCTGGAAATTGATCAATACGATGTGGAGCGTGTGGAGATCATCAAGGGACCGGCCTCACTCCAGTACGGTTCTGATGGACTTGGAGGGGTTATCAATGTCATGCCGGGACGGATTATTACCAAAAATACTTTGGCTGGAAGTATTCAGGGGATTTACAAATCAAACAATGATCACTGGGGCGGTTCAGCAAATGTGGCCATAAATGTCAAAGACATCTTTTTATCAGCCCGATACAGCCGACAGGATTTTGCCGACTACCGGGTCCCTGCTGATCAGTTCGTTTACAACTCTTTTACGTTACCTATTTTAAACAACAGGCTCAAAAATACAGCAGGAGAGGAGGAAAACCTGAGAATAACCATGGGACTGCAACGCGATTGGGGCATCACCCGGGTTTTATTTGGTCACTATTCTCTCGATGCAGGCCTTTTTTCCGGTGCCGTCGGTATACCCCGCAGTTACGCCCTCACGGATGATGGCAACAACCGCGACATTGATATCCCAAAACAGGAAGTTGACCACTACCGGGTTCTGTTTCACCAGACCCTGTATTTAGGGGAAGACCACCTCGATATCAATATTGGGTATCAGCGCAACCTCAGGCGAGAGTTTTCTTTTCCCGAATTCCACAGCATTCCCAGTTCACAAATAGATCCCGGGAACACACTGGCCCTTGAACTGGAATTGCAGACAATCAGCCTTAATGCTCATTATGAAGATCATATTTCAGAAGAATGGAAAACAATATATGGAGGAAATGTCCAATGGCAGGTAAATAAGCGTGGCGGCTTTGAATTCTTACTGCCGGATTTTCGCACTTTCAGGGGCGGTATTTTTTCTTTATCAGAGTGGCAATTTTCTCAGGATTTGTTGCTAAATGCCGGTTTGCGTTTGGATTATGGATATAACGAAACCGATTTTTTTCGCCAATGGGTATGGGACAGCAATGAAAATATTATCGACTCACTTGTGTCCCCGGCTACTAATCCTTTCTTTTTCAACTGGTCGGCCTCCTTGGGTTCTAACCTTAATCTAATGGATGGAAAAGGAGTCATCAAAGTAAATATTGGGAAAAGCTTTCGGTTACCGTATCCGGCAGAAACGGCTTCCAATGGCATCCACCACGGTACTTTCCGGCATGAAGTCGGCACACCCGATCTGGCTTCCGAGCACGGATACCAACTTGATCTGGCCACCGAATGGCAGTTCAAGCGCTTTTCCGGCAACCTTTCCCTTTATTTTAATTACTTCGACAATTACATTTATTTGGGACCTACATTCCCTGCTCGCTTTTCACCACTGCCTGAAGCTGGTCAAATTTTTCAATATCGTCAGGATGACGCTATTTACACTGGATTTGAATTTAAATGGAATTGGAAGATCATTCCAGGTTTCGAGCTGGAACAAATATCAGATTTTGTACAAAGCTACAATATCACCACAGGCTTGGCACTTCCTTTTACTCCCCAACCTGCCCTGAAACATAATCTGCGATACACGTTGCGTGAAAAAGGCGTGATAGATGAACTATTTTTAGAAATTGGCCACAGTTACTACTTTGCCGCTGAAGGGCGTTACCGGGTCGATCGCTCCGAGAGAGCTACCCCGGCTTACCAGTTATGGCAACTGGGTTCAGGAATAAAGGTAAATATATGGGATCAACATCTTCAGT
Source organism: Saprospiraceae bacterium (assembly GCA_965230565.1). Taxonomy (GTDB): domain Bacteria; phylum Bacteroidota; class Bacteroidia; order Chitinophagales; family Saprospiraceae; genus BCD1. The sequence goes on along the minus strand of CBDDLH010000012.1, from coordinate 568,149 downwards.
TTAACGTTCAGGTACACAACCTTTTTGACACTTCTTATCTCAATCATTTAAGTCGTTACAGATTGATAAATGTCCCTGAACAAGGGAGGAATGTGATTCTTTCTTTGAAAATCCCATTCTCCGCAAAACTGAGGAAGTAGAAGGAGAAAATTTTTGTTTTTTCTCCTTCTAAAACTTTCTATACTTTTTATAAGATAGAAAACTCAACATCCGCAGTTACCTTTTCTTCGCAGTCGTGATCTACACATGCTTCAACTTCAAGGTGAAAACCCTGTCCACTTGGATAAGCTGAAAGGTCAACTTCCTGTTCGAATACAATGACCTGGTCATGATCATGCTTGTCAAAATCAATAATCTTGTCAGCAGTATCACCTTCCGGATGCAGGACAATCTCAATCTCGTGGTTTTCATCGGTAGCTTCCACTTCTACATGGATGTGTACACTGGATGCATCATTAACTACTTCATCAGCTGCAGGTTCCAGAATTCTGATGGTAATCTCATTATCTTCATGCCCATGATCATCATCTTTATCACAACTAACGATAGTGAGGGAGAAGGTTGCTAACAATAGTAAGAAAAAAGATCTAAACTTCATGTTTAAAATTTTTGGTAAAAAAAATCACTAATAAAACAGTTGGGCAAATATAACAGATTCTCACCCCTTATCGCAACTTTGTTGCAAAAAATATTACTTACTATTTTTTGACCAGCAATTTTTGTGAGAAAACTTCATTCTGTCCAAGGTATGCTTTAATGAAAATTATACCTGCTTTCAAATTGTCTGCCGAAACCTTTATCAAGTGTTTTTCATGACTTATCACCTGATGGATCTTCCTCCCTGACGCATCAAAAAAGGAAATATCAATGGTCGAATGTTGCAGTGCTTCGGGTATTTGAATAATTACCCATTCAGTAGCGGGATTCGGGTAGATGCTTATATTGGGTTTTAATGAGTCAACGTTAACGACAATGGTCTTACTGTAGGTATTATTACCATCAAAATCCATTTGCTTCAAGCGATAATAATTTGGTCCCTCTAACGGCTTTTTGTCAATGAATTCATAATCAACCCTGAATTGACTATCTCCCGTTGCCTGCATTTGCCCGATTGCATCAAAAGCCTGACCGTCATTACTTCTTTCTACGATAAAAAACTGATTATTGATTTCGGTGAGTGTTTGCCAGGACAAGTGAACTGCAGATCTTACCTGATGACCGTAAAAATTCCCAAACTCGACCGGAAGTGTAGAACTGAATCCGCTCCATGTTGGCCCCAAAAAGATCCCGTCAACCAGCAAAACATCACTGCTGTCCTGGGGCGCATTCAAAATTACTGAGCCAATATTATCGAGAATACCCGTTCCTGTCACTTTAGTTTTCAACAACGGAACAGAAGGTTCAGCACCTGGAATATTGTCTGCAATAAAAACAAATACGCTGTCATTGTCCAATAAATTAAATTGGTACTTAAGCACCACATGATAAACCGTATTCTCCACAAAAGTCTGAGTGCTACTGACCCAATCCACAACATTGCCGGTGATACAAGACGCTTTGATGACTCCTCCGTTATTATCGTCCCTGAAAAAGCCTGCACCGACAAAATTGTTATCAAATATGGTTTTGCCAATACCGACCTGATAATCTTCCGAAGCCGGGAGGTTATTTTTATCGGTGATCTTGGCCAGAAATGATAAATAGGCAGTACCGGTGATTAAAGGATTGGTCAAAGCATTACTCCTGCAAATAGTCCCTCCGGAGGACTGTATGTTCACCACCTTATTTTCACTATTCTGGAATAGATAATTCGGCAGACTCATATCGTCATCTACTACCAGAAACAGCTGGTCTCCAGTCCAGCCATTTTGAGCATTCAAACTGCCGGTCGTCAGGTCAAATATTTCTTCGAATGCCTCCTGGGCAACAACAGTATACATGGTGAAACACAACAAGAAAAGGCCAAATATTTTTTTCATGATCCGGGTTTGTTTTAGAATTCAGGGTTGAAAAAACATGAGCCCTCCGGTAAAGCCGGAAAGGGCTCATGAGTATGTTGGCTATGGTTTAAACTTATTTCAAAATCAGCTTTTTGGTCATTGGATGACCTTCGGCTGTTGATACTCTCAATAAATAAGTACCTCTTGGGTAATCATCCACATTCAATTCAATTATTCCATTGGGAATCATCATTTGCTCTGCAGCAAAAACATTTTGCCCGTTAGCATTAAAAAGTAAAATTGTTCCATGTGTTTCCTCCTCAATTCCGTTGGTGCAAATAGAAACCCGTTTGGTACAAGGATTTGGAAAAACAGCAAGGTCACCAATAGGATTTATATTACTATTGACTGGTGCTGACATTTCAAGAACAGCAGGATTTTGCCACTGCTCAAATGTTCTGGTCACCACGATGGCGTATTCCAGCCTGGTAATCTCCTCATTGGGGTTGAAATGAGCATGAATGGTAAACCCTAAACCAAAAGGATTCTGAGTAATAGAGTACGTTACATTGATGAGATTCAGGTTCAGAGCAGCCTGAACATAGCCTCTTAGATATCCTGGAATGGCATCAGCATCTTCCACTTCAACCGTTTCTCCGTTGACATCAACCGTCACATCGTTACCTTGCAGGGAATTGGCATACTCCTGCAATCCAAGACTCTGGGCCATGGCATACGCAAGCTCTGCTCGTGTGACCGTTCCATCAGAATTAAAACCATTTCCGGACATCACCATCAATCCATTATTATCGAGCTCGGCGTCTTTTAGTGCTGCTCCGGTAGCCATTACAGATTCCGCAATCAATTTCTCCTGACCATACATTCCGGGAAACATAATGGAACCATTCCCGCCCAGTGACTGGCGAACACCTTGTCCCATCATGAGATATTTGGCCATTTCCATCCTTGTCAGCAGATCATCCGGAGCAAAAGCACCATTTTTTCCATCCATCAGACGCCTGCTGATGGCCAGCTTAATGGAAGATTCATTTTGATGCCCGATGACGTCATTCAATCCTGAGGTATTAGTAATAAAACTTTGGGTAATGCTACCCGTAACCGTTTCCGGCAAACCGAGCCCATCCAACCCTTCGATACTTAAAGTCCATTCTCCCGGTTCCGGATCGGCGACACTCACACCTCTGCCTGTATACAATGTAAAAGCAACAGGGATACCCGCACTGTGTCTGACACCGCTGGGGGAATACAATACCAGGTTCAACAGGTTGCCGGTTTCTCCTAAAATTCCGGTGATATTGGTTTTGACTTCCAATGCGGTAACACCGGAATTCACATCAAAGGTCAACTGATCAGCATCACCGGGAAAATATTCTACGGTAAATGGCTCCGTGGCGCTTGCTGTATTCACATTGCTGTTAAAACTGTCGAACAGATTGACAGTACTACCATAATAATTACTTCCGTTACCCATCACATAATTGACGGCGGCATAGGCATTTACATAGCCTGCTCCAACTTCCCACCCCTTTCGGCCCGGAATGTTTGTGGCAGTCTGCTGAATGATATGTTTCACCTCATATGGAGTTAAAGTAGGATCCGCCTCAAGCAAGAGCGCTACTATCCCAGCCACATGTGGGGCTGCCATTGAGGTACCATCCAGAGTGGTGTAATAAGGCAGGTAAGCAGGTTCAATAATTTCAATATCCTGCTCTGTACTCAACAGACCAACAGGAGAAATAGCTCTTGTGGAAATAATTGTTTTTCCGGGAGAAGTAATTGTCGGACGATCTTCCCAGGTAAAGGTCTGACCGTCTACGGTTACCGTACCACCGACACCCGGTGTACCTCTGGAAGAAAAATCGGTCAATTCACCGGCCTTGTCCCCTGCCGCTACACAGATCACCCAGGGTGCTTTTTTATAATTTCCGGAGATGGTACCGCTGGAAGAACCGGAATTTCCGGCTGAAAAAACAACCACAATATTGCGATCAGTGCATTTTTTGGTGGCAATGTTGATCGGATCATTCGGGTTGAAGGCGGTGCCTGAATCACCTGTAGTTCCCCACGAGTTGGTAATTACCCGAATACCATAGAGACTTTGTTTTACAATAGCATAATCAAAAGCGGACAAAACATCCAGCAGGAATAACCCGGCTCCGGCTCCGTAACCTATCAGGTCAGCTCCGGGAGCGACACCCTCATATAACCCCTGAGAAGCCATTCCCGTTCCGCCTACCGTTCCGGCAACGTGTGTTCCGTGGCCACCGGTCGCATCGGTATTAGGAACGTTTTCTATCGGCGTATAAGGTAATATTTCCGAATAGGCATTCAGGTTTTGAATGGCGCTAACATTCTGAACGAGATTCTCACCAAGTTTCAAATCCGGATGAGTGCCATCGACACCGCTATCATTGACGACGACTCCGATGCCTTTGCCTGTTAGAGGAAGTCCCCCATTTTGCGAAATAATTACAGGATCTGTCCGAACCCGGTTGACTCCCGTTATTTGAGTTGCCTGATGGTTGTCATAATTTAACTGATAATTCAGAAAAACCGACCTGACGGAAGATTCATTGATAAGTGCGTTTATTTGATCTGGGGTAGCAATAACCCCGGCTATGGGGAGCTCATTGAGCAATAAACCCTGGGTGATCCCGATATTGCCCAATAGATCGAGGTCTGCTGCAGAAGGAGCGTTGTCTCCGTGGAAGGTAACTACAATTTCGAGAGGGTTAGCAGATCCCTGGGCCAAAGTCTGCTCCAGCTGGCTACCTATGGTGGTTTGCCCTTTTGCGAAAGTGATTAAAGAAATTGCCAGTACAAAAATTATAAACTTTTTCATTTTGAGAACAATTAAATGGAGAGTTCTATTTCATATTTCGGTTCCAGAACTCCTTGGTTAAACAATTATTGATTTGAATTACGATACAAATATGGAGGCGCGGAACCGCTAAAACGGGAAGGTGTGATTGTGGACAAAAGATGAGCAAAGAAATACCTTAGTCGTTTTTTCCACAAAAACTACAATCGAATTTTTATTCCAAAAAGACCATTTATATACAAAACAATCAATAGTTTATTTTGCACAAAATGCATTTACGGCCAAAAATTTGTCGAACCCTTTTTTCTAAAGCACTATAAGTCAAATAATTAGCAGACAGAAAAAAATTTGCTCCGACATATGAGCAAAAAAACAGCCTATGGAAGCAAAAAACCCTCTGGCAATGACTTGCCAGAGGGTTCAAACTCCTTTTAAGTAAACAACCAGTTTACTGTTTTACAAAAATCGACTGCCATTGAAGGTTTCCTGCATTCAATCGAAGCATGTACATTCCTGGTTTCAGATTTGAAACATCTATTCCAGACAATTCATCAGCCGGCAATTTTTCATTTCTAATGATTGTTCCCTGGCTGTTAATCAGGGTCAGTTGTATCGAATCAACTTCGATTTGATGATCCAATCTGACATGGATTTTATGGGCAGCCGGATTCGGATAAACGACCATTGGAACACTATCAGACCCGAATTCCACAACGACCAAATCACTGGTGGATGACTCATTATTTAAATCTATCTGATGGAGCCTGAAATAATTGTTTCCTCTCGTAGGGTTGGTAAAGGTGAAATTATATCTTCTGAATTCCTGACTTTCAACATCCGGTTGATAGACTGTTCCAATCTTTTGGAATTCAATACCATCCGGACTATACATTATGTTGAAATGACTGTGATTACTCTCGCTTGAGGTGCTCCATTGAAGTACTATATTATTCCCGCTGGTTTTTCCTGAAAAATGGTTTAACTCAACAGGTAATGGCACTTCGCAATCTAAAAATGTTTGGGTTAGATTCACCAATCCTTTTGTGGACAGCCCGGGTAAGCCCCAAATAAAATCCGTATAAAGAAGCCCCGTCCCGGTCAATTGCAAAGAAATATTGTCAAGGAGCTGTGTACCTATATTTTCTGAAGTCAATCCTGCAGCAGGTCCGTCGGTGGCTAGCGTTGAGCCTCCGTAAGTAACATATTTCACCACAGCCGGAGAAGCGTCCACCAGCGCCAAACCAGAGCCCGGAGCAGTCAGTAATATCAATCCGTCGACGATCACAATACCGTTACAGCCTTCCCCGACGGGTATGGTCTGATTTAACTGGATGGTATCATAAGCCTTTCCGATATTATCATAAAGTACGACTTCCCATCCGGTGAGATCCGTTCCCGTCGGCCCGGCGATTTCGACCCACTGATCGTTGACCGGCAGATAATTTATCTCATTGATAAAAACAGCTTGCGAGAATCCGGTAAAGGACAATACGGCAAAAAACAAGATATGGATTAACTTCTTCATCCTTTGTATTTTCTTTTTTTTCGGAGCTGAGCAAAAATTCAATTAGATTGAAACCGGGATATTGTAATATTGGATAATAGGTCTGATGTTGTTTTTTACATTATTCAATTTCTCTTCGGGATATTGTTTGGATAACCCTTCGAGTTTTTTAACGTATTGGTTTCTTCGGGTATCCAGCCATTTAGAGATGTAAAAGATGCTCTGTATCAGATAGTCATTATCGGGAGTAACCGTTTTGTCTTTAAGGTTCTTTTTAAATCTCCTGAACCATTTATCTACACTTTCATATTCATTCAGACAAAAATAACCGAGAATGAGAATCGAGTAAATGGAGTCGGTCACCCCGTAAAACGGGATTTGCTGATAATTGATCAACAAGCCTTCCAGGATCTGAGTGGATTTTTTTATATCCTCCTGATTTCCACAACAGAGCAAAAGCGCATATACCGTTGAAAGGTTTATATAACGGGTGATAAATTTTTCGCGAAAATGCTCATCATCCAGAATCGCTTCACACCTTTTCTTGAGCAGTCCGAAATTTTCATTGACATCCTGAGGTATATTTGTCAAATGGTTTTCCTGGTAACTGAAAAAATAATTATTGGCATAAAAATTAGCCAGAATGACAATGGATGAAAATTCAGTTATGTTAAAATAGCTCTTCCAGAACAGCAACTCTTTCCCTTTGCTGATTAACTCAGGGATCTGGTCGGAAACCATTTCTTTGGAGGCGATCTGGATAAAATGATGCAATTTTAAAAAATTAAGTACGTGAATATAATCAGCCAAATACGGAAAAATAATGTGTTCGTTTTTCTCGTAATCTTCTTTCAATGCTATGATGCCATTAAATATTTCTTCCGAGTAAAATTTATGATCTCTTGCGAGGTGCAGGAAGAAAAAAGTGGCACACTTTTGTAAAAATCTGACATAAAAACTTTCAGAATCAGCAAATTTTTCAAAGAAAGAAAAATGTTCTTCCAGGTTTTCCTTTGATATTGGATTTGATCCTCTCAATGCGTGATGCGTATGCATATATCGCTGGATTTCGGAAGCATCTCTCAGCTGGTTTTCCAGCCATTCGACCCTTTCAAAATTTTTCATGGCCGCCGCCCTTTTCTCCGTCAGGATCTGATGCTGGGCCATTATCTGCTGAGCGACATTTTCCGTATTCCTGTCTTCCACTTTAGCCGCCACTTCAATGAGGGTTTCCAAAAGTTGTATCCCCTGAACGGATTTCCCGCTATTGATCAAATGTTGAACCCTGGAGATATTGTGAAACAGATAATCCGGATAATTCTTTGCCAAAAACGATGTCAGCCTAAATGTATAATGAGCAAGCTGGATAAACTTCTTGTGAGTATTTTCATCATACTCCCCGTAAACATCCCGGCAGAGTTTTTCAATAGGCTGGTCATCAAAACTACTTCGGTCAATGACATCCAGGAGAACCAGCGGGTAGTAGGAACGAATGCTCAAATGCTTTACATGCTCTCTAAAGATTTCAAAATGAAAATCATCCAAAAGTTTTACCACCTTCTCAATTAGCAACATTGCAAACTTATTTTTAGTCTCACATTTCGAAAAGTGAAATTTTGACCGACTGTTTAAGTCTACAAACTTAGTTATTTTGATCTGCTTTTCAAATATGCGGAGACTAAGCGAAAGTGGGGCAGTTTATTCCGAATAGCGGCAATACCGTGCTTTCATCATGTCAGTTACAGTGGAGGTGACGATTCCACTTTTCAGAATCGTCACATCTTTTCCACTGTGGGGATTATATAAATAAGTACTTGGGTATAAAACTTATGGGATTATGACCTCTGGGAATAGTTTAAAAGGGAATAACCGCCAAAACCGCAACGTCGATACTTACCTGGGCAGCACTGCTTAATTGAATACCTAAAATATCCAGTACGCCTGTTGCCGACACTTGTAGTTTTCCTTTTACTTCCATTTTTCCATCATTATCTGAATCTTCGTAGCCGACAAAATGCAACTCATATTCTCCTTCTTCCAGAAACGACAGATTATAACTTCCGTCTTGTGCCACTACAGCACTTGTCACGGCATTTTTAAACCATATCTGGCTCTGTCCCTGACCTGATGCTTCAGTAGCTTCATTAAAAGTTCCCTTTTTGTAAGCGTAAACCACAATCCTGTCACCGGCCACGCCTAAATTATCCGCAACTTCGCCTTCCATGGCTGAAGACTCTTCTTTTTTCACCAATCGTAGAGAACTTTTCAATTCCGAATCGGTCACAAAATTGTATTGATCTTCATTTGAACTATTCGCCTCGGCAGCAATAGCTTTACGAATATCAAAGTCTATGACCATTTTACTGGTACTATTCTCCTCCACTTCAAAGTCAGAAGCATTTAGGATAATTTCATTCGTTGAACTGGCCGTGGCCTGAAGTTCGTGTTTTGCATTGTCATTGGTTAAGACATAACAGCCCGGAGAATTACCGCTGGCATCCATGTCATAATCGAGGACAAGTCCAACCTGGCTATAAGTTCCTGCCTCCAGATTGGCCAGGCCGAGTGCTTTAGTATTACCGTTTTGGTAAGCCATAAGGTCAATGGTGGCAGCTCCCTGGAAATCACTAATAGCTTCTCCATCAACGGTCACAGCAACAACAGTCACGAAAACGCCTTTAACATTGGTGTCGTCAATGGGAGCATCCGTCATTTCAAAGGCTACTTCTCCTGTAGTTTCATCTGGCATATCATCTTTGGAACAACTTGTAAACATCAGTGAAAGCGCTAATAATAAAACCCCTTTCAAATTCAAAACTTTTTGTAAACTCATGGGAAAGATTTTTTTGATTAATAAATAAACTTCAGAGCGAGAGAACTGATATCCCTCAAAACTCAATTGTATATTTACCTCATATCTTATTTTTCAATTTTAGAAATTCTTTGTTGTTTCGTTGACACAAATATAGGGGCACCCGGGGGCGATTCCGCTCTTATCTGATTTGAAGATTTTTATGAGAAAAAAAAAAACAGCTAAAGGTGCCAGACGGTGTCAAAGACTTGGTTACGAAGATGGACTTTTTTGGATATGCTTCCTTTTCGTTGGAAGGTATTCCTCCAAACAAACAGTTATTTATACAAGACGGATAAACGGTAAAACACTAAAAAATGATCGGCAGTGATGCTTCGAATTTGAGCAAAACAGGGTTGAGGATGAGACACTCACCAATAAAAATCAAACCCAAATGTTCACCTTATTTCACCTCAATAAAATAACTTTCGTCCTTTGTAATAAGTGGCCAATCATCGGTTCTAAAAGGAGAAGCCGGAAACGATTCAACATTATAGAGGTTACATTCACCAGCATCGTCGGCCCAACCGAAACGAACAGCCACAGGAGCAGTTATGCTTTCATGGTAAACAACGACTTTGTTGTTCCGGATATGTGCTTTCGCAAAATGAAAAACTTTATCTTTCCCCGCTATTTCAAACCCTCGGAGATAACCATATTTATCCGGAGTTGTGAGTCCGCTTCCAATATGATCAAAAGTTATAACAATTTTCTTTTCCTTTACTTCCATCGATTTATAGATAGGACCGCTAAAGACAATATCCTTTTTATAAACCTGATTTAAAGCAATGGCTGCAAGCCTTTTTCCCACATCTTGTTTATTGGTAGGATGAATGTCATCAGCGTTTCCAATATCCGTAGTAACACACATCCCGGTTTTTGGAACCGTTTGTAAAGCCTGCGTTTGAGCTTCTCTGAGCTCCGCCCATTTACTGCCTTTATTGCTGTTACCGTTATGTTCATTAAAACTGGATAATTGCACAAAATAGAACGGGAAGTCACCCTGGCCCCATTTTTGTCTCCAGTCTTCTATCATCAAAGGAAATGCTTTTTTGTATTGTTCCGCTCTGCCTACATTGGCCTCACCCTGGTACCATAATACCCCCTGGAAAGCATAGGGAATTAGCGGATTTACCATAGCGTTGTATAATAATGAAGGGTAGCTATTGGGAGATAAGCTACTTATTATTTCCACCACATTAAATTTCCATTCACCGGACAATGGGATTACAGCGCTCTGAGTCGTTAATTTTAAATCAGCTTCATCTCCCCAAATTCCTCCACCTCCAACGTAATCCACAATCCTAATGGCTATTACATTTTTCCCTTCTTTCAAAATCTGAGCAGGAATTTCATAAACTCTTTTTGTATCATATCTGTTTGTCGCCCCGACTTCAATGCCATTGATATAGGTTATATCATCGTCGTCTATTTTTGCTAAGGCAATCTCAGCAGGTTTATGAGCATCTTCTTTTGATATCTCGACTGTTTTTCGCATCCAGACCACCCCGTCTACACCTATTAATTGTTGTGTTTCCCAAAGTCCGGGGGCCTGCATTTCGGGCCAGTTAACATCATTAAAACCAGGTTCTTTAAACAGCGTTTCTTCTTGTGCAGCTATTTTCGAACCCAGGACTTTTTCTATTCGTTTGGTAATCAATTCCTTTTGATTTTTTGCCAATGCATCGATATCAATTGAAGGTAAACCTGCAATCATTTCACTAAATTCCTGGCTTCCCTGGAAGGCTTCTTTACTCGTCCAGGTTTCAACACAAGTACCTCCCCAGGACGTGTGGATAATCCCAATGGGGATGTTAGTTTCCTTATGCAATTTTTTAGCAAAAAAATACCCAACTGCAGTAAATCCACCAACAGTGTTTTTATTGCAAACTTCCCATTGTCCATTTTTTAATTTTGATTTTGGGATTCCACTCATATCCCGTTCAACTAAAAAATGACGAATCATGGGAAAATCCGCATCCTTCAATTCCTGATCAAAATTCATCGCACTGCTTACTGGCCATTCCATATTAGATTGTCCGCTGCAAATCCAAACATCCCCAACCAACACATTGTCCAAAATGATGGTATTTTTTCCTTTTACAGTAAACTTAAATGGTCCTCCAGCCTGCTCGGGTTTAAGATTGACAGTCCAATTCCCCTTTTTATCCGCTTTGGTATGGATAACCTGTTCCTTGAAATAAACGGATACTTGCTCATTTGCATCGGCCCAGCCCCATACAGGAATAGATTTATCACGCTGTAATACCATATCATCCGAAAACAATAAAGGCAATTGAACATTTGCATATGAAGATATGCTGATGAAAAGACATAAAATGAAGGTGAATTTTTGCATCGGATTAAATTTCAATTTTAATAACAAAAGCATTTTTGTCAATTTCACGATCAGGCGTTTTTAAATGTACGCCCTGACTGTCTTGTGAGAAAACTACCTCGCCAGGATAGCCTAATATCGAAATACGGTTTACCTCAGGAATGTTATCTCCTAATACTTCCGAGGTAAAAGACCTTAAGGTAACAGGCTCGTTTTCGCCCGGCCAGCCTAAAACAATAGCATATATACAATTATTTTTTTGGGTATACCGAATGTCTTGTGGTGTATAGGTGATTTTATCAAGAAACATTCCTGACCTTTCCTGTTTTGTAGGCCCCTCACCAAAAACTTTCCAGGTATGACTTCCGTAAATGGCCTCGCCATTTGTTTTTAACCAGTCCCCAATGGATAGTAAAATATCCTGTTGGTTTTTTGGGATACTGCCATCAGCCATTGGGGAAACGTTGAGCATCAAGGCCCCGTTTTTGCTGACGACATCAACAAGAACATGGATGATCTCATCAACTTTTTTTAAGGCTAAATTATCGGTATAACTCCAACTTCCAATAGAAACCGTTTCATCTGTAAGCCAATATTCACTGGTGATTTTGTTCATTCGTCCTTTTTCAAAATCCTCTAAACTTACCGATTTTGGAAATTCTCCTTCTTTGTGGGTAATGACTACCTGTTTGTTTTTGGCAACGGCATCATTAAAATAATAGGCTACGAATTGCTTCCGATAGGATTCAGGAATTTTATCGGTTTTACCATCAAAATAGATGAGGTCGGGACTATAATTATCAATCACTTCCACGATTTGCCCCAACCACTCCTCACTGAATTTTTCTTTTGAAATATTGCCATACATTTTGGCCAGCAGGGGATCAGTTGATGAGGTGAACATTTTAGGGTTATACGGAAAATAGGAATTGTCATTCAACCAGTTTTCCGGATCATCCTGATAAATCTGAAGGTTTCTTGCGATGTGAAAAGTCGCTACGAACTTCATATCTCTTTTATGAATGGCATCACTTAATTCACCCAAAACATCTCTATGAGGTCCCATCTCAACAGCATTCCAGGGGTTGATTTTACTACCCCAATTGGACCAGCCATCATGGTGTTCAGCAACAAGGCCCGCAAATTTAGCTCCCGACCTTTTAAAGAGATCTGCCCATTCATCGGCATCAAATTTTTCGGCCTTGAACATGGGAACAAAATCATGATAACCAAATTCGGATAGGGGGCCATATGTAGCTACATGATGTTTATATTCTTCAGTCCCTTCAATGTGCATATTTCTGGGATACCAATCATTGGCATAAGCAGGAACAGACAATACTCCCCAATGGGCATATATCCCGAATTTAGCTTCTTTGAACCACTGAGCAGTTTCGTCATAGGCTGACAGTGATTCCCAATCAGGCTCAAAAACAACATTTTCTTCCTTCTTTAAACAACCTGTTAAGCTAAAAAATGCGATGAAATATAACCCGATTATTTTCTTCATTTTTTTCTTTTTATTCCTGCCAAACAGTTACTCCTCCGGAGCGTAAAACTTTAGTTCCTATTAATAAATCGGAAGAAGCCGGAATTTTTAATTCGAAATCCTCAGAAGAATAATTTACAGCCACCCAAAATCCGGATCTCCATTGCACATATACTCCTTCCGGATAATTTTCGATACTAATACCTTCTCGTTGATAAATCCTTTTTAAGACCTCTTTTTCTAATTGGGATTCATCTGTATCAACACCGATGTAGGTTACCGTACCTTTGCCTAGTTTATTGGTTACTATTGCTGATTTACCTGCATAAAATTGATCCATATAAGTTGCCAGAGCGTTTTTAGGATTATTGGCGTTTACCAGATCAGCCCAGTTGTTCCAATAATAAGAAGAACCATAAGCATCTATCCTTCCTTGGTCATGTGGTAATAAATGGTCAAAATCGTCAATCGTAGCGTCAATCAAAGGATATATTTTTGCTCCCCATCCGGAGCGAAAAATGTGGCCATTGCGATCTTTGACGGCAGTTCGAAGCGTCAATACAAGGTTGCCTCCCTGTTCAACATACTTTTTCCACTTATCAACGAGCGCATCATCTACCAATTCAAAAGCGGGGATGATCACTACTTTATAATCAGTTAAGTCATCATTTTCATAAACGATATCTGTCGGTACGCCAAATGATTTCGTTATTTCGAGATATTTCTGAAAAAAGGAAAGTGTGTTCCATTGTGTCGTTTGCCTTTGGCGGTCCAAACTCCATAAATTATCATAACTCCAGATCAGGGCAGTTTTACCTTGCTTTAATTTTTCAGGGAGTTGAGCTTTAGCGTTATAGGCCGCCCTCAATAATTTCATTTCATCCATTACTTGTTTATAATCCTTTCCTCCCTGGGAGAGGCTTACACCGTCCAGTTTTGTAATGCCACCGTGGTACTGTTCTGTACTGTAATTAATTTGCCTGTATCGATAAGAGCATGCAAAGGACAGATCACTGCCAAAACAGTGATATAACCACATACGCAAAGCCCCTGGTTCCAGCAAAGGATTTATTTGACCCCAGTTGACAAAACCAGGTTGCAGCTCCATCACACCTGTCACCCCTTTATCAGGTCTGAAGAAATCCGTAGCAAATGACAATTCTTTAGGGTCGCCCAATCGAAAACCTTTTTTTCCCAAATTGGCCCTTCCTTTATTTGGATAAGAAGTAAAGGAGTTGAAGTCAAGCTTTTCTGTCCTTCTTGGATCTGCACTATAGGTCGTTGCAGTATAGTTAGTTGTGATGTATTGATTATCTGATATCAATGCCCGAAGTGTTTCAGCTTGTAGATCTAAAAATTCTGCTTGTATGTCAGCAGCATAGCGTTTGAAGTCCAACAAAGCATGGGGGTTTGTTCCCCACCACCCGACAAGGTCTGCATTGGGGATCTTTATTTGATTGAAATTACTGTATTGTTGACTCCAAAATGCTGTTCCCCAGGCTTTATTTAACGCATCAATGGTTGTATATTTTGTTTCTAACCAGGATTTAAAGGCTTTTTGTGATGAAGGACTGTAATCACTTTTGGCTTCTGGTTCATTATCTAATTGCCAACCAATTACCGTTGGGTTGTGCCCATAACGCTCGCCTAGCTTTTTAATAATTCTAACGGAGTATTCCCTGAATATTGGGTTGGAAAGAGAAGATTGTGCCCGGGTTCCGTGTTCGGCACGAGTGTAATTTGATCCCATCAGATAGATCTCCGGATATTTTATACCCAACCAAACAGGAGTAATGGCGGTGGGAGTACCTAAAATGACCTTTAAATTATGTCTTGCGGCTATTTTTATCACCTTATCCAGCCACTCAAAAGTAAAATCCCCATCTTTTGGTTCCATATTGATCCAGGCGAATTCTGCTATGTGAATAAATTCGAAGCCTAATTCTGAAATATTTTTGATATCTCTTTCCCATTCACTTTGATCCCAATGTTCCGGATAATAGTATATCCCGATTGACATCAGGTCTTCTTCAGGAAAAAAGACCCGGGCATCTTGCGCAGTAGCCTTAAGAGCAAAAAATGAAACAATTAAATAGAATAATAATTTTTTCACTCGTTTATATTTAGAAAGGATTAGTAATAATTTACTTATTGTATTGTCAGGGTGACCTCCTCTTTTATTCCCCTGGAAGAATTACCCACTTTAATTTTATATGTTCCAGCCTCTGTCAGCCATTGTCCTTTTGTCTCATCATAATAAGCTAATGCTTTGGCAGGAATAAGGATGCTTACCCTTTCAGAGGCGCCACTTTTTACGAATACTTTCTTGAATCCTTTTAATTCCTGGGCGGCTTTTTCAACAGTAGACTCCGGATCAGAGACATATACTTGGGTAACTTCCTTTCCATCTGCCTTTCCAGTATTTTTTATAGTAAAGGTCACCTCAATGGTTTCATCTTCAGTATAAGACGCTTTATTGGTTTTCAAATCTGAAAATTCAAAATCTGTATAGGATAAGCCGTACCCAAAAGGGAAGAGTGGTGAAACCTCTTTGGTGTCAAACCAACGATAGCCCACTAAAATATCTTCCTCATAAATGACACGTTCGTCACCGGGAAAACTATAGGTAGCATGAGCCGGAGAATCTTTTAAACCAACAGGGATTGTCCAGGGTAATTTACCTGACGGATTGACTTTCCCCATGATCACATCGGCAAATACATGACCTGCTTCATTGCCATTAAACCAGCCCCAAAGCAGAGCATGACTGTTTTTTTCAACAACAGTTAAATCAAAAGGAGCGGCTGCAACAATCACAACAATAGTGTTTGGATTTGCTTCCTGGACAGCTTTTATTAATTTTTCCTGGCCAAAAGGCAATTTTATATCAGGTCTGTCAGAAGCCTCCGATTCAACCGAGCGATTGGAGCCGGCAAAAATAACCGCAACATCAGATTTTTTGGCTACAGCCACTGCTTCGGCAATTAATTCAGGGTCAATATCATAAGAAATGGTACGTCCATGGGATTTGGTTTCGTCTGAATCGGCATAAATTTCTTTGAATCCCTGCGCAAAATTTACAGTTACATTTTCCGGCAGCCGGTTTTTTAAGCCTTGTAACGGAGTGATTTCGTTTTTGGTTTTCACACCAGCGCCAAAACCTCCGGCAGCATGCTTTCGAGTTGCGTTGTCTCCAATAACTGCAATGCTGTTAATTTTTGACACATCAACAGGCAATATCCCTTTGTCATTTTTTAATAAAACAACAGATTCAGAAGCGATCGTGTAGGCTGCTTTGGCATGTTCAGGGGTATTGATAGTTCCTTTGGTACGCTCTGTAGCTTCAAAACTTTTCATGCTGTACATAACACGCAGGATACGTTTCACTTTTTCATCCAATACACTTTCCTCAATTGCTCCGTCTGCTAATGCTTTTTCCAGAGGTTTTGCTAAAAAGAATTCATCAAAAGGTAAGTTGGACCCCATTTCGATATCCAATCCGTTTTTTAGAGATTTTACCGTACTGTGTACTGCTGCCCAATCCGAAATAACCACTCCTTTAAACCCCCATTCTCCCTTTAAAATAGTATTGAGCATATAATCGTTTTCGCACAAATAATCACCTCTGAATTTGTTATAAGCACCCATCACGGAATAGGCGTTTGCGTCAACAATAGCTGCCTTAAATCCAGGAAGGTAAATCTCACGTAAGGCCCGTTCACTCATCAGGACGTCTACCGTTCCTCTATTAGTTTCCTGATTGTTGGCTGCAAAGTGTTTTACACAAACACCTACATCCTTACTTTGCACACCATTCACATAGGGTATTACCATTTTTTGGTTTAAAAATGGATCTTCGGAAAAATACTCAAATGCTCTGCCACACACAGGAGTTCTGATGATGTTGATTGCCGGAGCTAATAATATATCTTTACCTCTGGCTCTGGCTTCCGCCCCAATGCTTTCTCCAAAAAGTCTGGATAATTCAGGGTTCCAACTTGCTGATAAACCGCCGCCGGCAGGAAAGTAGGTGGCAAAATCATTATCCAGGCCCAGAGGAGCCCAGGAATCTCTATGCAGTTCTTCCCGGATACCGAGAGGACCATCTGCCATGATTAACTCAGGGATCCCTAACCGCTCAACACCGGAAGTGGTAAACATGCTATTCCCGTGTAACATGCCTATCTTCTCCTCAGGGGTCATCTGTGCGATCAACTCATCAATTTCATCATCGTACTTCAGGGTAATCGGGTAAGTTTTTTCCTGGGCGATTTCTATGTCACTCTCTATTGAGGGGTCCTCTTTTTGCTCACCACAAGACCAAAGTGTTATCAATACGAAAAAGACAGAGATTTTGAAAAATGATTGTATCATTATAAAGATTGGATTTGTTTCAAAAAATAGAGGTCTCAAAATGCTGTTAATGAATTGCAATGCCAGGAGATGATTTCTTTGAGCCGGTGGCTGCCAACCATCCCTACAGCCCGGTATTTTTTATTTCAATAATGCCTCAATTGGCTCTCCATGATAATTTATCGTTATTCCCGTATTCTTATCAGGATCAAAAGCTGACGGAGTATTGGGGGTAATAAAGATAATTTTAAACTTCTGATTTTCTGGCATTCCGTCAAAAGTTCCCTCACGTTGGCCTACTGTCAGTTTTTGTTCCTTTTCGTTATAGAAAATAGGTACTTTCGAAAACTCACCTTTTTCGTAATCGTAGTTGGTTGCTTCATCATAATACAATTCAAAGGAAGCATCTGCTCCGGCATATACGAATAAGGTAACCAAAGAATCAGGTTTTTCATCCACATATTGTATAGCTTCTCCGACAGGAAGGATAGCTCCGGCCTTCACATAAAGAGGCATCCGGGTATAGTCAGCCTTCGCTGTTATGGTTTGCCCTCCATTTAGATAGGTGCCTGTATAAAAATCATACCATCCCGGCCCTTCTGGTAAATAAACAGATCTTTCCCTCGATTTATATTGGGTCACCGGGTTAACCAGCAACGATGGACCGAACATATATTGATCATCAATATTCAACACTTGCTCATCCATTGGGAAATCCATAACCAAGCCTCTCATTATGGTGTAATCATCAAAATATGTTTTTCCGGCCAAAGAATAAATGTATGGCATTAAGCGGTAGCGTAATTTATTGTAATAAAGCATGGATTCATAAGCTGGATGCTCTTCCGGAGCTATGTTATATATTTCCCTGAAAGGAAACTGTCCATGTACCCTAAATACCGGACAAAAAGTACCGAACTGGTACCATCGTGTGTTCAATTCCCTCCATTCGTCGAGGTTTTCCCGGGTAGGAGTACTTCCATAGGCTCCATATCGTGTTTCCAGAGAAAACCCTCCGATGTCCATGGTCCAATATGGAATTCCAGAAAGAGAAAAATTAACGCCTGCTGAAATTTGGTCCCTAAAGTCGCTCCACCTGGAAACGATATCTCCACTCCAGGTTACCGCCCCAAAGCGTTGCTGACCGGCATAGGCAGAACGGGTAAGAATAAACACGCGTTGATCCGGTGCAGTTTCCCGTTGCGACTCATAAATTCCTTTGGAATTCATTAAGGAAAATCCATTAAAGAATTGCTCCCCTGGCCCGAGAGCCGTTGGCGTCATATTGAGTTTTCTTTCCTCAATACTCAGGTTGGAATGCATATCCGGTTCCGTTGCGTCTAACCACCATGCATCAATCCCTTTAGAGAATAGCTCCTCATTCAGTTGCTCCCAAAACATATCCCTGGCTCCTTCGCTGAAGGCATCATAAAAGGTATTGTGATAACCTTCTTCAATCCAATCGAGCCGCTTTTTTTCAATATTTCTCTTGAACAAGTACCCTTTTTCATTCATTTCGTTGTAGTGATCGATTCCTTCATAGTATTTGGGCCAAACAGAAATCATTATCCTTGTATTGAGGTCATCATGCAATTCATTGATCATGCCCTCAAGGTCGGGAAACCGTGCGGTGTCCATTTGGTGTGACCCCCATTGATCTACAGGCCAATAAGACCAGTCCAGGACAATATTGTCAATAGGAATTTGCTTTTCTCTGAAAGTTCTGACAACCTCCAGTAATTCTTCCTGCGTTTTATAGCGTTCCCGGCTTTGCCAAAATCCAAGTGCCCATTTGGGCAGGATAGGTGCTTTCCCGGTTACTTTCCGGTAACCGCTGATGACTTCATCCGCATTATTTCCTTTTATAAAATAATAATCGATTGCTTGTCCTGACTCTGAAGATAATGTTAACTGATCTTGTTCCTTTCCGGGTAAAGGATCCAAATGAGTGACCGCCATAAAACCTCCATCCGGGATCCATTCTATTTTTATGGTATGTTTTTCTTCTTTCTCCATCTTAATGGAAAATGGATTTGACCAGGGATTCCAATTTTGGCGCCATTTATCCATGACAAGGTTACCATCTACCCAGAGTTTAAAATAGCTTGAACCATACAACAAAAATTTATGATTACCGGCCACTTCAGAAGACAAACTCCCTTCCCAAACGACCTTGGTTGCATTTTTCGGTAACCTTTCAAAACTTTCAGTCTCCAGGAATTGAAAATCAATTTTATTCTCCAATCCTTTTTTGATTACTTTATCCCCATTATAATAGGTTGTAGTAAGTCCGCCAGGTTCACCTTTTTCCCCGAACAAATTCATATCCGACAGATGTCTGTAGTCACGGGAATCTCCAAATTTTGTAATAGAGTAATTATCCCAAAGGATACCATAATTTTTATTGGAAAACAGGAATGGAACGACCGAAACAATATTGTGTTGAGCCAGGTCAACATCCTTTCCTTTATAATTCATATATCCGTGCTGGTGTTGCCCCAGTCCGTAAAAGGCTTCGTCTTCCGGGGAATTAAAGGCTTGTTTTATCCGGTAAAGTCCCTCGTATTTGTCCGAAGGAGTGAAAGTTTTTCCACCTTCATGAGTTTCTTCCAAAATGATTTGGCCGTTTTGATCTTGAAAAGTAATTGCACCCGTTGTAACAGATACTTTAGCAGTAATAGAAGCGGTTGTGATTATAACGGTTCCATCCTCCTCCCTGACCTTCCAATCCTTGAAACTGCTTGTTGGCAGAATAGACATTAGGCTTTCTTCTTCGGGAAAATCATTGCCTGGGGTGACCGTTACTCTGATAATGTCTTTATCAATTATATTCAGCCTTAACTTTTTAGCAGAGCTTTCACCTGCCAGGTCTATAGTTACACCATTTTCGGATTGTTTAAATGAAGGGGATTGTGAAGAGCACCCAAAAAAAGTTACCAATATAAGAATGGAGGAAAAGAACGTAGTTAATGTTATTTTCATGATTTGTAGCAGGTTGGTTTAAAAGCAAATTTTCTAATTATAATGTACTGACTACTAATAAGTTGCCCAAACAAATTGCCGCAGTCTGTTTTTACTTATTTCCCATTTATTGTTTTATGATTTTTTTAAAAACCTTTCGGTGGTCTTTGTGCTTCCAAATAAAGATCCAATACACTCCAGCCGATAGTTCCGCACAATCCAAATCAAAGGAATTGTCATTCACCCTGGCATGTTTGATTAGCCGGCCATAAGTATCGTAAACCTCGACAAAAGAGAATTCGTGAGTGGAGGTAATCAAGCATTTTTCATTTACAGGGTTAGGGTAAATTTGTATTTCCTCTGAAACGTCTGGCATTTCGGTTAGAGTCAAATCATCAGGATCGAGATAAAGTGTGTCTAATCCGGAATTCCCGACGACTATTCCTCTGCCGGAGGTGGATAAATAAACCCTTCCGAAAACATCGGGGTCCCCAAGAATGATCCCGGCATTACCCAATCCCCCAAATTCATGTTCATCATCATTGATACGAAACCATGTCTCTCCCATATTCGTTGACCGGTACACCCCTTCTGTTTCTTTCACTTTTCCCCAAACAAAAATGGTAGGCAATGTGTCGTTTTCCAGGGGTTTTCCAAAAGCGATGGCATTGGCTTTTATATTGTCAATAGTCTCCAGGGTTCCATTATGATATCGTTTTATTCCAGAGGCATTCATGGCTATCCATATATCTGCTTCTTTAAATGGATTTACCGCTAAATGAGGTGACCCTCCAGAACCAACATCTGCAAGTGCCGAGACCTGAGGTATTCCCGCTTGAGGATAGATGCAATCATACAAAACACCCATTCCAGAGGCGTAGACATAAAACTTCCTGGAATTCACGGGATCAGGATATGGATGTGCTCCTTCTATAGAACCATAAGAATTGTTCCATAGATTGGACCATGAGCCGCCAAAATTATCTGTAACAAATAACCTGTACGGTTCATTTTCAGGGATCCAGGCTACCAGGTGTTGTTCGTCAGTAGAATTAATGGCCACTTTACCATTAACTCCCGCAAAGGGTAAGTTTTCGAAGGCGGTCCAATTATCTCCCTGGTCTTCAGAGTAATAAAGTACCGAACCTGAACTGCCTGCCCGCACTAAATATTCAGGGTTGTTTTGAGAAAAACATATGCCGGTAGACGTACCCATATGAGGTGTATGCCTGGGCCCCGGAGGAAACTCATCAATATCAGGATGCACCCAACCATCATAATCGGCTACCACGGAAACCAAAGGGCCATTGGGAATATTGACCATATCCATCGGTACCGTTTCTTCAAGGCCGTCTACCATAAATTTCATGAGGGGTTGATCGGCATCGATATTATTTGACATGAAAATTCCATTACCCGAGGTTGCGAACAACCGTGAATCATCGAATGGATCCAAAGCCAGGCTGCCAACCCAATGTAAATTGTGGCCTGAAATCCAATCGATCCCATTATTATCGAGCAGCATTTTGTCTTGTCCCACAAATAGCGGTTCCCAATCTTCTCCCCCGTTTTGGCTTCTATAAATTCGATCTCCCCATGCGCTTGATCCGTCTGAGTAATATTGTTGCACATTCCAGTGGTTGAGTGTTGAGACATATAGCAGATCACTATTTTGTGAACTGATGGTCAGTCCTCCGTAACAACCGCTGAATTCCGGGTTAATCCATAAATTTAATGGTGAAATATCTGTCCATATTCCCGATGTCCTGTCAAATTTAAAAACAGCACCTCTGTTCATGGCTTCATTAACGCCATCCCAGCTTTGAGCATGAGGGCCGGCACCATTAGCATAGGTGAGATAAAGGGTATTGCCATCCGAAGACAGTGTGGCTCTTTGGGGCATTATGTCCTCCTGAGTCGGAGCATCTGCGATGGGTGCCCAGGATTGACCGGCATCATTGGAAATGTAAAGGTTTTCTTCATATTTGGATACCCCGATAATAATAGTTTGGGAAGGTGTTTCAGCATCACCGGAAGTCGGATCCAGCAAAACAAAACTGATGCCATTCAGGTTTGGAGTATTTGTATCAGGCAAGTTGGACAACGTATTCCATGATGTTCCGCCATCGGTGCTTTTTAGAAGGCCATCTTGACGGGTTCCCAAATAAATAATATCACCATTATTAGGGTCTACTGCTATTTTTTCACCTGTCTGCCTTCCCATGCCATTTCCATGAATATAAATATCCATGGGAAAAACCTCGAATGTTTCACCGTAATCCTCAGACCGCAAAAAGGATGAACCTGACCATCCATAACCGGATAATCCGGCAGAAATATATAATTTATTAGGTGCTGATGGATCAATGGCAATACTTTCTACGCCAAATAATGCCCGCTGTGCCGGTGAAACCCAATCCATAATGGGTGTCCATGATTTGGAAGATTCTTCCCATCTGTATGCACCCCCGACGTCAGTTCTCGCGTAAAATAGGTTTTGTTCTGCAGGGCAGGAAATGATACTGGTCACAAAACCGCCGCCACCTATTTTTACATTGCTCCACGTGCCAGCAATCACACTTTGGCTTTGCATACTACCTATTGACCATAAAAAAAATAACAAACCCCAAAAAAAAGTAAGTTGACTTCTCTGGATCATCTGATGGAAATTTGAAAACTATTTGAAAACAAATACGACAATATAATATGGTTGGGTCAGTAAAGAAATCAAAAATACTCAAGTTCGAAAGAGAGGATTAAACGGCTTTCTAGTTCAATAATTTAGCACTAAAAAGCCGTTCTATATATCAAGTTATTTTAAAACATTGATTAACCTACGTTTATTCAATTATATAATGAATTGCTACAACTTCTGACTCATTGTCCGGATTTGGTGTACCTAACCACATACCTACAGACTCAACATCTGCTAATGCAGTTTTACAGAATGTCCAGGTCGGACCATAACTAACCAACCAACTAGCTGCGTCCACAAATTCGATCAAATTCATATCAACGGTAATGGATTTATTTTCGGCATCAATGGTAACCGGCGCCGAAGTTTCTATTCCGTCCTGGAGCCTTGTACAAGTCAGGGTAGTGCCATCATAGTCAAAAGTAAGCCTTGGCTCCTGCAACCCTTGCTGCACCGCCTCTGTCCAGACCCAGCTGTTAGAAGAAAAGTCATCACCAAAAGTAGTTTCGTTAGTCCAGCCACCTGTGAAATCAGCAGCTAACCAGTCTACGTGCCAGGTATCAGAAACTCTGAAAGTCCTTGAGCCTCCTGGAGCATCGGATCCAGTAAGCGTCTTGAGTATCTCTTTTCGTGCCGCTTCAAGGGGATCAAACGAGGAATCTCCAAGCACAAAATGGAAAACCATGTATTCGGCATTTACCTCCGCTCTTGTACCGAACCAAATATCAGTAAATACACCTCCTGTTTGTTCTGTTTTTATAATTTTCCATTGATTTGCGGCAGTAGGAGCTGCAACCACCCAATCTCCAATTGGGAAAGCAGGTACGGCTCCTTCAAATGTAACGACATTGGAAGATTCATCAACAGAATAAGTACCCTCAACTTCCGATCCGTCCGCATAAGTCAATTTTAAATCGCCATTACTGGAGAAAGTGATCTTATTGGAGGCAACTTCTGCCTGGTTGGCGCTAGTAAACCCGGCCCATCCAGGATAATCTTCTACAGTTTCCCAACTATTGAGGAAAGTTCCTTCCAGGTCAGTCCAGTTAAAAGGAGAATCCGGGCTTAAAGTCCACGTTTTGGATGTAGTAACTGATAATAAATCATTTGCTGTACCTCCACCCAGATCAATGGGAATTTCCGGATCCCCGGTTTCTTCAGGAACCCAGTTATCACTATAATCCTTGGAAATAAAGTTGAAAATAATGACTTCCGGAGCAGCAGCTTTTGTGGCTGCCAGCTGCATGGCATCTTCAGTCAGGGAAATAATCTTATAATTATCCCAGTCGGTGATATCAGCGGCTGCCCATGAATTTTGCAATATGGCTGCATCAGTCATAGTAAGCGTCCTGGTATTAATATCGAGAAAGTAGGTTCCGTTCTCAAGTCCACGGTCAGTTGTAAACAGGTGATCTACGGTGACAAAAGGTCCGCCGTCAAGACTGAAAGTCATAGAGCCGTAATCCCCGGCGTCACCTATCCATGAATTGCCCGGCCAGTCTGCCTCCCAGTACCAGCAAAGATCAGGATCACCCAGGCAGGAATATTCCCACCCGATATCTGAACCCGCAAAATAAAGTGGGCCCAAAAAATACTTAGAAACCCCTTCGGCATCAAGGTCTAGATACCAGACTTTGGAATTCCCGACTCCGCCGGATAATGCCGTCCACAAAGGATCGTTGACATAATTGAGATTGTCCTCGGTAACTGTAATCGTAACGGGATCTTTTTCAACGACTCCACCACCTGTGAGGGCTGAATATTTAATGACATATTCTCCCTGGAATGCAAACCTGATTGTATCAATAACACGATTCGATCTTCCCGTTCCGTAATCCCAGATAGGGACAGCCTCGGGAGTTTCACTGATCAGGATAACGGTATTTCCTCCCGGGTCAACATCATAATCTTGTACAACCCTGAAGTTTACTTCAGAAGCATCTACCAATGCATCTAATTCCGGTAATTCATCTTCACAGGAATAAAATACAGCACCGAACACTAATGCGATGATTAAAAATTTTATGGTATTCATTTTCTTGTTTTTTTGATATTATTAAATTACCAGCCGGCATTTTGCTGGAGCGTCCCACTGGATAAATTAATTTGATTATAAGGAATCTGCTGTAGGCCTTTGGTACTGGCATTAAAAGTAACATCCTTGGTAACAGGTGCTCCTGCGCTCAGTACTGTGGTGCCTGATTCATTAATAGCAGCTGCTGCAACATCCAGCCCGCTTCTCAGCAGGTCCCAATACCTGACCCCTTCGAAAGCGAACTCTAGCTTCCGCTCTTGCATCAGGAGTTCAGGGGTTAAAGCAACAGAGGTGAAGTCATCCTTAAATGCTCTTTCCCTAACCATATCAAAATAAGCCTGGGCATTAGGGCTGCCAAGCTCTGCCGCCATCAACAGCACATCAGCATAACGAATAGCCACAAAATCCTGGAATTGGCCTATCTGGAAATTCACTGCACCGAGGCTTTCAGCAAGGCTCTGTCCGTCGGCTGTGGACATTGGAGAGTACTTCTTAACATAATACCCCGTATATTCTCTTTGCGTAGCAATGTCTATTTCAATGGCCTCCTCTTCAATCGCAACGATGGAAGCTTCCTGCCTGTGATCATTAGCATCATAAGCATTGTATAAGGCCTCGCTTACAGTAGCTCCTCCCCATCCTCTGCCATAAGGGTATGCGTCTGTTTGTCTCATTCCATACATGACCATCCAATGATTGCCATCCGCATTACCATTGTAATCGCTTGTATAAGTGTATTTAATAGAGAAAATGGATTCCTGGTTACCCTCTCCTGCATAACTTTGAACCGAAGCTGCCGGCCAAAGGTGAGCAAAATTGTCTACAAGACCATGACCGCTATTGCTAATAACATCTTCGAGGTAACCTAAAACTTCCGAACCAGTAACAGTTCCGCTTTGTGAAACCAAAGAGCTTGCGCCGTAATACCCCGTGTAATAAAGGTAAACTCTTGCGAGCAAAGCCTCTGCTGCCCATTTGGTTACCCGGCCATCATTCGTGGAAGCATCACTTTCAGAGTATGCATCACCACTCATATTATTTATCCCAAATAACAAGTCGGTGGTGATCAAAGCATAAACATCATCAGGATCCGCCTGGGGTAAATTATCCAATGATGGTTCTTCTAATAAAGGAATATTCCCAAAGAACCTGACCATATCGAAATAACTGAATGCCCTGATAAACCTGGCCTCCGATTCGATTTGGTTTCTTAAACTTGCATCATTGCCCCATTCAACTTTATCGAGACTTTGTAACAGTTTATTACACCTGAAAATAGTCACATAATAACCTTTCCAATTGGCCTCAAATACATTCAGATCAGAAGGAGATCTATCCTTGTCAAA
Organism: Saprospiraceae bacterium; assembly: GCA_965230565.1. Taxonomy (GTDB): domain Bacteria; phylum Bacteroidota; class Bacteroidia; order Chitinophagales; family Saprospiraceae; genus BCD1. The sequence continues at coordinate 541,795 of CBDDLH010000012.1, read as the reverse complement.
CTCATCGATCATTTGATAGCTAAACCCATCAGAAGCGCCGGTGCCTCCGTAACAATTGTCTGAAAGTACTTCTGCAGCCAAAGGAAAAGCGATACCGCCATTCCATACCTGCTGCAATCCGTCATAACATCCCACTAAAGCCAGGGCGGCATCATCGGGAGTTCTGTAAAAGTTCCCTTCTGTTTTTTCGGTGAGCAATTCCGAATCGAAGAAATCATCTCCGCAACTCATAAAAAGAAGGAATGGTACCGTAACTAATATATATTTCAATTTCATTTTATTAAATTTTGAAGATTTGTCACTTAAAATTTCATATTCAACCCTACGAGTAACACCCTTGGCCTTGGATAATATCCTACATCCACTCCCCTGGCAAAAGTTTGTCCATAACCAATTTCCGGATCCATCCCGGTATACTTGGTAAAGGTGAAAGCATTTTGTGCTGAAAGAAATACTCTAAACTGCTCAAGATCAACAAACCTTAGTAAGGATGAAAAATCATATCCCAACGAAATATTGTTGATGCGTATGAAATCTCCGTCAAAAACATATATATCGGAGAACTCAGAATAGTTTTTCCCGTCATTGGTAAGCCTTGGCAAAGTATTGGAGGAACCTTCTCCATGCCATCTGTCGAGAATAGTCTGAGGATAATTGCTAAACTGGTCGGAAACATTCCTGTAGGACTGAACCAGTTGATTACCCGCTACTCCGTTCGCTGCAACGCTGAAATCAAAACTGCCATATTCAAGGGTGACAGCTAATCCAAATACAAAGTCAGGATTTGGATCTCCTATCATTACTTTATCATCACTGGTTATAACTCCGTCTCCGTTGGTATCGACAATTTTAAGGTCTCCCGGAAGAGCACCCGGCTGTATGCGTGCATTCTCCACGCCCGTATAACTATTGATTTCGGCTTCATTTTGGAAAATACCATCTGTTTCATACCCCCAGAAATAACCGATTGGCAATCCAACAGAAGCTCTGTAAAATTCAGGAGCATTATTCCAAAGTTCATTGGTTTCCCCATGAATTGTCTGGTCATCCGTAGGAATATCTCTTACTTCATTTTTATTGTAAGCCACATTTCCACTAATGGAATACTTGAATTTATTTGACCGTTCTTTCCAGCCGGCAACTAATTCCACTCCGGTATTGATCACATCACCACCATTGATAAATGGAGCATCTGCCCCTGCAGTAGCGAGGATGGGGGCCTGTATCAGCCAATCCTTGGTGATTTTACTGTACCAGTCCGCGTTCAGGAATAATTTTCCACCAAAAAATTCAGAATCAAACCCGATGTCCATCTGCTCGGAAGTTTCCCAGTGAATATCTTCATTGGACAATCTGCTTGGATAGGCTCCCGGAGTTAAACTGCCCTCACTGGTGCCAAATGTATAGTTCGTGTTGGAAAGCGTGATGGGTGCCAAATACTGAAATCCTGCGACAAAGTTACTTCCGTTTTGTCCCCAACTCGCTCTTAGTTTCAGGAAGGTTAGCGGTCCGGCAGTATCAGCGAAAAAGTCTTCATTAGTGATCACCCAACCTGCTGAAACAGAAGGGAAATACCCCCATCTGTTACCTTCTGCAAACTTAGCAGATCCATCAGCCCTCATGGTAGCACTGAAAAGATATTTTTCATCGTAATTATACAGAACCCTTCCGAAGTAAGAAAGCAAAGCGTCTTCATAACCACTACCTCCAACATCCTGACGGATACCGAAAGCATAGGTGGTGTTATCAATATAGGCATATCTGATGTCGTCAAATATAAGGTTGGCATTGGTTGCCGAAACACTGGATCCATTCCATTTCTGGGCGGAAGATCCTACCAGGACATCAATCTGATTTTTGCCAAACTGGTTTGCATAATTTAAGGTATTCTCCCAATTCCAGCTAAAATTTTTATAAAAAGACTGGGATACACTGCTGGTGTCGACCCGGGAATAAATAGATAATTCATAGGCCGGTGTATAAGACCTGCTGTTGCCTGTTCCATTGGTAACAGCCATACTGCTTCTGAAGGTAATATTTTTAATGGGCTCAGATTCCAGGTAAACATTTCCTATCAACTGTTGGCTGTCGCCTTTCTTCTGGTTATTATAAACAAGATTTGCATATGGGTTGGCATGGGTTCCCTGGTCTATGTATTCACCGGAAGCATTGTTGTAAAATTCTCCTTTGTCATCATATACAGGCATAAAAGGCAATGTGTTTAAAGCCCCTCTGATATGATTGTAATATTGTCCTCCATCAGGAACACCCACCTGATTGATATAGGTGTAAGCAAGGTTTTCACCAATAGTCAGGTATCTGTCAAGGATTTTATGCTCAGAATTGATTCTGAAACCATAGCGGTCATAATTGGAGAAGTCTTTACCGCCGATTATTCCCTCTTGCTGGGTATAGTTAGCTGAAACGGCATAAACACTTTTTGTACTTCCTCCCTGAAAACCGAGGGAATAGTTCTGAGTTAAAGCGTTATCGACTAAAATTTGGTCAACCCAATTGGTACCATCATCCATTGCGCTGATCTCAGCATTGGAAAAAATTGGAAGCTTACCCGAATTCACGGCTTGTTCATTCATAATAGTAGCATACTCCCTGCTGTTGAGCAATTCCAATTTATTGGTAATCGATTGCGTTCCCCGGTAAGAATCAAAGGTCACAGAGGGTTTTCCCTCTTTACCCTTTTTCGTCGTGATCAGTATAACCCCATTGGCAGCTCTAGAACCGTAGATGGCTGCAGAGGCTGCATCTTTAAGAATGTCAACAGATTCGATGTCAGCGTTATTTAAATAGGTGATATCACCGGTAGGGAATCCATCCACTATATATAGAGGATTAGAATTACCAATAGTACCAACCCCACGAATATTTACTTCGAAGCCGGAACCGGGCTGTCCGGATGAAGAAGTAATATTCACACCAGCCGTTTGCCCTTGCAAGGCTTGCAGGGCGTTGGTATTGTTCCTGTTTTGGAGTTCATCACCTGATACGTTGACAGTAGCTCCTGTGACTAATTTTTTCTTTTGGCGACCATAACCAACGACTACAATCTCATCTAATAGCTCACTGGCACTTAAAAGAGTCACATTAATTTCTGACCGACCATTGATTTCAATTTCCTGAGTTTCAAATCCTGTGTAAGAAAATATTAAAATATTGTCTCCTGACAGGGCTTCTAGTCTATAGGTGCCATCAACTTCCGATACTGTTCCGGTTGAGGTACCTTTTACCAATACTGATGCGCCGAACAAATCCAGGCCTTCATCATCTGTAATTTTTCCACTTACTATATGTTGTGCCGAAATTTGCAAAGAGAAGAGGAATAGAGCAATAAAACTTATTGCCCAATGGGTTTTACATACAAGTAACCGTTTTTTCATAAAAACCACATTTTGAAGATTATTTAATAAACTTTGATATAGGTCAAAATTACTGTGACCCGTTTAATTTGAGACTTGACATTTTATTCAAAATACAGGGACATTTTATTCTTTTTGCTATTTAAATCCCTTAAAACAGATAGTATTATGGTTTGAAAAGGAGAAGGTGTTTTTTGAAAACCGGAACAATATGAATTTTACAGCTTCAGCTTATTCGTATATGCAGACTTTAGATGGCAAAGAATAATTAGTTGTATATTTGGAATGAGTTTTCATAAAAAGTGAAAAAGAAACTACATCGTGTTCCGTTATGACAAAAACACCCAGATTACTCCGACAAACAGGGCTACTTTGTTTTTGTTCTTTGTTTTTGCTCTTTTGCCTACCGTGTAAAAGTCAAAATGAACGGGTACAATTCGAAAATATTTCAAAGGGCTTATCACAACCCACTGTCACCTCTATCGTTCAGGACAAGTACGGGTTTCTCTGGATGGGTACCTATTATGGTTTGAATGTCTTTGACGGCGTTGAATTCACGACCTTTGAATCCTCAAAAGACGACACATTTTCCCTGAATAATAATTTTATTTTTTCCCTCCTTGCCGGAAATGATGGTAAGATTTGGGTTGGAACATACGGTGGCGGTTTGAATGTTTTCGATATCGATGAAAATAAGTTCAGACGGGTTACTTGTTCCAATAAAGCTCAGGTCTGCAGGGATAATTATGTTACAGCGCTGTTTCAGGATCAAAACAATCTCATTTGGATAGGTACTGAAAAAGGCGGATTATTTGTTTATGATCCAGAAAAAGATACTTATGATCAATATTATCCGGCAAATGCTGAAAAAGACCAAAAAAGGTTAACCTATATCAGTACAATTTGTGACGATCAATATGGGAATATTTGGATAGGTACTTTTGGAGAAGGGTTGAGTATGATTGAAAAAAGTAATGGAACACTCAAGACCTTCCCTCAATCTGAACCTGGAATGTCAATCCCTGGTAATACCATAAGAAGCATGCATAAAGGTAAAACAGGAAGGCTTTGGATGGGCACAAATAATGGTATTGAAGAAGTCTTCCTGGATAAAAATGGAGAGATAACGCTTTCCAGGGACTTTATGACACCTTGTTACGAGTTGGATAAATTAGAATCTTCCGTAGTACTATCTATTCTTGAGAAAGACAATTTTCTATGGGCCGGCACCGAAAATAACGGGCTTTACAGAGTTAATCTGCTCACCGGGGATATTACCCTTTTCACCCATAATCCTTTGGAAGAGAGAAGCATTAGCGGGAATTCAATATGGTCATTATTCGAAGACAGGGACGGGATTTTGTGGATCGGGACTTTTTTGAAGGGAATCAGTGCTGTTAATCCAATGGAGCAAAAGTTTTTTCACACCCGACATGTTCCAATGGAAGGAAAGTCATACACATTTGATTTAGTTAGCTCTTTTGAAGAAGATGAAAACGGTAACCTCTGGATTGGTTCTGATGGTGGCGGTTTAGTATTTTATGATAAAAAAAAAGATCGATATTCTGCATTCAATAAAAATTCGCCAAACAGTCCTTTAAGCAGTAATGAGGTAGTTTCTGTTTTATATGATACTAAACAAAATTTGTGGGTCGGCACCTGGAACGGAGGGGTGAATTTACTCAGGAAAGGTGCTTCGGAATTTGAATTTCTACCCGGTGATTCTAACTCCAAAAACGGACTTACCAGCAACGATATTTACGAAATTTTTGAAGATTCAAAAGGACGAATCTGGATAGCTTCTTTCAGGCAGGGGATTGATGTTTATGTTCCGGATAAGCATCTATATTATCATTTTAATAAAACGGATCAGTCCCGAAAAATACTCAGCAATAAGGTCAGGACGATCGTGGAGGATGCCAAGGGTAACATTTGGATTGGCACAGAAGAAAGCGGCGTTCAGAAAATTACAGTAAATGACGACCTGGAGATTACGGACTCAAAAAGTTTTTTCTCCATAAAAGATCCGGATGCAACGGAAGGGGTAAGTATTAATACCCTTTTTCTTGATGCAAAAGAACAAATTTGGGTGGGTACCACAGGAAATGGACTTTTCAGGATTGACCCAAAAAATGATACGTTTGTCAATTTTTCAAAAAAAGAAGGGTTGCCAAGTAATATGATCCTCGTAGTACTGGAAGATACTTTGGGCAATATTTGGGGAAGTACCAATGTCGGATTGTTTCGGTTAAATCCAACGACCGATGAAATAAAAGCATATTCCAGTGCAGACGGTGTTCAGTCAGGAGGGTTCAATAAATCTTCCGCTTTATTGACAAAGGACGGGTATTTATATTTTGGAGGAATGAATGGATTTACCTTTTTTAATCAGCTCGAAACGCCCAAAAACACGAAACCTCCCCAAATATATATTACGAATTTTAAAGTATCTAATCAGACTTACCTGCCCAAAAAAGGAAATCAACCTAAAATCGTTTTGAATGACCTTGATGTCAGTTTAAAACACAATCAAAATGACTTGACTTTTGAATTTAAAGCTATTAGTTATATCAATGCTTCAAAAAACAAATATTTGTTCAAACTGGAAAATTATGATGATCACTGGCGGGAAGGAGGCACGGACAGAGAGGTTCATTACACCAATGTACCTCCTGGAAGTTATACTTTTATGGTAAAGGTGGCCAACAACGATGGTGTTTGGACAACGAAAAATGCAGAGGTTTTTATCCAGATTAAGAAACCCTGGTACCTGACTTTCTTAGCTTATTTTGTTTATGCAAGCATCATTTTCCTTCTGATGTTTTGGACAAGGAATAATATTATTTCCAGAGAAAGATTACAAGGTGAGCTCAAGCTGGAACAAATAAGAAGGGGTAAAATGGAGGAAGTCAATCAGATCAGGACCCAGTTTTTTGCGAATATTTCTCATGAGTTTAAAACGCCTCTTACACTGATCATGAGTCCCTTACAGTCTCTTTTGTATAAACGAAAGTCTCCATTGGAAGAGGAAAAGATTTTTGGCATAATGATGCGAAATGTAAAGCAACTCCATAAATTAATAAGTCAGATAATGGAGTTGTCCAAAGTGGAATCCGGAGTCATGAAATTAAAGGTCAGTCCAACGGATATAGGTGTTTTTTTAGAACAACTGGCATTAAATTTTACCAATTTTGCTGAAAAGAAGCATATCACTTTTGAACTGGACATCCCTAAGGAGGAAGTAATACTTTTTCTTGAAAAAGACAAAATGGAAAAAGTGTTGATCAATGTACTGTCAAATGCCTTCAAATTTACCCCCTCTTATGGAAAGGTAAGAGTGAAAATGACCGAATCAGCGGACTTCGTAGTTATCACTATTTCAGATACAGGAAAAGGGGTTAGTCCGGAAGAGAAGGAACTCATTTTCGAACGATATTACACCTCTCCTGACAAAATGATTTCGGGTGGAACAGGAATTGGATTATCTCTGAGCAAACAATTCGTAGAAATGCACAAGGGAAGTATTATCGTAACCAGTGATCAGGAATACAACACCGTTTTTAAAATTACACTTAATAAAGGAAGCGCACATTTTAATCAAGAAGAAATTGCTGATTTAGAAGCCCCGATAAAATATAGCTCCGAATCTCTGGCTACTTTGAGAGCATTGTATGAGGATGTGGATAGAACAGGAGGTAAGCATACGGCAAAAGAGGAAAAAAAGGAAACAGTAATCCTTGTAGTGGAGGACAATGAAGATTTATTGAGCTTCCTGGATGCGGTACTCAGTGTAAAATATAAAGTATTACTTGCACGAAATGGCGAAGAAGGGCTTGAGATCGCACAGGAACAGATACCTGACGTAATTGTCTCAGATATCGTAATGCCAAAAATGGACGGATTGGAATTGAGTAAGAGATTGAAAGAAAATGTATTGACCAGTCATATATTTGTTATTTTACTTTCTGCCAGAACTACGGAAGAAAACAAAGAAGAAGGATTGTCGCTTGGGGTAGACAGCTATATGACTAAACCATTCAATCCAAGATTATTGGAAATGCATGTCCAAAATTTACTGGAAACCCGAAGTAAATTCAAACAACAATTGCTAAGCAAAAAAAGTATATATATTGATCATCAAAGTGAATCCTATACAAAACTTGACAAGCAATTTCTGGGAGATTTGGTAGAAGTCGTTGAGCAAAACATGAGTAATCCTAATTTAAAAATAGATGATTTATGCAGATCACTTGGGATAAGTAATAGTCAGCTATATCGAAAATTAAAAGGTTTATTCGATCAGTCACCTATTGAGTTCATCAGAATGGTCAGGTTGAAACATGCTGCTCAATTATTGGAGGGAAGCAATTTACGTATTGCAGAAATAACTTATAAAGTAGGATTTATTGATTTACAATACTTTCGAAAAACCTTCAGAAAACAATACGGCATGTCCCCCTCCGAATTTCGTGAGCATGTGCAATTCAATGGGAACTCTCAGCTGAATTGAGTAGTTAATCGACCGACAAGGCGATGCCTTTGTGCAGGCCCTGGCTGGAGGGCGAAAGGCGCTGCCCTGTCGGAGAACTATTTTCAATATGGAAAAACGGCCGACTAAAGTCGGCGCTACGAGACCCAATTCTCCCGATCCAGACTCCTAAAATGAATCGCCTCAGCCAAATGCCCAATCTCCACCTTCTCCTTACCGTTCAAATCAGCAGCTGTTCGAGCTACTTTGAGAATACGATCATAAGCACGCGCAGAAAGCTGCAGCTTTTCCATAGCCTTTTTGATCAATATCTGCCCGGCAGCGTCGATCTGGCACACCTCGCGTACCATGCGGCTTGGCATTTGGGCGTTGCTGTAAATATTTGGCAGGTCTTTAAAACGTTCCGCCTGCATCTCGCGGGCTTTAAGTACCCGCTCCAAAATAGTTTTACTGTCCACCTCCGGGCGCTCCATGCTGGCCAGTTCGTCGAAACTTACCGGGGTCACCTCTACGTGAAGATCGATACGATCAAGAAGTGGGCCAGATATCTTATTGAGGTAACGGCTTACGACCTGCGGGCTACAGACACAGTCTTTCTCTGGATGGTTGTGGTAGCCGCAAGGACAGGGATTCATTGAGGCTATAAGCATGAAATTTGCCGGAAAGTCCACGGTGACTCTGGCTCGTGAAATCGTCACGTGCCTTTCCTCCATTGGTTGCCGCAATACTTCGAGTACCGTCCGTTGAAACTCCGGCAATTCATCCAGAAAAAGCACTCCATTGTGGGCAAGGGAAATTTCTCCCGGATGCGGATTGGATCCACCGCCAACCAAAGCTACATCGCTGATAGTATGATGCGGCGCCCGGAAGGGTCTCGTGGTCACCAGGGCTGCATTTTGGGGCAACAGCCCGGCGACTGAATGAATTTTCGTGGTGTCAAGAGATTCGTGCAAAGTGAGCGGTGGCAAGATAGTTGGAAACCTGCGAGCCAGCATGGTCTTTCCGGCCCCCGGAGGACCTATAAGGATAGCATTATGTCCTCCGGCTGCTGAGATCTCCAGGGCACGTTTGATGTTCTCCTGGCCTTTGACATCTGCAAAATCTACATCGTAGTTATTCTGGTGATAAAAAAACTCTTCCCGCGTATCCACTTCCACTGGCTTCAGGTCTGACTCCCCGCTGACTAGCAAGGCCGCCTCTTTAAGATTTTCTACTCCATAAACAGCTATATCGTTAACAATGGCAGCTTCCCGGGCATTTTGCTTTGGCAGAATAAACCCTTTGAATTTTTCTTTGCGTGCCTGAATGGCGATCGGCAATGCTCCTTTGATCGGTCGCAAACTTCCATCCAGCGACAATTCCCCCATGAGCAGGTATTGGTCGAGTTGTTCTCCGGAAATCTGCCCGGTTCCGGCCAATATTGCCGTGGCAATAGGCAAATCATAGGCTGAACCTTCTTTGCGGATATCCGCAGGAGCAAGATTGACCACCGTCTTTACCCGCTGCATCCGATACCCGACGTTATTAATGGCTGCTTCAATTCGGGAAAAACCCTCCTTAACAGCATTGTCCGGCAATCCCACGAGGTGATAGAATTGCTTTCCGGCAGCAACGAAACCACCTGTATTAACTTCGACGGTAATGGTGCGGGCATCAACACCCTGAACAGCACTTGCAAAGGTTTTTACTAACATTTAATTTTTCAATTATCCAGTTGATTTCCTTTTGTGAATTGTCAGTTACAACTTGACAAATGAGGCTGTGCAAAAACTCCCCGAACGTTTCGTATTTTTGAAATCACCCGAGTGTAAAAACTCTATTTTTCAATCCTTAAATATCTCATTTCCTATAACGTTTGAGAAAAATAGAGTTTTTACTCACAGTCCCCATATATATAAGCCACAAGAAAGGCGAATGTGACATTTTTCAAGGTCTTTTTTTCCGATTTTTTGATAAAAAAGGGAAAATGAAGCGATTTCTGCTTTTTAAACAAAAAAATTAGGGCTTAACCCTGAAGCCTGCCTTCAGGTTAAACCCTAATTTTTTCCTAACAAATCATTTCTCAATCTGCCCCTGTCTGAAGACTGTGGACTGTTGACTGTGGACTGTTGACTGAGAACTGTAGCCTGAGGACTGCCGACTTTAATACGCTTTCGCGAACAGCACCCTGCACTTAGATGGATTCCCCGTCAAAATGCATTTGCCTTCTTCCATCTTCACGTCGTTAGGTATACAACGGATCGTGGCTTTCGTAAGCTCCTTGATCTTCAATTCTGTCTCCGTAGTACCATCCCAGTGAGCCGAGATGAACCCTCCTTTGTTTTCAAGCACTTCCTTGAATTCATCGAAAGTATCTACGCTCGTGGTATGCTCTTCACGGTATTTCAGCGCTTTATTGAAAAGATTATTCTGAATATCCTCGAGCAATCCTTCAATATGATCGGCAATACCTTCAAGTGGCTGAGATGTCTTTTCTTTGGTATCTCTTCTGGCCACTTCAACCACTCCGTTCGCCAAATCGCGTTTACCGATACCCAAACGAATTGGCACCCCGCGCATTTCATGTTCTGCGAATTTGAAACCAGGACGTTTCTTTTCATCCATATCAATCTCCACACGAACACCTTTGGCTTTCAATTCAGCCATGATCTTTTCAGCGACCTCGTTGATCTCTGGATTTGGCTTTGGAATAGGCACGATAACCACCTGTACAGGTGCCAGTTTTGGTGGAATTACCAATCCCTGGTCATCTGAGTGGGTCATGATCAGCGCTCCCATCATACGGGTCGATAATCCCCAGGAAGTTGCCCAAACCAGTTCTTCTTTATTTTCCTTATTCAGAAACTTCACATCAAAAGCTTTCGCGAAATTCTGTCCAAGGAAGTGAGAAGTACCAGACTGGAGTGCTTTTCCATCCTGCATCAATGCCTCAATGGTATAAGTTTCTTCTGCTCCTGCGAAACGTTCGTTGGCAGATTTAACTCCCTTCACCACTGGCATAGCCATATATTCTTCCGCGAACTGTGCATAAACACCCTGCATTTTGATCGTTTCCTCGATAGCTTCCTCTTTGGTGGCATGAGCCGTATGCCCTTCCTGCCAGAGGAACTCCGCTGTACGAAGGAACAGACGTGTTCTCATTTCCCAGCGAACCACATTTGCCCACTGATTAATGAGCAATGGCAGGTCACGGTAGGACTTGATCCAGTCGCGATAAGTATTCCAGATAATCGTTTCAGAAGTAGGACGGATAATGAGTTCTTCTTCCAGTTTTGCACTTGGATCAACAACAACACCAGACCCATCGGGATCATTCATCAAACGATGGTGGGTCACAACCGCACATTCCTTGGCAAATCCCTCAACGTGCTCAGCCTCCTTACTCAAAAAGCTCTTTGGGATAAACAGGGGGAAGTAAGCATTAACATGACCGGTTTCCTTAAACATTCTGTCCAGTTGATCACGCATATTCTCCCAAATGGCAAATCCATAAGGGCGAATCACCATACATCCACGCACTGCTGAATTTTCAGCAAGTTTTGCTTTTTTTACGATGTCGATGTACCACTGTGCGTAATCTTCGCTTCTGCTTGTAATTTCTTTTGACATGATCCTTTTTAACGCTTTTTAACACAAAACCGCTTGAAATAGTGCCCAAATAGGTGTAACTTATTGAAAATGAAAAAGTCTTAACAATAGTTAAAGCCTAAAAACAAAGAACTTTAACTCAACCAAAAGGCACTTTAAGCTCTTTTTAACTAAAAATGAGCCACAAATGTAATAAATTACGGCTTGTAAGCTGTAAGAGAACCACAGTAATTACAAATAATACAATTGCATTATGAAAAATAGAAAATTAACATTTTTACTCACTTTCGTTTGGGCGATTCTCGGTGCCACCGGGTTGATGGCCCAGTATGACGATCTGTACTACGATCCGGATGCTGATTCGGATACGTATAACTATAGCTACGACAATAGTTATGAGGACGATTCATACGCGAGTAATGAGTATTATGACGATGACATGGATTTCGAGTATGACGAGTATTATGATAATGACCATTATGATTATTACTACTCATCCAGAATCCGTCGTTTCAACAGACCTTATTACGGATTCGATTACTTCGATCCGTGTTACGTAGATGTTGCTTTCTATGATCCGTTCTGGACACCGGGTGTTACGGTATTGATCTATGACGATTTTTATACCTACCGCAGCTGGCGTAGAGACTGGAGAAGCTGGAGAAGGTGGAATCGCTGGAACAATTATTATTCCTGGGGTGGTTATGGCTGGGGCTACAGCCGTCCGTGGATGCACTATAACTCCTGGTACAACTACAACTATTACGGTTACAACAGTTTCCATAATAACTTCTACTATTTCAATGATTATTATTATGGCGGTTATAATGGCTACTATTACGGCTCAGGTATTTACTGCCCGCCATCATGGGGTGGTGGTTATGCTTACAACACCGTAAACGTGACCAATAACATGTATAACGACGGGAATGGAGTTTACTATGGTCCGAGGACTAACGGAAGTGCACTCGCTCCACGGACAAATGTCCGGTCGATTGGAAATAATACGCCTGTAAACGCTACTAATTCTCCGGCAAGAAGTATTGGCCCGGATGTTCAAAGAACTCAGGCACGTACCACTGAGCCTGAACGTTCAGCGAATTCCGGTGAGGTAAGAACCAGCCGGGAAAGCAGGGAACCTGCCAGTGCTAACAGCCGTCCAGGTACCACTCCTGAACGCCAGACACGCATCAGAGAAAACAGCAATAGCAGTAATCGTCCTTCAACGACGACCAAACCTGCTCCAAGCAGAAAACCTTCTAACCAAAGGATTCGCTCCGGAAACACAAGACCTTCTTATGATAATCCTAGCAGAAGCAGCACCAAACCTTCTGCCACCAGGACGCCTCAAAGAAGCAATAATTCTTCCAGAGCGACTACGCCTTCAAGAAAAAGCAGTCCTTCTACCCGTTCTTCCAGCGGAAACCGCAGCAATAGGTCAGCGGCTCCATCAAGAAGTAACAACAGCAGTCGGGCAAGAAGCAGTTCGCCTTCCAGAAGCAGCTCAAGCAGAAGCAGTGGCGCCAGAAGCAGCTCTCCTTCCAGAAGTAGCAGCAGTGCAAGGAGTAGTTCGCCTTCGAGAAGCAGAAGCAGCAGCTCCATGAGAAGCAGCTCTCCTTCCAGAAGCAGCAGCAGTGCAAGATCTAGTTCTTCCAGAAGTAGCTCAAGCAGAAGCAGTAGTGCCAGAAGCAGTTCTTCTTCAAGAAGTAGCTCAGGAAGTAGAAGCAGTAGTAGCAGCAGAAGTAGTTCTTCCAGAAGCAGTAGCAGTCGTTCCGGAAGGAATTAAAAATATATTCTAAATAGAGTCAAAATGGGGTGTCGTTGTGTAATTGCAAGGATTCACCCCATTTTTTTAGCCTTGAAAGCGCTGAAACACAACCAAAAAAATTAAAGTAATGAAACTAAACAAACAATTTTATCTTGCCGTCCTGATGATATTGACGGCTACATTTATACAAGCACAAAACGAAACGGATGCAGTCCGTTACTCCCAATATTCACAAATTGGAACTGCCCGATCATTAGGCATGAGTAACGCTATGGGGGCTTTAGGTGCTGACTTTTCCGTACTGAGCACTAACCCTGCCGGTCTTGCATGGTTCAGGAAATCAGTTTTTGAATTAACCCCGGGCATGACCAAAAAAGAAGTCAACTCTCTTTTGACCAATGATGTAAAAAATGACGTCTGGCGGGAAACAAAAACCAAATTCAATTTCCACAATATCGGATTGGTCCGCACTATGTATCGTCCTGGTCAAAAAGTTGCCACCTTCAACTTTGGTATCGGTATGAACCAATTGGCAGATTTCAACCGCAACTTTTATTTCCAGGGAGATTCCAAAGGGTCTATTGTTAATCGTTTTCAGGAGCTGGCCAATGGCTCCGATGGTTTTGATGAGTTTGAATCCGGGGTGGCCTTTGATGCCGAAGCGCTCTTTGATGACCCCCAGGATGGGTTTTACGATAGCGATTTTGATCAGACACCTGATGCGCTCACTACCAAGGAGCAGTCTGTCCAAACCAGTGGCAGTATCAAGGAGATCGTCGTGGGCATGGCAGCCAATGTTGACGAAAAGGTACTTGTAGGGTTGACCATGGGACTTCCAATTGTGAGCTTTACGGAGCGAAAGGAATACCGGGAAGTAGATAATGGTGAAGGGGCTATCGGCAACGTTCCTACTTTTGATGATCTGGAGTACACCGAATACCTGAGCACTACAGGTGGTGGAGTCAACCTGAAAATGGGAATGATCTACCGCATGTCGCAGGCAATTCGTTTGGGTGTTGCTGTTCATACACCAACACTTTATGAACTGACGGATAATTATTACACCACAATGACCTATAATTACACGCTTTCGGATACACCCAGCCAGGGATATGCCGCATCGCCGGATGGCGTATTTACCTATTCAATGAGAACACCGTGGAGGTTCATTGGAAGCGGTGCTTATGTCATTGGCAAAAAAGGCGTGATCTCCGCTGATCTGGAATACCTGGATTATTCTAAGGCTGAATTGATCTATGACGACTTTATCGAGCAGGAAAGAGATGCTAATCAGCTAATTGCACAGAACCTCAAATCAGCGCTCAATTTTCGGGTAGGCGGTGAGGTTGTTCTGGATATTTTCCGTTTGAGAGGAGGTCTGGAATTCAACCAATCACCCATAGAAGGCGACGAAACGGTAAGAACAGCATTCAGCCTTGGCGCCGGAGTCCGGACTCGCGGGGTTTTCTTTGATGTTGCTTATAAAAACGCCACATCCAAAGAAACGTATCTTCCTTACAGGACTTATGAGGCCCCTGTTCAAAATGTAGATAATGACAATATTGTGAGCAATATCGTTGTGACTTTGGGCTTCCGGTTTAGATAAACTGAAAGTTTTCAGAAAAAAAAGGCCATCCCGGAAATTTCGGGATGGCCTTTTTAATTTACCAATCCTTGTCAGAAAAGCGCAACCTGGTTACGGCGCAGGATTAGGAATCGCTTCATGAACCTCTTCGATCTCGTTAAGCATCTCCGGTGTGAGTTTCACATTAATGCTGTCGATATTTTCTTTGAGCTGCTCCAGGCTGGTAGCACCAATGATATTGGCTCCTAAAAATGGTTGTTCATTCACAAAGGCCAGAGACATTTGAGCCAGGGATAAACCATTTTTTTCAGCAATTTCCATGTATCGGCTCGTTGCCTCGTATGCCTGAGGGCTATTATAACGCGCCATTTGTTTAAACCTGTTCAATCTTGAAGACTCATCCGCCAGTCCCTTATGGTATTTCCCTGAAAGCAAGCCAAAGCCCATAGGAGAATATGCCAGCAAGCTTACCCGTTCACGCATTGCAATTTCTGCCAGCCCCACTTCGAACGTCCGGTTGAGCATACTATACGGATTCTGAATACTGATAGCCCGGCTCAGATTATGTTCTTCCGCTAACTGCAAAAATCTCATCAATCCCCAAGGCGTCTCATTAGACACTCCGAAATATCTCACCTTGCCGGATTCAACCAACTCATGCATTGATTGCAAAACTTCGTGCAAATTATCCTGCCATTCTTCATCCGCATCGAATTTAAACCCCCGTTGACCAAATCTATTATTATTTCTCTCCGGCCAATGCAATTGATAGATATCAATATAATCCGTCTGTAGCCTTTTCAAACTCCCTTCGACAGCAACATTGATTTGCTCCCGACTGAAATTCATTGGGTTTCTTATATGAGCTAAACCTGCTGACGGGCCGGTAACTTTTGTTGCCAGAATAAATTTATCCCTATTCTTTCTTTGCTGTATCCAGGTTCCGATTATCCGTTCTGTACTTCCCTGCGTCTCTTTTCTTCCCGGCACCGAATACATCTCCGCCGTATCGATGAAATTAACTTCCTGCTCAAGTGCATAATCCAGCTGTTCATGACCTTCCTCCTCTGAATTTTGTTCACCAAAAGTCATGGTTCCTAAACATATCTTGCTTACTTCGAGATCGGTTTTTCCTAGTTTTGTGTATTCCATTTATTCGATCGTTTTAAGTTGACTTGAATATAACATAACAAAAGCAACATTGTTGTCATTTTTTATTCACAAAAAAACAGGCCGGTTGAAAGATTTTTCAACCGGCCTGTTGATGCCTTTGCTTTTATTAATCTGCAGTAATTTATTCTTTTCCAGCCTTTAAGGAGTGGTAACCCGCAATTTATTCTTTTTCCAGCCCTGAAGCGTTGGACATCCGTAATACATGCCATCAACGGCGATATAGGTATTCTCTATTTTATCCATAACCCAGTTGTTGATATATTCACTTTGCTTGGACTGAATAGCCGCCTGCTTGATCTTTGAATAATCCTGGCGGAGGTTCGCTTTATGAGGCGGTGTCCTGGATTGCAGCTGAACGATTCGGTAATAAGTGTCTCCCGGAGGTACCGTATATTCAAACGGAGCGGAAATTTCCAGTTCCTGTAAAGTATCCAGCGCAAAATATATGTCCGGGTCCAGATCTCCGATTTCAAAAAAGGTATTCCCGGTTGCCGGATTCACCATGCGGCCATCGTTATTAAAACTCTGGGTATTTTCATCAGAATACATTTTAACAGCTTCTGAAAAGGAAATAGAATCCACCTGTATCAACATTCTGATTGAATCCAGATGCGCCTGTGCAAGATCCAGATCGTCATCGGTAATTTCAGGGCGAATTAAAATGTGGCGTACGTTAATTGAATTCCCTCTTCGTTCCAACAGCTGAATTATGTGATATCCAAATTCAGATTTCACAACCGGGGAAACTTCGTTTTTGTCCAATTTATAGGCAGCAGCCTCAAAGGCAGGAACATATTTACCCCGTTTGGCCCATCCGAGATCTCCACCGGCCTGACCTGAAGCATCACTTGAATATTTTCTGGCCATCTCTCCAAAGTCAGCCCCTTCATCAACGATCTTTTTACGAATGTTCGTGAGCAGATCTATACTTTTCTGACGTTCTTCTTCATTCACCAAAGGTTTGTAAACAACTTCCCCTACCTCTACTTCTGCATTGAAATATGGAAGACTGTCTACAGGAATTTGATTAAAGAAAGCTTTAACCTCAGATGGGGTCACCGTGATATCCGCCATAATTTGTCCCCGCATTTGCTCAACAAGTAACTGATCGCGCAAATCTTCGCGGAAACGATCTTTAACTTCATCTATAGATTGACCATAGTAGGCTTCGAATTGATCAATACGCCCACCCATATACCCAAGAATCTGGTCAATCCTGGCATCTAATTGCTGTTCCACCTGGGCGTCTTCAACCAGAATACTATCCAGTTTGGCCTGGTTGAGCAATAATTTGGTGACCATAATGCTGGTAACAATTTCACACCTTGCTCCCTCGGGAAGCGCTCCTCTTTGTTCTGTTGCCAAAGCATATTGTTCTTCCACATCAGACAAAAGGATCAATTCTCCTCCAACGGTGGCAACCACCTTGTCAATCACCTCTTTCTGTCCCCAGGCTGCCGATGTGATCAACAGCATTATCATCAAGAAAAAAAGTCTGTTCATTATTATTTTCTTTTTCAATTTCTTTAAGTACTAAATTGGGCAACAAACTACTTGTTGCTCCCACGGCAGCATTAATTCATGTCAAAGATTTTGACATTACCCCGCCTCATTTCCCGCTCGTAAAGTTCTTCTTTGGTATTATCGAGCAACTTGATTTTCCTATTGTGCAGGATCACTTTTCTCGCCTGCCCTTCGATATAGGAAAGCGGTGCTATATCCTTCCGGTTTTTAGCCTCAAAAAGCCGGAAATAATACTGAAAATTAGCATCCCGCTGGCTAAAATCCCGTTTGGCCCCAACATTATTGGCTGTCAGCGTTCCCGCCGGAAGTTCCACAGCAATATCGTCAAGGTCGTACCAGATGCTGTCTTCAAGGATATGGACTTCAGCATTTTTACTGCAAAAATCAATCAGTTTATCCAGGTCCTGAGGATCGTTACTGTTCCAGAGTCTTCTAAGATTGTCCGCCTCAGGAACAGGTAGTTTAACCTTAATGAAATGGCAGCGGACAATTGGCGTTTCCAACTGGTATTGCTCTTTGTTCATTTCGTAAAATTCAGTCAACTCAGCCTGAGAGATGGTCGAATCGAGCAATTGTTCTGCCAATGCGACCTCGTAATTATGGGTAATCAGTGAAGCCCTGTAAATACGCACCAGCTTATCAATATTCAGGTCTGGCGGCAAATTTATTTCGGCTTCATGTTGTAACAGGGCATCTCTCAACCAACGCTGAACATAAGCCTTGATGGTGGCCGAACTATCCTCTGCAGTCATGCCTTCCGGAAACATACCATCCATTTCCGAAAGGTATAGCTTTTTATTATGCACCTGTGCCAAAAGCCGGTCATCGGATTCTGATGAATTATCTACCTGACAGGCAGTAAAAGAGAATAATACCGCCAAAACCAGGAATATACCTGCCCAATTTTTCAGCATCTTATTTTTTTATCAGGCTTTTTAAAACCTTTTTATTGATCACTACTTTATACTCATTCTCCAATTCCTCAACCCATTTTTTCTCCAGATGATCCTGGTAATCAGCTACTACATATCCGCGAGCTTCTTCCAGTTTCTTTTCGGTAACGGGCAGGATTTCCTTGATTTTGTAGAACTTCACATTTCCCGTTCTTGAATGCACGATCATTCCGGAAACCTTTCCGGGAGCCCATTCCATTTTCCTCATATCCATGTTTCTGTTTTCTTCATAAGTTCTTTCAGAAACAGAAGCCACCACTACCATGTCTTCACTGTTGAATTTTTGTTTTACTTCCTCTGCTGTATGGCTGGCAGCATAAGCCGCCACTTCTTCCGCTTTATCAGCGAATTTTTTCGGAATGTCATAAACATCTGTTACGGCTCTTTTGCCCCAGCGGTATTTTCCTTTTATTTTGTCATCAAAGAAATTCCTTAGGCCGGTGGTATCTTCGGAAGCTTTATCCCAGACCAACATTTTGGTCGTTTCAAATAACAGGATTCCTTCTTCATATTCCCGCATCAATGACCTGAATTCAGGGTATTTTTCACTGAGTTGGGTCTCTTCATATTTCAAGAGGTTCTCATCCAAAAATTCAGCATACAAAGATCTGGCAGCAAATTCCGCACCTTTTCGACGACTCATACGCAGACGCTTGCGGGATGCTTTACCAAGGTAATCCGTAAAATCTCCCAGAGTAACTTTGAAGTCCTTACCAAGAGAAAACAGCATATCCGCTGATTTTGGCTCAGGAGCTCTCCAGCGGAATGTGAGGAAAGTATCATTCAAAGTGGAAACGAACTGATCCAAAACAGCTGTATTCTCCTTGAAATTGCTTTCCTTTTTGATTCTTTCCAGCATGGACAGTTTTGCCTGCTCAAAACGAGGATCCTTACGAATCTTTCCATTTAAACGACTTTTCTCGATATTAAATGGTTGTATGTCCTTTTTACTAATACGCTTAATTATGTGCCAGCCTACAGAAGTTTCAATCGGTTCGCTGATACTTCCGTCTTCGGCAATAGAAAAAGCAGCATCCTCAAATGGCTTCTCATAACGGTTGATTCCGAAAAATCCGATATAGCCTTTATTATTAGCTGTCCTTGAATCTTCTGAACTTCTTATCGCCAATTGATCAAAATCAGCGCCGCCTTTTAAAGCCGCATAAAGCTCATCAATCTTTTGTTTGGCTTCACCGGCATCTTCTTTTTTCTTACGTATAAGAATGTGAGCTGCCTCCATTTCTCCTCTGGCAGGCCTGCGGTTATGCACCAGCAACATATGGTATCCCGCATTAGTTCTAATCGGGCCTACCGGTTTGTTCAACTCAGCACTATATGCCGCAGTTTCAAGCGGATAAAGTCCTTTTGGGAACAGCGCAGAGACATATCCGACTTTACCGGAGTTTTTGGGCGCCGACTGGTCAGTGGATTTACTTCTTGCCAGCTCATTGAAATCCGCACCATTCATGAGTTCCTTCTTGATCTCCATGATGCGAGAGTAAGCATTGAGCGTATCCGTTGGAGGAGCATCTTCAGGACACCCGATGAGGATATGGCTGATCTCTACATCCTGCTGGATCCTGTCATAGGCTTCTCTGATCAGTTTGTCAGCAACACCTTTATCAATAAGGTAGGAATCGGCCAACTGCCTGCGATATCCTTCGAGCTCCTGTTTTAGAGATGGAATGGTATCAATTTGCAGATCTTTGGCTTTCTGAACTTTCAATTTGAATTTCACATAAAGGTTCAGATACTCTTCAATACTCTCTTTCGAAAAATCCGCCTTATCTCCGTTGGTCTTTCCGTAGATATAGGAAAATTCAGACACGTGTACGGGCGTATCTTCTACCGTAAACAAAACCGGGTCATTTTTTTGAGCGAAACTACTCAGGGCAAAAAATGCCGCCAACACCAAGGTAAAAGAGATGCGTTTCATCATGATTTCTTTTATTTAACGTTTGATAAATCGTTTGGCAAAATTAATAATTTTCTAATCTATACATCAAAACCGATATCCCGCCTGAAATATTTTCCTTCAAAGTCAATAATGGCGGCATTTTTTTTGGAAGACTCTAAGGCTTCTTCAACGGTTTCTCCATAAGAGGTTATCGCGATAACACGGCCCCCATTCGTCAATACCTGCTCTTCTTCCGCTTTAGTCCCCGCATGGAAAATGATACTCCCTGAGGTTTCCTCAATACCTGTGATGAGTTTCCCTTTTTCATAACTTCCCGGATAACCTCCGGAAACCAGCATTACCGTGGTAGCCGCCCGGGGATCTTTTTCAATGGAAATCTCTCCAAGGCGATGCTCTGCTGTTGCACTCATCAATTCAACAAGGTCGTTTTTCATTCTCGGGAAAACAACCTCTGTTTCCGGATCCCCCATTCGGCAATTATATTCAATCACCATTGGGTCGTCACCAACTTTGATCAAACCAAGAAAGACAAATCCTTCATAGGCCATTGCTCTTTCCTGAATGCCTTTTATGGTAGGTTTAATGATTCGCTCTTCCACTTTTGTCATTAAGATATCATCTACAAAAGAAACAGGTGAAACAGCTCCCATACCTCCCGTATTCAATCCGGTATCACCTTCGCCGATACGTTTGTAATCTTTCGCAACCGGGAAAACCTTATAATCTTTTCCATCGGTAAGCACAAAAACGGAGAACTCTATACCGTCCAGAAAATCCTCCACAACTACTGTATTTCCGGCAGCACCGAACTTCCCACTCAACATAGCCTTGAATTCCTCCCGGGCCTCTTCAATAGAAGATAGGATCAAAACACCCTTACCCGCAGCAAGTCCATCAGCTTTTAAAACCACAGGAGGAGTAAGCCCTGTAATATATTCCAGCCCTTCTTCGAGGCTTGACTCTGTAAATTCCCGATATCCGGCGGTAGGAATATTAAATTCTTCCATAAACGCCTTCGCAAAAGCCTTGCTGCCTTCCAGTTTGGCACCTTCCGCAGATGGCCCTATGACCTTAACGCCAGAAAGAGCATCCTCATTTTTAAAGAAATCATAAACACCTCTTACCAAAGGTTCTTCCGGGCCAACCACCACCATATCGATGCCCTTTTCAAGCACCAGGGTTTTTACTGCTTCAAAATCGTTTGGATTGATGGCTACATTTTCTCCCAACTGAGCTGTTCCGGCATTTCCCGGAGCAATGACTAATTTTTCACACAATGGGCTCTGACTGATCTTCCATGCGAAAGTGTGTTCCCGTCCACCTCCGCCAAGAATTAGAATATTCATCTTGTGCTGATTTTTAATACGTTTATTTCAGATTTACTAAAAAAGAAGTTCTTCATTATCAATGTTGATTGGAATAATGGAAGAATCGAAAAAATGAAAAGCTATTACCCATTTTCCGGTTGTTCCATCTTTCCTTAAGTATAACATCAGTCATCCACGCGAAAGCAATCTTTGTCTGGCATAGTCAATTCAATCTCGGTCTAAAATTCACTTGTGAAATGGAATTTAACTTCCGGGTGATTTTCCTGGACCGTTTGGAGTACCCATGCAGATTCTGCGAGAAATACCAATTTCCCATCCTTATCTTTTGCTAGGTCTCGCTTCCTTCTGGATTCAAATTCTTTTAGAGCCTGTGGGTCATCACATTCCACCCAGGCGGCTTTGTGCAAACGGGTAGGCTCATATGAACATGAAGCTCCATATTCATGCTCAAGCCTGTATTGGATCACATCGAACTGAAGCGCTCCTACCGTACCAACGATCTTTCGGCCATCGAGCTCCCGGGTAAATAATTGAGCAACCCCTTCATCCATCAACTGGGTTAGGCCTTTATTGAGTTGTTTGGCCTTCATTGGGTTATCGTTATTTACAAAACGGAATTGCTCGGGTGAAAAACTCGGAATACCTTTGAAATTGAGTACTTCTCCTTCTGTAATGGAATCCCCAATCTTAAAATTTCCTGAGTCATACAAACCGATCACATCACCTGGATAGGCTTGATCGACCACTGTTTTCTTGGAAGCCATAAAAGAGGTCGGGTTGGAAAACTTCAATTTGCGGTTTTGGCGTACATGCAGGTAATTGGTGTTCCGTTCGAATGTTCCGGAACAAACGCGCATAAAAGCAATCCTGTCGCGGTGTTTAGGATCCATATTTGCATGGATCTTAAAGACGAATCCGGAGAATTTATCTTCCAGAGGTTCTACTATTCTTTCTTCCGTTTCTCTCGGCAATGGTGGCGGAGCGATCTCCACAAAACAATCCAGCATTTCCTTCACACCAAAATTATTGATGGCACTGCCAAAAAACACCGGAGAAATCTCTGCATTTTGATAAGCCTCCGGATCAAATTCGTGATAAACTTCTTCAATCATGTGCACCTCTTCCCGCAACTCATCTGCTGCTGCCTCACCAACCTGCTTGTCCAGTTCGGGGTCTGAAAGGTCGGTAATTTCGATCACCTCTTCCTGCTGCTGTTTGCCGTGTGGCTGGAAGAGTACGAGTTTCTTTTCATACAAATTATAAACACCCTGAAATCTCTGTCCCATACCAACCGGCCAGCTCAACGGGCGCACGTGGATATTTAACTTCTGTTCTACTTCATCCAGCAGGTCAAAACCGTCTTTTCCTTCCCGGTCCAGCTTATTGATAAAAACAATGATCGGAGTTTTGCGCATACGACATACCTCCACGAGCTTTTCTGTCTGTGCCTCAACACCCTTGGCCACGTCGATCACCACAATAACACTGTCGACTGCCGTAAGTGTACGGTAAGTATCTTCCGCAAAATCCTGGTGACCCGGTGTATCCAGGATATTGATTTTCAGCCCGCGGTATTTAAAAGCCATAACCGAGGTGGCAACGGATATACCACGCTGGCGTTCTATCTCCATAAAATCAGAAGTAGCGCTCCGTTTGATCTTATTCGACTTCACGGCTCCTGCAACCTGGATTGCTCCCCCGAACAACAACAGTTTTTCGGTAAGCGTCGTCTTTCCCGCATCCGGGTGGCTTACAATTCCAAAGGTCCTTCTCTTTTGTATCTCTGACTGTATACTCATAAAAATCCTGACGGTTTCTCAATAAACAATTCTCACCTAAACCAATAAAAAAGGCTAAGGCTAAGGCTAAGGCTGAGGGAGAAAGAATTTCAGAACTAATTGAGAAATAATCATCAACATTGAAATGCTAAAACTAACCGGCATTCACCATAAACCTCCGCCTTAGCCTAAAGTTCAGTTTTGCTGAACTTCTAAGAAAGTGCAAAAGTAGCGATAATACTCCGCAATGGATAGTTTTCAGTTTTTTTGTTTTAAGGCTTCTTACCGCTAATACTGTCGTATATTTGCACATACATATAAATTATACGCCATGAAGTTAAGATGCGCCACCAACAGCATAAGGCTGAGGGTTAGAAAATCTGAAATAGAATCGTTAAAAAAAGGCCATAAACTTATCGAAAAGGTAAACCTGGGCAATGCCGTTTTTACTTTTTCTCTGGGCCCGACTAATACGCCAAATGTGCTGACCGTTTTTGAGGGAGGTCAGCTTTCTGTCCACATCCCTCACCAACAAATGCAGGCATGGCTGAACAGCGACGAGGTTGGTATTGAGGTAGAAAAAAAATTCAGTGGAGGTGACCCTTTGCAGGTGCTTATTGAAAAAGATTTCCCTTGTGTAACAAGAACTACTGAAGATAAAGCAGATACTTTTCAGGAGTTAGCCGATAAAAACAACCAGGTTTGTTAGAAATACTGTTTTTCCAAAAAATAGTATTTCTTAACCATTCATCATGAATTGGCAAAGCACCATTAACGGATTCAAGGCTTACATGATCCTGGAACGTTCCTTGTCTGAAAATACCATAGAAGCCTATGTACGGGATGTAGGTAAGCTTCAGCAGTATTTCGTGATAAAAGAACAGGAGATCAATCCGCATCAGGTTTCCGGGAATGATATCGAAGCATTTGTTTTTTGGCTGAACGAACTCGGCCTTGGAGCCAGATCCCAGGCAAGGCTACTTTCTGCCTTAAAAACATTCTATAAATACATGCTCATTGAAGATATGGTGGAAGACGATCCCACTGCTTTGCTCGAAGGGCCACGATTGAACAGGTATATCCCCCAGGTACTTTCCTTTGAGGAGGTACAAAGTATTCTGGATGCCGTGGATCTCAGTCATCCCCAGGGCACCCGAAACAGGGCTATGCTGGAGGTGCTTTATGCCTGTGGACTCAGGGTAAGTGAATTGACAGAATTACAGCTATCCAATTATTATCCGGATGTAGGTTTCGTCAAGGTAATCGGAAAAGGGAATAAAGAACGTATCATTCCCATCGGAGAAGAGGCTGTAAAACATATCAACCTCTACCTCGAAGGTGTCAGAAGACGAATGAGAAATATCGACAAAGACAGTGAGGACATCCTTTTCCTGAATCGTCGCGGCAAAAAACTGACAAGGGTTATGGTATTTCTGGTAGTTAAAGAAATGGCAGAAAAAGCAGGTATCTCCAAAAATGTCAGCCCGCACACCTTCAGGCATTCCTTTGCCACTCATCTCATTGAAGGAGGAGCCGACCTGAAAGCTGTTCAGGATATGTTGGGGCACGAATCCATTTTAACTACGGAAATTTACACCCACCTGGACACTGATTACCTACGGGAGACTATCTTAAGTTATCACCCCAGCAACAGGAAAAAGCCCTGATAATTAACCGATTTTCAAGGATTTTCGGCATTTTTATAATTTTAATAATAAAAAAACAGTTTTGAAAAGAATAGCCATATTTGCATCAGGAACAGGATCAAATGCCCGTAAGATCGTTGAATATTTCAAAGAGGATGAAGCCATTGACGTTGCATTGATCATTTCCAATAGAAAAGATGCAAAGGTTTTAAACATGGCCGAGGAGCATGGAATCGACCAATGGGTCATTAACCGGAAGTATTTTTATGAAACAGAGGACATCCTCGCCAAGCTGGAAGACCACAATGTTGACTTCATTGCTTTGGCCGGATTCCTATGGTTGATACCGGAATATCTCGTCGATGCTTTTGACAACAAAATTGTCAATATTCATCCGGCATTGTTGCCTAAATATGGCGGAAAAGGCATGTACGGGCACCACGTTCATGAGGCCGTAAAAGCCGCCGGAGACACGGAATCCGGCATGACAATTCACTATGTAAATACTAAATACGACGAAGGAAATATTATCTTTCAGGCGAAATGCACCCTTGAAGAGACTGATTCCCCGGAAGAAATCGCCAGAAAAGTATTAATACTGGAACACAAATACTTTGCACAAACGATAGAAAAGCTTTTAAAAAATCAATCCTAATAATTACTTAAACTCATACAAGACATGATGCCAAAAAGACTAATACTGATCGCCATAGCTTTGTTTTTGGTGGCTGCCTTACCGGCCCAAAGTTGGCGAAAACTCAAAAAATCTGCTGATGAACTTTTTGAACAAGGCAACTACGCAGCTGCCGCCAATACCTATGAGCAGGCGTGGCAAAAAAAACAGAAGAAAACAGAACTCATTTTTAAAGCCGGAGAAGCCTACTACCTCATCAGAAACTACCGTAAAGCGGCTGAATCCTATCAGCATGTAAAAGCCGACAACGACGATTATCCTCTCGTAGGACTTAAGTATGCCAGAAGCCTGAAACAGGATAAGCAATACGAAAAAGCAAGTGATGCTTTCAAAACATTTCTAGATACTTATACCGGAGACGGTAAAGCCATCCTGGAAGATGTGGTCAAAGTGGAGATCGAAGGTTGCGAATATGCCAAAGACCTTCCCGCACAGGCCAACAAGGAGATAGAAATCTTATATCCCGGAGCTAATGTCAATTCAGATGCTGAGGAATTCGCACCATTCTCCATTACTTCTGACTATATGTATCTTTCCTCTTCCATGGGAGGGAAAGCCAGGGTTTATGCTTCACAACGCCAGGGGAACAAATGGAGCAAAGCCTCTATTCCGGGAAATTTCCCCGTAATTACCAATGGCCAATACAGTAATGCTACCCTTTCTCCGGACGGGCAACGTATGTATTTCACCATCTGTAATAATGATGGGGAATGGGATCGTTTGAATACCCGCTGCGAAATTTTTGTAACCAAAAAACTGGGGAGCACCTGGTCACAACCTGAAAGACTGCCAGACTATATCAACATGAAAGGCGTGAATACAACTCACCCTTTCAGCGTGTATCGTGCTGGGCAGGAAATTCTTTACTTCGCTTCTAACCGCGAGGGAGGAAGAGGAGGACTGGACCTTTGGTTTACTACCCGGGACCTCGGAAGTGAAAGCAACGACTATGCCTTCCCTGTCAATCTGGGGCCTTCGGTCAACACATTGGGTGATGAGATCACTCCTTATTACGATCAGCAGGAAGAGGTATTGTACTTTTCTTCCAACGGACAGGTTTCCATAGGAGGATTTGATATTTTCAAGAGCATGGGTGATGAAGCCAGCTGGAGCGTTCCGGAAAATCTCGGACTACCTTTCAATTCCGGAGCCGATGATTACTACTTCACCAAAACGAGTTCCGGCCATGGTGGTTTCTTCACCTCTAACAGAGTATTTGGTGGAGAAAAGACCAATACTACCAATGACGATATTTTCGAATTCACCATTGGCGGCAGACGCATAACACTCAAAGCAAATGCTTACGACAAATCAAACGGTGAGCCTTTAGGTGCTTTCACCGTTCAATTATATCAGGTGTTTGAAGACGGATCAGAAAACATGCTGATCGAAAAAGCCATTACCAGTGGCGGATATCTCTTTGAACTATTGCCCAACCGCACCTTTAGGGTAGTGATATTGAGTAATGGTTATGCAAATGGCGAATACCAGTTTGTAACCAACGATCCAAATACTTATACCTACGGACAGCCATTGTTCCTTGAAAAGGAAGAGGAAGAGGTCATTTCTCTGGATCCAACGGAAGCTGACCCAACGGAAGCTGACCCGGTAGAAGCAGACCCTGTTGAGTCCACAGACCCTCTGGAAGTAGACACGCCTGAAGTTGAGCCGGTAGAACCTGGCGTAGACTACACAGCAAGAGGCACCTCACCACGGGACAACAAGGAATACGTAACCAATGCACCTAAGCATTCCGGAGTTTATTACAAAATCCAGATTACGGCTGTAAGAAAATACAATCCGGATCATAAAAAGATCAAAAAGGCTTCTGACCTGGGGCGCATCGACACGGAAGAACTCTCCGGTGAGAACCTCACTCGTGTGCTGGTTGGAGACTTCTTCTCACAAGATGAAGCCATCAATGCCCTCAACGATATCCAGTCCGGCGGTAATGACAAAGCCTTCATCGTAAAATACGAAGATGGAGTGCGTTATGGCCGGGTGAATTTCTAACTTATGGGAAAAGACTGAGGTCTGACAAAAAATCCCGAATTTGAACTTAATCAAATTCGGGATTTTTTTTAGTTATTCTAAGATGGAAGACCTTCTTTTCAATATAAAGAGATTAGGCCCCTACAGGGCCATAAGCAGGGTTCATGCCAGGTGTTACCGGGATGAGGTACCTAAATGCACCAGTGGGGAAAGCTCCCTCCGACAAGGTGTCGCCTTACATATCCCATGCCACGCAAAGGCAAAACCTTGAGATACCTCTACTTAAATGTGGTTTTCAAGGCGATGCCTTTGCCGGGCCGTGCGAGAAGAAAAGGCGTTGCCTTGTCGAAGGACAAGGGACACACTTAAATGAGCTATCCCAAATTTTTCGTAAAAAAGTCTATCTTCCACCAAGGACGATCACGACCGGCCCTGTAGGGGGCCCTTACCTCGGTAATACCCGGCAAGTAAGAATCAACTCCGTGCTGTAGGTACGGGATAAAATTCCCGCGAACAATTAATTCCCAAAAAAGAGGTTAAAACTACTCTGGCTTCAATGACTCTCTTTAAACTTCAATGAAAAACCTCTCCAGGTAATCAAAAAAAAACACTTTTGGCAAACAGGCACAGCATCCTCATATTCTCTAAGCATTTCATCAAAATCCTTCTTAATAATTTCATCCTGGATCAAAGTCTTCTCATAAAATACTACCCAACCAATTTCATCATCCCAGAGACTATATTTCGTTATTGCTTGAGCATTCCTATCGTTATCGAGAACACATTGCCTTAACTGCTTTGATACAAACACAAGATGTTGCCTCCCATGTTCAAAACATTTCATTATTCCCATGTTTCAACAATTACTTCTTTCATTTCATAACATCCGTGACATCCCCTCCACACATTATTCGTGTATCCGTGGCTCTCAAAACGGCACCCCGGCACAAAACAACTCCCCATCACCTCTAAACTCCACACTAGCAAAATCAGGAATAAAAAACGCTTCCCCTCTCGAAAATCTGAATTCACCATCCACCTCAACTTCCCCTTCGGACACAAAATAAATCTCCGGGCCCATTCCTTCTCTACGTTCGTATTGTTGGCCAGAAGTAATCATCAGATGGGACAATTGAAAATCCGGTGCAGGGGTTTCCACTATTGATCGGACTTCATTGCTCTTTACAGGTTTCAGAATTTTGGGTATGACCGATTCAAAAGTCACGTGTTTCATCAACTCCGGAACATCGACATGCTTTGGAGTCAATCCTCCGCGAAGTACATTATCAGAATTGGCCATCAACTCCATGTTGACACCTTCCAGGTAAGCGTGTAGAATACCACTGCCCTGATAAATAATCTCTCCCGGTTTGACATTGACCAGATTGAGCAGATAGACAGAAAAAATGCCCCGGTCAAAATTACTGCCGTCGGTGAAATCGTTGAAAGCACGTAAGGCCCAAAAGTCAGAATTGTCTCGCCTGAAGGCAGACTCCCGGTTTTCGTTGTCCAGCCGATTGTATAGCGGACCCAAAATCTCATTAACCTTTTCCTGAGGCATTTCCATTACGTAGCGATAGAGGTCTGCCAGATTGTGGCCAGGCTGGAATATTGTTTTCAGCCTTTCAAATTCGGGTATTCGTTCCAACAATTCATCAATTTCTTTTTCAGTGCGAAAGCCATGCAACAACCAGAAATCAGTTAACGCCCACATCAATTCAGGTTTATGGTTGTCATCCTTAAAATTGCGATTAAAGGCACTTGGTGGGATGCCTCCTTTTTCTTCAGCATAATACCCTGCTTCGGCAGATTTTTTATCTGGGTGAACCTGAATAGAGAGCATCTTCTCAACATCAAGCACCTTGAACAAATAAGGCAATCTACCTAAAAATCTTTTCGAAACAACTTCTCCTAAAGTTTCATTTTTATGCTCACTGATCAATTTATTCAACGGTATCCATTCTTTTTCCACATTCACTAATGCCGGAGCTTTAGGATGGGCTCCCATCCAGTATTCTGCATAAGGTTGGTCTTGCTTATCCTCGAGGTTTAAAATATCCGCAATATAATTTTTGCCGCCCCAGGCATAATTCTGGATAGCTCCTTTCAATGGAAAAACTGTCTGCATATTCAATCATTTTTCTGGCTATAAAAGTCTTTATTAAAAAGCAATAGCAAAAATATCCACGGCATTATTTAAACAACAAATATCAATTTAACTTATCTTTATTGTCCCCGGAAATAATTTCAAAAGCATTACGAAGGCTAAAACCGAAAATCTGTAACCAGACAAACATGACAAAAAAAGAAATACGCGACCTTATCGCCCAGGGAAAAATTGATAAAGCTATCGAAGCCATGGAAATAATGGCTCAACAGCAAGATAATAATGATGTATCAAATGTGATAATCCTGCAATCTGGCACCTATCACCAAAATGAACGCAACAACAACCTTGGCACTATCACAGGGGCCAATTATAATATGACCAGAGCCAAGATCACCAACGCTTTGCTTTACGCGCTCGATCAGCTGGATGATGATGACGTCCAAATCGACGACCGTCAAGGAGGGGGAGACAATGGCAAGGCCCCTAAACAGATTAAATCCAAATCCAATACCATATTATTCCTTGCCTCGAATCCCACCAAAACAGGTAAACTTCAATTAACGGATGAGTTTGCCCGGTTATCCCAGCAGTTACAGGATACGG
The DNA here is from genome assembly GCA_965230565.1 of Saprospiraceae bacterium. GTDB lineage: Bacteria > Bacteroidota > Bacteroidia > Chitinophagales > Saprospiraceae > BCD1. The sequence continues at coordinate 511,272 of CBDDLH010000012.1, read as the reverse complement.
AACTCAGACCAAAAATGGAAAATGCCGTCACCTTTACCAACCTTCAAAGATTCATTCTTGAGGAAAAACCAAGGATTGTACATTTTTCCGGCCATGGCGAAAGATTGGATGCAGATGTAAAAGACGCACTGAGCCGGGGAGGACTCGACATTGATGATGAAGAAAACGCTGTTGAAACCGGAATTATATTAATGAGTGAAGATCTCCGGGAACCCTTTCTCGTAGCGACAAATGTGATTGAACACCTTTTTAGAAGCATGGTGCAAATTCAGAATATTCCACTTGAAACGGTAATCTTCAATTCATGTCATTCAGAAGCTCAGGCACTGGCAATTGCGCAATATGTCCCCAATGTAGTAGGTACCAGTTACAGTGTGAAAGATGACGCTGCGATTGCCTTTTCAACCAGTTTTTATCTCGGACTTGCCAAAGGTCAAAACATTATGCAGGCCGTCAACCTGGGAATTATTAACGCTATGGCCTATAATGAACCTGCCGACAGGTTTGTGCTTTATCAAAACGGGAAAAAGGTGAATATGTAACGACCAACGGCTTACGATAGACGGTTGACGGGTTTGCTCGCAGGCTCGCTGTTTCACGGTTCTATTGGTTTCAGGAGTTGATTTAGAATCATTGTTGACACAAAGGATTTTTCTCCCCTGTACCCTCTGTGGTTAAAAAACACCTCAAACAAGATCAAACGATATCAAACCAAGTCAAACTTCAACAGATGACCAATTCCAAAAAGAAACTCTACGCCCTCCTTGTCGGTATTGACGAATACAAGCCGGAAGTCCCTGTAATGCCCAAATGCAAATTCGGACCTCTGGCCGGATGTGAGAATGATGCCAACACTATGCTTGATTATTTGAAGGCCGATGAAAGCTTTAACCTGGAGGTGGTATTTCTGAAAAATGACGAAGCGACTAAAGAGGCAATTGTTGACAATCTCAAAAATCACCTGGGGAAAGCCGGAAAAGACGATGTAGCCTTTTTCTATTACTCAGGCCATGGCATCCAGGAATATGCAGATGGTACTCTGTGGAAAGAAGAAACGGATGGGCGGTTGGAATGCCTGGTTTGCTACAACGATGGAAGTGGTCCTTGTTTACTCGCCGATAAAGAATTGAGATTTCTCATCGGGCAAATCATTAACGGAACAAAAGATGCGCCCAAAAACGACCCTCCCCATCTCCTGACCATTTTTGACTGCTGCCATTCAGGTGATAATACCAGAAATGGTTTCATGAGCAATAATGATACCCGGGAACGCCGGGTAAAATGTATTGCCCCGCAAAGGACCTGGCAGGATTTCATATTTACGGATGATATTACTATTGAAAAACTCCAAAACCAACACCTTTCTCAGATAATTCCCGAAGGTAAACACGTCCACCTCTCTGCTTGTGAATCGGACGAATCCGCTCTCGAGGTAAACGGACAGGGAGTATTCACCTCCTATCTGGTCAACATTCTCAAAAGAGCTCGTGGGAATATTACCTATTATGACCTCATGAGTCAGGTGCGGCACTACCTCAACAACACCTTCACCCAAAAACCGCAATTGCGTTTACCCGGAGAAGATTCTTCTGGTAATTATGCTACTTTCCTGAACAAGGAAGTCCAGCAACAACCCTTGTATGGCAACGTAATTTACAACCACAAAAACGGCTGGGTGCTGGACATGGGAAGCCTGATGGGTATTTCTCCTAAAAATAAAAGAGTTACCATTACAGGCCCGAACGAGGAACAATTCGTTGGTAAAATCCACGAAATCCTGCCGGACGAAACCAGGATAAAATTCCGGCCCGCTGATTCTCCCAATAAAAAGCAGGTCTATAAAGCAACTATTGAAGGACTCATGGCCCATCCGGTCAAATTGTTTCTCAATAACCACAACGGTTCAGTTGCAATTATCAAGTCATTACTCGAAGCATTCCAGAAAATAACTCAAAATATTGCCCTGGAAGACAATGAGGCCAATGCGGATTACAGCCTTCAAGTCAGGGACAACCTGATTTATCTGACCAAACCAAAAGATCCTAACCGGCCAATGGTGAGACCTCAAAAATTAGATTCTCCTACTGCAATCAACAATACGGTTAACTATTTAAAGCACATCTCCAATTGGGAATTTGTCAAACGTTTGAAAAATGCGGAAACTTATTTGTTCCGTGGGAACCCCATCAAAGTAGCGGCCTTTTCAGGCGGGCAAAACGGAAACCCTCTGGCCATAGAATCTAATGTAACAGATCTTCATTACACTCAAAGAGCTGATGGAGAATGGAAAGGCAAAGTAGCACTTAAACTCACCAACACCACTAGTAGAAAATTATATGTCAGTGCCTTATACCTGATGGTAGAATTCAGAGTGTACCTCAAAGGCATGGAACCACAGGTTTACACTCTCGAACCGGGGGAGTCAGTTTGGCTCTTCAACTATAGAAAAAGTGAAATTTCTTATTCCGTAGTGGATATTGCTCGTAATTACAACTGGCCTTTCACAGAAGATTTTTTCAAAATCATTGTGAGTACAACGCCCTTTGACATTTCCCGATTAGAGAAAAAAGGGTTGCCCAAACCTCCACTCATCAGCGATGATATCCGTGGGCGAAAAAGAGGGCTTGATATTGATGAGGATGACAGCAACCCTGAACTGGAAGGCGATGACTGGACCACCCAGAACTTAACCCTCAGGTTTCATAATCCTGTGTATAACACCATTTCCGGTAAAAGACTTTCGGCTATGCTGGATGACGAGGACATGGCCGGTTTTGCAGCCCGCATTTTCTTTGAAGAAAGGGATGATTTACGCCTAAAATTAAACCCGGAGATTAATTTCCAGGCTCCTGCTGCTCAAATGGAACAATTGGAGCAAAAAGCTTATCAGCTGTTTAATTCCATTGAAAATCAACAAAGGTCAGGCACAGCAGATTCGCTCCCAAATCTGATCACTTTAGGAGATGGCTGGCTGCATAAAGTTGGGATAAAAAATCTGTCTGCACAGTTCAGTAGTTATTTTAATATTAAACGGATTAAGGGTACCTTTGAAGATGCTGCCCGTTTGACTCAGACGCTTCAAAAAATCGGTAAAGGAAGCATCGTTATCAGCCTTGGTGCAGATGAAATTCTTTCCGGTAATTACAATAATGTGATTCAACAAATTGGCAGCTGGGCAAAGCAATTTCCTTCCCTGAAAATGATCGTACACGGATATGATTATTTTGGCAACGGGGAATCCAATATGGCTATTAACCAATTCAATGATGACCTGAAAAACCTGGATGCCCAATTGGACAACCTAAAACACCTCGATCTTCGGGGCATGTTGAAAGAGCATCAGTGGAACACCAACACCATGCCAAATGATGATGGATTTGAGAAACTGGCAGGGGTGTTTTTTTATTATTTAACCAAGTAAACATTCGGTTATGCGTTCTCCAATTTTCAGGCAATTGAACATGCTTCTGAACTCAGCGATTTTCATTTTCTTAATATCGCTCCCTGCTACGGTTTTTGGGCAAACACTATTTCCCGACCCGGGAGAAGTTTTCCGTGATGATGTCGTACCAAGAGTGGATATCATTATTCCCGAAAGCTCCCTGAATGCTATTTATGCTCCAGGGAATGAAGAAAGCGATTATGAATGGATGGCTGATTTTATTTTCGATAACGGAACCATCCGGGACACTGTTGAAAATATCGGCTTCAGGCTCCGTGGGAATACTTCGAGATATTCAGCTAAAAAATCATTCAAAGTATCCTTCAACACCTATGAGCCAGGCCGTAAATATTACGGACTTGAAAAAATGAACCTCAACGGCGAGCATAACGACCCTTCCATTATGCGGGCTAAAGTATGCTGGGACATGGTGAGAGATATGGAAATTCCGGGATCACGATCCAATCATGTTCTTTTGTACATTAACGGAGATTTTTATGGCGTGTATATCAATGTGGAACATATAGACGAAGAATTCGTCGATCTCCGCTATGGCACGGAAGCCGGCAATTTATATAAATGTCTCTGGCCGGCCGACATGAACTACCTCGGTTCCGATCCGGAAGCCTATAAATTTATGAACGGTAACAGAAGAACTTACGACCTGATCACCAATACCGAGGAAGATGATTACACTGACATAGCTCACCTGATCGATGTACTCAATAACACCCCAACCAACGAACTCGCTTGTGAACTTGAACCCATTTTTAATGTTCCTGGATTTCTGAAAGCAGTCGCTTTTGATATCCTGAGCGGTAACTGGGACGGTCCGCTGTTCAACAAGAATAATTTTTACCTCTACAACGACCCTGTTTCCGGGCAATTTCAATACATCCCGTATGACCTGGACAACACATTTGGAATCGACTGGTTTGGAGAGGACTGGGTATCCAGAAATATTTACTTCTGGGCTAAGGATAGCGAACCACGACCATTGTACTGGAATATTATCGCTGTTCCGGAATACAGAGCACTTTTCAACTATTACATGAAATCCTTCCTGGAAGATCAATACAACCCTGATGAAGTTTTACCTCGTATTGATCAGCTAAAAAGCCAAATCGAGCCCTTTGTTCCTGACGATATATATTACACTTATGATTATGGGTTTTCAGTGGATGACTTCCACGATTCATACATTGAACAACTCCCTTATAACCATACCAAATACGGCTTAAAACCTTTCATTGAAGATCGTCATTATTGGACAGACTTGCAGTTAGACGGAGATATTCCTCCTTTGGTTTTCAATATTGAGAATACTTACCCTGAATTTGGTGAAGGCATCCTGGTAACTGCCGACGTAGTTGATTTCAACGACGTTACCGAGGTGGAATTATGCTATTTCGTAAACAGTCCTCCCTTCACTTGTACCCAACTCTATGATGACGGCCAGCACAACGACGGCTTTGCAGGGGATGGACGCTATGGCGGATATATTCCTCCCGTTTATGAAGAGTCTCATATTGAGTATTACATCAAAGCAACGGATGAGGTCGGCTGGGAAAGTGAGTTTCCAAATTGCGGTAACAAAGAAATTGCTTTGGGCGTAGCTCCGCTACCGATTTACATCAACGAAGTGATGGCCAAAAATGAATCTACCATTGCGGATGAAGCCGGTGAGTATGATGACTGGATAGAATTGTATTATACAGGATCAGAACCTCTTGACCTCAGCGACAAATACCTTTCGGATGATGAGGACAATCCAACAAAATGGAAATTCAAGCAAGGTTCTCAGATCTATCCGTTTCAGTTTCTGGTTGTGTGGTTAGATGATGATGTTGATCAGGGTCAATTTCATGCTAATTTTAAATTATCAGCAGGTGGTGAATTTATCGGTATTTTCCACAATGAAGCCCATGGCCACAGCCTTATCAACGGGTTTGATTTTGACGAACAAACAGAAGATGTTTCTTATGGAAGAATCCCAAACGGAACGGGCTCCCTTGTTTTGATGGATCCGACTCCCGGGGCATCAAATACTCCTAATACAACTAATGACCCGGCTGCAGATATTGCTGTTTCCATATCGCCCAATCCATTTAATGATCATTTCCAATTCAGGTTTGAAGATGGCCTTGCAAGAAATATCCGTTGGACACTGACGGATGCATTAGGCAAACAGGTTTTCAACAATACCATATGGCAAAACACAAATGCCTTTTCTGTGAAATCTGAAAATCTAAACCCCGGCCTCTACTTTTTGACGGTTGAAACCAAGGAAGGCCTGTCTCTGACAAGAAAGGTTGTTTTAACAAAATAACAACTGGAAGGAAGATGCTTCTGGTTAAGTAAAATTTCAGTGACGGCCTCACTCAGAGTGAGGCCGTCACTGAAATTTCCTCCTTTATTAATAGAAGCCACGACAAATCGAAACGTGACATTTTTTTGGGGACTTTAACATAAAAAGCACCAAAATTCCCTGTATGCCGGCAATTTTGTTATCAATTTTCAAAAAAGTACTCTCTCCAATAAAATGCAACGAAATGAAAAAATCCGTCTCAATCAGTTCAACCCGTCAAAATCAGTGTCCTATCTCAGCGTTCTCAAAAACCTGCAACTGTTACTTATCCAATGCCAGATCTAACACTTCCGTCATTTTAGAAACGTAATGGAAAGTCATCCCCTTTATATATTCAGGGTTGATCTCCAGAACGTGTTTTTCATTCTCTTTGGAAAGGATTATTTCTTTCATTCCTGCCCTTTTCGCGGCCAGCATTTTCTCTTTTATACCTCCGACAGGCAATACCTTACCTCGCAGAGTAATCTCTCCAGTCATGGCCACAAATGGCTTGACACGTTTTCCAGTAAACACAGAAGTTAAGGCACTAAGCATGGTAATCCCGGCTGATGGTCCGTCTTTTGGAATGGCTCCTTCAGGGACGTGAAGGTGAATATCATTTTCTTCAAAAACCTTATCGTCAATGCCTAACTGATCACTATGTGCCTTGATGAAACTCAATGCAGTTGTCACAGATTCTTTCATCACATCACCCAGGTTTCCTGTAAGGGTAAGTTTGCCTTTACCTTTGTTCAAACTGGCTTCAATGAACAAAATGTCTCCTCCAACACTTGTCCATGCAAGACCTATGGCTACACCGGGCACATGAACTTCCTGATACATGTCTTTGGAGAATCTGGTTGGTCCAAGCATATCAGGGAGGTCGTTTATTTTGACATTAACATTGTACTCTTCCTCCGTAGCTACTTTTTTGGCCACATGGCGCATAACACCTGCCAGTTGACGGTCAAGGTTTCGCACTCCTGACTCACGAGTGTACAACTGGATAATTTTTGCAATCACATTGTCTTTGATCTTGACATGTTTTGCTTTTAATCCATGTTCCTTACGCTGCTTTGGAATGAGGTGGCGTTTGGCAATCTCCACTTTTTCCTCCTGGGAATATCCACTAATCTCAATAATCTCCATTCTGTCCAGCAAGGCTGGTTGAATAGTGTTCAACGAATTGGCTGTAGCCACAAAAAGTACTTTGGAAAGATCGTATTCGAGGTCCAGGTAATTATCGTGAAAGGTAGTATTTTGTTCCGGATCCAGAACCTCCAGTAAGGCTGAAGATGGATCTCCCCTGAAATCTTTTCCTACCTTGTCAATCTCGTCAAGAATAAAAACAGGATTAGCGGCCTCTGCCTTTTTCATGGATTGAATAATCCGGCCAGGCATCGCGCCAATATAAGTTTTCCTGTGCCCTCTGATCTCAGACTCATCATGTAATCCACCAAGAGACATTCTGATAAATTTACGGTTCAGGGCTCTGGCTATGGAACGCCCAAGCGATGTTTTACCAACACCCGGAGGGCCTACAAGGCACAAAATTGGCGCCTTCATGTCTCCTTTGAGTTTCAACACGGCCAGGTGTTCAATAATACGATCCTTCACCTTTTCGAGTCCAAAGTGATCCTTATCCAGGACACCACGAACTTTCTTGAGATTGAAATTATCTTTGGTATATTTCTCCCATGGCAAGTCGAGCAATAACTCCAGGTAACTGAGCTGAATGGAGTATTCTGCCACCTGTGGATTCATCCTGCGAATCCGGGCAATTTCTTTTTCAAACGTCTTCGCAACATTTTCGGGCCATTTCATTTCGGCCCCGCGATCCACCAGTTTCTGAATATCTTCTTCATGAGGATTTTGCCCCAGTTCATCCTGAATAGTTTTCAGTTGTTGATTCAGAAAATAATCACGTTGTTGTTTTTCAATATCGCCACGGACCTTGGATTCGATCTTGTCTTTCAACTCGAGCAACTGCAGCTCCGTTTTCAATTGCAGTAAAACGGTATTTGCTTTTTGGTGCAAACTGTCTGTTTCGAGAATTTGCTGTTTTACATCAGGTTTGGCTGATGAATTGGAGGCAATGAAGTTGAGTAGAAAACTCGGATTATTGATATTTTTCAGCATCACCACTGCTTCGGTCGGGATATTGGGAGACAGCTCAATGATCTGTTTTGCCTGATCCATGATTGCAGAAACCAGGGCTTCAAATTCAAGTTTATTGGCTGGCTGTTTATATTCCAAAAGGGAAATTCTGCCTTTCATGAAAGGTTGCTCTGAAACCATCTCTTCTAGAGAAAAGCGTTTACGCCCCTGAAGAATCGCTGTGATGGTTCCATCGGGCATCCGGAGTAATTTTACAATTCTGGCAACGGTGCCCACATTGTAAAGGTCTTCCACATCAGGTTCTTCTATATTGGTATCTCTTTGGGATAAAACAGCGATTATCCTTCCTTCGGCATAAGCTTTATTGATCGCCTGGATGGACCTGTCACGACCAACGGTAATTGGAATGACTATTCCCGGAAACAAAACCGTATTCTTCAAAGCGAGAATGGGCAAAATATCCGGGATAGCTTCCTCATTATCCATATCATCTTCCTCCAATGTGATCAAAGGTAAAAAGTCCGTCTCTTCGTCAAACCCCTGCAAATCGAAAATATTTTCGAACATATGTTTTTTGTAGTTTGTCATGTCAAGTAAAAGGGAAACTAAAACACCTCAAATTCCTTTGTCAAAATGACAGCTTCCCCGTTGTTATTCTGTTCCATAGATTGAGACAACTTCCGTGCCATTAGCAAATTACCCAAAAATTAAACCAAAAAAGATTTAATTGACATAAAGTTTTTGATAAAACCAGACAAAAAGGCAGAATGAAAAAGAACAGGCGGGCCTGATCAATAAAATGATCAAACCCGCCTGTAGTTTTTTTTAGAACGAGACAAAATGCCCCGAAACGCTTACTCTACCACTTCAACCGTTTCAGAAACCTCAGCTTCAACTAAATCCTCTTCCCCATCCAATAAGGCTTTCTCCTCTACTTCATCCAATTCTACTCTCAGGTTATCAATGATAAATTCCTGTCTTGCCGGAGTATTTTTACCCATATAATAACTTAATATCTTGTCGATGTCCGTATCCTCATTCATCACCACAGGTTCCAGGCGGATATTCTCCCCAATGAAATCCCCGAATTCATTCGGCGATATCTCACCCAATCCTTTAAATCGGGTGATCTCTGCTTTTCCGCGCAATTTATCAATAGCTTCAACCCTCTCCTGGTCAGAATAACAATAATAGGTATCCTTTTTATCCCTTACACGGAACAACGGAGTTTCCAAAATAAACAAATGCCCGTTTCTCACCAGTTCCGGAAAAAACTGCAAAAAGAAGGTCAGCAGCAACAGTCGAATATGCATACCGTCCACATCGGCATCCGTGGCGATGACTACCCGGTTGTAACGAAGGTCATCCAGACTGTCCTCGATATTCAGGGCATGCTGGAGCAGATTAAATTCCTCATTCTCATAAACCACCTTTTTTGTCAAACCAAAGCAGTTAAGCGGTTTTCCTCTCAGACTAAATACAGCTTGTGTCTGGACATCTCTTGCCTTGGTGATGGAACCACTGGCAGAATCACCCTCTGTAATAAAGATGGTAGAGGCCAGTCTTTTTTCTTCATCTGATTTCCTTGGACCATCATTATAATGGACGCGGCAATCTCTGAGTTTTTTATTGTGAAGATTGGCTTTTTTGGCCCTGGTATTAGCGAGCTTCTTAATACCCGCAATTTCCTGGCGCTCCCGCTGGGATTGCATGATCCGCTTTTCAATGGCTTTTTTCACCTCTTCATTACGGTGCAGGAAATTATCCAGTTTTTCCTTGATAAAATGACCTATAAAGGTACGAATGGTCGGACCGTCAGGACCTATATCAGTGGACCCGAGTTTGGTTTTGGTCTGGGATTCAAAAACAGGTTCTTCCACACGCACGCTGATGGCAGCCATGATGGAAGACAGGATATCTTTCCGATGGAAATTTTTGTTGTAATGCTTTTGAATGGTCTCCACTACAGCTTCCTTGAAAGCATTGAGGTGTGTTCCTCCCTGAGTGGTATTCTGACCATTCACAAAAGAATAGTACTGCTCTCCGTAATGGTTCCCATGGCTCAATGCCACTTCAATATCTTCCCCTTTTAGGTGAATGATTGGATAGCGCAGGTGCTCACTGGTGGTCTTACGCTCAAGCAGGTCCAGCAACCCGTTTTTGGACTGAAGGATCTTTCCATTCAACCGAATCTTCAATCCGGCATTCAGGTATGCATAGTTCCAAAGCTGATTTTCCACATAATCCATGCGGAATTTATACTTTTTGAAAACGCTGGAATCTGGCTTAAACATAACCAGGGTCCCATTGTCCTCAGGCATTTTTTTGACCTTGTGATCCTTGGTGAGTTCCCCTCTCTCAAATTCAGCCTGTTTGGCTTTCCCCTCCCGGACAGCCTGCACCTTAAAATAGTCGGACAAAGCATTCACCGCCTTGGTACCCACACCGTTCAAACCAACGGATTTTTTAAAGGCCTTACTGTCGTACTTCCCACCTGTATTGATCTTGGAAACACAGTCGATAACTTTTCCCAAAGGAATACCCCGGCCATAATCACGAATGGATACGATACCATCCTTAATGGTAACATCAATGACCTTGCCATGCCCCATGACATATTCGTCAATAGAATTATCAATCACCTCCTTTAGCAAAACGTAGATACCATCATCCGCCGCAGACCCGTCTCCCAGCTTCCCGATATACATACCCGGGCGCATCCTGATGTGTTCCTTCCAATCCAGTGAGCGAATGTTATCTTCGTTATAAGTTACCTTAGCCATATTAATGTCAAAATGGTTTGAAAAAATGTTGCGGGTTTCAAGTTACAAATTGCAGGATTTCGCCTACTTACTTACCGTCAGCCGCTAACGATGGGCCGTCAACCGACTTACAACAAAGCTACAAAAAAAGCAAAAACTTTAATAAACATTTTGTGTTTTTTGTTTTGATTTTAAAATTTTTATTGTCGTTTCTAGGAAATACTATTTCTGAGAGAAATAGTATTGCTACATTACCTCCCACAAACAACATGAAACAGCGAGCCTGCGAGCACTGAAACAACCTCAAACGTGAGCCTGCCATCAACCGCAAGCCTACGAGCACATTTACCGCTTTCTAAAAACAAACAACCACTTAACCCATTAAAACGCACCATACATAAAACAGACTGGACTTTGGCAGACATTGCCTTTAAATTTGAGACTTAAGTTTTCTCATAGTATGTTTAATTTCCTCCTACATCTCAAGCCCTTCAAGAGGTGTAGGATTTTTTTATCCCTTTCTGAAAAACGCTAAAGAACTATAACCTATATTATACTCCTGCAACCCGGCCTTTTCAAAAGGCACGGGTTGTATTTTTTTAGGCATTTCTTTTTAATACTACAACTTCGCTTTGATCCGGGCGTACTCTGTCTGATAACTCTTATTACCCTTACACCCCATTTCCTTGGCCTTATTCTCAATATTTTCCACACGGTTAGCCGGGCTTGGATGGGTACTCAAAAACTCAGGTGGCGTTGAATTGCCTTCGATCTTTTTGAAAAAACCTGCGGCCCCATCTGCATTATAATCCGTTCCGCAAAGGTATTTAACGGAATTCAGGTCAGACTCTGTTTCGTGGGAGCGACTAAATTTTAGGGAAACCAGGCCAAGAGCGATCTGCTCGATCAAACCTGGTTCGGATTTACCTGTAGCGATTGACACCAGGGCTGCAATACCATATGTTTTGGTCATCTGTCGTGTTGAGTGGCGAAGATCGGCATGCGCAATCTCATGTGCCATTACTCCCGCCAGCTGATCTTCCGTGTCCAGATATTTGATCAAACCTGTATATACGTAGATATATCCGCCCGGTGTACAAAAGGCATTCAGCGTTTCGTCATCCTTGATAATCTTGACTTCCCAAACGAATTTGTCCTTATATTTCACCTGTCCTGAGTTGAGGATCTTATTGGTGATTTTGCGAATGTAGCGATAAACTTCCTCATTACCCTGCTCTGACAAAATGGGGAATTGCTGCGGGTCGCTTTCAATTTGTTTGGCTACTTCCTTACCCAACTCAATATCCTGGTCCGGAGTAAATAAATTAAGGCCGCCGCCTTCCTGGGTTACTCCGCAACCGGAAATGGAAATGATCAAAGCCAGGAGGCTTAACATGATGAATTTTCTGATACGCATAGGTTTATATTTTCAATTAATAGAGACTTTTAGATTTTTTGACTTTTGGACCTTTAGAATTCTTTATGGATTAATTAAACTATCATTTTTACAATTTCCAATTACTGCCGCAGGCACAATCTAATAGTCTAAAGGTCTAACAATCTAACCTCAAAGCAGTGATAACGAACGAAGGTAGCCAATTGTTATATCTATATCCCGGCTAAGAATCCGATCCTCGTCGAGGTGCGGCACTTCCTCCCGGAATTCAGCAGCGATTTTTTCGATCAACTCCGAAGATTTTAACGGGCGGTAATCCAATGCCTGCATAGCCCCGATAAATTCAATGGCCAACAACCTTTCCAGATTGAGCACTACCCGGTGAAGCTTGGTAGCAGCATTCGCAGCCATGCTCACATGATCTTCCTGACCGTTTGAAGAAACAATAGAGTCCACCGAAGCCGGCGTACACAATTGCTTATTCTGACTCACAATGGACGCAGCCGTATATTGCAGGATCATCATTCCGGAATTCAAGCCGGGATTCGTTGTCAAAAATGCCGGCAATTCCCGCTGTCCGGAGATCAGTTGATAAAGACGGCGCTCAGAAATACTTCCCAATTCAGCCAAAGCAATGGCGAGATAGTCAAGCACCAGCGCAATAGGTTGAGCATGGAAATTACCCCCGGAAAGGATAACATCATCATCCGGGAAAATATTCGGATTGTCGGTTACCGAGTTGATCTCTGTTTCTACGATGGATAATACGTGTAATATCGCATCCCAGCTGGCACCATGCACCTGTGGAACACACCTGAAGGCGTATGGGTCCTGAACATTAGCCTTTTCATTTTGTGCAATCTCACTGCCTTCAAGAAATTCCAAAATCTTACTCGCTACATTGATCTGCCCCTGGTGAGGTCTGATTTTGTGCAAACGTTCGTCAAAAGGACTCAGCGCACAATCAAAACCATCGATTGAAACGGCTGCTGTCAGGTTGGCCACTCTGAGCAAGTCCTCTGCCTTCATCAAACACCAACAGGCATAACTGGTGGAAAACTGGGTCCCGTTGAGCAATGCCAGGCCTTCCTTGGCTTCCAGAATAAGCGGTTCAAGATTCAATTCCTTTAACACCTCAGCTGCCTCGCGGCGCTCTCCTCTATAATTAACCTCTCCTTCTCCTATTAGCGGAAGACTCAAATGCGCCAATGGGGCTAAATCTCCTGAAGCTCCCAGGGAACCTAGTTGATAAACCACCGGCAAAACGCCCTCATTATAAAAAGTGATCAACCTTTCCACCACTTTGAGCCGGACCCCGGAAAAGCCCTGGGACATGTTTTTGATCTTTAATAATAACATCAGGCGAACAATCTCCTGCGGCACCTCATCTCCTGTTCCACAGGCATGAGACCTGACAAGATTTACCTGGAGGTTCGTCCGTTCATCATCAGAAATTCGGATATTACACAAGGAACCAAAGCCTGTATTGATCCCATAAAACAACTCGCCCGAACCACTCAGCTTGTCATCGAGGTAAGCGCGGCAGTGAAGAATTTTTTGTTTATCCTGCTCCGAGAGGTCAAGTCGGAGGTCATTATTCAAAATTTTCCGAATATCATCGAGTTCGAGATAATCAGATTGGATAAAATGCGTTTTTTTCATACGTGGATTTTTTGTGCTGAAAATTCCCTGTATGTCGCAAAAAAATCAAGTTGGTTTTATTCGATTAAGAGCAAGCTCAAAAGCTGATTATTTGCAGACAACTTATTTGTACTTTGTACATTTAGCGGCGAAATTAAAAATAAAGCAGATGATTGTGATACTATTTCGGTGATTTTAGCTGCTATATTGCAATCAATTTCTGCTTCCCGGTTCGGTTTATCATTTTGGTAAAATTGTTGATCCCGGAGCGTTTTTTAATCCAAATGCAGCATCAGGCCTTTTTGTGGGTTAAAACCGTTAAGAAAGCCGTTAAACATTAGTTAAAAAATACCCTATGTCCCCAGAACCTATTATTTTTAAAGTGTTCATCTTCAAACACTTAGAAAACATACTTTTTAAACCTGGAAAATTATGCCTGTAACTTTTCCCTCTAATGCATGGTCTAAAAAATGAAAACATCGAAATTATTGTAATTTTGAAACCGAAAAATAATTTAAAACAAATAAAGTTATGAATTTACAAACCATTAAAAACCTTGGAATAAAAGCGATCCTTTCAACAGCATTAGTAGCCGTTTTTGCCCTTACGGCCAATGCTCAGAGAATATGTTATGTCGATGTGAATAAAGTATTGGAAAGCATACAGGAGTACCAGGATGCCCAGACAGAACTCGATCGCCAGGCTAAACAATGGCGCCAGGAGATTGCTCAGGAGTACGATGTCATCAAAGGGATGTACAACCGCTACCAGGCGGAACAGGTCCTTATGAGTGACGAGGCCCGTCGCCAGCGTGAAGACGAGATCATGAATAAAGAAAAGGAAGTCCGCGACATGCAAAAATCAAAATTCGGTCCGGAAGGGGAATTATTCAAGCGTCGTCAAAGTCTCGTACGCCCAATCCAGGACAGAGTTTATGCAGCTATTGAAGCTTATGCTGAAGAAAGAGGTTACGATTTCATTTTCGACAGATCCGGAAACTCCGGTATGATTTTCACCAACCCGGAGTTTGACAAAACAGAGGACATTTTAAAACGTCTGAAATAAATATTTTCTTAGAGAACTGTTGAATAATCAGCAAAAACGTATTTTTGCGGCCGATCATTCAAACTGATTCGTGAGAAAACATAGGAGGTGAGTGGAATTTAGCCAATTACCTCAAACAAGAATTTAACGATTAAATTAATATTACAATGAAGAGAATCTTGAAAGCAACATTAGTTGTTGCCCTTTTATTCAGCGTGGCCTTTAGCGCTGACGCACAGAAGTTCGGTTATGTGGATTCCCAGGCAATCCTTGCTGAAATGCCAGAGGTAAAACAGGCGGACGCTAATCTAGAAGCTTTGCAAAAACAACTCCAGAAAAAAGGCCAGGGAATGGTTGAAAAACTGCAGTCGGATTATGCAGCTGTCCAGCAAAAAGTTGTCGATGGCTTGTTGTCACCACAACAGCAGGAAACTGAAGCCAAAAAACTGGAAGAAAGACAAATGGAGATTGCCAAATTCGAGCAGGATATGGTCAATCAGATCCAGAATAAACGTAACGAATTGCTGGAGCCTATTTACAAAAAAGTAAATGATGCCATCTCAGCTGTAGCTAAAGAAAATGGCTACCAGATGATCTTTGAAAAAGGCGTATTGCTTTATTCAGAGCCAGCACAGGATGTGAGCGCTAAGGTAAAAGCCAAGCTGTAAACCTGGTTCCCTCACAAATAAAGGTTAAAAAACATGCAAAGTAACCATTCGGTTCCTGGGAAAGAAAGAGCCATTGGTGTCTTTGACTCCGGCATTGGCGGCCTGACGGTCGCCAATGCCGTTTTTGATTTATTACCCTCCGAAAAGATCATCTATCTCGGAGACACCGCAAATATCCCTTACGGCAATAAAACGGCCGAACAAGTCCGGGACCTAAGTTTCAGGATCATCGAATTTCTCCTGCAAAAAGATTGTAAGGCCATTGTGGTAGCCTGTAATACAGCCTCTGCAGCTGCCCTTGATGCTATGCGAGCCAAATGGCCGGAGGTGCCTTTCATAGGCATGGAACCCGCCGTCAAACCAGCCGCAAAACTCACCAAAACAGGAAAAGTGGGTGTGCTCGCAACCGCAGGAACCTTCAAAAGCCAACGATACGCCAAACTCATGCACGCCTATGCGAAAGACGTGACCATGATCGAAAACCCTTGCGTCGGATTGGTAAAACTCATCGAACAGCACAAAACAGAACATCCGGAAACCCGCGAATTACTAAAATCCATCCTCCGCCCAATGGAAGCGCAAGGTGCCGATACCTTTGTATTGGGATGCACTCACTACCCATTCGTAGAACACATCATCCGAGACATCATCGATGAAGCGGAGCACATCATCAATCCGGCTCCCGCTGTGGCCAGACAACTGAAGCGCCGACTGGAAAGCCAGGATTTACTCAATACTTCCACAGCAATCCCTCAACATGAATTCTATGCTTCCGGAGAAAAAGAGGCTATGAAATGGGCGGTGGAATTTTTGACGCGGAAAGAGGATGTGGAGATTTTGACGCCTTTTAAATTTCAGGTTTAAGGTGGCAACTTCATATTTTACTTTCGTACAACCTGACATCTCGAATTTTTCCCGGATTATTTTCAGCGTTCACCAAACAAAAAATGCCCTCCGGGCGGAGAGCATTTCCTTTTTTAGGTTAGAGCTAAAAAAGTTTTTTCATAATAGTCCAATTTTGTTGCCGTGGGCTAAAAAAGCTTATTCGACACACAAATGTTAACCAAAAGTAAACAATCTATAGGAAAAATCAAAAAATCCCGATTCTTACAAACCGGGACCCGTCTAGACTAAACACCGTGATCCTTGAAAGAGCACGCGTTTTTGGAATTTGAACTTAAAGGTGTTCCGGTCAATTTTGACCGAAACACCTGTCATACACAATCGTGAATAGAAATACTATTTTTCTAAAAATAGTATTTCTTGCTCTTCGCAAACCGTTGACCGTATACCGTCAACCGTAAGCCGTCTATCGTCTACCGTAAAAGCACCACTTCTCCCGACTTCGTGATCTTCTCCATCTTACCACATATATTCACCGTCGCCTGCATCTGCCAGATATATACTCCCGGCTTCATCTCTGTACTTTGGGTTTTCCCATTCCAACCACTGCTGATATCTTCCGACTGGAAAAGATTATTTCCCCATCTGTCGAAAACGGCCAGGTTGTAATTCTCAAACTGTATCTCCGGACTTGGATAAACCATGAACAGATCATTCGGACCGTCATTATTCGGTGAGAATGCGTTTGGCACATAAATTCCTGTTTCCGAAGGTTCTATCTCCCGCTGAACAGCCGCATTCACATTTACAACTTCACAACTATTGGCTACCTGAAGCGAATAAGCTCCCGTTTCATTCACCGTTAGATTCGGATCGGTTGCTCCATTATTCCAAATAAAAGTCAGATTACCATCATCTCCGGAAAGCACATCCGCTTGTAATTCTGCTTCCAGTGTTTCACATGGCAGTATTTCATCATCAACCAGTACGATCAGCACATCCATGGCATCTACATTGAAATCATAAGTGGATACACAACCATTATTATCACGCACATATGCGGTATAACCATCAGCTTGTAAACCAGTAAACCCCGGATTGGATTGGAAATTCGTTCCATCCAGAGAGTATTCAAATGGTGCGACGCCACTATCAACTTCAACCGTCACCAATCCCGTTGAAGTATTCGGACAACTGTCGTCTACCTGGGCATCAACTACTGCCTCCGGCAAACTGACAATCTCCACAGAAACTATCGAGTCGCAACCGGCTGCATTGACATAGGTGAAATCCATTTGATCACCGATCTGCAATTCCAAGCCATCATAAGTTCTGGATTCTCCTACACACGCTTCTAATTGTAAAGCCGAAGAAGTTGGGAATATCTCCGCAACACTCAGCATAATGGTCGAATCACACCCCGAAGCACTGGTCAGGACGATCATATCCTGATCTCCCGGATTATAAGTCTGCCCTGCGTAATCAACAGTCGTACCGGAACAGGCATCGATTTGAACCTGTTCAACGATCTCTTCCATAAACTGAATGGTAACCTCCTCCGTCGAATCACAGGTCGGCGAAATGGAATAAACTGCTGTAAAGGTGGTATCACTCGTAAAAATAGACCCATTATAATCAACCGTTTCACCTGCACACTCGACAAATTGCACCTCCACAACCGGGCTTTCAGGACAATATTCTTCCAGCAGCCAATCGATCTCCAGAACGACATCACAACCGACCATTGTCGTATCTACATTCAGGACTGTTGCCTGCAGACCTGCAGGAATACTCATCGTATCAATCTCCAGGGTATACCCCGTAGACAATATATTTTCAAAGGCATAAAAGCCATTGGCATCACTCGCATCATCGGCAATTTCAAGACCTTCCAGGATCAGGTTTATGGTCACACCGCTGACCAGCGTATCTGCTGCATCGATCATACCATTAAGGTTTACATCTGAGTACACCTCACCCTGGATGGTTCCAAATCCATCATACAGATCAACTGTCAATGGATCTGAGGACAACACACAACCAATCGTACTCACCATTTCCACAAAATACTCTCCGCTTTCATCAATGATCAGATCGGGATCATTGCCATCCGGAGCCGGGATCGGCGAACCGTTGAAATACCATTGATAACTGGTAATTCCGGCAATTGGCGGAATACAGATAGTATCCGGGCTACAACGGGTATGACAACCGGAAGGAATCATATCCACTGCCGGGCCGTCGACGATGGTCAGGATATTACTTTCACTTTCACAACCAAATTCAGTAATGGCCGTCACGTAATAATCTCCAGCTTCTGAAGTGGTCATGGTGGTTCCTACCACGCCCGTATTCCAAACATACGTGAGATTTGCATCCGGGCTTACCACACTGAATACTGTTTCCGTTGCTTCACAGATCAACCCGGCAATCGAAGCGGTGATCTCCACATTCTGGGGAACCGGATTAACCGTTATCTCAAAAGGCCCCATCACATTGGTACAGGAAGTTGCATTATCCGTAACGGTTACATATATATCATAATCACCGGCAGGTAATAGATTGCCTCTATCCTCAGAATATTCTGTTTCCGGGCCCATATCTCCATTGGACCATTCATAGGTGTAATCGGTACCTTCAATGACTTCGAGGAATATATCTTCGCCTTCACAGGTCACATATCCATCATTGAAAAAAGCTGTCGGCAGGCCATATTCATTGTACTCCACTCCGCGGATAGGAGCATCCGGTGCGGGAATGACTTCTACAACCACAACATCAGGCACATATGTACAACCATCTTCATCGGTAACCAGCACTTCATAAACACCTTCTTCACCAACCGTAATGGTTTCTGTCGTTTCTCCTGTCGACCACATCCATGAAACGCCTCCAGAAGGAGCGGTCAAATCGATGGAATCTCCTTCACATAAAGGCAGGCTTCCGGAAAGGACGATATCACCGGAGAGCGTATTCGGTTCGATAGTGATATTCCTGCTATAGGAATTTGTACAACCATAAATACTTTGTACAAATAATGTCACGGTATAAACTCCAGGGGTTTCATACAAATGATAAGCATCAAAAATCTCTGAAGTGTTCTTATTACCACTTGCCGGATCACCAAAGTTCCATTGCACGTAAGTAACGGTATTGGGAACATCGGCAATAAACCCTGATGCAGAAGCCGCACATCCGACCTCAGGTTCTTCGAATATCACCGGTGGCGGTGGGTAAACGTTCAATACACGGGTGATGGTTGAAGTGCAGCCATTATCAGCCGTAGCTGTAAGCGTAACATTATATGTGCCTTCCGAGGCAAAAATATGTGTTGGGTTCTGATCAGTTGAAGTATTCGCAGCGCCGCTGGCCGGGTCGCCAAAATCCCATTCCCAGGAAACGATGTTCACAAATGGCAGGAAGGTCGACAGATCGAAAAACTCCACCACCTCACCCGGGCAGGCATTGTCCACTTCAAAATCTGCTGCCATCAATACTGTATCCACTCTTAATTCATAACAGGACACTACATCACCTGTCCCATTGACATAATCTGCCCACATAACTACTTTGAAGAATCCTGCTTCAGAGAAGAAATGTGTTGGGTTTGGTCCCGATGCATAATTAGCAGTACCACTTCCCGGATCGCCAAAATTCCAGGTAATGGAACCAGGTACAGGACTCACCAAAGAAGATTCCTGGTAGGATCGTTCATTACAATCAACACCTCCTAACAAATCAAAGCTATCACCTGCAAAGGCACAACTCGGTCCGCCGCCGGGACCACCGCCACCTCCACCGCAATCCTCTAACTCAATGACATTGGAGGTTGACATACAGCCATAGGAGTCTGTTATTTCGACATAATAATTTCCATAGGCGGTAGCATTATAAACCGGATCATCGATCCCTACCATCGTACCGTTATGGTACCACTGGTAGGAATACCCCGCACTTGAATTTATGGCGTATAAAGTTGCATCTACCGGTACATTACAAAATACCGTCGGGGAGGGCGTAGAAATATTGATCACCGAAGCCGGCTGGGCATCGATGTGGAAAGTTGTATCTCCCACGCATCCGTACTGATTGGTTACACTTACTCTATAATATCCTGGTCCGATATCCGGAGTTGCCAATGTAGACACCAGCGCCCCGAATTCGTCTCTCCATTCATAACTGTCAAAAACCTGAGTAGTTTGTACCGTTGCAATTCCGTTCGGACAAAGTTCAGAAGGATGCGTAACTACAGGTTGTGGCAGCGGGTAAACTTCCACATTCAAAGAAGTTGATTCGCTACAAGCCGAAAGCTCCACAGTGGCCGGACCATCTTCAAACCAAACGATTTCAATCGAACTCAATGAAGGATCACCGATAATCGTACCGGCAGACGCCGGATTGATAGACCAGGCATAATCAATGCCATCGTAATGCTGTGTTGAAAATTCGCTGACCTGGTCACGGCATACATCACTGGTACCGTCAATGGAAAATCCTGTAATCGCCTGGGCTGTTAATGACAAGGCTTCTGATTCACAAGGAATACCCGATGAATTGATTTGTACAACCGACAATTCATAAGGTCCTGAACCGCCCCAGGTCACTGTGATTGGATTTCCATATCTTTCTGTTACAGCGCCTCCGTTATTCACCTGCCACCTGTAATTATTCTCAGGAATACCGATGGCTTCATAGGTGTAGGTGGAGTTCGGACAAACGTTTGCTTCCCCTTCAATGGCATCAACAACCGGAGGAGCAGCTACCACATTTACATTCATCTCAAAAGCGGCCACACAATAATCTCCCGGGTTTGTCGGCTCAGCGGTTAATGTATAATAGCCTGCACCAAAGTTCCAATCGATCATTGGGTCAGTGGTGGCATTAATAGTCTGAATCGTCGTGCCGTTTTGAGTAATGGTCCAGTCACAACTGAAACTCATATTATTTTGAGTATTGATAGCCGAATAAATTTCACTATCATTTTCACAAACCTCAATAGACCCAACGAGGTAAAACTCCGGTTCCACTTCTACAGACAGGGTAGCCTCACCACCACACTCGAGATAACAATTTTCATAGCTTACACTTATGGTTTGCGCTGCAGATGGATAAAACTGATTATTCCATTCCACAGTAATTTGATGGGTTCCCTGTCCGGCGATGATGGTTCCGAAATTGGTCACCGCCCAGTTGTATTCTGTTGCTTCATAGGCTGGAAGGCTATAGATTTCAACGGCGCCTTTACAAACATTGGTATTTCCCTGGATCGGCGCATTATCCGTTATGATGGGCACTTCCACAAAAGTCGGCGCAAGGCAGAAATTACCCGCTCCACAATCGTCGACCTGCAACTCAATCGTTCCAATCGGCCCGCTTAACCAATCGATGGTTACAAAATTATCATTAGGGCCGCCACCATTGGTAACATTTCCATTTCCACTGACGTTCCAGTAGAAAGTACCACAGGTCGCATCGGAAGTATAGGTGATGGTTTCGCCTTCACAAACAGTTGCCACACAATCGACATTCGGATTTTCTGCATTGATGACTTCTACCTGAACGCTGGTTGTATCAGAACAAAGACATTCATTATAAGCTATCAATTGAACGGTATAGGATCCGGGCGATTCATAGGTAAATTCGGGATCGCTTTCTTCAGAACTGCCTATTCCGAAATTCCATTCATAAATAGAGGCCCCCGTACTTTGGTTCTCAAAAAAGATGGTTTGTCCTTCGCAAACAGTTATCACACCATCAACTGCTGCCGGATTACTGCCAATAGCCGCCTCGGGATCATCGAGAATGTCCACACAGGTACTGGCTTCGCCGCCACACCACTGATCCCAGAAAAAGGCGGATACGTATCCTGATCCGGAAGCACCCCAATTGACCGTAACTGAACCGTCTTCATTATTGACCTCATAACTATCTGCTCCTGAAATGGACCAGGAGACCCCATTGGTTCCACCGCCTATGGAATCCACTTGTACCCAATAGGTAACCGTGGAAAAAGCACATACTTTTTCGCAATTATTATTGCCGGGATTACCACCTGAAGGATCATTCGCCGGACAAATTTCATGTGCATTGGAATAGAGATAATATTGCTCGTAAGGCAACCAAAAGACATCGATACAGGCGGAAGCTACTAACCCGTTTGCATCAACTACATCCACACAATACGTGTAAGTCCCCGGAGGATTATCGCAAATGATATAATAACTTTCGGTTGTGGTAACTCCGTCATACCAATTGTAAGTGTAGGGAGCCGTTCCTCCCGTAACATACACCCAGGCTTCAAGACATTCCCCTTCACAGGGAACGTTGTTGTATTCAATATCGACAACCATTTGGGCAAAAAGACCCGAAAAAGAAAAAGAAAAGAGAATAGTAAAAAGAGCGAGTTTAAGTTTCTGGAATTTCATAAGATAATAAGATTAAAAGGGTTCTTGTTCTGGAGATGTTTTTAAAATACTTCACTAGTCGAATTGTCCGTTTAGATACGAGAATGAAAACAATTGCTGCCTGAGATGAAGGAAAAAGACTTTTAGACCTTTAGACTTTTAGACTTTTAGATAAATTTTGATCTGCGGATTATTTGACCGATAAATCACAACAAACAGTCTAATCATGCAAAGGTCTGATAGTCTAACAGTCTATTCGTAACCGACAAAAAGTCAGCACTTTATAAACTTTTTGTGTCAAAATGACAAATCTCGCGATTGGCAGGTATTTTGATAGTTTTATTGTAAAAAAATCAGTGGTTCCTCGAAGAATTTGAAGGTTTTAGCGAAAGGAAAAGGATTTTTTAAAAGCTTTCCTTTTTTTTGAATCTCTGTTCCGGGAAATTCTATTTTCCTTAGGAAATATTATTTTTTGGGTAAGAGAAATACTATTTTTCTGAAAAATAGGATTTCGAAACCAGCAACGAGTAACCACCAATCAGAAACAAGCAAATATGACATACGATAATTTCACAACAAAATCACAAGAAGCCATAATGAAGGGGCAGCAGATCGCCGGAGGGCTTGATCAGCAACAAGTGGATACACCACACCTCATTTCGGGTATTTTGCAAACAGATGAGGATGTTTCTAAATTCCTGCTGCAAAAAATGAATGTGAACATTCTCGTTCTGAAAAAACAACTGGACGACGAAGTCAGAAAATACCCAAAAGTAGAAGGTTCAGAGAAGCAATTTCTCACCAATGATGCCAATAAGGCACTCGCTACAGCAAAAAAATTGCTTCCTGAGTTTGGAGACGAATTCATTTCCCTTGAATTGATGTTGCTTGGAATCCTCAAAGGAAAAGATAAGGGTGCATCCATTCTGAAAGATATGGGAGCTACCGTTGACGGACTGAAAGCCGCCATTTTGGAATTGAGGAAAGGTAAAAGTGTTACCGACCAAAGTGCAGACGGAACTTATAACGCCCTGAAAAAATTCGCCATCAACCTGAACGATCGGGCAGAAAACGGTAAGCTCGACCCGATCATCGGCCGTGATGAAGAAATTCGCCGGGTATTGCACATTTTGTCCAGAAGAAAGAAAAACAATCCGCTGCTGATCGGTGAAGCCGGGGTGGGTAAGACTGCCATTGTGGAAGGTATCGCCTGGAGAATCGTCAAACAGGACGTACCGGAAAATCTGAAATCCAAGAAAATTTTTGCCCTGGATATTGCCTCCCTCATCGCCGGAGCTAAATATAAAGGAGAGTTCGAAGAACGTCTCAAAAGCGTGATCAAGGAAGTAACCGAATCCAACGGTGAATTCATCCTCTTCATTGACGAGATCCACACCCTGATCGGCGCAGGTGGCGGACAGGGAGCTATGGATGCTGCCAATATCCTCAAGCCTGCGTTGGCAAGGGGTGAGCTGCGGACCATTGGTGCCACCACCCTGGATGAATACCAGAAATACTTTGAAAAAGACAAAGCCCTCGTAAGACGTTTCCAGACCATTCTCATTGAAGAACCAAGCATTGAGGACACAATTTCCATATTGCGTGGATTGCAGGAGCGCTATGAGGTCTACCATAAGATAGAAATCCTCGATGAGGCCCTTATCGCAGCGGCAGAATTATCTGCCCGCTATATATCGGATCGTGCATTACCCGATAAGGCTATTGACCTCATTGACGAAGCTGCCGCCAGATTGAGACTTGAACTGGATTCGCTTCCTGAAGAAGTAGATGAAAAAGACCGAAAGGTTCGTCAGCTCGAGATTGAAAGAGAAGCCATCAAGCGGGAGAAAAAGAACGAAAAAAAGCTCAAGGCTATCAATGAACAGATTGCCAATGCTAAGGAAAAAAGAGATTCTATCCGCGCTTCCTGGAAAAACGAAAAAGAAATCGTCGATAATATCCAGGAAATTAAAAAGCGGATTGAAGAACTCGAAATGGAAGCCGACAGAGCCGAGCGTAAAAGCGACTTTGAAACGGTAGCCAAGATCCGTTACGGCGAGCTACAAAAGCAGGAAGCCATGCTCAAGGTAAGTGAAGAAAAATTGGATAACCTGCCGGAAGAGAGCCGTTTTACCAATGACGAAGTCAATGGCAATGATATAGCTGAGATCGTCGCTAAATGGACCGGCATTCCGGTTTCCAAAATGATGCAAAGCGAGAAGGACAAACTCCTGCACCTGGAAGAGGAAATTGGCCAGCGGCTTATCGGTCAGCATGAAGCTGTACGTGCAGTATCGGATGCGGTGAGAAGAAGCCGTGCAGGATTGCAGGACCCTAATCGTCCCATCGGCTCCTTTATCTTCCTCGGACCAACAGGTGTTGGTAAAACCGAGCTGGCCAAAACGCTGGCGGAAGTATTATTCGATGATGAAAGAGCCATCACGAGGATTGACATGAGTGAATTCCAGGAGAGACACGCAGTATCAAGACTGGTGGGTGCGCCTCCGGGATATGTGGGTTACGACGAAGGTGGTCAGCTGACGGAAGCAGTAAGGAGAAAACCATATTCCATCATTTTGCTGGACGAGATCGAAAAAGCTCACCCGGATACTTTCAACGTACTGCTTCAGGTACTCGACGATGGTCGACTGACAGATAATAAAGGTCGCATTGCAGACTTTAAAAATTCTATCATCATCATGACTTCCAATATGGGAGCGGAGATCATTTTGGAAAACTTTGAAGACCTGGATGCTTTGGGAGAAGACCACAGGCAGGATATTATGGAAACCACCAAGGAAGAGGTCTTTGAGCGGCTCAAAGAAGAGTTGCGTCCTGAGTTCCTGAACAGGATTGATGAGCAGATCATGTTTACGCCATTGTCTCTTGCAGAGATCAGAAAGATCTTGTTGCTGTTGCTTAAAAAGGTGGACAAAATGCTCGCAAGACAAGGTATCACCAAGCATATCAGTGATAATGCTTTGGACTGGTTAGCCAAACGTGGTTATAATCCGCTGTTTGGTGCCCGCCCAATGAAGCGCGTGCTTCAAAAAGATGTGATCAACGAATTGTCAAAAGTGGTATTGAGCGGAGAATTTGTTTCCGGAGATACCATTTACATAGATACCGATAAAAACGGACTGGTTTTCGGCAAAGAACCTTTCAAAGGTGCTGAAAAACCAAAAGCTGATCCTGCTCCGAAAAAGAAGGCTCCTACAAAAAAAGAAAAGGACCTGGAAGCTTTGAAAAAAGCGACCAAGGATGTGGAGGACGCTGTGAAGGATATTGAGGAGTAGGGTTGTGGGTTACTAGTTGCTAGTTGCTAGTTGCTAGTTGCTAGTTGCTAGTTGCTAGTTGCTAGTTGCTAGTTACGGGTTGCAGGTTTACTACCTTGCAACCCGTAGTTTTTTTTATCAGTATTCCTCATCGATTTCAATACCAGCGGCCTTTAATTCAACCCTTTGGATTTCCCTGGCTTTGGAAAGTGCAGTGGCTACTAATCCCGCCGGCACTGTTACAATCCCTACACCGATAACGAGTACAAAAAAAGTAAACATCTTGCCTCCCATTGTAATGGGGTAAACATCTCCGTAACCGACGGTTGTCAGGGTAACAACCGCCCACCATAAACTATGAAATATCGAGGCAAACTCATCGGGCTGGGCTTCATTTTCAAAGAAATAAATTCCTGCTGCGGTTAGAAACATCAGTATGCTCGTAACAATGAAAAACAAAACGATCTCCTCCCGGACAATCCTGGCAGCTATATGAAATCTGTTAAGTGCCCTGTTATACCGGATCAACTTCAGGGCTCTGAAAACACGGAACACTCTGAATACTCTTAAATAACTCAACCCAATTGATCCGGGGAGATAAAATGGCAGTATGGCAATGAGATCAATCAACCCGTAAAAACTAAAGATGTAACGAAAGGGTTTTTCAGCTACGTATATCCTCAGAATGTATTCCACAGAAAAAACAATCACACAAAAGGTCTCAATGCCTCTTAATAGGTCAAAAGTAGATTTTGAAATTCCCGGTAACGTCTCTAATGAAAATGTAACAAGAGACAAGAGGATCAAGAACTGGATAGAATAATCAAAAATCTTTCCCAGCCTGGTCGTATTGTCCTCTACGATGGTTCTTAAGTAGGTCCGCATAGTAAATTCAGGTGTTTATCAAACCTCCCCTCCTGAAATTGGTTTTTTCAAACCTATTCCAGATTCAAAATTACACGATAAAAAATCAGTCTATTTTTTCTTTTGATCACATCTCAACAAAGAAAAGGCAAAGAATTTCAACATTTTTTGCACCTCATCATAATTTCCATCCTTAACGGCTACATCCGTCAACCTGGGTAAATGCAAGGCAAAGTAAATGTGATTGTTGGCCATTTCAAACATGTTACTGGCCATGGCATGTGGATAGGGGAACTCAGGATTGACTTCCAGAATCACATCCGCAACTTTTTCTGACAATCGTTTGTAGTTGAGGAAAAAACCGTCGCGATTCTCTTTATCCACCAGTTTGGTATGATATGCTTTGGTTCCTTCCGAAATGATCAACCGGTGTAAGACACTCTCATTGACGTAATCAATAGATGGATTGTCCTTGGAAGCGTAAACAACCGTTTCAATGGTCTTTTCCAATTTTCTGACCGGATCTTCAATATTCATGGTATTGATATCAATCAGGTAATTTACCCACTCCCAATACCAGGAAACCAAATAAATCAGTAACAGGTGCTTGTTTTCAAAATACCTGTAAACAGAAGCTTCCGTCGACCCCATATGATGAGATAACTTCTTGAAATTGAAGTCCTCAAAACCGATTTCGTCAATGAGCAAAATACTGTGCCTGATGATATTTTGCCCAAGAGAAGTTTGCTGGGGGTCTCTTAAATACAGCTTGTCATTAAGACTAATTTTTATTCCTACAGACATTATAGCTGATCTTTTTTTTACAAAAGTATACATTTTTTTGAACAAGTTTAGCTTTATGTTGTTAAAGCGTTGTGATAATAATTAATAGTATTACTATTATTTCTAAAAGTTTTTTATTACGTTTGCATCGCAAATGATCCTGAAGTAAAATCAGGAAGTAAAAAACTAGTCAATTATTCATTTACAACTGTAGCTAATTTCGTTGTGCTGTCACAGCACGACATGAAAATGTTATGTGAAATTTTAAAAATCAAAATGTTATGAGTCCAACTAAAAACGATGGAATCTTAAAAAATCTGAAGTACGACATTCCGGCTTCTATTGTGGTATTTTTGGTAGCCGTACCACTTTGTTTAGGCATTGCTCTCGCATCTGGAGCTCCACTGTTCTCCGGAATTATTGCCGGGATTGTCGGTGGAATTGTAGTTGGCGCCTTAAGTGGTTCTCAGCTTGGCGTTAGTGGCCCGGCAGCAGGACTGGCTGTCATCGTATTGTCAGCAATTCAGGAATTGGGAGCTTTTGAGATCTTCCTGATGGCTGTAGTTATCGGAGGAGTCATCCAACTCATCCTGGGGTACGCCAAAGCTGGTATTATCGGATATTATTTCCCTTCTTCCGTAATCAAAGGCATGCTTTCTGGTATCGGGATAATCATTATTCTCAAACAAATCCCTCATGCTTTCGGTTATGACAAAGATTATGAAGGAAGTCTTGCATTTACCCAGCCCGACGGACATAATACCTTTTCCGAATTGTTTTACATGTTTGAAGCCATCAGCCCCGGAGCTGTGATCATCACCGCTCTTTCCATGCTGATTCTAATTCTTTGGGAAAGACCTTTTATGAAAAAGATCAAATTGTTCCAGATCGTGCAAGGACCTTTGGTAGTTGTTTCTTTGGGAATAATTTTGAATCTCATTTTTCAGAATATTCCTTCTCTGAATCTGAAAGCGGAACAAGTGGTTGCTATCCCTGTAGCCGATAGCATTTCAGGTTTTTTCGGACAATTCACTTTCCCTGCTTTTGGAAGTATTACCAACCCAACAGTCTGGATTACGGGTATAACAATTGCTGTTGTTGCCTCCCTTGAAACATTATTATGTCTTGAGGCAACTGATAAACTCGACCCATACAAGCGAGTTTCTCCGGCTAACCGCGAATTAAAAGCGCAGGGCATAGGTAATGTTCTTTCAGGATTAATCGGAGGTTTGCCAATCACTCAGGTAATCGTTAGAAGTTCAACAAATATTCAGTCCGGTGGTCGCACCAAAATGTCGGCAATCCTTCACGGAGTTATCCTGCTTGGATGTGCCATGGTTATTCCAAAGGTATTGAATCTGATCCCATTGGCCAGTTTGGCCGCAATCCTCTTCCTGGTTGGTTACAAACTCGCGAAGCCATCATTGTTTAAAGAAATGTATGCCCTTGGCAAAAAACACTTTGCCCCCTTTATAGTGACTATTCTCGGTATCGTTTTTACGGATTTGCTCGTTGGAATCGGTATCGGTTTGGTAGTTGCTATCATGAACGTCTTGTATAACAATTACAAAAAACCTTTCCTTTTCGAGACAGACAAACACCTGAAAGACGGGGTCATCAGACTTGAATTGGCAGAAGATGTTACTTTCATCAACAAGGCAAGCATTTTGCGTACCCTAAGTCAGATCCAGGACGGATCCAAGGTGATTATCGATGCATCTAAATCTATTTATATCGATAACGATGTGGTGGAGATCATCAAGGAATTTGAGACCAATGCAGAATACAGGGACATTGATCTCCAGATCATTGAACTTGAATCCAATGGTGTTCCAAATCAGGTTAAAAAGATCAAACATGCTTTGGCCAATAACATCCTGGATAATCAGAAGGAACCCGTATTGAACTAACCACCTATTCTAACAAAAAATTTAACCATCATGGAAAATACAACATTCACAAATCAGGCTGTTACACAAACTGCAGACTCACAGGCCAATATCACTCCGTCAATGGCTGTTGACATGCTGAAGGAAGGTAATGAGCGATTCATGAATGGCAATATGCTGAAACGTGATTTCCACGCCCAGATCGGCCAAACCGCCACAGGACAATTTCCTTTTGCCTCAGTTATCAGCTGCATTGATTCCAGGATACCAACGGAGGTCGTTTTTGACCAGGGTATCGGTGACATTTTCAATGCACGAATTGCCGGAAATTTTGTCAACGACGACATTTTGGGAAGTTTGGAATTTGCCTGCAAACTAGCCAAATCCAAGGTTATTGTGGTGATGGGACATACTTCCTGCGGAGCAGTGAAAGGTGCCTGCGACAATGCCGAGCTGGGTAAACTCACGCAGATGCTCGACAAAATTATGCCTGCGGTAAAAGCCATCCAAACACCGGAAGGTGAAGAACGCAATTCGAAGAATCTTGAATTTGTAAATAGAGTTGCTGAAAAGAATGTTGAATTCACGATTAAAAACATCAAAGCTCATAGTGAGGTACTGAATACCATGTACAAAAACGGGGAAATCGATATTGTGGGAGCTATGTACGACGTCAAAACAGGTAGGGTAAAATTTCTCTAACATACTTACAGTTCACTGAATGATCCGCTTGTCCCTCTCGATGGAGAGGGACGCGGATACTTTTTACTTGTTTGTATAAATATCCCGCCTCATAAAAACATTTTGCTTTTCAAACTACTAAATACCTAAATATTATGAATGCTTTTTCAGAAATGGATCGAGTAAGGAGAACTTTCGACAATAACCGAACCAATAATGACAAAAGATCTCCTTTATTGGAAAGAATTAAGGGAATGATCTTCAAAAAATCCGAAACCACGACCAGGATTAAAAGCGACAAGTTCTCCAGACCTTCAAGACCATTGGAAAATAATCCTGTTGAAAAGAACCTTCCTCAAAGAAAGAGATAATCTTTCTCTGCTACGAGTGGATTTTATACCGGAAACAACTACTACGACTAGTCTTTTTTGGGTTGTTTCCGGTATCCATTTACCACGATATCTTTCCACTCATGGAAAATGATATTGATAAAGCTCCGGTCCTCCACATTTTTAGTCAACCCAAAAACCGGCTTTTCCTTTTCTTCTTCAAAAGTGCCAAATAACCTGTCAAATATAATCAGGACATTCCCGTAATTTTTATCTATGTACTGTGGGTTGGTCGCATGATGCACGCGGTGATGTGACGGTGTATTCAAAAACCACTCCAATAGTCCGAGTTTAGGCACTATGGTAGTATGCTGTAAAAAAGCAAAGAAAAAACTAAAAACCTCTACAGCCAGGATGTCCGCCGGATGAAACCCTAAAAGCGGTAAGGGTATCCAAAAAAGCGTATGATAAACAGCATTCATAAAAGGAGTTCTGGCAGCGGTCGAAAAATTCATCTTCATGGAAGAATGGTGGTTCACATGAGTGGCCCAGAAAAACCTCACCTCGTGACTTATCCTGTGAAACCAGTAATAAACAAATTCATTCATCAGGAATAAAATGGCTATACTGAACAAAGAGGTTTCAATCTTAAAAGGGCTCAATTTAAATAAGACAAACCACAGTGACAGGCTGAGTCCTTTTGTCACTAATCGGGTCACCACACCCAATAGTCCTAGACCAATACTGGTCCAGGTATCTTTTCGATCATACAAGCCTTTATTGGCCCGATAACTATACCAGGCCTCTCCAATGATGCTCAAAATAATAACCGCGATAAAATAGGGAAAAAGCTTTTCCGTCATAAGCTCCTTAATTTAGCCACTGAATCTCAAACCAGAGCCTTCCGGTTTCTTTTTCAAGCACACACTGCCAGTTACTTCGATGATTACTTCCCTGAGCGTAGAATAACGCACTCTCTTCCTGAGGCAAAGGCTCGTGAGCATCTTGAAGAAACCCGGCACTCCACAATTCGGGTTCCTGACTTTGATCGAATGGGGAAAGCTCGTTTGTTTCGATATATTGCTGCAAATTCACTGCTTCCGTGTCGATCAAATAGATACCGACTCTTATTCGCTCTTCCTCCAGATAATGACAATCTGCTTCCTGCAATTTTGGGACATCAATCCCCGAAGCGATTTCATAGGTATCAATGACCAATTGGCTACAATCTTTGGAGTTCCGAAAAGTCATCATGGAAAAGGATACCACTAAGAGAGATCCGACAATTAAACCAACTAAAACAAAGGGAAATTTTTTAAACATATTGCTCTTTTTCAGACTTTCCTATTACAACAAAAATCAGATTCATTTATTTTTCCTTGCCAGGAATTTAAATCTGACGTGGAAAGATAATGCATATTTTTGGCATGCGCCCTTGGACCTCCGAGGTTTCTAAAACCTCGGAGGTCTGCTCCTGCTCAGTGAGGGCCTGACTCAGAGTCAGGCCCTCACTGCCCCCAGCCCCCATATATAAAAGCCACGAAAAACGAAAACGTGACATAAATCCGGCAACTTTTTGCAAAAAAAAATCCCGAATTCCACCTTTCGGTAAAATTCGGAATCTTTTTGGCTTCAAGAAGAAATACTATTTTTCAGAAAAAAGTATTTCTGGCCTCAAATCAACAACTAGCAACCCGGTTCATCAATTCTTTCTCTTGCGGGTCGTTGTGGTCTTCGTTCTTTTCACTCCGGATTTATTTCCCTTTTTGCCGGCTTTTGTGGTTGTCTTAGTTCTTTTGACTCCGGAAGTATTCTTCTTTTTACCAGCCTTAGTTGTCGTGGTAGTTTTCTTGACTCCGGTCTTGTTTTTACCTTTCACAGCCGTTTTAGTAGTCGTTTTTTTACCGGCTTTGATGTTACCGCTGGGCTTTTTAGCTGCTGCCTTTTTTGTGGTTGTTCTGGTAGCTGCTTTTTTATTGCCTTGAGGAGTCTTCTTGACTGTTGTCGTCGTGGTTTTCTTACCAACCACAGTTTTACCGCTTTGCGTTTTCTTCACCCCTACCGTAGTAGTTCGTTTTTTGACGGTAACAGAAGCGCTGCGATGTGGACGGTAAACACGATGAGCATTTACTACTCTGTGTGTATGTACTACCCGATAGTGGGTATGATAGACCGTACACCTGTTGTAATGCCACCTCCACGGATGAGGTCTCCATGGTCTCCACCACCTTGGATAAACTGCCCAACGATAAGGAGATACCCAAACGCGATAGCCCGGAGCATACATAAATCTAACGGAAGGCCACAACCAAACATTGACCACAATCCGGGTTACAGTAATTTCTGCGGAAGGTCCGCCTTTTCCGTCCATTTCCGTTTCCTCTTCAAATGGTTCGGCAAAAACATCCTGGCCGTAGATATCTTCATCGCCTACGATCTGCAAAATGG
This sequence comes from Saprospiraceae bacterium, assembly GCA_965230565.1. Taxonomy (GTDB): domain Bacteria; phylum Bacteroidota; class Bacteroidia; order Chitinophagales; family Saprospiraceae; genus BCD1. Next base: position 478,338 of record CBDDLH010000012.1, on the reverse strand, counting down.
CATGCTCGTCTCCTGTTTTTTCAATTTCTATTACAGCGATATCCTGCACTTCGTCTTCGTTAATTGGCACCTGAAGAATCAGGGCGTGCACATCTCCTTCCATCTTATCTTCCACGCGAATGTAATCGATCTCTCCGTCTTCGTTAAGGTCCAAATTGTTAACGTGATTGTCTTCCTGGTTGATCTTCTTTTCAAAATCTTCAGGAGATTTTGATGTCTTGAACATTTCCAGGGCTCCCTGTAGACTGAAATGATCTCCCGGAAGTCCTGTACTGTCTGCTGGTTCTGATTGGGCGAATGCTGACGTCTGCATAAGGATCAGCGCAATTACTAAAATAAAATTGAGCTTTTTCATGGTTAAAATTTTTGATAGGTTTTTATGGTCAATGTACTATTGACTGGGGAGAGATGCAATGGTTTAAAGTGGGATTAAGTTTTAATTAACTCAATCGGGCTGCGCATTTCAGGTTAACCAGCTAAAACCTCAGCTCTTTTCTTCAACGCCTCATTCATTGATTTAAAACCTGCCAGCGTTTTCTCTCCGATCATTTTCAGTAATGGTCGCACGAGTATTCCGGAAAAATTTTCCCCGTGGATCACCTTTGTGCCTCCATTATCACTTTCTTCCAAAACGAAATAATGCTCCCCGTCAAAAAGTCCTTTGATGAACAAGTGGCCCAACCAGCGGAACTCCCGGTTTTTTTTCAGTTTCAGGACCTTAGGTGTGAATACTTGTGGTTTCATTCCTTCCAGGTGCATGGTATTTTTGAGTTTGGTTCCTTCTTCCGGGTTACCTTCAATTTTTGAAATAAATGGATTCCAGGTTGCATAATTTTCGAAATCAGTTAAAACCTGCCATACTTTTTCCTGTGGTGCATTAATGATTACGGATGTTTCAAAATTTTTCATAGTTGAATGATAGTTTAAGTTTATAAATATCTTTAGGCTTTCCCTAAAAAAACCTTAAGGTCATTGAACACATAAGAAGGAATTTTGGAAATTGGAAAAATGGATTCAACTTGATTCTATCCCAATATTCCATCTTTCCAACCTTCCATGTTCCAACTGAAGCATCAAACGGATAAAGTGTGGATCGCCAATCTGGCAAGCACAAATCTTATCTCAATGATTACACCACAAAGTTACCGGCAACAATCCCTTTCTCATTTTCAGCAAATGTCAAAAAATAGGCATTTCACGCCAATTGTATTTTTTCGTAATTTTACCTCATGACTTTCAGCGGAAGATTTCTTTTAGGATTGATTCATTTTGCAGGACTGCAGGGTGCCGATAAAACAAAACTCATTGAAGCCAGTAGTTATTCAGCTACTGCATTGTCCGATGAGACCCTTATGATCTCTGCCAATGATTTTTGTAATGCAATTGATTTGGCCATTAAAGAAACCGGCGACCCCTTTTTAGGATTGCACGCTGGTGAATATATGAACCTTTCCTCTTCGGGCCTGATCGGACAGATTACCCAAACAAGTGCAACCATAAAAGAAGCTTTGGATTATTGCTGCACCTTTGCCAATCTGGGCTGCAAGGCCATTCCAAAAGTTATTGTTGAAGAAAAAGATCGATTCAAACTCAGCCTTAAGCCAAGTCCGCTCTGGGCTGATCCTCCCCGGGAAATTGTTCGGCACATCACTGACGGCATAATTGCCTTCACTCTCCGGGAATTTCACACACTTACTCTCGAACAATTCTACCCACTGGAAGTGCATTTTGATTTTAAGCGCCCTGAAAACATCCGTGAATATGAGCGGGTTTATAAATGTACCCTGAAATTCAATCAGCCGGAAACGGCCATATTCTTTGACAAAAAACATGTCAATGCTCCTGTTATAACCAAAGATTATCGCCTGCTTCGAATCCTGGTGGCACACGCGGAAGAAAAAGTCCGGGAACTGGAAGGAGCCAAACACTTCCACATTCTTGTCAAAAGCGCTCTTATCAACTTAATGAACCCGGATTTTCCAACTATTGAGCAGGTTGCTTTAAATCTCAACATGAGCGTCAGAACACTTCAAAGGAGATTAAGTGAAGAGGGTTTTAATTTCAAGGAAATACTTGAAGAGACCCGTAAATCCTTTGCTTTAAGCTACATAAAAAACAAAGCACTCTCCGTCAACGAGATTGCCGATCTGCTCCAATATGCCGACGGAAGCACCTTCATAAGATCTTTTAAACGGTGGACGGGAAAGACGCCCCGGATTTATCGCAAGGAGATGGTTGCTTAATTTGTTTTCAGCATCTGAAAATTTATATTAGAATTGTACAATCTAGTTGAAAAGTTCTTTTAAAAAATTTATCTTTGACCATACACTTCATCTCCATTCCATTGACCGGTTTATTCAGCAAGAACTCCAATCGACACTCCTGAAAAGTCACTGAAAATCACCGACATTCCCATCACAGCGATATTAAATCTCTATAACCTCCATTGCTGACACTATTATTAATGTCAAAAACCAGGTTTATGCGTTTTCGATCTGTGTTTATTTTGGTCCTGACCTTACTGCCCCATTTAGTATTATCTCAAAATGAAGACTGTATCACCGCAGAGGTAATTTGTTCGGACGGAGACATATCTTTCACCCCTACGGGTTCCGGAATTGATGATTTTGCCGACCCTAATAATGAAATCGGGTGTCTCCTTTCCTACGAAAATCAAAGCGGCTGGTACTATTTCGAATTCCAACCGGATATGCCGCCCAATAGTGTCATAGAATTCGTGATCAATCCTGACGGGGGAGTTGGAGAAGATTATGACTATGCCATTTATGGTCCGGATGTGAGTTGCGACAGTCTGGGTTCTCCAATCAGATGCTCTTATGCTGATCAAAACTGTGCCTTCTGTCCTCAAACCGGCCTGGGCAATGGCGCCACTGATACTTCGGAAAATTTATTCGGGGATGGATTTACGGCTCCACTCGTAGTCCAACCCGGAGAAGGATATTTTTTAGTGTTGGACAACTGGCTTGGAAGCTCTATGGGATTCAGCCTCTCCTGGTCTGGAGATGCAGCTCCTTATCTCAATTGCGATGCAGATCCAACCTGTGAACTGGAACTAATGACCTCTGCCCCTTTGGATATTTGCGGAGGCGATCCTCCTTTTACGATGCCCATATCGGTTTCCGGGAATTTTGGAGCCGAAGTATATACATGGACGGCTACAGGTGCCGGGTTAAGTTATCTTTCCTCTGCCAATGTCCTTAACCCAACCGTTACGATTCCTCCTGATTTTTCAGGCTCCGTTACCTACACCTTATTGGTTACCGAATCTGAATGTAACGACCTTATCGATGTAACCATCAACGTCTCTCCAATGCCGGAGGTCGAGATTACCGGACCCGACATTATTTGTAGTATTGAAGAGGCTACTTTGCAGGCAACCTCGGGGTTTCCTGATTATGCCTGGTCCAATGGCGGATCGGGAGTTTCTATTACCGTTAACCAAACCGGCACTTATACGGTAACTGTCACCGATGGATCAGGCTGTCAAAATCAGGCTTCATTTGAGCTGGAAGTCCAGCCACAACCGGAACTTACAGAGAGCGGACCAGTGACCATTTGTGCCGGAGATCCTGCTTTTGCCCTTCCCGCATCTATAACGGGTACAAACGGCACCGAAACTTATACCTGGACAAGCACTGGCCAGGGACTGGATTTCCTCTCTGCCACTGATGTACTTAGTCCAACCGTCACAATACCTGAAGACTTTTCCGGAACACTGACTTATACCCTTTCTGTTTCCCAGGGAAACTGTGACGACATGATCGATGTAGAGGTAATCGTTAATGGTATGCCTACAGTAGAAATTACAGGACCGGAAGGCGTTTGCGAAGATACACCTGCCACCCTAAATGCAACGTCTGGATTTAGTGGTTATCAATGGTCCAACGGGGAAAGCACTTCGGAAATTTCCATTACTGCAACGGGTACTTATTCCGTTACTGTTACGGATGATGAAGGTTGTCAAAATGAAGCTTCGTTCGATATTGAAGTCTACCCTCTGCCAACTCCTGAAATTACAGGTGATCCTTTCATTTGCGAGGGCAACCCGACTGAATTAACCGTCAACCCCTCTTATGAGGATTATCAATGGTCAACAGGAGCCACAAGCCAAAGTATCCCTTATTCCAACTCCGGACTTGTCACGGTAATAGTCACGGATGTAAATGGCTGTCAAAACTCGGCAGAAATAACGATTGAAGACATCAATATCCCACCTCCTGTGATACAGGGAGATAATCTGTTATGCCCAGGAGAAGTAAGTACCCTCTTCACGCTGGATCCATACGCCGGATATGAATGGAGTACCGGGGCGACGGAAGATCAGATAACCGTTTCCAATGGTGACACCTACTACGTCACCGTAACGGATGAAAATGGTTGCATCAATGAATCCTCATATGTTGTTGAACAGGCTCCGGAATTATTCCCGGAGATCATAGGAGATCCTGACCTCTGCGAAGGTGATGTAGGCACTCTTACATTGACCGAAAACTATCCCGGATATTTGTGGAATACCGGCGAAACCAATCCGTCGATTATTGTTGGGCCGGGCACCTGGTCTGTCACTATAACTGATGCATTCGATTGTACTTTTTCTGATGAATTTACGGTGGAAGAAAACCCTTTACCCGATCCAATCATTGACGGAATTCCAAGTTTTTGCGTTGGGTCTTCAACCTTCCTTACCGTACAACAAACATACACGGATTATTTTTGGTCCAATGGTGACATTGGGCAAAGTACATTTGCTGACCAGGAAGCTGAGTACTCCGTGACCGTCATTGATAACAACGGATGTATTGGTGAATCTTCGGTTGAAGTAACTGAACTGGAAAGTCTGGAACCTCAAATCATCGGAAATCCGGAATACTGCTTTGGAAATACGACCATGCTTGTGGGAGAAAACGGTTACGTTTCCTATCAATGGTCAGATGGAACGGAAACTCAGGAGGTTTTTGTAAATAACCCAGGTGAAATAACGCTTTATGTAACTGACATCAATGGGTGTACCGGCTCAACCAGTATAACTGTCATTGAAAACCCATTGCCTGAACCTGAAATCATTACTGAAGGATATTTTTGCGAAGGAGAATCTGTCGTATTGGAACTTACCGATAGTTACAACCTTTATGCCTGGTCAAACGCCAGTTTAGCACCGATTATTTCGGTCAGTCAGCCTGGAGATTATTGGGTAACCGTGACTGACGTAAACGGCTGCCAGGGTTCAACTATGGCTTCCGTTGAAGAACTGCCCGGTCCAACCCCTGGTATTTCAGGAGACCTGCAGTTTTGCCCCGGAACTTCCACAACGCTAACAGGTGAGGATGGTTTTAACAGCTACGAATGGTCGAATGGATCAACTGAACAGATGCTTGAAGTTACTACCTCCGGAGATATTACGCTGACAGTAACAGATTCCCTTGGCTGTCCAGGTACAAATACCGTTACGCTATCGGAATTCGCGACCTCTGCTCCAACTATCTCTGGTGACCTGGAATTTTGCCCGGGCACCCAAACAGAACTCACGGGAGAAGTTGGTTTTGCGGATTACTCATGGTCCAACGGTATTACTGAGTCAATAAGTATTTTTGATACAACAGGCACCGCCACCTTAACCGTTACTGACCTTAACGGATGCGTGACTTCCTCTCAGGTTACTTTAAGTGAATTTGTGGTAACGCCTCCTCAAATCACCGGTGATATTGACTTTTGCGCAGGGCAAAGCGCCACAATTTCCGGCGAACCCGGATATGCAGGGTACGAATGGAATGATGGCTCTACAAATACTGATCTAACTGTTACTGCCGGGGGCGTTTATGTATTAACCGCTCTGGACAACAACGGATGTTATTCTAGTTCTGACTTTGAAATCATAGAAAATCCATTACCGGAACCGGAAATTGATGGCCCGCTCACTTTCTGTGTCGGTAGTTTCACAACACTAGCAGCCGACCAGTCATATGAGACCTACAATTGGTCCAACGGCAGCACCGAATCTTCCGTTATTGTCAATACTGAAGGGCCTGTAAGTCTGGTCGTTTCAGATGTTAACGGGTGTATTGACAGTACGGAGGTTTTCATCAATCAGGAAACTGAACTTGCCCCTATCATTTCCGGAACAATGGAATATTGTGAGAACGGCAATACTTTGCTGGATGCAGGAGGCGGATATTCCACCTACACCTGGTCTAATGGAGCTACGACTCAATCCATTACCGTGGATACTCCGGGAACGTACAGCCTTACCGTGACGGATGCTGGAGGATGTTCAGGTGATACGCTTACCACAGTGATCGAAAATCCTTTACCAACGCCACAGATCACAGGCATTTTTGAATATTGTCAAAATGATTCAACAACGCTGGATGCCGGAACAGGCTTCAACACCTACCTTTGGTCTGAAGGATCTGACAGCCAGATATTGACCGTTTATGAACCTGGAGATTTTTCGGTTACTGTTACCGATGCAAATGGGTGTAGTAATAACGATCTGGTCAGCGTGGTTGAATTACCTTTGCCGGTTGTCGAAATTACCGGTCAGGATTTCTTCTGCGAAGGAGATGGCACCAATATTGTGGCTACGCCAGGATATGCCGAATACCTCTGGTCATCGGGGAATACGGTTTCATCATTTTTCGTGCAAGTTCCGGACACCTATGTCGTGACTGTCACCGATGGAAATGGTTGTCAGGAAACAACTTCGCTAACAGTGGAAGAAATTTCACTTCCTATTGCGGATGCCGGCGATTGGTTGTATTTGGATTGTGACACCCACGAAGTCACACTTACAATCAGGAAACTCCACTCAGGGAGCAGGCATTACCTACAATTGGGTGGGTCCGGATATTGATGCCTCCAATGAAGCGGTTTTATCCCCATTAGTTTCTTTGCCAGGTTCTTACCACCTGATTGTCACTAATGAAACTTACGGATGTATTTCAGCTCCTTCTTCGATGGATGTTGTCGATCTTTCTTATGAGCCAATGGTTTATCTTGATGCAACGGATACACTTGATTGTATTACAGAAACTGTTATCCTTGATGGTACTGGTTCACAAACCGGCAATCCGATCATTTATCAGTGGTTTGATGCCCAGAACAATCAGATACCAGGAGCTTCCTCCCTTACGATGGAAGTAGATAATGCCGAAATGTTTACCTTGGTTGTCGTCGATACTGCAACGGCCTGCAGCTCCTCTGCATCTGTTTGGGTAAATGAAGATTACGATTACCCGGATGTGGATGCCGGCACCGATCAACATTTGGATTGTATTGTATTAAATGTGGATCTTGATGGCAGCAATTCAGCACAGGGAAACCATATTTCCTATCAATGGGAATGTACCGATGGAAATATTATTTCTGGTAGTGCAACAACTTTAGCCACCGTCAATGAGCCTGGATTATATTATTTTACAGTCCTCAACACCGATAATGGATGTGCTGATACGGACAGTGTTTTGGTCACCCAGGATATTACCCTGCCATATGCGGATGCGGGTGAGGATCAGGAGATCGATTGCCATAGTTCCAGCGTACAATTATCCGGTAATGCTTCTGCCATTGGCGGCCAGTTTGAAATTGGCTGGACATTGGGGAATAATCCTGCAATAGTTGGCAATACTTTACAGCTTACCGTTGAAACTGCAGGTACTTACACATTACACGTTACCAACTTGCTCAACGGCTGTGAAAGTGAAGATCAGGCAATAGTATTTCAAGGTACTGCAGCACCTTCCGGAGTTGACATTTTACCTGAATCGCCAACCTGTGCTGGAGATACCGATGGTAGTGTTGTTTTAAGTGAAGTCTATGGAGGTGAAGGTCCCTACCTGTATAGTTTGAATGGCGGAGATTTTCAGCAAGCTTCCATCTACAACAATCTTCCCGCCGGGCCATATAACATTCTCATTCAGGATATCAATGAATGTACTTACGAAACAGATTTTGTCCTTGAAGACGGCAATGAACTATTGCTCGACCTCGGGGAGGATCAAAGCATTTCTTTGGGACAAATTGTGGATTTATATGCCATTATAAACATTCCTGAAGAAGAGGTGCAACAATTCACATGGCATCCCGACACGACCATTACTTGCGATACTTGTTTCATTGTGGAGGTTTCTCCTCAATTGACCAATACTTATGGAGCAACATTGACAGATGTCAACGGCTGTACAGTTTCCGACCTGGTAACCATCTTTGTCCGTAAGGACAGGGATGTTTTCATTCCGAATGTATTTTCACCAAACCAGGATGGCAACAATGACTTATTCATGATCTTTGCCGGAAAGGATGTGGTAAAGGTCAATTCATTCCAGGTATTCAATCGATGGGGAGAGCCCGTTTTTCAACGATATGATTTTCCTGCCAACCATCCGGCACATGGCTGGAACGGTTGGTACAGAGGAAGACCTTGTAATAATGCCGTATATGTTTGGTTCGCAGAAATTGAATTTATTGACGGGGAGGTGATTCTATATAAAGGAGATGTAGCTTTGATCAGGTAGTTTTATAAATGACGTAAAAGCGTTTCAATATCGCCTTGCTCATGCAGACTGTTGATCACTATTCTGGTGATCCTGGGTGAGGTAGGCGATGGATATGGGAATGAAGATAAAAGAATACCTTTTTCAAAAAGTTTATCTGCCAGGTTTTCATCTTTTACACTGAATACCGGATATCCGTCGAAAGTTTGCAATTCGATCCTTTCACCTAATCCATCCCGGAATTGTGTGATATTCTTTTTGAGTTGTAACCTGTTTTTTTCATAAATATGCTGCCCGTTGACAAAGGCATGCAGATAAGCTAAAACGGTTGGTGATCCTCCTCCGAATAAAGGAGTCCTCCACAAGCCTTCGATGAGTGCTTCCGTACCCAGGATGATTCCTGCGGGCACTCCAAAAGCTTTACCAAGCGAACTTACCACTACGAGCTCTACGTGATCCGGTGTTTTTAACACAGAATAAGTGCCCCCGCCATTTTTCCCGCCAATTCCGAGGTAGTGAGAATCGTCAACAACAAGTGTAAATGGTTTGTCTTTCGGGATTCTATCCATCCAGGAAAAATCTGTTTTCCGAACATTGAGCACATTTACTGCATTACAAAACAAAACCACAGGCTCGTGAATGCTTTCCAGGATTTGAGGTAATTCGGTTGCCCAGTTGTGACTCAATTTTCTGGCAGTTTGTCCCGGAGGCATCATGGAAGGGTGTGCATCCGGGGTTGCCAGCATTACTGCTTTATCAAAAAAATAATGTGCCAGCAATTGGCCTGCAGCAGTCCCTGAAGAAGCAGAAATGGCCGCCGGAGCACCGGTTAAAGCCAGTAATACCTTTTCTGTTTCATCAAAAATATCAAAGCGCACATTGGCCAGTCGGGACCCTCCGAAATTGGTGCCGTAACGTTCAAAACCTTCAACGACCAATTGTCTGAAATCAGAATCCTGAGGAGTTCCCAAATAAGCCGTTCCGCTGAAATAGAGATAGTGCCTTTCCTGGATGATAACTGTTCTTCCCGGGCTTGCTTTTATTTTGTACATAAATACCTGCCTTTTATCGAACAAAGAAAGCAAGAAATATAATTATTGCTACTTTGCAAACTGCTAAAAGTATCTTTCACCAGGAAACGAATTAAAAACCGGCTCATGGATCTACAGGAAAACATTAAACTGGCATGGCGCTCTGTTCGCTCAAATATCACCAGGGCAATTTTGACCCTTTTGATCATTGCGTTTGGGATCATGGCTCTCGTGGGCATCCTGACTGCAATCGACAGTGCTATCTATTCCCTGAGCAGTAATCTTTCCTCGCTTGGTGCGAATACTTTTACCATAGATCCGACAACGAGAGGTTCACAGCGGCATGGCGGTGGAAGAAGGACACTAAAAGGAGGACCGATAACTTACAGACAGGCCGTTGACTTTGAAGAAAGATACAGGTTCCCTGCCAACACTTCGGTATCCATGTGGTGTACTTCCCAGGCTGCAATCAAACATAAGGATGAAAAAACAAACCCCAATTTCCTGATCTTTGCTGTCGGACAAAACTATCTTGAAGCCAAAGGGTTTGAATTAGCTTCAGGTAGAAATTTCACCGTAAATGAAGCACAGAACGGAGGATACAAAGCCATCATCGGTCATGAACTGGTCAAGCAACTTTTTGACGGCAAGCCTGAAAAAGCCATCAACCAGGTCATCAGTGCCGGAAATATCAAACTTAAAGTCATTGGGGCCTGTAAACCCCGGGGATCCAGCATGAATGAAAGCCAGGACCGAAGGATTATGATCCCTTTGCAAACAGGTAAACGCTACTACGGAACAGCAAATACAAATTACGATGTTCTTGTTGCGGTTAATGATCCTACGCAAATCGATAAAGCCATTGGAAATGCCACTATGATTTTCAGAAAAGTGCGTGGATTGAAAGCTGCGGAAGTTAATGACTTTGAAATCGAAAAAAGTGATGAACTCATTAACATCATCAAAGAAAATACCACTTATTTCCGCTGGGCCGCCATTGGTATTGGATTGATTACCCTACTGGGTGCTGCCATCGGATTGATGAATATTATGCTCGTAACCGTAACCGAAAGAACTCGCGAAATCGGTGTGAGTAAAGCCATTGGTGCCACGAGAAAGACTATTGTCACCCAATTCCTTTCCGAAGCCGTGATCATTTCCCAATTGGGAGGTGCTGCCGGAATAATTCTTGGAATAGTCATTGGAAACGTAGTTTCCTATTTGATGGGTGGCGAATTCATCGTGCCGTGGCTATGGATCACCATCGCCATTATTACTTGTACGATCGTGGGATTGATCTCCGGATTATACCCGGCGCTCAAAGCTTCACGACTGGATCCAATCGAATCCCTGCGATACGAGTAATAGTTATCTTAAAAAAGTTTTGGAACTTAATCTTATGCATTAAACGTCCCGAATAACATTCTCTTGAGGGTGTTATTCGGACGGATATGCTTCTTCCTCCACTTCATAGGTGCGATATGAAATGGCCCACAACCCAAGAAAGGTGAGCAACCCGTTCAGGGCGATGATCAAAAATCCTAACTGAAAACCATAGAATAAAGCCTCAGAATTGGCATTAATCCAAAATGATATCACAGGAGCCAGCAGACAAATAATAATCACCAGATTGATCTTCTGAAGCCATTTGGGCAATTTACTTCCCAGGCGTGTACCGGAAATATCCCAAACTTCCCGAACCCTTAATTTTGTAAACAAACTAAAGACGAACAATCCAAGAATCGGGCCGTAAGTAAATCCTGCTGCCTTGAATAATTCATTGATAACCGCATCATTACTCAGAGCGTTGAAAATTACGATCACCATCAATAATAAAAGGGAGAAGGAAATATGAACGATTATTCTGGTTCTTTTCTTCTCTTCTTCAGTTTTATCCGAACTTTTGAAATTGAGAAAGTCAATGCAGAAAGAGGTCGTCAAAGAAGTCAGGGCTGAATCTGCGCTCGAATATGCTGCTGCTATCAATCCAAGCACAAAGAAAATACCCACCACCGGCGACAAATTACTCTGCAGGGCAATGATTGGATATAACTGGTCAGACTTAGCAGCTTCAATACCCACACTTGTTGAATAAATATATAATAAAGCTCCCAGCGTAAGGAAAAGGAAATTAGCAATGATCAGCACAATGATAAATAACCCCATATTTTTTTGTGCATCCCGGATATTGGGGCAACTCAGGTTTTTCTGCATCATATCCTGATCCATTCCCGTCATCACAATGGCGATCAAAGCACCGCCAAAAAATTGCTTGAAGAAATTATTCGGGTCACTCCATCCGCCATCAAAGAAGAACATTTTTGAATATTCGCTTTGTTCCACCATTGAAAATAGTCCCGAAAAATCAGTTTCGAAAAAGCGTGCAATGGTTATGATCGTAATGATCACCGCAAGCAACATACTGATAGTCTGGATCGTATCTGTCCATATAATGGTCTTTATCCCTCCCCGGAAAGTATATACCCAGATGAGCCCTATCGTAATGGCCACCGTTACTGCAAAAGGCACTCCAAACGCGTTCATTACAAAAGCCTGCAATACCATGGCTACCAAATATAACCGGAAGGAAGCTCCTACGATACGGGAAAGCAGGAAAAAGGCTGCACCCATCTTGTAAGAAAAAAATCCAAGACGTTCCTTTAGGTATTCATAGATAGAAGTAAGTCCGAGTCTGTAATATAAGGGAAGTAATATGGCTATGATGAAAATATATCCCAGGACATAACCCATCACCATTTGCATATAGGAAAACGACTGATTGAGTCCACCTGCTCCAACCGCTCCGGGAATAGAAATAAATGTTACTCCCGAAAGGGATGCTCCCACCATTCCAATAGCCACAAAAACCCAGTTGGAATTCCTGTCTGCCAGGAAAAAGCTTTCGTTTCCGGCTTTTCTGGAAGTATACCACGAAATGAAAATCAACAGGATGAAATAGGCGGAAATGATTCCTAATATGGTATATGGTGTAAGTTGTTGCATAATGAAACCCGTAAGTTTTATAGTGTTCCTTCACATAGTAACTGGCTCTGGGGTACGCAAATATAAAACAAATGTACCACATCCAGGCAAGGCAGTTTGCACGGCTTCAAGGTAACCTAAAATCCTCAATTAATGCAATTAACGATCAGGAGTTTTCATTTCCCGGGCCTGCCACAGTTTCCGGTTTTGATGCCTCAGTCTCTTCCTTTGCAGCAACAGGCTCTTTCGGTTTCCGACTAAAAATAAGCAGGAATAAACCGGCCATAATGGCTACATCAGCGATATTAAATACGCCGGTTTTTAACTTCTCAAATCCCATGATCATAAAATCGACGACCTTGCCGAATACCAGGCGGTCGAAAATATTACTGATCCCGCCTCCCAACACCAGACTTAAAGCAAGGATCTGGGTTTTGCTCAAACTCTGATTTTTAAGCAGGTACCAAAAAAGTCCTAACAATAAAACGACCGGAAAAATATAGAGCCCCAGGTATTTCAACCATCCTGTTGTTTCAGAACCCAAACTTAAAAAGGCACCCTCATTTTCTGCGTAGATCAACCGAAAGAAACCGTTGAACCAGGAATAACCACCCAGGCGTTCCATTAAATGCTCAGTAGCAAGGTATTTTGTGTACTGATCAAGACCGATGGTAATGACCAATGCAGGTATAATAATTTTTATTCTTGATTTTATAGACATATCAATTTGCTGTTAATAGACAATTTTATCATCCTTTTCCTGCCATTCTCTGAACACTTCCTGACCTTCTTCCCTCAGCCCCTGGATGGCGGGAATCTTACGCTCTTCTGCGGGGATGTCGATCTGCTCGTAAATGAAATGGTCATCAAAACCAGCGATGGTCTCCGCATCAATTTGAGTGGCCGCATAAACCACGCGTACTGGACGGGACCAGAAAATAGCTCCAAGGCACATTGGACAAGGTTCGCAGGAAGTATAGATCGTGCAATCCTCCAGTTGAAAAGCGCCAATATTTTTACAGGCGTCCCGAATAGCCGTAATTTCAGCATGGGCAGTAGGGTCGTTAGTTGAAGCTACCTGATTACTGCCTTTGCCTATTATTTTTCCATCCCGCACGATCACTGCTCCGAATGGCCCCCCAAGGTCAGAATGCATCCCCTCGCGGGCGAGCTTAATGGCCTCTCTCAGGAAAAACTTATCCTCTTCACTTAGTTGCATGAGTTAATTTTTAGGGGCAAAAATAAGGAAAAGCCCCATTAATTAAAATTATTATCTTTAGGCCCAAAGAACTTAATCATGAACATGAACACCCTTAAATCTTTCTTTTTATTAATAAGTTTTTTATTTGTGGCAAATATCGGATTAGCCAAAGAGGAAACAGCGCCCATATCCGCCGAAATTGCCACTCCTGAAATTATTGATGCTACCGCCGATCGGGTACAAAGACTCTCTTTACTGACCAAACCAGGAAAATATTTTCTGGACCAAACTCCTGACTTTATCATAGAAATACCCTTGAGTCTGGTTCCCACGGGAGCAAGGTCGATGGTAGTGGACGTCGGTGGAGAGATTTTTCGTTTAAGCCCGGTTGCTCCCATTTATATTAAAGGGCTTACTGCCGGAGAACCGGAAATCGAGATCACTTTGTATGACGAAACCGGCAATGTGATTGAGTTCAAAAAGGGAGCCAAAAATAAGCTTGAGCTAAAAACGATCGACAGAACTCCTGTATTTAAAAATGATGCTATTGTATTGGGTATTCTGCTGATCCTGCTGGCCATTGTTTTCTGGACAGAGAGCCAGCCCCGATTCAAAGGCTTTTACAGATATGTACCTTCTTTATTACTATGTTACTTCCTGCCATCTTTCCTGAATTCAGGTGGATTGATCTCAGGAGATTATTCCAACCTTTATTTCGTAGCATCTCGCTATCTCTTGCCTGCGAGTCTTATCTTACTTTGTATCAGTATTGATTTCAAAGGAATAATTAACCTTGGGCCTAAGGCACTTATTATGTTCCTGACGGCTACTTTGGGAATTGTACTTGGAGGACCGTTCGCATTGCTTGTCATTCTCAAAGCTGGCTCCTGGAATGATCGTTGGTGAACCTATCGAACTGGCGAACGGGCTTTCTACGATTGCCGGTAGCTGGATTGGAGGAGGAGCTAACCAGACAGCCATGAAGGAGATTTTTGAGGTAAAAGACAAGATCTTTTCATCGATGATCGTGGTGGATGTGGTGGTAGCCAATATCTGGATGGGTTTCCTTTTATACGGTGCCAATATTTCAGACAAACTTGATCTAAGGTTAAAAGCTGACAACCGGGCTATAAAAGAACTCAGAGACAACGTTCAGAATTACAGATCATCTATCGAACGTATTCCTACCACAACCAATGTGTTTGTCATGATGGCGTTTGCCTTTGGTGGTGTTGCCTTTGCCCATTGGGCAGCGGGAGAGATCGTTCCATTCATGAAGAACTATGAAGAGACGCTGGTAAGGATTGGTCTCCAGTCTCTGGTATCTTCTTTCTTCTGGTTAATTGTAATTTCGACTACCATAGGTCTTATTTTATCATTTACCAGAGCCAGAAAACTGGAAGGAGTAGGAGCTTCCCGCTGGGGTAGCGTTTTCATTTATGTTCTGGTAGCTACCATCGGAATGAAAATGAATATCCTTGAAATATTCAACAACCTTGGGTTGTTTGCTATAGGTTTTATCTGGATGTTAGTACATGTAATATTGTTATTGGTAGTTGCCAAAATTATCCGGGCACCATTCTTCTTTGTAGCGGTTGGTAGCCAGGCTAATGTAGGTGGAGCTGCTTCGGCACCTATTGTAGCTGCGGCCTTTAGTCCGGCGCTTGCGCCGGTAGGGGTTTTAATGGCTGTTTTAGGGTATGCTCTGGGGACATATGGAGCCTTGTTATGCCAATATCTTATGGCATTGGTTGCCGGCGGATAACCTTTTTATTGCTTTTATTAAGAATTTTTCAAAGCCGATGTTTGTTTCAGACAAGTATCGGCTTTGTTCGTTTTCATGGAGCGGACCACTGGTTTCAACCCGGGGAATGGGTGTTTGGGGAATTAGTTTAAAGTTGAAATTCAATATTTATAATATATCGGCAAATGCAGCAATGTCATTTAAAGATTAACAAATAAAATAGGTAATATTTTTAATTTTATCTAAATTTTTATTTTTTTCTTTAAAAAATTTGCACACAAAAGGTCATTTCGTTTAAATTTGCATCATCACTTGTAAGAAAGTGATTTTTTATTTTACACTGTGGGGTGATGAAACAGGCAGCCATGCCCTCCTGTCTCGGGGGTGGGGATTACGGGATAAACTCAGCATAAGGTGTTGATTGCAACATTGGGATTGACCACCAAACATGTGCTGATGCTAACCGCCTCGTGCAGGTTCGACTCCTGCCTCCACAGCAACTCAACTTCAAAGGAAATTGAGTAATATTCAAAACACAAGGTTCAATATTCAATTTGACAACTCCTTTTTGTTTGTTGCTTTTTGAAATTTGATAATTGTGCACCACACTGTGGGGTGATGAAACAGGCAGCCATGCCCTCTTGTCTCGGGGGTGGGGATTACGGGATAAACTCAGCATAAGGTGTTGATTGCAACATTGGGATTGACCACCAAACATGTGCTGACGCTAACCGCCTCGTGCAGGTTCGACTCCTGCCTCCACAGCAACTCAACTTCAAAGGAAATTGAGTAATATTCAAAACACAAGGTTCAATATTCAATTTGACAACTCCTTTTTTGTTTGTTGCTTTTTGAAATTTGATAATTGTGCACCACACTGTGGGGTGATGAAACAGGCAGCCATGCCCTCTTGTCTCGGGGGTGGGGATTACGGGATAAACTCAGCATAAGGTGTTGATTGCAACATTGGGATTGACCACCAAATATTTGTGCTGACGCTAACCGCCTCGTGCAGGCCTGTCTAACTGTCCAGGGAAACCTGTTTTCAGATCCAGGTAGATTCGACTCCTGCCTCCACAGCTAAAAAGGCCCGGCAAATTTGCCGGGCCTTTTTTTATCTCACTTTGTCATCCAGGGACTCCATAACGTATTCCCATAATTCTTCATAAGGGATGATTTCGAGCTCCACAGCCTGGTTCGCTGCATCCAAGGGCATTGTTTCCAGTTTTTTCAAATATGGTGCAGCCTTTCGTTTTACTGCTTCTCGATGAAAATGACCTGCTGGTAATTGCATTAGCATTTTTATGAAGCAGTTACTTCGGAAAGTATCACCTTTTCTAAGATATCGACTAGCATACATTCTAAGTGGCTCAATACGCTCGAAAATCTCTTCATACCTTTCCTTTTCTAAGAGAAACAAAATTTGCAAAATAAGGATGGTAATATTTGTTCCACGTTTATCTCGGGAATATTTAGGAACTTCATTCAAAAACTTATTGACTCTAAAAACATTTCTATCATCCCCTTTTGATAGTTTTACTTTTTGTTTTAAAATTAAAAAATTAATAAAAGCCTCGTTTATCTTCCATTGTTCAAGTATAGCTTGTTGTTGTTTAAGGTAATTCGATTTATTTAAAATCACCCGATACACCTCGAGCGCACCCTGATAATTTTTCGACCTTAACATTAAAAGAAAATTTAAATCCTGTGTTATATACCAATTATACCCGTCTTCAGGTACCAAGCTTAAACAAGTTTGAACGTTCTTCTTCGCTTCCTCATACTGTTGCAATTGAATATTACATGCGATCATCTTCATATTCAAATTGAACAAAACATTTTTTACCCCAATATGCTTTTTTCCATGGAAGTATTCTAAGGCCTGAACACACAGCTTAAGCGTACTTCGATAATCATTTTGTATTTCATATCTTAAGATATAGGTCAAATAATACATAAACCGAAACCTATACGAATCCACGTCCAATATCAACTCGTCTAAACGCTTACAAAAGGTCACGGCCTTTTCTGCCAGTTCAGGCTTACTTGCTTTTGAAAAAATATAATTAATAATTAATTCTGAATAAAATTTATCTACTTCCAGTTCAGCCGAATAGATCTTTAAATATTTATCAACAGTATCACTAAAACGCTTAGCTTTTTCCCTTTCCCCTGTTATTGTACTATAATAAATCCTAAGTTCTTTTGATAACATCAAAGCAATTTCAGTGAAATCAAAATAAACTGCTTTTTTTAACGTTTTTTGAGCAATTGACACCCCTAAGTTTCGCTGACCATAAGAATATAATAACTTTACTATAGCTAAATTTCTATAGCAAACCTGGTTAGCCTTTTGATATTCAGTAAATTGAGGTTTATCAACATCTATAAAAAAAAGAGTATTTAATAAGCGGTTTTTTAAATTTCTCTTTAATTTGCTGAAATATTTCTCACTATTAGCCCCGTCAGGAAAAAACCTTTGAGCGCCCTCGACGTCATTGGTAATCTCTCCCTCCAGGATTGCATCATATAATTGCTGAACCTTAGTACCAGACTCACCCTCAGTTCCAATAATATTCAGCTTACTAACCTTCACACCGGATAGTAAATGCACTAACATTTGTAAATCTTTCATGCAAAAATGCTTTTTTGTAAAGATTTACAAATATAAGTCATTGATTAACAATAAAAAAAGAAAAACACCATGAAAAAAACCGATAAAAGATACCTGATTATTTGGGGGGAAATTGTTCACTTTGTTGCCGGAAGTCTGCCATAACTTTGATTATCAATTAAAATTAATAATTAAATTAAAATCAAAGTTATGGCAGCGTTAATTGAATGGTTAATTATGATGGGAATTATTGCTTCAGCAAAAGAAGCTACACCAGAGATAATTGATCAATATCAAGAGATTCATAGCGGAGACATTATTTTTTAATTTTCAATTAATATGCTGAGTAGAATACACTACTTAATAATTAATTGAAAATAAAAACTTCAATGTCAGAAAACTCGACAATTGATTATAGGCTAAAATAGCCCAATTACCGAGAGCACCCTTTTCGACAATATGTCAAAAAGGTCATATATTTTGTTGCACTCAAATGCTAATTAAAAAACGAGCAGTCTAATACCCAGACTGGTCGCCACGCGGGTATGAATATGCACCGTGGAGTTTAGATACGTTCCCCTTACGAACGAATAAAGATTTGAGTGTACGTTTAATTTCCTGTCGCAAAAATACGATTTATTCTTGTGACAATCAACGTGTTGATCCCTTTACAAACAATTTACACAACCTAAAACATTGTAAAACAGTGATTTAGGCTTTCATCGCTATACAAAAAACTAATATTAACCCTGATCAAAACACGCTTAAGTGTTACAACTTTACGACGTAATGGGTAATATATTTGCATAAGCGTTTTTAAACATACTAAAAGATTTTATGTAATCTCAAAAAACATCAAGCTTTTCCGACCCCCTTTCGGTTTGATGTGAGCGCGAAACAACCTGAATAAAGATCCACTACCTACCCCTGGTTGTGAACGCATTGAGGTTTTACAAGAATTATTTTAGTTTCTCAAATTGAAACAGAACGGCAAGGGAGCTACTGCCGGCACATAAAAAGTGCAGGCAGTTAAGGTCAGAAAATCTTATGCACGATCCCCCCTTTTTTTTCGTCCCCTTTCGATCCAGTGTAAGTTCCCTTGTTCTGTTTTGTTTTTTAAGAGAACCCCTGCCATAGTACGAAGAGCAGAAGATAAACACCTAAAAACCCTCCCCTTAATAATTTCAAAAGATCCTCCCAGAAGCTGCACGCTATGCGTGTTTTACTAAAATGGCGTACCTCTTGAGGTCGCCATTTTTTTATCATTCCTCAATTTTCCTGCTTCAGCAAGTCTTCCAATTTATACTGCTCGTATTTATTTTTATCCTTTTCGATCATTTCAAGCAATTCATTCTTATTTTGAATATTTAGCCACACTTCCGGGTTCACACTAAATATCTCCCCAAATTTTAAAGCCAAATCTGAGTTAATCTTTCTTCTTCCCTTCAATATTGCACTCAAATTACTCTCCTTATAACCTATATATTCTGCAAAGTCCTTTTTCCTGATTTTTAGTGCCTTTACAAATCCTTCCAAAAATTCCCCTGCCTGGATCAATTCTTCTGGATGTTCCTTCGCTATATAAGTTTCCATTTGAAACCTTAGGGAAAGCAATTGATTAACAACAAATTCCTGGCCAACCTGTTCTTTGGACTTGGCTTCAATTAATTGGCGCAAAGCCTTAAACTCTTTACTATTCTGGTTTACCAGACCAACGCCCGTTCCAATAACACCTCCCTCATTTTTTATTTTTTGCTTACCCATATCTTATTTTTTTAACCCTGTTTCAATGTTTAAATATAGTTCCATCAACTTCCGTCCCTGGAATGGGTCAATAAACATTTTTTGGCCCATTGCCCAGGTTGCTCCATACTTTTTTTGATAAAACTCAATCAATTCCGTCTTACTATCAAACGATAAAAAGCCCAAATAGCTACCTCCCCCCAATTCAAAACTTTTTTTGCAAGCGAATGCTATTAAACAACCGGCAACGTGTTCATACTTCCCATCTCTTCCATAATTATGGGGAGCAACTTCCAAATTATTCAAATACAACATTTCCTCGTTAATCACTGTAAGCATCAGCAGACCTTCAAGTATATCAGGTGTCTCCCTCAGGACAATTTTATAAAATTTAGCCCCTTCCACTTTTGCGAGCTTCTTCCAGGTAAATTGCCAACCCTCCCTCCTGAAAGGCATCTCCTTGGAAAAACTATCCAAAATCTGACCTTCAACTAACTCACCGGTTGCAACCTTTTCTAAAAATATTTCCACTTATTGATAATTCTTTAGGCAAATTTATCAATTTTGTATAAAAAAGTCAAATATTTCGATAGCTTTCACATCACTTACTTAGGCAAGCCAGAACTAATTGCACACTCATCCGGTTATTATAACTACCCCGGCTTTTAAAGCCTGAAAAACTTATTTTTTAATCAAAAAATGAAAACAATGACCCCCAAAGTATGGAACCCCCTGAAAACTGATGAACAGGACATTCAAAACCTGCAAAAGCAGTTACCCATTCACCCGGTCTTTTGCCGCTTATTGATACAACAAGGCATCAGAACCATAAAAGATGCTAAAAGCTTCTTTTATCCCAATTTAAAGCATCTCCATGATCCTTTCCTGATGACAGATATGAACAAAGCTGTTGACAGACTGCACCTCGCCATTGAACGAAATCAAAAAATTTTGCTCTATGGTGATTATGATGTCGACGGAACTACATCTGTTGCCCTTATGCATACCTTTCTGAAAAAACTTGATATCCAAACAGACTTCTATATTCCCGACAGATACAAAGAAGGCTACGGCATATCTTTCGAAAGCATTGACTACGCCCATCAAAACCAAACAGACCTGATCATCGCCATGGATTGTGGCATCAAAGCTCAAAAACAAGCCAAGGCTGCAAAACACTACGGTATCGACCTTATCATTTGCGACCACCATACACCCGGCACAACCTTACCCGAAGCCTACGCCGTCCTTGACCCCAAACGATCTGACTGCCATTATCCATTTAAAGGACTTAGCGGATGCGGGGTAGCCTTCAAACTCATCCAGGCATATTGTCAACAACATAACCTGCCTGAAGAACACTGGAAAGACCTGCTGGATCTGCTCGTTATCAGTATCGCTGCAGATATCGTTCCGGTCACCGGAGAAAATCGTATTCTGGCTCATCATGGACTGCTACAACTGAACGAAACCGAACGACCAGGACTCATTGCCCTGATCAACAACTCCAAAAAGGAACGCCCCTTAAACATCAGTGATGTCGTTTTCGGACTGGCACCAACCATCAATGCCGCTGGTCGAATGGCCGATGCAGGTGCTGCCGTAAACCTCATGATCACGAACTCTCCGGAAAAAGCATCAGAAATAACCAAAGCACTTAACTACAGAAACGACCTGCGACGCAGCTTTGAACAAAGAATCACTGATGAAGCGATTGAATTATTTACTACTCAGGAAAATTGGACTCAAAAGATGAGCGTTTGCCTTTTCCAGGAACATTGGCATAAAGGCGTAATCGGTATTGTAGCCTCCCGAATGGTGGACAAATTTTACAAACCAACCATCATTTTCACGAAGTCCGACGACAAAGTGGTTGGTTCGGCCCGTTCAGTAAGAGGGTTCGACATCCTGGAAGCGATAACCTCTTGCGAAGACCTGTTAATAAACTTTGGCGGCCATAAATACGCTGCAGGCCTCACTTTGCTCCCCGAAAACGTTCCGGCATTTTGCGATAGATTTGAAGGAGTAGTAAAAGTCTCTCTACCGGAAAATTTGCAATCCCCGCAAATCGATATCAATGCAGCATTGAACTTTGAAGATATCACCCCAAAATTTCGACGCATCCTGGCCAAATTTGCTCCTTTCGGCCCTGGCAATCGAAACCCAGTATTCCAGACTCGAAATGTAAGAGACACCGGTTACTCCGAAACACTCAAACAGGAACACATCAGCCTTTCCTTAAAACAGAACGACACGCCCCCATTAAAAGGCATTGCTTTTTTCATGAGCGAATATGCCGAAAAGGTGTATACGCCAGAGCTCCTTTTGATATTTGTTATAATTTGCGGGAAAATATATGGCAGGGGCAGAGCAGGTTGCAGCTGATGGTGAAAGATATGCGGTTTGGACAAGAGGAGAAGGGAGAACGGAGGGAATAAGTTATTCCGTGAAGAAAAGATGGAAAGATGGAAGGGTGGAAGGGTGGAAAATGGTAAATCAACTCAAAAAACAATGAAATTTTATGGATCATAGAAAAAATATGGTTCGAGGGTATATGAACCTTTGGGTCTGGCAAGAGGCTAAAGACTTATTCAAACTAGCTTTTCCAATATTTCGAAAATTTCCCGTAGAACTAAAAAGAGTGGCAGAAAATCAAATTGCTGCAATTGACTCTGTGCACAGGAATATTGCGGAAGGATATTGCCGAAAAAGCAAAAGAGAATACTTGAGGTTTCTGGATATTGCCATTGCCTCACTTTCAGAATTCACTTCTGGCAATCATGTTTATTATGAGTCAAAATTATTAACAACATCCGAGTTTGATTCTTCAGATAAAAAGGCCTTTAAAATTGAAAATGGATTAAGAAATCTTATGACTAGCCTAAGGCAAAAGCATAATGATGAATGGAACGATTCTTTTGAACTTCAAGAACCGCGCTATGGTTATGAAAACTCGAAACTTGAACAACCTAAATACGAACAATGGAACCAATATTCAAAATAAACAGGGACAACCTTTAGCAATTCATTTTTCCCCCATTTTCCACCCTTCCATTTTCCTTTTTTTATTCCTCAAAAATACTATAATTTTGACCAGAAATAATTTTAAAAATCTTCTGTCCTCACCCATGAAAAAAATAACCTTCACCGACCCGCACCGAATCAAGCATTTTGAATTCTTCAAGGATTTCAGTCAGCCACATTTTAATATTTGTGGAAATGTGGATATCACACCGCTGGTTGATTTTATAAAAAATCGGGGACTTTCCTTCACTCCGGTAATGGTTTACCTGACCAGCAAGGTAGCCAATGACATCAAAGAATTCCGGTGGCGGTTAAGGGGTAATGAGGTTATTGAACACGAATTGGTTCATCCATCTTTTGCCATCACACCAGACAATTCAGATGTATTCAGCTTTTGTCCGGTGGAATTCGAATATGAGTTTGAATCCTTTTACAAAAACACCCTTGAGGCCATTCGGCATTTTAAAGAAAATCCAACGGTGGAGGACGAACACGGGAGGGACGACTACCTTTTCCTATCCATTATTCCTTGGATTTCATTTACCGGATTTACCCATGCGATGAATTACACCGATCCAGATAGTGTACCAAGGATTACCTGGGGGAAATACTTCAAACAGGATGGGAAAATTTTTATACCGCTTTCTGTTCAGGCTCACCATGCGCTGGTGGATGGCCGGCATACCGGGATGTATTTTGAGAAATTTGAAGCGGCAGTCAAAGAACTTTGTCTATAATTCCAGAATTCACACCGATTTCCAGGATAGTTGTGCCAACTGGATATATCCCTGGGGGAAATTTTCTACTTCAAACTGGATGGGAAAATTTTTATACCCCCTCGCTTTCTGTAATCAGGCTCACCATGCAGCCATAAAGGTGGATGGCCAAACTGGTTGGTCCATTATTCCAGGCCAAAACTTCCTGTACTCTGTGTTTCTATACCGGGATGTATTTTGAGAAATTTGAAGCGGCAGTCAAAGAACTTTGTCTATAATTCCAAAAGTCTGCATTTTCCAATTAGCACCTGGCTGATCAGGGTCAGCGTAGTACAAATTTTTCCCTATCCATACATATTCACAGAAAAATCCTAATCAGGTAATTCTTTCTACCTATTTTAGGGTTAATAACCGATTTATATTCCTTAATTTTTAACGGTATTTCTAACCCAAACCAAGGCCTATGGAAAAAGAAAGTAAAAAAATCCAGCAACAGCTTTTTGCCTACCTCCAGGAGCTTTCCCCGAAAAGAACTCCTCTGGTCAACGACCTGATGTCCATTTTGGATCTGAGTAAAAGTGGTGCCTACAAGAAACTCAACGGCGATAGCAATCTTGGGTTAGACGATATCATCAAACTTTCACGCCATTATGGTTTCTCTATTGATCAGTTCATTGCCGAAAGGCATAATGCCATTCCATTTTTCGTAGCCGCCATTCGCAGCCAACCCAAGAGTTATGACGAATACCTGAGGAACATCTACCTGCATCTGGACTTTATTCGTGGATGTAAAAACGTCAATATGGTTTATGTAACCATGGAGGTTCCCATATTCTATTACCTGCAGTTTCCCTTGCTTTGTTATTTCAAATTGTTTGTCTGGAACCACACCACCTGGCATATTCCCAACCGGGCCCATAGGTTTTCCCTGGAGGAATTCACCAACGATCAACTTTTGAACGACCTGATGAAAAGCATGCTCCGGGAATACTACAGTTACGACGGAACAGAGCTTTGGAACATCCGTTTCCTCGACATCACCCTGGATCAGATCAAATACTATGCTCACTCTGGCATTTTTGAAAAAAAAGAAGACATTGAAAGTATTTTTAAAGAGGTTGAAAAGCTGAGCAGGCACCTCAAAAAGATGGCGGAAGTAGGTTATAAATTCAACATGGAAAAACCCGACAAGCCACTAGGGTCACTGACCGTGCACATGAATGAGCTCATGGCTTCCACCAACACCATTTATGTCACAGCAGATAATTACAAATACGTCTTTACAACCATCGATCCACCCAACTTCATCCGCTGCGACGATGACAGATTTGCTGATTATACAGAAAACTGGATCAACACCTCTAAAAAGCACTCTCTGTTGATAAGCGGAGCGGGTGAACGGGAAAGGGAGCGCACTTTCAGACTGATCACCAAAAAACTGGAAAGAGCCAAACAGGAGCTCGAAGGGATTTTGAGTTATATTTATTGATCGGGTTTCTGGTTGCTGGTTGCTGGTTACTGGTTTCTGGGTATTTATATCTAACATTTTTTTGTTCATGAGAAAAAGAACAATACCATCTACTCCAAAACCAAGTTAATTACCTGAAGGTCTTTATTATTCTGCAAATATTCAGGTAGACCTCCATTGTCGATTACTATAATACTTTCTCCGGTAGCTACCAGTTTTTGAATCTCTTCAAGTGAAGGTATTTTTTCATAGGCCAGATGGTCCGTAAAAAACATCAATTCGATATAATCGGAAGAATTAAAAACAATATGCGGTCCGTCTCCAATAACATAACTATCGATAGCAATCAGCTGCATCTCAAGACGCTCATTTGGCTTTGGCATTTCAAAGGGTTTCACTCTTTCAATTCCAAACCTGAAAGCCAATAAAACAATAAGCACAGTAACCACCTTTGGAATCCATTGCCGCTTTCGGAATAATTGCCTGCCTGCTTTCAAACACCACTCCTCGATGAACAAAGCCAGTATAATAAAAAATACCGGCCCTGTAAAAAGAATGTACCCTTGCATTTTGGTGGAAGCAAGCGAAAAGAAAAGGTAAGGCAGAAACATCCATGTTAGCAAAGCCCAATACTCACTCCTGGCCTTATTCTTAATGGCTTTCCAAATGAACCATGGAAGTATTAAAAAAATCAAATCGTTCCAGATGTGCCCCATATTTACCAGATGATACCACCATGGTTTGCCATGTTGTTCAATTGAACTATTAAAATGCATTAAGTTATAACCATTCTCCCACCAATATTCATCGGGAAAGACATTGGCTGCATAAACCTGCCAGGGCAAACTGACCAATAAAGCAATCATAAAAATCATTGTTCCTTCAGTCAAAATTGTTCTGATCTTCTGTTTTTTGAAATTCAGTACAACAAAAACCGGGAGTACGATCAACCCTGGCAACCACTTACTCAAAACAGCCATTCCCGTCAAAAGGCCGATCTGAATAATATTCCAATTGGACCTTTTATCTCTGTGAAGCACCGAAAATAAAATGGCCATTTCAATAAAAAAGAAAAAGAATAGATCTACATGATCGGTGGCCACTCTTCCAGAACCAATTTCAATTATCAAACCGTTGACCGAATGAAAAAAAGCAGCCAACACCCCAATCCGGTCGTTAAAAAGTTTTGAACCTATGAGAAAGGTAACAGCGATTAATAACGTAGACAATAAAAGCGCAGGCAACCGCAATGCCAAAAGATTTACCCCGAAAACTTTGAAGCTCGCTCCTATTACCCAAAAGGGCAAGGGTTGTTTGTGTAACCAGATATGATTTTTACCCCAATGTTTGTAATCATAATCAAGCGGCACCTCTTTGTAAAGCTTTGGACTAAGGGGCTCTTCCATAATATTTTTGGCCACCAATGCATGGAATCGCTCATCCCATTGGTGCAAAGCCGGATCAAGAGCACAGAATAATCTTAATAAAAATCCAGCAGCAATGATCAGAAGTAGTGCCTTTCGATATTTTTTCCAATTGAAAAAAGTGTAGGAAACTCCGAACATTATCATAACTACCACAAAAACAGTTGCTCCAAAAAAATTAACAGCTTCCATTTGATATTCTTTCCATTATTGCTCTAATTTAGCGCAAACTCTTCATGAGTTCTAATTTATTAAGTAACGCTCCAAAAAACCTTTCGATTTGTTTGAGTGAAACACTTTCTGTTCCTCTTGTTTTCAGTAATTTAATTACAAATAGAATCGAAAAGTTTTTTAATATTTTATTAATTCATTTATCCAACATGGCATCCCTGAAAATTGAAAGGTTCCTCAGCGATTTATTCGAAACATGGTGTGGAGAATATCCTGATCTGGTATTACCCCTTGCTCCTTCCGCTTCCTCACGTATTTATTATAGGTTACAAAGCAAAAACTTTACTGCTGTCGGAGCTCATAATGCTGACCGTAAAGAAAATGAGGCTTTTTTAGGATTTTCCAAACACTTTCACTCAAAAGACCTGCCCGTTCCGGAAATTTATGCAGAAGACCTGGACAATGGCGTTTACCTGCAGGAGGATCTCGGGTTTACTACATTGTACAGCTACCTGTTACAAAAGGGAGATTATTTCCCCGACTATCTGATCAATATCTACAAAAAAGTAGTTCAGCAATTGGCACATTTTCAGACCATTGGCGGGGAAGGCCTTGACTATGACCTGTGTTACCCAAGAGCTGCTTTTGACAAGCAATCCATGCTTTGGGATTTCAATACCTTTAAGTATTACTTCCTAAAACTGGCTGACATCCCATTTGACGAACAGAACCTGGAAAACGACCTCCAGAAATTTGCTGATTATCTGCTGGAAACCAATACGGACTATTTTATGATCAGGGATTTTCAGACAAGGAATATCATGGTCAAAAGCGGGGATCCCTATTTCATCGATTATCAGGGGGGCCGAAAGGGAGCACTTCAGTATGACCTTGCTTCATTGCTGTTCCAGGCTAAGGCCAATATACCCTCTGAAATCAGAATTGAACTACTCAACCATTATATGGATGCGCTGGAGGAATTGATTCCTCTCGACCGGGTTGAATTTGAAAAGCATTATTATGCCTATGTGCTTATCCGTTGTATCCAGGTGTTAGGCACTTATGGTTTCCGTGGATTATACCTTAGAAAAGAACATTTCATTTCAAGTATTCCCTTTGCCCTCAGAAATATCAAATGGGTGCTCGAAAACAAAGGTCTGCCGATTGAATTACCCGAACTGTCCAAGGTATTGGATGCCGTTGCCAACTGCCGTGTATTCGAACCCTTTGACAAGATCAAAGGTATGTCAAGCCTGCTGACTGTCGAGGTCAATAGTTTTTCCTACAAAAAAGGAGGTATTCCAAAAGACGACAGCGGTAATGGCGGCGGCTTTGTTTTTGACTGCCGTGCGATCCATAATCCAGGCAGATATGAGCCTTATAAAAAGTTAACCGGCCGGGACGAACCGGTGATCAATTTCCTCCAGCACCATAGCAGCATGACGGAGTTCATGAATAACATCTACCGGATCGTGGATGAGGCCGTGGAAAACTACATCGACAGGAGTTTTACCAACCTAATGGTCAATTTTGGCTGCACCGGTGGCCAACACAGATCAGTATATGCGGCAGACACACTTGCAAAGCACCTTAAGGAAAAATTTGGTATCAAGGTCAATCTGACCCACATTGAGCAGGAAAGGAAAGGTTGGAAGAATGATTAAAAAAGGATGGCCTGATAAAAAACAGCCATCCCGAACTTCAATGTGTATAAAATTCGGGATGACTCCATTGTTGTAAGGTCCTTATGGAAAAAAGAGATCTTTCCATACAAGAACCATCGATCACTAAATCAAAACAGCGAGAATTTTGAATTAAGCCTTTTTCTTTTCTTTCAACTTGAGTTCCTCCCGCTCTTTATCTTTAGCTCTTCTCTCTTCAAGCTCCTTGCGCTCAGCATCCCGCATTCCTTCCTTCAATTCACTTTCAATAGAAGAACGTGCATTGTTGAACTCGCGAATTCCTTTTCCAAGACCACGCATCAATTCAGGAATCTTTCTACCTCCGAAAAGCAATAAGATGGCAAAAAAGATCACGAGCATTTCAGGCCCAAGGAAGTTGAATAATAATAAACTTTTCATCTGTTTAAAAAATTTTGCTTGCAGAAAATCTGCAAAATTTTTATAATACATTCAGGAACTCCCAGGATATTTTTTAATCATTCTCTTATGTGAAATTTATGATTAATAAATATCATGGTCGTTTCATCTGTTTAATTTTTTCAATTACGGTGCAAAGTTAAACCTTTTATAATAATATGAAGGGTATTTATTTTATCATCCCCCGTTTTTATACACTGAAAAACTTAGTTACCCTATTAAATTCCAGGTAAGTGAGTAAAAAGGTTATAGTCTTCCATAGACTGAGGCTGAGGCTAAGGCTAAGGCTGAGGAATGAATTCTCTGCCTTTACAGAAGCCTAATTCAATATATTTTAGACTTAATTTCTCTAACTTCTTACCTTATTACATATGGTATAAGATTATTCCAAGCACCAAAAGTTTAACCTGGTTGAAAATATTGTTGTAAATACTAAACCGTAAGCCTACTTTTGTGGTTCAATTTGAAAATGGCCAACAAATGGGATCAGAAAAAAAATTCAGCCACCTGGATGCCGACGGCAATCCCAACATGGTTGATGTAGGTGACAAACAAATCACTAAAAGAATTGCCAGGGCAAGGAGCATTGTCGTACTCGGGAACGAGATCATGGACCTTTTGGAAAATCAAGAAATCCACACAAAGAAAGGCCCTGTTTTTCAGACAGCCATCCTGGCAGGAATCATGGCATCCAAAAAAACTTCGGAACTCATCCCTTTATGTCACCCGCTTGGCCTCGACAAATGCCACATTGATATTCATGTCAATGACAACAGGGAAGTGGTGATTGACTGCACGGCAACTATAACCGCCAAAACCGGCGTTGAAATGGAAGCCCTTACAGGCGCAAGCGTCGCAGCCCTCACCATTTACGACATGTGCAAAGCCTTCTCTCATGACATTACCATCAAAGAAACCAAACTGATGGCAAAAAGCGGAGGGAAGAAGGATTTTTCTAGAGAAAAATAGATGGCTAACGGCCTACGGTTAACGGTTGACGTTAATACTTTCGCACCAAATAAATCAAGCCTATTTTCAATACCTTAAAACCTTGAACCATTTGAACTCCTTGAACTCTCT
The DNA here is from genome assembly GCA_965230565.1 of Saprospiraceae bacterium. GTDB lineage: Bacteria > Bacteroidota > Bacteroidia > Chitinophagales > Saprospiraceae > BCD1. The sequence continues at coordinate 448,531 of CBDDLH010000012.1, read as the reverse complement.
GAACAAAACCAATAACCAGTAACTTGCAACCAGAAACCAGTAACCAGTAACCAGCAACAAAAACATGGCTCACCAGAAACATACAAAACTCACTCGCCCAGATCACGGCACTTTTGCCCGTAACGAATGGGCTATCATCGGAACACCCTGTGGCCGGATAAAAGAACTCGCGTTTCAACTAACTGAAAAGTTATCTGCTAAATACAACGTAGGTTATGTGGATGCTGATCATAAAAGTGCTGATGAAGAAAAAGGTTCAGGCAGGGACAAATCCAGCGCTATGGCATTTGGAGCTTCCGCTGAATATACCGACAAGATCACCTTCCACCGGCTGGATATTGAAAAACACATGGATCAGTTCCAGTACAGGCAATTATTCAATGATCAGGACCTTGTATTGATCAACGGAAATCATTTTAAAGGAAAAAAACAAATTATAGTCCTAGATCCCAAAAAAGAGGCTTCCTTAGGAAAGAAACTCGATCGACTGACTGATGTAGCATTAATGCTAACTACAGATGACCAAACAGACCTGTATCCATTTTTAAAGGAACATCTTCAGGGACAATCCGTTCCTGTTCTTCCGATAAACGATTTTGATGGTATTGCTGAATTTCTGCAAAAAGAAATGGAAAAAGCGATTCCCAAAGTCTTTGGCCTGGTACTTGCCGGCGGTAAAAGTGTTCGCATGGGAGAGGATAAAGGTCAGATCGACTATCATGGCAAGCCCCAAAGAGAATTTGCCGCCGATCTGCTCCAACCTTTTTGCGAAAAGGTTTTTATCTCCTGCAGAGCCGATCAAATGGACGAAATTGAGAGTGCCTACGATCTTTTGCCGGATACTTTCATTGGCCTTGGGCCGTACGGAGCCATTTTGTCTGCCTTTAGAGAATATCCAAACCACGCATGGATGGTCATCGCCTGCGATTTGCCCTTATTGAATACCGACACACTGGATTTTCTACTCAAAAAAAGAAATCCTTCCAAAACCGCTTCTGCTTTCAAAAGCCCGGTTTCTCAATTTCCGGAACCGCTTATTGCCATTTGGGAACCGAAAGCTTATCCAACCCTTTTCAACTTCCTTTCCCAGGGCTATTCCTGTCCCAGGAAAGTCCTGATCAATTCCGATATACAATTATTGGAGGTTGCTGATGAGAAAACCCTAATTAATGTCAATGAAAAAGCCGATTTAGATAAGATTTCAGGGCATTTAAAAGGCACGTAACCGGATTGTTAAGTGGAAAATGTTTCAAATGTTAATTTTTTTAACATTTCTTTAACACTTCTCATGACAAAAATCAACTTTTTGAGGAATTCCAAATAAAATTCTGTTCATCTCTTGTTATTTGGTCAATAAATCCCTGTTCAACAATTCTTCCAATAAGGTCTAAGCCATTTTCATTCACAAAAAAATAACTAAAATTGGGTATTCCAATGATTATTTGGTATTCGGGGTAACAATTGCCGAAAACCGTTGATTATTCTATGAGAAGCGAATACCTTTGCTGCCGCTTTTATAAGCAGGGTAACTTTTCAAAAAATCATACGTTTAAATAGTATGAACATGAAAAGGACCCCTAATTAGTGTGTTGGTTATGGTATTCATTTAAACTACACTAATTAATTTATTCATTGTTGAGGCTGTCATTTGAAAAAACTCCTCCTTTTTCATTTGAATTCACTTGATAATGAAAAACTAAATCTTGAAAAATGAAACTCCTATGGACATTAGTGATCACGCTATTGGTTTTTCCTTTAGCGATGAAAGCTAGTACAAACAATTTAATCCCAGGCGCCTCAGATGCCTCAGTTTTTGCTGAAAGCTGGGACGCCAACACTGACGAGCTGATCAAAGAAAGGCTCGGGCAGCTATCTTTACCCTTCGAGGCTAAGTACAATGAAAGTGTAAAGACTTACATTAAGCGCTACGTTGTATTAGGTTTGAGAGAATCTGAATCAATGTTGGGCCGTTCAAGCCTCTATTTCCCGATTTTTGAGCATTACCTTAATCTTTACGACCTGCCAATGGAGCTTAAATACCTCCCTATGGTTGAGTCTACTTTGCGTCCTGGTGTGAAATCTCACGCTGGTGCTGCAGGTTTGTGGCAAATGGTTCCTGCATCTGCCAACTATTTCGGACTCACCATTAATGGCTCTGTTGACGAAAGGCTCGATCCTATCAAATCAACAGAAGCTGCGGTGAAGATGCTTTCCATGTTGTACGATCAGTTCGGCGACTGGCCTTTGGTAATGGCAGCATATAACTGCGGTCCTGGCCGAGTAAAAAAGGCTATCCGTTATGCTAAATGTGACGATTACTGGGAAATCAGCAAATACTTGCCGAAAGAAACTCAGCGCTATGTTCCTGCTTATATCGCAGCTGCATACCTGGTGAACTACTACGACGAACACGACATGGCACCGAAATATCCTGCTTATGACTTACAGGATACTCGTACTTTTGTCACTCACACTACCCTCAGATTCTCTGACATCGCCAAAGCTACCAACGTAAGCTGGGACATGTTGAAGAAACTGAATCCAGGATACCTCGGAAATACTATCCCTGCAAGCAATAAAGGACACTACATCGTACTGCCTGCTTATGCTGCAGAATCTTTCCGTACTTTCCTGAACAAAAAGGTAAAAGCTTCAGGTGAAGCCGTAACGCTTGGTGAAGGAACATTGAAAACTTCCTACACTACCGTAGCTGGTGACAATATCGAGACGCTTGCATTGCTCTTCGGTTGCAGTGTTGAAGATATTATGAAGTGGAATCACTTAAAGAACAAAGACCTGGCAGTTAATCAATCTCTAATTCTTTACCTTAAAAGACATTCGACTATTGTAAAACCTTAACAATCGCCCAGGGGTCCTAAAATTAAATCCGAAAAACGGGAACAGCCAGTATTTATTGGTGTTCCCGTTTTTTTTATCTTTGCTATCAAACCAATTGAGGCTTTTTATCGTCTTATTAAGGAGGTTGAAATAATCCTGCAGTTTATGCAGACTTGATTTTGAGCGATTGAAGAATCAATAACTGAATTGAAATGTAAACTATGAAAAATAAATTTTTAATTCTTTTCATAACCTTGATCGGTTTTTCCGGACTCCTGTCTGCTCAGGAAGGCAGCTCCATTATTCAGTTTTCCGGAATGGTGCTCGATGGCAGCACTAACCAGTTGTTCCCTATTCCTTATACAAATATCCTTGTAAAAGAAAAAGGTAGAGGAACCTACTCTGATTTTGATGGCTTTTTCTCCGTTGTGGTTGAAAAAGGAGATATAGTTGTCTTCTCCGCCTTAGGATATAAAACCATAGAATACCAGATACCAAAAGACCTGGAAGATGACAGGTACTCCCTGGTGCAGCTCATGACTAAAGACACAGTGAACCTTCCCGAAACAGTGGTTTTCCCCTGGCCGAGCAAGGATCACTTCAAACTCGAATTCCTGGCCATGGATGTGACTCACGAACTCCAGGAAAAAGCTGCCGAAAACCTCGCCAACGACCATCTTGCTCAAATGAGAAATGCCGTTCCGTCGGATGGCGTTGAAAACACGAGTTATTACCTGCGTCAACAGGCCAGAAAAACCTATTATGTCGGACAAACGCCTCCAATGAATATCTTCAACCCGGTAGCATGGAAAGACTTCTTTGATGCCTGGAAACGGGGTGACTTTAAAAAGAAAAAGAATAATTAAGCCTTTATGGCTCATTTTAAAAAGCCCGGTGAAGATTTTTCACCGGGCTTTTTTTGTTTACCAAGGCACATACCTTTCTGACTGCCAACAACTTACGAATCTGCAAAAACAGATATTCCAAATAATCCGTTGAGGCCGCAACGTTTTTTGTTTTTCTACGTATCTTTACAATGAAATCCCCGTCATAACCAGGGTTGTGGCGGAAGTGATTTGTTCCCTTCCTTGCTAAACCCATTAAATAATCTACCCTCCCATTTTGGCATTGGCCAAAAGGGATTTTTCCGTCCGTTTTCTGAAACAAATTTACCAGCCTCAATTAATAGAGGATGGACAATTTTTGGATTATTGCAAACTCAATAATAGGCATGTTTATGTTGTTAACCGATCAGAAGTAAAATTCTGTCGGTATCCCAATTACTAATTATAAGAAAGTTACACAATGAACAAATCATTTACACTCATTACCATTGTCATTCTATTCTTTGGAATGAACCCAACTTCCCTATCCGGCCAAATGATCTGGCCGGGAGATATTGACAACAACGGACGAGTTTCCGGGATTGATCTTTTATACCTGGGCACCAAATTCTGGACTTCCGGCCCTGAAAGGCCTAATGCCTCTAACAACTGGGTCGAACAACCCATGGGAACTCCCTGGAATTCGACTCTTCCCGGGATTTCTATGAACACCGCTTACGCAGATGCTAACGGTGACGGTTATATCTCTGATGATGACATTACCGACGGCATCATCAATAATTATGGTCAGATTCATGGCCAAATCAGCGAAGTTACCTTCCCGCCTATTGGTCAGGAAGGCATACACCCTCCGCTGGAAATCTCTTCACAGATTTCACAGGCTTCACCCGGCACCCAACTTCAACTGGATCTCAACCTTGGATCTGAAGCATTTCCTGTACAACATTTCTTTGGAATAAGCTTCAAAATCAATTATGACCCAACCCTGGTTGAAGGGGGCATCACTTTTGAAAAATCACTTGACGCATGGATAGACCCTCAAGGGGGAGGACTAACTCGCCAATTAGTAAAAAATGATTCAGGAAATGGAGTTATTGAAATAACCATTGCCAGAATCATTCCGTATAACCTAAACGGTTTCGGTAATATTGGCAACATTGCCTTCACTCTTATTGATGATTCAGATCTGGTTTTACCTGCTACCCTAAACCTGACCTTTACGGACATCATGCTGGTGGATCTGGAAATGAATCAATACTCTTTATTACCACAAGGAACTTCCATAAATGTCACCGGAAGCTCAAACAACTTCAATTGTCCTGATGTCATTGCCCCGGTTTGCGGTGCCAATGGTATTACTTACATCAACAGCTGTTATGCCGAAGCAGCGGGAGTAACCGAATATTCCGATGGAGTATGCTTTGGAGATTGTATAGATCCGGAACAGATTGACCCTGATGCTGATTGTGGCAATGAATATGATCCGGTTTGTGGGTGTAATGGAATATCGTACATCAATGCATGTGTTGCGGAAGCAGCCGGAGTTTCCAACTACACAAGTGGCTCATGTAGCAGCAGTTGTTTTGATCCGAATTACATCGTCACCAGTGACGGTACTGCTGTTGACGAAATAACCGGAGTAATTTCGCTTGAATGTTCTGAAGAATATGATCCCGTTTGTGGGTGTAATGGAGTAACTTACCAAAATGCATGTCTTGCAGAGGCCAGCGGGATTACCTTTTACACCCAGGGAGTTTGTGACGACGTTTGTGTTGATGCAGAAAACATGGATCCTGATGCCATTTGTGTGACTGATTACGATCCCGTTTGTGGGTGTAACAATGTGACCTATTCTAACTCTTGTTACGCTGAAGCGGCAGGAGTTTTAAATTATACTTACGGTGTTTGCGGCTCAGGTTCATCCTGGTGCCAGGAGGCCGTACCAATCCAGTGCGGCGACTTCCTTGCTTATGAGACCACTGTTGGCATGGGCAACCAGATACAATATTATCCGGGGTGCAGTAACAGTTCCTTCCAGGGGCCGGAAAAGGTCTACATGCTTACCAAAACAACTGCCGGAGACCTGCAGATCGGCCTGGAGATCATGACCCCCGGACTTGACCTCGACCTCTTCCTGCTTGCTGATAATTGCAGCCAGCTAACATGCCTTGAATCTAGTACAACGAGTAATTCAAATACAAATAATGAAGGCATCCTATTGGAAAATGCTCCGCTCGGCACCTACTATATTGTAGTAGACGGTCAATACGCTTCCTCTGAAGGAGATTACAGGATCGAAGTAAATTGCGGTTATTTATATTGCGGAGATGCACAACCACTAGAGTGCGGAGTTCCTTTCCAGGGGAACAACATGTATGGTAATGATGATGTGTCTCTGTATGGCTGCGACGGTAATGTGATGAATGTGGAAAACAACGGCCCTGAGATGGTTCATTATTTCACCACTACAGAAGCCGGGCAGGTAACTATTGACATGACTGGTTTAACCGCCAATCTTGAGCTTTTTCTCCTTCGATCTTGCGATAGAGGAGACTGCATCGATTACAGCCAGAATTCAGGCACCAATGACGAATCCATCTCTGCGTGGCTCGAAGCCGGCACTTATTATGTAGTAGTTGATGGGTACAATGGCGGAGTAGGAGATTACATCCTAAATGTTGACTGTTCCTCTTCCTGTGATTTCGAGTTCACGGAAGTTTCTTCAACACCTACCGGCTGTGGCCAAAATTATGGAAGCATTCATGTTCTATCTTCCGGAGGAACCCCCGGTTTCATTATTCATTATTCCGGCCCGGTTTCAGGAAGTTTCTACACCTATAGCAACGACTGTACCATTTACAATCTTCCTGCCGGAGATTACACCATCACCAAAACGGACGCCCTGGGTTGTTCCGTTTCAGAATCAGTAACGGTTAATTCTTCCGGCAACCTGGATCTTTACCTCGAAACCAGTAATGTAGTATGCATGGACATGGGGTCTGTGGGTGTTTGGATCACCAACGGCGTCGCCCCTTTCAACATCCTGGTGCTTGGTCCTGAAAATGCAAATTTAACCTCCTATACCGCTACTTTTGATGTGGAGAACCTGCCTTCTGGTGATTATACCATCTATGTTACAGATGCCAATGGATGTTCGGTTTCCCAAACTTTCGAGATAGGTGTTGACAGCGGCAATTTCTATTTTGAAGCCACTTCATACCCCGGATCGTGTGGCGGTTTAGGGTACATCCACATTGAAACATTTGATGGAATTCCTTCATACACCATCCTGCTCTCAGGGCCGGTTTCAGGAATAACGACAACTAATTATGCTTCATTCAATATCATAAACCTGCCTGCAGGTACTTATACAATTACCATTGAAGATGGAAACTGGTGTATTTACACGGAGGTTGTCGTTGTCGGAGAATCTAACCTGGATGTATCAGCCACGGCGATTGACGGTATTTGCGGAGATTTGGGAAGTATTTTACTTGATATTGATTACGGTACTGCCCCGTACAACATAAGCTGGAACGGTCCGGTAAATGGCAGTACAACTACAAATAATGATAATTACACTTTAGATAATCTGCCCTCAGGAACCTATCAAATTCTCGTTGAGGATGCCAATTGGTGCTCTGATTACGTAGTGGTCCAGGTCAACAACTCAGGAGAAGAGCTCACCTTAAATGCCATCTCCATCGATGGCGTATGTAACCAACCAGGTGGTATCTGGCTCGATATTCTTGGAGGATCATCTCCTTATAATGTCAGTTGGACAGGACCGGTTTCAGGAAGCACGACGATTAACAACAACGGCATGGCCATCAATGACCTGCCTGGAGGCACCTATTGGGTTCACGTGACCGATGCAAACGGGTGTACCGGAACTGTGGAAGTCACCGTAGTTCAGGAAAACCAGCTACAACTATCGCTTTCGAGCACCAATGCCGACTGTGGATATCTTGGAAGCATTTTCGTCTATCTTTCTAATGGAACGGGACCTTACTCCATCATGTGGAGCGGCCCTGCTTCAGGAACAGTTGTTACAAATGAAACAACCTATGAAATTCCTGATCTTCCGCCAGGAGAGTACTCTATTTGGGTGACCGATGCGAATGGTTGTTCTGCAGATAATTTTATTAATATCCTTAGCACTGAAGACCTGGATATTACTGCAATTGCTATCGATGGGGAGTGTGGTGAGGACGGAAGTATCCACGTAGGTATCAATGGAGGGGCTCCTACATTTACAGTTAGTTGGTCAGGACCTGTTTCCGGTTCCATTACGACTAATAACAGTTTCTATACTATAACAAACCTGCCTTCAGGAACCTATTACATTACGGTTGTAGACGCAAATGGTTGTTTTGACAACCAGATCGTAACCCTCAATAACGGGGAAGGAGGTATTGATATTAATACAACTTTAGTAGTCAATGATTGCGGGCAATACAACTGGGTATGGATCGACATCATAGGCGGGTGGCCAACGTACACCATTACATGGACAGGGCCAGAAAGTGGTTCCGGAACTACCGAAACCAATGGTTTTGAAATCATCGACCTGCCACCCGGAGTTTATACCATCACCGTTACCGACATTCACGGATGTACAACTTACGAAGTAGTAACCATTTATGATGCTCCGGTAGAACTATTAACCTTAACCGGAATCGATGGGGAGTGTGGGGAACTTGGAACAATTATCGCCAATGTCATCGATGGTATTCCTGATTATCAGATCACCTGGACAGGACCGGTCTCCGGGTCAATCACAACTTCATCTACAACTCATACCATTAATAACCTTCCTTCAGGAACTTACACGTTTACCCTTTTGGACGGCAATTGGTGTACCGATGTGGAGACCGTTACTATAAACAATGGTGTGGATGACCTCGATATCAACACAACGCTTGTCGCTAATGATTGCGGCCAATACAATTGGGTATGGATCGATATCATAGGCGGATGGCCAACGTACACCATCACCTGGACCGGACCGCAAAATGGTTCCGGCACTACTGAAACGAACGGTTTTGAAATCATCGATCTGCCACCAGGAGTTTACACCATTACGGTTACCGACATCCACGGATGTACAGCTTACGAAGTGATAACGATCTATGATGCACCTGTAGAACTGTTAGAACTAACAGCCATCAATGGCGAATGTGGCACCTATGGCACCATTATAGCAACAGTTACGGACGGAGCTCCTGATTACCAGATCAGCTGGACAGGACCGGTTTCTGGTTCCGTTACGACAAGTAATGCAACCCACGTTATTCAAAATCTGCCTTCAGGAACTTACACAGTTACTTTGCTGGATGGCAACTGGTGTACAGACGTAGAAACCATTACCATTAACAATTCACCAAACGATCTGGACATCACAACTACGCTGGTAATAAATGACTGCGGGCAATACAATTGGGTTTGGATCGATATCACAGGCGGATGGCCGACTTATACCATCACCTGGACCGGACCGCAAAACGGTTCCGGTACTACTGAAACTAATGGTTTTGAAATCATCGATCTGCCTCCGGGAGTTTATATTATTACTATTACTGATATTCATGGATGCTCTGTTTCTGAAACAGTTACCATTTATGACGCTCCTGTGGAATTACTTCAGTTGACAGCAAATAATGGCGATTGTAACGACTTGGGTTCAATCACTGCTACCGTCATTGACGGAATTCCAACTTACGAGATCAGCTGGACAGGACCGGTTTCGGGCTCTGTCTCAACAGATAATCCGACGTATGAGATTGAAAACCTGCCGTCAGGAACCTACACGGTTTCTTTACTGGATGGCAACTGGTGTACAGATGTAGAAACCATTACGATTTACAATACAGGTGGAGACCTGAATATCGTAGCTGTAGCCGTGAATGGAACCTGTGAACAAAACGGATCAATCTGGCTCGACATCTATGATGGTACAGCTCCATATACCGTTACCTGGACAGGACCGTCTTCCGGGTCAATAACCATTGACGCCAACGGATATAACATTCCGAATTTACCACAAGGAAATTATACAGTTACAGTAACTGATGCGAATGGCTGTACCGATACAACTGTAGTCTATGTTTCCGTCAGTGAGAATGACCTCGATGCTATCGCAGTACCTTTTGATGGCGATTGCGACGAGGCGGGGTATATTCACGTAGGCATAAGTGGCGGTGCACCCAACTACATCGTCAACTGGTCAGGACCAGTCAATGGAAGCGTAGTCATTCCCGGACCAAGTCACAACATCATGAACCTGCCGGCAGGAACCTACACCATAACCGTAACAGACTCTAACGGCTGCACCGATGTTGAGGTAGTAACCATCAACTCGGCAAATACCGGGCTCAATGTATCGTCCATGCCTTCTAACGGATATTGTAACGGACTGGGAAGTATCTGGATGGATTTCTATAACGGAGAAGCGCCATATACTATCACGTGGACAGGACCGGTTTCCGGATCTGACGTTACTAATCTGAATTTATATGACATCATAAACCTGCCTTCAGGAACCTATCTGGTGACAGTTACTGATGCGAACGGCTGTACTTACATGGAAACATTCACTATCATTAATGTTGTGGATGATCTCACCGCTACCCTCTCGACCATTCCGGGCGGGTGTGGAGTTCCTGGCACGATTCAGGTAAGTATCATTGGCGGTTCACCGGAATATACTATTAGCTGGACCGGTGGTAACTCTTCAGGAAGTATTACTACAAGCAATACTATTTACAATATCCAGAATTTACCTTCGGCCGTTTACACAGTCTCTATTGAGGATTCCAATGGTTGTGGAGAGATCACCAGTATTCAACTGTTGAATTATCCGAACAACCTGCAGGTATACACGACGCCCGTACATCCGACCTGTACACAGGCCGGAGCCATTGGTCTGGTGATCAATGGAGGCACACCGAATTATGACATCAGCTGGACCGGACCAGTTTCCGGATCCACTACTGTAAGTGATAACAATTACGTACTCAGCAACCTCCCGGGAGGAAATTATACGATTAATATCAATGATGCCAATGATTGTTACACCGTACTCAACGTCAGTCTCGACGAATCTACGGATACACCAATGGTTGACTTTAATTACAGTCTAACCGGGTTGACAGTTAATTTTACCAATCTTTCGGCGGCCGGAAGTTATTTCTGGACGTTTGGAGATGGCACAAGTTCTACGGACGCAAACCCGACTCATGCCTATACTTCAAGCGGCAGTTATGAGGTGTGCCTTACGGTGACCAATAATTGTGGAACTGCCACTTATTGCGAGACAATCGGTGTAGCCAGTGGGTTCGATGCTGTCATTCTTGATATAGGAGAAGCCTACGGCGGACCGGGAAGTACGGTTTACATTCCTGTCATAATCCAGAATTGTGAATTACTGGTTTCTCTTGCCGGCTCTATGGATATTATTGATGACGCTGTTGGAAATATTTCCGGTATCAGTCCGGGTATCATTACGCCTCAATTGAATGTCAACAATGGTACCTTCAATTTTTACGACAATACAGGTGAAGGAATCCCTGTTGAAAATGGAGATACCTTGTTCTATTTCATGATCGATCTGACCGGCTCCGTTGGTATGGAAAGTGAGCTTATGTTGACCAACAATCCATTATTCATCGAAGTAGGAGGTATTGTCAATGACTCACCAATTGTATTACCGCACATCACTGTACCCGGAAGCGTTGAGATCATGGAAACCGGAATCGTTGGAGGAAACGTTTCCACTTACTGGGGTGCCGGTGTCGAAGATGTACAAATGCAGATCAGCAGTTCCAATATGTCCGAAATGGAAATGACGGATGAAAATGGTATTTACCACATGCCAAATCTGCCTGTGGGACAGATGTATACTTTTGATCCATCCAAAGACAATGAACCTGCCAACGGATTATCTACTTATGCCTTGTTCATTGGACAAAGATTTATTCTTGGACTAGCTCCTCCGCAAATCACTTCTCCTTACCAGGTAATTGCCGGAGATGCCAACTGCAGTGGTTCTTTCACTACACTGGACCTCTTCATCATACAGCAATTGATCATTGGAGCAAGTGATAACTTTGATCAGTGTTCTTCCTGGGTTTTTGTAAGTGAAAATTATCAATTGCCCGGAGACTTCAATACGCAAAATGTATTCCCATATCAATCTGAAACTTCCATGATGGTTATGTACGACACTACGGCTAACTTCATCGGAGTAAAAGTTGGGGACATTCTCGGTCAGGCTGACCCTAATAACCTACAGGAAGACCTGGACGAACGTAACGATAACGAACTCATTTTCACAACTGACAATCAGCAGGCTGCTGCCGGAACATTAATCGATATTCCTGTGACGAGCAGCAATTTTGAAGATATTGTCAGCTTCCAGATGGGTATTGCCCTTGAAGCAGGCAAACTTGATTTTGTAGACTTCCTCCCGGGTGACAACCCTGAACTATCCACTTTGGCAGCTGCTTTTAACAATGGAGAGATCAGGATCAGCTGGTTCAATAACCAGGGAACATCCACTACAATTTCCACCGACGAAGTATTGTTTACCCTCAGACTTGAGGCACTTGAAAACATTGACAACCTTAGTCAATACATGACAGTCAGTGATCACACCATGGCTTCAGAAGCTCACGATGTTAGCGGAGAAGCATGGGATGTAGTCCTTGAATTCAATGGTGTGACTTCGACAAACGGAGCGGAGTATGCTGGATTTAAACTTTTCCAGAATGAACCGAATCCGTTCACTGAATCCACAACGATCAGATTTACATTGCCTGCTGCCATGGATGCCGAATTGATCATTCACGACAGTTTCGGAAGAACGATCCGTCACTATAACGGTCAGTTCTCCGCAGGCCAGAACAGTGTTGTTGTCGATGACCTGAACCTGAACGGAGGCGTATACTTCTACAGCCTCAAAGCCGGCGAATTCATCGCCACCAGGGATATGGTTATTTTAAAATAACAACAACGATTACCGAAGCCGGAAATTTCCGGCTTCGGTTTTTTATATTTGCCCCGACAACACACCCAAATGTTCCCAAAGCCGCTTTGTTCCTATGAGAAAAAAGACACACATCCTGTCGCTGCTGGCGATATTTTTACCACTATTACTGTCAGGTCAGACCATCCAATTACAACTTCCCCAGGAAGAAGTACAACCTGACGAAACCGTTCAGATTCCCGTATCAACTTCCGGGTTCGACGAAGTGGTCAGTATGCAATTTTCCATCAATTGGGATCCCTCTGTAATGACTTATATTTCCCACGAAACAGCTGACCTGCCCAACATTGCCATTGGCGATCCGGAGGCTGAGGAAGGGAAACTTAGATTTTCATGGTTTGATGTTGAAGGCAATGGCCTTTCTCTCGCTGATAACAGCTCATTGGCCGCGATTAATTTTTTGGTGATCGGTAATCCGGGAGATTTCACGACTTTATCCATTACCAGTGATCCGCTGACCATCCAGGTATTTCAGGCTACAGAGATTCCCGGAAGTTTCTACCCCATGGAACTTCAACAAACGGAAGGTTTGATCAGCATTGTCACCTCAGGTTCGATTCTTTACAATAGCGAATCCGTCAGTTGCTTTGGAGCCAATGATGGGAGTATTGAACTTTTTACGCCCGGTGGTTCCAACTATAACTTCAGCTGGACAGGACCGGAAAATTTCACTGCTGCTACCCAGAACATCGAAGGATTGGCTGCAGGCACATATACAGTAACTGTAACTGATGGAAATAATGACATAGTCTATGAAAACACTTTTGACATTATTCAGCCACCTGCCATAACAGTTCAAAATGTGGAAACTTCGCAGGCATCCTGCAATCAAGCTATTGGTACAGCGGAGATTCTTGTCAGTGGCGGAGTTAATCCGCTGAATTTTGACATGGGGTCGCAGCAAAACAATACAGGTTTCTTCCAGGAACTTGCCGCGGGCGAATATTCTTTGACTATTACCGATGCCGACAACTGCTCGACAATTGATACTTTTTTTATAGAAGCTTCAGATGCACCCCAGGTTGACTTGGGGCCGGATTTGGAGATCTGTGAGGGAGAAAGTGTAACCCTGGATGCCGGACAATATCTTAACTATTCCTGGTCGGACGACAGTTCTTTGAACTCCATAGAGATAACACAATCTGGCACCTATAGTGTGACGGTCAGCAATATTCCGGAATGTCCGGGAACTGATGAAGTGGAAATCAGCGTAATCAACTTACCTCAATTATCCATTGAAAATGACGATCTGTCCATCTGCCCCGGCGACTCTGTGCAGTTGCAGGTTAGTGGAGGCGAGGTATATTTCTGGAGTGGCTCAAATGGTTTTTTGTCCTCGGTTAGTATTCCTGATCCAATTGCCTTTCCGGATTCCAGTACTGTTTTTGAGGTGATGAGTGAAAATGAGTGTGGCTCAGATCAAATGCAGGTTGAAGTGATCGTTACTGAACCAATGGGTTACGCCGGACCTGACACTTGTATTATCTTGGAAACAGAGGCCCGTCTTCTCGCCTTTGGCGGTGAATTTTATTTCTGGCACCCCAATGAATACCCGGTTAGCAATGATGAGATCTATGACCCGGTAGCTTTCCCATTGGACAGTACTACCTATTTCGTAACCATCATCGATGAAAACGGCTGTGAAACCACCGATTCAACTATAGTTCTGGTTGCTTCCGACCCTGTTTCCAGTATCAAAGCCGTAAATATGATCACACCAAACGGAGACGGCAAAAATGATGTTCTGGAATTCAAAGGGCTCCAAAAATTTGGCAGTAATACCCTGAAAATTTACAACCGCTGGGGAGCGCTCATTTTTCAAAAAGTTAATTACCAGCACGACGAAGAAATCTTCGACGGGACTTATAATGGAAAACTACTCCCCTCCGGAAATTACTTTTATGTATTGTCCATGCAATCAGGGGAGATCAAAAAGAAACTGACGATCGTGCGAGAGTAACTATTTGTTTCAGGAGTTTCAATGGTTCAAGTTGTCTCTATGTGAACTTTATGACTATGTGTTTCAAAAAAACTATGTGAACTATGTGTCTATGTGTTAAAAAAATATTCCTGTTCGTTTTCACTGTCCTCCCGATCTGGGCGTTCTCCCAGCAATTGCCGGAACGCAGTGTATTTGACGAAACCAACTTCCTTTGGAACCCGGCCATGACAGCCCCGTGGGAATTTTGGGAAATGGGCGCCACCTACCGCCAATCCTGGGTAGGGTTTGAAGATGCTCCCAGGATGGCCTCTATGAATGTACAATACCCGATGATCAAGGAAAATATGGCTCTGGGAGGATTCTATATGCACGATGATGTCAGTCCGCTGAAGGTTAATGCCTTTGCCATGACTTATGCCTATAAATTACGGATCGGGGGAAAAAGAAGCAAACAACAACTCTCCATGGGAATCCTCGGAATGGTCAACCATTATCTGATCAACGGACAGGATGTTATAGTGAATGATGAAGACGATGAATTACTGCCCGGGCCCGAAGGCAACCTTTTGTCACCTAATGTAGGTTTTGGACTTTTTTATATCCATAATTCCGGAGCCCAATACGAAACCAGCACTTTCTATGCCGGATTGGCAGCCAATCAGACATTTTCTTCAAACGTAATATTTCCGGAATTTGGCAGCCCTGGTAATTTTAAGCGTGGTCTGCATGGAAATGCAGTTCTGGGTTACAGATCTGTTTCGGGAAACATACTCATTGAACCGATGTTGTGGGTCAATTACAGTAGCCCGGGAATTACCGATGCCAATTTCAGTATTCGTTTTGAAAAGAGGGAAACTTTCTGGACGGGACTGAATCTATCGTTTAACCAAACCCTTTCATTCCAACTTGGGTACATCCTCACCAAAGGCATGATGAAAGACGGCTCTTTGAGAATTGGTATGGCAGGGTCGTACAACCTGGGGCCTTTTGCGCAGGCGAGGGGATTAGGGTATGAATTTTATTTGGCTTACCGACTAGAGATTTAACCACGAAAGTCACTAAGAAAAGCAAGGATCGTTAAGATATAATTAAATCTTTGCGTCCCTTGCGCTTCTTAGCGTTCCTTGCGGTTAAACCAATTTCACCATTCCCCATTCTCACTTCCTTCCCATAAATTCCTTAACTTAGGATCAACATTCTCAAATCCACTACCATGCCCAATACCTGGACACACACACTCCTGGATCAAAAACGCCAGATCGCCGACCCAGTCGCTGACCAGATCGTCGCCAGCCTCGTTGAAAAAACCGGCCAGCAGGCAGCCAAAACCTTATTCGATGATCTTACCCAAAATGTCGATTTACCGCTGGAAGGAAAATTCCCGGAGGTGGACGAATTCCTTAAATCCACTGCTCAACTTCCAGATTGGGCCGACCCTCCAAAACTGCAATTGGCCAACCGGTTCTTCACGGACCATGGGCCGAAGTTGCTCATCATTTTATACCACAAATCCCTTCCCACCCTTTATCTGGATGCCAACGGAGCCAAAGTGCTCGTCCAGACCGGCAGACTCGCCCACGATGGTCAATCAAAGAATACTTTTGCCAGGAGAGTGGCGGAAACCGGCCAGTTTCTTTTGAATGTGATGCAACACAATGCTCTGGCGCAAAACGGTGCCGGCATCAAAGCTGCCCAAAAGATCAGGCTGATACATGCCTCTGTCAGAAACTTCATTCCCGAATCCCACTGGAATGCAACCGACTGGGGACGACCTATCAATCAGGAAGATCTGGCATTGACATTGATGTCATTCAGCGTTCTGTTACTTGATGGCCTGGATGCTTTTGGCATTAAATATTCGGAAGAGGAAGCCGAAGCCTATATTCATTATTGGAACGTGATCGGTCATTTTATGGGTATCAACCAAGATTTATTCCCTGCTTCCCGTGAAGAAGCTGCTGCCTTGGTAAAAGCCATCCTGGACAGGCAGGCATATGCTTCAGAGGAGGGCGCCATACTTGCCGAATCACTGATTACTTTTACAGAAGCCAATATTCCTTTTGAGAAATTTGAAAAAACATCCACCCTTTTGATCAACTTCCTGATCGGGAATCGATATGCGGCCATGCTGGACGTTGTGCCTCCCCAAGGGTGTATTGCTTATTTCATCCCGCGTATTTTCAAAGGCATTTTCAGATCCGGTGAACGACTGGAAGATGTCGTTAACCAGCCGATGAAATTGTTTATAGAGACCTTTTCCCATGTAGCTGCCAAAAAGATGGTTGGATACTTCGACAACTATAAAAACAGGCAATTTACTATCCCGGAGGAGTTCGAAAAAGCCTGGTTCTAAAGCCTGCAGATATTTCCCTTGTAGATTATTTATGGATTGATTTTCAATAAATTATAAAAGTTAATTACCTAAAAAGTGATGTTTCGTCAATTATTAAGGTAGCTTTGCGGTAAATTCGGGCGTTTTTCGGATCGTCAGGGTTCTTTTTTTTAATTCTTTAACTATTATTTATGAATATTTTTGTAGCAAAATTAAATTTCGACACACAAGAGGATGAACTTAGAGATGCATTTGAACAATTTGGCCAGGTAGACTCTGCCAAGATCATTATGGACAAGTTTTCCGGTCGTTCTAAAGGTTTCGGTTTCGTTGAAATGCCAGACGATGATGCAGCTAAAAGTGCTATCGCAGAATTGAATGACTCTGAACTGGATGGAAGAACCATCGTAGTAAAAGAAGCTGAAGATCGCGGTAATCGTGGCGGCGGCGGTAATCGTGGCGGCGGTGGATATGGCGGCGGTAGAAGATACTAAAAACATTCAGATGTAAATCTGAAACGGTAATCAAAAAAAGCTCTTCTTGAGGGGCTTTTTTTGTGCCCTTATTAACTGATCTTTTATTAACCCCGGTGGCAGGTTACTGGTACAAATCCAGGTATTTTTTACAATAAAATCAGTGCCCGAGACTCTGGATCGTAAAAATCCTGATTAATAATAAAAACCCAGTCAACCCGAAAGATGTAACCCGCAACTTGGATAAATTTGTTTTCTTTCTCTCCCTTCATTATCACCCACCCCCAGCTTAAACCCTTGCATTGAAATGAGAACTCGCTGCCCTCCTGGTAGGCAAATTGGAAAAGGACCCTGCCAAAAAGCGTGATTTCTAGCCATTTACACTTGACTGAAAAAAATTGATTTTCAATAAATTATAAAAGATAATTGGTCTAAAAGTAGCATTTGGTCAATTATTCGCTTAGCTTTGCGGCACGTTTGGATGGTTTTCAAGCCTTACGAACGTTTATTTTTTATCTTTTTAATTTTTTTTTATGAATATTTTTGTAGCAAAGTTAAACTTTGACACACAGGAGTCCACACTACAGGATGCTTTCGAAGAATTCGGAGAAGTAGATTCTGTAAAAATCATTATGGACAAATTTTCAGGCCGCTCTAAAGGTTATGGTTTCGTTGAAATGCCAGACGATGACGCTGCGCAAGCTGCTATCGACGCATTGAACGACACTGAATTCGACGGCAGAACTATCGTAGTTAAAAAAGCCGAGCCTAGAGAGAGGAGAGATAACCGCGGCGGTGGCGGTGGTTATCGCGATCGCAATCGTGACAACAGTTACAACAGAAGATACTAAGATTTATTCGAATTATTTTTTGTTCTTGAAAAGAAAGCCTCTGCAGTATTGCAGGGGCTTTCTTATTTATCCCCTAAAACAAATTCATAAAATGCTCATCCAACCCCAGCACCTCGAACAACAGGAACAAGATCATAAACCTCGACAATAACTTAATGCTATTCGTCCACTCGTATTCCCGATACTCAACGGTGAAATATTTGACCAGAAAATAAACGATGGATAACGCAAAGGAAAACAGCAAGGTAGAATACCCGATGATCGACATCTCCGGCTCACCCGCCCAATACATAAGTTTAAAAAGCACCCCTTGCAGCACCACGGAGATTCCCATTCCCGATATCACTGCCACGATCACATCAAAAATCTTGAACCGCTCCGCTTTAAATAAATACCACGACATCGCCAGATACATCATCGCAGCCGTAGACAGCCCAATGACGAGCAGATCAGGCACATTGAGCACCCATCCCAGAAAGGCCACCAGCAGTGGACCCCATTCCAGGATAATAGCCAATGGCCGGAACATCCGGTAGTTGACCGGTTTTGTTTTTGGTTCGTGATCGAGGATGTCTTGCATGTTATCCGTACTAGCCGAACCTGCCTGGCGGCAGACAGGTTCATTCGGCTTTTGTTATTTAAAGACTGTGTCTTGAAATAAATATTTGGTTGTCTTCAGACGACCTTCCTCTGACAAGGTGTCGCCTTTCCTCCCCCCATGCCACTCAAAGGCAAAACCTTGAAAAAATTCCCCCGACTCCATTCCCCTCTACCTGCTCTCCGTCGCGGCTCCCCCGCTCCGCTCTCGCAGGTCTCGTTCCATTGCGTGCCTTCTGGCCAGTGAAATATTCCTATTTCACTGGCAGCTCAAAACAGGATTCCCACTTATAAACTGTGGGCAAGACGGAACCCAAGGCCGTAGTACCAGAAGTTCGGGCTCCAGCCGTCGCGGTTGGAGACCCGGCAGCCCTCTGCGCCGTCGCGCCAACTGCCGCCGCGGTACACGCGGTTAGAGCCCTCGACCGGACCTTGTGGATTTCTTCGGGCGCTGTTCTCGTAATAATCAACCCCATACCAATCACTGCACCATTCCATAACATTTCCAGTCATATCATACACCCCAAGAGCATTCGGCCTTTTTCCTCCAGCCGGATGTGTTTTATTTCCTGAATTATCAGCGAACCACCCAACTTCATCCAAATCATCACTCCCTGAATAAATAAAATCCCGTCCTCCTTTGTGTCCTCCTCTGGCCGCATACTCCCATTCCGCCTCCGTAGGTAAACGGTAGTTCTTACCTGTCTTTTCATTCAGCCTTACAATAAACTCCTGCGCATCCAACCAACTCACATTTTCTACCGGACATTTCAGGCAATCCTTAAATTCACTCGGATTATTACCCCCCATTACAGCCTCCCATTCCTCCTGAGTCACCTCATACTTCCCAATATAAAAATCATCCAGCTGCACTTCATGTACTGGCTTTTCATCATCTTGACAAATAATCCCACGTTCCTTATCATCTGCACACCCCATCTGGAAGGTGCCGCCTTGAACGAATACCATTTCCGGCTCACGGAAGGGAGGCTCACTTTGTTCCACTATATCTCTTATGTTCTTCCCTGAATCTTCCAGGTTGAAATAATCATCAGCAGAGCAGCCATTTTCGTCTACAGTTTCTCCGGGCCCTGTATTGGGGCATTTGTCGGTCGCATCCGGTATGCCGTCCTGGTCAGTATCGGCTGGAGAACTTTCACGGATCCGGCTGACCAGGTCATAAAGTTGTTGTACCGTTTCCATTTTTAATAATTCCTCGTCCGGCAGGAGGATGTTGTATTTCTTTTCTACTTCCAGGGCGATCTCGGCAATGTCCAGTTCATCAGCACCCAGGTCGTAGGCAAATCTGGCATTGGGAACGACCTCATTTTCCTCCACAGCCAGTTTGTCGACGATGATGGCCCGGATCTCTCGCTGCAATGGCGTCAATTCTTCGCTCGCACCAGGCCGATTCTCAATTCTTATTTCCACTCTCCGTTCAAACATAGGTCCCATTTCATAGATCGAATTCCTTGGGTCATCGATATCATCAGAAACACCTCTCCGGGATTCTGTTTCCCCTTTGGCGGTTTCCACAATCGTCAATTGTCTGGAATTAATGTAAGGGATCAAAACCCCATTTCCGTAGGCATACATCATATTTCTCAAAAACTCGATTCTACGTTCAGAAATCAATTTACTTTCGACGAGGCCACCGACCGGGTCATCATACCCTTCGAGATAAAAAGTCACACGCTCGCCTCTTTCCAGAAGATCCACCAACCCGTCCAAAGTATTCTCCCACTCAGCAACAGCATCGCGGACGTCCTGATTGAAGAATTGATCCACCAGTCTTTCCATAATGCGCCTATCTTCCTGATCCAATCCCTCCGCAAGAATTCCCTTATAATCTTCTTTCCTCTCAAAATAATCACCCAGCACCCCAAGGAAATAATCAAAATCCTGACCTTCTCCAACATCTGCAGGCGCCTGGTAATCAAAATAAAGCATCAGTGTAGGACTACGGGGATCGTCAATAACCGGCTCCAGATAAAATGAATTCAGATTATTTGGTCCACCCTCTGAAGCTTTGAGGAAAGCAGCGGATAGCCCGATATTTTTCGTTTCAGAATCATGTCCCGGGCTTGTGGCGATTAGCCTGTATTGCTTCCCAAACTCCATGGTCACCATTACAGGATTGTTATCTCCGGAAATCGCCATTTCATCCACGAGTCGGGTTGCTCCCCTGGTATTCACTTCAAATACCCTGACATTCCCCTGAAATAAAATATCCCCTGGTCTATCAAATACATAAAAGTCCAGTTTCACCTCCTGTCCACGAGTGAGGGTCTCCTGTTGCTCAGGAGAATCAGTGGTGGTTGTATCCGGTATGTCCTTATACATTAAATACCTCAAATGCGGAAAATGAGACAAAGTATCAAAATACAAACTGTCAGACTCGGCCAGAATCTGACTGTAATTAGCAAATGCCGAATCGGGATTGCCTTCGTAATAATGTAACAGACCTTTTCCATGCAGCGCATCCAATCTGGTCACCCCCTCAGACAAAGCCCTGTCAAAGTAACCACGGAAACGGTCAAAATCCCAGGGCTTAAAACTGTATTGTTCAAGCCGGCCATTGTAAAGCACGGCCCCTACGCTATACCACATTTTACTCCTGTTCTCCTTTGCCAAAACATAATCAGGATCGTAATCCAGCGCTCCCTGAAAACCTCTGTCCGCTGCAAACAACAGGTCACGGATAAAAGTAGAAGAGTCGCCTCCTTTTTCTTTGATCAATTCCCGGGTGATAAGGTTATTGTACATACTGACACTATTATTGTTCAGTATTACAGCACTATCAACGGGAAAGGTTTCCTGGACAAAATAATAGAGGTTTCTCAATTGAGATTCATCCCCAACTTCTTTGGCTGTTTTTTCCGGCCCGAAAGCCATTTGGTACAATCGATCGGTTCCGTCGAGGGTCCATATCGCAATAAAAAGCACGATGAATAAAACGGTAGCTGAAATTGCTTTAACAAAATCAGGGGTAACAAAAGGTTTCTTTGGCGGCTCGGGTTGTACTTCTTGCTCCGCAAGATATTCATCCAGTGAAGGAGGAATAGGTATGGACTTGGAAAAGAATGATTGTTGGATATTTTGTTCCTGTACCGGTTGAGATTGTTTGACAATGGCTTTTTCAAGCTCCGAAACCTGTCGTTTATCGAGTAATCCGTTATTCAATAAAAAACGGATATCGGCTTGATAATCCTTATTTTTTGGATCAAGGGCAAATCGCTGTACTGCCAGTTGTGAATTCAATTCAAAATTCGCATGCCCGTCTTTGACCTTTGCTCGGATAGCCTCCAGTTCCCTTCGGATGGCTTCCCTGGCCAATGCTTCTGTTTCTTCATCAAGCTCCTGCATCATTTCCAGTCGCAGTCGCCCGGACAAAATACCCGTTTGCAAAAAAGGAATCCTGGCTAGCAAGAGCAATTTATCAAAGGTCACTTCAACACCCACCGGCTTCAATGCCTGGCCGATGGCTATTGTCGTTTCCCAGTTCACCTGCGGACAAACTGACAGTGCGCAAAGCCATTTGTACACATCAGGATAGTCTTTCAAAAAGGCTTTATACTCCTTCAGTCTATGCCAGCGACGACGATTCACATCTGACTCATCCCGATCAGCCAGCATTCCCTCTTTCCACGTTTCAAAGTCAGGTTGATATTCATCTTCAGCCTCACCTCTTTCAACATAGCTCATCGCCTGCCCCAGCCCTAAAACATCGGCCGGGAATACCGGGAACAATGAATGCAAAGCTTTTTCTTTCCATGTCCAGGATGTCGGTGGCAAAGGTGTGATCAATAATCGTTCTTTCCAGGTTTTTAACAGCTGAGTCCCAGATTCCCTCAGTTGTCCGCTCTTGTTGCCAAAGGGATCGAGCAGGCCATGAGCATCACCCAGGATCACCAGTCTGTGATGCTGGTACAGTCGCGGCAACATCACATCACGAATGCCTTTCGGATAATATTTGTTCCAGAAACGATTGAAGTCTGTATTGTAATAGAAGGTTTCCAGCAGCACATCCTTTTCCTTGAGGAAGTTGATGAGGTAATCAAACAATTTCGCCTGGTGGCTGTGCATGGATTGCTCATCGATGAGAAAAAGATATTCCGTAGGTTGGGTGTCGCGTTTTTCCAACAGTCGCGGGAATCCCCCTCCCTCTATAGTTGCTTTTACAGAACCCGGCACATCCAGGCTGCGACGCAAACCTTCCTGGCGGGAACGCATGGTATCTGCAAACCGGAAAAGTTGCGGGTCGACCTGTATAAAGTCATTCTGTGAACGATAAGGAATGAGATAAGGTGCCTTGTCCGAGGATTTAAAATGATCCGGCACCGGGTCTTTTTCTTTTTCATCCTGTTCCGGTTCTGGTGCCTTACGGGCAAACCACCTCACCCAGTAATAAACTATAGCCAGGGCCAACAGGCTCATCAGGATCCACGTTGCCCAGCCAAACGAAGCCATTGGTTCCATGGTATCGGGATGAAGCACCTTAAAGAACATATACGCCTTTTCCTGCCCGATACTAACCCCGAAACGCCGGTCAGTTTCGCAAAAGCCGGAAGCATTTTCATTCCGGATCGTTAACTTCACCTGGTAATTCCCGATCGTGTCAAAAGTATGTTTTACACTGGCTCCCCGAGCAGTTTCAGAACCATCACCAAAATCCCAGGTAATGCTGAGGCTGTCCTGCCCGGGCACCTGGATGATAAAAGTCAATTCACTGCCGGGAGAACCATTGGTGGGAATATCCTTCTCTTTTATTTGAGGAGTTCCACCCAAACATTCGATCACGAAATCTGTGGAATCGATATACTGTTCACCTGTGGTTTTATCCTCATAGGTCAACCTGACGGTTTTACGTGGATTGGTGCCAGGTTCAGGCACTTCCAATTGCCAATGGAAACTCTCATGTTCTTCGAGTTCAACATAACCACTTTCATTGTCAACCAGGGACCAGTGCATATTAGTGGTCACAGTGTCCTCCGGGGAAGCTATGTTCCGAAAAAAAACTGTATCCCCAACCGGAGCAGAAAACTGCCGCACCTCAATTCCTCTTGGAGGAATTGGCGGATCAGGGAAAAACACTTTATAAAGACCATAACCGATAAGTAATGCAACTGGCAAAGTAATAATCACCCACATCAACCATTTGGGCATCCTTTCCCAAAAGGGTTTCTTTTCAGGAATGACGATATCGACTTCTGTAGTTAGAACATCTTTGTGGAAGCGATCGAATAACTCATAAAATTTCTGCTGCTCCGCCGGGCTTTTGGCGACTACCGGGCACAGGATGTATTTCAGTTGTTTGGAATCGTGGAGGAATCGTTTGCCGGGGCCACCCAGAGTCTTGAGCAGGCGCAGGCGCATGGCAGGGGTGACTTTAAATCCTGCCAGTTCGAGTTGCTGAACGAGTCTGTCCAGCGGGAAGGCGTTATGTTGGGACTGGTTTTCTATTGTTTATTATTTAATAGAGGTCGCAGAGTTTATTTAACCGCAAAGGTCGCTAGGAATGCGCAAGGGTCGCTAGGATTATTTCGTCTTTGCGTTCTTTGCGATGACTTTGCGAACCTTGCGGTTAAACCTCATCACTTTTGATTCACATTTTCCTAAGCATATCCTCCACGGCCCGTAGATCTTCCTGTGTCTTTACCAGGATAGACAAGTTGTCAAGGATCTGTTGCTTTTGAGCCTCCAGATCCTGCTCGAGGTAACCGCTGATCTCGAGGATGCGTAACCAGGAAACGAGCTCCGCAGTAGCCGGAGACTTCCTAACCGCTGTCGATCTGATGGCTTTGAACACTTTAAGCATCTCATCGAGGGCCTTGCCGGTGAATTTAGTTCCGCTTCCGAGGTTCGCTTTCACAATCTCACCCAATTTATCTTCAGGAAATTCGATATTGAAAAATACACACCGACGCAGGAAGGCATCCGGCAGGTTTTTCTCGGAATTACTCGTCATGATCACTACGATCTGGCGCTCATCACCTTTTTTGATCTCAAAATTCTCCTGCTCTTTGATGCTGAACCGGTAATTTTCGATCTCATTGAGGATATCATTGGTAAAATCCCTGGGTGCCTTGTCGATCTCGTCAATCAACACTACTGTGCTCTTGGGATTCGCTTCGAGTTCGGTTTTGAATTTTGCCTGATCCACATTTACAGGGTTGGTTTGGGCAATGGCCCTTCCCAATGCCTGCAATTCAATGAAATCAGCAGTTGTGGCAGGGTTTTTATCTTGCTTTTTCACATTGGCTGCCTGGAAGTGTGATAAGGCATCATAGGTGTAAAAAAGATCCCGGGCAGAAGAAGTCGTTTTAGTGTTAAACACCAATGGTTCGGACGCAAATTCCGGATATGTTTTGGACAATTCCGCCGCGACCTTGTGAGCCAATAGCGTTTTCCCGGTACCCGGCTCTCCGGTAAGCAGGAGCGGTTGCCCGAGAGCGATGGCCACTTCAACGGCATTTTTCAATTTATCCTCCAGGATATACCTGTCGGACGAAAATTTAGGAATGTCGAGTTTTTGAATTTTTATACTCATGATTCAGTTGCTGGTTGCTGGTTGCTGGTTACTGGTTACTGGTTGCTGGTTTTAGAAATACTATTTTTTGAAAAAATAGTATTTCTGGTCCCTGGCAGTTGGTAACCAAATTACTCTTCATTTATATCTTCAATAATATCTTCCAATTCGGGTTTGACGTCATCCATGTAATAGGTGCCGTTCTCTTCGTATTCTTTTAAGTTTTCGAGACACTTTTTGAGTAGTTCTTTTCGCTGTCTTGTCCTTGGCATAAATTGTTTATACAAACCAAACCACTCCTCAATATCAGCACGTTTCACCATATCCAGTTCAGGAATAGCTTTCACCAAATCACTCTGTGCCACCACTTGACGGACTTCATCCCTGACCTTTTGACTTCCCTCTTCGTAGATCACGCCAAAAAAGAAGGTAAAACAAGTGGTCCTTCCGCCTGTATTATCTCCACAAAACTCGAGGATAAACCACCGGGAGATTTCCGGAATGATCACCGGATGCCATACCTCATCTTCTATATTGAGAAATATCCACACATGATCTGCATTCGCATTTATTCGAGGAGTGTGCTCCAGCACGTAGGCAAAATCTTTTTCCAGGATAGGCTCATGTTCGTTTGGGGGAAGTCCCATCGCGCCAAAAAAATAGGTCAACATGCCTTTTTTATAATCGTCCAGGTCAATGCCTTTGCGGAATGGGGGAACCACTATGGTTTGCGGATTTTCCCGTTTATGGAGTCCTACATTGAGGTGGTCGAGCAATTTACCTTCTTTTTCATAGGCTATTCGCTCGAACATACTTTGGTGAGCATGTAGTTCCTCTCCGTAAATGAAAAAGAACTGGAAAGGTTTGTCCGGCTTGAAAAGCGAGTTGAATGATTTCGTTTGTTCAGACCGGTTGATCGACAAGGCATGGTAATTTCGAAATACAGGGGGATTGTCGTCCTGACTATCTACAGTCTCCTCGCACTCTTTCAGGAAAAACAGCAGCGACTCCCCGATTTTCGCTGATTCCGTATTGAAGATTTCCTGTGTTTTGGTCCCCCGATGAAAATCGAGTAACAACTTATGGTAAGCACCCGAGAGGAGCAAAATATCATTGGCCAGTTTATGATTAGGGTTTCCGTCCACCCAAAGGCAAAAAGCCTCAACGGCTTTATCGAGCTTGCCGCCGGCTACCAAATTTCGGATATCGCCAGGAGTTGGAACGGGCACTGATTATGGATTTTAACTGTTACAAAAACATAAATTTATATATTTCCAGTCATACATCCTATTTTCAATGCTTGAATGCAAGAATGTCTAAATAGAAGAAGGGGATGGTTTTGATGAAGGATTACAAAAGGGAGAGATGGTATTATTGAATCTTACAAAAGACAATATTATCTGATTCCAGTTGATGCTTTTCCAAAAATTCAGAAACGTTCTCAAGGGATTTCAGGTTTCCCCTTGAATCAAGGTAGTGAGGGTTAAAATTAAAGGTGCCTAAAAGTCTTTCAGCTTCAATGTGTTCCTTATTGCCTCTTTGAGGAGATAAATACTCCATCACGATGTAAGGTGAATACTGAGATAAATATTTTTTGGCACCTGATAAGACTTTGAACTCCGCACCTTCTACATCTATTTTCACAATCGTCGGATTCAATTTCTCTTCATCCAAAAATTGGTCAAGCACAATGGATTTAACCTTGATCTCTTTGGGGGGGAATTTTTCAAACCAGTCATTCCCTTTGAATTGTTCCACATCCATAGTATTGAATTCAGAAAACAAATTCGGAAATTCATAAAAGATCAACTCTCCTGATTCATCGGACACGGCTCTGTTATGGACCACCATATTTGAAACCTGGTTTTTATTCTTCTCCAGCACTTTGAAAGTCCGGGGAGAAGCTTCAAAGGCCGCAACTTTCCCTTTGTCTTCGACCAGGTAAGATGCCAAAAGAGAAAAATACCCATAATGGGCTCCGATATCCAGAAAATCGTCGCCCGGAGAAAGTTTATTGATTAAAAACCTGGCAAGTTTAGTTTCGGAAATGTGAGATTTCCCTCCCAGCAAGAAAATATCTGTACTTGCGGGCAGAAGAACATTCATAGGTGAGTTGAAAAAAGTAGTACAAACTACCTCTTTCTCCTTCTTTTTGAAACGATAAATAAACTCTCTGAAAAAAATAGCCTGCGCATATTTCAAAGGATTCCTCAAAGCTCTTTTCAACCTGGATGCCGAAGCCAGAGAATCCAATACCTCCAATCTTTCCAATAAGCCTCTTTTATCCATTTTTTAATACTGCTTTTTCCCGACGGTTGCTCAAATCAAAATTCACCAATATCGCCAAACACAGAAAGAAGAAACTGCCGGCTTTATCCGTTTCCACCAAATCATTAATAATTAAAAAGGCATCAATGACCACTAAACATAATAAAACAGTCATGACTATATGCTTCCTTTCGGGGGATCGACTTTCGTGGTAGATTTGTTCACCACGTATCAAGGCATAAAAACTCAACACTATGAAAAGCAGAAAACCTAGCACTCCCTGCTCGACAAGCATCATCAGGTAGTAGGAATGAATTCCTGATTTTTCAGGATTGTCACTCACATAAGTTTTGAATCCGGTAACGGTGTATGATTTGTAAAAATTATAAAAATTCCCCGGGCCAAAACCGGTAACCGGTTCTTCTACACTCATTCTGACCCCGGCTATCCAGCGATGTAATCTTTCCATGGTGGAAATATCCTCCATCTTGGCCGTCGCCTCAATGAGGTTGTCAAATTTCTTATGGGCTATGGTAGTATCATAGTTGGGCGCATAATCCAGATAGTTGTTGTTGGAGACCATGAAGGTTACAAATCCGAGGGCAGCAATCATCGCCGCAGCTAAAACAAGTCTGACCAAACGGAACCTAATCACAAAAAAAGCACCGACTGCAATAAGCAGAGCAATATAGGCTGCCCGGGTATAGGTCAGATAAATGGCTCCCAGCATGAAAACGGTCACCGCATTCATGTACCACCTCTGTCGGCTTCCTTTGTCAAACCAATACCTCGCAAAAAAGATAAATGGAAAAAAAATGGACAACGTGGCCGCATAACTTACATGATTCCGCTGGAAGGGCCACATCACTTTATTGACCTTATCAAAGGCAAACCCGAGGGTAGCATGTCGCAATAAAATGATCACAACAGAGAAAAGCAGTGGAGGTAAAATTACCCAGAAGAGGGTTTTAAAATCTTTTTCCGTTTTAATTAAATGGCCGGCCATGAAGAAAAACACGACCACATACCAGGTTTTAGCCAGGGAGAACTTTACAGAAACCATTACCTCCTCCGATGTAAAAGAAGTAAAATACGTCCAGCCTACATGAAGCAGCAATATTAAGGTCAGCGGGTGAGTAATAATGTTTCCGTCATATGTTTTGGGATGTCGCAATAAGTATAATCCAAATACGAACATCAATCCCACTATCAATGGTTCGGTGGGCAAATCCGTTCCGAGGCCATTGGGTAAATGGATCTCCATGGATATCGGAACAAAAAACATTAACAGGTAAAACACCTTTTTGAAATCCAATAAAACCACATATCCCAACAACAGCGCCGCAGGAACTCCTGCAAGGAAATACCATTCGGTGGCTATCCCGACAAACAAACTCAATAACATGATACCCGCATATACCAAAAAAATGGTCTGCGATGAATCCAGACGAGCCATCATGTTATTAAACCGTTTGATCATTGTCTACTTCGGATTAATGATTTCCTTCCAGTTGACATCTCTGTAAAAATCAATTAACAAAACCCCTACTATTGAAAAGAAAAAGGCAACAAATACCACTCCAAGGATGAGTATTTTTCTTTGTGGCCTTGATTTGATCACGGGAACTTGTGCCTCCTCTACCAGGATGAGAGAAGGAATATGAGAGTTATAGGCGGCCTGATATTGCTTCAGACGTTCCTTATCGAGACCAAGACTTTTTGTTGCCTCGGCATATTGACGATCAAAACTGATAATCTGTCCCAAACCTTCGTTCAACAGGCTAACCTTATCCTTTAGCAAGGCTACCTGGTTTTCCATACCTTTAATCTTGGCCTGAAGCATGTTAATGGTGTCCCTGGGCATACCACTGATCGTTTTGAGGGCCTCCAGACGCGAGGTTGCGGAAGCAAGGCTCGATTCCGCTTTGGAATATTGATCGGATAGCGTTTCTGTCTGGGCATCGGCGTTGTAAATGTTATACCTGCCTCTCAATCTGGCGAGTGTATCACTCAAAATGGTGATCAGACTCTCCTTATTGGTAATGTCTGCCTCGTAAGTGGAAATGGCCTTTGACTGACTGTCTTTGATCAATCGTTGGGCAATTTCATCGATTTTCAGTCTTGCAGATGTTGCCATTTCAGCTGCCAGTTCTCTATCCTGATCCTCGATGGTTAACTCTATGGCATCTTTGTCGGTCTTTTTTATATTCAGGTGTTTGGACAATGCAAGACTCACATAATAGGGAGCCTTCAATTTGGTAGAATCTATATCGTAATGCTCGTATAAATTAAATCGCTGAACCAGATAATCATTCAACTCCTTTGACTCTGCGATGGTCAAAATTCTGTCGATATCTTCATCCTGGCCATAAAATTCGAGGGCATTACCCGCTTCCCCAAAAAGCAACTCCGGCTTAGCCTGGTCGGGACTGGCAACCAAAAACACGGTTGTAGATTCATAATAGACAGGTAAAAGTAACGCAATGATCACTGCACCAACCCCTGCGATGAGACAAGTGAAAAAAATCTGTTTTTTCCACTTAAACAGGGTTTTCAATACACCCAATAAGCTGTTTTGTTCCATTGAGATAACGTTCTGTTTTGTTAATTCACGCAAAAGTAGGAAAGATTCTGCTGATTGAGGGGAATGTATGCGAAAATCACATCGCGTACCACATCTGGGCTGTCAACTGTTGACTTTTAACTACTAAACTGGTTCAAAGGGTTCAATGTTCAAGTAGTTCAAATAGTTCCACAGGTAAGTCATGCCCATTTGGTAGTATCTTTTTTGTCGCGGCTGGATCTTCATTCAAAACCGTAGGCCGTAAATCGTCCAACGTCAGTCGTTAATTTCTGCCGACTGTATCATGTCCTTTTTAGCAACTCACTAAAATTGCGCATTTTTAATACTCGGAATGAAAACGCAAGTATTGCTCCCAACAATGCACAAAGTAAAAATTTAACAACCCAGATACCTGGCAGATAAGCCTTGCCCATATACGCTGCTGTAATAAATACAGTACTAAAAGACAATAATCCTATCCACTCACGGCCTGAGAAACCAATTTCCAGTTTTTTAACAGCCAACAACCATTGCAGAATAAATACGAAAAACTGGGTAATAAAAGTGGCAATGGCTGCTCCCAGAGCCAGATAGCGAGGAATTAAAATCCAGTTTAAGGTGAAGTTCAATACCAACCCTAAAACAAAAATGATGTTCAATCCTTTTAAATTCCCGTTAGCCATTAACAAAGCTCCAAAAATATAGCCAATACTCATGGCAATAAAACTGATGATAAGATAACCCAGAATAGGCCCTGAGTCAGGAGTCACCGTGTCATACAACAGCACCATTATTTCGTCCTTGAAAAACCAAACGGGTACTGCCAGGGTAAATGCTCCCGCCCACATAAGACTAAATCCCGTTTTTGTTAACTCCAATACACTTTTCTTCTCCTTCAACAACCTGGAGAACATAGGAAATAACAATGAAGGGAATAAATACGCAAGCATATTAGCAGCATCCAGCAACCGATAGGCCGAAGCATAGATGTCAGCTTCAAAGCGTCCGTCGGGTAATATCCGTTCAATCATCACCCCATCCAGCCGGGTGTATGCTGTCATCAAAAAAATGATCAATGCATAAGGATAGCTTTGCTTGAAGATCAACAACCAGAAAACGGGCCGGAAGCGTAGCCTGAACCATTTCAATTTTTTGTAAACGATCACGAAAGCCACTATTCCGGTGACACCCAATGAAAAAGTTTGTGCCAATGCAAACCACTCAATCTCAAAACTACCTCCCGTAATCGGACTCCATAATAAAACCCCGCAAACAAGGATCATCAACAATTTATCCAGTACGGACAGCGCACTATCTGTCCGATACATGCCCAGACCTGAAATATTGGATCGCAGGTATAGTACAAAGGAAGTTAACATCCAGTTAAAGGCAACCAGCAACAGAAGTACATTCCACTGAGGGTCAAACTTCAATATCCTGGCAACGATAAAAATGACTGCAATAAAAATCAATCCCATCAACATCTTCAACACCATGATGTTTGGGAAATACTTGTCGATCAGTTGCCGCGACTGGGAAATGTTGCGATTATTGAAATTCTGAATTCCAAAATCATTGATGATCTGAAACAGATAGGTAAAGCTGAACAATGTGAAATACATTCCATATTCTCCATCAGCCACCACATTCTGCACCGTCCTGTCAATACCGAAAATATAAAACGGCTTGATCAACAGGTTGATGACCACCAGGAAGATGATGTTGATGAGGAATTCTCTGTTCATTTTTACACTTTGACCTTAACAGGGATCAAAGGTAAAGGAAACAGAAGAATATCCAATGTAAAATGTAAAATGTAAAAGTTTTAAAAAAAGCCCTCAAAAAATGTCACGTTTCCGTTTCTCATGGCTTTTATATATAGAGGTTTTGTTTAAAGATTCTTAAGTTAAAGTACAGAAAAGATCAAGCTGAGTATGATTCAATCTTAAAAGAGTCCCGGGAGTTAATTGCCATATTTGCATCCAGTGTGAAAACTGCTCAAGGCAACAATAAAACCTGAATTAACAAAAAAAACCGCAGAATTTTTACATTTTAAATTCTGCGGTTTTATTTTTTTCGGTTCTCCTGGTCTTATTCAGGCTCGAAACCGAGGATGATACTAAACTTACCGGCGGCCTGGAATTTACTGGTATCACCGGTCGTGTCGAGGTCTTTATCAAAACCAAACCCGTAATCAAATCCAAGCAGACCGAACATTGGCAGGAATACACGTAATCCCATACCGGCTGAACGCTTAACGTCAAACGGGTTGAAGTCACGAATGCTTCTCCAGGCATTACCTCCCTGGGCAAATGCCAGAACGTAAATCGTAGAACTCGGATTCAGTGAAATCGGGTAACGCAACTCTACAGTAAACTTATCAAACAAAGGCGTTGCAGCCTCCTGTCCGTTGAGCAGGTTGTTTTCCAGATCCTCTACTTCGTATCCCCTCAGGGCAATGATGTCCACACCCGTAAACTGGAACTGCTGATTATTGATACCATCACCACCGATCTGGAATCTCTCGAAAGGAGAAGTACCCAGAGCTGAGTTATACTTACCTAGGAATCCGAATTTCATAGAAGCCTTGATCACAAATTTTTCACCGAGCGGTGCATACCAGTCTGCATTAACTCTCCATTTGTGGTATTCCAGCCAGCGGAATCGTTCTGAAGCCGAAAGGTCACCATAATTCTTATCGCTAAACAACGAATATGGAGGTGTGAACTGCAAGGAAACCGAGAAAGTAGATCCTTCCCGTGGGAAGATAGGATCGTTGACAGTAGATCTTGCAATCGTCTGGGTAATGCTGAAGTTATTGAAATTACCTTCAGAAACATACTCACCTTCATCAGTGGTAAATCCTCCAAAGTAGTTATTCAATTTGATCGTCTGGATATTAATAGCCGTACTGGACACGAAGTTGTCATCCGGCCAGCTGAGACGGGTACCCAGACTGATACTTCCGTTGAGGATCTCAAAACTTCCGTATGTAGACAAGCCTTTTGTTCCTCTGGTAATGCGGTTGTAATATCCACCAACTGTCAACGAGTTTGGTTTTTTACCCCCCAGCCAAGGTTCCGTAAAGGAAATATTGTAAGACTGGTAAAAACGACCATTGGACTGAGCCCTCAAAGAAAGTCGCTGTCCGTCACCCATCGGTACCGGTCTCCAGGCATTTTTCTTAAATAAATTACGTAGAGCGAAGTTATTAAAAGACACCCCAAGTGTTCCGATAACTCCCTGGAATCCACCCCAACCAGCTGATAGCTCTAACTGATCAGAAGGTCTTTCTTCCAGGTTGTATTCTATATCTACCGTTCCTCGTTGTGGATTAACCGGTGTATTGATGCCAAGATTTTCCGGGTTGAAGTATCCCAGATTCATGATCATACGCTGTGAGCGGATGATATCTGACCGACTGAACTTTTGTCCCGGCAGTGTTCTCAGCTCCCTACGGATTACATGTTCGTGAGTTCTGTCATTTCCTGCAATAACAACCTTATCGATGGTTGCCTGCGGCCCCTCATAAATTCTGATCTCAAGATCGATGGAATCACCTTCAATGGCCACCTCGACAGGATCTACCTGGAAGAACAAATAACCATCATCCATATACAAGGTGCTCACATCGCGACCATCCTGACTAAAACTCAGACGGGTATTGAGCAATTCCTGGTTATAGATGTCTCCGGCATTAATCCCGAGAATCTGTTCGAGCCTTTCCTCTTCATGAATGGAATTCCCTTTCCAGGTGATGTTACGGAAGTGATATTGATTTCCTTCTTCCAGGTCGATTTGCAGAACGACCTGTCCCTTTTCATTACGCCACATGGTATCTCCCAAAATTCTCGCATCACGATACCCAATGGTATTGTAATGGGCAATTATGCTTTTTTTGTCCGCCTGGTAATCTTGTTTGATAAATTTAGAGGAAGCAAAGATGCGTTTTTTGCGTTTGGTGTTCTCCATTTGCTTACGCACCTTACGGGAAGACAAATTCCTATTCCCGGAGAAAACAATATCTGCAATTTTCACACGCTCTCCTCTGTCTACATTAAAGATCAACCCTACAGCGTTGATCCTTGCGGTATCGGGAAATTCATCTACAGTCACATTTACATCGAGGTATCCCTTATCAATGTAATATTTTTCAATAGCCTCAGCGGCATTAGCCTTGACATTCTCGGTAACGATTCCACCTTTGAGGATAAATTTATTGACTTCCTCATTCAGGTCGTCATGTTTTGATTTTTTAGCCCCTTTGAAGGAATGTTTGGATAAACGAGGGCGTTCCTGAACGACAATTTCCAGGAATATAACATCACCGATGGTTTTTTCCTTTAGGAGCTGTACATCCGTAAAAAGGCGCAGTCTCCATAATTTTTTAATCGCCTGGGGAATATCCGGACCAGGTACACGGATTTTGTCTCCTACTTTTAATCCCGAAACACCGATGATAGCATTATCATCACTGTATTCCGCTCCTGATACTTTGATCCCTCCAATTTCATACTCTTCCGGGGTACCATATTCATATACCGGCAAGTCCTCAGTTGTCTGGGCAAAAAGCCCGGTAAAAGAAGCGACAAAAAGGAGTGCCAAAAATACTCTTCTCATAAATTTCTCTGATCTTTTAAACAAATGTTCTTCCTCTCCAAAAGGAGGCACAAAACATTGCATAAGTTTTATTCACCAAAAAGAGGCTTAATTTCTTGTTTAGGTTGTATCCGTTAATTTAAGTATCCGTTTTTAGCAGGAGCCAGCGATTGATAGAGATTGAATGAGATTGACGATTTTGGACATAAAACCGTTCACCCCCAAACGCTTTTCTCTCAACCCGACTGCCGATTGGTACTTCTAACTGCCAACTAGCGTTATGACTTCAACTGTTCACTGGTTTTACCAAAACGGCGTTCCCTGCTTTGGAATTCTAAAATGGCTTCGTAAAGCTTATTTTTATCAAAATCGGGCCAGTAAACGGACATGAAACACAATTCGGCATAAGCCATTTGCCATAGTAAAAAATTGCTGAGCCGGTTTTCTCCACTGGTTCGGATAAGCAATTCCGGATCAGGGATACCACTTGTACTCAACGAATTGGAAAATAATTGCTGATTAATATCTTCCGGCTCAATGGAACCTGATTTCACTTTTTGAGCAATTGCTTTGGTTGCCTCAACAATCTCCCATTTTGCACTGTAATTCAGCGCAAGCACAAGTGTCATCCTGTCATTATTCTTTGTGGATTCAATCCCTTCTTTAAGGGCTTTTAAGGTCCTGGCGGGCAATCTTTCCAGATCTCCGATGGCCTTCAATCTTATATTGTTCTTATTCAGGGTTTCAACCTCTTTATCGAGGGTATCCACCAATAATTTCATCAATGCTCCTACCTCATATTTTGGCCGTTTCCAGTTTTCAGTGGAAAAAGCGTACAAGGTAAGATACTTGATACCGATCTCAGCAGCAGCCTCGGTGGCTTCCCGAACTGCTTTAACACCATTTCGGTGTCCAAACACCCTTGGCATATTATGTTCCTTGGCCCATCGGCCATTTCCATCCATAATTATGGCAATATGCTGAGGAAGTCGTTCAATGTCTATCTGAGATCGTAAATCCATCTTAATTAATATGCCGCCCTCAAAAAATCGTACAAAGCTACGAAAAGATATAAAACTGTAAAGATAAATTTCAAATTCTCCAAGACAAATACGAATTTTAATGATTCAAGAAAGTTTTTTCATACCTTGCGCGCGATTTTATAAGATAAACCATTGACAATGATCCGAGCAGCTATTACAGGAGTTCATGGTTACGTTCCAGATTACGTGCTGACCAACCAGGAACTTGAAACTATGGTTGAGACAAGTGACGAGTGGATCACCACTCGCACAGGGATTAAAGAAAGAAGAATCCTCAAAGGGGAAGGCAAAGGTGTATCGGTGATGGGTATTGAGGCCGCTAAAGGACTTTTAGAGAAAACCAACACCTCCCCTGAAGAAGTTGACCTTGTCATTTGTGCTACAGTAACTCCGGATATGATCTTTCCGGATACCGCCAATATTATTGCTCACAAACTGGACATGAAAAATGCATTTACCTTTGATTTGAGTGCAGCCTGTTCAGGGTTTTTATTCGCTCTCGAAACGGGCGCAAGTTTCATTTCTGCCGGAAGATATAAAAAAGTGATCATCATCGGTGCTGACAAAATGTCTTCTATCATCGACTATACCGATCGTACTACCTGTGTGATTTTCGGCGATGGTGCCGGGGCAGTAATGCTGGAATCAAGTGAAGGGGAAAACGTCGTCCGCGATGCTATCCTGCACAGTGACGGTGTCGGAGAAAAATACCTCAAACAAAAAGCCGGAGGGTCCCGCTATCCTGCCAATGCAGAAACGGTGCTTGCAAGAGAGCATTTTGTTCAGCAGGAAGGAGGTCCCGTCTTTAAAGCTGCTGTAAAAGGCATGTCTGATGTAGTGACCCGAATAATGAAGAGAAACAATTTGTCCATAGATGATGTTAATTGGCTGGTGCCTCACCAGGCCAATCGCCGGATTATTGAGACAGTTTCCAGAATGGCTGATTTCCCCATGGAGAAAGTAATGGTCAATATCCATAAATTCGGAAATACAACAGCAGGAACGCTGCCATTGTGCCTTTGGGATTACGAAGACCAGTTAAACAAGGGTGATGATATCATCCTTACGGCCTTCGGCGGAGGCTTTACCTGGGGAGCGGTTTACCTTAAGTGGGCAATTTAATTTTTGTATCTTTGCACCGCTTTATTAAAAATTGATAAAAAATGGCTAGTACTTCAGATATCCGAAACGGATTGTGTATAGATTTCAACAATGATACCTATACCATTGTATCCTTCCAGCATGTAAAGCCTGGAAAGGGAGCAGCTTTTGTTCGCACAAAGCTCAAAAGTCTTACAACGGGCCGGGTTATTGACAATACTTTTCCTGCCGGTCATAAGATCAATGAAATCAGGGTAGAAAGACGCAAATATCAGTTCTTATACAATGATGACATGGGGTATAATTTCATGAATAATGAAACTTATGAACAGGTCTCTTTGCAGGAAGAAATGATACCTAATGCCGCTCTCATTAAGGAAGGTATGATGGTTGATATCCTTTTTCACGCTGAGAATGAACTTCCGTTGACGCTTGAGATGCCGCAGTATGTAGAGCTTGAAATCACCTATACGGAACCAGGTGCCAAGGGAAATACAGCGACAAATGCACAAAAAAAGGCAACTGTTGAAACAGGTGCTGAAATTCGTGTACCTTTGTTTATAAATGTAGGAGACTGGGTAAAGGTCGACACAGCTACAGGATCTTACGTGGAACGAGTTAAAAAGTAATAAACATGACTTTTAAAGAGATTCAAGAGCTCATCAAGCAATTGAGCAAATCAAATCTTTCAGAATTCAAATTGAAAGATGGCGAGTTCGAATTATCTGTTCGGACTAAACATTACAACAAACAGAACGCTAAATCACAAATTATTTCTCCTCAGGCCATCATACCCGCAGCTCCTGCAGCTCCCGTTGCAGCACCACCTGCGGCAGCTCCGGCCAGCGCTCCAGCTGAGAAAGCAGCAAGCGCCCCTGCACCTGAAGCATCTGATGAAGGCGCAGGTAACTACCTGGAAATAAAATCCCCAATGGTAGGAACTTTCTACCGCTCTTCCTCTCCTGATAAACCTCCTTATGTTAAAGTGGGTGACACAATTGAAAAAGGAAGCCCGGTATGTATTATTGAAGCGATGAAACTGTTCAACGAAATTGAATCTGAAGTCTCCGGCAAGATCGTTAAGGTCATGGTGGAAGACGCTCAGCCTGTTGAATACGATCAGGTGCTTTTCCTCGTTGATCCGAGTTAAAACTAAAGACCAAAGTTTGCAGGCCGGTTTATAACTACTAACCAATATTTTTAATAAAAACCGGCCGCTCAGTACTTTGTGCTTTGATCTTTAAAAATTAAACCGACTAGGAGCATGTTTAAAAAAATACTCATAGCCAACAGAGGAGAGGTAGCATTGCGCGTGATTCGAACGTGTAGAGAAATGGGCATCAAAACAGTTGCCGTTTACTCCAGCGCTGACAGAGACAGCCTTCACGTACGTTTTGCCGATGAAGCTGTTTGCATTGGCCCGGCCTCCTCTACGGACTCTTACCTTCATATTCCAAGAATTATGGCAGCAGTGGAAATCACCAATGCCGATGCCATACACCCCGGTTACGGATTCCTTGCTGAAAACGCAGACTTTGCTGAAGTTTGTAAGGAATACGGCATTAAGTTCATTGGCCCTACGCCCGAACAAATGCGAAAAATGGGGGATAAAGTTACTGCCAAAGAAACCATGATCAAAGCAGGTGTTCCTGTTGTGCCAGGTTCCGATGGCTTGCTTAAAGATGCCAAACACGGGCTGGAAGTTGCCAAAAAGATCGGTTATCCGGTCATCCTGAAAGCAACAGCCGGTGGTGGAGGAAAAGGTATGCGGATCGTATGGGAAGAAGAGGAATTTGAAAAGAACTTTGATATGTGCCAGACAGAAGCAAAAGCTTCTTTTGGTAACGACGGAGTATATTGCGAAAAATTCGTAGAAGAACCTCACCATATTGAATTCCAGATCGCCGGAGATCAGTACGGCAAAGTGATCCACCTTTCAGAAAGAGATTGTTCCATCCAAAGGAGACACCAAAAGCTGATCGAAGAAAGCCCTTCTCCTTTTATGGATCCTGACCTTCGCGAAAGAATGGGAGTTGCCGCTGTAAAAGCCGGAGAAGCCATCAAATATGAAGGTCTCGGTACCGTGGAATTCCTCGTGGATAAGAATAAAGACTTTTATTTCATGGAAATGAATACCCGTATCCAGGTAGAACACCCCGTAACGGAGGAAGTCATTGACCATG
The DNA here is from genome assembly GCA_965230565.1 of Saprospiraceae bacterium. Lineage (GTDB taxonomy): Bacteria > Bacteroidota > Bacteroidia > Chitinophagales > Saprospiraceae > BCD1. Next base: position 409,321 of record CBDDLH010000012.1, on the reverse strand, counting down.
ATCTCGTTAAAGAACAAATAAAAATCGCCGCGGGCGAACCCATTACCGGTGAAGTATACCTGCCTCACGGACATGCGATGGAATGCCGGATCAATGCGGAGGATCCTTATAATGATTTCCGCCCTCATCCGGGGAATATTACTTCCTTCCACAGCTCTAAAGGGCATGGTGTTCGTGTGGACACACATGTTTATACCGGTTATACGATTTCTCCTTATTACGACTCGATGATAGCTAAGCTCATCTGCCGGGCTCAGACGAGAGAGGAATGTATTAAAAAAATGGAAAGAGCCCTCGAAGAATTCATCATCGAAGGCGTCAAAACGACTGTACCACTTCACAAACAAATTATGAAAGACGAACGTTTCAGAAGCGGGAAATTTGATACCAGCTTCCTGAACGATTTTGAATTTAAAGAAAGTGAGTAACAGTTTTTGGCGACTGATCGGAAACCTCCGAAGGTACAAGCTCAATGTCGGACTTAATATTATCAGTAATATTCTCACTGCAGTCTTCACTGCTTTGAGTGCTCCCGTTATTATTCCCTTTTTCAATATCCTGCTCGGAAAAGAAGAGCTCGTAACGGAAAAACCGGATCTAGGTACAGGGCTGGATGCTCTTTTACCCTACTTCAAGTACGAATTCAGTCAATTGATCCTGGAAAGCAGGGATAAAGCGTTGTTTTATGCCTGCCTGATTATCGTTTTGGTCTTTTTCCTGAAAAATATTTTCCTCTACCTCTCCATGGTCTTCATGGCCCCTGTTCGTAACGGAATTACCCGTGACCTTAGGGGCCAGATTTTCGATAAAATCCTGAACCTTCCCCTTTCCTTTTTCTCGGAAGAGCGCAAAGGGGATATGATGTCAAGAATGTCCTCGGATGTTCAGGAAATTGAATCGAGCATACTCAACGTACTAGTGGTGGTTTTCAGGGAACCACTGATCATTTTGGGTTCTCTCGCATTCATGTTTTACGTAAGTGCCAAACTGACCATTTTCGTTTTCATTTTGATCCTGTTTACCGGAGTGGTGATAGGAGGCATCGGAAAGTCACTCAAAAAAACTTCCACCATCGTTCAAACCAAATTGGGCGTGTTGGTTTCTATGACAGAAGAAGCACTTTCCGGATTGCGAATCATCAAAGGCTTCAATGCTGAAAATTACCAAACCGATAAATTCGGCAAGGAAAATAATGAATACCGGAGCATACTAACCCGTCTGTTGTGGCGCAGGGATCTGGCTTCACCACTTTCTGAATTTCTCGGCATATGTACCGCAGCTGTTTTGCTTTGGTACGGTTCCCAATTGGTTTTTGACGGCTCACTGGACGCCACCACGTTTCTGGCATTTTTTCTGGCATTTTTTAATGTGATCAATCCGGCTAAAGCATTTTCCAAAGCTTATTATAACATTCAGAAAGGAATTGCAGCCCTTCACCGGGTTGAGGAAATTATCTTTGCCGAAGAAGCAATCAAGGATACCCAGGACGCGATTCATATCGATGATTTTAAAAATGCTGTTGAATACAAAAACGTGAGCTTTGCTTATAATGACAGAGACGGTCATGTGGTGAGGAATATCAATATCAGGATACCAAAAGGAAAAGTCATAGCGCTTGTTGGAGCTTCAGGATCAGGAAAATCAACGCTCGTAGATCTCCTCCCCAGGTTTTATGATGTTGAAAAGGGGGAAATCTCAATCGATGGCACTGATATCAAGCGATACCAGTTGAAATCTCTTCGGGCCTTAATGGGCATCGTTTCCCAGGAGGCGATTTTGTTTAATGATACTATTTACAACAACATCGTATTTGGGAAAGAGGGCGTTACAGAAGAGGAGGTGATCCGTGCGGCAAAGATCGCACACGCCCATGATTTTATCCTGCAAACGGAAAACGGATATCAAACCAACATCGGTGACAGGGGAAATAAACTGAGTGGCGGCCAGCGGCAGAGAATTACCATTGCCAGAGCTATTCTCAAAAACCCCGACATCCTTATCCTCGATGAAGCGACCTCCGCACTGGATTCAGAATCTGAACGTCTGGTACAGGAAGCTTTTCTGGAACTGATGAAAAACAGGACTTCCATCGTCATTGCCCACCGCCTTTCGACCATCCAGCACGCGGATGAGATCATCGTCATGAGTGAAGGTAACATCGTGGAAAGAGGAACGCATGATTCCCTGTTGAAACAAGAGGGTGAATATGCAAAACTGGTCAAGCTCCAGGCTTTTGGGGATTAACTTAACTTCTACATTCTGCGGTTGGATATTTTGCGGTTCTGCGGTTCTGTCCTAATTGTTTCGGGTTACAAGTTGCGAGTTACGGGTTTTAAACGTAGAAAACACAGAGAAGGCACAGGGAACTCAGAGGAATTAGGAAACCTACATTGGATATTCATTATTCCCGACACTTTGTGTTTCCCGCCGGCGGGATGTCGCAAAGCTCCATCTGCAGTTCTGTTGGCTTGGTTTTATGGCAAAAAAACTTAACCGCAAAGCGCGCCAGGAATGCGCAAAGTTCGCTAAGGTAGAATTACTTCGAATGAAACAATACTTAATATCGAAAAGAAATTAATGAAGATAATTTCCTAATGAATCACAGGCACTACTGGATGGAAAATACTTCTTGCATGCTTTTTTCCTGCAGACATAATAGAGCTGACTTTCCTTGTTGTGAAGTATTACCCAGCCACCTGCATCCAGAGAGAAAGAATATTTTTTCCCTTCAATAACAACTTCTCCTTTATAACCACAACTCCAATTATCAAAACATCCATTCCATTCAATAGACGAAACACTATCCAACAAAGGGAATATGTCAAAAAATTCTTCCATTTCGGGCTTCTCCCACGCTAAACAAAGATCATCTGTTTCATTCTCAACAATTTTATAAGTGATCACCCGGCTTTGGTGGCCTACCTGAATCTCGGCAGTATTTTTCTTTTGAGAGCAGGCTATTAAAAGGAGAATAAAACTTACATTAACAAGAACCACTGTAGTTTTCATTGACAACTAGCTTTTAAACTTGCGATTTCTAAATACCTTATAGTTGAACAACACCTGCCCTTTATCTCTGCTAACTGGTATTGCCGACTGAAGACTGTGGACTGTGGACTCAATCTACAAGAGCTTCCCCACATCTTTCCCGGTCAAATCCTTCACATGGCGAGTTATTTTTTCTATGTCCCAGTCCCACCATTTAAGTTCCAGTAATTGGGCGATCTTTTCTTCTGAGAACCGCTTTTTCAATGCTTTTGCGGGGTTGCCTCCGACAATGGTGTAAGGCTCCACATCCTTGGCTACCAGAGCATAGGAAGCGACTATGGCCCCATCACCGATTTTCACACCTGGCATTATCGTAGCATGGTGTCCAATCCAAACATCGTTTCCAATAATGGTATCTCCTTTAACCGGATACGTTTTGCCTTCCATGGCATCAGCCCAATCATGTCCAAAAATGGTAAAGGGGTAGGCTGAAATGGCGTCAGTTAAATGATTGGCACCGTTCATGATAAAGGTAACATCAGAAGCGATCATCGAAAACTTTCCGATAATCAGTTTATCACCGACAAAATCGAAATGATATTTGACGTTCTTTTCAAAATTATGGACATCTTCAAGATCATCGTAATAGGTATAATCACCAACGATGATGTTTGGATTCTTGATTATGTTTTTCAGAAAACACAATTTGTCATGATGCTCCAGTGGGAAGATTTTGTTTTTATCAGGAATATTCATCGTTCAGATTTGGTGAAAAAATTAACAGACCGCTAAGTTACAAAACCAACCGTTCACTCAGTTTTTCATGTCTTAAAACATATTACCCAAAAACCTTAACAGCATCTTTCGTAAATAATCCCTATTTTTGGAACCTGTCTCCTTTGGGAGCCCAACTTCATCAATATCAGGCGTATGCAAAAGAAATTTTACCTCTCGTTGTCAGCTCTGTTTTTGAGCATTTTTTCCTTCGGTCAGATTACCATTGACGAAGATTATTTTCCTGCTATAGGTGACACCTTATTCACGGCAGTTGACAATATGCCGTCCAATATTGACATTCAAGCGGATTTTGGTGAACATACCTGGAATTTTGCATCATTGCAATCACCTTTTACTCGTCAGAGAGTGGTGAGGCCTGCCGAAGATGGTTCCGTTGCTGATCAATTTCCTGCAGCAGATTTTGTGCTTGAGACAAGCGATGGTATTGGGGAAGGTTATTATCAAATCGTAGATGGTCGCTACCAGATGATTGGTTTTGCAGGTGACGATCCTATTGGATTAAACTTCAATCTCTCCGCCATTTTCGATCCTCCTTACGTCGAACGTACCGCCCCGATGGAGTTGGCTGATCTGGACCAATTCGAGTCGGCTATCCTTTACGCCTTTTCGCCTGATGATCTGCCTATTAATATTTTTGAGGATCTGCCTATCACTCCGGATTCACTGCGTATCCGTGTAGCCATTGACCAGACTTATTTTGTCGACGGCTGGGGAACACTGACCATTCCCGGTGGTATTTTTGATGTTTTACGTCAAAAAAGAACCGAAATCAGGGAAACACGCCTGGATGCCCTGGTAGGTTTTCTCGGATGGCAGGATGTAACGGATATTGCACTGGGAGCTATTGGTGATGAAAACATTACGGAAGCACTTGGAAAAGACACCATCGTTGAATACCATTTTTATAGTAATGAAGCCAAAGAAGCCATCGCTGTAGTAGAAATGGATAATACCGGCGAAATAGTAAACAGTGTAGAATACAAATCTCTGGATGTTGTAAACAATGTACAACAGGTTTCTGCTTTGAAACCCGGAGTTTATGCTTTCCCAAACCCGGTTATCGTCAATGCACGTTTCGAATTTTCCAACTTGCCAAAGGATACCTACAACCTTACGATCTATAACATCATCGGGGAACCATTGTGGAACAAAAAATATTACATTGACCGAAGTCATGTTGATAAAGTAGATGTTTCTTTCCTGAGAAAAGGCACCTACTTGTATAGCTTATCCAATTCCGAGGGGCGAACAATCGTCACCAAACGTCTTGTGGTAATCAGACCTTAAAAAGGTTTTGATAAAAACCATCTGACTTAACTCCAGCAAACCTGATGGCACTTATTGGTTTTCAAAAAATCTGACGATTTTTTGAAAACCATTTAAAATGCAAAATGCAGGATTTAAAATGTAGAAGTGATTGGGTTTAGTGTTAGGGGTTTGAGTATATAGATTCAAAGTATCTTTATCGTTTTTCATCCTTGAAAATTACCATAACTCTTGAAACCTGGAACAGGGTTCCTTTATTCTTTATTTTCTCAATACATTAAATGCCTCGCTTTCAGCGGTTATTTAATAAATCTCAATAAGGTACCCTCTTAAGGAAAGTTGATGCAAAACGAAAACCAGTGGTATATAATCGTAAATCCCGCAGCGGGCAATGGCGAGGCACAACGACTGTGGCCCGGCATTAAATCTATGCTCACCGAAGCTTTTCCTGAAGCCAGTATTGTATATTCAAAATACCGGGATCACGCAATAGAGCTTGTTGCTGAAGCTGCAGAAGCAGGTTTTCGAAAAATAATGGCCGTTGGTGGCGATGGAACCAACCATGAAGTTGCCAATGGGATTTTAATGCAAAAAACAGTTTCCTCCACTGATATTACCTATGTGCTGCTTCCTGTAGGCACCGGAAATGACTGGATAAAAACCCATGGCATTCCAAGAGATATGAATCAATGGTTAAAAATGGTCCATTCCGGCAAAACTTTCCAACAGGACGTCGGCATTTTGGAATATCATCAATCCGGTGTTCCCAAAATCAGGTATTTCGTCAACGTAGCAGGTCTGGCCTACGACGGATTTGTAGTAAAATACATTGAAGAGAATAAGAAAAAAGTTAAAAACAGCCTGTTTTACCTCTTCATGATAGTCCGGTGCATTTTCATGTACAACCTTAGAAAGGCCCGCATCAGGTTTAACAACGAGGAAAACATCGGTTACCACTACACCATCAACGCAGGAATTTGCAAATATTCCGGGGGCGGGATGAGCCTGGTCCCACACGCCGTTTCAGATGATGGGATGCTGGCCCTTACTATCGCCGGGAAAGTGTCCAAAATGGGTGTTCTGCTCAACGCTTACCGTTTTTATAACAACAGCGTCTTAGATCACCGGAAGATTGAAGGTTATCAAACTAAAGAGATCTTCGTGGAAGGTCTGGAAGATGCACCTATCCTGCTGGAGGCAGATGGTGAATTCCTCGGCGAAGCACCTGTGAGGATAACACTCAAGGAAAAGGCATTGAAGATTATTGTGCCTTAAATCCTAACCAGCCGTTAGACATTAAACAGCACCATTTTAGCGTTAATTTCGATTATTTAGCCGATCTTTTTAGGAAAAAGATACCCTTTTCAGCAATTAGAATATTATAACCAAATAATAAGGCATTGTCTCCTGGAATTAAAACCTCCGAGGTTTTGTCCAATAATAATTGTCGTTTTTATGCAGCATTATCAAGGAGCAGGAAGTTAAACCCCGGAGGTTTTTCCAGCTTTATAGTTTTACCCTCTTAGAGCTGTCATTTACAACATCCGGCAAATCGAAAACCTCTTTAATACTCAATACAAATGGAAAACAATCTACCAAGAAAATTCTCAAGACCAGTTAGCATTTTTTTTATCTCCATATTAAATCTTTTGGAGCGGCTTGGTTATTATACTATTGTCCCCATAATAGTTGTCTATGCCAGGATGGAAGATGGGTGGAACATGGAACGAGACCTTGCTTCGGAATATTATCAATGGTTTCTGCTTTTGATCGGTACGCTACCAATATTGACTGGCTACCTTTCCGATTTTTATTTAAAACAGGATAAAGGAATTTTACTCGGTTCTGTTATTACTTTGTCTGGTAGCCTTCTACTCCTTGGTAATGTATTTTTCACCAATATCATCGGTCTGTTTTTCATTGCCATTGGCACTGCATTTATCAGGCCTAATTTATGGGTGATTCTTGGACGGTTGTATAAAAAACCCGAGCACAATAGAATTCTCGGGTTCCTTATCGCCATTTTCTTTATTAACCTCGGCGGTCTTTTTGGTCCATTATTATCAGGTTTCATCCGTGATCATAAAATGGGATGGAGCTTTGTTTTTGGAGGTATAAGCGTAACTTCCATATTGTTTATTGTAGTTTTTCTACTCATTAGAAAAAGATTTGAATTCATCGAAAAAAACCTGGAACCTAAAATAAATGAACCCTCCGATGATGATTCGGTTTTAGATGCGGAAATGACCGGCATGCCCCGAAGAATTAATTCCTTCCTGGTAATAACGACCATACTGATTGTCTCAACTTTATTCTGGAGATTTGACGGAGCCATCATGACTTTTTTCATGGACTTTCTTGAAGGAAGAGAAGAATTCTTATTACTGGGTTCTGAATATTCTTATTTGGTGTTTCAATTAACAGTATATGGAGCTTCTTTGGCAATGGGATTAATATTGTTCCTGATCTGGTACAAAAGGAAGGATGGAAACTCGTTTTGGAAAATAATAACTGCAATGGGACTTTTGGGTATCGCATCCATTTTGGCCGGCTCCCTGCCATCAATTCCTGATGACAACTTAGAGACTTATTTCCTTTTTACCGCTTTCATCATCGGCATCGCAGATATGTTTATTTCCCCAATAGTCCTTTGCTATGTTACCAGGCTGAGTGACATAAGGTATTCCTCTACCATGGTTGGTTTTTCATTTATGTTTCCCTATTTACTTGGGCGACTAATTGATTATTTTCAAGATACAATAGACTTGGATTGGATTGGTATTGGCCCAATAGTTATTTTTTCACTTTTTGCCTTATTGATTATTTTCAAAAGACCTTTAGAAACATTGGCGAATGGAATTGATTAGTTTTTCAGCGTAGTGAGGCCGTCACTCAGAGTGACGGCCTCACTACGCTGTTCCCTCTATATATAAAAGCCACGAGACGAGTAAACGTGACATTTTTTAGGTCACTTTTTTTAAATTTTAACTAAAAGCAAGCCCAAACCTGTTAAAAAGCCTCTCCAATTATCAACCATCATCACCTGCCTTCCCACCAAAAAAGCCTCCGTCTGCATCTAAAAAGTGTTTTCACTCGCATAGTTTACGCAAAACTCCAACCAGCCGTATGAAACGCCAGACTAAGAAAAATACCACTACTGCGCGGTAGTTTTTCGACGACGGAAGGGGGTTGTTCTATTTTCTTTGAAAAGAGGACGCCCCTTTTCTACTTTGGAGTTTGTCAACTCCAAGTGAAATTTTCAAATGACAACTTTCAAAACTCAACTTAAATTTGCCGCATTCAATTGTTGATTGGAATTTGCTCTAGTTGTCAAAACCTCAACTTAATCTTCCGGATAAGCAACACCTATAGAACCCTGGCCTGAATCAATTAAAATAGATTGCCCGTTTGCAGAAAGCAATTCGCAACTGAAATCCACCAAAAACTTTTGCGTGGGGTAACCAAATTCATTTTCCTGGAAAGCTTCTATCTCCGACACATTAAAATAGGCGGAATTACTTTGCATTTGCCTGTCTGACCTATACTCCGCACCATGACCATCCTGGTATATGACCGTTACCGTTGAATATTGGGCTGGAGCAGCCAGGGAATCTATGACCATGCCCGTTGAGTAAGAAAACTGGGCGGAACACACCTGATAATTGTCATAAAAATTCCCGCACCAACTGGATGAACAACCCGAAGCATCTGTAAGCGTGACGCAAAATTGATCATTAAATAGACTACTATCTGCCATCATGACCATTGACTGGGAAGTGGATCCTGTACTCCAGCTATAAGTATACGGAGGAATGCCTCCAAGAGGGAATACAGTCAAACTGATAAAATTCTGTTGAGAAGCGAGGTTTACATCTACCCCGCAAGTGAGTGCATTGGCTTCAAACGAAATATTTCTACTTACAGAGACATGTTCACCACCTTGCCCGTTAATATCGAGCTTAATATTTCTCTCTTCGTTATTTGAATAAGCATGTTCCACAACAAAACCTTCCCCAAAAGTGCCGTCTCCGAAATCCCAGGAAAGATCTTCTGCTGAAAAATCAAAACATGTTTCGCCAGTAACTGCCGAAAGCGTAGCGGTATAGGCCGTATCTACACTTCCGGTAAGTGTTTGGTTGTAAAATCCACTTACTGAAGAAAGCGCTTGTTCTACATCAACATTTATGGGATTAGCCTGGAAATCCCGGAATTCAAAGCGCACAGAAGGAAAGGTGTCCAGATTTACATCCTCTTTTTTCAACTCCCCAATGAAGGTGTAGACTCCATCCGCGTCCTGTTCAAAAGACGTGAACATGCGATAGCCATCCACTCCTCCGCCAAAAGCATAGGTATCTTCGTTTTGCGTCGACATGGTCAACTCAAAAACCAGCTCCCCTAAATCATCCGGAGGTAATTCAACAGGGGTGCATTGAGTTAACAACAAAACCATGCCCCAAAAAAAGTATCCAGCCTTGAAATTTATTCTTCCAAAAGTTCTCATCGCTTAATTAAATTGTAACGAAGCCCAACATCAAAGAAAAATGGCTTCGATTCCAAATAAATACTACCTGCCTGATCCTTTAAAACAGATCCGACCGTATAATTTACCTTAACTCCCAAACTCATCTCCGTATTCACTGCAAAATACCAGGACCCGAAAACATCCCAGTGCAATGGTTTAAACCCGGTAATTTGAATCCATCCTTTTTCCACAACTTCATTAGCATTGCCTTGTGGAAATGACTCGCCATATCCCTCTCTGTTCAAAGACCCTTTTACGCCAAGCAAATAACTTGTGGTCACTCCAATACCAAAATGGTGCCTGTTTTTGACATAATTCACCGCCAATGGCAATTCCACAAAATGCAATTGCTCCGGCAAGGTATAGAAGCGTTCAACAGTCCTGCTGAATGCATAGGTTGTTTGCTCTGAAAAGTCATCTTCTGTAAATGTTCCCGAACGGAAACGGTACTGCGCTCCTAACCCGATGCTCCAGTTTTTATTTAGGCTTTTAGCATAATCAATCCCAACTACAAATCCAATAACATTTTTCCCGGAAGAACCTACGTAAGGATATAAAGTTGTGGAAGCAAGCAGACCGAATTTTGAACTAAAAAAGGGCCGGTCATCAACATCGATTAATTCTCCATGCCATTCTCTATCGGTATTGAATATATCAAAACTCAGCACGGGTAATTGATCAGTGACAAAAGATTCATAAGTAGTCGTTTCTGTCAAAGCTGTTATTGGCGGAGCTGCATCTTTGGATTCCTCAAACTCAATAGGTGCAATGATTTTCGGGGAGGTGGTTTGAAGCGGCTCAAAGGCAGTCATTTTTTCATCAGATACTCGTTGTGTTTTTGCGGATGATCCTTCGTCAACTTCTTCATTGTCTCTGGAAGTCATTATGTTCCCGGATTCCTCTTTTGTCATGGTTTCAAGCACTTCATTTTGGGATAAATCAATTTTCACCTCACCTTTTTCGTCTTCAACATTGATGATTTGGGGGGAGGTTTCTCCCGAAAGGTTTGTTTGAACAGAATGGTTGTATGTTGCGGAAGGTTTCCACAAAATATAACTGGTACCTGTCAAGACAACCAATCCGCATAAAAACCAAATCCAAAAGAACCTGCGTCGGCGCCGTTGTTGGGCATCGATCATTTCAGCCGCCTGCAACCAGTGAGCCTGGTCAAATTCAAACTGACGCTGCTCCATTTTTCCTTTTACAAAATCATCAAGCCTGTTCATTGCTTATATTACTTTTGATTTTTTCAATTCATTGGACAATTGTTCCCTCATCTTTTTTCTCGCTTCGGATAAATACCATTTGGAGGTTCCTTCTGATATTCCCAACTGCCCGGCGATCTCCTTATGTGAATAACCGTCAACGGCAAACAAATTAAAAACCTGGCAGGCTATCTCCGGAAGTGATTTTACCATTTGCTCAATGTGGTCCGCATCAAAATATTTCTCCGCTTCATTGAAATCCACCGCCTTACCTTCGGCTATCAGCACATTCGTCTCTTTGTAAACAATCTTGCTTTTCTCCTTTCTGTTCTTCCTGAAATCATCGATCAGTAAATTGATCATGATGCGTTTTATCCATGCAGCAAACGGGACATCCCGGGAATACTTTTTAAGATTATTCAGTATCTTCAAAAAACCTGCATTGAGCATTGCAGCCACTTCATCCTCGTTACTTCTGTATCGCCTGCAAACACCCATTAGAATGGGATAACACAATTTGTACAATTCAAACTGTGCCCGACGCTTACCTTTGATACAATCTTTAATTAATCGAGGTTCCGGGTTCATTAAAACAATTATCTGGTATATGAATCCCGAATTTTAGCTAAAGCCAAAATTCGGGATTTTCATAAACCGGGTGATCATCAAACTTTCTGTTGCCTGATTTTAGCCATTAATTCTTGACAAATTGTGCTGCTAAAACCCCTTCTGTAGTTTGAACCTTTAGAACATAAACGCCCGGAGAAAGATTTGAAACATCTACATCTCCCGCACTAAAGGATTGAACAGCCACAACTTGTCCTGTTAAATTTACAACCTGATATCCAATGATCTTACGTAAAGGCATATTAACCTCTACCTGGAGCACGTTTTTCACAGGATTTGGATAAAGGCCGACAAATTCATCCGTTAATAAAACCTCACGGGTAGCTGTTGTGATTTCAGTACCTTCCACGATGAAAGCCACATTATTGACCGTTTCATTATCAGGGCTTATCGTTACCGTTTTTTCTCCCTGTTCTATTCCCGGAATTTCAACATACAAAGTATATGTACCGTAGGGCAGGTCTTCAAACATGAAAGTACCGTCCGGGCCAGTCATAACATAGGCCACGGGAACATCCGCACCGTTGTGCAGAATTACTTCCACATCCGCCATTGGGTTGTCTCTTTCATCATCACCATGACCTCCCCAGAAACCTTCCTCGTCAAATACACCTCCGCCGATAATACCAGGTCCGGCTCCATCCGGATCGACAGGAATCATCATGATGCTGTAAAATACATTCTGATTGTCCGGTAGGGTAATGACGTCAGCGTCATCCCAGAATTCAGCACTAAAGTGATAAGTCGGCAGATAATCGGCACTGGCCGGAATATTCGGATCTAAAATCGCCTGGACCAGATAATCGCCCGGATTGAGATTCTCGAATTGATAATATCCGCCGGCATTTGTCGAAGCGAAAGCAACGGTTTCCAGTAAGTTGGCTCCATCTCCTTCCAGAGCATATAGATTGACTACTCCGGATAAAGGATCAATATTCATACTGTCGGTGAGAAATACGAATCCTTCAATTCCGGGCAGCGTATTATCGTAGCAAGCCGTAGCCGAACAACCATTGGCATCCGTCATGGTCACACAGTAGACTATATTATCTTCCAAAGGAATACTGGCTGTGGCAGCATTATTATTCCAGACATAAGTAAAGGGTGCCGTTCCGGAAGCGGTCGCATTTAGCCAGGTTCCACCCTGAACCAAGTCAATAGTCACATAACAAAGCGTATCGTTACCGCCGCCAGCCTGGTAATACCAACAGGCACTGGATGAACATCCGTTGGCATCCGTCATGGTCACGCAGTATTCTCCTGTTTCTGTCACAACAATACTTTGACTTGCAGCGCCGTTATTCCAGGCAAATGTATAAGGAGCCGTACCGCTTGGTACCGCCAGCAATCCTGTACCAAAGACATTCACGCTGTCCTCAAGGATGTAAACGTAACAGAGGGTATCGGTACCACCAAATTGGTAATACCCACAGTCGGAAGAAACACATCCGGTAGCATCGGTAACTGTAACGCAGTAATTTCCAGATGCCATTGGAACAAAGCTTTGGGTTGTTACGCCATTATTCCACAAATAGGTAAAAGGCGCAGTTCCGTTAGCTTCAGCAAATATGGATGCATCGCCGATGTACACATTTGTGTAACACCAGATATTATTATAATCAAAACAATCCACAGACTCACAACCATTAGCATCGGTAACTGTAACGCAATATTCACCGGGCACATCCACAAGGATACTTGAAGTCAATTCACCTGTACTCCACATATAAGTTATAGGGGCAGTTCCATCTGCAATGGCCGTAAGACTTACTCCCGGGACATTAGTACTGTCAACAAGGATATATGCATAACACAGTGTATCATTTCCTCCATTTGGATCATAATAATAACAGTCCTCACTTTGGCAACCGTTAGCGTCAGTAATGGTCACGCAGTAATTGCCAGGTAGAATGTTCATAATGGACTGCGTAGCTGCTCCGTTACTCCAGGCATAGGTGAAAGGTGGCACTCCGGAAGCATTAGCGGTGAGTCCGCCTGCATTGGATCCGTCGATTTCCACGGAACAATTAATATTGCAATAGAGGAAAGTGACAGAAATATCAGTACTCGGCGGCGACCAGTAGGCCATTTGAGAGGTCCAGTTGTTGTCACAGTTTATGATACTGATCATCACAGCACCCTGTGTCATATTTTCGGGAACGCTGAAGCTATCAGAAAAATAACCATTGGCATCAGTCTCAACGGTGTTGTAATAAGAGAAAAAGGTGTTGGTGGAATCTACTGTAATATAGACCGTGACATTTTCTACACCACTCCCATTGGGATCGACTACGTAACCGTCAACATTAACGGTGATCTGGGCAAAAGCCATCACTGCAAACAGCAGCATTCCAAGAGATAATAGCAATTTATTCATCTGTTTTTTAAATTTTTAATATCGTTGAAAATGAAGTGATTAATAATTTTAAAACCAGATGTAACCACTTCGTTTTACCATAAACTTTTTTAATCAACTGTGAATAATATGATTAATAAAGTTTATGGTCATTTCATTTCAGGATATTTTTTTCAAATAATTGGTTCGTAATTTCTGCTTTACACTTACACTCACGGAAGAAAATAGGAGGTGGTTGGGAAAAAGTAAATTTTTTTGAAAAAAAGTGGATAATGGTTCTCTGAGTAAAAAAAGAAGCTCCGTTTTTCTTTTAACCGCAATGTACGCAAGGAATGCCCAAGGCTCGCAAAGACGAATTACCTGGCGCTCTTTCAGTCCAAATATGAAGAATTAAATACTTATTTTAAAAGGATAATTTTTCTGACACAAAATACCCAAACCCACCAGACCAGAAACCAGAAACCAGAAACTAGTAACCTAAGCTACACAATCCTAAACCGCACATACTTAATCGTATCATCTCCCGAGATGTGCAAGCCTTCATAATAGGTCTTTAACCCAAGTTCCGGGATGGGCAACGGTTTGGAATAGATATCAGCATCCTGGTAAAGGATTTCGGCACCTTCATATGTTTCCAGCGTTTCGAGCGTAAACTCAAAAAGTTGCGGTGAATCCGTTTTCAAATGGATCAGACCATCTTTTTTCAGGATCTTTTTGTACTCCCCGAGAAATCGGGCGGAGGTAAGTCTGCGATTGGCTTTGCTTTTTCGCAAAAAAGGATCAGGAAAGGTAATCCAGATCTCATCGATTTCTCCGGCAGCGAAAAAATGAGCGATCTGTTCGATACGGGTTCTCAGAAATGCGGCGTTATTCAATTCCTCTTCTAAAGCAATGCCTGCTCCTTTCCAGATACGGGCTCCTTTGATGTCCACCCCAATGAAATTTTTATCGGGCATCATTCGCGCCATACCCAGGGTGTATTCCCCGCGACCACAGGCAAGCTCAAGCACGATCGGATTGTCATTACCAAAATGCTCTTTTGCCCACTTTCCCCTCATGTCAACAGGCACGGCATTCAACCCGGTCAATTGCGGATTCTTCGCTTCAAAATTTTCATAAACATTCGGAAAAGAAAGTAGCTCCGCAAATTTTTGAAGTTTGTTTCGCTTGCTCATCTCGTATCTGTATTTCTTGTTTTGCCCCGCAAAATAAAGACAATTACAGGAGTATTTTGAACTCTTCCTGTTTTTTAAGTACTAAAAACACTAATTTAGGTGTATAAATAGAGTTTTTTTCAACCCCATCTTTTGAAAACACGTTATTAAAAAAAAAGCTATGATACAATTTTTGAATTACAACAATCTCCATTCGAGGTCTGGAGCCGATCCTTTGAATAATTACTATACACAAGGGTTTCAATTAAAGGTGTTCGTTTTAATCCTTATGTTACCCCTTTTCACCATGCCCGCCCGGGGGCAAAGAATCGTCATTTCTGAGGATGTTCCTATTTACAATGATATTTCTTACGAGATCATTGGTGAACTTGCTGGACAAACGCTTTTATTCCGCGACAAAACCACCACTTTTCAGGTTCAGGGATTTAACAGGCAATTGAAACTGTCCTGGGAAAAAGACCTTGAATTAGATAAAAGAAATCCAAAGATTCTTGGGATCACTGCCTCAAAATTTGATTTCACCGTATTCTACTATTTCAAAAACAGAGGACGCACTTTCCTGAAAGCCCATAAATATGATCCTGCGGCAAATTTGCGTGATTCGCTGACCTTCAAAGAACTTTCCTCCTATGCGTTTACCCCAAACTTTGACATCATCCAATCTCAGGACCGTAGTAAAGTGTTGGTTTATTACCTGGAAAGGCAGGAAGAATTCAAACTTCTGTGTTTTGATGTCGATAGCATGAACCTGATGTGGGAGAAGAGTTTTGCTCCTGAAAATTACTTTCGTGAACAACATTATACCCAAATGCTGGTGAGTAATAATGGCGAGATGTTTTTGGTAAGAAGTAAAGACAATTTTGTGTCACGACGGAAAGATCATCATTTTATCGTATACCACTATGATGGAGTTGGAGAGGACGTAAAGCAATTTAATATCCAGATGGGTGACTTGCTCACCTTTGATGTTTGGTTTTCTGTTGATGATCTGAATAACCAGCTTGTTGCCGGTGGTTTGTATTCTGATAAAAACAGGGAAAAAGCCATCGGTTATTACTACATGAGCGTGGACCCTGAAAATCCGGAGGCTAAAACCATTAAACACCAGCCATTCGAAGTGGAATTCATGGCCGATTTTATGGATAAAAAACCCAAAAAACACTTAGGAATTTCAGAAGCCGAACTCCGTGAAAGCGTCATCCGCAGAGATGGTGGCATTTTAATGTTTGTGGAAAAAGTAAAAGAATTTTCACGTGCTCCTACCACTTACAGCAATGTAAACAGGCTACCCTACGCTAGCGCGAGACATCCCAGCCGGGATCTTTATTTCGATAATATCATGGTCATCTCCATTCACCCTAACGGAGCCTTACATTGGAAAACCATCCTGTATAAAAAGCAATACTCCCAAAATGATTTCGGTGTTTATTCTTCTTACTTCTCCTTTAAAACACCCGGAAATATTAAATTGCTCTTCAATGACGAGATCAAGCAGGAGAATACCATCAGCGAATATATTTTGGATGGCCTGGGCAATGGCGACCGCAACAGTGTCATGAACACAGAAGGGCTGGAGTTACGTATGCGTTTCCGTGAAGGATTACAACTTGATAGCCGTAGATTCATTGTACCGAGTGAGCGTCGCAATCGTTTGAAACTCGTTAGATTTGAATATTAGAAAGAGTTAAGAAACTCTTGAAAAGAACAAAACTTAAAACCAACATGCGCGTAGTTATTCAAAGAGTTCGTGAAGCTTCCGTAACCATTGAAGGAAAAGTAAATGCTTCTATTCAAACCGGATTATTGGTATTACTTGGTATCGAGGATGCAGATACCCAGGAAGATACGGAATGGCTTTGTAAAAAAATCAGCAATCTCAGAATCTTCAATGACGAAAACGGGATTATGAACCGATCGGTTATGGATGTCGATGGTGATATAATTGTCGTTAGTCAGTTTACCCTTCATGCCAGCACAAAAAAAGGCAACCGTCCGTCCTATATCCGCGCCGCAAAACCAGACTTTGCCATTCCTATGTATGAAAAGTTTGTAGCTCATTTATCTTCCGTTACCGGAAAAAAAATACAAACCGGAGAATTCGGTGCTGATATGAAAGTGGGATTATTAAATGACGGGCCTGTAACCATTATCATTGATTCTAAGGTAAAAGAATAAAAAGGACAAAACATGACCATTAAACAAGCTCAGGAAACGGTAGACCAGTGGATCACGACCATTGGAGTCAGGTATTACAGCGAACTCACCAACATGGCCATTCTGACTGAAGAAGTAGGCGAAGTCGCCCGTCTGATGGCACGACTATATGGGGAACAGTCCTTTAAAACCAAAACGCTGGAAGCCGAAGCAAAAGATAAACTTGGAGACGAAATGGCTGATGTGCTTTTTGTCCTGATTTGCCTCGCCAATCAAACAGGCGTTGACCTGACGGAAGTTTTACAGAAAAGCCTGGAGAAAAAAACGAAAAGGGATGCGGACAGGCATGCGAATAATGAGAAACTTAATAGTCTTCAGTAAGCAGTCGACAGTCCTAAATTTTCCAAAATTGATATTTTTTTACCAACTCAGTATAAATGGGAACAGGTGCAACCCTCTACAGAATTTCAAAATCAAAAATTAATTCCTTAAAAGAGGACGTCTTTGTTAAGGAAAATAAACAAATGATCTATTTAGATAAACTTTGGGAACATGTCCTTTATATATTAGGCAATGGTTTGGTACAAAACCATTTATAAATATTTTCGCTCCAAAGTAAATTCATACAGACCCCGTGAAATAATAGAATCACTGTGTCTTCTCTGTGCTCACTGTGGTTAAAACCTCAAAACAACTCTTTCCATTAAAGATCAAAAATCAACCCTTTCTCTATTAACTGCTGATATCTTTCCTCGTCAAAAGAATAGAGTTTTGCAGGTCGGTGGGCTACATTTTGCTGGGTCTCTTTGATGTCTTTCAGCAACTTCATATTGAGGATCTTCTTGCGGAAGTTACGCTTGTCCAGTTTGACACCGAGAATCCTTTCGTACAAATTCTGCAGTTGGGAAAGGGTGAATTTTTCAGGAAGCAAGTTGAACCCAACAGGTTCTTCCCTAACGTGTTTCCGAAGGCTTTTTAAAGATTCGTCAAGGATCTTATTATGATCAAAGGCCAGGTCCGTAATATCATCAATACTGTGCCAGTGCGCTTCATTATAAATGTTTTGCCATTCTTCCTCCAGATAGCGGGAAGTGGTACTCACTTTATAATCACTGATTTTGACCAGGGAGTAATATGCTACGGAAACTACCCGTCCAAGTGGATGGCGCTCTGTAGACCCAAAGGTTTTAACTTGTTCCAGGTAGACGTTTTCGAGACCGGTACGATATTTTAAAATTCGATGTGCCGCTTCATCAATGCCTTCATCGATTTGAACCATATCTCCAATAAGCGACCATAGTCCAACATAAGGCTCCATGTTGCACCGCATCAACAATACTTTCAGTTCATTTTCGTCGAACCCAAAGATCACACAATCGACAGAGATTCCTGCCTTGAAGTACCCATCTATGGATTTAAGGTCAACGTTAATATTTCTTTTCCTCACCGGTTTGTGCAGTTGGTTTAAAGGGCTAAAGATATAAAAAAAAGCGGCTATTCAGGGGCAACCTGCCGCTAAATAGCCGCTTTTCCGTCTACTAAGTATCAACTTAGTGTATTTTTTACTTTAATATGTCATTTTAAGACTTCCGTATTTCAATCTGACTTTGACAAAAGGAGCACTTCCTGACTTTGCTCCCTGAACACCTTTCACAGCATAGGTCGTTGATTCTTCTTCTTCGTAGGTCACTGACATCTGTTTAGGGTATTCCACTTTAGCATAATCGGCAAAAGCATCCAGCTGATACATGATACCGGGTTCCAGCACCATTTGAAAATCTGTGTTATTACCGATGAGTTTGGCTTCCTTAAATGAAGTAGACAGCTTATTGATACTTGCATTGCAATTATCGAGGTCCAGAATCAGGTATTTATTGATATCCTGAAAAATGACATTGGAGTAACTAGATTCCATGAAAATATCATCAGCGCCTCCAATTTCAAAATTATCAAACTTCCCATCATTATGTAATTCCACGATTGTACCGATGGTGTAATTATCATAACTCGTATTGGATACGACCAGTTTCGCTTTCCCGATATTAACTGTGGCAGACTTACTACCGATCTCCATATTATTAACTTCTCCAATACTGATTGAGCCGCTTTTTATGGCCAGATTCATATTATTGACACTTCCAATGGATCCGTTGCTGTTGCCGAGTGAAGAGGTTGAGCTTCCGGAAAGCGCGTCGATAATAAAGTTGACATATTTCAAAGACAGGTCAACGTCTCCTGAAATACTACTCACATAAACTTCACCGTATTTATTATCAAGGGAAAGATTTGCCGATGCAGGCATATAAACCTGATAATTTATGGCATAATCCAATTGTCCTGATGACCAATCCCACCATTTATTTTTGGTTTCTTCAATCATCGTTACGGCACTAACTTCGGTATTACTCGTCTTGAATTTGACATCTATCCGGTTAAATACTTTCTGGGCCGCTGATTCATTTTCTGCGTTTACGACTATTTCAACGGTTACTTTGACTCTGTTCTTTTCCCATGTCCTGATATCCACCTGGCCGTATTTATTACTGATGTGGACATCGCCTCGAGGTGTGATGCTAAACTCTCTCTTGATTTCCTTAGTGTATTTACGAAAATGTCCATCCGCCCACGTCTTTATCGGCATCGCAGCTAAAAGCACCCCGAGCAGGAGAACTTTAAATGCTAATACTCTTGCGCTCATCTGTTTGTGTTTTTTCTTCTGTTTGATCATTCTGGATTCTTTCCAGTACCCGATCAAGGATTTGAATTTTTAATTGATAACTCTTAATAAGATTCTCAATAATTCGTTCTTCAGAACCTTTAGGGGCCTTGGCTAGTTCCTGTTTCAACTCTTCAAGGAAAACATCTACCTGACTCAAATCGTTTTCGATAGTTTCATCATGATATAAACTGGTCAGTTGCGCGTATTTTTTGTCAAATTGCTGGGAATAAAAAGCTTCCATTTCCTGCAGCTCCGGATTTAGGGCCACAGCTTGATTATTGTCAGCAGTCATGAAATTACCAATGACTCCACCGGCGATCAACAGGAATACCACCGCAGCAGCGACCCTCGTAATCATCCACACCTTCCTTCTGCGGATCGGCTTCACTTTGTCGAGGTGACCGTCGATCTCCGCCCAAACCTTCAGAGAAGGAATGGCATCATCGAAGTCTTCCCGGTGTTTAACAATAAATTCTTCTAAACGATCCTGTGACATTATTTCTTGCTTTTGAATCTTATTTATTTACAATACCTTTTTTCAAATGTCAATCTCTTTATTACAATTAAATTAAATGAGATTGATTTTTGTTTTTTCAATTTTATATTTTGCCTTTTCCAATCATCCTCTTCGTCAATCCTCTGCTAGCATGCTTCTTAGTTTTCTTTTGGCCCTGGAAAACTGGGATTTGGAAGTTGCTTCCGAAATATCCAGGATTTCAGCAATCTCTTTGTGATCATAGCCTTCCAGCAGATAAAGCGAACAAACGATACGATAACCGTTAGGCAGCTTCATCATGGCTGATTTAACTTTATCGATACTCATATTGTGAGGCAATGAATAACTTTCTTCCTCTGGAGTTTCGATACTCAAAACGTTGGTATTCATTTCAACGATCGAGAGTTTCCGGCGTTTTAAAAAGTTGATACAGTTGTTTACTACAATTCTTTTGATCCAGGCTCCTATTGATGATTGAAACCTGAATGTATCCAGTTTTGTAAAAGCATCTACAAAAGAAGCCTGGAGTACATCTTCGGCATCAGCCTCGTTTCTCAACATCCGCAAGCATATATTGAACATCGCTTTAGAATACAAACGATATAATTCAAACTGGGCTTTCCTTTGTCCACGTTTGCAGTCCTCAATAAGCTCCCGGTGTGTGTTATTGTAGTCCAATCTTTTAAGAATAAAAAGCGTCAGGTGATTTCTAACATTATAGACAGAAGTTTGCAAAAAGGGTTGCAGCCACCTGAAATTTAAAATATAAAATTTTGAATACTAAATGTAAAAGTAATGATAATCAGACACTTATGAAAGGAAAATTATTTTTAAAGAAATACAGTTTTTTGGAAAAAAAGTGCTTTTAAAGCAGGTGATTTTGCAAACTCTGTAAACCCTGTGCCTTCGCAGTGTACCCTGCGGTTAAAATCCCACGGAAACTGTATTTCTGAGCCTGGAACACTACTGCTCAATAAATACTATTTCTTGAAGAAATAGTATTTATCATCCCCCAAAACGTTTCCGGAAGAACGGGTAACTAAAAACGCTCGCAATTATGATCAACCCTCCCAGGTAAAAACCTAGCGTAACATCTTCACTGTCGTTGAGGATCAGCCAGGCAAGGATGATGCCATATACAGGTTCCAGGTTGATGGTCAGGTTGGAAGCAAAAGCCGATAAATGGTGCAATGACCTGAGGGCAAGCACATAGGCAAAAGTGGTACATAAAAGCGCCAGTATGAATAGATAAACCCAGTCAGTTGGCGAAGGCATTATTTCTGGCATGGTGCCGCTTCGTAAAGTCATTACAAAGATCACAATGCTTATAAACAACCATGCACTACTCATTTCAATCAAGGTAATATCCAACTCACTGGCCTTGCTGATCAGTTTCTTATTCAAAATAGAAAACAGCGAAGCCAGCAGCGCTGAGGACAACCCAACCCAAACACCGGCCATCATGGAAACCTCTATATTATTGGCCACGAGGATCATGCCCGGAATGATAAAAACACCGAGCACAATCTCATATAACCGGACCTTTCTCCCTAAAATTAACGGTTCCAGCAAAGAGGTGAAAAATGAAGTGGTAGCCATGCAAACCAGGGTCACTGAAGCATTGGCCAGCTTAATGGATCCAAAGAAGGTCATCCAATGTAAACCAACGACCACCCCTATGCCCGTATATTTCAAAAGCATATGTCCGGGCATCTTTAATAACCGTCTCCATTTAACCAAAAACAACAAGCTAACCGAAGTGATCAACACCCGCCACCATACCAAATTGAGAGCCGACAAGGAGATCAAATCTCCTAAAATTGCTGTAAAACCAAACAGGAAAACGGCTATATGTAAATCCCGGTATGCTCTTTTTTGTGGTGACAAAGGTTAATGGTTTTGAACTGAATTTTGATTTGAAAATGCAAAACTAATCCTTTTAGGGAAATTTGTTTGGATCATCAACCCGTACCCACCGAATTCATTCGGTGCGTCGAGCCGAATGAATTCGGCGATTACGAAACCAACAGCAATGATTTTCAGGAAAAGAAAACCTCCCATTTTAGATCATCGAGTCTACTCGCTGTAATTCAAACTTCATTTCCTCAATTTTTCCTTTATTTCCCAAAACAAAACGGCAAAAATATAGTTCCTCTTTAGAAAGCATACAAAGCAGAAACGCAAATGACTACGGACTGATGCCAACGGACTGGAAACTGTCCTTCACTGGTTTAAATTCTAAAACCGTTGGTAGATTTTTTTGAGCCATTGGTTTAATTACTGTTTACTTTCGCAGCAAATATTCGTTTCTACATTGAGACACCATTCACCTAAATATTGTAAAGCTATAAGACGATGCTTAAAAAACTGATTTTCTCTTTGATGTTAACTGCGACCGTATCCCTGCTTATCGGGCAGGATATTACGATCAGCGGGACCCTTTCGGAAGAGGCCTCAGGGGAAACCCTGATTGGCGCTTCTATCCTGATCCCGGGTTTGGGACTGGGAACCACAACCAATGAATACGGATTTTATTCCCTCTCCATTCCAAGTGGTGATTCTGTTACTATCCAATACAGCTATATTGGTTTTGAAGCTGTGGCTAAAAGAATCGCCACAGATACCGACCAGACCTTAAATATTGAACTTGGTTCGGGAGTCGAACTTGCAGAAGTGGTCGTCAAGGCCAATTCGTTTGAGGAGCAACTCAATTCAACTGAAATGAGTGTTGCGACCATTTCCACCAAAGAAGCCAAATTGCTTCCTGTACTCATGGGGGAAAGTGATATCCTCAAAACCGTTCAGCTCAAGCCGGGAATTCCTTCCGGTTCGGAAGGAACAACCGGGCTTTTCGTGAGAGGAGGTAGTTCCGACCAGAACCTGATCGTATTGGATGAGGCTGTAGTTTACAACGCCAACCACCTTTTTGGTTTTTTCAGTACCTTTAATACAGATGCTGTTAAGGACCTGAAGATTTACAAAGGCGGATTCCCTTCGCAATACGGGGGTAGACTGTCCTCTGTTATTGATGTCAAACTCAATGAGGGTAACAATAAGAAATTTTCCGGAACGGGAGGCCTGGGATTGATCTCTTCACGACTCACCCTTGAAGGTCCGATCAAGGAAGGGAAATCTTCTTTTATGGTTTCCGGGCGACGTACCTACATTGATTTGATCACCAGTCAGATCAACAAAGCCAATGAAGGCAGGGAGGATTATAATCCAATTCCGGACTATTATTTCTACGACCTCAATACCAAGATCAACTATAAGATCAGCGATAAAGACAAACTTTATCTGAGTGGTTATTTCGGACGTGATGTGTTCGGTTTTGACAGTGACTTTTTCGACTTTGATTTCAACTGGGGAAATGTAACCGGTACTGCGCGCTGGAATCACGTTTTCAATCCAAAGTTGTTTGTCAATACGACCTTTACTTTTTCTGATTATCAATATAATATTACCAATAAGATCACAGGCTTTTCCTTTGATGTTGGTTCCAGTATCAGGGATGCCAATGTGAAATCTGATTTTTATTATGCTCCGAATAACCGGCATACGCTGCGATTCGGAGCCGCCCTGACTTTCCACCAGTTTGGTGTAGGCCGTTTGAAGGCGGGAAGTGATGATGGAGAGATCAATTTCCAGTCAGGAACCGACCACGATGCCCTGGAGGGAGGAATCTATATTTCCGACGATTGGGAATTAGGGCCAACCACCAAAGTAAATATGGGGATAAGGTTCAGTGGCTTCAGTAATGATGATACAGTTTATGGAGGTATTGAACCGAGGATTTCTATGAGACAAAGCCTGACAGATCGAATGGCTTTGAAGGGAAGTTATGCCAGGATGAAACAGTACGTTCATCTGGTGGCCAGTGCAGGAGCTTCGCTGCCTACGGATGTTTGGTATCCTTCCACCGCAGATGTTGCCCCTCAATCCTCTGACCAGGTGGCACTTGGATTGTCCTACCTTTTTGACAGGGGCGTATTTGTTTCCCTCGAAGGTTATTATAAATGGCTGGGTAACCAGGTGGATTTTGTTGACGGAGCCGATCTTTTCGCCAATGACGATCTGGAGCAGGAATTTGCTTTTGGAGAAGGGCGAGGATATGGTTTTGAGGTGAGTATTGAGAAAAAAGAAGGTAATCTCACCGGATGGATAGGCTATACATTGGCCAGAATCCAAAGAGGAAATTTCGAGACGTTGAATCCTGGAGCAAGTTTCCAGCAGGAAGGTTTCTTCTCACCGATCTATGACCGCCGCCACGATTTGTCGGTAGTAGCCATGTATGATCTGGGCAAAAGATTTACCTTTTCGGCAACCTATGTATATGGTTCAGGTGACTTGCGATGGATGGCTCCAGGAAGATTTTCATTCCAGGATGTTTACGGACAACCTTTCCAGGCCGTGGTTCCAGACTATCAGGATCGTAACAACTACCGATTGCCGTATTATAGCAGACTTGACTTAGGACTGGTCATCAAGTTTTTCCCTAAATGGGGGGAAAGTGATTTGAGCATAAATGTTGTAAATGCACTTGACAGGAGAAATGCCTTTTTCATTTACCTTGAGCCAGAGTTTACCGAGGTAGATGCAGGAGGAGGCAACGTCATTGAAGTACCAGAGAAAATCACCGCCAAGCAGGTTTCGCTTTTCCCTGTTTTACCATCGATTTCCTGGAACTTTAAATTTTAATCAACCCCATTGATCATTTCAAAAATTAAAAAAATGAATTACTCAAAAATATTAATCTTCGCCTTTTTTGCTTTTGCTTTGGTTTCCTGTGATCTCGAGCAGGAAGTTGAAATCGATCTTCCGGAATATGAAGGTCGTTTGTTCCTGGAGTGTTACCTGGAACCGGGACAACCCATGAACCTTGCCCTGACCAGAACTTCGCCTTATTTCGAACCATTCCCTACCAATACGCTTGATTATATCGACGGTATTCTGGAAGAAGGGGCAACTATTACTATTGCCCATAACGGAGAGGAGCATGAACTGGAAAACAATCTCCTCTTTAATCCGCTGACACAAAAAATCTATAATTACACTTCGGATTTTATTGTGCCATTTGATTACGAAAATGATTTTGTGTTAAACGTGACAACCAAAGATGGGGAAACCATTACAGGTAGCACAAAAATCACAGCACCCATGCTCATTGACAGCGTAGTAACTCAATTTGCTGAGAACGACACACTGGCCCGCATCCTGGTCTACATGACAGATGATGTTACAGAAGATAATTTTTTCAGAAGGGTATTGCATGAAGGAAGTCTGGATAGCATTCCGGCCTTCAGTTTTTCTCTTGACGACAGAGCTTCGGAAGGAACACTGATTTTTGGCACCTTTTATGATTATGCCGACGGAGATACGGTGATCAATACCATTTACAGCATCGAGGAAGATTATTATGAATTCCTTCAGAGTATGGATTTTGCCATACAGTCCAACGGGAACCCTTTTGCACAACCAAGCCCGATCATTTCAAATATTGAAGGGACTGCCAATGCTATCGGGATATTCACCGGATTTACTTTTGACCGACGGTATACGATTATTGAGCGATAGAAGATGCGGATGTGCCGATTTTGAAATATGCTGACATACAATCCTTACCATTAAAAAAACCCGAACCTCAACATTGAGATTCGGGTTTTTTATTGATTTAAAAGAAATAATTAATTCCGGCAGGAATTAGTTACCGCCTTTCAATCCACCCATGTCTGGGTTAGGAAGTACAACAGTTCTTCTGTTGGCAGCTCTTCCTTCTTCAGTGTCATTGTCACCAACTGGAGCGCCATCAGCTCTACCAGCTACAGAAATCTGAGAAGTAGCAACACCTTTTCTCAGCAAACGACGAGCAACAGAGTTAGCACGACGAATACTCAAGTCCCAGTTATCGCTTCCTGTATCAGCTTTGAATTTCTTGTTGTCAGTGTGACCTTCGATAACGATCTTAACTTCTGGATTTGCTTTCAAAGTTTCAGCCAAAGCGTCAATAGCATCACGCTGATCTTTGTTCAATCTTGCAGAACTGCTTCTGTAGTTCACAGGAGCTTCCGTTACAACATACAATCTTCCGTCCTTATCTTCGAGTGAAAGACCGCTGTTTGCGTAAGCAGAAAACATTCCGTCGATCTGCTTCTTGAGAGCATCCAATTCAGCCTGAGTCATGTTCAACTTTTCAGTCATTTGACCCATTTTGCTGGTAGCATCGCTCAATTTAGCATCGAGGTCAGAAATTTTTCCGTTCAATTCAGTTTTGGTTGACTCGAGGTCAGCTGCAAGCGCATCTTTTTCTTCAGTCAAAGACTTAACCTGCATTTGAGTTTCAGCCAAAGCAGCATCAGTAGCTTCTTTAGCAGCAGTAAGCTCATCATATTTCTTTTTAGAAACACAAGATGATACTAAACCAAAAACCAATACAAAGACGAACAATTTGGATATAATACGCATGTTCTTTTCGTTTTAAGTTAATTAAATAAAAGTATAAGATGAATAAATATTAAGGCCCAAATATAATAAAAAATAAGAGCTATATATCACTCAACTGCAAAGCAATTATATTTTTTGAACAAAACAAAGATAAAAAGACTATTTTTGGTCCTTATTTTGATAATTTTTAAACTAAAATAAATGAGATCATTCCTTTTGATGGTCATAGTTTTGCTCGCCTTGGGATGTAATACCCAAAAAAGTATTCCTTCCGACGATGACCTTGTTGTGACTGAAATCAGGAACCTTGACTCCATAGTGGTCACGGCTCCTGCTATAAACCCATATGAAGAAGTAGAAGAAATTACCTATACACTCCCTAAATATAACGAGACGTTCACACGATCTCATGATCTTTTGCACACCAAACTAGACCTGAAATTTGATTGGGAAAATGAACAGGTTATCGGTAAAGCAACCCTTACCCTTAAGCCATGGTTTTATGCAAGCGATGAATTAGTCCTCGATGCAAAAGGGTTTGAATTTAAACATATAGGCTATGAAGGTAAAAGTGAAGAACTCAACTACACCTACAACGGCCAGAAGGTAAAAATAAACCTGGGCAAAACTTACCAAAAAGACGAAAAGTACACTTTGTTCATCGACTACATAGCTACGCCATCCGCTTCGGGAGGAAGCAGCGCCATTACCTCCGATAAAGGATTGTACTTTATCAATCCCCGCGGAGAAGATCCTGATAAACCCACTCAGATTTGGACGCAGGGTGAAACGGAATCGAATTCCCGGTGGTTCCCTACCATTGACAAACCGGTAGAAAAAACGACTCAGGAGATGTTCCTGACAGTGGACGATAAATACCAAACCCTGTCCAATGGAAAATTCATGTCCTCCCAAAAAAATGAAGACGGTACACGAACGGATTACTGGAAAATGGATCAGCCACATGCTCCATACCTCTTCATGATTGCCATTGGAGAATATGCAGTTGTGAAAGATTCCTGGCAAGATATTCCGGTTTCCTATTACGTTGAACCTGCCTATGAAAAAGACGCCAAAGCAATCTACGGCCACACGCCTGAAATGCTGACTTTCTTCTCAGACTTACTCGGTTTGAAATACCCCTGGCCTAAATTTGATCAGGTTGTCGTGCGGGATTACGTTTCCGGAGCTATGGAAAATACTACGGCTGTTATTTTCGGTGAATTTGTGCAAAGACATGAACGGGAACTTATCGATAACAACAATGACCTGATCGTTGCCCACG
Source organism: Saprospiraceae bacterium (assembly GCA_965230565.1). Taxonomy (GTDB): domain Bacteria; phylum Bacteroidota; class Bacteroidia; order Chitinophagales; family Saprospiraceae; genus BCD1. Next base: position 381,289 of record CBDDLH010000012.1, on the reverse strand, counting down.
AGATGATCCACCACTGGTTTGGAGATTATGTAACCTGTGAAAGCTGGGCCAACCTGACGCTGAATGAAGGTTTTGCCAATTATGGTGAATATCTTTGGCTCGAACATCACGAAGGAGTAGACGCTGCCGATCACCATATGGTCGACGAACGCTTTGGGTATTTCAATTCTGCTTATCGCAACGTTCACCCTCTCATCGATTTCGGGTACCAGGATAAAGAGGATATGTTCGACGCTCACAGTTACAATAAAGGAGGAGCTACGCTCCACATGTTGCGTAGCTACCTCGGTGATGAAGCCTTTTTCGCTTCATTGAACAAGTACCTGATCGACAATGCTTATAAACCAGTGGAAGTCCACGACCTGAGACTTGCTTTCGAGGAAGTGACCGGAAAAGATCTCAACTGGTTCTTCAACCAATGGTACCTTGAACAAGGACACCCTCAGCTTAATGTAAATTACGATTTTGATGAAACGACTATGACTGCATCGGTGACTGTGGAACAAACTCAGGATCCTGATCGCATGCCTCCTATTTTCATCATGCCGACTTCCGTGGATATTTACATCAGTCCCACTTCCGTTATAAGACACGACATTGTTGTTGATCAGCGCGAACAGACTTTCACTTTTGAAGTTCCGGGAACTCCACAGTTGATCAATTTCAACCCTGATTACGCTTTACTCGCCACAGTTGAAGACAATAAAACAGTTGAAAATTATATTTTCCAATTATACCACGCACCAAGATATTCTGACCGGTTTGAAGCTGTATTGAATTTGCGCTCCGATGAATCAGAAGGGAGCTCAAAAAGCAATGCTTGCAGCCATTTCAGATCCTTATTGGCATGTTCGTCAACTGGCTATTTATGAATTACCTTCTGTTGACATCACTGACAAGGGCCTCCAGGACAAGTTAATGTCCCTTGCAGAGAATGATCCTCATTCTGCCGTGAGATCTGCGGCGTTGGATAAATTACGTGCCATTGGCCGTGATGCTGAGGTAATTGAAGTTGCCAAACGCATCATCAGCAAGGAACGTGCCTATTCGGTAATTGGTGATGCGCTTCAATTATTGAGCGAAAAAAATAAAGCAGAAGCTGCGAAATATGTAAAAACGCTGGAAAGTGAGGAGAATTGGGATATCATCAACGCCATTGCTGCCATTTATGTGGAATCAGGTGACCCGAGTCATTTGCCTTTCTTTGAACAAAAGGTAAAAGATGCTGACGGGTGGGAAGCTATTGCCTTTTTTGGTTCTTACATGTTATTAGCAGAACAAGCTGGAACTGCAGAAAGAGATAAAGCACTGGACAACCTCTTCACCATCGCTACTGATATGACGCAATCCGTCTGGGGACGAGTAGGTGCTGCTGCAGCTATCAACAACGCCAGAAAAAACCTGCTACCTAGTGATGGTGAAAACATCCTTAAACTCGACAAAATGCTATCGGAGATTAAGGAAAAAGAGACCAATCAGCAGTTGAAGGCAATTTACAATCAGCAGTTCTGATATTGTTTATTAAAATTTTGCGCTAACAATTATTAGCATATATAATTGAAGCTGCAAGCTTCAACTAACAAATAGGTTAAAGCCGGACGCAAGAAAAAATCCCAAATTTTGACACTTGTCAAAATTTGGGATTTCATGTTTTTGCAACCTTTCTTTTGTAAATTGCATTATCAAGTCGTAAAACCTATACAATTGACTGAACAGGAATTGATCAAGGCATGCAGAAAGGGGGATCGGCAGGCACAGGAATTACTGTACCGTCGATACAGCCCGAAGTTGTTTGGGGTATGCCTGAGGTATGCTTCCAACAGAGCGGAGGCCGAGGATTTCCTGCAGGAAGGGTTCATCAAAATATTTCGGAACCTCTATAAATATAAACCTACAGGTTCCTTTTCAGCATGGTTGTATAGGTTAATGGTCAATGTGGCGTTGGAAAAGATCCGGCAGAATCAAAAACGTAAAAATCAGATGAGTCTTGATGATCTCGTTTACGAACCTGAAGTTTCCGAGGACATATTCAGCGGATTTGGTGCCAGGACCATCATCAAAATGGTGCAGCAACTTCCGGAAGGATATCGCATTGTTTTTAACCTCTACGTTGTGGAGGGGTATTCACATAAAGAAATTGCCGAATTGCTGGACATTACCGAATCCACCTCAAAATCCCAATTATCCAGAGCGAAAGCATCATTGAGAAAATTATTGGAAAAAGCTGTTTGATACGGTTTCACTGAATTAACTGGTAAGGTAAAAAACCTTTAAAAAGTGAGGCGGCAACAATCAGCTTTGTATGAAAAAACGAACCAAATAAATATGGCCAACCGCTACAATAACGATGATCTGGAAGGGTTTTTCCGGCGTAGGATGAGCAACTACGAAGAAACTCCCCGCCCGGAAATGTGGGACAGGATCGGAGTCGCGATCCCGCCAAAACCAGCTGTTGCCTGGTGGAAAAAGCCTGTTTTTTGGCTGGGTGTTGTCCTTGCTTTCATTTTGCTGCTGTCTGTCATGGCAATACTTGCAAATCAGACAATTCCAGCAAATAATCGACCAGCAGCAGGCGGATATCGAAGCGCTAAAGCATGACCATGCCCCGGGTTATGGTCCTGACCAAACCGGGTTTTCACCCGTAAAATCAGCAAATATCCTCGCTAACCCAGTAGAAAATGAACAGATCGTCAGCGAATCTAATACACTTGTTTTAAACCCTAAGCCCATCTCAATACAAACCAATAATACCGTTCCCGAAAGACCTGCACCTGCTATTGCCCAACAAATAAAAGTCAATCAGCATAAACCATCAAACCCTGAAAAAGCCCTTCCTTTCAGTTCGTCTGAAGCACCTTTAGCCACCCTGAATAAATCAGCAAAAATTGCCCCTCCGGTCAATTACCTCGATCAATCCAATTCACAAAATCTGGTAATTCCAACGCCTCCATTACCTGCTCCATCAGCGATTGAGCCGATAAAACAAAGGGCCCGGTTTTATTTTTCCCTTTCAGGTGGTAGTTTGGTTACCTCTTATAATAACCCGCTCAATAAAAGCAGATCTGAAGTATTGGCCTCTAATGAATCCGGATTCCACCTATACAATACCATGAGGGATGAGCTCAGTATTCTGGCAGGCATTCAATTCAACAACAACTGGAGCCTTGAAACCGGAATTGGTTACCGCAATAACAGATTAAGTCTTTTTGACGCCCAGCAATTCCTTTATTCCGGCGAACATACCATTGCTTATGATGAATATGGCAACCCCATCGGAGAATATACCAACACCACTGATCAGACGCCTGTTTTCCGTTATGAGATCCTCAATAACGCTGACATTGAAGATGGAGAAGCTTTTAATCTTAATGCCTTTTTCAAATACAACAATCGATACCTCAGCTTACCATTGTGGCTCAAATACCGCATTGGGAAACGCAAACTACATGTTTACGCTAAAACAGGTATTGCCTGGAATATCCTCACGGTCAGTAATAAAAACCTGAACGATTCCAATCTTTCAGATGCCAGGCTCTCCATTGAAAAAGTCCAGATCAAAAATGACGCCCTCAATGAATCATTTGCAGAATTGGGCTTTGCCACGGGAATTGAATACGATCTTGGCTTAAGAACATCCCTCAGTATGGAAGCTTTATACTACCATTCAGTAGCATCTGTGCTGACTACTAAACAGGATGCCTATGGTATTTCATTTGCTGCCAGGTATCATTTTTAAACCTATTGGACATTTAGTGACAAAGTATCAAATAAATGCAATCAGTTACCCATAAATTGATTTTATCCCTTTTTGCAGTTTTTTTATGCACCCTGCTTAATCCTGTTCAGGCGCAACATGCAGTAGGCTTACACTTTTCTGTTGGGGGATCTTATTCCATTGCCCCGCTGAAACCTGTCGGAGAACGAGGATTTTATTCTCTGGCTCCGGGTTTCGATTACCAATACACTATTTCGGAAAAGCTGACCTGGGTCTCAAGCCTGGGTTTATTATCCACCGGAAGGCACACTATTGATACCTTAAGATGGGGAAGTGAAACTGACGGAATGGGCAATTACGTTCCCGATCCAACCCTGCCACATAAATCAGACACCAGAGTTTTTCAATTATTCGGTGCAATTCAATCCGGTATCAAATATTACCTGACAGATAAAAGAGTTCAACTGTTTATGCAGCCGTACCTGGAAGGAGACATCTTTCTGAGCCACAGGAATACCACCTTATATTTTCTCGACAATGGAGAAATAGACACTAAAACATCTTCCGCAGAACCTTTTACTCCCAAAAGAAAGTTCGTGTTTTCCGCCGGCTTAGGTTTTGGAGCAGAAATGGATATCAATGAGGGCTTCTCTATTTACCTTGTTGCTGACGGTAAAATCATGACAACCGACGTGGCTTCTCTAAACAATGCCATATCCCTTATCCCTGCCGCTAAACTTGGCATCTGGTATAAAATATAAAAGGTCCCTTGCCAAAAGCAAGAGACCAATTTTTAAAGATTGAAAGGGAACAATGTACAGTACGGCGAATCACCACCGCCACTGTTAATATTTTATTCCAACTGACCAGGAACCCTGAACGCATAATTCAGCAGATCATACGTAGTGAGGATACCCACCAATTTTTGTTTATCATCTACAACAGGAATGGCGTGGAATAAATTTTCGCGGAAAATATCTACTGCGACGGACAGATTATCCGTAGGCAATAGGGTAACCACCTGTTTCGTCATCACATCGCTTGCCAGCAAGGATCTCATAATAGCCTCATTATAAGCCTGACTCTCTTTTGATTTGAACAAAGTAAAACCGTGCTCTAATTTATGATAATCCGTTTTGCTTATAATGCCAACGACTTTACCCTCCGAATCCACCACCGGAATATGATGTATCTCACGCGAATTAAAAATCAGGCTAACCCGATCCATAGTTTCATTCACATGAACGGTGATCACGTCGGTTGTCATTACATCTATTATTTTAGCTAAAACGGTCATCATTATGTGCTTTTTTTGAAATTAAACAATTCGCCTTAAAGCGGTGATGAAAAACAATAGGATAATAGGTCGTGAGTAGTAACGATTCCGATGAGTTTGTTGTCTTCGACAATCGGCAAGGCATGAAATTTATTGGTCATAAATACATCAGCTGCTAACCCAATAGTATCTTCCGAATCGAGCAACATCGGTGATTGCGACATGATATCTTTGGCCCTCATAGGTCCATGCTTTGCATTTTTGGCATCAAAGGCCAGCAGTTGCACGACCTTATTAATATCCTCCCTGCTGATAATCCCTACGAGAACATTCCCATTGTCGATAACAGGTAAATGATGAAAATTATTGGCTTCAAAAATCTGACGAATTCGATTGACGGAATCCTCTACCCGGGCCGTGATCAAGTCGGTTGTCATTATTTCTTTTATTGGGCTATTCCGATCCATTCTAGTATTTTTTCGGTGTTTTTATGTTCGATATCTCTACATCAAATATAGTTTTGCTATAAAACAGTATTGGTGACCAGTATCATTACCTGAGATTGATTTTTCTCAGTAAAAAGAATCTATATTTCCCCTTTCGATTAGTATTTAATTTTTAACTGTCATTTTTTATATTTTTTCAAAACATTGTTTCATGAATCACTGACAGTAATGAAAGCATATAAATTCCGGAAAAATATATTAATAACCTGTTCCCATATAACGACAAAAGGCCGAACTAATTCGGCCTTTTGTCATTCAGAATAATCTCTTGTTAATTGCTTAGAAATCATTGTACGAAAACCATGGTAACCTGACGACGATAAATATCCGTGTCAGTGATCTTAACTTTAACCTTGTCACCCATTTTGATCTTTTGATCTGTACGCTTGCCCGTTACATACAAACGGCTATCGGAGAGTTCAAAAGCTTCATCCATGGTTTCGAAGCTCACCCTTCCTTCACAGAAGTTTGCTTCCAGCTGAATAAAAATTCCGCGGTCGCTAAATCCTGAAACAAACCCGTCAAACTCATCCCCAATGTGTTTCTGGAGATATTCCACTTGCTTGTATTTAACCGATTCACGTTCAGCATCCATGGCACGGCGCTCCATTCGGGAAATATGCTGACATTCTTCTTCCAGTTTTTCCTGATTTATTCGCCAAGATCCTTCGAGGTTTTTAGCGAGCACTCTGTGAGACAAAACATCGGAATATCTCCGGATAGGAGAAGTAAAATGGGTATAATAACTAAACCCAAGACCATAGTGGCCGATATTCTTAGTAGAATAAACCGCTTTCGCCATGGTTCTGATAGCCAGCGGTTGTAAAAGTTTCAGCCCGGGATCTTTTTCAGCCGCCTCCGCAAGTTTATTGTAAGCATTGGCCGTTTCACCTGGTGTTCTGGCATGCATTTCAAAACCAAGTTCTGCAGCAAACCGTACCAGTTCCGCTACCCGGTCAGGATCTGGTTCATCGTGAATCCTGTAAACGAACGGAATCTCCTGGTTCTCCGCTTTACCTTTGTTAAAAATATAAATCGCCACCTCTTTATTGGCCAGCAACATAAAGTCTTCCACCAACAAGTGGGCATCTTTTCGTTCTTTGATATAAACCTGCACAGGTACTCCCTCATCATCAAGCTTGAATTTCACTTCCTCCGTTTCAAAATTGATGGCTCCGTTTTTGAAGCGTGTTTTTCTAAGCCTTCCGGCGACCTGATTCAGCTTCTTAAGTTCCGAGGCAAATTCACCCTCTCCATTTTCCAGGATTTCCTGCGCCTCTTCGTAAGTGAATCGCTTATCAGAATGAATTATCGTTCGCCCGAACCAGCGATCAACGATCTTATTATTCTTATCAAAAGTAAAAACTGCGGAGAAGGTCAGTTTGTCCTCCAACGGTCTAAGGGAACATAATTCATTGGACAGTTTTTCAGGCAACATGGGTAATACCCGATCTACGAGATAGACGGAAGTAGAACGCCTGTAGGCTTCTTTATCCAAAGCAGTATCGTGCTGAACATAATGTGCTACATCCGCAATGTGAATTCCTATTTCAAAATTCCCGTTATCCAGATACTGGAGCGACAAAGCATCATCAAAATCCTTGGCTGTTTCCGGGTCAATGGTAAAGGTAATCACCTCCCGCATATCCCTTCTTTTTGCGACTTCGTCATCCGTGATCTCCGTTTCCAGTGATTCAGATTCATAAATCACTTCTTCGGGGAATTCCAGGTTAAATCCATTGTTGACCAAAATGGCCTTCATATCGATATCGCTGCTTCCTTGTTTTCCGAGGACAGCCAGTACTTTTCCTAAATTGACATTATTGTTTCCTCCGATCCATTCGGTGATTTCTACAACTACCATTTCGCCGTTTTGGGCGTCTTTGGTTAGGTCATGAGGGATGACGATCTCGATGTCGGCAGTACCTTCAGGCACGACGATTGCCTTGGTGCCATAAATGTATATAATGCCGATAAACTGAGTGGTAGCTCTTTCCAAAACCTCCATGACCTCACCTTCCCTCCGTCTACGGCCTTTGGGCAGCCAGGAGCGGATGAGTACTTTATCCCCATTCAAGGCATTATTCATATATTTTACAGCGACATGAACATCTTCGTCCAGATCGTCACAAACGATATAGGCAGAACCTTTTTTAGTCATATCCACTATGCCGGAATAAGTCCTGTTATCCACAGGCAGAGCAGCCTGACTGTTCATCTGGTATTTATTCTCTTCCACATTGGCGAGTAATCCTTTTTTCACTAAACGATCGGCCGCAGCTGCTACCACATCGCTGTTATTGGCAATTTTCAGTTTCCTGATGATTTGCCGTGCATTCATCCGCTTTTTGGGATGACGTTTGAGTAATCTTAAAATTTCTGATTGCAATTGGCCCGGGGCGAGCTTTTTGCCTTTTATTGGTTTTTTTCTATTTTTTGACATTTTAATTGTTTTCTTTTTGTGAAGTTGTTCTATAATCAACTTCAATACTAAAATCTTCTCGTACCACCTCCACTCTCACCTACAAATTTATCAATTCAAAAGAAGGACCGTTGAAAAAGCAGCATCTATTTTCGGGACTTTGAAAAGAAGTTTGTCCCCAACGGTAAACAGGATGGTTTCAGGGGTAATAAAACCCCGTGTTTCATGACCTTAAAAGCTTTTTTTGAAAAAAAAGTTCATTTTTTGAAAAAAATTTAATTTTCAGACAACGTTTTGCAGCTTTTGAGTATCTAAACTTTACAGACCCGAAAAATCAACTTCTAAAAACCAAAACAAGAAACCCTGAAGTGCCTTTGAGAAATGACTGAAGTAAATAATGAAAGGTACTTTAACATTTGTGTTTTTCACAAATTAGTCAACTTAAAAACACTGTTTTCCTTCAATATTCAATGACCGCCGACTTCCGGAGTTGGTGGTCATTTTTGTTTATAACGATCGACAAAGTTTTTCAATATTACCATCGGATAGATAATTCTTTCCTGACGCACTGAATCGATCAGTTCTTCGGCTCTCTCCGGATCAAAATAACCTGCATTATTATAGATACCGATCCTCAATACCACTCCTTCAATGTCCAATTCAGGGTGAAACTGCGTAGCGTAAATATTTTCTTTAACCTTGATCATATGCACCGGGCAGGTTTCCGTGCTTGCCAATAACTGAACGCCATCAGGAACTGTTTGCCAGGATTCCTTATGACCGAGAAAGGCCCGGAAATTACCGGGCACTCCCTTTAAAACCGGATCTCCAATTGCCTCCGGCCGAAGCATGATGGTTCCTGCTCCAGCCTCCTCGCTAAAACACACTTTAGAAACTTCCACTCCAAGATATTTTCCCAATATTCCCAAGCCGTAACAAGCTCCGAGGAAAGGAAAATCCCGTTCATAAATATCTTCCAGAAGCAGGAGCAAATTTTGTTCAAAAGCGACCTGATTGGCTGGCTTTTCGGACTCCGCATCCGAAACATTGGATTCCCCTCCACCAACGATCACCCCGGAATATTGATCCAGATCGATCTTCGGAAATTCCTCCGACTCCATTCTAACCCTATGCACCTCCTCTTCCTTCAATCCGCCAAATTCCAGAAAAGCCTCAAACTCATTATTGGAAGCTTTGTCATTGGCACGCAATTGAAGGATTAAAAAAGGTTTATTCATATGGGTAGAAATTCTAATTCATATTTTAAAAACCTGGACTTCTATGAAATTTTTTGTTTAAAGGCAATTAAACTTGTTCACTAACAGGAAAAAGGAAATTTGGAAAATTGTTATTGTTTCTATCCATTCTTCCGCTTATTTTGTTCTTTCGAGAAATCAATTAAAAAAATATTTTGGTTTTTATTTCAGAATAGGTTGCTTCCTCAGTCTTCTTCCGGGATAATTACCTTTTCAGATGTTTGAATATAGGTCACGAGTTCCTGCAGATCCCAGGCCTTCTCTATTTCAAAATCATTGATCTTTGTACGACGCAAAGCAGACAGGTATGCTCCGCTTCCCAGAGCTTTTCCGAAATCATTCGCCAATGATCTGATATACGTGCCTTTGCTGCAGGTAACTTCAAAATCAATTTCATCACCTTCTACCCGGCTTATCTCAAAATCATATATGATTACCCTTCTGGATTTGATTTCCGCTTCCTGGCCTTTCCTGGCTCGTTTATACAATGGCACACCATCCACCTTGACAGCAGAAAAAATCGGAGGATACTGATCCTGCTCTCCAAGGAATTTTTGTCGGGTCTCTTCGACGAGTTCTTCGGTTATATGATCGGTGGGAAAAGTCTCATTAATTTCTGACTCGGCATCAAAAGAAGGGGTTGTGGCCCCGAGTTTCATAGTGCCAGTGTATGTTTTGGGCAACCCTTGAAACTCATTGAGCTTTTTGGTGAACTTGCCTGTACAAATGATCAGCAAACCCGTTGCCAAAGGGTCCAATGTGCCTGCATGTCCGACCTTTATTTTTCTGACACCCAACCGATGCTTAATAGCGTAACGTAATTTATTAACTACATCAAAAGACGTCCAGCCAATCGGCTTATCGACGAGTAAAACAGTACCCGATTTAAAATTATATTCAGGATGCGTATCCATTAAAACCTAAAATCTAAAAATTCAATAAAGTTTTGACATTGCTTTTTAAAAAACGCCAAGGGCTGCGGCAATAGCCAAGGCCCCTACGATAAAACAGTACACTGCAAAATAACTCAACTTACTGCTCTTCACGAGTTTCAACATCCACAAACATGCCAAAGTTCCTGTGATAAAGGCCGCCACAAAACCAAAAACAAGCGGTAAAACCTGATCGGTATGAGCGACGAAGGTTCCATCTGCAAAGTCTTTAATCATTTTCCCAAGAATCAAAGGAACTACCATAAGGAATGAAAACCGAGCTGCCCTTTCCCTGTCAATTCCCAATAGAACTGAAGTAGAAATCGTCGCTCCGGAGCGGGAAATACCCGGCAAAATAGCGATCATCTGAGCCAGTCCGATAACTATGGCATTCCAATAAGAAACCTTTTTGCCGGTATTTTTGGCCCTGTCTGCTAAAAAAAGTAATAATCCAGTTATAATCAACATCGCCCCAACGAAACCGATCCGGCGGGTGAAAAATCCCGCTATTTCTGTCTCGAAAAACAACCCTACAAAAACTGCCGGTATCATGGAAAGGATTATTTTCAGGGAATAAATGAGTTCGTCGTTCCATTTGAACTGAAACAATCCCTTTATTAATTCAAAAACTTCCTTTCTGAATACAAGGATGGTACTCAATGCAGTTGCCCCATGTAAAGTGACGGTCATCAGCATACTCATGGATGCTGCATTGTCATCCTTTAGTATATATTTTGCCAACTCCAGATGTCCGCTGCTACTTACAGGAAGGAATTCGGTAAGCCCCTGGATTATTCCGAGAATAATCGCTTCGATCAGGTCATTCATTCAACTAATTACTTCTTAAAAATGGCATAAATCTCCACCCCAAGGCCCAGGAGAATTACAATAGGGGCCAAAACAGTTCTGCGGAAACTGTAGATCAGATCAGGATCCCAGGTGTTTGGATCAGGCATTTTTCCTCCTGACATCAAAAACAGCCCGATGATGATCAGCAATGCTCCTGCTCCCATCCAGATATAATTGTCCTTGTTAAAAAGCAAGGATTTTGAAGCCGAGCCGGTTGATACGTTTCCTTTGGAACCAGAGGAAGTCTTTTTGCTTGCTGTTGAAGTGGTAACAACAACTTTTTTCTTTTGACTTTTACTCATGTTTTATGTTATGTTTATGCTGTTCAATAAAGGTCATCCACACGCATTTTCAAATATTTCTTAACGACACTCCGCGTGCTGAGCGTGTTAATCAAAACTCCCAAAAGGATCAACCCTAAAAATAACCAGGCAAATACGGTCCAATCCTGTAATTCTCCCAGACTTGGCAAACTCGCCTCAGCCCAGAAAATAATCAACACCAAAATTCCTCCGGCGATGATGGAACTTATGAATCCGTGCCGTATGGCTCTGATCACATAAGGACGACTGATAAATTCCCAGGTTGCGCCAACCAATTGCATATTCTTGATGATAAACCGATTGGCATATAAAGCCAGTCGAACCGTGTTATGAATAAGCGTTACGGCTACAAATATGAAAAACAAGCCAATCCCGAGGGTAATCCAGCTGAGTTTTCGAACATTACTTTCAATGTCGTCCACCAGATTTTCCTGGTAAAAAACATCATTCACAATCGATTCATCCTTTAAGCCTCCCTTGATGTTCACCAAACTATCTGTATGTGCAAAAGCAGCATTTACATTAAACGTGATCACATCAAAAAACGGGTTAGGCATATCCAATTTTAAGAAATCCTCCCCGAATTCCTCTTTCATCTCGTCTTGAGCGGTTTCCTTATCCACATATTCAACACTTCCTGCTTTGGTGAAAACTTTTGAATTAATGGTTTCCTTTAAACCATTGACTTCCTGTTCCGGTACGTCATCTTTCAACTCAACAATGACCACAACCTTTTCTTTAAACGATTTTACCAACCGCTGACCATGAGCGATCAACAGCCCAAAAAAGCCCAGCAGAAACAACACAAGAGCAACACTCAGAATCGAATAAAGGTAATTCGGTCTTGTTTTTATTTTCAATGTGTCAGGAAGTTCAGACATATGCGATGGATACAATTCGGGCAAAATTAACATTATTGTTTCGTTTTGTGCCTATTTTTGTACCCAAACTTAATTCCAAATAAGACGTTACACCTCTATTGAAACCCATTAACAGCAACTTCTTTGTATTTATCACAAAGAAAATATGAACTGAAAATTTTCGTTTGAAAATCAACAGGTTAAACTTTTTTAATGGATTCCAAGCCATGAAGTTGTTTTAAAAAACCGATTATTACTGACATACGTTAATTACTTTCCAATGGGAAAACTCACGATTAAATTTGGCCTCTTTTTTTTAATTAACTTTTTGGCCGTTTCCGTTATTGGGCAACCTACCTTGCTTAACCCATCCTTTGAGGGAGAACCTCAGGATGCAACTGTTCCGGTTGCCTGGCATCCATGTGCACTTGGTACTACTCCTGATATCCTGCCGGGTGTATGGGGCGTTTATACGGAACCTTCCGAAGGAGATACCTTTGTTGGACTTATCACCCGCGAAGACGGGTCTTTTGAAAGTATCGGTCAACGACTCATCTCTCCGCTGAAAAAAAATGAATGCTATCAGTTTTCTGTTGACCTGGCTCATTCCAAAACTTACTCTGGCTACAACAACCCCATTAAATTGCGGATTTGGGGAGGCAATACCAAATGCGACAAGCGGCAACTGATCCTGGAAACGGATTTTGTAAAACATTCCGCCTGGAAAACCTACAAAATCAAATTTTCTACCGAAGAAGAGCTCAGATATCTTATCTTTGAGGCCCATTATAAGGATGGTTCATTTTCCAGACAGGGAAATATCCTCATCGATAATGTAACCAATATCAAAAAGTGCCCGAGGGTGTAGATTCAAGTACCAGTCGGTCTTCATTACTCAGTACTCAGTCAACATAAATTGATGTCGGATGATTAGCCGTGGACGATTATAGGGTATTCAATCTATCGAAATAAAAAAAACTTTGAACAACTTGAACTCCTTGAACAACATGAACCCTTGAACCATATGCATATTCAACAAAATTATTCAACCAACATATTCCCGATGAACAAATTATTAGCAGGATTACTGATCCTTTTATTTTTTGCATGTTCTAATGAACCTAAAGCAACGGAATCGATTAGCGCTGAACCTGTTTCAGAACAACCTGTAGCCAGCCCGGAAACAACAGCTCCAGCACCAGAAACTTCAGAACCGGTAAGCAAGCTTGGCCCCGGATTAAACCTCTGGATCAGTGACGCAGAAGCCAGCAAAGGAGAAGAGTTTTGTCTTGATGTCACAATGTCTGGCATAAAAGGATTGTTATCGATGCAGTATTCTGTCCGCTGGGACCCTAAAATTCTGGAATTTAAATCCGTCAAAGGATTTACCCTTCCGTTCATGGACAATAATGATTTTGGAACCCACAAAATCTCAGAAGGGATCCTGACGGCTGTTTGGATCGAAGATAATCTGCAAGGAGTCAACAAGGAAGATGGTGACCTGATGTACCAGCTATGTTTCACAGCTATTGGTAACTCAGGGGATGAAACACCGGTCAGATTCTGGAGTAATCCAACGCCCTTTGAAGTGGTTGTTTTGCCGGAGAAAATTATTCCCCTGACGTCTCATAAAGGGATTGTCAAGATCAGGTAAGCCCTTTTTTAACTTACTCTTAATTAAATTTTTGCAATAATTTACCCGCATGGAGCGTAAATAGTAAAAATCAAGATTGCCATTATGAAAAAATTCGTGTATTCATTCATATTCCTCCTGTTCCTCAGCATGACCGTAACCACCGGCACTTCCTGCAACCGTGGATATGGCTGTCCTTCCACTGAAAACCTCGGTGCCAAAACAAACCGTAAGGGACAACTGTCCTCCAAGAAGGGGCAATCCAATTTGTTCCCTAAAAAAATGAGGAAAAACGCGCCGTAGGGAGTTTTCAGTCTACAGCCCTCAGTCTACAGTAACAAGAAATACTATTTTTTGAAAAAATAGTATTTCTCCCGTAGACCGTCAGCCGTCCACCGTAAACCGTTTAAACGTCACCGCGTATCCATCGCGTCCGTCAGCCCTTCTCCGATAAGGTTAAACAGCGTCACCGTCACAAAAATAGCCAAGCCCGGGAACAGGGCGATCCACCAGGCATCGAAGGCGTTCCGGGCTTCATTAAGCATCGTTCCCCAGGTAACCATATCTGCCGGCAATCCTATTCCCAGAAAAGATAAAAAGGCTTCTATCAAAACGGCATTGGCGATCCCAAAGGCTACTGAAATGAGTACGGGGCCCAGTGCATTAGGCAATGCATGACGAAGAATGATATACTTTTCTTTAAAACCTAAGGCCCGTGTTGCCTGAATATATTCCAGATTTCTGATCCGCATCAATTCAGCCCGGACAAAACGGGCGATCCCCGTCCATCCGATAAGGCCGATAATGACCATCACGTTAAAAATGGAAGGTTTTTTAAATAGTACAACGACTGATAATAAAAGCAGGAGTGCAGGAATAGAGTTCATGATCTCTATCAATCTCATGATCAATAAATCTGCAGGAAATCGAATACCTTTTTTTATACTCAGCAACCGCTCCATTTGTTTGGCTATAAAATTGAACGCCCACATGATTGCCGAAAAAATAAATACTCCTTTGATCAGTTCCCATCCAAGTTTGCCTTCACTTAGGGCATACCCTCTACTCAAAAAACCATAAAAAACAGCCAGTATCAATCCAAGGATATTAAGCGCTATCCTCAACCAGGAGACTTTGAGTTTGTCATCCCCAAAATATCCCGCAATGGCTCCGAAAAAAATACCGATCAGGGATGCAATACTCATGGCGATGATTCCTGTAAGCAATGCAATACGGGTTCCATGAACAAGGCCAGCTACCACATCCCGGCCAAGATTATCTGTGCCCAACCAGTGACGCCAGCGCAGAGATTCTACTCGTTGTTTATCAAAAGGCCCGACAAAAGAATTTTTTAAGTCCTGGGTATTATACGAATAGGGAACCAACGTCCAGATCACCGATTCGTATTCGTGATCATCCCAATCATTGGTCACAAACTTACTTTCCCATTTATCCAACCCAATATCAACCGCTATCTGTTTGAAAACCGGGAAATGGGTTTCACCCTCGATCTTACAGTAGAGCGGCCTTTCATTTACCAGTAAACTGCCGAAAACTGCCACAAAGATCAAAATCCACAAAAAACGCAAAGACCAGACAGCCATCCGGTTTTTCCGGAACTGCCTGCGAACCAACTGCCGATAATTCAACCCGACAACATTGGTCTGCTTCTCTGAATTTTCTGTTAGTTTTTGTGACATATTTTAATTATCAAATCACTTTTTCCCCAACCTGACCCTCGGGTCGATTACAGCATAAAGAATATCCGCCAATAAAATTCCGATCACGGTCAGAACACTTGCCAGCATTAAAACGGCATAAACAACCGGCCAGTCATCTCTGAAAATAGAATCCACCACAACCTTGCCCATCCCATGAATATTAAAGATCACCTCAATGACAACCGAACCGGCAATGGAAGCCGGCAATACGGAAGCAAACATCGTAATGATCGGAAATAATGCATTCCTGAAGCCATGTCTCCAAACCACCGCTTTCTCCTTCAGCCCTTTTGCTTTTGCCGTACGAATGTAGTCCTGTCGCAATACATCCACCATGGATCCCCTCATCTGCCGGGAGATAAATGCGAGGGAACCATAACTCAATGCAAAAACCGGCAACACCATATGCCATGCACGAATCCTTATCACGTCCCAAAATGATGCCTCATCCGGAATATCTCCCAATCCAAAAGTCGGGAACCAATCCATACCGTATTCCGGGGTTGTGAAAAACACAATGAGCAAGGTAGCTACCCAAAAACTGGGCAATGAGTGAAGCATAAATAATATTACGGATGTTATCCGGTCAAAGGGTTTTCCTTGCCGTCGTGCCGCATAAACACCAATCGGTATCGAAAATAAATAGGCGACCAAAATGGCCACTCCATTGATCAACAGCGTCCACTTTAATGCACTCCAGATCTTGTCGGCAACAGGCTGACCGGTCAGATAAGATTCTCCAAAATCTCCCTTTAAAAAATCGCTGGCCCAATGATGATATTGATTATCCAAACCATACCAATAAAGTACAGGCACATAAAGCTTCCTGCGGGTAGGAGACGCCTTGATATTTTCATAGCTGCTCTTCAAAGCCAAATACCCGTCCTGAATATTATCAGTTGTTGTGGAGTCTGCGGCCAGTGCATTTTTTATTCGCCTGAAGCGATTCAGAATAGATGGATCTTTATAGTCTGTTTCCAGTAAACTGAGTTCGGGAAGCACTTTGGCCCTGGCCTTTCTACCTATCGTATCCGGAAGATTTACAAATTGTTTTTGCAAATCCGTGATCCGGTGATAATAAGCTTCTATTTGCGGCCAGTTACCGTATTGTCCGATAAGTTTACCGGCAGCCTCTCTTTTGTATTTATAAATAATCCTGTAAAGAGTATCCGGGTAAGCTTTTGCAGCAAAATCAAAGTAAAAGACCGGTTTATCAAGACCTAAACGTTCAATTGCCTGCCGGTAGTCACGATCTGAAATTTTCATATCATCACCACCATCACCACCTGGATCTCCCGGAGTGCACTTACTCAACCCAAACGCCAAAAAGGAAATGACGATCAGTGTCGGAATGAAGAGTAATATGCGCTTTATGATGTATCTGAGCATTGTTACGGTTTACGGCCTACGATGGACGATGGACGATGGACGGTTTTACGTGATTCTTTGTTTAATGGGTTCAAGTTGAACATAGCGAAATCCCGAAAGAGATTTTATATCGAGTGTAAATTTCCCGACACGTTTGTGTACGGGATGATTAAAAATCATGTCGGGAGGGTTCAAGTTGTTTAAAGAGTTTAAGGGGTTTGAATTTGTTTGATGTTGTTTAAAATTGTTATGTAAAAAATGAAGGTAGATTAAATCTTTGCGAACCTTGCGCTTCAATTGCGCCATAGCGGTTAAACCTTAAAACTCAATTTACCAACAAAAAACTGAAGACTGAGAACTGTCGACTGCTGACTGAAACCTAAACCCTTCTCATCATCATCAAGCCATCCCTGATCGGCATCAACAGGTTTTCCACCCTGTCATCTTTTTGGATCTTTTTATTGAAATCATCAATGGCCTGGGTATCGGCATCCTTATTGGGAAGCAGAACCTTTCCACTCCACAAAGTATTATCGGCCAGGATTATGCCTCCTTTTCGAACTTTATCAATAACAAGATCGTAAAAAAGACCGTACTCCAGTTTGCCTGCATCGATAAAAACCAGATCAAAGATAAGATTCAGGCCCGGAATGATGTCTTCAGCTTTACCTAAATGAGCAACAATTTTGTCCTCCACTCCCGCTTTAGTAAAATATTCCTCACTTATATGTCTGATCTCAGGGTTGGGATCGATGGTATGCAGAACCCCTCCCTCCGCCAATCCTTCTGCCATGCAAATTGCGGAATAACCAGTAAAGGTACCTATTTCCAGGATTGCCTTAGGCTTTAACATACCACTGATAAATTGTAAAAATGTTCCCTGCAAATGCCCCGACAACATCTGTGGAGCCAGGGTTTTCATGTGCGTTGCTCTTTCCAGTTGATGAAGCACCTCGGACTGAGGTGTGGAATGGGCTTCGCAATAGTTGTTTATTTCATTGAAGTTACTCATTGTTAAAGGTGATTTTTATAGCTTTGCACTGCAATGCCGATCAAACCCCAAATAAAAGGAAAATCCACTTAGGTTGCAAAACCGGCGTCATAATTACTTGTTGATTCAAATGACATTTGCCGGTTTTAATCGTTCTATACTTAACATGGGGGAGTTGCAGTTTTTGATACCCTTTAGGCGTTGAAACAAAAAACAAATGAATAATAAATGTGGTCATTAAATACCAATATCATAAAAAACAGCTTTTGGTTGTTGTTGATCCTGTCGGCAACACTCTTTTCCTGTGAGAACAAGACATCAGACATTGATGATCTTATTTCGAAAATGGAAATTGGCAAGGAAATGGCAGAAGAAGTAGAAATTCTGTATAGCGATTCGGCCATTGTCAGGGCGAAAATTGTAGCTCCGGTTATGATTATGGACCTGGACAGAACATCCGAAAGTCAGGAATTTCCGGATGGAGTTGTCGTTGATTTTTTTGATGATTTTCAAAATACAAGCAGCACATTATCGGGGTTGTACGCGATCAGATACATAAGAAAGGGGCAGGTTATTGTAAGAGATAGTGTAGTTTGGGAAAGTGTATCCGGCGAAAAACTGGAAACCCAGGAATTGATCTGGGACGAAAAAGCGGAAAAAATCTACTCTGATAAATTCGTGGTTATTTCACGACCATCAGAGATCATTTACGGACATGGTTTTGAAGCAGGGCAGGATTTTAAAAATGCCCGGGTCAAAGCCGTCGAAGGAAGAATTACTTTGGAAAACGAATAACCATATGTTAAAAATTGGCGTTCTGGGCGTTGGCCATTTGGGAAAAATTCACCTCAAATGCATCGGCCTGACAGAAAACACTTTTGAATTGGTCGGTTTTTTTGATCCTGACCAGGCTAATGCCGAAACAGTAAGCGAACAATTTGGCCTGAAAGCCTTTCCTGATGCACAAAGTTTAATTGATGCGGTGGATATCGTCGACATTGTTGCGCCCACAAGTGTCCACTTCGAAATGGCAGCTATGGCCATTAAAAGCGGTAAACATGTTTTCATCGAAAAACCCCTGACACATACCCTGGAAGAAGCTCGCGAACTGATCAGACTCAGTGATGAGCATAAGGTGAAAGTACAGGTCGGGCATGTGGAGCGCTTTAATCCGGCATTGCTGGCCCTCGATGACATGACTATTGCGCCCATGTTTGTGGAAGGACACAGACTGGCAGTTTTTAATCCCCGTGGAACAGATGTATCGGTAATTCTTGACCTGATGATTCATGACCTGGATATTTTGTTGAGCATGGTCGATTCTCCGGTAAAAGAGGTTTCCGCTAACGGTGTCGCTGTTGTGAGCAATACACCTGACATAACTAATGCACGCATCGTTTTTGAGAATGGGTGTGTTGCCAATTTAACGACCAGCAGGATTTCCATCAAGCAAATGCGGAAATTGCGCTTCTTCCAGAAGGACGCTTATGTCAGTCTGGACTTTTTGGATAAAGAGGCTCAGGTGGTTCGTTTGTATGATGAAGACAAGGTTGCACCGGAGAAGGCAGAAAACATGATGCACCTGGACACAGCCACCGGAAAGAAACTCATACATATTGAAATGCCATCCATTGAACCGGTAAATGCCATCAAAATGGAATTGGAAACTTTTGCGGAAAGCATCAAAAACGATACTGCACCGCGGGTAAGTATTAAGGATGGCTACAAGGCCCTGGAGCTGGCACACAGAATTATTGATGAAGTTGCCAAGCACACCCCATAAAATTTATCAAACAGTCTAAAACGAGTCTGATATTATTGAGCTATTGACCTGTTTCAATGAAAAATAAAAATGAACCTGCCAACTTCCAAATCCGAAAATGAGTCATGGTTATGGAGCCATATGCTCAAAATGAAAAAAATTAATAGATGAAGTTGAATGTAAACCTGATGTTTTTAAATAATTGGAAAGCGGGCTTTCTGGGCTTGTTTTCTATATCGGTGCTCTTTATGAGCAGCTGTGATATTATCAACCCCGAAGAAGAAATTCCTTCCTATATCCGGATAGAGTCTGTAGATCTTAAAACCTTACCGGGTGAAGGAACCGATGATCACGCTATAACCGATATCTGGCTTTCTGTAGATAGTGAATTTTTAGGCGTATATCCTCTTCCTGCTACTATTCCACTATTGGAAAAAGGGGAACATCTGATTTCTTTACAGGCAGGCATCAAAGATAACGGCATCAACTCCACGCCGGACATTTATCCGTTCTATGCACCCTTTGAAGTTACCTTAAATCTGGAAGAAGATGTTGTAAAAGATATTTCTCCGATTTTTGAATATTATGAAAACGTTCAGTTTTCCTTTATCGAGGGATTTGAAAGTTCCGGGCAAATTTTTCAGGAAATACGTATTGGAGATGCTGAAGATGAAATAAGTCTGAGTACCTTACCGGAAAATGTTTTTGAGGGAGATCACTCGGGTGTTGTAAGGCTCGACACAGGAAGTACGGTAATTGAGATCGGAACCCTGTCGAGATACCAGAGCCTGGGAGATAATGGGTACCAGACATACCTGGAAGTAAACTATAAATCTGATGTTCCGGTGTTTTTTGGACTTATAGGATATGAAAATATTGGAAGTCTGGGAGGAACCTCCTTATATGAAGGCGGATTTTTACAAAGTACAAGCTGGAATAAAATTTATTTCAACCTTGCAAAGCCCGTTCTTACATCAGGTTACGAAGAATACCAGGTCGGATTCCAGGCATACATTCCTCAGGAAGATGGAATTTTAACCCTGGATAGTGCCAAGGTATTCCTGGATAATATTAAATTGGTGCATTTTTAAGCATTACCTTAGGGCGAGGATAGCAACTACTAAAATATGACCCGTAAACAAAAAGACATTCTGGTTTATCAGATTGCGGATTTTCTAAGCGCAATGATTGCCTGGGCATGTTTTTTTGTCTACAGAAAAAACTTCGAAGGGGTAGAAATCACCTCTGAGGTGTTTAATGATTCGCAATTCTGGTACGGCATTCTGGTCATTCCTTTTGGATGGGTATTTTTTTATGCCGTTTTTGACAAATACCGGGATATCTACCGGCTTTCGCGTCTGGCAACGCTGGCCAGAACATTCTTTTTAAGTTTCATCGGGGTCTTATTTCTCTTTTTCACGCTGATTCTCGATGATTTTGTCAGTGATTATAAAACCTATTACAGGTCTATTCTGACACTGTTTTCCCTGCATTTCCTGATTACCGCAACGGTGAGGATGATCCTCCTTACCAGAGCCAGTCGCCGATTGAAATCCGGAGTTGTTACCTACAATACCCTTATTGTGGGTGGCAATGAAAAAGCTATTGATCTCTATCAGGAAATTACCAATCGTGAAAAGGGGCTTGGGTTGAAATTCATTGGATTCATCGACGCCAACGGCAACAGTGCCAACGATCTGGAATCCTATCTCCCCAAGCTTGGAAAGATCAATAATCTGGCAGAAGTTATCAGGGAAAACAATGTTGAGGAAGTCATTATTGCCATTGAAACCTCCGAACATAACCGGGTAAGGGAAATTCTTAACACCCTTTTTGATTTCGATTCCAGATTACTCGTAAAAATCATTCCGGACATGTACGACATCCTGCTCGGGACGGTTCAGATGAATCATCTTTACGGAGCCGTACTCATCGAGATCAAAAGGGAACTGATGCCTCCATGGCAGGCCCTAATCAAACGTCTGATTGATGTATCAGTGTCTATTATTATGCTGGTGGTTTTGTCTCCTGTTTACGCCTACACTGCTCTTAGGGTAAAACTATCTTCCAAGGGCCCCATTTTCTACAAACAAGAGCGAATTGGCCTCAATCACCAACCTTTTTTGATTTATAAATTTCGCTCCATGTACATGGATGCTGAAAAGGCCGGGCCACAGCTCTCCCACGACAACGATAACCGATGTACCCCCTGGGGGGCGATCATGCGTAAATGGCGGCTTGATGAATTACCACAATTCTGGAATGTGCTTAAAGGGGATATGTCTATCGTTGGTCCTCGCCCCGAGCGGCAGCACTACATTGATCTCATCGTTGCACAGGCACCGCACTACAAACACTTATTTAAAGTTCGTCCGGGAATCACCTCCTGGGGTCAGGTCAAATACGGCTACGCTTCTAATGTAGACCAGATGATCCAACGACTAAAATTTGATATCCTTTACATAGAGAATATGTCACTGGCCCTTGATTTTAAGATCATGTTTTATACGATGCTTGTGTTGCTCCAGGGGAAGGGGAAATAGAATATATTTAATACACAAAGGCACATAAGACACATAGCATTAATATTCCAAAGCTATGTGTCTTATGTGCCTTTGTGTTAAAGAAGTTTACTTAAACAAAAATCCTACCGTCACACTAAACGTCTGTTCAGGAATAAATGGATGTTTGCTTTCTGTGGTTACCAACACCTGATCTCTCTTCTCCGGAATAAATTTTTTCTTCCTGAAAATTTCACGACGTTCCCATAGCCAAATCTCATTACGTTGGAAAACCGGTAAGTTGTATTTTCCACGCACATACAATTCCCTGCCTGGATTCAATTCCAGAGACAATTCGGCGGAAAGGCCAAGGCTGTGGTTTCTGGTTCCGTAATACATATTGATGTGATCGGCTTTGAATTTTTTTCCATTGGCTTCGAATTTTCCATATTCATTAGTAGCCTGTCCAATCTTCCTGGCATATCTGAAATGATTATAGGTAGCGGCAGTACGGATGTAAAACGGGCGTTGTTTGGAAAGATTCATCTGTAAACCGGTACCCAGCGTTGTCTCTTTGTATATGCTGTTATAAAAATCAAAAGCCGTACCGAAACGAATGAAAAAGTTCTTGTGGTAAAATATATCAAAGTTCCAGAATCCGAAAACTTCAAAGTCCCGGGGCTGAATCTCATTTTGGGTGGAAATGATCGTTTGCGGGTTATCCGCATTCTCTGTCTGGAAAACAATGCCAACTTCCTGTTGCTCCGTTGGAATGAAGTGACTGCCAAGCCCCATAGAGAATTTAACTCTTTTATAAGGACGTTTTTTACGCTTGAACCCAGGCTCACCGATGTCAAATTCCAACTCCCTTTCACTGCCTGACTCAACTCTTGCCTCCAGGGTTTTTACACGTTGAATAGAATCCCTTTTCTCCTGCAAAGAAGCCATGTATTCATTATCAAACACCTCTTGCGCCTTTTGACTGTTCTTGTATTGCTGAACGCTTTCTGAAAGTCCCTCACTTAAAGGCACGACATTGTAAGCCTTCCAAAAATCTTCATCATACGTCCCCGTCATTCTCGTAAATTCGACACCACGGCTCATTCTGTCGAGATATTCGATCGGTTCCCCTTTTCCGGCCTTCACTTCTGTAATCTTGATTTCATTTGTATAGATACCTCCCCTCCCGTAAATACCTTCACGCAAAGCATCGCTGAAATACCACTTGTCCCCTAATTGCCTGTAATTGACAACGTATTTGTTACCCTGCCAATTCCCGGCATAGAGCGGATAATAATCATAAACTTCAAGACCCTTCGGGGTCATTTCAAACTCTGCACGAATAAACGCATAAGATTCCTTATCGATATAAATGCGTCCCTTCATACGTGCTTCAATGGTACGTTTCTTTTTACGAAACATATTGAGCACTTTCATCAATCCTTTAGACTCGCTGCTTCCCTCAACTTCCACCTCGCCTTGAGGACCGACTACGTCTTCATTTTTATCAAAAGCAATCACATAAACAGGGCGGTCATTGTAAGTGGTAATGCTTTCAATCCTGTAATTATAAACCTTGAAAAACCGCGGATCGATGAAATCTGTTCTGTTCTGAACAAAATCAAATCGATGTGGTGCCATATGGCCGGAGGAAAATCCGGAACGAACAGTAGTATCAAGAGGATTTTTCAGATTAATTTTCCTCCCCTGCACAAGGCTCACATAACCCTCCTTTTTACTCTTGTAACTTCTTTTATAAATATCCAGAACTCCTTCTGCCAAATAGATGTGTCTCAAACTATCATCAGTTCTGGATTCCCGATAAAACCCAAGGTAAGAAGTTCCATAGGTAGGATAATTTACTTTGATATTTTTTACAGCTTTCCGAACGATGTTTTCAACGCCGCCATCACTCATAACCACCACTTCATCCAACATCGCAGCACTCTTTTTCAGACGTACATTTACAGATCCGCTGATTTCACTGATCGGTTTTCGGAAAGTTTTATAACCGATATAGGAAACGAGCATTTCCGAATTTTTATATGCCTCTGGCACTTTGAATGTAAATCGCCCATTACCTCCTGTAGTCGTACCAATTCCTTGTTCGGGAATACCCACATGAGCATACCCAATGGCCAGACCGGTATCTTCATCCACCACTGTTCCGGTAATGGTGATCAGGTCCTGAGCAGAAATAGAAAACACAAGGAAAAATAAAAAAGAAAAGAAAATTACTCTTTTGGTCATAGGTCGTTTGATTTAGTCTAACAGGTTTTTATTTCGAAACATGGGTCTGTTTCGAACTTTCCCAAAAGACGAAACAGATTGGAATATGTTACTTATGTAAGACAGATAAATAAAGCAATAGTTGAAAATCCTAGTCGCTATTAATTTTATTCTATGCAGAGGTCTTGTTTTGGAATAGTTGTTTGCCAATGCGTCTGCTAACATTTACCTTTGCACAAAATTTAAAAGCCATGCAAAAACATATAGTCACCCTTCTGTTAATTTTGTTCTCCTTTAATCTGTTTGGTCAGAGCAGTCAAAATACGGAGATCACCCTGGAGGATCCCAACAACACCATGTATGTTCATTTATTCTATTTACAAAAGGACTCCTACAACCCCGCAAAAGCTTCCAGGGCGCTTTACGCTGTAGGAGATTCTGTTATCATGTCTCGAAAAGCTATCAAACTTAAACAAATACTTGACGGTGCAGGATTGTTTGTAACATTTAATAAAATCCCATCTAGTCCAGACTACGTTGACAGCTTATCTAAACGCTCCGTTTTCACCCCTTTCCCGGAGGAGATGCCTGGCATCTATCTGGAAAAAATCAACGGCCAATGGCTATATTCCCAGGAAACCGTTGAGAACATTCCTGAGCTCCATAAAAAAGTCTATCCTTTTGGTACCGACATTCTGCTAAATATACTTCCGAAACTCGGGCAATCCCAAATATTAGGGATGGCTTTGTGGCAATATATCGGGCTGTTAATTTTTATGGTTTTAGGATATCTGATTCATTTCGTTTTGAGCAGAGCACTCAAACCATTGGTCCGCCGGATCAGCAGAGCTAAAAAAGACGATGACATCATTAAAACCAGCCTGATAAAAAAGATCGCAAGGCTAATCAGTGTACTGGTAGTCGTTCGCCTGATAAAAGTATTTTTACCCTTGTTGATGCTTCCACCCGCAGCTTCGTCTTTTGCCATCGATGTGATCAAGGTGGTCACCACCATTCTGGTTGTTATGCTGGCCTTCCGCATTCTTGATATTTTCATAGGATATACCAATAAATTCACCCAGACAACCAAAAGTAAAATGGATGAACAACTGGTGCCCATTGTAAAAAGATCGCTTCAGGCGCTCATCATTATAGGTGGTATCGTTCAGCTTTTACGCATCATGGATGTCAATGTAACTGCCTTGATAGCCGGTTTGTCCATTGGTGGTCTTGCCCTCGCCCTCGCTGCCCAGGATACTGTTAAGAATCTCATAGGCTCGGCCATGGTTTTCTTCGACCGCCCTTTCCAGATCGGGGATTTCATCGAATATTCGGGCATGTCAGGCACGGTACTTGAGGTTGGCTTCAGGTCGACCAGAATACAGGAAGCGGACTCTTCTGTTATCAGTGTGCCAAATGGTTCTATTGCCAATGCTGCCATTACCAATAAAGGCGTAAGGGTATTCCGGTTATTCAATATCAATATTGGCGTGACTTACGACACTCCGCTGCCATTGATGAAAGCCTTTATCGAAGGACTCAAAAAAATTGTTGAGTTACATCCTGATGCTAAAGAAGATGCCAGCTACGTTCATCTGAACAGCCTCGGTGATTCCTCTATCAATATTATGTTCCGGGTTCCGCTTTATGTTCCGGATTACGCTTCCGAACTTCGCGTTAAAGAGGAATTGCTGTTTTCTATAATTGAACTGGCAGAAAGACTCGGTGTACGATTTGCCTTCCCATCAACAACCCTTTATATGGAAGAATTCCCGGGAAGCGGAAGTACTGCTCCAACTTATGAGACGGATACCGACACGCTCAAAAAACGCTTTGATGCGTTTATTGAGGATAAGAAAACGAAGTTGTAAAAGGAATTTACCCCGCTGGCGGGATTGGTTTTTAGTCGAAAAGGGAAAACTTTTGGTTAATTTTTGATCCCGCCAGCTGGTATATTTATTTCACCCTCAATTTCATCCCCAGCCTGATCGTATTATCCGTGAGGTTGTTGAGTTTTTTGATGACATCCACTGTCGTATTATACCGTTTGGAAATATTCCAAAGCGTATCTCCCTGACTCACGGTATGATACATTGCTGCTGCCGGAGAAGGAGTGGTTTCCGGCTCGTCCGTAAAATCAGGATTAGATGTAGGCCCCTCTGTGGGCTTAGGGTTATCCACCTGGGGTTCCTCTGTTGGTTCTTCCGGGGTTTCAACCGGAGCCGGTGGTTCTTCTTCAATTATTTCAACAGGTAATTTAATGCCGGAAGTATCCTCTTCAGGTATCGCAATAGTTTCGAGTGTGTCCGTTGGCAACTCATCTACAGGTTCATCTTCCACCATTTCGAGCTCCGGCAAAGGAGTTACTTCTTTCACTTCAGAGGCCAGCTGCGGACGTTCCTTTACCTTGCCTCCCCTCAGTTTGATCATTGCCCCTTCGGCAGGTTCCATGCCTTTTTCCAGTCTGTTTCTTTTTAAGAGCTTCTTGAGTTTTACGCCATATTGTTGAGAAACATCAAATATTACCTGATCTTTCCTCATGACATGCCACTTTTGTCTTTTGGCTCTGTAACCACCTCTTTTAGGTTGAATATATACACGTTCCCCCTCTTTAAGTTCCTGGTTGCCGTTATGCAGCTGTTCATTATATTTAAGCAATCCCCTGAGGGATGTGTCTGTCCTTTTGGCGATATCTGCGACCGTTTCGTTGGCTCCGGCAGTAGCATATTTCACATCATTATTGACAAAAATACCAGCCTCCAAAACATCGGCAACCGGTTCATCAAGATCCCCTGGCAGCATTTTATCAAACCTGTCCAGATCGTATCGTTCGATAATACTGATCAGCTTTTCGGCATAGGTCGCACTTGTGGCATATCCTGCCTTTTTCAAACCTTTGGCCCACCTTTTGTAATCCAAGGGATCAATCCTGAAAAGGAACCCGTAACGAAACTGTTTTTTCGGGTCTCTGAGAAATTCCGAATGAGCAATATAACATGCTTCCGCAGAACGATAAGACCTGAAACAGGACTCGACCAGTTTTCCTTTTGAATCATACTCATCATCCTTACGATAGACCTTCTTCCCTTTCCAGTTATCTCCACATTTAATACCGAAATGGTTATTTCCTTTTTTAGCCAGAAAACTCCTTCCTGCATTGGATTCCAGCAAGCCCTGAGCCAATTTGATACTGGCCGGAACACCGGCGCGCTCCATTTCTCTAAGGGCAACATCCTTATGTCTTTCAATATACTTCAAAAAAGCTTCATCCAGTTTTTGGCCAAAAAGATTACCGGCTATCAGGAACAGGATTGCAATAAAGGTGATTCGTCTGAACATAGTTTTGTAGTTTATTACGGGGTGAAAAAGAATGTTTTTGGTAAACGAAAGTAAGTTGAAAAAATTGGCTGATTGTTATTTTTATTTACTTAGACTGAAGCCTGAACTACTTTAGCTAAAAAGCATAACCAAAAAAGTCACAACGGTTGCCACAAAGCCAACCATGAAAATATTATAGGATGCGGTGAGGTAGCGATACTTCTTATCGAGCACCTTCCCCAGGAAATAAAGATCCCTGGTCATATTGCCCAATAGTAATTCACCATCACGAAACATTTCATCCATCGCCTCTTCGTATTCCTCCAGTTTAAGGGTGACAAAATTACCAAAGAATACGATATTTTTCTTGGCCAGAGTTTTATCCTTTAAGCGTGCATTCAGGGAGGTAACCTTTGGCCGGGCAGACAGAATGGCAAAAGTAAGTGAAGCTAATCCGGTCACCAGGAAAATGACTACGGGCAACATGATCATCGGGGTATTGGTCGAAATATTCCTGTAAGACAAAAAGGTGATCAGAACACTGATCAGGATTGCATTAACGCTGATCATGATATTCGCCTTATTGTCAGCAATAGCACTTAAGTTGATATGGTTTCTGTAATTGGACCGGAAAAAGGTTTGCATGGTCCGAAGAGGGGTATCTTCTATGCCTTGAAAATTGCCTGCAGTTGTTTCGGACACATTCAATCGCTGAAGGTTTCTTTTTTCCTTTTCGATCCGCTGTTTATGAAGTAGGATGTTTTGAGAAAGTTCGTTTTCATATTGTTGGCGTGCGGTTGCCGTAAAAAGTTTTTGTTGTAATAATTCCTGCATTTGCAATTGAGCCCATGCTCCGCGATCCAGAACAAGTTTCTGCAGAAACTCTCTTTCCAGTTTCATCAACGGGTGGCGTTCGGGGTAATCAAGCGCATAAGTAACAACAGTTATCGCATCTTTTGCCACCTGATCTGATATCAGGTTCGGACGTGATCTTCCGGCAATAGCATCAATACTCTTCAAAACTCCTCCAATGCGCTCAGCAGGCATTTCCTCCCCGTTCATAAATACCTGCAGGTGCTTTTTACCAGCCTGCTCCGGGTGATCATAATCAGTAAGGAAGCCGGAAAAGTAAAAACCTGTCGCCAGGATGGCGGTTTCTTTTTCAATGGTAGTGGCATTTTCGGCAACACAAAATTCGCGAGCGAGTTCCATGGCCTGCTTCAATGCGGAATAATTATGAAAGACGAGTTTTGAATCCTTGTGCTGGTCAAAAATATTTTGAAGAAACTGATCAGCTTTCAACAAAATACTGCTTTCGTCATCGAGAAACTGAATTGATTGATGTCTTTCCATGGTGATAAACAAGTTCTGCCCAAGATACGAAAATTAAAAAATAATCGTTTTTTCTCTATCTTTGCGCCGCTACTTTTCCAAATTGCGATTAATCGCAACCTGGAACCTTCAAAAATCAAAAAACAACTCCCAAGGTTTGACAATAGCGATTTTAGTGTAAAGAGTAGTAGTCTTCGTGATTTTTTTGAAATTTGCAAAACAACCTTTTTAAAACAAACCTTCTGTTTAGAGCTCCTTTGCTAACTGTCTTACAAATTATATCCAAACATCTGAAAAATACTTTAAACAGCGTTCGTTTATTTATTGGCATATGATTTTCTAAAAACAGGAAATTTTTGCCAACTTCAGGCGTTTACCGTGCGTAAATGTTATTGTTAATAAAACGGTATAGTAATCTGCAAAATAGTTTTACAATGAAAATAAATTTCAAATTCTTCTATGGTGCTTTGTTGGTTTTTATAGTCGCCATAATTTCCGCCTGTACACAGTTCGATGACCTGGCAGGGGTTGACAGTGTCGATAGCGATGCGGAGTATGCACTGCCATTGTTGTCTTCCCATTTCTCGATCCGGGACGTGCTGGACGGTTTTGACGAGAATAATTCCCTCTTCATCGACCCGGACGGGCTGATCCGTTTCAAATACAGCGGGGATGTACTTACCAAAACCACTGATGAAGTTTTTGAAGCCATCAATGAAACCCTGGGTCAGGACATTCTCATTCCGTTAACTCAGGATACTTTTGCTTTGCCGTTCACTTTTCCGGATGGACTGGAAGTGGACAGAATGGACCTCAAGGCAGGACAATTTCTTTACAGTTTCAGAAGCAAACACCCAAGTCCGGTAACGATAAACCTACGTGTGCCTCAGTTCACCAAAGACGGGCAGGAACTCAGTTATCAAATTGAATTCCCGGCATACAGTGGCTCCGGAGATGCTATATGGATGACCAATATTTTCACCCCAACGGATCTCGACGGGTATGTCATTCAACCTGCTGAAGATGGATATCTTTATGTAATCAGGGAGGTCATTACAGATGACGGAGAACCCGCTATTTTGTCAGAGCAAGGAGTCGGACTTCAGGACCTCGCATTTTCCTACGCAGAAGGATATCTAGGCAATAACACCTATGACGAAAGCCGCGACACCATCCACATTGACTTTTTTGACAGATGGATCAATGGGGACATCTATTTTGCAGACCCCCGGATCACCATATTTTTTGAAAACTCTTTTGGTGTTCCCACCCGTTCTGTTGTTAATGTTTTTGAAGTCTTTACCGTAAGAGAAGATGTGCTTCCATTGGAAAGTGAATTCATCACCAACGGTATTGATTTTCCATATCCGGAATTGAATGAAATCGGGGCTATTAAATACAAAGAGTTTGAATTTACAAAAGACAATTCTAACATCGACGTCATTCTGGGTGCCGGCCCGCTGGCATTGGATTATGATGTAGATGCCTTTACCAATCCTGAGAGTGACCCTGAAATTCGCGGTTTTATTACAGACAGTAGTTATTACAAAGTCCGGATTGAAGTGGAATTGCCGCTTTATGGGAAAGCCATGGATTTCGCAGCCAGGGATACGTTTGACATAGATCTTTCCAGTTTTGAGACTATTGGTGAAGCCGAAGTAAAACTCGTTGCCGACAACGAATTACCTCTGGAGATTGACGGACAGGTATATTTCCAAAATGAAGCAGGAACGGTCATTGATTCTTTATTCGACGGTGGTACCACACGTCTGGTGGAAGCTGCTGAAGTAGATTCGGAAGGCAATGCAAGCGGTATGGCAACCAAAGTGAATTACATTCCGGTTCCGCCTGAAAAATTCGAGTCCCTCAGAAATTCAAGTCAGTTGATCATGCTGGTCGACTTTTCCACTTATAATGAAGGAGAAATAAGCGCCAAGGTACTCGCTGACCAGGAAATCAGTATTCGCATGGGGCTGAAAGTGAAGCCGGAATAGAAAGGCAAAGATTTGTTTGTGAGAATACTTGAATGGTATTTAAAATCAATAGAAAATGAAAATGCAAAAGAATATCCTCCTAATTATAGCTTTGGTTTTTGTTCAGATAACTTTGTCGGCCCAGCAGGAACTTGGCACACATTTCATGCAGGGAACATGGCAGTCAGGTTATACCAATCCGGCCCTGACACCTGACTCAAAAATCACTTTAAGCCTTCCCGGTTTTTACAACAACCTGGCCATTTCCAATATTACTTTCAACGATTTGATTGTAAAGGATGGTTCCGGTAACACTACCCTGGACATCAACGGAGCCATTGACAAAATGGACGATCAAAACTTTCTTCGGGAAGATTTCAGGCTTGAAACCCTTGGTTTAGGTTTGAAATTTGGCAAACTCTACCTGAGTCTGAACCATTCCTTGAAGTTCAAGGCTCATATGGATTACCCCAAAACATTACCTCAATTGATTTGGCAGGGAAATGCACAATTCATCGGCGAATCGGTGGAATTTGGACCGGACCTGGAATTCAGCGCCTGGCATCACTATGCTATTGGAGCTGGATTTGACATCACAAAAAATATTACCATAGGCGGGCGTGTAAAATTCCTGAGCGGGATCGCCCACGCATCTACCGAAAGACATGACCTGACCTTGACCACCAGCGATGATGTTTACCAGCTGGAACTGGACGCTGACCTTTTGGTAAATGCTTCGAGCTCCCTGCAATTTGAAGATTTTGAAAATTACTCCTTCAGTTTTGATCCGGCAGCCAATGGTTTTGAAAGCCTGTTTTCCAAAAACAAGGGAATGGCCTTTGACCTGGGGATCAGTGCACAATTTGGGAAAATTGATGTGGCTGCAAGTGTTCTCGACATTGGCAAGATCAACTGGGAAGATGACGTTAACAACTACAGTGTACAGGGAGTTTACGAATACGAAGGGCTTGAAGTAGCGCAGGACATTTTTGAGGACAGCACAGAGGTCGGCTCGGTAATCGATACCTTAAAGGCAATTTATGAGCCGGTTACTACCAATAATGCTTTCACTACAGCTCTACCAACTCAGTTTTATCTGAGCGCCGGTTATCAGTTGACTGAAAATCTTCATTTGGGCGCTTTATTCTATTCTGAATCTTTTAAAGGCAGTGCCTACCCTGCTTTTGCACTTGCGGGCAACTACCAGCTTAGTGGTATTTTAAAAGTAGGTGCCGTATATGCCATCCGCAACCAGCGATTTGACAATCTTGGATTGAATGCTGTCGTAAAACTCGGCCCGGTACAACTCGTTGCCATGACGGATAATTTGCTGACCGTTTTCAATCCGGCTAACAGTCATAGTGCGAATGTAAGATTGGGGATGAATCTGGTTTTTGGAAAGGATAAGAAAAAGGGGGGTGTTGATTTTTACTAAGAGTTTTCTATAAGCAACAATGCTTCTAAAACTTCGAAATTGGCCGTTCAATATTCGATATTCTGCGGTTCTGCCACGTTTTTTTGATTAGTAAAGCTTCTGTAAAAAAGGAAGAAGTTTGAAGGAAGAATAAAGAACACCTGTCAGAACCGCAGAACCCCAGAATGTCCAATATCCAACCTGCCTGCTGACGCAGGAGGCAGGTGTAGAAGTTTTTTTTAATTCCTATCTCATGGATACCTCAAGGCTAATATCTGTTGTCTTTTTAATCGCTAATATCCTCCTTTGGAACAACCTCTCCGCACAAAAAAACCATGAAGACTATTTCTCCATAGCAAATGAAGATAAAGCCCGCTGGATAACCTATTCGGAATTTATTCAAAATTCAACACTTGATCTGTTAACCAAGGCCGATTCGATTTATCAATTTGCATTGATTGAATATGACTTAAGACAATACTCCAAAACCCGGGAGTTATGTGAAATTGCAAATGCCTTTAATCCGAGTCTAACCAAAACACATATCCTGATTGGAAAGTCTTACGTTTCAAGTTCAGAACTTTGTGCATCACCAAAAAATATAAAAGGAGAAACTATTTGGGTAGCCATTGATGAATGGGAAAAAGCTCTGGAAAAACAACCTCGAAATAAAGAAGCAATAACTTTAATTAACAGGTACGGTAATTATCTACTCACTAAGGAGGAATTCCGGACATGTTGGACCGGTCCAACTTTGAAAGAAGGGGATAAGTATCTGGTTGAATGTTGGGTACAACGAGAAACCAGGGTTCGATTTAAAGAAATGGATTGATTTCAGGATAACCTTCATCAAAACTTCTATATTCGGTAGAAGTAAACAGCTTTTAAATCCCAGAAAAAACTTCAAGTTTCATTTTCAGGATTCGGTTTTTTGTTTTTAACACCAAAAACATCTCAAACCACATCTTTTAAGAAAGATAGAATCCAAAAACATGAAAACCCTACCAACATTTCTACTTCTGCTTATTAGCCAATTTCTTTATGCCACTGCTCAGATCCCTGATATTTTAATTTATAATGGTGACACTTTACTTCTTTATGCTGTTCCATTAAATTCTATTCCTGATAGAGACAAAATCACACCTCAAAATCTTTTTGGTAGCAATGGATGCACATATACTGCTTGCTGGAGAGGCTATGTCGCGACATGGGAAGTAATTGAAGGTAAACTATACCTGAATTCCATTAGAAATGCCTGCTATCCAACTGCTTTGAGAGGGGTTGCCGCATCCTTCAAGGCAGGTGCTTCCCGAGACAGTCTGGGGACAGAATATGCAGATTTAGAGAACATCTTCTCTGAATATTATAAAAATGGAAAGGTATATGCAAGTTGGGTAAACTATGAAATAACCGCACCTTTTGGAAAACTATTAAAATATTTTCACAGCGGATTTGACTCTATTTATGAATTTGAAAAAGGGTTTAAAATAAAAAATGGCGAAGTTGAAAAGATAAGGGTTCTTGATAATAGAAGAACCCGACAATCAAAATATACGATTGAACCTAATCAATTAGATGAATTCTTACTTGAAAATATAAACTGGCCGAAAGTTCAACAGGCCGATATTAAAGAGAAAAAAAGAGTTTTTGTTATTTTTCAAACAGATGAAAACGGAAGCCCCATTAATATTAAAATCGCAAGAGGAATTAACCCACAAATTGACGAAGAAGCCATTAGGGTAACCGGCTTAATTCAAAATTGGGATACCTACTTTAGAAATGGTGAATTAGTTAATATGCAATGGACTCTGCCTATAGTTTTTGACAAAAAAATTTATGGGAAAAAGATAGAGGATTAGCAGAGTTTTGAAAATTGAACGCCCTTGCAAAACTTCTACATTGGAAATTCTGCGGTTGGATATTCTGCGGTTCTGTCGTGTTTTTTGATTTATCAATCTTTTGTGGGATTTGAAAAAGGTTGAAGAAAGAATGATGAACTCACTTGGCAGAACCGCAGAATATCCAATATCCAATTTAGAATGTAGAAGTTTTATCAGCCATAAAGCCCCATCAAAACTCGTTCGGGCGTCAAAGGAGCCTCTGCAAAATCAGCTTTTAAATTCGGGTTAAATGCCATCATGGCATTTTTGAGTGCAAACCAGGCTCCGATACCATAGAGGAAAGGTGGTTCTCCAACAGCCTTGGATCTGAAGGCAGCCATGTCAGTTCCGGGAGTGTTTAGAAAATGTACATCAATCTCCTCCGGCACGGCATAAATATCCGGAATTTTGTACGTCGACAATGCATTGGACAACAAACGGCCATTGTCATCATAAACAACATCTTCCATCGTCATCCAACCAATACCCTGAACTATACCTCCTTCCGTTTGTCCGAGATCGATCATTTTATTCATGCTGGCACCATAATCATGCACTACTTGTACACTTTCAAATGTATAGGTACCTCTTAAACAATCAAGTTTACTGACAATAATCGCCGTTCCGTAAACATGATAGGCAAACGGGTGGCCCTTTTCAGTCTTTTTATCGAAATGGATAACCGGCGTAGCATAATGGCCTTTCGCACTCAGGTTTAGTCTGATCAACAAAGCTTCTTTGACCAGCTCTTCCCATTTCAATGACGTCGGTTTACCATTAACCCAAACGGTTTCTTTTCGAATGACAAACCCTTCTGATGACGAGAGATCCAAAATATTTGTAGCCGCAGTTTTTAGCTGTTCAAGAATTTGGTTTGCCGCATTGACAAGGGCTTTACCATTCAGGTCTGTCGTAGAACTTGCTGCTGATGGAGAAGTATTGGCCACCCGGGAGGTATTGGTCGTTTCTATTTTCACTCGCTTTGGATTCACTCCAAAAACAGCTGCCGCGATTTGCAGTAATTTCGTATTAACCCCTTGTCCCATTTCCACTGCTCCCGTACTCACCCCAATGCTTCCGTCGCCATATACATGAACAAGGGCCCGGGCATTATTCATAGGCGTATTAGTGAAAGAAATGCCGAAACAAATGGGCATCAGGGCCACTCCCTTTTTAACTAGTCGATTACTTTGGTTAAACTCCTGCACCGCTGTTTTTATCTTCTCGTATTCATATTTACTAACAGCCTCCTCCCAGCAATCTTCAGCTTCGCAGCCCTCAACAATTTGACCATAAGGAAACTCATCGCCGTCCTTCAACAGGTTTTCCTTTTGAATGTCAAAGGCATCCACGCCAAGTTCCTGAGCGGCATGAGCAATGGCAGCCTCAATCACAAACATTCCTTGTGGCCCGCCGAACCCCCGAAACGCAGTATTTGGCGGCAGGTTTGTTTTACAGGAATGAGCCGTCACTATTACATTAGGCACAAAATAGCTGCTAGTTGCATGGAATACGGTTCGTTCCAGGATTGCCGGAGAGAGGTCTGCAGCAGCTCCTCCGTTTTGGTAATAAACGGCTTCGTAGGCCTGGATTTTCAAATTTTCATCCAGCCCGATTTTATAATCACTTGAATATGGGTGCCGTTTGCCTGTCATGCGCATATCATCCATGCGGTGGAGAATACATTTTACAGGCTTTTGAAGCAGCCAGGCAGCCAAAGCAGCCATTGTTGCCCAGGCAGAAGCCTGATCTTCCTTCCCTCCAAAACCTCCTCCCAGCCGGGTCACATCCACTTCGATATGATGCATACCAAGGCCAAGCACTCTTGAAATAGTTCTTTGCACCACGGTAGGTCCCTGAGTCGAGCTAATCACTTTCAGGTTACCATGCTCCATCGGATAAGCGTAGGCTCCCTGAGTTTCCAAATACAAATGCTCCTGCCCCCCGGAGATGGCTTTGCCTTCAAAAACGTATTTACAATTAGCGAAAGCTTCTTGAGAATCTCCTAGTTTGAATGTCCGTGAATCTGACAATAAATGCCCTTTTTCAAAAGCAACTCTTGGATCAGTGATCACCTCCAAGGGGACTACATCCATTGTAATTTTGCTCACAGCTTCACGGGCAACTTCCTCCGACACAGCCACGATCAATAATACCGGCTGCCCCTGAAAATGAACCTCATCAGCAGCTAATAATGGTTCATCGCTAATAATGCCTCCAATCTCATTTTGTCCGGGAATATCCTTGTGGGAAATAACCCGAACCACTCCTGGCATTTTTTCTGCTTCGGAATAATCTATGCTTTCTATCTTTCCGTGGGCATGAGGAGAGGCATAAATTACAGCATGTAAAGTTCCCGCTAATTCAGGCACATCATCCACGTAAATGGAACGACCGGTAACGTGATTATTGGCATCAATGTTCTTCATGTGAATTCCAGGGTTTGGTTAAACTAAAAATGCTTCCAGCTCAGGCTCGAATTTCAACAAATGAGCGATTATCAGTTGCCTTAACAATAACCGTTTATATGCTTTGGAACCTCGGACATCACTAATCGGAGATACTTCCGATTGTAAAACTTCATCGAGTTTTTTAAAGGAAATTTCAGCCAATTTTTTCCCTTTAAGAAAAGCAGATGTCTGAGCAAGATATTTAGGAATCGGAGCCAAACCGCCTGCGGACAAATGAGCTTGGGCAATTTTTCCGGCTTCATCAAATGTCAATAAACAGGCAGTATTAACGGAAGCAATATCGAGGTGGGTGCGTTTGCAGACTTTTTCAAAATTGAACCTAAAAGGCTCTTCAGGAATATCGAAGAATACCTTTTCAATGATCTCTTCCGGTTCCTTATCAAGTTGTTTGTAACCTTTATAAAAATCTCTCAGCTTTACTTCACGGGAATGTGGTCCGTTTTTTAAAACCAAAGAACTGTCAAGCGCCATAAAAAAGATAGTCATATCTCCGATGGGGGAAGCATTGACAAAGTTCCCGGCAATAGTTGCCATGTTCCTGATGGGCGTAGAAGAAACTAGTTTGATATATTGTTCCAAATCTGGAAAAATCCGGTGCAGCACCGGAGATTCAACGATATCCGTCACAGTCACAGAGGCTCCCAGGAAACACATTCCATCTCTTTCTTCAATATCATTCAATTTGGGATCATCGAATAATGGAACGAAGTTTTCGTGAGTCATTTGTTCCGGCTTCTGCACATAAAGATCCGTTCCACCACCTGTAAAACTAACGGAACCCGAAGCCTCTTTACCAGGTTTAGAGATACTTTTCAGCTTGTCCTTTATTCCCAGGAAATACTCCGGAATAAATTTGTTATCCACTAACCATCCAAGGACATCAACATCGGGCTTTGATCTAACCCTTTCTGCAATTTCCGCTGCAGCACGTTCGATGGATTTGTACCCCGTACACCGGCAAATATTTCCGTCAATGGAAGCTATTGCTTTTTCCACCCTTTTATCCGATAGGGTAAAACCCGTCAGGGACATCACAAATCCGATGGTACAAAATCCACATTGTGTGCCGTTGTGATTAACAACAGCTTCCTGAACGGGAGTAAGAATGTTTCCGTTAATTCCTTCAACAGTGACGATGTGCTTACCATAAGCGTTGGCGAGCGGCATCAGACAAGAGGTC
Organism: Saprospiraceae bacterium; assembly: GCA_965230565.1. Classification (GTDB taxonomy): domain Bacteria; phylum Bacteroidota; class Bacteroidia; order Chitinophagales; family Saprospiraceae; genus BCD1. The sequence continues at coordinate 343,377 of CBDDLH010000012.1, read as the reverse complement.
ATACTCCGATAGGTCAGCTTCCCATTTTCAAGGGAACCTACCAGCACAGTACATGCCCCGCAATCACCTTCCCGACATCCGATCTTGGTCCCGGTTAGGCGTTGGTATTTTCTTACGAAATCAAGTACCGTGACCCCTGGAGACAGGGCAGCTTCGACCTGTTGATCATTGAGATAAAAGATGATCATAATGATTTGGTTTTAATTCAGTCAGAGCCCCCACAATTTGGGGTTTTACCGGATAAAAATCAATTATTGAGGCTTTTTCTTTTCCCTAGTGACGGCCTCACTCAGAGTGAGGCCGTCACTAGGGAATGCAAACTTCCTTTATTTATAAAAGCCACCATCTACCAAAACGTGACATTTTTTTTCACACTTTAACATAAAATAGCCCCAAATGGCCTCTAAAACGACAACTCTTTTATCAGATCCCGAATAAAAAGCTCTCCTTTTTCCAACTGATCTATAGCAATAAATTCATTGGCCCGGTGAGCCTGAGCAATTGATCCCGGACCACAAATTACTGCCTGAAATCCTCCTTCTGCAAATTGTCCGGCTTCTGCTGCATAGGCTACAGTGTTTAACTTTTCATTGCCGGAGAGTTTTTTTATCAATGGTACAATGTCCAAATTCTCCGGAGTATCCAGAGGGGGCACGGGAGGATGGTGTTCTTTGTTTTCTATCTTAAACCCTGGAAATCTTTTTCTCAATATTGCCTCCCTTTCGCTGCAAAAAGTATTAAAATCATCTACGATCTCCTTAACAGAATCCTGGGGAATTACACGGACATCCCAATGAAAAGAACATCGATCGGCAATGACGTTGGGCGCTATTCCGGCTTTGATGGTACCTACGTGCAGGGAAGTATGGTTGGGTTTAAATCGATCATCAGTATGCCCAGCCTCGATCAATTGGTTCATTTTGTTTTCTAACCAAAGGATTAGCCGTGTTGCCTCATGAATGGCACTCACTTCCTGTTTAATCCGGCTACTATGGCCGGCGGAACCGTTTACCGTGGTTTCATAAATACAAATCCCTTTCTGACCAACGACAGGTTCCATCATGGTCGCCTCTCCGATGATAGCAAATTTGGGTTTTTCGTCATAGGTGTTGAGTATATCCTGCACCAAATATGGAGCACCCAGGCAGCCAATTTCTTCATCATAAGAAAAAGCGAAATAGATGGGGCGTTTTAATTCTGCTTCCAGCATTTCAGGAACGCAGGCGAGACAACATGCCAGAAAACCTTTCATATCACAGGAACCTCTGGCGTACAGTTTACCATCCTTTTCTGTAAGGGTAAAAGGGTCTGTATCCCATGCTTGTCCTTCTACAGGAACCACATCTGTATGGCCGGAAAGGATCACGCCTCCGTCGACGGCCGGACCTATGCGGCAATGCAGATTGGCCTTGGTTTGATCATCGTTGTAATCCAAATGGCAGGTGATGCCACGGGATTCGAAGAAGTCTTTTAGCCAGGCGATGATTTCGAGGTTGGACTGGCCGCCCAGGATGGGGAAGGAAACGAGTTTTTCGAGAATATTTCTTGTTGTCATTTAATGAAGCGTTATTTTTTAACCGCGAAGTGCGTGATAGAAGCGCAAGGAACGCAATGAGTTTTGATGAATGATTATTATTTTTTAACCACAGGGCACACTGAGAAGGCACAGAGACCACTGAGCTTTCGAAACATTTGATTTTCCCCTCTGCCTATGCTGGTCCCCAATTGATGAAAACACTGAACAGGAGTGCTACCCATGCTACTACCATAATTATGCCGACCAGAGGGAATATAAACCTTAGCCAACGATCGAACGGCACCCGGCAGATACTTAACATAGCAATTAGTCCTCCAAGTGCGGGGTTGAATAAATTGGTAACCCCATCACCGATCTGGAAAGCTAAAATAGTCGTTTGCCTTGTTAATCCCAATAATTCACCTACGGGGATCATAATAGGTAATGTTGCCAGTGCCTGTCCGCTTCCTGAAGGTATCATCAGGTTGATCACCGACTGGGCGAGAGTCATGGCTACTGCAGAACCGTAAGTTGGCAAGGTTGAAAGGGCCGACGATAATTGGAAAGCTATCGTATCGCTGATATTGCCCATTTCCATGACCACTTTAATCGAAGTTGCATAACCGACCATAAAAGCCCCCGGGGCTACAACAGCAATTGATTTAAGTGCTGTTTCACTGAAGTCCTTTGGGTTCATCCTGGCGGCGATTCCACAAGCTATGGAGATCATCAAAAAAATAGCGGAGATTTCATTGATATACCAATGGTGCACAAAAATTCCGTACAACATCGCTGCGATTCCGCCAAGAAACAGACTCAATACGATCCAATTGTTTGCAGTGATGGAATAGGTATCAATTGGATGCGTAAGAGTGAAACCCTTGGTGTCAAGACCTTTGCCGATGCTCCGGTCTTTATTTTTGAGCATTCTTTTGAAATAACGCACATTATACCAGGCCAGGATACTCAAACCGGCAAAGCACAAAACACTCCTCAGCAAAGCTCCGGAAAACATAGGCATTTCAGCAATAGTATGTCCTGTTCCAACCGTGTAAGGGTTTATCGGCGATAATCCAAAACCCACCGTGATCGCTCCCACTGAAATACCCGCCGCCAAAATGAGATCGCCCCCAAGTGCAAGACTGATCACAGCCGCAATAGGTACCATGGCGATGTTATTTTCATACCCAACTGCAATCCCCAGGAAACCATAAATGAACGTCATAAGAACTACCAAAAAATACTTTTTATCCAGCCCCATTTTTCGAATAATCGTACCAACCGTATTTTCCACCATCCCGGATTTTTCCAAAACCCCAAACATAATACCACTGGCCAGCACTACAAAAATAATCCTCGCTGCCTGGATGAAGCCTAAAGGGATAGCAGTAAACAGATCGAGTAATCCAACCGGCGTCTGATCAATTTGCTGATACGATCCCGGAATCACCCGCTGGCGACCTTCCACCATCTCCCTTTCATAACTGCCCGCAGGTAAAATATAACTCAGTAATGCGGTCAATACGATGATGATAAACAACATCACCACAGGGTGTGGGATTCTTTCGTACCACTTTTTTTTGGGTTGGTTTGACATAATCGTTGGGTTTTGAAATATTGAAGATCCTAAAAATAGACAATATGATGAAACTCGGGTCAATTTTCATCCATTGTGATGGCAGTTACTAAATCAAAGCAGGTATCAACCTAATTTTATTGTCAAAAATCAAAATTCATGGAAAGCAACAGCACTTTTGTAAACATTGTAATGATCGTCATCATTCTGCATTTCGTTGTAGGTTTCGTATTTTTGGCAAGGAAACTCAGCGGGAAACCACAAGAGCATCCGGAAGATAATGAGCAGTAAAAATCAGAACCTAATTCAAGAAAATGCGATTTGACAAGGAAGCAAAAACCTGGGATGAAAAACCAGAAAGAGCGAAAAGATCTATACTTTTTGCTGAAAGACTATCTGACCTGATCAAAGCCAATGATTTTAAATCCGGCATGGACTTCGGTGCAGGTACAGGGGTCACCAGTTTTATGCTTGCAAAGGAATTGGAAAGGATCACCCTCATCGATTACTCTTCGGGCATGGTGGAGCAGATCAATATAAAGCTGACAGAAAAGAATGTTCCACATTTGAAAGCCCATTGTCTAAACCTGCTTGAACCAGCCAATGCTTTACCGGAAAAATTTGACCTGATCTACTCCATTATGACCATTCATCATATCCTGGATACAGAAAGATTACTGGAAGTTTTCCACCAACATCTCAACCCCGGCGGTATGGTGGCTCTGGTTGATCTCGATACGGAGGACGGAAGTTTTCATGCCAAATATCCTGATTTTGATGGTCATTTAGGGTTCGAGCGTTCCGATCTGTTCCTCAAATTAAAAAATGCGGGTTTTGAAAATATGGAAGCAGAAGATTTCTATACCATTTTCAAAGAAGACGATCCTGAAAAGACCAAGCCTTACCCATTATTTCTAATCAAAGCTCAAAAACCATTTTAATCCGACACTGCTACTTTCTGAGCCGAGCCGGATTTATGTGTATTAATAAAAAACACTCCACTTAATAATACAACCGTCGCAATAATGGATTGAAAAGTTACCTGTTCGTTATTGAACATCCAACCCAAAACAAGGGCCACTACAGGGTTGATAAAGGTTGAAGTAGAAACTTTATCCGGAGAAACCTTATGCAACAGGTAATTGAAACTTGAAAAAGCAATGATCGATCCAAATACGATGAGGTACAACCAGGAAGTCCAACCTTTTACTGTTATTTGGTCTAGGGAAAAAGTATGAATTTCACCTACTGCAACACTGTAAATAATGAGTAAAATTCCTCCCGTGATCATCTGAGTAGCCGTACTCATTCCTCTTGATTTAGGTAAATCCACTTTAGCCACATAAATAGAAGCAACCGTCCAGCCGATCATAGAAATACTGACCAGCCCAATGCCTTTCAAACTGTCCTTGCTTGTCATGATAGAGGGTTGTCCTATCAGCATAGCTATACCGATGATCCCGAGTATGCTACCGAAAAAATTCCTTTTTCCGGGAACAACGCCAATTAACACCCACATGGCGAAAACCGCTAACAACGGGTCAAAAGCGATAAGCAGGGCCGCTATTCCGGAATCCAGGTATTCCAGGGCCTTGACCAGAGCACCGTTTCCAATGGACAAAAACAAAGTGCCCATCAGCGCCCCATACATCCATTGTTTTAGCGATGGAATAGATTTTCCCTGAGCCAGCATCAATGCAAAAAGCAGGATCCCGGCGATGAGAAACCTGCTTCCAGCCATAAAAAAGGGAGGAATTTCCTTGATGGCAAAAGCATTAGCAAGGTAAGTGGAGCCCCAAATGATATAAATGGCCCCAAAAGCCCCAATGATCAGCCACCGCTCTTTCATCAACCCTTATCGCTGCCCGGGTTTATGACCAGATCTTCAAATACAGTAAGCATGCGGTTGGAGAAAATGGCCAGATTCCTGAATTCTCCCAACAACCCAAGGTAAAGAATACTGTTTCTTGTACCTATTTCATGATTCTTGATACGCTTGATCTGATTCTTCCTTGCTGCCCTTACTTTTTTCACAAAAGAAGGAAGACGATCCCGAAGCGTCTGGATCTCAGCTGAATCAAAATTCTTAAAGGCATTTATCGTAAGTACAAACCGATCCTTGATTTGCTCATGAAGTTCGATGAGTTCATCAATCTGTTCCTTGAGTAATGGCTTGTGATTATTATCCACATGGTTGAGACTGAGCCTTACGATGTCATTGACCACATCTCCGAGTTCTTTGAGATAATCGGAAATGATTACATACATGTGACCGGCCTCCATTTCATCAGGATCAATAAGGTCGATCTTTTTATTGGCTGATGACCTGATCTTTTCGCATTCTCTATTGATCTTTCTGCATTCTCTGAAATCATTATTCAAACCGACCAGATCTTCTCTGGACAGGTTTTGCAATGTATTGTCCAGCACTTCACTGAAAGCACCGAGAATTGTTGTCAGGTTTTTCGTACTTAAATCAATGGCTTTTGCTTTAGTCAAATTCCCTTCATCAACAGATTTTTCAAAGGCAAGTTGTTCTTCCAGCCGCTTGTGGTGCAGCCTATGTGTACGGTAGATCAATACTCCGGCCAGGATCAATACCAAAATAATGGCCACTGTACCTCCAAAATAGAAAATCCCCGCAAAAATAAACGCAACCGTAAATGCAGAAAATGCTGTGAAAAACCATCCACCGATTACGGACAATACTCCCGACACCCGGTAAACGGCGCTTTCTCTTCCCCAGGCACCATCAGCCAGTGAAGTTCCCATGAAAACCATAAATGTAACGTAAGTTGTAGACAAAGGTAGTTTCAAAGAAGTTCCTATAGCAATAAGAATACTCGCTACTACGAGCGTAACAGATGCCCTGAGCATATCAAAGGACGGAGCCTCCTTGCCCATATGCATGGTTTGCTTAATAAACGGAGTCTGATCAAATTGCTTTTCAACACCTTTTTTGACAGAGCCAGGCATGATATTATTTACGGCCGTTGCCATTTTTGCAAAATTACGGACGATGCTCCTCGATATGGCATAGGAAGCAAAACGCTCATAACCCTCCTCCTGTCTTCCAAGATCAAGAGAGGTCTGTACAACTGATCTTGCCTTTTTGGATGTCCACAAAGTAATGACCATGATCAATCCTGCAATCAACAATAACAGTGTTGGCGTCGGCACCTTACCTGCCAATCCATCCATCAAAAAACTATTGGCTGCCGTGCCGCTTTCTACATACATCTGGTAGGAGTTGTATCCCGCTAAAGGCACTCCGATAAAATTCACCAAATCATTACCGGCAAAAGCCATCGCCAGGGCAAATGTTCCGACAAGTACGATGATTTTTAGAATGTCTATTTTAGTAAACCAAACTATCAATTGCAAAATAACTGCCCAGGCCGCAAAGCTTACCAGGATGATCATAAGGGAATTTTCATTGACCATTTTCACCACATTATCACTCATAAAAGAAGCTCCCTTCGCTCCTTTCACCAGGATAAAATAGGTGATGGCAGCAATTGCCAATCCTCCCCAAAGTCCTCCAAAATATTTTAGTTTACTTTTATAATCAAAAGAGAACAATAAACGGGATAAATATTGCGCAATCACCCCGGCAGTAAAGGCTACCACCACAGACAGCAATATTCCCGAAATAATGGCCAACGCCTTGCCCGAATTGATATATTCTGCCAGAGATTCGGCTGAAGGATCCGTATAGATTTTTATCAAAGAAAAAGCTACTGCGGCTCCCAAAAGCTCAAAAACGATGGAAACGGTGGTTGATGTCGGCATCCCGAAGGTGTTAAATACATCCAATAGGATCACATCGGTGACCATAACCGCCAGGAACAGCAAGATGATCTCGGAAAAATAGAAATACTGAGGGTGGAAGATCCCCTTTCGGGCCACCTCCATCATCCCGCTGGAAAAAGTTGCTCCTACTAAAATTCCAAGTGCAGCAATGAACAAAATCAATTTAAAAGAAGCCGTTTTGGCCCCTACAGCAGAATTGAGGAAGTTTACTGCATCATTACTCACTCCTACAATAAGGTCCGAGATAGCGAGCAGGAACAGAACTATGACAAGTATCAGGTAAAAAGTTAGCATAATGGTCAAGATAAAGTTGGTTCTAACTCTTTTTAGCCTTTTAGTGACCAAAAAGTGATAAAGTAGCTCTCATTAATAAACTGAATATAAAGTACAGTGTTAAATATGGAGCAAATATAAGAGAAAAAACAGGCGGACTTTTTAATACAAGTTCATTATTATTGACAAAGCATAAAAAAAAGTAATTTTACAGCATGATAGTTTTAATTTCTCCAGCAAAAAGTTTAAATCTCGACCCTGTTGACATTTCCGATCATTCTACACCGAGGATGCTTGAGGAAAGCCAGGTATTGGTTGATGTCCTAAAGAAAAAATCTGCCAATAATCTAAAAAAACTAATGGGCGTAAGTGATAAAATTGCAGAACTCAATGTAGCACGCTACCAGCAATTCGAAACACCCTTTACGCCTCAAAATGCCAAGCCCGCTATTTTCACCTTTAGCGGAGATGTTTATACCGGCTTACAGGCAGATACCTTTACCGATGATGAGCTGGCCTTTGCCCAGGGTCATCTTCGTATCCTTTCAGGCCTTTACGGTTTGCTTAAGCCTATGGATCTTATGCAGCCTTACCGACTTGAGATGGGATTGCCATTTAAATTAAGAAGGAAAAAAAATCTTTACGAATTCTGGGATACCAAAATAACGGAATTACTGAACACTGATATAGAAGAAAGCCGGGATGACATCATCCTGAATCTCGCTTCTCAGGAATATTTCCGTTCCATTAAGCCCAATGTATTAAACGGGAAGATCGTTCATGTCGCTTTTAAGGAAAACCGTAACGGCCAGTATAAAGTGATTTCCTTTAATGCCAAAAAAGCCCGGGGAAGCATGGCCCGTCAAATCATTCAACAAAGGCTGACAAAACCGGAACAACTCAAAGATCTGGATGTGGATGGTTACTATTTCAACGAATCCATGTCTAATGATACAGAGATGGTCTTTACAAAGGAGTAGAGATACAGTTTGGCTTTTCCCATATTGAAGATCATTGCTTTATCGTTTGATGGATCAATTGGCAACAGGAAGATTGAAAAGATGGAATTATATTAAGGAAAGGAATAAATGAAGTCCATTTTCCATTTTTCCAAAATTCCTTTTTGTATGGCAAACGATCCTTTATTTTTTCGGAGAAGTCTGTTTAAATTTCAAAGATTTGTCCAAACACTGTTTAAGGCTGACCATTTTAAATATTCGTTAGCGTTGGTTAATAATTTCTTACGAAAGCAACTCTTTGCAATTGTTTTACATCTGTAAACGTTGTAAGGGAAACCGGACAATTGAAAATTTGTCAGACCAAAACGTCGGTTGCTCGTGTAGGAGCTGATCCAAAAATTGCTACAATGGAAAAATTATTGCTATTTATTGCCGCATTGCTCATAGCCGGAAACGCTATGGCCCAGCATGACGGATATACCTATGTCGAAGGCAAAAAAATGGAATACATCATTGATGAATGCGGAGATACTTTACTCGTTGCCAATCTCAATGACATTTCCATTTCTTCTCCAGTAAGTTTCGACAATGCTGATGAATACAAACGTTACCGCAAATACAGGCGATATGCGGTGAAAGTTCACCCATATGCTGTTGAAGCCATCAGGATTTTCAGAGAAGTTGATTACGCAACGGAAACCATGAAAAAAAGAGAACGAAAAAAATATCTCAAAAAATTGCAAAAGGATCTCAAAAAGGAATTTGCCGATCCGCTGAAGAAACTTACCAAAACTCAGGGGTATATCCTCGTAAAAATGATCGAAAAAGAACTCGACACGCCCATGTACGAGTTGATCAAAGACCTTCGTGGGGCATTTACGGCTTCTTACTGGAATACTTTCGGACGCACTTTTGGGTATCGTTTAAAAGATGGATACGTTCCCGGTGAAGACAAAATCCTCGATGCTGTTTTGAATGATTTGAGACTTTAAAAGCTAACATCCAGGTGAAAAAAAGGCGCGATCAATGATTTGGTCGCGCCTTTTGCATTTTTTATAAAAAATTTCAATTCTCCTGTGCAACGATTAGCGAATTTTCGTCGTTTCTCTTAGGATCATCCGAATTTACAGAAAAACGTATCCATAACTCACAATGCAAAAAGTACAAAATTTAACACAGGACAAAATCATAGATTTCGTGAGCTGGCAATTAAATGTGCCTTCTTCAAGTATTTTCCCCTCAAGTAACCTCGCTGGAGACCTGAACCTCGATCCATTTGATAAAATGTTGCTCATCGCGGAACTGGAAAGCAGATTAAACGTATTTCTCACTCCGGAAGAAGCTGCCAACATTGAAACCATCCAGGATGTGAGTTATTTGTTCCAAAAACATGCGGCGTAATTCAGTCGACAGTCTTTAGTGGACAGTAACAGATTGAGAATAAAATACAGGTACAACATATAGTCGTACCTGTATTTTGTTGCATATGGAAATTTACAGCGACTATTCCCTGGATATTGTTTTGTGGAATCGTCATACTCCTAAAACAACTTGAAACCCCTGAAACTTTTGAAACAACCTCCTCTGAATTACTCCTCCGGAGACAATTCTTTTAACCTGTCGATGGCCAGTTGGTAATCAGGTTTAAACGTCAAAGACTGAACGTAGTTTTTCTTGGCCTGTTCGATATCGCCCATTTTTTCGAGAGCCATACCACGGAAGAAAAAAGCTTTATAATGCACAGGGTCGACACCGATCGTCAGGTCAAACATTCCTTTCGCAGCTTCCAGTGAATCTAACTCCATATATAGTAATCCGGCATTGAAATAGGCTTCTTCGTACTGCTGGTCTATCAGCCCAATACTCTTATACAAATCAATAGCTTCGAGAAGGTTATCCTGGTCCCGCAGAAAATCCGCCTTGGCGTGAATAATCAGCGGGTCAGTCGGGTCGATGTCCAAAGCGGTATCAAAATACTGAGCCGCCCTTTCCGGATCGATCTCTGCATACAATTGTCCAAGATTGACCCACCCGTCAATCAGATCGGGATCATAATTCACGGCTTTCTGGAAACTGTTGATGGCACGATTCCTGTCACCCAATTCCTTGAAATTTACGCCAAACATAAAAAAGGCTTCCGCATTCTGAGGATCGCGTTGCAAAATCTGGTCAATAGTTCTCATCGACTCTTCATGCATGGTCAGGATATGGTAGAATTCAGATAACTTCAACAAGGTAAGAATGCTGTCTGGATACATAGCGGCAACATGTTCCATAGTTTCCAGCGCCTTTTTGGATTTGTAGTAATCCAGGTAGATATCTGCCAGCAAATGATGAAAGCCAATATTAGTGGAATCCAATGCAAGCGCCTTATTCATATCGGCAATGGCTTCATCATACCCTTCATTTTCATAAAAAACAGTTGCCCTTTGCGCATACAGCCCCGGATTATCAGCATCCCTCGCAATTTCCTGTGACAACTTATCAATAGTCGGATTTCCGGTAAGCGGGATATCAGGCTGTGTATTTTTGTCACCACCGTTACAGGCAGCAAAGAAAACGACAAACAACAAACTCACAAAAAGTGTTATGGTTTTGACTCGCATGGTTATTTTTAGATTTTTTGTACTATTTAGCATACCTGCAAAATCAGGCTGAGGCTGAGGCGAAGGCTGAGGAAAGCATACTGTATAAAAATATTTTTTTACAAAATCCTAAAAGGAATATTAATTGGGGCGTTTGGTGATAAAACCTTAGCCTCAGCCTTCTCCTTAGCCCTGTCTGCTCGGCGCAGCCAGGCAGGCTAAATTCAGCTATGCTGAATATTTATGTTTTTTAAAGGCTCAAAATTAGCATCTTTATCTTTTACCAACGGATAAGGCTCAAAAAAATGATAAAAGTAAAGTCAAAATATCAAATCCGGAGCATTTTACTGTTACTCTCCGTCGCACTCCTGACAGGATCAATACTGGCTCAGGGACCTCTCGAAGCAACCAGGATCGGTGGCCAGGGTATTGAATCCTTGAGTCATATTCAGACTTTACCCAATGGGAACAAATTGGTTGCAGGAACGTTTGACAACGCCTTTGATATAAATGGGCAAACAGTGGAACATTTTGGAGAGAACGACATTTTCATGACTACGATCAACCCTGAGAATGAGGCTGAATGGGCCATCAGTTTCGGTAGTGATTTTGATGATGAAGTTAACGGTATAGCCCAAACAAATAACGCTATTTTTGCCACGGGAAGTTTTTGGCTTGAGGTCCAGCTGGGAGACACAATTTTGGAAAGCACCAAAAGTCCCAAAAGCTTATACCTGTCAGGCATTAATCCTGAAACCGGTGATTTTTTATGGTCTCAAACCATCGAGGGTTCTGATGTAAAAATAGCTACTGACCTGGAAAGCAAAGGTGAAAACCTATTCCTGTCCGGCTATTTCTCTGATACGCTTTTTATCGGAGACACCCTTTTGGTTGCCGATGCTGACACTGATATATTTTTGGCTTCCTTTAATATTGATGGCCTTTTCAACTGGGCTTTAAATGTCGGTTACTCGGGGGTAAACAAAATACTCGAAACAGAAATTCTTTCCAATGGAAATATCATTGTTGGAGGCGTATTTAATGATACACTTCAAATCTCGGATACCGTATTGGTCGCAGAAACTTATGATGATGATGTTTTTCTCGCCGCCTTTTCTCCGCAAGGATCGCCTTTATGGGCCCAAAAGGCCGGAGGTGTACATGAAGAAAATATCACCGGACTCAAAATAGATAACCAGGACCAGGTTTATGCAAGCGGCCATTTTGTTGGTGTCATGGACATGGGTGATGGCCAGTCTATTCAAAGCAGTACCGGCTGGGCAGATCTTTTTGTATTGAAATACAGTGCTGAAGGAGAGATCATGCAGGCACGAAGATTTGGCGGAGATGAATTACAGCATAATACCGCACTGGAATTGACAGAAGATGAAATTTTACTAACCGGAAATTTTCGGGGAGAAATGACCATAGGTGAAGATAATTTCAATGCCTTAAATAATACGGCAGGTTACATACTTCGTCTGGATCATAACCTCGACCCTCTGGCGGGGTGGACACTTAGGTCTGTTACCAATAATGTTTTTCCTACCTGCCTTGTTTCAGACAGCAACGCGACCTTCATGGTTGGAGGAGGTTACGGCGAAGCCATTTCCGGAATAGACCTGCTGGATTCTCCCATGGGATTATTTGATATTTTTCTTCTGACCTATGCTGAAGATGCTGTAAATGCAACACTGGATTATCAAGAGGATATTGACCTGGAGGTATTTCCAAATCCAGCAACGGATGAATTCTACCTGAATACATCATTGGAGGATTACTCAGTGGAGATCCTGGATTTCAACGGGAAGGCTCTTTTTTCCGGTTTTTATGTTCGCCGGTTTGATGTGAGTCAGTATCCGGCCGGGGTATATTTTTTAAGCATAAGTTCAAAGGGGTTACAAAAAACCGTAAAAGTCGTTGTTTCGGACAGACGGTAATAGTTTATCTCCGACAAGGCAACGCCTTCGGCCATCTCGCCATGCTTGAGCAAAGGCATCACCTTGGGAAAATTTTCTCAATCTCTGCGAAACTCCGCCCTCAGCGGAACTCGAAAGTACACCCCTTAATCCTGAGGCAAAGTATATGGCCATTCATCAATCTTCATAAATTCAGGAAAATCTTTGTCGCACCAAATCCTGACTTTTTCCGGAACCTTCCTTTCCCTGTCATCATCGTATGCTATTACTTCCCTACCATCTAATGAATAGCGAACTTCAGAAGTAATCTCAGTATCAACCTTGAATTTTCTTTGACTGATCACCGTCCCAATTCTAAGCGACGCTTTTTTTCTAAGTTCTGATTCTTTGAGCTTACTCTTAAACCGTAAATACATTATGAAACAAAAAAAACCCACAAAAAAATTTATAAGCAAAACGTTTCCCACCTTAAACTCCGATAGGGAAATTGCCAAAAAACTTAATACAAAGAATACTCCGGCAAATAAAAACAGTAAATATTTCCGTTTAAACAATTTATGAGGAGCCCATATTACCCTCCCTAATAAACCAATTTTGAATCTGATGTTTTGTCCTTCAAAAAAATAATAGGGATGATTTAACTTAACAACAATAAGGTGACCTTCTTCACTTTTTATTTCATACAAAAATAATGTTTCCTCATACTCCTCGACAAGGATATTAATCCCTTTTACAACTCCCTTCCTCAGCCTTGATAACAGTCCTTCTAACAAAAAGCAACCGATTACTGTGCCATAAAAGGCCAACAAAAGATAATCAATTAAAACATCTTCATTCATTTCTTATGAAGGTTCATTTAATTAAATGTTAAGTTAACTTGTTTCTCTGCGAAACTCCGCGCTCCTTCGCGAAACTCCGCGCTATAACTCTCTGCGCCCTCTTATCTTACTCAATCCCGCTCATAAACAGCCCACAACTTCCGTTTTTTTCCAAAACAATATGCCCGCTCAAATTCAGGAAACTCCGGTGCAAACCGTTCCACCATATCAAAAGAAAAAGCCTTGAGGCGGCAGTACAGATTGTCAATATAGTGGATTTCACCAAAGGTATTTTCAGCCAGACAGCCGTATTCAGCAAAAGCATTCACATTATTGAGCTGTGCATCCAAAAAGGTCAAAATATTGATCGTAGTTCCCTGCTGTCCGACCTCTGTGGCCCACTCGCAAATATCCAGCCCTTCGGCCTTGCAAATATTGGCCCCGTCACTTACCAGAAAAATACTGCGGCGAACCGAATCCTGCTCAGAAAATAATTCCGTGGAAGATTTGAGGATATTGAGCAATGGAGTGGTCCCATCCGGCGTCAGGAATTGCATATCCCAGATGAGATCCTTTCTTAATTTTTCTCCGGCCGACACCCATAGCCGGGGCTCAGTTCCACAATCCCCACCAATAGTGCCAATGCCAATCTTCACTTCCGGATCAATATTTCGCATAAGGTACAAAACCGTTTCCCGCATCACCTCAAAACGGGTCTTTCCCATACAAATTACATCTTCCATCACCATTGACCCGGAAATATCCAGCATAAAAACGATCTCATCGTAAGCCTCGAAATTTATGTTTTGATAAACATCCTGAGGAAGGGAAACGTAAGCTTGTTCCGCTCTTCTTTGCAACATGGCCGTACTATCGAAAACTAAAGGATACTTAATTCCTAAAGAATCGGTCATCAATTTAAGGTTTTTCCTCGCCACCGGATTCGCAGGATCATATTTCAGGGATTCCTTAAGCGTTTCAACAGCCTTTTCCATATCTGCTTCCTTGATATGAAAATGTCGATCCACATCTCCTTTACTATAACTGTTGCTCGATTGATTCATAAACTGGGCGTAGGCGAGGGCATTGTACAGTGCGCCGATCAATTTAGTATTCCCTATCTTGATTTGCCTGTTCAGACTTTGCCGGAAAAAGCGGGCTGCCTGATTGTAATCTTTTGCATAACAATGTATCAAGCCTCCGGAATAAGCGAGGGTTGCTCTTTTTTGATCGTAATCCGGATCCAGTTTGTTGAACAATCCGCTACTGCGTTCAAAAATTCGGATGGCCCTATCGACATCTCCTGCCTGGGCAAGACTCACAGCATATGATAAAGCAATACTGTAATTCTGCGGTACAATTTCATGAGCTTTCCCAAACTGACGGCTGGCTTCCCGGTAAAGGCCTTCTTCATAACTGATGGTTCCCCGAAAAAAATGTTTATAGGCTCTTTTCTGGCTGCCGGGAGGAGCCGCCAAAGCAAAACAAATAAGGATGAGTAATATCAGAGAAAACCTGGTCAGCATAAATATTCAATTGGCTGCAAAGATATAAGTAATCAAGGAAACAATGAACAAGGGAACACGGGAAGAATAAATAAGGAAAAAGGGTAGGGTTATAGAATTTAAAACAACTGGAACTCCTTGTTCCCTTATTCCCTTGTTCCCCTGTTCCCTTTAATTTATTGATACTTAGCCCTTTTGTTGGTCAAAATAATATTTTGCACTAACTTTGCGCGCTGAACGAAAAACACTATGGCTTCCCGATAGATTTTAGGCGGAGCCATTCTTTTTGTAAAAATTGAAAATCTAGAAATTATGAAACTTGCTTACGCTATTCCCGCATTTGGGATTTTAGCCTTATTGTTTACCTTCATCCGCTCTGGATGGGTTTCAAAACAGGATGCCGGAACTGATCGTATGAAGCGTATCGGAGAGAATATTGCTAACGGTGCAATGGCATTTCTTAAAGCCGAGTACCGTGTGTTGGCGGTCTTTGTAATTGTTGTTGCCATCCTTTTAGGATGGAGTGGTAGCCGCACGGAGGATTCTTCTGCTTTGATCGCTGTTTCTTTTATTATTGGTGCGATTTGTTCTGCACTTGCTGGTTTTATCGGTATGCGCGTTGCAACAAAAGCCAATACGCGAACAACTCATTCAGCTCGTGAGAGTTTAGGTAGAGCGCTTGAAGTAGCTTTTGCCGGAGGTTCTGTTATGGGACTTGGTGTGGTTGGTTTAGGAGTACTTGGACTCGGCACCCTGTTCATCATCTATTCAGGAATGGGCTGGGATACACTTAAAGTAATCAACGTTATTACAGGATTTTCATTTGGTGCTTCCTCTATCGCACTTTTCGCACGTGTTGGTGGTGGTATTTACACCAAAGCTGCTGACGTTGGGGCTGACCTCGTGGGAAAAGTAGAAGCAGGTATTCCTGAAGATCACCCGTTGAATCCAGCTACTATCGCGGATAACGTTGGTGATAACGTAGGTGATGTTGCCGGTATGGGAGCTGACCTTTTTGAATCTTATGTTGGTTCTATCATTGGTACAATGGTACTTGGAGCCATTTTTATCGAATACAACGAGTTTAAAACTGCAGCCGTAGATCTTGGAGGATTAAACGCAGTATTGTTGCCTTTGATCCTGGCAGGAGTTGGAATTGTAGCCTCAATCATCGGTACTTTCTTCGTTAGAGTAAGAGAAGGTGGAGATCCTCAAAAATCTTTGAACTTCGGTGAATTAATCGCGGCGGTATTGATGCTTGGAGGAACATATGCTGTGGTTACCTGGATGCTTCCTGAGAGCTGGGTAATTCAAGAGGGAACTGCAAACGCAGGTCTTATTATTACTCCGTTGAAAGTATTTGGAGCTGTTATCATCGGTTTGGTTGCCGGTTTGGGTATCGGATATATCACAGAATTTTACACGGGTACAAATACAAGACCTGTTAGAGGAATTGTAAATCAATCCGTAACAGGTTCTGCAACAAACATCATCGCTGGTCTTGGATTGGGAATGCAGTCAACTTTTATTCCAATTATTATCCTTGCAGCTGCTATCATCGGATCTTACGAATTGGCAGGACTTTACGGTATTGCAATCGCAGCAGTAGGTATGCTTTCTAACACTGGTATCCAGTTGGCGGTTGATGCTTACGGTCCTATTTGCGATAACGCAGGTGGTATTGCTGAGATGGCTAACCTTCCAGGTGAAGTTCGCGAACGTACCGATAAGCTTGATGCAGTAGGAAATACAACTGCGGCTATCGGTAAAGGATTTGCTATAGGATCTGCTGCCTTGACAGCTTTGGCACTCTTTGCAGCCTTTATGGAAACTGCAGGTATTAACTCTATTGATATTGCCAATCCTAAAGTAATGGCAGGATTATTCCTCGGAGGTATGTTGCCATTCTTATTCTCTTCATTGGCTATGGGTGCTGTTGGACGCGCGGCGATGGATATGATCCAGGAAGTAAGAAGACAGTTTAAAGATATTCCTGAATTGAATGCAGCCCTCGCTGTTATGCGTAAAAATGACGGAAAAGAATACGACGAATGGTCAGAAGCTGACCAGAAGACATTTGATGCTGCTGACGGAAAAGCAGAATACAGCAAGTGTGTTGAAATCTCAACAGCAGCCTCTATCCGTGAGATGGTACTTCCTGGTTTGGTAGCCGTTCTTTCTCCAATCCTCGTCGGTTTTGCCGGTGGTGCTGAGATGTTGGGTGGATTGCTGGCAGGTGTAACTACCGCAGGTGTTTTGATGGCAATCTTCCAGTCCAATGCCGGTGGTGCATGGGACAACGCCAAGAAAATGATCGAAGAAGGTGTTGAAATCCAGGGAGACAAATATGGAAAAGGATCTGAGCCTCACAAAGCAGCCGTAGTGGGTGACACAGTGGGTGATCCTTTCAAAGATACTTCCGGACCATCACTCAATATCTTGTTGAAGTTGATGTCTGTAGTTGCATTGGTAATTGCACCAATGTTGTAAGAATAAAAAGCGTTTTACGCTGAATTGAACATTCATTAGGGCAACTCGTTTTCGGGTTGCCCTTTTTTTATCCATACTTCAGACTATATGGCCGCTCAATACTTTTTTGTAACTCCCCCACACCTATTCCTCTGGCAAACCTATAAAACTCCTGCCCTTCAAAAAACACCAAAATTACCGGAACAGTAAATACAGTGTAACTCGCAGCAACAGCAGGATTCTCTTCTACATCAACATAAGCAAAAGAAAGTTGGGGAAATTGATCCCTGAGTAATTCCCGGACCTTTGGACGAAGTACCTGACACACCCCACATCTTTTATGAGAAAAATACAGGATCCCGTTGAAATCCTCAGGCATATCATCTTTTAATGGTACGGTATTTTTTTCAGTCATTAGATCAATTATTTGAACATTGCTCTTTTATCAAAGAATAAACACAATTTCCACAGTAAAGTTACGACCAAAACCCTGATAGAGGGGTTTTAAATGGAAAATTGACAGTGTATTTAGCTCGTTTTTTCAAAAGCTACAAAACAAAAGTAAAATTTCAAACCTCAGTGCCCTTTCCGACAGAAGTTTATTCGCTGTGATTGCTAACTTACTACCACATTCCGTATCTTTGCACCTGGCCAGACCTTCGAGGTTTTTAAAACTTCGAAGGTCTGATCCCAACCAAATCTAAGCCTATGCTAAAAGTAAAACCATACCAGCCAAAGAACAAAGTACGCATTGTTACGGCAGCCTCCCTTTTTGACGGACATGATGCAGCTATCAACATCATGCGTAGAATTCTTCAAAGTTCCGGAGCAGAGATCATTCACCTCGGACACAATCGTTCCGTTCAGGAAATCGTAAATACAGCTATCCAGGAAGATGTTCAGGGTATTGCCATTACCTCCTATCAGGGAGGGCACAATGAATTCCTGATGTACATGTACGATCTGTTAAAAGAAAGAGGAGCAGATCACATTAAAATATTTGGTGGCGGTGGCGGAACCATTCTGCCTTCAGAAATTCAAATGCTGCATGATTACGGTATCGCAAGAATTTATTCTCCTGACGACGGGAGAGAGATGGGATTACAGGGTATGATCAACGATGTTCTGGAACAATGTGACTTCCCGCTGGGCGCACAATTAAACGGAGAACTCAAAACCTTCCCCACTCAACATAAGCCTACTCTCGCGAAAATGATCTCGGCCATTGAAAATTTTCCGGAGGAAAGCGAAAAGTGGCTCGACAAATTACGCAAGGAACAGGAAACCAAAACCAAAGTGCCCGTAGTGGGAATCACCGGTACAGGCGGAGCAGGTAAATCCAGTCTGGTAGATGAAATTTTAAGGCGTTACCTCCTCGATTTTCCTGACAAATCCATTGCCATCGTTTCTGTAGATCCATCCAAAAGGAAAACCGGAGGGGCACTGCTTGGTGATCGCATCCGCATGAATGCTGCCAATAATGACAGAGTTTACATGCGTTCCCTCGCCACCAGACAATCCAATCTGGCACTTTCTCAACATGTTCAGGGAGCTGTAGACATTCTCAAAGCAGCAGCTTTTGATCTAATAATTCTTGAAACTTCAGGTATTGGACAATCCGATACAGAGATCGTCGACCATTCAGACGTATCCATGTATGTGATGACCCCTGAATACGGAGCAGCCACCCAGTTGGAGAAAATCGACATGCTCGATTTCGCCGATATCATTGCCATCAATAAATTCGATAAAAGAGGTGCTCTCGATGCCATAAGAGATGTAAAAAAACAATACCAGCGTAACCACCAGCTCTTTGATCAGGACGTAAGTATGATGCCTGTTTACGGAACCATTGCCTCCCAATACAATGATCCCGGAACAAATTTATTATACAGCAGTCTTATCCAATTGATTGAGGAAAGAACCGGCGTTCGTTTTGATTCTAACATGAAAGTTGAATCAGGGGATAGTGAAAAGGTTTATATCATTCCGCCACAGCGGGTACGTTATCTTTCCGAAATTTCAGAAAATAACCGCCGGTACGATGACTGGGTCGATAAACAGGTTGATATTGCCAGAAGGTTATTCGGTTTGAAAACAGCCATTGATGAATTAACCAAGCAGGAATCTCCCGAAGCCAAAGCTGCACTGGAAGGCCTGACAAAAGCTTATAATGACCTGCAAAAATTCCTTGACGGGCAATGCAGATTGATCATCGAACAATGGGAATCCAAGAAGGAAGCCTACGCAGCCGACGAATTTGTGTATAAAGTAAGAAACAGGGAAATTCGGGTACCAACCTTTACTACTTCCCTTTCTCATTCGCGGATACCAAGAATCTCCATGCCGAAATTCAAGGACTGGGGAGAGATTTTGCGGTGGAGTCTTCAGGAGAATGTCCCCGGTGAATTTCCTTTCACTTCAGGAGTATTTCCATTTAAAAGAAAAGGTGAGGATCCGACACGTATGTTTGCCGGAGAAGGAGGCCCTGAACGGACCAACAGAAGGTTTCACTACCTTTCCCTTGGCATGCCTGCAAGCCGGTTATCCACTGCCTTTGATTCGGTAACGCTTTATGGGGAAGACCCTGACCACCGCCCCGATATTTACGGTAAGATCGGAAACTCAGGCGTGAGTATTTGCTGCCTGGATGATGCAAAGAAACTGTATTCAGGTTTCGACCTCTGCAACCCGAAAACATCCGTTTCGATGACCATCAATGGTCCCGCAGCAACGATGTGTGCCTTTTTCATGAATGCGGCCATCGATCAGCAGTGTGAGATTTACATCAAAGAAAACGGTTTGGAACATCTTGTTGATGCCAGACTCAAAGAGTTATACGACGATAAAGGATTGGAACGCCCGTCTTACAAAGGAGAAATTCCGGAGGGTAATAACGGCCTGGGATTGATGCTTCTAGGTGTTACTGGAGATCAGGTTCTCGACAAAGAAGTTTATCAGGAACTCAAGACAAAAGCACTATCAGCAGTGAGAGGAACTGTTCAGGCGGATATTCTCAAAGAAGACCAGGCTCAGAACACCTGTATTTTCTCCACCGAATTTTCCCTGAAGCTGATGGGTGACATGCAGGAATATTTCATTGACAACAAAGTTAAAAACTTTTATTCCGTATCCATTTCCGGGTACCATATTGCAGAAGCAGGAGCCAATCCTATTTCACAACTGGCTTTCACTTTATCCAACGGGTTCACGTTTGTTGAATATTACCTCTCAAGAGGTATGAATATCGATGATTTTGCGCCGAATCTTTCCTTCTTCTTCTCCAATGGCGTTGATCCGGAATATGCTGTGATCGGCCGTGTTGCCAGGAGAATCTGGTCCAAGGCCATGAAACATAAATACGGTGCCAACGAGCGTTCTCAAAAACTGAAATATCACATTCAGACCTCCGGTCGTTCCCTGCACGCACAGGAGATTTCTTTCAATGATATACGAACAACTTTGCAGGCCCTATATGCCATTTTTGACAACTGCAACTCCCTGCACACCAATGCTTATGACGAAGCGATCACAACGCCTACCGAGGAAAGTGTACGTCGTGCGGTAGCCATCCAGATGATCATCAATCACGAACTGGGGCTGGCTAAAAACGAGAACCCTCTGCAGGGAGCATTCATTATTGAAGAGTTGACCGACCTGGTGGAAGAAGCTGTATTGATGGAGTTCGACCGCATTACAGATCGTGGTGGGGTAATGGGTGCTATGGAGACCATGTACCAGCGGACGAAGATCCAGGAAGAAAGTATGTATTACGAAGGGCAAAAGCTCTCCGGAGAACTACCCATCATGGGAGTTAATACCTTCCTTGGCAAAGATGGTTCGCCAACGATCATTCCGGAAGAAGTGATTCGATCAACGGATGATGAGAAAAAGGCGCAGATCGACACACTTACCAATCTGCATGAATGTATGGCTGATCGGGGACAGATCGCGTTGGAAAAGTTACAGCAAGCTGCCCTGGACCACCGGAATATTTTCGAAGAGCTTATCGAATGTGGTAAATACTGCTCTCTTGGACAAATCACAAATGCCTTGTATGAGGTTGGTGGCCAGTACCGACGAAACATGTAAATTCTGACTGATTTTAATAAAGGTTTGTGCTCCTCATATGCCAAAAAAAAGCCCTATATTGGGCAATGATTGTATAAAACTTTAAAACAAAAATCAGAAAAATGAAAAATTTATTACGAATCACCTTTATCCTAGGCCTTTTCATCTTTGGTTTTTCTTCCGCTAATGCTCAGGATTATTCCTCAGCAGTTGGATTGAGATTAGGATCACCTATCGCAGCCTCCTATAAAATGTTCCTTGGAGGCAGCAGCAATGCAATCGAAGCATTTGTCAGCTACAGAAACTACGGAACAACCGTATTGGGTACCCGTTACGGATGGACGTGGATTGGTGTTGGAGCTAATTACCAGATCCACAAAGACATCCCATCTGTAGATGGATTGATGTGGTATTTCGGCGGAGGTGCCAGTGTTGTATTTTTTACTTATGATGACTACTATGCCGATGATTATGATAATCTGGCCATAGGTATTTCAGGTAATGTAGGGTTGGATTATAAATTTGCTGACCTGCCTATCAACCTGAGCCTGGACTGGATTCCCACATTCTATATCAATGGGTTCTATGACGGCTTTGGTGCAGGATATGGAGCACTTTCTGTCAGATATGTTCTCAGTGAATAATTTTATTATTAGTCAATAAAAAAAACCGTTTGTGAAAAGTATTCACAAACGGTTTTTTTATCCGGTAAAGTAAAGATCTAAGCTTTTTTGTCTTCGTCTTTTTCCTCAGCCTCATCGTCAGCTTTCTCTTTCTTCGCTTCTTCCTTGATCTCATCCACAACACCTTCGATCTTATCTTCGATCACTTCTGCCGCCGCCTTCACATTTTCCACAACATCCCCGGCAATCTTCTTCGCTTTTCCAAGGAGGCTATCATCTTCTTCTGCGGCTACTGGCTCATCTCCTGACTTCTTCTTGGCTGCTTTTTCTTTCTTCATCTCGTCAGAGAATTGCTCAACGGCATCTTCTACTTTATCCTCAACAACTTCAGCCACAGCTTTAACGTTCTCAACGGCCTTACCGAGTGCTTTTTTGGCCTTATCCATCAATCCTTCTTCTTCTTCTTCTGCTGCTGCTTCTGCTTCCTCACCTTTATCCTTGGCTTCCATTTTATCTTCAATTTCATCGACAACGCTCTCAATTTTATCTTCCATCACCTCTGCGGCTGCCTTTATTTTTTCAAGAGCTTCACCAGCGGCTTTTTTTGCTTTATCTACAAGCCCCTCTTCCTTTTCCGTAGCTGCCAAAGGCTCTTCCTGATCTTCTTTTTTGGCCTTCTCCTTAAGGTTATCAACAGCTTCTTCAATCTTGCCTCCAACAACCTCTGCTACAGCTTTTACGGTATCTACTGCATCAGTGACAACGTCCTCAACCTTAGATTCAACTTTTTCAAGGGCTTCATCAACTTTTTCTTCTGTAGATTTCTTTTTATCTGATGCTTCTTTCTTAGTATCAACAATAGCTTCCGCTGCCTTTTCCAATTGCTCCGCATTTCCTTCCATCTCCTTCGCCTTATCCTTGATCTCCTGAGCAATTTTCTCCTCTGCGGCTTTTTTGGCAGCTTCCATTTGCTGGCGCTTCTCTGCTTTATCTTTTTCCGTTTGCATGCGCTGCTCCAGCATTTCTTTGGTTTTATACATGTCAGCCAGCTTTTCACTCTTCGAATTGACCCGCTCCTCGATCATCCTGATCTTGGCTTCCCGGATCTGAGCCTCCAACTGACCATCTGTATCTTCAATCCTTTTATTTTGGAAATTGAGTTCGTCCTTATCTCTTTTGATGGATTGTTCCATTCTTCCAATAGCGGATATCAGCCCATTATATCGTCTTTCAAGTCTTTCCAGATGAGACTGTCCGGAGCTTTCACTATCTCCAAAGCGTTTTTCCTTGACCAGCTTAAAACAGGCATCAAGTTTATTCCAGACCTTGGAACGGTGTTCCCTGGTAAATTCAATTTCGTGATATCTACGCTGAAGATTTTTCAATTCTTCGAACAGCGGTTTCAAACGCAAACCTTTTTTGGCTTTTTCTTCCACTTCATCCAGGGTAGACATGAATTTTTTCATCTCAGTTTCTGATGTTTCCCTGAATTCTTCTTCGACTTTACTCCTCAGCTCTTTCAGTTTGGCGAACAATTCATTAGTAGCATCTCGGAGTCCCCAAAAATGGTGTTTAAATAAATTACGATCACGAACCTGCCCCTGAACTTTATCCCAAAAAGATTTCAGGTTATCCCATACTTCATTATCAAATACCTTAAGGTTGTCAACCTTTTCCTTTATTTCATTCAATTCAGACTGGTAAGCAGCATGCAGTTTGCTGGACAACACCACAAAATTCCACTCCGTTTGAGCCCGCAGGACAACATCTGTTCTTTCAACCTTAATGTTTTCAGGCAGAATTCCTTCGGTAACGGTTAGCTCCCTTTCAAAAACGGTGTGATTTTCCGGCATAGAGAATTCTTTATCATCCCTCCATTCACTCATCATCTGCTGATAAACCTCCTCTGTAATTTCGCTTTCCGGAAAGGTGTAGATCTTAACCTTATTCTCCGCAACAATTAATTCTACCGCAACTAAAAGGCGTTCGTCCTGGGCATTTGACCCCCAAAGTACAAGCTTCGTCTTCATAATTTTCGCTGTTTCGTTATGTAATGCAATGTGACCAGGTAGTTTTATCAGATTACCAAAAACCATCAGATGGCCTTTGCTTAATCTGTAAAATTCATTGTCCCTGTTATAAAAAATCAAATATGTTCAAGCTCACCCGGACATCCTGTCCAAAGCGGCCTAGGTAGCGGACTACTATCCGCCGTAACTCATCAGGCTTTTCAACCCAAAATATTCTTCCCTTGCAAATACTCCGCTATCTGAATAGCATTTGTTGCAGCACCCTTTCGAAGGTTATCTGCAACTATCCACAGGTTCAGTCCGTTTTCAACGGATTCGTCTCTTCTTATTCTGCCGACAAAAACGTCATCCTTATTCTTGGCAAATAATGGCATCGGGTATTTGTTTTGACTGACATCATCCAAAACCGTCACACCATCCATTTCATTTAAAAGCCGGCGAACATCTTCTACTCTAAAACCTTTTTCAAATTCAACGTTTACGGATTCCGAATGTCCTCCGTCTACAGGCACCCTTACGGCCGTTGCCGTGATACCCATTTTTTCATCTCCCAGTATCTTGCGTGTTTCATGAACGAGTTTCATCTCTTCTTTAGTGTAATCGTTTTCGAGAAACACATCACAGTGGGGCAGACAGTTTTCAAAAATCGGATAATGGTAAGCCATTTCTTCCGAATCAGGTTGTTTACCAACGGATTCCGTTTTATACTGGTTAACCGCTTTCACTCCGGTACCGGTGAATGACTGATAAGTGGAAATTACCAACCGTTTAATCTTAAAGGCCTTGTGCAAAGGCGCTAAAGCCACCACCATTTGAATAGTGGAGCAATTGGGGTTGGCGATTATTTTGTCGGTTGAAGTCAACAATGAAGCATTGACTTCAGGAACGATTAATCGCTTTTCGGGATCCATTCTCCAGGCAGATGAATTATCGATTACCGTAATTCCTGCTGCCGCAAATTTGGGCGCCCACTCCAGAGAGGTTCCTCCTCCTGCTGAAAAGATCGCCACATCAGGCTTTTTATCAATGGCATCCTGCATTCCAACTACGGAATACTCCTTGCCGTTAAAAACTACCTTTTTTCCAATTGACCGGGCCGAGGCCACGGGTATAAATTCGTCAACCGGGAAATTACGCTCTTCCAATACGTGGATCATCACACCACCTACTAGACCCGTAACACCCACTACTGCTACCTTCATGTTTTGGCTATTCAATATTTACGTGATTCCTTTTCAACATAAATGCGGGAATCAAATACATTTAAAGCCTGCAAATTTATAACAAAAATACGGGCATTGTCACTTTATTGCTACTTTTGACAATCTAAATCTAATTAAATCCAGGAATGAAAGCTTTTTTCTCCTTTTTTCTTGTCGTTTTCACCATTACCCAGGGAGCTTCGCAACTCATTGATGATTTTTCTGATCAAAATTTTGATCAAAACCCTGTCTGGCAAGGTGATATAGACAAGTTTACCGTAAATAATGGAGAATTGCAACTTTTTGACCAGGCCCCGGAATCCACAAACGAGGCTTTTCTCGCCGTCCCGGCACTGACCTCTTCCAATGAGGTAACTACCTGGGAATTCTTTTTCAGAATGGAATTCAACCCCTCAGGAAGCAATCTGACCCGTGTTTACCTGACTGCTTCTTCAGCAGATCTGGCTGCAGACCTTGACGGCTATTACTTACAGGCCGGAAGTGGTGGAAATGATGATGCTCTTGAATTATACAGACAAGATGGCAGCAACAGTGAACTGTTAAGTTCCGGAGCACCTGGTGCTGTAAGCATGGATCCTGCAATGGCGAGAATCCGTGTTACCAGATCCGAATCCGGAGAATGGTCTGTCTTTGCCGATTATTCCGGCGGGACTGATTTTCAACTGGAAGGTTCTGCTACCGATAATACTTATCCAATGGGTAACTTTTTTGGATTTTACTGTAAATATACCAGCACCAGAAATGAAGACTTCTTTTTTGATGACGTATTGATCGATCCGCTTTATGAAGATCAGGAACCGCCTGTCCTGATTGCGGCTTTTCCCGAAGGCTCCAATACTGTTTCCTTGGAATTCGATGAAAACCTTGACCCTGTATCAGCTGAAAACACAAATAATTATTTCATTAATAACGGAATCGGCGTTCCGACTTCGGCTACGCTCGATAATCAAACCCCCAATCGGGTAATTCTGGAAACGGCTGTTTCTTTTACCAACCTCACTACTTACCAGGTGACTGTGGAAAACATCGAGGATACTGCCGGTAACACCTTACAAAACCAGTCAACAACCTTTTCCTATTACAATCTTCAGGAGCCATCCACTAACGAAATACTCATAACAGAGATCATGGCAGATATCTCTCCGGAACCTGCAGGCCTACCGGAAGCTGAATATGTGGAGATTTACAATCATTCGGATAAGGTTTTTCAGTTATCAACGCTAAAACTGGCTTTTAATGGTTCTCTAAAAGCACTACCTGAGCACTTGTTGTTACCCGGAGAATATGCGATTATTTGCGACGATGCCTTTTTAGCGAATTTCGAACCCTTTGGCACCACGCTGGATTTAAGTTCTTTTCCTCAGCTCACCAATGGAAGTGGTCAATTGCAAATCCTGGATCAGGACGATATGGTTATCTTCGAAGTCAATTACTCTGACAGCTGGTATGGCGATGCGGAGAAAGGTGACGGCGGCTGGTCGCTGGAAATGATCGACCTGGATAATGTTTACGACTGCGGGGGCAACTGGCGGGCATCTGATCACCCCGACGGCGGTACTCCGGGCAATGAAAATTCCGTCCTAGGTCAACCTTTGGAAATGGAAGGGCCTGTCCTGAGGTCAGCTTATCCGGAAAGTGGATTCGAGGTATTGGTAACTTTTAATAAAGCCGTTGATGCCTCAACAATCACTTCAGAGTCTTTTTCCTTTTCTGAGGGAATTTCGGTCTTTAGCGCCACAGTACAGTTACCCGAAAATAATACTGTATTGCTTGGACTAGCGACTCCACTTTCCACCGGAATTGTATATTCACTTGAAGTCTCTTCAGAAATTGCAGATTGCCTGGGTAATACGCTTGAGTTTTCCGGTCCCGTTTATTTTGGGCTTCCCGAAGCTATGGAACCTAATGATGTGGTGATTAACGAGATCCTTTTTAACCCGGAAACCTTCGGGACAGATTTTCTTGAATTATATAACCGATCAGGAAAAATTTT
This sequence comes from Saprospiraceae bacterium, assembly GCA_965230565.1. Classification (GTDB taxonomy): domain Bacteria; phylum Bacteroidota; class Bacteroidia; order Chitinophagales; family Saprospiraceae; genus BCD1. The sequence continues at coordinate 316,004 of CBDDLH010000012.1, read as the reverse complement.
TGACCTCGATGATATCACTTTAATCAACTTTCTGAAAGAAGACACGACTTTCGTAAGAAGGCACTTGCTCTTTCCCGGAGAATATGCGGTTATCACCGAAGTCCCTTCCGACATTCTGGAAAGATATACTGTCGATTTCCCTGACAACGTATTCTATAGCGACCTTCCGACCTTCGAAGATAAAGCCGGAAATGTCACCGTTCAATACAATGGCATCACCATCGATTCTTTTGATTATATCGAAGATATGCACTTTGGATTATTGTCAGATAAAAACGGTGTTTCCCTGGAAAGATTAAGTCCGGAAATTCCTACTCAAAGTTTTGGCAACTGGCATTCGGCAGCAGCTTCGGCAGGATACGCCACCCCGACTTACAAAAATTCTCAGTTTTCTATTCCGGTTGAACAAGGCAGTAGCATCTTGTCCATTCCCAACACGACTTTTTCACCGGATAATGACGGCTACGAAGATATTTTACAGATCAATTATACTACCGACACTCCCGGTTTCTTCATCAACCTCTATGTGTACGATGCTCTTGGCAGACCAATAAAACAACTGGCAGCCAATGAACTGCTCGCCTCGGAAGGAGTATTCAAATGGGACGGAACCACCGCAGACGGCCAGAAGGCCCGCCTGGGCATTTACGTGATCTGGGCGGAGTTGTTCACTACAGAAGGAACTGTGGAGCAGTTTAAGGAGACTTGTGTGTTGGCGGGGCAGTTGGATTGAGGTCGGTTGCTGGTTACTAGTTGCTGGTTGCCAGCAACTCCCACTTTACCACTAAATAACCAAATCCAACCACTCCCTAAATTTTTCATTTTTTTTTCACTTCACATATACTATTCCAAAATAAGGGCCGTTTTACCAATCAAACGATTCTGTGAGAATCACTACACATCTCAATGTTTGACTCCCCATTTGAATTTTAACTGAGATTGTGGAATACTCTGCAATGGAAGTTGAAATCATGGAACTAAAAATTCCCCACAAAGATTATCCCCCGTACGAACTGTACATATTCTCATACAGAAGATGGACTTAGTACACCCATTTTCAATAATAAGACACAAACCTGGTGAAGACTATTTCTTATCTACCGGCGTAACCATTACGCTGAAGATAAGGCGATTAATTTTTTACAAAACACTTTTTTTTGGAGATGCTCATTTGCTCCGCCGCAGATACCATGGACTGTAGGGGTTAAATCGGTTTTCTCCGTTTTCTCAAAGGGACCAGCTCTCGGGCCGGCCCGGCAATGCAACTATTTATTTAAACCTGGCTTGCTGTAAAAACACTTAGTCAAATGGTCATAGTATGGCCATTACCAAACAAAACGGCACAGCCAAAAACCGATTTAAGTATGAGATCTTTATTTTTATTCCTGCTGGGGATGACCCTGGCATGGACGGGTATTGCACAAACTACTTACACCTCTCTAAAACCCTCCGAAATGGTGCAGGAATGCAGATACGAGGGTAAAGCTTTCAAAAACACAACACTTTTTGAACCTTCCACGACAAAGAAAGATGTAAACGGGACTATCAGCGAATATGAATCATTGACACTGGATATAGAAAAATTGCAAAGCCTGAAATTTGAGGCACCCGAACAAATGAGCTTCAAAATTCCGGCCGGATCACGTAATACTTTTGAACTAGAACTGGTCAAAGTGAATATTTTTGATGGAGCATTTTCTGTTATTGAAAGTTCCTCCAATCAACCCGTCAAAATTGACCAGGGAATCCACTACCGCGGCATCATCAAAGGGGACCAAAACTCCATCGCCGCGATCAGCATTTTTGAAGATGAGGTGACAGGATTGCTCAGCTCGGCAACACTTGGGAATGTCGTCCTGGCTAAGCTCAATCAGAAAAACAATCAGCGGGATTACATTCTTTACAACGACGAAGATGTTGTCGAACAACTGGGATCTTATTGCGAAACACCGGATGACGGCCCTGGTTATACGCGAGAACAACTGGACTACGAACCGTCAAGTGATCGTGGCCCGGGAGATTGTGTGCGTATTTATTTCGAGGTCGATCACGATATTTTCACCGATAAAGGAGGAACCACCGGAGCGACCAACTACATCACCGCCATTTTTAATCAGGCGGCTACGCTTTACGCCAATGAAAATGTGAGCCTTGTAATATCCCATATCTACGTATGGGATACGCCGAGTCCGTACGCCGGAACTTCCAGCGGGCAACTGCTCACACAATTTCAAACGTACCGAACCAGTTTTAACGGTGATCTGGCACAGCTGATTTCTTACCAGGCCAGCGGCGGGATCGCTGTTTTAAATGGCTTGTGCCACCCTTACGTAGCGGCTCGTATGAGTTTTGCCAGCGTCGGTACTTCTTTTTCAACCGTTCCAACTTACTCTTTTACCGTGATGGTAATGGCACATGAACTGGGTCATCTTTTAGGATCTCATCACACCCATGCCTGCGTCTGGAATGGGAACAATACGGCTATTGACGGATGCGCCGGATTTACGGAAGGCTCTTGCAGCAACCCCGGCTATCCATCAGGCGGGGGAACAATTATGTCGTATTGCCACATTACCAGCGCAGGTATTGACTTCAATCTAGGTTTTGGAATCCAGCCGGGTAATATTATTCGTTACACGATTGATAACGCAACCTGTACACAACCATGCAGCAGTGGCGGCGGTGGTGGAAGTGGTGGCGGAAGCGATAACCCGGTCACCTGTACCGACAATGAAGTTTACATCACTATCGTGTTGGACGATTATGGTTCAGAAAACACCTGGGACATCAAAAACGGCGCCGGAACAATTTTGGCCGAAGGGGGACCATTTCCAAAAGCCAGCGCAGGATTGATCGTAAGAGATACCGTTTGCCTTCCGGATGGTTGTTATAATTTCACCATGTACGACAGTTATGGCGACGGCATGTGTTGCGATTATGGATCGGGATCATACTCGGTGAAAGATGACAGTGGAAATATTTTTGCTGAGGGAGGAGCATTCCTTGAATCAGAACTCACAGGTTTCTGCGCGCCTTATCAGGAAGGCGGAAATGAAGATTGCCTGGAAATTGATTTCAATGACTTTACCATCGATTCCTATGGTGGCAGCCAGGATGCTGGAATTTATCAGCTTTTGAGCAGCAACACCATTCTCAAACTGGAAAATAATGCCTGGAAATCCATTGCACTGGAATATACGGTCACAGAAAATACGATGGTGGAATTTGAATTCCGCTCTACTATTGAAGGGGAAATCCATGCTGTCGGCTTCGATAATAACAGCACCATTTCTTACAACAGGACTTTAAAGGTTCATGGTTCTCAAGCCTGGGGCTACATGGATTTCGACACTTATTCAGGCAATGGCGGCTGGCAGTATTTTGCCATCCCGATTGGCCAATTCTACACAGGAGATTTCAACAGATTCTTTTTTGTTGCTGATCACGACAGTGGGCAGCATAATGGCAACTCCTACTTCCGCAATGTGAAGATCCATGAAGGCAATGGTTGTGGCAGCGGCATCCAGGAAGGCGGCGAAAACGATGTACTTCCGGAGGTTGGCGATGTCCAACTATTTCCAAACCCTGCAAGTGACCAGCTGCAGATGAACTTTTTCAGCAAATCAGAAGATCATTACACCCTGAACATTTTCAATATGATGGGACAATTGGTCAAGCAGGTAAATGTGGAATCATCTCCAGGAAAGAATAATGTTCAGATCAACGTGAGTGAATTACCGCAAGGTACTTATCTGTTGAAGATGGGAGAGGAGGATGTTGTAATTAGTGAACGGTTGGTGATTACGAGGTCGTAGGACGGTGGATCATGGACGGTAGACGGCTAACGATTGACGGCTGACGGTGACGGTGAACGGCTAACGATGACGGCTGAAAAAAGGTTTTCCAAGGTTTTGCCTTTGTCTTGTATTAGGGTAGAAAGGCGACACCTTGTCGAAGGAAGAAATATTAAATGGGGTTTCGTTTTGGAGGGGGCATGCCGGAAGGTGTGCCCCTTTTTTATGGGAATAATTATGTAAGAAAATAAGGGAACAAGGATAATTTATCAGGTAGCAAAGAGGACAATAATGAAAAGAAATATTCCCGTATTTACTATTCCCTGTTTTTGAAAAAAACAAAAAACTGCTCGCCCGGACATCCTGTCCTCCGCGGCTTAGGTAGCGGACTCCTGTCCGCCATAAATCAAAAAATCGTACTTTTGCCGAATCAACAGTAAACAATGAAATTTACCCTACAACATACAGACGACGTCTCCAGCGCCCGCGCCGGATTGATAGAGACCGATCACGGAAAAATAGAAACGCCGATCTTCATGCCCGTAGGCACTGTCGGCTCCGTAAAGGCAGTTCATCAGCACGAACTGAAGGAAGACGTTAGCGCACAAATCATACTTGGGAATACCTACCACCTTTTCCTTAGACCAGGTACGGAAACACTCGAAGAAGCAGGCGGTTTACATAAATTCATTGGATGGGATAAACCAATATTGACCGATAGCGGCGGCTACCAGGTTTATTCCCTGAGTGGCCGGCGAAAGATCAAAGAGGAAGGCGTTACTTTTCAATCACATATCGACGGTTCCAAACAGTTTTTTACACCCGAAAACGTCATGGACATCCAGCGCCAGATCGGCGCAGATATCATCATGGCCTTTGATGAATGTCCACCTTATCCCAGTGATTATAATTATGCCAAAAACTCTATGGAGCTAACCCATCGTTGGTTAAAAAGATGTTGTGACCGCTTTGATGAAACGGAAGGTCTTTACGGTTATTCGCAAACACTTTTCCCCATTGTTCAGGGAAGCACATATACGGATCTGAGAAAACAATCTGCTGAAACCATTGCGTCCTTTGAGCGGGAAGGCAATGCAATCGGCGGACTATCTGTCGGAGAACCGCACGAGGAAATGTACCGCATTACCGACCAGGTATGCAGCATCCTTCCAAAGGACAAACCACGTTATCTCATGGGCGTGGGCACCCCGGCAAATCTGCTCGAATGCATCGCTATGGGAGTAGATATGTTCGATTGCGTATTGCCAACCCGGAATGCCAGACACGGCTTACTTTACACCTCCGAAGGTATTATCAACATCAAAAACCTGAAGTGGAAAAACGACTTTTCTCCCATCGACGAGAACAGCACGGCTCCAACCAGTCGTTTCCACACAAAAGCCTATTTGCGCCATCTGGTTCACAGTAAGGAATACCTGGCTGCGCAGATTGCATCCATCCATAATTTATCTTTCTTTCTCTGGTTAGTCGGAGAAGCCCGAAAACATATTATCGAAGGAAATTTCCGGATCTGGAAAGACAGTATGGTTGGAAAGTTGCAGCAGCGATTGTAAATTAATTGAACATCATGGTTTAAAAAAATCAACGCACCATGATCTTAATTCTCGATCTTGATGACACCATTTTTCCGGCAACATCGCTGGACTACTCTATTTTTGATAAAGCCAGAAGCATTGTCGAAAGTTATACGATAGATACTTTTGGGCCGGCAACATCTGCCAGGATTATTGAAGAAGTGAAAATGATCCCATTTGATATTGTAGCAAGGAAATATGGTTTTCCAGAAGAAATCATCAAATCGTTTATAAAGGAGATCAACTCCATTGATTACCACCTAGACATCAACGTTTTCGAAGATTATCATTATTTAAAAAACCATGAATGTTGAAAAATATCTGGTCACGGCAGGCTTCAGTCGATTGCAAAAAGCAAAAATTGAGGCATTGAAAATCGAATCAGACTTCAAAGAGGTTTTCATCGATGATCCTTTTGATCCCAACAGGCAATTCAAGCAGCAATTTTTCGAACAAATTTTACACTCTACGCAAATGCCTCCTGAAAAGACCTGGGTTATTGGAGATAATCCATCTATGGAACTGAAAGCCGGAAAAAGCCTCAATTTAAATACCATTCAACGACTTAACCCTCACAATCAAAGATCTGAATATGCCGATCACACCATTTTCAGCTTTGAGGATTTGTTATTAATTTTAGATACCTGAATTTGGTTTTGCTATTTTGATTGCATTTGACTTTAACCTTGATTCCATGTGTCGATTATTTCCATTAATTATTTTCAGTTTGATTTTTTCTTTTGATTTTTTGCTGTAAAGAAGAAGCGCCTGTTATTTTCGAACTGGATTGCCATGGTGAACCTGTCATTGACAATATGCAAATCGGAGCCTTTTATTACCCCTGGTATGACACCAATTTGCATTGGAATGAAGGATACATAGGTAATCCGGTACTAGGTGAATACAGTAGTCGTGACCCTGAAATTGTAGAAAAACACATCGCTTGCGCCAGTCAATTTGGAATCGACTTTTTCCTGGCCAGCTGGTGGGGTCCGGAAAGCTGGGAGGATATTACCCTAAGAGATTTCATTTTTACTCAAAACATTCCTGATCATTTCAGTTTTGGTATCTTGTATGAAACTCTGGGGCGATTGCCCTCTTCTCCCGATGGACAAATTGATTTTGACGATCCGATAGTAATTCAACAACTTAAAAATGACCTGGAATACCTGGCACAGCATTACTTCAATCAGGATGCCTATCTCGTCCTTGAGGGTAAACCAGTGGTATTCTTATATCTGACCAGAATATTTACCGGTGATGTTAATTCCGGCATTCAGGAAGCCAGAGACCATTTGACAGGCCTTGGTTACGAACTCTACCTGATCGGTGACCAGGTTTACTGGCAGAATCCTAATTCGGAAACAGAACGCGAATTGATGAATGCTTTTGATGCCGTAACGGCTTACAATATGCACACTTCCGTAAATGGTATTGCCAATAATTTCGTCACAAAAGTCATGGATAAGTACGAAGAATGGCAAGCTGTTGCGACCCAGGAAAATGTTGATTTTATTCCAAAAGTTATGCCCGGGTTTGATGACACCGCGGTTCGCCCACAGGCCAATCATCCGGTAATACCCAGAACTGTTACTGATTTTGGAGATTATTGCCAGGAGGCATTAAACTTTTTGCCTGACAATAATTTAATCCTGATCAATTCCTGGAATGAGTGGCATGAATATACTCAGGTAGAACCCGATAAGGATTATGGCTACGAATACCTCGAAGTGATCGAACAAAAACTGGCAAAATATAAATAAGACAAAATTTGACGATCTAGGGTTTAATTATCGGAATACTCTGAACCACCTTTCCATTTTCATCTCTGACAATCATCAAATAATATCCAAGAGCTAACCCTGGAAGAAAAATTTCATTTTGTCCTTTTGGGATATTGGTATTTTTATAAACCATTTGCCCTAAAGCATCCATTATTTCAACACTTGAATTAAAACTTGTCTCCACGGAAATTTTTTCGGTAAATGGATTTGGAAACACCTTTGAAACTTGTTTCAAAATTTGTGCTTCGGTCGAAGTTACCTCACAATCTGTTCCATTGAAAAAAAACCGGACGAGCTTCCCGTTTTCACGATCCCCTTCTTCCCATATCTCCATGGAATATTCTGCCTGTCCGGGCAACTCAGGCAGCAATAAAAAAACACTGAGAAATGCTTGCTCATTCGCCCCTAGTTCAAACCCCAAACTATCGATCCCCGGAATGTATGCGATATTGATGTCCATGACATAATGGGTCCAGTTTTCCGGTTCACATTCCGTCGTCAAAATCCAAAGAATATTACCTGCAACACTATCGTTTTGGATCTCGACTGTTCCATATTGTTCTCCTGCATCAACATCCACGAAAACAGAATCTGTAGAAACGCTGAATTGAGCCAAAGAGGTTTGAAAAATGAATAAAAAGGGTACTAGAAAAAGACTTGCTTTCATGGTGTTCAAATTGTTCTGATTTTCAAAATTGTGCATACAAAGCTAACAATTCTGAACCGGAAACCTGAAAAGCCTTTTCATTGCAAAAAATCACTAACAGCTACCAATTTCAGATCAATTCATACCCTGCGGACTTGTTTTCAACCTGTGCAGGATTGCCCGTACCCATTCAAGCTCTTTCGACATATCGTAACCGAGTTTTTCCAACGCTTCCATGCCCTTTTGGTATTTGAGAAATGCCGCTGTTGCTTCTCCAGGATTATCCAGCCTCATATGAAGAATTCCCTCTTCTTTAAAAAGGTCGATCAAATTGGTAGTACCTAGAGCATGGGCTTTTTGTATATATTCCAATGCTTTTAAATTTGAGCTTTTGTCGTTAGAAATATTACGCAACAGCATGGAGTACAACAGATAATCTTTTTCAAGGCAAAGTTCATACTTGTCCAGTCTTTTTACCAGATCCAGCGATTTTTCCCAAAAGGAACCATCGTATTCCTGCCAGGCGGTATAACTCATAGCGGTAGAAATCTTCCTCGTATACTCCTCTTCTGAAATAAAACTGGTCTCTTCAAGTCCTTCCATAAAGTTTTTCACGGCTTTCTTTTCAAATTCAACACTGGCTTTTACCAGGGGAGGATGAGTGAGTTCTCTTTGTTGAACCAAGTCGTGATCCATTACTATTCCGGCTACACATTGGGTAAGTATTTTTATCAGGTCTTTTTCAGTTTTTGCCTGCGCTATTTTACCCGTTGACAAAACAATCAGTCCTGTTTCAAAACCAAACGCAACCGGATTCTGGGACTTGATAACCATGAGTGACAAATAGACTGGTTCGGGTTTAATAACTTTTCCCGGATGAATCCTGTGCAGCAATTGATACAAATAATCATACAAAAATGCATCTTCGAAAACAAGGTTCTGGTCTTTCAAATCAGTTACATAGGAATAGGCAATTTCAGAAAGCATTTTTCTTTCCGGTTTTTGCCAACCATGCTTTTTTACCTGTCCTCCTCTTGCCCTGAACCAGGCATTCTCCCAATAGCTGTAATTGTCATTGATTATTTTCAAATTAGAAGCGTCTGTATAAGAATATTCACCAGTTGCGTATTGGGGTGTTGGCGTATATGGATAAACCCGAATACCATAAAGTTTCAAGGTATCTCCGACATCATATCTTTTGAATTTTTTGACCACAATCGCCTCTTTCACTATCTGGGAAAAAGCGGGCGAACCAGTCAGGAGAAGGATAAAGGAAAGGAGTAGCGTTTTTTTCATTTTTTGTGTAGATTTTTAAGTTTCGTTCAACTATAAATTTACCCAAACCCTGCCGTAAAAAACCTATATTTTGATCGAATAACAATTATTTAACCCCGTGTTAAAGCCTTGTTAAAAACATACTGGTGAATTAAATGATCGGACTATTGTCATTGAAGTGTAGTAATTTCGAGCCTGGAGAGCATATAAAGTGTTTTTCAACAAACTCCGTAATCAAAATCAAAATAACTACCTTTGCCCTGCATCATTTTTTTGATATGGACGTTATATCATTTTGCAAACAGGTAATTTTATCCCGAGATTTTATGCTTAACAATTCACTGACTTTTTCTTTGAGTCGTTTACCACATGGCAGCATGGTAAACTTTGAACCACAAAAATTAAACTGTCAATGATAGAGCAAAACACCAAGGCTGTGTTTTAAAATTTACCATCTCATACATGCTCAACATTTTCGATAAATATATTGCTTCCAAGTTTTTCAAAACTTTTTTCTTCGTAGTGCTCATTTTTGCCATGATCGCTTCGGTAATTGATTTTAGTGAAAAAGTGGAAAAATTCATCGAAACGGATATTACCCGATACCAGATCATGTTTGAGTATTACCCCAATTTCGTGATCTATATTTCCGGGTTGTTATGGCCTTTGTTCACGCTGATAAGCGTTATTTTCTTTACCTCCCGAATGGCCTTTAACTCTGAGATCATTTCTGTATTTAATGCAGGTATCAGCTTTCAAAGGTTATTAAAACCCTACCTGGTCGTAGCTACAGTTCTCGCCATTATGCAATTTGCCGGTAACCATTATTTCATCCCGCAAGGCAACAAAAAACGGCTTAGTATTGAACGTCAGTTCATCTGGCAAAATAATGACAAGGGAAAGACCACCAACGTTCACATGTTTCTGGAACCCAATACCAAGATCTATGTCAACTCCTATAACAAAAGGGACAGTTCAGCCCGAAACTTCATGATGGAACATTATGAAGACGGCAAGCTGGTCTTTTTGCTTAAAGCCAACCCGGCGGAATGGCTTGGCCCTCCCAACAACTGGAGGCTTAAGAACTATACCATCCGGACCTTCAATGAAATGGACGAATCAATTACCCTTGGTTCAGGAAAACAAATTGATACAACCTTTAATCTCACACCTGATGATTTCGTTGACTTCCTGAATCAACAATCCGAGATGACCACTCCGGAACTAACAGCCTATATTGACGACAGGGTTACCCGCGGAACCGGAGGCACAGAAAAATATGAAATTGAATTATACCGCCGTTCAGCAGAACCATTTACAATCCTCATTCTTACTTTGATCGGAGTGGCTATTGCTGCCCGTAAAGTCAGGGGAGGAATTGGTTTCCACCTGGCCCTGGGAGTTGCTGTTGGGGCCATGTATATATTGCTCTCCCGGTTTGCCATCGTATTTGCCACCGGTCAGGTATTACCCCCTTTGCTCGGCATCTGGTTTCCCAATATCGTCTTTGGTATTATTGCTGGTTTTTTGGTTGCAAACGCTCAGAAATAGATGCCGTTCAGGAACAAAAAATATTTCACTCAACGACTTATCGATTGGTACCAGCAAAGTCATCGCCCTTTGCCCTGGAAAGGTATCCGGGATCCTTATCTTATATGGCTTTCCGAAATAATCCTCCAGCAAACACGGGCTGAGCAAGGAAGGCCCTATTTCGAAAAATTCAAACAAGCTTATCCTACTGTTTTTGACCTGGCCAATGCTCCGGAAGATGAAATCATGAAATTGTGGCAGGGGTTAGGCTATTACTCCCGCGCAAGAAATATGCATTTCACCGCAAAGTTTATTGCCAATGAACGGGAAGGCAAATTCCCGGAAACAGTGAAAGAACTTCAGACGCTTAAAGGCGTGGGACCTTACACCGCTGCGGCGATAGCTTCCTTTGCTTTTAATAAACCTGCAGCGGTGGTGGATGGAAATGTTTATCGGGTACTTTCCCGGTTTTTTGGTATTGAAAAACCTGTTGATGACACTGATGCTAGAAAATTTTATGCCAGTCTTGCTCAGGAACTGATTCTCAAAGAAGATCCTGCAACTTACAATCAGGCCATCATGGATCTTGGGGCTACCGTCTGTACTCCCAGGAATTACAACTGTGATGCGTGCTTTTTAAAGGCAAAATGCGCGGCTCTTGCAAAAGGCAAGATCGATAGTCTTCCTGTCAAAAACAAAAAGATCAAAAGAAAGACAAGGTATTTCAACTACTTCATCATTCAGAATCAACAGGGTATTTTGATCAATAAAAGAACTTCGAAAGATATTTGGAAGAACCTTTATGAATTCCCATTATTTGAATCGACACAACCTGCAAATAACTCCGTTGTACTGAATAAAGGATTAGCGGAAATTGGTATTGACATTCCGGGAAATTCAACAGAATTCAAATTAGTACATTCCAGTCAACAACAACTTACCCACCAGAAAATTATGGGTTCTTTTTGGAAAATCCAGACCAATCAACCATATCATATTAGCAATGGTTTTATTTGGGTAGATGTGGAAAACTTAAGTAACTTTGCTTTCCCAAGAATCTTATCTTTGTTTTTAGAGGATAATTTTTTACATTTAGGTAGTAAGTAACAGCGAAGTTGTTTTAAAATAGCTTCAATTTAAAATTTCAGAAAATGATCAATAAAGTAATCCTTATTGGAAATTTGGGCCGCGACCCTGAAGTACGTCGTTTGGAGAATGGTGCAGTCGTTGCAAAATTTTCAATTGCCACCAATGAAAACTACATGGACAAAAGCGGAGAATGGCAAACTTTGACTGAGTGGCATGAGATAGTTGTTTGGAGAGCACTTGCTGAAAGAGCGGAAAAACAATTAAAAAAGGGTATGCAGGTGTATATTGAAGGTAAATTAACTCATCGTTCCTGGCAAGACCAGGATGGCAATAATCGTAAAACGACAGAAGTAGTAGCTAACCTCTTTCGTTTGCTCGGTAAACGAGAAGGAGGCAGTGGCTTTAGCAGCGGAGAAGGATATTTCCCTTCAGCTGCTGACGAATCAACCAGCACCATACAACCAAAACGCGAGGAATCAGCACCTGCTGCAACTCCTCCGGTAAACCAGCCTCCGGCCACTGATGGCGGAGAAGACGATTTACCATTTTAAAGAATCATCTGGACCTTGTCTGGTCCGGACATTTTTTAATTTAAGTCCTCATTTTGGAACCTGAACCGGATAGTTTATTACAACTTTTTGAATTATCAATTTTCCTTTTGAGTGTACCTTCAGCTGAGGTCATCGTTGGCATCTTTGCCATCGGTATTCTGGTGATGAGCTCCGCTTTGGTCTCCGGATCCGAGATTGCCTTTTTTTCATTGAGTCCCAATGACTGCGAAGCCTTAAAACACGAGCCCAAAGGCAATAGCCAACGCATCATTTCCCTGATGGAAGAACCCAGGAAATTATTGGCCACTATTTTGATCACCAATAATTTCATCAACATTGGGATCGTAATTATTTCGGCCTTTGTCCTCAATATTATTCTGCCTTCAGCGATATTTATGAACTGGTCGGAAAAGCTCATTGCTTTTTTCAGGGTAGGCAATTGGATTGAGAGCCTCCGCCTAGCCAATGTGATCAGTTTTTTAATCACTGTGGTTGGGGTCACTTTCATCCTGGTATTATTTGGGGAAATCACCCCTAAGGTTTATGCCCGCCACAATAATATTGGCTTGTCAAAAACTATGGCAACTCCTCTTTGGTTGCTGAGCAAAATTTTCCATCCATTCAGCATGCTGCTGGTAAACTGGACTTCAAGTATCGAAAGACGTCTGGAGAAAAGAAGACCCAGCGGAAGCCTTGCCAACAGACAGGATATCGGTGAAGCTATTGACCTCACTGCGGATGCCAATCAAACCTCCAATCAGGAAGTCCAACTTTTGAAAAGGATTGTCAATTTCGGAGAAGTCTCCGTTAGTCAGATCATCCAGCCCAGGACAGATGTCGTAGCCATTGACGAATCTATTGATTATACAGAATTATTGGCTACGGTAAAAGAGTCTGGTTATTCCCGTATCCCGGTATTTGAAAAAGATTTTGATAATGTAAAGGGCATTTTATACGTTAAAGACCTGCTGGGCCACCTAAATGACGGGCCCGACTTCGATTGGAAATTACTGGTGCGTAAAAATATTCTTTTTGTTCCCGAATCAAAAAAGATTGATTCCCTGCTTAAAGAATTCCAGAAGGAGCGCATGCACATGGCTATAGTAGTGGATGAATACGGAGGAAGCTCAGGTATTGTCACTATGGAAGACATTCTGGAAGAGATCATTGGAGAAATCCAGGACGAATTCGATACGGATTCTGATATTGAATTCAAAAAAGTAAAAGACGGGGTGTTTGTTTTTGAAGGCAAAACCCTCATCAATGATTTTTGCCGGCTGGTAAAAGTCGATACGATTATTTTCGAAGAAGTACGAGGAGAAGCTGATACCCTGGCCGGAATATTGCTGGAAAAATCAGGAAGACTTCCGGAACCCGCCGAAGAATTCGAAATCGAAGAATTTAATTTCAAAGTGCTTAAAGTAAACAAAAGGCGTATTGAACAAATACGAATTGAATTGCCTAAAGATTAATAATGACGGTTAAAAAATTATTGTTGCTCGCCATTCCCGGCTTACTGATATTTTCTTGTGGAAGTGATTCTACTTCCGTACCTAAACCAAGGGCATTTCCAAAGATCATATTTCCGGAAAAAGGATACACTGATTTCGAAGAAGGGTTTTGTGATTTCACCTTTGAGGCTCCTGTAAGTGCTGACATCATTCAGGATACTACATTTTTTGATGAAGTCCCAACCCACCCTTGCTGGTTCGACATTTATTACCCTTCATTTGACGGACGTATCCACTGCAGTTATCGTCCCATTGATAACAACAATAGTTTTGAACAACTCAAGCAAGACGCCTTTAATATGGCCGGTTGGCATAACAAAAAGGCCAACTACATTGAAGAAATGCTGATCCAAAACGAACAAGGTGTTGGTGGATTTGCTTTTGAGATGAGAGGCCCTGCAGCTTCGCCCTTCCAGTTTTTTCTCTCGGACTCAACCGATCATTTTTTCAGGGGAGCACTATATTTCAACACTCAGGTAAGGCCTGATTCACTCGCACCGGTATATGACTTTGTGAGGCAGGATCTGATGAAGATGATTGAAACTTTTGAGTGGAAGGAATAGGTTAGTTGGCAGTACCAGTTGGTAGTCAGCAGTCAATTGAGTGAGGAAGGGTTTTGGTCAAACTGAAACCTTGTATTCTTTCTCTCAAAAAGCTAAGCACCTCATATTCCTCTAAAAAAAACCGTTCGTTGAAGCTTCTCAGCTTCAACGCCATATGCTCATTTAATTGTTAACCTTAAACTCTAAACGCACGAGTTTACCTACTTGACCAAAAAACAAAGGGAGGTTAATTAGGCATACTCCGATAGTAGTAAATAAATGGTGTCCAAACAATTTCAAGGAAAACTATACATAAAGGCATATCAGTCAAAGTTTTAAGCCTTGAAAAGATTGGGGCTATCGCTTAGAAAAACTATTTATTTATTGGTCTTTCCCAATCTTCACTGGTGGGCCTAAGCTCAACATATCATCAAAGCTATAAGCTTGACCGACTTTTTTATTTATTGGTTGAAATACTTTGATGGCTGAATTAGCCATTTCCCTTCCAAAAGTCCTTCTGCCCCACAACAGTACCTGAAAGCCATAAGTCCCCAACCAATAAGCGAGTGCAGCAAAGGAAAGTGCTCCCAGGGCGGCATAAGGTTTAACCGTTCTAAGACTGATATTTAGCAATTCGTAGCCGGCAAAATCTCCTACAACAAATGCCGTATGGATCAAAAAGAGGACAAACAGGATCTGGATCAGTTTTTTCAGATAAAGGATCTGTTTGACCGCCTTTGGCTTAACCACGGTTTTCTGTCTTTGCATAATATACCGATAGGCAAAATACATATAGGCAAAAAAGCCGACCAGGTATAAAAACTGCTCAAAAGCTCCATAAAAAGGATTGTAGAAATGCCTGTCTATTTTGCTTTTAAATTCCACCGACATCATAAACATACCGGCAAAAAACAGGAATTGAAAAACCGGCAACAAAAAATGCTTTATATCGGTTGGCCTTAATCTGTATGCAGGGTACAGGGTAAGTTTAACATAATAAAAGAGGGCTACCGGCAAGGTGAGCGTAAAATAAATGGGTAGAAATTTCAACCTCGGATAACTCTCATAAATACCTGCGATAATAAAAATGTTATGCAATAAAGTCAACCCGATGGCAATGAGCAAAATTCCAAAAAAATAATTGGCCCTTTTGACTCCCGATCTTTTGAAAAAGAAAAGAAATCCTACCGAGGCACAGTGCAATACTCCCGCCAGCATTACAGCGACCAATAAATAGAAATATATTGAATGATCTCCCATTAAATTTTGCGGTAATTATTTAATACACAGCGTTGGAGATAGTTGTATAAAAGCAACTATTTTCCAATTTCGTACTAGCCGAATTCATTCGGCTCGTCGCACCGAATGAATCTTGCCTGGCGAGGAAGACAGGTTCGGTGAGTACGGTTTATTACAAAACCCACAGATGATTAACCTATTTGAAACCCACAAGATATAGGATAATATCTACACCTTCAAAAAGGATTCGATGAAGTCTTGGTTAAGAAAGCAATTTTTTGTCTTTTGTGTGCTATTAATCGCCAATAAAAAGAGGTAATTAATGATTCAAAACTTTTACTTTTGGCTAAGTTTCATTTTTTAGTGCTCAAAATAAAGCACTTCTTACAAAAAACAATTCGGTAGTTTTTCTCTATTTCATTGATAATCAATTGGTCCTCTGGTAATTTTTGAAAACACAGATTTAACACAGAGACATTCCAATTCAAAGATCATAAAAGTAAAAATCAATGAGTTAGTAAATACTCAATGTTGTGTTTTTAAAAATTACCGCTTTTTTACAAACAAAATTATCATAACTAGTATGAAATTCATCCAAACAATCCTCCTATGCCTTCTGATTTCAGGCGGCATCTTTGCTCAGCAGTTCGATGAAAGAATTGCACCTACCCGAGAACCAATAAGCGATGTAGAGTTAGCTGAAATGCCTGCTCAGGACAATGAAGCTTTGTTGCAGGCGGAACTTGAAAGACGAGGTCCCGGCATTGCGCCACATTTTGCGGTACCGATTGATGTTCATATCACACCACAAACCCACGGTACATGGGAAACCCTTAACGATGGTACAGCGGTATGGCGTTTGCGAATAAAGTCAGCGGGAGCAAAATCTCTCAACTTCGGATTCACCAAATACTTCATGCCACACGGCGGTAACCTTATTATTTATTCCGTGGATAAGAAAAAGGTAATGGGACCTTTCACCCCTGCGGATAATGAAGAACATGAACAACTCTGGACACCCGTATTTGAAGCGGATGAGGTTGTCATTGAAGTCCAGGTTCCGGACGTTAATAAAGATCAATTGGACCTCGAACTCAAATCAGTCAATCACGATTTCCTTGGATTCACTTCCATCATGTCAGGTTCCTGTAACCTCGATGTCATTTGCGGAGCTGATGACGGCTGGGGTATCGTTGATAATTACCGGGACATTATCCAGTCCGTTGCTGTTTACGGTAATGGTGGATTTACCTACTGCACCGGCTTTCTCGTAAACAATACCCGAAACGATTGTACGCCGCTGTTTATGACTGCCAACCACTGTATGGGAGCGAGTGACGCACCAACGCTGGTTGTCTACTGGAATTATATCAACAGTTTTTGTCGCCAGCCCAATACTTCTCAAAGTGGAGCCGCCGGAGATGGATCTCTTGATGATTTTAATACCGGATCTATTTACAGAGCCAGTTATTCCCCTACGGATTTTATGTTGGTAGAATTAGATGATGATGTCTCCGAAACCGCCAATGCCTTTTTTGCGGGGTGGAATGCAGAATTTGATCTGCCCGGACCTGATACAGTAATTGCCGTTCACCACCCAAGTACAGACGAAAAACGTATAAGTTTTGAATTTGATCAACTACACCCCGGAGAATGGGGAAACGGTGGCACTGAAGTTCCTGGTGGGAATCATGTAGTGGTTCCTGATTGGGATATTGGAACCACCGAAGGAGGTTCTTCCGGTTCACCTTTATTTGATGGCAACAAAAGGGTAATTGGCCAATTGCATGGCGGCGGTGCTGCTTGTGGTAATGATCAATACGATATTTATGGGTGGGTTGCTTATTCCTGGGAAGGAGGAGGAACTTCAAGTTCCCGATTGAAAGACTGGTTGGATCCGGATGATACCGGGGTACTCGTTTTGGATGGTCGTGACCAGGCTGTTTGCAGTTTTGCAGTGATTGTTGACAACCCAAACTCAAGCATATGCGCATCTGAAGATGTAACCTTTGATCTTGGAATCAGCGAAGCCTTTACAGAAGATGTAACCCTCAGTATTGAAGGAGTTCCGGGTGATGCTACAGCTGTTTTTTCCAATAACCCTGCAGCACCGGGATCTTCCTTAAATCTGAGTATTAGCAATACTGCAGATGTTACTACCGGCACCTACCAGATCACGATAACAGGTGTAGGAGGCGACCAAACGGTTACTTCCGATATATTTTTGACTATTTATGCAGGTGCGCCGGCAGCGGTTACTTTGACAACACCGGCCAATAACGCAGAAGGGGAAGTGCTCGCACCGCCTTTCAGTTGGGAAGCCATAGCCGGAGCGACAACCTATAACTTTGTTCTGGCTTCTGATCCGGATTTCATGAACATTATTTATGAATTAGAAACTCAAAATACAGACATTCAGACAGGGCTTCTCGAATCAGAAACAACCTATTACTGGATGGTAACCGGATCAAACCTTTGTGGTGTTGGTACTTCTTCAGAGGTATTTAGTTTTACCACTTCCGCTATCTCTTGCGGACAAGTAACAGCCCAGGATCTACCTGTTGAAATCTCTGATTCCGGTGAAGTAACGGTAACATCTCAGGTTAATGTCAACCTCCAGGGATTGATCTCTGATGTGAGGATTGACAACCTGGATATTCCGCATACCTGGGTGGGAGACCTTACGGTAACCTTGACATCTCCTGAAGGGACCATCATTACGATTTTTGACAGACCTGGTGTTCCAGAAAGTTTTTACGGTTGTGATGGTTCAAACATCATTGCAAATTTCTACGATACTGCACCAAACAGTTCGGACGACTTTGAAAATACCTGTGGAGATGACCCGGCTATTAGCGGCGATTATCAACCAATAGATCCGTTTAGTACACTCATTGGAGAAAGTGCTGATGGCCCATGGACGCTGACCATTTCTGATGCATTTAATCAGGACGGCGGAGAATTATCTAATTGGGACCTGACCATTTGTACGGCAGTTCCGGAAGAAATAGCTTTGTTCTCTTCTGAAGACACTTTTTCAGATTGTATGGATCAACCGGTCACTTTTGAAATTCTTGCCGGAACCGGATTTACGGGAGAGACCATAGACCTTTCTGCAGAGAACCTTCCTGAAGGAGCTTCCGTTGGATTCAGCGCAAATCCAATCGCTCCTGGGGAATCCGTCACGGTTACTATTTCGGGCGCCACGGTTGCAGGAACTTTTGCCATTACCATCATTGGGAATGACGGTACGAATATGGCTTCACTGCCAATATTCCTTGACCTAAATGGACCTCCTGCACCGGCGAACATGATGACTCCTGCCAACGGAGCCATGGATACACCAATTGGGCTTACATTAACCTGGGAGGATGCCCTTGATGCAAATAGCTACATCGTAACAGTAGCTTCTGACCCTGATTTCAATAACATAGTTGTCAGCAATACTCAGGCGAATGCCAGCTATCCACTTTCCGGTCTTGATTACGGAACGACTTATTACTGGTCCGTTCAAACCATCGGAATGTGTGGAAGTACAGAACCCGAGGCAGCCTTTAGTTTTACAACCGTTCCGGATGTAAACGTAGCAGTAAACCCAACTCAGGAATCCGCCTGTTTGACTGATGAATTAGCATTCGACATTGAAGTAGGTTCTGGGTTTTCAACACCGTTGGCGGTTGATTATACCACTTCTACCGGAGAAATGCTTACCGTAAATTATAGCGTTGATCCGGCAAACGTAACTCCAGGCTCTACCATAACTGCAACAGTTAGTGGATTTGCATCTATTTCAACTGACCTTTTCGAACTGACATTTACTTTCGATGATGGCACCTATTCTTCTGAAACTTCTGCACAGATCGCTCTGGAATATGCCCCTGGCTTACCGGTGCAGACATTCCCGGCAAACAATGCTTCCTTCATGGATCCGAACATAACCTTACTGTGGGACGGAACGGAAAATTCGGAAGAATACCTCATTGAAGTTTCAGACAGTGACCTGTTTGAGAACATTGTCGAATCAGCAACCGTTTCAGGTACGCTTTATTCATTGACCAATATTACGGATCCTGGTATTTACTACTGGAGAGTTACAGCTTTAAATGGTTGTGGTAGCTCTATCACTTCTGCCTTGACATTTGCTTACACGCCAAATTCCACTCAGGATTTTGATGGCAGAACGGTAAGTATTGCTCCAAACCCGACTTCAGGAGAACTCAATATTCAATTATCCCAGGCTGTAGATTATCTGGTAACGGTTGAAATATTCAGCATCGACGGAAAAGTTATTCAATCACAATTCCTGGATAAAGGCCAAAGCAATATCCAGCTTGATTTGAGTGGGTATGCTTCCGGAGTTTATCTGGTAAAATTAACCGATGGAAATGCACGACTTACGAGAAGAGTGATTGTTCAGGAATAAACTGAACTCAAAAAATACTACAAAAGGCTGGCGAAAAACTTCGTCAGCCTTTTTTTATTCGAACCGTGTGATAAACCTTTTATAGGTGCCTAATTCCAAACCCCTAAAATTCCACTCTTTTCTAATTTTTTAACCTGTTTCACTACTTCCTGATTAACCTTCGGAGCGAATGCGGGGACTGCTCCGCGGTCATCAAAAATTTCAACCTGTAGTTCTTTGGCGAAAAGCTTAGCCAAATCTCCGAGGTTGCGGGCAAAACGATCGTTTTTTCCCATAGCCATAAATAAGTCGATAACTCCCGTCCGGATCATCTCGTATTTATCAGACTTCATCAACAACTTCCTTGCAGATTTTCCTTTAATCGGCATTCCTGCTTTTTGCAGTTTATCTTTTAACCTGTCAAGCGAATATCCCAAAATACTGGCGCGATAAGACCACCAGTTATTGGCATTGCCTCCATTACGGTCTTCGTATACTTTGAGGTGTTGTTGTTCGGCAGCTTCCTGGCAGGAAACAAGTCCAAGGGTTTTGGTCAACTCAATTACAGCTACTACCTGATCATAAGTGAGCAGTTCGGCATTCTCCACTTTGTCTTCAATAGAAAACAGCCACTTGGCGTATTTCTGCTTTACCTTGCTTCTGGAATTAAGGGTGATCAATTTAGCCAGCTCCACAGACAGATAATGATCATCCAGAATTGGATTGTTCTTGATCTTACGCCTGGCAAAATCCCGCAAATTTTCCGGCTTGCGGATACCATCACGAAACTCATATACATCATTGAGCCACTTTTTCACATTGATGGCAAAATGGTGATTGGGCAATTGAAGCACCGCATGCAGATTACTTGCCGTTACAACTTTGGTGCCTTTTTTACTGGTTAAAACCTGAAGTTTCATATGTTTAAAAATTTTCTGCGGTAAAAAATGCAGAAAATTTTCTGCACATATGTAACCGCTCCGCTCTCCCATAACATTTATTAATCATACCCTTGTTTGAAATTTATGATTAATAAATGTTATGGTCGTTTCATATCTGTAAATTCTTGTTACAATACAAATATAAACATTTTTGTTTTAATTTCAAATATTTTAAAACAAAAAATTAATTATCACCAATCTCTCTGATTTTAAGTTACTTATATTCACAAAACACGTTTATGTCGGAAAGAAATGATAAATTTGACCTTCGCTAACCTGATTCCCTTCCCTATTATTATACTATCAAAGCATATTTGAAATATTAAATTTGAGGTTTTTGTGGCTCAAAATATGTTATTCTTTTTCAAGAGGAAGAATGGATAATTGATTTCAGTTTTCCAACTTTCCGATTCCCAATCGTAATATGTTTTGGGATAAAGAAAACTTTCATTTAACAAAATTTACCTCCTTAATCATCTTTTGAAATTGATAAAACTGATCCTCTTTATTATGTTAAAACACAAAACATATAACTACTCTTTCCTGCTGTTCGCATGTCTTTTCCCCTTTATTGCGATGAGCCAATCCCTGAACTCAGAAGAAATAGCCCGCAGGCACCTGGAAGCGAATAGGGAACATTGGCAATTAACTGTTGAAGACCTGCAATTCATGCACCTCAACGACCAATATGTATCAAAACATAATGGAGTAGATCACATTTACCTGAATCAAACCTTCCGGGGCATTCCGGTACATAATGCTATTGCGGGCCTACATGTTAAAAACGGCGGGGTTGTCTATGAAACAAATACCTTTATTCCGAACCTGGCTTCAAAAGTCAATACCCTTCAACCGGTTATTACTCCTCAGGAAGCTATTAATTTTTCAACTACTTTCCTGGGAATAGGAGGGAACTCAGCATTAAGGATAAAGGGCAAAAAACCGGGAGTTTATATTTTTGAAGGAAACCATATTTCCAATAGCGATATCGCTGTTAAATTGAAATTTGATTATTCGCCATTGGAGGATAAAGTAAAGCTGATCTGGCAGCTCATGATCGATGGCAAAACCTCTGCCGATATGTGGAATATGCATGTAGACGCTGTAACAGGAGAGATCATCGGACAATACAACCTGACCATATATTGTAATTTTTCGAACGCAGCCGATCATGACCATACCGCTCTTTGTAATTCACACGCTACAGCAAATTTTTCCGAGAATACCCAAAACAACTTTAACCTTACCGGGGACACCTATCATGTATTTCCGCTCCCAGTCGAAAGCCCGATCCATGGAGACCGTGAATTACTTACCGACCCGGCTGATCCTGTTGCCTCTCCTTATGGCTGGCATGACATCGACGGTGACGGAATAGCCGATTATGAAATAACTCGTGGCAATAACGCCCATGCTTATCTGGACGAGGAAGAAAACGATGCCTCCATCGGAGATGAGCCCAACGGAGGGCCAGACCTGAATTTTGATTTTCCTTTTGACCCTTTTCTCGACCCGGAAGACAACCAGGAAGCGGCCATTACACAATTATTTTATGCGGTGAATTATGCACACGACTTTTCCTTCCACTACGGTTTTGATGAAGCCGCAGGCAACTTCCAGACTATGAACTATTCCGGAGAAGGCTTTGGAAGTGATCAGGTCAATGCCGAGGGGCAAGACGGAAACGACACTAATAATTCCAATTTCTCCACACCATCAGATGGTGCCCCGGGAAGAATGCAAATGTATCTGTGGAATTCTCCGGGAGGGCAATTGCTAAATGTCTCCAGCCCTGAAAGTATCTCCGGGTTATACAATACCGGACATGCTATTTACGGCCCGCCCGTGACTACGCAACCCATTGTCGGTCAACTTGCGGAAGCCTTTGATGGCAGTGACCTTCCGACGCTCGGTTGCGAGACGCTTATAAACCCCGAAGAGATCAACGGTAAAATTGCGCTGATCGACAGAGGTGATTGCGTCTTTGAACGAAAAACCCTGAATGCCGAAGCAGCCGGAGCTATTGCAGTGATCATTTGTAATTATCAACAAGGCACTACTACCATGGGCGGAAGTTTTGGCAATGAAGAACCAACTATTCCAACCATAATGGTCGAACAATCAGCCTGTCAGATTTTCCGGCAAATGATTGATGAAGGCATAACTGTTTCCATTGGTGTCCAGGATGACGGTACACCCAATACTCTTGATGGTAACTTTGATAACGGGGTCATCATCCATGAATATGCGCATGGGATTTCTAACCGGCTTACAGGTGGCCCTTCACAGGAAGCCTGTCTTTTTAACGATGAGCAGATGGGGGAAGGGTGGAGCGATTTCTTCACCCTGATCACCACGGTTAAACCCGGCGATGTGGGAACTCTGCCCAGAGGAATTGGTAATTATGTCAATAAAAGCGGAGTCAATGGCAGTGGTCTGAGGCGGGTACCTTATTCCACGGATTTTAATATCAATGATCAGACTTTCGATGATATCATTGGCACCGAAATACCCCATCAATTGGGTGAGGTGTGGACAGCCGTATTGTGGGATTTGTACTGGGCGATGGTTGATGTTTATGATTTTGACGAAGATCAGCTTACCGGAACAGGAGGTAACAACATGGCCATACAACTCGTGATGGACGGGATGAAGCTACAAGCCTGCAGCCCTGGATTTATTGACGGTCGGGATGCCATTTTAGCTGCAGATGAGATTCTTTTTGACGGCAACAATGCCTGCCTGATCTGGGAGGTATTCGCAAGAAGGGGTCTTGGCTACCATGCAGATCAGGGATCATCTTTCGACCGGCATGATGGCTTTCCGGATTTTGAAACATTACCGGAATGTGTAAAAGAATTAAAACTTTCCAAACAGGTTACCCCGGTAATTACTTCAGGAGATGAGATCATCGTTACCCTTGAAGTTACCAATCATAAAGAAAATATGGCCACAGGAGTTTTACTTAGCGATGAAATTCCCGAAGGAGCAGAATACATCAATGGTTCGGCAATCGGTGCTGTTCCCGAGCTCAATGATAATATGCTGCTTTTCGACCTGGGAGATATGCCTTCAGGTCATTCTGTGACAATATCATACAAGCTGTCCACACCAACTACCCTTTATTCCGAAAGTCAGTTCTTTGACGGGATGGAAAATGGGGATAACCTTTGGGATATCAACAACCTTACTGGAATTGCTATTTGGGATATTTCTTCCGAGGATCCACATTCGGGAAACTTTTCCTGGTATGTGCCGGATACCGAGGAGCGCAATGATCAGGAGCTATATTTCTTTGATCCGTTTCTGGTTCATGGCGACCAGCCGGTATTGAGGTTCTCTCATAAATATGATACGGAACCCGCCAAGGACGGAGGTTTTGTGGATATTTCAGTAGACGGAGGTGATTCCTGGGATGATGTATCTGATCTCTTTTTCAGAAAAGAATATCGTGGAAATATTGACTTTTTAACTTTCTCAAATGCCGGGCAGGGAGCTTTTTGGGGTAGCAGTGATGGGTATAAAGATAGTTATGTAGATCTTTCTCCGTATCTGGGAGAATATATTCTGGTGCGTTTCCGCTTTGGCTCGGATGCGGAAGAAGAAGGTGATGTAGAGGAAGGTATTGGCTGGTATGTGGATGATGTCGAAATCATGGATATGTTCAACTTTCACACAGAAGCTTGTGTGACTTCAGAAGAAAGTTCGGTTTGTGCTTTTGCTCCCGGAAAAGGGACGGTTGTTAATGCGGGAGATCCCTCGAGTATCAATGATCCGCAAAACCTAATAAACGTTGAATTATTCCCTACCCCTGCTGATGAGGTAATTAATTTTTCTTTTACGGTAGACAATCCGGAGGATTTCAATTTGGGTATTTTTTCAATTGACGGTCGGGAAGTTTTGAATCATTCAGGTCATTTGAATCACGGGTTAAATCAATTTTCACTAAACACAGCTTCGCTTTCCAGCGGTATTTATTATTGCGTTATCCATTTAATGGAAGGACAAATTGGCCGTAAAATAATTATTGAATAATCTCTAAAAAAGGATTTTAAAGTTTGGCCATTAGCCATATTTTTAATAATTTTTCTTCCTAAAGCTCAATGTTAGCACTTTGACTTTTACAAGCTGGAAGTAAAATACATGATCTATTTTCACACCGAAATTCGCTTTGATTTTGATTGAAAAATATTTAAATAAAAACCCAGCTCTTCGAAATGCCCTCATGGAAGCATTACCCGGAGCAAAATTCCTGCTCAGCGATGAGGGTGATTTTCTATATTGCTTCCCAATAGGAGAAACCCCCGGATTTCTTTCCAATCTATGTGAGGATTATACCGGAAAAAACCTGGCAGATATTTTTCCGGTCTATATTACTCAGGCCGTTATCACTAATATTAAAAAATCCATTGAAACACAAAATCTGCAAAAGCTTGAATTCGTTTTGCCCAGAAACGAATTGATCTATTATTATGAAGTCAAAATCAATCGTTTAACAGACTCTGAAGCCATCGCTGTTTTTAATGATGTGACCCATATCAAAAAAGCGGAAGAGGAGTTAAAACTTCAGATGAACGAACTGGATGAAAAAAACAGGCAACTTCAAAAGTATATCGATTCCAATTTACAGCTTGAAAATTTCGCTTATATAGCTTCTCATGATTTACGCGAGCCTTTGAGAACCATTCGCAACTTTGCGGAGCTGCTAAAAAACAGACACTCGGACAAACTGGATGAAGCAGCCGTCAACCATATCAACCTCATCGTCAATGGCGCTGCTCAGATGAACTCTTTGGTAGAAGACCTGCTCACCTATTCCCGTGTCAATACCGAAAACCATAGCATTGAAACCATTAATTCTAAAAAACTTCTGAATGAAGTGCTTGCCGGCCTTGAAAGTTATATTAAAGAGACCAAAGCCGAGGTTACCATTGAAGAACTCCCGGAATCCTTTGATGCTAACCCCACTAAAATGAAGCAACTTTTTCTCAACCTCATTACGAACGCTATTAAGTTCCGAAATCCCGATATACCCTCCAGAGTAGAGGTCGCTATGAAAGATTACGGTGAATACTGGAAAGTCAGTGTTAAAGATAACGGCATAGGCATTCGCAAAGAATTCCAGAAGCAGATTTTCATGTTATTCAAGAAGTTACATAGCAGTGGACGACATCCCGGCACAGGCCTCGGACTGGCTATTTGTCAGAAGATCATTGAACAACATGAAGGTAATATCTGGGTGGAATCCACAGAGGGAGAAGGGTCGATCTTCTCCTGTACAATCCGGAAAAACCTAAAAAAATAATCTCAATAAAAAAGGGAAGTCAAATACTTAGATCTGACCTCCCAATATGATTTTTTCAAGTAAATTCTTCCTGATTATCCCGCTTCCGCTACTACTTCTTTCACTTCCGGGATCATACGCTGCAGCATTCCTTCAATTCCCGCCTTAAGCGTCATTGTGGAAGATGGACAACCACTGCAGGAGCCTTGCATCAAAACGGTCACTCTACCCTGATCGTAAGACTTAAAAGCAATATTTCCTCCATCCATCTCGACAGCAGGTTTAACGTAAGTTTCGATAAGCTCTTTGATCTTGGTCACGATTTCAGCATCTCTTCCGGAGTATTTATCTCCTTCTCTTTCCGCAGCCATTTGAGCCTGGGCTTCTGCCCATCCATCTTTGATGATCCCACCGTCACCGCTGAGATAATTTTTAATAAATTCTTTAGCAACCAGCATAATGTCGTCCCAGGAGTAATTCATTTCCTTGGTGATGGTAACATAATTATTGCTGATATAAACCCCTTTTACATATGGTTGTTCAAACAGTGCTTTTGCTAAAGGGGACCATTCTTCTGCCAGTTCTAAGGTATTGAAATCTGCCGTTCCTTTGTACAACATTCTGTTGGTTACAAACTTGAGCGTTTCCGGATTGGGTGTCTGCTCAGAGTACAACATCAAAGGACGATTCTCTATTGTATTTTCCATGTTTTTCCTTATTTAGATTCAGTCTACAAAGGTAACGTTAATTTCTTTGGTAAGTTTAACTTTTATGCAAAAAATGGCCCTGAATTTCAGTAAACAGACCTTTGGACATGATAAAATCTTCTTGTTTTACAGGACAGGTTTTCAAACAAAACGGGATACGCCTTCCATTGAAAACGTATCCCGCCATTACTATTTTAAAGGTTCGTGAATGCTAATCAATAATCTCCAAAACCAGGTTGTTTTCGTCGACCGAAATCAA
Source organism: Saprospiraceae bacterium (assembly GCA_965230565.1). GTDB lineage: Bacteria > Bacteroidota > Bacteroidia > Chitinophagales > Saprospiraceae > BCD1. The sequence continues at coordinate 288,855 of CBDDLH010000012.1, read as the reverse complement.
CAAAAATGTCTGTTCCTGGGTCCCTCCCCAATAAGGTGATTCCGTATAAATCTGACCATCTTCATCCTGAGTCCAGGTACCCTCATAGTCTCCGTAAGTGATTGGAGGAGTGCCGCACCAACCAACATTTTGTCTCACCAGCAACTCACCATCTTCCAAAAATGCTATTCCGTATCCATTGACAAATCCATCAGCGCGATCATAGGTCACAGATGTCTCACTATACGCAGGATTTATCCAGTAACCAATTAACCCTTCCTCAGTAAAGGTAAATTCCTGCTTATCACAACTGACAAATGAAATCAATAAAAATCCGGCAAACAAATATTTAATCAGGTTCATAGCTATATATTTTTCTGGTGTATCAATTAATGTTTTTTATTCCTTTGAAAAAGGTTTCGCCTTGCTTCCCTCTATGCTTGTCAAAGGCAAAACCTTGGGTATTTCCCCTCAACCACATACTATTAAAAAAACTGGTACTTAACACCGGTACTGCAAACTAACTTAAGACGGATCCTGAATCTGTCCCATAAATAGAATGCTGTTGGTTACATTATCCCGGATGAACAACATGAACGAACGGTTCAAAATCATGTAAGGGATAGACGGCACTGAAGTATTTTCTACGCCTACAACTGTAACGGCAGCCGCTTCTGTACCCTGCTCATTGACCTCCAGGAAGGATTTGTGTAAAACCATACTGACTACCAAATCACCAGGTCCGAGCTTGGATAGATCACACCTTCCGGTGAACAAATCCTCCATACCCAGCGCCGCCAAAATATCCTTGAGTTCTTTTTTGTATTCGAGCTTAAATTTTGGCATTTGATAGTTGACCTCCTGAGTCACGAATGAACCCATCCACGTATCCCAATTCTCTTTGTTCAAGGCTGCAACCACTCCTTCAATACCCACTTCATTTTTGGGCAACATCAATGTCATGGAAAACTGACCATCTCCATAAGGAAGATCAATAGCCTGGAACAATTCGTTTTCGAAATAAGGCAATTCTGTCGCGCCTTCCCAGCCCATCATATCGATCGGTACTGTACTTCCATCATGTTTGAAAAAACTGGTTTCATAAGTCATATCTTCATCAAAAGTGTACTGCCAGTCCCCCTTGAAATAAATGGCATTGATGAGGTACATAATAGCTGCATCCGGAATCTCTTCTAATACTGTAGGAATCTTTCCATTGGTGTTATCACTAACCCAGCCATTGATGTCATCTACCGTTTCCGGTGCTCTGAAATCCGCTTCTATTATTTCGCTGTTGAAATAAGTCTCATTGGCATCCAGAAATTCAGGATAGACCGGATACTCCTGATGGTACCAGATAGAATTGGCAAGATCGAGCTGAACAGAAGGATCGAGGTCGGGCAGTGTCGTCAAAAGATACTGATACGCCTCGTTTACAGAAAGGATGTCCAGGTCGGAAGTTTGTAAAACCTCCTGCATTTGAGTTTTTGTATCGCCGTCAGCTCCGTTCTGGGTCATCGTCAATGCTGTGCTGATACTCAGCGGGGAGATAAAGATATTCTCCAGTGGTTTTTCTTCATGTAATGCTTTGAAAATATTAAATCCGAAAACGTTATTGGCGTCCACCAATTCACAACCGTCACTATTCTCACAATCAAAAGTGATCAGATCAGGATTGTCATCCGGTGTAATGTTTTCAGGGGTACAATGGGTAAACAGGAAAAGTCCTGCGATCAAAAAGAGCAAATAATTTTTCATGACATAATTTTTATTTCCTTAGCGGAATTTTTTTCTTTTCTAACACGTTAGACATCCTAAACCGGAGCAAAGGTTGGGACAAATCTCCCTATTTACGAAATTAACCTATTGACAGAAAAACTACAATGACATTTGACACGTAGGAATGTGCTGTAATCATTTGAATTTATAGGGATACCAGAAGGTAAATCGCTTTTTTTGAGGTCGATTTAGCTGCTAAAAGTAAGCCCTCCTTTTTTGTCGCACAAAAAGTGACAGCTTTTAACGCAAATCCCTATCTTTGCCCGCTTAGTAAACAGGCTAAGGAGAAGGCTAAGCCTGCCTGCGTTCCTCGGAAGGCAGGGCTAAGGAAGAAATTGAAATCCTCCTCAGCCTCAGCCTCCCGACACTTTGTGCCTGCCTGGCGATGCCGAGCAGAAAGATACGGGATGTTCCAACAGCCTTGGCATGAATGTTTTTTTAATACTTAGTACATATTATTAATCGACGATGAATTTATCATTAAACTGGCTGAAAGATTATATAGATATTGACCTCGACCCAAAGAAAGTCGGAGAGATCTTAACGGATATCGGACTGGAGGTGGAAGGTGAAGAAGAAGTGGAGTCTGTAAAAGGAGGACTGGAAGGGATCGTGATCGGCCATGTAAAGGAATGTGGCAAACACCCCAATGCGGACAAATTATCCGTGACCAAAGTGGATATTGGCGGAGAACAAGACCTCGATATTGTATGTGGAGCTCCCAATGTAGCTGCCGGACAAAAGGTATTGGTTGCCACAATCGGCACTACATTATACACCCCTGAAGGCGAAGCCTGGAAAATCAAAAAAGGAAAGATCCGCGGTGAAGTTTCCGAAGGAATGATCTGCGCGGAAGATGAACTTGGACTGGGTACCAGTCACGATGGCATCATGGTTTTGCCGGAGGATGCGCCGATTGGAGGTCTTGCCAAAGATTATTTCAATATTGAAACGGACTATGTTTATGAAATCGGACTGACGCCGAACCGTTCTGATGCTACCAACCACATTGGTTCTGCCCGTGACCTGGCGGCTGCGATGAAAGTTAACTACGGTTATTCCGGAAGTCTGGAAATGCCTAAGGTCGACAATTTCAAAGTAGACAGCAATGATATGTCTGTTGAGGTGGTTGTCGAAAACCTGGAAGCATGTCCTCGTTTTTCAGGAGTTGCTATCAAAAACATTGAGATCAAGCCTTCACCAGACTGGTTGAAAAAACGTATCGAAGCTGTAGGTGTAAAAAGCATCAATAACATCGTAGATATCACCAACTTCGTTTTACACGAATTGGGACAACCTCTTCACGCTTATGATTTCAACGCTATTAAAGGGCAAAAGATCATCGTTAAAACTTTGCCGGAAGGCACCATCTTCAAAAGTCTCGACGAGGTGGACCGCAAACTACGTAGCGAGGATCTTATGATCTGCGACGGAGAAGGGAAAGGCATGTGTATCGGTGGAGTATTCGGAGGAATTGACTCTGGTGTAAAAGATGATACAACTTCCATTTTCCTGGAAGCGGCCCATTTCAATGCCGGGTACATTCGTCGTTCAAGCATGAGCCACAACCTGAGAACAGATGCGGCTAAAGTTTTTGAAAAAGGAAGTGATCCAAATATCACGGTTTTTGCCTTGAAACGTGCGGCCATGCTGATTAAGGAACTGGCCAATGGTGAGATTGCTTCTGATATTATCGACATCTATCCGGAACCTATTGAGCCGGTTAAGATAAAATCGACCTATGCCAACATCAATCGTTTGATCGGTGTGGATATTACTCCTGAAAATGTAGCCTTCATACTGGAAGCTATGGACATGGAGATCGTGGAAAAAGATGACAATGGATTCACCGTTGCTGTTCCGACCAACAAAGCAGATGTGACCCGTGAGGCGGATTTGATCGAGGAGATCCTGAGGATTTACGGATTCAACAATGTGCCTATTTCAGGACACATTTCCACTGCAGTCGTCACAGGTTCATACCCTGATCCTAACGATGTGCGCAATAAGGTCGCCGATTATCTGGCTGCCAACGGGTTCAATGAAATGATGGCTGTGTCATTATCAGAATCCCGATACTACAAAGATATCCTGACCAACTTCCCGCAAGATCAGTTGGTTTACATCAACAATACCTCAAATGTTCACCTGGACATCATGAGGCCTGATATGGTTTTCTGCGGACTGGAAGCTATTGTCAGGAACCAGAATCGCCAGAATGCTGATTTGCGGTTGTTTGAATTCGGTAAATCTTATATCAAATCCGAAGAGGCTTATGTTGAGAATGAACAACTGACCTTGTTCATGACAGGTAAGCACAGTCCGGAAAGCTGGCACAATGACGGAAAGGCCATGACCACTTATTTCACTCTCAAGGCCTATGTGGAAAACATCCTCAATCGCCTGGGAGTAACTTCATACCAGGTTACGGCAGTTTCTGATGATATATTCTCTTACGCTTTAAATTACCATCGCGGACCTGTTCCTGTAGTTACCTTCGGTAAGCTTGCAACATCTTTGGTCAAGCAAATGGACATCAAAGGTGAGGTCTTTTACGCGTCTTTCAACTGGGCTCCTATTTTCAAAGCCTGCAGGAAACATAACATTATAGTTGAATCTCTGAATAAATACCCATCGGTGAGAAGAGATTTGGCGCTTGTTGTTGAAAAATCCGTAAAATTTAGTGATATTGCATCTATTGCGGTAAAGACCGGAAAAAAATTGTTACGAGACATCAATTTGTTTGATGTTTACGAAAGTGAAAAACAACTGGGCGCAGATAAAAAGTCCTATGCCGTAAGTTTTGTTTTTGAAAATCCGGAAAAAACACTGAAAGACAAGGAGATCGACAAGATTATGTCCAATTTGATCTCTGGTTATGAAAAGCAATTAGGTGCAGTGATAAGGAAATAATCGCTCCGTTTTTTTCAAAATTTGTCTGAGCCGGAAACACATAGGAGACTATGTGATTGGTTTTTTAATAATTTTACCTTAATTTTCGCCATTGCGTTAGTTATGTCAGTTACAGAATTATTTGAAAATATAGAACTCAAAATAAGACAACTGGCCCTCAAAGTGGAGCGGCTGGAAAAAGAAAATTTGGCCCTTAAAAATAAGAATGAAAAGCAAAAGGTTGAGCTGGATCTTCAAAAAGATACAGTGAATGCTTTGAATGAAAAATTGCAGGAAGCGCAAAAGGCCGTTTCCAGCAGACAAAATGAGGACAGAGAGCATTCTGAGCAACTAAAACAACAAATGGATCAATACATCAAGGAAATTGACAAATGTATTGAGTGGTTACACAATAATTGATTATGGACGGGCAGGAGGTTAAAAACATAACAGTAGTCATTGCTGGCAGGCCTTATCCCTTAAAGGTTCAGGAAAGGGATGAGCCGTCCATCAGAAAAATAGTGAATGAGATCAATGAAAAAGTTAATGACTTTCAATTGACCTACACTAATAAAGACAAACAGGATTGCCTGGCCATGGCGGCCCTGACCTACGCGGTGGATAACTATAAAACCCGCTTGTCCAATGTAGCCCTGGAAGACGATGTTTTAGTTCAAAGACTGGAAAATATTGACATATTGCTGGATCAACTGTTGAAATAACAGACCAATCCAAAGCATAATAGATATATCTGCAAAAGTTCCTTTCCGGGAACTATAGTTTATTGCATTTCTCTTCTCTTCTCATTTTTTTACGTTGACATACACCTTCAGATAAGAAAGCTTATCTGTGGTTTTTTATATCATAAATAAAATCACCATTATGGATATTATATCAATAGGAATTGGAGTTGCTATTGGTCTTATCGTTGGTTTTATTATTGCCCGTTTAATTATTGGCAATGCCAACAAAGGTAAGATCGAGGAGATGAATGCCAAGGCCGACCAGATCATCAAAGATGCACGAATGACCGCTGACAGACTGCAATCAGACGCAGAGATCAAAGCAGAAAAAATGATCAACCAGGCCGAGATCAAAAATGAAAAGACAAAACAAAGAAAAATTCAGGAGGCCAAGGATAAATTTGCCAGATTTCGTTCTGACTTTGACAAGTATAAAGGCGATCACAAGATCGAAATGAAGGAACGGGAAATGGAAGTAAAGGCGCTGGAAAATGAATTAAAGCAGAGTCAGGAAAAATTTGATGAAAAGAAAAAGTCATTTGAAAACTACAAACAGGAAGTAGAATCTAAAGAAGCTGAGATCAAAACCATTCGCGAAAATCTTGATACCCAACTCAAGATCGTTGCCAAGAAGAAGGAAGAACTCAGCGTTGCCAATGAACGGCACATCAAAGCTCTTGAGCAAGTGGCAAAACTTTCTGAACAGGAAGCCAAAGAACAATTGCTCGATGCAGTAAAAGCCAAAGCCGAAACAGATTCCCTGGCATTGCGTAAGGAAACTATCGAGCAGGCCAAATCCACGGCCAACAAAGAAGCTAAAAAGATCGTTATCCAGACCATCCAGCGGATGTGTGCTGAGTATACCATTGAAAATACCGTTTCGGTCTTCAACCTTGAATCCGACGACCTCAAAGGTCAGATCATCGGTAGAGAAGGTCGAAACATCCGCGCACTGGAAGCCGCTACCGGAGCAGAGATCGTGGTTGATGATACACCGGAAGCGATCATCATTTCTAGTTTTGATCCTATCCGTCGGGAGGTTTGTCGCCTGTCATTGAAGCGCCTCGTAGCGGATGGACGTATCCACCCGGCAAGAATTGAAGAGGTGGTAACCAAGACCCGCTCCCAGATCGAAGAGCAAATTATTGAGATCGGGGAACGTACGGTTATCGACCTGGACATTCACGGTTTGAACTCCTACCTCGTCAAAATGGTGGGACGTATGAGGTTCCGTTCTTCTTATGGACAAAACCTCCTAAAACACTCCATCGAAACAGCCAACCTATGTGCTGTGATGGCAGCTGAACTGGGACTGAGTGCCAAACAGGTGAAACTTGCCAAACGTGCCGGACTCTTACATGATATAGGAAAAGTAGTTGAGGAAGAAAGCGAAATGTCACACGCTATTCACGGAATGAAACTCTGTGAAAAGTACAACGAACACAAAGCGGTCATCAATGCTGTTGGTGCCCACCACGATGAAATCGAAATGAACAACATCATTTCTCCTATCGTTCAGGCATGTGATGCGATTTCAGGTGCTCGTCCGGGTGCTCGTAGAGAAATTCTGGAAAGTTACCTCAAGCGTATCAGCGAGCTCGAAGAGCTGGCACTTGCCCATGAAGGTGTTCAAAATGCATATGCAATGCAAGCAGGACGCGAGTTGCGCGTAATCGTGGAATCTGATAAAGTTTCGGACCAATACGCAGACGACCTCGCATTCATGATTTCCGAAAAGATCCAGGACGAAATGCAATACCCGGGCCAGATCAAAGTGACGGTCATTCGGGAGAAACGAGCTATTTCGTTCGCGAGATAAGATAAATCCAATAAGGTATTTAACACTGGCACCGGGCAATGATTTTCATTGTCCGGTTTTTTTGTGTTAATAAAAATTATCAAGGTTGCTCTGCCAAACTAAATATTGTTAGTTTTTTTCACCCCCAAGCCAATTGCCACCCTTCAATAAATCCGAAACCAATTTCCATTAATTAAAAAAAGATGTTAAAAAAATGTCACGTTTCGAGGGTTCGTGGCTTTTATATATAGAGGCCTCAATTGTTTAAACATTTATTAACTCAAAAATGAACCTAAATGAAAATTAATGCTAAAATTCTGTTTTCGGTTATTCTCTTTTTCGTAATTCTTTCAAGTTGTGAGAAAGACAGGTTTACTGAAAAGGAAATAATCAATGAACAAACTATTTTCCAAAATTCTCACCCAACCATTACGATTGGTGACGCAAAACGAGCCTATGAAGCTAAGTTTTCGGATATAATGCGAGATGAAGGAAACTTGGCAGAACCTGTCTGGGAAGCCGCTATTAATTCCAATTATGCGGATGCATTGGATATTATAATTACTCCAATTGATCCAAGAGAAATGAACGCTGATATTCCTGGTGCAATGGTTAATGTAGTTTCTTATACAAATACAAGCGGAGAGGTTAATTTTTTCTATTTAGCCTCAATACCTGAACAGGGTTACCTTGCTGCCAATAATTACAGGGCACAAGTTTCTAATTTTACTGGAATTTTTGCAGCGGTAGGCCCAGATGGTACTGTCTTTGACCCTATTATCATTAGAGATGGTGCGGTAGATGAAGTCATCCCTACAACTGCACTTGAACAGGAGGTAACATGTTGGCCTCCCTGGTGGCCAGATTGGTTGACTCCGAATGGTTGTCCTAGCCCTTCTGGAGGAGGTGCAGCTGGATATAGTGATTGGCAAAAATTCATCAACAAATTAGGAAATTGGTTTTCGGATTTTTTTAATAATAGTGATAATACGAATCCTGTAACTACTGACCCTCCAGAAAATGAACTAACATTCCTAAGTTATATTTGGAATCTAAACATTGATGATTTTGTCCCTATTAATATTGGTACTCCGGAAGGAGGTGGCGGAGTTTTGTTTAATGAAGACCTCCTTACAGGAGAGGATAGGATTATTGCATCAGAGATTAATGAATTTAAGATTCAACTCAACCTCTGGCAATCTTCACAACAGATTCTTTATCTTATTAATCAAAGCTGTGCTTCTGTCGAGGATTTTGCTGCATATATTACCACAGATGAAAATGGCTATCCGTCGCTAAACTCACTATTTTATAAAATCCATTTACACGCCCAAACAGCATGTGTAGCCGAAGTTATAATGCAGGATAGAATTTATGCTTTTGAGGAAATGGGAATTACTGTAACAGAAGAACAATTGGTAGAAATTGTCGGTGAAGATTGTATTTATGGGCCTGATTTTGCCAACTGTTCTTTAAATGGTGCTATTACCTGGATTGGAACAACGTTAGGTCTTCTTCCAGAAGAAATAGAAGCTTTAAGCCAGGATATAAATATACCTATTATTCCTACACTTATAAGTGCTCTTATTGACGATGATTCACCAGAGGTACAAAGTGCTGTTAATTCCATAGTCGATTTACTCGAACAGCATTCAGGACTAGAACTAACAACCGAAGAGATTGAATGGCTTCTTGAGAAAAAAACAGTGTTAAGTCAAATTATGACTATAATCCCGCCTAATGTTAATATTGATTGGAGACCTTCTCATTTATCAATGACTAGTAATACTGTAGCTTTCCTAACACCAGACGGAAAAATGTATATTTACGATAAAGAAAGCGGGGAAGAAATTGGAGTATTTGAAGATTTTGATATTTCAGAAGACCAAGGGACACCTAATATTCCTTTCTCTTCTGGATGGTTAAGCTGTAATTCATTTGATTTCGCGTTAACCCCACCTCCTATTATTCTTTATGCCTGTGGAGTAGATAATTTAAGTTTTAGTGTTACATATGGACCAACAGGACAAACACAAACCATTACCTTTAGTATCGACGTGAGAATAAATATGTTTGGAAATGCTGACCCTGGTAACCCCAATAATGCTGGAATTTTAATTGATGCAGATGACGCTAATAAATGTACAAGTTGGGCAGCAAATATTGCAGCAAAATTACTCCAGTTTAGAATTGCTGAATATGGGGGTATGTCTCCGCAAGGAATAAAAGAAGATTTTGTTATGTTTATGGATGCGGCATTGAATAGTAATAGTTTTATAGAGGTTCCTGCTCCTGGTTTTTGCGATAATATCGAAGGAAGTGTGCTTCTTGGTAATAATATTGTCCATAGAAATTCTGCAACATATTATTCTAATTTTCCTTTATATTGGATTAATTGCTATTAATTATCGAATTATTTCAAGGCTTTAATTTTAAGAGGAAACGCTTGTTTCCTCTTAAATCATTTTTTTAAAACTTTTTTATCCAAAATATTTTCATATGAATCTTAAGGAATTTTTATTTTTGATTCTTGTATTATTTACATTTCAAAGTACAAAAGCGCAAACAATGTCTTATGATACTCTTAGGGGCGGAGAATTCAAATTCAATATTCCCGAAAGTTTTGTCAAAGAAAAAAGCTGGTATAAAAGTGAAAAATTTAAAGCAGTATTAACAGTTTCTCCAACAGATGGATATTCCAGTTCTGCTATCAAACTCTCGGAGGCTTCTCTAAAAGAAGCAAATCCATCAACAGAAATTTTAGGGAAATATACTTTTTCCTGTAATTATCAATCAAGTGACATTTTCTTCTTTAAAGCCTCGCTTTCTTCTCCAAACCCATCGCACTCATTTTTATTAAACTGTGTGATCAAAAGCGAAGATGTAGGGCTTTATCTCATGTGTATCTTTAGCTCGGATGAGCATGTTAATGAACTGGTAAAGGTCTTAAAAGAAGCATACTCTTCCATCGAGCAGTTATAAAGTATTTCACAAACCATTAGTGTTTTAATAATTACTACATAAGGCACATAGCTCTTTATGAGCTATGTGCCTTATGTGTTTTTCCATTATCTTTGGTAAACACTCAATTTAAACAGCCATGGCCAAAGAAGAAAAAATACTCACCATGCACCCCGCTGGTAAAAAGGGGACCAACATTTCTCTTGAAAAATACACCATCATTCGCAAAGAAATCCTTTCCGTGATCCGGGAACATGAAGTGATCACTTTTGAAGATTTGACAGACATTATTATTGATCGTCTGCAACCTACTTTTGATGGCAAGGTGATCTGGTATGTGGTTACGGTAAAGCTTGATCTGGAAGCCAGGAAAATTATTGAGCGGGTTCCTAAGACAAGTCCTCATCAATTGAGAATGGTGGAATAATTTGATCAAAAATTCTCTACCGTGCACTTTTTAGTTTCACGCTGATTTTCGCTGATCATTTTTGAACATTCGCCTCATTTTCTGCGCTTATCTGCGAGAACAAATCATGCTTTTTAGACTATATACTCAAAAGTATACAGTAGTTAAATCAAAATAAGTTAGCAATGTACAGAAAGATTTTTTGCCTGGTTTTAATAACCATTATTGGATTTAGTGCCTGCCAGGAAAGTGCCAATCCTGTAGTTGAAGAAGCACTCTCAAAACCGGATTACAGCAATATTGTTGACAACCGATACAACGCTGCCTTCCTGATTATGGATGGCGTCTACAATACGGAACTCACTGCGCCATTTGATATTTTTCAGCATACCATTTTCAGGGACAGCATTAAACCCATGAATGTTTTCACCGTCGCGAACACTCATGATCCCATAACTACTTTTGAAGGCATCCGGCTGCTTCCTGATTTCAACTACCTGACGGATAGTTTACCATCGATTGACATTCTCGTGGTCCCCAGTGCAGAACACCACCTGGATGCTGATCTGGAAGATGAACAAATGCTGGAATTCGTTAAACAGGCTGCGAAAAATGCCCTTTACGTAACTTCTCATTGCGATGGAGCTTTTGTGCTTGCCAAAACAGGCATTCTGGATGGATTTGAATCCACCACCTTCCCGTCCGATATTGATGCCTACAAAGAGATGTTTCCTCAGTTGACGGTTCATAAAGATGTATTGTTTGTTCACGATGATAAATTCATCACTTCAGCCGGCGGAGCAAAATCCTTTGAAGCCGCACTTTATCTTTGTGAAGTCCTGTACGGAAAAACGGTTGCAGAACGACTGGCTCAAGGGCTGGTTATCGACTGGAATCTGGAAGAAGTTCCTCATTTAGTTGTGGAATAAAATTTTCAATAGATGTCAAGTTCGATAAAATACCTGACTCTGGTTATATACTTTTTTGGTCAGACTTTGATAATAGCTCAGCCCGATTCAACTATGTCTCAAAACTTCATCACAGTTTCCGATCAGCAATTCATCCGAAATGGTCAGCCATATTATTTTCTGGGTACAAACTTCTGGTATGGTATGAACCTGGGTATGTCCGGCAGGGAAAATCTTCGGAATAGGCTCATTTATGAACTGGACAAATTAAATGAACTTGGCGTTAATAATCTTCGCATAATGGCTGCCAGCGAAGGTCCGGACTCCGCTCCCTGGAGAATGACACCGGCACTTCAACCTTCACAGGAGCAGTACAATGATTCCTTGTTGATCGGGCTGGATTTTTTGCTCTCAGAAATGAAAAAGCGGGATATGGTTGCTGTGTTATGCCTGAATAATTACTGGCCCTGGTCAGGTGGTTTTGCACAATATGTGAACTGGGATACCGGTGAACCTATTCCTTACCCCCCTCCGGCAGAAAACGGACGATGGCTAAAATTCATGCAATACTCGGCCCGGTTTTATAAAAATGAAAATGCCCAAAAAGCCTTCCGGAAACATATTGAGTATATCGTTAATCGCACCAACTCTGTTACCGGCATTCCCTATAAAGACGACCCAACTATTCTTTCCTGGCAACTGGCTAATGAACCAAGGGCCCTTCCCGGATTCCCTGCATATCTACGATGGGTAAAAGAAACTGCGGCTTTTATAAAAAGTCTGGACTCCAACCACCTGGTAAGCGTGGGCAGTGATGGCAATGTGGTCGTTCCGTTTAGCAAGAAGTTTGAAAAGGAGCACAACATTGAGAACATTGACTATGCTACTTTTCACCTTTGGATTCAAAACTGGGGTTGGTACAACCCAAAGAAGCCAGAGACCTATAAAAAGGCTGTCAAAAAAGCCAAAAAATACATCAGAAAACACAACCGCATTGCCAAACGACTGAATATGCCGGTTGTCCTGGAAGAATTCGGCATTGCACGGGATATGGAGTTATATGAACCAGGAACTTCTACATCCATGCGAGATGAATTCTATTCGGAAATCTTTGATCTTATACATCGACTAGCCTCGAGAGGACAGCCAGTTGCGGGAAGTAATTTCTGGGCCTGGTCAGGGGCTGGCAGACCAAGTGGCGAAAAAGCTCTTTGGAAACAAGGAGATGATTTTACTGGTGATCCACCTTTTGAGTACCAGGGTTGGTATTCTGTTTTTGATAGCGATCAATCAACGCTTGAAGTTATTCGGAAATATGCTGGTTTGATGGAACGCGGATTGGACTGATTTAACGGCTAGGAATAGATATACCCCGCTCGCGGGGTCAAATTTGACTAAGAAACATTCCATTTAAGAAAAGTTTTCCAAGTCAAATTTGGGGGTGGTTTTGTTGCTACGAAGGTTTCCACCCCCGAATTTTCTGGCAAAAGGAAATTCCTTTTGCCTAAATTCGACCCCGCCAGCGGGGTACAATTTATTGCTGTCCCAATACTTCTGCCACCTTCTTCTCGAGGTTAATTCCTCTCAACCCTCGTGCAATGATCTTGCCTTCTGCGTCCAGCAGGACTGTATGTGGAATGGAGCGTACTCCGTACAGAGCAGCGTACTCGCTTTGCCATTTTTTCAGGTCGCTGATATGAGGCCAGGTCAAGCCATCTTGTTCGATCGCTCCTACCCAACGATCTTTACTGCTATCCAGACTTACTCCAAGAATTTCAAAACCTTTGTCGTGGTATTTGTTGTACATTTTAACCACGTTAGGGTTTTCACGACGGCAAGGACCGCACCAGCTTGCCCAGAAATCGATCAATACAACTTTTCCTCTCAAATCAGAAAGTTTGATAGTTTCTCCGGACGGAGATTGTCCACTAAAGTCAGGAGCTTCTCCTCCAACCATAAGGGCTCGCTTACGGCGCATCTCATTTTCTAATTTTCCGGCAGCCTTGGCATCTATAGATTTATATTTCTCAATAAAGATCTTCGCGAAGTGCGGGTAATTAGCATGATTTTTTTGGTTCAAAGCTGCCAAAACACCACCGATGGCCAGCTTGTATGCATCCGTTCCTTCGGGTACTCTTTTCAGAGCAATTTCAATGATCTGCTTGTGTTTATCATCAGGAAGTGCTACGCTGGAAAGTGTGGTAGTATAACTTTTATAAGCCTCATAGGTCCATGGCAAACGACCATAAACTTCCTCCTTAAAATCTGCAAACTGGAAGAATTCGTTGGCAAAGTAATCGAGTCCATTGGTATAGTTCTGCCCGTAATTTTCAAAACTCGGGAAAATATTCAAACCAACAACCTTGGCGAAATAAGGGTTGGCTTTATCCAGCGAATCGAGCAGTCCCAATTGCTGATCATCAATCACTTTAATTTGCTGTTTGAGGTTAGTAACCTGTTCCTCAACTCTTGTCTGCTGCAACTTACGAATCAATTGCTGCTTATTACGGTTAAAGGAGTTCAACTGATTTTTAAGTCCCTCGTACTCCTTGTTAAGTTTTGAATTAACCCTGGCTGAACGCATGCGGTTACAACGTCCTGTCAGTTTCACCTCATCCTCAGTTCCGAGAATTACCGGCCTTAACATCTGCTCATTCATACCTACGTAATAGAAACGAGGTTCAGATTTAGGTACGCTAAAAACATACCCGTTTTCGGTTTTTTCTCCATCTTTAACATGGGTAAAATTCATCCCGTCAAACTTGTACAATTTCAAGGCTGCCACACAACCTTCCATTTCACAGACGACTTTAACCTTTTTTGATTCAGGTTGCTTTACAAAACCGGTCAATAATACAAAAACGGCCACCAGGCCAAGAAAATACTTACTCATCACTTTAAAAAATTTTTCCAAAAATAGACTTATTTGGGATTACTGTCAAAAAAGAAGCCATACTTGTCTAACATAAGCCCAATCTTCACAACAAAATCATTAATTTTAGGTTGAGATTAAGAAAAGCAGAAATTTAATATTATGACAGAAAGGAGAAGTGAATTTGGATTAAGCGGCAATTCGATTGTTGGAGCGATTGTAGGGATCATAGCCCTTATCGGAATATATTTTGTTGCAGGGTTTATCATTTCTATTTTATATAAATGGGCACTATTGTTGCTGATTCCTGCAGCTATTATCGATTATAAAGTGATCACAGGCTATTTCAAATGGCTCGGCCGGCTGACCAGGAAAAATACCGGAGCAGGAGTGGCAGCCATTGTTTTTTCAGCTTTGTTCTATCCTTTTGTAAGTATATTCCTTTTGGGTAAAGCATTGTTTAAAAGAAGAATCAAACAGGCAGAAACACAGGCTCGTGAACAACGCGAAGGAGAATTTATCGAATACGAAGAAGTACAAGAGGAAAAACCGCTGGAATTGCCTGACATGGAAAAACCGGAACAGGAAACTCCAAAAAGCGATTACGAGAAGTTGTTCTAAGACCTGGGGTGATCTGATCAGTATATCTATCTATAATTTGTTTCAAATGGTTTCAGGTTGTTTCAAAGTAGTTTCAGGTTACTCTCTGTGAACACTGTGCCTACCCTGAGATCTCTGTGTTTAAACGTTCTTATTTTTTCGGAATCAATACCCCTTTAAACAGACAACAACAATCTTCATTGAAAACATGACCAACTTTCTAACAGGATTTTACTCAGGAATGAGTATGGCACTAATGATCGGTTATGCCATACTCATTTTTCGTTATGTGAAATACTGGCAAAGTTTACCGTTCTGGTCCATACCTGAAAATTGGTCTCCGAAAACTTCCGTTAGCATAATTGTTCCCGCAAGAAATGAGTCTGAGCATGTCATTCCTTGCCTGGAATCGATTCTTTTTCAAAATTATCCTGCCGGTTTATTGGAAATAATAATTGTTGATGATCACTCGGAAGACGATACATCAAAAAAGGTTAACGACTTAATTGCTCAAAAGCCAGATTTAAAAATTTCACTCCTGGAATCCAAAGGATCAGGTAAAAAAGCCGCCCTGGAAACGGGAATTAATCGTGCCAACGGAGCATTGATCGTGACTACTGATGCCGATTGCCTCGTTCCGGAGAACTGGCTCAATTTTCTGGTTTCTTTTTACGAAAAACAAGGTTCTAAATTCATAGCGGCACCCGTCAATTTCCACAAAGAAGAAAGTTTGCTGGAAAAATTTCAATCCCTTGATTACATGGGTATGATGCTGATCACCGGAGCAGGGATACACGGGAAATTTGGATGGATGAGTAACGGCGCAAACTTAGCTTACCCTAAAGCAGTTTTTGAAGAACTTGGCGGCTTTTCCGGAATCGATCAGGTAGCCTCTGGTGATGATATGCTTTTTATGCAAAAGGTGGTTGAAAAATATCCAGCTCAAATAGGCTTTATCAAAAACAAGGAAGCTACAGTGCTTACACAAGCGAAACCAACCTGGGTTTCCTTCCTTCAGCAACGCATTAGATGGGCCTCCAAGACCGGGGCTTACAGGCAACCACAATTGGTGGGAACACAGGCCTTCGTCTTTTTATATTGTGCATTTATTTTCCTTGGAATTCCTGTGATCTTTACCGGAGTTAATCACGTTCTGCTTTCTTTCATGGGATTGATTTTAGTGAAATACATAACCGATTTCTTTTTCCTCAAAAGAGCGTGCAATTTTTTCAATCGAGATGAATTAATGAAGGCTTTTCTGATGGCTGAGTGGATGCATACGGTTTATATTTTCCTGACGGGACTGGCTTCTGTTTTTAGTAAGAAACATAGTTGGAAGGGGAGGAAGGTTAGGTAATAAACCTTCAATTTTTCAGTGCCTCAGGTATTGCCCTTCAGAATTCACACACCTCCCTGAGATTCAGTACCTACAGCACTGGAGTAGTCGCTATGCGACTTTTGAAGAGATGGTGGATTTTCAAGCCGTCTCCTGCCAGGAAAGATTTGAGGGAGGCAAGGTGACACCTTTGTGAAGGCCAGTGGGATGAAAGGTTTTACCTTTGGGTGGGTAATTGATTCTTGAGTTTTGCTCAATATCTATCTCAACTTTAGTTAATTATCCCCCCAAACCGTTCATTAAAACCGACTATCCCTTGCAAGCCTCCGGTGTGTACTGCCAGGATCGTGCTGCCTTCCGGAAAATAATCTTTTCTGAGCAGATCAAAAATTCCAAAGAGCATTTTGCCGGTATACAGCGGTTCGAGCTGGATGTCAAAATCTTTTTTAAACTGGTTGATAAATTCGACCAGCTCAGACTTATGTTTGGCAAAGCCCCCAAAATGATAATCGTTGTTGATTTCCCAGTTTTTATATTTTCTTCTTTGATATCGCTCCAAAAGATTTTCTACTTCAGTTGTATGAAAACTTCCTTTCAAAGCCGAAAAACCGACTGCCCGGGTCCGTTCATCAATGCCCGAAACGATCCCGGCAAAAGTTCCGCCGGTTCCACATCCGCAACAAATAAAATCAGGCAGTATTTCCTGAAAATCATTTTCTATTTCATCAATAATTTCAGCACATCCTTTTAACGCCAGGCCATTCGTACCTCCTTCCGGCAGCAAATAAAAGTCGCCGTATGTATTGTGAAGATTTTGAATAAATCCAGGTTCATTTTTCTCCCGGTAGGCTGAACGGGTAATGAATTCAAGTTGCATTCCCTGCTCCAAAACCCTTTTTAAGGTAGGATTTAATTCGGCAGGCCGCTCGCCGCGAATAATACCAATGCTTTTGAAACCAAATAATTTTGCAGCGGCAGCAGTTGCTGCAATGTGATTAGAATAAGCCCCGCCAAAAGTCAGCAACGTATCTTTCTGCTGCTCTCTGGCGGCGAAGAGATTATACTTCATTTTCCGCCACTTATTCCCATTAAAATCCGGAGCAACTGGATCAAACAACAGGTCATCCCGCTTCAAAAAAAGACGGACTTTTTTTTCGGAAAATAATTTTGACTTTAATTCCTGGATTGGAGTTGGTGTCGCATTAAGCCTTTCCATTTATTGTTGCTCATCAATTAAAAAGAAGATATTGTCCTTGCGAACCTGGCGCCTTACTAGCGCTCTTGGCGGTTAAACTCTTTATCAAGAAAAAACTTCAAAGCTATTTTAATACCCAAAAATATCCTTCATCGAAAGCTCACGAACCTCACCGTAATTGGACAAATAATCCAGATCAATGCGTTCCTTATCCCCCAAGACAATCAGCGCATACTTCCTTCCTTTGATAAACTTTTGATGAAATTCAGACAACTCTTCTTTGGTGACGGTTTTCATTTTATTATAAATATCCTCGAAAAGATCACGCTCATATCCCAGGTCCTTAACGGAACGGTATTCCCAGTACATGCGGGAAGGCGCTATTCTGTCCGTTTCAAGCCGTTTGTGAATAGAGTGCCTGGCCTGTTCAATTTGAGCATCAACCAGTGGCATATCTTCGATGATATCCTTCATCGCAGGAATGGCGTCCCTGAGCTTATCAGGCTGTGTTCCTACATAAGCCGAAAGATAATGAGAGCGGTCCTTCTTTTTCGGATTTCCGTAATAAGCATAAGTTGAATACGCCAGAGCTTTGGATTCCCTGATCTCCTGGAATACTATCGAAGAAAGGCCGTAACCGAAATACTCATTATACAACTCCCGGATGAGATACTCTTCCAGATTGAAATGCGGAGTACCTTTGGAAATCAGCATCACGTCAGTTTGTACAATTGGAAAGTTGAGGAAGTAAACCACATTTTCCGTATCCAACTCCTCAAATTTCCGGTTAACCGGACAAGGTTTTACATCAGCTGGTGTATGGTGCAGTTTTTCAACAAGTTCCGAAGCTTCCTCAAATGATTTCGGACCGAAATAATATACCCGGTGCTCGAAACCTGTCAATGAACGAATAAGCGCAGTAAGGTCCTCTGCTTTCAAAGCTTTTAAGGCTTCTACAGAATGTCTGGCGGTAAAAGGATTTTCCGACCCGTACTTGGCAAAATTGAGTAACCCTTCCCGCAAAATCACACTTCTGTCCTGCTTATCATTCTCTCTTTTGATAATAATATCGGCGATAACATTATCAAGTGCTTCCTGATCTGGAATAGCATTCTGGAGGATGTGCTCCATAAGCGCCATACCTTCTTCCAGGGATTCATCCAGTCCCATAAGCGAGAGATAGGAACGTTCGTTATGACAATAGGTTTCAAAATTGAGTCCCAGGCGGAAAAATTCTTTTTTGATCTCTTCCCGTGAATATTTTTCCGTTCCCTGGTAAAGCAAAAGATCCATGGCAATTCCCAGATCAGGATTTGCCTGTCGGCCCATTTCAAAAATATAATCTACTCTGAAAAGGCCGTTGTTTTTATTGTGTACGTAATCAAAACTAATCCCGTTGGACAAAGATTGGCTTTGAATTGAATTTTTAAAATCGGCGAATACCGGTTCCAGCGATGGTGTTTGTTGAGAGAGGAATTCTTTTCCAAAATCAGAAACCGCATGCCTGTTTAACTCAACTGGCGTGATCGGTGGTTTATCTACTTTGAGAATATCCGGAGATTCTCCTTGCTTTTTATACACTACCGCATGGTTGCCATTGAGATGCTGGTTAGCAAATTTTACGATATCCTCCTTAGTCAGGTTTTCAAAGAAATCAAACCTTTTCTGAAACCTTGCCCAGTCTACATTGAGTATAAACAGGTTGGTCATCAAACCAACACGATGAGAATTACTTTCAAAAGATTTCGTTTCGTTGAGTTTGAGGTCCTTGATGACCGCTTCCAGTAGCCAATCTTCAAATTCGCCGTTTTTCAACTTGTCTACCTCTTTGAGTAATAACCTTTCTACATCTTCCAGGGATTGCCCTTCTCTTGGTTTGCCATAAAGACCAAAAACGCTGTAATCTTCATAAAACCATGCCCATGATTCTGAATCAAGTACTTTTTGTGCCTGGTTCAAATTGATGTCGAGTAAACCTGCCTGATTATTATACAATATTCCGGATAAAATAGACATCATAAACGGATGATCCGTCTGGCTGCTACCCATTCTCCAGGCAATTTCCAGGTAGGAACTTTCTTTACCCAGTACTTCTTTTTTTACCGGATTTTTAATGGGCGGTTGTTCATCAAATTTAAATGGAGGAATTTCCTTTGCCGGTTCAGAACCAAAATATTTTTCAGCGAGTTTAACCACTTCATCCGGATCAAAATCTCCGGATAATATGATCGCCATATTATTCGCTACATAATAAGTCTCAAAGAACTCCTGAATATTTTTCATGGAAGGATTGCGAAGGTGCTCCGCTTTTCCTATAGTCGTTTGTGTACCGTATGGATGATTTGGGAACAGCAGGGCACGCATAGCATTTCCGGCCTGTCTTGTATCGTTATCCTGTCCGATATTGAACTCTTCGTATACGGTTTCCAGCTCTGTATGGAATAATCGTAAGGCTAAAACCTTGAAACGTTCCGACTCCAGCATCATCCAGCGTTCCAGTTCGTTGGATGGAATATCGTTGACATAAACGGTTTGTTCCACCCAGGTGTAGGCATTGGTATGATTGGCACCCAGCGCACTTACGAGCTTATCATATTCATTGGGAGCTACCAACTTGGCAGCTTCGTAGGAGAGTTTATCAATTTCCTTATAGATAGCTACACGTTCTGTTTTCGAATCTGTAGCTCTGTAGGTTTCATAAAGGTCTGAAATCTTTTGAAGCATAGCCTTTTCCTGCTCCCAATCCAGTGCTCCAATTCTTGAAGTACCTTTAAAGAGCATATGCTCCATATAATGGGCCAGTCCAGTTGTATCGGCAGGATCATATTTTGAACCGGCACGGAAAGCAATATTGGTGAAGATGCGGGGTTCATCCTTATTCACACTCAAAAACAACCTCAATCCATTCGGGAGGGTATACCTGCTCACCTCAAAGGGATCGTTTGGGAACGTCTCACAAATCGTCCGCTCATTCGATTTTATAACCATTTCGGTCTGTTTTATAGCTATTTATGATTGTAGTAAACAGAAATTTTGGATTTCTGTTTCATTTCTGAACCAGAAAAAACAATTTTCAGCAAAAGTAATTACTTTGGGCCGGATATGTACTTTAAAAGTATAAAACAAACTGTTTCCAGGCTAATAAAGTCAAATTATTACAGGAATGCCTTCACATTGATCTCCGGGTCGGTGATCGCACAGGCTTTCCTTTTAGTGATCACACCGATCCTAAGCCGGGTTTTCACCCCTGAAGACTTCGGGCTCTATGCTTCTTTCCTCGCCGTTACGGGTATTCTTTCCATCGTTGCCACCTTCCGATATGAACTGGCCATTTTATTACCGGAAAAGAATAAGGAGGCTGGTCAGATTTTTTTGCTGGCGAGCTTAATTTCTCTGATTATTGGATGTATCACCCTATTGATTGTACCAATGGTGAAAGATATGCCCTGGGTGCAGGAGTTGACAAAAATTGATTCAAGCATTATCTTTTTTCTTGTTCCTGCCGGTATTATCTTATATGACCTCACCAAAACATCCTCTTATCTCGCCAATAGAAATAAACATTATAAATGGTTGAGTTATGGCCGCATTTCGGGCAGCTTTACTACCGGAGGATTAGGCATTGTTTTAGGTTTATTTGGCTGGTCTGCTGCCGGGCTTGTGGTCGGGAAAGTCATCGGCTGGATAGCTGAATCTTTGGTTTTCCTTTTTCCTTCCCGCAAGGCAATCGCCAAAGTCATTCCGGAAACTCGATGGGTCAACCTTAAAGCACTGGCGGTTCGATATAGAAATTTTCCAAAATATTCCACTCCGGAAGGATTGTTGAATACCGGGTTTAAGCAAATGCCAATACTCTTGCTGACCGCCTGGTTTTCTATTGATATGGCAGGGTTTTACAGCGTAGCCTTTATGTTATTATCTAAACCGCTTGGAATGGTGAGTGCCGCTTTTGGCCAGGTTTTTTTTCAACAAGGTGCCTCCCTTGACCGGGAAGATCAGGGGTCCCTCAGAAAATTATTTAAAGACAACCTGAAGTTTCTGTTTTTCCTCGCTGTCATTCCGTGTATCCTGATTGCCATTTTTGCCCCGCCATTATTCACTTTTATCCTGGGAGACAACTGGGAAATGACGGGAATCTTTGTCCGCTGGTTAATGCCTTTCTCATTTATCACCTTTCTCAAAGGACCCTTTTCTGCTATGGTTGACATCAAGAACAAGATCGGTCAGAATGTATTCTTCGAGATCGGTTTTTTCATTATTTCCATCCTGGCCTTTTACATTGGATTTGTAAAAAATGATGCTCTGCTGGGAGTGCAATGCTTCAGTTTTGGATGTACACTGCTGGGAATTTTTCAGTTGAGGTGGTTTTATGCTTTGACGAAAGTGGAGAGCAGATGGTGATTTGAAGGGGTGTTTCATGTGGTTTCATATTGTTTCACGTGGTTTGATGTTGCTTCAATTGAGTATATGGACAGAACTACTTTAAATCAAATACTTCTTAAAGTGAAACGATAGAGCTATACCGCAGAGGGCCGCAGTTTTGTTTGTTTTTCTCTGTGAAACTCAGCGCTTCTCCGTGTAACTTTGCGTAACAGCTCTCTGTGCCTTCTTGATTGAATAAAGTATTTTGATCAAAACTAATTTTATCCTGTTTCTTGGTTTGATTTGGTTTTAAAGGGTTTTAAAGGGTTCAAATTGAGCGAAGCGAAATCCCGAACCTGTCTGCTGCCGCAACGCCAGGCAGGTGAGATTTTATATCCAATGGACCTGTAATGTCGGGATAGTTCAAGTTGTTCTAATTAGCCCTCTGTGTTCACTGTGCCCTCTCTGTGAGCCCTGTGGTTAAATAAATCCCCTGACAATCTTTAATTTACTGTCCAAATGACTTTGTAAAAAACAGTTTAAATTTTAAGGTTTTGGTGGGTAACATAACCTCTCCTCATTTGATTTATCCTTGGATACTTCATAATTTTAGGGATAAACTAACCACCATGAGAATAACACTTCACCTATTAACCCTCCTATTGACCGCCAATCTTGCCTTTGGTCAATCGGAAAATGATCCGTTCATCACAACAACAAAAGTTAATGGTTACGGTAATAAAATCCAGTTCAAAATGGATAATCTGCCGGAATTAACACCCATCCCGGGAGCTGTGGAAAAACCCGGCATTAATTATTTATGGGTATTTGGGGACGGTCATTACAGTTTTGAAGAAAGTCCCGTTCACATTTATGATCGTATGCAGGCCGGAGCCTTCGACGCAGAATGCTTCCTTACCTATACTTACACTGATGATGATCAGGATCCTGAAAAGAAAAAACGGAAGAGAAAAAAGAAAAAGGTTCCGGTAAATGCATTTGACAACAGGGCTTCGTCACCGGCTTATGCTTCCTCATTTAACCGAAAAAATAAAAATGCAGGTGATAAGAACAGCATCCACCTCCAAACCAATCGCTCACCTAAAGCAGGGGAAGATTTTGTAGCCATCCTATCCTATCGCAATACTACCGACCAACCGCTGAGTGGAAAACTGAAGTTATTTTACAATGATTACAAAAGTTGCCCCGATTGTTTCACTTTACCGGAAACTCCCAAATGTTACAATGATGAGCTCTATTATTCATCAGAAGTAGGCATGATCGATATTTTTGCCACTGCTGTTGCCAGTGCGGAAGAAGGGCTGGTTTTTACGTCATCAGCTACAGGCACTTTCCAGGCAGATGAATTCCCAAAAGCCGAATACGCCAGTCGGGAAACATGGGAAATCAGTAATCTTGCACCCGGAGATGAACATCACATTTTCATCGTCTTAAACACCAGTGAATCAAAAACAGACACCTCACTCACAACTCCTGTACTTGCTCGCTTTGAACGACCAAACGGATCCGTTGTGGACGAACATGAAATGGAGCTTCAGTTGGTTAATTCCCATGACCCAAATAACATTCTCTCCAAAAACTATCAAGGTAGGATGGACCGTGTTTTTGAAATGCCATGGAAGAAAAAGGATAAATTATTTTACCGGGTCAATTTTCAAAACAACGGTGATGGAGCTGCTTCTGATATCAGGATAGTGGTTAATATGCCTGCTTCGCTGGATACTTCGACGGTAGAGATCGTCGAGGTTGGGGTAGGGAAAGACCGTGACATTCTTGAAGGTAAAAATGTATTTCATCATGAGGTTTATGAAGACAGCTTGGTGTTTTTCCTGCAAAACATCAGCCTGGCCGGAACAGGTGAAGATGGTATCCGCAAAGCCGAATCCCGTGGTTTTGTATCCTTCTATATAAAAACCAAACCTCGCAAAGCCAGAAAAATAGTTACCCAGGCCAATATTTATTTCGACTCTAACGAGGTAGTCAAGACCAAAAAGTCAAGAATCAGATTGAGAAGATCGGCGAGATTTACACTTGAAGTCGGGGTACAAAGCCCCCGGGATCATCTTGAATGGTCAACTCCCGCTACAGATTTTTCTCTAGACAATAAATTCATTGGCATTGGTACTTCTGCCTTGATTCCTAAAAATCGCATTAGTCTCGATGCATCACTCAGATATTCCGTGGAAAGATATGCCTTTGCGGAAGCTACTGCCGAATTAAACTACCGCTTCAGGCACTTGACTATGAGTCTTATACCCCAGGTAGATGTTTTACCATTTATGAGAATTGGAATTGGATTTGAAGCAGGAGCTTTATTAACCGGACATCAGGTATTTGCCGGCGGACCACCGGAAGGTATAGAGCAATTCAATATTCTTAGAGCATCAGAAACCCAGGATGATCGTTTTGGTCCATTGAGATATGGTGGAGGAGTGCAGGTAATCATCGGTGCTTCCAGAAAGAGAGGTTTTGCTTTTGGAGCCTCCTTTAATCTTTACCATGACGAACTGCCGGTGGTTTATAGTTTGACCACCCAGGAAGTTGATCCATGGCATAATGTGTACAGAGTTTTCCTTAGGTATAAAATATAAGGATGACACATGACATGTATCATCCCAAAATTTGAGATTTCAGTGTATTTAAATATTCTTAATCAAGGTGAAATAGTAGCTAGACCTGAGAAGTCCAGATAGGTACCTTCAAGAGGCTCAGTTCCGAACGGTTCGCGTTTTTGAGTTTATTCAAGTTTGAAAAGTCGATTTTAATCCTCTAAAGTTCCTTTTATGATAAAGTTTTAGAAAAATCGACTTTTCAAACAACCTTCGTCCATTAACAATGCTTATCAAAAGCCATTTTGAGATTTTCGGCAATCATCTCGGCCATTCTTCCTTCAATGTGGTGCCTCTCCAACATGTGTACAAGTTTACCATCTTTAAAAAGGGCAATTGATGGAGAAGAAGGAGGATATGGTAACATATGCTCACGAGCTCTTGCAGTCGCCTCACGATCAACTCCTGCAAAAACAGTAGCAAAATGATCAGGGCTTTTGCTATGACGGGAAGCGAGTAAAGCCCCCGGACGAGCATTGGCTGCTGCACAACCACAAACGCTGTTCACCACTACTAAAGTAGTTCCTTCTTTGGCAAGCAGATCATCAACCTCCTGTGGAGATTTAAGGCCCTGGAAACCATTGTCGGTAAGTTCCTTAGCCATTGGAATGGTCAATTGTTCTGGATACATAA
Organism: Saprospiraceae bacterium; assembly: GCA_965230565.1. Lineage (GTDB taxonomy): Bacteria > Bacteroidota > Bacteroidia > Chitinophagales > Saprospiraceae > BCD1. The sequence goes on along the minus strand of CBDDLH010000012.1, from coordinate 263,761 downwards.
GTTAGTTTTTTATGTGTTTTTCATTTAACATTCAACTCGTCCATTTTCCAAGAAATATGAACATCTAAATGTAAAAATGTGTTACACTATGATTAAATTCAATTTTTTTGCAAATATATATATTTGCGGTAACTACTTTTCGATAACACCTGATCCTTGCATTTGGTTGAGACGCAAAAACTTTCTTTAGCATGAAAAAGCGGATATGTTATTTAAAAAAATCTGTTTTTATCTTATTTCTCTGTTTCACCTTTTTCTTTTCTGCCTCTTCCCAGGTACAGAACCATTATGAGGATTCGCAAATCATACTTAAAAAAACCACGGAACAAATCATACTTGACGGCCATCTGAAAGAAGCTGCCTGGTTTGCCGGAGATCCGGCACAGGATTTTTGGCAATATTTCCCTCAGGATACAACGCTGGCAAATCCGCAGACGGAAATATTTATGACTTATGATGAAAAATTCCTTTACATAGCGGCAAAATGTTATTCTGTTGGAAATGACTATATCACTCCTTCTCTACGCCGTGATTTCCGTGCAGGTGGAAACGATAACCTGACCTTTCTTCTGGATCCTTTTCAGGACAATACCAATGCCTTTGTTTTCGGAATGAATCCTTTTGGCGTAACCAGAGAAGCCCTTATCGCCAATGGCGGCAACTCAGGCCGTGACTGGAATGATGCCTGGGACAATAAGTGGAAAGGAAACTCTGCTATACATGACGGTTATTGGACCTGTGAACTGGCCATACCTTTCTCAACTTTACGATTTAAGGAAGGTTCAAAAGAATGGAATTTCAATAGTTACCGTTTCGACACACAAACCAATACCAATTCCTCCTGGCAAAGAATTCCAAGACAACAAATCATCATGACGTTAGCACATATGGGAAAAATGGTTTGGGAAGAGCCCCTTCAAAAAAACGGCAGCAACATCTCCATCATACCCTATGCTTCCGGAAGTTTCGTTCAAAATACAGAAGAAAACCTGGACCCGGATTTATCGGGTAATGCAGGGCTGGATGCAAAAGTTGCCATAACTTCTGGTTTAAATCTAGATCTTACGGTCAATCCTGACTTTTCACAGGTTGAAGTGGACAGGCAAGTGATCAACCTTGATCGTTTTGAAGTATTCTTTCCTGAACGCAGGCAGTTTTTTATTGAAAATATGGACTTGTTTGGTTCTTTTGGTACCAATAGGATCAACCCGTTCTTTTCGAGAAGAATTGGTTCCGGGTACAATGAAGTAACAGAAACAACAGAACAAGTTCCCATCTTACTTGGTGCCCGATTAAATGGCAAACTGGACAATAACTGGCGACTGGGGGTAATGAATATGCAAACGAATAAAAAAGATGAAATTCCGGCATTTAATTACAGTGTTCTGGCCCTCCAGCGAAAAATATTTTCGAGGTCTAATTTTGGAGTGATTTTCGTAAATAAACAAACTATTTCAGCGCCGGACACTCTTGAAATAAATCCTTATAACAGAGTCATTGGCCTGGATTACAATATTGCTTCGAAGGATAATTTCTGGAATGGCAAAGTTTTCTACCACCAGGCTTTTACTCCCGAAAGTCTAACAGGCCAATTGGCTCACGGTGCTTCCCTCGAATATGAGCGATACCGCTATTCTGTTCAGTGGAACCATAATCTTGTTGGAGAGAATTATGAAGCAGAAACGGGGTTTGTCCCTCGGACCGGGTATTTCAACATTGCACCGGAAGCCAGGTTATACTTTTACACCTCCGCAGAATCAAAAATCGACCGTCACGGCCCTGGAATTGAAAGCAGGATATTCTGGGATCCGGATTATGGAAGAACAGATCATCTTTTTGAATTATTTTATGATGTCCGTTTTAGAAATAACAGTAATTTACGTACCACGCTCCAAAATGAAGCTATTTATCTGTTTGAAGAGTTTGATCCCACAAGAACCGATGCTACTCCGCTGCCTTCGGATTCCCTTTACAACTTTAGCTCCTTCCGGTTGAATTACAGGTCAGATCAACGGCAGATTATCACATTCAGAGGAGATCTGGGTATAGGGCAGTTTTACAATGGTGAAAGGTATAGTCTTCGCGGAAACCTGGGAATAAGATTACAACCTTTTGCTCAAATAGGTATTGATTTTAACTTAAACAGAATTACTTTACCGGATCCATATGCCAGTACGGACTTATTTTTGATTGGCCCTCGTATTGACCTAACTTTTTCCAAAAGTATCTTCCTTACCACATTCGTACAATACAATAGTCAGGCAGATAATTTTAATATCAATACAAGATTTCAATGGCGCTTTGCCCCTGTATCTGATCTGTTTATTGTATATACGGATAACTATTTTGCGAGCGACTTTTTACATAAAAACAGAGCTATTGTAGCTAAGCTCACTTATTGGTTTAATATTTAATTTGGATTTTTTACATTTTGACAAATCTCGTACTCGCCGAATTCATTCGGCTTGACGCACCGAATGAATTCGGTGGTTACGATATACAAAAAGCTCTCAAGACATACATCTCAAGAGCAGTGAAAAAAACAGCAGGATAATTGTGTTTGGAATTATTTTAATGCTTGTGGCTAAAGCATACAAACACAATCACCTTTTATAAATCGCTGATTTTACGGATTACCTGGTATAAGCGGGTATATTCGTTAACCTCTTCTTCGAAAGGATCATGTTCGAGGTGATTGGCAGAAATGAGCTTCAGTCGTGTCACTCTTCCTTTGGGATTAGGCACCTTTTGAATATACTTGACCCAAAGAGATCCGTTGTTTTTTACTGCATAAATTTTATTGTCTTTCAATTCATGAACTCCGGCGATCTGGCTACAGATGACGATATCCCCGTCGTTGATGATAGGCTCCATACTGTTACCATTAATAGGAAAGGCTACCAGATTACCTCTGGTCAATCCAGGAATTGAAAAACGTTCATAATCTTCTGTGGCAAAACTTCCGGCTTCAACTGTTGCACCGGCAAAAGCTTCAACCGTAGTGAATAAAATATTCCCTGTAAGCACTGATTCCCCTTCCTGACTGGATTCAGGAAGATCAAAACCAAAGGGTGTACCGGTACCTTCCAGCAAATACGACTCATTAACTCCATACTCCCTGCAAAGGATTCTGGCCTGCCTGTAATCGAGACATCGTTTATCGCTTTCATTAAGATATGCCCGTATGATATGACCATAAGCACGGTTACCAAGGATTTTTTTGGCAAAATCTCCCATACCTTTTCCATTGCGATCATTCTTCACAATATCCCCACGCTCCTCGAGCAATTTAAAAACTTTGATAAAACGTTTATTTAATTCAATTCTGTCTTCTCTGATCATAAAGCAGTATTTTAATTTGCCCGCAAGATAAAACAAAATATTTTATTAAACAAATAATTTTAAACTTTTTAGGTTTTAAAACATAGTGTATTGATATTATTTAAAACAATTCATTCCCACCTTAACCTTTGCATTCCCATCTAAATTTGATATTATTGCAAACTAGATTGTTTGTATGGCTAAAAGAAAAAAGAAAAAAGGTCAACTTTCCCTGAAACTGGGCATCAATGATGAGCGCGTTCCTAAGTTAATAGGAGTATTATGCCTGTTTTTCGGGTTATACCTTTTTATAGCTTTTGTTTCCTATATTTTTACCTGGTCCATCGATCAGGACAAAGTATTCCGTTTTTCCTGGACCCAGGTTTTGAGAAGTGACATTGACATGGCCAACTGGCTGGGAAGGCTTGGAGCTATAGTTTCTCACACCTTTTTCTTCTGGGGATTCGGACTTTCCAGTTTTATCTTTGTTTTCCTTTTAGGCAAAGGAGGCCTTTGGTTGATCCAAAGGAAACCATTTACCAAATTCATTCCCATCCTCAATAAATCTTTTTTACTACTGTTGTTGATTTCCATGATGCTGGAATTCATCTTTGGCGGCTTTTCTGAATTTCCCTGGGGCGGTGCCTTTGGAGAAGGGGTTAGCCAATGGATGAAAAGTTTCGTGGGCACTGCAGGACTCATTATCTTATTTATTTTTGCTATCGCCGGATTCCTGATCTGGCAACTCAACCCGAACTTTAACGATCTTACCCCGGGAGGATTCTTTGAAGACTTAAAGGCATATATCAGAAATGGCTTCAGTACCAATAAAAAAACACTGGAGGATATCGATGCCCTGAAGAACCCCGATAAGCCGGCAACCTTGCGCCCCGGTCAAAGAGGTGATGATGATGACAACCTGCCCGAACAACCAGAAGAAAAAGAAGAAAAACCCAAAGAGGGTGTTACCGCCAGTCAGCTTGCACTCAAACTGGGTGGTTTGAAAAAACCAAAACCAGAATCCCTCAAAGTCGGAGAAGGAGAACTCGAAATCAAAACCGGAGAAGAGGAAACCCAATCAGACGGACAGGAAGAACCTCCAACGTCCCTGTCCATTACAGAAGAAAACAAGGATCATACCGAACCTTACGATCCAACGCTCGATCTCTCCATGTATGAATTTCCTTCCATTCAGTTACTGGACGATTATTCCGACAAAAAAGTAGAGATCGACCGGGCGGAACTGGAAAATAATAAGGACCAGATCATCGAAACGCTGCTCAATTATAAAATTGAGATCATCAAGATACGCGCTACGATAGGTCCTACAGTTACCTTATATGAAATTATTCCCGCCCCCGGTGTCAGGATTTCCAGAATCAAAAACCTCGAAGATGATATCGCCCTGAGTTTGTCGGCTTTGGGTATTCGTATCATTGCACCTATACCGGGCAAAGGTACTATTGGTATTGAAGTTCCCAACAAGAAACAACAAATCGTTTCAATGCGGGAGGTCTTGCATTCCGAGAAGTTCAAACACGCTAAAATGGATTTGCCTATCGCCCTGGGAAAAACCATTTCCAATGAGGTGCTCGTTGCAGACCTGGCCAAGATGCCTCACCTGCTGGTTGCAGGGGCCACCGGTCAGGGTAAGTCTGTTGGTATCAACGCCATTTTGTTATCACTACTTTATAAGAAACACCCTTCTCAGATCAAATTTGTATTGATCGATCCGAAGAAGGTAGAACTCTTTCCATACAGCAAATTGCTTAAACACTTCCTGGCATATTTACCAGATCAGGAAGAGCCTATTACAACCGAAACAAATAAAGTAATTCATACACTGAATTCTCTTTGTATCGAAATGGATCAACGTTATGATTTACTCAAAAAGGCTTCTTCCAGGAACATCCGGGAATACAATCAAAAATTTGTTTCCCGAAAATTAAATCCTTCAAAAGGGCACAAATTCATGCCATTTATTATCCTCGTTATCGATGAGTTTGCTGACCTTATCATGACCGCTGGTAAAGAGATCGAATTACCCATCGGTCGTCTGGCTCAGTTGGCGCGTGCGGTAGGTATCCATTTGGTCATTGCCACCCAGCGTCCGTCGGTAAATATCATTACCGGGGTGATCAAAGCCAACTTCCCGGCGAGGATCGCTTATAAGGTTACCGCCAAGGTAGATTCAAGGACCATTCTCGATGCAGGAGGGGCTGACCAGTTGATCGGCCGCGGGGATATGTTGCTTTCCGTTGGTGGTGAAATGGTCCGTCTACAGGGGGCCTTTGTCGATACTCCTGAAGTGGAAAAAGTGATTGATTTCATTGCCAATCAAACGGGTTATCCACATCCTCACTTTCTTCCGGAATTCCACGGTGATGATGAGATCGGCGGGTCTTCCAGCTTAAAGTATTCCGATCTGGATCCTATGTTTGAAGACGCTGCACGACTGGTTGTCTCAAATCAACATGGATCGACATCCATGATCCAGCGTCGTTTAAAATTGGGATATAACCGGGCAGGAAGGATTATGGATCAACTGGAAGCCATAGGGATCGTAGGTCCGAGTGAAGGAAGTAAAGCCCGGGAAGTACTTATGTATGACGAAAGAGAACTCGACAGCTTCCTCGAAATGTTCAGGAACCAAAAATGATTTAGATTAAAATTAGTCATCTAACAAGGCAGAACAACCAGCCTTTTTTAAGACCACAATATGAATTTTGAAGAATTAGGTTTGCATGATAACGTGCTGGAGGCTCTGGACTTCATGGGTTTTGAAACAGCTACTCCCATTCAGGAACAAACCATCCCGGAAATTTTAAAAGGCAGAGATGTTATTGCATGTGCCCAAACAGGTACCGGTAAGACCGCTGCTTTCATGCTCCCTGTCATCCAACAAATTATCGAAAGTGATCACAAAGGAACCCAGGCCCTCGTAGTTGTCCCTACACGGGAATTAGCCATTCAGATTGACCAGGCCATTCAGGGTTTTGCTTATTTTGTTCCCGTAGGATCTTTTGCCATTTACGGCGGTGGAAGCGGGGACGACTGGCAACAGCAAAAAAAGGCCATCACTAAAGGCGTTGATATCGTTGTTGCTACGCCGGGAAAACTTATCTCCCACCTCAACATGGGATACGTTAATTTCAAAACCATAAAGTATCTCATTCTGGATGAAGCTGACCGAATGCTGGATATGGGTTTTTATGATGACATTCAAAAGATCATAGGATATTTACCCAAGGAACGTCAAAACCTGATGTTCAGTGCGACCATGCCTTCCAATATCCGCAAGCTGGTCAAACAAACTATGAAGGATCCCTTTGAAATTGCCCTGGCTCTTTCAAAACCTGCAGAAGGAGTGCTCCAGGCAGCTTACTTGGTTTATGACAATCAAAAAACACCTTTGATCAATGGCTTGATCGCCGATAAACCTCATTACAAAAGCATCATCATTTTTACCTCCACCAAAAAAAAGGTAGGTGAAATAGTCCGGGGACTTAAAGGCAAAGGCTATGACGTAGAAGGTATATCTTCAGACCTCGAACAATCAGAACGGGAAGAAATGCTCAGGCGTTTCCGGTCCAAAAAAACCAGAGTGCTTGTTTCAACAGATGTATTGAGCCGTGGAATAGATATCAAAGACATCAACCTGGTGATCAACTATGACGTTCCTCAGGATGCAGAAGATTATGTACACAGAATCGGGCGAACAGCACGAGCCGATACTACCGGAGTAGCTCTTACGCTGATCAATGAGGCGGAGATGTACAAATTCGATCGAATTGAAAAACTTATTGAAAAAAAGGTGATGAAAGCCCCATTACCTGCCGAACTGGGAGAAGGTCCGGAATGGAGTCTGAAGAAAAGATCGTATAAACCTCGTGGAAAAGGTGGAAGAAAATCCGGTGGAAAAAAACATTATAAAAAGAAGAGATAATTTACTGTTGCTGGTTGCCAGGTGCTGGTTACTGGTTTATAAATTTTTGAAGGAACATTTAAGGTTCTTAAAAATCCGGCATAACTTCAACTCGTAACTCGAAACAAATAGTCAAAGCCACATCCTTCATTTTTTTAAACAAACAAAAATGTAAGGTCATGAAATCATTTATCACCCTCTTGTGTCTGGTACTTTTTCCCGGTTTGGTAACAAGTCAAACCAGTCCTGAAAATGCGCTGGAAAATTTACTGCCCTGGTTTAGTAAACAACAAGTCAACGTTCGGGATTTTGCCTTATCTCCCGACGGACACGAAATTTACTTTACGGTAGAAAGCTTCAAAAAAAACATTTCTTTTATCGTCGTCTCCAAAGATAATGAAGGTGATTGGAGTCAGCCGGAGATCGTTTCCTTTTCCGGTCAATTTAGGGATATTGAACCCGCCTTTAGCCCTGACGGCAATTCCCTTTATTTTGCTTCCAACCGACCGTTGGATGATACCTCAGCAAAACCCAAGGATTACGACATATGGATGGTCAGCCGGAAAAACAAAAATGCTCCCTGGTCTGAACCCAAGAACCTTGGGGCTCCTGTCAATAGTGAAGCAGAAGAATTTTATCCATCGATAACCTCCTCCAAAAACCTGTATTTCACGGCAACGCTGGAAGACACCAAAGGGAGGGAAGATATTTACATTTGTGAATATAAGGACGGACGTTATCTGCCTCCAAGGTCTTTAAGCAAAGCGGTCAACACCCTGGCTTATGAATTTAATGCCTGGGTGGCCCCGGATGAATCGCTCATCATTTTTTCCTCTTTCGGACGAGAAGACGGCAATGGCGGAGGTGACCTGTATTACAGCCTGAAAGATGAGCAGGGCAAATGGCAGCCTTCCTTAAATTTTAATAAACCTGTTAATTCGAACAAGCTGGACTATTGCCCTTTTTACGATCTAAAGACAAAAACACTGTATTTCACTAGTGAACGGACGGATGTTCAACAGAGTTATTCCGAAAAACTCACTTTTAAAGAATTCCTGAAGGAAATATCTCAGTCAGCTAATGGACTGGGAAGGATTTATAAGGTTTCCTGGGATTTCGGGGAATGAGTATTACTAACCATTCCGGGAATATCTTAACTTAGAGGAAAATATTCCCGGAATGGAACACCCAAAATCTGGCAAAACATGTCTTTCCTGCCAAAAGGAGTTTACAGGAAATTATTGCGGTTACTGCGGTGAAAAGGTCATTGGTCCGGAGGATCGTAAGCTCAGAACCTTGCTGGGTGAATTCATCAATACCCTTTTCAATCTCGATAATAAGCTATTCAAAACCCTATGGCTCAATGTTTCCCGGCCAGGACAACTTTCTGAAAATTATGCCAAAGGCAAAAGGAGACCTTTTTTCAGGCCCAGCTCCCTCTATGTTTTGCTGACCGTCATTTATTTCATTTTTACACCTTTTGAAGTTTTTCTTCCAGCATTAAAAATCCATACTGGTCAAACCTACTATGCGGAATATGCCAAACGAAAAATTGAAGACATCAGTAATCAAAAACAAATAACCACTGAGGTTTTCGAACAGCGGTATAACGAAATTGCCCCCGGAGTAGCCAAATGGCTGATATTGCTATACATTCCGGCTCTGGGCATCATACTTTCCTTACTTTTCTTAAAAAGCAGGCCTTATGTCATTGATCATTTTTTATTGTCTATTGAAATAAACATTTACAACCTGTTTGCTCACTTCCTGGTGTTGCCGGTACTAATTATAATTGTTCACACTCTTATACAGCTTGATTACCGGGAAAAACCTCGTTATCAATGACAGTATCTTGATGCCGCTTTTGGGGCTTTCCCTTTTGCGGTTTTTCCTGTTGTCATTCCGCAGATTTTATCATCAAAAATGGTGGTTAATTGGGCTAAAATCCATTGTTTTTATTTTTGCTTTGGCTAGCTTTGCTTTTACGATTTACCGGTTCATTTTATTCTGGATAACTATACAGTTTGTATGAAGTTGAAGTGCCGATGAATATAATTTTCGAAATAAAGAAATGGTGGCGCTGGTTGCGTATAAAGGGGTTCAAAGCCATTTTCTGGACTTCTTCACATGTTAATTACCGCAACTACATGGTACTGGTGAGTATCATCATAGGTATTGGTGCGGGTTTGGCAGCGGTTATTTTGAAATATGCGGTACATACTATTGGGCAATGGTTATACGGCAATGATCCTACCAGCGGCAGACTGGGTTTTGTTTTTTTCCCAATCATAGGTATTACCCTGGCGGTACTATTTTACAGATACTTTCTCAAACAACCACTTAAACTTGGATTTCCTCCGCTCATCAACCGAATAAGCCGAAAAAAGGTAAATCTTCCTCCCAATGAAATGTATGCTCATGTAGTCAGTGGTTCCCTCACAGTAGGTTTTGGTGGTTCTGTTGGACTGGAGGCACCTATTGTTCGCACAGGAGCATCCATCGGATCTAACATTGCCCGAATACTTCAGGTAGGCAGAAACAAACAAACCTTATTCCTGGCCTGTGGCGCAGCAGCGGGTATGGCTGCTATTTTCAATAGTCCTGTTGCTGCGGTTATTTTTGCCTTTGAAGTTTTATTGACAGACTTTGCCCTTCATGCGTTTATTCCTTTACTGATCTCGGCAGCCACCGGAGCGGTTGTAGCTAAATTGCTTTATTACAAAAAGTTATTCTACCTGCCGGAAGGAGACTGGAGTTTTGAAAGTCTTCCATTTTTTATTCTGTTGGGAATTTTCGCAGGATTATTGTCCACCTACATGATCCGAATCAACCTCGGTATACAGAATTACGTGGCAAAATTTGAAAAGGGTGTTTATAAAATACTGTTCGGTGGACTATCCATCGGAGCCTTGATCTTTTTATTACCTCCGCTGTTTGGAGAGGGGTATGAAACGGTCAATCAATTACTGACGGGACAATTTAAGGCCATAACGGAACACAGTTTATTTTATGCTTTTTCAGATAATATCTGGGTGTTGATTTTGATCTCCGTAATGATCGTTTTTGCCAAATCTATTGCCAGTGCAATCACTATGGCCATTGGTGGAAACGGAGGTATATTCGCTCCCTCGATGATCACCGGAGCCTCCCTGGGATTTGCATTTGCTGCCATCGTTAATGAATTGGGGATCGTTGATCTCAACACTTCTGATTTTGTGGCGGTGGCTATGGCCGGTATTTTGAGTGGTGTTATCAAATCACCGCTTACGGGAATATTCCTCATTGCAGAGATCACCGGAGGGTACTCGCTTTTCATTCCGCTGATGATTGTTTCTGCCTTGTCCTATCTGGTATCCTCCTTTTTCGAACCTCAATCGGTATTTACCAAAGAATTGTACCAAAAAGGGCTTTGGGTTCCAGCCCATGAGAAGGATCGACAGATTCTGAAGAATATGAATCTCGAAAACCTGATCGAGACCAACTTTTCCATACTTCGTCCAAAACAAACACTGGGAGAATTGGTGCAGATAATTGCAAGTTCACATAGAAATTTGTTTGCGGTTACGAATGATGAGGGGATTTTCCTGGGCATTATTTTACTCGATGATGTTCGGGAAACCATGTTCAAAACCGACCTGTATGATCATCTTTATGTCAAACATTTGATGCACAACCCACCCACCACATTAATGGTCAACGAACCTATGGAGGATGTGCTTAGTAAATTCGAGATCCATGATGCCTGGAATCTTCCTGTGCTCAAACCTGATGGGACCTATCTTGGGTTTGTTTCAAAATCCTCCATTTTCCATCAATATCGTAGTTTACTACAGGCAACGGAGGAGAGTTTTTAAAGATTTAAGCAGCAATAAAAACAATTTCCTAAATCGGGGTAAATGGAGCATGCGTGTCGTTTAACCACAAGGACGCAATAGGAACGCAATGTGCGCAACGAAATCAGTATATACTCAAGAAAAAATCCTTTTAAATTCTACATCATGCATTATGCACTTTACATTTACCTTATTCCCGCATTTTTCCAAAATGTGACTCTAATCACTGATGGAACTTTCCCATGCGCATATCTTTGCACTCGTTAATCGGACATTTAGACAATTTTATTAATCAAAAAATACAATTTTAAGAAAATGGATATTCAATCAATTATCAACGACCCAAATGCAACGATCATTGACGTAAGAGAGCCTTATGAGTTTGCGGGCAGAAACGCAGAAGGCTCTATCAACATTCCCCTTGGTACGGTAGCTTCTCGTTTTGAAGAGATCAAGGAAATGTCAAAACCTTTGGTATTCTGCTGCGCTTCAGGTAACCGTAGTGGTATGGCTGCTCAATTTTTCCAAAACCAGGGCGTTAGTGATGTATATAACGGAGGAAGTTGGGCCATGGTTGATGCGGTAAAAGTAAAAGCTGCGTAAATTAACATAGGTCATAAGACCAAATCAAAGACCGGAGATTGGATCATTATTCCGATTTCCGGTCTTTTGCTAAAAAAAATTAGTTACAAGTTTCTGATTGCTGGTTTCTGTTTAAATTTGTCTTGTAACTTAACCATATTTTCCCTTGTACCAGCAACTTTAATCACCTTACTAACCTTATTTTCAAACTCTAAATTATTCTTATCATGTTTGGATTTTTAAAAAAACTCTTTGGAGGTCCCGATATCAAAGCATTGCTTGATGATGGAGCCATTGTCTTGGATGTTCGCACCAAAGCAGAGTATAAAAACGGACATGTAAAAGGTTCAGTCCATATGCCTTTGCACGTAATTGACAAGCAAATCAAACAACTCAAAAAATACAACAAACCAATCATTACCTGTTGCGCTTCCGGCCGTCGTAGTGGAGTAGCTGCTTCACGATTAAAAGCTTATGGACTTGAGGCTTACAACGGCGGTGCCTGGACGAGTGTCAGAAGACTGAAACAATCCTGAAAAGTGTTCGCTTTAAGGTAAATCTCCGTTTATTTTTCGATAGTTTCTCTATTGCTGCCCAACAGTAAAACTGTTAAAGTTTTTGTCTGGAGATAAAACATACTTTCGATAATCCTCTTTTTTTGTTATCTTTACTTATTATTTGTGATAAAACAGATATGAAATATTCCCAAATGTTTTGTGTCGAGTGAGTTTTTCACCCTTAAACTGGTTTTAAAATAACATACAATGGGAAAATCCAAGAAAAAACTTGACGATCTGAAAAAGGACCTAAAAACCCTGAAGAAAAAAGACATGAAAAAAATTGTCGGTGGTAAAAACGACAATAAGAAAAAGAAATGGAATAATGGCCTTGGTGGCATTGTTCCACAATAATAGAACTGATTTACACACTACTGAAAGAGGGGCTTTTTCCAGAAATGGGTCAAGCCCTTCTTTCGTTTCTCAGCAATGGTAAGCTTTATCAATAAAATTGAAGAACTGGAGCAAAAGCTCCGAATTCAGCAGGATCCTAGACAAAGGTTGGTGCTCATCGATCATCTCACCACCCATTATGCATTTACCGATGTCAATAAGGCACTGGCCCTGCTGGAAGAACAATTCAATATTCTTGAAACTTACGACTATCCAGACTTTATACTCAATTTTTACCTCAACAAAGCCATTGTTGAAAATCATCGTTACAATTTCGAGGAAGCAGAACGATATTTTCTGCTAGCCATGAAAATCCTCAATGATATAGGCACCATACATCAGCAGGCAGAAATACTCATCGATTATGCCGGTACCTCCATGAACCTCAACCAAATCACCAAAGCGTCTGAATTATTACATAAAGCGAAAAGATTACTTAAAAAATTTCCGGACGAGCAGTTGACCGGCAGAATTGCCTGCCGGGAAGGATATATCAACCTGCTGCACGGCAATTACTCCCAGGGACTTGAGGATCTCTTACGGGCTCAGAAACATATCCATAAAATAGGCGTAGAGCTTTCTTTAAAAGATTATTATTTTCTTACCCTCATTTATAGTGGTCAGGGAAAAGTTTTTGAGCTAAACGATGAACCTGAAAAAAGTGTCTCAGCCTTCCTTAAAGTTGTTGAAATGTGTGAATCTCTGCACATGAACACACGACTTTCCTGGCACTACCTCAATACCGGAAATGCCTATATGTCCGTAAACGATCGTGAAAACGCTATCCACTATTTCATAAAAGCTATAGAAACCGATGATGATACCAGTGAAAAAGCCCAGGCCAGTGCCTATGGAAACCTCGGATATATTTATCTGGAAGAAGAACGCTATGTAGAGGCCCTCGAACTCTTCGAACAAGCCGAATCCTTATATGCTTCTGACCAGGAATATTACAACCTGTCGACCATCGCTGCCTGGCGGGGAAGGATCTATCTGGAAACCGGAAAAAACAAAAAAGGCCTTGAACAACTGGAACTGGCCTACGATTATGCCAAGAAAATTTCCGACTTCAGGCAATTATCCACCGTCAGTAAAGATATTGCTGCCTTTTATGCGGAAGAAGGTGACTATAAGGAAGCTTATGAATTCCAACTGGCCCATGAACAATACCTTGAAAAATATAATGAACAGGTAGACAAGGGCCGGCAAAAAGAACTGGAAGCGAAATACGATGCTGCCGAAAAAAGGCAGGAAACCGAATTGCTGAAACTGGAAGCCAAAAGACTCCGGTTAAAAGCACTCAGAGCACAAATGAATCCGCATTTCATGTATAATGCACTGAATTCCATCCAAAGTTTCATCACCTCCAAAGACCCGAATGCCGCAGCTAAATACCTCGCCAAATTCGCAAAACTCATGCGGCAGAGCCTCGACTACTCTGAAGTGGAAGTCATCTCCCTGGAAAAAGAAATTGAATTCCTGGAAACCTATCTGTACATCAATCAAAAATTGCGCTTCGATAACAAACTTCACTACGAGATCCAATTGGATGATGATCTTGAAGAAGATATTCTCAGCATTCCGGCCATGATCGTTCAGCCCTATATTGAAAATGCCATCGAACACGGCCTGAGAAGTAAAAAAACAGGAAAAGTCATTGTTAATTTCAGCCTTTTTGATGAAGACATCATTCTTTGTACCGTGGAAGATGATGGTATTGGCAGAAAAAAAGTAAGAGAACTACAATCACAGGATGTCCGTTATCAAAGTCATCGCTCACGAGGCACTTCCATCACCGAAAAACGGCTGCAGATTCTCATGCAGTCAAAAGGCATTGACGTACATGTGAATACCATCGACCTTTTTGATCCAAAATCCGGAAAAGCTACCGGGACAAGGGTAGAAATCAAAATCCCCATTGTGGATGTAGATTTTAAGTAAAAAATTCTACTTGCGATAAGTTATACTACTAGTCAGAAACCTAATTTTAATGAATAGTAACAATTCTACACTCATCACCCTGCATTTTGCACTATTCACTTCTCAAACCTCCCATCATGGTTTTCTCACCAAAACAGCCTTATGACTATCCGCTTTGGCTACCTGTTTAAAGAAATTTCTGTATTTACCGTATTGATCCGGAGCCAGGGTAGTTTTTTTGAGCTCGATCCTTCTTGAAATGATGAGTTTATTTTGTTTGGTTTCCACAGTCATTTCGAAATTACCAAAATCTTCTTCAATGGAAATGGATTCTTCCGGAATACTTTCTACTCCATAACCTACAGGCAATTGTATTACTATACTATCCTTTTCTACAAAACCTTCCTTAATGCTTACCGGGTAGATTCGGTTTTGCTTTTTTGGTGGAATCCTTTTGTAATTATTGACAACATTTAATGGGAGGAATATTCTCTTTCCCGCTTTTGATCCGAACCTTCTGGACACTGCTTCATAAGAAAAAGTGCTTTCCGGAGTTACCTCACCTGCTGAAACATGGAAAGATTTAAAACTAACTGCCGGAATAGAAGTCTCATTCTCAAGCCACTTGATAGTTTCCGTTTCCGACAATTGATTCTTGATGGCCCTGTATAATTCATGCTTACTGCCATAAGCACTTATTTCTTCAGTGATTTCTGCAGATCCGTCTTCTTTGAATTTAATGTGGGTTGTACTTTCCCGGCTATTATCCTGAGCTTTGAGATCCGGTGTTTTAATTAAATGCCCCCCCGTTTCTTTAATCAATAATGCATTTCGATTGGCATTACCGGAGCCCACATAATTAGGGGGAAATTGACTACTGGTGCATTCCAGCCAATAATCTATTCCCGGAACATAAAGGATTACGTGGTTAAAAATAGAGGTAGTAAAATCTTCGGAGACATGATAAAACATACTGCCGTTACCAATCAATGCGGGACGGGATTCTACTCCGGCCACTTTCAACATGGCGCCCATAAAATTAGTCAATGCCTTGCAGTCTCCATATTTATTCCTGTACACGTACTCAGCGTCAAACGGTTCCCAGCCGCCAAGATCAAGCTGCACACTTACATACCTGTAATTCTCCTGCAGATAATTATACAGGATGTTTATTTTTTCCTTCTCGGTCTTGGCCGATTCGGTCATATTCTTTATTTCAGCCACAAATTCTTCAGGTAATTGGTCTTTTCCATCAAAAAGTTGCTGGATAAAAGCACTGAATTCTTCCCAGGAACTCATACCGCCTTCATATTTATCAATCTTAAATTGATCGGGAGCGGTTAAAATAGCCGGGAATACTTCACTGGGTAATGGCATATCTGGTTCTCTTACCAAAGCTGGTATTTGGTCATACTCCCAGGTAAATACAGTCAGGTCTTTTTCCTGTTCCTTTTGTACCCGATCCTCGATATTGAGTACCCGATAGTGAAAATTCATTGCTTCAGGAACCTTGATTTTAAATTCGGATGACTCTACAGAACAATGGTAATCTGATTGAATGAACCAATTCGGGAATGCTGCAAATGGAATTCCGGTAAGCGTTTCTTCATATTCATAAGCTATCGTATACGGATAGGAAAAATGACTTGCCTGGTAATATTTATATCTGGCATCGTCATAAATAGAAAAATCAGGAATGGCACTAAAGTCCTTGAGATCTGACCTTTTTACTTTTCTAATCAGCTTGCCAAAGGCATCATAAAGGCTGATGGATATTTTACTTATTTTGTTTTGGTTACTGTAAGGGAAATAAAGGTTTTCCGCGTTACTTTCTTCATTCAGTAAGGTAATGACTGTTTTGTAATAGGCAGTTCCTTCCTTATCTGAATGTACCTCAAATTCACCATAAGCCAACCGAACAATTTCATTGGCATTTTCCAGTAATTCCAGATCAATGTTAGTAATGGCATATTCAGGCATTTTCTGGGCATAGGAAATAACAGGCAGGACAAAAAACAACAAGAGCGTTAAATTTCTAGCATTCATTGGCATTCAATTTATCATTATTTTGGGTTTGCAGGTGGATTAAAAAGAAGACAGGTACTAACAAAAATAGTCTAATTATACCTAAAAAGCACATTATCCTATTATGGCAGCAAAAAAACCAGAAGAGGTTTTAAAATGTTAAACTGAAAATATTAGCTTTGCGTCATTCTACAAAACAAAAAATCTGAACGAAATGAGCACAAGTAACAATTCCGCTGTCGGAATCAACTGGATTCTCACCCTGGTTTCCATAGTAGCCCTGGTTGCACTTTTGATGTTCAAACCTGAATGGTGCTGGTTAGCTTTCCCATTTGTAGGTACCTATATGGCTAAAGCGTTTGATGTAATATAATATTACCTTCCTACCTCTTCTTTTTCTTAAGAAGAGACATTTTTTTAAAAAAAGCAGGTTTTGTTTTATAAAATAGCCAGACCTGTTGATGTTCCAATCTGATGTGCTCCGGCATCGATCAATGACTGTGCAGTTTCCTTTGTTCTGACACCTCCGGAAGCCTGGATTTTCACTTTTTCATTTAGGCAGGATTTTAATAAAGATATGCTTTCAGGAGTGGTTTCAACGCCACTTAGACCTGTGGAGGTTTTTATAAAATCACAATCGAGTTCCTGGCAGATTTCGCAGGCCTTTTTTATTTCTTCTTCAGAAAGTAAAGCAACCTCAAGTATTATTTTGATAATTTTTCCTCTCAGGTGAGCAGCAGTAGTAGCGCTGTTAATATCATTATAAACATAATTCCAGTTACCAGCTTTAATAGCAGACAGGTTGATAACCACGTTTACTTCATCAGCTCCGTCATCAATGGCTCTTTTAATTTCTTCTACCTTAGCAGCAGTAGCCGAATACCCCATTGGGAAACCAATAACAGTGGCTAATTTTGGAGGTTTTTCTTCGAGAATCTGGGCTGCATGACTTACCCAATATGGTGGAATACAGACAGCATAAATGTCGTGTTCCAGTGCCTCTTGGCAAATATTTTCAATGGCTTCCTTCGTACAATCCGCCTTCAAAATAGTATGTTCAACAAAACTCGCCAGGTTCATATCAATGAGGGTATAGTATTATTTCACTTTTTCAGCGAATGGAATTTATAACTTGTTTTGGAAGAAACTTTTTAAACTCTTCTTTACTTAAGGGTGCAATATATTACAATTTAAGCTTCATGTAAAGTTTTTGTTACTTAATTATAACAATCATTTTTCCACAACCTGAACTTAAACTCATGTCCTCTTATTAATCATCTAAACAACACCCTCAACTCCTGTTGATGATCAATGACTTAGATGTTTTTCACTATTTTCAATGAAGCTTGCCTCAAAATGGTCCGGTTTACGCTAAAAAACACTTAAATCTGGCACCACACAAATCTTTTTAATAAATTGCACGTTAATCGTAATAGATGTTTAGACCTTTAGACGAATAGACTTTTGGACCTTTATTTTTTACCCTTGAAAGTAATCCTCCTTTAAAAGTCTAACTATCCAATAGTCTTTCATAATTAAAAACCTGTGTATTTTTGGTGTTTCATGCATCCGACAGGCATGAAAGCTGTCTTTTTACAAAAGCTTTTGACAGATGAACGTTAAGGATAATTATACGCTGCTTATAGAAAAACTGGACTCTTTCATTCGTAAGTTCTACCTCAACCGTTTAATTCGGGGTAGTCTCTACAGTGTAGGGTTAATTTTGTTACTTTTCCTGGGTATTAGTTTGCTGGAAAATTATTTCTACTTTGATTCAGGAGTACGTAAACTGTTGTTCTATTCTTTTTTGCTTATCAGCATAGGAGCATTGGGATATTGGGTTTTCACTCCCCTGCTTAAATACTTCCGCCTGGGTAAAGTTATTTCTCACGAACAAGCTGCAAGCATCATCGGTGATCATTTTGCTGATGTAAAAGATAAACTGCTGAACATCCTTCAACTCAGGATTCAGGCAGAAAGTAATTCTTCCCAAAAAGATTTGATCCTGGCCAGTATCGATCAAAAATCCGATAAAATAAAAATCGTTCCATTCAAGTCAGCCATCAATCTCAGCCATAACAGGAAGTATCTGCGCTATGCGTTACCTCCGCTTTTATTGTTGCTGATCATTTTATTCGCAGCCCCTAGCCTGATCAAGGAAAGCACCAATCGTCTGATAAAGAATAATGAAGATTTCAAAAAACCGGATCCTTTTTCTTTCATTATTGATGATGAGGATCTCCGTGTTGTTCAATTTGATGATTACCCGTTGGGTGTAAAAATTGAAGGCGATGAATTTCCAAATGAAGTTTTTATCAATGTAGATAACTATCAATACCGAATGACCAAAGTTGCCGTTGACTCTTTCAGTTACCGGTTCAGCAATGTTCAAAAAGAAACGGAGTTCAAATTATTCTCCAGTGGAGTTGACTCCAAAGATTATACGCTGAATGTATTGAAAAAACCCAACATCGCCGGATTTGATGTCTCGCTGGATTATCCTGCCTATACAAAACGTAAAGATGAAGAACTCAATAGCGTTGGCGATCTCGTGGTTCCTGCCGGCACGAATATCAACTGGGTATTTAATGCACTCAATACTTCATCCATCAAACTGGCATTTTCAGGTGAAACTCCTTTTGATGCCAAGCGTTTTGATGACGATCTTTTTTCCCATAAAAAAAGGGTTTTAAAGGATCAATCCTATAAGTTATACGTCTCCAATGAATCACTTCCACTTTCGGATTCTATCAGTTATTCTATCTCTGTAATCCCCGATCTCTACCCGGAGATCAGTGTTGAACAATTCCAGGACAGTACGGATAAAAAACTGTTCTTTTTTGTTGGTGACGCTTCAGATGATTACGGTCTGACAAGTCTGAGTTTCAATTACAGGGTTAAACATGAAGACGATTCAGAAGAGCCGCTTCAGACTATTCCGGTAAAAAATCCGGATAATAAAAAAGTACGTTACGACTATACTTTTGATCTTAATAATGTTGAACTGGCACCGGGTGATGAAGTAACATTCTTCTTTGAAGTTTATGATAATGACGGTGTAAACGGAAGTAAATCTTCCCGCACAGGAACGATGGTTTATTCAGTTCCAACCGTTGAGGAGTTTGAAGCTATGGCTGACAAAAATGACGAAAAGATCAAAGATGATCTTGCTAAGGCCATTGAGGAATCTAAGAAACTCCAGGAAGAGATGAAGCAAATGCGGGAAAAGCTCCTGCAGGAAAAAGAACTCGACTGGAAGAGTAAAGAGGAACTGGAAAAACTTCTGGAAAGACAAAAAGAGCTGGAAGAACAGTTCAAGGAAGCTCAAGAAGCTTTTGAGGAGAATATGAAAAATCAGGAGGAGTTCACTGAGACTGATGAGAACATCATGGAAAAGCAAGAGCAACTCCAGCAGCTTTTCGAAGAGGTTATCAGTGAAGAGATGAAAGAGCTCATGAAGCAGATCGAAGAGCTGATGCAGGAACTTGAAAAAGATTCCGCTCTCGAGATGATGGAAGAAATGGAGATGAATGACGAGGAAATGGAAAAAGAACTGGATCGCCTGCTTGAACTTTATAAACAACTGGAAGTAGAAAAAGAAATGCAGGATGCCATTGAGGATCTGGAAGAACTGGCGGAAGAGCAGGAAGAACTGAGTGAGCAAACTGAAAATGAGGAAATGTCCCAGGAAGAGCTCCAGGAAAAACAGGAAGAAATCCAGGAGAAATTTGAGGACATTGAAAAACAGATGGAGGAGACCAAAAAGAAAAACGAAGAGCTGGAGAGTCCTAAAAACATCGGGGACCATGACCAGGATATGGAGAACATAGAACAGCAGATGAATGAAAGTCAGGAACAACTTCAGCAAAATGAAAACAAAAAAGCTTCTGAATCCCAGAAAGGCGCTTCTGAAAAAATGAAACAAATGGCTCAGTCTATGTCTATGGAAATGCAAGCCGGAGAAATGGAGCAAATGGAAGAAGATATGAAAGCGCTTCGTCAATTATTGGAAAACCTGGTGAACTTGTCTTTTGATCAGGAAGAACTGATGGATAACTTTGGCTTGGTGGAAATTAATACTCCGAGATATATTCAACTTGTTCAGGAGCAATTCAAATTACAGGATGATTTCAAACTGGTGGAAGACAGCCTTCAGGCATTGAGCAAACGCGTCATGCAGATCGAATCCTTTGTTACGGAAAAGGTAGGAGAGATCAAGGGCAATATGAAGAAGAGTATTTCTGAACTGGAAGAAAGACAGGTTCCAAAAGCCACTGATCACCAACAACGCAGCATGAAGAACCTGAACGATCTTGCTCTGATGCTCAGTGAAGCCATGAATCAGATGCAACAGCAAATGTCGAGTATGATGCCCGGTTCCCAAATGTGTAATAAACCTGGTGGCCAGGGGTCCAGCGGTTCGCCGAAAGATAAGATCAGTAAGGGACAGGAAAAGATGAACGAAGAAATGAAGCAAATGCTGGAGAATATGAAAAAAGGCCAGGGAGGCGGTAGTAAAGAATTTGCTCAAATGGCCGCAAAACAGGCAGCATTGAGGAAGGCCCTGAGAGAAAAACAAAAAGAATTACAACAACAAGGTAAGGGCAGTAAAGAATTACAGGATCTTATAGATCAGATGAATAAGGTGGAAACAGACCTGGTAAACAAGAAGCTTACTAATGAAATGATGAAGCGCCAACAGGACATTCTCAACAGGTTACTACAACATGAAAAAGCTGAGCGTGAACGTGAGTTTGATAAAAAACGTAAAGCTGAAGTAGCCGAACAATTCAAGAGAGAAATGCCTCCGTCACTTCAGGAATATATTAAAAAGCGGGAAGCT
This sequence comes from Saprospiraceae bacterium, assembly GCA_965230565.1. GTDB lineage: Bacteria > Bacteroidota > Bacteroidia > Chitinophagales > Saprospiraceae > BCD1. Next base: position 242,362 of record CBDDLH010000012.1, on the reverse strand, counting down.
GAAATAGAATTATATAAGACCGTTTCTCCGTCACTGAAACCTTATTACAAGCAGTTGGTTGACGAATATTTCAACTCCATGAAAGGAAATTAATTTTTAATATTTTTCTTCAAATCTTTAATTAAGGGAAATTATATTGGAAAAGACACCATATAATTTCCCTTTACTTTTTTAATATTTTGTTATTGGTAATTTTTCCAAATATGAAATAAACTTCAACTCTTGACTTAGTGTTTTTTTAACGAAAACAACCCCAAATCAAGGCCTACAATGCCTTGAGCCCTTGATTTATTGTTGAAAAACCCTTAGATTTGTAATCGCGTTGTGAAATTAAACACGGTATAAAAAAACCACACGCCATAATCCTACACATATTCTTCTTGAACATATTCGGCCCTAACGTGTTATTTCAGTTGGCACATTATTTGCTTTGAATTTACAAACAAAAACTTCTAATTACATGGTGAGAGCGGGATTATTAAGCCTTGAATTGAGATCGAATCCAAGAAACATTTCAATGATTGATGGCTTTGTACAAAAACTCGTAGAAGAATTTAAACTAAGTCCTAATCAATATGGCAACATTCTTATTAGTCTTACCGAAGCCGTAAATAATGCCATCATCCATGGCAACTCTAAAGACGAATCCAAAAAAGTTCAGATACAATTACGCAGGTTGAAAAACAAATTGACTATCAGCGTATCAGACCAGGGCCGGGGCTTTGATCCTAATAATGTCAGCGACCCCTGTTGCACTGAAAATATCGAAGAATGCGGTGGCCGAGGGGTTTTAATCATGCGTGAACTTTCGGACAACATGAAATACTCCAATAATGGAAGAACTGTAGAAATGCAATTCAAAATCCGCTAATGTCTGAAGATTTTTTTCCGGAATTTGACGAAAGTTTAGAAGACAGCAGCCCAACACCTATCCAGTTTTTTTCAGAAGATACAGATTTTATTCTCAGTCAACAACCTGCTGTATCCGATTGGGTAAAATCTATTATTTCCAGAGAAGAAAAAACACTCCGCCAGATCAATTTCATCCTTTGCGGTGATGAATACCTGCACAAAATAAATGTCGAATACCTCAACCACGACACACTTACCGATATCATCACTTTTCCTTATTCAGACCCTCCCCTTATCCACAGTGACATCTTCATTAGTGTGGAAAGAGTGGAAGAAAATGCCCGTAAATTTGAAACCTCCTTTTCAGACGAATTACACCGGGTTATCATCCACGGGGTGCTGCATTTATGTGGATATGGTGATAAAACTGAGGAAGAAAAATCCATTATGAGGAAGAAGGAAAATGAGGCGCTGGCAATGCTTTAAACAATTTTAAAACGATGGAAAAAAATACTTCATATCGACTTGATCGAGCAAAATTCAAAACTCAAACATTCAAAGAAGCTGATAATCAATTTAATTATTGGCGAAAAAAATCTGTAAAAGAACGACTAACAGCTGCATATTATCTTATAAGTATTGCCTACAATTTTAAACTCAATAACCCCCCCAGGCTTAATAAAACTATTTTTTCAACTAGAAAATTGGCCTGTTAATGTCAAATATATTCAATATCGATTTCCAAGAATTCATCCAAGCATTAAATGATAAAAAGATTAAAAGAAAGGAAAGTAGGTATGCTAAGTTTTTCATTTGCTTTTCAAATTTCAGGTTTATAAAAAGAGGGAAAACCATCATTATTGTAAATATACTGTTTTAATCCCTTATCGCAAATTTCACCAAATGCCGGCCTTTAGAGATTCCACTTCAGCTTAATTCTTTAAATACTGAAACGTGGGCCATATAGCATTACTCCTAAAAAAAATATACTTTTGCAAGTCACAGCCTGACCAGTCAAAATTTTCACAGTAATGAAGGTATTAAAATTCGGAGGATCTTCCGTTGCCAAACCAGAGCGCATTCGGATGATCATGGACATCTTAAAGAGCTATTACGCACAAGGAGAAAAATTTGCAGTAGTATTTTCAGCTTTCGGCGGAGTTACGGATTCATTAATTGAAATGAGTTCACTAGCTTCGAAGGGTGATGAAACATATCTGGAACTTTTTGAGCAATTCAGCCAGAGGCATATGGATGCCATTGAAGATCTGCTCACCAAAGAAAACGTAGAACTTTCAAAACCAAAACTGGAAAAAAATCACGAGGTACTCAAAAATTTACTTCATGGTATTTTTCTGGTCAGGGAAGCCTCTCCCCGTACAATGGATTATGTGCTGAGTTTTGGAGAACGGAATTCGTGCTACATCATCCAGGCTGCACTGCAACAAGCCGGAATCCCATCCTCTTATCTGGATGCCAGAAAAATTATCAAAACAGATAAAAACTTTGGTTCAGCTAATGTACTGATGGATCTTACTTTCTCCAATATCAAAGAATATTTCGGAAATCATCCGGAGGTGCAAATTGTAACAGGTTTTATCTCTTCTACAAAAGGCACGCTGACAACAACCCTTGGCCGCGGGGGTTCTGATTATACAGCCTCATTATTGGCAGCTGCCCTTGATGCAGACCTGCTGGAAATTTGGACTGATGTAAATGGCGTTCTCACTGCTGATCCAAGAAAAGTAAAAAAAGCATTTACTATTCCTTCCATGACTTATGCGGAAGCGATGGAAATGTCTCACTTCGGTGCAAAGGTTATTTATCCGCCAACCTTACAGCCAGCACTCAATAAAAAAATTCCGGTTCAGATCAAAAATACTTTTGAACCTGATAATCCCGGAACACTCATTACCGATAAGGGAGATCCTAACGATCTTCCTGTCAAAGGAATTTCATCCATAACAGACATCGCGTTACTCACACTTCAGGGAAGCGGTCTCTTTGGAGTTCCGGGAATTGCCGGCAGATTATTTGGATCACTTGCAGATGCAGGCATCAATATAATCCTTATTACCCAGGGATCTTCAGAGCATTCCATAAGTTTTGCCATTCAACCATCGATGGCAAAAAAAGCCAAGCGGCAAATTGAAAAAACTTTTGAGTATGAAATGAATTCCGGAAAGGTCGATCCTGTTAAGGTGGAAGACGACCTTTCGGTTATTGCCATCATAGGACAAAACATGCGATACAGGCCGGGCATATCCGGGAGACTTTTTCAGGCGCTTGGTAAAAATGGTATCAACATTACAGCCATTGCCCAGGGATCTTCCGAACTAAATATCTCTGTTGTCATCGACAGACCTGATGAAGCCAAAGCACTAAATGCTTTACATGAAGCATTCTTCCTCTCGGACACTAAAGAGCTACACTTATTCATAATTGGTGTTGGTCTTATAGGAAGTACATTGCTTAAACAGATCAAAGCTCATGCGAAACACCTTAAAGCGCAACAATCCATTGAATTAAAAGTCATCGGACTATCAAATAGCAAAAAGATGACATTTAGCGAAGATGGCATTAATTTAAATACATGGGAGAAAGCACTGGAAAAATCAGAGATCGTAAGTAATATTCCGGGATTTATAGAACAAATGAAAGATATGAATCTTTCCAATACTATTTTCGTGGATAATACTGCCAATGAAATGATTGCCGGTCATTATGAATCTATCCTGGATTCGAGTATATCTATTTCCACTCCAAACAAAATTGCTACCTCATCTTCTTACCTTCAATATACTCGTCTAAAAAATATTGCCAACAGAAGAGGAGTACAATTTATGTATGAGACAAATGTCGGAGCTGGTCTTCCCGTCATTTCAACTTTGAACGATCTGATCGATAGTGGTGATACCATATTAAAAATTGAAGGAGTGCTTTCTGGTTCATTGTCTTTCATTTTTAATAGTTTCAAACCTGGTACAAAATTTAGTCAATTAGTTAAACTAGCTGGTGAAAAAGGTTTCACTGAACCGGACCCAAGAATTGATATTAATGGAATTGACGTAAGAAGGAAACTCATCATCCTTGCCAGGGAAACCGGACTTAACATAGAAGCCGAAGATGTGGAGATCAAAAACATTTTACCGGAGGCTTGCCAAAAAGCAAAATCGGTTGATGACTTTTTTGTTGAACTTGAAAAAGCGGATGACTACTTTGATAAATTACTCAAAGACGCAACCGAGAAAAATTGTGTATTGCGAATGGTCGCAAAACTTGACAACGGGAAAGCAAGCATTGGCCTTGAAGCAGTAGATTCAAATCATCCGTTTTACGCTTTGGATGGAAGCGATAATATGATCGTTTTCAAAACGGACAGATACAATGAAAGACCATTGGTCGTCAGAGGACCAGGTGCCGGAGCTGAAGTAACTGCCGCCGGTGTATTTGCAGAGATATTAAAAATTGGAAATTACATTACGTAATTAAGGAATGACTATTTCTCTTGAGAAGCGGGTTGTGAGGTATAAAACCTCCAACCCGTTTCTGATTTTGTTCATAATCCTTGAATAAAATGGGATTTTATCCAAAGTAACTGCTAATTTTACAAAATACAACAAAAATTCAACATAAATAACTGAATATCAATATATTACAATAAATGAGTACTGGAATTAAGGTATTTGCTCCTGCTTCTGTGGCTAATGTGGCCTGTGGCTTTGATACTATGGGATTTGCACTGGAAAAACCCGGTGATGAGATCATTGCACGCCTTTCAGACAAGCCCGGATTAAGGATAACAAAGATCACGGGAGCAAAAGGAAAGCTGCCTTATGAGGTAGAGAAAAACACTGCTGGATTTGCTGCACTTAAATTGCTGGAACATTTAGGGGAACAGGACAGAGGCATAGAATTGGAGATTCATAAAAAGATGCCCTTTGGAAGTGGTTTGGGATCAAGTGCCGCGAGTGCGGTGGCAGGTGTTATGGCAATCAATGAACTACTGAGAAGACCTCTTAAAAAAAGAGATCTTCTACCATTTGCAGCGATGGGAGAAGAACTCGCCAGCGGATCTTTACATGTAGATAATGTTGCCCCTTCTCTAATCGGGGGCATTATTTTTATTCGTGATAATGCAACTTTTGACGTCCACCGACTACCCGCCCCTTCCGGATTATATGCCAGTGTTATTCATCCAAAGATCAATGTTATGACTAAGGATGCCAGGAATATTTTAGCAGATAAAGTTCCATTCAAGGACTCCATTGCCCAGGGAGGTAATCTTGGAGGACTCATTATTGGTCTCTACAATTCAGATTTAGAGTTGATCAAACGCTCATTAAAAGACGTAATCGTCGAACCTCAAAGGGCGAGTTTGATCCCTCACTTTTATGAAGTGAAGGAAGCCGCTTTACAAGCGGGGGCTTTAGGATGTAGTATTTCAGGTGCAGGCCCTTCCATTTTTGCCCTTTCTGCCAATAGTCTTGATGCCGAAAATGTAGGCGAAGCTATGGTCAAGATCTTTTCTGACAACAAAATTGAACACACTTTATACCTTTCAAAGATCAACCAGGAAGGTGCTATTAAGTTTTAAATTCCGTAATAATCATCATTATCATGCAGCTATATTCAACCAATAATCCATCCAATATTGTCACCTTAAAGGAAGCCGTTTTAAAAGGTTTACCTGAAGACAAGGGTTTATACATGCCTTCCATCGTCCCAAAACTACCAGAGTCTTTCTTTAAAAATATCGACGATTACAGTTTTGAAGCTATCGGTTTTGAAGTTTGTAAAGCCCTTTTCCAGGGAATTATTCCGGATGACAAGATCAAATCTATTGTAGAAGAAGCTATAAACTTCCCTGCTCCTGTCGTAAAATTGGATGAACAAAAGCATGTATTAGAGTTATTTCATGGACCTTCTCTGGCTTTCAAAGACTTTGGAGCAAGGTTTATGGCTCGCCTCATGAGTCACTTTTACCAGGGTCAATCACAGGAATTAATCATTCTCGTGGCTACTTCGGGAGATACTGGTGGAGCAGTTGCAGCCGGCTTTTATGACACTCCTGGCATCCAGGTAGTCATCCTCTACCCTTCCGGCAAGGTCAGTCATTTACAGGAAAAGCAATTGACTACACTTGGAAAAAACATCACAGCATTGGAGGTCAATGGTACCTTTGATGATTGTCAGGCACTCGTAAAACAAGCCTTTCTGGATCATGAATTAAACCAAACATTACAGCTAAGCTCAGCTAATTCTATCAATATTGCCAGGTTAATTCCTCAGTCATTTTATTACTTCGAGGCCTGGAAGCAGATAAAAGGACAAGATAAAAACGTCGTTTTCTGTGTTCCAAGCGGCAACTTTGGCAACCTTACTGCAGGACTTTTGGCTCAAAAAATGGGCCTTCCTGTCCACCATTTTATAGCCGCTACTAATGTTAATGATGTTGTTCCTGAGTATTTAGACAGTGGTGAATTCAATCCCAGAGCATCTATCCGAACTATTTCAAATGCCATGGATGTTGGCAATCCATCTAATTTTGCCCGTATGTTGGATATATATAAAGCAGTTAATGGAGATGAATGTTCCACGTGGAACACTATGAAAGAAGATATTTCGGGCTATGCCTTTACGGATGAGCAAACAAAAAAGGCTGTCAAGGAAGTAAAAGATTTATTCAATTATACCATCGATCCACATGGAGCAGTGGGTTATCTTGCGCTAAAATCTTTCCAGGAGAACCATAAAGACACCACTGGTATAATCCTTGAAACGGCCCACCCTTCCAAATTCAAAGATGACATGGAAGACATTTTAGGATATGAAATAGACGTCCCTGAAAGATTAAGCAGACTTGCAGATCTAAAAAAAGAAGCTCATAATATGTCGATTGACTACGACCCCTTCAAAGGTTTTTTGCTTAATAACTTCAAATAAGACCAGATTTCAGGTCAACCACTTTTACATATTTGAGTCAAAACAAAGGATATTGATAGACTCCAGGAGGCAACTTTTAGCAAAAAGTTGCCTCTTTTCTTTTCGATGAACTCCTCTTTTTGGAGGTCTTGATATGACCTTAAATCAAAAATTCAACAATTCTTATAATATCAATTCAATCAGTTTTTGCTCAAATAATGGCTAATCTGAACTCTCAAAATTAGAAAACCTCCTAAAATATTCCTCCTGGTGCTGCTCTATATTTTGTTCCATCTTGTAAAAGATTGTTCCAATTCTATTATTTTTTTTCACCCTGGAGCGCTGATTTGAACCCAGAATGTTCCACGTGGAACATTCCATATAAAGCATTTTTCGGTATAGATCAAATCATAATTAGAAAAATTAAAACTCTATTTTAGTATTCTAAGTGAAGGTTAAAATGACCAAAGGGTAATTAAATTACTTTCACTTCGTAAACCTAAAATGAATAATCAATAATTCTCCACTTTCCTTTTACCAAAATTCACCAATTGGGTATCGAAAGAATGAAGATATTTTTGATGAAATTTTGAATTTCTTCTTAGTAAAAAGTGAGTCAAATTTGATCCTCCTTCCATCCATTACAACAAAAATATCATTGCCAAAATCTGAAATGATTTATTTATCAATCGAAAACCAACCTACCTTGAGAAGAAAAAACCGTTTTCCAATTTCTGCTAAACTCAAAAATTTGTCATCTCTCCAAATTTGCATTTCAAAAATGAAAATTTGATTTTTTTATTACATCTCCATTTTTCTCGTGTTTTCCATATTTTATATACTGTACAACGACTAAGAGCGGATTTCTGTGTGAACACGAGAAAATTTACATTTTTTTAGATGAAATACAATTTTCAAAGTTTTAGCTAAAAATATTTAAATTAAAAATATTTTATATGTTTTAAAAATAAATATGTTTTAAACATTTTTTACTGAAACCTGTTTCTTATAAAAATTATCTTTGTTGAAACGAATCGAAAATTATGCTCAATTATAAAAACCCGCAACTCGTCATTGAATCAGCCAAAGCAAAGGAAGGCAAAATCACCTGGCGAAGTCCATCCAATATTGCCATCATAAAATATTGGGGTAAACATGGAAATCAGCTTCCGAGAAATCCTTCCATCAGTTTTACTTTGGAAAACGCTTATTCAGAAACCACACTTGCTTATCGACCAAAAGATGTGGATGGCACCTATAATGAAATTTCTATGAATTTCATTTTTGACGGAACGCCAAATGAACAGTTCAAAAATAAAACGGTAAAGTTCTTCGAGAGCATCATAGATATTTTTCCTTTTCTGAAACAATTTCATTTTGATATCGAATCAAAAAACTCTTTTCCTCATTCTGCAGGGATCGCTTCCTCTGCCTCTGGTATGAGTGCTTTGTCATTATGCCTATGCAGTCTGGAACATAAATATTTTAACACTCTTGATGATGATGCCGCTTTTCGTCAAAAAGCATCATTTGTTTCAAGGCTTGGGTCAGGAAGTGCATGCCGATCAATTTATCCGGGTTTGGCCCTTTGGGGAGAAAATCCTGAATGGCAAGGTTCTTCTGACCTGTTTGCTATTCCTGTTGATGATACGCATGAAGTTTTTAAAACCTACCACGATGATATTCTAATCGTCAGCAAAGGTGAGAAGTCCGTCTCCAGCCGGGCAGGACACGGATTGATGGATGAAAATATTTATGCCGACAACAGATACAAACAAGCAAGAAACAGACTGAGAAATCTCAAACAAATTTTGCAACAGGGAGATGTGGAAGCTTTTGGAAAAATTGCAGAAAGTGAAGCCCTCGTTTTACATGCGTTAATGATGAGTTCAAACCCGCCCTACATCCTGATTAAACCAAATACCTTATTGATGATTGAAAAGATTCATCATTTTCGAAAAGAAATGAAAATTCCTTTGTACTTCAGTCTTGATGCTGGTCCAAATCTTCATTTATTATATCCGGATGAAGTCAAAACCCAGGTACAGGATTTCATCACTTCAGAACTTTTACCCTATTGTGAAAATGGCCAATGGATCAAAGATAAAGTCGGCCGGGGACCATTACAGATGGATTAATCCAACATCTCTCTTTTTTTGAACGTTTATTATGTAACCTTAAATTGGATTCATCGTCAAAAAAATAAATACACTCAAGGCATGAAGTTTTTAAAATCCACTATTCTGTTATTTATTCTAATTGTTCCTGTTTTATGTTTTGGACAGGAGGCACGTCCTGATAATGCAAACTGTATGAATGTAAATTTTGATAAAAAGGTGGATCAGCTTATTAGTTACAGTGTACCAGTCATAGATGTTGATAAATTAAAAGAACAACAGGATGATGTCATCATTCTCGATGCCCGGGAAAAGGAGGAATACGATATCAGTCACATAAAAGGTGCTCAATACATTGGTTATAATAACCTTGAGAAAAAGAAACTTAAATCCATTCCAAAAGATGCTAAAATAGTAGTTTACTGTTCTGTAGGGTACCGAAGTGAAAAGATCGGAGAGCGTCTAAAAAAGATGGGATATACAGATGTGCATAATTTATATGGCAGCATTTTTGAATGGGTGAACCGAGGAAATCCTGTGGTTGACAAAAATGAAGAAGTAACTAAGCAAGTACATACCTACAATAAAAAATGGAGTCAATGGGTGGATAAAAATCAGGCAGAAAAAGTCTGGTAATCCATTGAAAAATTCATTTCATTTCATTCCTTCTGCTTTTAAGTCAATTTTGGCAGTTTGATCCCGTATTAAGCTGTGAAAATAAACGGCACAATAAACTCAATTATTCCGTGCCAATAGCTAATTTTGCAAATCACTTAAACCAGGTGAGTTAATGAACACCCTCTTGCCTGGTACATAATAACAACTTAAAAGTAGCTATAATGGATATATTTCAAAAGCTCAAACAAGAAATGGGGCCTTTAGGAAAATGGGCTTCCTACGCACATGGTTATTTCATGTTTCCAAAACTGGAAGGCGAGATTGGACCAAGGATGAAATTCCAGGGAGAAGAAAAGATTGTCTGGAGTGTTAATAACTATCTCGGACTGGCCAACCATCCTGAAATCAGAAAGGTTGATGCCGATGCAGCCAAAGAGTGGGGTCTTGCAACACCTATGGGTGCCAGGATGATGACCGGTGAAACAAAATACCACGAGCAACTGGAAAGAGAGCTGGCGGATTTCGTAAAAAAAGAGGAAGTCATGTTACTCAATTTCGGCTACCAAGGTATTATGTCGGTCATAGATGCTCTGCTGGATCGCCATGATGTGGTAGTCTATGATAAGGATAACCATTCCTGTATCTATGATGGTATTCGGATGCAACTTTGCAAGCGATTGCCATTTGAGCACAATGATATCCAAAGCTTTGAAAAGCAGATGGAAAAAGCCCAGGTAATAGCAGAGAAAAGTGGCGGAGGTATCCTCGTTATCACAGAGGGAGTATTCGGTATGCGTGGAGAGCAGGGAATTCTCAAAGAGATCGTTGCATTGAAAGATCGTTTTGATTTCCGTTTGCTGGTTGACGATGCCCACGGTTTTGGCACTCAAGGTGAAACGGGATACGGAACCGGTGAAGAGCAGGGATGTCAGGATGAAATCGATCTTTACTTTTCAACATTTGCAAAATCCATGGCCAGTATTGGTGCCTTTGTCGGTGGAGATAAAGATGTGATTGAATACCTGAGGTATAATGTTCGTTCACAGATCTTTGCCAAATCCTTGCCAATGCCATTGGTGATCGGTGCCATGAAGCGCCTTGAAATGTTGAGAACAAATCCTGAGCACAAGGCTAATCTTTGGAAGAATGTAAATATGCTTCAAAAAGGACTTGTGGAAAATGGTTTCGACATTGGAAATACCAATGCTTGTGTCACTCCGGTTTACATGGATGGTACAGTAGCTGAAGCTACTGTGTTGGTGAGAGATATGAGGGAGAATTACAATGTTTTCTGTTCTTTGGTTATTTACCCGGTTATTCCAAAAGGAATGATCCTGTTGAGACTTATTCCTACAGCAGTTCATACTGAAGAAGATATTAAGCTCACTATAGAAGCCTTTAAAGAGGTTGCTGTTAAATTGAAGAGCGGCGTCTATAAAAAAATGGCAGAATCTATAACTGTCTGATTTATAAAAAACTGATAAAAAAAGAGCCGTACCAGGAATTGGTTACGGCTCTTTTTTTATGTTAATAACTATGGGGATAACGTAGTTTTCCACAGCTTTTCAACAGTCTAAACTAAGTGTTTGGTTTCCCTTGCAAATACAACAAAAACATAGAAATACTTAACAATACTAATGCACCTGCCTGGTGTAAAACACCTAGCCCTACAGGTACCTGCCCTATGCAATATAGCACCGTAAATATCCCCAATAAAACCTGTATTATCAACATACTTATCCACATGATTAAGCCTCCTTTAAATCGGCTGGATAACTCGCTTCTGAAGAACTTGATAAAATACCATAAGCCCTTGATAACCAAGATATAAGCTATCCCTCTATGTACAAACTGCATCAATGCCGGCATAAAGGAAAAATCATCGTAATTAACAAGGTTTTCAACAGTCCAGTTAGCACTATCCAAAAGGATGGTCGGAACCATCACCCCGTTCATATCCGGCCATGAAGGATAATACATTCCAGCCTTCATTCCTGAGTTGATTCCCCCGAGTATTATTTGAAAGCACAGAATTATCAAAAGAGCCAATGTATTGCTTTTCAACAGCTTACTGTGGATAACTTCTTTTGGTACATTAATCACTTTAAAAATTGTCCACAACAAATAACAATACAAAATGAAAGCAAGCGATAAATGCAAGGCCAATTTGTAGGCATTTACCCATGGTCGGTCTGCTAATCCACTAGCCACCATGATCCAACCAAAAGAGGCCACAATGGCCGCCATAAGGACTACAACCCCTAATCGTTTCATTAAAGGCTTGTCGATCTTTTTCCTCAACCAAAAAATCACAAACGGTATTATGAACACAAATCCCATTAAACGCGCCCAGAGGCGATGAAAATACTCCCAGAAGAAAATAAACTTGAATTCTTTCATCGTCATTCCTTCATTGATCTTTTTATACTGAGGCGTTTCCTTGTAAAGATCAAAGGTCTCTTCCCATTGTTCCGCATTTAATGGAGGTAAGGTTCCTGTAACGATTTCCCACTTGGTTATCGATAAGCCGGAGCCGGTCAATCTGGTAACCCCTCCAATGACCACCTGGAAAAAAATCATGATCAATCCTATGATCAGCCAGATCTTGACTGATTTAGCATATCCTTGTTTTGTGTTTGCTTTTATTTCGTTTTTCATAACCCTCTTTAATAATCTTATTAATATAATTTTTAAAAACCCCTATTATTATTAGTGATGTTAATACGTGGATAAAAAAATCAGGAAAAATTTTTATTTAAAGTTTTCAACAAGCTTAATATATTATTCACATTGATTTAACATTAAGAGCTATTGATTATTAATATTTTACAAACTTATGCACAGCTTGTGGATTTGTTTATATCTGGATAAATTTATTTATCAACGTGTATGGATAAATCCGATTTAATGTGAATATCTACATAGGTTTTCCCCGATTTTGACTTTATCTAATTGTTGAAAAAATGATATTTTATTCTTTTGTGGATTACTGTGGAAAATTAATAAGGGTTTACACAGTAATCCACAAAATTATTGTTGATAACTACTTTTTGCAATCCCTTGATTATTAATGTCTTATAATGTTCGTATTTTTAGGGTGTTAATAAATATATATTCAACATGTGTGGACGCTTTTCGTTTGCTGTTACAGCTAAAAAAATCCAGGAAACCTTTGGGGATGAACTCCATATTAACAATGACCTCAAAATCAGTTATAATATAGCTCCTACCCAGGAAAGTTATGTTATTACCAATGCCCAACCCAATCTGCTGCAGTTGTATAGATTCGGTCTTGTTCCCTATTGGGCAAAGGATACTTCGGGAGCAGCGAGACTGATCAATGCGAGAAGTGAAGGCATCGAATCCAAACCTTCCTTCAGGACACCAATAAAAAAGAGACGTTGTTTAGTGGTTGTGGATAGTTTTTACGAATGGAAGCGCACGAGTTCCCAAAAGATACCTTACAGAATAAAAATGAAAGAGGATCAACTGATGGTGGTGGCGGGGATTTGGGACAGTTGGACAGATGGGAAAGATATTGTTAAAAGCTTTTCTATTATTACCACAGAACCGAATGAAGAAATGGCTTCTGTCCACAATCGAATGCCGGTGATCTTTGAAAATAAGGATCAATGGAATCTCTGGTTAAAAGACCAACCTGTTGAAAAGGTTCTGCCAATGTTAAAAACTCCGGAAAATGGAATACTTGACATCTACCGGGTATCAACAGATGTCAACTCAGTCAGGAATAATGCTCCACATTTACATAAAGAAGTTCCTGAACAACCTACCTTATTTGATGGTTTCTGATCCTTAGGTTTTTTTTACTTTTTTGCTTTTTCGTTTTAAAACAGAATAGGCTACTACGTTGTCAATAATTTTTGGCAGAAAATAGGAAACGCTGATGTATGCTTCGTCTACATAATTGACTATTACTTTTACATTATTATCGCATTTGTCCATGCCTTCGGTAATTTGTTCGACCAGAACTATCCTGTTGGTTTCCGATTCCAGTAGTTTCCATTGACCACTGCATCCCAGGCTGGGGTAATTAATTGAAAATTCTTTGGTGGTGGGGTCATATTTAAGGTCAATTTCCCAGGCGCTGTTGGTTGGAGATTGATAACCCACTCCTTGCCAGGAGCCATGGATCCATTTTGGTACTTCCTGTGCAAAAAAGTTTGTCGATGTGAATAAAAAGAAAAGGCAAAGTGTCAAAAGGGAACTTTTCATGGTAAATCGTTTTTAGAAATGAAGTATTCAAACTATGTGGATAAAACGTGGTTTTTTTGAAAACATTCTATTTTTGCAAAAAATATAGACATTTAATGAATTGGCTTAAAAAGCTGTTTGGCATAAAAGAGATTGAACCTGATCCGATGAAATACCTGATCGCTGGCCTTGGCAACATGGGGGCTGAATATGATAATACCCGCCACAATATAGGTTTTGATGTGGTGGATGCACTGGCAAAAGAATTTGATGTTGAATTTAAGGATGACCAACTTGGAGATCTTGCTCAGTTCAAATTTAAAGGAAGAACCTTCATTTTGCTGAAACCTTCCACTTATATGAACAGGAGTGGAAAAGCTGTGAGGTTTTGGTTGCAAAAGCACAAGATCAATAAGGAAAACCTTTTGGTGATTATTGATGATCTCAATCTGGATTTTGGCGTTCAAAGGTTACGTGGAAAAGGCAGTGACGGTGGACACAACGGTCTTAAGGATATCGACAGAATGTGCGGTGGTAATAACTATGCCCGGTTGAGAGTAGGAATCGGACGAGGCCATGCCAAGGGAGGACAAGTAGGGTTTGTACTTGGAGAATGGTCAGAGGAAGAAAAAGATAAATTACCCGATATCATCAAAAATGCTACCGAAACAGTCAAGAGCTTTGCCACTATTGGATTGGCACATACGATGACCAAATACAATAAGAAGCCTTCTTAAATACCTTTTCTGGAAATTTTCTCACTGATTTCTTTAGTCATAACAAGGGATGCAGGTCCGTACCATGGATGAAGTTCCATTTCAAGTCTGCCGGCCTGAATGGCTGGATCGGTCTGCGTCAGTTTTCTGGCCTCTTCCATCGTTGCGTTAAAAATGAAGACTCCCCTAATCTCCCCATCATCAAGGAAAGGACCGGCCACCAAAAGTTGACCTGCTTCTGCCATTTTTGTGATATTATCGAGATGAGCACGTTGCAACCTTGAGGTTTCAAGACTATCCTGGGACCGGTTAGGACCGGATTTTAAAAAGGCCATAACGTAGGGTTTCATCCCATAGTCATCAGCGCCAAGCCTGGTGGCCAATTCCTCATCGAAGATAACCGTATCAACGGCTAATTCAGAAGTATCTTCCACAGCCTGGTTTTGTGTAGGTTCATTTTTACATCCAAGGATGGTTACCAATAAAAGAATGGTCAGGCAATAAAAAAGAGATGATCTGGACATAGTATAAAAGGTTGAAAATTGGGAGCAATTAAGGTCTACAAAGTACGAAAAAAAATATTATCCACCTGGCTAAAATTAAAACCTCGAAATTTTGAAGCCTCTCCAATGGCTCTTGAAAGTGAGAAATGTTTTTGTCTTTCAGAATAGAAAACACCCTGTTCCATCAAATTATCAGCAAGATATTCCTGTTCGGTTTGTCCGGGAGTAGGCACCAAAACAGCGTTTTTTGCTATAGCTGCAAGATCCATAAGACTACTGTAACCTGATCGACAAAGGATTAGGCGGGAAGCACACATCATCTCATTAAGTTCATCGGATGTTGCGTATGAAATTAATTTGGTGTTTTCGTCAATGGACCGGTGGATGCGTTTTCCGGGTTTACCCTGAATGACAACGGACTTAAGCTTGAGTGCGGCCAACTGCTTAAAGATAAGTTTTTCAAATTTACTTCTCTGTGGTTCCGGTCCGGAAAGAACAACCACGAGATCCCAAACAACAGGAACATCCAACTTCTTCATCCTCGATAATAAACCAATATGTTTTGAATTGGGAACATCATCACCTCCTGACAACTGGCCGCCTAATCGATTGGACGGAAAATCAGGAATCCAACATTCATCATATCTCTTTATAATCCAATGGTTGAAAAAGTTTACTGGTTTTTGCAGTGGTTTGAAACCAACGAGGATATTGATTTGGTGGGTAATAAAAATACTTTTTACGGATTTTGAAAAACATCCAAACCGATTATCAGAGATAAGCA
Source organism: Saprospiraceae bacterium (assembly GCA_965230565.1). GTDB lineage: Bacteria > Bacteroidota > Bacteroidia > Chitinophagales > Saprospiraceae > BCD1. The sequence goes on along the minus strand of CBDDLH010000012.1, from coordinate 226,635 downwards.
AATCAATTTGTTGAGTCCTGACAATTTCTCTTATGGCAAAATTTTCTTTCAAAGCCGCAATTACTATTTTTGGGATTTGAAATAAAATATTGAAGTACATATTATTGAACCGGTAATTAATATGATATCCCGGAAGATTGAGAAATGTCAATGAAGGAAATTCTTTTTTGAGTAACTCAATGGATTCACCATCGCCTGCGATGATTACTTCCCAACCTTTTTGGTTGAAGTACTGGATGATAGGAATACACCTTGTAGCATGTCCAAGACCCCAGTTGAGCGGAGTAATTAATAATCTGGAAAGCGATTTATTCAAACTAAAAGATTTATCTTCAAACCCAAAGATATTATTCAACGTTTCAAAATAGTTGAAAATGCAAAATAAAAAACGCTGGTTTGTCTGGGCAATACTCGGTTTAATGATGTTGACAATGATTGCCTGTCGTACTTCAGATTGTGGATGTCCGATGTATTAAAATTTGAAAAACCTAATCAATGATCAAAGCAAATAATCCAAAACTTAAATCCTGGGTAGATGTTTTACCAGGATCAGATTTTCCAATTCAAAACTTACCCTTTGGTGTTTTTGAAACCACCTTTGGTGAAAAACGAGTGTGTTCTGCCATTGGAGAGTATGTAGTTGACCTTGTGGAATTAGACTATCATGGACTACTGGAAGGTTTAAGGATAAATTCAGATGTTTTTTCCAGCGAATACCTGAATGACCTGATGGCGGAGGGTAAAGAAAAGGTGAGTGAATTACGCAACCGCTTGTCAGAAATCCTCCAGGATATTCCGGGCAAATGGAATGGCGAATCCAAAGCAAAACAGTTTTTGGTGAATAGGAAAGATGTCGATATGCAGATGCCGATAAAGATCCAGGATTACACGGATTTTTATTCAAGTATAGAGCATGCGACTAATGTAGGGACCATGTTCAGGGATCCCAATAATGCTCTGTTGCCTAACTGGCGTCATTTACCGGTAGGTTATCATGGAAGAGCTTCATCTATAGTTGTTTCCGGAACAGATATCCACAGACCAAAAGGACAAATGATCCCGGCAGATAGTGACCAGCCAGTTTACGGACCATGCAGGTTGATGGATTTTGAATTGGAAATGGGTTTTGTGATTGGGAAAAAGACCCAATTGGGTGACTCAATACCTACTTCAGAAGCTGAGGATTATATTTTTGGATTGATTTTATTCAACGACTGGTCCGCAAGAGATATTCAAAAATGGGAATATGTTCCCCTTGGGCCATTCTTGGGCAAAAACTTTGCTTCAACAGTTTCTCCTTGGATAGTTACACTGGAAGCATTGGAACCATTCAGAGTTCAGGGGCCAAAACAGGATCCTGAAGTGCTGCCTTACTTACAATATGAAGGTCAAAAGAATTATGATATCCATTTGGAAGTTGAAATAAAACCGGAAGAATCTGAAGGCAAGGTTGTATCAAGGTCTAATTTCAAGTATATGTACTGGAATATGTGCCAGCAATTGGCGCACCATACGGTGAATGGATGTAATATCAATGTGGGAGACCTTTATGCATCAGGAACCATCAGTGGTCCTACCCCGGATTCTTACGGATCTATGCTGGAAATATCCTGGAAAGGAACCAAACCTGTGGAAATGCCTGACGGTTCGGAAAGAAAGTTTATCCAGGATGGAGATAGTGTGATAATGAGAGGTTTTTGCGAAAAGGATGGGGTGAGAATCGGATTTGGTGAAGCCGAAGGAAAGATTTTGCCAGCGAAATAAAAAAAGGAAAGAAATACTATTTCTCAGAGAAATAGTATTCCTGCTTTCACAATTATTTATCGTACCTATATAATTTCAATTCCTCTATCAATCTGATAAGTTTCTTATCGTAATTAGGATCCGTGGCATAGCCGGCTTTTCTCAGTCCCCTAGCCCAACCTTTGTAGTCTGATTTTTTGAGTTTGAATAATCCGTTGTAGCGGCTGCCATTTCTCAAAAGCTTGCTGTGCGCACGGTAGCTATCTGCAGGCGTTTTAAAAATCTTAAAAAAATCTTTATGAGAATCATCGGTGAAATTACTGCAATGACCTTTCTTACATTTTCTCGAAAAGCATTTCATGCCAAAATGATTACGATTATTTTTGGCAAGTTTACTTTCCCCTGCATTACTTTCCAATAAACCCTGTGCCAAAGTAATACTTGCAGGAATACCGTAATCCTTCATTTCCTTTTTGGCCAGATCAGCATATTTTTTCACATATGCTTTTTGTTTTTGAATTTTCTCCAGTTTTCTTCGCTCAGAATCGGATAGCTCCAGTGAATTACCATCAAATGGCAGATTAGAATAAGTATTCATGAGGTTGTCATCTTCTTCTTTCTTTGCCTTTGAACCTGATTTCTTTTCTGATTTTTTGTTAACAAGTGAAGTGTTTTGAGGTTTAGCTTCCAAATCATCCATATTGCTAATTTGCTCACTGGATTGGACTGCCATTAAATTACTTGCCTTGGCTTTTAGATTTAGATTAATACTTACATCCTTAATATAAAACATCCAGACTGCGACACCCAGCAAGGCTGCTTTAAACCAATAAGCATTTACCTTGGCTTTTATTAGGGATGTGGTTTTTTTGACACGAATTTTCAACTCATCAAATTGATGGTTTACTCTAGACTGTATTAACGCTAAGTATTTGTTTGACATAACCGTACTATTTATCAAATGGGTTTACAAATATAAACTTTTTGTTTTTAAAATTCCACTTTTTATAAAACTTTTTGTTTTGTTTTAAAAAGTTACCATTTCGTTAAATAGTTTTAATCCTGTTATTCAGTGGTTACCTTTGCTGTCTAAACAGGAAAAATTTATATCATGAAGAGACTAGGAATATTAATTACAGTGATTTTGATGTCAGCTACCATGGGTATGGCACAAAAGTACGGACACCTCAATTTTGGAAATCTTTTATCAGCGATGCCTGAGACAAAAGCAGCCGATGCTACGCTTGAAGCTTACCAAAACCAGCTGGTGGCTAAGGGAGAGCAAATGGCCAATGATTTTCAAAAGAAAGTTGCAGATTATGTCAATAATGCTGAAACTATGGCGCCTGTAAAAGCCAGGGAAACAGAGGAAGCACTTGAAAAAGAAAGGCAATCCATCCTGGCTTTCGAACAGGAAGTTGTTCAAAAAGTGAATGCCAAGAGAGCCGAATTATTGAAACCGATTATTGCCAAAGCTGAGAAAGCAATTGCAGATGTCGCCAAAGAACAAGGATATACCATGATCTTTGATTCAAGTATTTTCAATGCGTTATTGTATGCTGGAGAGGCAGAAGATGTAATGCCTTTTGTTGCTGCGAAATTGGGCTTGTAAAATAACTACCTGAAGAAGTTGGAAATGGCCGGGACCATTTATTTTAAGAAATGATGGATGGTGTCCCGGTCAATGATTCCCATCACCTCATTATCTTTCATCACTGTTAGTGCTGCTCTTTTATTGGTGTACATGGCATCCAGAGCATTCTGCAGGCTTTCATTTAATTCTGTTTTTACAGCTGGAAAAGGAAAAAATGAGCCGATGGATCGATGTTGATCCTCAATATTTTTTACCGCTTCCCAAACGCTGTCCTGCGTTAAAATACCTACCACTGCTCCCGAATTTCTCTGAACGATCAGATAGTTGAGGTCTTGAACTGTAAAAGCTTCCACTACTTTTTTCAAAGATGTCTCTTCACTTATCAGTGAAAAGTTGGTATCCATTAGTTGGCTTACCTTGTTTTCTGCCAGGAACAATTCATTTTTGATGGTTCTGAACTCTCCGAATGCAGAAGTAAATACATATAGGCCAATAAATACCAGAATCCAATTCTGGTTAAAAACTCCGTAAATAACAATTATCCCCGAAATTACAGCCCCGATGGTTGCGGCGATCTGAGTAGCTTTATGTCTTGGTAATTTTATTGCCAGTAAAGCCCTAAGAACTCGTCCTCCATCCATTGGCATGGCCGGGATCAGATTGAATAACCCGACAATGATATTTAGGGTCACCAGAAAAAAGACAAACCAGTGGAAAAAACTCAACCTGAATGGCGGAAAAGCTCCTTGATTAATATTCAGGATGAAATTGGACATCTCTCCGATGACCCTCGAATCCATCAGCATCAAAACAGGCAAAAATACTAAGGCTATCAAAAAGTTTACTGCCGGACCTGCAAAAGCCACGGCTAGTTCCTGCCTGGGTTCAACAGGTAATCTTTCCAGCATAGCTACTCCGCCGATGGGCAACAAAACAATATTTAAGGTTGAAATCCCGTATCTTCTTGCTGCCAGAGCATGGCCAAGTTCATGTAAAATGACACAGGTGAAAAGCGTAAAAACGGAAATGAGCAGATTTGATAAATGGTTGAGGTTGACGGAGCCTTCTCCGTCCAGTCCAACAAAAACAACCCATGCAATAATGAGTAGGAACGTCCAGTGAATTCTCAAAGGTATACCTGAAATTCTGGCAATCCTGAACGTTCCTTTCATATAAAATTTTTATTCAATAAGTTTGGCGTGTCCGCCCTGTAATACATCTTTGTCTTCTCCTCCCTGACCTGAATAACTGACAAAAGCAATAATTTCACAATTTTCAGGTATCCATGGTCCTGCACCGTCAGCCTCGGGAAGTGTGTAACTATATGTCACCAGTTTACTTTCCTGAGCTTTCAGATTTCCAAGTGCATCTCCCTCTACACTAGAGATGGCATCTCTGAAGATATGGTTGTGTACATAATTATCTTCAACACCATCCGGCGTAGCTTGTTTATTAATTATGCCACTTTCTGTAATTACAACGGTTAATCTTAAATCACCATTGAGGTCCTCCAATGGCAATAGGTTAACGTTTATTTGAAGGGCTCTGGTGTTTTCATCGTATTCATTTTCGACAAAAACACTGATTTTGGGTTGTTCTAGTACTTCATCCGCTATTTTTCCGGACCAGCTTGGGAGTCCCAACTGAAGTCCCATCTCTCCATCAAATAGTTTTCTGTCTACTACACCGGATGGAATTCCTTGTGGAAAACCAAGGTTTTCTAAAATGTCATGAGCATCCTGATTTCTGAAATCATACTGACTTCCTGCAACAGGATTTCCCTGACCACCTACAAAAGTGTGCATGGTAATTACCACCAGGTTGTCGGGATAAACGGCCAATAAATTCTCGATCTCCGCATGTGCATTGGCACAAGGTACACAACTACCTCCTGAAAATTCTTCCAATACTACTACACGATCGCCTTCGGGCTGAATAATGGTAATGGGTACGATCTTTTCCTGGCATGAGAAAAACAGAAATGGAACCGCCAGAAATAAAAACTTTATCTTTTGCATGTTTTAAGTTGCTTTGATTGATTTAGAATGATGAGTTAACCGTAAATTTTACACCGCTGAAGGCGGGCTCCAATCGACAAATTCCGCCTGAGCAAACAATTCCTTCCACCTGCTTGACATAACTTAGCGAAAAGCGGTTGGCTTTATGGGTGAAATAAATATCAAATCTCGGATAATGTATGGATTCTTTTTCGCCGTTGGTGTTTTCGGGTGAATTTACCCCGGGATTGATATTGAACATATCCGAAACGGTGAAGGTCCACTTTGGCGCAATGGTATACTCTGCCAAACCAAATATCCAATTACCGTAATCCTGTTTACCTCCTTTATAATTATCATCTCCTACACTCATGTATTGACCTTCAAACCTGATGGCTTTTTTTCGATCAATTTTATAAGTGAAGTCAAAGAATGGAGTCAAAGTCTCCAGCAAAGGAACTCCGGGTTTTATCTCGTAAATTTCCTGATTGTATTGTTGCATCTGGATACCCGCCAATAACTCCCATTTACGTTTGTATTTATACTTGGCAGTAAAATAAACTTCGCGGTACAACTGAACATCATTGAGGTCAGTGATATTAGAGAAATTGAGGTTGAAATTCAATTTTCTGGATGGGTTGTAGTTTATGTCTGCCTGGAAGGCCATTTCTCCTAATTCCTGGGTAGCTGCAGCATACCTTGCCGTCAGACGATAGGAATTGATCCGGGTCATGGGTGGTAAAAAGTTGATCATACCCCGGTTGAGCTGAACAAATGGATTGGCACGGAAAGTGAAATTTTCTGTCCGTTTACCTTCAATGTTGATTCCAAAACCTTTGGTACCATAGCTCAGACTCGAGTAAAATACCGTACCCGGGCGTCTCACGAATTTACCTTCAGATGTTCCACCGTCCCAGTTATGTTTTTCTGCAAAAGTGTCAAAAAAAGTCTCATTGGTTTTATAAGCAGCTTCGGCGTACCAGCCAAATTTTCCGAAAGTGAGGGTATTATACAAAGAGAAAGCGTAAGTATTATAGGTGATGCTAACCGTATCCTGTGGAGTATAACTTCCTATGGTTGAAAATAAGTCATCAATGGCGTCCTTGCTATGTGTACGACCTACGACACCCAATCCCGGGGCCAGCGACCATTTACTGCCTTCTTTACCGGCAATATATCCTTCAATACTTCCACCTTTGATCACTGATTGATAAACATCAAACGCATTTTTTTGGCGTCCTGTAAAAGCTTTGATCTTCCAGTCTTCATTAAGATCATAAGTCAGTCTCACTCCTTTCAGCGCATTATCGATAAACAAGGGTCTTTGCTCATAGGCTCTGAAAATAATTCCACTACCGACCTGATCATAAAGGTATCCTGCTGATATTTCAAGATTCTGAATCTTCTTTTTTATGTACCATCGACCGATACCTTCGTCCGTGTAGGAGTTTCGCGGATCCGGAAGATAGGAATTGTTGTAGATATCAAACCTGAGACCAAAATCAAAACCCCAGTTACTGTAGTTAAGGTTCATCCATGCATCCGCTCCGAACAATTCGTGCTCATATTGCGGTGTATTGGCTGCACCGATTCGGGTATCTTTCATGAAGAAATTTGAATTGGCTTCCAGATTTCCGGAAATTCGACCGCCCGAATCTTCCTGAGCGTTGGCCAGGTGACAAAAGGTCAAAAGTATCAGGGATTTTAAGAAAACTTTAATCTCTTTCATTAGAATAGTTTAGTTTTGTTTTCGTTTTTATCGTGACGTTTACACTTTTGTACGTCAATAACACTGAATGTGGTTGCAATTTTCCGTAAAAAGTAGAAGGAAAAAAAATAAACAATCAATTTAGTCATTTTGCGAACATGAAAAAAGCCAGTTAGCTCCAAAAAAGGATGATCAGCCATGGTTTGGCCATTCAAATGAGGGTTAAAAACAGCTTTTGAGTTAAAAAACAAACAGATCAAGATGAGATTAAACAAACTTTTATTAGTTGTACTTTTAGCAGGTACATTTTCAATTAGCCTTATAGCTCAGGACGGGGAACTTGCCCGTGAACACCCGGTAGTTAAAAAGGGTAAAAAACTTCCTGATACTGAGATCCGCACACTTGATGGGCAAAGCACCAATCTTTTGGAATATGTAGGTACAGAGGATGAACCAGGTAAGATTACCGTTATCAGTTTGTGGGCATCCTGGTGTAAACCTTGTCAGACTGAACTCGATGCTATTGCTGATCTATACCCTGACTGGCAGGAAGAATATGACATGCAGTTGATCGCCATTACGATTGATACCCGCAGAGCTTTGGCTAAAGTTACGCCGATTGTTGAATCAAAAGGCTGGGAATACATCATCCTATCCGACACTAATCAGGCTTTGAGAAATACATTGAACTTCCAGTCTATTCCACATACTTTACTGGTTGATCAAAAAGGAAATATCGTTGATGTACACTCCGGATATGCTCCCGGGGATGAATACGAGTTGGAAGATAAAATGAAAGTACTTTATAATAATTAACAAAGGGTCAAAAAGCCCTTATTTAAATCCCTGCTCCTAAAATCATTTTAGGAACAGGGATTTTTTTTTGGAATAAAAAAACCGCCTGATCAATCAACCAGACGGTTTTCATTAGCGAAATACATAGTGCAAGGGGTAGTGTCACGTCCCTTTATAGTGTTATTCTTTAGAAGGTGTTTGTTATTTTTCTAAGAGTATGTTTTAATAGTTTATTGGAAAATCTTAATAAATACAATTTTATTCCGAATTCAGAGAGGAAGGTGGATGAAATGGAAAAATGGAGGATGGGTAAGTTTTATTATTCCAACAATCCAGTTCTTCCAGTTATCCTTATTTACCTCAAAATAATTCTTACGGATAAATTGCTTTTATCCAGTGATTTAAAACTTTAACATATTCTAAGACATCCGATGAATGGAACTGCATGTAATCATGAGTCCAGTTGACCTGAAAAAACAAAGGTCAAGTGCATTAACTTGTTTGTGGTAGTAGAAGTAAATTGTGTAGGTAGCCTAAATAATCGGACATGACGATATGTTCAATCGTCATATTTTGGTGAGTGTGCTGTAAAGATGTATTCGTAAGAATACGCAGCAAATATATTAAAAAAATAAATAAAGTGAAATTTTTTTTAATATATTTCAAAAAAAAAGAGGCAGTACTTCAAGCACCACCTCAGCCCTAACCAAATAAAACCAAAATTTTTATTATTCTTTATTTATGTAAAGTTTATTGTTTGGATTATTGACAAAACTATAATTAATAAGCCCTTTAATCAAGTGGATTTTCAGTAAAAGCCAATTATTTTTAAACAAATAATGGTTGTTTTACGATTTTCAATGAAATTTTTGAAACTTAACAAATACAACTTCAGAGGAAAAAGAAGCAAAATTTCAACTAGTCATGGAATACTATTACCTTTGAAGGTAAATCAATTGCATGGGTAACTTCGTCGTATCGGCCAGAAAGTACAGACCAACAAAATTTGACGAGATTGTTGGACAGGAACACGTTTCCCAGACTTTGAAGAATGCCCTTCAAAGTGACCACCTGGCTCATGCTTTTCTCTTCTGTGGACCCAGAGGTGTTGGTAAGACGAGTTGCGCAAGAATTTTGGCAAAAGTGCTCAACTGTCAAAACCCAACAGCGGATTACGAGCCTTGTAATACCTGTGAATCCTGCCAGTCTTTTAAAGAGAACACTTCTTTTAATATAACAGAACTCGATGCTGCTTCCAATAATAGTGTAGAGCACATCAGGGCACTTATTGAACAAGTTCGATTCCAGCCACAGCAGGGTAAATACAAGATCTTCATCATTGATGAGGTACATATGTTATCTCAGCAGGCATTTAATGCGTTCCTTAAAACTCTGGAAGAACCCCCTTCTTATGCCATTTTTATTCTGGCTACCACAGAGAAACATAAGATTATTCCGACCATTCTTTCCAGGTGTCAGATCTTTGATTTCAGAAGGATACAGGTCACGGATATTGTCAATCACCTCAAGGGCATTTGTGAACAAGAATCTATCCAGGCAGAGGAAAGTGCCTTGCATATTATTGCTCAAAAGGCGGATGGAGCTTTACGGGATGCCTTGTCCATTTTTGACCGAATTATAGCCTTTTCAGGAAAACAGGTAAAGTATGACGATGTTATACGAAATCTAAATATTCTGGATTATGACTATTTTTTCAAAATGACTGAAGCATTATTGTCTGAAGATGCTGCCGCTGTTTTGAATACTTTTGATGAGATATTAAGGAAAGGATTTGATGCGGATATTTTCATCAATGGCCTTTCGGAACACCTGCGTAATTTGTTGGTTTGCAAAGATCCTCAGACGCTGAAATTATTGGAAGTAGGGGAAAAATTACAAAAGAGATATGCGGAACAAGCAGGGGTCAGCAACAAGACTTTTTTGATGACCGCCCTCAATATTGCCAACGATTGTGATATTGAGTTCAAGATGGCCAGGAATAAAAGACTACATGTCGAGATTGCCTTGCTCAAAATGACCTATATCCAAAGAGCGACACAGGTTTCTGAATTGGATGTACCTGCTCAGGTACAACCGCCAGAAACCACTGAAAAAAAAAATCCTGAGGTCATAGCAGCCGAAAAATCTCCGGAACCTGAACCCGTGACCGACGAAAAAGTAGCTGAAGAGCCTTTGGCTGCTGCTCCTGAAGAAAAAGCGGAAGAACAACAACTTGAAACTGAAGAAAAGCCTGTCCAGAAAGTTACCACCAAACACGGTGTGGAAAAAGTAGACCTTAATAATCTTCTGGCGGAGGTGAAAGGTAATGGCGATGCTAACGGAGAGGAAAAAGTAAAAGAACTCAGCCAGGAAAACATTCAATCCGCATGGGATGATTACGTTTTGGAGGTTGATTCTGATAGTTTAAAGGTTACCTTAAAGAATGCAAAGCTCGAAGTGGTTGATGGGCAAATCAGCGTAACCGTTGGATCAAAACTGGCTCTGGATACCATTAAGGTCGAAACAGGACTCATCGAACATTTGCGGAAGGAACTTCACCAAAAAGAATTGCTTTTGGATATCCAGGTAGATGAATCTCAGAAACCGGAAATCATCAAACCTCAGAAACCGCTCGATGCCAAAGGTAAGTTCATCAAAATGCGCAGCCATAACCCCAATATTCAGGAACTGGCCAAGCGATTTCATCTGCGTCCGGATGAGGATTGAAAATTCCTAAAATGATTAACAAATCACTGCTCTCGCAATCCTAAGTAGTTAGTTTTTTGTTAATAATCGAAAAACCTTGTCTGATTAATTTCCAACGTTTAACTTTACCATAAACATAATTTACATCAATGACCTTAAAGAATATTTTCTGGGTAATGTTATTGGCTGTTGCAGGAATATTTGCTGCCTGTGAATCCAATAATACGGCTGGTAACAACGTAGATCCGGCAAACGAGGATCCTGTAGAACCCGTTCCTACCAACGAGGAGGCCGGAAGTGGTTTGACAGAAGATTATTCTAATACATACAGGGAAATTTGGCAAAAGCCAGACCTTGTATTGCAGTTATTGGGTGGCCTGAAAGGTAAGTCGGTTGCGGATATCGGGGCCGGAAGTGGTTTTTTTACATTCAGAATGGTCGAATCAGCAGATAAGGTTATTGCCATTGATGTAGATCCAAGGTTTACGAATTATCTGGACAGTGTAAAAGTTAGAAGATTGCCGGAAAGTCAACAACCAAAGCTGGAAACCAGGTTGACAACACCAGACTCTCCCGCATTACAAAAGGAAGAAGTCGATGTCGTTGTTATCGTTAATACATTTATGTATATAGAAAATCATGTAGATTATCTGAAGACGCTTAAAAAAGGACTAAAAGAGGGTGGAAAATTACTGATCATTGATTTCAAGAAAAAACGTACGCCGGTTGGTCCTCCGGGAGATTTGAGGCAACCTTTGTTTGTCATTGAAAATGAATTGTATGAAGCGGGGTACAAAAATATTGTGACCAATGATACGGCATTGGATTATCAATATATTGTAATCGCTGAAAAGTAGATTTACCCAGGGACGTTTTCCAGTTTTTCTGCATCCAGAATGACGATCTTTCCTTCAACGATATTGATATAACCGTCTTCTTTGAATTCGGTAAGCATTCTAATGACGCTTTCTTTGGCCGTACCGACCAGGTGGGCTAAATCATCTCGTAAAATTCTGATCTCCGTTTGCTTCTGTCCATCCTCCAAGTATTTATCGTGCAGAAATAACAATGCCTTTGCAATACGTTTTCTTACGGAGTAATAAGCAAGGGTAAGCAATTGTTCCTCTTTTTCAGAAACATTATCCGCCAACATTTTGATCATTTGCAGGGCAACATGCTGGTTGGAGAAGAATAATTTGAGAAATTCATTTTTAGGAATAACTCTTGCTTCAACATTTTCAAGTGCTGCTGCTGCAAAATTATAAACCTTACCTTTGATCAGCGCAGAATAACCAATGAAATCACCTTCCTTTCGGATATTGAGAATAAATTCTTTTCCGTATTCATTGGTTTTGTAGATCTTGACTTTTCCAGAGGTGATGTAGTAGAGGTTTCTGGGTAATTTTCCTTCTTCAAAAAGCTCCTCCTTTTTTCGGTAACTTTTCACAGGATATTCTTCTGCCAGTTTGATCATGGCATCGTATCCTTTTTGTTCATTGATAAAGGAAATCCATGCATCCTTGGTTCTGTCATACTTTTTCTGGAGCCGTTCACTTTTCTGGAGTCTGATTTCGATCACCCTAAGGAGATCATCTTTCAGGAAAGGTTTGGTGATATAATCATCTGCTCCCAGGTTCATACCTCTTCGGAAATCTGTGGCTTCTGTTTTTGCAGTGAGGAAGATGAAGGGAATATCAGCGGTTTCCGGTTTTTTGCTCAAAATATTGAGTACTCCAAAACCGTCCAGTTTGGGCATCATCACATCACAAAGGATGAGATCCGGTTCTTCGTTTATAGCGAGTTCCACCCCGGAAGTACCATCCGCAGCGCCATAAGTTTCATAACCGTCTAATGCCAGGATCTCTTCAATATTTTCACGTACTTCTGTATTATCTTCTATGATGAGGATTTTCTTCATCTGTATAATGGTTTTGTGCAATAATAAATGGCTTCTTGGTTTAGGGAAAAGGCACGGTTTTATTTTGCCTTCTTATTTAAAATTAAATCTAATATCTACATTCCTTGTTCGATATTCGACATTCTGGTCTGTTTATTTATCAGAATAATGAACTTGCCTTCCGTTGCGCAGCAGGCAAGGTATCGAACAATGAATATCCAGGTTTGAAGTAATAGTTCATTCGAGTTTCCAGAATATTGAAAAAGCGAACAATGGAAATTACTTCCTCGAAAAAATCACTCCGCCAGGGGGATGGTAACAATGAAGGTCGAGCCCTTTCCTTCTTCACTGGTAAAATTAATCTTTCCATCCATTAATTCCACGTAATTTCGAACGATATTCAACCCGAGACCGGTTCCTTTGATGTTTTCGACATTTTTAGCTCTGAAAAAACGAGTGAACAGGTGTTTTTGTTCTTCTTTCGGGATGCCGATCCCTTCATCTTTTACTTCAATGACAAGATCGTCATTTTCTAAATAGGATCGGCAGGCGATGGTTTTATTTTCCTCTGAATATTTAATGGCGTTTGAGAGCAGGTTTAACAAAATGTTCTTAAGTAATTGTTTGTCAAGGCAAATGTGTTCTGTTTCAAGCTCATCCAGGTGGTCGAGTTTTTGTCCTGGTTTTAGAAGCCCTTGGGTCTGATCCACAATTTCAGCCTTGAATTCGTTGAAAGAGAATTCCACTGGTTTGGCTTCCACTTTCTTTTCATCCAGTCTGCTTAAGGAAAGAAAATCATTCAGGATGGTATTGAGGTTATTGACCGCCGATTTGATGCGCTGGGTATGTTTTAATCTTTTCTCCTGCTGGGTTGCGTCTTCGTAGGCTTCTACCAGGTCTGCCGAAGACAGAATGGTGCTCAATGGCGTTCTAAATTCATGGGATGCCAGAGAAACAAATCTGGTTTTCATGGCATTGAGCTCTTTTTCTTTTTCGAAAGCCTTCATGAGATCTCTCTCACTTTTACGCAAGGCTGCCTCAACAGCTTTTCTTTCGATGATCTCGTGTTCGAGTTGTTTGTTGGATTTTAGTAATTTATTGATGGTTCTCGCCAGCTCTTCGGTTCTGGTATTCACCTTTTGTTCCAGTTCTTCATTCAGCTTTTTTATCCGGGCTTCTGCTTGTTTTACTTCGGTCAGATCGTGGATGATTCCAGTGAAGGTAGTCTTGCCATTTAGGATAAACTCACTGACAGCAAGCCGGATGGGGAAAAGCGTTCCGTCTTTTTTCTGAGCAGTAACTTCCCGTCCGATCCCGATGATCTTGGCTTGTTTACTGGAGAGGTAATTGCTGATGTATCTATCATGGTTTTCCTTATCCGGAGCAGGCATTAAAATGCTGACATTGGACCCAAGCAGATCTTCTTCAGTATAACCAAACAGTTTGGTTACTGCCGGATTTATACTCTCAATCCTACCTCTGTAATCGATGGTGATGATGCTGTCTATGGCTGTTTCAATGACTGAATTCAGCCTTAGGGCCAGTTCCTGCAAATCCTGTTGAGTTTGATCTTTTTGCAATTTTTTTGGATGTTTTTCAATATTAAGTCGGCTGTTTTTCAAACCTGTTAATAATTAATACAAAGAACAAGAAAAAAAGATTACCCATACTAAAATATGGTATTTTGTCATTAAATTAAAAGATATTTTGTATGGAGATTGTTTGCTGATATTCTATTTTTTTTCTTTTGCTAATTTAGGAATAAACTGATAAAAATCAGCTACTCAAATGATGTAAATCATTTTGCTCCTACCTTTATGTAACTACCTTGCATTTTATAACAAACCAAACATAGATTTATGAACCTATTAGCACCCGTTTCCAGAATCATGACGACCAATCTGGTAACTGTTGGATCGAACGACAAAATTACCAAGGTTAAGGAAATATTTGACCAAAAGAAAATTCACCACATCCCTGTAGTGGATGGAAAAAAAATGGTGGGTATTATAAGCAAGCAGGATTTCTTGTATTATTTACACGGATTTACACAAACTGGTGAAGTGATGGGAATCAAGGCCCTTGAGTCAGCTACTTGTGATAAGATTATGACTACCGGTCTTGCAAAATTGGAGCCAGACAGCAGAATAAATGTAGCTCTGGAAGTATTTAAGGAGAACCTGTTTCATGCATTGCCTGTCGTTAAAGATGGAGACCTGGTTGGAATTATAACCACTTACGATATTATCAGCAGACTTGCAGAAGAACCAATAACCCTGGAGGATTACAAAGATACAAGCCAATAATAGCTAAATGATAAGTATTGAAATACTCGGTTTAAGAGGTTATCATGAAACAGAACTTCTTAAGGCTAATTTAATAAAAGCTTTAGAGCACTTTGAGGTAGAAACTCAGATTGCTGAAGTTACTGATGTGGATGCACTTGTCAATACTCATGTTGATGGAATACCTGCGCTGGTGGTAAATGGTGAGGTATTGGTGGAGAACGAAATTCCGGAGGTTCATGATCTGGAAGTGATGCTGGAGCATATTGTTAAAAAAGAGAAATCATCAACCATGAAAAAAATAATAACATCAACCGATTTTTCTAATACTTCGATGGAAGGTTTCCGGTTTGCTGTTAAACTGGCCTCTGTGTTAGGAACTTCAGTAGAATTGGTACACGTTTATTCAGGTACCTTCAGTCCTGACCAGCCGATCATTATGCAAACTGCTCCTTCACAGCATGAAGCTGTGGTAAGGCATTTGAATAATTTTCAGAAGAAAGGCTTGGATTCATTTGAATCAGCCAATGGTCATATGCCGGAAGTCGAGTCCAAAGCGGTACTTGGGTTTCCTGAGGTAGAATTGGTAAAGTATTCTTCTGAAGAAGATTGTTACATGATCGTTATGAGTACTTCGGGTTCTCATGGTATCAGCGGAAAATTGTTTGGAACCATTTCAACCCACGTAGCAAGAAAGGCCAGTTGCCCGGTTTTGCTCGTACCGCGTGAAACGGAATTCAAATCATTCCGCCACATACTTTATGCAAGTAACTTTGAAGCCATTGACGAAAAGAATATCAATCGGCTGACCAAGTTTGCCGAAAAGTTCAAAGCCAATATTCATTTCGTTCATGTAAGTACCGGGAAAAATGATACTGTTGACTTCAAAGAAGTGAAAGAACGCATTATGAATCAAATCTTCAGTGATGGTGATCCGGCTTACTCTTTTGAAATGACGGAAGTGAGCAGCGATTCCATTGTAGATGGTTTGAATAAATATTCGGAAGAGAAAAATATTGATCTGGTAGTAATGGTATCACCCCACCGACATTTTCTGGAAAGTTTATTCCACAGGAGTACCACTACAGCCTTTGCATTCAATTCATCCTTACCTGTTCTGGTATTGCATTGATTGAAAGCGCCGGATAAAGTACCAAAAACTAAGTCCCTGTTCAGGTCGATGTCGATCTGATCAGGGACTTTTTAATTGACAATCTTAAAAGTTATAAAAAAAACGAACGTCTGAAGACGTTGAGAATATTGGTGTTAAGTTTTCAGACTTAACACAACAGATGTTAAATAAAGTCTCCAAACTTTATATCCATATCTTTATTGTCTTCAGACGATTGTAATAACTTTACTCATTGTTAGTATTTATTAATTCCGCTCGTCAAAGCTTGCAGCTTTGACTGAAATACGCACTCAGGGCATTTGCCCGTTCGCCGGGAATAATGCAGAAGCAGTGAAAAAAGTTGCTTGTAAAAAAGTAAATGTTCAAAAAGGAAATTATTTTTCACTCATCACTCATCACTCATCACTCATCACTCATCACTCATCACTCATCACTCATCACTCATCACTCATCACTCATCACTCATCACTCATCACTCATCACTCATCACTCTCCCTATCCCCCAATACTCGTCATGGACTCAGATATTCCATTCCCGGGAGTTCTACCATTTTCAGCCTCAAAACCATCCCTGGCCCGGTTTTCAATAGCGGAAAAATAAGCACCTTTTATTTCCGCATCGGTAGCACCGGCTCGCATCATGTCCTTGATGTTGAAGATACCGGTATCGTAAAGACAGGTTTTTAATATTCCGGTTGAAGTGATTCTCAGACGGTTGCAGGTACCGCAAAAAGTACGGCTGTAAGCGGCGATGATACCAAAACTTCCCTTGAATCCCGGAATTTGATAATTGGCAGAAGTAGAGTGTGCCGGGTCTTTGATCTTATATAGATCCGGATGAACCTCCTTGATTGTATCGAGAATCTTTTTATGGTTCCATTCCAAAACAGGATAATGGTCGCCGGTACCGTTAAAAGGCATTTCTTCAATAAACCTCACATTGATGGGCAGTTCCTTAGCCAATTCAACCATAGGAATGATGTCATCCGTATTTCTGCCATCCATCACAACGGTGTTGATCTTGGTCGGAATGCCGTATTTCAGCAATTGATCGAGGGTTCTCATCACCGTAGGTAGTTCATCCCGACGGGTTATTTGGTGGAAGCGCTCGCGGTCGATGCTATCCAGACTTAAATTGACAGAATGGATACGGAGTTTTTTGAATTCCGGCACCAGATTTTCAGTTAGGGTGCCGTTGGTAGTGATATTGATTTTCCTGAGATTTTTCAGTTTGCTTACAGCTGACAGGAAATCCATCATATCTTTTCTGACAAAGGGTTCACCTCCAGTAATGCGAAGTTTTTCAATGCCCATCGACACGAGAAACTGAACAATGCGCCTCATCTCTTCATAAGAAAGCAATTCCTCTCTATCGGTGAATTGAATACCACGTTCGGGCATACAATAAAAGCAGCGCAGGTTACACCTGTCCGTGACGGCCAGTCGCAGGTAGTTGATCAACCGGCCATGGTTATCGTATAGACCTTTCTTTTTCATATTTATTTGTCAGGGGTACAAAGGTACGGTTTAATTGGGAATAGGCTTTCTATTAACTTTATGTAAAAAGTAAAACAAGCCAGTGAAATGTGGTCAAATCTCATTATCATTGAGCTCGTTTTACAAAAAAACAAAAACGCTCCCATTATGTTGGCTTATATTCATTGGAATGCTTCCCCGGAAATCGTAAATATTGGTCCATTAACCTTACGTTGGTATGGATTGCTTTTTGCTTCAGGTTTTCTGATCGGATTGTTTATTGTCAAGAGAATGTTTGCCGAAGAAAAATTGCCCGAAGCCTGGCTGGATAAACTTTTTATTTACATGGTCGTCGGGTCCATTTTAGGCGCTCGTCTTGGCCATGTATTTTTCTATGAATGGGAATATTACAGCCAGCATATCGATGAAATAATAAAAGTGTGGCAGGGAGGACTGGCCAGTCACGGAGGAGCTGTTGGGATATTTATTGCCATGTGGATTTATTCGAGAAGGGTATCAAAAAAGTCTATTCTTTGGGTTTTTGATAAATTGGCGACTCCAGTAGCCCTTGCCGGATTTTTTATTCGCATGGGCAACCTTATGAATTCAGAGATCATTGGCCGTGAGACGGACGTTCCCTGGGCTTTCATATTTGAAAAAGTGGATGATGTACCTCGTCACGCTGTTCAGTTTTACGAGGCACTTTTTTATCTGGCAAGTTTTGTCATCCTTTATTGGGTCTACTGGAAAACGGATAAACGTCATAAACTCGGATACATATTCGGCTTGTGGTTATTGCTGATCTGGGGCGGACGTTTTGTTTTGGAATTCTTCAAAGAAGACCTGGGGGGCATTCAGAGCTATTTTGGAAATGTTTTATCCACGGGGCAGTTGCTGAGTATTCCGCTTATCATTTGGGGTTTATACCTGGTTTTTCGAAAAAGAGAGGCGTAGGCGGTTTTGGTTGCTGTTTTCTAGTTATTAGTTTCAGCTAGTTGGTTGAATTGTAACCTAAAATATGAATTTTGGGAAAATACATTGCGTGCTTAGCGAACTCCTTGCGTCCTTGCGGTTAAGCCAAATACCTTTCATTTACAAACATAAAACCAGCTTTCATACTAACCCTTTCTGAATTAACGTTCTCTCTCAAAGATTTTAATCCGGAAAAGAAAATTATGCAGGAAGTAAAAAGAAGCGGAAAAGCAAAACACATCCTTTGTTTGATGTTTTTTGTGATTGGATTGGTCACCACAACTTTATTTGGTGCGTGTAAAGGCGTTTCCGGTACTTCGGAAAAACCATATACGGATTCAACCCAAACTTACTCTATGGTTTATGACCTGGAAAGTCCTGAACTTTCACTTGATTTGTCGGGAAAACTCAAAGAAATTTCGGGGTTGGACACCGGAAACACCGGGGATTTTGTCTGGGCGGTCCAGGATGAAAAAGGGGTTCTTTTTAAAGTAAGTCTAAAAGATGGATCTATTTTACAGGAAATACCTTTTTGGAAAGACGGGGATTATGAAGGCATAGAAAAAGCAGGAAACGAATTGTATGTGGTCAAGAGTACCGGAACGATTTACCAGATCAGAGAAAATGGAACCCCCGAACAAACTGTGGAAAAATTCAATACCTCGCTTGGAAAGGAAAATGATGTAGAAGGCCTGGCTTTTGATGTGAGACAAAACTGCCTGCTGCTGGCCTGCAAAGGAAACGCTCAAATTGAAGGTGATTCCGTGGCCCTTGAAAAAGCCATTTATAGTTTTAGTCTGGATTCCATGAAACTGAATCCGGTGCCCGCCTATATCATTAAATTCGATGATGTGCACAAGTTTGTGGAAACCACTCCCACTCTCAGACAATTCGAAAAAATATCTGAATACTTCCAACCGGGTGAAACCAAATTTACTTTCAATCCTTCCGGAATTGCCATCCATCCGTTTACAGGCGAAATCTATATCCTCTCAGCTACAAAAAGGTTGCTGCTGATTATGACCTCATCCGGACAAATTCTGCATATGGAAAAGATGAAAAAGAAAATGGTCCCCCAACCAGAGGGCATATGTTTTTCATCTGACGGTTCCCTTTTTATTTGCAGTGAAGGAAAAGATGGAACAGCAAGCCTTCATAAATTTTCGATGGATAACGAATAATGTGGGTGTAGTTATAGCTCATTATTATTTTGATTAAAGCTCAATAAGATGGAATTTTGAGCTCGAAATAGATTTATATCGAGCTTTAAATTGTTTTTTGGCATTAAAGCTCATTGTATACTTGAATGAAGCTCATAAATAATGTAATTTGAGCTTTAATTGATTAAAGTTTGAGCTTTAATGCAATTTACAAATTGGAAAAATGGCTAAACATCGAAGGCAGAAAATATTAGAATTTATAAAAGGAAATCCAATGTATTCATCAAAACGGATATTTGATGAAATTAAGATATCTGTAAGTTATGCCACTTTAAAAAGGGATTTAATTAAACTGCAATCGGATGACCTTGTTATTACAGTAGGAGAAGGTCGAGCTACAAAATATAAAGTTGCTCCTTCATATGATATATTATTTCCAGTTGATGTAAACGAATATTTTAAAGTGGAGATTGACGAAAGGGAAATCAGAAATAGTTTTAATGTGACTTTGATTTCTGAGGTGTTAAATGACCTTAAGATATATTCTGATATGGAAATGAGCCATTTGAACCAACTCCAAAATCGTTTTAGAACCAATGCAGGCCAACTTTCTCAAAAAGAATATGATAAAGAGTTAGAACGACTGGCTATTGATTTAAGTTGGAAATCATCACAGATAGAAGGTAATACCTATTCATTATTAGAAACTGAAAGACTACTTAAAGAAAAAGAGACCGCGGAAGGAAAGACAAAGGATGAAGCAGTAATGCTTTTAAACCATAAAGATGCTATTGAGTTCATCATTGACGACCCTACCTATTTTTCTCCTTTAACAATTGCAAAGATTGAAGATATGCATAAAATATTGGTGAAGGATTTGGGGGTTGAGGCAAATATCAGGAAAAGAAGGGTGGGGATTACAGGGACAAATTATTCTCCTTTGGATAATGAATTTCAGATAAAGGATGCTTTAAGAGACATGTGTACAATTGTTAACCAAAGGAATAATGTATTTGAAAAAGCGCTATTATTATTGGTTTTGATATCCTATATCCAGCCATTTTCAGATGGAAATAAAAGAACGGCGAGAATAATCAGTAATGCAGTTTTAATGGCAAATGAATATTGTCCAATTTCCTTTAGAACTATAGATTCTGTTGAATACAAAAAAGCAATGTTAGTTTTTTACGAACAAAATAATCTATATCCATTCAAGGAAATTTTTATGGATCAGTTTGAGTTTGCAGTGAATACTTATTTTTAAATTATCACTGTGCCTGTTTTATTAAACATTTTCCATTTCTTTGTTTGTAAACCAGGAATATTTGACGGATTTTTGTGGCCAATTAATAAACGACCGAAACAATGAGTATAATTGAAATGAAAGTCCCGGTAATCGGGGAATCCATTACAGAAGTGACCTTGTCCCAATGGTTAAAGGAAAACGGTGCATATGTGGAACTGGATGAACCGATCTGTGAGTTTGAATCAGATAAAGCAACATTGGAATTTCCTGCGGAAGCTGCTGGTGTTCTTATTCATGTAGCTGCGGAAGATGATGATCTGGAAATTGGCGCATTGGTTGCCAGGATCGATACTTCAGCGGCGAAGCCTGACGGAGCTTCTAAAGCAGAAAAAGCGGAAGGGCCAAAAGCTGAACCCGCGGCTCCTGCCGTAGAAGAAAAACCTGCTGATGCCGGAACCGCTTCCTATGCCTCAGGACATCCTTCACCCGCTGCTGCAAAAATCATGAAAGAGCATGGATTGAGCTCAGCAGATGTCAATGGCACCGGGAAAGATGGTCGTATTACCAAAAGTGATGCTGAAAAAGCAGCTCAAAATAAAACTACTGCTCCGGCCCCTCAGGCCGAAGCAACAAAAGTTCAGCCAACGGCAACATCTGCTCCGGCTGCATTTAGCCGTAATGAGAGCCGTAAGAAAATGAGCCGTATGCGCCGCACCATTGCCGGTCGTTTGGTGAAAGCGAAAAATGAAACGGCTATGCTCACCACTTTTAATGAAGTGGACCTTTCGGAGATCATGAAGCTGCGTAAAAAATACCAGGAAAAGTTTGTTGAAAAGTACGGAGTGAAACTCGGTTTCATGTCTTTATTCGCCAAGGCATGTGCCAAGGTGTTGATAGAAATGCCGGATGTCAATGCCGCTCTGGATGGAAATGACCTTATTTACCACGATTATGCGGATATATCTATTGCGATTTCCACTCCGACTGGTCTGGTAGTTCCTCCGGTTAAGAACGTAGAGTCTTTGAATTTTGCGGAAATTGAATTAGCTATAAAAGACCTGGCAGTTAAGGCGAGAGAAGGAACCCTTACTTTGCAGGAAATGCAGGGAGGTACCTTTACCATCACTAACGGAGGGGTGTTCGGATCCATGATGAGTACACCAATTCTCAACGAACCACAGTCTGCTATCCTGGGAATGCATACAATTCAGCAGCGCCCGGTTGCGGTTGACGGTGAAGTTCAGATCAGACCAATGATGTACCTGGCATTGTCATATGACCACCGGGTAATCGATGGAAGCACTTCAGTTACTTTCCTTGTCAAGGTAAAACAACTGCTTGAAGACCCTGTAACCCTATTACTGGATTTATAGAATAATAATGGAATTAGAACTGAAAAACCAATTATCGCCTGAGGCCATCCGTGAATTTCTTCAAGGTGAATTTACTGATCATAAGGTGAAGTCTCCTTGGTTGAGTTCAAGAGTTGTTTTGGTACAGAAAGGAGCCTGGATGGTTAGTGTAAGAATCAACGGGCGGAAGTTAAAGATCAAAGGAGGACTGAACTCTCAGGGCATAGGTTTTATTATTGCTATTATCCTGGGGTTCCTTTTTGGGTGGATAATTATGCTGATTATATTTGGGCTTGTTTCACTGGCTTTCAGACAGCGTATGAAAGACATGGAAAAAAAGGTAGTTCAAAAATTCCTGGAAATGGAAGATGACGATGGTACCGTTCCTGATTTGTTTGATGACGATACTAATACCCTGGATTCACATCTCATATGAAAATATATTTTGCCGGTTCCATTAGAGGGGGCAGGGACGACAGAGCCTTGTACCTGGATATCATCCAATTTTTACAACAATTCGGGGAAGTGCTCACCGAGCATGTTGGAGACCAGCAACTCAGTGCCTTTGGGGAAGATCAGCTGACAGATCAGGGTATTTACGAACGGGATATGGAGTGGTTGACGTCCTGCGACGTAGTGATTGCCGAAGTTACAACACCTTCTCTGGGTGTTGGATATGAAATTGGAAAGGCAGAAGATTTGGGTAAAACCATTTTGTGTCTTTACCGAAAACAACCTGGAAAGCGACTCTCAGCTATGTTAAATGGAAATTCAAGGGTTATTAATAAAACCTATGAAACCAGAGATGAAGCTTTCGAAATTATCAGCGACTTCTTTAAAGACTAAGATTCAGTTTACTTATCATAAGTTGACCTTAACAAGCAAAGGAATTCTATCTTTGCACCAATGACAATCCTGCAAACAATTATAGAGGCCAGCAAAAGCAACCGAAAACAATTTGCATTGCTCATCGATCCGGACAAATGTGATTCGGATCAGATCGCATATCTGGTAACCAAAGCCGTTTATGCGAAAGTCGATTTTATTCTGGTAGGAGGCAGTCTTTTACTAAAGGATCGGGTGGATGCTTGTGTGCGACAGATTAAATCATTGAGTGATATTCCGGTACTTTTGTTTCCGGGCAATGTTATGCAGATCAGTAAATATGCCGATGGAATTTTGTTTCTTTCCCTGATTTCCGGTCGCAATCCTGATTTTCTGATCGGACAACAGGTCATTGCCGCACCTTATTTAAAACAAACGAAACTGGAAATCCTGCCAACGGGTTATATGTTGATAGAAGGTGGCGTGCCGACTTCTGTTTCTTATATGAGTAATACAACACCCATTCCAAATGGTAAAAAGCAGATTGCCTACAGCACTGCTTTGGCAGGCGAAATGTTGGGGTTGCAACTCATCTATATGGATGCAGGTAGTGGAGCGCAAAAGCCTGTTTCTCCAAAGATGATCTCCTATCTAAGTAAAAGACTATCAATACCCCTGATTGTTGGAGGAGGCATCAGAACGCCTAAATCAGCCTATGATGCTGTAGCCGCGGGAGCAGATATTGTCGTTGTAGGAAATGTATTGGAAAAAGACCCTGATTTGCTTGAGCAGATGGTCAATGCAGTACATCAGGTAGCCATAAAACAGAAATAAGTGAAGCAAGGAACAGTAGTAAAATCGACAGGTAGTTGGTATACCGTTTTGTTGGAAGATGGTCAGCAATTGCCATGCCGTATCAAAGGAAAATTCAGGCTGGAAGGCCTCAAATTAACCAATCCGGTGGCCGTGGGTGATGAAGTGGAAATTGACCTGGAAGCGGATGAAACAGGGTCCATTAAAAAAATACTTCCTCGGAAAAACTACGTGGTACGCCAATCTCCCCGTAAAAAACATTCTCTGCATTTACTGGCGAGTAATATTGACCAGGGAGTATTGATAGTGACCATCATTGAACCAAACCTTAAACAAGGATTCATCGACCGGTTTTTGTTAATGACAGAACCTTACAATATTCCCACTATAGTCGTTTTCAATAAAGCAGACCTTTACGGAGAAGAGGAACTGGCCATTTATGAATATTTAAAGGATATTTATGAATCAATAGGTTACCAATGTATGTTGGTATCGGCTATCGAAGGTACCGGAGTTGAGGACCTTAAAAAAGCTATGGCCGGAAAATCAAACCTGATTGCAGGTCAGTCCGGGGTTGGGAAATCCAGTTTGATGAATGCTTTGCAACCGTCACTTGAATTACGTACCCAGGAGTTGTCAGACTCTTCCGGGAAAGGTCAACATACTACCACTTTTGCAGAAATGTTCCCACTTGAATTCGGCGCAAGCATGATTGATACACCGGGAATTAAAACTTTGAGTTTTAGTCACCTCGAACCCATGGACCTGGCTCATAACTTCAGAGAGTTTTTTGAGTTATCGCCGGATTGTAAATTCGGAGGCAGTTGCCTTCACCGGAATGAACCAGGCTGCGCCGTCAAAGATGGGATCGAAGAAGGGACCGTGAGCGAACTTCGGTATATGAACTATTTGACTATACTCGAAGAAATCGAGGACCAGAATTACTGGGAGCGACATAAAGACTATTAAACCTCGCCAAAGAAAAAGGCCTTCCTCAAAATTTTGAGGAAGGCCTTTTTTAATAATCACACTTTAAATGCTTATCGAACGACTACAAATTTCTGAGTAGTCACGCCATCTTTTGTAGCAATGTTAAGGAAGAAAATTCCCTGTCCAAAGCGACTGGCGTCGATTTCTGTATTGTATTCCCCGGCATTGATCTGAAGATCCTGAGTATGGATCACCTGGCCGGTAATGTTGGTTACGATCAACTGCACATCAGATGTTTTATCGATATCAAAAGAAACATTCATCAAACCGCTGGTTGGGTTCGGGAATAATTTGATATCGGTGATGTGCTGAATTTCCTCAATACCTCTTGTAATTGAAGAAGTTTCGTTTTCTACAGTTTCAATAATAACACCCTCACCATTATCTCTGTTAGAATTCAAACATCCGGTAATTACCACATCATCGATGTAGATATAATCTGAATTTCCGGAAGCATCACAACGGAACCTCAACCTTGTGTTACTTGCGAAAGTTCCGGAGATAACTACTGTTTCAAATTCTCTTGTACCATTAGAGAAGTCAGTTCCACTAGCCCAGGAAGCAACTGTGGAATAAGAAGATCCTCCATTGGTAGATACCTGCAACCAGAAATCTTCTCCATTTTCCATACTTCTTGGATAATAAGTGAAGTCAACAGTCAATTCATCGTATGCCGATAAATTGAGGTTATCAGTGGTCATAGTTGAAGAAGAAGTATTATCTCTCAGGCGAATACAGTAGGAACCAGAATATGCATATGCAGCATCACGGCCACTTCTTCTACAATCAGATCCACCATCATTCCAGATTCCCCATCCGTTATCGAAGTCATTGTTGTTTACGTCTACATAACTGCAACCTCCGCCACCGCCGCAGGTGTTAGGACAAGAGCCACCGCAATCTATACCGGTTTCGTCACCATTCTGAACGCCATCAGTACAGGTTGGACAGGCATTCGGGCAAGAGCCGCCACAGTCTTCACCGGTTTCGTCACCGTTTTGAACACCGTCAGAACAGGTTTCACAGGAACCGTCATCCACGGTAGCAGCAGGGTTGTAATTGTGAGCATTTGGATTTGTACAACCATAAACAGGAGCTGTTCCTCCAAAGCAGAAATTGGTGCTTTCAGAAGAACCAAAGTTTCCACCGGATGCCAGAACATTGTTGTTCGCGTCAGTTACGGTATAAGAACCATTTCCATAACCACAACAAATTCCATCACCATAAGAATCGTAGATATTGAAATCATAACATCCGTCAACAAGACACAGTACTTCTACTACAGTAGATCCGTCAGGCTGGCTACCGTAAGTTCCACCGGAAGCTACCGTATTATTATTATCATCCGTTACGGTCCAGCTGGTTTCTTCCGGATAATTGTCGAGGTTGATGGTGATAGTTACTTCATTGTCTTCACAACCCGGGCAAGCGTTAGGGCAAGAACCACCACAGTCTACCCCTTCTTCATCACCATTCTGAATGCCATCATCACAGGTTGGTGTTGAACCTTCTCCGCAACCGTTGGAATTGAGTATACTTTGACGAGCACCACCTGTGTCGAACAATGCTCTCATTCTTGATTTTTGTCCAGTTGTGAACAAGTTCATACAAGCATCATCAGAATAATCCATATAGTTTTCCACCATATCCGTAGAACCACAGGAAACGTGACCGGTTGCACATCCGTAATTTGCGCCATCTGAAGTTGGAGTATCCGCCACAAAATCATCAACACCGCAACCACCATCACCCCAAATGTGGCGAAGGTTAAGCCAGTGACCAACTTCGTGTGTACCCGTTCTTCCAAGATCAAAAGGAGATGTTGCTGTCCCGATGGTTCCCATGTATTGGTAATCGATTACAACACCGTCAGTAGAAGCAGGTCCACCGGGGAATTGTGCATAACCCAAAATTCCTCCGCTGATATCACAGACCCATACATTCAGATAATCACTCGCCGGCCAGGCATCATGTCCGCCGGAAGAAGAGAATTTCATATTATCATTAGTGCTAAATGCAGAGACGGAAGTAGAAGTTCTGGTAATACCATTAGTAGCATTACCATTGGGATCTACGGTTGCCATACAGAATTCAATTTCCGAATCTGCTGCCTGTGACCATGTATTGTCAGCATCGCTGTTTGTTCTTCTGAAATCCTCATTCAATACAGTGATCTGTGATAAAACCTGAGCGTCACTGATGTTTTCCGCAGAAGTATTGTAGATAACGTGAACTACTACAGGAATAGTCACTACACCATTAACCACTCTGTCGCTGTCTTCGATAAAATCTCTGGTGAAACGCTCAATGGCTTCCATTTTTGCCTCCCGCTTGGGATCATTTTGCAGTTGTTCTTCCAGGTATTCCATGGACCCACAGTTTCTTTGTGCCATAATACCTGTACTGAAAGCCAGAATTAATGTAAAGGAAAGAAGGTAGTTGATTACTCTCATTCGTTATTAGTTTTTGAATTTAAGATAGTTGAATAAAACGCCTAATAATTAATGTTAAGGACGGTGATTTGATGTGTGGTAAAAAAACCGTGCCTGAACATTGATTATTCAGAAAGTAGAGAGAGAAGAAATGTATTAAGTGAAATTGGGGGTATAGATTCTGGTGTTGAAGCCAAATATATATCAATATTTCGAATAAAAAAGAATGGCTTTGGTTGAATTGTCATATAGGAGGCTAAAAAGATAGAATATTTTGTTTGGTCAAAAAGAAAAGGCAGATATTAAAATAATATCTGCCAAAGTCTTTAAAAATCGCCGTAGTCGACTTGTAAACAAACCAACCCCAGCTCCTTTCGCCACATATCCACCACCTGGTTTCTATCGTCCAGAACGAAACGAACATAAAACTTACCGCGAATATTTTCATCGAACATTCGACGTTTGATAATGGAATCTTTTTCCATATTACCCTTCGGGCGGATATGCAATTCGTCAAAATGAATGTCGTTGTCTTGCAGCCAGCTTCTGGTATCCGCTTCGCAAATCCCGTCACGGCCGGTGAAAATGATGATCCTGGTATCCGTTCTATACCGGTTAACGATCTCACGAATCTCTTCTTTTACGGTATCTTCCTTCACTTTATCCCAGTGAAAAGGACTTCTTTTACCCTTGTCCGCAAGCGTACCGTCAACATCTACGATAATTGCCGCCGGTAAAGTGGTATCCTGCAGCATCTTCCCATTTCCGGATGTATCCTGTGCCAGGAAGTCTTTGTACATTTTGGTGATAACCGATGAACCCACTGAGTTTGGTCGTTTCAAATCACGTTGTATACATTCTTCCACTGGGACATCAAAGAATTTGACTTTAACCAGGGTATTGCTTTCATGGTCTTCATTAAAGTTTTTTACCAAATCCCGGATTTTTTGCTCGTGCTTTGGATGCAGGTTAGTGTCGTCAATGATCACGTGCTGTCCATTTTTTAAGGCTTCTACAATAATATTGTCACGAACCTGAAGAATGAACTTTTCATTGTGTTTACTCCAATGAGAAGCATCCAGCATCAGGCGAAGATCATCCTTGTTAACCCGCTTATATTTTCCCGGATTTTTTTGCAATACCTTTTTGGCAGCAGTACTCTTCCCGGAAGCCGGTAATCCTTTATATATCCAAACTGTTTTCATGTTTGTGGTTATTTTTTGTTTTTAAAAATTAGTTTAAAAAAACCTTTACACAGAAAAAGGCTTTTCAAATTCGGGTTTGATCATCCTCCAGACTCTTTCCGAAATATCTTTTCCTTTGTAAAGTGAAAAAAGCAGTGGTGTCCATTCATGCCCAACCACTTTCAGGGCAAAATCTTTATCAGAAAAATCTTCCGGCATATCAGCCAAAATAGCTTCCAGCGCTTCTTTAGCTTTTTTGGAAATTTCTTCAAATTGCCCGATCAATTCACCTTTTGTGGCTTTAACCCAATCATACAATTCATCCGGAATTTCCGCCAGCATATCATCCATGGATTTTCCTTCCTTCAGGTATTCCCAGATCATTTTGGAGGAAACCTGGGTGATGATCTTGTGCAACCTGATGTATTCTTCAAATTTGACTTTAACCCTGAAACCGGAATGGAATCTCACAACAAATCCCTCCTTATTATCTTCTTCCAGTGCTACCAGGTCATTCAAGTCACGGATACCGGAATATCGATTGACCAAATGGAAACCAATATCAGGTAGCGGCAGATCTTCACCTGTTTTGTTGTCGATCACCGCCAGAAGAACAAGGTCTTCCTGAGCTCCGTAGTCCACAACAATTCTGTTGTTCGGATAAATAATTTCGAAAAGATAGGTCGCTTTTCTGTTCAGTTGATCAAAAAGTCCGGCATATTTTTCGTGCAGGATACGGGTGCCTTCAATGGCTTGTTCGCTAGTAAAGGAACCTCTTGTGGCAATATAGGGTTTATCACCGATCCAGTACAAAATACCGAGACTACCGTCCATCTTTTCAAAAACTTCAAATGGTTCTTTGGGGATCTCATTTGGTTGATGTTCCGATAGGTTGAAAAACTTACGGAAGGGGCGTGCAATGATGTTTTCATGCTGGTCAAATATCAAGCCCCGGCATTGCAATAATGCTTCACTCCAAAGTTGCTCATACTGAACCCTGGCCGTGTAGTTGGCAATGAACAACGGCACTTCCGGATGTTGGTTGATAGTGATCAGTCCTTGTGCTTCCAGTTTTTTGAACTCCATCGGTTAAATAATTTAATTAAACTGTGTTTGGTTTTTTGTGGTTGTTAATAACAAAAACAAAGAAAAAGAACTTCTGCGCAATCTTTTTGCGCAGCCAAAATGTTTTTGAAATTTATTAAAGAAACTCCCGGAATAATCTTGTATTTGAGGTAATGAAATTGTGAAAAATCGATTTCTAATTCCTATGCGTTTCATTTTCTGTAATGTTTAAGAAAAATCGACTTTTCACACAAGCCTTTAAACTTTCCGGTTTTCCTTTTAACTTCGTCCCCGTTTAACGGACAACAAAATTATGCCTGAAAACATTCATCCTATATTCAAAAAACTTGCCGGGCGGGAAGAGAAGCAGGCTTTGCTCAATCAAAAAAGTAAGGTGATCTGGTTGACGGGCTTATCCGGTTCCGGAAAAAGCACCCTGGCCCTTGGGTTGGAGCAACGGCTGTTTAAAGAAGGTTTCCTCACTGAAGTATTGGATGGAGATAATATCCGCAGCGGGATCAATAATAATCTTGGTTTCAGTTTGGAGGACAGGTATGAAAATATCCGTCGAATATCTGAGGTTGCCAAATTATTCCTCAATAGCGGGGTGATTACTATTGCAGCATTCATTAGCCCGACCCGGGAAATTCGGCAAATGGCTAAAAGCATCATTGGAGAGCATGATTTTATTGAAGTTTATATGAGTGCGCCTTTGGAAGTTTGTGAAAGCAGGGATGTGAAAGGGTTGTATGAAAAAGCAAGGAAAGGCGAAATCTCTGGTTTTACCGGTATTGATTCTCCTTACGAGCCACCTGCCGACCCTGATCTCGTTCTGGACACTACCAACGAAAATATCCCGGATACGATAGAAAAAGTAATGAATTATATTCGGCCATTGATCAAAAATGAATCATGACCTACGCATTGGAACATTTATCGGAGTTGGAAGCTGAGGCGATTTTTGTTCTCAGGGAAGTGGCGGCTAGGTTTGAAAAACCGGTGTTGTTGTTTTCAGGCGGTAAAGATTCTATTTTATTGGCCCATTTAGCCCAAAAAGCTTTTTACCCTGCCAATATTCCTTTTCCATTCCTGCATGTAGATACGGGACACAACTTCCGGGAAACCATTCATTTTCGGGATCAACTAATGGAGCAACTTGGCACAAAACTCCTCGTCGCTTCAGTGGAAAAGGCGATCCTCGATGGGAAGGTAACAGAAGAAAAGGGACCACATGCGACCAGAAATTTCCTGCAAACGCCAGTACTATTGGAGGAGATCGAAAAACAGAAGTTTGATGTAGCTATTGGTGGCGGCCGCAGAGATGAAGAAAAATCACGAGCCAAAGAACGATTTTTTTCCCATCGTGATGAATTCGGGCAATGGGACCCAAAAAATCAGCGTCCTGAACTCTGGAGAATTTTTAACAGCCGTAAACATTTCGGCGAACACTTTAGAGTATTTCCCATTAGTAACTGGACTGAACTGGATGTTTGGCAGTATCTGGCGAAAGAAAAGATCCATATTCCTGAATTATACTTCGCTCATAAAAGAAAAGTTTTTTGGAGGGATGGAATACTTTTGGCGGAAAGCCCGTTTATAAAAAAAGCTCCTAACGAGGAAGCTGTGGAAAAATGGGTGCGTTGCAGAACTATAGGAGATATGACCTGCACCGGTCTATGGGAATCAACAGCCAAAACCATTGAGGAAATAATCAATGAAATTGCCACAACTCATATCACAGAAAGAGGAAGCCGTTCTGATGACAAACGAAGCGAAACCAGCATGGAAGACAGAAAAAAAGAAGGCTATTTTTGAGATAATAGCAATAAAACAAAAGGAAAGATGGAATAAATGGAAACTTGGGTACTGTAATCAGAAACATTTTTTCCAATTTTCCATTCATCCAATTTTCCAAACTTCCAGGATTGGTTAATCGTTGATTTAGTTTTTTGAATTTCAGATAATTTAAATTTAGATACTACTCAAAAACCAGACCCAGGATTTTTACGTTATTTTTTTATTCCTACCAGGGATATTGAATTGCATCCCCGGAGTTAAAAAGCATTAAAAAGTTTATCAACATGCAGAAGAAGATTGTATTACTCTTAATTTCCATAGTGGTGGTTACCTTCGGGCTTCAAGCCCAGAAGGCCGTAGACCATGTGCCGACAGAAAAAGCGTTGTTATGGAAAATTGATGGAAATGAAATGGAAACGCCTTCCTATCTATTTGGCACCATACACATGATAGGAAAGGATGATTATATTCTCCGGGAAAGTGTAAAGACAGCCCTGGATAATTCATCCATGATTACTTTTGAGATCAATATGGACGACATGACCGATATGTCAGCAATGCTTCCACTGGTTATGAAAATGTTCATGAAAAACGATACTACCCTTCAGGACTTATTGTCGGAAGAAGATTACCAGGTGGTAACTGATCATTTCAAAAAAAGTGCCTTGCCGCTGCCAATGTCATTCCTGGAGAAAATGAAACCGATGTTCCTAACCATGCTCGACCCAGAAGCCATGGGAAGTTTTGATATGGGAGATGACAGTGAGATTGTGTCTTACGAAATGGAACTCTATGCGTTGGCGCAGGAGCAGGAAAAAGAAATTGGCGGATTGGAAACAGCAGAATATCAAATGAGCGTATTTGATAAAATCCCTTATCAGGTACAGGCAGATATGCTGGTACAGGGTATTAAATCCGGTCAGGACACATCTTCTATGGATCAATTACAGCAAATGGTTCAAATGTATAAAGACCAGGACATCCAGGGCATGCAGGAAATGATGGACGATGAAACACTTGGCGTAAAAGGTTATGAAGACGTTTTACTCGTTGACCGTAACCGCAACTGGATTCCGGTAATGGGAGAAATGATGGGGCAAAAACAAATTTTCTTCGCCGTTGGAGCAGGACACCTTGGCGGTGAAGAAGGGGTTATAGCATTACTTAGAGGTGCCGGTTATAAGGTTACCCCGGTGATGGATTAATAATAATTTGTTTAACCGGTCGACTTTTAAAATCGTTAATCGAAATTCCCTGTTCAATATTCTGCTGATTTTTAAGGAATATTGAACAGGGAATAAAGTGTTTTCAGAAAAATTATTTTTAATATGGGATGATTACATTGCGCACTTTGCGACATCCTTGCGCTCCTTGCGGTTAAAAATTAGAAATTTTTGAATCAATACAGGATATATTCATATTTGCTACTTCATATAATAGTGGATAAACGAAAGGCAATTTTTGAATTCTGGTTTTTATTCGCATTGACTCCATCTGCCCATCTTCAAATCTATATACCACTTTCTTTTCCCTCTTTCCTTTTCCTCTGAAATTGCTTAAATTGCACATTCACTTCTTTGGAAAACCAAAACGCCTATGCTCGTAAAGGAGATCACGTTGGATGACTTCATCTTACTCGATGCAAGTCTCACTGCAAGCCAGGCCTTAAAAAAGCTTGAAAATTCATATGCCAGTTTCGTTATTATTGAGCGAAAGGAGGGCAGTGAAATCTATCATTATCTATTTTCCAGCAATCAATTAATTGACCGACTTGAATATGTTAAAGGGGATGTGATCCTGACCATTGCCCTGGATTTACACGAAAGTGGGTCTAATGAAACCATTACATCTGAGGAATCAGTTGATATGCTGTATCCGGATGAGCTTTATGTCGTTTTGATGGATGCAAAGCCGGTCGGTTATGTAATACCGCCGGAAGAAGCCATGGAGGAATCATCGCCTCCTGAAAACGGAGATGATGATGGATTTTGGGTACCACCGGTAAGTCCCAAAATAACCGGAAATACAAAGGGAGCGGAACCTGAAAAGGATGAACCATTTGAAGCTTATCCCTCCATTAGTGATCCCGGAAAGCTGGAAGCAGGTCAGGAATTCAAGGTTTATGTTGGATTCAGCAGTGAATTGGATACAACCTTACTTGATGTAAAAAAAGTTACGATAGATAAACCTACTTCTGAACCGGTAATGGTGTCTCTAATGGCTATTGGTGCCACTATTTCCAATAGTGAAATGAAACCTTTAGCCTTACATGCTGATGCACAAACAGTATTTGAGGCTAAAGTCAATCCCGGGGCATCAGAAGTGAATTTGATCGCCACCTATTTTTATAAATTCCAGCCGGTAGGAACAGCCAGAAGAAATATCAAAATAGGAGCAGCTCTGGACGATGCCGCCAAACCAGATCCTGAAGAAGAAGGATGCAGCATGAATCTGGAGGGCGTTTTGAATCAGGAAGGTAAAGTTGACATAACAGTTACCATCAAAAAAGACGAAGCGGACAAACAATTACTCTGGCATATAACTTCTCCCAATCCTGAGAGCGACGAAAGTGCAAAAGTCTCTTACGATGACGCTAAAAGTTTTGCCAAAGTATTAGGGGTTGAGCTTAAAAAAGAAGATTATAAATCGCGAATTGCGCGTAATGCGTTGATCACTTTGGGTCAATCCATAGCAGATTTAATTCCGGAGGCATTTTTTGATGTTTATAAAGCAGTCAGCAATAAAAAAGGTAATGCTCCGAGTATTCTGATATGGACAGATGAACCGTATATACCATGGGAACTGGCCTATTCCAATAAATTCTCTATCGATAGTAATGCTCCTGATTTCCTGGGTACCCAGGCCATCCTTGGAAGATGGTGGTTGCATCAGCGGGTAGTTACTCCTCCTCCTACCGGCTTAACAGTGGGCAGGTTGACAGCCATAGCAGCGGATTATCCTTTTACGTCTCCTGTAAAACCATTGGAAGAAGCGATCAAGGAAAAGGAGTTTTTGAGAGACCATTTCAAGGCGACCATTGTGGAGGCTAAAAAAGATGAAATTCTCGATATGACGGAAATCACACCTCCTATAATAGGTCATGCCTTGCACATGGCTTTGCACGGGTATAGTGATCCGACTCATAACGAACAAAAGATAATTGTTGAAGATGGAGATTTGAGTCCCAACGCAATGATCGGGGTGTATAATTGCGGGGATGTTCCGCCGATTTCATTTATGTTTCTCAATGCATGTCAGGTTGGGACGGCCGGTGCCTCTTTAGGGCAGGCCAGTGGTTTTCCGGGAGTGTTGTTGAAAAAAGGAATGTTGGGGTTTGTCGCTCCTTTATGGGAAGTTCACGATACCCACGCACGGGTATTTGCGGAACAATTTTATGAAGAGGTTTTGAATAAAAAACGGCCTGTGGCAGAGGTGTTGTTAGAGCTCAGGAAAAATTACGATTATAAAGAATCTCTTACGCCTCTGGCATACCTGTTTTATGGTAATCCGGGGTTGACCTTGGAATATAATAAGTAATGTGGGAATTGTAATTTACCTCGCTGGCGGGGTCGGATCAATGGAGAAAAGGTGACTTTTCACATGGTGATCCGGAGGTGGATTACCTGCTGGAAGAAGTTCCGCCCCCGATTTTAAGTCAAAAAGTTCCACTTTACAACTTAAAACCGACCCCGCCAGCGAGGTACATTAAAGGTTAAATCAAAAAAAACTTCATTAAAAATAACATCATGGAAATCAAATTAAGCGGCAGCAGCGAACCTGTTCAAATTTCATCAGCATCCGGTTTTTCAATTCATGCACCGGGAATGTATGGTGCCATCAAAGAAATGGACACCAAGGAAACAGCCACCCGCGGCCCGGGAGTGGAAGATAAAATGCACAAAAAACTGATGGCATCAGTAGCTTCAACTGATGTCATTCTTTTCAACCAGTTTGAAATTGAAATACAAAAGGATGAGTATGAAGGAGCTGACGAAAGTACCACACGGGCTGCCGGAATTACCCGGACTACTGATAAAGGTGAGCCGGCGATGGTATTGAGTACACCAAAAACCAGAAAAAACATGATGTGCGCCGTTCTTCATACAGATGAAAATGGCGAAAGTCGCTGGGTATTTCCTGAAGAGCATGATGATGAAAAGTTCAACTTCATGTTGCCCAGGAAGGGTGCTGATGCAGTGGATGATTCAGATTCCAATGTAAGAGGAGTTATTACTAAGGGAATAAGAAGACTGGTGAAAGTATTTGCCTGGCTGGCTGATGACCTGATCGAACTTGGTGCCCTGGCCCTTGTGAAAGCCTGGGAAAATAAGAACCGCCCATACGGGTTGAATATGGTAGCTCCAGGTAACCTGGACGGATTGGAAATGGATTGGGATAAGATTGCCGGGAAGCGCTCTTTGCTTTTGGTTCATGGTACTTTCTCCACCTGGCAGGCAGCTTTCGAAGGACTGATCAAAAGTGACTGGATGAACCAGATCAATGATTTCTATGAAGGCAGGGTTTTTGCTTTTAACCATCCAAGTTTACATCATTTTCCAAGCGATAATGTCAAAGAGTTCCTCAAAATGAAACCCGAAGGAGCTGACCTGAATATCGATATGGTCACCCACAGTCGCGGGGGATTAGTAGCTCGTGAAATTGCGGAAAGGCTCGATAAACTCGATGCCAAAGACCACAAGATTCAGGTGAACAAAACAGTATTTGTGGGTACACCTCATCAGGGCACCATCCTTACCGATAAAGACAACTGGATCAAACTGATCGATTCCTACACCAATTTGTTGACTAACCTTCCTGACAATACAGCCACGGTAATCCTGGAAAGCCTTATTACTTTTATCAAAGTAGTTGGGGGCGGGGCGGTTGCTTCGATTCCGGGGCTTCAGGCCATGCAGCCTAAGGGAGATTATATTAAAAGACTGAACAGTACTCCGGCCATTTCGACTCAGTATTTCTCCATCGGATCCAATTATGTGCCTTATGATGAAAAACTTTTAGTCCGCTTTGGAAAGAAAGTTCTGATGAAAGTGCTGGCGAAAGTTTTTGGAGAAAATAATGATATGGTAGTACCAACAATGGGTAGTTTTGATGCCGGAGCGGCAACAGGAGGTTTTCCTATTCCTCAGGACAGACAAGTTAAGTTTGAATTGGAAGCCGACATTAACCACCTGAATTATTTTACGGACGATATTGTCAATAAACAGATTTTCAAGTGGTTAAATGCCTGATGAAGTCGTATTCAACAGGTGTTAAGTCTGGTAGTTTGTAATGAAATAGACATTTAAAAAACCTACAACACAAAAGCGCTTTAGATGGATTGTGTATTTTTGTAAGCAATCGCTAAAGCGCTTTTTCAACCTAAACCTTTGATCTATGAAAAGAATTATACCTATACTTTCCTTTTTTATTATCACGCTTATTGGAACAACGGGTGTAAATGCCCAGGATTTTATTTTTACTGAGGTACCCAATCCTGCCGATAAGTATTATGATGGTTATGTAGGTCATTACGATGAAGTGGCATTCCTCACTTATCGTGATCTAAATTATAATCGCAGCTTTCATTCCTTTGACGGAGATGTTTTGACAGAGATAGAATCACCGGAGGGGTTTATGTTTAACTGGTCACTTGCTCAGTTGGATAATACCTTTTACCTTACCTTTTATGATGAATTGTACAACAATGTAATAATGTCCTTTCAGGAAGGGGAATTTTCTGAGATCCAGGCTGATTTTCCTGACGAAGAATTAGGATATTATGCCTTCACTTATGAGGACCAGGTTTATATCACTTATTACAATTTTTTCAACTTTCTGTATTCTCTAAAGGTCATCAATGATGATGTGGTAGAAGATGTGCCTTTACCGGAAGGTTATTTTTTTGGTAATAGTATTGGTCAGGCCAATGGAATTATGTATGTCACCCTCAATGATGAATTCTGGAACAGTTATTTCTACAGTTTTGACGGAAACACTTTCCAGGAAGTTACTTTGCCGGAAGGGACTTCCAACCCCTGGGCCATTGCTACTTCTGAGGAATATATTTATCTGAGTCTGTATGATCAGAATTTTAATAACGTGGTTTACACTTTTGACGGGACCAATTTTGAGCAATTGGATTTACCTGATTGGGTGATGGGGGTTTCTTATATAGGCGAGTTGGATGGTAATTTATTTTTCAGGTTTGATGATCAGAATTATGAGGGGATTCTATTTGAGCTGGACGGTGACGATTGGATTGAAACTCCAAACCCCGCCGGACATTATCTGGGATATGGTTCCGGGTTTTCTGAGTCCGCATTGTATCCTGTTTATATAGAAAGTTTGACATACGTCTACAAGATGGGTGTGTATGACGGAGTAGATCTGACGGTTGTTGATCCACCTTTCGGATTTACTTATAGCACCTTTTTTACAGACAATGAGGACGGAGCGTTTGTTTCTTTTTACGATCCCGGCTTTTATTCCTTCCTCTTCTTTTATGATGGAACTGAGTTAATTCAGATGCCTATTCCTGACGGGCAGGATGCTTTCAATTATTTCGAATTTGCCATGGATCTTTCAGGAGATAAGATCAACTTTTTCTCCTTCAGGGATTTTAATTACAACAACACTTTATATTGGTTTGGTGAACCCAATGCAGCTCCTACTGCAGCCGATAATGCTGTTTATACTTTAGAAGAAACTCCGTATAGCTTTGAAACAGCTGATTTTAATTTTTCAGATATAGACCTCGATGATACCCTTGCTGCTATCCAGATTGTTCAAAAACCTTCTGTTGGGATTCTCCACCTGAATGGTGCCAATTTGGCTACCGGGCAGGTTATTGAAGCTCAATACCTTGACCAGTTGACATACGTTCCGATGAATGACGGTCTTGGAGAACCATATGACAGTTTCTTATTTAAGGTATTTGATGGAGATGATTTCAGTGAAGAGATTTACACCATGTATATCAATGTAGTGGAAACCATCGTTTCTACGGAAGACCAGGAACTGGTGGCTGCCTTGAATCTTTATCCTAATCCGGCTACCGACTTCCTCAATATTGATATAGGAGATTATGCTTCACCTGAAAAGGTCCATGTTTATTTGTATGATAATACGGGACTGGCCATTAGAGCTCAGTCACTTTCCGGGTCACAGACTTCTTTGGATGTCAGTTATCTTCCTCGGGGAGTTTATTCGATTGTTTTCAGAACTGAAGGTTCAATAAATAAAACATTTTCGGGCGAAAGATAATTTTACAATAAAAAAAAATAGGGCATGAATCTTAGGAATTGGATTCATGCCCTTTTTTCTTTTCCTTAAACCTGATCAAAGGTTTTAACTTTTCCTTTCTTTTCTTGTTTTTATTCTGTTCAAAGTGCAGAGTCGTAAAGCAATTATTTGTTAAATTAGCCTTTACGCGCTCGCCTTATTCACTTTACAAAAATATGGATAGTATGAAAAACAAGATTTTTACAACCCTGCTTTTAGGTTTGTTGAGTCTCTCCCTTATTGCCCAACCTGAGGGAGACAAAAAAGGGCCCATGTTTTCGGGGATAAAAATGCGTAATGTCGGACCCGCTTTTACTTCCGGCAGGATAGCAGATATTGCCCTTCACCCGAACGATAATAGCGTTTGGTATGTAGCCGTAGGTTCCGGTGGTGTTTGGAAAACGGAAAATTCCGGAGTTACCTGGAATCCGATCTTTGATAGTCAGCCTGTTTATTCCACAGGTTGTGTGGCTATTGACCCGAGTAATCCTTCCACCATTTGGGTAGGATCCGGAGAGAACGTTGGTGGTCGTCACGTAGGCTTTGGAGATGGAGTGTATAAAAGCACCAACGACGGAAAAAACTGGAAAAATGTCGGTTTGAAAAACTCCGAGCACATTTCCGAAATTTTTGTTCATCCGGGCAATTCCGATGTGGTTTTTGTAGCATCACAAGGTCCTTTATGGAGCAGTGGCGGTGACCGCGGTCTGTACAAAACCACAGACGGAGGAGAGAACTGGAACAAAGTCCTTGGCGACGATGAATGGGTAGGCGTTACGGATATTGCGGTAGAACCGGGAAATCCTGATGTGATGTATGCTGCAACCTGGCAACGCCATAGAACGGTTGCTGCTTACATGGGAGGAGGGCCCGGAACAGCCCTTTATAAAAGTACCGATGGTGGCGATACCTGGAAAAAACTGACTTCCGGGTTGCCGAGGTCTAATATGGGAAAAATAGGTATTGCTGTTTCACCTCATAATCCAGATGTAGTTTATGCGGCTATTGAATTAGACCGGAGAAAAGGAGGTGTTTACCGTTCTGAAAATGGAGGTGCTTCCTGGACAAAAATGTCCAATACCGTATCCGGTGGAACGGGACCGCATTATTACCAGGAACTTTATGCCTGTCCGCATGAGTTTGACCGTCTGTATTTGATGGATGTTCGTATTCAGGTTTCTGATGACGGGGGTAAAAACTTCCGCAGGCTTAACGAATCCAATAAGCATTCGGATAATCATGCCATAGCTTTCCGTGCTGATGATCCTGATTACCTATTGGTAGGGACAGATGCCGGAATTTATGAAAGTTTTGATCTGGCCAAAACCTGGAGGTTCATTCCAAATCTACCATTGACCCAGTATTATAAAGTGGCGGTAGATGACAGAAAGCCCTTTTATCATATTTACGGAGGTACACAGGATAATGGTTCACATGGCGGACCATCAAGAACAGATAACAGAAGAGGTATTACTAATGGCGACTGGTACAAAACACTTGGTGCCGATGGCCATCAATCCGCTACTGAACCGGGGAATCCGGATATCATTTATGCAGAAACCCAGCAGGGAGGCCTTCACAGAATAGATTTGAAAACGGGCGAGCAGGTATTCATTCAGCCTCAGCCAGGCGAAGGAGACCCTTTTGAGCGGTATAATTGGGATGCGCCGATATTGGTGAGTCCACATAAAGCTCAACGATTGTATTTTGCTTCACAGCGAGTGTGGCGTTCTGAAAATCGCGGGGATAGCTGGACGGCTATTTCCGGAGACCTGACCAGGAATGAAGAGAGGATAACTTTACCGATCATGGGTAAACAACAAAGCTGGGATAACCCATGGGATGTTAATGCTATGTCGAACTATAATTCCATCACATCACTCGCTGAATCTCCAGTGAAAGAAGGGCTGATTTACGCCGGAACTGATGACGGCATTATCCAGGTAACCGAAGATGGCGGTGCCAATTGGACAAAAAT
The DNA here is from genome assembly GCA_965230565.1 of Saprospiraceae bacterium. Lineage (GTDB taxonomy): Bacteria > Bacteroidota > Bacteroidia > Chitinophagales > Saprospiraceae > BCD1. The sequence goes on along the minus strand of CBDDLH010000012.1, from coordinate 186,207 downwards.
TGCGGTAACTGAATTACCGGGTGTTCCGGAAAGAGCATTTGTCAATGACATCAAGGCTGATTTGTTTGATGAAAATGTGGTTTATGTAGCTTTGGATAATCATAAAGAAGGGGATTTCAAACCTTATTTGTTCAAGAGTACCAATAAAGGGAAATCCTGGAAGTCCATTTCCGGAAATATTCCTGACAGAACATTGGTCTGGAGGTTGGTACAGGATCATATAAAGAAGGATCTGTTGTTTGCGGCAACGGAATTCGGAATTTATGTAACGGTTGACGGTGGTGAAAAATGGGAAAAACTTGGTGGAGCACCAACGATTTCTTTCCGTGATCTCGTTATTCAGCGCAGGGAGAATGACCTGGTCGGTGCTTCCTTTGGAAGAGGATTTTTTGTACTGGATGACTATAGTGTTTTCAGAGAAGTAACAGAGGAGAAAATGGAAGCGGAAGCAGCCTTGTTCTCCACGAGAAAAGCATTGTGGTATATTCCAAGGTCAAATTTACCGGATGGAGGTGCCAGTTTTTATACTGCAAAGAATCCTGATTTTGGTGCGGTATTCACATATCACCTTTCGCAGAGTTATCCTACCTTGAAGTCCGAACGGAAAAAAGCAGAAAAGAAGCTTGAAAAAGAAGGCAAAGATATTCCGTTCCCGGGTTGGGAAACCCTGGACGAGGAAAACCAACAGGAAAAGCCAAGGATCTGGTTAACCGTGAAAGACGAGGCAGGGAATGTTGTACGTAAAATCAAGGCTCCGGCAAAAAAAGGATTTAACCGCGTTGCCTGGGATTTGAGATATTCTTCCTCCAGAACGATTGATCCTGACAGACAGGGACCATTGCCGTGGTGGGCAAGAGGAGGCAATATGGCTTCACCGGGAACTTATACCGTTTCACTGGCAAAGGAAGTGGATGGTAAGGTAACCCCGTTGGCCGGGCCGGAAACATTTGAGGTAGTTCCGCTTCGCAAACCTACCCTCAGAGGAGCTTCTGCTGATGAATATCAGGCATTTGCCAAAGAAGTAAACGAAGCGAGAAATATGAGTAATATGCTCGAGCATATGTTTGGCGAAAGCAGAAAGAAAGTCAATGCTATGGAAAAAGCCCTCGAAATGGCCAGTGTTGAACCGGGAGCATTGAACGAACAGATTTATCAGATCAAACAGCAACTTAATGACCTGGAAGCTCGCTTTGATGGTAACCAATCCAAAGGAGATATCGGTGAGCGTAATGCACCAACCGTTGGCACTCACCTCAGGGTAGCATCACGAGGATTGTCAACTACTTATGGACCTACCGCACTTCACAAACAAAGCCTTGAAGTTGCGAAAAAAATGATTGCAGAAGGAAAAGGAGCAATTGAAAAAATGGCCACCGAAACGATTCCGGCCATGGAAAAGGCGCTTCGTGATGCTGGTGCTCCTTATATTTTGGGGCAGCAGCTACAGGAAGATTAAAAAATTTTTAGGCTAAGGAAGAGGCTAAGCCTGCCTGCGTTCCTCGGAAGGCAGGGCTAAGGAGAAAACAGTCTTGGCCTCTTTTTTTGTGTATACTCGAATGGAAATTGTTCCGAAATAATTTAATGCAATTAATTGGTTAGATCATTTTTTCGAAAAGGCAAAGGTAACCTCGGAACTTAATGTAAATCTTGATAATATGGCGAATGTGATCAAATCTTTAACCAACAGGTCTTTTCGTCGGGTTTTATAAAAATTGATCTTAAATAAGAAACTATCCAGTTGTTCTAAGAGTTTGCAGGTAAAAAAACAGAAGATTAGTTTTAAAAATAACCGAAAAATAATGAATGTAAATGTTATAGGAAAAAGATACCACCCTTCACTTTCTTCATAAAAGTATTCCTTAAAACAAAAGCCTTCAAAATCAATATCAAACTTTCTATCTAATTCATTTAGAAGATCCCATATATCATCTCCTGTTATTCTAAGGTCTTCTTCAATTTTTGATGAGATAGTAACATTTTCGGAGCCAACAATATTACGAATAATGGACAACACTTTTTCCGAAAAGCACCTCAATTCACTATATGACATTATTTTAGTCATGACAATACATTGGTAAAAACCAGGAAAATAATTATCCAACCGTCCCATTCCCACCATCAACTTCCAATTCCATCTCTTTGCCTACATAAATGAGCCTGTCTCCTTCTTCAACTTCCACTGTTTCACAATTAGAAGGAAGGATTTGAAGTGTGGCTGATTTTGATTTTTTCAAGAACAGGGGAATAGAGTATTCCTTTTGATTCATCTGATCGATGATATTTTGAAGAGCTGTATTAGAAATTGCTTCTATTTCGTGAATTTCCGGAAAATCCCTGACTACCTCGCTGATATTCAGGTAATCATCAACGCAGGAGAATAACCCGTTTTTCGGGATTTTATTTTTAGGTCCTTTCATCTCATCCTGAGTGATCAGCCGGTGTACTTTATTTTCACCCACTTGTTTTTGGAATCGTTCCACGGTGAATGCATTTACTTCCGAACTACCGGTCATCGCCAGTACTTCTCCAATTTCAAGCAACTCTAAATTATCGGATAGCGTGTCCGAATAGATATCTTCCTGGATGGCATTTAACCCTTCACTTTCTGCTTGTAAAACAAGGTTTAACGAACGGTCGATCAACACGACCGATTTACCTTGCTCCTGGAGGTATTTGCCAACAAGCACAGCTGCTTTATTAGCTCCAACGATCAGGAAACCTTCTGCCTGATCTTTAACGACTCCCAGCCATTTGGCTACCAGGCGTGCAGTAGTGGCATTTATTAAAACGGTTCCTGCCACAACCATAAAAACCAAGGGAGCAATATATTCGGCACCTTCAACCTTGCCGGTAAGTTTTATGCCAAAGAGTGAAGCAACACCGGCAGCCACAATTCCTCTCGGCCCTACCCAGGAAATGAAAATTTTCTCTCTATAATTCAATGTTGATTGATAGCTACTGGCAAATATCGAAATCGGTCTGAGCACCAGAATAATGAAGAGAAAAAGGATCAATACATTCCAGTCCCGTAATAGATATAAATCTTCAATATTAAAATTGGCGGCAAGCAGGATGAAAAGAATGGAGATCAGCAAAACACTGATCGATTCCTTAAAATCAAGTATGTTTTTTAATTCAGGAACATTCAGATTACCTAAAACCATACCCATAATAACCACAGATAAAAGACCTGATTCATGTTCCAGAATATCTGATTCAACGAAAATACCTAATACCAGTGCCAGGGTGAAAACATTGAGCAGGTAATGGGGAATCAGGTTTCTTTTGATCATAATGTTCAATAAGTGGGCAGCGGTAAAGCCCAGGCTTATTCCTACAATGACTATTTTAAGAAACGACATCAATGCGTGGATGGTGAACATTTCCTCTTCACCGCTTATGATAAAATCGTAAACCAATACGGCAACCAGCGCGCCAATTGGGTCGATCAGAATTCCCTCCCATTTCAATACCGTGGCCACATTCCTTTTTAATGGTAGGTTTCTCAAAATAGGTGCAATAACGGTAGGTCCCGTAACAATGATAAGGCCAGAAAAAAGAAATGAAATTTGCCAGCTTAAGTCGAGTAGAAAATGTACACTCAGCGCACCTCCAATAAAAGTGATCAATGATCCCAGAGAAATAATGCGCATGATCGTAGGTCCCACCTCTCTGATCTCCCTCAATTTCAGCGTGAGTCCACCTTCAAAAAGGATAATACCGATGGACAATGAAACAAAATAGAACAGGCTTTCCCCCGGAAATAATCCATGACCGTGTTCAATATTATAAACCGGCTCGATCCATTTAGACCCATCCTCCTGAAACAATGAAGAGACTGGACCAAAAAACAGACCGATCAGGATCAATGGAAGGATAGCGGGCACTTTTGTGCGCCAGGCGATCCATTGAGCGGCAATACCGAGAATGACCAGGCTAGCAAGTTCTAACATTAGTTATGATTTTGGGTGTAAAAATATAAATATGAGCGGTACGACACAATCAGCCAAACCCGTTTGATAATATCAGGCGTCAGATGTAAAAATATAAATATAAAAAGTAAAGGGAGATCTTATTATCAACCAAAACGATTTGAATATGTTCAATTTTCTTTTTAGAAATACTATTTTTCCAAAAAATAGTATTTCTCAGGGCAAGACTTCCCTGGTTTCACAAACCTCGGAGGTCTTGGATGAATAAAAAAGTATTTCTGGATAATCACGCCATACGCTGACGCATTACTTCATAAAGCATAATACCCGATGCAACGGAAACATTAAATGAATCAGTGGTACCTGCCTGTGGGATAATAAACAATTCATCAGCTTTTCGTTCTACTCCGGTGCTGATGCCCTCCCCTTCGGCTCCGACGATCAAGGCTACGGGTTCTGTAAGGTCAAAGTTGAAGAGAAGTTTTTCGGCCTTTAAGCTACTGGCCATAACTTTTATACCGGACATCTGGATCGATTCGATAGCGGTGATCAGGCTGTTTTCACGACAAACCGGAATTTTAGTCAGTGCTCCGGCAGAAGTTTTTAAAGCTTCTGCATTGATGAGAGCACTACCCTTTTTAGGCACTACCAGGGCATGGGCACCGCAAATTTCAGCAGACCTTGCAATGGCTCCAAAGTTCCGTACATCGGTAACTCCATCCAGGATCAGGATCAGCGGATTCTCATTATTTTCATAAATGGAAGGTAACAGATCCTCGATTCGATAATAAGGGATCAAGGAAACCAAACCGATCACCCCCTGGTGATTTGACCGGGTGAATTTGTTGAGTTTTTCCTTAGGCGCAACCGTTAGAGGTATGTTATGCTTGTTGCACAATTTGCGTAATTCCTTTTCAAATTCGCCACGAGTACCTTGTTGCAGGAAGATTTTATCAAAGTTCGTACCCTCATTGATAGCATCAACAACAGGGTGCCTGCCGTATATGAGTTGAGTTTTATCTTTCTTCATCGAAGGCAAGGTCGGAAAAAATAAGGGAATAAGGAAACAAGAGAAAAGGGAAATACCGACAACAGTTGTTTAACCCTTCTGTTTTTCTCAGCCAGGTACAAAAATAGCTCGATAGTTTCCAGATTTTCTAAAACCTCGGATTTACGAAATTATTATACTTGGATCCGTGAAATATCTGATCGTATCCCTTATTGTTGAAAATTTATTATTCCCTATAAAGGCCATTTGAATCTCATTTCCTCCGGCTCCTGTTCTTTGCCTTGTAGTTAAAATATAAATATCTGCTTCCTGGCGATTTTGCATATAATTAACGAACCGGATTTCCTGTTTGATGTAAACCATATCGCAGTACATTTGACAATCAATGAAAATGTCAGGACGGTCTTTAGGATTTTGAGCGAATAAAAAGGAACAGCAGAAAAAAATAATGGAGAGAGTGAGGCTGGTTTTCATTTTCGTTTTTTTTAAAAGGTATTTATTGCTTAATGGAGTAATGGAAAAAAGCAACACTACTCTTTCTTTTTTTACTGAGGAGAATGACGGTTGCTCCTTTTTTGGCAATTTCTCTGGCGCAGACGTAGCCGGTTCCGCTGGTAGTTCCTGTGATGGCTACCACTTTGCCCGTCATATCCTGTGAGTGATTATTGATTACCTCTTCGAGATGAAGCGTAGGTGTTTGATTAGACATGGTTTTAGATTTTATTGATTGAAGTGGTTTTTAAACAAAGTTGAAGGAGGTATGGTTGATGGGAATTGGACATTAAATGAAATTTTACACCTCTTTTCCTCGATTCCCGGTGACCCATAAAAGCGTCAAAATATTGACGATTATAGGTAATTGTAAAAGCAAAAAAACCAGCATAGTAGAAGTCATGTCCGGAGGTGTACTGAAATAAGCAAATACCATGGCTATTATCTCAAAACCAATGGCAACCTTGTAGAGGTTCTTACGGGTTATTTGCATTTTTTTGGCAAAAGCCATCATAATAAATGGGAGGGAAACCAAAAAGAAGAGGTATGCAAAACAGAAAATTAAAATGGAAAAATAGGCTTTCAGGGTTATTTGTTGCTGCATTTGTTCATTATAACCGGGAAGGATGGAAAAAGAGCTTAGATAAGCTACTACTTTTTTGAAAGCAATCTTGGTAAGGAAGATTGTAGCAATAATTGACAGGGTAATTTTTATTAAGTTTTTTCTTTGCATAGTTAATATCGAGTAAGCTGTTTTTTCTATGGGGTCTACCCTGACAATGCTCACCCCCTTATTGCTTAAAAGATGAGCATTTTCAGGATAAACCCTCTCTGATTACTTTGCAGAATTTACTTTATGATAAATTTTTCAGTATCCAGTATTTGAGATTGATATACCAGAGTGATAAAGTATATTCCGGAAGGAACCTGATCAATAGGTACGAGTATTATCTTTTCAAAATCTCCGGGGCTCAGGTCTTGTTTAAGTATAGAATGTCCGCTAACACTAGTTACTATCAAGGACAGATCATTAAAATCAACGGATTCCAGGTTTTCGAGCTCGAGTCTTAGCACTGCTCCTGCTTCGGAAACAGTCCCCAATATTTTGATAAATTCTTTTTCTGAATGACCTGAAGCAAATTCTTCCGTTTCCAGAATTTCTCCGCCATCTCCTCCATTACCATCTGAGTCGTTATTTGTCGCGACAGAGCTACTGTCCACAGCCACAAAAGAGGTGAATTCGGTTATTAGATTGTATTGCAAACCTAACTGGGTAATTTCTTCTTCAATGCTAACTGTATCTGATTCATTACTGGCAATACCATAATCAGACATCAGCTTTATCCTTTTTCGGGCCCACAGATATTTTAGGGCAATATTCTCTTCAGCATCAGCTGTATAATCGGAAAATGATAATGCACTTGATACAACGCCGTCTGAATAATCGCCTGATACGGTTACATATCCTTCTGAAGGAGTATGGTATTTACCGTAAATGATGATAGGTCTTTGAGCAAAAACATCAGGAATGGTCAAAGGTTCTATATCGTATACATCAATTCCTTCAAAAATTGCTTCAATATTTGTGAGAACAGGATTTTCGATATACTGTCTGAATGTGTCTGCCATTTCCTCTGCTTCGATCATGTTGGTAACCACAAAAGATTCTCCCTCCCCAACATAGGCAATACCTTCAATTATGTGCCGGTTAACAGAGGAGCCAATGCCAAAAGAAAAAAAGTTAGCTTCATTAAGATTTTGGCGAATCAAATCAAAAGCTTCCTTTTCAACCGTCACAAGCCCGTCTGTTAAAATGGCAAAAGTTCTTGAGTAACCTTCTGTGCCCTCCATGTCCAGTGCTAATTGCATTGCTGAAAGGAGGTACGTACCTCCTCCGGTACTTTGGTTTTCAATCATGTCAATAGCCATATCGATATTTTCATTGGTAACAGGTAACGAGTTGGGTGATAACACATTTGATCCTCCTGCGAAGAATATGATGTTAAATTTATCCTGACTATCCAGATCAGATAACAGGTTTATGATAAGTTCCTTGGAAACTTCGATTGGCTGGCCATACATTGAGCCCGAAACATCCATAATGAAGATATATTCCCTTCTTGGGCTGGAAAAAGGAACATCGGGTTTTGCAGGCTGTATCATGGAAAGAAAGAAATTCTCCTCTTCGCCTTCATACAGTAATAGCCCGGTTTCAATCTGATTCCCATCTAAAGTGTAGTTGACAATATAATCGGCTCCGGGATTGGTGGTGAGATCTCCATAAGCCGAATTACCAATATAATCGAAGGAGACATTATGGGATGTGCACTCGGCTGATAGAGGCATTCCGGCATTAATTTTCAAATTGATGTTTAAGTCTGTTTCTGAAATTGGAATGGCATCCTGAATTGATTGATTTACCCAGGGTTCTCCATTAAAGGTGAACCTTGGACCCACGATATTTGGAAATACAAACTGGTAAACGCTGTTCTTTGGAACCATCAATTCAGTGTAAACCATACGTACTTTCAGTGTGTCACCCGGATTAATATTGGCAAGGCTCATTTGAAAAACGTTTGGCCTTTCCTGTTCAAGCAGAGAGGCGGTTAGGCCAGCATCATTGGCATTATCGAAAATCTCCTGAGCCTCATCCTTCCTCCTTATTTCCGCTACAATGGTTCTGTCACCAAGAATCATTTCCATTCCGTAGATAGCAGCGTTTGTCGACATAGGAAAAACATAGGTTGCATCAACTATGGAATCTCCTGGATTGTAATAGGTCTGCTCAACAACGACATTGGCGATTACCCCACTAATAGTAGCTTCAATGTCCGTTGACAGGAGGGAGAAAACAACACCGGTGGTGTCATTGGTAAATACATTGAAATAAGGACATTCCGTCGGATTGTCATTCTGACCAAAGGCAGTACCAAAAGAAGCAAAAAATAGGATTGAACAGCTGAAAAAAATCGTTCTCAATGGAGAAAATTGTTTTTTTGATTTCATAATAATGGTTTTTGTATTGGTGAAAAATTAATATAATAGTCTAGCTCCGATAGATCAATACAAGTCCTACCCATGCCGAGGTTATTACCTTGAGGAAGGGTTTTAAAAAACTATTCTGGTAATTGGATGATGGTTTTCATGATGTTGGTTTTTCTGAAAATCACAAAACAGATTTGGGTGAGGGGAGGGTGGAAAATGTTTTTTCGGGTATCATTAAATTACGGGTTTTTCCTCAATCAAACCATAGTATTAGGGCTGTCGTTCAGGTTATGTCAGAGGTATGACACAGAATTATGCAAAAGATCGCAGGGTAGTGATCGTAAATGTGAAGTGTTAACTTAGGGAGTATTGGAGACCTTATATAAAAAAGTAGCCAGGTGGACTAAACTCACACCTGGCTACATATAATATGATCTTGTGTTTAACCTTAATCGGTCAAATAGCTCTACACTTGTCCGCAAGCCATTGTCTTTCCTCCTCGTCAAGTTCAGGGCTTATTCTTTCAAAAACCATCTGATGGTAATCGTTCAACCATTTTACTTCCTGATCATTCAGCAAATCTTTTTTGATCAAAGTAGTATCGATCGGGAACAACGTCATCGTTTCAAAACCAAGGAATTTGCCGAATTCATTTTCTTCGACCTCCACACATAAAACGAGATTCTCAATTCGGATACCATACGCTCCGGTTTTGTAAAAACCTGGTTCATTGGAAGTGAACATACCCGGTAGCATTGGGTTTTGTCCCCTGCTCGTCAATGGGTTAGGGGTGATGCCCTGCGGAGGTTCATGTACATTCAAAAAGAAACCCACACCGTGTCCGGTTCCGTGACCATAATTCAGGCATTCCTGCCAAAGGAACATCCTGGCGAGTGTATCAAGTTGTACCCCTGTGGTGCCCATAGGAAATTTTGCCCGGCCCAATGCGATATGTCCTTTAAGGACAAGTGTATAATTCGTTTTTTGCTCTTCTGTAGGTGTGCTCAGGGCAGTTGTTCGGGTAATATCCGTTGTGCCATCGTGATATTGTCCGCCCGAATCCAACAATAAGATACCTTTTGGTTCTATCTGTGCGCATTTACCCTCTTCAGCCCTGTAATGCACTATAGCACCATTAGCCTCGTATCCTACTATTGCCCCGAAGCTTTCTCCAAAATACCCTTCCTGCTCTGCTCTGAAGCCGGCAAGTTTTTCAGCAGCAGCAGCTTCTGCAACTGTTTCTCCTGCCGCGAGTGTAGCCTCCAGCCAACGGTAAAAACGAAGTAATGCAACGCCATCCTTGATCATAACTTTGCGGATATGACCGGCTTCTGTTTCGTTTTTGATGGCTTTCAGGTTGCAAATAATATTTTCGCCAATTATGCTCATTCCTTCTGGAATTGCTTCATACAAACGAGCATTAAGGGACCCTGGATCGACCAGTAATTTTGCTCTGGGAGAGGTGTTTTTTATTATTTCTTCGACACTGTCATATGCCTGTAAACTAATGCCTTCATTTTTCATTGCTGCTGCCAGGTCTGGAGACACTTTTGAGGAATCTACAAACCAAGCTGCACTGACGGGTGTGATGATCAAATAGGAAATGCATACAGGGTTGTAAGCAACATCCGAACCACGAATATTCAATGTCCATGCAATGTCATCAAGGGTACTTACCATATACATCCCCGCTCCCGCTTCATCCATTTTTTTTCTGATGTCTGACAGTTTTTCTCTCCGGGATTTACCTGCAAATTTAGTGTCGTGTTCCATAACCTCATCCTGAGGTATGGGCGGTCTGTTTTCCCATATCTGCCCGACGATATCTACGGTATAATTTAGGTTGATATTTTTGTCAGCAAACTTTTTCTCTATTCCTTTTAGTTCATTGTAGGAAAAAAGGTAACCATCACAGCCAACGGTGCTTCCTTTCGGAAGATGGTTGATCAACCATGGAATATGCTCCGGTGCATAAGGTACTTGTTGCTTGTGCAGTACGACTTCACTTTGACTGAGTTCTTCTTCCGCTTGTAAGAAATACCGCGAATCCGTCCATAGTCCCGCATGATCCAAGGTGACGACCAAAATTCCCGCTGAGCCTGTAAAACCGGAAAGCCATACCCTGGATTCCCAGTGTTTGGCTACATATTCACTTTGATGAGGGTCGCTGCTGGGCACTAAATAAGCATTGAGATTAAGTTCACGCATCTTCGCGCGTAGGAGAGCTATTCTATCATTTACGTTTTGCATAATTTCCTGTTTTACCAAAAAAAATAATGATCGTACACTTCTTTTTTGGCCTGTTATTTATGGTTATTATTTGATTATTCTGTTAGATCAATCAGCCATTACCCTCCCGAATAATGATTTAATAGGGTGGTAATGCTTAACCACGATCACCGTTTTATTAGACCGCTTGGCGATATCCTCCGGAATGTTACCAAAAAGGATCTGGGGGTAGATGCTTTGTCTGGTTGCACCTACCATTACCGCGTCGTAATCCTCCACGGCTTTTATGATGCCTTCAGAAACGGAATCGTTATAGAGGGTCTTGCTGATAATTTTAAATTTGCCATTCTTTTTGGCAACCCGCTCTTCTGTTTTTTGCAGAATATCTTCCGTTAATTCTTTTTCAGTGGCAGAGGAATGCTCCGGAATTACCCGGGCTACCGTGACACTACCTTTAAACTCTTTGGCAAAAGCTGCACTATATTGTTCCGCACATTGGGCATGTTCCCCTCCTGCAGTAGGCAACAGGATGTTTCTGATGGGTTGATCGCCCACAAATTTGACCAAAAGAATGTCCGCATGAGCGTGCCGGACGAGGGTATCCGTAATATTACCAAGGATTTTATCTCGGCTGTTGGTGTACCCTTTCCAGCCCAGTACAACGGATTGGCAATAGTGTTCGGTTGAAGTTTCCAGGATGGCTCTTGCTACATTATGGCCAACGCGAATGATCCCGTGGGAAGGAACATCTATTTCGTCGCAAATTTTTCTGCCCTGGTAAAGCAGATTTTTATGCTTTTGCAAGGTTGCAGCATCAAATTGTCTTGGGGACAATTGCTCGGGTACGGTCAGCACACGAAGCAGTAAAACCTCTCCGTCTTTTTGTTTGGCAATGGCTGCAGCCAAGCGGATCAGGCGTTCCATCGTAGCAGGATTCGCGATGGGGACGAGTACTCTAAAGCGATTTTTATCCCAACTGCTACGACCTTCGCTTACTGCTACATGGGAAGATAAACCGGTAATGGCCTCTTCTGCTGTCTGGCGCCCTTTCCATACGATGAATGATACTACGCCAACCAGTAATGCTCCCAATGCCAGCAGCAATGGAACTATATGTTGAAATATCTGAGTGATCAGATAGATGTTGGCAATGATAGCCAGAATCGGAAGTAATGGTACCAGAGGCACTTTGAATGGACGCTCTATATCCGGGTATTTTTTTCGGTGAATTATCAGTGCTGCGTTGACAGTGATCAGGGCAAGTAATAATACCGTGTTAGCAAAGTAGCTCAGATCTTCCAGAGGAAGAATCATAGCGAATATCATGATGACACCACCGACAAGGATAAGGGAAATAATGGGCGTTCGGGTTTTGGAGTTTACGATACCAAGTTCTCTTGGCATGTGCCCGAGCTGGCTCATAGATAATAACACCCTCGAACCGGCCATTATGGATGCATTGGATGCGGAGATCATGGAAAAAATAGCCCCTGCAATGATCACCAATCCGCCAATAGGTCCCAGGAATTTCTTAGCGGCATCCCCCATCGAGGCTTCCGTGTATTCGGTTAATCCGGCAAAGAGTAATACCAGCACTACAGCCGTGTACAGGACGGTTACTACTCCCATAGAAATAAAGATAGCTCGTGTTATATTCTTAACGGGATTTTTTACTTCTCCGGCAGAGGCTGCAATGGCTGAAAATCCGAAGAATGTGATAAAGACCATTGCTGCAGTGGAACCAATGGCCATAAAATCAGTGCTGAAGCGGTTCATAACCTCTTCCATGTTGACGAACTTCAGGCCTCCAATAATAAACCAGATCAATAATAGGATCTTAGCTGCCGTGACGATGACCTGGAATTTGCCGCTTTCCTCCGTTCCCTTGATATTCAAAAAAGTAAGCCCCAATAAAAGTACAAGGCCAGGTAAGGTTACCACAGGGCTGTGCCAGATAAATTCGTTGAAATAACTGGAAAGACTGGCGATATAAAACGCACAGGAAGAGGTATATCCCAGGAAAAGCGACCAGCCTACAAAATAAGCGAATGGAGGTTTGAAGGTCTTTCGGGCATACAGATACCCTTCTCCCGTTTGGGGATAGATGGAAACAAATTCGCAATAAGTGAGTGCCGTAAATAATGCTACAATTGCTGCTAAAAGAAAAGAAGCAATAGCAGCAGATCCAACGTTACGGACTGCCAGTCCGGAGAGGGTAAAAATACCGGCGGCGATCATCGTACCTATCCCTATTGCTAATGCAGAAGTCAGCCCAAGGTCCCGGCTGAGTTCGGTTTTAATGTGGTTCCCGTTTTGTTGATTGGCCATTTGTCTGGTAAAATTTCAAAAAGTTAATGCCCGGGCTAAACAATGGGCAGCTCATTTTAGGGTGAACAATTTATAAATTTTTTCCAGGATGAAATGCTTTGATGGTGTGATTTTTTTATAGCTGAGTGGGTTTGTGATGTTAGAGGTATTCTCCAGATTTAATAAAATTTGGCTGGAACCATCTAAATATAACCGTCATAATCTAATTCACCTCCACTCTTTTACAGGCAAAATCGATTATGAAGACAGGTTTTGCATGACCCAGAGAAAGCATCATCTTTCCATGGAATAGGTCATCTTGCATATGATAGTCAAATGATGTGATTTCCAATTCAGAACCTTTAATAATTTCAATTTTTCCAATATTTAAATGTTGGAAATCTGCAAAAGATAATTTAATCAAATCGTATGATGCCGTTTCCTCATTATATGGAGTTACTGTCAACGCTAATTCAAATTTGTCTTTAGAATTTAATTTGATGTTTTCAACTGGTAAATCATGGAAAATTATCATCTCGATTCCAATAAAGTCTATCATTTTGGTTGTGGTTTATTTTTGATGTTTTGCCGGGCTTTAGCAAGTTTTACTCAAAATCATTTTGTCTATTTCGTACTTGCCGAATTCATTCGGCTCGGGCACCGAATGAATTCGGTGGGTACGTTTTTAAAGGGTCTTTTCTAAATCGGAATCTGCTTTTTCCCTCTCAATTCTCTCAACTCATTTCGATACTTAGAAAGTTGTACATTGAACTCACCAATCGTATTGACACTTTTTATATGATCATAGTATTTTATCTTGCTGATCACTTGTCTTAACTCGAAGCACCAATAAATGGTCATTAACGGATTTATCCATAATTCGCTTCCATTGGTTCTGCTGATTCGGTGATGATCTCCATATTCGCCTTCCAAGGCACTAACAATTGAATTGGAAACAATACTTTCTTTCCCGATCATCTTTTCGTTGGCAAATTTGACCGCTTCCATATATTTTTCAGCTTCTTCCATCTCTTTGGTGATCTGGAACATGCCTAAGTAACCACCTTCCTTTGCGATTTCGGCAACGTTCTCCAAAAACCTGAAATGGGAAACTCCATGAAAATGGTCAATTCCGAATCCCACGCTTAGCAGGTATTGTTTTTCTATACCACTTTGATAAACTGCTGCCATTGAGCAAATATCTTCCTGTGGTGTTCCCAATCCGTCTTCGTCTCCGAACATCAAGCTATCTGTTCCACCGTCTACCAATATGACGGTATCTATATCATGCTGTTCGATTAAATATTGGTAGGCTTCTTTTAAGGGTTGTACGCCGGTTTTTTCAAATCCATAAATGTCCACGTTTTCACCCTGCAGTCCCAACCACAATTTCAAATACCTCTCCGGGAAGTAATTCCTTCCCGATAAATCACTATCGCCACCTCGTATTTTGTAACAAAATGGAAACACTTTTTCGGAAGTAGTTTCTGTCAGCCAGGTAAAAGAGAGGTTTGCCAGGATTACTTTTTTTCCTTGTTGCTTTAAATTGAAATACAAAGGAATTCCACAATATATATCAAACCCACCGCCTGCCCCTGCAAGTAAAATGGATCGACTTTCCTTCAATGCTTCGAAGATGGGTATTTGATTTAAGGAGTAACTCATTTTTTTGATGTACAGTTTTTTATAAACTTCTGGTTCTCCTATAATATTATAAACGGTGATTTTAGTTCCCGATGATTATCCTCTTAACAATTTTCTGACCTGTTTTTAAATCTTTTATTTCGAGCAGATAGATTCCTTGAGGAATGGATGTTACTGAAATGGTTTTATCATTCTTCGCTTTCTTAAGCAGCCTTCCATATAAATCGTACAGTGAGGCAGAATATTCCAATGGTCCGTTTACGACAATATTGATATCGTCCGACACTGGATTAGGGTAGATGTCTATCGTTGAATTGGCTAGCTCGTAAACGGAGGATACCAGGTCCATGCCATCACAATCCTCATCTATTTCATTATTAGGGATCTCCTCTGCATTCGGATTGATCTGGGCATTATTATCATCACAATCCTCTTCAAGAATAAAACCATCCTCGTCCAGATCATCGTCCAGCGTTGCTGAGTTGCAATCATCATCGAGTCCATTGTAGGGGATTTCCGTTTGGTTAGGGTTAACCTGATAATTATTATCATCGCAATCATATTCATTCGGAAAACCGTCATAGTCCAAATCATCGTCCGGGGTTTCTACATTGCAATCATCGTCGATTCCATTATATGGGACCTCTGTTTGGTCAGGATTGACCATGGCGTTATTGTCGTCACAATCCTCATAATCGCTGAATCCATCCTCGTCATTATCTATCTGGGGACAATTAAAAAGAATGGTTTCTTCGTCTTCACAACCTGAACCATTGTCTTCTATTAGTCTCCATTTCGTTGTTTTCAGGTATTCACAAATGGAGGTACATGAGCAGGAGTCTAATGAGTAATTATCCCTGATGGAAAGGTGCCCGGTGGTAATGTTCCAGTTTTCCAGTTCTGTAATGGATTTGAGATTGATGTTTGTTTGTATGATCAAAGCTCCTCCAAAAGTGTAAACATTTTCAAGGCCCGCAATACTCTCCAGAGAGGTATTACCAAAAATTTCCAGATTGAGATTCAGGGTGGTGAGGTTGGATAAGGCATTTATAGAAGTAAGGTTTTGATTTCCGCTCAACCAAAAGAAATCACCTTCAAAGGTATCACCTCCGACACAAGTCAGGGCGTTTAATCCATCAAATGACGTTAAGCTATCGTTGTAATTAATCTTTACGGTTTGCTTTATCTCTTCAACATTATCGAGACCTTCAAAATTATTAAGGGAGGAATAAAGGATAAGCATCGAATGCAGGCCTGTCAAATTTTGCAGGCCATCCAGACTAGTGAGGCTGGTATTGTACTTGAGGTCCAGTTTAGGGAAACTACCGGAAATATTGGAAAGCGCCAAAATGTTATTCAATGCATTGTTGTTGTGCAATTTGATTTCATAAGTGGAGGTGATATTTTCAAGGCCTTCCAGGTTTTCAATTAAGGGGTTATTTGAAATTCTAAGGTAACTAATGGGTCCCGTTATATTCAAGGGGTTCAGAGTTTCCAAAGAGTCGTTATTGGCAATCACCAGGTCCCATTTAACGTGTGTTATGCCACTGAGAGGCGTAAGGTCGGTGATATTATCCTCGCTTTGATATCCATTGATAAGCAGGGTGTTTATGGAATCACAATCAGGGTGATTAATGCCGAATTCATCTATTTCCGATTGTGATTGTAGCAATAAACTTGTTGGGCATTGTGCATTTACATTTGTACTGATAAAAAATTGGATACAAATGAGCAGGGAAGTGAGAGCAGTGCGTGTTTTCATTATACCAAATTATCAATTTTGGTTAAAAAGTAAAAAAACTAGAGAGGATATTAATTTTCCGATTAGCTTGTGCAAAGATAGAAGAGCATTCGTTCTCATATGACTGATCACGAAAAGGTGTTCCTTTGTTGGGGTTGTTGAAATGAGTCTGGTTATCACTGTGATTAATTTCGTTTTATATTTGATGTCTTTTAATAGCCACATATCACAATCTTAAGACTATCTTAGAAAGATCTCAAATCCTCTTCACCCTCGAAGTAATAATAGCATCATACTCCGCCAGTATTTTCTCAAGGTGTTGGTATCTATAGCCACGCTTGCCGATCTTGTCGGCCAGTTCGGGGGCATTTTCCCTGATGAGTTCGGTGAACTTGTTTTTGAAGTGCTGGCGCTTGAGCAAAAAGGGGGATTTCTTGTTTTGCTTGAGCCAGAAAACTCTTTGATTGGCGGCAAAGGAATTAATTTGTCTTCCTTCGACTACCCAGTTGACCTGGATATCCGGATATTTGAAAAGACTGATCTCCTTACCTACATATAGTTGTTGCAGAAACAGCCATTCGCCCTTGTGGTGATGGCTTTCGTAAACATGACGTTCATTGCCCTTCATGAATACAAATCCTTTGATGAGGGCCGGATGAAAGTGATAGGCGGTTCCGTAATCATTTTTGAAAGCAACAGATACGTGATAATCGGAGCTGTTGATCTGGAGGATGGTCCCTGAAAGATACTTCCCGTCAAGGGTGATGACATATCCTCTTAGGGACTCGCTCTGGGCTGAAATAGAGATACAGCAAAGCAATAAGAGTAAAGTCAATTTACGCATGGCATTGAGATGTAGAGTGAAAAAGTGCTTTCAAATTACGAAAAAAATCAAAGTCTTGCCTGGCAAACCTTCTAAAAATGTCGCAAAAGCACACTTTTACAGTATTTTTTCATAATCAAAATCGGGTTTACATTATTTTTTAACAGCAGTAACCTTTTTATGGTTTAAGAGATTGAATAAAAAGAATTACTACCTAAAACCGATTTGTAAGTAGATTTGGAGCCCCTGCTTTTAACGAAAAACAGGGGCGACTTTTTTACTTGCCCGGATGTTTAAACTTGACAGGCAGATTAAACCGGACGTCAACCGCAACGCCCCGTTGTTTTCCGGGAATCCAGCGGATACCATTTTCATTCATAGAGTTCACAACCCGCAAAGCTTCTTCACCCAGGCCTCCGCCTACATCTCGTAATACCTTTGCATTTTTGATCCTTCCGTTTTTAGTCACGATGAAACTGACTATACAAGTGCCTTCTATGCCCTCTTTGCCGGCTTTCTCCGGGTATTGGATATTGGCATAAATGTATTCGAGCATCTTTTGGTTGGCACAGTTCTTTTTATCGTAATTATTCCCGGAAATCTCTTCACATCCCGGGAACCTTGGCATGTCTTCAACTACGACAAATATTTCGGAAGGTTCTTCCTCTGCTGACGGGGGGACGGCCACCGGTTTTTCTTCGAGTGTATTCTCGTGAGGGATTACTTTTGTCACAGGTTCAGCTTGGTTTTCTTTTTGATCAACCTGGGCTTTTCTTACTCCACAAGAAAAAGATACCAGTACAAGCATTATGAAGAACAGACTGTTTTTATTGGTCATATTTAATTTTTTTTATTTCGAAATAAATAGTGGGAAGAAAAAATGAATGGTTTTAAAACGCATAATTTAAATGTAATTCGGGTGATTAAAAATGATATTTGTAAACCTTATTTAGTCAAATAAAATAGATGGTTTATTAATATGATCCTTCAGGTATTGCTTGATAAGGGACATCAGGTTTTCCGCCATCTTAAGATCATGACTTTCCGGCGTAGTGGAGGTTACTTTTTTGTCGGCATAATACTCTCCGTTTTCCAATGATTCGGCAGGACTTTCTACAAGATGTAAAAGCGTTTCAGCTCCCTTTTCGGGACTTTTGCCCATCAGCCAGAAAATACCTCTCATCAGAAAATTGAACTCCCGGCCAAGTTCTGTTCTGATAACCCCCGGATGCTGGCTATAAACATGGATGTTGGAATGAGCTTTTTCACCACTCAAAAACTTTCCAAGAAGAATGATGCCAAGCTTAGATTGGCGGTAAGCATCCATGCCTTTGAATCCTTTTTTGAATTCGGGGTCATCAAAACGAATTACTCCCTGGTGTAAGGCAGATGATGTATTGATGATTTTAGGTTCCTCAGAACGCTTTAACAGGTCTGACAAATTATGAAGCAAAAGTGCAGGTGCCAGTAAATTAACATGAAGTGTTTGTTCTATGCCATCTGCGGATTCTTTGAACTTCGAATTCATGATGCCTGCATTATTTAAGATCATGTCCAGTCCGTCAATTTTTTCCCGGACCTCTTTACATGCCTTATTGATGGAATCAAAAGCATTGAGGTCGCATTTGACAAAATCTATTGATCCCGCAGCATTTGGGTATTGCCTTTTGAAATCATCCAGGAGCGCATCGGCCTTTTCCTGGTTTCTGAAAGTTGTTAAAATACTGGCTCCGTTATTAGCCATTTCCCAGGCAGCCACCTTTCCGAAACCGGAAGTGGATCCTGTCATGAAGATTTTTTTTCCTTGAAGAGTGTTGTTCATATATTTTAGTTATTTTAAGTGTTAAGGAATAGGGTTGGGAGGTGTATTAGTCGTAAGATACTGGGTTAATAACGTAAATAAATGTCTCCTTGTGTTGACGCCCTCGTAAATCCCATGCGACCGGTTCGGATAAGGCATCACCTGGAATTGTTTGTTGTGTTTTATCAGTTCGTTGATCAGCATTTCGGCGCTTTGGTAATGGACATTGTCATCAGCTGTGCCGTGAACCAGCAAAAGGTTTCCCTTCAGGTTTTTTGCATGAGTGAGGGGTGATCCGTTGACAAAATCTTCCATGTTTTCCTGGGGTAATCCCATATATCTTTCCTGGTAAATATTGTCATAAACCAATTGGTTGGAAACAGGCGCAACGGACATGCCGGTTTTGTATATCTCCGGGTATTGGAACATCAGGTTCAAGGTCATGGAACCTCCACCGCTCCAGCCCCAGACAGCCGTTCTTTCCTCATCCAGAAAATCCAGTTTAAGGATCTCTTTGGCTGCCAGTGCCTGATCTCTTACATTGATATCTCCGATTTTGCGATAGATGGACTTTCGCCACTCGCTTCCCTTTAAGCAGGGAGTTCCGCGGTTATCCATATCGATGATCACGTAGCCTTTTTGCGCAAGCATAATGTCCCACAACCCAATGGGTGAATCCTGGGCAACTTGACCCCATGGCTCGCCATAGACATGGAACAGTACCGGATATTCCTTCTCAGGATCAAAATTTACCGGTAGGACCATTCTGACATCAATGTCAATGCCTTCTTCGGTTGTCACCTTGGTGAACTTTACTTCAGGAAGGGCAAGCGTGGCAAGTTTATCTTTATAGGCTTGATTAGCGACCAGTGTTTTAATGGTTTTGTGCTTCGGTAGTTCGATCAGGCGAACCGTTCTGGGTTCTTGGATGCTGCGATGGTTGTGTAAGGCAAAAGTTCCGTTGGGGGAAATGTTATAAGTGTTGATGCCTTTATATTGGTCGGGCGTTACTCTTTTGGGTTGGGATTTTCCATCAAGGGAAGTTTTGTACAAATACCTTTGGGTACTGTTTTCCGGTGAAGCGATGAAGTAAAGTTTGTCATTGGTCGCTCTGGTTACAGAGGCCACATCATAATCACCCGGAGTAACAAGGGTTTTTGTTCCATCCGAAATATTGACTTTATAAACATGTCGCCAGGCATCGTTTTCCGTCATTCGGAGGAAGGCAGTTTTGTTTTCAACAAGAGGCAGGTCATTGTTACCCCAACTGTTGGAAGAAACGTCAGGATAGCCAATATCGACCCAGGTTTCTTCGGTTTCTGTATATACTTTTTTAAGTGCTTTTGAAGAAGGCTGGTAGCTCCAAACTGTCAATTCATTTTGTTTCCGGTTCATACGCTGGATAAGCAGCAGGTCTTTGTTTACCCATTGCATTCCGGGGATGTAATGAGCTCTGGGGTTCCCTTCAAATGGAACCCAGTCGATCTTATTGCCGGCCAGGTTGATGATGCCAATTTTGGCGGAAGAAGGTTCTTCTCCAACTTTCGGATATTGAATCGGAATGGGTTGTGAATAGATCGAGTCTGTGTTGTTGATCATATAAAAAACACCGGTTCCGGAAGCGTCGAGTTGCCAGAAAGCGATATGGTTGGCATCAGGGCTCCAGGAGAATCCGTCTCTTTTCCCGAATTCTTCTTCATAGACCCAATCGAAGGTACCGTTGATAATATCTTTGGTACCATCTTTGGTGAGTTGGGTTAATTGTCCGGTTTTGAAATCTTCTTTATAAACGTTGAATTTATGAACGTAGGCCACGTATTTATTGTCTGCAGAAAATTTGGCAAACATCAAGGAGGATGATTCAAATTTCTTTCCAAGTTGTTTGAGCTTCTTCGTATCCAGATCATAAACCCAGTAATCACCCTTGGTATTAGAGCGCCACACGCGACTGGAATTGGTAAAGATCAAAACCTTGCTGCCATCCGGAGAAAGGGAGAAACTTTCAATCCTCAAGGGCTGACTGTCATTAAGTAATGATTCAGCAGATACAAAGACAGAACTTTTTTGAGCCTTGCTGTCATACCGGATGAGGTCACTACCACCTTTCACGGCCTTTGATCGTTCGATAATCACATAGGCATCTCCATCCTCGATCCATTGAATGGGGCGCTGGTATTCCTGACGAAATTCACTGGAATTATAAATCCGGTCCAGGGTGAGTAAGCTGGAATCAACTTTTTGAGCAAGCGTAAAATTGTTCACAAATAAAAAGAGGGGAAGGAATAAAAAAAGCAGGATTTTATTTTTCATCTCGAAGTGTTTTAAAAAAGATATGTGTAAATATACAAAGGGCCTTTTTAAATACCTTGAGCTGAATTTATTATCCATCAAAAGGCATCAAAAAGGCCCTGTTAAATCAAAGTGGCAATCTACCGCAAATCTTTTATTGAAGTTTCCATCCTACATGATAATACACAAAAAGCGAATGCTTTTAAATTCATGGTCTTTGATCAATTTGGGTCCAATAAATTGAATTATCAATGAAAAGGTTGTGCGGGAGGTGCTTTTTAAGGGTAAAAGTGGTAGTCAGATATTGATTAGCAATATTCCTTTTATGCACCTCATTGTAAGTCGAGGTTGTATTATCACCATTATCTATTTCAATCTCATTTTCAAAATTGACTTTAATACCTTTTGATTCAAAAGCTATTGCTCCATTCAGAGAAATGGTTGGATTCAGAAAATATTCAGCCTCTGCGCCAAAATAAATACCGGTTTTAATATCCCTGATAAGGTCAGGTTGATAATCAAAATAACCAGTAGAACTCTCAACCAAACCAAAAGGCATAAACACCGCAGAATCATCGGATCCCATCAGGTGGATATTTTGTGGTGCTTTGCTATTGGTAAAATTGGCAAAACTGGCTCCTGCAGAAATGCCGAATAGGAAATCGCCCTTTTCGTTCGTCTGAGCGAATAGCGTTGAAAAAGTGAAAAAGGTTAATACAAAAAAAGCGAATGCTTTTAAATTCATGGTCTTTGATCAATTTGGGTCCAATAAATTGAATTATCAAAGACAGATCGTGAGATGAATGGAAATGTTACCCTTTTCCGGCAATTATTTTTAGTTAGAAGTTGAGTCTGTTTTATTATTAGATTTCTCGCAGATAACGCAGATAAGCGCAGAAAATAATTTTAGGGAACTATGATGTTCTCAGCGAAAATCAGCGAAATCAGCGTGAAATATTACATTCTTTTGGGAATAGAATAAAAGTTCTATAAATGAGTCAGGTTCCCTTCGTAACCAGCAACCAGGCCTACTCCTCCTTCTCAATCTTATATCTTACTCCAAGATAAATTTCCCTTCCACGGGTAGGTCCCCAGACTGAAGAGGAATCAAAATTGGGCCCAAATGGATCTTCCCAGCTAATGATAGGTTGCAATTGGCGGAAGTCAACGAGGTTCTCACATCCGGTATAGAACTCGAAGTTTTTCCAATAATAGGTAACCTGTGTATTGGCAATGATATAAGGATCTGAAAAATCGGGACGTTGAAATAACGGATCACTGGATTGAGTATCCGGGAGGCGTTGCTTTCCGTACCAGTGCATGTTCAGATCGATCTGGAACTTTTTGGAAAGTGGTTTAAAGCCCAAAGTAGTGAGTACTTTATGTTTTGGATTAAATGGCAAAACCTCTTTTCCTACTTCCGTCATTCGGTAAACATCCAGGTAGGTATAGCCGGCTTTCCATTGAAAGATATCTTTGAAGTTGACCATGTACTCCGCCTGAAAACCATTACTTATGCTTGTTCCGGTAAAGTTTTTAATGATCGCCTTCGTAGGATCCGAATCATAGTCAGGAAAAATCTGATTTTGGAATTCAGTCCGGTAAAAGTCAAGGCTTAGGTAACCGTTGAGTTTGGCGGTTTCATATTTCTGGGTAAAGTTTATCCCGTAATTAAGGGCCCTCTCCGGATTTAGGTTTTCTTCAAAGATGATATCTCTGGAGCTGACCAGCAAATTAATGTTTTCGCTGAAAAGATTGACTGTCCGCCAGCCCGTTCCTACATTGGCACGGATGACTCCTCTCGGAGTGACATTCCATTTGAGCAGTGTTCTTGGCGTAACACTCCATCCAAACTGGTTGTGGTGATCTGCACGGAGGCCGGCGATCCAGGTGAGTTTCGTGTCAAAAAACTTCATAGTGTTTTCTGCAAAAACTCCCGGAATGTTTTCGGTTCTTGAATAATTACCATCAAAAGTTCTTCCCAGGCTGTTTTCGAGAAAACTGATGTCTTCATCGATTTGCAAGTGTCTGTAGCTTACCCCTACCTTAAGGTCATCGGTCGTGCCGTAATTCAAAGCATATTGCAGATTGGCATATATATTATTTTGACTGGCGTCGTATTTCGTGATACCAAAATACGTCTCTTGCCTTTGGGCAAATGCTGAGGCTTTAAGCGTGAAGGAATGAGTATTATCCAATCGATAAGTAGTCCGTGTTCTGATTTCTGGCTGGTTGATTTGGACGGATTGGCCATAAACCGTTGAACTGCCTTTGTCCGTTTTGGCATCAAAAGCCATTTGACCGCCATTTCTTTGTTCGTTCAGAAATTTAACCGAAATAGTCGAACTCCATCCCCATTCTGAGCTTTTACGATATTGGAATTTTTCCTCAAAAGAATATCGGGTAATCAAGGGAAGGTCAAGGAATTTATCATGATCACGATCGGTCTTCCCTGCAGGTTGGGTGGTGTGGAGAGCGATGAGATTGCTCCAGCTGTTTCCGGAATAGGAAATATTGGCATTGAATTGTTTTTCACCAAAACTGTTAATATATCCGTTTAGTAATAAGATGTTGGAATTATTGGCTGGTTGTGTGGTAACATTGATCTGGCCGCTGATACTTTCATATCCCTGAAGCACACTATTGGCACCTTTGGCTACAAAAATATTGTCCACCAATGTTCCGGGCACACTACTGATCCCATAGGTATAGGAGAGCCCCTGGATAACAGGGAAACCATCGATCATTACCTGGTTATAAACCCCGGATAAACCGAGAATCCGCAATTCTTTCGAATTAGTGATGATGTTGGTAGTTTGCGGCTGAACGGTAAGTTGGGATTCAAAGCATCCGGCAAGATCACAACAGGCTGCTTTGCGCAATTCTGTGGAAGTGATCTGTTCTGTTTTGATCGCATCAATATTGGAAATGATAACGCCGGGTCTTTCGCTTTCTACAACAATTTCCTGAAGTGTTTTCGAGGGTTTGAGGGTAAAGTTTATAACACTGTTACTTGCCACTACCATGGTATCCGGTTCAAATCCCACAAAACTGGCGGCGAGAAGTTTGGCTTTACTCGGCTCATTTTTTATTTCGAAACTACCATCTTCTTCTGTAAATACTCCGGTACTACTTGCCAGCCAATAGACGTTTGCACCGAAAAGAGGTTCTCCATTAGCATCCGATACCTTCCCGGTAATGGTTTGGCCCAAAACACCCAATGGCATCAACATTATCAACAGCAATAAATACTTTGACATATCACGTACAATTCAATCCAGTCAATTAATTAGTCCTCAGTCTACACTTTTACTTTGTAGGGACGTGATTCAGGATTACTGCAACCAGGTGTACCTTCAATGGCTACATGAATCTCTTTTTTTGTAACTTTCGCAGGATCGTAAGTGATAATGAAGGTGGATGTGGCACCCATTTTGCCTTCTTCACAACTACTTACGCCGTCCAGTTTTTTAACGCTTGATGCGATATCCTTAAGGTCGCCCATGCAACCAACACCTTTTACCTTTACGGTAATGGTTTCGGTTTTATCCTGAACGATTTCAGCTGAAGTGGTTTGAGCAGTAGCATTCACGGCAGAGAAGGCCATGATCAGAGCGAAAAGTAAGAATGATGGTAAAAACTTCATGTGTTCGATTTTAGTAAGTTGGTGCAAAAATAGTTGATTTAATTGGAAGGGTATGATTTCGAATTGTTAACAACTAGTTATTGGGGTCAGCTGGTTGCAAAAAAACAACCATAAGACCTCCGGAGTTTTTAAAACCCCGGAGGTCTTGTTATTCTACATTGAAACTCCCCTCCAGCCGAATATCCTCAGAAGAACTTCCAACAAAAACCTTAAATTTACCTGATTCAACAACCCTCTTCATGTTCTGATCTAATATTTGAAGGTCTTTGGGTTTGATGGTAAAAGTCACTTGTTTTTCTTCACCTGGCTCCAATGTGATTCTGGAAAATCCACGTAATACTTTCTCAAAAGAAACTACGGAACTGTATACATCCTGCAGGTATAATTGCACAACTTCATCACCTTTTACCTCACCAGTATTTTTGATCTTACAGGTAATACGAATTTCTTCGAAAGGGTTTCCGGTTTCATTTGGAGTGATTTCTAACTCACTGTATTCAAATGTTGTATAACTCAGCCCATAGCCAAATGGATACAAAGCTTCATTGATCCGGGTCTGGTGGAAATATTTGCCCTGTGGTTTTTGAGAACTTCTTTTATGTGGGAAGTTAAACGGAATCTGTCCGACTGTTTTAGGGAAAGTGACCGGCAATTTCCCTCCTGGATTGTATTGTCCAAAAAGCACCTCTGCAACAGCTGTTCCTCCGTATTCACCCGGGCACCATGCTTCAATGATGGAAGGAATGTGGGCGTCCATCCAGTTGATGGTCATCGGACGACCATTCACCAAAACAGCAATCACGGGTTTCCCAGTGTTATGCAATGCTTTAACGAGATCCAATTGATTGCCGGGAAGGTTGAGGGATGTTCTTGATTTGGATTCTCCAACTGTATTTTCATCATCTCCCACCACGACGATGATCATGTCAACTGAATTGGCTTTTTTCACCGCTTCATCGATCAGGGCTTGTTGTTCTTTGGAAGGAGGTGTTTCGAACAATTCATTTTGTGGCCACTTGTCGTCATAAAAATCGCAACCTTTCGTAAATTGAACATCAAGTTTATCCCCGGCTAATTTTTGAATGCCTTCAAAAACAGAAACTACCTCTATCTTCGAAGGGCCGTACCGACTAATAGAATGGTTCACAGACTTGGCATTTGGTCCGGTCACCAAAATGGATGCAATTTTGTTGGTATCCAATGGCAAAAAGTTATCAGCATTTTTTAACAGCACAATGGATTTTCTGGAAGCTTCCAGAGAAATTTTTTCGCTGGTCTCATTGTGAACCAGTTCATCTGCCAATGTAGGATTGTCAACGTAAGGAGCATCAAACAGGCCCAAAAGAAATTTTACTCTAAGCACATCTTTTGTTCTTTCGTTAATTACTTCCATCGGGATTCGTTTTTCCTCAACCAATTCCCGGAGCGGAAGGATGAAATCTTCCGGCGGGGAAAAATTAGTTCGAATATTGAGCCCTGCCATTACAGAAAGATAGGTGGCTTCCTTAAAATTTTCGGCAACATAATGCCTGCCCTGCAAACCGCCTACAGCCCAGCTGTCAGATACCACATAACCATTGAATCCCCATTCTTCACGCAACAACTCAGTGAGGAAATAATGACTTGCGCTTACAGGAACTCCATTGTAATCATTATAAGAACTCATCAGCCCGAGAATATTCCCTTCCACAACTGCCGTTCTGAATGGTTCGAGTAATATCTCGTGCATCGCCCTTTCCGAAATGTGTGGATCTGTCCTCACCTCACCATCACGGCCGCCTTTGGGAATGCTGTAAACCGCAAAGTGCTTTCCTGTAGAAACGACATCCTGACTTTGCAACACCTTCACCATTTCAAGTCCTAAAATAGAAGTCAGGTAAGGATCTTCGCTATAACATTCGACCGTCCTTCCCCAACGTGGGTCCCGTGCCAGGTCGAGTATTGGTGAGTAGATGTTGGTATAGCCCAATGCTCTTGCTTCACTGCCGGTAATTTTTCCGATTTTTCGCACCAATTCCGGGTCCCAGGTGCTTCCCACTCCGATCTGGGCAGGGAAGCTCGTTGCTCCGTGGTGGCAAAGACCACGGATACCTTCATTGGTGAAATCAACGGGAATACCCAGCCGTGTTTCTTCCACAAAAAAGCGCTGGACTTCATTGATCGCTCTCGCATGTTTGGAAGGTGGCCAGGAAAATTCTGTGTCCGTTCCGGAATGGTAGGCCAGGTTATTTAAATGTTCGTCTATGTTACCGATGCCATCCTTGATGATATTGGTTTTCCAGGCTTCCGTAGGCAATGCATCCGGGGTCACCCTTTTATAACCGTATAAGGTGGCCATCTGACAGGTTTTTTCTTCCAGGTTCATTTGGTTCAAAAGATCCTGAACTCTTTCATCGATGGATTTGGTAAGGGTCTTCGTACACATCTTTTATGCCGTTTTTGTTAAAGTCAATCCAGTCTTTTTTATAAATGTGCTTTCCTAGGTTTTTCATGGATGAAAAGCTGAGCGTTGGCAATAAAAGGAATTAAAAAAGATAGGATTAAGAGGCTCGTTTTGGTTAGGCGCATGTCTCCGGATTTTTGATAAAACACATATGGAATGAGTGTTGAACAAAGAGAAATCCCGTACCGAAAGGTCGGGAGGCACAAAGTACATAAAGTTGTTTTAAAAAAGTCTGTATTTGAGGGTGACAATATTGCTTTTGATATTGATTTTGGGGATTTGGTGTAGTAAGATAGTATCGAATAATTCAAAGTCCTCATTAGCATTCCATCCCTGAAAGGTTGTTGTGTCGATGGTGTTATAATGAAATTGAACTTTATAGTTGCCTGGCAGGAGGTAGTTGGTACCTTCAAAGCCTCTGGGGTACCAGTAGTTTTCAAGGGTAGTCCTTACAAATGGTTTTTCATTGGAATTATTAGACGTATCCCTTCTTATTTTATGCCCATCAATAATGTTGAAGCTTTTTCCTGAAGGGACCCATTTTAGATCGCTGGGTAATAGAGAATTGGGAAGAAGGCAAATTGGTCTATGCTTTGCTTTTTTATTGAGAATTTTAAGGTCACAATATGGAAGCCTGGTTCCATCGCTTGAACCGTCCAGGCAACTGGATAATAATATGGTGGAGTCAGTATTGTTCACTAACAAGACATCCAAGTCAGGTTTTTCTCCAATCCTGTAATAAGTCTTATTCGGGATCAACATTATCACAATCCCAGTATCAGTTTGCGAAATTTGATTTAGTTCCTCATAAACAACATCTTCAATAGGAATTGTATTCCTTTGGATCTGACGAAAGATTCTTAGAGCGATTAGGAAAATGACAAAGTATAATAGGTAGGTAAGTTTAATTTTCATTAGACCGATAGTATTCTTCAAATACAAAAGCATAAAGCACATGAAGTTTTTTGTGAACTTCATGCCTATGTGTTTAATGAAGGCAATATATTTCCTCTTATTTGATTACTTTGATCAATACTTTATTATTCCACTTGCTCCTCAAAATCCACTTCCATTTCCTCTAGGGATACCTCTGGAATGTCTGTTTGCTCTTTGAGGTAGTTGAAAAAGGTCTTATCCAGGCCTTTTTCACTTGAAACGGGAAACCAGTATTCCATTCCGTCATTGGTGCTGACTTCGATAAATGAATCGTTGAGGAATGAATCATCAAAGGTAGCATCCAGGTAAATAATATCTTCGAAGTCGATTATGGAAGCGGGGTCTTCCCATTGGCTACTATAGATGACCAGGTGTCTGTCTGATACGTAATAAAACCCTTCCTTAATGTCTAAAAAGCCATCTGTATAAAAATATGCGATTTCCTCTCCTGGTTCCAAAAGGTCCAGTGACCTGATTTCGTCTTTGTATTTTTCAGGAAGTTGGTGGCCGTGGTAAACGCATGTTTCGGGAGCAATGGTTCCAATGATCATCAAAGCGACGATAGCCAGAAGAAAAACGGATGCAAAAATTGAGGCAACAAGAATAATGCCTTTGTGTGTGGACCTTTTCATTTGAATTTGTTTTCAATTAGTTTATGATGGTTATAAAACTAGGGATTTTTTAATAAATAGGGCTAAATATTAACAAAAGTTCCATTTTGGGATAAAAAAACGGATCACCGCTTTCGCAATGACCCGTTTTTAATTTATGGTTGAAGAGTTTTTTTAAAACTCTGCACTTTTTGGTGCACGGGGGAATGGGATAACGTCTCTGATGTTGCCCATGCCGGTGATGAACTGGACCATTCTTTCGAAGCCCATACCAAAACCTGCGTGAGGGTTGCCACCGAACTTACGGAGGTCGAGATACCACCACAGTTCCTCTTCTTCAATGCCAAAATCTTTCATGCGTGAAACCAGCACATCGAGTCTTTCCTCACGCTGTGACCCTCCGATGACTTCACCGATGTATGGGAACAAAACATCCATCGCTGCAACCGTCTTATCATCGTCGTTCATACGCATGTAAAATGCTTTGATCTCTTTGGGATAATCGGTTACGATAACCGGCTTCTGGAATTTTTTCTCCACCAGCCAGCGTTCGTGTTCCGCCTGAAGATCTTTACCCCATTCAACGGGGAATTCAAAACGGCCTTTTTTATAAGGCTTTGAATTACGCAGCATGTTCACAGCATCCGTATAAGTGATTCTCTCAAAATCATTGTCCACTACAAACTTCAACATCTCGATCAATCCCATCGGACGGCGTTCCTCTTTTTTCATGTTCTTCTCCATATCCTGGATGCGTTTGTCCAGGAATTCGAGATCATCCATGTAGTTGTCAAGGATATAGTTGATCAGGTATTTTGAAAAATCTTCGGCCAGGTCCATATCGTCTTCCAGGTCTCCGAAAGCGATTTCCGGTTCGATCATCCAGAATTCAGCGAGGTGCCTGGAGGTGTTGGAATTCTCGGCACGAAAAGTAGGTCCGAAGGTATAAACCTTACCCATAGCCAGTGCTCCGATCTCTGCCTGAAGCTGACCTGAAACCGTCAGGTTGGTCGCTTTTCCAAAAAAGTCCTGAGACCAGTCGATTTGTCCGTCTTCTCCTTTAGGCATGTTTTCCGGATCGAAGTTCGTTACACGGAACATCTCTCCCGCACCTTCAGCATCACTACCGGTGATGATAGGTGTATGCATGTAGTAAAAACGGTTTTTATGAAAATACTCGTTCACCGCAAAAGCCACAGCATGGCGGATACGGAATACAGAGCTAAAGGTATTTGTACGCATACGGAAATGAGCATTCTCACGAAGGAATTCCATCGTTTGGCGTTTCGGCTGCAATGGGTATTTGTCGAGATTGGTTTCTCCTAATACTTCGATTTCATCAGCATGTACTTCAACAGCCTGTCCGGAACCCATGGATTCCACCAGTTGCCCGGTAACCTTAATGCTTGAATGGAAGCCTACCTTTTTGATAACTTCTTCGTCAAACTTTTCATAGTCTACTACCACCTGCAGGTTTTTGGCGCTTGAACCGTCGTTGAGTGCAATGAATCTGTTGGCTCGGAAAGCTCTCACCCAACCCATTACGGTTACGGTCTCGTTCAGTTTTGGAGCGGCTAATACGTCCGCAATTTCTGTCCTTCTGCTCATTAGTTTGTATTTGAAGGCTGAGGCTAAGGCTGAGGCTGAGGAGAAAAAACCTTACAGCCAGGACCTTTTGCTCGCCAATTAGTTTTACAAGCAAACTGTTTTTTATAAACAAGTCGCG
Source organism: Saprospiraceae bacterium (assembly GCA_965230565.1). Lineage (GTDB taxonomy): Bacteria > Bacteroidota > Bacteroidia > Chitinophagales > Saprospiraceae > BCD1. Next base: position 155,593 of record CBDDLH010000012.1, on the reverse strand, counting down.
AAAATAGGGAGTATTTTGAAATACATCAAAAACTTATAAATACTTCTTCCCAATAAATACTATTTCTTCAAGAAATAGTATTTATAAGAATGGATTGATTCCAGCAACAATTAACAGGAAAAAATAATTCCTCAAAAACCAATTATTTTACGATCAGTTCTTTTCTGTCAGGTCCGGTAGATACCATGCTTACCCTAGTGTCTAGTTCTTTTTCCAAAGTTTCAACGTAACTTTTTGCATTTTCCGGAAGGTCCCCGAAATTGTTAATACCCGTAAGATCCTTTTCCCAGCCAGGATAGGCGGTGTATTGAGGCGTTGCTGTTTCGTCACAAAGATCGAATGGCAATTGTTTGGTTTGCTTTCCGTCAATCTCATAGGTTGTGGCAGCTTTTACCTCGCTGAATTTGTTGAGTACATCAATTTTGGTGATGACCAATTGAGTCACTCCACTCAGCATGATGCTGTATTTAAGTTGTGGCAGGTCGATCCAGCCGCAGCGGCGCGGTCTTCCGGTTGTAGCACCGAATTCATGACCTTCCTTGCGGAGAAATTCTCCGGTTTCATCATGTAATTCTGTTGGGAACGGTCCTGAACCAACACGGGTACAATATGCTTTGGTGATTCCGATAACTTCACCAATGGTACTTGGTGCTACTCCCAAACCAGTACATACACCGGCAGTGGTGGTATTGGAAGAGGTTACAAAAGGATAAGTTCCGTGGTCAATGTCCAGCATGGAACCCTGAGCACCTTCTGCCAGCACTCGTTTACCTTCAGCAAGGGCATTGTTGATGAAATATTCACCATCTACATGGTTAAGGGAGTTCAAAATCTCAATACTTTCCATCCACTGCTTTTCTTCCCCTTCGAGGTCGAAATCAATTTCAGGGTAAAGGCTGATCAATTTAAGGTGTTTGTCTTTCAGTGCCTCATATTTCTTCTTGAAATCCGGACTTGAAATATCTCCTACCCGTAAACCATTACGTCCGGTTTTATCCATATAGGCAGGGCCAATACCTTTAAGGGTAGATCCGATTTTGCTTTTTCCTTTAGCATTTTCGGAAGCAGCATCAAGGTAGCGATGTGTTGGCAGGATGAGGTGTGCCTTTTTGGCTACGAACAGGCGATCCTGGTACGGTACCTTAGCCGCTTCAATATTTTTTAATTCCTTAGACAGCGTGATGGGATCGATAACTACACCATTGCCGATAAGGTTGAGTTGTTCTTTTCTGAAAATTCCGGAAGGGACGGTGTGCAGCACAAATTTATTACCGTCGAAGATCAAAGTATGTCCGGCATTGGGACCTCCCTGGAAGCGGGCTACAATATCGTAATTCGGAGCCAGGTAGTCTACGATTTTTCCTTTACCTTCATCTCCCCATTGTAATCCGAGAATAACATCAATTGCCATTGGTTAGCTTTGTTTTGGTTATGCGGTTGTCTCAAAAGCCATTTTCAGGATCATGTGAAAATATTATTCTGTTTTAAAGAAAACCCAGAACGCTGATTCAAACTGATCCAACAGGTGAAAACGGATTTTTGATCTAAAAAAGGGCATAGTTTTCTTCCTGATTTCTTTTGAGACTGCCTCAAACATCATTTAATGAACGAATTTCGCTGCAAAAGTAGGGAATTCTCTAATGTGAAGAGTTAAAATGTTAGTATTCTTTTAATTGTAGTTGAATCAAAGAAATTAATCAGTGCCATTTGACTTCGCCTTATCACAAGCTCCGTTGCACTGACCATAAAGATTCAGCGAATGATGGGTGATCTTGAACTTCAAAACTTCTCCCATCATGTCTTTAATCTGTTGTACGCGAGGATCGCAAAATTCAAAGACTTTTCCGCAGTCTACACAAATGAGGTGATCGTGCTGTTTGTAACCATAGGACTTTTCGTATTGGGCGATGTTTTTACCGAACTGGTGTTTTTTAACCAGGTCGCAGTTTACCAGAAGTTCAAGGGTATTATACACAGTGGCACGGCTCACCATGTAGTTTTTATTTTTCATGTGGATATACAACGCTTCTGCATCGAAGTGGTCAGTGCGACGATAAATCTCTTCCAGGATTGCATACCGCTCCGGAGTTTTTCTCAGGTTATTTTGCTCAAGGTGTGTTGAGAAAATGTTTTTCACTTCTGCGATAACGTTGTCCGGAGTATGATTGGTTTGATTCACGATTAGTTGTTTTAATTGTGTGTTGTGGTTTTAAGGGTTTAAGTTGTTCAAATGGTTCGAATGGTTCAAATAGTTCAAGTTGTTTTATTTTTTCTTCGCATGCATTTGACAAAGCTATTTGAAATTGTGGGAGGTCTTTTCCGCCTTGTCTGTAAGCAATTCTTACATCTTTTGGGCTTTTTTAGCCGTAGGCTGTCTACCGTGAGCCGTTCACCACTAATGACTGCCAACTGGTACTGCTGACTGTTAACTAAATTACGCTACTCTTTTAACAGTTGAAACGATGTCAAGGTTTTGTAAAACCCGCATAGCCATATTTAATTGATCTTTATTGGACACCAATACGCTGATGGTACCTTCATAAAAACCTTCATTTCCAGCAATGGAGAAGGAGCGGATATTCAGTCCAAGCAGTGAAGAAAGCTCATGACTCAATTGCTCGATTACCCCGGGACCGTTGTCCACTCCGGTAATTTCCAGACTGGCCACAAATTGTGATTGTGGAGATAATATCCATTCGGCCTTCATGACCCGGTAGCCGTAATGTGCCATCATGTTTGTGGCATTGGGGCAATTGGTCCGGTGGATTTTCAACCCGGCATTAGTGGTCAGAAAGGCAAAGATCTCATCCCCTTGCACTGGGTTACAACAAGTAGCAAAGGTGAAATCAAACCTCGAAGCATCCTCTCCGTTGATCAGTAATCTCGGTTTGAAATTATCTTTACGAGGACGTTTTATTTCTCTGGGCTCTTCCAACACTACCTCAACTTCATGCTCATCCTCTAACTCTTCGTTAAGAACCAGTTTTCCAAGGTATGGTTTAAACTTTTTCGATATTTCCATGATGCTGAAATGATTCATGGCAATATCATAATAAAGGTCTACATGTGAACCATACCTGTAGTGACTTACAAGTAATTCCACAGCATCGTCAAAGTCAACTTTGAGGTGACGGAATTTTCTCTCCAGATGCTTCCTTCCCGAATTCTCCTTTCTTCCGGCGTTCCTCTTTCATTGCGGAACGAATTTTGGAGCGAGCCTTACCTGTGGTGACCATTTTAAGCCAGTCCTCACTCGGGCGCTGGTTTTTATTGGTAATAACAGTTACCTGGTCTCCGTTTTGCAGAATGTATCCCATCGGCACGAGCTTGCTTCCTACCTTAATGGCGCTGCAATGATACCCTACATCTGTGTGAATGCTGAAAGCAAAGTCCAAAGCGGAAGCCCCTTTGGGCAATATTTTCATGTCCCCGTTAGGGGTATATACATATACTTCTTCGTGAAAAAGGTTGTTGGCTTTAAAATCACCAAGGAATTCTACAGCGTCACTGTTAGGATCTTCCAGAATTTCCCGGACGCTGTCGAGCCACTGTTCGTAAACATCCTGTGCTCCACCGGTTACTCCTTTGTATTTCCAGTGAGCGGCAAAACCTCGTTCCGCAATTTCATCCATACGTTCACTACGAATTTGTACTTCCACGAATCGACCTTTCGGACCGATCACAGTAGTGTGCAGTGATTCGTACCCATTGGATTTTGGAGTGGTGATCCAGTCTTTGAGCCTTTCCGGGATTGGTGTGTGCACATCCGTAACAATGGAGTAAACACCCCAGCACATGGCTTTTTCTTTTTCCGGCGGAACATTTAAAATGATTCGAACGGCAAAAAGGTCGTATATTTCTTCAAAGGGTACTCCTTTTGTTTTGAGTTTATTCCAAATCGAATAAATAGATTTAGGCCTTCCGAATATTCTGTAAGGGACGTTGAGCAGATCAAGGTGACTTCTCAGTGGTGTGATAAACTCATCAATATAGGCTTCCCGGGCTCTTTTGGTAGCGGCCAGTTGTTTGGCGATACTGTGGTAATCCTCAGGATCTGTAATTTTCATACAGAGATCCAGAAATTCAGTTTTGAAAGCATATAAACCAAGCCTGTGGGCCAGAGGTGCATAAACGTAACTGGTTTCGGCGGCAATTTTGAGCTGTTTATGTGCCGGCATAGATCCTAAGGTACGCATGTTGTGCAGTCGGTCGGCCATTTTGATCAGTACGACACGCACATCTTCTACCAGTGTACTAAGGACTTTTTTGAAGTTTTCGGCCTGTGGGCTGGAGGCATTGTAGGCACTGTCCAGTTTTGTAAGACCGTCCACCATTTTTCCAACTCTGTTTCCGAAAGTATCGATAATGGTTTCGAGGGTAATTTCGGTATCTTCAACTACATCATGCAGCAATGCACTGACAATGGCAGTAGGGCCTAACCCGATCTCTTCTGCGCAAATTTGGGCAACAGTGATCGGATGAAATATGTAAGGTTCGCCGGATTTCCTTCGCTGTTTACTATGCGCATCAAAAGCCATTTCAAAGGCCACACGAATCTGTTCTCTGTCATGGGCATCCATGTCAGATTTGATGGTAGCAACCATGTCACGATAGGCTTGTTCTATCGCTGCTCTCTCCTCATCAGTGATCGGAATTACCGCCTTCTTCTCAACCATCTTACTTGCTGTTTTTTCAACTTAATTTTATGTGGTTAATATCTAAAATGTTGCTTTTTTGATTCTCTTTTTAGAAATAGAAGTTAAAAATCGGGAAAATTAAGCAAATTTTCACCCCTATGGAACTAAAATTGAACTATTAACCTAAACATTTCGTAATAATCTGAGCCTGAGTGTTTTTTTTGAAAAAAGATTTTATCTTTGCACGGCTTTTCAGAATGAGTCATAAATGTATGCAAAATGCCGTTTGAGAAATGGTGTTCTTCTGAAATAATAACAGACATGAAATACTAAGAGTTCAATGTCGTTTTGCGGGTGTGGCGGAATTGGTAGACGCGCTAGACTTAGGATCTAGTGCCGCAAGGCGTGGGGGTTCGAGTCCCTCCACCCGCACTTACAAAAAAGTTTAATCATATGCCACAAGTTGTCAGAACAGACGTTGACAATTTAAATGCCGAGCTAACGGTAACCATTGAAAAGAAGGATTACGAATCTAAGTTTATTGAAGAACTTAAAAAATACAGGCAACAGGCCAGTATGAAAGGTTTCCGTAAGGGGAAAACTCCCCTGAGTGTCCTGAAAAAAATGTATGGTAATTCAGTATTGTCCAACATCGTATACGATATCCTCAATAACGAACTGGATACCTTCCTTAAAGAAGAAAAATTAGCCATTCTCGGTCAGCCCATTCCAAGCGAAGATACTCCTGAAGTTTCCATTGATGTGAAGAGCATGGACGATATGGTTTTTAAATTCGACCTTGGACTTGCTCCGGACCTGGAGATCAAAGGATTCAACAAGAATAAAAAATTCACCAGATATGTACCGACTGTATCAGACAAGAAGGTGCAAGGTGATATTGATAATGCGCTGAAGCAATTGGGAGAACGTGAAATTGTTACCGAGGATATCCAGGAAAATGATTCTCTAAAAGTGACCGTAAGAGAGCTTGATGGTAAAAAAGTAAAGGAAGACGGACTTTCCAACCAATTTACGGTGCTTGTTGATAAGCTTACCAAAAAGGCTAAAAAGCAAATGCTTACCAAAAAGGCCGGAGATGCCTTCAAAGTAAATATTTTCGATTTGGAAGAGGGCCTTGAAGAAGCTCAGGTCAAAAAATATTTCCTGAATATTGAAGATGAAAACGCCGAGGTTGGAAAGGATTTTGAACTGACCGTTGATGAAGTTACACGCATCACTCCAATGGAGTTTAACGAAGAATTCTTTAATAAATACTTCGGAGAAAATGTGGTGGCTGATGAAAAGGAAGCGACCGAAAAGTTCAAAGAGCCTGTACTGAATCATTATAAAAATCACTCTGAAGCATTGTTGTTCAGAGATTTCCAGGATCATCTCATGGATAAAAATGAGATGGAATTGCCCGAAGCTTTCCTAAGAAGATGGTTGTTGATGTCCAATGAGGAATTGACGGAGGAACAGCTCGACGGGGAGTTTGACGCCTTTAAAGAAAACCTCAAATGGGATATCATCAAAGGTAAAATCGTAAGAGAAAATGATATCCAGATTACTTCAGAGGAGATCGTAGCCAATGCCCAGGGTAAAATCATGGGGTATTTCGGCGGGACGCCACTGCCTCCGGATATGATGAAAGATATGACAGACAGAATGTTGAATGACCAAAACAGTCTGCGTCAGATCCAGGAAGAGATAATCTCTAATAAGCTCTATGATATTCTGGAAACCAAATTCAGCTATAACGAAAAGGAGGTTACTACAGAAAAAATGGATGACATTATTGAGAAAGCAAGGGAAAAAGCACAAAAATAACCGGTAAGGTGCTTTGGCACTAAACCCTTTCCCTTTGAATATGTTTAATAGCTGTTCACATTCCTTTACAGGAATTTTTTGACCAAATTTTAAACCCAAAAGGATATGTTCCAAAAGGACGAATTTATGAAATACGCTACCGGCCATCTCGGTATGAGTAGCATGCACCTCGAAAAGTACGCACAAAAAACTATGGGTACTTTCCCGAATATTCAGGCGTTCACTCCAAACGTTATTGAGGAAAGACAAATGAATATTGTCGGACTTGATGTTTTCTCAAGAATGATGATGGACCGCATTATCTTCATGGGGGTACCTGTGAATGATTATGTTGCGAATGTTATTCAGGCACAATTACTGTTTTTGGAATCTACAGACCCTAAAAGGGATATTCAGATGTTCATCAATAGCCCCGGAGGTTCTGTGATCGCCGGACTCGGTATGTATGATACTATGCAGTATGTTTCTCCGGATGTAGCGACCATCTGCGTTGGTCTGGCAGCTTCTATGGGAGCCGTCTTACTTGCAGCCGGTGAAAAAGGTAAGCGTTCTTGTCTGCCACATAGCCGTGTAATGATCCACCAACCACTTGGAGGAATGCAGGGTCAGGTTACTGAAATGGAGATCTACTATAAACTGATCAAGGAACAACAAAAAGAACTCTACGATATTCTTGCTAACCACACCGGTCAGCCTTACGATAAGATCGAAGAAGATTGCGACAGAGACAATTGGATGACTGCCACCGAAGCCAAAGATTATGGCTTGGTAGACGAAGTGCTCCTCAGAGAAAGTCAAAAATAAATTTATCTGTCAAATTTGATTTGACACCCTGATAGGATTAACTTTTAATGTTAAGGTTAATCCTATTCTTTTCAATATCAAACGCAGGATCTTATGGCACGTACCAAGGAAAAGATAAAATGTTCATTTTGCGGAAGGGATAAAAGTGAGTCTTTGATACTCATAGCCGGGATTGAAGGACACATTTGTGAGCTTTGCGTTGAGCAGGCCAATGATATCATTCAGGATGAGCTCTATGGAGGCAGAAAGGAGAAAGAAACCGAAAAAGCCAAGCACAGCTATTTTCTTCCCAGTTCTGTTACTCCCCAGGATATTAAAGAACACCTGGATCAATATGTAATTGGGCAGAACGATGCAAAAAAAGTGTTGTCTGTTGCGGTTTATAACCACTATAAGCGCCTGCGATATGCCAGCCAGCCGGACGATATTGAAATTGAAAAATCCAACATCCTCTTTGTTGGTCGTACAGGAACTGGAAAAACCTTACTGGCTAAAACCATCGCCAAATACCTGAATGTTCCTTTTGCCATTGTCGATGCAACAGTTTTTACGGAAGCCGGATATGTAGGGGAAGATGTGGAGAGCATCCTGAGTCGTTTGCTCCAGGTATGTGAATACGATGTATCCGCGGCAGAAAAAGGTATCGTTTATATTGATGAAATAGATAAGATCGCTCGCAAGAGTGACAATCCTTCCATTACACGCGATGTGTCCGGGGAAGGAGTTCAGCAGGCCATGTTGAAAATGCTGGAGGGTACGGATGTCAATGTACCGCCTCAGGGAGGAAGAAAACACCCGGAACAGAAATTGGTAAAAGTCAATACCGAAAATATACTGTTTATTTGTGGTGGAGCCTTCGATGGCATTGAAAAAAACATTGCCCGCCGGATTAACACTCAGGTCATTGGCTTTAAAAAAGACGTAGACGGAGACGATATCGATCTGGACAACCTGCTTCAGTATATCACTCATCAGGACCTCAAGCAATACGGACTTATTCCGGAGCTGATCGGTCGTCTGCCGGTACTGACTTACCTCGAAACACTCAGTCAGGCAACCTTGAAAAAGATCCTGAGCGAACCAAAGAATTCGCTGGTGAAACAATACACCAAGCTTTTCCATTTGGAAGATATAAATCTTACCTTTACGGAAGAGGCTTTGGAGTTCATTGCCAGTAAAGCTTTGGAATACAACCTGGGAGCCAGAGGATTGCGCTCCATCTGCGAAGCCATTATGACGGATGCCATGTATGAACTTCCTTCTCAAAAGGACGTCACCGCATTTGAAATAACGCTGGAATACGCAGAAGAAAAACTGAGCAAATCCAAACTCAATAAACTGAAGGCGGCGTAAACCTTCGGTGAATGAACAAATTTCAAAAGTCAACCTTCTAACCAGACCTGATGGTTGACTTAACTTTTGAGCAATGAGATATTTTGCTGAACTGTCATACAGAGGCACACATTATTTCGGTTGGCAACGCCAGCCAGAGCAGGTCAGCATCCAGGAAACTTTGGAGTCCGCTTTTTCCACCATTTTAAGATCAGAGACAAGCATAACCGGGTGTGGCCGAACCGACACCGGAGTTCATGCCAAACAGTATTTTCTGCACTTTGACCATAAAGAGGAGGTTCCCTCAAATCTAACCCATCGCCTCAATAAACTCCTGCCGTCAGATATTTCCATCAAACGAATTTTTCCAGTTGAGGAGGAAGCACATGCACGCTTCGATGCCTATGAAAGAAGTTATGAATACTATCTTGGATTTGAAAAAGACCCTTTTTCAACCGATTTAGTATGGCACTTTCCCTATTCGGAAAAACCGGCTTTGGAAAAAATGCAACAGGCGGCGGCTCTTTTGGAAAATTATGATCATTTTTACACCTTTTGTAAGAGCAATACCGACGTAAAGACGATGCAATGCCAGCTCAAACGCGCAGAATGGGTAGTGGATGAATCAAAGAATCAATACGTTTTTTATATCACTGCCAACAGGTTTTTGCGAGGCATGGTTCGACTGATCGTTGGTATGTGTGTTAACGTGGGGTTGGGCAAAGTGACCTTAGAGGAAGTTGATAACGCTTTAAAGACACAGACATTGTTGAAAAAAAGCCTGAGTGTTCCCCCGCAGGGGTTATATCTCACGGGCATTAAATATCCATTTTAATAATTGAATAGCAGCATTGGAAAACTATGAAAAAGTCACAATTCAAAACTAATATCAATTGCAATAATTGCATTCGCAGCGTTACGGGATTCATCAATGACGTTGATGGAATCCAAAACTGGGAAGTTGATACCGATAATCCGGATAAGATCCTTACGGTAGAAGGAGATTTTGATATCGAAGCCATTGTGGAAGCGGTGGAAGATGCAGGGTTTGATATCACTTCTGTAGAAAGCTGATCAAGCGAATTAAGCAAACCAAAAAAATTATCTGTACCTAAAATAAGACACAATTATGAAATTTAACGCCTCCCTAAAAGTAATGATGAGCACATTGTTAATGCTTGTCGCAGTATTGGCTTTTTCTCAAAAAGTCGAATACAACACTGAAGTAGAACCAAGTCGATTCGATTATGGTAAAATGTGGACCTTCGAATATGCGCCCCTGGATTATTTCGAAAAAACTTATGGGTTCCGTCCGGATGAGCAGTGGCTCGAACATGTTCGCATGTCTTCTCTCAGATTTTCTTCTTATTGCTCAGCTTCATTTATTTCCGCCAACGGATTGGTGATGACCAATCACCACTGTTCTCGTGGGGAAGTGGGTAAAGTGATGCGTGAAGGAGAGGATTTTGACAAAAACGGATTTTACGCCACCACGATGAATGAGGAGCGCAAAGCGGAAGGCGTTTTTGTAAAGCAGCTCGTTAAAATCGTTGATGTAACCGAATCTGTAAAAGTGGCAGAAGCCAAAGCCTCCAATGACGAAGAAGCGGTCAAAATGCGCCAGGAAAAATTACAATCTCTGGTTCAGGAATACAGTAAAAAAGGAGGATGGGAAGGACTGGAAGTGGAATATGTGAATTACTATAGCGGGGGAAGATTCTCCCTTTATGGCTATAAGCGTTACAACGATGTTCGTTTAGTGCTGATCCCTGAACTCCAGCTCGGATTTTTCGGCGGTGACTACGATAACTTTACCTACCCGCGTTACAACCTGGATTGTACATTGTGGAGAGTATATGAAGACGGAAAACCACTGAATACGGAAGATTTTCACTTTGAATTTAATGTTGATGGTGTAAAAGCAGGTGAACCTGTTTTTGTTGTTGGAAACCCTGCAAGCACTGAGCGTTACAGAACGATGGCTCAATTAGAGTTTGATCGCGATTATCGATATAAAATGCTGTTGGAATGGTTGTCAAACAGAATGAAAATCATGGAAACTCAGCAGGAAGATGAATACTCACACGGCCGCCAGGAAATGATCTTTAATTTTTCCAATAGTGTAAAAGCTATCGGAGGTATTGTTGAAGGAATGTATGATCCATATCTGATGGGTAAGAAGCAGGCCATGGAAAATACGGTGCGTGAAAAATCAAAGGCCGCTGCTTCCGGCAATGATTACTGGAAGCAACTTGCTGATGCCTACAAACCACTGGAAGGGCATTCTTCCGAGAATCGCTTTTTGGCAAATTCTCCTTTTGGCGGATCAGCGCTTCAATTGGCCTATGCTACTTATAATTACATCGATCTGAAAAGTCAAGAAGGAGCCAGTGAAGCTGATCTTGAGGCAGCAAAAGGACAGGTTGAAGGTTTGGCGGAGAGTTTGAGTGGGCCATATCAGGAACTGTATTTGTCTACCTTGTTGACTGAATTGAAAAAATATGCCAAGGCTGATGATGACTACGTTCAGGAGATCCTGAAAGGAAGAACACCGGAAGTTGCAGCTAAGGAAATCCTGGCTAAAACAGTTTTTGCAGACGGTAAAAAAATGGAAAAACTGTTGGGTAAAAAAGCGAAGAAACTTAAAAAGTCCAAAGACCCGATCATTCAAATGGGGCAGTTGTTTGTACCAAAATATCAGGCAGCTGCACAAGCCTTTAGAAGTACTTCTGCAATGAGGAATGCACTCGCCGGACAGATCTCCAATGAGGTGTTTTCTATCTATGGCCTGGACATTCCACCAGATGCCACATTCACGCTTCGTCTTGCGGATGGTGTTGTGAAATCATACGACTACAACGGAACTAAAGCTCCAATTAAGACTTCATATTACGGAATGTACGATCGTAACCAAAGTTTTGATAATACTTTTCCATGGGCATTGCCGGAAAAATGGAATAATCCTCCAAAGGAACTTCTGGAGACTCCTTTGAACTTCATTTCTACTAATGATATCATAGGGGGTAATTCAGGAAGTCCGATCATCAACAAAAAAGGAGAAGTGGTAGGATTGATCTTCGATGGAAACATCGAATCTCTGCCTGGAAACTTCATCTACGATGAAAAGGTGAACAGAGCTGTTTCCGTACACGCCGGAGGTATTGTAGCGGCGCTCAGATACATTTATCGCGCAGAACGCTTGTTGGATGAGATGGGCGTTGAGTAGGATATAACATTAAGTACCTACGGCACTTGTCTTGTTTTAGTCTCCTTACATGGCACTTAGTACCATGTGAGGATATTAAGTCGCGATGCGACTTTGAGGCTTAATTCCTTATTCTAGAAATTAAGCTAACCTGAGCCCCATCGGGGCTTCATATCGGCAACCTGGCACAAAGTGCCAGGCAAGCCCGAAATGAGACAACCTGGCACAAAGTGCCAGGCAAGCCCGAAACGAGACAAAAAAGTGCCATAGGTACTTAATATGAATTTTCAAAGATATATTACCAATTAACTGTCGCTTCTCCTCTACCGGTGCCTTAACCTTTTCCCGCAATTCTCTCCTTCCAATCCTTTAAAGTGTTATACTTTCGTTAAGAATGCTACCTTATCTTTAAGTACTTCAAATTACTTGTAGATTTACAACGTTGGAAGGGGACAACAGAGCAATGTTAAACAATCTATGAGTCCGAAGAAAAAGATAGGTTGGATCAGTGCCGCAGCCATTGTGGTAGCCAATATGATAGGCATAGGTGTGTTTACCACCCTTGGCCTTCAGTTGGATATGTTGAGTAATACCTGGACCATTCTTTCCCTTTGGGTCATTGGTGGCGTTATCGCTTTGTTGGGGGCGTTCAGTTATGCAGAGCTTGGAACCAAGTTCCCAAAATCCGGAGGGGAGTATCACTTTCTTTCAAAAATATACCATCCTTTCCTGGGGTATCTTTCCGGATGGGTTTCCCTTACCGTTGGTTTTGCCACATCGATTGCTCTATCTGCTATGGCGATGGGGGCCTATTTGAAACACATGCTGCCGGTTTCGAGTTTGTGGATAGCTCTTTCGTCTATCATATTGCTGTCACTGGTTCACTCCTTCAGCATCCGTCAGAGTAGTTTTTTTCAAAACATATTTACCCTGTTAAAAATCCTCTTTATCGCTTTTTTAGTTTTCAGCGGTTTTTTCCTTACATCGGATGGCAATGCTTTTGACTTTACCAGCACCTGGAAGGTGGAGGTTTTTAGCCCCGCCTATGCGGTAGCACTGGTGTATGTGATGCATGCTTTTTCCGGTTGGAATGCAGCGGCCTATATCGTTGATGAAATCGACAGTCCTAAACGCAACCTGCCACTTGCGTTAATTGGCGGCACCTTACTGGTGAGCATTCTGTTTATATTTTTACAAATGGCTTTTTTGAACCAGGTGCCCTTTTCCGGGCTTGCCGGGAAAATCGAAATAGGGCAGATCGTTGCGGAGAAAATGTTTGGTAATGGCGGAGGAAGTGTTGTCGGAGGACTTATTGCTTTGATGCTGGTGGCCAATATCAGTGCCATGATCTGGGTGGGTCCAAGGGTTACCCGTGCAATGGCGGATAAATACATGATCTGGCAGTATTTTGCGAAGGATAATAAGTCTGGAATTCCGGTTCGTGCCATCTGGTTGCAGGCATTCATCAGTATTCTCATGGTTGTGACCAGTTCCTTTGAGCAGATTCTTACTTATAGCGGGTTTATTTTACAATTGTTTACCACATTAACCGTTGCAGGTGTAATCGTAGCTAGAGTTAAAGGTTTGGGCAAAGAAGGGTATAAAAGTCCCGCATATCCATGGTTGCAGATCATATTTTTAGTGTTCAGCATATGGGCGCTTGTTTATCTTTTTTATGTAAAACCATACGAGAGTATGCTAGGGTTGGTTAATCTGGTAGCGGGGGCGTTATCCTTTGCGCTCGATCGGCATCAGAAAAGATCAAGGGAGGTTGTCTAAGAAAAATAAATTGTTTTAACTGCATTTACTCAGCTTTGACCGTTGGTGATTGATTTTCCTGACAACATTCACTCTTTCATTTCGTTTCCTAAATATTATCCATAAAGATTAAGGTTTATGAAGATTTATTACCTGATGATTTTTTTGGCTGTCCTGGTATTCGGAGGGTGCAGCAAGTTTGATGAGTTTACCAAGTTTGACCTCGATTATTCTGAGGAAGTGGTCATTCCTTCCTCTGTAGGCATTAATTTACCATTCAACATTTTTACTCCCGAAATCGAAACAGATGCAGAATCAACTTTTGAAGTAAACGATACCCGAAAAGATCTTATCGAGGAAATATTATTAAAATCACTTCAATTGACATTGACGGCACCTGATAATGGTGATTTTAGTTTTCTGGAGTCTATTGCTGTATACCTGTCTGCTGATGGGTTGCCGGAGATTGAAGTGGCGTGGCTCAATGAAATATCTGAAGATTCGGGAGATTTCCTGGAATTGATGACAACGGATGAAGACCTCAAAGATTACATCAAGGAAGATGCTTTCACACTCAGGGTTAATACCGTAACGGATGAATTGATCACCGCTGATCATCACATCGATTTGTATGCCGTGTTTGGTGTAGATGCGAAGATATTAGGGCAATAAGCAATCTTTAATTTGATGAAAATACCTAATGCCAAACTTCAGTTAAAAGTAAGCAATCATTTCCTGTTCCTGATCCCCATACTGCTCTGGAATATCTTGTTATTTTCGAAATTACCGATGGATCACTTTAACGGAACAGCACCCCGATGGGTGTTGATTATTGAAAATATTTTCCGGGGAGGAGCCATGTTACTGCCCATAATTCTGCCAATAAATACAGGGAATAGATTTTTCCGTTCCGGATTGGTGGTTTTTATCGTTGGAACCCTCATTTATTTTGCTTCATGGTTATGGTTGATATGGTACCCAGAATCCACGGCAGCCCATTCTGCCTGGCTTCGTTTTGCGCCGGCATACACACCCATCATCTGGTTCGTCGGGCTTTCTATGATGTCAAATTCCATTTTATTGCTAATTTTATCTGTTGTGTTTATCGGATTTCATGTTATGGAATATGTTTTTCGGTATGTTTGACCATTCCTTTTAATCCAATTGAATGTACCAATCTATTGACGATATCATCAATGCACTTGAAGAGATCATTCAGGCCTCGATCCGGAATAATGATCCCTTAGGCTATTTTGCAGCTTTGTACCAAAAAGTGACCATCAAGGTTAAGGAAGGCATCAGTCAGGGGTATTTTGATGATAACGAACGTATGGAAAAGCTGGATATAGTTTTCGCAAAACGTTACCTGGATGCTTACCATGACTATCGTAAAAATCTACCCGTCACGGATTCATGGAAAAAGGCTTTTGATGCCTCCAAATGGTATTCCCCCGTCGTTTTGCAACACCTGTTGTTAGGAATGAATGCCCATATCAGTCTAGACCTGGGCATTGCTGCTGCTGAAGTTTCCGAAGGTAGCAAACTGGAAGATTTACATGATGATTTCAATAAGATCAACGAAGTACTTTCTGCTCTGGTAGAAGAGGTAGAAAAGAATTTGTCAGAAATCTGGCCCACTTTTAAATTGATCCTCAAATTTAGCCGAAGAGCTGATAACTTTCTGGTAGATTTTAGTATGAAAAAAGCCCGGGACGGTGCCTGGAAATTTGCTCAGGCTATCGCCAGTGAGCCTGAAGGCAACACAGCTGACCAAATTGCCGAAAGGGACAAAAAGGTTGCTGCAAAAGTAAATCTTATCTTGCATCCCGGTTGGTTATTAAGACTGATCTTTGTCGTAATCAGGATCGGGGAACGTGGTAGTGTAAAGGATAAAATCCAAAAGTTGGAAGCGAAAGCCTAAATAATTTTCCTTTCTTTGGCAGAGATAAACACCTTTAAAAAATTTCAATTTTCAGGCCATTATCATGAATCGAAATAGTTTAATATTATTTGTGCTCGTCACATTTCTATCCTCTTTTAATCTGATCGCGCAACCCTATATGGAGTGGCAAAAAACGCTGGGTGGCAGCGCAGAGGAAATTGCCAATGATATAGAGATAACAGCTGATGGCGGCTATATTGTAGTAGGATATACAAGATCAGAAGATGGGGATGTTTCTGTGGTTCATGGCTGGACAGATTATTGGGCAGTTAAATTAACTAATGAAGGTAATATCGAGTGGGAAAATTCCTTTGGAGGAGCTCAGCATGAAGCTGCTCAGGATGTTTTGCAGACCAACGACGGGGGATATATAATGGTCGGTTATTCCTGCTCCGAAGCCGGTCAAATTTCCGGCCATATTGGACTTGATGATTACTGGGTAGTAAAATTGGACAGCATGGGTGTCATGGAGTGGGAAAAATCTTATGGGGGCAATGGAAATGATTTTGGCTATGCCATTAACCAGACAAGTGATGGTGGCTATATTATTGGTGGAGCATCAGAATCCATCAACGGGGATGTCACTGGAAATAATGGAGATTATGATTATTGGGTTGTAAAAATAACGAGTGAAGGAGATATTGAATGGGAGAAGTCCCTGGGAGGATCAAAAGATGATTTTTTATATGATTTGAATCAAACTTCTGATGGCGGTTATATCCTGACGGGCAAATCCCTGTCAAATGATGGAGATGTATCAGGTCATCATGGCGGAGGTAATTTTGAAACGGATATTTGGGTAGTGAAACTGTCGGCCACCGGAGATATTGAATGGCAAAAATGTCTGGGGAGTACTGATTATGAAATTGGTTATTCCGTCCGACAAACAACGGACGAGGGTTATATTGTTGCTGGGTTTTCCGCTGGAGAGGATGGCGATGTTTCTCAAAATTTAGGTGAATGGGATTTTTGGATCGTGAAACTCGAATCCGACGGGGACATAGAATGGGAAAGGTCCTTTGGATGGTATCAGAAAGAAATAGCACATGATATTCGCGAAACAAGTGATGGAGGTTTTATCGCTGTTGGATATACGGAAAGTGTTTTAGGTGGTTATGGGGATAAAGATTTTCTGGCTATGAAAATTACAGCATCCGGAGAATTGGATTGGCAACTTCCGCTGGGAGGTACCGGTACTGACAGAGCTTTTGCTATCCGACAAACAGCAGATGAAGGGTTTGTAATGGCAGGTCGGACGAAATCCAATAACGGTAATGTCACGGACCACCATGGTGATCATGATTTCTGGGTAGTGAAACTTGGCCCATGTGGTGTAAATCCGGAGATTGAAATAGACGATATTTACACCATTCAATCTCATGACATTGCCTTGAGTACTACGTATCAGTGGATCGATTGTAGTGACGGTTCAATCATTGAAGGGGTGGAAGGCTCGTCTTTTGTTCCTGAAAATGGTGGCGATTATGCAGTGATCGTTTCCAACGGAGCATGTATCGATACTTCTGAGTGTATAAACATTTGCCCTTTGGATAATTATGTTGCTGCCGGCTCCGATATTATCGTAGCCGGGGAGGATTCGCCGGGAGTTACTTATCAATGGATCGATTGTAGTGACGGATCATTCATTGAAGGGGAAGTTGATTATTTTTTTGAACCAATGGTCAATGGTGAGTATGCTGTGATTATAACCGAGGAAAATTGTTCTGTTACTTCAGTTTGTCGAACCCTTTGCCCTGAAATTATTAATTTGGATTTGGTAGTGGAAGGACTTACCATTCAATCCCAGGAAGATGCGCTTCAGGCAAGCTTTCAATGGATAGATTGCAGTACCGGAGATCCGATAGTCGGAGCAACAGGGCATTTGTTTACTCCGACTACCAGCGGGGACTATGCGGTCATTGTGTCACGTGGCGTGTGTTCCGAAACTTCAGATTGCGTGACCATTTGCATGATTGATCCTGCTGTTTCGACCTCAGACAACACCATTGAGGCGCTGGCAGATCCTTCCCTTTCAACTTACCAGTGGATCAACTGTACTGATGGTTCGGAAATTGCTGATGAAACAGGGCAGGCGTTTACACCTTTAGTCAGTGGCGAATATGCAGTAATCATTTCTCAAGGTAGTTGTATTGATACATCAGACTGTACTACTATTTGCCAGGTAAGCACTGGGGTCTCTGTTTCAGAATTTAATTTGCAATCACAAGCAGATTCCATGAATTCCAGCTTTCAGTGGGTTGATTGTAGTGATGGCATGCCAATCGAAGGAGAAATAGACCAGATATTCACACCCGAGGAAAGTGGCGAGTATGCAGTCATCGTGACTCAGGGTAGTTGTGTGGATACTTCGGAATGTGCAACATTTTGTCTTGTGAATACAGAAATCATTACTACAGAAAATTCAATTCAGGCGCAGGCCGATTCTCTAAACTCCACTTTTCAGTGGATAGACTGTAATACCGGAGCAACTCTTGAAGGAGAAACTAACCCAACCTTTAACCCTGCCGTCACTGGAGATTATGCGGTCATTGTAACCCAGGGCAATTGCGAATCAACATCTGATTGTGTGAATATGGTCATTGTTAATGTTGATGAACCCTCAAAGCAAAGCATCAAATTATTCCCCAACCCCGTAGAGGACTTTGTCATTTTGGAGGTTGATAATGAGCTGCTGGGGGCCACTTTCAGGATCTATGATCTGAGTGGGGCAGAAGTATTTTCCGGAATAATAAATACTCTAAAATCAACCATTGATATGGACGGACTTGTCGATGGTGTTTATCTGATAAAATTGGAAACCTCTACTGAAGTTATTTCAAAGCGCTTTATTAAAAGTGATTGATGAGATCGTGCCAATTATTTAAAATTAACACGATATTTTAAGTTTTTAACTTAAAATCCATATCCCCATATCTCAGACGTGCGATGAAACTATTTGAAACAAAGTACATGGACAGAACTACTTTAAATCAAATGTTTTCCTGAAGCGAAACAATTGGGCTATACCGCAGAGGACCGCGAAGAAGCGCTGAGGACCGCAGTTTTGTTTGTTTTTCTCCGCGAAACTTTGCGTAACAGCTCTCCGCGCCTTCTTGATTGAATAAAGTATTTTGATCAAAACTAATTTTGTCCTCTTACTAACCTGAAACAATATGAAACCTTTAAACCACGAAGAAATTTAGAATTGGGAACCAACTAGACAGAACCGCAGTCCAATATCCAACCTGCCTGCTGACCGCAGGAAGGCAGGTGTAGAAGTTTTGGTTGTGAAGAAATAACCGGAAATTCCCTCCTTACATCGGATCAACATCCACATTAACCCGGATAGTTGAATATCCCTGGGTTTCTTTGAGATGAATTGCAGCTTCGGCTATTGCTTGCTTGGCGTATTTCATTTTATTGGCATGAGGCTCCATTTTTACCATCAGGTCCAAAATATAATAGCCTCGAACCCGCGAAATATATGGCACGGCAGGACCAATTACCCAATTGCCCAGTTTTTTCTTTAAAAAAGAGGCATAAACACGCATGCCGTCATTAACTACCTGTGGACGTTTGTGGCGAAGCGTAATTTTGATGAGTTTGTAAAAAGGGGGGTATTTGAAGGTTTGTCGCTCTTCGATCTCCCGGGCGAAAAAGCTTGTGAAATCATTTTCAATTACCTCTTTCAAAACCGGATGAGCGATATTAAACGCCTGTAGGATTACTTTTCCTTGTTTGTTTTTCCTTCCGGCCCTGCCACTTACCTGCACCATGATTTGGAAGGCCCTTTCCGCTGAACGAAAATCAGGGAACTGCAACAACTGGTCGGCACTCAGGATACCAACCACACCCACATTCTCAAAATCAAAACCTTTGGTGACCATTTGTGTGCCTACGAGAATGTCAATGCGTTTTTCCTCAAAATCATTGATGAGTTTGACCAGGGCATTTTTGGATCGTACCGTGTCGAGGTCCATTCTGGCAATTTTCGCCTCAGGAAGGTAGATTTTTAGTTCGTCTTCGATCTTTTCTGTTCCGAATCCACGTAATGTAAGCTCATTGCTACCACAAGCCGGACAAGCTTTGGGAAGTTTTGTATTGTAACCGCAATAATGGCACTCCAGATGTTCCCTGAACTTATGATAAGTCAGACTAACATCACAATTAACGCATTCTGAATGCCATCCGCACTTGGAACATCGATAGGTTGGCGAGTATCCTCTTCTATTTTGAAATAAAATCGCCTGTTCACCATTCTCTAAAGTTTCCTTTAAACTATCCAGGAGAAGTGTTGTGAAATGAGATTGCATCTTCCGTTCCGTGAGTTCCCTTTTTGCATCAGCTACGACGATCTGAGGCATTTGCAAACCGCCGAAGCGCTCAGGCATTTCTACCAGTTTGTATTTTCCCTTTTTAGCGTTTTGATAAGACTCAAGAGAAGGAGTTGCTGTTCCCAGTATAGTTTTGGCGCCGGTAAGATGAGCCAGATAAACGGCAACATCCCGACCATTATACCTTGGTGCCGGATCATGCTGCTTAAAGGAACCGTCATGTTCTTCATCAACAATGATAAGGTCGAGGTTTTCAAAAGGAAGGAACAAAGCAGAACGCGCTCCCAGTACTACCGGTTTTCCGTTAAGAACGGAATTCCAGATCTCTACCCGTTCATTATTATTCATCCGACTGTGATACACAGCGATATCATTGCCGAAAATATTCTGCAATCGGGTAACGATCTGGGTGGTCAAAGCAATTTCAGGCAAAAGATATAATGCTTGTTTACCTTCAGCGATCGTCTTTTTGATATACTCCACATAAACCCGTGTTTTTCCGCTTCCGGTAACCCCGTGTAAGAGTACGGTTTTGTTGTCGCCAAAACCTATGTCAATTGCAGATATAGCATCCTTTTGCTGGCTGGAAAGTTCCTGGGCGTCCACCGTTTCCTCCTCATACGCTCCCATCCTGCTGACCTCCTTTTCGTAACTTTCAAAGATCTCTTTTTTGATCATTGCATTGATTACGGAAGTGTCAGCATTGGCCAGCTTATAGATATCCTGTTTTCGAACAAATTCCTGTTTTTTGGACAATTGGATGAAGGCCATCAGTGCTTCAGTTTGCCGGTTGGATCGACTTACTTTTTCAAAAGCTTCTACCAATCGGTCCGGCTCTGAAATATAAGGCTCTATCAATCGAACACAGGCAACTTTTTTGGGCTTGTATTTTTCTTTTAGATCTTCTTTGAGATAAATCAAATGTTTTTCCAGCATACTTTTAATCAGTGGGTAGACGGTCTCTTTATTGAGAATGTCCCGTACATCTTTAATGCTGATCTCTTCCTGAATGCTCAGTGCTTCTGTGATCAGGAATTCCTGGTCAGACAACATTATTTCATCCTGGACAAACACCGGGCTAAGCACCAGCCTGGTTTCGCTTGATAATTTAAGATTTGCAGGCAGGGCTGCATTCATAACCTCTCCAATGGTACATCCGTAATAATCAGCCATCCAGAGCCAGAGTTTCATCTGGTTCTTATTGACGATGGGATGTGTATCCACCACGGATAGAATGGCTTTGGGTTTTACCCCTTCGGGTTTTTCATCAAGTATTTTAACTACAATGGCCGTATATAACCGATTACGTCCAAACTGCACTTCAACCCTTACCCCAAAACGGATTTGGCTGACCATGGATTCAGGAACATAATAGGTAAACGGCTTAGGCAACGCCAATGGTAATACTACCTGTACGTATACGCTTGTTGATTGAATGTCGTGGTAAGGTTGATTCGGCATGGTTGATTTGAAGCATCTTTCCTTCGACAAGGCAACACCTTAGCTGTACCTCATTTCCTTTGTAAAGGTGTCACCTTGTTATAACTTTATTTTCGTTTCATTAGTTCCTTTAATCGTAATCCGTCATGATATACAGCCAGCGGTCTTTATTCACTTTTTGCTGGGGTAACAATTTTTCATGTCGTAACCTCATTTTAATCCTTGACTCAGAAGAATCGAAATTCTTTGGAATAGTGGCATTAGATGTTGGAGGAGCGTAAATCACGTCCTCACTGAAGAAACCTTTACCGCCACAAGGGTTCTCCAGGTTTTCATCCCAGTTTTTACCAAAAATCACGGCAGCATAAACATCTTCATGGGTATTTAGAAACACATAATAAGAGGTGTTTTTTTCAATATAAACCTGGCGACCAACCTTATTGGCCCATAAAAGAAACAGGATGGCATCGTGCTTCTTGTCGCCATGTACGGTGATTGATTTAGCGGGACGTTTACAATCAAAAGCAACACTTTGGTAACATTGGATCGGGTCATTACCAAAGCGAAAACCAAGTTCGTGTAATTCCGCAGTTACATTGCCACGGCTTCGAATCTCCTCTGTTTTTTCATTACCAAAAACAAAGGATGCTGCCAGCAGTCTTTCATTTTCAAACCATTGCTCATTGGTGTCTTCCGTTCTCTTTTGGGTGTAGGTTGATTGAGTGGAGGTACTTTCCGTTGGTGCCTGGGTAACTTTCCCGTCGTTTTGCCAGCTTTGATAAGCCTTAAAGCCCCAGAAACCAAGTAGAATTAGCCCGATAATTACGAGGCCGATTATGAAATAATTACGTACAGTTTTCCGGTTAACCGCCTCATTTTCGAGGGTGCGTTTCCATTTGCGGTCATCTTCTTTTTTCTTGAGTAAAAGATGAATTTGGGACTTGAGCCTATCATTGCTGAGTTTCAAATTCCCGGCATATTTTAGTAATCCGCTGGCCAGGCTCACATAACCTTCCGGTAAATCACGCCCGGCCTGGGCTACTTCAAAAGCAACTTCATCCCTGATCCCAGCAAAGTGATCCGGCAGCGCATTGAGACATTTTTGGTCAAAATGCTGTTGCAGGTATAACATTCCTTTGAAGCTTTGTCCCTCTTTACCGTCAGGGTTCATAACGGTGGCTTTGAGCTTTTTCTTCAACTCAATAAGTTCCCCCTTTAAATGAGCTTCCAGAGGAGCAAATGATGATTCCTGTAATGAACCTGAAGTAAGGATCTTTTTTATTTCGGAGACATTTCTGTCTTGAAAGGCCTTTAATAGCGATGAAGTTTCCATTTCTAATAGAATTTCTTTTCAGACAAAAGTAACATTTTTCAGGCATACAAAAAGTAAGCCTTCTGGGCATACTTTTCCAGGAGGCTTATGGTGATATGCCAGGGAGTTTAGACAAATTTTCCCTAGTGACGGCCTCACTCTGAGTGAGGCCGTCACTAGGGAATGCAAACACCCTTCATATATAGAAGCCACGAGATATTAAAACGTGACATTTATTTTCAAACTTTAACATAAAATGGCTACCAAATACATCCAAAATTACCGGTTTGCCATTGCAAAAAGCAAATTATGGTTTTCAGACGATCAGAATAGCCTGAAGTTAAATCCTGCCTGTTTCAGGGATTTGTACAAGCCGTTGCTTTTCCTGAAAAACTGTCCCCCCGTATCACTGCCTTTGTTTTCACCTGCCAGGAATGCTTCTTTGGATTGAACCGAAATCTTTGCAAAGTCTTTTTTCTCCAGGAAATCGTTAGTCTCTTCGGTCATCTTCAGCACTTCATTGAAAGTTTTCTTCACCTCTTCCACTTCCCTTGCCAATTTATCTGTGGCATCGATCTGGGATTGTGAAGGACGTCCGGGGAAAGAACTTACCATGTAGTACATGGTGGAAATGCGCTCCCTTATTCGCTCTCCTTCGTCGACATAAAAATCGCCTTCAAGTGCAACCAGTTTCCCTTTCTCTGATTTGGCTTTTTCTGATAGCGGAGTGATCTTTTTAGCTCGTTTAGGATTTGCTTCTGCAAGGTCTGATGCCTGCTTTTCAATACTCGCTAAAGCGTCATAGATGTAGGCTATTTCTTCGGTCATATTGTATAGCTTCATGGTGTATTCCCGTTGTACTTCTCTGTCTTCAGTGCTGTATTCAGAGAGCGGATCATACACCATACTGAAAGTGCTGTTGTACTCTTTTTTGCCTTTGACAACCTTGACTTCATATTCTCCGGCAGGCAGGTTTGGACCGAATAATGAACCACCTAACGCCATTCTGTTTTTGGTTGGTGCGGCTTTAGGTTTTTTGAGGGCCGTTGGTAAGTCGACGATATTGATTCCCGCACTTTTACCTGCAGGCAGCGTTCTTAGAAGTTCTCCGTCTTTCCAAATTTCAATATACATTTTCCCGAACATATGCCTGCGGTTCATGAAGTAGGTGATCTGGGCGGCAGAACTTGGATTCTGAGCGGTAAAGTTTCCGCTGCCGCCAAACCAGTCTCCTCCTGCGCCCGGGTCCCTGATAATGGTTGGAGCTGTTTCAAGGAAGGTGAATGAACTGGAAGCCATTTCTTTACTTAACTGACGAATGGGTGTAAGGTCATCAAGAATGATAATACCACGGCCATGAGTACCCATTACGAGTGCATGATCCCTGGGGTGGATGACCATGTCCCGAACCCCGACTTTGGGCATATTGTTTTTAAAACGAGCCCAGTTTTGACCGCCGTCAATGGAAACATACAATCCGAATTCCGTTCCCAGAAATAGCAGATTTGATTCCACAAGATCTTCCCTTACAGACAATGCATAGCCTTCAATATTATCTGTTGCGAGGGAAGTCCACGTTTGTCCCAGGTCAGTTGTTTTGTAGAGGTAGGTTTTAATGTTGCCGCGGCGATGGTCGTCAAAGGTTACGTAGGCTGTTTTCGCATCAAAGCTGCTGGTTTCAATAAAGGTAACCCACGTATTTTGCGGCAGATCAGGAACTTTCATTGAGACATTCACCCAGCTGTTACCTCCATCATCAGTCACCTGAAGGTTACCGTCATCGGTACCTGCCCAAATGATATTTTCGTCCTTTTTGGATTCTGCGATGGTGTAAATGGTACAGTGGTTTTCTGCAGTGGAATTATCAATACTCAAACCACCCGATAAATGCTGCTTTTGTTTTTCGGAATCATCAGTTGTAAGATCAGGAGAAATACGTTTCCAGGAATCTCCCATGTCTTCAGTGACAAATAAATACTGCGATCCAAAATACATGCGGTTAGGATTGTTGGGGCTGAGGTGAATTGGCGCATTCCAGTTGAAACGGTATTTTTCTTCTCCTTCTTTGGTGAAAGGCTGGATGTTTTTGGCACGGCCTGATTTTTGACTGTATCGAACCAGGTTTCCGCCTTGATATTCACTGAAGATGATATTTTTATCCAATGGATGTCTGAAGGAATAAAACCCGTCTCCTCCAAAGGTGTTTTTCCAGTCTGCATTACCAATGCCTCCGGCTTTTCTGGACGGTCCGAACCAGGATCCGTTATCCTGTAAACCTCCATATACGTTGAATGGAATATCGTTATCTACGCTCACGTGATAAAACTGGGAAACGGGAAGGTTCATCCACATCTTAAAGGTGCGTCCGCGATCAACGGATTCATAAACACCGCCATCGGTACCCACCAAAATATGTTTGGTATTGGCCGGGTCAATCCAGATGTCATGAATGTCAGAGTGAACACTAAAGTCAATGGTCCGAAACCTGTCTCCACGATCTTCACTTATGATGGCCTGGTACCCGCTTTTCATAACAATACTGTCATTATGCGGATCCACAATCATATTGGAAAAATAGAAAGGACGAACAGTTGTATTGAAATCGTTACTTACTTTTTCCCAGGAATTTCCCTGGTTTGTGGAAAGATAAAGTCCTTTTTTATCTAAACTTTTACATTCAACACTTAAATAAATTACCTGACCATTCGATGGAGCAACGGCGATAGCCATACGTCCGAGTTTTTCATCGGGAAGGCCGTTGTGGATATTTTTCCAATTGGCTCCTCCGTCTGTAGATTTGAATAATCCGCTCCCTCCGGTGAATCCGGAATCAAAAGTCCACGGCTGACGACGGAAACTCCACATGGCAGCATAAAGAATGTCCGGATTTTCGGGATCGATATCGAGGTCGGTAGCACCGGTGTTTTCATCAATATAAAGAATCTTTGTCCAGGTAGTTCCACCATCGGTGGTTTTATAGACACCACGTTCTTCATTGGCATCCCAAAGGTGTCCAAGAACAGCAACATAAACGATGTTTGAATTTTCAGGATGAACAATAATATCTGCGATCCGCTCAGAATTTTCAAAACCCATCAGGTCCCAGGATGATCCTCCATTGGTTGATTTGTAGAGACCTGTTCCAACAGATACACTGTTTCTTGTCCAGGTTTCACCAGTGCCGACCCAAACCGTATCGGGGTGGGAAGGGTCAATGGTAATCTTTCCGATCGACATAGAATGTTCATCGAATACCGGGCGTAAACCAGGGCCTCCGGAAACGGTTTTCCAAACACCACCTCCGGATGTACCAACGTAAATGATTTCAGCTTCTCCGGGAACCGCAGCTAATGAGGTTATCCGGCCACTCATGACAGCAGGTCCGATTTGACGAGCACGTATATCTCCAAAAAGAGCACTTCCCGTCAGGGCTTTTTGAGCTTCTGCTTCAAAGGATACAATTAAAATAGTTAGAAAAAGTAAAACGACTTTCTTCATTGCTAATCCAGTTTTTTGATTATTAACATAAGTAAGACCATAAGGGTTGATGGTTCCCGGTGGCCGAGACGACATCTAAATTCCAGAAATCGGGATGATTTACGGTATATTTTCGATAGTGAGAGGGTTATTATAGACAAGATTCAGGAAAATATTTTCCTCAGGTCAACATTACCTCCACTGATAATGATTCCAATTCGCTGGCCTCTGAAAATTTCCGGGTTGGCCAGAATGGCTGCAAAGGGTACTGCACTTGATGGTTCGATGACGATTTTCATCCGTTCGTATATCAGCATCATAGCTTTCATAATCGCTTCTTCAGTAACGGTAAAAATATCGTCCACATGTGATTTGATAATACCAAAGGTTTTTTCACTCAGGTTGGTGCGCAAACCGTCGGCCATTGTATTTATGGTTGTATTTTTCTGAAGTTTACCTGAGGTGAATGAACGGAAAGCATCATCCACTTCTTTAGGTTCGGCCCCGTAAATTTTTGTATCCGGTGAAAGGTATTTTGTCGACAGGGCAGTTCCGCTCATGAGCCCGCCGCCACCAATGGGTGCAATGACTGCATCGAGGCTAGAGATGGTTTCCAGTAGTTCCTTTGCTGCGGTTGCCTGTCCGGCAATGACGTTGTAATCATCATAGGGGTGAATGAAGGCAGCACCGGTCTTTTCCTGGATTTCAGCGAGGGTATCTTCTCTGGCTTGTTGATTATTTTCACAAAAGTAAACATGGGCGCCATACCCTTTTGTGGCATTGACTTTAATCCCGGGGGAAACATCCGGCATGACAATGTGAGCCGGGATACCC
This sequence comes from Saprospiraceae bacterium, assembly GCA_965230565.1. GTDB lineage: Bacteria > Bacteroidota > Bacteroidia > Chitinophagales > Saprospiraceae > BCD1. The sequence continues at coordinate 128,691 of CBDDLH010000012.1, read as the reverse complement.
ATCAATTTGGCGCTTAAAGCCACGGCCTGTGCGTGATTGCCGGAAGAGTGCGTGGCCAGGCCGGCCTTTTTTTCCTCTTTGGTCAGGCGCAGGGCAGCGCTGCTGGCTCCGCGCATTTTAAATGCACCGATTTTCTGAAAATTTTCGCATTTGAAGAACAAGTGAGCTCCACTGATGTTATCTAGTTGTGAACAGGTAATCACCGGTGTTTTATGAATGAAAGCATTGATCGCATCATGGGTTTCGCGGATCTGATCAAACGTAGGAGGTACGGTTAGTTTTTTCATCGTATAACGTTTATTTACCTATTTTTACCAAATATACAAGACAAGCAAATAAAACCTTTTACTCCGTGGCAAAAGACGATAAAAATATTTCCTTCAAAGATAATGACCCAAATGCGGCTAACCGCAAACGGGATCATATCGACCTGGCATTCAAGTCTCATGTGACATCGGGACAGCTCGATTCCCGGTTTTATTATGAACCCATGCTCGCTGCCCACCCTGATAAAGAAGCTGAGGGTATCCCTTTTTTAGGTAAGCAAATGCGGGTTCCCATTTGGGTTTCGAGTATGACGGGAGGAACGGAAAAAGCTTTCACTATTAACAATAATCTGGCAAGGGCCTGCAGAGAATTTGGTATGGGTATGGGATTGGGTTCCTGTAGATCTCTTTTGTCAGGAGATGTCAGGCTCAAAGATTTTGATTTTCGTAAGATTATTGGTGACGACCTTCCTTTTTATGCGAATTTAGGAGTAGCTCAGGTGGAAGAATTGTTCAGGGAAAAGGCTGCCCATAAGATCGAAAGACTTGTTGATAAACTAGATGCAGACGGGCTGATTCTGCACATAAATCCTTTTCAGGAATGGTTGCAGCCGGAGGGAGATCGTTTTCCTGTAAGTCCGTTGGATACACTGAAAAAGTTAATTGAAGAAGTGCCAGATATTCCTGTTATTGTAAAGGAAGTAGGGCAGGGCTTTGGACCGGAAAGCCTGCGGGCTTTATTGCAATTACCTATTGAAGCCATTGAATTCGGAGCTGCCGGTGGCACCAATTTTGCTATGCTGGAAATGTTGCGGGACGAGGATAAAGTAGAAATCTATGAAGGATTGGCTAAAGTGGGCCATTCTGCTGAAGAAATGGTTGGGTTTGTCAATGATTTGCGCTCTGAACTGGGCGAAAAAGCCCAATGCAAGCAGATCATTATTTCCGGAGGTGTGAAAAGCTTCCTGGATGGATATTACCTCATCAACAAAATAAAAACTGACGCGATCTACGGGCAGGCTTCTACCTTTTTGAAATATGCCCAGGAGGATTATGAAACGCTTCGGAATTTTGTGGAAACCCAAGTCCGGGGATTGGCTTTAGCCAAGGCCTATCTAGCGGTACGTTAATCTAAATTTAGGGTGGTTTGACAATTTGTTAACCTTCGTATAAATTTTGTTTAATATTGGAAATAGCTTTCAGGATAGATTGAAAATTTCAATAGCATAACTATTTTTTTATCAATAAAAAATATATCTTTAGCTTAAAGTGAAAAATCATCTTTAAGTATGCAAATCCTTCACATCAGCGCCGAATGTTATCCAGCAGCAAAGGTGGGTGGTTTAGGCGATGTCGTTGGTGCTTTGCCCAAGTATCTAAATAAACTCGGGGTAAGTGCTGGTGTTTTGATTCCTAAGTATAAAACAAAGTGGATAGAAAGCCAATCCTTCTCCCCTGTCTATCAAGGTAATACCTGGCTGCATAACCATAATGTTTGGTTCCGGATTGAAAAACTGGAATCTACAGACCTGGGGTTTCCTTTATTTGTAGCTAATATCCCCGATTATTTTGACCGGCCAGGTGTTTATAATGATCCTTCCGGATATAGTTATGGAGATGAGATCAGGCGATTCATTGCTTTTCAACAAGCAGCCCTTCAATGGGTGATCCAAAGCCCGGGCAAACCTAAGGTTATTCATTGCCATGATCATCATGTGGGGTTGATTCCTTTTATGATGAAATACTGCCCTGAGTACAATTGGGCACTAGGCAATACGCCAACTGTTTTCACTATTCACAACGGAGAATATCACGGAACTTTTGGTTGGGATAAATTGTATCTGCTACCTCATTTTGAAGCACACGCAAGAGGTGTTCTCGACTGGAAAAATGCCATCACACCTCTTGCAGCAGCCATAAAGTCATCCTGGCGGGTAACTACGGTCAGCCCGAGTTATCTTGAAGAGCTTAAACAAAATTCCAAAGGCCTGGAGTCGTTACTTATCCACGAACAACACAAATCTTTAGGCATCATTAATGGTATTGATTCTGCTGTTTGGGACCCAAAAACAGATCCTTTTATTTCGGATGTGCTCAAACGAAGTATTGCTGCCTTTAAGAAAAAGAACAAAGAAGCCCTTAAGGCCAGTTATCCGTTGGATATGAAATTGCCTTTGGTCACTTTTATCGGAAGGCTTGCCAGGGAGAAAGGAGCAGATCTGCTTCCGGATTTGGTTCATAGCATCATGAACAGCGGTTTGGAAGTTGCTATTGCAGTACTCGGTACGGGTGATCCAAATCTTCATGGTTCCTTTGCGCACTTAAATCATATTTATCAAGGCAAATTCCATGCCCGTTTAGAATATAATGAAGGGCTTGCGCATCAATTATACGCAGGTTCTGATTTCCTTTTGATGCCTTCCCGAGTAGAGCCATGCGGATTGAACCAAATGTATTCCATGGCTTATGGAACCTTACCGATCGTACGGTCAGTAGGAGGATTGAAAGATACGGTGCCTGATATGGGTGAACCGGATGGCAGTGGCCGAGGATTCAGGTTTAATGAATTTACCGTACATGATGTCCATACCGCTATTTACCGGGCAACGGAATTGTATAGTGACAAAGACGCGTTGAATGAAGTGCGGGAGAAGATCATGAATCTTGATTTCTCCTGGGAGGCTTCTGCCAGCGCTTACAACGATGTATATAAAGAACTTTTAGAACTGGTTTAACAAAACGAACCAATAATAATTGAGCTATGATTAAAATGATCGCATTAATTTTAGGAGGGGGAGCAGGAACCCGCCTTGCCCCATTGACCAGCAAGCGTTCCAAGCCAGCTGTACCGATCGGAGGGAAATACAGACTCATTGATATACCAATTTCCAATTGCCTGAATTCCGGAGTTAGGCGGATGTACGTTGTAACACAATACAACTCAGCCTCACTTAATAAGCACATCAAAAACGCTTATACTTTTGACCATTTTACACATGGATTTGTAGATGTTCTGGCGGCAGAACAGACCCCAACCAGTGATTCATGGTTTCAGGGTACTGCAGATGCGGTTAGACAATCCATGAAGCACCTTGAAAAGCATGATTATGATTACTTGCTCATTCTGTCAGGGGATCAACTGTATCAAATGGATTTTGAAAAGTTGGTTAAATATCACATCAAACAAAAAGCTGAGCTGACCATAGCTACCATACCCGTAAATGATAGAGATGCCCCTGGGTTTGGAATTATGAAGGTTAATGAAAAAGGGTTTATCGAAAGGTTTATCGAAAAACCTGAGAAAAAAATATTGAAAGACTGGCAATCACCGGTCCCCGAAGAAAGTGCTGCAGCAGGAAAACATTACCTGGCTTCGATGGGGATCTATATTTTCAACAAAAAAAGTATCAAAGGATTCTTTAAAAAGAATCCTGATGCGATGGACTTCGGTAAGAATATCATTCCTTATTCAATCGAAAATGGCCATAAGGTGGCCAGTTATGCTTTCGACGGTTACTGGACAGATATCGGAACTATCCGCTCTTTTTACGAGGCTAACATTGCCTTGACCGACGATGTGCCAAAGTTCAATTTCTTTGACCGTGAGAATCCAATTTATACTAGTCCAAGGTTATTAGCTGCCTCGAAGATATATGGAACCTGGTTCAATTCAGCCCTCTTGTCGGAGGGATGTTTTATACATGCGAAAAAAATTGAAAGGTCCATTGTTGGGATACGATCGCGTATTGGTGAGAATACTGAGATATCCAACTCCATAATAATGGGTAATGATTATTATGAAACCATTGACCAGATTCTGGATGAATCAACAATCAGTTTAGGTATTGGTAAAAACTGCTATGTTCGTAATGCTATCATTGATAAAAATTGCCGAATTGGTGATAATGTTCATATCCATGGTAGTGTTTCGCTTGAGGATGTACAAACCGATACCTATTACATCCGTGATGGTGTAATTGTAATAATGAAAAGTGCTGTAATCCCTAACGGAACACACATTGGTCTGGACTGGGCAGGGGATAAGATGCATTAATTAAAAATTATAAAATAAATAAATAAGGCATATCCTGTAAAATCAGGATATGCCTTTCGTGTTTAATTACGGTTATGGATGGTCTGAGATAGTCCCCGCCTGATGGTATTCGACTAATAAGTTAAGTCGCTCCCTTTAAACTCCTCGACCAGCTCATACAGTAGTTGTTTACTGGAAAATTCCATCTGTTCTGCCTCCACGGGCATCGAAACTTCTTCGTTTATATTAGCCTGTTGCATTCTGGGGTCACCGGAGTATTCATAGATGGACCAGGCTCCCTCTTTGTACTCAAGTGCTGACAGGTTTTCGATCCAGTCGCCGGAATTGAGGTACATCACGCTGCCTCCTCCCTTACGGGTTACTTCACGCATCTGAGGCTGATGAATGTGTCCGCAAATAACGTAATCGTAACCATTGGAAATGGCAATATCTGCAGCCGTCTCTTCAAAATTATTGATGTGGTTCACAGCGGTTTTTACACCGTTTTTGATTTTTTTGGATAATGAAATGCGCCCACGCCCCAGGATTTTCTGGCTCACAAAGTTGAACAGGGTATTGATCATGATCAGCAGGTCATAACCAATGCCTCCAAGTTTGGCCAGCCACTTGGAATGCTTCATGGTCACATCAAAAACATCTCCGTGGAAAATCCATGCTTTTTTATCGTCTATTTCCAGTAAAACCTTATTGACGATCTCGAAATTACCCAACCTGAGGCCTTTAAATTTTCGGAGCATCTCATCGTGGTTGCCAGTAATGTAATACACCTTTACCCCTTTGGTGAGCATGGAGGTAAAATGTTTAATAACTTTCATGTGAGATTTTGGAAAAAAGTGCTTATTGAATTGCCAGATGTCGATGATGTCCCCGTTGAGCACTAAAATTTCAGGATCTACTGTTTTTAGGTATTTCAGAAGTTCTTTGGCCCTGCATCCGAAAGTGCCCAGATGGATGTCAGAAAGCACCAGGACTTCCATTTTTCGTTTTTGTTGATTATTCATTCGTCGATTCGGTTGCCATGAGATGTTACCAGGATATGATTGGTATTCCGACAAAGGTAGGGCTTCACTGTAATCAGGTAATTAAGCCAACGTAAAGAAATTGTGAATCATTGAGAAAATGATGCCAGTTCAACCATTATTTTAATGCGGAGGCATAAAAACGTTTTAACCGTTCGAGGGGAAATCCTGTTTTAAATAAAACCATGGTGACAAGATTGATGAAATTTACTTTGAGGTAACTGTTTTTTTCATATTTCCTGGCCGACACCAGGACGGGATTATTGATGATCTGAAATTTTAGTTTGGCCCTTTTTAGTCTTTTGTAAAGCTCAAAGTCTTCCATCATAACAACCTCTTCATTGAATCCCCCCAGCTTTTCAAAAAGGGATTTCCGGATAAAAAAGGTCTGGTCTCCTCCCCCTGTAAAAAGGTTGGGGAACCGGGTGAAATAACTGTTTATTTTTAATAACCTTTTGTTTGAATTAAATACATAACTGAAAAAACCATAGTCATTACCCAGGGCTAAAGAACGGCAAATATCCTGAGCATAACCTTTTGGCGGGAAGACATCAGCATGCACAAAATACAGAATGTCTCCCGTGGCCCTTTCTGCCCCCTCATTCATCTGTACGGCTCTGCAAGTCGCTGCTGATTTTATTCCGATAGCTTTTCCCTGAGGAACGCGTGCAAGCGTATTGTCGTTCGATGCAAGAGCATCAACAACTATGATCTCCTTTACAAGATCCCCTCCAAATTTGCTCATAAAATCAACCAGCCTTCCAATGCGAAGACTTTCATTACAAGTCGGTATAATGACAGATATGGACATGAAAAAAAGTTAGCTTTGTCTTGTTTTTAAACAACTTCAAGATTTAAAATATCAATAAATTTAAAAACCATGAAGAATAGTCTGATTTTTTCTTTGGTCATGACAATCAGTTTACCAGTTTTTGCCCAATCTACGCAGATGACAGGACATGATTATGTCGAATTGTCTCAGGAATTGCTCAACCGGATGAGGATGGGAGAAGACGCTTCTAAGATCGTTGACAGGTATGCCAAAATAGACCTGGAGTCCCTGGCTGATGCGGTAGATGAACGTACCGAAAAACTGGCATTTTGGATAAATACCTATAATGGCTTTGTCCAGTATTTATTGGTTAATGATCCTTCTCTTTTTGAAGATCGTGGTAGCTTTTTCCTGAAGAAACGGGTCACCATTGCTGGAATAGAAATGAGCTTTGATGATATCGAACATGGGATCATCAGGGATTCGAGAGTAAAACTCGGGCTGGGTATTTTGAAAAAATGTTTCGTTCCCAAATATGAACGTATGCTCCGGGTTAATGACAGGGACGGGCGTGTTCATTTTGCCTTAAACTGCGGTGCCAAAAGCTGCCCGCCGGTAGCGATTTATGATGATCGGTTTATTTATGAACAGCTCGATGAAATAACAGAAAGTTATCTTAAAAAAGTGACTGTGGTGGAAAATGACCAGCTAACCACTTCCGTCTTGTTTAGCTGGTTTCGCGGAGATTTTGGTGGAAAAAAAGGCATCAAACGGTTTCTTGAAAAATATGGCATAATTGAATCTGTCAAAGGCGTAAATATCCAATTTGGAAGTTATGACTGGACACTCAGTACCGGTAATTATACGGATTTTCAAAAAGCTTCGCCAACCGTGAAATAAAAGGCAGGTTTATCACTACCGAAACCTACGTCCAGGCGAAGCCGCAGTTTGTTGTTTTTATCCAGAACAAAGCGTAACCCTCCGCCAACATTGTAATGAAATCCTGCGGAGGCAAGGTCCTTGTATTTTTCTGCAACTCTTCCGGTACTTGCGAATGCCACCCCTGCAAATCTTTTATAGATGGGGAACCGGTATTCCATTTGCAACAGCAAGAGACTTTTGTCGCGGTAGCGTCCTTCAATGATTCCTCGCGGTCGTTTTGGGCCGCCCATGGTCAGTAATTTATAAAATGGCACCTCTCCTACCTGAGAGCCGGTAACCAGGTTTGTAGCGAGCACGTGATTTTTTTTAAGAGAAAAATAAGCTGAAGCATTCAGAAAAACTTCCGTGTACGGATATTCGCTGCCCAAAAGTTTACCACTGCGCGTGACTTCCAAAGTGGCGAAAAGCCCCTTGTTGGGAAGGAAAACAATATCCCGGCTATCATATCGCATCAGCAATCCGGCATTGGTAACAACTCCGCCGTCAATTCCCAATACTTGGGTCGATTCCAGTAATCCGTCATTAAGCGTTTCCTTGATGTTGAACCAGTCAAATTTTACAACTCCTCCCATCCGGAAATTTCCCTTGACCCGTTCCAGGTAGTTGAAATAGATCCTCGGGAAATTGGCAAAATATTTTTCCTCCTGATCATATATTGTTGCATTACCTGTTCCGAAATAAGGGAATACATAATCGAAGTAACCAATCTCCCCAAATATTTCGGTTCGGTTCTTTCTCAGAAATAACTGATAGGATACGTAAAGCAATATTTGTTTATTCAAAGTATAAGCTCCGCCCATTTGCCAGAGGGAAGGGTTGCTGCTTTTTTCTTTGCCCGGGAAATAGGTATAGATGCATGCCCCACCAAAAGCGAGCCTCGTTTCAGGTAGGTAAAAGGCAATAGGATAAGCGGCAAGGAAGTTTTTCTTTGCTTCAGTAGTATCTTGGGTTTCTTTTATATCCAGGGTATCCGATTGGCCGGATATTTCGCCCGAGAAAGCCAGGAATAATGTGAGACATAATAATGCCGCAGTCAACTTGATTGGTCTTGCTGTCATATTTGTTGGGTTGTAGAAATCACGTAAAAGTAATTAAAGCCTTGTTCCGTACGGTAAAAAAACTTCTAACTGTCCGTAAAACAACAATGCCCTGCCGTCAGGAAGAGAGCAGGGCATCATATATTATGAGGTCAATACGGTTTAAGCACCGATATCTTCTCTTATCTTATTCAATGCTGAACCGGAACGAACCCAGTCGATCTGTGCCTGGTTGTAGGTATGAGCAACTTCGAAAGAATCTTCCGTACCATCTGCATGGTGTAATACCACCGTCAGGTTTTTACCCGGTGCCATTTCATCAAATCCGGTGATGTCGATGACATCATCCTGGCGTACTTTGTCGTAATCAGCTGTATCGACAAAAGTCAAACCGAGCATACCTTGTTTTTTCAGGTTTGTTTCGTGGATACGCGCGAATGATTTAACGATAACGGCTTTTACACCAAGGAAGCGAGGCTCCATGGCTGCGTGCTCTCTTGAAGAACCTTCACCATAATTTTCTTCACCGAAAACTACGGTGCCAATTCCGGCATTTTTATAGGCTCTGGCAGAATCAGGAACGGCCATATATTCTCCTGTTTCAAAATTCAGCACTTTATTGGCTTCGTCATTGAAATAATTGATGGCGCCGATAAAACAGTTGTTGGAAATATTCTCGAGGTGGCCACGGTATTTCAACCATGGGCCAGCCATTGAGATGTGGTCAGTTGTACACTTGCCTTTAGTTTTGATCAGCAGGCGCATCCCTGTCATGCCTTCCTGGGTAAGCGGCACAAAAGGCGTAAGTAACTGTAATCTGTCAGAAGTAGGAGCAACCACCACTTCCACGCCACTTCCGTCTTCGGCAGGAGCGTTATACCCCGGATCTTCCACATCAAATCCTTTTGCAGGTAATTCTTCTCCGAAAGGAGGATCCAGCTTCACTTCTTCTCCGTCGGCATTTACAAGGGTATCTACCATTGGGTTGAAATTGAGGTCTCCGGCAATCGCCATAGCGGCAACCAGTTCCGGCGACCCTACAAAAGCGTGGGTATTTGGATTACCGTCCGCTCTTTTGGAGAAATTCCTGTTGAAAGAGTGAACGATGGTATTTTTTTCTTTCTTTTCAGCACCTGCACGGGCCCACTGACCGATACAAGGTCCGCAGGCATTGGTGAATAGGTTGGCGCCGATATCTGTAAAAAGATCCAAAAGACCGTCTCTCTCGGCAGTGAATCTCACCTGTTCTGAACCCGGGTTTATATCCAGTTCAGCTTTCATGACCAGCTTTTTGTCTTTCACCTGCTTGGCAATCGATGCTGCGCGGGTAAGGTCTTCATAAGAAGAGTTGGTACATGAACCGATCAGACCTACATCAATTTTACTCGGCCAGTCAACGGTTTTTAATACGTCTTTCATTTCCGCAATTGGTGTAGCCAGGTCCGGAGTGAAAGGTCCGTTGAGATGTGGCTGCAATTCAGCCAGGTCGATCTCGATCACCTGATCGAAGTATTTTTCAGGGTTGGCATATACTTCCGGGTCACCGGTGAGGTGTTCCCTGACCTGATTAGCCATATCGGCAACTTCTTCACGACCGGTAGCACGGAGGTAACGCTCCATGGAGTCATCGTAGCCGAAAGTAGAGGTCGTTGCTCCGATCTCTGCACCCATATTGCAGATGGTTCCTTTTCCGGTACAGGAGATGCTCTCGGCACCTTCACCAAAGTATTCCACAATAGCTCCGGTACCTCCTTTAACGGTGAGGATTCCTGCTACCTTGAGGATAACATCTTTTGGAGCAGTCCAGCCGCTCATTTTTCCTTTGAGTTTCACACCTATCAGCTTAGGCATTTTCAGTTCCCATGGCATTCCGGCCATCACATCAACCGCATCAGCACCACCAACACCGATGGCAACCATACCTAAACCACCAGCATTCACCGTATGAGAATCCGTACCGATCATCATGCCGCCCGGAAAAGCATAGTTTTCCAGTACTACCTGGTGGATGATACCGGAACCAGGCTTCCAGAATCCAATGCCGTATTTATTCGAAACAGACTGTAGGAATGCGTAAACTTCTGAGTTGATATCCTCAGCTACTTTGAGGTCGATCTTTGAATTTACTTTTGCCTGGATGAGGTGGTCACAATGGACAGTGGAAGGAACTGCAACTTTATCGCGGCCTGCCATCATAAACTGAAGCAGCGCCATTTGAGCTGTTGCATCCTGCATGGCTACACGGTCAGGAGAAAAGAAAACATAATCTTTACCCCTGCCATATTTTTGAAGTGGAGAATCCTCATGCAGGTGAGCGTATAGAATTTTTTCAGCTAAAGTGAGTGGGTGGCCCAACTCTTTTTTAGCTGCATTTACCTTGTCGGCGTAACGGGAATAATGGGCCCGTATCATGTCAATGTCGAATGCCATAGGTTCGTTAGTTTAATGTTTAAAAAAGCCTGTTCGGATAAGGCCAGCAAAATTAAGTAATTCAAAACACTTTTTACCACTGGGAGCGGTAAAATTGGTTGTGTGTTCGCTATTAAAAACGCCTGTAACAAAGGAAAGTTAAATTATACCCTGACATTTCTCTCCGGTAATGGTTTGGAGCCTATTTTCCTTGCTACACAAAAAAAATCCTCTGCGGGTTTGAAAATTGGCGTAAGTTTGTTTTTAAATCTTTGATCAATGGTAAAACAAACGTCTTTTAGCCTGCCTGCCTTCCCCAGAGGTTTTCACCTGATCACCAGGGAAGTGACCACTCATTTGCCGGACCTCCCTCAAAATGGGGTGTTGCATTTGTTTATCAAACATACCTCCGCCGGACTCACGATCAACGAAAATGCAGACCCTTCGGTCAGAGTGGATTTTGAAAGCATTTTTAATAAACTGGTCCCTGAAAACATGCCCTTCCTGAAACACACCATGGAAGGACCGGATGATATGCCGGCACATATAAAAACAGCGTTGACAGATACAAACCTTACCATCCCTATCACCAACGGACGGCTCAACCTTGGAACGTGGCAGGGGATTTATTTATGTGAATTCAGGAATTATGGTGGCAGTCGTAAACTGGTGGCGACGGTGATAGGAGCATGAGAAGGGACGATTTTTTCTTCGACAAAGCCTGCCCCGTATACATAGTGTCGGGGGTATCGCCTTTCTGCCCTTAAGCCCTCTCAAAGGCAAAACCTTGGTTAAATACCGCCAGGAACGCAAGGGAAGCGCGAGGATCGCAATGTAATGTAATTTAGGTTGGCCTTGTTTTCCATCAGATGCAAGTCGTTTGACGTAGGCCGTCTACATTAAATTTTTGCATTCATCACTCATCATCCTGCACTTTGTACTCTGCATTTTATTCCGTCCACCGTAAGTCGTTTACCGTGGGCCGTAAGCCGTCCACCGTCCACATCACCTTCCGGTGCTATCCATCTTAAGCAAAATACCTAACATGATTGAGAAACCCAGCAGGGAAGAACCTCCCTTGCTGATAAATGGTAACGGGATACCGATAATGGGCATGAGCCCCATGGTCATCCCAATATTGATAAAGAAGTGAATAAACAATATTCCCGCCACACTGTAGGCGTAGTACCTGACAAAATCGGTACGCTGCCTTTCGGCGATAATGGTGAGTCGGTATAATAAGAGCAGGAATAAAATGATCACGGCCATGCTTCCCACAAACCCCTGTTCTTCGCCAATGGTACAAAAAATAAAATCGGTCATTTGTTCAGGAACGTATCCTCCTTTGGTCAGGGTTCCGTTTAGGAAACCCTTGCCTTCGAGTCCGCCGGCGCCGATGGCCATTTTGGAATTGGCCAGATTGTATCCGGCTTCTTTATTATTGGTGAGGTGTGGTCGTAACCACACGTTTATCCTGTCCTGCTGGTGAGGCAGAAGCTTGTTGAAACCAAAGTTGGCACCAAAGGATAAAGCACTTCCCAATAATACAGCGCCGATCAACAGACTAACCTCCTTTTGCTTTCGTCTTCCCCATAAAATGAACGACATGACCAATCCGACAAGAATAGTGCCGCCAAAAATATACCAGTCATATTCCGGAAGTTCCCGGTGTAAAAAGTAAACCCCAACCGCAAAAAGTGCCGAGGCGATGAAACCATAATGTTTTGGTTTGAAATTCAGCGACATGATTATCATGGCCAGCAATATCAATCCCTGGATGAGATTAAAGGGAGCAAATACCAGTCCGAGAATAAGGACCGCCACACTAAAAATTCCAATCACATAATAATTTGCCGGCAACCCTGCACGGTACAAAACAATCAAAAAGGAAGTAAATACTAATGCCGATCCGGCATCCGGTTGTAACAGAATGAGTAAAATCGGAGCAGCAATTATGGAGGCTGCGATCAATTGCCAGCGAATTTGGCGTAAATCGGTATTGTAATGTCCCAAAAGGGAGGCCATGGCGAGACAGGTTCCGACCTTGGCCAACTCAGAGGGTTGAATGGTGAAACCACCAAATCTGTACCAGGAAGTTGCTCCCTTTATGTTGGCTCCAAAGATCAAAACGCCAATCAATAAAAATAAGGTGAAGATATAAACCGGGTAAGCGAAAGATTGCCAGAATTTCCAGCTGATCAATTGCATGAGGAAAAAGGCGAAGAAACTTATACCTATCCAGATGGTTTGCTTTCCGACAGGAGTACTCAAAAAAGTATTAAAGGAATACCCCTCGTCCTCATACCCAACCGTAAAGATCATCAACCAGCCAATGGCCACAAGCCCCAGGTAGATACCAAAGGTGACAAAATCGGGCCTTTTCCGCAATGTTTGGGTTACGCTAGTCAAGGATATTTAGTGTTGCGGGTTACGTGTTGCGGGTTGAAAAAGAAATACTATTTTTTCAAAAAATAGTATTTCTGAAACCGGCAACATATTAAAACGAATTCAATAATTCACTCACGCGGATCTCGTCATCTTTAACCAGGTAAATTCCGCTATAATCGCGTTCGAGAATATACTTCAGCCGTAGAGCTTCCAGCTTGGTGAGAAAAGCTCCGGCTCTGAGTTTGTAATGCGGGCTTGAATGCACCCAGGTAACAGGAATGTTGGGGTAACGATACTGAAAACGCTGGCGGGAAGTCTCCAGTTGCTGGCGATTGGTGGTGGCCAGGATTTGGATGCGCCAACCTTCGACAAATTCGGTCGCTTTATTGACTTCCACGAATTTTTCCATCATGGATGCAATGAGCGGTTCCTCTGTCGTGCGAATGTTCTGACCGTTCAAATTAATGGCCATAAACATCAGTATAGGGACAATAATGAATATACGCTTCATGAAGCTTTTATTTTTTGTGATAATCAAAGATAAACAAATGATCTTTAAAAAACGCTGATATTTCAAGTTTGCACCTTCAAACCCGTATGTCCGTTGCTTTTGAAGGATATGGGGTGTAAGAAATAATTTTAAAATAACCAAGCGCGTTTTAGGGCATCAACGCATCAAAAAAATCGTCCAGTTCATCAAAAGATTTGAACCCGGTTTTCTCCTCTTCTCCTCCTTTAACGGTGATGCCTTCGAGCTGATCCAATTGGAGGCAATTTTCCAGTTGAGAAACGTCAAGGTCCATTTCGATCAGAACGGGGAACTTATCGGCGATTGAAGCCAGGTCTTTCACAGAAAACGGAATTCCTTCCTCTAAATTTTGCCAGTTGATCTGATTTGCGGAGAAATTGAGTACGAATACCTGTACGTGCCCTTCCATTTCTTCCATTATTTCCAGTACATCTCCGGGTTGACTGGATTTGCCAATGATTATTTCTTTGATAATACCAACAGAAGCCGGTAATTCCAACATTTCGTCAACACCGTAATTTCCTCCAAGTTGTACGACATTAGGTACCACTTCTTCTACACCGGAACGAATTTTTTCCCAGCTTTCATCGCCATACTCTGCAACGATCTGTACACCCTCCACCCATTCTTCCATTTCCTTGAAATTTTCGGTGGAAATGACATCTGCTTCTTTTGAATTAAGATTAAATCCCAGCCATTCTACCCCCATGGCCGCAAAATATCGGGCATCGGTTAAATTGGTAATGGAACTTGCCTTAACTTTGGTCTTCAACATGATCTGAAATTTATGAAGCCCAAAGATAATTACTACGATCTAGTTTTCGAACTTACCAGAAGAATTCCGCCGGGAAGAGTGAGTACTTACGGCGCAATTGCGGATTATCTGAGCCTCGGATCCGCCCGAATGGTGGGTTGGGCGCTGAATAATTCCATGGGAGTGGATATTCCCGCTCACCGCGTGGTCAATCGAAAAGGAGAATTGAGCGGGCGCAATCATTTTCCTCACCCTGACATGATGCAGGAAAGACTGGAAAAGGAAGGCGTGAAAGTGGTGAATAACAAGATCGTGGATTTTGATAAACATTTCTGGCACCCGGAGGAGTATGATGGATAAGGGAAAAGGAAAAAAGGACAAAAGGGACAAAGGACAAAAGGAAAAAGGGGTTTGATGTTGTTTCAAATCGTTTCACGTTGTTCCAATTGTTTGAATATATTCTCTGTGGTCCCTGTGCCTTCTCAGTGAACCCTGTGGTTAATTTTTTTGATAAAAAGTAAATTTTCCTCCAGCCTAAACAAAAAAAGAACAGCCCGGATGTAAAACAATCCATGGGCTGCTCGAGAAAATCCAACTTCATCTTGCGGAGCAATGCTCCAGTATCTTTGATCACCGGAAGAATCCTGCCGGTTGATATTATTTTCTTTCGGGTAAATCCACTGTATGTCAGTGAATTCTATGCAAAACTACGGGTTTTCGGGCAAATTGGCAATGGTACCCGAAAAACCTTGATTTTGAAGGCAAAATTCGTTAAATTTAACATCCAATTTATTTGAAGTTGTAATAACCCGGAACACCAACATTCGATTGGTTTCCTCTTATTCAACCAATGACTTGAGGTTAGTAAGCCTGCTGAGAAAACTAAGGCGTAAGTCGGAGTTGGAGCCGGCGAAAATAACCGGAGTTATGAACGCCCTTCCCTTGCATTGATTTGGGAGGGCATTTTTTTTATTATGAGATCAAGAACCAACAATCGACTCAATGTTTTTATCCAGTACCCGATCTGTGATATCCGGTCATTACTCATCGAGGATAAAAGACATTTGAAACCATTTCCAACCTGGGATAATCCATTGCCCACCAAACATTTTGTGCAGTATTTCGGGCATCTGAAAAGACGAAGAAAAGGCGGCCATGATTATTTCCATGATGAATTGTATTTCATCAATGGAAAAGGCGGATTCAAATTACCGAAACTTGAAAAGGTAATTTACAAGGAGATCAGAGATCTTCAATGTATTTTCAGGCGGTTGCTCAATGACGGTAAATCGTCCATCCGTTATGAGGTCGGGTTTACTACCGACAAAACCACTTTTGTGAAATACTATTCAAGAGATGTCAGGAAGACTTTCAGAAAATTGGTTGGAAGAATTTGCACTATTCCGGTTCGGATAAAAAACCTGGAAGAACGTCCTGTAAATACCACCGTTTTGCATTGCGGAAAATGGTTAAGTGCCCTTTATGAAAAAGCATCAGAGTCAGATTACCACGATGAAATGTACGATTTTCCATTAGTACGACAGGGAGAGATGTGTATTATGCTGGAGTATTTTGCCAATGATTTACATGTTCTCAGACAAGAGGACTACATCGCCCCAGGCCTTAACCTATCTTTTGACTGGCATGAGGTCGAGGGTAAAAATGTGGGGGTATTCCTGCTTGGAAAAACCACTGGGTATAACCTCAATACACTGCGAAAAACAAGGATTGGCATCATGAGGACTTTTGCAGAACACCAAAACTTGACTAATGTCCTCAATTTCGTAAAGATGCCGGATCTCGAATTTGATCCTGAAAAGCTGAGCAATTATCTAAACGAGAAAACTAAATTCTTTAACAGGAAAAATGAGGTGATCAAAAATCTCATCCTCTCCTATTACAATTTGATCCGGCCGGAAGAAATATCTGCCATAGAAAACAGGCTGGATCAGCTCAGGTTGCAGGTTAAGAAGAAAGTTTGGGATCATTTGGGTGATGCAAGTTTAAAATATCTGTTGGCTGCGGAAAATATCAGTGAACTGAAAAAAGTAGTCAGTCAGCTGATTAGCAAGGATAAGGTAAAACAGTCTATTGAGATCCTGAAGGCTACCATCGCCCAATTGGATCAGGGGGAGTTTGAAAATAGTATTACCGGAATCGAAGCCAGGCACAGAATACTTCAAAGGGCCATTATTGATGGAACCATGGGGTTTAATGAAATGTCTATCGAACAAAATAAATTGCGATTGAGCATTTTGACTTTGGCTTCTATGATTTCTGAAGAAGCGGTGGGGGTTTGAAAAATTGTGCATAATATTTTCCAAAAAAATACGGGTTACGGAAGGTGATCAATTGCTTCCGTAACCCGTCATTATTATGTCAATCGAAAGTTACTTTGCAGACCACTCCGCAATAGCTCTTTCGATACGATTTTTGGCTGCATTGTAGAAACGGCTGTCAGCTTTTTTGCCTAATTCCTGCGCCTGTTTGGCACTTTCTACTGCACCTTTGTAATCTTTGTAGTAAGCTTTTACCTTGGCTTCGATCCAGCAATTTCGTGAATGTCTGGCAAGTCCGGTGGAAACTTCTATCTGCTGCTTTGCTTTGGCAGGGTGACCATTGTCGAGGTACCAGTCAGCAGCCTGGGCGTGGATCAGCCACTTATCGCCTTCTTCGGCCGTTTCGGAAGCTTTTTGAACATTAGCCATTACGTGGCTCATCATGTCGGTTCTGATCAGGATGTAGGCCCGTTTTTTTTCCCATGCGAAACGAATATAACCTCTGTCCTGGGCGGTATCGACAATTTTAAAGTTCAGTCTTTCCTCTGTTTCGCCAGAATCTTTGGCTTTGATCTCTACCCTTAGAGCATCCTGAGCTTCGTTGTAGGAATAAGCTCCCCATTGATTGGCAACTTTATTAAAAATGGCTACCCACGTTCCACTTTCCTGTGGAATGAAAAACAATGAATATTTTCCTTTTTTCAAAAACGTATCTTCGATCATTACATCGGTACTGAATTCAACGGTTGTCGCTTCGTTAGCTCCTGCTCTCCACACTTCGTTGTAGGTTACCAGCCCGCCCCAGATGTTGCGGCCTTTGACCGCAGGGCTGCTGTATTCAATGGTTACTTTGGTCAAACCAATGACAAATGAATTGGAAGCCTTTGGACTTTTTTGAGGCAATTCCAATTGCCCCCAGGCCGCGGTGCTCAATAATAAGGTCAAACACAAACCTAGTAGTTGCTTCATTTTAAGTGATTTATGTGTATAAAAAATGGTCTTTGTCAGAAAAAATCTGATCGCCCCTGATCAAACAGGGGATTTTGGAGTGGGAAGATACAACTTGCTATATAAATTATCAGAAATCTTAACAATTTCGAACCTATATTTCTTAGCATCCAAAAACCTGTTACAGAATCCAAATGCTTTTTCTTCCGTCATTTCATCCTAAAAAACTACAACACTGTAGAATTTTAAAGTCAAATTCCGGTGCGGCTGTTTATCTTTGTAATAAATACAAAAATTCATGGCTTCAAGATTTAAATTTACCGGATTTGCACGATTCTTTTTCGCATTGGTCATCATTGTTCCTCTGGCTTATTTTGGTGCTTCCTACCTGAATGGAGAGGATGGCTGGGCTAACCTGAAAAAAATGGTTGGTATCGATCTCGCAGTGGATGATGCTGATGATACCACTACACTGGATCAAAAATCAAAACCTGAGCAGAAAAGTGAAACCAAGGCAGACAATGCAGAAATTGATCGATTGAAAAAACGGATCAGTGAACTCGAAAAAGAGAACGAAAGGCTGGAACAACTTCTCAAGAACAGAGAAAGGGAAATAGAATTACTGAAGAAGTAGTAAGCTGCTACTTCACTTATGTGATTATTTAACAGGTTTTAGCACATTTTAAAACAAGAAGGTTTAGTTTTGTCTTTGGATTTACCAAAGCAAATCTTTTTGTGGGGCAACAATCATTAAAATATCACATCCCGAAAAAACTGATTTTTTTACTGTTTGTTTGTCTGGTTCCTCTTTTGACAACCGGGCAAAATAATCATTGGGAAATTGGTATCACAGGTGGAGGATCAACCTATTTTGGAGATGTTGCATCTACCAGTGGATTTGCCTTAGAACCAGCCAAATCAGGCTTTGGCTTTTTCCTGAAAAAAGAATTAGCTCCTTTCTTTTCCTTAAAAACAAGTTTCTTTTCAACTTCCCTTACAGGAGATGATTATCTCTACCTGGATAACGTCGACAGGCAAAACCGGGGTTTCTTTTTTGATACAAAAGTTATTGAATTGGCTCTTGCCACCGAATGGGATCCATTCAAGAAAAGGGATGATCAACGATTTTCTCCTACCGTTTTTCTGGGGCCGGCAGTTTTTATCATTGAACCCGAAGCCAATTTTGACAGAAATAAACTCGACGGAATTAAGGAAGGCATCATTGAAGATCAATCTGTAGATTTCCCAAGGACGTTTTTTGGCTTTATCGGCGGTGCCGGGTTTAATCTGCATCTCACTTCAGGGTTTTATCTCAATGCATCCGCAGGACTCAGGGTGCCTTTTACGGATTATCTCGATGGTATCAGTGCAGCAGCTAATCCTGAGCAGGATGATTGGTATGGTGCTGCTTTATTGTCCCTAACTTACAGGATGAGCAAAAAAGATGATGATGGAGATGGCATCGTTAATAAGAAGGACAGATGCCCAGAGGTAGCTGGTCTGCTTGTTTTTGAAGGTTGTCCCGATACGGATGAGGATGGTATTGAAGACCTTGTTGATGAATGTCCCCTGGAACCGGGAGTGCCGGAATTGTTTGGCTGCCCTGATTCCGACGGAGACGGGATAACGGATAAAAGCGATCGTTGCCCGGTGGAGGCCGGTTCGCCACTCAACCATGGTTGTCCGTATAAAGATTCCGACGGAGACGGGATTGATGACATGCAGGATGAATGTCCTTTTATTGCCGGAACAGAAGCCTTGAAGGGCTGTCCGGAAATAGATACTGACGGAGATGGAATCCTGGATGATGACGATACTTGTCCTGAAATTTTTGGCGTTGCCATTTTTAATGGCTGCCCTGATTCAGACGGAGACGGAATCGAAGATTCCAAGGATGACTGTCCGGATATATTCGGATTGTATGAACATAAAGGCTGCCCGCCTCCATTATCAGCCAGGGAAAAAGCGGAACTGATCAATGGTCAGCATATTTATTATGAAAATGGGAAATACTACCCGGTATCTAATCAGTTACTGGATGAAGTGATTGACTTCCTGCAAGAGCACCCCTCTTTTAAAGTGAAGTTCAACGGTTACAGTGATGCAGGAGGTAAACGGGATACCAATAAATACGTTTCCCGAAAACGGGCAAAAAATTGTTATTACTATTTGACGGAAAAAGGGATATCTTCATCAAGGGTATCGTATTATGGTTATGGGGAAAGAGACCCCGTGGCAACAAATAAAACCGAAGCCGGTCGCCGATTGAACAGGAGGGTGGAGATTTACTTGTATGAATGAAATTAGTTGCTGGTTTCTGATTGCATGTTTCTAGTTGATAATAGTAGGACAAGATTAGTTTTAAACTAAAATTTGAAATAAAAAACCTTTCGTATATTTGCGAAATTTTTTTATCACCAACTGGAGTAAAGTTAAGCTTAGCGAAATCCCGGCAAGGCTTGCCGCGGACAGGTTCCCGAATACACAAAGTCGGGGCGGAAAACCAACAATCAATAACCAGCAACTAGCTATCCAGTAACCAGTAACCAGCTTATGTCACTAACCACCTCACAACGCACAAGAGCTCAGGAATCAAGGGCAGCCATCGAAAGACTTTATATTGCCATGCGGCATTTATTCATTCGGGGAACGTATAAACCATTAGGTATTTCCGGAGAAGCGATGATCCATGCGCTCAAAACACTCAATCCGGAAATTTATGGCTCTATCAATGATCCGGAAAGAGTCGAACTCGATGGGTTGTTGTATATTTTTCAGCGTTTGCCAAAAGGCATTGAGGAGTGCCGGTTTGTGAGGATGATCTCCAGAGAAGGGTTACAACACTCAGGATTGCCGTGTATCATTCCATCAAAAAGAAGGAGGAATGCCTACAGGATCGATAATAAGGAGATGTATGTAGAGCTCACTCGCGGCAGAAGTGATATCTACGATATTCTGACTCACCTTACCTTCATGTACATCGAAGCGGAAAAGATCCGTATGAACAGCCAGACGCATAAAGGTGGCAAAAAACGGGAATGGGAAAAACTCGGACTCATTGTTGAAAGAGAGAAAAACGGGGAGGAATTCAATAAAGAAATAGCTTTTACCTATCTGACAACGCTGCTGGGGCGGACTTACAGTGAAGTAAAATCAGCATATGAACGATTTGAAGCGGATGAAGAGGTCAACAGCCTTTTTCATATTACCTATTGGCTGGGAAAATTATCTTTCGAGGAATATTTGGAAAAAACGGATAGGGAGATCAGCTTTTCACCAATGCTGCGTGACCGGATCGGTCATCATCACTACGGCGAACGTTGGGCCGACAATATCAAACAGTATCTGTTTGAGAACGACTTGTACCAACGGCCAATACATATTATAAGTGCAAACCTCCACAGCGTTATGAATACCATTTATGGGAAAGTTGCGCTTGGGGATCGATTCCAGGGAGAAGAAGTGGAGGATATCGCCCGGGAGATCATTTTAGAGAAGAATAATCATTTGAGGGCGAAGATCAAAGACCACGCCTTAAATAACGGCATGCATGTGATCGACCATACAAGTGGTACCAACATCACGGTACAAATCTTTGACACTACCAAAATAGATCTCGATCAACTGCCGGAAGAAGTATTGGTGGACAAGGCGCTGGTCGCAGAAAAAAAACCGGTCATCATTGTGATGGATTATGCCTTTGGTGAGCAAGCCTATGAAACCATGGATGAATTGCTCAAACCCTATAAACTAGACGGGGAAAGGCATCCGATTAATGTAGAGTCTATTTCCATTATGGGAAAGGCAGGTATTCTTGCCGGAGACAAGGGAGACATCATGGTTCCGACGGCTCATGTTTTTGAAGGAACTGCTGATAATTATCCTTTTGAAAACGATTTTTGCAAGGAAGATTTTGAGAACCACGGCATCCCGGTATATGAGGGGCCAATGATCACCGTGTTAGGAACCTCCTTGCAAAATAAAGACATCCTCAGGTATTTCTTTAAATCCTCCTGGCAAAGTATCGGGCTGGAAATGGAAGGGGCACATTACCAAAAGGCCATTCAGGCAGCTTCGAAGATCCGGAAAGTTGTCAATGATAACATTACCTTACGGTATGCCTATTACGCTTCTGATAATCCTTTGATCACAGGAAGTACACTTGCCTCGGGAGGATTGGGAGTTGACGGGGTGAAACCAACTTACCTGATTACGACCAAGATCCTGAACAGGATTTTCGGGGAACATGGAGCCTGTGAATAGGGGATGGAAATCTAATATGCAACCATAGCCACCACTAGTAAAATAAACCCGATGATATATCCCCACATGGATATGCGGTATTGGTAGTCATGCGGTTCCCGGTTCCGGTAACTAAGAATGGCAAAGATCAACCCAACACCAAATACGACACGTGAAATGACCATCAGGTAATTCAGCAGGCTGTTTTCGGATAATGGATCTTCAACTCCTTCCGGAATTCTGCCGGAGACAAAAACGATGGCCCAGTTCAATACCAAATAAGCAATGAAGAGCCAAAAGGCCCATTTTTTATGGTTGGTCTGAGGCTCGGGTGGTTGAGGTTGTTGTGGTTGGTTCACCACATTTAGCGGCTTGAAAGATTTGCTCATGGTTCTGTCGTTAAAATTTTGGGCCAAATTAGATTAAATTGTCGAGATACTCTGTGGCCGTTCTCACCAAATGGTGCTTTTTTTCTTCAGTCATTTTGTCATAAGTACGTACCAGCATGCCCAATCTCGGGTTTTGCAGGAAGAAATCCCTATGGACATCCATGAACCTCCAGAAAAGGGCATCCCATATTTCCTGCCATGCTCCATTTTTGTAATTGCTCATCTTCTTGAGATAATTACTTCCGCTGATATAGGGCTTAGTTGCCATTAGTCCGCCATCCGCAAATTGACTCATTCCATAGATATTGGGAACCATCACCCAATCATAAGCATCGATGAACAATTCCATGAACCATTTGTATACCTCATCAGGATCAAATTCGCATAACAACATGAAATTACCCAGTACCATCAGTCGCTCAATGTGATGACAATAACCTGTGTTGAGGACTTTTTTGATCGTTTGGTCAATCGGAAGTATGCCGGTAGTGCCCTGATAAAAGGACGGAGGGATCTTTCTTTTGAAGTTCCAGAAATTGCGGTTTCGTTCTTCCGTGCCTTTCACCTCGTAAATTCCCCGGATAAACTCCCGCCAGCCTATGATCTGCCGGACAAAACCTTCCGTTGAATTCAAAGCAATATTAGCCCCCTTGGCATGATCCAGTGATTGTTCAACGACCTCTCCCGGACTGATCAGTCCTACATTTAACATAGGGGTTAATACACTGTGGTGCAAAATGGAAGTTTCTGAAACTATGGCATCCTCATAATGTCCGAAAAAGTCAAATCGCATTTCCAGAAATTGCCGAAACCATGCCTTTGTTGATTTAAAATCGATGGGGTAAAGCGGATAATCAGTCAAAATCCCCGGATTGGTGTTGAAGTATTTTTTCACATAAACCTTGGCCTCTTCATAAAATGGGTTGGATTCAGGATAGCTAATGGAAGGCGGGGATTTTTTGGCTGGAAATTTTTTTCTGTTTTCCGTGTCAAAGCTCCACTTTCCGCCAAGTGGATTGCCCTCTTCATCGAGTAGGATGTTGCGTTTTTTGCGTTCGTTGATGTAGAATTTGGTTTGGAAGAACTTCTTTTTGTCCGCTCTGAAAAATGGGTGCAGGTCCTGGCGGGTGTTTAAAAAGAGCGGATTCTCGAATTCAGTAAATTTCAGGTTGTTATCCGACAGACCTCCTGAAAGGCGTTTTTCGAGCCAGTTATCCGTAGGGTTGATGTACAGTATTTGTTCTACACCTTTTTCTTTCAACGCTGGAAGCAGGTTTCTAATGTCGGAAAGTTCATTACGGCTTTCTATATATATCACCTTTTTGCCCAGGTTGTGAAGGTGAGCTTCAAAGGCTTTCATGCTGGCACGATGAAAGGCTATTTTTTGCTTGTGAAATTGGAATTGTCTGAAGAACAAATATTCTTCAATGAGATAAATGTCGTGATCATTTTGTGTTAAAGGATTGTCTTCAAAAAGCTGATGAGGAAATAACAGATTAATCGTTGACATCTTTTTTGTTTTTATTCCTTCGGCACTTCTCACTGCAATATTTTACTTCGTCCCAGACTTTTGCCCATTTTTTGCGCCAGGAGAAAGGCCTTTGACAAACAGGACAAATTTTGCTGGGTAAATGTTGTTTTTTCACGATAAATTGTGCTTAGGTTATTTAACAAAGGGCAATTTCAAGGTCATACCTTTTCCCAGGGTCAGCCCATCCAGGTGGCCGGCAAGTGTTTCATCAGCCGTTTTGAAATGCATATGCATATTGGTGGTGTGGTGCGTGAAAATGGCATGATGACTTTTGGAATAAAACCCTAGAATTTCCACGGTTGTATCTGTAATGGTCCCGTGAGGACCGGAAGTGATATGTTTATGGTGAGAATGTTCGGTGTCACCATCTTTCCAGTTGATCACATGCCAGTCTATGGAGTTAGCTTTGCCCTCAAGCAAAAAGGGAAATGGTTTATCCGTATCGATGCCATAAACTTTAGCGGTTTCTTCCACGTACTGTTCAAAATCTTCGTAAGCGGATATATTAGCTGGAACTTCAAAAGATTGCCATTTTTTTACATCAGTATAAACGAAAAGTGTTGCATGCTGATCGAAGGTATTTTTAATCGATACCATCTCTTCCAGCCCTGACGAGATAAAAGGCTTGCCGTCGAAAATCTGGATTTCCCCTTTGAGGTTTTCCACTGCTCCGAGGGCATATAGATGTTTGGTGTTTTGAAAATTACGAAGGTCCGCTTTTGCAGAAATATCGCCCTTGTGCATCATCAGCTTTAAGGCTCCTTTGTAGCCGACGTCAAAAGGTTCTCCGGTACTTCGCATTGTTCCGCAGGAGGATAAAATCAGGAGACCTGTCAGGAGTATTGTATATTTCATAATTATGATTTTTGATAAACAATAAGGAAAATTCAGAGCGACGAATTTAGTCATATTCTGTCTTTTTTTGTCAGATACATTTCAGGATCTTTTATTTCTGGTGTGCGTTTGTAGGATGCGTTTCTTTTCCATTTCCCCAGGGGCAATACCTTTGGCTATTAACTGATTAAAAACGAATTTGGTGGAGATTACACCTCTCGAAATATAGGGGGATAAACGTGTCACATCTCCATCGATGAAATTGCGGTTTCGGCCATATTGAATGGGTGAGATGTCGTCTACCTTTTCGATGATGTCCTTCCAGGCAGTAGCAATCATTTTCTTTTGGAGATTTTATTATGGCTGATTTGCTTCTGGCGGGAACATTTGAAACGAGTGATCTCAGGATTGCGCTTTTGCCGGTGTTTTTGACTTACTCCGCTGTGGACACGCTTTCGCCACATCCTGAAACTTTTGGCTTTCAGGTTTTTTCGCATTAATTGAATGACTTCCTTCTCACTCAAGCCGAATTGAAATTCAATGGCCTCAAAGGGTGTCCGGTCCTCCCAGGCCATTTCTATGATCCGGTCGAGATCTCTTTCGGTGAGATTCACTTGCATAAAGTTGTTGTGTTTTTGTTTGGTCTGTAAGGGTTATAACCTCTTTTGGGGATTTTGGTTGAATAGCGTAAGACATTTCTTTTTCCAAAGAAAGAAAAAATAAAAAGTCCGGGAATACACCAAAATGGAATAAAACACTTCTCTTCCGGAGGGGATTCAAGCCTTAACCAGATGACCATGTCTATCCTTAATATTCTTTACGACCAGCCCTTTGATATGCCCAAAAAATCTGTGGCACAAACTTTCCTTGGAGTGGTTATGGATGAGGGAATTGACGAAGGACTTAAGCAATTTGAAAAAATGAAAACCTCTGAGGAATATCAACTCAATGAGGGTGAAATGAATACTGTTGGTTATCAGTTATTGCAATCCGGAATGATAAAAGAAGCCATCGAAGCTTTTAAGTTGAACGTCGAGGCATTTCCTGAATCAGGTAATGTCTATGATAGTCTCGGGGAAGCCTATTTGGCTGACGGTAATAAAGAATTAGCCATTAAGTTTTATAAAAAGTCAGTCGAGGTAGATCCATCCAATGCTAACGGGATCAGGATTTTGAAAGAGCTTGAAAATAAAAAATAGACAGGTTAGAATTTAATCTTTATGAATTTGGGAGCCTTTTGTCAAAAGGGTTCCCAAACTTTTTTTTACCGCTTTGGAGGTAAAGGAAAAACCTGCTCGTCCGTTTTTTGTAATCTTCAAATTCAGGTTTGCCCTCTCAGTGATTAAGCAAATACCACTAATTGTTAACGAAAAACACGTATTTATACGCTTTCGGGGTAATGCATAATTCCTGAATTTTGTATTATCTCGGTTTTGACATTGTTGTTGATATAATACATATAGACAATTGCTTCCCTCTGGAAATGTAAGATTGTATTCGCCACGGGGAGATCAGGAAGAATGTTTTTCTTTACCTGCTCATTCCCTTTTTTCCTCCCATAAGTTTTAGGTTTTGTTCAGCTGTTCAGAAGCTCTGTCTGATAAAGATATTGTTCACTAATCAAAACTTATCTGATCATGAGAAAATTACTCGTTCTTGTTTTTTTAGCCTTCACTACGCTCTTGGTTGCACAGGATTATGCAATGTTTGAAACGCACTACTTAACCCCGAAGCCTGGTCATCAGATGGCATTAATGGAAGAGATAGCAGAACATAATAAGTTGTTTCATGCAAAAGCACCTTATTACAATTTTGTCTTTTCTATATTAAATGGGCCACGTACAGGAGATCTTCTATTTGCCATGGGGCCTATGACTTTTACTCAAAACGATGACCGCCCAAGCAGTATGGAACACGGTTTGGATTGGTCTTCAGTTATGTCGCACGCAAAAAAAATGGGTGGGGCTGAATACTGGGTTTTAGATGAAGACCTGACTTACGATCCTGAAGTTGATGATGACACCCAGATGGATTTAAGCCGTGTTCGGTTTTTTGAAGTAGCAGATAATGGTTTGTTCAGAAAAGTTCAGAAACAAATTGTCGAAACGATCAAGGCCACAGGAAGTAAAAGACCTCGTAGTATGTACAGAAAACAATTTCAGCACAGAGATGGCAGAGATTGGGCTACGGTTACATGGTATAAAAACTGGGCAGAACTGGATGATGATTCCCTGCCTGGATTTGAAGAAACGTTCAAAAAAGTACATGGAGCCGATGCCTGGGATCAATTTAGGGAAGACTTTGATAAAGCTGTAGTAGGAAGAGAAGATGAGTGGCGTATGATTCTCAGAGATTTGATGGCTGGAGGTGGTGATGATTAAATCTTAAAAAGTTTACAGCTTATTTTATTGAAAAAGAACGTTCCTGATATTGGCCAGACCAGTTAAAGGAACGTTCTTTTTCTTAATTTTCTGTCCCAATAAAATCAATTTTTCTGTTTTGGCGGCAAAGGAAAAAACCTGCTCGTCCGTTTTTTATAATCTTCAAATTCAGGATTGCCTTCATACTTCTTTTCCAGCATCGGGACGCCGGAAACCGAAAGAATCAGCCAGGAAATGGTTAAAGGACCTATAATTCCGAAAATACCATTTGGCGAGTTTACTGCAATCAGGAATATTCCCCACCAAAGCAAAACCTCTCCAAAATAATTCGGGTGTCGTGTATATCGCCAGAGTCCTGTTTGCAACATTTTACCTTTATTTCCCGGATCCTTTTTGAACCTGGACATTTGGTAATCTCCCACCGTTTCGAAAGAGAACCCTATCAACCATATGATGGCTCCCAAATAGTCGAGCCAATGGAGATCAGGTTGTTCGTAATAACTGGCAATCATCACCGGAGATATGATCATCAAAAGGAAAAATCCCTGGAGTAAATAAACCTGCAAATAGGATCTCCAGTAGAAGGTTTTTCCCCAATCCTTTCGCCATTGCAGATAACGAAAATCTTCTTTTTTGCCCCTTGTCCTTCCGAAAATATAAATGGCCAATCTTAATCCCCAAATAGTAATGAGTGCATAGATCAATAGTTCCCTGGGATGATTATGTCCGGATATAAAATAGAAACCGCACAATAGTAAATAACCCAATCCCCAGGCTATATCCGCTATGTCATTCCTTTTGACAATAAGGGAAATGATGTACCAGGTAGTGGCGTAAATAAAAATAATTAATGCCGATTGCCAGATTAACTCAAACATATCATTGGATCCATTTTGTAATGTAAAAACCTGCCGTACTGACTATGGCGGTCAGGACAATTCCCCAGGTAATATCGATCAAAACAATATTGAGCGGCCATCCTTTTAACGTAGCCAGATTGGTAAGGTCATAGGTGGCATAGGTGAAAAATCCGAATAGCGCTCCAAGAAGTATTGCTTGTCCAACCGAGTTTTTGTCTACAGCCGGGTAAATAGCAAAAACGGAAATACCTATGATGAAGATCAGGTAGAAAATAATGGCTGCCGTCCAGTTGACCTTATCTGCCATTAAATCACCTAAATACTTATTGTAAATATCCTTGGCCAGGAAGCCCAGCCATAAAATATCCACTGCAAAAAAGACGATAGCTGTGAGCGAATAAGCAAGGATGTATTTGATGATGTTTTCCATGGTTCTGCAATTTCTTTTTATTTGGAAACATCATGAAAGGCGATTTTGATCTCAAGCCCGGATAGGTCAGTGAAGTTTTTGTCTTTGAGCAAAGAGTACTTGTCCTTTTCAGAAAGTCGGTTCGCAATGCATAAACAGATCGCATCAAGAATATCATCTTTTTTCACATTGGACCTTTTGGTGTTGTGTAGAATTTCCCGGTAAAGGCTGGAAATGTTCCGATCGTATTGTTTTAATATCGTCAAACGTTCTTCGGCCCCTTCCGCTGTTGATTTTTTGCTAAGCAAAACCTTTTTTGCAGGGTTAAGGTACTTAAAACACAGCTCAGGATGGCTTTCGAAAAAACTAATTGACTCATTTTTTTTAGAAAGGAAATCGTCGACTTCCCTGATCTTTTTGCTGATGAAAAAAGCCTGTTTGGAAATGCCTTTGCCTTCTATCCTTATGTTTTCTTTTTTAGCCTTCTCGTAATCATCAAACTGTAAAGCTTCCCGACAGGGCGGATTAAAAACAGTTGATGACCGTCCGGGCAGTTCTCTTCGTATGGCCGCATCAATTGTTCTCATAAAGCCTTTTGAACTCAATCCTATCGGGATATCGATAAAGGCTCTGGCCAGATCCGGGTTGTCATGGGCTAAATCTTCCATATTTTCATAAACGCCATAGCTGAATTCACCCTGCTCATGTTTGACCATCAGCCAGCCTTTCTTGCATCCGTCTATGCCTGCATAGGACATCAAAAATTTATTGTGGGCTTCGCCCGTTTAAAACCACCTCCTTCGGGGGTGGTCATGTTTGATGGCTGCGCCGTTTGATATTGTTTGAAAATCTGGTTTGGCATTAGCCAAATTTTTCGGCGGAAAGCCCCCTCCTTTGGTGGGGGATAGTCGAAAAATAAGATTTTCTTTATTTTTTAAAAGCTTTTTTAACACCATTCCCGGTACGGAAGAAATAGGTTCCCAATGGGAAGATATTAATGTCTATGATAAAATCCGTCGGGGCGGCCTCAAAATAAAAATAATGGTTGAAAACTACCTTATTCATTCTCCGAGCATTTGTGATCTGAAAATTTGCTTTTGAGTTTTTCTCTAACAATGGTCATTCAAATCAATTGCCCTATATTTGGTTTTTAACCAATCTGTATTAGTATGGCAACGAAGATCTCTACACCTTTTCTTTTCCTGTTTTTCTTTTCTTTTTCAAATATCATTTGGGCTCAATGTGATTACAATGAGGTCGCCATTACTTCAACCACCGGCAACTGGGGATATGAAATGAGCTGGGAATTGCATGATACTAATGGTGATCTGGTAGCTTCTTTCCAGGGTGTGGACAATGATACCGAAACTGCAGAAGTAGTATGCCTTATGGATGGGTGTTATGTTTTTACTGCTTCAGACAGCTATGGAGATGGTTGGAACGGAGGGACAGTGAGCATGATATGGGAAGGTGGATCCTTTAATTTTGAACTTTTGGAAGGTGTTGGGGATGTTGAATACTTTGGAATCAATGCCGAAGATTGTATCCCGGAAATTCCTGGCTGCACCGATCAGAATGCCTACAATTATGACCCTTTGGCAACGGTGGATAATGGCTCCTGCTTGACTTTAGAGGATATCCTTGCGGTTCAGGAATTTGACACACTACTCTATTCAGGATCCAAAGACAATCGCATCAATTTTGTCATTCAGAATCGTGGCACTGCCAACCCCAATAACAGTTTTGTCGATGCAGCTGATTTTCGTGCCAGCCTGGAAGTAAATTATTTACCATCATTTGATTATAACGATCCGTTGGCCAGGCAGCCTTATGCTCAATACAGGAATTTCTTCAACCTTTATGCAGCCTGGTGGCTGGATGCCCCCGGGGATCACAATTGGTGGCATTTTAGCATCATCAAAGATCTTCGGGATGAGATCTTCCTTCCATGGGCCAATCCTGAAACCGGTTGGGTAACCTGGTTCTCAACGACCAAATATGGCGGTGGCGGTGGTGCCGGTTTGAACAGGGAAGCAAGAGTCGGTGACGGAAAAATGTACGGCACTGATTATGAGACATTGTTGCACGAATTCGGACATACTATGCCGGGTTTGCTGGATGAATATACCTCTAGTGGAGAATGGTCCGGCAATCAGTGTTTTGAGACGGGTAATACTACAGGTTTTACGGTAAAAGATGATATTCCATGGAGAAAATGGATAGCAGATGATACGCCGCTACCAACACCTTATACCGGGGAGTATGAAAATGTGATCGGCGCCTTTGAAGGCGGATTGACGAACTACTTTGGTTGTCATCGTCCTACAGCCAAAGGCTGTTATATGGGAGCCGGAGGTTTTGGTGAAGGTTATGGTGATGATTTGTGTTCTCCATGTATACAACGGGTGATCTGTTATTTATACAAATATGTCAATGTAATTGAAAACCCTCAGCCCTCAACGCCGGAATTGTCGGTAACAGGCGCCCAGACTATTACCTTCTCCGCTGATGTAGTCGCCCCGGAGCCAAACACCCAGAAATATGAGTGGTTCCTCAACGGGAAGCTGATTGCAGAAAATACCACAACGCTTGACGTTACTTTTGGAGCTTGTGATCAGTATGAACTCGTTTTTTCCGTTACTGATACCAACGAACTGGTTCGCTATGATGAAAAGTTTCACGAATTTTATCCAAAACCTTACCGGGAATATGTCTGGACAATAAACCAGGAAGATGTCAGTACTTATGACCTGAACAGCCTGACTTCGGTAGTTAATGCCGATTGCTCGGGTGACCAAAATGGGCAGGTTGATTTTGCCGTTTCAGGAGGGTTGGCTCCTTATGAATTCTGGTTGAAAGGTCAGGAGGTAGGAAACCCTGCCATTGGTTTGGCTCCGGATATTCATGAATTCACCATTGTGGACGCTAATGGGTGTGGAATAGAAGAACAGGTTTTTGTCGGGCAGGATGTCGTGCTTGACCTGGAGGTTTGTTCTGCGCATGACGGCGGATGGGAAGTGTCTGTTCATTCGGAAAATTATGATTTACAGGGTCTTGACATCCAATGGTCAACCGGAGGGAGTGGACCTGTGCTTACCGGGCTGCCCGACGGAAGTTATTCGGTCACGGCAAGTGTGGATGGCTGCAGTGTTACCGAAGAATTCAATCTTGTTTCTTCCCCTGAAGTGATGACGGTTGCACATCAGTATTTTCCTTCTGAAATGGAATCTAATACAGGAGTCATTTATGTAGATGTTTCCGGAGGAATACCGGATTATGAAATAAAATGGTATGACCGACTCACTGCTGATCTCACCACTGCAAATCCTGATCATATCATTGCCAGTGGAACCACCTGGGATCATCTGCCTGCAATGGCATTTGATGATGATCTGGGAACCAAATGGCTTCATGCCGTCCCGGAAAATGCTTGGGTGGGATATGAGTTTATGGAACCAACAACTGTTGCCTGGTATGCGATAACTTCTGCAGATGATGTCCCTGCCCGGGACCCTGAAGACTGGCGCCTGGAAGGTTCTGACGACGGAGAAAACTGGACGGTTTTGGATACCCGGACCAATGAGGATTTTCCTGACCGGTTTCAGCGAAGAGTTTTTACCATTAATTCCCCGCAGGAGTTTAAGTACTGCAGGTTATTTGTGGTTTCCAGTGCCGGAGAAAATCAGATTCAGTTACAGGAATTGGAATTTATCGGTGCTGATCCTTCCATGCCGTTTGATTATAAACCTGAGTTTGACGGGCTATTTACCCGCACGGAATTACCCCCTGGCGAATATCGCTATGAAGTAACGGATGCTTCTGCTGCGTGTAAGGAATCTGATATAAACGTGGGAGGTTATGATGCATTCACAGCTACAGGACTGGTAGTTGTGAAAGATGAAAATTGTGGAGTAAGAATTGAAAATCCCGGCGCGGCTTTTGATTATTATTGGTTGTCGGATGAAAATGGCGGGGAGCTTTTAGGAACCGGAATTTATTTTCAACCTCCTCAGGCCGGAAATTATTATGTTACCGGATCTGGGGTTGGTTCAGGACAATGGAGCAACAATCGTAGGGGATTTGCTGTGACTATGCCAGAGGCACCTGCTGTGGAAGGTCCCGTAGAGGGAGTTTTCAGTATTATAAATCCCCTACCTGAAACCGAATACTTATGGTACGAGACTGAGGATTGCGGTTCGCCAGTTTTTACCGGGACTACTTTTGAGCCTGGCATGCAAGCCGGTGAGTTTTTTGTGGCAGCCAGAAGTACGGTAGAATATCCCGATGCTCTTGATCCGGAAGATGTGGATGGCTTGTTATTACGAATGGATGCTTCAGATCTGGATGGAGATGGTTCGATTGATGATCCGGCTCCGGAGACCAGTTCCATACTGGATTGGTA
The DNA here is from genome assembly GCA_965230565.1 of Saprospiraceae bacterium. Taxonomy (GTDB): domain Bacteria; phylum Bacteroidota; class Bacteroidia; order Chitinophagales; family Saprospiraceae; genus BCD1. Next base: position 96,246 of record CBDDLH010000012.1, on the reverse strand, counting down.
TTTCCCTACCGGCAATAACTGGGCACTGGACAACTGGTTTGCTTATCGATCCAATTATCAAAATGGTCTTGGAATTGCTGACTGGGCAACTTTGTGGTTGCAGCGAATCGAAAACGGTGTGAACGGGTATCAGACTGTATTGATGGTTTATGAAGAAAATGCTCTATCCTGGCAAGGTACTGCTCCAATGGAGGGGTTGTCTGTCAATATTCCCCGGCATGCTGATGCTTCACAGATTTATTCGAATGATGTTCCTGCCTCAACGCTTAACGGGTCAACGTATCTGAATGGAAATGTCGTGGATCCGTTGAGTACGGCTAACCCGATGGAATTTTGTGTGCTTGGATCAGTTTTTACTGCACCATCCACTGCTAATATTTTTTATACCGATGTGCATTGGGAAGGAAAAATTGGCGAAATGCTCTTCTATGACCATGCATTAACGAACGAAGAAATGAAAGGGGTTTCGGAATTTTTAAGACAAAAGTGGATCAGTACTGCGGAATTGGAAAGTGGGAGAACACCAATTATTTGGGAAGGTATAAACTCCATAGAAAAAGCGCCAGAAGCCCAAGCGGTGAAAATATTTCCTAACCCGGTTGAGTCCAGTTTGTCATTAGAGTTTCTTCAGGCGGGAAAAACCTACAGGATTTTTGATTTACGAGGTAAACAATTACTTAATGGAAATATTCAAGGTGAAATCACCAATGTTGATGTTTCCGGATTAACGGCAGGGATCTATTTCCTTGAAGTTTTGGGGCAACAAGGAAATAGACAAATTAGTCGCTTTATTAAATCTTAAAAGAAAAAAATCGGGTTCAGTTTATCGGAAAACGGTGGCATCAATGCCCTCCGTTTCCATCAGGATGATCCCAAAATTTCGCATGTGTTCAACGATGGGAAGGGCCCACCTTCCTTTTTCGGTAATGCTGTATTCTGTTTTTGGCGGAACAACAGGATAAACTTTTCTGTGAATGAATCCATCCGCTTCCAGTTCTCTTAATTGAGCAGTTAACGTTTTATCCGAGATTTTGTCGATGGCCCGTTTGAGTTCACTGTATCGAAATACATTGTCTTTAAGCTGCCAAAGGATGGGCATTTTCCACGTTCCTCCTAACCGGTCCATGGCAAATGTTACCGGATTGTAATAGACTTTTCCCTTGTATGAGAAATCAGGCATAGCATAACAGTTTGATTTTCAAAATACTTTCTAACTGGGAAGTTTCTTACGTGAGGGCTGGTATAAGATCAAAGTTAGGTGTAAAATATTGGTTTGCCAAAATAACAATATATTTTTTTATGGGTGCAAAAACATATGACGTACCTACGGCACTTGTCTTGTCTTTGGGTTTAGTTTCTCGGTTACCGATATTGAGTCTCTGCGAGACTGTCTAGTCCTATAGGGACGTCCTGTGGGTCAAAAATCCGTTTAACCCGTCACATCCGTGTTCCATAACCTCCAATTTCCAAAAATCTTCCCTAAATTCGCAGAGAACATCTCTAAGGCATAAATATGTACCAAAAAGACAATCAAAAAGCGCTTTACGAACTATCCAAAGCTTATTTAAACGAAAATAGTGAACAAAGACAAAAACCCGGCCAGGAACAGCTGTCTGATTTGCGGGAGTTGATCATTTACCACGAATGGCGATATTATATCCAGAATGATCCGGTGATCAGTGATTTTGAATACGACACCCTGTTCAAACAACTGGAGGCTATCGAAATCGCCCACCCGGATTGGATAACACCGGATTCACCTACCCAACGTGTTTCCGCAGATTTGACCTCTGATTTCCCTTCCGTTGAGCATTTGATACCCATGTTATCTTTAGGTAACTCCTATAATGCAGAAGATCTCAAAGAATTTGACCAGCAGATCAAGCGACTCCTCAATATGGAGGAGGATGTGGATATCGAATACGCTGTGGAACCTAAATTCGATGGAGGGTCTATTGCGCTGGTTTATGAAAACGATCGGTTGGTAAGAGGGGCTACCCGTGGAAATGGAACCGTAGGGGATGAAATTACCAATAATGCCAAGGCTATTTATTCTATTCCGCTGAAGGCAGCATTCTCAAAAGAAGGCATTAATAAAGTCGAGGTCAGAGGGGAAGTATTGATCCGGAAAGATCGTTTTGAAGCTATGAATAAAGAGCGTAGCGAAGCCAATGAGATGGTCTTTGCCAACGCGAGAAATGCGGCTACCGGAGGGCTGAGAATGAAAGACCCGAGGGAAGTGGCCAAGCGAAATCTGGAAGCTTTTATTTATACCCTCGGATATGCGGAAGATAATGAAGGAAAGGATGGTTTGGAGCATTTCTCAACCCATGATGACAGCCTTGAGTTTTTATCGGGTATAGGCTTTAAAGTACCTGTTGAGGAGAGGGCAGTCTGCAAAAATATTCAGGAGGCCATTGATTTTTGTCTGAAGTGGGAAGAAAAACGGGATGCCTACGAATATGAGATCGATGGGATGGTTGTTAAGGTGAATAGCCGTGAGCTTCAGGAACGTGCTGGTTATACAAGCCATCACCCGCGCTGGGCAATCGCTTTTAAATTCAAAGCCAAACAAGCGACAACCAAACTCGAAAAGGTAGAATACCAGGTAGGGAAAATCGGATCCATAACACCTGTTGCCAAGGTCGCACCTGTTCCTTTAGCCGGAGTGACCATCTCTTCCATTTCCCTGCATAATGCAGACTTTATCGAAGAAAAAGACCTGCACTTTAATGATACCGTTTTGATTGAACGGGCAGGAGATGTGATTCCATACATCGTAAAAGCATTGCCGGAATTAAGAGATGGCAGTGAGGAGAAAATCACGTTCCCGGAGTTTTGTCCGGTTAATGATACAGAGACGCCTGTCAAACTGGTTCGAATGGAAGGCGAAGCTGCCTGGCGATGCCCGAACTGTGTATGCGGTGCTCAGGATCTGCAACGGATTATTTTTCACGTTTCCAAGCCGGCTATGAATATCGACGGCATGGGTAAGTCGATTGTGGAGCGATTTTTTGAGTTGGGGTGGATACGGGATATAGCTGATGTTTACAATCTCGATTACGAAAAGATCGGCCAACTGGAAGGCTTTGGACAAAGATCCGCAGATAACCTGGAAGAGGCCATCGGAAAAGCTAAACAAAGTCCGATTTACCGGGTATTACACAGCCTGGCCATTCATCATTTAGGAAAGAAAGTGTCCAAATTGCTTGCCCAGGAAATCGACCATGTACTCGATTTATGTAACTGGACGGAAGAAGATTTTACCAATATAAAAGATGTCGGGCCAAAAGTAGCCCGGAATGTAATAGAGTTCTTTTCGGTTGAACGCAATGTGGAGATGCTTAAGCGTATGGAGTCATTCGGTGTGAACCTAAAACAAACCGAAGATGATAAACCCGTTGAGGTTTCCGATGATGCACCCCTGGCCGGAAAGACCATTCTTTTTACCGGTAAACTGGAGAAGATGAGCCGTAAAGAAGCACAAATGAAAGCAGAGGCTGCCGGAGCGAGGAATATCAGTGCGGTGAGTTCCAAACTATCCATTTTGGTTGTTGGGGAAAAGGCCGGTTCCAAACTTAAAAAAGCCCAGGCTTTGGGTACTGTGCAGGTTTTGACGGAGGATGAATTCCTGGCATTGTTTGACTAGAAATACAATTTTTCCGAAAAATAGTATTTCTGACAAAACATAGTATTTCTTAATAGTGAACATTCACTCATTTAAATATAACCACCATGAAAAACTTATTACTGACCCTGACCTTATTGTTGTCAGCCTGTTTCGTTTTTGCACAGGATGACGCTCCCAAACCCATCATTTTTATCACAGATGCCAGTGGCTCTATGTGGCAGAAAATTGGTGATGATCATAAAATCACCCTTGCCAGAGAAGTGCTTGGGGATCTCACTTCCGGGATGTCCGAAGATCAGCCGGTAGGATTGGTAGCTTATGGCCACCGCAAGAAAGGAGATTGCGGAGATATCGAAGAATTATTGCCCATGAGTAATCTCGATAAGGCAGCATTTCAAAAAGAAATGAAAGCCTTGAATCCACTTGGAAAAACGCCCCTTGCCCAGTCTGCAAAATTTGTAATTGATAAACTTAAGGCTGATGGACAGGCTGCTACTATAATCCTTATTACCGATGGTATTGAGACCTGTGAAGGTATCCTTTGTGATGTAGTTAAGGAGGCTAAGGAAGCCGGGATAGATTTTGTGATGCACGTTGTAGGATTTGACCTTGGGGATGCGGATCGTGCCCCTTTGGAATGCGCTGCACGGGAGGGTGATGGCTTGTATATCGATGCATCTGACAAGGATCAACTGGCGGATGCTCTGGAAGAAACAACGGAAGTAACTGTAGATGTGCCCAAAGGACGATTGTCCGTTCTCGTCAGACGAAATGGTGAGTTGATTGACGGTGCGATTGAGGTGCTGAAGCCAGGTACGGATGATGATATCACTGGTATCAGAAGTTATAACCGGCCCGAAACAAATCCGGCGCTGATCAATTTGCCGGCGGGTACTTATGATGTGGAAGTAAGTGTAGTTGGAGAACGAGGTATTCCTGCGATCCGGAAAGAACAAATCGTCGTTACGGAATCGGATGTGAATGAACAGGTCTTTGATTTTTCATCCGGGCATATTACGGTTGAAGTAACCAATATGGGCGCTTTGCATGATGCCACCGTAAAGATTCGTCCATACGGAGAAACCAAACCTGTTGCCTCAGCCAGATCATATGAAAGACCTGCTCACAATCCTGTTAAAAAAGAACTTGCTCCCGGAGTTTATGATGTGATTATCCAGTCAACGAAAATTAAAGGAGCAACCTCCAAAGCCATCATGGGCAGGATTCATATCAACCCAAATATAACCACCAGGCTTGCGCATGATTTCCAAAGTGCGGAGTTGTCAGTAGGGGCAAAGTTCAATGGGGCTTTGTCTGATGCCTCTGTTAATATTGTATCTGTTCAGTCAGGCCAATCTGTAGCTGCTGGTCGCACTTATACCAGTGATTCTTCCAATCCCAAGAAATTCATTTTGAGTCCGGGAGACTATAATGTTACGGTTAAGGGTATTAAAATTGAAGGGGATCCGAAGAAGAGTTTTACCATAACGCTGAAGGCTGGGGATGTTGTGGAGCGGATGGTGGAGTGGTAGGTTAGAATAGAATGTGCCGATGGCACTTGTTGCTTTAATTACAAGTGCCACCGGTAATGTTTCACCTTTTCAATGCTCAGAATATTTCTGCAATATCGCCGCGATCACCGGACGCATCCTTTCAACCTCATTTAGATCCAGCTTCATGCCCATAGGCTCATAGGTTTTAGCAAAGTATTCGTAGATACCTTTCACTTCTGAAAATTCACTGCTAACGGAATTCAAGGCAGTTGATCCTGCCAGATTTTTTATTTTCGGATCAGCTCCGTTTTCCAATAAGGCCCGGACGATTTCTTCCCGACAGAAAAAGGCTGCGGTGATCAAAGGTGTAGAACCTTCTTTGTTTTGGAAATTCACATCAGCTCCTGCTTTGATCAGTGCTGTTGCAGCTTCTGTTTGTCCAAAAGTGGCAGCAGAAATTAATGGACTTGACCCACCGGCAGGTTCTGCAATATTCAGATCTGAGTTGGCATCGATATGTTGTTGAATAACTTTTATGTCACCACGGATAACTGCTTCGTGAAGGCCCATTTCAGGAGCGGTTACTTTAGATGGAGTCTCTGGATTTGATGGAACAGCATTGAAATTTCCGAACCAAAGCAGGGAACTCAATCCAAGAATAATCAAGGTTCCCGTTTCGAGGCTAACCCATTTGTTTTTGGGAACTAATTTGTCATAGGCATAAGCTAAAAGGTTGCATACAGCAAAAGTCGTAAGGGTTAGTAATCCAAATTTGGCGAAAGCCGGAATTTGCCAGTTCAGCATAACTACGGCTATTACTCCGATCACGATCATGTGATTTATATAGACAGAGTAAGAATAATTACTGAGTAACCCCCCAAATTTATTGCTGCGGTTCAGGTTGAAACGGAAAGCATGGAGCAAGATTTGGAGAAAGCTCAACATGGCTACAAGCAGTGAAAAGTGATAGGCAATTCTATCCACGGAAGCAGAAACAAAGAAGTAATTTCTTCCCGGATCGATCAGGTTGAAGAATAGGTTGAGGGCAGTGGCAGTGAAAATACCGAGTGAAATGGTCAAAGCAATATTTGCCCAGATATAGAGTCGTGTGTTTTTATCTGAATTGAAAATGTCTAGTTTAGCACCCAGGGCACCAAGCAGAAAGACCAGGAAATATGGAATTAACCGTTCTGTCTGAAAGTGGAAAAAGCCAGAATGATGCCAGCCGGTAAGGCCTGCTAAGGATATGGTTGAGCTGTAGACAAGGCTAAGTAGCAAAGTCCCGATCACCCCTGTCCGCATGGTTATATTCAACTTCAGATTGGCTTTTGATAATACGAGATAGACCATCTGGAAGGTGAACAAAATCGGCAAAAACCATAACCAGCCCTGTACCGGATTATTATTGAAAAAAGTCAGATCCGTGCCGCTCCTTTCAAAGGTGTGGAAGTAGGTGTACCAGGGTTCCGCAGGCAGGCCTCTTGAATACAAATAAATGGCTTTGTAGGCGGGTATGAGGACCAAAGCAGCTGAGAGCCAGGGGATTATTAGCCTTTTGAATTTGGACCATATAAATGCCCCCGCAGATTGCTTGTTTACCGAACGGGGGATGAAATACCCGGATATAAAAAACAGGGTAAACATAACAAATACGTCCAGATACATTCTTATCAGGCCAATGGATCCGTTTTTAATAGGATCACTAACGATCCAGCCGTTTTGCAGTGTTTGTTCGTAAACAAGACCTGCGTGAATAACCACTACCAAAAAGATGAGGAAGGTTCTTAAATTATCGAGGAAATAAATGCGTGATTTCATGATGAATATTTTCTTTTCTTTTGGTACAAAGGTCAATCAAAACGTGATGCAGGACTAATCAAAAAATCCTCAAAGAATAACAAGTTTGGTTAATGAATGTAAATTATGTTGCAGTGATGTAAATTATGATGCAAGGCCGTTAATTTGTATATTAAAGCAAAAATTCAGATTACTGAAAATGCCGGACCCAAACTCCATATCGCAGGATTTTTTGGAAAGGGCCAAAGCCCTGGTGCTGGATCATATTGGTGACGAGCAATTTGGAGTTTCCGGGTTAGCCCGGCAGATGGGTATGAGTCGTTCCAACCTTTTGAGGAAAGTCAAAAAAAATACCGGAATCTCAGTAAGTCAATTCATCAGACAAATAAGGCTGGAAGAGGGAATGAAGTTGTTAAAGCTTCAAACCTTGACTGTTTCAGAGGTTTCTTATGAAGTTGGATTTAACAGTGTTTCCTATTTCATTAAGTGTTTTCATGATCAATATGGTTATCCGCCGGGAGAGGTTGGTAAACAGGAATTTCCTGAGGATGAAAATTCTAAAAAGAAAAGGTGGGTTGATGCCAAAGTAATAACTATTGGCACCCTGGTCCTTTTTGGAGTGATGCTTGCTATTGTGTTGCTGTTTTTTAACCCTTTCACTCAAAAGCCTGTAACCCTTGAAAAGTCCATCGCCGTTTTACCATTTAAAAATGACAGCAACGATTCGACCAACATTTACATCATCAATGGCTTGATGGAATCTCTTTTGAACAATCTGCAGCAGATCCGGGATCTCAGGGTGGTCAGCAGAACATCCGTTGAAAAATACCGTAATCATTCTAAAACAATACCGCAAATCGGAAAGGAGCTCGATGTCAGTTATTTTGTGGAAGGTAGTGGGCAAAAGGTTGGTGACCAGATCATGCTCAACATCCAGTTGATAGAAGCCTCGACAGACAGACATTTGTGGAGTGAACAATTTACCCGGGAAGCGAAAGACATTTTTACACTGCAACAAGAGGTGGCCAAAAAAATTGCTGACAGGATACAAGTGGTCATCACTCCCGAAGAAGCGCAAAGGATTGAAAAAATACCAACTGATGATCTTGTTGCGTATGATTTTTTTCTCAAAGGATTAGATCTGATGTATAAAGGAGGGGGTGAAAATCTATTGAAGGCCATTGAATATTATCAAAAGGCCATTGAAAAGGATCCGGAATTCGCGAGAGCTTATGCGGGAACGGCCATTACTTATTTTTTTATGGATACCTATCAGGTTGAAAAACGATTTTCGCAGGAGATAAATTTTTATGCTGATAAGGCTTTATTGTTAGATCCCCAATTACCCCAAAGTTTGATCGCCAAAGCTTTGTATTACCTGCATGGTCAGGATAATGATCGGGCGGTGGAGTACCTCGAAAAAGCACTGGAATATAATCCTAATTCAGCCTTGGTGATCAACATACTGGCTGATTTTTACACGCGTTATCGACCCAATACCGGAAAATATCTGGAGTATGCCCTTAAAGGTTTGAGATTGGATAAATCCGGGGCCGATTCTGTTTCCACAAGTTTTACCTATTTGCATATCAGTAATGCCTTTGTCCAAACTGGGTTTGTGGAAGAAGCGGAAAAATATATCGATGAATCCCTGGCGTATGATCTGGACAATATTTATTCCCGGTATGTAAAAGCCTATATCCTTTATGCGAAAAACAAGGATCTGAATCAGACCTTAACGATGTTGGAGGAGGTGCTTTCCATAGATACATTTCGTTTGGATGTGATGCAGGAAGTTGCCAAGATCAGCTATTTTATGAAGGATTATGATAAAGCTTACAAACATTACAGCCGCTTCGTGGAATTGAGGGCTGCCACCCAGCCTCATGTTTATCCGGAAGAAAATGCCAAGATCGGAATGGTGATGGCCAAAACCGGTAGGCAGGCAGAGGCTGAAGAATTTTTTGAACTGTACGCTGCATTTTCCGAGCAGGATAATTCCTTGTATAAAGATTTGAATTTAGCGGTTTCATATGCTTGCAAAAATGATCAGGTCAAAACCATGGAACATTTGAATAAGTTCTGTGAGCAGGATAATTTTCATTACTGGACGATTCTTTTTCTGGATGTTGATCCGGTTTTTGAAGGGGTGAAAGATCTTCCGGAGTTCAAACGGGTAAAAACGGAACTTGAGAAAAAGTTTTGGGTGACCCATGAAAAGATCAGGTCCTCTCTGGAAAAGGAAGGGTTGTTGTAAAACTATTTTTTCCCTTCTACCACAATAGCAATTTCTCCCTTCACTTTTGTCTGTTGACTGTAATGGGTCAATCAAATCCTTTAGAGGAGCTGTTCGGACATCTTCATGCAATTTGCTGATCTCCCTGCAAACGGCAGCCCTTCGATCTTCTCCACAAAATTCAGCCAACTGGGTAAGGCATTTTACCAGGCGGTTTGGAGATTCGTATAATACGAATGTATTTTCTAGCTCTGCCAGGTATTTCAGGCGTGTCTGCCTTCCTTTTTTATGAGGAAGAAAACCTTCATAATGAAAACGATCACATGGGATGCCAGATGCCACCAGTGCCGGTACAAAAGCAGTTGCCCCCGGAAGACATTCCACTTTAATATCTTCATTCACACAGGCACGAACCAGCAAAAAACCCGGATCGGAAATACCCGGAGTCCCCGCATCCGAAACCAGAGCAATGGTAATTTCTTCAGATTTTAATTGATCTACCAATCCTTGAGTGATCTTATGTTCATTATGAGCATGGTAGGATCTTAGAGGGGTATCGATCTCAAAATGCGTCAACAGTCTTTTGGTCACACGAGTATCTTCCGCCAAAATCAGATCGGCCTCTTTTAACAACCTTATTGCTCTAAGCGTGATGTCTTCAAGGTTGCCGATGGGAGTTGGTATGACGTAAAGCATGATAATTATTTTTCGGTTTTTGGGCAAGTGACGGCCTCACTCTGAGTGAGGCCGTCACTGCCCAGAACCCCTCTATTATATAAAAGCCACGAGAAATCAAATCGTGACATTTTTCAGCACACTTTTTTCAAATTTTAACATTTTTTCGTTCAATTCCTGAAAAATGTATGACCAGATTTATCAAAACATAAAGCAAAACGCTGACACTAAATGCTGCTCCTTTTAATAATGGCAGCAGGATAAAAAAGGTAATTATAAAGATGAACCGAACTTCGTTTCCGGCCCATTTAAAAGATTTAAACTTAAAACTGAACATCGGGATCTCTGCATTGAGCAACCAACTGAAAAAAGCGATCACTGCAAATAAAAACCATTGATTGATGACCAGTTCACGCATCCCGAAATAGTCAAAATGGTAGGTGAGCATGAGGCCAACCACAAAGACCGTCACAGCCGGAGTAGCCATGCCGATGAAATGGTCCGTTTGCCTTTCGTCAAGATTGAATTTGGCCAAACGATATCCTGAAAAAACAGTGAGTAAAAATGCGGGAGCAGCAGTCCATGAAAAATGAATCGTCCCGGTTTCTTTCTGCCCGTAAATCAATAAAACATACAATATCATTCCGGGAACCAATCCAAAAGACACAAGATCTGCCAGAGAGTCTAATTCCTTTCCTGTGTCAGAACTTACCTTCAAAAATCTCGCCACTCCGCCATCCAGCCAGTCTGCCAGACCAGCGAAAAACAACAGCCAGAAAGTGGTGATGAATTGCCCGTCCAGTACTGCTACAGCAGCACAACTTCCCAAAAACAGGTTGGCAAGCGTAATGGCGTTAGGGATATGTTTCTTCATAAGCGGTAAAAATACAAACAATTATCCCAATCCTTTAATCTGGAGGGTAACTTCACTTTCCTTAGTCTCAGCCTATTCTAATAATGCTTCATCACAAACCTCCACAAAGCTGTCAAAGCAATATTGGCAGAGTATTCGATGTTCTTTACACGATCTTTGGATAGCTGCAGCTTCCTTGTAAAAGTCTCTTTTTCATTGCATATACATAACCAGACAGTTCCAACAGGTTTTTCAGGTGTGCCGCCACCAGGCCCTGCGATACCGGAAATGGAAACCGCAATATCGGAGTTCATGGTTTTAAGAGCACCTTTAGCCATTTCAATGACGGTGGCTTCACTGACTGCTCCATGTTGTTCGAGCGTTGATTTTTGCACACCCAGCAGGTTCATTTTAAGTTCATTGCTATAGGAAACTATGCCGCCTTTAAAAACATTGGAGGAACCGGGAATGGTTGTCAAAAGGTGTGAAACAAAACCTCCGGTACAACTTTCTGCTGTGGTTAAGGTTAGGTTGCGTTCCTCACAACGTTTGAGCACCACTTCAGGCAGGGTTTCTTTTTCGAAGCCAAAAACAAATCCGGAAAGTTCTTCAATAATTTTTTGTGCTTCTTCAGCTACCACTTTCTCTACGTCTTCACCATTTTCAGCTCTTGCACTCAAGCGGACACGAACCATTGCTTTACCTGGCAGGAAGGCAAGTTTGACATATTCTGGAAGTTGTTCCTCAATATGGCTGATTTTGTCGGCAAGTACGGATTCTCCAATGCCGGCAGTGAGGATTGTTCGGTGAATGATGGGATAGACCTGGAAGCGTTTCACCAGTTTGGGGATCACCTCATTTTCCATGAGGTACTGCATTTCGTATGGCACTCCGGGCATGGAAACGATCACCTTATCCTGCAGGTCGAACCACATGCCGGGAGCAGTACCCATTTTATTGGGAAGCAATACTGCATTGGCCGGCATCATGCTTTGGGTTTTATGCCCCTCAGTTATTTTGATACCCCATTTGGTAAGCAGGCCGGAAATATGATCAAAGGTGGTCTGACTAAATTCCATGCCTACGCCAAGGTGATCTGCAATGGCCTTTTTGGTTATATCGTCTTTGGTGGGGCCAAGCCCTCCGGTGATCAGTACAACATCAGCGACATCCCGCGCCTGTTGGATGGCTTCTATAATATCTCCATGTCCGTCGCTGGCAGTGATGATCTTGACCACTTTTGCTCCGGCCATGTTGAGTTGCTGCGCCATCCAGGCAGAGTTGGTGTCCACAATCTGACCGATCAGAATTTCATCACCTATGGTTACAATACTTACTTTCATATTTCTTCAATAATTGACTGTCCTTTGGAAAAATCTCCTGAGGTCCATTGCCAGGTTTCATGTAGCCTTATTTTGCCATTTTCCAGCAATTCGGGTTTTGAAAAACATATTCCGGTACGGATTTCTCCCCGGTCGTTAATTTGGTGGTAACGCATATCGATATGACCGTTTTCGTCCACCAGGCCGATTAGGTGTCCTTTGACGATTGACCCTCCTGCGTATTCTGCTGTGAGGATATTACCCTCTTGCTGATACAGAAAAATGGTATCAACGGAAGTTTCGCCATTATCGTCATTATTGACAATCCTGAACCGTTTGTTGTGATAGTTGACCATTGGTGAAAAATTCAAATAACAAAACCGTGTTTCATTGTAACGAGAAACAGGATGGCAAAGTTAATGGCTTTTCCAAATTCAGAAATGCGGTATTTGTTTAAATTTTGACAATTTGTTCGAATGTTCTTCTGGCTTCGGCCAGGTAGGCTTCTCTTTGGGTAGTTGTTAATTTTTTCTGCCACTTTGCGAGGGTTTGAGTAGCAGGTGAACTAACCATCTTTTTGACCCGGGAATATGCGGAATTTGCCCCGAAATCAGGCCTGGATTCATACACAACTTTGACCAGAGATTTATAAAGCAATAGTACCTCATGCCATTGAATGTTGAGCTTTTCAATTCTATAGGTGAGATGCCTTTCCATATCGAAATGGAATTTTTCTTTTTCTCGCCAAAAATCCAGATTTTTTTTAATCACCGCTGCACTTGCTTTGCTGATGGCGCCAGCGTTTTCGTGTCGCGTCTGAATATTGTTTTGAACTGCTTTAAGTCTTTTAACTGTATGGCTTTGTTGCTTTCGCAGTTTTTGAAGTTTGTACATGGCATATATCATCCAGGTGCATGCATAGGTTAAGCGGATGGAATACTTTAAAATGATAAAGAAACGTACAATAGATCCCCAATACAAATAGATCAATATTATTAATAAAACAAAAACAATGGCGATGAGGATATCAGAATCGATATAGGGAATAAAATTATCCTGTTGGATAAAAAGCGGAAAGGGGACTGCTTTCATTGATTTGGGTTTTATGGTGTTAATACATGTCTAAATATACTGAAAAAAATCGGGAAGGGAAAGTTTTATCGAAGTTGATTTCCTTGAAACGAAAGGGGTTACAGGGTGTTTTAGCGAATATTCGCTAAATTTTTTCTCAAAAGCTTTACTTAAATTGAAAAATCCCCTATTTTCGTAGCGAAAATTCGCTAGATTGGGTAGTGTTGACATTTTTATAAACGCAAAAATCATTAAATCATGCCAGATACGATCAAAGAATCAGTCATTTTAAAAGGAGGGGAATTCCTGATAAAAGACAGTACGGTTGAAAGTACATTTATCCCTGAGGATGCCAATGAAGAACAGAAGATGATTATGGATATGACCAGGGATTTTCTCAATAATGAGATATTTCCGGTTGCCGAAAAAATTGAAAAGCAGGTAGAGGGTGTTTCTCCTGGGTTGATGGAAAAAATGGGGGAATTGGGTTTGCTGGGAGCACATATGCCTGAACAGTATGGCGGTATGGCCATGGATGAAAATACAAATACATTGATTGCTGATGTATTTGGTCCTGCAGGACCGTTTACGGTTACTTTTGCGGCTCATACAGGTATCGGCATGTTACCTATTTTATATTTTGGAACGGAAGAGCAAAAAGAAAAATATCTGCCTCGATTAATCACAGGAGAACTGAAGGCCTCTTATTGTTTGACAGAACCCGGGTCAGGTTCTGATGCCTTAGCGGCAAAAACCAGAGCAGATCTGACGGAAGATGGCAAACACTATATCCTCAATGGCCAGAAAATGTGGATCACCAATGCCGGGTGGGCAGATCTTTTCATCGTATTCGCCCAGGTGGATGGCGATAAATTCACCGGGTTCGTAGTAGAAAAAGGCCTGGAAGGCCTAACCCTTGGTGCGGAAGAAGACAAACTTGGAATTAAAGGTTCTTCAACCCGGCAGGTGTATTTTGAAAATGTCAAAGTACCGGTAGACAGCGTATTGGGAGAAATTGGAAAAGGACATCTCATTGCATTTAATGCCTTGAATATCGGCCGTTTCAAACTGGCAGCCCTGAGTCTTGGAGGTGCCAAGAAAAGTATCGAGACGGCTATCCAGTACGCCAATGAACGTCACCAGTTCAAAGTGCCGATCGCTTCTTTCGGAGCTATTAAGTACAAACTGGCAGAACAGGCCATCCAGCTTTTTGCCAGTGAAAGTGCCTTGTTCTGGACGTCCAATATGCTAACGGAGAAGAAAAAGGAATTTGAAGAAGAAGGCATGAGTTTCGGACAAGCGAAACTGAAAGCGGCTGAAGAATACGCTATCGAATGTGCTTTATTGAAGGTGAGTGGCTCAGAGGCGTTGGATTATATTGTCGACGAAACCTTGCAGGTTCATGGAGGAATGGGCTATTCAGAGGAAGGAACAGCTGCTCGTGCTTACCGTGATGCGAGGATCAACAGAATTTATGAGGGTACCAATGAGATCAATCGGCTGCTTTCTGTAGATATGCTTTTGAAACGTGCCATGAAAGGGCGCATTGATATTGTAGGACCAGCATGGGAGGTTCAAAAAGAATTGGCCTCTATGCCAGGATTTGGTCAGCCGGAGGGAACTTACGGACAGGAGATCAAAGCCCTGAAAGAATATAAAAAAGCGATCCTGATGGTTGCGGGTGGAGCTGCCAAAATGCAGATGGACGGTCAGCTTGATCTCCAGCATGAGCAGGAGGTTATCATGAATGTTTCGGATATGATGATCGATGTTTTCCTGGCGGAAGGTTTACTGTTACGTGTAATGAAATTAGCGGAAAAAGAGCGCAAACATCCACAGGAAATCTATGATTCGATTTTGAAAGTGTTCTTCCACGACATGAATAGCCGAATTGCGAAAAATGCAACAGATGCACTGGCTTCCTTTGCGGATGGAGATTTGCTGCGCACCTTCCTGATGGGGGTTAAGCGTTTCACTAAATACCCACCGGTCAATGTGAAAGAAGCACGCAGGAAGATTGCGGAGGTGATGATCGCTGCTAACGAATATTGTTTCTAATCTAAAGGATATTACTCTTTTTGCAAGCCGGACCAGCATTAGCGGGTCCGGCTTTTTTTAGGTTTGGACAGGAAGTAATCTGTAATCATAATCTAGTTTTTGATTACAAAAGCTTTACTCTTGATGAATCCGTTAAGCTCTGCTTTGACAAAGTAAATTCCAGCAGGCAGATCAGGAATGTTGTATTTAAGGATATGCTCTCCGGAAGAGAATTCTTCTTCGGCAATTTCAGCAAGTTCAACGCCGGAAGGACTAAGCAGCTTCAGAGCAATAAAAGCTTTTTCAGGGATTGAAAAATTTATATTCAGGATATTATCAGTGTTCGGATTTGGGTGAACCTTTAAATGTGAAAAACCAGAGGAATGTACTTCCGGAGTTCCCAAAATTGTAGATTCCACCAGAGTGAGCATTTTTTCAGCATACCGGGTGCCCAATAATCGATAACCAGCCGAATCAAAATGGGCATTATCTGATGCCGTGCATCCGGAAGAAGAGATCACATGAGCAGTGGGAACGACGTCGGGAAGTTGATTGATAATCGTATTCATACTAGCACAACAATTCCCGGGGGCAGACATAACCTCTCCTGCCAGTAAAGGTACATCTGTTGCCTCCAGGGAAAGGTCATTCAACATATCATTATAGATCTTCTGAACATAATTGGGCCAATCCGTATTTCCGGTATTGGTCTCTCCCTGATGCAGTAAAATGCCTTTGATAACTCCGTCCTGTTGAGCCAGCTGTGCTAAATTGATCAAATAATGATAGGGGCTGCCTTCATAAGCCGCGACCTTGTCCAGAAACCAGCTTTCAACATAGGTAGAATCATAATCCTGATAAATGTCTTTATCAAAAAGCCGTATGTCACAACCGCCTACAGCCACATTGATGATGCCTATCGTAATGCTGTCCTGAAGATTTTCTACCATAGTTCTGCCAAAGTAGTCGGCAGGGGAAAGTCTGGACCAACATTGACAATTTGGCGGGACGGCTGTGTACCATGTTTCCTTCACTCTTCCGAGATTGGGACAATCCAGGGCCTGAAAAACCTGAAACCTGTCATCCACATCGAGATCCTGATTTTCAATAACTCCCTGTCCTTCCATATTGGACTGGCCAAAACAAAGGTAGATGTGGAAATTTGGATCCTGAGCCGACAGGCCGGAGAGCAATATTAAATTAAAGAAGAGAATATGGACCTTTAGTTTCATAAGAAAGTAATTTTAATTGCCGGATTCACAAGTTCGGATGTTTGTAAACCGGTGGATTTTACAAGTATTAATAAGCCTGGGTTGCGAGATACGTGGTGCGCGTTGAGAGTTTGATCATTGCAGCTGATTATTTTATCTGGCATTTTATCTTTCGTAAGCAGAACGAAACCCTTATAACCCGCAACTTTAAATTAATAAGTCAGGGTAATCACTTGTGAAGTTATCCTTTTTTCCACTTTTTAAGAAACCGTTTGTTCCGCCAATCCGGGAAATTGAAAGATTTCCAGGTTTGACTATTTTGAGTACCTAAAAACCATGCTTTTTTCCTTTCCAAAGCAATGTTGATCTCATTCCTGTTTTGTGAAGTTCCGGACAGCAGTTTGTCCTTGTTTTCCAGCAAGACGTACAAATTATGGTCGGGAATGCTATGGATTAAGAAGTAGGAGTCAATGCCTTTGTCCGGGTTTTTGGATAAGTTGAATTTGGTGATCGCAACATTCCAGTTGATGCTTGAAAAAACAAGTAGTGTGAAATAGAAAAACCAGGCATTCTTTTGTAACAGGTAAAAAAAAGTTTTAGGCGCCTGCACTTTTTCTTTGACCGTCCACAATCCATACATGACCAGAGCGAGAAAGAAGAAAACTCCTACCCTTTTGTATGCAAGTCCATACGACTGGATATAGTGGAAATTTCTCATGCCCACTGATAGTGTCAATAAAGCATTTTGGATCATCCATGCATAGACCAGCTGTTTGATAAACTTGTTATTGGGCAGGAAATTGATGTTTCCTCGAAAGAACCATAAAATGACGGCCATGGCCAAAACAATAGCCAGGATCAGCAGGTAAGTCCCTTCATGAACAAACTGACTCAGTTCCGGAGCACTTCTTTCTTCAAAAGAGAACCATACATAAATGATGTCGATGATATTTACAATAAATAATTGCAGGTTGAGTAATGCCAGGACCAGGATACCTATACGGTATTCTTTCTTTAAACTCAACGTATTGATGCTGGCAAAATAATCCTGGATCTTCCTTCTTTTCCTCGTCAGGTTCTCTGACAGAGGTTCCTCCTTTTTATGAAAGAACTCATTGAGGCCGGAGTGAAAAAATATGCCGCCAAAAAGCATAACTCCCGTCAGTATTAATATGATCAGATTTGGATCAATATCAATATTCGGAAACCGCTGAAAAACATCAAAGACTTTATCACTAAATTGGGCGAACTTAGCATTTGCCTTGTAGTATATCAGGTAAAAAGTAACTAACAAGCCAAGTGGAATGGCCAGTAAAGTGGTTTTCCTCCAAAAAGATCTCCAGAAAGAAAATTTTTGCTGGTCAGCAGATGGTGCGAATGTCCTAAACGGAGATTCAAAAAAATTGACCACTCCAAGGGCCCCGGCATTCAGAAATGATTTTACCGGCAGTTTCTGTTGAAAACCCATCCATAAAACGAGGGAGAAGACCCAGGTAACTTTGGCATATCCCGAATTGTTAACCACAATTAGAATAGAAGAAAATAATGTGCCGATCGAAAGGATCATCAAGGGACCGGAAAAACCTGACAAACCTTTATTCCAGGCAAAAACCAGGACGAGGAAAAGACTGAAAATAAAAGTGTTTAACCCCCACGTTTCATGTTTGAATAAGAAGGCGAGGATTAGACCGGAAGCGATGGCGAGTATTTTTAGCAAATTGGAATTATTCATGATGTTTGATTAAAGTTTTGAACATTAAATAGCCCAGTGACAATAGGCAGAAAAAGATGAAAGTGATGCCGAAATACCTGAGGTTATCAAAGGGGTTTATCATTATTTGGAAAATATCCTGTAATAGACGTCCGGGATTCAAGAGTATATCCCAACTGTTCCATCGCTGGAAACCGACCGATGTATATGCCCAGGCTACACATCGCCAAAGAGGCAAATACAAATAGACCCCGAAGTCTTTTTATGAATGTATCTGGCCCAATAATCCCTGGCATACAACAGGGAAAAGAATCCCAGCATCATACCGGTCCAGGCAAAAGCAAAAAGCATGGTCGTGTCATACCAAAGCGGCAGGGGCGGACGTACCCTGAGATGAATCAGGTCTGTGATGATGTAAGGAGCATTGGGTAGAAACAATAACCAAAGCAACAACATAGGCAAGGTTAGCAATTTCCCATAAAGACTATGAATATGCTTCAGATTATAGGTAATAAGGAAGGGGATCCAGGCCAGGAAAAGGTTCCATACCAGAAACATAAAAACCCATGGGCTGTCGGTTACTTTGGAAACGTGCCAATCATAGGTCATGCCCAGAGCCTCCGTTTTATATAGTCTGAACAATAGCATCAACCCGTTAAAAAATGTGCTTAATAGCAGCAGATATAAGATTTTTTGTTTTGGGGATGGACGTAAAATTGGAGCTCTATAATTTAATGATTTCATAACTTCAGGTTTTTGTCAGATAAAAAGTGGGATATTCTCATTCGGCAAACCCGCCATACAATTTCGAAGCAGGTGTACCGGTTCCCGGAGCAGGTGTTCGAATTTCCAGCGGTGTATTGGTGTAAGTTCTTTTCCCTTTCGGAATGCTTCCCTGAATAGATGCCAACATTCAGGAAAAGCGAGCCATCCAATGATTATTACTCCAAAAAGATAGAGGGATCGCTTCCCGTTGCCAAATAGACAAAACTGCATTCTTACCTCATCAACCACATGACTGCCGTAGCCAAAAAGCACATGCAAAACATCATGGTCTTCAAATTTGGGTAGCATGTCAAAACCATTGTTGTGCAGGAATTTATAAACTTCCCGCCCAAGACTTCCGGTTGGAAAATCTCCGAGTTGCTGCTTTGTCCAAACCCAGGCAGGGCGCTTCCATTTGAAAATGGTCCCATATACCGGGTAGGACCAACGGAACAGTAATTCCATAACCCAGCCCCGTAATTGAAAAGCCGGTAGTTTTCGTTCGATAATTAAGGTGTTAATTGCCATAATTAAAAGTACTTTGTATTTCAAAGTGAATGAATAAAAAAATTGAAACGATGCGGGTCGTTTCGTGATAATTGATTTTTCAACACATATGGAGCGGAGCGACATCCCTTACCCTTAGGTCGGGGGTCACATAGAATATATAGTTTTTATGTTCCATGTGATTCAATTTCCAGCTCCTATTTTCTTAAGTTCAAAATTTGTTCCAGAGCATTAAGATGCTCATTAAAAGCTTTCCTCCCAATCTCCGTCGCCGCATAGGAAGTATTGGGTTTCCGACCAATGAATTGTTTAAGTACCTCAATATATTCTTCCTTTTCGAGCGCTTTGAGGTGGCTGGCCAGATTGCCGTCCGTTACTTCCAGTATTTCCTTAAGGCTGTTGAAGTCCACCCGGTCATTGACCATCAGAACGGACATAATGCCGAGCCTGATGCGATGATCGAAACTCTTCTGTAAGCCTTTGATAATTTTTTCCATTTAAACTCGCTCGTATTTCAGATACATGGCCATTCCATAAACAATGTGCAAGATGCCAAACCCAATTGCCCAGAATTCCAGACCGAACCCGATCAGAAAAAGAGCAATCAATCCAAGGACTATTTCGCTATATCCGAGGTATCGAATATCATTTAATGTGTATTTGCTGGCATTGACCAGGGCCAGACCATAAAAGATCAAAGTGGCGGGCGCAATAAAACCAACATTGCCGTGGAACATCATGCCAAAACAAAAAATGCCCCCTGCCATCAAGGGGATCATCAGGTTCAAAAGTAATCTTTTGGTCAGTGCATCCCAAACGGGTTGGCCTTTTCTTCTCGCTTTCCTTACGGTAAATAAAATGCCAAAACTGATCGCAAGGAAAAGAACAATGGCTCCTACAAGAGAGAAAAAAGTAATGTAATCCATTCCCCATTTGGTCGTTTGTGCCGCAGCAATATAATATGGCCTTTTGTATTCAAATGGCATCATATCCAGATACCAATATACCATTCCTGCTCCGGCCAGCGCAAATATTCCGGCCATAACACCTGATAGTCCACTCAATGAAATGAAGCGGGAAGAACGCTCCATCATGCTGCGGATCTCCCCCAGTGTCTCCAGGTGTTTTTGATTTGATGATTCCATTTGTAAAGTACTTTGAAAAACAAAGTTAATTCAAAAAAATCAATTATGCAATCCCGGAAAGCCCTGAAATTGAATTATTGTTTCGATGCATTGATCGTTTTGCTAAAAAGATTACTAAGGTCAAGCTCATCATTTAATTCCTTTTGAAGGGCGATCAACTCCTCAAATAGCCCTGAGACAGTAGGTTGATATTTCTCCAACTCCGCAAGATCTTTCATTTCAAGAGGGTCTTTTTTTAGATCGAATAACATGACTTTTTCTGCCCCTGGAAGTACGATAAGCTTTAAGTCATCTTTGCGGATCATACGCTGGGTATTTGTGTATGCTCCGTAGATCGAGGCATAGTGGCTTTCCTTTCTTTTATTCTTTGCCAGGTCCATCAGTGAGTGGAAAAAAATATGTTCTGGTTTTTCTACTCTTGCGAGCTCGAGAGATGTAGCCATAATGTCCTGCAGGTATACATCGTGATCTATGGTTTGTTTTTGAGGAATGTCTTTACCAATCGCAATTAAAGGAACACGTATGCTATGATCATAGAGACTTTGTTTACCCAATAACCCGTGCTGTCCCATGGCAAGACCGTGGTCCGAGGTGAAAAAGATGTAGGTATTTTCCATTTTTCCGGAGGATTCCAGGGCATCGAGAATTTGTCCGATCTGTGCATCCATATGACTGATGATTGCATAGTACTCCTGTTTGTTTTTTTGAATGGAAAAAGGCGTTCGCGGAAATGGAGCCAGAGCTTCATCCCGCAATTTTCCGCTGCAACCCATCGCTTCTTTCAATGGGTGTTCGGGTAGGAAATTTTTCGGAACAGATAATGCTTCCGGCTCATAAAGATCGATGAATTCTTTCGGCGCCTGGCGTGGATCATGAGGGGCATTAAAGGCGAGGTACATGAAAAACGGTTCTTCTTTGTTTCTGGCCTTTTCAATAAAATCAATAGCATCATTCTTCAAGACTTCACTCCAATGCATTCCTCCTTCCCAATAGCCACCATGGGAAGTGTCATAAGGGGACCAGGTTTGGTCATCCGGAGCTTTTGGTCGGTTATAACCAACGGGCATAATTTCATCCCAGGAAAGTTCACCTGCCTCAAATGCCTTGAATTTGGCTTGCATATTTCCATGTAACCAAGCATCACCGGGCATTCCCGGCCGCTCGTGGATTACTTCGTCAAATACTTCTTCTGGTTTGGGCACAACATGCCACTTACCGGTCATGTATGTTTCGTAGCCAGCGCTTTTCATTAACCCGGGCCATATTTGTGCAGCTGCAGAGGAATTGCTTTTCACCTCCGGGATTATTTTTCTGGCATCCCAGACAGATCTTCCGGTGACCATCATGGTGCGGGAGGGTACACAAACAGCTCCAGTCCACGAGCCCATATTGTAAGCATGGGAAAAGGTGGTGCCCATGTCCACAAGTCTGTCGAGGTTAGGCGTATGAATTTCCTTATTTCCCAATGCATTGATGGTTTGGAAATTTTGATCATCACTGAAAATAAGTACAATGTTGGGTTTTTCGATGGTTGCTTGTTTATCGGATTCCTCGCATGATAGGAGGCATAAAAAACATAATGTAATCAACCGTATCTTCAGGTTAATTAAGGCCAAAATTGTATTTTTCATCTTTGAATGATTTTACTTTCAGGCAATTAAAATAGATATTTTTGTTTAAACGAGGATGTTTAACTTTGCGAGAAGTTGTTTTAAAATGGCTGCTTGAGATAGGAAATAGAGATTTTAGCTGAAGGTGAGGCTTGGAAAATGATGCCACGCAGAGCGTAGTAAGGCTTTGCATAACGAAACATTCAGTTAAAAGATCATTTTATAGCCAAGTGAGCTATTTTAAAACAACTTCTTTATTAAAAATAATCCGTAAATGGACATTTCCCGGCTGCTTGCATTCCTTTTTTTTATTGGTACCATCGTCAGGCTGGATGCTCAGGAAACTACTTTGGATACCATGAAATATGAACTGGAAACCGTTCAGGTCGAAGCGGTGAAACTGAGTTCGAATTTCCAAAGTTCTACAATGCCGGTTTCGTTGTTAAAACCAAGGTTGTCAGATAATACAGGTATTGGATTGAAACCTATAATTTCTGGTACACCGGGTTTGTTTGCCATGAATGCTAACAATTTTGCTCAAGATCTGAGAATAGCCATTCGGGGTTTCGGATCAAGAAGTGCCTTCGGTATTCGGGGTATCAAAATAGTTGTCGATGGCGTCCCGGAAACTACTCCGGACGGACAAGGACAACTCGACAATCTGGATCTGTATGTTATGGAAAAGATCGAAGTGGTCCGTGGTGCAGCATCCAGCCTTTACGGCAATGCTTCAGGTGGAGTCATTTATATAAATTCCCAACAGGAAGTAGATACGGGATTTGTTGAGTTGAATGCTGCTTTGGGTTCCTTTGGGATTCAACGCTATGATGCTGCCTATGGGGTTTCGGGGAAAAAATTCCAGGCCATCCTTCATGGGAGTCATGCCAAAGCAGCAGGATATCGGGAACAAAGCGGGTTTGAGAATAACGTTTTTCACGGTGGCTGGAAATGGGATGTCAATGAAAATTCCCGATTGTCAGGTACCCTGAATTTCACCAATGCGCCGGTGGGTGATGATCCTGGAGGATTGAAACCGGAAGATGTATCCGAAGATAGAAGGCAGGCACGTGAAGCCAATGTTTTATATAATGCAGGAGAAACAGTTTCCCAATTCAAAGCAAACCTGTCTTTTGATAAAAAACTTGGAGATCGATCTACTTTGAAGTTATACGGATTTGCCAACAAAAGGGATTTTGATGGGCGATTGCCATTTGAATTTGGAGGCACCATTGATCTCGATCGGTTCTATTTCGGTCAGGGAGCTCAGTTCTCGTATAAAAATATTGCCAAAAGCTTTGTAGGTAATTACCTCGTTGGCTATGATCTGGCTTTCCAAAGTGATGATCGCAGAAGGTTCCGAAACCTGGAAGGCGAACGGGGCGATCAGACCCTGGACCAAACCGAACGGTTCAATAATCAGGCTTTGTATGCCATCGGGAAATGGACATTCACCAGGTGGTTTGCGGAGCAAAGTGTGCGCCTGGATGTCAACCAATTGAAAAGTATGGACCATTTCCTTGAAGACGGTGATGACTCCGGAGAGATCAATTTGTCTAATGTGAATTTCAGTATCGGTTTGGGAATATTTTTGACTCCGGATATAACATTGGTTGGGCGTTATGGAACGGCTTTTGAAACACCAACACTGAGTGAATTGTCGGCGAACCCTACAGGAGCTGGTGGATTTAATAAAGAGCTTTCCCCGCAATCTTCAGTAACACTGGAGTTTGGTATCAAAGGCAACTGGCGTAAAAACCTTTTTGAACTTACCTGGTTTGATATCCAGGTAAAAGATGAGATCCTGCCTTACGAATTGGAAGATTTCCCCGGAAGGACCTTTTACAACAACAGCGGAAAGACCAGCCGGACCGGCATTGAATTAGCCCATTCAAAACAGTGGTTACCTTTTTTGTCTACCCAGATTTCCTACACTTGGTCAGATTTTAAGTTTGAAGAATACCGTGTTGATGGAACGGATTTTTCCCAATTACAGCTGCCGGGTATTCCCACAAATATGTTATCCTGGCGAGTGGAGACAGATCATTCATTTATTAGTGCCAGTTTAAGTGGACAACACTACGGAGCTATGTGGGCAGATAATGCGAATACGGAAGAAGTGAAAGCTTTCTCACTTTTAGCTTTCTCGGCATTTCGTACTTTCCAAAAATCAAAATTCGAGGTGACGCCATATATTCATATAGAGAACCTGTTAGATGTTGATTATTTCGATAACATCAGGATAAATGCATTTGGTGGAAGATATTACGAACCCGGACCAGGAAGACAATTCAGAGTTGGTGTGAAAGTAAGGGTGTTGAGATGACGACAAAGTTTTTTTTGGTTTCAGGGTTAACTCAGTGTTCCCCGTGGTTAAAATATGCTACTTTTTTTTAAAACGAAAGGCTGTATTTTCTTAAAATTTATTAACACATAGGCACATGGAGCAAATAGTTTTATTAATTAATTTCTATGGTTTTTACTTTATGACCTTTATGCCTATGTGTTTTTATTCCACGTATTGACTTTTTTATCCGATTAATGGTTTGATTCTACTGCAGAGCAGCCAAATCTTTGGTTTTTCTTAACAATACCGCCTTTTCTTCACACTCCCTTAACCATGGTTAATCTTGTCCTAAACACAATATAAAGTTGTAGTACATATGCCCTTTTATGCGTCATATTTGTAGAAAACAAAAGGCACTGAATTGTATGCCCTTTTATTAACCGTAAAACGCAGAGTTATGAAAAAAGTAATTTTTAGTTGGTTGTTCTCAATGGTATTTTTCCTTGCGGCCAACGCCCAGTACGCAGACCGAACAGGGTATGAAGGAGACAACTTTAGTCTTGAAGGTGCCATTGAATTATTCAAACAATCATATTCGATCAGAGATTTTGAGCGTAAGCTCAACACACAGGATACCTGGGTCAATAACCTCGACCTCGATTGGGACGGACGAATTGACTACGTCCGGGTAGAACATCGCAGACAGGGTAACTACCACGCCATCATTCTTTCTGTTCCTCTTGGATACTATGACGTTCAGGATATTGCCGTCATCGAAATTGAAAAAGTAGGCAGAAGAAGAGCTATGTTGCAAATTGTAGGTGACCCGGACATTTACGGAGAAGAAGTTATTGTAGAACCTATCTCTCAGGATGGTTATTCCTACAATGGTGATTACCGCTACGATTATGGCGGTGGTGGATATGTGAATGTTTACTACTGGCACGCAGTACAGCATATGTTGGGACGTAATTACAGAGTATATGCTTCACCATATTACTACCATTACTACCCAACCTGGTGGAGCCCTTGGCGCCCATGTGCCTGGAATGTGTACCGTCCAAGAATCGTAGTTTACCACAGACATTACCATGTGGTTCGCGTACACCGAGTGATCCATGTACACAATTTCTACAGACCATACAGAGTGTATAGCCACAATGTTTTGGTGAGAACAAATGAGGTACGTGTCAAGCACGGTAAAGCAGTGGTTCACCGCAAGCCGATGAAGCAGCAGAAGAACCACAACAGGTATAACGAGTATGTCAAAGCTACGAAGAGTGTTGCTAAACAGCCTAGAGGCACAGGGCACACCAATAATATCGAGAATAACAGAAAAGCTCAGGAAAGAGTACCGGCTACAACTCCGCGTACTTCTGCAAAAGCTAATAAGAACGAACGCAGCCCGGCCACTCGCCCAAGTACAGGACGCGTTAATACGGATGCCCGAAAACCATCTGTAGACAACAAACGCACCGCTCCTGCTACAAGCGATAAGGCTAAGCGAAATACTCAGACACCTACACGTTCTACGCCAAAGGCAACGCCAAAGACCAACAGAAGCTCTTCCGCTACTAAGAGTACGCCAAGGTCAACACCAAAAGCGACTCCTAAGACTAACAGAAGTTCTTCTGCAAAAAAGAGTACTCCAAGATCAACGCCAAAGGCGAACAGATCAACGAGTCAGCCTAAGCGTTCAACATCCAAGGCCAGCAGCAGGTCAACGACAACGAAGCGCAGCACGCCTTCAGCCGGCAAGAGCAAATCTTCTTCAAGAAGCTCTGCCAGCAAAAGCAGCAGCAAAAGTTCTTCAAGACCTGCAGCCAAGTCTTCCGGTAGCTCAAGAAGTTCTTCTTCCACAAAAGCTACGCGTAAGACAAGCAGCAGCAGCTCAAGGAATAAAAGAGGTTAATTATAGTTGCTGGTTACTGGTTTCAAGTTACTAGTTAAGTCAGCAACCAGAAGAATAGGATACGATTTATCTTCTGTCACTCCATTAATCAGGAGTTTTGATGGGAAGTGATGGAAGATATACCGTGCCTGAAGTTGATTGAAAAAATCAACCAAAGTACGGTATAAGTTTTAGTTAGGGTCCCGTCCCTTCAGTCTTCGGACTGGAGGGACTTTTTTTGTCAATTAGTTGCTTTCGCCTGAAGTTGCTTTGCCACTTCCTGCACTTCATCTAATACCCGTAATAAATTCCCGCTCCAAAGTTTTTCGATCTCTTCCTCAGTGTAACCTCTTTTTACAAGTTCAATGGTCACATTCAAGGTTTCCGAAGCATCTTCCCAACCTTCAATTCCTCCGCCGCCATCAAAATCAGAACTGATACCTACATGTTCCAGACCGATCTTTTTGACCATGTAATCGATGTGATCTACAAAATCTTCTATGTTCACTGGCGGTACAGCTTTTTTTACTTCATCGATTCTGGTTTTCGCCAGGTTCCTAACATCCATGTAAAGATTCCTGTAAGCATCACGTTCCGATTCAGTCATTTCTTTAATTGCTGACCAGGGCAATACTTTAAAACCACGGCTTTCGCCAATCTCGTTTAAAAGAGCATCATAGGCTTCTTTGTATTTTTCCGCTTTTTCCACATCGACATATGCTTTAAAAGCAACAGCTTGCACTACCCCACCATTTTCTTTGATCCAATCTAGTTGTTCGTCATCGAGGTTCCGGCTGTGGTTGCTTAACGCTCTTGCCGATGAATGGGAAGCGATTATAGGAGCTTTGGAATATTTGATCATGTCCTGCATGGAGCTTTTGGCCACATGGGAAACATCGATCATAATTCCCCATTTGTTCATTTCCGCAATGACCTGTTTGCCAAGGTCGCTCACTCCGTTATGCAACCATTCGTTCTCCTCTTCGCCGGTATGTGAATCACATAATTGGCTATGCCCGTTGTGGGAAAGTGAAATGTACCTGGCCCCCAAATCATAAAATTCTTTTACCCGGCTGAGGTCTGTACCGATAGGATAACCATTCTCAACACCTATCATGGCTACTTTCTTACCTGATTTATAAATTTTCCTGGCTTCTTCGGAAGTAGTAGCTAGGCCGATCTGGTCAGGAGCAAGGTCGCTGGTCAGTTTATGGATGGCATCGAATTTGGCCATAGCATCTTTATAGGCTTTGGCATATCCTTCTTCTGTGTGTTCACCCTGGCCGGTATAAACGACAAACCAGGCACAGTCCAGGCCGCCTTTTTGCATTTTTGGGAGAGTGACCTGGTTATCAAGATCCTGGATATAATTGACTTCATCCGTGAAGTTTTTCACATTGATGTCAATATGCGTATCAAGGGTCATTACCCTTTCGTGAATGGCTTTTGCTTTTTCGATCATTTCGTTGGAAACAAGATTTGAAGTATTGATGGTTGAAACAGTTTTACAGGAGGCTGTTATCAAACAACCAAGCAACAGGTATTTGAATATTTTCATAATAGTCGCATTATGGTGTGCGAACCAAGATACGGATAAAGATTTGAAAAACTACCGGGGGCTTATGCTCACTCCAGATTTAGAACGATACTTTCCTCTTCAACTTCATCGAATCCATAAACTTCACTGGCAGTATAGAGGATCAACTCAGCCAGTTCTTCTCTTTCATGTTCGGAATCGACATTGTGAATGAGGAAATAATTTCCCTCTAACCTGTCCGGCGGTTGCCAGGATAATTCAATTATTCGATTGATCTGATCCTCTGTTAAAAAACAATCCTCGAAAAGATGATTATTACTTACGGCTTCCACATACATTTCGTAAGCTCCTTTTGAGGTGGCCATTTGAATGTAATAATCCTTTCCGAGCGGCAGGATGGCAAAATTGCTGTTGCCTCCATAATACAGGAGATTTTCTATAACAGCTATGACAAGTTCTTTTGAGACAGGTGAAATGGAGGTAATCATGATGTTTTCTTTTGGTTTGTTCAAGAATAGATTGATTCAAGGAATGTATCAAAAAATCTCTACCAAAAATTATCACTTATCTACAAGTACCCTTCAGGGAACCTGAAAAAAACAGAAAAGCCACCAATACATCAAATGGTAAAAAAGCATTCGAGTATTGGTGGCTTTTCGAAAAAACGTTTATTGATAAGTGATTACATCAAAACCCCTCGCTTCGATTTAATTGGTGGAGGTAATTCTGTTTCTCCCAACATTTCCCGTAAATCTATCTCTATGACCCTGCAAAGAGACAACATCGGAATGTCATTGGCCATACCCTGGAAAGGGTTTTCTGAGTAGTCGCCAATAACTTCCATCATTACATAAACCCATCCAATTAGGGCAGTCACCGGAATCGAAACCCAGAAACCCCAATCGCCTACTTCCATCAGTGCAGGAATCATACTGAAAGGAAGAAGAAATACAAAAATCCCGACAAATATCCGGCTCACATTGGCATACTGCCTTGGAAGTGGGAATTTTTTGATCCTTTCACATTTTCCCTGATGTTCATAAAAATGATAGAGGATGGTGGTCATTTCCATATGTCGGAAATCATCGATAAGCCCTCTGGCTTTAAGGTCGGTCAGCTCCCTCGATTGTTCGTTAATGATCTGTGTGGCTGTGTTGGCATGATTGATCAACCGGTCGAGTTCCTTTTTCGGCAGGTAGTGTTTGAGCTCTGTTTGGGTAACTTCGTCTGCTATTAATCCTACTCCAAAATTTTGTTGATAATACCGTGCTGCCCTGGCCATCATTTTTCCCTGGTTGATGTGTTCCCATTCGGTTGGAATTAACAGCTGGCTTCTCAATGCATAGAGCCAGCCAATATGCCGATAAATCAACCGTTCTTTGATACTATGCAACTCTTTGTCAGATGCCGGTGAGTTAGCAAATTGATTGTTAATAAAACCATCTACATACATACCCCAGGCACGGCTGCTATTGACAATCGCTCCCCAGATCTTACGGGCTTCCCACATTCGGTCATATGCCTGGTTATTTTTAAAACCGACATAAAACGCAACTGCGGTACCGATAACCGAAATGGGCAGCCAGGGTATCGTGACAGTGAGGATTTTAAAATGATATAGAAATGCAAATGCGGTAGCCCCCAACAGGAGCCATGCCACATGATGGCCGGACATTCTCAAGAACCGGCCAAGGCTAATACTTTTGGTTACCATCATAGGCCAATAGGTTAATTTTGTTTGAAAAATACGAGGGGTGTTTTCATTCGGAAACAAGATCGGCTCCAAATTGTTTCAGGTGCCTCTGAAGTCATGCTTGGTTAACCTGATTAATATTCAGGAAAACTTAAAATAAAAAATAAATGGAAACAATCCCGTGAATATATCCCTAAGACGACCTCCAAGGTTTTAAAAACCTCGGAGGTCTGAAAAAATTATTTCCAAATAAATTCTCCTTCCTCCACTGACCAGTCGTTGCCAAAAAAGCCACTGCATTTAATTCCCGACAACCCTTCACGCATCATTCCATCATCAAAGATCATCACATCGGGGAACCTTGTGCCATTGACCAAATAGTCATTAGCATAGGCGGATTTCATGCCTTTGGTTCCTGTAGCTGTTATCACACCGACACTTGCAAAATCACTATCCTGGCGAGGGAAGATGAAATAGCTGCCCCATTGATCACCTACCAGTTTTTTTCCGGCAACACTAATCTGACTATTGGTAACCTGAATAGGACATGTATCCAGCAGTAAATTCCAGGCTGCATTGTTTTCTCTGTTTCCGTAGAGGATTACATTCCTGTCGGGGTAATCTTTTGGATCAAAGGCAGTGTCTGGGATTAGCTCAATGCTGCCATTGGCGCGGTACCAGAATTTTTCCGCATCAAACTTTGCCCGGTTGTAATACCAGGCATTTTCTTCTTTGGAACCCTGGGTAGCAAAAATAAACACCACATTGTGACGAAATGCATCTTTAAAACCTCCATTTCTATGCGGGCCTTTTTCTTTTTTGGAAGGTTTAGTAACTGTTTTCCAACCAGCCTCTTCCTTTTTCAAATACATGATTGTTTCTCCTGTCGGTATGATCATTTTTTGATTGTTGAGGAAGAGTACATCAGTTTTCGGAGCCATCTTTTTTAGGTTGATGGAAAGTGTCTGTGCATTTTTCACCGATAAGGTAATGGCCTCTTCCGTTCTTTTGAAATCAAAACTGCTGATCTCAAAAGGAACTTCCTGCTGGAGGATATTAATGAAATGAGAACCGGAAGATACTCCGGGAGAGCCGGTATAGAATTCGATCTTTTTAATCTCATCTGATGCTTTAATGCTCCTGGCTTTGAAAAAATCGAAAATCGGAGGCCAGTCTACACTGTGGTCACCGTACCAATGCGTTCCTTCAGGGTATTCGTAGTAGGTGAAGTCGTTGTGGAATTTCCCAAGGGTCTCCCGCATTTCCCGGGCAATGAAAGTCGGAACCACATTGTCAATTTCGCCGTGCAAAACGAAAATACCGTAGTGCAGGTAGTTGCGTTTCAACTTTAAGGTTCTGCTGGGATTTCCTGCCCGGCGAATGAGGGAGTCCATCATCAAGGCGGTTTTATTTTCAAATGATTTAGGCTTGGTCCTTTCCAAAAACTCCGCTTTGGTCATTCCGAAACGGGCAAATTCAGATTCCGGCCTGTCCTTCATTCTTTTTACAAAACTATCCCGATATCCCAGCAGGTCAGGGTATCCGGCGCATGGTGCAATGGCAGCAAACCGGTCAGGATAGGTTGCCCCCAGGTACCAGGTACCGTGGCCGCCCATGGAGTGTCCGGTGAGGTAGGTGTGTTGAGGATCTGTTTGCAGTAGTTTTTCCGAATGGGTAAGAACTTCCAAAGCATCAAGTCTGCCCCAGTCTTCCCAGGCAAAACCAAACGGCCGGCGATTGGTAGGTGCCACCAAATGACCCCAGTCTTTTTGTTTGTATGCATTAGCTTGATTGACCGCTTCAACCGACGCACCATGAACGGAAAGGAAAAGTGCAGGTTTGTCAAGATCAGGATCGGAGGAGGGAGCAATGCTGTAATATTGAACACTGCCATCAATATCGCTGATAAATGTTTGTTTGTGGTGTTTATGGAAGGACTTCGCGTAAAGTTGAATGGTGTCCGATGCAAGGACCTTTCCTTTTTGATCTTTTAACTGAAGAATCGCTATTACAGGTGCATCGTGAGACAAGTTTTTCGGGTTTGGAATTGAGAAGGGTATCTTGCGAATATTCAATGCAGAAACAGCGGGTATTTTAGTGATTTCTTTTTGATTTCCAATTTGACAGGAAATACTTCCTTCCGAAAATGTTTTATTAGTCAGGTTCATAACCCTTACAGCTCCCCAAAGGGAGGCGTTTTTCTCCACCAGAAGATCAGGCAAGGTCATGTCACGAAGGGTGAATTGAATGGGAGAGCTGGCCGAAAGTAATCTTGCTCTCATTTTGGGAAACCGCCCTCCAGTGAGTAAGAATTTGTTTTTACCTTTTTTCAGCCGGACAGGAATTAACTGCCAGCCATAATCGTAATGATCACCTTCATGTGGCATGCCATTGATAAGACACATGGTATGCCCGGATGCTTCGAATAAAACGGTTTGGGCTTTTGGCGAATCGTATTCGAGGTACAGATATCCTGCACGCAAGCCGGGGTCATTGAAGTCATTCTTCTCTCCCACGGATATTTTTTCCCAGGTGAATGTTTCTCCGTTGAGCATCACCTCCTGACCAGGAACGAACTCCAGTGACTCGTCCGTCAGCATCATGCCTACAACCGGATCGTGAGGAACTGTTTCCGCACTAAAACCAAACCGCGGAATTTTCAGGATCAGCGCGTCTTTAAACAAGTGCATCACTGAGCCTTCATTGATGGCTTCAATTTTTTCTTTGCCGAAGTATTCGACGATGTTGCCTTGCTTTTGACCGTAGGAAACAAGGGTTGTGAAAAGGAGAAAAAGGGCTCCTGTAAATTTGAGTTTAATTGGTAAGATATTCATTTTTCTGCTTGAAAATTATGCTTATTTATTTCGCACTAATTTACCAATTATTCAACTCAAAAAGGATCGATTTATGTGCGCATATTTAACTATACCTCAATTGTCCATAAATCCTATCTGCTTCCACTCAAAATCAATAATATCATTCTTCTGCGGAACTCCAGGGGTACTCCGGCCTTCCAGAATATATTTAGAGAGCAGTGCTTTCATGGTTTTAACTTTTTCAGGATAATCTGCTTGCAGGTTTTTTGACTCAGAAGGATCCTGACTTAGATCGTACAATTGAATTGGAGGCAGTGTATCGATCACTGCTTTATTCCCCGGTCGCGGGAAACTCCAGCCTCCGGAACCAGGGCACATGATCAGTTTCCAATCGCCTTGTCGAATAGCAAAACTCCCATTGATGGAATGATGAACTGTGGCCTCTCTCAAAGGGGCCTCTGGGTTAGGCTCTTCAAAGAGTGAGAGCATGTTATAACTATCTTCCCCTTCGGTTTCTGCTAACTCATAGCCAGTAATTCCTGCACAAGTGGCGATGAAGTCGGTTGTACAGATTATTTCTTTAGAAACGTTACCGGGCATGATTTTTTTCGGCCATTTGGCTATGAATGGGACACGGTGTCCTCCCTCAAAAATATCAGCTTTATGCCCACGGTAAATTCCACTGGAATAATGGCCTCCTTCAACCAGTTCGTTAAGTTTGGAAGCAGGGGAAACGCCATTGTCACTCGTGAAAATTATCAAGGTATTTTCCTCGATGCCCGCCTTTTTGATGGTTGCGGCCAGTTGGCCCATGTAGTTGTCGATCATCATGACAAAATCGGCATAGGGATTCAATCCGCTTTTGCCTTGCCATTCTTCTAAAGGCAGGATCGGAGTGTGTGGGGACGGTAGGGCCAGATAAAGGAAAAAAGGTTGTTCTGAAGCGGCCCTTTCTTCAATATAATCCTGGCTTTTTTTGAAAAAGTAGGGTGTCACCTGTTCATGCACAAAATCTGCTCCGGTAGGCCCTTCGCGCCACCAGGAGTATTTTCCGGTATTTACGGTGGAAGAATCCGGTACAGAAGTGACTTGTCCGTTTTCGACATATACATATGGAGCCATATCCAGAGAACCGCTATGGCCATAGGCATAGTCAAACCCAAGATCATTTGGAGTGTGGCTAATGGGTTTGGTGAAATCAATATTGTCAAAATCAGCAGCATCCCAGCCTTCGCCGCCGAAGTTGTCCGGATCATGCAGGGACCAGTTCCATCCCAGGTGCCATTTGCCAATGAAAGCGGTATGGTACCCTTGTTGTTGAAGCAAGGAAGCAACGGTCGTGCGATCCATAGGGATGAGTGCTTTGGATTTACCTGTAAGGACCCCGTTTTTAAGCGGACTTCTCCAGTTGTAACGACCGGTCAGGATACCGTAGCGGGTGGGAGTGCAAACGGAAGAAGAGGTATGAGCGTCTGTGAACTTCATACCCTCATCGGCAAGTTTGTCGATATTGGGCGTTGGGATTTTACTATCGGGGTTGAAGGAGGAGATATCGCCGTAGCCGAGGTCATCGGCGAGCACGAGGATGATGTTGGGGGATGTAGCGTCATTGAAAGTTTGTTGACACCCAAAGTTTATTGCGATCAAACTAGTCAGTCCCGCAAACACGATCAAATAATATTTATACTTCTGAAAATTCATCGATGGAATATTTTGAATCAACGAAATCAAATATCTGAAAAATTGAGGTTATTTTCCCGAATTGGCAAGAATGTATACGAATACTTCCATAACTCGAGCACTTAATAAATTCTTTACACATTCGTTACATTCAAACCCGGCTTTTCTTTCCAGGGATTATATCTTTGTGCCATTATAAATCCACTTCATTACTCATCCAAAAAACATACTATGCTGTCAGATGCATTTGAAGTTCACGGCGGAAATACCTTATCAGGAACGATTACTCCCCAAGGCGCTAAAAATGAAGCTTTGCAGATTATTTGTGCCGTATTACTGACTTCAGAAAAAGTTACCATTTCCAATATCCCACAGATCCTCGATGTGAAATTATTGATCGAGTTGCTGGAAGGACTTGGCGTTAAAGTTGAAAAGAAAAGTAAACACTCCGCCATCTTCCAGGCGGATGAGATCGATCTCAATTTTTGTTATTCCGAAGAGTTTAGAAAAAAGGCTTCCCGCATCCGGGGATCGGTGATGCTGATCGGGCCATTATTGGCGAGATTCGGGAAAGCTACCCTGCCCAAGCCTGGCGGCGACAAAATCGGCCGCCGAAGCCTGGATACTCACTTCAACAGTTTTATCAAACTCGGCGGAGAATTCACTTTCGATAAAAAAGAGAACATCTATTATGTGGAAACCGATAAATTGAAAGGGTGCTATATGCTGATGGATGAAATCTCCGTTACCGGTACTGCTAATACGGTCATGGCGGCTGTTCTGGCAAAAGGTGTCACTCAGATCTATAACGCTGCCTGTGAACCCTACCTGCAGCAGTTATGTAAAATGCTCAACGGCATGGGAGCTAAGATTTCAGGCATTGGATCCAATCTGTTGACAATCGAAGGAGTTTCTGAATTAAAAGGAACCACTCATCGGATGTTGCCGGATATGATCGAGGTTGGTAGTTTTATCGGACTGGCCGCCATGACCGGATCCGAACTGACCATCGATGGGATTGACCAAAAAGCATTGGGTATAATTCCCCGGACTTTTGAAAGACTGGGCATCGACCTGCATTTCAATAATGGCAGTATGACCATCCCAAAGCAGGAGAAATACAAAATTCAAAAAAATATAGATGGAGGCATTCCTGTGATTTACGATGCTCCCTGGCCTGGATTTACGCCTGACCTTCTGAGTATCATACTGGTGGTGGCTATTCAGGCAAAGGGCAGTTTGCTGGTGCATCAGAAAATGTTTGAAAGCCGTTTGTTCTTTGTAGATAAACTCATCGACATGGGAGCACAAATTATTCTTTGTGACCCCCACAGGGCGACAGTGATCGGATTGGGAAGAGACCAGCGCCTTAGAGGCATAGAAATGGCTTCCCCGGATATCCGTGCCGGAGTGGCATTACTCATCGCTGCTTTGTCAGCTGAAGGGAAAAGTATTATCCACAACATTCACCAGATCGACCGGGGTTACGAGCGAATTGATGAGCGATTAAATGCGCTTGGGGCGGAAATTGTCAGGCATTAAATTGGTTGCTGGTTAATTGCTGGTTTGGTTTTTAGGTTGAGGAATACTATTTTCCAAAAAATAGTATTTCTGAAAACAAGATAAATTATGATCATATACAACGTTACGGTTAAGGTAAGTCCGGAAATAAATGACGATTGGAAAGCCTGGATGAAGGGCGTTCATATACCGGAAGTAATGGCTACCGGATTATTTACAGAAAAAAAGTTTTGCAGGCTGTTATTACAGGACGAAACAGACGGAATTACGTACACAATTCAGTACTTTTGCAGAAGCTTAGGAGACCTCCAGAGATACCAGGGATCGCATGCCCCTGACCTCAAGATGAAACATCTGGACAGGTACGGTGATAAGGCGCTGGCATTCCGCACCGTTTTGGAGGTTATTGATTAAAAAAAAACGGTTGACGGCTGACGATTTACGGTAAACGGAGTGATCATTGAAAAGGTGACCCCAAAAGCTATCACAACCAGCAACCAGAAACCAGGAACTTGAAACCAATAACTAAAATAAAACCATACAATAATGAATTTTGAATTTACGGAAGAACAACTAGCGGTAAGAGAAGCTGCCCGTGAGTTTGCACAGAAAGAACTCAAGCCGGGAGTGATAGAAAGAGATTCCAAAATGGAATTTGCAAGCGAACAGGTCAAAATGATGGCTGAGCTTGGATTTTTAGGCATGATGGTAGATCCTCAATACGGGGGAGGAGGAATGGATACGGTTTCTTATGTGCTTGCAATGGAAGAATTGTCAAAAGTTGATAATTCATGTTCCGTTTTGATGTCTGTAAACAATTCCCTCGTATGCTGGGGATTGGAAGCTTATGGAACAGAAGAACAAAAACAAAAATATCTTACCCCTCTGGCTATGGGGG
The DNA here is from genome assembly GCA_965230565.1 of Saprospiraceae bacterium. GTDB lineage: Bacteria > Bacteroidota > Bacteroidia > Chitinophagales > Saprospiraceae > BCD1. The sequence goes on along the minus strand of CBDDLH010000012.1, from coordinate 59,862 downwards.
AACTGCTCGGGGCTTTTTGCCTTTCTGAACCGGAAGCCGGTAGTGATGCTACTCATCAGCGTACGACAGCTGTAGACATGGGCGATCACTATATCCTCAATGGGACGAAAAACTGGATCACTAACGGAGGTTCCTCGAATATTCACCTCGTAATTGCACAAACTAACCCTGAATTGGGGCATAAAGGAATTAATGCCTTCATCGTTGAAACAGATTGGAAAGGGGTAGTTGTCGGAGCCAAGGAAGACAAACTAGGCATTCGTTCCTCAGATACACACACCATCATGTATAACGATGTGAAAGTTCCAAAGGAAAACCGCATCGGTGAGGATGGTTTTGGATTTAAATTTGCGATGAAAACCCTTGCTGGCGGCAGAATCGGTATCGCTGCACAGGCTTTGGGTATTGCAGGAGGAGCCTATGAACTTTCTACAGCTTATGCTAAAGAAAGAGAAGCTTTTGGCAAACCAATTGCTAATCACCAGGCAGTAGCTTTCAAACTCGCTGATATGGCGACGGACATCGAAGCTGCCAAAATGATGGTTTACCGTTCGGCGTGGTTGAAAGATCAGGGTATGGATTATAATTCTGCCAGTGCGATGGCTAAGGTTTTTGCTTCTGAGGTGGCCATGAAGCATACTACCGAAGCTGTTCAAATCCATGGAGGTTATGGGTATGTAAAGGAGTACCATGTCGAAAGATTGATGCGTGATGCCAAGATCACTCAGATCTATGAGGGTACTTCCGAGGTGCAACGAATTGTTATTTCCAGAAATTTATTGCGAGATAACCTGTATTTGCCCACCAATAAAGATTAGTACAGGAATTAATACACCATAAAAAGAAAGGCTTGCCGGACTAAGTGTTGTTTGGCAAGCCTTTTTGCGTATTTATTAGTCTTATTAAACTTTTCACTGCTCAATTTATTTAATTTTGAGGCCGCCATTGATTGGCTGGTATGAAAAAATAAAAGATTTAAACATGAGATTCCTGACCTTGATCTGTCTGATTGGGCTTGTTTTACCGTTGAATGCACAGCTGCAGTCACCTGATGAATTCCTGCCACACAAACTGGGAGAACACTTTACTCCTCACCATCTGCTGGTGGATTATTTCCAACATGTAGCCGGAAATTCTTCCAAAATGAGATTGATACAATATGGTAAAACCTATGAGGACAGACCATTGATCTTAGCGATTGTTTCCAGTGAAAAAAACCTCGAAAGGCTGGAAGATATTCGACAAAACAACCTTCAAAAAACAGGTGTGCTGGTAGGAGCAGGGGACAAAGCACTGGATAAGGCAATCGTCTGGTTAAGCTACAGTGTTCATGGTAATGAAGCTGCTGGTTCGGAAAGCTCAATGGCTGTCATTTACGAACTGGTCAATGGAAAAAATAAGAAGACTGAAGAATGGCTGGAAAATACCATTGTGATCATTGACCCATCGATTAATCCGGATGGATATTCCAGATATTCTCAATGGTACAGACAATTTGCCGGAGTAAACCCAAATTCTACCAGAGGAACCTGGGAACATAGAGAGCCCTGGCCGGGAGGCAGGGTTAATCATTATCTTTTTGACCTAAACCGCGATTGGGCCTGGCAGACTCAGATAGAAACACAACAACGGATGGAAGTTTACCGCAAGTGGATGCCTCATGTTCATGCGGATCTTCACGAGCAATATCCGGATAACCCTTATTACTTTGCACCGGCTTCTCAGCCGTATCATAAGTATGTTACCGAATGGCAGGGGCGCTTTCAAACAGAAATTGGGAAAAACCACGCCAGGTATTTTGATAAAAATGGCTGGCTCTATTTCACAAAAGAAGTTTTCGACCTGTTCTACCCGAGTTACGGAGATACATACCCGATGTTTAACGGAGCCATTGGAATGACCTATGAACAGGCAGGTCATGGCATAGCCGGTCGCGCGATCGATATGGCCAACGGAGACACGCTGGTATTGATGGATCGCATTGAGCATCATAAAACGACTTCTCTTTCAACTATTGAAATAGCTTCTGTTGAATCTGAGAGACTGATAGTACAATTCGAGAATTATTTTGAAAAAGCTAATAATGACCCTCCTGGTAAATACAAATCCTATATCATTAAAGGCACCAATAATCCGGATAAGATGAAGGCTCTTTGCCGTTTGATGGATAAAAATGGTATTCGTTATGGTAAGGCGGTTGGTACCAAAGGTGTGAGAGCCTTTGATTATCAAAATCGCAAGGAGTTAACATTGAAAGTAGAAGCCAGTGACATGGTCATTAGTGCTTATCAGCCACAGGGCGTTTTGACGCAGGTGTTATTTGATCCTGAAGCTGTTTTAAGTGATTCATCCACCTATGATATTACAGCCTGGTCACTGCCTTATGCCTTTGGACTGGAAACTTATGCCACTGAGGAAAAACTGGAATCAAAAGAAGGGTATATTTTCAAGACCTATGAAAAATGTTTCAATGAAAAAACAAAGCCTTATGCTTATTTCTTGAGGTGGGGGTCTATCGAAGATGTCAGGTTTGTTAGCTCCCTCATGAGGAAAGATATAAAAATGCGTGTTGCCAAATCACCTTTTTCCAATGGGGGCAACAACTTCAACCCAGGTACAATAGTCATCACCAGGGCTGACAATCGAAAGAATGCCAATTTTGACAAGGTCATTCAGGAGACTTCCGTAAAGTTTGAACGGGAGTTGACTTATGCGGCTACCGGTTTTTCCGACTATGGAAGTGATTTGGGCTCCGGTAGTTTTGAATTGTTGGACAATGTGAGGATAGCTGTTTTGGGTGGTGATGGAACAAGAAGTAATAGTTTTGGTCAGATCTGGTATTATTTTGATCAGGAGCTCGACTACCCCATTGATATTTATCAGGCCGAAAACATCGATCGAATTGACCTGGATGATTACGATGTTCTAATCATGCCCGAAGGGTGGTATAATTTAAGTTTCAAAATAAGAGAAAATATTGTGGACTGGGTTCGTGGAGGAGGAAGAGTCATAGCTGTTGGACAGGCGGTCAATGCCTTTGCCGGACAGGAAGGGTTTGCTTTAAAAGAATTTGCTACCGATGAAACTGCCAGTGCTGCCAAAAGGGAACGGGAAAAATCCACCCTGGACAGAAGGCTTGATGCCTATTCGGATCAATCCAAAAGATATTTATGGTATGCAAGTCCGGGAGCTATCTTTAAGTTAAAAATGGATAATACACACCCTTTGGGGTATGGCCTGGGGCAGTATTATTTTTCCTTAAAAACGAACAGTCTGGCATTTGAACACATCAGTGGTGCCTGGAATGTGGGCATAATTGGCGATGAGCCGGAAGTGATTGGTTTTGTTGGACAAAATGCGAAAAAAAGATTGAAAAACACAACTACCTTTGCCGTAGAGGATAAGGGCAGGGGTGAATTCATTTATATGATGGATAACCCGCTGTTCCGCTGTTTCTGGGAGAATGGGAAGTTCCTGTTTTCCAATGCAGTATTCATGAAATAACGTAGCCCAGACTTTAGTCTGGGAAAAAAGGCCTAAAGGCCTGACTACAAATAAAATCTTTACTCACCGGCTTAAAAGCCGGTGCAAATGATTCACTTTTGTCCGGGAAAAATTCACACAGGCCTCCCATTTGCTAAAATAATCTTCAGATCATAAGCAGTCTTGGTGATGGCCAGACCACCTTTACCGGTACATTTCACGCAAGTTGGCATTTGTGCACTTACCCTTGAGACGGTTTCTATCACTTCGTCTAATGGAATGACAGGGTTGTAACCGGAACAAGCCATGGTTGCAGAGGAAAGTGAATTCATGGCCGCACTGATATTCTTACCAAGACAAGGCACTTCCACCCGGTCCGCTACAGGGTCGCAAACCAGTCCGATCATATTCTGAATAGCCATGGATGCTGCTCCTAAAGCTTGACGAGCTGATCCGCCAAACAATTGAGCTATTCCTGCAGCGGCCATTCCTGCAGAAGCACCACATTCTACCTGGCAACCATGTTCTTCGGCAGAAAAACCAGGACCTCTGGCAAAATATACGCCTACTAGTCCGGCAGCGAAATAGGCTTTTTGCAGAGCTTGTCTAGAGCAATTAAGGTCATCTGCAACGGCCTTTAAAACCCCTCCAACAGCGCCGCAGGAACCTGCCGTTGGATTCGCCACAACTACTTCCATGGCACTTTTTGATTCCATGATGGCTGATACATTGGCGACTATATCGCTGACCAGTTTATTTTGAAGGATCTTCCCGTTATTTTGAGCTTTTTTAATCAGGTGGGATTGCTGAGGTAATATTCTGTCGTGATAATTTGTACCTGCCAGTCCGGTGGAAATACTGCCGTGGATGATGTCTATGATTTGATCCATTTTGGCGTTGACTTCTTCCGGGCTGAGGCCGCTTTGACATTGTTCATATAATAGTCCGAGATCTCCAAGGTCTTTATGGTTTGTTTCGGCATAGGAGATCAGGTCATCAACTGAATCGAAAGGAACGGATTGTTCATTCCCGGTGATAACCGGCAGAACGGGATTTAAAATCAAAACTTCATCAATATCCGGATGCTCTTGCAGTAAATCAAGTTTGCTTTCCGGGATGGGTTCTGAATATTTCAAGTTTAAAAGCCGACGATCTTTTGTGTTGAATTCATGTCTGGATTTGGCTTTACCGATAATGCTTTCCACATCAGCCGGAAATGGATTCGACGCTTTATTGATGAGTAATAATTCATAAAAGCCTCCGCCGATTTTTACTTCAAAATCATCGAGCTTTTGAATTTCAAATGATCCTCCCCCCAGGGATGCCGCCAAAACCCGGACATGTCTTCCATTAACTCCCTCTAAAGATAATCTAACCGTATTGACATGATTGGTTGGGAACGAATTGATCTCATAAACAATGGTGATGCCCCTTTCTTCGGCAACTTGCTCAGTTATTTTCATTCGGTCATCGCTCATTTCGAGACCCAACAAACCACCGTCAATCCCGACAGTGGTTCCCTGTTCACGGTAATTTGGCGCCCAGGCACCATCTTTATCAAAGTCGATGATGGCCTTTTTTAGGGGTTCATTCAGATAATCCATAGCCATTTTAGCGGCTCGCCACGAGGCTGCCGTATGGGAACTGGATGGCCCACGCATTACAGGGCCAATGACGTCATTGAAAATTCCGGGAGATTTGTGCATGGTACAGGTTTTGGTTGTTTACTCCGGAGCACCGGCATCCAACCAACACTGAATCTCGGCAAGCTCCATATTAGATAGCTCGCCATTTGGAGGCATAGTGCGGTCATCCAGCACCTGTTTTTTTAATTTGCCGTTATCAACCATTGCTTTGATTTGTTCGTAGGTGCTGAATTCCGGATTTTGAGTGCCGGCGGCATGACAGCCAGCAGTACTACAGTTTTGATTGATAAGCGGGAAAATCGTGCCCGAAAAAGTAACGGTAGAGCAATCTACATCGGTTCCTTCATCCTTACAGGAAGCAAATAGAAGCATTGTCGCAAATACGGCTAAAATTGAAATTTTCTTCATGGTGTTTATTTATTTGATGTTCAGATTTAACGATGATAATAGAAAAGTCTTTTCTAATTCTAAAGAAAGATTGTCCTCTAAATTACCAATCAGGGTTATTTAAACAAAATACAAACGGGTGAGGGTGCTTCCACTTCACTCACAAATTCCAAAAGCCCGGATTCCTTATCCCTTTTGAAACAGGTGATGTTGTTGGAATGCTGATTGGCTACCAACAGGAAATTTTCATCCGGAGAAAGTGCGAAATTCCTTGGCCATTCACCCCGGACACCTTCGTTGGCAATTAGTTTTAAAGAACCATTATTAATATCAACACTGAAAATACCAATGCTGTTGTGGCCACGATTCGAGGCATAAACAAAATTGCCGTCCGAAGAGATGTGTATATCAGCACAATAACTCTCACCGGAAAAGTCTTCCGGTAACGTCGACCAGGAATCACCTTTTGCATATTCACCGGACGCTTCCCTTGTTACCTGCGTGACGGAATTATTTAACTCATTGATCACATAAATCCATTGTTCGTTTGGATGGAAAGTGAGATGCCTTGGTCCGGCTCCCGGTTCCATAGACAGCTTTTGGGTAGCAGCAGGTTGGAGTTTATCGTTTTCAATGGTAGAAAACCATAACTCATCAGTACCCAGATCCACCGCTATGATATCACTTCCGTTTGGAACAAACCAGGCAGAGTGCGCATGCGGAGCCTGCTGGCGGTCGGTAATACTTTTACCAAAATGTTGCAGGGTGTCGAGTAAAGGAGATAATTGACCCTCATCGTTTATATGCAATAGCCCGGTATTGCCTCCGGTATAATTAGCCGAGAGCACATATCCTTGATCATTAGTAGTTATAAAACAAGGATGTGCCCCTCCGGCGGAGCTTTGATTGAGCAGGTGTAGGCTGTCAGCAGTTATTCTGTAGGATTCAATGGTTCCGCTATCGAGTTCATTAACGGCCAGCAGATATTTCCTGTCCTTGTCCATTGCCAGAAACGAAGGGTTTTCGGATACAGCCAATAGTTTTTCCCGGGACAGGCTTCCTTCATCAGAAAGATGGTAGAGATAAATGCCTTCGCTGTCACCATCCGTATAGGTGCCCAGGAAAAAAGGGTGATTTGTCGGTTCGGGAGTGCTCTGTTCAGGGTTGTTTTGGCAACTGAATAGCGCCAGCATGAAAAATACGATTATCCTCGATGGCATGATTGAATTGTGTTTTGGAATGAAATAGATGAAAACGAAAGTAGGGAATTATTTTTCGGATTCATACTCGAAAAGCCAATCTAAATCATTTTAGCTCAAAACTTTTGCTGTTAATTTCGTACTCGCCGAACCTGTCTTGCCTGACCAGGAAGACAGGTTCGGTGGGTAGGGGGTTATCAATTCTTTCCATTATTTCACCTCCAGGCCAATAATATGCAATTTATAGGTCTGGAAATAATCCAGCAGGTTTTCCGGAGTTACAAGAATCTCTCCTTCTGCATGGGTGATCTTGATGTATTCGAATTTTTCCCGGAGGGTGTTTGCCCCGTATTCATTGTCAATAGAAAAATTGATATCTGATCCCAGCCACAGGGCATGCTGAGGAGCAATTTCGCAGGTCACAGTATTGGTTTGTATAGAAAATTCAAAGTCCAGAGAGTCCTTCTGATTGGAGATCCTTTTGGTAGATTTGAAGTCGACAATTTGAGGGTTGGTAGTGAAAACTTCATAATCTGACCTTTGGTATACTTTATATTCAATAGTGATGGGTGTGTCAGTCGAATTAAAAATAAAAAAATCAACAATATAGGAACACCCGGTCAGAGCAAAAGTGAGTATAAACAGAATTAGGTTTTTCATTTTAGCAGTTTTTGTTAGCCAACCCTCAGACCATTGGCTACTTGTTGGTCTGGTTGAAGCAAAGTGATATCGTCCTCTTTGCCCAGGATTGGCTTCAAATTAGTGTTTTAGCAATTTTTTTATTGCCCTGTGCTTTAGCGCAGGGTATCAAGAATAACGAAAGAGATTAGGGCTTCAGCCCTTTGTGTTATTCGCCTAAAAAAGGCCTAAAGGCCTACGGTCTCTGTTTTTTTATTAACCCTGCGCTAAAGCACAGGGCAATTGACACTAACTTGACGCTTTTTTGAAATCGATCCAGGATAAAAATGATGTTTCCATAGTTGATTTTATAATGGCAAAATTGAGATTTGCCAAAGGATGCAGGTCATTCCATTTTTTCCAGTGCATCTTTGGCTACTTTCAGTGCTCTGAGGGCACTTTTCTTTTTGACGGAGTGTGCACGCGTCTTTTTAATGATGTCCTTTAAGGTTTTCACTGCTTCGAGAATATAGGGCCCTTTGTTGAGCATGACACATTCCGCTTGGGCACTAATGGATGCATCAGTCACTTCTGCTCTTGTCGCTACTCCCGTTTTGGCCAGGTTTTCAAGGACCTGCGTTGCCCAGATGACCGGAACATGAGCCGCTTCACATAACCAAAGGATCTCATTTTGAACTTCAGATATTCTCTCAAAACCAATTTCTACCGCCAGGTCCCCTCGGGCGATCATCACTCCGATCTTTTTGCGTTTCATGGCCTCGAACAAGATGAGCGGTAAATTTTGAAATGCTTCCTGGTTTTCGATCTTCAGTACAACCCCTGTATCTGTGTCGCCGATCTTTTCAAGTTCTGCATATAAATTCTTCACGTCCTGAGGAGTACGCAGGAAGGAGTATCCGACAATGTCTGCATGTTCGCAAATGAAAGGAAGCAATTCGATGTCCCGTTCCGTTAAGGATGGAAGATTGAGGTGAGTGTGAGGCAGGTTGATGCCTTTATTGGAAGACAATTTTGTTTTATATGCTTTGCTGATCTTGAGTTCAACATCTTCAGGGTTTTTTGAAATGACTTTGGCCTTGATCATGCCGTCATCGAAATAAACACTGTCATCGATTTTGAGATCATCAATGATCTGGGGTAATAAAACGCTGATTTCCGTGGACTGGATGATATCATCTTTATCGCTGTAGATGGTTTGTTTTCCGGTTGTTTGTCTTTTGGTCAGCACAAGGTGGTCGCCAATATTTAACCTCACGAAATCATTGACTTTTCCTTTTTTTGTATGCAGCAGAATATCTGAAGTCCTGATCTTTGGTCCGGAAAGGTCCATATAGACCTTGACTCGTTTTCCCGTTTCGGTTTTAACTTCGTTAATGTTATCCAGCATTTTTTTCCACAACGCTACATTGCCATGACTCAGATTAATTCTGGCGATTCTCATACCTTCTTTGACCAGATTTCTGATCAGGTTGATGTTAGTGGCTGCTTCGTCGGGAAGGGTGACCATGATCTCTGTACCTTTCTCACTTTCGTAAAAAAGGTTGTTAGTGTGTTTTCGAAGCAATTTCAGGCTTTTCTTATAGCCAATGGTGTTCATCTCGTGGTTGTCCTCCCATTTTTCGTCTTGTAAAAGGTAGAGGATTTTCAGAACGTTGTATAGATTTGAAAAGACGTATCCCTCTGCTGATCTAATGGAAGAAATGCCCAGGTCGGACAGGTTGGCATGAAGTTTTCTAAGGTCAAAACTGCGCAGGACCAAATACCTGTACAGGTTTTGAGCACTGAGTTTGTACTGTTTGTGTACTCCTTGTGCGAGACCGCTGGCAATAACATCTTTTTCAACGATCTCGGCATAAATTTTTTTGACTTCTTTTGTTAAATTTTTGATTGTCATTTTAAAGGTTCTTTATGTAGTTAACAATCTGTCTCTCCTGATCCAAAAGAAGCTCTTATCCCTGTTTAATCTTCTCCGATCAACACTTCCAGGATCTTACTGGCGGCCAACGGAATCTTTGTGCCGGGGCCAAAAATGCCCACAACACCATGGTCGTATAAGTAGTCGTAGTCTTGCTGAGGAATTACGCCTCCGACAATGACGAGTATGTCTTCTCTGCCTAGTTCTTTTAGTGCTTTTATAGTCTCGGGAACCAGGGATTTATGTCCGGCTGCAAGGGAAGAAATGCCAAGAATATGTACATCGTTTTCCGCAGCTTGTCGGGCGGCTTCTTGCGGGGTTTGGAATAAGGGGCCAATGTCCACATCAAACCCAATGTCTGCAAAACTGGTTGCAATAACCTTTGCTCCTCTGTCGTGCCCGTCCTGTCCCAGTTTGGCGATCATGATTCGCGGACGGCGGCCTTCCATTTCTGCGAACTTATCAGAAAGTTCAAGCGCTTTTTTGAAAGATTCATCCATACTGATTTCACTTGAATATACTCCGGAGATCGCATGGGTGGTAGCAACAAATCGTTTGAATTTGCGCTCCATCGCATCTGAGATCTCTCCTAAAGTTGCCCTCAATCGAGCACATTTTACCGCTTTATCCAAAAGGTTGCCTGCTCCGGTGGCCGCACACTGATAAAGTTCTTCTAAAGCTGCTTGTACTGCTGCTTCATCACGATCCTTCCGCATTTTGTTGATACGGTCTATCTGAGCATTTCTTACCGCCGTATTATCGATCTCCAGGATATCCATTTCGGATGTTTCCTCTACCTGGAAGATATTCACGCCAACGATTTTGTCTTTACCGCTGTCAATACGGGCCTGCTTCTTAGCTGCAGCTTCTTCAATGCGCATTTTGGGTACACCCTTTTCAATAGCTTTTGCCATGCCCCCAAGTTCTTCCACCTCCCGGATCAGCGCCCATGCTTTTTTAACGAGTTGGTCGGTCAAATATTCTACATAATAAGAGCCACCCCACGGGTCGACAGCTTTGATGATGTCTGTTTCTTTCTGCAAAAATATCTGCGTGTCTCTGGCAATCTTGGCTGAAAAATCAGTTGGAAGGGCAATGGCCTCGTCCAGAGCGTTGGTGTGCAGGGATTGTGTCCCACCCATTGCGGCAGCCATAGCTTCGATACAGGTTCTTGCGATATTGTTGTAGGGATCCTGTTCAGTTAAACTCCACCCCGAAGTTTGGGAATGGGTACGGAGAGCCAGTGATTTTGGATTTTCCGGGTTGAACTGGTTAACGATCTTTGCCCAGAGCAATCTGCCTGCCCGCATCTTGGCGATTTCCATAAAATGGTTCATGCCGATACCCCAGAAGAAGGAAAGTCTTGGTGCGAAATCATCAATTTTTAAACCTGCCTTTATTCCTGAACGGATGTATTCCAGCCCATCCGCCAATGTATAAGCCAATTCAATATCGGCTGTACCTCCTGCTTCCTGAATGTGGTATCCACTGATGCTGATGGAGTTGAATTTTGGCATATATTTAGCCGTGTATTCGAAAATGTCAGCAATGATCCGCATGGAAGGTCCGGGAGGGTATATGTAGGTGTTGCGGACCATGAATTCCTTGAGAATGTCATTTTGTATGGTTCCGCTCAGTTGTTCTGGTTTTACGCCTTGTTCTTCCGCAGCAACGATGTAAAATGCCATGATCGGGATCACTGCTCCGTTCATGGTCATGGAGACAGACATCTTGTCGAGAGGAATCTGATCGAAAAGAATCTTCATGTCCTCGACGCTGTCTATTGCCACACCCGCTTTTCCCACATCACCTTTTACCCTTTCGTGGTCAGAATCATAGCCGCGGTGAGTGGCAAGGTCAAACGCAACCGAAAGTCCTTTTTGTCCCTGAGCCAGGTTCCTGCGATAGAAGGCGTTGCTTTCTTCTGCTGTGGAAAAACCTGCATATTGCCTGATGGTCCACGGTCTAACGGAATACATGGAACTGTACGGACCTCTGAGATAAGGAGGAATACCTGCTACAAAACCGGTGTGTTCGGCTTCCGCAATATCTTCTGCAGTGTAAACTTGTTTGATGTCGATACCTTCTGCCGCCTGCCAGGAAGGGCTGGTTTGTTCCTGGTCGTTACGAAGAATGTCCGGATCAAAAGGTATCTTTTTCAGGTCTGGTTTGGACATAAATATCTAGTTGGTTAACCAGTACCAAAGTTAAGGAAATAATGGGAGATTTAGCGGTATGGCTGTCTGATAATGGTTTTCCATTTTTCCGGTGCTGCCCGCCTAATATCCGACAGGTAAATTTCATGGTGTTTACCATTTAACTGGAATCCATGATCTGTTATGAAATCATGTACCCTTTGAATGTTTGGACCTTCCTCAGAAAAAGGACCAATATGCAGCAGTTGGACAACTTTTCCTTCTTCAAAGGATTCAAAGCTGATCTTATCCACCGCTTCCAGCTGTTTCTTTTCTTTTACTTCTTTGGAAATTTTTTGGAATAATTCCTTGGTTACATACTCCGGTTGCATGATCATCATCGTCCAAAGCCAGTTGTCTTTTTTATCCACGTCAAATTCCCGCATATCTTCCACCCACCACAGACCTTCGAGTGGCAAGACACCAAAATCTATTTGCTGAAGACCTTTTTTGATGGCAAACTTTAATCCGTAGGCAACTGAGAATAAAGCCTCAACGGCAGCCTTGTATTCCGGAGAAGTATTGGGATTGCCTTTACCGTCAATTTTCAGAAAATTCATTGCCGGAACATCCACGAATTCCACTTTTTTGGCGGAAGCCTTGTAGAGATGTTTGAGTTCTTTCTTGAAATCTATCTTTTGCATCGTGATTGTTTTATTGATGCGTCAAAGATCAGGAGCTTCGATGAGAGTTGCTTGTCATTTCTTGCTAAGTTCAGGATTAACCACAGAGAAAGCTGAAGATGCACAGAGAGGGCACAGAGTTTTTTGTGCCCTCGTCTATTGCTCCCTTGATTGTCACAAACAGCTCGTCCGTCCACCATCCACAGGCAGATTAATGCCATTGATATAGGCTGCTGCCGGTGAAGCCAGAAAAGCCACTGCAGCTCCAACTTCTTCCGGGGCCGCAAACCGTTGCATCGGAATAGCAGATTTCATTTTGTTGGCTACTTCCTCTTCGCTGGTTCCGGTTTTATTAGCCTTGTTGACAATGATTTCCTGCAATCTGCTGGTATTGGTTGCTCCGGGCAGGAGGTTGTTGACGGTGATGCCAAACTGCCCAAGTTCATTGGCCATTGTTTTGGCCCAACTGGCCACGGCTCCACGTGTGGTGTTTGAAACGCCTAGTCCGTGCAAAGGCGCTTTTACAGAGGTGGAGATGATGTTGATGATCCTGCCATAACCATCGGCCTTCATGCCTTTTATGGCGTATTTGGTGGCCAGGTGATTACAGATCAGGTGGTTATTAAAAGCCTGAAGAAATTCTTTCACTTTGGCTTCGGTGATCGGGCCTCCCGGAGGGCCTCCGGTATTGTTTACCAGGATGTGAATATTTTTTTTGGTCAAATAGGCTTTGATCTGTTTTTTGACACTTTTATGGTCGGAATAATCAACAACGAGGAAGTCGTGTTCTTGTCCCTGGCTGTGATCAAGTTCCTTTAGAACGTCGGCCATGATCTCGGGAGAACGGGAGATCAGCGTGACATTTGCACCAAGAGCAGCTAACTCCATCGCACTGGCTTTGCCAATTCCCCGGCTGCTTCCTCCTACCAGTGCATTTTTGCCTTTTAAGTCTAAATTCATGGATTTATTTTTGTCTGTTCGGTTTTAAAATCGTCATTTTGCAGTGTTGAACATAAAATTATTGAGTTTTCTTTTAAAAATGATTTTTCGTGTAATAAAGCCACGAATCCACGAATATTTTGTTTTTTGAGGAATTACACCAATGTAGAATCCATCCAGAGCTAAATGTCATTCGTGCATTTGTGGCTCAAGCTTTTTAAAGAAAACGTTGCATAAAATTATGCTTAATACGCAATAAAAAAAGGACCAACAGGAAATTTTCCTGGAATTATACGGTAAACCAAAATTGTTTGTGAGTAAAAAGAAAACATATTTCGCTTCGGACTTTCATTTGGGATCAGACGCTAAATTTACAAGCAGGGAAAGAGAACGACAGTTAGTTCGTTGGCTCGATCAGATCAAGGAGGACGCAGAAGCGCTTTATCTGGTGGGGGATGTATTCGACTTTTGGTTTGAATACTCAACGGTTGTTCCCAAAGGTTATGTGCGGCTACTCGGAAAACTTGCCGAACTCAGGGATAGTGGTTTGCCCATCTATTTCTTCACGGGCAACCACGATATGTGGATGTTTAAGTATTTTGAGGAAGAAATGGAGATTCCCATCTATCGGAAACCCATTATCCGAGAGATCCACGGGAAGACTTTCTTTATCGGTCATGGCGATGGGCTGGGGCCCGGGGATCACGGGTATAAAATGATCAAAAAGATCTTTGCCAACCGGGCCTGTCAATGGCTCTTTGCCAGACTGCATCCAAATTTTGGCATCAAACTGGCCAACTTCTGGTCCAACAAAAGCAGGGAAGCCAATAAACATGAAAACCAGTTCCTCGGGGAAGATAAAGAATGGCTTATAGCCTATTGCAACCGAAAACTGGAAACGCTTGACATCGACTATTTTGTCTTTGGTCACCGCCACTTACCCATCGATCATTTGCTCAAAAATGGAAAAACCCGTTATGTAAACCTGGGAGACTGGCTCAATTTTTATTCTTTTGCGGTATTTGACGGAGAGGAGTTGAGGCTGGAATATTTTGATTTAAACACATAGCCACATAGCACACAACGTGCTGAAATAACTTTGTGTGCTATGTGGCTATGTGTTTTCATTCCACCACCAAAACCTTCAGGTCCACACGACGGTTTTTGATCTTGGGTGCACTATCCTTGATTTCTCCTTTTCCTTCCATGTAGATTTTATCCACGATCATTTCGTGCTCAATGAGCATCATGGCTACGGTTTTGGCCCGTTCTTCGGACAGGTTGAGATTGTAGGAGTCATCACCGATATCGTCAGCATATCCGACGATGTCTACTTTTTGGATGTTTTTACCTTTTACATCTTCAATAAAATCGACCAGTTTGTTCATCTCATGCGGAGTAAGCTGTGCCTGGTCAAACTGGAAATAGGTGGTCCAGGTGTAGGTTACTTCTTTTTCACCTGGAGGTTCTTCTTCCTCTTCTTTTGGTTCCGGTTCCGGTTCTTCAATGGATTCAGGGAAAAGTATAGCGTCGATGTTTTGCAACAGTAATTCGATAACATAAAACTGTTTATTATCCCATTCCGGTATTGCATGCTGTGCATTGAGCGGGAGGTATCCTTTGTGCTCTACATGGAAATCGAGGATTTCATCGGCACCTACGCAAAGAAAAAACCGGCCGTCTTCTTCCGTTTGAATTGATTCTCTGCCATTGATATTTACAGTGGTGGCTAATGGTTCGCTGGTGATGGAATCTCTGACAAACCCTTCTACAAAGGTGATCGGCTCACTGAAAAGCGTTTCATTTAATTCAAATTTGTAAATATCCATTTTGCCAAATCCACCGGGGCGGTTACTGGCAAAATATCCGGTTCGCCCGTCTGCGGAAAGAAAAAATCCCAATTCCCGAAATGGCGAGTTTACGGGAGGGCCCAGATTGATAGGCACACTCCAGCCTTTGGCTTTTTCATCGTACCAGCTCACATAAATATCCTGTTCCCCAAGTCCCAGATGACCTGTGGAAGCAAAATAAAGCGTTTTCCCATCATTGGTTACAAAGGGGGATTCTTCATCATAAGGTGTGTTTATTTTTGGACCTAGATTGATCGGGCGAGACCAAAGTCCTGAGCTTTGTTTGATGCTGTACCATAGATCAGTACCTCCTTCGCCTCCTTCCCGGGTGCTGGCGAAAAATAAAGTACTGCCATCGCAGCTCACAGCCGCTTCGGATTCCCATTCATGTGAATTCGCAAAACCATCCAATTGGTCGATGGATTCTATCTGATGGCCCTGGATTTGTGCCTCCCATATGTCGCACGTTCCCAATACGCCCTGCCGGCCACAGGCGGTGAAATACATTTTACGACCGTCCCTAACAAGACTTGGCATGCCTTCATTGCCCGAAGTGTTCAGATCCCGCATGGGGGCTCCGTTGATCCATTCACCGTCGATGATCCGGCTGAAATAAAGATCTTCATCCGAAAAGTCGTTTTTTCTTCGGTTGAAAAATAACAACCGTTGATCGTTGGAAAGGAAGGGGAAATATTCAATGGCTTCGGTGTTTACTGCGGAGCCAAGGTTATGAACGGTGGTGATATTGACAAACTTGGCTGAGTCAAGCGAGATTTGGCAGGCTTTGATATTGCCGGGTAATTTTTCAAGATACTCCAGTTCGTATTGCACTTCTCTGGGACCGTTCAGCCCGAAAAGCGTGTAATCCTTTTCCTGCAGGTCATCAAATTTTTGGAAATACTCCAGTGCTTTTTCAGTCTCTTCATTTTTATAATATATCTCGGCTATCTGGTAATAGAGGACTCTTGAAAACAAAGAATCGATCTCCAGGACTTTTTCGTAAGCTTTTTGTGCTTCGGTGAAATTGGCATCCAGTTCATAACACAAACCCAGTCCGCGAAAGGAGGCTGCCATTCGGGGATTCATTTCTATGGCTTTTTCAAATAACCGTCTGGCTTGTTTGAAATTATTGTCCAGCAGGTAGGCTTCTGCTTCTTTGTAATAATCCACGGCCATTTCCTCCGGAGTTCGCTCTATTTGTCCGTAGCAAATGGCCGGCAGGATCAGGGCCAGGAGGATAAAAAAGGTCTTATTGAACATGATAGCCGGTTTTGGGTGATAAGTTCACCATACAAATATAAATAAGGAAGCTAAAAGCCATCGATGTCTGTCCGATTATTTAGGTATCGTGCCCGTGGAAGTAAGGAACGGGTTGTTACTGATTCCTTTCCAGGTAAAATGAAATGTATTGTTCAGCATTTTTACCTTCTTCATTTGTGTATCCTTTTTCGATTTTTAAAAGGTGTCGGCCATTTTCCAAAGAATCTAAAGCAATAAAAGTCTGAAATCCTTTTTCTCCACCGTTTTGATGATAATGTTTGTTGAATACCAGTCCTGAACGAATCTTGTCGTCGATGGATATTTTGTAGTAATCAGACATGCAATTGTTTTCAAACCTGTATTTGAAATGTCTTTTTTCGGTTTGAGAAAGACTGTCGGGAGGGGAAGGGTTTCCACAAACTTCTTCCCTGGTATATGCTTCCCTTTCGAACCAGGGTATAAATAATTTGATGTGGTCTGACGAAATTATTTCGGATTGTATGACCGGGCGCAGGATTC
Organism: Saprospiraceae bacterium; assembly: GCA_965230565.1. Lineage (GTDB taxonomy): Bacteria > Bacteroidota > Bacteroidia > Chitinophagales > Saprospiraceae > BCD1. Next base: position 43,207 of record CBDDLH010000012.1, on the reverse strand, counting down.
GTTTTTCGCTAAGGGAGTTTTCATAATTGGAACCCATGGAAATGTCAGGACTTTGATTCATGTTGAAATAACTTTGGGGCGAGAAGTACTGAACACTCGAAGAGGAGAGGTCAAAGCTAAACAGGGCTGTGAGGGTGAAAAGCAGAAAAATTCCCAGGATTTTATGCTTGGTTTTAATGGATAGGTTGGTGCTCAGGGTCATGAATATATAAAGGTAAGGTTCGTAAAAAATATGGGTAAAAACCCTGTTAAACCCACGAGTTATAGGGTATTGAAGCTTTTTGGCAATTGTAGATTCCTTGATTTTTCCAAAATTCAGTAAAGAAATCAAAAAACCGAAAATAATTAAGATGAAAACCATCACTTTGATAATGGTGGAAGCAACCGGCACAGAGAACACCATTAAAAGTAAATTATGGAACAAAATGACGACGAGGACCCAAAAAGCGATGAGCAGGAATATTTGCACAGCTGCGGCAGAAACAGATAAAATCAGGCTTGAAAAATTATCCAGTTTTTGATTGAATTTGTTGATATCCGAAAATTCTGCCCTGAATTTTTTAAGATAATCGGCCGAGTGCATAGAACTTTTTTCCCGAATTCCCTGCGGAAAAACAGACACCAGACCCAACATTCCAACCCATAATGCCCTCAAAACGAAATGAATAATAAATCCGGCAATCAGGAATCTGACGCCTATCAACAGATAGATGAAGAAGTACTGAAGGTAGGTCAGACTGTCGTCAGAAAAGCGGACCAGAACTTCATCTGCAATGCTGAATAAAACATCAGGTAACTGCAAAGAACCGAAAATGGCAATACCTGAAATTACCAGTTCAGCCTGCCAGCTTTGTTGTTCTAATATGCGTAGCCACTGGGGTTTCTTATTGTTCGAATCGGTGTTTTTTTCCATGGTTTTGAGTGTTCTGGACCGAAGGTAAAAAAAATCCTGCATTAAATAATTCGTATATTTGTATTAATTTTTATCAAGAATTGTTGACAAAAACGCTTGTATTCAGGAACACTTTGGCCATGACACAGATGACCTGAAAAAACCTAACCTGCTGTTCTCGTGCCTTTTCTGAAACCTGCGCACATCGTTTTTTGTTACAACAAAAGTTAATCCGGGAATTGGCCCATCCCTTACAATTTTTTCCACTTTGAGCAGAACATACTTACAGGAAAGGCAAAAAATTAAAATGAGTCGTGAAGAGGTTTTAAAGGACTACTACACTTGTTGTGTAAGTAGAGAAGTTAGTTTGTCCATTCGGAAAGAAGTGCTCATCGGTCGTGCGAAATTCGGGGTTTACGATGATGGGAAGGAGCTGCTGCATGTCGCGATGGCCAAGGTTTTTGAAAAGGGAGATTTCAGAGCTGATTATTATCGTGGGCATACGCTATTAATTGCAATGGACTTGTGTTCCATCGAAGATATTTTTGCCCAGTTATATGCTGATGGCAATAATGACCCTTTCTCGGGTGGTCGCCAGATGAATGGTCACCATGCCACTCCGTTGATCGACGAAAACGGGAATTGGCTCCCTCAAAAAGATATGTATAACCTGTCCTCGGATATTTCTACCACAGGAGGACAGATGGCGCGTGGATTTGGTCTTGCTTATGCTTCAAAGGTTTATCGGGAAAGTCCCCAGTTGAAAGGTAATCAGTTTTCCAATGAAGGTAATGAGGTTTGTTTCTGCAATATCGGCGATGGAAGTACATCGGAAGGTGCCTTCTGGGAGGCAATGAATGCTGCAGGGGTAACACAAATTCCATTGGTGGTATCTGTTTTTGATGACGGTTATGCCATTTCAGTTCCCAAAAAGTTGCAAACCGTAAAAGAGAGTATTTCCCGTGCACTCAGAGGTCTGCAAAAAGAAGAAGGCACGAATGGGATTGAGATTTACCGGGTGAATGGCTGGGATTATCCCGCATTGTGCAGAGTATACGAGGAGGCAGTTACCATGTCAAGAGGTTCTCATACACCTGCCCTTATTCATGTAGATGAATTGACACAACCTCAAGGGCATTCTACCTCTGGTTCTCATGAAAGGTATAAATCCAAAGACCGGTTAGCGTGGGAGGCCGAATATGATTGCAACTTGCAATTCAGAAAATGGATCGTTGGTAGTAAGGTGGCAGAGGAAGAAACACTGGAAGAACTTGAAAAACAGGCTGCCCGGGAAGTCAAGCAAGCCAAAAACAAAGCCTGGAAAGCTTATTATAATCCGATTCAGGAGAAACTCAAGGAAATAAAGGCAGTTTACGATACAATTCTCCAGCAGATTTCAGATCCTGAAGTGATTGAAATTTCAGCGGAGCTTGGGAAGTTAATTAACCCGTTCCGGACGGAGATCGTAATGAATGTCAAAAAAATGCTCTATCGGATGAGAAAAGAGCAGATTGCTGAAAAGGAAACTTTGCAGGCTTTTCTCGATGATATTAATACAAGAATGGACAGGCGGTATCACAGTCACCTGTATAGCGAAACTGATAAGTCTGCTCTTAAAGTGCCCGAAATTAAAGCTGAGTTTTCGGAAAGTTCTCCCGTAATCAACGGGTTTGAAGTGCTCAATACCTTTTTTGACAGAACCTTTGCCAACAGAAAAGATGTCTATGCCTTTGGGGAGGATGTAGGACAGATCGGGGATGTGAACCAGGGGTTTGCAGGGTTGCAGGCCAAACACGGAGAGCACCGTATTTTTGATACGGGTATCCGGGAGTGGACCATCATGGGACAGGCGATCGGAATGGCCATGCGTGGATTGAGACCTATTGCCGAGATTCAGTATTTGGATTATCTTATTTATGCATATTCTCCATTGTCTGATGATCTCGCTACATTGAGATACAGGTCTAACAATATTCAGATGGCTCCGGCCATCATTCGTACCCGCGGCCACAGGCTGGAAGGTATCTGGCATTCGGGATCACCGATGAGTGTCCTGCTGGGTGGGCTGCGAGGTATTTATATTCTCACTCCCCGGAATATGGTTCAGGCGGCAGGTATGTACAATACCATGTTGCAATCAGATGACCCTGCTATCATGATCGAATGCCTGAATGGTTACCGGTTGAAGGAAAAATTGCCTGATAATCTCGAAACGTTTACCGTCCCATTAGGAAAACCTGAAGTCCTCCAGGAAGGAACGGATATTACTTTGGTTACTTATGGATCTTGCGTCAGAATAGCTCAGGAGGCTATGGAAATGGTTGAGTCACTGGGAATTTCCGTCGAACTAATCGATGTGCAGACGCTTTTACCCTTTGATCTGGAACATAGCATTGTAGAGTCTTTGAAAAAGACCAACAGGATAATCTTTCTGGATGAGGATGTTCCTGGAGGAGCAGCAGCTTATATGATGCGACATGTTTTGGAGGAACAGAAAGGCTATAACTACCTGGATTCTCAACCACGAACTATTACAGCCAAGGCTCACAGACCGGCCTATGCTACCGACGGAGATTATTATTCAAAGCCAAATCCTGATGATGTCTACGAAGTGATTCTGGAAATTATGCTGGAAGCAGAACCGGACAGGTTTTGAGGAGATTTTTAAAAAGTAGCGTAGGTTTATAGTTTCTAAAAGTCTAACAAGAGAAATGGTCTAATAATCCAAATGTCTTTTTATTCCTCCTCTTCCTCACGGTCATCGCCCATTTGATTTTCATCATACAGACGCTGGAAAAGATTGTCCACCCGATACATTTCATCAATGGTTTCGTCCATGTAGAATGCTATGTCCGGAATCCTGCGAACGTGTTTTCTTATCCGTTGTGATAAGGTCTGACGAAGTTTTTGATAGGCAGCTTCCATCTCGAGGATAACCGCTTGCTTATTTTCCGTATTATAAATACTGAGGTATATTTTGGCCAATCCAAGGTCTGCAGACATTTTAACCGAAGTTACTGTCACCAGAGGCTCGTGGCCATAAATGTATCCACCTTCCTGTTGTAATACTGAACTGAAATGGCGTTTCACCAATTCTCCAACCTGCTTTTGTCTTTTTGTCTCTTTTGCCATGGTGCAAAGATAGTTATAAGTATGAGACAATTGAGTAAATATTTTGTTTAGAGCGATAACAGCTCTTTGAAAAGAAAGGTTCCCTGTAAATGTTTCGAGATACGAGTTGCGTGTTTCGGGGTTCATTATTAAGCCATACTATTTTTTCGAAAAAATAGTATGGCTTGGAATCTCCGCAACCCGCAACTCGTAACCTGTAACCCGATACCTACTCCCCAATCGTTTTGATCAGCATCCCTTTGGTGACCGGGCCGGTAAGTTCCATCCCGTTCAGGATGGATAATTCTTCATGGCGGTCACTCGGTTGATTAAGTGCTCGAAGAGCCTCTTTAAAGGTTCCGCTTTTGGTCACGGTTTTGATGCGGATCCGTTCAGGTTTTTTGTTCAGTTTGCTTTGATCGGTTAATTGCTTAAAATTCTGCATCGTTCGCAAGAACTTGTTTTCATAAGTTGCGAAGTCCTGCTTCAGACTCAACCCCATGATTTTATAGATCAAATTATTGTACTGGATGAAGTAAGTGAGCGTTCTGATCTGTTGTTCCTGCGGCAGGGTTTGTCCCTGTTGATCAGTAGTTTGATCGGCGACCAACTCAATGGCAGGAATGCCGTTGACCGTTACATTTTTCCGGCTTACCTGATTCAATTGAAACTGAAGCAGGGTGCTGTCTGCTGCACTTCTGAGGGAATTTTGCTGGGCCAGGGTAAGCACCATTAAAGCTTTACCGTCTTCCGGAGCCATCTGGAATTGTGACGGTGAATTTTGGGTCAGCCAGCCTGAAGGAACCGGGAATTCAAATTTGAGTTCAGGATGGTAGAACTTATTGTTTTCCACAAATCCCTGGCGAGGATCTTCTCCGTAAACAAGCCCTTCGATCATTCTGAGGTAGTTGTTGCGATTCACTGCATATCTCGATCTTGTATCCTTTTTCTGCCATTCATCGGCCAGGGCATCAGTTTTATTGTGACGATCTATCGGGTCAGGGTGAGTTGAGGCAAATTCAGGTATCCTGTTTTCCGGTCCTCCGCTAAGACGGTTGAGGGTTTCGAAGAATCCGGCCATTTCATGAGCATCGTAACCGATTTTAGTGGAGTATTCCACCCCGAGGCGATCTGATTCACTTTCCGCATCCCGACCAAATTTCAGGAATAACAGCTGCATACCTGTATTGGCAACATCTGCATATTTGGCAAACTCCTCAGAGACCACTATGCCAACGATCAATCCCAGCTGTCCAACGATCTGTTTGCTGTATTGTTTGGCGGAGTGGCGAGCGGTGATGTGGCCTATCTCATGACCGAGGACACCTGCGAATTCAGCTTCATTATTGAAGTGGGCCAAAATGCCTCTCGTGAAATAAACATAACCTCCTGGCAAGGCAAAGGCATTAACCACCGGAGAGTCCAGAACCTTGAATTCATAATTAAGGTTAGCACGGTGGGAGATTTTGGCCATTTGCTGTCCTTTTTCATCGATGAATTTTTGAATATCATCATTCGGGTACAAACCAAAACTGCCGACAATGGATGGGTCAGAAGCTGCCCCCATGGCAATTTCCTGTTTTTCGGATAATAACATAAAATCCTTCTTGCCGGTAACCGGATTGGTAACGCAGGCATCGATTACAAAGATCACCGGAAACAAAAAGATGATCAATACCTTAGAGTTGAAACTTATTTTATTCATGATGCACAGTTTTTTCTTTTTCAAATATTGAAGATTCAGGTAAGAAGGATAACCTTAAAATTACTACTTTTTTAGTTATGAATCAGTAAAACTGAATTTAGGTGGAGGCTAAGGCTAAGGCGGAGGTTCTTTTAACTAGTGCATCAAAAGGTTCCTCCTTTTTAAAGGTTCTTTTTTACGAACTGAAACTTTAAAATATCACCTTTAACGGAAAAACCCGCAACCCGAAACTCGAAACTCAGCACTAAGTTTTATTGACACTTTTGACCTATCCTCAGCCTCAGCCTTAGCCTTCGCCTTTTTACCAAATTGTTACTACAAAAAGCATCATTTTAGTTACCTTTGCAGCCTTGGGAAGTCCCTGTTTTTTTGAGACGTAAAAAACTCAAAAAAGTGACTTTCTGCCCTAACCTGATAGAATTTCCCTGACTTTGCTCTCAGGGAGTTTAAGCTCATTTAAAAATACTCAAAACATGGCAGATCAACGCGTAATTTTAATAATTCTCGATGGATGGGGACATGGTCCTAAACCGGAGGTAAGTGCAATTTATCAAGCACCGACTCCTTTTGTGGATGGGCTCTATGAAAAATATCCAAACTCGGAACTCGTAACCTACGGAGAACAGGTAGGATTGCCGGAGGGTCAAATGGGAAATTCTGAAGTAGGCCACATGAATATCGGAGCCGGAAGGATCGTCTACCAGGAATTGGCAAGGATCAACAAAACCATCCGGGAGGATCAGCTGCGACACAATGCAGTGTTGAAAAAAGCTATTCAAACAGCAAAGGATAAGAATAAAGCCCTGCACCTTTTTGGATTGGTTTCCGACGGAGGAGTGCATTCTCACATTAACCACCTAAAGGCGCTTTGTGATATAACGGATACAGCAGGCCTGGAAGAAGTTTATATCCACGCATTCCTCGATGGTCGTGATACAGATCCCCATGGCGGTGTTGCCTATCTGGAAGATTTGCTCGCGCATAATGAAGGTAAATCTGCTAAGCTGGCCAGTGTAATTGGTCGTTATTACGCAATGGATAGGGATAAGCGCTGGGAAAGAGTGAAGCTGGCTTATGATGTGATGGTTAAAGGAGAGGGGGTTAAAACGGACGATGCGGTAGCAGCTTTAAAGCAAAGTTATGAGGATGGGGTGACGGATGAATTTGTAAAGCCGATTTTCTGCGGGGGTGATTCCGGAAAAATTAAAGACGGCGATGTCGCCCTTTGTTTCAATTTCCGTACCGACAGACCTCGCGAAATTTCTATCGTACTTACCCAGGAGGATATGCCGGAATACGATATGAAAAAGCTCGATCTGGAGTATTTTACCATGACGCGTTACGATGATACCTTCAAGAATATCCAGGTGTTGTTTGAAAAAGATAATTTAAGTAATACACTCGGAGAGGTACTTTCCAATTACGGCAGAACACAGGTACGCATTGCGGAAACAGAAAAATATCCACACGTGACCTTTTTCTTCTCCGGCGGACGTGAAGAGGAATTTGAAGGCGAACGCAGAATCCTCATTCCATCTCCGAAAGTGGCGACTTACGACCTGCAGCCGGAAATGAGTGCCATCGGAATTACCGATGCTATTATTGAGGATATTGAAACCAATAAACCTGATTACATCTGTTTGAATTATGCCAATACCGATATGGTGGGTCATACCGGAGTTTTTGAAGCGGCGATGAAAGCTGCGGAAACAGTAGACGCATGTCTTAAACGCCTTTTGGCAACCACCTTGAAAAACGGATATGATGCCATCGTTATCGCCGATCACGGGAACTCTGATTTCATGGTTAATGATGACGGTTCTCCACACACGGCACATACGATGAACCCGGTACCATTCATCCTGGTAAGCGAGAGAGCTGATCAATACACAGTTAAAGATGGAAAGCTGGCAGATATCGCTCCGACAATCCTGACCTTAATGGGAGAAGAAATTCCAGAGGAAATGGATGGAGAGGTATTGATTGAAAAATCGTAACCACCTAACCTGTCAGGCCTCCAGGCAAGTTCATTAGGTGTGTCAATAAACCCGCTTATTGTGTTGCAGTAAGCGGGTTTTTGTTTGGGGCGATAGAATATCATCCATTGTGAAGCTAGTTTAGGGTAGTTTTATCTGTACAGATAAAATGAATTCGGAAAGTTTATGTTAACTAGAAAAATATATCCCATTGCTACCTTAGGACAGGAATCGACTTGCTTCTTTATCCTTATCTGCTCAAAATCAAAGTAGTATGTGTAAGAATTTTGATACTATTTCCCACTATTAACAAAAAAGTTATAACTTCGTAAAATATCCCGTTTTCCGGGTTGCGTAGAAAGACCTCCGAGATTTCTAAAACCTCGGAGATCTGGTTGTGATCCGAGACAACATTTTTTAACCAGACCAACGCCATTGAAAAGGACTATTTTTCTGATATTCCTCCTCACTGCCTTTAGTGCTGTTCTCCGGTCCCAGGGAGACGGAGGAGTCAAACCGGAAGAGCCAATTGAAGTCAACTTCTCGGCAGAAGGCGGTTTTTATATGGATGAAGTGGAGGTAGAAATTACCGCTCCCGGCTCTTCGGTCTATTATACCCTTGATGGCACTCGCCCCTCTACCCGCTCCAGGTTTTATTCCAAACCCATCGTTATCAATGAAACAAGCGTACTTAGGGTACTGGCTTATCGCCATAAAAGTAAAAAAAGAGAGGTTGGGCAAACCTACTTCATCGATGAACCACCTACCGATTTTCCAGTCGTTTCCATTGGGGTAACGCCTTATGTTTTATTTGACCCCGTCAATGGTATGTTCATGAAAGGAACTCACGCAGTAGATTCCCTGTGGACCAAACCCGGAGCCAATTTCTGGAGTCGTAAGGAAGTTCGCGTCCACGTGGATATTTTTGAGAGTGACGGTTCCAATGTTTACAATAATCTAACCGGGTTGAGACTTTTTGGCGGCATGAGTCGTTTGTTTCCTCAAAAATCGCTTGCCCTTGTAGCACGTAATCGTTATGGGGAAAACAGGATCAAACATCCGGTTTTTGGTAAGGGAGAACCTAAAAAGTATAAATTTCTGGTGTTGAGGAACTCGGGAAGTGACTTCAGAAAATCACATTTTCGGGATGGGCTTATGACCGGATTGGTCGAGGACTGGGATATTGAAACACAGGCTTACCGGCCTTCCCATGTTTATATTAATGGTACCTATTGGGGGATTTATAACATCCGGGAAAAGATCAACAGATACTTTCTTCAAAGCCATTCAGAGGCGGACAAGGATAGCATTGACCTCATGGAACATCGCTTTATCAGCAAGCGTGGTGATAAGGAAAATTATGGAGAATTATTGTCTTTCGTCAAGGAAAATGATCTGAGTATTCCGCAAAATTATTATTGGGTTCAGTCTCAAATAGAGGTGACCAACTTCATCGATTATCAGATTGCCCAGATCTATTTCGATAATCAGGATGCCGGCGGAAATATTAAGTATTGGCGCCCCCGGACAGAGCAAGGCCGCTGGCGTTGGATCCTTTATGATACCGATTGGGGGTTTGGGTTGCATGATGATGACGCATACCGCAATAACAGTCTTAAGTTTCACACAAAAACTAATGGTCCTCGCTGGCCAAATCCACCATGGAGTACGTTGTTTTTACGGAAATTGCTGGAGAATCCTGATTTTGAGAGGACTTTTGTGAATCGGTTTGCAGACCACCTCAATGAGTCATTTGCCAGCGAAAGAGTTGGGCGTAAAATTGATGATATGTATCAGGTTTTGTTGCCTGAAATGCCTCGCCATATTGATCGTTGGAATCTGAGTTTTGAGAAATGGCAGCATCAGGTTCGCATCATGAGAACCTTTGCAGCGGAAAGACCTTCCTATTTGCGGATGCAACTGATGGATTATTTTTCAACAGGCCCGATGATAGATGTATCTGTTCAGGCCAGCACAGGAGGGACGGTTTATATAAATAACAATCTGGAGGTTCGACAAAAACCTTTGCAGGGAAAATATTTTGAAAAGTATCCGATCACCGTGAGAGCGGTGGCTGATTATGGCTACAGGTTTGTGGGGTGGGAAGGTGTCGAAGTGGATGACGAGGTTCGCGGCTTTGAACTTGACCTGGAAAAGGAAACTTATGAGATAAAAGCTGTTTTTGAGAAATACACACATCCGCTTGCCGGAAAACTGATGATCAATGAAGTTTGCCCTTACAGCAAGAAGACAGGGGACTGGGTTGAACTACACAATCAGACCGATGAGATAATTAACATGGAAGGCTGGGTGCTTACGGATCGCAAAAATGAATTTGTATTGCCGGATGTAGTAATTCCGCCAAATGATTACCTGGTAGTTTGTCGGGACTCTGCGAAGTTTTTCAGAACCTTTCCTACGGCTTATAATGTAGTGTCCGGGTTGAATTTTGGTCTGAACAAACGGGAGGAAACCTTAGGGTTGTTTTCCAGAAGAGGAGCCGTAGTTGACAGCTTTCATTATACAGTTCCGCCGACAGATTCAGCCTTTACTTTATCCTTACTTTTGCCTACCCTTGATAACGGGGATTTTGAAAACTGGGAGTCCGGTTTCGGACAGGGAACGCCCAATGCTCCTAACCCGTTTTATGTGGAAAGCCGTATCAGGAAGATTCAGACTCAATGGATGCAAATAGGATTGGCGGCAGCAGTTGTACTTATTTGTGTTTTGTTATTATTCCTTCGAGCCAAAGAAATTTTATAGAACTTCTGTGTCGATAGTTCTTTTTTTAGAAAAAACTACTATCTTTGCGTGCCGTTTTGACCAGGAAAGTCAATTCGGGCTCATTTTTTGTTGAAAATCAGTATTAAATAAAGATATAATGGAAACGGTTGCAATTAAAGGACTGAAAAGAACTGAAACAGGTAAAAAAGCCACCAAGGCTATGAGACGTGAAGGATTGATCCCTTGCGCTATGTATGGTATGGGAGATGCCACTCACTTTGGTGTTTCTTTCAAAGATATAAAGCCTTTGATCTATACTGCCAGTTTTAAGTTGGCTGAAATTGATATTGACGGCTCAAAGCATACCTGTATCGTTAAGGACAGAACCTTCCACCCTGTAACGGATGAAATTGAAAACATCGAGTTTATTGAGTTGTTGGATGGACGTAAGGTTACCGTTCAGGTTCCTGTGAAATTCGAAGGCCAGGCTCCTGGTGTTAAGATCGGGGGGTCAATGCAGCAAAATCTTCGTAGAATTACTATCAAAACGACTCCGGAACATTTGGTGGATGAGTTAGTGCTTGATATTTCTACTCTCGAGATTGGCCAGTCTGTTCGTGTAAGAGACATCGCAGAACTCGAAGGTGTGGAGATTATGAATCCGGGAGGAACTCCAGTTGCAACTGTCGAAGTACCACGTGCATTGCGTAGTCAGCAGGCAGGCGAAGAAGGTGAAGAAGGAGTCGAAGGAGAAGAAGGGGCCGAAGGAGAAGAAGCAACCGAAGAAGCAGCTGAATAAATATCAGCTTAAGCTTTTTAAGATAAACATTGCAATGAGGCGCAGATTCCATTTGAGAGTCTGCGCCTTTTCCATTTTGGCAATTTAGCATTATAAATCATTACCTTGCAATAAAAAATATGAATGCCCTTCGCCTTTCTATTGTTCAGGATCACCTGTTATGGGAGCAAAAACAGGAAAATCTCGAACATTTTTCCAAAATTTTAAGTCCGCTCAAAGGTCAAACCGACCTCATTATTCTTCCGGAAATGTTCACCACCGGATTTAGTATGAATGCGGAAAAGCTGGCCGAAACTATGGAAGGCCCAACAATCCAGTGGCTGAAAAAACAAGCGACTGATCTTTCTGCTGCCATTATGGGGAGCTGTATTATCAGGGATAAGGGAAGTTTCTATAATCGCCTGCTATTCGTTACTCCCGAAGGGGAAACTTTTTATTATGATAAACGTCACTTGTTCTCATTTGCCGGAGAGCATCAATATTATACGGCGGGAACGCAGCGTATACTCATACCTTACAAAGGCTGGAAAATTATGCCCCAGATCTGCTACGACCTGAGATTTCCGGTTTGGAGCCGCAATACCGATGATTATGATCTGCTGATCTATGTAGCCAATTTTCCTGATAAACGTCGTTTTGCCTGGCAACAATTGCTCACGGCAAGGGCAATTGAAAACCAGGCATACACCGTTGGTGTGAATCGTATTGGATTCGACGAAAACGGCATCGAATATTCCGGGGATTCGGTATGTATAGATTACGCCGGACAACCAATAGTTGACGCGGGAAGGGAGGCAGTTGTCAAAACAATTTCCCTGTCTTTTGACCTGCAAAAATCCTTCCGGAGGCGATTTTCCTTCTTGCCCGACAGGGATATATTTGAGTTCCTGGGATAATAATTTGAAAAGTCCGGTCGTTTGTGTTTCCGAGTTAAAGAGCAGTTATATGAAAAAAATGATCCGGATATTCATTCTTCTAGCCATTATCACCTTTGGACTGACCCAATGTGTTTCCGTAATGGGGTCTTCAGAAAATGACGTAAAAGAGGATGTACGTTTATCAAAAGAGGACAAGCTTCGTCGTGATATTACTAATTATGCTAAAGAGCAATTAGGTGCATCGTATCGCTATGCAGGGCGTGATCCCCGCGGATTTGATTGCTCGGGTTTTACCCATTATGTTTTGGAAGAGTTTGACATTGAAGTGTCAACAAGTTCCAGAACTCAGGCCAATGAGGGTAAAAAAATCTCTCTGGATGAGGTGAAATCAGGAGACCTGATCTTCTTTAAAAGGAGCAAAGCCGGAAGGGTTTTTCATGTAGCTATGGTAGTTACCAATTCACGTGACGGCATAGAAGTCATCCACAGCACTTCCCGGGGTGTGGTGATCGATAATATTTCCAAATCCAAATACTGGAAACCTAAAATGTCCTCTGCCCGCGACGTAGTAGAAGCCGCTTTGTAGCCAGTAACCAGCAACCAGCAACCGAAATTAATTACTCAACATCACCGGCATTACCAGCATCAAAATCTCCTCTCCGTCAACCTCTTCTACAGGAGATAAAATTCCTGCGCGGGAAGGTTCCGAAAGCTCAATTTTTACTTCTTCAGATTCCAGAACGTTCAGCATTTCCACCAGGAATTTTGCGTTAAAAGCAATATTCAGCGGGTCACCGTCATAGTTGCAGGTAAGCTGTTCCGTAGCTTCATTAGCAAAATCAAGATCCTGTGCAGACACTGTCAGGCTGCCTTCATTGATGTTCAAAACGACTTGGTTGGTTGTTTTGTTGGCATAGATAACGATACGTTTGAGCGAGTTCTGGAAGTCACTCCGGTTAACCTGTAACAGGTTAGGATTGTCAACGGGAATGACTGCATTGTAGTCCGGGTAACGGGCATCGATCAATCTGGTAATCAGTTGAGTGTTACCAAAAGAGAAGAAAGTGTGGGCTTTGTTGAAAGAAAGATTGACCTCATCGCCGGAAGGCAATGCACCTTTCAGCAGATTCAATGCCTTTTTAGGAACGATAAAAGAGGTAGACACCTCACTTTCAATATCTGTGAATGTATATTTTACCAGTTTATGTGCATCTGTAGCAACGAGGATCAGTTTATTGAAGTCTATTTGAAAATAAACACCCGTCATGGAAGGACGAAGCTCGTCATTACTGGCAGCGAAAATGGTTTTGTTGATCCCTTGTGCCAATCGCTGTGACGGAAGCGTGATCGAATCGGTGGATTCTGCTTCAGGGATAGCAGGAAAGTCCTGGCCATTTTCACCGGCAAGGCGATATTTTCCAAAAGCGGAGGTGATCTCAATGCTGTAGGTGCTATCGTCGATCGCAAAGGTGATAGGTTGCTGTGGCAATGCTTTTAGCGTTTCCAGAAGAATTTTTCCGGGAATAGCTACTACACCGTCAGAATCCGACATTACCTCCAACTCTGTGATGATGGATGTTTCCAGGTCGGTCGCAGCGATGGTTAGTTTGTTGTTGGAAATGGTGAATAAAAAATCCTCCAGAATAGGAAGTACCGGATTGGAACCGATGGCCCCACCTGCAATTTGCAACTGCTTCAGTAATTCTGCTGACGATACGCTAAACTTCATTGCTAAGATTTTTTTATTTTAAGGGTTGTTGTTAAGCACAAAAATAGCTTTTCTTATCCATATATGCACTATAAAAAAATCCACAAATTGTGGATAAACCCCTAAAATGTTCATGTAATGTGAAAAATGTTTGTTTCCCTAACTCAAATATCCCATTCGCATTGATAATGAACCAATTTGCTATAATTGCATAAAGTGTACCTGTAACCTGAATGAGATGGAAATAAGCAGGATAGTGTAAAAATAACGTCAGCTTAATAGCGTTGACTTTGTAACAGTACAAATATTGGACTTCTTTATTATAAATTTACACAAATTTTGTGTTGATTTGCGTTTTATAGCTGGAATTGGATTATTTTTATCCATTGACAGAATGAATAAGCAGACCGTGTGCAGGCGCGGGAAAAAAATAGGACATATAAATGAAGTTATTCAGCTTCTTCAAGCAGGAACTTGCTATAGACTTAGGTACAGCGAACACGCTGATCATACAAGATGGGAAAGTAGTTGTGGACGAACCTTCAATCGTTGCGATCAACCGTTTGTCAAAGGAAACGATAGCGGTAGGAGCCAAGGCGATGCAAATGCATGAGAAAACCCACGAGGATATTAAAACGGTCAGACCATTGAAGGACGGTGTTATCGCCGACTTCCAGGCCGCTGAAAATATGATCCAGGGTATGATCAAAATGATCGGGACCAAACGCCGGATGTTTTCTCATCTTAAAATGGTGATTTGTATCCCCTCAGGTATTACCGAGGTTGAAAAGAGAGCTGTTTTTGATTCTGCCGATCACGTCGATTCCAAAGAAACATACCTCATCTATGAACCCATGGCTGCAGCCCTTGGGATAGGACTTGATGTGGAAGAGCCTAATGGCAATATGGTTATCGATATAGGTGGAGGAACCACAGAGATCGCCGTTATTGCTTTATCGGGGATTGTTTGTGATCAATCCATTCGCATTGCCGGAGATGAGTTTACCAATGATATCATAGCCTTTATGCGTCGCCATCACAATATCCTGATCGGAGAGCGTACAGCCGAACAGATCAAGATCAATGTTGGTGCTGCTTCTACGGAACTGGATACGCCTCCCGAACCATTTGCCGTTAATGGTCGTGACCTCATGACGGGTATTCCAAAGCAGATCATCGTTACTTATAAAGAAATAGCTCAGGCTATCGACAAGTCTATTTCCAAAATTGAGGAAGCGATTCTCAAAGCACTTGAAATGACACCACCGGAGTTAGCTTCGGATATTTATAAAACCGGGTTGTATCTAACTGGTGGAGGAGCATTGCTGAGAGGACTTGCTAACAGGATCAGTCAAAAAACGAAACTTCCGGTACATGTTGCGGAAGATCCTTTGAGAGCAGTAGTTAGAGGAACCGGCCTCGCTCTTAAGAATACGCACCGATACTCCTTCCTGATCGATCGTCAGAGTAGTTGATCAGTATAACTTGTAAGGATTAATATTTGAATAATTACAGGCAGAGGCTAAGGCTAAGGCTGAGGTTTAATAACTCTTTTCAGACTTGCCAAAGTTCACATTTTATCAAGTGACTATTATGTGAGTTTATTGTAAGGGTTTCTATTCTAATTCCTCAGCCTTAGCCTGTTCCTTAGCCTTTCAATAGTTTTTTAAAATATTGTTGAACCTCCATGAGTAATTTCCTTCAGTTCTTCCTGAGATTTGGCGGTCATTTCATGTTCTTCCTGCTGGAGGGGATTTGTTTTTTTATCATCATTCGTTACAATGACTACCAGAACAGGGTCTTTTTCAGCTCTTCTAATACCATTGTTGGTTATATGAATGAGCGGGTGGAAGGCGTTACCAGCTATTTTACACTCAAACGCGATATTAAAGCCCTTAAAAAAGAGAACGCTGCTTTGAAAAGTCAACTGGATAATGTTTTTTATTCTGACGAAACGGTCGTGGATACCATGCTGGAGCAATCGAGCCAGCCAAAGTATTCTTATATACCTGCAGATATCATCAGTCGGGCAGTTTTAGGAAATAATAATAGCATTGTCATTGACAGGGGAGCAAAACATGGGGTGGAGCTGCATATGGGAGTTGTGTCTAAAGAGGGGGTCGTAGGTGTAGTTACGGGTGTTTCCCAACGATATTCAAAAGTAATGACTATCCTTCACCGTCAGGCTGCGATCAGTGCTTCCATTCGCAGGAACGGTTATTTTGGTTCCCTGGTATGGAAAGGCACTAATTATAGAGAAATGACACTGGAGTCCATTCCCAAACACGTGGATGTTCAGATTGGGGATACCATCCAAACCAGTGGATACTCCAATAAATTTCCTCCGGACCTGATGATAGGAACCGTCAAAAGTTTTACGCTTGGAGAAGGTAGTAATAATTATACGATCAAGGTTGAATTGTTGGAAGATCTCCTCAACCTGGATTATGTTTATGTTGTAGATAACCTCTTCAGTGAGGAATTAGAATCATTGAACCAGGAAGGAAATGAATAGCAGGGCAATAGGACCGATATTATTGAGATTAGTTGTCCTGGTATTGGCCCAGGGCCTGATTTTTAAGAGTATTTCAATGGATTTTGGCGGGTACAGACATTTTCATATCATTCTCTACCCGATTCTCATCATTACAATGCCCTTTGGTACTTCCAGACCCTTGCAGTTGTTTCTTGCGTTCGTTCTTGGGTTGTTGGTGGATATATTTTACGAATCACCAGGGATCCATGCAAGTGCAGCCGTATTTACGGCTTATGTCAGACCATTGGTATTAAATTGGTTTGAACCCAGGGAGGGCTATAATGTGAATCATGTACCTACCAGAGAACAGTATGGATTGAATTGGTATCTCAGATACGCAGGTACGCTTATGTTTTTACATCTGTTTTTCTACTATTCTGTTGATGCCTTTACCTTTTATTATATCGTTGATATATTGTTGAGGACATTGTCTTCCTTTGTAATCTCTATGGGATTTGTGATCATGGTATCTTTTATTTTTAAAACCAAGCCTTATTAAATTTGATTGGGAATCTTCGTGACCGGCAATTTTACATTCAGGCAATGTTTGCTCTGGCGGCTGTCGTACTGATAGGCAGAGCATTGTTTATTCAGGTTATTGACGATACCTATCGTAGAAGAGCTGATGCTGTATCGACCGGAAATCGAATTTTATATCCTTCCCGTGGAGGAATTTATGACCGAACAGGAAAGTTGCTGGTAAATAATGAACCGATGTACGATCTACTCGTTACGTATAACCAGGTAGATCCGGAGATGGATACGGCAAAGTTCTGCCAGTTGCTGAGTATAGATAAGGACTATTTTAAAAAATCCATTAATAAAGACTGGAGAAGTCCTCGGTTCAGCAAAAGAGTTCCTTTTGTTTTCATGACGAATATTTCGCCGGAAGTTTATACCCGGTTTCAGGAGAGTTTATATGAATTCCCTGGATTTTATGTTCAGCAGAGGAATGTTCGCAGTTATCCTTTTCCCTATGCGGCTCACGTGCTTGGAAATATTAGGGAAGTAAATGCAAAAGAGGTAAAAGACTCTTCCGAGATTTATAAACCAGGGGATTATATTGGTTCATCAGGTCTTGAAAGGTATAATGAATACTACCTCCGGGGGCAAAAGGGGGTTCGGCGAATTCTCAAAAACAGTATGGGGCGGGAAGTGGATTCCTATCAGGATGGTGCGCTGGATATCGATCCTCGATCAGGGTTGGATCTCGTGACCACTTTGGATATTGAGCTACAGGCTTATGCCGAAGAACTCATGCAGAATAAAGCGGGAAGTATCGTTGCCCTGGATCCGAATACTGGAGAGATTCTCACTATGGTAAGTGCTCCATCCTATGATCCAAACGTTTTGTCTATTGGAAGAACAAGAGGAGCAGCATTTGATACCCTGCGACTGGATCCGAATAAACCATTTATCAATCGGGCGACTTCTGCACAGTATCCTCCGGGTTCACTTTTTAAATCAGTGGTGGCGCTGGTGGCCATGCAGGAAGGTTTGCTGAATCCCAATAGAACGGTCACCTGTAATATGGGATATTACTACAATGGACAGTTGCTTACCGGATGCCATGCTCATCCTACCTGTACAAATGTTTCTTCAGCAATTCAGCATTCCTGTAATGCTTATTTTGTTACTGTTTACAGGGAAATTATTGATCAATACGGGTATCTGACCCCCCGAAAAGGTCTTGATAAGTTTAATGATTATCTTGATAGGTTTGGCCTGGGAAAAAGATTGGGGCTTGATTTTCCCGGGGAGAAAAAAGGGAATTATCCGACAGTGGAATATTTCGATAAGGTCTATGAAAATGAAATTCACTGGTATTCCATTTGGCTACGTTCGATGGGGATCGGACAGGGGGAGTTGCTTATGACCAATATTCAGATGGCCAATCTTGCGGCGATAATTGCCAATCGTGGACATTATTATACACCTCACCTGGTAAATGATATAAAAGATGCGGAAGGTAATGTGGTGGAAGATAGAATTTATGAAAAAATCGAGGTCGGTATAGATGATGTACATTTCGGTCCGGTAATAGACGGAATGCAGAAAGCCGTAATGGGCGGAACAGCAGTAAATGCCTTTATCTGGGACTTGCCGATTTGCGGGAAAACAGGAACAGCCGAAAATAACCAGGGAAGCCGCAAAGACCACTCCATCTTTTTTGCCTTTGCTCCCAAGGATGACCCCAAAATTGCTATCGCCGTTTATATTGAGAATAGTGGATTCGGAGGAACCTACGCTGCCCCAATTGCCAGTCTTATCATTGAAAAGTATATCCGCGGAGAGATCACACCTTACCGGAAATGGCTCGAACAGCGCATGCTGGATGCGGTGTTGCTGGAGGATATTCCGGAGGAATAGGCTCGTGAAGCGAGCTGTTTCAGAGTTCGCAAGCTCACTGTTTTACGTGTTCCAAGAGTTCAAGGGGTTTCAAAACTTCTACACCTGTCTTCCTGTGGTCAGCAGGCAGGTTGGATATTGGATACCTTGCCTGCTGTCGCAGTAAGGCAGGTTCTGCTGTTTTGCTGTTCTGCCACGTCTGTTCTCAATTCTTTTATTCTCATGTTCTTAATAAACCATTTGAAATTCCATTATGAAAAGGTCTTTTAAAATTACAGGTCCGCTATTCTTGAGCTTTATCATTTACATGGGGAGTTGTTCATCAGTTGAAAAGACAATAATAACTCATCCACAGAAAGCTAATAATTTGATCTGCCTGGACGGAGATGAAAACAAACTGTTTGATAGTTTGCGAATAAAAGAAATACGTGATTCCATTGTTTCTATTTGTTTAAATGATTATAAAATTTATCCAAACAGTTATAAGTCAAGGACAGAATTGACTGGCCGAAAAGGAAAGCGAGAATTCTTCAATCATTACATAAGCATATTTGACCTTACTTCTCCCAAGAATAACAACTATAATAGGAAGCAAATAAAGTTTTTGGACAAACATGTCTATCATTTTTCAAATGTAATAGTTCCTTACACTTTTAGCCATATTCTTATAATTTACGGTGAGGAAATCGTTTTTTTTGATTACTTAAATTGTAGGAAGGCAGGAGATGACATTACCGATGTGCTTCAATTTTTAAAAGAGGGTTTTCCTGATCTGTATTCAAACAAAAGGTTGAGGAGGCAGATTAAAAGGTATCGATATTTTGGGGATTATGTTAGAGGTATGCACGACCCAGCGACAAGGCCCGATTGTGATCGTTTGTTTAAAAACGTTCAATTAAATGTTAAGATATTTTCATTAAAGCCCAATTGAACAAGCTGTCTTTCGAATTACCCCCAATATCCATTCCTTTTGTCTATAACTACAGACTGTGGACTTAGGTCTGAAGACTGTAGACTGCAAACTGGTACTCTTTCCAAATTCATCCCTATCTTTAGGCAAAACAATAATAAGCATCATGTCAAATCCTTATCCGCACCTGCTGGCACCCCTTGATCTTGGGTTTACCCAATTGAAAAATCGTGTTTTAATGGGATCAATGCATACCGGTCTGGAAGAAGCCAGGGGCGGGTTTGAAAAGATGGCTGCCTATTTTGCAGAACGGGCAAAAGGTGGTGTAGGGTTGATGGTTACCGGAGGGATCGCGCCAAGCAGGGCAGGATGGGTTTCGCCATTTGCGGGACAATTGACAACCTCAAGGCAGGCGAAAAAACACAAGGTGGTTACCGATGCTGTTCACGGGGAAGGAGGCAAAATTTGTATGCAGATCCTTCATACGGGGCGTTACGGGTATCACCCCTTTAATGTAGCACCTTCTGCTATAAAATCACCGATCACGCCTTTTAGGCCAAAGGCCCTCAGTTCAAGAGGAGTTGAAAAAACCATAGCCGATTTCGTCAGAACTGCTACCCTGGCGAAGGAAGCCGGATACGACGGAGTGGAGATCATGGGCTCTGAAGGATATTTGATCAATCAGTTCATCGTAAAAAAAACCAATAAACGGACGGATGAATGGGGCGGTACCTATGAAAACAGGATCAAGTTCCCTATTGAAATTGTTCGGAGGACAAGAGAGGCGGTTGGAGAGAACTTCATTATCATCTACCGCTTATCCATGCTTGACCTCGTGTCCGACGGAAGTACCTGGGAAGAAGTCGTCATTTTGGCGAAAGCCATCGAAAAAGCCGGAGCGACGATCATCAATACCGGGATTGGCTGGCATGAGGCAAGGGTTCCTACCATTGCAACGATGGTGCCCCGTGGAGGATTCAGTTGGGTGACCAAAAGAATGATGGGTGAGGTGAATATCCCGCTCATTACGACCAACAGGATCAATACTCCTGAACTGGCCGAACAAATACTCGCCGATGGACATGCTGATATGGTTTCTATGGCAAGACCCTTCCTGGCAGATCCAGATTTTGTGAACAAAGCGAAAGCCGGTAAACCGGAATCCATCAACACCTGTATTGCTTGTAATCAGGCCTGTTTGGACCACGTATTTAAAAATACAAGAGCAACTTGTCTGGTCAATCCGAGAGCTTGTTATGAAACGGAATTGAATTTCCCGGCTACCGCCAAAAATAAAAAACTTGCCGTGGTCGGTGCCGGTCCTGCGGGATTGACCTTTGCAACACTTGCAGCGGAAAGAGGACATGAGGTTCATTTGTTTGAAGCCTCTCCTGAAATCGGAGGACAACTTAACCTGGCGAAGCAAATTCCCGGTAAGGAAGAATTCCATGAAACGATTCGTTATTTCAATACAAGAATTGAGGAAACAGGTGTTCAACTGCATCTCAATACACGGTTTGGGAAGGACGTTTATGATCAGAATGGTTTTGATGAGGTTGTGGTAGCTACGGGGATTTTACCGAGAAAGATAGATATGCCCGGTATCGATCACGAGAAAGTTTGCTCCTATGTGGATGTGTTGACAGGAAAAGTGAAAGCTGGAGAAAAGGTGGCCATCATCGGTGCGGGAGGTATAGGGTTTGATGTTGCTGAATTCCTCAGTCATCAGGGAGAACCTACGAGTCTTAACACAAAAGCTTTTATGGAAGAATGGGGTGTGGATATGGATTATCTTACCGGCGGCGCCCTTAAAGAACCGGCGCAGGAAACCTCTCCGCGCAAAATATGGATGATGCAAAGATCCAAAGGGAAAATGGGCGCAAAGTTGGGTAAAACAACCGGTTGGATTCATCGTGCGGCTTTGGTCAAGAAAGAAGTGACCATGATGAATAACGTTACTTATCAGCGCATCGATGACCAAGGCTTGCATATTGAATCTCGTGGCAAAACAACGGTGCTGGATGTTGATACCATTGTCATCTGTGCCGGGCAGGTGTCATTCAATGAACTTCATGATCAACTGAAGGAACAAGGCGTTAAGTCTTACCTGATTGGCGGCGCTTTTGAAGCAAGGGAAATTGATGCGAAGAGAGCTATTCGACAGGCTGCGGAACTAGCAGCTGAAGTTTAGAAATTGTGTTTTTGAAAACATAGAATTCGTTGCTAATTCCCGGAAATGGGCCAATTTTCAAAGAAATTTTTGTGAAATTTGAAAAAAGTCACCTAAAAATTGTCACGTTTTCAAGTCCCACGGCTTTTATATATAAACGGGGGTTTGGGGGCAGTGACGGCCTCACTCTAGAGTGAGGCCGTCACTGAGCCAGTCCAAAATAGAGCATGATGATCAAAAGTTGATTAAATCCCTTTGCTAATAAATAGGTCACTTATGAAAAGGATTTCCATTTTTGTTTTATGTCTTTTGTTTTTCGAAACAGGGCAGGTTTTAAGTCAAACTACTAACGATTCTTCAGAAACCGTAACAGCGGAGCAGGTTGTCAGGCAATTATACGACCTCGTTACTTTTGAAGCAGGGGAAACGCCGGACTGGGAAGTCGTTAAATCTTTATTTGTTGAAGAAGCTGTCATTGTTTTGCGTGCTACAAAAACATCTCACAGTATTTTTTCCAGAGAAGGTTTTGTGGAAGATTTTCAAAACTTCATTGACCAGGCCAAAGTGGATCAGACTGGTTTTGTTGAAAAGATCATTAGTTTGAAAATGGTGGAGATGGGAGATGTGGCCCATTGCTGGGTGGTTTATGAAGCAAGCATTCCCGGATGGGGACGACCACCGCAGAAAGGGGTGGATAGTTTCCAATTGTTGAAAAAAGGTGGTCAGTGGAAGATAGTTGCTATCGTCAACGAGATTCCTACTCCGGAGCATCCGGTTCCGGAAGAGATTTTGAAAAATTAAAAGGGCCCATCGTAGAATTTTGATTCCCAATTATTAGAAAGTAGCTTCTTTTTCAGCTTTTAAAACGGTAAATTTACGAGGTATAAATTCAATGTTTTTTGAGTAAAACCAAGACGAATGTCTAAACAAAAAAAGCCTCTCACTGAAAAGGAACAAAAAAGAATTTGGTCATTTGTAAAAGACCAGACAGTATTGAATTTTGCCACTTCTGAGAACGATGTTCCCTGGTGTGCCAGTTGTTATTATGCCCTTGAGAAAGAGTTTAAATTGCTGGTCTTCAAAACCGATATGGATAGCAGACACATGAAGGAGGCCATGAAGCAGCTTTGGGTGGCAGGAAGTGTTTTGCCTGATAAGCAAAAAAAAGGTATCGTAATTGGTATTCAATTTCAAGGGAAAATGGTTATTGAGGATGAGGAAAAAATCAAAAAAGCAACCAAACGGTATTACAAAAAATTTCCTTTTGCAAAGGCTATGGATGGAGACATTGCCGTAGTGGAACTGACCCATGTTAAACTTACGGATAATAAGCTCGGTTTTGGGAAACGCCTGGTTTGGGAAAAATAAATAACTACTAAATCCAGTAGGTCGCAACGGTTTCAATCAACATAAATTTGTGTCAAACAAAAAGATGTTGAAAATGAAACGAATACTGATAACCATTACTGCTCTTCTTATTACCCTGGCATCTCATGCACAGGAAAGACGTCCTGTTTTTTTAGGATTCTCCCCGCAACTTACCAAGGAGGAATTTTATGACAAAGGAGAGTTTGACCTGAACATCATACCTTTCGTTATTCAGGTACCTTTATCCCGTCGGGTGGATTTCAGATTGTCCACGTTGGGAAATTTTCGCTTTGGCGGGAAATCACAATTTTCAGACCTGGGAATTAACCTGTCCGCTCCCGTTTATTTTAAACGAAAAGATTCGATTACACAAAAATCTCAAGGGCTTTTTATTTCTCCTTATTTAGGGTTGAGCCGGAATGTACTTGGCAATCACAATACTTATAATTTGGCTGGTCAGGTTGGTTACTCCTTTTTGATGGGAGAGAATTTTGGCATGTCTATGCATGTGGAGTATGGTTCTACCTTATTTGTCCATGATGAACTTGCTGAAGAATGGGGCCCTCACTTTGGCTTTAAGGTCAATTTGGGCTGGTGGTTTTAAAACGAAAATTCAAACCTACTTAATTAAGTGGTGCCAGCTGATTACAGAGCCCATAACTTTGGGGTAAAAATAAAATTAAGACTGATGAAAAAAATAATAATAGTATTTCTGATTGCCTGTTGGGGCAATGTTTATGGACAAAACATTGAACGTATTTCAGTGTCCGTTATAAATGAAAGTATCGCCTTTCCGTTTACAAGATTTATACCTGTCCACCCTGGGTTTGAAGTGGGGGTGACTCTTAAGGAAACCCAAAAAGAAAAATCCATCCGGAATCTAAATCTATCAGCGGGGTATTTTCATCATGCAAGAGTAGAAAGCGGCGTTTTTATACGAGGTGAATACCTTTTTCGCCCGGTAATTAAATCTGTTATGACACTCGACCTTTCTACAAGTTTGGGTTATTTGCACTCTTTTTATCCAGGAGAATTATACAGCTTGGACGAAGAGTCTGGAGAATTTAACAAGATAAAACAATGGGGAAGACCACATCTCATTGGTGGACTCGGAATAGGCGCCACTTGGATTAAACCGGAAAAAGTCAAACCATTTGTCAGGCAGGAATTCATAGTTGAAACTCCATTTGCTAATGGTGTTCCTGTTATCGTTCATTCATTTTTAAAACTTGGTGTAATTATAAAATTATAAGACATGAAAAAGTTAACCATAACACTAGTAACTTGCTGCCTGCTTGTTTTTTGCTTTTCCTGTGAAAAAGATGAGGTTTTCGAGCCAGTGAAATACGAATGTGATTTTACCTTTCCGGATTCAAGTGAATTACATCCTAACGCCTCCGTTTACCAGACTATTTTGGATAATAATATCAAACAAGGTCTGGTCGGTGCAACCCTGTTGGTCAAAGATTCCCACGGGTTATGGATGGGTGCAAGTGGGAAATCAGATCTTGCATCAAGCATTGAAGTCCAACCTTGTAATCGCTTCCTGATCGCCAGTATTAGTAAAGTTTTTACAGCATCGGCCATATTCAGGTATATAGACGAAGGGTTGATATCATTGGATGATCCTGTAAATCAATGGCTGGATGAGGATGTCGTTGCAAAAGTAGCAAATACGGATAAGGCGACCATAGGTCAGTTGCTCAATCATACCAGTGGTATTCCCGATTACTACACCCTTCAGTACCTGTTGGATATTTTAAATAAAAAACACAACAAATGGCTTCATGAAGATATTTTAGAATATGCTTATGGTCTGGACGCGAACAATGCTCCCGGTGAAGCTTATTATTACTCCAATTCCAATTATTTATTACTGGGTATGATTCTGGAAAATGTTTCAGGTTTACCCCTGGACAGGGTTTATGAAGAAGAAATTTTTATTCCACTTATTCTTACCAGTGCCTATTTCGATATGGAAGACCCTATCCCTGCTGATGTAGTGAAAGGTTATGCAGATCTTTATGGCAACGGTCAGCTTGTGGAAAGCGAATTTCTTTTTAAGGATGAATTGGGTACAGGTGATGGAGGAATTGTCATGAATAATTATGACCTGGCGATGTTTTTTGAGGGTCTGATGAAAGGGGATCTGGTTTCTTTTGAATCGTTGGGGCAAATGACCGATTGGTTTGACCTCCCGGAAGGTTGGGGATATGATGCATTATCATTTACTCAGAACGGTTCGGGGTTACAACATTATACTACGCCATATGGAAATGCAGTGGGACACACCGGAAGCATTTACGGGTTTTATTCCATCGCCCAATATTTTCCTGAACAGGATGCTACTTTTATCCTTTTGACAAATACTGCCACTTATGAAAATGAGCAAAAAACGAATATCTATCATCAGTGCATGGAAGTGATGTTTGAGTAGCAAAATTGGATCGTCAGTTGCCTGCCTTTAAAAGGTTACACAGCCCTGTACTTCAACCCCTCAAATGGATTGGCAAAGTACAGGGTTGTTTTTGTCAAATCTTAAATGGTATGAAGACCTTCAACTACTTAAACCAGTAGGGCTTAATTCCATTCAATAAGCTAATTTCGCCATATGCTTATGGAATAAACCCAAAATTTGTAAATTGATATTCAGAATGACACTGTCAACATGAAAAAAGTCCTTTTTACATTACTGTCCTGGTTTTTTATCGTTATGGCTGCCATGTCACAGGGGTACGAATACGAAAACATATCAGTGGAGGAAGGCTTATCTCAGAGCAGTGTAACCTGTATAGCTCAGGATGAAAAGGGGTTTTTATGGTTTGGGACCCGCGACGGTCTGAACAGATACGACGGGCAGGAATTCAAAGTGTACCGCAAGATTCCGTTTGACACCACTTCTTTGGGTTCAAATCAAATTATGGCCTTATTGACTTTTGACCTGAAGGGAGTGTTTGTTGGAACAAAAAATGGATTGTTCTGGCATGATAATGCAACTCAGAAATTCAGGAAAATCAGGTTGACGCCCGATGCAACACCTTTGGAAATAAGAAAATTATACCGGGACAAATATGATAATATCTGGGTCGGCACCATGAATGGGTTTTATCGTGTTCAATTTGGTGGTTCCGAAAATGGGTTTCAGACGACGCCTTATTTTTATCAGAAAGGTAGCGATCTTAAAGATACGTTGAATTTTTCTGCATTTGATTTTCTGCATGATAGCCATAATTTTCATTGGATGGCCACTAATGTCGGACTTTTTCGCTTTCCGCTCACCGAGACCGGGGAATTTAATGTAAAAAACCAATTGTCCGCTACCATAGAGACCTTCAGGCTTTTAGATGAAAAGGTTTTTTCGGTTGTTGAGCACTCTAACGGTTACATTTATATTTATTGTCCGGGGGAGATTATTCAGTTTGATTCAAAAACGGAAAATCTTAAGGTCCTGACTAATTTTGATCAATTCCTTGATCCGGGGATTCACAAAATTTCAGAAATGGAGAACGGGCAAATTGTACTTTATAATCCTTTTGAAATGACTTTTTTCCAGATGAAGGATCATGGTACTCTTGGTGAACCGCAATCCATAGCTTCACCAACATTTGGTAATGCTCAGTATAGCCACAGGATCAATCACGCATTGGAAGATATTGTCAACAAAGATCTTTTTTGGCTGGCTACAGATATTGGCGGGGTGATAAAAATGTATAAGCCCAACAGGGTATTTAATACTCATTTTTTGAGGGATGTTCCAGGGTTGGAAATGGCAAACCCCTATGTGAGGCATATTATCACAGACGAAAAAAGGATTTGGATAAACCTGGGTCTGGGATTACTTGTCTATGATAAAGCCAAAGAAGAATACCTGTTTTATGACGATTTTCACCTTCCCGGATTAAAATTATCTGCAACCACAATTTCTTCCTTGTACAAAGGTGCTGATAAGGGAATATATGCGAGTGTTCATGGAGGTTTCCTGAAGATAAGCGTGGATGAAACGGATAACCTCCAGGTGAGGTATTATTCACTTGACCAGGAAATTCCGTCAAGAGCCTATTCGATATTTGAAACTGAAAAATACTTGCTCATGGGAGGAGGGCGAGGACGGTTATCGATAGTTGATAAAAAAAACTACAAAGAAGTTTCCGTTATTGAACTTAGCGCATTTTCGGGCAATACAAGCCGGCTTTTAACCAGCGATGTATTATTGGATGCCCGGGATAATCTATGGGTAGGAACGTCCCATGGTTTGGTGGTCGTGCAAAATTTTGATCCTGAAAAACCGGAGGATTCAAAGCCACAATATTTTCAATACAATCCTGATGATCCTAACAGCCTCATCGACAATCAAATCACCTTCCTGATGGAAGATTCCCGCAAAAACATCTGGATTTGTACCCGGAATGGCCTTATGTCGGCTAAAATGGTAAATGGTGACGTGGTCTTCAATAGTGATTTTCCGGAAACCCTCCAAAATCAGGTTATCTATGGTGTTTTGGAGGAAGCATCAGGCGAAAGTTACTGGATGAGCAGTAATAGCGGGTTGTTCAGGTATTATCCGGAATCGGACAAGGTGGAAAATTTTAAATCCCGTGATGGGCTGCAAAGTAATGAGTTTAATACCAAATCTTTTTATCAATCTGAAAATGGGGAAATGTTCTTCGGAGGGCCAAAGGGTTTTACCAGGTTTTTCCCTGAGGATATCCACAGGGGTACGGACCCCCCTTTAATTTGGTTTACAGAACTGACCACTTCCGATAATGAAAAATATAATTTACTTGTAAAGGATAAAAGCAAACCACTTCACCTGAAATTTTCCCAGCGGTCCTTTTCCGTAAACTACATCGGGCTGAACTACTTAAACCCCGACGATCTCACGTATTTTTACAATCTGAAAGGAACCAACACCTTGAGAAATGTTGCGTTGGGCACAAGCCGTCAGATCAATTTTTCTCAATTGGATCCCGGCAGTTATACCCTTAGGGTTTCTGCTTCCAATAAAGACGGGATGGTCAGTGTGCTGGAGGATACATTGCACTTTACCATAAAAGGTCCTTTTTGGAGAATGACCTGGTTTTACCTTTTAATAACCGTCGTTGCGACCTTGTTTTTTGGATTGGCCTTTTATCTGAGGTATAGAAGTGAGATGAAAAGATTAATTGCCATTGACCGGGTGAGAAAGAATATCTCGGAAGATTTTCATGACGAACTGGGGAGTAAATTGTCTATCATTTCCATGTATAGCGAATTTACCAAACACGAACTTGGGAAACCGGAAAGCAAAGCAGCATCATACCTGGATAAGGTTAATGATACCGCTTCACGTTTGTACGAAAATACCCGCGACCTGATCTGGGCGCTGAACCCTCATAATGATACCCTCTACGATCTATACCTTCAATTGAAAGATTTCGGAGAGGAATTGTTTCAGGATGCCAATATTGACTTTAATTCGGCGGGAATTGCTGAAAATATTAAAAATAAGGACCTTCCGATGCGATATAAACGGCATTTATTGCTCATTTTTAAGGAAGGCATGCATAACGCCCTCAAGCATTCAGGGTGTCGAAATATTTGGTTGAGTATTGATGAAAAGGACCAGAAACTGGTTTTTATGCTCCAGGATGATGGTACGGGTTTTGATACTGACCAGGCCTACAAAGGCGATGGATTGAAAAATATGGCTCAACGGGCAAAACAGATAAACGGAGAACTTCATTTTATTTCCAAAAAAGAAGGAACCCGCATTTGGCTGGAAATCGAAAATAGGTCCTTTAAAAAATAACCAGCAACTGGAACGAAGTGACATCCCGTACACGCAGTGTCGGGGCAGCAACCAGCAACCAGTAACCAGTAACCAGCAACCAGAAACTTGAATATTATGATCACAGTAACCATAACCGACGACAAAAGGGATATCCGTGACGGAATCCAGATCATGCTCAAACAAGCAGAAGATATCAAATGTATTGGCGTATTTGAGGATGGTAAGTCTTCCATAGAAGGTAACCTAGAACTGAAGCCGGATATCGCATTGATGGATATCGGATTACCGGATATTTCAGGTATCGAATGTGTCCGGACATTGAAGCAGCAGCTCCCGAAAATGGACCTTATCATGCTGACCGTCAAATCAGATGACGAATCTGTTTTCAAATCTTTGAAAGCAGGAGCCTGCGGATACCTTACAAAAAATGTATTTCCGACAAGACTGCTGAATGCCATCCGGGAAGCCAAGGAGGGAGGGGCCCCGATGAGTTCTTCTATTGCCCGGCTGGTGGTTAGTTCCTTCAATAGTTTTAAAAACCCGGAGTACGACCTGACCGAGCGGGAGCATGAAGTCCTTAAATTGTTATGTGAGGGAAAAAGTTATAAAGTTATAGCAGAAACCCTCTTCATCAGCGCCAATACGGTAAATTACCACCTGAAAAATGTCTATTCCAAATTACACGTCAACTCAAAAGCAGAAGCGATGGTCAAGGCTTCTAAAGAAGGGATTGTTTAAAGTACACTTTTTATGATCCCTTTTGCATAAGACGTAAATAACCAGTTGTTTACGTCTTATTTTTTTGTCCATACGTCGAGCCAAACCAGGGTTTCGTCGGTGGCCTTTTTATTACTACTAAAACAAGTAGGACACCCACCTACAATCTCCTATACATTTGTATTTGTAATCATGATTCAGCGCTCATATTTAATTATTAACTAAAATCTAAAAAAATGAAATTTTTGAATGTAAGTATAGCGATTCTTCTTTTGGCTGGTTTGACTTTTACTTCCTGTGATCAGGATGTGCTCCGCATCGATGGAGAAGGCCCCATTGTTACAGAAACTTTACAAGTATCCGATTTTCGCGGTATCAACCTTGAAGAAGGTGCCGATGTGGTTATTACTCAAGGCTCCGTTCAGGAGGTTGTCGCTACCGGACATGGCAATATCATTGACAGACTCAAAACCAATGTTTCCGGAGATGTATGTGATATCGATTTTGAGAACGGACGATACGGTGATTACGAATTGACCATTTACATCACGGTTCCTGATTTGGAGGAAGTCTTGTTAAGTGGAGCCGGAGATATCGTCATCAATGATTTCACTGATCAGGGTAATCTTGATTTAAGTATTTCAGGGTCCGGTGAAATCTTTTTGAATCAATTTGATGGACTTGAATATCTCGACATCAATATCAGTGGTAGCGGTTCAATAACTGCTCAGAATGATATTCCTAATCTGACAGAAAACGGATATCAGAATCAGCGGTTCTGGCAACTACTATGGATTTGCAGTCAATACTGATGAATGTGATGTGGTTATTCCCGGATCAGGAGTTTGTGAGGTTTTTGTAAACGATGTTCTGGATGTGACTATCAGTGGTTCCGGCATGGTTTATTATAAAGGCAATCCTTCCATAAACCAGACCATCACCGGTTCGGGAACTATAGTCAATGCCAATTGATAAAATTCTCGATTTTGAAATATGACCTGAAATGATTTAACAGTTGTCGGCGAGGCGGGTTATTTGAAATTTCACCTGACTAAAACTTATAATCCCCATGAACACATGCTTTAACCTGCCTCCCACATGCTGTTTAAATTTTCCCTGATCAGAATCCACCTTTTTTAGTCAGGAAATTCAGAAAACTTTCTGTGGCTACGACCGAAAATCTCATGGCAACTGATGACCTACAGTCTGAGTGAACCCTGGTTGGGTATTCAGGTGGGATACACGTATTCATTTAAAACCTTTAAATAAAAACAACCATGAAAAATAGAATAGTCCAATTAATATTTTCAATGATGACTATTGGCAGTGATGAATTCCTGTCAAAAAACAGAATTTCAGTCGGAGGGAGACTTCTTCTACCTAAAGAATAAAGAGGCAGTAATGCCCGTGTGGGTTAAAGGAAATGTAGAATCAGGAATTTTTATTCTTACCTGTCATGGCGGTCCCGGAGGAACCTCCGGATGGGAGTTTCCAATATCCAAAGGGTTTAAAACGCTAGAAGAGAAGTATGCTTTCGTTTATTGGGATCAGCGTATCAGTGGTTCTTCACAGGGAGAAGCGAGTGTTGATGACTTAACCATTGATTTACACATTGAAGACCTGGAGAAACTGGCGCTTTTAATTAAAGATAATTACGACCCCGAAGCCTATTTTTTACTCGGACATAGTTGGGGTGGAGTGTTAACAGGAGGTTACCTTGGCAGAGGGGACAACCAACATTTTTTTGATGGGTGGATTGACATGGACGGTTCAATACAGGATGAATTTGAAACTCAGGCTAAATTCGACTGGATCATGGATCATATTGATGAGTTTTATGATAACGATCCAGAATTTTACCAGTACATCATTGATTGGTATGAAGAAAATCCTAATCCGGTCGAGAACGATTGGCAGCCCTATACATATGCCGGCAGTATGAATGGATACGTTTATGACTGGGAGAAATCCCAGGAAGAAAATCCTACACCGTACAAGGAGTTGGTTCTGGGGTCACCTTTTTCATTCGCCTATTATTTTACGCAGTACGCGGATGTCCCATGGATGAATGGATACGATGTAACGGAGGAAGTGCAAAACATTGAAATTCCTGCGCTATTGTTATGGGGAAAAGAAGATGGAGCTGTTCCGGCAACTGTTGCGGAATTTACTTATAGCCTTTTGGCCACTCCTGAAGAAGACAAGGAGGTTGTTCTAATTGAACAATGTGCTCATGCTCCGCATGTCGATACGCCAGAGGCATTTGATTTGCATGTGACCAACTTTGTAGAAAGGTATAAATAAGAAAGTTATTGTAGATTATTGATAGTCTTGTGCACCTTCATTGGAGTAAAATGTCCATTGTAAATAAAATTATCCAGGAGTACTATTAAAACTTGACAATCCTTTTAATCACCGTTCCGGAAGCCGTCTCAATAAGGGCATTATACATCCCAGACGAGAGGCTTGAAATATCTACTTTAAAAGTATTCGCTCCGGTACCAGCCTCAAAACTGGAAGTATTTATCCTTTTCCCGGAAAAGTCAGCTAAAGAAATCTGAACGTTTTGATTTTCCATGCTGATATAATCAATGAAGAGTTCATTGTCTCCGGGAATAGGGTAAATACTCAGTACGCCGGATTTTTGAACATAGGTATCGTTTACATCAACAACCGTCTCGGATAAACTGAAATTATCCAGGTATACCGTAGCTGCATCATTGGCAACATACTGAAAGGCAATTAACACACTAGGTTCCCCTGCATATGCAGAAAGATCGACTTCCGAATTTTGTATTTCAAAAGTAGGGAACTCCCCAGCCATGTTTTCTGACCATATAGGGAAGGACCACGTTTCTCCTCCGTTCAGAGAAACTCTCAGGTTCAGATCGCCTTTGTCATATGGGTAAACCATCCAATAATAACTTGTTTTCCAATCAAAGGAAAGCATTACGCCTGGCATTTCAGAGAAGTCAAATTCCGGGGAAATAAGCCATTCATCCTGATCCGCATATTGGTAATTACAAATGGCCATAATATCATCTGTGGATTCATCCATCTGCGATCTCCAGGAATGTTCTCCTTCCCCATTCGAAACGGCTGCCCAACAGGTAGGCAGAAAAACAATTGGATCGAAATTTTCTTCATAAGGAAAACTCTGGAAAGCTATATCACATAAGGTCGCAAAAGTTGCAGGAACTGACCAGGTGCTTACATCATCCTCACCACATACTGCTCTGACGTAAACATCGTAGTATGCTCCGGGGCTGCCTCCTGTCCAGGTATATGGATTTGTGGTTACATTTGAGATAGTGGGGTTACCTGTCGGGGAAGAACCGTGCTCAACGATTTCCAGGTCCCACATGGATTCCGAATCGTTTTGAATCCAGGAAATGGTAGCGCCATTGGTTTCATAATCATAAACAACCACATCCGAAGGAAAACGACAGGTCACTTCCGTACAATTCGCGAAACCGGTATAGAAAATTTCGTTGTTCTCGGGAGCTTCTCCGGCGGCAAAGGAGAAGTATAATTGCCCCCAACTGTCGTAAAGTTCAAAAATACATTCCTGGTCCCAGTTGCCGGAATGCCAGACGAGGGAAAAATCGAGTTCCGGGCAAAATGGAACGTCAAAGGTAAAAGGCCCAAACCCGTCTTCCGTTTGGGTGACATACCCGATAATTATGTTTTCCTGGCGCACTTCGATATAAGCGCCATTCCAGTCATCTCCATAAGTGTCGGAAAGTATGAATTGATAATCACACGGATCGCTCGCACACCCAGTCACAAAGGTATGCGGACCGCTCACATTACTTTGAGAGCCATCTCCACAATCAGCGGTAACGTAAAAGCTGTAAGGGGTAAAGGCATCTCCTCCCGTC
The DNA here is from genome assembly GCA_965230565.1 of Saprospiraceae bacterium. Classification (GTDB taxonomy): domain Bacteria; phylum Bacteroidota; class Bacteroidia; order Chitinophagales; family Saprospiraceae; genus BCD1. The sequence goes on along the minus strand of CBDDLH010000012.1, from coordinate 9,713 downwards.
CAGGTAAATGGATTTGAGGTTACGCCCTGAAAATCAGGAATGCCCGTTGGCAGAGTTCCATAAGGAACTACTTCAATATTCCAGGAGGTGGCATTTTCATCTTCCCATCCAAGGTCAGCGCCCGTTGGAGAGGCATTTTCCGAATAAAGGTTAGCTGGTGCCGAACAACTAGGTAAGCTCACATCGTCGATTCGCCAATTGTCCCCGTCATCGTTGGTCATTACAAAAGCCACATAAATTGGCTGATTGATGAACGCGCTTAGATCTACTTCATGCAAGGAAAAATATAGGGTTAGATCATCCTCCACCTGGCTGTCGATAATGACAAAGTCCATCGGATTATCCTGGGAGTTTGTAGAAACTCTTACGGTGTATTCGGAATAATATTCCCCCGCATAACCCTGACTTTGATAAAAGGATAATATATGGGCAGATTCAGTAGGCATGAACTGTGGCGTTACCAGCCAGTCTTCTGCTATACCATCAGGCACATCCTCCCATCGGACAAAAGCAGCATAGTTTCCGGTAAAAGCATCACTGGTGGTTTGCCAGGAATAGTTTGGGCCAATTCCGTTATCAAAAGAAATCCACCCTTCCGGCGGGAAAGTGTTGCCTTCAAAGCTTTCAGGAAATTGACCAAAGAGATTGACGGTCAAAAAAATGAAGAAGGAGAAAAGAACCGTTTTTTTCATGAGTGAAATTTTTGAATCAGACCAAAAGCTGTTTTAACTCAATCGGGTGGTCAGTCAATTCGAATCAATTTTTCAATAACTTTTATGCCATTCTGCTCCAGGTGAAGCAGGTAACTTCCGGCGTTCATTCCTGCGAAATTCAGATCCAGTTCGGTTTGTTTTCCCAAGGTGTTGGATGGTTCCTGCAAACAGGGTTCTTCCCGTGACATCCTGAACGGAATAGTTAATTGCCGAAGAAGAACAGTTTGCCTGAATCCTGGCTTTGGACCGGTCCGAAATGGGATTCGGGTAAATATCTACTGACAGACAATTCCGGGCAATACTTTCTTCAATATCCGTTGTGACCCCAAGCACCTCAATTTTCACTTCACTAAAACCGTAACACCACCCTCCCCAGTTGGACAAAGCTGTAATTAACAGGTATTTGGCTTCAATCCCGTCGAGGTCAGGGCCGGAAAAGCCTTCATAGGTTGAACTACCGTTTGCTTGTTCGAATTGGAAAACACCCACCTCCGTCCAGTTAATACCGTCAAGAGAAACATCGATCACGAGGTCTTTAATTCCATCTGCCAGGTAATCCTCGGCATTGGTGTTCCAGACGTGCATTTGCCCGAGCTGATAGTTGTGCTGCAGGTTGTATAATATCCAATGAGAATCTCCCCTGGTTGGATTTGGACTGGATGAGGTTGAGCAGGATAACCAACCATCGAACCAGGTGGAGTTATGCCTGTCGGGAAAGCACTGGGAGGACAGACTTTGGGCTGTCAAAATGATGGTCATTAGAAGAAATATATTTTTCATGATTGAGGTTTTGTCATTTTTTAAGGTTCACGCGGATCGCGCAGATCGCGCAGATTTTCGCAGATAAATAAAAGGCCTTTCCTTAGCCTCCGCCTAATATTCAATCATTCCCAAAGGCGCTTCTCCTGAGCCGGTATCGTAAAAATTACCGATGTTAGGGAATAAGGTGCTCAGGTCTGAGGGGCTTACCCCGAACCACATGGCGAGTTCTGCAAAGTACAGGTCGTTAGCTGTTGTGGGAATCAGGACACCGTTTCCTACATCGAGCGGATTGTTGATTTCCAGCGAAGGGAAGGTGCCAAACATGTTTCCTCCGTTGACGCCACCACCCATGGCCATCACATTTCCACCCCAGGCATGGTCGCTGCCGTCACCGTTTGAAGTAAGGGTTCTTCCGAATTCGGAAATGGTGAAGGTGGTAACACTGTCGAACATGCCAATTTCTTCCAGGGCAGAAGCGAATTCTGCCATAGCATTATCGACGACGGTCAATCTGCCTGCCTGGCCTGTTAGCAGGTTATCATGGTGATCCCATCCACCGTATCCTACGTAAAATATTTGTCTTTTAAAACCAAGGGTTTCTCTTGCCTGGATCACCTTAGTAATGATATTGAAACTTTGAGAAATGCCGTTGTTGGAAAAGACAGTATTCAAAGGGGTAACATTCTGAATGGCTTCCTGGAACTCGCGACTTCCGTCCCGGGCGTTTTTCAACACTCGTGCATAGGTTTCTTTATAGATGTCTGAATAATTCAAATCGAGCATGGCATCGATCGCCTGTGTTCTGTGTTTATCAAAACCCTGTGCCTGTGGGTCGTAGCCGGTGATGCCCTGGCTGCCACTGTAAGGACTTACGGAGAATTCCACAATATTTTGCCCGTATTGGAAAACATTGGTCCCAACCGTGGAGATATTCATGGAGATGTTTTCATTGGTGTTCAGCTCCTGCATCATATTGGCCAATTCACCTCCCCAGCCATAAGGCGTTCTGAGATGAGGAGAGGCGGTTTGCCATTGCTGGATCTGATCCGAATGGGAGAATAGCCCCAGGGGTAAAGGGACCAGACCATTTTGAAAATCATATTTTGTTGTAGGCACTATCATCGATCCAACATTGCTCAGGAAGGATAACTTGCCGCCATTGAACAACTGTTGCAAACCGGGCAAACTTGGATGTAATCCATATTGGTTACCATCGGTGGTTGTTGGATAAATGGGAAGAATATCGTTCTGTGGAATGGCGAGGTTGGAACGGGTTTCTGCATATTCATTGTACTCATTGGTTCCTCTTGGGATGAGTATGTTAAAGGAGTCATTCCCTCCCAGATGGAAGAAGCAAACCAATGCTTTGTATTCATCGTCCAAAGCTGAATTATTCAAAAAAGCCGCATTGATGGCATTGAGCTGGAAAACAGAAGTAGCAGCTGTCATACCCAGTGCCGTCATGCCGAAATCTTTGAGGAATTGTCTTCTTGATTTGTAGAATTTATTCATAATTCATTTTTATCTCATGACATTATAATCGGGACTGATCATAAACAAATAAAGGGCCATTTTCAATCGTAAAAAGTCTCCGGCGGTATTGTCGTTAAATGGTTCAATGGCTGTTTTTATAATAGCTCTTGTATCGTCTGAAAGCTGACCGTTGGTGAGTAGTACATCCAATTTATTGATCAGCACTTCAGAATCCTTGGCGTAATACAATAACCAGGAGAAATCGGTGTCGGTATCTGTTACTGAATTCTCGTAAGTGTTGAAAAGATTCTCTTCGACGGTCCATTCATTGACGTAATTTACATAACCGATGCTTGTCCGGGTATTGTGAATTTGATACTCAGGTCCAACGAGGTCCATTTCCGATATGGGACCGTTCGGTTGAAAGTCAGGCAGGAAAAAGTTGAATACGGAAGGAGAATGCAATGGATGCTGGCCGGTTAAAGCTTCAAAATCCCTGCCGTCGTTCCAGAAGATCCCAAGAGGATTATCTGCACCTGCAACTCTGGCAAATTGTGTATAACGATTAATGGGTTCCCGTAATCTCCCATGCACTGGATCATTCAACCATGCACAGGTCCTTGCTTCTTCGTCGAGCAAAATGGCTTTGACGACAGCTTTCATGTCACCACGAACGCCCTGTCCATTATCACTAAAAGCTTCTGCAACCCGGGAAATGTATTCCGGTGTAGGATTCGATTTGATGAGTCTCTGAATTAAGAGTCTTCCGATAAACGGACCCACGTTTGGATGATTGAAAAGGTGATCTACCGCCATCTCAACATCTTGCATACCTGTTTGACCATCCGGAATTACAAAACCATTCAATAAATGTTTTTCCCCTGGTTCATGCCAGTTTTCATACATGGCCATGGGTACAGTGAAGTCAATATTACCCTGGGAAAGGAAGAATTGAGGGGGAAAATTATCCTCCTGAGAAATTACGCCTCCGGCACCGAGTCCGGTAAATACTTTGGCAAACTCGCTAATATCATTATTGTCGTAAGTGGGGATGAAATTCCCTTGTGCATCGGTTTTCCTGCTGCCATCCTGGTTGAGTTCATAAAGGCCGATGGAAAAGAGCTGCATGACTTCCCGGGCGTAATTTTCATCGGGATGGATATTTTGTTCCGGGATAGCTCTTGGGTTATTCAGGTGACTCAAATAAACGCCCATACTTGGATGCAAGGTTACGTCAAACAACAGATCTTTATAATTACCCAGCGCATTATCGATTAGAACATCGTAATAATCAGCTACTGCCTCGCCACGGTTTAATAAGTCAGAGTGAATGGAAATGACAAAGATCTCGCTCAGGGCAAAAGCAACCCGCTGTCTTAGAAGGTCTTCATTGGTCATGTTCAGTTGCCACCAGGCATAGTCAAAATGTTCCCATTCAGGACTGTCAGTATAGTTCACCTCAAATCCTCCGTTGTCTACATAAATTTGTTTCCCCAGATTATAAACGTCGATCATCACGGGTAATAAATAGGCTGGATTGATCTCCGCTTGTTGGTCGATCCAGTCTTCAAAATCCATCATGGCTACTTCTTCTATCAACTGCTGTGAAGCACCGAAGGTTGCCTGGGAAAGAAATCTCGAGGCATCCACCAATTTGCCTTCCAGGCCAGCTCCGTTCAGGGTGTTTTGGCCAGAAGCTATTTCTTCCCAGCCGTCTACCTGCAAGGCATCGCTGGTGGTAATAGTTATTCCTTCAGAATTACCCCCGCCGATATAGTCTGAATAAATCTGCGCATTGATGATAAGAGAGGGGAAAATGAATAAGCAGAATAGGATCAATCGTTTCATATCAAAATATTGAATGGATACATGCTCTTAAATTACAAAAAACTCCAACCAGAACAAATTTTGATTTTAGATTTAATGGTAATTTTACAACTGAGATTCCAGTTCAGACCCACTTTCTATTAACTTTACAAACTCTTTCATAAACCTCGCCGCCGGAGCACCATCGATCAATTCATGGTCAAAGCTGGCGGTCAGGTGCAGGATCTCCCGGGCAGCATATTCATTGTTTACCCGGGAGAATTTTTCGCTGATGCTTCCAACGGTCAGCAAGACGGTTGCCGTGCCATGCGGAATGAACCAGGCTGAGGAATTACCGAACATACCAACAGCCGTCACAGCAACCTTTCCGTATTTTTTGGCCATGGAAATATTCCTGTCTGCCAGCCTCACGAAAAGTTTCAACAGAAATCGGGGAATGAATCTGATCCAGGAAGAACTTGGACAGATTGCCCATTTGCTCCCCGGCCAAGCTTTTCGCCTGCCGGATCTCATCATGAATTTGCCGGTAAGGTTTCTCGTTAGCGGACTTAATGCCCACCGGTTCCGGTACCTTTTCACCGTTGAATTCTCTTTCAACCAGAACACTAATTGTTATGTCTTCCAAAAGGATCATCTTTCTTCCTTTGATAAAGGCATTGAATTCCGGGTGTTTTTCAAGGGTCATCGCAAGGCATTTTACCAGGTAAGCGGTGAAAGAGAGTTTCTCGCCTGTTTTTTCAAAATGATCCCTGAAAAGAGATCTGGGTTGGGTTACGTCCACCTCCAAAATAGAGTGAATGGCGGATCGTTTATTTCCCGCAATAGAGGCAATGACCATTTGCCGGTTGAAGGATAATGGTCTGATGGAATATCCTTTGTTTTTTCGGTCGGACATTTTTTATTCGGTTATACTGTTTAATGCTTTGATAGTGGCTTCTGCCTGTTTTTTTGCCTTAATATCTCTTTCCTCCTGGGATTTGAAATCGAAAATGCCAAATTCCCCGTGATGGGTCATGGAATGACCGATAGCGATAGTGTCTCCTGAATGAGTGATGCAATACAGGTCAATAAAATAATTGGTACTCCCCCGAAAAGTATCGTGGTAATATTCATATTCAAATCCGGAGATGTCTTCAAAAGAAAGCGTATGTATATCGGGATTGAAGGGTGATTGAAAAAAATACCAGCTTTTGTATTGCTTGATGTCAATTTGCTGTTTTTCGGGATCCAGGATCACTTTTTGCTGAGGCAGAAAAAATGCATTGAGGATGAAATATATTATCAGAATCCAAAAAATATTTGCAGTAGAATTACTTCTGACTTCTTCTCTTTTTTCCTGTGTAATATTTCTGGTAAGAAAGTAGGTAATTCCATAGATCAAAATGGCAGCTATAAAAGAAATGACAAAGCCAATCAAAGCCCTTGCCCCGAAGGAACCAAAAGGAATGGTAAGGTAGTATTTTTGAAAAACGATATAGTTATTGTGAAATACTTCCAGCGCCTGGGCATTTTCATCAGCCAGTATCCAGCTTTTAACAGTATTTAGCAAAAACAGGAAAACTTCGATTCCGATAATAATACCGATGATCCTCAACATGCAACCCAGGTTGCTGCCTTTTTTCGACGTTTGGTCAGTTGTCATAGTCAATTGTTGTAAAGGAGAGCATCGCTTTTCTACAAATATAAGGTTATTAATGGCTGGTTGCTTATTACCGGTTGCGGGTTAACACGTTTTTGAGGAGGATCTTAAATATCAATGGATTTTTGAGTCAGCAGTACACTAAGGGAAAGTCCTTGGTTTTTATTAATAATGCTAATCAACAGTAGAATTTTCAATTTCAAAATACTTCAATTGCACCGTGCTTCAGCGCGGTGCCCATTGATTGGAGTAGAATTTCAGGCCTTTAGGCCTTTTGTTAATGTACGAAAGGGCTAAAGCCCTCGGATACCTGCTTTATTTTTCCACCGCGCTGAAGCGCGGAGCAATTAAGCTATTAGTCGACTCATAAGCAAGATATTCAGTTTTCACTAAATTACCACGGCTTTTTAAGAGTCCGTAACAGCAACCAGCAACCAGTAACCAGCAACCAAAAGTTATCCCTCCTCAACCTTAAGCGGCAAACCCATTTTGCCCATGTCTTCAAAAAATCGACGCGGTTCTACAGCATTGGCCTGGAACCATAGGCCTGGTTTTTTGATGGAATCATCCAGATACTGGAGCAGACAAGCAACAGTTGGTACGGCCGTCAACAGATATTCATCATTGTGTTCAAGCATGAACTTCATTTTTCTTTCCTGCCCGGATTTAATGCCTTTGCAATCGGTAATCAACCGGACGCCATACGGAGGTTTACTGAATTTAAAACCGAAACTAAAAAGTTTAAAAGCTATATTTTGGAAAAACCTGAAAGGTATTTTAATGAAAAGCATAATCAGGGGCAACAGGAATAAATCCATAAAAGGGTTAAATCCGCTGACATAGAATCCGGTTTCCCTGAGAGAAGGGATGAGTTCCGGCAGTACTTTTTGTTCATGAAGGAACATAGGTGAGCAAGGCATTTTCCCATAGGGAGGACCGAAATCATATGGGGCAGGCATGGCCAACCAACTCATCGTTTTCCATTGACCATTCTTGAAATGCAGAGAACTATAATGTTTGAACTCTTCCAGCATTTCTTCCATCGTACCAGGAGAGGCATCGATGGCCGCCCAGTCCACTTTTAAACCTCCGTAAATGTTGGCCACGTGAAGTTCGTCAAAAAATGTTGATGCATGCCGTACCAGTGTTGAAGTAATTCCCGGATGGAATCCTCCGTCGGTAAAAAAGCAGCATCCTGCAGATTTTATTTTTTCTTCCAGGGCAAAAAGTACATCGAGTTTGTGGGGCGAAGAAAGGTGAATATCGATATAGTCCAGCCCGGCCTGAAGCACCGCTTCTGTAATTTGTTTGGTGAATTGAATGGTGCTGGCTGCATTAACGACGATGGTCGCTTTTTGTAATGCTTTCCGAAAGGCTGTCGTATCAGTGATGTCGACCTGAAGGGCAGAAGCTCTGTTTTCAGGGAAGGATTCGTTTAACTCTTTAACTGCCGCTTCCGCTTTTTGTATTCGTCTTCCGGCTACGATGATTTTGACATCGGTAGTTTGCTGAAGCAGAAATTTGGAGATGAGAAATCCGGCATTGCCGTAACCACCAAGGATAAGAGCGCTTTTCATGATGACAGATTAGTTTGAGAATTTGTAAAGCGTCAATTGTGGTGCCGTACAAAAATAACGTGTTTACAGGCAGCTTTCAATGTTTGAAGGAAAAATTAGACGAAAGTAATTCAAACTACTATAATCAGTAGGTCGCGGGTTTTAGAATGCATTTATGTTTGTTTTATAATTCAAAATTATGGAACGATTAAATAGCAAATCCCGAAGTATTAAAGCGATTATGGTTTTGTTCTTACTCAGCATGGGAATTGCCGCAAACGCACAAAAAACGAGTTATCTCAACCTCTCGGCCAATTACGCAGAACTCAAAGACCAGGTAAATTATGGTTTGGTTTTCAGAGGTCCAAATTTACAGATCGGGTATGTTTTTGACCTGAAAACTTCTGCCCGGCGGTTTCGGTTTGAAAGTGAGTTTGGCTTTGGAGCTTCTTTTGCCAAAGGTATTGCCGGCATCAACTTCAACTTTAAACCGGTTCAACTGGATTACTTGTTTCCCATTGATTTCAGCAATAGTACTTTGTGGATCGGGCCTTATGCTGCGGTCAGGTATAATTATCATTTATATCCCGAATTGCACAGTGGTCACACCTATTGGTTCACAGCAATCGACATAGGGCCCTGTCTCAATTTTGAGACACAGGTTTTAGAGAAGCAGGTGGCTGTTAATTTGGTTACAACTGTTTATAGTATCACGTCCCGGCCGGCATTTGAAAAGGAAGATTACTTTTACTTCCTACAGTTTTCCGATGTCCTGAAAAATGCCCATTCAGACTTTTCTTTTTCCTTTCAGGATAAGCGGTATTTCGTAGAACTGGACTTCGTTTTAAAGGATTTTAGCCCAAAAGGCTGGTCATTTATTTACAGCTTAAGCCAATCATTTTATGAAGGCACACCGAAAGCCAATTATCTGACCAACACCATAAGTTTCAGGAAACAACTTGGAATGAAAAAATCAAAATCATGAAAATTAGATTGATTAAATATTGCTGCATCTTACTTGTGGCAGGGTTAGCGTCTTCCTGTTTAAAGGAGGAAACACTAAAGGCACCATTTGATTCTTTTGATCCGGTGGAAATCCAGGATGGACATTTTTTGTCTGCACCCGGGGCTCAAAACATGGATTCACTGGCATTGGTGGATGTGTATAAAGATATCATTGAGGACGATAATCTATGGCCTTTGAAAAGTATGCTGGTTTTTCGAAACGGGCATTTAGTTGCGGAGAGTTATTTTAAGGATAAGGAGGATATTGTCAATAAAGATCTGATCTGGTCCTGCACCAAACAATTTATGGGCGTACTTGTTGGCAAAGCACTTGAGGAGGGATTGATCGATTCCATAGATGATCCCATGTCTAAATACATGCCTGAAGCCTTTGCTGATCATCCTGATAAATCTGATATAACGATCCGGAATTTCATAACTATGCGATCAGGTATCGGTTTCAGTAATGACGGTGTATCCGGACAAACGGATAAATTGCTCAGGCAGATTCCCGAGAATAGTGTTGATTTCGTGCTGGGCCTGCCGGTCAATGATAAACAGGGCACCGTTTTTCATTATAACGACGGTGATCCCAACCTGATATCAGCCATGATCCAGGAAGTTGCCGGAAAACCAACGGATGAATGGGCGGAGGAGGTTATTTTCTCCAAAATTGGTTTCGAAAACTATAGCTGGACCAGATATCCGGACGGCATAACTTTTGGGGGATTTGGCATA
>CBDDLH010000011.1:0-348083 GCA_965230565.1 Saprospiraceae bacterium | reverse complement strand
CTGAACGTTATTGTAAACGTAATTTCCAATCGCTGCTCTTCCTGCAAAAGAGAAATCAAAGTTACCCAGGTTAAGATTACTTGTGAACCCAAATGTATAATCCGCCGCAGGCTTCTGGAATCTGTATTTATCTTCATCGTTCACCAAGCCATCATCATTTCTGTCAGCATATTGTCCTTCAAGGATGTTGCCTTCATCATCGTAAAGCTGCTCGTAAACGAAGAATGAACTTGGAGCATAACCAACACTGTGAATCTGAATATTACTACCTACACCTCCAGCAATTCCTCCGGTCAAAACACCATCATAATCTGGATCATCAATGGCTGTCAATTTGGTGATCTCTGCCTGGTTGTAAGCTACATTCACTGCAAAGTCCCATGAATTTTTCTCCGTGAGATAAGGAGTAAGGTTCAAGGAAAGTTCTATACCCTGGTTTTCAATATTACCAACATTGGTATTGATAAAGTTGGTCAGGTTAGTACCTGCAGGAACCGGAATGTAGTTCAGCAAATCCTTGGTAAAACGTTGATAAATCTCCAAAGTACCGCTAACTCTGTTCTTAACGATGGAGAAGTCCAGACCTATATTATAAGTGGTTGTTTCTTCCCAACGGATGTTTCCATCGTACCCATTTGGCCTTAATGTATAAATATATTCATCACCGAACTGATAACGGGCATTAAAGAAGCTCAACTGGTAACGGGCAAGATAAGCATAATAGTCACCAATATCCTGCTGGCCGGTCACACCCCAACCAGCTCTCAATTTTAAATTATTGAAATACTGATTTTCGTTATCGAGTAACTTCACACCAAGGGCAACCGCCGGGAATAACCCCCATCTGTTCTCAGGTGAGAATCGGGAAGTTCCGTCTCTTCTCAGGGTAGCTGTCAACAAGTACCTGTCGGTAAAGCTGTAGTTCAAACGACCAAAGAGGGATACCAGGTAAAATTCAGCCGGATCGTCCCCTTCCACAGTATTTTCAGGAGATCCTGCCGCATCAGAGTTCGTAAAGGTATTACCCACCTCAAAATGCTGCCAGGAATAACCCGCCATTACATCAAGTGAATGCACTCCGAAATCTTTCTTATAATTCATATAGTACTCGAGCAAACTATTGAACTTCTCCTGTTCGTAGACATTATTTACACCACCTCCTGTAATTTGATTAAAGGAGAAAGACGCTGTATTCGGAACCACTACTGTTCCGCTACCTTTAGAATAATCATAAGCCAGATTAAGATTAGCTCTCAGCTCCGGTAACCAATGGAACCGGTAATCTACGGTAGCGTTGGTAATGTACCTGACCACATCGGAATTATCCTCTCTAAGCTCAAGCAAAGCGAGCGGGTTGGTAGGAGCAAGTGTATTTGGATTGCCGTTAACTCCCGTCCATGTAAAGAAGCCTTCGTATGGGCTTTCAGTATCATAAATAGGTTGCGTTGGGTCAAAAGAAAGTGAATTCCCAATAGCTCCCCTGTCCGCAAAATGGTTATTAGTACTGGCAACTTTGGCGTGCAATTTCACCTGCAAACGGTTATCGAAGAAACCCGGAGTCAGGTTGACACTTCCTGTAAGACGGTTGAAATTATCCGTTTTCAGAATACCATTCATATCGGAATACCCCAGTGAAACGCGATAAGGGATATTACCTACACCTCCTGAAAAATTCAGGTTGTGATCATGAGAAACCGCTGTCTGATAAATTTCATCCTGCCAGTAAGTATCCGCATCGCCTAAAAGTTCTAGAGAAGGGTGTCCTTCTTCATAATAATCTGTAATGGCCTTACGGTATTCATCAGCATCAAGAACGTCAACAAAATTACTTGGGTTTCCAAATGATACGTTTCCGTTATATCCAAGACGAATGCCTTCCCCGATCTTACCTTTTTTGGTAGTGATCAGGATTACTCCACCAGCAGCTCTGTTACCATAAATCGCCGATGCCGAGGCGTCTTTCAATACTGTCATGGATTCGATATCGTTAGGATTGATCACGTTCAAAGCGTTACGAGATCCGGAAACGCCACTGTTATCCAATGGCACACCATCAATTACGATAAGCGGATCATTGGAAGCACTCAAAGAAGACTCTCCACGGACGCGAATGGTGGAACCACCACCCGGGCTACCATCAGTGGTAATGGTCACCCCGGCAACCTTTCCTGCAAGTAACTGCTGTGGACCTGCAATGGCACCTTTATTAAAATCGTCGGAACTTACAGACTGAAGCGACCCGGTAGCATCCTTACGCTTCACAGTACCGTAACCGATTACAATGACTTCCTCCAGGGCAACCCCCGAAGATAGTGTTACGTCAATAACCCGGGAATCGCCAATCTCAATTTCCTGGGATTCAAAACCAGTATAACTGAAAACAAGCGCAGTCACTTCATCTGACACCGTAACTTCATACTTTCCGTCAAAATCGGTAACTGTACCATTTAAGGTTTCCTTGGCTAAAACATTGACCCCAAAAAGAGGTTCTCCGGTATCAGCTTCTATCAACTGTCCCGGTTATTGTTCTCTGACCATAAATAAATAAAGGCATGCCCAGCAATAAGAGGAAGAGCATACCTTTATGGAATTGTCTCAATTTACCCATGATATAAAAATTTGTAAAAATTAAGTATCTTAGTGTCAAAGATACACTAAAATTTGATATATTTGTGTTAATCCTTGGTGAATTTTACTTTTCAAAGGAGATTTTCGAAGGAGATTTGTTCTTTAACTTAAATAAACTATACCATGAAATTACGATTACTTTTATCTGCACTTTTCTGTGCATTGCTCGTTTCTGGTTTCAGCCAGATCACAACTGTAGGGCTTATAGGTAGTGCTACCCCAGGTGGTTGGGATACCGATACTGATATGGTCCAGGACGAGGTGGATCCAAATGTATGGACCCTTACGATTACCTTGACTGACGGTGCAGCTAAATTCAGAGCTGAAGATAACTGGGATGTAAACTGGGGTGATCTTGCCTTCCCTTGCGGAACAGGTACTCAGGGTGGTTCTGACATTCCAATTTTTGCAGGCGAGTACAATATTACTTTTAACTCAGAAACAGGTGATTACTGTTTTGATGTAATCTCTCCTATCGGTATTCTCGGAAGCGCCACACCAGGTGGTTGGGATGAAGATACCAATATGTACAAGGATACATTGGAGCATGGTTACTTCATAGAGATTGACCTGGTAGCGGGTGCAGCAAAATTTAGAAAAGATGATCTCTGGGATGTAAACTGGGGATCTGCTGACTGGCCATCAGGTATTGGTACTCAGGGTGGCGATGACATTCCTGTACCAGCCTCAGGCACTTACCGTGTGACCCTCGATACTATGTCAGGTGCTTACAACTTTGAAGAGCTCATCGCAATCACTTCTATCGGATTGGTTGGTGATGCTACTCCAGGTGGATGGGATACTGACACAGAACTCATGCAGGATCCTTCCGATGGAAATATCTGGAGAGCCAATATCGACCTTGTTCCCGGTAATTGTAAATTCCGTGCAAATGGAGAATGGACCCTCAACTGGGGTTCAGCTGACTGGCCTACGGGTATTGGTACTAATGGCGGGGACGACATTCCTGTTCCTGAAGCTGGTTTTTTCCAGGTTACTTTGAATACCACTACCGGTGAATACAGCTTCCTTCCAGTTGTTTATTACGAAACCATAGGTATCGTAGGGGACGCTACTCCAGGCGGATGGACAGATGATACTTTCATGGATCGCGACATGGCTGATTCAGCTAAATGGAACCTAAGAGTTGAACTCCTTGCCGGAAACCTGAAATTCAGAGCTGATGGCCTCTGGGACAATAACTGGGGAGCTAATGACTGGCCAATGGGTATTGGTACTCAGGGAGGCGCTGATATTCCTGTGCCTGCAGATGGTGAATTCTTCATTGACTTTAATACCACTACAGGGGAATATGTTTTCACGGAAATCGTTGTTTATGATACTATCGGTATCGTAGGGGAAGCAAGTCCTACTGCTAGCTGGGATATTGATACTGACCTGGAGAAAGATCCTGAAAACGAACTTCACTTCTTCCTCAATACTATCACTCTTGCTGACGGCCCTATCAAGTTCCGTGCTAATCATGCCTGGACAGTAAACTGGGGTGCTGAAGCATGGCCAACTGGTGCAGGCACACAAGACGGACCAAACATCACAGCCGTAGCTGGTACTTACAGCGCTTCTCTTTACACTGACACAGGAGAATATGCATTTGGCGATCCTATCAGCACAAGAGATGAGTTGGTAGAGCCTGCACAGGTTGCTGTATTCCCTAACCCTGTTGGAGAAACACTGAACGTCGATCTGAGCAAGCTTAACCTGAGAGGTGACGTTACATTAAATGTAATGGACATCAATGGTAAAAAACTGATGACAACCGTTGTTGGAGCTAACGACAACGTAACGGTGGATGTTGCCGGATTGCAAAACGGAAATTACATCCTGCACATCACGACTCCTGGTTACATCGTTGGAAAACGCTTCACGATTGCGAAATAACAAAAGCTAAACAACCATAGGCAACTATCGGTTAAAGGCAAATTTTTAAACCGGATTCTGGCAGAGTCAGAATCCGGTTTTTTTATTCCTACGACAAGGTATCTCACCTTCCCCTCCTCTGGCTCATTCTAAGGCAAAACCTTGAACTCCCATTCCTGCCTCTTGGATTTGAACTTAATAATTGGTAATTTTAAATCAGTTTTTTTCCGTGTTTAAAATTCCCACCAAACAAGAAACACTTCCTGCTTCATTACAGAACTAAGCCTGCGAGTAAAAAACACTTGATATTTTTTACCTGTCAAGTAACCTCTTTTAACTTTTTCATGATAAAACGATAAAAGAAAATGAAACCTGCAACAAGAAAAATTATCAAACTCCATTTTCTACCAGGTTTTTTCATTAAACACATTAATAACCAAATTCTTATATTTATGAACAAGCTCATCCTTTTGACAGTGGGTTTTTTATTGTTTTCCATCTCCTGTTCGGATCGCAATCAAGCTGATTCCAACCATCTTAACTGCATGGATTACTGGAATGAAGTGAATCTGGCAGGTTTTTGTGGACTAACCATTAATGATTTCGAATACAACAGCATACCACAGGATATATGCAATGCCGACCAAGGCAGTACATACACTTTTGATGATCTCATCTCTATAAGAGTATACAACCATTTTTCGAAGGATTCAGCACAGGAAGAATACGACGGAGAAGTTGAAGTTTTTGAGACGGCCCAGGGTTTTACCTTTTTAAGCAATGTAGGAGATGAAGCTTTTGGTGTCATTACAACAGAATTCAACAAACTCAACTCTGCAATAATTCAGGTAATCAAAGATAATTTTACCATATACCTGGAGGTCAACGGCAATACAGCCAATGGTTCCAACAATTGCTTCGACGAAAACTCAGTTGTGGTATTTGCTAAAGCCCTGGCGGATCCGTTGTAATAAAATGACTTAAGGATTGATCATTGATTCGGGAGCAACCTTTCAAATCCCTTTCAATCTTCCTCAATCTGCTTCAACCTCTTTCAATCCATATTGCTACACCAATAAACCTCAACCTTAAGCTCAAAGGCTCCCCTACAACATGTTGTCTGAGGACTGAAGACTGCAATCTAATGACTGGTGACTGAAAACCACATTATTTTCCCGGTTTTTCTGCTTCATTTTCCGGCACTTTCTTACCTTTGCGGCAAACATCAAAAGATGAGTAAAAACGAGCAACCCAAAGCAGTATTACTCCTGGAGGACGGAACCGTTTTTCATGGTAATGCTGCAGGAAAAATCGGCACGGCCATCGGCGAAATTTGTTTTAATACCGGGATGACCGGTTATCAGGAAATTTTCACCGATCCCTCCTATTTTGGCCAGCTGCTCGTAATGACCAATGCCCACATCGGTAATTACGGAATCAAATCAGCAGAAACTGAATCCGGGAGTATTAAAATCGCCGGATTGATCTGCAAAAATTACAACATTGACTATTCACGTGACCAGGCAGACCAATCCATTCAGGATTATTTTGAAGAAGAAAGCCTCGTAGGCATTTCTGCTGTCGACACACGTGCCATCGTTCGGCATATCCGCCATAAAGGTGCGATGAACGCCATTATTTCTTCCGAGGAAACAGACATCAAGAAGCTCAAGGCAAAACTCGCCAAAGCTCCTTCCATGGAAGGGTTGGAACTGGCTTCCAAAGTATCCACAAAGGAACCTTATTTCCTTGGAGACAGAATCAGCAACCTACAGAGTGGCTGTTTTGGATTATGGTGTAAAACGTAATATCCTTAGAAACCTGACCAACCGGGACTGCTATTTAAAAGTTTTCCCGGCCAGGACTTCCTTTGAGGAAATAGAAGCATGGAAACCTCATGCCTATTTCCTTTCCAATGGCCCCGGCGACCCGGGTGCTATGGATTATGCCAGTGATACGGTTAAAACCATTTTGGAGACCGACAAACCTGTTTTCGGCATTTGTCTGGGTCACCAGATACTTGCTAAGTCAGTGGGAATACCTACATACAAGATGCACCATGGGCACAGAGGTATCAATCACCCTGTGATCAATCTTGTTACGGGCAGATCTGAAATCACCAGCCAGAATCACGGTTTCGGGGTAAGTCCTGACGCCATCGAAGCTGCTGCTGATATTGTGGAAATTACCCACCGCAATCTAAACGACGATACCATTGAGGGAATCAAGGTTTTAAACAAGCCTGCCTTCTCCGTACAATATCACCCTGAGGCTTCTCCGGGACCTCACGATTCGAATTATCTTTTTGATAATTTCCTGGACCTAATCAAAGCGCATCAATGATGCGGAACCAAAACAAGACTTAATTTAACTTAGTTTTTATTTGATCAAAAACGAAAAAATCATGAGTGAAATAGTTGACCTTAGGGCCAGAGAGATTCTCGATTCACGCGGTAACCCAACCGTTGAAGTCGAAGTAGTAACCACCAGTGGGTTCATCGGCCGTGCTGCGGTACCTTCAGGTGCCTCAACAGGTGTACATGAAGCTGTGGAACTCCGTGACGGCGACAAAGATCGTTTTCTCGGAAAAGGTGTTCTCAAAGCATGCAATAACGTAGAAGAGATCATCTCCGAAGAATTAATTGGTATCGATGTTTTCGAACAGAGATACATTGATAATATCATGCTCGAACTCGACGGCACCCCTAACAAAGCCAAGCTTGGGGCCAATGCCATGTTGGGTGTTTCTCTTGCAGTAGCCAAAGCAGCTGCAGCAATCTCCGGGCAGCCGTTATACCGTTATCTGGGCGGTGTCAATGCTCACGTATTGCCGGTTCCAATGATGAACATCCTCAACGGAGGTTCTCATGCCGACAACAGCATCGACTTCCAGGAATTTATGATCATGCCAGTAGGTGCTGAGACTTTCTCTCAGGGATTGCGCATGGGTGTGGAAGTATTCCACAGCCTGAAATCCGTACTGAAAGGCAAAGGTTACTCTACCAATGTAGGTGATGAAGGAGGTTTCGCTCCAAATATCGGTTCTAATGATGAAGCTATCCAGATCGTACTGCAATCTATCGAGAAAGCAGGTTACCGCCCTGGAGAAGATGTTTACATCGCTCTGGACCCGGCTTCCTCTGAGTTCTATATTCCGGAAGAAAAGATCTATCATCTGAAGTGGTCTACCGGTGACAAACTGACCTCATCAGAGATGGTTAGTTTTTGGAAAGACTGGTGTGATAAATACCCGATCATTTCTATTGAAGATGGTCTGGCAGAAGATGACTGGGCCGGATTCAAAGAAAAAACTGCTTTACTGGGTGACAGATTACAGATCGTTGGTGACGATTTATTCGTAACCAATACTGAACGTCTGCAAAGAGGTATTAACGAAGGCGTTGCCAATTCAATCCTGATCAAAGTGAACCAGATCGGTACACTTTCAGAAACTATTGATGCGGTTAACCTCGCTACCCGTAATGCCTATACTTCCGTGATCAGCCACCGTTCAGGAGAAACTGAAGATACTACCATTGCAGATATCGCAGTTGCCCTGAATGCAGGACAGATCAAAACGGGTTCAGCTTCCCGTTCTGACAGAATTGCGAAATACAACCAGTTGCTCAGAATTGAGGAACAATTGGGAGATTCTGCAATTTATCCGGGCAAAGCTTTGATCAGCTAAATTGCTGTTGTTTTTGTAGTTTTACATAAAAACAGCACTTATGGCGAGCAATAATCCTTTACAACCCCTGCTGGATAAGGTTCCGGGACCTTTTAAAAACAGGTATTTCCTGGTCCTGACCGCCTTTCTTGCATGGATGATCTTTTTTGACAGGCATGATCTGCTGACGGAATGGCGTTTGCAAAAAACCGTCAATAAGCTGGAAGCTGATAAGCTCTATTATATCGAGCAAATCAAAATAGCGAAAGAGCAACGCCTGGAACAGGAGATCAATAAGGAAAAATTTGCGCGGGAACGGTATTTTATGAAAAAACAGGACGAAGATGTTTTCATCATCGTCGAAGAAGAGGAATAAATACAGGATCGAGGCTAAGGGTAATGATTCATTCAAATGCCCTTAGCCTTTAGAATTAATAATTGAACATTGAAAATAATTTAAACTTATGTCAGTTCTTGTAAATAAAGACTCCAGAATCATTGTCCAGGGATTCACTGGTAAGGAAGGGACTTTCCATGCTACCCAAATGCTGGAATATGGTACTAATGTTGTAGGTGGTGTAACTCCGGGTAAAGGAGGAATGACCCATCTTGACAAGCCAGTTTTCAACACCGTTGCTGAAGCGGTTGATAAAGCGGGGGCCAATACTTCCGTTATCTTTGTACCTCCTCCGTTTGCAGCGGATGCTATCATGGAAGCAGCTGAAGCAGGCATCAAAGTGATCATCTGTATTACGGAAGGAATTCCTGTTCAGGATATGGTGAAAGTGAAAGCTTACCTCAACTATTACGATTGCAGATTGGTAGGCCCTAACTGTCCGGGAGTCATTACTCCTGATGAAGCCAAATGTGGCATCATGCCGGGCTTCATTCACCGCAAAGGTAAGATCGGGATCGTTTCCCGTTCAGGAACACTGACATATGAAGCGGTAGATCAGGTTACCAAAGCCGGCATGGGTCAATCCACTTGTATCGGAATCGGTGGTGACCCGATCGTAGGAACCACTACCAAAGAAGCTGTCGAACTGCTCATGAACGATCCTGAAACGGAAGGTATCATCATGATCGGAGAGATCGGAGGAAGCATGGAGGCCGATGCAGCTCATTACGTAAAAGAACACGGTACTAAACCGGTTGTAGGGTTTATTGCAGGACAAACGGCTCCAAAAGGCCGCACAATGGGTCACGCCGGAGCGATCATCGGTGGTTCTGACGATACAGCTGAAGCGAAGATGAAAATCATGCGCGAATGTGGTATCCACGTTGTAAACTCTCCTGCACAGATCGGAGCTACAATGGCTGAAGTGCTTGGAAAATAGAATAACTCAAGCCTGCCTGCGTTCCTCGGAAGGCAGGGCTAAGGCTAATGAGGAGGCTAAGGATTTATTAAGTTTAGCTTCTTTTGTGAATTAGTTTAAAAAATCCCGGACGCCGTAATTGCGTTCGGGATTTTTTTCATCCCTGCCCTGAAGGGTGATTGAAGGAGAGGACAATCGAGAGGGGCAGGGAAATGAAAGGTTGAAATATTCAGTCGTTCTTTGCCTAAATGCACAGACCTCCGAGGTTTCGGAAACCTCGGAGGTCTTGTCGCTTTAAAACAAAAATCCCGGATTTTGAACAATGTCAAAACCCGGGATTTTTTATTTATTGGTTAATATCAACCCACCGTTCTATTAATAGAAGGTAGCACGATTATCATTGATATCTGCTTTGTCCTTCATGGATTCAAACAATGAAGAAAGTACATTGCCACTGTCAGTACGCTGAATTGACTGGCGGATCTGCAATAAGGCAGTTGGCATAGTTGGAGCAGGCTTGTTGATCATCTTAACGATGTAAACCCCGGTGTTTCCTTGTACAGGGCTTGAAATCTGACCGTTTTCAAGACCAAAGGCTGTGGCCACCACTTTAGGTTCGTTACCCATTCCTGTTACGTTAAGTGCCTTGAATGAAACACCTGAAACAGAATCCACAGGAACACTGTACTTGGCTGCAACAGCATCCATATCCATTCCCTGGATCTGAGACATGATCATCTCAGCACGTTTTTCATCAAGCACCATTGGCTGGATCTCATCCTTGATATTCTCAACTGCAGGAACACCAGGCTTCTGAACTGCTTTCAAGGCAACGGCAACGTATTTGTTATCGTAGAAGAAACGCTGATCTTTAAACGTGTATACTACATTGGATACAGCTCCTTTTTTAGCAGAGAATCCCCATTTCACCATCTCACGCGCATCATCCGTAGCGCCCAGGCTTCCAACTGCATAATCATTTTTCTTAAGCGGAGCAGTGGTTTCAACAGAAATTTCAGGGTTCTCGGCAGCAGCAGCTTCCATATCTTCAATAGAACGGTTCTGCCCTACAAAAGCAGTAGCTTTTTCATAAACCTCATTTCTGGTCTCTTCACTAGGGACGATATCCTCTGAAATGAAAGCCAATTGAACACCTTCTTTATTATTGATAAATTTCTTTCCTGTTACTTCAACGAGGTGCAAACCAAACTGGGTGATCACTGTATACAACTGACCCTGTTCTGCTTTGTAGAAAATCAGGTCATTAAATGGTTTAACCATAGCTCCGGGCCCCACATAACCGAGATCTCCACCTTTAGTGGAAGTTCCGTCCGTACCGAAGGCAGCAGCAAGTTCCTCAAATGTATTAGTTCCATTTTCAATGAGGTTCTTCAAACTGTCGATAGTATTTTGTGCTGCAGTAAACTCTTCGATGGTATTAACCGGACGCAAAATGTGGCGTGATTCTACAGAATCAGGAATCATTTTACGATCTCTGATCTTCGCCATTGTGAATACCCCATTATCTTCATAAGGTCCGAACACTTTTCCGACCGGCACCTGGAATACGGTATCCTTAAGCGTTTGGCTCAATTCCGATTCCGTGAAATAAACCTCATCGATAAGTCCGCCATACCTTTGCACATAAGCAGAATCTTTGGCTGCTGTTTCTGCTGCCTCGAAACCTGCAACCAGTCTTTCCAACTGAGCTCTGCAAGTATCAATGTCCGCCTGAGTTGGTTCCACATCAAAGGTCACAAAACTGAGTACTCTTGATTCCTCCTTTTCTCTATATAATTCAGCATTCTTCTGAAGATAAGCTTCGTAGTCTGCATCAGACAAACTCACCTCCGTCGGATCAATTTCATCGTAAGGTACTTTCACAAATGAGAATTCAACCAACTGACTTTGTTCTGTATGTCCCATTTGAGCCATCCATCCCGGCGCATACATAGCTTTCTGCACCAAAGCGTTGATCTTGGATTGCAAACGATCCTTTCTGATTTCATCACGCTGATGTCTCCAGTAAGGAACAAATTGCTGACTCAACTGCCCTTGAGCAATAGCATCATCAATACGATCTTCTTCAATGATCTGCTTGATATTATTGAGTTGCTGTCTGTCTACCTGCCCCGGAGCATTAGGGTTGGAAAATCTTGAAACGATAATTCGACTTGGGTTTGTACCAAACTCAAGGTCGTTCAACTCTGCATCACTGATGCCTAATCCCAACTTCTCCGCTTCTTTATTAACGAGCACTTCCTCTACGAAATAATTCCAAAGGAAAGAACGGCGACCATTCACATCACCTCCACTTGAGTTGCTGTACAGTAAGCTGTAAGCTCTTTCAAATTCCTGCCGGTCGATTTTCTGACCATCTACTTTACCGAGATCAAACTGACCTCCTCCCGATCCACCACGTTGCTTGGCGGAAATAAAATCCATGAGTATAAATCCACCAAGGCCAATACCGATCAATACGATCAGTAGCCAGGAATTTTTTCGAATCTGTCCAATTAATGCCATTATCTGTTACTTTTTAAGCAATTATTTCTATTCTTATTGCAAACTATTAATAAACCGTTTTTCCAAACGGACTGCAAAGGTAACACCCCTTTTGAAAAAATCCATGCAAAATAAAGGCTTTGACATATAAAATCAAAATTTTCAGGGCTTTATAAGACGAATTAGAAGAACCAAATCAAAAATTTGTCGCTTTTCACAATAGACATTTAGTTATCACTGACTCCTGAGACCCACAAATTCGTCCAAAATTAGAATCCGATCTCCATCCAAACGATATTTTTTATTGGAGAACCGGTCCTGTATCTTACATTTGCATACATAATTTCAACCGACTCAAACAAAGCTTCACCATTATGAACAAAACAAATGTTATTCTACCGGCTATCTTTTTCTGCATTTTCAATTTCCTGTCAACATCCGCCCAGGAAATAACCGGTAATAAAATGTTTCATGTCAAGGTGGACACCCCCGAAAACGGTGAACTCATCATTACACCAGCCATCCCTGAAGACGGTAAAGTCGCTCAAGGCACAGTATTGACGATCAAAGCCAGTCCTGCCCCCGGCTATGCATTCGACAGTGGTTATTTTTCTATCCCTGGTATGTGGGGAGCCATGTATTATGAATCCATGACTCCAGAGTTCACCGTGATCATAGACCAGAACAAGACGATAGGTGCCTCTTTTGTGAAAAAGGAAAGCATTGATGGCTTTTCCGTTATTCAAAACGTGGAATATGCAAAACCCGGCAAAAAGACCTTAAAATATGATGTTTTCATGCCTGATGAAGCCAAAGACCTCCCGTGCATTGTCATCATTCACGGGGGAGGATGGGCCTCCAACACGGAAGATATTATGCGAGGCCTTGCCCGCGAACTGGTCAGATCAGGGGATTATGTAGTATTCAGCATCGATTATCGCTGGATCAATCTGCTTGACGGTGACGAACCCCCCAACCAGATGCACCACCTGATAGAGGATGTTTACGGTGCCATCGTACACATCATGGAACATGCCGGAGAATATGGCGCCGATCCCTCACGCATTGCCGTCACAGGAGATAGCGCAGGAGGGCACCTGTCTGCTGCTGCTGCTAATTTCACTAAGAAGATCAGTGACCGTGGGTTCGGAAAACAGGAAGGGATTTATGAATTTTTGCCTTCTTATCTGCCGGAGGATAAAACCATTGAACAGGTACAAGTAGAAGTTACAAAAGCTATTAGGGCAGCAGCCCCGAGTTACGGAGTCTTTGGCATCGGTATGCTTGGTACTTATATGGCAGGAAAATCTGAAGCCGCCAAAAAAGCAATCGCGCCGATCGACAACATTCCGCATGTAAAGGACAGAGCCATTCCGCAATATCTTTTGAGGGGGACCAATGACTTCCTGATCCAGCATGTCAATGTCCAGGCCTATGCCGACTCTCTGAAAGCGGCAGGACAAAGAGTTGTCTACGAACAGGTGGAAGGAGCCTATCACGCCTTTTTTGATTGGAAACCCGATGCTCAGACAAAAAGCGTTTTCGGGGAATTCGGAGTGCCGTATGCCGCAAAAATGAAAGCCTTTTTTGATGAGGTTTTTTATCCGGAAAAATGATGACGCTAACCAGGCTGAAACACCGGTTTAATCTAAACGTAAATTCACCATCCACGATTTGGAAGAACCTCCTCCTATAAAAAGGTCATAATGCTCTCCAATGGTCAGGTTATTAGGATTTTGAAAACTTCCTTTTACATTGTAAATCTGTTGAAGCTCCAGGTCGCGGTCCAGCCGGAACAGGTGAAACCCATAGCCTCGCTCTCCCGATCGTTGAAAAAATACCAACCCGTTTTTCGACAATAATGATAGCCTAAGGCTTAACCCGGTGGATTTATTCTCGATGCGCTTAGTCTTCTTGAGTTTAAACTCTTCATCCAGTTTGCCGATAACTGAAAAATTATCCCGTTGCCCGTAAGGAGCTTTCATATTTTCGCAATTGGCCAGGAAATAATAAAAACCCTGCTCATCCTGAACAATATCCAATCCGAGATTTATGAAATTCGTCCCGAATTCCCGGTATCGCAATGGCTGATAATTTTTATCCAGCTCAAAAATCACGAAACTGGAAATGGTTTCTCTGCCCTTATATCTTCTGGAAGAACCAATGGCTACTATATTGCCTTGCTTATTATACATAAATGAAGTCGGTGAAAATTCATTGAGAAAATGCACCATTTTTCTATTAAGGATTTTTCCATCGAAGTCCAGGATATCAAAGCCTACCTTATCATACATCTGAGTGAATACAACGATTTGTTGATCTGCATTTATCCGGATCAGGTTTGGTCCGGAAGTCCCAAAACGTTTTCCAATCCGGGTTTCCCATACTATTTCAGCTTTATCAGAAAATTTTGTCACATAAAGATCGCGATCTCCTGAATTGATGGCTTTTTGATATACCGCATAATAATGAGTTCCGTCGGCGGTAATACCGATGGGAGTAATACCTTTGGGGTGAGAAATGTTGGTTCCGGCAAGCTTACTGCCATCGGGAGCAATGACTTCAAAATGCAGATCACAACCATCCGCTTTTCCCTCTTTATAATGATATTCAACGGAAATCATGCCCAAATGTCCATTTCCGGCAGCAAATAATGCAAACCCCTGGTTGTCTTTTATTTCCTGCCATCCAATTCCGGAGTCCGTATTTACTTCACTACCTTCCAGAATTTCCCAATCTAAAAAAACAGTATCAATGGAGGAAAAACGGTGTTTTAATTTCGCCTTTTTCTGGTCTG
Source organism: Saprospiraceae bacterium (assembly GCA_965230565.1). Classification (GTDB taxonomy): domain Bacteria; phylum Bacteroidota; class Bacteroidia; order Chitinophagales; family Saprospiraceae; genus BCD1. Next base: position 333,292 of record CBDDLH010000011.1, on the reverse strand, counting down.
GAGATGTGGTAAGGTAGGCAGGATTAAAAACCTGTGCATAGAGTAGAGTTCCTGTAAAGACCAACAACAGCACGACCAGAATTCTGGAATAACCTATAATCATGATAAAAAATTCTCGGATTGAAAATCAAACGCTAGTTGAAATACTTTTGTCAAAAGTAGATGATCATGAATTTAATAATTTTTTCCTTTCCTGTAATAATTAAAAAGGGCATTTATCAATATCGGGAGGAAGGCGTGGCTCAAACCAGATTAAAAGGGTATCACCATAAAAGCTAATTATCCTGCAAGGAAATTGCTCCCCACTTGACAGGTCCAACACCACTGTTGCTTTATTGTAATCGAGGTTTTCTCTTTGATAAAGACTGTACAGTTTAAGTTCTGACATTTTCTCTTTGAAGACAATAGACTCTTCAATTTCATTTAATTCTATTTTCCCATCTAAATGATTGCATTCAAGAAAGGATTCTTTAATGAGACCTACTTGAATCCCATTCCAAAACAGAGGTAATTCCTCGTTGGATTTATTTTCTCTTCTCTTCATATATGCCGCGTGTTCTTCTTCAGAAACCTTTTCCCAAAGTACGTCGAGAATCCAATCTTCTAACGCAACTTCAATCTCAATACGATCTTTAGTTTCATTAAAATATGATAAGCTCGAATGTAATTCTAATAAAATTTCATAAGCTTCTTTGTTGGAGAATCCATTGGTCTCCACCCAGGAAAATATTAATTCTGGTGAATTATGAGCGGTAATGTATTTAATCAAAAGGTCTTTATAGGGTAAAAACTTTTCTGCTCTTTGAATTTCACTTTCAAGATGTTTTTTGTGCTCTGAATCTTCCTTAGCTAATTCTTTTAGAATGGCGAGGCCCTTTTCATACCCATGCTCGGCATATACAACAAAGGGTATTTCATAATAAGGGAAAATAGCTAAATATCTTTCTTTGGTTTTCTGGTCCATCACAATCAGGGTTTTGTTCCAAAACAGCACCCTGACTGAAATAGTTCCAGTCTTTTTAAACAAACCTAAAACCTACCCCATGAATATTTTCGATCTTCACTTCCGGGTCCTGTTTCAGATATTTGCGCAGGCGGGAAATAAACACATCAAGAGATCGCCCCAGGAAATAATCATCCCGTCCCCAGATCTCTTCGAGGATCTCTGAGCGTTTGAGGATTTTTCCTCTGTTTTCCAAAAAGAATCTTAGCAGGTCAGCTTCTTTCTGAGTAAGTCTTTTATCCTCTCCATCAATGGAAAGGTGCAAATTTGGATAATCAAAGTGATAGTCTCCAATCTCGTATTGCTCCGGAGATTCCGGAACGCTTACCTTACTTCTGCGCAGGAATATCTCGATTTTGAGGATGAGCTCCTCAATACTGAATGGTTTGGTAATATAATCATCGGCTCCCAGGCGGAGACCATAGATTTTATCCTCTTTCATGGATTTGGCAGTGAGGAATAAAATCGGAGCGTCCCTGTCAAATTTCCGGATCTCTTCTGCAATGGTAAAGCCATCTACCCCTGGCAGCATAATATCCAGGATATAAAGATCATATTTCTCCTTTTTGATGATTTCCATGGCCTCATCTCCATCAGCACAATGGGTGATTTTATACCCCTGTAGTTCCAGATTATCCCTGGTGACAAAACTCAGACTCTGATCATCTTCTACATATAATAGATTGGCTTTCATTCAAGAACTTTTTCTGCCGGATTTTCAGCAATTATAAAGTGTTCAAATTAAAATTTCAAATTTTGTTTTAACAAATTCAAGCAGTTGTCGGGATGTTGCCACTAACATAGAAGGGCTAACCAAAAATCAACTCTCCGGAGCTTGCTCGCGGGGCATTCGAATGCGGAAACAGGTACCTTCTCCATCTTCGCTTTCCATGTCTATTTTCCAGTTATGCGCCCTGCAAATGGATTTCACATAATACAATCCGAGCCCAAAACCCTTCACATTGTGGATGTTCCCGGTCGGAACCCGGAAGAACTTATCAAAAACCTTGGGTTGATATTCTCTGGGAATTCCAAGCCCCTCATCACACACCTCCAGATTTACGTATCCTTTTTTCTCTACTGCATTCACTGTCACCTCAGGCACATCCTTACAATATTTGATAGCGTTATCAAACAGGTTATGAAGAATATTGCTCAGGTGGAGTTTGTCCGCATTAAGCCAAAGCCCCTCCTGCACATTAATGGTCAGCTTTCCTCCACGATTCTCAATGCGGGCATCACAGCTTTTCAGTGCTTCTGTAAGCAAGGCTGAAAAATGGACCAGTTCAGGTTTGATCTTTAACCCGCCTTTCTCGATCCTACTGATCTGCAAAACCTTTTCTACCTGATTATTCAAACGTTGATTTTGCTCCTGAATTATACTCGCATACTGAAACAAACGATCATCAGATTGCACTTCAGGGTGATTGAGAAACACATCCGAAGAAATTTTTATGGTTGAAATAGGTGTTTTGAATTCGTGGGTCATATTGTTGATAAAATCCTTTTGCTGTTCTGATAGCCGTTTTTGTCGCAGGATCACAAACATGGAATAGGCAAAAAACAAAACGGTCAACAGCATAAAGACCGAGAAAACAATAGACAATTGCATCTTTCCCATCAGATATCCGGGAAGGGTCGGGAATTTCACCCCAAAATAATAGGTAAACTGACTGTCTTTCGGCAAATCCCCCAACTCAACATTGGCTTTTTGGTCCGGACTGTACCGACAATAGTTTCCATAAACCATTTCATCGGTATGGCAATCAAAAACCGCATATTCGAAATCGACATTCAGCGCCAAATGTTCAAATTCCTTCTGAAGCGCATACTCCAGGTATTCGGAATTGATCTCATCCTCGATGTTGACGATATAATAATTGGAAGTTTTGCGTTTGACGATATCCCGGCTGGGAAGGGTGCCGTTATTGAGCCTGACAATATTTTTAGCAGTATTAAACAGCGCCAGATTGACCTTTTTGTTGAATTCTTCTTCATGTATAGTCCATGCACTCAGCACCCAATAGGTTTGCATGGCCACAATACCTGTGAGTGCCAAAACCCCCAGGATTATTACTCTTTTGATAATTCCGCTGCTCATAACCGAGGCAAATTATTGCTTATTTATTGTAGTAGAAAATCTTTAACAACTTATTAACTAGAAATCAGTTAGCAGTACCAGTTGGCGGAGAGTGTGAGTGGGGAGTGTGTGGTTTGGCTTAACCGCTAAGGAGCGCGAGGAGCGCAATGAATATGAAGTCAGGGTCGAACAATATGGAACACCTGGAACTCCTGGAACCCTTGGAACCATTTGAAACAAAGAGAAGCGCGAGAGTGATTCAGTCCAAATCCCAATGTTTGTGAACCCTAAAAATTAAACCTCGTTGAAGTGTGCTCGCATTAAAGAAAATCCTTTTATTTTTGTGAAAAAGGCGAAATTGAAACTTCAAAAGCACATATTGCTCATTCTTTTCTCAGGTGGACTATACCTGGCTGGTTTTTCACAATCCGGACAAAACCCTTTTGAGCTTACCCCAAGACTTCCGGATCCTGTTGAAGTCATAGACACTGCTGAATTGGAAACCCGGGAATTAACAAAACCGGCTGGCAATCCATTTGATATTATCCAAAAACCGGTTGCTCCTAAGGAGGAAGCAAAAAAGGCTTTGCCTTTACCTGAAAAAACAGAGAAAATCCAACCCACTGTTGGCACTGAAAAACAACGGCCTGGTTTCCTTTTTCCTACTATTCTTACCATTCTTATTATTGCCACTATCTTACTGACTTTGTTCCGCAGTTATATTACCCGGGTTTATAAAGCTGTATTCAGTGACACTATGTTACATCAGCTGTACAATGACCGCCTTAACGTCGGGCTTCCAACTGCTTTTACGCCTTTATATCTTTTTTTCTTTATTAATGTGGGGCTTTTTATTTTTCTGACGTTAAACCATTTTGAGTTATTACCAGGCGGATCTCCGTTTCAGAATTTGTTGATCATAACCGGAGGGACATTGGCCTTATTCCTTTTAAAACATCTGATTTTGATATATTTAGGTAGTGTATTCCCTATAAAACAAGAAATCAGTAATTACAACTTCACCATTGTAGTTTTTTCCATATTCATAGGATTGGGGCTCGTGCTGCTCAACCTGGCTATCGCCTACGTTCCCAAAGAGATGACCAAGTGGCTGATATATACAGGATTTATATTCATTGGGCTAACATATCTGCTGAGATATTTAAGGGGTATTTTCATTGCAGATAAGTATTTGCAGTTTCATAAATTCCACTTTTTGTTGTATATTTGCACCGTCGAAATCGCACCTGTCCTATTCTTGTACAGATTTTTTACTAGTCAAATGCAAGGATGACGGTGTTTTTTTTTATAAACAATAACTTTTTGAATGGCATCTAACGGAAAAGCGAAGCAAGAGAGTTACAAAAAGATTGAAACGATTCTTGTATCACAACCGAAGCCGGAGAGATCACCTTACTACGACCTTGAAAAAAAGTATGGGCTGACCATTGATTGGCGCCAATTTATTCAAGTGGAAAGTGTCTCTACAAAAGAATTTCGTAAAACGCGCATTCGCCCTGATGAATATTCAGCCATCATCTTCACCAGCAAAAATTCTGTCGATCATTTCTTCAGAATGTGTGAGGATTTGCGGGTTTCAATGTCTCAGGATACCAGATACTTCTGTCTGACTGAAACTATTGCTAATTACCTGCAAAAATTCATCGTATACAGAAAGCGCAAAGTTTTTTACGGTAAACGTACCATTCAGGATCTTGCACCATCTCTCAACAAGTTCAAAGCAACTGAAAAGTTCCTGCTGCCTTGCTCCAACCTTGGCGCCAGAGAAGTTTCCAATTTCCTGGACGAAAATGAGTTTAACTGGCAGGATGCAATGATGTACCGAACCGTGAGCAGCGATTTGTCAGATCTCAGTGATGTCACTTATGACGTATTGGTGTTTTTCAGCCCGCTGGGTATTCAGTCGCTCTACGAAAACTTTCCGGATTTCAAGCAAAATGAGACAAGACTGGCCATTTTTGGAAAGGAAACCAGTAAGGCCGTGGAGGAGAAAGGTCTGATGATCAATATCACTCCAACTAAGGATGCTCCTTCCATGACCATGGCTCTTGAGAAATATCTTAAGATTTCCAACAAGGATGATTAATTCCTAACCTGATCATCCTGAAAACATAAACCCCGGCAGTGAACTATCGCTGCCGGGGTTTTGTTTTAAAGGTTCAATTATAGAACAATAATGAATTTCATCAACCGTCTGAAAGAAAACTTGCAAAGACCATTGCCGGGTAAAGAAGCCCAGTATGAAATGGCCAGAAATTTCCGCTCCAGGTCTGAGATTTCTGCACCACCCAATGCCCGAACGGCAGGGGTCTTAATGCTGTTTTATCCAAAAAATCAGGAATGGCACCTCGCCTTTATCAGACGTAAAGCCCATGAAAAAGACCCTCATAGTGCTCAGATTAGTTTCCCGGGAGGCAAATACGAAAGAGAAGACGGCACCGTTATGCAAACGGCCCTCAGAGAAGCTATGGAAGAAACCGGTATCGCCCCTGACCAGGTTGAAATGCTGGGACCACTCACTAGTCTTTATATTCCCGTCAGCAATTTTGAAGTTCATCCCTTCGTAGGATTTTCCACCACCCGCCCCGAATTTGTTCCTCAGGAAGAAGAAGTGGATGATATCATTGAAGTACCGGTCTCCTTTCTCCTTGACCCGGATTGTGTACAAACGACAGACCTAAAAGTCAGAGATTACCTCTTGAGAAACGTGCACTGCTTCAAATACGAAGATCATATCATCTGGGGAGCCACTGCCATGATGCTGAATGAACTGGTTACGGTGGCGAGAAGTAGTGAGTGATGAGTGCAGAAGCAAAGTCCCAATTAGTTCTGGTAAAACTTAGAAGCTAGTTGAATTAAACTCTTTGGTTTTAAAACTTCAGGTACAGATATTAAACTACTCCCCTTCACCTGATCCGGTACTCCAATCCGGCAAAAGCCTGTCCTGAAAATTCCCATGCCTGTCCCCACCGGTTTCCTGTAATTACATTGGGTGCATTTACACCATCATGAAAAATGAGTGCCATACCGGCACCTCCTCCCAAATGCATGGTAAGTTTTTCTGAGATCTTTGCACGAAAACCTACCCCTGTATTGTTTTCAAGTTGGTAAACATTTTCAAAATGTGAATCTACTGCCACAACTGAGGTAGCTCCGGAACAATTACAATTCTGATCAACCCAAAAATGTTTATTCCTAATACCCGCCCTTGTCGACTGTAAATTGGTGAATACAAAAAAATTATTATCGATTTTTGGCAAGTGGAAATAATAGCGAAACATAAAATTCAGCCCCAAATGTTCCACAAAGGACTCCGGATAATATCTCCTGTAATAGAGATGTCCCGCTGAATCATAAGGAGCATTCCGAAATAAATATTTCACACCAAAATCAATACTGCTGGATTCCAAATTCCAACCGAAATTTATAATAACATTCCGGCCTGAATTGTTTGTGTATGCTCCAATGTTAATATGGCTGGTTTGGGCAAGCACCTGAAAACTTCCCAGCAATAACAGGCCAACGATGAAGTTTTTTTTGACTATTTCCATTTGGATACTTTTTTGGTTGGTAAAATTCAAAATTACCTTTTTAACAAAAAAAAAGCAATTCTTTTTCACGCTACTCATGCTTTACACCTCCCGTTTTTTTTGATAAAAATAAGGTCCTGCCTGGAATAAAAAGGTGCAATTCACAAAAGAAACGGCAGGCCTACCCCACACCTACATTTTATTTTATTTTCATATTTTTTGTTTTTTTATAATTTAATTTTTTACTTTAACGCATCGAAAGAACTCTGTATTAGAAACTTTCGGCTTTGTACTATCTATTTATTCGACAAAATTTGGATACATGAGATTCACACGATCCCTCCTGATTGTGCCAGCAATCATGTTTGGCTCATTTACCTTTGGCCAAACAAAATCCCCAAAACCTGCAAATTTTAATACCCAAACAAAAGCGAATACGCTACCTTCCCCGACTGTTGAACGCTTCAACACCCCGTATCACCATCTTTTTGACATTAAGGACAAAGAACCGGTAACAGTTCTTACCGAAATGTTGGCTGAGGTGCCCCTTGAAATTCCTGCAAATTTTAATTAAAGTATTGAACACACGTTCATCATTGCTGACATCTTCAGTTTTGACTGATACTGATATTTCATGATATAAATCATCAAATGTTCTTCTTAATATTTCATTTTTAAACCTTTAAAGTGAGACAAATGACAAAAAAGTTTACCATTTTACTAGCCTTTTTATTAGCCATTTCGAGCAGCCTTATCAGCCAGAATTTCTATTATGGTCCTGATGGAAAAACCGTCCTAGAAATCAGCAAGGAAAAGATTCTGGTTTCTTTTTCATCCGGTGTGGATTTCTCGGTCCAGGAACGCATATTGAACAACTTTCCTGAACTGGAAAACCTCCAAAAAGAAGATGTCTTGCCGGCGCCACAATTGACTTTGGTCAATTTAAAAGAAGAATTGACCGGCGAAGAAATTTTGAACCTTCTGGACAAGCTGGAAGCAACGGGATCTATTCGCTATGCCGGATATTTTCTTGCACATAAAGACGGTACTCTTCACGGTATTACAGACCGCGTATTGGTTCGAGTAAAACAGGCATCTCACGAAGACCGCTTAAGAAACAAAGTAGCCGAAATGGGGGCTAAGGTGGACAGTAAAAATGAATTCGATTCCCAGCTCTACCTTATTACCGTTGATGAAAACTCAGCGGGTAACGCACTTGAAGTAGCTAATTCGCTTGCCGAATCAGGACTTTTTGAGTTCGCAGAGCCGGACTTCCTTCGCCTCATGCAAAGGTTCAACACCAATGATCCGTATGTGGGTGACCAATGGTCCCTCGAAAATGACGGAACCAACACTTCTCAATATGGGGGTACTGCCGGAGCAGATATGAAAGTTTTTAACGCATGGGGTACAACTACCGGATCTTCTTCCATCAAAGTTGCCATCATAGATGAAGGTGTGGATCTGAACCATCCAGACCTGCAGGCCAACCTTTTGGGAGGTTATGATGCCACCGGTCAGGGAAGCGGAGGTGGACCACAAGGTGACGATGCCCACGGAACCGCATGTGCCGGTATCGTAGCTGCTGTTGGCAACAACAGTACCGGAGTGGCAGGAGTTGCTTATAATAGCAAAATCATCCCGGTGAGGATTGCCTATAGCTCAGGCAATAGCTGGGTTACTACTAACTCCTGGATAGGCAACGCCATCAACTGGTCCTGGCAGACAGCCAACGCCGATGTTCTCAGTAATTCCTGGGGAGGAGGAGGCTCCTCTTCCACAATCAATAACGCCATAAGCGGAGCCGTAAATAACGGCCGCGGAGGATTGGGATCTCCTGTACTTTTTGCTGCCGGAAATGACAATGGCGCTAACAGTTATCCGGCAACTTATTCACCAACTATTTCTGTCATAGCCATGAGTATGTGCAATCAAAGGAAAAGTCCTTCTTCATGTGACGGTGAAACTTGGTGGGGATCTAATTACGGCACCGGAGCAGACATAGCCGCACCTGGTGTAAAAATATACGCTACAGATATCTCCGGATCAGCTGGATATAGTAGCGGGAATTATGTTTCCAACTTTAATGGAACTTCATCTGCCTGTCCTAATGCAGCCGGAGTTATGGCACTTATCCTCTCTGCCAACGCTTCGTTGACCGAAGATCAGGCACGGGCTGCTCTTGAAAGTACCTGCGATAAGGTAGGCGGATACTCCTACTCTAACGTAGGTAGTAGTCAGCCAAACGGTACCTGGTCCAATGACCTTGGATATGGAAGAGTCAATGCTTATGCTGCTGTGTTATCAGTTTCTGCATCAGTGGCCAACGATGCAGGTATATCCTCTGTCAATGCTCCTTCCGGAAACATTTGTGCGAGCTCAGCTTCCCCGCAAGTAGTTTTGAACAACTATGGTTCAAACACCCTGACTTCCGTAACGATTAATTATAACGTGGATGGTGGCAGCAACAGCACCTACAACTGGAGTGGAAATCTTGCCAGCCTGGGGTCAACCACTGTTAATTTGCCCGTGATTTCCTTCTCGGGAGGAAACCATTCATTCAATGCATCAACCAGTAACCCTAACGGCCAGACTGACGAGAACACTAATAATGATGATGCATCAAGTAGTTTTATTTCCGGGTCAAATAACATTACCCTGACAATTGTTCTGGACAATTATCCTGAAGAAACGAGCTGGGAAATCAAAGACGGTGCGACCGTACTGGCTTCCGGCGGCACTTACGGAAGTTATCCGGATGGGTCAACGGTAACCGAAAATATTTGCCTGGCAGATGGCTGCTTTGATTTCATCATTTACGATACCTATGGAGATGGTATCTGCTGTGGATATGGAAATGGAAGTTATACATTAACGGACGACTCCAACGGCTCGACCTTGGCCAGCGGAGGCAGCTTTGGTTCTTCAGAAACTACTAATTTCTGTGTAACCGGCACACCTCCGGTTTTGGGATGTACAGATCCGGGTGCTCATAATTACGATCCGAATGCCACTCAGGATGACGGGTCTTGTGAAACTTGCTCCGATGGAATACAGAATGGGGACGAAACCGGCGTTGATTGTGGCGGAGCACTGTGTAATGATTGTCCGGTATTAGGATGTACGGATTCAAGTGCCCATAACTACGATCCGAACGCTACCCAGGATGATGGATCGTGCGAAACATGTGATGACGGTGTACTCAATGGCGATGAAGAACAAATAGACTGTGGAGGAGCACTTTGCGTTCCTTGTAGCACGCCTGTTCCAGGTTGCACCGATCCAGGTGCTCACAACTACGACCCGAATGCTACCCAGGATGACGGGTCTTGCGAAACCTGTGACGACGGTATCCTGAATGGTGATGAAACGGATGTAGATTGTGGTGGTGCACTTTGTAATGATTGTCCGGTACCAGGATGTACTGATCCAGGCGCTCACAATTACGATCCGAATGCTACCCAGGATGACGGGTCTTGCGAAACCTGCGACGACGGTATCCTGAATGGTGATGAAACGGATGTAGATTGTGGTGGTGCACTCTGTGATCCTTGTGATACCGGTGGTTGTAACTATGAAGTGATTGATTTCAACAACTTTAACAACTCATGGGGAATCTGGAACGACGGAGGTTCTGATTGTCGAAGAAGTGCTAATGATGCCGCTTATGCTGTTGGAGGTACTGGTCGCCCGGTAAGACTCAGAGATAATACTTCTTCGTCTACCATGACAACAGACAATTTGAACCTTACAGCCTATGAAGAATTAACTGTTGACTTCTCCTACTATCCAAGAAGTATGGATAATTCCAATGAAGATTTCTGGCTTCAGATCTCTACAAATGGAGGAAGTTCTTACACTACTGTTGAAGAATGGAACCTTAACGATGAATTCGTAAACAACCAGCGTTATTACGATGCCGTTGTTATCCAGGGACCATTTACATCTAATACAAGATTGAGGTTCCGTTGTGATGCTTCCGGAAATTCTGACTGGATTTATATCGATGACGTAGAGATTTCAGGATGTACCACTGGATCATCAAGCCCATCGGGATCTTTTGCAGGAACTCCCGAGGATATCAAGCCAGCTGATACGATTGAAGAGCCAATGGTTGACCTGAACCTCTTCCCGAATCCAACACGTGATCAATTGACTGTATCTTTCCAGCTTACTCAGGATGCTACTGTACAATTGATGGTTACTGACCTCAACGGAAAAATAGTAAATCAACAGCAACTCAGCGCATTGAAAGGAAACGTTAAAACCACTATTGACGCAAGCAACTTCGGCTCAGGAGTTTACATGGTTCACCTTCTCACAGATAAGGGAAGATTGAACGGTAAATTTATTGTAGTCGATTAAGCATATTTCTTCAACAATTGTTAAAGAAATAAAAAACTGACAATTAGTGGAAGGCTGCCTTTTTCAAGGCAGCCTTCCTGCTTTTTTGAGATGATTTGAATCTTCAGTTTCATTGAAAAATCTTCGCCTGAACCTTATGCCATGTGTTTTTGTTTTTATAAAAAGAACCTAATCCAACTAAGTAACCACAGAAAAGTTCGGCCGTTAAAGGTCTGTTAAAGTGTCCACACACTATCTGAATATCCCTATTTTTGCAATACAATTAAACCATAACAGTATAAAAATCGATGAGTAAAAAGGTAATTTGGACCATAATAGGATTGATGACCATGGCCGTAGTCGGGGTAGTTTGGTTACAGATGAACCTGATCCGTACCTCCATCCTTGTCAATGAAGAAAAGTTCGACGCCAATGTATTCACCTCACTGAATGCTGTGGTCAGAAACCTCGAAGAAGAAGAGGACCGCCAGGCTTTTCTCCATTATGAAAATGGGTATGCAAACATTCGCAGAGGCAACATCCCTGCCCCCGGAAATATCAAAGAGATCAATATCGGACTATCTTACACCAAGGATAAGGCTAATGGCGAGACCATTTTACTGGATCAGTTGAGAGCTCAGTTTACGGCAACTGAACCTATTTGCAGCCATTGCAAAAAAGAAATTAACAATAATAACCAGATGAGGATGGCTTACCTCAACTCCAATAGCCTGGCCCAGCTACCACTCAAAGACCGTATCAATATCGACTACCTTAAAGAAACCATTCAACGCCAATTGAATAATAACGGGGTAAAAACGAATTACCATTACGGTGTTTATGCCAAAAAAGAAGGGAAGTTCATCATCATGGATGATAAATTCACCATGAACGAATCAAAGCCTGTTTCCACCGAGGTCCTCAACAATATCAATGCCACTAAGTACAAAGTGTTTCTATATCCCGACAAAAAAGGATCTTCGGGAATGTTGATGATGTACTTCCCGGATAAAACGAGGGTCGTCTGGAGTTCCATGTGGGGTAATTTGCTCGGGATCGCTTCTTTTACCACCATTATTTTGCTTTGTTTTGCCTATACCGTCAATGTGATCTTCCGTCAGAAGAAAATCTCTGAAATGAAAACGGACTTCATCAATAACATGACCCACGAATTCAAAACGCCTATCGCGACCATTTCCCTGGCGGCAGATTCCATCACCAGCCCAAGGATTGTAAATCAGGCCGAAAAAGTTTCGAGGTTTGCCAATATCATCAAACAGGAAAATAAACGAATGAACAGCCAGGTGGAGAAGGTGTTACAAATGGCCGTTATTGATAAAGAGGAATTTTCGTTAAAACTTGCGGATGTTGATTTGTCTGAAGTGATAAAAACTGCCGTAGAAAATATTACTTTGCAGGTTGAAAAGAAAAGTGGAACGGTCAGCATGGACCTGAATGCTGAAACTTCGATGATCAAGGGAGATTACACACATATTTCGAATGTTATCAATAATCTTTTGGATAATGCCAACAAGTATTCTCCGGAAAAACCAGAAATTTCTATATCCACACGCAATGTTGCCAACGGTGTTGAAGTTATTATAAGTGATAAGGGCGTAGGAATGGATAAAGAGGCTCGAAAGCACATTTTTGACAAGTTCTACCGGGTTCATACCGGGAATCTACACGACATCAAAGGGTTCGGACTTGGGCTGAGTTATGTCAAAGCCATCATGACAGCACACAAAGGGCAAATTGATGTAAAAAGCGAATTGGGCAATGGAAGTAGCTTTATTCTCGTTTTCCCTTATGAAATTTAAACAAAACATTTAGGATGATGTTGCCACGAAACCAACATCCAGTTAATTGCTCCTAAAGCATGGAGACCGAAAAAACTAAACTTATGACGAATAACAGAATTCTGTTAGTGGAAGATGACCAAAATTTTGGAGACGTTCTCAAATCATACCTTGAGATGCACGACTATGATGTAACACTCGCCATTGACGGTGTTCAGGGATATGATTTTTTTAACCGGGGAGAATACGATTTATGTATTTTCGACGTGATGATGCCCAAGAAAGATGGCTTCACCCTCGCCAGAGAAATCCGAGAAAAAGACACGGAAACACCCATTATCTTTTTGACAGCCAAAACCATGAAGGACGATGTACTGCAAGGATTCAAGATCGGAGCAGACGATTATATATCGAAACCCTTTAATTCTGAAGAATTATTACTCCGTATTCAGGCTATCCTGAAACGCAGTCAAACTAAACCTGACCCAAGGGAAGAGATCAAGGAATTCACCATTGGAAAATATCATTTTAACTATCCATTGCGTATTTTGACCTATAATTTGGGTGGTGAAAATGAAGAAAAAGAGAAACTTTCACCTAAAGAAGCCCAACTTTTGCGTATGTTTGCAATGTATGCAAACGACATACTCCCCCGTTCGGAAGCTTTGACCAAGATCTGGGGGGAAGATAATTATTTCACTGCCCGTAGTATGGACGTCTTCGTAACCAAGTTGCGTAAGTACCTCAAGGCAGATGAAAATATTGAAATTGTCAATATTCACGGCAACGGTTTCCAGTTACTTATTCAGGAAAACGAAGCTTAAAATTTGTATGTAACAGCCCTTTAGGGCTTTAGCATAAATTTAGTTTTTGGGATTATGATTTTGGCTGGATGGCACACTTGCTTTCCAGCCCTTTTTTTGTCCAGAGGTTATGTAAAATTCGATTTTTCTAAAACATTGTAGAAAAAGATTTAAAAGGGATGAAAAATCGAGCTTTACATTTGAATAATTTGCAAAAGCATGAAGCGTTCGGGACTTATTACACAACTCCATACATTTTGAAAAACTATTTTTCCCATGTTCCCTTTTTTCCTTATTTCCTTATAAAAATCTCTCATGTACAAACAATTCGTCAAACCACTACTCTTCCTGCTTACTCCTGAAAAGGCTCACAAACTGACCCTTAAATTATTCCGATTCGGACTCAAAGTCCCGGTTGTCAGTTCTATCCTTCGAAACAGTTACACTTTCAGTCATAAAAACCTTGAACGAAACATCATGGGGCTGACTTTCCCGAACCCGGTTGGACTAGCTGCTGGTTTTGACAAGGACGGAAAATACATCGATCTGCTGCCCCACATGGGATTTGGTTTTGTGGAAATCGGTACGGTAACGCCCAAACCTCAAGCCGGCAACCCGCAACCACGATTATTCCGACTACCGGCTGACAGAGGGCTGATCAATCGAATGGGATTCAACAACGAAGGTGTAGAAGCTATGGTCGAAAGACTCAAAAACCGAAATACCGGCAAGGTTATCGTAGGTGGAAATATTGGAAAAAATAAAGTAACCCCCAACGACGAAGCTCAAAAAGACTACGAGATCTGCTTTGAGGCACTATTCCCGTTGGTCGACTACTTCGTGGTAAATGTCAGCTCACCAAATACACCGGGACTAAGAGAATTGCAGGAAAAAGAACCGCTGACAAAATTATTGAATACACTTCAAAATCTGAACAAGGCCAAAGAAACTCCAAAACCCATCCTCCTTAAAATCGCTCCGGATCTGACCAACGAGCAACTCGATGACATTCTGGAAATCGTAAAAGACACAGGCATCAATGGTATTATTGCCACCAATACTACCATCAGCCGGGAAGGACTTTCTACTCCGACCGACTCCATCGGAGCGGGAGGTTTGAGTGGCGATCCTTTGCGGGAGCATTCTACAGAAATCATTAAATATCTGAGAGAAAACGGTCACCAGGATATGGTGATTATCGGAGTTGGAGGAATCTCCTCCCCTGAAGCTGCACTGGAAAAACTCGAAGCCGGTGCCGATTTGATCCAGGTGTATTCAGGCATGATCTACGAAGGGCCGGGGTTGATGAAGCGGATTAATAAAGGTATCCTTGAATCCAAAACAGCATAAAAAAAACCGGAACCAATCGACTGTTGGTTCCGGCTTTAAAAATTTTTATAATAATCCTTAAGAAAAGTAATCCTTCATCCGGTCAAAGAAGCCTTTGTCCTTCTTTCCGGGCTGAGGGCTGAAATTCGGACTTTGCCGGAGTTTTTCTAGCATATCTTTCTCCTCCTTGGAAAGGCTCTTTGGCGTCCATACGTTGACGTAGATCAACTCATCACCATGGCCATAGGCCTGAACAGAAGGTAATCCTTTTCCTTTTAATCTGAAAATTTTTCCTGGTTGCGTTCCCTCCGGAATTTTAATTTTCACCTGCCCGTTAATAGTTGGTACGTGAACAGAGGTTCCCAAAGCCACATCTGCAAAATTCAGATAGAGATCGTAGATCAGGTTCATACCATCTCTTTTCAGTTCATCATGTGGTTCCTCCTCAATATTGATGATCAGATCTCCTGCAGGTCCGCCTTTCATCCCGGCATTACCTTTACCGCGCAGGGAAAACTGCATTTGTTCTTCTACACCTGCAGGAATTTCAAATTCAATGGTTTCGTTCCCGTAAGTGCGTCCTTCCCCTTTACAGGTGCCACATTTGGCGGTCGTTACGGTTCCGGCACCACTACAGGTCGGGCAGGCAACTACCGTTTCCATCTGCCCCAGGAAAGTACTTTTTACCTGTCGTACCGAACCTGCACCGCGACAAGTCTGACAAGTTTTAACAGAACTGCTATCCTTGGCACCACTCCCTTTACAGGTATCACACACAACCTGTTTTTTAACTTTGATCTTTTTGTTGACTCCCGTTGCGATCTCCTGAAGCGTTAATTTCACTTTTATTCGAAGGTTACTACCACGCACTCCACCTGTCCGGCGACCGGAAGACCTTCTTCCTCCACCGAAAAAAGCATCAAAAGGACTACCTCCTTCACCGAAAATATCTCCGAATTGGGCGAAGATATCTTCCATCGTCATACCTCCACGGAATCCGCCCCCTGCATTCTGATTAACACCTGCATGTCCAAAACGGTCATAACGGGCGCGTTTATCCGCATCGCTGAGCACCTCATAGGCTTCAGCAGCTTCCTTGAATTTTTCTTCCGCTTCCTTATCTCCCGGGTTTTTATCAGGGTGATATTGAACGGCAAGTTTCCTATATGCTTTTTTTAATTCCGATTTATCGGCAGACTTCCCCACGCCCAATACCTCGTAATAATCTCTTTTCGACATAAGCTGATTTTTTTAATTACGAATGCTTTATTCTGTTCGTAATTATCTATTTCCCGACCACCACTTTGGCGTGACGAATAATTTTATCATTTAAGTAATAACCTTTTTCAATCGTATCCACGATACGTCCCTTCAAATCATCAGAAGGGGCCGGAATCTCCGTAATCGCTTCATGTAGTTCAGGGTCAAACGCTTCACCGTCGGATTCCATCGGTTTTAACCCTTTTTGAGAAAGGGTATTCGCCATTTTCTGAATAATGAGCCCTATTCCGTCATTGAAACTGTCCGCATTTCCACTTTGTTCAGCAGCTTTGCCGGCCCTGTCAAAATCGTCCAAAACAGGCAACAATGCTGACAATGTGTCCTGTGCAGCCGTTTTCATCATTTCCAGTTTATCCTTGACGGTCCTTTTTTTATAATTTTCGAAATCTGCAAATAACCGAAGATACTTATCTTTTAACTCGTCGTATTGTTTTTGCATATCTTCCAGCCCCTGCTCCACGTCTTTTTCAATTTTCACTTCCACTTCTCCATCTATTTTTTCGGCATCTGCTGCCGGATTATTGTTTTTCGACTTATCAGCCGCCTCTTTTTTACTCTTTTTAGTCTTTTTTGCTGCCATATCTAGCCTGAGTTTGTTTGTTTTGATAATATAAAGCAATCAATTACTTTGCCACTTACTCTTTTTTGTCAATTTGACAGTCAATCCCTGTAAAAACAAGCCTTTTTGGAATTTGTTGATTGGGAAAACACACAAATTTCCTGCAAAAATAAGATTTCATACCAACTTGATGTCACGTTTTACCATTTCGTGGCTTTTATATTAAAGAACCGTTCATCTCAAAAAGCAAAAAAATGGAACGTATTCAACAATTTAATTATGATGATCACAAGATTACTTTTGAATTTTCAGATGGTAATAAAATGATCAATGCGACGGAAATGGCAAAGCCGTTTGGTAAATTAGTAGGTAATTTTTTAAAATCCCAGCATGCGAAATCCTATATCATATTACTTGAAGAGCGATATTCCAATCAGAATATCGCTCGTGAGGTCTTACGAATTGTCAAAGGAGGTGATTCTTCTTCTGGCATACAAGGTACCTGGATGGATGAAAAATTAGCGTTAAAAGTCTCCGAACGCTTCATATTTTTGAAATTATTCAAGTGTGAAAAATCGGTTTTTCAACCTTTATACATTTAGTTTTCGATAATGCTTTAGAAAAACCGATTTTTCACAGCATCCCACCAACATAATTTCCGTCTAATAAACTACAAAATTAATCCTTCAAACCCGCTCATTTTTTAGTATCTTTGCAGGATGGATACGAACAAAGAAAACGCAAAAAAAATGGGTAAGGCTGGTGAATATGATGCCAGTAACATTACCGCATTGGAAGGACTTGAGGCAGTGCGCAAACGGCCTGCGATGTACATTGGAAGTACTGATGTTAAAGGATTACACCACCTGGTATGGGAGGTCGTTGATAACTCTATCGACGAACACCTGGCCGGTCACTGTTCCTATATTGAAGTGATCATCGAAAAAGATAATGGTATCACGGTTTCTGATGATGGTCGGGGTATCCCGACAGGTATGCATGAAAAACTGCAGAAATCTGCTCTTGAAGTAGTTATGACCGTTCTTCATGCCGGTGGAAAATTCGACAAAGACACTTACAAAGTTTCCGGTGGTCTGCACGGTGTAGGGGTTAGTTGTGTGAACGCATTGTCCGAACATGTGAAGGTCAATGTATTCAGAGATGGCAAGATATGGGAGCAGGAATACAAAAGGGGAATCCCCTCAGAGGATGTTAAAATCATTGGCGACACCGATAAGCGAGGCACCACTATTACCTTCAATCCTGACGGAGAGATCTTTGAAACCCTCATCTATAAATTCGAAACGCTTGCGAACAGATTACGTGAATTGTCCTTCCTGAACAAAGGACTTAAGCTAAAACTGATCGACAAGAGGAATAAGGATGAAAAAGGAGAATTCATCTCCGAAGAGTTTCACTCAGAAGGTGGACTCAAGGAGTTTGTTGTTTTCCTGGATGAAAGTCGACAAAAACTGATAGACAACCCTATTTATGTGGTTGGCAAGGAAGACAATGTGGAGTTTGAGATTGCCATGCAATACAATACTTCGTTCACCGAAAATATTTTCTCCTTCGTAAATAACATCAACACTCACGACGGAGGTACACATGTAAGTGGCTTCCGAAGAGCCGTCAACAGAGTATTCTCAAAATACGGAGAAGAAAACGGATTTTTCAAAAAACTGAAATTCAAGGTCTCCGGGGAAGATTTCCGCGAAGGCCTCACTGCCATCGTTTCTGTAAAAGTGGCTGAACCTCAGTTTAAGGGTCAGACAAAAGGAGAACTCGGTAACTCCGAAGTTACCGGTATCGTTTCCCGTGGAGTTGGAGAAGCGCTCGGACATTTCCTTGAAGAGCATCCCAATGAAGCCAAAAAGATCATCGACAAGGTAATCCTTGCTGCTACAGCTCGACACGCGGCACGCAAAGCCCGTGAGATGGTACAGCGCAAAAATGTACTTTCCGGAAGTGGCTTGCCCGGTAAGCTGGCGGATTGTTCTTCCAAAAATGCTGACGAATGCGAAATCTACCTCGTAGAGGGTGATTCCGCCGGCGGTACTGCCAAACAAGGAAGAGACCGACGATTTCAGGCCATATTACCATTGAGAGGAAAGATCCTGAATGTTGAGAAAGCCCTTGAACACAAGATCTACGAGAACGAAGAGATCAAGAATATGTTCACCGCTTTAGGGGTTCGGATAGAAGAAGACGAGAGTGGTGAGCGTCGTTTGAATATTGAAAAACTTCGCTATCACAAGATCATCATCATGTGTGATGCCGATGTTGATGGTAGTCATATCGTTACCCTGATCCTTACTTTCTTCTTCAGGTACATGCACAAACTTATTGAAAACGGATACATCTATATTGCGGCTCCGCCTCTTTACCTGGTTAAAAAAGGCAGACAATTCCGTTATTGCTGGGATGAAGAAGAAAGACTTGAAGCCATGAAGGCTTATTCCAAAGGTGAAAATGACACCTCAGTTAAAGTCCAGCGTTATAAGGGTCTTGGTGAGATGAATGCGGAACAACTTTGGGAAACCACCATGGATCCGGATGTACGTATCCTCAGGCAGGTAACCATTGAAGATGCCATTGAATCTGACAGAATATTCTCCATGCTTATGGGAGACGAAGTTCCACCGAGAAGAGCATTTATTGAAGAAAATGCCAAATACGCCAATGTAGATACGTAAACCGTAATTATACCCGTTTACAAACAGGAGAAGTGTTCTATCTTGAAATAGAATCTTCTCCTGTTTTGTTAAGGGAACTTCCTATTATTTTCACCAAAACCGACCAAGATGAATCGAACTAGCCTGGCACTAGCGGTCATTTTTCTGCTTTTCAATTGTAATCAAACCATTACGGCTCAAAGTAATATTGCCGATCAATTTTACAATTCCTTTGAACAGTATAAAGAGACTTCCTTAAAAGACCGCAGGTTCAAACATGAGGATATCATGCCGCTGCTGCAAAAACTTCCATCCACCTTCGAAGTAGTCAAACTGGGAGAATCCATCGAAGGGAGGTCAATCAACCTGGTGAAATATGGAAATGGACCGGTCAAAGTATTACTCTGGTCCCAGATGCACGGTGATGAGGCTACGGCTACGGCTGCTTTGATGGACATCTTTAACTTCCTCAAAGGGCACGATCAGCTAACTCCATTCCGTGATAAATGGACGAACAGGTTAACGCTTTATTTCATTCCCATGCTCAATCCTGACGGGGCCGAGCGTTTTCAAAGGCGTAATGCATTGGGGATCGACCTTAACAGGGATGCACGCCGGCTCCAGTGTCCTGAATCCAGAATTCTCAAAAGAATCAGAGATGAAATAGATGCGGATTGGGGTTTCAACCTCCATGACCAAAACCGTTATTATGCTGCCGGACCGAATCCGAAAACAGCGACTATTTCTTTTCTGGCACCAGCATATGATGCTCAGAAAAACATCAACTTTGACAGGGCAAGCGCTATGAAACTCATTGCGGAAATGAATAATGCTTTGCAATCGTACATTCCCGACCAGGTAGCCAAGTACAATGACTCCTTTGAACCCAGAGCCTTTGGAGACAATATGCAGAAATGGGGAACAAGGACCATCCTTATCGAATCCGGTGCGCTAAAAGGTGACCGGGAGAAACAACAGATCCGGAAACTTAATTATACTATGCTGCTCACAGCTTTTGAAGCTATTGCTTCGAAAACTTATGAAAGGCGTGGAGTGGATGAATACGAAAGCATCCCTTTTAACAATAGTAATGCCTTCAGTGACCTGATCATCAGAGAAGTGGAAATACCGTTTAATGGTCAAAGGTTTACGGTAGACATTGCTTTTAAAAACAGGGAAAGCAATAGTTCCAGAGCTCCAAATGGATATTACCTCAGCGGTGGCATTAGTGACCTCGGAGATTTATCGGTATATTTTGCGTATGAAGAACTCAATGCCTTAGGGTATCGGGTGGCTATCGGAAAAACCTACCCAAGGACGGTATACGGCAACAGTCAATTGAAGAGCCTTGATGTTGGTGAATTATGGGCTTCAGGTTATACCAGTATTCGTACTCAGGATGTCTCATCCAGTATTCGATATGCTAATTTACCACTTCAGATTTTGCGAAGCAATCGAAAAGCAGATACTAAAATTCGCCAGGGCCAGAACCCGGGTTTACTCATTCAAAAAAACGGACAAACCCACTATGTCGTAGTTAATGGTAACCTTTATGATATCCGTGACGAGCATCGTAAATTGGGGGATTGGTTAAGATAATTTTTAAGTCGTTTCACCCCTTTTATTAAAAAAATTTGCAGGTTTTCTGCAAGCAAAATTCTTTAAACAAATGAAAAAGGCATTCTTAGCTTTATCTATTTTTTGTTTAGCAATAATAATGGCAGGTTGTGGCAACAATTATGAATACATACAGAAATATACTATTGATAATAATTCGTGGAATTATCAGGACACCCTGAACTTCAATTTCAACATAATAGACACTAACCGCATCTACAATCTTTACCTGGAAGTCGAGCATGAAAGTTCCTACGCCTTCCAAAATCTATATACACAGATCCATACAAAATTCCCGGGAGGAGAGCGCCTTGACGAAACGCTGTCTCTGGAGTTGGCCAATAAAGCCGGAAACTGGCTGGGGGACTGTTCCGGCTCCTCCTGCGCCCTATTAATTCCCATCCAGGAAAATGCCTATTTCAATGCCGCCGGAGACTATGAGATCACCCTGGAACAATACATGAGAGAAAACCCTATAAAAGGGATTACTTCCATCTCATTCTATTTAGAAAAAACAAAAAACACACGTTAACATAGGGCGGTTTAGATTGGCTTTGTCGTTAGAACTACATAAATATACAGCAATAGTTAAAACAATATTAATTACTTTTGTCAGCATCCTTGATTCAAAATTTTGATTATGATCCCCATTTGAGCTAATTGAACCAAGAAAATAAGGAATCAAAATTATCAAACAATACACTATTACTTTTTTTAAACAATTCGTGAATTATGAAAAAAATCTTTACAATTGCTTTTGCCGCAGTAATGTTCTTTTATGCGAATATTGCTTTCGGTCAATCACAACGTATGGTTCTGGTAGAAGAGTTCACTCAGGCTTCTTGCGGACCTTGTGCTTCCCAAAACCCTGCCTTTGATGAGTTATTAGGAAATAATACTGATAAGGTTGTTGTACTCAAATACCAGGTTTGGTGGCCAGGTTATGACCCAATGTATGAAGACAATACTCCGGATGTGGATGACAGAGTAGCATACTACGGCGTAAACGGTGTACCTAATGGAATGGTAAATGGTATCGGAATCACCAATGACTGTAATTATTACGACTGGGCTCCTGCTTGTCTGGATCAGGCTGAGATCGATGCTGAATATGCAGTTTCTTCCCCATTTGATATCTCCATTACAGCAGAAGCTGATGCGACTGAAATGATGGTTTCCATTACTGTTACTTGTTCAGAAGATGTTTCCGGTACGCTCAAACTTATGGGAGCTCTGGCTGAAACTCAAATCGTTTGGGATTCTGCTCCAGGTACCAACGGAGAAACCGAGTTCAACCACATCATGAAAAAACTCTTCACAGGTTCTGCCGGTGAAACCATTGCTACTGACTGGACTGCAGGCATGAGCATGACTTATGACTACACAGTTAACCTGAGCGAAATCAACATCTATGACTTCGGTCAATTGGAGGTTATTGCTTTCATCCAGGATGATGCTACCAAAGCTGTTCACCAGGCTGCTTTAAATCAGAACATTGTTTTCAATGTACCAGAAGTAAACAACAGTACTGCTGTTCAGATCGCTGGTTTACCTGGAGGTATTTGTAGTGGTGAGCAAACCATTACTCCTCAGGTTACTATCAAAAACAGTGGTAATGCAGACCTCACTTCTCTGGATATCGTTTATGATGTAAACGGAGGAACTCCTCAGACATATAACTGGACTGGCTCAATCAGTACTTTTGGAACTGAAACAGTAACTGTTGACCCTATCACCTTTATGACTATGGGAACCAATACAATTAACGTTACGCTTGAGAATCCTAACGGCTCAACTGATGAAATCCTTGAGGACAATTCTCTAAATGCTTCATTTGATGAAGTTGACGCGCAAACAGCAGGTACTGTTCTCACAGTTACCTTGAACACAGACTGCTGGCCGGAAGAGACGTCATGGGAAATCAAAAACGTTGCAGGAGTGGTTGTTGCCAGTGGTGACAATTATGACAATCAACCAGAAAGTGAAATTATTGAGACGGTTACTTTGCCTGATGAAATTGATTGTTACCAGTTCACTTTCTACGATGCGTACGGTGACGGACTTAACGGTTCTCAATGGTCAGCATGTTCAACAAGTGGTAACATGACAATCACTGACGTTGGTGGAAATATCATTTATTCCAACGATGGTTCTTATGACGTTGGAGAAGAATCAGAATTTTTCCAGGGAGACCCACTTCTGGGTGTTGAAGAAAATGTACTGAATGCTCAGTTCACTGTTGCTCCTAACCCAGTTAGAAATAATGCTACAATGTTCTTTACTTTGAACGATAAGCAGGAAACTGTTGTTAGAGTATTGAACGTAACTGGTGAAGTTGTTTATACCAAAAACCTTGGTATGTTGAGCGCAGGAGAATATACTGAAGAACTAACTCTCGATCACTTAAGTTCAGGAGTTTACTTCGTCAACCTGATCTCAGGAGAAGACACAGGAATCAAAAAAGTTTCTGTAATCAAATAATTATTCTGAATCAGAATAATTATTATTCATCCCAAATTTTGGTTAAAACCAAAATTTGGGATTTTTGAAAAATCTGGGGTTATCAAACGAGATAACATTGGAATTGAACTTGAGATAAAAAGCCAGAAGTTCTCTTTTTTGAACTGAAGGTAGCGGCAGGTTGTTTTAATATGACCTTAATATACCCCTTCAGTTCCACTAAAATATTTAGAGTATTGACTCTACCAGGTTCCATGAAAACATCCCGAATTTTGCAAAAGTAAAATTCGGGAACCTAATGGGATGACTGTTTTTATCCATTCACCGGAAAAAATTAAGATATGATGAAAAATTTACTCGCTATTTTATTAACTATTTGTACCACTGTAGTACTTTCTGCACAGGTATCAGTTTCACCAAGTCCGGTGATTGTAGAAGGAATCTCTGTCCAGGATTCAGATGTCGCAGCTCACAGTACCATGACTAATGATGCTTCTGAAGAACGAGTTTATAGTTGGGAAAGAACAAACCTTTCCATAACTGACGGTTGGGAAAGTGCAGTTTGCGATAAAAACCAATGCTGGTTCTCCAGTGTTGATACAAAAGAAGTCACCATGGCAGCAGGTGAGGAAGGCACCATGGATGTACATGTATATCCAAATGGCGTAGAAGGATCTGCTGTTGTTCAAATCGTCATTACTGACATTGCTGACACCACCATCCATGTGACTAATCTTTACTATTTCAACGCAACACCTTCTTCGACCAATGAAGTACAGGTGGAAAAAATCACCATGTTCCCCAACCCAACTGATGATGTTTTCTCCATCAGTTCAAGTTCCGGAAATGTGATAAAAAAAGTTGTTGTATACAATCTTATCGGAAGGGCTGTCAGAGAATTCGAAACAGCCGGCAACAGAACATTTAATGTTGCTGACCTTCCACGTGGTAACTACCTCGTGCGGATGCTGGACAAGGATGGTAAATCCATTGTGACCAGATTGCTTCAGAAGTTATAGCTTCCGGGTATTAGTACCGGGATTAGAGGATTTAGGGATTACCTGGATTCAATAAAAAACCTGACGCCGGTGGCGTCAGGTTTTTTTTGTAGTAGGCAGGACCTGGATTGCCACGATTACCAGGATTCCTTTGTTAGAGGATAATAAAAACAAGCTCTACAAAACTTTTTTCATCTGATAGGGTTTATTTCAATACCCAAAAGATGAAAAAAAATTGAATTTTCACAACTCCAAAATCAATGAAAAACAAAGAATTAAGTTATGCCATAATTGGCTGTGCCATGACTGTTCACAAAATCCTGGGAAATGGGTTTCAGGAAGTTATTTACCAAAGAGCCTTGCCCTAGAATTAGAGAGGAAAGGAATTAGTTATGTAAGAGAGTTCGAAATGCCCATTTTCTATCGAGGTGTTCAAATAGGCACCAGAAGAGTTGATTTTTTAATTGAAGACATCTTTAGCGTAGAACTTAAAGCCACAATCGAATTAGAGGACATCCATCTCGCACAAGGTTTGAATTATCTGGAAATCCAAAATTTAGAAAATGGCTTATTGATTAATTTCGGCGCCAGAAGCCTGCAATACAAAAGGTTATTAAATAAAAAATTCACCCCATAAATCTAAAAACCGATCGAACTTCTAAGTTCGATCGGTTTTTAATACACCGTAACACAAGAAATCCAGGCAATCCCTAAATCCTACTAATCCCGGTATAATCCCGGCTAATCGATTAATCCTGGCTTAACCTTCCTAATCTTCCCGGTAAACAAACTATTGGTACTTCTTTCCTCCGGCTGACCGGCATATTCGATAAAACCACCGGTATTGGCACGGGCATCAAGAGAACGTTTAGCAATTACACTCAATTCTCCACCGGTATTGGCACGAGCCTCTGTGTATTGACAATCCAGGTCGAGCCCGTCGTATTCTCCACCGGTGACCGCAGTCGCATATTGCTCTTCCACCGTTCCTTCCAACTCAATCTGTCCGCCTTCAGCTACGTATACCTTAATTTTCCTGGCGTACACTTCGAGTTCCAGTTGCGCTCCGGAAACAGCCCTCATTTCAAGTTTATCTACCTCAATAGGTTCTGTGGCAGTAAGCCTTGAACCGGCACCGACTTTGATGTAATCCAATGGTTCGGCATAGACCACTTTAACCGTAACTTCCTCATCTTCCTTAAAGATGGTTTTCAACATTTGTAATTTCAGAACTCCTTCTTTCACAAATACACTCACGTCTTCTTCCGAAATGCCGTTGGCTGTAATTTCTGCTTTAGGGGTTTCTCCCTTTTCAAGAATAACCTCAATATTGCCAAGCACGGAAATACCGTCGAAAGATTTCAATTTGTAAATATCCTGAGCCATCAGGCCTGCCCCTATTGTCAAAAACAGGGCGCTTAAAAATCCAATTTTTAATAATTGTCTCATTGCTTTATGTTTTAGTTTCAATTATATGATGTCTTTTTTAGAAGAATCCCCTATTCAATGAGGTCTTTATCTAATTTTTTCGGAAATTTGCACCTCATTTTTTTGTAGCTCAGGAAGTTTTCAGATGATTCTTTATCATCAGGAACTAAAATAACTCAACCGGGGTTGTATGTTCCTAAACAATCTGACTTTCTGAAATTAAATAAAAACATTATGTCCCAACAGAGTGATCAGTTCAAGCGACTTGTGGCCCATTGTAAGGAGTATGGTTTCATCTATCAATCCAGTGAAGTATATGATGGATTGGCTGCGGTCTATGATTACGGCCCCTACGGATCGGAATTGAAAAACAATATCAAAAGATACTGGTGGAGAGCAATGGTCGATATGCATGAGAATATCGTGGGTATCGATGCAGCCATTTTCATGCACCCAAAAACATGGAAAGCTTCAGGACACGTCGATGCATTTAACGACCCTTTGATTGACAACAAAGACAGTAAAAGACGTTACAGAGCGGATGTCCTGATCGAAGATCACATTGCCAAAATCGAAGGAAAGATCAATAAAGAAGTTACCAAGGCCAAAAAACGCTTTGATAATTTCGATGAAAAAATGTTCCGGGAAACCAACGGTCGTGTGAAGGGTTACCAGGAAAAGATCGATGCGATCACAGAACGCCTGGCAACAGCTATGACCAACAACGATATGGAGGAATTAAAAGCCATCATAGTTGATCTGGACATTGCCGACCCGGATACCGGTTCCCGCAACTGGACAGATGTACGACAGTTCAACCTCATGTTCAGCACCCAGCTGGGTAACATTGCCGGAACAGAAGGAAAATTATACCTCAGACCTGAAACGGCTCAGGGTATTTTTGTCAACTTTCTGAATGTTCAGAAAAGCACCCGCCAGAAAATTCCGTTTGGTATCGCCCAGATCGGTAAGGCTTTCCGTAACGAGATCGTCGCGCGCCAGTTTATTTTCCGTATGCGCGAATTCGAACAAATGGAAATGCAATTTTTCGTGCGCCCGGGTGAAGAAATGAAGTGGTATGAATACTGGAAGGAAGTGAGAATGAAATGGCATAAAGCACTCGGCACCCCGGACGAAAAACTCCGTTACCACAACCACGAAGCACTGGCTCATTATGCCAATGCCGCGCTGGATATTGAGTTTGAATTCCCGTTTGGATTCAAAGAGCTTGAGGGTATTCACTCCCGTACTGATTTCGACCTTTCGAGCCATTCTGATCTCTCCGGTAAAAAGATGCAGTACTTCGATCCGGAATTGAATGAAAATTATGTACCATACGTAATTGAAACATCAATTGGTGTAGACCGAATGTTCCTTGCAACAATGAGCCAGGCATTGGTTAACGAAGTGGTTCCAGGTTCTGACGATCCAAACAACAAGAGAGATGTATTGAAGATTCCTCCTGCCCTCGCTCCGGTAAAATGCGCTATCCTTCCGCTCAAGCGTAATGAAGAGGCCATCGTTAATAAGGCTAAGGACATTTTCAATCAACTCAAATTGTCCTTCCACTGCCAGTACGATGATACGGGTAGTATTGGTAAACTATACCGCCGCCAGGACGCCATAGGTACACCATTCTGTATCACAGTTGATTTCGAATCACTGGAAGATAATATGGTTACCATCCGTGATCGCGACACCTTGAAGCAGGAGCGTGTTTCCATCGAAAAAGTGGCTGAGATTGTCGGTAGGAAAGTGGATATGAAGCATATTCTGGCTTAAGAAATTTTGAGCCTTTAAAATATATCCCGGGCCTCGAATTAATCGAGGTCCGGGATTTTTTATTTCGCAGTCGCTCAGACTGCTCGATAAGACATCCTGCCTTACGCAGACCAAGACGCAGGACTCCTGTCCTGCACCGACTAACAGAATATTGAACCTGCCTTCCGTTGCGCAGCAGGCAAGGTATCCAATACCCAACTTCCAATAACGAAGTTTTGGGAAATTAACCTTTTCCTGTTTACATCTTCATGGCATCATACAAAACCTGATGAATCCGGGGACGTATCCCCAAATCATAAATTTTACCGTTATTCCGGGTAGGATAAACCCGATTACTGAAAAAGATAAATAACAGCCCGCTTTCCGGATCCGCCCAGGTGAAAGTACCGGTATAACCGGAATGCCCGAAACTGGCAGCACTCGCATCTTCTGCAACAGAGCTACTTTCCGGACTGTACTCTATCAAAGGTTTATCAAAACCCAAACCACGGCGATTCCCCTGGTCACAATACTGGCACCTGGTAAATTCTTTCATGGCAGATTCTGCAATATATCTTTGTCCTCCATAGGTACCGTAATTCATATACATCTGCATCAACTTAGCCAAATCACCTGCCGTGCCAAATAAACCGGCATTGGCTGAAAATCCCCCCATCATGGCTGCCCCTTCATCATGAACCGTCCCATGTAATTGTTTCATTCTAAAAAAGGTATCATTTTCCGTAGGAATAATACGGCTCTTTGCAAAAAATCGCTCGGGGTTAAAAGTCAATGTATGAGCTCCCAGTGGATAATAAAATGTTTGCTTGAGATAAGTTTCATAATCCATTCCGGAGTGGTTGGCAACGATCTCCGGCAGCAAATAGAATAGTAACCCTGAATACTTATACTCCTGCTTTTCGTTTAGCGGGGACTTTTTGATAGCCTTATAGATGCGTTTCTCCTTATAATCTTGATGCAACCAGAGGTCTTCGGTGACAAATACATTGAATTTTTCGGAAGAATCCCGGCTGAAAGTTTTACGTTTGAATTTCCAGTTGTTGTAATTGTCATTGTCCCATCCGCGTTTCCAGGGATATTTGGCACACCCTTTCAACGTACTTCTCCAATAGGGTATCCACGGCTTTAAACGGGCATTATGAGCCAACATGGACCGGTAACTAAGGTTGGCTTTATTAGATCGCGCGAATGCTGGGAAATAAGCCTTTAAAGGAGCATCGATATCAAATTTATCCTCTCCCGACCATTTAATGATTGCCGGAAGGGCGGAAGTTATCTTGGTCACAGAAGCAAAATCATAAAGATCATCACTTCTAACCGGCGCCAGGCTGTCATACGTATGGAAACCAAAGGTCTCATGGTAGATCACCTTTCCACCTTTCGCCACCAAAACCTGGGCACCCGGAAAAGCACCTGCTGCAATACCTGATTCAACAATTAACCGGATACTGTCTCTCAGCAAGGTATCATTCATCCCCATAGCCTTTGGTGGCACATATCCCAACCTGTTTAAGCCTTTTACCGGGACACCTGTGCCTTTTGAAAAAGATTCACTAAGATCTCCCAATAATGCTTCTTCAAGACTTTGCCCCCCAAATATGGCTTGAGCAGCAATAGATTGATACCAGTAAGTTTCCAAAGAAGCATATAGGATCACATCAAAAATGGGTTTCAACCGTTCCAGGTGAGGCAAATCAGTCCCGCCAAAAACGACCAATACTTTGGGCATTGTTTCGGAATGATCTTTTAAAAACTCCAACAAACTCGCTCTGCTATCATTTTTCAATCCTTCGAAAAAATCAGCGTTCACTGCACAAATCAACAACCGCTGTTTCTTTGTTTCGGAAAAAATTTGCTGTCCCGATTGCTCTCCCAGGTTTTGCACCGGCATATATTTATTGAGCGTTGCCTCAAATGTATTTTTGGCATCCCTGCCAAAGTACCTGTATCCTACTTCCAGAGAGGCCAAATCCCTGATCGGAATCAGTCCATTATTATTTTGAAGACAAACCACCTTGCGGCGAGCCATATCAAAACTATCTACATTCCATTTTATGTCCTGCCCATTTAAGGCGAAACAAGCTAATAAAAAGAAAAAAATGCTGTACAGTTGGCGCATGTTCAATGAATTATTAATTTGAGTGAAGTTAAGTAATTGAGCAAACCAATCAAAATGCAACATCTAAAATCAGCGCTGCCTTTCTTTCTTTTATTAACCTTTGGATTTGCCTGCACACCCAAAAAATTCATAACTAATAAAGCATTGAGAACCGTAGAGAAAATGATCGAAGGATCTCCGGTTTTCAATGGGCAGTTCACTGGCTTTGAATTATATGACCCGGCAAATGAAGTTAGCCTGATAAGCAAGAATGCTGATAAATACTTCACTCCCGCTTCCAATACCAAAATTTTGAGTTTATATACAGCTTTAAAGATCCTTGGAGATAGTCTTCCCTTGCTGAATTATGTTGAAACAGAAGAAGCATTATATTTTCGGGGAACCGGAAATCCGCTTTTCCTGCATCCTGATTTTGACACTGGAAGTGAAGCACTTGATTTCCTGAGATCTCAAACCAAACCGCTCAGATTTGTTGATCAAAATTTCCAGGATACCAGATTCGGAGAAGGCTGGATGTGGGATGATTATCCATATTATTACCAGGTAGAAAAATCAGCACTGCCTATTTATGGTAATGCCATCCGTTTTAAATTATCTTCCGGAAGTGGCCATCTGGAAATTTATCCTGCTTATTTTACAGGAGTATCTAAAAAGGGTATCAATAGTAACCGGTTTTACATTAACAGAGAGGAATACCTCAATTGGTTTGAATATCACATACCCAAAAATTACAATGGAGAATCCATCACCAGGGAGATCCCTTTTATTACTTCCAATCAGACCATCAGAAATCTTTTGAGTGACACCCTGAAAAGAAAAGTCTTACCTGCACCAGAGATCAGTCTGGATACCATTATTGGATGGAAAACGCTTTCCATCCCAATGCCTGATACACTCTACAGACGCCTGATGCACGAAAGTGATAATTTTATCGCTGAACAACTCCTGCTGATGTGTTCAAATAAAGTCCTTGGGTATCAAAAAACCATTTCGTTTATTGAATATGCGCAACATTTCATATTTACGGATTTACCGGATGAGCTGTTGTGGTATGATGGCTCTGGCTTAACCAGATACAATATGTTCACACCAAGAAGCCTGGTGATTATACTTGATCGAATGCGGGATGAATTTTCGGAAGAACGGCTTTTTGACATCTTTCCGGCAGGAGGCCGATCGGGTACCATTGAACATTATTATAAGGATACAAAACCTTATGTTTTTGCCAAAACAGGTACCCTCCGAAATAATCATTGTCTAAGTGGTTACATCAAAACGGATAGTGGACAAACACTGATTTTCAGTTTTATGAACAATCACTATAAAGACGGTTCTGACATGGTAAAAAAGGAAATGGAAAAGGTTTTGCGGGCGATCAAGGAGCAGTTTTAGGGCAAAAAAAAATCCCGACACTTTGTGTCGGGACTCGCTAATAACAAATCATAATCTCATGAAATAATAAGACGACCTAAATCTTATTCTCTTTTGTGTTTCCAGTGTATTTTATACTTAATAACGCTTATTTACATTTTTTAGTTCATTGGTCGGGTTCCCTGCATTTGCAGGAAACCCTTGATGTTTATGGGATTATGATCATCGAATCAGCATCTTTCCGCTTCCGATCTGCTTTCCTTCACTACTTTCCAGTTTGAAAATATACAATCCGGAAGGGAGCTGATTTCGATTAAAATCATATTTGTTTCCAATGAACTGTTGAGACCTTAATAATCTGCCGGTTACATCAAATAAGTTGAATGTGATCTCCTCATTGTCAAATCCACCAGCGATCTCAATTGTTACCGTTTCTTTAAACGGATTTGGATAAACTTTTATTTCGAGGCCCGGAATTGGTGGTTCATCAGTATCAACTGTTATGCAACCTTCCTCTTCATCAAGGAAGTCTAAACAGCCAACAAAATGATGAGTCACATTTGTATAAACGGGCTCTTCATAATCAAAATAGATAGCAGCACTATTCTCGATAATTGTCCCCAGCGGATTATCCGGTAATTGCGGGATTGCAAACTTTACAAACCCCCGGGTCAAGGCCGCGTCAGCACTGCTACCTGGAAGAAGTTGGATTTCCTCGAAGGTGAATTTCAGGACACCATTGTCATAAATCTGAAAATCATAGGGGTGACTGCTTGCTCCCGGCCTGATATTAGTACGGTCGAGAAAAGCCGGCAAGGTGTCCCTTATCACCAAACGAGATATAGTATCAGTTCCAATGTTTTGAAACACTATCGTGTAATTCAAATCGGTTGTGGGGGTGATTATTGAATCTTGATACCCCCTGGGATAGCCTCTCAATATAACTGGAGAGTTGGAACTAATGGCTTCTTTTACGTCAATTGAAATATAAGGATCCTGATCGTTTTCAGGAAACTGAGCAAATTGTCCTGTAGAATATGATTCCCCTTCCTCTTCAACACATCCTTCGACTGCTACTGTTGGGAAGTTGTATCCGGGATGTCCTTCTGATTGTTCAGCGATGATTCTGTAAGTAGAACCATTGGCTTTGATGGCCGGAAGTTCAAGAATTTCTTGAGGTTCAAGATCTTCTATCGGTTCCATACTGAAAATGATCTGGTCTTCTACGATGAAAGCGGTTCTGGTAATTTCATCAGCCATAGCCACATTACCAACATTCTGAACATAGAATCTGATAGAATCCTGATCACAAACTCCGGTTACCGTCAAACTTGATCCATCCCAGTTATCACCGGGCTCCAGACAAAGTGTATCGGGATACGCATGAGCACTCACCACGATGGCCTGGTCTTGTTGAACTTCTTCACAACCATCCGCCCACATCACATCAATAGTAAATGTATCTCTTTGAGTCGGCAGTACATCGTCAATTCCAAATCGAAGGAGGTTGCCTCCCAACTCCTCCCCATCGATGCTCGCTCCATCGAACATAAGTTCATCGTCGAGCTGTACTTCTATATAAGGGTCATTAACAGCTACCGGGCCTAAGTTGGCATAGTTAACTGTGTAAGTAAAATCCTCACAAATAACTACCTCATCTGAGGAAACATTCACTGTCAACCACGGACACTGAATGTCCGCTATTACAGGAAAATTAAAACTCGTTGTGTCATAGAACGTTGTGAAATCAATTGAACTTTCATAACAGACCGTCCAATAATCATTCTGAGTTAAAACCGAAACGGTGTAGTCACCGGTATCAACTCTTATATCGTAATTGCCATTTTCATCGGTTGTCGCGAAGAAAGTAGCATAATCACTCTCTGCTTTGACTATCCAGTCCCTCAGATTCACATCCTCTTCCTCATATCCGTTACAACCATCATTGGAGTAATAAACCTTTCCTATAATGTGGTTAGTTATGAGGTCACCATTTTCATCGGTTTTGATAAGCGCTATATCATTAAAGGCAAATCCATCATCCAAAGAATTATACCCGGCGATAATAAAGCCTCCATCAAACGTCTGGGCCAGACCTTCAGCAAATTTCGTTCTGATATTGCCTTCGATAACTTTCTCCCAGCTCAGGTCTCCGTTGTCCGGGTCAACCTTTACCAACAAAACAGCCTGCTTCAAAGGAGTAATATCTCTGTAACCGCAAGCGACAAATGCTCCGCCTTTGATCTCCACCACATCGTTCAATCTGCCTTCACCAGCTATCTCCGTAGTCCAGAGTTCCTCTCCCTGCAGATCGTATTTGGCTATCAAACTCTTGGCCAGATCATCGGTAGCTCCCACGAGGACTAAATAATTATCGTCCCGGGAGAGAACAAGATCTCTGGCTTCTTCACCAATTCCGATCTCACCAATAGATTTGGTCCAGATGGTATCACCCTGGCTGTCGGTGCGAGCAAGAAAAATATTGTTGTGCTGATCATCGTCTTCCTTGGAAATAGCTGAGAATACAAAACCGTCTTCCAAAGCTACAATCGAAGTACCTTCATCTCTGTTCTGTCCTCCATAAGTTTCACTCCAAAGCTGATTGCCTTCATCATCGGTTCTGATCAAAAGGATATCTGCAGAACCAGTAACATCAGGATCAGCAACTAATCCGATAATCGCATAACCTTCACCATCTCTTGCTTCAACAATACCAAAACCCGTTTCGTCAAATTCCGGAGTTCCATAAGTTTTCTTCCATAGTACATTGCCCTCTTTGTCAGTTTTTAGCAAATAGACATTGAGGGAATTATTTTCTCTTATGGCTCCGACGATCAGAAGATCTTCTTCTTCTGTCTCTATAACCTGATATCCATAATCAGGTACATTTGATGATATGCCTTCACTGAATGATTTTGACCAAATTGGTGTTCCATCTACATCAGTACGAACAGCATAAGCATTTAAATCAAAGATCATATCGCTACCCGCAAAAGATTCGCTGAATCCGACAGTGATATATCCATGGTCTTTGGTCTGGATCACCGAATAAGCAAAATCTTCTCTCACTCCTCCGAACAGGATATCCCATCCTTGCGCATTGACCTGTGAAACTGCTACAGAGAAAACCAGCCATGTAAATATACATCTCATTAATCCGTTGAAAAATGTTGCTGATTTATCAAGCATTCGCTTGCTCATTAGCTTAATTTTTAGGTCGTTCACTTTCAATTGCATAACAAAAGTCTATTAATATGGTTACTAAAACAATGACAGAAAAAGCTATTTGTTGAAAAAAAATTACTAATTTCACAATACAAATAAAGCACAAAAAACACTTAAAACATTGATAATCAATGAATTTTATTTTAATCAGGTCTTAGGTTTTGTTGAAAAAAAGTTGTCGGTTTAACTATGAAAAATAACCATCTTACCACCCTTTTCAGGAGATTTTCGAAAAAAGAGGTCCGCGAACTGCGGAAATGGCTGCTTTCCCCTGTTCATAATCAAAGGGAGGATGTGGTTGCTTTGTTTGAATACCTTTCCAATGAAAAGTACTTGTATAACGATAAACACCTTGAAAAAGAGCGGATATTCCAAAAAATATTTCCAAAACAGTCTTATGACGATGCAAAATTCAGGCAAACCATCTTTTTTCTCAACAAATGCATCGAGGAATATCTCACTTACAGTGATCTTCGTGAGGATGAAGTTCGGTTAAAAATGGCACTTGCGGGCGTTTATCGCAAAAAAAATATGTCAAAAGCCTATCAAAAAACCATCCGGAGCATCTCCAGCCTTCAGGAAAAGCAAAATTTGAGGAATGAACATTTCCTGCGCAATGAATACCTCATTCAAAAAGAGCAATATCTGTTTTTTGAAAAACAAAAACGGAATATCAAGATGAACCTGCAGGAATTGTCGGATGCGCTGGACACTACTTTTTTTGCCGACAAGCTCAAACTCAGCTGTCTGATGCTCGCCCATCAAAGGGTCTATAAAGCCGAATACGCTCCGGGACTTTTGGATGATGTACTCAGTTATGTCGAAAATAACGATATTCTGGACACTCCTGCCATTGCTGTTTATTACTATGGTTACAAGGCACTTACAAGTCCGGATAAATCTTATTTCGACCATTTAAAAAAGAACATGTTCAACCTGGGAAATTCTTTCCCAAAAGCAGAAACGAGAGATATCTACCTCATGGCCCTCAATTATTGCATCCGAAGAAATAACGAAGGAGATAAGGCCTTTATCCGGGAAACCTTTGAGCTGTTCAAAAAAATGCTGGAGTTTGATCTCATTATCGAAAACAACAGCTTAAGTCCCTGGACCTTTGCCAATATTGCGCTCAATGGTCTGCAGGTTGCAGAATACGAATGGGTCGAAAGCTTTGTGGAAACCTATCAAAAATATCTTCCTGAAAAAGTCAGGGATCACTTTGTACACTATTGCATGGCCAGATTACACTTCGAGCAAAAAGATTACGACAAAGCAATGCCACTTCTGGTTCGAACCGATTTTGATGATATCCTGCTCAACCTCAACGCCAAAACCCTGCTGCTGAAAATGTACTATGAATTAACCGAATTCGACACACTCGAGTCCCTGCTGGAAAGTATGCGTACCTACCTTCACCGGAAAGATGTAGGCTACCACGAGCCTCTTTTCAAAAACGTAATCAAACTCACCCGAAAACTGGTCCGGGTGAATCCCTATGATAAAAACGAAAAAGCCAAACTTCGAAAAGAAATTGAAAGTACCAACCCACTGCGGGAGAGAACCTGGTTGTTGGAGCAGCTGGAGGCGGTATAACTGGTTGCTGGTTTAAATACTTCTACATTGGACATTCTGCGGTTGGATATTCTGCGGTTCTGCCATGTTATTCTTTAGATCCAACTTTTTCATTATACCTTTCCTGTTTCAAAATTTCGGTTTTCCGGCAAGTGAGACAGAATCGCAAAAGAGCAGAATATCCAATGTAGAACCTGCCTCCTGCGTCAGCAGGCAGGTGTATAAGTTTCGTGCAAACTGAGAACTGAAAAGTCTACCCCACTTCCACAACCTTTCGTCTCAACACAAAAGCAGTGATCAACGCCACTATTAACCCTACAGGAAAGATCTCCATGAAGGTGATGCCCATTTTAAAGAAAGGGTTTTTGTACATCTCCTTGTATCTTTCCATATTTGCGACCTGCTTATCGATCTCTTCCTGGGTGGCTCCACTGTTTTGCAATTGCTCCATAGCGTATTGATAGTACTGATCCATAAAATCAGTAGCCGCAAAAGAACTGTACAACATCCAGGCAATTACATAAATTGCTGCAGCAATTAAAGCGATGTATAAGCCTACCTGAAAAGCTTTTCCGAAAGTAATTCCGCCTTCGAGTATATTATCTCTGTAGGATTTTACGCCAAAGAATATCATCGATAACGAGATAATCATAGTTGCATAGCCATAAAGCTCTCCACGGGAAAAATCAAAATCGTCGCCTTGCAGCAAAAATGACCCATACATCAGTACCACAACGATCCCGCCTGCAAGTAAACCGTATTTCCAAATTGGATTTTTCATAGTAATTAATTTTTTAGATGAACAATTTAGTGACTGAATACGATCCAAAGAAAAGGGGAAAGCAGCAAAAGAGCCTCATACTTTAGTACCAAATCACCAAAATCATACTTTAGTACGAGAGGAGTAACAGTTGTTTAAGGCGTTTAAGGGGTTCAAAGGAAAACAAGTAGTTAAAGTAGCAGGTATTTCTCAGTGAACCCTGTGCCTACTCTGTGCACCCTGTGGTTAAACACTTGCGCAAACCCACACCCCAAACAACCTGAAGACTGTGGGCTGGAGACTGAAGGCTACAAAATAACCCTCAATTCCTTTGCCCGTTGTATCGCCTGAGTACGGCGTTTAACATCCAGTTTTGAAAAAATATTCGAACAATGGGTTTTTACGGTGCTGAGTGAAATGAACAACTCTCCGGCAATCTCCTGATTGGAATGACCTTCTGCGATGAGTTCCAGGATTTCCATTTCTCTTTCAGTGAGTCCCAGTTCAGAAATGACTTTTTGATTTGGCTCGAAGGGCTCATCCGTATTGTCCGGGTTTTTCGCTTGTGGCTTTCGAAGGGCCGAAGCGATCCACACCCCAAGGCCGGTAAAGATCACCGCCACGATACCAACATACACTTCTACCGACCCCATTCTTAACAGGGTCGTATATTCAAGGGCTTTTAAGACAAGAAAGAGACCTGCCATGCCAAGACCGTAATATATGATGGTGCGTTTCACGATTTATTAAACAGAGTTCTTTAAAAAGAAAATTGATTGAGATTGCATAATAAGTACCCTGACTGAACTAGTCCCATTTTGTTCAAAGAGTTCAAGTTGTTTGCGCACCTTCCCGGTGATCTCTGTGGCTTCTCAGTGAGCCCTGTGGTTAAAAAGATTAACTTTAGATCAGTGCCGGGATAGTTTATACTTTTTGATCCCACATACAAATTGACATTAATCTTTTTTGAATCAACGCAACTCCTGCTGCTCCTGTCCAGACAAGTGATAATCCCTTGAAAACTCCGCAACATATGGTCGGAAATACAACATCGCCAGCCAGCCAATTGCAAAGTACAAAATATTGAAATTATCCCCTGTGAGCAAAAGGGCAACAACCACAAAAAGCACAGGCCCCTCTGTCAATGCGGAGCGAAGAATAATCCTTGTCCGGTAATCGACGAACTTATCTGTCATTTCTGCAGGAAATTTAAAGGCCCCAAGTTTGGTTCGATCCATAAATCTTGCCAGTATTATCCCGGAGAAGATC
The DNA here is from genome assembly GCA_965230565.1 of Saprospiraceae bacterium. GTDB lineage: Bacteria > Bacteroidota > Bacteroidia > Chitinophagales > Saprospiraceae > BCD1. The sequence continues at coordinate 295,267 of CBDDLH010000011.1, read as the reverse complement.
AGCACCGGTGGTAAATATTTAAAAACCATCTCTTCACTTCCCGCTGCTGCCGCCTCTTCTGTTCCCAAAACAAAATAGACCACCAGGAAAAAGAGTAATGCTCCGACACAGAGGGATGCATGTATGATTTGCAGGGATTGAAAGTCTTTTTTCATATTGTTTGAAGTTTTGATTAAGCTAAAATACAATTATCTATCGGCACCAAAAAAAATTACGGGTTGCGAATAAAACCCGCAACCCGTAATGGAACGTAGTGGCACCCGGGAACTAAATTCCGGGACCCGCAACGCAAAGCATAGCAACTACTTGCTACTCCACTCCGTGCATCAGTCGTTTGATCGGTTTGTTAAGACTCAAAATAACCAATCCGGCAGCAAAAGGCACGATAGTGAATATCAGGAAGAAACCTGACAGTCCGACGCTTTCCGCAATTTTATCAGAATACTCTGCCAAAGTGGAGGCCAACTTTCCGGAGAGCCCCGTAAAGACATACCATATTCCGAATAAAAAGGCCAACATTCTGCCCGGGGTCAGTTTACTGACATAGGACAATCCTACCGGAGCAACGGCCAACTCTCCCATCGTATGAAGGAAATAGGCCAAAAGCAACCAAACCATGCTGACAGCAGCCGTTTCGGCTCCCGGAGCAATACTGGATGCACCGATGGTCAGCATACCAAACCCTGCAGCCAGGAGCGTCAGTCCCATTGAAAACTTCTGAGGACCTGTAAAGGAAGTCCTTTTCCAGAACCTGGAATACAACGGAGCCAAAGAAATGATGAATACCGGATTGAGAATCTGGAACCAGGACGTATCAACAATGGTTGTATTCCCTGTCACCTTATCGTAAACCCTTATGATCACCAAAATCCAGATGATGGTAAAACTTATAGAGGTAAAAAGAACGGTTAATGGATATTTCTTAAGAATGGCCTTTGCCAGCTTGTAAATCACCCAGGTCAATACAAGCATCGGCGCAACCGAAAGAATGAAATCTACTATTTTATAAACCACACCCCAATCTCCAGACAACACTCTATTGGTGTAATCTCTCGCAAAAATGGTCATTGATGTCCCCGCCTGCTCAAAACTCGCCCAGAAGAAGATTACAAAGAAAGCGATAATGAAAACTACCTTCAAACGATCTCTTTCAACCGGATGATAACGCCCCAGCCTGGAGATTCCCAGAGAAGCGAACACGATCAGGGAAAGAATAAAAAAGATATTGGACAAGCCAACAGAAATGACCTGATCCTGAAGGTTAAATGAAAATACATTCTCCATCAGGAACTGATTACCTCTGGTCACTACCGAAAAAATACCGTTTACGATCCAGGTGACGGCAAAGAAACCGCCAATTCCGGCCAAAGTAAGGTCGGTTTTAGTAAATGGCACCTCACGTTCTTTTTCCTCTGGTGTCAAATCAACTTCTTTAGGCTTAGGCATGGAAGCTGCTTTCCCAAAAACACTTCGGGCAAAATAGAATTGCAGTAAACCAAAGAACATAAACACTCCTGCCAGACCAAATCCCCACGACCAGCTGAAAGTCTCTCCGATCCAGCCCACCAGTAATACTCCGATAAAGGCTCCGGCATTCACCCCCATATAAAAAATGGTGTAGGCTCCATCCTTTTTCTTACTTTGTGGAGAATACATCTTTCCTACAATGGAGGACATATTGGGTTTAAACAAGCCCGTTCCCAGTACAATCAACAGCAACCCCAGATAAAATACAAATTTCAGATCTATACCGATTTGCAAATCGGAAATAGCCATGGAAGCGTGACCTGCCGTTATTATCGACGCGCCGACAATAACCGTTTTCACGTGCCCCCATTTATTATCAGCCAGCCAGCCACCTAACAGCGGCAGAAAATATACCAGCATAACATACCATCCAAAAAGTGAATACGCTTCCGCTCTTGACCATCCCCAGCCACCGTCATTCACTTTGGCGACCAAAAACAGGATGAGCAAAGCACGCATTCCGTAATAACTGAATCGTTCCCACATTTCCGTGAAGAACAAAACAAACAAACCTATCGGATGCCCTAATATTTCCGGTTGATTGTTACCTTCTGCGTAATCAGACATAATTTTAAGTTAGGTGTGGTAAATAAAAAACGCTCCTATACCAGGATAGGAGCATTTTGAAAATTCTATGATATTTTTTAATCCGTTGGCGATTCGCCATTCTTCTCTTTCGGCCTGATCACCATCCTGTCATAAACAGATAAGGCAATGATCGAGACTATCCCAATGGCGACAATGACATACCATATCCTGTTAGGCTGATAGGTATCCCAAATCAACTGAGTCATTTCATTCTGCGACATACCCAGTTTTTCCGATGCTAGTTCGAAATAGTTATTTTTGGTAAACTCCTGCGTTATTTCAGGCATTTCGATATTTCGTTTCGCCATTTCTCCTTGTAACAGTCCCAGTTTATCAGACCATGCCTGGTAAAGGTTACCGGATACGAAAGTGGTAAAAAAGTTGCCGGCAGCTACAGGGAGGAAATAAGCTCCCTGGTACAGGGCTTCTTTTCCACGAGGAGAAATAATCGCAATAAAAGAGGAGAAAGTCGGGTTGGTCATCATTTCACCAATAGCGAAAATCACGATACCCACGATGGTAAATAATCCATTATGTGTATAGAAAGTGATTCCGATACCAATAGCTGCGATGATAAATCCGCGGATCATAGCAGACACGTGACGCATTTTCAAAACAAAGAATGATACCAATGCCTGCAACAATACAATCGCTCCGGCATCGATATTGATCAACCATTCCGGATTCACGGAATCACCGCCACCACTCATTATGCTTGCCAGCCATGGCCAGAAACTCGCAATCTGATCGTGCAGCAATCTGGTATCTACCCAATCTTCAATAAAGGTAGGGAGGGTGTAGAACAACTGATTAAACATGGTCCAGAACCCGATCATGATGATCAATAGTACCGTGAGTCGAACATCCATTACGGCCTCCACAATCTTTTTCGCAGCATTGGAAATAGCTTCTCCAAAACTCTCTTCTGTTTTTTCACGATATGGTTCCTTAAAGAATAAAAGTACCATAATGAGGTTGATACCAATAACAACTGCGGCCTGGATGAAAACCAATTTCCAACCAAAGGTAGTTCTCAAATAGGAAGACATGGCAGGCCCAATAAAACCTCCCACGTTCACCATCATATAAAAGATTCCAAACCCGAGGGTAGAATTGGATTTATCGGTGGTTTTGGTAATGGAACCGGAAGCAACAGGTTTAAACATGGCCGCCCCCAGAGCAACAAAAAGAAAGATGATGTAAAATGACCAGAAGCCGGATACCGTTCCCAAAAGATAATATCCGACGATCAATATCACATAAGCGATTACGAGGGATAATTTGTATCCGATCTTGTCTGCAATTACTCCGGTGAAAATTGGCAAAAGATACAAAATAGCCGTAACCGGTCCCATGATGTATCCCTTTTCGGTGTGGGAAAACCCGAGCGCTCCTTCGTCAGTAGATCCAGTTAGATAAAGCGCCAAAACTGCAAACATTCCATACCAGGCCCAACGCTCAAAGAGCTCCATGGCACTGGTAATCCAATACGTAGGGCTAAATGAACGCATTAACCCTATAAATGATTTATTTTCCGTACTCATAAGTTAATAAGATTAAAACAGGTGTAGATTTATATTCTTGATTTGAAGCTCGTAATTTAGGGCGTACTTCAAGTTGCACCCTAAATTTTTCCTCAAACAAATGAACCCTGTTACAGAATAACAGGGTTCATTTGTTTTTGAAGTTATTATATCATAACGCTAAGAGCGTTTACTCAACGCCGTGCATCAACTTCTTGATCGGCTTGTTCAGCAATGCAATGAGTATGGCCATCCCTATCAATACCATACCTATAGTAGAAAATACGTCGATGTATTTGTCCAACCCCTGGGAAGCTGTCAACTCAACGCCTTCTTCTCCATGACCGCCTGTAAGGGAAGCAATTTTACCTCCTAAATAATTGGCGATAGCAAAACTCAAAAACCACGCTCCCATCGCAGTCCCCGCAATATTTTTTGGAGACAACTTGGTCACCATCGATAAACCAATCGGGGAAAGGAACAACTCACCGGTGGTATGCAACAGGTACAAGAAGAACAAGGTCAACAAAGGCACCTGGAAAGATTCATTTACAAACTGAAGACCTATCAGGGTCACGAGGAAACCTAATCCCAATTGCAAAATACCCAGGGCAAATTTCATCGGAATACTTGGGTTTCTGCCTCTCTCCGCAAGTTTCACCCACATGATGGAAAACAAAGATCCAAATACAATAATGAAGAATGGGTTGAAGAACTGAGTCATGGAAGCAGGCATCTCCCAGCCACCAATCATCCTGTTCACATTACGATCAGCAAAAAGTGTCAGCGATGTACCTGCCTGCTCGAAACAAGCCCAGAAAACTACATTGATAATCATGAAAATAATCAGTGCGATCATCCGGTCTTTCCAGATGGAAGATTTATTTTCCGTATCCGCATTAACTCCTGCTCTTATCAATGAAATGGAAATGTAAATGAATAAAGCAAGCAAAATATAATCCAGCCAGCTGTTATTCATAATCAGGTAATAAGCCAGAGGAATAACCAACAATGAGGCAATTGTTACCACCGTTGCCTTATTCAACCCTGCAAACATCGTTTCTTTTCCTTCGGCAGTAATTCCCAAACCGGGAGCAGCTGAATAATTTTCTCTTCCCATGAAGAATATTGTCAATCCCAATAACATACCAATACCGGCCAAACCGAAACCATAGTGGAAACCATATGTTTCACCCACATAGGCTACAACCGTTGTGGCCAGCAGGGCCCCGATGTTAATACCAATATAGAAAATGGTGAACCCTGAATCCCTTCGGGGATCCCCGTCTTCGTATAATTTACCAACAATGGTTGATATATTTGCTTTAAAATATCCATTACCGAGGATAAGCGCTCCCATACCAATCAACAAAAACTGGTCGGTTCCTCCGAGAATCAGAAATTCCCCGATCGCCATCAATATCGCTCCAAGCACCACCGCATTTCTATACCCCAAATACTTATCGGCCATCCTACCTCCGAGAATCGGAGCAGCATAGACCAAACCGGTGTAAGCACCGTAAATCAAGGCAGCATCAGCATCGCCCTTCATCAGTGACTTTACCAGATAAAGCGTTAAAAGAACCCGCATCCCATAATAACAAAAGCGCTCCCACATCTCGGAAAAGAAGAGCGTCATCAATCCTTTAGGATGCCCAAATAATCCAGTTGAACTCGAGTTTGACATATTACTGAAGTTTAAATTAGTTCAATAAATTAACAATTAGTACCATCCTTTAGACTCAGGGAAATCAAAGCGACTTGAGCTGACGAGAACAGATCCACAGGGTCTAAAGTGTTTTCAAAACAGCACTAAAAGTAATTTTTTTTGGCAAGAATAGATAAAAAAGCCCCTTAAATTTTGTTAGGAGAAAGTTAATCCGTTAAAAAGGTGGGACGAGCGGTTCAAATTGGGACGGATTGATGTGGTTGGATATGATTTAATGCTCGTAGAGCTCGCTGTCCCGGCACTTTGTGCGCGAGGATCTCCCGTTGGTCGATTTGATATGGTTTGATATGGTTTCAAGTTGTCTCATTTAAACCTCATTGTACCCTTTGCTCTAATACTGCTTTCCCACAAAAGGCCGGAAATTTCCAGAGTTAGGCAATTCCTTTCAAAAAACCACAAAAGTGTTCGTTAAGACTTCGTCTCTTACACGGACCTGGAAAGCGGACTCCTGTCCGTCATATTAATCCGGGAAAGTATCGCGTTCAATAACAGGAATCAGATCATTCTCCACCTCGACGGTCCAGCCAACCGAAGTAGCCATATAGGTGATTACACCAAGCATCTGGTTCCCCTGCTCCCTGGCCTCCTCCAGCAAACCGGATTCTATGGCCTTTTGACGAAGCATTTCCTTGGCATTTTTATTGAGCTGGGTATAGTCTTCCGGTGTAAAACTGTTAAAATAACTCTCTTCAAGTCCTTTATACCTGATCTCATGATCGATGGATAGTACCTCAGGTTGAGGGAGGTTTTTAAGGATTAATACGTTACGGGAACTGTCTGCTGTAATAGTCACCTGTTCCATATCATAACCGACCATGACTCGACCGATTACCTCGAGAGAAGCTTTTTTCGAGAAACTGAAAGTAGCGGGAAAAGGCAAATATAAGGTAAGTGGTCGGATACTATTCTCATCATAAGATTCCAGGAATTCTCCTTCAATGGTCACCAGTTTACAAACCTTTTTGACCTTTTCCAGCAGCACGACCGACTGGACATTTTTTTGTTCCTGAACCTCTTTCTGGAAAAAAAGGTTTGCCACAAAAATCCCGGCAAAAAACACCAGAGCTATTCCTATTCCGATGAAAATCTTTTTCATATACCTAATTCTCAAAAAATTTCGCACAAGTGACGGCCTGACTCAGAGTCAGGCCGTCACTGTGCGAGTTTAGTTTTTCTTTAGCCCCCAGCCCCCATATATATAAAGCCATGAGAACTGGAAACGTGACATATTTTTAGCATTTTTTTTACAAAGCCCTACTCAACTGATCATATAACAGTTGCTTATGACTTGGCCGAAAGGCACTTTTATTTACCACCTTACCTTGCCTGTCAACAATGATATAAGTTGGCAGGCTCAACACTTGCATACCGTTGGACACCCTGGAATGAAATCTTTCCTTAAGATCAGCTACCAATTGCTCATTCGCATGAATATGATGCCCGGACATATGATTGTCCTTGATGAAATTACCCCACTTCTCCCACTCGTAAGCATGATCAACAGAAAGGTACAACAATTCGATATCTTTACCTTTTACAAATTTGTTGAGACCGTCTTTATATTGAAATTCCCTGCGACAAGGTCCACACCAGGTTGCCCAAAGGTCTACGTAGACTACCTTACCTTCAAAAGGCTTTACCAATTCATCAAACGTATTGATCTTGTCGTAATTTTCAATAACAACTACGTCCCCGGCCGGAGTAACGACCGGTGTCGGTTCAACTGTGATATCCTCAACACTCTCCGGTGCTTTTTGTTTCGTGGTATGGCAGGAGGCTCCTACAAGTAATAACATCAAAAAAACAAGCGATCGCATGGTCTAATCAAGTTTTGCTGTAAATGGGTATTTTAATCCTTTGTAACTTTTTAAAATGACTTTTACAGACCCTACCGCAATAGGAGTCTCTATCATCAAAGGCAACCGGTTTTCATCGTCAGAAACCCAAATTTTCATTTCATCCCCTTCATTAAACACCTCTCCGGCTACCAGGGATAATGACAATTCAAAGGTTTTATACTTGCCCATGCCTTTGATCTTCTTACTTGGATCCTTACCGTTATTGGTCACCTTTACCGAATACTCTTCCCGATCCAGAAAAAACTTAATAGGAACAGCATGGTTTTTCGGCAAGTCTTCAAAATTAACATTTCTCGTATAATAAATGGCAGAAAGCAAATCATGAATACATTCGCTCACCTGCAAATTTTCTCTCTTGGTCGCATTTTTATTTTTGCCTCTGAGGTAATCAGCCGTGCCGTTATTCTGATCAAAGGTAACGTTCTCATACAAGTGGTATTTACCTTCATGTATATCCCGAATGGCCTTGTTGGGCAATAAGCTTTCTTTATCTACATAACTTTCAATTCTGTCCCGAACCTTAAACGCCCAGTCATATGATTTATAGGTTCTGCCGTCCACTACAAAATGGAACTGATCTCCATTTTCTCCCACTTTGAATCTGGCTTCTCCTGCGGAGACCCACATGATCCCCCAATTGTAGTACAATTTATATACCACTTCCTCACCTACCTTGAAGGTAGTATTCTCTATGGAGCACTGCGTAAAAGCACCGGCACCAGCAACTTGCGGACGTATTTCCTCTGCCGGAAAGCTAAAGGCCATCAAGCAAAAAATGGCCGCACTCCACAACAATGGTCTTTTGATTTTATTTCGCATAACCTAGTGATTTTAATACGTTTGTTCTGACGATTATTACTAATCCAAGTAACGCGGGCACACTCAGGTTTATTATAAACAAAGAAAAGGTTGCCGCCAATACAGCTAATTCCCCCGCGCCTGTATTTCCCCATACCGTCAGGGCTATTTCTCCCCGTACCAGCAGTCCCACTACCATTGGTAACGGCACACTGGTTTGCACCAAAAAGATGGTGGCAATGCCGGATAAAGCAATAATTAAAGAAATGTTAATCCCGAAAAAATTCAACATCAGGTAATATTGAAAACTGTAAACCAGATACCTCAGAAAAGACAAAACAAGCACTTTACTCAATAATTTATTGTCGTATTGCCTCAACATCAATAACTGCTTATACACCGGACGTTTCCATTTTCCAAGGGGCAATTTTCGTACTAATGGCAATGCCATATCCACATTGAAATAAATCAATACCATTAACAAAATCAAACTACTCCCGACAAAAATGCTGCTGCTGAGCACATATAAATCCACCATCTCATATAAATGCAGGTAATATAATGTTCCTGCCATTCCAAAGGATAACAACACAATTAATTGACTAAGGCTACCTACCAGAGTTGCCAATACTCCTTTCCAATTATACCTGGCCTCTACTTCCAGAATACGGCCCCCATATTCACCTATCCTGTTAGGGGTGAAGATGGATATGGTAACCCCTGCCAAAATAGCCCTAATAGCTTTTTTAAAACTCACTGGCAGGAACGGTGCCATAAGTTGGCGCCATTTCTCACTTTCCAGTCCCCAATTGAGTGGCATTAGTATAACGGCTATTCCAAGAAATATGAAAAGTTCAGGCCTCACCAGATTATCCAAGGCTTGTGTGATTTCCTCGAGATTTTTTTGTGCAAACAACTGCCGATAGAAAGCCCAAAGCAAAAAAATTACGATTATCGCTTTGATCAGGAAATTGAGCGCCCTTCTGTTTTTGGCAATTTTCAAATGACAGGTTTTATCTAGTTTGATTGAAGACCGGATTACAAATATGCTGTTTTTGACTTTAATTCCAACCTAAAATCGCTCATTCCGGCAAAAAGTTGCCTATTTTCGTTTATTCATTGAAATCAAGAAATTTTGGGCAAGACCAAACAACCACCATATAAACTAATAGGAATCGACCCGGGTACCAACTTCCTCGGGTTTGCGGTCATTGAGGTCGTCAACAAGGATATGAAACTGATCGAGATGGGCGTGGTAAAATTGGGATTATTGGACAACCACCAGCTCAAGCTCAAAAAGATCTTTGAACGCATCCAGAGCATCATCAAAAACCATCAACCAAAGGAAATGGCGATCGAAGCGCCATTTTTTGGCAAGAATGTCCAGTCGATGTTAAAACTGGGGCGTGCTCAGGGAGTAGCCATTGCAGCGGCTGTTACACTGGATGTACCCGTTACCGAATATTCGCCCAGAAAGATCAAACAATCGGTCACTGGCAACGGAAATGCTTCCAAGGAACAAATTTCCGCCATGCTGACCAATATTTTCAAAGTTGATATGTCGAAACACACCCTGGATGCAACGGATGCGCTCGCTACAGCTGCCTGTCATTACTACCAAAGCAGCAGTATCCTGGGCAGCGGCAAACGCTACAACAGCTGGGATAGCTTCCTGAAGGATAATCCGAATAGGAAAGCGTGAATGTAGTTACTGGTTGCTGGTTGCTGGTTACAAGTTACTGGTTTAACTACAATCAGTCTACTGAGAATTGTGGCCTAGAGACTTAGGACTTACAATTCCGCAAACTTCTCCGCGATTTCTGCAGCGAGGGCTACAAACTCCTCCTGCTCCATAGCAATTGGTTTGTTCCCCAGATACATTTCCTTTTCTTTATTAAATGGCATGAGATGGACGTGGGCATGCGGCACCTCGGTCCCGACGACCAGAACACCGACACGCTTGCATGGAACGACCGATTCAACAGCTTTGGATACTTTTTTGGCAAAGGTCATCAGTCCCGCAAGCACTTCATCCGGAAGGTCGAACATGTAATCGACTTCCATTTTGGGCACTGCCAACACATGACCTTTTACCAATGGACGGATATCCAGAAAAGCGTAATAATCTTCCGTTTCCGCAACTTTGTAGGAAGGTATTTCTCCCTGAATGATCTTGGTAAAAATACTGGCCATTATATTTAAGAGTATGTTTAAAAATTAAATTGAGATTTTCGTAACCCTTAAAATTTTATTCCAATTTGACAGGAAAAATGGAATGATGGATGATTGGGTTCATTTATCCAGTTTTCCAGCTATCCAATTTTCCTCCATCTACTACAATACGTTTGGAATAAGCAATTCATGGTAGGTAAAAAATTGCCCTTGGTCTATAGTGAAATATTCATAATTTCAAATTCCATATTCCCTCTTGGGGTTTCGACAACGGCGATCTCTCCAATTTCCTTGCCCAGCAAACCTGATCCCATAGGAGAAGTAACCGAAATCTTTTTATTCTTTAGATCGGCCTCTGTTTCGGAAACCAACTTATAGGTTAATTCCTTACCATTCTTTACATTTTTAATGGTAACATTGGACAATACCGTTACCTTGGAAGTGTCAAGGGTACTTTTATCAAGCACGCGCGCACTGGCGAGTACTTTTTCCATTTCGTTTATTTTGAGCTCCAGCATCCCCTGAGCATCCTTTGCAGCATCATACTCTGCATTCTCCGAAAGGTCTCCCTTCTCGCGAGCTTCCGCGATGGCTTTTGCAGCTTCTGCTCTTCCTTTCGTTTTCAATTCTTCCAATTCTGCCACGAGGTTATCGTAACCTTCCTGTGTTAAATAATTAATTCCTGACATAAACTATCATTATATAATTAAAAAACAAGAACGCTTTTCGATTCCTGCGAATCAAAAAGCGTCCTTGCCTTGTTAGGAGTACAAAGTTAAACAATCTTAGGCGTAAAATCAACCGTTTTTAGCGAATCGAAATAAAAATATGACGATTTCAGGAAGGTATATTTACTTCAAACCTAATGCTATCTTAATGTAGCTTTTCACTTTTAATAGCCGGAAACAATTAACATTTCCCGTTCACAAATTGTTCCAGGCCAATGCTCGATTACACTTAGTTCTTAATGCTCATGATCTCAAACCCGAGATTTCCCCTAGGGGTTTTCACATTCACAACATCACCGACTTCACTACCTACCAGGTTTGTTCCAAGCGTAGAAGTAACCGAAATCTTTTGGTTTCTTAAATCTGCTTCGTTATCAAAAACAAGCTTATAGGTCAATTCCTCCTCCGTTTCTGTGTTTTTAATAGTCACTTCAGATAAAACGGACACCTTGGATTCGTCCATCTTGCTTTTGTCCAAAACACTTGAATTATCCAATAATCTTTCCAGAGTTTTAATTTGAATTCCAAGTTTCTCTCTGGCTTCTTTTGCTGCTTCAAGAGCTGACAACAAACTGTCAAAATCTTCTTGAGAAAAATAATTTACCCCAGACATAATTTTAGATTTCTAATAATGTTATAAAATGGCGCTGGAATTGTGGTTATTCGCAACTTAGCTGCCTGACAAATGAACCTTACTATCTGCGTCTTTTTACTTTCTGAAATAAAATTAATTCTTATTTTCAATAGTTTCTTTCCAAATTTTATTAAAAATACGACACCCAAAACACCTCTAAAACAACATAAATTTCGAAAAAAGATCTTTAAATAATTTATATTCTAAAATAGCTGCAACAAAAGCTAAAAAGGTGATTATAAATCCTTAATATTCAGACAATTCGAACAAACTATTTGTCTTTAAAAGATAACCAGGATCAAAATGAGCAATCAATCTTTTTGACCCCGGTTCATTATCAATTGTTTTTTTACCATTTGATATATGATGGCCACCGCCAGTAAGCCTCAAAAAAAAATCCCGAATCCTGGCATATGTCAAGATTCGGGAACCTGTCCGCGGCATAAAATGCCGGGATGATATAGATGTTTATTTTATAACATCTACATATTGAAGCGCACACCAATATTGTGGGTGCCATTAAAGATCTTCGTGTGTCTGTAGGCGTAATCGATGCTTACTTTGGTATTCTTTTTCTCTTTGCTCAATGGCAGCGCAACACTCGCTCCGGCACTCAGACCGGTATACAATGGACGCTCAGCTTCAGTAGGGCTTCCGCTCTTGAACTCATAGCGGTATCCCGCACGCAACATGAAAAGTTCCTTAAGCGAAAATTCAAATCCCCCTCCAAGTTGATCCTGAGAGAAAGAGTTGGAAGTAAAGTTACCCACCGCCGTTAATCTGGCAGTAGTACCTATCAGGAAGTCATAAGACATTCCGATATTCAGCATTGAAGGCAATTCGTAACCTGCAGAACGCTGCGAAAGCGTAATCTGGTAACCTCCATCAACATCCGTCAGGTCATTGAGACCTTCCCCTGAGAAACGCATTTTTCCACCAACATTTCTAAGGGAAATACCAAATTTAAAATTGTCATTCTCACCGGTAACATACTGTACGCCGGCATCGACAGCAAAAGCAAATGCATTAATATCAGCAGTAGATTCGGAAACTCCTCTGAGGGTAATACCTACGGTTACTTTATTTTCAAAAGTATGAGCGTAGGAAAGACCAATATTGAAAAAACTGGGCGAAAAGGTCGTACCTGTTCCTTCCGGCTGATCTGTTGTTGTCACGGGAATATCTCCGAAATCCAGAGACATTAGACTCATTCCGATCGCACCGCTCTTTCCAACTTTTCTGGCCGCACCAAAGGCATTCATATTAATTCCCGTACCACTGAGGTAAACTGCATTACTGAAAGAAATTTCAGTAGTATTAATCCTTGACAAACCGGCAGGGTTGATACGAATAGCCTCTACTCCCGACACATTGGCCGTAGTCATCGCATGCAATCCGGCAGTCCTGGCGTAAGGAATCATCAGCAATTCGTAAGCACCTGCTTCCCCCTGACGGTCAGGGTTACCGGCATGTACCTGCAAAGCCATTCCTCCAAAAACCAAAAGGAAAATGATTGAGTATATCTTTTTATTCATCTGTTTTAAAATTTTATGCGGAAAGATGAAGAAACTCGATTTTTCAACCCCGGATATTACGTTTCCGAAAATGCTTCTGAAAAATCGAATTTCTTCACAACCTAAAGTCGTTAATATTCTACAACCCTGATGGGTCAAATTGTCTGTTAACACCGAACCACTTAAGCGTTCTTTCTCCAAGACCATCTGCTGTCACGTGGATCAGATAAATACCGCTGGCAATTGGAATACCTCTATTGTTCTTGAGGTCCCACTCCAGGTCTGGCAATACCTGATTCAACTCAATAGCAGATCCTTTAGGCGTTGTACCTAACTCATCTCTTTCGTACTGACGAATAAACTTACCATCCAATGAGTAGATCGTAACTGTACACTTAGCGGGCAAGTTGGTGATCTTAACTGTGGTGGTAAACTGACTGGTCTCATAATCGGAGAAACCGTAGTATGGATTTGGAACTACATTGATCATATCCAATGCCGTTTCAACACCATCCTCATCCAATTCACTTGCCTGCAATCCATCCAGTTTAAACCTGTATGTTGGGTAACCGTTGTAATCACCGGTTCCTACCTCAACTTCATATGGATTATTTACACGCAATTTAACGGTCAGATCCTCAGGAATCAACCCATCAGCATATGAAAGGAATTGCTGTCCGGTCAAAGGCATGATCAATCCTGTCCAGGTGATCTCTCTTACCGCATTCACTTTCTTAAATGCTGAACCTGCATCAGGATGTAAACGGCCAGCAATTTCAAAACATCCATCATAAGGCTGTTTCGTCACATAGATGAAGTGCTGCCCTCCCAGATAATAGTTATAGCTGAATGGCTCACCAAATACTCCGGTATTGAGGAAAACCTGTGATGATGGGTTAAACATCATATCACGTCCTCTTGGTGTATCTGAGTACGTATCAGCATACAAGGAACCATCATATATGGAATTCTCCCCAAAGAAGATATTCAAACGCTGTCCGGTCTCAACATCCACAGCATAGCCCGGGAACCATCCCATTCCTATCTCCACTTCAGGGTCAGGATCAACATCAGGGAATCCATCTCCGTCTGTATCATTCTGTGTAACACTTGGTGCTCCTCTAAGGTCAAAATGTTCAATTCCGTCACCTTCTGTTGGCACACCAGCAACAGTTACCCATTTATTGGCAGTTTCCACAATAGCACAACGGCTCCACAATGCTTTATTCGATGTGAAGACAATATCAACATTATTGAGCTCATCAATATCTGTCTGGCCATGGGCAACTGAATTAGAGTTTCCGGTACTCGTCCATGCCGGAGTAATCACCTCCTGCAGAAGTCCATCTGAACCTTCCCAGTCACAGAGGTAATAAGGTACAAAGTATCCAGGGCCAATCTTGCTGTAAACACCTTCCGGATCCAGGAAGTCAAAAGGCTGTCCTGCATCTGTTTTTACAAAATCGAACAAGATTTCCTCCAGGGCCGTAATTTCAGGAAGATAATCATCCGGAATTCCGGATATCCATGCAGTAGCTTCTTCTCCTTTAGCATACTCTTCCTCATAACCGATAAACCCATTAGTTGGATCTTCCAGTGGTTCAGTACCTGCATCAGCCACCTGGCCAATGGCAATACTAAAGCCATATTCACTAACGATTTGCTCATTGAGTTTGGAAATCGTCGTGTCTGATAAAATCTCCGGACTTGAAGGATCACTAAGATTCTTCAACAGCCAGAAGGTATTATTATCTAATTGATCATTGCCCATGTTCTCATCGACAAAGGTCAACTCAAATTCTCCATCTTTTACATCCAGCGGATTGTATACGAGGATATCAATAGGTCCGCGACCCGGACGATAAGTAAGCTCATGTACAGGAGTCCCCGCAACGAAGCCTTCTTCAATGGCTGCTCTTGTCTCATCAGAAAGGTCGAGGAAGTTGGTAGCAGTTCCTACTCCATCAATTCTCGTAATGACCGCTCCGTCACCATATCCTGCATTCAATTGTCTGTCTACAATTGGACGAGGGATAACCGTGTAAGGCTTACCATCCTGGTTAGGTCCGATATTCTTACGACCCTCGAAATATGGTTTCTTCTGTCCAACCTGTGTTTCAGGATCAAACGGCTCGTACTCATTATAAGCATAAGCCACCGCAATGAAATAATATTTCTTATGATTGATTAACTGAACATCCTGGCCGGCAGCAAACTGGTCCTCAGTAATTCTGAAGGTGTGACGGATTCCCTGATCCTGTCCTTCCACCTGCATTTCAGGAATGAAGAATTCTTCCTCAGTTGGTCTGTCTTCTTCGTCCAATGCTTTCCAGTTAAACAATTTTCCAATTCCATTCTTGATATCTACCTCAGCAACGATACGTACCTTTTCAGGATCAGTACGGTTATCAGGAGAAAGATCGATATCCTGATTAGCCACCTGGAAAATACGGTACCCTTCAAAGTAATAAAGACTATCTATTGTTCCGGCAGGAATATCAAGACCTGTACCTGCATATTCCTCGTTGATATTATTGGAAGGTGCGTTGTTGGTCAGCACTGCAATAACTTCACGATCCAACTCGATGAAATCAACATCCGGTGCATCAGGTCCGTTAGGAATGTTAAAGCACTCATCGAACAACTTCTGAGCAATATCATCAGCTTCCTGCAATTTACGGATACTAGGGCATGGGTACGGCTGATCAGCCACCCATACAGCACCTACGATCAACTCGTTAACCGCTCCCGGATCAAGACGGAAAGGTCCTGAAGCCTGAACAGTACGACGGTCACCAAACGGAAGGTCTTCCTCACACATAGACCAGCCATCTACAAGATTCGGCGGATCGGTAAAGGCATAATCAATATCTTCGGTACCTTGCTGGTATCCGTTTCCTCCTACCTGGAAAGAAGAACCATCTCTCCAGGAACCGGACATATAGTTATAATATTCTGTTTCATTGGCAGGGTCTGTAGTACCAGGCTCCGGTGAACCTACACTACCATTGTTATAATAGGTAAAGGAAGACATTCCAAGCTCCTCTCCATTTTCATCCAAAGGTCCGCGGAAATAATCCACCCCAAGGATCGGCACTTCCTCACAGTAAGTTGGTACACCCTGATCACAGTTACAACCTGTCGTACCATCCACTGCATCTTCATTATAAACATAAGCAAGGCTACGATCAACATCACAACCTACATAGTCATCTGTATAACATCCAAGGTCAGGGTCAACCCACCATGCGAAATAAGTACTGTCGATACTTGTAATCGCACGATTGATCAACTTATACCTCTGGAAAGTCATGTTGTTGATCTCGTCACTTGTTGAATAAGCGAATGTCTGTACCTGAACCTCCATTTTGATTTTCAATGGAGAACCGGATTCTGCGTGAGAGTTACCGGAATCGTTGTAGATCCAGAAGATCATTTCATCACCATAATAGATGTCCGGACAACCACGGATCTCGATGATCGGATAATCACCCTGCACAGGGTCGTAGTTACCGTCCTGGTCATAATCATGAAATCCTGCCAATCCCTGACTGGTATTTGGCAGTTCGAATTCGTGTACATCGTAGAAATAAGGATTTCCTTTAGCAGGCCATCCTCTTACATCTCTTGGAATATCAGCTTCATCATAAGCTTCACCAGTCAATTTTGATTGCTCAAACAGCGCTTTGTGTTTGTCAATATCAAGGGCAGTTACAGAGAAGAAACGGTCCCACTGGGCACAGGTTTCTTTTTCAATCTCTCCCTGATCGTCACCATCCGGGATAAGCGGGCCAGGCCAGTAGTCAAAGTTACCTTGATTACGGCCGTATGTTTGAGCGGCTACTTTGAGGTTTCCACCATCATCGAGTCCACCAAGCCAAACGGCACCGGCGAAAATAGAAGATACCGGATCCTCCCCCGGGGCTACTTTAGGAACCACATAAAGCCCATCCTCACCATCCCACCAAACGTCACCACCGGTAGTCAGACGAGCTCTTACATTATTAATGGCCTGGTCGGTCGAGGATATGGCGTTATCACAATTCTCCCTGTAGCTGATCTCCTCATTATTATTATTTGAAGAAGGTCTGTTTTGTAATTCGGGGTTGATATGTGCACTTGCGACAGTAAACATACCAAGACCGATAATACTCAACAGCCAGGTTTTTAGATTACGCATTTTAAAAATTTTTATTTGCATAATGAATTATTTAAAAAACCAGGAATCGGGAAAACAAACCGTAATTCATTTTCCCGAGTTCCATGTTCGATTCTATTTAGAAACTAAAACTTGCACCAATGAAAATTCTTCTTGGCAAACTGAAATTATTAGGATTCAGTAACGCCCACTGGTAAGAAGCATAATACGCTTCAAGTTCACGCTTGGAATTTTCGATCTGGTTGATTGCACTAATACCATTTGGAGAAGCCAGGAATCCATCATCATCCGGCACTCCGGTTACTGGGTAAACGTTGATCACGTTACGTTTATCAAGCACATTGGAAACCCTCATGTAAACGTTGAAGGTATAGTTGTTGGCCAACCTGAAGGTCTTGTCGATTCTCAGATTCAACCAGTTATTCCATGGCTTACGAGCACCGTTGATCGCACCGGAGATCTGGGTTCCACCCAATTCGTCAGGAGTCAGATATTTGGTGTAAGGTCGTCCGGAAACAGCTGTAAACTGAAGGTTAAGACCTGCATTGGCAAAGATCTGTACACCAAACAGTTCAGGACCGTTGTAGGCATCACCTGATCTGTAACGGTAATCCAGAGAAGCAACCACTCTGTGGCGCTCATCAAATGAAAGTGGTGACAATGTTCTGATCACACCACGACTGGTCAAACCTCTTGAAGAGTTGGCATCTGAACCCGTACCATCAGCAAATTGAAGCGTGTAGTTCGCAAGCAAACTAACGTTTCCTGTTCTTCTAAGGTCGTACTGGAAAGAGAAACCTTTAACCGTTCCAAAGTCCAGGTTATCATAGGTATCATACTGACCAATGAAAGGAACCGGGAAAATAGTACGGAAGGTGATCATATCACGCATTTCCTTATAGTATGCAGAAACTTTCAATGCAGAAGCGTTGCTAAGTTTTTGCTGGAATCCAACCTCGTAATCAACCGTTTTTTCCGGCTTGAGGTTTGGATTGTTCTTAATAACATCAGCTTCATCCGTAAAGTAGAAATAATCTCTTGGAGAAGCGATGGAGTTTGTCGGTGGACGCTGAACCAAAACGTCATAGTGTGCAAAGAAATTCGCTTTGTCAGAGATCGGGAAAGAGAACGCCAATCTAGGCATTACATTCACCTGTGCTTCATAATCTTCGAAGGAAACACTAGGATCAAAATCACGACTCTTGATAAAGTTTGGAATATCCTCTACTCTTGAATCACGGTATTTAGGATTCACCTGACTGGTTCCAAAAATAAGCGAAGAATTGTTAACAGGCTCTCCATTGGCGCGGAACCACTCATCTCCGTTTCGGTATGCCAGTACGTTATCTCCTTCACTGGTATAAACTTTATAATCATCACCGATATTTCCTGGCTGATCGCCACCGAAATTGGAGTGGAATTCACCTGCTCCCATAATATCATATAAGGAGTAAATATCTTTCAACACTTTAGTATTGGCATCATAACTGTCAATACGAACCCCTAAACGGAATATCACATCCTTAAAGGTGAACTTATCCTGAATGTATGCCGCCGTATAGATCGGACGGGCAGGAGCAACCGGGAAGGTTCTCACCCCGTTTTCATCTTCAGCGGTAAAGAATTCATTAAATGATCCGTTAAACTCTTCACCCAGATAAGTATATCCGTAGTAACCAAGTACACCCTGGTCATTTAACTCTTTTGCCGCAAACATATCGAGACTCAATTGATCAGGGGTCAGACCATCCAGGTCGACATACTGATCAAGACCTACACCAAGAGATTCTCTTATCCTGCGGTAAAACAGGTTATCTGCATCCTCAGTGTAATCAACTCCATACAATGGCACCTGAGGGAAGAAATTTCCGGCAGGTGTTACAACATCAATATAACCAATGGTATCTGTATCAATAGTCGGAAGACGAGTCTCCGGATCAAGTGGAATACCACTGATGTGCTCGTTTACTTTCTGACGAGCGATGCTCCAGAGACCTCTTGGAGCCACACTGTAAGCACGACTTGTTCTTTGCTCCCAGGCAATACCGATCTGAATATTATGACGTCCTTTATCAGAACCGCCTGGCACGAGATCAAATGCGGCATTGGCATTCAAAGTATATATATCATTATCAACTTTACGAGCCAGATTGTAAACCGTTCCTACATTGGTATGAAATCCCCAGGAACCGGTAAATGTACCATTAACGGTACCGTTGTAGGCTACAAAATCAGTTCTGTTAATCAAATCGCCGGAAGTTGCACCGGTAAAGATGTAAGAGTCAATTGAAGAGTTCAAACTTTCTCCGGTAGGGATACCCAGGAAGTTATTGTAATTAGCCAGAACAGCATTCTGCTGACCAGGTACATATTCTCTCAACACCTGCTGATAACCACTGTTTACGATCTGCTGATCAATCTCTTCGCCGGTTTCCGGATCAAAAATAGGTACAATTCGGAAAGTTGGTACCCACTCGTGATTCAGCTGACCAATAAAGCCGTAATCAAAGTAGTTATCTCCATGGTTAAGATCTGTACGGTTATTCAGGTTGTTTTCATACCCTACCTGAAGTGTATAAGATACATTTTGGATCAATGAGCTTTTACCCTCTGCATCAGTTGCTGCTCCACCGAGACGGTGACGGAAACGGAAGTTACCACGGTAAGTATCATTGAAATCAATTGGGTTATTGTGGCTGTTGAAAACTCTCCAACCGCCCGGAGTGAATTTATTTTCACGCTTTGACATAACACCGGTCAGCGTTACATCGATCGCATCACTCAATCGAGCATCCAGTTTGGCAGTCAGGTCGTAACGCTTAAAATCCTCATAAGGACGAGCATCAAGCGCGTCAACGTGATCATTAGTATAAAAGTCTGCAGCTACCAGAGGGTCACCGCCAACATCGATGATCGGATTGGCTTCGAGCTCGGCAAGTGCATCATCATTTACGCGGTAAACATTTGTAGCCGGAGGGTCATCATCCTGGTTGTAGGTATAACGTCCTGACAAACGGAAACCGAGAATGGACACCCCTTCCTTATTTTTAAGGATCGGCCCGCTCATATTCAAACCAATGAGGTTATTATTATAGGCATCGAGAAAACTTGATGTCTCGGCCTCAACACCTCCATTGAATTTGGAAGAAGGCCCTTTGGTGGTAATGGAAATGATACCACCGGTAACATCACCATACTGTGCAGCAACACCACCCGTAATTACCTGAAGCTGATCGATCTCAGATTCAGGCACCAAACTTCCCTGAACACGAATACCATCCACATAATAGTTGGTCGCATCGGAACGGGAACCACGAATGGCAATCGCTCCTCCTTCATCCGCAGAAGACAATCCCGCTGCAGTAGAAGCCAGGGCGTTAATGTTACGTGTCGGCAGGTTCTTAATATCATCACCTGTGATCACACGACCCTGGGTGGTATTATCCTGCTCGATCAGCGGGGCTTTATACCCCGTAACCACAACTTCCTGCAGGTTCTGCCCCTTGGTCATTTTCATGTCGAGTTTAATCGCTTTTCCAGCCAACACTTTTACATCTTCGATGCGCTGTGTAGAAAATTCCACAGAACTAAACTCAACCGCATAAGTTCCGGGGTCAATATTGGAAAAGGAATAATTACCATCAAAATCCGTAATAGTACCTCCAATGTAATTACCGTTTTTGTGCAGGGTAATATTTACATTAAAAGCCGGTTCTCCGGTCTCCTCTTCCGTCACCTTACCTGCAAGAGAAGTCTGCGCCGTGGCAATGCTTCCCATCAAGAAAAGTGAACAAAACAGTAGTAAATAACGTGCCATAAATTTTTATTTTAAAATCTACAATACAATGTGCTCTTAAGAATATGTTTAATGCTTTTTCGAAAAACCAAATGCTCCATCCAACTCCTATGACAATCATTTGCCGGAAAAACGGATAGTTTGGATTAATGGATAATTGAAATTATTCTTCCACCTTTCCTGAATTCCATTCATCCTTTTGAATTGGAACAATATTTTATGTTTTTCGATATTTTCAATCTAAATTTTCAAGTCTACTCTTAAAAATTTATTGTGCGAGTTTGGTCAGGATGTGCAGTAAAAAGTTTTCCTGGAAGGGAATATTGCCAACCATACCAGTCCTCGTCCAATTGCTTTTTTATCAGGTTTCTAAAGGGATTACTTTGTTTTAATGGCTACAATTTCAGCATTGTGTTTTTCAAAAACCGTCGGGAATGATACTTTTCCATCAAAACAACAGGGAAAAACGCGTGCAATGTTAAGAAAAATAGCCTGCTTTTCAAAACAACAAATCACTGCTGTCAAACAAAAGACAAACCCGTCTTAGATTTACAGGATTCGGCTGATTTTACCCAGTCAATAATTGGTTTTGAGAATAAATAGATGTGGTCTGTAGTGCCTTTGTTCCTCAAAAGTAAATTTTTTAATTGTATTGACAATATTATTTTTCAACAAAAGTCAGGTTTCTGATACTACAAGAGAGCAAGGGAATAAGGAAACAATGGAAAAAGGAGTTGGGAAGAAAAATTTTCAAGGTTTTTGCCTTTGTACATGTTGTGAGCGAGGAAAGGCGACACCTTGTCGAAGGAATACTTTAAATTTTACATTTTTTATTCGAAATTTTACATTTACTTAATCTATCTTTGCACTCCAAAAGGAGATTTCGATGAAATACATTTCTGCTATTCTTTTGGTCTTTGTTGTCATTTTTTCAAATGGTTGCAAACAGCAGGAAACTCCCGTCACTGAACCTACCATATTCGAAGATTACTTCATTCGTTACCTCTCTCAGGAAAAGCAATTAAAAGCACAAGCCGTTTTTGGAATTGGCGACACGGCAACAAAGGCAACTCCTTTTGTTCCCGTTGGCGGCACGGCCTTCATGAGCAGCGGCATGGAAATGAGGAAAATTAGCGATAATTTGATCCGGTACACCCAGGAAATGAATACTGAATATCAAAAGTCTTTCAAATTCAGATACAAAAACACCCTGGGACAGGCCAATAATTATGAAATCAGCATGACCCCCGTGCAGGACTTCTTTGTCCAAAGCGAAGTCAGTAAAACCAACGGCCTCGACCTCGTCATCAATGGAGGCCTGCTTGCCGAAGAAGAAACACTGGTCTTTATTTTCTCCGATCAGAATAGCGTCGCAGCTTCATTCGACATTACCGGTCCGACAAAGGACATCTCCTATCACCTCCCCCCTGAAGCAATAAAAAACCTTACCCCCGGAGCGGGTAAACTTTATATCGTAAAAAAAACAAATAAAAATGAAAGCATGGATCACAGAGAGATTCATGCAGAAATAGAATTTTACACCAATGACCTGGATATTGAGATTGTGAAGTAAACAGTCCGCAGTGTTCAGTCGACAGTCTTCAGTAAACAGTAACTAGAAACCAGAAACAAGTAAACAGCTATGGCAAAAGATCAATCCATAAAATCAGTACTCATTATCGGAAGCGGGCCCATTATTATCGGTCAGGCATGTGAGTTTGATTATTCAGGTACTCAGGCTGCGAAATCCCTCAGAGAAGAAGGTATCGAGGTAAGCCTGATCAACTCGAATCCGGCTACCATCATGACCGACCCGGTTACTGCAGACCATATATATCTGCTTCCCTTGACTCCGGAAAGTATTATTCAGATCCTGGAGGAAAGACAGATTGATGCAGTTCTTCCGACTATGGGAGGACAAACAGGGCTTAACCTAACCATTGAGGCGGGCAAACTCGGAATATGGGAAAAATACAATGTCAAACTCATCGGAGTGGATCTCGATGCCATTGAAATCACTGAAAACCGCGAAGCCTTCCGTCAATTGATGGTGGATAAAGGCCTTGGTGTTGCTCCATCCTTTATTGCCAACTCATTCCTGGAAGGTAAGGAAGCTGCCCAGAAGATCGGATTCCCTCTCGTAATCAGACCTTCCTACACACTGGGTGGTACCGGAGGAGCTTTTGTACATAAAGAAGAAGAATTTGACGCAGCATTGCGCCGTGGATTGGAAATGTCTCCTACTCACGAAGTACTGGTTGAGCAGGCTGTTTTGGGATGGAAAGAATTTGAATTGGAATTGCTCAGAGACAGTGCAGATAATGTGGTCATCATTTGTACCGTGGAGAACCTTGACCCTATGGGTATTCACACCGGAGACAGTATTACCGTTGCTCCTGCGATGACCCTTTCCGATACAGCTTATCAGGAAATGAGGGACCAGGCGATCCTGGCAATGCGCTCCCTGGGTAATTTTGCCGGAGGATGTAATATCCAGTTCTCCCAGAATCCTGTAACAGAAGAACTGATCGTAATCGAGATCAACCCAAGGGTATCCCGATCTTCTGCATTGGCCAGTAAAGCTACCGGTTACCCTATCGCCAAGATCGCTGCGAAACTTGCCCTGGGTTACCGTCTGGATGAGTTGAAAAACCAGATTACCAAAACAACCTCAGCTTATTTTGAGCCTACCCTGGATTACGTCATCGTTAAAATGCCTCGCTGGAATTTCTCCAAATTCCACGGTGCCGACCACACCCTTGGACTGCAGATGAAATCTGTTGGTGAAGTCATGGGCATCGGCCGAAGCTTTCAGGAAGCTTTGCAGAAAGCCTGCCAGTCACTCGAAGACAACCGGATGGGACTGGGTGCCGACAAAAAAGAATGGATCAAAACCGCAGACATCCTTGAAAGACTGGAAACTGCTTCCGACGACAGGATTTTCAGACTTAAAGATGCTCTCAGACTCGGAGTTCCAACAAGAACCATCCACAAACTCACTAAAATAGACCCATGGTTCATTAAAGAGATCAAGAAGCTGGTGCAAATGGAGGAAGAACTGATGCGTTATAATGTAGCAGAGGACATTCCAAAAGACTTTTTCGTAAAACTCAAACAAGCCGGTTACTCAGACGGACAGATCGCCTGGACCCTGAGAATTAATGAAGAAGAAGTAACTAAAGTAAGGAAGAAACTGGAAGTTCGCAGGTCATATAAATTAGTTGACACCTGTGCAGCGGAGTTTGAAGCACAGACACCTTATTATTATTCCACCTTTGACACTGAAAACGAAAGTAATTCCACTGACAATAAGAAAGTCATCGTACTCGGTGCCGGCCCCAACAGGATCGGCCAGGGAATTGAGTTTGATTATTGCTGTGTACACGGATTGCTTGCAGCTAAAGAAGTGGGTTACGAATCCATCATGATCAACTGCAACCCGGAAACCGTTTCTACGGATTTCGACATGGCCGACAAACTGTATTTCGAGCCTGTATTCTGGGAACACCTGGAGGAAATCATCGAACACGAAAAACCGGAAGGTGTGATCGTTCAACTGGGAGGACAGACGGCACTAAAACTGGCAGAAACCCTTCATGCCAAGGGCATCAAGATTATAGGTACCGATTTCAAATCCATGGACCTGGCGGAGGACAGGGGAGCTTTTTCAGACTTGCTGAAAGAGCTTGACATACCTTACCCAAAATACGGGGTAGCCAATGATGCCGATGAGGCCATAGCTATCGCCAACAGAGTTACCTATCCCGTTTTGGTAAGACCATCGTATGTGCTTGGAGGACAGAGCATGAGAATCGTGATCAACGACGATGAGCTGGAACGTCATGTGTTGAAGATTTATAAACACATGCCGGAAAACAAGGTACTTGTTGATCAATTCCTGGACAGAGCCAAAGAAGCAGAGATCGATGCCATTTGTGACGGTGACGAGGTCCATGTCATGGGAATCATGGAACACATCGAACCTGCCGGTGTACACTCCGGGGACAGTTCTGCAGTATTACCAACCTACAGTCTTTCCGTGGAAGCCATTACCAAAATGGTGGAATACACCGAAAAACTGGCCAAGGCCTTGAAAATTAAAGGCTTGATCAATATCCAGTTCGCCATCAAAGACGACAAGGTCTATGTCATCGAAGCTAACCCAAGAGCCTCCAGGACAACGCCATTTATTGCGAAAGCATATAAAGTACCTTATCTGAACATTGCGACTAAGGTCATGTTAGGTACTCACAAGTTGAAAGACTTTGACATCAAACCACAACCAAGTGGGTATGCGATCAAGGTACCGGTGTTCTCGTTCAATAAATTCCCTAATGTCGACAAAAACCTTGGACCTGAGATGAGGTCAACCGGTGAAGCCATCCGTTTCATCAAAGACCTTTCTGATCCATTTTTCAGGGAACTGGACAGTCAGCGCAGCATGTATCTTGCCAGATAATTTGCGTATATTGAGCCTTTCTGCAGGGGTATTTTAATTCAATCTCTGCGGAAAGGCTCAACAATTAATCTAACTGTAATTTCCTTTAAAACAGGAATGTTGGAAAAGGGAAAATGGAGACTCCGACCTGCCTTTCAACTTTCCATAATTCCAACCTTCCAATACCCTGTTGATATAAATATACGTTTAGTTGTTTATCATCAAACCGGGAAAAATTGAGCTTAACCATTTTAGCTCCAAAAAATTAGAACAGTTAACAAAAAGCTCTTCTAATGAGAATCATCGATGTAAAAGACAAAAGAACCTGGAAGTTATTCCACAAGGTTCCCCGTTTGATCTATAAAAATGATCCCCTCTGGATCGCCCCGCTGGAAAGCGATATCCAAAAGATCTTCACTCCTGCGCATAATAAAACTTTTAAGGACGGCGAGGCAAAATGTATGGTTTTGCTGGATGACAAAAACAGTCCTATTGGAAGAATTACTGCATTTATCGACCATTCCAGGAATAAAAAGCGTGAACATATCAAGGGAGGTCTGGGTTTCTTCGAATGCATCGATGACGACAATGCAGCCGAGCTACTTTTCAAAGCTGCGGAACAATGGCTTATTGACAAAGAAGTTCAGATCATCGACGGTCCTGTCAACTTTGGAGAAAGGGACAAATTCTGGGGATTACTCGTTTCAGGAAGATATCCGCCAATCTACTCGGAACCTTACAATCCTGAATATTACATCCGATTTTTCGAAAACCAGGGTTATCGACCTTATGAAAAGGTATTAACTCTTAAAGGTAAGACCTTAGACATTCCCAATGAGGAGTTCCGGGAATCCGCAGAAAAAAGTAAAAAAGAATTTGGCTTGAGAGCGGAAAACCCTGATCTCAAAAACCTGCAAAAATACGCCGACGACTTTTGTAAGGTTTATAATCCTGCCTTCAAAGACTTCCCATATTACAAACCGCTGGATAACAAATTGGTCTATAGCATGTTTAAAAAACTAAAGCATGTGGTAGATCCCGGCATTGTCAGCTATGCTTACCATGGCGACCAACCCATTGGATTTTGCCTGCTGATGCCAGAAATCAATCAATTCCTTAAGGGAGCCAAGGGTAAGACCAATATTTTCACCTTGCCAGGAATCCTGTTTCGAAAATACAAACCTGGCAGAAAAATCATCAAAGGCATCGCTTTTGGTATTCATCCCGACTACCAGGGCAAAGGAGTGATTCCCATCCTGGTGGATCACATCTATGACTACGGCATAAAAAAGTATTCACACATCCTGCTCACTACCATACGCGACCTGAATAAAAAAATGCTCAATGCCATGGAGCACCTGAACGTCAAAGTCAACCGGGAACACGTAGCTTACCGTAAGATCATTGACGACAGTATTCCGTTTAAGGATTTGAATTTTAAGAAGTTGCTGGATAAGGATAAGTAAGAAATTCCTTTAACAAGGTACATCTCTTCCCTTCTGAAATTAATGATATATTTTAAGAAATAATCAATATATTTACTGCAGTAAATTTGAAATCTTTTTTTTCATCCCTGAAAACCTTTGATGAAAACGAACTCCTCTTTAGTCACTAACCTGTGACAGATTAGTTAGTTTTCTAAAACCATGTATTTCACCAACACCCTTTTTGGGGTGTATGGACTGCAAAATGCTGAAATTTTCTTAAAGCAAAATAAATTCTTTCTAATCATGCAATTTTTTCAAAACACCCTTAAGACGTTACTTTTTCTAACCTTTATTTTCCCCCAGGATATTTGTCATGCACAGATCCCTGTAGATGGTCTCGTTGGTTATTATATGTTGAACGGTAACGCAGCCGATTCGAGTTCATTTGAAAACCACGGTATAATTTCCGACAATGTCACTCCAACCGAAAACAGATTTGGAGAACCCGAAATGGCTTGTCACTTTGGAGGAGGATATATTGATGCAGGTTCTCCGGACCAATTCGGTTTTACCGATGCAATTACTATTTGCGTTTGGATAAAACCGGTAGCCATCACTGATTGGTCAGGAATCGTGAGTAAATGGTCCGGATTTGGTATCGGCGGTTTTTATTTAGGCATTAATTATATATCCGATGCTGTCAGGTGGAACGTGGATATGCCGAATCCTATCGAAGGAAATACCATTGAATTAAACCAGTGGCTCCATTTGGTTGCGACCTTTGGAGAAAATACGATTAAAATTTATGAGAATGGCATGTTGATAAACTCCGATACCTATTCCGGAGAGATCCAAAACAATATGGCCAATCTGATTATCGGTGGGCAATACGACTTTCTGTCTGATTATTTATTCCAGGGAGCTATCGATGATTTACTGCTCTACAACAGAGAGCTAAGTGCTAATGAAATTCAGGAACTTTATAATTTTCAATCCGTCAGCAATATTGTTAATGTTAATCATCAAGTCAATTGGGCTGTCTATCCTAACCCGACCAACGGAATCATTCACATAGACATTCCGGAAACTTTTGATGCTCAATGGTATGCTTTGTACAACACTCAAGGAGGAATGATTAAAAAAAGGACTTTTAGTGAAAATATTAACTTATCAGATTTACCGGTTGGTGTTTATCATTTAAAAGTCGGGAATAAAGAGACCTTTTTAAGCCGAAAAGTTGTGGTAAAATAAGTGTTGGTATTAAATTACCTTCAGAAATTGCTCAATTGCGGCCTTTAAGCGGTTGGGGAAAATTATCCGATAACGAAAGCCCCGACCCTTTAGTGCGGGGGCAGGCTTTAAGACCTTTCCTATTGTTCCTTAAAAAGGGCTAACCCCCTGGGAGATCATCTTTTTCAGCATCGCGCTGAAGCATGGTGCAATGGATCGGTTTTTGATTTTTTGACCTGGGAAAAACGGGTTTTACTTGTCTCAGGAGTTACAAAGGGCTAATTTTATATGTATAACTAAAAATTGTAGGCCAGTTTTCTCATGTACAATAACCGCCAGGAAATAATCGACAGGATCTTTGCCGCTCAAAAAGACAACGGTTTATGGAAAGAAATTCCGCAAGGCCATAAATATTTCCCTGATTACCTGCATTATGTCCCGAATTTCAAAGCCTCGCTCTGGACGCTTATTTTATTGGCAGATCTGAAATGTGACCGGAACGAAGAAAGGGTGCCAAAACCTTTGCAGGAAGTAAAGCAACAATTGTTCGATGAAGACTACGGTATTTACACTTTAAAAGAGGATCATTTTCCCATCCCTTGCCTGAACGGCAATATGCTTTACCTGGATTGTTATTTCAATGGAACACCGGACGAAAACAGTAGGCGGGTTTTGGAGTTTTTCTGCAAAAATCAGCGGTTCGATGACGGGAAGTATGAAGAACCCAAAAATGAGTTTTGCTCAAACACCAGCTGCTATGGGAAACACACCTGCTATTGGGGAGTTACCAAGTTATTAAAAGGCATATCATTCATACCCAAAAAACAAAGGACCAAAGACATTAATGAACTGCGGGATAAGTGTGTTGACTTCATACTCAAACACAAGGTTTGCTTCAGTTCGCGAAAGCCCGACAAGATCATGGTCAAAAAAATGGACTTGCTCACCTTCCCCAATATGTACAAAAGCGACTATCTGGAAATTCTCTGGATCCTGAAGCGTGAAGGCATTCAATCCGACGAACTTAAGCCTGCTTTAGAGTTGCTTAAATCCAGACAAAATAATGATGGCAGCTGGAACCTGGAAAGGCAAATGAACAATATGACGACCTCCATCGGAGCAATAAACCGGCCCAATCATTTTGTTACAGAAAGAGCAAAGGAGGTGCTGGAATATTATAAAAATTAAGCTTGACCTTTGCCATTTTTTATCAAAATTTTTGCTGTTAATTTCGTACTCGCCGAATTCATTCGGCACGTCGCCTGACTCCAAATGACTAAAGTCCAGCTAAATCAGAACTCTACACCGAAACAGGGAAACCCAAAACCCAAACACTTCTACATGCTGAATTTTGCACCTGCCTGCTGATCGCAGGAAGGCAGGTTTTACATTTTTAATTGCTTTAAAAGTCTACCTGCACCCTAACCGTATGCCCATTAGCATCATAATCAGACCAGGGCGATCGGAACCCTATATCCGCACGAACAAAATTATACATCAATCGCACATGTGAGGTCAGATACCAGTTCACCCCCAGTGTAGCATCACATATCCTGCCATCCGTTTCCATACTGTAAAAAGTAGCAGGTGCCTGATTGGCATCCATTACGGAAAAACGGGCCAGAACCTCTACGGCTCCCCAACCTCCTTCATCAATGGATTTATTGGGTACTACCCTGCCAAATGCCCCATTTTGGTAAGGCCTGTACTCACCGGTAAGGAAATACCCTGCAAATACATAAAAACCATGCATGTCAAAATTCAACTCATCCGTTTTCACACGGAAATGTTTGTATTCTCCCTGCAAAGAAAGTGACCCCAGATTCATGGCTCCTTCCAGTCCAATACTTTGTCTGCGCACAACCTGTCCTCCTGCCTCAAAACTCACTGCAATTTTTTCTCCGGTATGGTTTTCAGGCCAAAAGCGAAACATAAAATCTCCTGTCTGATCCTGAGACCTCAAGCCATAATTAATCCCCCAATGCACCAATCTGCCTTTTCCATCGTTGCCTAAGGCCAATCCGGACAAACGGGCCGTAAAGTTACCTCCCTTGGCAATTTCATCGTCCCAAAATCCATTGGAAGAAGTACCGTTAAAAGTGTAAGCAGCCTGCAAATAAAGGTTATCCCTGAAAAGATGGTAGTTCTGGTAATGGATTCCTGAACCCCACGGGTATCCACAAAAACTGGACAACATGGATCTTTCGGTAAAAGGAATGTATTTGCTGCTCGTCATCATATCCAAACTGGTAGGCTCTACTTTACTTCCCAGGTAGAAGTTACCCCATTTGGGATGAACATAACCTATGTACATATCCCGGAAGCCGAGTTTGCCCCGGAAAAAACCAATTTCAAGTTTGTAGGGAATGCGTTTGGCAGCCTTTCCGGATGCAGAAAGATGTACTCTGCGAAATTCATTGGAAGCATTGGTCATTTCACCAACGGTTATCCATTCGAAATCATATTGAATTCGCCCATTGACCTTAACGGAAGGTGTAAAGTTTTGAGCATAGATCGAAGCGCTGAGTGTAATACACAACAGCATAGAGATAAAATACCTCAACAGATTTTTCATGACTTTGGGTTGTCAATTGATCAATCGGAAGTATCACGGGTATTCTTGTGTTTACTTCCCTTGAATCCGCAAATGTAGTGGACGTGATCATCCAAAATGATGCGGTTGATCAACTTTCTTTGATGACTTTGAGCACTCTTTTTCCAACAAGGCAAAACCTTGAAAGCGCTATTAAAACCGGACTTGAAAACGTAAAAGATGGGCTTTTTCCTTATGATTTGGGTTTGGTTGACTAAATCCGAAATCAGTGTAAACAAAATTGTAGACTATACGAGCGTATGAATTCAAATACCAATTGAAGCCAAAAGACAGATCTTTTGTCAAACCTGATGTTTCCATGTCCATAAACGTGGTCGGAGCCCCCGAAGTATTCATGACAGAATACCTGACCGCAAGCTCAAAAGCCCCGATCCCTCCTTTATCTATGGAGTGCCTGGGAACAACCTTTGAAAACTTCCCTTTTTTATAAGTGCGATGTTCCCCGGTAATGAAATAGGACACAAAAGCGTAATAAGCCGAAACATCAAAAGTCATCTCATCTGTAAATATATGGGACATCTTGTACTCCCCCTGGATGGATAACGGTCCAAAAACTGCAGCCGCTTCCATTCCGAGGCTGCTCCGGGACGAGACCATTCCGCCTTCGTCAAAACGAGCAATGACTTTCTCGCCGGTAAAATTCTCAGGTCGTGATTTTAGCTGATAATCCCAGGCTTCTTCGTTGATGCGTTTGGCATAATTTACCCCTAAATGAATTAAAGTGAATGTTTCCTTTTTTTCAAAGATTTTGCCACTAATCCTCGTAATGATGTTTCCTCCCCTATTTAAATTGTCATCGTAAAAACCTTCTGTATTGATACCATTAAAAGTGTAAGCCAATTGAATACCCGCCCGATTATTGAAAAGTTGGAAATTCTGATAATGAAACCCCGCACCCCACCGGAAATTTTGAAGATTGGTGAGCATAGCACGTTCGAAGAAGGTAGTGTAATTGCTGCTCGTGAGCATATTCAGGCTCGTGGGCTCCGGCATACTTCCTACAGTGAAGTCACCGATTTTAGCTGTTTTATACTGAATGAATAAATGACGAAAACCCAACCTGGCCCGGGAGAAGTCCACCTCCATTCTGTACCTCAGTTTTGTTCCTACAGCACCGGACATATCAAAATGCACCCTCCGGAAACCATTTTTCCAGACAGTTTCTTCACCGAGGGTCAAGGCTTCAAAATCATATTGAATCCTGCCTCCAACTTCAAAAGTTGGTTTAAAAATAAAAGAAGTATCCTGAGCAGTTAAAAAACAGATGGACAGGGAAAACATCAGAGCCGACAAAATTGCCTTTCCAAAAGTAGACATAAGCAGTTAAAATTGTTCGAAATCAGGGTTAGCCAGAGTCGGCAGTGTTGCAAAAATAACTTCCGGAATCCTCATTTTTAGTGATGTCAGTCACGTTGGGAGGGCAAGGGAATAAGAGAATGAGGAATTATGGTCACAAGGAATGGTTGAACATTTTATTGCCCTTTTGATTCTTAAACCGTGCCCTTGTTACCCTGTTACTTTGTTACCCTGTTACTTTGTTACCCTGTTACTTTGTTACCCTGTTACCTTGTTACCCTATTCCCTTGTTACCTTGTTACTCTATTCCCTTGTTTCCCTGTTCCTTTGTTTCCTTGCCCTTACGCGTTACCTTTAATTAACATTTCCGTCATACTTTCGACTAACATCCACAGAAATTAGATTAAGAATTGGAACGGTTTTAAAAATTAGCTTACTTTCGAATTTCTAAAGGAAGTCGTAAATTATTGTGTAGCATGACTGTCTGGATCATATTCCTTGGACTTATTACAGTATTTCTCGCACTCGACCTGGGTGTGTTCAATCGTGAGCCTCATGTGATCAGTGCAAAGGAAGCTTCCTTTTGGACGACAATTTGGGTATCCATTGCCCTTTCCTTCTCCGGAGTGATTTACTGGCTTTACAGCCACGGCCTGGTTGACAATATCGACAATCTTACTGCTTCGGACGCTACCATCAAATACATAACCGGATATCTGGTTGAATTATCCCTGAGCCTGGATAATATCTTTGTAATTGCTGTCATTTTTGGTTCTTTTAAGATTCCGATGAAATACCAGCACCGGGTGCTTTTTTGGGGGATACTCGGGGCCATTATTTTCCGGGGATTGATGATCTTTTTCGGAGTCTATCTGATCCACAAATTCACTTGGGTCACCTATATTTTTGGAGGTTTTCTCATTTATACATCCTACAACATGTTGGTTTCCAAAAAGGACGATGAGAGATTTGAACCCCGGGATTCCTTTGTTTACCGGACCTTCAAAAGACTCATGCCGGTTACCCGTCAGATTGATGGCGAAAAGTTTTTTGTTCGTCGCCGTCACCTTACCGCTGCCACACCGCTTTTCATCGTTTTGATCATTATAGAATTTACCGATGTGCTGTTTGCTCTGGATAGCGTCCCCGCCATCCTGGCCATTACTTCTGACCCATTCCTGGTATTCAGTTCCAATATATTTGCCATCCTCGGATTGCGATCCATGTATTTCTTTTTGTCCAATATGCTGGAGCGTTTTGCTCTATTGAAATACAGCCTGATAGCCATCCTCACTTTTGTTGGGATCAAACTCATCCTGGTTCACACGGTTCATTTCCCGGAATGGCTATCTCTCGGCTTTATTCTCGTGGCATTACTGGCGGGGGTATTTGCTTCACTCCGACAGAAAAAAACGGGAAAAGAAAAGGTTTCCCAATAAAAAGTATTTGGTAATATTTATCTAAAACCCATCCTCTATGAATTATAAATTCCTGATACCGGCCATATTATTCCTGTTCTTCAATGCCTGTCAGAACAATCCAAATTCTTCCCCCAAGGAGGCTTCCTCCGAGGGCCCAAAGCTCGAACACCTGGACTGGCTGGCCGGTAACTGGCAGCGAATTAATGATGAGGAAGGCAGAAAAACCTATGAATCCTGGCAAAAAATATCCGATAAGGAATTTCGCGGACTTGGATACACACTCGCAGGAGCAGATACTGTTTTTAAAGAAAATCTCAGCATTGTATTAAAGGAAGAGCAACCTAATTACGTAGTTACCGGGGTAAATCCCACACCAACATATTTTGAATTCATCGGCCAGGACGTCAATGCGTTTGCCTGTACAAATCCGGAAAATGAGTTTCCAAAGAACATCGAATACATCTACCAGAACGACACCATTTTCACCACGATCATGGGCGGAGCCAATTCCATCGTTTTTGTATTTGTAAGGGATGATTATTAGTTTCGTAAAAAATAACCGATGCAAGAGATCAAATCCATAGAAGCGCTCATTGAGATCATTAAAAAACGTGAGATCACCAATCATGCCTTCCACTCCCTGGACCTCTCCGAAGTGGCAGAAATCATTAATGGAATTGAATTCAAGGAATGTCTTTTCCTGGGATGTACCTTCCCCAAAGGATTTCTGCGTAAGATCCAGCGGGATAATTACATCTTCCCTCACCTGAACGTGCCTTTTAATGCTTACCCGAGCAAAATGTACACCAAAGAAACTTTGTATAACGGTTATGACCGGACAAAACCGGAAACCTATGATCAAACGCTCGATAAGGTCATTTATGATTATTACATGAAACACGGCAAAGAAACCACCAATATCAAAGAATCTCTTGCACGCCGCCTTCATGATCATTCTATTACCGATGCATTATATGATTTTCTGGAAAATTACAATGAACGCAATATCGTAGCCATCATGGGCGGGCACGGGCTGAGCAGGAAGGCAGAGAACTATCGTAAGGTAGCCCAGATTTCCAAACGATTGACCGAGAAAGGTTACCTCATGATCTCCGGAGGCGGTCCCGGTGCGATGGAAGCAACTCATGTAGGGGCATGGTTTGCCGGAAAAGAAGAAAAACAATTAATGGAAGCTATTGACCAACTTGGAGTAGCTCCAAAATACAATGATCCCCAGTGGTTGCCAACAGCGTTTGCCATTCTGGAACAATACCCGGATAGCGCTTATTTCAGCCTGGGCATACCCACCTGGCATTACGGGCATGAACCACCTACACCTTTCGCCACCCATATCGCCAAATACTTCGCCAATAGCGT
The DNA here is from genome assembly GCA_965230565.1 of Saprospiraceae bacterium. GTDB lineage: Bacteria > Bacteroidota > Bacteroidia > Chitinophagales > Saprospiraceae > BCD1. The sequence goes on along the minus strand of CBDDLH010000011.1, from coordinate 260,437 downwards.
TCGTGAAGAAGGTTTGCTGGCTGTAGCCAAAGGAGGTGTTGTCTTCGCTCCCGGCAGTGCAGGAACCATCCAGGAAGTTTTTCAGGACATCGCTCAAAATCATTATGAATCATTTGGTTATGCGAGCCCTATGGTATTTCTCGACAAAGAATACTGGTCTTATGACCGGCCTATATTCCCAATCATAGAATTGATGAAACACCGGGAAAACCTGGAAAATCTGGATCTCGGTATTTATGATGATATTGAAGAGGTGATGGCGCACATTGACAAGTTTGTGTAAAAAAGAATCCCGAATATTAATCTAAGTAATATTCGGGATTGCTTATTATCATGAAATTTGCTCACACAACCTAATATTCAACTGCTACCAATTCGGGAACAGCAATATTTTTCCCCATCATTTCCCACAATTTAAACCCTCCGGGGATGCTAACAATTTTGTTGATACCATTCTGCTTAAGGATCAATCTGGCCAAATAACCTCTCAACCCTTTTTGACAATAAAGAATTAATGGTTTTTCCGGATCGATTTCGCTGATCCGATCCCTAAGGTCATGCAGGGGGATATTTACAGCACCCGGGATGAATCCTCTGTCAAATTCCCTGACCGTACGTACGTCCAGGAGATTATACTCTTCCCTGTCCCGTTGCTGCATATAAGCCTCAAACTCATTAATGTCCATTTGTGCACATTTGTCTTCCAGGATATTACCGGTCACGAAACCTGCCACCACTATCGGATCTTTGGCCGGAGAGAATGGCGGAGCATATGCAAGGTCCAGATGAGGAAGATCCGTCACTTTCAGCCCTGCGTATATGGCAGTGCTCAATACATCGATACGTTTGTCCACTCCTGTTTCACCAAAGATTTCAGCTCCCAGGATTTTATGGGTATCCGGATGATAATAAATTTCGGTGATCATTTCCTTTTTGCCCGGATAATATCCTGGAGTAGCTCCGGCAATACTGAGTGATTTTTTAAAAGGAATACCTGCTTCTTTCAGACCTTTGGCATTGAGGCCGGTTCTGGCCAGGGTGTATTCGAACACCTTGATAATAGCGGTTTTGTAAGCCCCTTTAAAAGAAAGCTCTGCCCCTGCAGCATTTCCTCCGGCGGCCCTTCCTCCTTTATTGGAATGAGTACCTAATGGAAAATAATCGTGCTCCCCGGTCTGAAGATTTTTTACGGCAACATTATCTCCTGCAGCATAAATATCCGGCAGGGAAGTCTCCATTTTTTCATTGACGATCAAAGCTCCGTTGCCAATGTGTTCCGCACCATTTTTAACCAAAAGATCCGTATTAGGGCGAATACCTACACTCATAATCACAAAATCAGTCTCAACAAACCTATCCTCCCCAATGTAAACCTTATCGATCTGGTCACCCCACGTACCCATTTCCTTTACAAAAGTAGAAGTGATCACTTCAATGCCTTTTTCTTCAAGAACACTCTTGGCAAAATAGCTGAACTTGGGATCCCACATCGGCAAAATCTGATCTGACCCTTCGATCAGGGTAACTTCTTTACCAGCTTCAATCAGATTTTCAGCTACCTCAACCCCGATGAGTCCCGCACCCAGCACCGTCACATGCTCAGCCTCATCATCCATCACTTCTTTCATGATCTTATCATAATCTTTCAAGCTGCGACACGTGGACCAGTTGTCTGTGGTATCCAAATTTTTAATCGGCGGGACGAAGGATCTGGCTCCTGTGGCAAAAACAAGCTTGTCATAACGGTATTCTCCCTTTGAGGTAATCACCATTTTGTTATTAACATCAACATCCACTACTTCTTCTTCCAGCCTTACATCTATATTAAACCGCTCCCGCATCAGATCGGGTTTAACGACTAAAAGTTTTTTGCGATGTTCAATAACCCCTGAAAGGGCATAGGGAATTCCACAAGTGGCATAACTGATATTGGCTCCTTTCTCAAAAAGGATGATCTCAGCATCTTCATTCTCTCTTCTGGCTTTGGCTGCCGCCGAAGGTCCTGCTGATAAACCACCGACAACTATTATTCTGCTCATGATTTAGTTATTTTAATGAGGTGCAAACATCGCACAGGTTTGCTTACAGGTCAGTAATATGGATCACCAAATACAATTTTTTTATTAGTTTCTTTTTCTCTGTTCAACAAAATTATCTTCTTCCCTAGAATTAAATTCAAAAGATTACCCAAGCCGGGATTATCCAACATTGAAAAAATCGTTATTTTTATAATCTGAAGATTAATACTTAATCAATTTGATGTGAAATTTGGTATATCCAATTCCCCTATTAATTCAACTTTTACTTAAAATGAAAAGAAGTACGAGAAGGGAAATAGCCAAAGACACTTTAAAAATATTAAAGCAAGGCTATTACCTGAATGGTCAGGGAAAAACCATTGGTCTGAAATCCAGGCAAAAATTTTCCACGCAAAACACTCTATTCCTAAAGGGAGAAGAACTTGACACCCTTATTGAGGAGTTAAACGATGAAAAACCTTTCAAAACAACCTACGAGATAACAGGAGAATCCACCCTTGCCGCAATTCTCAGGTTGCAAGCAGAACATGAAAATTTATTGACACTCAATTTTGCTTCAGCCAAAAACCCGGGCGGTGGATTTCAAAATGGAAGCCAGGCACAGGAAGAATCTCTCGCCAGATCCAGCGGTTTGTACCCCTGCCAGCTCAATGCTGAAAAATACTATATGCTCCACAGGAAAATTAAATCCCCATTTTATTCGGACAACATGATCTACTCTCCTATGGTGCCCGTATTTAAAAACGATGAGGGGAATTATCTGGATGAACTTGCTTTCACCTCTTTTATTACTTCTCCTGCAGTTAACGCAGGTGTAGTACGCAGACAGCAACCTGAGCATGAAGACAAGATCGAAGGTGCTATGAAAACGAGGATAAGAAAAGTGCTTGCTCTGGCGAATAGCAAAGGTTATAAAACCCTTATTCTTGGAGCCTGGGGTTGTGGCGTTTTTGAAAATGAACCGGAAATGATCGCTCGTCTTTTCCATGAAGCATTGGAAACAGCATTTGCTGGAAAATTCGAAAAAGTGATATTCGCGATCTACTCCAAAGATGAAAAGTATTCAGAGCCGTTTAAATCATTGTTTGTTTCTTAAGCATAACAATGCTCTGCTCGAAATAATCTTCCAATTTCAGAAAAGATAACCATTTCTGAGTTGATTTGTTATGTCTAAAATGATATAAACGGTCCCCCTCCGTTGACCTATACCAATTTGATGATTACATTATTATTTCAAACAAGACACGCCAAAAATGAAGAAGTTATTTTTACTAACTCTTATCCTTTTTATATTGATTGCTGGTTGTGGCCGGATAAACCCTCCTTCCCCGAAATTTTTATCCGGGAACAACATTGATCTTGAAACCATCAATTTACCTCCCGGCTTCAAAATAGAGGTCTTTCAGAAAAATGTGGAAAACGCCAGATCAATGGACCTTTCTCCAAACGGCACCTTATTTGTAGGAACCAGATCCAAAGGAAATGTATATGCCATTACTACCAAAAATAATGGTACGGAAGGCGGAAAAACCATTACCCTTACGGAAGATATGAATATGCCAAACGGCGTTGCCTTCAGGGATGGAGACCTGTATGTGGCTGAAATCAATCGTATCCTTAAATACCCGGATATTGAATCCAACCTGAAGTCAGAGCTTGCCTACGAAGTAGTCTATGATGAATATCCGACCGAGCGTCATCACGGCTGGAAATATATCGCCTTTGGCCCGGATGGCAAATTGTATGTTCCCGTAGGGGCTCCCTGTAACATTTGTGATGAGGAAGATCCCATTTACGCAAGCATTACACGAATCAATCCGGATGGCAGTGACCTTGAGATCGTTCATCGCGGCATTCGCAACAGCGTAGGTTTTACCTGGCATCCGGAAACCGGAGAGTTGTGGTTTACAGACAATGGTAGAGATATGCTGGGAGATGACATTCCTGCCTGTGAACTCAATTATGCTCCTCGTGATTCCATGCATTTCGGCTACCCTTATTGCCACCAGGGAGATCTCCCTGACCCGGAATTCGGTGAAGTGCATCCATGTGAAGATTTCACCGCACCGGCCCAAAACCTCGGGCCGCATACCGCACCTTTGGGTATTGAATTTTACACGGGAAATCAATTCCCGGAAGAATATCGCAACAGAATTTTTATTGCAGAGCATGGTTCCTGGAATCGCAGTAAGAAAATTGGTTACCGGGTGATGATGCTTGAACTGGAGGGTAATGAAGTAACGAGCTACAAACCCTTCGCTGAGGGCTGGCTGGATGAAGAAAAAGATAAAGCCTGGGGAAGACCGGTAGATCTCGAATTATTACCGGATGGCTCTATGCTGGTATCCGATGATTATGCTGATGTCATTTACAGGATTTATTACGAAGCTGAGGATTAGCCAACCGTAATTTGAAACATTTATTAAAAATAGTCGTAATATAAAATTGCGGGGAAATTCTGGTTGCGGGTTACAGGTTTCGAGCCTGCCTGAATCCTCAGGAGACAGGTTGCGGGTTAAATTGGTTTGTACTTAGTAGGAGGATATAACTAGTTTTAATGAAAAGTTTCAATATCACAAATTATTTTAACCACAGAGTTCACGGAGAAGGCACAGTGCACACAGAAGGGATAAAATGACATTCCGCACCTCTGGTCAAGAAGGTCTAAATTTAACAACTTGAACCATTTGAACCTAGTTCTGTCCCGATTCTTTTATCAAACTACTTAACTCAATATTTACGAGCTAAAAAGTGGGTTTTTAAGAATGTTCAAACACGCAACCCGGAACTCGTAACTCGTAACCTGCAACATAGTTTAAACAATAAAACACTATATCATGGCCAAAGTACTGATCGTCGACGACGAAGGGAGCATTCGCCGGACACTCAGAGACATCCTCGAATTCGAGAAATACGAGGTGGAAGAAGCGGCAGATGGAAAAGAATGCCTTTTCAAACTCAGCAAGAACCAATACGATATCATCCTGCTGGATATAAAAATGCCCAAGATGGACGGCATGGAAGTGCTGGATCGACTTCAGATCCTTGCACCCGATACGCCTGTCATCATGATTTCCGGTCATGCAAATATTGACACTGCTGTTGATGCCGTGAAAAGAGGAGCCTTCGACTTCATTTCCAAACCACCGGATTTGAACCGTTTGTTGATCACCATTCGTAATGCAATGGACAAATCATCCCTGATCACGGAAACCAAAACCCTTAAAAAGAAAGTTGCCAAATCAAAGGTGCAACCTATCATCGGGCAATCCTCCGGAATCAGCCAGATCAAACGGACCATCGAACAGGTAGCTCCAACCGATGCAAGAGTATTGATCACTGGTCCAAATGGAACGGGTAAAGAGCTCGTAGCACGCTGGCTTCATGAAAAGAGCTCCCGAAACGGCAAACCTATTGTGGAAGTGAATTGCGCAGCCATTCCTTCCGAATTGATCGAAAGTGAGTTGTTCGGGCATGAAAAAGGTTCCTTTACTTCTGCGGTTAAGCAAAGAATCGGAAAATTCGAACAAGCCAACGGCGGCACCCTATTCCTGGATGAGATCGGCGATATGAGCCTTTCCGCCCAGGCAAAAGTACTTCGCGCCCTGCAGGAAAATGTGATCACGCGTGTAGGGGGAGAAAAAGAAATTCCTGTAAACGTGAGAGTGGTTGCTGCAACCAATAAAAACCTCCGGGAAGAAATTAATGCAAAAAGATTCCGGGAAGACCTTTACCACAGGTTAGCCGTAATTATTTTGCAGGTGCCTTCGCTGAACGAAAGAGTTGACGACATTCCCGAACTCATTGAACATTTCAGCGAACAGGTCTGTAAACAATATGGCACTAAAGTCAAAAAATTCGATGCATCCGCCATCAAAACCTTGCAAACTGTGAATTGGACAGGCAACATTCGTGAATTGCGGAATGTTGTGGAACGGCTTATCATTCTTGGCGGAAATACCATTACCAAAAATGATGTAGAGCAACATGTAACTTCCCTCAAGGAAGTAACTACGGTATAGTTAATCATATTATCCGGTGGAAGGAGAAGGTTGAGGTGATTACCTTAACCTTCACCTTTGACCATAAGCATTTCTTTTCTCTTTTTTAAGGCTCCTTTTTGTTATTTTTACTCGGTTAGACCAGACTTGCATTTCTAAAACCGGTAAACTCAAAATAATGAAAAGCTTCACTTTATTTTTAGGAACTATTTTCTTATTGCTTTCCTGCAATATCCAACAAAATACAGTATTAAAAAAGCATGAACCACTCAAGGACCATAAAGTAGTGGCCTATGTAACCGGTTGGGAAAACAACTGGGGAGAATTTCAGGAAAAGGCTCTTCAGATCACACATATTAATTATGCTTTCGCCAATATTAAAGACGGAAAGGTTGTCGAAGGCGGGAATAAAGACGCATCTGATCTGAAAAAACTCAATGAGCTCAAAAAGGTGAATCCTGATTTAAAGATCCTTATCTCTATTGGTGGATGGGGCTGGTCAGGTGGTTTTTCGGATGCAGTACTTACAGATTCTTCCAGAATGATCTTTGCCAACAGTGCCATTGACTACATGCTTCGGCATAAGATCGACGGGATTGATCTTGATTGGGAGTACCCGGGCCTTCCCGGTGCTGGCAATACCCACAGACCTGAGGACAAGGAAAATTTCACCGCTATCCTGAAACTGATAAGAGAAAAACTGGATGCACTAACCGCCAGTGGACACCAGCCTTACTTATTAACCGTTGCCACAGCAGCAAGCCAATGGTACCTGGATCATGTAAATATGGCTGAAGCTCACAAATATCTGGACTTCGTGAACATTATGACCTATGATTATTACACAGGCGGCTCACCTTTAACAGGTCATCATGCAAACCTCTATCTTTCCAAAAACAATAGTGATCGGGCAAAGATCAGTTCCAGGAAATCCGTTGACCTGCATATAAAATCCGGGATTCCTGTAGAGAAACTGGTGCTTGGAGTTCCATTTTACGGCAGGTACTGGACATCCACCAACCCGGGAGACACTAAAGGGCTGTATCAGCTTTCGAAGGGGGAAAAAGGAAGTTATCACTATAAGTTCATCGAAGAAAACATGATCGACAAGGACGGTTTCGAAATGGTCTGGGATAGCGTTGCCATGGTTCCTTATCTATGGAGGGAATCGGACCGACAATTTGTGACCTTTGAAAATCCGGCTTCTTTAAAACTCAAAACGGAATTCGTTAAAGATAAGGGCATGGGAGGAGTCATGTTCTGGCAATTTAATCAGGATAACGGCGAGCTGCTGAAGACTATTTATAGTACATTAAGGGAAAACCAAAACCAGGACTAGATCATGATGGAACAATCGTCTAAATTTCGGGACAAAGTAATTATTGTTACCGGAGCAACCAGCGGCATGGGAATGGCCATTGCAGAAAGCTTTGCCCGGGAGGGTGGTTCCGTTATTCTTTCCGGCAGGAATGAGCAACGAGGGAAGGAACTGGAGACTAGCCTAAAAAATACTAACGCCAATACCGTATTCATCGCAGGCGATATTCGGATTCCGGAAACCAATAAGATGCTTGTTGATGCGGCACTTTCGAATTTTGGAAAAATCGATATCCTATCTGCCAATGCCGGCATCCTGGGGTTAGGCTCGGTTACTGAGGTCTCTCCCAATACCTGGCAATCCGTTTTTGACACAAACCTCAATGCTGTTTTTTATTTGTGCAAATATGCCATTCCACATTTACTTGAAAATGAAAACGGGGGCAATATTATCATCAATGCCTCCATTGCCGCATTCAAAAGTTTCCCGAACCATCCGGCCTATTGTGCTTCAAAAGCCGCTGTTGTGGCCTTAATGAAACAAATGGCCGTAGAATATGCCCCTAAAATCCGAATAAACGCTATTTGTCCAGGCCCGGTAGATACTCCATTGCTTTGGAATTCTGCCAAGGCTTTTGACAATCCTGAAAATGCCGTTGCTGATGCAAAAAATGCCACCTTACTAAAACGGCTTGGTAAACCTGAAGATATTGCCAAACTGGTCTCTTTTCTCGCATCTGAAGATGCTTCCTGGATTACAGGTACTTCCATTACTATTGACGGAGGCATACTGAATGTATAACAGGAATCAAGAGTGGAATTCTCTATTTTTAAACACTTCTATTGCACCGCTCTGAAGCGCGGTGCTCATTGGTAAAAGTAGATTTTCAGGCCTTTAGGCCTTCTAGGGAAATGTAAAAAGGACTAAAGCCCTAGGAAATCTGTCTTTTTTATATCACCGCGCTGAAGCACGGTGCAATTAAACTTCCAACTGTCATCCAATTTTTTTTTAACTCTTGATTCCCCTGCATAAGTTAATTAATCATTAATATAAACTTTTTGATAATTGAACTCGTTATTTTAGATGGCACTTGATAATGTGCCAGGAAATGCTTAAAATAGCAGTTCTTTGCCGTCGAAAAAAGCCTGTCGCAAAAGCTGACAGGCTTTTTTCGGCTAAAAACCTATTAACCGGTCATCCATTGCGCTCAATTTATTAACAGGATGGCCCGAAAAATGAAGTTATGGTAGATGAAAATTTAATGCAGGGTAAGAAACTTCCCATGAAACAGTGGGGTAAACAAATCAAAGGCGAAAATGCCTGGACCATGTTCAAAATGGTTTCTGAATTTGTTGATGGATTTGAAACGTTGAACCAACTGGGACCGTGTGTGTCTATTTTTGGATCTGCGAGGACCAAGGCTGACAACCCCAATTACAAACTGGCCGTTGATATTGGCCGCCTGCTCACTGAAGAAGGATATGGGGTGATCACCGGAGGTGGTCCCGGAATTATGGAAGCAGGGAACAAAGGTGCTCATATTTATGGTGGAAAATCTGTTGGCTTAAACATCAACCTACCTTTTGAACAGGGACATAACCAATACATAGATCCGGATAAAAATCTCGATTTCAGATACTTCTTTGTCAGAAAAGTGATGTTCGTCAAATACGCTCAGGCGTTCGTTGCTCTTCCGGGAGGATTTGGAACAATGGATGAATTATTTGAAGTACTGACATTGGTACAGACTGGTAAAATTTCCAAAGTGCCTGTAATTCTTGTGGGCAGTGAATTCTGGTCAGGCCTGAAGGGTTGGATCAAAGAAGTGATGCTGGAAAAAGAAAACAACATCAACGAAATAGATCTCGACCTCATGCCGATTACGGATGATCCGGAAGAAGTAGTGAGGTATATCCGGGATTTCTACGAAGAAAAATACGATGAGCTTTCACCCAATTACGATATCTAAAAGTACTTTCAATAAACAAAAAAAACCGAATCTCAAAAGGCTTGAGATTCGGTTTTTATATTTAATACCTAAAGTTTACTTTATCTTACAATCTGTCCACCTGTAGACATCCAGGCTCCAATACCTCCTGATAAATTGTATACCGTATTAAATCCTGCAGATTTCATTTTCCTCATGGCACTTCCACTTCTTCTGCCGGAGCGGCAATAAACCAACGTAGGTGTCTCTTTATCCAATTCGGCAATCTGGGCATTAAAATTTGGGTCGTATAAATTGATCAATTTGGCCCCTTTAATATGTCCCTGAGCATATTCGTTTGGTGTTCTTACATCAATAACAACTACATTTCCCTGGGCAATGATTTGTTGGAACTCATTGGCCGAAACATTTTTATGCACAGTTGTTACTGCTGGGTTTTCCACCAAAACAACATTTCCTGTTTGATTAGAGGATTTATTAGAATCCTGGGAATTACATGCTGTTGTGAATACGGTCAGGACTAACAGCGGTAGGAATAATACGATTTTCTTCATTATAAAAAGTTTTCTGATTTAAGAATTATTAGCAAAAATGGACCTTTTATTCATTCGGTACAGTGATATGTATCACATCGCCGAAAGCTATACTTATCGAATTTTACCCTAAATTGTATGGGTATTAATAAATGCCTTATTGTAAAAATAAAACTATTGGACACATTATGAAAATTGCAGTTTGCAGTCAAAACAGAAAAGAAGTTACAGGTCATGCCGGTAAATGCAGAAAGTTCTGGATTTACAATATCGACAATGGTCAAATAGCGAAAAAGGCATTAATTGAACTTCCTAAGGAACAAAGTCTGCATGAGTTGGCGCACTCTCCCGTTAATGACACGACCTTCGTTCATCCGGCCTACGCTGCCGACGTATTGATTACCGGAGGAATGGGGATGGGACTGTTTAATAGATTAAGCATGGTCGGAACAAAAGGAATTGTAACGCCTGAAAAAGACCCTGACAAAGCTGTGGGACTTTTCCTCGAAGGAAATTTGCCGGAAGAAGGACCACACCAACATGGGCATGGGCATGGGCATGGTCATGGTCACGGACATGATCATCATCACCAGCACTAAAAATATTTTTAATCAACAATGTCATAGGAGCTGGAAAACTGGATGGGTGAAATAATTATTTCACTATTCCGGTTTTCCAGATTTCCGAATTACAGAATCAATCTCCCGCCACAAAAAAGTGCATGAGCCAGGAACCATTTTCCTGCCGGGAGAATCCTGCACGAAATCCAATCGGACTACCAATAAACTTTCCCCAGACATATCCTTCTCTTCCATCCAGCAATTTTACCTGTACCCAGGGGTGCTCCTCTCCTCCAATGGTCTCAAAAGCGGCGGTTTTTCCAACAATTTCCACAATATCATAAGAAAGACTTTTGACAACTGGCGCACGAAGGTTAGGAGCTGCGCGCATCCTCACTCCTTTTCCGACTATCAATCCATAAGTAAACGCATCATACTCCTCAGGAAACAACCCGAAAAAATAGGGAGCCGTAAAGGTTTTTCCACCATCGCTAAAAGATCCTCCTTTTGTCAAAACATCCTCCAGCGTTTCCCAAACCGGGGAACCTTCAATTCCTTCCGGGGAATCCAATTCCCAAAGTTGAACAAAACCTGGCACCCCTCCATCATCACCAAAACTGTATTTGACATCGCCATCCGTTTTTTCCAGTAAATAAAAAGCATCCTTTCTCCTCACCGCTTCCAAAAGCTTCTCCCGAAAAATAAAAAAAGTAGTATCCGTCAAAGCTTCATCAACCGGATTAAGCTTTCCGGCCTCAAAGACAAATTGGGAAGGAAACCAGTCCTGTCTTTTTTTATAAAATTGAAGAAAAACAGCTCTCAAAGAATCTGAATCTGATGGACTGACTTCGGTAGATTGCTGTTCAGTACCATCAGTTGGTTTATCTGTGCTATCCTGCTGTTGGCCACAGGAAAGCATGAGAAAGCAAAGCAAAAAAAGCAATGGATTTTTCATGACATTCTGATTTGTTGGTTTTCCGAAAAACGATGTTCCAAGAGAAAATAACAGGAGAGCCTACTCTTTTACGGTTTCACATAAAAATGAGTTTACCTCCTTTTTTTATGAAACCTAAATGTAAAATCCAGAATGTAGAATAAAATTCAGGTTTCACTTTTATATAATACTTTAACCCATACCGGTTAACTCAGTGAAACCGTAAAAAGGTGGTTGCTTAAAGATAAAACCAAAAATCAAAAAAGAAAAGTAATAGCGGGATTCATTCGAAAATGCAGATCTTCAAAATACCATCATTCAACACTCGTAAATCAACTTTCATCACCCTTTTTCCCACCTTCTGTGTTCAGCGGTATCTTCAAAAAGGCGCAACATAATCAGCCTGTCCCCAATGGAGAATTCTTTTTTACGACGCTCCATCACCCGTTCCATTGTAGCAAAAGCCTTATCTGTCGCATAGGTGGAGAATCCGTGATTACCTCCCCAGGCAAAAGATGGAATAAAGTTGCGGGGAAAACCTGGCCCAAAAATATTTGTAGAAACACCGATGACAGTACCCGTGTTGAGAATAGTATTGATAGCTGTCTTGGAATGATCGCCCATGATGACCCCACAAAACTGGGTGCTCGTTTTTTCAAATCTTCCAAGAGCATAATTCCAGAGCTTTACTTCTTCGTAATTATTTTTCAAATTGGAGATACAGGTACCGGCTCCCAGGTTACACCATTCTCCAAGTACAGAATTCCCCAGATAACCATCATGCCCCTTATTGGCAAATCCCTGTAAAACGGAATTATTTACTTCACCGCCTATTTTACAAGAAGGCCCAAGTGTGGTCGCTCCATAAACCTTGGCTCCCATTTTCAAAACGGACCCCTCTCCCATGGCGAAACTGCCTCTGATCAGGCAACCTTCCATGATTTCAGAGTTCTTGCCAATATAAACCGGTCCGGTAGTAGCATTAATGACTGAGCATTCAATTTTGGCGCCGGGTTCTACAAAAACGTTTTCACGTCCTAATACCTGATTCGTTTCACTTATTGGAGCAGATTCTCTGCCTTTGGTTATCATTTCAAAGTCAGCCTCCAGCGCCGCACCATTTAGCTGAAAAATATCCCACAAATGATTGATCTTCAAAAACTCTGTATCCTCAAGATCAATGCCTTTGAGTTCACCTATATCCTGGTCGTGAATGAGTCGCTCAAACTGGCGTTCATCCATTTTGGCAGCAATCAATTCTTCGCCTAAAAGGAAGGCTTCACCATATTCCATTTGGCGGATCAACTGGCAAAGTTGAGGAGAAGGCATGGCAGACCCGTTGATAATATAATTTTCGTTACCGTAATCAATCGCATACTTCTCCGCGAGATAATCCTGTGTAATATAGGCCACCTTTGCTTTCATGGTTTTTTCCCACTTTTCGCGGATGGTCAGTATACCAACACGAATCTCTCCCACAGGCCGGGTATAAGTCAGGGGCAGGAGTTTTTCACGAACTTCACTATCAAACAGGATTATATTTGCCATACTAGAAGGTTAGTGCTCTGTTAAAGTACAAAATCTTGTAATTAATAACGTTTTTTCCGCTAAATATTTGACGACAAAGACCAACTATTTGTCACGAAAAACTAAAAAAACCGTACCACAGGTATAATTACAAAAAGCCCCAATCATTGCTGAAAGGAGCTTTTTATTATTTTTAAAAATAAACGATACCTGAGGGTATGATTACTTTTTCTTCGCAAATGGGTTATTACCGAATTTCTTGTTGAATTTATCAATACGTCCGGCAGTATCAACAAACTTCATCTTACCTGTAAAGAACGGGTGAGAGAAACTTGAAATCTCTAACTTTACCAAAGGGTACTCCTTACCATCTTCCCATACAATCGTTTCCCTTGAAGGAGCACAAGAACGTGTCAAGAATGACTTGTCAACCGAAAAATCCTTAAACACCACCATGCGATACTCTTCTGGATGAATATCTTTTTTCATAACGAATCTGTTTCTTTTCCAAAATGAAGCGCAAAGGTAAATAATTATTTTAGAAAATAAAAGGGTTTTGGTTTGTTAAATTTTTAATAAACCACATAGTCACAATAGAACACAAAGAAAATTACTTCAAGGCGATGCCTTTGCACAGGCCACGAGGGGTGGCAGAAGGTGTTGCCTTGCCCGTTAATTTGCGCTTCATTGTCTGTGTTTCTATTTCCACCCGAACCTGTCAGCCGCCATCGAAAGGCAGGCTGAAGACTCTAGACTGCGGACTGTCAACCGGTACTGCCAACCTACTTCTCCTCCACCCGCGGCGGTATCAAATAATACAGCACCGGTGTGACAACACGGCTCAAAATCAGCGAACTGATCAATCCACCGATCAGCACAATCGCCAACGGACTGATCAACGGACTCTTGTCCAAAACCAGCGGGGTCATACCTCCAATGGCCGTTAATGCCGTAAGCAATATAGGCAGAAAGCGCGTTTCTGCTCCATCCATTACCGCCTCGAACAAAGGCATTCCCTTTTCCCTGAGGGAATTGGTATAATCTACCATCAGGATGGAATTCTTGATCTCGATTCCCGCCAGGGCAATGAGTCCTACCGTTGCCACAAAGGACAGTGTTTCTCCGGCAATCCACAAGGCAGTAAGAGCTCCTACCATACCCAACGGAATCACACTCAACACAATCAAAGTGGATTTCATCGTGCGAAACTCCAGGATGAGGATGGCCAGCAAACCAAAAACCGCCAAAATGATGATCGTACCAATGCCGCCAAAGGAACGCTCTCTTGCTTCCCGTTCCCCGGCAGCTACCACACGATATCCGTCCGGCAAGGCAATTTCGTTATCGATCCTATCGAGCACTTCCGTCGTCAGAGCGTCGGTATTAAACCCTTCCTGTGTAAAACAGCTTACCAGGCTATAACGCTCTTTATTGTAATGACGTAAAAGAGAAGGAGATTCTTCCATGACAATACTTGCAACGGACTTGAGTGGTACCAAAACCCCTCCCAAAGTAGTGATCTGAACCCGGTTGAAATTTTCCAGGGCATTGGTGGTGTTTTCCCTTATGGAAACCTTCAAAATATCCTCCTCCCCATCTCCACTGCGGATCTTTCCAATATCTAATCCCGCAATGGCCATCCTTACCGTAGTGGCCACTTCCTGGGTAGTCAGCCCATACAATCCCGCTTTATCGCGATCAATATGGATTTTCAAATCAGTTTTGTCTGTCTTCAACTGATTATTGATATAAATGGTACCTTCCGTCGATTTCATGATCCTCTCAATCTCCGCACTAATAGTCTTCAGCGAATCCATATCCTCTCCCAGGATCCTCATTTCAACAGGAGCCGTAACAGGCTCACCTTGCTGAAACCGCCTGATCTCAATTTTCGCTCCCGGGAATCCAACCAGTTCTTCTCTCAGTTCATTGGCCAGAGCATCCATTTCCGGTACTTCGGTGTTTTTATCCAAAAAAACTAAAATCTGCCCCTGATTATCGGCCGGTTGTGGTTGAAATTCATTGTAGAAAACCCGGGGATTCCCCATTCCGGTATTGGCAGCAATGCCCTGAATTATGGTTTTCGTTGCCAGATGTTTTTCAACCTGACGCACTGCCTTCGTAGTATGCTGCATATTACTGCCGGATTCCGTTTCTATATCGACTACAAACATCGGCTTTTCTGATGCAGGAAACAGGCTGAATCCTAAATGGGGAATCAGCATTAAGGACGACCCAAAAATAATAGCAGCCGAAAGCAATGCGATTACCGGATGTTTGATACTCCAGGCCAATAATCTCTGATAAGGATCATTAACGTACTTCTTGAAAGCCTGAAAAACAGCATTTCCCTGTCCATTTCCTCCTTTGTGAGGTTTGAGTATTCTACTGGCCAGAAAGGGTATAATGGTAATAGAAACAAACAAAGAAGCAGTTACCGTCAGCATCACAGCCATTGGCATGGAACGGATAAAATCACCCGAACTCTCAGGCATATTGGCCAAGGGTAAAAAGGCAAGAATCAAAGTCGCGGTACATCCCAAAATTGCCAGGATTATGTGATTGGTGGCCGTTACAGCTGCCTCTTTCACCGGAATACCTTTTCGCATATACCGCTCAATGTTTTCCACCACTACAATACTATCATCCACCAGAAGCCCCAGAGAGACAACCATTCCCACTATACTCAACTGATTAAGCGTATAGCCCAAAATGTCCAGTAAAAATATACCGATACTCAAAGACAAGGGAATTGAAATCATTACTACCAGAGAAGCTCGTGTCCCCAAAGGCAACAGAGTCAATAGCACCAAAAAAACAGCAATCATAAAATCTCGCCCCAGATGTTCCAGCCTTCTGCTGACCATGACTTCCTGGTCAAAAGCTTGTTCCATTTCAATGTTTTTAGGAAGCTGTTGTTCAAACTGCTGCAAAAAGGGCTCCATCATTTGCCGGGTCTGCACAATATTCCGGTTGTCCTTCATGGCAGTTATCACCCAAATCGCCCTTCGACCATTATACCGGACGATGTGGTTACTTTCTTCGTCGGTTTCATAAATATTCGCAATGTCTGAAAGTCGGGTAATCTTTCCGGTTTCGGTGGTTTTGATTATGGTGTTGGAAATGTCTTCAATACCGTCGAATTCAGCGGTAGTTTTGATATTGTATTTTCGCATCCCCAGGTCAATATCGCCTCCAGGGATATTGACATTATTGGCTTGTATGAGCCCTAATACCTGATTAAGGCCAATTTTCAACAGGGCCATCCTGTCGAGATCAAGCTCAATACGAATATTTCGTTCCGGCACCCCTTGTATCTGAACCCATTTAATGGCATCAAGTGTCTCCAGCTGCCGCTCAAGGGTTTCCGCCTGATTTTCCAGTTCTTCCATAGTGGCGGTCTCCGATATCAGAGCCGTCTGCAGGATGGCCACATCACTTGCCGAGGCACGGTTGATATCTATACTTAAAATATCATCTGGTAGCTCCTGGATTTTATTGACCTCCCTGATCACATCGTTGTACTTGGCTTGCGGATCCACCCCATAGTTGAATTCTACCAGAATAAACATCAACCCGTCATTACACACGGATTCAATTTCCTTAATGTCATCGAGTTGGTAGAGTTCTTCTTCGATTGGATCAGCCACAAGCTTTTCCATATCCTCTGGGGAAGTGCCCGGGTAAATGATTACGATGGAATAAATAGGCGCATTGAATGGGGGGTCTTCACTACGCGGCATATTCATAAGGGAATTAACTCCCAGAACAATTAACCCCAGAAAGATCACCAGGGTGAATTGGTAGTTTTTGACAAAAAATTTAGTGAAGTTCATTAGTTTCTTTTTGAGAAAATGGCTTTAGGAATTATTTTGATACGACAACTTCATCTCCGTCCTCCAAGAACATTGCGCCAATCGTCACTACCTCATTCATGTTTTCAGGATGACCGGCAACAGCAACTCTATCACCCAATAATTGTAATATTTCGACCTCCATTTTTTTGGCCTTACCATTTTCTATGGTAAAAATAGTTGCGACGGAAGCATTGCTTTTCACAATAGCCTCGACAGGAATGGTCGTTAGGTTTGTGTTCTGGTCAGGTGTCGTTTCTATCCTGCAAACCATGCCTGCAGCAAGTGCAGGCGGAGGAGTGATGAAAGAAAATTCCACTTCAAGAGAACCACTGGCATCTTTAGCGATCACTGCTTTATCGCTTACGCTTCCCCTTGAATTTTTCTCCCGGATAAGCATCCAATACAAGGCTGACAGGGTCTCCGGTTTTTATTTTTGCCCAATCTCTGTCTACCAGATTTGCGGTGACTTTCCAATCATTTTTTGAAACACCCAGGATGGCATAAACAGGAAGTCCGGGTCCGGCTACTTCGCCTTGATGCAATAATTGTTTGACTACCCGGCCATTAATGGGTGCACGCACTTCACTGTGCTTTTGATTAAACCGGGCAATATCCAGGTTCTTGGAAGCTATAGTTACTCCCGTTTCAGCATTCTGTACCTGCTCCAAAGTGGCGACACTATCGGCATAAAGGCTTTTAGCACGATCAAGGTCCCTGTTAGCCTTGGCAAATGCTTCCTCAGCCTGAGCCACTCCTGCGTCGATTTCCGTCATAATCAGGGTGGCCAGCAATTGTCCTTTTTTCACCCGATCTCCTTCTTCAACATAGGTTTTTTCAATAACGCCTCCTGTTTTAAAGGCCGGGGTTGACTGGGTCTTACTCGTTACTACCCCTAAAACATCGATGGCTTGTGATGCCGGGGCTTCACTTACTTTCTCCAGTTTTACATATTGAACCAGTTCAGGCTTGGACACCTGCTTTTCTTCCTGGTCCACTGCTTCCTGACTACATGATGCCAGGAACAAAAAAATTGATAAAACGATGAGTATTTGATTTTTCATTTTCACCAGATTAGCTATTTATTTTTGGTTACTGGTTACTGGTTGATGGTTGCTAGTTTTTAAAAATCAAATAACCAGCAACCAGAAACTTGTAACCAGCAACCAGATTTAATTAATTGGAAAACTTGCGGTTACATAATGAAGCTCCGCCCACTTCATCCAGGCATTATACCTGGCCAGAACATAGGAGACTTCAGCTATGGTCATTTGTGTTTGTGCATCGATCAGTTCGAGGTAATTGGCTACTCCTGAGCGATATTTCTTCATTACGTCATCATAGGTCTTTTGCGCTGAGTAAATTCTAGGCTCATAAGTATTCGCCTGTGCAATCGCGGCAAGCAGGTTGTTTCTCGCTACCGTATTTTGTAATTCCAGTTGGTCCTGCACATAGACTTTTTGCTGCTTTTGAGCTTCGACAGCCGCCAAAGCCTGGTCTTTTTTGTGCGAATGTCTCTTAAAATCATAGATATTCCATTCCAGGTTAACTCCCAGCAAAGCATAGGGCTTCCACTGAAAATCAAAATCCTGGGAACCCGCATCTAACTGAACCCCAAGCCTTGGCAGGTAAAACTGATTTTCTTTTTTCACTGCCAGTTGTTGCATTTCAATGCCCACTTCCAACTGCTGCAGTTCTTCCCTTAGTCCGGAACCGGCATTCAGATCGGGTAATTCCGGAAATTCAACTATTATCTGATCGCGGGTTATTTGAGGGTCATTCAGTAGAAAAGCCAATAATTGCCATGCATTTTCCTCCTGATTTTTGGCAGCGATTATCTGGGCTTCGCTTGCAGCCTGTTCAGACCTGATCCTGTTGAGGGCAGATGGAAGTGCTTTACCGTTTTTAAATAAACTGTTCGTAGTCCGATATGCCTCGTCCAAAAGGACATCAGCTTGCTCGTAAATACTAACAGCCTGTTTAGCCATTTGCCATTGAAAATAAGCATCCATCACCTCCTTTGAAAGTAGTCTTTTGTAAGCCAAAATTTCCAGTGCTTTCAGGTCGATACTCTTCGACTGCAACTGCTTATTGATGGCCAGTTCCGGGTAATAAACCGGTTGCTGAACCCTTACCCTTGCATCCAGAAAGTTGTTTGGCAGGAACTGAATGGCTGAATTTTCGATCGTTGGAAAATTATTGGAAGCTGTCAGGAGGTTAAGGGTCGAATAAACCGGATTGAGCAGGTCTCCAACCGGAAAATCTATTTCCCGGCCTCCTGCCGCCAAAGTGTATTGAGCTCCAAAACTAACGGTTGGTCCGTACATGGACTTGGCTTCCCTTAAAGCTGCTTCGGCTTGTTGGAGTTGGAAGTACTGAGCTTTTAGCTGCTCATTATTGTTCCAGCTTTTTTGCACCAAATCGGTAAAATCCTGACCTTTGACAGGAATCACCAAAAAAAGTAGCATCGCATAAAAAAGTACTGTTTTGTGAATCATGTTAAATTAGTAAACAGTGTTTAGTGAAAGGGCAAAAAAAATCAGCCCTCAGGCTAACTTTTCTTTTCCTTAAAAATTGTTTTCATAAATGTTTCAATCGAATCATCGATCAAGTCCTGGGACTCTATGTCCAGCAAATGTTCCAGATGTCCCGACCTGATCAACATCACAAGCCCCTGAACCATGCTCCAAGCCATCGTCGCCAATAAATGAGCATCTTCAATGTGTGTATACCCCTGATCAATAGCTTCCTGGCACGTTTGCAAAAGTCCTTCAAAAACGCGTAACCCCGGATTTGAATCCTCCATGTATTTTTCAACATCACAGATATGTTCCGGCGTATTGAACAGCAATTCAAACCATTCCGGATTGGACAAGGCAAAATTGATAAAAGCTTCGCCCGATTTACGCACCCTTTCCATAGGATTAGGTTCGGTAAGCACCGGTTCAAAAAACTCCGACATCCTCATAAAACCCATTTCCATGAGTTGATAAACGATCTCATCTTTTCCTTCGAAATAGAGATAGATCGTGGCAGGACTGTATTCAATAGCCGTAGCTATATTGCGAATAGAAAGCTGCTGCCAACCTTCTTTCAATAAAATCTCCTTCGCCGTTACAAGAATCTTATTCCTGAGTTCCTTTTTTTCTCTTTCTCTCCTTTCAGAAATTCCCATACATTTCAATTAACGCTGTAAAATTACTAAACAGTGTTCAGTAAGTCAAGTTTTTTTACTATTTTCTAACACATAGTCATAAAGTTCACATAGAAATAGTAGAACAACTAGGTGAACTTTTTGACTATGTGTTAATTAAAAAAGCCCGGCCCATCCCCACAAGGACAGCACCGGGCGTTTCTATTTTATATAATGAGGCAAAACCGTAAACCGTCCAGCGTTTACCGTCTGCCGCCAAGATTTACCCAAAAGTAGCCGACAAATACTCACGGTTCATACGAGCAATGTTCTCCAAAGAAATTCCTTTTGGACATTCTACCTCACATGCTCCGGTATTTGTACAATTTCCGAATCCTTCGTCATCCATAGCTTTCACCATGTTCAACACACGATCTTTAGCTTCTACGCGGCCCTGAGGCAATAATGCGAACTGGGACACTTTTGCAGAAACGAACAACATCGCTGAACTGTTCTTACAAGCTGCAACACAGGCACCGCAACCGATACAGGTAGCAGCATCCATCGCCTTATCCGCATTTTTCTTAGGAATCGGAATAGCGTTGGCATCCTGAGTATTTCCGGAAGTATTTACAGAGATAAATCCTCCAGCCTGCTGGATACGCTCAAAAGAAGATCTGTCTACGATCAAATCCTTGAGTACAGGAAAGGCCTTGGCTCTCCATGGCTCAATGTAGATCGTATCACCATCTTTAAATTTGCGCATGTGCAACTGGCAGGTGGTAATCAGTCTGTCCGGCCCATGTGGTTCTCCATTGATGTGCAGAGAACACATACCGCAAATACCTTCACGACAATCGTGATCAAATGCAACCGGCTCTTCTCCCTTGTTGATCAACTCCTCATTGAGCACGTCCAACATCTCGAGGAAAGAGGAATCCGGTGATATATTACTTACCTGATAGGTTTCTAACTTACCTTTGGATTGAGCATCTTTTTGACGCCAAATCTTCAATGTTAAATTCATATCTTTATTTGCAGACATAATTTTCTATTTTTTTGTGCATCAAAATGCTTATTTATAACTACGTTGTTTCAATTCGATATCGTTAAACTCAAGTTCTTCTTTGTGCAACTTTGAAGTACGTGGATCACCTGTCCATTCCCAGGCGGAGACGTATGCAAATTCATCATCATTACGCAATGCTTCTCCTTCTTCTGTTTGAGATTCTTCTCTGAAGTGACCTCCACAGGACTCCGTACGTTGCAAGGCATCCACTGCAAACAATTCTCCCAATTCAAGGAAATCTGCCACACGACCTGCTTTTTCCAGTTCGGGATTTAATCCATCTATTCCGCCAGGGACACGTACATCCTTCCAGAACTCCTCACGGATCTGTTTGATCTCGTCCATAGCTTTTTTCAAACCTGCTTCATTACGTGCCATACCTACATATTCCCACATAACTTTTCCAAGGCGTTTATGGAAGTGGTCTACAGATTTGGTTCCCTTAATATTGATCAGTTTTTCAAGTTTTTCCCTAACGTCTTTTTCCGCCTGTTCGAATTCAGGGAGATCCGTAGGGATTTCTCCGGTTCTGATCTCGTCAGCAAGGTAATCACCGATGGTGTAAGGCAATACAAAATATCCGTCGGCCAATCCCTGCATCAAGGCAGATGCACCAAGGCGGTTGGCACCGTGGTCAGAGAAGTTGGCTTCACCGGCACAGTAACATCCAGGGATCGTCGTCATCAGATTGTAATCAACCCAAACGCCTCCCATGGTGTAGTGTACTGCAGGATAGATCATCATTGGCGTTTTGTATGGGTTCTCATCCACGATCTTTTCATACATCTGGAAGAGGTTTCCATATTTAGCCTCGATCACTTGTTCGCCAAGTTCCGTTATTTTGGCTTTGGAAGGGTTATCAATACCCATGACCAAAGCTTTTTCCTTTCCGTAACGCTCAATCGCAGCAGCAAAATCAAGGTAAACAGCTTCACCTGTAGCGTTTACACCAAATCCTGCATCACAACGCTCTTTTGCAGCACGGGAGGCAACGTCACGAGGCACGAGATTACCAAAAGCAGGGTATCTTCTTTCGAGATAATAATCCCTGTCTTCTTCCGGGATTTCCGTTGGCTTCAACTTTCCTGCACGAATAGCTTCCGCATCTTCCATTTTAGCCGGCACCCAGATACGTCCGTCATTCCTCAGGGATTCTGACATCAATGTCAGTTTTGACTGATGATCTCCGGAACGAGGGATACAGGTTGGGTGGATCTGAGTATAACAAGGATTTGCAAAGTATGCTCCTTTTTTATGGATCTTCCACGCAGCCGTTACGTTGGATCCCATGGCATTGGTCGAGAGGAAGAAAACGTTTCCGTAACCACCTGTGGCAACCACTACTGCATGAGCAGAATGTCTTTCGATCTCACCGGTAACAAGGTTTCTTGCGATAATCCCTCTGGCTTTGCCATCCACGATGACGATATCGAGCATTTCATGGCGATTGTACATTTTTATCTTACCCTTACCGATCTGGCGGTTCATGGCAGCATAGGCTCCAAGCAACAATTGCTGGCCTGTCTGTCCTTTGGCATAAAAAGTACGGGAAACCAAAACTCCACCAAATGAGCGGTTATCGAGCAATCCGCCATATTCACGTGCAAAAGGAACGCCCTGAGCCACACACTGGTCAATGATGTTTCCGGACACTTCCGCCAAACGATATACGTTAGCTTCACGAGCACGATAATCGCCACCTTTTACGGTATCGTAGAACAAACGGTAGATGGAATCATTATCATTCTGGTAATTCTTTGCCGCATTGATACCTCCCTGTGCAGCAATAGAGTGCGCACGACGAGGGGAATCCTGATAGGCAAAGGCTTTTACGTTGTATCCCATTTCTGCCAGAGAAGCGGCGGCTGAACCACCGGCCAATCCGGTTCCGACTACGATCACATCGATCAGTCGTTTGTTGGCAGGATTAACAACGTTGATCTTATTTTTATGATTGGTCCACTTATCTTTAATTGGACCTTGAGGTACTTTAGAATCTAATTTTGACATAACTAAAAAGGTCTTTTGTCTTAATTCATTGAATTAAAGAAGTGAAACAATGCTATTGCAGAAAATCCAAGAGCCACTATAACACAGTACAATACTCCCAGGAATTTAATCGCCGGCGTGTACTTTGGATGGTTAACACCAATGGTTTGGAATGCTGACTGGAATCCGTGATAGAGGTGAATGCCCAGCAAAATAAAGGCTACAACATAAATGACTACATAAACTGGATTTGAAAACACAAGTACCAGCAAATCGTAGTCCGTACCATAAGAACCATGATCGAACTTGATCGGGACGAAAAAGTCCTTCAGGTGCAGGAATAAAAACAACATCACTAACACACCAGTAAGAATCATACTGCGGGAAGCAAAATTGGAGTTTTCTCCCGGTTTGTTCATGGCGTATTTCACCGGACGGGCAGCATTGTTTCTGATCGTCAGAACAATTCCCATGGCAATATGAGCAATGAACCCTAAAGCTAATACATACTGCATAGCCTGAATCAGGGGGTTTGTTGCCATAAAGTGAGATCCTGCATTGAACAATTCAGCACTCACCAGAGAAAATGAATTGATCAGTAAATGGACTGCAATAAAAGTAACGAGAAAAAGACCGGTAATTCCCATAAGGAATTTTCTTCCGATCGAAGATGAAGTAAAATTGGAAAACCAACCCATGTTTAAAATGTTTTTTTACGTTTTGCTATCTGGTAAAATAAAGCTATTTCAGCTTTTCCAACAAAGCTACAAAAGTAGGCTTCATTAGGCATTTGACCAACAATAGATGTTATTTGTCCGATTAAGCTTTCTAATTTAGAATTATTCTCAATAAAAATTTTTGTCTTGTCTCTGACTAGCCTATTTTTCGACTGGCCAAATACAAGGCTAAAAGCATATATTGAGTCACTTAATCACTGAATTGGTGAAATTTCAAATGGATATTTGAAAAAAAATTTCACCTAGTTTAAAATTCGCTCTAACAATACTATCATTGCAAGGAAAGACCTTTCACGGTTTCACAAAATTTATTGGTCAGGTTAAAGAGCCCTTTAAAAAGTGAAACCTGAATTTAAAACAGTAAAATATAAAATGAAGAGTGCAGAAGTTATTAATTTCCTGTATAGGTGTATTTTTTCCCTTTCGATAAAGCAAAACCTATTTATTGTTTTTTAGACTTTATCAAATAAGGAATTGACCGTATTCACTTCTATATTTTACATTATGCACTTTGCATTATCCAATTAGCTTTAACATAAAAATGAGTTTATCTCTTTTCATGTTAAAGCAGATACAACAATAACAAAAATATTTTCCTAAAGTTTGTAAAAAACATTAAAAACACTTTAGCATCATGATTAAAAATCTACTACCCTATTGCACTTTAATTTTGTTGGCTTTATTAATTCAAACGCCCATTAGCGGACAGGTGATCATTAATGAAATCAATTACCACTCTTCTGATGATTTTGACACCAAGGATTGGCTGGAATTTCACAATGCAGGTGACAACCTTGTAAACATTGGTTTTTGGTATTTCAAGGACGATAACGAAGAAAACGTTTTCACCTTTCCTGAAGGAACGACCATCGAAGCCAATGGTTATCTCGTGGTTTGCAGGAACATTGAAAACTTCTCAACTTTTTGGCCGGATGTCGATAACTTCATTGGTGAATTTGATTTCGGGCTGAATAATGGAGGTGAGCTTATCCGATTATTCAATGCTTCCGGAACAGTGGTAGATACCGTCAATTACGATGATGAAGGCCAATGGCCAACGGAGCCTGACGGATTGGGACCTACTTTGCAATTATCAGATCCAACCCTCGACAATGCGATAGCAGAAAACTGGTTCGCCGCAACGGGCACTCCCGGAGCTCCCAATATGCCCAACGCTACTGAAAACCCGGAATTAAATGCCAGCATTAAAGTTTTTCCTAATCCTGTAAGCAACGTCGCTACCATTAAAATAGAATCACAGGAGGTTATAGAGTCGGGGACAATTTTCATTTTTGACAATTTCGGCCAAAAGATTCAACAAATTCCTTTTGATGGAAGCACGATACTTCATGTTGATACGGGCAACCTTTCCCCTGGTTTTTACATCCTTAGAATACTAAACACTAAAGGCCTTTCATCCAAAGGGAGCAAATTTGTTGTCACAAGATAAAACTCAGTATTTTACTGGTTTTTTGACGTTTATATTACTCAGAAAATTAACCTTGAGTTAACGTAAATTTAATTTAGTGTGTACCTTTGGTGCTTCCGCCGCGGAACCTGGCAAATGAAAATATTATTAAGTATTTTCAAAATTACACCGCCTTCCGCGAAGGAAAACTCATTGAACGTTGTCAGTATTTAACATGGAGTTGATGCTGAATTAAATTAAACCTGAGGAAATGTTCGATTATTTTTCATTGCAAAACAGTTCAGAAAACCCTACCCTGGTTACAGCGGTTTTCACGGTTTTGTTATCGTTCATTTTATCTAGTATTCTGGTTTTCACCTACGATAAAACTACCAGGGAAGTCCCACGATCCGACCATTTCCTACAGGGTATGATTTTAATCTCCATTGTAGCAGCCACGGTCATGCAAGCCATTGGCGACAGTCTTGCAAGGGGACTTGGCATGCTTGGAGCGTTGTCTATCATCCGATTCAGGACCACTGTCAGAGACCCGAGGAACATCGTGTTTATGTTTATGTCCCTGGCCGTAGGTATTGCCTGCGGGGTGTATGGTTTTCTCATTGCTATTGTGGGTACACTGGGTTTTTCCATCTCAGCCTTTATTTTGAGAATGACCCCGTTTAGCAAAAAAAACAACCTTATTGGCAGCCTGAAATTTGACCTGATCGAAGGACAGAATTCCCCGGATTACAAAACCATCCAAAAGTTGTTGAAAAAGCATTGCAGCAATTTTGCCATAACCCGTTTTAAAACTTCTGCCCAATCCGACGGAACACGGCTGGTATCCTATGAATACACGCTCAAACTACAAAATGAAACGCAGGGAGAATTTGGGCTCTACGACGAGCTGTTGCCCCTCGAAGATATTCGAAACGTAAGGCTCAACGTTCAGGACACAACACACGAAATTTAATATTCCGCCATGAAGCGTATCAATTTACTCTATATAATTGTTTTGGTGCTCGTGGTTTTTTTACTGCGTCTCAATCGCCATTTTGGCAAGCAGACGTTATTGTTCTATGGATTTGCCGAGAACAAGGAAATGGACATCACGCTTGGCCACCCGGTCAGAGTTGATGAAATTCTGGTTCATCCGGGGCAAAGGGTTAAGAAAGATGAAGTACTGGCCAAAGTATCTCAAAGCCAACTGGACCAGGAAGTCAATCAATTGTCTCACGAAATTGCCGAGCTGGAAACCAAAGAAGAGATCTGGAAGTTAGATGTACTCTCTGAAATCAATAAACTACGTGCTGAAAAAGCTATTAAGGAAAGTGAAATCAATAGCAAAATTCAACAACTGGAAGCTGACATGGCATTTAATAAAGGGCTGATTGAAGAATTGCAAAGCGTATCCATTGCAGATGCTCCCGTCACAAAAAGTAGTCAGGAAATCAGGGTAGAATCTTTAAAAAAGGAACTCGAAATAGCTGTCAAGCCTATCGACATTGAAATCAACAGACTGGAAGCTTCCCTTGGCACAAGTGATCACCCCATAAAAAATCAGAAAAACAAACTGCTGGACGAGGTCAAATTCCTTGAAAAACAACAGGATCAATTATTCTTAAGAGCACCTGCAGACGGTGTTGTTGGTTCCATCAACAGCAAAAATGGTGAAAACGTAGATGAATTTTCTACTATCCTTTCCTTCTACAATCAAAAACCCACATTGGTCAAAGCTTATGTGCTGGAAAGCCTGATCCTTCAGGTTTCGCTGAACGATTCTTTGGTCGTTACCTCAACACTTCACCCGGAGCATTCCTGTAGTGGTACAGTGATCGGGCTGGGTTCCCGAATAGTTGAAATTCCGGAGCGACTGAGGAAAATGCCGGAGTATAAAACCTATGGCCGGGAAATCCTCGTTTCCATCCCTGAAGACAATCATTTCCTGCAAAAAGAAAAAGTGATCGTCAACCTTATACCTGAAGAGGACACCAAAGGTATGAACTGGTTCAGCCCTTTATTTAACTTTTCTTCCCGACAGGTAGAAGCTGCCAGGGAGTAATTGAAAATGTAAAATTGAAAATGCAAAATGTAAGATGTAGAACCTCCCTGATCACTTATTTGCCGAGGAAAACTAACTGGTTAGCAATTTTCATGTTATTACCTTTCCTGAACTTATTCGGACAAACACCCCTTTCTGTAAAAACCTTCCTAGGGACTTCTGCTCAACAAAACACGCTTGAATATCAGGACAAAATCGTTGATTTCCTCCAAAATACTTCCTATAAAATGCCCTGGATCGAAGAAGTGGAAATAAGATCCAGGACCCATGATTTTGAACTCGCCCAACAAGAATACATCTTCAGGGTAACCCCAAACAGCCCAAGGCAACGTTGGGCACAAAAAAAATATCACAATAGCTCCATAAGAGCTTTGGAAACAGAAAGACACATCCTTCTGGAAGAAGCTCTGCTGGACCGGTATGAAATCATCGCCGGCATTTATTTCTGCAACAAACTGATCGAAGCCAAAAAAGCTTTCATTCTGGTTTTCCAGGACAGGATCAACACCTTACAAAAAAGTGGTTCTTATTCCAACTTTGACATCACAGACCTGCTGAAAACAGAGGACGACCTTTACGACCTGGAAATGGACATCCTCAATCTGGAAAATACCCGAACAAACCTTCAAAACCTCGTTGGTTTACTGACAGAAAGTGCAGACACCCTTTTGATCGACGAACAGAATTTCATCCGGGTAGAAGACATAAAAAGCACCTTGCCGGAATTATATGACTTTTCCCCGGAGCAACACCCTTTGCTCGCCAATCAGCAAGCTAAAATTGATATGCTTCAGCATGAATTCAACGTCGAAAATGCAGAAAGGCGAAATATTCTGGACTTTGTCGAATCCAGGTTTGAAGGACAGCCGGATGACTTCCTAAGAGAAAGGTTATCCATCGGCATTGGCTTTAAATTACCCTTAAAGGGTTCTGCTAAACTCAAACTTAACGAACTTAAGCTTGAGCAATTGGAAGCGCTGAATAAAGAAGAAGAGATCACTTATGAGTTGCTTTTTGAAAAAGCGGAATTCGTCAACAAAATGGACCACCTTTTAAAAGAACATACTCTTTTGTTGCAACAATTAGAAAAAACCAATGAACGGTTTAACTCTGGTGATCTCGTCGAATTATCTGATGCTGCAGCATACACCTTATTGCGTATCAAAGAAAACATACTGGAAAAAGAACTGGCCATCGTTAAAAAAGAGCAGGAAATTTATGAAACCTATCTCGAATTACTGCATCTTTCGGGCGTTGTAGCCAAGCCTCCATTACGCAATTATTTATCCGCAAATCTGGAAAATTTTTGATCTTTATTGTAAAAAACTTGTCGATTCCAACTCTAACTGACCATTGAACACAAAGGGAATTGAAAGTTTTTCACTCAAACAAATCGAAAAGTTTTCCTGCCTACCATTGAAAACAAACAAAATAGAATATTACCAAGCATGAAGTATTTTTTGATCTTACTTTCGGCTTTCTTTATCCTGGGTTGCTGTACGCTGAACAAACCTCTGCCTTCGGAAAACAATTCCGTACTGGAAAGCACTTATAATTTTCCGGAAGACTGGCTGGGAAGTTATACCGGCACACTCGAGGCTTATCGTGCCGGAAGTGACCAAAACCTTTATCCTGCCGATGTGGAATTAACCATCGCGGAAACTCCGGACAGTAATCGTTGGCAATGGTCATCCGTTTATCATATCGAAGGCCAGGAAGATCCCGTTGAGAAGAAATATTACATCATTCAGCCTGACACCCTGGCCGCTAACCAGTTCATCATGGATGAAGACAATGGTATTTTCATCAATCAGCATCGTTATGGCAATACCATCACGGGAGCATATACCGTCAATAAGCAATTCTTTACTTTCTCCTATACAAAGGTTGGTAACGAATTATTATATGAACTAACCGTTTACAATCGCGAACCCAAAGAAGCGTTAGAAATCGAGGAAGGCTTTGAAGTTGGAAAAGTTGAAATGACCAATGTGCAGCGGGTGTATTTCACAAAAGTGGAGAAATAAATGCTGGTTGTTGGGTGAAAGAAATACTATTTTTTAGAAAAATAGTATTTCCAGATGGCATTCGCTGGCGATCAACAACCTCAGAGACGAAGGCATTAAACTCAATGCCGGAGTATATATCGTTCAGCTTTCTGTGAATGATCAATTAGTCGACGCCAAGCGTTTCATGATTATTTGACATCCTCGGTAAGGCGAAAAAGAATGTAGCCCCCTGCCCCGGCTCCGATTCAACCCATATACGCCCTTTGTGTTGTTCGATGATCTTCTTACATATGGCCAGGCCTAACCCGGTACCATCAAATTCATCTTTGGTATTCAATTGGCGGAACAGGACAAAGATTTTTTCATGAAACTCAGGGTCAATACCAATCCCGTTATCCCGAATCTCAAAGATCCATTCCTGATCAGTGGTTTCTCCGGAAATAGTCACCACCGGGCTGGAACCTTTGGTATGGAATTTCATTGCATTGATGACCAGGTTTTGAAATACCTGCCAAAGTTTGATCCTGTCTCCCCAGATTACTTCCGGTACTTCCAGAATAGAAATCCGGGCATTATTTTCCCTGATATCTGCACCTAGGGTTGCCAGAAGATTTTGCAGCAGATCTTTAACATTTAGCCTGGAAGACTTAAACCCTTTACTTTTGACTTTTGAGTACGCCAGCATATCATCTATGAGCCCCTGGATATCCCTGGCTCCTTTGGCGATAAAGTCCAAAAACTTCATCTCTTCCTCATCCAGTTTATTGCCTGCCCGGGATTTCAGCAGGCCTGTAAAACTATTCATGGTCCGCACGGGTGACCTCAAATCGTGAGAAGCAATGTAAGCGAAATTTTCCAGTTTAACATTAGACTCGATCAGCCTGTGCAACTCCTCGTTTTGTTGATTAAGTGTTTCAAGGTTTTGTTCGATGAGTTTTTCCTGAACTTTCTTTTCCGTAATATCGAGGGTCACTCCTCTAATGGCTATAACTTTTTTTTGTTCATTGAACAGAGGTTCCCCTTTACAAAGAACATGTTTCAGATCATCTCCTTTAGTATAGATGCGGTGTTCGATAACATAACTCTCTCCCTTTTCAATCAGATTTTGGATTTTTTGATTGAGCAAAGGAGCATCTTCTTTATAAACTCGATTCTGGAAGGCCTGGTAAAGGTCATCGTTATCAATATTTTCCAACTCGAAGATCCTGTATAATTCTTCTGACCATTCAAGGGCTCCGGTACGAAGGTCCATTTCCCAGCTACCTGTTTTGGAAAGCTTTTGGGCTTCCTTAAGGGCTTTTTCACTTTTTGATAATTTCTCCTGATCCCGCATACGGGAAGAAATGTCCATAACAAAAACAGTCAATCCGGTAATATGGCCATCTTCAGCAAAAATAGGTGAATAACGATTTTCCCAAAAAGATCGTGAAAGGTTCTCATCACCATAATCTTCGATAAAAACCAATTGTTCTCCGCTGAGCGTCCTGTCAAAATTGGCTTTGGCTTTTTTCCGGTCATCAGGATTTGAGATCAGATCCAGCATATTCATACCGATCTCAATATCAACTCCCCATATTTTTTTCATAGTGACTTTGTGGGAAGTAGTAAAGGCTTTATAACAATAATGGGAGTCCAGAGAAAATATGATGATATCTTTTGGACTATCGAGAATTGATTGCAGCAACTCATTTTTGACCCTGAGCTCAATCTCACTCCTCCTCAATTCATCCTCTGCCCGTTTACGGTCGGTGATATCCCGGAGAATACCTTCGTGGAAAATGACCTTTCCATCCTCACCTTTGGTGAAATAGCCCTGATCCTCTACCCAAATTTCTTTCCCGTCTTTTCTTCTCAGGCGATAAGTTTCCTTGTCTTCATCTAATGCTTCCTGCCGCTCCTTTGGATTAAAATAAAGGTCTTTTCCTATGTTGACCTTTTTGAGTTCTTCCTCATTTTCAAAACCCAGCATTTTGACAAGTGCCGGATTCGCCCGAACGACTTTTCCGTCGGGCGTGGTTTTATAAATACAATCGGAAGTTCTTTCATATAACTCCTCGTATTTCTGACGACTTTCCTCTACCTTTTGAAAAGCACTTTCCAGTTTCGAGAGATCCCTTATGGTTGCAAAACAATGCGTGATTTTCCCATCAGCATCCTGAATATCGTTAGTTTCCAGAATAGCAGAAAAGCGCTCTTCGTTTTTCCGCTTAAATATGAGTTTAAAACTTGAAGCTTCTTTATTGAATTTTTGCCTGAAGGCCTCCCCAATATTTGCGAGTTCTTCTTCAGGCCAGTAGGGATATGGAGGTTTCAGATTGATCATTTCTTCCCGGCTAAAACCGGTCATCATGCATAGTGCATCATTGACCACGAGCATTTTGCCCTCCTGGTCTATGATAAAAAATCCATCAGTGATATTGTAAATGATCTGATCCTGAAGCGCTTTTTCCTTTTGCAGCTGTTCATACCTGGCTTCAAGATCTTTAAGTTGCTTCTGAAGTTCAGCAACGTCAATGATATTCCCTTCTTCAGATCGGTCGTCCATTTTTGACATACCTTTCTTAATCAAAGCGCCGGCTTTGTCCAATAATTGGCCAGTAAAGGAATGTTCTTTGGACTTTTTTTCCACTAGGTGTCACTTTTTGGCAATACCAGATAAAATTCCTCTTCGGTGTTAAAACCAAATGGCGAACCAATTTGATGAGGGTTTAGTGATCAAAGACCAACAGGGGGGCATGAAAAAGGTCAAAGATTCATTTGTTAAATCATGTGAGGAATTATTATAATTCGAAAGGGAAATACAATAATGAGCATTTTTTTGAAAAGTTGAAAGAAAATTACCGAGAATTAACGTCAAAAGGACACAAACTTTGTAAAAACCTACAATTTTCATTAAATCTCAAGAAAGGAACAAACTCTTTTAAATTCTTCAGATACTTCTGCTTTTATCACCAAAGGGGTTTCTGCGACAGGATGAACCAACTTAACTTGAGCAGCATGCAACATCATTTTGGTCATTCCCCAACGCTCCTTAAACAACCTGTTTTGTTTATTACATCCATGAGGCCGATCTCCTATAATTGGATGATTGAGATGAGCGCAATGTTTCCTTATTTGATGTTGACGCCCCGTTTGAGGATAGGCTTCGATAAGGGAATAACGGGAAGTCTGATGTTTCCCGAAAGGGATAGGAACCTCCGTCGTTTTAATCAACTTAAAACGAGTTTCTGCATTTTGTTTTTTACCCCGGTCATTCGTCAAAGGATAATCCAACTCCAGGTCTCCCGGGAAATAGCCTCTGACAATGGCCAGGTATTTTTTTTCAATGGTCTTTGACACAAAAGCCTCCTGCAACAATGCTGCGACCTCTTTACTTAGCGCAAAAAGTAAAACCCCTGAAGTCTTGCGATCTAATCGGTGTACCGTATAGACCCGCTGCCCGATTTGATCGCGGAGTAATTGCATGGCAAACACATCTTCTTTGGCCGCAATATAGGTTCTGTGAACCAAAAGTCCGTTAGGTTTATTGATGGCAACAAAATGTTCATCACGATAAATTATTTCCAGGGATTCCATTTTGAATATTCTGTTTTCCTAAAAAATTCCCGGGATCACTGCCTTCCGTCCGTCCGGATAATCATCAAAATGTGAAAGGTACCAGCGGTGATGACTCCATGCGCGTGGAACCAGGTTAGCTGCTGTCCAGACCGCAAAGGCAAGGGCAGGAAGATTCCAGCACATGATCGCAAATCCAAACCATTCCAATATTTCCCCGAACAGATTGGGACAGGAGACATATTTAAACAAACCTCCATGCGGAATTTTATAACCTTTTTCCCCTGGCTTCCTCAAGGCAAGCAAAATATTGTCCGAACTGAAATTAATATAAGCTCCGGCAACAAAAACCAGTATGCCAACTATAAATCTGATATCCCAAAACCATGAAACCGGATAAGGTTCAGCAAGTGACCCGAGGTAATAACCGTTGGTAAAACCATTGATCACATTAAAGAAAATGGCCATCAAAACAATAGTTACAGGGATTACCTTACCCTTGGTTTTTGTTCTGTATGGATAAATAAAACTCCTATTGGCATAATGCCCGACCCAGATTGCAAAAAACACCCACATGGGCCAGGTTTTTTCATTTTCTCCAGTCAAAAACAATACTCCAAACAAAATAATGGAGATGCTTTCCATGACTACCCACCCAAGACGATTGTCCATTACAGGGCCCCATTTTTTGGTGGTATGTCTCCCATAAGGGGCCGTTATTTTCAGCTGAAGAGGGAATAACACAATCCCTATGATGATCCAGATGATCAGGTAATAATTCAAGGATTCCAGGTCTATCATGCTTAAAGTGTTCTTCGTATTAGTCTGTATTTCAAATCATTCCATGTGCTTTGTACCAGTCAATAGAGTCTTTAATGGTTTGTTTGACAGGTCTGGGATTAAATCCCAGTTCTTTTCTGGCTTTGGCATTGGAAATATTTCCATTGTAGTTTTTCAGGACTTCCAAAGACTCACGGGTATACAATGGCTGAGTCCCCGTCAACTTACTGTATACTCTCAAAAAAGGAATTCCAAAGTTCGCTAAACCATACCCTACCGTTACCAGAGGTGGTCTTTTTCCCACCAAATTCATGCACCCATTGAGCTATGGTCCTCAAATCTGCCCCTTGCCCGGAAAGGATGTAATTTTCTCCACTCCTGCCTTTTGTAATAGCACTGACAGTAGCTTCAGCCAGATCTCTGGCATCCACCCAGTCAAAAGCCGACCTGGTCAATGCGGGAATTCGTCCAAGATACAGATCTTTGAGCAACTGACCGGTAAATGAACTCCAGTAATTAAAGGGCCCCAGAACTGCCGTCGGGTTGAGAATAATGACCTCCAAGCCTTTTTCAACAGCTTTTAAAACGGCTCTTTCTCCACCGATCTTAGATTGGTCGTATTTGAAGCTCGTTTCGTCAGCCCTTGCTGTTTGCTCATTGACAACCGGGTCTTTTGCAGTGTATTTAAAAGCATGAATAGAGCTGAAATGGATAAGTCTTTTAACCTTGTTTTTCAAACAGGCTTCAGCGACGTTGGCAGGTCCCTGAACATTGATCCTCATCACATCGCCATTAGGATCTCCGTCTATGGAAATTCGGGCAGCGAGGTTTACCACTACATCTGCACCGTCAAAGGCTTTCTCAAGAAAGGCAAGATCGAGCACATTGCCATGAATCCAGTCTACCTCAGGCAATTGCATGGAAGCAAGCTTTTCTTCATTAAGATTATTCGCCAATACATCAAATCCCTTTTGATGTAAAACATGAACAATATTTAACCCAATATGTCCTGCTGCTCCTGTAACGACTACCTTCATAAGACCGTTGTTATTCGTCGACGCGATTCCAGATATCCAGGTAGATCTTCCAGTCCTTATTCACTTTCTTCCAAACGATCACATATTTGCCTTTCCATGTTGAAGTTGTACCATCAGGCCTTTGCGTTTCACCTTCGTAATAGCCGTAATCGTAAGCAGTTTTCTTAACCACTCTGATCTCCTGTGGCGTAACCTTGTGCTTTAACACTTTATATCCTTCAGGAACCTTAAAATAATTTCCGGCTTTTTGGTTGCCCTCAATGATTTGCCGCCCTCCCGGGAAAATTTTGCCGTCTTCCGTATAACAACCAGATAATTTCTCATAATCCCCAGCCATATAATACGCTGAAAAAGATTTGGTGTTTTTGAGAATCACATCAATATCTTTTTGCTTACCTATGTAGTTTTGGGCGTGCAATCCAGCTACCATTAATGTAATAGCCAGGATGGTGAGAACCTTCTTCATAGTACCTGAATTTGAATTAATACTTAACAACCTTGGCGGTATATCTGTACCCGGCACTCACGGCAGCAACATAATAAATACCTGCCGGATGTGCAGAAAGGTCAATTTCAGTGTCTCTGGTACGAAGCACCACTGAACCCAGTTTATCGAAAACCACAATGTCAAAATCACTACCATCAAGGTTTTCCAGAAGGAACTGGCCGCTGGTCGGATTCGGTGATACTTTCAATATTCCGGTAACGATCTCCTCTGTGTCTGTAAACCCAATGCAGGTACAGGAACCGTAAACTGTTTCACCTGCCACAGACAGACAATCGAACAAAGTCTGGTAGTCACTGGTAACACACATATTCTCACTTGGCCAGAAATAAAATGGCAGATAATTGATTTGTCCAATACCTTCCACCCAGGTAAGGCTGCAACCGGCATAAGGCAGATCCTGTGAAAGCGTTCCAAAACCGATCTTTTTCCGCATTTCGACAGAATCCAGCGCCATCGAATCTACAGCGACCACGGCTACTTCAGCCGAATCCACTTCACTTTCCGTAAAGCTGTATAGCCATACAAGTTCATCCTCTTCGAGAGAAAAATCATATACTACATATTCATCAGCGCCTGCATTCCAGGAATAAACAGATGGATCCGGAACGTAAAAAACCTGTTGCCCTTCCTGGCGGAAATATCCGGGCTGCTGGAGATATTCATTCCAGATCGTTTTATAATCTTTGGAATTAAAGGTGGTATCTCCTGTGGCTGTGTAACTAAAACAGGAAGTACTGTATGAATTGGAAGAAGTATCATATGCCAGCAGCATAAACTCCCAGGAACCGGATTCCAGGGGAAAAACAACCTCTTGAGCCGTTACTGCAGTATTAATTCCCAGAGCCAGTATAATGCCAATAAGTAATGTTCTGATGGTGCGCATTTTTTAGTATTTTCTTTAGTTGCTAAAACTGATTTTTAATAGTTCTCTAAGCGAAACCTTGGTCTACAAGGTACGCCGAGGAGCGCAAAGTTACGCAAAGAGTTTAAACCACGAATTTAATTGTCTCCGGTAAAACCTGTTTCTACCGCACTACGAAAAATGAGGTTCTTCCGAAACAAGGATTTCCATCCAGGGTATATCCCTGAACGACCACTTCATATTCTGACAAATGGTCAGATGTGAAAAATGACAAGCTGACTGGGCTTTCCTTTATTTCAATTTCCGGGTTCCAGAAAAGTACCGTTCTGAAATCAGGTTTTTTACTTTGAAGGTCAGCTGCATTTTTGTATACCGAATGTTCAAAAACTTGGGTTTCCCGAACGCCTTTGAATTCCAGAAAAACAGAATTATCCGTCCATTTATATCCGGCGAAATCTTCCGTATTAGTCTTTATCGAAACAATACCTTCAAAAAGATAATCGCCCAGGTGATATTCCGAATTATAAACTTCAATCTTCAGCAACTTCAACGGATCGATCTGCAATAATTTGTCAATATCTTTTACCGGAACATTATCCAGTAAAACGAGTGGGTCTGTAAGATCCTTGAAGGCCTCTTTGTTAAAAATATTCAACCGACGGCTGCCTATCTTACCTCTTACCGAAACTGTGGGGATCAACTCCCTGAACACTTCGGGCAAGGTGGGAATCTCAATGAAATCCTTTAATTCAACCGTGATATCCGGAGAACCTATATTAAAGTCAGGCAGTTCGCCTAGCCCGTCTGAATAGGCTTCCGTTTTCAAAGACGACACAAATACCCGGTTGAGTTGGTTGTTGACGTGTATCGCTTCAAAAAGTTCATGTTTGACAGAATCAAATTCAAAAACTGCCGGCTGCATTTCCGAAAAATCAGCTGAAAAATCTTTGTTCAAAAGAATATCCAGGTCTCTGTTGTCATTTCCACGAATGGCCACAAAAACATCTCTGGTTCCCTTAAGCTTGTGAAACGGGAAGATAAAACTGCCATCTTCAAAAGTTTTGGCCATATGCAGTTGAGGCTCTTTTCCGATTACTGAGGTAATGCAATAAATTTCGGATACAGGTTGATGGGTGGTTTTGCTTTTTACAACTCCGGACAAGGTAATTCCCCGGCTTTCGGGAGCCCAGTTAATTTCCCCCGGGCTTTCATTTTCGCTTTTTTCAAAAGAAAAATGCTTTGCCTCAGGTAATTCCGAATAACTCCGGTTCAACCAAAAGTTTCCGGCAATGAATTCCTTTATGTCTTCGTGGGAGTGGGCAGTTCCCTTTTTTCTGACAGAGACCACCAAACTGGCCTCAGGAGCATTTATGGTTAAAGAAACCTTTTCTCTTGGAGCATAATTTTGTTCATCCAATTCGACATCAACTTCTACCCCTACAACTGCTTCATCGAATTTCAGTCCTGAATACATTGTTGTTTTTTCTTTTCCCTCCATTATTACCTCAGTCGCCTCTGAATCAGGATTAACCACAGAGACAACTTTTGTGAAATAATTATCCGGCGGAAAATTTCGCATATACTGCGTGTATGCCCGTAGAAAATAATGCCCGGTATTTAAATTTACTGGTATGTCCAGCGAACCGGTAACAACTCCTTCATTCACGCCATACTTTTCCTGTACAAAAACCTCCTGACGCTCATTAAAGATTTCCACATACAAAACCTTACTCCACTGGCTGCTTAGTTTATCCTCGTGAAATACAAACCCTTTAAACCACAGTTTATCTCCGGCGAGAAAATAATCCCGGTCTGTAATTACTGATACTCGTTCAATTGGGAGACCTTCAATACAGGACAGGGGGTTCTGCTGCGCTTTTGCACTAATCACAAATGCACAAAACAGGATTACAAAAAGGATTCTTTTTTGAAAATTCATCTCATTTAATTTCCGATAAATACCTTGTTACGCTTACCAAAAATCAGGTTGCTCCAGCACTCCGCCAAGCCTTCGGCAATCCATACATCCCGGAGCAGCAATGGCACGGGCACCGTTTTCACCAATAGTCACATAAATAGGCCATTCATCCGGTCCGGTATCAAAAATGTAGGCATAGGCCATATAATCAAGTGCACAATCCGGAATGAATATTTCCACGGGAGGGCGATCAACAAATATCCTGTTTTCCGAAACGCCCGCCACCAAAAAATACCCTAATACAGGCTCTTCGGGATCATTGACATTTTTCAGGTTGCCTCTGATCTGATAGGGCTGTGAGGTATAAAGAGAACTATTATTGGAGGTTTGCAATTCTATAGCGTGCCAAAAATCATAGGCTTCCTTGCTGATAGAGTATTGCTTGGTCAGCAAACTATACCGTATAGTCAACTTTTTGTCAGTTGCCGGTAAAAAGAAAAGCGGTTTATTATTAACCTGTGCAACACTTAGATTGTCCGTATTGGAAGTAAAAACCTCTCCGACTTTATAGGTACGATAGCAGGTTTTCAATGAATCGGGATCTTCAAAGTCATACAGAGTCCCTTCAAAAACGTAATAGATCAACAGACTTGATTGATATTTGTACGTTCCTTCAAAACGCCACAGGTAATAATCCTTGAAATGTGGTGACGCTTCTGTATTTACATAAAACTGAATGCCCGGCACTTCATCCGGTGCATCGGGAAAAGCTTTGTATTCAAGCTCCGCATTTACGGAATTTATCGCTGTCGGTTCCTTTAGTAATTGATACTCGGATTCATATTTTTTGCTGCCAAGATTGACCGTCAGTTTGTATTTTTTGCCAATTTGCCCCTGAATACCTCCTTCAGTTGTCTGGTAAGTACCCGGGGATATTTCGGTGAGTGTTTCAGCCGGACCGAATTCCTCAATGATGACTACCTGTGCACCGGAAACCGGCTCAGGTTTGATGATCTCCAGGCCGGAGGAGATACTGAGTTTGATCGTATAGGGTCCTGGCTCATTAGTGATCTCTCCATCTACGACGAGCAGATTGTCAAATTCATCCAGTTCCGGCTGAAACTCCTCCACGCAGCTAAAGAGTAAAAACGCCAGGCCAAGCAAAATTCCGCTCCTAATAATCATAATTCCCGAATTTAAAGTTATACGTCACCGAAAAGACAGGATTGGCAAATACCGAAACCTTATAGCCTTTCAACTTTCCTCCGCTCGACTTAAAATAGGCATTGTAAACATTATCCCTGCCTGCCAGATTGTAAATACTAAATACCCAAACTCCATGCATGAATTTTTTGGCTTTCAAATTTCCTTCCAATTTGGCAGAAAGGTCTATCCGCATATAATCCGGAAGTCTGTATTTATTCCTCGACGTAAAATTGATCAACTGAATGCCGTCCTGATAATAAACGGTCGACGGATAAGTGATCGGCTTCCCGGTTGAATACACAAGATTTGCCGAAAGGCTGAACCTTCTTACAATTTTATAATTGGCCACTAAGTTCAGAGAATGCGGTTTATCGTGATTGGCGGGATATGCTTGCCCGAAGTTGATCTGCCCGCCTTCCACCGGACTATCTACCAAAACATTAGCAGTCGAGTAAGTATAATTCATCCATCCATTAAACCGGCCACCGGATTTTTTTAACATAACCTCAACCCCGTAGACATCAAGATCGCCCTGCAGAATATCCCATTCAGGTACTTCGTTGATCAACAAATCTGCCCCATCACGATACTCCACAAGTTTATCCACCTTTTTGTAATAGCCTTCTACTGAAAATTCAAATCGTTTGTTGAACAAATATGTGTACAACCCCATAGACAACTGTTGCCCGACCATGGGCTCAATATTGTAATCCACCAGCTTCCATTTATCTGTTGGCGCCAGGGCGATGGTGTTGGACAAGAGAAAAATGTACTGGTGAAGTTTATTGTATGATGCCTTTAAAGACCAATCAGGGTTCAGATTATATTTTATAGCCAGACGATAATCCAGACCGGAATAGGAACGTACCAATTCATTGTCGGCAAACTGCAAAGTGTCAATAATACTTGCCTGCTCCTTGAGCTGCCCTTGCCTGTATTCATACACGGATTGGGGTCCCAGGTTGGCAAACCAGTTGTATCGCAAACCTGCTATAAGAGAAAATTTCGATCCCGGACTCCACTCTTCACTGATATAGATTCCTGATTCCAGTCCTTTTTCTTCACCAAGGTTCCTGGTGATCACCTGACTGAACTCATCAGCAGGCGCGAAGCTTCCTCGGTCGATATGATACAAAATGCCGTTACCTCCGAAAGAAAGCACATGTTTTTCATTGGGGCGGAAATAAAAATCCAGTTTAGCTTCCTTGTGGGTCAACACATTATTTTGCCGATAAGCCTCATAGGCCACTTCATTATTCTCCGTTTCCAAACCATACCGACTATAGATCACGGAAAGATCCAGGTTGTTCTTTTCATTAAAGAATTTTTTCCAGGAGACAGATCC
The DNA here is from genome assembly GCA_965230565.1 of Saprospiraceae bacterium. Taxonomy (GTDB): domain Bacteria; phylum Bacteroidota; class Bacteroidia; order Chitinophagales; family Saprospiraceae; genus BCD1. The sequence goes on along the minus strand of CBDDLH010000011.1, from coordinate 220,105 downwards.
CCCTTCATTCCCCGTATCGAATAAAGTGGTTCCGGCAAAGTTGATATTGTCCAGGCTGTAATATCCGAAGGCCTGGATTTTGTTCTTTTGATTGATATTAAAATTCAGCTTGGCAATGGCATCTGCAAAAAAGACCTTGCTTTGGCGGTATTCCGGGTTTTTGATCAATTTGAGAATCCAGTTGGAATAGGTCGATCTTACGCCAAGCATGAAACTGCTCTTTTCTTTTTGGATTGGCCCTTCAAGTAAAAGGCTGCCGGTGATGGGACTGATTCCTCCCCGAAGCTTTACTTGTTCCTTATCCCCTTCCTTTGCTTTGATATCAAAAATGGAAGCCAGGCGACCACCAAACCTTGCCGGAATATTACTCTTACTCAGCGAAAACTCACTGATCGCATCCGAATTAAAAACGGAGAAAAACCCGAACATATGCGAGGTGTTATACACCGGCACATTATCGATGTAGAAAAGGTTCTGATCTGCCGGACTACCTCTTACATTAAACCCGGCTGCCCCTTCACCGACACTTTGAATACCAGGCAAAAGTGTAGCCACTTTCAGAATATCGCGCTCACCCAATACCAGCGGGATTTCCTTGATACTTTTGGTACTCAATCGTTCAAAACCCATTTTGGTATTCTGAACACGATCATAACTATCGGAGGTAACTACAACTCCCTGCAGCGTAATGGACTTGGATTCAAGATAAAAATCCTGGGTACCGCTCGACAAGAGTTGTAATCTTATACGTTGCTCCGTATGGTTGATATCATTTATCAACAAGGTATAATTGCCTTTATCCAATCGCAGTTTGAAGTAACCATGCTCATCACTTGCCGTTCCGATTCCAAGCTCTTCGATCAGAATGGTCGCTCCAAAGATGGGTTCATTTTCTTTATCATCATACAGGTGTCCGCTCAGGGTCGCTTTACGTGACTTCAATCCGTCCTTCTTATTGCCTACCACCAACACCCTGGCCAGATGTTCTTTTTGGGTTTCCATGAAATCCCCGGCAGCCTTACCTTGTTCACTATCGTCCTGGGTGGCAACAATTACTTCAGGATAAATTTCTTCCGGTAATTCGGTTTCAATGATACTTCCTTTTGTAATAAAAACATTGTTGTATGCGTCCCGGGCAACGTTGAGATCATAGGGTGACAAACTTTTTTCGAGAAAATCGATTATCGGTAATGGTGTCGATATTTTTCCCATTTGCGCACCAGATGTCTGGACCGAATCAAAATAGAAAACGAGGTTTGAGTTTTTTTCCGCTTTATCCACAAAATCCATCCAGGATAATTCACTGTAGGAAGCATCTACCAGAAATTCTGTTACCTGTGCTTTAGCAATACCCCCGGTCAACAACAAAAGGACCGGGAAAACGACCTTTAATATTTTACCGGATAATTTCATTGCAGTATTTAAGGAGGTTATTAAATTGGTTGTCCGTAGCCTTTCTGAACCGAATGGATTGCTGTTTCATAAAGAGCTTTATTTCCCTTTTGTGTTCAGAAAAATATTTCAAAAAGTCCTGTTTATTCCTTACCTCATGCAATTGCCCTGCTCTCACGAGATAATAAGTAATTTCTTCTTCTCCATATCGGCCGTTCGGATGAATTTTGGAATAGGTAGGATAAAAGAGTTTGATTGTTTTTTGATAGAATCCGATTTCGCCTGCATAAAGCGCTTTCATAAATCCCTTACCGTCATTGAACTGGGAAACATGTTTATTATTGACAAAATGGTGGTTATTAATCTGAAAAGAATCAACTAAAGCAGGAGTGACCACGACCTCGACAGGGATGCCATTATTGAGGTTTTGCTTTATTACCAGCTGATCTTTTTCAACATCATACCTTAAATCAACATTTGCAAAAGCTTTGAACCTCACATAGATAGTTCCTTCAATAAATTCTTCCCGGTCAAAGAAAGGGTGTCCGGAAGCTTTGGTATTAACCGGGACGTAGGTACGTCCATTTACCAGCAGATCGTTTGTACCATATAACCGCTCAACACAGTCTTGCAGACTTTCAGAACCATTAGCCTCCTGGGCAGACAAAAGATTCGGCAGCCACAGCCACATCAATAATAATACAGTCAGGTTTTTCATCAGATGATCTGCATTTTGGGCAGAACATCAAAGATAGGATTATTACCTTATAAAGGAAATCAAAAGAAGTTAAAAGTAAGCGGGATTACAGACAGAACATTAAATACCCGTTGGATAGTTTTTCACTCCATATCCTTTACAAATTCGATTACCCCATCGAATATTTTTTCCGCCATTTGCTGTCTGAATTGAGGAGACGCCAGTTGCTCTTCATCTTCGGCATGGCTCATAAATCCCTGTTCGACCAAAACAGCCGGCCGGGAAGACATTCTGGTCACCAGGTAATTGAAGGAACCTACCACCCCGAATTCATCAAGGGGAAGATCCAGTAATTGTCCATACATAATCTCGGCAAATCCGGCCCAAAAGGGATTATGGTAATAAGTCGATACACCTCCTACCCGGAGATAATCTCCTCTTGGTGCTGCTGAATTGGCATGAATACTTACCAGGAGATGTGCGTCAGATGCTTCCACTATGTCCCTCTTTTCCTGAAGCGTCATGTACTCATCCCTATCCCGAACCATCACCACCTCAACTCCATGATCGAGAAAGACCTTTTCCAGTTTCTGAGCGACATCGAGATTGACATCTTTTTCAAGCATGCCGGACAAACCGGTGGTTCCCGTATTGTGCCCTCCATGCCCGGCTTCAATAGCTACTTTCAATCCTTTTACGGGCAAACCGTTGACATCGTTTTCAAAATGTGGCGGATGTTTTATCTGCAGTTGAAGAAAATTCCCGTTTTTTATCAATTCATACCCCCACAATTTGGATGTTTTCAATTGGATTATCATCTCATAGGTATCCGGAGTGGTTTGCTGCCAGGTAAGCTTATCCACCATTTTCAGTCCTTGCCGATGACTCAGCCAGGTGCTTGAAGTTTTTACACCATATAAAACGACCCTTATCCTTTGCTGATCAGGTTCAGGGAATACGGCATAGGGGACTGGTTGAGCATAAGGAATATTAACTAAATCCATATTATCACCTGTAACAGCAGTAGCATATTGAAGGAAATAGGAAGGTTTTAGAGTAGTCCGTGGGAGCAATTGAACATCCTCTTTTTTGATCATACCACTGGTATTTTTATCGAGGAAAATTCGGTAATAATCCCCAACATCTCCATTTACCTGCAGGCGAACACCCTCAGGATATTCAGCAATAATCGGACCTCCCAATCGTATCGGGCCAAGATTATAAGTTAAAAGACTGTGCTTTGAATTGGTTTCTACCAAAGGAAAATCTTGTGCCTCCTTGGTGGTAATGATCGAAGGGGATCTGTATTTTAATGGACGGCCGCCAGTCGATTCAAGCACATATTGGATGTTATATTCTTTGTCTTTCTTCAGTTGGTCAAGATAGAAACTCCCTTCATACAAACTATAATCCCGGAAATCTTTCCGCTGAAGCGGAACCTTAATCTTCCCCGGACGGATCAAAGCATATGCAGATTGCCCCTTTGAACCTTTAAAGCTCAAATTGATCTGATCTGCAGGTAAAAGTATTTGGTTCTCTGCAGGCTTGAAAGAAGCAGAATCAACCCATAGCGGAAGTTCCGACCTGATCGGTTTGCCTCCTTGTTTATAAAAAACGCTGATCTCCGCAACGGCTACATTTCCATCCTCACCTTCTACCCTTGCCTTGATTGTGTTCCAACCAGGCTCAAAATTTACTTTTTTGAAAAAAATACCTGTTTGGTACATTTTCACCTGCTCCCCATTAATTCTTGATTGACCGGGATACTCACTTTTACACAAAACATTAAAGACCGAATCATACGTCATCTGTTGCGGCAATCGCCTAAATTCAACCCAGGGCCACTCCCGCACCGTTTTTCCATCCGGAAGGATTTTGTAGCGGTAGGGCAGCTTCCAATCCTTCGTTTTTACTACCAGTTCTTGCTCTCCGTTTTTGATTAGAAAACTTTCTGGCAATTCTGACATTTGGAATTCAACTCTCCCTTCCTCGTTTACTTCAAACTGACCGTTTAACGGCTCAATGAAAACCTGCCCGTTGAAATTTTCCGGCAGGTTTAATGAAATGGTTTCCGGTTGCTTTTGAAAAGGCAACTCCTGTGCATATCCAATATTTGTTAAAAGGATAGTCAGCATAAATACTAGTTTAAATGGATTGCACATAATTTTGTTTTTTAACTGAAAATTCTCAGCGGACAAAGATCATCTATACAACAAATACTTCTTCCTGGTATGCTTAAACCCTGCCACCTCCTTTTCACAGGTCTCTAAAACATCTTTCACGGTTACTCCGGATCTATCTAAAGTCTTGATCGATTTTGGCGGCGACCATTCCAATTTTCCGGAATTAGTTTTATCAAAGGCATCAAAAATATGAACTGCTGCTTCCACCGAACGATACTTTTTGTAATCCGTGAGCATGATCTCCACTCCGGCACACATCTTCTTCCAGGGTTTCTTCCTCGGATTGGAACCAGACATATCCGGGATAAAATGAACCGGGCGGAATACTACCCCTTCAATGCCTCTGCTGTTCAGATCTTCAGCAGCTTTTTCTGCATCCACCCACGGAGCGCCTACCATGAGGAATGGTTTGGTAGTTCCGCGCCCTTCCGACAAATTAGTACGCTCAAAAAGGCACTGCCCTGGATACACCAGCGCCGTTTCAAATGTGCCCATATTCGGCGAAGGCATCACCCAGAACAACCCGGTTTCATCCCAAGTCATGGAACGGCTCCAGTTTTTCATTTTTATCACGGTCAGGTCGGCACCGAATTTCTCTGTTTCATTCCACATGGTGGCCAGTTCCCCATAGGTCATCCCGTGCCGCAATGGCAACGGGTGTCGGAATATCCTGCCCATATCCAAAGTAGGCCCTTCCACGACCCGGCCACCAAGAGGATTCGGCCTGTCAAGGACAATGAAAGGTATTCCGGCTTTTGCGCATGCTTCCATGGCAAAGGACATGGAATATTTGAAGGTATACCAGGCAGAACCAACGCCCTGTATGTCAAATATCATGACATCGATCTTATCCAGCCATTTTCGTTCGGGCGCATAGGATTTTCCATAAAGGCTGTAAACGGGGATGCCTGTTTTAGAGTCTTTATCCCCATCCTGAAATATCCTGCCCTGTTTTGCTCCACGCACACCATGTTCTGCCCCAAAAAGGGCTACCAGATCAATGCCGGGAGTGTTGGCCAAAATATCCACATCACTCCTCATGCGGGAATCCACAGCTGATGGATTGGTTATCAACCCAACTCGCTTTCCTTTTATTAGATCGAGATGTTCTTCAATCAAAACCTCAATGCCTAATTTGACTACTGCATCAGATTCGAAATTTAGTTTATTTTCCTGCTCTGTTTTATAATCAGCTATTATTTTTTCCAATGAGGGCGTTTTCACCGGACCGGCCAGATTTATAGCAACAGGGTCCTTCCTGCTTTCATTACCAACCCGATCAACAGCTGTAACGATGATTTCAGCAACGGGTAGTAATACCTCTTCCAGCGTTTCTACCTTATCCGGGCCAATTCTCTGAATTTGTCGATTGTCAATGAAATAATAATCTACTTCCATTGACCTTTCCCCACGCGGCAAAATGGTGTATTCCCAATCCTGGTCTTCTCCGTATTGGTAATAAACCACCCATTGGAAGACATCTTTGGGTTCTTTGTGTGACCAGGTTATGGCAAGTTTATCCTGCTCAACCTTATAGTCAACTTTTGGAGTAGCAGGTGCTTTTTTATCCAACCAGGGAGAAGCAGGCACCAAAGACTGTTTTTTATAGGGGCCATTCATTAAATCCCTTGGTATTCTCGGATTACCGATCAAGGACTGAATGCTCCAATGCACGACTCCCGGGCTTTCAGGCATCAGCCCACGGGTAAACATGATCACGTTGAGTGCTTCATCGGCGGCCTGTTCCCCTTGTAACCGGCCCATACTGATACCAGGCCACAGGTGTCGGTTGTGGGTATTTTCTCTTTGCCACCAGCCAAGTAATACGGGAAAACTGAGATCCATTCTGTTGGTTGGCCAATAGAGTTGTGGGGTAAAATAATCGATCCAGCCTTCATTGAGCCATAACTTTGCATCGGCATAAAGGTTTTCATATTGATCGTATCCGCCAATGCCAGGGGGATGTTTGGGTTTCCATGTTCCAAAAGGGCTCAGGCCGAACTTGACATGTGGTTTTATTTTTTTGATTTTCTTGTAAACGGCCTGAATAAAGGTGTTCACATGTTTTCTCCGCCAGTCGCCTCTCGGCAACTGCCCTCCTTTTTTTTGATACGCCTGCCAGCTTTCGTCATCAGGAAAATCGTCGAATTCGTTATAATCAGGATAGGGATAAAAATAATCATCGAAGTGGATGCCATCAACATCGTAGCGTTTTACAATATCTTCCACTACAGCCAGGGAGTGCTTTTTGGTCGCTTTTTTAGCCGGATCCAGCCACCAGAATCCACGTTTCAGAAAGACCGCCAGTTCTGGTTTCTTTTTGACCACGGAATGTTCCGTCAGTTCTCCACCTGCTGTATGATGTGCCCGGTAAGGGTTGAGCCAAGCATGTAATTCAAGCCCGCGGTCATGTGCGGCTTCTATCCAGAATTCCAATGGATCGTAAAATGGTTCCGGCGCCTTGCCTTGTTCCCCCGTAAGGTAATAGGACCATGGCTCGAGTTCACTTTGATAAAGGGCATCACATTGCGGACGCACCTGAAAAATTACGGCATTGAAATTATTAGCTTTGAGTAGATCCAGTAATTCGATAGCTTCCTGCTTTTGTTCTTCTACCGTCAGATTTCGTGAACTGGGCCAGTTGATATTGGCGACGGTGGCGACCCAGGCAGCGCGAAATTCTCTTTGAGCGGCAGCTTCAACCCGAGATGAGATCACAGGCTTTTCCGGTGCGGATTCTTTACTGCATGAACCAATCCCCGTTAACAAAAAGGAAAGCAAAACAATTAGAAAATGCCGGTTTTTCATAGGCGTTGGTTAGATGGTATTTTGATAAGTAAATTTAGGAAAGAAAATGGAAATGCGAGCCAAACCACAGATGGAATGAAATGACATAACTCTCTCTTTAAAGCCAAATTCCCTGGCTAATGAGTTTACCAACATCACCCAGCTACGGTTTTTTCCAAACTTGCTAGCGAACCTGTGATTTAAAGCAAAAAACGACCAATTTTATGTTAAAGTCCATAAAAAAATGTCACGTTTCAATTTCTTGTGGCTTCTATATATAAGGGAAAAGCAATTACAGTGACGGCCTCACTCAGAGTGAGGCCGTCACTGTAATCACTTTCCTTCAGCAAACCTGGTAAAAGGGATCTTCCCTTCAATACAATCTACCAGAAAATTGTCTCTTCTTCCGTTGACGATAAAGGTCTCGACCTTTTCTCCGGCGCAGATCTCGGCAGCTTCCAGTTTGGAGGTCATGCCTCCTGTGCCGGGTCCGGTCGTTTTTTCGTCGATGTATTGGCGAATGGTGGAGAAATCGGAGATGTCCGTAACCAGTTGGGCATCCTCATGTTTGTGAGGGTTTTTGTCGTACAGGCCATCGATATCTGAGGCCAGGACGAGGATTTTCGCTTTCAACAAAGTTGCCACCTTGGCGGATAATTTATCATTATCTCCAAGAACGATCTCATCCACGGCTACGGTATCATTTTCATTGATAACAGGAACGTAGCGGTGATTCATCAACTCCATGATGGTGTTGAAGGTATTTTCCCTGGAAACAGGATTGACGAAATCGCGGTAAGTGAGCAGACATTGGGCTATTTTGAGGTTATAGTCATTAAAGACCTCAAAGTACATCTGCATGAGTTTAGGTTGCCCAATGGCAGACATCGCCTGCTTAGAAGCAACAGCTTCTCCCCAGTCAGACTGGTCGATAAACTGGCGTGCTGTGGCGATGGCCCCGGAAGAAACCAACACGATACGATATTTTGCTCTCAGGTCGGATATCTGGTGAGCCACGTCCTCCAACTTCCCTCGTGAAATTCTGGTGGTACCGTTTGTCAAAACAGACGACCCCAACTTTAATACCAAAACAGGTTTCTGTTCCATTTTTTATCTGATTTGACCATTTCCGTTAACGAACCATTTATTGGTTACCAACTGGGTTAACCCTAAAGGACCTCTGAAATGCAACTTTTGAGTACTGATGGCAATCTCTGCCCCCATCCCGAACTGTCCACCATCCGTAAACCTGGAGGAGGCATTGTGGTAAACTGCTGCGCAATCAACCTTATGTTGAAAGTTACTGGCAACAGTTTCATCTTTACAAACAATAACAGCCGAATGGCCTCCCGAGTATTTATTGATGACCTCGATGGCTTCTTTTGCTGAATTTACTGTTGAAAACAAAATCTTTGCCGACAGGAATTCTTCATAAAATACAGCTTCATCCTGCTCCAGCTGAATCGTAGAATTGATTTCGCAGATTTCTTTCGTGCCCAACACGTTTATCCCCACTTTCGCCAAACGATTCAGCAAGGATGGCATTTTGTCTCCAAGGTCGGGGATTTGTGTATTGAAAAGCACCTTATCAATAGCGTTACAAACACTTAAACGGCTCTTGCCATTAAGGATCAACTCAATAGCCATATCGAAATCTGCATCCTCATGGACATAGATAAAATTATTGCCGCGTCCACTTACCAACAAAGGGACATTGGTGTTGGATTTGATATAGTTGATGAGTCCTTCCCCTCCACGGGGAATGATGAGATCTATCCGGTAGGGATTTTTTTCAATCAGATTTTGAGTGGCCTCCCGATTGAGATCCAGGTAAGTGACATAAGATTTATCTGCACCATTTATCTCAAGTGCCTGATGCCAAAGTTTTACCAAAAACTTATTGGAATTAACCGCTTCTTTCCCTCCTTTCAGAAAAATACGATTCCCCGCTTTAAAAGCACTGATCGCAGCCTCAATGGTCACATCCGGTCGGGATTCATAAATGATCAGGATATTTCCGAAAGGCACAACTTTATTGACCACTTTGATCCCATTGGGATGCACGTATTCACTCAGGATCTTGTTCTCAGGATCTTCAATACCAATTACCTCCCGCACTGCCTGGACCATGGAAGCTACTTTTTTCTCATCCACTTTCAACCTGTCGACCAGCGTGGCATCGATAGTCATTGCATTTTCCAGGTCGATTTTATTCTGACGAATAATTTCCTGTTCATTGTCCTGAATCAGGTTAGCCAGATCCTGTAAGATTTGATTTTTATCCATGAGCATATTTTGAACAAAAATAAGCCAATTTTTTTCGAATTTATTAGGACCGAAAAACCTTACCTCGCGTCCAAACAGGTTCCACTGCTAGGATTTTCCAAATTGATCGATCATGTTTTTCGTCCCCTCAATGATCTCGTCGTACAACTTCTTCATTTTTGTGATTTCCGCTCTGTTTTTTCTGGAAAACATCGTGAAACGCCAGCGGTGCCACCATTTTTTCAACGCTAACCAGTAGCGAAATGAGAAAACCGAAATCAACGGCATTAACAAGGCAAATGCCAGAGTGATCCACCCGTTTTTAAAAATTAACAAAACCAACAAGGTCTCGATGATCCAGGTTGCAGAAAAGAAGAAAAGGCCGCCAGCGTAATTGACTGCGCCGTGATACATATCATCCCGGAAGAGTTTATTGGCAATAACCCCGGGTAATTTATAAGGAAGGTAGCTCGTGAATACCCCAAACAGCCATAAGGGCACAAATGGCAACATCAGCACTAACTGAAGCACTAACAATAAAGGTGAATACGGAGCATTTTGTACGAGGTGGCTCCTGAAATTATGTTTATCGAGGAACTTCTGAAAAGTCTGTATCTTCTGACCAAATGCATCCATCGCCTCCGGTTCCTTAGTCTCAAAAGCGGTCTGAGCAGCGATCATTTCCTGCTCCGCCAAAAGTTTATCATGAAGTCCCGGGTTTCTCAATCCTGAAACATCATATAACCAGGGTCGGGAAATATTCCGAAGAGATTCCACCTCCTCATAATGCTTTTCTGTTGGAATATGAATGAGCAATTCTTTTAAATCACCATATACGTGCTCCGTCAACTTCGATATGGTGCTATCTTTGTCCCTCTGATAATCCTCCCAATACTCCCTTAGGGGAATGGGTTTACCATAGGTTTGTAATACTTCCTGGTGCATTTTTCGATACTGTCGGTATTCCACCCCTACCGGTATGACCTGCACATCGATATTTCCATTGTTTTTTTCCAGGGCTGAAAAACCGATCCTGGCAAAGCCTTTTTTAAACGGCCGTAACCTTCTGAAACGGGAATGGCTCCCTTCCGCAAATATGACAAATTGCAGATTTGCCTCTAATTGTTCGATGGAAATATCAAAGATCTTCTCATTCTTCTTGATTGTATCACCGCCATCTCTCTTCCTGTAAATCGGTAGCATGCGAATGGCATGGAGGAATTTTGCCACCAGTGGATTTTTGAAAGCTGCGGCCGTCGCTAAAAAAGCGGGGTACAATCTCGAATTTACAGAAATGAGTATCGGATCTATGAAGGTATTACAATGATTGCCTACAAAGATAATGGGCTTATCCTTTGGCAATGGTTCGAGGTATTCGGTTTCGACCCTTTTAAAATACAGCCTACTTGCTATATAACACCATTCACGCATCAACCAGTAAAATAACGTCTTCTTCGCAGGTACCATCTTAAAGTAATTGCTCGCTCAGCTTGTTACATGCCTGAGCTTTGAAAAAGCGCAAAGATAGATATTTTCAGAAAAGTGATCAGGAATTAAATTTTGGAATCAACGCATTGATTTCAAAGACTTATTTTTCTAGTCTTTTCAATTTAATTTTACTTTCTTCGATTTTGGCCGAATAATTTGGGCCAATGTTGTATTTTTTGTGGTTGAATAATTCGGAAATCACCCTTGATTTATCCGCTCTATATCGCGTTTGAATTTCTCGGTGAGATCATGGACAAAATCATCCATCACTTTTTGCTCTTCCGGATCAATACCGGAACTGGCTTTGGCAACTTCTTCAATGACGTCCATCAAAAACTGGTATTCCGGTTCCGGGCCATGCATTTCACAATAATTGATCACCTTGTCGTAAAGGTCTTCAATGGAATGATGTTTATTCACTTCATAATTGAAGGACCACTGAATGGCCTCTCCCCAGGGGTGGTTGGACAGTTTCTCTTCGATCGCCCTGAGCTCTTCCTGCTGAATCTCCCCATCCGCCATGGCGATTACATAAATGAGTTCTCCAAATGCATCATATAGTTTTTCAATGCTCTTCATTTGTTTGGAATTTATATGAGGACGTTACGCTTTAATCATCAAGTGCTTCGATCTCCGGATCACTGAAACTACCAGGGTAAACATTGTCTTTTACAAAAGAACACCACGCACATTCCGGTTTACCGCAACCTTCATAAAACCGGTGGGCCATTATGTCCTCCCATGTTTCACGGATCATGGTTTTCACAGACTCGACTTCCTTTGGTAATATACGAATTTCTTTGTCATTAAAAAAGCCCTTATCGTCAGGATCAAGGTATTGTATGACGGTTTTTGTAACCGTATTGCCCTGAGTATATTCCGCCAACAACTTATAGAAGATCACTTGTCTTCGATAGATTCCTCCCAACGGATTGGTTTTGGTCATTTTTGACCTTTTGGAGGAATCCATACTCCCCGTTTTGTAATCGATGATTTTGGCGGTCATGCCTTCATGCAATTCGAGTTTATCAATAGTGCCGTTAACAGGTACGCCTCCTATTTCCAGATTATTGATCACAAACTCAACCTTGACATTCTTGTGCCAGTTATTTACCTGCTGACGATACAGTGCCTCCAGGTTTCGTCTCCCCATTTCCAGACGCCTTTCATATTCTTTTGCAGAAAAATGATGTTTTTGGCGCAACATTTCGTTTTCAAAAAACCGTAGCAAATGAGGTATATCCGGGAAGGTCTTTGTTTTGGAGAGCAACATTCTTTCAAATAATCGCTGAAGGGCATTGTGCATCGCCGTTCCATAAGCGGCAGCTTCACTCATCAACGTCGGCACTCTTAGAATGCGTTCGTAATAAAAACTCAAAGGGCATTTCAGGTAACGATTCATGGCAGACACACTAAGGCTGAAATCCTTCAACAAGGCATCGATGGCCGCTTTTTCGAGTATGTCTATATTAGGTCGACTGGTTTCCTGTAATTGTAAAAGGGTGGTTTCCACCAATTCATCATCCGAAACCGTTGATTTTACCTGATTGATTTCTCCCGCTGATACGATTTCGTCCACAAAAATGGCCCTTTGCAGGGGTTTGCCCTTTTCCAATTCACTGTAAGAAATATAAAGTCCTTGCTTTGCTCTTGTCAATGCCACAAAGAACAAACGACGTCGTGCCTCCATTGGATCCTCCTCTCCGGAAAAAGTAAGCGTATCCGGCATTTTGAACTGGTAGGAAGTCCGGCTTTTCGGTTCCCAAAAATCCTTGACGCAATCGAGCAGAAAAACATAACCAAACTCAAGCCCCTTGGCACTGTGAGCAGTCATAAGGTTTACTCCTTCATGTGCCTGAACGACTTTCTCCAGACCAATCGCTAACCGGTTATCATCCATGCTCTTCAACAAACCTATTAAAGTATGCAGCGTCATCCTCGGACGGCGAATATTTTCCTGGCGGATAAATCCAAAAAATGTGTTCAATACCTGCATGAGCCACAACTTGTCCTCATGCTCAACGATATACTTCAACAAGCCACTTCGATTGATGATTTTTTCCATGAATACCGGAATCGACTCGTTGGCCAATGCGATTTGCAAGGTATCATTTAAGGCCGCAAACCTCATCAATGGTTCCGGATTACTCACCCCGGCTTTTTTCAGCATCGCCGGATCAGCGATCACCTGACGCCAGTAAACTTCCTTTTTATGCTGTTTGGCCATGTAAAGGCTAAGTGAAGCGAGATCAGATGAACTGATTTCCAAAAAAGCAAAATGCAGTATTTTGAACAACAGATGCTCACCGCTAAATGGGCGTCGATATTCCAGATTAAGGTATTCCAGGAACATCCGGAGATTTCTGATCAATGGCAGGTCCAGGATATTCACTTTGCGTCGACTGTTATAGGTAATCCCTTTTTTTTCCAGCAACGCAAAAAGTTGGTCTGCCTGTTTATGTTGTGCATAAATTACCGCCATTTCCTCAAGCGGTACACCAGTTTGCTTAAGGCGTTCAATTTCCTGAACAATTCCGGTGATCTCCTGCCACCTGTCCGGCCAGGAAATGACTTGCGGTGTAACAGAGGTCTTGGAGTATTCCGGATGGCTAGGAATAAGCGATTTCTCCACACCGCGACTCCCCAGACTATTGACGATGCGCTTTTGGTTGAAATTGATCAAATTCTCCGCCAGGGACAATACCGCTCCGGAAGAACGGTAGTTATTTTTCAAAACCACTAACTTCAGGTCTTCTTCATATTGATCATGAAAATCCACCAGGTTTTTCAAACGCGCCCCCTGGAATTCGTAGATGGACTGATCATCATCCCCTACGATGAAAACATTTGGATTTTCCCAGAAATTAATGAGTTTTTGCAACAGTTCATTCTGCGCCCCATTGGTATCCTGATACTCATCCACCAGGAAATAAAGGTACTGTTCCTGATAGGTCCTCAGAAGAGATTCATGCTCATCAAACGCGCGCAACACCCAAAGGATCATATCGTCAAAATCGTATCGACGGGCATTGGTCATTGCAGCTTCATAGACAGGGAAAAGATCTGCCGCTGCACGAAGTAATTCCATCCGCTTTTGTTCTGCTTCCAGCAAAGCAGTTTTCAGGTCTCCCTTTTTAAAATCTTTGCCTTTGACCTTGTAGATGTATTCCTCTCGTTTAGGCAAATCGTCCAGATATGCATCAATGGCCCTGTGGACCTTTTGGACAGACCAATCCTCAGCCTTCATCCGTTGGAACAATTTATGCAGATGCCCTTCGTAGAAATAAATATCTGCGCGCCCTTTTTTGATAGGATGTTCCAGGTCGAGATCATCGATCATTTTGCGGATGAGTTCCACCCTTTCCAGTTCATTCAAAGGTTCCAGTTCGTGGCGCCCGAAGAGTTCCAGGTGATTCTGAATGATGTTATTGCAAAAAGAATGGAAAGTAAAAATATGAACCCGGTGAGCTTCCGGCCCGATGAATTCGAGCAATCTTTCCCGCATAGCTACAACCCCTGCATCGGTAAAAGTAAGGCACAGGATATTATGTGGCTGAGTATCTGTCTCCATCAGAATACGGCCGATGCGGGCGGTAAGGATGTGGGTTTTACCGGTACCTGGCCCTGCTATCGTGAGCACCGGACCATCGATTTGTTCTACAGCCTCCCGCTGGGCCTCATTGAGCATGTCGAGGGCCTCGGTAAAAGCTTCATTATAAAATCGGATATCCTTTTCTGACCTGGGCATGTACAAATGTACGGTTTTGTTGGTTATTTGAATTCAGCGTATATTTAAAATTACATTTGATACACATCTTTTAGCATGAAAAAAGTCAAAGCAGGAATCGTTCAGGCAACACCGGTTATCTTCGATATTCAGCATACTGTCGACAAGGTAATTGCTCTAATAAGGGAAGGTGCCCAAAAAGGCTGCCAACTTTTAATCTTTCCCGAGTCTTTTATTCCCGGTTATCCCAGGGGGCTTTCCTTTGACACCGTTGTCGGGCGACGGGGTAAAGCCGGGCGGGAACTATGGCAACTTTTTTATGAAAACAGCATCGAAGTTGGGGATCAATATTGTCAACAGATCAGTATTGCTGTCAAGGAAACAGGTGTGTTTGTGGTTCTTGGCGTAACAGAAAAAGATCCGATTAATGGGACTCTATACTGTTCCATCCTGTATTTTGATGAAACAGGAAGCATCGTCGGCAAACATCGAAAACTCAAACCTACCGGAACCGAACGAATCATTTGGGGTGAAGGCGACGGCAGTACCTTGAAAGTCCACAACACATCCTTCGGCAAACTGGGCGGACTCATCTGCTGGGAAAACCTGATGCCACTGGCCAGGATGACGCTTTACCAGCAAGGCATTCAGATTTATATGGCTCCCACAGCAGATTCCCGGGACACCTGGTTATCGACCCTGATTCACATTGCCTGCGAAGGACGGTGCTATGTCATTGGCTGTAACCAGTTCGTGACAAAAGGTGATTACCCCGATTATTTGCAAAAGGAAATCGAAACGGAACCGGACATCATGTGCCGTGGCGGCAGTGCAGTGATCTCCCCGCTTGGGGAAGTGCTTGCCGGCCCGGTTTACAATGAGGAAACGATCATCACAGTCGAACTTGACCTTGAAGAAGTTTCCAAAAGCAAGTTCGACTTCGATGTCGTCGGTCATTATGCCCGGGAGGATGTTTTTGATTTTTTATGGAAGAAAGGATCGGTTATTTAAAATTGTCCATTTAGTTCAAATTCATTTTCCCAACCGCAATGTTTTTTGTTTCACGCTGATTTCGCAGATTTTCGCTGATCATTTTTCTTTTGGAAGATTGGAACAATGGAAAAGTGAAAACCATCAAAATATCTTATGTGAATTAAAAGATAAATCTATCTCCAAAAAATCATTCTATTTCATTTCAGCTCAACGATCACTCTGTGCTCAATGATCTGAAATGGTCTTTTTCTCCCTTTTGTAAAATTCTCTTTCATCAAACGTATTCTTTTCCTCCTTCTACTTAGCAAAAAAGGATCGCTGAGCGATGAACAAACCTGTCCCGCCGACAGGGAAACCCTTAGGGTCGGGAGTGATTCGATCGGTGAGCCAGCCTTCCTTTCTTTAGGTAATAATCAAACGTCAACCATTATTTTTTAACAACTCTCAATTTAGGTGCACCCTAAAATTTGTCAATATTAAGACCAGAGACGTTTTTCAGATAATTACATGGCTACATATACCAAAATATCAAAAAAGGAGATACAAAAAATTGCTGCCGCCTATAGTCTGGGCCTGAAGGAATTCCATCCAATGGAGGGTGGCATCAGCAATTCTAATTATCTACTGAACACGGATCGGGGTTATTCCTGCTAACCATTTTTGAAGATGGAGGATTCAAGGGTGCTAAAAGACTGGTAAAGTTATTAACCTGGTTCAAAAAGCAGGAATTTTTCACCACAAGGATCATTGGTTCCTCAACCGGCAAAAAGGTGATAAAATGGAAAAAAAGCCCATTTTTCTCAAAAAATATATCTCTGCTCATATCGTCGACAAACCTGGTAAAAAACAACTCAAAAAAATAGGCAAGGCTTTGGTCCGGTTTCACCAAATCCAAAACGAAAAAACAAACACCGGGAGATGATGATACTTGCGGAGAGTGTATCTCAAACACCAGGGAGTTCATTTTTGGAAAAAACTTCAACATTAAAAGGAAGCAGTTCCTGAGCGGAACCGCTTCCCGGGTATTAACCATTAATTTCTACCTTCATTCATAAGCCTCACCGGTAATTTCTGATCTGCCTCTTTTTGATCTATAACCGGTTTTTGCCTTTCTTTCATTAGTTGCTCCCTGGCCCTGTCTTCCGCAGTTTTCACTTCTTCCAATACAAACGGATGAGCCCTGGCAAATTCATCGATTCGGTTACCGGTCACCTGCCAGGAGATTTTCAGCCCTGGAGTACCGCCGGCAATTTTGAATTGATTGCCCTTGATCTCCTCTGCCACATAGAGATTGGGAGCCGGTCCGCCTATTGGCGTGAACTGGTAAGTAAAATTGGAATTTAATGCTTCAAACCAGTCATCCATTGTTACCACGGCTTCTCCGTTTTCATCCAAAACCACATTACCATTGTAGATATTCGTTCGTTTTGAACTCTCCACGCTGGTATGGTGCAAATATTTATTCTCAGGATCAAGTGGATGATCGATGCGAAATTCCTTTACTTCAGCAAATATTTGTCCTGCAAAAATAGTTTCGGCATTGATAGACGGCTGACTCGGTTCTGCACTAAAGGCCGTTAATCCATTGGCAAAGATTTCATGTCCACCATGGTAGGAAGTACCGTCTGGTCCTACAGAGAAAACCACATTGCCTTCCCCGTCATACATGGTAAGAGTCCCGTCGGGCATCACATCAAAACCACCGCCATTATCAAAAGGTACGGTTAGCCCTCCAGCAAATTGCTCAAGGCCTCCATGGAAAGAAAATCCGTCTTCATTTACCCAGAAAACAAGGTTACCGGCATTATCAAATACAGCGATCCCATCAGGTGAGAACTGAACCTGCCCACCATTATTGAGTGGTGTATAAAGCCCGTTTTCGAATTCTTCTACTCCTGCGTGATAGGATTCTCCATTAGGGTAAACTTCAAAAAGCACGTTTCCATTCAGGTCAACCATTCTTATACCTCCTTCCGGAGAAACCTCGAATCTTCCTCCTCCTTCCGTAGACGCCCAAAGTCCTCCTGCAAACAACTCAAGACCGGCATGATAGGAATTGCCCTGATCATCTACTCCATATACCAGATTCCCATCCGCATCGTAAATATTAATGCCTCCTTCCGGAGTCATTTCATAATATCCCCCGCCATCTAGAGGAATCGTTATTCCACCGGCAAAGGTTTCCATTCCTGCATGATAGGAATTGCCTTCTTCATCTACACTGAACACCACATTACCGTCGGCATCATATATCGTAATGCCACCCTCAGGACTCAGGTCGAGAATACCTCCACCAGCCAAGGGTACACCCAGTCCGCCATCAAAAATCTCTATTCCCGCATGATAGGAATTGCCTTCTTCATCAACTCCATAGACCAAATTCCCATCCGCATCATACAAGTTGATTCCACCTTCAGGGGTTACTTCATAAAAACCGCCTCCTTCCAATGGAACTGTAATACCACCAGCAAAAGTCTCCAATCCGGCATGATATGAATTACCTTCCTCATCTACACTGAATACCACATTGCCATCGGCATCATATATCGTAATGCCGCCATCAGGACTCAGGTCGAGAATACCTCCACCAGCCAAGGGTACACCCAGTCCGCCATCAAAAATCTCTATTCCCGCATGATAGGAATTGCCTTCTTCATCAACTCCATAGACCAAATTCCCATCCGCATCATACAAGTTGATTCCACCTTCAGGGGTTACTTCATAAAAACCGCCTCCGTCCAACGGAACTGTTATACCACCGGCAAAGGTTTCATTTCCGGCATGAAAAGAGTTCCCATCTTCGTCAACATCAAACACCACATTGCCGTCGGCATCAAAAATAGTTATACCCTCAGGACCTATCTGTGCCTGGCCACCATTTTCCAACGGAACAAATAAACCACCGGCAAATTCCTCAACGCCTCCATGATAAGAATTGCCTTCTTCATCTACCCAAAAGACAGGGTTCCCCTCAGAATCATAAAGAATAATGGGACCATATCCTTCATATCCCTCATAATTTACGATCCCGTCCCAGTAATACTCCGTCCCAAAATGATCGGAAATTCCGGTTTCCGCATCCACGATGAATACGATATTCCCATCACTATCCCTTACAACAAGATCTTCACCCGGAACACCAATTTCACCAGGAGGCCCTTGCGGTCCAGGAGGGCCGACAGGACCAGCGAGACCAGCAGGACCGGCAGGGCCAACAGGACCGGCAGGACCAACAGGACCGGCAGGGCCAACAGGACCGGCAGGGCCAACAGGACCGGCGGGACCAACAGGACCGGCGGGACCAACAGGACCGGCAGGACCAACAGGACCGGCAGGGCCAACAGGACCGGCGGGACCAGCAGGACCGGCGGGACCAGCAGGACCGGCGGGACCAGCAGGACCGGCGGGACCAGCAGGACCGGCGGGACCAGCAGGACCAGCAGGGCCAGCAGGGCCAACAGGACCGGCGGGACCAGCAGGACCAGCAGGACCGGCAGGGCCTTGAAGACTGTCAATAGGAATCCATTTAAGGACCTGATCATTCAGGGAATCATGCACTACGATCCTGATAGGTTCATCATCAAAATACAGCGGGACATCTACCACTCTTAATTTGCCATCTACATCTAGTTTCTCCTGCGGGTTCATAGTTCCAATGCCCACGTCACCGTTGTCATAGTAAATATTATTTCCATTTTCATTCCATATTTTATTCACAAGATCTTCGGCATATTCCGCATAAGGTACTGGCCTTAACTGGGTTGTTCCCAGGTCTTGGAACGCACCACCGTTCACACTCAGTTCGACCTTCATGGAATGTACTCCACTCCCCCAGTTTATGGCATCAAACGCGGCGGAACCATCTCCGACCACTACGTTAAACAGTCCATATGCATTGGTACTGGTTGAAATGGTTTCCGTATAAACGGAAGTTACCCCCTGCAGAACGGTGAATTTTACATCTACAGAAGTATTGGTAATTAAATTGCCTGAATTATCCCTCGCAGCAGCCTGGTAATTCAAACCATTCGGGCTTTGAGAAAAAGCAAAAGTTGCGCTCAGCATCAATAATACAAAGCACAGTAATTTATATAATTTCTTCATGTTCTAAATTTTTTGGTTGTTAACTTGATTACTTCACATACTGGTCATTGCGTGTCAATGTTTTTGTACTTTAAAGGTTTTCAATAATCTGTTCTTTTCATCTTTTACTATCAGGAAATACTGGCTGGTAGGAAATCTGCCAAAATCAACGACTTCTGTTAGTCGATCCGGGACATTGATCCGGGAGGAATAAAAAACAAGCTGTCCCGTTACATCATACAATTCTACAGTTACATCGGCAGATTCTTCGGTGACAAATTCTACATTTAGCTGGCTACTAACCGGATTCGGGAAAACACTAATCTGAATGGCCAAATCACTTAATTCTAAGGTACCTACCAGGTCTTCAAGATTGGGTTGTTGAAATCCCTGGGTAGCTGTTACAGAAGCTGTCGAAACGGTGGAAACAATTAACTCTCCGGCAGTCCCGGAAACATGGAGATCATTGGTCATACTCAAATGACCAAATGGTGAAATGAGCTGGCGTTCCAGAAACTGTGCCTGCAACAATGACCCACAGGTCAATAACAGGCACACAGGAACGAGCCACAGTTTTAGAACTTTCATAATACAGGTGGTTTAAGTTAAAAAAATAAATACCCTAACCTCCAGTTGCAGAGCAACCTTGGTTATGAAGACGCCTTCATGTTTTTGCTTTGGGTAAAAAAGAGATAGTTGCCTTACATTATGCCAGGCAATAGGAAAAGCAACTTTGCATTTACAGGTGGCCACCTGGCAGCATTTTTTTCCTCAAATGCAGGAATTCCCAATGGGATTACCTTTTCCCATTTTATATCAGAAACAGTTTTGTATTGTTACCTTTGGGTTAGGAAGAAAATATGATTTTTAGAATTGTTTATTGTTTGGGAAGCATCCAAATAATATGAACAGCAAAGACGTACTCGTGATCTCGAGTCAATAGTTCAAGGGTGGTCGGTTAATTCAATGCCATGTAAGAAGTGTAAATCGTGCGCAGCATCAACAATTCTTTCGCAATAATGTAAATTTTTCTTCGCGCAAAGATAATTATTTTTATTTTAAATTTTACATTTTTTCTTTTTTCAAGAATTTTAATGCATCAATAGTGTTTTATTTAGCACAAAATTTTAAAATCCTTTATTATGCAACCCACATTCTTCAAAAACCCGGCCGAATGGCGGCAATGGCTTAACGAAAATCATAACAAAGTAGAGGAATTGTGGCTGGGTTATTACAAGAAAAACTCCGGAAAGGCTAATTATACCTGGTCAGAATCAGTGGATGAAGCCCTATGTTACGGTTGGATCGACGGGTTACGGAAGTCAATCGATGAAGATAGTTATATGATCCGGTTTACTCCCAGGCGGCCAACAAGTATCTGGAGTGCAGTCAATATTAAAAAGGTGGAAGTATTGACTGAAAAAGGATTGATGCGACCAGCCGGTATCAAAGCCTGGGAAAACAGGAAAAAAAGTAAATCAAAAATCTATTCCTTTGAACAAAAAGCACAGAAACTGGCTGCTGAATATGTTAAACAGTTCAAAACCAACTCCAAGGCCTGGACTTTTTACAGTAAAAAACTGGCTCCCTCCTATAAAAAATCATCCATCCACTGGGTGATGAGTGCCAAGCGGGAGGATACCCGGCAACGACGGTTAAAAATATTGATCGAATCTTCCGAACAGGAAATGAAAATCCCTCTGCTCAGGGTCTCTAAAAAGAAATAATCGTTTGGGGTAAAAAATAATAACCGATGTTCCTCTGCCTTAGCCTCCGCCTTAGCCTAAACCTAAATTCATATATTTGTTCAAAAAATCGGACATGACACCCAGAAACATCATTGCCTTAATACTTATAATCCTTTCACTGATCTGCCTGTACCCTGGATTGACTCTACCGATCCTTAGTATCTATGTCGGTGCCAAAATCCCCATCATCGGAGAAATCGGACTTCATGACAGCACCCAAAGCATTATGAAGACCATCCGCACCCTTTGGGAAAATGATAATAACCTGGTTGCCAACCTCATTTTATTATTTAGCGTACTGGTCCCCATATTCAAGGCCCTCACTTTGTTGGTCGTTCTGTTTTTTAAACAAATAAAAAACCGTACTTTGCTGCACTGGTTTGTCGCCACCATCAGCAAGTGGTCCATGGCCGATGTGTTTGTCGTAGGAGTATTTCTTGCATTCCTGGCCACTAAATCCGATGACAATATCCATGCCCAGTTACACGAGGGATTTTATTACTTCCTTGCCTATTGTATAATTTCCATTTTAGCCACCCAATTGATCAATGTAGGAGAAAAAGAGAAAATTTAAGCCGGCCTACCGTGAACGATTTACGGTAGACGATATTTATTCAAGGTTTTGCCTTTGACCAGGCTAAAGGAAGAAAGGCGACATCAACAGATCCGTGTGCACGCAGTGCAGGGACCTTGTCGAAGGAAAAAATAAAAACAAACATGAAAAAACTCATTTTTATCTCATTGCTCTTTATTGCCTGTGGTCAAAACACACCTGAACACATCCAGGCAGCTGAATCTGCAGAGGATGCTATTATGTTTATAGAAGCATACCAGGGGGATATTAAAGAATACCGGCTAGAGCTGAAAGAAGAACTGATAGTCAGAGGAAGAAAGGCCAAAAGAGATCTGGCCATCAGCATTATTGGCAAGGCCATTATGGATAGCAAAGGCTGGTATTTTGATGGCTATGAGGAGAAAGAGGATGGAACCCGGCTATACAAGTTTAAAATGAATGAATAATTAACATGAGCCTTCAGCAAATTCTGAGCTTTCCTGTTCTCATCATTGGATGTTCTTTGTTCGTTTATAATATTTTTAAAATAAACTCAAAAGATCTGGACTGGAGGCAATTCCAAAGAAATATGATTTTATCATTTTTTACTGTGACAGCTGCAGTGATGATGTATTTCGAACTTTTATAAAAAATAATCGACTATAATTCATACCTGAACCATACAAATACATTCGATGAAAAATCAATCCATTTACCTTAAAACGACAGCATTTTTACTGTTTTTATTTCTGTGTCCTTTGTTCATTTTAGCCCAGGACACGCCGGAAAAAGATGAGCCGGAAAAAGAGGAAAAACATCCCTATGACGAACTCATCACCGGTAAAGCGACTACTATGAAGGGGCTTTTCGATATTCACAAAATCGACAATAAATACTACTTCGAAATAAAGGAAGAAATCCTGGAAGAGGAAATCCTCGTCGTCAGTCGAATTTCCGGTCATGTAAAAAACCTTAACTTTGGAGGAGCAGGTATGCGATCCAGACCACAACAGGTAATCCGTTGGCAAAAGCAGGACAATACCCTTGTCCTCCGATCAGTTTCCTACAATAGTGTCGCCAGTTTCGACCAACCTATCTATCAGTCCGTAAAAAATAACAATTTCGAACCGGTCATTGATGTATTCATGATCAAAACTCCTTCAAAGGACAGTACTGCTTACGTCGTCGAAGCTACTCCTTTTTTCACTACGGATATTCCCATGATCGGAGCACTAAGTGAGCAACAAAGAAAAAATTTTCAGATCAGCGGACTTGACAAGACAAGGAGTTTTGTCGAGTATATGAAAGCCTTCCCCGACAACATCGAGGTCCGCCATGTACTGACTTATAAAGGCAAAAAATTACCGGATAATCAGGTTACACAGACTTTATCTGTCGGCATGAATCAGTCTTTCATCAGATTGCCAAAAGAACCTATGGTTCCGAGGTATTACGATGCCCGTGTAGGATATTTTTCCATTCAACAAACGGACTATGGTGTAGAAGAACAACGTGCCGCAAAACGCAGATACATCACCAAATGGCGTCTGGAACCGAAAGATCCGGAAGCATACTTCCGCGGTGAATTGGTTGAGCCTGTTAAACCCATCGTTTATTATATCGACCCGGCCACACCAAAAAAATGGGTGCCATATCTCATCCAGGGTGTCAATGACTGGCAGGCCAGTTTTGAAAAAGCGGGCTTCAAAAATGCCATCATGGGTAAAGAAGCGCCAAGCGAAGAAGAAAACCCGGATTGGAGTCCGGAAGATGTCCGCTATTCCGTTTTGCGATATGTGACAACGGAGATCCAAAATGCCATGGGCCCACATGTCCACGACCCAAGAACCGGAGAAATCCTGGAAAGCGATATCATCTGGTATCACAATGTGATGAGCCTGCTGAGAAACTGGTTCCTGATACAAACTGCAGCATGTAACCCGGCAGCAAGAGCCGTTGATTTTGAAGATGAAGTGATGGGGCAACTCATCCGTTTCGTTGCTGCACATGAGGTTGGACATACGCTTGGATTACCACACAACATGGGTTCTTCCGTTGCTTACCCAGTTGATTCATTGAGAAGTAAAACATTCACAGACAACCACGGCACTGCCCCATCCATCATGGATTATGCACGCTTTAATTACATAGCGCAACCAGAGGACGGAGTGACGAACTTTTATCCCGGGATTGGCGATTACGACGATTGGTCGATTTATTATGGTTACAAACTGTTACCTGATGTAAAATCAGCGGACGACGAAGCTTCCACCCTCAATGAATGGGTTAAAGAAAAAGCCGGTAATCCAATCTACCGATACGGGCAACAGAGAGGCAACCCTGCAGACCCGACTTCCCAGACGGAAGACCTTGGCGATGATGCTGTTTACGCCAGTAAAATGGGGATCAACAACCTTAAGCGTATTGTTCCTGAACTGGTAGAGTGGTCGAGCCAGGAAGGAAAAGATTTCAGCCAACTTGCTGAAATGTACGGCAATGTATATTCCCAATTGGGGAGGTACATGCGTCACGTTAGAACCAATGTGGGAGGCGTTTATGAATACCGCAAAACAGCTGATGAAGAAGGTGTAGTGTTTACCCCTGTTGCTGCCAAAAAGCAGCGGGAAGCTGTAAGGTTTATCAATAAACAACTTTTTGAAACTCCTGAATGGCTGATTGAACCGGAGATTCTTCAGCGAATCGGCGGCAGAAGTATTGTGGACAGAATAGGCAGCCTGCAAACTTCCACTTTGAATCAGTTATTTGAAACCAATCGCATGAAAAGACTGATCGAAGCCGAGGCCATGGCGAGAAACAATTATGCGCTGATCGATCTTTTCAGGGATGTGCAAAACGGTATCTGGTCCGAAGTAAATTCAAATGCCAGAGTAGATGTTTATCGCCGAAACCTTCAAAAGGCCCACGTCGAACTGATGTTCAAACTGATAAAAGATGAAAAGAATAATCTGGATGTTTCCGATGTCAAATCTGCAGCCCGCGGATCGCTGATGAAACTGAGAAGTAAACTGACAAGAGCAGCCTCCCGGAATGCTCATGAACCTACCCAGTTCCACTACAAGGATGTGCTGGCAAGGATCGATGAGGTTTTGGATATTGAGGATTGATCGGGTTGCTGGTTGCTGGTTGAATTTAACCGGCAACCAGCAACTTGTGCGAATTCTTATAAACTCGTGGTAGGCTGGACTCTTAAAAAGTGCTAGACAAACAATAGGGTTTTGAATCAACATTACACTAAGGAAAAGTCCTTGGTTTTATTGAAGTTGTTTTAAAATATCTCAATTGCACCGTGCTTCAGCGCGGTGCCCATTGATTGGAGTAGAATTTCAGGCCTTTAGGCCTTTTGTTAATGTACGAAAGGGCTAAAGCCCTCGGGTATCTACTTTATTTTAACCACCGCGCTGAAGCACGGTGCAATCAAGCTGTTAGTTCATAAGCAAGGTATTTAGTTTTCACTAAATTACCTGAATTATTAAGAGTCCGCACCAGTAACCAGCAACTACCTGATCACCGTAACATCACCCTTCCGCAACCGAATGAAGCCGTCTATAAATTTCAACTCAATTACGTAAACAAAAACCCCACTCTGGACGGGCTCTCCATTATAGCGGGCATCCCAGCCTACGCTCTCCTGATTCACAGGAATATCTTCCGTCATGAACACCAGATTTCCCCAGCGATCGAAGATGCTCATTTTACTTACTTCCACATTATTCAATTTACTTTGAACATAGAAGTATTCATTGATTCCGTCTCCATTCGGACTGATGGCATTAGGAATAAAAACCGCACGATCCTTCCTCACATCAACTTCCACGGAATCTTGGTAGACACATCCGTTTTCAACGGACATCAGAAGCGTATACATTACATCATCAAGGGGTGAAGCCACATTATCTAAACAGTCCTGACAGGATAGGGTCCCGCCCAAAGGATCCAGCCAACTAAAAGTAACCGGAGCATCCCCGGCATAATATATTGCATTAATCGGAGCAGACATGCCAAGGTCGATCTGTATATATTCAGGAATGATATCCACGAAAAAGTCTTCTATTAAAATTTCAAAATCGATGATCGAAACATCACATCCGTCATAAACGGTAACAGCATGTGTACCTACATCATCCACAATCTTCTGGGGCTCTTCCGAACCATTATCCCAAAGATAAATATCTCCATATTCGGATACATCGAGCACAATTGGTTCGTCTTCACATATGTAATACTGCTCATCCAGATAAGTATATTCCAACTCCTGTATGACCGTAAAATTAGCGACCACCTGATCACAACCAGAGGTTACGGTAACCGCATAATCTCCCGGCTCTTCCAACACCCGAATCGGAAGCACTGAACCATCGTTCCACAAATAACTTACCCCATACAGGGATGCATCAAGGACTTCAAAATCTCCGGGGCATATATAGTATTCTTCCTCTATGAAAGTAATATCCAGCGGTTCGATAAAAATAGGTGTGCTGTCAGGTGAGATAACCGTTTCCGGATAATCGGAAAATACGACATCCTGTAAGGAAGGCGGCAATCCGGTCAAAACAGCCTGATTCTGGTATTCGCCCAAAGCTTCCTGCCCGATCTCCACCAAAATCTGGATACTGTCGATTCCCGGAGGAACACTCATTCCACTGATATCAAAAGCATGGTCATTAATGGATTCAATACCACCAAAAGGATTGGAAAGGATTTCCAGCACTTCAAATTCTTCAGGCAATACATCGGTTAACTGAAGCCCGGTCTGCAAAACTCCTGAACCATTGGAAATAATAAAAGTATAGATCACTTCGGTACATGGTAATGCAACATCCGTTGACACCGTTTTTTGAAGATCGATGGTATATGGACAGGAACAACCATCTTCACCACCGGACGGGGGACCATTGGCCAGAGAAGTCATGATACCCGTTTCTTTATCAATACCCACTAAAGTCGGCTGATTGTTAATGGTACCGTAACCAAACAAATTCCCAAAAACATCAAAAAAAACGGCTCCTACCTGGTTAACCTGAGGCTGTGCCGGAAAACCACTGGAGATCGTCGCTGTTGCCGGATCGATCTTCACCAATCGGGCATCACCTGTACTAAAGCCATATAATTCCCCGGTAAACGGGTCAAAAGCAATATCAAAAATTCCTTCAAGGGGATTGATCAATTCCAGCGATGTCACCTGGTAATTCGGGTCATTGAGATCAACAAAGGCAAGATACCCATTTATGCCGTTAAAATTCGATTGCCCGAGCAATACCAGGTAATTCCCGTCAGGCGTAACGTCCCCGGCATAATAGGCATAACCGTTGGAAATGATCCCGGAAGGAACCCCCAGAAACTCAGCTACACCATCTTGTCCCAGCCGGTATAGGTTCAAATTGATCGGATGTACTCCGTAAATGAAATTATCAGTGCTCCGGTAACCCATCGCGTTAACCGTAGCACCTACTGAAGTTGCAATCGGATCAAAAACGGTATTGCCCGTTGCCGGATCGATTTCCACCAAATAAAGTCCTGAATTACTGGTCACTGTTGGAGAAAGACTAAGAAAATACTGACCTCCACAGGTAAAGGGTTCCTGAGCGGTCAAAAGAGCCAGATTAACTGAGCAAAAAAAACTTAGCAGAAATAGTTTTAGTTTCATAACACCTGAATTAATACTTACAGGTCCTGGTTTTCATCAGCTGTTCTATCTAATTTACATACAAAACAGCAAACATGACCAAAAAGGTTTGTTCAACAATAAAAAGGTAAAGGAGAAGACAATAAATTCGGGATAGAATTTAAAACAAAAAATTGTTATTTTTGCTTTTCGTGCTCCAATTTTAAAACAAGCGCCATTCGTATTTTGTTCAGCAATAAACGCAAAAGGGATCCATGACAAAAGACAACACACCCGACCTCAATGGTTTTTCAGAAGACTACATCGAAGTCATCGGTGCCCGGGTACACAACCTCAAGGATCTGGACCTCCAGATTCCGCGAAACCAATTGGTAGTCATTACCGGTATCAGCGGCAGCGGAAAATCATCACTCGCTTTCGACACTATTTTTGCGGAAGGACAACGCCGCTACATGGAAACTTTCTCAGCCTATGCTCGTCAGTTCATCGGAGAAATGGAGCGACCCGATGTAGAGAAAATAACCGGCTTGAGTCCGGTCATTTCGATTGAACAAAAAACTACCGGAAGAAATCCTCGTTCCACCGTTGGTACCGTAACGGAAGTTTACGACTTCCTGCGTCTGTTGTTTGCCAGAGCAGGGGAAGCTTATTCTCATGTGACCGGTAAAAAAATGGTCAAGTACACCGAGGCGCAGATGAAAGACCATATCCTGACCCAGTATGCAGGCCGTAAAATTGCCTTGTTAGCTCCTTTGGTAAAAGGGCGAAAGGGACATTATCGCGAGCTTTTTGAATATACCAGAAAGCAGGGTTACGCACGTGTCAGAGTGGATGGAGAAATAATTGAGATCACTCCGGGCATGCAAGTCGACCGATACAAGGTTCACGATATCGAGGTTGTGGTAGACCGCCTGAAAATGGATCCAAAGCATAACGACCGCTTTAATGAATCGGTGGAAGCAGCCCTCAAACTAGGTAACGGTCTTTTGCTGGTTCTGGACTATGAATCCGAAGAAGTTTCTACCTTTAGTAAACACCTGATGGATCCGGAATCCGGCATTTCTTACGATGAACCTTCTCCCAATACTTTTTCTTTCAACTCACCATACGGTTATTGCCCAACCTGTAAAGGATTAGGGAAAGTCAATACGGTTGACATGGAAAAAGTGATCCCGGATGATAGTAAAAGCATTAACAAAAAAGGCATTGCCCCTTTTGGGGAAGTTCGCGACAACCTCACATTTAAACAACTCCGGGCCATTGCCAAAAAATATAAATTCAGTTTTTCTACACCAATCAAGGACATTCCCAAAAAAGCCCTGGAAACCATCTTACATGGAGGAGATGATAGTTTCAATATCCGGGTCAATCCACACAATGATTATTCCTATGACCTGGCCGAACAGGGCCTGATCAAGATGCTGACCCGCTGGTACAAAAATTCCACTTCGGAAAAGATTCGCGGCTGGGCGGAGGATTTTATGATGATCGACAAATGCCCGGAATGCAATGGACAAAGGCTCAAACAGGAAGCCCTGCATTTCAAACTCAATGACAAAAATATTGCAGATCTTGCCACTATGGACCTGGTGGAACTCAGCCAGTGGATGGAGGACATCGAAAATCATTTGTCCGACCGTCAACTGATCATTGCCACGGAAATACTGAAGGAGATCAGGTTCCGTTTGCGGTTTTTGCTTCATGTAGGCCTGACTTACCTTGCGCTTGACCGGCCGGCCAGAACACTTTCAGGGGGAGAGGCTCAACGTATCAGACTGGCCACCCAGATCGGCTCTCAACTCACCGGAGTTACCTATATTCTGGACGAACCAAGCATTGGTTTACACCAAAGAGATAATCAAAAACTTATCGAAGCCCTCAAAGAACTTTCCTCCATTGGCAACTCTGTGATCGTAGTTGAACACGATAAAGATATCATGCTGGCTTCGGATTATCTGATCGACCTCGGTCCGGGAGCCGGAAAGCACGGCGGCGAACTGGTTGGAGCTGGCATACCTAAGGATTTCCTAAAAAAGGTCCACACCCTGACCGCAGACTACCTGACCAATAAAAAAGCCATCGAGATTCCGAAAAAAAGGCGAAAAAGCAATGGCAAACACCTTAAATTAAAAGGAGCCATTGGCCATAACCTGAAAAATGTAAATCTCAAGATTCCCCTGGGCGTTTTTGTTTGTATCACGGGAGTATCCGGGAGCGGAAAATCATCGCTGATCAATGAAACCCTCTACCCCATTTTGAGAAGACAATTCCACAAAAGTCTTGGCAAGCCTTTAAAATACAAATCCATCGAAGGGTTGGATCACCTGGACAAGGTTATTGAAATTGACCAGTCACCAATCGGTAGAACTCCAAGGTCAAACCCGGCGACTTACACAGGTTTGTTTACGGATATTCGAAAGTTATTTTCAGAACTTCCCGAATCCAAAATCCGTGGATATAAACCCGGCAGATTCTCCTTCAACGTCAAAGGCGGGCGGTGCGAAGAATGTCAGGGTTCCGGTATGCGGGTAATCGAAATGAATTTCCTTCCGGATGTTTATGTACATTGCGAAAAATGTATGGGCCTGCGTTACAACCGCGAAACCCGGGAGGTCTTATACAAAGGAAAATCCATCAGTGATGTGCTGGATATGACGGTGGAAGAAGCCGTGGAATTTTTCAAACCAATTCCGAAAATCTATCGAAGAGTTAAAACGCTGAACGATGTCGGATTGGGATATATCACTTTAGGGCAGCAGGCGACTACTCTTTCCGGGGGGGAAGCTCAAAGGGTTAAATTGGCCGAGGAATTATCCAAACGCGATACCGGAAATACCATTTATATTCTTGATGAACCAACCACCGGATTACATTTTGAAGATATTCGGCATTTACTGAATGTTTTAAACAAACTGGTGGAAAAAGGTAATACCGTTGTCGTCATTGAACACAATATGGATGTGATCAAAGTGGCCGATCATATTATCGACATCGGGCCTGAAGGTGGTAGCGGTGGCGGAACTATTGTTTGCGAAGGCACCCCGGAGAAGGTTGCCAAACATAAAACCAGCCATACAGGGCGTTTTTTGAAACTTGAACTATAATTTTAAACACATAGTCACATAGCACACAAAGCACTTTATGACTTTATGACTATGTGGTAAAAAAAGCAGGAATGATAAATTTCTCAGATGTAAGATTAGGAAGGACCTTTGTCCACAAAGTTGGAAATAAATCCAGGGAGGAAGGCATTAAATTTTCGGAAGAGGAATTGCAGTTGGGTAGTGAATTGATGAAGGACCTTTTGCTGAAATACTTCCTTTCACCTTTTAAAAACGAGGTCTTCTACAACTTTTCCCATAGCACCGATATCGAACTCAATGAAGTCTATTCCTTTGCAGCAAAGATCTTCGAACAGCCTGACTCATTGCTGGATCAATCCAGGAATATCAGCCGCCATTTATACGAACAATCCAATCACCCGAAGATCAATGGGGGTGAATTTTATGTAGTGATGCTGAAAGATTGTGTGGTCGAGGACGAACTGGTGGATGCTATTGGACTGTTCAAAACAGAAAACAAGGATACTTACCTTCGGGTGGATGAAAAAGAAGATGGTTTCGAGATCGATTTCCATACGGGTGTCAACATCAACAAACTGGATAAGGGCTGCATCATTTTCAATATCGAAAAAACCGACGGCTACCTGGTCAGCATCGTAGATACCAAATCAAAGGAGGCCGAATACTGGAAAACTTCCTTTCTAAACATCAAACAGCGGGAAGATAATTACCACTATACCCAAAACTTTATGGACATGGCCCGCCATTTCGCCGAAACCAATGACGAGATAAGTACCAACGAACAGATCGAAGTAAAGAACAACACCATTGCCTACTTCTCCCAGAATGAGTTCTTCGACACCGACAGCTTCCAGACAGAAGTTTTTTCCAATCCTGATACTGCTGCTACCTTCAAGTCCTATAAAGAAAATTACACCAAAGAGACAGACATTCCCGTCGCAGATACTTTTGAGATTTCCAACAATGCTTTTAAGGATGTAAAACGACGTTTTCGCAGTGTAATCAAACTTGACAAGAACTTTCACGTCTACGTCCACGGTAACGAAAGCCGAATTGTTCAGGGGTACGATGAAGCCAAAGGGTTGAAGTATTATACGCTTTATTATGATGAGGAGAGTTGATCTCCTGCTCCGCCCGGACTACAAGTCCTACAAGCATATCTCAGTCAAAGCTGAAAGCCTTGACGAGCAATCTTTTTTTATTTTTTGGATGCTATGCTTTGGGCATCAGAGGTATTCTAATCACGAATATTTACTAAACTGTCAGAAGAAAAAAAATATAATTCCGATAACTCTTGGTTATTATTAAACCGGTACAATCGACGGAAAATTACACCAAAGAGACAGACATTCCCGTCGCAGATACTTTTGAGATCTCAAACAACGCCTTTAAGGATGTAAAACGACGTTTTCGCAGTGTGATCAAACTTGACAAGAACTTTCACGTCTACGTCCACGGTAACGAAAGCCGAATTGTTCAGGGGTACGATGAAGCCAAAGGGTTGAAGTATTATACGCTTTATTATGATGAGGAGAGTTGATGCTGAGAAATACTATTTTTTGGAAAAATAGTATTTCTGGGAATGAAAAACAGGCGGTACAAGTACCGCCTGTCAACATACTCAAGTAACAAAGAGAGCGCCTTTCCTACTTGTTCAGCAATGCTTCAATCTTATCCAGTCTTGCTTTGAGGTCATCGATCTCCTGTTGCTGGTTGTCAATGATCTCCTGCTGCTCCTGGATTGCCTTGACAGCAAGGACACTGAAGCCTGCATAATTCAGAGAAAAAATGCCTTCCGAACGTTCATTTGTGTTTTTCTTTACGAGTTCCGGGAATAACTTCTGAACATCCTGTGCAATAAACCCAATAGATTCTTTTTGTGTCGGATTATTTGCAATGTACTCATAACGGGAAGGTTCCAGTTTTAGTAACTTCTCCAAAGTTGATTCCAGACTTCGAATATTGGTTTTCAACCTTCTGTCTGAGGCACTGGTATAATCACCGGAAGTACCATCAAAAGTGCCCCGGAAACTATTGTCGGCATACAGGCTTAGATCGCCCCCTGTAGAAACATACAGCTCCCAGTCAGATTCAGAACTTCCGTTAAAAAGGTTGATACCATAAACACCAGATTCCACAACACGCAGAGGATAATCCCCGGCATCGACGGTCCCCATTGGTGAAATGGCCAAGCCGGTTGTTGCCATACGCATATTGGTCGGACTATCAGAATAGGTAGCACCAATGACAGGCCCCGTAGCGTTCGTATTTTTCATATCCAGTCTGTAGGAAAGGTTATGCAACTCCAAACCTTCTTTCCCGAGTTTACCTCTCGTAAGTGCATTGGTCTGGAACAGGATATCACTATCATGAACGTTCCCCAGGATCATGTCAGTCAGGTCAGAGTAAAAATATCCATGCCAGTCGTTACCATCGAAAAACTGAAGTCCGGGAGTACTGTCATCGATCTTTACATCACCGACTACATGCAACCTTGTGTCCGGGGTATTTGTTCCAATTCCAAGATCACCATTACTATCCAAAGTCATTCTTGTTCCATAGCCAATATCAAAGCTGATATCACCCTCTTCTTTATTGGCCAGAACCATCCTGTTATCCGCATTAGCGTACCATACATAACCTTTGAGGTTATTGTTATCGTAAAATCCCATCCAGGGGTTTGACCCTTCGAGCCTCAGTAAAGACTCTTCTACACTACCCCCTTGCAGATGTAAAGTTGACTGTGGTGACATGGTTCCGATACCTGCTTTTCCATTATTATCAAAGTACATCCTTGTATGTCCTGAGGTGAGCAACTGTAAGGGGCCACCCTCACTGTTAATGGCCAATCTGGCGGTATTGAGCCCTGCATCCAGGACAGCAGCGTTACTCCACGATGTCCCGTCTGCAAATGATACTAAAGTTTCATCAGGGTGAAGTTCAAAATTGAAATAATCATATCCTAATACATCAAAATTCCTTCTCAGCCGGACACCTGCTTCGTTGTTACTGCCAAAAGCATCGAGCATCACACGCGCCGGTCCGCCTTTGAGATGAATTTCACGTTCGGGAGAGGTAGTTCCGAGTCCGAGTTGTCCTATGTTATTGAGGAACATCCTGGTTTCATAACCACTCATAAAATGGATGGGGCCATTGGAAGCGTTGAGCACCAATCGTCTGGTATCCACACCTGCATTTAATGATGCTGTTCCGGCCAATGGTGTCCCATCGTTATAAGATGCAATTGTACTGGTATCTCCCAGTTCCATTCCAAAATCACTATAAAGGCCATCATCTGTTTTCAGGGTCATAAAAGGCGTATTGTCATCTCCTGTGGCTTCCACTATGGCTTTGGGGAAATCCGTACCTTTGATGTGCAGCATCTCAGTGGGATTATTGGTTCCTATCCCGAGGTTACCGTCCTGATCGAGGATCATTCGTGCGGTGGCGTCTGTCATGAATTTAATGGGCTTATAACCATTGGTGGCCAGGATCATACCTTCTGAATGAACTCCGGTGTTGATGATACCCATTCCTGCCGTAGGCGTCCCATCGACAAAGGTTACCGGATTATTTGCATCTGCCTGAGTAATCTGGAGATAACTGAAAGCGTCATCATTGGTCTGCAATGTCAGGAAAGAATTACCGGTACCATTTGACTTAACCAGGATTTCATTGCTGAAGTCGCTCTCTATATGCAAAGCTGAAATCGGGGAATCCGTTCCAATACCCACTTTACCCGTATTATAGTTAATTCCCGAACCATTAGAGTTCCAGACAGCACTTGCACCGATACCCGAAAGGTCAACTGTATTCCCACCTGAAATCTCAAGGGAGTTACCGGTGAGTGTCAGGTTCTGAATTTCATTGGAAGGGTCCGCATCCGCATCATCTACTGCATCCTCCACCTGGCCGCCATTGGTCAACACGATAAAGTCTCCACTTTTGTGAATGGTCTGTAACTCGTTAGCTGGATCTGCATCTGCATCATCTACACCATCCTGCAAGGATGCCAGGTCCACGGAATTGCCATCGTCTATCGACAAGGTAGTTCCACTCAATGTCAGGTGTTGATCATCCGTATCCGTTGTACCGGTGGGCAGATTGAAACTACCTCCTCCGTTGGATAAGGTTACCTGAGTACCATTCAAACTGATCGTCTGAAGCTCGTTTTGAGGATCAGCATCGGCATCATTCGTCTCATCGGTAAAGGAACCTCCACCATTGGATAAAGAAACTGTATTACCCGTTTTGGAAATTGTTTGCAACTCATTCGTCGGATTAGCGTCTGCATCATTTACACCATCCTGAATTGGAGAAAGGTCCACTGAGTTACCGTCATCAATCGACAAGGTAGTTCCATTTAGAGTCAGATGCTGATCGTCTGTATCTGTCGTACCGGTCGGCAAATTAATGCTACCACCACCATTGGACAATGATATTTCCGTGCCGTTCAAACTAAGCGTTTGAATTTCATTGGATGGGTCGGCATCCGCATCGTTTACTCCATCCTGCAAGGGGGAAAGATCCACGGAGTTGCCATCATCTATCGACAAGGTAGTTCCACTAAATGTCAGGTGCTGATCATCCGTATCGGTTGTGCCGGCGGGCAGATTAAAGCTGCCTCCTCCATTGGATAAGGTAACCTGGGTGCCGTTCAGACTGATCGTCTGGATCTCATTCTGCGGGTCAGCATCCGCATCGTTTACTCCATCCTGCAAGGGGGAAAGATCCACTGAATTGCCATCGTCAATCGACAAGGTCGTACCATTTAGAGTCAGATGCTGATCATCTGTATCTGTCGTGCCGGTCGGCAAATTGATGCTGCCGCCACCATTGGACAGGGATATTTGCGTACCATTCAAACTAAGGGTTTGAATCTCATTGGATGGGTCGGCATCCGCATCATTCACACCATCCTGCAAGGGGGAAAGATCCACTGAGTTGCCATCGTCGATCGACAAGGTAGTTCCACTCAATGTCAGGTGCTGATCATCCGTATCCGTTGTGCCGCTGGGTAGATTGATACTGCCCCCTCCGTTGGACAATGATATTTGCGTACCATTCAGACTAAGGGTTTGAATTTCGTTTTGAGGATCTGCGTCTGCATCGTTGGTCTCGTCTGTAAAAGAACCACCTCCATTGGAAAGAGAAACTAAATTTCCTGTTTTAGAAATTGTCTGTAACTCATTCATTGGATTCGCATCCGCATCATTGACACCGTCTTGCAAAGGTGATAAATCTACAGCATTGCCATCATCTATCGACAACATCGTGCCATTTAGAGTCAAATGCTGATCATCTGTATCCGTCGTACCGGTCGGCAAATTGATACTACCTCCTCCATTAGACAAGGAAATCTGGGTACCGTTCAGACTGAGCGTCTGAATCTCATTAGTCGGATCCGGATCGGCATCGTTGATAAGGGATGAAAGGTTGATCGAATTTCCACCCTCGATCGTCAACATGGTACCAGTCAAAGAAAGGTGTTGGTCATCATTATTGAAATCAGGAAGAGTCACACTTCCGCCTCCATTGGAGAGCATCAGCTGATTTCCATTCAGGGTGAGCACCTGAATCTCGTTTTGCGGATCAGCATCGGCATCCGAACCGCTATCACCCGCTCTTTTTGCATATAATGCATAGGGGACCGACAAAAGTTGGCTAACGCCCATATGGGTGTAATCCGTACCACCGGCTGGATCGAGATCGACTTTCAGGTAATAGGAATGATTTCCCCAATTAATGTTTTCAAAATTTCCGTTGAGTAAATCACCGGTTCCAATCTGCAGGTCAAAAACACCCAAATCCGTTGTAGTCACTTCATGGCGTTCTGAATAATCTATCACTCCGGAGACTCCGTCGCGAATGAGGCTCATCCTGACAGCAATATTTTCGTTCTGATAAGGCTGGTTGTCTGCATCACGGGCTACAGCCTGGTATTTAAAGCCCGCAGGTGCTTGCGCGAAATTATAAGTGATCGCTGCAAACAGTACGATTATAATTAAAATTAACTTTTTCATTTTAAAGATCTGTTTTGTTGATTTTAAAGGTTTTCACTAATTGATTTTCGGAAAA
Organism: Saprospiraceae bacterium; assembly: GCA_965230565.1. Classification (GTDB taxonomy): domain Bacteria; phylum Bacteroidota; class Bacteroidia; order Chitinophagales; family Saprospiraceae; genus BCD1. Next base: position 183,384 of record CBDDLH010000011.1, on the reverse strand, counting down.
TGCGCTCAATAAATAAAGGCCGTCAGGAAGGCTGCTAAGGTCCATAGTTTGTTGACCTTGTTCCAAAACGGTGGTTGTCAATTGTTGTCCGTGTACGTTAAAAATCTTCAGGGAAAACCGTTCGGGGTTGTCTGTTCGGATGTTGAGCCATCCGCTTGTAGGGTTGGGAAAAACTTCCATAGGTATGGATAGTTCAGGTGTTTCCCAAAGTGCTGTCACAAAACTTTCCAGGTACAACTGATGGAATCCTTCAGAAAGCCGAAGTTCATCCTTGTCGTAATGTTCGATAGCAATTTCCCCAACCGTCCAGTGGAGATTTACGCCATCCGCATCCTGGTAATAATCGCCGGCATTGCCAATGACCTCCAGGGTTAATTCCTGAGCTTGTGAGGACAAAAACATTGCCGAAACGAAACATAAAATCAAGAAGCATCGCATGGGTTTTGAATTTAAAAAGTGAAAAAATGTATTTGGTTTTTTCGTTGGAGCAAAGATGTGCTGCACTGATCCGAACCTGCTTTCTCAAATTCGCCATTGCTTTGCTCATTTTCGCCAAACCCTGACTATCAATCACTTAAAAGGTTTTTTTTCGCAAGAAACCAGCTTTTCCCTGTTTTGAATTTTCATTTTTAGTAACTTTGGAATAAACATCCGGAACCACTATGACAAAATCCCAATTGAGCTTTTGTGTAATATTTTCATGTTTCTTTTTCTCCCTTTCTGCACAGAGAAACTTACCCGACAGTCTTGTTGCCGCTTCTCCCAAAGAAAAAGCTGTCTTTTACAATGGCGCAGCAAGCCTTACCACAGACCTAGATTCGGCACTGCTGTTTACCAAAAAGGCACTTTCTTTCTGGCCTGAATGCGATTGTGACACTGTCATGATGTATAGTCTTTCCCACTTATCATTATTCCCTGCAGTACACGGAAAGTTCGACATGGCGCTCCAGAACATGTCCAGACTAGACAGCATTCTTGCGATAAAAGAAAATGACTTCTTCACTTTCAGAAAACATACCATAATGGCGTATGCTTATAAGATGAAAGACCAACAGGACTTTGCATTGGATCATTACAAGCAAGCACTTGAGGCCAGTCTGGCCATGAAGGATTCATTCCTAATTGCCGATGCTTACAATAATGTAGGTGATGCTTTTATGGGGGTAGAACTTGAGGACGAAGCGCGGGAATATCTGCTGCTGGCACTTGACATGTTTGACCAATTAGGTGTCGGGGCTGAAGAAAATCGCCGGTTCATCACTTATAAAAATCTTTGTAATATCGGCCGGGATGATCAGGAGATCGAATTCTATGCTGACAAGGCTTATGCCATTGCCGAAAAACAGACCAACTCACAAAATCTTGCCTTATTACTCCTGACCAAAGCCAATGCTTATAGTTCAAAAAAATATTTTAGCAAGGCTGAAATTGCTGCCCAACAGGCTTATGAAGTAGCCAGAGATATTAATTTCACACTGGTAGAGAACATTGCTTTGCTTTTATTGGGCGAATCTAATGTTGAGCTGAAAAATTTTCATGAAGCTATCCGGCACCTGGAAAAGGCCCTTGAATTGGAGCAAAACAACCTGAAAAACCACCATATTATCCTCAAGAATCTTTCCAAAGCTTATGCAGAAACAGGAAGGTACCAGGAAGCTTTTGAGGTACAGGAAGAAATGAGCACGCTCAACGATTCTATCAACAGCATGAAAACAGCCGATGCATTTGCTGAATTTGATGTCAAATTCAAAACCGAACAAAAAGACAAGGAAATCGCTCAGCAACAACTAGAGATCGAACAACAGAAAAATGCCCGTAACAGAATTCTCTTTGGCGGCATATCCATTCTTCTACTCGCTTCCTCCATCTTCGGATGGTATTACAATCGAAGTAGAAGAAAAAAACAGGCCGCCGAACTGGCTCTCGAACTGAAACAACAGGAAGCTGAAAAACTCCGGGAGCTCGACCAGCTCAAATCCCGGTTTTTCACGAATATCTCCCATGAGTTGAGAACACCCCTCACACTCATAACCGGACCGCTTGAGGACGCCCTGGAAAAATCAAAAAGTCAACTCCTTGAAAAGGACCTGCGCCTGGCACATGACAACAGCAAAAAACTGCTTACCCTCATCAATGAAATTTTGGATCTCTCCAAGCTGGAAAGCGGAAAACTTACACTCAATCGAGTTGATATTCAACTTATTCCATGGCTGAAAAGAGTGTTTTATTCTTTTGAATCTTTGGCGAAATTGAATGAGGTGCAGTTGGAATTTGAATCCAATATCCCCCCGGATCTTTGGATAAAAACCGATGCTGAAAAACTGGAGAAGATCATCAACAATCTATTATCCAACGCTATAAAATTTTCGCCTAATAAAGGCATAGTCACCATGAAGGCGAATAATTCAAATGGAAATCTGTCAATTGCCGTTTCAGACCAGGGGCAAGGAATTCCGGATGAAGAACGCTCCAAAATTTTTGAACGGTTCTATCAATCCACTCAAACAGATATACCTTTAAGTGGAGGTACCGGGGTCGGATTAGCCCTCGCAAGAGAACTATCCCGATTATTTGAAGGTGATCTTACAGTCGAAAGCCAATTGGGTTCCGGAAGTACATTCACACTAGACATGCCGCTGGTCAAAGTCCCCGGTCGGGAAAAACCAACAGTTACACCACCAACTGGACCTGAACCAACCTCTGAGGAACAGTATTCCTCCCTGATTATGAATGCAGATAAATCAAATATCCTGATCGTAGAGGACAACCCGGAAATGAGTGCATACCTTCAAAAAATACTCTCGGAAAAACACCAATGCACCTTGGCAAAGAACGGTTTGGAAGCGCTGGACCTGGTTCAAAAAAATCAATACGACCTGATCACTTCAGATGTCATGATGCCCGGAATGGACGGGTTCGCCTTCAGAGAAAAATTAAACAATTTACCAGCTTACAAAAATATCCCCTTCATCATGCTCACAGCCCGGGCATTAGAGGAAGACAAATTGTTCGGATTACAATTGGGCGTTGATGATTACATTACCAAACCTTTCAATGCCCGTGAATTAATGGCCAGGGTTAATAATTTGCTTCAGAACAAAAAAGAAAGGGAACTGTGGCTAAAGGAAAATTCCAATGCAGACCAGGATATTCCAGAATCAGCAGAAAAAAAATTACTCAAAACAGCCGAATCTATTGTTCTGAAAAATCTTGACAACAGCCAATTCAAAGTCAATGACCTTGCCCGGGAGCTCGCCTATAGTCAAAGGCAATTGACAAGGGTTCTCAAAAAAAGTACAGGAATGACACCTGTTGGATTCATTCTTGAGCTAAGATTACAAAAAGCATATCAACTTCTAAAAAACCGACAATTTCTTTCCGTCTCGGAAGTCATGTTCGAAGTTGGTATCGAAAGCCTTTCGTATTTTTCCACTAAGTTCAGTGAGCGGTTTGGCCATAACCCAAAAGAGCTTCTAGAAAAATAACTACCCTCGTTTCCGGTAGCTCATCACCGCAAAAACATTGATGACCACCGCCATGATGCCCATGACCATGAAATGATATTTGATATCCTGAAATCCGCTCCCCTTCAACAGCACTTTCCGCATCACTTCCACAAAGTGCGCCAATGGGTTGGGAATGGCAAAATACCTGGCCCATTTCGGCATACTTTCCAGCGGAGTAAATAATCCTCCCATGAGCAGGAAGATCATCATGAAGAAAAAGGCAACAAACATGGCCTGTTGCTGCGTATTGGCGGTGGTGGAAATAAAAAGCCCAACCCCTAAAATAGCGATGATATTCACTACGCAAAAAGCAAATACAAGCAATAGATTGCCCACCATCGGAATATTGAAAAGTAATTTCGCGAACGTCAATCCCAAGGCAAGGTCAAAAAGACCAATTACCATAAAAGGCAGTAGTTTACCAAGGATGAACTGATATTTTTTAATGGGTGTTACATTGATCTGTTCAATGGTTCCCAGCTCTTGTTCCCGGACCACATTCATTGCTGAAAGGATCAGGGTCAAAATGGTGACCAGAGCCGCCAGTATTCCCGGCACCATCAACACCTTGAAATCAAGTGTTGGGTTGTACCAATTTGAAAAGGTGATATTGAATCCGGGCATTTTTTCCACCCTTACAGATGCTGTTCTCAATGCTTCCGGCAATATCTGTTTATTGAATTGCCCGATCACAGTAGCCGCGTAGGAACCTGCCAATCCTCCTTTCATCCCATTTATAGCATTTGTTCGCAACTGCACAGTAGTCTGCTGGTCCCGCAATAAGGATCGTTCAAAGCCGGAAGGAATGTTGAGAATAATATCAGCTTCATCTTTTTGCAGGTATTCATCTGCCCGGTCCATATCTTCCGGCTGTGCCTTAAGGATAAAATATCCGGAGGAGATCATCTTGTCTTTCAACTTCCTGGAATAATCAGAGTGATCGGCATCATGAACGACAAGGTTCAGGGTTTTCACCTCATTGGTTGCTGCAAAAGATAACAAAATGAGTTGCACCAAAGGAACAATGGTCAGGATGGGCAACATGGCCTTATTCCTGAAAACCTGTAAAAACTCCTTTCTTATTATGATCAGTATGGTCCGCATTAGTTTCTATTTTACTTCACATTATTTACCCTTTACTCAAGCCTGAGCTTAAAACTCCGGAGACTCAATCCTAGGAACAACAATGCTACAACAGAGAGAAAGGCTATTTCCGACAAAATAAAATTGATCGGACTTCCTTTAAGCATAATATCTTTCAAAATGACGATGAAATATTTCGCCGGCACGATATAAGAGATACCCTGAAGTAACCAGGGCATGCTTTCGATTGGAAAAATAAACCCTGACAACAACATAGTTGGCATCATCAGCCCGATCATTGAAAGGATCATGGCCGTCTGCTGACTATTCGTCCTTGAAGAAATAAAGATCCCGAGCGAAAGAGAAGTTATGATAAACAGTATGCTCACCAGGAATAACAGGATAATACTTCCAATGATCGGTACTCCAAAAACAAAAACACCCATCGATAAAATAAAAAGTCCAATGATCATGGCCAGCAAAATATAAGGTGTCACCTTTCCCAAAATGATCAATAATGGTGGCAGGGGCGAAACAAGCAAGAGTTCCATGGTACCCAGTTCCTTTTCCCTTGCCAGTGTCAATGAAGTCATCAAGGCTGAGATCAACAGCAATATCATGGTCATCACCCCCGGCACAAACATGTAAACACTTTTCAATTCCGGATTATAAACCATCTGAGTCTCTACATTTATCGCAAAAGGCATCGATTGCCCCTGTGTTTTTTCCTTTTGGAAATGCCTCAGCATCATAGAGGCATAATTGATCAGCATAGTAGCTGTATTCGGATCCGTACCGTCCGCGATCACCTGAATGGGCACCTGGTCTGCATTTTGAAAGCTTTTTGCAAAATCATCCGGTATGACGATCGCCAGTTTGACACTACCAGCCTTAAAAGCTTCATGAATATCCTGCTCTGAAGCAACGGACTGAAATATTTCAAAATGGCCGCTCGATTCCAGGCGCTGCGTCAACTCAATACTCAGATCATCCCTGGAGTGGTCAAGCACTACCAGAGAAGCCCCACGGAATTCATTGGTCACCGCATAACCAAACAGCAATACCTGCATTATAGGCATACCGATAAGAATCAGCAGTGTCCGTCGGTCACGCAGAATATGGAAAAATTCCTTTTTTACGAATGCGATAAAAACTTTCATGTCGGTTGCTGGTTGCTAGTTACTGGTTTCTGGTTGCTGGTTGTTAGTTTCTGGTTGCTGGTTGCTGGTTATTTTTTTGTTTCAGAGCTCGTATAGCTCGCTGTTTCATCCGGTTTCATATACTACTCTCTTCGCGACCTTTGCACATCCTTTGCGCACTTTGCGGTTAAAACTCTTTGCGTTCTCAATACCCTTTTTTAACAATCCTTGTTCATCTCTCAACTGGTACTGAAGACTGTGGACTGCAGACTGTAATCCCCCTCACCCTCTTGCCAATTGCAAAAACACCTCATCCATCACCTCCGCTCCAAACTGCTCTTTTAATTTCTGTGGACTATCCATTGCTGCGATCACCCCATCCACCATAATCGATACCCGGTCACAATATTCCGCCTCATCCATGTAATGTGTGGTTACAAAAACCGTAATACCTCTTTCAGAAGCTTCATAGATCATCTCCCAAAACTGCCTTCTGGTGATCGGATCCACACCTCCGGTTGGTTCATCGAGAAAAACTATTTTGGGATCGTGAAAAAGCGCTACTGAAAACGCCAGTTTTTGTTTCCAACCCAGTGGCAATGAACCTGTACGTTGCTTTACCGAATTTCCCAATTGGAGCTCCTCAAGTAAGATCCTGGTTTTTTCCCTGATCTGTTTTCTCGATAAACCATAGATACCTCCATAAAACTTCAGGTTTTCCACGATCGTCATATCCTCATAGAGGGAAAACTTCTGGCTCATATAGCCAATATTTTGCTTAATCTTCTCCTGCTGCTTATACACATCATAACCCACCACTGTCGCTTCTCCAGAAGTAGGCTTGGACAGCCCAGTTAACATACGCATAGCCGTTGTCTTACCGGCACCATTTGCTCCCAGGAAGCCAAAAATTTCTCCTGGTTTCACATCAAAGGAAATGGCATCCACCGCGGTGAAACTTCCAAACTTCTTGGTTAACTTATTTGCTGTGATCGCGTATTCCACAATTAGTAATTTTTGTTCAAGTAGTTCAAATGGCTTCTTTGCGTGCTTAGCGCTTCCTGACGCTCTTAGCGGTTAAACAAAGCCTCGTCAATCGTATACCGTAAGCCGTATGTCGTCAACCGTTATCGGCCTTCTCCTCCCTCAACAGTTCCATAAAACAATCTTCAATACTCGCTGATATTTCATCAATGCGAATGTCCCCGTGTCCCTTTTTAGTCAAATAACCTCTTAGCTGTTCTTCATCCAATTCATGCTCCATCGACATATGCATCTTGTGCCCGAAAGAAAATACCGATTCAGAATGATCAAAGGCCCTGAGATCTTTCAATAAACGGAATCGGTTATCCGAGGAAACAGCATATAAATTAAGCGGGTATTCCCCTCGTACTTTTTCCGGTGTATTAATAGACAGGATCTGTCCTTTTTGAATCAAAGCAATCCGGTCGCAACGACTGGCTTCGTCCATATAGGGAGTCGACACTAAAATGGTAATTCCCTTCTCCTTCAACCGGCCTAACATATCCCAAAACTCACTCCTTGATACAGCATCCACACCAGTGGTAGGTTCGTCAAGGAATAACACCTCCGGTTTGTGGATCAATGCACAGGAAAGCGCCAGTTTTTGTTTCATACCTCCGGACAATTGCCCTGCTCTTCGATTCCTGAAAGGCTCGATCTGTTGATAAATATCCTTGACCAAATCATAATTTGCTTCAATGGTCGTCCCGAAAATGGTAGCAAAAAACTCCAGGTTTTCCAATACCGTCAAATCCTGGTAGAGCGAAAATCTCCCGGGCATGTAACCGATGGTTTTACGAAGTTTTTTAAAGTCCTCAACCACATCCTTGCCTTCCACAACAGCTTGTCCTGAATCGGCAAGGATCAAAGTAGTCAGTATACGAAACAACGTTGTTTTTCCGGCACCATCCGGTCCGATCAATCCAAATACTTCTCCACGTTCCACATCAAAACTGATTTCCTTTAATGCCTGCACGTCCCCGTAGGATTTACTGATATTGTTGACTTTTATGGCATTTTGATTTTGCATGAATTCGGTTGCTGATTACAAGTTACTGGTTGCTGGTTGTCAGAAATACTATTTTTTTGAAAAATAGTATTTCTAGAAATTCATTTCGGCCGGCATGCCGATTTTCAGAGATCCATCATTCTTCACTTTTACTTTTACCGCATACACGAGGTTCACTCTTTCTTCCTTTGTTTGGATAGTCTTTGGCGTAAATTCTGCATTTTCAGCTACCCAGGTAATGGTTCCCTTTTGACTATTCATGGTATCATCAGGTCCGTCCGTTAATACTTCGACTTCCTGGCCTACTTTGATACTCGTCAGTTGTTCACCGCTGACAAAAGCTCTTAACGTTAAATGGTCGAGATTGGCTATGCGGTATAAGGGTTTGCTGAAGGCCACAACTTCGGATGGTTCCGCCAGTTTGGTCAATACCGTTCCATTTACAGGGTTGTACACATAACACTTACGAATCTGCTCCTCCAAAACTTCAATCTGTGCCTTTACAGGATCTATTTCACTCAAAATCCCGTTATTGGCCAAATTGGCCTGCCGTTTCGCAGCATCAATTTGCTTCTCCACAATGGCGATCTGCGCATTGATATCATCCAGTTGCTTTGGTGTAGCGGCATTATCAGCCAACAACTTTTTCACTCTGTTTTGCTCATGAACCAGGGTGGCTTTTTGTTCCTTTAAAACATCGATTTGCGGTCCGGGGTCCTGGGTTTTGGCCCGGACAGCTTTGATTCTGGAAAGCAATTGTTCCTTTTGCAAAACAAGTGCTGTAGTATCCACTATGGCAATTAACTGACCGACCTCCAGGTTTTGACCTTCTTCAACCGGAAAGAATTGTAATTTTCCATTCGCTTCCACACTTACAATAGTAGAAGTGGCTTCAAAATTTCCATACGCATCCGCCCTTTCCTCATCTCCCTTACAGGAAGATAAAATCAGGATAACCAGGGCTGATAGGATTAAACCGTGTTTATACATGATAATTTTTTTGTTTAATGTTGTTTGACATTGTTTGATATCGTTTGACGTTACTCAACCTTTATCAATCTCTCTATTTCTTAATTTATGACTGCTAACTGTAAACTGTGGGCTGAAGACTGCAGACTTAACCCTACATCACCTTCCCATTTTGGTCAGGTACTCCGACTTCAGTTGCTGTATCTGTAATTGATGAATTTGAAGTTGTAACTGTGCCTGGACTCCCTCATTTAGTTGAGTAGTATAATCCGTTGCCGTGATCACTCCATTATCCAATTGTGCACTGTAATCATCCAGGATATCTTCCTGTAACTGGAGAATGGCTTTGTCCTTTTCCAGTTGTTTTTCCAGTGCGGCGATATCTTCTTTATATTTTCCGTTCAGGGAATTGAGGTTAAACTCAAAAGTCTCTTTTTTTGTGTCCACCATCATTGCCTGCAACTGAAGAGCCTGTTTTTGCTTATCAGTTTTGCCCCAATCCAGTATATTCCAGGAAAATTTCACCCCACCGACGGCAAACGGACTAATCTCATCTTCTACAAAATTGAGGGGATTTGGATATCCCACTCCGGCCTGAATGAATGCACTTACTTTTGGCTTCTTACTGGCATCCAACATGGCATTATTAGATAAAATCTGTTGCTTCTGAAAATCGAACAGGGCTTGTTCAGGCCGTTCCAGTGTGGTCGTCATAACTTCTGAAGTGAGATCCGGAACAACTATGGAAATCGGAAAGTTGACCTCCTGCCCTGTAGCCTCTGAAAGTAAAGCCAGCAAACTTTTTCGTTTGCCCATGGCCATTTCTCTTTGAGCTTCCAGTTTCAGTTTTTCCACCTCCAGTTTTTTCAATTGTGCAGGTAACACTACTCCATGTTCAACAGCGGCTTCCAGAGATTGCATTTTTGAAGACAGGGTCTGTTCTGCATTGATCAGAATACTGTCCTGCACTTCTAAAAGCACTAATCCCCAGAAATACTGATCGATCCGGTCTTTGATCTGATACAATTCAACCTCAACCATCTGATTACTTGTGGCCAACGACGATCTTTCGACAGCCTTTTTTGCATCCCTCAAACCTCCATCATACAATAAATACCCTGCATCCAAAGTAGTTTGAGCCCTGTATATCGGCAATTCGATTCCTTCAATTCCCGGAAAAGGAAAGTTTATTTCCAGCGCCTCCGATTGAATATTGGCCTGAGCGTTCCAGGATACGGTTGGTTTCTTCTCTGCCTCAATAATATCCAGTCGAACCTGGGTATATTGTTCATTCAAAGCTTTCTGTTTGACCAGGGGGTAATTCTTTTCCGCCCATTCATAACATTGCTCGAGAGAAATCTCCTGCTGCCCCTTCAAATCATGCAGATTTATGGTCAGCAAAAGCAGCGTTCCTAGAAATATGGTAACAGACTTCATTTATTTAATTTTTAGATTTAACTGTTTGGTTAAATACTGGGCAAAAAAAGGAGAGGAGCATATGCCTTCCCAAAAAAACTTACCGTCCTCTCGCTTATTTTTTATTCAAAATAGGCATAATAACTGCCTAAGTGTTCCTTCATCTGTGGCAACATTTTTTCACATGATGCCATATCTTTTTGTTCAAAGGTTTTTACCATGTCTACCATTGGTAAAAGGAAATTATGCAATTGATCATGTGCCTCTCCGGTCATAGTACACTTTTGAAAAATCTCATTAAAATCCTGCTGAAGAGATTTCCCTAATTTCCTGTAGGCATCAATATCAGCCGTTTCACTGGCGATAGCCTTCTTTACACTGGCCATCATTTTATTGATACCTTCCGTAGTTTCGGCATTCGCTTTCCATTTCTTACCATTATCCAGTTTCACTGCAGCAGCTGCCGGTGATCCCAAATCCGGAGCTCCGGGAATCATTGTCGCCTTGTTGGACTCCTTTGATTCAGGTGCGGATTCTGTTTCCACGCCTGGCTCCGCACTGTTATTGGTATCGCAGGCTACAAAAGCAATCGCTAAAAAGAAAAAAAGAATAATTTTGATTTTCTGCATGATCGAATTTTATGTGTTTTAGGTTAACGTTTTAAATTTCAAGTGCATTAAAAATAAATGCCTTCACTTGCTCCTTTCGCTCCGCCATGAGTTCCTTCCAGTCCTCTTCTTCAATCTTTATTATGGTCTTTAACATCGGTTTGGCAATAAAAGGAAACACGGAGAGTGACATTATATTTAAGATCAAATGAAAAGGATTATATTTTTTTATCGATCCTTTTTCCATTTCCTGCATCATCAAACTAACCATTGATGCTGCTTCAGGATAAACCTCAAAACTTTTGAGCTTATCGATAAACCTTTCAGGATCACTACTCAATTCATTAATCACAAAAAGTGGTAAATATGGATTTTCTTCCAGCAGCCCTATGTATTTATCAACGAAGAAATCGATTTTACCATGTAAATCCATATCACCCCTCAATCCCTCCTTGACCTGACCGATCAACTTCCCGAATTGTTCAAAAAAAATAACATCAAACAATTTCTCTTTTGAACGGAAATAATAATGCAACAAGGCTTTATTAATCCCTGCTTTATCAGCAATATCCTGCATCCTCGCTCCGGCATATCCTTTTTTCAGAAAAATATCCCTGGCTGCCTCCTTGATTATTAACTCCGTATCTTGCTTTTCACTCATTAACTAAAAAATTTAACCAGATGGTTAATGCAAATGTAAACAAGAATTCTTTATCGCGCAAGAGGCTATGGAAAAAAGTTTAATTTTTATCCAGCGACTGGATGACCTGCTGGATTTTATTAAGTTTCTGCCGCCTTTGTATGACAACAGGATCTGCTACCCTGTCGACGCAATCTTCAACACTGCATCTTTCACACGTTCTGTTGACGGTTCTGGTTTGGATGAAAGGATCATCCAGGAACTTCACCTGCTTTTTCAATTTTTTATCGATTAACATACCAATTGTCACACTGACGTTCTGGCCTTGCCCAGGGTGTCCTGGCCTGGCGATGGTCAGGTTCAGGTATTCTTCTCCGGTATGAGCATAGTGCGACCGTTGGGCCCGTGCAATGGCATTCACCTTTTCTCCGGCATCCTGTCTTTCCTGTAATTCTTTTAATAAGGAAACAGCAATCCAGCGGCGACAATAATGTTCGGAAAGACTATTGCTGTGCGGAGGATGGCGATAAGATAAATGCAACTCCCGGTCAATTTTATACCTTTCCTCCAATCGGTCATAAGTAAACCTCAGGAAATATATTTTTTTAATACCAAAATACTTTGGCAAAACATTGGTCAGCCGATGATAGATGATCTCAGGGGAGGCCTCATAATGGTCAAGCATATTCAGTAAGCCGCTTTCAGACCATTGAGAAGTTTCAAAAAAACCGGCCACTTCATCTACAAAAGCCTTAAGGGGCACCCGAAGTGCTACGGAAAAATATATCGCTTTGGAGTGGTTGAGCACCTCTTCAAAGGTCTTGGGTTTAAGCAATGATGAGGTACCTGCCCGCTCTTCTAATTTCAGAAAATTGAAGGCAATTTCTTTTCCGTATTGAAAAGTTTTTTGAGCATCACTGAGACTTTCATTTAATAGTAGTTCCTTTTTATTGGGAAGATAGACAGATCTCATATGCTGCAATTCTTCCAGACCAATCAAGCCATCTTCTTTAATTGTATATCCGAACTCGGTTTCGAGTATGATCTTTAATGCCGCTCCAGCGACAGGTTTGTCAAGGGGCAGATTATATTGTTTTTTAAAATCATCCACCTTTTCTTCCAATTCCGGGAAAAAGTTATCATGCAACTCCAGGTACGACCTTAGGGCTGCAAAGTAAAAATGTTCGTCCTTCAGTGCATAATTCCTTGAAATTTCCAACAAGGTGGAAATAAATGCCCCTACCCTTGAAGGAGCGCTGGCAATGATCTCTACAACCTTGGCCAGTTCGATACCGAACATATCCAATGGCAGTTCATTCAGAAAATTGGATTGCAACAACTCAGTAACCGGGGCAAGGCTACTATCCAATTCAGAGGACACCAATTCATCATATGGAACACCTAATGCTTCTGACAAGGCAAAAATCTTGTCTTCTTTAGGATATTTCTTACCTTTTTCAATTTCATTGAGATAAGAAACGGACACATTCGCCAGTTTTGACAAATCTGCAAAAGAAAGTTGTTTGCCTTGCCGCAATTGTCTTACTTTTAAGCCGAAGATGATCCGATCACTCTGTGTTATAGATTTCATATGTCTCAAAAATACAAGATTTTAGCGAAAATTCGCTAAATCATCGAATCAGTTTTTCACCAACAACTTTTAAGTGTCAGGCATTTACCTACATATTCCTTTTTGCAAGCAGGCATGCCACTATTGCAATTTCCATTTTTCGACCTCTTTGAAAAATAAAGACATCCTTGTCGAAGCAATGCTTCAGGAAATTGAACTCAGAAAGGACTATCTTGACGGATAATCATTTGGAATCTATTTATTTTGGCGGAGGCACCCCTTCCTTACTTTCCCAAAGTGATCTGGAGAAAATCTTCGAAAAAATATTCAAACATTTTTCAGTAGACCAAAATGCCGAAGTCACTCTGGAAGCGAATCCGGACGACTTGAATCCGGAGAAATTACAAATACTGCAAAACCTTCCGGTAAATCGACTCAGTATTGGTGTACAATCTTTTTTTGATGAAGACCTGAAGTTTTGGAACAGAGCCCACAATAAATCAGAAGCGGAAGCCTGTATCAAGGCTGCCCAGGATTTTGGGTTTAACAACCTGACGGTCGACTTGATCTATGGTTCACCTACCACCCCTCATGAAAACTGGCTATATAACATTAGGCAATTATTAAAATTTAAGGTTACTCATCTTTCCTGTTATGCCCTGACGATAGAGGAGAAAACTGCCCTGGCACATTTTGTCAAATCAGGAAAGGCCAAACAACCGGATGATGATCATGCAGCTACCCAGTTTGAAATGCTGATGGAACAAATGAATAAATACGGATACGATCATTATGAGATCTCCAATTTTGCAAAACCCGGCTTTTATGCTGTTCACAATTCATCCTATTGGAAAGGGAAGAATTATTTAGGCGTAGGTCCCGCAGCTCACTCTTTTGATGGGTCGTCAAGACAATGGAACATACCAAATAATGCTTTTTACATCAGGGCCATTGAGGCCATATCAAATGGTATGGAGCCTCCAAAACCTTTATTTGAAAAAGAAGTTTTGTCATTGGCTCAAAGGTTTAATGAATATGTGATGACAGGGATGCGAACGATCTGGGGATGTTCTGAGAAAAAAATTGATTCCTTTGGAGATTCTTTGAAAACACATTTTATTGAAAAAATCCAGCTGTATCTGCAGAGTGGTCATATGATTCAAAAGCAAGGCAGCTTTGTTCTCACTTCCAAAGGCAAACTCCTTGCAGACCAAATTGCTTCCGAAATTTTTTATCTGGAAGAAGAATAATGCTCCCCGGGACATCCTCTTCCCTACAGCAAAGGCGTCGGATTCCCGTCCGACATCAATTTATTTCTCCCTGTAGCAAAGGTATCGGACTCCTGTCCGACAGAAGTTTATTTCATCACCAACTCAAAAGCCATCCTCCCTTTCTCCTCCCCGTTGATAATAACCGAAACCTCATGCCCTCCAGGATAGTATTTCCTGGTAGAGATGGGTTTGAAAGATTGTTTTCGATTGATAATTTGCTCACTGCCAGCATCAATGGGTCTCTCTGAAATTTTAAATACCTTTTTCGAGAGACTGCCATTAGCCTTCATATAGTACATCCCATATTCCAGCCGGACCAGTTCTTCTGAATTTCCGGTATTGGACAGTCTAAAAGAAAACTTTAAATCTTCTCCGAATAAAACTTTTGGCGTTTCAACCTTAAAATCGCTAATAGCAAAAACATTTGGATCTCCATACCCAAAAAGTTGTAAAGCATCAGTATTCCCTGCTTTAAGTAAAGTCCTGCAAGCGTGCTTCACCAGGCGATCAGTATCAGGTGTTTTCCCGATCCATTCCCGACACACCTTAAGGGTAATTTGCGGATTATCTTTCGCAATATCATTTAAGTTATTGGCGACACTCCTGCGTACATACTCTGAGGGATCGTGTTTCAAATTCTCCAGAATCGGCAAAACCGGTGTCGGATCTGTCTTAAAATCCGGTAAAGCTATTGCCCATGGCAACCGCGAGCGGGAACCTTCACTGGCTAATCTCCGAACATGTTCATTAGAATGCTTACTCCAACTAGCCATCTTCTGAACCATTTCTACCGGATAGCGGATTACAAAAGGACGGACAGCAAATTCGCAACTTGTAAATTGAGTAATGTGTTCAAAAACCCTAACAGAGGTATCAAAATCTTCCAAACCATACCGTTCCACATAATCCGGCAAACACATGAATTGCAAGCCGGCATTCGTAAATCCATCTGCTACTGAAGCATCCACCAACCGCATGATCAAATCCCCGGCACTTTCAAAGCTTTCAGGAAAAAACCGATTAAGTATCTGGCTGGTATGCCACATTCTTTCTTTAAGTTCACGGCTGTCCCAGGCTTCATCAAAAATGAGTTGTTGAAATTTTTTCGAGTCGAAATCAGCAATTTCCTGGCTCAGGATCTTTGAAAATCTGTGGTAGAATTGGGGAGAATAGAGGTCTTTGAGTTGGTAGCTCATAGCTTGAATATTTTAAAACAAATTAAATGAAAAATAACAATAAAAAATAATTTTATAAATTAATTGTTTTAAAATATTCAGCTTATCTTTGTTTTCCAACAAAATCCACCTCCGTGAAATTCAAGCTCGCTTCTCCGTTCAAGCCAACAGGTGATCAGCCGCAGGCTATTCAGCAAATCGTCAATGCAGTTAATGCAGGAGAACGATCCCAGGTATTGCTTGGTGTAACAGGTTCCGGTAAAACCTTCACCATGGCCAATGTAATTGCTGAATTACAACGCCCCACCCTGGTACTCACTCACAATAAAACGCTGACGGCTCAGCTATTCGGAGAATTTCGCGAATTCTTTCCGGACAATGCAGTGGAATACTTTGTTTCCTATTACGACTATTACCAGCCTGAAGCATACATTGCTACCTCTGACATGTATATCGAAAAAGACCTGCAAATCAATGAGGAAGTGGATAAACTCCGACTGCGAGCTACCGCTTCCCTGCTGTCTGGTCGTCGGGATATTATCATCGTTGCTTCAGTTTCCTGCATTTATGGTATGGGAAATCCAGAGGATTACAAAACAGGGATCATCCGACTGCAGGTGGGTCAAACCATTGGGCAAAGGCATTTTCTGCACGAACTTGTCCAGGCTTTATATTCCAGGACGGAGATCGATTTCAAAAGAGCCACTTTCCGGGTAAGGGGGGATTCTGTTTCCATCAACCTCCCCTATGTGGATTATGGTTACCGGATTACTTTCTTTGGTGATGAAATCGAGAATATTGAAATGATCGATGTGGTTTCCGGAAAACGGATACAGGAAATGGACGCCGTGGCCATTTTCCCGGCCAACCTTTACATTGCTCCCCGTGACAGGATGAACCAGATCATCCGGGAAATTGAGGACGAACTGTATGCCCAGGAAAAATACTTTGAAAGGGAGGGTCGTATCCTCGAAGCCAAACGTATCCGGGAACGAACGAATTTTGACCTGGAAATGATCCGGGAACTGGGGTATTGTAATGGTGTCGAGAATTATTCCCGATTCTTCGACGGCCGAAAAGAAGGAACAAGACCTTTCTGTCTGCTCGATTATTTCCCGGATGATTACGTGATGTTTATTGATGAAAGCCATGTTACCCTTCCTCAGGTCAGAGGTATGTACGGCGGTGACCGTTCCCGTAAACTCAACCTTGTCAATTTTGGATTCCGCTTACCTTCTGCTATGGATAACAGGCCATTGAATTTCACAGAATTCGAAAGCCTGGTCAATCAGGTGGTTTACATCAGTGCCACCCCCGGAGATTATGAATTGGAACAAACCGATGGATTATTCGTTGAGCAGATCATTCGTCCGACTGGATTGCTTGATCCTCCCATCGAAGTCCGTCCAAGTATCAACCAGGTAGACGACCTCATGGATGAAATTCGTCAAAGAATTGAAAGGGAGGAACGAGTTTTGGTAACTACCCTTACCAAGAGAATGTCTGAGGAATTGACCAAATACCTGGAAAAATTCAACATTAAAGTCCGTTACATCCACTCCGAAGTAGATACTATGGAACGCGTAGAAATTCTACGTGATCTTCGATTGGGTAATTTTGATGTGCTCGTTGGAGTTAACCTGTTAAGGGAAGGACTTGACCTTCCGGAAGTTTCTCTGGTGGCTATCCTTGATGCCGACAAAGAAGGCTTTTTGAGAAATGCACGCTCCTTAACCCAGACGGCAGGACGTGCTGCGAGGAATGCAGGTGGCCTGGTAATCTTCTACGCAGACAAGATCACGAACTCCATGCAAATCACCATCGATGAGACCAACCGAAGAAGGGCTGTTCAGATGGGTTATAATGAGGAACACGATATTACTCCAAGAACAGTCAGTAAATCAAGGGAGGAAATACTCAGTCAAAGATCCATCCTCGACATTCGTGGTAATAAGGAAGCCTATGTTGAACCGGAGGAACCAAGCCTTGCTGCTGATCCGCTTATTGCTTATATGGATAAGGAACAAATTGAAAAGTTGATCGAAACGACGGATAAAAAGATGAAAAAAGCTGCTAAAGAACTCGATTTTATCACGGCTGCACAGTACCGGGATGAGCTTTTTGCCCTAAAACAGCAACTTAGAAAAAAATAATCCACATTTTTGCAGCGAATTTTATTCCACCAATTTTATTTACCAGCATTTTGTAGGTTGAAGGATTTTTTAAACAGCAGAAATAATAATGCAGAACACATTCCAGTTAAAAGGTTCTTTAGTAGCCATAATCACTCCTTTCAAGGAAAACGGTGCTATAGATTTTGAGGCTTTTGAAGTTTTGATAGAGGATCAAATCAAAGCCGGAACAGACGGCATCGTTTTTTGCGGAACGACCGGGGAATCTCCATCATTTACCGATGAAGAATTTGAAGCCATCTTCTCTTTTGCAGTCCAAAAATGCGGAGACAGGATTGCTGTAATCGCAGGTACAGGAACCAACGATACACATCATTGCGTAACGAGATCTGTTGCCGCCGAAAAATGCGGTGTGGGCGCACTTTTAGTTTCCAGCCCGTATTACAATAAACCTACTGAAGAAGGCCACTACCAGCACTTCGCAGCTATTGCCAATGCCGTTGATATTCCCATCATTCTTTACAATGTTCCAGGAAGAACAGCGGTCAATATGTCCACAAGACTTACTCTAAGACTTGCAAACGACTTTAGAAACATCGTTGCAGTCAAAGAAGCCTCGGGCAATATGGATCAGATCAATGAAATTCTAATCAACAGACCGGAAGGGTTTCTGGTTTATTCAGGTGATGATGCCTTAACTCTTCCCATGATGATCTGTGGTGCCGATGGAGTTATCTCTGTTATTGCCAACGCTATTCCTGCTGAATTCAGGGAAATGGTACATTTCTGCCTTGACGGCCAATGGGAAAAAGCCAGACAATCCCATCAACATCTCTATCGGTTGATGCAGTTGTCTATGATTGAAACTAACCCGATCCCGATCAAAACAGCTTTGGTGGAAATGGGAAAAGTAAAAGAAGTCTACAGACTTCCCATGTGCCCAATGAGCAGCCCAGATAACCGCGCCGCTTTAATTGAAGAACTGAACAAATTCATTTGACAAAAAAATACATCCATGCAACAGATTGCAGATACTATTGAAAAAATTTGGGATAACCGCGACCTGTTATCTTCACCTGAAAGTCAGGAAGCTATAAGAAACGTAGTCGACCTGCTCGATAAAGGTGAAATCCGTGTAGCTGAACCTACAACAGACGGCTGGAAGGTCAACGACTGGGTAAAGAAAGCAGTCATTCTGTATTTCCCGATCCAGAAAATGGAAGAGATCAACGTTGGACCATTCCAATTCCACGATAAAATTCCGCTCAAATCTGATTTTAAAGCCAAAGACGTTCGTGTAGTTCCTCATGGACTTTGCCGCCACGGGGCTTACCTGGCTCCCGGAGTAATCATGATGCCATCGTATGTAAACATCGGGGCTTATGTGGATTCCGGCACCATGGTAGATACCTGGGCGACGGTCGGATCATGCGCACAAATCGGTAAAAATGTTCACCTGAGTGGTGGCGTTGGCATCGGTGGAGTGCTTGAACCTGTTCAGGCCAGTCCGGTAATCATTGAAGACGGCTGCTTCATTGGCTCCAGGTGTATAGTGGTTGAAGGTGTCCATGTGGAAAAAGAAGCGGTTCTTGGTGCTAATGTAGTGCTTACACAAAGTACCAAGATCATTGATGTCACCGGAGAAGAGCCGGTTGAATACAAAGGTAGGGTACCGGCAAGATCTGTGGTCATTCCAGGATCTTACACAAAAGAATTTGCCGCTGGCAGCTATCAGGTACCTTGCAGTCTGATCATTGGAAAACGTAAAGAATCCACAGATAAAAAGACATCCCTGAACGATGCCCTGCGTACATATGATGTAGCCGTTTAACTATCTGGGTCTATGTGTTTTAATCCTACGTACATTACCTAATACATAACTATGCAAATAGCCATTATCGGATACGGTAAAATGGGTAAGGCCGTCGAAAAGATCGCCTTGCAAAGAGGTCATCATATCGCCTGGATAGCGAATAATGAGGAGGAATTGAAAAAGATTCTCTCCAAACCTCAGGACGCTGATGTTGCTGTTGAATTTACGCTTCCGGAACAGGCACCCGGCAACTTGTCTACCTGCCTGGAGGCCAACCTTGCCGTAGTAAGTGGTACCACAGGATGGAACGATCAATGGGAATCTATTAAGCATAAATGCGAGGCTCTTGACGGAAGTTTGTTACACGCCTCCAATTTCAGCCTGGGCATGAACATCTTTTTTCACATTAATAAGATTCTTGCGAAAAAGCTGGACAAAACCAATGCCTACACACCTTCCATGAAGGAAACCCACCACATTCACAAAAAAGACTCTCCAAGCGGAACGGCTATCACGCTTGCAGAACAGATCATCGACAATACGGACGCTATAACTTCGTGGAAAGAAACCAACGAAAAAGTGGATGACAACACCTTAAAAATCGAAAGCTTCCGGGAAGGCGAGGTACCAGGGACACATGAGATCAACTGGAATGCTGAATTCGATGAGATCAAACTGGTACATACTGCCAAAAACAGGAATGGATTTGCCCTTGGCGCAGTACTTGCTGCCGAATACATTGCCGACAAAAAGGGTATCTTCACCATGGCGGATGTCCTAAATTTGTAAACTTTGAGTACAAAGATCCATCTTACCGTTACCAACGATCTCAATTACGACCAGCGGATGCAACGCATTTGCACCTCCCTGGCTGAGGCCGGTTATGAAGTTACGCTGATAGGTCGACTAAGGAAGTACTCCAAACCGCTTAAGGATCATTCGGACATTCGGCCAGGTACCTTTCACCAAAAACGCCTGAAATGCTTTTTTGACAAGGGAAAGTTATTTTACCTGGAATATAATCTGCGACTGCTTTTCTTTTTGTTATTCCAGAAAACAGATATCATTTGCGGAATTGACCTGGACACCATTTTCCCAACCTGGCTGGCAGCTAAATGGCGGAAGAAAACTTTTGTTTACGACGCTCATGAGTACTTCACAGAAACCTCCTCTTTATATGGACGGGAAAGAGAAAAACGCATATGGAAATGGGTGGAATCTTTCATCGTTCCAAAAATAAAATATGCTTATACGGTCAACCAGTCCATTGCTGATATTTTCAAAAAAGAATACGGGACGACGTTCGAGGTTATCAGAAATGTGCCGGTTTTATTGAAACCTCCTGTTAAAGACCTTCAGAAAGAGAAATACATCCTATACCAGGGAGTTCTGAATAAAGGAAGAGGCCTGGAATTCCTGATCAGTTGTATGTCGGACATCGAGCAAAAACTCATCATTGCCGGGGATGGACCTATCCGCTCCCAACTGGAAAAAATGTGCCGTGATTTTGCTGTGGAACAAAAGGTAGAATTCCTGGGATTCATTTTCCCTGAGGAATTGAAAAAAATCACCCAAAATGCCTGGGTTGGTCTCAACCTCATCGAAAATACAGGACTGAGTTATTACTACTCCCTGGCCAATAAATTTTTCGATTACATCCACGCTCGCATACCGCAGATCTGTATGGATTTTCCAGAATATCGCTTGCTGAATGAACAATTTGACTGTGGCCTGTTATTACCTGACTTTGACAAAGCTACCTTCATCAACCTCATACAACAACTGGAAAATGAAACGCTTTACCAATCTTTTGTGAATAATACCCTTGCCGCACGGGAAGCCCTGAACTGGCAAATAGAATCCAGTCGATTGATTGATTTTTATGAAGGAATCAAATCGATTTAAGTTCAACCAGTCTTCCCAGTTTAAGCTTATCGAGGTTGCGAAGATTAGGTGATGAAGATAATAAATTGGCCTTCCAACCAGGTAGGCGTCTCAAATAATACTGCAAATATATCCGCGTTAGCCCAAGCCGTTTCAGCAAATTATAATACCTGAAAACTTTAATGAACTTATAAAAGGAAGGTTCAATATAATCCCTGCTTTCAAAAAACAATAGATTTTCGACTGCCTCCAGACTACGCCTCACAAATTTCTCTGCAGGCATAAGACCGCGATGCAGGAGGGTGTTTTCAATATGAACAACCGGCACCTTTTGCACCAAAAGTTTGTACCCGAACATCGTATCATTATATCCATACCCCGTTGACCCATCGTCAAATTTTGCGGCCAGATATATCTCCTTTGGAATAAGGAAATTTCCAGCCCACAAAGTCCGATGCGGATTTTTATTTCTTGCCTCGGCACTGGCCTCTTCCCGCTCCTTTCCGTGTTTCCACTTCAGAAAATGGTCATCCTCCGGAGGTTCATCCACATATTGCATCCCCCCGCAAAAAACTGTTTTTCCATCTGTTACCTGAAGGTATTTTTGAATAAATTGCTCATCCGTAACTTCCACATCGCTATCCAGGAAAAGCAACAGGTCATAATTTGCCTCTTCCGCAAGAACATTTCTAATCGTGCAAAAACCTAGATTTTTTTCCAGCTTTTTAAAAACCACATTTGGTAATTCCTCAATTGAAGCGTTCCCCTTTTTCAAAGTTTCATTAGTGGAGCAATCATCATAAACCCGGATTTCATATTCAATCTTCATTCCACTCAATAGCCTGTGGAGGTCACCGACAAGTCTCCTCACATCGTAATTAAAAACCGGAATCAGAATGGATAACATTTATAAATTCACTTTAATCCGCAAGGTACAAAAATGCCTTAAGACTCCAGGCTGATGATCTAATTGCTGACCAATTCTAAAACCAACCCAAAAGTTGGAGATTTCCCCTTCGACAAGGCGTCGCCTTCCTCCCCCCTATGCTTTACAAAGGCAAAACCTTGAATAAGTTCTTACGGCCTGAAGACTGAGAACCGGGGACTGAAGGCAAGACATCGTCAACAATTACAATTGATCTGTCGAAAAATAATGCGCCTCCATCGTATCATGAGCAATTTGGGTGGCGTATCTAAAATAAAAATCAACTAATGAACGCACACGAAATTGATTACCGCATCTATGGAGAAGAGATGCAATTTGTTGAAATTGAACTGGACCCCTTTGAAACTGTCATTGCCGAAGCCGGTAGTTTCATGATGATGGAAGATGACATAGAACTGAAGACCATTTTTGGTGACGGCAGTGAAAAGTCAAATTCCGGTGGTGTCTGGGGCAAGGTCTTGTCGGCCGGAAAAAGGCTGATCACCGGGGAAAGTCTTTTCATGACAGCCTTCACACATGGCGGAACAGGCAAACGAACAGTGTCATTTGCCTCGCCATATCCAGGTAAGATCATCCCTATCGACTTATCTGAAATGGAAGGTAAGATCGTTTGTCAAAAGGATGCTTTTCTTTGCGCTGCCCAAGGCGTATCAGTAGGCATTGAATTTTCCAAAAAACTCGGTCGGGGTTTCTTTGGTGGAGAAGGGTTTATTATGCAAAAAGTGGAAGGAGACGGAATGGCTTTCCTGCACGCAGGCGGAACTGTTGTTGAAAAAAGACTTGAGTTGGGCGAAACCCTCCGGATAGATACCGGTTGCCTGGTTGGATTTACCCGTGATGTGGATTACGATATCGAAATGATCAAAGGCGTAAAAAATATGTTCTTTGGTGGAGAAGGATTATTTTATGCCAAACTGGAAGGCCCCGGTACAGTTTGGATTCAATCACTGCCATTCAGCAGATTGGCAGATAAGATCATGGTGGCTTCCAGGAAATATGGTACGGGAGGAAAAGGTGAGGGCAGTGTTCTGGGCGGATTAGGAGATCTGATCGATGGAATCTAAAAAAAATCCTGATTTATTGGCAATTTAACGAAATACTTGTACCTTTGCCCCGCATTTTTAGAAAGTAATTGAGTTAAATCGATAATAGAATCATAGGAAAATAAAATGAGCATTGACTTTTTTAATCATATTTTTCCTTCATGATTAAAAAAGTTAAGGCGAAAACGTAGTGGTTACATCTGTTTAAAAATTTGTTAATCACTTCATTTTCAAAATATTAATAAATTTTTATACAGATGAAAAGAACGTTCCAACCATCGAAAAGAAAAAGAAAGAACAAACATGGATTTCGTTCACGCATGAGCTCCAAAAACGGACGTAAAGTTTTGGCTCGTCGTAGAGCTAAAGGTCGTTTGAAACTGAGTGTTTCTGACGAGAAAACCGTAAAATAATCCAATAGTCTCTTAAGACTGTTTTATATAAACTAAAACAGCTAAAGTAATCGGTTGATCGCTTTAGCTGTTTTTTATTGCCCATAGGTTTCCTTCCTTAAAAACCAAACAGGGTTTTCATCTTATAATAAATAGCTGTATTCTCATAAATACCGCTGAACAACTCCGCTCCCGGACCATAAGCAAATACCGGAATTAATTGAGCGGTATGATCACCTGTTGTAAACCTGCCAATGATCGTATCTCTTGTACTTCCTTTGTTGATGGCATATCCGCCGGTTTCATGGTCAGCAGTTACGATAACAAGCGTTTCTCCGTCTTCTTCCGCAAAATCCATCACTGCACCAATAGCATTGTCAAAATCTATCATTTCGGAAATGATATACTCTGAATCGTTATCGTGCCCGCCCCAGTCAATCTGTGAACCTTCGATCATCAAAAAGAATCCTTTGTCACTTTTCCGCTTCAAAAACAATGGTGCCTGTTTACTTGCAGGAACTAAATAGTCCCTGCCTTCATCATATTTCAAGGGATCCGATTCTGCCGTGAAATAACCGAATTTTTTATCATAATCAACCACAGCCTCTCTAAAGGGCTCTTTTTTATAATCGGATAGTTCATACCCTTTTTCTTCGAGCATAGGCAATAAATTAAGCCCATCTTTACGCTCCTCAAAGTATTGCATTCCTCCTCCGACAAAGTAGTCTACCGGATTCAACAAAAAGAATTTTGCGATGTCTTCGTATTTGTAGCGGTCATCAACATGAGCCACAAATGCTGCAGGAGTGGCATGCACTATCGTAGATGTTGCTACAAGTCCGGTAGCCAACCCCTGCTTCATAGCTTCCTCCAGTATGGTTTTCACAAAGGCCGAATCCTTGTCCATACCTATGGCCTTATTAAACGTTTTTTTTCCGGCAGAAAAAGCGGTGGCACCCGCAGCGGAATCTGTGATTAAATCACTTGCGGAATATGGTTTATGAATACCTATAACCGGAAATTTTTCCAGATGAAGCTTGTCTCCATTTCGATAATACCCGGCTGTAATCTGGGTCAACCCCATCCCATCACCTACCATAAAAATGATGTTCTTGGGTCGTTTCCCGTTATAAACTTCCCCTTTGGAACTTTCATTAAGAATACTTGAAGGATCGCAAGAGATGAATAGTATGGTTGCCAAAAAGGCAATAACAAGTGGTCTCATGATTTTATTTATTGAGAAAACGCAAAAGTAATTTCCGGTTATAATAGTATGTATCTATTACCCGGAATTGCACGAATAACACCTTTAAATTCAAGGTTCAATAACAAACCTGCCAACTCACTATTGGCTATTTTACATTTATAAGCCAGCGTATCAACACTTAAATCTTCAGATTCGCGCAGCAAATTTACAATTAATTTTTCTGGTTCAGAAAACTCGTTAAACATCTGCCGTTGAATATTTTTTTGGGCATCTATCTCCTCCCAGCGCATTACATAAGCCAGATCTTCCACAGATTCTATCAACGCTGCCCTATGCGATTTTATTAACAAATTACAGCCTTTTGAGTTTTCATCCCCCACCCTTCCCGGCACGGCGAATACATCTTTGTTATAATCATTGGCAAAATTTACCGTAATCATAGAGCCACCTTTTTTGGCCGATTCCACGACTATCAAAGCGTCACATAACCCAGCAACAATCCGGTTCCGCATAGGAAAATGCTCCCGGTCCGGTTTTTTAAAAGACCAATATTCCGTGAGTAATCCTCCATTTTCCATCATCCGGGAGGCGATATCATAATGCTGGGAAGGGTAAATCTTTTGCAAACCATGTCCCAGAACCCCTATAGTCGGGATATTCATTTCAAGGCTTTTGCGGTGAGCTGTTACATCAATTCCGAAAGCCAGGCCGCTAATGGTTGTCACATTAAATTGTTTTAAACCCTCAACCAGATTTTCCGCTATGGATACACCTTTGGGAGTCGGTTTTCTGGTTCCTATAATAGCAACGGTCCTGTATGCATTCAGATCAGCATTTCCCCGATAATACAAAAGGGCAGGTCCGTCATGGAAATTTTTCAAACGACTGGGATATTCCTTATCGAGATAAAACAATGGTTTGATTCCAAATTCCCGGATAAAATTCAATTCCCGCTCTGTTGCCTCAAATACCTCATGGTTGACAATTTTGGCAGCCAGGGCAGGTCCAATACCCGGAATTTTTTCGAGATTTTGCTTTCTCTCTTCAAAGACAGCCTGTGGACCGCCACAATAACTGATAAGTGTTTTTGCCGTTACTGCGCCCACATCGGGGATCATAGTCACGGCAATCTTGTAAAACAGATCTTCCATCGACGAATTAAATGTTTAAATTTTGAAAAACAAGATACTGGTTCAAGTTACGGGTTAATGGTTGACCTAATTTCAGGTGAATCCTAAATAAAGGAAATGATTGTTGTTTCAAACATTAAAAAATGGCTAAACTCGTAACTCGAAACTTAATAATGGAAAAAACGGAATAGAAATACGTCGATGAATTAAGGAAATGCGAAATAAGCGGAATTAAAAATTCCCGAAAGTGCAACAAATTTAAATCATATTTTGAGTAAAAGTCAATCTTTGTCTAAAATAAATAGGGCTTTTGAAAGAAGTTTCTGAAATTTGGAAAATATCGAAGGATCATTATTCAAATTTTACAGTTATGGCTAAGAAGAAAATGGCAATGCCACGTTTAGAAGTAATTCTCATTATGGTATTTTTTGTTTCTTTCATCCTATGGGCTCTGCGCAAATGCTCTGAAAACAGAGAACTCTACCCCGACGAACTACCTCCTGAAACGGAAGAGACCATGACTGCGACAGACTCTATCATCACTCCGGAGATATTTACGGAACCCGAGCCACAACAACAGCAGCCTTCCGGCCCCAATGTGACCGTCAGGTCCGGCGACGAAGCACCTTCCCGTAGTATCCGGGAAAAATATACGCCCCTTTACGTAACGATCGAGAACCTCAACATGCGTGAAGTCCCTGCACTTAACGGTAAAATTCTCGACCGTCTCAAACTATATGATGAAGTCACATTCATGAATGAGGTAACTGACAGCATCTACCAGATCGACCTGGGCAATTTACCTACGGAAGCTCCCTGGATCAAGGTCAGGAATAAAAAGGGTAAAGTCGGCTGGGTGTACGGTGCTGGTGTTCATTATTACAAGAAAAAACTGGAGGGAGTGGAGTAGTCCAGTTACTGGTTACAAGTTTCTGGTTAGGAGTATAAAAACTATTTTTCTGAAAAATAGTATTTATGGACTCATGCCTAACCTGCAACCAGAAACCAGGAACCAGCAACCTGCAACTAAATCACTTATCCAACTCATCCAGGTCATAGTGACTAATGATCTTACTCAATTGAGCAGCCAAATTTGGCTCATCCCCATATTTTACCTGTTCAAGGGCAGCAACCCAGCTCTTGTAATCGTCTGCCGGTAATTGTTTACCAGGGAAAAGATATGTAGTCAGGTAAAGACTGTTATCCCTGAAACTGGTCCAGGCATTTTCATAATTACGATAACACTTGCTATCAGAGTATCCTTCTTTACCTAACCAATCTGCGGTACAAGGTAAAGCGAAATAGTTATTGCCTTCCCTGGCCAGTTGTGAATTTCCTGCCTCACTCATCAGCAAACCCGAAGCCAAAATCACCGAGGCCGGAACTCCATACTTCAACTGCTCATTTTCTGCCACATGAGTAAACCTGTTGATGAACTCCTCTTTGTCGTATTCATCAATAAGCCAGAATTGATCACTTCTTTCAGCTTTCTCCCCCAATAAATTTTCCAGAGGGGCGACAGACAATTGTGTGTTCGAAGAATTATCCCCGACTTTGGTATTATCCGAAAGAATCTCCTTTTTGGTATCTTTAGTTGACGAGGGGGAAATTTTTGATTTTTCCTCCATAGGCGTTGGTTCCGGAGCATTAAGATCGACGGAAAAGCTTAAATCCTTTTTCATTAAAATGAAGATAAATAAGACTACAACCCCTAATTTTATCCAGTTACTTTTCAGGTAACCTTTTACTTTTGTTGATGCGATTGATTTAGACATAACTTTCTTCTATACTATCTGTTAAAACAATTTGTTTTACAAATATAAAACTTTTTGTTTTATAAATCAATCGTTTAAAACAAAAAAGGCAACCCGCCGACACGAGTTGCCTTAAATGCTTTCTCAAATGAATTTTTATTGCTTACATCTTATGCACGTTCCCTGAACCCATGATGCTTGAATGAACCTTTGCATCTCCGGTATAATAGACATCTCCGCTTCCAACGATGGAGATATCCAGAGGGCCATTAGTATTTACTTTACAATTACCTGATCCGGCAATGCTGATATCACAGCCTCCGGCAACTAGATCCTTAAGATTAACATCTCCTGAACCGGCAATGCTAATATCCACTTTATTGGTACTTCCAGTCATAACCACATCTCCGGAACCGGCAACACTTACACTTACGGAACTTGATTCACTTTCAAGTTTTACATCTCCCGAACCGGCAATAGAAACAGCAAGACCATCCAACCCTGTAAAGGCTCCTTTAGTCATAATATCTCCGGAACCGGCAATAGATACTGCACGTAAATCAGGGATGGTAATGTAAATGGTAATATCGTCGTGTTTTCTGACTCTTTCCTTGAATTTAATTTCCCAGGAACCATTTTTCACCTTGGTCTTAATATTGTCGATAATATTGGATTCAGCGTCAATTTCTACTTTTTGGGTTTTTCCCTGCATAAGAATCACATCAGCGGGGATTGACAATCCAATACTGTGAAAAGGATCAAGGTCCATTTCCTTTTTAACTTCGTCTCCGTTACCGTTAACAGAAGCCGAAAGAACAGGTGTATCGAAATCCAGGAATTTTGGCGGTGAGAGAAAAGCAAAAAACGCTCCGACGCCTAAAACGATTAAAAGTACTCTCAGGTTTTTCATGATAATTTTTTTTAACAGAAGGTGATTAATTCTGTTGATCAATGATGCAACACTAATAATGACAGCACACCAGACCAATAGTTGCAAATGCAAAACCTAAATTACCACGGCACCATTTTATAGCCAAAAGTTATAGACGAAAGGACAGGCTTACTCTACATTGATGGGAAAAGAGGCAGTTAGTCACGCAGATTCCGCTGATTTTATTCTGAGTTAATCTGCGAAATCTGCATGATTACCGAAATACTACAAAAGGTTCTTCAGTAGTAATGCCGGCAATAAATAGCTATAGGAATTCCTTAGCCTTAGCCTTAGCCTTAGCCTTAGCCTAAATTACTTAATCTTCCTGATCGCCTTGCTGAGATCCTCAATAAGATCTTCAATATCTTCAACGCCCACGCTCAAACGGATCAAGGAATCTGTAAGACCAACTTTAAGTCTCTCCTCCTTAGGGATAGAAGCATGGGTCATCGTAGCAGGATGCCCGATCAGGGATTCTACCCCACCCAGCGATTCTGCGAGGGTGAATAAATTTGTATTGCTGAGAATTTTGGAAGCATTGGCTAAGGTGTCTTTTTTAAGAGAAAAAGAAACCATGCCTCCAAATCCGCGCATTTGTTCTTTGGCCACTTTATGCCCCGGATGATCTTTGAATCCCGGGTAATAAACTTTTTCAACCTGAGACTGCTCCTTTAGAAATTTGGCAATCTTAAAAGCATTCTTGCAAGACCTCTTTACACGAAGGTGCAAAGTCTTAATTCCGCGTAAAACCAGAAAACAATCATGAGGTCCGGGCACAGCTCCAACAGAATTCTGGAGGAAGAACAATTTTTCCGCGAGTTTTTTCTTTTTTACGATCACAGCCCCCAGTACCACATCGGAATGCCCGCCAAGATATTTTGTCGCTGAATGTACTACGATATCAGCCCCTAAATCCATCGGAGTTTGTAAATATGGAGAAGCGAAAGTATTATCAACACAGGTAAGCACCTTGTGTTTTTTCCCAAGTTTACAAACCGCCTTGATGTCGACAATATTCAGCATTGGATTGGTAGGGGTTTCAATCCAAAACATTTTAGTTTTTTTGGAAATGAGTGCTTCGACTTTTTCAAGGTCGGTCATGTCGACGAAATGAGCTTTGACTCCATACCTTTCATGTACTTTGGTCAATTGACGATAAGCTCCTCCGTAAAGATCATTGCTGGCGATGACTTCATCCCCCGGATCAAGCAAACGAATGATGGCATCCATAGCCGCCATACCACTACCAAAAGCGATGGCATGCTTTCCATTTTCCAACGCTGCGAGATTTTGCTCAAGGGCATGTCTGGTTGGATTCTGGGTACGGGCATATTCATATCCTTTATGCTTTCCCGGAGCTTCCTGGGCATATGTAGAAGTTTGATAAATAGGTGTCATGACAGCACCTGTAGAGGGATCAGGTTCTATCCCCGCGTGGATTACTTTTGTTCCGAATTTCATGATAAACTTGGTTTTACAAAAAAAGAGCAACCCCAGCCACAAAAGCCCGGATTGCCCTTTTAGTTCTTTCTAGGTGAAACTATATTAGTTTAAAGAATCTGTTAATTTCTTACCAGCTTTAAACTTAACTAAATTCTTAGCCGCAATCTGGATGGTTTCACCGGTTTGTGGGTTTCTACCAGCACGAGCTTTACGGTGTGATACAGAGAAAGTACCGAAACCAATAAAGGCAGCAGAATCACCAGCTTTAAGAGCTCCAGCAATTCCATCCAACATAGCATTCACAGCACTTTCGGCCTGTGCTTTTGACAAACCTGCTTCTCCAGCAACCTTGTCGATTAAATCTCCTTTGTTCATTTTGTCAATTTTTAATGATCTAAAAAGCGACCCAAAGTTATGTCTTGCATTGATATTACCAAAGGTTTTTGCGGAAATTTCTTCGAAAACCCGCATTCTATCGGGTATCTTCGCCGAAAATCCGATAAATGAACGTCAGACAGCTCAAAGAACTATTCGAGATTTACAAATCTTTCCTCCGGTCCGAAAACAAAGACAACCGATTACACCTGTGGGAAAGCCAGTCCCTGTTTCAAAAACACTGGAACCCCGAGGAGGTCGACTTTTCCAAAATGTATGACCACAGTTTACAAAACTCCACGACAAAAAGGCTGTGGAAACGGGAAAACTATGAACCCAAGCGTATAATGCTGGAATTTATCAAAATGGACCCTGAATGGGCCAGGCAGATGTTCGGAGAACTCTTTGATGAATCCAAATCACTGGAAGGCCGCCTGGGAAGGTTTATTTTTTATTGTGACCTGTTCCTCGAGAATTTCAAAAAAGCCCATCCTACTTCCATCGAGAACAATCATTATCATGAAGACGGATATGAGATAACCTTCCTCTACCTGGCCTTCAGATACCCGGATAATTACGCGCCTCACGACCATGAAGCTTTTGTCAATTTCCTAAAAAAGGTCAAAGCAGTTGAACCTCCCATAGTTCCGGATGTCGAAAGATATGCCAAAGTCTGCAGAACCGTTTTCAAAATGATGTCTCAAGACGAGGAACTAATGGAACTCCACAGGGAACGGTTAGTACCCGGAGAAAGTTATATGGAAGATAGTCTGATTTTGGTTTATGACTTTTTTATGGCGATGGAAGAGGGGTAGGGAATGCCTTACAGATAAAATTAATTGGAATTGTACAAAAAACGATAAATGAATTAATCAAAAACAAAAAGGATCGCTGAGCAATGAACAAAGTGAATTGATCCGTGAGCCTGTTTTCCGGATATCATATTTCTTTTGAAGCCCCGGAAACAGCTCACTGATCACGTTGTGCCTGCCTGGCAGCAGACAGGCTCAATGATCTGTTACCAATTGCTTTCTTTTAATTTTAAATTAAATGAGGTTTAGCAATAATTAAATCTGCGCAGCTAGAATAAATTCGTTGTGTACAACAAATAATGATAACTTATTAACAATAAAACCATCCCGTTTCCCATTCCATAAATAAAACTACACATGAAATTCCTGCTCACAGGGTGTTTGTTCCTATTAATGGTGTTCCATGCTCCGGCACAAACTTCCGGTGAATTTTCCCTTGAATACACCATTAAAGGAAACTTCACAGATTTCACCGTGGATGACCTTACGAATGTTTATACCCTCAGCCCCACGAATACATTGACCAAATACGGGCCTGACGGCAAGGAACTGTTCCGGTACAGCAATAACGAAATGGGTCGCCCGGCTGCGATTGATGTTTCCAACCCGATGAACATGTTGCTTTTTTATCCTGATTACCAAACCGCTATCACTCTCAATCGCACCCTGACAGAATCCGGGCAGTTTGACCTCTTTGGGCCGGAGCTGTTGGAGATAACCGCAGCCTGTTTATCCATAGAAAATAAATTATGGGTGTTCGACGCTTCCAATTTCTTACTTAAACTGATTGATGAAAGAGGACAAGCTATTGAAATCAGCGATGACTTAAGTTTATATTTCGACAAAACTCCTGTTATCACGCAAATGGAGGCCCACAAGGGATATATCTATGCCAATGTACCTGAAAGCGGAATCATCATTTTTGACAATTTCGCCCAGTTTGATAAAGAACTGCCCATTCCGGGGATCAAACATTTTCAATATTCTAAAAACAACCTGATCTTTCAACGAGACAGCTCCCTTTTTCAACTGGATCTGAATTCTCCAAAAGAAAAACCCATCAAGCTTCCCAGAGACATTTCGAAAGAAGCCATCGTCAAAGTAAAACATCAATTCGTGTATATCTGTGAAAACGACAAAGGAATTGAAGTGTGGGAGTTTCAAGGGAATAAGGAAGTAAGGGAATAGTGTAACAGCAAAGAATAGAAGGAGCAAAGGACAAAAGGACAAAATTTCAGGCTTTTCAAAGTCTTTGCGTTCCTTGCGCATTCCTAGCGTACTCCCGACATGATTTTCAATCATCCCGTACACACAGTGCCGGAACGTGTACACTCGATAAAATCTCGTTCGGGATGAACTCCGACCTAACGGTACAGGATTTCACTTCGCTCAACTTCGTTCCACTTGCGGTTAAATAACTCTAAAATTTAATCCTGAAGAAAGAAAACTAATCCCCCAACCTCTCACTAATCACCTCAGCAGGTTCGTAACACATGGAATCAAGCTTATGCCGATCCCCCTGAAAAACATTGAAATCTACATACCCTTCAATACCTACAATAGTACCCTTATTACCATATTGCCAGAAGTCCCAGTCCCGACTATCAGCCAGTCTGGGTTCGCGCGAATTGTACCGGGCTATCCACAGCGGATAATCCCGAAACTGTCCGGCAAGATTTTTATTGAAAAATTTGAGATTAGTATAGATAATGGGCTTTACATTGTAGTGGATCTCAATTGCATACAACCATTGTCGCATACCACTGATGATTTCCAATTTTGAAGCGCCGTCATAGGTTTCAACGTCCAGTACAGGAGGAAGATCTCCGGCCTGGAGCTTTACATTATCAACAAAATTGGCAATTTGTAAATTTACAGATGTATTGGGCCGGAAAAAATGATAGGCCCCTCTTTTAATATCATGCAGACGCATGAGATCCCAGTTATCACAGAAAATAGAATCCTGGTAATCTCCACCTTCAGTGGCTTTAACAAAAACAAAATCGACGCCTTGTTCACTCACCGTATGCCAATCGATACGCCCCTGATAGTGGGACACATCAATTCCATGGATGTCAAAGTCATCCATTTTAACGGTTTCCCTATTGCATCCAATCAGCAGTAGGGCAATTAAGAAAGTAAGGGTCGCTTGTTTCACTATTTAACTCACTCTTTAAAAATCTATAGCACCATCACCTCACATCTGCAATCGAAATATGTTTTGCCTTATCGAACAAAAAACATAATTTCTTCTGTCTCACATCCATAACGAATTCCTATGGAAAAAGGATGTTCAAAAGGAAGAAAAATTAAATATTTTAAGATTTCATTAGCAAAACCCAACGGTCATACCGACCAAACATTGTATACGCAAGTTAAGGAAAATGGATATATTTTGCCCTGATAAAAATTTATTACCTTAGCAATATGGCATCATTACGACAATTATTCCTTCAACATATTGCGCCAACTAGCCCCTTTTCGCTTATGCTTGAAATCGAACGCAGTGAAGGAATTTACCTTTATTCTCCATCGGGGAAACGGTGGATGGATCTCATTTCGGGAATGGGTGTCAATAACCTTGGGCATTGTCACCCTAAAGTGGTCGAAGCCATTAAAAATCAGGCTGAAAAATACCTGCACACCATGGTGTACGGCGAACATATCCAGGCACCACAGGTACATTTAGCCAAGCTGCTTTGTGACCACCTTCCTGAAAACCTCAACAGCGTTTACTTTGTCAACTCTGGTGGGGAAGCCGTGGAAGCAGCCATGAAACTGGCCAAAAAAGTCACTGGAAGAATAGAGATCATCTCTGCAAAATATGCCTACCATGGAAGTTCTCACGGCTCAGCCAGCCTGATGTGGCCAACAGACTTCACTCAAACCTATTACCCCCTGGTTCCCGGCATCAGCCACATTTCCTATAATGATGGTGAAGACCTGGAAAAGATTACGGAAAAAACTGCCGGAGTTATTGTAGAGACTATTCAAACAGAATCAGGCGTAATTCCACCAAAAAACGACTACCTCAAGCAATTGCGACAACGCTGTGACGAAACCGGTACCGCCCTGATCTTAGACGAAACCCAGACGGGATATGGCCGAACAGGAAGCCTTTTTGCTTTTGAACAATACGATGTAAATCCAGATGTAGTTTTACTTGGCAAAGGAATGGGAGGGGGCATGCCTGTTGGAGCCTTCATCGCCTCTGAAAAAATGATGAAACAACTTTCCATGGATCCTGTATTGGGCCACATTACTACCTTTGGAGGACACCCCGTGAGTTGCGCAGCTGCACTTGCCACTTTAAAACATTTATTGGAAAGCAACCTTATTGAGGAAGTAACCGCCAAAGCGAATCTTTTTAAATCATTGCTAATCCATCCCGAGATCAGGGAGGTTCGAAACGCCGGCCTTATGATAGCTCTGCAGCTCAGCGACTTTGATTTTCTGCAAGCTACGATTGCCCACTGTTTGGACAATGGCCTAATGATCGACTGGTTCCTTTTCAACGACAGTTCACTGCGAATTGCTCCTCCACTGATCATCAACTCCGATCAGATAAGAGAAGCGTGCAGGGTGATCCTTGAAGGAATCGACGTGGCTGTTACTAAAAGACAATAACCTTTTTGATTTCACTAAATCAATTGTTTATGAAGAAGTATTTCCTTTTTTTGGTTTTCCTTTCTACCGTACAACTATCCTTTGGCCAAACGGTTCCAACCCCGGGAGTCACGGAACTTTATGATCTGGCCATAAGCTATCGGGCGGACTACGGAAGTCTGTCCAGATATTACTTCATTGAAAATTCTCCTGAACGCCGGGAAAGATTTGAGCAATTTTATCAGGACTATTCATCCCGCCTGGAAGCAATGCCTTTTGACAAGCTCTCAACCGGCGGAAAAGTGGATTACCTGCTTTTTAAAAGACATCTGAATGAACGGCTGCACCAACTATCCGTTGAAAAAACAGAATTTGAAGCTGTCCTGAAATGGTTAAACTATAGCGATGCCATTTATCAGCTTGAAAAGCAAAGAAGAAGGGGCAAACATCTGGACGGGCAAGCTGTTGCCGGGCAATTGAATGCAGTCATGTACACCATTCAGGAGAAATCAAAAGCCATTGATTCAGAAAATCCCGTCTTCACCAGAGATCTGACCAGGCGAGCCAAAGGGGCTATTAAAGGACACCGGAAAGCGCTGAAAAGTGTATTTTCATTTTACAAGGATTATGATCCGCAATTCACCTGGTGGACAACAAAACCGTTTGAAGAACTTGACAGCGTATTAAATGACTATTCCAAACTCATAAGCACCTGTGTCGATACTTTGACCTTACCCAAAGACGATGGAAGTGGAATCATTGGCAACCCCATTGGCAAAGCGGAACTTATCCGTCAGCTTCAATATCAAATGATTCCTTATTCTCCGGAAGAACTGGTAGACATTGCCAATAAAGAATTTGCCTGGTGTGATGCGGAATTATTGAAAGCTTCCCGGGAAATGGGTTTTGGAGATGATTGGAAAAAAGCTCAGGAAAAAGTAAAAATGGCCTTTGTGGAACCTGGGCATCAACCGGAAGCCATGCTTGAACTTTATAATCAATCCGTCGACTTTCTCAAAAAACATGACCTGCTGACCATCCCTCCAATAGCCGAGGAAACCTGGCGCATGAGGATGATCTCACCGGAAAGGCAATTGATCAGTCCTTTTTTCCTCGGAGGGGAAGTACTCCAGATCTCCTACCCCACAGATGAAATGACTCACGAACAAAAAATGATGTCCATGCGGGGGAATAACCCACATTTTTCCAGAGCGACAGTCCATCATGAATTGATCGCGGGACATCACCTGCAGGGGTTCATGAACGACCGGCACCATGAATACCGCTTTTTCTATACTCCTTTCTGGACGGAAGGCTGGGCATTGTACTGGGAATTAATGCTCTGGGATATGGACTTTCCCAGATCACCTGAAGACAGAATCGGTATGTTATTCTGGCGTATGCACCGCTGTGCCAGGATCATATTTTCCATCAATTATCACCTGGGAGAATGGACACCGCAACAATGTATTGATTTCCTGGTGGACAGGGTAGGTCATGAAAGGGCCAATGCGGAAGGAGAAGTTCGCCGGTCCTTCACAGGAAATTACGGTCCATTATATCAGATCGCTTACATGGTGGGCGGCTTGCAATTCAGAGCTATGAAGGAGGAGTTGGTCGATAGTGGCAAAATGACCTACAAAGAATTCCATGATGCGGTTTTACGGGAAAACAATATGCCTGTGGAAATGGTCCGCGTATTATTGATAGATCAGCCGGTAGGTAAAGACTTTCAATCATCCTGGAGATTTTATGATTGATAAGGAGTATTTTTGCAGATAAACCAACTTTAAGATGCAACAAAGAATAGCCAATATTGCCCTGGTAGTCAAGGATTATGATGAGGCCATTGATTTTTATGTCCGCAAACTAAATTTTGAACTGGTCGAAGATACCCGGCTGACCCCAACAAAGAGGTGGGTTCGGGTGAAGCCCCGCGGTGATCAACAGTGCTGTCTGTTGCTGGCTCGAGCGGGAACCGAACGTCAAAAAACGGCCATTGGCAATCAAAGCGGCGGAAGGGTTTTCCTGTTCCTGCATACAGATGATTTTGACAGGGATTTTAAAAACCTCCAGAACCATGACATCAAAATCGTACGAGGTCCGGTAGTAGAACCTTATGGGAAAGTGGCTGTTTTTGAAGACCTCTATGGCAACCTCTGGGATCTGATCGAACCGACGAACCTTGTGTAGAGCAAAAAGGTATCGATATTGAAAAATGCTATCCCCGAAAATATGGCAGATTTTAAAAAAGAGGCTGACTTCACCTATACTTTTAAAGACCCCGATTCGGATCATAGTTCAAAGACGCCTTATAAATTATTGATTGGGATGAAAAACTAGACCTCAAACTCGTTTCAACACAATAAAATCCGTATCCAGCCCCCGTTCCAATAATTCGGTATCCACGTTCTCGGCAAGGGTCAACGACCCGTCCTGCTCTATCAAATGCGGGAGATACCCATAATTTTTGGCTATAATAAGCGCCTTATTATGTGCATGATTACTTCGACCCCGGGCCTGGTAGACCATGGCGACTTCTGGTTTACAAAACTCCAGGCAACTCTTCAACCCGGCGATAGCATCATACTGAGCTCCTTCAATATCAATTTTGATAAAATCGGGATGAATCATCCAGTCTTCCAGCATGGCATCAAGCCTGTTGGCCTCGACCTTCACTTTTAGGGGAGGGTTTTTCCTAATCCAGTCGGACTGATTAAACCGGTCAGGGCGGATGGTATTGTGCTCTGAATATAAAATCGGGTACTCATGAAACTCAAGAATATCCTCTTTCAAACCGACCGCAAGGTTGTAAACTTTGATGTTCCTGCTAGGCTGCGTATTGCGTTTTAGCACTCCAAAAACCGCTTTAGAGGCTTCAATGCTGTAAACCTTTCCAGTGGATCCAATAAGTTTCGAAGCAAGTAAGGAATAAAAACCAAGATGTGCGCCTGCATCCACGAAAACATCGCCCGATTTAAGGTTTTGAATGAGGTAACGGGTCAACCGGATTTCTGAATCAGGGGTTTTGGCTTTTAACAGGAATACGTCGAGATCTGCAGGTAAAACGATCTCCATTTTACTGCCAAAAAATGTGAGGCATTTCCTCACAACTCCTTTTTTATTGATAGGATAAACGACAAATCGGAAGAATAAAGCGAAGGCGTAACGAGCTGGTGCAAAAGCCAGGCGTCTCCATCTCAGACCCCGGGCTTTCGCTTCCACAGCTTCAAGCTCCTTCAGAAGCTCTTCCAAATGCATAATTAGAGTTGACCCTTGAAAAACTCAATAAATTCAGGGATGCTCATGGCTCCCAGATCACCTTCTCCCTGACGTCGTACACCAACCGATTGTTTTTCCGCCTCTTTCTCACCAACGATCAGCATAAAAGGTACTTTTTTCAATTCTGTATCTCTGATCTTACGACCAATGGATTCCGTTCTGTTGTCAATGAATCCGCGAATATCATGTACAGCCAACTGAGTCTTGACTTCTTCAGCATATGCTTCCCACTTATCACTGATTGGCAAAATGGCAAATTGTTCCGGTGCCAGCCACAATGGGAATTTACCGGCTGTATGCTCAATCAGGATACTGATAAAACGCTCCATAGAACCAAATGGCGCACGGTGGATCATCACCGGACGGTGTGCCTGGTTGTCAGAACCAACATACTCCAACTCAAAACGATCCGGCAGGTTGTAATCCACCTGGATAGTACCCAACTGCCATGAACGCCCAAGGGCATCCTTGATCATAAAGTCGAGTTTAGGACCGTAAAATGCAGCTTCTCCATATTCGGTAACGGTCTTGAGTTCTACCTCCTTGGTAGCTTCAATAATCGCAGTTTCGGCCTTTTCCCAGTTTTCTGTAGAACCGATATATTTTTCAGGAGTTTCCGGGTCACGCAATGAGATTTGCGCAGTAAAATCATCAAATCCCATTTTGCGGAACACACCAACCGTAAGGTCGAGTACATTCAGAAACTCATCTTTCAACTGATCCGGAGTGCAGAAGATATGCGCATCATCCTGAGTAAAACCACGAACCCTGGACAGGCCGTGCAACTCACCACTTTGCTCATAACGGTAAACCGTTCCAAATTCTGCAAGCCTCAATGGTAATTCTTTATAAGAGTGTGGACGATTCGCATAAACCTCACAGTGGTGTGGACAGTTCATCGGTTTCAGCAAAAATTCCTCCCCTTCTCTCGGTGTATGAATTGGCTGGAAACTGTCTTCTCCATATTTTTCATAATGACCTGAAGTCATATACAATTCCTTCTTTCCAATATGAGGAGTGATCACTGGAAGGTATCCACGTTTTTCCTGCTCAACCTTGAGATAGTCCATCAAACGCTCACGCAATGCGGTACCATTAGGCAACCATATCGGTAATCCACTTCCTACTTTTTCAGAGAACATGAAGAGTTCCAGTTCAGCCCCCAATTTACGGTGGTCACGTTTTTTGGCTTCCTCAAGTAATTCCAGATATTCTTTTAATTCTTTCTGTTTCGGAAAAGACACTCCGTAAACACGAGTCATCTGATTACGGCTTTCATCTCCCTGCCAGTAAGCACCTGCCACATTCATGACCTTAACCGCTTTTATTCTACTCGTATCAGCAATATGGGGCCCTTTGCAGAGGTCGACAAAACCACCCTGCTCATACAAGGTTAAGGCTTCATCAGCCCCACGCTTTTCGATCAACTCCAATTTATACTCATCTCCTTTTTCCTTGAAAAATTCAATGGCCTCATCTCTGGAAACCGGTTTACGGCAATAGGTATTCTTTTCTCTCGCCAGTTCAAGCATCTTTTGCTCGATCTTCGGAAAGTCTTCCTGGGAAATCTTGTAATCACCCGGATCCACATCATAATAAAACCCGGTATCTGTTGCCGGTCCGGCACCGAATTTAATCCCCGGGAATAAGGCTTCCAAAGCTTCTGCCATCAGGTGGGCAGATGAATGCCAAAAGGTCTTTTTGCCATCAACATCATTCCATGTAAGCAATTGCACCGTCGCATCTTCATTCAAAGGGCGGGTAGCATCCCAAACCTCACCGTTAACTTTAGCTGACAGGACATTTCTGGCCAATCCTTCACTGATGGATCTGGCTATTTCAAAAGCAGTTGTCCCTTTTTCGTACTGCCGCACATTGCCGTCTGGAAAAGTAATGTTTATCATTGTCTGTAAATTTTTGGACCGCTACAAACCGGCCTTTAAAAATTGTTTTTTGATGGTCAAAATCGACCGTTTTTTAAGGAAAACGCAAAATTATGTGATTTTACCCTAGATAACAAGTTTTGACGTACCCTATACTGATAAGTGAGGAAAATAGTAGAAAGTTCCCTGTCGGCAGTCCGCAGTCCAAAGTCTTCAGTCCGCAGTCCACAGTAGGCAGTTAAGTGTGGGGTTGAGTGTGTGGGAGTGGTTTAACCGCCAGGACGCAAAGAAATCGCAAAGCACGCAAGGGCTAAACTAATACAATTCAGGTATGTGAACAGAATCGATTTAAATGGTCAGAAGTTTCTGGCTGTTTCAATTTAACCTCAGTGAACCCTGTGCCTTCTCAGTGAGCCCCGTGGTTAAAGTTATTTGCGATAGAGCAATCCTACCATTATACCCTATCCTTTTATTATTACCTTATTCCCTCGTTACCTTTCTTCTCCCGACACTTTGTGTACATTCGATACAAAATCTCACCTGCCTGGCGTTGCGGCAGCAGACAGGTTCGGGATGTCGCTTCGCTCCACTTATTTCATTGTTCCCTTGTAATCTTCCTACATCGAAATACCGTTGATCAAGGTGACGCATGTAGATCTCGCCGAGTTTTTCATATTCAACGTCTTCGTTTCTGGAGGGATCGAGTATAAATGGTGCCCCTTCAGGTAATGTATCCCGGCAAAAATGAATGATCTCCCCTTTGGCAACGGTCAAATAAAAGGAGTTCGCCGGCTGCATTCTGGTATTATTATAGATATAAAGCGGTTTACCTTTGTATTGGTTACCGATTTCCATGGATGTAGCTTTAACTATAGCCCCGCTGTCTTCATCATTGCGTTCTGGTAAGACGAACCAATTAAACCCAACTCTTGCGATGAGCAGGAAAATAGCCAGAAGCAGCAACCTGCTATCCTTTTTCACTATAAATAAATAAGCGAAGAAAAACAATGGAATTATTACCACAACAGTCTTAATCAGGTAATTCGGCTGATCCTGCAGGTCCTTCATAAAAAAGGGCAGGAATGACATACCGGCAAAAACGGCAATGAAGGCAAAAAAGGCACCTTCTGCCAGTTTAAACTGTAGTGTCCCCTTATTCTTTTGATGTAAAAAGACAAATACTCCAAATAATAACGGAGCATGCATCAAAACATATCTGGGATAAACCTGCGGGGATGTCCAATACACAATGATATTGACCAGAAAGATTATCAGCAGATAGAAAATGAACTTATTTTCCTGAACCTGGGAGCGGATATCTTTCCTGAAAAAATGGATGACCAATAATGACCAGGGCAGAAAATGATAAACCATTTCAAATGGAAAGGTGAACAAATGTTCAAAAGTATTCCACCACCCCTGATCGATAAAAGTCCTGGTGGTAGATTGCTGCGCAAGTCCTTCGAAAACCCTTTCCGTCTGGTTGTATTTGAAATAGAAGAAATAATAACTTCCCACAATGACCACAAAGACCAGACCTCCTAAAACATGCTTCCAGGTAAAGAGTTTTTTGAATTGTTTTTCTACCAGGAACCAGGTCAGTAAGGTGAATCCCTGGAAAAGAATGGAAGGAAACCCTTTCAGCATAAAACCAATGCCGGTAAAGAGGTAAGAAAGTACAAACAAGCGCAGGAAATTCCCTTTTTTATATTCATGAAAAACGACCATAAATGCCGTAAAAGTCACCCACGAATAGGTAATATCAATAAGCCCCAGCATTGAGTCCCAAAACAGAATCCGGCCACAGGTGATCAGTACAAAAGCATTGACCACTGCGGTATAAGTGTCAAAATGTTTTCTGAAATAATAAAAAATGGTATAACCGTAACCCATCAACGCCAGTGTGGTAGGAATCCTCGTCGTCCACTCATTAACGACCCCGCTGAGATTGTAGAAAATGATGAGCAGCCAGTTAAACAAAGGAGGCTTGCTGTAATAAAAGGCCCCGTGCATCGTAGGTACGATATAATTACCGGACATCTTCATCTCCAGAGCAACCAGCGCCCTGATGGCTTCATCATCGATGAAAGACATCAATCCGAGATTAATGAATAAAGCCGGAATTAATATCAACACCGCAGCTATATACAACCAACGATTATCTATATCTTTAAGCTTGTTCATCATGTCAACAGGCAATTGAACGCAAAAGTAAAGAAATAATTCAGCATAGCTGAATGTAGGCTAAGGAGAAGGCTGAGGCTAAGGGTTATTTGTTGAATTTCAGAATTTCCATAATGGTTAAATAATTAAATCCAAGTATGTGGACATAACTTCTTAAAATCAACTATTTTACCTGGGGCAAATTGATAGTGTTATGCCGCAGAGAATCGTTAGAGTAGCGCTGATAACCGTAGATTAGTTTGTTTTTCTCTGCGAAACTTTGCGAGAACTCGGCGTAACTTTGCGGTACAACCCTCTGTGTCTCCATTATTGATTAAAATATTTCGATCCAAACTAATCGTATCATCCTTCATATGGCAGTCAACTGTCCTCAGCCTCAGCCTTAGCCTGATTCTAGAAGTATGTTGATTCGGCAGGAAATTATTCAAATTACTAGGTTAGCCAATTTTAAAACTTCAATAAATGAAATATTCACTGCTCTGCTTTCTGTTTTTTCTTTTTGCATGCAACGTACCAACCAAAGAGAAGTCTATAAGCGTGGAAAGTGCTCCGGATTCTACGAAAGTTTCCGAAGAACCGGAGATGATCGTTGAAAAAAAGATCGTTTTTGATTACGACACAACTGTGTGGACGGATATCGGCCAAATGGACTCGACCATCATTATGGATCTGAAATATGCCACGACCGACAATTTTGTAAAAGAACAAATGTACGAGTGTGGCAGGTGCTTTTTGCGTAAGGCGGCTGCTCTGAAAATTCTGGAAATTCAGAAAGAATTACAAAGCAAAGGGTATGGACTGAAAATGTTCGATTGCTACCGCCCAAGGCCCATTCAATGGAAATTATGGGAAAAAGTTCCCGACCCCAGATATGTCGCTGATCCCCAAAAAGGGTCTATGCATAATCGTGGAGCAGCTGTAGACTTGACAATTGTCGATTCTAAAGGCAAGGAACTGGATATGGGGACAGGGTATGATTATTTCGGGGTAGAGGCGCACATTACATACCAGAATCACCCGGACAGCGTTTTACAAAACAGGCAAATGTTGTCTGAAATAATGCTCCGGTATGGATTCAAACCAATTAATACCGAATGGTGGCATTTTTCCCTGCAAGATCAAAACTATCCATTATCGGATATGTTATGGAATTGTGATAATTAGCCTCAGTTGCTGGTTGCTGGTTGCTGGTTGCTGGTTACTGGTTGGTTGCTGGTTGCTGGTTTTCAGTCAAACTGATATTTTGAACTTCACCAGGTTAATTCAGGATTTACGTGTTCAGGCTTTTAAAATTTTACTTATAATAATCGAACTATGAAACCGGAAGCCCGGAACGCGCAACTTAGTTTAAT
Source organism: Saprospiraceae bacterium (assembly GCA_965230565.1). Classification (GTDB taxonomy): domain Bacteria; phylum Bacteroidota; class Bacteroidia; order Chitinophagales; family Saprospiraceae; genus BCD1. The sequence continues at coordinate 139,806 of CBDDLH010000011.1, read as the reverse complement.
TAAGCTTGCTTATTGTCAATTAATTTAAGAACTTGCGGCTTCTTTGAAGAAAAATACAAAAAATACATAGATGTCAAAACTGGAATTTAAAACGGATGTAGAAGCGGTTGACGCGTTGGCACAATCATATAAAGACCTCAAAAGCGAAGTAGGTAAGGTGATCGTAGGGCAGGACGAAGTAGTGATGGCAGTGATCATTTCCCTTTTCAGCAACGGACACAGTTTGCTGGTCGGGGTACCCGGATTGGCGAAAACATTGCTCGTAAGTACCATTGCCGAAGTATTGGACCTCGATTTCAAAAGAATTCAGTTTACACCTGACCTGATGCCTTCGGACATTACCGGTTCCGAGATTCTCGATGAAGACCGTCATTTTAAATTCAATCGCGGACCGATCTTTTCCAATATCGTTTTGGCAGATGAGATCAACCGTACACCTCCTAAAACCCAGGCAGCCCTTTTGGAGGCCATGCAGGAAAGATCCGTTACGGTAAGTGGCGACACACATAAACTTCCTGCACCATTCTTTGTTTTGGCAACACAAAACCCAATCGAGCAGGAAGGAACCTACCCACTGCCTGAAGCGCAGCTGGACCGTTTCATGTTCAATATATTCCTTGATTATCCATCTTACGACGAGGAGATCAATATTGTAAAAGCAACAACCACCGTTCAACAGAACGATCTCAAGCATGTGGTTACGGGAGAGCAGATTCTTTTCTACCAGAAACTGATCCGCAAGATTCCTATTGCAGATAATGTGCTTGAATACGCAGTTTCCCTGTCGACCAAAACACGTCCGGGAACTGATCGCGCAACGGATATGGTCAACCAGTATATTTCCTGGGGAGCAGGGCCAAGGGCATCTCAATACCTCGTATTGGGTGCAAAATGCCATGCGGCCATCCACGGTAAATATTCACCGGATATCGAAGATGTACAGGCGATCGCCAATTTTGTACTCCGCCACAGAATCGTAAGAAATTACAAAGCCGAAGCGGAAGGCATCTCAGAAGAGGATGTGATCAAAAGCCTGTTTTAGAGATAGAAGTTTTCTTAAAGAATTACGGATATAATACCATCCAGCCCGAATTTTGACTTTGGTCATTATTCGGGTTTTTTATTTAGGCCATAGACCTCCGAGGTTTTCGAAACCTCGGAGGTCTTCCCACCAAAAAGATCGGCGGCGGCATCTAATAGGAAACAAACAGCAAGCCTTCCAGTGAAGGGAGGCAAGCCCCATAACCCGTTGATTCACTGGTTTGCATCAGTAAATTTCCGGAGCCATGTATAATGTATTATTTTTGAAAATTAAATTAATCGTCGTCGTAATGAATATGCATAAGTTTCAATTCCACCTGGTGAGCTTCTTAGCACTTGTTCTTTTAGTTTCAGGTTGCCAAAATGAAGTAACCGATAGTTTCCGTCCCGTTCCGGTAGCGGTCGGAAAAGTAAATCAAATTAACGTCATTTGTGATCAGGACATGTGGGAAAGCCACGTTGGTGACAGCCTTCGATATTACTATCAGGGGCCGTACCTGATCCTTCCTCAGCCAGAGCCATTATTTGATTTAAGGCATTTTACTCCTGAGAATATTGACCATCAACCGTTGCTGAAAGAATTGACCAATTACATCATCATTGCCAATCTCAATGATGATGACTCAAAAACCACTCAATTGGTCAAAAAAGACCTGGGCGAAGCAAATATCCAACGGTCCAAAGAGGATCTTTCTTACAACTGCCCGGTCAGCAAGGACCGTTGGGCCAAGAATCAGTTTGTCTTCTATCAGTTTGCCTGGTCGCATGATCAGCTTGCTCAGAATATCGTGGATAACTTCCCCGGAGTATCCAAAAAGATCCTGGATCACGATTTACCATTGATAGAAAGGGCCGTTTTCCATTCCGGGAACAATATCACTGCCCAGAACCGGGCGTTGACGAATTTCGGAGCTGACATGGACATACCTGCGGATTATATGCAGGCTGTGGATGATGGCGAGGTGATGTGGTTGAGAAGAAGCAGCGACAAGTACAACAGTAATCTGCTAATTACCACAGTACCTTATACCGATCAAAAACAATTGACTCCGGAAGGTCTCAAAAAGATCCGTGATGATATTGGCAGGAAATATATCTCCTCCACCATTGAAGGAAGTTTTGTAAAGGTCAATGATACGGACCTGCCTATGTTTACTTCCGTAAAAACCGTTAACGGAAATTATGTACTGGAAGCCCGTGGCATCTGGGAAATGGTCAATGATTACATGGCCGGTCCATTCATCAGCTATCTTGTACACAATCCTGAGAAAAAGGAATTGCTGTATGTCGATGGATTTGTCCTGGCACCAAATAAAGCCAAGCGGGACTACATGCAACACCTGGAGTATATCCTGAGAGGAGTGGAGTATTGATAAATTGGTTGCTGGTTACTCGTTTCTGGTTGCTGGTTGCTGGTTGCTGGTTTTAAAATAACTAGCAACCAGAAACCAGCAACTTGCAACCGGATTACAACTTCGCATCAAAATTGACCAACTGTACGAAATTCACCATTCTTTCGGTGATTTCATCGTCGTTCAATTCTTTTAAGCGGGCAATACTGAATTTTTCCACGCAGAACGATGCCATTGCCGAGCCGTAGATCACTGCGCGTTTCATATTTTCAAAAGAAAGGTCTTCTGTAGAGGCAAGATAACCGATAAAGCCTCCAGCAAAGGTATCTCCTGCACCCGTTGGATCGAAAATCTCTGCCAATGGTAAGGCCGGAGCAAAAAAGACATTGCTGTTCTGGAACAACAGTGCGCCGTGCTCTCCTTTTTTGACTACGAGATATTTGGGGCCCATTTTATGAATGGAGGCAGCCGCTTTTACCAGGGAGAATTTTCCGGAAAGTTGACGGGCTTCATCATCATTGATGGTGAGTACATCCACATATTGCAACACCTTTTTCAATTCATCCATAGCCGTATCCATCCAGAAATTCATGGTATCCAGTGCAATGAGCTTTGGTCGTTTTTTCAGCTGATCGATAACGCGCATTTGGAGAGAAGGAGTCATATTACCCAACATAAGGTAATCCACCTCTTTATAGCTTTCCGGTAAAACGGGATCAAAGGATGCCAAAACATTGAGTTGTGTATCCAGTGTTTCCCGCTCTGTCATATTGGGTTTATATTTCCCATGCCAGGTAAAGGTTTTGCCATCTTCTATCACCTGTAGCCCCTCAGTGTCAATCCCTCTTGAAACCATATAATCGATTTCATCGGGAGGGAAATCTCCACCTACTACCGAAACAATCTTAAGATCATCCGTAAAATAGGAAGCCGCTAAAGGAATATAAACACCGGCTCCGCCTACCACCCGTTCCGCTCTTCCAAATGGTGTTTCAATACTGTCAAAAGCGATGGTACCTACCGTCAGTAAACTCATAACTTTAAGTTGGTTTAAGCATCAAAATGATGCTATTTTTAGGAGGACTAAGGTACGGCTTTCCCGATTAAAAAAGGAATTGGGGGTTAAGAAAATGGTTTGGAGGGGAAGAGGCATTAAATTAGGCTTCCTGAAATAAAAAAAGACCCATCCACTATTGCAGATGAGTCTTTTGTTGCGCCCCTTCTAGGACTTGAACCTAGGACCTACGGATTAACAGTCCGGCGCTCTAACCAGCTGAGCTAAAGAGGCATTTATTTGTTTAAAGCATCTTTCTGTAAAAATGCGAGTGCAAATGTATACTATTACTCATAAATGTGCAATAGTTGCCTTTAATTTTTTTTCATTTTTTTTCAAATACAATAAAAACACTGCGTTTTCAGAATCAATTCCTGCCAAAAACAGCAACAGGCCTCGAAGGAATTTCTTTCGAGGCCTGCATACTTTCAACTTATGGATCTATCTTTAATTCCTGTCCGATACTGATAATATTGCTGGTCAGATTATTCATTCGTTTGAGTTCCTCCACAGAAACATTGTAGTTCTGACTGATCCTCCACAGTGTATCTCCCTTTTTGACAACATAAACCACATATGGCAGCGGCTGAGCAACGGGCTCTTCCGGATCCATATTCCTGATCGGCAACGGTACTACTTCCGGTTTTATCGGATTTATTTCAGGGGCAATTTCCCAATCCATCAGATCTTCTTCAGGATTCTCTGCCTCCAACGCAGCAATGTCCTTTTGGCTTGCCAGTTTAGGTGGTTCCGCAACTCTGTTACCCCGCAGTTTAATTTTCTCACCGACAGCAGGCTGCTGTCCTTCTTTCAGCCTGTTCTTAAAATTCAACCAGAACAAACTCACCGCATACATCTGAGAAATATCAATCATAGTCTCTCCGGCCAAAACAATATGATACTCGCTTTCAGTATCCATATTGTTCCATTTTTTATGCTTGAGATAAACCAATTGACCGGCTTCCAATACCTGGTTGCCATCCTCCAGTCCATCATTGTATTTCACCAGCTGACGGGTAGGAACACCTGTCCTCAAAGCAACTGCTCCCAGTCTTTCTCCTGCTTTCGCTAAAGTATAAGGTACCCGATTGTTATACAACACAACTTCAACATCAGGGTGTGAAGGCGTTACTGGATTCCCTGAGGAAACTCCATCGTATTTGTAGAGCTCATATCGTTCGATCAAACCGATCAGCAATTCAGGATATTTGGGATTGGTGGCATATCCTGCCTTCAACAATCCATGTGCCCAGCCTTTGTAATCGGTGATATCCAGTTCAAAAAGCGGTTTATACCAGGGCTTATTTGGATGGTGGAGAAAATCGGAATGGGCCACATAACTTTCCTCAACGGAATCATACTTTCGAAAACAACTCAATACAATTTGGCCAGAACCATCCTGGTCATCATCTTTTTTATAGATGGTAGCACCAAACCAGTCAGAACCACATTTAATCCCAAAATGGTTATTCCCTTCCACAGCCAGCTTGCTTGTCCCGGCAGCGGATTCCAGAATACCCTGAGCCAAAGTAATACTGGCAGGAATAGAGGATCTCTGCATTTCCTGAATGGCAAGATCCTTATACTTATAAATGTAATCCAGGTGAGCCTGATTTGGCTCTTCAGCGAAAATACTGCCGATAAACAGCAGGAATACAACTGTACTTAAAACTATCCGATTGCACATGATAAATGATTTTAAAGTAAGCTGTCAAAACATAAATGATGGTTTGGTTAAAAAATAAGCAACTGATTGCTGTTTGCTCTTTGCTGGTAAGATCCGTTTTGTAAAAATTTCCTGATTCCTCTGAAATCCATTCACCTCAAGTGTCTGAATTTTGACTGGTTGGACTAATAAGACGATTTAATGGAAATATAATTTCAGGATGTACAGGTTTTAAAACGGATTTAACGTAATGGTAAAATTTTTAACAATTCGGGATTATTAGGCTAAGGAAAAACCAGAAGCAGTACAGTACAATTTATTAGTCGTATTGTACCTTTTTCATTAAGGTGAAAAATACTTATCCGCCAGTAGAGTGAAGCGGGCATGTAAAACTCCTCATTTCACCATTACTGCTCGTTAGGACATCCTGTCCTACACGAGTCAAAGAAGCGGATTCCTGTCCGCCGGCAAGAAAAATCAATCAGCATACTCCTCATAAAAACTTTTCCCCACAAAAAACACTTTGGGAATATTCCGGGAAACTTCCTGCTTTTGATCAATAGTCAATTCATTAAATGGTTTAAAAAATAAATTCAGAGCATGTGTTTCCTTGCGACTTTGCAAATACCTTTGAAGATCAACTCTGAACTGACCATAGGTTTTCATGGACATGGCTTCATCACATACAAAAAGGTAGTGTCCGCTATCATCGAGCATCACCTCATCCGGAAAGGATTTTAATGATTGGTTAATGAAATAGTATCCACTTTTATCCAAATGAATAATGGATAGCGGTTCAATCTCCTTAATAAATTGTTTTATGGTAAATAACTCTGACCGTGTAGGCGGTAGTGGAGGTGGCGGCAAAGGCATTCCATTTTGTGACCTAAGCTCTTCAAAATGGATCAATTCATCTTTCCAAAAAGTTTTTGTTTCCCTGAAGCCTTCCAGGATTTCCAAGCCTGGTTTATTGGTTATAACATTCACCTTGAAATAGCCACTATATTTAATGGTCATCAGAATTTCCAGGTAGTGTTTTAAGTTCACATTTTTATCAGGATAAATATTTATGTAAGCAGGATAACTACGATGGTTTCTTTGTAGGAACAGGGGAAGATCTTCGATACTTGACACTTTGTCGCCAAACCGAAGATTATAAACCCGGCTTTCATCAATGGATTCATCAAAAAGGGGTTGATGGTAAATTCCAATACTCCACACCGAGTAACCACCCAATGAACGTGTAAAGATGGTTTCGCCCTCAACCTCGGCCAAAGAAATCACTTTCCCGGTTTTCATACTATCATTTCGCACATAAAAAGTACTATCGATTAATAGCGTATCTCCCATCCTTAAAATTGATAGTTTTAAAGTATCAGATTCGCCAGTCAAAACGATGGAGTCCTTATCAATAGCAAAAGTATATTTCAAAATCACATAGTTGTAATCATATATGGACATGGTATCGTTAAAAACCTCAAAACCCCACACATCAAAATCAGAAGCTCGGTCACAGTAATAGGCATAATACTCCCACTTCCCGGAAATATCCCCGACTTCATCACTACAGGAAAAGATTGAAAGAGCAATAAGAAATGGAAAAAAGTAAAGGTTTTTCATAGAGTGCTGCTTTCCTACTAGATGCAACTTCTGCCAAAAAGGTGTCCCTTTTCAGTAAAAACCTTTCCTCCCAAAACTATTTTCCATAACTTCACAGTCTTTAAAACTGTGACCAAATTGCTGCATCAGCGTCAAAATGTTAAACTTAGTTTAAAAACAAAACTAAGTTAATTGAAAAACGTTATCTTTGTAATGGCAATGATGCCCAAAACTATTTAACCATGGATTTACTCACATATGCAGAAACCAAACTCCAGGAGAATGGTTTCCTCGACCTCGAAGTTGACCCTACCCTGGATCTCGTCGCTGAGATCGAGCGGTTGAAAAAAGAAAAAAATGCCATCATTCTGGCCCATTACTACCAGGAATCCGAAATTCAGGATGTAGCAGATTATATTGGCGACAGTCTGGGACTTTCCCAACAGGCAGCCGCTACAGATGCTGATATTATCGTTTTTGCCGGCGTGCATTTCATGGCAGAAACCGCCAAAATGCTTTCACCCAGCAAAAAAGTACTGCTTCCTGACCTGAAAGCCGGGTGCTCTCTGGCAGATTCCTGCCCTCCGCCTGTTTTTAAGAAATTCAAAGAAAAACATCCCGACCATGTCGTCGTGAGTTATATCAACTGTACCGCAGAATTAAAGACCCTTACGGACATCTGCTGTACTTCCACCAACGCCGTGCACGTCATCAACAGCATTCCAAAGGATAAAGGCATCATCTTTGCTCCGGACCGCAATTTGGGCCAATACCTGATCAAAGAAACCGGTCGCGACCTGGTGCTCTGGAACGGCAGCTGTATGGTTCACGAGATCTTCTCCCACGAAAAGATCACTAAACTGATGATCCGTCACCCGGAAGCAAAGTTCATCGCCCACCCGGAATGTGAAGCTCACCTGCTGGAAAAAGCCGACTATATCGGTTCCACTTCTGGTTTGTTGAATTATACCAAAAACAACGATGCTACAGAATTCATCGTTGCCACGGAGCCAGGGATCATCCACCAGATGCAAAAAGCTTCACCGGACAAGACTTTCATTCCTGCACCTCCGAACAATACCTGTGCGTGTAATGAATGTCCTCACATGAAGCGCAACACTATGGAAAAACTCTACCTCTGTATGGAGCACGAGTTGCCGGAAATAACTTTACCTGAATGGGTAATTGAAAAAGGTGTCGCTTCTATCGATCGCATGTTAGAAATCTCTGCGAAGGCGGGGTTATAGACAAAAAGCTGATTTTTACACTACCCCCATTGGAATTCCAGATTAATAATTCTGTCCTTTCCAATGGGGGTTTCTATGTTTATACCTACTAAAGCCCACTTCAATCACAATCTTTGCGCTTCCATAGCGTACCTTGCGGTTAAACAGTAATCCAAACGTCTTAAAAACCTACCTCACAAATACTTTTTCACCAATTTCCTCGTATTTTTGCCCCCACTTTTAAAATAAAAATCACATTTCTGAAAAATATGAAGCCCACACTCCTTATTCTCGCTGCCGGTATGGGAAGTCGCTACGGCGGCCTCAAACAACTCGACGGCGTTGGCCCCAACAATGAAGCCATTATCGAATACTCTATTTTTGATGCTATCCGAGCAGGTTTCGGCAGAGTAGTCTTTGTCATCCGCAAAGACATTGAAGATGTTTTCAAAGAAAAGATCGGCAACCAATTTGCAGATAAAATAAAAGTCGACTACGTATTCCAGGAACTGGACACACCGATTGAGGGCATCACTGAATGGCCTCACAGAGAAAAACCCTGGGGAACGGCCCACGCAATGCTCGTGGCATACGATACGATAAAAGAACCTTTCGCAGTCATCAATGCAGACGACTATTATGGTGTATCAGCTTATAAAGACATGGCTAAATTCCTCGCTGAAGACTGCACTCCTGAAAACCATGCGATGGCCGGTTACGTGCTGGACAACACGCTCTCCGATCACGGTGAAGTCAACAGAGGCGTTTGCGAAATGAATAGCGAAAACCTGCTAATCGATGTAGTGGAAAGATTGAAGATCCGGAAAAACGATCAGGGCATTCCGGAATACCTGGAGAACGATCAAAGGTTTCCTGTCAAAAACGGATCACTCGTTTCCATGAACTTTTGGGGATTCCATCCGGCTATTTTTGAAGAGATCAGAAAAGAATTCGTTCAGTTTGTTGAAGCAAACAAAGACAAACCAAAAGCTGAATTTTTTATCCCGTTGTTTGTCAACAAATTCATCAAAAACGGCAAGATCAAAGTTCATGTGCTGCCATGTGAGGATAATTGGTACGGCGTGACTTACCGGGAGGATAAGGAAATGGTGCAGGAGGCATTCGGGAAGCTTATTGCTAAAGGGGTTTATGAGGAGAAACTTTGGTAATTTTCTAAAAAAATCAGTGAGGGCCTCACTCTGAGTGAGGCCCTCACTGCCCCCAGCCCCCATATATATAAAGCCATGAGATCGGCAAACGTGACTTTTTTGTCATACTTTTTTCAAAAAAACTTATCTCGACAATACAAGAGGTTTCACAATTCGCCCGCCTTCCGTTACCAATTCCACAAAATACATCCCCGCCGGTTGATTGCTCAAATCTATCTTTTGGTCTATCATAAGGCCAGCTTTTTGAGCGGACCACACCACATTTCCGGTTACGCTTTTGATCGTTATCTCTACTTCCCTGAATGTTTCAAAACCAACTTGCAGGAAGCTAACTGCTTCACTCGGATTTGGTGAAAGGCTATAAAATTCTAACCCTTGAATATCCTCCACACGATTGATCAAACAATCCGCAGTTGCCTGAGCGGTGCAGCCATTTGCATCCGTAACATCAACGACAACCTGATCTGTCACTTCCTCGGGAGTCCAGCTAATCACAAAAGGCCCTGCGCCTCCGGCAACATTGATATACGGATCACAAGTCTGATTGTCGACATCAGGAACCAATTCAATACTAATAACGATCTCTTCAGGTTCGGAAATAACCACCTCTATGGGCTCTGTACTCGTATTATTAGCGTCAATGGCCACAAGAGAATATACTCCCGCCGGGATATTCGAGATACAACTTCCTTCGAGGGTAAACCCGTTTTCATCCTGCCACTGTAAGGTATACGGAGGAAGTCCTCCAAATGCTCCGGAACAGGCCTCTCCATCACTACCGCCAAAACAAGAAACGTCGACAATAGAAACATCCTCGACAGCCAGAACATCCCCACAATCCTCCAGGGCTACCTGGGAAGACCAAATGGTTACAACCTCCGTCAAATCTTCAAACGTAAAAAAGGGAGGATTCGGAATATACGTTTGCGAAAATCCGGCAATAAAGGTTTGCATAAGATTTCCTTCGCAATCGAAAAAGGATGTAAATCCTCCATCACTGGAATCTCCACGGGTAGCAAGAAAAACCGTTCGGCCTTCCCAATTCGCTTTTTCCACCCAATCGTACAAGTCCACATTGTTACTAATCGTATCTCTCAACCACTGCATACAATGAAAATTCTCCTGGCATTCCATGCAATCCACCTCAGAATCCTGAACAGACAACAACTCTACATTGCCGCCTCCGATATTTAAATGCCAGTCAAAAACAAACCCATTATCATTTCCCCAGGAATCTTCAATTTCCAGACTCCAATCGCCATTTAGCGGAACACCAATAAAATTATCAAAAGATTCAAAAGCCGTATAAGTGCCCGCTGGAAGAGTCTGAAGATCACCTTTGATATTCTGGAGGATGGTCCCGGCCACAGAAGTTGATTTCCAACAATACTGATATCCAACGCCGGGAGTCGGGGCGTCCTCATCTCCATCAATAGGTTCACCCATAAAAACCTCGCCACCAAAGTTTCCCGGATGATCATGCAGAATAATTTGGGTCCCATCCGGACTGACCAATGATATTTCAAGGTCTCTCAGCCAGGAATGTTCCATAACCACACAAATTTCAAAATCATGTCCTGATGTCACCACTACCCCGGGTTCGTATTGATTTACAAGGATAGAAGCCATCAAGGATTGCCCTGTAGCATCAGGAATCAACAAGGGCTCTTCAACAGGATTCAACGCTGGAAATGTAGAGACACACCCAACACTATCCGTCACGGTAACAGTATAACCTCCCGGAGCAAGTCCTGAAAGATCTTCACTGATCGCACCGGTATTCCACTGAAAGCTATACGGAACAACACCCCCCGATACCGTAATGTCAATCAGCCCATCTTCTGCCCCTTCACAAGAAGTGCCAAGCACCTGGGCAGTAATTTCAGGGCAATTTTGAGCTAAGGTGATTAAAGAAAGAAATGAAAACAGGAGGGTAGACAAAATCTTCATGCGCTATGATTTAAGTGGTCAAAAAACAATTCCTGCGCCTAAAGATATTAATTTTTTGAGCTTACTATTTTTTTTCCGACAACATCAAATCGACCAAAGTTGAGCACAGCGAAATCCCGTACATGAAATGTCGGGGGGAGATCCCGCCTAAGGCAAGCACAAAGTGCCGGGACCACATGAAACGACGTGAAACCATATGAAACGCGAGCCTGCGAGCCTGAAACCACGAACGAAGTTCGCTTACTTCCGTTTCCTCGGCGGCTTTCGCTTCGACCGCTTACTTCGATCGTAATAGGAAGGATTCTTTGTCGCAACCCATTTCAGGAATTTCCGGATTTCCGGATGTTCGCGAAGTTTTTCGGCAGTTTTATATTCCTCGGCAAGTTCTTTTTCCGTAAAAAGCGAATGTATCTTGGAATGGCAAATCTTATGAACGTACTCTGTCTCCCTTCCACCCCGGCTTTTGGGAACGAAGTGGTGCTTATCCACAGAACCATCATCATACATGATTCTTTGGCAAATGGGACACGGACCGAGTTCTTTTTTCATTTCTTCTGCTTTACAGAACTAAAATAATAATACCATCAAAAAGGTTCAGACAATTTACAAAATTTACAGTGGGCTCTGAAATTTCCTCCGGCTGGATAAATTTAAATCACAAAAAAGGCCTGAAGGCCTGTCCCTACGAGTGTATAAAATACCCTGGCCTAAAAGCCAACGCAATTGAATATTAGCAAAGAAATCAATCCATTGCGCCGTCCTTCAGGACGGTGATCAAATCAAAGGCCAAACACTCAGGCCTTTAGGCCTTTCCTAAAAAGAAAAACCACAAAAAAAGCCCGGAAAGCAATACTCACCGGGCCATCCAAATAGTCTATATTTTCAAAAATTACAACTCAAATTTAATACCCTGTGCTAATGGGATTTCTTTGCTGTAATTAATGGTATTTGTCTGCCGGCGCATGTAAACTTTCCAGGAATCAGAACCACTCTCGCGACCGCCACCGGTTTCTTTTTCACCACCGAAAGCACCGCCGATCTCAGCACCGCTCGTTCCGATGTTAACGTTAGCAATACCGCAATCGGATCCTGCACTACTCAGGAATGCTTCAGCTTCCTTAAGGCTATCTGTCAGGATTGAAGAAGACAATCCCTGTGGAACACCATTTTGCATGTCAATGGCATCATTAAGGTCTTTATATTTGATCATGTACAACACAGGAGCAAATGTTTCTTCCTGTACGATATCCCAGTGATTTTCAACCTCAGCTATACATGGCTTCACATAAAAACCTGTTGGATAGTTATCTCCTTCCAACACGCCTCCTTCGACAACAAAATTACCACCGGCTTTCTTGACCTCTTCAATAGCATGCAAGTAATCATTTACGGCTGATTGGTCGATAAGCGGCCCAACGTGGTTGTTCATATCGAGAGGATCACCGATCTTCAATTGTCCGTATGCATTCTCCAACTTAGCTTTTACATCATCATAAACATCTTCGTGAACAATGATTCGGCGAGTACTTGTACAACGCTGTCCACAAGTACCTACTGCACCAAATACAACACTTGGCAATACGAGATCCATATCTGCGGTTGGGGTGATAATGATGGCATTGTTTCCACCCAACTCTAGAATGGTGCGACCAAAACGCTCAGCAATCTTTGGGGCGATCAATTTACCCATTGCCGTACTTCCTGTTGCAGAAATCAAAGGCACTCTTGTATCGTCAACCATCAATTGTCCGGCTTTACGGGAACAAACGAGGCTCACAACACCTTCCGGAATGTCATTGTCGCGAAGAATGTCCTTGAAGATATTCATACAAGCTACTGCACTTACCGGAGTTTTTGAAGAAGGCTTCCAAACCACAACATCTCCAGCTGCCAAGGCGATCATAGTGTTCCATGACCAAACAGCAACAGGAAAATTAAAGGATGAAATAACCCCGACAATTCCCAGCGGGTGCCACTGCTCATACATTCTGTGATCAGGACGCTCTGAGTGCATGCTCAACCCATACAACATACGCGCCTGCCCAACGGCAAAGTCACAGATATCTATCATTTCCTGTACTTCTCCCCAGCCTTCCTGAAGGCTTTTTCCCATTTCATACGAAACCAGCCTTCCGAGAGCATCTTTGTGTTTACGCAGTGCATCACCGTATTGACGAACGATCTCTCCACGCTTTGGAGCAGGTACTTTCCTCCAAACTTTGAAGGCTTCTGCCGCAGTTTGAAGCGTAGCTTCATACTCCTCTTCAGTTGATTCGCTGACACTTCCGATAAAACTTCCGTCAACTGGAGAATAGGATTCTATATATTTTCCTGAATTAGTGGATTGAAGGCCGGTACTGGTACCGTCGTTCTTTTCAAGAATCCCCAATTCTGTTAAAAAACTTCTGTCCATGAATGATTTTATTTTGGTGAGAAAATGGTAGCGCAAATGTAGTAATTCTCCCAAAGAAAACAGCCTAAAAAAGGTCATGATTTATCCATAAAAAAACAGATAGGAATGCAGCGTGAATCAGCTATGAATAACCAGTAACTAGAAACCAGCAACTAGCAATTGAATTCACGCAAAATGCTTCAACATAATGATCTCCCGGTCGGTAAGATGGCGGAAAAACCCGCGGGGAAGATCCTTCTTGGTAAGTCCTCCAATATAAACCCTGTCAAGGCGCTCAACGGTATACCCCAGATGCTCGAATATCCTCCTGACGATCCTGTTCCTGCCGACGTGGATCTCCATGCCGATTTCGTTTTTTCCCTTTCCCTGGATATAATCCACAGCGTCTACCTGAACGGGGCCGTCTTCAAGTGTAAGCCCTTTACGGATGGCTTCCAACTGAGCTTTGGGCAAAGGCTTATCCAAAATGGCGTGATAGAATTTTTTGACCCCATGGCTGGGGTGGGTGAGTTTTTTAGCGAGGTGGCCATCGTTGGTCAACAACAAAAGCCCCGTTGTTTCTTTATCTAATCGGCCAACCGGAAAAATGCGTTCCTTGACTTTGTCGCCAATGATATCCATGACTGTTTTCCTGCCACGATCATCTTTAACCGTGGTAATGGTCCCGCGAGGTTTATTCATGAGAATGTACACCAGGTTCTCTTCAGGTTCGATCTTCTCTCCTTTAAAAGTTACAACATCTCCTTCCTGAATCTGATATCCCGGGCGATCCAGTACTTCCCCGTTCACCGTAACCACACCTTCCTTAATGAACTCCGCCGCCTGCCGTCTGGAACACACACCACAATGCGCCACGTATTTATTCAATCGCATTCCAACGATCTCCACCCTCTCTTTGGCTTGAAGCGGTTTGTTCTTAAATGATCCCTCATTCTTTTGAGGAAAACTTTTCTTTTTTCGTGGCCTCGACATAACAATGTTTAATTGAGGCGCAAAGATACGGATATTTTTTAGTCGGCAGTACCAGTTTGCAGTACCAGTCAGCAAGAAAATTTTTCAAGGTTTTACCTTTGTCGGGCCGATGGGCAGAAAGGCGACATCTTACCAGAAATACTGCTACGACAAAAATTGTTCCGGTCATTATAAAAAGTTTCAACGAATGTCGTAATATAGGCGGCCAAAAATCATACACCATGATGCGCTTTGCTTTCATCCCTCTTTTGTTTTGCTTACTTACGTCTGTTCTACTTTCAGGCCAGAATGAAGAGCATTCGTTCCGGGCTCCCGTCAATCACACCATGCGGTTATCCGGCACTTTCGGAGAATTGCGTTCCAATCATTTCCACTCCGGAATTGATATCAAAGGCGGCGTTGGCGATCCTATTGTCACCATTGAGGACGGTTATGTTTCCAGGATAAAGGTCAGTGGCCGGGGTTATGGAAAAGTATTGTACATCACCCACCCCAATGGATATACCAGTGTATATGCTCATCTCGTGGAATTTGAAAAAAGCATTAGCCAATACATTAAAGATTATCAATACAGGAACGAAACCTTTGATGTCGAGATCTATCCTAACCAGGAACAGTTTGTATTTAAAAAAGGGGATGTCATTGGAAAAATGGGTATGACCGGTCATGCTTTTGGTCCTCACCTTCATTTTGAAATAAGGGAAACGGACACCAGTAAACCTGTCAATCCACTATTGTTGGGTATTGATATTGAAGATACTCGCAAACCAAAAATGCACGAGATCAGGGTTTATGAACTGACGGATGAACTGAATACCATTCATGCAGCATCTTTTGATCTGGTTCAAAGTAATTCTTCCGGAAAATATAAAATATCCGGGGACACCCTTTTCGTAAGATCATCAAAAGTGGGGCTCGCCTTAAAAGCTTATGATCACATGACAGGAGTCTCCAACTGGAATGGTATTTATACAGGCAGCATGTACGCAGATGATTCTCTAGTGTTTGAGTTTAAAATGGACGGATTCCCCTTTGATGAAACCCGCTATATTAATGCTCACCTGGACTACGAAGATCAGGTCACCAAGAAGAGTTATTTCAACCGGTGTTTCCTCCTTCCCGGAAACCAGTTGTCTATCTACAAAAGTGACAACAACAAGGGGATCCTTGAGTTAAATGACCACCAGACCAGAAAAATCACGATGGTTGCGGAGGATATTGAAGGCAATAATACGGTTGCAGAGTTCTGGGTCAAAAAAAGCAAACTACCCCATCGCCAGCATCAACCGACCTACAACTATCTACTCTTTCATGATGATGAAAATGTGATCGATAACGGTTCCATGATGCTTTACATGTCGAAAGGTACCTTATACGAAGATCTCTATATGGATTTCGCTTTTACAACAGAAGAATCCTCCGGTATTTATTCCAGTTATTACCACATCCATGATTACAAAACCCCGGTTCACAAATACTTCGACCTAAGCATTTTCCCGTACAAATTACCGGATTACCTGAAAGACAAGGCATTCATCGCTTACTGTCCTCCAAAAGGGAATGTCGTCAACTACGGAGGTAAATGGAATGGCAAAAAACTCAAAACCAAAGTCCGGGACCTCGGAGATTTCACGGTAATGGTCGATACCATTGCTCCCACCATAAAACCTTATCGCTTCAGGTCAAATATGCAAGGCTGGCAATTGATGAGCTTTGAGGTAAAGGACAATTTTTCCACGGCAGGAAGTGCCAAAGGACTGACCTGGTATGCTACCATTGATGACCAATGGATCCTGATGGAAATGGATGCCAAAAAGAATCGCCTCATTTATACTTTTGATCATGATAGAATTCCCCGTGGTAAGCACCAGTTGCGGTTAACGGTTTGGGATGGTATGGGGAATAAGCGGGTGTTGGAGAGGGCTTTTGTGAATTAAGACTTCGTTGCTGGTTGCTGGTTTCCAGTTACTGGTTAGGAAATACTATTTATCGAAAAATAGTATTTCTGGAGGGTAATTTCACATGAATGAAATGAACAATTTTGTTTCTTATTTTTTTTATTATAGTCAACCAGCAATGGAGCATAGCGACATTCCCGACCCAAGATACGGGACAGGCTCGCGTGCACACAGTGCCGGGACAAGTAATCAGAAACTAGCAACAAAAAAATGACAAATTTAAAACCGGGCGATAAAGCCCCCGACTTTTCAGGCGTAAACGAAAATGGAGAAACGGTAAGCTTAGGGGATTTTAAAGGCAAAAAACTCATCCTTTTTTTCTACCCTAAAGACAATACTCCGGGCTGTACGGCTGAAGCTTGTAACCTGAGAGATAACTACGAATTACTTCAATCCAAAGGTTATGCCCTTCTGGGAGTAAGTCCTGACAGCGAAAAGAAACATCAGAATTTCATCAATAAATTTGACTTGCCTTTTCCATTGCTTGCCGACACTGAGCAGGAAACCTTAAATGCCTATGGCGTATGGGGAAAAAAGAAAATGTACGGCCGTGAATACATGGGCGTTTTCCGTACCACTTTTGTTATCGATGAAAATGGAGTGATAGAGAAAGTTTTCACGAAAGTGAAGACCAAGGAACACGCGGAGCAGATATTGGAAAATTAAAATTTTCGTTTCAGGTTCGCAGGCTCACGTTTCAGATGGTTTCAGACTCGCAAGCTCGTGTTTCAAGTTGTTGTTAGGTCATTTAATCAACTTACTTTTAACAAGGTGAAACGATTTGAAACAACATGAAACACTTTGAAACGCGAGCTTGCGAGCTTCAATCGATTTCTCGCAAATCAATCAATCGGACTACTGTTAAAGACCGCAATAAACACCATGGCCATTTTTTCAGCAAAAGAGTAGGCATTGCCAACTCCGTCCTCGATGATCCATTCCCTTGGGTCACCTTCCCAGTTGGTGTATACCAGAAAAAAATCTTCTCCGTTGCGGAGTTGCCATTCGTCCCATGTATTGCCGTACCTGCAAATAAAATCGTATTGTCCTCCGGAGCCTGAAATGCGCCATTGTCTGAAGTCACCTTTCCAGATAGCTCGCATGGTGAGGAGTTCTGTGCCGCTTCTCAATTCCCATGTGGAGCGGTCATTTTCCCATTTCTGTCTTATGGTTCCGAAATGTTCACCAACGGTGTAGGTCCATTGGTTCCAACCTCTCCCGGTAGGCCAGCGAAGGGAAAGGATGCCGTTAGGTTGGTCTTCTTCCGTATAGACGTCCCATTCTGCAAAGGAATCGTTCCACTGGGTTGCTATCCCCAGGAGTTCTTGTGCCTGGGAATAGCAAGCAAGGACGATTACCAGAAAAAAAGTGGTAAAAAGTCTTTGGAATATTTTGTTAAAACGGCAGGTCATCGTCAGCGGCGGTTGCGGGTTCGTCTCCGGCTGCCGGGAATCCTCCCTCTTCAGCAGCAGGTGGCGTATTGGTAGCCTGAGCAGCACCGCCTTTTTCGACGCGCCATGCATTGAGGTTGGTGAAATATTTTTCATTCCACTCTCTACCGCGGAGATCAAAATGGACTTTGATCTGTTCACCTTCTTCATAATTGTCGATCAGGGCACAACGATCCTGAACCAATTGAAATTTAATAAATTGAGGATATCCTCCACCATCAATTTCAATCACAAATTCCCTCGCCTGAAAAGTATCTGTTTTGTTTTCAGTATCAAACTTCTTATGGAGGCGACCTTCAACTTCAAATGACATGTGTTTGTTTTTTTAATTTTTTAAAATAGACC
Organism: Saprospiraceae bacterium; assembly: GCA_965230565.1. Taxonomy (GTDB): domain Bacteria; phylum Bacteroidota; class Bacteroidia; order Chitinophagales; family Saprospiraceae; genus BCD1. The sequence continues at coordinate 121,610 of CBDDLH010000011.1, read as the reverse complement.
CCAAAAATACAAATATGAAGCCAAAAAGCTAACAAGGCTCTAGACTAAAATTTGAATAGGGGCAAAAGCTTCTCACCGTGAAGAACCTGGAGCTGCGAGTTCATTGATCGCTTCCCTCAGTTCCTTCCACTCCGGATATTCCCGGTACAATTTCATCAATCCTTTATAATCAAATTCGAGCCGTGCGATATGGAACCGGCAAATAGCATTTTTTCTGGCTTCCTGCTCCAGCGTGTCCCCATGTTTATCGGTCAGGGATGAATACGTTGGAAAATGGCCTTTTGTTTTGTCGATAAGCCTTGACTGAATTTTCCAAAAATGAACGTCCTCCCAAAGTTGGGAAGAAACATAGAACCAGTCTCTTTGTTCCAGCCTGATTTTACCGTTTTTGGGTGTCAGCGCTTCCCAGCAGGCAAGAGCTTGTTTGGTCTTTCCAAGGAAAGCATAACAGTTGGCCTTTAACTTGAGCGATTTGTTGGAGTGTGTGTTACCCAATAGTTTGAGAGCGCTTTTGGCTTCTCCTTTGGCCAATAACTCCCTGCATTCCATTCGCATGGCTCTTTTGGGTTTAAGCTTCAAAGCATCATTAACCTCTTCTTCCATTTTTTCCAGCTCTTCTGCCGGATAAGCGTTATCCTTATCAAACTTTACAGCTTTTTTATAGGCAATAGCTGCCTGGCGAGGCGCTTCAATGATGTCATAAAAGTCACCAATCTCCGTCCAGAAGTCAGACAGCAATTCCTTATTGCGACAGACCTTGGGAGATTTATCCATAACATCACGAAGAGTGTTCTCAAACCACTCAAACCCCTGATCGCTAATCCATGCAAAACCGTTATCCACAACGGTTTGCATCATTTCAGTGACAAATGACCGTTTCATCTGTTTGGAAATTATTGATATTTGAACCTGTCTGTTGCCAGACAGAAATGAAGTGATTACAGATTTTTCAACCTAAACGAATCACCTCTAATTCACCTAAATTTCTTTAATCCTAATATGCCTAGAACGATTTACAACTCATCCTATTGCAGCAATTGCTTAACAACTCCTGAAATAGTTTTCCCATCGGCTCTTCCCGCCAGTTGCTTGCTGGCCATTCCCATAACTTTACCCATATCCTTCATGGAAGAAGCTCCTGTTTTTTCTATGATATCTTTGATAAAAGCTTCGAGTTCGTCACCATCCATTTGCTTGGGCAGGTACTTCTCGATAATGGAAATTTCCTCCCGCTCAGTCTGTGCAAGATCCTCACGGTTCTGCTTTTCATAAATCTCCAGGGAATCTTTCCTTTGTTTGACGAGCTTTTGAAGCAATTTGATTTCTTTATCTTCCGTCATTTCTGCATGACTCCCATCCGTCTGAGCCAAAAGCAAAGCCGCTTTTATCGCTCTGATACCACGTAAGGCCACTTTATCTTTCGCTCTCATGGCCTCCTTCAGATCCTGTGTGATTTTTTGTTCTAAACTCATTTGTATTTATTTATTAAGTCCACAGTCTTCAGCCCTCAGTCTACAGTCTTTTTTACTCTTTCGGTGACTAAAAACCGTTATGAAAATTTCTCGGGATTATTCATCATAAAGTTAATCAATTTACCAACTTCTATGGCTTTATTTTCCAAATCCATTTGCTTTTCATTAGAAATATATTTGCAGGCGCAGGCGAAATCCAGCCAGCAAACAGTCTCTGTATTTTCAGTATCAGCATCAGACAATTTGCTGACATAATGCTTGGGATAACGCCTTTTCCTGTAAGATTCCGCAATATTACTACAAACTGCCCGAGATGACCTCCTAACCTGATCTGTTAATGAATATGTTTCTTCTTTCGGAAAAGTTTTTGAAATTTCAAATATTTCCATAGCTAATGCAAAAGCTTTCTGATAAGCTAATAATTTACGAAATCTCATGGTGCTAATTTTCGTTTTCAAAATGGTTTTCAGTTCAAACACCAACTCTTAAAAAAAGATTCCGAGCAAATAACTTTTTCTATTTATTTTACTCCAATCAAACCCACACTTTCTCCACCTTCAAATCCTACTCTGCGCAAATCTACCTGAAGACTGTGGACTGAAGACTGTGGACTGAAGACTGAAGACTGATCACTCCCCCCTCCACTCCGTCACCCAATTCGTCAACTGCACAAACTCTTCCACACTCACCTTCTCCGGGCGTTTGGTAAAAAAAGGATCTTCCAGAATCGGGTTGCCTTTGAGGAAGGATTTCATGGTGTTTCGGAGCATTTTACGACGTTGGCTGAAGGTTTGTTTGACTATGCTTTTGAATAATTTTTCATCGCAACCGAGTTCCTTTTTGTCTTTTCTTTTTAAACGGATTACTCCGCTTTGCACCTGGGGCGGTGGGGTGAAGTTGGATTTATCAACGGTGAACAGGTATTCTCCCTCGTACCAGGCCTGGATCAAAACGCTGATCACTCCATATACTTTGCTGCCGGGATCGGCGACAACTCTTTCGGCCACCTCTTTTTGGAACATCCCGACCATTTCGGGAATTTGTTCTTTGTAATCGAGCATTTTGAAAAGGATCTGGGAAGAAATATTGTAGGGGAAATTACCAATCAGGCCAAAGGATTCATCCGGAAAGAACTCTTCCAGTGGCACTTTTAAAAAATCAGCGGGAATGATTTGTTCTTTGAGTTGAGGGTAATGTTGATTGAGATATTGTACCATATCCCTGTCTGCTTCTACCACCAGTAATTCGTAAGGTTTTTCAAGCAGATATTTAGTCAGCATTCCTTTCCCCGGACCAATTTCGAGCACTTTTTTGAATGCTCCGTTTTCGGTTAAGCTATCGGCTATCCGACTGGATATATCCTCGTTATTCAAAAAGTGCTGGCCGTACGATTTTTTCGCCTTCAATGTCGATGGTTTTGCAAGTGTTTGACGTAATCCTGAGAGTCAGGAAAAGGTTGAGGCAAGCAGATAGGTTAATTTGGATTAAAACCTCAGCCTCAGCCTGAAATCAGCAATGCTGAATAATCACGCTTTTAAAACAGCAAGTTACGGGAAAATTAGAAATAGCCTGAGTAATTGATTAAATTTGTGGCCACGTTAAAAATAAAAGCATGGAAAAGCTTAAAATAGGGATAAGTATTGGAGATATGAATGGCATTGGTCTGGAAACGATCATCAAGACTTTTTCAGACCAGCGGGTTTTAAAGCAATGCATTCCGGTAGTATACGGTTCCACCAAAGTGGTGTCTTATCATAAAAACATCGTTGGCATAGATTTCAGGTTCAACGCCACCAGATCTGCAGAGAATTTACAACACGACAAAATCAATGTAGTCAACTGCTGGCAGGATAATGTAAACATTACTCTGGGCAAAGCCTCAGAGGTTGGAGGCAAATGTGCCTATATGTCCCTGGATGCCGCCACGGAAGACCTTAAAAAAGGATTGATTGATGCCCTTGTGACCGCCCCGATCAACAAGCAGGCCATGAAAATGGCCGAATTCCCTTATCCGGGACATACAGAATACCTGACCGCCAAATTTGAGGCGGAAGAAAGCCTGATGCTCATGGTCAGCGATGGCCTCCGGGTAGGTCTGGTGACCAATCATTTGCCGGTGAAAGATATCGCCTCTGCTATCACCAAGCAATTGATCGTCCACAAGATCAATATCATGAATGAGACGCTCAAGATGGATTTTAACATCGAGCGGCCATTGATCGCCGTAATGGGCCTCAACCCTCATGCCGGTGATGAAGGAGCCATTGGTGATGAAGAAATAAACATTATCCGCCCGGCTATTGTTGAATGCAAGAAAAGTGGCATCATGGCCACCGGCCCTTTTGCTGCAGACGGATTTTTTGGTAGTGGTCAGTTCACCAAATTCGATGGAATTCTGGCTATGTACCACGATCAGGGGTTAGGACCGTTTAAGACACTTTCCCTGAAAAATGGCATTAATTTTACCGCAGGACTCCCTTATGTAAGAACCTCCCCTGACCATGGTACCGCCTTTGAACTGGCGGGCAAAAATGAATCAGATCCATCCTCGTTCAGAACGGCTATTTTCAGTGCCCTGGACATTTGCAGAACCAGAAAAATAAACCTGGAATTACAGGAAAATGCCCTGGTGAAAGAGGATGCTTTAGCTGACGCCGACGATAATGACGGCGTTATTATTGATGATTAAATTTATGATCATGGAAAACAATAAAATTAAAAACAGGTACACGGACGAGGAATTAGAAGAATTCAGAGTACTTATTGAGGAAAAACTCCGTGTTGCGAAAGAACAATTGGGTTTCTACGAACAGCAATTGGCAGACCTTGCAGAAAATCCTGACATCAAACTCCGTGGTCTGGAAGATGGTACAGGAACGATGGAAAGTGAAAGGCTTATCAACCTGGCCGGACGACAGAAAAAACATATCCAGCATCTGGAAAATGCTTTGATCCGGATCAAAAACAAAGTATATGGAGTTTGCCGTGTAACAGGCAAGCTCATTTCTAAAGAAAGACTTAGGGCTGTTCCGCATGCAACATTAAGCATCGAAGCTAAAGAAACCCGGTAAAAACTATTGATTTGAAGAAATCTGTTATTATTATCTCAGTGATATTCCTGGTCTTGTTATTAGATCAGTCTCTAAAGATTTGGGTAAAAACAAGTATGGTCTACAACGACTATTTCACCTTGTTGGGATTTGACTGGGCCAGGATACATTTTGTAGAGAACAACGGAATGGCCTTTGGCATTTCGTTGGGAGGAGAATACGGCAAACTGGCTTTGAGCCTTTTCAGGATCCTTGCAGTCTTTGCCCTTGGTTATTATATCAGACTATTGATTAAAGCCGGTGCTTCACTGGGCATTTTAATCAGTTTTGCCCTGATTCTGGCAGGTGCATTGGGCAATATCCTCGACAGCGCATTTTATGGCCTCATCTTTTCTGAATCTTACCACGGTCAAGTGGCAACATTGTTTCCTGAAGAAGGTGGATATGCAGGATTTCTGCATGGAAAAGTAGTGGACATGTTACATTTCCCAATGTTTTCGGGGACCTATCCGGAATGGATTCCTTTCCTGGGTGGAAAATTCTATACGTTTTTCAGCCCGGTTTTCAATCTGGCTGACTCTTCCATAACCATTGGCGTTTTGTATATCCTAATTTTCCAACGACAATTTTTCAAAACCGACCCAAACCAGCAGGAAAGTACTGATAAAAAGGACGGACAGGAAAAAGCTGAGGCTGAAACAGAAGCTGCAGCCAATGAAGACATTGCTAAACCAGAGGACAATACAGCAGAAGCTGATACCCCGAATGTAGATCCAGCGCAGGAAAAACCTGAAAAGGAAGCTTAACAATTATTTTAATAGGGCAGACTGTTTAGAGGGAAGGGGATCAGGATCAATTGTTACTAATCTTCGTCCAGGAAATTGCGGATAGCCTGAATGGATTGTCCCACTTTGTCATAATTGATGCTGTAGTGCATATATTTTCCATCCTTAATAGCCTTCACCAAACCAGAAAGCCTCAACACCTTTAGGTGTTGTGAGGTAATGGATTGTTCCAACTTAAGTGTGTTGTAAATTTTATTGACATTAATGGTACCATGCTTGTCAATAAACTGAAGGATTTTCATTCTCAACGGATGTGCCAATGCACGCAAAATAGACGTGGATTCATCAAGCTTCTCGTGATTGATGGTTGTCACAGTTTTTCTCATAGTATGTATAGTTTCTCAAATTCATCCGGAATGAAACCACTTTGGATGAGTGTCCTTTCCCCCATTCCGGTAAGCAAATATGCGTTTTTTTTAAAATTTTATCAAATTTGACAAAAGCCAACGCATTGGCACCTCATCCGATTTGAACCTACCCCTAAATTCAAAAATTGAATGATCCTGTACCGCGGGTGCAATCCAAACCTCCCAGGATTACACCATAAAAAACGCTTTTTGGCTTTTAGCCTGCTAACTCTTCAATCAGCTTTGATATTTGCTCCATGCGATCTTTGTCGACCGAGTAATAGATAAACTTACCCTGACGTTCTGTAATTAAAACACCTGATCTCCTCAGAATAGCGAGGTGTTGTGATGCCACTGACTGCTCAAGGCGCATTTTAATATAAATATCAGTGACTGTCATTTTTCCATTTTGTTCGAGAAGGTCAATTATTCTCTGACGCAATTTATGGTTGATAGCTCTGAGGACTAATACTGCTTTTCTTAATTCGGCGTAATCAAGCGTTATATTGGCTTTCCCTTTTTTCAACAGGACAGTTTCATTTTTTGACTTTCCCATGTTTTTGTTTTTAAAATCATTGAATACTTTTGTCACTTATGGAGAGCCAAAAACCGTGCCAAAAATATTACAACAACTTTTAATACAAGCAAAGCTCGTACTATTTACGACTAATTGGATTGATGACATAAGGGAAAAGTGGTAGTAAAAACAACACCTCCCCTTATATGCAAATTTAATAAAATATTTATAATTTTAAAATATATCCGTGGTTGAAATGTCAAGTATTTTGAAAATTTAATGCTTTGAAAATTAATCTTTTAGCCAATACTTGCTTTTTCAACTTAGTCCACTATTCTTTAAAAATAAGCTGGGCTCAAACCACTGAACTCAATAATTAACCTACTTTGACAACAAACATGAAGGCAATTATTTTTGCAGCCGGACTGGGCACAAGACTTCGCCCGCTCACCAACAACAAACCCAAAGCCCTGGTTGAAATAAACGGCACCCCCCTGCTGGAAATTGCCTTGCTACACCTCAAACAGCACGGTTTTAACAATGTAATCGTCAACATCCATCATTTCGGCGAACAGATACTCGACTTCCTGAAATCCAACAACAATTTTGGAATGAACCTCCAAATATCCGACGAACGCGACCTGCTGCTCGAAACCGGCGGAGGACTAAAAAAAGCGTCCTGGTTCCTGCAAAACGGCCCTTTCCTCGCCTTCAACGCCGACATCATCACCGACATAGACCTCAAAGCCTTTTACGAAAATCATGTTGAATCCGGAGCCCTGGCAAGCGTTGCCGTCCGGCAAAGAGAAAGTTCCCGCTACCTGCAATTTGATACTGATTTAAATCTCTGCGGCTGGACCAATGTCAAAACCGGCGAGGTGAAAACTTCCCGGCAAGCAGAGAACATCACCAACTATGCTTTCAGCGGCATCCACATGCTTTCACCGGAAATTTTTGATTTTATGCCGGAACAGGAGAAGTTTTCAATCATTGATGTTTATCTGGAAGCTGCGAAGACGCATATAATAAAGGCTTACCCACATGACGAGGATTTGTGGCTGGATGTGGGAAAGCCGGAGGCTTTGGAGCGGGCAAAGCTTTGAGGTAAGGTTTTCATTACACTTTTACATTTTACATTGGACATTCTGCGGTTCTGCGGTTCTGTCTCGCTTTACGTTTCAGGAGTTTCATGTTGTTTCAGGAGTTTCATGTAGACTTCTACACCTGCCTTCCTGCGGTCAGCAGGCAGGTTAGAAATTGGACATTCTGCGGTTCTGCGGTTCTGCCCCGCTTTACGTTTCCCTAGTTTCAAATGTACTGTCAGGAGATTCGAACGACTTCTCGCCGTGGAGGAGTTTCTCCATAATTGCGACGTCCGAAGGCCTTGGTTTCACGGGCGCCTTCGTAATCATGTACGAGGATTTCCCGTTGGTCTTCTCCATAATGGCGAAAGGCCGATTCCAGTCGCCTTTCCCCCGCTATCCATCTCAAAGGCAAAACCTTGAATGATGGTCTTCTCCATAATTGCGGTCGGTTTCGGAGGAACGGGCGCCTTCATAATCGCCTAGATCCTTATATACAAATCCAAGATTCGAACGCCTAACAATGGTCTTCTTCATACACTTCTCCAATAAGGCCGTAATCGCCTAGATCCTGCACCATACCGCAAGATTCGAACGCCGTCTACCGGAGGGATATAATCGTCATTCCAGCGCCTCCAATCCATTCAAAGGCAAAACCAACGCAAGATTCTTCACCTCCATAATTGTCTGAGTATTCGGATGCTCTTCCCCTTCAAAAGTAAGCCCGTTAAAATTGGTATCCATAGGCCTTTTGAATCGTCATCACAAGAATAATCTTCTTCCAAGCCTTCTTATCCGTCGAATCCACCCCTTTTTCCTAAGAGAATTCCTGGCTATAATATTTGCGCTTCTTCATCTTCATTTATTCCTATTAATGATGCTAATTCTCCCTAAGTCAAAAAGATTGGTGGCAACCCAATAAACTGTATCCTCCTCACTCATATCCGGCCTTCCAGGTATGGAAAAAGCTGCTTAAATCTTCCTTACTATGGGCAATTGCACTACCTTTGCCGTGTTCAAGAGGCATCTCAGGTTTCTCCATAATTGCGAACGGCCGATGCAAGCGCTTTTTTTAATACTGCTAACCAAATAGCCTACAGTGCTTCTTCTTCATTGTGCCAACTAAAGGTCCTGGAACGGCCGGGAAGTCATATCGATATTTTTAGGAAAATACTGCTAATATAATGATTTTTGGGGAGAAGATGTGGATTGGGGGGTGGGGAAAGTGAGGTGGAAGATTTTGGTATTTTATCGGAATGGATGAATAAAAATGCCATTCTATGTATTCTGCAAGTTTACTAGTCCCCCTACTTCACCATTCTATATTCGATATTTTCGGTTCTGATCGGCGTGGATAATGGTTTACCACACTTCTAATGTTATTCCTTCTATCTTTCATACTTAACCTTTTCCGACAAGCTAAAGGAACCTGGAGCATATCGATACCGCAGAATATCCGATATGTTTTTGGGGAAATGTGGATTGTAGGGAAAGTGAGGTTGGAAGAGGTATTATCGGAATGGATGAATAAAAACTTCTACATTCTGCAGTGGATATTCAGCAAATCTATTCTACAGCTCTTTTCTTAATCTAGCCACAGGACAGGAATACCCAACTGTTCCCGGTACTTAGCTACCGTACGGCGGGCAATATTATAGCCTTTTTCCTGGAGGATGTTTTTGAGTTTTTCGTCGGAGAGCGGCTTGCGTTTGTTTTCGCTTTCGACCATTTCTTTGAGGATCTTTTTGACTTCAAGGGTAGATACTTCCGCTCCGTCGCTTGTTTGGAGAGACTCTGAGAAGAAGTCTTTGAGGAGTTTTGTGCCAAATTCTGTTTGCACGTACTTACTATTGACCACCCTGGAGATGGTGGAAATATCCAGGCCGGTAATGTCCGCAATATCCTTGAGGATCATCGGTCGCAACTTCTTCTGATCTCCTGACAAGAAGAAGTCATACTGATATTGCATGATGGCGTACATCGTATTGTGCAGCGTAAGTTGCCGCTGACGGATGGCATCGATGAACCATTTGGCGGAGTCGATCTTTTGTTTGATGAAAAGCACCGCTTCTTTATCGCGTTTATTGGCTTTTTTACCCTTTTGAGCAGCCCGGTAACTTCTCAGCATATCCATGTACTGATCGTTGATATGCAGGTCGGGAGCATTCCTGGAATTCAAGGTCAGGATCAGTTCCCCTTCGCGGTTGGTAATGATGAAATCAGGTACCACATATTGCAAATTCCTCGGACCGGAACTGGTAAATCCACTCGCAGGTTTGGGATTCAATTTGGTGATCTCTTCGATGGCCTCCTTGAGATCCTGGGCAGGGACATCCATCTTGCGCATGAGTTTTTCGTAATGTTTTTTACCAAACTCATCAAAATGGTCGCGCAGGATCTTCAACCCAAGATCCATGGCAGCAGCCTGGCTGGCATCTTTATATTGAACATTATCCAGTTTGAGTCCCAACTGAATAATAAGACACTCCTGAAGGTCTCTCGCTCCGGTGCCGGGCGGTTCAAACTTCTGGATCAATGCCAGTATTTCATTGATCTTTTCTTCCGTAGTGAAAATATTCTGGGCGAAAAGCAGGTCATCCATTATGGAAGCCGGATCACGCCTGAGGTAACCGTCCTCGTCAATAGAGCCTATGATTTGAAGAGCGATAACTTCATCATTTTCTTCTTCAAATTTCAAAAGCCCCAATTGATTTTCCAGATGATCGTGGAAAGAATTCTGAACAGCAACCGGAATGGTCTTATCATCTTCTTCTGAGGCAGAATAAGCATCCCCTTTGAGTTTATAGGAAACAGGATCGTCTTCCAGATAATCATTCAGGTAATCATCCAGTTCAAAAGCTTCCTGATCCGCATCCTGTTCGGAATAATCATCGTAATCATCCTCAATAGGTTCATCCAAACTGCCGAACTCATCCTCCTGCACACCTTCTTCCAGGGCTGGATTGACTTCCAGCTCCTCCTTGATGCGCTGCTCCAGGTTGACCGTCGGAATCTGCAACAATTTCATCAACTGAATTTGTTGAGGCGACAGCTTCTGCAGCATCTTCTGACTTATCGTCTGCTTGAGCATGAGTTAATTATTTTCCGGCTAAAGTAACTTCTATTGTTACTAATCACTTCTAAACAGTTACTAAAATATTCTCAAATATTGTAATACGTTAGAAACCTCAGAATGTTTGATTTTTTTTATTGCAATTTACAATTTTTCATTCAAACCTGCACCCGGAACCACCCTTCCGGAAGAGTTTTAACAAAAGTGAACACCAGAAGGTTTTCAAGAATTTCGAGGAAAATTTTTCATCTTTTTGACATAAACTTTTTATAATTTCAAGCATAGATTGTCGAAAGAAATAATAAAAAACCAAATCTGATTTCAGGGGATGCTTAAGTCAAAATCTACTTTTCCATTGAAATTATGTTAAAGTTTAAAAAAAGAGACCTTAAAAATGTCACACTTGATCATCTCGTGGCTTTTACTAATGAGGGGAAGGCCTAGTGACGGCCTCACTCGGAGTGAGGCCGTCACTAGGCCTTAAACCGTTTCATCCTTTTTTCTATTTTTGCATAAAACAAACAATCAATGCTCGAAAACTGGCTTTCTCCAATTACACCGGATCCTTTCAAAGAAGAAAATTTCCAACCATTCCAGATTGGTGCTCATATCGATGCCTTTACCAGTGAGGTGCCCGATCTTTCTGATACCAAACTGGCCATCATCGGTATTGGCTCTAAGGAAGCTGACATGGTACGCCGGTCCCTCTACCGGATGAGTTTCCCTTTCCCCGGTTTAAATATTGCCGATCTTGGCAATTTCAAAAAAAATGCTCACGCTTTTATCATCCCGCTCATCAAAGAGTTGCTGGAAGGAAAAATAATTCCTGTTCTCATCGGAACATCAGCTGATTTTGTAGCTCCTCAGTACAGGGCCTTCAAAAGCCTTAAGGAAATGATCAACGTTGCGCTGGTGGACGACACGATCCCATTTACCGGTGACCCCGACGGGCCGGGTGCCATGTATCTGGATGAAATTCTTACGGAGAAAAAATCCCATCTTTTCCACCTGGGAATTATCGGTTGTCAGCGCCATTATATCAACCCGGAATCCAAAAAGTTATTTGACAAATGGATCTTTGAATATGTCGGCCTGGGAGATGCCCGCAACAACCTGAGTGAACTGGAACCTGTCGTCCGGGATGCCGACCTGCTTGGATTCAACCTTTCAGCCTTGAAGCAAGCTGAAGTCCCGGCTCAAAACAGAAATACCCCAACCGGATTTACCGTAGAAGAAGCCTGCCGTATCACCCGTTATGCAGGCATGAGTGATAAATTGCGTTCCTTCGGCGTGTATGGTTTTGAACACCAGGATTATGGCGACGAACAAACAGCCGAAGTGATCGCCCAAATGATCTGGTACTTCATCGACGGATATTTCAACCGGAAAAATGACTTCCCCGTTTCAACCAAAGGCCTGGTGGAATACATCGTCAATTTCCAGCATGAACAAATCGTTTTCTGGAAAAGCCAGCGCAGCGGTCGGTGGTGGTTGCAGATCCCGGTGATGAGTAATAAGAAATATCAACGTCACTACCTGGTTCCATGCTCCTACAACGACTACAAAAAAGCCTGTAACGAGGAATTACCAGATAGACTGGTCAATGCGTTTAAACGGTTTCATTAGGATCTATACACAGGGAATATTTGCTCAAATTAATTCAAGTTGCCGGTTATCAAATTTTAGAAAAAACAATCATTTATTCAACATTGCCGGAGCAAAAGCGCCTTCTTTCATGGTTGAACTCGACTGGAACTTATTGACAGTCATGACTGACTTGCGACCGTTCTGAACATTCTCTTTTTCCATATAAAAAGCAAAATATTTTCCATTGGCTTGCTTTTTATAGTCTTTTATGTATTGCACCTTATGCAATTCCCCGTAATTATCATAGAATTCGATCTTGTGCACTAACCACGTTTTGTCCTCGATCCAGGAGATCCTTTTGCTGAAGCCGTGCTCATCGGCAATATCCTCATTCTTGCATAAAGATTCGATCTTCCAGCAGAGTTGGCCATTATATGTTTCTTTGGACAGTTTTTTATAAGTAAAATCATCCATATCAGGTTTACTCATATCCGCATTAGTGAATTCCGATCCCATAAAACTTTTCCCTCTTTCCTGACTTACGATCCTTCTCGTTTTCCTTAAGGCCGGCAGATAGATCCACATGTCGTCCGCTTCATTCTCATAGTCGTAAACCAACATGGCCGTACCTTTGACATCAGCAGGAGATAAAAATTTGATCACGGTTTTGGAGACATCACCGAATTTTCGTGTTGCCGTAGCGATTTCTCTCACCCTGACCCGACCTTTTTGATCATAGATCTTAAGTGTAGAAACCATTTCCATGGAATTCAATTCCATGACATCAGTTGCATTATCACTGATTTCCCTGGCAGTTTGGGCCTGTAGAAAACCTGTCGATAATATCAAAAGCACTATGATTAAATAACTTTTCATGTCTTTTTCAATTTTTTATGATGATAAAAATTTGGGTTTAAATAACAAGCAGATAGCCGGTATCAGGATCAAGGCGCAGATCAGGCAAAGAATGATCGATAAAATGATCAAAAGGGCAAAGGACCTGATCAACGGGAATGCCGACAAAAACAAAACTGAAAAGCCTACGATGACCGAAAAAGCGTTGATGACAATTCCCCGGCCGCTGGTTCCCAGACTGGTAATAATTGCAGATTTAACATCTGCTCCCGTTTTCAATTCAGTTTTCAATCTCCAGAACATATGTATGGTATAATCTACGCCCAAACCGATTGAAATGGAGGATAATAAGGCTGTGGCTATATTTAGATCGATATTAGCCCAGCCCATAAATCCAAAAGTACAAACCACTGCAAAAGCCAGTGGCAGACTACCCAAAAGACCGGCAAATACATTTCTGAAAATGAGCATGAGCAATACTATGATAGCGATAAAAGCAAATAACAAGGAATTGATTTGCCCGGCAGAGATTGCTTCACTCAACTCCTTCTCGATAAGGCTGTACCCTCCCATGAAGGCAGCATATTCATCTTCAGCGATCATAGCATTCAATTCATCGGTTACCTTATTCGCTGTTTGCAGTTCATCCGCCTCGTATTGAACATTCATAATCGCACTTGTATAATCGAAATCCACCAGATCCTCAAAATCTTCCGGATCGCCACTCATGGAATAAAGTTCGAGATACTGAGCAACGGCCTCCCGGGAATCCGGTATCTTATCATAGAATTCATCTCCCGGGTCATTCAACGCTCTGCTCATAATCCTGATCACGGTAGCAATAGAGGTTACGCTCCCCACCTCAGGCAATTTTTCAAGCTGCTCCTTGTACTTTTCCATATTACGAAGTACCCTTGGGTCTTTTATATCTCCCTCAAAAACCACCTGGATATTTTTCGTACCTCCAAAGTGTTTGTTGACCACTTCCAGGGAAACACTGTACGGATGATGAGCAGGAAATATTTTATCCGTATCCGCAGCAACCCGGAACTTCACAAGACCTGTAGTTACCAGGATCAAAAAAGCCGCAAAAACGAATAATACCTGTCTTGGCCTTCCCGTTACCCAATGTCCAATTTTCAGAAGCAGGCGATCAATAAGCGGTTCCTTTCCCAACATCCCATTTACCTTTATTTGGCCTTTTTTTAAAATGAGCAATGTCGCCGGAATGAAGGTCAGACTCAACAAAACCGCAAAACCTATCCCGATCGCAGACACCACCCCCATCTGCTTGGCTGGAAGCATCAGATGTGAGATCAACCCGGCTATTCCAAACATGGTTGTCAGTCCGGTCAGAATCACTGGCCTGCTCAGGTAGCTCAGCACATTGGCAACAACCTCCTTCATCGGCATGTCAGGATTTTCAGCAATTATTTCCTGGTATCGCGCAATGAAATGCACCCCGTAATCATTGGCAACAGCTATCATCATTATAGGAATAATGATACTGATGATGCTCAACTCCCAACCAAAAATCGGGATCAGTGACATAGATATGATTATGGAAAAGATGACCACAAAAAATGGTAAAAATGCGCCTCTTTTTTGGCGAAATGACAACCAAAGAAAGATCAACATGACGATGAGCCCGATCGGTAATAAAATCTGCATATCCCGGGCCACTTTTACATTTGCCTCATCACGCATATACGGCGTTCCAAAAAGCGAGAGCTCTTCAGAACCGGGAAATTCATCCAAAACCCCTTGCACACTCAACATCAATTCGTGATCACTTTTTTCAGCAACCGCATTTAGCATGATCAAGGTATAGTGAAAATCCTTTGAAACGATCAATTCATACGCCAGTTCATTCTTTTTGATCTCTTCCCTTATCCTTTCCCTTTGTTCCTCTGATCGCGGTATCCTTTCCACTACAGGATCGACGATCATTGCTCCTTGCTCTCCTTTGATATTTTTCACATCAAACAAGGAAACCACTTTATCAAATTCCTTCATCCTGTTAAAGGCTCTGCTCAGGGAACGAACCCGCAAAAGCGTTGAGTCCCCCAGAACATCTTCAGACTTAATTACAATCAGGATCGGCTCCTTTTTTCCAAAAATGGCCTCAATCTTTCGACTATTTATCTTAGCCGTCATTGTTTCCGGGAAATAGGATTCCAGATCAGAATTAATGGTGGTATTCAGCAATGGAAAGAACATCAGTATCCCGAAAAGAAAGGTTACTGCGATAATCCACCATTTATGTTTTGTGACAAAATTTTCTCTGGCCATTGGTTTTTATTTTAAAAACTTGCTTTTAGCTGAATAAACCCACCACTCATAATTGAACCGGAATAACTAAATAGCGACCCTTCCGGACCATCCATTAATGAAAAACCAATTTTGGCAGAAAGCCCGTCAGTAATTTTCCATTCTAACTCTGGTCGCAACAAATATTCCTCCGAAGTGAAATTATAATAGGCGGATAGGGAAGCCTGAAGCGTTTCATAGCGAAACGACCTGGTAATTGAAAGCGCCAAAGCATGGTTCGTCTCCTCCTGCTGATAAAAGATCCGCCGGTTGAACAGCAGGGATTCATAACAGATCATTTCATTGGCATAATTCAACTGAGCAACGGGGTCCGTCGGATCGAGCAAGACCGGTGATTTAGGATCCGAAAAATTAAAGGTGTATTTACCTACATATTGGAGAAGCGTATTGAATTCCCCAAAATTGTGTTCCAGTCCGATCACATACGAGAGATCAGAATTGGGCATATACATCCGTTTTTCATCTTCTTCAACCAGATTAAAAGCCAACTCCGTTCTGGCTATCCAGGAACCTGCCGGTACCGACAAATCAGCTCCCAGGCTGTTCTTCAGATATGGCACTCCGGCATTACTAATCACCGGACTTTCTGAACTCCAGTTTATGTCCCTTACATCAAACCCATACATAGGCGAATAGCCTCTGAACCAGGAAAATGAAAATCCGGTTTTCGGTAATTCCACATTCAGCCTAGCTGCAATAGAACCATTTTTGAAAGATCGTTCAGGAGTGACAAAATCTCCAAAACTCACATTTTCTCCCATATCAAAGAGGTCGAACCGGTAAACAGATGGACGATACAATGGAACACCGATCACATCCAGTTCAACTGCTGAGTTGAATCGATATTTCACCCTCAGCATAAAATTGGAAAGCTTCTGGTCATCCGGATCAGGAGTCAGGAAAAAGTAATCTTCGGGAGTGATATTATTGGTTGGATTGAACCCATCTGTTCGTCCCCAGGAAACGATCTGGTTCCCCAAACGAACATCCACCTTCTCAGCAGCTAATCCCGCATAGGCTTCTTTTATCTCCATTTCCGTAAAGGAAGTTCCAAATCTATATCCCGACCTGAACCTAAGATCCGTAAAAAGCCAGGTGCTGTTCTTTTCGAGTTTACCCTGCAATGTGAATTCACCAAAGGCAAAACCAAAATCATATTGTTCTGAACCCAACCAGGCCGTGCCCCGGGCATATCCGTTGAAATCGAGAACAGGCTTAGCCTCTTCCTCAGCTTCCTCAATAGAGGACTCAAATAATCCCTGGGAAAAAACCAGTGCAGGTATAATTAGAAAAAGGAAAATAAGAAGCTGCTTCATCACTTATGTTTTTAAGTCACTATGAGTAACATAAGGGAAAAAGCATCGAATTCGGTTCTGATTACAAAAGCTGAACCGGGAGCAGTGGTTCAACTTCTGAAAGTCAGACAAATGGTCATTTTTTTATCAAGTTTGAGATTGTCTGTATTGAAGCGGAGTCATCCCGGTCATCTTTTTAAACACCGTAAAAAAGGAAGACTTACTGCTGAATCCACAATCATACCCAATGGCCTCTATGGAATACAAATTATCCTTTTGGGAGAGGGCTTCTTTCACTGCGTCAACCCGAAAAGCATTAACAAACTGGAAAAAATTCTTCCCGATCTCCGTATTCAGCACTTCCGTTAAATGATGTTTGGGAATATCCAGTAACTCTGACAACAGCTGAAGATTCAGGTCGGGATTGAGGTAGGGTTTTTCTTCTTTAAAAAAGGAAAGAATAATTGTTTTGATCTCTTTTTTCCTCGCCGGTGTCAAAAAGGACTTTTGGTATTTTTCGGCAACCTCCTGAACATCCCTTCTGTGAAAGATATTTTTTTGAATCAATCCATAATAACTGAGAATGTAAATAAGCAGCAGCAATACGGCATAATTGAATAAAAAAGGCATTTTCAGCAACCGTTCCGAAAGCACAGAATAAAGTCCCAGCCCATAAGCGGAAACACAAAAACTGACGTAAAAAATGATCAGAAAAAGCAACCAGGCAAGGTCGTTCTCCCGACTGATACTGGACAATTCATTCTGAAGATTTTTGCGGTATCTGTGCACGAGTATCACACTGGCAAGGTTATACCCAATACCTGAAGCCAGAGAAACAACGATGAAAAAAATATTAAAAATAAAATTGGAAGAATATTCAAATAGCGGAACGAGGGAAACTCGCTCCGGCAACAAGGTACCGACAACCTCAAAAACCAGAAAGGGCACCAGGTGTAACAGCTGTACCCACCTCAATTTAAAATCAGGGCGCGTAAGTGATTTGATGTATAAAAAAAAGGCGGGGTTGAACAAAAGGAAGGAATTAGACAAAAGAGGTTCACCAAAAATAAAGTGGTCCAGAATACACGTAAAAAACTCTATGCCCAGCAAGGATAACCAACCGGTGAGGATCTTGTCAGAGACGCTGTTTTCTTTTTTGGTTCCTATCAAAATTGCCGCAAAAAGACTCTGCGACAATCCTACCCACAAGATTATTTCCATGGTTGAGTTACTTAAAAATAACCTGGCCATTTTTTTAATAACCGTTTTTCAATATCTGGTATAGAAGTAAAATTGGCCAGGTTATTTTTTTAATCGTGGATCTTAATTTTTAAATATTTCTAACAAAAATACGGGTTTTTCAAATACGAATTTACGAAAATCAACCGTAGACACCGAATTCATTCCACCTATACAGATAATTTATCTCCCAAAATCCCACTTGTAAACGGTGCAAAAAAGGAAATTGGCAACAGATCATTGAGCCTGCCTATGCCGTCAGGCAGGCACAACGTGATCCGTGAGCTGTTTCTGGGGTAGCAAAAGGGTTATTCTATCCGGAAAACCGGGTCACCGATCAATTCACGTTGCTCATTGCTCAGCGATCCTAATCGATTTTTTATTTGATCGATTCAATGGGACGGTTTTCTGTACAGGTGGAATTCATTCCCCAATCCGAATCCCCATATTCTGCATCAGCAAAGTAGCATTAAAACTCTCACTCACTCCTTTTTTCAATTTATAATCAAAATACAACTCGCCATCCTTAATCTCCACTTCTATACAGAGGTTTTCAATACGCCCGTCATAATCATTTTCAAGCTTACCCAATTCCAGGTCGTGAGTAGCAATGATACCGGAGCCTTTACTTTCAATTAACTGCCGGATCAATGCTTTCGACCCGGTATGTCTGTCCACGGAATTGGTCCCTTTGAGGATCTCATCCAGCAGGAAGAAAACATGTTCCCTTTTTTTATCACCATCCGAAAGTGTGGCTTGTTTTTCAACCGCTTCAATGATGAATTTCAACCGCTTCAATTCTGCATAAAAAGAAGACGTGCTTTCATGCAAAGCATCCTGGGTGCGCATACTGGTATACACCTGCATCTGAGGCAGTCTCATTTTTTTCGCACAAACGGGAGCCCCTGCCAATGCCAGTACAATATTGAGGCCTGCTGTTCTCAGAAAAGTACTTTTCCCTGCCATATTCGACCCGGTGACGAGTTTGATATGCCCGTTCAACGGAATAGCAACATCATTACAAACCCTCTCGGATTCATGGATAAGCGGATGCCCCAAGTCTTCCGCTTCCAGCTGATCAAATTCACCGATCTCCGGATAAGTCCAGGAAGGATTATTGTAATGCAGATTGGCCAAACTACACAACGCTTCAAAATAAGCCATGGATTCAAACCATTTCAGCAGGTGTTCTTTTTCCTTCTTTTTCCATTTTTCCAGTTGATACACCCATTGCAAATCCCATAAAACGGTAATATTGAGCATGATGGCAAAGGCATTGTATCGTACATTCAGCTGACCGATCACATAGGACAACCTGCCAATTCTCCCGGACGCGGTTGAATTTCCCATCACAAAGGAGCTGTGCAAACCTTTTAACAATTCCGATATAAATTTTCCTCCTTCAAGGTGTTTGATCAATTTGGAATAATGACTGAGCATCTCTTCCGCATGCGTCGTCCTGCGGTGAGTATCGTTAACTTTATCAAGGGTCTTTTTTAGCGTATAGGCAACAGGGATCATCCACACTACAAACCAATGCCAGGAAAAAACAAAGATCCACATCAATATTCCTATCGTCACCCACAAAGGAGCCGCCCACAAGGAAGCTTTGATCCATTTGGTTTGGGAAACAAAGGGTTCGTCCTCCAACCACAATTCCAATGCTCTCAGGTGAGAAGGATCATCTTTTGTTTCAAGTCCGTGCGCCTGAAAATCCTGCCGCCAGTCCAATTGTTCCCTGAGTTCTTTGACAGCTTCATGTCTTTGGGCAATAGTTTCTAAAGAAACCCTTTTCAAAAAAATATCCGCCAGTTTATTCCTTCCCAGCAAGGATGTGGTTCGGTTGCAATATTGAAAAAAGGAATGTTCCCCAAAAACATCCAGATCCAGCGCATAAGGATGTTGGGGATCGAGAAATTCCTCGCCTGAAGCAAACACTTCAAACTTATGATCAAGTACACTTGCTTCCTGTCCGTTGATTTTGGCCAAACGCTCCTTATGCTGAGCTTCCCTTTTGATGGCCTGATGCCAGTTGACAAACCGGTAAAAAAGCAGAAAAAGCAAAACGGTGGAACCTATTCCCAATAAATAATTAAAGGACCAGATCAGGATAATGGCTGCCAAAGCCAGTATAAAAAAAGTAAGCCGGACGTAGGAGTATTTACCAAACCGGGCATTCAGGATTTTGGCTGATTCGAGATGATCGTTTTGTCGCTGAAGATATGTATCTTTTAATGCCTGCATGATGTCAGAATTGTTGCGGGTTGCGGGTTACTAGGTTGCGCGTTGGACAAGCTACATCAAAAATTGACTTCTGCTTAACTCGGAACCCGAAACTTGTAACGCGTAACACAAACAAAAGTATTGTCTTTTTTAAACAAAAAGACCACGGAGATGAATTTTTATCCATCCGTGGCCTTTTTTCTGAACCTAAGGCCTTATCTCAAAAGCCGTAGACCGTGGGCCGTCAATCGTTTACCGTTTTAATTACATATTCCCCGTAGCATCACCGCCCTGCTTCAGGTCATCATTTTTGATCTTGCTGCGGACATTCTTTTGTTTGAAGTCCAGTTTTCCAAAACGATAACTGAAACTGATCCCAAATGAACGGAACGGAATAGCGAAGTTGCTTTCCTGCACAAAGGTCTCTCCACTCAACTCTGAAGGAAATTCCTTCATTCTGTTAAACGGTTCAACAATGCGGATACCCAGGCTGGCTCGTTTATCCAGGAATTCTTTTTCGGCTCCCATACTGAACATACGGAAAGAAGTGGAATATCCCTGAAGGGTTTGCCTTGGCGGACGGTAGAATCCAAAAGCTTCTACTTTAAATCCTTTTTTCAGGGACAAGGTCGCATTGAGATTACCATTCCAGATGACGGCCTGTTGCGTGAGCTCCACGCCATTGATCGTACCCTCGGCATCATAGGTGAATACATTCGCACCACCCCGGATAGAAAGTATCTTACCGATCTTGAAAGAGGTGAAAAAATTAAGCCCGACAGAATTGTTGGTTCCAATATTCCGGAATGTCGTCACGGAAATCCCTTCATCGTTTACCTCAAGGTATCGCTCAATAATATCAGAGGTATGACGATAGAAAACCGCTGCGTTAAGCATAACCCCTTTGATCATCGTATTATACCCCAATTCAACCTGGTTAGTGATCTCCGGGGATAATTGTGGGTTACCATAGGAAATATTACGATTGTCAGACTGATCCACATAAGGATTTATGTTTCTGAGCCCCGGACGCTGAATGCGCTGTATCAGGCTCAATTTGAGCATGCTGAAATTTTTGAGCTTTCTGCTGAAAAATATACTTGGCAGCAGGTTGTCATAACTTTCAGAAAATGGTTCGGTCTCCCCGGAATCAACATATCCGCTGATACCGGTATGCTCATAGCGGGCACCAACTACCATTCCATACTTTTCTCCCAGCTTGGCATTGAAGGATAAATAACCTGCATATACATCCTGCTCATAATTAAAAACATCTGAGCGTACATAATCTGTCTCAAAAATCTCCGTCGCATAATTGAACGTCTCGAAATCATAGGTACTGGTTATCTGTCGGAAAACGCTTTTGGCACCGGTTTCCATTTTCAGTTTTGATCCAAAAGGATGTACATAATCCAATTGAACGGTTGATTCAAGATTCAGACTTTTATTGTCCTGATTCTCTTTGAAAATGAGGGATTCGTCGCTCCCCAGATCGTCCTGCTGTTCCACCAGATTGTCGGACAGGCCATTGGAGCCGCTCATCTGGAAAGCCAATGTCACTTCCTGGTCAGGTTTTTTAAAGGTCCGGCGATAATCGGTTGTCCAGTCAAATCCGGTGCGGGAAGATCTACTATCATTGAATCGGGTATATTCCTGGTAAACCTCATTGATCGGATCATTAAAAACGGCTTTTGTCGATCCATCCCGGGATCCTCCGTGAGAACGGAATGAAAATGAGGAAGACAAACTGTTATAAGCATTAAAATCATAGAAAGCACTCAATGACCCTCCCGGACCGAAGAAAATACTTTCGGTTGTTCCATTCTGGTCCAGTACTCTCGATTCTCCGTCAAAAAAATCCTCCCGGTAAAAAGAAGTAATTGCTTCACGAGGCCAGGAATACCATGTTCCCATATTAGCGTTGAAACCGAAACGTCCTTTGGCTGCCGAGAAATTCAAATTACCCCTGTTCTGGCGTGTACCAACAGAGCCACTTACCGACCCCGTGAATCCCTGGATCTCTTTTTTCTTGGTAATGATATTGATGATTCCGGCAGATCCTTCCCCGTCGTATTTAGCAGAGGGCTGAGTGATCACTTCAATGGTCTTGATCTGATCAGCTGGCAATGTTTTTAAAGCATCCGCCAGGTTTTCTGAAAAGAAATTAGATGGTCTTCCATTGATCAACACCTGAATATTGGAGGATCCTCTCAATTGTACATTGCCATCAAAGTCCACAGATAATAATGGTACCTTTCGTAAAACATCTGCCGCATCTCCTCCGGTGGTTGTAACGTCCTTGTCAGCATTGAAGACCATTTTATCGATCTTGTTTTCAAAAAGAGCTGCTTCTTCAGTAACCACTACCTCGTCAAGGGTTAGCCCGGAGGGAAGTATGAAAATGTCATCTAACTTCACATCCGGTTTTTCCAGGGTCAATTCAATACCTTCAATGGATTTTGATTCGTAACCAAGAAAGGAAACAAATAATTTGTATTCTCCCGCAGGCACATCCTGAAATTTGAACTGTCCTTTTTCATCCGTAATACCTCCGTCGGTCTCTTTTCCGGATTTGGCGTTGATCAGCACAACAGTTGCGAATTCTACAACTTGTTGGCTGAGGGTATCTGCTACAGTTCCGGTAACTTTCCCTTTTATAGAAGGTCCTTTTTTAAAATTCCCTCCGCCCCCGGGTCTTCCCTGCCACTGGGCAAAGGACGTCAGGCTGATCAGGGTCAATAGTAGCAATAGGCTTAGCTGCTTCATGATTTTTTCTTGTTTTGTCAGGTGATTTGGTAAGAAAATAAGGTTCTATTTAGAATAAAAATTTCGCAAAATTAAGAAGTTGTTCCGATTATAACCGAACTGTAAAGTTTTTTTTCATAACTATTCAACTAATATTTTAAAAGTAGATTCAACTGATAATCATCTTTTTAAGAAGATAAAAAGAGATAAGACATTTTGTAAAAACGTTAAATACTGTTAAATAGTTTAGGTCTGTGCAATCCCTGGGCTATTGATCCCTCTTTGAATTGTGTTAAATTCAAAAAAATTAACAACTTTGCGTGTTTTCAAAAAATCATAAAAAAGAAACGATGCACGTTGATATTGAAGCGCTCAACCAACAAATTTACGCCGACAGTGCGATTGTGGAAAAGATCAACAACGAAACCAGTAAGGTTATCGTTGGTCAGGGCAATATGATCGAACGCCTGATGCTCGGACTTTTGAGCAAAGGTCATGTCTTATTGGAAGGTCTGCCAGGATTGGCAAAAACGCTGGCCATTAAGACGCTTTCGAATGCCATTGATGCCAAATACAGCCGTATCCAGTTTACACCGGACCTGCTTCCTGCGGACATCATCGGGACCATGATCTATAATCCCGGGAAAAATGATTTTTCTGTCAGAAAAGGACCCGTATTTGCCAACTTTGTGCTGGCTGATGAGATTAACCGTGCACCGGCCAAGGTACAAAGTGCCCTGCTGGAAGCCATGCAGGAACGCCAGGTGACCATCGGTAACGAAAGCTTCCAACTGGAAGAGCCTTTCCTCGTCCTCGCCACCCAGAACCCAATTGAACAGGAAGGAACCTACCCGCTGCCTGAAGCTCAGGTAGACCGTTTCATGCTCAAGGTTAAAGTGGACTATCCGAACCAGGAGGAAGAAAGAGAGATCATTCGCCGTAACCTGAACCTGGATGGCTTCGGAACCGTTAAACCGGTTGTAAAACCGGCCGAGATCATCAAGGCCCGCGAATCCGTTCGCAAAATTTATATGGATGAAAAGATCGAGCAGTACATCCTCGACATCGTTTTCGCCTCCAGAAATCCTGGAGAATACAGTTTGAAACATCTCGGCCTTTTGATCAACTACGGAGGGTCTCCGAGAGCAAGTATAAACCTGGCGCTGGCCGCCAAAGCATATGCCTTCCTCAAACGAAGAGGATATGTTATTCCGGAAGATGTGAGAAACGTTTGCCACGATGTAATGCGTCACCGTATCGGATTGACCTACGAAGCAGAGGCCGAAAATATTACCCAGGAAGACATTATCAATAAGATCCTGGATACCGTTGAGGTCCCGTAGCGCAGACTTTAGTCTGCAGTCCTCAGTAGACAGTCTTCAGTACCAGTTTACAGAGAATACTTGGGGTTTAACCCCTGAAACTATTTAAACTATTTAAACCCTTTAATATTTTTCATTGAATACCGGTTTAATCGTCATATTGATTGTTGTGGGAATTCTTCTGCTCGTCGGAGGAGGGTTCTTCCTTTTCCAACGTCGCAGGAAGATTGAGGACGAGGTGCTCGAAAATGCCGGTACGGACGAAGGGGAAGATCCAACTGTCGAACTGCTCAAGAAAGTCCGTAAAATTGAGATCAAAACCAAGGGAATCAGCCGACATATATTTTCAGGAGAATACCATAGTGCCTTTAAAGGCCGGGGGATGTCTTTCAGTGAGGTTAGAAGTTATCAGTACGGTGATGATGTCAGAAATATTGACTGGAACGTTACGGCACGTACCGGCGATCCATACGTAAAGATCTTTGAGGAAGAAAGGGAGCTTACCGTAATGTTGCTGATTGATATGAGTCGGTCAGCCTTTTTCGGGACCAGGAATCAGTTCAAGAATGAGATCCTGACGGAGATCTGTGCCATTCTTGCCTTTTCAGCTATTAATAATAATGACAAGGTCGGAGTGATATTCTTTTCCAACAAAATCGAAAAGTTCATTCCTCCCAAAAAAGGAAGAAGCCACATATTGAGGATCATCCGGGAATTGATCGACTTCAAGCCGGAAGGCCAGGGAACGGATATCGGGATGACACTTGAATATTTTAATAATGTGGTCAAGAAAAGAAGCATTTGCTTCCTGATGTCAGACTTTTTTGCAACGGGATACGAGCAGGCATTGAGTATCGCGGCGAGAAAACACGACATTATTGGAATTCAATTGGTGGACCCCAGGGAAGAAGAATTACCTAATGTGGGATTATTGCGGGTTGAAGATGCCGAAACCGGTTCTGTCAAATGGCTCGACACCGCCTCAGGGTCAGTACGAGATGCGTACCTTAAAGAATATAAAACCTACAGGGATTATTGCAGAAATGCCTTTATGAAAACAAGCGCTGATTTTGTCACCATCAAATCAGACGACGATTACGTTAATGAATTGTTGAAATTTTTCCAAAGACGTAGCAAATAGTGCAGATGAAAAGGATATTGTTCATACTATCATTCTTTTTATGGGCTGTCAGTTTAGCCGCCCAGGTAAGCGTCAGCGCTGCTCTGGACTCCACCTCTATCATGATCGGCGACCAGGTGGATATCACCCTATCCATAACCTGCGATCCTTCCGTCGAACTGGGTGATCTGGACATATCAGCTCTGGATACCATAGAAGCCATTGAGATCATAAATATCGGCAACCTTAACGAAGTCAAAAAAACGAAAACCGGCCAGCTATATCAACAAAAAATCACCCTGACCTCCTTTACCGAAGGGGCTTACAGCATTCCACAGATCGGCATCCCGTACGAAAGAAACGGATCACAGGGCAATGTTTTTTCACCGACCCTTATGCTGGAGGTCAACACTTTTGATGTTGGCGATGCTACAGAATTGCAACCCATTAAAAACATTATTGAGGAACCAATCACCTTCTGGGATTTCCTGCCGTATATCATCATTGTTCTGGGCCTGACGCTTATCGGTTTGCTTATCTGGTTGTTGATCCGCAGAAATCAACGAAAGGAAATGCTGGCAGAGTTCGAAAAGAAAAAGCTACCGGCACATATCATCGCCTTGAGTAAGCTCGAAAAACTCCATCAGGCCGAGTTGTGGCAAAAAGGAGAGATCAAATTATTTCAAAGTCAATTAACCTTTATTCTCAGAGAGTATCTCGAAGACAGATTCAAAATTCCTGCTTTGGAATCCACCTCCGATGAAATCGTTGATGATCTCAAAAAAACAGACCTGGAAGAAGACATGACTGTTAAGCTGAAAAACATACTTCAAACCGCTGATCTGGTGAAATTTGCCAAATCCGAACCACCTGTTGAAGTGCACGAAGAAGCTTTTCAAAACATACTGGGATTCGTTAAAGCTACCATCCCCCAGCCAAAACCTGAAGAAAATTCTGAAACTAATACCTCAACAGCAAAAGGAGACTCTGTAAATGATTGATCTTTTAAGAAATATAACTTTCGTTCATCCGTACTTTTTGCTCCTGCTTGTGCTCGTACCAATCCTGGCCTTCTGGTATGCCCGTAAAAGATCAGGTCGTTATCCCAGTATGCGTATGCCGGCAATGGATGGGTTTTCTGCAAATTCTCTGAGGGGCCGGTTGCAGATAATTCTGCCCATTTTACGTGGATTGGCATTTATCGCTCTGGTATTTGCCCTGGCACGACCACAAAAAAGTCTCCGGCAGGAAGAAGTAAAAGCCGAAGGGATAGATATCATGATGGCCATCGACCTCTCAAGCAGTATGCTCGCGCAGGACTTTGAACCCAATCGCCTGGAAGCCAGTAAACTGGTGGCGAGGGATTTTATAGACAAAAGAACCTATGACCGGGTAGGATTGGTGGTTTTTGCCGGGGAAGCATTCACGCAATGTCCGCTTACAACCGACCACAGTGTTGTACAACAATTCCTGGCCGGACTGGAATGTGGCATCCTGGAAGATGGGACTGCTATTGGCATGGGACTAGCGACGGCAGTGAACAGAATCAAAGACAGTCCTGTTAAAAGTAAAATAGTCATCCTGCTCACTGACGGGGTAAATAATACAGGCTATGTAGCCCCCCTGCAGGCAGCTAAGGTCGCCCAGGAGTTCGGAGTAAAGGTCTATACCATCGGTGTGGGTTCAACAGGCCAGACGATGGCTCCCAGCGCCAGAAGAAGAGACGGACGATATGTTTTTAATATGATCCGGGTAGAGATTGACGAGGAATTATTGAAACAGATCGCTCAGATGACGGGAGGACAATATTACCGTGCAACCGATGAGACGAGTCTGGTTAATATTTACGATACAATTGACACGCTCGAAAAAACAGAAATTGAAGTAACCGTGATCAAACGTTACAGCGAAGAATTTTACCGGTTTGTGATCATTGGTTTGATCTTCCTGGCGCTCGAGGTGTTTTTGAGATATACGCTTTTGCGAACTATACCCTAAAGCAAAAAACAGATGTTTCGATTCGAACATAGTACTTATTTGTTTTTTCTGGCATTGATACCTTTGCTGGGCATATTCTTTATTGTTGCCCAACAGTACAGGAAAAAGGCCATCCAGCGTTTTGGGGACACAGACCTGATGGAACGCCTCATGCCGGAAATGTCGAGATACAAACACGAATTGAAATTCCTGCTATTGTCTCTTTGTATCGGAGCACTCGTAGTAGCGTGGGCAAATCCTCAATGGGGAACCAAAAAAGAAAAAGTCAACAGAAAGGGTATCGATCTTTTTATCGCTCTGGACATTTCTGAAAGCATGCTGGCGGAAGATGTCACGCCAAGCCGACTTCTCCGTGCCCGGAAATTCTCTCAGGACCTGATCGATAAGGTCAAAGGCGATAATGTGGGAGCTATCTTTTTCGCCTGCAACGCTTATATGCAGGTTCCCCTAACGGCGGATTATGCATTTGCAGAAATGTTTATTTCCACAGCTGATCCCGGCATGGCCCCTTCACAGGGAACAGCGATTGGAGAAGCTATTGATGTTGCCGCCAGATCATTTAATGAAGACAATAAAAACCATAAGGCACTCATTATTATTTCAGATGGAGAAGATCATGACGGGAATGCTATGGAAAGTGCCAAAACTGCCTATAGTGACGGATTATTGACCTTCACCGTGGGTGTTGGTTCAAACGAAGGGGCGTTCATTCCTATCCAGGTTCAGGGTCGCTCTGATTTCAAACGGGACGAATCCGGTAATCCGGTCAGGTCGAAAATGAATGAGCAGATGCTTAAGGACATTGCCAATGCAGGAGGAGGAGTTTACTTCAACCTTGCTGCGGGTTCAGAAAAAGTGGCCGAAGCTTTGCAAGCTCATATTGACATGATTGAAAAGCAGGAATTTGAGCAAAGGGTTTTTAACGAATACGAAAGTTATTTCCAGTGGTTCATAGGTTTGGCCATTATTCTTTTACTGGTGGAATTTATGCTTTCCTATCGCCGAAATAAATACCTGGCTTCAAAAGACTTTTTTAGTTAAACGATTGTCTATGAAAACGATAAAAATATTGTTCTTTCTCGTAATCTTCCCTGTTTTGGCGCAAGCCCAACCTGGACACATCCTTTTGCGAGAGGGAAATAAAAATTACAAATCGGAAGACTATACTGCGGCTGAAGAGAACTATCGTAAATCGCTTGAAAAAGAAAAAACCAGCCGTGGTAACTACAACCTCGGCAACTCCATTTACCGACAGGAACGGTACCAGGATGCCATCAAATATTTCGAGGATGCTATCAACCAGGCCGATAATAAAAATACCAAAGCCCGTGCATGGCATAATTTGGGTAATGCTTATTATCAGACCGAAGAGTTTGACAAAAGTATTAATGCCTATAAAAACGCCCTTCGGATGAACCCTGATGATCTTGAAACCAAGCTCAACCTGGCCAAAGCTCAGTTGATCCAACAGCAACAGCAACAACAGCAGCAACAACAAAATCAAGACCAGGAAAACCAAGAGCAAAACCAGGATCAGGAACAACAGCAGCAACAACAGGACCAGGAAAATCAGGATCAGAATCAAGAACAGCAACAGCAGCAACAAAACCAGGAAGAACAAGACCCCCAAAATCAGGAAAGCCAACAAAATCCGCAAGAGCAACCCAGAGACATCAGCAAAGAGGAAGCCCGAAGACTACTCGAAGTCATGGACGATGAGGAACAAAAAGTACTGGAAAAGCTCCGCAAAGCCCAGTCAAAGGCTTGCAACTCGAGGAAAGATTGGTGATTTTTGTAACCACGAATGGAAGAGCCACGAACCTGCCTGCTGACCCTGCCTGCTGATCGCAGGAGGCAGGCGCAGGAAGGCAGGTACACGAATAATTTTGAGAAGAGATCACACGAATGTGGATTCACTGATACTTAAATAGTTGAAGAGAAGGATCCGGATGAATAAGAATAAAATTTAAGTCTCATAGAGACTAAACATTTTTACGGGGTACGAATAATGTGTCCCGGCTAAAAAATTCAAGATGAAACGACCATGATATTTTTTAATTATAAATTTCACACAAGGTTATGATTAAAAAATATCATGGGACCTGCCTGCTGCAGGCAGGGAGCGGAGCGGTTACATTTGTGCAGAAAATTTTCTGCATATTTTGCCGCAGAAAATTTTTAAACATATGAAAAGAAAATTAATGTTACTGACTCTCCTGGTAGGTTTGTTTTCTTTATCGGGATATAGCCAGTCAGATGAGGTATTATTCAGTGTTTCCGTCAGTGCGGATTCCATTTATTTTGGCAATAAGTTCAAGGTGACTTTTACGCTGGAAAACGGCCAGGGAAATAATTTTTTACAACCTGAGTTTCGCGATTTCAAAATGGCCAGCGGGCAAATGATGTCCTCGAGCATGAGTATTTACAACGGGGAAATGTCACAAACAAGTTCTTACAGCTTTTATCTTGAGCCTAAAGAAATTGGAAAGTATTTCATTGAACCGGCAAGCATTGAGGTGGATGGTAATATTTTTGAAACCGATCCGTATGAAGTTTTCATCATGGCCAATCCCGATGGAATTATTCAGGAGATCGAAGAGGATCGTAAAAACAACTCTTTCTTCCATGATTTTGATATGACCTTTCCACCTGCTCCCAATTATGGGACGCCGGAAAGAAAAGAAATGGAAAAAAAGAAAAAGAAACGCAAGACTACGAGGTTGTAGATCGGTTGCTGGTTACTGGTTAAGATTTGAATTGAAAAATGAACATGAGGATCAGGATAATAAATACTATTTTACTCTTTTGCCTTCCGTTGCTGATGCTGGCCCAACAGCCGGTCTTTAAAGCTTATTCAGACGCACGCCAGGTATTGAGAGATTCTTATTTTGAAGTTGGTTTTACTTTGGAAAACGGCGAGGGCACCAATTTCAAACCTCCTGCCTTCCGCAACTTCAAAATCGTATCCGGCCCATCACAATCTGTGAGTACTACCATCGTCAACGGAAAAATGACCAGGGAAGTCTCCTTTATTTACGGACTCATTCCCAAAGCAGTTGGACGCATAACTATTGGCTCAGCATCCATAACGGTAGACGGAAAGGTCATGAAAACCCGTCCTTTTACCGTAGAAGTATTGACGGCAGCCAAAGGTAATGTGGCAGAAGATAAAGCCGTTTTTGTAAGAGCTGAACCAGCTGCTACGGAAATATGGGAAGGGCAACAACTTCCATTGGTTTATAAACTCTATTTTTCCAATACCCAGATCGCCAATATTTCCATCCTGGACGAATCGGAATACAACGCCTTCTTCGCACAAAATGTCCGGAACACTGACCTTGAGGAGTATCCGCGAGATCATCGACGGGGTACAATACGAAAGTCGGATCATCAAAAAAATGATCCTTTTTCCACAAAGAACCGGCACCTTCACCATTGAACCTTTTATCCTGCAGTTGAGTATCGTCAAGGGACAAAGTGGCTTTTTCAGACGCAATGTCGTTTATGAATCTGAGAGTTCTGCCCCTGTCGACCTGGTCATTAAACCTCTACCGGATGATGCGCCGGACAATTTCAATGGATGCGTCGGTAATTTTCAAATGAGGACCCAATTAGATAAAGCTGCCCTCACCACAGACGATGCTGCCACTTTACGAATGACCATTACCGGAACCGGAGATATTAAACGTATCCATGCCCCCGACCTGGAATTACCAGATGGGTTTGAAATCTATGATCCGAATTTGGTCCGGGAAAACAGTATAATGGGCCCTGACGGATTGATGTTGAATGAAAAAACCTTTGAATACCTATTTGTTCCCAACGCCCCAGGCACGTATGAAATAACTCCATCATTTAGTTATTTTGATGTAGACAGTGCGAAGTATGTAACCCTGTCTGACAACACTTATGCCTTGAATGTTACCAAAGGAAAAAATATTAATAAAAACATCACCATCCCGGAAATCAAACAAGAGGTCAAAGATATTTTACCCATCCACGGTGCTGCTATTCTCCATAAAAACAAACAGCCATTTTTCGGGTCTGTGCTTTTCTGGATTCTGGCAGGATTACCTTTTCTGGCTTTGATCGGAGCGTTTGTACTGAAACGCATCGAAGACAAAAATGCGAATATCGATCCTTTGGATATTAAAAGAAAACGCGCCAGAAAACTTGCACTCAAGCGCCTCGAAGAAGCCGGTAAGCTCAAAGAGGCCGGAAAAACGGGAGCTTTCTACGACGAGATCTCCCGCGCCATGTTTGGATATGTATGTGATAAGCTGCAAATTCCGTTTTCTGAACTGACCAAAGAAAATCTTCAACAGAAGCTCACATCCCTCAATGTTGGCGAGGCCCTGATCTCAGATTTCATGAAAGTGATCAAGAATTGTGAGATAGCGCTCTATGCCGGCATGGACAATTCGGCGGCAATGGAGGAGACCTTTGACAGTTCTCTGAAAATACTTATGGGAATGGAGGAGTCTCTTGGAATGTAGATTCATAGGTTCAGAGCAAAATATTTTTCCCGATAAATTGTTATCTTTGAAGAAGGCGGTAAGGTTAATGGATCTTTCACGTTAAAAAAAATCGATACCTTGCCTGCTAACCTCAGGAAGGCAGGCAAGGTATCGAACACTGAATATTGGATAATGAAGTAAAATATATATCAGATCAATTAACTCTTCCCGTAATAATACGCCCCATTTTTTTATCAACCACCCAAACCCATCCTCATGAGTAAGATAACTGTGAAGTGTGGAAAAGGACAACTCCACCTCGAAAAAAGTAAAAGCCTGGTAGGTCTCAAAACCCAGGAATCTGTTGAAACAAAGGACCAGAAATTTGTTGAAGAACAAGTACTTCCCAGCCTGGGAGGTTTTAATGTGGTTTCTTTGAAAACCGAAGAGAGTGATGTCGACACCAAACTCGACGAAGTCCGTAAGGAAAATGTAGTTGAGGTGGGTACCCATGTTTATTTTGCCGAAGGAAGTAACAAACCCGTTATTGCAACAGGTGAGATTTTCATTGAATTCCATGATGGCGTAAGCGAAGAAGAACAATCAGTTGTCCTGGAAGAATTCAGCCTGGAACTCGTCGAACGTCGTAATGAATTACGTATCATTGCCAAGGTTACGCCTTCTTCACCCAACCCGTTAAAGGTAGCCAGTGCCCTTCAAAACATTTCTTTGGTCGAAGTGGCTGAACCTGATATCGATATTCCATTGGATGAATATTGGACCCCGCCACAGGATCACCTGATACCTCATCAGTGGCACCTCAAAAATGACGGAGACTTGCCGGATGTGACTTATAAGCTGGAAGAAGGAGCAGATGCTAAAATAGTAGATGCCTGGAACCGACTTTCAAGCACGGGAAGTAAAAATGTGGTAGTTGCCGTAATTGATAACGGTTTTGATACTTCTCATCCAGATCTGTCAGCCAAAATATTCAAACCATTTGATATTCACAGCCGGACATCAAACCTTCCTCAAAATCAAGGTTATTCCCACGGTACTCCTTGTGCAAGTGTGGCCATTGCCGCCAATAACGGCAACGGAATTGTAGGGGCTGCTCCGAGTGCCAAATTCATGCCTGTTAACGGAACATCCTTTGATATCCGCGATACGGAAAGGATGTTCGATTATTGCATTGATAATGGTGCCGACATCATCAGTTGCAGTTGGGGGACAACAGATTCCCGATTCCAGCTAAATTCACTTAAAGAAGAAGCTATTGCGAAAGCTGCCCGCAACGGACGTAAGGGAAAAGGGTGCATCATTTTATATGCCGTGGGCAATGACAATCTCGATTATGTCAATTTTTATGCTGCCCATCCTGATGTAATCGCTGTGGCTGCAAGTACCAGTAAGGACCGCCATGCTTATTATTCCAATCGTGGAAAGGAGGTGTCCGTTTGTGCTCCGTCCAACGGGGACTGGCCCATTATTGCAGCACGCGCCTGGTGGGACGGCGGCTGGTCCGGCGAAGTGGGTAATTTCAAATACTGGACAGACGGCCGGTCTCGTGGTGACAGATACAAGCATTTTGGAGGCACTTCCAGTGCAACCCCGTTAGTAGCGGGAGTTTGTGCCTTAATGTTATCCGCCAATCCTGACCTGACAGCCAAACAGGTAAAGGATATTTTGCAAAAAACAGCCGACAAGATCGGCCCGTCATGGGAATATTCCAACGGGCATTCCACCAAATACGGATACGGCCGGGTAAATGCAGACAAGGCTGTTGCCGAAGCTCTACGCCTGAAGGAAAGCGAGGCCCCGCCTGTAACCGAAGTTGACGAACCTGTGACCAGCGGACGTGGGTTATTCAAATTTGACGTGCGTAAACAGGAGCCTAAGGGCTGGGGCGTCCAGATCGGTGCCTTTTATGAATATGGTAATGTTTTGATCCAGGTGGAAAAACTGCAGAAAAAGTTCGGAGAGGAAGTCATTGTGAACATCAACGAGCTGAACGGCAAGACCGTCTACAAAGTGGTGGTAGGAGCTTTTGCTACCAAGGCAGAAGCTATGAGCCTTAGGAAAATTATCAATAATGGAGGATATCCGTCCGCTTTTCAGCGGAACCTGGCTGACCTCGCCTAAGCCTGCAAAAATCCATTTAACATAAAAAACGCCCCTCCACCCGAAGGCAGAAAGGCGCAGAAACCGCGTAGTTATTCTTAAGGGAACAAGGGAACAGGGGAACAGGGGAATAAGAGAACAAGGAAAGGGTAAACGAAAACTTTATCACCTTGTTCCCTTTTTCTATTTCGACCATACATCCTGTTCCCGGTTGAAGAGTTCCTGTTCGATCAAATGAGATTCCAGCAACAGATCTCGTCCGGAGAGGTAACCGCTCAGGCGGCGGTCGTGGACATTTGATTCCTTCATGATGTAACTGGAGAACATGCGCATTTCGAACAGGTCTTCCCAGCTGGCATTGCCAAAATCATTCTCGTCATTGAATACCTGGTAGCCGGACAGATAATCCCTGGCATGAGGATAATAAATCCAGAATAAAGGCTTTTCATAACTGATACCACTCAATTCCTTTTCCACTTTCAACATTGGCGCAATGCCCAGTATCCTGACTTTTTGAGTAGAGGTGCGGGTGTCGAAATACCAGATCTCTTTTACCCGATAACAAATGATGTCTTCAGGATCGAAAGTATTGACGATTTCTCTTAGCGTGATCTTCCCTGAGACAGGCTCAATGATCTCGACGGTGTCTTTGGTATAGAGTTGATCAAAAAGGTCTTTTGGGGCCATTGGAGTGGTAAATTTATCATCCATAGGATCATAGGCGGTCAACTCACCTGACCGGATACCATCTTCCAAAATAGTGTATAAATATTGTTCAGGATATCTGAAAGGAAGATTGATTTTTTCCCGGGTATCTATCACCCGCCAGATGCGCTTTTCCCAAAGAATATCGGCTGCTCGAATTGGAGGATAGGGAAGCGCTTTGTTCGTATTGAGTTCGCTGCGGTCGACAATACCGTCCATTGGAGGTTCGTCCGCTTCAAAAGTGATGACTTGTGCCTGAACAGCGATAGATAAAGTGAAAACAAGGCTTAGCAAAAAGAGTTTTTTCATAATAGTGAATTTTGAATATGTTGAGTTTAGTTGTTGTTTCTGATCTTTTAAACACAGGGGTCACTGAGGAGGCACAGAGGACACTGAGCTTAGTTGGCAGAACCGCAGAATAACGAATATTGAATTTCCAATTTCGAAGTTTTAAAAAGCAGAGGGAGTGGGGATTAGGCAAAACGTGCACTTTGGCATCATTTTGCCCGCTCCCTCTTGATGTTTGAATCCGAAGTTGTTTTTTCCTTCGACAAGGTCCTGGCACTTTGTGCACGCAGATCTGCGATGTCCCCTTTCATCCCGCTGGCTGTGCAAAGGCAAAACCTTGAGAACATTTTTTATTTAATCTTGAATATCAATCCGTTCATCTTTCGGGTATTTTCATCTCCCGGGCATTTGACTCTTATATCATCGAAGTAATACACGTCATTACGTTTAGCAGCTTTAACAATATTGAGGGCTCTGCCGCTGAATTTTCCGCCCTGATTATCTGCAATCCGGGGGTCATCATTCCTGGGTACCCGTGCTACCTCAAAAGAGATAATATTACAGCGGGCATTGAAATCAAATCCTTCCAATACGGGAATGAGTCCTTCCTGTACACGCATCTCTGAGGCACTCATGGATCCGCCTCTGCTTCGTCCCAACTGAATTACTGGGTTGGGGATTTTCTTGACCCTGTATTCGAAAACCTGAGGGGATAGTCCTTCCCCGCTCACCGTGATCTCAGCAGTACCGGGTCGCGAGGGTTTGGCGATATATTGATTACCCGAGACTTTAGAAAGTTCCGTGCCACTCGCCCTCACCCTGACAGAACTACTTGATACTCCTGCGGCAGAAATGGAGATCGGATTTTCAACTCCAACATAGAGCACATTCATTTTGTCTGCAGCAACCGTAACCGACTTCGAACCAACTTCATAGCTGAACTCCCGTTCAAAAGATTCAACTTCACCAGTTACCGGATTGGTCAATTCAATTTTCATACGGTGACTTCTGGTTCCTGATCCACCGATGGATTTGGTAAACAGCGCTTTTCCATTTTCTACTTCAAGTTGTTCTCCATCCACCCAAATGGCAATATTATCAGCAGTAGAGCTGTAGGCAGCCAGGCTGATCTCTCCCTGGAAAGTTTCTCCTCTGGTGAGGTAACTTTTTTCCATCGAAATGATTGGAATATAGGCATCCGGTTTATTTACCTCAATACCCGTCTTGCCCAGAAAATAATTCAGTAAAACCGTTTCGGAAATGCGAACATCCTGTTGGAACTTACTCAAAATGGGCAACACTGCTGCCACCGGCATCTGCTGGAAGGTGAATTGTGCCCAATCCTTTTTATCTGTTTTTTGGGGAATATCTCTGATAATTAGCGGAATGGCTGCCTGAAGCACATTGCGTTCTTCTTCATCCAGCAGATTCAGCAACTGAGCCCTGACTTCCTGAACTTTCTGCTGCAACTCATTTCCTTTGCCTTCATTGACCAGCATGCGGGTGGTAATATCTTTATCCGTTTTTCTTACGGCCTGACCTGTTTCATCCAAACCGCCGGCTTCCTCAATTATGGTCTGTTTCAAATCCTCGACATAATCATAAAAATCACCTGAGAGTTCCATAACGGAGGTGGCCTTTTCATGCAGATGCTGAAACTGTGAATAGGAATCTGCCTGTGTTTTTATAGCATTGAAAATTTGCATATTGGAGGCGCTGACGATCTCGCTGCTGTCTTCCATACTTTCATCGATCGAATGGAAGGCATTGAGAATTTCTGCAGAAACATTCAGCGCCAGAATAGCGGTCAGAACGATATACATCAGGTTAATCATCAACTGCCGGGGTTGTTTCGGAATTGACATGGTTTAGTCGATTTTAAAATTAGACAATAGATCTCCAGGGCGGACACTGGGCAATACATCCCAAAAAATGTCCGGGCAAAAAAGCATCAATAGCGTGCCAGGCACCCTTTGATCAGTTTAATGTTAAATACGCGGTTTAGAAAAGTGGATATCTGGAAGTCAGATCCACTGAATTTGTTGAAACAGTTGATGGGCAAAAACCCTTGCTTTGTCGATAAGCTACGTTCTAATAATGTCAGATTTTCAAAAAGTAACAAAAGCGAGAAAAAAAATTTCTACATTTGTCCTTGATTGTTTAAACTCCTGAGGTTTTGAGCTATCCAAATCATCAACGATGAGTGAAAAGATCAGTAATAAAAAAAACAGGATGCCACTAGATCAAATAGATGTAGACAAAGATCTGACTGAAGATGGTCAAGGTCCTGAAATGAGTTTTCTGGATCATTTGGAAGAATTGCGTGGACGTATCCTTAAAGCTCTCGCGGCCATTGTTACCCTTGGGGTTATTCTTTTTGTTGTAAAAGGCTGGCTTTTTGATACTGTCATCCTCGGCCCCTTTGATGAAGGATTTTTCTCCTACAAGATGTTTTGCGAGTTTTCTGAGATGATCGGGATTTCAAAAGCACTTTGTTTCTCTCCTCCCGAACTGGACATTCAGGCCATCGGTTTTGCGGAACCTTTTATCACAAGTATTAAAGTGGCTTTCATCGCTGGTTTTTTTGTGGCTTTCCCTTTTGTTTTTTACCAATTCTGGAAATTCGTAAGTCCCGGGTTATATGCCAAGGAGAAAAAAGCGACAAGAGGTATCGTTTTCATTTGCTCATTCCTCTTCTTCCTGGGCGTTCTGTTTGGATACTTCATCATTGCTCCCTTTGCCATCAACTTCCTTGGAAATTTTGTACTGCCAAGGGTAAATAATATTCCAACCCTGGCATCGGTCATCAGCTATATGGTAATGTTTACTGCTCCTGCCGGGCTGATATTTGAACTGCCGGTAGTTGTTTATTTTCTCTCAAGAGTAGGATTGGTTACACCGGCTGCTATGCGAAAATATCGTAAGCACTCCATCATTGGTGTTTTGCTGTTGTCGGCTTTGATCACCCCTCCCGATGTAATTACACAATTCCTCATCGGAATACCTTTATACGTTCTTTACGAACTGAGTATTTTCATCTCCAGAAGGGTGGAGAAGCAACTTCAAAAAGAAATGGCTGCCTGATTTAATTAAACAAGGCTCCAAAACTTACAACTAAATCCCAGGCCAAAAAAGAATAATTATTTCATGGAAAGAGTATCTACCAACGCGACATTATTTTACCGGTTGTTTTTGCCCATTTTCTGGATCGTGTTTTTTGGTGCATTCACCCTGTCGGTTTTCATAACCAACCGGGAACTTTACGGAGAGATCCCTGGCAATTATATGCGATTGGGTTCCGCAATTTTTTATATCACAGGACTGGTAGTGCTATATTTCACCCTAATGCGCCTGAAGCGGGTTGAAATGGATGATCAATACGTTTTTGTTACCAATTACATCAAACACTACCGCTACCCCTGGCACAACATCGAATCTCTCCAGGAGCAAAACTTCCTTTTCCTCAAACTGGTTACGCTCACTTTTAAAACACCCGGTTCGTTTGGTAAAAAAGTCGTTTTTGCGGCAAGCCACCAATTATGGGCCGAGTTCTGGAAATCAAATCCGGAATTGAAGGAGCAGGTGAATTTTGTGGAGGAGTAGGAACGGGTTGCGGGTTGCGGGTTGCGGGTTACGGGTTGCGGGTTACGAGTTGCGGGTTTTTAACCACAGAGGGAAGAGAGAAGGCACAGAGTACTCAGAGTTTCTTGCTTACTCAAGACCAAATTTGCATTTTAGACCTTCCTTTGAGCCAATTCCACATACAGAGACTTGTTTTATTGGGCTAATTTAAATTTCTTTTTTACAATCGAAATTTCATCGTTTTCTTCAACAAAGTAATTAACATATAATGCTCCATTTGAAATATAAAGGGTGTCAAATGAAGCCTGAAGAGTCCTAAATAATTTAGTTGGCGTTGGATTTAATTCAAATTCCCATTCCAATTGTTTTAAATGATGTGTCGCATAAATTTTATCGTAGCCATTGGATGCAATTGAAATTGAATCTTCCAGTTTAATAAAAAGGAAATTTCTAACAGGAACACTTGTTATATCCTTAGGTAGAATTATCTGTTCGAAGAAAATTGGCTCACAATTCATTGCACTAGATCCATCAGTACCTCTTTTTAAGTATATGTAATCTTTGTCCACTAATTCAACATAAGGAAGATAGTCACAATCAATTCCCCTATTTGAAATACAGGAAAAAGTATCAGAGAAAGCCCTTGTGAATTTGTCATTCCCCCAAAATAGTATGAACTCTCCCTCTATTTCATTTATACATTCATACCTAATAAAAAAAGAGTCCCTAAATATTGTGTCACTAGGTTGACACGCCCTTACAAATAAATTCTCTTTCTCTATTTGGGTATTAACAATTTGTTCAAATTTTAATTCCTGGGGCTTTTTACACCCAAAAATAATAAGTAAAAAGGCCAACACCCAAACCTTTCTAGTAACTCCTTTCATTTAGCTTTATTTTGCCGAATATGTAATGTTGAACAAGTAAATGGAAAATATTTTTTCTTTGTAAAAACTCTACGAAACAGCTTCCCTTCATACAAACCGTCAATCGTCCACCGTAAGTCGTAAGCCGTTAAACAAACCCACACTCCTAACTCAATCCCCACTGCCAACTGGTACTGCAGACTGTGGACTGAAGCCTGAAGACTAATCCAAGCGCTTCAACACCTTCTGTGCTTCCTCATAATGTCCACTCCCCTCAGGGATCTGCTGCAAAAATGTCTTACAATTATCAAGATCTTCTTTTTTCAAAGCTGTCAACGCAAGGTACCAAATGGCCTCTGTTTTATATGCTGAATCTAAAGTACTGATCTGTTTGAATAAAGTTTCTGCCTGATCGTGAGCCCCGGTTTCAAGTAAAGCAATGCCCAAATAAAACCATGCCTGGGTATCACCATCATTGTCCAAAAGATAGGTTTGTAATGGTTGAATGGCTCCGGCGTAATCACCTGCATTAAACGCCTGTTCTGCCTGGGGTAAAAGGGTTTCAGCACCGCCCATTTCGGTAAATGATGCCGTTGGATGGTCTGCCAGGTCTGCGTATTGAGGTACTCCGGCGGGTTGCAGATATGGCCATGCAAAAACGATGACCAAAACTACAGCCGCCGCTACAGCAATTCTTCTGATCCATTGACTCCGCTGCAGGGTGATGACCTTTGCTTCTTTTTGCTCTTCGGCAAAAAATTGCTTACTCATCGAAGAAAGCGTTTCCTGAACAGCTGCATTTTCCTGCTCATGCCGGGCATCGTCAGCCAAAACGCCTTCGATCTCCTGATAAAGGGCTAACTCTTCCTTCAACTCAGGCTGTTCCTCCAGCGCCTTTTCAAAGGCTTTCTTGTCCTCTTCGGAGAGGTTGCCGGTTAAATAATCTTCTATATGTTCGTAAAATTTTTCCATTTCTTTCTTTTTATCTGAGCACTTCGTCCTCAGTTAGCATCTGGGAACTTGATACCCAGTAAAAATATATAGTCTCTACGAGACTGTTTTGATTCTCAATATTAACATTCTATCATCCAAGCATTACCTTATACTCCTGGCTTTCCCGTACCATCTCCGTCAGTTTTTTCATACAGACGGATTTGCGCTTGCGCAAATAGGCATAGGTTACTTCGAGCATCTCGGCAACTTTTTCCATCGGCTTCACCGTCCAGCATAGTTTGAGTACCTCGCGGCACCCCTCGCTGAGCTCGGTCAGTTTTTGTTTGAACAAAGCCTCTTTTTTGGCCATGAGGTCAAAAGCTTCCGACTTTTCAGTCACATCCTCATCGGCTACATCATCATATCCTTGCATGTCAGAAAATGTTACCATCTTTTTGGAGGTTTTGTTGAGTTTATTCACCCAACGGCGGTAAGCCATCATTTTGATAAAGGCATCAAAAGGGCAGGTAAGTACAAATTTGCCTTTCCTGGCCTGACTGCAAATCTCCATGAGTAATTCGTTGAAAAGGTCTTCGGCATCCTGGACATTCCCGCTATTGCGGATTACCAGGGCTTTGACACCTCCGGAATACTTCTGATAGATCTCCCGGATGAGACGGTGATCATTATTTAACAGGCCGGTGACGTAACGTTGATCTTCGTGGGCGGTTTTTCCCTGCATAGTTGTGGGTTCAATTTGTATTCAGTCAAGCTGAATTAGGCTAAGGCAGAGGCTAAGGCTAAGGTTGATATTTAGGACTATTACATCTCAAATATTTCAGAGTTGATTATGAGTTTTCCAATTACGGAAATATTTCCTCCGCCTTAGTCTTAGCCTGAATTTGAGAATCAATTTTTTTATAAAAATACGAA
This sequence comes from Saprospiraceae bacterium, assembly GCA_965230565.1. Taxonomy (GTDB): domain Bacteria; phylum Bacteroidota; class Bacteroidia; order Chitinophagales; family Saprospiraceae; genus BCD1. Next base: position 80,624 of record CBDDLH010000011.1, on the reverse strand, counting down.
AAGGAATGTAATCAGGGGGTAACAATTTTTATCGAGCCGTGATTTATGGACAAATGCGCTGAAAAGGAAGTTTTGATTTTTGAATTACCTCCTCATTTACAAGCGATTTTACTATCCACAACAAACATACCTCCCATAATCCCTAAACATGACGGGGCTGCGCGACGGCGTGGCCCTTTTTTTGTGGGCTGCGCCCGTTTGATTGAACCTCCTTCGGAGGAGAATTTGACGGCTGCGCAGTTTGACATTGTTTGGAGGCAGAATAACTTTGAGCTAAATTAATTTTATCGCAAAAAGTTGAATTAAAACTTTTAACCACAGGGAAATCAGAGAAGGCACAGAGTTCACAGGGGTTAACTGAAACTCCTTTAAAACAACCTTGAAACCCTTTGAACTCCTTAAACAATCCCGACATTACATGTGCACTCGATATAAAACCTCTTTCGGGATTTCGGTATGCTCAATTTGAACAATATGCCCCTTACTCTCTCTCCAATCCCCGGATACGTCGCTTGAGGTCGATGGTTTTGATCTTACGAAGTAATTCCCCGGCTTCGTTTACTTCCAGCAAATTGTAGTAGGCTATGCCAACACCGGCTGTTATGACAACCAGTACCAGATTTATTAAAAACATATTGAAAAACGTCAGCAGGATGATGGAGAGATTATCCATCGTAGACTGATCAAAATGAACCACCCAGTTGATCACACTGAAAAAGAAATTGACAAGGGCAGTATCCGCCAAAGAGTAAAAGAATAAGGAAGCGAATAATAATAGGGAGAAAATTCCAAGGAGTTTACCGTAGTTGCCGGACAGCAAACTGTTCATTCTTGGAAGTCCTTTGAAAATATTCACCTGTTCCCGATGAGCCGCATATTGCCATAGGAAAATGAGAGGTACTGCAAAAATAAACAGCAAAAACGTAAATCCGGAATTCAACCAAAGAACCAATTCCACCAGTCCTCCGCATACGATGGCTGCAATAAGATTCCATATATGAACACCAATGGACGAGTTTTCAGTAAACTGCTCTTCCCTGCGCAGCAAGGTGAAAGTTATGAACGAAAGAACAGCAATGCTGCCACCCATCAAAAACGGCATATAAGACAGCACCTCCGCAGAGAAAAAATGATTCATCACGGTTAAACTTGCAAAAGGCCGGGTTGGGAAATAAAACAAGGTTATCGGATCTGCATCTGTCAGAGCAAACGTAATGACTGTAAACAACCCTGCCACCAATGCACTCGCCAATAAAAGCACTCCCGAATTATTCTTGAAAAAGACAAATACATCCCCAAACTGGATGGAGACATTTTTTATTCGTTTGAAATCAACCTGCTGATCCTTATCAGGGGAAACACGGACATCAGTTAAGGGTTTGGCAAAGCCTCTTTTGCCTAACATCCACGGATACCACACGAAATAGGTGAGCACAAAAGCCAGGCAAATAAAAATGAAAAGGCCACGCACTATTTCCGGGGTTTCCGTATGCCTGGTAAGATATCCTTCGAAGAAACCCGCTAAAATAATGATGGGAATGATGCCTACCATAATCTTGATCCCTCTTCTGGCCGATTGCTGGAATGCCTTGGCCCGGGAATAATTGCCCGGAAAAACAAGCCCGCGCCCCATAGTTATTCCTGCAGCCCCTGCAATCACCATCGCTGAGATTTCCAGGGTACCGTGTATCCAGATGGTCAGGAAAGAATCCCAAAAGAGATCCCTTTCAATGAAAAAGTACTGAAAAGCGCCTACCATCACTCCATTGTTGATGATGTGAATGATACTACCAATCGAGAAAAATGCGCCAAAAACAAAAATGAGAAAGGAAACAAAAAGGTTATTCATCGTAATACCCAAAGACATCCCAAAAGCTCCTTTATCCTTATATACGGCCATAGGATCTCCGGAGGAAATATTGTCAATGGTCATTTCCACATAATCAGGTCCTAAGATTACCTCAGCAAATTGAGGATCCATGGCAGATGATAATACTCCAATCGCTACGGAGAGAACAAATACAAAAAACGATATCCGGAAAGCAACCCTTGATTCGTGCATCAGCTGCGGCAACTCCTGAAACCAGAAATTCACAAATCGGCCACGGAAGGATTTTTTGTTTTTATAGATTCGGTTAAATACGCGTTGGGCCAGTCCGTTGAGGTAAACCCTTACGGAGCGGTTGGGATAAAAAGTACGGGAAAAGGAAAGATCATCCGTGATCTGGATAAAGAGGTCATTCAGTTCTTCCGGGTTTTCGGTTCCTTTTTCCAGAACCTTTTCAAACTCGTTCCATTTCTCCTGGTTTTGTTCAATAAATTTTGTTTCGCGCATTTTTGCCGGATAAATTGAAATGTGGGTAACTTTGCAAATATAATAATTAATTCAAGTTGCCGGTTTCCATAAAAACTACCAGCAACTTGTAACCAGCAACCAGGAACCAAAAAATGTAACCAACACCAATGCAAACGATTTTTATTAAGACCAGTCAGAATGTATCCATTGAGTATGAGCTCGCTACCCTGTGGGAGCGTTTGCTGGCCTTACTCCTGGACATGGTGATCGTTTATGTTGGAAGTCTGATTTTGATTTCACTGTTAAGGGCTGCATTTTATTCCGATGTGGATTCGTCGATAATGATGGGTATTTTTTACGGATTATTGCCCTTGGTACTTTTCCTGATCTATCAATTTGCCATGGAATCATTTGCAGATGGGCAAACTTTGGGCAAAAGAGCGCTGAAAATAAAAGCCCTGAGACTCAACATGGATGGTTCCGGGCTGAGCGATTATATGCTGCGATCTATTTTTTACCTGATAGATCTCTTTTTTTCGGGAGGCATCCTGGCCGCATTGTTGATCTCAACCACCTCCAAAAGACAAAGACTAGGCGATCTTACGGCCAATACTACGGTCGTCAAACTTCAGCCGTCTTACACGCTGAAACTTAAAGACATTCTCAAGATCAGTACTTTGGATGATTATGAACCCATTTACCCGGAGGTGCGAAACCTGGGAGAAAAAGATATGCTGTTGATAAAAAGTACGATCGTAAGGTACTCAAAACATAAAAACCCCGCACATCGCAAAGCCGTCAATAGTCTTACGCTTCACATTCAGGAAAAGCTGGGTATTCCTGAAGTACCAAGGGACAGAATCGGCTTTTTGAAAACATTGATCAAGGATTATATCGTATTAACAAGATAAGAGCAAGTTAAAATTTTTTAAAACCGTACTCACCGAATTCATTCGGTGCGACGAGCCGAATGAATCTTGCCTGGCTAGGAAGACAGGTTCAGCAAGTAAAGAAAAAAATATTATCTCAAAAAACGATCCAAAGAAAGCAATTGGTAACAGATCATTGAGCCTGTCTGCTGCCAGGCAGGCACAACGTGATCAGTGAGCTGTTTCTGAGGCTGGCAAAAGAGAAATTCTGTCCGGGAAACCGGCTCACCGATCAACTCACGGTGCTCATTGCTCAGCGATCCTAATCATTTTATGGTTTAACAATTCATTGAATTGTTTTCTGTACAGATGGAATGAATTCGGCAAATATTAAATTTACATAAAAGAATTTGATTAAATTGAACAATGGCTAGAAAGAAGAAAAGAGTTATTGAGGAAAAGATAGCCTTCACCGGAATTGCCGACAGGGGAAAAAGTGTTGGCCGGAATGAAGAAGGAAGGGTTTTTTTCGCTACGGAAGTAGCACCGGGAGATGTTGCAGACATTCTCATCATAAAAAAGAAAAGAGATTACCGGGAGGGTGTTCCGGTTAAATTTCACAAATATTCAGAGGAAAGGGTAGAACCTTTTTGTGAACACTACGGCTCCTGTGGTGGATGTAAATGGCAACACCTGGCCTATGAATCACAGGCCAAATACAAACAGGATGTGGTTGAGAATAACCTGAAACGCATCGGTAAAATTGAGGTTGAAGAGTTTTTGCCGTTACTGCCATCCGAAAAGACTCAATACTACCGCAACAAGCTGGAATTCGCATTTTCCAACAAAAGATGGCTGGAAAAAGAAGAATTGAACACCGACGTTTCAAATGTGGAAGATGTGCTCGGTTTTCACAGATCAGGAGCTTTTGACAAGATCATCAATATCAACCATTGCTGGCTCCAATCGGAACTTTCCAATGACATCCGAAATGCCGTTAAAAAAATTGGTATCGAACAAAACCTGCCATTTTTTGACATACGTGAGAATTCTGGTTTCCTCAGACACATTTTGATCCGTACTTCCACTTTAGAAGAAACCATGCTCATTGTCAGTATTTTTGAGGATGACCAAAAACGAATCAAACCATTCCTGGATGAAATTCTCAGACAATTCCCGCAGATAACCACGCTCATTTACTGCATCAATCCCAAGCAGAATGACTTCCTGCTTGATCTGGAAATGCGCACTTATCACGGTCCGGGTTACATCCAGGAAAAATTGGGGCACGTAACTTTCAGGATCGGGCCAAAATCATTTTTCCAAACCAATACGACTCAGGCCAAAAACCTGTACGATGTAGTTGTGGATTTTGCTGACCTGAAGGGAGATGAAAATGTGTACGATCTTTACACTGGTATCGGAAGTATTGCCTTGTACGTTGCCCAAAACTGTAAACAGGTGGTAGGTATCGAGGAAGTGGAGGCCGCTATTGTAGATGCCAAGGAAAATGCAGCTCTCAATGACATAAATAATGCAGTTTTTTATGCAGGCGATGTGAAAAATATTCTGACAGAGGACTTTGCTAAAAAACACGGTAAACCCGACCTCTTGATCACCGATCCACCACGTGCGGGTATGCATGAAAAAGTAGTTCATATGCTGCTCCAATTAGAAGCTCCTAAAATGGTATACGTGAGTTGTAATCCTGCAACACAGGCAAGAGATCTGAATCTCTTGAAGGAAAAATATGATGTGGTGAAAATTCGTCCTGTTGATATGTTTCCGCATACCCATCATATTGAGAATGTGGCATTGCTGAGATTAAGGGAAGAATAAGGAAATAAGGAAAAATAGGAATAAGGGAACAAGGTTATCGGTAACAAAACCAGAAACCTTTGCCTTCTGAAATAGCAATATTTTAAAAAATAACTTAAATTAGCTGGCACGTGGATGATCAATTACATTTTGAGACGCTACAGAAGAGTTTGGCTGTTCATCTGAAAATGATGGAAAAAACGGCCGGGGCAGTGCTCGATCAGGATATTTCCAATTACCCGATCTTCCTGGTCAGTGAAATAACCCCGGCTCTGGGCATCAGTATTCTGACTTTTGACTTTGAGGGCAAACCATTTGTCATGAATATTACCACGTTGGAAGAACTGGCGACCAAAGGCGTTGTTGATATGGAAAAGGTCAATGACTTCAAATCGGTCTACAACGATCATGATCATTCCTATTGTCTACTGATCCAGGAAGGAGAAGAAGCCAGGTTTATTTTTCTTCCAAAGGGCTAAGACTAACCAGGTACTTTATCTACACACAAACAATCCCCAACCCTCCCATGAATTCGGTAAACGATAACCCTAACGCATGGGAATAACCGAAACGACCCGTTTAATTTAAAAGAGAAAACGCATGCAAAATTTTAAAGCTGACACCACAACGATGATAAAAGTACTCTTCATTGAAGATGACCCGGCTTATGCCAAACTTGTCGAAGTATTACTCGACGACTCCGGTTTGATGGATTGTGAACTCGTCAATGCACCGACTTTGAAAGAAGGTATGGAATTGCTTAAAAGTACGGACGAATTTTCTGCCGTTCTGCTGGATCTAACGCTTCCTGACAGTGCGGGATTCGAGACCCTGGAAACCATGCTCACCAAATACCCGCAAAAAAACATCATCGTACTCACCGGTGCCAAAGATGAAGAGCTAGGGATCAAGGCGGTACAGTTCGGGGCACAGGATTATCTCGTCAAAGGGGAATTCAATGAACGTCAGCTCACCAAAACCTTGCGATATTCGATAGAGCGTAACAACATCCTCAGTCGTTTGGAGGAAGCCCAGAGAATCGCCAAGATCGGCCACTGGGAATACCGGCCTGAAGACGATTTCTTTACCGCATCCAATGGTGTTTACCGCATCTTCGGAATAGACCCTACAGAGACAGAGTTTTCTATTGAAGACCTCAAGGCAGGCAGCAGCCCGTTTCACCCTCTTCTGGAAATGGTGGATGAAGCTATTAAACGTAAAAAAGTACGAAAAGAAGCCAGAATCAGACTCCCAAACAATTCTACCAGGTTTGTTTCCATGACCTGCGAATCATCTCTTACCATGGACGGCACCTACATTTTTTCAGGGATCATTCAGGATATTACCGAGCAAAAACGGGCAGAAGAGTTACGCAAGTCCAGGGATATGGCCCAGCAATCGGCCAAGATCAAAGAGCAGATTTTTGCCAATGTGAGTCATGAGATGCGCACCCCGATGAACGCCATCCAGGGAATGGTCAACCTCTTGTTGCAAACAGAGCTGGACATGGAACAAAAGCAATATTCCGAATCTATCAAAGAATCCTCTGATGTACTGCTGGCCATCATCAGTGACATCCTGGAAATTTCCTCGATCCAGAATGAAAAGATCTTTTATGAAGAAACCGAGTTTGATCTACACGTAATCCTGAATAATATCGTGGATACGTTCAAGCCAAAAATGGAAACAAAAGAAATTGGTTATACTCTGGAGATAGACTCTCGTATCAAGTGGTTGCTCAAGGGCGATAAACTAAAGTTGAATCAGGTATTACTTAATCTTGTAGGTAATGCCGTTAAATTCACTGAAGAAGGACACGTCTCCATTTTCGCTGATGTGCTCGAAGATGCCCGCGATTTTACCAAAATACGGTTCAGAATTCAGGATACCGGAATCGGGATTCCGTTTGATAAGCAAGGACTGATCTTCGAAGCCTTTACCCGAGTACTTTCCAAAGAACATCACTCCGAGGGAACCGGGCTCGGATTATCCATTGCAAAAAAACTGGTGGAACGTCAGGGAGGAAGTATAGGTGTGGATAGCGAGGAAGGCATTGGTTCCGTATTTTATTTTGAATTGACTTTTGGAAAAGGAGCCGTACTTGGAGAAGAAGCTAAAAGCAACAAAGCCAAACCTGCGAAAGCAGAAAAAAACAAAGATGCCCGGAGTTTTAAAGTGTTGATCGTTGAAGACCACAAAATGAATCAGCTGGTCATGCAGAAAACACTGGAAAAACAATGGGAGCAAGTGGAAGTAGCGGTGACCAATAACGGCAACGAAGCTATTACTCACCTCGAAACTGAATCTGCAGATATCATCCTCATGGATATTCAGATGCCGGTCCGGAATGGTTTTGAAACTACCGAATACATCCGTAAAAAAATGCCTCCCAAAGTAGCCAACATTCCAATCCTGGCCATGACAGCCTGGCAATATGGCAATACCCAGGAAGACTACCGGAAATTCGGCTTTGACGATTATATCCTGAAGCCTTTTGACCCTGAAGTGCTATTTCAGAAGATTGAGTATTTTTTGGACAAGTAGAAATAGTCTTCAGTCTTCAGTCCACAGTCAGTAGTCTATTTTTAAAGTATGGACTGAAGACTGTGGACTGCGGACTGAAGACTGCTGACTGTCAATTAATCCCCCTCCTCCAACTCAAAGATCTGCTCCACACTTTTTTCAAATACCTGCGCAAGTTTGAGGGCCAGCACCGTCGAAGGTACGTACTTACCCGATTCAATGGCATTGATGGATTGACGGCTGACGCCAACGAGGTTGGCCAACTGCTCCTGTGTGATCTTTTTGATCGCTCTTTCTACTCTGATATTATTTTTCATGCCATTTGCTTTTTGGTTCGGTACATAATAATATTAAACCTGATGATAAAGAGGATCAATAAAGAATACATATTGAGCATCATCACGGTGAAAAACATCATCCCGTAGATGAACATCAAACAGAACAACAAAAAACCAACATTGACGAATGTAGCCCAAAGCAACGATTCCAACCTTATTTTCATGATGAATTCATCTTCATCCTTTTCCTTGGAAAAAGCCACTAGAACAGAGCCAATGAGCAATAGAATTCCGAGAATTTCATCGGTCAGATTGTTATCCGTCATTTTGAAGTAGATCGTTTCGCCCATGATCTCGTCATCATAAATGGCAAATACACGAGCATCTAAAAAGGCTAATTCAGTACCGTCGAAAAGGTAATATACTCCGGCAATTACCGCCGGAATAAAAATAAACCAACCTATTTTCTTCACCACATTAGGAAACAAAAATCTGGTTTTCATAATCATATTTTTTAGTTATTGAGCAAATGTAAACTCAATTTTACTAAATGTCAAGTTTATTTTACATTTTGTAAATTACATTTTACTGTATTTTGACAAATTCAAGGGGAAACCTGAAAAAAAGCATGGTTATATCTAAAATTTGTACCTTTATCGACCGAAACCAAACAAATAATCTATTCCCTTATCCGATGAAATTATTGATTTGCGAACACGAGGATGTATTGCTTACAGCTTTGCAGTTCAGACTGAATAAAAAGAATCACGAGCTCATCCTCGCCAAAGACGGTGCGGAAGCTTCCCAGGCACTGATGAATTCCAACCCCGATGTTGTTATTACCGAGCTCGACCTTCCCAAAACTTCCGGTGGTGAATTATTGGATTTAGCTCAAAAAAAGGTAGATCCCAATTTACCTTTCATCATCATTGCAGATATAGAAAGAGGAGACCAGATTCTGGAACTTTTAGACAAAGGCGCCAGGGATTTTCTCATTAAGCCCTTTAACCCAAATGAATTGCTTTTGAGAATTGAAAAAATCAAACAGGAAATAAAATGATGCAAAAAACAATGTTATTGCTGGTTGCTGTTTTACTAACTACCAGCCTCTTTAGTCAAAAAAAGCCTGCCTACCAGATCTTCAATGAGAAAGACAAAAAATCGAATTACGAAAAAATGCTGAACGCCTGCGCCAAAGCAGATGTAGTCTTTTTTGGAGAATCACACAACAATTCCATAGCACACTGGCTGCAATTGGAACTCACCAAAGACCTTCACAAACAAAAGAATGGAAATCTCGTTCTGGGAGCAGAAATGTATGAATCAGACGGGCAACTGATGCTCGATGAATATTTCAACGGAACCATCACACAAAAATCTTTCGAAAAGGAAATGAGGCTGTGGCCAAACTATAAAACGGATTACAAACCTGTGCTTGATTTTGCCAAAGAAAATGGCGTGCGTATGGTTGCCACAAACATTCCTCGCCGTTATGCCAACCTGGTGTATCGCAAAGGACTTCTCGCCTTAGACAGTCTTTCAGACGAAGCCAAAAAATATATCGCTCCGCTGCCAATCACGGTTGACCTGGAGTTGAAATGCTACAAAGATCTTTTGGAAATGGGTATGGGCGGCCATGGAGGTTCTTCCGAAAACTTCCCACATTCACAGGCCGTCAAAGATGCAACCATGGGATACTTCATCCACAAAAATATGGAAGGAGGGAAAACCTTCATTCATTATAACGGCAGTTACCATTCCGATAATTTCGAGAGCATCTTATGGTATCTTAACAATTACCACCCGGGCCTTGAGATCGTCACCATAACTACTGTTGAACAGAAAGATACTTCTGCGTTGAGTGATGACAATAAAAGAAAAGCAAACTTTACAATCTGCGTTCCCGAAAGTATGACGAAAACGTATTAAGGGAACAATGTAAAAAGGGAAAAAGGGAACAAGGTGGGATAACATTGCACCTTGTTCCTTTTTTTAAAGATATACAAATGAATGGCTTTAATCAATATAGTTTATTAATACTATGCTTACTTATCTCATTCAAGCTAACTGGTCAAATTGACCTTGAGGATGTAACCTCAATTTTTATCACTGATGAGTTCAACCTAAACAATGAAAGGGTTACAACAATCAACCTTGAGATAAAATTTAAAAACAGAGAACCAATAATTTTTTACTGTGATTCACAAAGCAATATTGCAATTCCCTGGAAGATTAAACCAGGAGATATCAAAAACTACAACCCAAAAATTAATTGGGCTTTAAACAAAATTCTACCTGAAAAAAAGTCCTTAAATAAATGGCGATTGTCGAAAAATCTTTCAGACCTAAAGTCTCAATTAGAAAAGATTCTAAAAAAATGAAAGAACAATTTAGACTTTGAAAAACCAATATCGGATACTCTTTATTCCCTTGTTTCCTTGTTCCCCCTTATTCCCTTATTCCCTTATTCCCTTATTCCCCTGCCCCCTCTCCGAAGGCTTCTTTAATGTATTGGTAAAACTCTCCGTTCAAAGCGGAATTGGTCGCCACGATTTCGCGGCCGTACAGGAAATCATCTCCTCCCCGGAAATCCGTCACCCTTCCTCCGGCCTCTTCGATGATAAAAGCTCCGGCAGCCACATCCCAAACATTCAGACTGTACTCAAAGAAGGCATCAAATCTTCCACAAGCCACATAAGCAAGATCCACCGCTGCAGACCCCAGGCGCCTGACGCCTCTGGTCCTGGTCATCATTTCAGAGAGGATCTGAAGGTAACCCGGCACTCTGTCATAATCGTAATAAGGAAAGCCTGTGGCAATCAATCCATCACTCAATTTTGGCGTATCGCTCACTGAAATGGGATCTCCGTTGAGATAGGCCCCACCTGATTTCCAGGCATAGAAACATTCGTGCTGATTGATTTCATAAACAATGCCCATAACAGTTTCCTGATTGCGCTGAAGCGCCACACTGACGGAAAAAATCGGCAAAGAATGTAAAAAATTGGTTGTTCCGTCCAAGGGATCAATGATCCATTGTAAGTCACCTCTTTGGGTCTTTACCGTCTCTTCCTCTGTTAGAAATACAGCCTCCGGAAGTAATTTCCCCAGTTCCTGAACCAAATGCTCCTCAGCCGTTTTATCTACATAACTCACCAGGCTGTTGAGGCTTTTGGTCTCTATTTCCCCACTCGTCACCTTTCCTTTTTCCCGGCGGATAAATTCACCGACTCTGATAATAATTTCCTTTGCATCCAGACACAATGCCTTGAGGTTGATATCTTCCATTAGTTTTTTATTTTCGAAAGGTTGTTCAAAAGCTCGAATTTTCCAAAACATTTTTGAAAGTGAAAAAAAGAGATTGAAAATTCGAGCTTTTGAACTTGGAAAATTCATAAAAATGAAACATTCAAAGATTTTCCGCCCCCTTCGGTTTTGTTTAATTTTGGCGAAAATATTGTTTCAAATTTATTTCGTAAAATTGAGTAGAAATTATTTGAAAAAAAATTCCACAATTAATACACACCAGATGAACTTTAAAGGTCTTATCCTTTTTGCAGTGATCCTTTTTGGCTGGAATTATGCTTGCGCTCAGTCAACCCTAAAAACGTTTCACCCGAAAATGCTCAGCATTCCCGATCTGAGCGAAGAAGCCCAAAAAGGGGTAGCACGAATGATGGAACTTATCAACAGAACAGACTTGTCCGAGGTTGAGAATAAGGAATTGAATATACTGGTAGAAAAATATGGTGCAGGAAAAGCTACGGTCTGGGACGTTATTACCGAGGGTTGCAGTTGGTATTGTGGCGGTGGAAATTACAAGATTAAAGCCTCCTCGGTGCTGGCAGCACAAGGTTCCAACTCATATGGAGCAGAAGCTGCGAATGATCTGAGTTATAAAACTGCCTGGGTCGAAGGTAAAAAGGATGCCGGTATCAGTGAATACATTGAATATCATTTTAAAAATGACAGCCCCCGGGTTACTTCCATCATCATTGCCAATGGATATGTAAAAAGTGATTATGCCTGGAAAAATAATAACAGGGTCAAACAATTGAAATTATATGTGAATGGTAAGACCTATGGTATTCTAAACCTCGCCGATGTAAAAACGGACCAGGAGTTCGCAATCGGAACATTCGGACATAATCCGGATGGGAGTGACCTTATCCTCAGGTTTGAGATTCTGGATGTTTATCCCGGTGCGAAATACAACGACACCGCCATTACAGAAATCTATTTTGACGGGATAGATGTGCATTAACCCTTTGATTTAAAGTATCAAATTATGAGTGAAGAGCAATTAATTCTTCAAAGAAAATTCCCCATAACCTCCAGGCATGCAGATTTCAAGTCTGAACTTCGCATAAGCTCCCTGATCAATGATTATATCCAGATAGCGTGGCAACATGCAGAGGAACTGGGCCTTGGATATCTTCACCTCAAGGAACAAGGGCTTGGCTGGGTCTGTCCAGATTTACACTCAACCTGGATTATCTTCCCAAATGGCCCGGAACAATCGACATAAAAACGTGGCCCAAAGGCATGAACCGGTTGTTTTACCTTCGTGATGCCGAAATGTATGATGGCAACAAAAAATTTGGATCTATTACCTCAGCCTGGCTGATCTTCGACGTCAATTCCAAGCGACCCAAAGTCCTTTACCAGGATCGCCCCTATCTCCACTCTCTCGCGGAAAAACATGCCATCGAAGAAAACATTCCCTCCCTCAAAACGGAAGGCATTCCAGTTGCTTCAACAGAGCACGAAATCCGATATAACGATATAGATGTAAACCTGCATCTTACCACTGTGAGGTACCTGGATTTCATCTTTGATACTTATGATATCGAATTTATCAAAAACAATCCTCCCAAAAAACTGACCGTAAACTTCCTGAAAGAAGTCGCTTTTGGAGATATGACGGTTATGCAACGTTTTGAAAATGAAAAAATTCATAGCTTTGAACTTTCTACTCCGGAAAAGAACACCATTAACTTCCGGGCAGAAATCACGTATTAGATCACCCGAAAAAGAGTTTCATTGACGACAAAAAAACAAAGACAAAGACAAGCTAAAGTACTACGCACTTTCCGAAAGATTCATCGTTACACAGGAGCATTGTTATTTATTTTTTTCTTCTTCATTTCCGTAACCGGGATTTTACTGGGCTGGAAAAAGAACAGCAATGAATGGTTACTACCGGATACCTATAGGGGAACAAGTACAGAGCTCAGGGATTGGCTCCCTATCGACAGCCTACATAATATCGCCATTAACGTATTTAAAGATTCTGTTTCACAAAATTTGTCCACCAATCTCGACAGGATTGATATCCGTAAATCAAAAGGATCGGTGAAGTTTATATTTGAAAAACAACACTGGGGCATCCAACTCGATGGAGCAACCGGGCAGGTTTTGAGCATCGGCAAAAGGCGCTCAGACTTTCTGGAAAATGTCCATGACGGCTCTGTATTGGATGATTTTTTTAAAACAGGCAATAATACTTTCAAACTCGTCTATACTTCCCTTTTGGGAAGTGCTCTGTTTTTATTCACCACAACAGGCTTTTGGCTTTGGTTTGGGCCAAAAAGATTGCGGAAGGCAAGAAAGGAGATCAGGGAGTAATATTATTCCGATGGTTTAAGCATGCTCTAAATGAGCATGAAAGCAATGTTTCAAATCCTGTATGGTTTCAGCTTTTTCAGCTTCTTCCGGAGTCAGGTAAACATCCATTCTGTTTTCCAGTTCAGCTATGAGTAACATCTTGTCCTGATCGTCTAAATTGAGGTCACTCACCAAACTACTGGACGGGAAAATTTCTTCGGCAGGCACATCCAGTTCCCATGAGACGAATTCAATTAATTTATCTTCGGTGAGGCTTTTTTTCTTATCCATTTTGATCAATTTTATGACTCCAAAACAAGGAGGTTAAGTTACAAATAAGCCCTGAAAAAACAGTTTATTTCTATAAAAAAAGCCACGAATACACGAATGATTATGGAGAATAAATGACACTAAAGAATTCAATAAACTTTCTTTGGGTCAAAGTTTTGAAGAATACTCTATTCGTGTTATCAAATTAATAAACAAAACCTGCCTTCATGCGTATTTGGCTTAAAACGATAATGTCAACCTCTATTTACAGTACTCAATAAAAACTATTGTTTCAGCGCAGCTTTGGTAAAGAGATAATCAGCAATATCCTGATTAAATTTAATGCTGGTCATTTTAAAAACGGTGCCATCTCCTTTCTTAAGCATATTCTTATAGGTGATGCTTGTCGGGAACCACCTGCCATCAATTTTCTGAACATCCGTTAAGGTTGATCTCTTAAGCAATTGACCGCTTTTTGCGAAATAGTTCTTCCTTCAAAGGCACCAGCCTTTCCGTATCGATCCACACCTTACGAGTGGCATAGGCCACATCGTCTACCTTTGCCGTCAATTCAAGCACCCAGGTTGGCCGGCCGTCGACCTCTTCTTCGCCGACAACTTTTGCATCATAGGTTTCCGTGAGTTTTCTGTCATCCATCATATCCTCATAGGAAAGGTCTGACCCCATTACGGACTGACGCAACATATGACCGGATATCTGAATGGTACGATCTGTGGAAGGAGAATATATCCACAATTTATCTTCCAGTTTCAGCATCTTCGTACCCTGCTCCCTGGCGGGTGATAAATACTCTGTAAATGATTGCTTATCTCCAACAGAATAAGACCGTGAAGTGATGGTACGACTACTCCGCTTTCCGTGGATAGTCATGGTAGATTCAAAAATCCTGTTTTCGGATGACATATTTTCGTCAACCATCTCCATGATTTTATCTGCACTGGGTTGTCCGATAGCCAAAAAAGCTAAAGTTGAAAAAATGGCTACAAATAAAGTTTTCATCTCAATTATTTTTATGAAGTTGTTTTAAAACAACTTCTACGTATTCAATTAATATTTTGACGCAAATTTCACGCATTGGTTTGCGGTAATTTTATTAACGTCACGTTAAAATTTACGCTATCACTAGTTTCAAAATTGTTCCTTAAAACCTAAACCTCCAGTTCCTTGAACAATTGTGCTGTTTTGCGCTTATAAATACCAATCGCCGCCAAAGCAGTTCCAATCACTGTAGAGATTACACCGGGGATAAAACCGATATAGAAATCTGCGGTGGTGATGTGTGCTCTGACTACGGAAGGCATCATAACAGAAGAACCTTTCATCAACGAACCTATGTCGAGGCCGTAAGTTTCCAATAACCAGGCAAAGAACAGCCCCAGGGCAGTCCCGAGGATAGAACCTACGATACCGATCATTATAGACTCCAGGATCATAGACCAGTACACATGCCTTTTCTCTTCTCCGATCGCTAATCGCAAACCAATTTCACCATACCGACGGATCCCTCCCAACAAGCCAGCATTCCACAAAACCAGGGACATAGCGAACATAAAGATTAATGTTACAATGACTCCCAGGCTTTGGGATAAGTCCAGGTACATGGTCATGTTTTCCTGATCACGCAAAGGTTTCATAAGGGGAGCATATTCATCTTCCTCATCCAGGTATTTTTCGGTAAACTCACCTGAAATTGCGACCGCTTTTTCATCATTGTAATAACCACCTTTGAAAAAGCCGGTAAGTTCTCCTGCAGCATCGTACATATCCAATGCCAGGCGCACATCTTCAATATCAGCTACAAGCGTACCCCTGTCTAATACATCCGTCCCAAAACTAAGCGTTCCGGAAACGATAAAGTTATACATGATCATACTCCCGTGCATAGAAGAACCGATCAAGGTCACCGGATCTCCCGGATCGACTTTGAGTTTACGCGAGAATTCCTCACTCAGCAGAACCTCTCCGGGTTCTGAAGGCATTTTCCCTCTCACCAGAGATTCGGTCAGATTGAGCCGTTCGTCCTCCATACTTTGAGAAGATAAAAGATCCAATCCCATCCCGACCGCCGGGCCTTGTGAACGGGTTTCCCCATTTTCATCCGGAGCATCTATCAGTCCTCCGAATTGAATCCGCTCAGCCCAATACATATCCGGATAAGTGGTCCGAAGTTCTTCCAGTAAAGATCCCACCTCCATTAAAGCCAAATCGTTTGGCCGGAGATCGGAATTTTCAGCATATGCTTTGGACATGACCTTAACATGTCCCGTTGTAAACCTGGCGGTCATTTCTATCGTATCCCCCATTATCCCTGTCACATAGGCGTGCATAAACACGGTCAGCATAACCCCCGTGGCTACAACCAGTGCAGGCAGCAGACTTCTGCTCCTGTCACGAAATATTCCTTTTAATAAGAATCGTATCATTGTATTTTTCCCTTTAGTGCTAAAGTTGGATTCATTTTTGCAATTTTTCTCGATGGCCAGTAGCTGACAATGGTCGTAACAATCACTACGACCAGCGTCGTTCCGATAATCAGTCCAAGTGTATATTTCGGATAAAGTGTTTGTGCGATCGACATTCCGAAATCACTGGTGTCTGCGGGCATGGTCCAGCCTACTTTGGCCTGCCACCACAGGAATGGTATTCCGTAAATGGCTGCCACAATAGCTGCAAGTATAGAATGCATGGCACCTTCTGTTGTAAAGAGGCCAACGACTTGCCTTCTGGTATATCCCAGGGCGATATAGGTTCCTATTTCCCGTTGTCTGCGGAAAATAGAAAGTACTTGTGTATCAAAGATTGCCAGCATCGCTAACAGCAACAGAATAAAATAAAATATGGATTGACCTGCTGTTTTCGTTGCAATGATCTCATCGATATTGGCCGTAAGCTCTTTTCTGGTTTTTAAGGTCCAATTGTCCAATTGCGCCCTTTCTGCCTCCGGATCCCTGAAGGTGAGGATGGTAGCCTCTCCCCGGGCCAACATCATTGATTGTAGCTCGTCAAGGCTGATCCATACCTGACCGTTGTCTACGGTAGGCACTGTGGTGCTGAAAATATCCGTGATATAAATTTCCGTAGCATCAAAGGTGCCATTGGCATCCCGCCACTGGATATTCACGTAATCTCCAATGTTCAACTTATTGGTCCTGGCCATACTCGAACCTATGATGGCCGGGATGGCATTTACGGAAGTATCCAGTTTTTGGGTAGGCAGAGATAACAGTTTTTGATTAGGATCAATACCTTTGATCAGTACGGATTGCATCCTGCCGTCCGGGTAGATTGTCCCCTGGGTAACGAGTACCGCCATGGCATCGCCTTTGTCTATTTCACTTTGAACAGCTTCAGGAATAGGAGCATGACTCTCATCCAACGTAAATGGATCAAAAGGATCGTATTTTTCATGCCAGTATTGCCCTCCGGCAATTTCCCAGTTTTGGGTATCTGTTTTAGCCTGGTGATCCCATCCCACCATGATACCTTTCATCCAGATGATGACAACAAAAGAAAAGGATAAAACGATCACGTTTAACCAGGTTCTGAGACCGGCCCCAACTAAATTCCTGTATGCCAGTTTTAATGCTAATAACATTGTTAACCTGTTTTATTTTTTTTAAAATCGCTTGCAAAACCACAAGCTTAATTTCCTCTTAGAGACAAAAATGTCCTAAACTTTCACTTCTCTGGTCGGTGTTACGATTTCATCCTTGTCAATTTTTCCATCGATCAGGAAAATTTTCCTGCGCAGATAACTGATCACTTTTTCATCATGGGTTGCGAACAGGAAGGTGGTTTTCAACTCCTTATTCAGCGTTTCCATAGTTTTCAAAATGTGATGTGAATTGGCAGCATCAAGGTTCGCAGTAGGTTCATCTGCCAGCACCAGGGATGGCTTTTTAACCATGGCCCGGGCAATGGCCACCCGCTGGCTCTCCCCTCCGGATAAGGTAGGAGGACGAGTGTTGACTTTATCCGTCAATCCGACCCATTCAAGGGCATCCATAACCATTTTTTTACGTTCAGAAGCTGTATAATCCAATAACAGCAACGGGAATTCTACATTCTCGAAAACCGTGTGTACTGCCAGCAAATTATAACTCTGGAAAATAAATCCCGAGGTGCTCCTTACGCAACTTAGCTGCCTGCCTGGGGGTCAAATCTCCGATAGAATGACCCAAAACCTCGGCCGTCCCCTCAGTGGGTACATCCAGGGAACCAACGATATTCAGCAAGGTGGTTTTTCCCGATCCACTCGGACCGATCAGACCACAAAACTCACCTTCCTCAATAGTAAGGTCAACGCCCTTTAGCGCCGTAAAAGAAGACTTTCCAATCGGAAAAGACTTGGTAAGCTGCTCAATTTTGATAATTGAATTACTCATTTGTATTGCGTTTATATTGGTATTTTTAATTATTCAGTTTGATATTGTTTCATGTGGTTTCAAATGGTTTGATGTTGTTTGACATTGTTTGAGGTGATTTGATGTTGTTTTATTTGGTTGCGGGTTGCGAGATACGGGTTACGAGTTTTTATTTTTTAACTCAATCTTAGCGAACCTTGCGCTTCTTTCCGCGCTCTGCGGTTAAACTCCACCCCTTAACCCAAAACTCACACCCGACTGCAGACTGTTGACTGAATACTGAGGACTAGTTCAATGATTATACACCACCATCACCTGCAATCCGCTCCCCGCAAATAAATTCTCCCCGGTAAAAGTCTGGGTCGGAATATTGTATGTTTTTGGATTCACGAATCCCATCACGTACAAGGAGAAATTATTGAATTGTTTCTGCCAGGTCAAAAAATTATAGGCCTGCTTATTGGTCCAATCGAAGTAAACTATCGCATTGATATTGTCAAAAAAACCAATTGGGTAGTTTAGATTCAACAGGGTGAAAGTCGCTGTTTGTTCAAACTCAAAGGGCTGCTCTCCAAAACCGGCAATTAACTGTTCCACAATTACATTCAGGCCGTTGCCAATGCCGAAAGTATAATCCATTCCCAGGTTGATAATCTCCTGGTTTGTGAACATGCCCATGGGTTCACTTTTATTCACCCACGTCGCCTCAAACCAGCAACCAACTGTCAGGTCAAACTTGGCATCCACGCCAATCTTATTCTCTGCTACTTTTTCATACTGGAATTCCGGCAAATAAAATGACCGGCTATCAGCTGTCCTGTGGTGGAAAGTAATGGCTGCTTCTCCCCGGGGCACCGGAGTCTGGAACCGGCCACCGAACTCAGGCACTTTACCGTGAGACGGAACCACCTCCCAGCCTTTGTTATTATCGTTGCCATACAAACCCCACACCCACACATTGGCATTGTTCAAAAAATAATACCTCGCCAAAACACCGTAAACACCATTAGTCAATTGCAAAGGGTCACGAGGGTCTCTTTGGTCAAACCACATCAATGGGCGCAGCAGGGAAGCTGATCCGAAATTAATCTTTTGTAATCCTGCTCTGAGTTCAAATTGTGGCGTGGAGTAACGTCCCCAAATTCGGTAGGGTTGAACATCTCCATCCACATTAATACTATCAAAAGGGTTGAAAGCCAGCGTCCCGAAAATATTTGCCGAAGCTTCAAAATCAATTTTCCGTCGTTCGGGAAGCCTTACTTCATAGTTCAATTGTGGAATATATCGGGCTCCGGTCCAAAGCGGCAGTGTGGCATTTGGGTTGAATAATTCGAAGACAGAAACCTGTCCTTTAAACATCAGAGAATCGCCGGTGTCCTGTGCTTCCTGGGCTGCTATTTCTCCCACCAGGAAGAAACTTAACAACAACCATATGAGCGGTTTTTTATTCATCGTTTTTGTCTGATCTCGGGAATATCCCGTAGAAAAATATTCTGGTGATTTCCATTATTGCTTCCTGGTCCGTATCATACATCGATTTGAGCACCGGATCGTAAATCCATTCAGCCACCTTGCCGTTGAAATAGAAAATGAAATTGAGATTGATGTCCTTTCTTATCCATCCCTTTTTCTGGGCATTGGCATAATCCTCCAAAACCAAATTGACCATCTCCGTACGGCGCTGCTCCCAGTAATCATGCAAACCAAGACTTTTATCTGTATAAATGTCTTTGACCAATTCGGAACTGATTTCTTTTGTTCCCTCAAACTTGGCCATGATTTGCCGTTTAACCTTTTCTTCAAAAGGAATATCCTCTGCCATCAGGGCACGGTATTTCTCCAACCCCTCATCAAACATTTGCTGCATTACCCTTTTGGCCAGATCAACCTTGTTTTCAAAAAACCTGTAAAAGGTCATTTTACTCACATTCGCTTCTCTACATACCTCTTGTATCGTTACCCGCTTGATCCCGTGTTTCCAAAACAGATCGTGTGCTGTTTTCAGAATATCCTGATACTTCGTATTTTTTTTATGTTCGTCCAAATTTTACGATTTGAAAACAAATTTACGATTTTTGGTCAATTTTACAAAATTCGTAACATATTCAAAATATGCGTAAACTTGGAACTAACGATTAAAATCAGGCTTGCGAGGTTAAATTTTTTTTAAAGTTTTTTTTTCTTAAGGTCTTTTGGAGGCATTTTTTTCTTTGGAAATTGCACAGCTGAGCAGAATGGAGTAATTTTCCATACTTTCAAAACCCACTACAATTACCCTGTTGAAAACGAAATTTGGATTAGTATGAAAAGAACTTCATGGTTAATGATATTGTCCTGCTGGACATATCTTTCCTTATGCGCTCAATCAACTTCTGAACAAGACAGTATTGCTATTTTAGAGGAATGTGATGTTATGCATCCACTTTTACATAAATTTCCTTCCGACAGTTATGTACCCTTTGTTTCGAAATCAATTTCAGAAGACATAAAACTTGGGCAAATCAACTTTCTGGCTGT
The DNA here is from genome assembly GCA_965230565.1 of Saprospiraceae bacterium. Taxonomy (GTDB): domain Bacteria; phylum Bacteroidota; class Bacteroidia; order Chitinophagales; family Saprospiraceae; genus BCD1. Next base: position 60,061 of record CBDDLH010000011.1, on the reverse strand, counting down.
TCTAAAGGGTCAGATAAGCGGATTATCCGTTTCCAGCAGCTCAGGGATTCCGGGAACCGCTGTTTATGGGCGCATTCGTGGCAACAATTCGATCCTTAACAATAATAGCCCCTTGATCATCCTGGATGGTTTACCGATCAACAATGACACATGGGGGTTTGATGTAGGTGGGGTGGATTTACCTAACCGACTTATCGACATTAACCCGGAGGATATTGAATCAGTCAAGGTTTTTAAAGGTCCTGCCGCTACAGTGAAACATGGTTTACGCGGAGGGAACGGAGTGATTGAAATCATTACCAAATCCGGGATGGGCCGCCGTTACCGGGCCTCCGTTACTTCGAGCCTCTGGACCAATAGTGTTAATAAACTTCCCTTACGTCAATCTCAATATGCACAGGGCAGACCATCAGGAGGCGTTCCAATCTGGAGAGGACCTCATACCGGTGAAGGGTTCAGTTGGGGGCCTGAAATTTCCGAACTGGAATTTGACGGTGATGGCAGCTACGAATACGACCAAAACGGTCGCTTGGTCCCCAGTGGAACTGGTAATGGTAATCCCGCTGTTGCCTACGATCCATATACCTTTTTCATCGATGGACTTGCCTATCAATTGAATGCTACCGTTGGGGGAACAGGCAAAAAGTCGGACTACCTTTTTTCCGTTGGCAGAACTATTTCCAATGGTTATGCTCCCAAAGCCAATTTCATAAGAAATAACATCTTTGGGAAAGCCAACCTCGTTTTTAATTCAACATTCAGGTCTGCTCTTTCGGTACATATGAGTAATTCACGGGGATACCGCCTGCAAAGAGGCAGTAACATAAAAGGAATCATGTTGGGCACATTACGTACCACCCCGACATTCGACAATGGCAATGGACAAGCCGGAAAAGCAGCAGCAGATGATTTGTCCGCATTCCAATTGGAAAGCGGTGCCCAGCGATCTTACCGGGCAGGTATTTACGACAATCCTTATTGGTCTGTAAACAAAAATCCTTTTGAAGATGAAAATCTGCGGTTCATTGGGAATTATTCTATGATCTGCAATCAACCTTTACCTATCAGCACTTTCCATTGGCTGGAGGGGAGGGTTGGTCTTGACCACTACACGGATAACAGAAAAAGTGCCCTTGATGTTAACCCGGGAAGATCCCAAGGCCAGGTTGATATTACCAATCTAAAACAAAACACATTATTTACCAGCATTACCGCCAATGCCCGCCGAGGGTATAATTCCGGATGGTACTACAAAGCTCAGTTGGGATTTGATTATTTTCAATTCTACTTCAGAGACACTACCACCACTGGATTGAATATACTCAATCCCGGATCTTATATTATTGAAAATACCCAAAGCCAGGAAGGAAGCCGGGTAACCAGGCAAAGAAAGATGGCAGGAGTAATGGCTGCATTGGATTTACGTTATAAAAAATGGCTGACATTTAATTTCTCCGTTCGAAACGATTGGTCATCAGCTCTGCCTCCTAAAACCGGCAGCTACCTCTCTTATGGGGCTTCCGGCAGTATAAACCTGTCAGAGTTGTTCAATCCTGAAAACCCTGACACACATGAAGAAAACAGGATATTAAACCACTTAAAGTTCAATCTGGGTTTTGGCAGGGTTGCCAATGATGCGCCTACCTACCTGACCCAGAACTATTTTACTCCCGTAACCATAGGCGGCGACGGGTACATTAGTGCGTCAACCACCTCAGGATATGAAATAAGTGATTTTTTAGGCAATGATCACCTTAAACCAGAAAGCACTACCTCTTATGAGGTTGGCCTTTCCTTTGGTCTGTGGAATAAATTAGGCCTTGATTTCACCTTTTATGACGCGTATACAACAGATATTATTTTGATGTCAAACCTTCCGGCATCCAGTGGGTTTCAGACAACTGCGATAAACGGTGGAGAGATCAGCAATCGAAGGCATTGAACTGGATCTTTATGCCACACCTTTGGAAACGGCGAAATTATCCTGGGATTTATCGCTAAACTTCACCAAAGCCAAAAACATGGTTGAAAAAATACCCGAGTTCGCTCAGGACATTCAACTATCCGGATTTACCTCTACCTCCACCCGAATTTTTGAAGAACAGCCGTATAGCATAATCTGGGGAGATGCTTTTCTGAGGAATGAATCAGGGCAATTGATCATTAACAATCAGGGTTGGCCTATTGCAGACCCAGATAAAAAAATTCTCGGAGACCCTAATCCTGACTGGACAGCCGGCTTTTATAATCGAGTAAGGATTGGCAAAAAGTTATCTGTGAGCGCATTATTGGAAATCAAAAAAGGCGGGGATATGTGGTGCGGCACATGTGGTGTCATGGATTATTTTGGTGTAACACTACGATCGGCTGAAGAAAGAAACGACTTCATGGTTTTTGAGGGAGTCACCGAAGACGGAAGCCCTAACACTGTAGAAGTTGCCCTTGCAGATCCTCAGAACGGTCTCGGGGGGTATTACAGGGTTCGGTATGGATTTGGATACAGCGAAATGAATATAGAAGACGCCAGTTGGGTCAGGTTGCGTACCGTGGCGGTCCAATACGATCTGTTTCTGGGTACTTCCGGGTTAGGCCCGATACACAACATATCCTTCAGCTTGTTTGCTCATAATCTTTGGCTGAAAACCAAGTACCCGGGCATTGATCCGGAAACAAACCTCACGGGACCTTCCAATGGTTTTGGCCTCGATTATTACAATATGCCCGGAGCTCGTTCTTATGGCCTTTCCGTAAAACTTGACCTCTAAAAAATTACACATGAATTATAAAAATATATCCCTCGTTTTTTTATTGTTGCTCACTATAATCTTTGTTTCCTGCGATTTTGAAACAGACAATGCTTCTCCGGACGAAATAACAGAAGTAAGCCTGGAGGAATTACTGCCTGCTGCCATTACCCAAATGGCACATAATCAATCTGCTTTTGAAGGAAGAAGCGCAAGTGCTTTCATGCAATACCTTGAGGAATGGGATGCCAGTATCTCACCTTACCGACAAAATGGTCTCAGCCCGGAAGGGTTCAATTCGGTTTGGAACTATGGCTTTTTTGGCGGCAGCCTGATACAGGCAAAAACAATGGCTGATATGGCTGAAAAACAGGGGGAAGGAGGTTATGAAGCTATCGCTAAAATTATCATGGCTCATGAATTTGCGGAAGCGACTTCATCTTTTGGCGACATTCCTTTTTCTCAGGCAGTACAAGGCAATACTTACCCATTTCCTGAATACGACTCCCAGCAAGCTGTTTATGAAGGCGTACAAAATTTGCTCAATGAAGCTATTACACTCATAGACCAAAACCCACCTTTGGTGTCTGGTGATGTTGTATATTATGGGAATATGCAATTGTGGAAAAAATTCGCATATGCCTTAAAGGCCCGTTATCTTTTGCATACTTCCAAGCGACATCCGGAAAATTTTTCTGAAATTTTGGACATCGTCCAAAACCAAACCTTTCAAAGTCTGGAAGAACAACCAGGTATTAATTGGGGTGCTCAGGTCGGCACTCAAAATCCACTGTATAGCTTTGCCACTGAAAGACCTAGCACATTAATTATTCAACATGGATTCGCCAACACTTTGGAAACTAATAATGACCCCAGGCTGGACAAAATTATGTTTACAGATGGGTTTACCTGGTTTTTTTATGATCCCGACAACCCCAACAAGTTGGTTTGGGCCAGGCAATATGCAACAATACCTTTTATTTCCTTTGCAGAAACCAAATTCATGGAAGCAGAGGCTCTATTACAAACCGGAGGAACAACTGATGATATTACAGACGCCCTCAAAACAGCTATTGAGGCCTCCTTTTTACAAATGGAAGTTTCTCCTGAAGATCATACTGATTTTATTGACAATCATTCAGACCTGAGTGGATTAGACGAAGCAGGTATTTTAAACCACATTATTTCTGAAGCCTACGTTGCTTATTATGGTAATGCCTCCAAGCAAAGTTGGAGTAACTACCGGCGGTTAAAACTCCCTGAATTGATACCGGAAACTTATGCTTCAATATACAACCCTTCCAATGTAATAGTCGAACGTTTTTTATATCCGGAAACAGAGCGCAAATACAACTCAACAAATACCCAGGCGGCTATCGATCGACAAAATGGAGCTTTGTTGGATGTGCCGGTGTGGGCTTTTGAGTAAAAAAAGGCCTAAAGGCCTGGGTGTGTGGATTTTCAACAGCCCTGCGTTGAAACACAGGGCTTTTGAAAGTAGATTTAATCTGATCTTTGAATTTATGTCAAATCTTGAGCTACCCCTCAAACATCACCTCCATCGTCTGCTCAAAAATGTCCGTTTCCGATTCATTGTCGCCGACAGAATTGACGAACAAAATATAGGTCATATCCTCTTCCGGGAAATAAAACCCATAAGTACTGAACCCGTCCATTCCTCCGGTATGCCCTACCGCATATCCGTAAGCTGTGTTGAATTTCTCGAATCCATAACCATTTTCCGTTTGCCCGTAAGGGAACCAGTGCCAGAATTCAGGCATATCAAACCAGTTGGTCATTTCATTCAGGGATGATTGGGAAATCAAATCACCCTTCATCAGTTTCTCTAAAAAGACGGACAAGTCGTAAGCATTAATGGCTATTCCTCCATCTCCACCTATACCAATTTCATCCTGGTACATAAATGCAGACTCCCCAAATTGTCCGGTTCCATAAATGTCCGCATAACCTTTCACACAATCATCCGGAATGGGTTGGCTTTCGCTGTAATAAGCACTGTTTAAGCCAGCCGGGATAAATACCTCCTGTTCATAAACTGATTGAAAACTCAAACCCGAAGCACTCTCCAATATCATGGACAATAACAGATAATTGGTATTGCAATAACCATAGGTTTCACCGACCTCAAAGTCAGCTTTTTTGCCATAAACATATTTGAGTACATCTTCCATCGTCCATTCATTGTGGACGTTATTAATGCGGTCCAATTCGAGTTGAGTAGTGTAATAATCAACGATCCCACTGGTGTGCGCCAAAAGGTGTCTGATCTGCGCTTCATTGGCATTATCAACCTTATCGGTAATGGAATTTGGCAACCATTTGTTGACCGGGTCATCCATAGACAAAATGCCCTGGTCAATGTATTGGTAAACCGCGGTTGCTGTGAAAATTTTACTGATACTGGCGATCAAAAACCGGTTACAGGACTGCATGTCGATTCCTGAAGCAATATCTGCCTGACCGGCTGCTCCGGTCCATAATCCGTGTTGGTCTTTGACCAACAGGACTGCTCCTACAAGTCCATTCTTCTGATTGTTATCCAGAATACCCTGGTAAAGGCCAGCATTGGGATGAATGGAGCTGGAATCCTGAAAACTAAAAGAACAATCGTATTTCGTTTCGGTAAAAACTTCGTTTTTCTCACAGGACATAGCAAAAAGTAGCATTAAAAAGAGCGGGAAAGCATTTTTCATAAAATTCATTTTATCCACAGTTTGATATTTTTTATTTTTCATAAATGTTCCATTAATTGTTTGGTGATTTTTGAAAATACAAACGAGCACTAAACCATTCCCTCTCCAAAAATAGAAGAATGAAAATCCACTTATTAACAACTCCACCATGTTGTATTTTTAAAAATTACCGCTATACACATTTTATTGGATTTTAAGGTTAACACCAAGTTTCAAAAAAGTGTGAGGGATGACGGGAAAGCCATTGGCAAATGGTGTTTCCACAGCTAGTTCCTGTCGAATAAAAGGCTGAACCCGGGAATTACCGGCATAGCGGATACCCACACCTGCCGTAACCAGACCGTGAGGCCTGCCGAATTGGGATGCCTCTTCGAAGCTGCCTGTTTCAGGATTCTGTTCGTACAACTCTGAAGGGAAAAAAGTATGCAAATAGCCAATACCTACCGGTACATCAGCATACAATCCATCCACTATCTTGAAAGCGAAAAGATATTCCGCTCTCAGATAAAATCCTGTTTCAATTTTCTCATGGTAAAATCCTCCTGCGTAGGCAGAAAGGTATCGGTTGGAATTCTCCTTTTCCTTACTCCAGAAGGTAGCTCCGATCTCCAATCCCGGATGAACAGGGGCAAATCTGGTAAAGGGAAAAGCAATAGATTCATTCATAACGGCAACGGAAAAATGTTCAATTTTTTGCGCTGCCAACAGGGTCGTTCCCAGCAGGAAGACCAATAGGGCAAAGGTTCTCATAACTTTAAATTTTAGCTTCAACTTAAGGATGCAATCCACGGGCTCACCCCCTAATCAGAAAAGGAAAATTTCTTTTAGCTTTTCTAACCAAAGGACCTCCGATCCTTATGGAATCTCCGTAATTCCTGCTTATTTTTGATCATTGCTTTTGAATAAAAAAATGAACATGTACTTCCATAAAATCTTATTAGCGGCTGTTTTTTCAGCTTTCACTATTAGTCTAATGGCTCAAACCACAAGTTTCATGACCATCAACATCCGCTACGACAACCCCAATGACACTCCCAACAACTGGCATGAACGCAAAGCCGAAATGGTGCAAATGCTCAAATTTTACGAACCGGAAATTTTCGGCATCCAGGAAGGTCTGGTTCATCAAGTCAGTTACTTGGACAGCACCCTAATCAATTATAAATACATAGGCGTTGGTCGGGATGACGGAAAATCGAAAGGAGAATTTTCTGCTATCTTTTTTGATTCGACGGTTTATGAATTAGTAGAACAATCCACTTTCTGGCTTTCTGGTACACCTGATGAAATTTCTGTAGGCTGGGATGCTTCCATGGAACGGATTTGTACTTATGGATTGTTCAAACACAAAACCAGCGGTCTGCAATGTTGGGTTTTCAATGCTCATTTTGACCATATTGGAGAGGCAGCCAGATCCAACTCTGCGAGTCTCATTCTGACGAAAATCAGACAGTTGAACAAACAAGATCTTCCCGTTATAGTCATGGGTGATTTTAATGCCTTACCCGGAAGCAGGGCCATCACTGCATTCAAAACTGCTTTGGATGATGGACAAGACATTTCGATCAAACCGTTTTATGGACCGGTCGGCACATTTAACCGTTTCTCCGATCAGGTACTTCCGGGAAGGATAGATTATATTTTCACATCAAAATTGAAGGTATTGACCTATGTGCACATCGATGACAGGCGGGAAAGCAATCTTTTCATTTCCGATCATTTGCCGGTGATGGTGGAGGTGGGGTTTTGAGAAAAAGGGTTTTTTATGACAAAAAGCCTGTAACTTCTAACCAGCAACCTAAATTTTCTTCCCATTGGACATTTGCTCATAAATTCCCCCAATGAGTTCTTCGATCTTATAAGGTTTCGGAATATAACTATCCATACCCGCATCATAACATTGTTGGATCTCAGATTTCAACAAACTGGCTGTCATGGCGATGATAGGGATAGGATTATTTGTTTCGCTTTCTTGCTCTAATACTCTAATGGCTCTGGAAGCATCATATCCACTTACCTCGGGCATTTGAATATCCATCAGAATGAGATCATATTTGCCATTTTGAAATTCCATAATGGCTTCTTTACCATTTTCAGCAAACCCAATTTGTACATCTGGAATATAATACTCCAGGTCATCACTGGCGACCATTACATTAAAGGCATTATCTTCTGCCAAAAGGATTTTCACTTCTTTTAATGACGTAGCCATCTCATTTAACTGTTCCGGACTAATCCCATCCTGTAATTGCTCACCTGCCTGAACAGCTACAAAAGGAAGTTCGAAAAAGAAAGTACTGCCAATGCCTTCCTGACTTTCCACCCAAATCCTGCCTTTCTGAAGCTCGACCAGTTGCTTGGTAATACTCAACCCCAGGCCGGTCCCGCCATACTTCCGGGTTATGGACTCGTTTACCTGTTCAAAAGAACCAAATACCCGCACCAATTGATCTTCAGGTATTCCGATCCCCGAATCCTCTACTGCAAACTTCAGCACATCTCCTTGCCTGGATATCAAGATCCGGACCTTGCCCTTTTCGGTAAATTTGATCGCATTGCCCACCAGGTTAAGTAAGATCTGACTTAGTCGGGTGGGATCGCCTTTGATATTCTCAGGAATGGTTTCATCGAATGAAGTTTCCAGGGCAAGTCCTTTTTCCTCAGCCTTAGGCCTCAATACATCCACCTCATTTCCAATGACCTTTGAAAGATTCATCGGAATATTTTCAACTTCAATTTTCCCAGCCTCAATTTTTGAGAGGTCGAGAATGTCATTTAATATGACCAGTAAGTTCCGGGAACTTTGTTGGATAGCATTGAGAAATTTCTCTTGGGGAGTAAGATGTTCATTCCTGATCAGAATATCCGTCATGCCCGAGATGGCGTGCATGGGCGTCCGGATCTCATGGCTCATATTGGCCAGGAATTGTTCTTTGAACCGCTCCGACCGTTCAGCTCTTTCTTTTTGAGCATTCAATTCTTTGGTACGTTCTTTTACCGTTTCTTCCAGTTTTCTTTTTTGTCTTTCAAAATTCCGAACCCTGTACCTGTTATAAAAAACGATGGCCATAATCAAAAGCAAGGCAAAGGTTCCAATGGCCCACCACGTAGACCACCAGGGGCCATAAACAACAATCGGAATAGCTAATTCATTTAATCCGGGATTACCTCTTGGATCTTTGGCTTTCACTTTAAAAGTGTATTTCCCGGAAGAGAGGCTAGGGTAGTTGATAAAATTCACATTACCTCCATAATTCCAATCCTTTTCATATCCTTCCAGATAATAACTATAGGTATTTTCATCAGGGCTGAAAAAGCTTAGTAATGCGTATCTAAATGTGAAGGATTTGTCCCGGTGATAAATCTTTATCGGTTCTGATAAGTCCAATTGGTTTGCCGAAACAACTTTTATGGTATCCAATGCTCCATCCAGTTTACTGAATTGGGTCAACACCAATTTTGAAGACTCCATCCTGGCCAGAGAATCCAGCACTTCCGGGTGAAAAACATTGAAGCCATTCATACCTCCGAAAATAAGTTCTCCCTCCGGCGTTTTAGCTGCAGCTTCCCGATTGAACTCGTTATAGGTCAGACCATCTTTTTCATAGTAATTTTTTACGGCCCCGGTTTGGGTATTAAAGCGGCACAAACCCACATGTGTGCCCATCCAGAGGTCATCACCATAAGGGATAATCGTATAAATGATATCATTTGATAAGCCATCAGCAATGGTATATCGTTGGAAAGTCTCAGTCTGTTTATCAAAGGAAAGTAAACCTCTCCTCGTTCCTATCCAAACCTTATCTTTATAAGGCACAGTCATAAAGACTTCCAGTTGCATCTTTCCAGGTTGCTTATCGGGAAGTTCAAAATTTCTGACCTCCTTATTTCTAAGATTAATCTTTGACAATAAACTATCTGTACAAACCCATAAATGCTGTTTCCCTACACCAATAACTCCTCGCGGAAATTCTTGAGTTATTTCATTAGAAAATAATTCTTTTTTCCTGTCAAAGGACCACAATTTTCCATTGGCCTTAACGAACCACAATTGGCCATCCTCACCTAATTTCAAGGAGGGTGTACGGATCCAGTTATTAAGATTCTTAACCGTGATAAGGCTATCTGGAATAGTAAAGTATTTAAGCTCCTTTGTTTGAGGATTAAACCTGGCAATAAAGTTCCTGTAGCCACCATACCACAAATAACCATCATCATTGCAAAGGATCATTCCTGAATAAGCTGACAAATCTGGATTACCTTTCCCAGTGTCTATATAGGCACTCCTTTTCTGTCCATGCTTGTTTTTTAGATCAAAAACAACTAATGAGTTATAATTGTAGATTCCATAGAGGGTATCATTATTGTTATGAGCAATGGAATATATTTCTACGCCTGAGCCGGAACGACTGTCCCACCTTTTTGGATCATGCATATAGTTTTCAAAGTACCTGTTTCGTTTTCTCACTTTTGAAACTCCAAATTTATGCGGGATCCACAATGTACCTTCCTCATCCTGAAAGAGTCTTCTATTCAACGTAAAGTTATCAACATCAAACTCCCCGGATTTATTGATGTAGCGTTGTTTTATATCGTATTTATAAACCCTGCCTCCAGTGGTAGCCAACCAGATATTATAATAATTATCCGTGCAAAAACTTTTCCATTCCTCTAAAGGAATATCATCAGGCAAGTCAAAAGATTCGAGTAACTTTCCATCTTTGGGTGTCAATGAAGGGTACCAAAATTTACCGTTTTCATCAATAGGTAGCGTTTCTCTCCCAATAGTTGAAAATTTAAAAGACTGACATTCACCAGTGCCGAAATCCACATAATCATAATCGGCATCGGAAGTAAACCAGCTTTCATTTTCCCGCGAAAAAATAAAAGAAGCGGAAAGGTTAAAGGGGGTTTCAAATGATTTATTATTAAACAGAAATTCCCCTTTTCCCTTATACTTGTATTCCATAAATGTTCGGTAAGGGTTTCCGCTTACTTGTTTATCCAAGGTACAAATAGAAATAATTTCACCGGAAGGAGAAGTAAAGGTCTGTAAAACGGTTAAGTTTTGCGCTTCCGTTATATTTTGAAACCGGGCTCTGCTAAATGTTTCTGTTTTTTTATCAAAAAATTCCAATTTCCCCGTGCGATCATTATCCGCCACCCTTATAAGTAAATTACCCTCATCGTCTTCATAAATCTGGCGAACCATATTGTGGCTGATTGAAGTACTGTCACCAGGTCGATGTTGGTAATGCACCCAACTCACACCGTCGTACCTATTCAATCCCTGAGCAGTACCGATCCACATATACCCATCCTTATCCTTGGTAATGTAAGACACATCCCGAAAAGAAAGGCCGTCCTTTTCTGTCAGATGTTCCACAGGAAGATACTCCTGGCCAATCGCCGGAAGGCAAAAGAGTAGTAAAATAAGTAAGGTGTTCAGTTTCATCCCGAGTTAAAGATATAGAATAACTGTTTGATTTTCAAAAAATAAACCCAAACCCCATGACAGGATTTGAGTTTAAAAATCGTGAATTATAAATTCTGAAGGAAAACTATTTTTTGGCGTAATATTTCGCGTTTATGGATTGATTATCCAACAAAACTGTTCCATTTCCGGAATGAATTTCCTGGAAATCAACTGTTGAAAAGTTGTCAATATTTATCAGGTTGATAAGGCCTTTATTAACCAGGATCCCACCATAACTTACAATGCCAATCGTATAAATATCTGAACCGTCGATCATTACTGAACCTGATGCTGTGACAGTGAGTTTGGCACCTGCCTGTAATTCAATGGATGCCACTTCTACTGCTTCGTCCACAACCGGCTGAGCGAAATGGCCGGTATTCATGGCTTTGATGATCACATTGGTATTTTCGTCAGGCACCTGATTATCGCTCCAGTTTTTGGATTCATTCCAATTATTTTCTTTTCCGGGGGTACCTCCTTTCCAGATTACTGTATTTTGAGCGAAAAGAGTTGTTGTTGCGAGGGTTAAAATTGCGATTAATAGAGTTTTCATGATGTTCAATTTTTAATGTTACTGAATGAATACAACCGCAATATAGGGGCAGAAGTGGCCTCAGGGCAAGGTATTCTTATCTAACGGGATGAGTGTTGATCAAACGGTTGATCAAACGGTAAATAGCCGCTGGATTGACCGCTGGATCAATGTTATGACTTTGGTCAAAATTTATTCCTAACTTGCCGATTAGAAAGAAATTAGTCCTTAAAAACTCCCTTATTATGGATATTAACTGGCAGACTTCTTATATTGATCCTGAAAACCTGATAGCTATTTCCAGAGGAGACGATAACCGAATGATCAAATACCTGCGCCAGTTTCAGGAACTTATTCCAGAACGTATGGTACGTCTACAGGAAAGTATAGTGGCTGAAGACAGAAAGATGGTCAGGCAGACCTTGCACCAGATGAGTCCCCAACTGGAATTTTTTGGCGTCCCGGAAGTAATCCCTCCCATCCGGCGATTAGAATACGAATATGAAACCATCCCGTTAGAAGAACTAAAATCGCTGGTCAAAAAAATACTCGTCCAACTGGATGGCGCCTGTGAAGAGGTGAAAATGATTTTGGAAAATTATTTGTGATATGTCTTCGAACAAAATTAGAAGCCTGATAATTGATGATGATCCATTTATTCGTGATCTGCTGCAAGATAAGCTTCAACAGTATCTACCTGAAGTGGAAGTATTGGGCTCCGCTACCAGTGGATCGCAAGGTTTATCGATGATCAATGAATTTCAACCTGACCTCATTTTCCTGGATGTCGAAATGGCCGACATGACCGGTTTTGAAATGCTGGCTAAACTTGAAGACATCCGTTTTCAAACCATTTTCATCACCTCTTACAGTCACTATGCCATCAAGGCTATCCGGTTCAACGCACTGGATTACCTCGTCAAACCCATCGACCTGGGAGAATTAAAAGAATCCATTAAAAGATATAAAACCAATGTCCATCAAAATAAGCGGCCGGATAATGTACAACAGGCGTTAATTAATTTCAACACAAAAAAAGTTTCTGACCAAACCCTGATTTTACAAACGCAGGAAGGAGAATTAAGGCTGATCCTAAAAAACATAATCCGGGTAGAAGGAGAACGTAATTACAGTTACATCCACCTGGCCAACAATAAAAAGAAACTGACCACCAAAACCCTTGGAGACATGGAAGAACTGCTTGGCGATAAAGGATTTTTCAGATGCCATAAATCCCACCTGGTCAATTTCAGTTTTATCAAAGCCTACCCCAACAGTACAACCATCGTACTTTCAGATGATACTGAGCTCCCTATTGCCAGACGTAAGAAGGAAGAATTTAAAAGCTGGTATGAAAGCTGGTTGTAGCCGGGTTTGCTCAAAATGATTATTTTTACACGCCTGTAAAAAAGGCCAATTTCATCTTGCTCACTCATAAAAATCAATCATGACCAAATACGGACTCCACGGAAAACTCCAAGCCACTCCAGGCAATGGACAACAACTTGCCGACATTTTATTAGAAGCTTCAAAACTCGTTTCAACGGCAAAAGGTTTTGGCCTTTACATGGTCAGCCTGGATCAGGAAGACAAAGATGCTGTGATCGTAACAGAGGTATGGGATAGTAAAGAAGATCATGATGAATCACTGAAATCTGAGGCTGTCAGAGCATTGATCGGCAAAGCAATGCCTTTACTTGCGGGAATGCCTAAAGGAGGCCAGGTTATGGAGGTATTGAACTTCGAATAATTAAGTACTGTGACAAAATAAGTTTGAATTAGTTTCAGGTTGTTCCACAATAGTTTCAAGTTGCCCTCAGTGTACTCCCGACCTTTGGTGCGGGACAGGCTCTGTGCCTTCTCTGTGCGCCCTGTGGTTAAAAAAATTACTTGGTAAATACAGAATGTGATTTAAAAGAAGAAACCCTATTTTCATTCTTCGGTTAATAGAGCTTAGGTTTATGAAATTACTTTCTATTCATTTTATCCTTTCACTACTTTTGATATCTCTTTCTTGCAATGCCCCACAAGAAAACACGCCTCCAAACATCATCCTCATCAACATCGATGATTTGGGGTGGAAAGACACAGGGTTTCAGGGAAGTCAATTTTACGAAACACCCAATATCGACCAACTATCAGCACAAGGTATGGTCTTTACCAATGGCTATGCTGCTGCCTCCAATTGCGCTCCCAGCCGTGCATGTCTGATGACCGGTTTATGGACTCCCCGGCACGGTATTTATACCGTCAGCCCATCCGTAAGAGGAAAACCTGAACATCGCAAACTCATCCCAACCAAAAACACCAAAACACTGCCTGAGAAATTCATCACCCTTCCGGAAATTTTAAATCAAACCGGTTATTCAACCTGTCATGCCGGCAAATGGCACCTTTCAGAAGATCCTTTAAAAAGAGGTTTTGATAAAAATATCGGAGGCGGCCATAACGGTCATCCGAAAAGTTATTATCCTCCATATAAAAATGTAAACCTGGAAGCCGAAAATGGTGAATATCTTACTGACCTGATAATGACTAAAACCATCAAATATATTCGTTCCGTACAACAGCCTTTCTTTTTGAATTATGCTCCATATGCAGTCCACACACCTATTCAACCTGTTGACAGTCTAAAAGCCAAATACGAAGCAAAACCTCCCTGGAACCGCCAACAAAATGTGGATTATGCAACCATGGTTGATAATCTTGACAGGAATATTGGTCGATTAATGAAAACCTTAAAGGAGTTAAACCTCTCTGAAAAAACACTGATCATTTTCACTTCTGACAACGGTGGTCTTTGGGGAATAACGGATCAGCAGCCATTAAGAGCAGGCAAGGGTAGTTATTACGAAGGAGGGATCAGAGTACCTTTCTTTTTTTACTGGCCTGAAAAAATTCAAGCAGGAACAGCAACTGACATTCCAATAACAAACCTGGATATTCTGCCCACCATCCTGGAAGCATTAGGTATTGAATATGATCAAAAGCTAGACGGGGAAAGTTTATGGCCCATCTTTTCGGGCGACACAACACTTCAAAACAGACCACTATTTTGGCACTTCCCAATCTACCTGGAGGCATACAGAAAAAACAACCTTCAAAACCGGGACACTTTATTCAGAACCCGACCCGGCTCCGCCATTAGATCAGGAGATTGGAAGTTGCATCATTATTTTGAAGACAATGGCATTGAACTTTACAATTTAAAAACAGATATTAGCGAATCACAAAACCTCGCCTTCCAAAAAACAGAAAAAGTAAATGAACTTTTGAAAATGCTCAATACCTGGCGAGACAAGGTAAATGCCCCGATCCCCGATCAACTAAATCCTGAATACAGAGAATAACTCCATTTCACGAAAAGTGATCCTGAAAGCAAAAATCACCTTTCCTCCTTTTGGAGGGGAAAAAGAAATGCTTGTCATTTCTTAGGGGGTGGGTACCCCACGCAACAAGATTACCTCCCCCAAATTTGAAGGCAATAGTTTCCCAATCGGAAATATATCGTCGTCAAATTTGACCCCTCCAGAGGGGTATAATCACTCTAAACACCATATCCGAAATAAAAAATGAGCAAACACATGAATACCAGCAAATTCCTATTACTCCTTTCATTACTTCTTATCAGCTCAACGGCTTTTACCCAACTCAACCTTATCCCACAACCACAAAAGGTTGAACAACAAAAAGGCTTTTTCGAAATCAAAAAGAACATCTCCCTCGTCAGCAATTATCCCTCGAATCATCAAAATCAGGCATTGGTTGAATGGTTGAAAAAATCACAGAACATCGAATTCAATGCTACCCCCAGAATAGGAAAAAACAGCATCCAGCTATTGAGACAGCCCGATCAGGCGGCTTTGTCTAACTTTTTAAAACAGGAAAAACTCGATGATAGCTTTCAATCAGGGGAGGAAGGCTATGTGCTCCAGGTAAGTCGTGAAAATATCAAAATCATATCTACTTCCCATGCGGGTATTTTCTACGGCATCCAAACCCTGAAACAGTTGATCACCGCCAATGCAGTCAATAATCAAATCCCATGCCTGGTCATTTATGACAAACCTGATTTCCCGGTCCGTGCCTGGCAGGATGATATAAGTCGCGGACCGATTCCAACTATGGATATGCTGAAGCAGCAGATTCAAAATATGTCAGCTTATAAACTCAATTATTTCACACTTTACACGGAACATACCTTCAAGCTGGACAAACACCCCGGTATCGCCCCGGCAGATGGAATCACCAAACAGGAACTCCGGGAACTGACAGAATTTGCCCGTAAACACCATGTAACCCTGATAGGCAATTACCAATCATTTGGCCATATGGAAGAAACGCTGGCCCACCCGGATTATAAGCACCTGGCCGAAAATGATCACATCATTTCTCCCGCTCTGGAGGAATCCTATGACTTTCTGCGGGACGTGTATTCTGAGATCGTTCCCGTTTATGATGGTCAGTTTTTCAATATCAATTGTGATGAAACTTTCGGACTTGGAGAAGGCAAATCCAGAGACATGGTCGAAAAACTGGGGATCGACGGCGTATACTCATACCACATCAAAAGATTGAACGATCTTTTACAACCTTACGGGAAAAGCATTCTCATGTGGGGAGATATTGCTGCCAATCACCCTCGGATTGTCCAGGAGTTACCCAAAGATATCACCGTCATTGCCTGGGGATATCATGCTGCCAAAAACTTCGACAGTTCCATCACCCCAATCACAGCCACAGGCCTCGATTTTTGGGTAGCCCCGGGAGTCAGTTGCTGGCGAAACGTATATCCAAGTTTAAATACCGCTAAAGTGAATATTTTCAACTTCATCAGGGATGGCTACAAACACGGCGCTTCAGGAATACTCAACACAACCTGGGACGATGACGGCTTTAACCTGTTCCAAAATAACTGGCACGGCCTTGCATGGGGAGCAGAAGTCAGCTGGAACGCTCCTGACCCGAATCTTTCGGAAGAGTATTCCGCAAAGGAAATGGAAGAACGGTATTCCCGTTTCAACCGCACCTTCGATCAGACCTTTTACGGGTTAAAAAAGCAATCCCTCACAGAAAAAATGAATCAGTTTGCAGGGTTGAGTCGAGGTGGCGTAAAAAATGTTTTCATCAATCAACGCTTTTTTGAACCTGTTTTCCCGATTCATGCAGAATATGTTCAGCCGGAAAAAAGAGCGCAATATTTGAAGGAAACAGACTACCTGGAATCGCTTTTTAATGAAATAGAAGCTACTGCTAAAAAAGTTTCCCAAAACAAACAAAGCACAGATAACTTATTATTTGCTATCAGCCAGGTACAATTTACGCTGAAAAAGAATTTGCTCCGGATGGATGTCAATGATTTTATGAATGGTCGTAATAATGTTTCTGCCTCACAATTAAAACAATCCATCAAAAACCTGGCTATTGATGCTGCAGGACTGAAGGCTTCTTACAAACAGCTATGGCTAAAGGAAAACCGATCCTGGTGGCTGGATGTGAATATGAAAAAATACGACGAACTCGTCAAAGGCATCAAGGATCTTGAAGGGCACTGTTTCATCAAAGCCCATAACGAATTGACTGAAAAGGGAAGGAAGATTTCTATTGAACCTCTTTTCAAGGAAAAGCCGGTTTATTTTGAAATCAACAAAGATCATGTAACCACAGATTCAAAAAAGTACACCGGCCCTTTTTATCTAAAAAATGATGCCAAAATATCCGCCAGGGTTATCCAGGGTAATCAAAACTTTCCAGTGGTTAAGGATAGCCTTATCTATCACAAAGCTATCGGTAAACTTGCGCGATTAAATGCTGTTCCCAGTGATTATCACCCCAGTTATGACGGTGGTGGCAAAATGGCGCTTTTGGATGGTAAACTTGGTAACCCTGCATCACTTAGAACCGGCCGCTGGCAGGGATTCTCCGGTCAAAACATTGAAGTGGAAATCGATATGGGAGAACGTACAAGTTTGAATAAGTTCTCCATGGGTTGTTATCAAAACACCCATTCCTGGGTGATCCTGCCTAAAAATGTAAGCATATACGGGAAAGATACAGAGTTGGAAAACTATCGCCTGATCAAGACTATCGACCATTCCATCACCCCAAAGGAAGGAGGCGCTTTCAAACACAATTTTGAGGCTGACTTGAATGGCTTAAATGTACGCTATCTCAAGGTTGTTGCCGAATGGTACGGTAAATTGCCGGAATGGCACCACGCCGGTTCACAGTATGATTCCATGTTGTTTGCGGATGAGATAATAATTGAATAATGTAGCCCAGACTTCAGTCTGGGAAGTCCCGCAAACGAATAATTTTTAAAAGATCTTCAATCTCTAATCGTTGATCGATATTCATAATTCCTTCTATTTGTTTTTAGAATAATGAATATCGATTAATGAATTTCTATTTGTTATGTATTCAACCACGTGTTTTTTCCTCCAGCTTTTTTAAGTAATTTAGCCTAAAATAAGCCTATGTATGATTATGATTCACTCCTGGAAAAGGCTATCAAAATTGCCGTAGAAGCTCATGAAGGACAAAAGGATCGGTATGGAAAACCTTTTATCTTTCATGTATTAAGAGTCACATTTTCCGGCAAGGACAGGAAGGAACAAATTTGCGGAGCACTTCATGATGTGGTAGAAGACAGTGAATGGACAACCGACGATCTGCTCAATGAAGGATTTCCGCCCGACATTGTCGAAGTAGTCAGACTGATGACCATTGAAAAAGGAGATGATTATCAACAAAAAATAGATGAATTGGAGGGCAATGACCTGGCTGTCCGGGTCAAGTTAAACGACCTTCAGGATAATATGGACCTAAAAAGATATAATCTGCTCGACGAAAGCGATAGAAAAAGAGTAAATAAGTACCTCAGAGCCTGGAAGCAATTGAAAAAAGAATAGCCAAAAGTATTTCCCCCCGATTAATAATTTATCAGAACACCTAAACTAACCTTACTTTGTCATGAGATACTTCAGAAGCTTCAGGCAAAAACTCTATCAAGATGACAGACTTAAGAGATATTTTGCCTACTCTATAGGAGAAGTCATCCTTATCGTTTTGGGAATACTGGTAGCCGTTTGGATCAGCAACTGGAACGAAAGAGTCAAAAGGAAAAAGATCGAAAAACAGGCTTACAGCGAGATCAAAAACGATTTATCCAAAACATTGGAAGATCTGGTCTATGACCTCGACAGACATATCGACCGGATGGAACGGGCCAGGGTTATTCAGCGTCATTTGAATAGTGGTAATCCTTACCATGACTCTCTGGATTTATACTTCACATTAATTGCCCAGGATTATCAGCTCTTTCCCAAAACAGGCGCGTATGAATTGCTCAAATCAAGAGGCCTGGAAATCCTGACCAATGATAGCCTTCGTTTTCACATCACGGATCTCTACCAGATAAATATGGAAAGGGTATATTCCGGCGGAGTAGATCAATCCCAGCACCGGAATATCGCTAAAACTATGGAACCTTACATCAAAAAATATTTCAGGCTATCGGATAAGCCATACAACAAAAGAGTGCTCAAGTATTCCTCAGATACCATTGCTTTTAATCAACTTGAGCTAAAAGATTACGAAGCTCTAAAGGCTGACGACAGTTTCCGAATAACCCTCCAAGACAACCTGATCACCCGGGAAAGAAAAATTAGACATCACCTTAAACTCAGGAAACAAATTGAGGATGTTATTGAAGCTATAGACAATGAGCTTAAGTAAAAGAATTCCCTAAGCTGCGAGTTAGGGGTTACGCCTTGCGAGTCGGACCATTTTAGGTCATTGTTCAGGTCAACCTATTTTGTGACAAGTAAACCCGTAACTTGAAACCTCTAATCAGCAACTTGAATTAATCAAATATTTTTAACTTGCGTTCTGCAAAAAAGACCCAGGTCTGATTTTTATTCAACACTTGAAATCTTCTAAATCAACATGAAAAAACTTTTGCTCTTATTTATTCCAGTAGTCTTGTTCAGTTGTAACCGCCAGGCAGCGGATTGGTCCATGTATCAAAAAACAATTGAACGTACATCACAGGCAGACTACCCGGAGATCTCCAATCCAAAAATCCTTTGGAAAACAGAGATAGGCATTCAGGGTTATCTGAACAATTCAATCGTCATCAAAAACAAAGTCTATGTTGGATCTACTGGTCTCCAACACAATAAAAGTGACCGTAAGGATGGCATTTATTGTCTGAATGCAGCAACGGGTCAGATCATCTGGCACCATAAGACTCCCCAGGATGCCTGTGGAGTGGCCTATCACGATGGAATGATCCTGGCCACCGGAGATGATGGCTCCCTGCGATGCATTGATGCAGCGAGCGGAAAACAAGTTTGGGAAATAAACAGACAAGGCCCTTTGTTTTCACAACCGCTAATCCTATCCGGAAAAGTGTTTGTAGGAGATGCCTCAGGAAGTGTGATCTCCGTTGAAATAGCTTCAGGAAAATTGGTCTGGGAAAATAAGGTCGCCAGTTCAAATGTACGAGGAGGGTTATCGTCAGACGGTAAAAGGATCTATGCTGCATTCGTTGACGGCACCCTTGCAGCCGTAAATATGGATGGGAAAACGGTCTGGCAAACCACCTGTCAGCGCAAAAGCTTCTATGATGATTCCAGAGTGGATGCGGAAATTTATGCCACACCGACAGTGGCAGGAAAAAACCTCATCATTCCATTTGCCAGAGACACCTATTATGATTTCCCGGCGGTTCAGGCTTTCGACAAAAATACCGGCAAACTTATTTGGGAAGCAACGGATGACCGGACGCCAAAAACGTATCATGGTAATATTCGCAGTTCGGTGGCTGTCTGGAAGGAGTTTTTACTATACGGAAACCCATACTCCAATAAACTCATAGCTCTAAATCTAAGTGACGGTACCAGCGCCTGGGATGTAGAGATGGGTGTTTCAACTTTCCCTCACTGGCCATCACCCGTCATCGCCAAAGATATGCTGTATATGGGCAGAAACGACGGTGGATTTTACGCAGTAAACCTGATGGAAAAAATGCTGGCCTGGGAAATATATCTCGGTAAAAGCTCCGATGCCGGTGACATGAAAAACGTAGCAGGTAAAGAGCGAGGAGACTGGAAACCGGCATATGGAGAATCCATTTATGCCACAGCTTCCATTTCCAAATCAGGCATCATTTTCATCGGCTCCGGCGACGGTTGGATTTATGCTATAGGAAAGTGATGAGGTTTGGATACTGATCCTAAAACTTCTACATTCTGCTGTTGGATATTCGATATTCTGCGGTTCTGTCGTGCGTGTTTCTTCTATCATTCAAGTTTTTGATGAAATGAATAATCTAGAACCTGGAAGGAAGAAAAACCCAGGCGGAACCGCAGAATATCGAACCGCAGAATGTCCAACCTGCCTGCTGCGTCAGCAGGCAGGTGTAGAAGTTTTTTTTGTTTTCCAATACTACTTTTTGATCCGACTTTGAGCAGTCTTAATACTCGTTGCAAAAATGGCAACTAACTCATTACATTCCTTCAAAGCAGGTTGAAATTCGATTTGGTTATTTTCAAACTGTCGTCGCAATATTTTCAGACAAACATAACTTTCTCTAAGTTCTTTCAGACAAACTTTCATTTTATGAATAAAATCCTTTCTTGATTCTGAAGCCTGGACCTCTCCATAATTTAAAGCAGGTGATGTGCCAGAACGAAGTAATTGATTTCCTAAATGATTCCCTGCATATGAATTAGGAATCCTTTCACATAAATCTAAGATCATAATTGCGAATGCAATCAATCTCTCTTCCAGGTCAAAGTTCTTTGAAGCCATTATTTTTTCATTTGGTTGTTAAAAAATGTAGATAGTATCTTCTATATATTAAAGCCACGGAAATGCAAAACGTGACATTTTTATATAGACTTTTTTTAATTCTACATTGGATATTGGACATTCTGCTGTTCTGCGGTTCTGTCACGTTTTTACCATTATTCAAGTTATTGTTGAAACGAAAAATTTAAAATAAGAAATTAAGAAATAACCAGGAGGAACCGCAGAATATCGAACCGCAGAATGTCCAATGTAGAAGTTTGAAGAAAACTACCCTGTGGTAAAGAACCTGCAGCGTAAGACTCAACAACACCTGCAACCCGAAACTCGTAACACGTAACCAATTAGGCAGAACCGCAGATGGAGCTTTGCGACATCCCGTACACGTATGTGTCGGGAACGAATATCCAACTCTGAAGTGTTTTTAAATAAAAAAACACCCGGGAAGACAGGATGACTCCCGGGTGTCAAAGAGGGATAAGGGCTCCTGTAATTATTGGAGCAAGGAGATTACTTTTGTCAGGTCAATGATTTTAAAATTCTGGTTTTGTTTTATCTCTCCATCGACATTAAACCCATCCTGGACTACCAATATACCTTTGGGATAGGCTTCGCCGAGTTTTACCGGACAAACTTCCAGTCCGTCCGTTTCCTGTACCCCATCCACTTTATCCTTTTGGATAGAAAAAGAGGTAAAATAGGCCTGTTTTTCAAGGTCGAAAATAGCGTAGGAAAAATTCCCCTGACTGGAAGCAACCAAATAATGGGGAGGAAGCAAAGCCAGGCCTTCAATGTCGTATCGAATATTCTTATTACTCTTCGTACTACCAGGCAATAAGGTTCCGCGGTCACTGCCTTCCGGCGAAGCTGAAAAAACATGAATACCGGCTTCTTCTTCTCCTACATAAAGCATATGATTTAGGTCATCCGCCACCATACCTTCCAACTGGGTACGTAGCTTGAGTCTTCTGACAATGGAAGATTGAAGGTTATTATCCTTATCAACATCCAGGCTCATCTGCAAGACCTGTCCGTCTTTGTTATTGACATAAGCGAATAACCTGTCATTTCCATCTTTATAGAGGCAAAAGCCGTAAGGGACAAAAGCTCCCAACCCGATTTGATAATCGGGTTTTGAAGCTATACGGCCCTGCTCATCGATCAGGAAAATATCAATGGTGTTATCAGACCGGTTACTACCGGCAAGAATATCCACTGTTTTACCATACCAGGATACTTCCTGACGTACATCGATGTTATTCACAAATCCACAGGGAACAAATTGCAATTGTTGCCCTTGCAGATTATAAGCGTGAATTCCACCAACTTTATTGGAGCCAAAAATGACACTTAGTTCTGAATCCTTAGGGTTAACCCATACTGCAGGATCATCAGCTGCATCATCCTCAATCTGAGCAACCGAAACAGCCTGTGTTTCGAGATCTGCAACTATTTGATTTGGAATGAGCGACTGGCTTTCCACAGCTTTTCGATACTGCCGCTCATCATCACGTGCTTCAGCCCCTGGGAACAAAGTCGCACAAGAAATAAGGCTGAAACCCGCGATAACAAGCGCAGTATATACGAAACTTAGATGGTGGTTTGCCCAACCGTTGATATTGATATGTAGATGGTTCATAAATTCTTAAAACTTAAACTTCACACCAGCTTTCATATTAATTCCATAATACTCAGACTGAAAATTTCTGTCCGCAACACCCTGATAATATCTCAATGGCTGATTCAACAGATTATTGAGGCTGATATACATTTTCCAGTTATCGTTGAATTTGTAATCAGCGTTAATGTCCAGATAAGTAACAGCATCATACCAGACATCATAAAAAGCTTCATCATCATACTCTTCGATAAAAGCGTCTGCGAAACTGAAGGAAGCTCTTATGTCAAGCTTTTTAGTATCAAAAGCCAGACTTGCATTGAGCAGGTTTTTAGGTGTTCCTACCAATGGCAGCACTTCATCCTCCCTGTCTTCCAGTGTGATATCCTTCAGTTTGGAATTTGTATAAGTATAATTGGCATATAAACTCAGATTGCTCAAAATTCCGGGAAGGAAATCAAGCCTTCTTTGCAAGCCTACCTCAAATCCGAACAGGTCCGCATTTCCCGTATTTACAGGCTGGGTGAATCTGTCATAAACATTACCCTGGAATTCAAAATCATTGGAGGTCTTATCTGCAATTACATTAGTGAGGTTTTTGTAGAAAACTCCTCCGGAGATAATCCCAATGTTCTTGAAGTAATGCTCAACCAAAAGGTCGAGATTCATAGATGTTGTAGCTTCCAAAGTGGCATTACCAACTTTTATTTCATTATCCTCTGTTTCTATTTCCTGATAAGGAACCAAGTCGTAGTAATTAGGTCTTGCAATAGTATTGGTCCATGCCAATCTGAAATTTGTCCACTGTGAAGGGCTGAATTTCAAATGTACCCCAGGCATGAAGTTACTGTAATCATCTGACTGGCTTCCTGTATCGTTCAGGGTCTCGCCATCAAATACCTTTCCTGAGTAGGTCACGTCAGTACGCTCAAATCTGGCACCACCAATGAGGCTGAGTTTTTCACCAAAATTCTGCGTATACATCAGGTATCCGGCAATCACATCCTCTTCAGCTTCAAAATTACCAGCCAATTCTTCCAGGACTTCTTCCCCTTCAAAATCACTTCCTGTAAAATCAATTTCTCCAAGATATTCTTCACTGACAAAAGACCCTACAGTGTAATCGCCAACATTGAAATTTTCGAAAGTTTTATCATCCTTGTTTTTCAATGCATCGGCAATAAAAGCATCTTCATCCGTTGGTGCATACTCGCTGAAAGTATTATCTCTGTATTTTGATTTGCTTTTATAGCGTGCTCCAAATTTCAACTTACTGGAGTTCTTTCCTGACAACACAGGAAACTCAACGTCCAACCTTCCATTGAGGTCCTTTTCTTCAGTAAATTGATACTCCTCAGTAATTTCTCTTAAACTATATGCACTTGAAAGATCTGCTACTTCAGCATCGAGTGGAGTGACTTTCGGCTTTCTGAGATCATCCAGGTTAAGAGAAACAGGAGCGTCTTTTGCTCTCACGGAAACATATCTTTCATGAGGTCTTTCTTCACTGGCTTTTAGGGCAGTAAGGCTCCATTTAACTTTTACATTGTTAAAGTAGTGCTCTCCTCCACCTCCAAAGCTTTGCATTCTCTGATCTTCCAAACGGGCTGATTTGTTATCAGCAGACCCTCCTTTGGTCTCTCTTCTGATCTCTGAGATCAGATTGCCATCATCATCCTCTTCAATATCTGTGTAAACAACCCGGAAACGGTTTTCCCAATCATTACGCCAATTGTACATTCCAGTGAAGTAAATATTGTGATTTTGATTGATCTGATAATCAAGGGTAGCCGAATAACTCTGACGCAAGCGCTGCAACAGATATTGTCTCACCTGTATTTCTGTTGGAACTGCTGATCCGTCCTTATCATTTTCATCCGTATAATCCCACTCAGACTCCATATTATCTGAACGAACATATTTGTCCAGAATAGAAGCGTTCGCGATCAAACCGATCTTATTATCAAAGAATCGATTGGAATAAGCAAGTTTTCCCTTGATGATAGGTTTTGCTGTTAAGAAGCTATAACCGGAACCGAGGGTTCCTTTAAATTGAGCATTTGGTAATGCTTTTTGTGTAACGAGGTTGATAGAACCACCAATAGCATCTCCATCCATATCAGGAGTAACAGCCTTGGTCAACTCCACCGATTCAATAACATCTGCAGGAATAAGATCGAGCTGCACATAACGCTGTTCTGCCTCTGCGGAAGGTATTCTTTCGCCATTGATCGTGATGGAGTTGAGCTCCGGAGCCGTACCCCGGATATTTGCAAACCTTGCTTCCCCTTGATCATATTGAACATTAATACCCGAAATACGTTTCAAGGCATCCCCGATGTTGGCATCCGGAAACCTTTCCATCTGTTCCCTGGCAATAATCTCTGTAATGTTCAGATTGTTTTTTTGAGTATTCAGTGCCTTAGCCTGGCCTTCGAGACGTCCGTTAATAATAATTTCAGAAAGCATTACACCTTCACTAAGTTCGATGTCCTTTACCAGCGTTTCGTTTTCTTTAAGACTAACAGCTATGCTCTGATCTTCATAGCCGATGTAACTGACAATAAGGTTATAATCTCCAGCGGGTACGTTGAAAATGGCGTACTCACCGTTGATATCTGAAAGTCCTCTGTAGTCTGTTCCTTCAAGATAAATATGGGCTCCCGGCATTTGACCGGACTGATCATCTAAAATTTGTCCTCTGATTCCGGACTGCCCTAAAAGGGTAGTACTCAGTAACAAGGTCAATACCAATGTAGAGTAAAAAATTCGCATGTTTTGATGTTTTTTCTTTAAAAAAGCAAAACTACTCTGCAGGTATTAACCACATATTTGGCACGGTTTACGTTTTTGTTAGCATTTCTTATTGCATCCTTTGATTTGTTTATTTTAGGTAAACAATGTCTTAGAAAAGCGGAGATAGATTTTTCAAAAAAATAACTTTAAATTAATATTCAGGAAACCTGAGTCTTTCTTTTTTTACTAATCAAATGAATAGCAATTATTTATAAAAAACCGGGAATGATTTCTTAAAACCATTCCCGGTTAACATTTTATCAATACCGTTCAATAAAGGAAGACAAGCGTCAACTAGTTGTGAAGTATTACTTCCCAATCACCCGGTTCATTTATTGTAAAGGTGAAAATGACCTCATTTTTAGCTGTCCTCAGTTTGTTTTGAGTAATGTAGGTGATTTTACATTTGAATGGAAATTCCTCAATATTTTCATAGCCATAGGCATTATTGAGGTTGACTCTTTGGCCCCTGTCGCCAAAAATCAAAAAATCCTCAATTCCTGTATTAGTCATACCATTTTGCAGGATTTTAATATGAACCCGATCACCTTCCTTAATTTTCCGAATAGAATAACGATCAACTCCCCTGACTAAATTTACCTGATAAGGTTTCTCGGTAATGGGACCTGCATACTCATCATTTTTCCACCTGCCAACTGTTACGGTGTCCCGTCCATCAATTTGAAAGGCATATTCCCCTTTGCCATGCCTCATTCCTTTTTTCCAATCTCCATCATAAACAGAACCATCAGCATAATGGCATTTTCCCTTCCCTTGCGGATACCCCTTTTTAAAACTCCCTTCATAAGTATCTTTGCCAACAGCAATACCCTTACCGTGGGCGAGTCCTTTTTCACAGGCTCCTTCGTAGGTTCCTTTGAGATTAATAGCCATCACCCTGCACTTTTTCTGTCCCATTAAGGGTAAACTGATAAATACGGACAGGACGATTAGTGAAATAGTTTTGAAATTTTTCATAGTCACAAGTTTTTCATTTAAGTAAAGCTTACCCGGAAAGGTTAGCAGCTTAATCAGTAGCAACCGGCTGTAAGCATTTACGATAGTTCCAGAAAGGATGATGTGGTGGGTTTGCTTCAAAAATACAGAAAACTTTGAAGGATTTCAATGTTCCTCATCAAAGAGTTGATGTATTTGGCCTGCTCCCATATTTTGAACGTTTCAAAAGGCAAAAGTGTGATAATAATCAGGAAGTTGTTTTAAAACAGCTTCAACAAATAAGGCCGGGATCAAAGCAAACCATTGCTGATCCCGGCCCTATTTTATCTCGCAAAAAGTTTACTCAAATTATCAATACAAAACAATTCTGCCGCCTTTTTGCTTTTTGCCTTGTGTGATGCGGTAAAAATATGTTCCATCAGGCAATGCAGGCAATTGAACCATTTTATCTCCAATGATCAATTTTGTAAACACAGCTTTTCCGTTCAAATCAAAAAGTTCGAAAGCAAAATCTCCCGGAAAATCACTGAGATTGACATACCCGCTAGTCGGATTTGGGAAAACGCTGGCCTGAGCAGCTTCTTCCCAATCTGAGACTGAATTCGTTCCCTCGTTCCTGATGAAAAAGTCAAGATTAGAAGCGATGAAACCATTTTCCAACTCGCCGGGAGTACCAGTACCTTTTTTATTTCCATCAGCACTTCTGAAAACTGCAGCCAGCCAATATGGAAATTCTCCATTACCTAAACCATAATAAGTCTTCGGCACAAGAGTAATCTCCCACATATCTGTCGCACCGGACACAGGACTCATCTGACCTACCCCGTCATCTTCTCCCCAATTCCCTACCGCATTATTCCAGGCAGAAGACTGTGGGTTTTCCGTATCAACAGTTCCCATACTACTGTGTATGTATACCTTATCTTCACCAACGAGTTCACGGTTCCCTTGTTTGGCGTTAAAGGTTATGGTAATTTCAGTATCAGCATCAAAAGCAGGCGGATCAATGGTTATAAAAGGAAGTCCTGAAGCAACGTTTCTATAAATCCAATCATTTCGGAATCCCATACCTAAATTCTCATTGGTTGCATCGCGGAAATACATACCCAGTTTGTAAATATCCAGATCTTCAGGTATATTGTAATAATCAGCAGGAGTCAGGGTAATTTCCCAAATATCTTCCTCAACTTCTGTCATCTCTCCAAGACCATCATCGATAAGGTTTCCTACAATATTGGACAAATCCGTACTATCCGGATGATCAATGAGTACTCCGGAATGGATGTAAACTTTTTCTGCCCCCACCAAACCATTTGTTCCATTCGGCTGTGCCTTGGTGGCATCAAACCTGATAGTGATCTCATCGTTTTTGGTAAATGGGGAAGGGGTGATGGTTACCGGATCTTCAAAAATTTCAACTACCCCGGGAAATCCATCTGATATTTTCTGTGATGTATAAATATGCCATTCTCCAGCTTCCAGATTGATCACATCGTAGATATTCTCGACATTGATAGAATCTCCGGAAAAGTAGTCATACCATATTCCTTCCTGGGCAAATTGTGGAGAAACATCGGCAGCTGCAAGTCCAAAATTCCCTATAACCAACAGATCAATGCCATCTGTATCATAACCCAATCGACGAGTGGCTCCGGTATTATCATGGTTTATGTCAGCAGATGCCAAAGCTTCTGCTCCAATCTGATGTCTCACATCCATAATACCAACATAAGCATCATAAATGTATTGTCTTAAACTATCTTCGTAATAACCAAGGCCGTCTGCCCCCCAGGGTAATGGTTTGGCACCGGTACGTCCATTAAAATTGATATCTATATCATAGCCTAATTCATCAAACTGCCAGATCATTTTTGGTCCTGGAAAAAGGTAGGTAAAAGCTGCGAGCATCTTGGCCCTTTCGTACATTACCAATGGATTTTTCACATCATAACTTCCACTGGAAAGCCCTTCGGTCAGGGCATGTTCAGCTACTCTCCTTTCATCATGACTATTAAAATAAGCAACATGTGTCTCTGTATTCATCCCACTAAAAGAACCTCCTGAGGCTCCATTAATAGCCGGCACATAATCATAACTTCTGTTGCGCCACAGCTTCATGCCATAATCGGACAATTGTGCTTCCTCATTTGCTGGCCCCCAGTGTTCAAGAATGATATAAGCCTCCGGGTCGACTTCCCAAATCTCATCGGCCATACGTTTGAGGATATTTATCCTCGACTGGTCAAAACCGTCAATACTTCCTCCCGGAGCGTAATTGGTAAATCCTTTTGTAAAGTCAAACCTGAATCCATCAAAATGAAATTCCTCGATCCAATAGGCATTCACCCTGTCAATGAAAGCCTTGGTATATTCACTTTCATGGTTGAAGTCATAACCCCATTGGTATGGACCAACATAATCTTTATTAAACCAGGGGTTGTCAGCGGAAGGCGTCCATGTATCAAAATCAAAATACATTTTCACCATAGGGTTGTGGAAATAAGCATGATTTAAAACTATATCGAGAATAACAGCCATGCCTTCCTGGTGAGCAGCTTCGATAAAAGCTTTCAAATCATTTTTGGTCCCGTAATATTTATCCGGAGCAAAATAGAAGGAAGGATTATAGCCCCAGGAATCATTGCCTTCAAACTCATTTATGGGCATAAGCTCAATGGCTTCGACGCCTAATCGCTTGAGATATGACAATGAGTCAATGAGATCCTGATAGGAATGTGATTTTAGGAAATCCCTGACATGTAATTCATAAATGACTAATTGATCAATATCCGGTCTCTGCCATTCATCTTCAGTCGTACTCCAGGCATAAGGCTCTTGTCCGGTTTGCAAAACAGTAGCTACACCCAATTCCTGTCGGTTAAATTCCGGCAGGTTAGGATAAACTTCCGGTTCGATCCAAACATCATTCCAGGGGTCCGCAGTTTTATCCCCATAAGGATCACCTACGGTATGAATACCATCCACCCAATATTGAAATACGTACTCTTCCATGGGAGTCAGGCCATTTATTTCAAGCCAGAACTTTTCCCCGTCAGGTGTTTTTTTCATCAAATACCCTTCTTCAACATTCCAATCGGTAAAATCTCCCACCACGTAGACAAATTCTTTACCGGGAGCTTCTAATACCAAGGTTACTTTGGTTTCATCTTCTTCATGGTAATTTATTCCCAAATCAACTCCTTCCGGAAGGTCTTCCACTTCCGGATCGCCGACCAGGACAATAGGGTAGATCATATCTGTTTCCACGTCCTCCCCATTTATGGTCGCAGTGATTTTAATATCCAGGTCAACTGAAGCTTCCACGGTGTAATCAAAAGCGATAGTGGTGCCTGAGGTCACACTGGTTTTTTCTTCATATCCATCACCCTCATCAATCAAGATTTCCATGGATGTCACATTGGAGGAAGCGTAAGCTTCAATGGGAACGGTTGCTCCCTGGTCTAAAAAAGCAAAACCTCCATACGGAGTGACAGGGCTGGAGATACCCACAAAATTCTGAGCATTCAAATCCACATAAATATCCAGATTGGAGGCCACTGTTCCCCAGCCATATTGACCTGCAGGAAGTGTTCCCTTTGCAGAGCCATCGGCACTGCGAAAAACGCACGAAATTCTGAAAATGGTCTCAGACTCAGAAACACCGAAATATGCTCTTAGGGTAGGTGAAAAAGTTATTTCCCACTGATCGGTCTCTCCCGCTACCGGAGTCATTTCTCCGACGCCGTCATCCAATCCCCAATTACCGATTACGTTATTCCAGTCCGTTCCGTCAGGACCACTTAGTACTACTCCGTGGTGCATGTATACCTTTTCAGCCCCGATGAGTTCTCCATTACCCTCACTGGCATCAAATATCAGGGTTACTTCCTCATCAGCGCCAGCATTGGAAGGATTGAGGTATACCATTTGGGCTGGCAGCATATGAAACGTGAAAACAATTGTGATTAAAGCGATGAGATGCTTCATGGTTCTATCGATTTTTTTTGTTAGGTTGCTTTTCTCTTTTGAAAACAGAAAATCAGATGCTCAGTTTAAACATTTTTAATTATGATTTTCAGAAATATTATCGTGCTCAAACCGACTGGAGTTCAAAGTTAGTGTATATTTTACAAAAAGTAAAAATCCAATGGCATTTTTGTCGGAATTCAAACAAATTACGATAGGCCTTTTTTCGAAAATCCTGCTCAAACCTTCATTTTATTGACTATCCCGTAGATTATTTTTAAATTGTCTATGCTTTTTCCGCAACGAGTCAGAGGTTTTTGAACTCAAAAAAATTCAACTCTCTTTAATCAGAAATTTCGAATTCAACCAAAACAACCTCCATACATGAATCCAAATATCAAAAGGATCGTTGTAGTTATGCTCGAGAACCGTGGGTTCGACAGCATGCTCGGTTATCTCTACACCCAGGAGGATCCCCCTCTTCGCAATATTCCAGCACCAGCTTCCGGTGAACCTACCTTTAATGGCCTTGCTTATGTAAAAGATCCGGACGCCCTGATCAATACTGCCAGTTGGAAGGATAAGAACCTAAAAAGCGGCCCCTTCCCCGGAGTAAGAGCCACCAATTCTCCTGGTTGGGATCCCGGTGAAGAGTACGAACACGTCAACAGACAGCTTTTCAACAAGAAGGATATAAGTCCAAATGAAAAGCCTTCAATGACTGGTTTCCTTAAGGACTATTCAACCATTTGTGATTCGGATGACTACAATACGATCTACCAGATCATGGCCATGCATTTACCATATGAATTACCTGTCATCAGCAGGTTGGCTAAAAAATATGCAGTTTGTGACCAATGGTTTTCTTCCGTACCCACTCAAACCAATGCCAACAGGGCTTTTTCTTTATGTGGTACTTCCAATGGGCTTGTAGACAATGGTTATTTGAGTACCAATATCGTAACTGAACATCTGGCGGCAGATAAATTTGAGGTGGACACCATTTTTAATACCCTCAACAACAATGGTTTCACGGACTGGGGAGTTTTTTGGGAAGACAAATACCCGCCTGCGATCTCAGATCACCCCTATACCAGGTTTTGTTTTCCAATGGTGGAGGAGATCCCGGATGTAGACAAGCACTTCCATAAAATGGATAAATTCTATGACCTTGCAGAGTCCGGAGAACTTCCGGCATTCAGTTATATCGAACCCAAATGGGGTGGAGCCATTATGGATGTGATCTCGGTTATGGGTAACGAATACCACCCACCTTCAGATGTGACTCCTGGAGAAGCCTTTATTAAAAAAATCTACAGTAGTCTGGTCAAAAATCAGGCCGCCTGGCAGGAAACTATGTTGCTCATATTCTTCGACGAGCATGGAGGCACTTATGATCATGAACCTCCTCCATGGGGAGCCGTTCCTCCCTGGGGCAATACCGACCCTCCTGCTTCCCTGCCAAAGGGAGTTCAGTATGGATTCAAATTTGATCGATTTGGGGTAAGGATTCCTGCCATTGTTTGTTCACCTTATATTGAGGAAGGTACCGTTTTCAGGTCTGAAACCAATACCCCTTTTGATCATACATCAATGATCGCAACCGTTTTGAAGGTTTTGCTTCCCAATGTACCGAGATCTGAATGGAATCTGGGCGAACGGGTGACCAATGCCCCCACCTTCGAATTTGTCAATACGAGGAATGAGGCCAGAATGGATGACAATGTTTTCAAAAAAACACCTCCAAAGACTATAGGTGATGCGGTTGAATTAGGGGATCCGATTTATTTAAAACACAGAGACGGACAGTATCTTTCTTTTGCAGAATCTGATATTTCCGGATATTATCCTACCCTGGGGTCTGGCCCTGTTACCCTGAGGTTTCAACTCAGCCTTAATACGCTTACCAAAACCATTGATGACGGGCAGAGGGTACAGATCAGGACGGATGAATATTTAGCGCCTGAATTTAATGGTGAGCCTTTTTTCGAAGCCGCCATCAGAAACACTCTGTTCGCTTCCAAAAAAGCGCATAGCTGGGAACCCGGATCAAAATGTTATTATTATAGTACCAACGACCGCAAAAATTTCCCGGAACAAAAGTGGTTCCTGATGAGGAATGTCTTGAAACAAGGTGTTCTAAAATACGGTGATGAGGTTTATATCCAATCAGGAGCTCCAAAATACATTAAGAACCGATTGATCAAAAGCGGGAATTATCTTGGGATTGAGGAGGGTTCAAAAGAATACTGGACCATTGAACCGGCGCCAGGGCCTTGATGATTATGTGAATAAACTGGATCTAGAAATAATTAGATGGTCAGGTCAAGTTTATTGTTTAGGAAAATTGTTTGGAAGGATGGAAAGTTGGAAAGTTGTCTAATAATGCGAGTTAGGCACAAGTAACAATTTTTAATGATATTCAGATTCAACCATCAAAGAAGTGGAGAAAAAATCCTGGAAAGACTTGATATCGGAGAATGAATTTTGGAAGATTTTAGATAATTCTTTGAAAAGCGCTACTTCAATTTCCAATCAAATGGAACTTTTGAAGAATGATTTACAGAAAATGTCCCTAGAAGAAATTGTTGGATTTTGCTATTACAATTACGAATTATATAGAAAGGCTTACAAACCTAATTTATGGGCTGCTTCCTATATTGCAATGAAAGGTTGTGGGGATTCTTCCTTTCACTATTTCAGATGTTGGTTAATTACAAGAGGGGAAAAAGTGTATTATAGTGCCCTATCAAATCCAGATAGTTTAGTAACCGAATTCGAAAACTATGAATATGAAGAAGATATCCAGTTTGATTTTATGGCTGAATTCGCAAGGCAGGTTTATTATGATTCAAAAGGAAAAGATTTAGATGACATTATTGAAAAGAAATTTGAGCAGGATTTTAAATCAAAAAGTGAAATGGAATTGAGTGAATTAATTGTATTCGACTGGTCGGAAGATGATACTGAAAGCCAAAAAAGAAAATGTCCAAAAATCTTTGAAAGGTTTTGGGATAACCCTCTGAAATCGAGAATATCCACAACGGAAATTAACTAAAAGCGAACTGACTAAACCATAAAATAACCCGTACCCACAGTATGAATTCGACCTGTACAGAAAAAAGTATTATATCAAAAAACGATCCAAGGAAAGCAATTGGTAACAGATCATTGAGCCTGCCTATGCCGTCAGGCAGGCACAACGTGATCGGTGAGCTGTTTCTGGGCCTGGCAAAAGAGGAATTCTGTACGAAAAAGGCTCACCGATCAATTCACGTAGCTCATTGCTCAGCGATCCTAATCGCTTTTGTTATTTATCAAGTCAATGGGGCAGATTTCTGTACAGGTGGAATAAATTCGGCGAGTACGAAACAAACAAATTGCTTTTTAAAGAAAGTAATAAATGTCCAGCTAAATATTTCAATGCAATAATGAAATTTAATATCCCAAAAAAAATAATGATCATCGGTTGCTGTGGAGCCGGCAAATCCACCCTGGCAAAAAAAGTCCATGAAAGGACAGACCTTCCGCTTGTGCATCTGGACCAGTTATTCTGGAAGCCAAATTGGACAGAGCCTTCAACGGAAGAATGGGAAGGTATTGTAGAAAAAGCCTCCGACGAGGCAACCTGGATAATGGATGGTAACTATGGCGGCACGATGGACATTCGGCTCAATAAAGCTGACACGGTGGTTTTCCTAAACCGTCCTACCTGGTTATGTTTGTTCCGTGTTTTTAAAAGGGTAGCGCTCAATTACGGCAAAACCCGATTTGACATGCCCGACGGCTGCCGGGAACGTTTCGATTTCGATTTTCTTAAGTATGTTTACCATTATAATAAAACCCGCAGGGACAAAATCCTGAATAAACTTGAAGTCATCAAAAGGGAAAAGCAGGTGTTTGTTCTTAACAATGAAAATGAGATCAGTAATTTTTTGTCACAAATTGAGCAGCATGAAAAACATCTTTAAATTTTTTCTTCTGTTGATTACCTTCGCTGGTTGTCAGCAAAATAATCTTCAGGAACAATTGGCCGCCTGCCAACAGGAATTATCTGAAAAAAACGAGGCTTTGGAGGCCGCCGCCAATTCTTCTGAGACAGAAAACCCAACACTTGTTCATACCGTTTATCTAAATGTAAAGGACGATATTTCTGATGCCGACAGGACGAGATTGATGGAGGGTATCATAACACTAGCCTCCATTTCCGGAGTTTATCACTTTAAATCCGGTTCTTTCAAAGACCTGGGCGACAAAAGGGCTCTTTCGGATTACGAGGTTGTTCTGCAAATGGAATTTCTAAACGAGGAGGCTTATCATAACTACCAGCAGGATTCTGTGCACATCGGTTTCAAAAAAAGTGTTGCTGATCTACTGGCAGGACCTCCGGCCACACATGATTTTATTCTACAATAACTACTTGTCAGGAAAAATAATCAGAGAGAAGTTGCTTTCCTTCAAGATCCAAATGAACCCGATCAGGTCATTTGCTGTTTCTGTTAATGTGACGTTAAAAAGGGTTTTGAAAAAAACGTGATGCTTGACTTGAAAGTTATTATTGCGTATTTTGATAGTTAATCTGTTTTTTTCACCCGACTCCAGACATGATAATGGCTTTTTTATACGCGCCCCAGGTCTGGTCCAATACTAAAACAAAAACGTATGAAACAGTTTCTTTCATTTCTCTTAGCCGCTGTTTTCGGAGGGCTGATTGCCCTTGGCGGTGTTTCATTGTTTGAAAAAGATTCCGAAACCGCGAATGCCGCTACTGAACTTCCGTCCCAGCAGGTCAATTATGTAAATAAACGACCTGTGCCGGCATCGAATGCCTTTGATTTCACCAAAGCAGCCCAGATGGCTCAGCCGGTAGTTGTGCATATTTCCGCCAAAGCAGGAAAGGTCAATGCCAACAACAATAATTATTCTGACGACCCCTTCCGCTTTTTCTTTGGAGATGACAAACCAATGAGCGGTACCGGTTCAGGAGTTATCTACACTTCCGATGGATATATCGTCACTAACAACCATGTTGTGGAGTTTGCTGATGAACTGGAGGTTACCTTATTTGACAATCGTAAATTCAATGCAAAAGTCATTGGTACTAATAAAAAAACCGATCTCGCAATTATTAAGATTGAAGCCAACAACCTGCCAACGCTGGAACTTGCCGATTCAGACAAGGCTCTTGTTGGGGAATGGACACTTGCTGTGGGCAATCCCTTCGATCTGACGTCTACGGTAACTGCAGGAATCGTCAGCGCCAAAGGCCGCAGCCTGCGGTTGTTGAAAGATCGAGATGCTATTGAATCATTTATTCAGACAGATGCAGCTGTAAACCCCGGAAATAGTGGCGGTGCACTGATCGATGCTAACGGTCGATTGCTGGGTATTAATACTGCTATTGCTTCCCAAACAGGAGTTTTCCAGGGGTATTCTTTTGCTATTCCTATCAATCTGGTAAAACGAATCGCCGATGATATCATCCAGTATGGAAGTTACCGTCGTGCTTTCCTGGGAGTAAACATTTACCCGTTGGATAGTGAAACGGCTCAACAACTGGGCGTCAATATCAGCCAGGGGGTTGTTATTGACAGACTGGAAGATAAAGGATCCGCACAGTATGCCGGTTTGTATCCAAAAGATGTAATTATAAAAGTGGATGATAAAGCGATCCGAGACGTTCCTGATCTAGCCGAAGTTATTGGTTTATCAAAAGTTGGTGACGTACTGGATGTCACTGTTAACCGTAAAGGAAAAGTCCTTACCATACCAGTAAAAATGCGCCCCGAACCGGACAATTAAATTGGAAAAATCCGGATATAATGATTTTTTTAAGAAATCATTAACAATCGGGAAGCAACAATTTAGCGGTTTGTGTGGTTTTACATGTAAATCGATTATTAGCCGATACGGCTCGAAGATATATAAGAACTTGTTTAAAGTTGGTTTTTCGTTTTGTTTTGATGCGTCTGTCTTGCTGTTGCGAGGCAGACGTTTTTCTTTGCACGATTGTTGGAGCCACGAATGCACGAATGAGGTGTGAGGGAAAATGACACGGGTTGAAGCAGCCGCGTACCAGTCTCCTTACATTGGAGTAGGTCAATAAAAAAGAGCTTTAGCGACATTGCACACACATGGTATAGGAAGTTGTGGAGGGTATTGATTTTGCTCTTTCTCAGCGCAACTTCGCGCTTCTTTGCGGTTCTCGGCGTAACAGCTTCTTTACGCAATTCAGAACCGCAGTTGTTTGGAATAGACTTGAACCTGCCTATGAAAAGAATTGGGGATTAGAGACTTATTATATGTTTCAGGAAAAGCGTATGGATTGCAAAGCATAAACCCTCCGGCTTGCACAGGTTAAAAAAAAACCTTACCTTTGCGGCATCAAATTGGAAATCTTAAAAAAGAGGGAACACTTTTTGTTCCCTCTTTTTAATTATATAAACTGTGATAGAGCAAAAGTTAAACGAGTTACTTGATCAAAAATTTGCCGAAGAGGCTTTTTCATCCTGCTTCCTTATTGAATTAAAATCACTTCCGACAAACAGAATTGAAGTTTTTATTGACAGTGATGAAGGAGTGAGTTTCCAAACCTGCCAAAAAATCAGTCGATACCTGGAACATCATATTGAAGAGCATGGATGGTTGGGAGAAAAGTATGTTTTGGAAGTATCCTCTCCGGGAGTTGGTCGTCCGCTCAAATTGAAAAGACAATACCCTAAACATATTGGCAGAAAACTGGAAGTGAAACAACACGAAGGTGATACCATAACGGGCACACTCACCGAAGTTTCAGATGAAGGCATAATATTAGAGGAAAAGACCAGGGTCAAAGAAGGCAAAAAGAAAAAGACTGTGGTTTTACATCATAACATAGCCTTCGACAATATAAAAAAAGCAATAGTTAAGATATCATTTTCAAAATAAGTTACTATGAATCTCGTAGAAACATTTTCTGAGTTTAAATCAGGAAAAAATATAGACCGTCCTACCATGGTGCGTGTTTTGGAGGACGTTTTCAGAACGCTCATCCGTAAAAAATACGGTTCTGATGAGAACTTTGATGTAATTGTAAACACCACTAATGGTGACCTTGAATTGTGGCGTGTGCGTGAAATTGTACCCGACGGAGAGGTGACAGATGACAATGCTCAGATTTCTATTTCCGAAGCGCTGTCCATTGATGAAGATTATGAAATCGGGGAAGAATGTTATGAGCAATTATTCCTGGAAAATTTTGGTCGCCGTGCAATTATGGCCGCCCGTCAGACCCTTATTTCCAGAATCATGGAATTGGAGAAAGACGAGATCTATAAGCAATATACCGAAAGAGTTGGTGAAATTGTGAGTTGTGAAGTACACCAGATACTGAAAAGAGAGATTCTCATTCTTGATGATGCCACTGATACGGAGCTGATTCTCCCTCGTAATGAAATGATCAAAGGAGACTATTTCCGTAAAGGCGACATGGTACGCGGAATCATAAAAGAAGTAGAGATGCGGAACAATAATCCGGTAGTTATTGTTTCAAGGACAGATACATCATTCCTTGAAAAACTACTTGAGCAGGAAGTTCCTGAGATCGAGGATGGTTTGATTACCGTTAAAAAGATCGTTCGTATACCAGGTGAGCGTGCGAAAATTGCTGTGGAATCTTATGATGACAGAATTGATCCGGTGGGTGCTTGTGTTGGTATGAAAGGATCCAGGATCCATGGAATCGTGCGCGAGCTGAACAATGAAAACATCGATATTGTAAACTTCACCAATAACACCAACCTGTTCATCCAGCGTGCATTAACCCCGGCAAAAATATCCAATATTGTCCTTGACCTGGATGAAATGAGAGCTTCCGTTTACCTTGAGCCGGACCAGATTTCCCTGGCTATTGGTAAAGGTGGTTCAAATATTAAACTGGCAAGTCAACTAACTGATTTTGAAATAGACGTATTCCGTAATACTCAGGAAGAAATTGAAATCGATGATGTCGATCTGGACGAATTCAGCGATGAAATCGATGACTGGGTAATCAATGCGTTGAAGGCTATCGGATGCGATACTGCCAAAAGTGTTTTACAATTAAGTAAAGACGAATTGCTGCGCCGTACTGACCTCGAAGAGGAAACAATTGATGATGTAACGGGCATTTTAGCAGCAGAATTTGAGGAATAAATAACTAAATAGGCTATAAATAGCTGTATTTTCTGTACAAATAGCGGGTATTCCGTTTATATTTGCAGAAAATTAAAAGCTACGGATCGGAAATATCTCCTTTCCGTAGCTTCGTTTGATAAGTAAAAGCATATTCGAGATGTACAATGGTATTATTAACTAAAAAATAAACACATGTAAGTACTTCTTTATAATGGATTCGCTTTTGCTTATTAATAAACGAATTGCATTTTTGAAAAACTTTTGAATGAAGCGTTTAATTAAGGTAGCAAAAGAACTCAATGTAGGTATTCATACGATCGTTGAACACCTCAATGGTGCAGGCTTTGAGATTGACGAAAAGCCAACCGCCAAGGTGACCGATGAAATGTACACCGAATTGCTGAATAAATTTCAGAAATCCATTGCTATCAAGGAGAAAGCTGACAAACTCATCATCGGTACCCGTCCTGGTGCCAAAGACACTCCTGGCGAAGCTCCTGCTACCGAACCTGAAAAAGAAACTCCTGCTCCAATTTTCAAAAAAGACATTCCGGAACCTCCTGTGGAAGACGCTAAACCTGAACCAGAGAAAGTTGAGGAACCTAAGGCTGAAGAGGAGCCTAAGGAGGAAGTGATCAAGGCAGAATTGCCCAAGCCTAAGGTCCTAGGTAAAATTGATCTTGACAAACCCAAAACAACTAAAAAGACTTCTCCTCCTAAAGCTAAGAAAGAAGAAGAGAAAGCCGTTGAAGAAGAAAGCCCGGCTGCTCCGGTAGAAGAACCTGTTGAAGCACCAAAAGCTTCCAAGGAAGAGAAAGCTCCTGCTCCTGCAAAAAAAGAAGCTCCTACAGAAAAACCTGCAAAAGCAACAAAAGCAGAGGATGACAAGAAGAAGCCTGAAAAAAAGGAAGAGGAAGAAGAGGCCAAAAAGAAAGATGAACTCATGAAGGCCAACGCTCCTGAACTCAGGGGGTTGAAAATTCAGGGTAAAATCGATATTGACAAATTCAAGAAGCCTAAGAAAAAGAAAAAAGAAGCAGATGCCGGCAAGCAAGCGGAAGGAAATAAAAACAAAGGTACTGCAGGAAATAAAAAAAGTGAGGGTGGTGACGATGGAGAAAAGAAACGCCGCCGTCGCAGGAAGAAAGTGGTAACCTCCGGAGACAACAGAGGTGGAAACAGAGGTGGTCGCAGAGACAACAGAGGTGGAAACAGAGGTGGAAAAGGTCGCCGCGAAGAAGTAAAAGAGATCTCCAAGAAAGAAATTGAAGAAAAACTAAAAGCAACCCTCGCCAGAATCCAGGGAGGGTCTAAAAAGACCAGACAAAAACTCCGTAGAGATCACAGAGAGAAACACCGTGAACGTGAGGAGATGAAGGAACTCGAAGGAGTTGATGAAAAATTGCAGCTTACAGAGTTCATCTCCGTTTCTGAGCTCGCAAGCTTGCTCGATGTCGAAGTTTCCGAGGTGATCATGTCCTGTATGAACCTAGGTGTTATGGTTTCTATCAACCAGCGTCTGGATGCTGAGATCATCGAATTGGTGGCAGGTGAATTTGATCGCGAAGTTGAATTCATCAGTGTGGAAGAACAAGCGGATGACGAACTCGAGATAGAGGATGATCCGGAAGATCTTACACCAAGAGCACCAATCGTTACCGTTATGGGTCACGTTGACCACGGTAAAACATCTTTGCTTGACTACATCAGGGAAACCAAAGTTGCCGAAGGTGAAGCCGGAGGTATCACCCAGCACATCGGAGCTTACGAGGTAAAGGTGAATGACCAAAAGATCACCTTCCTCGATACACCGGGTCACGAAGCCTTTACGGCGATGCGTGCCCGTGGTGCCAAAGTGACCGATATCGCAATCATCATCATTGCAGCGGATGACAACATCATGCCTCAGACGAAAGAGGCGATCAGTCACGCACAGGCTGCAGGTGTCCCGATGATCTTCGCCATCAACAAGATTGATAAACCGGGGGCTCAACCTGAGCGTATCAAGCAAGAACTGGCCAATATGAACCTCCTGATCGAAGAATGGGGAGGAGAATACCAGTCACAGGATATTTCCGCCAAGACAGGGGAAAATATTGATGAGTTGCTGGAAAAAGTATTACTTGAAGCAGAAGTTCAGGAATTGAAAGCGAACCCTGACAGAGAAGCTCTTGGAGCGATTCTGGAAGCATCTCTGGATAAAGGTAAAGGATATGTTGCCAAGATTTTGGTACAGAATGGAACCCTCAGCATTGGTGATGCTGTCGTAGCGGGTGAACATTCCGGGAAGATCAAAGCCATGTACAATGAATTCGGTAAACGAATTAAGAAGGCCGGACCTTCAAGCCCGGTAATGGTACTTGGTCTGAGTGGTGCGCC
Source organism: Saprospiraceae bacterium (assembly GCA_965230565.1). Lineage (GTDB taxonomy): Bacteria > Bacteroidota > Bacteroidia > Chitinophagales > Saprospiraceae > BCD1. The sequence continues at coordinate 18,909 of CBDDLH010000011.1, read as the reverse complement.
ACAGGCAGGGGAACGATTCAAAGTGATGGAGAGCGAAACTGAAGCTCGTCAAATTGCTAACAAACGTGCCCAAATCCTTCGTGAGCAGACCAACAGAGCCACCAAGCGTATCAGTCTTGATGAGATCGGTCGTCGTCTGGCTTTGGGTAACTTTAAGGAACTCAACCTCATCGTTAAAGGTGACGTGGATGGATCTATCGAGGCACTTTCCGATTCCTTGATCAAACTGTCTGTTGAAACGGTACAGGTAAATGTAATTCACAAAGCCGTTGGTCAGGTAATTGAATCTGACGTAATGCTGGCTTCTGCTTCTGACGCCATCATTATTGCCTTCCAGGTACGTCCATCGATCAATGCCCGTCAGTTGGCAGAGAAGGAGGGAGTACAGATCAAAACTTATTCCATCATTTATGAAGCCATTGAAGAGATCAAGATGGCGATCGAAGGATTGCTCGAACCTACCAAGGAAGAGAAAATCACTGCCCAGGTTGAGGTTAGAGAAACCTTTAAAATCAGTAAAGTGGGAACCATTGCCGGTTGCTTCGTAAGAGAAGGCACGATTACCAGAAATTCAAACTTGCGATTGATCCGCGAAGGTATCGTGATCTATCCTACCAAAGAAGGTGTGGTTGGTGAATTATCCTCCCTGAAACGTTTCAAAGATGACGTTAAGGAAGTTAAAGCCGGCATGGAATGTGGTGTCAGCATCAAAAACTACAACGACATCAAAGTTGGCGATGTGATCGAAGGTTACGAAATTGTAGAGATTAAACAGCGGTTGTAATACGCTGTTATATAAAGACAAAAGCCCGCTGCGAGGTTCGCAGCGGGCTTTTTTTATTTCCTTCTTAAAGAGTAACGAAAAGGCCTGAAGGCCTGCGGTTAATAGCTTACCTCTTATTCGCCGGCTTAAAAGCCAACGCAATTGAATTTTAAATTACTGATTCAAACATACTGAACCCAAATATAAAAAGACCATTTCCTTTACTCTGTCCTTTAGGGAGGAGACAAAATATCAAATAAAAAACCGGACTTGTTTAATCTGTAAGAAAATCCAAAGCGATTTACTGAAAATCTGAATGGATAAAAACTTCATAATTGGATATTCGGTATTCGATATTTCATTATTCTGTCCTGTTTTTTCAGAATAATGAAATATCGAACAAGGAATATTGAACCTGCCTACTGCGTCTGAAGGCAGGTTTCGAAGTAGTAGTCTCTTGAAACTTTCCGAAAACCCAGATTATTATCTTACGGATTACTAGCCTTCCCACCAGGCACAATCAAAGCAGGAATTCCTTTCTCCCGGTACATCTCATTAAATTCCACAATATCCACCTCCAGAATGGATTCCAGTACCTCTTCATATTGACGCCATTCCTCCATTAGATCTTCGAGTCTTTGTTTAATACCTAATGAAATCCGTGGATCATGACTTTCGGCACGTGTCCTCAGGTTGATCAATTCAGCATTGAGGCTGTTCTCAAAATTGATGACATCCTGATGAGTCTTTTGCTTTGGTTGAACCAGGTTATTGACCAGGTTATCAATCTTAAGAGAAACACCTTTTCCGATCTTCACGAGAGATTCTGCTCCTTCGACATTTTGCAAATAATTGATCAGGTTGTCCAGTTGACCATCAATGGCCAATAGTGAATTAGCAGAAGCATGAATCTTGTTGACCGTTTCATCAACAGACCTCAAAACTTCCTGCTGCTCAATGTAATCTTCTGCACTCACTTCCAGATTCGGGTCAGCTAATACATTGATAACGACCTCCTGTTTTTCTTTTCCTTTAGTCAAACGCACCAGATATTTCCCGGGAGATACAAGACTTCCCCGATAATCTCCCATCATAAATACGTCTTTCACCCCGGAAAGCGTCTCCCGCCTGAAATCCCAGTAAAACCGGTTGATACCTTTTTTTGCAGGTAAAACCTGTAGAGGAGGAGGCCCACCTTCATATTCCTTATAATTTAAATCATTTTTATTGGTATAGGACCTCAATAAATACCCGTTCATATCCAGAATCTCAAGACTCACCATTGTGGTGGAATCAATATGATCGGGCAGATAATAATCGATGACCATGCCGTTTGCTGCATACTTTTTTACCGATTGCCCTTTCTTCAATGCCGGCAACTTTTGCAGATATACAGGGGTCGTTTCAAACAGCAGCATCTTTTTGCTCAACAACTTATTCCTACTCTGCTGAATCACACTCAGATCATCCAAAACCCAAAAACCTCTTCCTGAAGTGGCCGCAATCAAATCATTGTCCCTGATGAACAGATCATTGATTGGGCAAACTGGCAAATTGAGCTGAAACCTGTGCCATTTACTTCCAAAATCAGTAGAGATATACAATCCTGCTTCCGTTCCTGCATACAGGATACCCGGTTGTTCAGTATCCTCTCTTACCACCCGGACAAAATGTTCGGGATCAATTCCGTTCGTTAGTTTAACCCAATTTTCTCCAAAATCATCGGTAAAATAGATCATAGGAGCAAGGTTGTTGAATTTGTATTTGGTAGCTACCACATAAGCAGCACCTTCCCGGTGAGGAGAAACTTCAATGCAGTTGATAAGAGCCTCTCCAATATCAGGAGGGGTAATTTCCTGCCAGGAATGACCATCATCTTTGGACAAGTGCACTAATCCATCATCTGTACCGACCCATAGTTCTCCATAACTGTGCGGGGATGCGACCAAATAACTGATCGTATTGTAATTCTCGCCTCCGGCTCCTTCATTGGTAAACGGCCCACCACCACGTTCCTGTCTTCTCGGTTCGTCACGAGTAAGATCGGAACTGATGACTTCCCAGCTTTGCCCTTCATTGGAAGTTTTCATCACCACATTAGCCGCATGATAAATAACTTCCGGTTGCTGAGGAGAGGCCACGATTGGAGCATTCCAATTGAAGCGATATTTCATCTTCCTTGGCAAGGAGGCCAACCCGATTTGCGGGTAGGCCATAATATCCTTAGTGGTTTTGGTCTTGTGATCGTAGACTGAAATATTGCCCTGGTAACTTCCTCCGTAAATCAACTGTGGGTCTGCAGGGTCAAATGCAAGAAAGGCACTTTCTCCTCCGGCTACACGGTAATACTGGATGGGGGAGTTGTCGGCACCAGGCCGACTTCCAATGGCAATAGCTGAATTATCCTGCTGTCCTCCGTAGATATAATACGGAACACGGTTGTCAGCAATCACCCTGTAAAACTGGCCGGTGGGTTGATTGGATTGCGATGACCAGCTTTCTCCCCCATTAAATGTTATACAGGCACCTCCATCGTTCCCCAGGATCATGTTACCCGGTTTGTCAGGGTTGATCCAAAGGTCATGTTGGTCGCCATGTGGATTTTTTATTCGCTCAAAAGTCTGTCCGCCATTTGTTGATTTCAACATTGGGGCATTGAGCACATATACGGTTTCTTTTTCTTGTGGGTCTGCAAAGATCTCCATGTAATACCATGATCTCGCATAGGTCACTCGTTCTGAATTGACCTGTTGCCAAAGCTCTCCTCCATCATCAGATCTAAAAACACCACCATTCTCAGCTTCAATATTAGCATAAACCACATTTGGGTCAGCCGGTGAAACAGAAATGCCAACTTTCCCCATCGATTTTGGCAACCCATTATACAATCTGTGCCAGCTTTCACCCCCATCGGTAGATTTATACAGACCGGAACCATTTCCACCACTTCTGATCTTCCACGGAAAACGTTGATGATCCCACATACCGGCATATAAAACTTCAGGATTCTTAACATCCATGCTCAGGTCACAAGCTCCTGTTGTTTCATTTACGAATAAAACTTTCCGCCAGGTTTGTCCTCCATCTTCAGACTTGTATACACCTCGCTCTTCCGTTGGTCCATATAATGCTCCCTGAACGGCAACGAATAATTTATCCGGGTTTTCCGGATGTATGTTGATGGAAGCAATATGCCTTGAATCCGGCAAGCCGATATATTTCCAGGTTTTACCGCCATCCAGAGATTTATACATGCCATCGCCGTGAGAAGTCATCACTCCACGAACTGCATGTTCGCCCATACCTGCGTAGATTATATCTATATTAGATGGAGCTATGGCAATAGCTCCGACTGAGCCACTATTAAAGTGCCCGTCAGAAATATTCTTCCATTTAATCCCGCCATCTGTTGTCTTCCATAATCCACCTCCGGTGGAACCCATAAAATAGGTCATAGGATTACCGGGTACTCCGGTAACCGCTACGCTTCGACCGCCTCTCATTGGGCCGACATTTCGCCATTCGAGTTCACTGAATAGGGGAGCGTGAAAAATGGAACTCTGGCGATCCGGTGCTTGTCCAAAGACAGTATTTGCCAAAAGGGCAAATGTCAGAAATGCAAGCCAGTTAACTGGGTGCTTCATCGTACTGTTTTGTGTTGTTGACGCAAAACCATCCGGGAGGAAAATGGCCATTACGTGCAGTTCTCAATAGTATTATAGTATGTTATTTCCCGGCTTCCCGGCATAAAATGCCAGAAAACAATGACATATGCAGAATGCTGCAAATGCATCGTAATATTCTTTAATGCAGAGAAAATTGAGAAAGGTTACTTTCTGAACAGAAAGTAAAAAAATAAAAACCGATTGGTTTTAAAGAATAGCCATATCAGGTGTGAGTTTGTTTATTGTCCCCTGATATAGTAAACCTATATGTAGTGTGTAGCATCTCTGGAAATGCAAAATCATTCACATCCCCATTAATATTCCTTTAGTAGATAATCGCTGTATAATTGGATGGTGTGTTATTATACAGCTGCAATTTACCGTTTTTTTGCAAAAAAGTACCGTTTTAGGTTCAAAATTGCTGCTTTTACTATCTTTTGGTGTACAAATGTGCTGAGCGGAACAATGATTTTATTGCTTGTTTCAGCCTTTTTCAACCAACTCCATCCACTCCATCTCTACTTCTTCAATGGTCTCTTTGACCTCCTCCAGTTCTTTCGAAAGACTGATGATATCTTCCTGACTAATATTAGTGTCTGTGAATTTTGCTTCCAGTTCAGCTTTTCGTTCCTCCAATTTGCTGATCTTTTTCTCAAGTCGACTGAGTTGTTTGCGCTGCTCATAAGTCAATCCAGGTTGCTGGTCCTGAGCTTTTACCTTTGGCTTTTCCGTTTTTTCAGCCAGTCTTCGTTGCTCCTGGATTTCAAGCTTTTGCTTTTCTCTATACTCAGTATAGGTCCCGTTGAAGTCTCTAACCTTACCTTCTCCTTCAAAGACAAATAAATGATCTGCCAGTTTATCCAGAAAATAGCGGTCGTGAGTCACAATTATTACACAACCCGGAAAAGCTAACAAAAACTCTTCAAGAATGTTCAGCGTAATAATATCCAAATCATTGGTAGGCTCATCCAGGATCAGGAAGTTCGGATTTTCCATCAAAACTGTCAACAAATATAGTCTACGCCTTTCCCCGCCACTCAATTTAGATACATAAACCTGTTGCTTCTTCCTGTCAAACAGGAATTGTTCCAGGGCTTGTTCTGCTGTCAGCTTTCTCCCGTTTTCCATGGGAATGAATTCCGCAATATCCCGAATTACTTCAATGACTCTTTTATCCTCGTCAAGAAGAATTCCATCCTGGGTATAATAACCAAAAACTGTATTGCCTCCCACTACCACCTGTCCTGCATCAGGCCGGACCTGTTTGGTCAATAATCCCATAAAGGTCGATTTACCAACCCCGTTGGGACCAACGATTCCAACTTTTTCTTGTTTCTTAAACTTATAATGGAAATCCTTGACAATTTTGATATCGCCAAAAGCCTTGCTGATATAATGGGCTTCCAGTATTTTTTTGCCTAGTCGCTGCCCTTTGATTTGGATCTGCAATTCCTGGTTATTGGTCCTGTTCTTTGATTTCTCCTTGAGTTCATAAAAAGCATCCACCCTGGATTTGGCTTTTGTCCCCCTGGCTTTTGGCATACGGTTCACCCATTCCAGTTCTTTCTTCATCAACTTCCGGTTCTTCTCCATTTCAATGCTTTCGTTCTCATGACGAATGGCTTTTTTCTGAAGAAACTCCGTATAGTTGCCATTGTACTTATAAACCTTTCCCCTGTCCAGTTCGATGATCTGGTTACAGACTATTTCCAAAAAATAGCGATCGTGGGTAACCATCAGGATAGTCAAATTGGGGCTACTGAGATACTCTTCCAACCATTCGATCATTTCGAGATCAAGATGGTTGGTAGGCTCGTCAAGAATTAAAAAGTCGGGCTCATCAATAACCAGTTTTGCTAAAGCAAGTCTTTTTTTCTGCCCTCCTGAGAGTGTTCTGATTTGTTTATCCAGCTCCGTGATATTCAGCTTGAATAAAACTTCTTTGATCCTTGCCTCGAAATCCCAGGCCTTCAGGTCATCCATGACGGCAGAGGCTTCCATCATTTCCTGAGTATCTTCAGGTTTCAACAAAGCATATTCATATCGCTTTGTTGCCTGAATAAGAGGGTTGTCAGAATCCAGAACAGCTTCCAAAATGGTATGCTCTTCATAAAAATCTGGTTCCTGCTCCAAAAAACCAACACTGATACCGCGACGCATCATCAATTTAGATGTCTCTCCCTCTACAGCTTCCTGACCGGCAATAACCCGGAGCAAGGTACTTTTCCCTTCTCCATTCTTGGCCACCAACGCCACCTTTTGTCCTTTATTGACAGTCATATCGATCTTGTCAAAAAGCACCTTTTCTCCATACGATTTCGAAACCTGCTCCAGTGTAAGGTAATTCACGCTTAATCTCCTTTTTTAATCAGCGGATAAAGGTAGGATTTTAAGTTAAAAAACCCTTTTGTCTAACCACGAATGCACGAATTTAGTTTGAAGTTATGAATTACACCAATATAAAAAACAAAATCGGAGCCTATGGATTTTTAACCGCTTCCTAATAAAAACTTATTCGTGCATCTGTCCCCCAACGTCAGAGCCTGTCCCGTACCTGTCTGCTCCGCATCGCAGGCAGGCCAAATGCCGGGAAGGCGGGTTCGTAGGCGTTTACAAAAAAAGAGGTCTGCTAAACATTCTCCAGTTTAGCAGACCTGCATTTTGTAGCAATTAATCTTAATAAGTAAGTGGTCAATATTATTTAACACCATTGGAGGAAGCAGATTGCTCTTCAACAGCATCTTTCTTATCATCATTATTTTGAGGACCAACGATCTTCTCTTTGATCTTATGTTCAATTTCCAAAGCCAACTCCGGGTTGTCTTTCAAAAACTGCTTGGCAGCTTCACGCCCCTGAGCGATCTTGGCGCCGTCATAACTATACCAGGCACCGCTTTTTCCAATAATATCATGATCCACACCGAGGTCAACAATCTCACCAACTTTAGAGATACCTTCTCCAAATACAATATCAAATTCTGCAACTCTAAATGGAGGAGCTACCTTGTTCTTAACCACTTTCACCTTAACGTGATTAGCGACTACATTTCCTTCTTTATCTTTAATCGCTGCACCGGATTTACGAATATCCAAACGTTGGGATGCGTAAAATTTCAAAGCGTTACCACCAGTAGTTGTTTCCGGGTTTCCAAACATTACCCCAATCTTCTCACGCAGCTGGTTAATGAAAATACAGCAGCAACCAGTTTTTCCAATTGTACCCGTTAATTTCCTCATCGCCTGAGACATCAAACGTGCCTGCAATCCCATTTTGGAATCTCCCATCTCTCCTTCGATCTCACTTCTTGGAACCAAAGCAGCAACAGAATCCACAACAATGATGTCGATAGCTCCTGAACGAATAAGATTTTCGGTGATTTCGAGTGCCTGCTCACCATTATCCGGCTGAGAAATGAGCAGATTCTCTGTATCGACACCAAGTGCTTCGGCATAAAACCGGTCAAAGGCATGCTCTGCGTCAATAAAGGCAGCTACTCCACCTTGCTTTTGACATTCCGCAATAGCATGGATCGCCAAAGTTGTTTTTCCGGAAGATTCTGGACCATAAATCTCCACGACTCTCCCTTTGGGAAAACCGTTCACACCTAGAGCAATATCCAATCCAAGGGAACCGGAAGGAATGGTTTCTACATCCATTACTTGTTTATCGCCAAGACGCATTACCGTACCTTTTCCATAGGTTTTTTCCAGACGGTCAACTGCGAGCTCCAGGGCTTTTAATTTGGCATCTCTTTCTTTATCTGTCATGATTGCTGTTTTTAACTTTTTGTTTTAATTGAGTGTCAAAAATAAATAAATTGTTCTTTAAAACCAAATTTAAACCCAAAATAAATTAAAAAAGTCTTTAGCAGATTACTCCGCTAAAGACTTTTTTATTGTAAAATATTCTCGATTCAATCAAGCCAATTCTTCAAGTGCCGTCTCTTTACTATAATTCAAAATGTTTTGAACGGAGGTCTTAGATGGCTTAAACTTTACTTTAGGCAATTGTTGAAAGGCGAACAACAACTCTGAGAATTCTTCACGCAGCATGAAATTGTTTATGAGTTCCTGGTTAATAGCGTGTCTTTCAGAGGGTGTTGTTTCGTGGTAAAGGTATTTTACTAATAATTCAGTTGTAAAGTTTTGCTGCATATAGCTCTGTTTGATTAATTAAAAATTTCACCTATAGAACTACCTTATTCTTTGAATTATTGCACAGGCACTATTTTTTATTCTTTTAACTGGTTTTCAAGGATTAAAACAAAGATTTTGCAAAAATAATCAGGGGCCATCCCATCGCTTCGCTTGGGTCGGGCTGTCCGCTACACTCCCATCCCTTGTCCTGCTCGTCTCCCGGCACCATGTGCCGCGGACAGGCTCCGCGCCGCCCTCCACTTAACGTTCCGGCCCTGGGAAAACACATACCACCAAATCACACAAATGCAGAAAAACAAAAAACAACATTTTCAGCTAATTCCGTAAATTTGAGAATGGAGACCTGTTTGTTTAAAATTTCACTTCACTCAGTGACGGCCTCACTCTGAGTGAGGCCGTCACTGCTCAGCGCTAATCCCCTATTTATAAAAGCCACGAGGACTTAAAACGTGACATTTTTTAGTCAGTTTTTTCAAACTTTAACATATCTGATCCTGATGTATATTTATGAAAAAATTAATATTAACCTTATGACCAGAATAAAAGCCCTTTTATTTTTCTACTTATTGCCCGTTATTATTTCTGCTCAGTCAGGCGATATCCAAAACCAAATTAACCTACTACTCAAAGACCCCGCCTTCAAACATGCCTCGGTCGGAATAAGCGTGATAGATGTCAAAACAGGGAAAACGGTAGCCTCTCATAATGCTGATCAAAGTCTGATCCCTGCCTCCATTTTAAAAGTTGTTACCACCTCCACTGCAGCAGGAGTATTGGGAAGCAATTATAAATTCAAAACAGAACTCCAGTATTCCGGGGAGATTGACAAACAGGGGAACCTAAAAGGGGACCTGTATATAAAAGGATACGGAGACCCCACGCTGGCATCCCCATTAATGGAAGGAACGGATTCCATGGAAGACGTACTGGGTAATTTTGTCTACGCCATTTTACAAAAAAACATTTTGTGTGTTGAGGGGCATATCATAGGTGATGCGTCCTGGTTTGGCAGCACCGTCAATGCGCCGGACTGGCCCTGGATAGACCTGGGGAACTATTACGCTGCCGGGGTGTGGGGACTTAACTTCCATGAAAATCTTTACTACCTGCATTTCCTGCAAAACCCTCAATTAAAGGCATCGCCAAGGATCATGGATATCGAACCTGAAGTCGAAGGACTGGCATTTTATAACGAGGTCAAATCAGCCAAAAAAGGCAGCGGCGACAACGCCTATATCTATGGAGCTCCATATGCCTATGAAAGATACGTTCGCGGAACCATTCCCGTTGGCAACCAAAAATTCACCATCAAAGGCTCCTTACCTGATCCGCCTCTTTTCGCTGCCCAAAAATTAAAAAATCAATTGGCCAATATCAATGTTCCGACCTCTAAGGGAGCCACCACTGACAGACTGCTCCAGGTTCCGTTGGAAAAGAACAGGAAAACCCTGTACACTCATTATTCCCCAGATCTTAAAACCATCATCAAGCGCACCAACATCAAAAGTGTAAACCTTTATTGCGAAACATTTTTGAAAGCCCTTGGCAAAAGACAATCCGGAGAAGGAACCGAAGCTCAAAAGGGCTTGAAAGCTATTGAAGAATTCTGGAAACAACGGGGACTTTCCTTTGACGGAGTCAGTCAGTCGGATGGCAGTGGCCTTTCCAGAACAAACCTGGTTACAGCTAAATTTATGGCGTCACTCCTGCGGAAAACAAACCTAGACTCAAAGATTAGCAGTACCATTTATGAATCCCTACCCATTGCAGGTAAATCAGGAGGATTGAAATATTACCTCCGGGGTACAGTTGCCGAGGGAAGGCTTCGCGCCAAAACCGGTACGCTGGAAAACGTAAGATCCTTTGCAGGTTATGCCACCAATAATCAGGGAAAAAAGCTGGCTTTTTGTATCATTGTAAATAATCATAACTGCTCGGGAAGTGCCTTGAGGAAAAAACTCGCCCCGTTGATGCAGACCATGTGCCGGTGACATTTTTCAGGTATTCTGAAAAATGAAAGAAACAAGAATCAATTTCCAAAGGACAAAATAATACTTTGCGACCCTTGCGCTTCCATTGCTTACTCCCGACACTGCGTGTGCATTCGATTTAAAATCTCATTCGGGATGTCACTATGTTCCACTTGCGGTTAAAACATACATTTATAAACCATCATTCAAATTTCACAAAATGCGATTCAATTTATTATTATTATTAAGCCTTATCGGATTAGCCCTCACCGGATGTGCCGACCAATCCGGCACCGAGACTTCCGAAACAAGTGTTTCCTCACCTGACGGCAGCATCACCATCGACGTGAGCCTTGATTCCACCGGACAAATATCTTATTCGGTAAACAAAGGAGAAACAGCCGTCATCAAACCTTCGTCACTTGGATTTGAATTCCAGGAATGGCCGGCAATGGCAGGGGACTTTGAAATTACCAACTCGAAATCAACTACTATCGAAGAAACCTGGCAAATGCCCTGGGGAGAACAAATAGATGTTCATAACCATTGCAATGAACTCACCCTTGCCCTGCAGGAAACAGGCGAATCAGGAAGAAAACTCAACCTCATCTTCAGAGCTTATGACGATGGTGTGGCTTTCCGATATGCTTTTCCTCAACACGAAGGCAAAGATTCTATCATCATTACTGATGAAAACACGGAATTCCAACTGACCGGCGATCACACCTGCTGGTGGATCCCTGGCGACTGGGATATTTACGAACATCTTTACAATACAACTCCATTCTCCGGAATCGATGCAATCAGCAAACGTGACCATCCAAATCTTGCACAGACCTACATTCCCGAAAATGCGGTGAATACTCCGGTAACAATGAAAACTGCCGAAGGCCTTTACCTCTCCTTCCACGAAGCCAATCTTACCAATTACTCAGGTATGACCCTTAAAGTGGATAATGATACCTACAAAATGACCAGCGAACTGGTAGGCTCCGATATTACCGGATATAAAGCCAGAGTACCACTGCCATTCAAAACGCCTTGGAGAACTATCCAGATCGCAGAAAAAGCGACTGACCTTATCGACTCAAGATTGATCGTCAATCTGAATGAACCCAACAAACTGGGTGACGTTTCCTGGTTCAAACCAATGACCTATGCCGGAATCTGGTGGGAAATGCATCTGGATAAATCAAGATGGGACTTAGCCAGCGGCAAGCACGGCGCAACAACCGAAAACGCCAAAAGCTTCATCGACTTTGCCTCAGCCAACAATATCGGCGGATTATTGGTCGAAGGCTGGAATACCGGCTGGGAACACTGGATCGGTTTTGAAGACCGGGAAGGGGTGTTTGACTTTGTAACGCCATATCCTGATTACGATATTGAAGAAGTCGTTCGTTATGCCAAAGAGAAAGGTGTGGAAATCATCATGCACCACGAAACTTCTGCCGCTCCGCGCACCTATGATCAGCAAATGGATACCGCCTATGCCCTCATGCAAAGATTGGGCATTCATAACGTAAAAACAGGATATGTTGGTCCACTCATTCCAAAAGGGGAATACCACCACGGGCAATGGATGGTCAATCATTACAGAAGAGCTCTGGAGACTGCGGCAAAATACGAAGTGGCCATCAACGCTCACGAACCTATCAAAGCAACAGGGATCCGCAGGACCTATCCGAATGCCATTTCAAGAGAAGGATTGCGCGGACAGGAATTCAACGCCTGGTCGAATGACGGAGGTAATCCTCCGGAACATCTGCCAATTGTTGCTTTTACCAGAATGCTTGCCGGACCGATAGATTATACTCCGGGAATTTTCAACATCAAATTCGACGGGTATAAACCAGACAATCAGGTTAACACCACCCTTGCCCAGCAACTGGCGCTTTATGTAGTGATCTACAGTCCGATACAAATGGCTGCTGACCTGATAGAACACTACGAAGGTCAGCCAGGCTTACAATTCATCCGCGAAGTTGGGGTAGACTGGGAACGATCCATCGCCATTAACGGTGAACCGGGAGACTTTGTAACTATTGCCCGCAAGGAAAAAGAAACCGGCAATTGGTTCCTGGGCAGCATTACCGATGAAAATGCTCGGGAGATGCAGGTAGCCCTTGACTTCCTCGAAGAAGGTAAAACTTACACTGCTCACATCTACGCTGATGGTGAGAATGCACACTGGGATAACAATCCGACGGATCTGAAGATATCCGAAATAGATGTGGATGCGTCTACAGTGCTGGATTTGAAGCTTGCTGCCGGTGGTGGTGTGGCGGTGAGTATTTTGGTTAAATAATTGTTTAAAACATATGGAGTAAAGCGCCATTCCGTACCAAAGGTCGGAAGTCACATAGTCCGCTAGGAAGGTTCTAAAGAACTTTGTGTGCTATGTGACTATGTGTTAAAAAACCACAAAGTGTATTATTAACACTAAACATACCTCCTAAACGCTTTTTAGTTTTTATATTTGTTTCTATCTACACCAAAGTATCAAATAATAAAGACATGAAAAAGCTCAGTTTCATCCTTTCTTTCCTCCTTTGCACAACCTTTTTATTTTCTCAGATCACCGTCACTCCCGAAAAACCGGGAATAAACGATGAAGTCACCCTGACTTACGATGCCACTCAGGGCAATCAGGGTTTGATGGACGTCAAAGGCCCCATTTATGTCCACACAGGACTGATCACCATTGCCAGCACAAGTCCTGGTGATTGGAAACATGTCGTGGCCGATTGGGGGGAAAACAAAGACGAAGTCAAACTGGAACGCATCGATAAAAATACCTACCAGCTAAAGTTCAAAATCGGCGAGCTCTACGGAATAGGAGAAGATGAAACAATCGCTGCCATAGCTTTCGTTTTCAGAAATAAAGATGGCAGCAAGGTGGGTAAAACTTCCGAAGAACAAGACATTTTTCACCATCTTCAGGAGATGTCTTTCGAACCACCTAAGCAGGCTTATGAGGTTAGTAAAACGCCGATACCGGATTGGTCTGAACATGCCAGCATTTATGAAGTCAATGTAAGACAATACACTGAGGAAGGTACCTTTGAGGCTTTCGCCAAACACTTACCAAGACTTCGTGAACTGGGTGTTGATATCCTCTGGTTCATGCCTATCCACCCCATCGGAGAAAAGAACCGTAAAGAGCCGATGGGATCTTATTATTCGGTTAAAGATTACAAAGGAATAAATCCTGAATTTGGTACGCTTGAAGACTTCCAGGAATTGGTTGACAAATGCCATGGCTTAGGTTTCAAAGTGGTGATCGACTGGGTAGCTAATCACTCTGCCTGGGATATTGACTGGATTTACAAACACCCGGAATGGTACGCTCAGGATTCCAACGGACAACCCATTTCTCCTATGGATTGGACAGATGTGGTTCAGCTCGACTATGACCAATACTATATGAGGGAAGCCATGATCGAAGCTATGGAATTTTGGGTGGAAGAAGCTGATATTGACGGATTCCGTTGCGATGTAGCAGGAATGGTTCCTGTGGATTTCTGGGAAGATGCCCGTGAACGCCTTGAAAAGATCAAGCCCATCTGGATGGTTGCCGAAAACGCCGACAATCTTCTGCTGATGAACGAGGCCTTCAATGCCAATTACGGGTGGCCATTTCACCATGAAATGAACCAGATCGCTAAAGGAGTCGAACCGGCAAGCACAATCTTTGAGATCTTCAAGGAAATGGATGAATACTACCCTAAAGGCGCTTATCCGATGCAGTTCATTACCAACCACGATGAAAACAGCTGGAATGGCACTGTTTTCGAAAGACTTGGTGAGGGACATAAAGCCTTTGCTGTGTTGTCTTATACTATTCCGGGTATGCCATTGATCTATTCCGGGCAGGAAGCGGGCATGAACAAAAGGTTGAAATTCTTCGACAAGGACCCTATAGACTGGTCGGATGAAACATTGTTCCCGTTTTATAAAAAACTCAATCAGCTCAAAGGCGAAAACAAAGCCCTCTGGAACGGTAATGCCGGAGGTTGGATCGAAAAGATCCCGAATGACAAGGAAAAGTATGTTATCTCCTTCAGTCGTGAGCAAGGGAATAGCAAAGTGGTCACTATCATCAACCTCTCCGGAGAAGAGCAATTAACTTCCGTTCTGGTCGGCGCACATGACGGAATTTATACCGAGTATTTTTCAGGCGAGGAAACCACTCTACCCAAAAGAGTCAATTTTAAACTAGCTCCCTGGGAATACAAGGTTTATGTATTTGAAAAGGAAGCACCCGAGGTTAAAAGAACTTTCATTTCTTCTGAAAAGCTACCCGACGGAATGCGCATTGCTACCTCAGATGGAACCATTCGTGTAAGAGTTTATACGGAAAGTTCGGCTGCTGTGACATTTACACCTGTAGGTGAAAAAAATCCACCTTCCTTTGCTGTGGAAAGAGCTCCTCAAAAGGTCCGTGCCGATTATACGGAAGGAGATAATACCATTACCTACAGAACAAACGGGCTTACCATCCGAGTACAAAAATCACCTTTTAAAATTGCCTACAACTATAAAAACAGACCGCTGATCGCTGAAGAAAAAGGCTATTTTGACAATGGCCTGTACAAAGGTTTCCGTTTCACGCTTGATGATACGGAAAAACTCACCGGAGGAGGGGAGCGCGTCCTGGGTATGGACCGTCGCGGTAACAGATTGAGATTGTACAATAAGCCAAGTTACGGTTATGAAACCCACGCTGACCTCATGTATTATTCCATGCCAGTTGTCATCTCTTCGAATAAATACATGATCGTATTTGACAATGGAGCAGATGGTTTTGCAGACCTTGGAGCAACGGAGGAGAATATCCTTTCATTCGAAGCCATCGGAGGCCGCATGAGTTACACCATCACCGCTGCAGACGAATGGGACGACCTTGCCACCAATTTCACAGCATTTACCGGCCGCCAGCCATTAGTACCAAGATGGGCTTTGGGCAATATCGCCTCAAGAATGGGATATCATTCTCAGCAACAGGCAGAAATGGTAGTGGACAAATACCATGAATACGACATTCCCCTGGATGGCATCGTATTTGACGTTTACTGGTTTGGCAAAAACCTTAAAGGAGGACTTGGGAATTTCGAATGGCACCTCGATTCTTTCCCTCAGCCGGCGAAGATGATGTCGGACTTCAAGGACAAAGGTGTAAAAACCATCCTCATCACCGAACCGTTCGTTGTTCAAAAAACGAAGTATTATGATGAGGTTGTCAATAAAGGATTGGTGGGAACAACCGAAACCGGCGAGCCTTATATTTTCGATTTTTACTTTGGAACGACCACTTTGCTGGACATCTTCAAACCGGAAGCGAGAAAATGGTTCTGGAATATTTATAAAAAACATACCCTCAATGGCGTGGAAGGCTGGTGGGGTGATTTGGGAGAGCCGGAAGTACATCCTGATGACCTGTTGCATGTCAATGGCCGTGCCGATCATGTACATGGTTATTATGGACACGAATGGGCAAAGGTGATTTATGAAGGTTTTGAAAAAGATTTTCCAAACCGCCGCCCGGTAATTCTGATGCGATCCGGGTTTACGGGTTCTCAGCGATATGGAATGATCCCCTGGTCAGGTGATGTAAACAGATCCTGGGGCGGACTCAAACCACAGGTAGAGATCGGACTTACCATGGCCATGCAAGGCCTGGGATACAGTCACTCTGACCTCGGAGGATTTGGAGGAGATTATGAAGATGCAGAACTATACAAGCGCTGGCTGCAATACGGTGTTTTTCAGCCAATCTATCGTACCCATGCCCAGGAGGAAGTTCCTGCGGAACCGATCTTCTGGGACGAAAAAACCAGGGAAAATGCAAGGAGATATATCAAGTTGCGTTACGCATTGATGCCATACACTTATACGCTTGCTTACGAAAATGCCACAAAAGGGCTGCCTATGATGCGGCCATTATTCTACATGGAAGACCGCCCTGAGTTGTTTGACGAAAAAGACATATATCTGTGGGGAGAAAACTTCCTCGTCAGCCCTGTGGTGGAAAAAGGAGCCCAATCACAACGCATCTATTTCCCGAAAGGAGCCCGATGGTTTGATTTCTGGACCGGACAGGCTTATGAAGGTGGTACGGAGATCAATTTCAAAGTTGACCCTGAAAACACTCCGGTATTCGTCAAAGCAGGTTCGTTCATTCCTATGACGCCGGCTTTCCAAAGCATGAAGGATTATACTTCAGAAAGTCTTACTGTGCATTATTACCATGATGATTCCGTCACAAAAAGCGGCGGATACATGTACGAAGATGATGGTGAGACCAAGGAAGCTTATCTTAAAAAACAATACGAGATCGTCAATTTCGAATCTATTTTCAGAGGAGACGTGCTTCAGTTGACAACTATCTCAGAAGGTTATGATTATGATGGCAAACCGGAAACCAGAGAAATGACCTATGTGATTCATAACCTGACTTCTGCTCCAAAAGTGGTGATCGTAAATGGCGAGCAATTATTCCTTCGAAAAGAAGGAACGGGAAGAGCTATGTGGGATGGAGAAACTTTAACCGTAAAAGGGAAATTGAAGGGGCAGTTGGTGGTTGAGGTTAGGTAGTTATTATAAAAACTTCTACATTTTACATTGGAAATTGGATATTCTGCGGTTCTGTTTCGCTTTCCAACCAGGTTAATATTTAGCTGAAGTGGAAATTTTTAAACTAAAAATTAAGAACATACGAGACAGAACCGCAGAACCGCAGAATATCCAATACTGAATGTAGAAGTTTTTATAATTCCTTCTGAGAAGTTTTAGAGCATCTCATGGGGATACGTCTCCCCTCTATTCTGAAAAGTAAGGATCTTCGGATTCTGGATCACACCTTTTTTGATCTCAATCGCCCGCCAGACTGTCTCACTTTCCTCCCATCGGTCTGGGCCCTGCATTATAACGGGCAAATAAGGAACCAAACTTTGAGAAATGGCCCAGGAAGCACTTCGCCATAAATAGGAAGGCGTATGATCTACTGCATAATAGTAAACCTGTTCCTGCTTAAACATTGGCTCTTCAAAAGTGGTAGGTTTTGCAAAATAGAAACCCATACCTTCATCGCAGCTGACGTCAATGATTACACTTTCGGGCTTCAGTTTATCCAGATCTCCCTTATCTACAAACATCAAAGGGTTATCCGTATCCTGCAATGTTCCGTTGATGATGACATCTGCCTGAGCCAACTCTTCGATAAATGGCATGGAATGGCGATCCGGGTGCAGGGAAATCAACTTTCCGGACTCCGATCTTTCAAAATGAAAATATTGTACACCAGGTATCTGATCGGCTACAAAGACAGCATGCCTTTGCGTAAAAACGCTGATATCATGAAAGCCCAACCCGTGCAGAGCATTGATCGCCCCACGACTAACAGAACCAAAACTGATAACCACTACTTTTCTCGGCGGGCCGTAATTTCCATCAATACCCAACAATCCTATCACATGAAGGATACTCGCATATCCGGCAATTTCATTGTTCTTGTGAAAAATATGCATTTGCCATGCTCCACTGCTGCTCCATTTGTGCATGGCCTCCCAGGCGATGAGGGTGAGTTTGCGGTCAATCGCCTCCTGAGTAATCTTTTTTTGCTGGACACAATGCGGCCATCCCCATAAAATCGTTTTTTCCTTCATGGCTTTGAAATCCGCCAAAACAGGTTTTGGGATCAACACAATGTCGCACATTTCAAACAGCTCCTCCCGGGGTAACATACCTCCTACCATGGAACGGATCTTATCGTTACTCACTCCAAACGGTATACCATAATCTTCTTCAAAATAAAGATGTTGCCTCACTTCTTCATCGATCCAGGCCAATTGACGAGGATGTATCGGCACCCTTTTTTCATTTTCCATTTGAGATTTTCCAAATACACCAACCGTTAGCAGTGTCATAATCCTGTTTTGTTGTTAAAAAATTCAGTTCAGCTATTCCTCACATCCCCCAATCCCAGCTTATCCGGGAATGCTATAGTATAGTGAAATTGAGCCATAAATCCGAACCAGGATTTCATTAATTAAAAAAAAGAACATAATTGGGAAACAAGAAAAATTAACGGATTTAAACTTCCTAATATTTGGACAACTGATACTTCACTAACTCATAAATTCGCCCACCGGGATAGATCTCATCATGGTATTTATTGGAAAAAATGAAAAAGCCGGTATCTCCTGCTAAATGCCACTCAGCAAAAGAACTGTAACCTGTTCCTCCACCCCTATGGCCAATGCGATCGCCCATAAAATGTACCCACAGATGGGCATAACCGGAACCAGCATCCTGCAACTCGATCATTTTTTCAAAAGTGGCCCTTTCCAGG
>CBDDLH010000010.1:0-21780 GCA_965230565.1 Saprospiraceae bacterium | reverse complement strand
TGCCTACCTGATCTTGTTTTTGAACAGAGCTCAAATAGATCAGCTTTTATGGATTTGGGGTCTAGAATACCCGTTTTTACGGGGATGACAATGTCTCCGGTTTCTTTCAATCCCCCGGTATAGTTATCAAGGAATATAGAGGATTGTAGAATGGCATCATCATCTACCTCCCGCATATTCGGACGGTATGAACCTACCAGATCCATATGCTGCCCCTTTTGTAGCAATTTACCGGGAAACAGTGGGGTGTCTGAAGTTGTAGCACAACTGATAATATCTGCTTTCGGAATAGAGCCGTTTAGATCTTCAATGGCCATTGCAGGGAAGCCTTCATCTATAAGCATATTGGCCATTCTATGCGCCTTTTGAACCGATCTGCCGTATATCCATACCTGTTCGATTGGTCTGACACTGCAATGTGCTCTTACCAGGTCCGGAGACAGACTACCTGTACCGATCAATAGTAAAGTCGAAGCATTTTTCCGTGACAGATATCTGGAAGCCAGTGCAGAAGCGGCGGCAGTCCGTTTGTTGGTTAGCGTTTTTGCTTCAAGAATAGCTTTTAGTGTTCCGGTGGAGCTGTCAAAGTATAAATAGGTTCCCTGAATGGTTGGCATACCTTTTTCCCGATTATGAGGACTTACAACAACTACTTTCACACCGGCATTTTTCCCTGGATCCCAGGCAGGCATAAGTAACATGTTGGAGTCCTTGTCATAACCAGTATTTGGAAAATCATGGTGATGCCTTAAGGGTACAATCATTTCGCTGCTTGAAAAAGCCGTGTTTAAGGTGTCGACTAAGGCCGGGAATGAAGTATTTTGTGAAATGAATTCTCCGGAAATAAACGGGAAATGATCCATAGACAGGTTTTGGGCAAAAATAGGATTTCTTTTAATAAATCAGATAAACAGCCCCACTCATCACCTGATCATAAATGGAACCATCTTTTCTAACCCCGGTGAATTCAAGTTGCCATACGTAGGTGCCTGTATTCATGGGGGTTTCATGGAATTTCCCATCCCATTGTTCCTCCTGGTCTTCTGTTGTAAACAATAGGTTGCCCCAACGGTCAAAAATTGACAGCTTCATCGCCTGGATGTCAGTTCCGAAAACACCGAACGTATCATTTATTCCGTCATCATTCGGACTAAAAGCATTGGGGACATAGATATTGGTTGGACAAATATTGCGCAGCAAGACTGTATCCCGTCCGGTACAGCTATATTGATCAGCAACTTCAACTGTATAAAGACCTTGCTCAAAAACAGCGTAAGAGTGATTGTTTGAACCATCCTGCCAAAGGTAGTTGACAAAATTGCCCGGGTCCAGAATAAATTGTACCTGGTTGTTACAAAAAATGGTGTCAGGGCCAAGATCCGGTACCGGAGTGGGAATGACCACAGCTTCCGTAAAAGCGGGGTAAGTAGAACAGCCGGAAACGGTCCCTATAACCGAATATTGTCCGGACATTTCGGGAATGGCGTTGGAAATCATTGGGAATTGCTCTTCTGAGAAATAACCATTAGGTCCGGTCCATTGATAAGTCGCTTCTTCGATATCTGTTGCACTAAGCTGAATAGTTGCTCCTTCGCATATAAGAACATCTTCGCCTGTTTCCACTGCTTGTCTCAGCGTAATCTTTAGATCCTTATAAAGCGTGTCTGTGGTATTAAGGCAATTATCTGTGATGACAAGTGAAACGGGGTAGGTTCCCAATTCCGGGTAAAAATGAGCAAATTCGCCCTCTGTCGAAAAATTCCCGTCACCGAGATCCCAGAAAAAAGAATACCTGGCAGCAGAAAGTCCGGTATCAAAAAAGATGGTGTCATTCAAACAACCGCCATCTGGAATGGGGTTGGCATTAATAGGTTTGAAACTGGCACCTGCGCTATAGGCATAGGACTCAACATCTCCATAACCGTAAGCGGTGGCAATGACCCCACAGCCTTCGGAAATAATGGTGTGTGCTCCTGTTGAAACCCGGATGCTTGCATAGGTGAATTCATCGTCATCCCCAATCGTCTGAGTGATATAATTATCTGTGATGACGACTCCGTCAAGGGTGACAAAGGGAGCATCATCTGTTGCCATGATCACATTTATATATGTTTCGAAAATATTCTCAAGATTTGAATTATAAACGGTCAGCGTATCCCTGGTTTGTTCGACACTATTCAACAGCCAACATGGAAGGATCGCCATAAGCATGACCATTACAAGCGATTCCAACAAGGTACTGTGCGATCAGAATAGGGTGATTTGATTCAACCAAAGAAGCCTGAGATTGTGAAAACTGAACATACTCCCCTGCATCCAGGGTATATGTTTGTGTCGTACCTGAATTTACCGTTACAATGGTATTATTTTCTGAGGCCAGAATTCTGAAGATATCATAATTCATCTTAGCGTTGGGTACGGTGACAAATTGCTTTCCCCAGGTGGAAACAGGGTACATTTGCTCCAGCAGATTATCCCTGGCTTCGCATCCGGAGGGAACTTCTGTCCATCTGTTTCCGGAAAAGACAGCAAACGGTTTATCTCCTTCAATGAATGTCCCTGTCAGGTCGTCAAAAGATGTTGCTCCCTGCACCAAATATGTTTCGCCCCTGTTAAGGGAAAAGTTGATGGTGTTGCCGGCTGCTTGTCCGTTCAAAGTTTCATCACTCAAGTCAATGTTGATGGTCGTTTCATCCTCCACGCCAATTAATAAAAACTCAGATGGATAGTCGGTCCCCTGAATAGTTACACCACGATAACTCATTACATAATAGGCATTACCCAAAGAGACCGTAGGCAGCACAACTGTAGCTTCTGACCGGTAATTATGATATTGATGCGTATAAACGGAAACCGGTAATCCGGAACTCAGCCGAATACCCAGTTCGGTAATTTCTTCAGAAGGAATAACTTCAGAAAAGGAAGGTAAGGTGATAATAGTAACATTGTTGGCAGAAACAGAAAAGGATGTACTCCAGTTCTGTAGAGGGATTTCAACCGTACCTGAAGTATTGTACTTGGAAGTGATCATCACCACTTTGGTGTTAGGCATTCTGATCCCTGATGGTGCATAAAACCAAACCAGAATTCTGTCCCTTCATTACTTTGTGCCCCCAAATTAGCATAGGAAAGGAAATAAAACAGGAGTACTAATATTTTAACCGCATGGCGTTTCATGGTTTAAAAATAAAATAATTCCCGGACCAAAGAGCCCTTCATATTTTCAACATCAGGAATTTTTTTTAATTTTTTTACTGGAAAAAGGGTAACAAAAAAATGAATGTCCGGATTTGAATTCGAAATCTAATTATTCAATCCTAAAATTTTTATTACCATGAACAACCCAAAATCATTTTTTTTAATGCCTCTTTTGGCCTTGATGATCGTTTTTGTAACTAACTGTGAAAAGGAAGACCCTATTTCCACAAAAGATGAACCGACCGTAATTGACCAGACCTTTAGCATGGCACCCGGAAGTACTTTGATGATGCAAGCAGATGAACCTCAAAATGCAGTGATTCAAATCGAAAGTAACGCCGTCATTCCATTGGAAATACTTTTTGAAATAATTGCTGATAATGACGGAACTACCAGACAAGTCAGCAGAACGGTTGAGCCGGGAATGGCTATTCTTGAAGAATTTCCTCAACTGCTTTCTGTAGAAGCAGTTATTGTTCCAGGAACAGTTCTGCCTCCTTCGACCAACCTGAATTTTGTTGCGGTTTTTGTTCCTTCCGGAGGAGACAACGGTTTTTCAGGAGCTAATGACTGGCTTCATGCAGGAGTAGTGTGCCTTGACGGAGAAATTCAAAATGAACCGGATCAGGATATCGATTGCTTATGGGAGAAAGAAACCTTATGGTCGGCAGTCTCTCCAAGAGATATAGATTTGTCTATTATTAATACCGGAGATCATGACATGAAAGTGGAACTGGAAGGACCTGTTGGAATTTATCAGGTGTATAACGTTAGTGCGGCTCCGGCATTGCCACAATTCCAAAAGCTGGAGGGAAGTTGGGAAGGAATTGTAGCCATCCATTACCTGGGTCAAAAATCACCGGTTAATCCGTGTTCCAGCAATGATTTTACTTACGATTTATGTTATAAATAATCCCAAATCCAAATTCATTTTTGACAGAGTTTAGTTTTAAATTATTCAGAGGGTCTTTCATTGAAGGACCCTCTTTTTTGTTTTGATAAATTGGGGTTTGCTTTTGAAGTCGATTCCAGTTTTTACAACCTTAAAAAAGTCATCAAAAAGCCAGATAAAAATCATTGTATCTGGCTTGAATTTCAAGTAAGATTGAGTAATGATTGCAAGGGTTTGGATTAGTATGAAATTTATGGATGTTAAAGTATTAAAATCCAATCCGGCAGTTAGATTTTCTCATGATTGAACATTTCAAATTAGTAAACAAATGAAAAAGCTGATTTTCCTCCTCGTAATTTTGGTTTCCCTCAATGTATCAGCCCAGGATCAGGTAGTCCTCAATTCCAGCGATGTAATTGAAGGTAAAATACTCAATGATGAATTTGGAGCAGTGAGTATGATCGTCCAAAACAAAGGCGTCAGGGATACCATCCAAATATTAAAAACCCAGATAGACAAGATTATTTACGGCCCTGAAGCAATGCTGGACAGACCAGTGACCATCGGTTTTGCTCCGTCAATCACCATGTTGGGTGTTCGGGGTCAACTGCGTAATATTTTGGTGACCAATAGTTTTGATGGAAATTATTCGAGCTGGTTATTTGGTCCAACCACTTCCCAATTTCCAAAGGTAACCTCTTTCCTTTCTTTAGCTGTGGATGGAAATTGGCGAATAACCAATCAAGTGGGATTGGGTTTAAAGTTTGGATTGTTCAATCATATACAAGCCAAAGGTTATAATTATGATAAAGGAGGTCAGGTTGAGTTTAATTATTTTGATGTTGGCATGATCCCATATGTAAGGTGGTACAACAGTCTTAACAAGATTCATTTTGATTTAGGCCCCAGCTTTAATATTGTTACCTTAAAGGGAGAGGGTAGTGTGCCTGAGGTATATCAGGAAGGCCCTGAACCGTCTGCCAGGCTTTTTGTCGGGCTTAATGTAAATGCCGGGGTAGCTATTTACGAAAAAAGTCATTCCTATCTGCATTTGAATTTTGGGTATCAGAAATTATTTGGAAAAACCAATTTAAATCCTATATATTACAAAGATTCTTTCGAGATCACCACAATGGTGATTCCCATGGAAGAAATCAGGATGAGTCAGTTTTCCATAGGGTTAACCTATGGTCGTAAATTTCGGGAGTTCTAATTCGGACTGACAACAAAACCAAATCTCATTTATGCGGAAATTTATGCTTTTATGCCTGCTGGGCTTCCTTGTCCAGTACTTGCAGGCTCAGGATTTTGTAACCTTGACCAATGGGAAAGTTATTGAAGGAGAGATCATTCGGGATGGGTTTGGTACTTTGAGGATGACGGTTGATAAAGGAGACCATGAGGAAACTTTCCAGTTGTTTAAATACAGTATCAAGTCCATAAAATACGATCATTTTCAAAGGAAAATTACATGCAGTTTACTATTCGGGACCTCAATGGTTGGTGCCCGGAAAACATTTGGAGAGCTTTGTATAGAAATGGATATACTGATGCATATGACTATTACATTTATAACAGAAGACCCTTAATGGGGCTAGGGGTGGGTTACCTGTTTATGCCGGAAAATGAATTGGGAATTATTGGCGTTTCCCAGGATCATTTCGGAGGTAGCGCATATGGGGAGGTAGGTTCTTTGCAGTTTTTCTTTAATAACTTCACTTTTTTGCCCTATTACAAAAAGTATTTTTGGGAACATAGACTTAGTTTAAGTGCCGGCCCCTCTTTATCCAATTTCAGATTTCGGGCAGATGACAATTATTTTTACTACGGTAGAGATATTGCTGAAATAAAGAACCATTTTATTCCGGGCATATTTTTGGGAACGTCAATGGCCATTTTAGAACGTAAAACCACTTCTCTTAGAATAATGGCTTCCTATCACCTGGCCTTTGGAAAAATAGAAGTAGATACGGTCACCGGACAGGATTATAACGGGAATACATTTGTACTTTTGGAAAAGGATGAATTCAGGGTCAATCAATTTTCTATGGCTTTGGTTTTTGGGGTGAAGTTTAGAGGAATAAAATAAACTTATTTAACTAACCGATCCAATCACAGGTGCATATTTACCCAAAGATCCTGCCCGCAAAATAATACCAACACCTGCCGTCTTTAGACTGGTTTCAACAACCGGAGCAAAATAATCCCATGCACGGGCAATTCCGCCTCCAATCACAACTCCTTTAGCGTCTGTTGACTGAAGCCATGGAGCCAAAAAGTCCGAGAGATTTTGAGCAAAATCCCTGAAAATGCTGATGGCTTCAGCATCACCTTTGTCAAATAATTCTACGAGGGGTTTAACTCCTTTGATATCATTGCCTGTCCTTTCCTTCCAGGTATTTTCAAACCATCGGGTGGAAAAATACTGGTCGGCAATTCCCTCTCTAAAGGATTGATTCCAAAAGTAACCTCCTTCCGGCATTCCTGGTCCTGTCAAAACGGGGGCACCATTTATTAAAAAAGTGGATCCAAATCCTGTTCCTAACGTTAAGACCCAAACCCTTTCGATATGTTTGGCAGCTCCGGAGTTGTATTCTCCCCGGGCGAAAGCGGTGGCGTCATTTTTAAATACAATGTCAAATTCTTTTCCATTTACGAGGTTTTCCTGCAGGTATTGGCGGACATTAACACCATTGAGGCTGTTGTATTTTGGGACACCTTCAAAAGATCCTATTCCATTTTTGTAATCAAAAGGGCCTGGCATGGCGAATCCTATCTTATTAATATTCAATGGTTTATGTTGCTCCAGTAACGTGGAGATGAATTCCTTCCAGGTAGTGAGGATATCTTCTTTTGGCCCTAGAGGATTAATGGGTTTCTCCTGATAGGAACCTTTGTCAATTTCACCTGAGTCGATATTAACGATCCCGCCAGAGATGTGTGATCCACCTACGTCGATACCTATTGCATATGCCATAAAACGGTTATTTTTTGGATCCGAAAGATAAGCTTTTTAAACTTAAAAACCGTCGATTTTTTTTCGATTTGACTTTAGAATATTATGCGCCATTTTATTTGAGGGATTATAGATATCATCTAATAATTCCTACATTCGTATTTGTTTATTTTTGGATAAATTTTCCTAACCATGCCCAAAGTGAAATTGTATTTGAAGCAGGTAAGTCAAAGTATTTTTTTTCAGAACAGAAGCATTATTTCGATTGCTTTGTCCTGTATTTTGTTTTCAGTTTTTATGGGATGTCAGCCTTCCGGAAATATTGTGGAGGAAGAGCCGGAAACCTTCAGCTGGACTGCTCAGTTTCCCAATATTTTGAATTACAAAGGAGTCCCGGATTCCGCTTTTGACAGATCCGTGTATATTTTTTCCGATCAGGGTGCCTGGATGGGTTATGCTTTACCTAATGATGATGACCATAAATATCTGGGAAGCTTTACTGGCCCCTATTTAATGACTCAGGATAATGGTATATGGATTGATTCAGCTCTTACTCGCTTCCAGCTCCTGGATGCTTCGGGTGCGGAAATCGACCTTAAGAATGCCCAGGTTGTTGAAATTGCTTCCTATCCGGGGCGTTTGGAACAGACCTTTTTTGTTCCGGAATTAGATATGGAGGTATGTGCGGAACTCATTTTTATTTCTAACCGGTCAGCTTTGCAACGAATAAAACTTCTCAAAAAACAAGAAAATTCTGTGGTCGAATTTAAAGTACGTTTGTCCGGAAGCAGTTTTATGGATGGTGTTACATTCAGGAATTATGGCCCCGGGGTCTGGATTGATTTTGAAGGAAGTCAAAATTTTGGTCGCATCATGTTGGATGAAATACAGGAATTCCAAAGAACACTGCGAAAAGAAAGCTATCAATTTGTCTCCAAATTCATTAATTTGGAAAAGGGGCAGTCAAAGGAGTTTGTGCTTACCCACACTTTTGGTTTTTCCGAGGAAGAGTTACAAACGGAGGACCCCAGGGTTGTAAATGCATTAAATTCATCAAATACCTTTTTTGAAATAAATGAATTAGCCTGGGGAGGGTATGTCTCTCATTTGGGGTTGACTATGCGTCCGGCATTAAGATCTTCTGAAAATGAAAGAATTGCCGTAAAATGTTTGCAGACCTTGATAACCAACTGGCGTAGTCCGGCAGGTCAGTTGAAACACGGTGGGTTATTTCCCAGCTATAATTACAAATGGTTTAATGGTTTTTGGGCATGGGACAGTTGGAAGCATGCGGTGGCGCTTAAATATGTTGATCCGGCTCTTGCGAAAGATCAGATTAGGGCCATGTTCGATTTTCAGGATGAAAACGGGATGATTGCAGATTGTGTGTACAGGGATAATCTCATCGAGGATAACAATTGGCGAAACACCAAGCCGCCGCTTGCTGCCTGGGCTGTTTGGGAAGTATATCAGGAAGACCTGGACACGAGTTTTGTCCATGAAATGCTGCCTAAACTTGAAGCATATCATACCTGGTGGTACAAATTCCGGGATCATGACAAAAATGGACTCTGTGAATATGGTTCTACAGATGGGACCTTGATTGCCGGTAAATGGGAAAGCGGAATGGACAATGCGGTGAGATTCGATAAGTCAACCATATTAAAGAATGCTGAAAATGCCTGGTCACTGAATCAGGAGAGTGTCGATCTGAATGCTTTTTTGGGAGCTGAAAAGAATTATTTAGCCCGGTTGTATGCAGCTATTGGCGATATAAACAAAAGTGAATCTTACGTGGAGCAGGCCAATCAACTTAAAGAACAGATTCAAACCTTCTTTTTTGACGAACAAACCGGCTGGTTTTATGATATTGAAATAATATCCAAAAAGCACATAAAAGTCATGGGTTCAGAAGGCTGGATTCCCTTGTGGACGGGGATGGCTACTCCGGAGCAAGCTGCAAAAGTTCGTAAAACCATGCTGGATACCACAAAATTTGCCACCTACATTCCTTTACCAACCCTCGCGGCGGATCATCCGAAATTCACGCCCCAAAACGGATATTGGCGAGGGCCGATTTGGCTGGACCAGGTTTACTTTGGTATTTCCGGTCTGGAAAAATACGGCTATCAGGAAGATGCTGATAAATTCATCAAGGATATTTTAGATCGTCTGGAAGGTTTGAAAAACGATGATTTACCCATCCGTGAAAATTATCATCCACTAACAGGTGAAGGGATGGAAGCTAACCATTTTAGCTGGTCGGCAGGGCATTTGTTAATGTTATTGTGTGAATAATTTTGTAACAGCTCTAATGCCTAATTCATTAGGCGGGTCCTTCCATTGATAAATGGAAGAAAACTGCAAAAATGACAATAAGATAAAATGAATATAAAAAAGGCTGCTGAATTGACTGCAGATCATTATGGTCTCAAAGGAGAATGGAAAACCTTACCTGGAGAGGTAGATAATAATTTCCTGCTGAAAGCAGATAGCGGCGAAAAGATAGTCGTTAAAATCAGTCGTCCCGGCACAGAAGAGCAGGACATTGATTTTCAGGCAGCAATAATGCGGCATTTGAGTAATTCGGACTTTCCGCAGGATTTTCCAAAAGTAGTAAAATCAAAACTTGGTGAACCCTATGTAAAACTCGGCAATAACCAATTCCTGAGGCTGCAAACATTTGTACCCGGACGGATGCTTGGTGATGTCAATCCTCGAACAGATGAATTACTGGGACAGTGGGGACAGATCTGCGGCCATTTTTCCAGAACATTTGTCGATTTTGGTCATGCGGCAGCTCATCGGTTTTATAAATGGAATCCGAGTGAAACCTTGTATTCAAAACAATACCGCAAGTATATCACCGAACCTGATAGGGTTGAGATTGCCGATCATTTCTGGGATTTGTTTGAAAGGGTTGCTAAGCCAAAATTGTCGAAACTTCGGAAGGGAATAAATTACAATGATGCCCATGAACATAATCTCCTGGTTAACCTTGATCTTCAGAGCCCGAAAATAACAGGAGTAATTGATTTTGGGGATGTACTTTTTTGTGAGACCATCAATGAATTGGCTATTGCATGTGCCTACGCAGGAATGGGCTTCCCAGACCCGATTTCGGCTATGCAAAAGGTGGTGGAAGGATATCATGAAATTTTCCCACTTATGGAAACCGAATTGGAGGTATTATTTCCCCTTATCGGTGCCCGGTTAATGATCACAGTGGCGAGTGCTGCTAATAATAAACAAAAGGAACCTGATAATGAATATTTAGTAATCAGTGAAAAGCCTGCCTGGGATTTGTTGGAAAAGCTTCGTGAAATTTCCCCGGATTTTGCGCACTATGCTTTTAGGCAGGCTTGTGGTTTAATGCCAATGCCCAGGCAAAATGCTTACCAGAGCTGGATGGCAAAAAATCAACCGACTTTAGCTCCTGTAATTGATTTTAATGATAAAACTATAAACGATCTTGACCTTAGTGTCGGCAGCCTGGAATTAGGGAATAATGAGCATTTTGAAACCATTGCATCTTTTGAGAAAACCATCAGCAGGGTTTTGGAAGACAAGGAAGCTGATGGAGGGCAGGGAGGATATGGGGAAGTGCGTCCATTTTATTCAACCGATGCCTATATAATTGATGGCAACCAGGGAGCTCAATGGAGGACGGTTCATCTTGGGCATGATGTTTGGATGCCAGCCGGGACAGAAGTTATGGCTCCGGTTGATGGAAAAATCCACAGTTTCCAAAACAATGCCCATGAAAGGGATTATGGACCTACTATTATTTTGGAACATAAAGTTGAGGGTGATTTGAGGTTTTATACACTATACGGTCATTTAAGTGAAGAATCTCTGGATGGATTATCGGTTGGCATGAAAGTAAAAAAGGGGCAAACTATTGCAACTATTGGCCCTCCGCCAGTCAATGGAAACTGGCCACCTCATCTGCATTTTCAGGTCATTTTGGATATGCTTGGGAAAAGAGGTGATTTCCCCGGAGCATCTTTCCCGCAAGAAAGAGAAATCTGGCTAAGTATTTGCCCTGATCCAACGCCTTTTTTTGAAGGAGCCAAAGCCTCCATCAAAAAAGATAAAAAAGGGGAAATCCTGGACTCCCGAAGTAAAAACCTCGGGAAGAGTTTAAGCATTTCCTACAATAAGCCACTTCATATGGTCCGTGGCTACAAGCAATTCCTGTATGATACCACCGGGCGCCGATACCTGGACACTGTAAACAATGTACCCCATGTAGGTCATCAACATCCAAGAGTTGTCAGGGCTGCAAAAGCCCAAACCAGTTTACTCAATACCAATACCCGGTATCTGCATGAGAATATCGTGAAGTTTGCGGAAGAATTGCTCGAGACTTTCCCTCCAGGATTGGAAGTCGTACACTTCGTCAACTCAGGAAGTGAAGCCAATGAACTTGCCTTGCGAATGGCCAAAACGTATTCCGGTCAGCAGGATATGATCGCTGTGGAGGTGGGATATCATGGAAATACCGGAGCCTGTATCGATATCAGCAGTTATAAATTTGATGGAAAAGGCGGAAATGGTGCTCCGGAGCATACGCAAATCGTTCCTATTCCTGATACCTATCGTGGTTTATATCGCAATGATCCGGAAGCAGGTGAAAAATATGCCTCTCACATTCAAAAAGCCGTTGAAACGATTGGGGAGAAGGGAAGAGGATTGGCCGGGTTTATCTGTGAGGGTATTATTAGCTGTGGAGGGCAGGTTGTTTTGCCGGAGAATTACCTCAAAGAAGCATACACACTGGTTAGAAAGGCAGGTGGCGTTTGCATATCTGATGAAGTTCAGGTGGGTTTTGGACGTGTAGGAGAGCAGTTTTGGGGATTTGAACTGCAGGGTGTAATACCTGATATTGTTACTATGGGAAAACCAATAGGAAATGGCCACCCATTGGCTGCTGTAGTGACCACCCGGGCCGTAGCTGATTCATTTGCCAATGGAATGGAATATTTCAACACATTTGGAGGCAATCCTGTGTCCTGTGCTATTGGACGGGAGGTATTGGCAGTGATCAATGATGAAAAGCTACAGGAAAATGCGCTTGAGGTTGGAAATTATCTCAAATCAGGTCTGAATGAATTAAAGGAAAAATTTCCGATCATCGGAGATGTGAGGGGGCATGGTTTGTTTTTGGGGTTTGAATTGGTGAAGGACCGAACTACTTTAGAACCAGCTGCCGAGCAGGCAAGTTATCTGTCCAACAGAATGCGACAGCGGTCGATATTGATGAGTACGGATGGGCCGTATTATAATGTTCTGAAGATCAAACCTCCCATGTGTTTTTCAAAAAAGGATGCTGATTTTCTTTTAGAAAACCTGGAGTTGGTTTTGGGAGAAGACTTTTTAAAAATTGGATAAATGATGGTCAATGACTTCTGACACATTTAATGAAAATGTTATAAAGTGCCTTGAAGGTATATTTTAGATCGGTCAGGAATGGTTGCTTTTCGTAGGCTTCCAGGTATCTTTTTTCAATCTTCATGACATCATCAATGGTTTCAGGAATTTCTACATAAAGTGGCGGGATCAGCCCTGGTTTGAATCGGGATCGGTAAGCTTTGTATTCTTCGGAGTAAAGACTGAAATAGTGAGGGCTCAAAGGGCGGACACCAAAGATTTTTACATCACCTTTCGCAAGGTTGTAGAGCATGGGTAATTCGTCTATCCAATATTTTCTTAGGTAGCGTCCGAGTGGAGTGATTCGCGGGTCGTTTTTGAATTTACAGCCTTCTCCCAATCCGTTTTCCTTGAAAATATATTCCTGAATAAATTCGGAATAGGGATACATAGTCCGAAGCTTGTAGATTTTTACTTTTTTACCATTTTTCCCTATTCTGTTCAGGCAGATAAAAGTGCCGCAAAAAGGCTTGATTTTGAAATCGGGATCTGTCTTTTTTTCTGCAGTGAAAAAAAGCAGGTCATCAATTTTTTCTTTTCCTTTAATAGTGAAACCACAAGAGAAAAGCCGACCGTAGGCTTCCATTGCTGAAATGACACGGTCGGTTTCCCCTGCCAGAGAGTAATAAGAACGGCTGATGAGTGGAACTTTGGGCCAAACCTGCTTACGCAAATAATCGAAAAAGCAATTAAACTTGTTGATCGGCCATTTAGCGCTTTTCAAAATCCTGGTTTTACGATCTTTGCAGGTTTCAAGACAACCAATAAACAAACCGCCTCTGTTCAGATGTTGATTCACTGCTTTAAAAAAGGCATTGATGTGAGGGATATCATTGATCCGTAGTAAACATACAATGCAGCTTACACCGTTGGAACCAGGCTGGTTTCGGTTCACTGCATGGATGAAATTGAGTTCAGACACCTTATTTAGCAGTACAACATCCCCACGATGTTGCCTGTCCACCCATCTTTCAATATACCGTTGAACTGACTCGGGGAGGGCAATTCCTGAGTCTCGCCGTTCATTATTACGGGCTAGCGTTTGTTCATAGATCATGGTATGAGGTCGAGTTTGTTTTTCAAAGGATAAACCTTTTCCCAACGGAAAAGGCATTATCCCAAATTGGTTTAAAGGAACTGTTACAATTTGGGAAACGCGAAAAAGTGTACACCTTAATCGGTTTTCCAATTGCGTCCTGATGAAAGGGGGTAGATTTTGATTTTCTGGTCGTTTATGATTGAAGTTCCAGGTGAATAATTATTTGACTTTCAGTCAAATGAGTTTTTTAAGTAATCGGGAAAGTGTAGCTTGGAAATGTAAATTTGCTTGATTTTTACAACCTAAATTTAAGAAAAAACACGCTCACTATCCTGCCATTTCATCCTAATATCCTGACATTCTGAGCTGTTTGTGATGTTGTTTTTGGAAAGCTGAAAGGGAAAGCTAATTATGATGAGAAATAAGCCGAAGGTTTGACACCGAATCTGGCTTCGAAGAGAAAGGAAAAATAATCGGAACGGGAATAACCAACGTTTAAAGCTACCTCCTTGAGGGTATCAAAAACCTGATCTTCAAGCAGGACTTTGGCCTTTTGTAACCTGATTTCAGTTAGATATTGGTTGGGTGTTTTACCGGTGATTTTTTTCAACTTACGGTAAAACTGGCGCTCACTCATGAACACCGCTGCAGCGATATCCGCAACAGTCAAATGGCGATCACTTAGATGTTTATCTATGAAAATATTTACTTCTTTTAACCAATGATTATGCAACAGGGGAGGACTGTCACTGGGATAGGCCTTGTGCATCTTTATTGTTTTTATTCTAGGACTTCGGAGGATTAATCCTGTTGGAATTTCTTTTTTTTAGCCAGTATTTCACGATGTTTTTGAGGTTTTGTACGTATTTCTCCCTCAGCCAGAGATATTGCTGGTTCGTCCACCTTTGTGGGTGGAAAGTGAATAATACCCTGTCCGGGAAAATATTGTTTTTAATTGCTTGTATTATTTGTTGAGTCGAATGAAATTGCAGACCAAAGTGGTCTGTAACTTCGTCACGGATGCTAAATTGTGCCCCGTCCCATCTTCTGCCCGTATCTGTTAGATAAAACACCCGCTCAAAATCAATATCGAAATAGGGTTCTCCCTCGATATTGAATTCGTGATAATCATATCGGCTCCAAAGGTCCCGGTTATCGAATTTTGACCTTGGGCTGCCGTGCATACAGATACTGGCAACGGGCACTAAAGCTCTTAGGTCTTCCAGGTGTTGTCTGAAAAGATCAATAGCTTTTTCGGGATCACCATTGGCAAAATCCATGTCTTCATAATGATACCCAATTTCATGACCCATGGAGGCGATCTCCCGAATGATGCCTTTATCAAAACTTTGGGGGACCATTCTGAAATAGTAAGTGCCTTTGATGCCTTTTTCAAACTGGATTCTGGCAAAGCGCAGGGCATTGAGTTTTCTGTCATCCACATCATGGCGCAAAATAATTGCCCGGTCGCCCGGCCTGTGGAGGAATTCCAGAAAGGTCTGAAACTGGTAACCGCATTTTTGCAATTCTTCGAGCAGATTCAAATAAATATCAATGGTGAAATCCTTCATAATTGAATTTAATTCAGGATCTGTTGCTTAATAATTTCAATGATTTTTTCGGAAGCACTGCCATCACCATATGGTTTTTGAGAAAACTCGGGAATGCTCTTTTTTAATGCTGCTTCCCTAATAGCTTCTGTAGTTCTTTCTTTTACAAGTACATTGGCGCCGTTGACAGTCGTTTCAGTCCATTCTGTTTCGGGGCGGAGAGTTATACAGGGCGTTTCCATGAAGAACGCTTCCTTTTGAACCCCACCGGAATCTGTTATTACTTTGGCGGCATTTTTTTCCAACGAAATGAATTCCAGGTAACCAAGTGGTGGTGTTAATTTGATATTCTTTCCCGGGATAATACGGAAGGATTGTAGTTTTTTTTGCAGCCTGGGATGTGCGGCTAGAATCACTGGTTTGTCAAGAGATGACAAGGCAGTGATTATTTCCTTTAATTGTTTTCGATCATCTACATTATAAGGGCGATGAAGCGTGCTTAAATAAAATTCGTTGGGTTCTATTTTCAATTGTTCGAGGACTTTGGTTTTGGCCATTGTTAAACCGATTAAAACCATGTCGTACATAACATCTCCGCTGAACCATGATCGATCCCCTAAGCCTTCCTTTTGCAGATTTTTCAAGGCTGTTTTGGTTGGTGCAAAAAGCAGTTCAGAAATATGATCGGTTGCTATTCTGTTTATTTCCTCCGGCATTTGCCTGTTATAACTTCGTAGCCCGGCTTCAATATGGATAGTTGGAATATTGAGTTTTGCTCCCACTAAAGCACCAGCCAGGGTAGAATTGACATCCCCAATGACAACAATGGCACAAAAAGTATTTTTCAAACAAAGATCTTCAATCGCGATCATCATCCGGGCTGTTTGACGAGCATGGGTGTTCGAACCGATTTTAAGATGGTAGTCTGGGGTTGGAATGTTCAGGTCTTTAAAAAATATATCGGACATACAATTATCATAATGTTGTCCGGTATGAACAATGCTAAAGTCAATTCCGCTATCCATTTTAACCGCATTGCACAAGGGAGCAACTTTGATGAAGTTGGGACGGGCACCTACAACAAAAAGAATCTTTGGAAGCATGGAAAGAAGGATTTCTAA
The DNA here is from genome assembly GCA_965230565.1 of Saprospiraceae bacterium. Classification (GTDB taxonomy): domain Bacteria; phylum Bacteroidota; class Bacteroidia; order Chitinophagales; family Saprospiraceae; genus BCD1. Next base: position 5,591 of record CBDDLH010000010.1, on the reverse strand, counting down.
ATGGCTTTTTTTTGGTAAAAAGGAAGTTAAAATGCCCTTTCTAACTAATAAGTTAATGGCGTAAATAAACAATAGTAAAGCGCGAACTAAATCTAACGTCTCACCTCTCTGGTGAAGAAAAGTGGTGTAAGGGAGAATATATACAAAGAAGTAAACCGGTAAATAAAAGAACCATAACGTAAAATGTGAGCATCACTCTGGTCAGATTTTTTATTTCCTGATCCGGGGAGATCATTTCCAAAGAAGACAACATCATATTCGGATTTGCTAACCATACAATGGTAACAAAAAAGGCGATTACAAAAAGGGAAATCACCCCAAGGTTTATCAGTCTGATTGATCAACTGGCAGGAGTTCTTTTTTGAATTTTTGTTGACATTTGTTTCATGACTTCGTTATTTTGTTTTAAGCTAGTGGTTTCTTAATGATGAGTAAACTTGTGGTTTTTGATTTCGATGGTACTTTGACAAAAAGAGATTCCATGATGGAATTGACAAAGTACTTTTTTGGGCCATTTCGATTTATGTTGGGAATGGTTTTTCTCTCTCCAGTATTGGTTCTTTATAAACTGAAACTCTTGCCCAACTGGAAGACGAAACAGTATTTTCTTACGCACTTTTTCAGCGGTATGTCCCTTGAGAAATTCCAAGCGGTTTGTGATCAATTCGGATCCGAAAAAATTCCCAAATTATTGCGTCCGGGAGTCCTTGAAACAATCAATGACTATAAATCTAATGGAGATCAATTGGTTGTCGTCAGTGCCTCTGCGGAACTTTGGTTGAAAAGTTGGGGGGCTGAAAATGACCTTACCATTATTGGTTCTCATCTTGAAGTTGTCAATGGAAGAATCACCGGAAAACTGGATGGCCCGAATTGTTATGGACCAGAAAAGGTCAACAGGCTGAAAAAGGAATTTAACCTGGATAATTTTTCAGAAATAATTGTTTACGGGGATAGCAGGGGAGACGATGAGCTAATCGAGTTAGCTACAAAATCTTTCTATAAACCATTTAGGGGCTGATCATAACTGACGAGTTAGATCCAGTAGTATTAATCCTTTTTCAGGATTGTGATATATGACTTTGTATTTTGTATTTAATTTCTGAACAAATTTGGCGAGTCCATTTTCCCGTTCATATCCGGTAGCTGCAAAGACGGTAGCTCCTTTATTAAAATAATCTTCAATGATTTCCTCTTTCCATTCACCTTTTTGAATGGACCAGCCTTGAACACCAGAGTAATAATAAAGTATGGGACTGAGGTCGTTGCCGCCTTTATGAATAGTATAACCACCGGCAAGTACTATTTTTTTTGTTTCAGGAGCTTTAGTTCTTAGTTGTTCCGCCAAAAGCCAGTTGGTTTTATGGACTGCTACTTCCTTGTCTGGGACTTTATAAATATCAAACCTTTGTATTGGCCAAATGAGTAAAAGGCCAACGGGTATCGCGATGGCTAATATTTTACTGGGGATTTTATGAGTATCAGCCAGAGTTGCCAAATGATACAAAAAAGTACTTGTAACCATAAAACCCAATGATATAAAAAAGGCAGCTGCAGGTATTATGGTCAATTGTCTGTAAGTGGTATCCAGATTGCCCTCTGCTACGATCATGAAGAAGAGCATAACCGCAAGCAAATAGCTCAGGAATAACCTGCCTTTTCCCCAAAAAACAGTGTAGAATACACCAATGGCCAACATCAGTAATCCCATATTTCCAAGCAGCATCCGTTTCATGCGGAAATACATAGTTAACCACCATTGGAAATCACTCAACATGCTGATAGTCTGAAATTTATCATGACCTCCAAATTGGCCTCCAAAAACACCAAAAACATCAATATAATTATTAGCCAGAAAATAGGCATGAGTATACCACCCAATCGGTAATATTAAACAAACCAGCATAGTAAATACAAAAGAAAAATATCTTTTGAATTGTAATCCGTTTGCCCTGTAGTGAATCCACAAAAGAGGCAAACCCAGATACAGACAAGTTGGTTTTAAAGAGATTGCTAAAGAAAATCCGGCAATAAATGAGAGCAGTTGCCAAACCTTCTTTTTTTTAATCCATTCGGCGTAAAGGAAAATGGAAAAAACAGAAAAAAATAATAGCAGGGGTTCTGAGAAAAGGTATCTGTTGAATTGATTTGAGAGAGGAAGAATTGCTGCCAGTAAGGCTGCTATTAAAGCGAGCAAAATACCGGTTTCCCTTTTTACCAGTTTGTAAGTGAGAAATACTAAAAACAGAAAGGCGATGAAGGTTAATAATCGTACCGAGTAGACATTAAAACCAAACAGCCCGTAAAGTAGTCCTGCAAAAAAAGGGGCTACAGGCAGTTCCATTGCCGTGTACCTGGGATTCTCTGCCGGCCAATCTACCTCCGGATAGAGGAATTTATATCCATTTTCATAATAATTCTTTGAGATCATTATGTGGTCGATCTCTTTCCAGTCAGTTCTATCCAGTGCCGGAGAATCTATAGTTGATAATCGAATTATACCTGTGATAACCAGTATCAACCCAAGTATTAGCGAAGCATTTTTTTTATTGATCCATTTCGGATTTAAACATGCTTCCACCTTTGCCTCAAAGCTCTTTGTTACCTCTGATATCAGATTCATTTAAGGGGTATAGGATTTAGAAAAAACAAGAATCAAAATGACCATGAGAGCGAATAATAATCCGTTTATCATAAAGGCTTTGTCCTTGATCATCATCTTGGTAGGATCACCACCTTCTTTTTTGATATAAATTAGATATAGATATCGGAAAACCCCATAAATAACGAGGGGAGTAGTAGCCATAAGCCATTCAGTTCCAAATCTGGCTATCACTTCTTCAGCCATGGTATATAAGGAATAGGTTACAATGGCAGCTCCGGCACTTACAAACATCAGGCCGTCCAGGAAGGGCAGATTATATTCCTTTAAGCATTTTCGGTGGTTTTGGGCATCGTCCTGCAAGGTGGCAACCTCATGGCGCCTTTTTCCAAAAACCAGTAATAACGCCAGCATAAGTGTACAGATGAACAACCATGGAGACACTGCAACTCCTATTGCAAATGCCCCTCCAACCGCCCTTAAAAGAAAACCGGTGGCCACAATCATGACATCAACCAAAACAACCATTTTCAATCCCATGGAATAGGCAAAGTTCATTAAAGCGTAGAATGAAATTAATAGAAAAAAGGAGAGGTTGACCGAATAAGCTACTAAGAGGCCTCCGGCCAGAAAAATGCTCAAAAAGATGGAAGCATGTTTGGCAGAAAATGCTCCGGAAGCTATCGGTCGAAATTTTTTGGTAGGATGTAATTTGTCTGCATGGCGATCCTTGATATCGTTAAGTAAATAAATCCCGCTGCTTACCAGGCAAAAGGAAATAAAAGCAGCAATGCTCAGTTTCACAGATCTGATATCCAGAAAGGACAAGGAAAAGAACAGCGCTGCAAATACCAGGACATTCTTGGCCCATTGGTATGGCCTGATACTTATTATCAAATTTTTCAGCATGAGTTTAACACGGGGATTAATTAGTCAGGAAAACCTTCTTGGTAACTGCTTTTTCACCTGATGATAAATGGAATAGATATACCCCGGCGGGATAGTTTCTGGTATCAAGGTTGTAGGAGTTGAATCGAATACTACCTTCAAAAAGCATTTGTCCCTTGGGGTTGTATACCTTTAGTAAAACCGGTTTTTCCATTCCTGAAAGTTTGATGGATAAATTGCCGGTGGAATTGGGGTTCGGAAATATCGAAACATCAAATGAAGCCTCAGTTTCAGGGAGAGAGTCGGTTAACTCGCCCAGGAAAACCCGATAGGTATCCATTCTTTGTCCTCCCGTATTTATAGTAAGATTGTCTGCTTCCAGGAAAGCTGGAGATAAGTTTGTCTCTAAATGATTGGTTTGAAAAGCGGAAAGTACATTACCTGAGAAGTTTACTATGCCTGGTTGGGCTTTTGAATCCATATTCCATATCCTTAGGACTAATCCGCCATCCATTATACCTTCTTCGGCAGGTTTTAGGGCCCAAAGCAAAAGTTTTGGATTATCGATACTTACCAGAGAAAAGGTTGTAGATGGGAATGCATCTCCACCGCCCTGAATATATTCCCCAATTAATGGATTTTGGTGTTCCATGGCAAATTTCATGGATGTAATCGGATCAAAGGAATTGTTGATAAGTTTGAATGGCAAAGTCATTTTGGAAATTGGTCAATCCATATTGATTTTGAATATACGGGTTCTCTGTTTCTCTGATAATGCCTCCGATCAATACATTTATCTGACCGCTTTGTTCGTCCAGAAACTCACCGGAGCTGGTTCCGGGTTTCATAAAGGCAGCCCCTTCGTTGGATATAATAACCCTTTTCTGATCGTTACCAATGTCAGCAAAGTGGTTTAGTGTCAGATAATCATACCTGACTGGTTGGTCAGCATTGGCATAATGCCCTCCATTAGAGGCATATTTTGCTTTTAGAATTGCTCCGAGTTCTTCATGCCAAAGGGTCGGGTTATCCAATTGAAAAGAAAAAGAATAGGTTCTTTGATCGTTTCCAAACTCATCATTGATTTGATTCCGGATGTCTATTCTTTTTTGATACTTGTGTAAGGTAATGGACGTAGTGTGTTGTAGGGGGTTGGCAGAGGTACATTCAACTGTTGCCGAAACTGGTCCATTGTTGAGTAAAGTCATTGTTCCGTTCAACCCATCCCCCTGACCAAAATCGTTAATAAACCTGCCATCGGTTTCCTGGCAGTATTCCGTGTTTTCTTCCTTGTCTATTAAACTGGTAATTACACCTTCCGGAGTCAATGTCAATTGGTAATGATCATTTTCAAAAACGGTATTCTCAAGGGTTGCAGTGATTGGATACGCCTGACTTGCTCCGCTTTGGATGCTGTAAACCTTATATCCAACAGGGGGAATGTCCTGAGCAAATATTCTTAAAATGTTGCTTTCATTTTCCAATTGAAATGGAACTTCGGTATTTGTTGATATATCCAATATTCGGATATTTTCAGGGCCCTCATAGGTAATGTCGACGTGTCCCGACCGTTGCCATCCAAGGGGATTGAAAACGAAAAAGAGTGGATTTTTAGGATTGGCAGTAATCATTTGCCCTAATCTGTTCAGCGAGGAACTCAAAAGGTTGTCAACATAATTGGAAACTTGTTCCTGAAGCATAATTTGCCAATCGTTTCTTTCGGGATAACAGCAGCCTCCCAATCCGAAATTGTGATCCCAAAAACTGCCTATGGCTCTCCATGCAGCTGATCTTTCTTCCTCAAATGCAGCATAAAATCCCGGTTCTTTGAGTGCTATTAAACTCGCTAAGGCTTCTGCTGTCCTCAGTAATTCTATGGAGTTTCTCATCTTAGCCGTAATCGGGGCAAGGGTGGCACAATTGAGATCCCATTCGTTACCATAACTCAACGATTCGACCGGAATCTCATTTTCATCGTATTCATTTTCAAAATGTTCAAAGAAGTCTACTTCATTCGAAACGTAGATCTGATTATTTTCATCAGTATTGTCAAGAGCAAAATTGTGAAATACATCAGTTGTGCTAATGAGGTCATCTCCTG
>CBDDLH010000009.1:0-150068 GCA_965230565.1 Saprospiraceae bacterium | reverse complement strand
ATCGGATGTTTATCAGATCAGGAATGGTTTTTTCACCACAAACTGGCTGTCGGCTGAGGCTACCTACGACTGGCGATCCAGTAAAAAGTGGCAGCATTTATTTACGCCTGTTTCCATTAATCAGACCAATACCTTTAACATAACCGAAGCTTTCCAGGCCGAACTGGATGCTGACCGGCGGTTACGGGAAAGTTTTAGCAATAATCTGATTCCCGGAGGTAGCTACCAGGTCATTCACACTACCCAGGAAGTTAAAAAGATCCAACCCTATTATTATTGGTCAGGCACATTTGAATTTGCCGGCAACCTGCCTCAGCTGGTTTCAAAAGGCATTAACACCGGTCAGACGGACTATAGGATCTTGGGGGTTCCCTTTGCTCAATTTGTAAGGGTTTACTCCGATTTCAGGTATTACCACCAACGTAGATCACAAACCTGGGCCTTCCGTTTAGGTGCAGGACTGATCGCTGCCTACGGAAATTCGGAGGTCGCCCCCTACGCCAAACAGTTTTTCATCGGCGGATCCAACAGCCTGCGTGCGTTCAGGCTGCGGCAATTGGGGCCTGGAAATTATATTAATCCGGAGGCTACGAATCAAAATTTCTTTGACCAGACAGGTGATATCAAAATTGAATTCAACGCGGAATATCGTTTTAACATTGCTTCCTATTTGAAGGGGGCAGCTTTTGTCGATGCCGGTAATATCTGGTTACTCAATGATACCATTGGTCCCGATGGCGCAGGAAGGTTCTCTGCCTCGGAATTCTATAAAGAGATTGCAGTGGGCTTAGGTGCCGGATTGCGGGTGGACTTTGATTTTTTCGTCATTCGCCTGGACGGAGCGTTCCCTGTTAGAAAACCGGTAAAGAATCGGGGGTTCCGATGGACATTTGATCAGTTGAATTTTTCAAACGCTTCCTGGCGTTCCGAAAACCTGGTATTCCACCTGGCGATTGGTTATCCTTTTTGATGATTATGTTTTTTCCAAACCCATTACATTAAATTCTTTGTTAGTAATCTTCAGAAAGAATAACGATATAAAATCCAAAATAAATTGGCATAATCCTTGGTTTCCTAAGCGATAAAAAACTTTTAAATAGTTGATATTGAAGAAAAATAATTATATATTGGTGAACTTTAGAATATATTTGACTCTCACTCATAGGACACCCTTCCTAAAGCAAATTTCATGACCTCTGATACTGAGAAATAAATTTTTATTTTTCAACAACTCATGAATAATGCTCTTGACGAATTTTTATTATTAATCCTTTTGATCAGTACATATTTGGATGAAATCAAGTGTTTTTGTCAGTAAAAAACTTGCCGGCAAAATCGCTTTGATGATAATTTTCTTGTAACTAAACCATTTGAAATACCAAAAAACAAGAATGAGCGAAGTCCTGTCAAAAGTATATTTATTCTCGTTTTGCGTAGGTCCAATCTATTTCTTCATCATATTGGCAGTATCCAGGTTTGCGGCAAGCGGATCTTCAGGTTTAGGGGAAGATATTGATCTTGATGCTGACGATATTGATGTTGATGATTTCGATGATCTAGATAATATTGACGATATCGATTTCGATGCTCCGGAAGCCGACGATCTGGGTATGTTGAGCAATTTCCTTGATGATTCAACTGGATACCTTGAAACCACGGCACCTTCGTTACAGGAGGATTTGCCGGATTATTTTGATAACTTTTCTGAAGGAGAGATAGAATTTGACGAACCAGATTCATTGGACGATGAAATTATTTCTCAGGATTCTACTTACGATTTTGACACCACTCATGAACCTAAAGAATACCCTTCAGAAAATGAAGACATTTTCAAAGTAAATTATTTCTCACCCAGAATTTGGGCCATTTCAGTTTGCGGTTTTGGAGCTGGTGGTTATTCAACTCTTGAAGTTTTAGGTGTTCATTGGATAGCAAGTTTATTCTTTGGAATTATTGTAGCTCTTCTTATCGGTGCATTCTTATTCAGCATATTAAAATATTTATACTCAAAATCTTCTTTCCACGATTTACCTGAAAACCTCGAGGGTAAAATCGGAATTGTCACGCTTGGTATCCCCTATAAAAAAGTTGGTTTAGTAAGAATTGATTTATCAACAGGAAATCAGGAGTTCAGGGCACGAACTGTTCACAGAAGAAAATTGAAGATAGGTGAAGAAGTTGAAGTCATCCGATATAATCCGAAAAAACATTTATTAACCGTTAAAGAAAACAAATAATCAATGGAAGTTTTAATTGGAATGTTCACCATTATTGCCATATTAATCGGACTCACCTTAGGTATCTGGATTAAAAACCGAATTAAAATCCCTGCTGATGAAGCTGCTATCGTTTATGGTAAAAAATCAAAATTTGTAAATCCCAGAACGGGAGAAGTCAAAATTGTTAATAGCAGGGTAGTTAGTAAAGGTGGAGCAACTTTCAAGTTACCCATTTTAGAAGGAGTGATGTTTGTTGACCTTAAAATCATCCAAATTCCTTTACATGTAGAAGACTTACTTAGTGCGAACTTCGTAAAGGTGGACGTAGATGCTGTAGCCACCGTAAAAGTAAGGGATGATGAAGAAGCCATTCGTACCGCAGCTACCAGATTTGGTAATTTCCGGAAGGCAGAAAATAAAGAAAAACTTAAAAAAACTCTGCTTGAAATTCTTCAAGGACACCTGAGGAGTACTATTAGTACCCTTACACCTGAGGAACTGAACTCTGAAAGAGAAAAATTTAACCAGCAGGTCCAAAATGCTTCAGGAGACCGGCTTGCACAATTAGGGATTCAAATTCTCGATTTCACAATACAGGTCGTGAAAGATAAAGAAGGTTATCTCGACAAACTCCGAGAGGATAAAATCGCTCAAAAGTTTAAGCAAATTGAAACAGGAGCTTCAAATGCTGAAAGAGAAAAGCAAAAAGTCATTGCCGAAAACGAGATGAGGATTGTCGAATACCATACCAATAGAAAACTCTTTGAAGAAGAAAAAAGAGGGGAACTGGGAAGGACATCGAATAAAATGGACGAAATGATTGCCATTTCCGAGATCAATAAAGAGATTGAGCTAAAGAAGCAGGATATTAAGTTGAAAGAGGAACAAAATAGAAAAGAAGAGCTCAATTATGAATTAGAAAAGAACAAACAGGTAATTGATGCTTCAGCCAAAGCGGAAAGTTCAAAAGCAACGGCAGAATCCATTCTCAATATTGCTGACGCAGAAGCCACTGCTATAAGGCTTAAGGGACTGGCCCAGGCTGACAGTAAAGAAGCCCTGGTCAATGCCTATGAAAAGCTGGATGACAGTGCCAAGGTCTTATTTGTTTTGGAAAAATTGCCAGAATTGTTTGACACAACACTGAAGGATGACAGGTTAGCCAATATCGTTGGAAAAGTATCAGAACCTCTTGGAAATATAGACAGTCTAAAGATCTATGATTTTGGGGGCAATGGTAATAATGGAACACACTCCAGTCCTATTCAAAGGTTTTCTGAAATGGCTCCTTCCATTTTAATAAACTTAATTACCAAATTTAAAGACCTGGGGTTTGACAAGCTAGTTGAAAAATTCAATCTGGAAACAGACATCCTTGAAGATTCTGAAAAGACCGTCGATGATAAATGAAAAAGAAACAAAGGAGCCTAAATATAGTTGGTTCACCTATTTTTTTTGGTGGTGCTCAGGTTCCGTCATAAGAATTTTAAAAGAGCAACCTACAGAAAAAAATAAATACGTGGGCATTGGAGCTGCCATTTTTGGCACCTGGATACTGGCAACCTTAAGCGGTATTTTTGCTTTTGAAACGGTTTTTAGCTCTGCTTACATCAGTGTCCCCCTGGGAATAATTTATGGCTTGATTATTTTCAATCTGGATCGCTTTATCACTTCCAGTATGAAAAAAGTAGGTAGTGAGACAGAAATATATCTTTCTTCCGAAAGGGCCTGGAACTTCATTTATTTCGAACTCCTACCTGCCATCCCAAGAATACTAATAGCCCTGCTTATCGGGATCGCTATTTCAAAACCACTGGAATTAAAACTATTTGAATACGAAATCCAGGAGCAACTGGAACTGGATAATGAAGTGAGTTTGAAAGATTACAGCGACCTGCTAGATGAACAAAACATTGAAGAGAAAGGAAAACTTGAAGGCGAAATTGAGGCCCTGAAGACAGAAAAGAATGCATTTTCAGCCTTCATAAACCAAAAGCAAAATGAATTAAACATGGAACTCGGAGGCAAAAACATCGGCAAAAGAGGAGAAGGTGTAATATCACAAAACATAAGGATTGAAATACATGATGCCAAAAATGAACGGCAAAAAACCGAAGCTCAAATTGAAACTTTAAACGATCAGCTTTTAACAAATGAATTACTAAAAAAGGAACAGGTTCAACAATTTGAAAAAGAACAACTTTCAAAAATTGGCTTTTTCAAAAAAATGGAGGCCCTGTCTAATCTTACCAAAGATCCTGCCAAACCAACGATTTGGTGGGCAAACCTCATCATTGTTTTTCTGATAGTTTTAATCGAAATGGCTCCGGTTCTGGTGAAGCTCATTTCTGTCCGTGGCCCATACGATGCAGCCCTGGACTACTACAACAGAAAAATCATGATTGAGCTGGACAGGGAAATCAAAGAGATTAAATATAAGGAATAGGGCTAACTCAAACCCAACTTATCAGACAGATCATCCCTTAACGCTTTAAAGGCTTTTTTGACTACTTTTTCAAAGGTAATTGGAACCCCGGCATTAAATGAAAAAGTAGCATGATCCCTACCGATTAATAAGTCATTCGGATCAACCGTTGCTTCATCAATTAATCTAACAATGGAAATTTTATTGGTCACTGCTGTTAAATATTCAGAATGAAGCCATGTGAGTCCATTGATAGCCACTGGTCTGCTTTTTTGTTTACTTCCTTTTTTTCCTAATGGCAAGGACAAAATTTGAATCATTGCATCACTTTCTGTTATGCCTTCAGCAACAGAAGGCGTAACAGGGTTGATAAATGTTTCGACTGTTTGGATACGGGAAAACCCCATTTTTAAGCCTTCATTTCTGACATATTCTAACCACTTTTTCGACATGGGATGTCGAAATGGCAGTGAAATAAAAATATTTCCACCTGTAAGCCTTTTTAAGGATATTTTACCCGAATCCGTGTGATCAGAAGATCTGATTTTATCGAGCATCACCCCTAACCTTTCTTCCAATTTTTTCCCTTTTTTTTCACTTAAGATTTTCTTACCTCCTGGAATTTCCTGAATTAAATAGTTAATACTACCTGATTCACCCATTGGGTTGCTATAAAAGGTTTTATTAAATGCGCGCCAAATATTTACCGTTTTCTCTTCTGAGTTAGGATTAAGTGCGCTGGTTAAAGTATAGGCTAAACCCATGGTTGTGGAATCACAAGCTCTATAAACTTTCTCTTCATCCGATTCATCTTTAGAAGGAAAATATCTGAACTCATACATATCCTCTTGGCCATACTGATGTGTGCCATTCTTCTCACATTCGTTAAAGCAATTTCGAATGTAACTTTTTAATTCAACTCTTGAGAATTCATGAATTTTCCGAACAGATAATGGACATAACCTGAGGGTTAGGTCTTCGGTATTTCTTGAAGCTACAGCGAATGTTGAAAGTTGATTCTCTGGCAAAACATCATTTAGAAATGCTTTAGGGTAACCAGGTTTATTTTCTTTTGGAAAAGGGATTCTAGATTTACCAGCAAATGAAGTGAAATTCATTTGGTAAGCTAAATGGTAATACGCGTGACTTAAAAACTCTACTGGAGTAATTATTATCGGGTCCAAATCCAGCCTTGATTGTCCACTTGTTATCCCTTCTTTTCTCCCAAATGGCAAATCTTCAATTGTAGATAAAAGAATTTTAATTAGACTCTGCCAATTTAGTTTATTTTTATCGTTATAATACCTGTATTCTAACCCCTTTTTTATTAAATCATTATACCCAATCTCCTTTACTAAGGTACCAAAAATTTCTTTTCCTATATCTTTATTTTCCAATTCATCCCATATTTGGTCAACCAATGGGTCGACCTTATCTTTTGACACGTTAAATTTATTTTTCAAGGTATCTTTAAGTTCACTTTTAAAATCCTCAAAGGCTCCGTTTGAATCTACGCTTCTTCCATCTTCTTTATTTATTTTGCACTTATACTTATCGAAGCTTTTTCGGAAAAATTTTAAATAAAAATCAGTAAGTTTATCCTCCAACTCACCAACTCGCTTCTTTGTATTTTCTATCTCCTTAGGAGGTGCTTCTATTTTATGAAGCATTTCTAATGTCTCAATTTTCTTAAGGTATTGCTTTGACCTGAATAGCTTCTCAAAAAGTAATTCAAAGTCAATATTGAAGTCATCTAAAAATATTTCCTCGGAAAATCTTCTATATTTTGCCTGATCAAAATAATACGGTAAGTTGTAAATATATCTATCTCTCTTGATGTAGTCTTTAAATTGATCTAATTTAAAAATATATTTCTTTGTTTTTAAATTAATTTCATCTCGAATTAAAGTATCTTTTAAAATTAAGATCTCAAATTTGTTGCATAACAATTGTTTATAATTAATAATAGCCCGCAATAAACATTTCATCGGAACAATTTCATTCTCTACCTTTTTGTACAATTTCTTATTTAGTAATTTTTGTTCCCGATATTCCTTTTCAAACTGCCTAATGATCGGCCGAACTCTTTCGACTTCTTGCTCCAAGATTTCACTCAAGGACAATTCATTTTTCTTTGGACGAAGATAATAATAAGACAAAAATTCTCCAATGAGTTCGCCTAAATGTTCATCAAAATTATCTTCATTAAAATTCTTTCTCTTCTTTGAGAAATAATCTTCCTTAGCCTCCACTAAATCACTAAATTTAAAGTTATCATTCTCAGTTTTTTGAATTACTACTTCCGCTGACTTTTCATTGTTAGCTTCTTTTGATTTCTTATCGTCATCTTTCTCCGGGCTTTTCCTTAATAGCGCATTAAATTTCTTCTTGATAGCATCCAACCTATCTACATTGCCAGAATCCTCACCACAAAAATTCTCAAATGCATAAAACCACCAGGGGTTATTATCCTTATTCTCGTGTTTCACTATACTCAGATCTTGTAATTCTTCAAAAAACTTCCTCATTGTCCGTCCCTCCAAACGTTTAATTACACCAAGAACATTTAAAACACTATGGTGATGCCCCGACCTTGTACATTCGGAAAATAAAATATTAATTCCCAACTTGTTAAATAATGAAAATGCCTGCTCTAATGCCCCCGGTCTATTGTAAAGTCTAAGCACAAATCTTATCACAAAAGGCCAGTTTTTTGGATTGATGGGCGTAATTAATAAATCCAGTGGAAAATGCACACCTTGTTCATGAGTTCTGTATTCATAAGTTCTGAAAGGCAATAAATGAACCTCTGAATTTTCAAAAATCCCAATTGTTTCAAGAGTGTTACTGCTTACTTCTATACCATTTTTTGTAATAATAAGTGTATCGCCGAAGATCATAAGCTTCCAATTTAGTTAAAAGAGTTATACAATATATCCATTCCGTAAAGACACCATTGATGTCTCGGAATGATTGAATGAAAAATTGTTCGAAAAAAAGTCAGGATATAACCTGGGGCTATACCAGCAATAAGATGGGCAAAATTGTCAGGACAATTTGAAAAAACACCTGACAGGGGGTTCATGACGAAATATAAGGCTTTTAAGCCTAAATTTCAATTTTTTATATATGGAATTTTTAACTGCTTCTTATTTGCGCAATGAATTGAACAATATCATTTTCACCCCACCTCCAACCGATACCCCACTCCGTGAATCGTTTTGATCTGGACACTGTCATCAGGCTTGAGCAGTTTTCTTAGCCTCGAAATAAAAACATCCAGGCTCCGTCCTACAATCACTCCCTCGTCACCCCAGACTGCTTCGATCAGGGTATCTCTGGTAATGACTTCATTGGAATGTTGTACCAGAAAATGTAATAATTTATTTTCCCGGAAAGTAAGCGTCTTTTCTTCGTCATTCAGGCCCAAGGTCTGGTTTTTCGGATCATAATCAAATTGGCCCAATGTGATGGTGGATTCATCAGAAGAGGTTTCTTCTTTTTGTCTGCTTCTTTGGAGATAAATACCCAACCCGGCAGCGGTAAAAAGCAATAACACCATGGAAAATATAGGAAAACTGCTTCCTTCCACCGGAGTTGGTGGTGTATCAATTGTCAAGATAATATTGTTGCATTCCGACCACAATTCCCGGCCTTTACAGGCCTGGATTCCCTGTTCAAAGGACACCTTATTGTAACCGAGTACAACATTGTCATCAAAACAATCCCGAATGCTTACTTGGTAATTTTCATCTATCTCAAAATCTCTGAGTGCCCGGGCCAGCAGGTAAGGAAGCGTATCATAATTAAAAGCCTGCCCTATTTCCAGTGAAAATTCGCCGTGATCGAAAACTTCCACAGGAGGTATGGCAGAATGATCATCCCCTGCGATTTGCAATAACTGGTGACCGACCTGCCGAAGGGCAAGGTTCACCTTTTCTGAAAATTTATCCTGGACTCCGGGAGTGGTAGCCCTCGTGGTTGACACAGTCATCAACAAACCTATAAAAAGGAATATATATCGCTTCATGAACACAAATTTACCGGGTTTTCACCTTTTTAAAAACACTTTTACAATTCGTTTACATTGTTTTACAAGGATTTATGGCTTCCGGCACTCTATTCCGGCATCTTTGTGGTGTTCGAAAAATGACACGAAACACAAACGTCACTAACAACTGACATAAAAAGCACAACCATTATTTAACTATAAAATTCAAGATCCATGCAAACTCTAAATCTGATCTTCTCCGCTTTATTATTCGTTTCCACCGCGCTGTCCTCAGGAGCACAGTCGCTGGACATTTTCCCGGATTATATTCCTGCTCCGGATGCCAATTACAAAGAATGCGCCGCTATTCTTTTCGATGGTAAAATGCTGGTAGATGATTATTCACCACAAGGGAAATGTAAGGTCTCTGCTGGTACCAAGGGAAAACTTACCGTATCCGAGGTTCAACTCGGTTGTCAAAGTGCCAAACCTCTCAAGGGAGTTGGATTCCGGGTAGCCATCAAAAATGACCGGACCAATACCTTATGGATGTATTCCCCGAAAGTTTTATTTGAGGTCAATATTCAGGAAGTGCTCAAAAAATGCGAACAAGGGGACAGCATTCTGATTATGACAGAAGACCAAAAATATTCCCTGCCACATCATGTAATTGAAGTGGATTGGGGGTGTTAACCACTTTTCAAAACAAATCTTTTTTAGGGCCTGGTTTAAAGGGCCCTAAATTTTATCTAAAAGACCTGATCAAGAGAAAAACAAAAATTGGCAAAACAGATTATTGTCTTGTTTGAAATTTTTAAAATCACTTCCAATATCTAAGCTTACCAAATTAATAACGGATTCCCTTCTCCAACTAAATTTAAACTTAAAATCCATCCTCCAGAACAACTTTTCAACGACTAGTATATAACACACAATTTACTAAAAATCAACAACTTACACTATTGATTTTTGTGTGGATTTTATGTAACTTGAATGATTCAGGAAAAATTCCTGCCCTTATTTGTAACCAATGCGAAAACCTGCGGATAAATAAAGGCAAGAATAAGTCAGAGGCTATTCAGATTAACATCAAAAACCGCCATATGAAAAATAGTGCCCTTCTTTCCGTACTTACCCTCTATCTTCTTATTTTTTTTAACATTAAAAGTCAAGCTCAACACGATTCACTCAGAATTATTCTCCCGGACCGTCCGGAATTGATACTTGATAAACTCGAAAAATTCAATCCAAGCCTTCCGGACACCTTATTTTTCGATGAATTCTCTTTGGTTGTTGAGCATTATTCCTCCAAAGGAACCTACAACAACAGGACTCGTCAATTCACTGGTCTGAGTGGATATGGTCGCATCCTGTTTCAATGTAACAGAAGTATCACTTCTCCAGTCTTCCCCTGGGAACTGACCGCTACCCTTTCAGACCAACCCCTGATTCCACAGGCTTTTCTTGTTGTGGACTCAGTAGTGAATTCCCAAAAGGAAATCGCCTTAAAAGATGCCAGGTATCTAGAAAAAGATGCCCGAGTAGGTTCAGAATTGACTTTGATGCTACCACAAAGGCCGGATAAAGCCGAAAAGTTCCTGGCAGACTACCTGGATCAGTCGAGGATAAGGTTCAGAAGACCAAGAGGGATCAGGTTTAGCTTTGAAAAAATTGATGTGGTAAGTTACCTTCCAAGAAGACGTGCAGGTAAAGTGATAAAAGGGATGGCCAATTACCCTACAATAGATTCCATTCCAAAACCTCCTTTTCAACTTAAATTAGATGGGTTTACGCTTGAGGTGGAAAAAATGACCGTTTTTCACGATAAAGCAGCGACTGCTATGGCAAAACTGATACTGCCAGGTTCCATATCAACCGGAAATGACTGCTCAAGAGCATCTTTGGATCTGGGAAAAATCAAGTTGAATCAACAATGCGAATTCTACAGGACCTATAACAACAAAAATTATGGAATTTGGAATATAGCCAATACTAATCTCACCATTAAAGGTACAGGTTTCACTGCCGATTTCACTACAAATTCAGGCACCTCACCTACAGGAACTGATGACTCGTGGAGAGGGCTCATTTTACATTCAGGAGAGACCCTTGGAAAACCCAGTGGAACGATAATTGCAAACACAGGATACATTGGAGCCGATTATTTGTATTCCACTGCCCAAATCGACAAAAACGGGTTTTCAGGTGACCTTGAAACCAATAAAGATTATAATTTCACCACTATTCAGCCTTTTAATAATACCATAGCTTTCAAGGAGGCCCGCTTATCCATTTTCCAAAATAAAATAAATGGCGGATGGTTAAAAGGAGTTACCTTTAAGCTTTCCGAATTAGCTGTCATGAACCCGAATGGTTCACCCGTCATCATTAGAACTCCTCAATTAAATATTGAAAACGATATGTCCATCGCCGGAGAGATCCCTGCTGATTCACTCAATCAGAATGCATACTTTTGGGGTGAATTCAGAGCAACGGGCAGCCAGATGATGACCTATGGAATATTTGAAGTAAGAAAAGGAGTATATTATATTCCCGGCGACCCTTCAGAAGAGTTTTATCCTTTGGCTGGAGATCTTTTTACAGACATACGTGGCTGGCAATTTACCATTCCTTTTATGAGGGAAAACGGGATACATGGTTTATCTCTTTACGATCCCTCCTTTGTTTTTATCCATTCTCCGGATTTACCAGGTGCGAATACTGCTTACCCGCTTAGCAGCTCATTTCTCATTTATAGTTTAGGGACAACCAGAGACAAAAAGGTATCCTGGATCAATGTTAATGCCCGAGGAGTCCATGCCGGCCTGTACGCTCCCAAATTAGGCTTGTATCAGGATTACCTTCCGGTGCCTTTTGATATTGGCAACCCTTCATCTCCTTACTATGAAGGGAATGTGCCTTTTAAATTCAGCAGCATAGTTTATCCTGACGAAACGACTTATGGAAAGATTACTATACAATTTGTCGAAAGTGCCGTTTTCCATTCAGATGTTGAAGGAGGAATAACACTACCTGTTCCTGTCAATGACACTTTGAAAATTGATGAATTGGTATTTACCTCCACAGCTCATATTTCCGGAGGAAAAATCGACTTATCTGAATCCGCAAACCTCGATTACTGGGGTCTGGAGATGGTTCAAAAAGAAGGACATTCAAGTGCTGGAGTACTGAGTGTCAAAACAGGGCAAGTCATTATAACAGCCGCCGGACTTGCTGAACCCCGACATTTCTCAGAGCCCTTTAATGTCAACTGGGGAGAACTTCTGGCAGATGGAAACAAAGGCAGGCTGTTCTTTGATTACCATACGGCAGGCCAGCAATTCGATCACATTGATTATAACCCGGAAGCGATTACATTGTCAGATTATGATCCGGCCAGGAGGGGTTTCCTGAGAACAGGAGGCACCATCTTTTATCCATTCTTCGGGGGCAAATACTTGCATATCATCGACTATTATGACCCAGGTAAACCGGGAGCCCCTTTTGATTCAAGAGAAATAGCAATAAGTACTTCGGACTTTGGCAGTAATTTTTTCGCCAGTGATTTACACGTTGCGGGGAATTGGTCAGAGGATATGGCTGTTTTCGAATTTGACTTGAGATATAATGATGTTAACCAGTATGGCTTCCTGGGAGATGGGTTGTCCGACCTTGCTCATCTTATTGGCGGCGCTATGAATTCCTCTATTGTCATCAAAGGTGATTACAGTTGTATTTCCATAAAGGAAAAACATAATCGCATCCTCAATTTTGATGCAGCCACTGATATTACCCAAATTGCTGACATTTGGGGCTGTATGTGTATTCATGAAAATCAAATTGAAAACCTGGTTTACGGAGGGAGCCTCACTGCATCGACCAACCTGTTGATGGTCGGAATGAGGTCAGGTCAATATGCCCAACTGATCGTCAGGGAGACACCAGCTATTTCGGAATTTACCATTGACGGTCAGGCCACGCTTTCTGCCCTCGGAGCAGCCGACTTACTCGTCAACGGGCATTTCAATATGTTGTATAACAGGGATGAAAAATTTATTGAAGGGGAAGTTTCTGCACTTTTCAGAACTGCGGCAGGACTAATTTTCACAGGATCATCATTGAGCGGGCAAGGCCAGGCAAACTGGCATATTTCGCTGGATCCTCTGGCAAAAAACGCTTATCAAAGTATCCAGGGTTCCATTGGACTTAGTGTAATGGGTTATGCTGCAAGTGTCACGGCCCCGTTTACAGTCGGAGCCAGCTCAGGACTAAATGCAGGGTTCTATTATGGTCTGAATGCTCCAAGGGACGAGGCATGGGTTATTAAAGGAGGCAACCCAAGATATCAGTTTGAAATGTCATCCCTGCCTGATCGATTGACTGGGGTATATGGGTTCATCCAATTTTCAAATGACATCAATATCTTCCTGGTTTCAGGCGGATATGAAATATTTGCCGGATTCGGTGCTTTCCTGAATACGGATTATACTGTACCTGTTCCTTATGCAGTAGGTAATCTTGGGGGACGCATCCATGGAGAAATTCTGGGTGGATTGGTCGGAGCAGGAGCTTACTTCAATATGCAAGTGGCTTTAGGAGCAATAACATACGGATTTGAAGGCACTGTCGGTCTGGAAGGATGTGTATTATGGGTGTTCTGCGGATCGGTAGATATAACCGTTGGACTTAATCAATCCAGAGGATTTTACATTGAATAACGCTTTTCCGGCCTTTTGTGAAAAGTTTTAATAAAAAAACCAAATATCTATGAAATCCATAATAAAAATTTTAACTGGCTTTTTAGTATTAACTTGTTTGGTACCCTTTCAATCGTTTGGACAAAGCCATGTAATCAGCCGATCTTCAGCCGAAGGTTCTGCCGTTATTATCGCCTGGGAACCTCTTGAAGGGGCAGCAGGGTATATGATTTACAGAAAAGAGTCTCTTTCAGATTCATACCCTTCTACACCAATTAACCCAACCCGGATCAGCGCCTTAACCAATTGTACTACCATAAAAGGGTTATTACTCAATCCGGATTCCACAAATTGGAAAATATTGAGCATCGCATTAGGAGATGAACCCCATTTGTTTAATCCATGCGACATCGCTTCAATCACGCCTGACAACGCCGTTAAATATGCACGGTTACGGTATCTTTCCGCGATAAATTTACCCATTGCCAAAGCAGCAGGACTAGCCTTTGAGGATGCCACAACAGTAGATGGTCAACAATATTATTATAAAGTAACAGCTGTAGATAGCGATAATAACCAAATTGAAGAAATAGCTACAGCCCTTTCCGTTACCGCAGGACAGGTTCGACCTGTAAATCCTCCAAAACTTATGGAAGCCGAAGCAGGAGATAACTGTGTCTTGGTTACCTGGGAAACAGATAACCTCAGGGCAGCCGGACACCGGGTTTTCAGAGCTATTTCGCCAGGAGGTTTCTATCAACGTGTGAACAAAACAGATTTTGCACTTTACATCACCAATAAGTTGAATGGAGATACCCTCAGGCCTGCCAGGCACGGTTTCTTCGATTTTCAAAGGTTCGATACTTCTGGAGTTGCTGTTCCCCATGAAGTTCATGGAGCTTTGATAAACGGCCCAAAGAATGATTTTGAATATTATTACAAAATCCAGGCGGTAGATTTATTGGGAAGGCCTGGTCCAATGAGCATTGATTATGTAAAAGCAACCCCCCGGGATCAAACTGCTCCTGGCGTACCGGATGGCATAACAACCCTTCCTGATGAAACCTCCCTCAATGGTTCAGTTGAAATTAGCTGGAGGCATGTGACGCACGACGTCAATGGACATTTCGAAAATCCCGGCGTATCCGCATATAAAATCTACAGATTTGAACAAGCCCACAACCCGGATACTACCGCTACATTGGTAATTACTTTAAATGTCCCATTCAGTACAGATATCGCCAAGGTAATTACTGCCGAAGATCATTCTCCGGGACTACGACCAATGTATGGTGATAAAACCTGGTGGTACAGGGTTAAGGCCGTGGATTATGCAGGTAATGAAAGTAACTGGTCCGCCGCAATTAAAGCCACATTAAAGGACATCACCAAACCTGAAGTCCCCAAAGGATTGATGGCAGAAAGTTTTGAAGATCGCGTTGAATTAATCTGGAATGAGAATACTGAACCTGATTTAAACAGTTATCAGATTTACAGAAGTTTTTGTCATTATGGAGAATGGGTGCCATGCCCCGAACCTGAGCCTGAAGAGTCTGTAAATCCCGATTGCCCCCCTGAAAAAGATAAAATCGTATTTCAGGAAGCTACCCTGGCAACACCTTGCAGTGGTCCCTTTGTATTCCTGGGGGAAATTTCCGCCGACTCCCTATTGAGAGCTAAAGCAGCAGGACATGCCGCATTTATAGATTACAGTATTCCTGATGCTTCTCCTCTATGTTATGCATTTTGGATAAAAGCAGTCGATCAATCAGGTAATGCCAGCGGAGACTTTCCTTATCCCAATACAGAAGAACAATTCAATATTGTTTGTGAAAGACTTCGAGATAAAACTCCGCCTGAGCCGGCCATCATCTCTGGATTATTATCACGGGATCATGCTATTAAAGTTGAATGGATCGGTCCTCCGACTCAGGATACCCGCGCCTACCATGTTTATAGGGCTGAGGAAACTTACGCTCATGTTGAACCAGACATCGCTGATTTCACCTGGATAGGTGGGTTGACTATTGAACGTCCGCCTGTTTTACCGACTCCGTTAACGGCTCCTTACACTCCGGGCGATATACCTACCTGTGGCATCATTCCCGTGGAGGCAACCGAAGAAATGAGCTCCGGCAGTTTCCTGGATCTGGATGTAGAGCCGCATATTAATTATTGGTACAAAGTAACGGGGATAGATTATGATGGAAACGAAACCGAAATTAAAGAAGCCGTTTCAGTCAGCAGTTTCACCTTTGAAACAGCCTCCATGGAGGCAGCCACGATTGAGATAATTGTTGCCCAGGCTGATACCTGTGCAGTCAGACTGGAATGGTTCCCCATATTTGATGTCCAAAAACATTTTGGTTTTCTGGTGTATAAAAGTCTCAAGAAAGATGGCCCCTTTATTCAGGCAGGTACAATGACCACTCAAAATTTCTTGCTTGACCGAGAGGTGGTAAGCGGACAACAATATTGGTACAAAATTATCATAGTACAACGCGACGGAAAGCTATCAGAAGAAAGTATTGTCAGATCCATTACTCCACAATAACCTAAATCAACGCATATGAAATCTATTATATTTAGTTTTTTGATGATCCTTGGATTTTATGCTCAGGCACAGGATACCAATTTTGTCAAATTCAACACCTGGTCCTTCGATAATTATACCATAGATGCATCGCTTATCACCTGGGATATGTACAGGCAAAATTATATCGGAATTCCTCCAACTCACGGCGATGCCAACCCATTTGAACAGGCAATCTTCGACCATGTGTACAAACCTGAATTATTTCCAAAAGGTCTTTGTTTTGGTATGGATCTGATGGCTGTTCAAATGATGCGATATGGCGGATATGATGGCTTTTGTGCTCCCGCTTTTATTTATCCAGGCGTATTCAATGACGGCCCGGTTGACCCTAACCTTAGGGAGGCCATAAGCATGCAAATGGGGCGTCAATTAGGGCATCGTTTTTTATTGCACATTCTGGACCTCATCTCTCAAGCTAAAAATCGGGATGGAAGATACGCCTATGCTCAATTCATTTATTATCAATCTAAAAAGGAACCGGTAACCATCAGCATAACCAAAAGTATAACACCATTGGATGGCGGACATGCACTTTTGCCCTATTTTGCTGAAGACCTGGGGGCAACAAAAAGGATTTATGTGTATGATCCCAACAGGTGTTATCATTATGAAGACGATCCTGCTTCGACAAACCTGGAACACAAAAGTTGGTATTTAAACCGGGAAAATTTCATTGAGATCAATGCTTCCAACGGACACTGGAAATTCTACATGGCAGACAGCACGGTCACTCCCTTTGGAGAATTATGGGAAGGCAGTCCTTCTTCGGGAGGGAACCTCGTGGTTTGTCCGCTTTCCATCATGAATATTAAAGACCGGTTACCTCAATCACTTTTTGCAGATGCTTCCGAAGCGATCGCTAAGATTTTCATTTTTGGAAAAGGTGTGGATTTATCTCAAATTTCCACTCCGGACGGGAGGTTTTTTATAGACAAATCATCAAATGATCTCAACATGGATAGTCAAACCGCTTTGAGGTCAATTTATCCATTTATCCCTATTAACGGAGGATTGCCATTGTCCCAAGATTCAAAGCTCTATTTTATTAATGGAGAACAGCACATCGATGTATCAGTCAAAAGCAACAAAGATGGATATAAAGTGCAATTTTTCTCTGATAAAAACTGCATAACGGTGACTTCAGAAACCGCTTACAAAGAAGTAGATATTTCAATACGTAATTTCCATGGTTCCAAACCCGAAGTAAAAACTAACGATAATTGGGCAGTAATTACCATTCAGGAATATGGCAATTTCCCTGAAAGTCAAAAGCCTCTTACCTTCTTAAACGGTCTATGGCAAGCTAATTCCTATTAACTAATATCTCTGTCAAACCCGGTTTTCTGTTTTTTTGCTAATCATTTAGTAAAACATCAGAAAACCGGGACTTTACACAATCAAACCATAAAAATTCGCTTCGCCACCCCACTAAAATTCTTTTTATTTATTTTTGTCCTCCGTATTCAAACAAAACTAACAGGACAAAATGAAAAACCAGGTTCAGCTCATCTGCTACATAGATAGATTTTCCGGTGGAAATATACAATCACTGCAACGACTACTTACAGGACCTCTCAAAGATGTTTTTGGAGGGGTTCACTTACTTCCGTTCTTTTTTCCTATCGACGGTGCAGATGCAGGGTTTGATCCTATTGACCACACCCAGGTTGATCCACAACTAGGCAACTGGTCTGATATCAGGGAGTTGAGCAATCATATTGATGTGATGGCGGATGTTATCGTCAACCACATGTCGGCACAATCTCCACAATTCCTCGATTTCCTCGAAAAGGGTGACGATTCCGATTACGCTGAACTCTTTTTGACCTATGACAAGGTATTCAAAAACGGAGCTACTGAAAAAGAACTGCTCGACATATACCGTCCAAGACCTGGGTTCCCATTCACTACGATGTCTTTGGGCAATGGTTCGAAAAAGATGTTGTGGACAACCTTCACCACCAACCAGATTGATATTGATGTAAATGATGCAGAGGGAAAAGAATACCTCCTGTCCATACTGAAACACTTCCACGATGCCGGCATCAAAATGATCCGACTGGATGCTGCCGGTTACGCGATTAAAAAACCGGGCACCTCCTGTTTCATGATTCCGGAAACTTTTGATTTCATTCAGTGGTTCAGAGACAAGGCCGCTGATTTTGACATGGAAGTATTAGTGGAAATACATTCTTATTTCAAACAACAGGTGGAAATAGCTCAAAAGGTTGACAGGGTTTATGATTTCGCTCTGCCTCCCCTCGTATTGCACGCTATTTACACAGGTAATTCAACTCACTTAAAACAGTGGCTCGAGATCAGTCCAAGAAATGCCATTACCGTTTTAGATACTCATGACGGTATTGGAGTGATTGACGTAGGAAGCTCCAACGGTCAGCCTGGATTGCTGCCGGATTCCGAAATTGATACGCTTGTGGAAATGATTCACCATAACAGCCAGGGGCAAAGTAAACAGGCGACAGGTGAGGCCGCTTCCAACCTTGATCTTTACCAGGTCAACTGCACCTATTTTGATGCGCTTGGAAGAGATGAAGATCGCTATTTAACGGCCAGAGCCATTCAGTTCTTTGCCCCGGGCGTTCCTCAGGTCTACTACACCGGGCTTCTGGCGGAACCAAACGATATGGATCTATTGGCCAAAACCCATGTCGGAAGAGACATCAACCGGCACTACTTCACCGAGCAAGAATTACCACAAGCACTTGAGAGACCGGTTGTGAAAAAGCTCATAGACCTTATACGATTCCGTAATACTCATCCAGCCTTTAACGGGGATTTCCATATTGATGATTCCAATGACCAGATGCTTAATTTACGCTGGCAAAATGGTGAATCAAAGGCCGTATTGAAAGTCAATTTGGAAAATTCGAGTTATGAAATAGAAACGGATTAGTCTTGGGCAAACAGATTGAGGCTGAGGATTAGCAATCTTAAGCTAATAGTTTTTTAAGAAATCTCCAGACAAAATTCCGTTCCGGTATCGTCAGACCGGTTCAGGTATAACCTGCCTCCCAGGGTTTCAACAGTCTTTTTACAAATAGCTAGCCCAATACCAGTTCCGGCATATTCTTCACGGGTGTGAAGTCGTTTAAACATATCAAAAATGGACTCCCTGTATTCCGGAGCAATACCTATGCCATTATCCGTAAACAGAAAAATATGCTTACCGGCTTGCTCTGCATAACTGATCACCACTTTGGGTTTTTCACTCTTATTGTATTTGATGCCGTTTTCAATCAGATTTTTGAACACCACCTTTAGCCTTGCCGGCAACATGGGCGAGTCCGTTTTTGCCAAGCCTGTTCCATATATGACTTCTGCATTTTTTTCTTCCACCATCGTCCACAGGCTTTCTGCTACATGTTGTTTTATTTCTTCAAATGGAATCAATTCTTTCACAGCGTTGTCCGTGAGGCTCGAATATGCCAGAATATCCTCAATGAGCCTGAACATTCGGCCTACGTTGGTTTTGATAAACCCTACAGGGGCAGAAAGGTTTTCATATTGTTTGTTTTTTATATTGGTTTCCAAAAAACTCGTAAACCCTGAAATGGTTCGAAGAGGTTCCTTGAGATCATGGGAGGTTATAGAAGCAAAAGATTGCAATTCCGCATTACTGTTTTCCAGCTTGATATTCGTCAATCGGATATCGCGGGTTCTGGCTTCAACTTCAGCTTCAAGTGCCTTTGCATATTGCTTACTTCTCCTGTTTGAAATGAACAACATAAAAGAAAGCGCTGAAAAGAGCAATGCTATCAAAACCACAGCCAAAATGGTGAAAGTTTTCTTCTGAATTTCAGTTCGATAAACCCTGGATGTGGCCTTCAGCAGCTCATTTTCAATTTCCTTCTGTCCTATTTTATATCCAGCATCAAGATTGAGGATGAGTTCCCTTCTTTCTTCTCCATACAAGGTATCCTCAATGTGCTGATATTTTTGATGAAAAGCCAAAGCATTTTTGTGATCCCCTAATTCCTCATAGGCTTTGGCCTTACTTTTATACAATTCAACCCAGAAATATTCAGTGTAATCAACTGAAACGTCTGTTTTAAATCCTTCTATCAACTGCTCTGCAACGTCAAATTCTTCAAAGGCCTTTTCAAACAACTCCTGGGCTGCATAGAAATCCCCCCATCGCAAATACACACTACACAACTCTTCTTTAATATCATATTTCACCCCTAACACTTTCGCTCGCTCAAGATGGTCACTTGCCACCGGAAAATTTCCCAGGTTGGTATACATCATCCCCAGATTCGTGTAAATCAGGCAACTGTCCCATTGGTTATTCGAAGTATTCAAACCTTTAGTGTAAAAATGGATAGCCTGCTCAAATTCACCGCTTTCCCTGTGCACCTCGGCCATATTATTGTAAAACATGGTTACCCAGGACGAATCATTTAAATTTTTAGCCAGCTCTACACCTTTTTCATAGTAATAAAAGGCTTCCTCCTTGTCCCCCTTTTCATGTAGAATAATTCCCATCGGGTTCAAGTACCAAACAATATTCTCAGGCTCATCCAATCGTTGATAAATTTCCAGACCCTCTTTATAGTATAAAAAGGCTTTTTCATCCTGGTTGGCAAACTGGTAAGCTTCTCCCAATTCAAAAAACACATCTGCCTGACCTCTTTCATAATCCATAACCCGGGCCAGTTCGAGCAACTCCATCAACAAAGTAACTGTAGAATCAAGAGGCACTTCGTTATAGATCAACAACCTGCTTTTGGCAAGCCCTGCCTGAAGATAATAGTATTGATCAGGAATTTTGCGACTTAAATTTATTGCCTGATTAAGATAATTCTCTGCTTCCTGCGGGTCCAAGTCAAACGTTTTATCATACAACAGCATGAGATAATAGACCCTCGTTGAATCGTGTATCTCTTTTTCGAGTTCTGCTTTGCAACTGTCAATTAAGGGCGTTTGTGCCCTTCCTAATGGCGTAATCATAATCACCCAAAGCATAAACCATATAGCTCTGGGAAAAATCTTCCGATATTTAATTTGATTATGATACATGTGAAATAGTTTGGTCACCCAATGAAGCAACAGACGGGTTTGCTGGCAAACTATCAGAATGTGGGACCTCAATAGCAAAAACGGATCCATTTTCTCCCGAATGTTTCAGATAAACTTTTCCCCCCGCAATCTCCACTGCCTTTCTGCATATAGCCAACCCAATACCCGAGCCTTCATATATCTCGCGTGTATGGAGGCGTTTAAACATTTTGAAAACCGTTTCTTCAAATTCCTCATGAATACCAATTCCGTTATCCTTTACCAAAAAAACTATCTGTCTTTCTTCTATACGATCAACATTTACCCAAACCTGAGGCACTTCATTTTCATTATACTTTATTCCGTTTTCCACCAGATTTTTAAGTGCGACTTTAATGATGGCCGGAATAACCTCGGCACCGTTATCTCCTGAATTGAAATGAAACTCAGCATTGCGCTCTGCAATAAAATCTGATAATTCCTTTTTCAGGTGGTCCTCGACCACAGAAATACTCACCATAGTCACCTGATTAAACCTGCCTAGTGTTGTAAAAGTCATGATATCATCAATCAGGGTAAACATTTGATTTACATTCCTGTTAATGAACCCAAACAACTCTGGTAATTTCTGGTATTCTTTTTCTGCTACTGCTTTTTCAAGCAGGGAAGAAAAACCGGAAATATTGCGCAGTGGTTCCTTAAGATCGTGAGAAGTGATGTAGGCAAAAGACTGGAGTTCATCATTATTTTTTTTCAATTGTTCATTGGAAGCTTCCAGACTCAACTTTCGCTTTTCCACCTCCTGCTCCAGCCTCACGGAATAATTTTTTCGGCGGCGCCCCTCCCTGAAAAAAACGAAACTCAAAATACTGGCCAATAATACCACCAGGGCAGAGCCCCAAATGATCGCATTTCGAATTTTTATCCTGTTTCTGAAAATAATATGTTCCTTTCGCAACAATTCATTTTCAGCCTCTATTTGCCCCATTTGGTAATGAACTTCATTGATACGGATCAATCTTTGTTTTTCATATGCTTTTAAACTATCCGCTATAGACCGAAAATGCTGATTATAAGCCAGCGCTTTTTCATAATTGTTAAGGGCAGCGTTACTTTCTGACAATCCTTTTAAGGCCCGTCTTTGAATTTGCAATCGTTCGTTTCGGAAAAAACGGGAATCCTGATCGTTAATCAGGGTTGATTCTTCCCATAATTTAAGTGCTCCCGAATAATGGTATTCGGCAGAAGCATATTTAGACATAGCCAGATATAAATCTCCCAATCGTACTGACACGGAAGGCAACAGGTGGTAAAGATCGTTTCTCAGGGCTATTCCATAGGCTTCTTGTAAAATACTCAGCGCCTTTTGCATTTGTCCATTCTCCCGGTAAAGACCACCCAGTCCGTTCATAATCCTTACAGAGTCTATATTCGAAGCCCCCGTTTCAAGAGCACTCCGAAAATACCCCAGAGCAATATCCCACTGTTCCTGATCCAGATAAAGTTGTCCGATCTTTGTATTAATAATTGGATACCATTCTACAAATTCATTTTCTCCGGCAATATTGAGTCCTTCCAGAAAATGAGCGGCGGCTTTTTCATACTCCAGCTTCTTATTCAAAACCAATCCAAGGTGATAAAGGCAGGAAACTGTTTGATGTTCCATTAAGTGTGCCTCAAAAATATCCATTGCTTCCTCAAAATAATTATAAGCATTGTCGTACTGCTCGAAAGCAAAGTAGAACTCTCCCATGGACTGCAAAGCCAGTCCGTATCCGCTTCGGTACCTCGAGCCCTTATTGACCTTGAGTGCCTCATCAAAAGCCCTGAATTGAACTTCTGGCTTTTCATCCATCAGGAAGAGATATCTGGAATACAAATAACTTACAGTTGCAGCATAATATTCCGGAGCTGGAGGAAGCGTATAGTCCAGTAACAGGAATTGCAGTCTGCTTTGGTCTCCAGGTAACGATTCGATCTTCTCAATCAGAAGATTTGTCAAAATGTTTATGGAAGTAGAATCCGGTATTTTTTTTTCGGATATGAGTTGAAGTGTATCAGCCTGATTATTTTGAGCACTTAATGGAGCAGGTATAACGAAGACCGACAAGACAAAAAGCATCCACCTGAGCATGAAACCATACTCCTGGTTGTTTTTTCGCTTTGTCTGTAGTTTCCTCCCTGGAGAGGAATTTGAATTAGGCGACCTCACCTTCCTCTTTTTTTTCATCCCGATCAGACTAATAATAGAAAATAGCTAGCATACGCTTCTGGAGGTATATTTCAGGGTGAGGGGATTGTTTTTCAGCCCTTTATGGGTGTATAAAAAATGATTTAATTCCGGGCCCTAATTTCACAAATATAAAAAATATATTTGGCTGATTTATCTTTTTGATAACATGGTAAAAACAAGGCGTTTATTGATTGGAGTTTTTTTTTGCAGATATTGATATTTTCGGTCAAAAAACAAAACCATTCAAAACCAATTGCTCTGACACTTATGAAAAAATCCTTGTGCAGTAGTCTGGTCTTCAAATGATACGAGAACCGGAGACGGTTTTATATGGACAGCTACTAAAGGATGTGTATTAAATTGGATCCAACGGAACAACAGAGAATTTTTCGTAAAATAATTTGCTCCAAAGGCTGTTTTTTCTCCATTTATTTCCTTTGAATAAAATCAGGCAATTCTTAATACCTAAAAGGGAGTCCATTTTTCTATATTTGGTTCTCTCTTTTTTTTACAAACAACCAACATAAATGCTATTTCATTCTCTTGATCTCATCATAATCAGCTTATATCTACTGTCAACAGTTGCTATCGGAATCATCCTGAAGAAATCATGGTATGACAAACTGAAGAATTTGAAATACTGTTTTTTTGGAAAATAGACTTCGGGACAACCAGAAATTAAAATAAATTTTCAATAATAAAATAATTCTATAAAATGCAATACGGTTTTTTCAACGATAAAGACAAAGAGTACGTCATTACAGATCCAAGGACGCCTTACCCCTGGATCAATTATCTCGGGCAGGAGGACTTCTTTTCCTTAATCTCCAATACTGCCGGAGGGTATAGCTTTTATAAAGATGCCAAACTCAGGCGAATAACCCGATACCGCTACAACAATGTTCCTGTGGATACCGGGGGGAAATATTTTTACATCAATGATGGAGGTAATGTTTGGAGCCCGGGCTGGAAACCTGTCAAAACTGAACTGGATTCCTATGAATGCCGTCATGGTCTGGGGTATACGAAAATCAAAGGAAGTCTTAATGATTTGGAAGCGGAGGTACTGTACATGGTTCCCCTTGGGGTAAAGGCAGAAGTTCAAAAGCTTACTATGTGGAATACGGGAAGCACCACCAAAAAGATCAAATTATTTTCTTTTGTAGAATGGTGTCTGTGGAATGCCCTGGACGATATGACTAATTTTCAACGGAATTATTCAACCGGCGAAGTGGAAATCAAAGACTCCGTTCTCTATCATAAAACCGAATACCGCGAACGCAGGAATCACTATGCTTTTTACAGCGTAAATACTCCGATCCAGGGGTTTGATACGGATCGGGATACTTTCACGGGATTATACAATGGTTTTGAAGATCCGTCTGTTGTGCTGAATGGATCACCTCAGAATTCAGTGGCTCACGGCTGGTCTCCTATCGCATCACATTACCTGGAAATCGAACTGGCACCGGGGGAATCCAAAGATCTGATCTTTGTCTTAGGATACATTGAAAATCCGGACGAAGACAAGTGGGAAAGCCCACAGGTTATCAATAAGAAACCTGCCGAAGCACTGATTAGTCAATTCTCCACTTCCCAACAAGTTGATCAGGCCCTCCAAAAACTGAAAGATTATTGGGAAGATCTATTGTCCATTTATCAGGTGACAAGCCATGATGAAAAACTCGACAGAATGGTCAACATCTGGAATCAGTACCAGTGTATGGTTACCTTCCTGTTCTCAAGAAGCGCTTCCTTTTTTGAATCGGGCATTGGCAGAGGCATGGGATTCCGCGATTCCAATCAGGACCTTATAGGTTTTGTCCATCAAATTCCCTCGAAAGCGAAGGAAAGAATACTCGACATTGCTGCCACGCAGTTGGAAGACGGAGGAGCTTATCACCAATATCAACCGCTGACCAAAAAAGGGAACGACGAAATCGGGGGAAATTTTAATGACGATCCTTTATGGCTGATCCTTTCCACTTCAGCTTATATCAAGGAAACCGGTGACTGGTCCATTCTGGAAGAACAGGTTCCATTTGATAATGACGAAAGCAAAGCCCGAAGTCTTTTCGAACATTTGAAACGTTCATTTTATCATGTGGTCAATAACCTGGGCGAACACGGCCTCCCCCTCATCGGCCGCGCCGACTGGAACGACTGTCTCAACCTGAACTGCTTTTCAACCAATCCCGATGAATCCTTCCAAACCACTGAAAACAAGGAAGGAGGCAAGGCTGAATCTGTCATGATCGCAGGAATGTTCGTTTTATATGGGCAGGAATTTGCAACGCTTTGTGATCGGTTGGGTAAAAATGAGGAATCGAAGGAAGCCAATGCTCATATTGGAAATATGGTTCAGGCCATCAATGAACATGGCTGGGACGGAGATTGGTTCCTTCGGGCTTACGATCACTTTGGAGAAAAGATTGGCAGTAAAGAAAATGACGAAGGTCAGATCTTCATCGAAAGCCAGGGATTCTGCGTTATGGCAGGCGTTGGGCATGAAGACGGCAGAGCTCAAAAAGCCATGAACTCCGTTAAAGAAAGGCTGGATTGTGAATATGGTATCGTCCTCAATAATCCTCCATTCACGGGTTACCGCCTCAACATGGGAGAAATTACGACTTACCCCGAAGGATACAAGGAAAATGCAGGAATTTTCTGTCACAACAACCCCTGGATCATGATCTCTGAGGCGTTATTGGGCAATGGAGAAAGGGCTTTTGACTATTATCAAAAAATTGCCCCGGCCTATCTGGAAGACATTTCGGAATTACATAAAACAGAACCTTATGTATATGCTCAAATGGTCGCCGGCAAGGACGCCCGTAAACCAGGAGAAGCGAAAAACTCCTGGCTGACCGGAACCGCCGCCTGGAATTTTTATGCCATTAGCCAGTATATTCTCGGTATTCAACCGGATTATGACGGCCTGAAAATCGACCCATGCATTCCTGCTGAATGGGATGGTTTTACTATTCAAAGATCATTCCGTGGCAA
The DNA here is from genome assembly GCA_965230565.1 of Saprospiraceae bacterium. Classification (GTDB taxonomy): domain Bacteria; phylum Bacteroidota; class Bacteroidia; order Chitinophagales; family Saprospiraceae; genus BCD1. The sequence continues at coordinate 123,882 of CBDDLH010000009.1, read as the reverse complement.
CCGTTACAACATCAACATTCAAAATCCGTACGGTGTTTCCAAAGGCATTCGCCAGGTTACCCTGAACGGACAACCATTAGCAACCAATCTCATTCCCTACGATAGTAATGCAGAGGGCGTACAGAAAGTGGTAGTGGTAATGGGCAAATAAAATAATTATGAATTCAATGAAAAATCTAACCTTATTGCTTCTCCTGACATGATATTCAAATGTCGAGTAAGTTTTTGGTGGAGTGGTAAAAGAACCTGCACTATTCTAAGAACTCATGAGATAGGCTATCAGACAAAAAAGTCTCACGCAGATAACGCAGATGAACGCAGAATTAAAAACTGAGCTCAATAATAATTTCATCGAAAATCTGCGAAATCTGCGAAATCTGCGAAATCTGCGTGAAATAAAACACAGGACAAGCCTACTCCCGATTTAAATCAAAAATAGAATCAGGATCGATATCGCAGTATGAATAAGTAATCCTTTCATTTTCTTTTTCATCTTCCTGCGAATAGCTATTGGAAAAAGATTCTTGAAAGTTTCCTCATCATTTAACAAAGCATCCAGGGAACCATCTCTGACTGCATGTGGCTCTCCGGAATCTTCAGGTGACTGGTATGGTCCCTGGTTGCTCATTTCAATAGCTTTATGAATCAATGTATCAAAGAACTTTGAACGGCCCATATAGTGAGAAATACTATTCCCTCTGTCGTATTTGAGCATTAAAAACATATTGAGTAAAACTTTCAGGTTGTAGAGCCAAACGTAAATCAACCAGAAAATCATGGTGTAGAACAGGATTGGTGCGGCCCAGGAAGCTTCAGCGATCAAACCGGCTCCGCAGGTGAGGAACAATATGAAGAATCCTGTAGTCAAAAGCCCTGAAAGCCATTTGCCTTTCATAAACATTTTTAAAAGCCCCATTTTATGTAAACGGATGAAAGAGAATGTTCCAAACAGGATGATAAACGCGAATGAAATAAGGATAAAAATTCCAATTATTTTGGTCAACATGATTTATTGAATTTGAATAATGTGGAGGAGCCACGGTTATGAAGCCACAAATAAGCGAATGATGGTTTGACTTAATTTGACTAAGGAATGGCTATCCATCTGGATGCCCTCCTGACACATTATTTAGTTTTTGAAAATATTGATGGAAAAGGAGTTCGAATGGTTTCCACCCGCTGGAAAGGATCTTAAAAAAACAAAGGAGCCTTTCCGGCATGGCAGAAAGGCTCCTTTGGCTGTAATTTCGTCTACAACAATCATCTGAACCTTCCTGCCCCTGGAGAGACAGCAACCTGATAACTGTTATGACGAATTATAGTAGGCATGATTATTTTTTGATTATTATTCACAATACAAATATTTTCAGGATTTAGTTCCCTGCCTTTTCAAAATTTCTTAATATCGCCCCCGCTACGTAAAAAAGAAGAGGAATTATCTATTGTATTCAGTAGTTGATCGAAAAGCAAAAATCATAAAGAAACAAATCGTACTTCCGATTGTTAACACACAGTGCTTCATTATAAAACATATCTGAAAGTCAAGGATGCCCCGTGGGTAACCTTCATTCATGGAGCAGGTGGCAGCAGCGCTATCTGGTTCCGGCAAATTCGGGCATTCAGGTCTCATTACAACCTTTTGCTGGTCGATCTGAGAGGGCATGGAAAATCCAAAAGCCCTATCTATGAAAAAATCAGGATGTACACTTTCGAAGTGATCGGCAATGAGGTAATGCAGGTGCTGGATCATTTGAAAATAAAGTCCTCCCATTTTGTCGGGATTTCCATGGGGACTATCATTATTCGGGATCTTTCCGAACGCTTCCCTGACCGGATCGAAAGTATGATTTTGGGTGGAGCGGTCATGAAGTTAAACCTCCGAAGCAGAATACTGCTCAAATTGGGCGTACTGTTCCAATCCATTCTACCCTATCTGGTGCTCTATAAATTTTTTGCGTTCATCATCATGCCGCGCAAACGACATCAGGAATCGAGACTACTGTTTATCAATGAAGCCAGGAAACTCGCGCAAAAAGAATTTAACCGTTGGTTTACACTGGTATCTCAATTGAAGCCACTTTTAGCATTCTTCCAATCTAAAGACAGTGGTTTACCTACTTTTTATGTAATGGGTTCGGAAGATCATATGTTTCTTGCCCCCATCCGAAGTTTAGTGGAAAAACATAAATCTGCTCAATTAGCAGTAATCCCCAATTGCGGACATGTTGTGAATGTGGAAAGGGCAGACTATTTTAATGAGTTGGTTTTGAATTTTTTGAAAAGCCGGAGAATTTCAGATCATCACACCTGACCGAAATAAGCTCTATAAATTTTCTTTCGCGGATAAAATCCCAAAAAAATAGCCGGGTACATCAAAAAGGTCAGCACCGGGTTTTGGGCTTTGAAGGTAATGTCGTCGATGATGACGGAAGAATGCTCGGATATTTTGCGGACGATATGTTTGTGCTTCCAGTAGCTGAGCGGGAATGGTAACTGGGTGCCTTCATCTGTGAAATAGGCTTCTTTTTCATCAATGTAGTCTTCCGTTATCACACTCACCCAGTCTGCTTTGATCGGGCTCAGGAAGCGGATGTGAACCTTATCTCCTTTTTCTGAACCGGTAAAAGCTACGATTTCCATTTTCGCCTGACGGGGAGCCAGGGCTTCGAAGAGCTGACGATCAAAACGACGGATAATATCCCGGTAATTGCCTTTAACGGTGGTTTTTAATTGAAGATTCATAGGCTAAAAATAATCCTTGGAAACGAATTCAGAAGAATATCTTAAGCTATTCACTAATTGTAAACAGACTTTCTGTTCTGCAAATTAGCATAAACGCTCTTCATCGTTACCTTGAGCCAATCCTCAAAAGTATCCTTTTGCAGGTTTTGTCTTTGCTGAATGGCACGGTGAGCCGTTTCCTGATATAAATAGCGTGCTGTGTCAAAGTCCTTGACAAGCTTGCGGGCGAGCCTTTGAATCAAAGGTCTGCTGCGGTCGAAATGTTGGTAAAAGTCGTTAGTCGTCATAATACCTTGAAAACACCTGTATTTTGATTTTGTTTATCTTTTTTGAAAAAAAATTAAACAAAATATTTTTTTGGACAAAAAAACTCCCCGGAAATACCTGTCAACCAAAGATTATCCAATGATTTTTTCGATGAAAACTGTCGACAGAAACCGGGAAGTTCCAATATTCAAGCTGTATAATGCGACGAAACCTGCCGCATAATCCCGGTTACAACAATCCGGAGATCAAATAGGCTACTCCTGCAAGTATCGCCAGTCCTAATATTCCCATAAAGAAGTAAAAGGATATTTTTTCAGTATTTGCTTTCATGATTATTTCATTTCAGATGACAAATACCTGCCGGCACAACAAGAATCCTTTCCGGAAGCATTGTTGCCCCGGCAGGTAGCCAATAAATAAAAAATGGAATTAAAATCAGAGGAGTTAACTCACCCCTCAAAAAAGGGAAATACTAGAAGGGATCTAATCTCAGGCAATTGAACAAAATGAATAATCGGGATAACCGGATGCCATGATCAGGTATACTAATGGATGATTTAAAACAGGCATTGGCCGCAATAAGCTGGCCGCCCCAAAAACCGGAAAAGACTTTAATGAATGTATTCGTGGCCTCCTTTCCTTTCACTTCTTCTTCAACACTGCCTTCCTGACCGGTCTCAAAACCCGCGATCCAGTGCCAGGGATAATCATTCTTTTCTGTTGCAGTGGAATTATGAAATTCAGTAACGGGTTCCGGTATGAAATAAACGCCTGCAGTGGTACTCATAAAAATGAGGACACTCAATAATAAGTTAGCCATCTGCCAAAAGCATTTTTTCATGTGGTAAAGCTACGCAATTAGCAAAGTAATGTCAATAATAAAGTAGTTTACAAACGAATTTTAGTAAAAGCTACAAACACCCCCCGAATTTGAATCAAATCCATTATTCCTAAACACCAAAACAATGTATATTTGGATTTAAAACATCCATCATGCTTATCAAGATCCGCTTCTTCCTGTTATTATTTTTATTGCCCGTATTTTCATACGCTCAGGACAACTATCATACCTCACTCCAAACTTCCCTGCAAAGTAATTTTGGTTTACCTGCAGGCGATTGGGTTTTCAACAATACTGAGACGGCTAATTTCAACAGTGCTTACAGTTACGGAGATATTTCGACTTCAATATTATCAGCCGTCATGCAGCCATTTGCCCAGAAACTGAATGTAGTGGTTCACAGTACAGGCACTAATGCATGGGATGCAGGGTATGGGATGTCCAATGTAAACTCCATCGGAGCCGGAGATGCTTGTCTGCTAATCATTTGGTTGCGATCTCCATCCGGCGATGGTCAGATCAATATTTTTGTTGAAAATTCCAGTACTTATGAAAAAGAAGTTCTCCTGACAGTGGATCTCACAGACCAATGGGTTCAATATTTGGTTCCTTTTGAGGCTGACATTGCCTACTCACCGGGAGGCCTTACAACCGGCTTACACCTGGCCTGGCAGGAACAAACCATTGAAATGGGCGGCCTGGCCATATTGAATTATCACTCTGCCGTTGATGTTGATGACCTGCCCAGCGATACCAATAATGATCAATACGGAGGATGGGAAGCAGATGCTCCCTGGCGAGCAGAAGCGGCAGATCGGATTGAACAAATTCGGAAGGCAGACCTTAACGTTTTGGTCCAGGATTCAGAAGGAACACCCATCCCCGGTGCTTCAGTAGAAGTGGAAATGTTACAACATGATTATGCTTTTGGTACGGCCGTAGTTTCCCGTTTATTTGCCGGAAATAACGGCCAAAACGATACATACGAATCCAAATTACTTGACCTCGATGGTGAAGGCCATGGATTTAACTGGGTAGTTTTTGAGAACTCTCACAAATGGCCGGGTTGGGAAAACAACTGGATCGCCAGCAAACCGGAAACCGCCCATGCAACCCAGTGGCTGAGAGACCATGATATTGAGATTCGTGGTCATTGCCTGGTATGGCCGGGCTTTAGCAACCTGCCAAATGACATTGAACAAAATCAAAATAATCACCAATATATTCGAGATCGTTTTAACGACCATATTGAAGCCATTACCTCCTACCCCGGCATCGAAGGAAATATTGCCGAATGGGATGTTTTAAATGAAATTACCACCAACCGTGACCTGGAATACACTTTCCAGGGACAACCGGGTTACCCAACAGGTCGGGAAGTCTACCGGGAAATTTTCCAAACACTGGAAGAAGTCGACCCTCAGGTAAAAACTTATGTCAATGATTATGTGACTATAAGCCAGGCCAATACTGGTGGAGGTCTTTACGACCTTAAGAAGCAATTCATACAGGAACTGGTAGATGCAGATGTACAACTCGACGGCATCGGGTTCCAGGGCCACATAGGTGGTTTCCCTACCTCTATTTATAGTGTTTATGATATACTGGAAGACTTTTACACCACCTTTGGGTTAAAGGCCAAAATAACGGAATACGATACTAATGAAGCCATTGACGATGATCTGGCGGCAACTTATTTGAGAGATTTTCTGACTATTGTCTTCAGCCATGAAAGCACCGATGGTTTCATGATGTGGGGCTTTTGGGATGGTGCCCACTGGCACGGAAATGCCCCAATGTTCTACCAGGACTGGACCCTGAAACCGGCAGGGCAGACCTTCATAGATATGGTTTATGATGAATGGTGGACAGAAGACAACGGAACCACCAACAGCTCGGGAGAATTTGGAACCCGTGGGTTCAAAGGGAAATATAGAATCTCCATTGAGACCGGCAATGGTACCGTAACGGATACTATTGAATTACTCAGCAATACCGTAATAACTGTAACAGGAGATGAAGTCGAAATTGTTGGCACAGAAGATGTCCGATCTGAGGTCAACTTTAAAGTATTCCCCAACCCGGCGGTAGATCAGCTGAATATTGAAAAATCGATAACCGAAGATGTAAACATCCGGATCATTGATCTAACCGGGAAACAGGTTTTTTCAGGACGGATGGTTACACCGCGTATCACTATACCCGTAGAATACGCTGCCGGCATCTATGAGGTTTTGCTTGAATACGGTGGTAAAATCGTTTCTGAAAAATTGTTAATTACGGATTAAGCCCGATTATACTAAATGTAAAATTTCAGGCACTCCGGCTAAGGAGACTTCTTTACCCGTTATCATCGACTCATATATCCGGTCGATGATAAACATATCCCTGGCCCCCATTTCTCCCGGAACCAGACTCGGAGTGTTTTGCATAATGTTCAAAGCAAAGGCATCCATCTGCAAGGCCTGTTGATTGACAGATTGGAAATCAAAGGTCTTACCGTCAGCACTGCCTGCTTGTCCTCCGTAAACGAAACAAGGCTCCAGGCCAAATTCAGTTGAAGCCGTTTTTGCCTTCAAGTAATCGATATATGGATCTTCATAAGTCGTGTACATCGAAGTTTTTACTCCGGAATCAAAACCTAACTCCCAGGCAAGGGAGCCCTCGACTTCTCCATAAAAGGTCTTATTCTTTGTTCGGTCTTCCGCTTTTACGGTTTTAGGAAGTTTTCCGAGCGTGTAAATGGTTCCTTGCAACGCATAAATTCCTACATCCATCAATGGCCCTCCCCCGGACAAAATTTTATCCAGTCTCCAGCTGGTTTTATCCCTTAATGGGAAACCAAAAGCTGCATCAATTTCTGTTACAGGACCATAAACCTCTTTTTGTCCCAGCCGCATGAGTTCCAGATTATGGGGCTCATAATGTAATCGATAACCAATGGATAGTTGTCGATCGGTCTTTTTTGCTGCATCCACCATTTTGACACAATCTGCATAACTGGTAGCCATAGGTTTTTCGCAGGTTACATGTTTACCAGCCTGAAGCGCCCGGATAGTATATTCGGCATGCATGCTGTTAGGTAGTACGACATACACCACATCAATATCCTTATTATCCGCTATTTCATCAAAATTGTCATAATTATAAATGTTGCTTTCCGGAATTTGATAACGGTCTGCCCAAACACCTTCCTTTTCCGGAGTTCCGGTAACAATACCGGCCAGGTAACAATGCTTCGTTTCCTGAAGGCCAGGACCAAGAATCTGAGTTGAGTAATTTCCCAGCCCCACCAGGGCAATTCCCAATTTATCCTTTTCCGGTTTTGAGGGAATAAAATTACACATGGGCATTGCTCCGGCCGCGGCCAGCCCCAATGCTGTTTTTTTCAGGAAAGTCCTTCTTTTCATGGTTGTTATTTTGCTCGATGACGGTTTAAGTTACAAATTTTCCTTCAGACCTGCGAGGTTTTTGAAACCTCGCAGGTCTGGCTGCTTTTTTCTCAGTGAGGGCCTGACTCCGAGTCAGGCCCTCACTGCCCCCACCCCCCATATATAAAAGCCGTGAGAACACAAAACGTGACACTTTTTTAAGCACTTTTTTTGTTAAACCTGATTATCTTTAACCAAAACCATATTATGCAATGGCGCAAAATCATTTCGGCAAAGGGAACGATCCGCTTTCAGTCCAGGAGTTTTTTTATTGCAGAGGCTTCCCTTTTTGATCAGAAAGGAAAAAAGATTGCCTTCGGGACCGGACATTTTGCCAAAAGTAAGATTCCCCTTTCTGATAAAATTGGTTACCAATAAATTCAGTGCTTCGAAACATGTATAAGGCCTTAAAAATAATATTCATTCTGTTCCTTACCGCAGTAGACGTTTTCTGCGTTTTTATACTTTTTGATGAAATCAGAAGAGCAGGCAGGAATGTTTTTGATGACCGGTCACTTTTAATTTTGGTAAGCCTTTTGGTTCTGAGCATTCCCGCTTTTATTTTTCAATATCGAACCCTTAGATCTCATGAATTCAGATTACATAACGAAAAAAACATCCTGGACGTACCCATTGATTCTACGGAAGGTGAAGGTCCAAATAAACCAAAAATTACCAGCTTACTTTGGTTGGGAAATGCCGCCTTTGGTATTGAAGTTTTTATTTTAGGTATCCTCGCCGCTATGCTCCTGCTGGAAAATCTTCAATCATTACCAAGGCACAATCAAGATTACCTCCGAATAACATTGGTACTATCTCTCCTCTTAATCGGAATGGCTATGATGGCAGAAACTTGGGTTACCTGGAAGAAATTAAGCCAAACCCGTACTGAAAACGTTTAGCTCTTTTCACAGTTTTCCTTTCAATGACTTACATCATTGTAATTTTTTAATTAAACCTTTATCTAAGGACGTAAATTCCATTCCCTTTTAACCAATCACTTTTACCGGCTTGCTAGACCATTAGTTCCCAATTGGCATTCATTCGAATCTATTTAGAAATGGTGTTTTAATGCAATACTATTATGAAAGTTTTTGTAACCGGTGCCTCAGGATTTGTCGGACAAGCCCTTTTGGAGGATCTGACTAAAACTATTACGGTATTCGGTAGGACTCATATTCGTTTTCTCCCTGAATAACTTATTGAAATGGGAGAAATTATTGAATCCACTCTCAAAAGCGACCTCCGTAATACTTTTAGGTTCTTCAATAAGCATTTTACAAGCATGAATCACCCTAAACTCATTCACGAACTGAGTGAAGGTCTTTCCTGACTGTTTTTTGAAATAACGGCAAAATGCAGGAACGGTCATATTCACTTCCTCAGCAATCTCATCCAAAGGAATGGCTCTGCCAAAATTGGAATGCACAAAATCATAGATCTCATTGATCCGGTCATTGTCCTGAGGTTTTACCTCAAGGGCAAACTCTCTGGCATTGAGCAGCTCATATTCTTCAGATTCAGACATTTGCTTGAGAATCGACAATAATTCCAGCAACCTGGAAAATTGATCCATTTCAGCCAGTTTTTCCAGCCTGTCACCGATAACCTTTTTGGTTTCTCCATAAAAAGAGATACCCAATTTGGAACGGTCAAAAAGCTGCTGAACGGGTTTCATTTCCGGTATATCGAGGAACTTATCTCCCAGAAAGTCTTCTCTCATCTGCACCACCACTTCAGACTCATTGCGAGTCATACGGTCGGTAAATCCTGCATGCGGCAACCCTGATCCCATGAGCACCAGTTCTCCATTCTTATAACAGGACAGGTGATTACCAATATGCCTTTTCCCACTCCCCCCTTTCACATAAATCAATTCCAGTTCAGGATGGAAATGATAAAACCGAGGGGTATTTTGATTGATCTCGTTAAAAACCCTAATGGTAAAAGAGCTTCCAAAGGTGGGGTCTATTTTTTCAAATGTCGGCTTAAGCCTGTTCATAGTTTAATTTTTATTTGAATAGACAAAATTAGACAGGCCTTGAATACCAAACCTGTGCTAAATTAACCCATATGTATGCAAAATTAACCAAACCGACCTAAACGCACTAACATAAAGTTAAAATAACACACATATTGGGGAATTTACAGGTAGTACGGACTTTAAACCGCCCATATCTTTGCATTGTCAATTCGAGAGAAGTTGTTTGAATTTGAATTTTGATCAATCGTTACGAAGATTTCGAAACCGTAAAAAGAGCTAATGAGGATGTTTCCCCTGGCAATGAAATAAAAAAACGGATGAAAGTATTGTAATAAATCAATTCTCAAATCCAGTTTCAATCGAAATTAATTTATTCACCCAATTAATAGATCTAAGTAAAGATCAATTATTAATCTTAAAAAACTGTTTAACCATGACATCATTAAATTTAAAACCGCTGGTAAAAGTTGTTGCGCTTGTATTGACGATGATAACTGCCGGCACAGGGCTGTTTGCTACAGAAGTTAACCCATCGGTTGTCTTGAAAAAAGGAATTGAAAAATCATTTGCACTTTATATGAATTATCAAACTGCAAAAAATTTCGAGGTAACCTTGAAAGATAATTCAGCAAAAGTTTTGTTCAACGAAAATGTTAAGGAAGGCAAGGAATTTGCAAAATTGTTTGACCTCTCAAAATTGCCTGTTGGTATTTACACCCTCACCATTGAGGATGCTCAAAGCATTTACAACCAGCTGATTGAGGTAGGTCAGAACACCTTGACAATTGATGAGAACAAAGAATCTCAAATTTTCAAACCTGCTGTTTACCAAAGAGATGAAAAGGTCTTTGTATCAGCACTTTTGTTGGGTGCAGAAGATGGCGAAGTAGTCATTTTTGACAAAAACGGAGAAGTAGTTTACCGTGAGGAAATGGGAAACAAAGACAAAATTGAAAAAGTATTCAGTTTTGCCGGTAAAAATCCTGAAGATTACTCCATGGCTATCCGCTACAGAGACCAGTCATTCTACTTCAACTCATTGCAAACCCTTCCGACAAAATAATCAGAAACCTTGCATTAATCGGTCAGATTATATTGACCATGACATAACCAACCACGACCCGGTGCTGAACTTTTTCAGCACCGGGATTTTTGTTTTTGTAGGTTTTCAAATGCTTATGAAGCAGAAATTTATATCGAATTTTCAATAATCCAGTTTCGGGGCAGAACTAGGTTCAAGCTGTTATACTTAGACCTTCCGACCATAGGTACGGAATGTCACTCTGTTCCATCTGTGTTCACTGTGCCTTCTCCGTGAACACTGTGGTTAAACCCTAACATATCATATTTTGTTCCGGATGCCATTTTTTCTGATGTTTGTTTCTTTTAAATAATTCAAAAAACATCCCCATCCTGAGTTAATCATTACCTTTATACCAAAACAAATCCAAAATGAACCAATTAATCTCCACCCTCATTTTCTCCCTGCTCATGCTGACATGTTCCTGTCAAAACCTCACTGAAGTTCAAACGGTTGTTAAACCCCGATCCTCGGAAGATTCCGGAAAGTTGGAGGAATTAAAAACCACCCTGGAACAACGCGCCAAAAAGATGAACTTCCGGAAAACAACCATCGAAATCAACGAACAAAAGGGCACCTTAACCCTCATATCTAAGGTAGGCCTGGAAGCGGAAACAGGCCTTTCCCATTATAGGTCTCTGTTTAAATCCAACACCCTGGAATTATGGGAAACCTATCGCGTCAATGATCCGGAAATCAACGAGATCCTGTCGGCTATGCCCAAGATGGAAGGCTTCCTGGATTTTCGACAGTTTGAACCTGGTTATCTTCCTTTGGAAATGTTGGGAATTTGTGATGATGAGTCACTTTTGCAAACCATTGCTGATACCCTTAGTTCTAAACTTTCTAATATACCAAACTTAAAACTGATGTGGTCCTATGAAATGGAAAGTTTATATACTGGTGAAAAAGGATATCAGCTTTTCTTAATCAATACTGCCGGACTTTCTGAAGCAAAGGTCAACGATACGCATATAACCAACGCAACGGCAGAGCCTAATTCCTATACTATGGAACCCCAAATCCTCTTTGACCTGAATGAAGAAGGAACGAAAATCTGGAGCGAACTCACCCGTGAAGCAGCCAATAATGACAACCGAAGTATCGCCATAGTCATCAATGATAAAGTGTATTCCGTGCCCAGGGTCATGTCTGAAATTCCAGGAGGCAAGTGTGCCATATCAGGAGCCTTCAGCTTAGTGAAAGCAGATGAAATTGCCACAGCAATCGGCCTTGGAAGATTGCCATTTCCTATAGAGATCCTGGAAGAAAGAATTCCAAAATAATGACGATAACAAGGGCAACAATCATGGTTTCTTCCTGCCCTCGCCCTGAGATAAGGCTTAATTGAGCAATAATTTATTACTTTTAGGATTTACCTATTGTCGAAAATCATTCAAAATTTTAATGTGTCTATCTCCATGAAAAATATTTCCATCCAATTGATATTTTTTTTCGCTTTTCTTTGTCTGTCAACATTTAGTTATAGCCAGACTCCCTGTGATAATTACAACGAGCTAATGTCAGAGGTTGACGGGAAACTACAAAAATACCCTGTTGATTACAACAAGATATTGAAGCAATTGGAACAGATAAAAGAAAGTTGTCCTGACCAAACAGAGGCAGTGGACACCAAAATCCAGGAAGTTACCGCAAAACAAAAGGCTAAGATTGCCAAAGACCGCAGAGCAGCAGAGGCCGCCAAAAAAAGAAAAGCTGAAATGGCCAGAAGAAAGGCATTAGAGGAACAGCCCAGACAAAGACAACAAATGGACAAATCAAGTGGTCTCTTCGCTTCACAAGGCAAGTACGATCAAGCTGCTTCCAGAGTCTCTTCAACCGGAATTTATGACAACTTCCCGGGTTATGTGGGCTTTTACACCATTGGTATTGACAACAGAAAATTTGAAGCACCAAAAGCAATACAGTCATTTCCTGAAGAAAGCGGTGTCATTGATATTGATATCTGTATTGATAAAAACGGTGTTGTTCTAACTGCAAAAGTTAATACTTCCAATACCAATATCAGCACTGAATTATGGCACGAAAGGTTAATCGAACACGCCAAAAAATTCAAATTTGACCCGGTCGAAGGCCCTGAGCAATGCGGGACCATCCGGTATCTTTTCAAAAAAATCTGAAAGCGCTGCATCTGTATGTGTTGTTGTTCCGAAAATTAGTGGACATCAATGGCGACAAGAACAACCGGAGTGCATAAAACTTCCTGTCTTGGTATCCATTGGCCAGGCATTGCCGCTTCCGGGTTGTTCAAAATAGAACCTGGTTCGCTTTACATCGTAATTGCCAATTTCATTCATGGTGTCGGCATCGTATAACCTTCCATTCAACATGACATATTTAATGGAATCAGAATGACGAATATCTTCCAGAGGATTAGCATCCAAAATAAGCAGATCGGCCAGTTTTCCTTCCTCGATGGAACCAATCTGTTTTTCCATGCCTAAATATGTGGCTCCATTGATGGTCGCACATTTCAGGGCCTGGTGGTTGGACATGCCTCCCTGGGCCAGCATCCATAATTCCCAGTGGGCGCCTAGCCCCTGCAACTGCCCATGAGCGCCCAGGTTGATATTCACCCCGTTTTCCTGAAGTTTGGAACAAGATTGTGAAGTGAGGATATGTCCGTTTTCGTATTCTTCATCAGGAATCATGGTCCTGTGGCGAGAACGCGCATCAATGATGGATCTGGGGGTGAAGGTCAACAAACGATCGTTTTCCCAGACTTTGTCTTTTTGATAGAAATAATATTCTCCGTTTATACCACCATAATTAACAATGAGCGTCGGGGTATTATGCGTTGCTGTGGCTGCCCAGAATTTCAGAACATCATTGTGTAAAGGAGCTACGGGAATATTATGTTCCACTCCTGTGTGACCATCGGCAACCATGGAAAGATTATGATAAAAGAAAGATCCCCCCTCTGGTACCACGAGCATTCCCAGTTCCCGTGCGGCCTGAATGACTTGCTGGCGCTGATCGCGACGAGGTTGATTATAACTTTTTACGGAAAAAGCACCATAGGCTTTTGTTCGCCTAAGCGCGGATTTGGCATCCTCCAGGCTATTGATCACGGCTTTAAAATCTCCGTCAGCTCCGTAGAGGATCACCCCTGTCGAAAATAGCCTCGGTCCGATCATCTCCCCGGCTTTGATCATTTCGGATTGTGAAAAGATCATTTCAGAATTAGAGGAAGGATCATGAGCGGTAGTTACCCCATAGGCCACATTGGCGAAGTATTCCCATTGCTTTTGCGGGCTGAGTCCTAAACGGAAATTGCCCAAATGCCCGTGAACGTCGATCATACCCGGCATGATGGTTTTGCCCGCAAGGTCGTATATCTTGGCGGATTTAGGAATACGTACTTTTTCACCAACTTTTTTGATCTCATTGCCTTCAACGAGTACTGTTCCCGATTCAATGACCTTATCTCCTTCCATGGTAATTATACGCGCATTGGTAAAGGCAATCATCCCTTCCGGACGATCAGATTTCAATTGCAGATCAATTTTCAGTCCGGTGGTATCAACGGGTGGAACAGTATCTACAGCCCCTTCCAGAAAGGTAAACCTTCTGGTAAGTTCATCGCTAAAATATTCATTCCCCAAAGTCCAGAAAAGCTTTTGGCTATCAGCTGACCAATGAAGGTTTACTCCTGCGTCTCTGGCCACTTTGGCTACAGGCACAGCTTTTGTTTTCGCCGATAAATCCATTTCCTTTCCCGACAACGGCATTGGGGCAATATAGACTTTATAAAGGTCAGAAAAGGCGATCCAGCGGTTGTCAGGACTTGGCGTAAATTGAGTGGCATACTTGCCTTTAAAGATGACTTTCTTATCCGTACCGTTCAGTTTTACACTTTCGAATGTTTTCTTAAGGCTTCCAAACGGATACCCTCCGGTTGAATAAAACAAACGTTTACCATCTTTTGAAAAAACAGGATTTTGTCCACTCGCCTGAACAAATTTGAGATCGCTTCCGTCGGCATTCATTAAATAAAGACCAGGCTTTTTGGAATGGGTGAATCCCTGATGCCCGTTGCCTCCGTCTTTGCGGAAGACGACTTTTTTGCCATCGGGTGAGAAAACCGGAGTTCTGTAGATTCCTTTTTTGGAGGTTAATTGGGAAATATTACCACTAGCAAGATTAATTACCTTCACAGCACCCATTTCCTCATCATCCCAGGAAACATAAACCAATGATTTTCCATCAGGAGCAAAAGAAGGCTCAAATTCCAATTCATTGCCTGTGGTAAGTCTTTCCGGTTTTCCGTTTGGCAGTTCCATTGTCCACAAATGACCAACGGCGTTGAATACCACCATTTTTCCATCAGGACTCGTACGCAAATGACGAATTACTTTCACTTCAAACTGATCGGTGAAAGCAGGATTTTCGAAACGTAAGGTCTCTGCCATTTTGTGCCTGGCCTTTACGGAAAAAGGTATGTTCTCCGCATTTCCATCCTGTGCATTTACTTTCCAAAATTTTCCTTTTCCCCAAATGACTATATGCTTATCATCCGGCATCCAGTCGAAGCCGGTGTAGGAACCGAAGATGGTCCAGGCCTCCTGCTGGTCTTTGGTCAATCCATCAAAAAGAGGATATTGCTCCCCTGTTTGCAGGTCATGCACAAAAAGGACGGATTTAGTCCGAACCCGACGAACAAAAGCCAATTTCTTACCATCATTAGAGATTTGCGGTCTCACAGCTCCTCCAGGTCCTCTCACAACCACTTCAACTTTTCCCTTTTCACGGTCGTAACGTTTGATCACAAAGATCTGGCTATTGGGATCTTTATTGTACTGGAAGAAACCTCCCGGATAAACATCCTCGCTGAAGTAAACATATCTGCCATCCGGAGACACGCAGGGTTCATTGACATCCTGCTGATCATTTTTCCTTTTGGTCAACTGTACTCCGGAGCCTCCGGAAATATGATACATCCACATCTCTCCGGCACCTAATGAACGCTGGGAAGTAAAATGTTTTCTGGCAATGATGTATTGGCCATCCGGCATCCAAACCGCATTATTCAACAACCGGAATGTTTCTTTGGTAATTTGTTTGGCTTCTTTTCCATCTGCATTCATCGACCAGATGTTATCTCCGCCTCCGGCATCGCTGGTGAACAATATTTTTTTACCATCAGAGCTGAAGCGTGGCTGAACCTCCCAGGCTAATCCTTCTCGTAAAACCTTTGCTTTCCCACCCGAAACCGGCATGGAATAAATATCACCTAAAAGATCAAAAACCATTGTTTTTCCATCCGGGCTAATATCGAGATTCATCCAGGTCCCTTCGTCAAGGTCTAATTCAATTTCTTTATAATTTCCGGGAGGATTATTCACGTCCCATTTTTTCTTGTCCTTTTTTTCCTGGGCGAAAACAGTAATTACAAGCAAGGCCAGTAAAGTGGTCAACAGCGTTTTTCTCATGGCGGTGATTTTATTTCAATTTAGTTGGTTAGCAAAAACGGAGGGAAAAATCCTTAGCAAAGAAAAAGAAAAGTAATTGAATTAGGAAATGGAGGTATTCGAGGAAAAAATTACCCTTAATGGAATCTTTGAAAAATTCAGGAAAGGATAGAACCTGCCTGCAGCAGGCAGGCACTGATCGGACTGATCTGACGGATAAAGACTGATTTGATTTTTTAGTCCTACCCGGGTAGCTTCATGATTATCTCAATCTGTAATAAACACTCTTCAAATAAGCTCCTTCCGGAAAACCTATGGGATGATCGACGTCGTGAAGAGTCTTTTCCAGTTCCTGGTATTTTCTGCCGGAATTCCTGATCTCCTTTTCCACCAGTTCAAAATACTCATCTGCCTTTACCCGGCTGGAACAGGAAGCCATCAGGAGGGTTCCGTTTTTGGCTACAAGATTTATGGCCAGTTTACATAAACGGGCATAATTGTTCAAAGCCCTTTGCCGTTCGCTATCCCTTTTGGCAAAAGAAGGCGGATCGACGATGACAATATCAAAGGTTTTGTGATCCCGGTACATTTGTTCCATGCCTTCAAAAGCGTCAATCGCCATTATTTTGTGATTGGCCTTTTCAAAATTGAGCGCCACATTCTGTTTGGCCATTTCCAGAGCATGTGGACTGATATCCAAACTCACCACTTCTCTCGCCCCACCGCCAAGAGCATGAACAGAAAACCCGCCGGCATAAGCGAAGATATCCAGCACACTTTTCCCTTTAGCCATTTGCCCCACTTTGTGTCGGTTCTGACGATGATCCAAAAAGAAACCTGTTTTGTGTCCTTTGATCACATTGGCAGAGAACTTCAATCCATATTCTTTAAAAATGACAGACTCTTCCGACAATTCTCCCTGAAGAACCTGGCCATCATGCAATCCAAATAATCGATCAGACATTTGCTGCAGCGACCGACTCAATCTCAGCACCAGGGTTTCACTTTTACTCACCTCCTTCAAAATGGGCAAGAGTATTTTTAAATAGGGAAGCCATATCCGGGAATATAATTTCACCACCAAAACACCTGCATAAACATCGGCTATGAGTCCGGGTAAGCCATCATTTTCACCGTGGATAAACCGGTAGCTGTCTGTTTCCGTGGCCAAAAGAGGCTTTCTTATTTCAAAAGCATGATTTACCCTTTCCCTGAACCATTCAGCATTGATTTGAGCCGGTTTTTCAAATTGCAGCAATTTAATTCGAATGGGCGAATCGGGATCATACAATCCCAAAGCGAGAAATTTGTTTTTTTTCTGATCGTAGATAATCGCCAGATCCCCGGGCTCCCCTTCTTTACTGAGCTTGCGGATAGCATCTTCGAAAATCCATGGATGTCCTTTTCGAATAGCCTTTTCAGCCGCAGGTTTTACTTTTACGGCCAGTCGTTGAACAGTTATATCCGGTAGATTTTCAAGCACAAATAATAAAATTACGTTGGGTAATTCACAAAAGTAGAAAATTGAATTATAGGAAAAGTGGAAAACCGGAAGAATGTCAACCCGTTTCTCAGCAATTTCAATATTCCACTTCTTCCGTTTTCCTCATATTTTTCATCTTCAATTTACTTTTTCCTCTTTCTCTTCTTACCTTTAAAACCTAAGGCAACAATGGATGGAACCAAACAATAAACATACTGCCAATGTGGTCATCGTCGGTGCAGGCGTTGGAGGTTCTGCCCTGCTGGAAACGCTGATGCATGACGAAACTACTCATATCATCGGTGTAGTGGATATTAACCCGGAAGCTCCCGGCATTGCTCAGGCGAGAAAGGCCGGAATTTCCGTTTCGAAATATGCAGATACCTTTATCAATGATCCCGACCTGAAGATTGATATTATCCTGGATGTTACGGGCAACCGGAAAGTCCTCGAAACCTTACGTGCTGCCAAATCTCCTGATACTCGAATGATCAGCGGTATCGCAGTAAAATACCTTTGGTCCCTGATCGAAGCAAGACATGATAACCGGTTGCTTAAGCAAAAATATCATGCACTGAAAGCCTCCGTTTCCGGTAAATCCGGAGATGAAATTATTTTTGGCACCAATCCGGTCATGCAGCAGATCAGACATATGATCCAACAGGTTGCTCCAACACCAGCGACGGTACTCATCATGGGAGAAACCGGAACCGGAAAGGAAATGATAGCCAGAGCGGTTCAACAGCAAAGCCTGTTAAAAGACAAAGTCTTTGTTCCTATCAACTGTACTGCTTTCAGTCCGCAACTACTCGAAAGTGAACTATTCGGTTACAAAAAAGGAGCCTTCACCGGAGCTATATCAGACCGGGTAGGTCTTCTGGAAACCGGAGACGGAGGCACCATTTTCCTGGATGAGATCGGTGATGTCAGTATGGAAATGCAGACCAAATTGCTCAGATTTATTCAATTTGGTGAAATCCGGCCGGTAGGTTCAACAGAAACCAAAAAGGTACAAACCCGAATTATCGCTGCTACCAACCGAAATCTGAAACAACTTATCAAAGAAGGGAAATTCAGGGAAGACCTTTTTTACCGGCTGAATACATTTATAATTGAACTTCCACCATTAAGGGAAAGGAAAGAAGATATTCCCGTCCTCGCCCATCATTTTTTAAAACTGGCAGTCGCAAACCTGAATAAGCACGTAGGCGTAATTGCCCCTGACGCAATGGAGTGTCTGAATGAATATGATTACCCCGGAAATCTCCGTGAATTGCAAAGCCTGATTGAAAGAGCTGTGATTTTATCTTCAGATGGCAAGGTCACCGCAAAAAATCTTCCTCAGGCAATACAATCTGACTCAAAAGTATATGATTACAAAAAAGGACTGATGAAGGCAAAAGAAGATGTCATCAGTCAATTCGAAAAACAAGCCATTCAGCATTTCTTACTCGAAGCAAAAGGAAAAGTAACCGAAGCAGCGATGCTGGCAAGAGTCCCCAGACGAACCTTCTACCGCCTCATGGACAAACATGGATTGCGCAAAGAAACCTTTAAACGAAAAACTTAAAAAAACACAATCATCTGTGACGATAATGTCACAAAACCTTATTACTCTCCCCATAATATCACATCAACATCACACCTAAAGAGCTGTTTTTCAATAATTTAAAAAAGATTACTGTCGGTATTTTTTCAAAACCAATAATAATGTGACATTTTAGACACAAATCTACATAGCAGACAAACCGCTCCCTTCTCTTTATAAACATTTGATTTCCAACAATTTACTCCAACCTGAATCACCTTTTTCCAATTATTCATTCTCGTATTGGCACAATAATGGCACGGCCACAATTAGCAACATAATTCAAGATTACAAATTATTGTATCGTCAAACCGTACAACAGGAGTTGAGGGCCGATAAACAAGTTGCCTGTGTTTGCAAAGTTTAATTCATGGTACAATTAAAAATTCGTTTTTCGGCATTCAACTGATTTCAGCCCTCACTCCTTTTTTATCAAACAAACTTTCAATTATATCTGCTCATGGATCAATCATCTAGATACGCAAATCTCAATTTAAGAGAAACAGACCTCATCAGAGGCGGACAACATGTGCTGGTTTATTACAAAATGAAACCAAGCATAAAGCATTATCCCGATCCGACATCGGATAAAGATTATCTCGCGGCAGCTGCTCATTTCGCTGCGGAATCTTCTACGGGAACCAATGTGGAAGTCAGCACTACCGATTCCTTTACCAAAAGTGTCGATGCTATCGTATACGATATTAAACCGGAAACGGAAGAAATGCGGATTGCTTACCCCATCGAGTTATTCGATCGCAACCTCACCGACGGCAGAGCCATGATCGTTTCTTTCCTTACCCTCTGTATTGGAAACAATCAGGGCATGGGGGATGTCGAGTATGCCAAAATGCATGATTTCTATGTTCCTCCAAAATATCTAATGCTGTTTGACGGACCATCCAAAGGCATTGAGGATATGTGGCGTATTCTCGGGCGTCCCATTCAGGATGGTGGTTTCATTGTGGGGACCATCATTAAACCAAAACTGGGGCTGCAACCCAAACCATTTGCTGATGCGGCCTATAAATTCTGGCTGGGAGGTGATTTTATCAAAAATGATGAACCTCAGGGTAATCAGGTCTTCGCTCCGATGAAGAAAACCATTCCACTCGTAGTTGATGCCATGAAAAGAGTTCAGGACGAAACCGGAGAAGCAAAATTATTTTCCGCAAACATCACTGCAGACGATCCTTTTGAGATCATAGCGAGAGGTGAATATATTCTGGAAGCATTTGGTGAATTCGCACACCACGTTGCCTTTCTGATCGATGGATATGTTGGCGGCCCCTCGGCCATTACCACTGCCCGGCGACAATTCCCGGACCAGTTTTTACACTACCACAGAGCAGGACACGGAGCGGTAACTTCCCCGTCCGCCAAAAGAGGATATTCGGCCTTTGTGCTTTCCAAAATGGCCAGGTTGCAAGGTGCCTCAGGCATCCATGTAGGTACCATGAGTTACGGGAAAATGGAAGGAGAAAAAAGTGATACCAAGATTGCCTACATGATCGATCGTGATCAGGCTGAAGGAGTGGTTTATAATCAAAACTGGCTGGGTATGAAACCTACCACACCAATCATTTCTGGTGGCATGAATGCTCTGAGAGTTGGCGGATTTTTCAGCAATCTTGGGCATTCCAATCTAATTATGACTGCAGGAGGAGGTTCTTACGGTCACATTGACGGGGCAGCCGAAGGAGCAACTTCTCTCCGCCAGGCGGAAGCCTGCTGGAGATCGGGCGAGGACCCAATCGAATTTGCCAAAGAACACCGGCAGTTTGCAAGGGCATTCCTTTCTTTCCCCCAGGATGCCGACAGAATCTATCCGGGCTGGAGAGAAAAATTAAAGGGGCACCTTGAATTGCAGCCAGCATAATTATATTGACCGAACCACCCAATGACGATCGAATAAAAATTCATTTTGATCAGGGCAATGCTGCCTTGTACTAAAAAACAAAAGTTATGACAAGGAAAGTACCTTTCCCGGTGGTGGCAGTTACCGGTTCTTCAGGGGCTGGAACCTCTACGGTCAAAACAGCTTTCAGCCATATTTTTTTCAGAGAAAAAATCAATGCTGTGTACATCGAAGGCGATAGTTTCCATCGCTACGACAGGCAGGCCATGAAAGCTAAAGCGCAGGAAGCACACAAGCAAGGCCGGCAGTTCAGCCATTTCGGAAAAGAGGCCAACCTGTTCGATGAACTTGGGCAATTATTTAAGTCATACCGTAAATCCGGAACGGGAAAACGCCGCTATTATCTCCATTCTGATGAAGAAGCCTCCGATTGGGAAGGCTTGTCTCCCGGGCAGTTCACTCCCTGGGAAGACATCCGGGAAGGAACTGATCTATTACTTTACGAAGGACTTCATGGAGGAGTGGAAGAGGTCGCCCCTTTTGTTGACCTGCTGATCGGAGTGGTACCCATCATCAATCTGGAGTGGATACAAAAGATACAAAGAGACCGTGTGCAAAGAGGCTACACCACGGAACAAGTGGTCAAAACCATTAAATCAAGAATGGATGACTATGTTGATTATATCACGCCACAGTTTTCCAGAACAGACATCAACTTCCAGAGAATTCCTACCGTTGATACTTCCAATCCGTTTATTGCTCGGGATGTTCCTTCCAAGGATGAAAGTCTGGTGGTTATCAGAATAAAAAAGGAGATCATTTTTAAATACGACATGGATTTATCATATTTGAAAAATATGCTCGAAGGGTCTTTCATTTCCAGGAGAAACACCCTGGTGGTGCCAGGTCCAAAAATGGGACTGGCTATGGAAATGATCGTTACGCCCATTATTCAATACCTGCTCGGAAAACAAAACGTCAGGTTCTAAACCAAACCAGATATGCCAAAAGCAATTTCTCCTGATGCTATGAGCACAGGATTGAGTCAAAGTACCAAACCAGACAGAAACCTGGCCATGGAACTGGTCCGCGTAACGGAAGCCGCTGCCATTTCCTCCGCAAGATTTATGGGACTGGGCGACAAAAACGGCGGTGATGGCGCTGCTGTTGATGCCATGCGTGCCTTTCTGAGAACCGTCGACATGAAAGGTGTTGTGGTTATTGGGGAAGGAGAGAAAGATGAAGCGCCCATGTTGTATAACGGAGAAGAAGTCGGTACTGGATATGGCCCGGAAGTGGATATTGCTGTTGACCCGGTTGAAGGAACCAACCTGCTGGCGTTCGGTCGCCCAAATTCCATAGCAGTAATAGGCGCTGCTGACCGGGGAAGCATGTGGAAACCAGGCGAATCTCTTTACATGGATAAGCTCGTGGTTGAGAAAAAAGCCAGAGATGTGATCGACATCCGTTTATCTCCTACCGAAAATCTCCAACGAATTGCCAAAGCACTTAAACGGGAAATTCAGGACCTCACTGTTTTTGTACTGGACAAACCCAGACATCAATCACTGATTGCGGAGATTCGAAAAGCAGGAGCCAGGATCAGTTTGCATTCCGACGGAGACGTCATGGGTGCCCTGATGGCTGCTACCCCCGGAACCGGAATCGACGTGCTGATGGGCATAGGAGGTACACCGGAAGGTGTCATTGCAGCTTGTGCCGTAAAGGCTATTGGAGGAGGTATGCAAGGAAAACGAGCCCCTCAAAAATCCTACGAGATCGAAGCTTTAAAAAATGAGGGTATTGACCTTGACCAAATCCTCATCCTTAATGACCTCGTCAGTTCCGACAATACATTTTTCGCAGCAACAGGAATTACGGACAGCAACTTCCTCGAAGGCGTTCATTTTGACCGCAGCGGAGGGGTAACCACAGAAAGTATCGTCATCAGATCACTCTCCGGATCTATTCGTTACATAAAAGGTATCCACCAATTCAAAAGAAAACTTAATTTTGCAGTATGAAACAAAAAAAATTAGCACCCTCCATTTTATCCGCAGATTATGTCAATCTGGAAAGAGACATTACCATGATCCAGAACGCAGGAGCCGACCTGCTGCATCTCGACGTCATGGATGGACATTTTGTTCCCAATCTGACCATTGGCCCGCCAATCATTAAAGCCATTAAACGCATTGCAACGGTCCCCTGTGATGTGCATTTGATGATCTCCAATCCAGGGGAATTTGTAGATGCCTATTGCGATGCGGGTGCAGATTACCTGACCGTTCATGTTGAGGCTTCCACTCACTTGCACAGAATCCTTCAACACATCAGATCAAGAGGCGTCAAGGCGGGTGTTTCTCTCAATCCACACACGCCTTTAAGTTCCATTGAAGAAGTATTGGGAGACCTCGATCTTATTCTGATCATGTCTGTCAACCCTGGTTTTGGAGGACAATCCTTCATTCCAAACACCCTGGACAGACTACGGCGATTAAATAAAATGCTGGAAGATCGTGGGCTCTCAGATCAAGTGGAAATTGAGATCGACGGAGGGGCGAAGTACGGTAACATGGCCGAGATCTTGGAAGCCGGCGCTGACATCATCGTTTCCGGATCAGGTGTTTTCAAGGCCGATGATCCTGTAAAGATGGTTAAGGATATGAAAGCCTTATTGGCCAAATATTCTTAATTCATGGACAATCAGCAACAACCCAAACAATTTCCTTTTTGGAGAACCGCCTTGGTCTTTGGAGGCTTGATGTATGTGTTCATGATTATTCTCTTCCCATTGATGACAAGAGATGATATCACTTTACGAAGCCTCCTGTTGGGTATACCCATATGGGCGATAGCAGGAATATTCTATGCTTATCTTATGAAAAAATTCCCTTATAAGTCCAAATCCCAAAATGACTTTTGAGAACGTTAGTTTACGATTAATTTTTCGGTAAATACCCCCTCCTCGGTTTTTATCTGCAATAAATAAGTCCCCGGTGGCAATCTGTCTAAATCCAGTTGAATTTGCGAGGTCGCGATTCCTGATCGCTCTCCAAAATTCTTTACCAATTGCCCATTCGCATTATAAATATTAATGGAAATTTTATCAAACTCACTTTTTCCAAGATCCAACACAACATTATCAACAGCAGGATTCGGGAAAACTTTCAGGTTAAAACTACTTTCAACATTTTCCTGCCCGACACTGACTTCATCAATCAAATCACGCTCATAAGCACCATTTCCATGTGTTGCCACTCGTAATTTCCGATTAACAGGTGATATTTTTAAATCAAAAACCATAACCGCACCCGGCAACCCTTCCTGATAGGTTTCCCAGTTGTCACCTCCATCCGTTGATACAAAAACACCGAGGTCATTACCAACATAAACGGTATTGGGAAAAAGTGGATCAACGATTACCGCATTGGTGGGCACATCCGGAAGGCTTGCTGAAATATCTGACCAGGTAGTGCCGTGATTAGTTGTTTTGAAAACATGCCCGGTTCCGAAACCGGAATAAGTTACATAAGCAACTCCATCGTCAGTCGGATCCACTGCCATATCCATTGGATATCGATTGGGAAGACCGTTGGAAATATTGGTAAAAATGTTGCCATTCAACGTTCTCATCATTTGAGAAGGGCTACCATTATACGGAGCCGTAGCAGCGTAAAGCACATCCGGGTCCTGATGGGAGATCGCCATACTCAGCACAGGAGTCCAGTTGGGATCGACGGTTTGTTCATTATTAATGATCGTCCAGCTGGCTGCACCATCGGTTGACCTGGCCATAATGGAAGAAGCTCCATAAACCACATCCCCATCGGAAGGAGCCACCAAAAAAGGAGCGATGAAAGCCGTGGGAGCAATTCGATTGGGCGTTACATCGAAAAGTACCTGTGCATCTTCCGTTTTAAGCATATTCAAAAACTGCCAGGAAGTATAAAATTCGTCATCATTCTGTGGATGGATAGCCGTCCAACTTCCATCTCCTCCAGATAACCTGGACCAGGTGACATCACCGTTCCAGCGGATCGTTCCGTTATCCTGTAAACCACCCATACAGAAATTGGGATCATTGGTGGAAACAGAAAAACCATTGTAAAATTGTGCTGTTTGGTAGCGGCCATTACAACTCGCATAATTATCTCCTCCATCGAGGGAACGATGAATACCACCGTCACTTGCGACGTAAATTATGTTTGCATTATCAGGGTGATAGATCACATCATGAGCATCCGAATGCACAAAATCCCCCGGCCCGTCCGGTCCTTCAATGGGTGGATTGACATAACCGATACCTCCGCCGGTTTTAGGCACCAATACTGTACCTCCGTCGGTAGAATTCCATATGTTAATACCAATCACAGTGATCTCATTCGGATCATCGGGGCTCACCGCCACATCATGGGAAAACCACCCCTGCCACTGGGAGTAATCTATGGTGGACCTGAGATCCCAGGTAGCCCCAAAATTTGTGGACCGGCACAACCAGCTTGCCCCAGTCTCGCTACTAAAACCATTTCCTATACTTGCGTAAATGATATCCGGCTGCGATGGAGCCATTCCCAATTGAATTTTGCCCTGAAAGCCGGAAGGCAATTGGGAGTTGATCTGCACCCAACTATCTCCCCCGTTTGTCGTTCTGTAAATGCCCTTGCCAGCTGATCCAAAATTACCACAACCCACCACTACTTTATCCGCATCATTTGGATGTACCAATAGGTCATTGGCCATAATGACATTGTGTTTCAATTCCCAGCTGTCTCCGCCATCGGTCGATTTATAAACACCTTCGGTTGTGGCTGCATAAATAATCTGCGGATTAGAAGGTGCTATTCTGATCGCCCAGACTCCATGATTCTGATCGAGCGTCCAGTCGAGACTCTTTTCCCAGCTTACTCCACCATCAGTAGATCTCAGTATGCCGATCCCGAAACTCCCACGGGTATTTCTGTAAGCAGCCCCCGTCCCGGCAGCATAATAATTATAAACCTCCCCTGTCCCGATAAAGATGGTCATGGAATCCCCTGGAGCATAAGTAATACTGCTGACACCCAGAACGGGAAAGTCTATTTCCACCCGCTCCCAGGCATCAACTCCTGCTCCTCCTGAATAGCTACGCCAAAGTCCCCCACTCGCTGAACCTGCTAATACTGTATTCGGATTTTGAGGATTTAAGGCTAATGCCAATGTCCTACCTCCCCGGTTGTGAGGGCCCATCGTTTCCCAGGGGTCTACATCTTCCCTCATGGAAGGAACCGCTTCGGACATCTCCTGCATCGCTTCCCAGGCAGCATAATAGGAGCGTTCGGGTAATTTCTCATATGGAAATACCTGTCGATCACCCATAAAATTCAAGGCTTCGTAGGCACCGGAGATTTTGGTTGCTTGCTGTGTTGGTTGCTTTTGTTCACATGACAACAGCAAACAGCTCACAACTAAAATGAAAGTTGTTAAAGAGGAAAGGTTTTTCATAGCTGGTATAAGTTATCAATATTACCCTTGCGTACCTGGCGCCTCCCTTGCGACCTTCTATGTTAAATATTTCAGGGACGGACATTCAGGAAAAGTATTCACCCCGCAGCTTTAATAGCCGATCGCACAACCATCCTTTCTGGACTCGGAAGCGCCGTAGTAGACCTTATTTTCCGCATCCCACATGATAGCCTGATAACCACCGTATCCACCAACCGAACTTCCCAGTTTATGCCCCTTTTTCATCAGTTCACGACGAACCAGATCACTGAATCCATTTTCGAGGTAAAGGGTTCCTCCGTTGGTCATCAGTTCACCCGTCGGCTGCGAAGAACCTGAATGACGCATACGAGCAGCATCCCCCGCTTCCTGGATATTCATGCCAAAATCGATCATATTGATCAGTACCTGGGTATGTCCCTGGGGCTGCATGGCTCCACCCATCACACCAAAACTGAGGTATGGCTTTCCATCTTTGGTCACAAAACCGGGGATGATGGTATGGAATGGCCGTTTTCCTGGTTCATAAACATTGTAATGATCTTCCTGCAATGTGAATAATTCACCCCTATCCTGCAGCACAAACCCGAGGCCTGTTGGCGTCATGCCGGAACCCATACCCCGGTAATTACTTTGGATCAGGGAAATCATATTGCCCCATTTATCGGCTACCGTCAGGTAGATGGTATTACTCGTTTCCAGTTTACCCGCATCATAGCGGCGCGCGGCGCGTTCTTTAATAAGTTTTTGTCTTTCCTGACCGTATTGCTTTGAGATGAGGACATTGTAATCCAGATCGTGAAAATCGGTATCGGCGTAATATTTGGCCCGGTCTTCAAAGGCAAGTTTCTTGGCTTCAGTTAAAACATGGAGGTAAT
This sequence comes from Saprospiraceae bacterium, assembly GCA_965230565.1. GTDB lineage: Bacteria > Bacteroidota > Bacteroidia > Chitinophagales > Saprospiraceae > BCD1. The sequence goes on along the minus strand of CBDDLH010000009.1, from coordinate 96,813 downwards.
CGGCACTTCCAAAACCCATATCGGCAATATCATACTGCTCAAGAATATTCAGCATTTGTAAGGCAGCTATGCCCTGGCCATTAGGTGGCAATTCCCACACATCATATCCCCGGTAATTGGTGGACATCGGCTCTACCCACTCAGACTTATGAGCGGCGAGATCTTCATAGGACAGAAATCCGTCATTCTCTTTCATGTATTGATCGATCACCCGGGCGATCTCTCCTTTGTAAAAAACATCTCTTCCTCCTTTGGCGATCTTTTCCAGCGTATTCGCGAGGTAAGGGTTCTTAAAAACTTCTCCCTTTTCCGGTCCTCTGCCATCAATGGTAAAAATCTCCCTAAAGCCCGGATATTTGGATAAAAACGGTGCGGAACGTTTCCAATAATAAGAGATCAGTTCCGAAACGGGAAATCCTTTCCGGGCATAATCGATAGCCGGTGCGAGGACTTGCTCCATTTCCATACTGCCGAATTTTCCATGCAACTCAAACCACCCATCCACACAACCGGGTACGGAAACAGGCAGTGGCCCATGAGAAGGAATACTTTCGTAACCATTGTCCTTAAACCATTGCAGGGACAGACTTTTAGGAGAACGCCCGCTGGCATTCAGACCGTAAAGCTTTTGGGTTTTGGCATCCCAGACGATCGCAAAAAGATCGCCGCCAATCCCATTTCCGGTGGGCTCCATTAAACCAAGCGTTGCATTAGCGGCAATAGCAGCATCAATGGCATTTCCTCCGGCTTTGAGGATATCAATGGCCACCATACTCGCCAGGGGTTGGGAAGTACAAGCCATACCATTTTGTGCAATGACTTCTGACCGGGTAGCGAATGGATGCCCGGTGAGGCGATCTTGTGCCATAAGTGTAATATTAAAAATGAGGGAAAGACATAAAAAGGTAAAAAGACGTGACATGACGAAAGTTTTTTTTCAAATACCAGTTAAATCCAAACTTGAGAACATTAAGTTAAGGAAAAAGATCAAATTGGTATTACAACTTTGCCTGAACAACAAAAGAAATAGAAAGAACTGTCAATGGAAAGCCAATTTTACTCCTTCCTGCTCACCAGCACAAATGCAGGAGGTACATTCACGGGAATGAAGTCGATCTTCACATTGCCAAAGATCCGCTCATAGGTCTTTTTTAATACCAGAGAATAGTGCATCTGGATGTAAAGTCCACCCTTGACAAGGTTATCTTTGCATACATCCAGAATCTTATAGGTGATCTCTTTGGACAATGCGACAAAAGGAATGGCAGAAACGATGAATTCAACTTTGGGCAGGCCGAGTCTCTCTAGGTGATCCGGCAGGTGTTCTGCAGAATCTTCGATGAGGATCATTCGATCATCATGGATCTTCTCCCGGACTTTTTGACAGAACTTTTTATTCACTTCAAAAACGAGGAGTTTGGCATCCGGGCGCATCTTTTTGAGAATATGTTTGGTGATCACTCCGTCACCGGCACCGAGTTCAACGATCAGGGTAGCATGCTCAAAATCAACGGGTTTGATCATGCCCCTGCATAAAAACTTCGAACTATGGGTAACGGAACCCGTCGTTTTCATATTCTTGATACTCTCCCGGAAAAACTGAATCCTACGCTTCATGGTCTGTTGTTAAGGCCGTAAATATAAGCAAATTCGTTTACTGCCTGCTGGTTTCTTGTTACAGGTTAGATATATTGGCAAATAACTTCGATAAATTAGTGTCTCAACCTGATAAGCGTCTTTAAGATGAGACAGTCTCATTGAAAAGTGTCTCGCAGACACCGCAGAGGAACGCAGATTTAAATTTGGGAATTATGGCTTATATCAGCGAAAATCCGCGTGATCCACGTGATATAAAACAAAATTTCACCTCAAAGTTAATGCCTTTGTTTATGAGACATCCTAATGCCAAAACCAGAAACCAGAAACCAGAAACCAGAAACCAGAAACCAGAAACCAGAAACCAGAAACCAGAAACCAGTCTCACCCCCTCAGGTAGTTATTCAAATCCGGAAATTCCGCGACATTACTTTTGGCCTCATTTTTATCAGCTCGTTTTCCGTGGATAAATGGTACCACATAGGCGCCCTTCTGCCCAGACCTTTGCATTTTCAAAGCAAAATTTTTGGCATCTTCAAATCTTTCAAAGGCCCCCACGGTGTACCGGTAATAGGCAAAGTCCGGCAGCTTTTCAATCATGGGATAGGGCTGTTGGTCTAGCACTGGTCGGTTCAACATTTTGGTGGCTGAGGAGATTTGCACTTTGTAAAACAGCCCTTTCGAGGTGACCATGTTTGAAGTGACAGATCTCTGATTTCTTCCTATCACGGGAAGATCTCCCCTGGAAGTCATGCCTTGCAATCCTGAAAAAGCAAATTCCATAACATAAGGATCAGTCTGGCCGGTTTGGCTGCCATCGAGGGCTCTCATAAAGATATTTTTGGCAGATACCCCACGATCCTGCAGGAAGTCTGCAGCTTCTTCTGCATAATTGATCGCCCGGAATAATCGTTGAGGCACCTTGCCGGAGCTGTTTGTGTACACGGAAATGACCACTGTAAGTGACGCATCACGGGAAATGGCTCTTGCGACGCCTTCCAGTTTACTTTTTTGAGCATAATTAAGCCTGGAATTTCCATCAAGCAATAGCGGTGCATAGGCTGCATTGTCAGCAACGTTCGTAACCGTTGGAGTATCAGGTTCTTCTTGCCCAAAAGGGTCCTGCTCTTCAAAGCCTGTTGGCTTGCTAATGATAATGGGTTTTTCGTACTCTTTAACCTTGGGAGTTGGTGGGACATAAGCCACGACAGGCGGTTCCACCTCGGGCAAATATTCCTGAAAATAGGCGATGTAAATATCCCGTTCACCAAACCCATCCTTCCGGGAAGAAGACAAATAGGCGGTAAAACCATCCCTAGTGAGCCGGAAACCGGTATCATCACCAGCAGAATTTAACGGAAGTCCCATATTGAATGGCGCACTCCATTGCCCGGTTTTTTGATTATAAACCGTTTTAAAAATGTCCAGTCCGCCAATACTTTTCCGGCTGTCATTGGAACTGAAATACAAGGCTTTGCCATCCGGAGCCAGGAACGGAGTTGTTTCATCATAGTTAGAATTGATGTTTGGGCCCATATTTTCAGGGGCTGTCCAGTATCCTTTCAGGAAAACGGTTTTATATAGATCGTACCCACCAAATCCTCCCGGACGGCGACTGGAAAAAATGAGTAAGGTGTCGTTATACAGGAAGAGTTCCTTGTCTCCGTTAGCTACATCCACCGGAGCCAGAAAAGGTGTGGAGTTCAGGGTTCGGTTTTCCATGGTTTTAAAGGTATCCGCCACGATCTGTCCTGCCCGCTGGCTCCAACCTTTAAAATAATACATCACAGTTCCATCAGAATTAAAATCTAGCAGGATTTCATGTTGCGGGCTATTGAGTAAATAGTGCATGGGTTCCGTACCGGCCCATTGTCCGTTGGTCACCGTGCAACTGAACATATCACTCAGGAAATGGCCAAAGCGGTCATCCGGACGATTTTGATCATCCCTGGGTCCTCCGTTATTGCCAAATCTTTCAGAAGAGAAATACAATTTATTGCTGTTGTTGCGACTAGGTACCGGTCCGAATTCATCTCCTGCAGTATTGACGCCCATGCCCAGGTTCTCCACGATCGCCAGTTGTTGCCTGTAAAGGATATCAATGCCATTGGAACATCTACGAATTTCCTCCCGGACCATCTTTCGGTGCGGGTGATCGGGACGAATGGTGCGCAGGTAAAGTTTGTAATAATCTGCCGCTTCATTGAACTGGTGCATGGCGTGATAGATCTTGCCCATGTACAACCAGCATTCCGGATAGGGTTCTTTTTTTTCACCGGTGATCTCTTGCAGCAGTTCCAGGGCAATATCCAGTTGATTCAACTGATACTGACAAACAGCTATCAAGAGCCTGGCCTCTTTATCCTGCCGGGACAGTTTTTTTGAACTGCTCAGAATTGCCAGTGCTTCCGAATACTTTTCATGGTAGAAAAACTCCTTTGCCTGACTGAGTTTTTGACGGGAATTTTGTGCTTCCACCTGCAAGGGCAGAACCATTATTAAGAGCAGTAGATAGGGTAGTATTTTTTGCATGATTTTTTAATATTTGGGCTGGGGGACCTGTTCTTTGTCAACGGAAAAGATTTCGACTATATTGCTACAGCTTCCTGATGATCTCGTTACGGCAAAGATAGTCATTCAGGGTGAGGCCTTAAAAATTGAACATAGAATTCTCCGCATGGGTTATTTGGTACCTACAGCACCAAAAGCATTGCAAAAAGGCCGGGTAATACCGGGATTGGGTACCTGACGGCACCCTTTTTTTCAAGACGAAACCTTGAAAAAACAACAGCCCCGCGCTAACGCACAGGGCTATCTGGATTATCTTGTTAAAGAACAGGCGAATTAAATGGCTCTGTTAGGATCAAATGCTTCGAGATAATCTCCCACTTTTCGGAGGAAGGATCCTCCTAGGAAGCCGTCCACTACCCTGTGGTCATACGACAGGGAGAGGAACATCATATGTCTTACGGCGATGAGGTCTCCGTATTCTGTTTCCACCACTCCCGGCTTTTTGCGTATAGCGCCGGCAGCCATAATCGCTACTTGTGGCTGGTTGATGATCGGAGTTCCCATGACGTTACCGAAAGTACCGACGTTGGTCAGGGTGAAAGTGCCACCCTGGATCTCATCCGGTGTGAGTTTGTTTTCTCTTGCTCTTCCGGCCAGGTCGTTAACTGCACGGGTCAGTCCGAGCAGATTGAGATTGTCCGCATTTTTGATCACCGGCACAATGAGGTTTCCGGAAGGCAGGGCTGTAGCCATTCCGACATTGATGTTGTGCTTGCGAATGATGTTATTACCATCCACAGATACGTTGATCATGGGGAAATCCCTGATCGCATTGACCACTGCTTCCAGGAAGATCGGTGTAAAGGTGATCTTTTCGCCGTATTTGGCAATAAATTCATTTTTTACCTTGTTCCGCCAGTTGACGATATCGGTTACATCCACCTCAACAAATGAAGTAACGTGAGGTGAGGTTTGTTTCGACATCACCATATGATCGGCGATCAAACGGCGCATGCGGTCCATTTCGATGATTTCGTCATTACCGCCGACAGCAACTGTTGGTGTTGTTTTTGGTGTGCCGTTTGTTGCAGGAGCTGTTTGCACCTGAGGCATCGGTGCAGCAGTTCTGTTTTCCAGATAAGCAAGGATATCTTTTTTGGTTACACGACCTTTGGCGCCAGTTCCCGGAACCGTGTCGAGCTCCTGCGAACTGATATTTTCTTTTTTAGCAATATTCTTAACTAAGGGAGAATAAAAACGTCCTGATGCCGGGCTGGCGACAGGGGCCGGTTCAGCGGTTACCGGTTCGGGCTGAGGTTTGGGAGTTTCGGTTTCCGCTTTAACTTTTCCATTTGCGGTTGCTTCAGCTGGCTGGGGTTTTTCTTCAACTGCCGGGCTCGCAGCTACATTGACATCTTCACCTTCCGTTGCGATAATGGCAATAACCTTTCCTATTTCGACAACATCTTCCTCTTTATAGAGGATTTCAGCGATGACACCTTCAACAGGCGATGGAACTTCCGAGTCCACCTTATCTGTTGCGATCTCGAGGATCGTTTCATCTTCTTCCACCTTATCCCCAACGTTTTTCACCCATTTGAGAATGGTGGCTTCCATGATACTTTCACCCATTTTGGGCATGATAAGTTCAACCTTTGCCATATTTGATTTTATTTAGACTGCAAAAATACAGCTATAAACCCAGAAAAGTGAATGTTCCAAAGGCTATTTTACCTTTCCAGAACACCTCACAATAGGAATTTTCCATACCTGATTCCCAAATCCCCCTGTGTTACAAGGTCCTTTGATCTGAAAACCTCAGAATTTCAAGAGTGCAAAACATAACTTTAAATCAGGTAAAAAATCAACACAGAATTCTAAAATTTAAGCAAAATTGCCGAAAAATCAAAATATAATTCCTACTCTTTATCGTCGTCACCCTGAAGCTTTTTATCTTCAACATTTTCATCGAGGAATTTGTTGATCTTGTCCATATCCAAGTTGGAAGTGATCTCCCCAAGCTCGTTGACCTTCAGCTCGAGCTTGTCCTTATTTTCACCGGATGCGTCAGAGGTCTCTTCGTTTTTCTTTTTGTCGTCCATCTGTTTTTGCTATAAAGATAGGGAATTTCGCCTATCGGCGATGGCTGGGACTCGCAGGCTCGCGTTTTATATTGTTTCAGTGCTCCTCCGTTCGCTGTTTGATGTGGCTTGATGTTGTTTCATGTTGTTTGAGATTTACTCCGACAAGGTGTCGCCTTTCCACACTTATGCCTGGCAAAGGCAAAACCTTGGATACTTCCTCCTAGCATTAATCCTTCACATCCAATACCCTAATCTCAACGCGCCTGTTCGCAGCCTGTTCTTTTTCTGAAGTTGCATTAGGGTAGCGCATTTCCCAGTTACCATAGGCGTTGTAGGTAAGGCGATCCTTTGAGATACCATTATCCAGGAGGTAGTTGTAAACCAATAAAGCTCTGCGTCGGGATAAATTGTAATCCCAGCTTTCGACATCTACCGGCGGGGAATTGGGGCGATTGATATGACCGGCGATCTCGATCTTGATATTGTCATTGATCTGCATAAATTTGAGAATCTTGGGCAGTTCAGGCTCTGATTTTTCAAGCAATATGGCTTCATTTCCTACAAAATAGAGATTCTGAATATCCACCTTTTCACCTTCCTTGACTGGCGGAAGCTCTACATTCACTTCTACTTTTTCTCCAGGTTTGACACGCATCATTTGCGATTGCAGGAAATATCCCTTGGCCCAAACATCAATACCAATTACTTCTCCAAGAGGGACCAGGGATTGGTAACGTCCTTTTTCATCAGTTTTCAAAGAATCCTTAGTGTCCTTCGTTCGTACCACTACATCTGCTTCAATCCCTTCACCTGTTTCCTGATCCACGATCTCCCCTTCCAGCGGCACCATTTTTTTGATCTTGATTACTTCAACGGTTGCCCTTCGGTTCTTTTGCCGACCTTCATCGGTATCATTTTCAGCCACCGGTTGTTTCTCTCCAAAAACATTCACCGTCATACTATCAGCAACCATTTCTCTTGCTTCAAGAAATTCTATAACGGAGGCAGCTCTTCTTTGTGACAAAGCAAAGTTATTTTCATCGCTCCCTATCGCATCAGTGTGTGCTGTTATTTTAATAAAAAACGGAGCCTGGTTTTCACAAAAGGCAATTAGCTCATTCAACACAGAATCCGCATCCGTCCGGATGGTATCCTTTCCAAAGTCGAAATAAACTTCCGTACTGTAAATGGAATTTTCGGTAAGCACAGGTGCCTGTGCGATTAACATTTGGGTCATACAAATAGCCAGGGAGGCCAAAAAGATCTTTCTCATAGACTTGGGTTGTTAGTTTATCAGAGTTGCGGGTTACACATCCCGGCACTAGTGCACGAGAGCCTGTCCCGCATCTTTGATCGGGAATGTCACTTTGTTCCATTTCGGGTTACGGGTTCGGGTTTTTTGAAAAGGAACATGAATCTCGTAACTCGCAACTTTGAATAGTTATATGGTAATAATGGTCTTATCAGGGAAAGTAACAGAAAAACGCTCAAATTGCTTAGGGTATTACCGGATTCTGGTGTATTAAGCACAAATCAACCATAACTACGAATTTATCATATGGTGGGCTCACCGGGACTTTGATGCCTTGCTGGAGGTCTTCCCGGAAGACTTGCAGGGTCTTGGGAAAATTTGGAGGGATACCGGGTTACTGGATGAAACCGAAAGACCAAGACCTGGGTATGAGGTTTGGGAGAAGGTATTAGGGTTATAATCTCTCCAAAGATGGCACAGGCCGACCGAGAACTCGTAGCCGTCGAACCTTGCCTGCTCCGACGGAAGGCAGGTTCATTCGACGGTCAATTAAATGCAAACATTCAATTGTCAATTGATTGTATTCTTCGGGCGCAAATGAATTTGCGCGATACGGTAATTCTCGGTCGGCCCGGGCAGACTGAAGTCTCCGCTAGGAGGATTCATTCTCAACAATTCCTTTATCTGACAACAGAATCGCTATGCGGCGGGTGGATTCGAACTGTGAGAAAATTATGATCATTACCACCGTGATGGGCACACTGAGTACCATGCCTACCACGCCCCAGATAACGCCCCACACGGAAAGGGAGATGATCGTGACCAGCGGACTGATGTTCATGGATTTCCCCATCATCCTCGGTTCAATAATATTACCCACCGCTATTTGAATAGCACCTACTATGACCAACACAAGAACTGCAGGAGTAACTGTACCAAACTGCAACAAACTGAAAATCGCCGGAAAAACGGTAGCCACCAAAGACCCAACAGTAGGAATAAAATTCAACACAAAGATGAGGAAGGCCCAAAATGCGGGTGAATCAACTCCAATGATGAGCAAAGCGATATAACTCAACACGCCCGTAATGATACTTACCAACGTTTTTAAGCCAAGATATTGGGAAATGGAATCCTCAATCTTATCCAGTAATTCATTAAATCGCTCGTATTTTTCCTTTTCCGGAAAGAGCATCTTAAGTTTATCCCGGAACTTGGTCTCTTCCAGAACGATGAACAAAGTATATATCAGGATCATAAAGGCATTACCTAATATACTCGAAAGAGAACTGAAAATGCTGCCAAGGATCTCGCCAAAATTAAAATCTCCGGCACGCCCTTTAAAGTCTTCCACGATATTCAGGTTGAATGCTTCATTGATCTGATCAACCACCTTATCGAGATTAGCTCCATACTTTTCATAAGCTCCGGAAAGGGATTCAATATTGGTAGACAAGATTTCGACCATAATACCGGCAATGATCAAAATGGATGTGGTTGAAATCAAGGTCTGCAACCAGGAGGCTGTATTTCGTTTAATGAACCCAATTTTATTCAACACTGCCTTCATCATACGCATGACAAACCACAACAACATAGCTAACACAAAGGGAATCAGAAGGCTTTGGCCGTAAATCAAAGTGATGACCACGGCAGTAATGATGATAATTACGTTGGCTGTTTTGGAAAGATTCATATCCGGGTTGGTTGATCGTTTTTAATAAAAAGTCTTGAATCTAATTTTTGATATCAGGAAAATGAATGACCTTTTTAACCCTCAAAAACCTGCAACGCTTTTTCCAACCGCTCAAAAGACTTTTCCTTTCCAATAACTTCCAGCATTTCAAAAACGCCTGGTCCGTGCATGGCTCCGGAAAGTGCAATTCTTAGCAGCGGGAATACATCTCCCATCTGCAAATCATTTTCTTGCATCCGGGAAAGGTTTCGACTGTTTCCTGAATTTTCTCAGCAGAAAACGCTCCCAGGTTGTTCAACTGATTAGTTAAGCTTTCAAATAAAGGACGTAATTCAGGTTTCCATTTTTTCTGTATGGCCTTTTCGTCGTAGGACAGTTCATCCTGCAAATATGGATGTGCCTGTTTTGTAAAATCCGTCAGGAAAGTAACACGTTCCTTCAACAATTCACATACACTTTCTAAATACCCCTGATCAGGATTAATACCTTCAGCTTCCACCAATGGGCGAACCATAGTGGCCAGGTCAGCCTTGTCTGAGGCCATAATGTACTGTTTGTTGTACCACTTGGCTTTATCAAAATCAAAACGTGCCCCGGATTTTCCGATTTTCTCCAAAGAGAAGGCTTCACACAATTGATCCAAACTGAAAATTTCCTGCTCAGTTCCTGGATTCCATCCGAGGAATGCCAGGAAATTATCCGTTGCATCCGGTAAGAATCCAAACTCACGGAAACCGGTAAAAGAATTTTCCGGACTATCTCCTTCCCATGCGAGCGGGAACACAGGGATGCCCAGACGGTCACCATCACGCTTGCTCAGTTTTCCAAACAAAACTCCTTTCATGAAGGCTTTGATATCCTTCTGCATATTGGAATCCTTGTCCTTAATTTTCAGACGCTCGGTAAGACTTTTTACGTCCTGCAGCAACTGATCAATGAAGTTGTTTACTTTCCCTTTTTTGTCTGCAAAATCCGCATTCGCCTTCACAAAAGCCTCAGCAAACTGACCTGCGAATTCCTGACGGGTACGTTTGTTGATATACGAAGCCGGGTTTGGTTTGAGGATCAAAGGCAAATGGGCAAATTCCGGTGCTTCCCAACCAAATGCTCGATACAATAAAACGTGCAGTGGCAATGATGGCAACCATTCCTCACCTCGAATCACGTGACTGATCTGCATCAGGTGATCATCTACGATATTGGCCAGGTGATAAGTTGGCATACCATCTGATTTAAACAACACCTTGTCATCAAGTTCGCTGGTTTGGACAGTCATATCACCACGGATGATGTCTTTCAAGGCAAGGGCCTCGTCATCAGGGATGCTGAAGCGGATGACATAATCCTCACCGGCATCCATTCTTTTTTGAACTTCTTCAGCTGAATTGGTAAAGGAATTGTCCATTTCTGCTCTTGAGGCTGCATTGTAGGTAAAGGTTTTCCCTTCGGCTTCATAAGCCTGTCGCTTGGCATCCAATCCTTCAGGAGTATCAAAAGCGATATAAGCATTACCGCTTTCTACCAATTGATCGGCATATTGACGGTAGAGGTCTTTCCTTTCAGATTGACGGTAAGGCCCAAAATCTCCTCCGGCAGCCGGACTTTCATCAGGAGTCAGTCCACACCATTCAAGGGCTTCCATGATATAATCTTCAGCTCCGGCAACGTAGCGTGTCTGGTCAGTATCCTCAATTCTCAGGATAAAGGTACCGCCATGCTTTTGGGCAAATAAATAATTATAGAGTGCCGTTCTGACTCCTCCAATATGAAGTGCTCCTGTCGGGCTTGGCGCGAATCTAACTCTGATGCTTTTGTCCATGTTTCTTTTTTATGACTTTTCGAAGCCGCAAAGGTATAAAATTGATCTATGAAACTCCCCATTTTAACTATTTCAGCAACTGAAAAATTCCCGGACAAGCCAAATACTTATTTCACAAACCTTAATGATTTCCTCGATCCGTTATTTTCAATTAAAATGAAATAACTCCCGTAAGGAAGATTTGTAATGTCGATCTCAGACAAACCCTTTTGAGAAAAACACAGTTTCCCGCCAAGATCAAATATTTTCAATTCCACATTCGAAAGGTCCCAATGACCACCTGACAGAATCCTCAAGGTGTTATCATCTAACCTTGCAAGGTTAAGGTCTTCCTCTTTTTGCTCCACTAAAAATTCAGGCAAACCTCCCTGTTCAAAAAAGGCATTAGTATAACTGGTTTCAAACGGACCGATATCCGGAGCGCTTCCGATCACTCTTGGGTTTAAGTCATAATCCCAAAGATGACCCACATCGAAACCATTATTGATTACCGGAGAGGTAGCTAAGGGAAAAAAGTTTCCATTATTCACATCTGAAAGAAGCGGATCCGCACCAAGGTTATTTTTGAAAACTATTCCATTAATTATTTCCATAGCATTTATTTCATCAACCGTGTAATAAGATCCATCATCCTGCATATAAACCAGGCCATTCTGAGCCTGATCACTGTAAATCAGGTTATTCCGGAAATTATTCGTTCCTACTCCGTCCGGGGTTGCCTGATAAACAACAATTCCTGTTCCGACATCATAAGCATTTCCATATGGAGATTGTCCGGTATTCAACATAATGTTATTGGTAATCCTGTGGGACTTCGCCTGTTCCGTAAAACCGTATCCACTGATCAGGAAACCGGCTTCGTCAGTATCATGGATCAGATTGTGTTCAAAGCGATTATGGCTACTGACCAACCCATTACCATATACACCAATGATAAAAGCATAGGCTGTTGCCTGGTTTTTGGATGGCGACTTTCGCATTCCGGAGAAGATGTTATGATGTACCACATTGTGGTTGCCATTAATTTGAGAAGCTGTTCTGCAGTTTTCAATATAATTTCTGAAAAACTCGTTATCCCTACATTTATTTAAAATCCCATCAGCACCAAGAGGATGCGCATATGGAATATCCGGCGCATGAATATAATTATCATAAATTTTGTTGTTATTGACTCCCCTGCTTGCTGGCTGACTTCCATATAATTCCACGGCATTATGTGCCCAGTTCTTGAATTGGTTTTCATATATCCTGCAATTGGTCACCCCATTGGTCATTCTGATGCCATCGCCACAGCCGCGTTCCGAACCCAAACCATAGAAAAAGGTAAAATCGGAATCAAAAGTATTGTTATGAACAGCAATGCTGACCGATGGGCGACTGAAGCCGGCAATATTTGAATCTGTTATGAGCATGCCGGAATTGGCAGCGATACCCAAAATTACAATTTCGGATCTCTGTACGTATTGTGCCAAATAAAACGAGTGCAGAGCCACTACCTCCCTGGAAGTCCAGATTTTCCAGGATCAGATAGCGACTTCCATAAATTATTGAAGTATAAAAAAACTTACTTCCTTCGATTTCGGAAAAGGCAAGGGCCGGATTTTGTGATGAAAGCAAATGAAGCGTTCCCGCACTATGAAACCATTCTCCCGTAACTCCTTCATTGTCCGGAATACCTAGTTTGTTCAAAGTTTCCGACCGGAGTACTTCCTGACCGTCGAGCCATAATCGACCGGGGGAGGATGCTAATGGCATAGTCCATTGTCCCGGTGAAACTTCTGACCAACTATTCTCATCAGCTGAGCCCGTCAGTATATCAATGGTGGTAAAAACCGGCAGCGGATCAGAGGTACTTCCGTAGGCTCCAAAAGTAATCGGCTGGTTGTATGTTCCGTAAAAAGGAATATAAAACTGTGAACCTTTCCAGGTGGACCCTCTTTTGAACAGATAAACGTCACCAGGTTGTGGATTTGAAGCCCCGATTTTAAAAAGATCTTTCCAGGGACTTGCCGGACTCAAACCATCATTATCATTGGAACCGTTTTCATAGTCCAGATAATAAACAGTGGCTTGAAGTGAAATAGTGGAAATAGCAAGAAAAATACAAAGCGAAATGAGTTTTTTGATGGTCATAATTATCAATTGTGATGGGTTAACAATTCAATTTATACGGGCCGGACTAAATATTTGTTTTCCATTCTTCCAAAATCAGGCAAAACCCTCCCTGAATTCAATAAAAAAACAACGTATTTACGTGCCGAAAAGTTCGATTTGAGCCCAAAAACCATTTTTTTCAAAAAAAATTGAAAAAAAATAAAAATAATAGGGTTTAAGCGCAGCATTTTCAGCTATTTAAGCGTTACATACTAAACCTTACGCCTAACTAAATTATCTCCTTTCCAAAACCTGTTTTTCCTTTAGCTCGTCAAGGCTAAACTCCAGAAAAACCAGGAGAACTTTTTTTGGAAGAAACGAGCAATTTACACAATACGATCAGCCTGAATAAAACGGACCCTGTTATATACATTAATCACTTTTGAGGGAACAAATTCCTTCCGAATGTGATTAAAATGAAGAAGAAGACAATTATTTTTTTATCCATGAACATAAGTGAATACCAAGAAGTATTCGATTTAAACCAGAAAACATGTATTTAGTAAAAACTCCGAATTTTATACAGAGTCTGTTCCCTAATTTTACCTGGAGAATCCCGACAAACGAAAAATGCGTTTATCTCACGTTTGATGATGGCCCCATTCCTGAAGTTACCCCCTGGGTACTGGATCAACTGGCACAATACGATGCCAAGGCCACTTTCTTCTGTGTAGGTGACAATATTCGCAAATACCCGGACATTTTTCAAATGGTGAAAGACCAGGGGCACGTTACCGGTAATCACACGGTAAACCACCTCGATGGCTGGTCTACCGAAAATATTACTTACTTCCATAACATCCGTCGTTGTGCGCGTCAGGTGGGATCTGATCTTTTCCGTCCTCCTTATGGCAGGCTGAAACCGCAGCAGGCATTATTCCTGCAAAGACATTACCGCATTGTTATGTGGGATGTGCTCAGTGGAGATTTTGATCCTGATATCACGCCGGAGCAGTGTTACGAAAACGTCGTACGAAATGTACGCCCGGGTTCTATCATTGTTTTCCACGACAGTCTCAAGGCACAGGAAAAGCTGGAATTTGCCTTACCTAAGGTACTTGAATACTTAAGCGCCGCAGGTTATTCCTTCAACGCTCTGCATGAGCAGAAAATGGAACAGCCGCAGCTGGTAAAAAGTATCGCCTAGGTCCATATTGAATTGCAATGTTATCCAACATAAAAGGCCGCTTGCGGATGCAGGCGGCTTTTGTTTTTTCATATAACCACATAGCCATAAAGTAAAACCACTTCAAATTACTACTTCCCGGTTTTTTCTAATTTGCAACAATTATTTTTCTAAAGAATCGATCCCTCCCTTCAAATCCTATCAGATACACTCCGTTTGAGATATTATCCATATCCAGGCTGGTTTCCTTTCCAGACCAACGTTTCAAAATTCTGCCACTTAAGTCCTTCAAATAGATTTCTTCAATTTGAATATGTTCCTGTAATTCAAAATGCAGGTTCTGACCGGAAATAACAGGGTTAGGATACACTTTTATCGTGGTAAAAGACAAGTCCTCATTCGCAACCTCAACATTCTGATGAATGACTCCCACCGCATCAAGGTCAAATCCTCCAACCGGAAATCCGGTGGGGAAAGGGTCATTGACCAAATTTCCAAAAGCATCACGGCTACCGATCTCCGGATCAATGCTGCCAATAACATCTATGATCCGTACATGAGTGATGTTTTCCAAATCCAGGATATCCGAGTACTCTGAAAGTTCTTCCAGATCAAAGGGTGTTCCGAACCCTCCACGGTATTTTCCGGCCAGATTATTGACTTTAGTAGCATCCGAAATGCCAAAAGTGGTTGTTTGCTCCGTAGTATCCGTTAATGATGTTGCCGGGAAACGCACAAATTGTTCCCCATCACTGCTGACCTCCACAAAAGCAAACTCCAGGAAGAGGTCGTCGAAAGCATTCTCAAAAACAGCAAAATCCCAGCCTTCCCCGTTACGAATCGGGTGCTCAAAAGTCAGGGTAGCGACTCCGGCATCCCCCAGGCTGACCACAAGGTTGTCTGCCGGGCCGGGTACGTTCTCTGCTTCCCCATTGGTTGTTTCCCCTAATTCTTCCATGAGGATATTTTGGAATCCTCGCTCCACAGTACACCCTGTTGCCCAGTTTATGAATTGCGGATCATCCACATGAATCGCCGTGCTTCCCTCCTGCCCGGCAGGAGGTGCGAATTGCGCTGCCATATGCCCGGATAAAAGCAGAATAGCCAGGCAAAATTTATATCGAATTATCATTATTATTTTTTCCGTTTAAATTGCTGGAATTTGTCGCAAAGATATCTATAATCTGTGTTTGGACCCCAAAATAATTGAAAACCGAAAATGCTGATCGGGAATTTCAAACATTCAATGATTAGGTATTGAAGGATCACTCAGATACCTTATCCATTAACTTTAACACTTCCTCCCGGAAAACAACTATCCTAATCACGTAACCCTCCCCCATTTATTCCGTATTATTGTAATAATTATTCCCTTATTTTACCCGGAAGGTACCCCTAGCCTACACCTTCTGTTCACCCGTATTATAAACACAAAACAAAACCAGGCGGTAGATTTTCATAATTTCCCGCTATGGGGAAAACGCTAACTAAACACTCAGCAATGAAAAGATCAATTAAGGTACTCTCTGTTGTAGCCATTTTGGGCATAGGTGGCACAGGGTACTACTTCTACCAGGATACCCGCGACCCTTACATCAAGGACGTGGACCATTCGGTTCCTGAGGAAATGATCCCTCAATTCAGAGAGATCTCTTTTGATTTTTTCCACAATTTCGACCCAAAAAAGTCTTTGCCTTTGGTTGGCAGTTGCCTGATCGATATTGATGATGACGGAACAGATGAGGTATTCATAGGTGGCGGGCACCAACAAAAAGATGTTCTATACCAATATAAAAACGGTTATTTCGAGGACATTTCAGATATGGTAAATCTCCCGGAAAAATTCGGGGCAGTTACCCATGGTGCCGTTTCATTTGATCTTGATGAAGATGGATACACAGACTTGCTCCTGGCACGTGATGACGGAATATGGCTCATGAAAAATAACGATGGCAAGTTCACACCTAACCAAATACAGGTTTCTCTGAATGAGTACTCTACTCCGGTTTCTTTTTCTCTGGGGGATGTCAACAGAGACGGATTCACGGACATTTTTGTGTGCAATTATGTTCCCTTGGCAGAGAAGAAAAAACAACGCGTTTTCAATGACGAAAACTATGGCGCCTCCAGTCTTTTATTGCTCAATAACGGCAACAACACCTTCCGCAACGCCACAAAAAATTACGGCCTGGATTATACCCATAATACTTACCAGGCGGTTATGGTGGATCTGGACGATGATCACTGGCTGGACCTCGTGGTAGCCTATGATACCGGTGAAACAAGAACCTACCGCAACCTGGAAGGGCAGCAATTCATCCCTATGGCCAATCCGTTGACAGGCAGATATGCCTTTCCGATGGGTATTGGTGTGGGAGATTTCAATAATGATGAAAAGATTGACCTGTTCTTTACCAATTCAGGTTCCTCTGTTCCGAGGTCTATTGCAAAGGGAGACCTGGAGGATGAGCAACAGTTGGTATTGCAATGGTTGTTGTTTAGAAATGAAGGAGATTTTCAGTTTACGGATATTTCAGAGGAAGCCAAGGTTGCTGATTTTGAATTTGCCTGGGGCTGTGTTCTGGAAGACTTCAACCTTGATGGCCGTCAGGATTTAGCTGTTGCTGAAAATTCCATCAAATTCCCTCCCCACCGGGCATTCAAACTTCCCTGCAGGTTTTTATTGCAAAAAGAAGACGGCACCTTCGCAGCAGTAGAGCAACAGGCCGGAGTAGTCAACCGCAATTATGCTCTTACGCCCCTCACCAGCGATTTTAATGATGACGGATATCCGGATCTTATTTATGTAAATCTGAATGGTCCGGTTCGAGCCTTTCTCAATGAAGGAGGAAATCACAACTACCTAAAGGTTAAACTAGTGGAAAGTGGTGGAAATGCCGGAACGAAAGCCACCCTCCAAATGAGCGATGGGAAAAGGTTATCCGATGTATATATCATAGGCGAAGGCCTCTCCGCTGACCAGACCAATACGATGACTTTTGGCCTGGGCAAGTCTACTGATGTAAGCTCCCTGGTAATCACTTACCCTTCCGGGCAACGTGATACTTTGATGGAGCCGGAGATCAATGAAACTTATGTGTTTCCAATGAGTGAGTTTAGTATTTTGAATTAGAGAATAGACTCAAAGCCTATTGGACATTATTTTTTCCGTAAGTCTGTAAAGCCGTTACGCAGCGTAGCGCTGAGGAGGTTTGGAAATTTCCATCTCGTAAACTTCACCCAATCCTCCCCATAACTTCCTCCCGAAATGCAGCTCCCACCGGCACCCAATCATCGTCAACCCGAACCCTTCCCGCCTCCACAGCATTGACGCGAGAAATAGGCACCAGGAATGATTTGTGAACCTGCAAAAAGTCATCCGGCAGATTGTCGAGAGCCTGGCGGATATTCTCCCGGACAAGAATCTTTTTTTCTTTGGTGTGATAGATCATATAGTTGCCGTCTTTTTCCAGGTAACGGATCTCACTTACAGCTACTTTTAGCAATTGGTACCCACTTTTGAGGAAAAGAAAGGCAGGTGGCTCATTGGAGTCATTTTCCGAAGATTGCAGCTTTTTTACACGATTAACCGCTTTTAGGAAGCGCTCGAAAGTAATGGGTTTCAGCAGGTAATCTTCAACGGCAAATTCATAACTTTTTACAGCATATTCTGCATAGGCCGTAGTGAGCACCACATGAGGGCGATCCTCGAGGGTTTCGAGGAAGGAAATACCGGAAAGCTGTGGCATATTGATATCGAGAAAGATGACATCAACGGAATTTGCATGTAGAAATTCCAGGGCTTTCAGCGGATTGCGGAAAGTATCCACACATTCCACAAAAGGAATTCTGTCAATATACCTCTCCAACAACTCGAGAGCATTAGGCTCGTCATCCACCAAAATAGCACGTATCATGACAATTGTAATTTTAAAGCTACTTTAAAAACATCTGTTTCCTCATCAATGGTCAAAGTATGACGGTTAGGATAGCTCAATTTCAGCCTTTTACGAACATTCTCCAGGCCTACCCCATGATATTGGTCTGACATACTTTCATTGTCTTTAGCGTGCATCGTATTAGCCGTTGAAAAAATAAGTTCATCCTCTTTGACATCTATTGCGATTCTCACAAAAGAGGCTTTCTCCGGAGCGATCCCGTGTTTAAAAGCATTCTCCACAAATGGGATCAGCAAAGCCGGAGCAATATTATTATTTTCAATATCTCCCGACACCATAAATTTCACTTCGATAGGATCATCCTCACTGTATCGCAGCCCATTCAGCTGAATATAGTCCCTGATGAATTCGATCTCCTGCTCGAGCGGAATGAATTCAGATTGTGTATCATAAATGATGAACCTCAACAGGTGTGACAATCGTGAAATACCTTCAGAGATTTCTGGTTGCTCGTGCCGTTCGGATATAGCCAGTAAGTTGTTGAGTGCATTGAATAAAAAATGGGGGTTGATCTGGGAACGCATGAGCTGCAATTCAGCGGATAATTTCTCTTTGGCCAAAGATTGCTGCCGATGCTCCAGCCGGACCTGATGGCGAATGGTGCCATAGGCAACTGAAACAGCCAGGTAAAATCCATAAATGATGGAGATCATTCGCAAGTATAATCCATCGAACAACTGATCGGTAAAAAGAAGAATGAGCATTTCAATTCCCACACAAGCTGCTATGGCCGCTGCCAAAGAACCCAGATAAAGGATTAGACTACGCCGCTTATAAAAAAGGGGAATGAGCAAAAAGGTATTCAGGTAAAACAAGGTCGCCCTGGGAGGGATTCCTGCAAAAGAAATCACCTTTACCGGTCCTTGTTTACTTACCTCCCTGTAGAGATCGTTTTCCATAATGACTTCAACCTCCGTAAGGTTAAACCCTACCAGGGTAGAAATAACCCAGGCCGTCAGGAACCAGAAAAGAATGTTGAGGAAGATCTCGATGTATTTACCCACTTTTTTGAATAAAAATAAAGAGATTTCTCAGACTGACCTAAAACTTGTGATGAACGGGGGGATTATGGTATGAAGGCAGGAATGAATAAAGGTCTTTGATCCAAAAAAATTTGTTTTCGGAAAACTATTAAGCTGTTACGCAGAGTACCGCAGGGAAGCGCTGAGAACCGCAAAGGAGGTTTGGGAGCATAACAAATGTCTTTTAAAAATCAAGAATTGAGAAAATCCTTCGATCCTAAACTGTTAATTTAAATTTGAGTGTTCTTTTCTACCAAGTTTGGAAATACTCATTACTTTTCTGTCATATTCCAGCAAGGATTGATAATGGCGATAGTTATTAATTTATTCTCAAGGCTCTACAACCGGAGGCATTGTGGTTTGGTTCCTGGCAGTTATACCTCAATTACAAAACCTATCAATTGAATGAAATACGGTATAATAAACTTCATAACCATGAATGCAGATACTTCAACCCAAAAGGAGACCGATGGTAAACGGAAGAAGACTAATAACCGTCTGGCAATTATTTTCCGGAAAGCTATAAAGCTGTTAAGAGTACCGCAGGGAAGCGCTGAGAACCGCAAAGAGGATTTGGAAATCTTTTTCTGTAAAAATCGGTGAATTCTCAGCGAAACTCCTCGGCACAACCTTAAAAAAAAACAATCAATAACTTGTAACCAGTAACCAGCAACCAGTAACCAGAACCAGCATTTATCCTTAACTTTAAGGTTCATCCCCTAAAAGCTCCGTTCATCACATTTTCTTGAAGGGCAACGGTGCTTGCTTTAAACTTGCAGAAAAAAAACAATCATGCAAAAATTTAAATTATTACTCATCTTATTACTAGGCTGTATCATTTTTGACAGCTGTGCTTCACCCGCAGATCCGGAAGCGGAAAAAACAACACCTGATAAAGTGGCGGAATACCTGGCCACCATCGAACACCAAGGGTTTCATGGGGCAGTATTGGTGGAACAAGAAGGCAAAATAATGATCTCTCACGGTTTTGGCCTTAGTGATATTGAAAAACAGATTCCCAACAAAGATTCTACCATTTTTGATATCGGCTCCATAACCAAGCAATTCACTGCGGCCGGAATACTCAAACTGGAAATGGAAGGAAAGCTATCCGTAGATGACCTGATGTCCAAATATTATGACAATGTCCCGGAAGATAAAAAGGACATCACCCTGCATCATCTGCTTACTCACAGCGCCGGCTTTGCCGGAGGGATCGGTGATGATTATGAGGATATTTCAACGGAGGATTTTGTTTCCCGGGCATTGAACAGTCAACTTCGATTCACACCTGGAAGTGATTATAACTATTCCAATGTAGGCTACAGCCTTCTGGCCATTATCATTGAAAAGTTGAGTGGACAAACCTATGAGGAGTACCTCCGTGAAAATTTGTTCCTGCCCGCAGGCATGGAAACCACCGGCTACCTCATTCCCAAATGGAACGGCTCCCTCATGGCTACAGGTTACCGCAATAATAATCGTTGGGGTAAACCCACCGAAAAATGGACCTCCGGGAATATCTCCTGGCATCTCAAAGGAAATGGCGGTATTCTGTCTACCGTAAAAGATATGTACAAATGGCATGAAGCCCTGCTAACTGATGATATTCTCTCCGCAGAAGCGAAAGCGAAATTCTACAAACCCCACGTGCGTGAAGGTGAAGGAGCACAATCCTTTTACGCCTACGGATGGGCCATTTTCCCTACGCCTCGTGAAACCAATTTGATTGCGCACAATGGTGGCAACGGTGTATTTTTTGCCGACTTCTGGAGATACCTCGAAGAAGACATTACCATCATCGTCATGTGCAACAGTTCCAATCGTTATTCGGAACGCATCGCCAGCCAGATCGCAGGGATTATTTTGAATCCGGAATTTGAGCCATCATACCCTGCCGGAAGCGGTATCGAATTAGATGGAGCCGTGGTGGAAAAAATTGCCAATGAATTCAAAGGGACCATCGCCCAATCAGATGAGTCTGAATGGGAGAATTTCATCAACGCCCACTTTTCAGATGAATTGAAAGGCTACGTTTCCATGTCGGAACACCTGGGATTCTTCCAGGAATTTTACAATGACCTGAAGGATGGGAAAATGTTAACGATCGATGTTTCAAACAATGTTGCTCAATTGGTTTATGAAACAGCCGACGGAACAACTTTGATCACGCTGGAGTTGGACGAAACACCAGATGGAGAGGTTAAGATTGGGGGGATAATGGTGGATTGATAAAACGGCTGACGGCTAACGATGAACGGTTGACGGTCAATAAGATAAACTAACAGTGGCTTTGTTTTTGAGATGATTGGTTAAAGAGGAAGCCACACCTTTTCGAATAATCTCTGGAACTGTTTCAATCATTGAGAATGGTTACTTTTAACCGCAAGGTTCGCCAATGAAGCGCCAAGATCACAAAGAAATAGTTGGAATTTATAGAGTATTTAATTCAGAAAAACATTCTAAAAATTTCGAATATCTAATATTCAATTTCGAAGTTTTTTATTGCTTAGATCACCATACCAGCCCCTACCGTTTCATTGGTGGCTTCGTCGATGAGGATGAGGCTGCCGGTGATACGGTTTTTTGAATAAGCATCCACATATAACGGTTGAGTGGTTCGTAATTCCAGGCGGCAGATGTCGTTCATGCCAATACGGGTGTCTTCCTGGTTGCGGTGAAGGGTGTTGATGTCGAGTTTGTAGCGGATGGATTTGACCATGCAGCGAACTTCGCGAGTGGTATGAACAAGGGTATATTTTCCACGCTCCTGCAAAGGCTTTGAACTAAACCAGCAAACCATCACCTCCAGATCCTGGGTAACCTCTGGTTGATTATTTGGCCGAACCAGCATATCTCCCCTGCTGAGGTCAAAATCATCTTCCAGCTGAATGGAAACAGACATGGGCGGGAATGCTTGTTTGACTGAGTTTCCTGCCAATTCCATAGCTTTTATTTTTGTTGAAAAACCTGAAGGCAGTAAGGTCACTGTATCGCCGGATTTGAAAACGCCTCCGGCCACTTGACCGGCATAGGCACGGTAATCGTGGAAAGCATCATTATTGGGCCGGATAACCAGCTGCACCGGAAATCGACAATCTATGAGGTTGTGATCACTCGCCACATGTACATGGTCGAGATAGTACAAAAGCGTACTGCCATCATACCAGGACATGTTCTCACTTTTTTCAACCACATTATCACCCTTCAAGGCCGAGATCGGGATGAATTGAAGATCTTTCACGTTGAGTTTGATGGCAAAATCGGCAAACTCCTGGCTTATTTTTTCAAAAACGCTTTCATCGTAATCAACCAGATCCATTTTGTTGATACAAATGAGCAGGTGAGGGATTTGCAACAGGGAAGCGATGAAAGCATGTCTGCGGGTTTGCTCCACTATTCCTTTTCGGGCATCGACGAGGATGAGAGCGATATTGGCAGTTGACGCACCGGTGACCATATTCCGGGTGTATTGAACATGTCCCGGAGAATCGGCAATGATGAATTTACGTTTTGGTGTGGAGAAATAACGATAAGCGACGTCAATGGTAATGCCCTGTTCCCGCTCTGCCTTTAGTCCATCCGTTAAAAGGGCAAGATTGATGTCTGTTTCACCACGGCGTTCTCCGGCTGCCTTGATGGCTTCCAGCTGATCCCGGAAAATTGATTTTGTATCATACAGCAATCGTCCGATGAGCGTACTTTTCCCATCATCGACACTACCCGCTGTGGTGAATCGGACGAGTTCGGACTTATGTGGTGATTTTTCCATTTTGGCGATTTATCCACTGTTGTACTGCCCACTGCTGACTTTCTAGGTGTAACAAATTTATAGCTTCTGAGATTGGCAGATAAACGATCTCAAGATCGTCTTCAATGATAAGACTAATATCCTGGTCTGTAATTCGTGCTGAATAGTAAATTCCCTGCTTATTGAGATATGCTCCCGCCACCGGAGAATAGATGAATTCGGCAGCTTCACAAATCTTCTCCAGATCAGCCACGAAATAACCAGTTTCTTCCTTAAGTTCGCGGATCAATGCTTCCTCCGGGTGCTCTCCTTCATCGATACCTCCTCCGGGCAGGAAATATTTTCCCCAGCCGGTTATACGCACCGTGACCAGTTCCTCCTCCCGGGTCATGATGACATAACTTCCGGGCCGGTCGATTGATCTCTCGCCTTCTGGTAGTTCTTTGAATTGAAGCATGGTCTGGTTACATGTTGCTGGTTGCTGGTTACTGGTTGCTGGAATAGTTAAACCACAGTGGTCTCAGGGAAGGCACAGAGGACACTGGGTATCAAGAATAATTATTTACCTCGTGTTCTCCCTACACTTCGTGTACACTCGATAAAATCTCGTTCGGGATGAAACTTCGTTTCACTTGCGCGCGCCCATCAATTCAAATCAGGTTCCAATGACTGTCGACTGAGGACTGCTGACTAAATCACTGCTCCACTACAGCCCTTCCAACACTATTGTAATAATATCCGCGCTCCTTCATCATATCCAGATCGTAGAGATTTCTTCCGTCGAAGATGACCCGGCTTTCGAGCAATTCATCCATGGCGGTGAAACTAGGCGTTCTGAACACACTCCATTCTGTTACAATAGCCAGTGCGTCGGCTCCTTGCAGTGCATCGTATTGGTCCTCCGCAAATTCTATCTTATCGCCGTAGATTTCACGGACATTATCCATCGCTTCAGGATCAAAGGCTCTCACCTGTGCTCCTGCAGCAAGTAATTTATCAATCGTATACAAAGCCGGGGCTTCGCGAATGTCATCGGTATTAGGTTTGAATGCCAATCCCCAAAGGGCAATCTTTTTACCTTTCAGGTCGCCTCCGAAATATGCGATAAGTTTTTCAGCGATCAGCAGTCGTTGTCTGTCGTTTACATCCAGTACAGCATCCAGGATTTTGAAATTATATCCACTTTCCGTTGCTGTTTTATGTAATGCCTGAACATCTTTTGGAAAACAACTTCCTCCAAATCCAACCCCCGGGAAAAGAAAACGTTTACCGATCCGGGAATCACTTCCTACCCCCATGCGCACCATATCCACATCAGCACCGACGATCTCGCACAAATTGGCGATCTCATTCATAAAAGTGATCCTGGTGGCCAGGTAGGAATTAGCAGTGTATTTGGTCATTTCGGCAGAGCGTTCATCCATGAAATAAATTGGATTGCCCTGGCGCACGAAAGGTTTGTAGAGCTGTTCCATCAGCTTTCGCGCTCTTTCGGAGTTGGTCCCTACCACAACCCGGTCTGGTTTCATGAAATCATCAACGGCTACACCTTCTCTCAGAAATTCCGGATTGCTGACGACATCAAATAATGATTCATCGAGGTTTTCAGCCAATACGGCATGGACTTTTTCAGCTGTTCCCACGGGGACAGTACTTTTATCTACGATGACCTTATATTCTGTAATGATTTTCGATAGGTCAGCAGCTACGCCCATCACATAGGAAAGGTCAGCCGCGCCATCACCTCCCGGAGGTGTAGGTAAGGCGAGGAAAATTATTTTGGCCTCCTCAATGCCTTCTGCAAGGTCTGTGGTGAACCTGAGTCTGCCCTGGCGGGTATTTCTTTCGAACAAAAGTTCAAGCCCCGGTTCAAATATGGGGACGATGCCATTTCGCATCTTTTCCACTTTGACCTCATCAATATCTATACAGATAACATCATTACCCGTTTCGGCGAAACAAGTACCGGTAACAAGCCCAACGTACCCTGTTCCAACAACTGCTATTTTCATAGGTGATTTGTTTATAATGCCTCATTATTTAAGGGTTGCAAATTTACAAAAATTTTCCCGGAAAACACTGTGTAAAAGAAGCCACTAATACACGAATTTTGAGGAACGAAATGACACGAATCAGAGAGCAACGAATACACGAATAATGTTAGCAGAAATAGTACGAATGGAGGAGCTTAAGATTTTTGAATAATACTATTTCATTGTCAACATGCTGATCTTAATTCCGAAAATGTCGCCTGGAATAATTTTTCTATGGTTTAGTTTTCGTATATTAAGGAACAAATAAAACTGCGGCAAGACCATTAAACCAAAACCATGCAATTCCATGAAAAAATGGCTAAAAAACATATACTTTTCCTTTCCGGTTCAACTCGCCATTCTCCATCTACGTAGCCAGATGGTTTTTATCGGGATATGGATTACCCTGGCGCTTTTTATTTCAGGCGTTGCAGGAGCAAGATTCGGTTTTCCCAGTTTATTTCTGGACCCTGAATATCTGGGAAAAGTAGGATTCACCAGCTTTTTTATCATTGGGGCGAGTTTTGCGCAGTTTTTCATGAGTTGGCACCTGGCCACCTATTTGCTCACAGCACATCATTTTCCTTTTCTGGCTTCTTTGTCCCGGCCATTTACCAAATACTGCATCAACAACTTCATCATTCCTGCCGGATTCTTTTTGTTCTATGTGGGAAAGATCTCCTACTTCCAGGTAAACTATGGGGAATTGCCAGCGTCTGACGTCATGTTGTACACTCTCGGTTTAATGTCCGGAATGTTATCAACGCTTCTTTTTTATGCATTATACTTCAGGTTAACGAATCGGGATATTTCCTATTATGAAAGAAAGCAAAAACACCTGCCGCATTTTGTGGAAGGCATGGTACCCGGACGAAGGAATGTGGATATTGACTATATCAAACAACCTGCACATTCCGAACGGGTTCAGGTCTACCTGAATGAATTCATGCGGCCCAAAATTGTACGCAGCGTGGAGCATTACCGATCCGAACTGATCAAGAGGATATTCAAACAAAATCACTTGAATGCGCTGATTTTTATTCTTTTGACGGTTTTTGGACTTATCCTTTTGGGGTTATTGATCGATTTTCCTGCCTCAAGAATTCCTGCCGGAGCAAGTATTTTTATTATGCTGAGCATTTTCATGGCTTTCATTGGTGCTATCACCTACTGGTTCAGCGAATGGAGCATACCTGTGGTAATTGGTTTGATGTTCCTCATTAATTACCTGACTGGATTTGATTTGCTGCATCGGGACAATCTCGTCTATGGCATGAATTATGGAAATCAGCCGGCAGCATACAATGCTGAAAGGCTACAGGAAATTTGTGATTCAGAAATCATAGAAGAAGACATTGAAAGCACCAGAAAAATTCTGGACAACTGGAAAGCACGTAATCAGCGGGCAGACGGACAGAAACCAAAACTCACTATTTTATGTGTCAGTGGAGGTGGATTAAAGGCGGCGACCTGGGCTTTCAGAAATATCCAATTGGCCGACAGTCTCAGTCAGGGTGAATTTTTAAGAAGCAATGTTCTGATCACCGGAGCTTCAGGAGGCATGATCGGGGCAGCGTATTTGCGGGAATTATACCTTCGAAAATCCCTGGGAGACACCATAAATATCTATGACAAGAAATATCTAAATAATATTACCAAAGATCTGCTCAATTCGATTTCTTTCACCTGGGTGACCAACGATCTGTTTCTGCCCTTTGCCAAATTCAAAACCGATGGACAGACCTTCTACAAAGACAGGGGATATATTTTTGAAAGGCAGCTCAATGAAAATACAGATTTCGTGCTCGACAAAGCTCTCGCTGATTATTACCAACCGGAAAAGGAAGGGATCATACCCATGATGTATATTACTCCTACCATCATCAATGATGCTCGCCGCCTGATCATCTCTCCCCAGAATGTTTCCTTTATGATGATCTCTCCGGTAGGTCTTGAATTGCACAATGATATTCAAATTGACGCCGTCGATCACCAATGGCTCTTCAGGGATCATAATCCGGGAGCATTACATTTCACCTCGGCCTTGCGCATGAATGCCACCTATCCCTACGTCCTGCCAAATCCTCACCTGCCATCCTCCCCCGTCATTGAAACAATGGATGCCGGCATTCGGGATAATTTCGGAATTCTTTCTGCTACTCGTTTTCTTCAGGTTTATAAAGACTGGATACTTGAAAATACCAGTGGTGTCATCCTGGTACAGATCACCAGCACGGAAGAAATTGAATCCATCCTGCCGGACAGAGAACAAGGCAGTATTGAAAAACTGCTTAAACCATTGGGACTGACAGGGCTATTATTCACCGTTCAGAGTTTTGAACAGGATAATAACATTGGATTCATTACCGATCTTATGGGAAAGGAAAATTTTGAACTGATCAGGTTTTATTACGATCCTGTAGATGAGGAAATGCCGAGGGCACCTGTTTCTTTCCACCTCACCTCCCGGGATAAAAGTAATGTAATCAATGCAGTCCACTCGGAGGAG
Organism: Saprospiraceae bacterium; assembly: GCA_965230565.1. GTDB lineage: Bacteria > Bacteroidota > Bacteroidia > Chitinophagales > Saprospiraceae > BCD1. Next base: position 69,301 of record CBDDLH010000009.1, on the reverse strand, counting down.
AATAAAAGAGCGATGAAGAGGTTGATGGAGGAACTGGGTAGCCAATAGAAATGAATTGAATAATTTCCCCAGTAATAGGAGAAAGGCCTAAAGGCCTAGCTTTTTTGATTTCTGATTTGATCTCCGCCCTGAAGGACGGAGCAATAAATTATTTTTTTCTAAAACTGTTTGCATCAACAATGAAGGTTAAGCTATCGGCAGTTTCAAAAACCACAAACTGAAGACTAAAACTTCATAGTATACTCCACCACCTCCGGTTCTCCTGTCGGATTTTCCCATTTAGGGCCTTTTGTCAGCAGGCGGATGGCTTCGGATTCGATTGAATCAGGAACAGATTGTAAGGCTTTGACATTGGTTAGGCTGCCGTCAGGTTGTACTACGAATTGAAGCAGTACTTCGCCTTTGGAGACATTGGCAGGTAATTTTTTGTTCTTCTTGATATATTTTTCAAAAGCATCAAACCCTCCTACAGGTTGAACTTTAGTTTGGGCTACAAATGATCTTTTCGCCTTAGCTGCACCCGCAACAGGCTCAGCTGCGACGGCTACATCACTTAATTCAAGGTCGGCCAACTGGGTCATGGTAACGCTCAACGTTCCAGGCCCCTGCACATCAGCCAGTGTTTTTTCATAACCATTGTATAGAAATTCCAGTTTTTCAATATCAGGAGTCCATTCCAGTTTAAATTGTCCCCTGATATTGGTCATGGTTGTCAATGTTGTCCCCAGAGCGGAAACGTTAACGCCAATTATTGGCTGATCATCCTCGGCAAGAATCGTCCCAATGATGTATTGCCTTTCTTCCGGCAGTACAACATTTAGGGTGTCCTCTGCAAATTCGGCTTCCATATCTGCCCAGGTGAATGCTGCAGAATCTTTAGCGGGCATTTCTTCTGTTGAAACTTCATCTGCTAATACAACCACCGCATCCTCAGCTGGTTTTGGTGCATCCACAGGTACTCCATCAATCACCATGGTTGGTGGAGGTGGTGCAGCTCGTTCCTCCCTCAATTGTGCAATTGGACCGGGATCATACGCATCTTCAACCACATCATTTTCTGCAACAGGTCCTTCTAACTTCGCTTCAGGAACTTCTTCAGCAGGTTTTTCTTCTGTTTCAAAACCGGCGATGGTCTCATTATCTGATGGGGCCGCTTCCGCTCCGGGTTTCTGTGGTTCAGCCTCTTCCACCTGGGACGGGACAGGTTTAAAAGCCATATCCTTATTCTCCATGGTAAAACGATCATTCACCATCCAAAATACTCCCCCGGCAATAATGACAAAAACGATAGCCGCAGCCACCCGCCACAGCATAAAGCCTCCTTTTCGGTCACGGGTTCTTTCATTCAGCCGTTTACGTAATCTTCCCATCGCTTCTTCATGGTCACTCTCCGGAAACTGCCGGAAACCATCCATAGCATCAGCCAGGAAAGGATCGTTCACAGACGCCTTTTCCAGTCGCTGTTCATCCACACGGCGGGAATCTCCACGCAGCCATTTGCGAAGGTCCTCTAAAAAATGATATGTCGTTTCCTTTTTCGTAAGCTGTTATTTTGGTTGCTGGTCCCGACACTTCGTATACACTCGATGTAAAATCTCGTTCGGGATGTTACTTTGTTCCATTTCTGGTTTCTGGTTACTATCGACTGTCCACTGTAAAATGAGGACTGTCGACTGGTTTATTCTTTTTTCTCAATACAATTCTTCAGATTCCTGCGGCCGTTCTGGATATGAGAACGAATTTTACCGACAGCTTCGTCTTTCATATCTGCGATCTCTTTGTACGAGTATCCCTGGTAATAAAACATGTCGACGCACTCTTTTTGTTGCATTGATAATCTCTCCAGGCATTCTTTCAAGTGTCGCTCCCTGAGTTCTGTCATTGAGGGTTCATCCAAAGGATGCATTTCTTCTGCGGAATACACACTTTCGGGAGCAATATTTGTATTTAAATGTTTTTTGTCCTTTCGCAACTGCATCAGGCAATGGTTCCGGCTTAGAACGTAGAGCCATCCGCGGAATGCTGCAATTTCGTGTTTTTTTACCTTTTTTGCCACTTCTTCAAAGATATTCATCACCGCATCTTCTGCTAAAACCTCATCTTTCAAATACTTCAGACACACACCAAAAACCAACTCCATATACCGCTCAAACAATACGCCCAGGTGCGACAAGTCGTCACTTTTTAAAAACAGATCCAACAATTCCTCATCGCTGAATTCATCTTTATTTCGGCGCCAGATTTTGAGCATTTACGGGTTAATTCAAAAAAAATATTTTTCTGTTGTGTGTAATTTCAAAGGAAGCTGCATCCTTGAAGAAACTAAAACTTAAAAAGGCTGAGGCTAAGGCTAAGGCTGAGGAGTAATTTTAAAAATGATTTTCCTCGTCATTGTCTAAACCGACACCTTCTCTTAAAAACGTAAAGCTATGAAAAAATTGTTCTATTTTATTACTGCTGCCGTGCTGTTATTGTCGGCAGCAGCTTTTGTTTCTCCTGATGGTGTAACTTTAAAAAATGGTGTTTTACACCCAAAAGATTCTTATACTGTCACCGGAACAGTTAGAGATAACAATGGTGAGACCTTAATTGGAGCCAGTGTGCTTGAAAAAGGTACCTCTCATGGTACCGTTACTGACTTCGACGGGAAATACAGCCTCACCGTTTCAAGGAAAAATGCTACGCTTGTTTTCAGCTACACCGGCTTTCAAAGCCAGGAAATCCAACTGGGAGAAAGCAAGGTTCTTGATGTGGTATTGCAGGAAGGGGTTACCCTGGATGAGTGCGTAGTGACAGCTATGGGAGTAGAAGTTGAGAAAAGATCCATGGGGTATTCCGTTCAAAAAGTAACCAAACGCGACAGGAAGGCCCGGAAAAAAATAAAAAAATATAAAGATGCACTGTCTGGTAAAGTTGCAGGTGTAAAGGCTTCTCCTGTTCCAGCGGATGCCGTTCACATTCGTGGTTCTCGCTCAGATGCTACCAATTATTATGTTGACGGTGTAAGGGTCCAAGGAGACCAAGTCTCTAAAAGCAAAAAGAATGAACCCAAACCAACTAATCATGTACCCCCTGCTGCTGAACCTCCTTCACCAAAAACTCCAAAAGAAATTCCTGTGAAAGGGGTCGTGACGGTTGAAGAAGAAGCAAAAGTTAAAGTCGACGATTCGAAATCCACCAAAACAACCGTTAAAGACACCGTTGTGGATTACTCCGCTGAACGATACGATGAAATTTATGAGAATCCGTTTTTACAAGCTAATAAAACACCGCTCTCTACCTTTTCCATTGATGTGGATGCTGCATCTTACAGCAATATGCGCCGATTCATCAGTTACGGCTCCATGCCGCCCAAAGATGCCATCCGCATTGAGGAAATGATCAACTATTTCAATTACGATTACCCCGAACCAACGGGAGAACACCCTTTTGAGATCATTACGGAAATTTCCGAATGCCCCTGGCAAAAAGGACATAAATTGTTACATATCGGATTACAGGGCGAGCGCATTGCCAAAGAGGATCTCCCGGCTTCCAATCTGGTATTCCTGATCGATGTATCGGGAAGTATGAACAGCTCCAACAAACTGCCCCTTTTGCAAGAATCCTTAAATATGCTGGTGGACAATTTGCGTCAGAAAGACTTTGTATCCATTGTTGTATATGCAGGCTCGGCAGGGGTGGTGCTTAATCCGACCAACGGCACCCAGAAAAAAACCATCAAGGATGCTATCAATCGCCTTAGAGCTGGAGGGTCCACAGCCGGAGGTGCAGGTATCAAGCTGGCTTACAAGCTGGCAAGAGAAAATTTCAATAAAGACGGTAACAACCGGGTGATCCTTGCCACCGACGGAGATTTTAACGTGGGAGTCAGCCGTGACTTCGATCTGGTAAAACTGATCGAAAAAGAGCGGGAAAGCGGAGTATTCCTGACGGTTCTCGGTTTCGGTATGGGCAACTACCAGGATGGTAAAATGCAAAAACTCGCCGACAAAGGAAATGGCAACCACGCATACATCGACAATATCGGAGAAGCGAAAAAGGTACTGATCAACGAATTTGGCGGAACGATGTTCGCTATTGCGAAAGATGTGAAATTGCAATTGGAATTCAACCCTGAGCAGGTAAAAGGTTACCGACTCATCGGTTATGAAAACCGCTTGCTCGCCGATGAAGACTTTGACGATGATACCAAAGACGCAGGCGAAATGGGTGCAGGTCACACCGTAACGGCCCTCTATGAGATCATCCCTGCCAATTACCAGACGCCGTACATCGCTGATGTTCAGGATACCCAACAAAGAGTAGAACCTGTCAAGGCATTTTCAGGTGCTAAGAAGGACATGGTTCATATCAAATTCCGCTACAAAAAACCAGATGGTCACAAAAGTAAATTATTGGAAAAAGGAGCTATGGACATGAATATCCCGTTGGCCAAGAGTTCCGACAATTTCCGGTGGTCAGCTTCCGTGGCTGAATTTGGTTTACTGCTCAGAGACTCCAAATACAAAGGAAAATCTAATTGGAGAAATCTGAAAAACATGGCAGAAGGGTCTAAGGGCAAGGATGCCAATGGTTATCGTGCGGAGATGATAAAGTTGATTGGGGAAGCACAGAAGATATCCAGTAAGACTTTGGCGGGGAAATAGAAAGAGGCTAAGGAGAAGGCTAAGGCTGAGGAAAAGAATTAACCTAAAGCCTTAGCCATTTCCTTTTTTTAAATTATAAAATAAATCTTTCACCAAAATGATTATAAGAATACACGTACCCACCGAACCTGTCTTCCTGATCAGGCAAGATTCATTCGGTGTGACAAGCCGAATAAATTACACCTGTACAGCAATCCGTCTCAATGAATTTATTAACAACAAAAACGACTAGGATCGCTGAGCAATGAACAACGTGAATTGATCGGTGAGCCGGCTTTCCGGATAAAAAAACATTTCGGCTCTCACAGAAACAGAATACCGATCGCGTTGCGCCTGCCTGACGGCATAGGCAGGCTCAATGATCTGTTTACACTAAAAACCATTTTTTATGAATAAAAAATTACTACTCACAATAATTTGTCTAAGCTTCATTTCTTTTAATACAGCCTTTAGTCAGGAACTTATCAAAGGCACCATTATCGATACCCAGGGAGAATATTTAATCGGAGCGAATGTAGTCAATCGGAATGGTGAAAAATTTGTTTCTGGTGCTTATGCGGGTATCCAGGGCCAATTTGAGCTCGAAATGTCTGCCGGCGATACTCTGGAAATCACTTATCTGGGTTTTGAAACCCAAAAGCTCAGTTTTGAGGATATGATGTTTGACAATTTGATAATTCTTGAAGACCAGAATTATGGTTTAAAAGAAGTTGTGGTTACTGGGTACCAGATGATGCATTACAAATGTAGATTAATTTGCTGTTTAGGTAAAGAAAATTCGAAACATGATTCAGGTGATAATAAAATCGACATAGTACAACATGATAAAAGAACCTGGAACTATTACCCTAACCCAACAAGCGGTATAGTTAATATTGAAGTAGACATGGCATTAACCGGAAGTATTGAAGTTTTTGATGCCAAAGGATCTCTTGTCGGATCTTTTCCCATAGTTGAATATCCAATGTCGATAGATCTGAGTTCATTGACGGATGGGATTTATCATTTGGTTTTTTTGAATTCTGAGGGGGTTGGAGAAAATATTGGGGAGGTTGTGAAGATTAAGTAGGTTAAATATTATTATAATATGAAAAAAGGTATCCTGATAGTCTTAATAGGATTCATACAATTCAATTATTTGAATGCTCAATCGGGTGATATAATTGTTCCCTTTTACAACAATGGAAAATGGGGTTTTATGAATCAGGCCAAAGAGATCGTCATTTGTCCTCAATTTGATGAAGCCTACCCACCTTTTAATGGATTAGCGCGGTTTAAGCAAAAAGATAAATACGGTTTTGTAAATATGAAGGGGGAGATTCAAATAAAAGCCCGATTTGATCAGGCAGATGATTTTCGATACGGGGTGGCCAGAGTTTTTAAAGGCCAAAAGAAATTTTATATCAAAACCAATGGCAAGAAAAACAAAATTGCCATTGGTGTTTGCGGAACTCATTATTCCTGCGTAACCCCAATGATGAACAGATCAACCATTATCGAGGAGAATGGAAAACTGGGGATCATTCTGGATAAAGCTATCCGGGATGAAAATAATTTAATTAATTATGTTCCGGACACGATTCCACCGATGTTTGACTCCATAGTTCCAATATCACATCAACTCATGTATATTGTCAAGGACAGTTTAATCTCCTTTGCCTTTGAAGGTCGGTTTCATGGTGGTTCAAAACACGTTTTGGAAAATTTAAGCTTTGAATTCGAAGAAATAAAATTGTTCAATTGCGCAATTTGCCAGGCTGGGAAAAATGAATACATCGGATTTAAACAGGGTGGACTTTGGGGTTATAAAAGTATCTATATTGAGCCCAAAGACTTTATTCCTGCAAAATATTATACGATTAGTTCATTAGCAAAGGGATTCGCTCTCGTAGAATACGAAAAGGGGAGATTTGGCTACATTGACAAAATTGGAAATGAGTATTTTTTCCGGTGAGGTTAAGAGGTTCCTGCTATTGACTGAATTCATTCATTTTGGGAAATATGTATCCCGCTGGCTGGGTCAAATTTGACTCCGTTCTTTTGCGAAAAGAAAATTTTTGCTGTCAAATTTGGGGGTGGATTTGCTTACAGGTGAATCCACCCCCGACTTCCCAAAAAACGGGTTTACCATTTTTTGGAAGCCGACCCCGCCAGCGGTGTATATTTTTACAACTCCTCTACCTTCATTTTCAGTACATAATCCATATTATCCAGATCTTCGGGATCTTCCGGATATGGCAGAACATCTTCCAGGGTAAAAATATAATTTCCAAGGGTATCAATCCCAAACTCTGGATATCCTACCCGGTTGATCAATTCCAGGGCTACCGGTTCTTCTCCGGAAATGGTCACGGCCAATTTCACTTCCGCTTGCCCTTCCCAGACACAGATCACATTCAACGGACAGCGGGAATCCACGATTTCCGCAAAGGAAACCGTTATCGCATTATCTTCAGACGTTTTTTCTGCGCCGAATTCCAGATCAAAAATTTCTCCTAAGACGAAACCTCCGGTTATGACTTCCTTATCGCAGGAACTCAGCAAAATTATAAAAGTAGCTATTAATAGAAACACTGTTTTTTTCATTTGTCAATAGGTTTTGGTTTCGAAATTAAGATGTAGAAACATCAATTTATATACTCCAAAAGACCTCACTCCAATTCTCAACCGTTGGTATATTCCTTCAATTTAAAACATCCTTAACAAAAATGCTTTGTTTCAACATATTGTATTTTTCCTTATCTTTATCACAACAACGCAGCGCCGTTGCCCATCCCTTACATATACACCCATCACAGATTTAAATCATGACTCATGAAACGACTACTACTCCCGGTTTTTCTTTTAACACTGCTTTTCTCAACTCAAAAATCCTACAGCCAGGCTGGTGATTGCCCTTACCCGGTTATTTTTCTGCATGGCTGGACGGGTTCTGAAAGTTCCTTTTCTGCCGTTTACAATAACAATGACTTCGCTAACATCTGGGGCGGACTTGCCGATGTTTTCCATGCTGTAGTCAATGCCCAGGAAGGGACTTACATTTGGGGCGAGGACGGTATTCCTTACACCAATGATGATGACGTACTCGTAACCTTTGTCAATGAGACAAATGACCTGAACCCGGGGTGCCTGTACGCTATAAATCTGGATAATTACTGGAACGAAAACACCAACAGCCCGCAGATATATATTCATGACGGAGGCAGCCCTTCCTTTTGGGCCTCAGATAGCAATGAATCCGCTATTTACAAACAAGGCTACGCCCTTGGTGAAATGATCAAAAAGGTGCTGGCCGCCAATCCCGGCAAGGAAAAAGTTATTCTCGTGGCTCACTCTATGGGTGGACTGGAATCCCGTGAATACCTGCAACGAACCGATGCCGGTGGTAACCACATCTGGTGGGTAGATCCCAGCTCACCGGATGGACATAAAGTGGCCAAACTCGTCACCACCACCACTCCACACAGGGGCAGTAACACCATGGGTAACATCAGCGACTTTGGAAGCCACGATGATGAATTCAGGGACGGCCTTCCTGATTTGACCTCAGAAGCAGTCCGTGACCTGAGATATAGTTATGGTTGCGGGTTTCTCGACCTCGATGACTGCCCGGGCAATTACCTTTTTGGTGGAGATGAAGATGATATCGGAACATGGTTTTATGCCAATGCGGACGTTGATTGCGACGGTTATGAAAACAATCCGAACATCACAGGCATCAACATCAACGGTCAGCAACAAGGGTTTTCGGAGCCCTGGCACGGCACCTATGACAATCCGGCCATGCCCTTACCTAACAATGTACGGTACACCTGGATCACTTCTGATATCCCTATCGACAGCGGTGATGGAGTAGTAGCCTGGTCGCGACAATGGCTTTACAATGGCAGCACACCAATGCCTTCTGACGGAGTGCCATTCCGTTTATCGGATTCCCTGCTGACAGATGAAACTCACCTTACCGTTAACAGTGATATCAAAACGGTCATCCGCGGTTTCGATGAAGGAGATTTCCCTGCATTTGCCTGGGATGTTGCTCAGGAAATTCAGTTTGCCGGCCTGCCTCAAAAAAGAAGTAATAATGCTCCGGACGGCCCGTTTGACAAGGATCCGGACTGGTTCGTTTTCACTATGGGCCCGGTATCTTCCGGCGGGTTGGATATTGAATTTCTTCCCCACCCCGGCCTTGGAGGGCAAATTGATTTTTTCACTACTACTCCGGGACAATATACGGACATGAATACCCAGGGGCCATATTCAATTCCATTTTCCCAGGGAAGCAATACCATATTATTTAATATTGCTGCGAGTAAACTAATCCAGGGCAACCAGTATTTCCTACGCATTACTCACCAAAGTGTATCCGGTGAAAGCTGGAGGACGCCCTACCGTTTCACCTTAACCAATGCTGCTCCTTTGCCACTGAACCTGCTGTCCTTTAACGGCAAAGCTCACGAAAAAACCATCGATCTTTTTTGGAATACGATGAATGAGGTCAATGTTGCTGAATTTGAGATTCAACGCGCTACAGATGCTATTGATTTCAGAACCATTGGCACAACCCCTGCTTCTGGGAATTCTGAGGATATTCAGCATTACACCTTCACTGACCATGATCCGGTGACAGGTATGAATTATTATCGTTTAAAAATGGTCGATCAGGATGGAAGTTTCCGGTACAGTCCAAAGATCTCCATTGAAATTAAACCAGACCTTGAAAACATAACCGTTTTCCCAAACCCAGGTGACGAACAAATTTTCCTACAACTGGAAACCAGTAATTCGGAAGATATAAACATCATGATTTTTAATACGGTCGGGCAACTTGTACTCGATCATATATTTTCAGCAGAACCTGGTCTCAATCAGTTTCAATTTGATGTCACAAAATTCAGTAGCGGAATATATTTCATGCAAGTCCGGCAAGGTAGAATACTAGAAAAGGTTAAGTTTGCGGTTGACAACGAATAACAACCGGAACAATACCTTGTAAACTATGAATATTGCGGTAATAGGAGGTGGTGCGGCAGGATTTTTCTCGGCCATTGCGGTCAAGGAAAACTTTCCCGATTACCATGTTACTATTTTCGAAAAGTCAAATAAGCTATTGTCCAAGGTGAAAATTTCCGGTGGTGGCAGGTGCAATGTGACCAATGGTTGCACTTCGATCAAAGAACTGTCGGAAGCATATCCCCGTGGAGGCAAAAAGCTCAAAAAAGCCTTTAGAGTATTCAGCACCCAACACACCATGCAATGGTTTGAATCCAGAGGAGTGCCCCTGGTAACCCAACCGGACAATTGTGTATTCCCCGTTTCACAGGACTCTCAAAGCATCATTGATTGCTTCCTTGAAGAAGGCAGGAAATCGGGCATAAAAGTCCAAAAAGGTGCTGGTATAAAAGCAATTAAACCAGAAAATGGCCAACTGACATTGACTTTTACAGATGACCATAAACCTCCCGGAACCTTTGATAAGGTCATTGTAGCTACCGGCGGCTCTCCAAAAAGAAAAGGCCTCGAGTGGCTGGAAACGCTGGGACATAAAATAGCAGACCCGGTTCCCTCTCTTTTCACTTTCAATATGCCGGATGAACAGGTCACCCGTCTAATGGGAATTGTTGTTGAGAACACCCAAGTGAGCATTCAAGGCACTAAACTGCGTTCAGATGGTCCTTTACTCATCACCCATTGGGGCATGAGTGGCCCGGCAATTTTAAAGCTTTCCGCATTTGGCGCACGATTACTCAGCGGGATGGATTATAAATTCAAGGTTCAGGTAAACTGGGTTGATGAGAAAAATTTTGAAACTGTTCGACAGTCTCTGGAGCGTATTGTGCAGTCTGATCCTAACAAAATTCTCGCTAACGTAAGACCCTATTATTTACCGGAAAGACTTTGGCTTTACCTGCTTGAAAAATGTGCATTGCCCGAAAAGAAAAAGTGGAACGAACTTGGTAAAAAAGGAATAAACAAACTCGTCACCATCCTCACTAATGACGAATATGCGGTAAAAGGAAAAACGACTTTTAAAGAGGAATTTGTGACCTGTGGGGGCATCAGCCTGGAGAGCATTGATTTTAGCACCATGGAAAGCAGACATTGTCCAAATCTTTATTTTGCGGGCGAACTACTGGATATCGACGGAATTACGGGAGGCTATAATTTCCAGGCGGCCTGGACTACCGGTTTTATAGCGGGAAAGCTAGGCTAAGGTGTTATAAACATCCATAAATTTTCAATCAAACTCCGTAAAAAGCACCTCATCCTGGTAAGTCACCTTACAGATATGATTGGTTCTCCCTTTTGGGTCGAGAGGCGTCCAGTGTTTGGCGGACCAGATGGTAACTTCGTTATCCAGTAATTTCTCACCTAGTTCCTCAAGGGTTAAGCCCTGTTCAAGACCGCGGTTGATATAGTACATTTTTTCATTATCCTTCAGCCTGAATACAATATCATTGGTACCTCCTTCGTGAAGCTGGATCAAAATACCAGAGGTTACGTTACAAGCACTTTCATCAGCTGCGGACACCGGTCTGAAAACGAGCACAAATGACACCAAAAAAAACCCGACAAAAACCAAAAGGAACCGTTCTATCATTTTAATATTTTTACCAACAACCGCTTATGCTTTCTTTTTAGTGTTTAACTTCCTTTTTTTAACAGGTTGATTTTTAAAAACCATAATACTAAGTGCCGGCAAATCCAATTGAATGCAATAAGGACGACCGTGTTGTGTTTCTTCCAGAGCCTCCACCGTGTCATTGGAATCCATACCATATCCGGCATAGGCTTCATCGGTACTGTTCAGCACCTCCTTCCATTTTCCGGCAATCGGCACTCCGATTTTGTATCCTCGCCGAACGACCGGAGTAAAATTGCATACGATGACCAGGGTATCTTTTTCCTCCTCCGTTTTGCGAATAAAGGACACGACACTTTGCTGATGATCCGTTCCGTCAATCCATTCAAATGAGCGGTAATCAAACTGATGCAAAGACAGCGCAGGTTCCTTTTTGTAAAACTCATTGAGGGCCTTTACCCACTGTTGTACGCCCTTGTGATAATCGTATTGCAGCAAGTGCCATTCTAGCCCAACCTCAATATTCCATTCAGTAGTTTGAGCGAACTCACCTCCCATAAATATCAGATTGGAGCCCGGATGCATCCACTGCATTCCAAATAACAATCGAAGATTGGCATATCGTTGCCCCTCATCACCTGGCATTCTTGTGAATAAAGTTCCCTTTCCATGAACTACCTCGTCATGGGACAGAGGAAGCATATATTTTTCCGAGAAGGCATAGGTGAAACTAAATGTGATTTTGTTCTGGTGGAATTTCCTGAAGATCGGATCGATTTTGAAGTATTCCAGGGTATCGTTCATCCAGCCCATCATCCATTTCTGATCAAAACCCAGTCCATCCCACTGCACTTCGCGTGTCACTCCCGGAAAGTCCGTTGACTCTTCAGCTATCATGGCTACACCGGGGTATTCCCGGTGAACGGCCATATTGAGTTCTTTTACAAAATCAATAGCTTCCAGGTAACCGTTGCCTCCAAATTTATTGGGAGTCCATTGTCCTTCCTCGCGGGAATAATCCAAATGTATCATGGAGGCCACTGCATCCACCCGAAGACCATCGGCATGGAAATATTCCAGCCAGAACATGGCATTGGAAAACAGGAAATTCCGCACCTCATTTCTACCGTAATCAAAAATAAAACTCTGCCAGTCGGGGTGAAACCCCTTCTGTGGATCGGGATGTTCGTACAAATGAGTTCCGTCAAACCACCCGGGGCCATGTCCATCGGTCGGGAAATGTGAAGGCACCCAATCCAGGATCACTCCGATGCCTGCCTGATGAAATTTGTCGATGAGATACATCAGATCTTCGGGCTTGCCAAAACGATGTGTCGGGGCGTAATAGCCAGTGATCTGATATCCCCAGGAATGAAAATACGGATGCTCCATGACCGGCATCAACTCCACGTGCGTGAAGCCCATCTTTTTCACATAGGGCACCAACTCACGCGCCATTTCCCTGTAAGTCAGGGATTCATCGTTATTGTTCTTTTTCTTCCAGGAACCTAAATGCACCTCATAGACCGAAAAGCCGGTATCGGCTGACCGGTTCTTCATCCATTTCTCGTCTTTCCACTTATAATTGAAGTCCCAAACGATGGAAGCTGTATCTGACGGAACTTCCCAGAGCCTTGCATAAGGGTCTCCTTTGTCAAGTTCCTGGCCGGTATTTGATTTGATTCGGTATTTATAATTAGCTCCTTTTTGAACTCCCGGGATAAAGCCCTCCCAGATACCGGATTCATCCAGGCGAGGGAACAATTTATGTGATTTGGCATTCCAGTCGTTGAAGCCGCCAATGACGGAAACATAACGTGCATTGGGAGCCCAGACAGCAAAATGCACTCCTTTTTCTCCATCTACAGTCATTGGAAAACTCCCGAGGTTCTGGTAGATTCTGAAATGATTTCCTGATCTGAACAGGTAAATATCGTATTCTGAAAAAAGCGAATGTGGTTTGACGTTTGACATAATGTAAACTTACGGAATTTTTCAAATATTGATCAGGGTATTGAAACAATAAAAGCCCGGCCAGTTATGAAAACTGATCGGGCTTTAAGCAATTTTCAGCCTATGCTACGCTTTATTTCTTGAACATCCCCACAATCCAGACCAGCAATCCACCACCGACTACGGCAGTGATGATAGATCCAAGTAGTCCTCCATCAGTAGAAATACCTAACAGGCCAAAAACCCAGCCTCCGAGTACACCACCGACGATACCTACAACAATATTTCCCAAAAGTCCAAATCCGCCACCTTTAAAAAGCGTGCCTACCAGCCATCCGGCCAAAGCACCTACAAGAATAAAGTAAAGAAAACTCATAATTATGTTGGTTTGGTTAAAAAGTCGATTTTCTGTTTGTGCAATATACCTATTATAATTGGAAAATTTGCCCCAGAAACCCCAGCATCACCTCATTCAATTCCTCCGGCCGCTCCACAGATATCGCATGACGGGCACCTTTGATCACCTCCAGCCGGGCATCCGGTAATAACTTTACATAGATTTCTTTTGCTTCAACAGGTGTATAATCCAACTCGGATGCAACCACCAATACCGGGCATTTTATAGTATTCAAATGCTTACGGACACTCCAACCGGCAATGGCATTGACACTTTTGATGAAATCTTTCACAGAATTTTCGGCCCATCGGTCTGCAATCAATTCCCTGAGCTGTTCCTGATCTTCTTCCGGAAATAATTTCTTACCCAAATACTTGCCCATCCATTTCATACCCATCAATCGCGGAATCACTTTGCGGATCATGACCGCCTGACGAGCTTGCCGGGTATTCATTAAAACTTCATCCTGGGAATTAATGACTATGATACTCTTCACCAACTCCGGAAAATCGACAGCCAGTTGCAAAGCCACCATAGCTCCCATGGAGATTCCAACAACATGAACAGGTCCTCCAATTTCCCTAATCAAAGCCGCCACATCGGAAGCAAAAAGAGAGATGCTATAGGTTGATGAAGGTTTTTCAGATTGTCCATGTCCTCGCAGATCTACGGTAACTGTCTGAAATTTATCGGAAAAATATGGCACCTGGGCCTCCCAGTCACGTGTACTGGATCCAAGTCCGTGGATGAACAGCAACGGTTCTCCCTCGCCGGAGGTTTCATAGTAGAGTTTGATACCGTTCAATATTTTAACTGGCATGGTCGTTATTTTCAAAATGGCATTAAATGCAATTTCGCAAAATATGCTAACTTTACCCACAAAAATAAGATCATGCTGAGAATATTCGCCACCATATTGTTTGCCGGAATCCTTTGGATACAGGCAGAGGCTCAATTACCCAAATCCAATATCTATCTTTTTGAAGTTCAGCAGGTATCGGACAGCGCTTATAATTTCAATAACGCCAAATGGTTGACCTACTTCAACGAAAGAGGTTATAACAACCAACCAGCCTTTTTCAGCCCAACTCAGTTGTACATAAGTGTTCAGACTCCGGCAGATTCTCAGACGGACCTTTATATGCTCGATCTTGATAAAAAAACCAAGGTAAAAGTCACGGAAACAGCGGAAGGGGAATTTTCTCCACAGCGTATGCTGGACTATTACAGTTTTTCTGCCATCCGTCAGGAATATACCGGCCGCGACACCCTGCTGCGTCTGTGGCAATTTCCAATCGACAGACTCAGCAATGGTCATCCTGTATTCAAATACCTTACCAATGTCGGTTATTACCACTGGATCAATGGTTCTGAAGTAGCGGTATTCGTAGTTGAAAACCCCAATTATCTCGCCATTGCCAATACCCGCACGGATGATGTAACACCAGTTGCTACTAACGTTGGCCGGTGCTTTTCCAGATTACCAAACGGAAACCTGGTTTATGTACAGAAAGGTGAATTCAGCGACAACTGGTATTTGATGGAAAAAAATCTTTACCACAGCTCTCAGCAACCTCGCACGATCATCAAGACCCTGAAGGGTTGTGAGGATTTTGCGATGTTCCCGGATGGCACTTTTGTTATGGGCCGCGGAAGCAAACTCTTTAAATTCAACCAGTTCATTGACGAGGATTGGGTAGAAATTGCAGATCTCCGTTACTACGACATTCGCAATATTTCCAGGTTGGCGATCAGCCCTGATTACAAGATTGCCATCGTAGCGGATTAGCAGCTCAACAGTGGACTTTCAGCAAATCCTTTCAGAGATTCATGAAGAGATCCAGCCCTTTGCCGGTCTTGGCAAGGTAGCTGATTATATTCCCGAACTAGGCAATGTCGACCCCGACAAATTCGGTATCCATCTGACTTTTTTGGATGGCAGGACTTTCGCCATTGGTGATAGTGAGGAAAAATTCTCCGTTCAAAGTATTGTAAAAGTATTATCCGTTACCCTGGCGATTTCCTTCATCGGCGAAAAAATCTGGAAACGGGTAGGCGTGGAACCTTCAGGACATCCCTTTAACAGTCTGGCCCTTTTGGAATACGAATCGGGGATTCCCAGAAACCCGCTGATTAATTCCGGGGCTTTGGTAGTTGCAGACATCCTTATAACTCATTTGGAAAACCCCAAAGAAGACTTCCTTCATTTCGTTCGCAGAATGGCGAAAACCAACGATATCCATTTCAATGAACAGGTAGCCGCTTCTGAAAAAAGCTGGGGCCACCGAAACGCCGCCATGGCCAACCTGCTCAAATCATTCGGCAATATTGAAAATGACGTGGAAGAAGTACTCGATTTCTACTTTCACATCTGTTCCATCGAAATGACCTGTAAAGAACTGGCCCGGGCATTCCTGCCTTTTGCGGATCACGGACGGGAATTGAGCATTACAGGAGAATTCCTTACTTCCAGCCAGATCAAAAGGCTCAATGCCCTGATGCAGACCTGTGGGTTTTACGATGAAGCCGGAGAGTTTACCTTTAAAGTCGGATTACCGGGAAAGAGTGGTGTCGGAGGTGGCATTGTGGCTGTTTACCCTCAGGAGTACAGTATAGCTGTTTGGAGCCCCCGTTTGAATAAAAAGGGTAATTCTTTATTGGGTATGAAGGCTTTGGAACTGTTGACGACAAAAACGGGTATGTCGATATTTTAAAAAAAGATGGCTCATTTCCAGAGCCATCCTATTTCAATAAAAAACTTATAACTAAATCATCTCACAGTTAAATTCCATTTCAACCTCGCCGGCCACGGCCGTTACCTGCGCGGTTACCTCTGCTTCCCGGTGAATTGCCGCAACTGCCATCACGAAGTCTTTGGGCGTTACCGTTTCCAGTGTTATTCCTTAGGCGTTGCCCATTTCCGTTTCCAGTACCTTTATTCATTGCCTGTCCTCTGTTGGATCTATTCGCACTCCGATTGGCCTTTTGAAAATTGTTTTGCTGTTTCTTCAGTTTCCTGAATTCATTACGGTTGAGCAGACCATCGCCGTCGCGGTCAAAATTGGCAAAATTAGCATTGCGACATTCTGCATTACTGATAAATCCGTCTCCGTTGCTGTCACATTGAGTAAATTGTTGTGTTCTGTTATTCTGGCCTGCCTGTGCATAGGATGTCCCCATGCCGATTAACATCATCAAAGAAGTTACCATCAAATAATGGTAAGCGCTAAACCTGAATTTACTTTTCATAACTTTTATTTTTTGTGATCATTTAACATCAACAGCGCGTTCCCGGGCTGCTTTTCATTCTTTACTACGCAGACCTCAGACTTTTCTTTCACTTTCCCTAAAAATTTTCAAAAAAACTCATTTTATAATGTATCAATATTGCATGGAAATACCTTAACTTTCATTGTTGTTAACAGGGAGTATTTAAAAAAAAGGATTCCCGGATGCATGTGACAGAACAAATATGTAAGGAGCTCACCGACCTTGAGATTGTCCAAAAGTCTCTTCAGGATGTTGAGTATTTTGCCTGTTTGTACAACAAATATGAGCCCAAGTTACTCCGCTACATCAATCGTATTTCCTATTCTACCCGGGAAGAATCTGAAGATATTCTACAGGAAGCATTCATAAAAATCTGGCGAAATCTTAACGATTTTGATCAAAGTCTGAAATTATCCAGCTGGATATATCGCATCGTGCACAATGAAACGGTTTCCTTTTGGAGGAAAAAGACTTCCTATGGACAGTCTCCGACGATCGAACTCCCGGAAGAAATTTCAGTATTGGAGCAAGACTCTTTAGGAGAAGAACAAGAACAATTTAACAAATCCAAGATCGACGAAGTATTACAAAAATTACCGCTGAAATACAGGGAAATTCTGGTATTGAAATTCCTTGAGATGATGAGTTATGATGAAATATCCGATGTTTTAAAAATTCCCGAAGGAACTGTTGCAACAAGGATCAACAGGGCCAAAAAGGCATTTATTCAACAAGGAGGCAAAGAAACGTTTTCCTGGTCTTAAAAATGGAAGAAATGGACAATTCAAAAAAGATCCTAGAAAAAATAAAATCTGAGAATATTCAACCCATTCCCAGGTGGAAATTCGTATTAAAAAATGGTTCCCTCTGGACAACTTTTGCTATTGCTGTAATTTTCGGAGCGCTGGCTTTTTCAATCGTACTATTCAGTATCCAACAGTCAGAATTTGACCTTCTGTCCCACATGTCTCATTCTAGATTAGAGTTTTTCCTTGGTTTGCTTCCGTTTTTTTGGATCATCTCTTTGGTAACCTTTTTGATCCTGGCCATTTTCAGCATACAGCATTCCAAAAAAGGTTATAAATTCACCGTATCCCGCCTTGTTGGTATTTCAACAGCATTAAGCATTCTGATCGGCACTTTGTTCTTTATTGCAGGAGGGGCAGAAAAACTTGAAAATGCCTTTGCCGTTAATGTTGAAATATACGAAAGTATTCAGGAAAAAAGGATCAAGACATGGATGAATCCGGAAGCAGGTTTCCTGTCAGGCACCATCACAGGAATAAAGGAAAATAGCTTTCAAATAACTGATTTTGATAAAAAATCATGGACAGTTGTTTACGATGATGTCTTCATTTCGTCAAGAGTCCTGCTCGAGCCGGGCGAATTGGTTAAGCTAGTTGGTAAAATCACAGATAAGCAGACTTTTCAAGCTGAAGAAATTCGTCCATGGGGAGGCCCTGGAAATCGTAATCAAAAAAGGGGGCACCAGAACTAGTTACTGCCCCGGCACTACGTGAACGGGAACCTGTCCTGCATATGAAATATCGGGATGTCGTTGTGCTCTAGTTACTGCTTGTTTTAGAAATACTATTTTTCCAAAAAATAGTATTTCTCTCTACCCTGTAATAATTTTTTTTCCAAAAATGAAAGAAACCATAATCGGTTGCGTAGTAGACCTTGAAAGCAATCAAATATTCATTTTAACTACGCAAAAAAATAAAGATTATGACCATTCAATTTTGGAAAAATGTAAGTGCTCTGATAATTTTAGCTTCGCTTGCCTTGCTGACTACCCAATGTCAAACAGAGATCGCCGGAGTCGACAACAGTGAACTCACCGATGAATTAACGGATCTCAGGAGTGAAGCTGCTGTATTATCCCCCCAACAGGGACAATGCGAGTGTATTACCAATAATTACCCTTTTGAAGAACTGTCCGCAGAAGAAGTTAATGCACTACTCCTGATGGTAGAAGAAGAAAAAATGGCCCGTGATATTTATCTGGAATTAAGTCAATTATGGGACCACAGAGTCTTCACCAACATCGCCAAGGCAGAAAACAGGCATATGAACTCCCTTATTTGTCTCTTACAAAAATACGATATCCCCGATCCTATTGGAGAAAATGAAAATGGGGTTTTCACCAATGAAGAACTGCAGAATCTTTACAACATTTTATTGGATCAGGGCAGTCAGAGCATCGGTGAGGCATTCCTTGTTGGCGCTACTATTGAGGATGTGGACATCTATGACCTGATGCAACTAAGTGAAGAAACAAACAACGAAGATATTCTTGCTGTCTTCAATGAATTAACCAAAGGATCCCGTAATCACCTTCGTGCATTCACTAAACAAATTTCCCTACTTGAAACAACTTATTCTGCTCAATATATCAGCGAAGACTTATTAAACGAAATAATTTCAACTCCTAGAGAGCGCGGCGGCAGTTTATGTTTCACTCAAGGCAATGGAAATGGTGGCAACGGAAATAACGGTTGCCCTAATGGTGGAAATGGAAGTGGTGGAAATGGAAGTGGTGGAAATGGAAGTGGTGGAAATGGAATGGCGGCAATGGAAACGGTGGCAACGGAAATAACGGTGATTGCCCTAATGGCGGCAATGGAAGTGGTGGAAATGGAAGTGGTGGAAATGGAAATGGCGGAAATGGAAATGGTGGCAACGGAAATGGCGGAAATGGTTGATCTGCAAACGACCTGAAATATTTTGTCAACAAACACTTACCTTAAAAATAAATGCCGACGGAAGATCTTCCGCCGGCATTTTTCAAGCTAAAAAGGGACATAACCTGAAGTTTACACTTCATGGGTTTAATACCGGTGAGGGACATTAGATCAGAATTTTGATCTGATGCAATCATCACAGACCAAGACCCGTCTCCGACGCGAATTATTCTACCGGCAAGTGTGTAAAATACAAGGGATGTACTATGGCAGTTCGCTTCCCTTAATCAGCATTTACTGAAAAAGAAAAGGCAAATACTCAAAAGGAAATGATATCCAATGAGCAATGTTTAATTAAAGTAAGGTAAGGAAAGGAAAAAAAACGGGACGAAGCAGAACTAACTGCTCCGCCCCTTCTTCACATGAAACAAATTTACAAGTTAAATATCTTCAGATCTATTCAGATCATTCGTTCACTATCATTTTCCGGGAGGCGGTAAACTCGCCCGTAGTCAGGGTGTAATAATAAACCCCGCTCGACAAGCTGCCTTTCTCCAGTGTTATTTCATTGTAGCCGTTGTCATAACTACCTGAAATTCGACTGATTTCTCTTCCGGAAATATCTCTGATTATCAAGGTAGTCTCTGCCGCGTATGGCAGTTCAAACCCGATAATAGTACTTTGCCCGAACGGATTAGGCGTGTTCTGATACAACTCAAAACCATATCCCGTTTCCGTTAACTGATTGAAGGGGGTGCTAAATTGAATGTCTACGCCCAGCATCGATCCGTCTACTCCATAAGCTTCTATCGGAGTGAAATCAGAACTGGTACTCAACAATTTACTGAGGCTAGAGGCATATTCTTTTGCCCGGAAAGTCAATTGGAACATTTCCGGAATATCGTCCTTACCAACAAAGATAGTATTTCCATCGGAAATATGCCAACTTGTTGTAATAAGTCCTCTATCAATAAAGTCGAAACCGAAATTATCAACTTTAGCCACACCTTCTGTAACACTTACGAAATCAAGCACCTGTTTATCAAAATTCAGGGTAAACTGATAACCTTTTATGGTAGCCAGTTCCGGCGCCGTAAAGGTTATCGTGTACTCCTGACCAGGCTCAACAGCCTGGTCAATTACTCCGAATCTGAATTTATCAGATTGATTTCTGTATTCTATGCCTCCGCTAAATGACGGATCAGCAGTCATATTCACATCACCCATCTTGATTCCCCAGAAGTCCAGACCGCTGGTACAGTCCGCAAGATCTTCAAGCGTGATCATATTCGGAATTTCTTCGAGCCATGGGTTGGCAGCATCCGGGAATACATATGATTTCGGAATGAATATCCAACTTGGCATTTCAGAGAATTCAGAAACTTGTCCGAGGATCAGTTTCTTGATCTCAATCATATCAAGAATAGTGATCGAACCAGAGTTATTTACATCCGCTGCAAGCAACAGGTATGGTGAAGCGATCGTATTACTTCCCAGCAGATGCTGCTGCATCACGATCAGATCCATAGTCGTTACTCCGTTCAGATAGTTCTCATCCAACTCTGGAGCAATATTATAATCTCCGCCAACTTCAACATCCGTGAATTCGTATCCTCCTATTGTATCCGTCATAGATTCTGCCATGAAGGACTGAGTAGTTGCATTGTCCAATGTCACAAATGCGTTCTCGATCGGCTTGTTCTGTAGCGTAGTTACAGTTCCTGTAAGGTCTGCCAGATCATCACAATCCGGACATACACCATTTGGATCCTGAACAAATACGAGGACTTCACAATTATCCCAGTTTGGTCCGCCAATGGTACCGTCAGGCTGTACAGCATACGGGTTGTAAGCACTATCCCACATGTAAACCTCCAGCGTAATGCTGTAACGGTCATCACAAGTGAGTACTACTTCCGTTGAATCCGGATGCGGTGTAACGCCGATCCTGTTCACTGAGAACCTCAGCGGTGCTGAACAATCCTCAACCAAGCAGGATGCTAACTGTGTTGCCTCTACAATGGCCATACCATCATCCAGGTCACCATCACCGTCTACGTCAACAGCAGGTTCGACTGCTTCAAGAGCTACCATTAATCCGCTGTAACAAACGATCTCAGGAATGTAACAATCCACTACCTCGAATGGCAGGATAGCTGTCACTGTATTTCCACAACCATCATCAATGGCCAGTTCGAAGTTATGCGTTCCTATCGGATAACTACCCGTCAGTACATAATCCGGATAAGCTCCTTCAAGGATTCCGGCATCGGTGAGGTCAGCATCGATCGTTCCGTCAGCTCCTGCATCCAGGAAGATGCGGATCGTCAGGTCATCAGCAATACAGTTCTCCAGTACTGTGAACGGATACAAGATCTCCGTTTCACACTCTACGGAATCCGTACAGAATGGCGCCGGAATATCAAACACAACCACCGGTGCAATCGTATCATGGATCACAATGTGCTGAGTGTAGGTCCAGTATCCGGTAGATTCAGTAATTCTCCAGTAACCTTCCGGATTCGTATCACCATCGCAATCAGTACCTTTCGTACCAGCCAATGGCATCATATTGTAATACAGGCTGTCTGCATCAACAAATGTCGTATCCGTAGTTCTGATGATCCATACAGGCGCTTCGCCTTCAACACCGTTACAATCTTCATCGCGACTGATATTGACCGGATCAGCAATTCCATCCCACTCACAGTAATTGATGATGTGGTAAGTACGCATCACATTGTAGCATTCTTCTCCTTCAACAGGCAGGAATACATCCTCATGTGTCACAACTATGGAATCACATCCCGTATGGTACAACTCAACAGTGTATAAGCATTATCAATACAATCCGTCTCTGTATCCATTGGCAGTTTCACCTCGTATTGCGTGCCACCAATGATGGTAACTACCTGCTCAAATATATCCATGGAGTAGTTGCCTACTGCATCAACTGCCTGGAAGCGACGGATAATGGTTCCCTCACCACAATCAGACAAGTTCACAATCGGATCGTACTCAATGGTTTCCGCTGAACAGTTATCCACTACGATCGGATCACCGAACAATGTGCTCAACTGGCTCAAGCTGTAAGCATCGAAGTCAATTGGCAACTCATCACAACCTACTGACACATCTTCCAATCCGTAACACAGTGGCAATGTATTATCCTCAACCAGTACTTCTGTCCAGCAGAAGTTCTCGTTTCCATAAATATCAACCACTCTCATTTGAACGGTTACATACAATCCGGCATCACAGCAATTGAATTCAACAAATTCTCCCCAATCTGACCATACAGGCTCCATGAGCGTATCGCAGGTCATTGGATCACGTGTAAATTCTCTGCGCAGCATGATGCTGTCGATTCCACAATTATCGTAGCTGCCGTTATCCACCTGGAAGGTATAAACTCTTGCGAGTCCAAATCCACCGAGTGAGATGTTCAATCCGTCATCACAAACCGGCACCGGATTATCGAGATCCATTACGCGGAAGTAACAATCCAGCGTAGAGGTCACTCCACAATCATCAGTTACGATGTAACGGACGATGTAGTCGCCAACAGGAATATCAAACAGCGTTCTGTCATCTCCAGGCAACAGCAATGCGATCTGTTCAGACTCATCATAAGTCCAGATCTCTGTGATCGCTGTCCATGAGAAATCAGGTGAAGAACAAACGCCACCGGAAACGATCGGCATCGGTACTTCCACAGTTCCCGTACATACCCAAGGATCAGTTGTAAACAACATAATATCCTCTTCGATGATCGGACAGAAGTGTGTATCCAATGGACATTCAACTACCAGTCCGCCGCCATTTTCAGCTGTAACGGTTATCGTCTGGATAAATACCACTTCGTCACCCGTACATGGATCAACAATCGTCCAGGTTCTTGTGATTACATAAGAGCTTGAACAATCTGAAGTGATTTCATCTTCGTAAGTCGCTTCAAGACCACAGAATTCAAGATCAATATTCTCCATTCCGAGGAAAGTCTCGAAAGTTGGATATCCTGTCAATGAAGGAGCCGGGTTACCGTTCTCATCCGTCTCGAAGGCCTCCGTACAATCTATATCTACATCCGGCACTTCGATAATATCATTCACATCCGGCAAACTGATGATGATCTGCTGAACACCTTCTGCGGTAACATTTCCGATACCGTAAACAGTGAACGTTCTGATGATCACACCTCCTTCACAATCTGTACCTTCCTGGTATTCATCTGAGAAATCGAATGAGATAAATCCACACTCATCAATTTCCGGCAGACCTGTAATCTGAAGGCTCAATTCACTATTCAGAATAAAGTCTACATCAGTACAATACAGCTGGTGTTCTTCACCATCCAGGTCAACCACAACTGTGATATCATCCGGGAATTCAACCTCCAGTTCAGGAGGAGTGATGGTAACAACTTCGCTACATTCTGGAATATTGCTATCCACTATGGTCACAACGATCTCACCGAGGAATGGTCCTACTTCCACCGGATCTCCGTAGTTACCGCTGGCCTGTCCGCCATCCCAGGTAGCTACCCAGGTATTATCGGCGCCAGGATTCTCAGCAGTTACAGTTATCACGGCAGTGTAGTAATCATCTTCACCTTGTCCGGGTGTACCGTTATCATTACAGATCACATCTACCACCTCAACTGCTTCTATCACACATGGTGCTCCTTCACAAGGTGTCGGTGACTGAACGAATACGGATACTCCACAATTCGGATCTTCATTATCGTAAACATTAAAGTTCGTATTCTCTCCGTCCTCTGATGTGAATGTGTAAGTCACATTATAAACTCCACTTCCAATCGGGGAATTCCAACCTGTACCGGTACCACCGGTGATCGTGAGATCGAAGGTGTAATAATCGTCATCCGGGTTATTCGGTGTACCGTTATCCTGGCAAGTAACATTTTCCACTAAAGGAACAAGGTTACAATCGCCACAGTAATCAGCCGGATCGATGACAACTACATCACTACAGGTTTCATCACCAAAGTCGTAGAACTCAATTTCCGTAACTCCGAAGAATGGTCCGAAGGTCTCGGTTGCCGGGTAGAATCCGAATCCAACAGATTCCCCATCAACTTCTGCAAACCATCCGTTACTTGGTCCGTTATCGGTTGTAATGGTCACCGTGTACGAACCGTCAGGGTTACATTCGACATTTTCTATTTCAGTTGTAAGTCCACATGAGCAAGCTGCCGGTGGTGAAACAAGCACCACTATCGGACAATCATCTGTCAGGTCACTTAAAATATCAAAGTTAGCAGGTCCGTCAGCAATCAGGAATGGTCCGAAAGTGTATACCGTTTCGAAACTGTATTCTCCCGTTTGTTCTATCGGCAAACCTTCTGTATGCCATGTTGTACCCTGGTTACCCAATGTATCCGCAATGGTCAATGTGAAGTAGAACACATCATCCACAGGATCTGAAGACGTACCATTATCATCACACCAGATATCTACCAGATCAACACCTGTCTGACAAACATTACATGGTTCAATAAATGTCTGCTCAGAGATCGTAGTCAGACAATCTTCATTTTCACAATCGAAGAATGTCAAAGTCACCACATCACCGTTTGAAGGATATTCAAACGTCTGGATAATACCGGAAGTAAATGATCCGCTACCTCCAAGTCCGTCGGTCCAGCAAACAGTTCCTGAAGTACTGGTCACAAGAACAGTAAATACAGTTGTATCATCTTCAGGATCGTTCACACCGTTCAACTCACAATGCTTGTCGAGCAGTACTGCTGAAATCTCACAATCGCCGGTAGAACAAGGATCCGTAGACTGCAGCTCAATGCTGGTCTGACAATCAGGATTTTCACAATCTGTGAGCACCAGCGTATTCAGCTGTCCATTCGCAGGATAAGTGAAGAAGTACTGACCGTAAGTTCCTGTCTGTCCGGTATTAGAAGTCCAGCAACCGCTGCCTCCGTCACCGGAGATCTCTATCATAAATTCAGTATAGTCATCCGTTGGATCAAATGGCGTATCGTTATCGCTACAACGAATATTCATCAAGTCCAGAGTCAATTCACAATCATCAGGCTCAGAACATGGTCCCGGAGAAACAAGCTCTACCTCATCTCTACAACTCAGGAATATCGTCTGATCCGCGATCTCGATCGTTGGTTCGTCGAACACTGAGAATGGTCCGAAAGTAACCACTTCACCATACTGTCCGGTCAGTCCCTGACCGCCTATCTGCGTCCAGCCAAATACACTACAGTTATTCAAACAAACAACCGTTACATCAACTGTGTAGGTATCATCGGCAGGAGTAGCTGTTCCGTTATCATCACATACAGTTTCTCCAAGTACTATTTCAATTCCACACTCATCACATGGCCCTGGTGAAGTTACGAAAGTCGAAGCTTCACAAGAAGGATCATCAAGGTCGTGTACTGAAATCGCCACCGGAATATCTGTATTCGCATTACCCATTGGCAGGATTACCGTATTGTTAGGTCCGTAACCATGTGGCGTATCATCTCCTGATACTACCCACTGGCCGCTGGTATTAAACCCTGTCACGTAAATGATCGCGAAGTATTCATCATCTGCACCATTATAAGGTGTATCATTATCATCACAGTATACATCCAGCACAGTGATCTCTATGGCACATTCATCAGAACATGGCATTTCCGGAGCATCAACCGTAATGGTTGTTACACAATCAGGATCTTCTGCATCAACGATGGTAAGCGTCACTGAAGTCACCTGTGAATTGTAGTTACCAATTACGGTACTTTCATCATATGCACCTCCGTAGTTATTACCAAGGTTGTCGGTAGCAGTCCATCCTCCGGAAGTATTGTTACCGGTAACTTCAATTTCAAAGTTCCAGTAATCGTCCGTAGGATCTGCTTCTGTACCATTGTCGTAACAAACAGGTGAAGTAGTCTGCACCACGTTGATGTTACATTCCGGTGAACAATCCGATGGTGGCGTAATGGTAATCTGATCCGTACATTCTGCGTCATTATCTGCAGTCACAAATACTGTCAGCGGATTACCGTTTCCGATGTTGTATGGTCCAAATTCAACGTTGGCACCGTAAACACCTGAACCTAATACCGTTCCATCGATCAAGGTAGCTGTCCATGTAGTTCCTGCATTATTCACATCAGTAACATTTAATGTAAATGAGTACTGATCATCAGCAGGATCCGAAGGTGTACCATTGTCATCACAAACCGGATCACCGATCAGGGCTACGGAAACCTCACACTGGTCAGAACAAGTCTCCTCTGGCGGATTAACCGTAAAGATTGACATATCACAATTAACGCCACTATCATCCTCAACATCCCAAATCGCAATGGTTACCGGTCCGTCAGCAATTGGGAAGCTATAGGTAATTGATCCAGGAATGGTTCCTGTATTTCCATAATTATCCTCCCATTCTCCACTTGTTTCGTTTCCTGTTATCTCAACAGTAAACACAAACAGATCATCAGAACCATCCGTTAAGGTGCCATTAGGATCACAAACCACCTCTCCCAGCTCAGTATGTACTGTACATTCTTCTGAACATACTTCATCAGGAATAGTCACTGTGATGGTACCATTACAATCAGGATCTTCTGTGTCTTCAATATAAACTTCTACCGTCGTGCCCGGAGCAAATCCCGGTGAGGTCTGGAAGATTCCATACTGTCCCAGGTTACCCAGTGGTTGTCCGTTCATGCTAGCTGTCCAGTTTTCACCAAACAGGCTGGTAGCAGTGTACTGGAAGGTGTAATAGTCATCTGATGGATCTCCGGGAGTTCCATTGTCATTACATACGAAGTTCTGCGTCAGGATCTCATCAAAGATGCATTCTCCTTCACAATCTTCTGGTCCCGGAGGCTCTACCCAGAAACCATCCTTACAAGTATTTAATCCGGAATCCCAAACCTGGGCAAGTAATCCAAATTCTACACTTGGCACTTCCACGGTGACTGGCGTATCATATGGGTAAATACCCGGTGCCAGATATTCAATATTGTGCGACCATCCTGTGCTATTGCCAATTCCTGACCCGGTCACCGTAAAGGTGAATGTAAAGGAATC
This sequence comes from Saprospiraceae bacterium, assembly GCA_965230565.1. GTDB lineage: Bacteria > Bacteroidota > Bacteroidia > Chitinophagales > Saprospiraceae > BCD1. The sequence continues at coordinate 41,687 of CBDDLH010000009.1, read as the reverse complement.
ATCATTAGGATCAAACGGATCGTTAATCACGCAATCCACGCTGAGGAGGGTGGCTACTACATTACACTCTACAGCTACCTCTTCGCAATCTCCGTCATCTTCGTCTCCATCATCATCAATGGTTTCCCCATCACCATCTGTATCAATACCGTTGCCTGGTGTAGAATCGATGTCATCCTCATTTGCTGCTACAATCTCGGCACAGTTATCGTAACTTCCTGTTTCGTTAACAGTAACAATCATGTCGAGTGCTACAGTCTCTCCTACAGCCAGATCTCCGATATTCCAAATACCCGATACCGGATCATAATCTCCTCCAATATGATTTACATAAGTGAAACCACTCTGAAGCAGGTCATTCACCACAACACCGGTAGCATTACTTGGTCCATTGTTATTCACCTCAACAGTAAATACTATCTGATCACCCGGGTACGCACCAGTTTGGTTCACAGATTTCTCCAATTCAAGGTCAATTATCGGGTTCGGTTCAACCGGTTCGCAATCTCCGTCATCTTCATCTCCATCATCATCGTTGGTTTCACCATCACCGTCTGTGTCTACTCCGTTTCCTGGTGTAGAATCTATATCATTCTCATTAGCTGCAATTACTTCAGCGCAGTTATTGTATACGCCGTCTGCCAGTACTTGAGCTACAATATTCAAGGATACTGTCTGCCCTTCTTCAAGAGTACCGATAACCCAATCACCTGTAGCAGGGTTGTAATTGCCATTCGAACCTACGTAAGTAAATCCACTTGGCAACTGATCGTTAACGACCACACCCGTTGCGGTACTTGGTCCCTGGTTCACCACTGTAATGGTGAATACTACATTAGAACCAACATCCGGTGTTGAATTATCAACAGTTTTCTCCAATTCAAGGTCAATGAGCGGTTCAGGATCAACTTCTTCACAATCTCCGTCATCTTCGTCACCATCATCGTCAATCGTTTCACCGTCACCGTCCGTATCTACTCCATTATTTGGTGTGGAATCAATATCCGTTTCGTTAGCCCAAACAACTTCAGCACAGTTCAAATAACTGCCTTCTGCTTCCACAGTTACATCGTAAGTAAATGTGAGGGTCTCTCCTACTCCTACGGTAAGGTTATCCCAAATAATTGCGCTGCCGGAGATATGTCCATCTCCACTGACATTTTCAATATTGCTGTAACCATTAGGCAAATGATCCACAATCGTTACCACTGTAGCAATGCTTGGTCCCTGGTTGGTAAGCGTGAGCGTAAAGGTGATCACGTCACCTACAGAAGGCGTCAAGTCACTTACTGATTTCTCCAGTTCCAGATCGATCAACGGATCAACCGTGATCAACGCCGGATCATGATCATCTTCATCAGTAGCAGCATTACCATCACCAGGAGTACCGGTTCCGTCACCATTCACTGCATCATCTGCCGGTGAATTTGGCTGTCCGCCTGCATCGTTCGTATTATCCTGATCCGGTGTACTGTCTACATCCGGCTGGTTCAGTGCATTATCTGCATCACTAACCTCTGCAAAATTCACGATATCTCCACCCTGGTAATTGGCATCAACGGTAAAGGTTATGGATACCGTTGTTGAGGCTCCCTGTCCCAGACTGGCAATCGTTCTTGTTGCGAGTGTTCCGGACTGTGTCCAGTTGCCATCCGCTAAGATCAATCCAGCAGGAATGTAATCTGTAATTTCAATATTCGATGCATCAAGCGATCCCTGGTTAGTAACTTCAATATCGAAGGTTACTGTTCCTCCAGGGTAGATTGGCAATGTAGTTGAACCATTCAACGTCTTCGTCAACGCAAGGTCAAATACCTGCTCAACCGGAATCTCTTCTTCATCCTCATCATCGTCGTCTCCGTCACCGTCACCATCTTCATCGACATCATCTCCCGTTTCAGGATCAGAATCAACATCATCACCATCATCTTCTGTGATCTCTGCTTTGTTCACAAGGCTTGTACCCTGGAAAGTAGCATCGATCTGAAGCGTGATACTCAATGTTACACTCTGTCCCTGTAACAGACTTGGTATTACCTGAGTCGCATCGCTGCCATTAACCGTCCAGCCACCGCTCACGTAAGTCATGCCTGTTGGGATATGGTCTGTCACTTCAATATTTGCAGCATTCAGACTTCCTTCATTCGTAACTACGATATCGTAGCTCACGAGGTCGCCTTGCTCAAATGGCCCGGCTGTAGTCAGAGTCTTCGTCAATGCAAGATCGTAGGTCTGTTCAACCGGGATCTCTTCTTCATCCTCATCGTCGTCATCTCCGTCGCCGTCGCCGTCTTCATCGACATCATCTCCCGTTTCAGGATCAGAATCAACATCATCTCCATCATCTTCCGTGATCTCTGCTTTGTTCACAAGGCTTGTACCCTGGAAAGTAGCATCGATCTGAAGCGTGATACTCAATGTTACACTCTGTCCCTGCAACAGACTTGGTATTACCTGAGTCGCATCGCTGCCATTAACTGTCCAGCCACCGCTCACATATGTCATGCCTGTTGGGATATGATCTGTCACTTCAACGTTAGTCGCATTCAAACTCCCTTCGTTGGTCACTACGATATCATAACTTACCAAACTGTTTTGCTCAAATGGTCCGGCTGTAGTCAGAGTCTTCGTCAATGCAAGATCGTAGGTCTGTTCAACCGGGATCTCTTCTTCATCCTCATCGTCGTCATCTCCGTCGCCGTCGCCATCTTCATCGACATCATCTCCCGTTTCAGGATCAGAATCAACATCATCTCCATCATCTTCTGTGATCTCTGCTTTGTTCACAAGGCTTGTACCCTGGAAGGTCGCATCGATCTGAAGCGTGATACTCAATGTTACACTCTGCCCCTGCAACAGACTTGGAATTACCTGAGTCGCATCGCTGCCATTAACTGTCCAGCCACCGCTCACATATGTCATGCCTGTTGGGATATGATCTGTCACTTCAACGTTAGTCGCATTCAAACTCCCTTCGTTGGTCACTACGATATCATAACTTACCAAACTGTTTTGCTCAAATGGTCCGGCTGTAGTCAAGGTCTTCGTCAATGCAAGATCGTAGGTCTGTTCAACCGGGATCTCTTCTTCATCCTCATCATCGTCATCTCCGTCACCGTCACCATCTTCATCGACATCATCTCCCGTTTCAGGATCAGAATCAACATCATCTCCATCATCTTCCGTGATCTCTGCTTTGTTCACAAGGCTTGTACCCTGGAAAGTAGCATCGATCTGAAGCGTGATACTCAATGTTACACTCTGCCCCTGCAACAGACTTGGAATTACCTGAGTCGCATCGCTGCCATTAACTGTCCAACCACCGCTCACATATGTCATGCCTGTTGGTATATGGTCTGTCACCTCAATATTTGAAGCATTCAAACTTCCTTCGTTGGTTACTACGATGTCGTAACTCACTACACTTCCTTGCTCAAATGGCCCGGCTGTAGTCAGAGTCTTCGTCAATGCAAGATCGTAGGTCTGTTCAACCGGGATCTCTTCTTCATCCTCATCATCGTCATCTCCGTCACCGTCACCATCTTCATCGACATCATCTCCCGTTTCAGGATCAGAATCAACATCATCTCCATCATCTTCCGTGATCTCTGCTTTGTTCACAAGGCTTGTACCCTGGAAAGTAGCATCGATCTGAAGCGTGATACTCAATGTTACACTCTGTCCCTGCAACAGACTTGGTATTACCTGAGTCGCATCGCTGCCATTAACTGTCCAGCCACCGCTCACGTAAGTCATGCCTGTTGGGATATGATCTGTCACTTCAACGTTTGTCGCATTCAAACTTCCTTCGTTGGTTACTACGATGTCGTAACTCTCTACACTTCCTTGCTCAAATGGCCCGGCTGTAGTCAGAGTCTTGGTCAACGCAAGGTCGTAAGTCTGTTCAATATCATTCTGTGCAGGATCGTGATCATCTTCATCCGTTGATGGAACACCATCACCTGGTGTACCTGACCCGTCTCCATTCACTGCATCATCTGCCGGTGAATTTGGCTGACCACCTGCATCATTGGTATTATCCTGATCCGGTGTACTATCTACATCCGGCTGGTTCAATGTATTTTCTGCATCACTGATCTCTGCGTAGTTAACTACACTTGTACCCTGGAACGTAGCGTCAACCTGGAACGTAATTGTTACAGTAGCAACACCTCCATTAGCAGCAATCGGACCAGCAATCGTTCTGGTAGCGATGTTGCCACTCTGGCTCCATGCTGCATCCGTCAGGTTCAGACCTGTTGAAATGTAATCGCTGATCTCAACATTCGTAGCATCCAGACTTCCTTGATTGATTACTTCGATCTGATAAACAATTGTACTACCCTGCATGTATGGACCAGAACTGATGGTCGTCTTACGCAGTGCAAGGTCAAATGTCTGATCTACATCGATCTGTGATGGGTCATGATCATCCTCATCCGTTGCTGGAACACCATCACCTGGTGTACCTGTTCCGTCTGACCATTCACTGCATCATCCGCCGGTGAGTTTGGCTGTCCGCCTGCATCATTTGTATTATCCTGATCCGGTGTACTGTCTACATCCGGCTGGTTCAGTGCATTATCTGCATCGCTGATCTCTGCATAGTTCTCAAGGCTTGTGCCCTGGAAGTTCGCATCAATCTGGAATGTGATCGTTACAGTCGCTGTACCTCCGTTCGCAGCAATTGGACCGGAACGTGATCAATCGTTCTCGTTGCAATACTTCCTCTTGAGCCCATGCGCCATCCGTCAGGTTCAGACCTGTTGGGATGTAATCGCTGATCTCAACATTCGTAGCATCCAAACTTCCCTGATTGATCACTTCGATCTGGAAGGTAACCGTTGATCCTTGTGTATAAGGGCCAGAGCTGATCTCTGTCTTACGAAGTGCAAGGTCAAATGTCTGATCTACATCGATCTGTGCAGGGTCATGATCATCCTCATCCGTTGCTGGAACACCATCTCCTGGTGTACCTGTTCCGTCTCCATTCACTGCATCATCTGCCGGTGAGTTTGGCTGTCCGCCTGCATCATTTGTATTATCCTGATCCGGTGTACTGTCTACATCCGGCTGGTTCAGTGCATTATCTGCATCGCTGATCTCTGCATAGTTCTCAAGGCTGGTGCCCTGGAAGTTCGCATCAATCTGGAATGTGATCGTTACAGTCGCTGTACCTCCGTTCGCAGCAATCGGACCGGCAATCGTTCTGGTTGCAATACTACCAGCTTGAGCCCATGCGCCATCCGTCAGGTTCAGACCTGTTGGGATGTAATCGCTGATCTCAACATTCGTAGCATCCAAACTTCCCTGATTGATCACTTCGATCTGGAACGTAACCGTTGATCCTTGTGTATAAGGGCCAGAGCTGATCTCTGTCTTACGCAGCGCAAGGTCAAATGTCTGATCTACATCGATCTGTGATGGGTCATGATCATCCTCATCCGTTCCTGGAACACCATCTCCCGGTGTACCTGTTCCGTCACCATTCACTGCATCATCTGCCGGTGAATTTGGCTGTCCACCTGCATCATTGGTATTATCCTGATCCGGTGTACTGTCTACATCCGGCTGGTTCAGTGCATTATCTGCATCGCTGATCTCTGCATAGTTCTCAAGGCTGGTGCCCTGGAAGTTCGCATCGATCTGGAACGTGATCGTTACAGTCGCTGTACCTCCGTTCGCAGCAATTGGACCGGCAATCGTTCTGGTTGCAATACTACCAGCTTGAGCCCATGCTCCATCCGTCAGGTTCAAACCTGTTGGGATGTAATCGCTGATCTCAACATTCGTAGCATCCAAACTTCCCTGATTGATCACTTCGATCTGGAAGGTAACCGTTGATCCTTGTGTGTAAGGGCCAGAGCTGATCTCTGTCTTACGCAGCGCAAGGTCAAATGTCTGATCTACATCGATCTGTGCAGGGTCATGATCATCCTCATCCGTTGCTGGAACACCATCACCTGGTGTACCGGTTCCGTCTCCATTCACTGCATCATCTGCCGGTGAATTTGGCTGACCACCTGCATCATTTGTATTATCCTGATCCGGTGTACTGTCTACATCCGGCTGGTTCAGTGCATTATCTGCATCGCTGATCTCTGCATAGTTCTCAAGGCTGGTGCCCTGGAAGTTCGCATCGATCTGGAACGTGATCGTTACAGTCGCTGTACCTCCGTTCGCAGCAATCGGTCCGGCTATCGTTCTTGTTGCAATACTACCAGATTGAGCCCATGCGCCATCCGTCAGGTTCAAACCTGTTGGGATGTAATCGCTGATCTCAACATTCGTAGCATCCAAACTTCCCTGATTGATCACTTCGATCTGGAAGGTAACCGTTGATCCTTGTGTGTAAGGGCCAGAGCTGATCTCTGTCTTACGCAGCGCAAGGTCAAACGTCTGATCTACATTGATCTGTGCAGGGTCATGATCATCCTCATCCGTTCCTGGTACGCCATCACCCGGTGTACCTGTTCCGTCTCCATTCACTGCATCATCTGCCGGTGAGTTTGGCTGTCCGCCTGCATCGTTTGTATTATCCTGATCCGGTGTACTGTCTACATCCGGCTGGTTCAGTGCATTATCTGCATCACTGATCTCTGCATAGTTCTCAAGGCTTGTGCCCTGGAAGTTCGCATCAATCTGGAATGTGATCGTTACAGTCGCTGTACCTCCGTTCGCAGCAATTGGACCGGCAATCGTGTACCTCCGTTCGCAGCAATCTCGTTGCCAGGGATCCTGATTGAGCCCATGCGCCATCCGTCAGGTTCAGACCTGTTGGGATGTAATCGCTGATCTCAACTATTCGTAGCATCCAAACTTCCCTGATTGATCACTTCGATCTGGAAGGTAACCGTTGATCCTTGTGTATAAGGGCCAGAGCTGATCTCTGTCTTACGAAGTGCAAGGTCAAATGTCTGATCTACATCGATCTGTGCAGGGTCATGATCATCCTCATCCGTTGCTGGAACACCATCACCTGGTGTACCGGTTCCGTCACCATTCACTGCATCATCTGCCGGTGAGTTTGGCTGTCCGCCTGCATCATTCGTATTATCCTGATCCGGTGTACTGTCATTATCTGCAAGTCCGGAAGGATTATCTGCATCACTTATTTCAGCATAATTTACAATTGATGTCCCCTGGAAGTTACCGTCAATTACAAAAGTAATCGTAACGGATGTTGATGCACCACTTGCCAATGGTCCCGCAATTGTTCTGGTTGCCAAATTACCACTCTGGTTCCATGCACCATCCGACAGGTTCAAACCTGTTGGGATATAATCAGTTACTTCAATATTCGTTGCAGGAAGAGTTCCCTGGTTTGTAACTTCAATTTCAAACGTTACTGTACTTCCCTGAGTGTAAGGTCCAGGAGTTGAATTGTCAACAACTTTAGTAAGTGCCAAATCGAACAAATCAATATCGCCACAGGCATCATCCGTCTGTTCCGGCTGACCATCATTATTCAGGTCAAGGGCTGTCATATTGAATAATCCTTCACCAGCTTGCGGATCATTTGGTGTTGCTGTTCCACAAGCAGTGTAAGTATCGTCTCCCTGACCATCCGTTACATCAATGCTGACATTCACAACCAGGGTATAGGTATGTGTATTGTTCGCAGCAATGTTCTGGTCATTAGCCAAAGTCCAAGGACCGTTACCTGCCAATCCAGATCCACCATTACCCGGTGCATCACTTGAGTAAGAGGCACTGTTGATACTGATATCATCATCAAATGACGGTGTATCTGTAAGGTCATAATAGCCTGCTGCTCCTCCGGTATTCATCACCGTAACGGTGTAAGTTACATCGTAACTTCCGTCCGGCTGCTGTACCGCACTTACAAAATCTTTGTAGTGCTCGATAGCTGGCAGGTCACCACAATCATCATCATTGGCATCTGGCTGGCCGTCACCGTTGGTATCTATTTCTGCAAGGTTATACAACCCTTGTCCCGGACCTCCATTACCGTTCTGACCTCCGGTTCCACACGCTGTGTAAATATCATCACCGCCATCATTCACATTACCCAATACATCAAGAGTTACATTGAATCCAAGGGTATAAATATGTGTATTTCCGGCAGTAATAGTTTTCGTTCCGAGGTTGATCGGGATAGCAGGTGCTCCGACAAAGGCAGGGCCATTTCCAATTCCGGCATCAACATCGACGAAAGTGTAATCCCACGCTGTGATGGTAACGTCATCTTCAAATAATGGTGAATCCCACAAAGTGTAATCACCTGCTGCACCACCAATATTAGTTACTTCTACCGTGTAGGTCACGTAGTAGCTACCATCTGCCTGCTGAACTGCTGAAATAAATTCTTTATCTAATTCAATATATGGAAGATCGCCACATGCATCATCATTATCATCCGGCTGTCCATCTCCATCGGTATCAATCTCTGCAATATTGTACAATCCTTGACCGGAATCACCTTTTCCATTAGGTCCACCGGTTCCACAGCCTGTGTAAATATCGTCGCCACCATCGTTCACGGTACCGGAAAGGTCCAGGGTAACGTTGAATCCAAGGGTATAAATATGTGTATTTCCTACTGTGAGGGTCTTCGTTCCAAGATTGATCGGAATAGACGGTGCTCCTACAAAAGCAGGACCATTTCCAATTCCGGCATCAACATCGACAAAGGTATAATCCCATGCATTAATGGTAACATCATTTTCAAACAATGGTGAATCCCACAAAGTGTAATCTCCATCTACTCCTCCACTATTGGTTACTTCAATGGTGTAGGTTACATAGTAACTTCCATCAGGTTGAACGACTGCTGAAACGAATTCTTTATCCAGTTCAATAACCGGAATGTCACCACAGGCATCATCTGTCTGCTCTGGCTGTCCGTCGTTATTCAGATCAAGGGCTGTCATATTGTACAGACCTTCTCCGGCCTGTGGATCATTAGTACTTGCCGTTCCACACGCTGTGTAGGTGTCATCACCCTGGCCGTCGTTAATATCTATACTCACATTTACAACTAAAGTATAAGTATGTGTACTGTTCGCTGCAATGTTCTGGTCGTTGGCTAAGGTCCAAGGACCATTGCCTGCCAAACCAGATCCGCCATTTCCTGGTGCATCACTTGAGTAAGAAGCACTGTTAATGCTGATATCATCATCGTATGATGGTGTATCTGTCAGGTCATAAGTTCCTGCTGCACCTCCGGTGTTCATCACCGTAACGGTGTAAGTCACGTCAAAGCTTCCGTCTGGCTGCTGTACCGCACTTACAAAATCTTTCTGGTGATCGATCGCTGGAAGATCACCACAGGCATCGTCTGTCTGCTCTGGCTGACCATCATTATTCAAATCAAGGGCAGTCATATTGTACAGACCTTCTCCCGCTTGTGGGTTATTCGGGCTTGCCGTTCCACATGCTGTGTAGGTATCGTCACCCTGACCGTCTGTGATATCTATACTCACATTTACAACTAAAGTATAAGTATGTGTACTGTTCGCTGCAATGTTTTGATCGTTGGCCAAGGTCCAAGGACCATTGCCTGCCAAACCTGATCCGCCATTTCCTGGTGCATCACTTGAGTAAGAAGCACTGTTAATGCTGATATCATCATCGTATGATGGTGTATCTGTCAGGTCATAAGTTCCTACTGCACCTCCGGTGTTCATCACCGTAACGGTGTAAGTCACGTCAAAGCTTCCGTCTGGCTGCTGTACCGCACTTACAAAATCTTTCTGGTGATCGATCGCTGGAAGATCACCACAGGCATCGTCTGTCTGCTCTGGCTGACCATCATTATTCAAATCAAGGGCAGTCATATTGTACAGACCTTCTCCCGCTTGTGGGTTATTCGGGCTTGCCGTTCCACACGCTGTGTAGGTATCGTCACCCTGACCGTCTGTGATATCTATACTCACATTTACAACTAAAGTATAAGTATGTGTACTGTTCGCTGCAATGTTCTGGTCGTTGGCCAAAGTCCAAGGACCATTGCCTGCCAAACCTGATCCGCCATTTCCTGGTGCATCACTTGAGTAAGAAGCACTGTTAATGCTGATATCATCATCGTATGATGGTGTATCTGTCAGGTCATAAGTTCCTGCTGCACCTCCGGTGTTCATCACCGTTACGGTGTAAGTCACATCATAACTTCCGTCTGGCTGCTGTACCGCACTTACAAAATCTTTCTGGTGATCGATCGCTGGAAGATCACCACAGGCATCGTCTGTCTGCTCTGGCTGACCATCATTATTCAAATCAAGGGCTGTCATATTGTACAGACCTTCTCCCGCTTGTGGGTTATTCGGGCTTGCCGTTCCACATGCTGTGTAGGTATCGTCACCCTGACCGTCTGTGATATCTATACTCACATTAACAACTAAAGTATAAGTATGTGTACTGTTCGCTGCAATGTTTTGATCGTTGGCCAAGGTCCAAGGACCATTGCCTGCCAAACCTGATCCGCCATTTCCTGGTGCATCACTTGAGTAAGAAGCACTGTTAATGCTGATATCATCATCGTATGATGGTGTATCTGTCAGGTCATAAGTTCCTGCCGCACCTCCGGTGTTCATCACCGTAACGGTGTAAGTCACATCAAAGCTTCCGTCTGGCTGCTGTACCGCACTTACAAAATCTTTCTGGTGATCGATCGCTGGAAGATCACCACAGGCATCATCATTCGCGTCAGGCTGTCCGTCACCGTTGGTGTCGATCTCTGCGAGATTGTACAATCCCTGGCCAGGGCCTCCATTTCCATTTTGGCCTCCGGTTCCACAAGGTGTATACATGTCATCTCCTCCGTCATTCACATTTCCAAGCACATCCAGTGTTACATTAAAACCTAAAGTATAAATATGTGTATTACCTGCTGTAAGCGTCTTCGTTCCAAGGTTGATCGGAATAGAAGGTGCGCCATTGAAGGCAGGACCATTTCCAATTCCGGCATTTACATCAACAAAGGTGTAATCCCATGCTGTGATAGTAACATCATCCTCAAATAACGGTGAATCCCACAGTGTATAATCACCATCTGCACCACCATTGTTCTCTACTGTTACCGTATATGTCACATAGTAACTGCCATCTGCCTGCTGAACAGCAGAAACGAATTCTTTATCTAAAACGATATTAGGCAAATCAGCACATGCATCATCATTGGCATCAGGCTGACCGTCGCCGTTGGTATCAATCTCGGCGAGATTGTATAATCCCTGACCTGAATCTCCATTACCATTTGGTCCTCCTGTTCCACAAGGAGTATAAGTATCGTCGCCTCCATCATTTACAGTACCCGTCAGGTCAAGAGAAACATTAAATCCGAGAGTATAAATATGAGTGTTACCAGTGGTCAAGGTCTTCGTTCCAAGGTTAATAGGAATAGAAGGTACACCATTGAAGGCAGGACCATTTCCAATACCGGCATTTACATCAACGAAGGTGTAATCCCATGCCGTAATGGTAACGTCATTTTCAAATAATGGTGAATCCCACAAGGTGTAATCTCCATCCGCTCCTCCATTATTATCAACTGTAATCGTATAGGTCACGTAATAACTTCCATCAGGCTGAACAACAGCTGATACAAATTCCTTATCCATAACGATGTAAGGAAGATCTCCACAAGCGTTGTCAAACTGATCGAAGATTCCATCATCATTAATATCCAGACGAGATTCATTAAACAAACCTTCACCAGCCTGAGGAGCATTCTGGTTGGCAGCTCCACAAGCAGAGTAAAGATCGTCACCCGATCCGTCTTCCAGATCGAGATTGACAGAAACAACAATCGTATAGGTATGAGTACTCCCGCCTGAAATTTGTTGATCATTAGCTAATGTCCAAGGTCCGGAACCAGCAAGGCCACTTCCGGCATTGCCCGGAGCATCACTTGAGAATGATGCACTGTTAATAGAAATGTCATCATCAAACATTGGTGCATCCTCCAGATTATAATATCCTAATACGGAACCTGTATTATTAACAACCACCTGATAGGTAACCAAATAGCTACCATCGGGCTGAACCGCAATAGAAGTCAAAGTCTTGGAATGATCCAATACCGGCAATTGGATTTTAGCCGGATCGTGATCATCTTCGTCTGTTGCTGCAACACCATCACCCGGAGTTCCTGTTCCGTCACCATTAACTGCATCATCAGCTGGTGAATCCGGCTGACCTCCTGCATCGTTGGTATTATCCTGATCAGGTGTGCTATCTACATCAGTCAATCCAAGTGCATTGTCTGCATCGCTGATCTCTGCATAATTCACAATGGATGATCCGCCAAAGTTGGCATCAATCTGGAAACTTATGGTTACTGTAGCTGAACCGCCATTTGCAGCAATAGGACCTGCAATGGTTCTGGTAGCCAGGTTACCGGATTGTGACCATGCTCCGTCCACCAGGTTGAGTCCTGTTGGAATATAATCTGTAATCTCGACATTGGTTGCATCTACTGTTCCCTGGTTAATGATTTCCACTTCGAATATCACTACACCATTTGGCACAAAAGGTCCAGAGTTCATCACAGTCTTACGCAACGCAAGGTCAAAAGTCTGTTGTAAGTTAATCAATGCAGGGTCGTGATCATCCTCGTCAGTTACAGCAACCCCATCACCCGGAGTTCCCGTACCGTCACCATCAACATAATTGTCAGCCGGTGATTCAGGTTGTCCGCCTGCATCATTTGTATTATCCTGATCGTATGGGCTGTCAAAATCACTCAACCCATAAACATTATTGGCTCCGCTGATCTCTGCATAGTTAATAATAGAAGCCTGCTGATAGTTACCGGAGATATTGAAAGAAATGGTAACTGATGTATTGGCTCCTGCTGCAAGAGAGGCAATTGTTCTGGTAGCAATAGTTCCATTGCCTGACCAGTTGCCGTCATTCAGCGAAAGTCCGTTTGGAATATAATCTGTAATCTCAATATTCGTCGCATCTACGGTTCCCTGGTTGATCACTTCAATATTGAAGGTTACATTACCACCTGGGAGCAACAATCCACTACTCAATGTTTTTCTCAAAGCAAGGTCAAAACACCTTGATTCCACCGTTCCGGAAGCTGTAGCAATACAACCTTTGGAGTCAGTTACGATTACGTTGTAGGTGCCATCAGGTAATCCAGTTACTGTTTGAGAAGTGCTGGCATCTGCATCATCCCATAGATAGGTGTACGGAGGTGTTCCTCCAGTTGGGTTGACCGTCAGTTGACCATCGTTTTCAGCACAGGATTCATGAGCATCTACAGATACTGTTGCGGTTGGATTAGGATTTACTATTACCGTTACGCTTGCCTGTGTAGAAACACATCCTTCGGCATCTGTTACCACTACAGTATAAGTAGTCGTTTGGGTAGGTGATACCGTATGCGTTGGGTTATCGCTTAATCCATTATTCCAGTTATATGAGAAAGGTGCTGTACCTCCATTAACAGTAGCTACAAGGTCAGAGCTGAAACCTACGCAGATTTCATCCGGAGTAGCTGTAACCGATACTTCCGGATTCGGATTAACGGTAACGGTAACAGTAGTAGAAGCTTCACAGCCATTGGCGTCTTCTACGGTCACACCATAAGTCGTGGTCTGAGAAGGCGTTACTGTTTTTGTAGCACCTGTACCAAGGTTGTGATCCCATGTGTAGGTAAATGGTGCTGTTCCACCTGATGCAACTGCGGTAAGCACAGAGCTGAAACCTTCACAAATTTCATCCGGTGCTGCACTGGCAGTTATACCAGGTCCGTCAATGTTATTAATGGTAATATTTCCTGTACCCGTACATCCGTTGGCATCTTCTACGGTAACTGTATAAGTACCTGGCGCCAGACCGGTTTTTGTTGCGCCGGTTCCAAGACCATCACTCCAGGTATAGGAATAAGGCGCTGTGCCACCAGATCCACTGGCGGTTGCCGTTCCGTTTTCGTCTCCACAAGTAGCATCTGTTTTGGTAATGCTCACTGTTGGGTTTGGATGAACCGTTACTGTTACTGTTGTGGAAGCTTCACAACCATTCGCATCCTCTACAGTGACTCCATAAGTAGTCGTAGAGGTTGGGTTAACCGTTTTTGTATCTCCTGTTCCAAGGTTATGATCCCAGGTATAGGTAAATGGCGCTGTACCTCCATTCGCAACTGCTGTCAACACAGAACTCTCTCCCACGCAAATTTCTTGTGGCGCTGCGCTTGCACTAATACCAGGACCAGGAATATTTATTATCGTAATACTGTTGGTACCCGTACAGCCATTTGCATCCTGTACCGTTACAGAATATGTACCCGGTGCAAGACCAGTTTTGGTCGCTCCGGTACCCAAACCATCACTCCATGTATAGGTATATGGTGCCGTACCTCCGGATCCACTCGCTGTAGCCGTTCCATTATCATCTCCACAGGTAGCATCTGTTTTGGAGATACTCACTGTTGGGTTTGGATTAACAGTTACTGTTACTGCGTCAACAGCCTGACAGCCATTGGCATCAGTTACCGTAACACTGAAAGTAGTGGTAAAGGAAGGACCAACATATGCGTTTTGATTATTACTTGCTCCTCCACTCCATACATAACTATAAGGAGGAGTTCCTCCGGAAGGAGTAGCCGTAAGCGTTGTATTTCCTCCTAAACAAATAGCAACATCGTCCCCAGCATCTACTGATGGGCCTCCGATATTATTAACGGTAACCGTCGCCATAGAAGAACAACCATTGGCATCATGTACTGTAACGGTGTAAGTTCCTGGCGCAACCCCTGTTTTTGAGGCACCCATTCCAAGGCCACCGTTCCATGCATAAGTATAAGGCGCGGTACCGCCTGATGCAGTTGCTGTTACTGTACCATTGTTATCGCCACAAGTAGCATCTGTTTTGACAATTGAAACGGTTGGATTTGGATGAACCGTTACCGTTACTGTGGTGGAAGCTTCACATCCATTGGCATCTTCTACGGTTACTCCGTAAGTGGTAGTAGATGTCGGGCTCACCATTTTTGAATCACCCGTTCCCAGGTTGTGGTCCCATGTGTAGGTATATGGTGCTGTGCCACCTGTTGCCGTTGCTGTCAATACAGAACTTTCTCCTAAACAAATTTCATCAGGCATTGCATTAGCAGAAATTCCAGGGCCAGCTATATTGTTGATGGTAATATTTCCTGTACCCGTACAACCATTCGCATCTTCTACGGTTACTGAGTAAGTTCCCGGAGCCAGGCCGGTTTTGCTTGCTCCTGTTCCGAGGCCATCACTCCATGTATAGGAATATGGCGCTGTACCTCCTGAACCACTCGCTGTGGCAGTACCATTATTATCGCCACAAGTAGCATCTGTTTTGGAGATACTCACGGTCGGATTCGGATGAACCGTTACCGTTACTGTTGTGGAAGCTTCGCATCCATTGGCATCTTCTACGGTTACTCCGTAAGTAGTAGTAGATGTTGGGTTAACAGTTTTTGTATCTCCTGTACCAAGGTTATTATCCCATGTGTAGGTATGTGGTGCTGTTCCACCTGTTGCAAGTGCAGAAATCACGGAACTCTCTCCAACACAAATTTCTTCCGGCTGGGCGCTGGCCGAAATGCCCGGACCAGCTATATTAATTATTGTAATGCTATTGGAACCTGTACAACCGTTGGCATCTTCTACGGTAACTGAATATGTTCCCGGAGCCAATCCGGTTTTTGTAGCACCCGTTCCAAGACCGTCACTCCAGGTATAGGAATATGGCGCTGTTCCACCGGAACCACTAGCTGTAGCTGTTCCGTTTTCATCTCCACAAGTAGCATCTGTTTTATTGATACTCACGGATGGATTCGGATGAACAGTCACTGTTACTGTTGTGGAAGCTGTACAGCCATTAGCATCTTCTACTGTTACACCATAAGTGGTAGTAGATACTGGATTGACAGTTTTTGAATTCCCTGTACCAAGATTATTATCCCAAGTATAAGTATATGGTTCTGTGCCTCCTGATCCAACTGCAGTTAATGTACTACTTTCTCCTAAACAAATGGTCTCAGGAGCTGCGGACGCGGTAATTTCCGGCCCTAAAATATTTAATACCGTAACAGACGTGGTTGCAGTACAACCATTTGCATCGGTTACGGTCACATGATATGTACCTGGTGCGAGGCCTGTTTGCTGTTCTCCATCTCCCAATCCATTACTCCAAGAGAATGTATATGGCTCAGTTCCGCCATCAGCACTTGCTGTAGCAGTACCTACGTCAAAACCACAAAGGGCCGGAGTAGCATCTGCGCTAATGGTTGGGGTTGGATGAACTGTTACCGTTGCTTCATCCACGCTGGTACATCCATTGGCATCCGTTACAGTCACATAATAGGTTGTTGTAGTTGCAGGTGAAACGGTAATATTTTCACCGGTATCGCCATTGCTCCATGAATAGGTTAAAGGTGCGGTACCGCCGTTGGCATTGGCCATTAAGGTAGCACTTTCGCCTGCACAAATGGTCAGACACTCTCCAAGGTCAGGACGACCTACAAGCGTACTTCCTGAAAGGTCAATATTAAAATCACCGGTTGATCCTCCAACCAGGGAAGCACCGGAAGATGGTTGACTAACGATATCAAGTGCCAGCCAGCCTGATGCTCCAAAAACGGATGCATCATTGAGGTTAGCTCCTGTACCCACCTGGAAAGAAGCGCCTGTACCTACAAACTGCACAACCGCTCCGGCAAGGTCACCTGATCCGGTAAGGGTACCGCTCAATGCTGTATAATAATACCAGTCGCTGTTGTCAATATCGCCAACGCACTGGGTATTTTCTTTAGGGCTTCCGGCTGGAGTTGAGAATGTTCTTCCTCTGAACACGGTCTCGATCTGGAATACCAGGTCAGGGTCCGCGTTGTTAATGGCCTCCATTTGCAAAACAGCACTTCCGTTATTATTTTCAACGAAGGTGGCATTTTGAACCGTCCAGTGTTTCTGACCGGTATAGTTATTAACCAGGTTTCCGGAATAGAATCCATAATTATTGGATCCACAAGTCTGGTCACTGTTGGATACCCCACGGCTTTCGTAAGGATCTGAAGGACAAGTGATGTAAACTTCCGGGCCCAGTTCATTGGTAATGGTATAATTACCCAGATCCACAGGACAATCTTCATTACCCCATCTTACGTACAGATGATAAGTTCCGGCACCGAGATTTTCGAAACTTGCGGAACCTGCATTATCTGCACTCTGCAAAGGATAAGAATTACCTCCGTCCATGGAGAATTCGATGCTTGTTCTGTTAGGGTTATCCGGGAAAGTAAATGTAATGGTACCATTATCATCACCACAGGTTGCATTCTGAACCGTCACATCGACATTTGGTTCTTCGTCAACTGTAATATTCACGGTTCCTTCAACACAACATGCCAACCCTTCATTACATACTGTATAGTGGAATTGATCCGAACCATAGTAGTTGTTCAAAGGTGTGTATGTAAAAGTACCATCGTTGTTAATGGTTACAGAACCATGCATAGGACTGGAAGTCAGTGTAATGGTTTGGTTAGAAAGGTTGGAATCATTATTCAGCACATTACCGGATACCGAGGTATCCTCACAAGTGTCATACTGATCATCCACAACAACAGGATCCACACAATCTACACAATCCACATCCACAATAGCATAACCGGCCATTACCCACGACTGACCACAGTTCTGGGGAGAACTTGGGTCTGTGGAAGGCTGAGTATTCACAGTGACGGTAATTGATGTCGCCCAACCTGGAACATTGGTAATGGTCACACTTGGAGAAGCTACACAACAAGTAGCGTCAGGGCCCAATATGGTAGTACTTGCCGACTGGCCTCCTGCGGTAGCCGTGATGACCATATGGCGCCCATCTGGTGTAAGCTCGGAAATAGGCAGAATCACTTCAATGTCTCTGGGGGCGATATCAGTAGTAATTGGAAATGTGAAAGATTCTTCATCACAATATCCTGACTGGCTGGTGAAGGTTGCTGTTAATGCTCTGCTTTCCGAAACATTTTTAAAAGCATAAACAATCAATGACTGCAATCCTGATCCGTTACCACACTGGCCTGTTTCTGAAATGTGGTACACTTCATCCACCGGTCCGGCAACCAATCCTCTGTATGCCCATACATTGGAACTTGTCCCCGTTAAGGTAACTTCACCTATGGAATAATTTACACCATCAACATTAACCTCAATGGTGCTTCCAGGGTATGTGCTCTTGTACACCACTTCAACAACAGCCTGATAGACATTTCCGTCATCATTAATTCCTGAAATATAAGAATCAAAAACATTGGCACAATTCGCACCGCTTGTATAAAGATCAATGGTTTTTCCATCATCACAATCAAATACATAGGTGTCAGGAGGGGTTGGCAGACTTGGCTCGTAACAGGCAAATTTCACAAAAGGCTGGATCGAGTTATTGGAAGACTTGAAAAACACCATCTGATCAGCGATTCCCCCCTGAACTGAAGGAACATTGCTAATGGCTAAACCACATAAGGTATTGCACCCATAACCGGGATTGGTAAAATTCCAGATCGCCTGGTTCATCTGTGCTTTACTGTATCCATAAGAAGATCCGTTACACATGATCCAGTTGATACGTTCTGCAGTCAGATCTGAAATACCGTAATCAGAAGCACCCACAATTTTTTCAAAAGTTATTTCTCCATAATCATAACCATGATTTGGAGTCGGCTCCGTTAGATTATAATTCATACACAAAACTTCCACTCCCTGCTGTACATCACAGTCACTGTCTACATAAGAAATACAACCTAAATAACTGTTTCTCGTGAAAATATAAGTGTTTTGTTCCAGATCAGATTGTTCAATTGAAATGGTTTCGTAATAACAGTTGGTATAATTAATTGTCCCATAACCGCAACCTGTCCTTGCCTCAAATTCTTCATCACACCCATGACGGATCATCAGGTCCTCTCCATACATTTCAGAGGAACAATCATCAATCTCCCTTACCACGGAAAAGGAACCATAAACTCCGGTAGCTATATCGGCCAGGGTTATTACTCCGTCCTCCGGCACCAGTCCGGAGTAAGTAGTTATTCCTTTATCTCCATGTTCCAGGTTGACGGAATATGCAGAAGGGATAGTACTCAAATCCATTATCTGGATATTAATACTTCCATCCTTTGAACCGCAATCTGTTTCATGGGTCATGTAAATGGTATTGATAACAGGAGCGACGCAACTGGTCACTTCACTGCTGGTAGTCGGCTTTTGAGCAAAGTTTGATTGCTCTGCTTCCTGTGCATTTATTTGCAAAGGAGTTGTAATAGCTACTGCAAGAATTAGTCCTATGAGACTTAATATTCTATTGGCTTGTCTGGTAGTAGCATGGTTGCCGAGGAAATTGATAACCGGAGTGTAAACCTTTTTCATAATCTGCCTTTTTGTAAATTGTTGTGGTGTTTGTTTCATTCTGAAATACATATAGGGCATAAGCGTTACCGCTTTGCCCGAATTGGATGTTCGTAAATTTGATTTCACCTTGTCCTCCATCAGGAAGTATTAAGTTTATTTTAGTTTGGGACATAAAATGACCAGTCCTGGAACGTGCAAAACATTTCAGGAATCAAAATGGACCCAAACCATTTTTTGATTGTTACAGGCACAGCAAAAACGTGAACCCGTAATTATGTAATTACTGCCTTATTGAAATTTTGAAAGAGGAATAAAAACTAATGTTAAGGGGAGGGGGGTAGCACCTACTTCAAGAAAGGAATTTCCTTAATTGAGTTGATGTTTGTTCTAAAAATTTGAAAGGAGTTTTAATTAACTGGTGCAAAGAAAAAGCAGATGTCTAATAAATACAACAAAAAATAAAACTTTATCGGTTTTTTGTGACACATAAAAAAGAATAAAAAAAATTATACATCAAAAAATTAAGTATACTACATATAACTAAACCAAACAAATAACAAACAATTAAAATGCTTTAATAACTGTTAATCAATGTAAAAATACAAACAAAGCAATTCTGCCAAAAAATATAATTTTCCTTAAATTCTCTTAAAAAGAAAGAAAATTTGTGACATTTTTTAAATAAAAATATATTATAATTCGGAGTATTTTTTGTCTTTTAATGACATTAAAAAAAAGTGCAGCGCCGAATTCACGGTGCTGCACTTTTAAATTTCCTGAAATCCAGGATTATTCTTCCTTATTTTTCTTTTTCTCCTTGATGATAATCTTTTTCTCTTTCACACCATCTTCTTCTTCCACTTCTATAGTTATGGTCTTTCCTTTTTCTCCTGCCTTTCTGATATAAATATGCCCCTCATCCTCATCAACCCATTTCAAATCATCACCCTCTAAATGTAATGCTCCAGTATGCTTTTTCAAGGTTGCCGAAGTTTCCATAGGCTTATTATCTCTTAGGTAAGAGATCTTTACCGTATCTCCTATTTTATACTTTCCAAGTGCATCTGCCAGATCACCAAAATCCCCGATCTCTTCACCATCCACCTTGGTGATGATATCACCACCTTTCAGCCCGGCCTCTTCAGCTGCACTGCCTTCAACAATATCGCTGATCAATGCACCACGATCATCGAGTTCCTCCACTTTTTCCACAACTTCCTCTCCTTCTTCATGGGATTCATGCAGAACCTCTACGGATTCTCCACCTACCACTCCCAGAAAAGGTTTATCGGAATGTATAAAGACATTTTCATCATGATCGTCATGTAGTATATCGATGTGAATACCTTCCTCCCCTAGTTCTTCCAACAATTCATCCGGCATCTCACCTTCTTCTCCCTGCCACTTAATGGTTTCCACTTCGCCATCTGCTCCTTTTATTTTGATCACCATATTCTTCTTGCCATCGTTCTCATCCACGTCGACATTCACACTAATGGATTTTTCCAGTTCATGTTCCAGTTCTTTGATATTAATAATATCCTCTTCGCCATCGACGATCACTTTAATCTTTTTCTCTCCATCTCCTTCTTTAATGATCACCACTTTCTCATCACCATCTTTAACATGCCATTTAACATCCTTGACATCGTCACCTTCCTTGATGATCTTCTCTTTGACCACATTACCATCTTCATCAACGGTCTCTTTAATAATGACCACTTTCTTTTTTTCCTTTTTACCTTTTTCCTGTGCATTAAGGCTGCCATTAACCATAAAGAGGGCAGCAAGCGCCAGCAGGATGAATCTCAATTTTTGCATATCTATTCTTTTTTATTTTATAAAAATCGTCGGGTGATTTCTAATTTAGTTTCCGTTGGTTGGCAATAGTTGAGGTTTGGATGAGGTTTAACCGCAAGGAGCGCGATGGAGCGCAAATACACTAAGACTATTAGCAGAGAAATACTATTTTTCCAAAAAAATAGTATTTCTGACAAGCCTATCGCTCATTGTGTCTGATGACAACCTTGCTCTTTTCATCCAACTCAAAGCCTGAAAGCGCCTCGTAAAGTTCGAGGTATTTTTGGTGAATATGATCTGGTTGTCTCTTTCCGTTCACTTTGAGCTTTTTACCGGAAAGTTCCACTTTATAGTCATCTGAATCTTTGGCAATCAAACCATCGGCCATCATTTTATTGACGAGGACATCCCCTTTATTTTTCCCACGAGGACTAAAAACCACTACATCATTACCATCATTTAAATAAATACCATTGCCTAAAATGACTTTATCCCGGTCTCTTTGGAACCTTTCACGCTGAAGATCCCTTTCCGCTCTTTGAGCTTTTTCAATGGCATGTTTTCTTTCCCTGACCGCATCACGCTGCCGCTCTTCAATAATGATCCTGTGCTCTTTCATTCGTCTGGACTGATCCTGGTACTGGTTCATTAACTTTTCCTGGATGAGTTTTTGTCTTTCCAAAAGCTCTTTCATCTGTTCTTCATTCAAAGATTCATATTCTTCCAGGTGAAGTTTGAGTTTCTCCATTTGCTCCTTGTATTCTTCCCCAAAATTCTCGGGAAATTCAAAATCAAAGTCGTATTCAGGAACAACAAAGATATTCTTTCCATCCTCATTCTTAAAAAAGAATTGATTATCGAATTCAAACTCAGGAACCTCAATACTGAAAACATTGTCATCGTCAAAGAAAAACGCATTGCCATCTTCAGAACGAAAATGGAATTTGTTGCCTTCTGATGGAGCAACCCAAAAGAAGCTGTTATCGGATTCCGGTTCAATGGACCATAATTCCTCTACTTCATGAGCATACTTTTCGTAATCTTCCTGCGGGATTTTCTCCCCGTCCACCTTTAATGATTTGATCTTTCCATCTTCAATTTCCACTTCCATCTTCTGATCATCTCTTTCAACGATCAGGCGATTCTTGCCTTGTGGCAAAGTATCTACCGCAACGATGTCGCGAGCATGTTTCTCGGAAGTACTCCATAAAGGAACGTCCGCGCCGCTATCGGCCTCAGTTACCCATTCCAAAAGAGCGCGATCCTCGTCCTGCTCAATGTCCCCGGCACCTCTGTACTCGCTCATGGATATACCCAAAACAGCGAGCAAGAGCAATGATGTGATTACAAACTTTTCCATAATTTTAGATTTATTTTGCGGGTGATTTAAAATCCTGCTGATGCGATTGAGCAATTGCCGGCGTCTGCTTGAAAAAGCCAGGGCTAAACCTGGTTTCCTGTTTTTGTGCTGTTCCTGTATCTCCACCAAAGCCTTTGCATAGGCCAGTCGGTCATCACAAAGCTCAAGGGCTATGTCATCACAACAATTTTCCCTTTCATTCCTGATCACTGCAGAAATCCACCAGACTGCCGGGTTGAAATAAAACATGACCTCGACAAGAGACTGTAACAGGTTCCAGATAAAATCATTTCTGGAAATGTGGGCCAGTTCATGGGCCAGTACTGCCTCTACCTGTTCCATGGTAAGGCCATTGACGGCCCCAACCGGGATAAGGATCACCGGCTTGACCCATCCAACCACCATGGGTACGGTTACCAAAGCAGATTCCAGTAACCGTACCTTCCTTTTTAAAGATAGTTTATTGGATAATTGCGTCATCAGGCCCTGCCAGTTCTTCGGCAGCTCCTTTGTGAAGCGATTTTTCAAATATTCAACATATGCCAGTCCACCAAGCATTCTCAACAAAAACACGACCATCCCCATAAACCAAATGACTACGATAAGAGGCATATGATTGTTAAAGTAAGTCTCAAAAATGTGCCAGAAGGAAGTTTTTTCCACCAGCGGGGCAACCAAAATAGTATCGCCACCAGCTACTTCCAATATTTCAGCCTCGACTATCCCAGTATAAGTTCTTAAAAAGGTATAACACGCAAGCAATACAACAGCCAGCAGACCTGCATTGGCTAACCGATAACGCCATTGCGCACCACGTTTTTGTAATAAAATGGTGCCTCCCGCTACGATCAATGCAACGAGAAGTGCCTGCCAGAGAGAATGTAAAACCGTCCAGCCAAGGGCATTGATTAATTCTTCGGATACAAGTCGGTTCATTATTATCGGGTTTTTTACTTCTAAATATTTCAGTTCAATTGAATTCCTTGGGGTATTACCAGTTTTCCGCAAAAGCTTGACAGGTATTGGGAAGTTTAACCGCAAGGTATTTATCCTACCTGTCAATTGTTCGCCGTCTTCGGTTCGTCGTCTACCGTTTTCCTTCTTCAATTTTGGCAATCAGGGCCTTGATCTCGTCCAATTCATCCTGGGACGCATTGTGGTTACCAAGGGCCTGCATCACCAACTCCATGGCAGAACCACGGAAGGTCTTATCCAGAAACTGATCGAGCAAACGACCTCGGGTCTCCCCTTCTGCCACAGCAGCTGAATAAATATGTGTTCGTGAATCCGTATTCCGGTTGGCGAGCCCTTTTTCATGCATGATTTGCATGAGTTTTAATGTAGTGGTATAGCCCACTTCCTTCGATTCATTGAGCTTATCGTTGATGAACCGAACAGTAGAAGGGCCATTCTCCCACAATAACTGGAGTATCGCTAATTCCGATTCGGTTGGCTTTGGTAATTTATTCATCAATTGTTAATTACTGATTGATTATTACGAATAATTTCGTAGACAAACTTATACGAAACAATTCGTAATACCAAACAATAAGTACGACTTCTTTCGTATTTAAGGAATTTTTAACATTTTTCTAACAACTTCCTCCCCCATTCCCGTTAAAGTATAAACTGGCTTTTTCTCCTATTCAAAGTTTAAAGTTTACCTTTGTATTTTATAAAGACACAAGCCAATTCTTAAAAGTGGCACAAACCGATTCAATTATGGGAAAAATTAATTTGGTCCTGCTCTCATTAGCAATGTTGATCCTATCCGGCTGTGGCGGTGACACCACAACGGGTTCCGGAGATGTGGCCACTACAGACTCAGATACCACTTCGGTAACGGTTTCAGAAAACGATACCCCCGATACCTATACTAATAAGGATTGCCCGATTTCAGGCAATATCCTTTCCGGCAACAAGCTTGTCCTGCCAGAGAAAAAAATAATTGCCTACATCCTCGCAGATTCCACAACTGTTGATGAAGGCTTAGGTGACAGCCATCGGGTATTGGCCATTTTTGACAGTGAATCGTGCGACCAACTCAACAGGGTTACCTTACCAGTTAATGTGAGTCCGGATTATCCCTATTACCTGGCCAAGATCAATTATAACAACTCAAGCAATCTGCTTGGTATCAGGGGATTTGATAAAATTTTCTGTTATGACCTGGAGGACCAAAAGTTGCTACCGGCTCTCACTCCGGCATACAAACTTGAACGCTACGGAGAAGATGCCCAGTCCGGCATGATCCAGCGTGTGGAAGTATGGGAACAATTTCTGATCGGTTATGCAAGAGATGAAGGTGTATTTGCCTTTGACCTCAGAGATCCCTCTGCACCAAAAAATGTATTGCCTTTCGCCGAATACGAAATTGATGAATCCAATTTTGGTTCCCTGTTCTTATTCCCGAGCAGTGATGGCGGCACCCAGTGCCTGATGCCCAAATACGATGTCGAAACAGAAGAGTTTTCCATCAACCCAATGCTTCAGCAGCCTGGCGACATCGACACCAATATACCTGCAGCAGCGAGAAATAACCGTTTTTTGGTTTTGAAAATGAAGGATGAGAACAAAACTCCTTTAGCTTTTGATCTTCAAAATTATCAACGCATGGAGTTACCTGCAGATGTAGCAGCAAAACCGGTTCAGGAAATCCTTGACTGGATGAGGGAGAATTAAAAGGGAACAATGAAAAAAGGGAATAAAGGAACAAAGGCTGCCAGAAATACTACTTTTTTGAAAAAATAGTATTTCTCAGGACAGAAGACTAAAATCAAATTAATTGACACAATTAAAAATACGGATGAAAAAGATAATTACACTGACACTTTTTTTGACTATTGGATTGACAGCCTTTGCTCAGGGAGGTTATTATTTTGGCGTAAAAGGAGGCCTACTGGTCGGCTTTCAGAACTGGAATGGATTTGAACAGGACCCATTGTTGAAATATTGCGGTGACCTTTTTATTGAGAGTCGTTCCGAAAGTAATGAATTTGCTGTTTTTGCACAACTTGGCTACCATGTCAAAGGTAGTGCCATCAGGAACAGGCTCTATGTAAACCCTTTCTCAGGTGGATATACCCGTCCTCCTGCCAGAGAATTCCTGTTTCAAAATGCCGTACTCGGAGCCGGAATGAAACAGAAGTTCGATTTTGGCGTAAGCAGCAAGTTCTTTTACATGCTGGGTATTCGCCTTGATTATACGATTGACACCAATCTTGATATTTATTCCAACTTCAACACCCTGAATCCCGCATACGCCATCTACCCATTTGACGAACCTACTTTCATCAGGGACATCAATTACGGCCTGATCGCAGGCGGAGGTCTTGAATTTGAAATTTCTGACTATTTCGGCTTGATGCTGGAATTTACGTACAACCCTGATTTTTCCAATCAATATGTACAACCGTCCATTCCAAACGTTACAGATCCGTACACCGGTGAGTCACGGACCATCAGCGAACGTAAAATCAGGAACCAGACGTTTGAGGTTACGGTTGGATTGAGGTTTTTGAGGGAAGTTATTTATGTGGATTGATCTGGTTGCTGGTTTAGAAATACTATTTTTTGGAAAAATAGTATTTCTTTCAACCCCATTAACCAACGCAAAAAACTAAAAATTATTTATGAAATTACGGGCTGAAAATCTGGTCAAAATATACGGTAAGCGGAAAGTTGTACGTGGCGTATCCATCGAGGTGAATCGTGGAGAGATCGTAGGGTTATTAGGACCCAACGGAGCGGGAAAAACGACTTCCTTTTATATGGTGGTAGGATTCATCAAACCCAATGAAGGAGCTGTTTTCATCGACAATGAGGAAATTACCGAATTACCCATGTATAAACGTGCCCGAAAGGGAATCGGCTACCTGCCACAGGAACCTTCCGTGTTCAGGAAACTAAGTGTAGAAGATAACATCAAAGCCATCCTGGAAATGACGGATCTGTCGAAGCAGGAGCAAAAAGAAAAACTGGAGTCCCTGATCGATGAATTTGGCCTCGAGAAAGTGCGTAAAAGCCACGGGGACATGCTCTCAGGTGGAGAACGCCGAAGAACAGAAATTGCGCGTGCCCTGGCCACCAACCCGAATTTCATCCTGCTTGACGAACCTTTTGCCGGTATCGACCCGATTGCCGTGGAAGACATCCAATACATCGTCGCCAAACTCAAGACCAAAAACATCGGCATCCTGATCACTGATCACAATGTCCAGGAAACGCTGTCGATTACCGATCGCGCCTACCTGATGTTCGAAGGCAGCATCCTCAAATCCGGAACGGCGGAGGAACTGGCGGCAGATGAGATGGTGCGAAAGGTATATCTGGGTAAACACTTTGAGTTAAGGAAGAAGGTAATCGATGTGAATGAGGAGAGGTGATCCGGGTTACTTCGGTTGCGAGTTGCGGGTTAGCAGACAGGTTCGGGATGTCGCTGCGCTCCATTGCGGGTTTGGCTGGTTAAGAAATACTATTTTTTGGAAAAAATAGTATTTCTGGTGGAGGCTGGTTCTCATTTTTTTTAACAGAATTCAAAATGCTTCGAAAAAACAGATCAATAAAATCCATTTTTGTCTTGTTGGCAGTTACTGTAATGTTGTTCCCTGCCTGTGATGACAGCAAGAATCGGACACAGATCAAGCTGAGTTATCAGGAACGCAGGATTGTAGACACCATTTATAAGGAGCGGGTGCTGAAACTTGCGGGTATCTCTCGACAGTATCTGTGATGAGCAATTTGATGAATTGGTCCAATCGAGTATCGATTCCATTCTCACGGAGCGACGAGCGGAGGAGGAGCGGCTGCGGAAGAAGATTCCTATTCAGCGGTAATAGTCAAGGGAATAAGGGAACAGGGGAATAAGGATAAATATATCAAGGCGACAGGCTTTGTCGGAGGAAAAACAATCACTCCTCCACAAACCCGGGCCATCTGTGCATGTATTCGATAAAAGCCTCTCCCAACCCCTCTTTTCTGAGGTAATCTTTGGACACCGGGTTTTCAGCAGGTTTAAAATCCGGATTGTTTATTACCTTTTCAGGAAAATCATGATGCAGAATCGCCGAACGCCCGATGGCCACAAAGTCCACTCCCGCATTTAGGATTTTATGGACATCCTCTCCCGATCTGATTTTCCCGGCCACCGTCCATTTTACCTCTTTAAAATCAAGGCTGGAAAAATGCTCCAATAGCGTTTTGTCCTGATAACGTTCGTCTTCCGGAAGCTTAAAGGAATCCCACAGGGAAATGTCGAGAAAGTCGATTTTGCCTTCATCAATTAATTGCTGGCAAACCGACCTCACCTCCAGTACATCCATGCCCGCTTTTTCGGGAGACAGTCGGATTCCCAGCAGGAATTTTTCTCCGCAAGCCTGCCTGATCCCGTCGATTATTTCAAAAATAATCCGTGCTCGATTCTGCAGTGAACCACCATACTCATCTGTGCGGAGATTGGTCTCCGAGCTTAGGAATTGGGTAAGAATATACCCGTGAGCACCATGAACCTCCACGCCATCATAACCACATTTTTGAGCTCTTATCGCGGCTTTGATAAAATCATCCCGTAATTGTTCCACTTCTTCCAGGGAAAGACCGCGAGCACCGAATTTTTCATTATCCGAAGGACAAACCGGTGCCTGCTGAATCAACTCAGCAGGAGAGCGCATACCCGCATGATGCAACTGGATAACGGCCAGACTCCCATATTCTTTGATGTTTGCCGTCAATCTTTTATGTCCTTCCATAAGATCATCGGAAAAAATCCCCAACTGGCCCGGAAAACCTTTGCCCACTTCCTGAACATGGGAAGCACAAGTCATCACCAATCCAAACTGCCCTTTGGCTCTCATCGTCAGCCAATGTAATTCATCCTCCGACAACTGGCCATTTTCATGACTTTGTCGGTTGGTCAAAGGGGCTAACATGAATCTGTTTTTCATGGTAGTTCCACATGGAAAGGTAAGGGACATTTCGGGTGTATTTTTCATTTTTCTTTTATTGTCTGTCAATGAATTCCGTTTTGAAAATCCTAAACAATTTCCAAGGCAGAAAGGTCTAAAAAACTTAATAATAATTCAATATTTAAAATGGAGAAATACTTCCATTTTAAAAACTGACAAATTTCCTCGTCTTAGGAAAACTCACTTTACAGGTTTAAACACAAACCTCTTCAGAAAGATCAGACTTATTAAGCCTGTTGCTATCAAACATAAGCCCCAGGCAATCCGGTGATGGATCAACAATTCTTCGGTCAATATCCAGTTGAGTGCAGACGTCACAAACAGGGAACCGGAATACATTACATAAGCTTTGGCCAAACTCTTCCAGTAGGAGGTTTTATGCAAAAATGTCAACCACCTGTGTAAGGCATGTTGCCGGGCAACCCCAATGACAAAAGCGATGAACCAGCTGGAGCTTGCCCTCGGCTCCATGGGGTTCAAAAAATAGATGATCTCATAAGTAATTAATCCAACCAGCGCACCAATAATGGCTGTCAGGATCAGCCTTACGTTTTCCGGTAAATTATGATATTTACTTACCACATTTTTAAAAACCCCTTTATTCAATTTCCTTGCTTTCAATGCTATTAAAAATTTGCGAAGGTGATTTTAATTGCTGCCGGTAACTAACCAAAGGATCAGACACATCGTTAGTGGAACCGTAAGATTATCAAACCCATTTATACTGATCATTTCAATCAATGTGGCAATTATTGCAAGACTCAGGGACAATAGGAGCAGCTGATTTCCCGAAAAAGAAAAAAAGCTCAACACAATAACCGAAAGGATTAAAGTTGAGAGCAAAAAAACGGTAGACCCGATGATGGTTTTATCAAATTTGTGATTTGCCAGAACAATTTTTTTGGAGTGGCCTTTGTAAATGGTCCCTACAATTCCGGCGAGAGGGTCACTCACTCCCAGTGTCAACAGCGGCAAGACAAACAACAGATTATTATCATTCTCTTTTGCGATCACAAACAACAGGCAGATGGCAATGGGAAGCATATAACTACCGGAAGTTTTCCGATCTACTGAATATATAGATTTGAATAAATTGAGCTTTTTCCCAACAAACAAAAGCAGGAAAAAAATAACGCCCAAAATAATGACATATTCGTAAGATTGAAAAGTAGTTAAAAATAGTAAACTAAAAATTGTAGCTGCAATGTGTGCCGTTTTTCTGGTAAACTCAGCCTTTATTTCAAATCTGGTATACAAATACTCTATGAATAGAACCAGGCCTAAAAATGCTGCCGCAAAAGCGAGGGTGTAAAGCCATTGTTGTCTCATATCTCAAAATATTTCTCCATGAAAAGCATGAAGGGTCCTGCAATTAACATACTGTCAAATCTGTCTAAAAAACCACCATGCCCGGGAATAAGGGCACTGAAATCCTTGGTTCCGAATTTGCGTTTGCAATAGGATGCCAGCAAGTCTCCAAACAAGGCAAAAAACGAAACCCCCAAGCCCAACAGTAGGGCCTTCCATACGGTAAGTAATAATAGTTGTCGGATGAGTATGGATGTTACAACTGCCAATACTAATCCGCCCAACAACCCCTCGTAAGTTTTGTTCGGACTTATTTTGGGAATCAGTTTTCTGCGCCCGAACAATTGCCCCGAAAGTTGACAGAAAGCATCAAAAACAGTTACTTGAAATACCGTGTAAAACAGATACCTTTTAGGCATCAATGAAAAATGATAAAAAATGACCGAAATCAATAAAAAGATACCCAGACTTAACCAGCCAATCTTACCTTTTTTCAACTTAAAGGACAAACTCCCCAGTTCATAGAACCCGAATGCGATGATAACCAGGCATATGTACCTGAAGAGCCCTGGCCTGAAGGTGATTGTAATAAACAGGATATTTACAATTAACAGATAAACAAAGTATTTCACCCAGTTATTTTTGCTGACCTCAGGTGTCTTATTCCGATTGATGACCGCCATAATTCCACCGCCAATCAGGAAATAAACCAGGATGATGATGTATAATTTAACTTCCATATCCTTCCTTTAAGAACCAATACAACCCTTTCACATCCGTTTTGGCTTCAGAAGCCAGTATTACCACAGCTACCTGTTCCAATAAGGACAAAATGCCCCAAATCATAATGACATAAAAAAAGATGGCATAGAAGTCAAAGACGAACCATACGAAGAAAAAGAAGCCTTGCATGTACCCACCTATTTTTGAAGAATAAAGGTGGAGACTGGGAAACTCTTTGAATTTATAATAGGAAATGACCTTAGGAATGAAATATACAATAACGAAGACGAGAAAGATGGTCATATGTGGTTCCAGGTCTGCCAGTTTAAAAATGACTACACCGACGATGGCTGTTATGTACATGGTAATATCGGCGTAGGCATCCAGTTTCGCTCCAAATTCAGATTGCAATTTAAAGGCTCGGGCAATTATACCATCTAAGGCATCGGTTATCAAATTGATGACCAGCAATACGACGAAAACTTTTTCATGTCCGGCCAGTGCAAAATACATTACCACCGGAAAGGAAAACAACCTGTATGCAGACAGGACGTTGGGAACGTTGAGATGTTTTTTTAAATCAAACATAGTTATTGATTTTGGACTTTTCCCAAAAAACAGATCGAATGAATAATCAGCTGATTATAAAAAGGCAAGTGGCAGTTACAGGACTTGTGCAGCAGAACGATTTAAATCAATTTGGCAGGTTCAAGTTGGATTATCCTTACAAATCCCAAACTTTAATTTACAATTTTTTTGCAGAATAATAAAGGTTTAGGCATGATTCTCCTTCGAACAAAAAAAAATGCCCTCCCCAGGCAACCTTTTCACCTCTGCTAACACCATAAGGTCGTAAGGTACCTGTTTTACTGTTCAAATTTTTTAATCCAAAACATTCTACAAATTATGAAAAGGTTATTTTTCTTCCTGATCACTTCAGTTGCCTTAAGCATGGCATTTGTATCGTGCCAAAAAGATATTGAAGAACTTACCGATGACGAGCTGATCCAGGAAATCGCTCTCGCTGAAAATGCAGAAAGTATTGACCCCGCAGACCTCCCGTTGACCATTAAGGAATATGTGGATGATTATTTCTTCGACACCTACGTAGAAGAAGCTTATGAAGTTTCTGAAAGAGGATTTGAGTGCCTGTTTGGTAATGGCGACGTTGCATATTTCAACCGTAATGGTCGTCCGCTGATGTTCCGTGGTCCCTTTGGCCCTAATGGCCCATTCGGCCAGTTCGGCCCTCATGGCCCTTGCTGGCCTGGACACCACTGGGGAGAGTTGGTTGACGTAGAAGATCTGCCCGTTACCATCACCGATTACATCACTGAAAACTACCCTGACAGTGAAATCAGACGTGCCAAGCTGAGAGGAGAACGTTATATCGTTTTGGTGGAAGGCCCTGTAGTTCTCGTATTTGATATCGACGGCAACTTTATTGAAGAGAGAAATATTCTCTTCCACTGCCTTCGCCACTGCCAGCGTATAGAATTTGAAGAACTTTCTGATGTAATCACCACCTATATTACGGACAACTATGCCGATGCAGAATTCAAAGCTGCCTGTGAGCGTCCGGTGAGAACTTACGTTTTCATGCGTACAGAAGAAGGTCGTTTGATCCTCGTATTTGATTCTGAGACCGGGGAGTTTCTGTTTTCAAGACCGTAGTTTTCAGTCTGCAGTACTCCGTCGTCAGTCTACAGTCAGTAGATTGAGGAATGAAACAAACTGACATAATAATTATAATAGTGTAATAGCAATTTTTCATCAGCCACGCTCTTTGAGAGTGTGGCTTTTTTTTATGTTAAAAAACAGGGTTTATCTGGATGTCAGGCTCAATTTCAGGTGGCTATTTCAGTTTAGGCAGTCATTGGCTTTTTTTGGATTAAACCGTTAAAAAATTGAAATATTGGTTAATTATTCCGATATTGAATGCCATATTATTCACAGGAGGAACAAATACATACAGAGAAAGAACTTAAGTTTTAGTTTTCATAGCTTTATATTTTTATGGTTAGCTCTATTCATTTTATGGATAGAGCTTTTTTTATGAGTTCCACATCGAGTTTGTTCTTTTTAAAAAACAGACCTATTTCTTTCCATTCCGTTTTGACTACTTTCCTATTTCGGTATCGCTCCGGAAGTTTTTCCCGCCTGAGGTATGATTTGATTTTGAAAGGTTTGTACCTGTCCAAAACGAATTTCCACTCATCCTCCACATTCAGATGAATTAGCCGGAACAATTCTTTTTCCAGAGGCCTGGACGACTGCTCTCCTGACAGCCAGACAATCAACAAAATATTAAGCAACTCATCAGGTACTCCACCGCCATTCATCAATTCCAAACCTAGTTTTACATTCACAGTATCCTTGCTCATCAAAAGATCCAGAACCGACCGGATTACTTTTGAGTCTGACTGGTTCATCAGGTGAGCTTCTTCCATCCGCCACAACTCCCTGGAAAGTTTTTTTTCATCCAGGAAAACCATGCCTTTTTTCACATCCCCCGGCCATTTAACAGGCCCTTTGCCCAGAAGAATGTGAGTAGTTTTTTCATTAACCCCTTTTGACACTCCAACCCCAAAGGATTTCAGTCGTTCTGTCAACCTGGTCATATCAAATAAGGTTTCTCCTAAAACAGAAAGATTATGCCCCTTTTTCAGTTTTTTTCTGTAGAAGGGAATACCAAGCTTCCGGAAAATGAATTTCCTGACTTTTTGAGCCACCACCGGATCACTGTCATTGAGAAAATTAACCAGGCTTTCCGTGGATAGTTGCTTTGCCTCAAACTTATTGTTCCATAGCAACTCTAAAAAAACAGGGCCTTCCTCCCTGGAGATCAGGCCATTCCGGCAGGCCTTTATTACAGCGATGACCATGGGAACCTGATCTTTTTTAACGAGCCCGGAAAACCCCTCCAAAGTCTCCAGATGTAGCAATTTTTCCGGATTTACCCGGACTGGGTTTTTCTCCAGATTCAACATTTTCAGGGATCTTTTAAGCGGACCAAGATCTTCCGGAATCTCTTTTATATCATTCAAATTAAGATGCAGCATTCTCAATCCTGTGCATCTCAAAACAGCTTTTGGAAATTCTTCAAGTTGATTATTCAACAAATAAAGTACTTCCAGTGATTTTGGCAGGTCAACAATTGTCCGGATCTGATTATCTGATAAATCAAGAAACCTCAGTCGGTCACCGCCCTCACCAAAATCGATCTTTTTCAGGTTATTATTTCTCAAAAGCAATTTTGACATCCACTTCAATCGATAAACAAAACCTGGTATTGAATTGAATTGGTTTCCTTGCAAATACAGGTGCTGTAAAGTAAAACAATTGCCAAGGCTGTCCGGAAGTTCCGCAATTTTATTATTTCTCAGATCCAGGGAAGAAAGCTCCGTACAATTACCCAGTGCTTTACTGACGGTTTTAATTCTGTTGTCTCCTGCAAATAGTTTACTTAACTTCCTGCAATTTCCAATGGCATCAGGTATTTTGGATATTTGATTTTCGCCGACAATCAGCTCTCTTAATCGGGGGATTTTTCCAATAGCCACTGGTAGTGTCCGGATCTTATTCCCATATAGTTCCAGTACTCTTAGTTTTTTTAAATTCTGAATACCAGCCGGCAATTTGGTCAACTCGGTATAACTCATA
Source organism: Saprospiraceae bacterium (assembly GCA_965230565.1). Classification (GTDB taxonomy): domain Bacteria; phylum Bacteroidota; class Bacteroidia; order Chitinophagales; family Saprospiraceae; genus BCD1. Next base: position 7,515 of record CBDDLH010000009.1, on the reverse strand, counting down.
TTGAGTTCTTCTAAATTCCTGAGTTTGGTAACAGATATGGGAATTTCGCCAATATTATTATGGTAAAGGCTTAATCTGGTAAGGCCTGACGGCAGGTTTTTAAGGTCGTCAGTCCCTTCGAATCTATTAGCTCCCAGCTCAAGTTTCTTCAATGAATCACAATCCTTCAACCAATCCGGCAGCCGACTAATCCGATTTCCTTCCAGGTTCAAACTCTCCAGGTTTGGCATGTTTTGAACGAGATCAGGCACCTCTTCCAGCTTATTCCAGTTCACCACCCATTCGGTAACCTGAACCAATTCCTCATCCGTGATATTTAATTTGTGAAATCGCATTGAGCTTCAATTATTCTCCAAAATAAAAATTCATGACATTAATCCCAAAATTCATTTGTGTACCCCGTTTTACTTCAATCAGCAGGCAGACTGAGGGGCGAGGCTATTAGTGTAATATTGCCCTAAAGATCATCTATATTTTCGTTTGGCCTCCACATTCAAAATTCTTTTTTGGCATTTGAATTATTTTTATATATTTGCTTCTGCAAGCAAAACTAACCTCCAAACTTTAGCTCTCTCCTAAACCAGTGGCAAAATATTTGTCCATTGCTTTTTTTCTAAACTTAAACTACACAGTTTTCGTCAAGAAACTTTAACCCCCAGAGAAGTGAATTGACCTCTTCTCTCTTTTTTCAATTTTGTAAACTTTGTCTGTAAGGTAAAATGTCACCTCTACAGCTGGAATATATTTTCCTAAATTCTAAAAACCATAAATTAGTATGAAATTTACACCTTTCTTATCTCTATTGCTGATCTTTCTGGCAATATCTCTGCAAACAAATGCCCAACAAAATGATGTTGTACGTTGCTACACCACCGAAGCGGACGCACAACTCAGAGCACTACACCCTGAATTGGGCACCCTTGAAGATTTTGAGGCCTGGCTGGAGCCTCTGGTACGCGAGTACAAAGAGAACGGTTCCTTCAGAGCTGTCTCTACCATTCCCGTCATTTTTCACATCATCCACGACGGTGAAGCTGTAGGTTCAGGAGATAATCTCAGTGCTACTTATGTCAATGCACAGATCACTCAATTGAACAACGATTTCCGTAAGATCGCCGGCACTTCCGGTGACAATTCTCATCCTGATGGAGCGGATACTGAAATAGAATTCTGCGCCGCAACTTTAGATCCTTCCGGAAATACCCTGACGGAACCGGGTATCAACAGAATCAATCGCAACAGCCAGGGATGGTCTGCCCCTCCATATGGTACTTGTACCGGTGGATTCAACGATGCTTATATCGAAGGGACCATCAAACCACAATCACAGTGGGACCCGGATGATTACCTGAATATCTGGGTAATGGATATCAACTGCGGCATCCTCGGATATGCCCAGTTTCCAAGCTCTTCAGGCCTTGGAGGGTTGAATACCAACGGTGGAGCGGCGAGTACAGATGGTGTAGTTCTGCTCACGTCTTCCGTAGGTAGTACTACTACACCTAACCCCGCCGGAGGTTCTTATAACAAAGGACGTACTGCCACTCACGAGATCGGGCACTTTTTAGGTTTGCGCCACATCTGGGGTGACGGTGGTTGCAGCGTGGACGATTACTGTGATGATACTCCTGCATCTGATGCAGCAAACTACGGCTGCCCAAGTCACGTGTCCTGCGGTTCCACCGATATGGTTGAAAACTATATGGACTATACCGATGACACTTGTATGAATGTTTACACCAATGATCAAAAAGCACGTATCCAGACGGTAATGGCCAACAGCCCGCGTCGTGGATCACTCGCCAACTCAGGTGCCTGTGGCTCTGGCGGCGGTGGCGGCGGCGATTGCGCTTCAACCGTTTCCTCCTTCCCATACAGTGAAGGTTTCGAAAGCAGTTTCGGACAATGGACACAAGCCAGTGGTGATGATTTTGACTGGACAAGAAGATCAGGTGGAACTCCATCAAGCAATACAGGCCCTTCTTCAGCAGCTGCAGGGTCATGGTATGCGTATATGGAATCTTCCAGCCCGAATTATTCCAATAAAAATTCTATCCTCAATAGCCCATGTTTTGACCTGAGCGGAGAGAGCACTGCAAGCCTTACATTCCAGTATCACATGTACGGAGCTACTGCAATGGGAAGCCTCAGTCTGCAGGCAAGAACTTCCGGCGGCACATGGTCTACCGTTTGGTCGAGATCAGGCAACCAGGGCAACAGCTGGCTTACGGCAAATGTTGATTTGAGTGCATATGCCGGCTCAACCATGGAATTGCGTTTCAACGGAACAACAGGAACCACCTGGCAGGGTGATATGGCTGTTGATGACCTGACACTTTCCACCTCCGGTGGCGGTGGCGGCGGCGGTGGTTGCACCGGCGGTATTTCCTCATTGCCTTATAGCGAAGGTTTTGAAAGCAGCTTTGGACTCTGGACTCAGGATAGCGGAGATGATTTCGACTGGACGAGAAGATCAGGAAGTACTCCTTCTTCCAACACAGGACCATCTTCTGCAGCTGAGGGATCCACTTATGCTTACATGGAATCTTCAAGCCCGAACTACTCCAGCAAAACAGCTATCCTCAACAGTCCTTGCATGGATTTGAGTGGCGAGAGTACGGTTAATTTCAGCTTCCAGTATCACATGTATGGTTCATCTGCCATGGGTAACCTCGTTCTCCAGGCAAGAACCGGAGGTGGAGCCTGGTCAAATGTTTGGTCAGAATCAGGCAACCAGGGCAATAGCTGGCAGACTGCCAATGTAGATCTGTCTTCATATGCAGGTGATGACAATGTTGAACTGCGTTTCTTCGGTACTACCGGAACAACCTGGCAAGGCGATATGGCCATTGACGACCTCAGCATCTCTACTTCCGGTGGCGGAGGCGGTGGTGGTTGCACCGATGTAACCGTAACCATCACACTCGACAACTACCCTGAAGAAACCAGCTGGGCAATTGTGAACAGCGGCGGAACAACTGTTGCTTCAGGAGGAACTTATGGTTCTCAGCCTGATGGCTCAACCGTACAAGCAACGAACTGTCTGGATGACGGCTGTTACGATTTCATCATTTACGATTCTTATGGTGACGGTATCTGCTGTAGCTATGGTAATGGTTCTTACACAGTAACTGCAGGAGGCAGCACAGTAGCTTCAGGAGGATCTTTCGGATCTTCTGAAACGACCAATTTCTGTCTGAGCGGCGGAACCCGTATCGGACAAAGCAGCGTTCAATCAACTGTTTCAAAAGAATCACTGCACTGCTTCCCTAACCCTGCACGTGATGTATTAAATATCAATTACGAAAGTAAGATTGACGGTCAGGTGACCTTGAAGGTTATGAACCTCGTAGGACAGGTTATCAGCAGTAATGATATTTATGTTACTAAAGGAGAAAATACCCACACTTTGGAATTGAATGAAATGGCTACGGGAACTTATATCATAGTCATGGAAAATGAAGAAAGTCGCGTTTCACAACGCTTCATCATCATAGACTAAAAGTTTTAAGTTGATTTAGTATGAAAAAACCTGGGCCCTGCTTTTGTAGGGCCCTTTTTTTATCCCTTCCAAAGGAAATACACCCCAATCGCCATAAAAATCAAAAACAGCACTGCTTCAACAAGGACTCTTGGATGGGTGATCTTAATACCCAGTTTTTCCAGATTTGCAATCGAATAGATCAAAAAAGCCAGGGCTACCAAAGCACAGAAAAAAAAGAAATAGGGTTTCATTCTGCTATAAACGTGAATCAAGAGTGGAATTTTCTATTTTAAAACACTTCAATTGCACCGTGCTTCAGCGCGGTGCTCATTGGTTCAAGTAGATTTTCAGGCCTTTAGGCCTTCTAGGAAAATGTAAAAAGGACTAAAGCCCTAGGAAATCTGTCTTTTTTATATCACCGCGCTGAAGCACGGTGCAATTAACCCTCCAACTGTCATCCATATTTTTTTTAACTCTTGATTCGCATTATAAATATTTTCTCTCCTGGTGATAATGCCAGGTTAACATGATCGTAAGAAAAGTCATAATGCCCCCCATCCCCAAATTGATCGTTAGGTTGACCAGGACTACATTTTGAAAAACAAAACCGATTCCTCCCAATAAGCAACAAACTCCATTGAGCACAAACAAATTTCTAATGGTTCGGTCCCGACCACGTGCCTGAAAAACCTTGGAAATAAATAAGGATGACAATCCAAACATCACCGTCCATCCCAACATAGCAATGGATAAAATAACCGAATCCGGGTTAAACATGATCCAGTTGGCCAAGCCTTCTGTAATTCCGGCATTGGTATTAAATCGAACATGGGTGATCTGTAAAAAATAATTGATCCCTATCAAGGCAGCAAAAATGATTCCAAAGGAAAGGCTGATCCGGGAGTAGATCTGCCGTCTGGTATAAACCATGGCATTAATGCTGTGCAAAATAACCACATACGCAATCCCGAATACCAGCATGGAAGTCTGTGCAATATATTTAAAGGCGGGATTATTGGCGCCGGATTGTTGAAGGTAGGAATCGAGGTCTGACCAAATCACAGGTTCCTGCGTGAGTATAATGGCCATAAAACAACCGGTAAAAAGGATCAACGAAATCGCGGCGATCAGGGAGGACCAAAAACCTAGAGTGACTGCAGAATTGTTCATGATAATTTCCAGGGATTTTTATAAAAACAAGGTACGAAATAAAAGTAGTAACAAGGCCTTCAATAAATATTTCCTATTACATCACCCCAAAGTTGTTGTTATCACAATCGTTTAGCGAGCCCTTGCAATTCCTTTTCAAAGATAGCGATAGCCTTGTCCAAATGATCCTGTGAGATATTAAGCGGCGGACAAAGCAACATAATGTGAAAATCCCAGGACTCACAGATCATCAGGCCGCTGCGAACCAATCCCAAAGAAAGCCGTTGAGCCAGGCGAACATGGGGCTTTCGCTCTTCCTGGTTATTGACCAGTTCGATACCTATTAGCAGGCCCCGGCCTCTGATCTCTCCGGTATATTCGGGAAGGTATTGTTCAAATAAGATCCTGAGTTTTTGTAAAAGATAATCTCCTTTGGCTGCAGCTTGACCTGATAAATCTTCCCGAATGGTCAGTTCAATACTTGTTTTGGCCACGGCACAGGCAATAGGCGTCCATGCAAAAGTCGGGGAGACATCTTCATATTCACCTAAAGCTTTAGCCAAAGGCTCTGACAACATAGCCGCACCAATTGGAATCACACCACCTCCCATGCCCTTGGCAAATGCCACTGCATCAGGAACAATATCAAAAAGCTCCATAGCCGTAAGTGCACCCAGTCTTCCAAATCCGGTTATCACCTCATCAAAGACAAAAGTAACCTTGTGCTTCTTGCAAATTTGCCGTGCCTTTTCCAGGTATTCTTTAGGCAATAAAATCACTCCTCCGCTTCCAATGACAGGCTCCAGGTAAAAAATACCGATGTCCGGGTTTTCGATGATGGTTTGCTCAATCATATCTGCGCAAGCAAGCCCGCAGGTTTCCGGGTCTTTTCCAAGGGGGCAGCGATAACAATAAGGAGGATGAATCTTGTGATAGGTGGCAGGATGTGGTACGGAAGGAAAGTGAAAAGTCTCGTTATCACTAAGGTTCACGGCAAACCTGGATCCACCGTGATAAGACCGGTAAAAAGAAAGAACTCCGGGTTTCTCATTCATACAATAAGAAGCCTTAAAAATGATCTCATTAGCTTCAGCACCTCCGGTGGCTCGAACACATTTATCAAATTGATGGTTAGTTATGGCATGTAACAGTTCTGACAAGGCGAGGGTCTCTTCCGTTGGGAACCACGGTGGGCTGTAGGTAAGTTTATCCAGCTGGGCTTTAGCGGCATCAATCAATTCTTTTCGCTGCCACCCCACATTGGTAACTCCATAACCACTGGTAAAATCGATATAAACATTACCTTCAATATCCACCAGTTCATTATCCTGACTTCTTTCGATACATACAGGAAGGGCTACTTCTCCCAGGTTAAGGCTTTTGTACTTTTTAGTGATCGCTCTGTTTTTCATGATCCCGGATTTTGGTGTGAAGGGGGATCAGTTAAATTAACCAAAATCGATCACTTTTAATAATTGTGAATTGTCAAAAAACGGAAGGTAAATTCCCCCCCAACATTTAAAGAGGTTTCTGATCTAAGCAAACCCTTCATGAAAAAGTATTTTCATTGCCTGGATATCAAAATAATTCCTGAAACAACCATTATCACACCCAGCCATTGGGTCCAGTTCAGGGCTTCCTTTAAAAACAGTATTCCAAGTACAGCACCCACAACCACGGAACCACCAATAATCACCGGTATTCCTGCAGAGGCCGGAACTCCTTTTGAAAATACATAAAAGGAAGTGATTTCCGCCAGTCCGACGAAAACCCCGGCGAAGATCGCAAACCAGATTCCTTTTTGAGAAACCTGCATGGAACTATCCGTGAATTTAAGCACCAACAGGATTATTCCCCCAAGTACTGCAGCCACTACCTGAAGAATAACAGCTCCGACGATCTGGTTGATGTGCCCGGAAGAAAGTTTTATGAAAATGTTATAAGCTCCAAAGAAGACAGCCGTGAGAATGGCAAGTAATATCCAATGCATCATTATTAATTTTGCTGCTGGAAGTTACTAAATCCGTCCGATATGCTTTGGAGCTTCAAAGCATTATTTGCCCGTCACCTCATAATTGGAGTATTCAACGATCACTTTTCCTTCGCTGCTACCTTCCTCGGCTTTTTTCCCTAAAGATTCAAAATCGCCCGTAATGGAAACGGGCAATTTATTATTCTTAACCTCAAAAGTAACTTCTACCCTATCAGGCAAATCGTAAGGGTGATCGGCGAAAAAGAAATTAATAGTATAGGTCCCGGAACCTTTGGAGTAGGTACGCATGCGGTGCATAATAGAAGTTGCAGGATCGACCCACATTTCTGCCAATACGATATCCCCGGAGGAATCATCAGGAATAACCTTGATCAAATTGGTGGTCACATTGCGCATTTTTTCCTCTTTAACCAAAATGGAGGTAAACCCGCCATCCATCATTTTGATGTAATCCATCTGCATACCCTTTTTGGGAAGCAGGGCAAAGCCTTTTGATTTAAAATCAAACTGGTCCGGAGCTTCAAAGGAGATCTTTGCCTCACGGTCTTTGATATTGATAAAATCGACTTCCACCTTGATAAGGGCATCAACGGTATATTTTTCGACCATTTCCATTTTTTCTTTTAATGCCAAAAGGATTTCCTTCGAAGCGTCCTGGGCATTCATGGAAAACTCCTGATAAAAGAAGTGTTGCGAGAAGTAATATTTGTTTGTACATAGCTTTTCCTTTTTTCACGCCTAAGTCCTTGCGCACTTTGCGAATCCCTGGCGTCTTTGCGGTTAAATTTTAACTTAAAATATCCTTCCTCCGGAAGTGATAAAAAGTCACTCCAAGGAAGATTACCAAATAGGCCACCTGCACTAAAACAGACCTCAAAATTTTTGCCTT
>CBDDLH010000008.1:0-75416 GCA_965230565.1 Saprospiraceae bacterium | reverse complement strand
GTGGATAAGGTGCTGAAAATGTCTCTTTTTGAACAAAAAGAACCCACTTTGAGGTTAGAGCCCATCAACCTGGATAAATTGGTTGAAGGTATCCTTTCCTCCATGAAACTCCAATTTGAAAAGCAAAAAGCCAGGGTTAATTTCCTGTCATCACCCAAAGGAACCGGGATCAACGGAGACAAGATCCACCTGACCAATGTAGTGTACAATTTGATTGAAAATGCTTTGAAATACAATAATAAAGAACCTGAGATTGACATAGGGATAGAAGACCTTGGTAAGGAAATTATTTTAAAAATATCAGATAACGGCATCGGAATCCCCGAACAATACCTGGACAAGGTTTTTGAAAAATTTTTCAGGGTACCTTCCGGAGAAAAACACAACTTTAAGGGGCATGGCCTTGGATTGAGCTATGTGGCAGAGGTACTTCGTCAACATGGGGGGTCGATCAAGGCCAGTAACAGGAAGGAAGGCGGGGTTTGTTTTGAGGTGCGTTTACCGAAGGAAGACGGAGGACGGTAGACGATAAACGGTAGACGGCATACGGACTACGGTGGACGGCATACGGTGGGCATTGTATTTTCCAGAAATACTATTTTTAAGAAAAATAGTATTTCTATACCAGTAACCAGTAACTAGCAACCCGTAAACAGCAACCAGTGATAAAAGTACTATACGTAGAAGATGAACCTTTCCTTGGCAAGATTGTCAAAGAAAGTCTGGAAAGTCGCCAGTTCCATGTCAACATGGTGGACGACGGGTTGCATGCTATTCCAGCTTTTGAGCAATTCAGGCCGGATATTTGCATTCTGGACGTCATGTTACCCAATAAAGACGGGTTTACCCTGGGGCAGGAGATCAGGCAACTGATCCTAATATTCCCATCATTTTTTTGACTGCCAAGACCCAAACCGAAGACCTGAAAAAAGGATTCCAATCCGGAGGTAATGACTATATCCGAAAGCCATTCAGTATGGAGGAACTCATTATTAGGATCAACAATTTACTCGAACTGACTGGAGGTCGTGAGCAGCAGGTTCAAAATGGAAATATCATTTCATTCGGCAGCTTTTCTTTTCACCTTGGAAAACATGAATTAAAAAACGACGATAAAACTCAGAAGCTATCACACCGTGAGGCCCAACTGCTCAGGATTTTATTTGATCACCGTAACAAGGCTCTGGACCGCAAAACCATCCTTAAAGAAGTCTGGGGAGACGATTCCTTTTTAACTCCCGGAACCTGGATGTTTACATTACTAAATTGCGAGGTTATCTGAAAGCTGATCCCGGGGTTCAGATTATTACCTTGAAAGGCGTTGGGTATCATTTTGTGGTAGAATAAGCCTTCAGGAAAATACGCCTGAAACAGATTGATAAAAGTCACTCATCTTAGATGACCTTCGTCATTGCGCAACTACCTCGTTTTCCTACATATTGCGAGTTACCAGGTAAGAGATAGCTGGAGACAAACCGGAGACGGAAAGGCTAAATCAGCATGTAGACCTGAAATCTTTTAGCTCTAAAGAGGTAAAACCGGGAAGATTGAGCCACTGATTTAGTCAGCATCCAAAATGTCAGACCTTTTTTAAAAGGCACAACAATTGCGGATAAAGTTTTCTCAACCGTAGCCTGGCATGTCGAAGTTATTCGGTAACTTCGAACTGGAGTGGGAGTTCACGATTACAGTGAGTTCCCACTTGTGGTTTTGGGAGGGGAAGAAAATTTTCCTTCCCCAACTCTTCAATTTAATTTACACTTTCAGCTGGCAAAGGATTTTTGTGAGGAATATTTTCGAAGATTTCAGTTTCTTCAAAATGTTCAAGATCCAAACTACGTATCTCATCCTGACGAGTAAAGACCATACTCACCGCCTCTTGCAATAATAATTCAAGATCAGTTTTTGCACCCAGTCGTTCTATTACGGTATGACCAAGAACTCCCATGATATCAATTGTAACAGGAAGTACATGCTCTCCTTGATCCTGGATTCCAGTCATCAGCTCCTTGTCAAATATTCTTTCATCCCAATGAGCAAAAGCTGTGCCGGGCCCGCCATCTAATTCAACCTCCATCTGTGCAAGGTCATTAAGCTTTTTTATAGCACTAGCTTTAAATTTTCCAGTATTTTTATTAAACAGTTTACCCCATTCATCCCAGCCAATACCAAGTGAATGACCAATCTCATGAATAATTGTGCCTGCAATTTCATTTGATGAAAACTGGCCAAGGTACTTCGTATTAAACTCCACTCTCCCGTAACGCACCTCTTCTTTTTCGAAAGGTTTATAAGCACGGGCTATAGTGGTACTACTTTGTGTAAATGTCCCAAGACGAATCACAATTGAGTATTTTGGTTGTACAAAGCGATTCCAAAAATTACAGGCTGTCCGCGCTCCTTTTTTGAGCTTATCATCCATATCATCAGTTATCTTATACGTTATTAGATTCACCGGTTCAACGGGTTCAACTGATGGTTTTGAAAGGTCACGAGCCTGAATAAGCCAGGATATTGTGTGCTGAATTGTCTGCAATCGAATTATTTCTTCATCCGTAAGTGCACGCCCTAGTTTCTGAATTTGAGCAGCTTCATATTTTAAGGCTTCAATGAGCCCCTCAATTGTCTTTGCATCACTGCGGGCCTTTTCAATTTCCGAACCTCTAAGTTGGGGTTCTTCTCTATTCTTCTTTAATATTTGCATCAAACGGCTTTCGGTTGGTGATGCTTCCTGCGCCTGGAAACCAAGCGGAAGCTCCCTGCCCCAGGAGGCAAAGAATCTCAAATTTGTAGCTTCTTCAATTTCTTCAAGAGTCGCGGGATAATCTTCAGGGTTTGAAGACCTTGGGGCATCTTGCGGAATAATAAAGCAATCGATATGGACCCTTGAGGGAGTGTCATACGGGTATCTAAACGGATCTACAATAATGCAATAGTAAGACTCAGGGATAGGTAGGTATTTGCCTTGCCTTCGATTAATAGAAGGTGGTTCTTCTCCAAAAACTGGTCCAACTATAGCCCAAACATGATCTTTGTCAGGGTCATCCTCTATTGAACGAATAGCATTTTCTAACTTCAGCCAAACGCCTTGATTAAGTGAACCATACTGAGGACTCATATTAGACATCAAAAACGTTTCCATTTGAGCAAGGCGTCCAAATTGGCGATTAATAACTTCATTTGGAGTCATATGTCCAACATTGAGTTGTACCCCTCCTATCCTTCCAAAGGTATTTCGACCAATGCGAAATTCTTCCTCAAGTCTCATATCATCATAATAACTCAATGGCCGTTGAAAGTCGACATGTTGATCAGCATGTGCAACTCGATAAGCGGACCATAAAGGTTGTAAGCGATCCGGGCAAAAACCAACAACAAATCCTTGATTAACAAGTATTTGAACCGGCCGATTTTCGTCTAAATTCTGGGGAGCTCCGCGCCAAAGATGTAAATCAATGTAATGCGCCTGGCTTGCGCATAGCGGATGAATTGTGGTGTAATCCATCTTTAATTTTTTTGTGGTTATAAAATATGATGAACACCAGGCAGTCAACAAGACCACCTGAAGTTAATTCACTTCACAACTCATGAGACTAATCAAACTTAAAAACGGAAAACCCTAAAATGGCGAGCGTTTCATAAGGTCAATTGTGAGCCATACGGTGTTTTTCCATTTGTTTTTCAAATCCGGGTCATACAAACCGGAAGACATTCGACATCTGGGTGTGCCGGGAGTTCGAGGTAAGTACTCCTTCTATTCTTCCTCAAAGACTTTCGCTTTACAATAAATAAAAATAAGACATTTTTCTATGCATGTCAATTTTTATTTCTTCAAATCGAAAAACAAGGAATAAAAAAAGCCCGGGGAAATTCCCCTAGGCTTTTCTGATCTGTCTCAGTTGTTCAAACAACCGGACTTCTTCATCACTTAATTTTTTTGGCAGGGTGACCTGTAATTTTACGATGAGGTCCCCCCGCCCGGAGGAGCCGTATTTGGGCATCCCTTTCCCTTTCAGGCGCAACATTTTACCACTGTCGGAACCTTTGGGAACATTTATGGATAGACTTCCGTCAAAAGCCGGAAGGTTGATTTTACCGCCGAGTAACCGCTGTGTATAAGTCGATGTGTTTTATCAACCACCAAATTGTCCTTTTCCTGTCTGGTAAAATTCGGGTGAGGCATCATTTTGAAACGAATGAATAAACAGGTCTCCGTTCTGGCCTCCCGTTTATTCCTGGCTGTCCTTTTCCCTTGATCCTTATCCGCAATCCGTCATAAACACCGGGTTTTATTTTTATCCTCAGTTTTTGACCATTTAATTCAAAGGATCTCATACCGCCGCGAAAAGGCCTGCTCCAGGGTGATTTCCATTTCCGCCTCAACGTCCCGGCCTTTTACAGCACGTTTCCTACGCCCTCTGCCAAATCCGCCAAAATCATCATTTACACGGGTTCCACCTCCTCCAAAAAACATTTCAAAAAAATCAGAAAATCCGCTTCCTGCATCTCCGCCAAAGAATTCGGATGGATCTCCCTCAAAATAAAAGGTCTGACCTTCACCTCCTTGCTTAGACCGTTGAAATTGGGAAGGATCAAATCCCGTTTGCTGGTAGGTCTCCCAATTGGCACCAAGCCGCTCATACTTTTTCCGTTTTTCATCATCACTCAATACCTGATAGGCCTCATTAACAGCCTTGAACTGTTCTTCCGCAGCTTTATCTCCCGGATTTTTATCGGGATGATATTTGGCAGCAAGTTTGCGGTAAGCTTTTTTGATGGCAGCTTTATCCGCATCTTTGCTGACGCCCAGTATTTTATAATAATCTTTGTAATTCATTTTCTTCAGTATCGGGATTTTCAGGCAAAACAAAGCCCCGGATATGCCAGGTTTGTTTTAAACCTTTTCTCTTAATTTTAAACAGGAAGAAAAAACTGAAGGTCCATAATCGGACCTTCAGTCCTTTAGCAGCTTTTAGGTGATCTTGATCGTTTTAGCTGGCTTTGGTTGTGCTTCCGGCTTCTTCGGAAGGGTAAGGTAGAGTACACCATCTCTGTATTTCGCAGTTACTTTTTCCGCTTCTACACTTTCAGGAAGGTTGAACCTGCGCATGAAAGAAGAATAAGAAAATTCTTTGCGATTGAAGTTATCTTCCTTCTCCTCTTTGGAAACTTCCTTTTCTGCAGAAATGGTCAACACATCATCCTCTACTCCGATATTGAAATCTTCTTTTTTCATACCCGGAGCAGCCAGTTCCAAATTGAACTCCTTTTCTGTCTCCTTAATATTTACAGCAGGAAGGGTGGTTCCTTCAGCCGCAAAGTTATTGTGGGACCAAACAGGGAATTCAGTTTTAAAAAAATCATCAAACATCTTTGAGAAAGCAGGAAAACCGCTTTCATTCCATTTAACTAAAGCTCCCATAATTTATCTGTTTTTGGTTAAACAATTTAGCTTTCATTACAAAAAACAGTGTTCAATAAAAGTGCCAGCAGACAGGCTCTGAAAAAATGACATGAAATTTAGATATTTAACACAAAAAACATGACACAATGTCCTGTAAATCAATTATTAAAGTGTCAAATTTTCAGGCTTAGAACTGAGGCATGGTAACAATAGTAGTTTTAGGCGGGCAGGAAGATCAGCCCCCTGATGGATCCTTATTCAGGCATGATTAAACCCGTGGTAAAATTGATTCATGAGCAGCATCTATTATAGGAACAAAATGAGCTTCAAAAAGAAAGTCCCATGATGTCAATTTTGTGTCAAAAACACTCTCCCTAAACCAAAATACACCAGATATACGCCAAATTGATAAAAATCAATATGGTTTTGCCTTTTTGGTTGAGGATTATCATTAAAATGGCCTTTTACCAAGTCAGAAAATGTACTACCTTCGCTGGCAAATAATTTCTACTAACTAAAAACACAGATCCATGGCATTTAATCTTGAACAGTACGGAATCCGCGTACAGGAAATTCACCGAAACACCAGTGTACCTGGCCTATATGAAATAGGTTTACGCGCAGAAAAGGGAACTGCCATTTCCGATACTGGAGCCTTACTGGTTTATTCCGGAGCTAAAACAGGACGAAGCCCTAAGGACAAAAGAATTGTCGTACATCCCGAATCAGAACACAATATCGATTGGGGTGATATTAACATCCCTATAGATGAAAACATCTATGCCATTAATCGTGAACGCGCTATTGATTACCTCAACACGAGAGAAAGAATTTTCGTAGTTGATGCTTTTGCAGGATGGGATGAAAAATACAGGCTGAAAGTACGTATCATTTGTACTCGTGCATATCACGCCTTATTTATGCAGAATATGCTCATCATGCCTACTGCTGAAGAATTGGCCAATTTTGGTGAGCCTGACTACGTAGTCTTCAACGCCGGGGGATTCCCTGCCAACGCACACACTCCAAGCATGACTTCCAAAACGAGTATTGATGTCAATATCGAAGCTCAGGAAATAGTTATCCTTGGTACTGAATATGCCGGTGAAATGAAGAAAGGTATTTTCGGTATTATGAACTACCTCATGCCTCTTAGAGGAGTATTGCCAATGCACTGTTCTGCTAACGTAGGTGAAGAAGGAGATGTTTCTGTACTTTTTGGTTTGTCAGGTACAGGTAAAACGACCTTAAGTGCTGACCCTAAGCGTCAACTCATTGGTGATGATGAGCACGTTTGGACTGAAGACGGAACCTTCAACATTGAAGGTGGTTGTTATGCAAAAGCCATTGATCTTTCTGCGGAAAAAGAACCAGACATTTTCAGAGCTATCCGTTTTGGTACCGTTCTGGAAAACGTTGTTTATGACAAAAAAACCAGAAAGGTAGATTACCACGATACTTCCATTACTCAAAACACCAGGGCTTCTTATCCTATTCACCACATTGACAATGTGAAGATTCCTTGTGTTGCAGGAACTCCTAAAAATATCATCTTCCTGACTTGTGATGCCTTTGGTATTTTGCCTCCGGTGTCTAAATTGTCTCCTGAGCAGGCAAGTTACCACTTCATTTCAGGCTATACCGCAAAAGTTGCCGGAACAGAAATGGGTATTACAGAACCTGAAGCTACTTTCTCTGCTTGTTTCGGAGCTGCCTTTATGATGTGGCACCCCAATAAATATGCGGAATTGCTGGCTAAAAAACTGAAGGAGTCAGGTGCAACGGCATGGTTAGTTAATACAGGATGGACTGGTGGTTCTTATGGAATCGGCGCGAGAATTAAACTGAAATATACCCGTGCGATCATCGATGCCATTCATAATGGTTCTTTCGATGATGTTAAAACGACCATCGATCCGAATTTCGGTTTTGAAATTCCACTGGAATGCCCTGGTGTTGATGCCAAGAAACTCATCCCTAAAAACACCTGGGAAGAAATGGGCAAATACGAGAAAACCAAAAACAAGCTGATCACATTGTTCCAGGAGAACTTCAAACAATTTGAAGCTGGTGTGAACCCTGAGATCCTTGCAGCTGGTCCAAAGCTATAAAATACATCAGCACAAGGTTCAGTCTATAGACCTGACTGATTTTTTGCTGAATGGTTAAGCATAAATATGAAAGTTTTTTGATGGAGCGTTCCGGAGTTTTCCGGAACGCTTTTTTTGTCTGGGACTCACTCCGACTTTAATAATTTTCTAATTCTTCTTTGTTTCGGTTTGAGATAAATCCCAAATAAAAGGAACTTAACAAATTCATTATCGGCAATTTGAATCTACTGGTTCTTTCTCTTTGCTGCGCCTAATGCCGGCGAGGCATATCCTTTTTTCCGGCTAAAAAAGTATACAAATTGAGCCCTTGCGAAATCCCGTACATAATAATGTCGGGAAAAGCCTGAAAATAAAAGGCGGCAATGTTTTGCCTGGCTTTATCGATTGGAAAAAATCAGGTTTCTCTAAAACTGTTTCGCTAGATAAAAACCTACTTCCCCGATTAACGACACTTCTTTGTGGAACCTTGAATTTAAGTTGTTGATAAAACCTTTTCGAAAACCAATCACTTACTCCTCAACAACCAAAATATCAAACAAAAGCTCACCAATAAAAAGTCAATATCTACCTAGACACGGAAAATTTCAGGCTATAATCAAAACGTTCCTGATTCATAACAAATAAGAGGTTTTGGTTCTATCCTCAATTGGCTAATACCATGTTTAAATAATACCTAGCGATTCAAAATCCCTCCCCAACACCTGACTGGAGCTTGCTCCCAACCACTGATCAATAACCTCTCCATATACCCGGCGGAAATCGATCTCAAAGGCCACATCTCCTTTATCGGCTTTGGAAAGATCAGGCATTTTATTAAAAATACCGGCACCTTCCAGACCATCTCCGATCAGAAACATATTATTCGCCTTCCCGTGATCTGTGCCTCCGCTGGCATTTTGTTTGATGCGTCGCCCAAATTCTGAAAAGGTCAAAATCAGGGTATCCTTAAAATGTCCGGATTGCTTCAGATCATCGACAAAAGCCTTCACACTGTCGCCATATGTTTTCAGCAGTCTCCCATGGGTTCCTTTCTGATTCACGTGGGTATCAAATCCATTCAGGGACACGTAATAAACGCGGGTTTCCACACCGGATTGAATAAACTCTGCAACGGTTTTCAAACTTTTGGCAAAACCATTCATCGGGTATTCGGCTTTCGATTGATATACCTTGGTTTTTTCATAAACATATTTGGCCGACTCCTGGGTATCTATCATGGTTTTATATAAAAAATCGAGGTTGGAAGTTCCGGCAGTAGTTCCTTTTGCCAAATCGGTTAATTGTCCGAAATGATCATCACGAACTGCCCGATATAGGGTTTTGGCATCTTTCATCGCCAGCCCGCTACGTTCATCTCCTTTCATGGCCAGGGATAAGGTATTCCCGATTTCGACGATATCATGAGCATGGCTGCAGTTGTGATCCAGGTATCTTCCCAGCCAACCGGAGAATACATATTCATCCGAATCGCTGGCCGACTGCCAGATGTCCATCGAGCGGAAATGGGAACGATTCGGGTTTGGATATCCCACGCTGTTGAGAATACTTACATCACCCTGATTGTAAAGATCCGCTAATCCTGCAAGGTTGGCATTCAATGCCTGAAAATCATCCAGCTTGATGATATCCTTATCCTTGAGCCCAAGGAATGGTCTGGCCTTGTAATAGTTATCGCTTGCAAAAGGTACAACGGTATTGAGTCCGTCATTACCTCCGCTCAACTGGATTACCACCAGTTTTTTACCGCCTGTATTCAAACCGGCATCAAAATATCCGGCCTTCAAAAAGCCCGGCACCAAAAAAGTGCCGCTGGCGATCAATCCTGTATTTTTGAGAAATTTTCTTCTTTGCATAATGGTAATTGGTTGCTGGTTGCTGGTTGCTGGTTGCTGCCCCGACACTTTGTGTACGGGATGTCGCTGCGCTCCAGTTGCTGGTTAACAGAGTTGGTATTCTGGTAGTGAAAGAATTCTGAGGACAATTTCTTTTTCAGATTCTACTTCGCTGCTTTTCAATAAATTCGATGCTGCAGGACTTAGTGGGCTTCGCAATAGCAATTTTTCAAAAGCCACACCTTTATTTTCTTTTAAGAATTTATCCCAGTCAGCCTGGGCACCCAATCTTTTGGTCAATCCTCTTTTTTTATCTTCTTCCGGATTGGCCTCCAAGTCGACAGGAGGAGCCAGGTCGATCACTCCATTGGCCAGTAATACCGATGGCAATCTCATTCTAAAAGCCAGACGACTGCTATCGATCCACTTTTTGTCTCCGGGCCAGCCAGCTACATTTGGTGGTTTGAATAATACTTGTTCGAGGATCCTCTGGATCATTAGGTATCCCTGGGGGTTTTCGAGTTGTATGTGGAAACTACGACAAAGACCGACTAACAATTCAATAGGACTTTTGATCTTTACTCCGATATTTTGGGATCCATAAAACCAGGAAGTCTTAAATAGATAGGTCATTGTTCTGCCAAGATGATAATTCGTACCATAAAGCACATTGGCCAACTCCGCCACCTTTTGTTGATCTACCTCCGGATTTACAAAATACCGGTACAGCTTGGTTGCCAGGTAATGTGCTGTTTCCTTTTGTTCAAGGATTAAATCAATGACATCCTCACCGGTAAAATGGCCGGTTTTCCCAAAGATGGTCTTCTGCCCGGAATCATGACGCCTTTTATTCACAAAGAAGTTTCCTTTACCATCCACCATCCAGCCGGTAAAGGCCCTGGCGATTTCGGGTATATCTTTTTCATTGTAAACATTATCTCTGCCCAGGGTGAATAATTCACATAACTCCCTCGCGAAATCTTCATTGGGACTTTGTTTCTTGTTTTGCTGTAAATGCAGGTATTTGATCATCGCAGCACTCTGGGAAACTTTGATCAAAAGCGTTCGAAAATCACTGAGAGCATGATTGCGCATAACATTATTCAAGGCCAGTAATTCCTTCATATTAAAAACACTACAGGCAAAATGACCATGCCAGAAAAGCGTCATTTTTTCCTGGAGCGGACTGTTGGTTTCAACCATTCTCTTTACCCACCGGACATTCAGTCTGTTGCCCAACAACAACATTTCTTTCCGCAGTGCTTTCCGTTCTTCTTTGGATAACTTGCGAACATTACCGAAAGTAAATTCAGGGATTTCTGTAGAAAGATCCTTGGCTTTCTGAGCCTTCACCCAGGAGTCAATCGTATGCTCAGCCAAAAAAATGGTGACCTCTCTGTTATTAGCTCCAAAACCCGCACGGGAAAATAAATGAAACACATTGTCTCTCGTAAGATCCATAAAAATAGTATTTGAAACCTATGACTTCGTCTGGAGAAACTGGTTTAACCTAAAAAGAATGATTTTAGGAATTTAACGAAGTTTAACCTTGGGTGTATGTCTTTTAACAACCAGGTTTGTTCATGGTGTTCAAGGTGAGGGGTTAATTAGAAAAAAAAACGTAAGTCGATATTTTCTAAAAACCACAGACTAAAGTCTGTGCTACTGTAGTTGTTCTAAAATAACCTTAAGCTCAGGAATGATCACATTTTGTCCCAGAATATTGCCTTCAAAATCAATCAGAAAATTCTGCGGGATGGCCTTTACTCCATAATCCATGGCAGCCTGTGTATTCCATCCTTTCAGGGAGGAGAGTTGAGGCCAGTCCAGCTCATCCTGTTGGAAGGCCCTGAGCCAGTCCTCACGGTTTTCGTCCAGTGAAATACTGATAAAGACGAAATCCTTTCCGGCTTGTTCTTCATAAAGACTTTTCAGATATCGATTCTGTTCACGGCAGGGGCGGCACCAGGAAGCCCAAAAATCTATCAACACCAGTTTACCCCGATAATCCGCAAGTTTGTGAACATTACCTTTTTCATCGGGTAAAACAATTTCAGGAGCAGGTTGCCCTGGGCTCAATTTAGCTTTTAATTGATAAATCTCCTCTAAAGCCTGAACATATACGGAGTTTTCAAGTTCCGGATCAAAACTGTCCAGGAGTTCCCGAAGACCTTCCGCAGATACTTCATAGGTTTGCACAAAATAAAAAGCGGCAAAGGGGCTCACAAAAGAACCAGGATACTCGTTGATAAATTCCAAAGAGAATAACATCTCCACACTGGATTGCTCCTCGATCAAAGAATCAATGACACGGCGCTCTTCATTGGTTGTTGCCAAAAGCCCCTGCAGCTGCAGGGAATCCGCATAGCTCCATAATTCCTCCAAACGCGACCAATATGGCTGGAAAAGAGAATCCGAAACGGAACCGGCAACATCCATATGGCCTTCACGGGTATTGATATCTATCTGAATACTTGAATTTTCAAGGAAAAAATTGACCTGCAGACTATCATTGATCACTAACGAATGGGGATAGGGCTGCTCCACTGATCCTTGTAGAGTAAATGTTCCTTTTTCGATTACAGCCGTATCTAAAGCCACCGTTTTGTTGGTAGCCAATTCCAGTTTTTTAAGAATTACCAGTCCCTCATCGATGCCAACAATACTCCCCGAAAGCGAAAACTCCCTGGACGGTTCGTTGGACTTACATGATTGGAACAACAAGGTCAATAGCACCAGGAAAACTACAGCCGAAAGGGGTGTGATTCGCATTTTTAATTGTAAAGATAAAATAATGGCGATTATAAATTACCATCTTAAAAAATGGAGAGGACGAGAGGATGGGTTTTATAGACAAGGAACTCCCATATTACTTTCAAGGGGCTTTTTACCTTTGGAAAAACTTAGGTACTTTTGCATGATGTCTGCCAGGAATCACATATTGGATACACAAATTGAATATCTCAAGGGAATCGGTCCTAAAAGGGGTGAATTATTGCGTAAGGAGCTTGGCATTCACACCTTTGGCGATTTGCTCAACCAATATCCTTTCCGTTATGTTGACAAAACCAGGTTTCACAGTATCAGAGAATTGCATCCCAACATAGGCAACGTCCAGCTCAAAGGAGTTCTTCGCAGGCTCAGCGTATCCGGCCAGGGCCGGCGGCGGCGACTACATGGCCGGTTCAGGGATGCCTCCGGGGTCATTGACCTCATTTGGTTTACGGGTATTCACTGGTTGGAAAAATCCCTGGTAGTTGGGAAAGAATATGTCGTATACGGACGCATTTCCGCATTTAAGGATCAATTGAATATTGCCCACCCGGAGATGGAGGAAGTGAACGAGGAGAATACTCAAAAGGCCATCACCTTTGCCCCTGTTTATCCAAGTACGGAAAAACTGAATTCCAAAGGCGTCGAGTCCAAGGCACGCAGACGAATGATGGCTGCACTTTGGGAAAAACTCACACCAGCAGACCTGCCGGAGAACCTGCCACAAAAAATGGTCGAGGCTTTTAAATTCCCTTCCCATTTCTCAGCATTAAAGGACATTCACTTTCCTAAAAACAAAGAAGTGCTTCAGGCTGCCAGCAGGAGGTTGAAATTTGAGGAATTGTTCTTTTTACAACTCAGATTACTACAATTAAAACTGGGGCGAAAACAAGCGGTTAAGGGATATAATTTTGAAAAAGTAGGCGACTTCTTCAACCGGTTTTTTAAGGAAAAATTACCCTTTGAACTAACCGGAGCGCAAAAGCGGGTAATCAAAGAAATTCGACGTGACCTGGGCTCAGGCATTCAAATGAACAGACTCCTACAAGGAGATGTCGGAAGTGGTAAAACAATGGTTGCTTTGATGTGCATGCTCATCGCTCTGGACAATGGGTACCAGACTGCGATGATGGCTCCAACGGAAATACTGGCCCAGCAACATTTCCTCTCCATAAGTGAATACGTGGAAGGACTTGACATTCAGGTGGATTTTTTGTCGGGAAGTGTGAAAGGTAAAAAGCGGAAGGACATTCTTGAAAGACTTGAAGCCGGAGAGATCCACATTCTGGTAGGTACCCATGCCCTAATTGAAGACCCTGTGCAGTTTAAAAATCTGGGGCTGGCTATAACTGACGAACAACATCGTTTTGGGGTAGCTCAGAGGGCCAAATTATGGAAGAAAAATACTCCCTACCCTCCTCACATTTTAGTGATGACAGCAACCCCAATTCCCCGGACACTGGCTCTCACACTTTATGGGGATCTCGATGTTTCTGTTATTGATGAACTACCTCCCGGAAGAAAAGAGATCCAGACCATTCACCGGAACGAAGGACATCGCCTGCGGGTCATCGGCATGATGAAGGAGCAGATAAAACTCGGGCGACAAATTTATGTGGTCTATCCACTGATCGAGGAGTCGGAAACACTTGACCTTAACAACCTCCAGGAAGGTTATGAAGCATTGAGCCGGGATTTCCCAAAACCAGCATACCAGATAAGTGTTGTTCATGGAAGGATGAAGGCCAAAGACAAAGATTTCGAAATGCAACGTTTTGTCAATGGCGAGACGCAGATTATGGTAGCAACAACCGTTATAGAAGTAGGTGTAAACGTTCCCAATGCTACCATGATGATCATTGAGAACACGGAGCGCTTTGGTTTATCGCAGCTTCATCAGTTGCGGGGACGTGTCGGACGAGGAGGAGAACAATCCTATTGTGTTCTGATGACCGGATATAAACTGAGTAACGAAGGGAAAGAAAGAATTCAAACTATGGTTCGCACCAATGATGGTTTCGAAATTGCAGAAGCTGATCTACGCCTCAGAGGTCCCGGCGATATTGAAGGTACGCGTCAAAGCGGCATCCTCGACCTCAGGATCGCTGATATCGCCAAAGACGGACGTATCCTGCAAACTGCCAGGGAGGTGGCCACCCGAATTCTGGAGGAGGACCCCAAGCTGGAGCAGCCCGAGAACAACCCAATCCGACAGTACCTGGCGAAAAATAAGCAATTGTTGAGGGGATGGAGCAGGATATCGTAAGGGAATAATGATAAAAAGTATTTGAAGTAGTTTGACTTGGTTTGATATGGTTCTATGTTGCTTTTTAAACCCTCCTAAACGATTTCAAACCATCTCAAACAAAATTAAACAATGTGAAACAATATAAACCAGACCTATACTTATGAAAAGAATCATAATATCCGCTCTGACGATAATGCTTTTCCTTACTATTTCGACGAGTGGGGAGGCTCAGCAGCGATTCAAAGCGGCGGCAGTGGTCGGCGCGAATTTTAATCAGGTCGATGGAGATGACCTCATTGGCTTTCACCACCTGGGACTTCAGGGCGGATTAAAGGTATACACTATTTTTACCGAACGTTGGGAAATGGGATTGAGTATTTTATATACCCAACAGGGCAGTAAAGCCTCTGCGGATGATTTCAGTTTGAATTATGACAAATTGCAATTCAATATGGTCGAAGTGCCGGTATTGTTGCATTTTAATGAATGGAAGTTTAAGCTTGGCACAGGCTTTTCTTATGCGAGGATGATCAATTACAAGGTGATCGATGTAACCGGGGCCGATATTTCTGCATTTCAGGACTATAATTCGAACATTTTTTCCTTTATTGTGGAAACAAGTTTGCTCGTTAATGAGAACCTGTCCTTTAACTTGAGATGGTCAAAGTCGCTCAGTAATTTCCAGGCGAACTCTGACAACGGAAGGTTTTTCAGCAGAGTAATCGGATTAAGAGCTATGTATCATTTTTGATTACTATTTCAAATCAAAATATTTAGAAAAATATACTAATGAAACAGTTAATTTTCATCTCGATCCTGGCAGTATTTATTTATGCATGTGGCTCAGAAACTGACAAGGGAAAAACTTCCGACACTTCTACCCCTGCTAACACGGAGACTCCCCCTGCAAATGCAGGCACTACTGCTAACACCCTGCCAGGTTACCCTCAGGAAAAGGTAAAAATATTGTTTGATAGCTGTGATTATGTGGATGTCATCTTTTATTATGAATCCTTCTCTATCAATCAGAGCAACCCTAAGGACATTCGTGGAATGTTGAATTATGTTTCTACCACGGTTCCGCAAACCCTCAATGCCGGTTGTCAGCCGGTAGGCAGGATATTTTTCCAGATTCAGGGTCGTAATGCTGCCGAAGCGGATATCTTTTTCCGGCAGGAATGTCTATATTTCCTTTTTTATGAAGATGGGAAATATGCATACGCCAATAATTTAACTCCAAGTGGGGTGAATTTTTTCTCCAATATTTTTGCTCAGGTGAACGCACAGAAAAAAGCTGCTCAGCAAAACATGCAGCAGGGTCAATAACATGGAATTCGTTTTATGTACAGATACGCCGTAATAGATTTAGGAACCAACACATTCCATCTCCTCATTGCCGAGGACGACGGGGCTGATGGCTTTCGCGAGATCTACAGGGAAAGGCGATTTGTAAAACTGGCGGCCAAAGGTATTGACTCTATTTGTCCGGAAGCATTTGAAAGAGGTCTCGAAGCAATGAGAAGCTTCCGGCAGAAGCTGGATGAATTTGATGTAGCCACTCATATGGCTCTGGGAACCGCAGCATTGCGGACCGCTTCCAATGGAGAAGAATTTATCCAAAAAGTCAAACAGGAATCAGAATTAAAGATCCAGCTCATTAGTGGATCGAGGGAGGCGCGGCTGATCTATGCCGGGGTGAATTATATGGTTCCCACCAAAAATGAACCCGACCTGATCATGGATATCGGGGGCGGAAGTGTTGAATTTATTATTGTCAACAAATCGGGAATTCTCTGGGCTCAAAGTTTCCCGGTGGGCATTGCGGTACTTTTCCATAAATTCCATAAAAGCGATCCTATCTCCATGGAGGAAAGGGAAGTCTTGCACCAATTCCTGGAGGAGCAATTACAACCCCTGGCCCGTACCATTGAAAAATATCAGATCAAACGACTCATTGGGGCAGCAGGATCTTTTGATGTCTTGCAGCAGCTGAGTTATCAGGAAGACAGCAGCAAACCCTTTACCATTTCGATCGACCAGTTTAAGGCTTTTTTCCAAACTATTGTTTCCGCCACTTTCAATGAAAGACTGGAAATGGAGAACCTGCCGAAAAAAAGGGTAGACATGATCGTGGTGGCATTTCTGTTAATGAAGTATATCCTAAAGATTACCGGAGCATCAGAAATCGTCTTCTCCCCTTATTCTATGAAAGAGGGGGTCTTGCTGCAAATGATCAATGCCGGTAAAAAACAGCGGGAAGGAGAATTCCGGATTTTTTATAACCACAGCATTTATCCCGAACTGTTGAGGATGGAAAATAGCCGGAAAAGACTGTTGAACCTCCTTTTCCTTTCCGGAACACTATTGATCATTTTGATCATTCTGGATATCTATATTAACATCTTTCTCCTGACCCTGCTGCTGACTTTGCCAGTTGGGGTTTATATTTTCTACCTCGGGTCGAGAATTCGAAGATTTGTACTCACCTTCAAACCCAGGATAGTTGGTCTTATCCTGCATTTCATGAACGAACAACTGGTCAATTACCAGGAATTGAAATACGATTCTAAAAAGTTTATTGACAAAGGCAGGTTTATGAGCAGCGGAATTTTTAGTACAGGAGCCGATTTTTATAAGGGCGAGGATTATATCACGGGTAAGATTGGAGAAATGGATTTTGAATTATGCGAATTGGATGTAAGGGAAGTTTCTCCTGTGAGCAATAAATTACAAACCAACTTCAAGGGCGTTTTTCTGCATGCTATTTTTAATGAAGAAACAGAAGGTAAGATCATTATATGGCCTCGCAAAAAGCGTCAATTTCTCACACGGGCCATCAAAAACTTTACCTGGCTGGGCGGACAAAATGTAGACCACGAAATCCTGAATGAATCTTTCCGGGAAAAATTTATGGTTTATGCAACGGAAGATACACATGTGGTCAGTATTCTTTCAGATCCTATGCAGGAGGCCATCGTTCACTTTATTGAGAAGAATAAAAAGGATGTATACATTTCTTTCATCAATAAAGAAATTTTTGCCGGGATCTCTTCCGAAAAGGATATCCTTGAACCCCGGATACTGAGGTCTAATCTCAGCTTCCCCCTGATCAAGGAATTTTATGATGATATCGAAATGGCCCTGAGGATTGTTCAGGACTTTGACCAGACACATTGATTCATTCACAGTCAGCAGTCCTCTTCAGTCGCCGGGCTGGCAGAAATACTATTTTTCCAAAAAATAGTATTTCTAACAATAATTCAAATGAATATTTGCCGTTATTGCAGTATGCACAATAAAACTCAGATTATTATGTGGAAAAAGATTGGACTATACAGTGTGATTATCGGATTAGGCCTTTTGGCTACCAATTGTGAAAACCAGGGGGTCAATGAGGTTACCGATGATTTGGAAGATGACAATGAAGAGAAAGTAGCTCCAACCATGGGACCTTCAAAAGACTATTTTACCTTCGACAAGCTGGCAAGTGATCTTGAAGTAGTTTCCATGAAAGACGAATACGATAACACAGTTGAATATAGTCGCAAAAAATCTGATTTTGCAAAACAGGGACTCTACCTTCGTAAAGATACTCTCGGCAGGATTATTGAAGCGGCTAATTATGAAAATGACACCTTGCACGGTAGTCGTATAATTTTCTATGTAGAAACAGGAACCCGGCAAATCGTTGAGCATTATTCTCATGGAAATTTTGATGGTCTTTATCAGGTTTTCCACCCAAACGGAAAACTGGAACAGGAAGGCAACTATGTCAACAATGTAATGGACAGTACCTGGGTAAGATATTATGATACAGGGCAATTGATGGAGGAAGTTACCTTCCGGGATAATGAAGAAAATGGCCCTTTCAAGGAATTCCATCCTAACGGGAAGCTAAAAGCGGAAGGTACATACAAGGGTGGCGATAATGAACATGGCTCCTTAAAACTTTATGACGAGAACGGAGAACATATAAAAACCATGAACTGCAAGAACGGTATCTGTAAAACCATTTGGAAAAAAGAAGAAATTCAGTAATTCAGTTACATGTTACTGGTTGCTCGTTACTAGTTTAAATAATCCAGCAACCAGAAACCAGCCCACCAGCAACCAGAAACTAGACACCATGACTAAAAAACTACTCGCGCTCCTATTTTTCACATCAATTCTTATAGAATCTTTCGGCCAGATTGGCGGGCAGACCACATATGACTTTATGAACCTGCCATCCTCTTCCAGGATCTCTGCTCTTGGGGGGCACCTGATAACCGTTTCCGATGAGGATGTAGCTCTTGCCTACCACACCCCTTCACTTCTCAATGAGAGGATGCATGGTAGTCTTAGTTTTAACCAGGGATTTCATGTGGCGGGCATCAAATTCGGCTATTTCGGTTACGGGCATCATGTTTCCCAATGGAATACTACTTTCCACGGAGGCATTCAATATACCAGTTACGGCACCTTTGACTTAACGGATGACAGAGGGGATGTTCTGGGAACCTTTAAAGCCAACGAATTTGCCATTACCCTGGGAGCCGGTTATCAATGGCAGGAGCGCCTGACACTTGGTGCGAACGTCAAACTAATCACCTCCTCTTTTGAATCCTATAACTCTCTGGGACTGTCCACTGATCTCTCCGCAACTTATGCTGATACCTCGAAAAGGTTATCCGTTACTCTCCTGGCAAAAAATCTCGGCACCCAGTTGTCGACGTATAGGGAAGATAACCCCGAAAGAATTCCTTTCGAAATGCAGGTGGGTGTTTCCAAACAACTCAAATACCTGCCTTTCCGTTTATCCATCGTTTATCGTTACTTTGACAAATGGGATATCCTCTATGATGATCCGGAAGCAGAGGATGAGATTTTATTTCTGGGAGAAGAGCCGCAGGAACGCAGTCAGGCTTCCATTTTTGCAGATAACCTATTCAGGCATTTTGTCTTTAGCGGAGAATTCCTCCTAGGTAAAAAAGAAAACCTGAGGCTGAGATTGGGATACAGCCACCTTCGACAAAAAGAAATGACCATTTCCAATTTCCGCGGATTTTCCGGATTTTCCTTTGGGTTTGGTGTGAAAGTCAAAACCTTCCGGCTGGATTATGGCCGCTCTAATTTCCACCTGGGTCAGAAGGTTCACCATATCGGGATCTCCACCAATTTGGGGGAGTTTGGCGGAGGCAGGAAGACTTCGGGGGTGTAAACCTCAAAAGCAGGTATTTTAAAAGCAACTAAATAGAACGCAAAAGAAATTGAATTATTGCTGCAAAAAATATACAATTTTTAATACCAATCATAAAGGAAACTAAGCAGCAACCTCATTTTTAGAAATATCAAATTCAAAGCCCCGTAGCTTTTGAAAGGGTTTACCTAGAATTTAATCCTTCTCAACTATTTTTTTAATCGTTTTCGGAATGCCCGGTGCAATTATCCGTCATTTCTGCTGGATTTTTAGCAGACAGTTTTAATGCCATTGTGAATTTCCGTAGCTATAACTCGCCCTGATTTTAACAACAGTAATCTTCTCCTTTCCGGGAGCCTTCATTCGCTGGTTGATTTTCAAGCCTTTCAACAGGGAAAAATCATTTAAAGAGTATATGGGAGATGATATCATGATAAACGGATTTGTGGGCATGTCCGTTTTTGCTATGATAATCATATGGTATCACGCATAAAAATAGGGTTTAACACCAAAAACCTCCTGAAACAAAGTAAGCGGACAAAATTAGTTTTGATCAAAATACTTTATTCAATCAAGAAGGCGCTGAGAGCTGTTACGCAAAGTTTCGCAGAGAAGCGGAGTTTCGCGGAGAAAAACAAACAAAACTGCGGCCCTCAGTGCTTCTTCACGGCCCTCCCGACATTTCATGTACGGGCTGGATCATCTGCGGTATAGCCTAATTGTTTCGCTTCAGGAAAACATTTGATTTAAAGTAGTTCTGTCCACGTACTAATTTGAAACTATGTGAAACAAAAATCATTCACAGCCTGCTCCTCATCGAATACCGTAGGCCGTGGACCGTATACCGTAAACCGCCATCTTAAGCTGATTACACTGAATTTTACGTTAGCCCCTTTTTTAACCAGCAACTAGTAACCAGCAACCGGAAGGCAGGAAGACTTCGGGGGTGTAAGGCTTACCTAAATATATAGTCATTTAAACCAGCCACTTTTGAGTCTTGTGAATTTCTCCTAAAGATTTAGATAGCTGGAGAAATGTCAAAAAAAAGGCGTATAATTCTATTATTTCTTTAAAAATTTTGTAAATTTTAGACAACTTATTCGTTCTCTGGCATCAGAAGAACGACAGGGAAGGTTTGCACGTTAAAATGACTCTGCCTCGATAAATTTCACCCAGCAACGTAGTATTATTTTTCAGGTATTTTCTTTGGTAAAAAACTCCATTTTTACCCGGTTCAACTATTAAAAAAACTTCAATAAATAACCTTAAAACTTAGCATGATGAAAAAAATTGCATTTTTAACAGTTATCCTGGCTACGATTCATTTTGGAACTCTGGAAGCCCAAACAGAACAAGGCAATGTTATGGTAGGGTCGTCATCAACTTTTAATATGATTGGAGCTGGCAATGATTTTGTGGGTATCGGTTTTTCAAGCGTAAAGTATAAAAGCGATGCGGATGGTTTCGAAGAACCCGACCCAGAAAAATCGACCACTTTTAATTTGTCTCCCAAGGTGGGTTATTTCGTGACAAACGACATTGCTGTAGGGCTGGATATTAACATGGCCATATCTTCTACAAAAGGAGATGGAGATTTTATAAACAAATACTCTCAATCACTATTAGGTGTCGGGCCTTTTGTCAGATATTATGTTCCTTTATCAGCCCCTGTATTGCCATTCGTTGAAATTGCCGGGTCATTTGGTACGCTTAAAAACACTTATGACTATTCTGACAACACCTTTTTAGAAGATATGGAGTCAAAGACCAGTATTATGTCTGTGGGAGGTGGAGCTGGATTTGCAGCACCTCTTGGAGAAAAGGTTACCTTTGATTTTCTACTAGGATATAATTCATTGACTATTAAAGACAAAGAGGACAATGATGATAATGACAGGAGTGTTTTCGGAACGTTTGGATTGAAATTAGGATTTACAGTTTTCCTGGGATTAAACTAATATTACATGTTGAAAAAAACAGGGTTTAACTTCAAGTTAAGCCCTGTTTTTTTTCAACCCAGAAACCAGTAACCAGTAACCAAAATCACCCTAATACGCTCGCTCATCCTTGCCTTCCATGAAATTGACAAAGGCTTTGTTAACCACCTTATTGCCCCCTGGAGTCGGGTAAATTCCTGAGAAATACCAATCTCCCTTGTTATTCGGACAAGCCAGGTGCAGATTTTCAATGGTCTGGTAAATAACCTTTACCTCAACCTCCACATTAGGCGGAGTTATGATTTCAGCTATCTTATCAGAAACCTCTTCATAGGAAAATTCATTGTAAAGCTCGATCAATTCATTTTTCACCTCTTCCTTAGGCAAAGATTCTGCGGCCAGACATCTTTTATAAGCTTCATCCAGCAGGTGTTCTTTTTTATTATCCTTGAGCAATCCTACCAGAGCCTTGAAGGCCACAAATTCATTGATCTTGGACATATCGATACCGTAACAATCCGGATAGCGGATCTGAGGAGCTGAAGACACAATGATGATCTTTTTAGGCTTGAGGCGTGATACGATCTGAATAATGCTATCGCGCATGGTTGTCCCCCGGACAATAGAATCATCCAACAAAACCAGCGTATCCTCGTGATTCCTGACAATACCATAAGTTACATCATATACGTGGGAAACCATATCCCCCCTGGAATCTGTATCGGCGATAAAAGTCCTGAGTTTGGCATCTTTTACCACGATCTTTTCAAATCGGGGTTTTAAGGCTAGTATTTTGTCCAGGTCCGGAGAATCAAGTTGATCACCCAATTCAAGGATTTGCTGATGTTTTCTTTTGTTCAGTTGTTTTTCCAAGCCTTCCACCAGGCCGAAGAAAGCCGTTTCAGCCGTATTGGGCACTGCGGAAAAAACAGTGTTTTCAAAATCACCATTGATTTCTTTCATGATTTCATCCGCCATCAATTCCCCTAGTTTTTTTCTTTCCAGATAAATGTCCCTGTCGGTTCCTCTGGAAAAATAAATTCGTTCGAAGGAGCAGGCATTACGCTCCAGGGGCTTGGTGAATGGCTTGATCTTAACCCTGCCGTCGTATTTCACGACAAGTGCATGTCCGGGAGGCAATTCATGAATATCATTGAAATGTACATCCAGGGTAGTCTGTATAGCTGGTCGCTCGGAAGCAGCAACCACTATTTCGTCATCCATATAATAAAAGGCCGGCCTGATACCTGATGGGTCTCTCATGAAAAAAGCATCCCCGTGACCGATCATACCTCCCATCACATAGCCTCCATCGAATTTTTTGCAGGCACGCTTCAAAACGCGACGTACATTCAGCTTATGAAAAATAAGCTTATTGACCTTATCATTTGGGAATTCATTAGGTTTATACCAGTTGACGAGCCTTTCCACCTCATCATCCAGAAAATGTCCGATTTTCTCCAGAACCGTAACGGTATCAGATTTTTCCTTTGGATACTGGCCCAATTCAACGAGCTGACCAAACAGTTCATCCACATTGGTCATATTAAAATTCCCGGCAAGGATGAGGTTTCTGGTGATCCAGTTATTCTGGCGCAGAAACGGATGGCAGGTTTCGATGGAATTATCCCCATGGGTCCCATATCTGAGATGACCTAAAAGCACCTCCCCAACGTAGGGTTTATTGGCTTTGAGCCAAACCGGATCATTGAGTTTGTCTTCAGGCAGATCTTCAAAGTGCCAGTAAACCTGTTTGAAAAGATCCGCAAGATAATTAGATGCGACACTTCTTTTCCTGCTGATATATTTTTTCCCGGGAGTGGGATTGAGTTTTATCGTAGCCAATCCGGCACCATCCTGTCCCCGGTTCCTTTGCTTCTGCATCAGCAGGCGCAACTTATTGAGGCCATACAAGGATGAACCATATTTTTCCTGATAATAATCGAGTGGCTTTAACAAACGCACCAATGCAATTCCGCACTCGTGTTTTATCTGTTCGCTCATGAAGTATGTGTAGAGGTATTGAAAAGCGCAAAGTTAAGCAGTACTAAAGAAAAATCCCGCATTTTTAAAAACACTATTTTGGATTTGTTTTTTACTTTTGCATCAAAAGGGACACATTCGATGACGAAGGTTAAACTTTTGTTTTTGAAATTCGGTTTTATTTTCATCAAAAAGATGTGTCGACCATTTCAAAAGAGAAAGCAATTATTTGCATATAAAAAATTCATTTTCAGTTAATTGATCATTATTAAACTGGCGAAAATTAAACATTTAAAATGGTAAAGGAAATTGCAGTATTGACTGCGGAAGAACGCGAAATTGTAATGGATGCAGTTGCATTGGTTACCTTGCTGGTTGCTGGAGCGGACGGAAAGATCGATGCTCGTGAAACAGAATGGGCTTCCAAACTCACAAAAATCAGAGGATATAAAGAAAAAGTTGAGCTCAAACCACTTTACAGGGAAATTGGTGAAACGTTTGAAGACACACTGAACGACTACCTGGAAAAGTTGCCTGATGATCTGACTGAAATGCAGCGCCTGATCAGTGAAAAACTGGCTAAACTTAACACCATCCTTCCTAAAATTGACAGTTGGTATGCCCAATTGTATTACGAAAGTCTGTTGAGCTTTGCCAAACACGTAGCAGAAGCTTCCGGAGGAATTTTAGGGTTCATGTCAATCGACGCAAAGGAAAAACAGATCATTTCCCTGCCAATGATCGATCCTATCGAATTCCCGGAATAATCCGCATTCACCTGCAGTCTTCGTTATTTTTACGTAATTTGTGAAGACTGCATAAAATTCGTGGTTATTGGATAATAAAATCGTTGATAATATTGCCGATGCATTCAACTCGGAGCTGCCGCCGGCAGAATCGATGGATGAATACCTGGACAAGATCATCCCACAGATCAAATCCAACAGTGAAGATTTGCGGGAAGAGGAGTATTATGTCGGTAAACACTGGATTGAATTCAGGGATGCAGACGATTTCCATGAAATAACCATGCACATCTTTAATCAGGAGGGAGAATACATTCAATCCGTAGACGGTAACTACAAAACCGGCGAATGGAGATTCCTGGAAAATAAACTCATTTTCGGCTTCGAAGGCTCCAAAGGAGAAATCTTCGAGCTTGCCTTCCTCGACGGAGAATTTTTTATACTCAAGAAACATGGCAATCCCAAAGCCATGGAACGACGGTACTTTGTACTCGTAAAGGAAAGTGTCGCCCGCAAAGTAGAATGGCGGGAAGCACTAGAAATGATGTACAATAAGTACAAAAACAGCAGCAGCTTTTACATTACCATAGCTGTCATCATTTTGTTGATCGTTGCCATTTTTGTGGCGTTGTCCTAGGATTAATAGGAATTTAGATATAAGATCCCATATTTATAGGATGATAGGATGATAGGATGATAGGATGATAGGATAAGAACATGCCTGTTGCTTTGGAAAAAATTCACAACAACTAATCTCCAGCCCTTTATTCAATTAATTTTAAAAAACTCCCTAAAAATATGTCACGTTTTAGGGTTTCGTGGCTTTTATATATGGAGGCTTCTTCTTGAGGTTCTCAATATTTATGTATTAAAGTGACCGAATGAGAAACAAGATAAAAGACGAATTGACTTATCAGATAATCGGCTGTGCAATGAAAGTGCATTCTGTTTTAGGTAATGGATTTCCGGAGGTTATTTACCAACGGGCATTGGCCATCGAAATGAAAAAGCAAAACCTAGGTTATGTCAGAGAAAAGGTGATGAAAATATTTTATGACAACATTCAAATAGGTACCAGAAGAGTAGACTTTTTTGTAGAAAACAGGATAATGTTGGAGTTAAAATCTGTGATCAGACTGGAGGATAACCATTTAGCCCAAGCCATGAACTATTGTGAGGTTTATGATCTGCCTATTGGGCTCCTGATCAATTTCGGAAGTAAAAGCCTACAGTACAAAAGAGTCTACAATCTTAATCACCCCGAGAATAAAAACTATAAATCCTAGCATACTACTAATCAACTAATCCTAGCAAAAAAAATCCCAAATCCCGACCTAAGCCGAAATTTGGGATAATTACTACCAGCGGTAAAGGATATCCTAGCCGTTCATTGAGGCGAGGAACTCTTCATTGCTTGAAGTATGTAACATATTTTTACGCATGAACTCCATAGCTTCCACCGGTTTCATATCCGACAAGTGTTTGCGGAGGATAATCATACGCTGTAAGGTATCCTTGTCGAGTAACAGGTCGTCCCTACGTGTACTTGATATCGTAAGGTCGATGGCAGGATAGAGGCGTTTGTTGGCCAATGCACGATCCAGTTGAAGTTCCATATTACCTGTACCCTTGAACTCTTCAAAGATAACTCCGTCCATTTTGGATCCGGTATCGATCAGTGCTGTTGCAAGGATGGTCAATGAACCACCGCCTTCAATATTCCGGGCAGCACCGAAGAATTTTTTAGGTTTATGTAAAGCAGTTGCTTCCACACCACCGGAAAGTACCTTACCGGAAGCAGGAGCCACTGTGTTATAAGCTCTTGCGAGACGTGTGATGGAATCCAGCAGGATCACCACATCATGACCACATTCTACAAGTCTTTTCGCTTTTTCCAATACCACACCGGCCACTCTTACGTGGTTGTCAGCAGGCTGGTCAAAAGTCGAAGCGATCACTTCAGCGTTTACACTTCTCTTCATATCCGTTACCTCTTCCGGACGCTCATCCACCAATAATACAATGAGGTAACATTCAGGATGGTTCTTGGCAATTGCATTCGCCATGTCCTTCAGGAGGAAAGTCTTACCTGTTTTAGGCTGGGCAACGATCAATCCACGTTGTCCTTTTCCGATAGGTGTAAAAAGATCGATCATCCTGTTACTGAAGTCTCTTCCGGTTGGAGAGACGGTCAATCTCAGCTTTTCATCAGGAAATAGCGGCGTGAGATAGTCAAAAGGAACCCTGTCACGGATATCCTGTGGTTCAAGACCATTGATCTTGCTCACACGCAGTAAGGCAAAATATTTTTCACCTTCCTTCGGTGGACGAATCGCTCCTTTGATGGTATCTCCCGTTCTCAGGCCAAACAGTTTGATCTGTGAAGGAGAGACGTAGATATCATCCGGGGAAGTCAGATAGTTATAATCGGATGAACGCAGGAATCCATAACCGTCAGGCATCATTTCGAGGATACCTTCGCCTTCAATAATTCCATCGAGTTCAACATCGAACTTCGGAGGAGCTTTCTCCTCTGCAGTTTCAGATCTTCTATCATCTGATTTATCTTCTTTGGAGTATTTGGGGCTTTTATCCCTTTTGCTGTCCTCTTTAGAATATTTTGGAGCTCTATCTCTTTCTCTTGGACTGTCTTCTTTGGAAAATTCAGGTTTTTCTGAT
Source organism: Saprospiraceae bacterium (assembly GCA_965230565.1). Taxonomy (GTDB): domain Bacteria; phylum Bacteroidota; class Bacteroidia; order Chitinophagales; family Saprospiraceae; genus BCD1. The sequence goes on along the minus strand of CBDDLH010000008.1, from coordinate 48,525 downwards.
TTTTTCTTAACCACCTTTCGAGGTCTTTTCTTACCTCCGTCCTGTTGGTCTCCGGAAGGGCTGTCTTTTTCTTCTCTTTCAGGTTTTTCCTGTGAAGCTTCAACTGGTTTTTCCGCTTCTTTTTTGCTTCTTTTCTTTCTAGGAGCTTTTGGTTCTTGTTCGGGTGCATCGCTGGATCCAACAACAGCCTGGTGATCCAAAATCTTATGGATCAGTTCCTGTTTATTTAATCGCTTATACCCTTTAAGGCCAAGGCTTTCCGCAAGGTCCTTCAACTCGGGAACCAGCATGTCATTTAGTTGCAAAATATCAATCATAATATTTTTGATGTGTTTCTTTTTCTGTAATCCCTGAAGCAGGGAAACGTATAACTAATTATTAATTTTCGAATTTGAATGTTCTTTTTAGCAGATCAATGGAGGATTCAATCGAATTGCAGCCTAACACCCTAGCCGGTCTTTCCAATAAATTATTCATGAAAACAGAAATACAAGTTAAAATCTTATGTAAACTTCCTGGTGGCAGAGGAAAAAATATAAGAATTGGAACTTATTTCGACCTTTCAGAATTTATACAAGGCAACAATAAAATGAATTGTAATAATTGTGGAAGGTAGAATTGGCTTGGTGTGCTTTTATGATAAATGCCCGGCAAAAATACATTTAATTTTTGAATTCAAATAGTATCTTTGCAAAAATTATCAAAAAGTTAAGCATAAAACGCACTTCTTTTGTGTGTTATTATAAAAACTTCTTAGAAAATACGCTGAAATTTATGTTACAAATAAGCTTTCTCAAAGAAAACAAAGACAGGGTCATTCAAGGTTTAAAAACCCGTAACTTTAAAGACGAAGACCTCAAAATTGTAGATCAGGTACTCGAACTTGACGACCTGCGTAAAACTACACAAACTTCATTGGATAAAGCACTTCAGGAAAGAAATTCCTTGTCCAAAGAAGTCGGCAAGTTATTCCAGCAGGGAAAGCGTGAGGAAGCTGAAGGCATTAAAAACCGGGTTAGTGAATTAAAAGGAACCATCAGCGACCTTGAAAACACCCTCAAGGAAACTAAAGAAAAATTAGCAGAGGGCCTGTATACCATCCCGAATACCCCACACCCCTCTGTACCCAAAGGAAATACGGACGAAGATAACGAGGTTTACCAAGCCTGGGAAGGTGACATTCCCGACCTGGGGCCGGATCCGCTACCGCACTGGGAGTTAGCTAAAAAATACGATGTGTTTGATCTGGAACTGGGAACCAAAATCACCGGCGCAGGATTCCCCTTATATCGCGGAAAAGGTGCAAGACTGGAAAGAGCCCTCATCAATTTCTTCCTCGACGAAGCTACAGATGCAGGTTATGAAGAGATCATTCCGCCGTTAATGGTCAACGCCGACAGCGCCAGAGCTACCGGTCAGTTGCCTGACAAGGAAGGTCAGATGTATTATGTGGAAAAAGATGACTTCTACCTCATCCCAACTGCAGAGGTTCCTGTAACTAATATTTATCGGGACGTCATTGTGGACGAGAATGATTTCCCTATGAAGTTCACAGCTTACACCCCTTGTTTCCGTCGCGAAGCCGGATCTTACGGTGCCCATGTCCGTGGACTCAACCGTGTACACCAATTCGATAAAGTTGAGATCGTACAATTCCAGCATCCGGACAAATCTTACGATACCCTGCACGAAATGCTGGCACACGTTTCAGGAGTTCTGGATAAACTGGAATTACCATATCGCATACTCAGATTATGTGGAGGCGACCTCGGATTTACCTCTGCTCTGACCTTTGATTTCGAGGTGTTTTCTGCAGCCCAGGAGAGATGGCTGGAGGTGAGTTCTGTTTCAAATTTCGAAACTTACCAGAGTAACCGCCTGAAAATTCGTTATAAAGACGGTAAGTCTACACGCCTTGCCCATACGCTCAATGGCAGTGCCCTGGCTCTTGCAAGAATCATGGCGGCATTGCTTGAAAACAACCAAACAGCCGAAGGAATTGTTATCCCTGAGGCGTTGAGACCATATACCCGTTTTGATATTCTTGATTAATTTTTGTGACCAATACTTTAGTTCCGGGTCAGAATACCGGAAAGTGGCTTAGAGCTGAATTTTGTACACAAATGATTTAAGATGATAGGATATATTGTTATAACAGGAATTTTGTCGTTAGTAGGCATGGTTATCAGCAACAGGCTGAAACGTAAATTTGCCTATTATTCAAAACTGCCGATCCAATCAGGAAAGAGCGGACGGGATATTGCCGAAACCATGCTGCAACATTATGATGTACATGATGTCCAGATCCTGGAAGGACGTGGCATGTTGACGGACCATTATAACCCTTTGAAAAAAACGGTTGTGCTTAGCCCGGATGTGTACCATGGCAGAAGCATCGCTGCTGCAGCTGTAGCTGCCCATGAATGTGGACATGCGGTACAACACGCTAATGCCTATACCTGGTTGCAAGTACGTTCTGCAATTGTACCGATAGTTAATATTGCTGCGAAAGCTCAACAATTTTTATTATATTTTGCCATTGGAGCCATTGGAGTTGGAGGCAATTCCACTATTTTGTTAATAACAATTGCTACATTTGCAATTACGGCACTTTTTAGTTTTATTACCCTGCCGGTGGAATTCGATGCCAGTCAGCGCGCCCTGGCCTGGCTCGATGACAGCAATGAATTAGGTACTGTCGAACATGACGGAGCAAAAGATGCCTTATGGTGGGCTGCGATGACCTATGTTTCTGCAGCATTGTCCGCCCTGGTAATCTTGATCTATCTGATTCTTCGCTCACGAAACTAAAAAGGAACAGCCAAGCCCAACTGCTTTTGGTTTTGCTACCGGGCAGTTCAATTTAAACTAAAATTAAGGATATGGTAAATCATCAGGAAGACATTAAAAAATTAATTGCGGAAACAAAAGAATCGATGGACCATGCCATCGAGCACCTGGGAGCTGAACTGAATAAGGTGAGAACCGGTAAAGCTAATGCCAGTATGGTCGCTGGTCTGTTAGTGGAATACTACGGCAATCCAACACCGCTGAACCAGGTAGGAAATGTCACTAATGCGGATTCCCGTACACTGGTCATTCAACCATGGGAAAAAAATATGATCGGCCCTATCGAAAAAGCCATTTTCGAAGCTAACCTTGGTGTGACGCCACAAAATGATGGGGAGGTGGTCCGAATCAGCATTCCTCCATTAACGGAGGATCGTCGTAAAGATCTTGTAAAGCAAGCCAAGTCACTCGGTGAAGATGCCAAAATCAGTATCAGAAGCGCAAGACACAAAGCCATGGAAGGTATTAAAAAAGCCGTAAAAGACGGATATCCTGAAGACATGGGGCATGATAAAGAAGCCGAAGCCCAAAAACTTACCGACAACTACGGTACCAAAGTAGACGACCTGGTTAATACCAAAGAAAATGATATCATGACGATATAATTTTATTAAAAAATAATTGAAATAGATACCGGAACGGGTGAATCATCAAACATTCATCCGTTCTGCCATTTTATATACCCGATCATGGCAACACCAAAGACAGTTTCATTCTACACCCTCGGCTGTAAGCTCAATTATGCCGAGACTTCCTCTATTGGGAGAATGTTCGAAGAGGCCGGATATGGCGAAGTAGGATTCCATGAAGGTGCAGATATTTGTGTGATCAACACGTGTTCTGTAACAGATTTTGCCGATAAAAAATGCAGGAAAACCGTTCGTCAGGCCCTGCGCAATAATCCGCAGGCTCTGGTGATCGTGATAGGGTGTTATGCCCAGCTAAAACCGGAAGAGATTTCCTCTATTCCCGGGGTTGACCTGGTTTTGGGTGCTGCAGAGAAATTCCGTATTCTGGAATATATCGATGACCTTTCGAAAACCCAGAATAAAGGTATGGTCAGTGCCGGCGAGGTCAGTGCGGCCAAGGATTTTGTCAATGCCTTTTCCTTTGGAGACAGAACCCGCTCCTTTTTGAAGATTCAGGATGGATGTAATTATAAATGTACTTTTTGCACCATTCCAAAAGCACGAGGTGCCAGCAGAAGTGATACGGTTGAAAACGTTGTTGCCAATGCCCGCAAGATCGCTGAAATGGGTGTAAAGGAAATTGTGCTTACCGGAGTAAACATCGGAGATTTCGGAAATGGAACAGAAGTCATAGAAGGACTCCGCCCCAAAAAGGAAGCGCTGTTTATCGACCTGATCAAAGAACTGGATCAGGTGGAAGGCATTGAACGCTTCCGCATTTCTTCCATTGAACCCAACCTGTGCTCCGATGATGTGATCGAATTTGTCGCGAACTCCAAACGTTTTGCACCACACTTCCATATCCCTTTGCAATCAGGGAATGACAAACAGCTCAAGGTGATGAAAAGACGCTACAAACGCGAGTTGTACGCACAACGAGTGGAACGCATTCGCCAACTCATCCCTCACTGCTGTATTGGAGTAGATGTGATTGTAGGTTTCCCGGGAGAAACGGAAGAAGATTTTCTGGAAACCTATCGCTTTATCAACGAGCTTGAGGTAGATTATCTGCACGTTTTCACTTATTCAGAACGTCCCAATACGCCGGCATTTGAAATGGACGAAAAAGTGCCTATGGAAGAGCGTAGAAAGCGGAACAAGATGCTGACCATCCTCAGTGAAAAGAAAAAACGCGCTTTCTATGAGCGTCACCTTGGGGAAACAAGACCCGTTCTTTTCGAGGTACACAAGGATAAAAAACTCGTGTCCGGGTTCACCGATAATTACGTAAAAATCGAAATGCCTTTTGAAGAAGGACTTTTGAATACTGTTGAAAAGGTAGAACTCGTTTCGATCACCCCTGAGGGTAATATGGAGAGCAAGGTGGCTAGTTTGGTTTAATTAGTTTAAGTTGAGCGTAGCGAAATCCCGAACCTGTCTGCTGCCGCAACGCCAGGCAGGTGAGATTTTATATCGAATGTACATGTACATGTAATTGTTCAAAGGGTTCGGCCAGGCAGGTGATATCGAATGTACATGTTCAAATTGTTTTCACGTTCTCAGTGTTCTCCGTGTCTTCTCCCGACCTTTGGTACGGGATGTCTCTTTATTCCATTTGTGTCCTCTGTGGTTGATAAAAGGATACTACAACTTCCTGTTTAAGTCCAAATTCTCAAGGAAATTAGTTTTCCAATATACATGATTTACAAGCCAGAGAATTATTTGGGATCAAGAAATTTTCTAAATCTCTAAACCCTTGTTCCCATTTTTCCCTGTTTCCTCCTTACCTTGCATTCTGCAATCACTCAATCTTGCAATTAAGCAATAAAAATAAGCCATGTACCCGGATCTCTCATATATTTTCCACGACCTGTTTGGAACCCCTGTTGACGGCGGTCTATCTTTGATCAAAACCTTTGGTCTGCTGTTGGTAACTGCAATTCTTACCGCAGCGTATTTTCTCAATAAGGAATTAAAAAGAAAAGCCAAAGAAGGATTATTCAACCCTATGCCGGTAAAGATCATAGAAGGGACCGGGGCTACACGAGGCGAGGTTATCTCCAATGCTATTTGGGGATTGGTGCTTGGTTTAAAAATCCCACACGTCATTACCAATTATGATGAGATGCTTCGGGACCCTTCCGGTGTTTTGCTGACACTTGAAGGTAATTGGGGGCTTGCCATTGTCGGAGCGCTGATCTTTGGAGGATACACCTACTGGCAGGGACAAAGAAAAAAACTACCCAAACCAAAAGAGACCATAAAAAATACCTACCCACATGACTTGATTGGCCCCATCACCATTATTGCAGCAGTTTCCGGAGTTGTCGGAGCCAAAGTATTTGCCGTTATTGAAGACCTTCCTGCATTTTTTGCAGATCCGGCGGGCATGTTCTTTTCCGGTAGCGGACTGGCCATTTATGGAGGTTTGATTGGTGGTTTCCTGGGTGTGGGATATTACCTGCGTCGAAAAAACATTCCCATCATTCACGTACTCGACGCAGTCGCTCCGGCATTGATCATTGCTTACGGAGTAGGGCGTTTAGGTTGCCATTTTTCAGGCGATGGAGATTGGGGGATTGCACATCTGGCAGCAGTTCCCGACTGGTGGTTTCTGCCCGATTGGCTGTGGTCATGGGATTACCCGAGAAATGTGATCAACGAAGGCATACTGATGGAAGGATGTACCAACCGTTATTGTCACCGACTGGCGGAACCGGTCTACCCTACTGCCTTTTACGAAACCATGATGGCCTTTGCCATTTTTGGTATTCTGTGGTTCCTGCGTAAAAGAATTTCCATCCCGGGAATGTTGTTTTTCATTTACCTGATCTTCAATGGGCTTGAGCGCTTCTGGATCGAAAAGATCCGGGTGAATATAAAATATGACTTTGCAGGCATGCAGGTAACACAGGCAGAGATCATTTCGGTAATCCTATTCCTGATAGGAGTAGTCGGAGCTATTATTCTGTGGCGACGGGCAAGGCAACACAGCAATACCGAATCGGGAGCATAGAGAAATTCCTTTTTGGGCTAACATATTCGCGTAAGGAAAAAGTCCGAAATATCTAAAAAAAACAACCGGTCGTGGCATAATGGCCGCGACCGGTGTTTTAAAAACTCAACTTTTAAACATTAGAAAAGGGGAATGGCTATTTCTATGGTTGAGATGACTTAATCAAACCGGGGTTATTTGTCATCCTCCAAATCAAAATGTTTGTATTTTAAACGTGGCTGAGGCTTAAGTTTCTTCTTCCTCCCGCCGTCGTTCAATGGTTTGTCTTTCAACCAGGTAGATGTCTTTTTCGATTTTTTATTAGAATTTTTCATATGTTTAAAATTTTTCTGTGGTAAAAAATGCAGAAAATTTTCTGCACATATGTAACCACTCCGCTCCCTGCCTGCTGCAGGCAGGTCCCATAACATTTATTAATCATACCCTTGTTTGAAATTTATGATTAATAAATATCATGGTCGTTTCATCTCTTTTTAATGAAGTTGTTTTAGTAATCATATTCTTCTTCGTAACTGAATTCATCTTCGATATCCTCCAAAGACAGCACTTTAACGTCCATTTCCTCTTCTTCGCCATAACCTGAATCACTGATCTGCTCTGCATCAAAATCCAGGAACATATCCTCAAATGGCAGGTTGGGAAAAATTACCTCTTCGGCTGTACTGTCCGTGATGGTGGGATCAGCAATCAAACGATTTTTGTCCATCAGTGTGCCAGTGCTTTCACAAATTCCAAACGTGAGTTTTCGAATACGGCGTTTAGCTTCCTCCAGGCTTTCAATGACCCGGATCTGCCTTTGTGCCAGCTCCGAAAGCAACTCAATGTCTTTCATGATCAGGTTTTCATCACCCCATTCAGGTTGGTCACCTTCCATCATGTCCGAAAAATCGAAGACCTGCTCCTGGTAAAAATTAAATTGTTTTTGAGCCTGGTCGATCTTTTGATCAATGACCTTTTTGAATTCAGCCAGCTCTGATTCTGAGAAATACACCATTGTATTTTCCATGATCAAATACGTGTTTTAGTAATTAAAAATTTGATTCTGATTTGATGAAAACATATCACCCTATCAAGAATTTGATAGTCAGACGGAATAAGTTCAAAAGGTCACTCTGCAGGGAGAAAAAAAGTAACTTTTTTTTAAAAAAATTTCTGCCACAAGGTAAAGGCATCGCTTTGTGTAAATAATTCGGTAAGACAGAAGAAATCACTGAACCATAGTATCAATGATACCACAATTGCATACGGAAGGAAAAATCTGTGACTCTAATTTTCTGATTGATTGTTTAGTCTTGTACCCCGGATAGATATTCCTGAGGATCGTAGTGTCACCCTTTTCATCAACAACCTCAAGTTCATAACGAACAGCGACCCTCACCCCAACAGGAGCATGATAATAAACCCTCCACATATCTCCTTCGCCAATACCTATGCAGCCATTGGAATAGGCCTTCCCCAAAGTAGCTTTATTCGTCGTTGGATGGATCATTTGACCATACCGCTGACCATCCAGTTCAGGTTCTATCCAGGGAACACGCGGCAACTTGGTCACCTTCCCATCATCTCTTCGGGTTACTTGATAAATTCTATTATCACTTGGGTTGATAAAAACCGGTGATCTATTAATTCTGATGACCGTTCCATCACCCGTCCTTGTTCTGAGGTCAACTGTTTTACCGGCCATAGCCAGGTATTTTTCCTGCGTCCTTCCTACTCTTACCGGGAATGTGTAACGGACAGAATCATTTTCGATCACTCGCAATTTGAATTCAGGAATATTGATATCGATCACCGTAGTTTCGAGCCTTCGCCTGATGGAATCCGTTTGCAGGGAATCAGGTATCAAGAGTTGCTCCCCTTTTCTTAAAGCCAATAAACTTTGTGGATCCTCAGTGAAAATACCGCGATCCATGAGGTAGTAATAGTCGGTATGAGCGAGTGTGTCGATCAACCAGGGATTTGCCTGCACGATCAGATGTTCCTCGATGCAATAGCTGAGGGTGGTATCCAAATGAGCCACAAGGCTATCCATAAATTCGAAATAACTACGGATTGGCACATCGTAATTTAGCTCATAATACAAAGGAGGGGGCGGTGCTTCGAAATTGACATCCGGAATGAAAATTTCAACCTGGGTTTCGGAGGCATGTTTGCAGGTGGCCAACAAAAGCAGACCTATGGACAGAAGTCCAAACAGGCAATTCGACATTGATTTTAAAGCACGCATAACCGGTATTTTCGTCTATGCCTCTGGGTGTTGGTTATTAGTTGCTGATTTAAAATGAAGTCGGGGTCGATGCTTGTGGATAGGTAATTTAAGGGTTTTTTGGATTAAATGCATGGGTGAAACAGGATAGCTAAAAATGTATTTTTTAACCGCAAGGGTCGCAATGGAAGCGCAAAGGACGCAAATATAAAATTACGAATTTAGAACAATTACGTTGCGAGCCTTACGTGATCTTTGCGTGCCTTGCAGTTAAACCAAACGTGACAGAACCGTAGAACAGCAGAATACTGAACCTGCCTTCCGCCTTCCGCCTGCGGTCTGCAGGCAGGTTGTGCAGCAGGCAGGTATCGAATGTAGAAGTTTAAGGGATTTGCTATCAATCTATGGTTTTTTCTTTTTATGAAAATACCCCTGCCGCATACGGAAAGCCAGGCGGCCGTCATTTCTTTTGATGGGAACACCCAGAACTTCACCGCAGTCCGGGCATTCGAGGTTGGGAAGGTCTCCAGGTTTGGTGATGGCTGGATCATATTGTAGTTTTTCCAGTTCGGGAGGTTCCAGAATCCGGCTGAGGTAACAACGTAAAATACCGCCTTTCCCCAATTTCAGATAGGTAAAGACCTTGTGCCCACATTTGCCACAGGAAATATCATAGACCTTGTCATTACCGCTGAAACCCTTTGATTTTTTAAACTTTTTGCCCATCACTTATAAATAACACGGGTGTTTTCCATTTTCTTTCTTATCTCATAAACCTGATCAGGAGAAAACCCGCACCGAACAATACTCAATTCTTCGAGATGCTGCATATGCCTGAAAAACTTTGAGGGCAATTCTTTAAGATTCGAATTATAATCCAGTTTCAGTTTTTTTAATTGCTTTAACTCAAAAAGCTCAACGGGTAGTTTCTCCAAATGAGTATCGGTCAGGTCGAGTGATTCCAGCTTTTTCAAACGACCAATCTCTTTTGGTAAATTCACCACAAAATGACCGTTGAACTTGAGCGATTTTAGACTGGTGAATGTCCATAATTCGGGGGCAAAGACGGGTAAATTCATTTTATCCTGCTCGTATCTTGTCCCTCGGCTCAGGTCTATTTGTACAATTTCTTCAGGTTTGTAATAACCAATCGCATTTACGCCTATCGGATAAAAATACTCCGGATTGGACTGCCAGATTATTTCCCCTTTTGTATTGATGATCGAATAAGCAACACTGCCCCGTTTCTTTATCCATTCAACTACTAAAAAATCTTCATTTAAAGATTTCAGATTGGAACAATTCTTTACCGACAAAACCTCCTTACCCCGGTCATCATATAAAACCCTCGTAGCAACTTTACTCACATCATAATTTCCTATAACAATTTGTCCGTCGGTTGGGGTTGGTTCATTCTCAACAACAGATGCCATCCATAGATTATACCTTCGGTAGGGTATATTTTTAAATTGCGGTTCAATTAAATAATTTCCTTCCCGGTCAATCATACCATATGGAGACTCTTTGGTTTCCCGAACCAAGGTGCTGTTGATATAAAATTGTTGGGCGTATTGGTATTGAGGCTCAATAATAATTGTACCTGTGGTATCAATAAATCCAAAAAGACCGTCTTTTCTGACCAATGCGACTCCATTATGAAAATCATGGGCTGCTTCAAACTCCGGTTCAATTGCCACGTCACCTGTTTTATTCAGATAGCCATATAAAACATTGCCTTTTTGTTTCCTCACCCTAAATAATCCGTCCCGAAACACACGCCCACAGGAAGTACAATGGGGGTTAAAATAACCTTTTGTTTCAGGAATGACCTGATTTCCTTTACGATCATAGAAAGCAAATACATGTTCATCCTTTGCCGCAAAGATCAATCCTTCACTGATGTTGGCAACATCCCTGAATTCAGGCTGCAGAACATAATTCCCCTGCTTATCGATCAACCCAAACTTGCCATTTGCCTGTACTCTGGCCAGCCCTTCATGAAAATCATAAGCAAATTGAAACTGGAGCGGGATAACCACCTTGCCCGAAGCATTCATATATCCGGCTTTGGTACCTGATTTGACGGAAATCAGCCCATTGCTCATTTTGGAATAATAATCAATAGGAATTTCCGGTTCAATGATCTGTCCCAGGGTATCCATAAGCCGGTAAACCCGTTTGTTGTCTACCTTTTTATAAATTACGTGATACCCCTCTTCAAAAAGGCCGATATCCGCCACATTATTCTGGGCCTTCCAGCCATCCGGCAATTGGGCGATCTCTTCCCCTTTTTCATTAATAATGATATAGGTTCGTGGATCGGATCCTTCGTAAACGATGAAGTGATTTTGCGAATAAAGCAATTGCCCTACCAGGATAAAAGGGAGCCAAAACATTCGAAAAACTGAATTCATTTTTTTTAATTAAGTGCTTTTTTAGGCAAATAAACATGCCCTGTGCGATCGACATAACCTTCGTAGTTGCCGATTTTGACATTGAAAACCGTATAGTTTGAGTGCAGCTTCATCGTATCAAATCGGGCATCAAATATCAGTTCTCCTTTTCCGGAAGCCGCTCCTTTTTTCTCTCCCTTTTTGAGTTCAAAATAATTGCGGCCGGCTCTTTGGCGGATACTGTTATATTCAAAGGGAGTCAGGATCTCGTTTTGATAATTGATAATCCCTGTCAGGTCTCCTTTTTTGGCAATCACATAATCCACGCAATATCCCCTGCCGGATTTATACCGATGAAAAACTTTAACCACCTGATCGATACCAAAGAGCGTATCTTTCTCAGGAGTGGCCTTGCCATTGTAAGCGGTCGTAAATTCAAGCGCATTTTGTCCATCCACTTCAATCTTCCTGGTTGTAGACTTCGGTGGCGGCGGAGGTGCAGGTGCTTCCTCAATCATCTGGTCCTCAAACATAATATCATCGTCCATTCGTCCCCCAGCCGTTTTTTTTACCGGGTCTCCCCAGCAATCCATCACAAATGCAGAACCATCTTCCCTGGTCAATTTGACGTCGGGGTAATCCTTATAAGCATCTTTTAATTCAGCCTTTTTGTAAATAGGTTTAGCGATGAGTTTTCCATTTTCATTGATGGCGCCGTACAAATCTCCTTTTCGGATAATCGAAACGCCCAGTTTAGCTCCGCGGAATCGGCGTATGGATTTATATTCTGTTTTGAGAATTTCTTTCTTGTTTTTGGTTTTCACCAACCCGTAAAGATTATCTGAATTCGTGACAATGAGATAATCACCTTTTCCCTTCAGATCAACAAATTTATACTTGATCTTTGCTTTGATCTTTCCATTTCTGTCAATAGCTCCCATTAACCCTTCCTCATTGGTTACGGTAGCCAAAGCTTTGGCATTGTCAGCATGTAGAAAGAGCGAAATAGAGGAATATTTCGGCTTGACAAGTATTTCACCTTCTTTATCAATGGCTCCCCATTTCCCGTTTTCTGCATAAGGGTAAACAGGTGGCAAAGCTTCCTGGGCAATTATTGGAGTGAGGCCCAAGACAAGCAGCAATAACAAACAAAATTTCTTCATAGTAGTCATTTTCTTTAAACATCAGGAACTTTCTTTTGCGAAAGCTGGTTTTGGATGCCAAGATAAAAACAATTCATTAATCCGGTCCGGCAGCTTTTGATTTTAAGGAAAAATTAAAACTTTCTCTTTTAATCTGTCGAAAGGCCTACAAAATATTAATCATTATGTGTGTCTCCATCCATACCCGGCAAATGCCACGCTTCGTCCTGCACGGACGCTCAACCTTTATTCGAAACAATAATCAAAAGGAGTATTTATCATGGCCAATCGAATTAAACGATTGCGTATGGAGAAGGCACGTATGGAAAGAGAAGCCCTTTTCCGCAAGCTTTTGGCCGAGCAAAAACAAAAGGCCAAAAAAGTTAAGTTAACCCCAACCGTAGCCCACCAACTGGAAGCTGTGGAATACCGGTTCGATGCTGTTCCCCTTCCCTTGAGAAAAAAACGGATCGCCATCCTTTGCGAGGCAATCAAAAAGTTCATCGAACTTCCCCGCGGCAAGCAAAAAGACCTTTACAGCGGTGTTGCAAAAACGGAAGTTGTCCGGGAAGTCCTTGCCAACAAAGGTATGCGCAAGATCATCGACCACAAACTTTTCAGGGTTATCGAAAATATCATTCACACCTGTGAGATCGTGCGTCCACTTTCCGAATGGAAGGCACCTAATACATCCGATCCTTACAGGTTATGCTGGAGTTTTTTTGAACATACCTGCGTAAAGTATCCCGATCAGATGCCACCATGCCTCAAAAAGACTTTTTACTACGATGGCACCCATTCAATGAGTGTCTATGATAAAGAAAAGGGAGAGTGGGTTTGTAAATATCCATATTTGAACATGGTTTATCATTTCGCCCAAGGTGGAGGCCTTCATGATTATGAAGACGCATATAAATACACCGGCAGAATGAATTTCTTTTTCAACAATCTGCCAAAAAATGTAGAATATCCTGACCTTGGCATCAGATGGGCTGCGGTGGCCTCATGGGGTATACCCAACGAGCACATCCGTTTGCTCATCAGGCATTGGTCAAAAGGGCAGGTAATGCAATCAGAGAAATTATTCCGTTTTCTGGCAAGACAGGAAAATATTTCATTGAATATCATGCAACGCATTATTGAGTTTTACGACAACCAAAACTTTTGCAATGCCTGGGTATTAGGAAAAGAAATCGAACCGATGTTTCCCGGATTTTCTTTCAGCAAGCGGACACTCAAGTCTGTTATGCGTAAAGTGGAGAAATGGGAAAAATGGCTGGAATACCAGAAAAGCAGCATCCTTGAAAGTCCGTTGGTTTTATCAGAAAAGAATGATTTTGAATTGGGTGATTATAGAATTGAACAATTAAAACGCCCAACCGCTATCCTGGAAGAAGGAGAAGCAATGAGTCATTGTGTTGCAGATGAGTACCTGCATGAGTGTATTGAGGGGAAATTCAGCATCTGGTCTGTATGGAAAATCACAGAAGATACTGATACCAAAAAGCGGTTAGCGACCATTTCGGTAACCAGTGAAAATGCAGTGGAGGAATTCCGGGGCAAATGCAACATGGAGCCGCTCAGGCGGGTAAAGGAAACTGTTATTGAATGGACCAGGCAGGAAGGAATTGAGTATAAGGGGTGAGCTGGTTGCTGGTCCCGGCACGGTGTGCCGCGGATGTCGCTATGCTCCATTGCTGGTTGCTGGTAATTAATTATTTTTAGAATAATTTAAATTTTGGATCAAATGAAAAATAACATCAGAAAAATAAGCAAACAGATGTCTTACGTACTTCGGCACAACCCGGATGCTTTCGGGTTGTCGCTGGATACGCGGGGCTGGTGTAAGGTGAGCGAGTTGCTTGCTGCCTTTAAAGCCAAAGGTACGCCGGTCAGCAGGGAACTGTTAGAAGAGGTGGTTGAGAAAAATGACAAAAAACGCTTTGCTTTCAGCGAAGATGGCAAGAAAATCCGGGCCAGTCAGGGCCATTCAATCCGGATTGATCTTGGCTACACTCCTGAAGTGCCGCCGGAAATTCTATATCATGGAACTGCCAAGCGGAACCTGGACTCGATTTTTAAAGAAGGTCTTCAAAAGCGGAATCGTCACCATGTACATCTCTCCCCTGATTTGGATACGGCGATTAAAGTCGGCCAGCGACATGGCAAGGTGGTAGTACTCAAGGTCAAGGCCAAGGAGATGCATGACCAGGGAATTGAGTTTTACCGTTCTCAAAATGGGGTGTGGCTGACGGAGGAGGTTAGGCCGGAGTTTTTGGACTTCTAATACCAGTCTATCATAAAACACCCAAAGGTGCCGTCAGGTACCCCATCCCGGTAACTCCCGGAATGGACCACCCCTGATTGGGTGCCGTAGGTACCTAATGACTTATGACAAATCGATAATCTCCCTTTGGTGCCGTCAGGTACCCTATCCCGGTAACTCCCGGCATGGACCACCCCTGATTGGGTGCTGTAGGTACCTAATGACTTATGACAAATCGATAATCTCCCTTTGGTGCCGTAAGGTACCCCATCCCGGTAACTTCCGGCATGAATCACCCCTGATTGGGTGCTGTAGGTACCTAATGATTTTGCGGAAAGATTTTCCTTGCCGAGAAATAGATATCGTACCTGCCTGCTGCAGGCAGGCCTAAAGGCACGAAGTTTTATCCCAGTCGCAAGGTGTTACCGATATGGGACCCCTAGCGGCTAGGGCTTCTACACAAGTAGTATAAGTTGTTTTTATAATGTGTTTTCGGTCGAGTTTTCAAGAAAACCTCCAGTTATAAGTGAAAAATGAATGAATGACCAAGAAAATCGTGCCGGAACCGCAGAATATCGAACCGCAGAATAACCAATGTAGAAGTTTTTTTAGCAATTCTAAATTGGATATTGGACATTCTGCTGTTTTGCGGTTCCGGCAGGTTCATTTTCCCTTCTTCATTCTGCCATTCGGCAGTTTTTTGCAGCCTGACTTTGAATAAACACAATGAATTGGGTTAAAATTTAAATAAAACAGATTATATATTTTTATTATACTACTTGTGTAGAAGCCCTAGCCCCTAGCGGGGTCGGGTGTATCCTATTTGGGAAAATACCGTTATGGCGGAATTCATTCCGCCCACCCTTCATCAATAAGCATCCCTCAGAAATCAAATTTTAGCAGAAAATGGTAAGTTAGGGATCTCCACGAATAAAATCCAAAAGAAGATAAAAATCAAAACATCATCCGATCGATGGTTTCATTGATGATCGAGGCTGTTTTGTCCCAATAGAATTGGGTGCGCTGGTGTTTTCCTTTTTCAATCAGATCCTTCCTGAGGTCGGGTTGGTTCCAGAGTTGAAAGAGTGCAGATTCTATCTCTGTTATGGATGTGGGATTGACAAAAAGGGCAGCTTCACCGGCGACTTCCGGCAAGGAAGAAACATTGGAGGTGATGACAGGAACTTCGCTGTGCATAGCTTCCAGAATTGGCAGGCCGAACCCTTCAAAATTGGAAATGTAAGCCATTGCTAAAGCCGATGCGGTAAGGGCTGTGAGGTCGTTTTCAGAAAGATACCCCAGGAAGTGTATATCTTTTTTGTAAGCCGCTTTTTCGTAGGCCGTTTTAACCGGTCCGGTCTGCCAGGCAAAACGTCCGCCGATCAGCAATTTCACATCAGTCGAATTATTTTTTTTAAACTGGTCAAAGGCTGAGATCAGGCGATGAACATTCTTCCGGGGATGTACTGCACCAAAATAAAAGAAATAGGGTTTTCCATTCGAAAAACGATCCCTGACTGCTCTTTGATCATCTTCAGGAAGTGGTCTAAAGATATTACGGCTGCCATTATGGGCAACGGTCATTTTAGCGGCGGGAACTCCATAGACATCCTCAATATCCTTCTTGGTGAAATCGGAAACCGTAATGATGTGATCGGCCTTTTTCAGATATCGGGGGATAAAATGGTTATAATACCACCGGGCGATGGTTGGGACTTGTTCCGGAAAATGATGGTGCGCAATATCGTGGGTGACCATCAGTGTTGGTACCTTGGCATTTAAGGAACAAAAACCATCCGGAGAAATAAACAGATCTGCATTCAAAGCATGTATTTGTCCCGGCACTGCCCATTCAAACCACCAATACCATAAGAATGGATGTCTTGCAGGAGGAAAGGCGGTCACGCCACGGATATTTTCGGCCATCAGAAACTGCTCATCAAAGGGTCGGTCAAAAATGAAAATGAATTCATCATCCGGCCGAAGTTTAACCAGTCGGCTCATCACTTCATAAGTGAACCAACCGATGCCTTCCAGTTTATCCCGAAGTAAAAATCTTGTATTGACGGCAATTTTCAATTTTACTCGTTTGATTCCAAATATTGGGCAGCAGCCTCCAGTTCCTCATAAAACTCTTCACCATATTTCCGAATGATGGCTTCTTTTAAGAATTGGTAAACCCGAACCTGTTCTTTATTACCCAAAGTACAGGCATCCGAACAAATATCCCATCGATCGTAATTTATAGCTTCAAATCCTGTTTTTCGATTCTCCCGTATCCGGATAGGATACAGATGGCAAGAGATTGGTTTTTTAAAGGGAACTTCCCCGGCATAATAGGCCATTTCGATACCGCAGGTGATTATTCCATCTTTGATTACGCGATAGGCACACGGACCACCATCTATGAGTGGGGTGGTATATTCTTTGGTTTCTTCGACAAAAACGAAAAGCCCCTGTTCCTCAAGCGCCTTGAGTCCATCTGCTGCCAGGAATGGGCGGACCTTATCAAAAATATGTTCGAGGGTGTGCAATTCCGGAGTATCGAGAGGAGCACCATAATCTCCTTCTACGCAACAAATGCCCTTGCAGGCTTTCAGATTGCAAATGAAATTTTCCTTCACCACATCATCACTAACTAAAACCTCCTGTATAACCAGCATAAATCTCCGAATTGGCGGTAAAATGACAATTACTCTGTATATGAATTAAAATTGTGTTCGAATTACGGCTCAAAATTACCATTTTTTGTACTTTAGCGGGCAATATCATTTACAGAAGTTGTTTTAGAAAATTATTAAAAATAACTTTTCGATTCCACATTTTAGGATCCTCGGGAAACAAAAGGGATATAAAGTGTATCACTCAATCAGATCGAAAAATTATTTTTCGAGTGTTTCTTGGAAAAATCTCGATATTTCAAAAAAACTAAAACAATTCCATTAAAAAACAAACACATGAGAAAGGTATTATTATGTTTTATCCTGAGTGCTGTGACCTTTACAATCAGTGCACAGTCCAGTGAAGTTTCCAATGAAGTAAGCCAGGCAGTAACCGAATTGACCAGCCTGTACGATCTCGACACCAAGCAGGTTGAACAGATGACTGTCATCCAACAGCGCCACTTCAAGAATCTCGCGGATATCGCATCTCTTAAGGATACGGACAAAACCAAATACCTGCAAAAGTTGTCTGCCAACAGAAAAGGTACGGAAGCTTCCATGTACAGAATGCTCAACCAGACTCAAAGGGTAATTTTCAATGAGCAACAGGCACAACGTCGAATTGCCGAATCAGAGATCATCAAAGAACTCAAGGCACAAGGATTATCTAACGAAGAAATCAGATTGCAGGTCATTGAAAGGACCAACGGATAACATTAATTACCACTTATTATCCTTGACAAGGCTTGATTTTTTTAACAAATGATCAAGCCTTGTTTA
This sequence comes from Saprospiraceae bacterium, assembly GCA_965230565.1. GTDB lineage: Bacteria > Bacteroidota > Bacteroidia > Chitinophagales > Saprospiraceae > BCD1. The sequence continues at coordinate 30,580 of CBDDLH010000008.1, read as the reverse complement.
TTCTTGGTAAAATCTTAAACGAAGTATGAAGTGAAGGTGTTAATTATTCAGTACTTTTGCAGAGTTTGATACCCGGTAATAGTACCATGATCTTTTTTATTAATAATACCCAGGATAAACACAAAACATATGGATCCATTAAAACAGAAATTTTTTGAGAAATCTAGTAAACTCCGTGATGAACTCAGATCGATTCTAAAAAAGCACGGTACTAAGAAAGTTGATGATGTAACGCTGTCTCAGGTTGTCGGAGGCGCCAGAGGCATTAAAATGATGATTTGGGAAACTTCCCGCCTTGACCCTGTTACCGGGATCCATTTCAGAGGATATTCTATTCCCGAATTAAAAGAACTGCTTCCCAAAGGAGATTGTGGCCAACAACCACGCCCTGAAGGGTTATTTTGGTTAATGCTTACCGGAGATATTCCAACTGACGAGGAGGTGCGCTGGCTGACAGACCAATGGACACACAGGTGTGTAATTCCACAACACGTTTTTGATACTATCGACGCACTGCCTGTGGAAACCCATGCCATGACACAATTCAGCATTGCCATCAGCGCCATGCAAACAGAAAGTGTTTTCGCAAAAAGGTACAATGAAGGATTAAACAAAAACGAATACTGGGATCCGATCTATGAAGACACCATGAATCTGATTGCACGTCTTCCAAGGATTGCCACTTATATTTACCGTAGAAAATATCATGGCGGAGATGATATCCCTCGTGATTTCTCCCAGGACTGGGCAGGTAATTTCGCTCACATGCTGGGTATTCAGGGAGAGGATTTCAAAAGCCTCATGCGTTTATACCTCACCATACATGCAGACCACGAAGGAGGAAATGCCTCTGCACACACCACCCACCTTGTAGGATCCACGCTGTCTGATCCTTATCTTGCCCTGGCAGCAGGTATGAATTCATTAGCGGGGCCTTTACACGGACTTGCCAATCAGGAAGTGATTCACTGGATCAATAATATGCTCGATGCTCTGGGAACCAAGACCCCTACAACGGAGCAAATAACCAATTATGTCAACAGTACGCTGGCTTCAGGCAGAGTGATCCCGGGTTATGGGCATGCCGTATTGCGTCGTCCTGACCCACGATTTGTGGCTCAGAAGGAATTCGCGGAAGAGTATTGTAAGGAAAGTGATATTATCAATGTTATCTGGAAGGTATTTGAAGTGGTTCCTCCGATTCTTGAAAGTCTTGGAAAAGTTAAAAATCCATGGCCGAATGTCGATGCGCACTCAGGAGCATTGCTCGTACATTACGGGTTGAAAGAATATGGTTTTTACACCGTATTGTTTGGAGTTTCACGTGCATTAGGGGTGCTTTCTGCTATGTGCTGGTCAAGAGCTCTGGGATTACCTTTGGAAAGACCAAAATCTGTAACCACAGATATCGTCAAAGAATGGATTAAACCGGAAGCAAAAGCTCCGGCGAAAGCGAAAAAACAAAAATAAAACCATCTTAATATGAATTTTCCTAATGATCTCAAATACTCTGAGGACCACGAGTGGATCAGAGTTGAAGAAGGGAACATTGCCTATATTGGCATTACCGATTTTGCTCAAAGCGAATTGGGCGAATTGGTCTATGTTGAAGTAGACACCGTTGACGAAGAATTATCACAAGGGGACATTTTTGGCACGATTGAAGCCGTAAAAACGACTTCTGATCTCTTTATCCCTGTTGATGGAAAAGTACTGGAATTTAATCCGGAACTGAACGAAGAAGAAGGAGATAATCCGGCATTGATCAATGAAGAGCCATACGGGAAAGGCTGGATTATCAAGATCGAAATGTCTGATCCTTCACAATTGGATTCTTTGATGGATGCGGAAGCTTATGAGGCGTCATTGTAATTAATTTAAAAAAAATTAAGCTTACATGCACCAAAAAAAGTAATCGCTTCATCTATTGAAATAATTGAGTCAGTTTGAAGAATTTTATCCCGGCTTTCATCTGGGCTGCCGTAATTTTTGTTTTATCGGCCACACCCGGAAAAAATCTTCCCCAAATTGATCTGGGAGATTTGCTGGAAGCAGACAAGATCGCACATGTAGGTGTTTATTTGATACTTACACTGTTGTTATTCCGAGGTTTTTACAGGCAAAAGCGTCTGACTACCCGAAATATCATCTGGGCGGTTCTTATCAGTGCCGGGTTTGGGATTTTTCTTGAATTAGGACAATATTATTTTTTTCCCGGGAGATATTTTGAATTTCTTGATATTGTTGCTAATATTATCGGCTCATTAAGTAGTTTGATTATTTTGAAATTTATTAACCTTTAGATAGATCAGGATTTTCCGGATCTATTTATAAGCATCATTAAACCTTGTCAGTATGTTGTTACTTGATATTGCCATTAGTGGTAAGGCATTGGGTCTGGCGGTTTTAGGTATAATGGTTGGCATCCTGGCGCTGATTTATCTCGTCAGAATGCAACTGCGCCGACAATCGGAAAAAGATCTTGCCTCTACCTTTGCTGATCAAAAGCACAGCTCTCCTTTGGAGGGCAGGAACAAGTATCCTGAGGTAGACGCTTTTAAATACAGCTCTACATTCTTTAACCTCGGACTTGCTATTTCCCTTGGTGTGATTGTTTTGGCATTTGGCTGGACACAGTACGAAAAGGTGATCGATGTTTCTGACCTTCTCGCTGACCTCGAGATAGACCTGGAGCAAGAAATCGTTCGTACCGCTGAGCCGCCACCACCGCCTCCTCCGCCACCACCACCGGTGATTGAAGAGGTACCTGATGAATTAGTGCTGGAGGATGAGCAGCCGGACTTCGTAGATAACTCTATCGATGATGATACCGAAGTTGTCCGCCCTGATCCGGTGCCAGACGCACCTCCGCCGCCACCACCGCCTCCTCCGCCACCACCACCTCCAAAAGAAGAGGAAATTTTCAAAGTGGTAGAGCAAATGCCTCGTTTCCCGGGGTGTGAAGATGTTGCGGGAACACAGCAGGAAAAGAAAACTTGTGCGGACACCAAACTCTTGCAGTTTATCCAGGGAAATATCAAATACCCTGCGATCGCTCGTGAAAACGGTATTCAGGGACGTTGTTTTGTGACATTCGTCGTCGAAAAAGACGGTTCCGTTTCCGATGTGCGGCTGGTTCGTGACATTGGTGGCCAGTGTGGCCAGGAAGCCCTGCGCGTTGTAAACCTTATGGATAAAAAAGGAATCAAATGGACTCCTGGAAAGCAACGTGGTCGCCCTGTACGTGTGCAGTTTAACCTGCCCGTACACTTCAAACTTGAGTAATCTTAGTTGACTACCATAAAAAAGGGTTGATCTCTGATGAGGTCAACCCTTTTTTTGTTGGGCATTACCCCCTTTAGACCTCGGAGGTCTGTTTTTTCAGTGAGGGCCTCACTCTGAGTGAGGCCCTCACTGCCCCCAGCCCCCATATATAAAAGCCACGAACATGGCCAATGTGACATTTTTTAGGCAACTTTTTTAAATTTTCTTGAAATTTTCAGTGTTTACTCCCACCAAAACTCCTGCCTGGAACATCTTATAAGAAACTGAATATCAGATCATTAAAATCCTTTTATTATGAACTTGTTGAATATCGCCATCAACGGGAATACACTTGGCATGCTGCTATTAGGGATCATTGCGGCAATGGTCATGGGCATCACCTTTTTCCGTTTTTATCTGCACAGAAAACAACACCAGAACTTCTCAAAAAACGCTGAAGCATCAAAACCCTTTAAGTTATCAGAAAGGAATAAATACCTGCCGGTGAATGTCTTTCGGTATAGTGGTACGTTTTTTAATATTGGGCTGGTAGTCGCTCTCGGAGTTTCAGTACTGGCTTTTGGCTGGACGCAGTTTGACCCTCCTGTGAAAGTAAATATTGTTTGGGGTGAGGAATTCATTGATGAGGTGAAAATAATCCCAACCAAACACGAAAAAAAGAAGGAGTTACCCCCTCCTCCCAAAAAACCAGAATTCGTTGTGGTAGAAAATACTGCACAGGTAGATACGGTGGAATTTGTCGATCCTTCCCTAAAAGAGTTTGTAAGACCGGAGCCGGTTGGACCCTCTAAACCGGCAAAAATTGTATTGCCCCCACCAAAGGAAAAGGAAGATGATGTGCCACCAATTTTTAAAGTAGTAGAAGAGATGCCCAGGTTTCCAGGGTGTGAGGATATGTCTGCTTCAAAAGAAGATAAAAAGAAGTGTGCAGATACGAAATTGTTACAATTTGTTCAATCAAAAATTAAGTATCCTGCAATCGCCCGGGAAAATGGCATCCAGGGAAGATGTTTTGTCTCCTTTGTGGTGGAAAAAGACGGCTCCGTATCTAATGTTGAACTGATCCGGGATATTGGCGGTCAATGTGGTGAAGAAGCTATGAGGGTAGTCAATATGATGGCCAATAGTGATTTGAAATGGACTCCTGGCAAACAGCGGGGAAGGCCTGTGAGGGTGCAGTTTAATTTGCCGGTGCATTTCCGGTTGGAGTAGGTGGTTTATACCTTGAATAAGCAAATAGGGTCTGGGGGGGGACTCCCCCGGGAAAGCCCTGAAAACTGAGAAAATCACCCCCAAATTAAACTTTAAAATTCGGAGAATTTTTGGGGTTTAATTATTCCCCCTCGAAGAGGGGGATATGTTTTTCTTTGGCCGGAGCGATTTGAGCGGAGGGCGGCGCAGGGACGAGCAGTGCCAGGGATGGGAGCGAAGTGGACAGCCCGGTGCCTACACGAATGTGGAAGGCAGGAACCATAGAATTGTATCAATATCGTATCTTTACCCTCCCGCAGAAGCAACTTTTATAAGGTAATTGCGTTCTTTTGAGTATAATTCTATGATCATGAAGAAATTGGTTTTTGTGTTGATTTTGGGGCTTTCAGCCCTGTTTGCCAGTGCGCAGGATGCCCGTCTGGCCCAACAATATTATCAGAACGGTGAGTTTGAAAAAGCTGCCGTGATGTATGAGAAACTTTACGACAAAACGAAAAGTGATTATTATTTTGAGCGATACGTCGAAAGTTTGCTGGGGCAGGGTGCCTATGACGAATGCATTTCGGTTATCAAAAAACAGCTGCGTAAACAGCCGGAGAATGTGAGCCTGTACGTGAGTTATGGGAAGATCTACGACCGGATGGAACAACCAGACAAGGCAGCGGAGCAATACAAAACAGCGATCGACAACCTGCCTCGTGATCAATACGCGGTGACTCAACTGGCCAGTTCTTTCATGCGACTTCAGAAATATGATGAAGCGGTTGCCACTTATGAAAAAGGTGCCAAAATACTCAAAGACGATTATGTATTTGCCTTGAACCTTGGGGAGCTGTATCGCCGCAAGGGAGATATTCCCAAGATGATCGACAATTACCTGAACAGTCTGGTCATGAATCCGGAGCGATCGAACCAGATCAAAACCTACTTCCAACGTTACCTTTCCGAAGATGATTTTCTGGAATTGCAGGCTAAACTATATGAACGCATCCAGGATGATGACCAGTCGATTCCCTATGTGGAAATGCTGACCTGGGTATTCATCCAACGCAAAGATTATAAAAGTGCTTTCCGTCAGGTAAAAGCCCTCGACCGGCGCCTGGGAGAGAATGGCGGACGCATTTATCACCTGGCACAAATTGCTGCCAATGATGAAGATTACGATACGGCTGTAGAGGCTTTTGACTATATCGTTGAGCAAAAAGGACTGGCATCCACCTATTACATCGATGCCAAACGTGACGGGCTGCTCGTTCGCCGGGACAGGCTCGTTGAAGGAAGCAATTACACCGTCGAGCAATTAAAAGACCTGGAAACTCAATATGAAAGCTTTCTGGGGGAATTTGGTAAAACCACCGCTACCGCTTCCATCATCCTTGAATTGGCAGAATTTGAAGCTTTTTACCTGAATGATCTGGATAAAGCTATCACCCTGCTTTCTGAAATGATCGAGTACCGTGGCATCGACCGGGTACTGCTGGCTCATGCCAAGATCAGTCTGGCGGATTTCTACCTGATGAAGGGAGATCGCTGGGAATCTACCCTACTCTATTCTCAGGTAGATAAGGAATTCAAGGAAGGTATTCTTGGTCATGAAGCGAGGTTCCGGAATGCCAAATTATCGTACTATTTCGGCGATTTTGCGTGGGCACAGTCCCAGTTTGATGTATTGAAGGCCTCAACCTCCAAATTGATTGCCAACGACGCCCTGGACCTTTCCGTATTCATCATGGATAATATGGGCCTCGACAGTACCACTACCGCTCTTGAAATGTATGCCCAGGCGGATCTGATGGTATTCCAGAATAAATTTGAGGAGGCTTTTTCCCAACTGGCGGATCTGTTGACTCAATTCCCGGAGCATAGTCTTGATGATGATGTGCTTTACCTGAAGGCCCAGGTATTTAAGAAACAACACGAATGGGAGAAGGCGGCGTCCATCCTGCAGAATGTCTTTGACAATTACAAAGAGGACATTCGGGCCGATAATGCTCTTTTCGAACTGGCAGAATTATACGAATCTCACCTGAACGACATTGAAAAGGCCAAGACTCTTTATGAGACTTTGTTTATTGACTTTTCCAGTAGTACTTATGCAGTGGAAGCAAGAAAGCGGTATAGGAAGTTGCGGGGGGATGATATACAGTAGTAAGGGAACAAGGGAATAAGGGAATAAGGAAACAAGGGAACAAAGGAAGGTCGAAAGGACTTAAGGTCATAGGGGCTATTTGACGAAATGCTTGAAGGCGTGAATGAATTAGAGCACCTTGCGAGCCTTGCGCTTCCATTGCGCCTATTGCGGTTAAACCCTCTGCGCCCTCAGTGCCTTCACTGTGAACTCTGTGGTTAAATAATTCACAGGTCAAAAGCCCCATCTGGAATAAAATGAAGGGATGAGAATTCCAAGTAATTTGAAATTTTCACAGGTTAAAACCTGTGCTACGGTTAGGTTGCGAGGGAGGTAGCCTGGGTTTTTTTCAGCAGAGATTCTATTTGCTTGAGAAATTCGGGCAGATCGGTTCCTTTTTTATAATCTATCATTACATTGAATGATTCGGGCACGTATTTGGGTATAGGTCCCGCTTTGAGGCTGGCTTTGCTTAGGGTGGCTATGTATTCTGCATGTTCGCTGGTCTGCAGCATGGCCCCGATGAGGATATCAAAAGGTTGTTTGATGAATTCCTCCACCGTTTCTCCTTTAGCGCGTTTGGCCCAATCTATATTTTTCAGATTATAATAGTCGAAGGTATAATTTTCGGTCTCGTGTTTATTTTCGAGATATCCGAGATAGGTGACTCTTTTCCCTTGTTTTTTCAGGGAATTGCCGTATTTCAATACCATATTGCGGGTATTGAGGTCATTCGCATCGAAGAGCAATCCTATGGTTTTGGCGGTTTCGAAAGACACTTTTTTGCCAGAAGTCTTTCTGGTACCGGCCAAATTTTTATTCAAAGTATTGCGATATAAGTATTGGCGTAACCTTTGAATGATACTCATATGGTGTGTAGTGTATGTGATCTATTTTTTCTCCTTTTTCTCCTTTTTCTTCTTCTTGCTCTTATCCTTCTTATCCGTTTCTTCTTCTACTTCTTCTTCATAGTAATCGAATTCACCCATATTGGCGTATTTATCAATTCGCTGAGCGATACGTTCTTCGTCAGAGAGCTCCTTCAGCTCGGCCACTGTTTTTTTAATATGCTTTTTAAGCGTTTTGGCCATTTCTTCCGGTGCAGAATGTGCTCCACCAAGGGGTTCCTTAATAATTCCATCGATCAGCCCCATTGACATCATATCTTCGGCAGTCAGTTTGAGGGCTTCGGCGGCTTGTTCCTTATAATCCCAGCTACGCCAGAGTATGGAAGAGCATGATTCCGGTGAAATTACCGAATACCAGGTATTTTCCAGCATATAAACTCTGTCGCCCAGTCCGATACCGATGGCACCTCCCGAGGCTCCTTCACCGATGACGACACAGACCACAGGAACTTTCAGTTTGGCCATTTCAAAGAGGTTGCGGGCGATGGCTTCTGCCTGTCCGCGCTCTTCAGCTTCGATCCCCGGATAAGCTCCCATGGTATCGATGAGGGTAACGACCGGCAGGTTGAATCTTTCGGCCATTTTCATCAATCGCAGGGCTTTGCGGTATCCTTCCGGATTGGCCATACCGAAGTTGCGGTATTGGCGCATTTTGGTATTCACACCCTTTTGGTGCCCTATAATAACCATGGTTTGTCCATCTATATTGCCAATCCCCCCGATAATAGCCTTATCGTCCTTGAAATTGCGATCGCCGTGCAGTTCGATGAACTTGCGGCACATATGCTCGATATAATAGAGGGTATAAGGCCTTTCCGGGTGGCGGGAGAGTAATACACGTTGCCAGCCGGTGAGGTTGCTATAGATATCCTTACGGGTGTTTCTTATCTTATTTTCCAACTCTTTGATGGTGGAGGATACATCGACCACGCCGCCTTTTTCGACTTCGCGGATCTTATCGAGTTGTTCGTATAATTCTTCTAGTGGTTTCTCAAACTCTAAAAATACCATAAGTATTGTTGTTTTCCTGAGGGTAAATTTGAGCCTTAGTAAAATGTATGGATTCAGGGTGGTTTTTGAGGCTGAGGCTAAGGCTAAGGCTGAGGTTTTTTAATAATTATTTTAAGAAAAACCTGCTACCTGGTCTTACGCCACTAAATATGGAGGTATCCCTCAGAATACTGCTTCAATTGAATTGGAGCGGTGCAAAATTACGAAGATGGCGGATGAAAAGGGCAAAAGGAACTTTTTTTTATTTTTTTTTATTTAAATGTTGCAATATTTGAAAAACCGTTTTACATTTGCCTCGCCTTAAAAAGAAAGGTACACTGGTCTGGTAGTTCAGCTGGTTAGAATACCTGCCTGTCACGCAGGGGGTCGCGGGTTCGAGTCCCGTCCAGACCGCAAAAATATTTCTTGACAAAAACGGACAAGAAATTGCAAAAAACGAAGAATGCTCTGATGTAATCAGGGCTTTTTTCATTTAAGGACCCGCCTAAAGTGGACAAACGGGGACTAACCTGGACAAATATTTTGCACCAGGCATTGCACCAGAAAAAATGCTTATGTCACTGTCTGTTAATTGATTTTTTAACTAAAAAATTATTAACGGATGAAAGCAATTACTTTCAAACCCATCCACAGCTCAGAGCGAAAAAAGCGGCTCTCTAAATCGGGTAAAGGCCCCGTTTGGATCTGTGCCTATCAGTACGGGAAACACAAGTACTACCCTACAGATATTTCCATCAGTCCAAAACAATGGAACCGTAAAAAAGGCATGGTGATCAACCACCCTACCGCTACCGCTTATAATTCTCATATTAAAAAAGTACTGTCTGATCTGGAAAGTTATCAAATGTTATTAGTCAATGAGGCATTCGGTGAGCATCCGAGCCTGAATACTTTTGACAAAAAATTCAGGACGACCGGTGGGCTCCAACTTTCCTTTTGCGATTTCTACAAAGAAAGAGTTCTTCACAGAGAAGATATTTCCGAAGCGACCAGACAGACGCAACTCAATACATTATCCTATTTCAAGACTGCATTAGGGGATCTTTCGTTCAAGGATTTGAATTTCAACGCAGTCTATGCATTTCATCAATTCCTTTTGGGCAAAGGGAAAAGTTTGACGACCATAGATAAGTATCATCGGCATGTTAAAACGTATATTAACCTGGCCATCAGTAAAGGCTTTATTCCTTCGAGAGTCAATCCATATGGCGAGTTTAAGTATGATAAAGGACGTTCCAATGAAAAAGAATTTTTGCGCCTGGATGAATTAAAAGCCATAGAAAATATGGATATTACAGCGCTGGGCAAGGAAATTGTCAAAGCCAGGGATATTTTTTTACTGATGGCCTATACAGGACTTCGGTTTAGTGATGCGGTTGTGATGAGTCCGAAGCATATCACAAAAGTTGCTCAAGGATACTCCTACAGTGGGGTGATGATGAAAAATAAGCGCCGGGCCAATAAGCAAATTACCCTGCCCATTCATGCTTTCTTTTATTTTGAAGGTGAAGCAGAAAGCAGAGCTCAAAAGTGGTTGAAATATTGCATAGATAAATATTCCGCTGACAATAACACCCCATTTTTTGACAAAATGAGTAACGCCAAAGTCAATGCCAATCTGAAAATTGTTGCTAAACACGCAAAGGTTAAAAAGCATTTAACCTGTCATGTCGGGCGACATTCTTTTGGTACCAATATGGCTGTAAAAGTCCCCAGCCACCTGCTTCAAAGGTATATGGGACATTCAAAAATTGAGACTACCATGCGATACGTTCATATGTCCTTGAAAATTCAGGATGAAGTGATGGAACGTATTCGTTGGGAAAAATAAACTTAGGTAGGTCAGGTATGAGCAAAAAAGAGAAAAAAATAGGTTTTCAGCTTTACCTGGAGAAGAAGGCTTCTCCCAGGAATAAAGACTTTTACCCTGTTTACTTACGGGTTACCTTTAAGAGACAAAGTACTAAGTTAAAACACATTTTCTTTGATGATTATATCCAATACTGGAGGGAAGAAGATCTGGCAAATTGGGAAAAAGGTGCCTTTAAAAAAATATATAAGCCAGAGTTGCTGGCGATGCAACAATCACTTGATTTTTTCGAAAATATCATCCGCTATGAAGAAGCAAAAAATAGTGAAAATTATTCCATCATTGGAATTGCTTCCAGAGCAAGAATGTATCGTGTTCAAATAGATGAGTTGCTAAAAGAGCAAATAGAAATGCTCGCTGCCATTGAAATTCCTTTGCTCAACGATTCATCCGGTTTTTCTGCCAAGGTTAAAAACCCTTTAGATACCGAAGCAATTATCGAACAAGCAAAAGCAATTAGTCCTGCTTTAAGGACTATGATTGAGTTGCACTGTTTACTATATTTATATGCTTCCGATCTTTTTAATACTAAAATCAACTCCGATTTTGTCAATACCATTTATCACTTTGTGGTAAATCCAGGAGTGAAAGATTTCAAGATTTTCACTGAAAATTATTTTTCAAAAAATGCGGATGCTTTAAATTTTTCAGCTCTGGAACATATCTCCGCGTCAGAAAACGTTTTCCACAATGAATTTACGGCCCTATCACGTGCATTTCCTCCTAAAAAAGATAAAGCGCAAACGTATTTAAACTTACTAAATGTTTTTATCCTCCGGACTATGAAAAAAATGTAACGGAACTATCATCAAATAAATTTGTTGTTATTGTGACAACGGTTTATTTTTGTGAGGCAGACAGTGACAAGTCTTTTTTTTTAATTAATTGTTGTCATTATGACAACTAAAATAACAAATGATGAATAATTTTTCACAAATGACTCCAAAACCACTAATGATCAATCTTAGAACCATTGCCAGGGTGTTGGATGTCAGCACCAGAACAGTTACCCGAATGAATCAGGAAGGTAAAATCAGATTATACCGGATGGGAGGGAAGCTATTTGCCTATCACGATGAATTATTAGAAGATATCAAAAAAGCTTCCGAGCCTGTAAATCACAATCCTGATGATAATACAGAGAATCAAAACGATTCTCTGTAAGCATTTGTCAATCAATGCGTTAAAAGCAACATTGCGGAAAAGGCAATTTCTTATGATAAAGCAATGAAATCAGAGGAAAAGTCTTTGTTGGTTTAGCAAATAAAGAAGTCGGAACTTCCCAAAGTTGCTCCACCCGCAATGATCGTATTCGACTAATAGTACAAAGTTGCCTAAGTATCAACAAACACAGAGTATTATTCATAAATAACCATAAAATCGTACCATATGCATAACTACTTTTACGAACCAGAACTCGATGAAATACCATCTGTAGCATTTAATGTCGCCGAGTATAGAGCAGAATGCGCCAAAAAAGCTGCTTCATCTTCTAAAGATTTTGAAACTAGATGGAAAAAGTTCTGGAGATCATTGGAAAAATTTGACAGTATAGAGGAGGCCCGGGCAGTGTTGCGTTTAGGGCAAGATCCGAGTGCTAATATTGTTGAGGAAATTCCAGGTACGGCTTATTACGTAAAAGCATGTATCACACCTGGTTGTGGCAGAGTGTTTGAATCAACTATCCGTGGCCTTTATTGCAACTGTGGTTCAAAGGGAGCTGAGGGGAGTAGTTGCAGAGTAAAATTGAAACGGATGAAGGAGGCTGCGAGGGAGTATATTGCGAATCGGGAGTTATATAATGGGATAATTTGGTTTTATTTGATTCTTGGGGTTTTGTTTTATTGGATTTTTGTTGGTTTTAAGAGTTATAAGTTTGTTCCTGCTGACAAAGATGTATAGGAGGTAAATATCAGGTCAATAGTCGTGGCACTTACAGATTACAGTAGGTCAGAATTTCACTTCATCTAATCAATTTTTAAGCCAATTTCATTAGTTTTTATTTGAGCTATTTTCCATTGCCCATACTCTTTAATAATTCTAATGTCTTGGTTGAAAACGCGTCTAATTATGAATCTATTTTGAGTAGATTCTTTTAAAAGTTCTATTGATTTTTTTTCTTTTACTTCAACCCAAAAAGAATTCCAAGCTTGTGTTCCGTAATCCGTTAGATCTCTTCTATTTATTCTGTCTTCCACAATGTATGTTGTTTCATAAACCCTTTCTTTGTTAAAGATTTCTTTGAATGGGTTTTTGGTACTTGCCCTATGGGCTATTTTTATATCTCCGAAATGATTTGTTGTAGAATAACCAATTTTAAAATCCTCTTTGTTATTCAAATACAGATCTTCCTTATATTTTTCACTTAATTGATTCCAGGCATTATCATAATTTTTTTCATTTATTGAGGTGTAAAATGTCCATATAGCTTTTTGGGGAAAATCATATGTGTAATACTTTGCTCCGTAATAAAAAAGTAGAAGTATAAAAACCAACAAAAAGAAAACTGGATACCTTTTTATTATTTTGAGGGATTCTTCAATCAATTGAAGTATTTCCTTTAATGCACCAAGTTGTTTTTTAATTTTCATATTCTGCCGTTTAAAAGTGATTCGATACCCTTGTTAGGCGTAATTTATTACAGAAGTAATATATTGAAAGTGAAAATATACGTAAAAATATTATGGTTGATGTTTTATCTCCTCTATAAAATACCCCCAAACCCATCCTTCATTACCATTTTTTAATTTAATTTGAATCCATCGACCTTTTTGACCCTGGATTACATCCAAAAAACTTGATTCACAAATAAGTGTCACAATACTCCCTTTAGGTAATTTTTTTATCACTTTTGATTCAATTGAGGGGTGGCTTCTTACATTCAAAGCAGTACTTCTTGTGACTACCCTTCCCTTTTTATTACCAAGAAACATTTTTCCACAACCGAAGGGTTTATTCATCGCTTCTTGAACATAATTATAAGCGCAATTATATCGGTCTTCAGCCCAAGGGTGAGTCCGACCTAAATCTTCAAGGACTTTTCTCCATTCTTTTTCCGGTGGAGGTCCCTCCCAATTTTTTAATTTTTGCATTAGGCCAAGCGCTTTTTCGGGATTATATCCTGCTTTATAAAGTAAATACAAACTTGACAGATCAGCCTCTAATTCGTCAGCTTGATCAAAATAACCGGAAGCAATGGCATGTGCTTTTAGAATTGTAAGTCCACCTAATCCAATCAAAATTCTTTTGAGACCAGGAGAATTATTATCTTCTACTTTATCAAGAGTTTCTTGAGCGAACCTGATGATCCTAGCAGATTCTTTTGTGTGGTGATTTTCATTATGGCCTAATTCGTGACCAATAACAAAGGCAAGTTCATCTTCCACTTCAACCTGATCTAGTAATTTGGTTGTGATATAAATAGCTCCCCCTGAAATGGTAAATGCATTTGGGTGAGAACTTTTTATAATATACACTTTATGCTTCAAATTTTTTATTGCTAAAAAGGGCTCCATTTTCGAAACGATTCTTTTCGCCATTTTTTCCTTTGGATGATTGACGATAGGAAAATCTAAATATTCTTTGTGAAACTTGTTGCCAATTTGGATTTGTTCCTCAACAGAAATTGGAGGAGTATTTAGGCGAACAAATCTTTTTAGCTGATCACTTAAAAGCTCTTTGGTTTTATAATCACATGAAAGATCTTTGGCATCAACTTGGGTTTTGAAAGGGAAGTTGTAATTGGGTTGGCTTATGGCAACTTGGTAAAAAAGTTTAAATACTAGTGTCAGAATTAATAAAGATCTGGAGCTATGCATACTTATTTTAATGGATTGTATTTTGTATTTTATAGGATATTAGTGATGATAATCTAAAAAATCAAGTTAAGTGAAAAAAATTCCAAATTATATATTTTTTTTGGAACTTTTTGTTGAATTAAAAGGTATAATATAAGAGTAGCTGCATTGATACCTTGACAAAAATAATATTTTCAAAATATGTATTATCTTTGTTAAGGTTTTGATTAACAGACAAATTCGTTCTGCTTTTCAAAGGTATTTTTGAATATTAAAAACTGACCATTACATCTATAAGTCTTTTGACTTTTACCGCTCGACGTAATTTGTACTTTACACCCAATTTTCACTGACAAAAACAATTTTCGTTTTCCAACAAAGGCATTCCTTTTGGTATAAGATTAATATTGTTAAATTTATCAAAAGTAAATAAGTCTTCAGGAGGGAAATGTATCTAAATTAAATCAGGAGGAATACTTTTATCACCCATATTAAAAAGTTCATTGATTAATTGGAATTCAATTGGCAATAGTTTTAATCAAATGCTTCAAAAGCCATAATCACATATGGTTTTTATTAATTTGGTTAAAAAACCTTACCTATTTATTTAGGTTTCAGAACGGGAAATGTTGTTGAAATTTGGTTACAACATCAACCTTCCTTTTAAATCACGCCCTCTAAATATTTCCATTTACTTTTTACTTTAGGTATCTATTCCGATATACAAGGCAAGGATTGAATATCACCATTTCGATCATCTTTTTGAAAGTTGGGGAAGGCTTAAAAGAGGAACTATAACTCATTTGTAAAAAACAGAAATTGAATTATTCCAATTACATACAATGAAGAAAAATTAAACATCAGGGTAGTCTTTGAATTGACCCTATTAATGAAAGCTGGAATTATGAGTCAAAGAATTTCTAACAACAGATTTAGGAATCCAATAAAAAGGTTTTTTCTAATGTGCTCTGGGGTGGATCTGGAGTTACTGGGAAGTTGTCCAAGGAGTGAAGATGCTAAATTTGCTGGTATCGGAGGAGCAGTTTTTTTTACTGCAGTCATGGCAACACTATCTGCAATGTATGCTGTAAATACCTTTGTTGACCAAAAAGGCATTTTTATTTCAGTAGGAATATTCTGGGGATTATTGATATTTAATTTGGATAGATATATCGTTGCTTCAATTCGAAAAAATATACCTGGAATTAGTGAGGTCAACGTCAATGTATATAAACAAGCAATTCCAAGGATCGCTCTAGCCCTCCTATTTGCAGTGATCATTTCTAAACCCCTTGAGTTGGCAATATTTGAAAATGAAATCGCTACTAAATTGCCGGAAGCAGGTCGAAATCAAGCACATTATATCCAAGAACAAATTGATAGCCTAAAAAATGAAAATGTTAAACTACAAGACCAGGTCACTCAGATTGAAAAAAACCCCATAGACTCCTTTACAGCAATTGCATTTAATGATCTGAAAATAAAAGAAAAAGAATTTTTAGATTATGAAAAACTACGTCAAAAAGATATTAATCAAATTCAAAGACGGATTGATTCCAAAAATGCAGATTGGAGAACGGTAAACAGGGGTATTGAGGCATTAGAAATCCTTGAGGCGAACGGAACTATAACTGAATATCAAAAAGAAGCCTTAGCTTCAAAACGTAGAAACAGACAGAATATCGTCAATCAAATCAGTCGCCTTAGAAAGGACATTCAAAAAGTAAAACAAGAAGTTGCCGATAAAAAGGATGAATTAACTGGATTTAAAGAGAATACGGACAATGTAAAAGAGGAACGTAAGGAAACCGTACAAAGCCGTATCCAAAAACTTGACAATAGAATTTCAGCTAACAATAAACTCATCAATAAAAAAGAAGAGGAACTTGAAGAGAAGTCAAAAAATTTTGATGGAATCTTAGCTCAACTGGAAGCCCTTCAATTACTAAAAAAAGACAAACGTGCTATTCAAATAGCTGATTGGTTAATATTTCTCCTTTTTATTGCTGTAGAGGTTGCTCCGATATTAGTGAAAATAATTAGTCCAGTGGGAGCTTACGATAAAAAGTTAGCATTAGTGGAAAATAATTTAAGTGTGGAAAACTGGGCGAACCCAAGTGCCAGCCAGAATTTTTCTGGCTTCAAAGAGAAAACTTCTAATGTTCCTGGTCCATTTGTTGATTCCGTAAATAACACTTATGTCAATGCAAAAAAAAGACTATTAGAGGTTTTAATTGAAAATAAGGTCAATGGTATGATCGAAAAAATACAGAATGAAAACGGAGAAGCTGAAGACCTTATCAAGAACTTAATCAATGACATAAATTCTGCCGGGTCTTTTGAGGCTTGGATGGCCTCACAAAAAATGGCTCATCAAAATGGGATTTCCGGCCGTACCGACCGTACGAACGGATTTTCGGGTAAGAAAAATCAATTGGTAGATAATTATTGGGTAACAAAACCTGATGGGATAGAAGTCAGATATTTGTTTAAAGCGAACTACGAGTTTGAATATAAAAAGAATGATCAAGTCCAAACTGGTACATGGAGTGACGACTTCAATGATGACTCCATTATTGAAGTTAGTTTAAACAACCAAAAGAAAAGATTTGAAATTCGAGATATCAAAAATGGGACGCTTAAACTTTATAACAATGATCGCATATATGTCCTAAAAAAGCAATAAGCCGAATGTATTATACATTACCAATAAAAATAAATAACAGGCGCCTTCATAGTTGTACGCTACGACAAGTTCCTGATTATCATTTTCCGAAAAATACAGTTAGCGCACAACAAAAGGAAAAGGAGGTTACTTCAAATTCCTCCCAAGAATTGAGTACTTCAACTAAACAATCAGAAGAACAGGCTACAGGAGTTGTAAAAGAGGTTCCCTATACTTTCGTCATTCCTGGATTGCCAAATGAGTCTTCAACCTTATTTACTATTAATAATCCAAGAGGCAAGAAGATCCTTCAATGCTCACGTGGTCATCAGGATGATAAGCGGGTTGACACCTCGTATTACTTTGCATCATACGTAGACCTCCAAGATAATTGTCAGGTGCTTGAGATACACCTTTCCGCCCACAATGGAATACCCAATCTAAAACAAACCATTACCGCTAAAGTGGAAAGGTCAAATCCAGTTTATATTATCGAATCAAAAAGACTTCAGATACAGGAAACTGGATTAAGTCTTCGAAGCTCAATTGGCAATGGAATACGTCAATATCTTGCAGAAATTACACCAAAATTAGATCAAGAATCACAAACCATAAAAGTTTTTTTATTCTATCATAGCAAAGAGTCGATGTGTTATCGTTACGAATTTCATCTATTTGTAACAAATGCAATGTATGACGGCTATAAGATGGCTGTTGATTTTGGGTCTGATGCATCACAGGCTGCTTATAGTAAACTCAGTCCTCAAGAGGATGATAGTCTGATGCAGATCAACCTTATTGAACAATTAAGGGGAGCAAAATACTATAATGACCAAAAGGTTGGTCTTAATAGTGTTGATCAGTTTGATGGTATAGAGAATCCTTCATTATTGAAATCCGTATTTTATATTGATAGCAGTAAAAAACTCAATGAAATTCCTACTTGTGAAAAACCGAGCATTCAAAACCCTATTAGAATTTTCTCCTATCCAAGACAACAAAATAAGGATAAAACAGATTCTGTTGAACCACCACAACTCAAGAAAAATGAATTGCATATTAATAAGCAATCAGAAGTTGCTTCAGAGGAAGAAAGGCAAATAGCCAAAGAACAAAATACTATGAAATTACTCCCGAATGCAAAATTAGGAGAATTCTCAGATCGTTCTTTATTTGACTTGAGGATAGCGGATAGTTCTTTCTCTGAAAAGCCCTTAAGAAGGAAAATTAGAAGGTCGTTACTCAACCAGATATTACACCTTTGTTTTAATCAATTATGTCAAGACCGAGCCAAACAACAACAGAATGTTCAAGCCACAAAAATTGGCATTCAGTTATACCTCTTGGTTCCCAACCTCTATTATCAAAGACAAGTCTATCAACTGATCCGTGACACAAACTCGGACGCACAAGAAATAATAAAAAATGATCCTAATTTCAGAAATCTAATTGGAGGGATTGAAGTTTTGACCATCTCTGAAAGTGACGCATCCTTTAAAGGATATGTTGCTAATGCATTGGCTGTTGACGACAAAGAATTCCTATACCAGAGTTCCACGGAAAATTTAAGGTACCTTATTGTCGACGCTGGAAAAGGTACTTTCGACTTTTCTATTTTAGAATCCTATGGTACTTCACACCAACATTTTCGCAGTATTTACAAATCAAGTATCCCAGCTTCAGGGCAATACCTTACCTTTCAATGCTTTGCAGCAATTTCAGATTTTTACCAGTTAAGTATAACAAACCTGGTATGGCTTTTCCAAAATGCCGATACATCACAAGCAATTGAGTTGTTAAAACGAATTGAACTATATAAACTCAACAACCATATTGATCTATACCGTGGAGGTAATTACAATGATTTGAATAATTTCACAAATATGGATAGCGGGGATATTCAATCACTTCAAACTCTCATTTCAGCTATCAAGGAAAAGAATATTGGCCAACTAAGAAAAATAAGTAAAAAGATAGGAGCTCTATCTGATGAAGAAGAAAGAAATTTCACTGTAGATATACGAGATACTCTTACACTCCTGCAAGGTCTTTTAAAACCTGTTGAGGATAAAGAGGTCATTATCCCTGATGCTTTTGGTCATATGCACCAAGCATTAAATAATCTCACCCGTGAATTTGGAAACCATATTGAAAATGCAGGAATTCCCAATCTTAAATTTCACAGGGTTATCTTTACAGGAAGGGCATTTCTATATCCTCCTTTCGCAAATGCTTTGGTCAAGTACCTTTTTCATTCTGAACACCCTTGGTTAGACGAAAACGACGTCAATCAAAGCAGGGTATTATTTGATAAAAAAAATGCCAAAAGAGTCTGTATTATGGGCGCTCTTACCAATAATTGCTACATTAATAGCAACTCTGATCTGGCAGGTGCCCTGATAAAAAAGACAACAGGAGATTATTCAAAAATACAAAAGATTGGGTTGTGGCTTGCTGATGGATTCCGGGCCGTTAATATTCCTCGTCCAAATGATTTCCAGAGGATCACAACGACTTTTAAGTTAGATGAAGAATTTTATCAGGGATTAAGTATTGATAATGATTATTTCCCTAATAGTAGTGATGAATTTTTCATAGGTAATTTCCCCTATCAGATAGGAGACAGGGATGACAAAAAAATCTTTGAAGAGGATATTAACCAAATGATGTATCTTCGTATAGATGTGGAACAAAGCGGGTATGTCATACGTTTTCCTAAAGACCGAGATTTGTTACGTTTTTCATTTAGGAAGCACGGAGACAAGTATGATAATTTTCTGATTCAAAGTCTTTTTACTAATATTTCTGAACAATATTTGAGTGAGTTAGTGAGTTTTGGCAGTAACGACTTTTCCTCTAAGATACCTCTGGAGTATCGATATCAGAAAAACAGGCCAACAGCTGCAGAAGCAGATCGCGAGGTTAAAAACGTAGACCCTTTAAGTGAATTGGCTAATAGTGCTAGAACTACAAATCAATCTCCTGAAGAAGTTGAAGCAGATATCTTTGAGGATAGTACAAATTCAACTTACCCTGGTTCTATAAAAGTTGATATTAAATCCATTACTGCTCCTGATAAAAACACTGACATTGATGATGATTTTGATGAATTATAATATGAAAGCATTTTTCAATTCAATTAAACAGGTTTTCCTGTTTCTCTTTTGTTTTAACTCGATCTTTTTGGTCGGTCAGAACATTCAATTTGAGCCATCAAATAACATTTTAATGGTGGATTCTGATCCTGTATTAGAATTGAACCCTGTTGATTTTATTCACATCACTACAGATATTACAGATGAAATAATGACCTTGAGTATTGGTGAAGATCATTTTACCATGGAGGGGCCTACCAATAATTTTTTCACACTTGCTTCCGGCTCAGCAAAATTTGAAGGATTCGTGGAAAAATATTTTGGTATTGAAAGTCCAGCAGAAGTTCTTGAAATAAGCTTTTCTAATCCAAATCTTATCAGCTTTTTGAATACTTTCAATCTTTCAGAAATAAACCTTAGACATCATGAAGCAATTGCTAAATACCCTGAAGGGATATTCACGAAAGATGAATTAAAAAAATCAACAGTTTTATTGAATGTTCTTATTAATACCGCATATAAAAATGGATTGAATGGTAACAATTCAACAATATTAGCCAACAGAAAAATATTCATCATTCCTAATATATATTTTGAAAATGCTGAAAATTACTTATGGTATGATTTTTCTTCAAAGCAGATAGCAATTTTTGAACAGGAATATTCACAGGAGGAAAATTTAAAGCGATTGCTCCAAAATTACGAACAAAAGACTGAACTCACTTTAGGAGAACGGGAAGACTGGGAAGTCAAAGAAAAACTTTTCCAACTTTTTCAGAACACTACCATGATTGGAGATTATAACCTTTATGCATTTGATAGAAGCAACTACATGGCTAAAATCACTGATCTTGAAACTAAACTCAACATGAAAGGGAATGAAAACCCTGTAGTTAATGTAGAAAACGGCAGAGGTGAAATAGCTACGCCTAAATCTCCAAAACCGAAAAATGGCTATTCCCTCTTGGATATTATACTTTCATGTCTAATTGGTATTATTTTAACATCCCTTGTTTGGTGGTGGATATACTCCAGAAATAAACCTGGGGATACTGCATCGGAAAAGGCACCTGAATTATTAGAATTAAAAAAGAAGAAAAGAACAAAATTAGAATTGATAAGTGATCTGGACCAGCATAGTAATACTGAAACAGTATTGGCAATTAGCCACATATTAAGCTTGCTAGAAACTATGGAAACCCCTTCCCAAGATCCTGATAATAAAGACTATAAAGAGTTGTGGGAGAAATATGAAGAACTTTCACGTACAAAAAATGATCTTCTAGAAAAAAACATAGATTTAACATCAACTCAAAAAGGTATTGAAAATAAACTCAAAGAACTAAGTAACAAGCTTAAAAAGGAAAAAGATCAGAATTTTGTAAAGGTGCTTCAAGAAGGCCTTATGAAATCCTTAGAGCCTGTTGATAAAAAACACTCTATTGCAGGGCATATAGGTGCTAAACTGAATACACTCCTAATAAAGAAATCAACAAATAATATTGAGCAGGAATTTCTTAATGATTACTTCGAACAATTTTCCATTGTTAAACAGGAAATCGAAAATAATCCCAATCACATCCAAGTCAGAGAAAAAACCAATCACGCCATTCAAACCCTGATCAACAATTACCAACATTTGGGCCATTTTGATGAAAAATATCTGGTTCTTGTTGAAGAATTATTAAAAAAATATATTGTCAGGGCCTTGAGTCAAAAATTCATTGGAGAGATGGAGAAACCTGTTGAAAATCTCCATAAGCTATTGAGTATAATGGCCAAGAAGAAAAATTCTTGGGATAAAGAAAAAAAATCAGAATTGGCAAAATACCTGTTGGAATTAAGTTTTAACCTATACGAGATGGTTCGTTTTACCAAATTTTTTGAACAAGGCTACAAAAATAATAACTATAGACCTATTGTGGACAAGGTTCTTAAAGAGGTAGAGAAAGTCTCCCAGGTTTCTACCGATAAAAAACAAATATATACTGGTAGCAGGGAGGATAGTGAAATCACAGCTATTATTGCAAATCTTCTGGAAGAAATTGATATTAAAGAATTCAACGCTTTTGTTGAAGGTTATGAAATACCTCTCAAATAAAATATGTTGAAATTTCTATTTCTATTTATGGGTTTTCTTTTGAAGTAAAAAGTCATGCTTCCACAAATTTTTAATCTTACCGGGTTAGTCTTTTTTAGTCTTGGCCTGATGATATGGATTTTATTGGCATTTAGGAATGATAGTAATCGCCTTACAGATGTCAAACGTTATCTGTTCGCTTTTTTTGTTTTATTAGCATTTGCTGCCGTTACCTTACATAATTTCATTTATCCCCAAAAGGAAGTTTATCCTAACACCAAGTATCACGCTCTGCAATTTCATGGCTATTCTTTTGAAAACTCCATCAGCCTAATAAATGAACTTAACCCCGATGAAGCATTGATGGATAATCGCTCTGGCCGGTTACAGGCTATGATCGAAAATGGTAAGCCTTCTTTATCTTTCCAGGATTTATATTCTCCTATTTATGTAAAAGACTTAAATACTTCAAAAAAGGCTAATTACAAGTTAAAAAATAGTGCAGAGGAACATGCTTTTTTTGAAAAGGTAGCGCTATATCAGTTGCAGGATAGTGTTAATTATGATTTGTTGTTCTCTCTTAAAGTAATTGAAAAAGATAAGTGGTCTAAAAATAAATTCCTTTATGTCTATAGCTACAAATCAGAAAATGGGGAAGTCATTTCTGATACTAGCAACATAACTACACCAATATTTATTGGCCTACCATTAGATCAAATATTTAGTGGAAAGCAAAGACCAATTCAAAACGATCTTAACTTTGATAATGCTCTAGTTTTACGTTCAAGAGTTGGATCTCCCTTACGTAAGACAATCACAGAATTTGAAGGGCTAAATAAATTCCATTTTTTTCCTGATATTTCTTTTTTCCAACAGCAAAGCTCCGTCTTTATTAGATGCGACGATAATGAAATTACGGAGCTAAAAAATCCTAACCTCTACCCAGACACTTTAAAAGAATGTGATCTACCTCTTAACTTTTACTTTGGTTTAGGAACTGAAAGGTCTAAGTTATATACCGTTGACAGTACATCATTAGGTTGGACTCTTGAGTTCGGCAGTCCGGAAAAATTTGCTTTAGTAAATGAGATACCATCTGAATTCCAGATTTCACCTCAAAAGGAGGTTTTACAAATTGAACATTTTATAACCTCAAGCGCAAGAGAGATTGAAACGTTCACCCCTGCATTAGACAATGAAAAGTTTGAAGGAGGTTATTACTTTAATCATTTCAATTCTGAAAACAACCTAAACCACTTAAGTGGAAAAATTGAGTATTTTGTAGATGCCCCAAAGTTTAAACTAGTTGGAAAAATAACAGATTATTTTGCCAATGGAACCCGCTTGGAATTTGAAAGCAAGGATTTAAGAGTAGGAGAGCTTTTTAAATTTTCGACCCTGGGAGGTCTCAATAAATGGATTTTTTCAGTTCAGGATTATAGGGAAAATAATCCGATAAAGATCTACCACATGATTGGCTTTCTACTAGTCATATTCCTATTGATTTGCTTAAGATTTTTAGTTTTTTGGGATGACGGTCATGTTTTTCGAACCGAATTAGCGATTTATGTTCTTGTTTTTTCTCTTATTGCCATTCGGATTTTCTTGCAATGGAGAATTACAACCTTTCTACCAGTTGATAATATCGACTTTTTGGAATACAATTTTTTGGTCAATAATGGACCAACTTTTTTTAAACAAACTGTTATCGCTACTCTATCATTTTTTTTCCTTTGGTTATTTATCCTAGCAGTAAAATTACGTAGAGGGCTTTTCACTGAATTTAATAATTGGTATCTAATAGCAGCTTTTCTTTTAATGGTAATTGTGGTTCCGTTATCAATGTTCAGTTCATTTTTTGAACGAATAGCAAATTTATTTGGACCATTGTTATTCTATTATGCTTTGGATTTTAAGCTTGATAAAATTGATAACGACGCCCTGATCCAAACGCCCAAAAAGAAAAGAAACAAATGGTCATGGGGAGAAATAAAAAATCAGCTTAATAAGCATTGGACTCAGAATCTGAATGGGATAAACTTACAAGTGCTGAACCCTGTTGGATTAAGTCTTGATTCGATAGTCCTTAAGTTACTTCTATTCCCCTTTATTTTTCTTTTGACCTTTGGTACAGTTTTATTAAGTCTCACAAAGGGAATCCTTTTTTATATCCACAACTTATTAAGTAATTTGGGGGTAAAATTTCTTATAAAATTAGACAAGTGGTTTTTTAAACCACTAGGGGGAGATGTCATTGCAGATAAACAATATCTTCGTGGCTTTTTAATCCTATTTACTTTTGCTTTTTTGTTCATAATGGATTCTGGTTATGCCATCATGTTTGGCATGTTCATTGTAATACATAGGGTCATACTTAATTTTGTTGTTCGAAGAGATACCTTTTTTTTACGGTTCCCATTCAGAAGAAAAGATAGTAGATGGATAAATACCTACCTCGTATATTTACTAGCCCTGACCGGTTTTGTTTTGTTCTATTATTTCCAAAACAAAGTTATATACTGGCTGCTCAGCCAGGATGGCATAATTGAGGGGTATAACAATTTTTATATCCTTGCTTGGAGTGGGCCGCTTTTTCTACTTTTGATTGGAATATGGGCTCAGAAAAATTTCAGTTTTTTATTTCAAATTAACAATCAATTTACTAATAATTCTAGACGATTAAGAAAACTTATTATTCATTTTAATTATAAAACCTTCGGGTATCTGATCCTTTTATTTGTTTCAATCACCTTGTTGAGTTGGCCTGGGACAAATGATAAAGTAAATGAAGTAATTACAAGCAAAACAAGTTATATCAAATACAGGGCAGGTATCCTGGATACCCAGGTTGACGATCTAATGTTTAACAATAATTTTGGATCTCTTGCTATTAGGAATATTCAAAGAGCAGCACACAACCAGTGGTTAATAAACTACTATCGAAACAGGGGTAAAGAAATAGACCATCATTTTGATATTCAGCCTACTTTTACTCAAGGAGCTTCACATATTACTCAGGCAAGTGATTTGGTAGTACCAAGATATATCATTGCTGAGCATTCTGAATGGAGCGTCGTAGGATTAGTATTGTGTTTTTTATTATTAGTTTTAACATATTATCTTTCTGCACGACAAAGACACAATGAGTTTCATTTTACATTATTAGGAATCCCACTTTTGCTTTTCATGACTGCCGCTTTTGTATGGTTAACTGCAACAAACAGATTTACCTTTTTCGGACAGGATTTCCCTTTACTCCCTGTAGCAAGTAAAATAACTCTGTTGCTTACATTTTTCCTATTTTTAATCCTTCTGGCTAGCCACAATGCAAACAAGGAACGAACAAGGTTGATCCCTAAAATAGTAACTTCTGCACGCAGTAAAAAAAGGTTATTATATTATTTAGTGCCACTTCCTATTTTTGTGGCAATCTTTCTTTTGCCTCGTCATTCAGAGAACGCAAAAAATACTGAAAAATATGATATTACGCAAGTAATAAATCGCTCTGAAAAACATCTAAGCTTATTGAATCAGGAATTCCTCAAATATCAAAATGAAGTTGAGAGAAACACCACTTTAGATAGTTTGTTACTGAAGTTTCACAAGTTAGATAAGGACTTAAATATTAGAAGTAATCCGATCACCTCTGATTATCTTTCTGATAACGAATCAGATTCAAAATTTATCAATTCAGCATATAATTACTTTATAAAAAATCTAAATGAAGCCGAAAAAAGAGACAAAAATAGTTTCATACATATTAGGCAACGCAATGGGAAAGAACACCTTACCCTTAATCGTCAGTATTTCTTCATTAAATCACCTAATCCTGAACTTGATGAAATTTTATGGGATAAAAATTTATTGGCGGCGAAGGTTAAATTACAAGGAAGTATCATAAATAACAGGGGTACTTCACTAGATAGACAGGTCGTAAGAACAAATTTTCCAATTAGTAATTTAATGCCCAACATTAATTTTGAGACCTATAATCATTTTCAAAATATTCGATTGGCAATAATCCCTAGAACATGGACTAAGAACAGTAGAAGGGCTTATCTTATCCGGATGAAAAATGACGGACTCGAACCCAATAACAGAGCGAATTTCAAGGTAAGCAATACATTTTTCCAGTATAATACGAGTAACCATCCAAACGTCTTACCAAAAGAAACCATTGTTCTAAAGGAAAACGACATTATTAAACTTACATCTGCCAGGAATTACAACATTAATCTCAGGTTAATAACGGAAGGCCGAAATGTTTTGGCCGAAAACTTATGGATAAATGGACACAGGCAGTTGTTTTA
Source organism: Saprospiraceae bacterium (assembly GCA_965230565.1). Classification (GTDB taxonomy): domain Bacteria; phylum Bacteroidota; class Bacteroidia; order Chitinophagales; family Saprospiraceae; genus BCD1. Next base: position 4,219 of record CBDDLH010000008.1, on the reverse strand, counting down.
TCCATTAGGCAAATCCTTTATTTGGAGTTATAATTATGCTAACTTAATTAAATCTAACAGAAACAGAAGTCTTGTTCAGGACTCAGACCAAAGAATCAATATTGATGAAAGAGTAAGTATTGATTATAATCTTACCAGAAAGGTTTATCAATGGATGGAGGAAAAAACAGCTCCTCCTAGTGAAGCCATCAGTAATAATTTAATTGGTTTTAGGAACTTACCTTTAGAAGATAAGCGAATTGGTGATCAATTATTTCGTTTACGAAATAATCAAATAGCTCTAGTTAACCCAGACAATACCTTATACAATACAATCATATCCCAAATTAATAACCAAATTGAAGAAAATCTAGAGACAGGGCTGAATGCTTTTCAATTAAACAATTTGATCAATGATTGCATAAATGAAGCATTGAAAGCAGAATTTGATATGAGTATTGTAGCTGTGGATGGCATGGGTAGAATTCGATTAATGGTTGATTACAACCAAAATGCGAAAGTAGACCCAAATAACATTCTCCAGTACAATCAATTCCTTTCCAACCTATATGCCTCAAGTAACAATACTCTTGAAAGAGAACATTTTGGAAATATTAATCTATTAAAAAGTAGAATAGGTCTTGGGTCATCATTTAAGCCCTTTGTTTATGCTTCAGTAATTAGTCAGGCGAAACTTCCTTGGAGTAATTTACGGGTGGAAAGTACTAGTATCGCACGAAAAAACGCAATCCGGGAAATAAATACTAACGTAGAAAGAAGATTTAGAAAACCTGAGTTAAAATACTTTGGCGGCCACAAATTCCCTCGAAATATTTTTTGGACAAATATTGGATCAGACTATAATAATGATGGTCTGAAGAGTAACCATTATTTGACCAAATCCAACAACATTTACCATGGAACTATATTTTTGCTGGGATCTTTTTCAATTAATGACTTGAGAAATGAAGAGACACTTTATTCTTCTATTCTGAAAAAGCCCAGATGGAGTGATAGCAGGCTTGATTCAGCCAGATATGAATTCCCTAGATTCAATTTTGGAAGAAGCTCATATTGTTTTAATAAATGGCCGGAAGATTTTGGCATTGATGACTCTGCACTTGCCAATGGTCTTTACCAAAATTTTAATTTAACAACCTCTAACGCTCAAAGCCGAGCTCCTTATAATCCTATTCTCGAATTTAACCCCTTTAATGAAAATGAAAACAATGAGGATTTTGACAAAGGGATAAATCACTTCAATGAACATTTTTATTGGAGCTTTCCAGAAAGGAGCGACTTTTTACAAAGTGATCGGCAATCTCTTCCCAGAGAAAGAAAAGGTTTCATTAATCCAGCTGTTGGAGGGGCACCCGTACTTGTCACCCCAGTGAAAATGGCAGAAATGGGAATTAGGCTTTTCAATCTGAATAGTAACTTTACAATAGATATACAAGATCAAAATAATGTTTCCGACTATACCTTTTTTGGAATTGATCCCGATTACGGAGAAGAGGAATTATTTGAGTTGTATAAGCGTGTGGTTTATGATCCACTTCACAGAACTCTTCAACCAGGAGGAACAGCCTCTGGTTTAAGGAATTTTCAAAACCAATATGAAAATAATAACCAGTATTGGTTTTATGCAAAAACCGGAACAACAGGAATTAGTGCAAGAGATACTGAGGATGAAAAAAAGCGATATAAAAGGTTACTAATAATAATTTCAAATCAACCAATTCATAATTCCGATTTTGATTTGCTTCAAAGAAGTAATTATAAACTATTTGCAGTTTACATAATGATCGACAACATAAACTTTCATGATGTAAGTACTGAAGAAAGAGAAAATAGGGTTACAAAATTTGACATCCTTTTTGGACGGACATGGGGGGAGTTAGATGATTTACTTGAGGAGATCATCGCTTCGGAAACTTTTCAGGAGTATATGAACTAGAAATAAGAAAATAAAATGTTAGGAAAACTCATTAAAAGGGTACCCAAATCGGTAAAATTTGCCTTTATGGCTTTGGTTGTTTTTTTGCTTTACCGAGGACTTCAATCTTTCTATGAAAATTTTGAGCTTACTCCAACCTATACTGATGAAGTAAACACTCAATTAGATTCTGCCAGACTTTATGTGTGGGTAAAAAGGGATTCTCTTATCGAGGTATTATCTGAATTACAAAACCAGAATGAAAATGTTTTCGAATATAATGAGACTGATTCATTTTCTATTTCTGTAGAAAACTATCCTGATAGTATTATTATAAATAGTCCAAAAATGAAAACCTTTGAAAGATTATTCAGAAATTCAGTTCCTGGCAATAAAGGGATATTAAAATATGAAATTTCTGATATTCAAAATGGAGATAGTGCTATTTTTGTCAATATCGAGGCAGAGGTTTTATTCAGCTTATTCCAAGCACTTTATTAGATAAAAAAATAAATCATTTCCAAGAATACTCCAAAGTAACCTCCAAAGTACCATCTTTTGATTTCAACTTTTTTTTATTAGAACCAAAAAGATCTTTGGGCTTAAATGAGACCTTGGCAATTTTCTGATCCCCCTGGGTTGAAATTTCATCTCTGTCATAAAAATGAATTTCATAATATTGGGTCAGGTTCGAAAGTGGATATTGGACAGGAATTTTTACAGGCAAATCAGAACTTTTGACATCTACAATTTCATTGGTTTCATTGGTTTTTAAAGATTGATTTTTAAGACGTAAATCGTAATAAATATCCGGGTTACGCCCCGCCTCTCTTAAATTATAAGGATCCCAGCGTTCTCCCGTCTTTTGATGTTGGGGTACCTTGTTAAGAGATAGGTATTCAAGGTTGAATAATTTAAAGGGAGGTTCCTTAACTTCAAATTCCATAGAATAGGTGTTGGTATCATTTTCATTTGAAGCAATTAATGTTGCTGTGAACTTTCCTGGTTCATTAAAAGAAATTACAGGACTATTTTTCGATGATTCCACACCGTTACTAAATTCCCATTTGAACGTTTCGGCATTTTCGGATTTATTCCAAAAGGTCACATCCATAGGGGCATATTCTGCCCCAAGCTCTATTTCAAAATATGCCAAAACCATTGGGATAATTTCTTCTTCCTGGACCAAACCAATCGAAGCGGAATCAGTTGTGATATCACCTTCCTCTTGTTGGGGCACTTCCCCTAAAGAATTATTAGATTTTCCAAACTGAATATTTTCTATACAGTGATTATATATGCTTCGATAATCTTCATTTCTCCTGGAGATGAAATAGAAAGCAAAGACTTTGTCCTCTTCCGTTGTTAAGACACACACTATTGTATGGTCATTATCCAAAGGCTTGACCTTAAAGTAACTTTTTTCCCGGATAATTACCTTCTCTGAATGAATCGATATAGGCGTTGGGTCATTTTTGCTTAATTGAGATCGGACGGCGGGTGGTAGATCATGTAAAGCACAAGCCGCGATAAAAGTATTTTCATCTTTTTTGAACAGAGACAAAACCCGTAAGCTTGGAGTTGAATTCTTGAATATCTTTAAACCCTCCAACTTACTTTCATAGTTGGTTATTTCTGTTGCGTTTTCTACTTCTTCAAAATCAGAAGGGTAGAACATCTCGAACCCCTTGGGGGAATTAAATGGAAGGTAAGGGGCATCATTTTGATTGCATGAAAAAAGATGACCAACAAAAAACACAAAAAGCAGAAGATTGAATATGTTTATTGTTTTTATTCTCATAGTATTATGAATTTATTTTGTCAAATAAAAATAAAGCCAAAAAAGTTCCCTATAAAAAATGGAAAATAGGCAGATTAGGAATTGGGATTTTTCTTTTACGAAAATGCCTAGGTTTATTGGACTATTGCAATGATATTAATCAACATATTATGGTGAGAAACAATTTAGTGCAAGGCTGATTTTTAAAATCTGATAGGATTATTCAGTATGATATTCTACTTGATATTTATCAAGATAATAATATATCACAATTGTATTATTATTGACTTGAGTATTAACATTTAAATTGATAAGACTTCTTGAATTCGAATCTTCACTTTCATTGCAATAAGTAAAACCCCAATCAATTTCTTTTTTGGAATATAGGCTCTTCAATTTACATTCTTCACAATCAGAGTTTTCAATTAATAAATATCCTTCAAAGGTTATTGGGTTTACTATAAGAATGTCTACAACTTCTGTTTCTTTATTAATTACAAAACAAAACAATTCACTCCAATGGT
>CBDDLH010000007.1:0-404141 GCA_965230565.1 Saprospiraceae bacterium | reverse complement strand
CAGTGCCGGCTTTTTTATTTGGGCAATGTGAGTATTCCTATTTGTTTAATATTCCTGATGGTTCTAACAAAGAGGAATCTTTGGAATTCGTTGAGTCTCATTTGGATTGTTGGGAATACCAGTCTTCGATAGCTGATATTTATCACAAAATTGGTGCTGATAATTATAGAGAAAATATTGATACAGCCATTCATTACACACATAAAGCATTGGCCATACGTAGCTTGATTTGCTGGCCCTTTGAAGAGGAATTTGGAAAATCCAATCATAATATGGGGGTGTTTTTCAAAGACAATGGCCGGTATGGGGAGGCTGAGCTTTTTTTTAAAAATGCTTTGGGAATCTTCGAAACTGGAGACCTCGATCGTCAATGCCGGAGTCTTGTGGAATTAGGGAATATTTACAATAAATTTGGAGATTATGACAGGTCAATTCAAACTTTAGATCTGGCAATAAATCGATCTTTCATATACGAGGATTCAAGCAGACTGTATAAGGGTAGATTGGAAATGGGACTTGTTTTATTCAACAAGGGTATGTACAAAAGGGCCATTGATAGCCTCTTACTTGTAAAGGAATATTATGAAGGGCTTTCTCCTGAAGAGGATTTAGCGAGTTGTTATAATAATCTGTGCGTAAGTTATTTGGAATTAAAAAAATTCGATCAGTGCATTGAATATGGTCATTTAGCTATTAAACTGGCAAAGTATTTTGATAATGAAGGCGAGCTTGGCAAACAACTAAATAATGTAGGACTAGCCTTTCTGAAAACAAATCGATCTGAAAAAGCAAAGGCCTATTTTGACCAAGGACTAAGTCTTGGAATAAAAACAGGTAATCGAACTCTGATAGCCCAAAGTAAAAATAATTTAGCAGAGTATTTCCTCTTTAATAGAAGGTATGAAAAAGCACTATTGTTTTTCCATGAAGCTGCCTGTCAGGAGTCGGGTGAGGAGGTAAAGGATGTAATAAATACCCCCTCCATGGAATATATTTCCAGGTTACCTTCAAAAGCAGATATGCTTGACTACCTGTTTGACAAGGCCAAGTGCTTGTTTTTGGTTTATGAATTTCAGGGAGATGAAAAGTACCTGAATTCATCCATAAAAACTTTAGAACAATGTGATAAGGTTACTGATCTTCTCCGCCGCGACCACTCAGAACAATCTTCTAAAATTTTCTGGCAGGAAAAGGTTCTACCCATCTACGAAAAAGCTATCCATGCCTGCTACCTTGCAGGAGATATGAAGAAAGCATTTGCTTTTCTGGAAAAGAGCAGGGCAGTGCTCTTGCTAGATGCAATGGTCCAGGAGGAAGTGCTGAATGATATAGGCGATGAGACTTTAAAGGCAGAGGAGAAAAGAATTATCAATGCTCTTTTTGAAACCCGGGAATCACTCAATGCGGCTTCGAAAGAGGAAAAATCTGCCATTCTTTCCAAATTGAAAAAACTAAATGAGGAGCGGGATCAACTCAACAAAACCATTGCGGAGAAATATCCTGATTATTTCAAGTTGATGTATGAAACCTCTGTGGTTCCTCTGGAAACACTTAAACAACATCAACTACAAGATGGCAAAACTGCCCTGTTACATTTTTTCCTTGGATCAGAAAGTAGTTGGTTGTTTGCGTATAATGGAAGTGAGGAACCTGTGCTTCTGGAATTGGGAACAGCTAATGATACAGACAGCCTAATTGGTGATTATCTTGCTTTCTTCAGCAATGCTTATGCCATTGCCAATGATCCTCAAGGTTATGCGACAGCAGCAAATAAATTATATGAATACCTGGTAGCTCCTGCCGGATTGGAAGGCGTGGAAAAACTCATCATTATTCCGGACGGCCTGTTAGGGTTTTTGCCTTTTGAAGCATTGCTTACAAAACCTGTGGACCATACCAACCTGGAAACATTGCCGTATTTGATCCGGGATTTCGAAGTCAGGTTGAGTTTCTCTGCCACCATCCTTGAACAGCAAACGTCAGGTCAGGTTGGAGAGGGTAGAATAATGGCCTTTGCTCCTTTTTCCGAATCAGGATCTGGAGAATTCGCAGCTCTGCCTTATACCGCTAAGGAAACTTCCTTTCTGCGAAAGATCATTTCAGGAAGTTATTATAAAAGTCAGAAGGCTACAAAGTCACTGTTAAACCGATGGTCTGACCGTTATTCCATCCTGCACCTGTCTACCCATGCGGAAGCAAATATGGAAGCCGGACAACCCGTAATTGCCTTTGCAGATACGGTGCTGACCTTACAGGAATTGTATGCCATGAATTTACCGTCAGACCTCATCGTCCTGAGTGCTTGTGAAACGAACCTCGGAGAGGTGAAGTCAGGTGAGGGGATATTCAGTCTTTCCAGGGGCTTTACCTATGCCGGAGCCAACAGCATTATTGCCAGTTTGTGGAAAGTTAATGCAGCCTCCACAGGTCAGATATTTCCTGTTTTTTATAAAAACCTAAAAGATGGCCAAACGAAAGCGGAAGCATTGCGATTGGCAAAACTTGATTATTTGGACACTCCTGATGGTAACGGTCATATAAAAACTCCCTACGACTGGGCAGGTTTTGCGATGATGGGCAATAATGAAACCATAGATCTAAAACCCCCAATTGATTGGTGGAAATATTTGATTCCCATTGTGGTATTAATTGGAGCTTTTTTGGTGTGGAGGAGAAATAATAGGTAAACGGCTTAGGGTAGGTGGTAAACGGTTTACGGTTTTTAACAATGATTTTAAAAAATCTTCCTGATGATGTAAGGTTATTCAGGCACTTCTCTGTGGTGAAAAAAAGCATTTAGAATTAGTTGCTCAAGGTTTTGCCTTTGCCTGGCTATGGCGTAAGGTAAGGCGACACCTTGTCGGAGAGAAATAGCTCCGACAAGGCAACACCTTTTTCCGCACCACAAGGCTAAGCAAAGGTGTCGCCTTGAGTATTTACTCTAACCTCACACTAATTATCCCAACGCCATGAGCCTGCTCCAGTTGATCCTTTGGAATGCCGGGACCAATGGAGAATTGCAAACTTTCGACCTTGTTGATATCAAATGCTTTCTCAGGCAGATAGTCGAGGTAATGTGGTAAAAAGGAAGGGTAGGGACGTGGTAGAGTCACTGTTTTAACCGGTTTAAGTTTAGATAGTTCTAGTTCGTATTCTCCGACTTTAGGTCGTAATTCGATGATGTTTCCATAGGAACTTCCATCATCCAATACGAATGTAACCTGAATCTTGCAAGCTTTCTCATTCAGTGATCTTCCTTCAAAAATGAGTTTGGTCTTGCTGGACAGATCGGCTGTTCGTCCCTTGGTTGCTTCAATTATGTAGTGCTTAAAGCTAAAGTCATGCACAGGTGCTGCACCCATGTTTTCATTATCGGGCCTGAAAATCGGGGCGAGATTCATTTGGTACTCCGATTTTCCTGAATGTTCCGTTGGAACTAATTGGAAGGATCTCCGCCAGGGCCTTACCAATTCATCCAGATCATCTTCTGCATTAAACAAATGGACAGGGTGAGATTCGGGGACAATTCTGACAAGGTATGGTTGTCGATCATAGAAGTCCCAATCGTAAGGTATGCCTTCCAATCCTGCAGGGTAACTTATGGTTCTCCCTCCTTCAAGCTCTGCAATTATGTAGTATCTCAAAAATCCTGAGGGTAATTTATCCCCGGGAATTACTGCTTCATAACTATAAGCATTTTTGGGAACCATATCAATAGCAATACCTCCTGCTCCGGCCCATCCGGTTACCTTCATGCTGACGATTTTATCCGGAGCAATAATCTGCGTACTGATTTTCAAATCTTTTTTGGCAGATATCTCTTCCGGAGCCTTATGCTTGAACCAGGTTTTCTCAACGGTTGTTTCTGGTGCGTAAAAATCGTTTAGTTTATGGGTTTTCCATTTAGCAAAAGGTGACCAGTTCTTATCAGCTCCCTTTTTACTCAAGATGTAAGTGCCCGGTTTTATTTTGAAAGACCCGTTTTCCAGTTGAGTAGAATGGTCATTGCCAACATTGATGGCAGTTATGGTGAATTGATCTCCAAGGTCAGAAAGCTTCAGCCCCATTTTATGTTCTTCCCATTTAATAACTCCAACAGTTTTCCGGGGACTGTTTCTACCAAAAGGATTGTCGACCCAAACCGCATCAGGCATCACTTCCAATCTCCAAACTCCCGTATCAATCTTATCCAGGAAATAGGCTCCTAAACCAGTGTAACTGACCACAGGCGAATTTCCAAATCCGGCAATTTGTGTTAATTGGGATTCATCTACCGGTTGGGTATTCGTGTTATTGGTGTAAATGAATTTTTCAGGAACATTATATTGAGCGAGGTCTTTGTGGTAATCGATGTGAAAACCATTAAATGAGAGGTTGTTCGGATATTTTCCCAAATCCGGATACATTGGAATATTATGGAAAATTTCAGCACAAATCATGAGGCTTAGCGCTTTGGAAGGCGTATAGGCCAGGTTCATGTAATGGGTGTTGTATTCCGTGTTGGCATAAGCCATAAAAGTAGGATCGTAAGAAAAGTGAGTGGCCACCTGAATGCCAGCGGATCGAAAACTTCTGGCCATAGCCGGATAGGGATAGGAACGGCCTACATCGGCAGCATCGAACTCATAGACTAGTTTGGCTCCCGCGTTTGCCCGAATGGTTTTGTCAAACGGAATGTCATATTCATTCACATTGGGAATTACATTTCCGGGAATTTCACGTTGATATCCAAGACCTGTTGGATACCATTGGAACGTACCTCCCTGAATGCCTGCTTTGAAATAGGCATCTGCCAGATGAACAGCATGGCTGATATTGTAAAAAATGGGTTTTTGGCAACCCGTTCTTCGGATGGCAGTCACCATTCTTTTGATAAAGGCAGTCACCTTTTCAGGGCTTTGCCGATGGTGTGGCTCATTACTCACTTCCACCACAAGAATATTCGGGTCATCCTTGTAGGCAATGCCCGTATAGGGGTTTACGTGGTTCATAAACTGGAAGAGGTAGTTCTCCTGAGCCTTGATAGCTTCTTCATTGGTGAGACAGTCTCCTTTTCCGTATTTGTGTGAAAACCCTGGTGTATAAACATCCGGTTCAGGCCATCCGCCTCCCCAAAAGGCAATGGGCGTCATTACCACTTTGATATTGTGCTCGTAAAGTTTCTTGAGTAGATAATCAAAAACATCCAACCGTTCATTCTCAATAATATTCCCCAAAGTATCACTAATCTCTGTATCCCAAACATGCACCCGATACAGGTCAAATCCCAATCTTGAGAAATGGTAAACATCCCTGTCAATCGCCTCCTTCGGATCTATTCCCATTCGCTGGGCAGTCTTGAAAGCATGCGCAAAGGGTACTGTATAGTTTACACCGAAGCCTTTGACTTCTTCCCTGGTTTTTTCCCAACGCATTACGCCTTTTTTATCCACGATGACATGCCCCTTTTCAGTTTGGCCAATTAAGCATGAAAAACTGAACAATAAAATCAAAAAGAGAATAATGGGTTTAAACTTAAATGTTGGGGGTAATAGAGCAAATACAGGTCTGAAGAACATATCGTTGATAGATTTTGAATGATATGAATAGATATGTGAATTTACTTGATCCGGGTTACATTTTCTAATTGTGGAGCCAAAACGTACACGTTGAACCTGTCTTTTTGGTCAGGCAATAATATTATCTGTACACGTATTAATTCCACCGGTACAGATAATACTAATCCCCCATAAGTTCTACTAGTAAATGATGCAAAAAAGGAAATTGGTAACAGATCATTGAGCCTGCCTATGCCGTCAGGCAGGCACAATGTGATCGGTGAGCTGTTTCTGGGGTAGCGAAAAAGGATTTTTATCCGGAAAACCAGCTCACCGATCAATTCACTCCCGACCCTTCGGGTTTCCCTGACGGCGGGACAGGGTTGTTCATTGCTCAGCGATCTTAATCGTTTTTATTGTTTATTAATCCTTTGGAACGGTTTTCTGTAAAGGTGAAATGAATTCAGCGTGTACGAAATCCGGTTAAACATATTCTGTTGTTACCTCCTGCTCCCTGGCTTTTTTTCTTAGTGCGAGGTAACCAAACCCGGAAGCAATACTTATGATAGATGCAATAAGCCAAAGACTCGAGAAGTCATAGTGCTCGGCTATGTACATGCTTATAGTCGGCCCCAGGATAAAGGCTAAAGACCAGCTCATGGAATAAACGCCCATGTACCGCCCCTGGGTAGAGGCAGATGCCCGTTCACTGACCCAGGAGTTGGAAAATGGCATATTCAGAATTTCTCCAAAACTTAAAACAAAAACGTAGATCCATGGAGTTATCCATAACCAACTTTTCATCAGGAAGGGTAGGAATGCTAATCCGAATAAAATTGCTCCAATTCCCACCAGCTTCATCTTTTCATGTTTGTTCTCGATGGAATAAACCAATGGCATTTCCACTAGGGCTATCAAAAGCCCATTAAAACCCATCACTAATCCCACTTGTGTTTCAGAATAGGTGATGATGTCCTTAAAGAAAACAGGTATGGTCGAAAACAATTGCAAAAAAGCAATTGCTGTGAAAAAGTTTAACACTACAAAAATCAGGAAGATTTTATCTCGTCCAGGGTTAATTCCTGTAGGTTTTCCGGCCAGGATTTCCTCCTGCTGTTTTTGCGTTTTACTTTCCTGAATTTTTTTGGGGTCCAGAAAAAACAAAATGGAGAATGCTGCAAGCAGGCAGGTAACTCCATCTGCAATGAAAAGCGCATTGTATCCAAACCCGGCTATAATAACCCCACCAAGTCCCGGGCCGGCTGCAAAACCCAGGTTGGCGGCCATCCTGATCAATCCAAAGGAACGCGTATAATTCTCTGGTTTACTGTAAAAAGCCAATGCCGCATTATTCGCCGGTCGATAAGCGTCGGCAATACTGGCTAATACAAACAATACCAAACAATACCCGATAAGTGTTTCGATAAAAACCAGGGAGATGAAAACGAGCCCGCTAATGAACAGGGACCAAAACATAATAGGATAAGGGTTGAATTTGTCTGTCAGTCTTCCGCCGAGGTTATTGCCAACAACAGAGCCCATGCCAAAAGCACTCATCATAAATCCTGCCTCCTGCAGGGTGAATCCCTTTGAAGTGGTCATCAGGATGGTGAGGAAAGGCAGTACCATGGTGCCCGACCGGTTGATAAAAAAGATCAGGGTGAGAATCCAGACATCTTTGGAAAGACCGGAAAAAGAATTTTGATACAGACGTATTGTTCTGGCAATCATATTAAGGGTGTTTAAGCGGGAGATATTAAAAACAATACTCACTCAGATTAGTTCCTCAGATGAAATAAATTTTTAATCAAAGAGGAAGCAACTTTTATTATTTCAAGTAACCCCTTATTTTTGTTTTAACAAAAAAATAGAATGGAAAGTCCTCAACCATGTGATCTTTACTCTGAATCCGGTGAAAATACCTGTATGAATTGCTGGGTAAAGCGAATGTCTTTATTTAACGATCTTTCCTATGAGGAACTGGAAATTCTGAATAGTGGGAGAAGGGTTGAGGAGTTTGAGCCGGGAGCTGTACTTTTTAAAGAAGGAAATCCTTCACGGGGTCTTTTCTGTCTTCGCTCCGGAAAAGTAAAGATCGTTCGCTCCGGAATTGTGGAGAATAATCCCATTGTTGCACTTAAAAAACCTGTCGAATTCATTGGATTAAAAGCACTTCTTCTGGAAAAGAATTATGCCAGTACGGCAATTGCCCTGGAACAGTGCAGTGTCTGTATTCTCGATCGTGATAATTTCCTTGCGGTTGTAAAAAACAATAATGACCTGTCTCTCAAGGTAGTTCAAATGCTTTCACGGGAAGTAGAAAAGGCAGATCAGCGCATGATCAACTTAACTCAAAAACATCTCAGAGGAAGATTAGCGGATGCGCTTTTGATTTTACTCGACACTTACGGTACCAAGGAAGACAGGATCACGCTTGATGTACAACTCAAAAGGGCTGAAATAGCCGCTCTGGCTAATATGACTCCTGCCAATGCCATCCGTATTCTTTCAGAATTTTCCAAAGAGGAACTGATTGAGATCCATCGGAGAAAAATTGGTATTCTACAGCTCGAAAAGTTAAAAAAGATCAGTTCCTTGGGTTAATTGTTTTCCTATCAAATTACGCTTCATAAAGCCTGCTTTTGATCTCTGAGTAATCCACTCTTAGGGTTTCATTCCAATACCTGTTGTACAACATATTTTGATTTATTGAATTAATGGTGTTTTTGTATTTCTTTGTAACCTGCGGTAATTGCTACCGCAGGCTTTGAGTTGCTCCTTCCTTTTAACAGGGCCAGAGATAAATTGGCTGGCATCTGCATATCGGTTTACATATTTCATCTGAAATTCATTTACTAATCGCTGCCAGCACTATTGCTGATGGTTTAAAATTGATTTTAAAAAACAAATCGTTTTCCTATGAAAAAAAATCTACTTTCCCTTTTGATCTTATTGTTGGGGGTTGGTATGAACCTGTCTCAGGCACAGGAGATTCGCACTTACGATGGTACCGGTAATAATTTCCAACATCCCGAATGGGGTGCAGTGGGAACCCCCCAATTGTTTTTAACAACGAATGGATTTGCTGACCAGGTTTCCGAACCCGGTGGTTATGATCGTCCAAACGCACGCCATATAAGTAACTCGATCTTTAATCAGGATGGCGTTTTGCCAGATGTACTGGAATTAAGCGATTACGCATTCATCTGGGGTCAATTTATCGATCATGACATTACCTTGGTGATGGAAATTGAAGAAGAGGAAATTGAGGTTCACATTCCGGAAGGAGATCCTTATTTTGACCCTCTTGGTACAGGTAACAAGGTCATGCATGTGAAGCGTTCGGCGTATACGGAAGATTCAGGAACAGACCCCGGAAACCCTCGGGCTTTCCCTAACGCTATTTCTGCCTTTATTGATGGTTCTGCAGTCTATGGTTCTGATATAGAACGTGCCAACTGGCTGCGTACTTTTGAGGACGGAAAACTCAAGACTTCCGCAGGGAACTTGCTGCCATACAATACTACGACCAATGAGGCCGGTAGTCCGGTAGATCCTGATGCGCCTTTTATGGCTATGGCAAATCCCTACTTCACCCGATGGTTTGTCGCCGGGGATTTAAGGGCTAATGAAAATGTCAACCTGACGGTTTTTCACACCTTATGGGTTCGGGAACACAACCGTGTTTGTGATGAAATCATCGAAGAATATCCAGATTGGGATGATGAACAAATTTACCAGCGGGCCAGAAGAATTATCGGAGCGAAAATACAGGCCATTGTTTATGAAGAGTGGTTGCCTACGTTGGGGGTCCATCTTCCGGAATATAACGGATATGATGCCCTTGTGAACCCGGGGATCATGAATGTTTTTTCCGTGGCTGCCTATCGTTATGGTCATACCGTGGTAAACAGCACAATTGTTCGGATGAATAATGAAGGAAACCTTATTCCGGCAGGGAATATCCTGTTGAGAAATGCATTTTTCAATCCCATCGTTTTGGTGGAAAGCGGAGGGGTGGATCCCTTCCTGATTGGAATGGCTACTCAGGTAGAACAGGATTTTGATTGTAAACTGGTTCACGACCTCAGGAATTTCCTCTTTGGCCCTCCGGGTTTTGGCGGGTTAGATCTTGCAGTGCTCAATATTACCCGTGGCCGGGAAAGAGGACTTTCGGATTACAATACGATTCGTACCGATTTTGGATTGCCTGCTTTGGAAGGGTTTCATGAACTGAGTGTAAATCCATGGCAGAATCAGGTATTTGAAAGCGTTTACGGAGATATTAATAATATAGACCCTTGGGTGGGCATGTTGGCAGAGAATCACATGGAGAGTGCGCTCTTCGGTGAAACAGTGATGACCATTATGAAACGACAGTTCCGCTCTCTGAGGGATGGAGATCGTTTTTATTATGAAAATGATCCGGCCTTCAGTGAGGAAGAAATAGCTGAACTTAAACAAACGAGGTTTAAGGACATAATCATGGAAAATACCGGAGTGGCTGCTATGCAGGACAATGTTTTTCTTATGACTCCACATGGCGTTACTGCTTTACACAATACAGCCGAGGAACCTCCGGTGGAAATTGCAGCCTATCCTAATCCAGTGACAGAGAAGTTGTTTATTAATTTCCATTCTGATAATTCAGGTGAAGTTACCCTCCAGGTTACAGATTTGAAAGGAGTTGTTTTGGAAGAAAAAACGGTTGATGTCAATGAAGGTATGAATACCCTGGAATTTGACCTTGACAAGCAATTACCGAATGGAGTATATCTCGTAAGTCTGATCCAGGACGGAAAGATCGGACGGCAAAGAATATTTAAAAATTAATGCTTGTATCATATTATTTAAAAAGGCAGACCTCCTTTCAGAGGCCTGCCTTTTCTTTTTTCAGGTGATTTCTAACTCGGAAATTAATCCAGGTTTATATTGCCTTCGTAGGCTTTGAGTTTGATCAAGGGACTGCTTTCGGTTGCTCCTTTGATTTTACCACTTATGGTAATCTTTGAGTTCTTTTCAATGTAGGTCCGGGTATCAAAACGATCTTCGGGATAATCGATGTCCGTGTACTGCATATCTCCATCCAGTCTGTATTTTACGGAAGAAGGAATGCCCACTTCAAGGTTGGTGTATTTGCTTTCAAAATCAATTCCGGAGAAACCTTCTCCAACCATGCCTACTTTAATAAACCCTTCATAGGTATTGGCTTTGATACTTCCCTCCAGTTTGTCGGTTTTGAAATTGCTGTATTTCCCGTTTTGGACGATCAGGTTTCCGATACTCGTAGCGTTTACATCAGTTTCATAGGCACTTTCCAGATCGATGTCGTCGATGTGATCAATATTGATACATCCGTATTTGTTCTGGCCTTTGATGGATTTTCCTTTTTGTGCAGTAAAACAACCTTCGTACATGCTTACATTGGCCGTTTGGAACTCAGAGGCTGTAAAGCGATAATATTTACTATTCATTTCAAGGTGGCCTTTGATTATGCCTGCTTCTCCTTTTCCTTCATAGGCATCGACTATAAGACTGTGAGTGCTTCCCAGGGTCCAGCGGCTGTATTTACTGTTGATGTTGGCCTGTTTACCATTGCCGAGACTTAGGGTACATTCGTACAGTTCAATTTTTGCCTGATTGAAATTACCCAATTCAGCCTGACTATACTTGAGGGAAAGATTGAGTTTGCCATTGACATTTTTAGTATTCAATTGTCCTTCGTAAAGTACTACTTCCAGGTCGTGATCAAGGCTGTTAAGTACTTTGATCTTATCGTACTTGTTTTTGAGTTTCAGATATTCGATCTTCGGAACCTTGACGACCATATTGATCTTTAATTTACTGATGTTTTTCACTTTTTGACCATCTCTGAATTTGATGGAGATAGTGCCAAAAGACTGGTTCCAGCTGCGTACATCAAATTCTGTTTCGAGAACGATCTCATTTCCTGCTTCCCCAACACTTATGTCAAAATGTTCGAAAACTTCATTGGCATCAGCTTCACTATTGGCATCAAAGGTGAGGGTAGCTTCAAAATGTACTTTGCCATCCGTAGAGGCCTCAACCTGTAATGGGCCGTATTTGTGTAAAACGAAAATATTGGGCTTGGCATCCAGGGTTTTGCTTATGGTTTTGGATTTATATTCTTTGGCAAACCCTGCCGCCTGCATAAGCACAAGGAGGGCGAGAACTCCTATTAATTTAAATTTGAATTTCACGTTTCTTCTCATGACGTTTGCTTTTTTGATATTCGTTTGATAATCTTTCAAGTATTTGAATTTTTCTTTCGTAATATTTCATAAGCGCGTTAACCACTCTTTCATTTTTTGAATATTGGGGAAGATCTTCAAGGGTTGTCGCTTTCATATCTTCAAGGGTTGCCAATTCATCGAGAATTTCCTCGAACAGGAACTGGTCAAGGCTGTCAAAAGGAATGCTGGCCTCTTTTTGGGCAATGGTTTGGACATAGTTGTTTTCCATTTCCAAAAGTTCGGGATAAAACTGGGCCAGGGTATTGTCTTTGGAGTTTTGCTGGTTCATAAACATCCATACCGCAAACCCGCCGATAAGCATGAACGAGGCTGCAACGGCTATTCTTCGTAAGCCAATGATCAAGGCACTGCGCTTATTCTGCTTTCCAGGGATGTGTTGCTCAATTTCATTCCACATTCCGGAAATGTCCGGAGTTTCTATCCGGTCCAGTTCCTCGCGATTTTTACGAATATGTTTTTCTAGTGCGTCCATTTTAAATTTTGTTCAAGTTGTTCAAAGCGTTTTAGCTCTCCTCTGGAAATTTCTATTATTCAAAACTCATCACTCATCATCGTGCATTCTGCACTCTCATCCGGTTCAAATGGTTTTAAAGGTTTTTAGTTTTTCTTGAAGCAAGAGTTTTCCTCTTCGATATTGGGTTTTTGAAGTTGATTCGGTAATCCCGAGAATGCTGGCTATTTCTTTATGTTGATAACCTTCCAGTAGAAAAAGCGTCAGCACCATTCTCGATCCTTCCGGAAGTGATTTTATAGCATTGTGGATCGTTTTCATGCTAATATTTTTCACTTCCTCGGTTTCCATGGGCGTCTCATTGAGGTTGTCTTCAAAGGGCATTGTTTGGGTTCTTTTCGCCTTTCTCAGGAAATTCAGGGCAGAATTAATAGTAATTCTTTTGATCCAGGCGCCCAAAGTAGAATCCTTACGGAAGGTTTCCAGGCTGTTGAAAACTTTTATAAAAGCTTCCTGAATAATATCTCTTGCATCCTCGGAATTACCTACCATCCTTACCACGGTGTGGTACATGGCATTGACGTATTTCTGATATAATATTTGCTGGCTATTTCTTTCTCCTGCCAGGCATTTATTGATCAGCTCGAGTTCTTCAGGTGAAATAAAGTTTTTCAAGTTGTCCGTTTGAATTCGTTTGTTGTTCTAAAGATGCCGGGTTTTTTCTATGGTTGGAATTTAAGGAAAATTTTTTTTTAAAATGAGGAGGAGGCAGAGGGCGCAGAGGGTTGTACCGCAGAGTGCCACGGAGAAGCGCAGGGTTCCGCAGAGATAAAATGACCAGAAACTTGTAACCAGAAACTTGTAACCAGCAACCATTTTCTATTATTTTTGTCGGCAAACTAAAGAATCCATGATCAAAACAAAAGTATGTATTGTCGGTGCAGGGCCGGGAGGAGTGGCTACAGCTTTAAAGTTGAGTTATATGGGGATTCCCAGTGTTTTGGTCGATAAGGCGATTTTTCCGAGGGATAAAGTTTGCGGGGATGCTATAAGCGGAAAGGTAACTACTCTTTTAAACCGGCTCGATCCTGATATTTTGCTACGGTTTGGAAATCAACCAACTCATACGGATGTTTGGGGCATTGCTTTTGCGGTTCCCAATGGAAAGGTCCTGGATATTCCTTTTAAACCCAATTACGTCCGCGACGAAAAGAATGCTCCCGGTTACATTTGCAAGCGGGTGGATTTCGACAATTTCATGATCCAGGAAGTGAAACGGCGGGAGAATATTCAGTTTCGGGAAGGGGTGGAAGTTAAAGAATTCGATAAATCCGAAGATGGTTGGACCGTAAAGAATGCCGATGGAAGTTTTGTTGTCAAATCCGAGATCCTGGTGGTAGCCAATGGGGCTCATTCTGCTTTCACCCGAAAAATTGCAGGTATAGAGAAAGAGAATGCTCATCATGCCGGGGCTGTAAGGGCCTATTTCAAGAATGTTCAAGGACTTAAAAAGGATAATTTCATCGAACTGCATTTCCTAAAACAATTGACACCTGGATATTTCTGGATTTTCCCACTTCCTGATGGAAACGCTAATGTCGGGCTTGGAATGAGGAGTGATTTTGTAAAAAAGAGGTCAATAAATTTAAAAAAATCATTTTTTGAAGTAATTGATTCCCACCCGGAAATATCCGAAAGGTTTAAAAATGCTGAAATGGTCGGCAAACTGGAAGGATATGGATTACCGTTAGGGTCAAAGTCCAGGCATATTTCCGGAGAACGGTTTATGCTGGTGGGAGATGCCGGCCATCTGGTAGATCCGTTGACAGGAGAGGGGATAGGCCATGCTTTTTACAGTGGGTTCATCGCTGCGGAACAAGCCAGGGATTGTTTTGAAAAAAATGACTTCTCTGAAGCATATATGAAGGAATACGATATAAGAGTTGCACGGGTACTCGGTTCGGAAATGAAACTGAGCTACCGCCTTCAAACCCTGATGCGGGTAGTCCCGATTGTCAATTTATTAGGGACTATCATAGCAGGCAACAAAAAATTTCTGGAGGTCCTCTCCAAAATGTATAATGACTTTGATTTAAGAGGTCAGTTGGTCAAGCCATTTTTTTGGGTTAAGATGTTTTTGACTAAGCGGAAAAGCTGATTTGGAATCGTTTGAATGTTAAAATTTCCAAAAGGGGTTGTATTTTATTTTTAATTGTTCTATGTTTGTAGAACACAAACTACAACATTAGAATGGAAGACTTGACCAAAGCAGAAGAAAAGCTCATGAAGGTTTTGTGGAAATTGAAGAAAGCATTTCTAAAGGATATCCTTGATGAAATGCCGGAGCCCAAACCTGCCAAAACCACCGTGGCGACGTTTTTGAAGCGGATGGTGGATAAGGAGATGGTAGGGTATCATGAATATGGCAGGTTGAGGGAGTATTTTCCAAAGGTCAGTAAATCGGCTTATTTTTCGAAGCAGGTAAAGGGTTTGATCGGGAACTTCTTCAATAATTCCAAAACCCAGTTTGCCTCCTTTTTTACTACGGAAACGGATATGACCATTGATGAATTGAAAGCTTTACAGGAAATCATTGAAGAGGAGATCAAAAAGAAAGAACAATGATGGTATACCTAATAAAATCTTCCATCGGATTATTGGCGCTGATTGCTTTTTATTATGTTTTTCTTGAAAAAGAAAAGGCCTTTGTTTTTAACAGGTTTTACCTTTTGTCGGCGATTTCTTTTTCCCTGCTATTGCCGTTGTGGTCTTTTGAATTTGCTTTTGACTGGAATCCAGTTATGGCGGGCGCAATAAACGAAAATATATCTGCTGCACAGCCTGAAGTAACTGCAGTTTCAAAACGGAACTGGTCAGACTGGATTTATTTGATTTATTGCTTTGGTGTAGTCTTTATGGGAGTTCGCTTTGTTGCAGGTCTTTGGAGAATCTATGCTCAATTAAGGCGGGGAACAAAAGTCTGGTACAAAGGGGCACAGGTGGTGCTCTTAAAGGAAAAAGTGCCGGTACATTCATTTTGGAACCGGCTTTTTATCAATGAAACTGTCTTTAAAAAGCAAGGAGTACCGGAGGAAATCTTTGCTCATGAAATGAATCACATCAATCAACGGCATTCCTTTGATGTCATGCTGGTTGGGCTTTGGCAGGTCTTTTTCTGGTTCAACCCATTATTGATCCTTTTTCAAAAAGCAGTAAAATTAAATCATGAATATTTGGCTGATGATGATGCGGTAAAAAACAACCCGAATATTCCAATCTATAAAAAATTGTTATTGGACCAGGCAATGCTCCTTAAAAGGGAATCCCTGGTCAGTACATTCAATATTTCTTTCACTAAAAAAAGACTCGATATGTTGTCAAAGAAGAAATCACCCATTTCAATTGCATTAAAACAGTTACTGCTATTACCCCTGGTAATGCTGTTAGTATTTTTTGTGAGTAACTCTGTTACCGCTCAAACCACAAATCCTTCCCCAAAGGAGGAAAAATCCGCTAAGGCAAAAAAGGAAAAAGCAGCCAAAACAAAGGCTATTCCAATTCCACCAGCACCACCTTCCCCGCCTGCGCCTCCAACACCGCCTTCCGCTGCACCTGCTCCGCCTGCTCCACCGGCACCTCCGGCTCCGCCTGCTCCTGCCAGGGCTGGTGAACCACCTGTACCGCCAACGGC
The DNA here is from genome assembly GCA_965230565.1 of Saprospiraceae bacterium. GTDB lineage: Bacteria > Bacteroidota > Bacteroidia > Chitinophagales > Saprospiraceae > BCD1. The sequence goes on along the minus strand of CBDDLH010000007.1, from coordinate 388,187 downwards.
ACCTGTGCCACCAGCGGCAAAGGTCGCAAAAAAGGTCAAACCGGCAAAAAATGCCAAAGTGGCCAAAAAAGTCAAATCAGCTAAAATGACTAAAGAGGATAAACCAGCTAAATCAAAAGAAAAGCCCAAAATCAAAGCTGAAGGAAAGCAACAGGCACATTGAGGAGGAATCTAAAACTTCATCCATAAAAAAAGGCCATCCGGATTCCGGAGGGCCTTTTTCATTAGCTTCATTTTAATCAGAGGTTCGAACCTTGGTAGTCTCCTGTATCCAACAAGGTACCCTAAAAGTATCTCCAACGCTGAGTAGGCGCTGGTGAATATCCTCTTTATTAGGCATATACTGGGAATATCGGTTGATCAACTTCTGGGCCTCAGCAGCTGACTCCGGATCAATTCTTTTGGCGAAAGCCCATTTATCAATCGCCGGCCAAACAACGATCTGGCTGTCCCAACCACGACCGGGTCCGCAAAGCGGGCCACTTGAGGCATATAAAGTACCAATAAGAATATATGGTGCGCCCCAATTAGGCTTTTCCTTAGCAGCTTCTCTGGCAAATTGCCTTGCCCTGGAGAAATTCTTCAGGTGTGCATAATAAACCTTGGCAATCACCAGATTGATATCTCCCTTCTTGTCTGCGTATTCTTCTTCTGTTAAAGCCTGCTTGAAAAAATCAATGGCTTCATTATAATTTGCTTCACGAAGTGCATTCCAGGCCAGTTCTAAAGTTCCTTCTTCTACACAATGCTCGTTGGCTGAGGCAATAAGTTTACTGAATCTTTCCTCCGCTTTATCACAACCTCCCCAGCTCAGTCGGCTATATACTTCTTCCAGCGCCTCGCAATCTTCAGGCTTCTCCTCATACAAAACATAATATTTGTCCATAAAATAGTCACAGTCGAAGAAGCCTTTGACCGTTTCGAAATATTCCAAACGGAGGGGCGTATATTCCTGGATTACTTCCCAGGCCTGACAGTATTGTCCCTTGCAATTTGCAACTCCATGGGCAACAATCTCCATGATGATGTCATGATACTTCCGGGCTTCTGCCATGTCTATTTTTTCCTCCGCGTACATGTCAACCATTAAGGCAGTAAATGGGTTGATGATAAAATAGGGGGCATCGTTTCCTTCTTCGTCGATAACATCTCTAAATAAATTAAATATCTCTTCTTTAGAGGCTCTGTCCTTGTGCGTGTAATAGTAGTCAAAGCCTTTGCGTGCTTTCACATAATTGGTTTTATCCGGGAAGCAACGCTCAAGTTCGTCGTATAGTTCAAAAATGAGATTGATGTAAGACTCCCGTTTTACAGAATCAGTTTCTGCTCTGAGGAATTGTTCATAAAAATAAATCCCGTCAGAATAAACGTAATGCACCTTACCATTGGCAGCAGGAGCATCTTTATACACTTTTTGCCAGTAATCAAAAGCTGTTTCCATTTCATTGGTACGCAAAAAGTCGCGGTAGAGGACATAACTGGTCTCTGCATCATCCGGGTCGGGAGCATCAGAAAATTTGGCACAAGGACTTAACTCTTCTTCCGCCACCGGTGGTTTTACCGGTTGAGGAGTAGGTTCCGGCTTGGCAATTTCCTCTGTGGTCTTTGGAGTACAGGCCACTATGGCTAGCATAAGCAATGTGGGCAACAGAATTCTATTCAACTTCATTTTTCTAAATTTAATTTGCTTTGATACATAATTCGCATTTTCCCAAAAGTAAAAAAAAATGAGCGAACGTGGAGCGAAGCGACTTCCCCTGCAATCAGGTCGGGGCGAAATCTCATTAAATGTCAGGGAACTCCAGAAAATCTAAACTTGTCTTCCTGTAGTCAGGAGGCAGCCTTATTCGTCAGCACTGAGAAGCAACACTGTGATCACCAAGGGATAGTTGGTATTTTTTCGGGCGGCTTCCACAAATAATACCTGAACGATTACTTACCAATCAGGAATACTGTTCAATTGTTTCAAAACCATGCTATTTAAAAAAAATCCCGAATTTTGGCAAAAGCCAAAATTCGGGAACCTGTCCGCGGCATGAAAAGCCGGGGTTAATCTTTAAACTCTACAGTGACCGTTTCACCGATCCAGCATCTTACTTTGGCTTTTGAGCCTTCGGAAATTCCGCGCATGAAACCTTCCTGTCTTTCCGGACGGGCACCAGCGTAACTGCCGATACGTTTGTTGGCTTCTTCAGCTGCTTCACTGTCGATAGATTTGGCGTAACGATATTTAGCCAGGGCAGCCAAAATAGCCAGTCGGGCATCCCAGTCATCACCACAACTTCTGCTGGATTTGGCATACATATCTCCAATCAGGATATAGGGTCTTCCCCATCCCGGTTTAAGGTCTGCTGCTTTACGGGCATTGGTACGAGCTCTTTGATACTGTCCTTTCTGCCAGGTCTGGATGAAAGCGATACTGTAGTAAGCCTGTGCGATAGCATCATTGTCATCAGAGCTTTCAATTCCTTCTCTATAACGAGCTATGGCTTTGTCGTATTCTCCTTCCTTTTGCAATTGAGCAGCATCGTACAATGGATTTTCCTGACGACGAACCAATTCCAGAGAATCGTTGATCGCTTTAGCGATAACCTCGTATTTGGTTTTGAGCTCAACCATTTCAGCGTCGGTCTCATCACAATCCTGATCGGCAAGGATACCGTAAACATATCTGATCACATCGATGTTTTCAGGATTTTCGTGGTACTTAGGCAACAAGCGGTTTTTGAAATACTGACAATCAAAGATCTCGCCGGCAACATCCTTAAAGTTGGCAGCTACGATAGCGTCAACATCTTTGTAATACTGACCATAGTCTTTGTTGTTTTCAATATTGTGCTTGATAACTTCTTCTGCCTTGTCATAAACCTCAATTACCTGCTCGCGGGTCAATTGCTTTGAAGTATAAAGGTAAACCATGATCTTGGTCAGCGGGTCAAAAACGATGTATTCTGTATCGTTTCCACCTTTTTCAACGGAGTTTTTCAGCGTTTCAAAGGAAGGAAGTGAATATCCGTCACCGAGGGAGTAGAACATATCAAATCCTTTTCTGCCAAGGAGGAATCCTTCGTTTCCATAACATTTGATCTGTTCATCGTATAAACGCTTGATAATTTCTGCATATTCCTTTTTCTTGGCATCGTCCGTCTCTTTTTTGAGCATTGCCATGTAAAGTTTTCTTCCGTCAGAATAGTGGGAAGCACGTTTGCCGTCGGCAGCCGGAGCAAGATCATAGGCAAGTTTCCAGTTGTCGAAGGTTGTTTTGAATTCATCGGGCCCCATGTTTTGGAGATCCTCTACGGTCTTTCCCTTGATAAGACTTCTGTAAACAACGTGCGCATCTTCGGCTTCACTCTTTCTAGCAGAGTCGTTCCAGTTTTCACATTGTGCGTTCAGGGAGGAAACTGCTAATATTGTGAGCAGCAAAACTGCTGGCAAAAAAAGTAGTTTTTTCATAACTTATTGATTATTAATTAAATTTCCTTTTGAAAAACCATGAATTGTCGTTCAGTGTCAATCCAAGGGTAAAATTAAAATATCTTTCTGTCAAAATATCTTGTACACCATATTGTCCGATTTCAAAACCAAGATCTACAAAGGAAACCATTTGTCTTGGCATGATGATCGGAAGTCCAAATCCCAGGGTCACTGCTGAGTATTTCAACTGACTTCCCTGGATAGTCCTCGGGTCAGTACCTGTATAGAAACCAGCTCTGTAACGAATTCGCTGGAAGTAATTATTGTATGAAATAATATCGGGAATGAATTCCCCCCCAATACTCAATCGCCATGAATCTACCAATTCGTCTGGTTTTATACTGTTTTGGTATTGGCTCCATTTGCCAATATGGTAGTCGACCCCTAATCTGAATTTATTAGCTTGTTCATAAGCCAGTCCAAAGGTCAGTTCCGTAGGCAATACGCCACTTCCTTCAATATTTGTTTCATAGGAAATGGTGTCAACGGTTGTGAAAGTAGCGAATACATTCTCTCTTTTGACAAAACTTGTATTATAAGTCGAAAAGTTGGTATTGTTATTACCGAAAACTCCGGCGATAATACGTTTGCCGTTTAATTCCTTTTTCCCGTCAACGGTGGATTTGAATTCATGGATATACTGGATACCCGCCTTCCAGACAAATGCGTTGACAGTCATGTCGTCGCGGAATTCTGTGTAATAAGAATAAGCAAGGGTATCATAAGCCACCAACCTTGAGTTGATGATTTGCCCAAAGTGATAACCGAGCGTTGCACCGGCGGAAATATTATTATACCGAATACCTCCACCCCAATTGATACGGTAGGTGCCTCCGGTACCTTTTAAAACATTCAGCACAGATCCTGTTTCTTCATTTCCGCTGTATGTACTGACGTCATATCCTACATTCGAATAAGGCGTAAGGCTTACAGCCATACCCATTTGCCAGGGAGAATTGATTCGGTCAAGTGCCTGGTTTAATGGGTTTTTTATCGGGAATCCAAGGGCCAGGTAATTCAGATTACCACCCAGGAAATTATCGCTTTGATTATTGCTTCCTTCAAGAGCGGTTACTTTAGTGTCCAAACCTACCTCAAAAGCTGTTGAGCGAAGGAAGGCAAGAGCAGCCGGGTTTTGCATATTCAGGTGGTAAGGGTCTACAAAAGCGGCAGAATAACCTCCCATGGAACCAGCTGCGGTAAAATACCCATTGCTGATGTTGCCAAGGCCAAACCTGGAAATAGGCGAATTGATTTTTGGCCGGATATTTTCGGAACTGATCTGAGCAGATAAGCCTGGGCCCATGATCGTGACCAAAGAAAGGATAAATAATATTCTATTAAAATTCTTCAACATTGTAGTTTAATATTTTATTTAGTCCGGTGAGGACTAAATTTGGATGCACAAATATCTTTTTTTTACACTTATTTGCAAAAAAATCTGCATCTCCCCCTGTTAAAAAGACGTTTGTCGCTCCGAATTCGGAATTGCAGAGTTCAATAAAGCCCTGCATTTCCAAAACTGCTCCCAAATGAGCTCCGTTTAATAGCGCAGTATTCGTAGTGTTTCCCCAATTCAGGCCCGTTTCAGATTCTTCCGGCAAAGGAAGGTTTTCTGTAAAGGCATGCATTGCTTTCAATCGCATTTTCTTCCCCGGGCTGATATTTCCACCCAAAAATCTTCCGTCATGGGTCAGGATGTCATAAGTAATACAACTTCCCGCATCAATGACAAGGCAATTGCTACCTGGATAAAGACTGTAGGCGCCTACAATAGCTGCCAGACGATCTTTACCTAGTGTGCCAGGTGTTTTATACAGATTTTGGACAGGTAATGGAGTGTGTTCATTCAGTTCGAGATAGTAATAGTTTGCTTTCAGGGTTTTAACAAGGTTCTCATCCAAACTTTTTGCAACTGTAGATAAGATGATATTTTTGACTTTGTGGTTGGTTGCCAGCTCAATTATTTTTTCCGGGGAGATCTTTTCATCAACTTGCCTGAAAACAAGATTATCCCCATCAAAAACGCCGATTTTCATCCTGGTATTACCGATATCAATTGCTAAATTCAAATTTTGATACGCTTGTTTTACTAATAAGACGGCTGTTTCCCCTATCTGTTTATTAATGACTTGTTAAAGTTTTACCAGTAACCAGCAACCAGCAACTAGAAACCAGCAACCGATTTAATGCTTAAAGTGACGCGTTCCCGTCATCACCATGGCCATATCGTGGTCGTCACAGTAATCGATACTCAATTGGTCCTTGATGGAACCACCGGGCTGAATGACCGCTTTAACTCCCGCCAGATCGGCAATCTCCACACAATCAGGGAAAGGGAAAAATGCATCGGAAGCCATTACAGCTCCGTCAACATCAAACCCAAACTGTTTGGCTTTGGCAATCGCTTGCTTCAGGGCATCAACCCTGGAGGTCTGCCCGCATCCCATTCCGATCAACTGCTTGTTTTTGATCAACGCAATACCATTTGACTTAAGGTGTTTCACAGCAATACTGGCAAACAGTAAATCATCCACCTGAGTATCGGTCGGTGCTTTTTTGGTAACCGTTTTTAAATTTTCTCTCATATCCTGCTTCAAATCGGTATTCTGCTGGATAACTCCATTGAGCAGGCTCTTGAAGGAATTCTGGTTCCTATGGAATGATTTTATCCGAAGCAGAATTCTCTTTTTCTTTTTTTGTAAAAACGCAAGCGCATCAGCGGCAAATTCAGGTGCGATGAGCACTTCATAGAAAATTTTGTCAATTTCCTCTGCTGTAGCCAGATCAATAGTGCTATTGCTGATCAATATTCCGCCAAAGGCAGAAATATTGTCACCTGCCAGAGCCGCTTTCCATGCTTCCAGAGTAGTATTTCTAGTGGCCAGACCACAGGAATTGGTGTGTTTGAGAACAGCAAAAGTTGGATCGCTGTTTTCAAATTCTGCCATCAGGTTTACCGCGGCATCAATATCTACCAGATTATTGTAGGAAACCGCTTTTCCACCCAGATTATCGAAAATATCCTCCAGTTGCCCGAAAAACTGAGCTTCCTGATGAGGGTTTTCTCCATATCGAAGGGTTTGGGCTTGTCCTACACTCGATTTAAAGGCCGTAGCTTCACCTTCGTCAAAGTAGTTGAAAATATGGGTGTCGTAATGGGAGGAAACACTGAACGCTCTTCTGGCAAGATCTTTACGGTCTTCAAGGCTTGTGTTGCCCTCTTTGTTTTCCAACAGGTCAAGCAGAATACCATATTCTGCTTTAGAAGGAATTACCACTACATCTTTAAAGTTTTTGGCGGCTGCTCTGATCAGGGAAATTCCTCCGATGTCGATTTTTTCAATAATCGCGTTTTCGTCATCCGTTGTAGCCACCGTTTCCTCAAATGGATAAAGGTCAACAATGACGAGATCAATTTCAGGGATTTCGTAATTATTCAATTGCGCGAGATGATCATCTTCACGTCTTGCGAGTATGCCTCCAAATACTTTTGGGTGTAAAGTTTTTACACGTCCGTCGAGAATGGAAGGGTAAGAAGTAAGGCCTTCCACAGTTTTTACGGGAACACCTTTTTCCTCAATAAACTTCTGGGTTCCTCCAGTAGAATAAATCGTCACGCCCAGCTTGTCCAGCGCATGAATAATAGGTTCCAGTCCGTCCTTATGAAAAACGGAAATTAATGCTGAATTGATCTTTTTGACAGCCATATCTAAAGTAGAAAATTTTTGGATATTTTTTCGAAAGTGCAAAGGTACGGAAGGACATTAAATTATTTTACTCAAACAGCAATTTTCCATTTATTCCATTTACTTTTGCAGTTCATGAAGACAAAAACGATAAAAAAGGATAAGGTAAATGTCATTACTTTGGGTTGTTCCAAGAATCTGGTGGATTCAGAAAACCTGATCACTCAGCTTAAGGGTAATGATTTTGAGGTGGTTCACGATTCCAATGAGGAGGACCCGAATATTATTATTGTCAATACCTGTGGCTTTATTGACCTGGCCAAGGAAGAGTCTGTTAATACTATTTTACAATATGCCAAGGTCAAACAGGAAGGTAATATTGACAAACTATACGTGACAGGCTGTTTATCTCAACGTTATAAAGATGACCTGGAGGAAAATATCCCTGAGGTCGATGCTTTTTTCGGAACCCTTGAATTGCCAGGTTTACTGGCTACGCTCAATGCGGATTACAAACATGAACTCATCGGTGAAAGGACGATAACCACGCCGATGCATTATGCCTACGTGAAGATCTCAGAAGGTTGTAACCGGACCTGTTCGTTTTGTGCGATTCCGCTGATGCGTGGAGGACATGTATCCAGGCCAATTGAAGAGTTGGTTCTCGAAGCCCAAACCCTTGCCAAAAGAGGAGTAAAAGAATTATTGCTCATAGCCCAGGAATTGACTTATTACGGGCTTGATATCTATAAGGAGCGCAAACTGGCTCAACTGCTCGATGCACTCGCAGATGTTGAGGGGATAGAATGGATACGTTTGCACTATGCCTACCCTTCAAAGTTTCCGGAGGAAATATTTGAAGTCATGGCCCGCCGTAAGGAAGTTTGTAATTATCTCGATATTCCTTTGCAGCACGCCAGTGATAATGTGCTTACTGCAATGAGACGGCAAATTACCAGAGAGGAGACGGTGGCTCTTATTGAAAAAGCCAGGGAGATGGTTCCCGGTATTGCCATTCGAACTACCATGCTGGTTGGTTTCCCAGCAGAGACCGAAGCTGATTTTGAGGAATTGTGTGATTTCATTCAGGAAATGCAATTTGAAAGGCTGGGCGTTTTCCAATATTCCCATGAAGAAGATACGCGTGCCTACGAAATGGAAGATGATGTTCCTGCAGAGGTAAAAGCAGACCGAGCAAATAAGGTCATGGAAATCCAACAGGAAATTTCTTTCCAAAAAAACCAGGAGAAAATCGGAAAGACTTTCCGTATTCTTGTCGACCGAAAAGAAGGAGGTTACTTTGTGGGGCGTACAGAAAGCGATTCCCCGGAAGTAGATAATGAGGTATTAGTGGATGCTAAAAAGTTCTATTTACGAATAGGTGATTTTGCAGAAGTGCGAATCGTCGATGCCATGGATTACGATCTTTTTGGAGAATTAGTTGAAGCAGATTGATTAAGATTTCAAATTGTAGAAGGAAATCTTAGAAAGTGAAGAATGCATGGTGCAGAGTGCAGGGTTTTGAATTGATAATCCCTGACGGAAGCTAAAACGCCTGGAACAACTTGAACATTGAACTCTTTGAACATCGAACCCATCAAACCCTGAACTAAATTATCATGTTGAAGAATACAAGAATAAGTGTCTGGATAGTCGTTGCCATAATGCTGGTGTTGCTTTTTTGGCGTTTCCCGGATTTTTTCCAACATCCCAATAGCAGGGTAGTGGAGCCTTATGGCGATGGGTATAAAGCGTATATGGTTATTGTCAACCATGCCAAATACGATTCCACCTATTCTCATTTTGAAGGTATGAATTATCCTTATGGTGAACATGCTGTTCCGGGGGTTACGCAACCACTATTCTCCATTTCCATCAATTTTTTAAGACAAAACCTCATAGACCTTTCCGATTATACCATTGGTATCATCAATATTTCCATGATGTTGGGGCTGTTGCTTTGTGCGGTATTTTGCTTTTTGATCTTTAAACGTTTAGGGCTACCCACCATTTACAGCGGGCTGATCGCTATAGGTCTTGCCTTTTTGAATCCACAAATGGAGCGAATTGGTTCCCATTATGGCTTGTCGCACCCGGAGGTGGTGCCGATGATCCTGTATTTTTTAATGCGGTTTGAAGAAACGCGAAAAATAAAATGGAGTGTTGCTGTGGGACTAACCTTGTGGGCTTATTCCCTCATTCATTTTTATTACTTCGGGATCTTTGCATTTGCCCTGGGAATATATTTCTCCTGGACTACATTACGGGATAAAAACTTTGGGGTTAAGGTTATTTTGAATAATCTGAAACATTTTGCGGTGCAGGTCCTTGTGGCCATGGTGTTCTTTTTGTATTGGATCTATTGGAACGATCCCATAGACGACAGGTGTGCAGAACCCTGGGGCTTTCTGTATTTTCATACAGAATTAAAAGGCGTATTTGCTTCCCCTGCCCAACCTTATTTTGCCTCGGTCCCTTACCAGAAATGGGATATTGAGAATACTGCATACATGGGCGCAGTAGCCATTATGATCGGAACGGTTTTGGTTTTGGTCTTTTTGAAGAATTTGTTTTTAAAGGCTCCACTGAAGACAGAATCCAAACATGATTTTTTCCTGAACAATTTATGGTTTACCTCCATTGTGATCCTGCTGATCTCTTTCGGTTTACCTTTTACTATTCCCGGCTGGGAGTATATGATCGAATATGTCCAGCCTTTTGAGCAGTTCCGTTCGGTGGGCAGGTTTGCCTGGGTAGCTTTTTACGGGTTTAATATCACGGCGTTTTATTGGCTGTATACACAAGGATTTAAGAATAAATGGTGGTTAGCGATCCCTATTGCTCTTCTGTATTTTGAAGCCTGGAATCATACCAACCATTATGATCTTTGGCTGGATAAGGTGGATGAATTTGAAGAAGGAGCAACTTTTAATGATATTGAAGGCATTGATTATTCAGAATTCCAGGCATCCGTTCCGATTCCGTATTATAACATTGGTTCCGGCAATTTCTGGATTGACGTTACAGGATTTGTAGGCCAAAAATCTCAGACGCTTGCCATGCAGACTGGTCTTCCGATGACGTCAGCCATGCTCACACGTAGTTCCTTGTCTCAGGCGTTTAAGCAATTGGAATTGGTGGCAGAACCTTATCGGCTCCCCAAGATACTGGATGATCTTCCCGACGATCGTCCGTTCCTACTGGTTTGGGATGTGACGAGAGCCAGGGAGTTCTCCCCACAATATGACCACATGAATGAGGGGCTGGAAATGATCTATGAAAATTATCCCCTTAGATTTTACAGGTTGCCTTTGGAAACCTTTGAACAACGCATTGCCCAACGACGGGCTGACCTTTTAGCCATTTTTGATCAGGATACGCTAATTCAGGTGTACCCTGATAATTCAGATATTGATACTTCCATAATCTTCCAAAGCCCGGATTCAATTAACTATTTCCTGTACAAAGACTGGGATGGAGTACAGGCCGACAAATCTTATCGTGGAACAGGAGGCTATCAGGGCGCCTTTAAAGATATGGCCAGTATAATTGATGAAGAGGTTCCTCAGGGTAAATACACCCTCTCATTCTGGATGCATCTCCATGAAGATCTTTACCCAAGAACGGTCATGCTTTTGGAAGAATACGATCCTGAAAGTGGTTCGGTCCTCAAACAACATATTCGCCCGGTCCATCATCATGTTGCAGTTATTGGGGAAGAAGGTTGGGGATTGGTGGAAATGGAGCTGGAGATCACTCAACCCGGTAGCAGGTTTAGGATTAATACACAACACGAAAAGTATCGATTTAAGGGTCGACCTATTTATATAGATGAATTACTCATCAGACCCGAGGGCGATACCATTCTTTTTCAAAAGAAAAATTCATTGGTGGAAAATGACCGATGGTTTGAGTTTGAATAAAGAAGTGATTTATCTATTTTTGCCGTATGGATGTACTGATCAGAAATGCAAAAATAATTGCCCCCCAGGCCTCTTTGAATGGCAAACAGATGGATATCATGATTTCGGATGGCGAAATCATTGAAATCGCTAAAAATATCCCCCCCGGAGATGCTAAAATAATTGAAGCTGATGGGCTGCATGTTTCTCCGGGATGGCTCGATATTGGTGTGCAAACAGGAGATCCCGGTCTTGAGCATCGCGAGGATCTTTCAACTGTTTCTGCAGCAGCATCCGCAGGTGGATACACTGGAATTGCCTGTTATCCTAACACAGACCCGGTAACAGATTCCAAGTCAGGCATCCATTACTTACAACAAAATAGTCGGGACCTCGCAGTGGATTGTTTTCCTATCGGAGCCCTTTCCGAAGGCTGTAAAGGAAAAGATATTACAGAGTTATATGACATGCACAAGGCAGGTGCCTGTGCATTTTCTGATGGTAGCCATTCCGTACAGCACGCCGGCCTGATGTTGCGTGGCCTATTGTATGTAAAAGCTTTTGACGGGCTGGTCATCAATCATCCACATGATGAAACCCTGGCCGCTGGCGGGCAGATGCATGAGGGCTATGTAAGTACAACCATGGGGTTACGAGGTATTTCATCCCTTACAGAAGCCATTATGGTGCAGCGGGATATTGAGTTGGCGGAATATTCAGGCTCCAGAGTACATATCGCAAATATTTCCACCAAGGAATCTGTGGAGAAAATTCGAAAAGCGAAAGCTAAAGGGATAAAAGTCACGACTTCTGTTCCGGCCTTGAATCTTTTGATGGATGATTCTGTTTTGACAGGATTCGATTCCAATCTCAAGGTTTTACCACCCTTGAGAAGTTCAGAAGATATCAAGGCTTTAAAAGCCGGGTTAAAAGATGGTACCATTGATATCATTACTTCCAATCATGTGCCATTAGAAGAAGAAGCTAAAAAACTGGAATTTCCTTATGCTGATTTTGGTGCTATTGGCCTGGAGACCGCTTTTTCTGTGGCTTATTCAGCCTTAAAGGATACGCTGTCTATTGACGATATAGTTGAGAAAATTTCTGCTAATCCTCGTCAGTTGCTCAAATTGTCTCCTATTGATATTAAAAAAGGTACCATAGCTAATCTTACTTTGTTTGTTCCAGCTACAAAATGGACCGTTTCCAAAAATGACATTCGATCCAGATCCGAAAACACCCCTTTGGTCGGCAAAGAACTTGAAGGGAAGGTGTTGGGAATTGTCAATGGAATGAGCGTTATTTTGAAGGATTAATTTCAGGGAACTCTTTTCCTGCTTTGCGAAATAATTTCACCACCGGGAAGATACAAAGAGTGCAAAGTGCATGGTGCAGAGTGCAAAATGTAGAATTGATCATCCCTAAATAAAATATTTGTTCAAAACAACATCAAACGATATCAAACACAACAAACGATATCAAACCACTTCAAACACTCCAATCCCACATTCCATCTTCCCTTTTCCAATCACCCACTTCATCCTTCCCTTTCTTTTCGTCGAAAAAAATTGGGTCTCCAAAGAAAATATCGCATCTTGACGGGGAAATAATCAATTTATTAACCAACTTTTTTCACTATGAGTAATGTATTAGATACTCCTCCTGCCAACGACCCTTCTGGTGTTTCTTTTTGGCCAACCGCCATTAGATTTGGACTTATCGGGGGACTTATTTCAATTGTTTACCAACTAATCGGCAGTATTACCGGTTTTGCAAGTACATGTGCAGGCATGTTTGCTCCAGCCATTTTTGGCCTGGGTTCATTGATCATTACGGTTCTGGTATTGGTTTACGGACTAAGGAGTCACAGGAATGAACTCGGAGGTTATATGACTTTCGGAAGAGCTTTCATGGTAGGGTTTGTAATTACCTTGATCATGTCAATTCTCGGGCAACTCTTCAGCTACCTTTACCTAACTTTTATCGATCCGGATATGATCACTAATATGATTGATTGTACCCGTGACCGTCTGGAAGAAATGGGTATGGAAGGTGCAGATCTGGATGATCAAATGGCGCGGATGGAGAGACAGTTTGAGAATCAGACCTCTATAGTTCGCGGATTGGGAATATCTGCAATAGCCAGTGCAGTTTTCGCTGCCATTATGGGGCTTATCATGAAGAAAAACGTACCTGAGACGATGTAAGTCATGGACTTAGTTGATCCTTAGTGTAATTATTTTGCCAGCAGTTGTCTCAAAAAATTCAAAATCTTTTGAAGTTTAGCGCCCCAACTGCCATCTTTGCGCAAAATAGAAAATGATGGATCCAAAAGTTAAATACGGCTTGATAGCAGGAACCGGCACCGTTGCGCTGTTCCTGCTATTTTATTTTTCAGATCCTGCCTGGATGTTACATCCTGCTTTGTGGTGGGGATCATTATTGATTTACATCTGGGGTATGGTTAAAGTGGCCAGAGAACCTTCTAAAATAGGTGTGCGTCAAGGATTGCGGGAGGCTTTCGGTGTTTTTGCACTGGCTAATTTGATCTTTTATGTGTTTTATTACTTTCAATTTACGACCTTTGCCCCTGAGCTGGTAGAAATGCAAAGGGAAATGATGTTACAAAGTGACTTCGTTACAAAAGAACAGAAATCGGCTCTGGATATCGACATGACGGTCAAAGGAACTATTTTCCGCTACTGTTGGAGTTTGATCGGAGGTTTTGTATTGTCACTGGGACTTTCAGCGTTTTTGAATAGAGTTTAGGAAGAGACCTTTGGATTTTTAGACTTTTGAACAGGTGTCATTTTCTGAAAACCTGAACGTCGAACTATCTGCCAGCAACCAGTAACCAGTAACCATTAACCAGTAACCAGTAACCTGCAACCAGTACACAGATGGACATTTCAGTTGTCGTACCTTTGTTTAACGAGGAAGAATCTCTCCCGGAACTTGAAGCCTGGATTCGTCGGGTCATGGAAGAAAATCATTATTCCTATGAGGTCATTATGGTTGATGATGGCAGTAGGGACGCTTCCTGGAAAATAGTTGAAGAACTTGCTTCGAAGAATCCATTTGTAAAAGGGATCAAGTTTCAAAGGAACTATGGTAAATCCCCTGCGCTCAACACAGGATTCCAGGCAGCAAAAGGTGATGTAGTGATCACAATGGATGCTGACCTTCAGGATAGTCCGGATGAAATCCCCGGATTGTATAAAATGATCAAAGAAGAGGGCTTTGACATGGTGTCAGGGTGGAAAAAAAAGCGCCATGATCCCATTGGTAAAACCTTGCCTTCCAAGTTTTTCAACTTCGTGATGAGGAAGGTGAGCGGCATTCATCTCCACGATTTTAATTGCGGATTAAAGGCTTACAAACTCGATGTGGTAAAAAGTATCGAAGTATCCGGTGAGATGCACAGACAGATTCCGATCCTTGCCAAATGGGCCGGATTTACCAATATTGGGGAACAGGTTGTCGAGCACCGGGCCCGGCAATATGGAAGTAGTAAATACGGGGTTTCCAGGCTGGTGACCGGCTTCCTGGATTTATTGTCGTTGATGTTCACCGGTAAATTCGGCAAGCGTCCAATGCATTTTTTTGGAACACTTGGAACGTTGTCATTTATTCTCGGTTTTGTGATCCTGATCTATCTTACTTTTGAAAAGTTTATTCACCAGGAATACGGGATGGCCAGCAGGCCGCTGTTCTTTTTTGGCATAGTAATGCTGATCATCGGCACCCAGCTTTTTGTTACCGGATTTCTGGCAGAACTGGTTATCAGAAATGCACCGGATCGAAACCAATACCTCATCGCCAAGAAGATTGGTATTGGTGAACATGGAGGGCTGTAAAAGGCGAGTAATTAGCAAAGTTATCAAAGCGATGCCTTTGCCTGGGAAGGAGGGTTAGCCTAAGGCGTTGCTTTGTCGAAGCAAGGATTACAAGAGATTTTTATTGAGAAACTAGAAACCAACCTAACCAATGAAAAAGATTGTTTTACTTACCCCGGCACACCCGTTAAGGGGAGGTATAGCTTCGTCTTCGGAGCGTTTGGCCCTTGAATTCCATGATCAGGGTTATGAAGTTGTTGTGGTTTCCTTTCGATTACAATATCCTAATTTTTTATTCCCAGGAGAAACGCAGTTTACTGATGATCCCCCGCCTGAAAATGTACAAATTGAGACCAGATTAAATTCCATCAACCCGCTCAACTGGTTAATGACGGGTTGGTATCTTAAAAAGTTGTGTCCGGATTTACTCATCATTCGATATTGGCTTCCTTTCATGGGCCCATCCCTGGGTACCGTGGCAAGAATTACCAAATCAAATAAAAAGACAAAGGTGGTGGCATTAGCGGATAATATTATCCCTCATGAAAAACGACCAGGTGATTCTTTATTCACCAAATATTTTTGTAGAAGCGTGGATGGATTTCTGGTTATGTCCCGTTCAGTTGGGGATGATGCCAGGAAATTTGCACCCGCCAAACCCGTGGTTTATTCTCCTCATCCTATATACGATAACTATGGTCCCAAGGCTTCCAGGCAAGAGTCTTTGGAAAAGCTGAATTTGGATCCGGGCATCAGATACCTTTTGTTTTTTGGGTTTATTAGGGATTATAAAGGTCTGGATATTTTGTTGGAAGCCATTGCTGAAAAAACGGTCAGTAGTTTACCCGTGAAGCTCATCGTGGCCGGGGAGTATTATGGCAATCGGGAGAAATATTTAAATCTGATCGAAAAACTGGGGTTAGGGGAAAAAGTCATTCTCCATAACAGGTTTGTTTCCAATGAAGAAGTGAAATACTTTTTCGGAGCATCTGATCTGATTGTTCAACCTTACCGTTCGGCTACTCAGAGCGGCATCTCTCAACTGGCCTATCATTTTGAAAAACCGATGGTGGTCACGAGGGTTGGAGGCTTACCTGAGATCGTAGAACATGGAAAAGTTGGTTATGTGGTAGATGTTGACTCCAAGGCTGTTGCTGAGGCGATTGTTGATTTCTTTGATAACCAAAAACTGGATAACATGAGTGAAGGGGTGAGACAAAATAAAGAGTTGTTTTCCTGGACGAGGATGGTAGAAGCTATGAGGTCATTGTTTGATGCCACCAGCAAATAAAACACAAAAGCCACTTGCGGTTTTCACCACAAATGGCTTTGTTAACTAACGAAACTATTAAAAAGTTTCAGCGCTGTTATTTTATTTGAGAGGAGTCTCTCCCTCGGCACAGTAGTCGTACAACCACCGTGTTCCTACTTGAAACTCCGATTTAGAATTACTACGCTTGCTTAGACTACTTTGTCAGCACATGAAGTACTGGCAAAGGCATCCGGCTTGGCTTTGAATACAAATCCCATTCCCAGGATGTATCCCATGGCCTCTTTGAGCGCAACATTTGACTGGAAGTGAGGATCGGTATTGATGTCAGCGTGAACCTCCAGTTCGACATTGAATTTGTCGAGCAGGTCACACAGAGCGTAGGCAACTTCAATTGAGCGAGCCACCTCTGCAATCATCCTTTCCCGGATACTCATTTTCTGGACAAGGCTTTCATTACTGATGTACATGAAGCCTCCTTTTTTCTCCCTCAAAAAAACGATCACGGTAGCGAATTCAATCACTTTACCCCGCACCTGAGAATCCGTCCCGATACAAACTTTCATTTTGTGTCCGAGAGCGATCTCCTTTTTCAGAGTGGCTTCAACAACTTCCAGAATGGGTTGTTCAAGTCGTTGTCCATTGAGTCTTCTCCATTTCATGGTTGGTTAAAAATTTTGGTTCCACAATGCGAATAAATGTATGGCTATTTTTGGTAAAAGCAAAAATAGTCACTGTGTTCAGTTGAATTTTAATAATTAAATAACATGAAATTAACTGCACACGGACATTAGAACTTCAAAGACTCCTTAAAAGTTCCCGGATTCTGGCTTTCTTTTCCATTTATTTATTGTTTTTTTGCAAGAGTTATTTAATTTTTATTGTAATTATTCGGCCAAGCTTTTAAGAGGCTAAGGCTAAGGGTATTTCAAGGGTTAAAAATTCTCATATTTTATCTGGAGATTTTGGTAAACGGAAACCTGAATAATAGTTTTAAAAAATTATCGGTTTGAGTTTAAGCGTTTTAGTGATCAGCGATTACAGGGATACCGGTTCCGTAAGACCGGAGGCTGAGTTGTTTATTGGCCTGGCAAAACAAGGGGTTAAGGTAACCATCATGACCTACGGACAGGCTGATTATGTGCCAAAGTTCAAGGCTGCAGGCATCAAAGTGATAGATTTTCATCCTGAAAAAAAGTTTGATCGGCAAGAAATTGGGTTTATCCGGAATGAACTCAGAACTGGCGGACATCACGTGATGCATCTGTTTAACGGGAAAGCGATCGTTTCAGGTTTGCAGGCAGCAAAAGGAGTGAAGGTGAAAGTGGTTTTATATCGTGGTTACACCGGAAACATCCATTGGTACGATCCCTCTGCCTACTTTAAATACCTGAGCCCGAGAGTAGATAAGGTCTTCTGTATTTCAGATGCAACCAGGGATCTCATAAAACGCAACAGAATTTTTGGTAAAGACAAACCGGTTACCATTCATAAAGGCCATAATCTAGAATGGTATGATGGTGTACAGCCAGCGAACCTATCAGATTTAGGACTTCCTGAAAATGCTTTTGTCGTTACGAATGTTTGTAATGCCAGACCAATGAAGGGAATTCCTTTTTTGTTAAAATCAACCAATTATCTTCCGGTAAATCTGCCCATTCATTATGTGCTGGTAGGCAGAAATCTGGACACTCCTGAAAACAGAAAAATACTCGATTCAAGTCCTAATAAAGATAAGGTTCATTTCCCTGGTTTTCGCAGGGATGTACTCAACATTGTCAAAGCCAGTGATGCCTTTGTCCTGTCTTCCCTTTATGGTGAAGCAACCACTAAAGCAGTCATCGAAGCCATGAGTCTGGGTATCTGTCCACTGATCACGGATATCCCGGGAAATAAAGGCCTGGTAGTCGACGGAGAATGTGGATTAGTATTTCCGTCAAAAGATCCCAAAGCCATTGCCGATGCCATCCTGGAAGTTTACCACAGCCCTGATAAGCGTAAATTGTATGCTGAAAACGCCCGAAAGCAAATCCAAACCAAATGGAACATTAAGGATACTATCCGGAATACGTTTGAGTTGTATGCAAGCTTGAGGAAAGAGATTATTTAGAATTAGTACATTGTGCTATTTTTGGATTTGTAACCAGATACTCTTTTTCATATGACAAAAAGGCCTCAAGGCCTAAGGGCTTTGAGGCTGATTTGCTCTCCGCCCTTAAAGGACGGAGCAATAAATAAGCCATTCTTTACAGATTCATTTACAATTATGGGAAACAACTGGATTGCACCGGCTTTTAAGCCGGTGTATGAAGTAAAACCAGTACCAGGCCTTTAGGCCTTTTCTTTGAATCATTTTTCTAAATCCTAGCCTGATAGGTAAACAGCTCATAATACCTACCCCGTAGTGCTATCAATTCATCATGTGTCCCCTGTTCTTCAATTCTTCCTTCTTCAATGACAAGAATCTGATCAGCTTTGCGAATGGTGCTCAACCTATGGGCAATCACAAAAGTGGTCCGGCCCTTCATCAACTCTGAAAGACTGGCCTGGATGAACGCTTCACTTTCTGTATCTAAATTAGAGGTTGCTTCATCCAGAATCAGGATTTTGGGATCGGCAAGAACTGCTCTGGCAATAGCTATCCGTTGCCGCTGACCACCCGATAATTTGATCCCCCGTTCACCGATCACGGTTTCCAGACCATCTTCAAACCTGTCGGTAAATTCCTTAATATGGGCAGTTTTGACTGCATGTAACAAATCTTCCTCCGAAGCATCCGGACGCGGGAAGAGGATATTTTCGCGGATTGTTCCTTCAAAAAGGAAATCATCCTGTAATACGACTCCGAGGTGTTTTCGGTAATCTGAAAGAACAGCTTTGGATAGATCGTACTTATCTACGGTAATTTGGCCGCTTTGGAGAGCAATAAAGGAGGCAACAAGACCGGCAATAGTTGATTTGCCTGATCCCGAGGTTCCTACCAGGGCGGTGACACTTCCGGCCGGAGCACCAAAGCTGATGCCATGTAACACATCCTTTCCTTCTTCATAGGCGAAGGTTACATTCTTGAAACGGATATCTCCATGGATATTTTCGATTTTTTCTGTTCGGTCGGGGTTGTCTGATTCAGAAGGCGTATTCATCAATTCTTCCGTTCGGTCCAGTCCGGCAAAGGCTTCCGTGATCTGGCTGCCGATATTACTCATTTGCATGATGGGTGTAATCATGAAACCCAGATATAAAGTGAAGGAAAGAAATTCTCCGATAGTCAGGCTATCCTCAATAATGAGATAACCGCCAATAGCCATAATCCCGGCGGAGGCAAAACCTAATAATAGGGTAGAGGCGCTTGAAACAAGAGCCGTAGTGGTCAGACTTTTTTTAACGTTGAGGAATAATTTTTCAACACCTTTTTCGAAAGTGGATGATTCCTGCCCTTCCGCATTAAATCCTTTGATCACCCTGATACCGTTCAGGGTCTCGGTGAGTCTTCCCGTAACTTCAGAATTGATCACTCTTCTTCTTCGAAAAATCGGACGGATTTTACTGAAGGCTTTCAGGGATATGAATCCGAAAATGCCGATCGGAAGCAGAACATACAAGGTCATCCTGGGGCTGATTTGCAAAAGAAGGAAAAAAGAAGCAATAGCGGTCAGGATTCCTCCGACCATTTGGACAAGGCCCGTTCCAATCAGGTTCCGGACTCCATTAACATCACTCATGATCCTCGCTACCAGAGCTCCGGATTTATTATTATCAAAAAAGTTGATCGGTAATGACAACACTTTCTCCTGGACCTGAACCCTTAGTTTTGAAATCAAATTCTGGGCTTCTACACTTAATAATCGTGTAAGGGAAAAAGAGGTGATTGCCTGAACAATGATCGCAATAACAATATAAGTGATAAGTCTTTTGAGCATTGGAATATCACCATTGGCAATGACATCGTCAATGAGATATTTACTTGCCCAGGGAGTGACAAGGCTGGCCGCTCTGCTGATGACGATTAAAACAAGACCTAAAAAAATGAAATATCTGTGAGGCCAAACGATTTGTTTAAATACTTTGGCTATGCTGACTCTGGATTTGCTCATTTTCTATCAATTATGGGTGTTGGTTATTCTTTGGGGAATAGCTGGTCAAATTTTCTGAAATGAGGAGAACAACCAATAATAACCATTTTTTAAGGAAATAGTTCTAAAAGTATAATTGCCTTAAAGGCTGGTGGATAGAAAACCAAAAGCTGCAGCTTCCTACAATAAATCCCTCAAAACCTTTTCGATAACTTCATCCTTGGTGCGGTCATTCCAGTCAAACAATTGAATAACGTCCGGAGGAACACCGTTTTCGAAAGAAGGATCAAAGTCCGTTGTAAGGGCCTGAGATATGGAAAAGCGGTAAGTCCAACCATTGGGTAATTGACCGCCATTGGGCAGCCCCAGCCCGCCTCCGGTGGTATCTCCAACCAAAGTAATATTGTGAATTTCTTTAGCTGCCAAAGCGGTAAAAGAGCCTGCGCTGTAGGTGCCTCTGTCTGTCAAAATAAATACCTTTTTTAGGTAGGTTGTGCCTGAGTAAGGCGAAAGATATGCTGCCTCCGGCTCAGAAAAATCATTATGTCCGGGACCGTTCTTGATTCTGGAATAATAAACGAGCGTCTCTTTATCCACAAAGCGGCTGAGTATTTTAAAAACTCCGGAAATGGCACCTCCTCCGTTTTCTCTTAGATCGAGGATCAGTCCTTTGGTGTCTTTATATCTCGTGAGGATGAAATCCAGGTTAGCGTTGTTGATGGTACTGGTAAAGTTATTGAGCCTGATATATCCTACCTCTCCATTCTCAATAAAATCATGCAGGAAGGGTCCGGAATGGTAATATTCCTGTGACAGATAATTATCTTCGATGATGCGCCAATCAAAATTATCACTCCCCTGAAATACTGTTCCAAAGAAAGATACATTAAAATTGGAGATGAGGTTGGTGTGGTCGTCTTTTAATTCTTTAAGCATATTGCCCAGGACTTTAAATAAGGAGTCGTCAGAAATGCCTGGAGAAACCTGGTTTTCATATAGCTGCCTGGTCTCGTCCCAGTTGATGCCTTTGAGGTCAAAATAGGCGTACTGTTCATCACAGGCATGCCATAAATATGCAAAATTTACGTAGGCATCCGTTGTAGAATAATCTTCTTTTAATACCAGTTTTTCGCAGGATAGTAAAACAGCAGGTAAAAACAATATGAACAAATATCTACGCATGAATATTTATTTAACGTTGAACAAAATGGTGCCTTTTATTAAATGGCTGGCCATTTCAAAGCTCTTTGAAGTGAAACTGCTTTTATTGAAATTCCACTCATACCCAATCTGAAATCCATTATTATTGTTGAGGAAAAAAGTGTAATCGATTCCAGAGCGAAAGCGCATCCCTGACGGGATTTTCAATCGGTAATTATCATAAATGTTAGGTTCGTTGAGTATCGAAGATTGGTTTATGTAACTAAAATCATTACGGTAAACTGCATTAAGCAGACCGGGCGTCAGATATACCCTAATTTGTCGTTTTCGGGGATTGAGTTTGTATTTAAAGAAAAGGAATTTACCTTCTTTAGAAGCTTTTCTGGAAATATCCTTAGAAACGGCTGAACTTGCGGATAAGGTACCGAAATATTCATTTCCAAATGAGTTATTCAAAAGATTGGGGTTACTGCGGAAATCTCCGAAAAAACTCAGCTCTCCTCCGAGTTCAAAGTTCCATCCGTGCTTACGCCGTTTTTTTAAAGCGTATAATCTGGAGTAATCTACACGGAACCACTGAACTTGGCTAACATAAATTTGTCGCTCTGTTTTGGTGAAAAAGTTGCCTGATGAATAGCTGAAACTCAAATTTGATCGTCGAGAGGGCTTTAACTTGATGAAAGATGCGGAGAACCACGGTGATTTTCCACGATAAAATAAGGGAGAAGTGGCCCAGTCTCTGAATGCCGTGGACGTTATGCCCGATTCCAGGCCGATGTAAATGGAACCGGACTTGCCGGGAACATCGGAGTTACTTTGACTAAATCCCGCAAAGGGAAGCCAAATCCAGTAGCAAATGAGTATAATTCTGGCATCCATAATCCTGGTTTTTAACAGCCAGTCAAGGGGAATTCGTAATTTCAGGGGGTGTCAAAAGCACTGTACATGCCTTTGACTTCCCTGATATTACAAAGATCAAAATTAATGTCTGGATTTCCAATGAGTGTTGACGTATTTAATATACTCAATTATTTTCGCCATAACAACTCATTATTAGAACACTATTGTGTTCAGCACCCCATTTTGGTAAGAGGTAGTTGTCCTGGTGGACATAAGCCTTGATGAATAATTTATTGGCTTGCAGAAATTCATTGCAAAAATTTCCCTCTTTTTTGAAAAAGTTGGCCATGCCTGTTTTATAGATGGCATTTAGATAGATAGCCCGCGGGTTATTCGGGAATAACTCAATGGCCTCGTTGAATAAGTCGGTGATCTCACCGCTTAACTCTTTGCCATATTTCAATGGGTCGACCGTCAGGAGATCTATTTTTAGAAAAGCCAACAGCGTTAATAACTCACTTTTTTCCTGATCGGTTTTTGCCAGTTTTTCAGCAACTTCATATTGCTTCATAAATGAATTGTAATAAACCATTTTCTGGTCTTCATTATCCATTTCCATGGCTACCAACAGGTAAAAATAACAGAGGTAATAATTGCTGGACCAGGAGTTGTTCAGGTTAACTACTCTTTCCATCATATTGGCTGACCACATCATATTACCCAAAGTTTCTTCTGCATCAATTTTGGCAATGCAAACCTGAATGATGCTGTCAAGCTTTTGCTCACTGATGGAGCTTTGACCATTCACGAAAAGGGTTCCGCTAAGGAAAATGCAGATGGTCAGCCAAATTTTTTGTGTATTGTTCATGATAATATTAATCTACGATGATGCTAACAGGATTGTCTTCTTGCTTAAAATTCAACTTGGTGTCATTGAAGGAAGGAGGTCCAAACATGCCTTTGGTGTTTCTGGAGAACCCGTAAGGTTCAACAGGCATTCCGAATACATTTTTGTCAAGCTTCTGGTTGTTGTTCATGTCCAGGAAACAAGTAAATGCATAATCCTTTCCTTCCGTTAAATCTTCAACGACCAATTGAGCGTTCTCCCCATCAGACATGTCCAATTTCAGTTTTTGAACTTTGTTTTTCATGTAATCAGCATCGTTATCGTAAACGGCCACATAGAGAATGCCTTTTTTACCTTTAGTGGAAAAGTTGATTTTCAACTGTGGGTTGCTGTCTTGAGCGAACAGGAAAGTTGTTGCCAGCATTGCTGCGAGTAATGTCAATAATTTAATCTTTGTCATGATTTAAAAATTTTGAAAGTTAATGAATAAAAGTTGCTGGTTGCTGGTTGCTGGTTTCTGGTTGCTGGTTACTGGTTAATTTGTCAACAAATAGGATGATCTGAAAAACCAGCTAAAAAGATCCAGTTCGCAACGCGTAACCCGCAACTTTGATTATTTAATTGTTTATCTCACGGATTTTCTCCCGTGCATCTTGTGTCGTGCTAAACCTGTAGAACATTCCAACGAAGAAGAATTGGTCTGAAGATGGGTAAATAACCTGTTCCTCATATACTCCATTATCGTCCGGCTCGCGGGAATAATCGTAGGAGGCAATGTTTTTGAAGTTAAATATGTTGGAAACTGATCCGTAAATGAACAGTTTATCCGTAGCCAAAAAGGACCAGCTCAGGTTTACACTGTTGAACGGCTTGGTAAAATTGTTGTTAAAGCCTTCCTTGTTTGGATTAGTGTATGGCCTCCCGCTTGAATAAGTGTAGGAAACGCTGATCAGGCTTCTCAGCTTGTCGCTCCAGTATTTTACAACTGCAGAAGCGTTGTGCTTGGAATAAAACCTTGGGTAAACAATCCCCGGATAATTTTCGTAATCTCGTTTTGCATCTATGAGAGTATAGGAAACTCGATATTCCAGGTTTTTAAAGGTCTTGCGATCCCAGAAAAAGAAGTCCAGTCCGTTGGCATATCCGCTTCCGAGGTTGTTGAAGTTGGAAGGGTTGGTGCCATTCGATTCAAAATCGTATTTAACGAGTTTGCTGTAGTCTTTTTTGTAAATGTCCAGAAACATAACCCGCTTGTCCTTTTTCCAAAAGGCATTGAATCCATATTGGTCTGCCCGTTCACTTTGCAGGTTTTTTTCAAAATCAAATATCAAATGTCCATTTTGAGGTACTTGATGGAAAACCCCGGCATATGGAGAGGCTGTGAAGTTTGGGAAGATCTCGTATTCCAAACGCACTCTTGGAGAGAAAGCATCTTCCTGCATGCGGACGGAATGATCATACCTTACGCCTGTTTTTATTTTTACTTTAGGAGCCAGTTTCCATTCAATATCCACAAAAGATCCTAACTGGTGGTTATCAATTTCTCCATAGAATTGATTCTCAGTAAAGTTGTCGGTGTAATCAATGGAATAGGTGTTCAGGAATAATTCCACTCCGGCTTTGACCTTTAAGTTGATGTCGTCAAAATGGTATTCCCCTTTTGATTTGAAATGCATCAGCTTGTCAATAACAAAGGAGTTGTCAGCGTGAGAAAATACCCCGTAAATATCCCTTTGGTTATGGGAAAATACGAATCCTGACGTAAGCTTGAATTTGTCGTTGACAGGTACGTAAGCCACGTTGTTGGAATAGAAGTTATTCTCGTATATCTTGGTGTTGATATCTCTTCCAAAGCCCAGATCAAAACGCTCATAGTCAAGACGTGTCTGATCGTATTTGTTGTAAGTCTTAAAAGTGCCGTTGTTACCCAAATTTACCACACTGCTAATTTCCCCGGCTAAAGTATTATAGTCCTCATGCCATTCATACCGGGAAGGGAACAAACTTCTGTAGGGGCCAAGGTGAGTATATTCTGCCGTAGCGGTTAAGGAAAAATCATCAGTAATGATCTTGTTGATCCCTGCATCGATTCCAACGCTCTTTACCGATACTTCCATTTCTTCCTTTTTGGGGGCGTCTTTGGTGTCCATTAAAAGTACACTGGAAAGAGCTCTGCCGTATTCAGCTTCAAAACCGCCGGCTGAGAAGGACATACCATCAAAAAGGAAAGGAGAAAAACGCCCGCGGTTTGGCATGTTCGGCCCATTGGTGTTGAAGGGCGTGTGAACATTCATGTTATTTACGAAAATCTTTGTTTCGTAATGGTCTCCTCCTCGCACGAAAAATCTGCCATCATTTGGATCAATCTGATTCCCTGGCAATGAAGATGAAATAGCGGCCAGAGCATCTCCCAATGCTGTTGGTGTTGTGATGATATCAATGGATGAAAGTCCTGAGATATAACCAGCTTCCACTTTTTTCTCTCCGAAAACCACGATTTCATCAAGGCTGGCATCGTAGTTTAGGATAATGGAAATCTCTTCTGCCGCAAGTTCCTTTGGGGTACCTTCCAATTCGTAGTTCTGACACCCCACATAGGAGAAAATAATTTTTACGGGTTGCTCGGAATGATTCAGGATGAGCTCAAAATTGCCATCCAGATCAGAATAAGTTCCGTTCAGGGAATTCTCCATGTAGATGTTGCAGTAGCCTATGGCTTCACTCCCGTCGGTTACGGTTCCCTTGACCACATATTGCTGTGCAGAAAGGACTCCGCTAATTAGCAAACTGAATAGTAGAATTATATTTTTCATGATGCCAGTTGGTTTAAATGATCAAATTGATTGTTGGTGATCGGATAGATCTTGTAAGCTTCCTTGTTGAACAAATAGGAATCCCCGTCTATTTTGAAAACTCCGAATCTGTTGCTCTCGAAATCATTCGTGGTAATGTCGTCTAAATCGAATGATTCGTTTTTGCTCATCAGGGTATTTGCGTCCAGGTATTTATGAAAGTAGAACCAGGACTCCCACTGGTCGTAATGTTCGGAAATATAGCCTTCAAAGATTTTATACAGCTGCTTGGTAGTATTAGCCATATAAGTCCGGATGTTCTCACCGTTTGGTTTAATTTCCTCCAGGAAGTTGGTCACCGGATAATCTTTATCATCGTAAAAGGAAACCAATGGAACAATGGGTGTCCTGGTGAAGTAAGAAATAGCGGATAATCCTGTTCTTGAGGCAATGGTGCTGTCCAGGAAGGGAATGTCGATCGTTTTTTCCTTGTTGTAAACGCCTTTGTATCCTGAATTACCATCGATGTAAGCAAACAGGGAGAAACCTTGTTTGATGAGTTGCATCATTTCAACCACCGTATTGCTTTTTTCGACGTTCACAATCTTAAATTCATTTTGGAGATTGAACATTTCTCTAAAGCGATTATTGATGGCGTAAATGGTTTCAGCCTGTTTTTCATAGGTATTATTATCCACCACTAAAGCGATCTTCGAAATACCTTTCAACATCAACAAACTGATGGAAGCCTTACAAAACCCAAGGTGACAGGTGATATAGATCTTTGGATCCATGATCGTCTTTTCACTGTCGTTGGACAATTCATCGGTCAGGCTCAAGAGGTAATGGAGATCAAAATCTCTCAACCGCATGGTATACAGCACATTTACATAGATATCCCAATGTTCTTCCAGGGGAATATGTGGCATAAATCTGCTTAAGTTGGCCGACAGGAAATGAAAGTCTTTGGTAGCGTGTTGGGCCTTTTTCTCCTGTTCACGCATAAGGATCTTCTCCTTGAGGCTTTTTCTGTTTTCCAGCGTTGTGTTAATATTTTGATCCATAATCTTTTATCGTTTATTGGTTGATGTAAGTTTTTATCAAATTCATCGCGTCGGGTTGAAAATCCAGTACAAAATGACCAGTATCGGAATACTCCTGGTAAACTATATCGTTAAAAAGGGTGTCATATCTGTCCCGAAAATCATCCGTTGTGGTAGCGTCATCCCGGCCTTTAATGACTAATGGGATGGTCTTTTTCTTTGCTGGATTCTCTACAACATTAGTTTTTAAATGGTAGAGTTGCTGGGCCAGTCCTTTTGGGTTAACCTTCAGCTTTAAAGAAGAATAAAGCGTCAGGTGCAAAAAGGGATTCGTGGCTTTTTCAGAACTATTGTAGCAGTAGTCGATCAGTGCTTTTGAAAAATCAAAAAGTCCTTTTTCCTCCAGAGTCTGTTCCATGAATTCATACCCTCTGCTTTCGTCTTTCCTCGTGAAAGGTGTAGTGCCAATGACGATCAGCTTATCGATGTTCATGAAAGTAGACAGGTAGATGGCTACGTTTCCTCCGTAACTGAACCCGATAACCATGGTTGGTTTTTCAGGAAGCTGCTGCACTTCTCCTGAAATGGTTTTGGCCAGGCTTTCCAGGCTGTCGACCGGGTAATATTGTACAGGCGCATATCCCGGATAGTCCACAAAAACCAGCTCATGATCTTCAAAGTATTGCTGTATTTTCAGGTGTTGAAGCCAGTACAGGGAGGTCACACCCATCGGATTCAGGAATACGATCCGCTGCTTTGCTTCCTTATTTAATATTTTATTGACATGCTTCATGAGTTATGCAATAGCATTGAGTAAGTCTAAAATAAACTGGATAGCAATCTGATGGGTCACGCCAATTTCTCCCTTATCTGTGTAAAGTTCGACTACATCCACGCCAACAATGTCTCTGCCCTTGATCACATGATTGATGAGGTACTGGCATTCTTCGAGGGTAAAACCATTGATGACAGGGGTCGTTGTTCCGGCAAAGAATAATGGATCCAGTACATCAAAATCAAAGGTTACGTAATACTTCTTATCCTTGGGTAGTTCCTCAAAAAGGTGACCCGACTTGATCAGTTCTTTGGTCTCTCCACTCCAGTAAATGGTCTGGAATTCACTGGTATCCGATTGATTACTGTTGACCATACCTCTTATGCCGAACTGGTAGGCATGTTTCAACCCGTTTTCAAAACACTTGGTTAAAAAGTTTCCATGGTGATGGATCTTTTTCCCGTGTTTGATCTGGTTGTACGGAGAACCATAGGTGTCTGTATGAGCATCAAAATGAATGACACAAAGGTCGTTACCGAATTCGTCAACAGCTGCCTTGATCAGCGGGTAGGAAATTGAATGATCTCCGCCCACAAAAAATGGAATTTGTTTTTCGGATTCCTTGAAAAGATCGCTGGCAATGGATTCCACTTTTTCATAACAAAAGTCGGGAGATTCATTGAGGTCAAAAAACATATTGCCAATGTCAAATAGACGGCCCTCATCGATGAGTGTTTGCAGGTTTTGATAGTTGTTCTTCGGGCCGAATGACTTGACGTTGAAGTTAGATCCAGCGTTGAGTTTGATGCCATACTTTTCTGAATAGTTTCTCAAAGCATTTGGGTAGTAAGAAGCCGTTTGATTGGTTTTATTGCCAATGCCCAAGGGAACTCCCACAAAAACGATCCCTTTATCGTTGATCTCATTTTTTTTGCTCTTGGAAAAAAATGGCAGATTGAATAAGTGTGGCGTACAAGGCGTAATGGTCGTCACCGCTTCCTCCAACTGATCGGGTTTTAATAAAAACTTCTTCGCCAGCAATGCATCAATTACCTGGGGGAGTTGTTCCTTAATTTCACTGAATTCCTGCTCAATGGATTCATAAGCTCTGGGCGCTTTCAGGAAATTGACCAATTCGATGATTTTATCTCCACACAGAATTTTTTCACCGGTGAGTTTATTGGACAATTTATCCTTTGCTTCACTGTCAACTAAAACGTATGGATTGGTTTGAATAATTGAATTCATCTTAATTAATTTTTTTGTTATTGATCCTAAGTTGCGAGTTGAACTACTGAAGTTGATTTTTCATTGTTCAAGTAGGTGATCCTCCAGAAAATTGATTGTTATTTCTAATTTTTTAACCAGAAACCAGAAACCAGAAACCAGAAACCTGCAACTTGAATTATTTAAAATAATTGGCTGTAACCTTATAAAGCACTTTGGTGTATTTGAACATCAGCCTGCCAACGATGAGTAACAAAACACCTCGCATAAACAGTGACTTGGCAGTACACCAGGAAAATGTGCTGAAGGAGAAACCACCCATTGATCCAATATTGCTCATTACCGATAGTATTATGGATCCGATGAAAAGGATCAGAAAAATATTGGTGAGGCTTTTGAAAAAGGTGTAAATCCACAGCGGGATACTTCTCAAATTCATGGCCTCCAGTTGTTCTTTATTCAGTCGAAAAGGGATTGGTAGCAACTTTCTCAAACCAGAGAGTACCAATATTTTCGAGCGTTTTCCGAGGTTGGGTTGATCAAACAGGTCACTGTAACACCAGTAACCATCAAATTTGAAAAATGGAAACAGGTTGATCAACATAGTCAGGGCATTGGCCATCAAAACCAGGTATAGAAGGTTGATGAGGAAAACGCTTCCTTCACCTCGGCTTACAGACCGGTAGGCCAGGTAAATTAAAATTCCGAGTAGCCCCTGAATGAAAATCCCGGCCAGGTTGGTGATCATTCGTTTATTCTTGCTCAAAGGCCAGATGCCTGTGATGTCTGCAAAAAAGACCGGGAAGATGGAATAGAATCCAAATCCTATGGATTTTGCCTTGACATTAAATTTGAGTGCGGAGGCTGCATGTCCCAGTTCATGAATGAGGATGAGCAGGAACAGGGAACCGTAAACAGCCAGGTTCAATCCAATGGTAGCTCCGCAATCTGCGATTCCTGTGGTTGGGCGAGCTGTATTGAACAGCCAGTACAGGTTGGTAAACAATACAGGGAAGAACAGTGTCCAAAACAGCACTGGATTGTATAAGAACCTGATGGGTTTTATCAGTGTTTCGTATTGGTTAAAGGTCAGCAACTCTTTTTTAAACCAGAATGAACCGGCATTGTCGCTTTGTACTTTGTGTTGTTTTTCAAATAATGGGTTGATCTGTTGCTCCAGGATTTGCGCTATATCTTTTTCGGAAGCTGATACCCCGAATTTTTGCTCTACCTCATTTGCCACGCGTTGCAGGGGGTTTTCCTGCTTGATGCTGTCCAGTATGAAATAGGTAATTTCATTGATATTATAAAAGATCCCATTGATGGCCAGGGTGAACTTGCCGTTATTTTCTTGTATGTCGTAGGTGGTTTGCATGGCACTTGATAAATTTTAATTATTCAGCAAAGCCTGGTTTTTAACTTTTAATGAATAATTGACAAAAATGGATTTTCACAGACTGCGGGCTGTTTACTGCCGACTGCATTTGATTGTTGTAAAAGATTATTAAGGGGGAACTCTTTCTCCGCGGAAAGAGCCCCTCTTAATAATACTTAATTATAGAAGGTTACTCTTAAGTAGCGGATACTTTAACTTCTACATCAACTTGGGCGCCATCGCCACATCTTTCAGCGTCTACTGCGAAAACAGAAGTTTCGAATCTTTCTTCCAATTCTACGATTGAGATTGAGTTAAGAACATTGTTGTCCATTGTAATAAAATTTAAATAGGTTAAAAAAAAGTGTTAATAGAATAAATAGTTCTGACAGGGAACTGATTACGTTGCAGATACTTCAACACGTACACGTACGTCAGCATCGTCGCCACATCTTTCAGCGTCCATTGCGAAAACAGAAGTTTCGAATCTTTCTTCCAATTCTACGATTGAGATTGAGTTAAGAACATTGTTGTCCATTGTTGTGAAAATTTAAAAGGTTAAAAAAATTGATAATTCGTTAATCGTTGATTACTTAGGAGATACTTCTACAGTTACATCTACTTCAGCATTGTCTCCGCATCTTTCAGCGTCTACAGCAAAAACAGAGGTTTCGAAACGATCTTCCAATTCTACGATTGAGATTGATTTGAGAACATTTAAGTCCATTGGTAAAAAATTTAAAAGGTTAAAAAAATATTGTTGTACCTGATACATTCGATTTTTTTGAAAGAACCATCAGGCTGTTAAAACCTTTTGTTGTGTGGTGATCAGTTGCCTGAGATCACCGGTTTTCCCTTTTGGAAATTAAGAGGCTGAACTCGCTTCTTCCAGCGCATTGAACTTAAGGGTCAATTCTGCAAGGGAATTAACATTGACAAAAGTGTCTTCGCTGAATTCTGTTGGCGGGATATCGTACTTTTCGGACAATACCGTTGCGATTTCCAGAATTACCAGGGAGTCTTCTATTATTCCCGGTTCGGTTTCCGTGCCAAAGAAGCTCTGATCATCCTGAATGTCTTCCGGTTGAATATCCAGACAAAGTACATCTATTATGACCTCCTTGATTTCTTTTTTGATTTCCGTTAAATTCTTCTCCATGATTCAATATTTTAAGTGAGTTAACTAATGTGATTTTTTTAATACTATGCTTGACATATTACCGCCAAAAGCAAAGGAATTTGATAATGCATAAGTAATGTTGTGCTCGACCGATTTTCCGGGTATTTTCAGGTTTTTGTTGGTGGTGTCCAGAAAGTCTTCGTTAGTGACATTTATGTTTGGTGGGATGAAGTTGTGCTCCATTCCCAGGATGGTGGTTATCAGTTCCACACTTCCCGCAGCTCCCAGGCAATGCCCTGTCATACTTTTAGTGGAGCTTACATAAATGTCCTTGTCCTGAGTAGATTCTTCCATCAACAATTCAATACCCTTTAATTCGGTCGGATCATTGACCTTGGTCGCTGTACCGTGCGCGTTGATATAATCAATTTCATCAACGGTTATATTTCCTTTGTTTAAAGCCTGTTTCATACATTCATACACAGAACTGCCGTCTTCTTTTACCGCAGTAGGGTGGTAGGCCTCATTCAAAAAATGATAGGAAACGACCTCTGCATAGATGTGCTTGTTTTTGCGTTTGGCATCTTCCAGATTTTCGAGAATCAGGAAGGCTGAACCGTCCCCGAGCATCAATCCTTCTCTTGTTTTTGAAAAAGGCTTGCAGTCTGTGGTGGATAGTGCCTGGAGGCAATTGAATCCACTGAATGCCAGTTCAGAGAAAATATCCACTCCGCCTGCAATTACCAGATCCGCCTTTCCTGCCCTGATCATATCCATGCCTCTTCCCACAGAGTTGGTACTCGCTGAGCACGCTGTTGAGATGGTGCTGGTAGGCCCCTGGATATTAAAGAATTTAGCGATTTCACCCGTGATGGTTTGTGTTGAGTGAGAAGCCAGATCCATCGAAGCTTCCGAAATGGTTGTATCGGAAATATACTCCTTGAAAAAGGTGGCAAATGTGTGACTGGCACCGATGGTTGATCCGATAATCAGGGCTGCATCCTGAAGCTCTTCTTTGGAGAGTTTTGCATCTCTTATCGCCTGATCAATACTGTAGATCGCGCAATTGGTTTGCAAGGTTGCATCCTCACCCGTTATGGTCTCCAGTGTATCCTGTGGTATGACACATGCACTCTGGTTTCTGAAAAACGGGTGGCTGGTATCTATCCTTTCCAGCGGCTTTTTGCCTGAAGTCCCTTGTTGTAAGGACGCTAAATGCTCTCGTACGTCGTTGCTTATAGAGCTTAAAATACCAATTCCCGTAATGGCTATTCTGTGATTCATGATAGTATTAATTTACCCGGAGATTCCTCCGTCGATGATAATTTCCTGTCCGGTCAGATACTCAGGCGCGGTAGATCCCAGGTAGTGGACCAGGTGTGCAACTTCTTCTGACTTACCCATCCGCTTGTAAATACTGTTGTCAATACGCAGCTTGTAGTACTTTTCAGGAACTGATTTGGTACTGTCCGTTTCTACAAAACTTGGTGCTACGTTGTTGATGACAATGCCCATGGAGCCAATCTCTTTCAGAATTGATTTTGACAGAGCGACCACAGCTGCTTTTGAAGCTGCATAGGGAGAGTGTCCTGGGTTTCCTTTTGATCCGGATAGTGAGGTTACATTGACGATTCGTCCTCCTTTGTTTTTGATGAAAATCGGCAGTATTGACCGGTAAGCATTCACCACGGACTTGAGGTTCAGATCCATCATGCTCCAGAAATTGTCATCCGAGCAAAAGATAAATGGCGCTGCTTTACCGTGACCTCCGGTATTGTTGACCAGCGTAGAGATATTGCTGAATTCCGTTTTATGCTCCTTGAACAACCCTTTTACACTGCCAGGGTCAGTCATGTCACACTTGTATGCTTTTGGTGGCGGGCAGGAATAAGTCGTCGTGATTTCATCAACAAGCTCATTGGCTGCGTCGTCATTGGATTTATAGGTGAAGTGAACCTGGTAACCGTCTTCGGCAAACTTCAGACAGATGGCCTTACCGATTCCCCGGGATCCTCCGGATACTAATACTGCTTTGTTTGTGTTATCCATTTTATTCGTATTTTTTTAATGCTAATAATGTATTGTTTCCGCCAAGGGAGAAGGTGTTCGTCACTACGAAGTTGATGTTCTCCAGCTCCTGTTCATCCATGGTGATATTGGATGGAGGCTCGTTTAAAATGTCTGCCTCTTTGAATACATTGGCGGTTTTATTGTTGTTGAGGCTCAGTATAGCTGAGGCAACTGTAGCGTTGTTGGTCCCTGATAATCCTTCGCCCAGGGATACCTTGGTGTTGGAATAAACCCAATTGTGGTCATTTTTTCCAAGTGCTTCCCATTCGTAGGATTGTATGTGCCAGGGCAGACATGCTGAGCCAACGAAGAGCTTTTTGTCTTCCGTGCCGGTTGTATGTTGGTCCACAAATTCATTGAGGTGTCTCGAAAGATCTTCCGCGGACCGGTTGTAAATAACTTTGTCGTAAATTGAGTCCATATATTGTTTATAATCAACGATTTCTGCGAAAATGGTGGCGTTTCTTTTCTGAGCTGATTCCAGGGTCTCCAAAACGATGTAGGAAGCAGCTTCGCCAAATATGTAGTTGTCTTTTTCCTTGCTGTGTTTTACACTTTCTACAGCATCTCCGTCCTCATCAGGTTCAAGCAAACGGTTCATCTCCTTGGAGACGAGTACGGAAGGTTCAGTGATCTCATCAACACCTCCGCAAATGATGAGGTCGGAGTGGTCATTGAGGATGAGGTCGATACCGTAGGTTATACTATCCTCTCCATACACCAGGGATCCGGGGCCTTTTATCTTCAGTATTCTGGAGATGTCACCCAGTATGCTGTTTGATGTTGCTTTTGAAAACACGAACGGGCTGAGGCGGTCCGGTCCTTTGGTGTACAGCTTCTCGAGGAAAGTCTGAATGGCATTGCTGGCACCCAGGGTGGTAGTTATGATGAGTCCTGCTTTCTCCAGTAAGTCTTCTCTATCCTCGAGGTTGGCACTTTTCAGTGCATTGAGACAACCAAGTAATCCCAGGCTGGAATATCGGTTGGGGAATGGCGGTCTTAAACCATCTATTTCCTTACGGATGTTGAATTGTGGAACTTCTCCGAAATATTGCTGTCCAATAGCTTCCTTTTTCCAGTCCTCTTTTATGGAATAGGCGATTTCTGAGGTGTAAGACTTTTCGAAATCTTCGTTGGAAAGTCCGTAGGGAGAAACACAACTCCATCCTGTTATTACTATTCTTTTTTCCATGATATTTATGATAATACGAGTTCACTTTTACACATTACCTGGCCATTGACTTTGATGTGGCAATCAAAGGTGAAGAAGTGCATCATTCTGCTTTTGAATTTGACATGAATCCTTACTTCTTCGTTTGGTTTTACTTCTCTGGAGAAGGTGGCATTTTTAATTTTTACTGCCCGGCCCATGATAGGCGGAAAATCTCTGGATGTCTCCGAACTGAGTCTCAAAAGCAGGCCACAAGTTTGAAACATGGTCTCCACCAAAATGATGCCCGGCGTCACAGGGTTATCCTTGAAATGGCCCTGGTAGAAGAAATCCGACGGATCATAAGTGGTCACTGCTTCAAGTGTTTTTCCGCAGTCGAAATTCACTATTTCGTCCACAAGGGACATGGGTTTGTCATGCGGAAGAAGGTCTTCCGGCTTTGGAAAAAATACTGCCTTTGTCATGAGTAATAAATTTTACTGTTCTATGTATTGATATCTTATGGTTTCAATTTTATGTTCAGCACAAACGAAGGATTTATAATTATCGAATAACTTAATCTCTTGAAATTCAATGTTTTCGAATACGTTTTGTGCTATTTTTTCTTTTTTTGCTACACTGTCTAATCTTAAATTTTTTAGTTTCAGTCCACTTTCAAATTTCACCCAGTCGTCCAGGTTGTTTACTTTGAAATAATTCGAGTACAGTTTGTTGATCAGGTCGAAACATTTATCGCTTACGGTCCGCTCCAATTCAATATCCACTCCAATTTTCATCCTCGATAAAGCACAAATGGTAACTTCGGCTGAGTGAGATATGCTTAGATGGATCCCTGGTATATTCAATTGAGGCTTTCCTCTTTGATCTTTGATGATGCGTACATCGGACCTGTAAAAATGCTTTCTGAAAAAGGAGCCCAAAATGCTCGCTGAAGTTTTTTTTGTCTGCTGACCCGAATTGTTTTTTTTACTCCGGGAGTATAAAATCAGTACTTCGTTATTTTGTGAAAGCAAATCTTTCATTGAACTTGCCGATGGTTAAATTTTTAGTAAATTTTGAACCGAATCTTTGATTAAGTGCCTTGTGGATCTGGTCAAATCCTACCTTGCTTTTGGGGTGTTTCATGATCCCCAGCCGGAAATTTTGACCATCTTTTTTTAGTTTAATCTTCAGGATCCCTGAAAACTGTTCGTTGATCGTATCTTCTACTTCAAACCGCCACAAATGCTTATCCTCGTAATGGAACCGGTCGGTATTTCTGCCCAGTATGTAGACTTTCCCATCTTTTCGGTAAACAATGTCTTCAGTAATCAGGTGATCTTTCTGCTGATCGTATTCGGATTTGTGCAACAGGTACCCTTTAAAAATGGAAGGGGAGGTGATGCGTAAAAATCCTGTTTCATGGTTGTCGTAATTGCCCATTTTTTCACATAAAGACATGCCTACTTTATTCAGAGGTGTGCCAAGATAATTGGGCTCGAAATATACAGTATCGGAATAATTCACGGTGTACGTCGCTACTCTTGGTCCTGCTTCCGTGATGCCATAGGTCTTGTAATATACTTCCGCCGGGTATTTTTTCGAAAATCTTTGGAAGCTGAACTTATTCAGGTAGCCTCCTCCGACAGTAATAAATCTCAGGCCTAATGCTCCTTTTTTCAATTTGTTGCTCAGTAAAATATTCACCTGTGTCGGGGTCGTAAAAAAGTTCGTCGGTTTGTACTGGTCAATTAATCTGCCTATGGAAAAGGCGACAAATCTGTATGGGGCAATAATAATATTCGCTCCCTGTAACAAGTGTGAAAAAAACTGTCCGATCAGGCTGTAGGAATAATAAATCGGTAAACACATTAAAGTCGTATCCCGCTTCGTAATTCCAAGTGCCTTTATATTGGATCGTATGTTGCTTAAAATGCCCGGCGACTCAAATTTCATGATCTTCTTGGCTCCAACGGTGCCGGAACTTGTCAGTAGCAAAGTACACTCCCGATACGATGAAATATTCAATAAATTGTTCGTGATCAAAAAGGTACCATATTTCGTACTTCGTGACGTAAACTGGATGTTATTCTCAACGCTCAACATCGAGCTTTTATGTCTGACAATGGCGTAATACAGTAGTTTGTTGGTCACCTCGGAAGACAATCCTGATAGTTCGATGATTAATGGAATGCCTCCTTTTTTCAGAACAAACAGTAGCAGAATTACCAGGTCAATTGAGTTTTCATGGAAATCAAACACAACCACTTTTTGGCGAAAATCCACATCTTCAAAAGATCTTTCCAGTTCGTTGATCTCCTGGAGAATTTCTTTGAAACTATATGCCCGGTTGACATTCCCGTCGATGATCTTCGAATCTCCGTAGGTACTCAGTGCGTTTAATATTTCTGCTTTGAGCGTTGTCATGCTGTTATTGCGTTATTTTTCTCTAAAAATCTGATTAAAAATTCTTTGTAATCCTGACCTAATTCACTTTCCTGAATTTGAGTCTTTTGTTCGTTTAAATAATTGGTATCTGACTCAATGGCTCCCGAAAGACCTAGTCCAGGCGGAATGTTTTTTTGGATGGTTAATCTCAGAAAAACGACTTCCGGGTCTTTATTACTCTCTTCGACTGCTTCGTTTATTAAAGTGTTGAATGTCTTCAGATAATCAATTTTTTTAATCGGGTTAAAAGCTTTTTTAGCTTTATAGGCCATCGCTACTGCCTGGTAAGCTTTCGTAACCGGACCGGTTTTTTCCGTTTTATCCAGTAGTTTGATGAACTCTTTTGTCCTGTCCTTTTCACCAATGCTGCAATCCATGAAAAGAGCTCTTATTTGATTGATATTGTCTGTCTGTATCGTTTGCATTTTATCTTTATGTTTTATGTCTGGTTAGACAGTACGAGTCGGAAATTGGTTACAGTTTTTTTGACTTTTTTTTAAATTTATTTGCTTGATTTTCAGTTAATTATAATTTAACATTGCAGTCCAGGCCACAAAGGAAAATTGATCCTAGATCTTATTGGATACCTAACTGAATTTTCCACTTGTCAATTGGGGATACAGTAGAAAAAATTAGCTGTAAGAATATTGTTGAAATTGAGTTGAAATCAGTTTTTAATAAAGATGAAAAGCGTAGGGCTGCTTCAGAACTGTGCGCGCATTGTCTTCACAGTCCCTACCTTACAATCATCATTACGTCTTTACCTGCAATACTTTTGATTGCTCAGTGCTTCCAGTTTTCCCCAGTGAGGGGTGATGTCGTATTGATCGTTTTGGGCGTTTTCTTTTTCTTCCTGGGCGAGAATTTCCAGTGCCTTTGCATTGTGTTCGCATCCTTTTTCAATATTTCTCCCAAATTGGGGCGGGGCTTTGAAAAAGCTTTGGGCAATTAGAAGCTCGACCCTCGGATTGTTATCATTTAAATCACTGGCTTCTATCAGGAATTGCTGTGCTCTTCTGGAATACTCCATCCCACGACTCATCAGGTCTACTTTTATCAAAGCATAAGACAACATAGCCTGTAGTACCAGAACCTCTGATTTGACCGGATTCCTTTCATTCATTTTTGCAATGGTTAGCAGTGCTTTTTCTCCCCATTTATCCACTTTATCCAGGTCCTTTTCCAGGAAAGCCATGGAAATATAACCCATGCTGGCATAATAGAGTGGAAGCCATTGGTCTGTCTCTGTGTTTGCGATGCGCTCAAAAGTGGCGCACAATTGCTGGTACGAAGCGATGGTGTGTCCTTCCTGCTCCAGCATCTTTATGTGCTTCTCCATGGCTGTATGGTAGGGTGAGACCGTCTGGACTGCCTCGATCTGAGCGGTATTTTCCACTCCTGGAGCTGTAAAGTTTTTCGTGACATTACAGGCTAAAATGCTGAAAATCACAAAGCTGACGATGATGATCTTTTGTAAATTCATTGTAATGAGATTTTATGGAAGTTTTTAATTTCTTTTTTTTGTTGCGTGTTACAGGTTTCGGGTTACGTGTTATTCAATTTTGAAAAGTGGTCCTTTCTTTTGTCAGATATTTAATGAAATGATAAATCTCGACAAGTTGATCGAACTCGCAACGCGTATCTCGCAACTCGCAACCAGGGATTTTCTGCTTAATTCAATTCTCGATCTATAATATTTTTGGTTCTGTCAATACCGAAATTCATAAAGAACCCGAGGAATACAAATCTGTCAGTAGTGGGCAGAATGGCACGTCTTCTCGAGAAGTCCAGTGAACTGTATTCATACCCGAAAACCTGTTTGGTGCCCAGTAAATTCGAAACCGTTAATACAATCACAGAAAAGGAATCTCCGATCTTAGGCAGGTACGCTAGGTTCAGGTTCAGGTTATGGTACCCAATGGTTCTGTCTGACATGAATAACTCAGCAGGCTGGTTAGGATTTCTGTAAGGTCTCCCGCTTGCATAAGTATAGTTCATGCCAAAGTTGAGT
The DNA here is from genome assembly GCA_965230565.1 of Saprospiraceae bacterium. Taxonomy (GTDB): domain Bacteria; phylum Bacteroidota; class Bacteroidia; order Chitinophagales; family Saprospiraceae; genus BCD1. Next base: position 349,081 of record CBDDLH010000007.1, on the reverse strand, counting down.
GAACGTTTGGCAAAATATTTCTTGAGAGTTAAGGACATCACGTGGTTGCTGGCAAATGACGGTTGTGCCGCAACCGGATAATCCAGATAATCTCTTTGAGTGTCCAGATAGGAGTAGGAAAGCCAGTATTCCATTACCTTTAAGGTCTTTTTGTCCTTCCAGTAGAGTTCTATTCCCTGTGCGTAACCTGTTCCGGTGCTATTGATCTCCGGCGAAAATTTCACCAGCCCTTGGTAATCTTTGCGGAAAGCTTCCAGCCTCATGTAGCGGTAGTTGTTTCCTTTTTTATACCCAGCGATATAATGGGTTCCCCTGTAAAGGTCAAGATCCTGTTTTTGATAGAGGTAGTCATACTCGGGCCTTTGGTAAAAAACTCCGTATGAAGCGTAAAGGCTTTCATTTTTGCTGAACATGTAGGTTGCAGTAGCTCTTGGGGAAAGGGTCGTTTTTTCATTGAGCGAAAAATGCTCCCCCCGCAATCCTAACCTTAGAAATAAGCCTTTCCCAATCAGTTGTTCATATTCTGCGAATAAAGCGCCGTAGTTGTCTTCCAATTCTACAGCTTCTCCATTAAGCATATCCCTATTGATGGCATGTTGAAATTCTCCGCCAAAGTCGAGTTTTGATTTTCTGTTATGTTTGGAAAGTACAGATCTCAACTGAAGCAATGACGCATCAATATCTGATTCAACTTCTGCTACAGGATTCTCAGGATTTTCAATCAGGTATCCCTGATAATTAAAATCATCGAAATTATATGAGATACCTGTTCCGACATAGATTTTCCAATCCGAAGGTAAAATGTGTGTATACGTCGCCTGGGAGAACAAAAACTTATTTGCGAGGTCTGTTTCATTGATCAGGGAGGCGTTATCCAGGTCATTTCTTTGAATACCTAATCTGTTGGTACCCAGACTTCCATAATATTTAAACATGCCTCCTTCGCCGACCTTTTGCTTGAAGTTAAAGGTCATATCGAGGATTTCCGGAGGTTTGGTAAATTCCGTGTTTACCGGGAATACCTCAAAGGCCAGACCGAGGTTGAAATAGTTAAAAGTCGCTCCGTAAGTAGTCCGTTTGTTCTGACTCAGTTTTTGTGCTCCTCCCTGTACAAATAGGGGGCTGATTCCCCAATCGGCATTGCTTTTCAGGGGAAGGTCAGTTGTCTCTAGAATAAGGGCTCCTGAAGTTGCCTGTCCATAAAGGGCTGAATATCCCCCGGAACTGAAGAAAGATCCCTGGAACATATTTGGTGAGAACCTGCTGGAGGACTGCATATTCTTTGGGCTGCTGTTGGAGAATTTATCGATCTTGAGCCCGTCGATAAAAGTTTGCGTTTCGTTGTTGGTTCCTCCCCGGATAAACAGTCCATTACTTTCACCCACCGGCTGGACTCCCGGCATTGCCTGAAATGCACTCAAAACGTTTGCATCGGTGGCAATGGTCAGGATTTCCAGTCGATTGAGGACGTTGGTTTTCTGTTTATCACTAGTTTTGAATTCTTTAATGCCAGATACGGTCACTTCATCCACGACTATGGCTCCTTTTTCAACTTCCAGGTTCAGGTTCAGTGTATCTGTGTCACCCAGAAAAATCGGAATGGCTTCGCGTTCATACTCAAGAGAATAAATAATCAATACCTGGCTATCTCTTTGTTCGGATGAAAAATAGAATGCTCCGTTGGCGTCGGTATAGGCACCTTCGTAGGTGTTTTCTATTTGCAGACTGACCCCAATAGCTGCCTCTCCGCGATTATCGACGATAATCCCTTTGAGAATGGTAGCGTTTTGTTGGCTGGACTGGCAAATGGAAGAAGTATAAAATAATACTCCAATACTGATCAATAAGAGTTTCAATATTTTCATGACGCTGAAATTTTTCAAAAAATGGATGTCGGGTAGGGGGTCACGGTCAATTTGATGTTCAATGAATGTAGCGCAGGGAATCGAGTTCAGCTCCCAAATGGCTCGTCAGGATGCCTTTGAGTTGGTTTCTGGCTCTGGATAATTTTACCTTTACATTTGAAATGGTCAGGTCGGTTACCTGAGAGATCATGGCAATGGTTTTATCCTGCAAATAATAGAGATTCAGCAAGTGGGCTTTGTCCTGTTCAATTTCGGTTTCCAACAGTGTTTTTATGAGCTGGTTGTCCAAAACCTTGTCAGTTGGCAGCGTGTAGGTGGATAATTTATTGGAAATTAGATGCCCTTCCAATTGACGTTTCAACCGATGATATCTGGTTTTGTCTGTCAGGTAGTTCAGACTTTCCCGGGAAGCTATTGTATAGATCCAGGTGGTGAATTTGCTGGAGAACTGAAATTTATTCAGGTTCGTAAAAGCTTTCAGGAATACATCCTGAACCACTTCGATTTTATCTTCCGGGTGGTCGATAAATTTTCCAACAATATTAGTGACGTATGCTTTATGGCGTCTGTATATTTCAGAATAAGCAGACTCCTCTCCATTTACGGCCATGGCAATAAGGTCGTAGTCAGAATACTTGCGATATTCCATAATGATTGTAATTTAAAAATTAGAAAAGGTTGATTTGATTGTAAAGATTGATGGGGGAAGTGGTAGTGATTTTAATTGAATCGTATCCAGTAACCCCAAGGTCTGGTTTCAAACGGGTATGCTCCTTTTTTAATAAAACCTTTACCCGGAGGGAGTTTTTTGCAAATCACCGGAGCGTTGATCATAACATCTTCTCCAACGATGAAATGTTTTCGTCCGAAGTACAATTCCTTAATTTTTTCGTCCATGCCTTTGCTCAAGAAAAACATTTCCACTTTCCCGTCAGGTTCTATATATACCAAAGACATTGCTTCGAAGTTTTCAAACTTTTTGTTTGATGATAACAGGTTTTCTCTATTGATGACTTGGATACGACAGATGCCGAAATTTTTACATCCTTTACTCAGCATTCCAAATTCAATGCCGGCCATAAATTCAACGCGTTTTGGTTCGCGTTTGACCTTGATGATTTTGTTGCCTATTTTATGTTTTGTCGTCATTGTCATTGTTTCCTGTTTTCTTTTGTTGGTGTAAAGGTAGGCGCAAAGTGATGTCGAAAAAAGGACAAATTGTATATTCGCGCTTACTGCCGTTTTGTTATTTTGTCGATAATTTTTTTATTTAATATGCTTTTAATCAATTCATTATGTGTTTTAGATGAAAGTCGAATCGTTACTTTTTTTGAGTTTTCGCTTTCTTTTTTTCGGATTTTTTCGTTGATGGTAATTATCCGCCCGTTAATTCGGTTATGATGATTTCTGATTTTTCTCCTCCGGATTTTATTCCCGGCTTTGTGGATTTTCCGTCGAAATCTGCAGGGGAGAAAGAAAGGAACAAGCTGAAGAAAATGTAAATAATGGTTGTCATGATGTTGTAAGTTTGTGCTGTAAAATGTTTTGCTTTTCGATTACAAACTTACAGGCCTGACCAGCCCTATCCACGGACAACTTTACAGGAAACGCTTAATTAAAAACAATTTTTTTTAAAACTTATAAAAAATTAATTGCTTGATCCTTAACATTTTATGAAAATTAGAAATTCCTGAAACCGCTTATAAAATCGAAGGTTTTTTATATTCCAAATGAATCGATTATTGATATTTTTTTTCAAAAATTGTTCGAAAAAATAATTTTTGGGCAGATATTTTGTGTTTCTGTGAAATAAAAGTTGGTTGTTTTAGAGCTTGTTCAGATTTTTCGAAAACTGAAAATCAATGTTTTATTCAGGATTTGTTTTTTAGCCACAGCAAAGGAAAACTGGAAGGGGGGGATTGGAGGAAAGAAGTTCTTGACCACCTTTCCATTCTTCCATTTCATCCATTTTCCAGTGATTTAGAATTTCGTTGCGAAAGAATTAAAAACCCCCAATAAAGTTGTTAAACATACTTTAATCCAAATGCTAAATTGACCGTTATTCCTGTAATTTTTTTTTGTTTTTATGGAAAGACAAAAGGATGATCTGAATAATTATCGATAAGATTTTCCGGTAATTTTTAATTTTCCATGATTAGTTAATTATATTTGAGGAGAACATCTAACCAAATAGTTCCCTACCTTTCTGCAAGGTAAATCGATTCACCCGTACTATTTTTTTTACAACAAACCCCCCGTTGTTGGGCAAATTAGTATGAAAAAACTCAAGGAACTCGCACTCATTCTGAAAAAATACAGGCAGGATCATGTCCGTGTTTTAGGGAATTCCAATGGCTCCTCCTCAAAAATGGGAAAGATTGAAAGGTTCTATGAACTACTTTCGAATGAAGAAGTTGCAACTGATGAGGAGGCAGCAGAAGCCCTGGGATTCAAATCTTCCAAAACCGGTAATTATCGTAAACTTAAGAGCTATCTCAAAAAGGATATGCTCAATACCCTTTATTTTCTTGATCCGAAACATTTCGATGAGAGGGATAATGCTTTCCAGGAGTGTTTCCGAAACTGGACGGCTGTTAAGATCTTGTATTTACGTCAGGCTCGTTCTGCTGCAGTGGCTTTGAGTAAACAAGTACTTAAGGTGGCTCTTAAGCACGGATTTTCAGATATAATCGCAGATATTAGTTTATACCTTCGGGAGCATTACAGTACCTGGGAAGCTGACTTGAAACAGTTGAATCATTATAATGACCTCTATCATGAACATATGGAGATCAAACTGGCCAAGGATACTGCTTTTGAGTATTATGGGATGGTCATGTTTAAAATAAAATCCCAGGCACCCAATGAAGAGATTAGTGAAACGGCTGAGATGTACTATCAAAAGCTGAAACCGCTCATGGAGAAATTCGAAAATGGTACCATTCATTTATATGGCAGGTTTATTTTATTGATTCGCTACCTGATTATTAATGAATACCGGGAAACGCTGAAGGTTTGTGAAGATGCAATTGATTTCTTTGAGGAGAAGGGAATGGCCAACAATATAGCCATAGGGGCCTTTTTGAATCAGAAAGTGACTTGTCATATTCAATTAAAACAGTATGAAGCCGGGAAACTCACCATTGAAAAAGCCAAGTCACTGACCCAAAAAGGAAATTTCAACTGGTTTACAAGACAGATACATGGGTTTATGTTGGCTATGCATACTGGTCATTATCAGGATGCCTATATGATTTACCGGGAATCTACGCATAGCAAACATTTTAAGTTTATGCCTTCCACCATCCGGGAAAATTGGGCGCTTTATGGTGCTTATGTGCACTACCTTATTAATTTAGGCAAGATCGTACCTGTTGCAGAAGAAAATGAGTTTTCCAAGTTCAGGTTGGCAAGATTCCTCAATGATGTTCCCGAATATTCAAAAGACAAGCGAGGTTTGAACGTACCTATTTTGATTATCCACTTCTTGTTTTTGATAGATCAAGGGAAATACGATGCAGCTTTTGAGCGCCTGGAAACGACAGAAAAATATTGCTCCCGATATCTAAAAAAGGATGAGACTTTTCGCAGCAACTGTTTTATCAAAATGTTGATGCAAATGCCGATTTCAGGCTTTCACAAAACAGCCACCCTCCGGAGAGCCAAAAAATATCGGCAGAAACTGGATGAAGTGCCGCTGGATTTTGCCAACCAGGCTCATGAAGTGGAAATCATCCCTTATGATGATCTCTGGGAATTTGCAGTGGCTTCCCTGGAAAATAAAAGACATGATAAATTAAATCAAAAAACTAATTGAATGCAAAAACCTATTAACGAACAGTATTATGACCTTTGGAAAAGACTGGATGAAGTTTGGGATCAAGGTCGTGAGGAGCAATTAACTAGCTGGAATAAGGAAATAAATACCCAAATTAAGCAATTGCAGGAAAGAGTAGTGCAACTGGATCTAAATGCCATTCAAAAGTGGTTGAAATTTTTCCGCCCGGTTTATGACAAAATTTTAGAATCTCACCATCATTTAGAATTCGAACCCCGGAGACAATTGAGTAAATATTTGTTTTTTATTCAATCTGGTATTAAGCTGAAGTTATCTGTTAAACTTTTAAAGCTTTTTCAAAGTATGGAATTTGAGGTGCAAAAGGAGCCGGGGAAATGTAATTGTCAGTTAAAGCATGATATGAAAATGATCTTAAATGAAATGGCTGACATGGATGTAGAAAACATGAAAAAATGGCAAAATCATTTTCCTGCAGTTATATTCCAATGCCAGGATTGTGGGATCTATTGGTCAAGAAACCAACGAAATATGGATATTAATGGAGTTAACTGGGAATTTTTGGGTAAAAATGTAGATAAGAAATTATTATAAACCTAATAAAAATGAGGTTGTCTCCTAAGTCTGTTTCACGCTGATAACGCAGAAAAACGCAGACAGTAAAGGAAAAAAATTAATATCTGCGAAAATCTGCGTTATCCGCGCGAAAAAAAAACGAATTTCGCATTAAAGCAAACGGTTTTACTAATGAAACAATCTCATTTCATTTTTACCTGATTAACGCCACATCCCCCTTATATAACTCCTTCCTGCCATCAATAAACTCAATCTCCGCCTTGTAGACAAAAACGGCGGGGTTCATAAGTTTACCCCGGAAGATGCCATTCCACCCATAGGATGGGTCATTGGTCGGGAAATCATAGGCTTCAAATACCACTTCTCCCCAGCGATTGTAAATCTGGAAGGAATGTACCCTTTCCACACTTTTCAGGTCAGAGAAAATGGTGAAAATGTCATTATTTCCATCTCCGTTTGGTGAAAACACATTGGGAATGAACACATTGGTGCGCCTGTCTACAAAAATGCTCTGGAAGGCAATGGCGTTACAACCGTTGGTGTCAATCACTTCCACGGCATACTGAGTACTTTCAAAAGGCGTGGCAATAGGAGAAAGACAACCCGTACAGCTCAGGTCTGTTGTGGGGGTCCATAAAACAGTGTCGATTTGCGATTCAGACAAATTGGTCAGCGCAAATAACTGGTAATCATCACCAAGCAAAATAGTCACATCGGTGTCCAGGGTCAGCAATAATTCATCCGGTTCAATGATCTGACCTGATGATTCCAGCAAACAGTCATTGGAGTCCATAATAACAATGTCATAAACACCTCCGGGAAGGTTGTTGAAAATATTACTTTGCCCAAAGGTTTCCCCACCATCAACAGAGTAGAGAAAAGGAGGAATACCGCCTGTAACGGAGGGCACCACAAGATTCCCGGTCTCACCATGACAATCCGGGTGCTGAACCTCCACTTCCATGTCTGTAATGAAATTGGAAGTGATCGTCACCTGATCGGTGTCTGTACAACCATTTTGAGTATTGACTACTGTCAAAAGGTAATTTCCGGGGAAAGAAATTGTTGGTTGCGGAATATTGGTGTCCGACTCAAATTGACCGTCAGAGGTACTCCAGTTAAATTCAAGTGATCCGGCAGGATAGGAGAGATTTCCATTTAATGAACTCACGGGAGCATGACAATTCAATTCAAAACCTTCACCTGCATCAGCCACAGGAGGCTCAATGTCCTGTAGTACCTCAAAGGTGGTGGTCACTTCACAATTATTATCTGTATTGGTAATAACTAATTGATAAGTTCCCGGAGCACTGACAAATGGAGTCAGTTCATCCAGACCGGGGCTAATAACTCCTCCGGTAATCGGAGACCAGTCATAACTGAATTCATTACCATCTGAAGACCCTGTAGCATCAAGTGTAGCAGTCAATTGAATACAAGTGAGGATTTCATTTACCGTTCCGGCAATTTCCGGATATTCCTGATCTATGGAAACAACAACCGAACTGGTATCCGAACAACCATTACTGTTATCAAAAACGACCAATTCAAAAGTTCCTTCATCCTCTGTAAAATGATCGATGTCCGATCCGATATTTTCTCCTGATTCATTGAACCAGGAATATTCAATGGAGACCCCTGAAGAAGTTCCGGAACCTCCCAGGAAAGTTTCAGTGGTCTGACAATCCAAAGTAATATCTGTTCCTGCATCTGAGATAGGTGCTTCAAAATCTTCACTGACCGTAGCGACATCGTTTGAAATACAACCGTTATCTGTGTCAGTTACTATTAATGTGTATTCCTGGCCAATATTTACATCAAGACTTGTTCCTGTGCCCAGGGTTACCAGGCCTGGATCCTGCCATTCATATTCAAAATTGTTTCCTTCGCTGGAATTACTTCCATCCAGACTAGCGGTTGGCTGATAACAATTTAGGACAATGTCCTGGCCGGCATTTGCTACGGGAGGCGTAATATTCTGTAAAACGGTGACGCTACTATTGTCCTCACATCCATTTTCAAGATTGGTAATACTAAGGGTGTATGTACCCGGCCCTGAAACGTTTTGCATTAAACTGGTCCCGATTTCCATACCATCTTCATCGGTCCACGAAAATTCCGGGTTGGAACCATAAACGGAAGTCGATCCATCCAGATCCAGATCCAATACCACACAAGTTAATGTTCCACCCTGGCCGGCGTCCACAACTGGAGCAATGGTATCCTGAGCAATGGAAACCTGATCGGAGGCAATACATCCGTTATTGAGATTTGTAACCCACAAGGTATAAGTGTCAGCAAGGGAAATAGAAGCATTAATCCCTTGCCCCAGAGATTCGTTCATACTGTTCTGCCAATCCAATGAGTAGCCAGGACCGTTATCAGAGTTACTGCCATCCAGAATAATGGATGTTGTTGAACAAGTTAAAGTGGAATCATTTCCGGCATCTACTACAGGTACAACAAAATCTTCGGTTACAATTGCACCAACCTGTGATTCACAGAAATTATCAGGATTGGTTACCGTTAAAGTATAGGCGCCTGGGGCTGAAACGTGGAGTGTATCTGTGGAGGCCAGAAAAGTACCTAAGTCATCTTCCCAGTTGAACATCCAATCAGGATTGTCCATCGATATTATGTCACCGAGTGTAGTTTCTGGTGAGAAACAATTTAGTACCTCATCACTAATAGGAGCCACTGCCGGAGACAAGGTATCAATGGCGACTTCAGCTTCCGAAACAGAAATACAACCATTCGAAGTATCAGTAATACTCAATGTGTATACACCGGGAATGTCTATCTGAGCCTGGAGCGAATTACCAACAGTATTACCATTAATATCAGTCCAGGTTGTTGTAATAGTCGGACCACTGGATGAATTACTACCATCCAGGGTGACAGAAGTTTCATTGCAATTTAAGATCAGATCCGGACCAGCATCGGCCGTTGGGGCATCTAATTCCTGGTGGATGCTAACCGATGCCTGGGAAGAACAACCATTACCTTGATCCGTTACCACAAGGGTATAGGAGTCCGCGGTTGATATTTCAAAGGTGACTTCATTACTGATCAACATATTATTTCCATCATACCATTCAAAGATGATGTCGGCCCCCTGGTCTGAATTGCTACCGTCCAGGGTGAAGTTTGGTGTTACACAGTCGAGGGTAGCATCATTTCCTGCATCAGCTATGGGGACTATTAAATCTTCACTTACCGTAACAGAAACATCGTCATTGCAGAAATTCGTAATGTCCCTGACGTATAAGGTGTAAGTACCAGCAGATTGCACAATAATGGTGTCCTCCGACGAAATGAAATCGTTATTTTCATCCAGCCATGAAAAACTCCAGTTCGGGTTATCTTCAGCCAGGCTTTCACCGATGGTAGCCTGGGGACCATAACAGTTGAGTACTACATTCGGCAATACAGGCAGATCTGGGGCAATGGTGTCAATAGTGACTACCACATTGGAAACCGATGTGCATCCATTGGATGTGTCCAGCAGGTTGATACTGTAGGTGCCTGCAGAAGATGTTTGTAATTGTATATTATTCCCCAGCGGATTTCCGGCAGCATTTGTCCATTGCACCTGAATATTGGGTCCGGAGGTTGAATTGCTTCCATCGAGAGTGACCTCTGTCGTAAGGCAATTTAATTCCATGTCCGGCCCTGCATCGGCAATCGGAGCATCCAGCTGCTGGGTGACTTGGGTGGTAGCTGTAGAGGAACACCCATTGGTTGAATCAGTAACTACAAGTGTGTAGGTGTCAGCTGCATTGACTGGAAGGGTAATGCCACTTCCGACAGGATTATTATTACTATCTTCCCAGGCATAGGAGATATTTGAACCTTGCTGAGAGCCACTTGCATCCAACGTTACACTATTGCTGATACAATCCAATACCTGGTTTGGACCAGCGTCAGCAAGTGGAGCAGTGAAATCTTCCCCAACATTAATAATATCCGTGGAAGCACAACCATTATCTGTATTCGTAACTACCAAAGTGTATTGACCCGTATTGTTGACTTCAACTGTCGCATTAACACCCAGTTGATCACCATTTTCGTCCTGCCACTCATAGGTGTATTCCGGTCCGCTATCAGAACCTGCAGAACTGAGGAAGATGGAGGTGTTGGTACAATTGATTAATGTATCAGCTCCAGCCTCCGCCAAAGGATAAACCGAGCTGGTGGTCAACAATACCGAAGCTGTATCAGTACAACTGTTTTCAGTATCAGTAACGATCAGTTGGTAAGTACCCGGAGTGTCAGCATCCTGTGTAACCATATTGCCAATCTCTACATCACTTTCGTTAAACCAGGTGAATCCAAGCACACCGTCACCTGTAGAACCTGATCCGTCAAAAGTAACCGAAGTAACTGAACAGTCAATAGTCAAATCCGGCCCTGGGTCTGCTGTGGGAGCTATAATGTTTTGTGTAACAGCTGCTGATGTGGTATCTGAACAGCCATTAATATTATTGTTGACCACCAGGAAATAGCTTCCGGGGGAATTTACATCAAATGTATCCGTAGAAACTACTTCGGTTCCGAGCGGACTTTGCCAGGAAAAACTGTAATCGCTGCCCGGAAGAGATCCCGTTCCGTCCAGAGTAACCACGGTATTGGCACAGTTCAAAATTTCTACCCCGGTTATTACTGCAGTAGGTTGTTCCATGTCCACGGTGACCGTAACACTGTCAGAAGACATACAACCATTATCCTGGTTGGCGACCGAAAGAATATAGGTTCCCGGCAAATTAACTGTTATCATTGGATCATTACCTAAAACGGTATTGTTTCCATCGGTCCACGTAAGGACATATTCGGGGCCGACCGTAGAGTTACTGCCATCAAGGGTGACCGAGGAGTTTTGACAGTCAATAAGACCGTTTGGACCTGCATCTGCAAAAGAAGCAGTACCGTCAATATCAATTTCAATACTGGCGGATTCAGAACATCCGTTGTCCTCATTAAGTATCGTAAGGGTATAAGTTCCCGGTTCACAAACCTCCGGGTTTAAATCGTTGGACACAAACCCGTTTTGATTGGTCCATGTCGGAACAAAGGGTGGTCCGTTGTCCGATTGACTGGCCGAAATAGTTGTACAAGGATCAGAACAATTTAGCTCTCCTGGGGGATCAATGACTACGTTGGGCGGAATGGTGTATTCCTGCACAACGACTTCATCCATTGCAAGACATTGTTGTCCGCCTCCTATATCGTAAAAGACCAATAAAGTATAAATGTCAGGACAACTAACGTCTACGACCGGATTAGTATAATCTCCTTCAAAACAATCGAGGTCTGATGCTGTCCATAGATAAGTAATCCCTGGTCCTGTATCAGAGTTACTACCGTCCAGGGTGATGGTAGGATTCTCGCAGGTAATGATCAGTGGTTCGACAATGTCGGCTTGAGGATTGGCAACCGTAAGATTTAATTGAACAGTACTGTCGCAGTTCAGATAACTTGTCAATACCACTTCGTGAGTACCTGTTGTGCAAAACGGCATTCCGCCAACGAAGTAGCAGTCTCCTTCACAAATGGTTTCATTAAGTGTTGTAAATACATTGGGGTTGACGATCAATTCAGTATAAACCGTACTATCACATCCATTGGCAGCCACATATATATCCGTATATGTACCGGGATTGGTTTGAAAACTTCCTCCAACGAAGAAGACATCTCCTTCACAAATGGATTCTGTTACATTTGTTTCAACATTGGGGTTGACAGTGAGGTTTGTAATGACCGTACTGTCACAGCCGTTGGCAGCCATGTAAATATCCGTATATATCCCGCTGGTCGTTTGATTGGCTCCTCCGGCGAAAAAGCTGTCTCCATCGCAGATGGTTTCAAATAAGGTGGTTTCAATATTCGGGTTGACTGTCAATATAGTCATGACAGTACTGTCACAGCCTGCCGCTGACATGTACACATCCGTATAAGTTCCGGAGGTGGTTTGATTGGCTCCCCCAACGAAATAACTGTCTCCATCACAAATGGCCACATTTTCGGTTGTTTCGATATTGGGGTTAACCGTGAGGTTCGTGATAACCGTACTATCACAGCCGGCAGTGGTCATGAAAATATCTGTGTACGTACCTGAAGTCGTTTGGTTAGCACCGCCTGCGAAATAGCTATCCCCATCACAGATGGAAACATTTTCCGTCATTTCCACATTGGGATCGATCGTCAAGATAGTGGTTACGGTACTATCACATCCATTGGCGGCCATGTAAACATCCGTATACGTTCCTGATGTGGTTTGATTGGCTCCTCCAGCAAAATAACTGTCCCCGTCACAAATGGAGACATTTTCCGTCATTTCAATATTCGGGTCAATTGTCAGGATGGTTGTTACCGTACTGTCGCATCCATTAACACTCATGAATACATCCACATAAGTTCCACCTGTAGTCTGATTAGCCCCGCCTGCAAAGTAACTATCCCCATCACAGATGGATACGTTTTCTGTCATTTCCACAATGGGGTCGACCGTAAGAATGGTGGTTACTGTACTGTCACATCCAGCCGGGGTAGTATAGGTATCCATATAGGTGCCTGAAGTCGTTTGGTTAGCTCCACCTGCGAAATAACTATCTCCGTCACAAATGGATACGTTTTCAGTTTCCATAATAGCCGGTGTTACGGTAAGGATCGTTGTGATGATACTGTCACACCCATTGTATGCTACAAAATTATCGGAGTAAGTTCCCGAAGTTGTTTGATTGGCTCCTCCGGCAAAGTAGCTGTCTCCTTCACAGATTTCCACTTCCACAACACTCTGGTCCCCGGATGGATATACATCCGAAGGAGCGGCACAAACCAACTGGTTGTTGGATGCGGCACCAGTGGAACCAGTAAAGCCACACCAAACCATGGAATTACCGCCAAAACAGTTATTAATAACGTCATAGGATCCTGTAAGAACTAGTGCACCATCAAAATATATTTCATAAATATTACCGACAGGGTTCCAATTAAAAGTTACCTCATGATCAAGCCCATCCTCAATATTTCCAAGGTTGAACGGTCCGTTTATAGCGTTCATCATATCTCCGTTGATATTTACCGAAACGTGATCTCCGGGTATGTCACTAAAGGTGGCTCCATTATCCCAAGTGTCAAATTCAATGATAAAGGAGTTCTGAATCCCTCCTGATCCGATTTGTCCACCACCGATTCCACAAGTAGACATTCCTGCAGGATCCAAATGGTACACCATACAGATTCCATCTGCTCCATTTCCGTCGATATTTCCAAAGTTGAGATTAACGGTATTCGTAAATGGTTGGGTGAAGTCCACCATGTTGGGTGACCAGGCGCAACCTTCCTGACTCGGCACAGTGGCGGTCAGTTGTACACAATCCGGTCCATTAGAAAATGCATCTCCAGTAGGTACAAGATCAAAATTGGTAGAAGAGCTGAAAGTATCCGAAATCTGAATATCAAAATCACCATTTCCACCACTTTCTACCCATAACCTGATAAATATCGTTGTTCCAGGTGCAAGATTTCCCCAATCCCAAATGGGCATATTCGAATTTCCGCAATTATCGGATTCGGTACAGGCAAATTCCTGGAGGTTACTACAAACTCCCGTGTAAATGGCCATGGCTGCATTATTCATTACGTTAGGTAAAGTAACAATGTTGATGTATCCGCTGGCCGGAACGGTGGTTTGAAACCAAATATCCACACCAGGGTTACCACCACAATCAGGAGCCGGTACTCCGGAGGCGGTCATACCGTTGGTAGAAAAAGTCTGGAAACCTGTCATGTTGGAAGGAAGTACGGTTGCAGTACATGGCGTATTTTGACTCCAGGCAACAGCATTTATTCCAAGGAAGAGGACGGCAAAAATAAAGAATAGTATAAAGTAGTTTTGTAGTTGTTTTCTCATATGAATTGGAAAAATAGTTGACGTTCGGGGGGAAGTCGGAAGCGAATATAAGAATTATTGGTTTTTTGGGGTGTTTTTTTAATTTTTAAAGATTAATTACCGCTTTTGTCATTAAATATTTGGCGGTTTGTCAAATAGATGATGTTTAATATGGTTTTTATGTTGGAGTCTCATTTGTATTGTTAATTGAATTTCATTAGTGATGTCAAAGAGAATTTTCCTATCTTGCTACAATTGAGCCATTAAAGACCATCAATTATGAAGTACAAATTGGAAATTGACATTGACCTGCCAAGAGAAAAAGTAGCAGCCCTTTTCGACAACCCTGAAAATTTAAAACATTGGCAGCCAGGGTTTGTCAGCATGAAGCACCTGTATGGAACCCCCGGAGAACCAGGAGCAAAATCGCAGCTGAATTACGATATGGGCAGACGAAAAGTGGAAATGATCGAAACCCTGACCTCCATAAACATGCCGGAAGAATTTTCAGCTACCTATGAAGCCAAAGGCGTGTGGAACAGCATTCAAAATTATTTTCATGAAGTCGGACCCGATAAGACGAAATGGGTAACTGAGAATGAATTCAGGTTCAGTGGATTTATGAAAGTGATGGGGCTTTTAATGCCTGGAGCCTTTAAAAAGCAGTCCTTTCAGTTTATGGAATACTTCAAGGAGTTTGCTGAAAAAACTGAGTCTGCTTAGAAATATACAATTAATGTAAGCATTTTTTCGCCTGATTGTCATTGATAATCAGGCGTTTGTGTTTTGTTGCGACATATTTACAAACCTATGCGACATTTTTGAAAACCGCCCCTGTTGTTTTTCTCCAGCTTTGCAGTGTGAAATTTTTTTAATCAAAAAACACTGTTATGGAAAACAACCAAAATTCGACAACGCTTATCAATATCACCATCCTGGGATTTGCCCTTGGGAGTGATATTTGGAATTTTAGGATCCTCGGTAAAAGACGTTACCACACAAGCATTTTTTTACGAAATCAGTTCTTTGGGACTAATTGTTGCCACGATTTTAATGGCTTTAAGGCTCATTAGATCAGGAAATGATCTTAATTGCGGGAGGGTTTATGGTTTTTGCATTAGGTGAAGTAGTTATGAATGTAGGTGCTGCTCCAATGGCATCAGAAATTTCAATGGGAGCATTCGGTGCAGGTATGGCAATCTATGTACCCGCTTTTTTATTGATTTGCCTGCCTAAGGTGATGCCCATTTATGTGCGTGTTACAGGTGTTTTGTGCACCATCCCATTTGCTATTGCAGGAGCGAAAATATTTTTGGGACATCAGGTTCCTTCCACTTCACTTTTTCCATCTATTGGATATGCCTTTCTATCCCTCACCTGTATTGGGATAATCTACGCACTGATTAAGCGTAAGATTTAAGTCGAAAAAATTTAAACTACCAAAACTCTAAAATTAACACCATGAAGAAGTTCTTAAAAATTTCCGGAATTATACTGGGCTCGTTCATTCTGATCCTGTTATTTGCAGCAACATATTTCAATTTTGCCCCTAAAAAGGTCTATGAAGTAAATGCTCCTGATTTAAAAGTATCCGTAGATAGTGCGGCTGTAGCGGATGGAAAGCGAACCGCCCAAATGGTTTGCTTTCAATGTCATATGAATAATGGAAAATTGACGGGAGGTATTATGGAAAGTGAGGATTCCCCTTTTGGACTTATTCACACTCCTAATATTACCCAAGATGAAGCCTTTGGTATTGGAGGATATACAGATGGGGAGCTTGCTTTTTTATTGAGGACTGGAATCAAGAGAAATGGACATTATGCTCCACCATGGATGCCTAAGTTCCCTCATCTTTCTGATGAGGAACTCAATAACATTATTGCTTACCTGAGGTCAGAAGAACCAGAAGTACAGCCTTCGAATGAATCCCATCCGGCGGATAAACCTTCGTTTCTAACAAAAGTGTTACGTCGCGTTGCTTTTGGACCTCTTCCATATGATGGAAAACCGATTTATGCACCCTCTGTCAATGATAAAGTTGCATACGGGAAGTATATTGCTACCGCCAAGCTTGATTGTTTTGGATGTCATAGTATTGATTTTAAAACACAAAATATTTTGGAACCTGAAAAAACTCCCGGATATTTTGGGGGAGGAAATAAGTTTATCCTCGAAGATGATGAATTGGTGGTTTCAGCCAATCTCACTCCTGACAAAGAAACAGGCATTGGGGATTGGACTGAGGAGCAATTCATCCAGGCAGTTAAATATGGCAGAAGACCGGATGGAACACAATTGAGGTTGCCAATGCCACCTTTTGCCCGGTTATCTGACGAGGAAGCCTCAGCAATATGGGCATACCTTCAGACCATTCCGGCCATCAGCAATGATGTGACCGAAATATATGAAGCCAGGGGAAAATAATATGGAGTCTGAAAAGAATATTTTTAATGGATTATTGATTTATTTTAAACTGAATCATGGCATACAAAGGGAAAAAAATAATTAATTCCGTAACCGGACAGGATATACTGTTTATTCAGACCGCTTCAGACTCCAGGGGTGAACTGCTCGAAATGGAATCCACCTATCAACCTCACTCCAAAGAACCAAAACCTCATTATCATCCATTTCAGGAGGAGTTTTTCAAGGTGGTCTCGGGTGAAATCAATGTTCGTATTGACGGACGGGTATTAAAATTAAAGACCGGAGGTGAACTTTATGTACCCAAAAATAAGGTTCATTCCATGTGGAATGCCTCTGAATCTGAAACGGTAGTGAACTGGAAAGTGTGTCCTGCAATGGACACGGAGTTTTTACTGGAAACTGCCACAGGTCTGGCAAATGATGGAAAAACCAATCAAGATGGCATGCCATCTCTATTCCAGACTGCACTTTTGGTTAATAAATTCCAAAGCGTATTCAGGATAGCCAACCCTCCGTTTTGGATCCAAAGAGTGTTGTTTTTCTTCCTGGCTCCTTTGGCAAAATTACTCGGTTATCGAGCAATATATCGTCAATATATTGATTAGATCAAACAACTTTTTGGTTGTTTTCAGACAAAAGGTGAGGCCTCCTGGCGGTAGCCTTTTGTCAATTTTAGACCATTATTGAATTAAGGACTTTTCATAAAAAATAGTATTTTTAGAACATCTTAATTTAAAACTAATGGTCTGAAACTTTATGAAAAGGCAAATTTTGTATTGTTTGCTCTTGTTGGTGAACCTACCTGTTTTAGCACAAACACCCTATTTTGATAGTCTCAGAACTGAATATCAACAGCAGGAAGACCCGGAGCAATTCATCCGAAAGCAATTTTACTTTGCAAGGGCGATGGTCATTGATTATCCGGATACTTCTCTTTTTCATGCAGATTTGATTATTGCATCTTCCCGTGATCTGAATTTTATAAAAGGTGAGGCCTTTGCTCAGGAGTTAAGGGCGAAAGCTTACCATAACAAAAGCGAATATGAATTGGCTATCAAAGCCCATGAAAGGCATTTTGAGATTCAACTGGAAATGGGAGACACCATTATTGCAGCAATGGTGCTTCAGCAGTTAGGACAGGAATATCACGATTGGGGGTACTCTGATAAAGCAATGGACGCCTATTTCAGGGCCCTGGAAATTTATGAGATTAATGAGTCTTTTGATAATGTGGGTTCTGTCTATAATGACATAGGAACTGTTTTAATGGATCAAAACAGGAATGAGGAAGCGCTTGATTATTACCGAAAAGGGTACGAGATCCGGAAAATTCACAGCACTGAGGATAGATTGTATTACAGTTATTCCAACCTGGCCAATGTCTTTGATAATCTCCAGATGTATGATTCGGTTTTTTATTACACGGATTTGGCTATCGAAGTCTCCAAAAAATATGATGATCACATCAGTGAAGCTATTCAGTATATCAATCGGGGATATACTTACAGGGCGCTGGAACAATATGATTCATCCGAGGTATATTACCTCAAGGCTCTGGAGATTTTGAAGGATTCACCTTATAATGATTATCTCATAACACTTTATGTCAACCTGGCTACTGCGGTTGATTTTGCAGGCAACCACCGAAAAGCCCTTTCTTATCTCGATCAGTCCAGACCTAATGTTGAAAAAACCAGCGCACTTGATCTGAAGGAAAATGTGGCCTATACGTATGCCACCATTTATAAAAACCTGAACGACTATAAAAAAGCCTATGAAAAGCTTCAGGAGTCTCATGAGTATCGCGACAGCCTGAATGCTCAGGTCAATGAGGCAACTATCCAGGAATTGAATGTCCGCTACCAAACTCAAAAAAAGGAAACGGAACTGGCCCAAAAGCAGTATGAGCTGGAACGGGAATCGCTGTTAAAAAGCAGGATTCTTTTTGGTGGAGTGGTAAGTGTGTTATTATTGACGGGTGTTTTTTTATTGCTCAGATACCGTTCAAGGCTGAAAAGGCAGCAAACAGAAATGGACTTGAAATTGGAAAGGAATGAAGCGGAGAAACTAAGAGAACTGGACCGGATAAAATCCAATTTTTTTGCCAATATCAGTCATGAGTTCAGAACTCCGCTTACATTAATTCTGGGGCCTTTAAGGCAAATGAAACATGGTACATTTAAGGGTAACGCTCAAAAATACCTGGATATCATGGTTCGAAACGGAGAACGGTTAATGAACCTCGTCAATCAGTTACTGGACCTTGCAAAACTGGAAAGTGGCCGCATGAAATTGCAACCGGAGCAGGGAGATATTGTAAAAACGGTCAAGGCAATGGCCTATTCATTTGAATCTTTAGCAGAGCGGCAGGAAATTAATTTTGAGGTGAATGTGCCCAAAGCCACCATTATTACCAGTTTTGATAAAGACAAGTTTGAAAAAATAATCACCAATCTTCTCTCTAATGCATTCAAATTTACCGGGGCAGGGGGGCAGGTCAGTTTATCAATGGAGCTGGAACCTACCGGAGTTAAGCAGGGGATTCTAAAGCTTGAAATAAAAGACACCGGGATAGGGATCCCGGAGGATCAATTACCGCACATTTTTGAACGGTTTTTCCAGGCTACCAAAAGCAGTGATCTCCAGGCAAGCTCCGGTGTTGGACTGGCACTCGTCAAGGAGTTGATCGATTTACATGGCGGGGTAATAAAAGTTGACAGTAAAGAGGGGATGGGTACTTCTTTCAAAGTTGAGATCCCATTAGAAGAAATAACCCTGGATAGTGAGGCAAAGGAGTCGGAAAAGTTGGTAGTTGTAGCCACAGGTGACAATGAAGCGGAGCAGTCAAAGACCGGGGATTTGGCCCCTGAGGGTGCACCAATTTTGTTAGTTGTAGAGGATAATGAAGATGTCAGAACCTATGTCAAAGAGCAATTGGAACCTGAATATTTCGTACTTGAGGCTGAAAACGGAAGAAAGGGTCTTGATCTGGCTTTGGAAAGGACTCCGGATTTGATTGTCTCAGATGTGATGATGCCGGACATGGATGGATTGGAACTTTGCCAGCAATTGAAGCAGAATGACAAAACAAGTCATATACCGGTAATTCTTTTGACTGCAAAAGCTGAACGAGAGGACAAACTCGAGGGGCTTCAAACAGGTGCAGACGATTACTTGATAAAACCCTTTGATGCTACCGAATTACAAATCCGTATTGAAAATCTGATTCAACAACGAAAAAGATTGCAGAAATCTTTTGGAAAGCATTTTTCCTTTTCCCCGGGATCTGTGGATGTAAGTTCTGTAGATGAAGTCTTTTTGGTCAATGTCAAATCAACTATTGAGGA
The DNA here is from genome assembly GCA_965230565.1 of Saprospiraceae bacterium. GTDB lineage: Bacteria > Bacteroidota > Bacteroidia > Chitinophagales > Saprospiraceae > BCD1. The sequence continues at coordinate 329,176 of CBDDLH010000007.1, read as the reverse complement.
ATTTCTGGATGATGAAACTTTTAGTGTTGAAGACCTTGGGAAAGCGGTAGGTATGAGTCGAAGCCAGTTACATCGAAAATTAAAGGCCATGACCGGCAATTCCCCAAATCAAATCATCAGGACAATGCGACTGATCAGGGCAAAAGAACTGCTGGGGAAAAGAGCCGGTAATGCGTCTGAGGTTGCTTTTATGGTAGGGTTTAATAGCCTGGCCTATTTTTCAAAATGCTATCGGGATCATTTTGGAAAGTCTCCAAGTGAGGTGGATTGATTCTATACAAAAAAACCCGCTGCTACAATCGAACAGGGAAAATGGTTCAGGTGCATCAACCAGACACCCAATCTCCATTAGCCACATTATCAATGACCGTATTACCGTGGGTAATTACTTCTCCTTTTTTGTCCCGAACTTGCTGAATTTCAATACCTTGCCATTTTTCTCCGCAATCGTTGTGTAACCAGCAACCATTTAAAATGAGTTTAGCACCTGGTTTGACGACGATCTTTGCTCCGGAAGGCATGGCCAGCCGGCAGTGCAGGGTGAGCTGTGCGCCAGGTTCAATGATGATATGCCCTTCCAGATCCTTGTCGCATTTCCAGTCTATGCTGTCGCGGATGACAACGGTACTGTCTTCTTTAAGTTCACACCAGACAGGTTCCAGAAGTTTTCTTTTTTTGGAAGTATAATTGGACATGGTTTTGTGCACTTTTCCAATCTGACAAGGGGAAAGGGCATGTTGTAAATAACCGTAATCCATCATGTTGTTGGAGGTCAGTGTGTCACAACCAGGACGGGACTTGGGGCTGTAACAATCTCCGGGGTGACGAACTGTATCATCACAGCCATCATTATATTTCCAGGTGTGCATGAGGCTAAAAACATGTCCTATTTCATGGTTGATCAATCCCCGGTAATCCCAGAAGCTTCCTTTTTTACCATAAATGCCGCTGACTTTTACATAAGTTCCTAAGGCAATGCCTACCCGATTTACCGGATAGGTAGGGGAGGCCACACTGTCAGGATGATGTGGCAAAACAAAAATGTTAAGCACTGTATCCGGTTGGACAGCATATTTTTTGAATGCTTTTCTGTCAAATTGGTTCGAGTTTTTTCCACGATCCACATAATAGTATAGTTCATCATCGTAGTGAAAATAGATGCCGTCATCCTCCGGGTCATCGGGCCTTCCGGAAAGTACAAGCCGGTAATTAATGGGTAATACCGGGATGTCATTGTTGTGCGGCAGCCATAGTTTTCTGTTTTTTGTGAGGTCGTAATTGCAGGCATGCATGAACCCCTCAGTATATTCGATTGCTTTTTCTTCACTGAAAGGCTTTCCGTTTTCAAGGGAAAAGGCCTCATCTGTAGTATTCATCCAGTGAAAATTCACCCGTACATATCGCATAGGGAATTCTGCCATTCGGTTGGTGTCGGGGATATAATTCGCCTGATCCCGGCAAATGGCCTTTCGTTTGTTATATGTTTTATTATCATCATAGGTTTCAGGTACCCCGGAGGTGAATTGCTCCTGAGAGTAAAAAAAGCTTTCAACCTTTGGTGTACAGGCACCAAAACATATGGTAAGGATCAGTAAAATGAACAGAATATTCCTCAATGACATTATGTAGTTTTTGCATATAAAAAGAACATCACGAATAAATAACGGTGGATGCTGGTTAAATAATATGTTTCACACTATCGGGTAATGGCCTGTCTTCCGGATTATGGTCATCAGGGATTGGGGTTCCGAAAATGGTAGTCATAGGTACCACACCGCCCCAAATGGGTAATTCCAGATCGGCCTTATCATCCACCGGAGGTCCCGTTCTGATTTTGGCTACAGCATCTTCTATCTCGACAGCCAGCACTGAGGTTATGTCCATTTCTTTTTGAGTAGGCTGTCTTGCTTCTTCCCATCTGCCTTTTAGAATCTGGTCGGATATGACTTTAAAGGCTTCATTTTTCTGTTCGGTTGCTACCGGTTTTGCCTTCCCAAATACAGAGACTGACCGGTAATTCAGGGAGTGATGAAAAGCACTTCTGGCCAATACGATACCGTCGGTAAAGGTTACATTGATACATACCGGTATCCCTTCTTCTAAACTCGTCATCATCCTGCTTTTTACAGAACCATGCAGGAAAAGGGTATCACCGCTTCGTCCGTAAATCGTTGGAATGATAAAAGGCTGACCATCAATGACAAAGGCCACCTGACATACGAACCCTGCATCCAAAACCTCATACACGGTTTTTTTGTCATAATGACCTCTCTTCGGAACACGTTTGACGGTATTCCGTTCATTTTTATTATAGGTGTTCATTATTTTATTACTTTTTGCCCAGGAATACTATTTTTTGGAAAAATAGTACTCCTAATCCCAAAAAATAGTATTTCTGATTTATGCATTATAAATACCGTTCCCTGATAACTTTGAAGTGGTGTGCTTCGTGGCCGGCGATGATATAGGCCAGAGCCAGGGTGGTTACAGAGGTGCCGCTGGCTAATCCGTGCCGGAACCACATTTTGTCATTAAAATTCTTGTAGAGGGTAATGGTAGATTTTCTTACTGCTTCATACTCCTCCAGAATAGAATCAATGGTTCTGTCATTGGCATCCATATATGGGGCATAGGCGTCCTGGTCAAATCCTGGTAAAGGTGTTCTGTCGTGACGGGCAATTCTGATGGCACGGGAAGCAAATATCCTTTCGGCATCTATGAGGTGAACCATAATTTCTTTTATGGTCCATTTTCCTTCAGCATAACTGAAATTCCATTTTTCTTCAGGCAGTGACCTTAAAAAATTAAGGTTTTCCTCCAGGGCTTTCTTTAAAGTGCTGAGGATGTCATCAGTTTCAATTTTACTAACGTAAGGTTCGTAAAAGGGTGCGTAATCATTAATTTCAGGACGTTTGTTTTTCATAGATACTATAATGTGTTTAATGAAAATTACCTTAGGTAGACAGGAAAGATTTTATTTCGTAAATTTGTTAAATCTCACCTGAAAAACTATTGCGTGTATTAAAAAGAAAAGTACGGAAAAGTTACGTTATGAACAAAACATTTCAACTCTTAATTGCAATTATTTTTTTGTTTCCTTTGGTATTAAAGTCGCAGACTCCTACAGTAAAAAAAGATACTGTTATCAGCCTTTCGGCGGGAGATATTGAAGATGAATTTGCGGATTCATTTGAAAAAGGACAAAAGAAAATCATTATTGTGGATCAAAAAGACGTTTTGGTTCCCAAGTCCTATGAAAAAAAGGAAAAGCGGTTTTTCTTTGAACCCGAACCAATGATGCAAAATGACAATTTTGCCATCATTGACCTGCCGGAAGAGTTCACTGGTTATAAAATTGAAATTCTGTCCGTAAAAGACCAGCCGCTCCCTGATGATGACATCATTTTTTTCCGTCATGGGAATGTCGTCGAGGAAATGCTCGATGAAAATACTTTCGCTTACTCCATTGGGGATTTTGAGTATCAGGATGAAGCCAATGAATTTATGGAATTATTTCTGCTGGAACTTTATCCGGATGCCAGAGTCATATCTTATCTTAAAGGCCAAAGAAACTAATCGTTATGACCACATTTAATATCACCTCTGCTGACGGAAAGGAACTCTTTGCCGTTGAATGGTCATTGAAAGAACCCAAAGCAGTCATAGCATTGGTTCATGGCCTGGGAGAGCATATCAGCCGGTATAACCATTTTGCAGATTTTTTTACAAACAATGGCATTGCTGTGGTTGGTTTTGATCATCGCGGGCATGGACAGACAGCAGGACCTCGTGGACACAGTCCGGGTTTTGAAGCGATGATGAATGATGTGGATGCTTTGCTGGGAATCATTGAGCAAAATTACTCCGGCGTACCCGTCTTCCTTTATGGGCATAGTATGGGGGCCACTCTGGTGCTCAATCATGTCCTCCGGCGGAAACCGGCGATCAAGGGTGGAATTGCCAGTGCACCCCCGGTTATTTTGAAAAATAAACCATCTGCTGTTCTGGTCGGGCTTGGCAAATTGATGAGAAACATTTATCCAGGCTTTGTGCAACCCAACGGACTTGATCCAAATCATATTTCCAGAGACCCGGAAGAAGTTGCCAAGTATATCAATGATCCTCTGGTTCATAATAAAGTATCTGCCAGCCTGGGAATGGATTTGCTGGATGGAGGAAAATGGCTGGATGAATATGAAGGAAAATCTCCAAATCCTCTGCTGATAATGCATGGTGATGGTGATCAGATTTCCTGGGCCGGATCAAGTGAAACGTTTGCAGAAAAAATGGGAGCAACCTTTAAAAAATGGGAAGGCCTGTACCATGAGATCCACAATGAACCTGAGCAGCAACAGGTTTTTAAATATACACTTGAATGGATCATGGGGCAACTTTAGTTGTGAATAATTTTGATTAGAACGAATTCCTTTGTTAAAATATCTGGTCGATATGTGAGGCCAGTTTAAAATCCTTCTCGGTTACCCCTCCGGCATCGTGAGTATTCAACCGGATTTTTACCCTGTTGTATACATTGCTCCAATCAGGATGATGGTTGAGCTTCTCAGCCCAAAATGCTACCTTCGTCATAAAACCAAACGCTTCCACGAAATCCTTAAACTGAAATTCTTTTTCCAGCGCATTGTCTATAAAGTTCCAACCATCTAAGGCTTTCAGTTTTTTATGGATAATTTCTTCATCAAGGACCATAATTGAAATATTTACCTATCAAAAATAAGCAATGCTATTTCTCAAAGAAATAGCATTGCTTAATACTGAACCAGTAACTAGCTAACCAGCAACCAGCAACCAGCATCAAATACTCTTAGGCTCTCCCACAACGACCCACATACCTTTCGTATTGGCATTGATCGAATTGTCGTACATCGCCTCGCAGGAAACGGCCGGCAGGTAGAATTTACCCTGATAGGCTGCGTTCAGCTGGACTCTGTAGACTTTGGAAGTACCTCTGCGCATATCAAAAAAGGTATTGACCCTATCGTCACGGAAATCTTTATAGTCAGCAGCATCTCCCGGATTAAAGGCCTGGACTGCATCCATTCTGGTATTGGTGATCTCCCATCCGGAAGGGAATACCTGGCTCAGCGCCAATTCATCAAAATGAATAGGGCGACTGTCCGGGTGGCTGACCCTGACTTCGGCAATGAAGTCTGTTCCCTGAGGAATATCTTCCGGAGAAATGGAATTCCCGTCCATATCTTTATAGTTGACGGCAATTTTCAGGTCTTTGGAAGAAGCCTCTTCCTGGCCGGCAAGCGGTTGTCCGCTGAGGATAACTCTTGCAAAAAGCGGAGAACCATTCGGGTTCTTAACTTCAATGCTGTGATCCCCCTGGTCCACATTCAAAGCAATTTGCATCAATGGGCTCTTACTGCCGGTATTGGTCATTTTTCCATTTCCGATCTTGCAGGCAAAATCCAGTTTTTTCGGAACATCCGCGCCTCCCACATATTTTCCAATAGCCAGCAGTGAAAAAGAGATGGTTTGAGTGCTGTGCCATCTCGAGCTACTCAACTCTTCGGATAAATACCTGACAACCTGGGCTGCTTTTTCTTTTTCATCTAGCAGAACAAGGGTTTCAAGGATCATGGCCCTGTCTCTTACCCCTGAACCAAAAGTGTAAGATAATTCCTGGTAATCCTCCACCTCAATACTTGCGTTATTGATCAACTGCTTGGCGATATTCTGTTTCCCGCTAAGAGCATAAGCTGCTGCAAGTCTCCAGCGAGCCTGTAAGCTCAGGTTATCAGACTCCCGAAGTCTGTTCATGGCTCCCAATTCCGGTTGGCCGTAAAGGGCAAGAGTGTACAAACGATAAGCCTGGCTTAATTCATTACTGCGATAATTATAGAAACCATAATCATTTTCATCAACCCTCCACATTCTGGCTACCTTTTTCTGGAATTTCGCCCAGTTGTCTAAAAGGTTAGCAGGAACGGAGTACCCCAGCGCTTTGGCTTCCAGCAGGAAGTGTCCGGCATAACTGGAGGACCAGTGATTCGGGCTGCTGCCACCAGGCCAATAAGCCATACCTCCGGTAGAAGTCTGGAAAAGCTTCAGGCGATCAATGGTGGCCCTGATATTTTTTGGAACATCTTTTTTCTGGGTTTCATCCAGTTCCAGCAATTTGTCAACATATAATTGCGGGAACCCTCCTGAAAGGGTCTGCTCAATGCAACCGTATGGGTAACGCAACAGGTATTGCAGCCTTTGGCCAAGATTAACGGGAGGAATCGTGGAGACTTCCAGAATTCCATCATTGGTTCCGGCCATTCCAACAGGATCAAAACTCAAATTCCAGATATCCGAGCCGGCGATAACTTTGTCAAATACCCTTGTAGTATATGGATTTGGATTCCTGACTTGTAACTCGATTTCCTGAGAAGCTTGTTCTCCAGCTCCCGTAGCGGATATCTTGAACTTGGCAACCCCAACGATTTCTTTCATGCGAACCCTGAAATTGACGAGTTGATCTCCGGGTTTTGAGAAATTTACGGTTTGGCTGTTGCCTCCTTCTATCAGCGCAAGACCGCTGGATTCTTCTATTTTAACCGAAGCACTTTTTACCTTTTTATCCATGGCAAAAACATTTACCGGTAACAATACCTCTTCCCCGGGGCTTAAAACCCTTGGTAAGGTAGCCAGTACCATCAGAGGTTTTTTGACGGGAACCGATTTTTCGACACTTCCATAAGCTTTGTCTGCATTGGCAGCAACCACCATTGTTCTTACTTCACCGACGTAATTAGGCATTGTCAGTTTATGCTTGGCCTTCTTTCCTTTTTTAAGGTAAAAAGGTCCCAGATGCATAACTACCGGTTTAAACCTGTTGGCGGATTCTTCCTTATCGGGATTGACGACTTCACCGTCACCACCAATACTCAGGATCTGTTCAAGTTCTCCACCGTAGGCTCCCAATACATAGTTGTACATATCCCATGTACGCACGCCTAATGCTTCTTTGGCATAAAAAGTATTCCAGGGATCCGGTGTTTTGAAACGGGTCAATCCCAATAAACCTTCGTCAACTACAGCGATGGTGTAGGCCATGGCTTTACCACTGCTTTCACTCACTTCTACTTCAAAGGTCTCTTCCGGCCTCAGCTCGTCAGCCATTTTCAATTTAGGTTGGAGATGGGTGTTTTTATCTTCGACCATTACCGGAATGACACCATACAATCGGATTGGCAGGTCATTGTCTACCTGAGCATGTTCCTGAATCAAGGCGACGTGAGCATAAACATTAGGGGCCATATCAGGGGTGGTTTCAAAAACAAACTCATTCTCACCCTCTTTGGCTTCTGCCCAGAAAGATTGAAGAACTTTTGTGCCATTTTCAATCGTAATGAGGGCCCGTCCAGTCTTGCCCATTGGAATTTTCAGTTTGACCTTTTCGCCGATATTATACTTCTGCTTGTCAGAACTGAAACTCAACATAGCTGCAGCTTCCTTGCTTTGATTACTGCCATCATCATAAGGGTAACCTGCATAGAAAAAGTCTCCGGAACAGTGTCCGCTTACCGGATCACATACCCGGACCAGATATCTTCCCCATTGGGAGACTTTGACATCCCAGGTGGCAATGCCCTGGTTGTTGGTTCTTATGGTAGCTTTCTCATTAGCATCATAATGGTTGCCTGAATTATAACGGGTTACATTATCATATCCGCGATCCCACCACCAGCGCCAGTGAACGCGGTAGAGGCCTATTTCGAGATTGCGGTTGGCCAGTGATTTTCCATTTTCATCCACGGCAACAAATTGCAAGGATTCTTCTTCATTCATATCTATCCGCTTGCTGCCATAGCGATTTACCGGAATGGAGATCCCGGTATAAACATCAAAAGGAGAGTAGGGGAATGAAACATTGTCCGTACTGAAGTCACCTCCTTTTTCGAATACTCTTGATTTGAAAGAAGCGGTCAGTTTACCGGGAACCAGTTTATTGTTCAGAATTTTTGTATTGATGTTACCTTTTCCGGATCCATCCAGTTGTCCGTCAAAAATGGTTCTAGCCTCGGAGCTGATTTTTCTTGCAGGATCATCGAAGACAAAATCATTGTATTTGTCAAATTTTGTTCCGGAGCTACGCAACTGTACTTCGACCTTCGCCTTAAGATTGGAGGCTGGAGCGCCGTGTAACCAACGAGCATCAATTTTACCTTTAAGGGGTTCGTTCTCGGCCAGCAGCGTTTCGGAACCAAAATCAAGATCGATTTTTAACCTGTTGGGTTTAACGGTCTCAACTTTGAGTGTTTTTCGGAAATTAGCACCACCCGCTTTTACAAAAACAGACCAGTTTCCTGTAGGTGCATCGGGAGAGGTGTTGAAGTGTAATGGATAAACGCCTTCGGTATGTTCAGCAACATTTCTTTTTTCAATGATCTGACCGCGTGGGTCGGAAACTTCCATGCTGATAGGGTAATTTGCAGGAAGGGACCCGGTTTCGTTTTCTAAAATAAAATTGAGATAAATGGAATCTCCCGGTCTCCATACTCCACGTTCACCATACAAGAAGCCTTTAAGTCCCTTTTGGGCTCTGGCTCCTGAAACATCAAAACGGCTTAAGGAAAGGGATTGTCCGTCTTGTAACTTGAGATAGCCCTGATCTCCGCCACTCTTTGCCAGCACTACAAAAGGTTCTCTTTCCAGGGTGACCGAAGCCATACCCTTGGCATCTGTTTGACCTTTCCCAATGAGTTGTTGCTGAAAATCAAAAAATTCCACCGTCACTCCCGAAACGGGCTTGGCATCTCTCAGATCCGTTACAATCGTATTAAAGGTTTTGTCTGAATGACCTTTTACAATCAGGCCGAGGTTAGAGGCAATGACGTTTCTGCTGACAAATTTATCGGAATTGTAGTAGGCTGGCTTGCAAGGGTCTTCGCGGTCTGACCAGTTATATCCGCGGTACCAGCCATTGGGGCCATACCACATATCCATGATACTTTTATCCAGATCCTCTTCAGTTTCACCAACTACGGTGAGGTCCTGATTTTCTTCTTCAGTGGTGTTACAAAAATAGGTTGCATATTCCGGCTTAAAGCCTATGCGTATCTGATAGATGGCTTCAGGGTCTCGTTGGATGAGTTTGCTGAGGTCCAGGGCATAGGGTGCCCATCCATCAGCAGATGCATTGGCATTTAAGTTTTGTAAGGGTACTTGTTTACGCATGATGATCCGACCGACCCGGTACAGATTATTGCCACGTCCTCTGTCAATATCATTACTTTGAAGGAATTGCAGAATGTTGTTGTTGAAGATCTTGAAGACCTCCACGTCCACGGCATTGAGGCCAATGGCCTGGAATGGGAAAATGAGGCCTTCGGAATTGGGAAGGATCACTCCATTGCCGGTAAGCATAACCTCCGGTTTGGAAGTTTCGAATTTAAAGGCCCAGTTGCCTGGGTTCTTCATTCTTTTATTCTGAACGTTTTTAATCCCTGTGGCAATATTTATCGTGTGCTCGCCAGCAAGGTAGCCGGAAGGGTAGATGCGTACGAAATTCCCTTCGATGAGGTATCTCATGCTGCCGGAATAATCGGAGATGGTGATCAGTCCATCCAGGTTTTGAGATTCCAGGAGGGGGTCAGAGAAATTGAGCAGGATATATTTTTCCTGGTCGCTGACGATACTCACATCGGTGACTTTGAAGTCATCCAGGCTCGGTACTTCAAAGGATCTGTCCTGTTTGAGATCCACGCCCAGCGATTTTCCATTCCATTTGACTTCCACTTCCGAGGGTTTTTCCCCACGGTTAATACCTTCTATCCAAAATTCACTGATCATTTGGTCGGCATTGTGGTTCCAGGAGATGGGGAGGTCTTTTCCTTTTTGGTTGGCGGTGATCAGGGATTCTATATTTTCGGTATCGGCTATATCTGCGAGCCTGACCTCGCCGGAGAGTTTTTGCTTTTCAAGGGATTTGGGGTTTTCCGATGAAAATCCTTTAAAACTGACATTCATGAACTGATCTCTTATTCGGAAATCAAATTCAAAACTTTTGGCTTCCGCCGGAACATTAGCAATGAGTTTTTTCAAATTTACGGTTGCTACATAAGTAGTTCCCGACTCAAAATTCGGGTCAGGATCAAATCGAAGAGTTTGTTCGTTTTCCCAGACGAAGCTGCCTTTTATTGAAGGATTAAAGCTAACGATACCGTCATCAGCTGTTTCTCCTACCATGTTCGCATCGGCAACCATACTGGCAAACTGAATGCGCACAGGCGAAGCTTTGGAAATGATGCCCGAAGTGTATCCGTAGACATAGGCACTTACACTGGGCGACATTTCTGCTGCCCGGTTTTCTTTTCTTTTACAATTGGTTACAAATACCATAACTCCCAGGATGAGGAGGATGGTGGTCAAGTTGATTTTTTTAAAAACTGACATAGGGTCGTGAATTTTGGAAAAGGTTAAAATAAAAGGTAATACCAATGCCTGATATTTAATGAATCCATGGCAAGTGGAATTACTGTAAAGTTAAAAAATATTGTAACTAATCCGGTTACCTTTTTTCAGGCTGAGGCTAAGGCTAAGGCTAAGGAATCAGATATTGTTAGTATCAAAAAAACCTTAGCCTCAGCCTTAGCCTTAGCCTTGAAAATTCGGCTCTGCTGAATTGTCACAAATAATAACTGTATTAACTCGGAAAGGCAAAAGATAAAATGCTTGGTGCTTTTTTAAACGTTGACGGATGTCAAATATTTTTAAAGCAACAGCAATTTTTGCTAGGGTGTCTTTTGTTTCTTTTAGAAAACAAAAGGACCACACAAGTACCAGGGTGTTTTGGCCCCTATAAGACATGGATAGAGGCGCCTTCGTGGATCGGTAATCCCCTTGCTTCCGAGGAAGGTCTCCGTTGCCGGAGATTGAGGCCCGCCCTAGTCACTCAGAGTCATCCTCTAATGTTAATAATGTTGAGTCAAAACTTTTGATACTTGCGTGGTATCACACGCAATGTACGAAAATTGGGTTGAATATGCAATACCTCATATTGTATTTAACTATTTTGAAATTCAGGGTAAAACACAGAGTGACGCTTTAAATCGGAGCGGAATTTTATTAGGTATTTCGGGCTGAAAGCCGGATTAAAATTTCCTTGATTTTCTAACAAAGTGTGTTGTTTACATAAAGTTAACATTGGGTTGTCAATTTAACCTAAAGTTAATGCAAAACCGTTTTTCATTTTAACTCTGCTGCGTTCCTTTGCAGTGAAATTATAAACGGGGGGGCAAGAACCTTCTTATTCAAACTTTTTATCACACTTTTTCAAAGAAATTTTAGACAATTATGAAAATTCAGAATCTGGTCTTATTCGCTTTACTGATTTTAGGACTGACTTTCACAGCTTGTGATGATGAAACACCACCAGTGGACGAACCGGACACAACTTCTACATTGTATGAAGAAGAAACAATCACTAACGACTGTAATGATGATGGTACAGAAGAGAATTACCATATCGTAAATGTTACTGATAGAGGTGAAGGTACAGGTACTGTGACCTGGACAAAAGACCACACTTATGTATTGAACGGTCGTGTATTCGTGAATGATGGCCAAGTACTGACAATTGAAGCTGGTACCATTATTAAAGGTGCTGCCGGACAGGCTGAAAATGCTTCTGCATTGATCGTTGCAAGAGGTGGTCAGATTCAGGCAACAGGTACTGCAAATGAACCAATTATCTTTACTTCTGCTGCTGATGAGATTGCCCGTGATGAAGACGGTGCTCTTAACTGCGAAGGTGGAAACCTCCAGTCGAACTTCCGCGGGTTGTGGGGTGGTTTGATCGTTCTCGGAAAAGCAGGAACGAACGCTCCTCAGGCTGAGTTGGCTATCGAAGGTATTCCAACAACTGAGTCAAGAGGTCTTTATGGTGGTGCTGATGATGCTGATAACTCTGGTGTTATCAAGTATGTATCTATCCGTCACGGTGGATCAAACATCGGTGCAAACAACGAGATCAACGGTTTGACGCTTGGAGCAGTTGGTAATGGAACCACTATCGAGTATGTGGAGGTTATCGCCAACAAAGATGATGGTGTTGAGTTCTTCGGTGGAACAGTAAATACAAAATATATCGCAGTTGCTTACTGTGGTGATGATTCTTTCGACGCTGACGAAGGATACCGTGGATTGAACCAGTTCTGGTATGTGCTTCAGGACGACGAAGGTGACAACGGTGCAGAGCTTGACGGTGGTCCTTCTGACTGCTTGCTTTGTGAGCCTTACTCTGCTTTCGTAACCTATAACGCTACTTTCGTAGGAAACGGTGGAAACAGAGCGGTACGTCTTCGTGAGAACTCAGCAGGTTCTTTCTACAACAGTATCTTCACTCACTACGGAAAAGGATTGGAAATCAAAGATGATGAGTCATTGGCTCAGTACAATGCAGGAATTTTGGTTCTGGAAAACAACGTTCTCTGGGATGTTGCTTCTCCTTTCACTGAAAAGTCTGTAGATGTTGAAGCTGAATTGTTGGCAGCTGGTAACACAACTGACCAGGATCCAGGTTTGGATGCAAACAACGTACCAACTGTATTGGTAGGATCTGTTTCTACTCCTGCTGATGCTTTCTTCACAACTACTGACTATAAAGGTGCTTTTGCTCCTGGTCAGGCTCGTTGGATCGAAGGTTGGACTTTGATTTCAAAGCAGTAAAATACAGGAAGTATTATTTAGGGTGGAGCTTAATGTTTCGCCCTAAATTCAATACCATTTAACTTATTGATACGATTGACAAACGTGCTCTTATAACTCTAATAACCAGGTGTCAGGTAACTTTTTTAGTTCCCTGACACCTTTTTAGATTTTTTTCAACAGTAATAATAATATTCAACAGTAATTTTTCAACAGTTTTAAACAACAGTGGTAATGTTATCAAAAAAAACAAACTTTAAGATTTTCGCAGTCTTTATTCTGGGAGTTGCTTTTTCCCTGAATGCTTTTGCGGGCGTTATCAAAGGTCGCGTTATTGATGAGGACGGCCTCGAAGTTTTTGGCGCCAATGTACTTATTGAGGGAACCGGGACAGGAACCGTAACTGATTTTGACGGTCGTTTCGAACTTCCTAACCTTGAAAAAGGTACTTACTCCCTCGTTATTTCTTATCTTTCTTTTAATACACAGATCATCGCCGATATTTTAGTTGGCGAAGGAGACGAAGTTACAACTTTGGGTGATATCAAACTTACCTCATCTGCCGTAGCTCTAGGGGATGTTGTTGTAACAGCCAAAGCACTGAAAAATACCGAAACTGCTGTTCAAACCCTTAAAAGAAAAAGCATTGGTGCCATCGATGGTATTTCCAGTCAGGCTTTCAGCAATACCGGGGACAGTGATGCCGGATCAGCTATGAAAAGGGTAACAGGTGTTTCTGTGGATGGAGGCAAATACGTTTTTGTTCGTGGATTGGGAGGACGTTATTCCAAAACAACGCTGAACGGTTTGGAAATCCCTGGTCTCGACCCGGACAGAAACAGCGTTCAGATGGATATTTTCCCTACCAACCTTATTGAGAATATCATCGTTTACAAAACATTCACCCCTAATCTTCCAGGTACATTTACCGGAGGTTTGGTGGATATCAGCACAAAGGATTTTCCTGAAACGTTTACCTTGAATGCAAAAGTATCTGTTGGTTTCAACCCTAACGTACAATTCAATTCCAATTATCTTACTTATGAAGGAAGTTCAACTGATTGGTTGGGTTATGATAATGGTGTGCGTAGTATTCCCTCTGAACTAGAAAACAGTACAATTAAACCAGATTTCGTTCTGGCAGCAACCAACCCCGAAGCAAGTGCCGAATTGACAAAAGCTTTTAACAAAATTGTTGAATCCCAAACTGCCAATGCTCCGGTTAATCATGGATTTTCTCTTTCTATAGGTAATGAAACCAATTTGTTTGGAAAGAGCCTTGGATTTATCGCTGGTATGACCTATAAGCGTGATTTTAATTTTTATGAAAATGGGGTGACCGGTCGTTACCAGTTCATCTCTGCAGAGTCTGATACGCTTAGACCTGATAAAATCTATGCCGATATCCGTTCAACCGATGAAGTGTTGTGGTCTGCAATTGGTTCCGCAACTTTGAAACTGAACAAAGCTAATAAGATTAGCTTCTCATACCTTCACAACCAGTCAGGTAATACGACAACTCGTGATCAGCAAGGTTACCTGTATCTGGAAAACCTGGGATATGAGGAAAAAACGCTTGCATATATGGAGCGTCAACTGGATGTAACTCAAGTTAATGGGAAACACAGTATTGGTGAAAATGGAAAATTTGAAGTCAACTGGGCCGGTGCATTGAGTTTCGCCAAGATGAATCAACCTGACCTTCGCTTTTTGAATAATGCATTTGAAGAGACTGGAGGATCTATAGTTTATACCATTCAACCATCCATTGGTCTGATTCCTACCAGATATTGGAGAAATCTAGATGAAATGACTTTTAATGGAAAGGTTGATCTTAAATATAATTTCAATAACTGGACAGAAAGGAAAGCGAATGTAAGTGTAGGAGGAGCCTATAACTATAAAGAACGTTCTTTTGGTGAGAAAATATATCAGTTTAACTCAAACAGTAATCAGTATACTGGAAACTTTGGCGAATATTTTGCTGATGACAATATCATCAGTAGTGAGAATGATGAAGGAGTTTTCATCGATGAATCCACTTTGGCAGGAAACCAGTATGAAGCCGATGCAAGTGTGATCAGTGCTTATGCAATGACTGAGCTCCCGTTGACAGAAAAGCTGAAAGCTGTATTTGGTGCTCGCATGGAAATCGGGACCGTTGATTTTACCAATGTTGATTTGGATAATGAAAGGTTGCTCGATAATACGGATATTCTTCCTGCTTTTGGATTGATTTTAGAGCCCGTGAAGGACAAGATGAATGTTCGTTTATCATACAACCGTACTATTGCGCGCCCGACATTCAAGGAACTGGCACCTGTGGTATTCTTTGAATTCCTCAATAACAGTTTCCTCTTAGGTAATCCTGAATTAAATCGTACCACTGTTGATAATGTAGATTTGCGCTGGGAGTATTTCATGAAGCCTGGCGAATTGATTTCTTTCAGCCTTTTCTACAAAAACTTTCAGGATCCTATCGAATTGACCAATAATCCGCAAGCCAAAAACGGTGAGTGGATCTTTGAGAATGTTGAGAAAGCCAATGTTTACGGAGCTGAGTTCGAAGTACGTAAGCAGCTTGATTTTATCGCTCCATTGAAGAACTTTACCATTGGTTCCAATGTGACTCTGATCAAATCTGAAGCAGCTATCAAGCCTTCAGAACTTCAGGACATCCGTGCGGTATACCCAAATGCTTCTGATGTAAGACCATTATATAGTCAGTCACCTTATATTGTGAATGCCTTTATAAACTACCGCAACCAGGCAGGTACTCAGGCTAATGTCAGCTATAATGTACTTGGTGAGAAATTGTACCTGGTTGAGATTGGTGCCTTACCGGATGTTTACGAGCAGCCGTTCCACTCACTGAATTTCAAGATTTCTCAACGTTTTGGTGCTGAGCAGCAATTCAAAGTAAGCCTTGCAGCGAAAAATATCCTGGACAGTACTTTCGAGCGTTCCAGCGAATTTGAAGGGCAGACCTATTTGTTCCAGAGTTTTCAACCTGGAAGAAATTTCTCAGTTGGCTTCACTTATAACATGACTAAGTAATAAGTCACATATCCCTATTGGGGTAAAATACACATACGAAAGAGATATACACTCTTGATACCAAGTGAAAGGGGCTTGATGCGACCGCATCAAGCCCCTTGATTTTAAACAATATTTGGATTTTATTCATTGTTTAGTTTGATGAATGCAGACCAGTATGGCCTTGCCAAATGCTGGAATGATTATCCCGCTTTGGGTTCCTCTACCTCGTTCATGATATTCTCCTGATGATTAATAGATTCCTGGTGAACTGCACGCAGGAATGTTCTGATGAATTCAGGACTCAGACCCTTAAGTTTTCCAACAGCCTGGGTTTTTTCCAAAATCTCATTCCAGCGGTCAGCCTGAAGAATAGCGATGTTGTTGCGCTTCTTGTATTTACCTATGCTTTCCGCGAGCTTCATTCGCTTGCTCAACAGGTTGAGTAATTCGTTGTCTACCTCATCGATCTGGTTTCTGAGCTGTTCAATGGTTTCCAGGAACTCAACATCGTCTGTTGATGGGTCACGGTATACTAAGCTGCTGACCAGGTTATTGAATGTATCAGGTTTTATTTGCTGTTTGGCATCACTCCACGCTTCGTCCGGATTAGGATGAACCTCCGTCATCAAACCATCAAAATTAAGGTCCATGGCTACCTGGGCAACCTCCTGCAACATACTACGCTCCCCACAAATGTGACTATTATCGCAAATGATCTCGAGGTTAGGGAATTTCCGTTTTAATTCAATAGGAATCTGCCAGTGTGGGACATTCCGAAATTTAGAATCTCCATGATAGGAAAAACCACGGTGAATAACGGCAATTCGGTCTATCCCGGCTTTATGAATTCTCTCAATGGCTCCGATCCATAGGCTCAGATCCGGGTTAATCGGATTTTTGATCATTACAGGGATGTTGATTCCTGCCAGAGCATCTGCGATCTCCTGAACCGCAAATGGGTTCACGGAAGTCCGGGCTCCGATCCATAAAGCATCAATGCCGTGTTTGATGGCCTCAAAAACATGACTGGCGTTGGCTACTTCGGTAGTAACTTTTAAGCCTGTTTCTTCCTTGACTTTCTTCAACCATTCCAATCCAGGACGTCCGGATCCTTCAAAATTTCCGGGACGGGTTCTGGGCTTCCATATTCCTGCCCTAAAATAATCCACATTCATATCCTTAAGTCCGTGGGCAGTTGCCAGGACCTGTTCTTCTGTTTCAGCACTGCATGGTCCGGCAATGATAATTGGACGCTTGTGCGGTTGGTCTAGGATCGATTTAAATTCCATGATACTTGAGTATTTTATTTAATTATTTTTCTAATCTCATTGGAGGCTTTGATCTTTTCGTAAAAACCATCAAAGTCCTGTTTTATTAATAAACTGCGAAACTGGGCAAGTTGGTTGATGTGTTCATCCAATACATCCAGCACATTGTCGCGGTTTTGTCTGAATATGGGGATCCACATATCCGGGGAGCTTTTCGCCAGACGAACAGTAGAAGCAAATCCCCCGCTTGCCAGCTCAAAAATCCGGTCTTCATCCTTTTCTTTGGCAAGGACCGTCAGGGCCAGGGCAAAGGAGCTTATATGTGAAATATGTGAAACATAGGCTGCATGAATATCATGAGGTTTCGGGGGGAGATTTACCAGGCTCATTGGTATGGAATTATACAACCGATAAACCTTATCAAGAGCTTCAGCAGAACTTTTTTCCGGTTCGCAAATGACACAGCATTTATGGTCAAAAAGATTTGGCACCGCTGCTTCAGGACCGGAATATTCCGTTCCTGCCATGGGGTGGGTGGAAACAAAGTTCCCGCGCTTTGGATGATTGGCCACTACCTCGTGAAGTTTTTCTTTTGTAGACCCTACATCCATAACCGTCTGGTGGTCAACGAGATCCAATACTTCGGGTAATAACTTCAGCATTACATCCACCGGGGTGCACAAGATGACGAGCTCTGACTTTTCAATGGCTTTGTCTATTGGGAGATCTTCATCGATGAGTCTTCTTCGATAAGCTTTATCAATGTTTTCGGGTTTGACATCCACACCAATAATATGGTTTGTAAAACCATTTTCCTTGAGGGTTATAGCCAGCGAACCTCCGATTAATCCTATGCCTATGATTGCTATGGTCATTTAATTACAAATTATTTATAGATTTTATGCGGCGGATAGCTTCCTTAAAATCCTCCTTTTTACTACAAAGAGAAAGCCTGATATATTTTTCTCCCTGGGAGCCGAAAATACCTCCGGGCGTTAAAAAAACATGTGTTTTTTCAAGCATTTCATCAGATAACTCATAGGAGGTTTCGTAGTGCTCCGGCACTTTTGCCCATACGAACATCCCACATTGGCTGGTATCGTATTTGCAACCAAGAAGATCCATCAACTCATAAACAACCTTTCTTCTTTCACTATAAGTCTCGTTGAGTTTTTTGTACCAGGAATCAGGACTTGCAAGCGCTTTTACTGCTGCGAGTTGGGATGGTTTAAACATTCCCGAATCCATGTTACTTTTAAATCTCAATATATTCTGAATGAAGTAAGATTTCCCGGCAAGCATGCCAATTCTCCATCCAGCCATATTGTGGGATTTACTCAACGAATTCAGTTCGAGACAGACATCTTTGGCGCCGGGAATACTCAGAATACTCTTTTGTTCATCATTCAGGATAAAGGAATAAGGGTTGTCATTAACGATCAAAAAGGCATTTTTCCTTGCCATATTAATCAACCTTTGAAAAAAAGCATTATCCGCTTTGGCTCCGGTAGGCATATTCGGGTAACTGATCCACATGATCTTGACTTTTGACAAATCCTGTTGACTAAGGTTATCCAGGTCGGGGAGCCAACCGTTCTCTGCTTCCAGCTTGTATTCGCGGATGGTGGCTCCTGTAAGTTTGGATACTGAACTGTAAGAAGGGTACCCCGGATTAGGAACGAGTACTTCATCTCCTTGCTCCAGAAATGTCATCGCTATATGCATGATACCCTCCTTTGAACCTATCAAGGGTAATATTTCACTAGAAGGATCAAGATTAACTCCAAACCACTGGGCATACCAACCGGCAAATGCCTGGCGCAGCTCCGGAATTCCTGAATAACTCTGGTAACCATGATTGCCTTCATCGTGGATATGGTTGATGAACTCTTCAATGACCTCCTCAGCAGGAGCCAGATCCGGACTTCCAATGCCGAGATTGAGCACTTTTTTTCCCTCAGCCCGCATCTCGGCTATCTCGCGCAGCTTTTTAGAGAAGTAATATTCTTTAACATCTCCAAGTCTACTGGCAGGTTTTATTACCGGAACCGGTGTCAATATTTCGTGATTTTGAGAAGTCATGATTTATGATTTGATTGTTTTTTAGCTATTAAGATGATTCATTGTTCCCTTTTCCCTTATTCCCTTGTAATACTCGTGATGTTCTCCAACCGGATAAGCTCCGAGTACCCTGAGGTTTTGCGTGATGGGCTTAATGGCTTCAATTCCCTGTTCCAGGGTGATCTGGCCTCCCATTACAAAGTCGACGAAAAACATGTACTCCCACGGCTTGCCGATGATGGGAGAGGATTGAATTTTGGTTAAATTGAGGTTGTAAGCGGCCATCAATCCCAATACACTGTGGAGACTCCCCACTTCGTGGGTGGTTGAAAAACTGATGGATACTTTATTGGCTTTTTCTCTTTCCATGAAGTGGTTCTTGCGGCGAAGTACCAGGAATCTCGTATGGTTTTTATGGTGGGTTTCAATGCCTGCTGCGATGATGTCCAGTTTGTAAAGGTCTGCGGCGAGGGTACTGGCAATGGCGCCGGTATTTTTAAGGTTGTTGTCGAGGATGTTTTTGGCACTCAGTGCGGTATCCACAGTTTCAACGAGCCTAATGTGAGGGTAATTCAGGAAGAATTTGCGGCATTGGTCGATGGCAACTGGGTGGGAGTGGACTTCTTTAAGATCTTCAACTTTGGTGCCCGGAAGTGCCATCAGGTTTTGTTTTATTCGGAGAAAAACTTCACCGGTGACTGTCAGGTTGGAATCGTTGAGCAATTTGTAATTGTGCATCAGGCTTCCGTAAAGGGTATTTTCAATGGCCATCAATGCAGCATCAACAGATGAGTCATTTTCCAGCATATTTACTAATTGCTCAAAAGTATGGGCCGGAACGGCTTCGATGGTTTGATCCCTGAAACACAACCGGGCGGCAATATCATGAAAAGCTCCTTCATAACCCTGAATAGCCACCCTGAGCGTAGGACTTGGTTTCGTATCAATATCAATAGTTTGTTCCGGTTTTACCATTGTTGTTTAATTTATTGTAAAAAAAAAGCCCCAAAATCGGGGCTCATTGTTTTTGCATAATAATCAATAAAGCCCTGCTATGCATTGCTGAAAAAGTAAAAGAAGCAATAGTTAAAATTTCTGCTTGTCAACATGGCTTAATTTGATTTGGTTGCAAAAAAAAAGTCCCGTTTGACGGGACTTCCTAATTTTATATCTTATCTCAAATGAACAAAAATTGGTAGTCCCTTACGATTGACCGTAAAAGTAAAAACCAAAAAAATAAGTATTGTTCAAATGAGCTTTCATCGTAATTGTTTTCGATTCGCTTTTGCAAACGTAGGCATTAATTTTACTTAATGCAAGGAATTCCAAACTTTTTTAGAAGATATTTCTAAAACAGACTGATTATTTGAATAGTTGCTAAAACAACAAATAGTGCGCTAAGGATATAATTGATGTTTTTGGCGATAAACTGAGCTCTCTGAACAATTACCTCTGCAAATTTGGCATACGTAGCGAAAAGGGTGAAAGCACCAGCAACTGCTCCAAGCACAAAAAGGGTGATATACGGCTGTTGCAAAATGATATAGCCTTTTGTTTCCATAATGGTACTGTACCCAAAATAAAAAGGGATAGCCAAAGCATTCAGAGAGGACATCAGCATACCTGTGTAAAAGCTGTTTCCTTTTTTCTGCTTCCCTTCTGCTTTGAACTGTTTCCTTGCCTGCCGGAAAAAGAAAATCGCCAGAAGAATGAAGATTCCAATGGCCACCTTTTTTAAAGTATCGAAAATTTCAGGGTGCGCACTCAGATATTTGGCGAAAGTAAGGGCAATGAAAGCCTGAATAATAACGACAGAGGCAGCTCCTGCTGAAAACCTCAAACCACATCTCAATCCTTTTTCAATACTGGTTCTGACCGCAGTCATGTTTAACATTCCCGGTGGAACCAACCCCAGAAAAGCCATGCCGAACCCCAGTGTTAAATGAATTACATACCCCATAACGATCTTTTGTTTTGTGTTTTTGACTGATTGAAAATTATTCTGCAAAGAACCAGAAGAATCTTCAAATTATCCGTGATGCCAATCACAATGAGTTCCCATTTATTAGATTAACGAAAAAAATGAATTGTGTGACGCTTGTCACCGCCAACCTACCCGGAAAGGTTGAAATTTGCATTCAATCAAAATCAGAACAATGGGATTCTTTAAAAATCTATTCGGCGGACCTGAGTTTGAAACCGCAGAATCTATTAAGGCTAAAGTGAAAAAGGGTGCACTTGTTTTAGATGTGCGTACCGAGCCTGAATTTGCTTCCGGTCATGTAACCGGAGCTGTGAACATTCCGCTGCAAATGATCAATGAAGTAGCCGGGGATATCAAAAAGCAAAAAAAGGTAATTCTGGCTTATTGCCGAAGTGGCAGACGCAGTCAAATTGCCACCAATATGTTGAAACGCCACGGAATTGAGGTGTATAATGCCGGAGGTGTTGATGATTTGAAAAACTTATTGGGTTAGGAATGTATACCTCCGAGGTTTCCAAAACCCCGGAGGTGTGTTTGTTTTAGTGCAAAAAAAAATCCCGAATCTCAAAAAACGAGATCCGGGATTTTTAATTTTATTTTTTTCAGAAACTATTATCTGATAAACATCATTTCTCTGTATTTCACCATTGGCCAGTCTTTGTCGTCAACGATGAGTTCGAGTTTATCTGCATTATAACGAATAGTATCCATAAAAGGTTTAACCTTGTTACAGTATGCTTTTGCTTTTGCAGAAGCATCTTCCAATTTGTTGGCAACCTTTCTTTCGTCAACCATTGCCTTGATGTTATTCTTAAGCTCCCGAACAAAATAGGAAATCCGTTTAACATCCGCCAATTGTGCTTCGTAATCTTCTTCAGGAAGCCCGATATCCTTGAGATGCTTAACGTTTCTGGCAAGAACATTCTGGTATTTGATCGCAGCAGGCATTATGTGGTTGAGGCAAATCTCTCCCATTACCCTTGCTTCGATCTGGACTTTAAGAATGTAATTTTCCAGCATTACTTCATAATGAGCATCCAGCTCTTTGTGAGAATAAACACCACTGTGCTCAAAGAGGGTTTTTGAAGAATCACTTACATAGGCATCAAGTGCATCAGGAGTATTGGGCAAGTTTGACAATCCTCTGCTGGCTGCCTCTTCCTTCCACTCATCGCTGTAACCGTCTCCTTCAAACAGGATTGGCTGGAAATCATTAATATATTTTTGAATTACTTTCAATGCAGCTGTCTGAGCCTTAACACCTTCCGATTTCATGAAGCCCTGAACCTCTGCATAAAATTCTTCCAGCTGTTTCCCTACTATGGTATTCATAATAGTCATAGGAGCTGCACAGTTCATGGAAGAACCAACCATTCTGATCTCAAATTTATTTCCTGTAAAGGCAAACGGAGAGGTTCTGTTACGGTCAGTATTATCCTTTTCAAGGCTTGGAATCTTGCTCAAAAGGTCAAGAACCTTTTTAACATCCAAACTGTCGGTTACCTCACCCTTACGAATGTCTTCAAGAACTCTTGAAAGGGTTTCACCAATAAATACTGAGATAATAGCCGGAGGCGCTTCGTTCGCTCCCAAGCGATGATCGTTAGAGGAAGAAGCAACACTCGCTCTCAAAAGGTCAGCGTGCTTGTATACAGCCTGAATGGTATTGGCAAAGAATGTCAGGAACTGAAGATTCTTTCCCGGGATTTCTCCTGGGGACAAGAGGTTCTTTCCTGTATTGGTTGCCATTGACCAGTTGTTGTGTTTTCCGGAACCGTTCACACCAGCAAATGGTTTTTCGTGCAATAAAACCCTTAATTTATGCTTTTGAGCTACACGGTCCATAAGGTCCATCAACAGCTGGTTATGGTCAACAGCTACGTTGACATCTTCAAAGATCGGAGCAAATTCGTACTGTCCCGGTCCAACCTCATTGTGTCTTGTGGTAATTGGAATAGCCAGTTTGTGACATTCGATCTCCAGGTCGCGCATAAAAGCATATGCTCTTTGCGGAATGGTACCAAAGTAGTGATCATCAAGCTGCTGTCCTTTGGGACTGTGTTTTCCAAGTAAGGTACGGCCTGTCATTACAAGATCAGGACGAGCGTAGAACAAGGCTTCGTCAACCAGGAAGTATTCCTGTTCCCATCCGAGGGTAACAAAAACTTTATCAACCTTACGGTCAAATATTTTACATACCGGAATAGCTGCTTGTTCCAGGAATGACTGAGACTTCAAGAGCGGCAATTTATAATCCAGGGCTTCTCCGCTGTAGGTCACGAAGATAGTCGGAATACAAAGGGTCATTCCATCACTCATTTCAATAAGAAATGCAGGAGAGGATGGATCCCATGCAGTATAACCACGAGCCTCGAAGGTAGAACGGAGGCCTCCGCCAGGGAAGGAGGAACCGTCTGGCTCCTGCTGTGCCAATTCACTTCCGCTGAATTTTTCAAGTACGCTACCGTCAGGCTTGAGTGTGAAAAAAGAATCGTGCTTTTCGGCGGTACGTCCGGTAAGCGGCTGGAACCAGTGCGTAAAGTGGGTGGCTCCCATGTCCATTGCCCATCTTTTCATGGCTTCAGCAACTACATCTGCATCTTTTCTGGAAATCTTAGCTCCTGCATCGATAGCTTCTCTCACGCTTTTATAAGCTTTTTCCGTGAGGTACTCTCTCATGGAGTCATCGTTAAAAACGTGGCTACCAAAATAAGAGGAAATTTTTTCGCTTTTTCCGTCTACGGAAACGGAATCAGCGTCCGTTCTTGACAGAATGGTGTTGATGGCACTAAATCTAGAATGGCTCATTGATATTTGATGTTGAATGAATTAAAAAATAAAACCCAGGATGAGGTGGTTTTTCCACTTCATTTTTTCTTTATGGTAAAACTTGGTTAGCAGAACTTTTTAATACAAAAAGGTGGTCTTATTCAGAGAACAATTTTAGGTGGATTATGATCGTTTTTGGAGGTAAAAATTTATATATTAAATTTTTCGAGATATTTTAAAATTGTCATTTTTTGCACTTGAAATGCGAAATTTCACGCAAAAATTCATTTTTCAACTGAATTTGAGATCAAATTTAGCTGTTTTTATGAAAAAATAAAGTAAAATCTAAAAAAAATGAGAAAAATGGAATTTGGAAAATTTTGTTGAAATATTAATATTTCCCTTCCATTCTTTCCGTGTATTGGACTTCTCCCAGGCGGAACTTGAAAGGCAACCCGATTTTCTTTTCCAGCTTAACTTCCAGGCGGCAGAAAAAGGCGAGATCTTTAACACTGTAAGGTGCTAGTAATTGTTGTTTCAAAGGAGGTAGATCTTGCTGTTGAGCAAAGGAATTTTTGGGTAAAAAAGCCAATGATTTTGTAGGTAGTTTGATTGGAGCGGCTATAGGGCTTTTGAGCTCATAAATGGATTTCCCGGAAATGGAATAGCCGGATTGTCCTTTAGCGATGTGGCAGAGGAATAAAAGGGGAATAATGTATAATAGTTTATTGAGCAAAGCCATTAGTTTTTAATCTTGAGGTTTGGGGTTATCCTGTTATTTATTTCTTCTTGGCACTTCAATAATATCCCCATCATTTAAACAAACAACATTCTCAAAAATTGGTTTTGTTTCCAAATGATATTCTTCCATGTTGGGATATCGTTGAGAGAAGTGGGTGAGGAGTAATAGCCTGGCTTCAGCTCTGGCAGCAATGGTAGCTGCCTGGGCCGCAGTCATATGACCGTATTCCTGGGCTTCCTTTTCATGTTCATTCAAAAAGGTGGCTTCGCAAAGCAGCATATCCGCTTTACTGGCCAGTTTGATCGCATTTTCACAAAACCGGGTGTCAAGGACAAAAGAAAAGATCTGCCCTTTCTTTTGGACCGTGACTTCATCAAGACTGATGGTTCTGTCTTCAATGGTAATATGTCCGGCCCGCTTAAGCTGTCCTACCTTAGGACCGGTAATTCCAATAGCTTCCAGTTTTTCAGGAAGAAAGCTTACTCCGTCTTTTTCCTGTAAGCGGAAGCCCCAGCATTCAACCGTATGATCAAGTGGAAGCGTGGAGATAGTTAACTGGTCATTTTCGAATAAAATTCCTTCGGAGTCAAATGGTTTGGCAATTATCTCTGCACGGTCATAATATACGGAGGCTTGGCTCAGGTGACGGAAGTAGTCCGTACCATATGCCGGGAAATACACTTCGACCGGATGGGGGACATTGTCCAAAGACAACCGCTGCAATACTCCGGCGAGACCCAGACAGTGATCCCCGTGAAAATGAGAAATGAATATTTTGGTGATTGAATTGGCTGAAACACCGGAATAAATCATTTGGCGTTGTGTGCCTTCCCCCGGGTCAAACAGAATGCCCTGGTCATCCCACCGGAGGAAATACCCGTTGTGGTTACGAGTGCGAGTGGGAGCCTGACTCCCGGTACCCAATGCGAAGAATTTTCTTTCGGACATTGGGTAAATATCGGAAATTGGCCACGAATGCACGAATTGTAATTTAGATAATTCGCGCATTCGTGGTTAAAACTATTTAAGCAACACAAAATCCCCGGTAAACATCTTCGTTTCTCCATCGATGAATTCAATTTCTGCTGCATAAATAAAGGTGCTTGAATTCATCATTTTAGTGGTTTTGCCATTCCATCCATAGGCAGGATCGTTGGGTTGGAAGTCAGTCATTTCAAAAACAGGACTTCCCCAGCGGTTGAATATCCGGAAGCTTTTGACCAGGGCTACATCCTTGCCGGCAAAGATGACCAGTTGATCGTTTACGCCGTCATCGTTGGGTGAAAAAGCATTGGGGATGAAAACTTCCCGCTCCTTTTCAACAATAATGGTAATCTCATGCTCTGTTTTACAGCCTCGGATATCTTCCACAAAGGCACTTATGGTTGTGGTACCGAGCGGAGTAAGATCGAATTCCAGGCAATTCAGACAATCCGTAATACCTTCAGGAGCCCAGGTTAGGGAAACAATTTCTGATTCAGGAACATTGACCAGAGCATTTATCGAAATCGATTCTCCCAGCAGCATCGACTGATCCTCTCCGAGATTCATGTATAGGTCAAATCCTTCATATACAGTAATCTCCTGTTCCACTTCACATCCTGCTTCATCCAAAACGGACAGGTTATAAACTCCGGCACCCAATGAAGCCAACATATCCGTGGTACCAAAAAGACCTCCATCCCAGCTATAGCGGTAAGGAGCTAATCCTCCTTTTACTTCATCTATTCTGATAAAACCATCAGTGTCTCCAAAGCAGGCCGGATCTTGGGTTTCCAGTTCCACTTCAATATCGGATTCCTGTACAAGGAAGTTGCCGGTGCCAATACATCCATTCTGGTCCGTTATTTCCACTTCATAGTTTCCTCCCGTGGAAATAGCAATGGAAGCTGTCTGGTCCCCTGTATTCCACAAATAATTGCTCATTCCCAGCGTTGCGGTGAGTGAAGCGCTTTCTCCTTTGCATATGATGGACTCTCCTTCAATTTCAACTACCGGAGTTGGCATAACCTGAAGGGCTATTTCATCACTGCCCTGGCATCCGTTTATATCTGTGACGGTTACACCATAGTTACCTGATGTATTTCCGGTTGTAGTTTGCTGATTACTTCCGCTGCTCCAATTATAAACGTCGTATCCTGCTCCCGCATCAAAAGTGGTGGATTCACCTTCACAAATGCTCGCATCT
This sequence comes from Saprospiraceae bacterium, assembly GCA_965230565.1. GTDB lineage: Bacteria > Bacteroidota > Bacteroidia > Chitinophagales > Saprospiraceae > BCD1. The sequence goes on along the minus strand of CBDDLH010000007.1, from coordinate 302,462 downwards.
CCCGTTATTTGAGGTTCGGGAAGCGGGTTGAAAGTAATATCCACAGATTGATTACCAATACATCCTGAAGGGTCAACTGCCTGAACAGTATAACTGCCTGAAGTATTTATGGCGATGCTGGAACTCGTTTCTCCGGATGACCATTGGTACTCCACAAAGGGGCCATTCGCCGTTAAGGTGATCTGTTCACCTTCACAGGCCTCGGTATCCCCTGAAATGGTAAGGGGTAAACCTGGGATGACATTGACCATGATATTTATTGTTTCGGAACAATTGAGGTTGGTGACAGTGAGGGTGTAGTTAAAACTTCCGGTGGTTCCGTCGGGTATTATTAGGGTGGGGTAGTCGACGTCTGTGGCAGAGAGGAACGCTTCTCCTCCATTGGAGGCAGTCCATGCAAAAGTTTCATTACCCTCCAATCCACTGATGGAAACCGGCATTTGAATTTCTATTGGTGAGGGACAAAGTTCCAGCGGACCTTCCTGAGAGAGTTGAATATTGCATTCCGGAGTCGCAGTACAATCCAGGTAAGCTGCGGCACCACCACCCCAGTCGAGATCAAATCCCTGGGAGCTGGCATCGTAATTATCAACTAACAAATAATATCCTTCCCCTGGCTGAACAGTCATTGGGGCCACAAAACCGTCTCCGGAAGCTGACTCGCTTAAATCAACAGCACCATTGCCCAGTCCGGTTTGAGGGCAAAAATCACAAAAACTGTTGGCAAAGGAACAACGGATGGGGTCTCCAAGGTTATCGCAGGTAGGATCAGGCCCGTAAATGGCGAAATCATAATCTTCTCCTACGCCTGCATTGGGTGTGATCACAAATTCGATCACACTGTTTGGAGGCATATCGTCCCGGAATTCGAAATAATACCATGCACTCTGATGTTCATCAGCAAGCAGGCACCCCGCATCGTTATCGGCGTCAAGGAAATCATTGGCACCGGGTCCGGCAGGGTTGTAATTAATCTGACTGCTGTTGCAAATTACTACAGCTTCTACGCAGTCATTGTTTTGAGAAAAAGCAGTGTTGGCCACCAGGCAAACTAATGGAATAATGGTGTAGAACAACCTCATAAGCTTATTTTTTAATCAATTAAAAAATAAGGCGTGTCTTTATTTCAGAATAATTATGATTACCGGCATCTTTGCAGTTGCCGCAAACTGGTGGTAATCGTTTTGGAGATAAGTAATTCGCTGCATTTTTAGATGTGGCCTCCATCAGAGAAATCACATAAAATGAAGCTATCCACTGAGATAAGTTGCTATCGGATAAAAGTTTAAAAAACCATTATCCTTAAAAGGTGAAAAACAAATATACACTATTAATATTTTTTTATACAAACGTGATGTTATTTTTTTGTTAACAATATGTGATTAGAAATAAATTTTTGAATCATCAGTTTTTTCCTTTTTTTATTTTGCTTTTTTGCCAATTTTTGAAATGCTGAATCTGAAATTAAATGAATCGAAAAGTACTTTTTATCAATAAAGCGCATCCTGTTCTGGAACAAGAGCTTACCAGGTTGGGATTTGACTGTGAATTAGATGAGCAGAGTACCAAAGAACAGATCGAATCGAAAATCCATAACTATTTTGGAGTGGTGATCCGAAGCCGGATAGGCGTTGATCGGTCTTTTTTGGATAAAGCAGTGAATTTATCCTTTGTGGCCAGAGAGGGCGTCGGGACTGAGCACATCGATCTGGAGTATGCTGCCCAGAAGGGTATTACGGTCATCACCTCACCCGAGGGAAGTCGTGATGCAGTAGGTGAACATGCGATAGGGATGCTGCTTTCGCTGATGGCCAATCTGACAAAGGCGGATAGACAAATTCGGAACGGTCAATGGTTGCGGGAAGAAAACAGAGCTTATGAGATCAAGGGAAAAACGGTAGGCATATTGGGTTACGGGAATATGGGCAGGGCTTTTGCCCAACGTTTGAAGGGGTTCGAAGCTGAAGTGATTGCCTATGACAAATATCTTGAAAATTATGGTGATGAACATGCGGAAGCTGTTACTCTGGAGGAGTTGTTTGAACGGAGTGATATGCTAAGTTTACATATCCCTTACATGCCATCCAATCACCATTTTGTCGATGGAGCATTTATCCGGAATTTTAAAAAGGACATTTTCATTGTGAACACCGCCCGAGGACTTGTTTTAGAAACAGCTGCCTTGGTGGACAATATGAAAAGCGGCAAGGTTTTAGGTGCTGCACTGGATGTGTTGGAATATGAAGAAATGTCCTTTGAGTTTCTTGACCTCGATAGTTTGCCGGAACCTTTTCAATACCTTCGGAATTCGGAGCGTGTTGTCTTGACTCCCCATATTGGCGGTTGGTCATTTGAGTCAAAGAAAGGGCATGCGGAGGTTTTGGCGGAGAAAATTAAGGCCAGGTTTGTGGAGTAAGTTTCGAGTAACTGGGTTACAAGTTGCGGGTTTCGAGTTACGGGTTACGAGTTAATTTTTTTTCATTCTCATGCCTTAGAATAAAAAAAACTAATTCCTAAAAAATGATTAGAACCAGGTTTGTATCTATAAAATAAATATGGCAAATAAATGGGGAATACCGAAAGAGGTGGAACAACTTGTACAAAAACGAGACACTTGTTGCGTATACTGTGGGGTAGATTTTTCACAGAAACACATTTCCAGAAAAACCAAACCAACGTGGGAACATATCGTAAATGATATAAGGATAAATGGGGAAAATAATATTGCACTTTGCTGTACTTCTTGTAATGCAAGTAAAGGTGCAAAATTGTTAAATGACTGGCTCAAAAGTTCATATTGCAAGTCAAAAGGGATCTCAGATAAAACTGTTGCAGATGTTGTTAAAAAAGCTATTCATGATCCACCAAAATTGCCAGAATGAAAGGGTTATTAATAAAGCTAAGTATCTTTAGCCAGTAGTGGAATCATCAGTTAGGGGATTGTCCTAAAAATCTAAGGAGCCATTTTAACCCGCAACCTGAAACTCGTAACTTGTAACCAGCAACCAGCAACCAGCAACCAGCAACCAGCAACCAGCAACCAGCAACCAGCAACTGAAAAAACAATCAAAATGAAAATCACCATCATCGGAGCAGGAATAGGCGGCTTGACCACAGCCATTGCGCTTCATCAAAAAGGATTTGAAGTGGAAGTGTTTGAATCCTTTGCAGCATTCAAACCTTTAGGCTCGGGAATCAATCTGGCGATTAATGCCATGCAGGTTTTCAAACGGCTGGGAATTTATGAGACGATTTTGTCCAACGCCAATCCTTTAAAAAGCATGAATGTGGTTGATACAAATTTTGGGCCCTTGTCCGGCATGAACTTACAGCCATTTGAGCAGCAATATGGAGTGACCAATGCTGCTATACATCGCTCGACCCTTCAGAAAATTTTGTTGGAGCAGTTACCAGCCGGCTGCATCAAACTTGGTAAAAGGCTGAAGCATGTGGAACAAACCGATGAAATGGTAACCCTGGAATTTGAAGATGATACAAATCATCTGGCGGAAATTGTTGTTGGAGCTGATGGTATTCATTCGGTTTTAAGAGCATCTGTTTTTAACCAAAAGGATCTGAGGGATGCGGCCCAATTGTGCTGGAGGGGAATAACTAACTTCGATCTGCCTGAAAAATATAAACACGAGCTTAACGAATTGTGGGGAAGAGGTAAGCGCTTTGGGTTTGTTAGCATTGGCGAGAATCGAGTCTATTGGTATGCTTTGCGCAATGATAAGCAAAATGATCCTTTGGAAAGTATGTTTGAAAACTTCGATCCAATTGTACAAGCCATAATTCAATCCACTCCAACCGACAAGATCCTTGAGAATCAGATAGCAGATTTCAAACCTATTACACATTGGTCAAAAGGGCGCGTGTATGCTTGCTGGGAGATGCTGCACATGCCACGACGCCAAATCTCGGACAGGGTGCTTGCCAGGCCATTGAAAGCGCATGGGTATTCTCAGTTTCCATGGAAAGGAATAATCCTGATTTTCAGAAGGCGTTTCAGGAATTTGAGCAGGTCAGGAAACCAAAAGCCAAGAAGGTCATCAACACCAGCTGGCAACTTGGTAAAATGGCTCATTGGAAAAATCCTATAACAGTGGCTCTTCGGAATAGTATGATGCGCCTGACACCTGCAGCTGTCGGACTAAAGCAAAGCGCTTTTTTGTTTGAGGTGCCTATGATGGATTAACTGGCAGTTTTTGATATATTCTGGCTTATTATTCCATATCTGGTAATTCTTCAGGAGGGAGCTCCGGTGACTCTGATGGCGGTATTTCTCTTTCCATTATTTCAATTTCGGGCTCTTCCGGTATCGGAGGAGCAATATCCTTTAACATCCTCCACGCCGCAAAACCACCGATCAGATCCACCACAAAATGAATCAGCATAACCTGCCATAAGGAGCCGGTATAATAATAGATCAGTCCAAAGAAAATGGCCATGAAAAATATTTTGATCACCGCCTTCCTGCCCTGGTATTGATGTACAACTGCAAAGATCAAGGTAGGAATGAAGATGGCCCAATAGGCATTGTCCGATCCAAGAAGATTGTAGAAATAAGTGATGAAATATCCACGAAAAATGAACTCCTCGCAAATCCCCGCAGTTATGGCCAGTGGAATAAATCTTAGGAATTCAGGAAAAGAAGCCGGTAAAAACGGAATATTCTCCTGCCACTCTTTGACGGTATTTTCACGGGATTTTGGGAAAGCGGTTTCATAGATCAAATCCGCACCGTAAAGTAAAATAAATCCTGCCAGTGCCCACCAGGCATATTGGTTCATTGTTTCCGGAGGCCAATGTAGTCCGAAATCCACCGGTGATCTTCCCATAAACCAATTGACCACTCCCAGAAGAATTGCCATAAACCACAAGCTGATGCTATTGCCAATGTAGAGTCGTGTCTTCATCTTTGGCGTAAAAGACACCTTTTTTAGCAGACTTTGAGCCTTTACCGATCGTATGGGAAGTACAACCCCTATAAGGAGTACTAAAATATGGTCGATAATATTGGGTGAAAATTCAAACATCAGTTTTGGTTAAGAGTTTGGCTCAAATATAATCCTTGTTTTGCTTCTTGAGCGCTTATTATGTAAATTTGTATACACGGGCTGTATTGGACAGCCCCCGGCCAGTTGTTATTTATATAATGCTCAAACTAATGAAATACCTTTTTTCTCTCCTGCTTTTGATCTCCTTCCTTCCCCTAACTTTTGCACAATACGAATCTGGATATGCGTTGTATTACGCTGATTATCTTCACGGCAGACAAACAGCTTCCGGGGAGATCTTTAGTCAACAGCAATTGACTTGTGCCCATAAAACTCATCCGTTCGGAACGCTTTTGAAAGTGACCAGGCAGGACAATGGCATGTCGGTTATTGTCAGGGTAAACGATAGGGGACCGTTTTGTGATGGTTGTTCCGTGGATCTTTCCAGGATCGCTGCTGAAAGGATCGATCTGATCAAGGCAGGGAAAAAGATGGTACATGTTCAGGTGGTTGGCTTTTCCAAAACCAATCCAAAGGTATTGAGCACCTGGTCTGATGTGACCGGGCGGCCTGAAAAGGATTATACTTACAGGACACCTTCACAAACTAACCAGCCCGCAAAAGAAAAGCTTACTTCCAAGGGGAATGTTAGGGTTGAAAACAGTAATAAAACCAGGACTACTCCACCCAAAACGACTACAAAACCCAAACCTCAGCAATACAGTGCACCTAAAACGACTACTAAAAGTGCAGCGGATCTTCAGGCAGAACAGGTACGTTATTTACCATTAGGGCAAACGGGCTATTTTATCCAGCTAGGTGCTTTTACCCTGGATTCCAATGCCAGAAGAACCATAGTTGACCTTCAGAGAAAAGGTCTGAAATATCTGTACCTTCAAAAAGGAGAAACCACACCTAATCACACTATTATTCGCCTCTTTTTAGGACCATTTAAAACTCAACGAGAGGCGAATGAATACCTCAGGGATGTATGTCCTCGATTTGGGGTAACAGGGATTGTGGTTTTATTACACTAAATATTACAAGGCGATGCCTTAGCGTTGGCCAGAGTGTAGGTATCTTGACGAAGGGATATTTTCTCTTCCCGCAAATTGATTTAATTCATCAGTCCAATTCCTTTAGCCATAGAGGAAGCCAGTAATGGAATGATAAATAAAATGATCAACTCCAAGCGGATGGTATTTTTTACTTTTTGAGGAACGGAAACAATTTCCTCAGGATTGCCTTTCCTGTTTTTGTTGAAAAACAAGGTCGGAATAATGGAAAGCAAACCAACCACAACAAAAAGCCCCCATTTCAAATGGAAGACCCAGTTGGAGTTGTAATATTCTGCCGGTTTCCCAATTCCAAACCAAAGTGTAAGCCCGGCTGCCACGAGGGTAATCGATGCTAAACCGTAGAGTCCGTCAATCCTTGCAATACGTCGTATTTCCGCCCTGGTCATCTCTTGTTTTAATAGAAAAAACTCTCCGCCGACGGTGATGATAATCGTAAAAATACTGATGAAGTGGATGTATTTCACAGCCACTTCAAGGTATAAACTGTCCATGATGTTCAATTGTGGTGTTCAATAAAATCGGCCTTAATCAGGGTTGTATTTTTTTGAAAATATACCCAGCAGCTAGCATAAAACTCCAAAAAGTTCACAAAAAGTTTTAGAGGTGAACAAAAAACTAATTCCTCCAACAAAAAGTAAAAGAGCCGTTCCAAATAATCGAATATTCGTTAAATAAGCTCCATGACCTGAGTCTTTATACCTCATGCCAAGCCTAAAGAAAAAGACCCCAAGTCCAATTAAAATTATTCCAACTATTTTGGTTTCCAAAGCTTTCTATTTTCTTTTTATGAGCGTATGGATTTAAAGCTACAACCTAAATTACTGGACATCAAATTTATCGTTGTTTTAAAGCTTGAAAATTTAGGGTTTAACTTCAAATTAAGCCCTAAATTATGCATGATTGAAAGATGAATTAAACCAAAAAAACATTGATCTAACGTTTCATATCCAGAAGTATGGTTACAAGCATAAATTAAGGGATATATTCCTGATCAGGGTTGTATTTTTTTGAAAATATACCCGGCCTTTACTGCACCCCATACCTGTTCTCCTGAATCGTTCCAGCCTCTGTCCCAGGAAATAATCTGGTCGGATTGTACCTCTACTTCAGAAGTAGCATAACTGGCTCCCCGAAGGGTACTGATGCAAGCATTGGGCTTTGTTGACCCTTTAAATTGGTTTTTGGATATTTTTTCCAGAAATACAGCGCAACCTTCCCGTGCGATAAGAGATTCAGGGGTTATACCGGAAAAGACCTCCGGGGTTTTCCAGCCATGAATAAACTTCTCGGGTTCCGGTAATTCATAAACCTTACTTTCGATCAATCCATTTGCATCTATGGTAACTCGATATACCCTTTGACGGTATGGTTTGTCGATCATGGCCGTTACTGCCTGTTCAACATATAGCCAGTTGGCATCAGCATTGTCTTCCCAGATAGGGAACATGCGTAAACTGATATCGTAGAAGGCTGAATCCTGCTGGGCCTGTTCCGCGCTTGAAAAGGCGCCGGTCATCCAATCAGTGACTTCATCAAGGGTCTTTTGATTACTATTTTTGGAAGGGCATGCCATTATGAAAACAGCAAAAATGGAAAGGATCAGGACATGTTTTAATTGCATTATTTGATGTGTTTTAATTGCGAATAGTTGATTTTTTATTTTCACAAATATTGTAATTATCTGGGAATAAGTAGCCCTGCTTTTAGATCAAAAACCATTGGTTTTCCTTTGGAATCCGGAGTCCAGCCATGATCCAGAGCCTGCAAAATAATTGAGGCAGCATCACCGGGTTTTATTATCATCAGATTTTCCTTAGATTTTAACAAACCAGGGTTGGCAAAGATGTTTTTATATCTTTCAAAATACGCTTCCATCCGACACCCTTTCACACCTTCCTGTTCGGCAACGAAAACGTTTTTTCCCATATTCGAAGAAACGAGCCATCGATATGGAGTATCTCCAATAGTAATCAGCCTTGATTTCTTTTTACTCAGCGCCATTTCTTTATTTTACATCGGCACAAGCCTGTAAATCCTACCCGGGTATTCCACGGAAATATAAATATACCCATCAGGCCCTGTCTTTACATCTCTTACCCGGCCAATATTCTTCAATAAGGTTTCTTCACTGATTACTTTTTCTCCGTCAAGCATACAAAGGTTCAGGTATTTAAACCTTAGGGAGCCCACCAATAATTGGTTTTCCCATCCGGGATATAGGTCACTTTTGATGAAATCCATCCCACTAGGAGCAATCGAGGGCGTCCAATACAAAATTGGTGGATTTACATCATCTCTTTCCAAAACATTGGTGTAGGTTGTACCGTCATAGTTCAAACCATATGATACCTCCGGCCAACCGTAATTATTTCCGGCCTGGATAATATTAATCTCATCACCTCCACGGGGCCCATGCTCATGTTCCCATATCTTTCCGGTGACCGGATGTTTGACCATTCCTTGCGGGTTACGGATACCATAGGCGTAAATGGAAGGCATAGCTTCTTCATTGTCCACAAAAGGATTGTCATTTGGAATACTGCCATCGTCATGAACACGGTGGACTTTGCCGCAATGGTTGTCCAGGTATTGAGGATTATCGTCTCGTCGACCTCGATCTCCGACGGAAATGAATAAATAGCCGTCATTATCAAACTCCAGCCGGCACCCGTAATGGTGTCGGGTAGGCAAGTAGGGGAGGGCTTCAAAAATTCTGGTTCGCTCACTCAGTTGGTTATCAGAAAAAACAGCCCTTTCGACAACAGTGGTTGTCAGCGTCTCCCCGTCTACTTCTTTGAAGGCAGAATAGGAAAGATAAATGAATCTGTTTTGTTCAAAATCAGGATGCAATTCCACATCTAATAATCCTCCCTGTCCTTCTGCTTTGACCTCCGGGACACCTTCAATACGAATGGAATCTTGATTATTATCCAAATGATAAAGTACGCCTTCACGGGTTGTTAAAAGCATTCCTCCGTCAGGCAGGAAAGCCATTCCCCAAATGACCTCTCCTCCGGTGAAAACGGTATCCAGGTAAAAGGAGAATTGATCAGTGTGGAAGGTGTCGGAAGCTATATAAACATCTTCAAAATCATATTTATCAACATTGTCAATCCCATAGCGAATGTAATCTACAAGGCTATCGATCTGCAGGTCATTGAATAAAGAATCCCACGAAGGCATGCCCAGAGAATCATTTCCATACTTTATCGACTGGAAAAGGTCTTCTTCTGAATTCCCAAATAGCCAGTTTCGGTCTACGAAAGCCTGCATTTGTTCTCCATGACAACTGGCACAGTTGTCTTTAAACCAACCTTCCTGTACCGCAAATTTGTTTTCAGGAATGGGATGTTGGCAGTGGAAAAAAATCAGAGAAATTAAAATGGTTAAAAGTAGCAGTCCCGGAATGGTGTTTTTTGTCATGGTGTTCTTTGTTGAAAAAGGTGTTTGTAGGTTTCAAAAAGCCATTTAAGTCATCAACAATGGCTTTTAATATGGAATCGATCTTTATTATTTTAGTTTGGTGAAAAGTAACCGGAAGCATAAATCAGCCCAAAAATAAAAAAATCAACAGGCTGAGTTAAAAAGAACGATATTTGGCATTAATAAAATGGGGTATGACATCGAGGATGGCATGTTTAAAACTCCCCCAAAGACCTTCCGGATGACCATAATTATAAGTTGCTTGTTTCAGACCTTCCGTCAGATAAGTTCCATCCGGTTGTAAAATGGCTTCGTAGGAACCCCCGGAATTTGTTTTGCATAAAAATTTCAGGTTGGGGTTCTTGGTGTCCATCTCGAAGGTACCTTCGACATTGGGATAAGGGTCATCTATCAACGCTACCTCGTGATCCGGCTGGTGGAAAATGTTCTTTTTTTGATCCAGAAGCTCCCAGAAAAGACCTGTTTCGTCCACATAAAGATCTCCCTTGAAATGTTTAAGGGCACCTACGGGTAATCTGTTGTATTGGTTTCGGTTCAGGTGCCAACCTGAATTACCATAAAGCCAAAAAACAGTGATCAATAATATGATTATTATAATTGTAGTCAGCATTTTGTTATTGTTTTAGTCGGATTTGACCATTAACTGACTGAACGTAATGACGATGAATTCAGCCGGATGAGTAACTGCTACATGGATACTGACTTTCAGGTAACCATCCAGTAAATCCTGTGACGTCATGGTAGTTCCCAGACCGCATTGAACCGAAAAAGCATCTGACGGTTTTGCTCCGGCCAGTCCTCCTTGCTGCCAGATGGAAGTAAGGAAACTTTCTATCATGGAAGAAACGGCCTGCCAGGTATTTTGATCATTGGGCTCAAAAACATAGGCCTGTGCAGCCAGTTTACAGGATTGTTCAATAAACATAAGGGTCCGTCTGACGGGAACATATCTCCAGTCTGAGCTATTGCCATCGAGAGTTCTGGCGCCCCAGACCAGAATACCCATGCCAGGGAATTTTCTGAACGCATTGATCGATTTTCCGGAAACGGCGTCGATGTTGAGTTCACCCTGTTGTGCATCATTCAGCACTATAGGCAGGTCAACCACTCCGACCATGGAAACATTGGCAGGAGCTTTCCAAACGCCCTCCTGGTTATCAACGGTTGTCATAACTCCGGCCATACCGCCGCTAGGTGGCAGCAAGTTAGCATCCTGTAAAACCTTGTCCATTATATGTTTAAATTCCGGACTAATTATAAGAAGCTGTTTTTGAAGGTCCTGTACAGATTCTTTATTATTCGGATCCTCAATTTTATCAAAAATCAATTCTACATTGGTGTTAGGGGATGACGGTGGGCTTAAAAGAGCCTTCAGTGCAACAAATTTTCGTCCGAAAAGGTTGGTATAATCCAAGTCTTCGGGTTGCATGATCGTTGTATTAACAAAAGGATAGTAGGTTACACCGTAGCTTAACCCATTGGTTCCCGTATTGTTCCGGAAAGTTTCAATGTCCTGGGTGTATCCTATTGGATCCGGGGATTTGGCTCCGATGATATCAAAGATCGAAATAGCCGTTCTCATGGTTTCGTTTTGCAACAGCATTTCCTGCATGAGGGTGCTGTTGTCAGCCAAATTGAGCAGGGTTGCCTCCGGGCAAATATACATGGTCGGTTCCTGTTCCTTTTTCAAGGTTCCCAGCCCTTGCAAAAGATCGTTCAATTTTACATTTGAATTAACCAGTGCTGCACCTTGATTAATAGGGTGACCTGAAGGTTTTCCATAAGAGCCAACTGACACAATGTAGGCATCTGTTCCACCATTTTGATAAAACAGTCTGATGCTGTTATAAAGATAATAAATGGTATCTGGATCAGGGAGCACCGCATAGGCTTCGTTGATGATCGTCAGGATGTTGGGGCCGGTTGTACCTGTGTTTTGTTTGACCAGATAATACTGCGGTTCATATTGTTTAACTGGTGGTTTGGGTGGATTACTGTCAGGGTGACAAAAGATGGCCTTGAATTCATTAAATGAGGTAACCTTGACTGGTTTGTTCAGGTAGGATTTTCCATTAAAAGATGCTTTGGGCGTGTATCCGATGAAAGCAGGAACTGCAGTTGCCACCGGCACTACGGAATTAGGGAAAGCATTAATCTCATTGATATAAACTCCTGGCGTTTTAGGGTTTTTAGTGGGCATTTTGAATAGTTTTTGGATGAATTTGAGTATTTGTTTAAAAAAAGATGACATTGAATTGGATTTGCATGGTTTATTCGGGGACACAAAAAAGGCTAAGCCCAAATTTCTAAAGGGCTTAGCCTTTTAAGCATTTTTTCCAGTTTAATCTATTTTCCTCTTCCCAACATTGCCCCGACGACTCCACCGACGATTGCCGTGACAACAGTCATAAGCACTATATCAGCAATTACAGCTGTCAGATTCATCAGGTTTGTTGACCCGTAATTGATCAGATCAAAAGAAAGGGCGACCAATAAACCGATTATGGCACCACCTCTCAGACCACCGGCAAAAGTGCTGATACTTGCCCATTTTCCGAAAACCCAGGCAATGAATAGACCCCAGGCCAGATGTCCGAGTACCATAGGTATCCAAAGCATTTCTTTGTCACCACGGGCTACTCCTGAGGCAGAACCTGAATTGGTCTCAAAGAAATCTGTTAACAGTAATCCATAGGATAAAAAACCAAGGGCAAAAGCAACGACGGCGCCCACAAGTCCGGCTAATAAAATTTTGTTGGTATCCATTTTAATTGATTTAGGTGAAAAATAGTACGTTTAATTCTTAAATGTAGCAATTAAACATAATTTTTCATTGCCTAAGCATTGTTAAGTGGAATTTGTAATAAACAGGACTGAAGATGTATAATCTTAATGATGATGAATTCTTTTCAAAATTCCTCCTTTTGCTTCTTTGATCGTGTTGGCATAAATAAAGGCATTTTCATCAATCTGCTCCACGACATTTGTCAGGCTTCGGAGCTCTAACCGGGTGATGACTGTAAACAGAATATCACAATCTTCATGGACATCAAACTTGCCGGGGAGAAAGCCTCTTTCCCCTTTGTAAACGGTAATGCCCCTGCCTAGTTTGTTGACAAGTTCGTTTTTAATTTCCTGACTTTTTGAGGAAATAATGGTGACACCCGTATAGGACTGGATACCTTCCGAAACATAATTAATGGTTCGGGTAGCTACAAAATAGGTAAGGGTAGAGTAGAGGACTACTTCTATTCCAAAGTAAATCCCTGCGATGGAAAAAATAATAATATTCAGGCCGAGAATGATCTCGGCAATGGTGAATGAAGTTCTTTTAAGTGTGTACAAGGCTAATACTTCAATGCCGTCCAATGCGGCACCTGTTCGCATAACGAGTCCAACACCAGTGCCCAAAAAGGCTCCTCCAAAAATGGAAATCAATAATTTATCTTTTGTCAGTGCAACGGTGGGCATCAGGTTGAGGGTGATCCCCAGTATGATGACGGCAATCAGTGTTTTTAAGGCAAATTTCTTGTTTACGGTAAAATAACTGATAATGACAAAGGGGATATTGAACAGGACCATCAAAACGCCCAGGTTGAAGTGAAAGATCTCATGAACGAGGAGAGAAATCCCCGTCACTCCTCCATCGAAAAAATGGTTTGGGACCAGAAATCCTTTTAAGGCAAAGGAGGCAAGAATCGCACCCGCCACAGTTAGTAAAAAATCAATTACTGTTTTTTTCAGACTAAAGGGTTTACTCATTTTGAATTGAATTCTGTTTTGCTAAAAGTGATTTTAAGTTTTTTTGTTTTCCCGGCTCTCGGGTTAACTTTCCCGTTTCCGTAAAAAAGGTATGGGAAGATAAAAAGTCGATTTGAAGCTGAAGCCATTGTGTTTCGTTGTCAATGGTTTTCAACTGTTTCATTTCTGAATACAATAGATCCGCTTTTTCAAAATAATCCTCACCTCCGAGATAATACAGATCTGCATCGCATAAAATTTCACCTAATAAATTAGATGGTGTCTGGGGAATTCGGGTCGCCATTATCAGAGCGTTGATCTTGTCAATGTCCTCCTTACTATATCCGTATTTCGGCAACCAACCGGAAGAGATTTGACATGAAATTTTTTCATGTTCAATGTGGGTCTCCGTATACCCCATATCATGCATCAGGGCTGCAGTCTTGAGCAGGGTGAAATCTCTCCCGGTTATGTTTTCGGCATTGGCCAGCGTAATAGTATTTTCAATAATTTCAATGGTATGATCAAGGGTGTGATATTGGATCTTTTCATCAAGATGACCCTCCAGGAATGTGTGTATGTCTTTACTTAGCCTTTCAAAGTTCATAGAATTCATGGGAATTAACCTCCGTAAGGTGGCGAACAATCGTTCAGGTTAACTAATGACTTCATAAACGACAATGTCATTCTCTTTATTTTTCATGGAAATAGGGCCTACCATTTTACAGTTAAAGGATTGTTTAACTTTTTCATAGCAGGATTCCGTTATCAGGATTTGGTTGGGTTCAGCTTTTCCCTGAAGCCTTTGGGCAGTGTTTACCACATCACCTATTACGGTAAAGTCCAGCCTTCTAAGTGTATTTGAGCCTATGTTTCCATAAATCATCTGACCGGAATGGATACCAATGGAGACCCGTTGATTAAACCCGTGATCAGGATCAAGGTTTTCGATTTGATCCCGAATGGCGATTCCCGCATCGATAGCTCTGTCGAGGTGATAGTCACCTCTGAAAACGGCCATTACACAATCACCCATAAACTTATCGATGATTCCATTGGCATCGATGATTTCTTTGACCATGAGATCAAAATATCTATTGAGCATATCAACGATCACATCGGGAGTTTCCCTTTCGCTAATGGCAGTAAAAGAGCAAATATCTACAAAGATCACAGAGGCTTCAACGGATTCGTTTTGCAGTAGTTTGGTCTCGTATTCTCTATTGGTCATGAAATTCAATACGGCCTCATCCACGTACATTTTGAGAATGTTGTTTTCCTTGATGGCTTTGAGCGTCTCCTGGATCTGTTTAATATGTTTGAGCGTTTTTTGCATGGTAATGCTCAGATCCTGAAAATCGATAGGCTTTGTAATGAAATCAAAAGCGCCACGATTCATTGCGGTACGGATATTCTTCATATCGCCATAGGCTGAAACCATAATGGTTTTGATCAATGGATAGGATTCCCCCAGTTTTGAAAGCAAAGTCAGTCCATCCATCTCCGGCATATTGATATCACTCAATGCCAGGTCTATATCAGGATCTTCCTTCAATTTTTCCAAAGCCTCCTTTCCGTTTGAAGCAAAGAGAAAATCAAATTTTTTCTCTCTGATATCCTTTCTGAATTTTTGTCTGATGAGCATTTCCAGATCTGCCTCATCGTCAACAACCAAAATTCTTATCATTATAGATTTATTTTTTCTTTTAATTTTTTGAAATCAAGCGGTTTGGTCAAAAAATCATCAGCGCCCAGTTCTTTGGCAGTATTGTAATTGTGTTCATCACCATAAGCCGTGATCATCATAACTATGGGAGGGGGGGATTTATATTCGCTTTTTATCCGTTCCAGCAATTCCAGGCCGGACATACCAGGCATATTGATATCGGATAATATCAGTATGGCCTCATGGTCGTGATTTTTGAGAATTTCCAGCGCTTCATCACCAGAATGAGCGAATTGGAATTCGACCATTTTTTTAAAGATCTCTTTGCGGAATTTTTGCAAAAAGAGTTCTTTTATGTCTGTTTCGTCATCGACGACAAGTAGTTTTCTCATAGTAGGCTGTTTTATCTAGCCGTTTTTTTATCAGACGTTCAAATCTATCAAAAATTCTGTAAATTCTCCTGCTTCAGTGGTAACATGTAATTCACCGCCGTGTACTTTAGTAATGATGTCATATGCCATACTTAATCCAAGTCCGGTACCTTTTCCCGTAGATTTTGTCGTGAAAAAGGGTTGAAATATTTTATCGATAATTTCACCGGGGATTCCGTCTCCGTTGTCCCTGATCGTGATATGTACCTTATTTCCGGTTTTTTTAGTGGATAGCCAAACCGCAGGAGCATACTCTCCGGTTGTTGACTTTTTGGCCTTTTCATCCACAGCATAAAATGCATTGGTAATAATATTCAGAATAACCCTTCCAATATCCTGAGGGACGGCCTTTATCTTTCCCAGATTTTCATCAAAATCCGTATGCATGGTTACATTGAATGATTTATCCTTTGCCCTTAAACCATGATATGCAAGCCTTAGGTATTCATCAGCAATTTCATTAATATCCGTTAATTCCATCTCGCCACTGCTGCCCCGGCTGTGTCTGAGCATACCTTTGACAATGCCGTCGGCTCGTTTTCCGTGATGGTTGATTTTTTGCTGGTTACTGACGATGTCAGAAAGGAGTTGTTCCAGGTATTCGGCATCTTCTCCTTTTATGTCCAACTTCTTAAACTCCTCTTGTAACTCTTCAGCTAATTCCACACTCAGTTCAGAGAAATTATTGACAAAATTTAAAGGATTCTGAATTTCGTGTGCGATTCCGGCAGTCAATTCTCCAAGGGAGGCCAGTTTCTCCGACTGAACCAGTCGTTTTTGAGTAGCCACCAGGTCATCATGTCGTTGTTTAATGATCTTGACAGCCCGGTTTTTGGTATTTTCATAAACCAATAAAATGACAAAAATGACGATGTTCATGGCCAATACTGAGGTGGCATAGAATCGTATTTGTTCAGATGCGAGAAATTGTTCCGGCAATGGACCGTTTTGGGATTCGTAAATGTAAAACCCGATGATAATCAGCAGGGATATAACAAACCAAACAATGGCATCCTTCTTTCCAAGCAATAAAATAATGACAGCCGGGATCAAATACATGGAGGCCAGGGCAGGGGAGTCCACCCCGCCCTGGTAATATCCCTGGATGATAAAACTTATGGCATGTTGACCAATAGAAAGGTGGGCCGCCAACCGTAAGGATAATCCGTATTTATAAAGGATTAACAATATTATATTCACCATGGAATTGATGAACAATAACTCGGCCACTACCGGTAACTCAATTTGATTCACCGTAGGGATATTCATCAAATCCCCGATAGCTGAGATCAGAAGCACCATGATGAAAATCCTGTGAGATCTGATTTCAGGATTGTCAATATCCACTCCTTTTGGCAGGAAAAAATATAGAATTCTCCTTAACATTTATTGCAGTTTTACTAGTCCCATGAACGTACCTTTTCGTTTGCCAAGAATATAAACATAAGTAAAGTCCATAATCAAACAAGACACTCCCAACAATTGAACAAACCTGCTGTCGGGATAAAAAATAAACATGGACACGGTGATCAAGCCAGTTCCGAGTGTTCTGCTCCAACCCAATAACAACGAAAAATTCTTGGTGTCTTCTTCTTTGGTTTGGAAAAGCAGCATGATACACATCAATGATAAGATGACATTAATGATGTAACCCGAATTAGCTCCGATCGATGTATCGTATCCTTCATGGTTATAGGTGTACGTGAAAAAGATCCAGAAAATAAAGTTGATAATGGCAAAAAGCTTAAAGTGTTTTTTGGACTCAGGATTCATAGGTTGTTTGGTACCGTATTTCAAAACGGAATAAAAAATAAAACAATCCAGTAAGAAGGCTGCCTGATAACTCAGCGCAAATAGAAGCCCTGTGTCAGGATGGTAAATTAACGCCCATACGAGTTCCCACCCGATGTTGGCTCCGGCAATATAAGCAGGCATTTCTACAAACTTCTTTTTGCGAATCTCCCATACCAGGACTACATAGGCGACAACCCAAAAAAGGCAACCGACGCCATTAAAAATTAATCCCGCCAGGGCATATTCATCAAAGTTGATTAATGGTTGATTCATGTCATTTAGGTGTTTTGATTAATCTCTTGTTAAGGATTTGGGGAGGAAGAAATAGTTGACTTTTGAACGTCCCAGGTATCTGAAGGAAAACTTCAAAGCAAAGGTGTCAATCCATTTGATGATCAGTGCAAAAATGGTAGAGTGGTCTATCCATTCACGGATTTTGGTATAGGTGTGTACCTTCCTTGATAAGCTTTTTATTCTTTTTTCCGGAACAGGTGGAATCTCCAGCATTGCACTTAATTCTTCTCCCATAAGGAAGCGCATCATGGCCGTGTGAAAATCTTCCTTGATGAAAGGTGGCGCTTTTTTATCGCAAAAATTCAATAAAGCATTGGCCAGCCTGTGTCCGGACTTGCTTGGTGCTTTTTGGTGATTGATAATCGCCATTCCCAGTGAAATAGCATCATCGGCATTATTAGGAATGAGGTCGGGATGAACACCCATAACATGACCTATTACCTTCCAGCAGTGGATGTACGCTTCTCTTTCAATGGTATTGAGTTTGATACCGATTTGCTCCAACCCCAACAGTATGAGGGATGAAAATGACATCAATGTACCTGCCATATCTTCCTGATTGATAGGTTCATCGAACTTTTCGGTATCCCATCCTCGTTTTTTGAGAAAATACCTCATGGAAGCATGGATAAGCCGGACTTTCTGAGCGGTACGGATACCTTTTCCTCCGGGATTTAGTCCTCCCGGCATCATGGCATCAAATATGAACAGCCCGGTCTCGGACATACGTCTTGAGAAAACTTCCAGGTTTTTGGAATGATCGTTCAATCGGGTAGTACTTAGTAATACTTCTGCTCCTTTTGCCCCTGTATAACATTCCGGAAGTGATTTGTAGAAAAGTAACATGGCAATCGGCAGTCCGTGCCGGATATAATTTTCCTGGCCGTATTTGATGAGATCCCAATCAGCCCAATCTGGTAGGGCTTCGGTTTTTTCAAAATATTCTTTGACCTTGGGGGGCATGTCTGAAGGAAGTTTCCCGTCATTTCTGACAATCATTCTGAAGATGTGTTCCATTTCTTTTTCTTCCTTATTGTCAAAGATGAATTTTACGATATCATCAGCAACAGGGTCAGTGAATTTTCGGTGCTCATCCAATATGGATTCACTCCAGTCTCTTACCTTGGCATTGCTGGCTTCGATTGCTTTTGGACGGGCTTTTCTTCTCAGGTTTTGGTACCAACCTACATAGATTAATAAAATAATTAAAACGGCTATCAGGACGTATATAAGCATATCAATAAATTTATAGGTCAAAGGCTAATTGACTACTTGATTGACATTCTATTTAAATAGAAACAAATGGGGGGATTTGCTAATTGTAACTTTTGAAATTGTGATTTAATACACCAGGGAACAGGTTTGAGGGGAATTAATTTATTGAAAATTGGGTGTGTTGGAAATAAAATTCGTTGATCACAATTATTAACGAATTTACAAAAAGAATTCTTAGATAATAATGAAATATTGTAATTTATTGAAAAATATTCCTGATAAGGATGGTAAGTGTGTTTAATGTTTGATGCTGTCGGGATTTACAAAACTTGGAGTTTCATTTCGTATAAGTCATATCCTTTAGCCCAAAAATCCTTTTTAGTTCTGAAAAGTTTAAATCCGGCCTTTTCATAAAACCGGAAAGCCAGTTGCGAAGTTCTTACTATGATTTCACTTATTTCCGGGTTGTTTTTAATATGGTTAATACGGTGTAGTGTCAATTGTTTCCCCAACCCCTTTCTATGATATTCCGGGTGCAACATATCCCACGAAATTCTGGCAGTTTTTTCTTCGGTGAAGTAATTAATTCCACCACCCCCGGCAAGTTGTCCATCGATTTCAAGTACGAAATAGTCCTCCAGCTCTTCCTGGAGATAAAGCTCAAAATCCTTCAGCTCCTCTTCCGCAAAAGCATCGGGAATATTCAGCTGCATAATCAGCAATAGCTGGTTTTTATCTTTTGGTTCGTATCTGCGGATCATTTTTTAAGTTTTCAGAAAGCACTGAGGAATTAGATTTTCATTTTAATACTCAAATATATATTTCAATATAAAAATGAAAACCTAATGAAGATTCTTTAATATTAATCCGACTCTGTTGATTCCAAAGCCTTTGAGTTATTGAGCAACTGTTCAACCATATCATTGGTTCCCCATTCTTTGTGGATTTTTCCATTTTCATCATATTCAGTTATGATCATGGTTGTCCAGGTTGTGTTCATTCCTGTAGGTTCAAATCCTAAAAACTTTCCCTGGTGGGTGCCGGTATGAGTTCTTTGCCAGGCAACTTTGTTTCCATCGATTAAAACCTGGCCAATACTTACTTTTAAATCGGGAAAGGCTGACCTCAACTCACCGACAAATTTTTTAATCATTTCCGGACCATTTCCATTGGCATATTCTGCTGAAAAAACCTGATCGGCATAGTCAAGGTTACCCTTATTCAAAAGTTCTTGATTAGCTTGAATGATCATTGTCTTGTAGTCAGGTTCAACCTGAGTGGTTACGGAGGTGTCGGGAGTTTCTTTACACGAGTTACTAAGCAGAAAAATAAACAGCACTGAAAGGGCAATTAGATTTTTCATGAATTTCGAATTTGAGTGAACAATGAAGTAGTTGTGATGCTCAGGTGCTTAGGTTCAGATCAGTGGTTTTTTAATGAGAGGGCCAGCATAAGAGCATCCACAGCTGCTCAAATCAAAAAGGAGTAAAACCGTCAACCCTTTAGAAAAGTTTTGTCAGTTTAAATGGCATCGAAGGGATGGTCCGAGCGTGTTTGGATCGGACAGGGAATACGTTTAAAAGAGCGCATTTACTATCTGTTTGCAAGTTTCAAAAGTTAAGATACCAATTTTTCGGGAATGATGTGCCGTTTTTTGTTCCTGTATATCATTCTTTCAACGGAATGCTCCTATTACCTCACTTTTTCATTTTTATCGTACTTAAATGAGTATGGAGTCTTTGTCGTGACAATTTATAATTTTCCGTTTCATAAAATTTGAGTAAATTGAATTATGAATTTCCCACAAAATACCCGCCATGGCATTTTAGTTTTGATTTGCCTGGTAGCGTGCAGCTACTGGAGTTTTGTGGTATTGCCTTTGAAGGTACCTTCCTTGTTGATGGAAGAAATATGCGATAATGCTCTTGATGATGATGAGGATGGTTTGATCGATCTGAATGATCCTGATTGTGAATGTGAGGTGATCGAACCGGTCTCATTAATTCCAAATCCATCTTTTGAGGAAATGGATTGCTGCCCTGATGATAGAAGTCAGCTGTATTGTGCTACGGGATGGGTACAAGCTTCCGAACCTACTACGGATTATTTGCACACCTGCGGATGGATGGGCTGGGATGATTTTCCGCCCCCACAGCCATTTCCTGACGGGGAAGGGGTTATGGGGTTTCGGGACGGCAGGGTTCGTAACGGACTGGATCCGGAACCTGGATGGAAAGAGTATGCAGGTTCCTGCCTCGCCCAACCTATGTTGGCCGGAGTAACCTACAGGTTTGAGTTTCATGTAGGGTTTGTAAATTTTGCCAGTTCTCCGCCAATTTATATTACCTTTTTTGGAACCGATGATTGTGATAATATTCCTTTTGGTAATGGAGATGAGTTTTTCGGATGTCCGACAAATGGCCCTGACTGGCAGGAATTAGGAAATGTACTGGTAACAGGAGGGCCTGGTAATAAATGGGTGCAAACTTATATCGAGGTTACACCCGAATCGGATATTACGGCTATCGCGATTGGACCTAGTTGTACGCTTAGCGCAAATCCGACCAGTACTTACTATTTCTTTGATAATCTGGTTTTGGCCGATGTGGAGTCTTTTGATTATGAAATCAGTGAGATTACCCATCCGTGTGACGAGGATTTTTTACTGGAGGTTCCTCCTAATGAAGAATTTGCTTATCAATGGTATTTGGATGGAGTGGCCTTGGTAGGAGAGAACGCCTCAGCAATTTCTCAGATGTATGGAGAAGGAGGGTACCAGGTTCAGATTATAGATGATGAAGGTAACTGCAGCGTTACCCAAATCTATAACCGGGAAATTCCTTTTACCTGGAACTACGTTTCCGAGGTCATTTGTAACGAAGATGCATATATTTTTGGACAGAACGAGCTTACAGCGTCCGGAACTTATGTAGACACTTTTAAAACCGTCGATAATTGTGATAGTATTGTGACCCTGGATCTTGAAGTTTTAGGTTTGATCAATGATACAATAAGTGCCA
This sequence comes from Saprospiraceae bacterium, assembly GCA_965230565.1. Taxonomy (GTDB): domain Bacteria; phylum Bacteroidota; class Bacteroidia; order Chitinophagales; family Saprospiraceae; genus BCD1. The sequence continues at coordinate 280,778 of CBDDLH010000007.1, read as the reverse complement.
GGATTTTCGAAGGCGAGCAATTTGATGTAGGGCCTAACAGCTACAATCAGGAAGGTATTTATACCGCCAATCTCGCTTCTTCCCTTGGCTGTGATAGTCTTGTTCTTTTGAATTTGTCGTTTTACAATGTTTACGTACCGAATGTGTTTTCTCCTAATTTTGACGGTATCAATGATTATTTCGAGCTCTATGGGCAAGATGATGATATCCTTGAGGTAAACCTTTCCGTTTTCGATCGTTGGGGAGCCTTGCTGTTTACGGGAAATAAATGGGATGGAGATTACAGAGGCGATCCTGTGAATCCCGGGGTTTATATTTATGTTTTCCACGTGACCATGTCCGATGGAAAGGAGCGAAAGTTCTCCGGATCTGTTACTGTTTTACGGTAATTTAAGATTTAATTTTCGATAAAATCTAAAACGGCCTGCAGGCTTTCCTGTGGATTTTCCTCCATAGGTATATGGCCGCTGTTTTCAAGAATCACTATTTCCGAATGGGGAAGGTCTTCTTTAAACTTATGCGCATGGCTTACCGGAACCCAGGTATCATGAGCTCCCCAGAGGATTAAGGTTGGGGTTTGGATGTTTTTTATTTTGGCACTTAAATCATTGTATTCGGTTTTGGCACGGTCAATAAAGGCCTGCCGGTTCCCTGTTCTTAAGGCCATTTCATGGTACCTGATAATAATCTCTTCTTTAATTTTTTTATCATTATTATAAACTTGCTTCAGGTTGTTGCTTATAAAGAATCGAGGGGTAAATTTCTTCATTATTTGGTTGAGAAGAGGAGTTCTGGCCAAGGTGAAAATCCACGAATGTTCGTCATCCATAGGATAGCCACTGGCGTCGACAAGAATGAGTTTGTTCACTTTTTCCGGGTATTCTGCCGTGAAATTCCAGGCAATATTTCCTCCAAGAGAGTTACCTGCTAAAAGGAAAGAGTCGATCTCCAAACTATCTAAAAATTGTTGTAAGAACCTGGTATAACTATCGATAGAATAATCTGCTTTGGTATGTGGTCCTGTAAGTCCAAAAGCAGGCAAATCCATCCGGATTACGCGGTAGTTTTTAATCAACTTCTCAGTCCAGGCATCCCAGGTGTGCAAAGATGCTGCTGTTCCATGGATCAGCACGATGGGAATTCCGGAACCCTCATCGCGGTAGTGGACATTCATACCGTCGATTTGAATGTAATCTGAATGTTCATTGCCATATTTTTCTTTAAGATCTTCAACAGGTATGTCGCTTTGGTAAGAGAATGCAAGGAGCAAAATCACAACTCCCAGTATTACCAATAATGCTTTTTTAAGGTTTATCGCCACTATTCCTACAATTTTGATGGTTCTAAAATTCAATTTACAAATATTTTTCACAATTTCGGGGATGTGTTTCCCCGGCCACTTCAATTTACTTTTATCGTTATGGAGCAATTAGCCTTTTTTGATTACAACGAAAATTTCTCGCTGTTTGGGAATCAGCACCTGATTGTCATGGTGATAATGGTTGCTGCCTGTATCGGGCTGCCAATATTTGCCAAACGGTTTTTAAACCAAAAGCAACAGTTGTTTCTATTGAGATTTATGGCCGTTGCAATAGCTTTAGGGGCAATTTCGTATGTCATAATACTAGCCTGGTTGGGAGATTTTAATTACAAAACAGATCTTCCATTGGATATTTGTAATATAACTGCAGTGGCTTTACCCTTTTTGATGTGGAATCCCAAATTTAAATATCACGAAGTATTATACTTCTGGATTTTAGCAGGCACCCTCCAGGCCAATATTACTCCGCACTTATTCAATGGGTTCCCTAATTTCATCTTTTTCAAATACTGGATTGTACATGCCGGTTTGGTTGTTTTTACTATTTACGCAACCGTGGTTTTTGATTTGAAACCAACATTGAAAAGTGTCTGGAGAGCTTTTGTGGCTCTGCAGGCTTATGTGATTTTCATTGTGATTGTCAATCTCCTGCTCGGCTCCAATTACGTTTATGTACTAGCAAAACCGCCAACAGCCTCCTTGCTGGATTATCTTGGTCCATGGCCGTGGTATTTGCTGGTTTGTGAACTCCTATGTCTGTTTTTGTTCTTCCTGGCCTTTTTGCCGGTTCGTTTGTCCAGGAAAAATCAGGAAACCTCTGTCCTGGCAGAGGTTGATGAGCGGGTATGAGGTAATAGGTTTTGAGGCGGCGGCTTTATTTCAAAATAAATTTACTTTTTTCCTTTCTTAACTTAAGTCAATGACAATGGCATAAGCTCCCTTTAATTTTGTGGTATCGATTGTAAAATAGGCCTTTTGAATCGAATTATTCATTCACTATTAAAAATCTTTTACAATGGAATCACGAATTAAAAAAATTGAAAATCATCATTCATTTAAATCACTGGCATTGTTTGCCGGAATAGGGTATCTGATCATTTTCGTTTCAGGAATTTTTGACAACTTTTTTGTTTTGGAGACTATGATAATCTCCGGGGATGCCGTAGCTATTGCTGAAGGTATTCTCTCGAACCCCGGTCAATTCCTTACGGGCATTATCAGTTTCGTTTTTATGGTTGTTTTTGATGTGTTGCTTGCCTGGGCTTTGTACCTATTGTTGAAGCCGGTTAACAAAAAATTATCTCTGTTATCCGCCTGGCTCAGGTTGGTGAACGGGACGATCTTTTCAATTGCTTTGTTCCATTTGTTTGATGTGTCGCAGCTATTAAGCGGGAAAGATTATTTGAAGGTTTTTCAGCCGGATCAGTTATATGCACAGGTCATGTTGAAGCTGGAAGCTTTTAACAGCGGCTGGTTGGTTGGCCTGGTATTTTTTGGTGTGCACTTGCTGGTATTGGGATATTTGATAATCAAATCAGGTTATGTGCCAAGGTTCATCGGATACTTATTGCTTTTGGCCGGAGGGGGATATCTAGCAGACAGTTTTGCCCAGTTTTTGATGGCCAATTATGAGGATTACGCCAATGTTTTTGTGCTGATCGTGGTTGTGCCAGGAGTAATAGGAGAGTTGTCGTTGACCATTTGGTTATTGATAAAAGGTATAAAAAGGAGGCGAGAGTAAGCCACTTTTTATTGAAAGATAATTGGAATCACCGGATATCAAAAAAACTCAATTAAGTCCCATCCTGGCTTCCGGGAGAAGTAAATCGTGATTCCATAAGAGGGCCTTTTCTTAAAAGAACTGGCCCTCATTTTTTCGAATATTTAGCGGTGGTTTTGATAAACCAAAGCAGGTGATTCTTCCTTTAGTAATTGCATATCCTTATCGGATAAATTGGGTAATGCTTTTCCGTTTATGATATTTTCCAACTGTTCGGCTGTTCTGAATCCAATGACGGCGGACGCTACTATTTCATTTTCTAAAACATAACTGCAGGCTATTCGTGCAGGACTTTCCTTTCTTGCTTTGGATACTGTTTTAACAGCCTTTTGAGCTTTAATTATCTCTTCCTCAGGAATACCGATATAGCTTTTAGGGGGCTTGCCGCCAAGCAATCCTTTGGCTAAGGTGCCTCTGGTAATTACGGAAACACCACTTTCATGGATTTTATCCAGACAGGTTTCTTCGGGACGTCTGTCGAGCAGACTGTATTGCATCATAATACTGACGATATTCGATCGACTTAAATATTCCCTGATGACATTTGGGCGGATGGATGAAATCCCGTAGGCTCTTATTTTTCCTTGTTCCTTCAGCAGTTCAAATGCTTCGATTGTTTCGTCAATAGGATCTTCTATGGTACCGCCGTGTAACTGATAAAGATCGATATAGTCGGTTTGTAACCTTTTCAGGCTTTTTTCAACTGCTTTCAAAATGTATTCCTTTCGTGGATTCCATCGCCAGGAAGTACCATCGTTGTTCCATTCATTTCCGACTTTGGTAGCCAGAATGATCTCTTTTCTTTTTTCCTTTAGGGATTGACCAAGTAATGTTTCGTTTTGTCCACGGTCATAAAGGTCTGCGGTATCGAAAAAGTTTATGCCTGCCTGCAAGGCCAGATTAATCATTTTTTTAAATGAATCGGGAGAAGGCTCGAGGGACATGCATCCAAAGGAGATTTCAGTTACTGTAAATCCTGATTTTCCTAATTTGTTGGTTTTTAACATCAAAAAATGGGTCGTTTTGTGTTTTTGTTTACTGCAATATCCCGAGAGGTTCCTGATTTTTTTAATAGGTCAATAAAACGGGTAGTATGGTGGTGTATCTCATTGCTTACAATTCAAATATGATTTAGTTATCTCAACATTTCTTTTCTAAGCCTTTTCGGGTTGTTCAGGGCCCTGTAAAAACCTTTCAGGTATTCTTTATTTTCAAGGATAGTTTTGGCTTTCATATAGGTTGCCTTTTCACAAAGTCTGTATATATCCAATTCAATGGATTTAAAAAAATGAGCTGCGGCATAGAATTCACCATCGGTCATTGGATAAGAAAAAAAGTATCTTTCATGTATATTGTCAATGGGCAGCGACTCGTGCGGAACGGCGTAGTCTTGTCCGACAAAGCCTGAATAATCGAAATCATAGGCGATGGCCATGACTTTATCCATGCTCTCGAGTTTGACCAGTTCAAGGTTATGACGGTTTCTCAACGACCAATCAGTATTGGAGATCATGTATTGAAAGAATTCCATTTTTACGAAAGACTCCCGGTCAAGATGTGATGCATTGATTTTGGCTTTCTCCAATATTTTGGCATCTTTTCTTCTGGCGTATTCCTCTTCATCTTCAATCAGAAACCCAGTCACTAAGAAGTCTTTTTTATCCCCGTCATGAAGTTTGATCTTTACCATTTTCGTCCTTAGGGTATTCGAATCTATCATAGCATACAGGTCGTAAAGAAAGTATTCCTTGAATAAGTATTCCTGTTGTTTTTTTTCAGGTCCGCAAGGCAGAACCAATTTGAGTTTATCGTGGGAATGGAACCCAAGAGAATCCAGGAGTGATTTTTTAAAGTCAATTTTAACCGGGGGGAAGCGGCATACCATTTTGCGTTTATTACCTCTGGCCCTGAGTCTTGCAGGTAAAGAAAAGACCAATTCGCCGTCTGGATCGGAAATCTCAAAAGCTGCTTCCTGGTATTCTTCCTTTTCACTTCTTTTGAGGAGTCGCCCAATATCGGTTTTGATTTCGAGAGTAGGTGTGTAGTTCAGGTTGTAAACATACTCAAAAAGGCTAGACTCTTTAGGTGATGTTAATTTCAGTAAAGTCTGGTTACCTTCCTGGTCACCGACATAGAATTCATCATTTTCAATGATCAGCACCTGTCCTTTGGAACCTTGTTTGATACTGTTATCGATTCCGATAATTTTTCTTTCAAAAAACGGATTGATCTCTCTCATACTGGTGTGCCCTACTATGATGGTCTTTTGGCCGAGCTTTTGCAGGATCATGTCGATACTATCCTGGTTTAAAGTGCCATTTTCGAAATACCCGCGATACCAGATCGGCCCCTTTCCGTTGACCAGAAAAGAGAGTTCAATGTTTTTCTTAATCTTCTCTTTAGGTTGTCTCAGGATCGATTTTTGAAAGACTTTATTTATTTTTTTGAATGAATAATTCAGGATCAGAAATTCCGGTGAGATACCGGCATGGACAAACAACCGTTTATCAATGGAAATCATAATCTTGTGGGTTGCGATCCAATCTCCCAGGATAGAACCTTCCCTAAAGAATTCATTATATGGCGTGGTGAAGGCAGCAGAAGTGTAAAGATATTTTCGGTTTACATACCTCAAATCCCCATTTATGGTCATTATTTCGTGGTTTCCCAGCAGCATATGGACTTTTCCACCTTCAGCTTCTGCCTTTTTTTGGAGATAAAACAAAAACCACAGAATTTCCAATACTCTGTCACCCCTGTCAAAGTTATCTCCGACGATCACCAAATGATTTTGTCCAAAAGTCCATTGGTGCTCTTCGTCAATAACACCCTGGGCAACCAGCATTTGTATAAGGATTTCGAATTTCCCATGGACATCGCTCACGGCAATTACCTTATCCACCTCCTTATAGGTAGCATCATTATCAATCTCAAAAGTAAGGTCCCGCAGGTTTACCAAAGGCAATGAATCTCTTTTAAAAAAACCAGCATCCTTTTTGGCAATAAGGGTGTCAAAAGGGAGGCCAGCTTCAATCCATTGTATATGGAGGCTGTCTTTTTGATCAAAAATATAGGGCCCGTCAAAGTAATCAGGATTTTGGCTGAAGCCAATAGTTCTAATTGACAGCAAAAAGAAAAGGAGCAAAATGCTCCGGAGAGGCAATTTTGTTGATTGGGTATTCTTCATACTCATGAACCGGGTTGATTTCTTAGGCAGTAAAGTTAGTTAACTTTAATGAATTACCGGATAAACATGGGCTGAAACACTATTTCAAAAAGCGGATTTTTCAATTTGAGAGTGCAGGAAAAAATAATCCGCTAATAAACTTCTGTGCTATTGTCAAAGACCAATTGATTCAACTGTTTCTTTACTTGTGTAGCAGGAATTACCTGATTTACATCCTTTTTCTCTGCCAGAGATCGTAAGACTTCTATCAGGTATTCAACTTCTTCCCGCGTATTTTCGATACCGAAACTCACTCTGGCAACTCCGGGAAGTCTTAATTTAGGAAACAACGTCTGAATAACCCGCTGGAACCTTTCCAAACCGGGGCCAATGCCTGCAATCTTTTTGACGATCAAGTGGGCACAATGACAGCCTGTACGCACGCCAATGCCTTTTTGTTGTGAAAGCTTATTGGCCACTTTTTTGGGAAGCATTCCTTCAATGTCAAAAGAAATAACTCCCAACCTGCTTTGTATTCTTTTGGACTGGGGATCCTGGATGCCATAATATTTCAAATTTGGAATTTTAGCCATTTCCGAAAGGGCAAATCTGGTCAGTTCCAGTTCCTCTTCATAAACGGTTTGCATACCAATGCGATTTAATAGCACAAATGCTTTTCCCAATGCTGCAATGCCGCTGATGTTTTCTTCGCCGGAGGATTTTATGCATTCCAGATCCTGTAATGGATAATTCAATAATCCCTTCCGGACAACTAAAGCACCACTTCCAAAAGGAGCATAGACTTTATGAGCAGAAAAGGCGAAATAGTCAATATTGCTTTTTTCAAGATTTACTTTTTTATGGGCAACGAGTTGGGCACCGTCTACCAATAATTGAGCGCCGTTAGTCCTTACAATTTCACTGATTTCTTCAAGATTGTTACAGGTGCCTAGCACATTGGAAGCTCCTGAAACTGCTACTATCCTGATACGTTTTTTGCCGTGGAGTTTCTTTTCATTATAATCCTGTAAAAGAGATCTGAGTTCACCAGGATCAATAAATCCTTCGTCATCGACCGACAGCCTGATCAACTCACCATTGGGAATCATTCTCCAGGGAAGATCATTGGAAGAATGTTCCAGTAATGTATTGATAACAACTGGATTAAAATCAGAATCCTTTGATAAACTTAAACTTTCGGCAGCGATATTGATGGCTTCCGTGGTGTTGGTGGTGAAAATTATATCGTATTGATCGAGCGGGGCCCCAAGGGTTTCTGCACAAATGCTTTTAGCCTGATGCAGGATTTGTTGTTGAATGTCTTCGGGTTGTTTTAAAGTATCTCTAAAAGTTTCCCAGATGGCTTCAAAAGTAGGGGTGCTTGCACTGTTGTCGAAATTGATGAAAGGGGATGATCCCTGGCTGGTAGGAATGCTGACTTTTTTTCCTATAAGGGTGTTCCGGAGTTCTTTGAGTAGTTGTGGCCCTTCCAGGTTTACCAATCTATCCTCGAATAGAATTTCTTTGGCGGAAAGCGTTGAGGATGATCTTTTTTTAAATATATCTGAACCATATTCCTGGATAATAAGCAGGGCCTTGGCAAAGGCAATTACGTTGATAATTGCTGGTGTGCCGGCTTCAAACCTATCTGGTGCATCGGCCCAGATAATCCAGTCTTTGGCGGTGAGTTTGGTAGTACCCCCTCCAGATTCGACAGGTTTTCCTTTTGGAATGGCGTTTCTTCGCAAAGCAATGGCTCTTACACCAATGGCCAAACCGAGGTCTTTACTGGAAAGCAGGCGGAAGTTTTTGGGATTGATCGATCTGGTGAATATTTCGGCTCTTCTTGGAGAGCAGAATACGACGATGTAACTGCTTTTCTTCAACCCCATGTATTCCAGCACAATGTCTCTTGCTTTTTCATAAAGCTGTGTGGACACTTGGGAATTGTAACCACTGCCGCGATGGACGTTGGAATATGTTTTTAGGGCAGCATAAATGGCCTCATCCAAAAGACGAAATGCGAACGCTTGTTGATTCCTTTCAGTTTGTTGAATGTTAAGGGTTTCTTCCATGGTGATTCGACTTCCTTCAAAAGGGTTAGTGAAAATAATGACGATACGAATTTGTATCATCTTTCGCTGCCATGGATGTTTAATCGACGAAACAAGCTGTAAGGTAGATTAGCTTTAATGAAACCAAAAAAGACAAAGCAGCAGTTTACCTACCCAAAGGCAAGGAGTAACCAACAGAAATATTCTGTCCACGATTCCTCAAATCGCCATCATCAAATGTATTTACGTTGATCTTATTAAAACCATGTAGGTATCGAATATCTAGAAAAAGTTCTCCATCCCCGGCCGGGATGCCAACTCCCAGGCCAACAGTTAGCCCGATATCCGGCCGTTGAATACCGCCCCCTTCTTCAATGCCAATGTCGTTAGTATCTCCGTCATCCAGATCTTTGGATTGGGCAGAAACGGCCAGACCAAAGTATGGTCCGGTAAGTAAGTGTATTTTGAGGTTTTTATCGCCAAATTTATATTTCATATTGGCTGCAAAATCGAGGTAATTAATTTTAGTGGCGTACCTTTTAATGCCGGTAAGTGTGATAGTTCTTCGGTAGCCTTTTTGAATGAAACCTATTTCCGGTTGAATGGTGAAGTGCTCTGCCAGAGCAATATCCAAAAACAAGTGGGTGTTTAGCCCCAAAACCCGTTCATTAGTAATGAAACCTTCTTCGGTAGTAGATACATAGGCAAGATTAATTCCTGCCCGGAATCCAAAATAATTTTGTGACTGGAGGTTTGAACCATAAAAGAACAAAATTAACAACGAGAAGACCTGTAACTTGATTGATGGCATATCAGGAGTTTTGTGAAAAAGAAGGCTGAAGTCCTCATTTATCAATTAGCCTGAATAAAAATAAACAATTTCTCCCAAATGAACCCCTTATAACATATCGATCACTACTGGCAGGATGAGGTTGACCCATTCAGTGTACTGGCTTCCGCTGGGGTGAAGGTTATCCACAGCCAGGGCTCCAGGTGAGTCGCCCAATTGTCTGGAAAGGTCAGTAATATTGATGAAGGGAATTTCCAGCGTCATACATTTTTGCTGCATATAATCATTGTACATATCCAGTTCTTCCGCAATTTGTTCGGAGTTAATCGTTCCAAAAGGCGTGACTCCATAATCTGGAATGGATACGACGAATACTCTTTCAATATTACCGGCCAGTTGAATTGATAAATTGAGCAAGGAATCGAATTCTACCTGGAAAATTTCAAAAGGTTGTCCCTGATACTGGTTATTGACCCCGATCAGGAGGGATACCAGGTCGTGTTGATCCGGTTCTATATCATAAATGGCTTCCAAAAGCTTGCTGGTGGTCCATCCGGTTTGTGCAATGATATTTAACGGTTCGACGATGATGTCGTTCTCTTTGAGTTTTTGAGCCAGTTGCACAGGCCAACGCATGTTTTGATCAACGGATTGCCCGATGGTATAGGAATCTCCAAGAGCGAGATATGAGATGGCATTGGTATCAACTTCCATGGTGTCTGTTGGTTCTTCTTCAATATCCACCGGGTCGTTCATGATATCTTCGGATTCTGAACAGGATGAAAAGGGTAGGAGAAAGGAGAATAGAATAGCAGTAAGTATTGTTGTGGCGATTTTCATAGCTGAGTTATTGTTTAAAGTAGTTTTAACGATCCCTATTGGAATAGCAAGAGAGAACTTTAAACCAACATTCGAAAAAGGAATTCAGTTTAATCAGTCCGGAAAAAAGGGGATTTATATTTCTGCCAAAGCGGAAGGCATCCCCAAAGCACGCCTCCACCCGGCCAATTGTCCCAAATGCATGGCTTCGTGATTGATACACATAAATGTCACCACATCCAGAAGGGTGGGCATTTGATCTCCGAACCTCCATTTCAGGGGTTTTTCCAATTGAGTCAAATCGATTTTGGATAAATATATTTTCACCTTGTTGTGCTGTTTTTCAAGTTCTTGCAACAATTCCTTTTTGGAGGGATATTTTGATGGATCCGGATCAGGTTTTCTTGGGTCTCCGGGCCCTTTTCGCAAGAACAATTCCTCCCAGTTCTCCGGAATTTCGAACGTTGCTCCAAGGTCCTCAGCAGTCATAGCGCTTCCGGTAACCAGGTGCCCGAGGGTCCAGGCGGCATGATTTTCCAAACCCTTCGAAGGCATCATGGTCATTTGTGTTTCGGATAAATCTGCTACAAGAGCTTTTGCGTAGAGCAAATTGAAATCGTATTGACGGATGATATGGTCAATAGTCATGGATTATTATTTATTGCTAGTCAGGTAATTGAATTTAGGATTACTTTTTAGCCTTTTTTATCGAAATGGTGCCTTTCCAGTTGTGGTGTGAATTTGGGTCTTCGGAACTGTTGTAATCATCGGAAACAAGGTTGCCCGTTACTCCTGAATATTTACCGGTTCCGCTCGTTATTTCAAAGCTGTCTCTCCAATATGAGGTAACAAATTCAGGATGATCCTCCAGTCGGCCTTGTATAACTTGTCCGGCGACGCTGAAGAAAATGGTGTCACCTTCTTCTGTTTGCATAAAAGCAAAACCATTACCATAATTTCCCAGGGTGTCTCCGCAGAAATCAAAATGAACACTAAAATCACCTATGGGATCACCAGTGCCAGTCCCTTCCACAATGGCCCGCCAGGCAGAAAGGTCACCGGTGCATTTGGCTTCGGGCAGTGTGTCAGGGCCAACATATTTATACTCACCTGTTGCACTAGAGGTAAAAGAAAGGGTTTCCATCTCAGGGGATTTTTCATTCGTGCAACCTAAGAATAATAGTGTAAGAAATAGAGCTGCAATTAGAGTTGAATTAAATGTGTTTTTCATGATATTCAAATTTTTTATAAAAAGCGATTAACTTGACAGGGGGGCAGATATCTGTCGTTCAAGGGAAGGACTTCCAAATTTTGAGCAGAACTTTAGCTAGTAAGATCAATCTTTCGGAAGAGTTGGTTATAAAGATAAGTGAAGTATAGTTAATTGTCAATCAGGGGGTTAAATATCTTTTATAGGAGAATCCTGGAGTTTTGATTTTGAAAGAACACTAAATTCAATGTAAACTAAAATGACAATTACCAGAATCTCCAATATAAAATACATAATTCCCCAAATAGTCAATTCCTGAAAATGTATAATTACCAGCGCAAGGGTGAGCAAACAATAGAGCAGGTTTGCAATGGCGATCCGACGAAGAGCAGCATGCCACTTTTTTATATTCAAAAAATAATAAGTCAGAGAATATAGGGCAAAACCGGCAGCTATCCCGGCAAGGATGTAAAGCACCCTTGCAGGCATACCGAAGAAATCCTCGAAAGTGGTGAGGATAACGCCTAAAAGGAAGGCTGATAAAACAGCTCCAATACCATCGACCAGAAAAGCGTTTCTTGGATTAGTTGATATGTTTTTGATAATTTTTTGAATCATTTCAAAGGCATTTACATTTGCTAATTTTCGTAGGTTTTTTCAGGAATACATTCCAGCCTCCTTGTATTGTAATGATTTAAAACTTCCTTAAACATTTGCCAGGTTTGTTTGGTATCCCCATCCAGTTCTTCAATATTCAATGGATTTTGTTCATCCCAATCGTTGGGCACATCAAAGAACTCTCCAGATGTGTACAATTTATACCGTTGATTTCTCACAAATATCCTGGGTTCATGAATGGATGGATTTCTCGCAAACCAGCAGTAGATCCAATCTCTTGGCTGACCTGTTTCACCCTGCAACTGCGGAAAAAAACTTTTCCCGTCTATTCGTAGAGAATCGGGTATTTTAATCCCTGTGGCTTCACAGATGGTAGGTAGAAAGTCACTGAAGTCAATTAGATCATTATTCACCACTTTATCCTGGATCACACCTGGCCATTGAGCAATTAAAGGAACCCGGGTACCGGCATCGGTAGTAGCTCTTTTAGCTCCGGCCACTTCTCTTCCGTTGAGCATGGAAACGATAGGTCTGTCGGTACCGTTATCACCGGTAAAAATGAGAAGGGTGTTGTCTTCGATGTTTAGTTCTTTCAGTTTGCGCTGTATAACACCAACTAAACTATCCATGACGGTCACCATGTCCTCAAAATAATGAGCCTTGCCCTTATACCTCATTACGGTAGTGTCATCAGTAGTCCATTCCGGAGAATTGGGAGTTGGACTGAACGGACAATGGGTAAGGATCATTGGGTAATAAAGCAGGAAGGGTTTGTTATGCCCTGATTGTTCTTCCATAAAATCGAGGGCATACTGAGTGGCGATCTCAGGTGCGTATTCAGATTCTTTAAACCTTTCTAGTCTTCCATCGATCTGTAGCAGTGGTTTGGAATACCTGGTGTCTCTCCCGGTGGAGTCTGTTGCACCGGGAGTGACCTGCCAAAGACAATGCTGGTCGAAACCGGCTTTTTCCGGACCATCAGGTGTAGTTCCTAACTGCCATTTTCCTACCACTGCTGTAGCATAACCCGCTTCCCGGAATAAATGCCCAAAAGTGGTTTGACTTTCATCCAAAACTCCAAAGTCGGTATAGTTACGCATATTGGAAATGCCCGTCATGATCTTTATTCTGCTCGGGGTACAAAGCGGTTGAGCGTAACAATGATTGAAGCGGATGCCCTTGTCCGCCATAGCATCCAGCACCGGCGTCTGGTAAGAAGTGCCTCCATTGGCGCCAATAGTTTCGTAACCCAGGTCGTCCGCCATGATGAGGATGATGTTTGGGGGTGGGGGAGGTGTGTTGCAATTGGTGAGGAGGACTGCAAATACTAATATGGAAAGGAAGAGACGCATAATGAACCTGAAGATGGGTTTGGGTTTATGTCACGCAGATTACGCAGATAAGCGCAGAAATTAATACAGCAACCTTGGATAATTTCTGCGAAAATTGGCGTAATCTGCGTGACAACTAATTATTAAATAATTTCCAAAATTTAATCTACCAATACGAACTTTAGATTTCTCACCCGGCCATTGGAAACCTTGCAGCCTGAAATTTTGCCATCATCCCCACGGGTGAATTCAACTTGCCTGAAAAACCAGGTGCTTCCCGAAAAAGTATCTTCCTTTACGGCAGTGAGGTCTATGTCACTCAATCTTTGGTGCTTGGCAATCAATTTATCCTCCTCCAGCACAAAATGGTAAGTAGTTGATAATTCCTCACTATAATACTCACCGGTGAATTCAGTCAGATCCACCTCCGCCGGATCAAAGGCCTCTAACCTGGGAGCATCCATGATCTGTCCGCCCTGATGCAGTTTCATTAACTGGACTTTATCCCCGTTATTTGGAATAAACTCAACTTTGGCTTCTATCCCTTCCACCATAAATTCGGTCGCAGATATCGGATTCAGGGCAACTACAGGCTGCCCGGTTGCCTGGGCGGAGAGTTTACCGTCGTTTTCGGTTACTTTTATGACGAATCCTGGCTGCAATTCGAAATCACCGGTATAGGTGGATAAGGTTTGAGCATCGATGGTAACATCTTCAATGGTTTCTTCAGGAGCAGGTTCCTTTTTTACCGGTGCTTCCATTTTATCTTTCAAATAGATGTCTACGATATTATGTGCAAGTCCACCAGGGTTAAACTCTGCAGAATTACTGAATACCACCACTGCAAAATTTTCGTCCGGGAAGCGGGTCAGAAAGGTTCTGTATCCTGCATCTGCTCCCCCGTGGGATATTTCTTTAAGGCCTTTATAATCGCCGACAAATTGTCCCAGGGCTCCACCGAAATTAGTACCGTTATTAAGCTCAGCTTTGGTATTCAATTTTTTGATTATTTCAGCATCGCCTACTTTCGGGTTGGCAAAATTCATCGACCAGAGACTTAAATCCTCTACGGTTGTGAACAAACTGGTGGCTCCCACATTGGCATAACTCAACACACTTTTCTTAAAACCCCTGTTCCCGGATTGGTAAGAATAGGCGCGGTTCCTGACAATTTTTTCGTGATCATCATAAAACAAAGTGTTGGTCATTCCCAATGGTTCAAAAATGTTCGCTTTTGTAAACTCCGCAAATGACTGTCCGGATACCCTTGCTACGACTTCCGCCAATAGGGTAAATCCGGTATTACAATACAGGAATTCATCGCCGGGATTAAAATTCAGCTCCTTTTGATTGCTGACCAGTTTCAGAACATGTTCTTTAGTGATCACATCATCCAGCCTCCATCCTGCCATAGCCAACAGATTCCATTGGTCTCTCATGCCACTAGTGTGACTGGCCAGGTGCCTTAAGGTGATGGTTTTTCCAAAATCGGGTACTTCCGGAATATATTTTCTGATATCATCATCGATGCTCAGTTTGCCTTGTTTTTCCAACAATAAAATGGAAAAGGCAGTGAATTGCTTCGAAACGGAAGCAATGTGGAAAATGGTGGATGGAGTATTGGGAATGTCGTACTCGAGGTTGGCCATTCCGTAACCGTTTTTGTATACAATTTTTCCATCTTTTACTACCGCAACGGATGCTCCCGGAGAATCTGTATTGTCCCATGGAAGAAAAAGTTCATCTACTTGTTCTTCGGGCGTTGTGGCTTTGGGTTTAATGTGTTTTATTTCTAGCGTGTAAGGGCCCTTTGGTTCCTTTTCATCGAATGGATAAACTTCAATTACGTATTTCCCTTTTTGCTCCGTTTTAATAGAAAACAACTCCGGACCAAATTTCCCGTTTGGACTATCAAATTCCTGTATTTCATTGCCTTCCGCATCATATGTGGTGACTTTCATGTCTACTCCTTCCTGCATTAATTTAAAAAAGGCGAATTGGTCCTTTTTCAAATCAACTGTGTATTGGTGTCTTTCACTAGGATCGATTTCTGCTGAAACGGCTTTTCCTTTTACTAATTGACCTTTTTGAATTTGTGCCTGTAGTGGTCCAAACTGGAAAAGGCTGATCAACATAAAAGCCAGCGTGATTTTTAATGGATTCATGTGTTTTGAGTTTTGATTTTATGAATGAGGGAGGAAAAAACGTCTTTGGTTTTGGTAAAAATACATTTTTTCGATGGCGGGCGAGATATGTTCGACCTAGTTCGTTTCCTGAAAAATCTTTTTTCCAATAATGGTGGAAATTTAATGGATTCATTTAAGTGATTCCTAAATAACTATCAATCCTCTTTTTGATGTTCTTGATATATTGTACCGATTAATTCATTGACCTTATATGGTTTTGGAATGTAATTGTTCATTCCTGCCTCAAAACAACTGTTGATCTCAGTTGCCAATAAACTTGCCGTCATGGCAATTATAGGTATGGGCTTTTTAATATTTCTTTCAGCCTCTAATGACCTGATGCCTTTGGTAGCCTCAAATCCATTGACTTCCGGCATTTGAACATCCATTAAGATTACATCATAGGTTTCACGCTGATATTTTTCAATGGCTTCCTGCCCGTTTGAAGCAACATCGATAGTCACATCTTCAAGGTAATATTCCAGATCATCCCGGGCAATCATTTGGTTGAATGGATTGTCTTCAGCCAGTAAAATCCTAATGCCTTTGAGTGATCCTGCCATAGATTTCAATTTTTCCTCGGTCACTACTTCACTGCCCCTGGCTTCAGCCTCAGCAATAACAAGTGGCAAACTCACGGAAAATGTACTTCCCATTCCTTCCTCACTAATCACTGAAATACTTCCTTTCTGCAATTCTACTAATTGTCTGGTTATGTTTAATCCCAAACCAGTTCCACCATAATATCTGTTGGTAGATTCTGTGGCTTGTTCAAAAGCTCCAAAAATATATTCCTGTTTTTCTTTTGGAATACCAATGCCCGTGTCCTCTACCTTAAAGACGAGGGTATCATCTACTTTCCCAAGGTGAATGGAAACGTTTCCTTTCTCCGTAAATTTAATAGCATTACCCACCAGGTTAATCAGAATTTGATTGAGCCTGGCCGGATCACACATTACCAGTTGAGGAACATTATCATCAACTTTGGCCGTCAAAATCAGTCCTTTTTCTTCTGCTTTGAACTTCAATATCTGCAGAACATTATCAATTACAGACCTGGGATCCATTGGAATACTTTCAATATCGAGTTTTCCAGCCTCTATTTTTGACAGATCCAGCACATCATTCAGGATCACCACCAGGTTATCTGAACTTTTACTCATCGCATCCAGGTAAATGTCTTGTAATGGTGGATGATCATTTCTTTTTAGGATGTTAATCATACCTGAAATAGCATGCATGGGGGTCCGGATCTCATGACTCATGTTGGCGAGGAATTGCTCCTTATATTTTTCAGACTGCTCGACTTTTTTCTTTTGCTCCTCTATGATCAACTTTTGTTCCCGTGTAACTTTAAGGCGATTAAAAATACCCCAGGCCAAAATCAGCGAAAGCAATAACCCAATTCCAATGGCAATGGAAAGCTTTTGCTGGTTTTCTTTCTTTTGGGTTTCCATAGTCACTCGTTTTTCATTCTCCAGATCATCGAGGGCTTTTTGTTTTTCATAATCATACTTGTATTCCTGTTCGATAGAAGCTCTTTGATTTTTTTCACTCAAAATACTGTCTCGCAGGGCAATAGATAATTCATGCATCTCCAGGGCTTTTTGGTGGTTTCCAACTGCTTTATAGCTGCCGTATAAATCCCATGAGATATCTTTTGAATATTCAATATCTCCGATTTCCTCAGCAAGTTGGAAGG
Source organism: Saprospiraceae bacterium (assembly GCA_965230565.1). Lineage (GTDB taxonomy): Bacteria > Bacteroidota > Bacteroidia > Chitinophagales > Saprospiraceae > BCD1. The sequence goes on along the minus strand of CBDDLH010000007.1, from coordinate 263,801 downwards.
CTTGATTTCCGTAATCAATTGCCTGCTTATAATTGCCTTGAGATTGATGAAATAAAGCAAGAACGCTGAGCGATTCCGCAACCCCTCCCTTATCATTTAATTGCTTTCTGATCACCAAACTGTTGCGATAATATTCTAACGCTTTGTCCTTTTCTCCTTGCTCAGCAAAAATCAACCCTAAATTATGCTGAAGTCCGGCAACGGATTGCAGATCACCTACCTCTTCTTTTATTTTCAGGCTTCTGTTAAACAATTCAATGGCTTTATCAGTATCTCCCTGCTCACCATAAACGGTACCAATATGAATTAGCACCAGGGCAATATCATTTGGATTACCTAATTCCTCTTTGATTTTCAAAGCATTATTGTAATACTCAAGCGCCTCGTCAGGATCTCCCTGAGCAAAGAAGACCGAACCAATATTTATCAGCGTATTGGAAATCAACCTTTGATCTCCCATTTCTTCCTTTATCTTCAAACTCCTATTGTAATACTCCAATGCTTTGACAAAATCTCCCTGTCGCTCATAAATTCGTCCTATATTGTTTTGAGCTCCCGCAATGCCCAGTTTATCACCAATTTCCTCTTTAATTTCCATGCTTTTGAAAAGGAATTCAAGGGCCTTGTCGTAATCTCCTCTCACATGCCACGAAATAGCCTGTGTATTTAATGCCCTTGACATCATTACTTTATTATTAGATTCTTCAGCCAGATCATACTCAATTTGAGCGTAATAAAAGGCGCTATCCGGAAAAGAAAAAAGGTATCCATCCCAGGCGAAGGCATGCAGCGCATCCAGTCGGACACTGTCCGATTGGGAGGTGTCATTCCAAATATTATGTAATGAATCGAGGTACCCCTGGGCAGTTAAATTCAGGGAGATAACGGAAGTTAGCAGTACTAAAATGAGTTTTTTCATCGGTGTTCAATTTTATTTTTTTGTCAATTGGTGTGGGTGGTGGCAGATGGTAGGGGGGAGGTATGAAGACCTTCAGCAAAGTTGGATAGGGACGAAGTATGTTTGTTTAAGAATATAGGTTTAATTCGTAACCCCATTAAACACTTCGACACCTGCCTTCCTGTTATAGCAGGCAAGGTTCGACATTCAGTATTCGATAAGGAAGTTTAATTCAATCTTAATTTGATTTGAATTAAGTATGTGGACTGAACTACTTAAAATCAAATGTTTTCTTGGTGCGAAACGATAGGGCTATACCGCAGATGATCGCCGGGTTGTTTGCTTTTCTCTGCGAAACTCAGCGCTTCTCGGCGTAACTTTGCGTAACAGCTCTCAGCGCCTTCTTGATTCAATAAAATATTTTGATCAGAACTAATTTCGTCCGCTTACTTACTAGTTATTGAACAAGCGGTAGAAATCCACCGAAAACCATCCTTTTAGCATCAAAGATCATTCTTGTCGGATCGGTCAGAGGAGCAATCAGATCCGTCATTCTCGGGTCAGCGGCCACTCGTTCATTGGCCAGGTCCCGTGACGCTTTTGAATCAAAGGCAACCCATCCAAATACAATGGCTTCATCTTCCTTAGCATCTATGGTTTCCGGGAAAGAGCGAGTGCCTTCCAGTTTTAAATCATCACCAAAATACTCAAAATAGGCGAGTGCACCGTGTTCTTTCCAGATTTTTGCTACGGTTTCGGCCACACGTTTGTATTCCTCCAGGTGTTTATGTGGAACCGGCAAGACGAAACCGTCAATGTAATTTGTCATGATAATTAGTCCGTTTTATTGAATTATGAGTTTTTGAATGCCTATTTCTTCGTCATGATTTATTTGTATAAAGTAAGTACCTTTTTCAAATGCTGAAATATCCATTAAAACGGTATTCTCTCCCCCAATCAATTGCTCTTCCTGCCGGTGAAGCAGACGACCAACTACATCAAAAAGGTTAATGTCCACCCGACTTTTTTGTTCCATGTTTATGCTAATATAAACCAAACCATTAGAGGCGGGGTTTGGAAAAACGGTGAAGGGCGTTTTTGTTTTCCAATTTGCACAGTCATTTGTTTGAACCACACCATCGTTGGAGTATAATTTTGCTATGGGAATCTCTGAACTGTTTTGCCCTGTAATGAGTACATCCTGGTCATTGTCTCCGTCCACATCCGCAAAGGCTATGGAACTACTGGCAACCCCTTCGAAAGGCGTTTCTGCCACTTCACTGAAAGTACCTGTCCCGTCGTTCGTGTACAATTTCGCAGCCTGATTTCCTGAATTTTTTTGTCCTGTAATGAGTACATCCTGGTCATTGTCCCCGTCCACATCCGAAAAGGCTATCGAACCTGCAAATACTCCTTCGAAAGACATCCCCGCCACCTCACTGAAATTGCCTGTACCATCATTGGTGTATAGCGTTGTAATCGCAGTGGTCATACTATTTGATCCCGTGATGAGGACATCCTGATCATTATCTCCGTCTACATCCGCAAAGGCTATGGAACTAATGGCCACTCCCTGGAAGGGTGTTCCTGTCACCTCACTGAAAGTTCCCGTGCCGTCATTGGCGTATAGTTTCGCAATGGGATCTAATGAACTATTCAGCCCTGTAATGAGCACATCCTGGTCGTTGTCCCCGTCCACATCCGAAAAGGCAATTGAGCTGAGTTCCACTCCCTCGAAGGGTGTCTCTGCCACCTCACTAAATGCACCTGTCCCGTCATTAAGATATAATTTCGTAATGGGGGTTTCTAAATTAATTAATCCGGTGATGAGGACATCCTGGTCGTTATCTCCGTCCACATCCGCAAATGCTATGGATCCATCATATACCCCTTCGAATGGTGTTTCCACTGCCTCATCGAAAGTACCTGATCCTCCGTTGATATATAATTTCGCAACGGGAGCAAAAGAACTGCCTTGCCCCGTAATAAGGAGATCCTGGTCATTGTCTCCGTCCACATCTGCAAATGCTATGGAACCATAGGCTACCTCTTCGATGGAGGTTTCCGACGAGATAAATTCGGTGAAAGTGCCCATGCCATCGTTGGTGTATAATTTGGCAATCGGAATGAATGAACTGTTTGCTCCTGTTACCAAAACATCCTGATCGTCGTCTCCGTCCACATCCGCAAATGCTATGGAACTTACATCTACCCCTTCAAAGGGTGTTCCGGCTACCTCGGTAAAATTTTGTGCTAAAAGTATTTGTGCAGTCAGACTAAAAATGCAAAGGAAAGTTAATCTCATTTTTTTTTTACTGAAATAAATTGTGGTATTTATTTCCGGTTTTCCCAAACTTGGTTTTAAAATGATAAAAATAACCGTTTATAAGCAAAAAAGGTAAGTACAGGAGCAGTTTATTCCTTTGGCTAAAGCTATTTATGCTTGAATTACCATTGACATGAATTATTGCTAATCCTTTAGGTGTCAACAGTTAAATTACCATAAAATACCCCCTCGTGATTCATAAAAGTGCCATCTTTTCGATTCAGATCCAGTTTGCCTCCCTCAAAATTCGTTGCAGGCAGCCCTAGTTCCTGGTAAATGCATGCCGTAGCTGCAAAGTCCCAAATGCTGCCACCGCCACTTTCTTTTTTTTGAAGTTTTAACATACATGCGGGACCATTTTCCAATACATGGATAGCATTTAAAACGGATCCTGCTCCGGATATTTCTTTGACTCCAATTAAGCCTAACTGCTCCGCCCTTTTATTGAGCCACTCTTCTATTTTAGCGGCATGAGGGGTATCCTTCAGCTTTCGGTCTGTCACGTACGTTAAATGGTCATTGGTATGCTTAATTTGCCAGGGGGTACGATTTTTATAGACGCCGTTTCCCTTGATGGCATAGTACAAAGTATTGGTGCAGGGATCAAATACGACACCGATACAGGGAGTTCCGTCTTTTGCGACTAAAGCAATGGAAACAGAGAATCCTGGTTGTTTTTTAATAAAAGCAAGGGTGCCGTCCATTGGGTCGATGCACCAAAAGAAATCTTTATCGAACCGACTGCCATCATCTTCGGTTTCTTCTGATAAAAGGGCAATATCAAACTCGCCACAGGTGGGCAGCAGATGAGTAAGAATGGCTGTTTCACATTTTCTGTCTACCTCTGTTACAACTTGTGCTGCGTAACTTGTCCCGACATTTTTTTTCTCTACCAAAACATCATCATTCATAGATTGCTGAATGACTTTTCCTGCGGAAAGGGCTGCTGTGATCGCAATATTGGTAAGGTGTAACAGGTTCATTTTCAGAGGTTATTAATTACTTCTGTCGTAACTCTTTCACTGTAACTATTTATCTTCCAGTGGCCGGGACTCCATCCTTTCAGAAAGCGATGAAAGTCCGCCCAGGCTACCCGGTATAAGGACCGCCATTCTGTTTCCAGTGCTTCATTTCTTTCCTGCAATTCACTTTGTAAATATTCGAAATAGGTATCCAGGATTTGTGCTTCCAAACGTTCACATTCTTTTTCGTTCAGGCAACTTCCAATGAAATACGCCACATCTTTCATGCCGCAGCCACCACCTACATATTGATAATCTACCCCGGCAACTTGTCCTTCCTGACCAAAACAAAAATTTGCCAGCTTGGCATCCCCGTGAACGAAGGTATTATACTCACAAGAATTTAATTTCTCATCAATGAATGGGGCTGCCTCCTTCAATCGAAGATCATCCAATACGGCTAATTCCTGTGGTCGGGTCTGCAAATGCCAATAGGTGCCCACTTCCCACAGCCCGTCCGGAACTTTTCCTAAGAAACTTGCGTGAAATTGTGCCAGCCACGCCAAACAGGCAGCTATGTCTTCCCATCCCACTGTTCCCTTGCGCAAAGGATAGCCCGCTTCATCCAAATCCTCCAGGACTATTAGTACTTCATCATCTTTGGATTCAATAGCTAAACAATGTGGGAGGCGAGCGGCACTGTTTTTACTGTATTTGTCGTACCAGGTAGTTTCTACCTGATAGGACCTGACTTTTCGCTGATGTCCGATATCCGTATTCCATCCACGGGGGTGAGCATTATTGATGGGTAATTTGACATGCTTCACGATTACGCTCTCTACAGAAGCATTTTCCAATCCAACTCGCATGATTTCCCCATACCCGCTCCACAACTGCTGGATCATTTCTTTTTCTATTAAAGAAGAGGCTCCGGTACTCTGCAGGATGATCGATCTAAAATGTTCATTCATAGGGGGCCAAAGATAAAAAATTGCATTGGGGAGTTTCGCTTGTAATTCCTAAAAGATGTATTCCTTTATCAATTACTCATCAGTTTTTCAACCCGATTATAAAATATTCGGTCTTGATTTAAATAGATTAGTTTCATATAGTAACCGCTGAATAAAAACTCTTCTCCAAATGCTGCAAATACCCACATTATTAAGAATAAAACGAAAAAGCTGGCAAAATCTTCCTCTTATATCATCTATCGAACTCAAATCAATTTCACCAAAATAGATCTCCAGGAATGTTTTTAACCGGGCGAAACCATAATAACTTTTCTATTGCTATTCAAGAATTCCGGTGACGTTAATAATGTAGTCATGATCATTCCAGGAAGTACCGATTATTTGAAGAATTATTGGATTACCGACGCCCCCGTATTCAATAACCGCTACATTTGGCTCATTGCATTCGGCAAAATCACACTCAATTTCAGTGCTTGGACTGGCTATATTTACATCGAAATATCCGAAATCGAAATCGTCAGTTCCCCAATTGATCCCATCTATAATGAAATAGGGAATCATTCCATAGAGTTCTGAACTTGCTCCACAACCTAAGGTCCCATCATTCATACTTATGGTGAAATCTGAAATTTGAATTTCCTGTTCATCATCGATCTGGAAACTGAAAAGAATGGCTAATTCATCACAAGCAGATACTTCCAGGTTATTAACAGGACTATCATCCAAATTATAAGTCGAAACAACTCCCTGCAATCCCGACGTCAAGTCAATGCCATATAGTCCAAAAGTAGTCGATTCGCAAATATTGACTGCAGAACAAAAATTACCCATTGTATCGACAGGAATAAATGTTTTATTTAATCCATGTTGAACAACCAAATAACCATGAGTTACAGCCTCTGAATTACAATCAACCATGTTGCCACAAACCTCAATTACATGTTGCCCGGATAAAGTGATCGCAGACAGTTCAGTATCCTCACTGAAAGCACCTATAGCTTCTTCATAAAATACATCTCCGCATTCATTTCGAATTTGCATGATCAAATCCTGATCTTTGGGGATCCAGCCACAAAACAACCCTTCGCCACCAGTGTACTCCGTCCCCAGGTCCTGATCCTGGTCAGCCAGGATAACTGAAACAGGAAGACCGGAAACTCCCATTCCTGTTTCATTGAGGACTGCACCCGATAGCTTTACTGCAAAAAAAGGAATGCCAAAATCCCACCAGGAAAAATGGCTGACCTCTCCTTCAAAAAAATCTCCTTCCCGCTGTGCTATTCCTGCTTCCAGCCAATAGCCACTAGTCTCATCAAAATGCCACAACAAAACTTCTTCTTCATTCGAGCCATCAGGGACCTTAATATACAAGGTAGCTGATTTGTCTGTTTTTAATTCAAGTATTTCATTATTAATCCCTTTTAGCTCCACTCCTGCCATGCCGAGACTCAACAAGGTCTGTAATTCGCTATCGGCATTAAAAGCTCTAAAGTCTCCTGGTGACTTCATTCCGAAATTTTCCTCTCCAGGATCTAAATGGATGGCAGAAATTTCAACTGATCCCTCGTATGCTTCTCCAGTACTCGTTACAAATGAATTTGCCTGAAAATATACTTTTACTGTGTCGTTAAAACTTACCATACCTCCTGCTGACGCTTCAATATTTCTTGTTTCTGTTTTTGGCAGTAACACAATACGGGTTTGATTTTGTTGTGTTTTGGTCAGCGTTACCATTTTTGTTATTGGCCAATAACCATCCCGACTTGCATTGATCAAGGTACCATTTGCATCAAGTTGAATGCCTTGTAAATTAAAAAAACCATTATCATCTGTCACCGTTTCTTCCCCTCCAATATCAATATTTACTCCGGCAAGTGCCTCCAGGCTTTCATTCAAAACTTTTCCGGAAATATTTCCAACATACAAATCCGGGGAGTGACCAATAATAATATCAGGTGCCGGTTCATCCAACGTAGATTCTTTTTCACAGGAAATAAATGTAGAAATGATGAATATAGAAAGTAAGAGAAAGAAGGTTGTTTGAAATGAATTTGTTCTGGAAAAATTTTGACTATTCATAGTTTCTTTGGTTTTAATAGGAAATCAACGTTAAGTCAAGTATCCACAAGCCCGGCAATCGCCGGGCTTGTGGATACTTGAAAGTTGAACGAAGCCCCATTAAGTTATTGGTTTTCAATGATTCGCTTTTCCGACTGCAAAAAGCAAACATCTTGTTCTGTGGTTAAATATACTGTTTTTTCAGGATAGACGAGATTCAGTTAAATTCAAGGTATCAGCAATGAGCTATCCCCGTAACTTAAAAAGCGGTAGTTATTGTCTAAAGCCTCCTGATAAACCTTCCGCCAATCTTCCCCTATAAAGGCAGCGACCAAAAGAATCAAGGTGGAGTTTGGCATATGATAGTTGGTGATAAGTCCGTCACACATCTTGAAGGTATAACCCGGGTAGAGAAAGATCTCTGTTTGACCGCTTAGTTGAGAAAGTTTGTGCTGATCCATATAGTTCAGCACATTTTGCAAAGCCGCTTTCTTGTCTATGGCTTCCATTTGGTAAGGATCTTCCTTTCGGATATGAAAATCTTGCTTTTTATGGTGCAAACGCACCCCAAACCAGTACAGGCTCTCCAGAGTTCGCATGGAGGTTGTACCTACAGCAATGGTCATGAGAAGTGGAGAGCAATGATTCAATAATATGCCTTTGAATCCACACCTGCTCGTTATGCATTGGGATGTTGGGTGATGTCATCCGTTTTGATAGGTTGAAAAGTTCCTGCAGAAACATGAAGGGTCAGGTATTTTGTATCAATACCCTTTATCTGTCCAGTTCCTCCATAATTTCATCCGTAAAGTGCAATCCCGCAGTCGGAGCAGCCACAGCTCCGTCCATTTTGGAATAAACGGTCTGGTAGCGATCCTTATCCTCTTGCTCAACTTCGCGATGGATGTATGGAGGCAAAGGAATTTTTCCGATCTCTGTCAGTAGTTGACTAAAAGGCATTCCTTCCCATTCAAAGGTCACTTCATCCTCGCCGGTTCGGGTGACTGTAAATTTCAGGGAAGGGCTTGAAAGCTGCGAGCCTTGCTTCCATTTCCTGGCATTGCCGATCATACATTTCCAGGTGCAAGATTGCTCAGTAACCATCACTTCCTCATGAATTTTAGAGGGAGCTAATGGCTCAAGAAGGAAGATTTCAATTCGTGCACCCGTATCCTTATGCAAGATGATCCTGGCCGGGATCACTTTGGTGTCATTAAAGACCAATGTTGCATCTTCAGGTAATTGATCTGCAATGGAGCCAAAATGATGGTGCTGAATATCACCGTGCCGGTAAACCAATAATTTGGATGTACCCCGCTCCTTAGGCGGATGCTTGGCAATCCTCGATTCGGGGAGTTCGTAGGAAAAATCATTTAAATTCAGGCTCATACTCAGATGCTTTCATTTCCATTGATCACAATGGTCTCTTGCATTTGAAGTGCGAAGTAATGAGTGAGTATTAACTTTTGCAAATTGTTGGCCGTGTTTTTTTATTTAATGGTCAATATAGGCCATTTGACCGCAATGAATAACCATACCATTTTCGGAATAGTTTGGTTTTTGCACCTGATATTTCGAATAAGCGTATTGATTTTGGGCCTGGAAGCTTAAAATAATGGCAGGTAGTTAAAAGTAAAACCCAATATTAATTCCTATCCGGTTCTCCATTACTTTTCATTTCATAAATGTCATAAATACCTGATCGGCTGTTGTACCAGATTCCATAGGCTTTGCCTCGAATCTGATAAATTTCAATGGAGGTCCATCCGGTTTTGAAATTGCCTCCGGATAGTTTTTTGCCCGATTCTCCGTTGTTCTTCATGTCGTAGATGGCATACTTGCCCGTTTTGCTATTGTACCATATCGCATAGGTCTTATCCTGGGCCTGGTAGATGTCGAGGGTTGTCCAGCCCGGGTCATAATTTCCTCCATATAGTTTTTTGCCGGGTTCGCCATTATTCTTCATTTCATAGATTGCATATGCACCCGATTGGCTGTTGTACCAAAACCCATAGGCTTTGCCCTGTATCTGATATACTTCAATGGAGGTCCATCCGGGTTTCCATTTATCCCCTTTTACCTTTTTACCTGAATCGCCATTGTTTTTCATTTCATAGACCGTATAAGCACCCGATTTGGTATTGTACCAGATTCCATAGGTTTTGCCTTGCACCTGATATATCTCAATGGTCGTCCAGCCTGGTTTCCAGTTGTCTCCCTTTAATTTAGTATCTGAATCCCCGTTTTGCTTCATGTCATAGATGACATAATCACCTGATCCGGTTTTGTACCAAAGACCAAAGGCTTTGCCCTGCACCTGATATATATCGATGACAGACCAGCCGGGATGCCAACTGGTTTCTTTGGATTCTTCTTTAGGTTTTTCAGGAGTGGCAGGTTCTGTTGTTTCCGGTTGAGTGATTTCGGGTGTAGTAACTGTTTGAGAAGGTTCTTCTGAAGGTTTTGCAGGAGGGTTGCTATCCACAATCCAATAGATCAAAAATGCTGCTAGAGGAATCAAAAGCAGCAGTAGCAATTTTGGATTGAAAGAACTTTTCCGGGAAGATGTTTTTTTGTTTTCGGAAGATGAATCCTTTGATAATTCCAGCTTGTCGGAAATGTCCAGTAAAGCCATATTGATCTGATTGATTCGTCTTTCTCCCTCATCTTTGGAGATAAGATTTAATCTCAGTTCTTTTTTAATGCGATCATACTGGCTGTTTAGAAGGATCAGTTGTTTATCAACTTCACTAAACTGTGCGCCGGATAACAGCGTAATTGCTTCTGCTGTTTTATTTTTGGCTATGAGATTCCTGACCTCTTGTTTTATAGTTGGTTCATCCATGGTAATCGGTTTTGAAATTAGCTGGAATTAGGTGTGGGTTTTAGGCTGATTCATGAACATCTGGATCTTTGATTATTCATGAAGCTAAGCCGAATACTTTGCTTAAAACCCCAAATTTTTGCCCGGGCTTCTCCAAAAGTATGCAAATTCACCTCATTAATCAAGATAATCAGTGTCTTGATGGTAATTGAGTAATTCAGTGGAAACCAAAGAATATCTAATGTTTATCCCTCCTGTTCGGCGAAGGTTACTGCTTAGAAGTGTTATGCTGGACGTATTTGTCTGGCTGGTTAAGTAATTCCTGGATTTTTTTTAATGATAAGCTGGGAAGCAAAATTACGACGGTTAATGAGTTTTATATTGCATTGATTGTTTGGTTGTCGAACATGTTTTTTACCGATAAAATACCGTGCCGACCCAACTATGATTACATGGATCCTCAGTGGTGTTTAAAACCGTAATACTTTTTTTATCGGGACTTATCTGTGCATAAAATTTTCCACCCTGGCAATTTGGACCTGAAAAATTCGGGTCATTGCCTACAGTAAAGCTCCAATTACCTTCGATTTTATTTCCTTTAATAATAGCATTAACCACGTAATGAGGAGCGGGTGTACTGCGAGGTTGGATTGTAAATTGCATAGTTAGCTGGTTACCGGATTGCTGAGCATTGATGTTCCCTCTTCCGTTGGCATAAGTCCATTGTCCACGCAAGTCTGTGACTTGTGCCTCTCCCCGCGTCCATAAATTACCTCCAAACACTCCGGATGACCAGCTTCTTTTTAGTTCGTTCCCAGAAATAATTTCAAGAGTCATGTACCCAAATCCTCTGTCTTTCGCATTAGGCACATCGGACCAATCACCATAAATTCTTTTTCCATGAATTTTCCCATGAAATACATTGGTGAAAACGGAACCACCGTCTCCGTACCACCAAAGCTCATTATCTATTTGTCGTAAATAATACGTCGCACCATCGTTGCATGTCCAAACGCCAGTGAGGTCTTGACTCAATAGTAAAATAGGAAACAATACGAAGGAAAGGATAGATAAATTTCTCATGACTAACAATTGTTGTATATTATTTTTTATAAATGACAACGGCTTTTACAAAACATGAGTTCCTTTGTTGCGTCTGCATAAGGAGCTATGTTATGGCATGTATTTTAGATTTAGTTTACACCTGGCTGTGTTCGAAAAAAGATTTTTGTTTTTCTTTTTGAATCAGGTAAGATTGTTTTGATCCTTTTGGTTGGTCAAGTGGTGTAGGTCAAAGGCAAGTGGGCAATTTGAAAACTGGATCAAATTTTTCTATATCCGACTTTCAATTTACGACTTTTTTGATTTAAATGCACCTTGGTTTCAATTTATCTGCCGTTTAGCTTTAAACCATGAAAGAATGTTTTTTCTAGCCCAAATAAAATAAATTTGTCGCCCCTTAGCTTAATACCCTAAAGTATTGGTTTTTAAGAAACGTTTTCTTAAGTTCAGGGGTCTGGAAGTAACTTGCTATTTGAATACCGGATGTAGTTGACACCCACTACTACTGACCATTTTTTTGTCATGGAAATGATTTCCATTTTTCAACAGAGGAAAAACCAACATTATGATCAAAAGATTTACTTCTACACTCGCTTTCTTTTTTGTATTGTCTACGTTTAGTTTTGCACAAAATGTGCCCATCCTGAATTATTCCGTCAATAACTATGGACAGGTCGAATTGGAAATTGAAGCTCAGGCGGATAAATATTATTTGCTGACTACCATCCATGAGCCTGATTTGGGCTTTGAAAATATTACCTCCATTACGGCAGGTATCGACGGGAATATGATCATCTCAGAGCCACTGGATGCCTACCCGTTGCAGAATTACACCATCACCGAATACTCCATAGATACTCCGGAAGATACAGATGGAGATGGCATCGATGATATAACAGAACTCAACGATATGCCAACGCTTGCACCGCTAAATTTTGCAGCGGCAGTACCCTTTATCGATGGGGCGACATCCATAAACAGCCATGAAACCTATTCTGCATTGGCCGTTACCAATGACAACATCCCCTGGGCGCCCTTCCTCAACAACCGGGAGTTTGTGAAATTTGCCATTCTCAACCAGGAATCAGATGAACCGGAGATATATTTCATCAACAGCCAAACGCATTATATCCATGCTAATTTTTATGCGACGATCGATATGACAGGAGACGTTATCACTTCAGGTGAGGTAGTCTATAATCCGAATGAAATTCTTCCAAATGGCGCCATTGGTTGTTACTACTTTAATTATTCCTTTGGCAATGCCCATTCCATTGAGAAGACCCAGAAAACTTTTGAATTATTGGCAGCGAATATGCCATTTCTCAATAATAATTTCAAACATTTTATCGGTAGTGGGGGAGAGTGGGATCATGAAAATTTGTACGAGGATGGATTCGAAGGCTCGAGGATAGATGTTGTCCTGGAATCAGATTATTTTGCTGAAGTGGATTACCTACCCCTGAATCAGGCGGAAGGCTACGGATATTTCCGACATATGGATTTAGCTGAAACACCTGGATCAAGAGATATTGTATTGTATGATGCTCTTCCGAATTCTTTGCCCAGGGTTGGCGGAATTATTACCTCAGTTGTGCAAACACCTTTGTCACACGTCAATTTGAGAGCTATCCAGGATAATGTACCCAATGCCTATATCCGCGAACCGCTGGAAATTGATTCCATCGCCAGTTTGATCGGGAGTTATATTTATTACAGGGTTGACGAGGATGGATATTTTATCCGGGAAGCCACACTGGATGAAGTCAACGAATGGTACGAAAACATAAGACCAACGGAGGAACAAATTCCCGACAGGGATTTAACCCAGACCGAAATATTGCCCCTGGATTCTATAGGCTTTGAGATGTCCAATATCTTTGGGGCAAAGTGTTCCAATGTGGCAACGATGAGAACCTTTGGTTTTCCGGAAGGAACCATTCCAAACGGTTTTGGGGTGCCCTTTTATTTTTATGATGAGTTCATGAAATTCAATGGTTTTTATGATGTCGTGGAAGAAATGATCGCTGATCCGGATTTCATCAATGATCTGGAAACGCGCATTGATATGCTCGATGATCTAAGGGATGACATCAGGGATGCAGATATGCCACAGTGGATGCTGGATGAATTGGAAGCCATGCATGAGTCCTTTCCTCAAGGTACTTCCATCCGATGTAGGTCAAGTACGAATAATGAAGACCTTCCGGGTTTTAGCGGAGCCGGTTTATATACCTCCAAAACCCAACATCCGTGGGAGGGTCATATTTCCAAATCCATCAAGCAGGTGTACGCCAGTATGTGGAATTTTCGAGCATTTGATGAGCGGGATTTCTATCGGGTAAATCACTTTATTGCTGCCATGGGGGTATTGTGCCATCCCAATTATGAAGATGAGCAGTCCAATGGGGTAGGCGTGAGTATTGATCCGTTTTATCAGACTCAGAATACTTTTTATTTAAATACTCAGGTAGGAGAGTCTCTGGTTACCAACCCTGAGGCCAATGCCATTTCAGAAGAAATTTTGTTGAGTCAGAATCCGGAGGAAGGTTATCTGCTTTTAAGAAAATCCAACCTGGTGGAAGATGGCGGATTGGTGATGGGCGAAGAATATCTTGATCAAATGAGAAATTACCTTGGTGTAATTCACGATGAATTTGCCGAGCTCTATAATCTGGCAGGTGTGGAAGGCTTTGGAATGGATATCGAATACAAGGTCACCAGCGAAGACCAATTAATTATAAAGCAGGCAAGGCCCTGGGTTTCTTTCTGGGCAGATATCAAGGCTACTTACGATTTAGCTTCCGTTGAGATCATCAGTCCGCAAAATTCTTCCGACCTGGGTGATGCTGAATTGGTGACGGTGAAAATCGCCAATGAAGGACTGAAGGAAATGTCCGATTTTGATATTTCACTCCTGGTAGAAGGTGAGGTGGTGGAGACGATGACGATTAACGAGGTATTGAACCCTCAGACGGATGCTGAATTTCAATTCACCATTCCGCAGGATTTTTCAAACATTGGTGATTACAATATTGGCGTAGCAGTGGCCCATGAATCGGATGGATATGCCGGTAATGATACTTTACGAACAGTTTTGAGTAAGCTGTATTACCTGGAAGGTGGCATTACCATAACAGAGGCCATCGCCAAATGCGGGGAGGAAGTAGAGGTCAAAGCCAAAGTCACTAATTTCGGCGATGCGACTTTTACTAATACAGCCATTGTTGTTGTGGTAAATGGTTTAACGGTGGATACGGTTTACTATGAGTCGAGTATACCTTACCAGGTTACAGCTGATGTGAACATTGTTATCACCGAAAATTTGTTCCAGGTAGGCAATGATATCAAGTTGAACCTATTAAGTGTCAATGGGCAACCGGATGCTATTGGTGGAAATAATACCGCCTCCGTTAATTTGGACCTCGAATCAGATTACGACTATGTCACCCTGATCATCAATGCAGACAACTACCCTCAGGAAACTTCCTGGGAAGTATATGATGAACTGGACAATGAGTTGGTGCTGTCAGGTGCATTGGATTACAACCAGGAAATCCTTATTCAGGATGTTTGTGTTGATTATAATTCCTGTTTGACCTTAAATATCCTGGACTCTTACGGAGATGGTATTTGCTGTGGATACGGGGAAGGGAATTTCCTGATGTTAAATGCTGCAGGAGATACGCTTTTCGTCAATGACGGGGAATTTGACAATGTAGCTACAGAGTTATTTTGTCTTGGAGACGGCTGTGTTTTTTCTGCTGAAGTATCAACCGCTAATGCAACCAGTGAATTATCTTATGATGGAAAGATCGTTATCAATACAAGCAGCGGTTATGGACCCTACCAATTCAGCATTGATGGCGGTGAGACGTTTTACCCTGTCAATACCTTCACCGGTTTATCTCCGGGGGAGTATTCTATTGTTGTGATGGATGATCTGGAGACTTGTACCTACGAGGAAACTGTAGTTCTTGATATTGTAAACAGTACCGAGGAATTTTCTTCCGAAGGTATCAGGGTATTTCCGAACCCTACGGAAGATATTCTGATCATCGAATTCAATGAAACAATTGAACTGTTTTCAGATATAAGGATTGAAATTTATGATAGTCTGGGAAGGATGATACGACAGGACTCCATTTCCGGAACGGGAAATGGGCGGACGGTGATCTCGTTAAGAGAAAACGCTCCTGGTAGTTATTTTGTGAAGTGTTACAGCCTTGACTTCGAAAGGTATTTTAAAGTCATAAAAATATAGATTTAATAGTCAGGACTTTCTAATCCTATTTTAGTTTTTTTTGTACTCGCCGAATGAATTCCACCTGTACAGAAAACCGTCCCAATGAATTGATAAATAATAAAAATGATTAGGATCGCTGAGCAATGAGCAAAGTGAATTGATCGGTGAGCCGGTTTACCCGGGAATAATATCTTTTTTGCAGCCCCAGAAACAGCTCACCGATCGCGTTGCGCCTGCCTGACGGCATGGCAGGCTCAATGATCTGTTACCAATTTACAATTTGGTTGGCTTTACAAGGATGATTTGAGGTAATTATTATTTCTGTACAGGCCGAATGAATTCGGTGGGTACGTGGATTTTTAAATACTCAGGTTCCTGTTTCAATCAATAAAATTTCCGTTTCAAAAAATTGCTCCTGGAACCTTGTCTTTTGCTCGACCTCCAACAGGGATTTATTATTCATGAATATTTTCAAAATACACTTTCTCGAATTGAAATTTCAATAACTCAATTAATGCTTCATCCATGAAGTCGAATTCATCTTCAATGTACAGACAAATAATCCGCTTGTTATTATAGATGTCAGGGAACTCCTTTCTTATTTTATTTCGATGGAATTTCTCCATCACTATGATAAAATCTGCCCAGTTTAATACTTCTAAATTAATCCGATGATGTGCATTTCGATCTGTCCCCGCTGATTTCGTGATAAACCTTTTATCATCTTTATAAATTTCTTCAGCAGTCTTACTCCGCTGAAGATTCATGGTACAAACAAATAAGATTTTTTTCATAGGAGCATTTTTTCACTCAATACAAAATTTACTCCTAATAAGTTCCTTTATCCTTAATCAGGAATTACACTTTGCTTCAAACTAAGATCCCATAGTTTTTTGGCCTCCTCCACATCCCAGGCAGGTGGGGCAGGAATTTCTTCTGTTGTCAGGTTATAGAATTTTCCGCTAATGCCCTCAATATCCTTTGAAACGCCCAGGTAATAAAGAGACTCCGATGAGATGTCTGTAGGTCGTAACATTTTGCTTAAAATATTCCGTTTGTACCATTTGTAAAGGGCTCCATTCTCTTTCCCTGTCGAAGATTCAACCGCTCCGGGATGCATGGAATTAATAGTCACATTGCTCCCCTTAAATTTTTCTTTGAATATATGCATCGAGAGCAATTGAGCCAGCTTGGCTGAACCATAAGCTTTTAAGCCGGAATACCGTCTTTTTGCCCAATTCAAATCATCCAATCGTAAGCCCCAGGCTGCAAATCGGTGCCCTTCTGAATTATTCATGATAATTCTGGCTGATTTTTGAGCTTTCAGCTTATCAATGAGGGTATAATTAATGATGAAGGAAGATAAGTAGTTGACAACATATACTTTGTCCAGCCCCTCTTCGGTGAGTTGTTGTTGGGTCAGGTGAATCCCTGCGTTGTGAATTAAAACATCAATGGGTTTATCCAATTGGGCAAGTTCACGGGCGACCATATGGATTTCGTTTAATTTTCCCAGGTCTGCCAACAGGTAATCACAGCTTACATCAAATTGCGATTCAATTTCTTTTTTAAGTGCTTCTGACTTAAGCTCGTTGCGATTGATACACAACAGGTTGGCACCCATTGAGGCATACTTATTGGCGGTATAGGTTCCAATTCCTGATGTCGCTCCGCTGATGACTACCAGTTTGTTGTCAAACCTGTCGGTGCATTGCTTTGGATCTTTAGCATTGTTTTTGATCATGGAAACAATGTTGGAGACTTCGTATTGCTTAAAGTATTTCCAAAAGTTTTTATTTCGACCCATAGTATTTGTTTAACCGAATTTGCGGTGCATAAATTTCCTATACATTTTATTGAACCTCGGGATATTGTCAAAAATATCTCCCCACAGGTCGTAGTAGTCCCGTTGTTCAGCAATTTTGCCTTCGTCATTTATGGTTAATCGGCTGGAACCGTAAAGCACTGAGCTTGGTCTGGTTTTATAACTAATAGTCATTTCCCATTCCACAAAAATCGTCTGATCCTCCATCAGGGCTCTTACGACTTTCATCTTTAAATCTCTGGATCGGTCAGCCAATCGTTGGGTCATCGCACTAAATTCCTCGATGCCGTGAATCCCTTGAATGGAATCCCGGAAGTAGATATCATCTGCATAATAGGGCAAAATATGCGACCAGTCCGGTTTGCCCTGGGTATTGTAAGTTTTTGACCACAATTCTTTAATTTGATCTACATGTTCAATGCGAAAATTTTCCTCTGGTTGGTTAACTTTTTCGTCCATTTTGCTGCTAGGTTTAAGCACTGTTAGTCAATCAATTTTTTATGAATGCCGGTTCTTTCGGGAAAATGTCATTGCGAATTTCCAAAAGCTCTTCCAGCGTGTCGATCTCCTTACTAACAGGAACGAGTAAAATAGGATTCAACCCCTTATCCGGATGTTGATAAGCGTTGGATTCCTGAGCTAAAATTCTTTTTGAAGCTCCAACCACAAACTGCTCAGAGTCATCTTTAACATAGCCGGTTAATGTTCCGTTATTATTCAGGGTGAGGTAATTGGCATAAATTTCCCGTCGGGTGATGTAAATGTAGCCTTCAATGAATTTCCCGATATTGATTTGCACGGTAACTCCCGGGTTTCCATCATTATCCGGATCGGTAATATTTGGGTCATTGGGGTCCGTTGACAAGGGTAAAGAGGGGTCTCCTTTAATGCCAAGCAACGACGGTGTAGGTGCTCGATAAATATGCCATTTGCCGTTTTTGTAGTTTAACTCCACCTGTTGATTTTTGGGTTTTATGGCCTGCACGGCATCGCTGTTAAAGGTAGATTTTATTTTCGGTTGATTAATTTTATGTTCGGCAAATAAAAACCTGTCCGACTGAATCAAATTGCCCAGACTATCCAGGAAGTAGTCCGTAAAACCATATGAAATCACAAAAGTGAACATGGGAGATTGTGTCGTAGTATCTTCATAGGCCACTACATCATAATGCGCATAATGTCCCACTAGTTGTTGCTTTACTGAATCAATATTCGTAGTTATGGAATTTGGTTCGCCAGAGTCTTCAAAAGTGTATAGTGGAGAGGCTGGCCAGGGTATTGGATCAGAGCACGAGGCCAAAGTAGTAAGTGCCAATACAATTATGTGCAGGACGATAGTATTTCTTGGCATAGTAGTTACTTGTTTAAAGTTGGACATTAATTTAAAGTAAAGTCCAATTGTTTCAAAACTAACTTAGTTGTTTTTAATTCGTTAGCGAGAATTATTAATAATAGAGTCCAATTTTTAGTTTTGAAATAACAAGTTAATAAGCTGACTTGAGATGCAAATATCATCAGGACTTGTGTAT
Source organism: Saprospiraceae bacterium (assembly GCA_965230565.1). Taxonomy (GTDB): domain Bacteria; phylum Bacteroidota; class Bacteroidia; order Chitinophagales; family Saprospiraceae; genus BCD1. Next base: position 245,100 of record CBDDLH010000007.1, on the reverse strand, counting down.
CCAATTAACCAAGTGAAAGCCAGACTTTCAAAACACTTTTTGATAAAGCCTAAAATCACTCCTTTTTGTAGCCCAACTGCTCAAAGAGCTCCGGAGATTGCTTCAAATAACGATCTTTATCCGTTTCCCTGAACCAGGCTTTGGAAACCTGTTCATTGTTATAGATCCGTGCATCTTTCCATGCAGAAATCCCACCAATATTGGTGCTCGGCCAATCCTCGTTAATGAAGCAAACCGCCTTGATGTTTTTATGGTAGATGAAGTTGAAAAAATTGACAAACCAGCTATCCCAAACCTCCTTATTTTCCTTTTCAATACCGTTGATAGGGTTTGATTCGGAGATCATAACGGGTTTTTTATGCTGTTTGGCAAATTCCAAACATCATCACAATAAGTGCCAAAGTTATCACCGCCATAGGCATGTCCAAAAACGGATATACCTACCCAGTCAACATAGTCATCACCAGGATACCATGAGGACAAGGCATTGTCATTGAATGGTCTGGCAGCGTATGAATGCCAGACAAAGGCAATGTTTTCGACGCCTTCAGCCCGCATAAGGTCAACTATATGCTTGTAGGCTTTTACATACTCCCTGGGCTCCAGTTCGTTGTGAGGACCGTCAAATTCATAACCGATTCTCAGGTAGATGGGGCGGTTTACGGATTTGGCCCAGGCGCTGTATTTTTTTATTACCTCGTCGTATTCTCCTTTATAGGTTTTTTTCGCAACATCCCATTTGCCTACCATCCACATAGCGCTGTGTACGACCGTATTAGGAAATTTATCAACCAGCATTTGGTGATTTTGCGTACTTCCGGTTTCATTCTTGTGATCCTCGGTAATGCCCGTAAATTCAGGGATTCCCCAATATGCCGACCAACCGCCTGGGATTTGCTGATCTGGAAAATGATCTAAATACTCATTGATCCTTTCTTTTGTCTGCCCCATGATCAGCAAAGTTTTTCCGGCAGGAGGAACAAATTTTGCTTGTTCATAATCGTAAATAAATTCAGGATTCGTCGCCGTATTAATTTGCGACACCATTTTTTCGGAATAGCTGTCCAGTGCTTCAAGGTCAACATTTGGTGCTCCTTGTCCGGATATGGCTCCTGAAATGAATAGTGCGAAAATTATTAATAATAAGGCCTTTTTCATGATTGTGCTTGCTTATGTTGAAAATTACTTAGGCATAACAAATTGAGCGTCGTCAATCTGGGGGTTAATCTCTACCTTCTCGAAAGTCATTTTCTGTAGGATTTGTCCCTCCATTTTTGTCTCTATATACATAGCCATGATCAAGCCATCACCCACTTCATCATAATCACTGAAGTAGGTTTCGGTAAGCTTGCCTTTCATAGGCCCTTCCTCAGTAATGGCAGTACGTATCATGATTGGAACATAAGTTTCTTCATCGAAAAAGTGAATAGTCTCCTCTCCAGTCACCTTCACCATTTTTAGTTTGAAGCACAGTGTCCCTTCAATTTCTTCTCTTCCTTCAAAAGTAAGTGTGTGGCCTTTGTCCTTGTAATTGATAAATTCGTTCTCGAATTGCTCTTTTGAAGCTTCTTCGGATTCTTCCGAAGTCCCCATCTGAGGTTCAGTACCACCCATGAAAGGATTAACCCTCCAACTTGTCACACCGTCAAATGCCTCTATGATGGTTTTGTCCATCACTTTCATCTCAACATACTCTTTATTTGGAGCTTTTGAGTATATCGTGACTGGTAAATTCATTCCTTGCATACTCATTGTACCTTCGATCTTCATGCTCTTAATATTGGTCCACTTGTCCTTACCTCCAATGTTTTCGAAATAATTATGGAGGATTTCCTCAACGGTTTGCGCATGTATTGTAGTTGCCGATATAATGGCGATAAATAACATCCAGCATAGTTTTTTCATTGCAGAGAATTTTTATTTTTTTGAACTGTATTATTACTTCAATTTTATTTCAAACGAATGATAAAAACTTGAACAGGTTGGTTTTGGCTTCTTTTACCCATGTAAATCCTTCCAAACCAGTTCCGGTTCATCAGTTTCGATCCAATCCACCCCTAAAGCGGCAAGTCTTTTTACTTCCTTGCTATAAAGGGCTTTTTTATCTTCGGGGATTTCCCCGGGCATCAAAGGGTAGAGCGTGAAGCAACCCACTTGCATATTTCGCTTATGATACTTTTCGATCGTATCTTCATCGATCAATGTATATTCGGAACAGATTGCATTTGAATGTACTAGTTGGCCGATGACATTGGCTTCCATCAACCAATTGAGCATTTTCATAGACAAAGGCATATTGTCATCATAGGCATAACCGGTAGGGGTGGGGCGGTATACTTTTTCCAGGTCATAAAGCATGAAAAAGTTAAAGGAAGTACATACCACCTGGTCGAGCATTTCCATTGATTTGACAATTTTGGCCACTTCCCTCCCAATTTTCCGCTTGCCCCAGCTTGGTACATATGCCTTGAGTTCGATATCGACGAAAAAGTCTTTGCCTTTTATCGTTTCAAGGGCTTCTTCCAACAAAGGAATGTTTGTTGGACCATTGTATTTTCGAATGCCGCCATCCACTTCAATTTCAGGTAGTATTTGAATGGTCTTCAGGTCCTCCCAGGTCATATCGTAGATACTTCGGTCGACACCTGTAAGCCTTTTCATATTCTCGTCATGGAATAAAACAACTTTGTTGTCTTTGGTCAAAAAAACATCAAATTCCGTTCCATTACAATAGGGATTATCAATCGCACCCTGGATGGCTGGTAAGGAGTTTTCCTGGTATTCCGTAACCAGTCCCCGGTGGGCAAGAATAAGCGGTGTTTTTTTCATTTTCGTTAATGTTTTAATGAAGTTTAAAGGACGTCATTCGGAAAATAACAAGGGATGATTGGTAATCCTTACTCATATAAAGATTAGTTATTGATTATCTTACCTTTACCTTCATTAACCAAAATAAATCAGAATAGATAACCCATTGCCAGCAAGATACAAACCACGGCAAGAGTCGCGTAAGTTAACTTTTTCCACTTTGGGTTAATAGTCTCACTTTTATGAAGTCCGTAAATGCCAACTGGTGGCCAAAAAAGTAATAAAGTCCCCACCATCTGTGGATCGTTATACCATTTATCTTTTGTTTGCATCTTTGAATATAGTTTAATACCGACTTCTAAGATAGCGTTTATTTTCGACTAAAGCGCTTTTCTTCTGCAGACCCGGATTTTTTCTATCTCTATTGGCCGTGGCCAAAAACCAGTCTGACTTCCGGATAACGCTCCTTGAAAGTAATTATTGATTCCAGCATTTTTTGTGCTTCCTCAAGGTCACTTGAGAAATATCCCGGCCCGATCCCGGTGTCAAATTGGTATTGATCGTTGCAGGCATCACCGGTCACCAGCACCCGCTCATTGGCTCCATTGATGAAATACATCACGTGACCTTTGCTGTGCCCACTGGATTCGATTGCCCAGAAAGATCCGTCGCCAAATAAATCCACACCTTTGCCAAAAGGAGGCAAATCAATGCCTTTGGTAAAATCAATTTCATGAAGTGCCTCTATTCCCTTCAGATGATCTGTTTGCATAAAAAATCGAAAATTGATATAGCGTTCCCCTTTTCCGGCGACATAAGCAATGTCCTTAGGTAAATCAATAACCCCTGCGATATGATCCGGATGCAGGTGGGTAAGCCAAACACCTTGAAGTTGAATGTTTTCCCGCTCTAAAATGGCCGCAACATGCGTATCGGGCTCCTGGGATCCTTTACCTAAAAATTTCTTGGCAAGTATGCCCTTGACTGTCCCAAATGGATTGTTTGCATAGGAGGCGTCGAGCCCTGCATCGATCAGATAAGACACCAAATTCCTGATGATGGATGATGAAATACGTTGACGGGAATTTCAACAAGCTTATCTTCCATATCTGCCGCTCGTTCATGATCCAAATTCATTATGCCGGACAGAGTCTGTTTGCATTATGCCTGTCGAGTAGGTTTTGATGGTAATGGGTTTGGGATATGAAAAGATCTCTTCCCAACTTTGATAAGATGTTTCCGGCGCTGAGTAGGGGAGTCGTGGGATCATCGATGATTGAAAGACAAGCAAAGCGAATCCGGACGCTATTAAAATGAGGGAAGTTGATATGAGTAGTGCCTTTTTAGGTTTTTTCATTGGATTTGTTTTTTTGTCTTAAAGACCTGAGCTGAGTATCAGCCTCTGCTTGAAAAATATTAATTGAATTACTTTTCTTTGATTCAGGTAAGGTTGTCTTCATCGTTATGGTTTTTTAAAGTGAAGGTCAACGTCCAGATTGGGTATTCAAGGTCTGATTAGTTTTTCAAATCCAACCTTCAATTTACGAATTATTTCGGAATGATTTATGTGTTTAGAAGTGGATTCTTTGCCCAAAAACCAAAAAAGCCCCCTGTTCAAAAACAGAAGGCTTTTCTCTTATTTCTAATCTCAAAAATCGTCATTCGTAGGCCGTACATCGTCCACCGTAGGCCGTCATACAACACTCATCACTCTGCATTTTGCACTCATCACTCCCTATTCCCTCACAATCCTCCGCACAACACTCTCCCCATTATTGCTGATCCGCACAAAATACAATCCCGATGGCAATTGCTGCACTTCCTGCTCCAAACGTATGGTATTTTTGCCGTAGGACATATTATATACATTGCGGTACACATGCTGCCCGGAAAGACTCAGTACCTCCAGGAATATATCGCTGGTTTCATCGAGTACAATGTCGATGAAAAGATCTTCGCTTGATGGGTTAGGGTAAACCTGAAGTTCGGCAATACCGTCGATCACCTGGGTACTGTTCACACATTCGGTGGTAAAATTGAAGGTAGCAAATTCGCTGGTGGAAAAAGAACAAATGGTACGCAACTCCACTTCGTATTCTGTACAGACATCAAGACCGTATAAGGTAATATCATTTTCCTGGGTTACTTCTATTTCCCAGTCCATACCGCTACTCATTGGGCGGTATCTCACCTCATGCCCTAAAACGTCTCCGGCGCTCATCCAGCCAATGTTTGCGCTGGTCATGGTAGGTTCTGCTCCGATATCGAAAGGGGATCCACATGGGATAGCACCGGTAAAGTGGGCAGTAATTTCATCATGCTCTGTCAATTCCATGGTGATGATGTCAGAATACTGGCCAGGGCCATAAACGTTGTTATTGACCGTCCAATAGAGGAAACTGCCACCGTCCTGAGGAATGGCGGTTAATTCAATAGGCAGCCCGCCAAAATAGGTGGTTTGCCATGGGTATTCCAGTCCGATTATCGTATTGGCTTTTACCTGTCCGGACATTGGAGGCTCTACATTGATGATCACTTCAAAGGGGCCGGAAACACCTTCGTCTTCATAACAATCAATGATCCCTTCATCAATAACCGTACAGCGAGTTTCTATAAAGTCTTTGAGTTGCTGTACATTATTTTCCCAGCCGGAGACCGTTCCGCCCCATTTTTCAATGTGGCGCGGCATTTCCGGAGCTATCCTGGCGATGAGTGTGTCAAGCAACGGGATCATGAAGTCGCAACTGAAGTAGGTATTGTTCAGGTCAGCGTACCTGTTTATATACAGGTTGAAAAAATCTTCGTTGGCAGCCAGATCCGTGAACAATTCCACGTGACCCTCAAAATCCACCCAGGAGCTGATCTCCTCAGGGTTACAGGGATCTGCTGTGGCACTTTGATCCGGAATACTGGTGTAATTGATATAATGACCAAAGGTGGCATCTTCATCCCAAAGGATGTATCTCCATTTCTGCGCACCTCCATTGGGGTTACGTCCGCGCCACCAGGCAGTGTTCCAGTTTAGCCAGTCACTGGATACATTATGCGCATGCAGGATCATGTAATCGATAAGACTCAATACCTCCAGCTGACTTTCAACGTAGGCATAGTTGTCCGGATCAGCCATATCATTGGAGGTGATGAAATCATGCAGATCATACCAGTCATCCCAGCTGCCATATTCCTGCCAGGTACCTCCCCAGGTTTTTATGAAGTCGAGGTCTTCCTCGTCCTGATTGTAATAATAATCCGTATAGTCCGGGTCATCCACTTTTTCACGCATCTCGTAAACGCCCCAATATTCTCCATTCAGGTACACAATACAAGGCTCATAGGTTCTTTCATCCATTTCAAGGTTAGCCAATTGAGAAAGATGGTGAACATAGGCATCCCTGATATGTGCACTTCCGGAAACTTCTGGATAATTGTCATTAGCAGCTGCCTTCAGGATGACCCTTTGAAAACGGTTGCGATCCGAAAAGTGAGGATAGATCTTATATTTAACCGCATAATCGTCACCCATCTGGTCTCGGGAGATGAAATCCACCCCACGCTGATCATAGGCCCAGGAGTCGTTACCGTGTTTATTGAATTCTCCTGTAACGTCTCCAACACGATCGCCGGTTTCATCAAAAAGCTCGAATGAACCTACTGGATCAATATAACTTCCGTTAAATAAATCCGGAAGAATACGGCCGGAAACGGATACTACCGGTATGGTATGTTCTTCATTGATGAAAAAGGTGTGGTAGTCTGTAAAACTTTTAGGAATGTTGGAGTCATTACTGTAAACCACTGCTTTAACCACCGTAGTGGAGGTGATGGTAAAAGGCCCTGTATAAACGTTGGAACCCTGATCAGGTTCTCCTCCGTCTGTGGTGTAATATACGGTAGCATTAGGTTCCGTATTGGCAATGGAAACTTCCACTTCATCGGTATAAAATCCGGCGAGCGGAGCAATAGCTGGTTTGGAGGCATATTCACCTATTACATTGGAATTGCCGAAACCAGGGGTAGGGTTGAGGCAAACGCCCCAGGTACTGCTGCCATCGGTGATTCTTGCCCTTGAATCTCCAAGCTGATTGGGTATATTCAAAAAGTGAGTTTCCAGGATGTTCCCGTCCGGATCAGAAAAAATGATGTCTTCATTATTTCTGGTCTGGGTGATTTTGAAATTAGTATGGATATTGTTTCCACTAACCTGATCACGATCACTTGCCCAGATGAGCAGGTAGCCATTACCCTCGATACCAACACCGGCAGGGAAGGTCCATTTGTCAGGATTATCGAGCTTGTCGCTCAGGTGATATCCGGAAAGATCGACATAAGAAGCTGAGGTGTTGTACAATTCGATCCAGTCTTCATGGTCACCGAAATTGTCGGTAAAGGAGTTCAGGTTTGCGGCGGAAAACTCATTGATCACTACCTGGCCATTTAATCCCGATGCCAGGAGCAGCCCAATGAATAATTGGAGAATAGTGTAAAATTTTTTCATCTTGAAGTTTTTAATTTTAGGTCGACAGACAAAGTGTTTTTTGTGTTATGAGTTGGGTGAGGTTGCAATTCATAAATACTATTTTTCTGAAAAATAGTATTTATAAAAAAACCTGTAACCAGCAACCAGCAACTTGTAATTTTTCACTTCCTTTCGGCTGTTTGGAAAAAAGTTTATTTCGGGAAAGGCTTTCTTTTTTATATTTGCATTGGTTTGAAGGGTAAAGTAAAATATTTATATCTTAAATTTTAGCCTAAGGTAAAGATAATAGATGTTTTGCAAATTAGACAACATTTGATAGCAAGGTAATAAGGGAACAAGGGAGCAAAGGAATAGGAGAACAAGGGATGTTTTTCTCAATTTCAAATCCTTATTCCCCTGTTCCCTTAATCCTTGCTACCTTAAAAAATTAACACTACCATGAGACAGTATCTGGACGCTTTAAAATACATCAAGGAGAACGGAGTTGAAAAAACGGATCGTACCGGTACGGGAACCAAAGCGGTTTTTGGTTACCAGATGCGTTTTGATCTTTCCGAGGGATTTCCGATGGTTACCACTAAGAAGCTTCACCTCAAATCCATCATCCACGAATTACTTTGGTTCCTGAAAGGGGATACCAATGTCAAATACCTCCAGGAAAATGGGGTTCGGATCTGGAACGAGTGGGCAGATGAAAACGGAGACCTGGGACCTGTATATGGTAAGCAGTGGATTGCCTGGGAGACCCCTGATGGCAAGCAGGTCAATCAAATCCAGCGAGCTGTTGACCTCATAAAGAACAATCCTGATTCCAGAAGAATTATTGTCAATGCCTGGAATGTCGGAGAGTTGGAAAAAATGGCACTGACACCCTGCCATGCGCTTTTCCAGTTTTTTGTTGCAGATGGCAAATTGTCCTGTTTATTGTACCAGCGGTCGGCGGATGTATTTTTGGGGGTACCATTTAATATAGCTTCTTATGCTCTGCTGACCATGATGATGGCTCAGGTCTGTGGTTTGGAACCTGGTGAATTCGTGCATTCCTTTGGGGATCTGCATTTATATTCAAACCATATGGAACAGGCAAATCTGCAGTTGAGCAGGGATCCAAGACCCTTACCCAAAATGATCATCAATCCGGAGGTGAAGGATATTTTTGATTTTAATTTTGAAGATTTCACACTGACAGACTACGATCCTCACCCACACATAAAAGCCAAGGTCGCTGTATAACAAAAAATATGCCGAAAATCAACGGAAAAATACATTTGCCGTAACAAGGTTTTTACGAAGTTATTTGAATTGCCGAAACGAATTTTCAGGAATAAGTTTTTTGATATTTGGTCATTTTGATGCTTCAGAAAGGCTTTGTGATTTTCCACATAAATGAAAATATGAACGATTATTGGTGTATCTTATTTAGAATTAATATAAATAACGACAGGTTTTTGACAATTTGTGTTAAAAAAAGTTAACGAATTATATCTTTGCCGAGAATGTGTAAAAAAATTGTTCGAATTGTTTTAAAAATCGACCAATTGCATGTTTTCAACGCCCAATTCTGATTTCCATTTTGGGCCGAAATTTTTAGAACCAACAGTTCAATTTAAACAAATATTTAAACATCATTAGTAAGATGATATTTAATACCTTCCTAAAAAGGACTTTCCTGTTACTGACAATCCTCGGTTTCTCTCTAACCTCTTTTGCCCAGGATGCTGCAGATACTGAAGCAGGAAAAGAGCTTTTCCGAAACAATTGTGCCGCTTGCCATAATAAGGATATGAAAACCGATTTGACGGGACCTGCCCTCGGAGGGGTTCAGGAGCGTTGGGCGGATTATCCTCAAGAGGATCTTTATTCCTGGATTCGTAATTCGCAGGCAATGGTTGACGCTGGTCACCCGCGTGCCGTAGAAATTTACGAAGAATGGAACAAGGTTGCCATGTTGGCTTATCCTTCCTTCAGTGACCAGGATATTGCCAATGTTTTGGCGTATATCCAGGAGGTCTACACGGCTGCACCGGAAGAAACAACAACGGCTACGGCTGTTGGAGATGAAGGAGAGTCCAGAAACAACTTATGGTTGTACCTATTATTGGTAGGTGTGTTGGCAATCGTTTCTGTCGTTTTGATGCGGGTTATCGCCAACCTTAATTATTTAGTAAAAATTAAGGAAGGAGATACCGAAGCAGAAAAGCCGGAATCATTGATCAAGACTTTCACCAGTCGTTCAGTGATTGCATTCCTTGTTTTCCTGGCGGTTATTTTCCTGAGTAATACTTTTGTTAACCAGGCGGTAATGCTCGGTCGTCAGATTGGTTATGCTCCTGAGCAACCAATCCAATTCTCCCACAAAACACACGCGGGAGATCAGCAGATCGACTGTAAATTCTGCCACGATGGTGCCCGCAGAAGTAAACACTCTGTGATTCCTTCTGCTAATACCTGTATGCTTTGCCATAAAGCTGTGATGGTAGGCTCGCAGTATGGAACTGCAGAGATCACAAAGATCTTTGCTTCCGTTGGATTCGATCCGTCTGCCAACGCCTATATCGACAATTACGAAGATCTCTCCACCGCAGAGATCGAAAAGATCTATAAGAAATGGGTTATGGACCAGGAACTTGGATTTGGTTCCAGTGATGCCAAAGCAGAGGCAGAAGCCAATAAGCAATGGAGAGGCATTGTGGAGGCGCTGACTTCGCCTGAAGATGGAGACAACAGAATCCAGGGGCCAATCGAATGGGTCAAAATTCACAACCTGCCTGATCACGTTTATTACAATCACGCTCAGCACGTCACCGTAGGTGAACTTGAATGTCAGACCTGTCACGGTCCTGTTGAGGAGATGGAAGTTGTGGAACAGCAGGCACCGCTCAGCATGGGATGGTGTGTGAATTGCCACAGACAGACAGAAGTTCAATTCGAAGGCAATGATTACTATAAATCATATGCCAAGTACCATGAAGAATTGAAGAAAGGCACCAGAGAAAAAGTAACCGTTGAAGATATCGGTGGTCTGGATTGCCAGAAATGTCACTATTAATGATCAGGGTGCTTTCCCGATCAGAACTTAATTTTTGAAAAAGATCGCATAATTCATAAAAATGAAGAATAAGCAAAAAGAAGTTTGGGTAGGCGTTGAACAATTGACCAACGACCCGGCATTTCAGAAAGCTTCTAATGAGGAATTCAAGGATGAAATCTTCTTTGATAAAGTTGCGGACAAAAGGTTCATGGAAGCTCCAGCCAACCGTCGTGACTTTCTCAAGGTTTTAGGATTTGGAATTGGAACGGCAGCTGTTGCAGCAGGATGTGATATCCCTGTGAAAAAAGCTATTCCTTACGTAATGAAACCGGACAGTATCGTTCCTGGTATTGCCAGTTATTATGCCTCATCCTTTATCCAGGGTGGTGACTACTGCGCTGTTTTGGTAAAAACCCGTGAAGGTCGTCCAATCAAAATTGAAGGAAACAGCTTTTCCAAAGTTACCAAAGGCGGTACCAGTGCAAGAGCTCAGGCAAGTGTTTTGAGTTTGTATGATACCAGCCGCTTTGATAGTCCTGCTGCCGGTGACGGTACAGCGATGAGCTGGGCTGACCTCGATAAAGCGATTGGCGATAAATTGTCTGCCAATGCCAACGTAAGAATTGTGATGCACACCAATCTCAGTCCTTCCTCCATGCAGGCAATGGCTGATTTTGCTGTAAAATATCCTAATACTAAGGTAGTTACCTACGATCCTATTTCCAGCTCAGCGATGCTTCAGGCAAACCAGCAGAGCTTTGGTCAGCAGGTAATTCCTGATTATCACTTCGATCAGGCAAGAGTGATCGTCAGTTTTGATGCTGACTTCCTCGGATCCTGGATCTCTCCGGTGGAATATGCAGCGGATTACATCAAAAATCGTAAGATCGATGATGTAAGCAAAGCGAGCATGTCACGCCACATTCAGGTTGAAAGCCATATGACCCTCACAGGATCAAATGCTGACAACCGTATTTTGGTTAAACCTTCAGAGCAAGGTGCTGCGATCGTAGCCTTGTACAATGAGGTTGCCAAAGCTATGGGCGGTACTACAGTTAGCGGACCTGCTTTGTCAGGAGATCAATCTGCTAAAATCGCTAAAGTAGCCGAAGAATTAATTGCCAACAGAAATCACGCTTTAGTGGTTTCCGGTTCAAATAATACAGGTGAGCAGGTGTTGATCAATGCTATCAACGACATGTTGGGAAGCTACGGCCACACCATTACTTTCACCAATGCTTCCTTGCAGCGTCAGGGTGTTGATGGCGATGTTCGTAACCTTGTTAAGGATATGAATGCCGGAAATGTCGATGCTATCTTTATCATGGATGGTGCAAATCCAGCTTATGATTTGCCTGATGCTCAGTCATTTGCCACCGGAATGGGCAAAGTTGGTCTGAAAGTTTCTTTCTCCGGAACACCTAATGAGACCAGCGATCTTTGTGATTATATCGCTCCTACACACCACTATCTGGAAAGCTGGGGAGATGCTAATCCAAAGCGTGGTCACTACAGCCTCATTCAGCCAACGATCAATCCGATCTTCGGGGCAGTTGGACGCGAAGGAACACGTCAGGCAGAAGAAAGTCTTTTGCGCTGGGCTGCAAGTGAAAAATTGAATGCAGATGCCGAACAGCCATACATGGAATATGTGAGGGCTAACTGGCAGCAAAATATGTTCCCGACCCAGAGTCGTTTCACTGATTTCCAGTCTTACTGGGACAGCACGTTGCACGACGGTATTTTTGAAGTTGAGCAAGCTGCTATTCAGGTGGCCTTCTCAGCGGATGTAAACGCGGCTGCGGCTAAAGTTCGCAAGCCATCAGGTAGTGAACTAGAGATCAGTTTCTTTGAAACGGTGAACATGGGTGGTGGAGTTTATGCCAACAATCCATGGCTGCAGGAAATGCCTGATCCGGTTACCCGTTGTGTATGGGGTAACAACCTCACAATTCCTGTAAAGTGGGAAGGAGGAAACAATTTCACCTCATACAAGGACCTTAACGGGATGGAGATGTACTCTCAAGCGGACAAAGTTGAGGTTCAGGTGGGAGAAACCAAACATATTACCTCTGTAATCCGTCAGTTTGGACAAATGGAAGGAACCGTTGGTCTGGCCATTGGATACGGAAGAAAAAATACAGGAAAAGTCGGAAGAGCATTGGGTAGCCAGGTTGGTGTGGATGTTTATCCTTGGCTGACCGTTGATACTGATGGAAATACGCAGTACTACGCTACCAATGTAAATGTTTCTGACAAAGTGGATACAGATAAGGAATTTGCCTGCGTACAGTACCACCACACCATGGGGGTAACTGCACGTGATGAAAACGGCGAATTGATCAAGGATGAGGAGACTGGAAAACCATTGAATGTTGATGAGAAAACTGTGATGACCCTTGGAGAAGGTTTCCAGGGTGGTTTGACAGAACGTTCCGTCATCTATCAAGGACATGTTGATGAAATTGAGGATCTCGTTGAGCATATCGACCACAAGCGTCATCATGCAGAGCATCTGAATTCCAAGACGCTTTACCCTTACGAAGAATACAAAGAAAAATTCTACAACCAGGGTCACCACTGGGAAATGCACATCGACCTCAACGGATGTATCGGTTGCGGTGCCTGCCAGGTAGCCTGTGTTGCAGAAAATAATGTACCTGTTGTTGGAAAACATGAGGTACACCGTCACCATGAAATGACCTGGATTCGTATCGACCGTTACTACTATGGTGATTACGAAAATCCAAGTGTTGTTTACCAGCCAATGTTGTGCCAGCACTGTGATAACGCTCCTTGTGAGAATGTTTGCCCGGTAGCTGCAACCAACCATAGCCAGGAAGGATTGAACCAGATGGCTTACAACCGTTGTATCGGAACGCGTTACTGTGCGAACAACTGTCCGTACAAAGTACGTCGTTTCAACTGGCTGGATTATACTACCGCTGACTTGTTCCCGATCAATGAGTTCTCCGTAATGGACGAAGAACTGCCTTACGGAGCGGATAACCTCACACGTATGGTACTGAACCCGGATGTGACGGTTCGTTCAAGAGGGGTGATCGAGAAATGTAGTTTCTGTGTACAGCGTATACAGGCAGGTAAACTGACTGCCAAGAAAGAAGGTCGTGCCCTGAGAGATCAAGAGGTTAAGACAGCTTGTCAGACAGCTTGTCCTACCGGCGCTATCCACTTTGGAGACGGTAACAATAAAGAAAGTGAGCTTGCCAAAAAAATGGACAACCCGCTTAACTACTATGTGCTGGAAGAGACCAATGTTCGTCCTTCCATCGCTTATAAAGCTAAGATTAACAATCGTAGCGAAGAATTAGACGCCTAATATTTTTTTGAATTACTCATTTACGGTGAAAGCCGGAATTTTGATAAAATATAGAACATGAGTGCAGTAGTTTCTCCAATAAGAGAACCGTTAATAATTGGACACAAGGATTACCATCAGATCACGGAAGATATTTGTGCTCCGACAGAAAAAACACCTAGTTTGATGTGGGTGATTGCATTTAGCATTTCCGCATCGCTTCTGGCATTTTATGTTTTCTGTGTTGGATGGACCATTTGGGTAGGAATCGGGTCCTGGGACCTCAACCGAACTATCAACTGGGGATGGGATATTACCAACTTCGTTTGGTGGGTAGGTATCGGTCACGCAGGTACGTTGATCTCCGCAATCCTGTTATTGTTCCGTCAGAAGTGGCGTACGGGTGTAAACCGTGCTGCTGAGGCGATGACTATTTTTGCCGTAATGTGTGCGGGGCAGTTCCCGCTGATCCACATGGGACGTCTCTGGCTGGGATTCTTTATTTTCCCATATCCAAACACCCGTGGACCGTTATGGGTAAACTTTAACTCTCCGTTGTTGTGGGACGTATTTGCGATCTCCACATATTTCACGGTATCTCTGTTGTTCTGGTACACAGGTTTGGTGCCGGATCTGGCAACAGTGCGTGACAGAGCTAAAGGACTTCGCCGTAAACTTTATGATATGGCTTCCTTCAGCTGGAACGGTTCAGCAAAACACTGGCAAAGATGGGAAAGTCTTTCTCTCATTCTGGCCGGATTGGCTACGCCGCTGGTACTTTCTGTACATACCATCGTATCCTTTGACTTTGCCACTTCAGTGATTCCAGGATGGCACACCACGATCTTCCCGCCCTACTTCGTTGCGGGTGCGATCTTCTCAGGGTTTGCCATGGTACAAACACTTATGTTAATTGCGAGAAAAGTACTGAATCTGGAAGAGTATATTACCATTGAGCATATTGATGTAATGAATAAGGTGATCCTCCTAACCGGATCTATTGTAGGTGTTGCCTACCTGACAGAGTTGTTCATCGCATGGTATTCCGGATATATTTATGAGCAGTTTGCCTTCTACAACAGGGTTATGGGGCCATACTGGTGGTCATATCTCGGGATGATGTCCTGTAACGTGATCTCTCCGCAGATCTTCTGGAGCAGAAAAATCCGTAGAAGCATCTGGTGGACATTCTTCATGTCGATCTTTATCAACATCGGTATGTGGTTTGAGCGTTTCGTGATCATCGCGACTACACTGGCGAGAGATTATCTGCCTTCCAGCTGGAGTTACTACTCTCCAACCTGGGTTGAGATCGGATTGTTCGCAGGAACCCTGGGGCTGTTTTTTACCCTGTTCCTCATTTTCACCAGACTGGCTCCGGTTGTTGCCATTGCCGAGGTTAAATCTATCCTTAAAGGATTTGGTGATCAGTACACCGGTGAAAATGCAAAACAACACCATTAATTGAATTACGATTGGCGATTGATAATTACCGACTTAAAAATCATCAATCATAAATAGAAAATATAAATCCAAATTGATGGAAAATCAAAATAAAGAAGTGCTCTACGGCCTATACGACGATGAAGAAGTATTGATGACTGCCGTAAAAAAAGCAAAAGAGGAACATCTGGACATAATGGATGTTTACACACCATTTCCTGTCCACGGGCTCGACCCGATTTTGGGGCTTTCCGAAAGCCGCTTGCACATTGCAGGGTTTATTTATGGTGCCATTGGAACACTTACCGCCTTTTTGTTCATGACCTGGGTATTCACCCGCGACTGGCCAATTATTTTTGGGGGTAAGCCATATTTCTCGTTTCCTGCGTTTGTGCCCATCATGTTTGAGTTGACTGTATTGTTCTCTTCAGTGGGAATGGTAATCACCTTTTATACAGTTTGTGGATTGTGGCCGGGGTCCAAAACCATTAGGTTGAATGATCGTATTACCGATGATAAATTCTGTATCGCTTTTGAAACGGAAGATTCTGATGTTCAGAAGCTTAAGGACTTTTTCTCCTCAACTGGTGCCGGTACTGTAGAAACCGCCACGATTTAAAATTTTGAAAGCAAGTCAATAGTTACTAATGAAGAATATAAGAAATTTTCTGATCGTTATTATCACCATTGTCGCTCTGAACTCCTGTTCAAGGGCTGACGGAGATTTTGGTGGTAGTGAATATATGCCTGATATGGCACACTCCATTGCTCAGGAAGCAAATATTTATACCTATTACAAATATAATACCTGGGATGAGGAAAGTACCATCAAATTGAAGGAATTGGTCAACCTGATCGAACCCGTTGAAGGCACCGTTCCAAGAGGGTATGCCGGTGTAGCTTTCGCAGCTTCGGATGCTGACAGAATGTCAATGGAAGATCGCTTGAACGGACTGACTTCCCTTAATGAAATGAATGTGCCGATCAATGGTTCTGTACCGTATTATTATGAAGATACAGAGGATGAACGTAACAGAGCTATGGCCGAAATCATTGCCAACCCTTATCCAATTACAGAAGATGGATTGGCAAAAGGTAAAGAGCTTTTTGTGATCAATTGTGCCATTTGTCATGGTGAAAAGGGTGACGGACTGGGTTATCTCGTAAATGACGAGGTTAATTCCAATGTAAAATACCCTGCTGCCCCTGCTAATTTCACACAGGAGGCATTCATCAATTCTTCCAATGGTAGGTATTATCACGCCATTATGTACGGAAAGAACGTAATGGGAGCTTTTGATGATAAGCTTTCTTACGAAGAGCGCTGGCAGGTAATCCATTACATTCGTTCCCTTCAGGCCAAGGCTAACGGAACAACTTATACTCAGATGGAGAATACCCTGAACCCTGAATATGGTACTCCGGCAGGCCCGGATGCTCCGGAAGAGCAACCAGCGATGGGCCATCAGGAAGGAGATCAGCATTCAGATGAAGGCGGAGAATCTCATGAAAATGAAGAACATTCTTCAGACGATCATTCTGGAGGACATTAATTAAGCAAGAAAAAAGTTATCATAGCGATGAATCAATTTTCATTCGAATCGAAGCAAAAAACGGTACTCATTGGAGGGATGATCCTGGGGTTGATCTGCCTTGCAGCCACCTGGTGGGTTGGAGACGACGGACATCAAACGCGTTTCTGGTCTAACTTCCTGCACAATTCAGTATTCTTTACAGGAATTGCTTTTTTGGCACTTTTCATCAATGCTGCGTTTACCACTGCATTGGCAGGGTGGCATGTTGTATTCAAGAGAGTGTTCGAAGCCTATTCTCTTTTCCTCATCCCGGGTTTGATACTTATGGTTATCATCATTGCGGGAGTTTGGGGACACTGGCATCACCTGTATCACTGGGCAGATCCGGCGGCTCTTGCCAAGGATGACCACGGTAATTACGTAGATGCAATTTTGGCCGGTAAATCCAGCTTCCTCAACAAAAACTGGTATACTTTCGGAACATTGGTCATCGTGGGTATATGGATATTCTTTGCTTTGAGACTCAGAAAATATTCTGTTGAAGAAGATAAATCAGGTACTACTGATTATGCACATTATAAGAAAACACGTTTGTGGTCAGCGATCTTTTTGCCATTGGCAGGTTTCTCCAGCGCAGCCATCGTTTGGCAGTGGGTGATGTCTGCTGATTCACACTGGTACAGTACGTTGTTTGCCTGGTATACTACCATCAGTTGGTTCGTAGCAGCTTTTGCTTCGATCATATTGCTGATGATCTACCTGAAATCAAAAGGATATTACCAGCAGGTAACTGATGAGCATATGCACGACCTTGGAAAATACCTGTTTGCATTCAGTATTTTCTGGACTTATTTGTGGTTCTCGCAGTACATGCTTATCTGGTATTCAAACAACGGTGAAGAAACGATTTACTTCCACCTGAGAAGACAGAACTATCCGGTTTTATTTTATGGCAACCTCGTATTAAACTTTATTGTGCCATTCTTTGTTCTGATGAGAAATGATACCAAACGCAAGTTTGGTACGCTCGCCCTCGTGGCAATTTTAACGCTCATTGGACACTGGATTGACTTCTTCCTCATGTTGAAGCCTGGAATCCGTGAAACAGCCATGCACGGTCATGGAGAGCATACTTTCGCATTAGGGTATTCTTTCCCTGGAGTCTTAGAATTCGGTATTTTAGTCGGGTTTGCCTCAGGTTTCCTCTATTTCGTATTCAGCAAGTTAAGTCAGGCGTCACTGGTGCCTGAGAACGATCCGTATTTGGGAGAGAGTCTGCATCACCACGTTTAGGAAATTGTATATTAAACGAAATACTTAAATAAAAACAATAATGACTGGTTTACTCATTATTCTTTGTTTTGCACTTATTGTCATCATTGCGCTCCAGATTGGAAAGGTGACAGATATTACCAATAAGATTAAGGGAGAAGAAGAAGCGCAAAATTCAACGAACCGCAGGGTTGGGTTGTACTTCCTGATCTTCATGGTGGTTTTCCTGATAGCCAGTTTCGCATCAGCTATTTATTACAGGAATTATATGTTGGGTTTTGGTCCGCATGAATCTGCCTCTGAACATGGTGGTTCCCTGGACTTTATCTTTAAGTTGACATTATGGGTTACCCTCATTGTTTTCGTGTTGACTCAGATAGCCCTCTTCTATTTCGCCTTCAGATACAGAGGAAACTCCGGCAGAAAAGCAATGTTCTTCTCACATGATACCAAATTGGAGGTAATCTGGACCGGAGTTCCTGCAGTAGCGATGGCTCTGCTGGTAATTGGTGGTTTGGATGCCTGGAATGAAGTAATGGCAGATGTTGGTCCGGATGAGGAATATATGGAATTCGAAGCGACAGGTTATCAGTTTGCCTGGGCATTGCGTTACCCTGGCGAAGATGGTAAACTCGGAGAGCGTGATTATACCATGATCAATGGTTCCAACCCACTTGGACAGGATTGGACAGATGAAGCTAACTGGGATGACATCCATGCCAATGAAATTGTACTTCCTGTTGGTAAAAAAGTAAGAGTAAGAATTACGGCCAGGGATGTTTTGCACAGTTTCTTTTTGCCACACTTCCGTGTGAAAATGGATGCGGTGCCTGGTATGCCTACCTACTTCGTTTTCACTCCTTCCAAAACAACAGCAGAATACCGCGCTCAACTGAGTCAGTATCCTGAATATCAAAAGCCGGATCCGAATGATCCCGAAAAGCAACTTTGGGAAACTTTTGATTACGAACTGGCTTGTGCAGAGTTGTGTGGTAATGGCCACTTCAGTATGCGTAAGGTCGTGAAAATTGTAAAACAGGAAGAGTATGACAAATGGCTTTCAGAGCAAAAGTCCTACTACCTGACAGCAATTCGCAATACGGACCAGGATCCATTTAACGGTCAATTGCTTCCAGGAGAAACTGCTCCGGTAGAACCGGCAGGAGAGGAAGAGCATTCAACAGAAGTAGGAGAAGAATAATCTCCGCTGTTCGGGTTAATAATTTAGATACACTCAAAGAAAAAAATAAAAAAACATCAGAAAATGGCAAATGTAGTAACAAAGACTTCTGAATTAGACAGAAGTGACTTTCTGATACAAGAATACGGCTATGACGATCATTTCCATGACCATCATCATGGGGATAAGTATCAGTCGAATTTCATCTCTACATATATTTTTAGCCAGGATCACAAAATGATCGCCAAGCAATTCCTGATCACAGGGATGATATGGGCAATCATTGGTGCAGCTATGTCTTTGATTTTCAGGATGCAACTTGGTTTTCCTGAAGAAAGTATGGCATGGATCAGACCATTGCTGGGTAAATGGATCACCATCAATGCAGAAGGGTTCGGTACTTTGTCTCAGGATTTTTACTATTCTCTTGTGACATTACACGGAACCATCATCGTATTCTTCGTACTGACTGCAGGTTTGAGTGGTACTTTCAGTAACCTCCTCATTCCATTACAGATCGGTGCAAGGGATATGGCATCACCATTCCTTAATATGTTGTCTTACTGGTTCTTTTTCCTCGCAGGTGCAGTGATGTTGTCATCATTGTTTGTGAGTACAGGGCCATTTGCAGGGGGATGGGTAGCTTATCCGCCGCTGAGTGCGTTACCACAAGCCTCAATGGGGTCCGGAGTGGGTATGACGCTGTGGTTGGTTAGTCTGGTGTTATTCGTTGTTTCTGTTCTCTTGGGTGGTATCAACTATATTACGACAGTATTGAACCTTAGAACAAAAGGAATGGGAATGTGGCGTATGCCTTTGACCATCTGGTCATTCTTCCTTACAGCTATTATTGGGTTGTTGTCATTCCCGGTATTGGCTTCAGGATTTTTCCTATTGATGCTCGATCGCGGATTGGGTACCAGCTTTTATTTGAGTGAAATTTTTATCAACGGACAAGTGTTGGATCAGGTTGGAGGTAGTCCGATCCTGTATCAGCACCTTTTCTGGTTCCTCGGTCACCCTGAGGTATATATCATTATTCTTCCTGCGATGGGTCTTACATCAGAAGTACTTTCCGTACATTCCCGTAAGCCGATCTTTGGTTACAAAGCGATGGTATACTCCATGATGGCCATTGGGTTCTTGTCCTTTATCGTATGGGCCCACCACATGTTTATGTCTGGTGTGAATCCATTTATTGCAAACTTTTTCGTAATCTTCACACTGATCATCGCTGTTCCTTCAGCGGTTAAGGTATTTAACTGGATTACGACCTTATATGGTGGTAATATCCGATTTAACTCGGCGAGTATGTATGCCATCGGATTTGTATCCATGTTCATTTCCGGTGGTTTGACGGGTATTTTCCTCGGTAACTCTGCCATTGATATTCAAATGCACGATACCTATTTCGTGGTGGCTCACTTCCACATTGTTATGGGGGTTGCTGCCTTCTTCGGTATGTTTGCCGGTGTATATCACTGGTTCCCGAAGATGTACGGCAGGTTTATGAATGAAACTTTAGGAAAAATACATTTCTGGGGAACATTGGTAGGAGCCTATGCAGTATTTGGTCCGATGCACTACCTTGGTGTTGCCGGGGTAGCGAGAAGATATTACAGCTTTGATGTATTCCAGACCTTCGGGCATTTCGACGGAATGAATAAGTTCATTACCATTGCTGCCATTGTAACTTTTGTGTTCCAGATCATTTTTGTGGTGAATTTCTTCTACAGCATCTGGAGAGGTAAAAAGGTTACTACCAAGAATCCATGGCAGGCGCCTACGCTTGAATGGACGACACCTATTCGTCCGGGGCACGGTAACTGGCCTGGAAAACTGCCTACCGTTCAGCGTTGGGCATACGATTACTACAGCGATGAAGAAGGCAAGGACTTTACAGAACAGACGGAACCGTTGAAAGACGACGAGAAATCGGTGCACTAGTTTTTAAGGAGATATTGAATAGAGATTGTATAGTAAAAAAGTAAAACTGTGTCCGTAAAAACAGATACAAAAAGTATAAAATCAAAAAGCCTTGTTCTGCAAAAAGTGCGGGACTATACACAGCTGATAAAGATCAGGTTGACGCTTACGGTGGTTTTTTCTTCCGTACTGGCATTTTTAATCGCTTCTCCGGGAGCGATTGACTGGGTGGCTGTATTGATCCTGTTCTCGGGAGGTTTTCTGGTTACCAGTGCGGCTAACGCCCTCAATCAGGTACTGGAGAAAGACTATGATCGCCTGATGGAACGTACTGCTGAAAGGCCATTGGCTGCAGGCAGGATGAAAATGGCAGAAGCGGTGATGGTTGCCGGTTTGATGACTTTGTCGGGAATAATATTCCTGGCGATGTTCAACCCCTGGACGGCGTTTTTCGGAATGGTGGCTTTGGTTTCGTATGCCTTTATTTATACGCCATTGAAACGAATTGCACCCATTGCTATTTTTGTCGGGGCTATTCCGGGAGCTTTACCTGCTTTGATTGGATGTACGGCGGCTGAAGGCAGGCTCACCCTTTTGGGGCTGACCTTATTCAGTTTGCAGTTTTTCTGGCAGTTTCCGCATTTCTGGTCGATTGGTTACCTGGGATTCGGTGACTATCGAAAAGCCGGATTTCGTTTCATCCCGTCAGGAAAAACGGAAGATACTCCGGATCGCAATATTGGATTACAGGCATTGTTTTATGCATTGTTATTGTCTGTAGCCAGCATAGGTCCATGGTTATTGGGAGCTACGGGATGGATTTCGGCTGTAATTGCTGTTGGAGTGGGATTGGTTTTCGTTTATTTTGCCTGGAATTTTTACAGGAAATTTGAAAGAAAAGGAGCCTTGAAATTGATGTTTTTCTCCTTTTTGTACATCCCGCTGACATTCATAGCTTTTTATTTAGATAAGATTTAATAAACATAATGAGCACTACAACATTGACCACAACCCCTTATTTAAGGAGTAAGATTCACCCGCTGAAGTTTGCGCTTTGGGTGGCGTGCGGTAGCATGTTGATGGTATTTGCTGCATTGACCAGTGCTTACGTGGTTAGACATGCCTCAGGTAACTGGCTTGAATTTCAGATGCCCAGGCCGTTTTTCTACAGTACGGTAGTGATATTGCTCAGTAGCGTTACTTTGCATATTGCTTTTAACGCTTTTAAAAATGGAAAAGAAAATCTCTACAAGTCGATGCTGGTGGTTTCCATGTTACTGGCTTTAGGGTTTTTATACACACAATACCTGGGTTGGATGGGGCTGGAATCCATTGGATTGCCTTTGAAGACCAATGCTTCAGGAGATTTTGTTTATGCGCTTTCCTGGTTGCATGCAGGGCACGTGCTTGGAGGAGTAGCTGCGCTTTTGGTTGCGACCATCGTAGCGTTTTCCATGAAGTTCAGAGTCACTGATGCACGCAAATTACGTTTTGAACTTACGCTCACTTACTGGCATTTTGTTGATTTCTTGTGGGTGTATTTATTTTTATTCTTTTTATTGCAATAGTTAATATTTAAACAGATATAACTGATGGCGAATTCAGCACATGAACCGGAAGTTCAGCAGAACGAGGACCTCTGGTCAGGAGGAAAACAACCTTTAAAGGTTAGTTATGGAAAACTGATGATGTGGTATTTCCTGTTGTCGGATGCTTTCACTTTTGCAGGTTTTCTAATCGCTTACGGAGCATTGCGTTTCAGCAGTGCAACCTGGCCTGTTCCGGATGACGTATTTTCAACGGCTCCCTTCAATAACTTTGGGTTGGGACACGATACAAAGCTCCCGCTTATGTTCGTAACCATTATGTCATTCCTTTTGATCATCAGTTCCGTAACGATGGTACGGGCGGTACAGGAAGGACATCGTGAAAACAAAAGAGGAGTGGTTTTCTGGATGTTATTGACCATTTTTGGTGGTTTGGGCTTCCTTTCCTGTCAGGCATGGGAGTGGACAAACCTGATCAAGGTGGAACACATGAGTGTTAACCGCGATCCATTTGGTACTCATACCCTGGATGGCGTATACCTAAACCCTGATGGCACCGAATCTGAGGAGACTTTCAAAGTAGGTGATGGTTATCTGATTCACAAACATCATGTAGACCACGGTGATGATGCCCATGGTAACGATAGCCACGGTGATGATAGCCACGCTGCTGATGATCATGCCACCGACGATGGTCACGGAGGAGATGACTATGCCTATGAAGTAGGAGATCATGCCGGATATGTGATGGATGAAAATGGTTTCGTTTTCAAGAAATTCAAGGTGACCACAGAAGGGGATATGAAAGGTCAGGTGATGGCTCAGGAGTTTGGACCAAAAGCATTTGGAGCCTTATTCTTCTTCATTACGGGATTCCACGGTTTCCACGTATTCTCAGGAGTATTATTTCTGCTCATTATCATGATCAATGCCGCTGGCGGTCTTTACGTTAAACGTAAGAACGGTTATGAAATGGTAGAAAAGATCGGACTCTACTGGCACTTTGTAGATTTGGTTTGGGTATTTGTATTCCTGGTATTTTACTTACTTTAATTTGATAATTCTTAAAACGAATATAAAATGGCACATTTGAGTTATGAGGCAGGTAAGAAAAGAGTTTACTTCGGATTGATCCTCCTTGCTGTTGTTACTCTTGTTGAAGTTTCCTTCTCCTTGCTGGGTAAGGATCATATTATTAAAGGGGTTGAAGCAATGTCCTGGACGGTTTATATTATTGGGTTAATACTGATCGCTTTGTCTCTTTATAAAGCTTATTTCATCATTTACGAGTTTATGCACATGAAATACGAGGTGCGCGGACTGGCATGGAGCGTTTTATTGCCTACAACACTCTTGATCTGGGCGGTAATTGCTTTCTTTCAGGAAGGTAATTCCTGGAAAAACAGACGTCAAAATGATGGTAATTCAAGCAGTAAAAAAGAAGTTCCTGCTGAGCAGCAAGGTATGCTCATCGGTGAGGATGTTTACATCCTTTCAGGAAGAGGGTAATAAAGATTTATACTTACCTGAAAAGCGATCTTTGTCCCTTAAACAAAGGTCGCTTTTTTTTGTTGGAAGAATATCAATCAATTAGTGATGACTAGGAAACAAAGGAATATACTCAACTTTTTGGCATTGTTATTTTTGCTGATTATCCTGCCGGTCGCCGCGCTTTATTTCCTTGATCTTGGGGTCGATTATCGGAAGGAATTGCTTGCAGAACTTGACGATCATGGTCAGGTTCCTGAATTTAGTCTTGTTAGTGTCACCGGAGACACCGTTACCGAAAATACCCTGAAGAATCATATTGTCCTGGCGAATTTTATGGACATTACACAGGAATATTCTGATTTAAAAGCAAGTAAACTTAAGAAGTTTAATGAACAATTTGGTGACCGGGAAGAGGTGCTTTTTTTGAATTTCATCCGGGAATCAGAAAGTGATTCAATAACCATTACCGGTGTGAATACATTCCTGAAATCCAAAGGTTTGGAGGATTGTGAAAGGTGTTACTTTGTGTTCGATGTTGATGCTACTTTAGATAACCTTGCAGAAGAGGGGTTTGGCTTTCCATTGGATAATGGGATGACCATCAGAAACAATCCACTTATCGCACTTTGCGATAAAACCGGAACTATAAAAAGGTATTACAACCTTGAAAACGAGACTGACAACACATTGCTGGTCAGACATATCATCATGTTCCTGCCGGCAGGAGAGGGGCGGGAAGGCGATTTTGAGATTTTTGAATAATTTTATTGCACTCTGAATAATGGAAGAAAATTTACAGTTAGCAGCAAAATTGAGAAAATGGGCCTGGGCGATCAGTGCTATTGTGATAGCCTTGGTTGTGATGATGCGGGAAGTGAAAATTCCCTTACCGGAAGGTGTTGACCTGGGATTTCTGCCGCCTTTTCATGCAACGGTAAACGCTATTACCGCCTTGGTATTGATCGCAGCATTTTGGTTTATCCGCAAGAAAAATATTGAGGTGCACCGCAAATTGATCTATGTGGCTATTGGCTTGTCAGTGATCTTTTTGTTGTCTTATGTATCCTACCATATTACAATGCCTGAAACCATTTTTGGAGATATCAACCACGATGGTGTATTGAGTGAAGCTGAAAAATTGGCCGTTGGCAGTACCAGAATGGTCTATTTGGTCATCTTAGGAACACATATTCTATTAGCGGGTATCATTCTTCCCTTTATTCTTTTTACCTTTATCCGTGCTTACACCAACCAGATTGCCAAACACAGAAAAATGGCAAGGTGGGTTTTTCCTCTTTGGTTGTATGTAGCCATCACCGGCCCTGTTTGTTATTTGATGTTATTACCGTATTACGGCTAAATTTTTCAACATGAGCTTAAAAAGTATCAGAAAGAAGTTTTTTATCCTTACGTTTTGTCTTACAGTAGGTTTTACCACCCAGGTGACTACTCCGGTGGAGGCTCAATGTCCTATGTGCAGAATGTCTGCAGAATCCAACCTGCAAAATGGTGGGACCGAAGGGAAAGGACTGAATACGGGTATTCTTTACTTATTGGCATTACCGTACGCTCTCATCGGTGGCCTAGGTTATGTGTGGTATCGCAACAAGAAAAAATCAGCTATAGAAGAGGGGGCTCCTTATTAGAAAACCTTGGTTTTTTTAATTCGATATTCAGTGTTCAATATTCGACATTCGTTATTCTGTATTAATTGCAGTTCAGAATATTGAATACTGAAAATAATGAATTAATTTCTCTGAAAGAGTCCGCTAACCCTCCACTTCTGTTTCTTTCCTCCTCTCCATAACAGCCCTGTATTCGATAAGCGCTTGTTCCAGGCAGTCCATGGCTTTATCCAGTTTTTCTTCATTCAAAACATAGGCAATCCTGACTTCATCCGTTCCCAGTTCATCCTGGACATAAAAAGCATTTCCCGGAGCTAACATCAAACTGGCGCCTTTGTAGTCAAACTCTTCCAACAGCCATTTACAAAAAACTTCAGCACTCTCGATTGGAAATTTTGCAAAACAATAAAAGGCACCACCGGGCAAATAACTGGTAACCCCTTCCATTTTTTGCAGGCGATTAAAAACAACTTGCCGACGACGATCATAAGTGTTTTTGGTTTCCTGCAGATATAGATCATCCATTTCCACCAAAGCTTCTCCCAGTATCTGTCCAAGTCCTGGAGGACTTAACCGTAAGCTGGCATATTTGGCTACTGCTTTTATGATTTCCTCATTTTTGGTGACAATCGCTCCAATACGGGCTCCACAGGCACTGTACCTTTTGGAGATGGAATCTAATACGACTACATGATCCTCAATTCCCTTTATGTTCAACGCGGAAAAAAACTGCTGTCCGTCATAACAGAATTCCCGGTAAACTTCATCGACAAAAAAGAACAGGTCGTGTTTTTTGACGATTTCTCCCAGTTGGATGAGGGTTTCCTTATCGTATAAGCAACCTGTAGGGTTGTTGGGGTTGGTGATCATGATCCCTTTGGTTTTAGGGCCGATCATGGCTTCAAAAGCTTCGGGAGAAGGCAGGGCGAAGCCTGTTTCGATTTTGGTGGAGATGGGTTTGATAGAAACGTTGGCCATATGGGCGAAGCCATTGTAATTAGCGTAGTATGGCTGGGGAATGACGATCTCATCTCCATCATTCAGACAGGCATTGAAAATGAGCTGGGTGGCTTCGGAGGCCCCGGTGGTAATGATAATATTTTCCGGTTGGACAATCATGTCAAATTGTTCATAATATCCAACCATTTTCCGGCGGTAGGATTCATAGCCAACAGCAGGGCTGTACTCCAAAATCCGGATATTGGCGTTTTGTACCTTTTCCATGGCTTCTGCAGGCGTTTTTATGTCCGGTTGGCCAATATTCAAATGGTAAATATGTTTGCCTTTGGCTTTAGCCTCTTCGGCCACTGCAATCAGTTTGCGAAAAGGAGAAACAGGGACCTGAAGGGCTCGTTTGGAAATATTTGGCATCTCAATGTTGAAATTTGGTAAGACTACAAATTTACAGCAAATAACTTTTTTGGAAGGTGAATGAAAGTCATCATTTGCCGGGAGGTTTATTTCTTGATTGTTTTTCAGGTGTTTGGTAAAAATAAAAAAGCCTGCTTCTGTTTCGGAAGCAGGCTTTATTTTATCTAATCAAAAAAGATTATTTAGGATTTTTTCCTCCCTTGAGGAAGTCCTGATAATTTTTGAGTTCATCCCATTTGCTGTCAGCAGCCAATTGAGCCTGCTTAGGCCATGTGGATGGATCGGCGAGGCGATATTTATCTCCTGCCTTATCAAGGATTCCCTGCAAGGAAGCTTCGGTAGCTTTTGCAAGGTCACTCCAGTTTTTGATGCCATCATCCTTGAGCAAACCTTCGATCTTTGGACCAATGCCTTCAACGACTTTCAGGTCTTCCGGATTTGTGGAGAAACCTAACTTTTTCACCAACAGTTTTTCAACCTTGGCAGGTGTTTCAAAACTTCCGGTGGTTTCACGTCCGGCATCTGTGAATTTCTGGAATTCGATCAACTCGTCCCATTTACCATCAACAGCCAGTTTTGCCTGCTTAGGCCAGGTCGTTGGATCGTGCATTCTGTAACGGGAACCAGCCTCTTCGAGGATACCCTGAAGTTTATCCTGGCTTGCTGCGGCGAGGGCAGCCCAGTCGCTGATGCCTGCATCTTTAAGTAGTCCTTCGATCTTAGGTCCTATTCCTTCAACAATCTGCAGGTTGTCGGTACCGAGAATGGAAGAATAGCTGGTATCTTCTCCTCCGTCAACAGCTCCGACGATAATACCTGAATCATCGCCTGCTGTAGCTTGGTCAAGCTTGTGCTGCAGGATACTCTTATCAGCTTCACAAAGTCTAAGTGCTGATTTATTGGCATTACTCTCTTTTTCAAGCTCTTCATGTTGATATTTCAAAGCGACGTAATCTTTTTCCATCGCAGTGAATTTAGCATGGTAATTGTCTCTTTCTGCAGTAAGCTCTACGATCTGGTCTTTATACTTTTTACAGAATAATAACCAGTGTAAAAGCCAACCTAAAAGAAAAGCACCGAGGGAACAAAGCAGCCACCACCAAAAGCAGTTAGGCATTCCCAGAAAATCCAGTAATATGATATGATCGTTCATTTTATTGTTGTTTTGTTTTGTTAAAGATTATTGTTTGATCAAACGTACTTCAGCACGACGATTTTCCTGGCGGCCAGCCTCTGTTTTATTGGAAGCAACCGGCTGTGATTCACCTTTATGATCAACGGTGATCAACCCCTTGTCAACGCCTTTGGCAAGCAGGATGTCACGGACTTTTTCGGCACGTTTCAGGCTAAGCCTTAAATTCAGCGTATCACTACCTGTATTATCGGCATGGCCGGTAATGGTGATTTTCTCACCGGAAGTAAGTACTCTTTCCGCAAGTTTGTCGAGGTATTCGTCTACCGCCGGATCTGCAATTCTGGTGGTTGAATTGGATGGGAAACGTATAATGGTTCTGTCATCCAGCTCAACCAGTTCAGGAGCTTCGTCCTGTTTTTCCGGTTCTATCCAGTCGAATGCTCCGGCTTCGAAGAATCCATCTTTGGTATCATCCCCTTCAGCAATGAGGCGTGCTCTGAATCTTACCCTGTCATCAGGAATGTCAGGGAATAATTTCCGGATCTCTTCAGCTCTGGCAAATCCCAGATTATCAAGACTGTCTGGTTTTGCTTCATTTTCGTAGTAGAAACCTGTGATCTGAAGAATGTTGTCATCCGTTTGTCCATCAAGCACTTCTTCTTTTAAGTTTTCATAACCATCATTGGTGAAAATCTCAGGATTGTCCCAACCGGAATCCATGGCATATCGGGTGGGAGCACTTGGTAGTGTCGTGTCGGTAGTATCAGCATCGGTTACAGTTTCGGTTGTTGCATCTCCGGACCAGGAGGTGCAACACTCTTCCAGACACCCTTTGAATGTCAAAAAAGCGAAAATGAACCAAGACACCAACATTATTACAACTTTAAAAGGTAAAGACATAGTTGGTTTGAATTATATTAGTAAAAGTGAATAATTTCTTTTTTTAGCGACCAGGGACAAATATTGGTACTGTACTAAAACCCCTTGCACATAATTTTTCCGGCAAAAGAGCAATGTCTATGCATTTTATTGCCAGTCAAAACTTAGGTCGGGCGTCTTATATAGTTTTAGGACACAAAAAATGTCCGGAAGTAACATAGAAAAGAAGAGGGTGGGAGATGATTTTCAAAAAAGCGGATCAACTCCATGGTAGGACAAACAATATTCTCAAAAGCATACCATCCACAAAACAATATGCCCTGTCTCAAATATAATGTAATGTAAATAGATTTAAAACTTTTTTTTCCTTTTTTTGGTGCTTTTTATTTGTTAGGGATTGAAAACAAAATCATTGAGGAAAAAAAGGAGGCTGAGGCTAAGGCTAAGGTTGAGGTGATTATAGAAAAAAAAACTTCAATTTCATCCCTTTATTTAAATCAAGATATACATGCCTGTATCTGAAAAACCAAGTACATGGATAAAAAAATAATACCACCACTGATTTGCCTATTGTCAATCTATTACCCAATTTGAACCCATTGAAAGCTGTACCTTAGACTGGCAAAAAATGTTTTTATCCGGCTAACCGGCTCACTGATCAATTCACTCCCGACCCTTTGGGTTCCCCTGGCGGCGGGACAGGGTTGTTCATTGCCTGCCTGGCAGCAGACAGGCTCAGCGATCCTGTTCGTTTTTTTTTTTTGAAAGACTGCTATCCGAAAGAGAAAAAATATCCATTTTAGATCATTGAGTGCATCGCAATCGGTGAGCTAAAATGTAGAACTATTGGAAGAGTTCTTCTACTATTACTTTTTAAAAGTCTTCAAAGCAGCATTAGCAAAAACCGGTTGGTCGGTGGCCAATACATCCACACCAGTTTTAAGGCAATCGTGGTAGACCTGTTTTCCGCGGGCAGTGGCTTTGTTGTCAATATTACCCATTGTTCCGAGGATGCACAATATACCATTGGCATGCAATACTTCGTAAAGTTCCGGCTCAGACATTCTGGTTCCTGTGAAAGCGATGAGGTTGCTGGCAGGAATGCCTGTTTTTTTTATGCGTTCCCATTCTTCCATATTTCGAATGGAAGCGGAGATCATCATTTCCTGGGTAAGTTTATAAGCCTCTTCAGCGCCTTCGGCAGAATAGGTAATGAGGACCACCTGGTCCGTCATGTCATATTTTTCGATGGTACGGATAACTTTTTCATAGGGTACTCCTCTTTTGATATCCACCTTGAGAATTACTCCGCGTGGCTTAGCCCATTTGAGCACATTAATAAAGGTTGGAACGGTAAATGGGGTAATATTGCCGAAATCATCCAGCAATTGAACATTGCTGATTTCTGACCAATAGGTTTTCGAAACCAACCCAGATGCAGTGGTTGTACGTTCAAGTGATTTGTCGTGCATTAAGATCAATACACCGTCTGCAGTGATATTCACATCCATTTCAATGAGCGCATCGGGAACCCTTTTCAGGGTGTATTCAAATGTTGGGATTGCATTTTCGGGATATCCTTTAATATTTCGACCGCCGCGATGTGCACTGATGTAATATTGCGGAGATTTTTCATTGTAATGAAGAGTTTCAATCACACTGTCTTTCCCCACTGGATTTTGAGTGGGAGACAAGCACAAGACAGCAGTAAGTACTACTGCTATAAGCAGAAGGGAATTCTTAAATTTCATATTCTATGGCCTTATTTACAGGCTAATTTCTAAAAAAAATTGATTTTTTTTAGTTTTTTGAATTAAAAAGCCCTTATAATGGCTTGATATTGAATGAAATGAAAAGTGATAACAATATGCCGGCTAAAAGTTAACAAAAAGTTAACCTCTGACACAAGTTAAGTCAGGCGTGTTGTTTACCTTTACGGTGGATTTTATTCATTAACTAAATTAACTTAATTTATTATGAAGAAGCTTTTTACTACCTGCTTTTTCTTGTTAGCAGCTGTAATGGTTGTTTTTGCACAGAACTCTGTCAAAGGAACCATTGTTGATGCTGAAAGCAATGATGCGTTAATTGGCGTTTCCGTATTGGTAAAAGGTACACTCACCGGTACTATTTCTGATTTTGACGGAAATTTCGAAATTAACTTCCCTGACAAAGGGGACTACACATTGATATTTTCATACACTGGATATGAAGATATGGAAAAAGATGTATCAGTAGATGGAACTGCTGACCTTGGAACTGTAGAACTGGCCTTTGGTGCAGTTGGTCTGAGAGAGATTGAGGTTGTTGCCTCAGTTGCGATTGACCGTCGTACACCAGTAGCGGTATCTACCATTTCAGGCGAGAAAATTGAAGCTTTGGTAGGAAACCAGGAATACCCTGAGATCCTTCGTAAGTCTCCTTCCGTTTATGTAACAAAAGCCGGAGGTGGATTTGGAGATTCTCGTATCAATGTTCGTGGATTCGACCAGAGAAATACTGCCGTGATGATCAACGGTATTCCTGTAAACGATATGGAAAACGGATGGGTTTACTGGTCAAACTGGGCCGGTCTTTCAGATGTAACCAGCCGTATTGACTTCCAGCGTGGTTTGGGAGCTTCCAAACTGGTTGTTCCTGCAGTTGGTGGTTCTATCAATATCGTAACCAATGCTGCCGATATGAAAAAAGGTGGTATTGTTTCTGCCGGAGTCGGTAACGATGGCTACCAGAAATATGGTTTGGTATTGTCAACTGGTTTGGGCGAAAAAGGATGGGCTTTTACTGCACAAGGTACACACACCAGAGGTAATGGTTACATCAACGGGACAGCGTTCAGCGCTTTCTCCTACTTCGCCTCTTTGACCAAGCGTTTCAACAACGAGCACATGATCTCTTTCACTGCTCTTGGTGCACCACAATGGCACCACCAGCGTTTCATTCCCGGATCATTTGACGGAGTAACTTTGAGAACGTTTGTTGATCCTGATAACAAGCCTGATGAAGGTGGTTATGGTTACAACAATGGTATTAGATTCAACTGGTTATCCGGTGAATTGAATGGTGAAGAATTCTCATGGAGAAGAAACTTCTACCATAAGCCAAAAGCATTTTTTAACCACTACTGGACTATTTCTGAAAACACAGACCTGAAAACTTCTGCTTACGTTTCATTGGGACGTGGAGGTGGAACAGGATCTCGTGGCCGTCTGGCAGGAATGTTTGATACGGACACTGATTTCAGAAATGCTGAAGGTGTGATTCAGTTTGATGATATCGTTGCTTACAACCAGGGTCAGGCTACTTCCTTCGGAACAAAAGACCCCGATGACAATGGTACTTACACTGCAACCAGCAGTGGTGACGGATTTATCCGTAGAGCTTCAATGAATTCTCATAACTGGTATGGTGTTTACTCAACATTGACTCACAGACTGAACTCTAACCTGACTTTGACTGCAGGTTTGGACGGACGTTACTATAAAGGTATCCACTACCGTCGTGTTGAAAACCTCCTTGGATTGGATGGATATGTTTCCCGCGCGGATGACAATAATCCGGATAACCTGATTACGGAAGAGTCTCCGGCAGAATTCGGAAGTTTCTCTGACAATAGCTACATCGATGGTAACAACGTATTGAACTACCACAATGATGGTCTGGTAAGATGGATCGGTCTTTTCGGACAGTTGGAATACTCAAAGGATGACCTTTCTGTGTTCATTTCTGCAACTGGTTCAAACCAGGGCTTCAAGCGTATTGATTACTTCAACTACCTTGACAGTGACGAAGCTCAGACTTCTGACTGGGAATCATTCATGGGTGGAACCGTAAAACTCGGTGCTAACTACAACATCAGTGCTTCTTCCAATATTTTCGTAAATGGTGGTTACTTCTCACGTCAGCCTATTTTTGACAACGTATTCATCAACTTCGTCAATGATGTTAACGAGGATGTTAAGAATCAGACTGTTGTTGCCTTCGAGGCTGGTTATGGTTTCCGTAGCAGAGCTTTCAAAGCTAAATTGAACGGATACTACACTCAGTGGGGTAATCGTCAGTTTGACGTAAGCATTGACAATGCAATGGATGAGGAAATTCTCTACAACTTCGAAAACGTATCTCAGACTCACATGGGAGTTGAGTTGGAGTTCACTTTGATTCCTGTTTCCTGGATCGATATCAACGGTATGTTGTCTGTCGGTAACTGGGTGTACAGCAGTGATTTTGAAGCTCAGGGGTACAACCTTGACCAGCAAAAGCCAGAAGGTAGCCTGACTATCTATGCTGATGGATTGAAAGTTGGTGATGCAGCTCAGACGACTGCTTCTATCGGTGCAACATTCAAGCCTGTGCAAGGGTTACGTATCTATGCTGATTACTACTTTGCTTCTAACTTGTTTGCTAATTACAGCGTAGACGATTCTCAGTTCCAGAGCCCGGGTGGTGAAGTGGCTGAATTGCCTTCCTACTCACTCGTTGATGCTGGTTTGAGCTATAACTTTGATATTGCTGGATTGAACCTTACAGCGAAATTCAACATGAATAACGTATTGGATACAGAGTATGTATCTGAAATGAATACAAGTATCGTTGACGATCCTAATACTCCGGTTAACGAATTCTACGATAACCGTGGTATTTTTGGTTTCGGACGTACATGGAATGCCGGATTGAAGATTAGATTCTAATTTTTAATTCAACTTCTTTTCAAAAGCCATCCTTCATCCCTGAGGGATGGCTTTTGTTTTTTGATATCTGATTTTTCGTTCTCTCGGAATATTTTAACTTTGTAAACAGGTGATAATCGCTACCCGATCTAATACGGTTTTACAGGAATATCACCTGCAAACATTCTTCATAACCCGGAAGATGGTGACTTCTTTGCGCTCATCACATCTTCACAAAATGCATTTCTATGAAAAGGTTTCTACTACCACTTTTTTTAGCTTTTACATTTGTGGGCCTTAATGCCCAGCTCGTGATCTCTGAAATAATGTACAATCCACCGGAGAGTGGAACAGATTCTCTTGAGTTTATTGAAATTTATAATGCAGGTACCGCAGTGAATCTGCAAGGGTATTATTTTGATCAAGGCGTTAATTTTACCTTTCCTTCACATATGCTGATGTCAGGAGAATATGTTTTGGTAGCTGTGGATTCACTGGCCATGTTGAATAACTTTGGGGTAACCGCATTTCAATGGACGAGCGGCGGACTCAGTAACGGGGGGGAAGATATAATCATCAATGATCCTTCTGATGTAATGGTGGATATTGTAGATTATGATGATGCCAATGGCTGGCCCGAAGCGCCGGCTGATGGAGGAGGTTCTTCCCTTGTATTGTGTGATCTGGGAGCTGATAATAACGACTCTGCCAACTGGCAGGCTGCTGCAACCGATAGTGGTGCAGATATAAATGGATTTGATGTCCTGGCTAACCCCGGGGCCGCATCCAATTGCCAATCTGATTTTTTAGTTCGTTTTATCTCAACTGAAGCCTTTGTCGATGAAGGGGCAGGATCCGTCCAGGTGGGTGTTGAATACCCGGCAGGAGATGCAGTGCCCTGGGAATTTTCTGTTACACTTAATAATGGGAGTTCGACAGCGACATTAGCTACAGATTTTAACTGGTCAGATACCACTGCTTTTGTGTCTGGTTTTGAAACAGATACCATTTACTTTTCAGTTGCAATTGTCGACGATCAGGATGTGGAAGGCACAGAACAGGTTGTACTCGGTCTTGCAGGTGCAAATATTGATGCAGATGTGATTGCCAACACATTTACCATTACCATTGAAGACAATGATACTCCGATCCCGGCTTATTCTATTGGTGCAGTGACAAGTGTTAATGCGGATGGCGTTGTTGATTCAATGGGTGTTGCCTGTCAGATCCAGGGGGTTGTTTATGGTGTGAATGTGAGGCCTTCAGGCCTTCAGTTTACAATTATTGATGACAATAATGACGGTATTGGCCTTTTCAGTAGTAGTAATGATTTTGGTTATACCGTAAATGAGGGAGATGAAATTATAGTACAGGGATCAATCAGCCAATTCAGCGGATTGACACAGATCAACCCGGATACCCTTTGGATGGTCTCTTCAGGTAATGCATTGGTTACACCAACAGTGGTAACAGCATTAGATGAAACAACTGAATCACAATTGATAAAAATTGAAAATCTGACTATTGTTGATCCTGCCGACTGGACCAACAGTGGCTCCGGTTTTAACGTTGATGTTACTGATGGAACCAATACCTACACCATGCGTATTGATGCCGATGTGGATTTATACGGAACATCTGCTCCAACCGAACCATTTAATTTGACTGGTTTAGGTGGCCAGTTTGATTCTTCCTCTCCGTATACCAGCGGTTACCAGATCTTGCCTCGTTATATGGCAGATATTGAAACTGTCATGGAAACGGATCCAAACTTTCCTCCTTATGATATCGGTGTAGTTACTTCGGTTGATGCGGATGGCGTTGTTGATTCTGTTGATGTAGCCTGTCAGTTACAGGGAGTTGTTTACGGTGTTAACAGACGTCCCGGTGGTTTGGAGATTGTTATTATTGATGGAAATAATGATGGAATCGGCGTTTTCAGTTCCAGTAATGATTTTGGTTATACAGTGAATGAAGGTGATGAAGTTATCATTCGCGGAGAGATCGGACAGTATAATGGTCTTGCACAGATCTATGCTGATACCGCTTTTATGGTTTCTTCCGGAAATATGTTAGTTGATCCTACGGTTGTAACAGCGTTGGATGAGACGACAGAATCACAGTTGGTGACTATTGAGAACCTCACCATTGTTGATCCCGCAGATTGGACAAACAGTGGTTCCGGTTTTAATGTGGATGTAACTGATGGAACAAATACCTACACCATGCGGATCGATGCAGATGTTGACCTTTACGGGACATCAGCGCCAACAGGAACATTTCATTTAACCGGTTTGGGAGGACAGTTTGACTTTTCCTCACCATACCTGGAGGGCTATCAGATCCTGCCTCGTTACATGGCCGATATTGAGATCATCATGGAAAACGATCCAAACTACCCACCATACGACATCGGGGTGGTTACGACAGTTGATGCTGACGGTGTAGTCGATTCTCTGGATGTAGCCTGTCAGTTACAGGGAGTTGTTTACGGTGTTAACAGACGTCCCGGTGGTTTGGAGATTGTTATTATTGATGGAAATAATGATGGAATCGGCGTTTTCAGTTCCAGTAATGATTTTGGTTATACAGTGAATGAAGGTGATGAAGTTATCATTCGCGGAGAGATCGGACAGTACAATGGTCTTGCACAGATCTATGCTGATACCGCTTTTATGGTTTCTTCCGGAAATATGTTAGTTAATCCTACGGTTGTAACAGCGTTGGATGAGACGACAGAATCACAGTTGGTGACTATTGAGAACCTTACCATTGTAGATCCTGCCGATTGGACAAACAGTGGTTCCGGTTTTAATGTGGATGTTACGGATGGAACCAATACATACACCATGCGTATTGATGCGGATGTTGATCTGTATGGAACGGTTGCTCCGGCTTCAGCCTTTAATTTGACCGGTTTGGGAGGACAATTTGATTCTTCTTCTCCATACCTGGGTGGCTACCAGATTTTGCCAAGATATATCGCTGATATTGAACTGATCACCACTGAAGGCGCAGTGAAATTCCTTGGAACTGGAGTGAATGTCGATGAAGATGCCGGTACTGTTGAGGTAGGAGTTGAATATCCTGCCGGTGACCTGGTATCCTGGGAGGTAACAGTATCTCTCGGTGTATTGACAACTACCGCTACGGAAGGAGATGACTTTATCTGGAGCGATACGACGATGTTCCTTTCCGGGTTTGCTACAGATACGGTTTATCTGCCCGTTCCGATCATCGATGATATGGATCCGGAAGACCTGGAAACTGTTGTCTTGGTTTTGAGTTCGACAAATGCTACCGTGGATGAAAACTTTGATGTTTATACCATCGAGATTGAAGATAACGATATTTTCTATGCAGTTAGTGATATTGGACCTGCAACAATAGTTGATGGCGATGGAGTCGCAGAATCCTTAGATGAGGAATTCCAGTTACAGGGAGTTGTCTATGGTGTAAATCTTCGCCCGGGCGGATTACAGTTCACTTTGATTGATGCCAATAATGATGGTATCAATGTATTCAATTTTGACAGTGACTACGGATACACGGTAACAGAAGGTGACGAGATCATTGTTCAGGGAACCATTGATCAGTACAACGGTCTGATTGAGATCATTCCTGATACCGTTTGGATGGTTTCGGCAGATAATGCTTTATTTGATCCGACTGTTGTAACAGAGTTGAATGAAACAACAGAATCACAATTGATTAAGATCGAAAACCTGACCCTGGTAGACCCTGCTGAATGGACAAATAGCGGCTCCGGATTTAACGTAAATGTTACGGACGGTACCAATACTTA
Organism: Saprospiraceae bacterium; assembly: GCA_965230565.1. Lineage (GTDB taxonomy): Bacteria > Bacteroidota > Bacteroidia > Chitinophagales > Saprospiraceae > BCD1. The sequence continues at coordinate 207,586 of CBDDLH010000007.1, read as the reverse complement.
TACCATGAGAATTGATAATGATGTTGATGTGTATGGAACTTCGGCTCCAACACAGGCATTCAACCTCACAGGTATTGGTGGTCAATTTGATTCTTCTTCACCATATACGGAAGGCTACCAGATTTTCCCACGGTATTTGGCAGATATCGATTTGATTGATGCAGTAAATGATCCGGAACCGGTAGTAACGGAAGTATTCCCTAATCCGGTGTCTGACAGACTGATCATCCGTACTGCTGAAGTTATCGACGGTATTCGTCTGGTTAATGCTTTTGGACAGGAAATTACGGTTGACAACAATCAGAAAATGGTTTACGAACTGGATATGAGCCTGCTGTCAGATGGAATTTACTTTGTGAAATTCACCTCTAATGGTAAAGTATGGAGTAAGCCAGTTGTAAAACAATAATGCTGTTAAAATGGAAATTAATAATGCATCCATTCGGACTTTGAAACTTTTTCAAAAGTCAGAGCAGATGTAATGTAATTTCTAAAGAATAAGAGTGATCCCGAATTTTGGCCTTGGCCAAAATTCGGGATTTTTTTTACTCTTAGATTTTTTATGGGTGGAAGAAGATTTTTGAAGTTAACAGAAAACTTTCTGGGGTTTTTCTATCGCATCAAAAGTACTTCACCTGAAAAAACCTCCGTTTTCCCATCAATAAATTCAACTTCTGCCAGGTAAATAAAAACTCCGGAATTTAATAACTTTCCCTTTTGAGTACCATTCCACCCTGCTGAGGGATCATTGGGCAAAACACCTTTTTGGATAAACAACAGTTCTCCCCATCGACTATAAATCTCAAAACGGGATATGGATTCCACGCCCGGGCCCGCACCTGCAAAGAACAGATCGTTAATACCGTCACCATTAGGTGAAAAAGCGGTAGGGAAATAAAGATTCCGCCTGGCAGCCACATTAACTTGTAATGAGGCTGCAGCTTCACAACCCGCTTCATCGATGATATTAAGGACGTAAGTTGTATTACTTTGCGGAGTAACAATCACAGGGTTCAGGACAGTTGCATTGTTCAATTCCTCCGGATCCCAGATCATTTGGCTTATGCCAGCACTAGGGGTGAAAGTAGCAGTAATGGTCAGCGATTGCCCTAATGTGATGATATTTTGATCATTGTCAAAATCTCCGGTTAACAGTACATAAAGGCTGTCCGGTTCTGTGATGATTATGGTTTGGGATGCAGCGCAACCATTGGCATCTTCTGTGAGCAGTAAATATTCACCTGCTCCAAGGTTTTGAAAAGCGGTGTCCAGCACACCCGGATTTCCATTCAGACTAAAGGTGTAGGGCGGCATTCCTCCGGCAACATCATCAATATTAATAATACCGTTATTTTCTCCAAAGCAGGTTACATTCTCTGAGGATATGGTCATTTCGGGAATGGAAGTTGGTTCAGAAATGTTGACAATATCAGAGTCCATACACCCAGAATTATTAATGACAATCAGTGTGTATTGTCCAGGTTGATTCGTCGATGTTATTGCCGACACTGGATCTTCAATAATTGCGGAAGCATTATCGCTATACCAGCTATACATTATTCCGGGTGTGGTGCCATTACCACCGATTGGGGCTTCACCGGTCACACAGTCCAGACTGGTATCGTCACCGGCATCTGCGACAGGAGTTTCCAGAAGGGTGATCTCCAGTGTAACGGCATCATCAGGGCAAACATTTCCAGAAACGGTGTAGGTGAAAGCGTAGGTTTGGGGAGCTTGTCCTGCAGGAATAAAAGTAGCTGAGGCAGGGTCAAAGGCACCTCCCATACTTGGTACTTCTGAGGATTCTACCCAGGTTCCACCGGTATCGGCTCCAATGAGCTGTGCATCGAGATCAACGATATCTTCTGTATTGGTACAATAAGAAAGTCCCAAAGGTGGTTCACCGGCCTCAGCGGGATCCTCAACACTAATCGTCCATATTTGCCCCGAAGTGATGTTGCAGGCAGGTTGATCGGGGTTAATGATGTTCAGAATTTCAATGGTTGTTTCTGTTTGCAGGTTATCAAAGTTGAGGAATTGACCTATTCCAATACTGACCATTGTCACTGTATCGTTGTTGATTCGATAATCGACAAGAAATGGACCAACCAGCGGAGTATCAAAATTAAAGCTGACTGTCGCAGGGTATCCAATGCACACACTTTCATCCCCGATCAGGGATAAATTCACAGGTTCACAGGTAATAGTCGTACAAGTCATTTCTGCTGAACTATTCCCACATACGGAATCACCGATCGCAGTTACCTCAATAGTGACTGATTCCCCCTCCGCGAGACCTTCCACTAAAAAGGAGTTTCCGTTTTGAGTCCCGCTTTGGCCGGTGAGCACTTCAATTGCATAGGTGTTGGCGCCCGGGACAGACTCCCAGCTAAAAAGTATACTCGACAAGGTTGTTTCTTCGCAATTGATAACCGGTGCTGCAAGGGGAGCGTCGATCTGAATTTCATGGATAAGGGTATCAGTGCATCCGCCGTCATCAACTATGAGGGTTATTGCTGTTGTGCCGCTTGCAGGCCATGACAGTTCATAAGGACCTGCTTCGGAACCAGTTAAAACTATGGCGTTATCAAAATCCCATTCATAAGTCGCCTCAGAAGAGGCCTGACCATTGAAAGCAAGAGTCATTATGTCATCCATACAATGTACGGAGGGGGCATTGAATGATGCTTCAGGAGTTGGCAAGACCATTACCGAGAAACTTGTGTCATAAATGCAAATACCTTCTGTGTAAGTCAAAGAGAGGTCAATTGACCCTGTTCCTGAAGCTGAAGGATCGAAATGGCCGGATGAATCGATCCCTGTTCCAATCCATGTATAAGTGCCATCGTTGCCCCCATCAATGGAAGCCTGGAGCTGTTGCGGGGATTCGTCTTCACAAAAAGGACCAAAAGCGGTAGGGACAAAATTCAGCTGTTCACAGGTTAGCGCTTCGCAGGAGGAAATGCTGTTCGAAATACCGCAGGAATTGCCGGTCAGTGCACTAACCATTATGGTAACCGGATCTCCAAAGTTTAAATTGGAAACCGTAAAGGTTAGGTTATTCGGATCATATTCGGTCAAGGCATACACGGGAGCGTCAATTACCACAATATCATAGTCATTAGCTCCTGAAACTGCCTCCCACGTGAAAGTAACTGCATCATAATCAGGCATACAGGAAATTTCAGGTGCCTCTATCGGACTTTCAATAAAAACAGGCACCTCATACAATTCGGAGGTACATCCATTTTCGAATATGGATAGTCTTATGGTATCTGGTCCTGAAGTTGACCAGGATACATTGTGTGGACCAGTGCCCGTTCCCGGGAAAGCTGATCCGGTTCCGAAGTCCCAATTGAAAGTGGCTGAGCTATCTGCTGTACCGGTATAGGTGACTACCAGGCTGCTGTCCATACAAAGTGTATCTATTGATACATCAAAGGAGGCTGTTGGGGGAGTATCATTAACAACAATATCAGCTGTCGCACTGTAGTTACAGTTCTCTTCGGAATAATTATATTCAATATTCCAGGTGCCGGCTCCGGCAATCGAAGGATCGAAAGTTCCGGCGATGGTGTCGGTAATACCTGTTCCTGTCCACTGGTGGGCCCCGTTTCCGGAACCACCGGTAATATTGGCGAACAATGTGATTGGAGATGAAGAGTTGTCAAGGCATATAGGATCAACTTCATCCAGCATTATTTCCACTGTGGGACATTCCAGGGCATTACAAATTTGTGAAGTTGTTACATCCGGACATTGACCGGAAGAATGTATAGTAAGTGAAATTTCTACCTCGTCTTCCGGATTAAGGTCACTTATCGTAAAGGTCAACGCAATTTCATCAAATTCGGTGGATGCATAAGAAGGAGCAGAAATGATAGAGGGAGTATATCCTATGGCTCCGGGAACCTCTTCCCAGCTAAATACAATTGTCGAGGTGGTGGAATTACAATCGACCTCAGGAGCATATACGCCCGGAAGTACGGTTATGGTATCCTGGAAGGTAGCGCCTGTACAGCCATTATCAGTTACCGTAAGGCTAATGATCTGTTGTCCTTCAGTTGGCCAGTTAACCTGATGGGGTCCGACCCCATCACCGGGAGCTGCAATGCCATTATCAAAAGACCAATTGAATTCGGCAGAAGGTGAAGCTGTTCCCGTATAAGTGACTGTCACTGCTTCGCTGAGGCAAATACTATCTGTACTCAAGGAAAAGTCGCTGGTGGGTATCGCAAAAATATTGATGGTATCTTGTGCTGTGTACGAGCAAAAACCATCTGTATAGGTGGCAATTATGATATGCTCGCCAATACCTGCTTCTTCCGGGTCAAAGCTGTTGCCATTGATACCCATTGCTCCGCTCCAGGTGAGCGTGCCTTCACTCGTTCCTCCAATGACATCTGCTGCTAACGTGAGTACGGGGGTGTTTTCATCAAGACATTGATCTGAAAGCTCCTGGATATCGATACTTACCTGCGGGCAGGGTAAAGTGGAACACGTTTGTTCACTTGTAACCGGACCACAAGGATGATCGGTATTGATGGTTAAAGAAATCAGTACATCGGTTTCCGGCATAAGACCGTTCACGTTGACAAAAGTATCCGTTGTGGTCACTGCCGGTCCATTGTCGATGGACCAGGTATAATCGATAGCCTCCGGAATGTTTGACCAACTGAAAGTGAGGCTGTCTATTGCCTGGTTTAAGCAATCGATCACGGGTACAGAAAGGGGTTCCTCGATGGTAATTGTTTGTAACAACGTATCTGAAAAACATCCGTTTTCAGATACGGAAAGGCTGATGGTATCGGGTCCGGCCATATCCCAATGAAGGAGATAGGTTTCGTTTAGCGAATCAATTTGTTCGGCACTATTTCCAAAATTCCAATTAAAGATACCTTCATTTCCTGCAGTACCGGTGTACATTAACTGAACTGTATCAGTTAAGCATATCAAATTTGTATCCAACGAAAATTCTGCCGTTGGAACCGAAAAAACAGTAATGGAGGTCGTATCCCTGTAAATACACTCATCGATGGTATAGGATAAAATAATTTCATGGATTCCTGTTCCGGCAGAATCAGGGTGAAAAATGCCATTGTCAACATCAATAATCCCGTTGCCTTCCCAGTAAGCGATCCCTGGGACTGAAGCTATAAATGTCAGAGGAAAGGCAGCAAGGGTATCATATTGACAAATGTCTTCCACTGGGTCGATATCCAGGGATATTCCTGTACAGGACAAGGTTGTACAAATAATGGTATCACTTTGGGGGCAGGTAATATTGCCGGTTGGCGTAACAATAATCTCCACATCTGTATCAGGGCTCAGGTTATTTACCTGAATTTCTGGTACTGCAACCATAGTAGGCGTTCCTCCATTGATAATCACTTCATATCCATCAACGGAGGCCATATCATTCCAGGTGAAATCAATACTATTGGGAGTGATATTGGAACACATTACCTCCACTGGCTGGGATGACTCGTTGACGATGATATTATTGTAAAAGGTTTCAATACAACCTGATGAATTGGTAATTTCAGCAGACACTACCAGGTCCGTGGTTGGTGTTAAGGTTACTGATGGAGTATTAACTGGCCCAATGTTATCGCCCCAGAAAATATTTGTCCAGTCATTACCATCGATAAAAACGGTTACTTCTTCTCCCTGGCAAACCTCTTCAGGAGAAACCTGGAGAGTAACCTCCGGTGTTGGGAAAATTTCGACTTCAATAATTCCCGTACCTACACAGCCGTTGCCATCGGTTCCGTTTACGATAAATGTATGATAGCCACTGGATAAATTGCTTAAAGTTCTTGGATTCCCCGCTGTGGGGTCATCATCCCAGCTATAAGTCAATGCTCCGGACGCAGTCAGAGTCGTTTCTGTATTTGCACAACCATTTCCATCCACATTTATGGTGATCTCCGGCGATGGATTTACAGTAATGGTAATTTGATCGGTTTCAGAGCATCCATTGTCATCCGTAGCGGTGAGTTCGATATCGGTGTTTTCAAAAAAAGTATAGGTTAAATTTTCACCGGTTCCTATGTCAGTTCCGGTATTTAGGTTCGTCCAGATCCAGGAAACCCCGTCATTTGCAGATAATGTTATTTCGTCGCCTTCGCATACTTCACTGATGTTTGTGAGAATTTGCGGTGTGAAGTTGACATATTCAGTTTCAATGGAATAAGGGGCAGAGGAGCAGGAACCCAGGTTAGCAATAACCTCGTAGGTTCCCGGCGTATTGACAGAAATAGTCTGTCCGGTATAGGATGTGCCGCCTGGGCCTGTCCACTCATAAATTACGGACTGGCTACCTTGATATTGTGCTTCGAACAGGACATTTTCACCGAGACAAGGCAAGTTGAGTTGTTCTAAAGTGATGGCTTCAATAGGGCTGGTACCTATATTTGCGAAAGCTGAATAATTGCAACCGGTAGAAGGGTTTATTGCGGTGATGGTGTAGGTTCCGGGAGCAAGATTATTTTGGTTGTAAAAATTGCAATTATTACAGGAGCCCATTTGATTTCCATTGGGATTGTAAATCGTTAAATTTAAATTTTGAGAGGTAGATACAGAAAATGAACCGTCGTTGGCGCCCGGACAAGTAAGGTCTGCAGAGATCACGTCTACGGTTGTTGACCCGCAGTCGTTGACCGTACCAAGGGAAGTGAACAATGGGAAACCATCGGGATAACAACTGACACCATTCCACCAGCTGCCACTGTCCGTATCACTGGAAACTATTACATTCAGGCTGAGATCTGCTCCCTGACTGGCAGCAGGATTTACCGTAATCTGCCAGCAGAATACAAAAGGAGACGGAGGATCGTTGGCGTTTTGAACAATCATCCCATAATTATTTCCGGGGTCGCTATCTAAAATACCGGTCGTACAAGTGGGGTGTGCACTGGCTGTAGATTCGAAAGCAAACCCGGGGCCGAAATTATCCCCGGAGTGACAACCTGTCCAGAATGGATAAAAATCCCAATATCCATAACTGTCATTAGGTCCGAAGTTTGATGGTGTAAGGGTGGAAGGATCCCATCCGGAACCCATTTCAAATGTGATTCCGTGAAGTTTTCTGCTACCATTATTTTCCCACTGGCTGATGCTGAAACAAAATTCTACTGTTTGCCCGGGCGCGTAATATCCGTATGGGTCGCTAGGTTCCGCTGTCCAGGATACCTCTTCCGCATCAAGGCACAGATGACAGTATTTTTCTGAAAAAAAGTGCAGATCAAATGCAGCCTGGTCTCCTGTATTGCCACCTGCAACCATCAAATAATAATTTCCTCCTTCTGCAGTGAAGGCATTGATCGATGTGCCTGTGGCACAGGCTACGGGAAAAAGGTCGTTACAATCATTACCCTGAAATAAAATGAGTACCGGGTTGGCAAGTCCTGAAGTGACGGTGATGGTGGTTTCATCACCCACGGCAGTAAAAGTGTACCATACTTCAGAGCTTGCAGAAGGGCTTGGTCCACCCGCACAAGCCGCATAGGCAGGGTAGGGGGCAGTTGTGGTAGCTGCTATATTGGTGCCTGAAAAGGTGTTGGTGGCAGTACTGTTGTCGTTGCAATCCAGTGGGGAAGATAGGATGAGTGTCTGTGCACCTGAGCACTCATCATTGGCCGGTTGGGCCTTTAGCGTGATAGCAAAGGCTGTGAAGATAAATAGTAGAAGTACATATTTCATGGCACCATTTTCTTGATATGATTAAGTAAAATAACCAACAGCCTCCCAGACAGCAGGCACGGCTTAGGCAAAAAAAATCTGAAAATAAGGTGCGGGTTCTTAGTGGGTTGAGAACTATTTGTTGGTTTCAAAAGCTAAAATAGGAATCTTCATAGGATATTGGCAATAAAATTTCACCCAAATGTCCTATCGCATTCTGAGAATTACAAAAAAAATCCTTTTTTAGATTATCGTTTGCTTGAAAGAAAGCTTTTTTTTCTATCACTCCAGCCCTTTTACATAATCTTCTAAATACACAAAAGACTCTCCAAGCTGACCGTTTTTTGCAATGGTAGCCCGCTTGATGACATCACTTTCTTCTTTGATCAATTCCGGAAGTATGTGCTCGATAAACATATCACCAAAAGCCTTTGAAGAGTCCCGGGGGATCTCACTTGGCAGGTTATCAATGGTCATCATGTCGATGATACCTTCCTGGTGAGGAGTTGTTTCCTTGCCTGTTTTAGGGTCAAATCCAAAAATAGGATCGCTAATCTTGGAAGCTCTCAATGTGGAAGGAATGGATGACACAGGAGCAATATCGCAGGTAACGTCAGCAATAACCTTGATATTGAAATCCGGCTGAGCCATTTCTTCAACCGTAAAGAATGCCGGTGCCCTGTTGTCCCAGAAAATACCGTTGATCATTACATCCGCCGCTTTTGCATATGGAGCGAAGGTACCCTCATAAGCTTCCGGATTACCAAAGAAGTCAGGGAAAGAGAACTCGCCTCCGTCTTTTCTTTTTACATAATTATCACAATCGATTTGCGTGAAAACGATATGGTTATATTCTTTTTCCAGAAAATTCTGAGGAGATACTTTTTTAATCCCCATGTCCTGCAAAACTTTGACGGCACCAGAGGATACACGCCCGCCACCTGTAAGGACGATTTTAATGGCTGGCCAGTTGATATGCTGGTAGGAATCTTTGGCTTCGGCGTAGTCAAAACAATCTTTCAGCCTTTTCATTTCAAATGTACCGGATCGTTGAGCATAAGTGTACAGGGCATTGTGAGCTCCTACCATACCGGCATAATACCCAAAAGCAATTAATCTACGACCCTTTTCGTCCGTAAGCACTTCATAGTCAACCAGGGTAATATTCTTTTTAAGAATAGCCTGGAGTAATTTACGGTTGTACGACTGTTTTTTGATGGTATGGGAAAAGAAACTGTATTTTTTATCCGGGATCAACATATCCACCGGTACTTCCTTGATACCCATGAGAAAATCACAATCTGACACATCATTTACCAAGGGAATACCTGCCTGAGCATATTCATCATCTTTATAGGCACGTACATCAGAATATTGGGCAACTACTTCAAGGCCAAAAGCTGATTTGATATGAGCGCATTGTTCGGGAGTGAGCGCAACCCTTGAATCAGGCGGAGTTTTGCCTTCTTTGATAATTCCTATTTTCATATGTTGTTTTGATTTTAATTGATTTGAGCGCCGCAAAAATAAGGATTTTATACCTTGTCTGAACTTTTTTCTTAATAAAATAGTTCTTATTTTTGCAGGCCGTTCTAAAAGAAGAATGGTTTTTTAAAATAACACCAGGGGACGTACTGGCATCGACAGGAAATGTAACTGGTTAGTAAGCATGTCGGAGCATAATAATTCACTCCGTTAACAAATGATTATTAACAATTTTATATGGCAACACACGTTTTGCCATGGCTGCCTAATTCTAGGAATTAGCGCACCATTGTGCCGCTCGCTTGATGTCTGATACACAGCGGTGCCGCACATCAAACAACCCTCAGACTGGCCTTTTGACCGGCTCCGATCAAAAGGTGAGATTTAGGAGATAAGGGTGATGATTAGGAGGGTTTCCAATCCGACCACCACCTCGAAAATTTAATTGGGAACTAAGCATGTAGAAGGCTTTCGAGTGCTTTCACTGGACCCGAGTTCGACTCTCGGCGTCTCCACAAATAAAAGCTGTTCCACTTGGGACAGCTTTTTTATTTTACCTAATATCCACTCTTTTTCGCCCACCTTTCTTAGTTTTGGATTCTCAAAAAATTTCATTCATGCGATACTACCCAAATCTGATAAAAGCTGTCAACTCAGCCCTCCAACGCATTTTCCATAACGGAGAACACGCCGGCACAGTAGTGGCCCAAACCCTCAAATCAGACCCAAGGTGGGGGAGTAGGGATCGCCGGTTCGTGGCCGAAAATATTTACGGAATAATCCGCTGGTACCGCTTGTTGTATGAAGTGGCCGGAAAACAACCGCAAAGTATCGAGGACTGGTGGAATATTTTTGGAATTTACCAGATCCATTTAGACAACGCTTTACCCGATTGGGATGAATTCAAAGGGCTGGATACTTATAAAGTGAATATCCAGTTGATCAAAGCCAAAGAAAAAAGAAGCATAGCGGAATCGATTCCCGAATGGTTGGATGAAATAGGTCTGGAACAATTGGGCGAAGGGAAATGGGCTGAAACCCTGCATGCTCTTAACGAAGAGGCCCCTGTAGTTTTAAGAGTTAACACCTTAAATACTTCTATTGATCAACTTCAAAAGGAATTGGCTAAAGAAGGGATAGAGGCTAAAATTTTATCTTCAAATGCCTTGCAAATTGAAGGCAGAAGAAAATTGACAGCTCTGAAAGCCTATCGGAAAGGCCATTTTGAGATCCAGGATTTTGGCTCCCAGCAAATTGCTCCCTATTTGGAAGTAGAACCTGGCATGAAGGTCATTGATGCCTGTGCCGGGGCAGGCGGTAAAACCTTACATCTTGCCGCTATTATGCAGAATCAAGGGGGAATTACCTCCATGGATATTCATAAAGACAAACTCAGGGAATTACAGCAGCGGGCAAAACGTAATGGAGTTCAAATCGTCACGACGAGGCTTATAAAAGAAGACACCATTTCAAAATTACATGCATCCGCAGATCGTGTTTTGCTGGATGTTCCCTGTACCGGATCAGGAGTTCTGCGGAGGAAACCGGATTCCAAGTGGAAGTTGTCGCTGGAAATTATGGAGCAACTTCAAGGGACCCAGCAAAATATATTAAAGGACTACAGCCAAATGGTCAAAAAAGGCGGAAAACTCGTCTATGCTACCTGCAGCGTTTTTCCTTCAGAAAATGAACAACAAGTTCATGAATTCCTTAAAACCCATGGGGATGAATTCGAACTTGAAAAAGAACAAACGATTTACCCTCAGGAAGGTTACGATGGTTTTTACATGGCCTTGCTTAAAAGGAAATAATTAACCAGAAACCAGTAACTTGTAACCTGCAACAATATTTCTAATTTCACATCTAAAGAATTACAGATGAGATCATATTTGTTCCTGCTATTTATAATTGTTTTAGCCTTTTCCTGTGGCAATAAATCCGGCAAAACGGAAGGTGAAGTTTCCCAAACCGAGGAAGAATCATTCCTCAATTTCCGTAAAAAATTCCTCCGGGACACGGCCTATCAAATGGCTCACATCACCTTTCCGCTCAGTGGGCAACCGGACAAGGAGCATGCCGATGATACCTTACCAAATGGTCAGTTTGTCTGGACCGAGGATAATTGGGATTATCATAGAGAACTTGATCCTGCGAGAAGTGGGTTTGAAGTCAAATATACCTGGCTGACGGATAATCTTGTGGAGGAAACACTAGTGAATGAGCAAATCGGCCTGGGCATGATGAGACGCTTTTCCAGAATTAATGAAGAGGAGTGGGAGCTGATCTATTATGTGGGGATGAGTGGGGTGAAATAACGTAGAGCGGACTTTAGTCTGCAGTCTCAAGTCCTCAGTCACCAGTCCTCAGCCCGCAGTCTTCAATAACATGTTTTTATTGTATTAGGTGTTTTGAAATGTTTTTTGTTTAACCGCTAATGGAAGGAACTGACATTCCGAATGAGATTTTAAATCGAATGTATACATAGTATCGGAAGATCGCCAGGAATGCGCAAGGCACGCTAAGAAAAGTAATTCCAGACCTTGCGAACTTCGCGCCTTCCTGGCGCTCCTTGCGGTTAAATTTTTACCAAATCTTCTTCTCCATCAAATACTGCTGCACATAATCCTTAATCCCATCCTCCAGGGAATAAAACGGAGCTTCGTATCCAATACTCTTCAATTTATCCATATTCGCTTCCGTAAAATACTGATAAGTATCCCGGATATCTTCAGGAGTATCGATAAAAGAAATGTTCGGCTCAAGGCCCATGGAATAGAAAGTGTTTTTGGCAAGATCTAAGAACGTTCGGGCTTTCCCGGTTCCAAGGTTATACAATCCGTTGTGGTCACGGTTCTGATAAAAGAAATAACAAACATTAACCACATCCTTGATGTACACAAAATCACGGCTTTGATGGCCATTCTCAAAATCAGGACGGTGGGAACGGAATAACTTCATGCCTCCAGTGACATTAATTTGATTCAGCGTGTGAAAAATGACGGAGGCCATTCGCCCTTTATGGTATTCGTTTGGACCGTAAACATTGAAGAATTTCAATCCAACCCATAGGGGAGGGGTGTTGTCCTGCTGAAGAGCCCAGATATCAAAATCGTTTTTGGAATCTCCGTAAGGATTAAGCGGTTTTAAGGCTTCAACGATATCATGACGGTCTTCATAACCGTGTTCTCCCAGGCCGTAGGTTGCGGCACTGGAGGCGTAGACCAAAGGAATCTGGAATTTCGTACAGGTATTCCAAAGGGATTTAGTGTAGTTGAGGTTGAGTTCGTCAAAAATGGCTTTGCTTTTCTCTGTGGTGTCCGTTCGGGCACCCATATGATAAATGAAATCTACGGCTCCGGCATTATTTTCCAACCAGGCAGGAAAAGCCATGCGATCCATTTTTTCGGTATAGGATTTGTTCTCCAGATTGAGGTTTTTATCCGCCCTGCTAAAATCATCGACCACCATGATTTCATTAAAACCCTCATCATTTAATTTGCGAACGATACAACTGCCAATGAACCCGGCAGCACCTGTTACAACTATCATCTTGAATTTTTTGCAAAAGTAAGGAATGAGGGGAATAACTTGCTGCAGTCTTTAAATTTAATTTTGTAACAATGGAAACCTGCCTGCTCCGTGACCTGTATGCAAACGCAGGAAGAAAGGCGGTAGACAGAAATGTCTTTTCGATTTGTTTATGTGAAATACTTTCTTCCTCTTTCGTTTTCAATGGTTTAATAAAAGTGGAGTCGAAAAGATATTTTTTTACTTAAAAATTAAATTTTAAAGTAAGGTCTTTCAAAATTCATGGAACTTATTTATCTTTGCATCGCTTTTAAATAAAGCAGGGAGTTTTGACGAAAATTTCCTTAAAAAATCTGGTGAGTATAGCTCAGTTGGTTAGAGCGCTGGATTGTGGTTCCAGAGGTCGCCGGTTCAAATCCGGTTATTCACCCTAATCAAAAAAAAGCCTTCCGTTTGTTACCAATCGGAGGGCTTTTTTTGTGGACTTCGCCCTTTCAAAACCACCAACTTCGTGGGTGGCCATATTTGAAGGCTTTGCCGTTTGAAATTGTTTCAAAATCTCATTTATGTATTGATGGCTCATCCCACCACTGATAGCTGGAATTACCAATCAGCAAAGGCCTTCTGGAAAATATCCTGCATCAATTGCTCCAGGATGGCATCAATGGCCTCCTCTTCAATAGAGGATAAATCAATCCCGGCATCAAAATCATAAAAGAAGGAAAAATTACTCTTCCACCCCTTGTCCTCGTTGGGAGTGCCATCTTCATTGTAAACGATATAATCTACAGCCAGCCGGATGGTCAATCGGTTAATAGCCGTTGTCTCTCCTGCTCTGGGAGCCTCTGAAGTGACTACATAGTCTACAAGGCTTCCCTGAAACTCAACATCGGGATCTGTATCGTCCCAAATAAGGCGGGTTTCTGTACGGATCTTGTTGTTTAATGCTTCCTGAACGGTGACTTCCAGCGCTGCAGGAGAGCTGAAAGCATTGTTTTTGAAATTGGCCACATAATAAGTTTCCGTATTCGGATCAAGGCTGATCCCGCTTAAGCTGTAACATTGCTGGAACACAATACTTGTCAATATCACCAAAAAGAGACTAATACGTTTCATTATTGCTGTTTAAGATTGAGAGAAAATTTAGCCGATCAATTCCATTATCGTTTTTTATAACGCTGAATTGTTTGACAAATTACTCCATCTCATATTCCTTAATTTTTCTGTAAAGGGTTCTTTCTGAAATGCCCAGGTCTTTGGCTGCATCTTTACGGCGGCCACTGTGTTTTTTTAAGGCCTTTTTTATCAGTTCCTTGGTATTTTCTTCGAGGGATAAGTTTTCTTCAACAACCTCCATTTGATCGTAGTCTTCATGAATGGATTTATCGATCATTACAGGTTTTACCGGACCGGAGAAAACGTCTTCTTCCTCATAATGAGCAGCAGGTGCCACATGTCGTTCCTTTTGCCCGGTGGCTGGATAATAACCTTTAGTTCTTTCTCCTGTATAGGCTCCTTGTTTCAGACTCTTGAGTTGCTGTACATCCGGAACCTGGAGGTCATTATCCTTGATCAATTCAAAAACGAGTGTTTTCAGATCATTGAGGTCTCCTTTCATGTCAAAGAGCAGTTTGTAAAGAATCTCTCTTTCCTGCATACTGCCTTTTTCGTCAAGGCTACCGGAACCTCCGGAAATTACAGGTAGTCGGCGCTCACGTAACTGAGGTGCCATATTAAGCAACTCCTCTACATCCATATGACGCTCTTCTGATAAGATGGATAACTGCTCCACCAGATTTTTGAGCTCTCTGATATTACCCGGCCAGGAATAATTTTCCAGCATGAGCTTCGCCGTTTCTTCCAATCGAAGCGGTTCAATGTGATACTTCTCTGCAAAATCAATGGCGAATTTGCGAAACAGCATATAGATGTCTTCCCGTCGTTCACTTAAGGAAGGCAATGAAATCGGAACAATATTCAGTCGATAGAATAGATCCTCCCTGAATTTACCTTTTTTAATCTTTTCTTCAAGATTAACATTAGTAGCTGCAATGATGCGGATATCTGTGGTCAGGATCTTATTGGAACCCACCCGGATAAATTCTCCGGATTCAAGTACCCGAAGCAGGTAAGCCTGGGTATCGAGCGGCATTTCCCCAATCTCATCCAGAAACATGGTGCCTCCATTATGAGATTCAAAATAGCCTTTTCGCTCATTGATGGCACCGGTAAATGCTCCCTTTTCATGGCCGAACAATTCAGAATTGATCGTGCCCGGAGGAATGGCGCCACAGTTGATGGCAATGAATTTATTGTGTTTCCTGGGGCTGTTATCGTGAATGATCTTTGAGAAAACTTCTTTTCCGACCCCACTTTTTCCGGTGATTAAAACGGTAAGATCGGTATTGGCTACCCGCACGGCAGTGCTTAACGCCCTGTCCAGTAAAGGAGATCGACCAATAATACCGTACCGTTGTTTTATGGATTGTAAGTTTTTCATTAATCAGTGATAAATTTTCTTTGGTAAAACAATTTTCAACTGTTTTCAGGGGAAAGTAGATCGAAGTCTTTTTTTAATACTCCAGCAAGCCTACCATCCTAATAATCCTATTATCCTATTCTTTTCGATCCCTCCTGATCATCATCCGGTTGAATTGATTAGCCGAAGCTGATTTTGATTGATAGAAATAAGAAAAAGCAATAATGGGTAACACTACGGTTAATGCAGCGATCAATCCCGCACTGAGGAAAATCAAAGTAAGCACGATGGCCAAAACCGCCATGGCTGCTCCAAAGATCAAAATTTGCCGCTTATTCACTCTTGCCCGGACATTATTAACATGATATTCCTGATTACTTAAACAATGGCTGCACTGCATGCGGAAATAGCGACCAAGTTCATCCTCCAATGCTCCCCGTGTGATCGCTGAAGAATCTACCTTAAAATCTTCCCGGCAATTTTTACAATTGATAAATAGTTCCATAATTATAGTCTTCAGTCCGTTAATCGTTCACCGTAAGCCGTCCACCGTCGACCGTAGGCCGCAATAGTCAATCGTCAATCGTTCACCGTTAGTCATTAACAATCTCTCCCTTCAGCGTGGCACTTGTCGCATCCTTCACTTTCACCTGAACATAATCCCCGGGTTTCAAACCTTCTTGTTTGGGGAATACGATCATCTTATTCTGAGAGTTTCTTCCTTTAAAATCGTCTGCTGATTTTTTAGAATCCCCTTCAATTAACACCTTGAATGTTTTGCCTATATCCGCCTGGTTGTGTTTGAAAGAAATCTGGTTTTGCAACCTGATGATCTCATTCAATCTGCGTTTTTTTACTTCCAGGGAAATATCGTCCTCCAGTTTTCTGTGAGCCAGTGTTCCCGGCCTTTCAGAATAGTAAAACATGTAGGACATGCTGTATTTGGCAAATTCCATCATCGTCAGTGTATCCTGATGTTCTTCTTCGGTTTCTGTACAAAAACCGGCGATCATATCTGATGAAATGGCACAATCCGGCATATACCGATAAATCGCATTCACACGGTCCATGTACCACTCACGGTCATAAGTGCGGTTCATCAGTTCGAGCACACGGCTATTTCCGGACTGAACAGGCAGGTGGATATATTTACAGATATTCTCATGTTTGGCCATTGTTTCCAGCACTTCATCCGTGATATCTTTAGGGTGTGAAGTGGAGAAACGAATCCTGAGGTCAGGGTGGATTTTAGCCGTCATTTCAAGCAGCTGTGCGAAGTTGACAGATGCTTCAGTTTCAGGATTGGACCATTTATAGGAATCCACGTTTTGACCAAGCAGGGTAACTTCTCTGTAACCTTTGTCAAAAAGATCAGTTGCTTCGGCAACAATACTAAATGCATCACGACTGCGTTCACGGCCACGGGTAAAAGGTACTACACAGAAGGAGCACATATTGTCACAACCCCTCATGATGGAAATGAAAGCTGTAACTCCGTTAGAATCGAGTCTCAAAGGACTGATATCCGCATAGGTTTCTTCCCTGGAAAGGAAAACGTTAACCCCTTTCTCACCATCCTCAGCCGTGGCGATCAGTTTTGGCAGATCCCGGTAGGCATCCGGACCAATAACCATATCCACCAGTTTCTCTTCTTCCAGGAACTTGGCTTTAAGGCGTTCTGCCATGCAGCCGAGTACACCGACGAGGGTTCCAGGTTTATTTTGTTTAACCTTATCGAATAGGCGCAGTCTTTTACGTACGGTTTCTTCCGCTTTTTCCCGGATGGAACAGGTGTTGACAAGGATGAGATCCGCTTCTTCCATATCCCTAGTCGCTCCAAACCCTTCCTCTGCCAGAATGGATGCTACGATCTCACTATCACTGAAATTCATCTGGCAGCCATAGCTTTCTATGTAGAATTTCTTACCGCCCTCAGGGCCTTCTTTATAAAAAGCTTCTCCCTGCTTGCTTTCGTCTATCTGCTTGATAAGTCCCGATAATGTCGGATTATCGTTATACATTAGCTTGATTTTAAGAATGTTATGTCAATTGGTGTTTTTCCATGCAAATGCTTTTTTTAAATACTATTTTTCCAAAAAATAGTATTTGTGCATTTGTGGAAAAAATTCTCATTTATTGGTGTGCAAAGGTAAACATTTTTGCATCTTAATCATGACAATTTGACAGTTAAACGTATTTTGTGAAGTCAGAGTTTGTTTAGAAAGTCAGTTTTTCTAATTGATTTTTGTTAAGAGAGACCTATGGGGCAGGAAAAACCGACTTTCTAAATAGAATAAATGAAAATCATGAAGCGGTTGGATGCTATTACATTTATTTAAATACACCGAAAAATATTTGACGGATGAAAAAAATGATATTTGGAGTTTTAGCTTTTGCCTTGATCGCCTGTCAGGGGTCTATGGATAATAATGAAATGGATTCGTTTGCGGGGGATATTGAATACGCTGAATATAAAGAACCTGTGGGCAATTGGGAGCCAATGGAGGATCAAATTGACCTTGTTAGAGCTAATTCGGGACCTGCAGGAGCAACTGCTTTCCTCGATCAGATTAAAAATGAAGAATTAAACCTGGATGCATCAAATCAAAAAATGGCCATGGATGCAACAGATAATCAAAGTGGATCGGGTCAAAGCCAACAACCTACGCCAACTCCCTCCAAACAACAAGCCCAAAAAGTCATCCGTACCGCCCGAATGACCATGGAGGTGAAAAAACATGAAGTTGCGGTTGATTCCCTTAATAATATAATCGAAAGGTTTGATGCCAGGATCGAAGACCAGGAAGAATCACGGCATTCCTACCGGATAGAAAGTCATTTCACCATCCGGGTAGCCCCTGAAAGCCTGGAGCCATTAATGGAAGTTATAGAATCCATTGGCATTGATGTGGACAACAAAGCCATAAACAGTCGGGACGTCACCCGCCGCTATGTCGATCTGGAGACTCGTCTGGCATCAAAAAGGGCCGTGATCAAGCGATATCGGGAAATTCTCAAAACAGCCAAAACAGTCAAGGAAATCCTCGATGTAGAAGAACATTTACGTGAAGTTGTCGAAGAAGTGGAATCTACGGAAGCTCAATTGCGACATTTGAGAGATCAGGTGGGAGAAAGTACCTTGAATTTAGATGTTTATCAGGATTTTGATCGACCAAACGTCAAAAAAGAAACATTTTGGAGCCGTATAGGGAGAGCCCTTGGCAATGGATGGCGTGGCGGTCAGGAATTCATTATCGGGGTGGTGGCTTTATGGCCATTCTGGATTGTGCTTGGCGGAGTGATCTGGGGTGTCAGAAGATGGTGGAAGCGGAGAAAAAAGTAGCGTAGACTTTAGTCTGCATTTATGAGTCTTCAGTTCACAGTTCTCAGTCTTCAGACATTAGTACCAGCAGGCAGTACCAGTACCAGTAACAATTTGGGGAGAACGACTATTTGATCCGTGAAAATCAGTTAAATCTGTTTGATCTGTGTTCTATATTATTTAAGATGGAACACGGATCAGACGGATAAAACGGGTATGAACGGATTTTTTTAACGGGTTTCAGTGTACTCCATTTCGGAACCCCTCAATCTCCTTCCAACTAACGTGTTTCAGTGTACTCCATTTCAAACCCCTCAATCTCCTTCCATTTATCCTCTTCTTCGATCCGAACTCCGGCCACAAGAGCTCGTAATTGATTACAAGTATCTTCCACTTCACTCTTACGGATGGCAATATCCAGGAATGCCTCTGCCCCAAAATCCTGATGTACCATTTCGAGATCCAGCTTTTTTACGGCATTCATCACATTGCTCATCAGACTGTAATCGAAAGAAATCCGGTAAATATCCTCCACCGTTTTTTCTATGATCTCCGCATTTCTCAAAGCCTCGGCTGCACTGGTTTTGTAAGCGTTGATCAATCCCGGAACTCCGAGTTTTGTTCCACCCCAATATCTGACCACAACAACAATAATATTGGTTAGGCCAAAACTGTCAATCTGCCCGAGAATTGGCCTGCCGGCAGAGCCACTGGGTTCTCCGTCATCATTGGCCCGGAATTCATTATTATCCGTACCCAGGCGATAACCAAAACAATAGTGTACAGCCTTAAAATGTTCTTTTTTTAATTCATTGACATGCTCCTGCCACTGCTCATGTGAATAAACAGGCCAGGCATAGGCCAGGAATTTACTCCCGCGATCTCGGAACTCTCCGGTGCTTAATTTTTTAATGGTTTTATATTCATCTTTCATCGGCTGCAAGGTAATTAAAAGATATTTTTTCCCAAAGAAAAAACGGTGGCTCGCAGGCTCGCTGTTTCATTGGGTTTGATGTGGTTTCATATTGTTTCAGGTTTTTTATTATGTTTCGGGTTAATCTCTGTGAATTCTGTGCCTTCTCTGTGCTCACTGTGGTTTAATGCTTTCGCTAAAAACAAAAACCCAATCTGTACCTTAATGAAATGAAACCACATGAAAAAAATCTTCATTTTACAATTCCATCATTCTAACTTCATCCTTTTGTAAAATTGTCCTTTCACAGTCAAAAATGACGACAGAATTCTTTGAAAATGAAGGGTCAATTGATTAGATTGCATTTTTTGGAAATCTAAAATTCCCATCCATGTTTACACGAAAATATATACTTCTCTTTACCTTTATTTTTTCATTTTTCTCCGCCTTTGGCCAGGTTGAAATCGATAAAGATTATATGCTTGATATCGTAGATGCTGAGCGGAGGGCACACGAATCCCTGATCAATTATCGGTTTAATGAACTTACCACCGACTACGATATTAAATATCATCGTTTCGACTGGGAAGTTGACCCTGCTGAATTATACATCAAAGGTTCCGTGGAGACTTTATTTGAAGTTACAGAAGATAACTTTACCACTATTCATTTCGACCTCAATACTAATCTAACTGTAGATAGTGTCATTTTTGAAGGACAATCCCTTTCGTTTACGCAGTCAGAACCTTCATTGCTGACCATTCCTTTAATGCAAACTCTGGCGTCGGGAGATATGAGAACCATTAAGGTCTATTACCAGGGAGAACCGTCCGGCAGCGGGTTTGGATCTTTTGCTCAGGGCTCTCACGATGGTCATCCAATGATCTGGACGTTGTCAGAACCCTATGGTGCGAAGGACTGGTGGCCGGCCAAGCAAGACCTCAATGATAAGATAGACAGTATTGATGTTTACGTAAAAACTCCCTTGCCAAATCGGGTGGCTACGAATGGCTTGCTTGTGGACTCTCTTCAGGTAGGGAATGATATGATCTATCACTGGAAGCATAATTACCCCATCCCTGCCTACCTGATTGCCATCGCGGTTACCAATTATGATATCTATAATCAATTTGTACCAACTGATGGTGATCCTATACTTGTAAGTAATTATGTATTTCCTGAGGAATTGGGGTGGGCTCAAACCATGTTGGAATGGCTGCCTCCAATGTTTGACCTTTATAATGATCTATTCATCATGTACCCATTCGCCGATGAAAAGTATGGCCATGCCAAATTTGGCTGGGGTGGCGGAATGGAGCACACAACCATGACCTTTATGGGAAGTTGGGGAGTTGGTTTGCAGGCTCATGAGCTGGCGCATCAATGGTTTGGCAATATGATTACCTGCGGAAGCTGGGAGGATATCTGGCTCAACGAGGGATTTGCCACTTATCTCGACGGGCTAACACGGGAAGCTGGAATTTCCGACGGCAGTTGGGAAAACTGGAAACAACAAAGGATAGGTCATGTTACACAACATCCCGATGGTTCTGTAATGGTGGATGATACCACTAATGTCGGAAGGATCTTTAGTGGTCGGTTGAGTTATTCAAAAGGTGCTTTGGTATTACATATGTTGCGCTGGAAACTGGGGGATGAGGATTTCTTTCAGGCCATTCAAAATTATTTGAATGATCCTGATCTGGCCTTTGGTTATGCAAAAACCCCGGACCTGATCGAGCACCTCGAAGCTCAGAGCGGTCAGGATCTCACAGAATTCTTTAACGATTGGTATTACAATCAGGGATATCCCGCATACCATGTCGAATGGTCACAGAGTTTTGAAGATGTTCTGAAAGTGGAGATCTTCCAGACGCCGAGCCATAATTCTGTTGAATTCTTTGAAATGCCCGTCCCTATTCAATTTAATGGCGGAAGCAATTCCGTTACCCTGACTTTTGATAATGAGACGAATGGCCAGAGTTTTTATATTCCTATGGATTTTGAAATTGAAGAAGCTGTTTTTGATCCGGAACTTTGGTTGTGCGCGACACATAGTATGACTGTTGGAACAAGGGATCCTATCCTTGCCGAAAATGTGCTGGAAGTATTTCCGATCCCGGCTGTTGATCAGGTTACCATTCAATTAGAGAACGCCAGGGCACCAATGCAGCATATCCGTGTGTTTGATGTTTCCGGTAAAGTGGTTATTTCTAATGAGTTAGCTGATGTTTGGAAAACAGAATTGAACTTATCCGAATTGCCTAATGGACAGTATGTGATAGAAATAAAAACTTCAGAAGGTCTCGGTATTCAAAAACTGACAAAAGGGCTTTAAAATCATTTCTTTGCCGGCAAAGGTAAATTTCTGTTACCTTTGCCGGTAAATATTTTCATTTCAACCAATCTTTACCCTGCCTGCTGATGTTCTGTTTTATACTATGACAGAATTTCAGTTTTTTCCATATTCGTGTGTTTAGGATAAAATTTTACTAGCGACAAAACCTCCGAGGTATCCATTTCGAGGTTCGGTTAATTTTGACCTCTTACTTATTATCAAATAAAATCAACAAATAAAATCAACAAATGAATCGACTGCAACACGAAACCAGTCCCTATTTACTTCAGCATAAAAATAATCCGGTAGATTGGTACGCCTGGAAGCCGGAAGCACTCGAACGTGCCAAAAAAGAGAACAAACCCATTCTTGTCAGTATCGGTTATTCCACCTGCCACTGGTGCCATGTTATGGAGCGCGAAAGCTTTGAAGATGAGTCCATTGCGGCATATATGAACGAACATTTTATCAATATTAAAGTTGATCGGGAAGAACGCCCTGACCTGGATGATATTTATATGTCGGCCTGCCAGATCATTAATGGAAACGGAGGCTGGCCACTCAATGCCTTTCTCACTCCGGACGGCAAACCTTTTTATGCAGGAACTTATTTCCCTCCGGAACCAAAACACGGACGGCCTTCCTGGGCACAGATGTTGCAGTTTGCTGTTCATAATTTTTATGAGAACAGGGACGCAGTGGATCAGCAGGCAGACAGGATCATGAAACGTATCCTGCAATCTGATAATGCCCTCACTACACCGCTAGTGGATGGACCAAAAACGGATAAACCTTTTGAGGATGTCGATTTTGAGTCGGTTTTTGGGATGATCAAAGCCCGGTTTGATACTACTTATGGCGGATTTGGCGGAGCGCCGAAATTTCCTGACCTGATGCAATTGCAATTCCTGCTCAATCATTATTACCATACCGGGAATGAAGAAGCTTTTAATCATTTGAATCTATCCCTGGAGGCTATGTCGCTGGGAGGAATTTATGATCAGTTAGGTGGAGGTTTGGCCAGATACTCAACGGATAAAGAATGGTTAGCTCCACACTTCGAAAAAATGCTTTACGACAATGCCTTGTTTGTGGAAATGCTGAGTAAAACGATCAAGGTTGCACGAAATCCGTTGTTTGAAGAAACTATTGTGGACACGCTGGAATTTGTTAAAAGAGAAATGACTAATGCTCAAGGTGGATTTTATGCAGCGCTTGATGCCGATTCTGAAGGGATTGAAGGCAAGTTTTATGTCTGGGATAAGGAAGAGGTCGAAATAGCGCTTGGTAAGGAAAGCGAACTGTTTTGTGATTTTTATGATATTTCCCAACAAGGCAATTGGGAAGGGGTAAATATCCTGAGAAGGTTGCAATCAAAAGAGGAATTTGCTTTAAAGCACAGGTTGCTGGAATCTGAATTGGAAGAGAAACTGGCCAACGGCAGGAAAAAACTCTTTGAACTCAGGAGTCATAGAATCCGGCCCGGAAGAGATGAGAAAATGCTTTTAAGTTGGAATGCATTGATGTGTTCCGCATATGCACAAGCTTATAGTGCGATAGGAGATGAGTCTTACAAGCAAGTTGCTCTAAAGAATATTGAATTTGTATTGAACCATATGCAAACGGAAACGGGGCACCTCTATCGCACTTATTCTGAAGCTGATGGCGGCAAGGCGCAATACATGGCCTATCTGGAAGATTATGCCTTTTTCATAAAAGCCCTGTTGGATGTTTATGAAATCCATTTTGACCTGGAATTATTGGCGTTGGCGGATCGTTTTATGAAAATCATCCTTGAAGAATATTACGACCTTAAAGATAAGCTCTTTTTCTTTACCAGTTCTCAACAATCTGATATCGTTGCCAGGAAAAAGGCTATTTACGATTCGGAAAAGCCATCAGGGAATTCTGTCTTGGCGCACGACCTCCAACGGTTAGGTTTGTTGCTTGATAACCAGGATTATGTGGAAAAAGGACTTGAAATGTTGTTGAGCATGAAAGAGGTAGTGAAAAAGTCTCCTTCTCCATTTGCCAACTGGGCTACCATCATGCAAAACGAGTATTATGGCATTAATGAAATTGCGATCATTGGGCCCAAAGCCATTGAGCAGGCAAAAGAACTGGATAAAACATTTATCCCAAATAAGGTTTTAATGACTTCAGAATCGGCTAATGATAAATATCCGCTGCTTTTGGGCAGAGAACCCGGTAATTTATACTTGTGTAAACATTATGCATGTCGTCGTCCTGTTACAACGGTGGCAGCCCTGAAGGAACTGATTTCAGAAGGGTAAAAGAACTTAGACAGAAGAATTTTTTTTCATTTTACGGTAGGTTACCAAAAAGTTTTGTGGATTTTTTTTTCTTTTGCTACTTCAGAACTTTTTGTACATTTACCCTTCACCCATAATTCTGAGAAAAAAAACACCGCCTCATGTCTTGTAAAAAAGTTTATGTCGCCGCTACCAGTCAGCACATCGGCAAGACTACTTCAACACTTGGTTTGGTCAGGGCTCTAAAGGACGCTGGTCACAGTGTTGCTTATTGTAAGCCGGTTGGGCAAAAATTCGTTGATCTTGGAGATCTCCGGGCCGATAAAGATGCTTTACTATTTTCTAAAGTAAGTGGCTTTACCTTAGATCCGGATATTCACAGTCCCGTTATTTTAGGGAAAGGGGCTACTACTCAATTTCTCGACAACCCGGATGCTTTCCCTTTTAAAGAAAGAATTTTAAAAGCCAGTGAAATCCTTTGTCAGGGGCATGAGATTATCGTTTATGAAGGTACTGGACACCCTGGAGTTGGTAGTGTTGTTGGCCTCTCCAATGCGGATGTGGCCAAAATGCTCAATGCACCTGTGGTAATGGTGGTTCAGGGCGGCGTAGGCAATACATTGGATAAACTGAATATGAGTCTTTCACTGTTCCGGGAGAAAGATGTAGAAATCCTGGGTGTTATCGTCAATAAGGTTATCCCTGAGAAAATGGATATGGTCAAACATTATGTGGGTATGGGCCTGGAAAAAATGGGGCTGAACCTTTTGGGCGTTTTACCGTACGACAAATCGCTGATGTACCCGATTATGGCAACCATCAGAAGGGTAGTGGATGGCAAAGTCCTCTTCAATGAAGATAATTTGAATAACAGGGTAGAGGAAATCCTTCCGGCTTCGCTTATCGAGACAGACAAAATAGATCATTTCGCGAATATCCTGCTACTTTCAAGCATTAAGCGTATCGATAAGGCTATACACCAGATCAAAAAAGTGGCGGCCCAAAAAAATATCAAAGAGCTGCCTATTTCAGGTATAATTCTTACCGGGGAAAATGCGGATGCTGCCGAAAACTATTATAAATTATTTTTTAAGGAAGCAGATTACATCGAGAGTCTTGGAATCCCGGTAATATTCACCAAACTGGATACCCTGGGCGTCGTTATCAAAATCAATAGAATTGAGGTAAAGATCAACATCCGCACTCCATGGAAGTCTGATCGTGCCGTAGAACTCATCAAGGAACATGTCGATTTGAACAAGTTGATCGATATGTTGGGGTAGTGATAAGAGAACTGCAGAATTCCCAATATCCAATTTAGAAGAACTTAATATACTTCTACATTTTAAATTCTGCGGTTGGATATTCTGCGGTTCCGTTTCGGTTTTTGCAAAAAAGAAACGGGGATGGAACCTACTCTAAAGCAGATTCCACCCCCAAATTTGACAGGATATATTTTTAATCTAAAATCTACTGATTAAATCCCTCTTCTTTTAACTTCCGCCAGCACCATCTGGTACTCACGGCTCATATCTCCGGTTACAGAAGAGTTCTCTTCAGCACGTCTGATGAGATAAGGCACAACATCTTCAATCGGGCCGTAGGGTACGTATTTGGTAACGTAGTAACCCGCTTTGGCAAGGTTGAAACTTTGATTGTCGCTCATACCCAAAAGCTGGCTGAATTGTAAATGAGGATGATCCTTGGGCAATCCCTTTTCGTGGATCAATTTGGCCATCAGGTAATTACTCTCAGCATTATGTGTGGCATTACACAGGGCAATACGCTCATAATTTTCGATGCAAAACCTCAAGGCTGAATTGTAAGCATCGTCGGTGGCATCCTTATTAGGGTGGATAGGAGTGGGATAACCATTTTCTTCGGCTCTTTGTCTTTCTTTTTCCATGTAGGCACCTCGAACCAGTTTGGCACCTAGCAGGTAATTATGCTTCATGGCGAGGTCGTGGGAGTCCATTAACAACTGTAGTCCTTCAGTTCGGTACAATTGGATCGTTGTAGAGACCACTACTTTTTCTTTATTGTAACGACGCATCATAATTTCTACGAGGTGATCAAGTGTTCCCTGTATCCAGGTTTCTTCCGCATCAAAATAAATGGCCGTATCGCTTTGTGAGGCCACGTGACAGATGGCGTCAAGGCGCTTGAGGATATTACGGTACTCTTTTTTTGTTTCTTTTGTCAGCGGGACTCCTGCCTGAATAGAGGCCAGCAGATCAAAACGGGCGAGTCCGGTGATTTTGGAACTTACTACCGGCACTTTGTGGTTTTTGGCAGCAAACTGAATGGCACGTATTGTTTCATTCATTGTTTTGTTGAAATCGGCCTCAGTTTCCTTACCCTCAGCTCCATAATCCAGAATAGTATATACATTACTCTTATGAAGTTCATCGATAGTTTTGGTAGTCTCCAATAAAGACACACCTCCACAAAAATGTTCAAATACGGTATTCTTAACGATGGACTTGACAAACGGAAGGTGCATTTTTATGGCGGGCACACCAATTTTAGCACCTAAACCCACCAGCCAGTGTTTATTCATTAGTCCGAAAAGCCATAACATTTTTTTCAGTGCCTTATCATCTTTATGAGCATAGGCAATTTCAGTATTTGAAAAATCAACGGTAACCTCTTTGGTCCCGAATACTTCCTCAGCAAGTTTTTTATACTTGTCCAGATTTTGTTGTACAGGTTTACCTAATGTATCCATCTGTTGAATTTTAGTAAGGAATTATTCCTTTGAATAATCCTTTGGTGTTATTGGTTAGGGATTCCAGATATCCCATGCTTTTTCTGCCTGCAAATATAACATCTCCAGGCCATTGGAAATAGCCGCTCCCGCATATTTTCCTTTTGCGAGAAAAGCGGTTATAGCAGGATTATATACGAGGTCAAAAAGAAAATGTTCTGGTCCTAAAGATGGGTATGGAATTAATGGCAAATTATTAATATTTGGCGACATTCCCAAAGGAGTTGTGTTAATTATTAGCCTGTACTCTCCAATTATTTGATCGTTCAGATCATCATAGGTGAAATATCCTTTGTCTGAATCCCTTGAGACAGTGCGACTGTCTATATTTAATTTTTTCAACACATAGATAACGGCCTTTGCTGCTCCTCCTGTCCCGAGGACCAGGGCTTTCTCCGGTTTGTCGTTTTTCTGTTCAAAAAGATGTAGCAAAGATTGCTCAAATCCATAGATGTCTGTATTGAATCCTTTCAGTTTTCCGTCCTTTTTCCGGATGGTATTTACGGCCCCAACTTCCTCGGCAGCTTCGTCCAGTTCATCCAGAAAAGGAATAACGAGTTGCTTGTATGGAATGGTAACATTCAATCCGACTAAATCCGGATGAGAATCCCAAAGCTCTTGAAATAAGTCTATGGATTTCAAAGGGAATAATTCATACCTGCAATTTTGGATACCTTCTTTTTCAAACTTTTCCCCAAAGTATTTTTTGGAAAAAGAATGTGATAAGGGATATCCGATGAGTCCGAAAAGTCGCATAAAATTATTGGATGTTTTAACTCTGTTGATGGTTTGTTTTTTTTCCTTTTGGGGTTTGGAATTTGTTAGTTGAATTTTTCTCAGGTTTCCTGAAACTTGAGCCTTTACTTATTGTTTGTTATGTAAACATTTTATATATTACAAGTGTAACGAAACCTGATTGTAAATATAAACTTAATCACAAATGAAAGAAGGCTGGGTAAAAATTTTTTCTTCTCCTCAACTGCTTGAGGTCAAATTGGCCGAAGATGTTTTAAAACAAAATAATGTCGAGAGCCATATTCTTGAAAAACCTGATTCTATTCTTCAGCCTCTTGGAGAAGCAACCCTTTATGTTTTGCCGGACAGGGTTGAGGAAGCAATCAAAATATTGAGAGCCAATAATATCGAATAGGATCATGGAGCCGAAGAAACCAGACCAATATAACCCCTTAACCGATAAAGAAGCCTGGGTTATCATCGATAAAGGCACTGAAATGCCATTTTCCGGAGAATACTGGAATCATAAAGGCAAGGGTACTTATACTTGCAGAAGGTGTGATGCACCATTGTACAGATCTTCGGATAAATTCGACTCAGGTTGTGGCTGGCCTTCCTTTGATGATGAGGTTGAAGGCGCTGTGAAACGCGTTACTGATGCAGATGGAAGGCGTACAGAAATCATTTGCAACAATTGCGGAGGTCACCTCGGACATGTATTCACTGGGGAAAGGTTTACACCAAAAAATACCCGTCATTGTGTGAATTCCCTCTCGATAAAATTCAATGAAGAGGAGTAGATGATATACTATGAGAATAAATAACCCCGAATGACTTCAAGGTCATTCGGGGTTTCTTTTTTCAAAGGTATATTACCTGGGGATTTCAACGACTTCAGTAGCCCCCAAAGCAAAAATCCCATACCCGTTTTCAATATTGCTGTAAACCGTTGCCGGCTGTGCAAAAGGATTTCCCTCTGAATTGTAATAATCCTCCAGGGACCGGAGGTACAAATATCCATCCTTGCTCAAATTGACGAGTTCCAGCTTGAAGGTTTCCACAGATTCCCACCAGCCGTAATCCCAGCCTTTAATAGTATATTCATTACCATCAAAGGCTTTGTCCGTAAATATCAACCCCTGCTCACTGTATCCGGTAATCGGATCATTGGAGTCCAGGTAGATGGTTCCGTCATACCTTATGGTGTCTCCATTCCAATCAATATACTGCTCGACATATGAAACCCTGAAAAGATAATAGTTCTCTTCTCCGGCAGGGTCGTCAAAGGTTATGGAAAATTCATCCACCTTTTCCCCCGTGGGATCAAAGGTGCCATCCATTTCGTAGGTCGCCTCTTTGATAGGCACAAGGCCAGGCATGGTTTGCTCAACGTAAACCGGTTCATAATCTCCAAAACTTGCTTCAATCCGGTAGGTGGCCGGGTCATTTCCAAACGGGGCATTTAGCATCATGGAATACTTGGCAATTTCTTCATCATAGTTCATACTGCCCAGAAGATTTCCATTTTTAAACAAATTCACTTCAGCATCCTGGGGAATGGTATAATCTTCGTTATCAAGGATACTTAAACTATTGGTTACAAGTAGTTCAAGAGTCGAATCCTGATTACTCCACAGACCATTTAAAACGATGGCAGATTGATGATCAGGGATCTCAACTTCTACTACCTGTGAAAAAGCATCTTCGTCACAGGAAGAGAAGCCTGCCACAATAATTGCAGCCAAAAGAAAAATGATTTTATTATTTATTAATTGCATGATTTTATTTTTTTGAGTTTTCGCAAAACCGGAGTACTAAAATTTAATGCCAAATGAAACGGAAGGAATAACCGGAAGAATGCTGATTTCCTTGAATTTCCTGACAGAGGTGTCTGTATCCGGGTCATAATCCGAAGAGGCGATCATGAAGTAGGGGTTATTATGATTGTAAACATTATAAGCGCCTATAGTCCAAACCCGTTCGTACTTGGGTTTCTTCTTGCGAAATTCAATACTCAAATCCAGCCGGTGGTAATCGGTCATTCTAAACGCATTTTTCTGTCCGCCTGATTCGATCTCATAAAAATAGAGATAGGGTGTTCCTCCTCCTGGCCCGCTGGTGAAAACATCGGTTGGGTACCTGAATACATTTAAGGTAACCGCGTTACCGGTACCATAAACCCAGGCTCCGGAGAGAGAAATATTATCGTTTATTTCATGGATCACTGCTACGGAAATGTCATGTCTGCGGTCATACCGGAATGGATATCGGCGTCCGCCATTGAGTTCGTCAAATTGCCGATAGTTCCAGCTGAGCGTATAGCCGATCCATCCGGTGGTACGGCCTTTCTTTTTCTGAAGGAATACCTCTATCCCATAGGCTTCTCCATTGCCCTGCGTCACTTTTTCCTGCCAGTCATTTTCGAGGCCAAAGAGGAAGCTCGCCCCTTCTTTATAAGCTATTACGTTCTTCATTTCTTTGTAAAACCCTTCAATGCTTACTTCGTATTTATTGTTAAAAGTTCTCGCAAAGCCCAGGGCGGCCTGCCAGGAATTTTGAGGTTTTACTTTTTCGGTACTCGGCACCCAAAGATCAGAAGGCAGGCTAAGCCCTTCAAAGGTCAATAAATTGATGTACTGAGTCATCGTGGCAAAGGAACCTTTTATGGCCAGGTTATTGCTCAACAGGTAACGCATTCCCAACCTGGGCTGAATCGAGGTGTACCATTGTCCATCTGTATTAAAAGCCGAGGCATGAACCCCGACATTTGCCTTAAAGGCACCCAATCGGATATCATCCTCAATATAGGCGCTGTATTCCATGGAATAGGCATTCTGGGATCCGATTAAAGTATCGAGTTCAAAGGTGCCATCGCTTCCTTTTAGAGCCAATGCCCCGGGGCGGTATGTATGATGTGTAGCGCTTGCTCCAAATCGAATATAGTGATTGGGAACAGGAATGAAATCAAAGTCTACTTTGGCGGCAAAGTCTTCGATTCCCGACAGGTATCTGGCGGAGAATTTTTCGGTATTATCCCCGTCATTGAATTCAGTGGCTGCCAGAAAATTGATGTCGTAATTACTGTAGGTCAAGGTAGTGTTGGCGAAAAGTTTATTGCTGATCTGATAATTCCATCTCAATGCTGCAATGGTATTCCCCCAATCGATTCCACCTTCAAAAATGTCTTCGTCCTCCTCAAATTTATTGTAGAAAACATCCGCTCCCGAATAAACACTCAGGTACAGTCGGTGTTTGTCATTGAATTTGTGCTGGACTTTTGCATTCAGGTCATAAAAGTGAGCTTTGATCTTTGTTTTTACTCCTTCGCTTTGGGCAAAAGCATTGATAAATGGCCGGAATATCAGATCCGCATAGGTTCGGCGGCCTGAGACGAGAAAGGATGTACTTCCTTTTCTGATGGGACCTTCCAGCGCAAATTTTGAAGAAATCAGACCAATAGAACCTTCCCCGTGGAATTCCTCCATATTGCCTTCCTTCATGTTGATCTCCAGAACAGAAGACAATCTTCCGCCAAACCTGGCAGGAAATCCACCTTTGGTCAAGGTGACATTTTTGATGGCATCTGCATTAAAAACAGAAAAGATACCCAAAAGGTGAGACACATTATAGACCGGGACTCCATCCAATAACACCAGATTCTGATCGGGGCTGCCACCACGGACATATAGCCCGCTTTGGCCTTCACCGCCGGATTGTACACCTGGAAGTAATTGCAGGGTTTTTAAAACATCCACTTCACCGAGTAAAGCGGGAAGTTTCTTGATTTGATCAACCGGGATATCCACCTGGCTCATTTGACTGGATTCTTCAATTTTTTCCAGTCTTTCCGCCACGACTTCTACCTCACTTAATTCCAAATAGGGTTCCAGTTGGATGGTCTGGCTAATGTCTTTATCTAAAAATACTTTTAAAGTTTGTGACTGGTAGCCGATGTACGAAAAAGTCAGTTCAACAGAATCTCTGGGCAGTGTCAGGCTGAAAAAGCCGTAGGTGTTGGTGATTGTTCCGTTTCCGGATTTGATGTCGTAAACATTAGCGGAAATCAGTTTTTCCCCGGAAGAGGCTTCTTCGATATAACCGCTGATGGTAAAATTTTGAGAGAATGCTACCGTCGCCAGGATAAGCAACAGTAGGGTAGAGAGCGTTTTTTGCATAAGTAATAGGTTATTTAGTTGTGTTTAGTTTCATTAAAAGGAATAACCGGCATGGGATAAAATGACAGTTCAATAACGTATGAGGTGGCTTACGTTTTTAAGAATGGGGAAAATTAACAATTGGTTGCATAGGGGATATTTTCTGCGAACCTTTTTTACCTACGGATTGCGAATAGAAAGGGGTACACCAAAAACTATCGGCATTCCATTTATTTGTACCAGACAATGCATTTGGTATTTATGGTTGGTCGGTTTGACATTATTTCTGTTTTCTTTCGCCTATCTTCAACCAATTGGAGGAGAATGCCCTCAGTCCATATCCGAACAATATCAAATCGACCAACGGGAGATCCCGGCAAATTTGCCGCGGACAGGTTCCCGCCGAAAGCCTGTACCGTGCACAACGTGCCGGTGGGAAACACGTAGTGTCGGGACAATGTCAAACGATGTCAAACAAAGTATTTGGACAGAATTAGTTTCAAATGGTTCAAGGAGTTATACCTAGATCTCTGTGTTCGCTGTGCCTTCTCAGTGTCCTCCCGACCTTTGGTACGGGACAGGCTCTGTGGTTAAAATAATTTGTGATAAGGTAACTTTTCATTTAAACTAATTTTGTCCTCCTACTAATATGAAACCACATCAAACCTTATCCGTTACCCAAGCTCTCTAAGCCTGGCTGCAGCCATTTCTGCTGTGATATCTCTTTGGGCTTCTCCGAACATTTCATAACCCACCATGAATTTTTTTACCGTAGCTGACCTGAGTAATGGTGGATAAAACGCCATATGGAAATGCCACTCCGGATGATCCCGGCCGTCTGTTGGGCTTTGGTGGATTCCGGAAGAATAGGGGAAAGAAGTATCAAAAACCCGATCATATCGTTGGGTGAGATCCTTGATAATAGAAGCAAAAGACTTTTGTTCTGTCACAGACATTTGGCCAATATGCTGCATATGTCTGCGAGGGATGATCAATGCTTCGTAGGGCCATAATGCCCAAAAAGGAACGAGAGCCACAAAATCTTCATTTTCACAAACAATCCTTTCCTGAGCTTCAATTTCCTCCTCAAGATATTGTAATAGTAAACTTTTTCCGTTTGTATTCCAGTATGCCAATTGCTCCCTGGATTTTTTAGCCGCTTCTCCTGGAATGGAACTTTGAGCCCATATCTGTCCATGTGGGTGAGGATTACTACATCCCATAATGGAACCCTTGTTTTCAAAAATTTGAACATGGTTGATAAAGGGCTTACTTCCCAGTTCAAGGTATTCCTTAATCCAGAGTTCGACAACCTTTCCAATGGCTTGCACGCTCATTTCCGGGATCGTCAGTGAATGATCTTTGGAAAAACAAATAACCCTGCAAATGCCTTGTTCGCCTTTGGCTTTTAAAAGACCTTTCTCAAAATTGTCATTACCACTGTCTTGAATCAGGGCCGCAAAATCATTTGTGAAAACGTAAGTGTCCTCATATTCAGGCGTTATGGCTCCTCCGGCTCTTTCGTTGCCTGGACACAGGTAACAGGTCGGATCATATGATGGTCGCTTTTGTGGCGGTAATTGTTCTACCTTGCCTTGCCACGGCCGTTTAGTCCTGTGTGGAGAGACTAAAACCCATTCTCCGTTAAGTATATTGAACCTTCGATGGGTGTCGTTCGAAAAATCGAGCATGATGGTTTGAATTTGTGTTAGCCAATAGATTTTGTTCCATCACCTATATTGGTAATGATTGGAGTAAGTTCTAATCCAAATTTGTCCTGATAGCTTTTTGAAGCCTGATCGATAAAGGTTTGCACCTTATCTTTCTTAATAATGTTAATGGTACATCCTCCAAAACCTCCTCCCATCATGCGGCTTCCCAAAACATAGTCCTTATCAAGTGTTTGCTGGACAAGAAAATCCAGTTCCGGGCAACTTACCTCATAATCATGCTGAAGACTGAAGTGAGATTGGTAAATCAGTTCGCCCAATAATTGATGGTCACCTTTCTCAAGAGCAGCAGTAGCCTTAATCACTCTTTCGTTTTCAGAAATTACGTGATGACATCGTTTATAAATCACCTCTTCCAAATCACCTTTCATGGCTTCAAGCTGTTCAAGGGTGACGTCTCGAAGGTTTTTGATATCTGGCAGATCTTTCTTAAGGTATGCAACGCCGATTTCACATTCAGAGCGCCGGGTATTGTATTCTGAACTGGCCAGTGAATGAGATACATTGGTATCCAGCAGTAAAATTTGATAATCTCCCAATTCCAGAGGGAAGTATTGGTATTCAAGACTTCTGCAATCCAGGAGAATCACCTGGTCCTTTTTTCCCATCATGCTGGCGAATTGATCCATGATGCCACATTTTGTACCTACAAAGTTGTGTTCCGCCATTTGGGAAGCCTTGATTAACTGATTAGTTGAAAAACCAAGATCAAATACTTCGTTTAGCGCATAGGCAAAACTACATTCCAGTGCGGCCGAAGAACTCATTCCTCCACCAATTGGTACATTACCACTAAAGCTGGCATCAAAACCACTTATTTTTGCTCCAAGTTTTTGCAGTTCTGCAATTACCCCCATTACATAATTTTGCCAACCCGGACCAATGGGTGAAAATTTCTGGAGATCGATAGTGTATTTTTCTTTCAGGTCAGTGGCAGTGATATTCGCTGTCTGTGCAGATCCATTCTTTTTCAGGTGAACCTTAACCACCAAATCAACTGCCGCCGGAAAAACAAACCCATCATTGTAATCCGTATGTTCGCCGATAATATTAATTCTTCCGGGAGATTGTACGGTTATGGAATCTTTTGATTTTATCGTTGCTTTTTGATCACTCATGATATTGTTGTTTTGATTTTTTCAATTATTTCAGCTTCCTTGGCTATAGGTTCTTTGGAATCTTCAAATGTTCGGATTCAAATAAATTTTTCTTATCTCCAGCCTCAGCCTTAGCCTTAGCCTATTTTTACCTAATCTACCTTCCTCGCTTTCTTCTCCCAGTTCCAGGAAGATTCGGTCATTTGGTCTAAAGTTCTTTCTGCTGTCCAATTTAATTTTTCATTGGCAAGTTCTGTAGATGCATAAGTCGCTTCAACATCTCCAGATCTGCGGCCTACAATCTGGTAGGGGAGTTTTAATCCACTTGTTTTTTCAAAGGATTTTATGACTTCCAGGACCGAGAATCCATTTCCGGTTCCCAAATTGAAAACTTCATAATTGTCTTGCTGCTCTTCGTTCATCAAACGGTCCAGAGCCTTTACATGGGCATTGGCCAGATCCACTACGTGAATGTAATCTCTTACCGCAGTACCGTCGGGAGTATTGTAATCATCTCCAAATACCTTTAGCTCTTTTCTGATTCCAGCGGCAGTCTGTGTTATAAATGGCATTAAATTATTAGGTATGCCTTGAGGTAACTCTCCGATCATTCCGGATTCATGAGCCCCAATGGGGTTAAAGTATCGCAACGAAATCGCATGGAAACTTTTATTCACGCCAGCTGAATCTCTTATGATATCTTCACAAATCTTTTTGGTATTTCCATAAGGAGACGTGGCAGGCTTAACCGGGTGGAACTCCATAATCGGCAAGGAGTCCGGGTCACCATAGACCGTAGCTGATGAAGAAAAGATCAGGTTCCCCACACCATATTTTTGCATGGAAGATACGAGGTTTAACAGGGAACCTAAATTGTTTTTGTAATACTCAACGGGCTTTTCTACAGATTCACCGACTGCTTTCAAGGCGGCAAAGTGAATGACCGCCTTGATGTCCGGATGGCTTTGGAAAAAATTGTCGAGACTGGCAGGATCCTGCATTTCAATTTGTTCAAAAACTGGGTTGATTCCGGTTATGGCTTCAATACCGTCCAGTGTTGTTTTGGAAGAATTGCAGAGGTTGTCAATTATTACCG
The DNA here is from genome assembly GCA_965230565.1 of Saprospiraceae bacterium. Lineage (GTDB taxonomy): Bacteria > Bacteroidota > Bacteroidia > Chitinophagales > Saprospiraceae > BCD1. The sequence goes on along the minus strand of CBDDLH010000007.1, from coordinate 171,986 downwards.
GTTCATATCCTTTTTCTATCAGGCTGACCGCTGTATGAGATCCAATATACCCCGTTCCGCCTGTTATCAATATTTTAGCCATCCTACTTGAATATTTGCATTATTTTATAAGCGTATTATTTACGTTTATTTTATAAATGTAAAATAAACGTTTATTTTTGACAATTCATAGTTTTTAAACAATTTTATGAAGCTTCAAACAAGAGAAAATTATTATGAAGAGGCCTTGCCGGTTTTATTGGCGGTTGATTGTATCATCTTTGGTTTTGATAAGGATAAATTAAAACTATTATTGTTCAAAAGGAAGGTCGAGCCTTTTAAAAATGAATGGTCGGTAATTGGCAGTTTTATGAAACCTGATGAAAGTGCAGAATCAGCGGCGGTCAGGGTTCTGGAAGAGTATACGGGGTTACAGGAAATTTTTATGGAGCAATTAGGTTGTTACAGTCTTGTAGACCGTGATCCCGGGGCCAGGGTAGTCTCACAGGCATTTTTTACCCTCATAAGGCTGGATGAAAAAAAGGAACAAACCGTAGAGACCCATGAAGCCAAATGGTTTGACCTGGAGCAGGTGCCAAAACTCATCCTCGATCATAACTTAATGATTGAGGACGCCCTGGATAAATTGCGGAGAAAAGCACGATATCGTCCCATCGGATTTGAATTATTGCCGAAGAAGTTTACTTTGCCTCAACTGCAAAAACTCTATGAGGCCATTTATCAGCAATCCTTTGATTCCAGGAATTTTAGAAAAAAGATCCTTTCCCTGCAGGTACTTAAAAAGCTGGATGAAAAGGATAAAAGTACTTCCCGTAAAGGGGCTTTCCTTTATACTTTTAACAAAAGAAAATATCAGTCACTTGTAGAGAGGGGAGGGCAGTTTATGGTGTAAAAAGTGATCAGGATGATCGGTCAACATAAGGGTAGAAATTAGGAATCAATCAGCATTTTTGATATTGTTATGTGATTGCCGATCCATTGCTGCCTCCCAAATGATGAGAACCGCTATAGGAATATTCCTTTTAAGACAAAAAAAGACTAGTAAATTTGAATTTTCCTGCAACCTTTTCCTTTTCAGGTCGTCTTTATAGCGTAAATCATTCCAATCGTCGATAAAAGCAACTTAATTGGTAGAATTTCGTTACATTTATGTGACTTTTGGACAACCTTAAATTTATCACCTGTAGTAATGAAAAACTTAAACGCCAAACACGCACTCTATTTGATCCTGGCGGTTGTAAGTATCTTCTGTTATGTTTATGTAAATACGCAACAACCAGCCGTCGACAAAAATGAAACAGTTCTTGGGAATTCCGGGTATATTCAGTCAGATGAATATGATGATGGTGAAAAAGTCACACCATTTGTTGATATCCGTTTAATTCAAAAGGCTGTTGAAACAGGAAAAAATCTTATTCCTACGAATTAATGATCACATAGTGAACTAAAAATTCAAAGCGCTTTGGAAAACTAATTTCCAAAGCGCTTTTTTTATCCTACCTGATCAATACCCCACAGCCGAATCATCCGGATTCCTTGGATCTCCTGCTCCCTGCAACTGCCCGTTGTCCAAAACCTGAATGGCTTTGACCACAGCCATTCTTTTAACTTCCCGAAAGGTGTGACCCAGTTGCATCAATTCCTGCTGCTGATCCTCTGTCAGCGTTTCCTCTTCGATCAGGATCTCATCCGGCAACCATTGATGATGGAATCTCTTGGCAGCAACAGCTTCATCAAGCGGCATATCAAATTCCACAACATTCAAAAATACCTGATAAACAGCTGTGATGATGGTCGAGCCGCCAGGCGCCCCCAGAACCATAAATAATTCACCATCTTTTTCGAAAATGGTTGGGGTCATGGAACTGAGCATTCTTTTGCCGGGTTCGATGGCATTGGCCTCTGCACCGACCAGTCCGAATTGATTGGGTACCCCCGGTTTGGCACTGAAGTCGTCCATTTCATTGTTCAGAAAGAAACCGGCTCCATCTACTACCACCTTACAACCATAATTGGAGTTTAGGGTGGTCGTTACAGAGGTGGCATTTCCATCTTTGTCAACTACTGAGGTATGAGTCGTTTCAAAACTTTCCATCACCAATTCAAAATCTCCGGCGTGTATCGATTCGCTACTGGTTACGGAATCCATGGTGAAATCACTCATTCTTTCTGCAATGTAGACACTGTCCATCAATGCTTCAACAGGGACATCATAAAAATCCATATCCCCGAGGTGCAGGGCTCTGTCGGAATAAACCCGTCTTTCGATCTCTGCCATTAGGTGAATGGTTTCCTTGGAGTGGAATCCGAGCAGATCAATAGGGTAGGGCTCCACCATTTCCAACATTTGACCAAGGGCAACGCCGCCACTTGAAGCAGGTGGCATGGAAATCATGCTGTAATTTTTATAATGCATGGTTATCGGCGTTCTCCAGGCAGCTTCGTAGTTTTGGAGATCTTCCAAACTAATGATACCTTGACCACTTTCCATTTCTGCTACGATCTTTAGAGCTGTTTCTCCTTTGTAAAACCCGGCTTTTCCATTATCCCTGATCAGTTCCAGCGTATGGGCAAGTTCAGGTTGGTGTAATCGGTCTCCCGCTTTCCATTTTTCCTTTTTCATGAAGGCATTGGGCGTGTCATTTACCTTTTCCATGTATTCCATGTATTTATTCAACCTGTTGGCTTCTGTTTCAGATACGCCAAAACCACTGTTGGCTAATTCTATGGCAGGATTGATGAGATCTTCCATAGGCAAGCTACCGTATTTTTCATGGGCCGCAAATAGACCGGCTACTGTTCCTGGCACTCCTGCGGCAAGATGTCCGAGGATGCTAAGGTCTTTGATGACATCTCCATTTTCATCCAGGTACATGTTTCTATCAGCCTCTGCCGGAGCTTTTTCACGGTAATCCAGTGCATTGATCTCTCCGTCATTGGTCCTGACGACCATAAAACCTCCTCCTCCGATATTACCTGCTCTGGGAAAAACCACTGCAAGGGCAAATTGTACGGCAATGGTTGCATCTACAGCATTTCCACCTTTTTTTAAGATATCCAACCCGACTTGTGAGGCTAAAGGATGGGCAGAAACGACCATCGCAGTATCACTTAAAGTACTCTTTGAAGCATCATACGGTGGAGTCGGAAAATTTTTTTTACAGGCTGAGGCCCCGAAAACAAAGGCGATCAGCAGGAAAAAGGTGAATCTGCTAATTTTTGGCATGGTAATTGTTTTTTATATGTTCGAGTGAAATTATGATTTGTTTATCATTGCCCGCGTTAGGTCACAAGATGGATTAAATTTCGCAAGTAATGGGAGTTTTCCAACAAACGCGGGCAATGTTTTTGAAAAAAAAGATTAGATGATAATTCAAGGAGTGCAACCGACAGATGTCAGGAAGGGGAAATTACCAGGGTGGAGCCTGAATTGTAATTTTTCACGTTGCACTCTTTTTTCTTTTACAATTCATGGTCAAACGTAAAAGAAAAAAGTGCGATTGATTTTCCAGGTCAGAAAATCCAAATCGCAAGATGATTAGTTTGTTAATTATTTACTGGCTTATGTAAAGGTGCCACTTATCGTGAGGTGAGTGGCACATTTTTTTGTGTATTTTTTCACAAAGCTTCGCTATACTCGACGTCCGGGTCAAATAACGATTTGAGGTTCGCAAAATGTTTTAGAAAAATAGTAAGACCACTCAAAGCAAAAATAGGGGGGGAATAGGTATTTAAATGGGTAATACGGAATTGCAATAATTTTGTTACAAAAAAAGGCGATTCAATCCCTCAGGATCAAACCGCCGTGCCACATCATCATTAAATCTTTGAAAAATTCAGCAAGCTGAACTTTTAGGCTAAGGAGAAGGCTGAGGCTGAGGTATGTTATTTTTAATAAAAAAAGGAATAATCCAGGATTCTCATATAGGTGATTTTTTAAGTTCCTGTTTTTCCTTAGCCTCCTCCTTAGCCTTTTACTTGCTATTTATATTTTTATGGTTCCATGTTTTCAACATCTACGCCTAATTCGGCCAGCGTCTTCATGGTATTCGCTTTTACATTTGCAGGAGGATTCAGCGACAGAGATTTTTTACAGGCTTTGATCGCTTTCTCTTTTTCTCCCTGATTTTTATAACCTTCCGCAAGACTATCCCATACGTTGGGATCCTGTGGGTTTTTTTCAGCGTTGGCTTCAAAAATGCTTACGGCTTCATTAACTTTTCCTCCAAACATCAGTTGGTATCCGTAATTGTTCAATTCTGCATTGGATCCTTTAGCAATGGCTTCTGTTTTAATCTTCTTTGCCATCTTTTCATCACCTTTTGCTTTGAGAATTCCTACCTGTGCCATCATATTGGTCATGTTGGCGTTCATGGCGATGGATTGTTCTGCAAAAGAAAGGGCTTCGTCGTAAGCTTTTCTCTGACTGGCAAATGTAGCTGCTGCATTCCATTCCTTCCAGGTGCATGGCTGGCTGTTCAGGTCAGCGGTAAAAGATGCCAGACTGTGTTTTAACTCTGCACTTTTATCTCCTTTGCCTTTGATCTTTCCAGTTAATAGAGCCTTAGTCCGCATGTTGAACTGGTTGGCACTCATAAATACGGAACGATTGGCCCATTGAAGTCCTTCTGTCAGATTTACTTCATTTTGTAAACAATAGGCAGCAGCTTCGTTCCACCCCTGCCAGCTCCACCCTGCACGATCACGAAGTTCATTTCTCAAACTGGCGATTACGGCACCATCTACATCGGTTTCAATGGTAAAGGATGCTTTTTTCTTACCCCATTTGAAGTTGAGGTCAGCGGAAGTTCTTTCGATTTTATCGAATTCTACGGTAAGGAATTCATATTTATGCATTGTCGGGGTCAACTTACCTTCTACCCTTAAGGCATCTTCCGCCTGATTGTATGTGAAACTTCCCCAGGAAGTACTGTTGTTGGAGAAAATAATGGTACATCCCGTTTCTTTTGGGATGAGGTGAAGGCCATAAACACCGGCACTCAACTTTTCTCCTTCAATCGTTACATCCTTAGTGAATTTAATTACGGTATTTTCATTAGCACCGGCTCTCCAAATAGTGCCATACGGAACCAGCTTGCCCCAGATCTCACGATCTTTAGCTGCGGGACGATGGTAAACGACCTTAACATCTGTAAGGCCTATACGTTGCATAGCGGCTGCTTTCTGACTGGTACGTGGTGTGGTGGTTAATTGTGTTTGGCCCACAGAGGGAACGGAAAAGGCCAGAATTCCAATAAGGAATGCGATGGTTGTATACATTTTTTGCATGTCAGGTGTGTTTTGTTGACTGCCATACAAAAGCCATTGTCGGGAAAGCTTAAAAGCAGTCAGGTGATTTCTTGCTTTCAAATTTAGGGACCATAAAGAAATGGTACAAATCTTTTGTGACGGATGGTTAGAATTGTGATGATTGACAAATCACTTGTGAAGGAAATCTTAAAATTTTCTTAAGATAACGATTGTTACCCTGAATTATGATTTGGTATTATGGGTTTTGATCGAGATAAGATTGTATATCTTCCTTGTGACTTCTGCTGGAATGCAGGGTGATATTGTTCCTTAGATTTACCTCAAACTGGTTATTACCTGAATATTTCACTTGGTTGATATAATTGGTATTGACGAGAATGGATCGATGGATCTGGAGGAAGGTTTCCTGTTCCAGGGAGTTCTTGATGTTTTGTAATGTTTCCCGGATCATATAGCTTTTTTCCTCCAGGTGCAGTTGTATGTAATTTCCCTGGGCTTCGAGGAAGTAAATGTCAAAGGTGTTGATCTTCGTCAACCGGCCTTTGTCTTTAATTTCGAGTTGAAATTTGATATCCGACTGCTGGTGCTGATGTTCGGTCAAAAGATTGACCATTTTTTTATGGAGCTGTGCCTCATCCCTTTGGTTGATTTGTTCCCTGGCGTGTTCAAGCGCCTGGGTGAACCTTTCATTGTCGTAGGGCTTGAGCAGATAATCAACCGCTTTTACATCAAAAGCTTTAAGGGCATATTGGTCATAGGCCGTTACGAAAATGATAAAGGGAAGGTTTTCCTTTTCACTTTTGGAAAGCACGTCAAAACCGGTGAAATCGGGCATTTGAATATCCAGAAATACCAGGTCGGGTTTGTAATTTTGAATTTGAGTAACGGCTTCCCTTCCGTTTTTACATTCCCCGATAACAGATATGTAATCAAATGTTTCCAACAACTTCAGAATCCTCGCTCTTGCGAAAGGTTCATCGTCTACCACCAATGTTTTGATCATTCTCATAAGGCAGTTTTTTTCAGCTTAGGAACGCCCTTCAGCAGGAATGGTAATGATCACCTCAAAACCTTTTTCTTTTCCGGTGTTGATCTCAAATTTACAATCAGTTTTATAAATCAATTCTAATCTGTCTTTTACATTTTTTAAACCGATACCTGTTTTAATCAACTCACTTTCAGGTTTTTGAGTTCCTGCACCATCATCCCTGACGATCAAGCGCACATATTTTTCATCGACCTTTTGGGCAATGACCTCAATGATTCCTTTGCCCGTTTGACTGGCAAATCCGTGTTTGATGGCATTTTCAACCAAAGGCTGTAGCAGCAGGTTTGGAACGGGAACATTGAGCACCTCCTCTTCGATATCGTATTTTACTTCGAGGCGGTCACTAAACCTTACTTGTTCAATACTCAGGTAGTTTTTAATGAAGTCGATCTCTTCGCTGAGCGGAGTGAAATTACGTTTGTTGCTGTCAAGTACTTTCCGCAGCAATCCGCCAAGGTTGGAGACAATTTTTTGAGCACCCTTGATGTTGAATTCCATCAAGGCGGAAATGGTGTTTAAGGTATTGAAAAGGAAGTGGGGTTGCAATTGAGATTTTAATGCCTTCATTTCAGCTTGCGACAATTGTTTTTCCATATCCACCAGTTCCAGCTGTTTGTCCCGGAATTGTTTTTGAAAATCAATAGCTGTGAAAAAAGCATAAATGATCCAGTATTCAATAAATCTGGAAACCAGGGCAGAAGGCGTCGCTCTGATCAGGTATTCACAAACTTTTTCAGTGAAGGGTTCAATCCCGAGGTAATGGGCAGGAACCAAATAGATGACATTGGATAACACCTCATGCATGGAAGCCATCAAAAAACTGACAACAATGGCCTTTACCCGTTCACTCAGTGGAGCCGGGCTGTATATACGGTACTTTTTGACCAGATAATAAACCACTCCGGCCAATATTCCCCAAAGGATATAATTGAGGCAGTGTACGATGAAGTGTTGTCTCAAACGCTCCATTTCATACTCATTCCAGTACACAAGGGTGAAATAACTCTTCAGCGTGGCAATGATCACGAAGAGTATCCCGCCCAGGATTGCATAGTAATACGGAAATGGCAGTTTGAATCGCTTCATGATGCGAAGTAATTAAAAATTAAGGAGAAAATCCAATGCTTTGTGATGGAAGGAGTAGTTTGTGATGTTTTGAATGCTTAACTCCCGATTTTATTCAGGCATACATAGTAAAGCAAAATAAAATTGCAATCATTCCCATTTAGAAGTAAACACTGGGGTGCTCACTTTGGGTGTCTTACAACTATACCGAATTTCAATAGTATCTCCAATGTTGAAAAATTCAACTTCATCTTTCTTTTTTAAAGATTTACTTCTATTGTACTCTTTGTCATTTACAATGAAGGAATATCTAATGAAATGACCTCTACTTCTAATTCGGTATTTATCAATAACAACAGCTGAGGTCACTTTCGAACAATCAGATAGTAATCGTTTATCATTTTTTGAAGAAATGATGCCAAAAGCAATTAAAGAAAACAAAGTGATAAATAATCCTAAAAGTTTCCAATTTGATCGGTTCATTTTCTAATAGTTTTCATTTAAACCAATTTCATTTCTTTGTGTTTGAAAAACGGTCAACTTCTATTAGGGATCATCACTTCTTCACTCATCACTCTGCACCATGCACTCTTCACTCTCCATTTTCCTCCAACAACATAGCCACCGTCTCCTCAAACCCTTTCCTAAAAGTTTCATAATCACTCGTAGCCGGCCCTGCAAAACCTGTATGGATTTTCCGGACCTGATCCTGTTTATCAATGATTATGAGAGTAGGATAGGACATGATGTGATTGAGCATAGGAAAAGCCTTTGCAGCTTCTCCCTTTTTATATTGACCGGCATGTAATACTTCGTATGGAATATTTAACCTTTCCTTGAATTTCTTCAGAAGTTCGATATTTTGAGCATCATCATGTTTTTCAAAACCCATGGCGACTACTTCCAGATCCGGGTGATCATTTTCTTTTAGATATGCAATTAAGAATTTCGTTTCATCGAGGCAATTGGGGCACCAGGTACCCATAATTTGAATCACTTTTACTTTGTCCTTGAAATGCTCGTCCTCAGAAGAGACCATTTTTCCTTCCGTATTTTTGAAGGCAAAAGCGAATTTATCATAGCCTTCATTCAGATAAGTCAATTCGTGAGGATCCCTGAGCTGAAAATCAGGGTTGCGTTTGGCCGTCCAAAGGCATTGGTAATGTTTGCCGGAATTGAATTGACCGGTCAGCGTGCCGTCCTCCATCATTTTTGCCTGAAACAGAAAGGCGTGTGAGCCGTCAAAACAGGACAGGAACAATTTGTTTTCCCGGACAGTGCCTTCCAAAAAGCGGTAATCACCCGTTTCGGTCAAAAATGTTCCTGTCAATTTATGGCCGTCCTGCTGGAATTCACCGATGGCTTTGTACGGAGAATCCGTTTCCACTTCAAAAGTCACTTCCCATTTACCATGTACGTCCATATCAGGTTCTTTCAGCATTTTAGCAAACCTGTGGTTCTGGCCAAATTTGGCTTCAAAGGGAATTCGATAATTTTCTTTAGTGGTGACCACCCAATACCCCTGGATGATGTTTTCTGCATAAATTCCTTTGATGTAGGATTCAAAAATGGGGAAGTTGATAGTCAGGGTATCTTTTCCAATACGATGATCCCATCCAAAACTGATGTCCTCAGGTAATACTTCAATGCGTTCTTCGCCATTGATAATTTCCAGACCAAAAACATCCGGATCGTTTTCTTTATATTTTACTTCAAAATTAAATGGCAGTTCTCCTGGTTTGATAGCTTCATCCTTAATTTCCGGAATTTCAAAAAGTCCCAGATCCTCTTCAGGGATTTGCATGTTTCCCTCTAGTTTCAAAACAGCTCTCCACGGACCGGGAGGTAAACCGCTAAAAGGATTATCAACCACAAGACAACCACTAACCGCGAGGGCCAGGGGGAACAACAACAGGAAAAACTTTTTCATAATTTACTTTGTTTTTTCTCCCGTAAAGGAATCTTCCTTGTACTTGAATAAAACATTAAATGAAGTAAGACTTCCGTAAATACGGGTAATATATTGCTGAAGATTGACCTTTTCTTCGTCCGTCAGTTTGCTGCTGTTAATTCTTTGTTCCATTACACGCAGTCTGTCTCTTACCATGACGATTTTATGGAAAAAAGTCTCAATGGGCATTTCCTTAGGCTTTAGATCGACATCCTCAGGTTTGAGGATCAAGGTGCCATTTATCCACTTGTCTCCCAAGGAGACTTCTTCCTGAAGTCCGTTAAATGTCCTGAGGATTTTCACCAGAGATTTTTCTGCTTCGGAAAAACTAACTTCCTCTACAGCGGGTATTTCCTCAATGACTTCCCATTTGTCATACTCATAGCCGACATGCTTTATGCCATACATCATAAAACAAACTTCATAGGCTGCCTTGTGTAAACGAATTACAGCCCCTTTTCCATAAGCAGGGTGGTTTACCCTGGAGCCAATGCCTAATTTAGAACTCATTTATATAGTTTTGAGTTTTGAGCTGGAATGTTATAAACTTTATTCCCAATTCTACCAGTGCTGGAAATTGCAAAGAGCCTTTGATCAAGAGGTGTAATGAAAGCACATCCCCTCATCTGCACATCCCCTCATCCCCTCATCTGCATTTCTCATCCCCTCATCTGCACATCCCCTCATCTGCACATCCCCTCATCTGCACATCCCCTCATCTGCACATCCACAAACCTATGCTTCTTCCTCTTCCTCCGCTGATGGCTGGTAATCATCGTACCATTCTTCCACGCGTGGTTCTCCAAGTTTTCCAACACTTTTGGCCACAAGCATGGAAACAGTCGCATCACCCGTTACGTTGATCACCGTTCTGCACATATCCAAAGGTCTGTCAACCGCAAAGATCAGGGCCAATCCTATGGCGAGTTTATCTGCAGGGAATCCTACCGCTTCGAGTACGATGATCAGCATTACCATTCCTGCTCCAGGTACCGCAGCCGAACCAATGGAGGCCAGCAATGCAGTCAGGACAATGGTCAATTGATCTCCAAAACCGAGATGATGTCCCAATGCCTGTGAAATAAACACCGCAGCTACACCCTGATAAAGACTGGTTCCATCCATATTGATGGTTGCTCCAACCGGCAAAACAAAACTGGAAACCTCTTTATCAACACCAATATGCTCTTCCACACGTTCCATGGTCACCGGAAGGGTAGCGGCGCTGGAACTGGTTGAAAAGGCCAGCAATTGCGCAGGGCTGATCTCCCGAAGGAACCAAAATGGATTTTTTCTTATGATGGTTCCAACGATTGTAGCGTAAATAACAATCATCAATAGCAGACCTCCAACCACAACCATTGCGTATTTCAATAAAGCATAGAGCAAGGCCGGATCATCGGACGAAGAAACCACGCTTGCCAAAAGGGCAAATACCGCATAGGGTGCCGTCAGCATGATGATGTCCACCATTTTCAGGATGACATCGTTGAGGGAGTCGAAAAAGTTTTTTAAAGGAGCGGCTTTTTCAGGTTTCACCAGGAGCATACAAAGCCCAAAAAGGATGGTGAAAACAATTACCTGTAACATCCGTTTATTTTCACCCATAGCAGCGATGGCATTATCCGGAGTCATGTCTACCAAAAACTGTAACCTGCCACTGGTTCGTTGTTTTTCAGCTTCCTGTAATTTACTAGCTACTTGTTCACTGCCGGCATAGGTTTCGGTGAGCTTGGCTATGGTTTCTTCGGAAACGCCATTCCCTGGCTGAAATACATTCACTAATAATAGTCCTACAGTAATGGCTATAACTGTCGTCATCACATAGATACCAATGGTACGTCCACCAATCTGTCTGAATTTGGAAATATCCTTGAGGTCGGAAATCCCTTTGATCAATGATGCTACGATCAAAGGCACGGCAATAAGTTTCAACAGCTTAACGAAGATGGTACCAAAAGGTTTGATCCATTCTTCTACAAAAGCGCTTCCACCATTGATGTTTATCATGACCATTCCGAAAATGATACCTAGTATCATTCCGATAATGATTTTCCAGTGTAGAGCTAGTTTCTTCATGTGTTCAATTTAAGGTTCGAAATGTTGCTTGAACAATTCTGTGGTCGGTTCAATAGCGAACTAATGTAGGGCTTTTTTGGAATATTTAAATATCCGGTGCCGCATATTTTTTTTGATAAAAATTTATTTTACTCAGTTAGAAATTTCTTATAAATATAATTTCAATAGAAGTCACCCCATAAACAAAGTGTCATAGCCATAAGGTTACAATTCCCTTTTAGGATAAAAATTGATACTTAGGAATTTAAAACTCTTCGAAATTGAGAACAATTGGCTATAGATAAAAGATACCATGGAAGAATTGCAATTTACCTCGCTGGCGGCTAGGGCTTGCACACAAGTAGTATTAAATTATTTTACAATATATTTTTAGTTTTTTCTGGTAGAAATCTGTTGTTTTCAAGGGTAAATGTTAGAATGAGGAATAAATTTGAGACAGAACCGCAAAATATCCAACCGCAGAATATCCAATTTCGAAGTTTTTTATCACTTCTGAATTGGATATTGGAAATTCTGCGGTCCTGCGGTCCTGCGGTCCTGCGGTTCTGTGCGGGTACTTTTTTTATTCTTCCTTCAAGCTTTTTTTACATTTTGAAGGGGCTTGATGCTTTTTTACAAATTAAATATTTTTATCATACTACTTGTGTAGAACCCCTAGCCGCCAGCGAGGTACACTAAAGGTTAAACCAAAAAACACACCTCCGCCAATTTTTTTTGGAACTAACCAGCAACCAGATCACATGGCCTTAATAATATCGTAATTGGTAATGATATGCAGATCCCCCATCTTATCCCTGGCCATGACCGCCGGAGCATTTTTGTCCATCATCTTCCGGATGTCGCTACAGGCAGTTTTTTCTCCAACCAAAGGGAAAGGATCGTTCATAATGGAAGCGATTTTATTCTCCGTATTTTTCATTGGATTTTCCAGCAGGTAATTTAATACAGCTGTCTCGGTTACCGAGCCAACTATTTCTCCGTTTTCCATAACGGGTAACTGAGAAAGTTCCTTCGATTTCATGATATCGAAAGCTTCACGAACTGTTTCTTGCGGCGAGATGGAAATGAGTTCACTACCTTTTTTCTTGGCAAGAATGTCTGAAACCAGTGGTTCTTTGTGAATGAAGCCACGTTCTCTCATCCAGTCATCATTGAAAATCTTTCCAACATAGCGGCTGCCGTGGTCGTGAATCGCAATGACCACAATATCGTCTTTGGTCAACTGATCTTTCATTTGTAACAAACCTGCTACTGCTGATCCGGCTGAATAACCCAAAAGCATGCCTTCTTCTTCGGCTAACCTTCTGGCCATCAGTGCACCATCCTTATCGGTAACCTTTTCAAAGTGATCGATCACAGAAAAGTCTACATTTGCAGGGATGATGTCTTCACCAATGCCTTCAGTGATATAGGGGTATATCTCTTTCTCATCAAAAACCCCGGTTTCATGGTATTTTTTGAAAACAGATCCATAGGTATCAATGCCCCAGACTTTGATGTCAGGGTTCTGTTCTTTCAGGTATTTTCCCGTTCCGGAAATCGTTCCACCGGTCCCTACACCAACCAAAAAGTGAGTGATTTTACCACCTGTTTGTTCCCATATTTCTGGTCCGGTTGATTCGTAGTGCGCCTCGCGGTTGGAGAGGTTGTCGTACTGATTACACCAGTAGGAATTAGGTATTTCCTCACTGAGTTTTTTAGCAACGGAATAATAAGACCTGGGATCTTCAGGTGCGACGGCAGTTGGGCATACGATTACCTCAGCTCCATGGGCTCTGAGTAGATCGAATTTTTCTTTGGATTGTTTATCACTGGTGGTGAAGATGCATTTATATCCTTTTACTGCTGCAGCCAGGGCAAGTCCCATGCCGGTATTTCCGGAGGTACATTCGATGATGGTACCGCCAGGTTTAAGGTCTCCTCTGGCTTCAGCGTCCTCTACCATTTTTAAGGCCATCCGGTCTTTGATGGAATGCCCCGGATTGGTGGTTTCAAATTTAATCAGCACGAGAGCGGGAATGTCTTTGGTAATCTTGTTTAGTTTGATCAAAGGGGTGTTACCGATGATCTTGAGAATATTATCGAAATATTTTACTTCGTTTTGCATTATTAATTGGTAATGATTTTACGTTGATTGAGAACTGAGTTTTTATATCTGTAAATCTTTAGAATTTATTTTAAATCTGGATAAGTATTAAAAATCATCCTTCCATCTATCTATTTATGGTACTTAACATGTACAAAAAACCTCGGGTCCCTTGCACCGAGTAATTTTGCGATCAATGGAGAAACCACAACTACTACATCATAACCGTATGCTGCATCAGGAATTTTCCCGATTACTTTGACATAAACGGTTCTTTTGGTCATCGGGTTTTCAACGGCAATGACGGAGTTCAGGGGAGCATACCGGTGTAGCGCATAAAAATCAGATTCCTCTTTACTGTTCTTTAGCCAAAAGGCTACTCCCTGGTGTTCTTTTTCCTTTTTGCCATTTGCCTCGCGAAGATATATTTTTTTCATGGCAAAATTTCGTTTGGCTAAGGGTCCTCCGGAAACTTGTCGTGCATCCTCGGGCACCCCACTCATATTCATCCAGCCCACATGTAATAACTGCCCGGCCTTTAAATCGTTGGAATAGAGGTTGTTGCGTTGCCTTAAAGTGTCTTCCGGGATCCGAAAAGATCGTTTGGCAATGCCATAAACGGTATCTCCTTTTTTTACCTGATAATAAACAGGTACGTAACCAATGGCCGTTTCGTCGTCGGGGAGATATCTTCGGATCGCCCGATTGGGGATAGGGACACGGATGCCCTGATGAAGTTTGACAGAAGTCTCTTTTAATCCGGGATTGTAATAGTACAGCTCCTGCATGGAAAGGCCATAAAAGTGTGCCAGACTAAACAAGGTTTGTTTTTTTTCAATCTTGTGAGTGAATATTTTTTCTCCGTAGTTTTCAATACTCAGAATCACAGAATCTGTTGGCAATAAGTAATAGAGACTATCGCCTGTCGCGTAGATTTTTACTGTTGTCATTAAGTAAAATGCTGTTAATAGCATCAGGGGTTTAGTATATCTCATAGTAATTCAAATTTTGACAAAGATAAGTCCTTTGGCAGGTAAAATGTAAGCGATGAAATGTTAAATGAATCTCAATTTTCATTTTTGGCACGCTTTTCGCTTTCAACTATATGTAAGCTTATAAAAAGGCTTCACATGAAATAAAGTTTTTTAAACACTATTCAAAATTTTTATCTATGAACACTGTATTTAAAATTGTGACACTTTTTTCTTTGGTTCTGTCAGGTTTCACCGGATTGCTCAATGCTCAAACGGTGGATTATGACCCTGAATTTTACGCAGCCAATTACTTTGAATTAAGTAACCTTGAAATTCCCATTAGTGAGATTTATCCGGGAGCAGAAAAAAGAACAGGCATTCCCTCATTGACTGAACCGGTTTTCGAATCTACCGGACAAGCAGATAGCTGGCTGGAAGAAAAGGATATGGTTCTTGGAGTCTTTTATAATGGCATTGCCAAAGCATATCCATTGCGTGTAATTTCCTGGCACGAGGTAGTCAATGACAACTTTGAAGGAGAAAACGTATTGGTGACCTTTTCCGCACTGACTCATAGTGCCCAGGCGTATAAAGCAACAGGTTCAGGCGTTTCAGCCATGGTTTTCAATAACAACACCTTGTTTTACGACAATGCAACCCGCTCACTGTGGGGACAACTTACAGGACAAGCAGTAAGTGGTGAGAGGGGAGGAGATTTCCTCGAAAAAGTTCCTGTGGTTTACACCAGCTGGAAGGAATGGACGCTGATGCATCCTGAAACAATCGTTTTGTCGATTGCCAATAGTGATGATATTGATTATAGTCAAACCGCATACCAGGAATATGATAATACCATTGAATTGCCGTTTCCAACAAGTTTCAACAACAAAAGATTGCCACTAAAAAGTAAAGTGATCGGATTGGAAGTTGATGGAAAATATAAAGCATATCCATTCTCCATGTTAAAAAACAGCAATGGAACCGTAGAAGATTTCTTTAACGGTATGAAGGTTAGAATTCATTTCAATGAAGAAACAGGTGGTTTTGTTACCACAGATGAGGAAGGAAAGTTGTTACCGGTGGTTGTTTCCTACTGGTACGCATGGCACGCATATCATACGGATACCAAGATCTATGGTTTCCTGCCTGATCGCAGTCCACTTGCATTCCTGGAAGAAGAATAGGAGTTTCATAAAACAATATAAGCCACGGGCTTCCCATTCTTTGGGGAGCCCTTTTGTGTTTGTAAAATTTAGGGCCTAAATAAATTCCATTAAACTCAGAAAGGATCTAATCTTCCTCCTAATCTTCATTAATGGATTTAAGAAAAGCTTCAACTGCAGTAAATGACTGGGGAGCAAGATCGAATGAAGGATTACTGCGGAAGGTAACCGTTTTGGATTTGCCGATCATTTCAGCTGAAATGATGTAAGGATAATACCTTAGCTGTTCCGGAGCACCATATTGTTCTTCAAGCTCCCAGAAACTTTGCCGGGTAAGAAGAGTATTTAATTCATTCATGATGCTATCGCTCAACAACACTCCATCCATTAAGGTTTCCGTACTCATAGAATCGGGAACAGAGGAAAAGTTAGTTTCCGCGAAATAATGTGTGGTTTTAACCTTAGTCAGCTTTTTGTCCGCTATGGTTATATCCAGCCATGGAGAATCATAGTTAACTGAGATAGTTCCTAAAGTGTCAACTTCCACAGGAGCCTTTACCTCAGGTTGTGTGGTATTGGTAGTGGTTTTGCAGGCAAATAAAACGAGTACACTCATCAAAGCCAAAAGGATAAAGGACGCTATTGTATTTCGCATGTCTAATTTTTTTAGATGGGTAAAAGTAAGATTCTTTGTCAAAAAAACTCAAATGAACCCACAAAAATCAGCGATTAACTGCCCGAGTTTAATCCTCGGTAAATACGACAAAGCCTTCTGCTAAAGGATCGAGCTCTGCTTTAAGGATATCGAAATACTCCGGGCCATATTTAAGGTAAAATGGCAGGAAATTATCCGTTCTTTCCTGAAGGCCGTTATTGGGGAATAACTTGTCCTTAATTTTTCTGATCTGATTGATGGCTGTGTCGTGCTTTTGCTTTTCGGCCCGATGTAACCTGTTCTCTAATTGATCAAGACTTTTTTGCTGGCGGGTTTGTTCTGCCAGGATGGCCTTCTTTAATGAAGGGTCAACCTGTTCGGTTTTCCTGAGAATATTTTCAAAAACCTTTTCGTGAAGTCTTTTTTCTTCCTCCAGGGTCAACTGGGCATCTGCATTTTCTTCCACGTAATTTCTGATCAGTTGATCCGTATCCCCGAAAATACTTTCGGAATTCAGACCTAGTTTGTTCATTTTCTTACGGGTGGTGCGGTCGATCCACATGACGGAGTTTCTTCGGATCAGCATGGGAAAGTTGATTCCAAAATGCTCGAATTGTTCCATTCTCTCTAACCAATAGGCGATTTCTCCGCCGCCGCCGATGTAAGCAAGATTGGGCAGTACCAGTTCCTGATATAATGGTCTAAGTACCACATTGGGACTAAATCTTTCCGGGTGTGTATGTAGTTCATCAAGCATTTCCTTTTCAGAAAAAACGAATTCAGTGTCAATAACTTTGTACATGCCATCTTCCAGAACGATCCGGTTCCGAATCTGGTCTCTCAGGTAGAAGAGATTGATCTCTCTGGCATGGGCCTGACCTCCAAAGCCTGCAGCCTCAAGAGATTTTTGGGCTTTTTCGATTATGGGTTGAGACATCTGGTGTAATAATTCCTGCTCGGCAATAGGGATGAAAAGTTTTTTCAGAGAAGCCTTATTCATATCCAGGACAACCAGGCCGTACTGTTCAAAAAGACTGTTGATTACCTGGACAGTAGCTTTCCCATAGGTTTCATTTTCAGCACATGCGGATATGAATTTTTGCAGGATTTGTTGGGCGTGCTCGCTATCTCCAAGGATTTCACCAAGCATTTGCAAAGGATCCTTTAGCGAGTTTGTTTTCATCATTCCCACCGATCCTGTTTCATCATTTTCCCAGACGACCTTTTTGTTGAAAACATTGGCATAACTGATTTCTTCAAAATCATGATCTTCAGCTCCCGATACGAAAACGGGAACAAAATTATATTCAGGATAATACTTGTTAAGATCTTCAGCTAAACGTATGGTAGAGATTATCTTATAAGTGTAATACAAAGGACCTGTGAAGAGTGCTGGTTGATGTGCGGTTGTTACGGTAAATGTATTTTCAAGACTTAAGGCATTAATATTATCTTCCACTTTTGGATGTAAGCCAATAGAAGCATATTGTTCCAAAAGCGCATCTACAAGTACCTTCCGGTCAGTTTTTTGTTTTTGCTTATCTTTAATAATATCCTCAAAACTTTCTATTTTAACCTCATATTTAAAGAAGGGTCTTAGCGCTGGATTGCCGGTAGCATAAGCAACATCTTTAGAACTGAGTTGAGGAACTTGAGGGAAAGGAATCTTTACCGTTTGCATGAAGTTTACCGTTTGCATGTAGATGGTTAGTTTTATAAAGGCATAATTCTAATACAATTCGTTACAACAACCAAATGAATTTAAGGTTGAATTAAGTTATGGAAAAATATATTCTCGCCCTGGATCAGGGTACTACGAGTTCACGGGCTATTATTTTTGATAAAAAAGGCAATGTATTGGGAAGTTCCCAGCAGGAGTTTACCCAGTATTTTCCTCAAGCTGCCTGGGTTGAGCATGATCCAATGGAAATATGGGATTCCCAACTGAAGGTAGCCAGGGATGTTTTGAAAAAAACAGCAATCTCTCCGGAACAGATTGCCTCTATTGGAATAACCAATCAACGGGAAACTACCCTGGTTTGGAATAAACATACAGGAGAACCTGTCCATAAGGCGATCGTCTGGCAAGATAGGAGGACTGCCTCTATTTGTGAAGACCTTGAGAGTAAGGGGTTTACGGAGATATTCAGGGAATCCACAGGTTTGGTGCTGGATGCCTATTTTTCCGGGACAAAAGTGAAGTGGATTCTGGATAATGTGGAAGGTGCCCGGGAATCAGCCGATAAGGGAGAACTCTTATTCGGAACCGTTGACAGCTGGTTGATCTGGAAGCTGACCGGAGGACAAGTGCATGCAACAGATTATTCCAATGCCTCCAGGACTTTGATGTTCAATATCCGGGAATTAAAATGGGATGAGCGGTTGTTGGAAATCCTTGACATTCCGGCTTCCCTTTTGCCTGTAGTAAAACCTTCCAGTTTTATTTTCGGTCATAGCCAAAAAGGTTTATTAGGGGAAGAAATTCCCATTGGGGGTGTTGCCGGGGATCAGCAAGCCGCCCTCTTTGGCCAGGCGTGTCATAAGCCGGGCATGGCGAAAAATACTTACGGAACCGGTTGCTTTATGTTGATGAATACGGGAGAAAAGGCCGTAACTTCAAAGGCAGGATTACTGACCACCATTGCCTGGGGGCTGGACGATAAGGTGTATTATGCTCTGGAGGGGAGTGTTTTTATCGCCGGAGCAGCTATTCAGTGGTTACGTGATGGGCTTCATTTGATCGATGAATCTCCAGATTCAGAATATTATGCCTTAAAAGTGGAAGATACTGACGGAGTTTATGTAGTTCCTGCTTTTGCAGGACTTGGAGCGCCTTATTGGGATATGTATGCTCGCGGAGCCATTTTTGGACTTACCAGGGGGACCACCAAGGCGCATCTTATCCGAGCTACCTTGCAGTCATTAGCTTACCAGACCAGAGATGTTCTGGATGCTATGGAAAAAGATGCGGGGATAAATTTAAAGACATTAAAAGTGGATGGTGGGGCCAGTGCCAACGATCTTCTGATGCAATTTCAGGCAGATATTCTGGATACAGAGGTCGAAAGGCCGAAGGTAGTGGAAACGACAGCCCTCGGAGCAGCCTACCTCGCAGGATTATCAGTGAACTACCTCACTTTGGAAGAAATCCAGACTAACTGGCAACTCGACAGATCCTTTTTGCCGGGTAAAGACGATAATTGGAGAGATGAAAAATATCGCGGCTGGGCAAAGGCCATTAAAAGAACAATGGGGTGGGAGAAGGAATAATTTCAACTTGCAACCAGCAACCAGCAACCAGCAACCAGCAACCAGCAACCAGCAACCAGTGATTAATAATTCGAAAACCACTTAGGCGGTTCATTCCGGTTATCGTGGCTTTCCCTTCTTCTTTCCTGTTTAGTCTTTTCAAAAGGATCCTGATCAAAGAAATTTTTGGGAGGAAGTTTCTTTTCTTCTTCTTCCCAGTCATAGACTTTTTTCTCTTCGTCTTTTTCAATATTCCCTTTATACCAGTAGGCGACAAAAATCCCTACTAATGCCCCAAACAAATGGCTTTCCCATGATATGCCTTCCTGTCCGGGAAGAATACCTACAAACATGGATCCATAATAAAATACCACGATGAGAGATAAGGCAATGGATTTAATATTCCTTCTGAAAATACCTAACCAGGCTACAAAAGCCACGAGTCCGTAAACCACGCCACTGGCTCCAATATGGAAAACAGACCTGCCGAATAGCCATACGGCAATTCCGGTAAGCAGATAGATCATAGTGATGGCCTGGAACCCGACTTTACGGTAAAAGAAAAGGATTATGACACTCATGAAAAACAGCGGAGGGGCATTCGATAGCAAATGAGGCCAGCCGGAATGCAGTAGAGGCGCCAGAAAGACGCCCCTGAAACCCATCAGATCCCTTGGATAGATACCATAAACCCCTAACTGAAGTCCCAAGACGGAACTCAGTATTTGAATGAGGAAAAGGATGCCGACAAAGATTACAGGGGCCCCTAAACTTTTTACCAATCGATTCGACTTGTTGTTGGCCATTATGCTTTTGATTGTTCCTTAAAAATAACGAACCTTTGGATATTAAGGTTCATTGAACCATCAAAATTAGACCAAAGCAGCTTAAGTCATGATAAACTGCGGCAACATTTCGAAGCTGTGGTAGAATGGACGCAGGCGTTCCGTATTGTAATGCTTGTTAACGTCAACTACCTTATTACTACTGGTAACCACCTCAATCGGCATATTGTCGTATCGACCGTTTTTCAATACGACGAGCCTTCCGTGTACCCCTTTAATGATAAGGTCGAGGGCGAGGTTACCGTAGGCCATAGGTACAATTGAATCTACAGCATCAGGATCTCCACAACGAGTGAGGTATCCGAGTTTCTGTTCGATAATGTTGATGCGTTTGCCTTTGTTGAATTTAGACGTACGGGCTTTTATTTCATCGCCAACGATCTTTCCGATTCCGCCGAGTTTTGCGTGTCCGAAAGCATCTCTTTCCGCATCCTGGAACTGCATTTCAGCACCTATGTATTTGGCTCCTTCAGAAACGAGGAGAATAGAATAGTTACTTGGGTTGTTGCGACGGTCCTCGACAAGTATTTCTGTAAGGTGATCCAGGTCGAATTCGTATTCGGGAATCACACACCTGTTGGAAGCACCGGCCATAGTTGGCAGCATGGCTGTAAAACCTGCATAACGACCAAACACTTCAAGCACCATGATTCGTCTCATGAGATCCTGCAGCAGTTCTGAGACTATTGGTCATGCTGATGGTACGGGTAACGCAGGTACTGAATCCAATACAGTAATCGGTACCCGGAACGTCGTTATCCATAGTTTTAGGAATGGCTACAACTTTTATCCCCTTAATGGAAAGATGCACTCCATAACTCAACGTGTCATCACCTCCAATAGGGATGAGGTAATCAACGCCTAACCATTCCAGGTTCTTGATGACTTCTGGTGTGAGGTCGTTAACTTCTTCGGTGTAGGTATCCTTTAAATGTGGAGGCAACTGTGATTTTTTTACCACGCTGGGTTTGGTACGGGAAGAGTGGAGGAAGGTTCCTCCTGTTCTACCGGCTTTATTTACAATATTATTGGTCAGTACATCAAAGTTGTTACTGTTATCTGCTTTTTTATCGCGGACTATATCTACCAAACCGGCCCATCCTCTTTTTATCCCTATAACTCTATATCCTTCTCTGTTAGCTCTGATGGTAACCGCACGTATTGCCGGGTTGAGGCCTGGCACGTCACCACCACCGGTCAAAATTGCAATGGTTCCTTTACTTTTTTTCGTTTTTGCCATGATGTTTATTTTTCAGTAATAAATCAGTTAAAACTGCTACCCTCACCTTCAATGAAATATATAAGGCTTGGAAAAACAGAGGCACAAATTAATAAAAAATCGGGCAAAACCCAGCGATGAAACCAAAAATGCTCAAATGGAATAAAAAGGAAAAAACCGTAATGGTTTTTGGCGTTTTATGAAAGGTCCTAGCAACAATATAAAAGGGCTCCGGATGATAATTATCCGGAGCCCTTTTATACTATTCCGGAGTAATTCTTATCTCAATATTTTTACCATATCCAACAGTACCGGATTGATTACTTGTTTGAAATTAATTGCTCTGGAAAACGGGATATAAGAAATATCCTTGTGAATTTGACCGATCATTACACCACGCATTCCCGTTAGAAGAGCATTAACAGCCTCAAGCCCAAGGCGGCTGGCGCGAACCCGCTCCATACAGGTAGGACTACCTCCGCGCTGAACGTGACCGAGCACGGTTACTCTGATACTTAAGTCCGGACGTAATTTTTTTACTTTATCCGCAACGGTGAATGCTCCTCCTTCATCATCTCCCTCGGCAACGATAACGATACTCGAAGTTTTCTTTTCTCCGTCAATGGATTCCAAATTGGCGATAACCTCCTCAATCTCAGTTTTGCTCTCAGGAATCAATACTTCCTCTGAACCGGTAGCAATACCACTTAAGAGTGCGATGAAACCTGCATCTCGTCCCATTACTTCCACAAAGAAGATACGATTGTGAGCATTGGCCGTATCTTTAATTTTATCAATAGCCTGCATAGCGGTATTGATAGCTGTATCGTACCCGATGGTAAAGTCGGTACCGTACAGGTCATTATCAATGGTTCCCGGAACCCCTACAAAGGGAATGTCAGGATATTCTTCCATGAAAACCTGTGCACCGGTAAATGTACCGTTTCCTCCAATGGCGACAACCCCATTGATCCGGGCTTTTTTCAGCTGCTCATAGGCCATTTTCCGCCCTTCAGGAGTACGAAATCTTTCACTTCTTGCCGAATAGAGGATTGTACCTCCCTGTTGAATAATATTGCTGACATCAGGTCTTGCCAAAGGTATGAAGTCACCTTCGATCATCCCTTCATATCCTCTTTTGATACCTACGACCTTACACTTATTCTGAACCGCTGTTCGGACTACGGCTCTTATGCAGGCATTCATCCCGGGTGCATCTCCTCCGGAAGTGAATACGGCGATTTTTTTCATTGGTATATTTTTTATGTTTCAAAAACAAAAACAAATACTTATCCGAATTAGGGTTCCCTAATTTTTAAGTGGGCAAATGTACAAAAAAAACACTTAGTGTAAAATAACACTTTTCCAAAATGAAAAAAAAGTTTATTGAGACGCTAAATTGTTTTTTTCGCTAAAATTCAGAAGATTTACCCTGGGTTAATCTTCGGGTCAAATTGGGTTTATCTTAAATGTATCTGCGCCGTACCAGTTTGATGAATGCCCGGGCTGTATCTTGTTTCTCATCAGCAAGCCAGTCATTACTTTTGGCGAACTCCAGGAGGACATTACGGGCTTCGTCCATACTGCCTAAACTATTGAGTTGGTTGAGGGTAACTGCATAGGCATTAGCATCTTTTCCAAAAAGATCATTTACATAAAGCAATTTGTCATTGATGGCAATGGATTTGGTGATGTCACTAATGGGTTGAAGGCTCAATTTCTCGGAGAGTTCATGGGCTTCCTTATTTTCAAAAAGGGTTTTGTATTTTCCTAGAGGTGCAGCCTTTACTTTTGAAGCAGGGGGTGTCTTGGACACTGGTTCACTTTCGACCTTTGGTTTTGGTGCAGGTGCCGGCTCTGGCTCAGGTTCCGGAGTTGGAGGAACCACTTCGAAAACCGGTTCCGGAGCACTTTCCTTTGGTGGTGCAGGTGCTGGTTCTACCGGCTGCGGATTTGCCGGCGGTGTTTTTTTGATTTTAGCTTTTTTTATGGCTTTTCTCGCCGGAGCAGATAGTGTTTCCGGTTTAGTGTCCAAAAAAGATTCGTAAAGCTGTCGGATGTAACTGAGCATCAAATCCCTTTCAATGGAAGATATATGATCATCCTCTACAGAGATGCTTTGATACAACGCATTTATCTTGTCCAGTATTTTTTTACTTTGTTGCAAATCCATGAATCCTTAATTATGTTTTTCGCAAAGATAATAGATTGATATTAATTCATTCCTAACTCAAAATTTTCTTTATTTGTTTTACATTTGAGGTATATTTTTTTTGATAAAATTTCGGGAAGTACGATTTCAACCTGTTGAATTATACAATGAAACTCTTTCCCATAACCAGGTATTGTTTTAATCATCAAATATGTTTTTAGAACCTCATTTTAAAGGTCAGCGCAGTGGTTGGATAGAAGTCATCTGCGGGTCGATGTTCTCCGGTAAGACAGAAGAGTTGATCAGGCGACTGAAAAGGGCTAAAGATCGCCAATCAAAAGGTGGAAATTTTTAAACCAAAGGTGGATACCCGATATGATGAAGCTAAGGTTGTTTCTCATGATGCCAATTATATTCTGTCCACCCCGGTTGAAGATCCGAGGAAGATCCTGGAATTGTCAGAAGGAGTCGATGTAGTAGGTATAGATGAAGCCCAGTTCTTTAGTGAAAACCTCACGACAGTTTGTCAGCAGCTGGCTTTGAGGGGTACGAGAGTAATCGTCGCAGGCCTGGATATGGATTTTAAAGGGAACCCTTTTGGACCCATCCCCCAATTACTCGCTGTAGCGGAATACATCACAAAAGTCCATGCCATTTGCCAGCATTGTGGAAACCTCGCTGTTTTTTCATACCGAAAGTCCAAAGAAGAAGATACTGTAGTACTCGGTGAAAAGGACAGCTATGAACCTCGTTGCAGAACGTGTTACAGCATGGGTAACATCCTGGATTTTGGAAAATAACCTCGTTGACCAATTAACCCATTGATTATGAAAAATAAATTTCCACTTCTTTTCCTGGTGATATTTTTTGCCTTATTGAGTTTTACCGGACAATCACAGATATTTGATCATCTTACGGTCACGACATCTGACAGCCTCGTCAATGCCAATTATTATAATCCCAACTTTGTGATTCTGGATGTACGTACTCCGGGTGAATACAATCCTGAACACCTCGAAGATGCCATCAATATCAATTTTTTTGATATTGATTTCAATGATCAGCTCGACCAGTTAAATAAGGAAAAGAGGTATCTCATTCACTGTAAATCAGGCAATCGCAGCGGACAGACTATGTCCATTATGGAAACGCTTGGCTTCCAGGAGGTTTATAATATGTTGGGAGGAATCCAGGCCTGGAATAATGAGTCCTTACCGACCACGGATGGATTTGCTCCCAGGTTTATGTTTGTTTCGGACAGCATTTTCCCTTTGGATACAGTGTCTTTAATGGCATTGGATACTTTGAAGATTAAAATAACCAATCGAGGAAATAGCCTCCTTAGTTTTGAAGCAGCCTCCAGTCTGGCAGAAAACGACGAGTTTTCTACGGATTTTGATTTGGGAATTCAACTTTGGGGGGCTCAAGATTATACCTTTGATATCGTTTATGCTCCTCAGGATGAATTGGTCGACTCCCTCGAATTTTTGATGGTCAGTAATACTGGAAATCATTTGGTGAATATCATTCGGGTTGGGCAGGGGCAAACAGTTTTTTTAACGGACCCTTCTTCTATTGAGGAATTAAAGGTTTTTCCTAATCCCGTCGATGATAAGCTGTATTTTGAGAATTATGATCCTACGGGGATAAAGATTGAAGTTTTGACGGTGGATGGACGGAAGGTTCTCGAAACACAGGCATCAGCTTTGGATTATATTGATGTATCTAAATTGGAAGCGGGCATTTACTTCTTCCGTTTTTCAAAGGGAATATCTGTAAAAACACATAAGGTGCTGATCAACAGATAAAAAAAGGCCCACGTGAGCAGGTTTAGTGCTGTGGGCCTCTGGTCCGGCCAAAAAATGACCGGAACTGAATCCTGGTATGAGAGCGACTTGCGCGGAGTTGCGTCTCCGACTTAGTTTTCATAGCTTACGCAAAAGTTTTCAGGTTTTTCGGGGCGATTCGTTTCATTTCCGATTCAAATGTAAGCTCAAAAAAAATAACAATGTCACCAAGTTTGATCATATGTCAGGTTTCTAAAAGTGAGTTTTACAGATAATATCTACAAATTCCGAATATTTAATGCTCAAGAAAACCCAGGTTTTTTTCACCATTCTCTGGTTGTCCCTAATCCTTACAGGAATTACAACCGTCATTATTAAGCCCGAGGTGGCAACCCCTGAATTTATTGCGAGCGTAATCCGGCGTTTTAGCGGCGAAATGATGTTGATTTATGTTTTGATGAACCTTGGAAGAGGTTTGTTTTTTATTCCAACAACGCCCATCGTTCTGGGCGGTGCCATAATGTTTCCTGATCAGCTTTTTCTGGTGCTTTTCTTTTCCATGGTAGGAGTTGTTTTTTGGGCAACAGCGATGTACTTTTTTGCTGATTACCTCGGATTCAGTGAATATTTTGAAAGAAAATATCCCAAAGGGGTTAGGCTATGGAAATCCAGGCTGGAACGGCCGGGGTCAGCATTGTTCGTTCTTGGTTGGGCGTTTTTTCCTTTGGTACCCACTGATCTCATTTGTTATGCAGCGGGTATTGTAAAGATGCCTTATAAGTACATGATTCTGGGAGTATTCATTGGCCAACTGACCTTAAATGCCCTTTATGTGTTTTTAGGCGCCGGAATTACCGAATTGATTTTGTAGGAATTGCAGGGATTTCAGTATCTTTTCCCGGTGAATCTAATTTT
The DNA here is from genome assembly GCA_965230565.1 of Saprospiraceae bacterium. GTDB lineage: Bacteria > Bacteroidota > Bacteroidia > Chitinophagales > Saprospiraceae > BCD1. Next base: position 145,527 of record CBDDLH010000007.1, on the reverse strand, counting down.
TACTAAATCGAATCCAGCCATGGCAAGAAAGTATGCAGTCCTCATCTCAGCCTTATTCTTCTTTTTATTCCAATTTTCCTGTCAGCAAAGCCAAAAGTCAGCAATGACTGAAACAGACTCTTTCCCTTTTGAGGAAAAAGATATTGCCTTTTTAAAAGCAGGATTTCAGAATGGCGATTTTACCATTGAAGAAGTCACGCAGGCATATATTGATCGTATTAATGAAATAGATAAAAACGGCCCTGGTCTGAACTCCATTATTCAGGTAAATCCCGATGCAATGTCCATTGCGAGGGAACTTGACGAAGCTTTGAAAAATGGAGATATCCGTGGGCCATTGCATGGGATCCCGGTGGTACTTAAGGATAATATTGATACTCATGATAAGATGCCTACAACGGCAGGGTCCAGGGCAATGGCCAATTCATTTCCTTTACAGGACAGTTATGTCGCACAGAAATTGAGAGAAGCAGGAGCGGTGATCATTGCCAAAGCCAACCTTAGTGAATGGGCAAATTTCAGGGGTGAGATGTCTTCAAGCGGATGGAGTGGGGTAGGTGGCCAGACGAGGAACCCTTATGTCTTGGACAGGAATCCTTGTGGTTCGAGTTCAGGGTCAGGCGTTGCGGTATCTGCAAATCTCACGGTTCTGGCTATTGGTACCGAAACCAACGGTTCCATAGTTTGCCCCTCCACAGCCAACGGGATTGTGGGAATAAAACCGACCGTAGGTTTAGTCAGCAGGTCCGGCGTAATTCCAATTTCATTCACACAGGATACTCCCGGACCAATGGCCAGGACCGTAACCGATGCCACTATTTGCCTGGGAACACTGGTTGGAGTAGATTCACTGGATGCAAAAACTATCGACAGTGACGGACATTTTTATGAGGACTATACTCAATTCCTCAAAGAGGATGGACTTAGGGGAAAGCGTCTTGGGCTTTTTACAAGGCCATTAGGAAGTCATTACAAAGTTGATTCCTTGATGGAAAGTACGGTAGAATTTTTGAAAAGTCAGGGTGCTGAGGTCATTGAGCTGGATCAAATAACCGCTTCTGATGCCGGAAAAAACTCTTTTCAGGTTATGCTTTTTGAATATAAAGATGGTTTGAATAAGTATTTTGAGTCTTTAGGTCCCGACGCAAAGATCAAAAGTCTGGATGAATTAATCGCTTTTAATAAGACTGATGAGGTTGAAATGGAGTTTTATAATCAGAAATACCTCGAAATGGCCCGGGAAAAGGGGGATCTCGATTCTGAAGAATATAAAGAGGCCCTGGAAAAGATGCTAAAAGGTTGCAGAGAAGATGGAATAGATAAGGTAATGGAGGACCATGAACTGGATGCTATTATTGCTCCGACCGGAGGTCCGGCCTGGAAGACTGACCATGTAAATGGTGACAGTTTTCATGTAGGAAGTTCCTCTCCTGCAGCCAGGGCAGGTTATCCGAATATTACGGTACCTATGGGCTTTATTGATGAACTTCCCGTGGGAATATCCTTTTTTGGAAAAGCCTGGAGTGAACCGGTGCTGATTGAAATCGCCTTTTCATTTGAGCAGGCTACCAAAGTAAGGAAGGCCCCAAAGTTTATTCCTAATTGATGCTTTAGGCAACATTTCTTTTAAAATAAGAATCATTTTACTTTGAAACCCAATATTCTTTACACTATCAAAAAAACGAATAACCATGAAGAAGCTCTATCTCTTTTTTGTTTTGCTTTCTCTCTCATTTTATGCAAGTGCACAATCGAACCTTTTCATTGATAACAGTTATTCCATTAATGAAATGATCGTGGATTTTTTTGATAATCCGGATGTAACCATTTCGAATGTTTCCTTCAGTGGTTCTGCGGATGCCGTTGCCTTTTTTGACGCCGGGGATACAAACCTCGGTTTGGGAGCAGGTATTCTTTTTACAACCGGAACAACTAATGGTGTAGCCGATGCCGCATTTCAATTTTTGTCTCAATCAAATGCTACACTTGGTGATGATGACCTTACAGCCTTGCTTAACGGAAACATCAATCATGATGCTGCGGTAATTGAATTTGACTTCACGGTTGCGGTATCAGATGTTTTTGAATTTAATTATGTATTTGGATCTGAAGAATATCCTGAATTTTCCTGCTCGTCATTTAACGACGGATTTGGGTTTTTGATTTCAGGTCCCGGATTAGTTGGTCCATACTCAAATGATGCCATCAATATATGTATGGTGCCAAACTCTAATGAGGCAGTGGCTATCAATTCCATCAATGATAATCCCGATTGCGGAGATCCTGCCTTTGAGCAATATTACCTCAATAATGAATCAGGACAACATATCGTATATGATGGACTTACCACTCCATTACCTGCTTCCTTTAATGCAGTTGGAGGTGAGACTTATCATGCCAAATTGGTTATTGGTGACGGTTCCGATACTGCTTTTGATTCTGGAGTATTCCTGTCGGTAAATTCCCTGGGTGCAGATAGTCTGTTGATACCGCCGGCCATGTTTACGGCTTCAATTGACGGTAATGTAGTTGAATTCAACAATGCATCCAAATATGCAAGAGAATGGTCCTGGGATTTTGGGAATGGTATGGAATCCAATGAACGTCACCCTGGCCCGGTACAATATGATGAACCAGGAACTTATACGGTTTCACTGACGACAAGTAATTATTGTTGTTCGGATACCTACACTTTTGATGTTGAAGTGGGAGCTGCTCCAATGTCCGTTAATGTAACAACCGAAAACAATCCGTTAACGTGCTTTGGAGATCAAAATGCCAGTGTGCATTTTGATATTTCAGGCGGTTTGCCTCCTTATTCCGTTTTCTGGGGAGCGGAGGTTCCGGGTACAGAAAATCTTGGACCAGGAACTTATGAGTATTATATTGTAGACAACAGCGGGCAGACGGTTACCGTAACTGCGACCATCACGTCTCCTCCGGGATTATCACTCAATTATGAATCAACCCCCGCAGTTGATGAAGAAGCGAATGGTACAGCCTCCGTAACTCCAGGTGGAGGAGTATCTCCTTATACTTATCTGTGGTCAATAGGAGAGACGACCCAGACCATTGAAAATCTGCCAGCAGGTACCTATGAGGTTACGGTAACAGATGCCAACGGATGTACTATCTTAGGAGTTGTGGACGTTGATATGACTACAGGATTAAATACCCTGGAATCAGAGCATGAATGGGAAATTTTCCCCAATCCTGTTTCGGATAAAGTAACTTTTTCCAGTCCTGCCGGGCTGGGTATAGTCAGTCTTAAACTTTTCGATGTTACCGGAAGAAGGGTTGTTGTTGAGCAGGAAGGGTTTCAAGATAATTTGGCATTGAATTTGTCAGATAATTTTTCCGGTGGCCTGTATATGGTTCAAATCCTGGCTTCGGACGGGAAAACTTATATTGTTCGGTTTGTAAAGGAATAACATCAGATTTTTTGTTTCAGGCCTGTTACTTTTTCAGGAAAAGACATTATGGAACTGAAACAGTCTGATAATCGTTGGTTTATTGCGATTGCAAGTTTTGAGTTACCAATTAAATTTTTGTAAGTTGGAGATTGGAACTTGAAAGTTGAGGAACCAACGATTTACCCACCCCGGGGTGTTTTTTTGGGTAAAACGAATTTTTAGATGCTTTCCAACTTACAGTTGAACAAAACCAATTTCAGTAAAAGGAAATCAATGGAGGTTTCAAAGAAGACTGTTTCATTAGATACCATGCAGGAGGAGTGGCTTGAGATTCAGGCTGCCCAGCGTAACCCTGCAAGGTTCAGACCCTTGTACGAGCGGTACTACGAGCCCATTTTCAGGTTCGTATTTCGTCGTACGGCTGATGAAGCTCTTTGTGCAGACCTCTGTTCCCAGGTGTTTTTGAAAGCCATGCAAAGGCTGGATTCATACACCTTTAAAGGAGTTCCTTTTTCAGCATGGTTGTACCGGATTGCAAGTAATGAAGTAGCCCAGTATTACCGTAAAAACCAAAAAACAAGAGTGGTCAGTATTGATGACCAACATGTAAATGAACTGGCAGAAGAATTGGGGACCGTTGAAACCGGGAACCAGTTACAAAATATGATTAGCTTATTAGATACCCTGAAACCCGAGGATCTCGAAATTGTTGAAATGCGCTTTTTTGAAGAAAAACCCTTTAAAGAAATCGCAGGGATCCTCGGAATTACCGAAGCCAATGCCAAAATGAAGACCTACAGGATTCTTGAGCGGTTGAAAAAGAAAATGGCATAGTTTATCATTATACGCTTATGAGGAAAAATTACAATTTTAAAATCAATCAAAAACCTTTGACCGGCGATCAAATTGACCGTCATAAGGATTTTGATGCGCTTTTGAAACAAATGGAACAAGGTTCCCCGGTTTCAAAACCTCCTGTCCTCAAAGTGAGAAGTTTGGTCTATTGGACCAGTGCCGCTGCAGCAGCCATCGCGTTATTCCTCGTTTTCAGAGGGTTTTTTACCACACCAAAAGTCATCAACGAAAAACAATTTTTTGCACAACAACCTTTTGTCAACGAACCGGTTGACGATGCTATACCTTCCTTTTCCCATTATTCTGTTAATCCAAACCAGGGAGGCATTTTCGAATATGAAAGTGGCTCCAGACTGATAGTTCCTTCCGCAGCTTTTATGAATGACAGAGGTCATTTGGTGGAAGGAGAAGTCAACCTCTATTACAGGGAATATACTGACTTTGTCGACTTCTTCATTTCCGGAATGCCTATGACCTATGATTCGGCTGGTATCAATTATCTTCTGGAATCCAGCGGAATGGTGGAGATTTTTGCTGAAAAAGACGGAAAGATGGTCAGACTTGCCGAAGGAAAGTCCATAAAGGTTGAAATGGCCGGCCAGATATTTATGTTGACCGGTAGCCAAACGCCGGATTATAATGTTTATCATTTGGATACAGCTGCCCGTCAATGGGTGTATCAGGATATCGATATGATGCAGTTTGTTGAGGAAGCACTTGAATACAATGATCCGCTTTACCAATACAAGAAGGTGCTCAAGGATGAACTGGATGAGATTACGATTCGGGAAAATGATGCGCTGATAGCTATTGAGAATAATAATCCGCTTCCGGAACCACCTTTAAAACCCGTAGAAAAGGATAAGAACAGAATTACTTTTGAGCTGGATTTTCTGCAGGACAAATTGCCTGAGGGTAATGAATTTCTGTACGGAGGCACCATTTGGCAGTTATCTCCAAATAATCCTGAAATAGATCAAAGAGCTTTTCAGGTTGTCTGGGAGGATGCAACCGTTCAAAAGCTCAATGGTAACGACTTTGAATTAGAGCTAATAGCAGAAGGCAATCGCCTAAAACTCATTGTGAATCCCGTGCTTACCGGGAAAGATTATGAATTGGCCCTTGAACAATATGCCCAGGAGTTGCTGGTTTATCAAAACCAGGTGGAAGCTCGCGAAAAAGAACTTCAAAAAGATAAGGTTGCTTTGCATAAAAGGTTCGAAGAACAACGCCAGTTAGCTCGCCGGAATTACAGGGATCAATTAGCTGACTCAGGTGTTGAGCAGGAGGAAAGTACGGGAATTGTTGCCAGAAAGGTCATCAATAACTTCCAGGCTGATAATCTGGGAATCTGGATTTGCGCTCGTCCCGTAATTCCGGAGCAGGTAAAAGTCAAAGCTCGTTTTGTGGATCAGAACGGCAACGACCTGGAACCATGTGTGGCCTTCATTGCAGATAAAAATCGAAATGTGCTCAAAAAGTTTCTTGCACAGTCCGGTGCAAATGTTTCTTTTGATAGCAACTCAGAGAATATCTTATGGATGGTCCTGCCGGATGGTAAGATAGCGTTGTTTAAGCCTGAACAATTCAAGGCAATCGACAAAAACAAAAAACGCCATACCTTCGTAATGGAAATCGTGGAAAAAGACAAGCTCCGGGAATTTGAGATCCGGGAGGTACTTCGTTTCTAATCATCTCGTACCTCAGACTTTAGTCTGAGGAGGATTCTTAAAAAATTAACAAGAGGCCATCTCACCCGCTGAGATGGCCTCTTGTTTTGTACATTAACAACAATCTTGCGAATTTGTATTATTGGAAGTTTTAATTTATCTCGGCTTTGATTAGTTTTGTTGGGTTCATTGGACTTTATTCAAACACCCTTACCTAATTATCCCAAAATTAATCATTTATGCCGCTTTGGTTTTGGTTTCGCTTAACATTTGTCTGTTGTCTTTTCGGGCTATGGGTGTATTTGCCGGCTCAGGATGTCACTGTCAGTAACCCTTCAGCATGTGGCTTAAGTATTGATATTCCCGATAACAATTGCACTCCTAACGGAACGATCTACCTTCCTAAAATTGTAGAAATTGTAGAAACCAATACTCCCGGTATTCTGGGACAAGATGTTTTTTTAAGCGAAGTGAGGTTGATCGTTGATCACACCTGGGTGAATGATTTGAATCTGGTACTGGTCTCACCTTCCGGAGTTCAGGTGCTGCTAACGGCGAATAACGGTGGTGGCGATGATCATTTTGGAAATCCTTCAGACGTGACTTGTCAACAATATACTGCTTTTGCCGTAGGTGGATGTACTCCGATCGGAGAAGGAATGGCACCTTTTTTAGACGGGCCTTATGAACCTGAAGAGCACTTTTATATTTTTAATGATGGAATCACTTCGGCCAATGGTTCCTGGTTGTTGTTATTGTGCGATGATGCGATTGGAGATACCGGAAGCCTTGAATTCATTGAATTGGTTTTTGAACCTGTTGCTTGTCTGCCTGTGTCCGATCTTATTGTTACCGAAGTTGATACTACAGCAGTGGAACTCTCCTGGCAACCAGACGACTTTTGTGGTACCATCATTTTGGAATACGGTCCGCCGGGGTTTGTACCCGGAACTGATTCATTGGCCCTTGGAGGAACGGTTGAAATAGTCGATTGTACACCCATAACCCTAACGGGACTTTTTCCGGATACTGATTACGAACTTTACCTCAGAAGATATTGCGAATCAACAGGCTTGTTTTCTCCAAATGGTTGCCCAGTTGCTTTCACTACAGGGTGTCAGCCTCCTCCGGTTTCTTCCCTTGAAAATTTTGATGATCAGTCTGTGTGTGTTGGCAATTGTGTTGTGAATTGTGATATGGAGGGGGTTTGGAAAAATGCCAGGGATGATGATATGGACTGGATCATTTTGTCAGGCCCGACGAATACTCCGGGTACGGGGCCTCAGGACGATATAAGCCAGGGAGGAAATTATATCTATATGGAAACTTCCGGATGTGAATCGGATATGGAAGCCATTTTGTATTCGTCTTGCGTTCAATTAAATAAACAAGGTACAGATACCTGTCATTTATCATTTTACTACCACATGTTTGGCTTTACCATAGGTTCCCTGAGGCTGGAGGTTTCTGATGATGGGGGATTTTCATGGATTACACTTTGGGAAAAAATCGGCAATCAGGGCGATGAGTGGTTTAAAACATTTGTGGGCCTGGGAGATTTTGAGGATGGGGAAATCCTGCAATTCAGATTTGTTGGGGAAAAGACGAGTGGTCTGAAAGGCGATATTGCTTTGGATGAGATCGTCATTTACGGCTCAGAGGTTGTCGGTGAGCCGGAGGCAATTTACTACTTTGATAATGATGGAGATGGTTTCGGAAATGATACAATTTATGTTTTAAGTTGTTCCGGAAATCCTCCTGATGATTACGTTTTAACCCCTGGAGATTGTAATGATAATGATGAGAATATCAACCCTGGTGCAGAGGAAATTTCTTGTGACGGTATCGATAATAACTGTAATGATGATGTCGTAGATGATGATATCATTTTACCACCTCCGCCGGCATTTGGAGATACAATTTGTTCCGGTGAAATTCCAACCTTGTGCGCTACGCCGGTTGAGGGGAATTTTATCTTGTGGTATGATGCCATTCAGACGGATAGCGTTGTCGGATTTGGTAACTGTTTCAGCCCAATAGATCTTCCTGTAAATAATAGTCCTGTGCCCATCGAATTTACTTATCTGGTAGGACAGACCCTGGATTTTGATTGTTTTACGGTAGACCTGGCGGAGGTAAAAGTAATTATTAACCCGTTGCCGGATGTTTCTACAACGGAGATGCCGGAGATATGCCCGGGTGAGAGTTTTAATCTCGCCTCCCTTACCATCCAGGATGCTAATTTTACCGGAGGAGATATAACCTACCATACTGCTTCTCCTGCCGGCGTTGAAAATATCATTGAACCGCCGATAGTAGAACCGCTGGTTACAACGGATTATTATTTTTTAATGACCAGCCCGGATGGGTGTACTGATGAAGGATCTGTAACCGTAACGGTTAAACCAGGGCCTGACTTAAGCTTTATGCCTGCTGATTCTTTCTCACTTTGCAGGGAATCTTCAGGTTTAATTCAGGTCCAGGCCACAGGGGGTACGGGTGATTACGAATACTTTTGGAGTACAGGTAGTACCGAATCCCAAATTGAAGTACAGGCAGCATTCCTCGCCGGGACAGAGGACGTATATAGTGTAACGGTTTCTGACGAAGAAGGATGCTTTTCCATCGACAGTGTTCAGGTGACTACGACCAATAGTATTGATTCAGTCAAAGTTTTGGTCAATGATGTTACAGAATGCGATGGTATTGATGGTCAGATCGCTGTGATACCGTTAAACGGAACACCGCCTTTTGAACTATCATGGACAGGAGCAGATGGGCTAATGGGCAGTTTGTCCGGAGTAACTGATACGGCATTTATCACCTCTTTACCCCAGGGTGTTTACAGAATTGAGATTACCGATAGCTCAGAGGAGATGTGCACCTTCAATCTCCGCAATGTTATTGTTCAGGGTCCGGGAGTAGTTATCATGCCTCCTGATGTGGAAGATGTTTCCTGTTTTAATGCCGGTGACGGAGAAATTTGTTTGAACATTCAAGGTAATGGAAGCGTGGAATTTGACTGGAGTACGGGAGATACCTCGCTTTGCATCAACGACCTGGCAGGAGGTGAATATGCTGTTACCATTACGAGTGGAGAATGTGTAAGTGTTTTGGATCAGATTATCGTGGAGGAACCAGACGCTCTTTTTGCAGTGTTTGATGTCAATCAGCCATCCTGCAATGAGAGTTCAGATGGAAGTGTATTCCTGACCCCTTTTGGCGGGACACCCCCTTATCAGTATCAATGGTCTACCAATGATATCTCTCCTTATATTTTAGATCAGGAAATCGGCACCTATCTGGCCATTGTAACGGATTTCAATGATTGCAGTTTTATTGAATCTGTAGAGCTTCCGGGGCCGGAACCATTGTCGGTTCAATTGGATTCCTTAAAGGATATGAGTTGCAATGGCGTAAAAGACGGCTATTTGCAAATTTCAGGTCAGGGAGGCACTGCTCCCTACCATTATCAATGGAGTAACGGAAGTACCTCTCCGGTCTTACCCTTTCTGTCTGTAGGGACTTATGAAGTAACAGTTACGGATTTCAATGATTGTGAATCCACCGCTTCTTACACCATCAATAATCCTGATATTTTGGAATTGGTTGTTGGAAACCTAATACAGCCCCAATGTTTGGGAGACAGTACTGGGATGGTTGAAATTCAGGCAGTGGGAGGAACACCTCCTTTTGTTTACTATGGACCAGAGGGTGAATTAACCGGTAATACATTGACCAATTTGCCTGTGGGAAGTTACCAGTTTTATGTAGTTGATAAATATGGTTGTCAGAGTGAAGTCCTCGAAGTGGAATTGACTTCACTGGCAACTTTGGATTTTGGAATTATAGTAGACCCACCTGCTTGTGAGGGGCCTGCTACCGGAAGTGTTTATCTGCAACCGGAGGGAACGGCACCTTTTACTTATCAATGGGATACCGGAGATACATTATCTTCCATTAATGCGGTGACAGTGGGAGCGTATTCCGTTGTGATTACGGATGGGCAGGGATGTATTTATGATACGACCGTTGTGGTTACCGCTCCTCAGGTTTTTAATATTGATTTTGCCTTGTCTCCTCCAAGTTGCTTTGGTGTGGATGACGGCCTGATTGATTTACTCATTTTGAATTCAGGAACACCTCCTTATTCAACATTATGGAATGATGGCAGCGATGATGGAGACAGAACAGACTTGGCTCCCGGAGTTTATCAAATGACTATTACGGATCAAATTGGCTGTACTTATGTTTCAGATTCTATGATTTTGGAATATCCTGATTCCTTGATAGTGGAGGTGGAAGCTCTGGTACCCCCGATATGCTATGGAGATTCAAACGGTTATATTGAAACCAACATTTCCGGAGGAACCTTGCCCTATGATATCAATTGGCTGGGGACAGGGCTGATTACAGAGGATATATCTGACCTTTCAGCGGATGATTACCGCCTGATCGTAATGGATGCTAAAGGATGTGCTATTGATACCATTTTCCCTTTACCGGAACCTGAACCATTAATTCCTAATGTCCAGATTCTTCAGGGAGAGGAATGTACGCCTACAACGGCGGATACCTTATTGGCTTCGGCCGTGGGAGGTATTATGCCTTATGGCTTTTACTGGAGTGAAGGCAGTGAGGGCCCCATGTTGACGGGTGTCGATCCTGGCAGTTACACTTTAACAGTTGTTGATGCCAATGGTTGTGAAGCAATTCTGGAAGGCATAAAATTGAAAGAAAAGACAGGTGCTATTGTTTTGGACACCTTCCTTGTAAACGGGATTTCCTGTGCGGGAAATTCAGATGCCAGTATGACTGCAGTGATTTCGAATGGGACAGGAGATTATCTATATCATTTTACGCCGACGTACATAGTGAATACCGGGGCCGACACTGTTTCAAGGTCCGGGTTGGCGCACAGCCCGGAATACAGTGTTACGGTTACGGATATCGGGTCGGGTTGTTCTGTAGAATCTGAACAGATTAATTTAACGCCTCCACTTCCGTTGACCATTTCTCAGGACAGTTTTGATCTTGCCATTTGTTTTGGTGGGAATGATGGAGCTATTTTCGTGACGCCTTCCGGCGGTACTCCCGAATATTCATTCCAGTGGTTTGATGGCTCGGGTGAAATAGTGGCTGAGACGGAGGACCTTCAAGATGTTCCATCTGATGTTTATACCCTGAACATGACAGATGCAAATGGCTGCACATTATCCGTCATGGATTCCAGTGTAGTAGACCAAAACCCTTTGATCGTTAATGATACAACCATTATAACCCATGTGAATTGTCGAGGGGACAGCACAGGGATTATCGATATTACCGTGACAGGAGGTGCACCACCTTTTACTTATGAGTGGTCTTATGGAAATGTTACTTCGGAGGATTTGGTTGGAATTCCTTTTGGTGTTTATTCAGTAACGGTTACGGATATAGATACCTGTAGAGCTATTTTCCCGTTTTTCTCTGTTAATCAACCTTCGACCTCCATAGAGATAGAAGAGCAATTGATTTTAAATCCACTATGCTTTGGAGGAATGGAAGGGATGATTACAGCTGCCTTCACAGGAGGCGGTCCTCCTTATAATTATTACTGGACCATGGATGGAGAAATCATCCCCGGAGAAATTGAGCCGGTATTACAAAATATTGGAGAGGGATTATATGAACTTTTTGTCACTGATTCCATGGATTGTGAAGAGGTATTTGAGTTCGAAGTTGTTGAACCGGAGGTGCTTTCCGTAAACCTTGTTGTAGACCCACCTATTCCACCGGAAACCAATGGAAGCGTTACGGTCAATGTTGAAGGAGGAACGCCCGGTTATACTTATTTATGGAATACAGGAGATACAACAATGGTTATTGAGATCACTGAAGAATCTACTTATATTGTTACAGTAGTGGATGAAAATGATTGCGAAATCATTGATTCGATTATGGTTGTGCCAACCATTAATATATCTGATCCCATCATCTCCTTTTTACATTATCCTAATCCTGTTGATGAGGTATTATTTATTGAAATTACCCTTGAAAAAGCAGCAACTCTTGAATTGGAATTGTTCACAACGACAGGCATGTCTGTAGGTAACAAACAGCTGAAGCACTTTCAACAAGGAAAAATGACCTGGGATGTTAAATCCTTACCTGCAGGTTTTTATGTGCTCAAAACCAAAATTAACGGGGAGGTAAAAAGGATTAGTCAGGTTGTTTTGACAGAATGACAAAACATGTGTCATCCCAAATTTTGGTTAAAACCAAAATTTGGGATTTTTGTGTGTCTAATGGTTATCAAACGAGGTAGAAAGGTAGTTGAAATTAAGTAAAAAAGCCCGAAGCTCACTTTTGAGGATTGAAAAACACAAAAATGTTTACTAATTGCCGTAAAATGGTTTAAAATCTTTAGCTCCACTATAGTGTAAAGAGACTTGATAATACCAGACTACAATAAAACATCCCGAATTTTGACACTTGTCAAAATTCGGGATGTTTCATGTTTGTAAACAATTTAGGCCCTAAATTTAAAAGTCATTATTAGGACAACCGATACCGCGTCCTCCAGCAACTCCGGAAAGACGTCCGATATTGAAGGAAAGGGTAATGTTCGCAAAATAATACCAGTCGTTGTGTTTACCACCTCGGGTGTAGGTGATGTCTCCCTCTTCAGGACTTTTGACGCTGGGGTTACTGAATTGGGCCGCTAATTGTCCATTTCCTTCCAGTACATCGAGATAATAAACAGAAGCGTTACTGACGTCATCCAGATGGTCAGTAAATAATTTTCGTCCGGTAAATTCCAGACCTAAAGTCCATTGTTCGCTAAAAATGAATTTGATCCCGACCCCATGAGGAATATTAACCTGGGTTAATTCGTAAGGGGCTTCATAATCAGGTAATCCCTGGCCTTCAGTTCCCAGTGGCTGAAGGTCCACCCAGGTGTCCTCAAGCATTCCTTGTGGGTTAAATCTGAAAAAACCTACTCCTCCGGTTAGATAGGGAACAACTTCAACGTTTCTTCTATTACCCCACCTGAAGAGGTTTAATTCTCCCATCAATTCTCCTTCAAAGATTTTTGTCCTAAAATTCAATCCTCTTGAGGCTATACCGACCTCCCTGTCATCTGCAGATAAATTGGTGTAAGAACCACTTAGCCTGATTGAAAAAGTACTGGTAGGATTTATCCGGCCGAAAATCCCAAAAGCAGGTTGAAATTCAGAGAAGAAAAGCCCGAATTCTTTTGGGGATATGTCTCCGCTGTAAAGAGATACCCCAGCAATGACTCCTACCTCAGTTTTCTGAGCCTGGGCAAATAGACTGAATGTCAGAAATAGAAAGATGATAGATTTTTTCATGATTTTACAATTGAGTAAATTTTAGGATTTTCAACTAATTTCTTTTGGTATTGTTGGTGAAGTGTTACAGGTTATCCCGGAACAGCTATTTAAAATTTGGAATTTTTATATGGTTAGGACGGGTGAACGCAAATTTCATAAAAACAAACGAATTCTGGGGCGAAATATGGTATTTTATAATGAAAATAAAACGCAATATATAAAACTGCTGACAAATGTAATACTTTATTTTGATAACGTAAATTTGTCTACTTTTGATTTTCAGTAATACAGAAGCTTTAACAATTTGAAGTATGGAGAGCGACAAAAACGGGAAACAACCTGAAAAAAAGCCCAGATTAACCAGAGACGGATTAAAAAAAGCCTTGCGGTTATACTCATACGTCTTGCCTTACAAATGGCATTTCATTATAGGAATGATTTTATTATCGGCCGGCAGTCTCATTTTTTTGGGTATTATGAAGATCCCCGGGGAAATATTGAATATCATTTCAGGAGAACCCAGCTTAGGGCTGACGCTTGGCAGGCTTTTCTTTTTTCTGGTGATTCTTTTGGTTATTCAAAGCCTGTTGTCCTACCTGCGGGTAATTTTGTTTGCCATAGTCAGTGAGAAGAGTGTGGCTAATTTGAGAAGTGATCTTTATAAAAAATTAATCAGTCTTGAAATCCCCTTTTTCGAAGAAAGAAGAGTAGGGGAGTTGACGAGCCGTATTTCCAATGATGTTACACAAATACAAGGGGTAATGTCGATCACCCTTGCAGAATTCGTGCGACAGGTAATTACCCTAGTGGGTGGTATTGCGATCATCGTATTGACCATGCCCAGGCTTGCCTTGACCATGTTGCTGACTTTCCCTGTTGTGGTTATAGCAGCCATGTTCTTTGGCCGGTTTATTCGTAAGCTCATGCGGGAACGTCAGGATATGATCGCCAAAACCAATGTGGTGGTTGAAGAGACCATGCAGAGTGTTCAAACGGTTAAGGCTTTTACTAATGAATGGTTTGAACTCAAACGTTATATGAAACAGCTCACCGAAGCGGTTAATATTTCCCTTAAGGCAGCCAGATATCGTGGAGCGTTTTCATCTTTTATTATACTGGTAATGTTTGGAGCCCTGTTTTTTATTATGTATGAAGCAGCAATGTTGGTTCAGGCTGGAGATATGGCTAAAAACGGGTTAGTGGACTTTGTGATTTATACCGGAATTATTGGAGCATCCATCGTTAGTCTGGGGAATTTTTACACGACCATTGTTTCTGCAGTCGGAGCAGCTGAGCGGATACTGGACATTCTCGATCAGGATGTAGAAATAGAATTAAACCCACTGGAACCATTAAGTTCCGAGGAGCGTTTTACCGGGCACATTAGTTTCCGTGATTTGAAATTTTCTTACCCGAGCCGACCTGACATCGAAGTGTTGAAAGGCATAACTATGGACATTCAGCCCGGACAACGAGTGGCACTGGTTGGAGCAAGTGGGGCAGGTAAATCTACCATGATTCAACTATTGCTCCAATTCTATAAACATGAGACAGGAGATATTTTTATTGACGGAAAAGATATCAGAGATTATTCTATACTCAAGTACCGTCAGAATTTTGCCGTTGTGCCTCAGGAAGTCATGTTGTTTGGAGGAACCATCCGGGAGAATATCCTTTATGGAAACCCAAATGCCACGGAGGATGATATTATTGAAGCGGCCCAAAAGGCGCATGCGCTTGAGTTTATCGAAAATTTTCCGGAAGGCATGGAAACCATTGTCGGAGAAAGAGGCGTAAAACTTTCCGGCGGACAAAGACAAAGAATTGCCATAGCACGTGCTATTTTGAAAGACCCTGCTGTTCTGTTGCTTGATGAAGCCACTTCTGCCCTTGATGCAGAATCAGAAAAGGTCGTGCAGGAAGCCCTTGAAGGGTTAATGGAAAACAGGACATCCATCATTATTGCCCACAGACTGGCCACGATCAAAAATGTTGACAAGATCTATGTTTTGGATCATGGAGAGGTTGTAGAAGAAGGAACTCACGAAGAATTGTCAGCTATTGAAGGTGGGGCCTATAACAGTCTGGCGAAACTGCAATTTGACCTTGTTTCGTGACATTTTAAAGATAATTTATACATTTGCACTTTAAAAATAAAAAGAAATACACAACACTATGCCAAAGAACCTGCTCATTGTAGAGTCGCCGGCAAAAGCCAAAACCATAGAAAAATACCTTGGGAAGGACTTCACCGTTAAGTCTAGCTTTGGACATATCAGGGACCTTGAAAAAGGGAATAATGCCGTTGATGTGGATAATGGCTTTAGACCTAAGTACGTGGTGTCTCCGGAGAAGAAGAAGGTAGTGAAAGATTTGAAAAGCTGGGTAAAGAAAGTAGATGAAGTCTGGCTCGCGACGGATGAAGATAGAGAAGGAGAAGCTATTTCCTGGCACTTATGCAAGGTGCTTGGATTGGATGAAGCGGCCACTAAACGTATTGTGTTTAGGGAAATCACCAAACCCGCCATTTTAAAGGCAGTTTCTAATCCCAGGACGGTAGATACCAATCTCGTTAATGCCCAGCAGGCACGCAGAATTCTGGACAGGTTAGTTGGTTTTGAATTATCGGGAATCCTGTGGAAAAAGATCCGTGGTAAGCTTTCAGCAGGAAGAGTGCAGTCTGTTGCCCTCAAGCTCATAGTTGAAAGAGAACGGGAGATTCAAAAATTCAAATCTACTCCATATTTCAAACTCACAGCACTGTTTGATGTGAAAAACGGTAATGGCAAAAACGTTCAGTTGAAAGCTGATAGCCCAAACCGTTTTGGATCACAGGAAGATGCTGAGGCCTTTTTGAAAAAATGTATTGGAGCTGAATTTAAAATTGAGGATATAAAGGTCAAACCATTAAAAAGAAGACCTGCTCCTCCTTTTACGACTTCCACTTTACAACAGGAAGCCAGCCGGAAACTAGGTTTTGCTGTAAAGCGTACTATGATGGCCGCTCAAAGATTGTATGAAGCCGGTCATATCACTTATATGAGAACGGACTCCATCAGTTTGAGTGAGATGGCCATTCAGACAATAGCACAGGAAATTGAGCAGTCTTTTGGCGTTAATTATCTCAAAACAAGAAGGTTTAAAACCAAAAAGGCCGATGCACAGGAAGCTCACGAGGCCATCAGACCTACCTACATTCAAAAAAAGAATGTCTCAGGAAATCGTGATGAGCAAAGACTTTATGAGTTGATCTGGAAACGTACCATTGCCTCTCAAATGTCTGAGGCATTGCTCGAAAAAACAACGGTTTCCATTGGCGTATCAACGGTGCCGGATGCAAAATTACAGGCAGTGGGTGAAGTATTAAAATTCGACGGATTCCTTAAAGTTTATCTCGAATCCAAAGATGATGACGATGAAGAGGAAGCCAAAGGTATGTTGCCGCCACTGAAAGTAGGACAGATTTTGGATCTCAACGAAATGACTGCCCTGGAGAGATATACCAGAGCGCCGGCAAGATACACAGAAGCAGGTCTGGTTAGTAAAATGGAAGAATTGGGCATTGGTCGTCCTTCTACTTATGCGCCAACCATTTCAAAGATCATGGAGCCGGACAGAGGATATGTGGTGAAGGAAAGTCGTGATGGTGAAGAGAAGAATTATCAGGTGCTTACTCTGGCCAACAATAACATTTCCAAGAGTATAAAAACAGAAATGGCTGGAGCTGTTAAGAACCGCTTGTTCCCAACGGATATGGGATTGGTGGTAACAGACTTCCTGGAAGATTATTTCGCCAATATCCTGAACTACGGTTTTACAGCTAATATTGAAGAGCAGTTTGATGAAATCGCTCATGGTAAAGAGGCCTGGACGAAAATGCTGGAGGACTTTTATGGCCCATTTCACAAAATAGTTGAGGAAACAATCGAAACGGCAGACCGACCGAACAAAGAAAGGATTCTTGGAAAGGATCCTGATTCCGGTCATACCGTTTTAACAAGATTGTCGAGAAATGGTCCTGTAGTACAAATTGGGACGCCGGAGGAATTAGGTGAAGAAGGAAAACCGAGGTATGCTAATCTCGCTCCCGGTCAATCCATGGAGACCATTGAATTCGATGAGGCGATTAAGCTTTTTGCCTTGCCAAAAACGATTGGCGAATTCGAAGGCAAGGAAGTGATTATCGGAGCAGGAAGGTTTGGACCTTACGTGAAGTTTGACGAAAAATTCATTTCACTTGCTAAAGGCGAGGATCCTCATAAGTTGGAGTTATCAAGAGCTATTGAACTCATTGAAGAAAAAAGGAAACTTGATGCACCTGTATATGAATTTGAAGGAAAGCCGGTAACAAAAGGTGTCGGTAGGTTTGGGCCATATCTGAAATGGAATAACATGTTCATCAATGTTCCTAAAAGGTATAACTTTGATGAACTATCAGATACAGAGATTGTTGAGTTAATTGAAGCCAAGATCGAGAAGGAGGCTAATCGTTATATCAATAAATGGGAGGAAGGCAAGACGCTTATCGCGGTTGAGAATGGTCGATGGGGACCTTTTATCCGGTTTAAGAAAAAGGCCATTAAACTTCCTAAAATTGATGGCGCCAAAGCTACTCCTGAAACTGCAGCGACCCTGACCCTTGAACAGGTTAAGGAAATTATCGAAGCAGAGGTTCCGGGAGCTTTCAAGAAAAAGGCTGCAACAAAAAAGAAAACAGCAACTAAGAAAAAGACAAATACAGCAAAAAAGAAATCTTAATATGGAAGATACAAGTAAAAAAAACAAACAGCTCAATCTGGAACTTCCGGAAGAAATTGCCGAAGGAGTTTATTCAAATCTGGCAATTATTTCACATTCCTCTTCTGAGTTTGTATTGGACTTCGTCAGGCTTATGCCAAATGTACCAAAAGCAAAGGTGAAATCAAGGATTATCCTGACACCTCAACACGCTAAAAGATTGCTCAAGGCATTAAATGATAACATCCAGCGATTCGAGGCTCAGTTCGGGACTATTGATGAACCGGATCAGCCTCCATTTCCGCCAATGAATTTTACTCCGACAGCACAGGCGTAAATTCCGGAAATGGCCCAAAAAAAACCGCATATGGCATTGATTGCCGTATGCGGTTTTTTTGTATGATAAAAACAGACTTAAAAGTCTACCAATTCAATGTCAAATATCAATACTGAGTTGGCTGGAATATTCCCTGTTGCCTGACTACCATATCCAAGTTCCGAAGGGATAAAGAATTTACCGCTACCTCCTCTTTCCAGCAAAGGTATGCCAATCTGCCAGCCGGGAATGAGGTATTCAAGCGGAAAACTTGCTGTTTCTCCATCCTGAGTCCCGTCGAAAAAGGTGCCATCCAGCAAAGTACCCGTATATCTTACTTCTACTTCGTTAGTGATATTCGGATGATTACCGTCTCCTGTTTCTTCAATGATGTAAAACAACCCAGATTCATGCTCCTCTGCCTCAAGGTTGTTTGCTTCCAGGTAATCAAGGATCTCCTCTCTGTTTATTTTAGCATAGTCTTTTGAGCAACTGGCCATAAAAATGACTGCCAAAACAACCAGGAATAAAAATTTCGATTTCATTTACTTTAATATTTTTATTGATTTATGTCTTAACTTATTTGTTACATAACGGCTGAAAGCCTTTTCTGTTGATGAAAGAACCTCAAAAAATGTATTGTGGTTGGTTAAATTACCAAAAATCAATCCGATTTGGCTTTAAGAATGAAATCTACGTCTACATCATAAGGATAGCGCATGAGGAATTCAATGGCCCTGCCGATTGGATAACCTTCATAAACTACCTTATACAACATCCGGGTGATAGGTACGGCAAGGTTAAAGTGAGTCGCAATATAATTGGTGATTATGAGGGTTCTTACGCCTTCTGCCAATTCTGAGGTTGTTTTATTGATTTCTTCCAGGGTTTCACCTTTGCCAAGCCGGTAACCAAAAGTAAAATTCCGGCTTCGTTTGCTGGTGGCAGTGGCTACGAGGTCACCGATACCGGCAGTACCCAGGAATGCACTGCTTTCCGCACCGATCTTTTTTCCGAAATGGATCATTTCTCCCAGGCCTCTTGAGATCAACATCGCCTGGATATTCTTACCAAGGCCATGTCCTCGTAATATTCCGGAACCGAGGGCAATTACATTTTTGAGTGCCCCTGCCAGTTCTGCTCCCAGAAGGTCGTGGCTGCCAAAAACGTGGAAGTGTTTGCTGTTGAGCATTTTTTTGCCAAGGTTAATCACCTCATCGTAATGGCTGGCAATGACTGTAGCAGTAGGTTGCCCTTCCATGATTTCACTGGCCAGATTGGGCCCTGAAAGACAGCCAACCCGTTCTACGGAACTTTCCTGTTTGATCACCTCCGTCATGGTACAAATATCCGACAAGGAAGCATGTTTGTTCTCAATGTCTTTGAGTTCAATATCTCGCAGATCAAACCCCTTTGTTCCATGGATCAGGATGTGGTAGGGACGAAGATAGGGCCCCAGGTTTTTCATCATTATCCTGAACTTGGAGGAAGGAACAACAGGAAAGATTAAGGTACATTCTTTTGAAATGGCCTCCAGGGAGTTGGTGGCTAAAATTCGAGGGCTAAGATCCACGCCAAAATGCCGGTGTGTAGTGTTGATCTTATCGACTATTTCCTGTTTTCGGCTGAAAACCAAAACGTCCGTATTATGGGCCAAAAGATTGGCAATAGCAGTGCCAAAACTTCCGACTCCAATGACTCCAACACGTTCACTTTTAATTTCCGACATTTAATTATCGTTTAAAGCATAAATGTACACAATTTGGTCACACATTTTATGTTTCCCTATTCAGGATTTCCCGATAACGTTGTGTTTGTTGGTGTTTCAGTGACCCCCAAATAGATTTCAAGTGATTTCTCAAAGGTAATTGGTAATTATTCCACATGCCTTAAAAACAGGCTGAGGCTAAGGCGAAGGCTGAGGAGTGGATACAGTTTTAAAATATTTCTTCACAGAATCTTAAAAAGACGAATAAAAATTTGGAGACACCAAGAATACCTTAGCCTTAGCCTTCTCCTTAGCCTAAATTCAGCTATGGTGAATAGTTACTCTTAAAGTTTGAATAAAAAGGAGAATCCTCGTAGATTTGCGCCCGCACCGAAACTTTTTCCGGAAGTTTCAGGTTGAAAATGTAAGATGTAATCATTTTACATTCTCTCCGGCTCCGTAGTACAATGGATAGTATATAGGTTTCCGGAGCCTAGGATCCAGGTTCGATTCCTGGCGGGGCTACAAAGCTTTACGAGAGTAAAGCTTTTTTTTTGCCCGTAGGAAGAGAAGACAGTTTATCCCGTCCTAGAAAAATAAGGAGTGTTAACGACTATATTTTTCAGGAACGGGGATTCCTGGCGGGGCTACAAAGCTTTACGAGAGTAAAGCTTTTTTTATGATGAAAATTTATGGTCTAACTTCAGGTTGAATGTCGTCAACTTAAGAGAACCTATGGAAAAATTGAATTGCACCGTGCTTCAGCGCGGTGCAAAAAACACTGGGAAAATACAGGGCTTTAGCCCTTTCTTCTTGCGGGACAAAAGGCCTAAAGACCTGGTTGAGTTTATCTTGATCATTCCCTGCGCTAAAGCACAGGACAATATAAAAATTCACTGACTTGGCTTAAGTTGACGACATTTAACTTCAAGTTAGGCCCTAAATTTATTCTAGTAACAACTACTCTAAAGCCACAAAAGTCTCCATAACCCGCCCACACTTCATCATCTTATACCCAAAATACGGATTCCTGATACCCTCTTCCGAACTGATCCAGTCTGCACCCCGGTTATCATCGACCATTGGACAATGCTGAAGGTATAAGGTGTCACTTTCGGTGCCGAAGGTTTTTATGATGGTAATCAGCATATTGGAAATGTGTTCAAATTGAACTCTTTGGTCCTCTATACCTTGCTCTGAGGCCAATTTTTCGGCATGTACCTTAATATTATTGAACTGGGTATTCCAAAAACCTTGCCTGCTTGCCTCAAACCAATTGGGATCAATTTTGATCAATTGATCCGATAGCATTTTTGAAGCGGGAATTGAATTAACCGAATCTGTTTCTACCAGAGCATTCTTTAAATCGAGATAATTGACCACTACTTCATTAAGATATTCATAAAAACCTTTTTCTGCTGTTTCCTGAGTTACGGCTTCCTGATGATTGTCGTCTTGCCCCTTGATTTTGACATGTTTATTCATCATGCTACGCTGATTGTTCAGCTGGGCGGAAGCGTCAATTGCAAAGTTCCCATTGGTAACGACTTCATCCCCTGCAGATAACCCGCTTTCAACAAGGTAGCTGTTTCCAAGGGAAGGCCCAAGCGTCACCTCCCGGTAGGAATAGGAAGGAATATCGGTATCTGGAACCTTTACATAAACGATCGATCTTTTTCCCGTCCACAGAATAGCTGATTTTGGAACCATTAATTTTTGGTTCGGGCCTGAAGTTGTTTTGGCTTCACCCCGAACAAACATTTCCGGCTTCAAAATACCGGAAGCATTATTGACATCTGCCCGAACAGCCGCTACCCTTGTCTGTGGATCGATCATTGGATCGATAAAACTGATCCGGGTCCGGAATTCCTGACCGGGTAGGGAAGGGGTTGAAAAGGAAACAATGCTGCCCGGCTTTAAATCTGCCAGATCCTCCTCATAACCATCAAAAACGACCCAAACTCTACTAAGGTCGATCAGGTCGAAGAGCACTTGTCCTGTATTCACATAATCTCCAACGGAAACCCGGCGGTTTATCACCACCCCTGAAGATTCGGCAAAGACGGTGAATAACTCTTTTATCTCGCCGGTGTTCTCAATATCCTCAATGTCAGCCGTCGAAATTTTCCAGGATTTAAGTTTATTCCTGGCGGCTTCGATAAGTTTTGGATTCAGGTCTGATAATTTTATTGCTTCCAACAATTCTTTTTGAGCGGCTATCAACTCCGGTGAATAAATGGTAGCCAGTTTCTGCCCCTTTCTTACTTTTTCTCCTGTAAAAGTTATAAACAACTGCTCTATCCGACCCGGAATATGAGCGGTTTGGCTCACGGATCTCCGTTCATCAGCCTTTATCTTGCCGTTTAATCGGATGGTCTTCTGTGAATCTCCCGATTCCCCTAAAACGGTGGTTTGAATATTGGCCAATCTTACCGCATCCTCCGTCATTTCCAATACAAGCGGATCATCGGAATTACTTCCTGATTCCAGCGGTATTAGGTCCATCCCGCAAATGGGACAATCCCCCGGCTCCGGCTGTCTCACCTGGGGATCCATGGAACATGTCCAGATTTCCGGATTTGCAGATGATTCGATGTGCGAATGTGCAGATGGCTCGATATGCGAATTTGCAGATTCTTGAATTAGCAGATTGTTACTTGAGGTTTTCGCAATAAAATAGCCAATAATTCCTCCAGTGATTAAACCTATAACAAGAATCAAAACTATTCTTTTATTCATGATATATTTCTTTTGCTTGTTGAAATAATTTTTCCGAGAAGTTTTAAACTTGAATCCAATAATTTAAATAGTCCCCCTGTTGGAGTAGGGTAGTTTTTTGAAGCTTTGCATAATGAAAGCCAATAAGATGTTTCTTCTGCTTCTTTGTAAGCTATTTTCAATTTATGAATAAAGTCAGCCTTACTTTCAGCCCCTTGTGCTTCCCTTGAATTAGCACCAATAGAAGTTCCTGACTTTAATACTTGATTAGCAAAAATGAATTTTCTTTTAGACTCCAATTCTTCCGTAAATTCCATTATCTCTAATGCCAAATCAAAAGTGATTTTTAATAATTCGTTGTCTTTTTTCATTACAATATTTTTAAAGGTTTTAAATTTTATTTCTAAATCCACCCATCTGCACATCCACCCATCTGCACATCCACTCATCTGCACATCCGCAAATCAATCCATCATCAAACTCTCTATTCTAGCCATAGCCAAATGACTTTGAACAACAGCCTTCAATAATTTCAAATCATAAGTCAAAAGATCATTTTCCAATCTGAGCAATTCCTCAAAATTGTTCCCGGAATGACTATACTTTTCCGTTTGGATATCAATGATGCTTTTGAGTAAAACCTTTTGCTGGTCGTACAATTCAATTTTTAATTCTGCATCTTCAAAATCAGAAAATGCCTGTTCAATAATTGCAGAAAACTCCAGTTGTACATCAGCTTTTTTATGCTCCAGTGCGGCAATCTTTAATTGCTCTTCCTGGGTTTTGGCTGTATACTTTTTTCGATACAAAGGGATTTTCATTGTTACCTTAGGAATCAGTATATCTCTGCCATTACTTTCCGGAAATAGATCATCCCTTTTCCCCACCACGAAATAATCAAGCCCCAGGCCAATGGACGGTTTTCCATTCAAAACATTGAGATCCATTGCCCTTTGAGCCGTTTCCTGTTGAGATTGAAAAAGTTTAATGGAAGGATGGTTTTCAGTGACAGCATCGGAAACTCCTGATTTGTCTGAATATGGTTCAGCTTTTAAAAGGCTTGTATCTATTTGAATACCCGTTGAAACCGGACGACCAATTGCGCTGTTCAAGGCAGCCACTGACTTGACTTTTTGATTCTCGATGATCTTCAACTGCTGTTCCAGTTCGCGAATTTTCAACTGTACCTGCAAGACATCTGAAATATCAGCTTTCCCACTTTCTGTTTTTACCAGGGTAAGAGATTCCAGGGTTTTATACAATGGTATTTTTTCCTGAATGATCTCCTGAGTTTTGGTTAACTCGTAAAGTTTCAAATAGGCAACCTTCACCTTGTAAAGCACATTGAGCTTCTCATTGTCAATTCTGTGAAGATTCTCATTAGCTTTACTGGATACAAGGGCTTGCCTGGCCGGGATCGTCCCTTTCCATGGCAGCATCTGTGAAATCCCCAGTGCGACCCGCTGAGGACCTAACCTGGTTTCCGGAGGTAAAACAAAAAAGCCTGCGTTGACCTCCGGATCCGGCAGGTCGCTCACCTGAGCAATTTGTTCCAAAGAGGCCGAATACTCTTTTTCCAGAGACTTGATACCAAAGTTGTTCTCCAGGGCAAGTGCCTGTAATTCCTGTAATGATTGCCCAAGCATGTAGTTCTGAACCAGCAGCATGAGCAGCAAGTAAAAAATTATTTTTAGTTTCATAATTGTTCTTTTAAAAACAAGGTGTCGCCTGATCAGCCCTTAAGCTCGTCAAAGGCAAAACCTTGTTATCTTTTTTTAAAACTTCCTCCATCTAAGCTTCAGTTCTTCCCAGCCAGAATACAGCACGGGCACCACGAACATGGTGATAACAGCCAAAACCATTCCTCCGAAAGATGGAATAGCCATCGGGATCATAATGTCTGCCCCACGGCCGGTCGATGTCAGAACCGGCAACAAAGCAAGGATAGTTGTTGCAGAGGTCATCATGGCCGGACGCACTCTTCTTTTTCCGCCTTCAATCACGGCTGCCCGAATCTCCGGGATGGTTTGTGGGTTATTCTTTTTAAAACTGTTTTTCAAAAAAGAAGCCACCAAAACACCATCATCCGTAGCTATGCCAAATAAGGCCAGGAATCCGACCCAGACCGCGACACTGAGATTAAGCGGTTTTATGCCTAAAAGGTCCTGCATGTTGGTCCCGAAGACATTAAAATCCATGAACCAGGATTGCCCGTAAAGCCAAATCATAATAAAGCCACCGGCAAAGGCGACAAAAACGCCTGTGAAAACCATGGAGGTTACGGCTACGGAACGGAATTCAAAATAAAGTATCAAAAAGATGATGAGCAGTGCAACGGGAATGACTACTTTCAGCCTGTTGTTGGCCCTTACCTGCTGTTCGAAATTTCCAGCGAATTTGTAACTGATGCCTGGAGGAACTTTTAGGTCACCGGAAGCGATATTGACTTCAAGGTGATCACGAACGTTATTGACAACATCCACTTCAGCGAAACCATCTTCTTTGTCAAAAAGCACATAACCCAATAAAAAGCCATTTTCACTTTTGATGGATTGAGGGCCTTGTTGATAATGAATGTTTACCAGAGATCCAAGTGGAATCTGGTTACCTGAAGGTGTAGCTACCAAAATGTTTTTGATAGCTTCCGGATCTTGCCGTAATTCCCGGGGATAGCGCACCCTGATAGGGTATCGTTCTCTCCCCTCAACAGTTTCGGACATCTTCATGCCTCCGATAGCAGATTGGATATGGCTTTGGACATCAGCCACTGACAACCCGTATCGGCTGATGTTGGTTCGGTTTAACTCAATCTCGATGTAGGGTTTGCCTACGATGCGATCTGCGAAAACAGCGGCATCCTTTACACCTTCTACTTGTTTCAGATAATCCTCCAGTTCAATGCCAAAGGATTGGATGGTTGAAAGATCAGGACCGTAAACTTTAATTCCCATGGGAGCTCGCATACCTGTTTGTAACATGACGAGCCTGGTTTCAATGGGTTGTAATTTGGGAGCGGATGTGACCCCCGGTAATTTGGTGACGTTGACGATCTCCTTCCAGATGTCATCAGGGCTGTTTATGTGATCCCGCCATTGCCGGAAATACTGACCATTTTCGTCGGGGATGAGTTCATCTTCACCATCTCTTTTGAAATTACCATCTCTATCCACTTTGAATCTTGCCCGGTGTCCTTGCTCGTCGGTTTTGTATTCTGATTTGTATAAAATCACATTTTCATACATGGAGATTGGTGCCGGATCCAGGGCACTTTCCACTCTTCCTAGTTTGCCGACGACGGTTTCTATTTCGGGGATGGCTGTAACGGCCATGTCCAGTAATCTGAGATTTTTGATGTTTTCCTGCATTCCTGAATGTGGCATGGAGGTAGGCATGAGAAGAAATGATCCCTCATCCAAAGAAGGCATGAATTCTTCTCCGGTGTTTTGCATAATACTCCAACCAGACCAAACCAATAATGCCGGAATGATCAGGAAAAATATTTTTACCCGTAACAGAAAACCCAATATCTTTTCATAGAAATGAATAACGAGGAAAAAGAAGGTGATCAAAAAGGCGACAATGGCTGCAACAAAAATAAAATTGATCCATACGCTTTTTGAAACCCCAAGCGGCATCCATACATAGGCCAGGAACCAGGTTATGATAATTCCATAAAACACGTTTTTTAAAATACGGATCGTGGACGAAGTTTTCTCACTTACCCTGATCTCAGTGAAGCCTGACAGGAGTTCAACCAGTCCTATTGCCAGCACAAAAAGTCCCCAGTTTTGCCCGAATTGCCAAAACAGGATTGCTCCTCCAATCATCAATAAAGCATTGAGGATATACTTTCCTGATCGTCTGGCAGATTTCATGGAGAACAACGCATTGGCCAAACTAGGTAAAACTGTAATGGCAACAACAATTGACGCAATAAGGGCAAAGGTTTTGGTGAAAGCCAAAGGTTTGAACAATTTCCCTTCCGCAGCTTCCATGGTGAAAACCGGCAGAAAACTGACTATAGTTGTCGCCACAGCCGTTACAACAGCAGAGGCCACTTCTGTGGTGGCTTCATAAATGGTTGTCAGAACTGTTTCATCAGGGGGCGCTGATTTCATCCTGTTGATGATACTTTCCGTAAGTACAATTCCCATATCGACCATGGTTCCAATGGCTATGGCAATTCCAGAAAGAGCAACAATATTGGCATCGACACCAAAGTACCTCATAGCGATGAAAACCATCAAAACAGCTAATGGAAGGGTTCCGGAAACCAATATGGATGATTTCAGGTTCAACAGCATCAGAATAACCACGATGACAGTGATTAGAATTTCCAAAGTAAGCGCTTCCTGAAGAGTGCCAAGCGTCTCGTTGATCAGTTGCGTCCGGTCATAAAACGGAACGATTTTAATCTGAGAAACAGTCCCGTCAGCAAGGATCTTCTGTGGTAAACCGGGTTCCAGTTCTGCAATCTTTTCCTTTACGTTCTTAATGACCTGCATTGGGTTAGACCCATATCGGGCCACAACAACGCCTCCTACAGCTTCAGCTCCGGATTTATCCAGAGCTCCCCGTCGGGTCTGTGGTCCCAGGTTTACCCGGGCTATGTCTTTTATTCTTACAGGAACATTATTTCGTTCCACAACTACACTCTCCTCAATGTCACTGATGTTTTTGACATATCCCAGTCCTCTTACAAAATATTCCACCTGGTTAATTTCAAGTGTTTGCGCCCCAATGTCCAGGTTACTGTTTTTGACGGCGTTCATGACCTGTGCCAATGAAACCCCCTGAGCTTTCATAGCGTCCGGGTCTACATCAATCTGGTATTCCCGAACGTAACCTCCGATGGATGCCACCTCAGAAACGCCGACGGCGGAGGAAAGCCCGTACCTGACATAGAAATCCTGAATGGACCTAAGTTCATGAAGATCCCAACCGCCTGTAGGATTTCCATTTTTGTCGCGACCTTCCAGCGTGTACCAGTAAATCTGCCCCAGGGCAGTAGCATCCGGTCCAAGTGAAGGCTGAATACCTTCAGGTAGGGTATTTGGCGGTAATGCATTGAGTTTTTCCAAAATCCGGCTTCGACTCCAGTAAAAATCTACGTCATCATTAAAAATGACGTACACGCTGGAAAAACCCGAACATGGAATTACTCCTGATGGTCTTTACTCCCGGAATGCCTAATAGGGCAGTGGTCAGCGGATAACTGATCTGGTCTTCGACATCCTGAGGGGATCGGCCTGGCCATTTGGTGAATACAATTTGTTGGTTCTCTCCAATATCAGGGATAGCATCCACTGCCACCGGATCTCTGGGTAACCACTGAAGGTTAAAGTCAAATGGAGCTGTGGCCAATCCCCAACCGAGGAAACCAAACAATAAAAGCCAGGCTGCTACCTGATTATTTAGGAAAAAACGAATGATCCTGTTTAACATTTATGTGCTGTTTGATAATGATTTTGAAATGCAGGAACAAAATCAATTTGTTCCGAACAAACGAAAACAGCCTCTGCGGCGATACAAGCACCGAGAGGTAATATTCAAACAGGAACATGCTAAAGCAGGAATATCTGCAACGAGGAAGGAATGTCACAGACAATCAAGGGAGGTTTGTAGTTTAAATAATGAACAGGTGATAATTCCGGACCATCATAATCCAGCGAATAACAGAAAACCAAAATGGCAATAAAAACCGGACTGCTGATTTTCGGCAGTTTAAAGGAACTGATTTCCTGATCTATATCCAGTTTCACATATTCTGTCTCATCATTGCAGCAATCCTTTTTTTCTTCACAGGAAGATGATTTTTTGGATGCATGCATGGGACAATTGGCAGGCATATTAGCCATGTGGGCCTCTTGCTCAGATTCGACAGATCGGTCATGGCAGGTCTTTGCCTTGACAACAATAGCAGTACCTTTTAATTCACCCTGGCAATAATGCTGGTTGATCACAAACCCCGTTGAGCTTGTAATTACTAAAAGTGCCAGAATGATATTTAAAAGTCTACCTGCCAAGCTTTATTTTTTTCTGCGAGTAAAATTAACATCAAAACCCCAAATATTCCCAATTTCTGGTTGGAATTAACAAGCTGTTAAAGATTAGGTTGATTATCTCTTGTTTCCTCATTCAATTGTTCACCTTCACTTTTCAGGAGGAATATTTTTGCTAATAGTGGTTTTCCTTGATCGGGAAAATTATTGTGTACCTACAGCACACGCTGGTTTTTCCCTGGGGCAAGGCACTTCGTACCTTGTTACCGGGGTTTGGTCTCGACGAGACCTTTTTTAATGGGATCAATTCCACTTATCACTCAGAGTCCTCTACGCCGATTGTCTTTTACTTAAGATACGATGTAGCAGAGAAGGGAAAAAACGTTTCAGATAAACAGCCAGCTTTTCCTTCCCGGCAATGACAGCTTCGTGTTTTTTGGCAGCGATAATTTTGAGGGCAATTTCCGCGAATTCAGGCCCGGAATATCCACCTGCCTGCCCCTCGTCCATTTTGTTGTGTTTTTCGCCATCCGCTGTCAGGGCATTTTTGCTGACATTGGTATGTACGAATCCCGGGCATAAAATGGTGACATCAATATTATCCTCCATCAGTTCCATCCGCAAGGAATCGAAAAAACCATGTAGCGCATGTTTGGAGGCAGCATAGGTCGATCTGAATTTGGTGCCAAATTTTCCGGTCAGGCTGCTCATGGCTACGATTTGCCCTGATTGCTGCTCAATCATGTAAGGTAAAACCGCCTTGGTAACCGCAACGGTACCAATGAAATTGACATCCATGATTTTTTGATCAACTTCCAGCAACGTGTCCTTGGCAAGTGCCCTTAGAGAAATTCCTGCATTATTAATAAGGATGTCAATAGCACCAAAATGCCCTGCAATCTTTTCAGCCGCAGGCACTGCAGAATCAAACGCTGACACATCCATTTTAAAAGTCAGTACTTCCGTATCATCCCCACAGTTCTGTTTCACTCTTTCCAGAGCCTCCATGTTTCTGGCGGTTAACGCAAGTTTGGCTCCTCTTTTCGCGAAAGCATAGGCCAGGTGCTCTCCGATTCCCGACGAAGCTCCCGTTATCCAGATTACTTTATTCTTAAAATCCATATTTTTTTATTGACCTATATATATTAAGGTAGTTTAATTTATACGACTTACCTAACCAGCAACCAGCAACCAGCAACTCAAAATAGTCCATTCAAGCGGAGCCAAATTTCGACAATAAAACCTTACCAGGTTAGTTTTAGTAAAAAAATTTTCCTTATAAAGCAGGTAAGATTATATTTACGAAGTCTATGAGAACGTTAATTGAACAGAATACTTACCAATGAAAAAGCTATACATCATTCGCCATGCTAAATCCAGCTGGGCGAATCCAACGCTCCCTGATCATAAAAGACCTCTGAATCAAAGGGGTTTTAGAGATGCTCCTTTTATGGCAAAGTTATTATTGAAAACGGGAGCATCACCGGACCTTTTAGTTTCCAGTCCTGCAAACAGGGCCTTCACCACTGCCAGTTTTTTTGCAGAAGCTTTTCAAATCCCTGTGGATAACATCCGAAAGGATTCCAACATTTATGATGCATTCCCCTCGGATATAGTTGATATCGTACAATCCTTGTCAGATGATCTGGAGGAAGTTTGCCTATTTGGGCACAACCCGACTTTTACCAGCTTTGTTAATAAATATAATGATAAACCCATCATGAATGTACCCACCTGCGGTATCGTGGTAGTTGAAGCTGATATTGAACACTGGAAAGATTTCAATCCTTCGACAGCCAGCGTTATAGCCTTTCATTACCCCAAACAATATTTTAAACACAAATAATTTTCATGTTGAAGTTTATTAAAACCGGTACTTTTTCCCTGATGTTTTTGGCAGTTGTATTTTCCTGTGATCCAAAGGAAATTGAAGAGCCCTTGCCTTTTTCTGATGAAAAGATCATTGACATCCTGATTGATGTTCATATTTCGGAAGCGGCTATGCAAACACTTGGCAGGGTAGTGAAGGACAGCATGAAGGAGGTCTATATGGATCAGATATCTGAAATTCATGATGTTGAACGGCAACAGCTGGACGAGGTGCTGGAGGAACTAAGAAATCGTCCGGCAGACCTGAAACGGTTATACAGTGGCATGCTGGAGGAGATTGAAATAAAGGAGAAGGAAATGAAGGCCAAAGTTGAAAAACCTGATACCACAAGAGATACGACGGATATTATCGAAGTTAATGAACAAAAGCTGAAGGATTCAGAGTAAGGTAGTTTCTTGTCAGTATGCTGATAAGAAAAGATCACAAAACTCGTGAATGAATGCTGTTTGGTTTGAGCCCGACACTTTGTGTATTGAATTTCCCTTCGGTTGGTTTCATGGATTTCAGGTAGGTTCCATTATTCCTCAGTGCACCCTGTGCCTTCTCCGTGGGCCCTGTGGTTAAAATTAATAAGCAACGGATTAAGGGTTTTAAGAACTAAATACAAATTAATTCAAATGAAAACCATCCTTTTTATTTCTACTTTTTTATATGCAATTACTTTAACGGGGCAATCTGAAAACCTCCTGAATAATGGTTCTTTTGAGCAGGACGGAAAGGCTTTGCTGTCAAAAGTGCCTATGGGATGGATCAACTATGGATTTGTCAGGCATTCTCCTCCTGATGTACATAGTAGCTCAAGCAACTTTTTTGAAGTAGTCAAAAGAGCTGCCCATGGAGAACATTTTGTGGGAATGGTAACGAGATCCAATGAGACCTGGGAAGTAATGGGGCAGGAACTGGAAACTCCTCTTGAAAAAGGGCAGGAGTATATTTTTACGGTTGCTTTGGCCAGAAGTCCCCTCTATGTTTCTATAGATGTGAATACCAGAAAAGATGCCAATTTCACCGTTCCGGTTATTTTGAGAGTTTACGGTATGATTAATAAGGAGCAAATTCTGTTGGCAGAAACAAATGTTATTGATCATGAGCAGTGGAAAAAATATCAGATGACCTTTAAGGCCGATTTTGCCTACGAGCAATTTCTTTTGGAAGCATATTATGATGATGAGAGGCAGGATTATTATAATGGCAATTTATTGATCGATGATTGCGTGTTGCTAAAAATTGAATAAAATTATCTGGTTTTTTAAACCTAAAATCATTTGAACTGTTACTTGAAGCATATGTTAAATTTGTTAACTAAAAGGCAGCGAACTAAATGACATGTTCGTTTTCCCAAAGCCAGTCATCCGACAAACGACACTTTTTTATCGACCAAAAGACTGAAGTGTTAAATTTTCCTTAAGAAAATTTAAATAAAATATTAGGCTATTTTTGACGAATGGCCTATTTTGGACTTTCTATTTTAAACAAAATTTGGATTAGTATGAAAAAATTGACACTAGTTTTGATGCTGGTGTTCTTTAGCGTTGGCACGATGCTGGCGCAGAGGACTATCAGCGGGAAAATTACTGACGACAATGGCGAAACCCTGATCGGGGCAAGCGTTCTCGTCAAAGGTACCAGCACTGGTACCGTTACCGATTTCGATGGCAACTACAGCCTCGTAGTTCCTGAAGGAGGTAAAACTCTCGTTTTCAGTTATACTGGTTTCCAAACTCAGGAAATCGCCATCGGTGCATCAGACGTTGTTGACGTTGTTTTGCAGGAAGGTGCTGTGCTTGAGGAAGTTGTTGTAACGGCAGTTGGTTTGGAGGCCAACAAACGTACCATTGGTTATGCCGTTCAGAATGTGGATGCCGATGAGGTTGTCTCTTCTAAGGAGACCAACCTTGTAGATGCCCTCAACGGTAAAGTTGCCGGGGTTACGGTAACCAGTTCAGCAGGTTCTCCTGGTGCATCTTCTTCTATTCGTATTAGAGGTAATGTATCTATTGGTCGTTCCAACAGCCCGCTATTTGTAGTGGATGGTGTGCCAATTGATAACTCGGAAGTTGGTAATGGTGTAGGTGGTATTGACCAGTCCAACCGTGCGATCGATATCAACCCAAACGATATCGCTTCCATGACTGTCTTGAAAGGGCCTTCCGCTACAGCTTTGTACGGTGTTCGCGCAGCGAACGGTGCGATTATCATCACCACCAAATCAGGTCAGAAAGGTAAGCCGGTTATAAATGTCACAGCCCGCTACAGCATTGACCAGGTGAATAAATTACCAGCACGTCAGTCCACTTATGCTCAGGGTCGTCCATCAGGCGGTGCTCCAATCTGGAGAGGACCTGACACAGGGGAAGGATTCAGCTGGGGACCGGCGATTGCTGACCTTGAATATGACGGATCTGAGTATGACTACGATCAGAATGGACGTTTGGTACCTGCCGGTACCGGAAATGGTGTTCCTGCCAGAGCCTACGATCCATACGATTTCTTCGTAAATGGTAATACTTATGACCTGAACGCGTCTGTATCCGGTGGTACGGATGTAGTACGTTACTTCATCTCTGCTGGTCAGTTGGAAAGTACCGGTGTTGTTCCTAATGCTGATTTCAAAAGAACCTCATTCAGAGTTAAAGCGGATGCAAGCTTGACGGATAAGTTGACTGCTTCTATGTCTGCTAATTATGTGAATTCCGGTGGTTTCCGTGTTCAAAGAGGATCTAATGTACAGGGTGTCATGCTCGGATTGTTGAGAAATACACCTACTTTTGACACAGGTAACGGAAAAGTCGGACAGGAAGCTGCCGATGATCCTAATACTTATATATTGCCTGATGGACGTCAGCGTTCTTATCGTGCAGGTATCTATGATAGCCCTTACTGGGTAGTGAATAAAAACCCATCAACTGACGACGTAAACCGTGTAATCGGTTATGCTTCTTTGGGTTATGAATTTACTGATTGGCTTAACTTGTCCTTTAAAACAGGTGTCGATCACTGGTCTGACAGAAGAAATGGGGCATTGGATATTAACCCTGGACGTAGTCCTGGTACTGTAACACAGGATTTTCTGACCAATACGGACTTAAATACGGATCTTTTGTTGTCTGCGAGAAAAGAAATAACAGAGAATTTTAGTTTCGCTGCTACCGTAGGAGCTAACTCTTTTTCTACGGAATATATTGCTCAAGGTTCTACAGGACAAACGCTTTCCGCGCCTAACTTCTACCACATCAGTAATGCTACGGATATTAATTCTTACGAAGTAATCAATCGAAAAAGACTTTTTGGTGTTTATGGAACGGTTGATTTCAACTATGCAGATTACCTGTTCCTGAATCTGACTGCCAGAAATGACTGGTCTTCTTCTCTTCCAGCGGATAACAACACCTTCCAGTCTTACTCTGCCAGTTTAGGTTTCGCCATTACAGAGGCATTGCAAATGCAGGCCAACCCAATTCTCTCTTACGCTAAGTTGAGAGCATCTTACGGTGTTGTGGGTAACGATGCGCCTATTTATGCAACAGCCAACTACTTTGGTCAGGCATACAGCGGTGGTGACGGATTTATTTCCGGTATTACCTTCCCTGCCTTTGGTGGTAATGCTTTTGAAAGAAATGGTGGATTGGGTAATGACCAGATCGTTCCTGAGAAAACTTCTACATGGGAAATTGGTGGAGAATTCCAATTCCTGAGAGGTAGATTAGGCTTGGACGTGAATTATTTCAGTTCAGAATCTGTTGACCAGATCATTTCTGTTCAGCTTCCTGCTCCTACAGGATTTACCAGTGTCGTTCAAAATGCTGGTGTGATTTCCAATAAAGGATGGGAAATCGTTGGAGATATCACGCCTGTTAAAGGAAATAACTTCAACTGGGATATCACTGTAAACTTCACTGCTATTGAAAATACTGTTGAAGAGTTGGCAGAAGGTATTGATAGAATTGGGTTGTCTGGATTTACTTCTACTCAGTCTGCTGCTATCGTTGGGGAACCATTTGGTGCTATCTGGGGTGACGGTTTCGAAAGAACTGAAGATGGAACATTGGTCATAGGTGCCAATGGATGGCCGGTTGCAAGTCCGCAAAAACAAATTTTGGGTGATCCTAACCCAGATTGGATTGCGGGTGTTCGTAATACTTTCTCTTTCAAAGGTTTAACGCTTTCTGCATTGTTTGACTTCCGTCAGGGAGGTGACATGTGGTGTGGTACTTGTGGTATTATGAGTTACTTTGGTACCTCAGAACTATCAGCCGATGAAAGAAACGACGTTGTTGTATTCGACGGTGTTGTGAATACAGGTACTGCGGAAGATCCTAAATATGAGCAGAATACTACAGCTGTTGCTTTGGCCGATCCAGCTGCTGGATTAGGAGGATACTACCGTGTAAGATACGGATTTGGTTACTCTGAAATGAATATTTATGATACTTCATGGATCAGGTTGAGAGAGTTGACTTTGGGCTACTCCTTGCCTAAATCATTGCTCAATGGTACTTTCATCGGTGGAGTTGATATTACATTGACAGGAAGAAACTTGTGGTTGAGTACAGATTACCCAGGTATCGATCCTGAAACGAACTTAACTGGTGTAACTAATGGTTTTGGTTTGGATTATTTCAACCAGCCAAATACAAAGAGTTATAACGCCACCGTTAGGTTAACCTTTTAATTAATTCAAAACAGTAGCTAAATATGAAATTCTTAAAATATTTTTCACTTATAATTTTGGCTGTTTTTCTGACCACAGCGTGTTCAGAAGAAACATTCGAGGAGATCAATATTGATCCCACGCAGCTGAGCGAGGTTGATATGCAGCTGATGCTGCCGGAGATCCAGTCACAGGCTTCTTTCAACAAAGGAGCTACACCAGGACGTATGGCCGGTATTGTCATGCAGCAATACGAAGGCTTTGACGCCCAGCAGGTGGCTTATACTACATATGTTATAGGACAGGATGCATTTAATAATTATTGGAGAACTGGTATGTATGCCGGTGTTCTGAGAAGCTGTAAGGTATTGATGGACAAGGCAACGGAAGAAGGCGCAACCTTCTATTCAGGTGTTGCCAAGGTGATCATGGCCGGTGAATATGGTTTGTTAACTTCTTTCTTTGGCGATATTCCTTATTCAGAAGCATTGCTGGGAACTGAAAACCTTAAACCTGCTTACGACAAGCAAGAGGATGTATATAAAGGTGTTCAGGCCATGTTGGATGATGCTATCAGTGACCTGGGTTCAGGTACAGGTTATGTTGGTGGTGATGTAATCTTTGATGGTGACGCTGATGCCTGGAAAAAAACAGCTTACGCCTTGAAAGCTCGCTATCAGATGCACCTACAGAAGAAAGAAGGCAATGCGGCTTCTACCGTTTTGACACTTCTGGGTTCATCTTTCACCTCTTTGGATGAGCAGCCTAACTTTACTTTTGGTACAGCGGTAGGGATCGATAACTGGGCATTGGATCAATTTGGTATTGAAAGACCAAGTACCCTCATTATGGGACAATATTTTGTTGATTTGATGACGGATGATCCAAGACGTGATCGTTTTATGTACACAGACGGAACTACATGGTTCTTTCATGAAGTTAATAATACGAACCTTGTTTATGCGAAAGCTGCTGCAACTGTACCATATATTTCTTTTGTAGAGGTCAAATTCCTGGAAGCGGAAGCTTTGGCTCGTACAGGTGGTGATGCAAGTACTGCTTTGGCAGATGCCATTGAAGCCAGTATGATCCAGGCTGGTGCTACCGACTATGCTGATTATGTAACTGCTCAAAGTGATCTTTCGGGTCTTTCTGACGACGAAGTGATTGAACGTATCATTACTGAAGCATACAAAGGGTACTATGGATATAACTTCTCCGAAACATGGTCTAACTATAGAAGAACAGGTTATCCTGCTATCACGCCTAATGCATCGGGAACCAATGGATTAAATCCTTCTGGTGTTGTGCCACAACGTTTCATTTATCCAAATAGTGAACAGGATTATAATGAAGCCAACTGGGCTGCTGCACAGGCTGCACAGGGTGGAGCATTGTTGGATGTTCCTGTTTGGGCTTTCGAATAATTAATTGATTACGGGGATGAATTGAGTCGTTACTGAATTCATCCCGGTATTAACTCACTTGATGTTATGTTTAAAATACTATTGTCGCTCCTTCTTATTGTTCCTTTTTCGCTTTTTGCGCAGCAAACCGATGAACGACTTGTGGCCCTGGATGATGTTTATCCGGGTCAGAATGTGACAACCTTCGATTTGCGGGAACGATCGGAAGCCGGACAAAAGTTCTTTAACAAAGATTGGTTGACAGGACAATTTGTTTTTGATGATGGGAGCTTATCCAAAAGGATTTATTTCCTGAAGTATAACATCCAGACGCAAGAACTGTATGTCAATCTCGATGGCGGCATATACCAGGTCCCCATGCAATATTTATCCGGTTTTGTTCTCAAAGGAGTATTACCGGAAGATAAAGGATTCATTAGCCATGAATTCGTATTAAAGCATGTGGGGGATGAAAGTGGTCGAATGATCCTTGAAAAGGTCATTGAAGCTGATTACGGATTGTACATTTTACATGATGTTGAAGTCCTTAAACCTAACTATGTGCCGGCGCTGGATGCAGGAGATTTAAATACCAAATACGTGGAAAAGAAGTTGTATTACCTAAATGATCGGGGAGTTTTTAAGGAAATTCCAAAGAAGAAGAAAAAGGCAATACAATTCTTTGAACAGTTTCCTGCTGCAAAGAGATACATCGATAAACATAAGATGAAAATCAAAAGTGAGGAATACCTCAAGGATTTAATTAATTATATGAACAAAAATTTAAATTAATAAAAGATGAAAAAAATATTATATATCACGGGCTTTGCCCTAATTGCAGGCCTTTTAGTGACATCCTGTACAAAAGAAGAGGATGAAAACCCATTTTTGAATCCTGATGTTAAAGGTGCTGTAGTTCTTGTTTCCAATGTTGTCAATGGTTTCTTTGATTTGGCTAACCCTGATGCTTCTGAAATCGCTTTTGATGTGGAGACTAAAGGTGAAACTGTATCTTCAATACTCATTAAGAAAAGTGTAAATGGAGGCGGTGAGGTTGATCATGCAACCATTTCTGCCCCTACAACGGTTAACGTTTCTTTCAATGATGCATTGAGTGGAACTGGTTCAACTGCAGGTGATCTTGAAGTAGGTGATGTAATCACACTTAATTTCTACGTTACAACACCTTCCGGAACATTTAAAGGAGGTTCTCTTGGAGTTGACTTGAGTTGTGCTTCAGCTCTCGCTGGAATGTACTCTGTAACTACTACGTATTCTCAGCATGATTTCCTTCCTGATTACAGCTCCAACACAATGGAGATGGAAATTATGGACGGTTCACAGGCAGGACTTTATATTGTAAATGATATGTCTGGAGGATTGTATAGTGCCGGACCTTACGTTGATGCCTATGGTACCACTGATTTTGTTGTAGAGTTTAAGGATGTTTGTAACTCTATTTCCTGGGAAGGTCAAACAGACCCATGGGGACCATGCGTACCTACCGATGGTGGAGTTAACTCAGTTGATCCTGCTACAGGTGTAATTACTTTGAGCTGGACTTGTACAGCTTATGGAGAAAGCGGAGTATCTGTTTATACACCGTTATAATGAATCAAACGGGTTAATTACCTGTTAAAATAAAAAATAGCTCTTCCGTCATGCGGAAGGGCTATTTTTTTGTTATTGCATCCTATTCTTGTGTCCACAGAGGCAAGGCGAAAGTAAATTGTCTTTCCTGATCCTGTTTTCTGATTCATGCTTTCGGATTCTCAGTAAATTTCTGTTATTTTAGCCTTTCTAAAAATTCATCACATTGGCCAAAAAAGCAACGAAGAAGAGTACAAAAGTTGGGAAGATCACTCCCCTGATGCAGCAATATTTTAAGGTTAAAGCGAAATATCCTGATGCGATCTTATTATTCAGGGTGGGGGACTTCTACGAGACTTTTGCCGACGATGCTGTGACCGCCTCACAGGTGCTTGGGATCATTCTTACCAGCAGGAATAACGGAGGCAGTGACATTGCCTTGGCCGGATTTCCACACCATTCCATGGACCTGTACCTCCCCCGACTGGTCAAGGCCGGTTTTCGGGTGGCTATTTGTGAGCAATTGGAAAAACCATCCAAAGAAAAAAAGATCGTCAAACGGGGCGTTACGGAAATTGTAACTCCGGGAGTGGCCATCGATGATAAGCTGCTGGATCATAAAAGCAACAATTATCTCGCTTCTGTCTTTTTTGGCCGCAATAATGAAGCCGGGATTGCCTTCCTCGATATTTCTACCGGGGAATTTTTGGTGAGTGAAGGAGACTTGTCCTACCTGGATAAATTATTGCAAACCTTCAACCCTTCGGAGGTCATTTTCTCCAAGGATAAGAAGAAGGTTTTTGAGAAAAAATTCGGGGAAAAGTATTACACCTTCACCCTGGATGAATGGGTGTTTACTCCGGACTACACCCGAGAAAAATTACTCGAACAATTTGAAGTTCAGAACCTTAAAGGGTTTGGTGTGGAGGAAATGGAAAATGCTCAGATTGCAGCAGGTTCCATTTTGCATTACCTTTCTACTACAGAGAATAAAAATCTTCGTCATATTTCCGGAATCAGCAGGGTTCAACCTGATAATTATGTCTGGCTGGACAGATTTACCATCAGAAACCTCGAGTTGATATTCTCTCCTCATGAAACCGGGGTCCCGCTGCTTAAAGTAATGGACAAAACAGTGTCACCAATGGGAGCGAGGCTGCTCAAAAAATGGATTGTACTTCCACTGAAATCGCCTCAAAAGATTCATCAGCGGCATGATATGGTGGACTGTTTTCTTGAAAAAGCGCAACTGGCAAGAGATCTGGATACGGAAATTTGTCAGATCGGGGATATTGAACGATTGATTTCAAAAGTGTCGCTGTCCAAAATCAACCCAAGGGAAGTCGTTCAGCTAAAAAAAGCATTACTCACCATTCCGGATATAAAAGAGTTGCTTGATCAGACCGGAAATGAAAATTTGGCCAAAATCGGAGAACTCCTGAATCCCTGTACCGGCTTATGTGAAATGGTCGCCAGGCAAATTGTTGAGGAACCACCGGTGAATGTCGCCAAAGGTGGGGTCATTGCGGATGGTTTTAACAAGGATCTGGATGAACTGAGGAATATCATTCACAACAGTAAATCACTGTTGGAAGAAATTCTTGAACGGGAAATACTTCGCACCGGGATCACCAATCTCAAAATTGGATTTAATAACGTTTTCGGTTATTATTTGGAGGTGACGAATAAGTTCAAGGACAAAGCTCCCGACGATTGGGTCAGAAAACAAACTTTGACCAATGCCGAAAGGTATATAACCGATGAACTTAAGGTGCTTGAGAGCAAAATCCTTGGAGCTGAAGAGAAGATCCTCGCCCTGGAAGCACAGCTTTACGAACAACTCGTTTTTGCGCTGGCAGATTACACACGAGCCGTGCAGCACAATGCTAATCTCATAGCTCAGCTGGATTGCCTCTTGTCTTTTTCAAAGATTGCCTCCAAATATAAATATTGCAGGCCGGAGATCAATGATTCCCTGGTTATTGACATAAAAGATGGCCGGCATCCCGTTATCGAACAACAATTGGAACTTGGAGAAAGCTATGTTCCCAATGATGTGTACCTCGATAATGAAAACCAGCAAATACTCATGATCACCGGTCCAAATATGTCCGGTAAATCAGCTTTGTTGAGGCAAACGGCTTTGATCAGCCTCATGGCCCAGATGGGGTCTTTTGTGCCGGCAGA
Source organism: Saprospiraceae bacterium (assembly GCA_965230565.1). Classification (GTDB taxonomy): domain Bacteria; phylum Bacteroidota; class Bacteroidia; order Chitinophagales; family Saprospiraceae; genus BCD1. The sequence continues at coordinate 105,046 of CBDDLH010000007.1, read as the reverse complement.
GAGCGCTAAACTGGGTTATGTCGATAAGGTTTTTACCAGGGTAGGGGCTTCGGATAATATTTCATCCGGAGAATCGACGTTTATGGTGGAAATGAATGAAACGGCCAGTATTATGAATAATGTTTCCGATCGGAGCCTGATACTGCTGGATGAGATCGGAAGGGGTACCAGTACTTACGACGGGATCTCCATCGCCTGGTCGATTGCAGAGTATTTGCATAGTAATGGGAAAAGCCGGCCCAAAACACTGTTTGCCACCCATTACCACGAATTGAATGAGTTAGCCAATAAATTCCCGAGGATTAAAAATTTCAATGTTTCCATTAAGGAAGTAGGGAATAAGGTGATTTTCCTTAGGAAACTCAAGGAAGGCGGCAGTGCACATAGTTTTGGAATTCATGTAGCGAAAATGGCGGGAATGCCCCGGGCAGTTGTTGAAAGAGCCAATCATATTCTCTCTCAGTTAGAGAAAAAATCCATTGGAGATGAAAATGGTAATTCAGGAAGCGGCGAAGTGTTTTCCGAAAAACCTCAAACACAGAATATTTCTACGGATGCTTATCAGTTGAGTATTTTTGAAACGGTTGATCCTGTAGCGGGTAAGTTGAAAGAGTCTTTGTTAGATATTGATATCAACTCCATGACTCCGATAGAATGCATGATGAAGCTCAATGAATTGAGGCAATTGCTTGATGAAGAGTGAAATTTGCAAAAAAAAGACCTTTTGTACGGTACAAAAGGTCTTCTAGACAAAGATAATTTGAGAAAAGAGGTTTAACTCTGCTTTTAAGACGGTCATTTTGCCGAAAGTCACAATTCCCTAATATTTTTTCATGAAACGTACTTTTAAAATAATCCTGAAAGGATTCCTGTGGTTTGCTTTACTGATTCTTTTGTATGTAGGCGGTGTTTTAGTTTATGGTACGGTGAGGGACTTTCAACCGGCACCTCAAAATATTGTGCAGCCTGCTCAAGCGGCAGCAGAAACGAATATCCGGGATAGTGTTTTTACTTTCACCATCTGGAATTTGGGTTATGGAGGATTAGGAGCAGAGGCCAATTTTTTCTTTGACGGAGGCAATATGTTCTTTTCCGGAGACAGAATGGTTCGTTCTTCAAGGGAAAATGTTGAAAAATATAACGAAGGAATTAATACCTATATTAAAAACAACCCTTCCGATTTTATGCTTTTACAGGAGGTTGAAAATCGTTCGAAAAGGAGTTATTATACCAACCAGTTTGCCAATATTTCGAATTTGTTACCCGATTATGCCAGTTGTTATGCGGTGAATTACCAGGTGGATTGGGTGCCTTTACCCATTTTCCAGCCTTGGAAGGCATATGGAGCTACCGACAGTGGTTTAGGGTCATTTTCCAAATATCAGCCTGAATCTACCACCAGAGTTCAATTACCTGGTTCATTTGATTGGCCGACCCGTATTTTTCAGCTGGATCGGTGTGCAGCCATTCAGCGGTTTAAGGTGAATAATGGAAAGGAAATGGTTGTCATTAACGTCCATAACTCTGCCTATGATAAAGATGGATCGCTCAAGGCGGCCCAAATGGAATTCTTGAATCAGATTTTTTTGGAGGAGTATGAAAAAGGAAACTATGTCATTGTAGGCGGCGACTGGAATCAATGTCCTCCCGGGTTTCAGTTTGATAAATTTATGCCGGGGAACACTTCAGGGTATACACAAACTAATATAGAACACGGTTTTGTTCCTTCAGATTGGACCTGGTGTTATGATTCAAATACGCCTACCAATAGGAAAGTAAGGGATAGCTATAAATCGGGTGAAACTTTTATTACGGTGATCGATTTTTATCTGATTTCTCCCAATGTCCAATTACTTAGAATTCAAACGGATGATCTGGATTTTTTATACACCGATCATCAGCCGGTCAGGATGAAGGTGAGATTGAAATAATAATAGGAGGAAAGAAGATAGGGGAGGAAAGTTGAAAGAAGATCCTCAATCGCCCTAAACTATTTTAAGGCGATTGAGGAAAAAAATTAGAATCTGTAACCAACAGCAAATCTGCCTACCAAATCAAAATTAAAAAATGGAATGTCGCTAAAGTCGTAACTTTCATCATCTTCAGTGGTCGAAATATTATTGACGAAAGTACGGCCAAAACCACCGCTTATTTCAAAAAGCAGACCAGAGTCAGCTACCCATTTATAACCGGTTAAAAGTCCAACCGCAAGCTTGTTCCAATCTATACTTTCGGATTGGTTGGTAAATGAACTGTCATACTTTCCGGACAAGAGTCTGTATTTAACGTATGCTCCTGCATAAAAGCCATCACCACCATCTATCGGTGAAAAGTAGTATTTGAATGCTCCTGTACCTTTAAAACCTGTGGTTTTGGTGTTGTCTCCTGTGAAAATGGTAAGGTTAGTATTTGCGAGGCCAAGGGTTAATTCCGCACCCATATTTTCGGAAAGTATGACTTCTCCTGAAGCCGTAACTCCTCCCCATAATAAACCAATTGGGTTTAATTTAACTTCAACTTGGGCAAAGATTGTCGATCCAAAAACCAGGGCAAAGACTAAAGTGGAAAAAATTTTCTTTTTCATCGAGTTCATTTTTTTTGGTGAAAAATTAATTAAAAAAGGTTTTAGAAAAAGTTAGCGGAAAGAGTTTTCAATTTGAAACCCCTAGCCAAACGAACTTATTTCAAAAGCAAAATATCAAAAATTACTTTTCACAAAGGTAATTTCTATTTGAAAACAAACAAATAAATAAATCATAAAGTTATGTTAACAAAAAGTTTAATCATTTTGATTAAACTTAACCTTTTTTATAATCATTATCCCTAAAACTGGAGACGAAAAGCAACGCCCATCCAATGATCAGTAAAGTACCGCCTATGGGCGTAATTGGTCCCAGCCAGCTTGCCGAAAAACCTATGATATTGCGCAAGGCAAGCAGGTAAATCGAACCTGAAAAAAGAATGGTCCCTGAAATGAAAAACCATCCGGTGTATTCAATCAGCTTATTTTTCCTTTTGTACATGAGTATTGCCATGAATAATAAGGCTAAGGCATGATAAAACTGGTACCTGACTCCAGTGTGGAATGAGTCCAGTTGTTCCGGGGTGAGGTGTTCCTTGAGGGCATGGGCACCAAAGGCACCAAAAATAACAGCAAAGAATCCAAATAGAGCACCTGTTCTGAATAATGTTTTTCTCATTGTGATAGTATGTAGGCAGATTAATTTTACAAATGTATTAAATTCGGGCTGGACATTACAACAGCATATGAAATATTTATCTGTACCGATTTTACTGTGGTTTATTATTGTTTTATTGGCTAGCGGATGCACTGGCAGCCGATCTCCCCTGGCCCTGATTCCGGAAAATACAGCAATAGCCATCAGTGCACAGAAGTTAAGTAACCTGGATTCTCTAAATGAGGTAGTTAATTTGATCCCTCCAAAAGGCAGGCCTGATCAACTTTGGGAGATAATCGAACGATTGAAATTGAAAAATTTACTTAAAGACCAAAAGACGGTATTGGTACCAGATCGTGAATCCGTTATGATCATGATACAAGTTCAAAAGTTTTTATCTGCCGGTGAGTTATTTGAACAGGTCGAATCTCAATATGGATCCTCCATTGAAACCTATATTTACAAGGGAACAGAATTGTACAAAGCCGGAGGAAAAGCAGGCTTTTTTTTCGCGATGCATAAAGGGCATTTATTGATAGCAACCCAGGCATATCCCATTGAAGCAGTTATGGATCAGTCAGGAAACACCGGGGCGTTTAAAACGACTGAATTCAATCGTTCCGGTAAATATTCCGTTCATTTAAACCCGGAGATGTTGACCACCTTCTATTCCGGATATTTAACTCCTGCCGGAAAAGATGTTTTCCGGATGTTGGGCGAAACCTTTGACCAGTTACAGCTAAACATCCCTGTAAATGACAGCCTTTTGATTCAAGGCGAAGCCTGGCCGAAAACAAGTGACATTTCCTTTGAAACCACCCTTACTGCTGAACAGCAACTTAGGTTATTGGAGCATGTGCCGGGCAGGGTGGGGCAGTTAACAATAAAACCCGTGAGTTCTTTAATAAAGGGCAAAGACTTTGAAGCATATGTCCTTCCCTGGGTAGAAAGTCATTATGCCGTAATTGGAAAAGCGGAGGAAACAGGATTTGAAGAACAAATAGCCATTTTTCCTATTGGCGATAAAGTAAAAGCGGAAGTGTCAATTACCCAACTAATCGAAAACCTTTCGCTTGAACAGTCTGTGGATCATGGAATGTTTTCAATAGTTCCAATTGGAAAAACGGATATTTGGAGCTCATCCGAAAATAACGCATATTTTGTAAGGGTGGATGATTTCGTAATTTTTGCCAAAACCATGAAAAGCCTCAGGCTGATGTTAGACGATATTTTGGTAGGAAATACAATGGTCAGAAATCAGGAGTTATTAGAAATGATCAGTACTGGCGGTAACCAATTCAATCGTTTAGGGGCCTCTGCTTCTTTTTTTAATTCGACTTTGTTCAGCGACAATGATTTGTCTGAAACTTTTGGACAGTTGGATATGTCTGTTTTGGTATCTCCTTTGGGAAAGGGGAGTGAGCAGCTTGAGTTTGAGCTTGCTCTTCAACAACTTTCTGACGAAAACAGGTTTGCCGGACAAAAAATATGGAGTACCCGGCTTCCGGCGGTAGCAAGCATGGCCCCATGTATTGTTGGAGACAAGATTATTTTACAAGGCGGTAACAATGCCCTTTATTGTCTTAATGCGACTGATGGACAAGTAATTTGGGAATTGCGATTGAGCGATCCGGTTATAGGAAAGATTCAGTCGATTTCATTTAGGAATCAGGAAGCTTTGTTTTTTAATACTGCCAATGAATTAACAGGCATAGATCTGTCGGGGAATTACCTTCCGGGATTTCCCTGGCAGATAAATGAACCGGCCACAGCGCCTCTTACCATGATTGATTTTCAAAACAATCAGGATTATGCTTTCCTGGTTCCCTGCGGTCAAAAAGTATTTGGCTTCGAAATGACGGGAGAGCCATTAGATGGTTGGAGTCCTTTGGAGCTTGAATCCCCGGTCTTATTCCCTTTTCAGCATTTTCAATTCAAGCAGCAGGATTATTTATTTACCATGGATTCCCTTCAGCAATTGGTTGTTTTGAATAAGTTTGGAGAAAGTATTTTCGAAATACCGGCTTTGGAAGGACAATACAAAAGTGGGCCATATTACCAAAATGAACCTGGTTCAAATATCCCGGGAATCAACAGAATTGTATGTTGCAATACTGAAGGAAAAATAAAGGTGGTTAATCCGCTTGGAGAACATTTTAACCTGCGACTGTCCTGCGGCAATAATACGGATGTCGGGTTTGCATTTGCAGATGTAACGGGTGATCCTAGAAAAGATTACCTGGCGATTAGCGGGAATAGTATTTCCCTCAGCGGGTATCGGGAACTCAGTTTTGAGACGCTTTTTGAAAAATCTTTAACCAGTGAATTAGATATGGTTTTTACAATTCCTGGCGGATGTGGCAATAAAGACCTGATCGGGACATTTTCCAAATCGGCAGGTCAGGTGTTCCTACTAAAACCAACCGGCGAATTATTCCCATTTTTTCCACTTGCCGGGACGCAGCCTTTTGGAGCAATCTGGGCCAATAATTGTAAAACCATGACCTTAATACTCGCCAATGGTAATGAGGTTTATGCTGTCAGGTAATTAGGATTCAGTAACCTGAGTGCTTAGCAATTCTCTTTTAGTATTCCTGTTTTTCCAGAACATGGCCATACTAAAAGCAGAAATCAGGTGCCAGACGCCCCACCAGGCTGCTATCATAGCCATGCCGCCAAGTCCGTTAAAAAAATTAAAGATCAGGATCAACCCCAGTCCTGAATTTTGAATGCCTGTTTCCAGGGAAATTGCCTGGGCGTCCGTATTGGGTAAACGCCATAGCTTTGCCCAGTAATATCCCGTGCTTAGTGCCATGACATTATGTGCCAGTACCAGGAAAAATACCATGTGTAAATAGTTCTTGATATTCTCAAAATTACCTATGATGGCAAAAACTACGAATCCCAAAAAAATCATTAAGGAGAGAATGCGAACCGGCTTTTTTATTTTGGATGTGAAATTTTCAAATCTGCTGTTGATCCACATCCCCAGGATTAAAGGAACTACAATTAATCGTATAATGGTGCCGGCCATATCCTCCGGGCTGACCTGAAGGTCTTTGGCGTACACTTCAGTTCCGGGGATGTAAATGCTCAGGTATTTGAAATAAAACGGAGTGACCACAATGGCTGCAAGGGTTGAAATTGAGGTCAGGAGCACGGAAAGTGCTGCATTGGCCTTGGACAGGTGTACTGCAAAATTGGAAACATTTCCGCCAGGGCAGGAGGCAACCAGAATCATTCCGAGGGCAATACTGGTTGGGGGGCGCAAAATTATGATAAGCAAAACGGAAAGAATTGGCAGCAGGATGAATTGAGAGGTTAAACCGATCAATGCGATCCTGGGCTGACGGAAAATGTATAGGAAATTTTCCTTTTTTAGATCCAGTGCTACTCCGAACATCAAAAATCCGAGGCAGATATTCAGGAATAATAACTGATCCGGATTGAAGTTAATTCGGATGGCATCAATTCCGGTCATAAAGTTGGTTTTGTTTGATTAATTTATTGCTTGTAGCAAGTTGCAAGATACGAGTGCAGGTTACAGATTATGTCCCTTCAAAGGTTGAACTCCTAACCTGCAACCTGCCTCCTGAAGCATTCAGACAGGCCCGAATCCCGTAACTATATAAATTGATTATTTCTTTTCCAGGTCATCAAGGACTTGCTGGGTATCATCCAAAAGATTTTTCCAGTCTTTTTCGATCTGCTTCTCATCATAACTCTCCGGGGTTTTATCGGAAAGTTGCTTTTCCAAATCCTGCCTTTTTTGTTCCAGTTGATCCAGCTGATCCAGCAGGCCGCTGTCCTCCACCTGTTTTGCCTTGTCTCTGAGTCCGGAGTAAACGTCCTTAAGTTTATCAACGCCACCCTCAATTTTGTCCACGGCATCATCGTACTTGCCATCTTTAAACTTTTGGTGTTCCTCCTTTAGCAGATTCCAGGCACTTTTTGAGAAATCCTTGACATCAGAGATGATTTCCTTGGATTGTTCTTTTTCCTGTTCCGTTCCAAAAAACAGGTTGTAAGCAACGACTCCCACTACCAATAACAGCAGGATTTTAATAGCATTTTTTATCATAGTTTCAGTAAATTGATTTAAACAGCACCTGTTGACCGTAAAGTGAATAGTAGTCAAGCTGGTCCTGTCATGTTAAACAAAGTTAGGAAAATTTAGAAAAAACCTGTCTCCCTGTCCAACCTTACCGACGGAAACGGATCATTTCTCGACGTTTCCCCGGAAGTCCTGATTGAAGGCTTTTTTTCGGGTGGCTTTACTTTCATGCCTTCGTGCATATTCTTCGTAAAGTGCCAATTGTTCTGCTTCAGCCATAGGTTTGTTTTCAGTGTAAAAACCTTTTTCATTGCGCTGGCGGAATGCTTCATATAGGGTTACGGCGCAGGCGACGGAAATATTCAGGCTTTTTACCATACCCATTTGCGGAATAATGAAGTTGCCGTCAGATTGTTTTAAAGCCTCTTCAGAAACGCCGTCATGTTCGTTCCCGAAAAGTAGGGCTATTGATTGAGTGAGATCGATATCGTAAATCGACTTGGGTTTTTCATCCAGGTGAGTACTAAGAATTAGGTCATAGTTTTGGCGAACGTGCTCAAAGCAGGCATCCAGATCAGTGTAAAAATGTACATCCACCCATTTCCGGGCACCGGAAGATGTTCTTTTTCCAAGCACGATATTTTTTACCGCCAGTTCCGGCTCAGAGTAAAGTACAAAAACTTCTTTGATGCCAACAGAATCTGCCGTACGTAAAACTGCTCCGATATTGTGCTGATCGTGTACGTTCTCTAAAATAATGGTTAAATTAGGTTGCCTCCTGGAAGCAATCTCCATAAATCTCTTTTCCCTCTCCGGTGTCATTGTTAAATGATTTTTATCTCCAAAAACTGATCTTTCTTTTCTCTTTACTACCAGTCAAAGATCCAAAATTATTTCAAAACTATAGATTTGATATTGACAAATTCTCTTATGCCTTCCAAAGCGAGTTCCCTGCCAAATCCGGATTGGTTGACTCCGCCGAATGGTAACCGGGGATCGGATTTTACCATGTCATTTATGGCAACCGCACCGACCTCCAACTCCAGAGCAATGGATTCCGCCACTTCCTGATCTTCAGACCATACAGATGCTCCCAGTCCGTATATGGAATCATTAGCGATGTCAATAGCCTCTTGTTCGGATTTGACAATAAAAACCGTAAAAACCGGACCAAATAATTCCTCTTCATAAGCAGGCATTCCTTTTGTTACGTTTCCCAGAATCATCGGGTGAAAATAATTACTTGCTTTGTCGAAATGACCACCCTGATGCAGCACATTGGCACCCATTGCAACAGATTTATCGACCTGGATTTGTAGTGTTTCAGCAAGGTCTTTTCTGGCCATAACCGAAATCGTTGTTTCCTGGTCTGCAGGATCTCCATGAGTTAAAGCATCGATTTTTCTTTTCAGACCATTGATAAATCTGTCGGCTATTTTTTCCTGGAGAATAAAACGTTTGGCAGAAATACAAGTCTGACCGCAATTGATCATTCTGGAAGCAAAACCCATGTTTACTGCCTTTTCAATATCGGCATCCGCCAGTACGATGAATGGGTCACTACCTCCAAGTTCCAGTAGGCATTTTTTTATGGCATTTCCTGCCTGCGAAGCCACAGCAGATCCGGCTTTATTACTACCTGTTAAGGAAACGCCGGCTACTTTTGGATGATTAATAACAGAAGGGATATCTTCCACTTCAGCAAAAACGGTTTGAAAAACGCCTTTTCTATCAAAGCCTTCAGAGAAAATTTGCTCCAGGGCCATCCCCGATTGGGGTACATTTGGTGCAGGTTTTAGCAAAACAGTATTCCCGGCCAGCAATGCCGGAACTGCAAAACGGAATGATTGCCAGAAGGGGTAATTCCAGGGCATGATTCCCAATATGACACCCAGTGGCTGATAAGCTACATAACTTTTAGAGTATTCCGTTTCAATTACTTCGGGAGTTAAAAAACGCCTGGCATTATCGGCATAATAATCACAAAGCCAGGCGCATTTAAGGATCTCTCCCTCAGCTTCTGTTCTAAGCTTTCCCATTTCCAGGGTAAGGAGCCTAGCATATTCTTGAGTATTATTTCTAAGGTCTGCCCCGATGGACCTGATCATTTCAACCCGTTCTTCCAAAGGGATTTTTTTCCACTGACGAAATACATTGTCTGCCGTTTCAATGGCGAAATTGATTTGTTCAGAACTCATTGAATCGTAATTCCTGAGCATTTCTTGTGTTACTGGGTTGACACTTTTGAACATGAAGAATTGGAAGATTTTATTGGTTAACGGTTGCTGGTTGTTGATTATATGTTGGAGGTGTTGGCGTCTATGAATACTATTTTTTAGAAAAATAGTATTTATCCGATACTCTGAAAACAAATTAATTTAACAAAGTTAACCAAATTGAGGATTAAATTTTCTTAGGTTAAAACTTTAAAATTTGAAAAATTTTTAGTAAATTTAAGAGTGTTCAAAATAATTCTACGGTAATAAATTTTGCAATACCCAACTCAATCTTATAAATGTTTTGTTGCCGTACTCTCTGAAAAACACAAATGACATTCTTTTGACCCTGACATAATTATTTACTGAATAAAACTAGTAAAATTATGTTAGAAATAAGAGGCCATGCCCGCGGGGGCCAGGGAATGGTAACCGCCTTTGAAGTCCTGGCAAAAATTTTCAGCCAATTAGGAGACTATGAAGTCCAGTCATTTCCTGCTTTTGGTGTTGAAAGGACAGGGGCACCCATCCAGGCTTTTTTGCGTGTGGCACGCAAAGAGATCCTAAACCGAAGCAATGTTTATCACCCACATTTTATCATTGTCTTCGATGAATCCCTGCTTGATCAGGTACCTGTATTCGACGGCCTGAAACAAGGAGGTTCTTTACTGTTGAACACAGATAGTCCAATAAAAGCTTTCAAAGGACAATGTGATAAGGTTTACACTGTTCCGGCCACAAAAATTTCCCTTGACCTTGGGCTGGGTAGTAAATCTTTGCCCATCGTTAATGCTGCTATGATCGGCGCGGTTATGCGTATCCTGGAGGCAGATGTGGAGATTGCTAAAAAGGTAGTAGCCCAAAACGTTCCCGTCAAACCTGAGGCTAATGTCCAATCAACTCAAGTGGCTTTTGAAAGTGTAGTTGGTTTGGAGAACAGCAATGAATTACTGGTGGATGCTCTCAATACTACTGTTGAGGTTGCTGAACAGATTCCCGAATTCTCTCTTGAAGAGAATGGTCACCATGATCCAAAATATAAAGTTCCGGTCTGGGATGAACCCATGTCCAAAAACAAAACCGGGAATTGGAGATTATTAACGCCTTCCTATACAACCAAAACTCCTCCCTGTTCCCATAATTGTCCTGCTGGTACTAATGTTCGCGAATTTGTGAAACTTGCCGGAGAGCAGCAGTTTGATGCTGCGCTGGATGTCATTTTTGAACACAATCCATTCCCATCCATTTGCGGTAGAGTTTGTCCTCATTTCTGCGAACAGAACTGTAATCGAAATTCCCTGGATAAAGGTATAAATATTGGAGCGATCGAGCGTTTCCTTGGCGATAAGGCAAAAGATCGGGTAGTTGCTGAAGTTCCGGTCTCCCAAAAAGAAAAGGTGGCTGTGATCGGATCAGGTCCTGCCGGGCTCACAGCAGCGTTAAGGCTCAGGAAGAAAGGTTATGCTACCACCGTATTTGAAGCTTTACCAAAGGCTGGTGGTATGATGAGGACTGGTATTCCAAAATTCCGCTTGCCGGACGAAGTGCTGGACAGAGAAATTGCTGATATTGAAAAAGCAGGAGTGAAGATCGAGGTAAATCAGCGGAAAAAAGTGGCTGATCTGGAGGCTGAATTTGATGCCGTTATCACCGCAGTTGGATCCCACATAAGTTCATCGATGTATTTGAACAATGAAGATGATCTGGTCACAGAAGGCATTTCTTTCCTTCGGGAATTCAAATTGTTTGGAGATCGCAAGGGTATCCGAAAAGGAGAAGAAGTCGCAGTTGTCGGTGGCGGTAATACAGCAATTGACGTCTCCCGTACCCTTTTAAGACTGGGGGCCAGTCCTACCATTTATTATCGCAGAACCAGTGAGCAAATGCCAGCCATTGCGCATGAGGTTGAAGAAGCATACCAGGAAAATGTACAATTCGAATTCCTCAAGGCTCCGATTTCCATCAATAAAACAAGTGAAGGCCGCATTGAACTTGGTTTGATCACTATGGAATTGGGCGAAAAGGATGCTTCAGGGCGCCGGAAACCAGTAAAAATTGAAGGATCTGAACATTTCGTGACAGTCGATAGAGTGGTGGCGGCAATCGGGCAGAAATTTGATGATTTCGTATTTAATGGCCTTGAAGTTGATCCAAAGCAGGGAAAAACAGATTTACCTTCGAGAGTGCCTGTTTTCTGTGCGGGTGATATGGCCTGGGGTGGAACGGTTACAGAAGCTATTGGCAGTGGCAATAAAGTGGCAGAAGAAGTGGATGCCTTCTTTAAAAAAGAGCCTTACACACATGAAGAAGTCTTACCGGAAGTAGTACTGCCCGAAGACATTAATTTTGCCTACTATCTTCCATCAGCAAGACACGACAACAAAGTTTACTATCCAAAAGATTTTTACGAAGATTTCACAGAAGTTGTGGCTCCGCTGAAAGCAGAACAGATCACCGACGAAGCTTCAAGGTGTCTGAGTTGTGGCGAATGCTTTAATTGTTACAATTGTTTCAATTATTGTCCTGATGCTGCGGTTCATGTGGATGACCAAGGAAGGATGCGTATCGATTATGACTATTGTAAGGGATGTGGTATCTGTGTGACTGAATGTCCTTGTTCTTCTATGAATTTCAGTTTGAGTTAAACCAAAAAAAAGTTTATTGATAAACCTTAACTGCTTTTTGCAGTGTAAAGTATAAAATATGGAAAATCAAATTAAGGAAAGAAAAACTTCTGCGGTACGTGGGTTTCCAAGGCATACGATGAAAATTATGAAGGGCAACTTCGCAGCTTCAGAAGCTGCTCAGCTATGTCGTGTGGATTTTGTGCCTGCTTACCCCATAACCCCCCAAACGACTATTATAGAAAGTATAGCAGATAAAGTAGCCAAAGGAGACATGGATGCCACTTACGTGAATATGGACAGTGAGCATTCTGTTTTTGCGGCAGCCATGGGGGCAGCACTTGGTGGTTCAAGGGTTTTTACCGCTACTGCCGGCCAGGGCTTGTTTTATTCACATGAGTTGCTCCATGCTATTGCACACTTCCGTCTTCCTGTAGTGGCCTGTAATGTAGGGAGACCTTCCATTCCGTGGAATATCTGGTCGGACCAAACCGATTCCCTTGCCCAAAGGGATACTGGTTGGATTCAATACTACGGAGAGAGTTCACAAGAGGTGTTGGATACCGTAATTCAGTCGTATATTCTTGCAGAAACACTGGATCTGCCTGTGATGGTGGTTTTAGATGCTTTTTATCAAAGCCATACCAGTGAGAATATCTGGATTCCGGATGCGGACCTGGTGGATGAATTCCTGCCGCCGAAAAAATTGAAAGGCAATGAAATAGACCTGGCTAAACCGAGAGACTTTGGAGGTCTTGTTCCTCCGGAGCATTATGGAAAATTCAACACGGAATATTGGGATGATGTGTTGAAGGTAGAGGATTTATCAGAAAAGATCGCCCGTCGGTTTGAAGCACATTTTGGCAGGAAATACAGTAATGTCGAAGCAGTGAATATCAACAAAAATACAAAGATCGTCCTGGTGACTATTTCAAGTATTACGACCACGGCAAGAGGAGTGATCAAAAAGTATCCTGATGTAGGTTTGTTGAAACTCAGATTGTTCAAGCCGTTTCCCAAGAAAGCTGTTATTGAAGCATTAAAGGATCTTCCTGAAGATACTATTATCGCCAATGTGGAAAGGAATTTCCTAGGAGATAATGAAGGCGCGATTATGCAGGAAATGCAGAGAGCCCTGTACGGAACGAATTACAAAATGCATGATTTTTACGCAGGTGTAGGTGGTAAGGACGTACCACCGGAAACCATTGAAAAGATCATTTTCCTGGCCAGGAATAATCCGGATTATGTCAACTGGGTATAAAGCTTTTTTTGGTAAAACCTGATCAATTTTTTAAAATGAATAAATCAATCATATGGAACCTTCATTTGATTTCTTAATAAAAGACGAAAAAGTATTTTCAGGAGCCCTGAGTTGCCGGGGTTGCGGGTGGTCTTTACTTGTACGCCACCTGGCAAGTATCCTCGGGGAAGAAACCGTTTATGTGCTTCCGGCTTCCTGTTTCTCCATAATATCAGGGCCTTATCCTTTGAATGACCTTAAAGGAACAATCGTCCATACGGTATTTGCTGCTGCTCCGGCAACAGCAACAGGCGTTAGAGCCGCCCTTGATCGCCGGGGAAGAGAAGATGTGCCGGTAGTGGTTTTGGCCGGTGATGGCAGTACCTTTGATATTGGATTGCAGTCGATGTCAGGCGCTGCATCCAGAGGGGAGAATATCCTTTACATCGTAAACAATAACGGTGCTTATATGAACACCGGAATTCAAACGAGTACAGCAACACCTTACGGAGCAGTAACGACAACAAACCCTGGTGCTAAAGGCTTTAAGAAAACCTGGCCTAAGGATCTCATGGGTATAATTGCAGCACATAATTTGCCTTATGCAGCTACCTGCTCACTTGCTTATCTGGATGATTTCCGTGCCAAAATCGAAAAGGCGCTTAAAGTCAAAGGATTTAGATTATTGATGATCGACGGACCTTGTCCTCCCGGACATAAAACGGATCCGGCTGATTCTATTAAGATCGCAAGACTTGCCGTGGAAACTAAATTGTTCCCGCTCATGGAGATCGAGCATTTCGATTACCGGATCAATTACCGACCTGAAAAATTCGTTCCCGTTGAAGAATGTATGAAAATGCAGGGTAGGTTCAAAAATGTCTTTAAGCCTGGTAATGAAGATATCATCAGGGACATCCAGGCTCATACCGATAATCATTGGAAACGACTGGAAGCGCTGGCAGCCATGAGTGAAAATTGATTATCCAAAATTAACCTATTAACTCAATCAGACTACAGACGTCGAACTTGGAGCAAATGCGAAATCTCGTGCACATCGTGCCGGGGGAAGACTGTTGACTATATAATAGTTCTCTTTTTTTTACATAATTTTAAGGTGAAGATCGCTTTTCTGTGGTCTTCACCTTTTTTACCTATAAAGTGGCATTTATGACTTTTGCAGAACATGTAATCGGTTTTTTTAATGAGATCCCGACTCCTGAAGTGCCGGATGGCATTGGGGTGATGAACCCTTATCAAACAGATGAAGTTCGTGGAATTGTCCGGCAATTCTATTCAAAATATTATGGAGATAATAATCCAAGGAGGTTGATTTTTGGGATAAATCCCGGAAGGTTCGGAGCAGGCATAACAGGTATTTCTTTCACTGATCCAATTAGGCTTGTAGATATCTGCGGGATAGAGAACAGTTTTCACAAAAGACAGGAAACCTCCAGTGTGTTCGTCTATAATTTTATCGAAAAATACGGTGGACCGGAAGCATTTTACAGAGATTATTTTATCACTGCGACCTTTCCCTTAGGCTTTGTTTTTGAAGGTAAGAATATCAATTATTACGATGATAAAGCCCTGCAGGAATCTTTAATGGAGTTAATAATTCTTTACATGAAGGAGCAAATATCCTGGAATGTAAAAACGGATGTTGCCTACTGCCTTGGAAAAGGGAAAAACCTGAAGTTTTTACAAAAGCTGAATAAAGAACATCAGTTTTTCGGTGAAATAAAACCCTTGCCGCATCCTCGTTGGGTAATGCAATACAGATACAAAATGCGGGATGAATTTGCTATGGACATTGCAACTGAACTAAGAGGCATTAAATGATATTTTTCAACCGGGATGTATTTCAGGGAAGTTGTGAAAAATGTTAAAGTCTGAAAAAATATGCTGAAAAAATGTCACGTTCACCTACTTCATGTCTTTTATATATGAAGGTAAGCAATAGTGACGGCCTGACTCTGAGTCAGGCCGTCACTATTGCTTCAAGGTTTTCGTAAGACGGAACTTCGGGAATTTATAGAAAATACCTAATTTTAAGCTTTCTAAATATTATAGAGCTATTTTATTCAATCCTTACACACCGATTTAACATTATGACAAAAGCCATCCGTTATGTCCTGTGCCTTGTTGTGGGTATGGGGTTCTTTTTTTCTAATGCTGAAGCACAATTCGTCAACTTTGAAGAAACCTGGAAGGAGTTTCTTGCCGACAACAAAACCATCGACTTCAGCGAACTCAAAAAACCTTCCAAGGATCTCCAGATCGATTATTTGAAATACACCCTGATGTATGCCACCAAACACTTTTGTGCCGGTGAGATCAGGGATGCCGAAAAGCTGATCAGGGAAATTGAATCCTTTACAGAGCGCCTTTACAGCATTATTCCGGGATACAAAGACAAGTTTGATGACTTGGCCGGCAAGGTTAAAGCCTACCACGAAGTAGATAATTTGTGGCGGAAATTCTTAAAGACAGGTTCTGTCAGTCTGGCTGAACTGGAGATTGAAAATGCTGCCATGGTTTGCGATAAAGGAACTCTGGCGAAGTATTTCTTTATGACCAGCTCCGCTCATTATTGCGATGCTAATATTGCTGAAGCCAAGAATGATTTTGAAAACAGGGTAATCAAACTTGTGGATTTTACTTCCTTAAAAGTGGAAGATGTACCGGGGCTCGAGGCCAACGTAAATATCAAAAGACAATTGTTTACCAATTTGCCCAAATTAGGAAGAGCCTGGAAACAATACCTGGATACGGGCATTTCAAACGGCCTTGATTTTGAATTGCCTGTGGTAGAGTGTTATTCAATCCCGTCCATGAAGGAATATGTGTTGCGAGCCGCAGCAGATGTCTGTGGTCAGGGAGGCATGATGCTTGATAAGATCAATAAATTAAAAGCTTCCAACTCACATCCTATTGAGACTGGCCTGGCAGAAAAGATCGAATGGCTGGAAGGAGAAGTTGGTCAGCAAAAAGCTGATGAAGCATTGCTCAATGAAGCCTGGAGAGATTTTATGCCTGATAATGAATTGAGCAGGGACATTAACTTCCCTTTTGAATATTGCAATAAGGCAGCACAGGTAAAAGCCTATGTCATCGATGGAACAGTAAATTTCTGCGAAAAAGGGCAGCAACGATTGGATGACATTGATGCCTTGAGAAAAGCAGCGAATCCTACCCTTGATAACGCTACCATCGGAAAGATCAACGACTTATCCAATAGATTGAAAAATGGGGAGAAAGATCTTTCCAAGTTGAATTTCCTTTGGCAGGATTTTGTGCAAAATCAGGATACCATTTATGGGTCTTTTGAACTCGCAGACTTCTATTGTGATAAAATTGCCCAGGTTAAATCCTGGACCATAAAAGGACACTTTGACCCTTGCGATCAGGGCCAGGATTATCTGGACAAGATTGAAGATCTGAAAAGAACACACAGCCTTGCCTTTGATGAAGAACTTTCCTGCAGAGTCCAGCGATTGAGCCGAAAAGTCTGGTGGTGCCGGTATATCGAACTGGTGCTTCAGGCGAGAAGAGAAACGCACGAGGAGCGGGAAAGATTTGGGCCGAAATCAGCATTGATCATGAAGGATGATCTCAATAATGATAAGCTGCCTTGTGAAACCTCCGTAGAATATGAACCGCTCGGTAATATTGGCATCAGATATGTTATTACAACCTATTTGTGCCAGGATATTGACCTGGCCAAAATGGGAGATCCCGAATATTATAAAAAGATCGCCACCTGGGTGGATACAGAGGTACTTCAAAAGTATTGTGAAGAAAGCATGAGATGTAAGGAAGACTTTTTTATCTATCTGGAAGGACACACTGATGGACATGCTTTCAGAGGCGCTCGTTATAAGGAATCTCTTGGAATACCGGAGGGAACACCTTACACACATTTCTTTGAAGGAGAACCTTTGGAAAAAACAACCGAAAGGGAAATCACTAATTCTCTCAAGAATAATATGGAATTGGGCATCGCCAGAGCATGGTCGGTGAAAAAACAGCTGGATTTCATGGAAGTGCCTATAACCATCGGAGCCTATGAGCATCCAAAAGAGGAAAAAGGAGGGGAGTTCCGCAGTGTTCAAATAGAATTGAACATCACCAATTTGTTGTTGGATTTTTATGAAAAGCGGTTAAAGCAACTTGTAAAGGAATCCGGAATTGGTGAGCAACCTGACGATTGTTAATTCATGTTTCCAAAGTTTTTCATTTGAATAACAAAAGGAAGAATGGTCCATAATGACTATTCTTCCTTTTTTGTTTGACTTGCGTCGGGTTTAAACTGAAAAATTATTTAATTTTACCTAGGATCATTTTGCAGATTATTTGTTGATCGGATTTTAATATGCACCAATCATGAGAGAAGAAGACTTCTACGAAAAAGCAGAAAAACGAGTAAACGACAAAAAGGGCTTCTATATTCATTTTGGCGTTTTTTTGGTCGTTGGAATATTTTTGTTCGCATTGAATATGATAACTTCCAGAGGTACCTTGTGGTTTCATTATCCCTTGTTATCCTGGGGTGTTGGGGTAGCTATCCATTATATCACCATTTTTGGCCTCCCCGGAACGAGAATTCTCACCGAAGAATGGGAAGAGGAGGAGCTTGATAATGAAATCCGAAAGCTGAAGAGAATCCATGGAAAAAAGGTACTCAAACAAAACTTGTTGGACAGTGGTCTCGATGATGAGGCTCTTGATCTCAGGGAGTTGGATAAACAGGCTGAGGAGTTATTTGATGAAGAGGATCTGGTATAATTTAAACCCAGAAATTCCTATGTAAACGGTTTTTCGATATGTGTTCTTCTTAGAATGGACTTTTGATACTCGAATTACAATGGACCTTTTGAGTGGGTTGGAAGGTGGAAAGCAGTCGATGAGAAACCACCCATTTCTTGATATTTTCAGTCGAGTAATATTTTTTTCAGAACAAATAACTGTTTCTTTCCTTTCACTATCAGGGAAGTAGGTTCTATGACCTCCCATTTTTAGTCGGGTACACTGAAAATAAAAGTTCTGATTCTTCCAATCTTTTCTTAATTTTGCCGGCTATGAGGTTGCAAAGTCTGGAAATCAAGGGTTTCAAGAGTTTTGCCAACGAAACGAAGATAAATTTCGGGCAGGACGTTATTGGGATTGTCGGACCAAATGGTTCGGGCAAGTCCAATATTGTCGATGCTATTCGTTGGGTACTCGGGGAACAGAAGAGCCGGGAATTGAGACTTGACCAGATGTCCAGTGTGATTTTCAATGGTACCAAAAAAAGAAAACAGGGTGGCGTTGCTCAGGTTTCTCTTACTTTTGATAATACCAAGAATCTCCTGCCTACCGAATACCAGTCTGTGACCATTACCCGTCTGTTGTACCGGACAGGAGAAAGTGAATACAGGCTCAACGGTGTTCCATGTCGACTAAAAGATATCACTTCATTATTTCTGGATACGGGAATTGGTTCCAACTCCTATGCAATCATCGCATTGGGGATGGTGGATGATATTCTGGCCGATAAGGATAATTCCCGCCGGAAAATGTTTGAGCAGGCTGCAGGCGTCTCTAAATACAAGATTCGAAAGAGGCAGACGCTCAATAAATTAAAAAGCACCTCTGAAGATCTCGATCGTATAGAAGACCTGCTTTTTGAGATTAATAGCAACCTGGTTTCTCTTGAAAAGCAAGCCAAAAGAGCAGAGAAGTATTTTGAACTCAAGAACAGGTATAAACAATTGAGTGTTGAAATGGCCATTTTAAAAGTGGCTTCACTCAAGGTTAAGCAGAATGAGCTCAAGAATACCCTGGCAAAGGAAGAAGATAAATATCGTGAATTTGACATAACCATTCGCAAACTTGAAGCGAGACTGGAACAGGAACGCAAGTCCAATGTTGATAAGGAAAAAGCCCTTTCCGATAGTCAGCGTGACCTGAACTCCCTCATCGGCCAGATTCGGGGTATGGAAAATGACAAACGCATGCTGGAGCAGAAACAGCAGTTTCTCGAACAAAACATGCAAAAGTCCAATCTCGATATTCAGTCGGCCACGGGTAGGATCACTCAACTGGAAAATGATCTTGAGCATTACAGATCTGAATTGAATCTCGCCAAGCGGGAAGAAGCCCGCCTGGAAGAAGAACTCGAGTCTGCAGAGGATAATCTCAAAAAGGTACAGGAAAGCCACGGCTCCATAAAAGCTGAACTGGATGACATCGTCAACAGTCAGCAGGAAGCTGAACGTGCTTTGTTCACCCTTGAGAAACAAAAAGCCGTCAACCTCAACGAGATTGATAATTATCAGCGACTGATTGAGCAGAATAAACTCGACATTGAGGTTCGGATGGAGGAGGTTACTGCCCTCAAGACTCAAATTGAAGCCATACAAAAACAAGAAGAGGGTAAGCGTATTGCTCTTGAAAATCTTGAAAAGCAAGAAGAAGGCAGACTTGAGAATATTCGTTTGGCAGAAAAAGAACTTGAGGCTCTCCAGAAGAATATGACTAGAGTCAACAGGGAATTGGATGCCAAAAGGAACGAGTTCAAGTTGACCCAAAGTATGATCGAAAACCTGGAAGGATTTCCGGAGTCGATCAGATTCCTGAGTGGTAATAAGGAATGGTCCCAGGAGAAACCATTGCTCTCGGATATTCTCTATGTGAAAGAAGAGTATCGTATCGCCATTGAAAATTACCTGGAACCTTTTCTCAACTATTATGTGGTTGAAAACCTGGAAGAAGCTCAGCAGGCTATCCGTTTGTTGAATAACAGTCAAAAAGGGAAGGCCAATTTCTTTCTGCTCGATGCTTTTACAAGCTATGAAGCACCTATGAAGATGCTTCCCGGCACCCAGCACGCTATTGACCTCGTAGAAACAGATATGAATTATCGCCGCTTATGCGGATACCTCCTGGAAAATGTGCTTATTACGGATAATGAACACTTTGACCTTAAGGATATTGATGAGGATGTAACCATTCTTTCCAAAAGCGGAAGTTTTATTCGAAGGAAATTCAGTGTTTCCGGTGGTTCAGTTGGTTTGTTTGAGGGTAAGAAAATCGGGCGTAAGAAAAACCTGGAAGTCCTGGAGGGTTCGATAAAGAAGCTGGAGCGGGAGGAAAACAGGCATTCCACTGCTTTTTATAACCTGAAAAGCAAAATTGAAAATTTAAAAACCGGTAATAATAATCCTGAAATTCACCGGGAAAGAAATGCCCTGAATCAGCTGAGTCAGGAGAGGATTTCATTATCCACCCGGCTGGAAAACTTTGAGACGTTTATTGCGGAAGCGGACGAAAAGTTCAGAAAGTCTGATGAAGCTATCAAAACACTGGAAGCTTCTAATACCGCAATTGACAAGGACCTTGAAAACAAAATGGCTATTGTCAGTGGAGTTAAGGAGCAAATTGCCAATATGGATGGTTCCTACAGGGAGGTGGCGGAAGAATTGAGTAAAGCATCAGCAAACTTCAATCAAAAGAATATTGCTTTTATTCAGCAGCAGAATAAGGTAGGTGCATTTCAACGGGAAGTTGTATTCCGTGAGAAGCAATTGGAGGAAACTCTGGCGAGCATGGACTCCAACCAAAGGCAGCTGAAGGAGAACAGTGAAGAGATCAAGCAAATCCAGGTTCAGGCTGATGAATTGCAGCAAGGGTTACTGGTAAAATACGAAGAAAGAAAAGGTAAAGAATCTTCCTTAACGGAAGCTGAACAGTTATACTTCAGTGCTCGTGGAGGTATCAATGAAATTGAAGATGATCTTGCGCCAGACGGGTAGAGCCCGTCAGGATGCCCAGGTGCTGATCAATCAGCTCAAAGAAAAATTCACTGATCTGAAATTCCAGGTAAGCTCTGTTGCCCAACGATTGAAGATTGAGTTTGAGATGGAGATCAATGATATCATCAATCAGGAACCTGAAAATCCAATGCAGGATCCGGAGGAGCTGGAGATCAAGGTCGACAGGATGCGTCGAAGACTCGAAAATTACGGGGAAATCAACCCGATGGCCGTTGAAGCCTATAATGAAATGAAGGAACGCTTTGATACCATTACCAAACAAAGGGATGATATCATTGAGGCCAAAGACTCTCTCATCGCCACCATCAAGGAAATTGAGGAAACGGCAACCATACAATTCCTGGATTCTTTCAGTAAGGCGAGGTTATACTTTATCGATGTTTTCCGCAGTCTTTTTACGGAGGATGATAACTGTGATCTGCTCTTATTAGAACCAGACAACCCGCTTGAATCAAAGATCGAGATTGTTGCTAAACCTAAAGGTAAACGACCTCAAACCATCAGCCAGTTGTCAGGAGGGGAGAAGACGCTTACAGCCATTGCTTTGCTTTTTGCATTGTACCTGCTAAAACCTGCACCGTTTTGTATTTTCGATGAGGTTGATGCACCGCTGGATGATGCTAACATTCTGAAGTTCAATAAGATTATCAAAAAATTCTCGTCTGAGTCTCAGTTCATTATCGTTACCCATAATAAGCTCACCATGGCTTCTGTAGATACCATCTATGGTGTTTATATGGCTGAGCAGGGGGTTTCAGGAGTTAGCCCCGTTGATTTCAGGGACTTTGAACATAAGGCAACCTTTGAGGTGAGCAGGTAATGAATTTCCCAATTCTTTAAACCATCTCAAACTACGTCAAACAACTTCAAACCATTTCAAACCCAACACCCCTCAAACAAATCCATCCTTATTTTCAACTAAAACATCGCTATTCCGTTCCCATATTATATGCTAATCGAACAACCCAATTCCTGTCATGTCAAAATTCAAAATCCGTTTACGTAAAGTGTTTAAGATACTTGCTATTATCATCCTGGTTTTATTGGTATTGATTCCAATTGCTATGAACTTCCTGATGCCTTTTAAGGAAAAGGATAAAAAACTAAAAGCCTATTTTGAAGAGGCTGGTGTGGAGGTGAAAATCCATAACCAGGAATATCTGGGGAAACCGATCAGATTTATTGAAACCAAAGGAGAAAATGCGCCGGATAGTTCATTAGTTGTGTTTGTCCATGGAGCACCCGGTTCGTTATCAGATCACAAAGCTTTTCTGGCAGACAGCGAACTTTTATCTCGTACCCGAATGATCTCTATTGACCGATTAGGTTACGGAGGTTCTCATTATGGAGATTCAGAACCGGGAATTGCGGAACAGGCAGATTTTCTAAAATTCATCGTTGATAAATATCCTCATGATAAGCTGGTCCTTTCCGGGCATTCTTTCGGTGGTCCGATAGTAGCGAAATTTGCTATGGATTATCCGGAGATTACCGACAAAGTTATTATGCTTGCTCCGCTGAATGAGCCATCCTCTGAGCCTGTCTTTAAAATCTCCTACTTTGCGAAGTGGAAACTTACCCGCTGGCCTTTGCCAAAGGCTATCAATGTTTCTGCTGATGAAAAATTTGCCCATGTGGAAGAATTGGAGAAAATCCATGATGACTGGCAAAATCTCAAAGTTCCGATGGTGCATATTCACGGCACCAAAGATTTCCTTGCCCCGATTTCAAACATTAATTTCAGTGAAGATCATATTCCTGATCACCTGTTGGAAACCATTGTCTTACAGGATGTTAATCATTTTCTTCCATGGAGTCATTTCGATTTGGTGAAGGAGACCGTCTTGAAAGGGCTGGAATAGAATTTTTGTCATTAACTCGCCAATAAGGGTTAAAGAAAGGAAAATGAAGTAGTTAAGTATTATTTTTGTAAGGTACTTGTTAATAAATGACAGGTTTACTTGATTATTGCCAATTACTTTCTGATGCTGAGACCCCTGATCACCGTATTGATTTGCCTTTGGGTTTTGAGTCCGTTATGTGCTCAAATCCATATCAATGAAGTTATGTCAGCAAATGACTTGACCATTGATGACGAAGATGGTGATTCAAGTGATTGGGTAGAGCTTTTTAATGCAGGACCATACGCTCAAAATCTAACAGGTTTTTATTTAAGTGATGATCCTGATAATATTAGTAAATGGGCTCTTCCGGGAGTCATGCTTGGAGCCCAGGAATACTTATTGATCTTTTGTTCTGGAAAGGATCGAGGTGTGATAGGAGAGGAATTACACACCAATTTTAAGATTTCCGCTTCCGGAGAAACGATTTTCTTTTCAAACCAGAGCGGTTCTGTTCAGAAATTAGATATTGTTGCTTTGCCAGATGATTATTCTTTTGGAGCTTTCCCCGACGGGAGTTCTGATTTTTATATTTCTTCGGTCCCAACACCAGAGGCTTCTAATGAAATTAGGCCTCTTGTCCTTTTTTCGCATGATGGAGGATTTTACGAACAGCCGATTCATCTGGAAATTTCCGCTGATTTCTACAATGATAATTTTGAAGTTAGGTATACACTAGATGGAGATGATCCAACAATGGAATCCTTCTTGTTCATGGAGGAGATTCTGGTTAAAGATCGTTCAGATCAACCTAATGTTTTAGCGGATATCCCATGTACGCCTGATTATTCAGGCTGGACGGAAGAACCGACTTATCCTGGCTGGTATCCACCTGATGAAAAAATTGCAAAAGGTACTGTAATCCGGGCAGCAGTTTTTTTGGAAGGACAGCGGATTAGCGACGTATTTACAAAAACCTATTTCATCTTTCCTGAAGGCCCAGAAAAATATTCTACCCCTGTGATGTCAGTTGTCTGTCCTAATGATGGTTTCTTTGGTGAAGAAACCGGTATTTATGTTCCGGGAATTCACCTGGAAGATGATAATATTGTCTGGAGCGGAAATTATTATCAGCAGGGTGAAGAGTGGGAGCGTTTGGTAAACATTGAATATTTCGTGGAAGGTGAAAAGGTAATTGATCAATCTGCCGGATTGCGCATTCATGGCGGCAAAACCAGGAGTGCTGCCCAAAAAACACTGAAACTTTATGCCAGATCTGAATACGGAAAGAAGCGTTTCGATTTTCCTTTTTTTGATCAAAAGGATCAGGATAGTTACAAACGACTGTTGGTCAGGACATCTATGGGGGCCTGGGGACATTCGATATTGAATGATGTTTATGCTCATCAAGCCTGTAAAGAATTGGATTTTGATATTCAGGAATATCAGCCGGTTATTGTTTTTATAAACGGGGAATACTGGGGGCTGCACGGGTTGAGAGAAAAAATCGACCGATTTAAAATTGCAGAAGACCACGGGCTTGACCCGGATTCTATACAGGTTTATGCTTCCTGGGGAGAAGTGTTAGAGGGACAGCCGGATAATGATTTTTTTATTTTCAGAGATGAATATCTGGCACAGAACGATATTACAGATCCGGAGGTTTATGCGTATGTGCAAACCAAAATGAATATTGATAATTTCATCGATTATTTTTTTGCAGAAAGTTACTTTTTTAATCGTGATTGGCCTGCCAATAATCTTAAAATGTGGCGTTCTCCGCAATGGGATAACCGGTGGCGATGGTTATTCTATGATCTTGATGGAACGCTTGGGGGGAATAAAGTTTCAGAAGATAATTTAGTGCAGCTGTTATCCGATGAACCCTATAACAATTCCAGTTCTGAATGGCCTACCATTATCATCCGGACCCTGATGAAAAATGAGGAATTTAAACAGAAGTTTATCAATAGAGGCAGACAAATTCTAAAGGATCAATTCCAGCCGAATAAAATGTTGGCACTATTAAGTAATATGAAAGCCGATTATGAGCCCGAACTTGCGGAGCATTTTGAGCGATGGGGGAATTGGCTTAGCGTCCCGGAATGGGAGATCAATGTAGATAAGGAGATTCTGCAATTTGTTATTCAACGGCCATGTGAAATCGAATCTCAAATGATGGATTTTTTTGGTATAGAAAGTTTTCTTGACTGCGGTACAACCTTCATTCCCAATTTCCGTTTGTATCCAAATCCTACCAACGGAAACCTCACTTTGATTTTTGAAAATGTGCCAGACAATTTAATGACCTTTCGATTGGTTAATACCGTTGGCCAAATGCTGTTCGAAAAGCAGATTTGGGGTTCGGAAACTCAGTATTTTGATTTGACGGCCTATCCTGCAGGAATGTATTTTTTGATCATAATGGATCAGACAGGGGAGGAAATACGGTCAACTACCGTGGTGAGATATTAAGAATTTATCATAACAAGGCGATACCTTTGCGCAGGCCATGAAGGGTAGCAGAAGGTGTTGCCTTGTCGAAGGAAACCCCAAACGACTGCCTCCGATGAAGAGACAGCCACTTGATCTTTCTGTGTATGTGTATCTATTACCGCCCGGACCTGTCTGCCACCGTCGAAAGGCAGGCTGCAAGTCCTGCAAGCATATTTCAATCAAAGCTACAAGCCTTGACGAACGATCTTTGTTATTATTTTGTCTATTCACTATTTTAATGCAGCCAACGCTTCCTTGATCCTTCTGGCCGATTCTTTTAATTGTTCATCTGAAGCAGCGTAGGAAATCCTGAAGCAGTTGTCCGCTCCAAATGCTGAGCCTGATACAGCAGCTACGTGAGCCTTATGTAGGAGATATTCACAAAAATCATCCGCATTGTTGATGGTTATTTCCCCATTACTTTTTCCGAAGAATTCGCTGATGTCCGGGAAAATATAAAACGCTCCGTTCGGGCGGTTGACTTTCATGCCGGGAATATCCTCCAAAAGTCCGATAAGCATGTCTCTCCTTGCCCGGAAAGCTTCTCTCATTTCAAAGGTAGGGGTCATGTCTGACAACAGTGCATGAGCAGCTGCTTTCTGACCGAATGCAGTTGCTCCGGAAGTAAATTGTCCCTGGATCTTGGCACAAGCCGCAGCGATCCAGGTGGGTGCTCCCATATATCCCAGTCTCCATCCCGTCATGGCAAATCCCTTTGCAAATCCGTTAACGGTAATAGTTCTGTCCTTTACATTTTCAAAGGATCCAATGCTGATGTGACGATCTCCAAAATTGATATACTCATATATCTCATCAGAAATAATATAAATGTCGTCGTATTTAGCAATTACATCCGCAAAGGATTTTAATTCAGCTTCATTGTAAACTGAACCGGTTGGATTACAAGGGGAAGAATATAAAATCAATTTTGTTTTGTCGGTAATGGCGGCTTCAATTTGTTCAGCCGTCACTTTATAATCCTGCTCAATTCCTGCGCTGACGATCACAGGTTTTGCGCCCGAAAGCCTGATGATCTCATAATAAGAAACCCAGTACGGAGCCAGAATAATTACTTCATCCCCCTCATCCAGTAAAGCCAGGGACAAGTTGGCTATAGATTGTTTCGCACCATTCGAAACGACGATCTGGTTGAGGTCATAATCGAGGTTGTTGTCTCTTTTGAATTTAGTTTTGATTGCTTCTCTCAACTCAACCAAGCCGGGTACCGGGGTGTATTTTGTATATCCCTCATCAAGGGCTTTTTGGGCCGCTGCTTTAATATGATCAGGGGTGTCAAAATCCGGTTCTCCCAAACTTAAACTGATAACATCATGACCCTCAGCTCTGAGGTCTCTGGCGAGTTGTGCCATTTTAATGGTAGCTGACTCAGCCATTTGCTGAAGGCGCTTTGATACGGTTGCTTTACTCATTTTTAACAAGTTATTTCAAGAAAAATAATCAGAGAGCAAATGTAAATCTTTTTCAGCAAGATGCCCCTCTTTTTAATAGGGGATTTACGGTGGCCAGCATGGAATATTTTATGTTGGTGCCATTCATTTTTCTGGTATTTGGCCGACAAATACCGGAGGAATAGAGGCAAGTGTTTAAAGCAATATTTTAAATGTTTTGTAGTCATGAAACTATTTGTCTAATTTCGCACTGCTTTAATGAATATAATTTTGCAAAATCTACTTTAATGAGGATAATAGTATACACCTTTGTCTTAGTCTTTTGCTTTTCAACGATTTCAGAAGCCCAAAATGTGTCCTGGAACATGAACCTTCTGGGCACCTGGTCAGACCCATCCCTGCCGTATCATTCCGGAATTATTTATAATGACCTTTGGGGATATACTGATACAGATGATAGGGAATATGCCATCGTGGGCTCTGCACAAAAAGTACATTTCATCGATATAACAACGCCCTCATCTCCTGTTGAAGTCAATGCATTCTCAGGGGGAGCCACAAGTTTATGGAGAGATATCAAGACCTATGGTCGTTATGCTTATTCGGTTGCAGATCAGGGCAATGAAGGTTTGATGATCTTTGATTTGAGTAATCTGCCGGCCTCAGTGACTAAAGTGTATCAGTCCAATTTTTATTTTAACCGGGCCCACAATATATTTGTCGATACCCTTCACGGAAGGCTTTACGTGCTTGGAGCGAGTGGTGGTTCTGGTCATATCACCATATTAGACATTGCTACTGATCCGGCTAATCCGACTTTGTTAGGAGCTCCCAACCTCAATGGCGGATATATTCATGATGCTTACGTGAAAAATCATATTGTCTATTGCTCGCATGGAAACAATGGTTTGTACGTTTACGATATGTCAAACCCCACCAGTCCAGTTGAGTTGGGTAACCTGGTCGGATATACCAATTCCGGGTATAATCACAGCAGCTGGTTAAGTGATGACGGGGAAACCCTCGTTTTCTGTGATGAAACGCATGGCAAGAAAGTTAAAGCGATTGACGCAACCGACCTGACAGACCTCCAGGTAACTCAAAGTAACATGTTTTATTCTAATCTTCTGGGGGCCAACCCTCTGAGTAGTATTGCCCACAATCCGGTGATAAAAGGAAATTATGCTTACATTTCCTATTATCATGATGGAGTGCAGGTATTTGATATTTCGGACAGAGAAAATGTAACCAGAGTAGCATATTACGATACATACCCTGACAACACCGGATATAGCGGATATGCGGGGAACTGGGGAATATATCCTTTATTTGATTCCGGAAAAATTATTGTGTCCGATGATATATACGGCCTTTATGTTCTGGAACTTTCTATGCCTTTGCCGGTTGGACTCAAATCCTTTTCAGCCTATCAGCAAAATGAAAGATCGGCCAAATTGCTTTGGGTGACGAATCATGAAGAGAACAGTCAGTCTTTTGAAATTCAAAGGAGTGTCGATGGTAAAGAATTTGTAACCATTGGGGTTGTATCCGCTGCCGGTTATTCCGAACAGGAGATACTTTATAATTTTGTAGATGAAAGTCCGGAAAATGGGAGCAATTATTACAGGTTGAAGCAAATAGATTTTGATGGTAAATTTCACCATTCAGAGATCAAAACAGTTGATTTTGTCGGAGAAAGCTTTTTTACTGTATATCCAAGTATGTTAAAATCAGGGGATCCGGTTAACATTGACATTCAGGGGGATTTATCGCATAATGACTGGAAAATGCAAATCTTCGATATGAATGGAAGACTTGTCCGAATGAAAAACCTAAGTCAGGGGAAGGATCGGACGGTGATTTCAACGGAAGGTTTGGTTCCCGGCAATTATATTTTTGTAATTAAGGATGTTGATCGCAAAGCTCTGGTGCAAAAAATGGTCATTTCTAAGTAATGGTAAAACATTAGCCGTCAAAAAGCTTGAAATTTTTTATCTTTCCGATCAAAATCCAAGCTTGACAAAATGAGCAGTAAAAAAAGCCGTAAGCCGCAAACAAAAAAAGGTAAACAACCACGACCGCCCAGGAAAAAACCCGTTTCCAAAGTTGCCAACATCTGGATCGATCACCAGGATCCCAGGGATGACTTTTATCGAAAGATATTTCTCGGTGTTGCAGGCTTGGTTGTACTGGTCATGATTTTTCTCGCCTTTCAATCCGGTATCAATGCAGATGATTCCTATCAGGTAAAATATTCTGAAAATGTAGTGAACTTCTATACCACTTTCGGTGAAGACAGATCTGCTCTTGAAAATGTTAGAATTGGTAGCAGTGAGGCGCCAATGCAGAATTATGGTGGTTTTTATGAATTGATTGCCGGAGGTATCAACAGAATATTGGGGTTTGAAGAGATTCAGCCCGCCTACCATAATGTGAGGCAGTTATTAATTGCTGTTTTTGGATTTTTTGCCATGTTTTTTACCGGTTTATTCGTCAAGGAAATTGCCGGATGGCGAGCGGCCATATTGGCTTTGATACTGATGTTTCTTTCCCCCAGGTTCTTAGGGCATTCTACTATGAACCCCAAGGATATTCCATATGCTGCAGGTTTTGCTGTCAGCTTGTACTATTTGATCAGGATACTAAAAAATATGCCTAAACCACACTGGAAGGAAGCCCTGGGTTTTGCCATTGGGGTGGGTATTGCCTTAGGTACGAGGGCCGGTGGATTATTGGTAATCGCTTACGCCGGATTATTTGCCGGCATAGATTTCCTTTATAAATATGGATTAAAAGGATTGGGTACACATTTTAAAATGATCTACAAGTACCTGATTTACATCGGTGGACCAGCTATTGCAGGTTATATAATCGCCATTTTGTTTTGGCCGGCCGCACTTGTTTCACCTATCAAGTTCCCACTCGAAGCGTTGGGCGCTTTTTCTCAATTCGGAACAGCTATTCGCTTATTGTTTGAAGGGGAAAATGTCATGTCAGACACTACCCCCTGGTATTATGGGGTGTTGTGGATTTCCAAAACCATTCCTCTTTTTACTTTGATCGGTCTTCTAGGGAGTTTTGCCTTCCTTCCCAAATTGCTTAGAGAGCACTCGAGGGTAGCTGTATTACTTGCTTATTTTGCCGTTTTCTTTCCACTATTATACATCCTCTATAAAGGTTCTAGTCTTTATGATGGTTGGAGACACCTTTTGTTCGTTTACCCTCCAATGGTAATTTTAGCCTCACTGTTTTGGGTCCGGCTGGAAAAACAGTTTACCGAAAACCTGACCGCTAAAAGAGCTATTTGGGCGATTTTGGGAATTCTTATGCTCATTCCAGCAAGTTATATTGCGAGAAACCCGGCATATCCTTATACATTTTTTAATCCGATAGGAGGAGGCATCCATGGAGCATTTGGAAATTATGAAACGGATTACTGGGGAATTTCCTGTAAGCAGGCGATCAAATGGCTGGAAAAGGAAGGAGTGTTGCACGAGAATATGCAGGATACGCTCTACATAGGAACTACCTTCCACTATAACGTATCCAAGCAGCTTAATCCTTCATACGCAGATAATGTAATAGTAAGGTATGTTCGATTTGGGGAACGATATAAAGAACGTTGGGATTATGGGATTTTCCCATCCAGATTTTTCAGAGGTCCTCAGCTGCGGGCTGGATTCTGGCCCAACAGTAAGTCTGTTTTTTCTGTAAAAGCTAATGGTGTCGTACTAACAACCGTTGAAAAAGAAGAAAACAATTTTGCTTATAATGGCGAACAGGCATTGAAGGTGAACGACCTTACCAATGCGGTTGATAACTTCAATAAAGAGGTGCAGGCCTATCCGGATAACGAATTGGCCTGGTTAGGCTTGACACGAGCATATTTGAACGCGGGCAGAGTAGATGAATGCCTTGCCGCCGGGCAGGAAGCCTTAAAACTGGCACCTAAAAATGAAACGGCATTACTGATGACAGGTATTGCTTATCTGAATAAGGGCGATCTCAACAATGCTTCTCTGACGCTCGAAGAAAATGTAGAGATCAATCCGAGAAATTCATATGCTTTGTATTATCTCGCTTTGGTCTATGATCGGAGAAATAACCAGGTAGAGGCGGTGAATTATGCCGTTAAAGCTATTCAGGCCAATCCGAGATTTAAGAATGCTTATACCCTGGCTGCCGATCTTTATCAGAAGATGGGTGATGCCAATAATGCAGAACGCTATCGACAGGCTGCGGCCCGAATACAATAACAGTTTTGAAGTCCCACAAATAAAACAAAATACATCGATGAAGGATAAATTGCAGGAGTTAAGAGATAAATTGGCAGAAGCCCAATTGGGAGGAGGACAGGACCGGATTGACTCACAACACGCAAAAGGAAAACTTACCGCTCGGGAGAGAATTCATTTTTTACTGGATGATGGTTCCTTTCAGGAAATAGGTGCTCTGGTAACCCACCGAAGCAATGATTTTGGGATGGAAAAACAAAGGGTTCTTGGTGACGGAGTTGTCACCGGTTACGGAACGATTGATGGCCGGCTGGTTTACGTTTACTCACAGGATTTTACCGTTTTTGGCGGTTCCCTTTCAGAAACCCATGCAGAGAAGATTTGTAAGATCATGGAACTGGCCATGGAAAACGGAGCTCCCCTGGTTGGATTAAATGATTCCGGAGGAGCGAGGATACAGGAAGGTGTTCAGTCTTTGGGAGGTTATGCTGATATTTTCTATCGTAATGTTCAGGCATCCGGTGTCATTCCTCAAATATCAGCCATCATGGGACCTTGTGCCGGAGGAGCTGTTTATTCACCGGCTATGACTGATTTTACCATTATGGTGGAAAAGTCGTCTTA
This sequence comes from Saprospiraceae bacterium, assembly GCA_965230565.1. Classification (GTDB taxonomy): domain Bacteria; phylum Bacteroidota; class Bacteroidia; order Chitinophagales; family Saprospiraceae; genus BCD1. Next base: position 73,308 of record CBDDLH010000007.1, on the reverse strand, counting down.
CATGTTTGTTACGGGGCCGAATGTAGTAAAAACGGTCACGAATGAAGAGGTGACAGCCGAAGAATTGGGAGGTGCCAAGACACATGCGACCAAATCAGGAGTAACACATTTTACGGCAGTAAACGATTTGGATTGCCTTGCTAAGGTGAAGCAATTGCTAAGTTATATGCCTCAAAATTGCGAAGAAAAACCTACGGATTTATCTTTCGAATTTGAAGAAGAACTCAGACCGGAACTTCTGGATATTGTTCCGGAGAATCGAAATCACCCTTACGATATGCGGGATGTGGTTTACGGAATTGTCGATGAGGGTAGTTTCATGGAAGTTCAGAAGGAATTTGCTGAAAATATCATCGTAGGTTTTGCACGTTTAGGGGGACGAAGCATTGGTGTTGTTGGTAATCAGCCTATAAGCCTGGCAGGAGTCCTGGATGTGGAGAGTTCCAAAAAAGGAGCTCGTTTTGTGCGATTCTGTGATTGTTTCAATATTCCGATTTTGACGCTTGTTGATGTTCCGGGCTTTTTACCCGGGACAGATCAGGAATGGAGTGGAATCATTACAAACGGTGCCAAGTTATTATTTGCTTACAGCGAAGCGACAGTTCCCAGAATTACGCTGATTACCAGAAAGGCCTACGGTGGTGCCTACGATGTGATGAACTCCAAGCACATCGGAGCGGATATGAATTATGCCTGGCCAACGGCTGAAATTGCCGTTATGGGAGCCAAAGGAGCCTCAGAGATCATTTTCCGTAAGGAAATAAAAGCAAGTGATGATCCTGAAAAATTCCTGGCCGAGAAAGAACAGGAATACCAGGATAAATTTGCCAACCCCTACAGAGCTGCATCGCGTGGGTTCATTGATGAAGTAATCGATCCAAAAGATACCCGTCGGAAACTGATCACTGCTTTTGCGATGCTGGCCAACAAGGTGGCGAAGTTGCCGAAGAAAAAGCACGGGAATATTCCTTTGTAGGCAAGGTGATACCTTTGTGAAGGCTTGCGGGATGAAAGGTGTTACCTTTGAGGGGGGACTGCAAGGATTTACATGCCTTCCTGAGATTCAGTACCTGCAGCACTGAGGGAGTGTTCAAAGTTCCATGTTTAAGAAGTTCAAGGTGTTTTGATTTTCAAGGATTTACGGGATTTTGGACACAGTTAAATGAACTATCCCGGACAGAAGTATTCTCTACTTTTCAGGAGGCTGTCATAGGTGAATTAGAAGAATTTATCACATATTACATGTCCTTTTTTCTAATTAAACAAACCTTTTTAGAATGAAAACTTTTTCTCTGATAATCCTTTTGGCTATTTTATTGCAGCCAACGACTTTTGATTCCATTTCTTTCGAAGACCAAATCTCAAAAATTCTCAATCATCGCCAGGTGAAGCGGTATTTCAAGGATACAGATTTGATCGTTCTTGTAAAAAATGACATTTGTAATGAGGAGACTTTGGATGTAAGTGAAATTAAGTCCAAAAAGGAAATAAGGCTTTATGACAAGATGGAAGCCTTCATGCGAGGAATTCCGTACACTATTGAAGTTGAAAATCTTGAAAAAGTTAATAATAAAAAAGTCAGGTTTCAAATAGAAATGAAAGATTCAGAGAAGCTCATTTTTGAATTTCACGGCAAAAGAATTAAATTAACGGATCATTAAAACTTCAGCATTTTATGACTTTGACATTTGAGAAATAAGCTGAATTCATTGAATACCCTGTTTTAAAAAAATCTAACAAATGAATACGATTAACAATCTTTCGAACCGGCTGTTAATATTGCTGGTATTTCTTCCATTATTCCTTACCGCTCAATATGAATTTACCTGGGGTGAAGGTCTTATCAAAAAAATGTATTATCCTTTTCAAAGTGCTGCACTATTTCAAGAAGAGTTATTAGTTGCCTATAAGGACTATAATCGTTTGTTTACACCAGCAGGCAATATTCAGCACGTTTTGTTTGAAAAAAGATCATCAGAATTTAGACCTGTCTCCTCCGAAAGGCGTGAAATCATCCTTGATGAGAAAAAAATTGCCGTGGTGGAATTTATTTCCTTGAATGATAATTTATTCATTCTGGGAGAGACTAATGTCATGAAACTTCCCTACAATTTTGTCATTTGTGATATGGACATAAAAAGCCTGGAATCAAAATTCCTTATCAGGGAATTTCCTACCCAGGAGCATGAACTTGATTATTTCATTGTGGATGGAAAAGGTGAATACGCCGGAATGGAATATTTACTGGTTGTTTCAAAGGTTTTAACAAGTGATAAAACCGGATTTGACATAACTGTTAATCTATTTTCCGGGAACATGGACCTTGTCTTTGAAAAAAAAATTGAGTTGAATGTTGATACTAAATTTATTGAGGTTATTAAAGCTGATTTAGATGCGGAAGGAAATATTTTGTTGGCATGTTTGGAAAAACCCAGACCAAAAAAGGCGAGTATTTACAACCCAAGGTCAAAGAATTTTAAAGGGCATATCTGGTCGATTGGTGTTATTAAGGAGGACATGAAATACCTGGAGGTTACGCTAGGTGATGAAAATGTAAAAAAAGCAGAAGGCAAGTTCCTGAGGGATATTGATTTTTTGGATATGGGAGATGAACTATTTGTTTTTGGTTTGTATTCCGAAACTATTTTTGACCGGAAGGAGTGGGGGCAGCTTGCGGAAGGAGTGATGCTTTTGAAAGTCGAAAAAAGGGAAATGTTTATGCCTGGAAAGGTTTTTTACTCATTCGATCGAGAACTTCTGCATTATAATAAAAATAGGAATGACAAATACAGACTTGATAAAAAAGGGGGAACAGAAGGTGTCTTAGGGCTAAATATTCAGGAAGTTGTTGCGGATGATCGGGGTGGAATAATTCTGATAACAGAAGCGATTTATACAGCCTATTCTTCCAGTGACAGGAGTCCGACTTCCAACGATTATTTCAACTCTAATGACATTTTGTTAATGAGGTTTTATTCTGATGGTGAGTATATTTGGCAAAACCATATTCCAAAATTCAATATGTACTTCAATAAGGAATATTCCCATTTACATTATTTCAAGTACTTGGATAAAAAACATCTAAGTATTTTTTGTAATGGTCCTGAAAATCTACTTGATGATGGGGCAAAGGGTAAAAACCCGTATTCAGAAAAGTGGGAAAATCGGGAATATAAGAGTTTGTTTCATTTTAGCTTTCGTTTATCTGATGGTGAACTTTCCATTGAAGAAGTGGAGACAGGCCTTCCTGATAAATTCTATGTTTGTACCACACCGGTAAAACAAATATCAGAAGGTAAGTTTTTTCTATTTGGCAGAAATAACACAATCCTTCGGCCAGGTATTTTTGAATTTACTTCTGATTGATTATTACCAGGGGCAATTTAGCTGTCTCAAAAGTTGAATTCATTATTTTGGAAAACACATACCAGTTTACTTTTGAGACAGCTTTCTTATTAAGGATTAAAGACTATCAGGCTCTTAGATTCATTGTTAAACAGGTAGAAAATATCTTCATTTGGGTCAGACGCAATGATTGTAGAAGAAATTGGAAGATTACCCAAAATACTAAAGTTTAATCCGCTGTAATACTTATCACTTCCCAGGACAATGGAGCCATCATAATTACAGGCATAAACTTCGGAGGGGAAAGTTCCAAGAGAGACTTGTAAATTGTTGGATTGAATCTTTCTCCCTCTGAAGAATATGAAGTCCCCGTTACCCGAAATAAAGGAATTCCTCATGGCATAACCACTGCTTGATTCATCTTCCTCAGTGATGTTACTTCCCGATACACTATATCTGAAAACTTGGCAACCTGTGGAACTTGCTTCAGCCGCGTAAAGAATGTTGCCGTTAGGATCAGTATACAAAGTCGGTTCGTAGATACTTGTTCCATAGGCGATCAATGTTCCGGTTATTGCATTGACTACTTTGATGTTATTCCATTGATCTTCACTTGTGAAGGCCAGGCGATTGTTACTCATAACGGCCAGGCGATAGGGATTACCCTCCCAAGTGCCAGCATTAGTATTTACATTTACATTAAAGTCGAGTTCCTGGGCCTCAAGGTTTACAACAGCAATCTGACTGCTTCCAAAATTTGCGACGTATAATCGATTGCCGTCAAAAGTTATATCCAAATCGGTAGGGGAGGAACCGACATAAATAGTTTTTGAGACATTACCCTCGTCCGTATTTATGAAAAGTAGTGAATTGTTTGATTTGTCAAGAGCATAGATGTAAGGCCTCGAAGGGTCCACAATCATTCTTTCAATGGTTGTTCCTACATAGATGGAAACGCCTTCAAAAAGTATGAATTGGACATTGCTAAATCCTTCATTATTACTGGTTGATACTACTGCTATGCGGTAATAATAGGCGTCTCCTATTGAAACTGCATTGTCGAAAAAGGTGGTCTGGTTAACATCACTTATGGTGTTGATAAGTTGAAAGTTTTCCGGAGTATTTTCAGCTCGGTATATCGCATAATGAGAAAAATCAGGTTCATTGGAAGTACTCCAATTTAGTTGAACACCATTGTTAAGTCCGGTGGGAGGGTCTAAAACCACACTGTTTGGTAGATTTTGGACTGTGATCTCAACAACGGATCCCCCAATAAATCCATCCGTATCTGTAGCGATAACCTGTAACCGGTGAGTTCCTTCTGATAATTCATTAACAGTAATTGTAGCCACTCCATTAGGTTGTGCAGATTCGGTTGATAGAATTCCTTCGATATTGCTTGACCATTCCAAACTGATATTCTGAGGAACATCCATATTGTCGGAAACGGATACACTGAATTGGGTGGGTGAGTCTGAGTCAACGACACTTCCTGGTGTTGGAAATATGAAAGAGACAACGGGAGCCTCAAATACTCCGGGAATCAATTCAATATCCACCTCTGATATCTCTCCTTTGTGAACAGCAGCAGCGCCGGTACCTGATCCATACTCAGGGTGGGTTGCAGTTATCTCATAAATTTCAGATTCAAGATCCTTGATGATGACTGATCCCGAGAAGTCAGTTAACCATATTTCATTTCCGGGAATTGCCCTCACCAAAGCATCAGGGATTATGATTCCATCTTGATAAACCGTAACATAAATAGCCCCAAATTCAGAGTCAAAGGTAAGCTGGTCATCGTCCTTTTTACAAGACAGGATCAATAAGGGAATCAAGATTAAAATGAAGTTTTTAAATGACATGTTTTCATATTTATTCATGGAGAATTATTTTTTTATGATTTTCCGGGTTTCACGAATTTTATCATTTTCAATGAATTGAATCAGATAAGCTCCAGGTGATAGTTGCGAAATTTGGTCTGTTGCATTCCAACTAAAATAATAAAAATTATCAATTGCCAAATGCACAGCATCTTCCAATAGTAATCTCCCGGATATATCAAAAAATTTAATTTTTACTCTGGAGTTTGAACTGCTGCCTGTAAAAATAGCTTTAAACCAATCGTCAAAGGGGTTAGGGTAAATAAACACTTCACCGAAAGCCATCAACTCTAGGTTCTGTTGGATATCAATAAACCTATTCGGTTGTAGATTGTATTGTTTTTGAACTTCTCCATTGGGCCACGTAACAATTAGAGAGTCGATAATCCTTGTTTCGCCAAGACCGAAATGAAGCTGCATTGGATTTTGGGAATTAAAATTTGAACCACACCGGAGTTCTCTAATTTGCTTCTTGCCTTTAATAAATAATTCAACTTTGGAACCTACAGCTGTAAGCCCCTGACCAGGCTGGAGAGAAATGGAAATAAACTTATTGTTGGAATTAAGGTCATTTCTCCATAATGCAGGTTTGTCTCGGTAATTATTAATAAAAATATCAAGGTCCCCGTCGAGGTCATAGTCAAAAACCACAATCCCTCTTCCTTGCCCCGTATCCTTCATTTCACAGAGGATGGCGGATTCTGTGAAAGTGCCATCCTGATTGGATAGAAAAATTCTGGTGGAATCAGAATAAAACTGATCACTTCCTTTGGGCCACCCGTTGGTATGTACTATATCCAGGTAGCCATCATTATTAAGATCAGCAAAACTGGCACCCCACCCCCAGGATCCATTGGAAATTCCGCTTTCTTCTGCACATTCCACAAACTTGTTATTCCCAATGTTTTTATATAATCTGTTACCAGTGCTTCCCCAGTTTCCTTCAGTGACACCATCATGATCAAAAACGGAAGTGACGAACCAATCGATGAGTCCATCATTATTATAATCGCCTATGGCCGCTCCCATGCCATTTTCATCATTTATCACGAGGGTATCAGTAATGTGAGCAAATTGATGGCCTCCCTGATTTTGCCAGACCTGGGAAGTACCAAAGTCTGAATTGATAAGCAGGTCTGGCCAGCCATCATTATTAAAATCAGTAAAATTTCCTGTAAAAGTAAAATCGGGGCTTTCAAACGGGTTGAAATATCCCATGGGCTCATCAACATTTTTAAAAGTGCCATCCTTTTGGTTTTTCCAAAGGTGTTTTTGGTTGTTATTCGCCATCCAGTGGGTTAAAAATAAATCCAGATAACCATCTTTGTCAAAATCTCCGGCACTGAAAGAATAAGTTTGAATTTTGCAGTCAATTCCTGCGTTTCCCTGTATTTGTTCGAAAAAACCATTGCCGTCATTTTGGAAAACAAGGACATTTTGATTTTCTATTCCACCAATAAAAAGATCTGTATCACCATCATTGTCATAATCTACAAAAAAAGGACCGCCACCAAGGAAATTTGGCAGGTTGACACCGGATTCTTCCCCTCTTTCAATGAAAGTGCCATCACCGTTGTTGATAAAAAGCAGATTGTCGCCAAGATCTCCTGTTTCAACATAGAGATCAGGGTACCCATCATTATTGCAATCTCCGGAAGCTACACCAGCTGTTGCTCTATAGGTTACCGGATCAATTTCTTCAACATAATCATGAGTGTAGTCAATTCCGGATTCTAGGCTCACCTCCGTAAAAAGAGGTAACTGAGACCAGCAATTAGTTGGAACAAAATGAGAGAAAATAGTAATGCTTAATAAGCAGAAAGTAGTTATTCCAGGGTTCATATATTATTTCTTGTGAAACAAATATATAATCTAAAATGAAACTTTCTAAGTCAATAAATGAAATGTTCCTATATTTATTCCCAGTCTTTAAAAAATCTTAAATTCATATGAAAACTAACTTTTGTGTATTCTTGTTGCTCTTTGCAAGTTCATTGTTATTGTCTGGGCAGGAATCCCAGTACCAACGGTTGATTAATCAAGGAGAACTACCTGAAGATTATACACGCCCGTCTTATGAGAAATTTAAGAAGAGCCTTATTGAAAAACAGATCAGAGAGGGACAAAAGGATGAAAAACAGTTTTATCTGGAAAGCACCTTCGCCATTGATGAGTTGTTGCGCAGTGGTTACATTCTATTCAATGATCCTATAGGAATATATGTGAATGAGGTCCTTGATGTAATTGTTCAAAGCAATCCGGAACTAAAAAAGAAAAAACCTCGCGTTTATATTCTTAGAAGTACAGCGGTTAATGCATTTGCAGTTGACCAGGGTATGATTTTTGTGTCCATTGGATTATTGTCCCAATTGGAAGACGAGGCCCAACTGGCTCTCATACTCTCTCACGAATTAGTCCATGTAAATGAAAATCATAACTTTGATGGATTTTTGGTTTCAACTAATGTCGATCGTGACCTTGAGGAGAAACGAAGGGTCAGTACCCAACAGATAGACTTTGCCAACCTGGAAAAAAACAGGTATTCCCGAGATCAGGAACTGGAAGCCGATGAAAAAGGGCTGACATTTTTTTTGAATACAAATTATAGTTTCAAAACCATACATAGGGTATTTGAGGTGTTGAGATATGCTTATTTGCCCTTTGATGAAATTCCCTTTGAGCGTGAATATTTGGAGAAAATTTCAGTTTCAATTCCGGATGATTATTTGCTGGAAGAAGTCAAATCTATTAACCCTGATGAAGAGGATGAGGAACAGAGCACGCATCCGGCTTTATCAACAAGGACAAGGCTAATGTCCCAAAGGTTGAACGGAATGGCTGTCAAAGGTCAAAAAATTTTCCTGGTGTCGGAGGAAAGGTTTAGAAACAACCAGACGAAATCAAGGATTGAGCTCGCAAGGCTATTGATGGAACGCCAAAAACTTCAAGAAGCCATTTATACCGGATTTCTGATAGCAAAGATATACGGCGTTTCAGAATTCACTGAGGAGGTGATTGGAGAGTCCTTGTATGGACTTACTAAATTTAAAAACGGGCGTGCCACAGACAATATCTATTCTCCTCCCACCAAAGAAATTGAAGGAGAATCACAGCAGGTTTATAATATTATAAGTGAATTGACCAAGGAAGAATTAAATGTTTTGGCTATTGCTTATAACTATGATCGGTATGTTCGACAGCCGGAAAATGAATACCTCAGGGAGTTGATTATTGATCTTTTTGCTGATTTGTATTATTATCATGATGAAAAATCTTTAAGTGGATTCTTTTCTATTGATACAACTTCTAAAGCACCCGATATCGAGAAAACCAAAGAGCTTTCCAAGATTGACAAAATAAAAAGTAATCGCAAAAAAGCTATCGAAACATCCTGGCATAAAATGGCTTTTTCTGATGTATTGTCTGATACACTATTCAGGAATTTAGCTACCGAAGGGTTTGAGGCGGGAAAAGAACTTAAAGCTATCTATGATTACTACGATGATTCCAGTTACCGGGGACGAAAGAATATACTGAGCTATGAAAAAGAAATTGCCAGAAACGGTTTTTCTCTGGGAGTGGATAGTGTCTTGCTGGTGAACCCTGTGTTTTTTTATTTGAAGGATGGAATGAGAAAAGCAAATCCTGGATATTTGGAAAGTGAGGAAAGACGGGAAGCAATGAAAAATATCATCCAGGAATGTGCGGCTCTCAATAATGTAAACATCCAGACACTTGATTCAAAGTCTTTATTGAAAGATGAGACGGAGAAACTCAATGATATTTTTACAGCCAGTGAATGGATTAGTACTCAAATGGATGCAGAAGGTTTTATTTATCATGCCTATAACCATAAAGAAATCCAGGCAATAGCTGAAAAATATGAAACACCATATTTGATGAAAGTCGTGGTCATTTCTGTCCATCAAGCTACTGCTTTAGGTCGGTTCCTAAATAATAAAACCGGTTCATTCATGCTGGTAGTATTATTTGATGTCAGAAACGGGAAAAGGGCATATTTGAAAGCTGATTTTCTGCCTCATTATCTAAATGACGCATTTTTAAAGTCTGAACTTTATGATGCTTTTCATCAAATTTCCAAATAAAACAATCCATGTCTAAATTTTCATTCATATTAACTTTTGTATTTTCCTTTTTTACGTTTGCCGGAATGACTCAGTTGCCTGGTTATATGGGCAAAAAGGTTTTCATAGAAGGACAATTGGGGGTGACCTCCGGAGTTTTTGGGTCGATATATTCGGTGGATAAAACTAGTAGAAATTTAGTGACACCTATTGGACGCATATCCGCAAATATTGTCTATGCCAGGCATCGGTATTTTTCCCTTGAGGCCGATTATTATCAGTTTACAGACGCTCTCGGACCTTTGGAAACTTTTCCCGGGCAACCATCTTTGAAGTACCGGGCCAATATTTTTTCTTACACCGTAGGGTTTTACAATACTAAAAAGAAATCAGGAAGGACTCTGGCACCATTAGGAAGATTTCACGGGTCGAAATTTATTTTTACCCGTTCCTATGCCAATCCAATTAAATATGCAGATACTGAAGAAAAATTTGATGGTGTGGAACGTGCGGCCTTTAATGTAAAACACAGGACTCCTGATCTTTCATTTATTGGGTTTGCATTGTCTTTTGGAAACAGAGCCATTTTAAACGATAAGTTTACCTTTAATTACAGTATGGATCTAGGGTTCAGTCTTCCTATATCTCCCAGAGTTGTAGTTGTTGATGAAAGGGTCCTTGCCTATTCTGAAAGTAACATAAAACGCTATAATTCAGTTTTCGTAAAACTTTCGATTGGAATGGGAATATTGGCTTTTTAATGGAAATAACAAAAACCATTATTTTCGAAAAGGCGATTTATCATTTCTTCAATATTGACATTCAAATGAAATGAATTAACGCTTTTTTAGGCGTTTGTTTTTTTGATTTGATAAATTGAGTCCCTAAAGGTATTTTTGTCAGGGATTAAATTTATTATTAACCGATTTGCCTTGGACTTTACCCGTATCTTCGACATATTACCGTACCAACAACAAAAGTATCCTGAAAAGGAAGCTCTTAATGCTTTTGTGCGAGGTCGTTGGGTAAGCTATTCCATTGAAGAAATTCAGCACCGGGTTGATATCATTGCTTACTGGCTTCATCAACAGGGATATTCCAAAGGAGACAAAATCGCTTTTGTGCCCAAAATGGGCAAACCTGAGTGGATGATGCTCGATTTCGCCTGCCAGCAACTGGGTGTCGTGGTAGTTCCGATACATCCCACTTCCACAAAGGAAGAGTACGAATTTATCCTTTCGGAAACCCATTGCAAATCATGCATAGTAGCTGGTACTGCCTTATTTTACAAATTGAGCCTTTTCATCGAAAAAAGCTTTCCTGATTTAACACTGTATCATTTGAAAGCAGGGGAGGAGGGCTACTTCCCGGGATTTGATATTAAAAAAATATCCCCTGCTGCGAAGGAAGAAGTGGGTAGGTTCAGAGATGAGGTGCGGCCTGAAGATGTCCTGACCATAATGTACACCTCCGGAACTTCCGGAGAACCTAAGGGCGTGGTATTGACCCACAACAATGTGGTCAGTTGCATCAAATCCGTCATCACCCTGATGCCCATTACCTATAAGGACAGGGTAATAAGTTTTTTGCCGTTTAGTCATATTTTTGAAAGAACCTCGACTTACACCTATCTCGTTTTTGGAGTTTCTATTTGGTTTGCTCAGAATCGGGAGCACCTGGAAACGGATATCAAGAGCGTAAGACCAACTATGTTCACCGGAGTGCCAAGGGTGCTGGAAAAGATGTATGATCTGCTCAAAGAAGAAGCTTATACCAGAAATTGGGTGAAAAGAAAAGTCATCAGGTGGGCCATAAAAATTGGAAAGAAATACCAGGAACGAAAAGGTTTTCTTCCTCTCTATCAGCTGAAATTGATGATCGCACGTATTTTGGTGCTCAATAAATGGAAATCAAGATTAGGAGGTAAGATCCGGTATATTATCATCGGTGCTGCTGCCCTAAGGCCTGATATTGCCAGGTTGTTCTCGGCAGCCGGAGTAAGGGTGCGTTGCGGATATGGCATGACCGAAACTTCGCCCTACATCAGTACCAATCGTTTTGAACCGGGAATGAACAGATTTGATACTGTTGGAATGCCGGTGGCCGGTATTGAATTAAAAATAAACGAACCTGATGAAAACGGAGAGGGGGAGATTTGGGTAAAAGGACCAAATGTCATGCAAGGGTATTATCACCGCCCGTTACTTACCAAAGAGGTAATGACAGAAGACGGTTGGCTGAAAACAGGAGATGTAGGGAAAATGGTCGAAACCCGATTCCTGAAAATAACCGGCAGGAAAAAAGATATTTTTAAAACTTCCGCGGGTAAATACATCGCTCCGGAACCTTTACAAAGTTATTTCAAACAATCTTTATTTATTGAACATTGCCTGATCATTGGTTTTCAGCGGCCTTTTGTTACCGGGATAATTGTACCTAATTTTTCCGTTTTGGAAAAATGGTGTAACAAGGAGAAAATCCACTGGACGGCCCCTCAGTTCATGATACATAATATCCGGGTGCGGGAGAAGTTTGAGGAAGAAGTTAACCGGCTGAATGTGCAATTGCCGAATTTCAAAACCATGCGGAATTTCTTCCTTTGTCATGAGGATTGGTCGATCGAAACGGGAGAGTATTCCGCATCTTATAAGCTCATTCGGCATAAGTTGCTGGAGAAGCATTCCAAAGACATAGATAAATTGTATAAATAAGTTGGTGGCATTCATACAATTAATTCATCATGCCTGACAAAGATTACATTCGACAATTAAGAATACCCAGTGTGGAAGACCCTTTAAGGATTATGGTCAGCGCCTGTCTGGTGGGAGTTAAGTGTGGCGTGGATGGTGATACTTATGGAGAGTATCCAAGTGTATTGAAGTTACTGGATTATGACAATGTAAAAATTATCCAGTTTTGCCCGGAAGACTTTTCTTTTGGCACCCCCAGGGAAATGTGTGATATTTATGGTGGGGATGGATTTGATGTTTTGGAAGGACGGGCAAAGGTTTTGACATCCTCAGGAAAGGACTGGAGCCAAGGTATGATCAAGGCATCGGAAAAAATGTTGCAGGTGGCCAAAGAGCATGATATTGAACTGGCCATAATGATGGATGTCAGCGCGGCTTGTGGCAATCACGTCATTTATGACGGGAACCGGTATGCCAGAGAACAAGAAATACCAAATCGGCATGGGCGTTTGCGGAGCACAACTGAGTAAAGCAGGGTACAAGATAATCAGTTGGAGAGAATACGAATCGTTGGAAATTCTGTATTCCCTGATAGATCAGAACCACGAAATAAATAAAGAAGCCAAAGATTTTGACGAGCATGAATGGTACATTAGTTATTTCAAAAAAACAAAATAAAAAAAATCGTTTCCACCCGTTTCATCTGTCCAATCAGTGCCTGCCTGCCGGCAAAAGGCAGGTTCTATCAAATAATGGTCGAAAAAACTTGTAGTCTAGAATGCATGATTTGCTCTCGCAGATGACGCAGATCGAAAAAGAATTGGCGCAAATAGCATGTATATTAAAAAACCTTACACACATACCATACCTATGAAAAAGCTATCAGGGATTCTCCTGTTTGTTTTGATCCTTTTCACTACTTCTTCTGCCCAGCAGACCTTTACTCCGGAAACAATTCCAAATCCTAAAAATGGAGGTACAGGATATGTCAGTGACGCTGATAACATCCTCGATCCTTCAGATATTACTGAACTCAATCGGTTAATCGCTCAGCTCGAAGATTCCTCCACAGCTCAGATTGCTGTTGTTTTAGTCAATTCCATAGGCATCGAGAATCCTAAGGATTTTGCCACTCGTTTGTTTAACTATTGGGGCATAGGTCAGGCTGATACCGATAATGGTTTATTGATATTCACTGTTATGGATCAGCATCGTACGGAATTTGAGACCGGATATGGCCTGGAAGCTGTTTTGACAGATGCCATGTGTTACCGGGTTGGGATGCAGGAATTGGTACCTGAGTTCAAAAAAGGCAATTACGGCGCCGGACTTATCAAGGCTGTTACGCGAATAAAGGGCATACTGGAAAAGGGTGAGGTAGTCGAAGAGATTCGAAGCCGGAAACCTGTGTCAACCCCATTGAGTCCATTTATACCTTTATGGTTACAGATATATTTGCTTGCTAATCTTGTATTTCATTTATGGTGGATGTGGCGTTTGCATGACATGATAAAAGCCAAAGATGATTTTTACGACAAATACATCAATGTTCGTAAATTGAGATTGTGGGGATTTCTTATCGCCTTTCCGTTGCCTTTCATTTTCGTTTGGATCTACATGAAAAACAGGATGAACTATTTTCGGAATCATCCAAGATACAGCAAGATGACAGGTGAACTGATGACAAAGTTATCTGAGGAGGAGGAAGACGATTATCTCGAACACGGCCAAATTACAGAGGAGGAAATCGGCTCCATTGATTATGATGTATGGGTTACTCCATCCAGGGAAGACTATCTGATCCTCAAATACGAGAAATATTACTCTAAATTCAGAGAATGTCCCGAATGTCATTTTAAAACCTATTACCACGCACAGACCAAAACCATAAAAAGAGCGACTACATATTCAACCGGGAAAAAAATAAAACGCCACGAATGTAAAAACTGCTCGTATTCCAAGGAAAAGGTCATCATCATTCCAAAGATTCAAACTTCATCAGGAGGAGGTTCTTCTTCCGGTGGCGGCGGCGGATTTAGTGGTGGCGGTTCATGGGGAGGAGGCTCCTCCGGCGGCGGCGGTGGTGGCGTGAGTTGGTGATACAATTCATTAAGAACAAGAGGAATGGATAGTTTGCCATTGATAATCAAATGACTAATATGTATGCGAGATAAGTGACAAAGATATTTTCACTGAAAAAGGTTGCTAAACTATGAAAATAGCCAATTGCAATGATAGAGTCCTTATTTTCCTCAGTCTCATCCCTGAGATATCCATAACTCTGGTTAATATAAGATGGTGACCTTATCTGATATTTTAAAATCGGTGTATTTACTTCCAGGGGTGTATGCTCCTTCCACATAAAGCCCGTTGGTAGGAGTGCCGCTATGGCTGCCGCCTTTATAAATGGAATAATTAGTACCTTTTGATAAGGAAGAGGAAGAATATACGACTGACTGGTAATTTTTATCGGGTTTGAAGGTCATAATTTCCGTTCCTGAAGAAGATCTAATATGGATAAGGGTTTCAGCTGAATTTGTACTATTGAAGTTCATTTTTACAGAATACTGATCAGAAGAGTTGCCGGGGGCCTGAGCCATATTTGCACTTCCCACCGCAATAAGTTCTCCCCCCGAAATATTGAAGGTAATGTCGTAGTCAAGTGCACTATTGTTGTGTGCAGTCGGACCGTGGATCAGCACTGTTCCGTCCGTCATTTCAATTGAACCATTAGCATCGATGCCATCTCCGCTTGCATAAATCGCAATGAAACCACCATTTATTGAAATGATAAAGTCTTCTGACGATGATTCGAATGATCCTCCCGGGAAGTTACCGCTGGCAGAGCCATCATTTCCGCCAGCGACATTCAGGCCATCATCGCTGCTGGTAATTTGGATGTTTCCACTATTAATGACTATGATCATACTTTCAATGCCTTCGTATGACTTTGTGATCAAAATATCTCCTCCATTAATACACAAAGTGGAGTCAGCATGGATTGCATCATCATTGGAAGAAATATTTATTGCTCCTTCGTTAATGCATAGGTTGTTGTTGCAATGGATGGCATCATCGGCTGTGCTGAATTCAAAAGTACCACCATCAATAATAATATGAACGCCTGCTTTCAAACCTTTTGTGGAGCTGTTTGTAGTGCTATTGCCACCGCCACCGGAAATGATATCGAAAGTTCCGGCTTCAATCAAAACATCCGTATTTCCCTGGATGGCATCAGCCCCGGAGTTGATATTGAATTCCCCATCCTGAATATAAATGTATCCATAGGTGCCATCATCGTCATTGTCGGATTTTAATCCATCACCATTTGCTGTAATGGAAAGGTCAGCAGTTTTGATAATTAGGTAGTCCTTGCCTCGAATGGCATCGTCTTCAGAATTAATGATTATTGTTCCTGAGGAGATTATCAAACCATCTTTACTGGTGATTCCATCCGCATAGTTTGCTGTAATCGTAAGTTCCCCGTTTCCGGTGATGGTGAGATCATCTTTGCTGAAAAGGGTAGCATTGGGCTCATCCTCCTCTTCCGTTTCAAAAATGTAATTGTTACCATCCTCAAGGAAATTTTCCTTCCCGTCAGCGAGAACGACAATGGTTTTTTCAGCATTAGCAATATAAACAGGAGCGCTGGTGGCGTTAGTAATATTTACTCCGTTAAATATTATCCAAATAGTATCTTCGTCATCTGCTTCCACTTGAATCTGCCCATTTGAAAGCGTTCCGGAAATAGAATAAACACCTCCGGATATTATTGTGGCAACTGTGCCGTTTATCTCAACATTCTGGGAATTACAGGAAATGGTATTGCCATTGAGGGAGATTTCAACTAAATCGGATTCATCCCATTGGTAATCAGTTGCTTCTTCGTGGTTACTTCCATTTTCTGCAAGAACGACTCCTACGGCATAACTTGATATTTCAGTTTTTAATCCAGTTGAAATAATTGATGTGAAATCTTCTTTTTGACAATTGGAGAATACAAGGGTAATAAGCAATGCTATTGAGCAAAAAAATCTGCTTTTCATTTTTGTATATTTGATTAAAAAACATTTCCCAAACAACTCACAACCTCCCAAAGGGCACTGGAGTTTTTTAATAACTAATTGGGTAGGAGGGAAGTTGTATGACTTTTTCCTTTTGAACCAAAACATTGAAAAAATTCAACCAATACCCAATTTTCTTCAATGATATTTTATCAGGTGTGTTCGGGTAAGAGTAGGTTAAACATGACTCATCCCGAATTTTGACAAGTGTCAAAATTCGGGATGTTTTATTGTAGTCTGGTATTATCAAGTCTCTTGACACTATAGTGGAGCTAAAGATTTTAAACCATTTTACGGCAATTAGTAAACATTTTTGTGTTTTTCAATCCTCAAAAGTGAGCTTCGGGCTTTTTTACTTAATTTCAACTACCTTTCTACCTCGTTTGATAACCATTAGACACACAAAAATCCCAAATTTTGGTTTTAACCAAAATTTGGGATGACACATGTTTATTCGAGATTTTCTCATTTGAATTTTTCTTCCTATGCACTATTTTTTTTGAAAAATAGTATTTCTACTAAACCCACCTTCCGTATATTGTGACGGTTTAGAAACGGTCCTTTCAGGGATCAAATTCGTCACGGTAATTATTAATTTCAGCTATGGCAAAAACCAGAGTAGCCATTCTATTTGGAGGACGTTCGGCAGAGCACACTGTTTCCCTTCGTTCTGCAAAGAATGTGATCAGATCTATTGATAAAAATAAATATGACCTTGTATTTATAGGCATAGATATGCAGGGCAATTGGTTTCATTATGAAACGCAAACGAAGTTGGATGAAATTGAAAACACGGGAAGTTTGACATTAGATAATCCCGTTGGAAAATTGTCTCTGGCTTTAGAAGAGAAAGGCCGGTTTGTGAATTCCATAGGTCAGGAAATAATTGTTGATGTTGCATTTCCGGTTCTTCATGGACCTTTCGGGGAAGATGGAAGTGTTCAGGGTATGTTTAAACTGGCCTCCATCCCTTTTGTAGGGCCTTCTCTTTTAGGTTCAGCTGTTGGTATGGATAAAGACATTATGAAACGTCTGTTAAGAGATGCAGGACTTCCAATAGGGAAATACATTTGCTTGAGAAAAAGCCAGCCTTTTCCTTCCTTTGAGGAGATTGAGAAAGCTGTTGGAATGCCGTGTTTTGTAAAGCCGGCAAACCTGGGTTCTTCAGTAGGAATCAGCAAGGCCAGAAACGAAGAGGAGCTTGGAAAGGCCATAAGCATGGCTTTCCAGTTTGATAAAAAAATTGTGATCGAGGAGTATATTCCCGGCAGGGAAATCGAATGCGCCGTGTTAGGAAATGAAGACCCTAAAGCATCTGTGACCGGGGAAGTAGTTGTTATGCATCATGATTTTTATTCCTTTGACTCTAAATACATAGACGATCAGGGTTCTGAAACACAGGTTCCTGCGGATATTCCCAAAGAGGTTCAGGAAAAAATAAGAGAATATGCCGTCAAAACATTCACCACCCTGGAGTGTGAAGGATTGAGTCGTGTGGATGTGTTTTACCAGGAGAATGGGAATATGGTGGTCAATGAAATCAATACCATTCCTGGATTTACTTCCATCAGCATGTATCCAATGCTCTGGAAAGCCTCCGGGATTGAATACGGCCCCCTCATAGATAAACTCATTCAACTGGCCTTTGACCGATATGAAGTCGAACAGCAGTATAAGGTGGAAGTGTAGCCTTATGTAATTTAGGGTATGTATTAAATTCCATAGGAAAATATTGATAATAGTGCATTTTTATTCAAAATTGAGAGAAGAAAGTGGATGAAATGGAAAATTGGATGAATGGGAAAGGGTATTCTATTCCAATAAACCAGTTCTTCCATCTATCCTTTTTGTCTCAGAAATGTTTTTTGCAGGTAAATTACTCATTTCCAATACCTTAAAATGCAAGCATATGCTTAGCCAACACGAATAAGCTGACCAAGAAAAACCAGCCACCAGTAACTATAAACCAGCAACCAGCAACCAGTATGTTGAAACCCTTTTGCACAGCCATTATTGTAATGCTATTGGTATCCTGCCTTTTCGGACAGGCAGATACCGTCGTGATTTCGGCTGACAGGTTGATGGCAAAAGACATTGAGACCGATATTGAGAAGGTCAATAATTATTCTGTGGTTTCTGCGAGTAGGTCACTCCAGGCAGTTGAGGATTTGCCTTTTACTGTTTATGTTATCACCAAAGAAGATATCCGAAATAATGGATATAATACGTTGGTTGATGCGATGAAAATGGTTCCAGGCGTACGGGTTTCCCAACCAGGTTCCGGAACGGATGGAGAGACTTTTTTGATGAGGGGACTTAAGGGCAATGAATACACCAAAATTCTGATCAACAATATTCCTGTCAAACCTATTGGCATTAAAGGCATGCCCATTGGTGCCCAATTACCTATCAGGCAGGCAGAACGCATTGAAGTGATCTTTGGCCCCGCTGCTACACTTTACGGTGCTGATGCCTCGGCAGGAGTAATCAATATTATTCTAAAAGAATCGGAACGCCCCTTGTACACCAAAGCGGATATCAGTTTTGGTGCAGAGCAGTTTACCAGTATGAATATCCTGTTTGGAGGCAAGGCAGGAAAACGAAGGAACGTATTGAAATACAACGTGTTCGGTAACTTTACTTCCATTTCTGATAGAAGGATATATCAGGATGAATCAATTCTGTTTAATCCGGCAACCTATTCCGCTGATTCCCTTTATCTGACACACCCTAATTATGTTTCCAGGGATACTTTTGGAATAGAGCCAGAACTGGGGGAGTTGCCTCACCAGAGTCGTTCTTTTGGTGTAGAGCTTCGATACGGAGCTTTTGATCTGACGTTGATCAATATGTATCGCAGGGATCATAGTTCACTTGGCCTTAATCCGTCGGCTTACTCCTATGCTAACCCGTTAAATTATATCGGTGAGAATTTGTACCAGGGACATTTGGGCTTCAATCACAAAACAGAAAAAATTGGGTTCGCCTTAGCAGCAAATTTCCTGATGTATGAATCTGACAAGAACTCTTCCTACCATATAGTGAGTAGCCTGTTCAATCGGGCACTGGTACAGGCAACCAATGCTGATATCTGGAATCCGGATCCATGGCAGATGAGGTTAGGAAGATTCTTTGATAATTTTGTAAGTGGCAACAGATATCTTTATGATCGTAAAATCGATGTTTCCCTGGATGCTACTTTAAACGTTCAACTCTATGATCGGATTGAATGGATGACCGGCATTACTCCAAGAGCCCTGGCTTCCAAAAGTGAATATTTTCTTCGGACACCCTATCCCAATCAGTATGAAGACCATACCGTCACCAGTGGCGGTCATAAAGATGATGCAGAATTGGCTGCCTTTACCCAGTTTTTTTACAACGGAATAAAATTGAAGGGGGTACTCGGGCTGCAATCTACTTTGAAAACAGATTTTACCAATTTCTCCTATTCAAAGGTTTTCCCCAGACTTGCCGTTTTATATAAACTGACACCCAACCTGAGCGTGCGAATGTTTTATGGAAGTGCCTTTAGAAGTCCATCCACCTATTATTCAAAAAATTCCTACACCATAACCACGGGCAATTATGAATGGATTGAATTAGGCTATTATCCATTAAAACCGGAAATAACCAATTCTCTGGAAGGTGGTTTTCGATGGACCAAGTCAGATCGGTTTTATACTGATGTGAGTTGGTTTTCTACAAAGACTAATAATCTTATTGAATCAAATTTTAACTATGAGCAGGACATGGATGGGAATATTCGAAAGATTACCCTGGGGTATTTTAACGGAGGAGAGTCTTTTGTGAAGGTTTCCGGAATGCAATCTGTTTTTGTCTGGAAAAACCTCATTTCCCCGATCAATCTGAATGCTTCACTGCACTTATCATTTACCAAAGGTCAGGAACAAAAAGCGAACCGGTCAATTCCGGAAGAAACATTGCCTGAACAGCCGCGGAGAATTACCCAGTTGAAGTTGTCTGCTCAGCCTGTGAAAAACTTTTTTATTCACCTGGACAACTTGTTTATTTCTTCCTCAACCAATAAATCGGTGCTCCCTCAAGGCAATTCAGATTATGAAGTTTTGCCGTCCTTTTATACACTCGATATGACGGTACTAGGCAGGTTAACAGACCATTTTCAGGTAAGTTTTAAATTCAGGAATTTATTCAATGCACGTTACGCCGGTCTCGCGGCTACCGGAACCCAGGATGATTTATTATGGAACCCACAATCAAGACGCACCTGGGAGGTTGGGTTCAGTTACAGGGTTGAATAACTTTTGGGGTAATTGAGCTTTGTGTCATTTTTCAATCAGAAATAATTTGTAATTTCATTCTTCTAATTCGTAATTCATCAATGCGTATTGTCAAAATTTTATTATTGACCTTTTGGGCTTTTCAAATTGCCGGCGCACAGGAAGTGCCATGGACGGACAGCCTCATTTTGGTCAGGTTAGATGAAGCCAGACAGGAAAAAATGGCGTACGCGGCCATATTACTTTCACAACAAGCCTTACTGGATGCCAAGCAAAATAAGCTTGAACAAGGCACCATTGCTGGCTTGAGACAACTATCCGAATTATACGTTCAAAGCAATAATACCGTTCAGGCGCTGAGGTATGGACTGGAATACCTGAGTTGGGTAGAGGAATTTAAAAATGAAGAATACTATTATGCCAATCTTCACCTGGGAAACATTTACCACGGTGAGTCATTTTACGGGGCTGCGATAAGTTATTACAAAACGGCTCTTGCCTTTAAACCCGATACCGTTGAAAGTTTGCCCATTCTCATACAAATAGGAAACTCCTTTTTTAATAATCACCAATTGGATAGTGCCGCTGTATATTTTCAGGAAGAATGGGAGATTTATCATCAGCAGGAGAACTATGAAGGCGAGTTGAGCAGTTTACAGCAATTAGCCAAAGTGTTTGAAGAAAAAGGGAGTTATAGAAATGCCTTACAATATTACAGGGCTACCGAGCAATTGATTTACAACCACAGAGATACGGCGTATTTTCCAATCATTCACAATAACCTGGGATATCAATACCACAGGCTAAAGGATTATAAAAATGCTATAGATCAGTTTGAAACTGCAGCTGATTATTGTTTTGAAGATTGCCAATTGGACAAGATTACCCTGTATGCTAATCTGGGAATAGCCTATTTCAATGCCAACCAGTTTGCAGCAGCTGTCAGATTGTTGGAAGAAGCTTTGGAAGAAGCAGAGGAACAGAAAAACCTACCCGAAATTGCTCGTTTGGAAAACCTGGTAGCTAAAATAAATTTAAAACGAGGGGAATTGTACGAAGCACTTCAACGGAATAATTATGCCCTTAGTGCTGCCACACGTTCCAAACAAAATGAAACATTAAGGGATGCCTATCTGACAGAGGCTAGAATCTATGAAGAACTTTATGAATTTGATAAAGCCCTAGATTATTATCAAAAGCATCTCGCCCTCAGAGACTCGTTATTGCTGGCAGAAAGATTGCGACAGGAAAAATTATTGCAGGACAGGTTTAGTCTTGAACGTTCCGAAAAAGAAATCAAACTATTACTGGTCAATCAAAAAGTACAGGACCTGGCTATCGAACAACTTCAGTTAGAAAAGGAAAACCTGGCCCTGGAGTCCTCGAGAAAAGAAAGTGAATTGGCATTGCTGCGCCAGGATCAGGAAATCCGGGAAGAAAGATTACGCGTCGAACAACTGGAGGCAGAACAAACAAAACAGGAACTTCGGCTGACGCAACAGTTGCTTGATGCAGCAGAAAAAGATCGCCAGATTGCCGAATTACAACAAACCGAAGCACTACAGGCACTTGAATTAAGTCAGCGAGAAGCAGAAGAGGAAGCACAAAGACAGCAAATTAAAGCTTTGAGTAAAGAGCGGGAGTTGCAGCAGCTGGAAATTGAACGGCAAAATACCTTCCGTAAGTTCATTTATGGTTTGCTGGCGGCATTGTTTATCATTCTTATGCTGATCCTTGCCGGTTACATTTTTGGTAGAAGAGCCAATCGAAAATTGCACAAACAGAAGAAGGAGATTGAGAGTCAAAAATCACTGCTGGAATCCGAGCAGGCTAAATCAGAAAGATTATTATTGAATATTCTGCCGGAGGAAACGGCTATGGAACTAAAGCAACGGGGATTTGCCACTCCCCGGCATTATGAAAAGGTCACTGTTTTATTTGCTGATTTTGTCAACTTTACAAAATTGACCGAGCACATGCCACCTGATCGGCTAATTAAGGAACTCAATTTGTGTTTTTCCGCCTTTGACGAGATCATCGAACGGCATGATTTGGAGAAAATCAAGACGATCGGTGATGCTTACATGTGTGCGGGAGGCATTCCAACTACCAATGAAACGAACCCGAAGGATGCCGTCAGGGCAGCTATTGAAATGATGCAATTTATAGAAAACAGGTTTGAACAATCTGAATTTCCTTACTGGAAAATGCGGATTGGGATCCATACAGGGCCTGTGGTTGCGGGAGTAGTCGGTAACCGGAAATTCGCTTTTGATATCTGGGGGGACACCGTCAATATGGCCAGCCGAATGGAAGGACAAAGTGAGCCCGGAAGAATCAACATTTCTGAAACTACTTTTCAAAATCTGAACGGGGAGTTTTCTTGTACTTTCAGAGGAGATTTGCCGATCAAGAACAAGGCAAATGCCCCTATGTATTTCGTGGAAAAATAATTCGGATAGATTTTTTGATTATACATTCTTTTGGTGTACCTTGGCGTCACTTTGGGAAGTATTAATTGTATTTCCCGCAAAACTACACACATCAAGTCCGGATTAAATCCGGAAACTTACATACTAAAAGATGGGAGGGACCTTTTGTTTGACCGGCAAAAGGCACAAAATATATTCTTTTGACAACTGGTTCGTGAATCAGATTGCCGAAGAATAATAGCATCTATCGTTAATCTGTGGGATTAACCAAATCATAATTTCACATGGAATGTACTCAGAAAGTATGTTCCAAATTTAAACAACAGTAGCCGCAACCCTCCCAAGGATTGCGGCTGTTTTTTTGTTGTGAATAAATTAAAGTGATGTTTTCAAGATTGTCTGGTTGCAGGCAAATCCTTTTTACTATATTTGCGGCATGAAATCTTTAAAAAACATTCTGATCCTTTGTACGGGTAACTCCTCTCGCAGTCAGATGGCAGAAGGTTTTCTCAGCCTTTTTTTACATGATAAGGCGAATGTCTATAGTGCAGGTGTGGAAATCCATGATGTAAACCCTTATGCTGTCAAGGTGATGGCAGAAGATGGTTTGGATATTTCTTCTCAGACTTCTAATCACCTCGATGAATACCTTCAAATGGATTTCGATTTTGTTATAACTGTTTGTGACCACGCTTCTGAGGTATGTCCTGTTTTTCCGGGAGCGAAGGAAACCTTCCATCACAATTTTGCTGACCCTGCTAAAGTAGAAGGAAGTGAGGAGGAAAAAATGGAAGCTTTTCGGGAAATCCGAGATCAGATCAAACATTGGTTTAAGGATTTTGCAGATACCCTTATTCTACCTTAAGTCTTCACTAATTTTTGTTGGATAAAAAAACAGTTGCTTTTACAAAAAGCAACTGTCCGGGTTTTGGTTTGAATGTTCAATTTATGGAGTAACGCATCAAAATTGCTACTCCCTGGTTTTAGGTGTTTAAATATGCTTACATTCTGGTTATTACAATGAGGTTATTGCAAAATTACGATCAGCCTTCCGGATATTTATACGTATAAATACCTGATTTTCACGATACGGCGATCTCGTTAAGGTAAATGGACGGATTTACGTTAACTAAAAGACAGATAAATTTGTTTTCCAGGGGATAAGCAGGAATTCATTTATTTTTGAAAACTTTATTTGCTTTGGAGTAACTATTCGTTGGTTGATATCATTAATTGCTTGCAAACCGATAAATTTGGACGGGATAATATAAGGAGATGATTATAAGACGTATTTGCATATTGTCGGTGTTAATGTTCTATACTATGACCGGGTTGACTCAGATCCTCACAGTACAAGATAAGGAAACAGGAGAACCCTTGGAATTAGTCAGTATTACCTGTGATGAACCCAAAGCATTTACATCTACCAATAACCTTGGCCAGGCAGATCTTGGCGATTTTGAAGGAGGTGAAATAATCCAACTCAGTTTACTGGGTTATTTAACCTATACAGGCAGTTTTGAGGAAATTAAAGCGAATGCTTTTAAGATTCTTCTCCAATCATCTTATTTAAAAATGGACGAGATTGTTGTTTCTGCTTCCCGTTGGCGACAATCCTCAAGAGATATTCCTGCCAAAGTGATCTCTGTATCTCCCGGAGAGGTAGCACTTCAAAATTCACAAACTGCTGCTGATTTGTTGGGTGTCTCCGGAAAGGTGTTTATTCAAAAAAGTCAGCAAGGAGGAGGAAGTCCTATGATCCGGGGTTTTGCGACAAACAGATTGCTCTATGCTGTAGATGGTGTGCGGATGAATACGGCCATTTTTCGGGGAGGAAATATCCAAAATGTAATCTCCCTGGATCCCTTTGTTATGGAGCAAACAGAAGTGTTTTTCGGTCCTGGCTCTGTTATTTACGGCAGTGATGCGATTGGTGGCGTTATGAGTTTTAAAACATTAACACCACGGTTATCCTTAATGGAAAAACCATTAATAACCGGAAAATCTGTATTTCGAACCGCGTCGGCTAACAATGAACGAACAGGACATTTTCATATTAATTTGGGGTGGAAAAAATGGTCGGTCATTTCAAGTATCAGTGCCAATGATTATGACCATTTACGAATGGGAAACGTGGGGCCGGAGGATTATCTCAAACCTTATTACGTTCAGCGGCAGAATAATACTGATGTCATTTTAGAGAACGAAGATCCCCTCATTCAAAACCCTTCTGCTTATGGTCAGTTGAATATGATGCAAAAGGTACGGTATAAACCTAATGAGCGCTGGGATATTCAATATGGATTCCACCTGTCAGAAACAACTCCTTATGGGCGTTATGATCGACATTTAAGAACCAGTGATGGTCTTCCCAGGTATGCTGAATGGAATTATGGCCCGCAAAAGTGGATGATGAATAATCTCAGTGTCAGCGACCTGGATGAAAATGCTTTTTATGATGAATGCTCTATCAGGGTTGCGCAACAGTCTTTTGAAGAAAGCAGGATTAGTCGTTCGCTCAATAATAGTGATAGATCCCGCAGGGTAGAGGATGTTGAAGCTTTTTCGGCTAATTTGGATCTTTGGAAAACGCTTGGAAAAAGGCATACAATTTATTACGGAATGGAGTATGTTTTTAATGATGTCGTCTCCAAAGGACTTGAAGAAGATGTTGAAACAGGTGAAGTAACAACAGGCCCTTCCAGATATCCAAATTCAAATTGGCGTTCACTGGGTTTTTATGTCAACGATCAATTCAAAATTTCAAAGTCATTTATTCTTCAGACGGGGATGCGTTACAATCAATTTGCGCTAAATGCAGACTTTGATTCAGCATTTTACCCTTTCCCGTTTAAAAATGCGGAGATAAGCAGTGGTTCAATTTCGGGAAGCCTTGGAATGGTTTACAGGCCAACGGAGACTACGGTAATCAGTTCCAACTTTGCCAAGGGGTTCCGGGCTCCGAATGTCGATGATGTAGGAAAAATATTTGATTCGGAACCCGGAGCAGTGGTTGTTCCTAATCCGGATCTTAAACCTGAAATTGCATATAATTGGGATTTAAATGGCGCCAGAATTTTTGCAAACCGGGTTAAAATTGACCTGGCCCTTTATTATACTTTGCTGGAAAATGCTTTGGTGCGCCGGGATTTTAATTTAAACGGTCAGGATAGTATACTCTATGATGGAGTATTGAGCAAAGTCCAGGCAATACAGAATGCCGCAAAAGCGAGGGTTTATGGTATTCAAACCGGGATAGAAGTAAAATTTCCTAAAGGATTTGGCTTTTCCTCCGATTTTAATGTCCAGGTAGGAGAGGAGGAATTGGATGATGGCACATTGAGCCCCTCGAGGCATGCTGCTCCATGGTTTGGTACCACGAGAGTAACTTATACTGCCGAAAAATTAAATCTTCAGTTTTACAGCAATTATCAGGGTACCAGGACTTATGAGGATATGCCATTTGAAGAACGTGGGAAAACAGAGATCTATGCTGCTGATGAAAATGGAAATCCATATGCTCCCGGCTGGATTACTTTAAATTTCAAGGCCATGTATCATATTTCCGAACATTTTAGCCTGTCTTCCGGATTAGAAAATATTACCAATCGCAGATACAGACCATACAGTTCTGGTATTTCCGCTCCCGGCAGGAATTTTATTCTTTCCGTTACTGCAAAATTCTAGCAATATTTAAATACAACCAAATGTACCTCGCCAGCGAGGTACATTACTTAATCCCGGATCCTGATCTCCACACGACGATTTTGAGCTCTGCCTTTGGCATTGTCATTGGCGGCAACAGGCTCTTTTTCCCCAAATCCGATAGCGGTGATATCTTCAGGAGAAACTCCTTTGGAAACCAGATAATTCTTCACAGCTTTGGCACGGTTTTCAGAAAGCACCTGATTGTCTTTATCTTCTCCGACATTGTCTGTATGCCCAAGGATCTCAATGCTTAGATCGTATTGTTTCATCCAATCAGCCAGCCGGTTTAATTCAGGGTAGGAGGTAGGTTTAATGTCGTATTTCGCTGTTTCGAAGAAAAGGTTGTTCAACTCAAGTTTGACTTTATTGGTTTTCATTTCTTCTAAGGTAGCCAGGACCATGTCTTCTTCCAGTTTGAAATCTTTGACTTCTTCACTTATGTCCACATTTCCTGAAAGGGGAAAAAATTCCGGATGTCTGATAGAATATCCAAACCTTCCAATATCTGGCAATGTGGCAAAAAACTCCCCGGTGACAGGATCACTTCTTGTGATCTGGACTATTTCACCTGTTTCCAGATCTTCCCATTGAATTTCGGCACTTACCGGTTCTCCATCGATTCCGATGAGTTTTCCACTGATGGTAGCCACTTCATCAGGTTTGAAGGCTTCCGGCAAATCTGCTATAAAAATGTCTACATCCCCGTCACCGCCTTCTTTTGAAAAGTAAGCTTGTGATCCATCGGTGGTCACTTTGAACTCCCATTCGTTATTAACGGTATTAATGCCAATGCCCAGATTTACCGGTTCGCTCCAGTTGGTCCAGGAATCATCCAGTCTTTTGGTAACAAAAACATCAAACTGTCCTATGCCTACATGGCCTTTAGAGCAGAAATATAATGTTTTCATGTCCGGGTGCAGGTAGGGCGCCCGGTCTGCTTTATTGGTATTGATAACATTTCCAAGGCTATGCGCTTTGGTCCAGTTACCATCTTCATCCCTTACGGAAACAAAGATGTCGATATCATCGGCATATACACTGGAGCCTGAAGCGAATAGCAGGGCGTTTCCGTCTGCGGTGATCCTGGCATCTGCCTGCCAGAAGTTTTTATTAATAGCGTTCGAAAGGGGTTTGGGTTTGGTCCAGCCTGTTTTTTGTTTTTCGCTGGAGCATATTTTTCCTTCCACAAATAAGATCATACTGTTTCCATCTGCAGAAAGGGCTTCAGGAGCTTCGTTTTGAAAAGTACTAAGTTCCGGAATGGAGATGGCCTGCTGCCATTTCCCATCCTTCCATTTGGATATGTGGATGTTTTCATTGTGTTTAAAATCAGCATTATCATTCCTGCATAAAAGCAAGGTTTTTCCATCTGCACTGATGATAGGCGCATACTCCATAGCCTCCTTGGTATTGACCAGATCGCTTATGCTCTCAATTTCCACAATTTGCCCCTGAGTGGTCAAAATGGTATAAAGCTTATTGAATTTTTGGTTCTCCTCTTTAAAGTATAATTTAAGACTATCCATTTCTGAAGCTGCTTCTTGGAATTTTTCGGCCTTCAACAATGGCTTTAGCATTTTTCGCATAGCCGAGTAGGCTTTATCATTCGGGGCATTTTGCCTAATATAGGTTTTGAACAAGGTGGTCTTTTCAGGGCTGAATAATCCCAGTTCGTAGTCTTTTATTTTAATATTTTTCAAATCCTTATCGAGTTGTGCCGTTGGAATAATGCCTGGGAAACTGTCAATAAATTCCAGCAACTCCTCTTTTGTTCCATCCTGAGCAATGGTCTGGTAGAGTTTTTTTAGGACAACTTCCCTGTTTTTGCCATTGGGAAAACGCTCCACATAATTCTTCATGGCACTTTTGTCATCCGACATCAATAGTACTTTGATAAGCATTCCCTCAACTTTCCTTGTATTCCTTGAACCTGGAAACTTGTCAAGGTAGTCAAAGAAATCTTTTGGGTCATTCGAACCGGAAATTGCATCCAGAGCGATCTGCTCTTCATTGTGCTTAAAATAGGCTATATCCTTATTGATCTGGGCTTTTTTCGGAAATTGGGGATAAGTATTTTTAAAATCTTCCAGTTCTCTCCAGCTTTTAGCTTCTTTTTTGAAAAGACCATAATATTTTTCCAGAACTTCCGGAGTCTTTTTATGATTGGAATAATTCTCTACAAAGGCTTTATGTAGAATAAGATCATCTGTTGCCAACGTTCTGGTCGCTATGGCATCGATAGCTGAATTTTTGTCTTTTTGAAGTAATTTTGGAAATGGGAAATCAGGGTTGAGGCTGCCGAATCTTTCCAGGCCATCGATATCCCGATTTTGTTGTTTGTAAAGGTTATAGTAATTCAACCAAACGGAATCTATTTTAGAATACTCCGGAAATTTTTCGATAAAGTTTTTATTGGCTCCAATCGTGCCCCTTTCCATAACCTGCCTGTACATCCTGTCTCTCAGCATTGATTTATCATTTTCAAGCCTTGTCTGAAAAGGAAAACCCGGGTACATGCGTTCAAATTGTTCCAGATCACTGTAGGAGGAATTATTTTTTAGATAATTGAAATACAGGCCTTGCCAAACGCCATCAATCTGAGGGTGATTGGGATGATTCTCCAGGAATGCTCTGCACGTCTCATAACTGCCATGATGTTTTAATTTTACGGCAAGACTGTCGATACCTCTTTGATTAAAGGCGGTATTTCTGTAGGTGTAGGCAAAGTCATTTAATGCAACAACGTCATTGGTTGCTGATATTTGCTCTAATTGTTGTGATACCCCGTTTTTGATTAAATAGTTTTCAGGATATCGGGAGGAGAAAACGGCCAGGCTGTCCCAGGAGTTTTCCTGAATATATAAGTTGAAAAGGTTCAGTTGTACTTCCTTATACAAAGCAGGTGACCTGCTGGAGAAACTGGAACCATAATTATCAATCAAATCAGCAAAAGCCTGATAATTATACGCTGCCTGGGCCTTTTGAAAAGCTAATTCATTCCTGGCAATAGCAGCATTTTTCTGATACTTATAGCCCGGCTTTTGGTAGGTGTTCAAAAAGTGGTTCCAGGAATCGAGGGTGTTAATTTCCTCTGCCTTATTAAAAGCAGCAATGGCTATAGCCTTTTTTTGATTTTTGATCAGGGTTGTATTTATTTTTTTGTTCAGGCGTTTTTTGAGTTTATAATCCAGCTTTCGAAAAGATTTTTCAGCGGCTAAGGTGTACTCATAGGCTTCGTTCAGATCATAACCGCTATAACCGGCTGTAGAATATAACATGCCCAAACCAAATTGGGCAAGAGGTGCATATTTCTCATTGGAAAGGTCCGGTTGGAGTGCCTGGAATGCCTCATCATAGGCTCCTTTTTCGATGAGTTTGATACCTTTGGTGGCTTGTGAAAAACTGAGAGTACAAAACAACAATAGGAGCATAACAAGGGAGACCCTGTTGATGGAGGCAGATGTCATTGTGATTGGATTTTTTACAATAATACGAAATAAGCATCAAATATGAGTATCCCGAATTTTGACATTGTCAAAATTCGGGATATTTTCTTGATGCCTGGTACTATCAAATCTCCTGACCCTATAGTGGAGTTAAAGGTTTAAAAGGCAATTTTAAACATTTTTGTTCTATTAACAGATAATTAGCGAAGTGCTGACTTTTTATCCTGGGTTCAACTATACTTCTACCTCGTTTGATAATCTTTAGGCAAACAAAAATCCCGAATTTTGGTAGAAACCAAAATTCGGGATACTCATGTTTATTAAACTTAATAAACGGTTATCGCAAAAGCGTAATTTCTCCTGATTCTTCCACCTCTTCTCCATTGAGGTTGTAAACAGCCGTATAAATATATACATCTGACTGAGCAGGTTCTCCTTTGAAGTTACCATCCCAGGCTTCATCACCATTAGTTTCGAAGACCAGTTGGCCCCATCTGTTGTAAACCCTCAGCGATAAAATATCCACTCCGTCGGTATGATAAACTTTAAATTCATCATTGTATTCATCACCGTTAGGAGTAAAGACATTAGGAATCATTACCGCTGATACTCTTACAATGAAGGTAGTTTCGCCTTCAGCCATACATCCTTCCTCGGTGGTTATCACAACTTCCGCCAATACTGAATTGAATTCATCAGAGCCTCCCTGTATATTGGTAGCCGTAAATGTTGGGACAGTACTTGTTCCAACGAGTTCACCGGCAATATACCAGTCATAGGTTAGCGTTCCGGTTAGCGGAGGATCGGATTCAATGGTTGCATTCAGCAGCACGCTTCCTCCTGCAAATACCGTATCCGGTTCTGTATCGACTAATACGGTTACATCACTTCCGATTACGGTAACGTTGGCCGCGGCGTTAACAGGTCCACAACCATCTCCGTAATTATAACTCAGATTCACGGTGGTTGATTCAAAAATTGGCCCTGTTTGAAGGATCTCGTCTGTGGATGTCATGCCATTGTAACTCCATTCAAATTCTTCCTCAACTCCATCAGGAGCATCGGAATTCGCTTCCACGGTCACTTCATCTCCCGGACAAATAATCTGATCATCAATGGAGACCGTAGGTGGCTGAACAACATTTAATGTTATCG
Organism: Saprospiraceae bacterium; assembly: GCA_965230565.1. Classification (GTDB taxonomy): domain Bacteria; phylum Bacteroidota; class Bacteroidia; order Chitinophagales; family Saprospiraceae; genus BCD1. The sequence goes on along the minus strand of CBDDLH010000007.1, from coordinate 42,238 downwards.
AGGCTGTATCAACACAGGCATTGTTATTAATGATTCTTTGATATTCAAAAGTATCCTGTGTTATGAGCACCATGTTCCACAATGAATCCGGTGTTTCATAACCCAATCCCGGGAGCCATAGCAGTTCCATGTCCGGGAAATCAGAAGGCTCATAAGTAGGAGAGATAAGCGTGACCGTTTCACCTACACAGTAAGGATCTTTATCTTCAATAGCTGTAATGAGGGATTCTGGTAAAGAATCTACTCTTACCACAATTGAGTCATATACAATACAGTTGCCTACTTCATAGGTAGTAAAATATTGAGTGGTTTCTTCAGGAGTAATCGTAACCGAAAGCACATCATTTTCTGTTACGCTATCATCACTTGAAGTCCACTGTACATTTTCGGCTGTTCCAAGGCTGGTAATCGCAGTTAAGTCTATTGTTTCTCCCAGACAGATAAAAGTAGTGTCCGGGTTGGTGATATCAATATCTGCCGGCAAAACTGTAACCGTTACCTCTGCGGTATCCATACAAGCTTCATTGGCACTGGTGGCAATGATCTGGTAGGTCGTAGTGGCATCTGGAGTAGCAATAGGTGTGGCACTTATCGGGTCATCAACGGTTTCTGCCGGTGACCATTCGTAGGTTGTGGTGCCCAATTGTTCAAGAAATGCCAATTGAACGCTGTAATTTTCACAAATAGTGGTGTCTTCCGCCATTTCAGGGAAAGTAAACGGTGACACATCGATGGACACCGTATCGCTTACTGCACATCCAAAGAGATTGACAGTTGCTATGTAATCGGTAGGAACATCAGGAGATACTTCCACCGAAGCTCCGTTAGGATTACTGATATCATTGGTTGGTTCCCAGAAAAGTCCTGTATGGTCTACATTATCAATAACCTGAAGCGTAACACTGTCGCCCTGACAAATAGCAACGGGATCGAGAGCGTTGATAGCGATTACAGGGTCAATGATTTCCAGATAAATGGAGTCCTCCGCAGAGCAAATTCCAACATTACCCACTACTGAAACCCACTGGCTTTCTGTAGGAGTTGCAGAAGGATTGGGAGATTGAGCATCACTCATGATGGAAACGGGCGTCCAGAAATAAGTAGAAGCTCCCATAACACCCAAAGAAGCACTGGTACCAGCACACACATAAGTGGTGTCCGAGTCAGGAACGATGTTTACTGAAAGTGCATCATGTAACTCTACTGCCACACTTGTCAATTCGATCAAACCACAACCAAAGTCACTGGTCAAAGCGATCTGAATGGTTTCGATAGGTTCTTCTTCGAGGTCTGAAAGCACAGTGATCGGGAAAGACAATTCTGTAACCCCCGGAGGGAAAACAATCACGTCAGGCATATCCAACAGGTAGTCAACACCCAATTCGGCTGTCCCTACACCGCCAATAACTACATTATAACTAACTGTATCATCCTGTGGTGAACTCAAAGAAATAACCAGGTCATCCGGAAGGTCAGTACAATCCTCAATAAGGTAATCAATGCCTGAGTTAAAGTTGATGGTCATATCCGGGGATCCTCCTTTGAGTTCAGATATGAATACACCTGAATCCCATGCAAAGTCACCACGGTCGGCAATGGCCAGTTTGAGGTGATAAGTATTACATGGAATTACGTCTGCTCGGGCAGTCAAACTCTTTTTAACACCCAGATAATCAGAGGTCAGACCATCGTATTGAATACTTTGTCCTAGTGTATTATCCCGGTAATATTCCCAGTTAAGGAGGTTGTTAACACTGTTGATCTCCACGAAAGTATTGGAACCATCGGGAAGTACTGCAATATTTTCCTGATTATTCATATTCGGATCACCTACAATGCCGGGACCGGAGATCAGGAAGGCGAAGATATCGTTGAATTGATTGACGAATTCGGGATACTCTTCCGATCCAAATACATATTCAAAGACCAATTCATCCGTAGCCACAAAGACATCCATTTCAAGGATACAGGCATCATTGGAAAGGTCACCGTCACCAAAAGTGATGGACAGGTAATCCAGGTCATCGTCACCCGGGAAGCCGTTATTACTGTTAAAGTTACCACCACCACCATCATTATTTGGCCCAATAGCCCAGTCGAGGTCACCACTCGTCAAAAGCAGACCTCTGTCAAGTCCAAGGTCGGAATTATCACCTGCTTCAAAAATACCATAGGCTTCATCCGCACAATTGATATCGGTAATCTCAACGGTAGTCTGCGGAGTAGTGATGAAATCAAGAATTTGTTCTTCTGTTATGTTATTTTCAACGGTGATTGGTGTGACAGGGTCACAGGGCTGATTGGAACATTCCCAGGATCCTGCCCATCCGTCAAAGGAATTCGCACCATCCGAAATAAATTGCACCGTAAGACAACCACTTGTCGCCTGTACCATATAACAAACACCACCACCACCGAGATCCTGGAAGCCACTTCCTGCCAGATTAGCGATCAGCGCGTTAGGGTCAGCTTCATCACTATCATAAAAGATGAGCTGATCAGTAATGCCGAAGTCCGAAACCTCAATATTGTAATAATCAAGGGTAAAGGTTATACAGGCACTTGGCTGATCAGGACAAATGGTGAATGTGTAATCCTCATTATTGGTATAATCGCCTTCAGGCCCGCCTGAATCATAAAGTTCTCCTGAACAAAGCGTTGATCCTCCATCATCAATGGTATTGATGGGTTCCAGTTCATCAATACATAATCTGAAATCTCCCCAATTGGGAGTCGCCGTAGCGGAATAATCATTGATCCTGATGAAATACTGAATGTTTGGCGTAAGCCCTAAAACGTCCAGTTCGAGGTAAGTTTCTCCTTGATCGGAAGAAATACAGGCGATTTCAGAGAGACCATCAAAAGTACAATCCCCGCGATAAAGAGCTATCTGAGGGTTCATGATTGAATTGCCGTTATCATCAGCCCCTTCCAGATAAATGGTATAGTCAAAAATGGTATCACTGGTTGTGAACATGAACCAGACATCATTCTGTACGGTTCCTCCATTGAAACAATCGGGTATATTCCCGAAACCAATATCACTAGCCGTTGCATCAACGTTACTGTAGATCATGTCGTCAGGGCAAGTTGGTGGTATACCCAGATCAATGATTCCGTCGCAATCGTCATTTACCGGTTGTGCTGTAACCAGGGTGACTGAAAAAAGCAATAAAATAAAAAAGGATAAACGCTTCATATTGTGGATAATGTTTTTTTTCGAGCTAAAAATAAGTTTCTTTTTTGTTATTACGCAGGAGAATCAAAAATTTGATGTCGTAAAGTTGCCAAAATAGTTTTCGGCGGTCTGTAATAACCAATACTATTCATTCGGTTTTACTGTAAATGTCATAAAAAGAAGGAAAGCGACAAAAGATTTACTTTGCCGATTTTGAGGTATACGTGGCTTAGCATAAAATGTTAACCTTTTCCAGAGACAATCAATTACATTGTTTCAGGGCTTCCTTTACTTCATTGATCTTGACATAACCAAAATCGTTGCCCCAGGCATGATTAATATAATTGATAATATTAGTGATCTCGGCATCCGTCAGGTTAGGTATAGCTTCCATGGGTTCCGTGAAAACACGGTCATTATACTTGATGGTATCGTTAAGACCATTAGTAATGATACAGGCAATTTTGGCCCGTTCGTCAGCGAAATAATTAAAACCGGCTAAAGGGGGAATAAGCGATTGCAGGCCCTGTCCCTCTGGCATATGACAATTCGAACACTGTGTTTTGTATAACATCTCTCCTTGTTTAAAGGTATTGTCGCTACAGCTGGTCATTAAAAAAAGCAAACTCAGGTAATAAAAACTTTTTAGCCAGTTGTGTTTCATGGAACCCTATTCAGTGTTAAGCAATAATCTCAAGTTCGTTTTGCACTTTTTTAGCTTTTTGGATGGCATGATCCAAATCGTCATCCAGAATGGTGGCATGCCCCATTTTGCGAAATGGCTTGGTTATTGCCTTTCCGTAAAGATGGAGGTTTACGCCTTCAATGGAGAGGCAATTATTAAGGCCTTTGTAGATAGCCGGGCCCGTAAAACCTGCTTTTCCCAACAGATTTACCATTACTGCTGGCGACTTGATCTTAGTGCTGCCCAAAGGAAGGTCAAGCACAGCTCTTAAGTGTTGTTCAAACTGCGAAGTATAACAACTATCGATGGTATGATGTCCGCTGTTGTGAGGTCTTGGGGCAACTTCATTGACCAGCAGTTCGCCGGATGGTGTTAAAAAATACTCAATGGCAAGCAGCCCGCAGATGTCAAATTCACGGATAAGTTGTTCGGCCATGTGCTCGGCTTTGGCTTCAATTTCCGGAGCTATCCTCGCAGGACAAAGCAGGAACTCCACCAGATTGGCTTCCGGGTTGAACGTCATTTCCACCGCATGGAAGGCCTTGGTTTCTCCGGATTCATTACGAGCTACGATCACTGCCAGCTCCTTATCGATATCCACAAGATCTTCCACGAGGCTTTCCCCTGGAAGTAATGCATTAAGGTCTTCGTGGTTTTTGACAACTTTGACCCCTTTCCCATCGTAACCTCCCCGACACATCTTTTGCACAAAAGGCAAGGAAATATCTCCACTTTTTATAGCGGCCCGGATGGATTCGGGTCCTTCATAAATCTTAAAACCGGAGGTAGGGAACCCTTTTTCCTGATAGAATTGTTTTTGAAGCCCTTTGTCCTTGATAATATTCAGACTTTCAGGTTTCGGATGGACCTTGATGCCTTCCTTTTGCAATTGCATTAATGCTTCAGCATTGACATGTTCAATTTCGATGGTGACAACATCCATATCTTTTCCGAAATTGTATACATCGTCATAATCCTTGAAGTTGCCCTCGAAAAATTCATGCACAAAGGGGCCGGCAGGGAAATCTTTCGATTGATCGAGGGCAGAAATTTGAAGATGCATTGGTCCGGCGGCGATGGCCAGCATCTTTCCCAGTTGTCCTCCTCCAACAATGCCAATTTTTTTGTTTAAAGCAGCCTTCTCAGCCATTGTGTTTAGTTTGATTCGTTCTTTTTATCCATTTTTTCTACTTTTCGCTGGCTTTTTAGAGGGACATACCTATACGGTCTGGCCTGGAAATCCGCCACCAAAGAATCAATTCTTTGGCTCATGGTATTGAGATTGTTATACAAGGATTCATCTTTTATTAATTTACCCAAAGAACCTTCGCCTTTGTTGGCTCCATCCAGTACAGTGGTTAATCCTTCCAGCGTACTATCTGCAGTTGCCAGGGTTGATTTAAGGTTCTTAATCGCTGCATTCACTTCCTGAAGGGTACTTTCAATCTCTCCATCGGCCAGCTGTTTGGTTACTTTATCCGCATTTTCAACAATACTTCCGATATTATCCTTTTTGTTTTCAAATTCAGCTGTAAGTGTTTGCAGACTGGCCAGTGATTTGTTGATGTTGCCGGAGGAAGCACTCAGTAATTGATCGAGTTTTCCTGTTCCTGAATTGAGGTTAGCCATCGTTTGTCTGAGGTCGGTCATCATTTCAGCTACCCCACCATCTCCTCCTGATAACAATGCTGCATTAAGGGAATCAACCAATGCCTGCATTTGGGTATTGATAATGTCCATGTACTGCTCAATGATCTCCGGACTGGCTAAAGAGCTCAAAAGCCCTCTGGTTTCACCGGCGAGAAAACTGCCGGGTTCTGCGCAATCATCCCCGCTGCATGGGGCACCATATTCCATGATAATTGCTTTGGCCCCCATCATGCTGGTCTGGATAATTACTGCGTTGGTGTTTTTAGGAACACGGATACCTTTTTCCAGGTCGAGCGTAACGAGAACGTGTTCTTTGTCATCCGGGAGTAATTCTATACTTGCTACAACCCCTTTAGGTACTCCACTTATTCGGACCTGGGTCCCAATTTGAAGTCCTTCGACATCTTCATACAGTACTTTATAGGAGTTGGACTGGATCAATATGTTGGATCCAAGAATGAATTTATAACCCCAAAAAGAAAGCGCGATGGCAACAATTGCCAAAATTCCGATTTTTATTTCTTTAGCCATTATTATTATAGGTTCATTTTTTAAGACGTGCAAAGATAAATATTACTACAATAAACAACGCTCTTACGGGCAAGAGTGTCGTAACTTTTTAGAAATAATATCTGACTTTGTAGATTAGTGATGCAAATTATCCGTAGAAAGAAAATTTAAGTGCTTGATTTACCTTTATTTAATGCCCAATTGCTTTTTGGCTTCTTCAATGGATATTCGCCTTCCATTTTGGTAGGCTACAATAAAGGCATCAGAAAATCCCTTTTGCCGTAGATCTGATTTGGCTGCTAAAGCCTGGTTAAGTGAAGATAATTTTCTTGCCTGGTACTTATACAGGTTATCTTCCTGAATGATCTCAATAAGATAGCCGGTTTTTTGCCATTTTGTAGTATTGGTATTCAATACGTATGGCGATGCTGCCAGTTGAACCCTGAAATCGATAGAATTATTGCTTTGAACAGATGCCGGAGATTTGCGGGTTACTGTATTTGACTGCTTAGTAGCGTATTCAGCCGGGACATCATAGGTTTGTGATTTCCGGTTGCCATAATCAAGACCGGGATAGGTGGAATAAGTTGGGGTCTCTTCAACCGGTTTAAAAATATCATTTGCACTCAACTCCTTTGGATGGTTAGAAACCTCCTGACGAGGGGTTGGAGCTGGGGCAGGCGGATTGTATTCATAGCTCTTGGGTTCGTTTATGGTGTAATAAACTTCATTGGACGTTTGGGGAGGCACCTCTTTTGCAAGTGCTTTGTCCTGATGGGCTGGTACGGTAGGAATTGCTTTGGGTGTAGGTTCCTGTGTGGCGACAGGGATGTCAATATGCTGTTCAATTTGTGATTTGTAATTGGAAAAAGCTTTCAGGATAGCTTCAGACACCTGATTCTGGCCCTTTTTGGTGTATAAATAGTTTTCTTCTTTGGTGTTACTTAAAAAACCTGCTTCAATAAGTACACTAGGCATGGTGGTTTCTTTTAATACCACGAAACCTGCTTGTTTTACCCCTCTGCTTTTTCTGTTGGTGATGGCTTTAAATTGCTTCTCCACCTGTTCGGCGAACTGTATGCTCTGTTCGAGGTATGCATTTTGAAACATGCTCAGCATGATGTGCCCTTCCGGAGAATTGGGGTCGTAATCGTAATTTTTTTCATAATCTGCCTCCAGGAGGATAGAGGCGTTTTCTCTTTTGGCAACATTGAGGTTATGTTGAGCAGTGTGCAGCCCCATAACGTATGTTTCCGTCCCGTGCACATGGCCGTTTCCCGGAGGCATCGAATTACAATGTATGGATATAAAAAGATCAGCATTATTCCGGTTAGCAATGGCAGCTCTTTTATGTAGTGGAATAAAAACATCCGTATCTCTGGTGAGGATTACCTTGACGTCAGGATGTTCTTTCTTTATAACTGCCGCCAGTTTTTTGGAAATAGACAGAGCTAAATGTTTCTCTCGTGATTTTTTCCCCAGACAACCGGGATCATGGCCTCCATGACCAGGATCAATTACGAGGGTTTTTAATTGACCAGTGGTCTTTTGTTCAACCAGTAATTGATTTAAATCCTCAGAAGAAATGGTCAATTGTTTTTGTGGTAGGTTATTTAAAGCCAAATCATTAGCTTTGTGCGCTGATGAGCAGTGTAAGTCAGCCGGAACCTCTTCCTGAATATCCGGGCAGGAGGTCAAATGTGAAGAAAACGATAAAGAAACGTTAAAATCAACTGGAGTTCCCGTCATAAATGACAAAAGGATCGTTTGGATGAGGACAGCAGTTTTAAACATAATATGTTTTTTGAGACCTTTATACTTTATAAAGGAAAGATAGGGATTTAATTATAAAAAAAGTACAATTGCCTGGCTTACAACCTGCAAAATAAGATAATTCTCTCTTTGAAAACAAAACTACTATATATTATTTTTATTTTACTTGGCCTTGTAAAAATATCGCAGGCACAAGTAAATCCTGCAGTTGATTCCATCCAAATTCGCCCTAAAGCGGCTAACCTTAAGGAAAATTCAGCCAGAGATTCCATACCTCCCGGTTTTGATCCCATTGCAGCTGATTCTATAGTTCCCGTGGCCCAGCCTCCCCGCATTTCCTATAAAATGTCTTCTGACTCCCTTGATGCAGAAGTGATCTCCTCCGCAAGAGATTCGATGATTACCGATATGGTCAACCAGAAGATCCATTTATACGGCGAGGCTACTGTGGATTATAAAACGATAAACCTGCAGGCTGCTCATATCGTCCTGGACTGGAGTACAAGTATTGTCACGGCAGAAGGAATGCCTGACAGTACAGGCAGAATGGCCAACTTTCCTGTGTTCAAAGATGAGACCCAGGAATTCGAGGCCAAAAAAATGCGGTATAATTTCCAGACCGAAAAAGGGATTGTCTACGATATTACTACTCAGCAACAAGATGTGATCATCCATGCGGCCCGATCCAAATTCATCAGTAATCCGCCAAAAGATTCAACAGAGGAAAAACAGGATATCATTTATTCGGAAGATGCTATTTTTACCACTTGTTCTGCAGATGAACCTCACTTTGGGGTACACAGTAAAAAGCAAAAAATTATTGCCAATAAAATGGTGGTGTCCGGACCCCTAAATCTTGAATTGATGGGCATCCCAACTCCATTGTGGTTGCCCTTTGGCTTTTTCCCGGTTACGGAACCCAGAGGAACCGGTTTATTGTTTCCTGAATTTGATTTTTCCGCTGACCAGGGAATGGGGTTGAAAGGATTAGGTTGGTTTTTCCCTTTGGGAGATCATTTTAACTTGTCGGTAAGGAGTAACGTATACTTTTTTACAGGTACCTGGGGCGTTTCGGCTGCTTCCCAGTACCGCAAAAAATACAGATATAACGGGAGTTTTAACCTGGGTTTTGATGATCGTAGGGTAGAAGAAGCCAGTGATGGTTCTATTTCTTCTTCTAAATCCTTTTCCATCCGCTGGACACACAATCAGGATCGTTCCGCACATCCTACTATGAATTTTGGAGGATCGGTGAATTTTCAGATCAATGATTATCAAAGTACGGTCAGTAACCGTGCGGATAACGTGTTGAATAATTCATTGAGTTCCAATCTCAATTTCAGTAAAAGCTGGCGGGATAAACCTTTTAACTTTAATGCTTCTTTCAGCCATAGTCAAAACACATCGAGTAAACAAATAACGGTTAATTTTCCCAAGTTGAATTTCCAGACACAAACCCTATATCCGTTTAGGAAAAAGCAACGTTCCGGAAAAGCAAAATGGTATGAGGATATTACCTTCAAATATACTTCTGAAGCGAAAAGTACATTTACAGGTGTAGATTCCACCTTTTTTACCAATCAGACACTTGATGATGCAAGGTATGGTATGAAACAAAACATTTCTTCCGGGACTTCTTTCAAGTTATTCCAGTATTTCAATTTTAACCCAAGTGTCCGGTATCAGGAAGTCTGGTACGGTAAGACATTGCTGAAGGAACAATTTGAAATTCCAACGGTGGATATTGATACCAGTGAAACAGGAGTGATCACCAAGGACACTCTAAACTATGGTTATGCACTGGATACCCTGCTTAATGGTTTTAGAGCCTATCGTACCTTAGACATGTCCGCTTCTGTGAATACACAGATATTTGGAACATTGAGGTTTAAACGCAGTCGATTAATGGGGTTGAGGCATGTGATTAAACCTACCCTTGGCTTTTCTTATTCTCCGGATTATACAGCTAATCCAAACTGGTTTCTGGAAGAAAGGGATTTTAGTACTCCGGATGAATATTATGACGATCCTTATTCGATTTTTGATGGAAATATTTACGGAGCTCCCTCCAGTAGTGGAATGCAGATGCGTTTTACCTATGGTTTTGTCAATAACTTCGAAGCCAAATATCTTTCCAAAAGGGACTCTACGGCGAAGAAACTGAAGATATTTGAATCCATCAATGTCGGCGGAAGTTATAATTTTGCAAGTCCCCAATATCAGTGGAGCGTTGTTACGGCCAGTGGGCGAACAAGATTGTTTAAGGGATTGACTAATTTTACTTTCAGGCTGAGCTGGGATCCATACCTGAATCAGGTTAATGATGAAGGTACAAGACGTGAACGTGTGGAAGTATTCTATTTCCAGGAAACCGGAAAGTTATTGCAGTTTACGGGAGGAACATTTTCCCTGAATTCAAATTTGACCGTTTCTAAAATAAGGGAATTATTCCAGGGGAAAGAATCTGAGGTTGTAGAAGACAGAAGAAGTTCTAAAGAAGAAACCGGAGAGGAGGATTTTTTAAGTTTGTTTGAAAACTTCAGGATCGCTCATAATATGACGGCGCGATGGGAACGAACTCTTGCAGATAAAGACACCTTGATCATCAGTACCAATTCAATTGATGTCCGGGGGAATATTCAATTGTCCAAAAACTGGTACATAACCATTGGACGGATTGGTTATGATTTCACCAATCAGCGACTTACCTACCCGGATCTTGGGTTCCGTCGGGACATTCACTGTTGGGAGGCAGGCTTTAACTGGACGCCTGATCGTCAGGCCTTTAGCTTCTATATTCGGGCAAAAGGAAGTACGTTCGGATTCCTTAAGTTACCTTACCAGCGAAATTACCGGGATGCGGAACGGGCGAAGAATGCCTTTTAAAAAAAGCCTTCAGATGTCCAACATCTGAAGGCTTTTTAAATCCTTTAACAATCAGTTGTTAATCAGGTATTGCCGATCCGTTAACATCACCCATTTTAAATCCTTTTACATCAACTGTGATGTTTTGAACATTCATGTTGACCTCAATCTCATTAAATGTGGTAGTTCCCGGGAAAGTGTTGACACTTGCCGGCAGGAATTGCCAGGAAGGGACCGGCAATTCTGAATCAATAGCAAGAATGAGTCTTCTTAATAGAACTAAATCATAAACGGTAATGGTGGTGGAATTATTTACATCTGCTGCATACAAAAGCAATGTTGATGACAATGGCTGAACCCCTAAAATGTGCTTGACTATCAATACCATATCAAATGTGGACAGTCCATTCAGTGGAGATTCGTTTTTTTCGAAGGTTAGCCTGTAGGTTTCGCTTTGAGTCAAACCCGTGAAATTGAAATCCCAACCGGATGTAACTGCAACAATATTATCGCCGCTGTCCAGAAGGGTTATGGTGGTGACGTCAATATTATCCCCATAGGGATCAGTAATACTGCCGGAAAGTGTGGCAGTTTGGGAAAAAAGGAGGGTTGAAAAAACAGTCAAAACAAGTGTTGCAAATATATTTTTCATGATTAATTTTTTTGTTGGGCCTCTATAAAAGAGGCCCTTGTGAGAGATTCGCGTTTATGGGACTATATTTTTGAAATGTGTTTGATTACAATACCCTGATCAGTCAGGATTTTAAGGTAATAACTACCTGGTGACAACACATCAACTTTTAATTCAGTAAGAGCTTGATTAGTTTTTCGTATCATGCTTCCCTGAGCATTATATAACTCGATATCGGAAACTTCAATGTTTTCCGCACTGATGAATATTTTATCAGTTGCCGGAGAAGGGTAGACCTTAATTTTGCTTTGAATATCCGGGTTGAAAGTATTGGTCGTAACATCAATGTAGGCGGTAGTTTCGATGGGAGTCACCAGGATATCCTGCTCTGTAACATCGATGATTCGAACATTTTCAATGCCTAGTTGCATCTCCGTAAGGTCTCCTCTGAAAATCACATCCTTGATCGTTATTTGCATGACTCCGATATCTCCATGACCGGAAATATTTAAACCATCCGTCCTGGTAACTCCAACATGCAGTTCGCCGGCTTCATAATCTTCCTTGTAGATGGACAACAAATTTTGCCCTGGGATGCCAAGCCAGGAATTGTCAAACAGGACCTGGGCACTTCCCGGCACGGTAACCTCCGGGTTAAATGTTATGGTGAATGCTAGGCCGTAAATGTTTGCAGCCTGGTTTATTTCATCTCCAAGGACAATATCAAAACTGGCAATTTGATCAGTAGTGACGGTATCGCTTTCAATAAAAAACGGAGCCTCCTGGGTGAAACTAATCTCCGTATCTGGAATAAACCCGTCTTCATCCCAATTATCATTGGTAAGTCCCCAGTTAAGTGCAATGGCTAGAGTATCCTGGGCGTTGATGGTACCATTCCCATCCGTATCCATATGTTTAAAGTTGATCCCTGAAGCCGGAGTGCTTTCTGTCCAGTCCTGGACATAAAATGGTGTCCAGTCCGTACTTTCAATCCTCGCTACTCCTTCGGCACCATAGGCAATACCCAAATTGAGCAAATCGTATTGGTTTACAATGCCATTAATGTCCGTATCACCTGGCCACATTCCGTCAAGAATGATGACTTCACCGCCGGAAACGCCTACATCCATTAAAAGGGCATCCAGGTTGATGAATTCTACAGGAATGGGGTTGTCGGTAATATCAACTGAAGCAGTCCCTTCATTGGCAAGTACCTCAAAACATATTTCAAACAGCGGAGTATCTTCTGCCAGATTTAATCCCTCTTCCAAATTGTCGGAGATGTAATAAAACCGCAGTAATCCCTGATCTGCCTGAGAGGCCTGTATGCCGTTAAAGGTAGAGATGTCCGGTGCCCAGAAATCAAACATCTCAGCATCCAGGTACCCAAGAGCTCCCGGATCCCAGTTGACACTGAACTGCATACCGGAAAGTCCCAAAAGATCGACTGCTCTTATTTCAACACAAACTTCTTCTCCCGGAGTCGCGAAGGCAGTGGTAACGTAAACGGAACCGTCCCCGGAAGTTTGCTCTCCGATATTGACGAGTCCGCCGCTGGTAGCAACACTTACTTCCTCATCCATATTGTTGATCACTTCAATATCAGTTGGTGAATCTGTGATGCCGATCGTTGCCGAACCTTCGGCAAGAGCCGTAAAACACACTGTAAATAGTGGCGTAGTTTCATCGACTGTTTGTCCCAATAGGGAAAAATCCACCCAGCTGACGGTCAGGTTATTCGGAAAAGGGTTCCCGAAACTGGTTTCATATAAATCCGGTAAATTCAAATTGGTGACCTCGTTATAGTTCAGCAGTGATTCATCCCATTCTAATGTAAATTGCATGGCAATGATGTCTTCGAAATTACCTGCAACCACATCCAGACAGACCTCCTCTCCGGGCTGGACCTGAGATTGTTCAGGGGAAATGGCTAAAACAAGATCACCATCCGGAGTTTCGCAATCAGCAATGGTTTCAATAGTTTCAGAACAGCCGGTAGCATCCGTAACCGTAACGGTAAAAGCAATGGGATCATTAGAAAATGGTACGGTTAGACTACTGAGGTTGCCCTGATCAGGGTTATTGACCGTTTCTGTAAATCCATTGCTCCATTCATATGTAACAGGGGCAATTCCACTCCATGCAATAACCGTGGTAGTGGCTGAAATAGGGTATTGACATTCATAAGCATAAGCGAGGTTTAAATTACCTCCCACGAAATATGAATCTGAAGTGCTTTCTCCTGTTTCAAGGTCTGTGACGGTTACACTGTAATTCCCGGAAGCTAATTCACCAATATCTTCAGAAGTAGCGCCATTGCTCCAGAGAAATTCGAAATTTTCACTTCCACCGTCGACGGTGATGTCAATATTCCCAAGGGTGCCTTCAATACAATTAACATCAGTTACCACGGCAGAGATCTGAGGGGCGAACACACAATTTACCTCCATTTGATCCAGGATGAGTTCAAATCCGAAATCATCTGTAATGGTAACGCTGTAGAGTTCATCTCCGGGATTAGTAATAGTTATGGAACTGTGATTTTCACTGGTAGTTTCAACGGTGCCGTTGCTCCAGGTGAAAGTATGTGGGGCCGTTCCGCCACACCACAGTACAACATGAAGTTCCGCTTCGGTAAGGTCAGGGTTAAAATAGGTGCAATCATAGGCATATGCAGCCAATCCGTCTTCCATCAATATTTCGAAACTTTCCGAAATGCTGCAGTTGCCTTCTGTAATGGTCACAGAGTAAATACCGGGTGTGCCTACCTCTATGTCCTCAGAACTCATTCCGTTGCTCCAGATATATACCGGATCAATTCCATTGGTAGTGATATCAATACTTCCACCGGACATATCACAACCTATGGGGTCAACAGAGGCATTGGTGATTTCCAGGTCCTGATCAGGAACGGTAAAATCTGTTTCGAGAATACTGCCATCAGCGTCCGTTACGGTGAGTTGGTAATTTCCTGCTGCCAGGTTATTCAGAGATTCGGAGTTGGAGCTAAAACCATCTGGGCCTTGCCATTCAAATGCCACCGGTAGTGTTCCTCCTGCAACGTTGATTGAAATGCCACCGTTATTTCCATCGCAAAGTTCAGGGGTAATGGAAGTGCTGACTATTTCCAATGATCCATTGACTGAAGAAATGGTGATGGAGCCGTCATTAAAGGAAGGGGAGAGTAACTGGTCGTCACTGTCGAGTACTTCTATAGCAGTCGGATTGCCGGAGAAACTAATGGGTGTGGTTGTGTTTTCGGTACTATTGGCTGAAAAACACAAGGAGAAAATAATGTCTCCGTCGGTTAGGTTTACTCCCGTCAAGGTAGGTTCTATCCAGGAGAAGGTTATTGCGTTTTGGTCTGAAATGTCTCCAAAATTTGCAGTGCTCAACTCGAGAGCTGAAAGGTTTGATAAACCCGAAAAGGTCAACAGGCTGGCATCGTAGTTGATGCTGAACTGCATAGCAATGACATTTTCAAAGTCAGCTACTGAAACATCAATGCAAACTTCATTGCCGGAGTTTATGCCTGCATCCGAAGCTGTAAATGTTTGTCCGTAACTTTTTGGAATCGCAGTCAGCAATACCAGAAAGAGGACTCCGAAAAAATAATCCAGGGTACTTTTTTGCATTTTTAGTAAGTTTTAAAGGCTTTAGGAGTTTTCAGATCTATCCGGAATATCCAAAAATACCTTTTAGTTAATGGAAAAATAACTTTCTGATACAAATGTACTTGTAGAAAACACATCAAAAAAGTACATTTTTTGAATAATATAGATATTTTTAGGGATAATTAATTTGTAATTAATTGTAAATCAATAAAATATTAATTTTTCTATAGATTGATAAATGATAAAGTCCAAACTCTATATAACGTTAATTGCCTTAAATGAACGGGAACGGCAAAAATTCAGTGAGTATGTTCATGCTGCGTTCATCAACAAAAACAAAAAAGTAAAAAAACTCTGTGATATCCTACTCAATCACTGTTCCCGACCATCAAAAGTCGATCTTTCTAAAAAGCTGGTTTATAAAAAGTTATTCGACGGAGGAGATTACCGTGAGTTGAAGCTAAATAATATTATTTCAGACCTTTTTAAATTATTGCAGGATTTCCTGGCCTTCCAGGAGTATCTGAGTGATCCTTTAATAAAACAAAACCTTTTGGCTAAATCGCTTATTAAGCGAGAACATTACCATGGTTTTAACGCAATTACAAGACGTTATCAACAATTACTTGAAAACAGCCTATATTCCAATTATTCCAGTTTTCACCAACAGTACAAGTTCCATGAAATCATGGATCAATTCTCCTTAAGTGGAGACAAGAGGTCCATGAGTAAAGGCCTCCAGTCTCAAAATGACAGCTTGGATCTTTATTATTTTGCGAATAAGCTCAGGATAGCTTGTGATATGCAAAGCAGGAATATGGTCATCAATGCGGGATACCAGCCTCATTTTCTTCCTGAATTATTGGAGCGATACAAAAAAGAAAAGCAGCAATACGAAAATATCCCTGCCATTCAATTATACTTTCTGACCCTGGAGATGTTGACTGAACAAGAAGAAGTTCATTATTTTAAACTAAGGAAATACCTTGAAGAAAAAAGCCATATCTTTCCTCCGAATGAATTGAATACTGTTTACAGCTATGCCTTGAATTATTGTGTCAGGAAGATCAATTCCGGTCGGTCGTCCTTTTATGAAGAAATTTTTACCCTATACAAGGCATTGCTGGAAAGAGATTTGTTGATCAATAATGGATTTTTATCTCAATGGGATTATACCAATATCATTACCTCAGCCATTAGGTTACAGGAATTTGACTGGACGGACCGGTTTATTCATGAATACAAAACACATTTAATTCCTGAGGAACAATTCAATGTTTATACTTACAATCTAACGGCCTTGTATTTTGCCAAAAAGGATTATGATAAAACGCTGGATTTATTACACGAAGTAGAATTTACGGATCCTTTTTACCATGCAGCGGCGAAGATCATCCAACTAAAAATATATTTTGAAATTGGAGAAACGGAAGCACTATTTTCTCTTGCGGAAGCATTCAGGCAATTCCTTAAGCGTAACAAACAATTTTCGGGATATCAAAAAGAATCAAATCTTAATTTTATTAAAGCAGCTATTTGGATCTATAAAGCCAAATTAAATTCGGATTTTGGCGCAAAGGGAAAATCGGACCAGGTTTTAAAAGCCTTGTGGAAAAAAGTTTTACAGCTTAAACCCTGCGCAAATAAAGTGTGGTTAGAAGAGGTAGCTCTGGCAGGCTGATATTCTGGAGGAAATAAAAATCTGAAAAATCCATGAATTAATGAATATTATTTCATATGTTTGTACCTGCTTAAATTTAATTATTATTTTGAATTTCCGGTTTCCTTCATTTTTATTGACTATTAATAGGATAGGAGACCAATTTTCCTCTTTTTTTGAAACTTAATTTCTAATCAAACTTTAGCACATGGGTACTAATGGACAATCATCGTGGCTGGATTCTGAGGCAGGGCAACAGCTCGAGCAAAGGCTGGCTACGGAAAAAACCCTAAAAGCTTTAGACCATATTCTCGAGCGCATAGAAACGATTGAGAAGGCTGTTGATGGCCTTTCGACGGCTATGTCGCGCGGTCCCGGTTTAGTGAGCATGGCCGCTGATGTTGTCGATGAGGGATATTCCAAAGCCGCAGCACGCGGAGTGGACATTGATCAGCGACTGAAAGCAGCTTTGGAAATTGCTGAAAAACTGACCGCACCGGAAATGGTAGAAAAGCTTGATGGTTTGTTTAAGTTTGCTGATCAGATCCCCGGAATGGTAAGTATGGGTGCGGATATCGTGGATGAAGGATACCGTAACGCATTTGCCAAAGGGGTGGACATCGACAAACGGTTACAAACTGCGCTGGATCTCGCCGAAAAACTGACGGCTCCTGAAATGGTGGAAAAATTGAACGGATTGTTCGATTTTGCCAATCAGGCACCGGGTATGGTCAGTATGGTAGCAGATATTGCGGATGAAACTTACAAAAATGCCGTTCAAAAAGGCATTGACATTGACAAGCGCCTTCAGGCTGCTTTGGAACTTTCCGAAAAAATCACAGCACCGGAAACCGTAGAGAAATTCTATGCAATGCTCGAAATGGCAGAACAACTGCCAGGTATGATGGCTATGATGATGGATACTTTTGACTCGGAAATCAGAAAGGCCGTTAAGGAAGGTCTGGATCTTGACGCTATTAAGGATTTCTTATCTGGAATGACCATGGCTGTTTCCAAAGCCAGTGAAATGCCACCGGCCAAAGTTGGTGGTCCCTGGGGACTTTACCAGGCAATGAAAGATTCCGATCGTCAAAAATCTCTGAGTTTCCTAATGGATTTTGCCAAAGCCTTTGGCATCTATATGAAAAACCGGGATATTGGCTTTAAGCCACTCAAGTAAGTTTAAATCAAATTATTAAAAAGACAAAACAAAGAAATAAACATGGCACATCACGAAGTTGTAGTCGTTGGAGGAGGTAGCGCAGGTCTTGCTGTAGCAGCACAACTCCTCAATCAAAAACATGCACCAGAAGTTGCAATTATTGAACCCTCTGAAAAACATTATTACCAACCTATCTGGACCCTCGTAGGTGGAGGTGTTTTCCCGAAGGAAATATCCATGAGGGACGAAAAAGATTATATCCCATTGGGAGCCACCTGGATTCAGGACAAGGTAGCCTCTTTTGATCCTGATAAAAACAGTGTAACCCTCGCAGGTGGAGATTCCGTAACCTATGATTACCTTGTCGTTGCAGCAGGGATTCAAATCAACTGGGATGCAATCCCCGGACTGAAAGAAAGTGTTGGAAAACCAGGAACCGGGGTTTGTTCCAACTACTCATATGATACAGTAGAGAGTACCTGGGATAACATCAAAGCTATCCAGTCAGGAACAGCTCTCTTTACACAGCCCAATACTCCGATCAAATGCGGTGGAGCACCTCAAAAGATCATGTATTTGGCTTGTAACCATTTTGATCGCGAGGGAATTCGTCCGAATGTAGACGTGAAGTTCATGAGCGCAGGTGGCGGAATCTTTGCCGTACCTAAATATGCTGCTGCTCTAAACAAAGTAGTAGATAATTATGGAATTGATGCTCAATATGGCCATAACCTTGTCGAGATCCGTGCAGACAAAAAAGAAGCGGACTTCGAAGTAATGGCAACTGGTGAGAAAATCACCATGAAATATGATATGATGCACGTTACGCCTCCACAGGGACCACCGGATTTTATCAAAAATAGTCCTTTGGCTGCTGAATCCGGGTGGGTGGATGTTGATAAGCACACTACACAGCACAACAAATATTCAAACGTATTTTCATTAGGTGATTGCAGTAGCTTGCCTACTTCGAAAACAGGAGCGGCTATCAGAAAACAAGCACCTACCACAACGGCGAACATAATGAATATGATTGCAGGCAGACCATTAGGTGCACAATATAACGGATATACTTCCTGTCCTTTGGTTACCGGTTATGGTAAACTTATCCTTGCTGAATTTTCCGGTTATTCAGGAGAACCTAAAGAATCATTCCCATTCAATCAGGCTGAAGAGCGTTACAGTATGTATGCGCTTAAAGCTTACGGATTGCCAAGAATGTACTGGCATGGAATGCTTAAAGGACGAGAATTTTAATGATTTTGTTTTAAGTTCTTGAATTAAAAAAGGGCGCTCCGAATCATTCGGAGCGCCCTTTAATTTTTTGGCGTAAAAACCTACTCTTTTTTACCTTTAACCGTACTCAAACCGAATGGAAGATATAACGGACAGGTACCCATTAATGCTGTGGCAGCGAAAATAACCGCTACGGCAGCAAGTATTATCCCGAGTGTGGAAGTCAGGGCTACCACTTCCATGAACAATAGCACGACAATAGCCAATGCAACGATCAAACGTACAGTTTTGTCAATGTTTCCAACATTCTTTTTCATAATAATCTGATTTTTATCCTCACCGTGGTGGAGGTTTATTGAATGAAAAAATATTTAACCAGTAATCCTATTCCGGAGATGATGGCAATGCAGAGGATGCATACCATGATGAATTTAAGAACTTTACTCATATTTCTTATTGTTGAAAGTAAAGGTAGTGGATAAAGCCAGGTCAACGATGTGACTTTTGTTACATAAACTCTTTTTTATTTTTCCACATGGATTCTGCAAGCACAATTTTGTTGCGGGCCAGGGTTATTAATCCCTTTTTTTCAATTTGTTTTAATAACCTGGAAATAACCTCTCTTGAGGTTGCCAGATCATTGGCGATTTCCTGGTGTGAAATAACCAAATTTCCGCACCCCTGGCTTTCCGCTCTTTTTACCAGATGACGCAGAACGCGTTCATGCATATTAGAGAATACTATCCCTTCAATGGTTTGGATCATTTCGTCAAATCTGAAGCTAAAAGTATCGATAACGAATTGTTGCCAGCTCGGAAATTTTTTGTTCAGATCATAGATGATCTTTACGGGAATGGTAAGCAATTGAGTAGGTTCCATTGTTTGAGCTCTTACCTTGCTTTTTTCTCGTCGAAGAATACTGGTGAGGGTCATGGCGCAGGATTGGCCATCTTTGATGTAATAAAGGAATACTTCACGACCTTTGGAGTCTACCCGCGTTACTTTTACAGTCCCTTTAATGACAAGAGGGATGGAATTGATATAGAGGTTTTCCTGTAGGATTTCAGCATGCTCCGAAAGTGCCAGGAACATACTGTTCTGTGCAATAGTTTCTACCAGATCGGACTGGTCAAATACAGGGAAATTCTTTAGTAGAATTTTTTTCTTTTCATGGTTATCCATCTACCAGCTCAATCTTATTGCGGCCAAGCCTTACCTCACCATCTTTTTCTAGTTGTTTGAGCAATCTGGAAATGGCTTCCCTGGAAGCATTCAGGTCGTATGCAATTTGTTGATGTGTTGCATTGATGATCCTGGAGTCAGTAGCTTTGGCCTTTTTTTCGAGGTAATTGAACAGTCTTTGATCCATTTTCTGGAAAGCAATGCTGTCTATTGTTTTTATCAATTGATTCATTCTGTCGTCATAAGATAAAAGAATGAAATTTTTCCAACTCTGATATTTACTCATCCATAAATCCATATAACGGATTGGGATGGCAATGACAATGGTATCTTCTTCAGCAACCGTCCGGATCTCACTTTTTTTATTCATCATGCAACAAGTGAAGGACATCGAACAGGTTTCTCCCGGACTTAAATAATAAAGAAATAGTTCGTTTCCTTCTGCATCCTCACGGGAAACTTTAATGGAGCCTTCCAGGATCAATGGTACGAAGCGAACATAACTTCCATAATCCATAATAATTTCATCTGCTTTGAAATCCATCAATTTTCCTACGGTAGCAATTTCTTCCTGTAGTGCTTTTTCCGCAACCTGCGGATATTTTTTTTGCACGAGGTGAAGAATACGTTCGTCCATTTTTTTAGGTTGTGGTTAGTGAGCGAAAAATATCTAAGGGTTTGCAGGCTGGGGTGGATTAAACCTGACATTCATGCTGATCCATATGGATCTTGCAAGACGGAAAATGACAACAAAAAAGATAACAATAAATGCCACCAACATCCCAAATGACACCATTAGGCTGAAATCAAAAACCCAATGAAATACCAACAGAAAACCGATACAGAAAAAAGCGGTGAAGATGTATGAAATAAACATAGCACCATAATAAAACCCTGGTTCAGGTTCAAAATCCTGCTTACATACCGGACAATTTTCATGCATTTCGAAGGATTTTTTGAAAGCAAAAGACCGGGTTGCATAAAGGTTGCCTTCGTTGCATTTTGGACATTTAAAATTGAAAATACTGTAAGCCTTAGAGCCTTTCCTAAATAATCCCATTGTACTGTTTGATGTTTGTTTGAGTCGTGATCGTTTTTGGATAGGTTACATATTGCACTGACAATTTTCCAGACATTCCAAAATAAGGGAAACATCTCTTTCCTTGAGAGAGTAATACATACTTCTTCCCTCCCTTTTTACATTGAGAATACCCTTTAATCGCATATTTTGAAGATGGTGTGAAGTCAGGGATTGCTCCGTGTCAAGCATGTCGCAGATCTCTGAAACAGATAATCTGGGGTGCTGCTCCAGTAAATGGATGACACCAAGCCGCATTGGGTGTGCAACTGTTTTGAGAATAAATGCTGTCCTTTCAAGCTTTTCAGCCAGGTCATTGTTGATGACTTTTTTATCAGTTTTTTCCATAATTACAAAGATATGAAAATATGTTCATGCTTCCAAGTGCGAAATTATACGTTGTTTCAACATAAAAAATCCTTCAAGCAAGCGTTAAGAGATGCCATTTAAACAAAAAACGACCATTAGAGTTTACCAAGCCAAATTCATGGTTTTAATACCTTTTTGGTTTCAACAGTAATTTCCGACCCTTCAGCAACCATAACGGAGGCGGGGGAGGATTGATTAAGGAAACTGAATTTGTTACCATAAGTACGATGGAAATCTGCATCGGTTTTAAATTTCTGAACAACATATTGCTCCCACCTAGGATGGGTTACCTCATATTCATTAGTCTTTTTTTCATTGACAGTTGCATATCCCCAATAGTGTTCTGTGATAAACTCTGCTTCACTACCCGGTTGAATAGGGCTGGTGTTTTTTTCTGTAATAACTTCGAGATTATTCCATAAGTTACCCGTTTTCCACTCGTAAGCAATACGCCAGGAGTGATCTGATGCTTCCCAGGTATGTCGCATCTTCATCGTTTCGTAATTTTCTTTATAGACGGTATTGGCAACAAAGGTCAATGCTGGTTTGGGAACGATTTCCTTTATAAAAACAACACCTCTTCGCCATTCTCCAGCCACTTTTCTTTTAACATAAAATCTAAGATTGACTTCCTCAAAATTTACATGAAAAGGGATTTTTATACCTAAGAGCCGTGTATTTTTAAACATGAAACCAACGAGACTCAGGTAACATTTATCTTCCCACAGGTCCAGTTCTGTTCCGAAGGGAACGTAGGGCTCTAATATTTTTGGATCTACCACGTAGTTGGCCAGGATAAGTTTACGCCATTCTGCTTTAAGAAAACTCATGATGTTTTTACTAGAATTATGTTTAAATTTTGATTTCTCTGGGTAGTAAAAAAAGAAGCAACAGGGCCAAAGGTCTCAAAATTAAAAGTGCCATCCCGGTTATCCGGAATGGCACTCAATTTATAACAAAAACTTCATTTTCTTAATTTAACAGCTCGTAAATACCGGCAATACCCTGTCCGCCACCCACACATGCGGTAACCATACCGTATTTTTGATTGCGGCGACGCATTTCGTTGAACAACTGAGTGGAAAGCTTGGCTCCTGTGCATCCCAGCGGGTGACCGAGGGCAATGGCGCCTCCATTCACATTGACAATGTCAGGGTTGAGGCCTGCTTCCTGAATGACTGCGAGGGATTGGGCAGCAAAGGCTTCATTGAGCTCTATCTGTTCTATATCGTTAAGCGTCAAACCGGCGTTTTGCAATGCTTTCGGAATAGCAGCACACGGCCCGATCCCCATATATAAAGGATCAACTCCTGCCACACTACAGGACACCAATCTGGCGATCGGTTGCAGATTCAGTTGCTTGACCATTTCTTCACTCACCACCAAAACAAAAGCTGCACCGTCAGATGTCTGAGAGGCATTACCTGCAGTTACGATCCCGTCTCTGGCAAAAACAGGTCTCAATCTGCCGAGTGCTTCCATGGTAGTTGACCGTCTGACTCCTTCGTCCGTATCAACCGTATGAGAAGTACTTACTTTTTTGTTGTTCCTGACAAATACCTCTTCAACGGTAACCGGAACAATTTCATCCTTGAATTTCCCTTCATCAATGGCTTTGGCCGCTTTCTTATGTGAATTAAAGGCAAATTCGTCAGACTGCTCCCGGGAGATTCCGTATTTTTTACCTACTGCTTCCGCTGTGATACCCATACCTACCATGTAGTTAGGTGTTTCATTAGCTACCTTGTAGGCAGGGGCCAGTTTATAACCGGTCATAGGGATCATACTCATGTTTTCGGCACCTCCGGCAAGATAAATGTGTCCCATGCCTGCCTTGATTTTTGCAGTAGCAATAGAAATGGTTTCCAGACCTGAGGCACAATAACGGTTGACCGTCATTCCCGGTACACTTTTGCCAAAGGCCCGTAGTGAAATCTGGCGACCGATCTGAAACCCTTGTTCTCCTTCCGGATTGGCACATCCTACGATCACATCATCGATGAGGGTGGGATCGAGTTCAGGAGTCTGAGCTAATAAATGTTTGGCTACATCTACAGCCAGGTCATCCGAACGGTAATTCCTGAAACCACCCTTCTTGGCTTTCCCGACTGCTGATCTATATGCTTTGATTATATATGCTTCCATGATTGTTGTATTATTTTTAACATATAGTCACATCGTAAACATACTATACTTTGTGAGCTATGTGTCTATGTGTTTAGTTACGTAATGGCTTATTTGTCGTCAACATATGCTGAATTCTTTCCAGTGTTTTTTGTTCACCGCAAAGACTCATAAATGCTTCTCTTTCAATATCCAGCAGATATTGTTCTGATACTTGTTGTTGGCCGGTCAGATCACCTCCGCAAAGTACGTAGGCAATTTTTCTGGCGATCTTGATATCGTGCTCGCTGGCATAATTTCCGAGTTTCAGCTCATTGGCGGCCACATAGAGGGCAGCCATACCTGTTCGTCCAAGGACAGTAATGTCTTGACGTTGAACAGGTTGAACATAATTCTCTGACATGGAAAGCACCATCTTTTTGGCTTCGGCGATATTTCTGTCCTTATTGGTAACAATTACGTCTCTGCCTTTGATCAAAGTTCCATTATTGTATCCTTCATATCCTGATGTGGCCACATTGGCCAGTGCAATGGATTTGAATTTTTCTATGAGGGTTGGGATCTGAACATCTCCTTCGAAGAATGCATCCGAAGCTCTCAAGGCGAACTCCTTGGTACCGCCGCCGCCAGGTAATAATCCTACCCCTACCTCAACGAGACCAATGTATGATTCTGCAGCAACGGCTGCACCATCGCAGTGCATAAGGGTTTCACAACCACCTCCGAATACATATCCCTGGGTAGCAACTACCACCGGGATACTGGAGTACCGGCATCTCATGGTCGTTTGCTGGAATAGGTTTACGGCAAAATTCAATTCATCGTAATCCTGGGCATATGCCAACTGAGCGATCAACATGAGGTTTGCACCAACGGAGAAATTAGTCGCATTATTTCCAATGACAAGCCCTTTCCAGTCTCCTTCTTCAGCGATCTGAATGCAGTCATTGATTCCACGTAATACACCTTCTCCGATAGAATTATGCATGCTGGTGAATTCCAGACAAAGCACACCGTCTCCGATATCGTGGAGGGTGACTTCTGTATTTTTGTAAACAGGCTCCTGACTTCTGTAGTTGTCAAGAATAATGAATTCTTCAGTTCCCGGAACGGTTTTGTAGGAACCGCTACTTATATCGTAGAATTTACGGACATTATCCTCTCTTTTGTAAAAGGAGGTATTGCCTTTTCCTACCATATCCTTGACCCAGTCAGCAACGGTGTCACCAAGTGTTTCGGCCATTTCAATGCCCTTTTCTACACCAATGATGTCCCAATATTCAAAAGGTCCTATTTCCCAGGCAAATCCTGCTTTCATCGCATTGTCGATACTGTAGATGTCATCAGATATTTCCGGAATTCTGTTGGAGGCATAGGCGAATAAACCTAAAAGCGAATTTCGCACCAATTCGCCACCTTTATCCTCTGCATTGAAAACTGCCTGTATCCGTTTTTCAAGGCTGTCGATATTTTTGGCCAGGGAAAGACTTGGAAGATTAGGGCGTTTGCTGGGAGCGTATTCCAGGGTTTCCAGGTTGAGGGCATTAATGATCTTTCTGCCTTTTTCGTTCTTTTGGTTTGTTTTTTCGTAAAAACCCTTGCCTGTTTTATTTCCAAGGAATTTGTTTTCCAACAGGAATTCCATGTATTTGGGCAGCACAAAAGTTTTGGCCTGTTCGTCATCAGGGCAATTATCTTTAATTCCCTGCATTACTTTTGCCGCAACATCATGGCCGACGAGGTCTCCCAGGCGGAAGGTTCCTGTCTTCGGGCGTCCGATAACCGGCCCCGTCAATTTGTCCACCTCTTCAATGCTCAATCCCAATTCGGTGGTCAGTTGGTATAATTTAGCCATGGAGTATACTCCAATCCTGTTTCCGATGAAGGCAGGGGTATCTTTGGCAAGTACCGGCTGTTTGCCAAGGTAAACGTCTCCATAGTGCATGAAGAAATCAATGACTTCCTGGCTTGTTTCTTTGGTAGGAATGATTTCAAATAGCCTAAGATATCTCGGTGGGTTGAAAAAGTGGGTCCCGCAGAAATGTTTACAGAAATCTTCGCTGCGGCCTTCGGTCATCATATGAATAGGAATCCCTGAGGTGTTCGAAGTTACCAGTGTGCCTGGAGTCCTGTATTTTTCAACCTTTTCGAAGATTTGTTTTTTAATGTCAAGTCTTTCAATAACTACCTCGATCACCCAGTCACAATCCTTGATTTTCTTAAAATCGTCATCAAAATTACCCGTGGTAATTCTGGAAGCGAAGGCCTTATCATATAGCGGGGCTGGTTTGGACTTGATGGCCTTTTTAAGAGCGTCATTTACAATCCGGTTTCGGGCAGCCGGGTTATTTTTTTCTTCATCACTGAGGTCAAAGGGAACAATATCCAGCATGACAACCTCAAGGCCTATATTGGCAAAATGGCAGGCTATACCGGATCCCATTACTCCGGAACCCAGTACCGCAACCTTTTTAATTCTTCTACTCATAAGATAGTTTTGGCAATTATTAATGAATGGTATTTTTCAAAAAAAGCATTCCTGAAACAGGATGTTTATTACTTTCGAAAATTTAGCGAATTTTCGCTAATTGCAAATGTACAAATTCTATTTGACTTTTTCCAGCAGAATAATTTTTGCAAAAATTGCCAAAAAACAGTAGCTTGAGTGTGAACACCAATTGAACATCGAACAATGAGATATTTGCTCCCTAGATTTTTACCAATTCTATTGATGGTTTTCTTAACCGGCTGTCCAAATAGAGCAACAGATTATTCTTCAAATCTTGTGGATTTGGCGTTGGTGGATCTGGATGAAAAGTGGCCGGTTCCTCAATCCGTTTTGGCAAGGGATACTATTGTTCGTTCCAGTTTTTTTCATTTTCAATTTGTGGAGAGCGGACTTTCAGAAGAGCAAATCAAAGGAGTTGTTGAGCAGTGTGAAACCAACTTTTCTAAACTGGTTTCCATAATAGGAACGGATAAAATTCCCACGCCCCTGGAATACAAAGTTTTTCCGGATATCGAAAAAAAAGGCCTTGCCCTTCAGAATGGGACCATTGCTCAGGTTAGTCATAAGCAACAAAAAATCTTTTCGGTCATTGGAGGCTATTTCGAAGGACATTTATTTCATCCGGAAAACGAATTGCTGATACGATGGCAATTGGGAAAACCCAGGTATATCGCTCTGGAAAAAGGTTTAGCTATATATTTTAACCCAACCTGGCAGAAAAAAGGGTTTGATCATTGGGCAGGGCGCTTGTTTCTCTCTGGAAATATGCCGGATCTGTCAGATGTTTTAAATGATGAATTATTTGAAGAGGAATCAAATATTGTTATGGGCGTTGCTGCTGCTTCCTTTGTCGATTTTTTGATGGAGAAATATTCCTCCGAAACCGTTTTGGAAAAGTTTTCCACTTTTTCTTTTTCTCCTGTAGAATTGGATAATATCCAGAACGAGTGGATCCAATTCCTCAAGACAAAATACGGTGATGAATTGACCATGTCCAGGAGGCATTTGGTGCCATACCTCAAAGGCTTCAATTTTGCTCATGAAGGGTATCGTGTATATAATGGATATGGTTCCAGACTGGCGGATGAGTCCATGAAAAATGGTGGCCATTGGAAGTAATTCGTTGGCGATTGTGCCTTATTCTTATATGCGTTCTGATCAGCAACCAACTTTTCTCCCAATAATGAGGAGAGCAGGTACAGAAACGGATGAATCGGTATTTGCCACTCATATTCAGGCCAAACAAAAAGGGATTTTCACCATGTTAAAACCTCAGATCTGGATGCGTGGAAGCTGGCCGGGAAATATCAAAATGACCAATGAATCAGACTGGGAGTTATTTTTTGACTACTATTATCGGTGGATGCGGCATTATGCCTTGCTTGCGGAAGTCTGGGAAATAGATATGCTTTGTGTAGGCGTGGAGTTTGCAGAAGCTACGCAGGCCAGGCCGGAAGAATGGCGAAAACTCATCAGAAAGTTGAGAGGCATTTATTCCGGCCCCATGACCTATGCGGCGAATTGGGGGGCTGAGTTCGAAAATATCGATTTTTGGGATGAGTTGGATTACATTGGTTTGAATTGTTATTATCCATTGAGTAAGAGCCAAAACCCCGGTCGGGACGAATTGGAAAAAGGTTTTGAGCAAACATTAATCAAGGTTGAAAAGGTTTGCAGGCAGTACCAAAAGCCGCTCATTTTCACAGAGATTGGATTCCGCAGTGTAGAAAATACCTGGATACAACCGCATGAAGAGGCCAATGGTAGAGCAGTTAGCGAAGAAGCCCAACAGCTGTGTTACGATATAGTTTTTAATCATCTAATGGATAAAAAATGGTGCAGGGGGATTATCTGGTGGAAATGGCCAAGTTACCCCAACTATGATCATAGGGGTGGAACGGGATTTACTCCAAGTGGTAAATTGGCTGAAAAGGTTATAGAGGAATGGTTTTCCAAATAGGAGGATGATTAAGATCAGATTTTAACTTGTATCCTTCCTTTTCAATGAACCAGCAACCGGCAACAAGTAACTAGAAACCGCCACAATAAATCAACCCGAAATTTTCCGGTCTGGCATTACTTATCTATTTTTGTCCGGCACTGTCTTTGACATAAAATCAACAGCCCTTAACCTAATTTGAATGGAATATTTACAACAAATAAAAGAGGCTTCTGAATATATCAGTAGCCGAACCAATTATAGTCCTAAAATCGGTCTGATCCTTGGGTCAGGATTGGGAGAACTGGCAGATACTATTCAAGCAGCTGATCATTTCCCGTATAGTGACATTCCTCATTTTCCTGTCTCCACCGTTTCCGGTCACAATGGTAAATTGGTCATTGGTAAGTTTGAGGATAAGGAAGTGGTTGCCATGCAGGGACGTATCCATTATTATGAGGGCTATTCCATGAAGCAGGTGACTTTTCCGGTCAGGGTCATGAAGGCTTTAGGGGTTGAGGTATTGATAGTCACTAATGCCTGCGGTGGGCTGAATGAAAATCTGTATGTTGGAGCCTTGATGCTTATACGTGATCATATCAATATGATGCCGGAAAATCCTCTCAGGGGCCCTAATCTCGATGAATTGGGACCTCGATTTCCGGATATGCTACATACTTATGACAGAGAGTTGATCGAACTGGCAAAACAAGTGGCTGGTGAAAAAGGTCAGGAAGTCTTTGAGGGAGTGCATTGTGCCGTAACCGGACCAACCTTTGAAACCAATGCCGAAATGCATATGCTCAAGGTGCTGGGAGCTGATACGGTGGGCATGTCAACTATTCCGGAGGCTATTGTTGCAAGACATGCTGGAATCAGGACTTTAGGTATTTCCGCGGTAACGGATATGTCCGGAATGGAAGAAGTTACCCATGAATCTGTTATAAAAGCGGCCAATGAGATCAAGCCAAGGTTTATCGACCTGGTAAGTGGGGTGGTGCGTAAAACGACCTTTGCCTGATTCGTGAAAAATTGGTTGAAAAATAGTTGGGTGATACTGGCAATATTGCTGATTCTTGCGGATACGGTATATTCCTATTACCAACATTTTTCGATGCCCGCAGACGGGGATCTGATTCCCATAATCCTTCCCAGCGATCATTACCAAAAAGTGTTGGAGAATCCTTTCGGAGAGGCTGTATTGATCAATGATGAATGGTATGCAGGACCTAACCGGTTCTTTGTTCATTGGTCCATGTTTACTGTTTTTCGCAATTTCCCTTTATGGCTCCAGCAGTTAATGGATCCTGTTGATAGTGTGTACGCTTCAATGGCTATTTCCAAAATCATTATTCAGATTTTATTGCTGGCTCTGTTAGCTCTTTTCATTAATGGAGGCAGGAAAATGTTCTCCCGTAAATACTTACTGGCGGTATTGCTCGTGATTCCGTTTTTTCAAAATTCGGGATACTACTACAATAGCATGGGGATTATAGATCAATCCATTACCTACACATTTTTTTATGCGCTGCCAGTAACATTGCTGCTTTTCTATGCATATCCCTTCATCTTTTCTGATAAATGGAAATGGAATTGGCTTAAAATAGCCGTATGGAGTATTTTGACAGTTACTTTACCATTGGGGGGTACACTTGTGCCGGGAATAGTATTGGTAGGGGCAGTCACTTTGTTATTAGCCAGGCATTCAAAACTAAAAAAAGAAAAAGGATTTGCAGGTTTTGTACAAGGATTAAAAGGTTTCAGGCAGCAATGGTCTTCATGGCATATTTTTTATCTTTTTTCCGTAGTGGCTTTAAGTTTGTATTCTCTTTATATTGGAAGAAATAATATCGAGGGACTGACCGATACGCTCTCCACATTTGATCGATACGCTTTGCTTCCGCAAGGATTGATGCAATTGCTTTCAGAAAAGCCTTCTTTTCTATTACTTTTTCTGTTAATCTCAATAAACGTCTTTCTCATTCGGAAGTTTGTTGGTAGTCCTAAATTCTACCAAATGTTGAAGTGGATTGGCGTTTTCATCCTGTTGTATCTTTTATTGCTTCCTTTGGGCGGTTATCGTGATTACAGACCGCTGATCATTCGCAGGGATACTTTCTTACCGGTATTTTTGGGATTGATCGTTGTCTATGGGTATTCAACTACTGTTTTATTCCACAATCTCCAAGGAAAAAAATGGTGGAGTTACTTCTTGCTGGTTGCAGGTTTTTTGACGGTTTTCACCATTGCGGATATTTCTCAATTAAATAAAAACGCATGTGAACGAACGGCCCTGGAAACTATCCAAAATAATAAAAATGAAGCTGTGATGCTACCGGATGATTGTACCGTAATAAGTTGGGATGTCAGAAAAACTCTCAAAAAGCTCAGAAGATTTGGCAGAGATGTTATTTCATTGGAAGATTACTACCGAAATTAAAACGATTTCACAGGACTAAAACTCCCGCAATGCTTTATACACCGATTCCATGGGCAACCCCATAATATTGGAATAGGTACCTTCGATTCGGGAAATTTTGCAGTGGCCGATCCATTCTTGAATAGCATAGGCCCCGGCCTTATCATACGGTTTGAATTTATCGATGTAGTACATGATTTCTTCATCGGACATGGGTTCGAAGTAAACCTTTGATACTGTTGAAAATGTATGGGATTTATCTTTGGAAACCAGGCAAACTCCTGTGATGACCTCATGCATATTGCCTGAAAGTTTTTTCAAAATATTTACAGCATCTTGCCGGTCCCTGGGTTTTCCGAAAATAGTTTCATCCTGTAAAACAATGGTATCTGCCGTGAGCAGGATTTCTCCATTCTGGAGGGATTGCTTTGCCGCCTCTGCTTTTAATTCTGCCAGAAAGGCTGCCACATCTCTTACAGGTAAATCTTCCGGGTATACTTCTTCTACATCGACTGTTTTGATTTCGAAGTCGAAACCGGATTCACGGAGTAACTGACTGCGACGTGGAGATTTGGAAGCCAGGATTATTTTCTTTTGTTGAAGGTCTGTCAACTGCATTAAGGATAATTTTTTTATACAATGGTTACTCAAAATTAGGCCATTCGCTAATTGAATTGTACGAAAAGCAAAAGAATAACGCCCGATAACATCAACAGTTTTATCAATTGACTAACAATATGAAAGTCCGACTTCTTCTGGGCATTATATAAGCGCACAAGGGACCAAATATTGGTAGCGATTAAAATGGGCAATATTATTATCCGACCGATGAAGTTAAGATATGGCCAGGCTAACCATCCGCCCATTGCAATCATGATCAGAAGAGATATGCCAAAAAACATGGAAATTTTTTTTACTGAGATAATACCCATCAAAACCGGCAGGGTTCGATACTTTTGGGCAGCATCACCTTCGATATCTTCAATGTCCTTGACAATTTCCCTGAAAAGGGTTGAATAAAAAGCAAATAACATATAAGCCCAAAACAGAATGATGATTTTAATATAAATTTCTGGTGCTAACTCCGCTAATTCCATTATTCCATCTAATTCTGCAAAACCTATGATTCCAGCCACTCCGGCAGCAAATGCGGAAATGAGCAGGTTGCCAACCAGGGCCATTTTTTTTAAATATTTTGAGTAAGCAAAAAGACTACCTACTGCAATAGGATATAGGACGACCAATTCCGGTTTATGGATGAAAAACGCGAGGTATATAGCCAACAGAAAACCTAACGCACTGAATGCGAAATATAACCAGGTAGCTGACTGAAGAGAAATTTTTTCCTTCAGGATAACAGAGTTTCTCTTGTTGATAAGGTCAGCTTCATAGTCAAGAATGTCGTTAATCACATATCCTCCGGCGGTAACAAGAATCGTTACCAAAATAAAAAGCAGGAATTGTTGCAGTGGCAGGGTAGGGGAAATACCGTGTGTTTCAAAATGCGGTGACAGCAGATAAAAATACAGGATAGACTGCGTGACAGCAACTATGATGAGGTTGGGAGTTCTGATCAGGCGAAGAAAGTTTAGCATAAGGTGAATTACCTTTGTTTTACCCAAATATACTTTACAATTGGTTTAGTTCCTTTAACTGAAGCGAAAAACCCTTTCAATTCTACCAGTCCCCTTTTAATCTGAGCACCTTTTCAATTACATCTCTAACGCACCCCTTTCCTCCATCTAAAGGTGAAATATAAGTAGCGATCTCTTTGATTTCCCTGATAGCATCTTTGGGACAAGCGGGTAACCCAACCCTTCTCATTACTTCATAATCAGGCATGTCATCTCCGAGGTAAAGGATGCCTCCTTCTTCCAGACTGTGCTGGTCTACAATTTGGTTGTAAACGGCAATTTTATTATTGATGCCACTGTGTATCTCATTGATGCCAAGTGCTTTCAGTCGATCATTAACTCCTAGAGAATTCCCGCCGGTAATTATGCAAACAAGATATCCGGCCTGTAAGGCTCGTTTCATGGCATAACCATCCCGTACATTCATGGTGCGTAATAATTCGCCGCTTTCTGTTATGAGTAAATTGCCATCGGTAAGTACCCCGTCAACATCAAAAATGAAGGTATGGATATCTTTAAAGGATTCGAGTAAATTCATTGCTTAAGGGTTGAAGGTGGGGAATACAGAATATTACTGGTTATCACGCCATTCATATACCCATTTGGCCTGGATTTGCTCGAGGTGCCCTTCACTGCAGTCTTCTCTTTTTCCTTCAAAATTCGGAATTTCCAAAACCCAGTCAATGAGATCCGTGAAACGGATGCGGTATATTTGACTTTCGGTGAATTCGTCACCAAAACGTTCGTACAATTGCATTGCTACGTCCTCGTGGTCTCCCCAATTTATGGGCATATCATCAAAATCTTCAAAAGCCATTTATCAAAAAGTTTTAATGGTTCAAATAGTTCAAGTGGTTCAAAGTGTTTTATTGAAAACAATTTTTAGCTCCAGGCCATCGGTCAACAAATGGTTAATGTTCGTGTCCGATGATCTGGCTTTGATCCGGAATGAGGACTTCAATTTCAGCATCCTCCTCAAGGATCTCACATTGACAAGCAAGGCGGGATTCCAGTCTTGGGTTAATAGCCCTGTCAATGAAATCTTCTTCCTTATCTGATATTTCTTCCAGGGAATCTTCTCCTTTTTCCACGTAAATGTGGCAGGTGCTGCATGCACAAACCCCTCCGCAGTTGTGGTTCAGGTGAATATGATGATCCTCCGTAATGTCGAGGATCGTATCACCTACCTTTGCGTTTTTTACTATCACCGGCTCATGATCAGCTTCCTCGAATAAGAATTTTATGGTAGCCATGTTTTATTAAATGTTCAATAGAAAATTTATAAAAAATGTGTTGCAGGCATTTTGCTGCAAATGTAATCCAAAATTTAACAAACCACCTATGTTTTTGTTTTTTCTATTGCCTATTATTTTTAATCCCTCCAAACCACAATAATTTAAATTCTTCAGGAGTCATATCTGCAAGATTGAGTAGGCCGGTTCTCAGATCGAGTAAGGTGTAGCCATTGTAAAATAACCTGTAAATAGTATTCGATTTTTCTTCTATTGGCTTTGAGCCTTTAATAATTACTCTGACAGGCAAAGGTGGAAGGTGAGGTGAATAGAAAAGTTGAATGCCATGTTCGCTCCTGAATAACTCATAAAGTCCATAACCTTCCAACATTAATTCATTGTTCGCTTTGTTGGTCTCAAACTGGATATCAATGGCTTCGAGGAGGTTTTTATAGTGATCCACCAGGAATTTGATTTCCTTTTCTCCTCTTCCCAAAATCAATGAATCAAATCCAATGGTAACCTGATCTTTGATTTGATCGATGAAATAACCTGACTGTAAATCAGTGACCTCAAGGTCGATGTAATGACTGATGAATTCCGAACTGATACTATCAAAGATGGGATTGAGCTGATTGAAGTGACGGCTCAATTCTTCCAGTGATCTTTCCTGAATAAATTTATCTGTATTTTCCCCTGTCGGCCAGTTTTTGATTCCTTTAAGATCCGCTTTCTTTAGCCGTAAGGAAGGATAGGTGGAATGAGCCCGGTATTGGCCACTAATACTGAGTATTTTATTATTCAGGGTTTCAAGAAGGGTCGCAATCCGTTCCTTAAAATGATAGAATTGCCAGTTTTCAGTGGCATAATCCATTCCAAATCCTTCATCATCTTCGGCATCTGCGTTTTCGACACGGCTGATCTGGCGATCGAGTTTTTGGGTTGAGGCCTGTAGTTTTTTATAAAAAGGTCGTGGGTTTTCCGTATAATTTGGCTTCTCCGGCAGCCAGT
Organism: Saprospiraceae bacterium; assembly: GCA_965230565.1. GTDB lineage: Bacteria > Bacteroidota > Bacteroidia > Chitinophagales > Saprospiraceae > BCD1. The sequence continues at coordinate 7,777 of CBDDLH010000007.1, read as the reverse complement.
TTTCCCGGATAGCTGCAGCAAATTCCAAGGGTTCGATCAATGGTTCAAGCTGGTTATTCCGGAGTAATACATGGAAAATGATCGGAGTCTTTTCATCTGCACTGATCAGGTGCTCAGCAGATAATCTGGTGAGATCATTTTCGATTTGACGTTTCAAGGCCCTACCGCCCATTTTGGGATCATAACCTCGTTGTGATACCCAATCAAGTGCCTCTTTGGAAATATTTAGAATGGTTGTTCGCTGAACAAATCCGTCGCGTTTGAGCAGTTCCTTTATCTGGAGTTGGGCAATTTTGGTAATGTCATTTGGTCTGAGGGGATTAAAAATAACGATCTTATCAATCCTGTTAATCAGTTCGGGCCTGAAGAAATTTTCGACGGCTTTTGTGTAGATAGCCCGGATATTCTGAATTGAATTGCCGAACCCCAGTGTCCTGGAAATATCACTGGCGCCGATATTAGAGGTCATGATGATGATGGTGTTGCAAAAATCAACCGTTCTGCCAGCTCCGTCCGTCAGCCGGCCGTCATCAAGGATTTGCAATAATAAATCATGAACATCAGGGTGTGCCTTCTCGATCTCATCAAAGAGCAGGATGCCAAAGGGATTGTATCTCAATTTTCCGGTCAACAAGCCTTCCGGTGCCATTGCCGTTCCGGTAAGCCGCTGGGCGGCCCCCGTATCTATGAATTCATTCATGTCAAACCTCATGAGTTTTTCCTCATCACTCATAAGATATTGACAGATAGCTTTAGCTGCTTCAGTTTTTCCGACTCCGGTTGGTCCGATAAATAAGAAAGAGCTCTTTGGTTTGGAACTGTCTGCCAATTTTGAACGTGAAAGATGAATGGCATCCGCAAGAGCGTTTACGGCATCCTCCTGGCCAATCAACCGGGCTTTTAATGCATCCCTGATCTCATTTTTCTGGTAGGTATGGCTCGTTTCAACCATTTGGCGATCAAGACCTGTCATATTTCGGAATGCATCTCTCACCTGAGGAGCATCAATAACGCCAAACCTGTTGCCAACTGCCAGTTGGCTCATAATCTTAATGATACTTCCTGGCAGTGCATTGTTTCTCAGGAAATTCCTGTGAAGATCGAGTAATTGACTGATTGCATTGATGGTTATGGAGAGATAATGTTCGAGTTCGAGTTGCTTACGTTTTTGCAGAACAATTTTTACGGCCGTTTCGGTATCGGGAGGTTGCAACCTCAGAACCTGGAATAAACTTGCAAAGGCCCTGTTTTTTTCCTGGATTATTTTCCACTCATCAATAGTGGCAATAAGGATTACCTGTAAACTTCTTTTTTCAAGATAAGGCTTCAGGATGTCGCTAAAAGTGAGATCACTTCCAGCGGATTTCCCAACACTTAATAGTGCTACAGGATTGTCGAAGAGTAATTTGTCTGGTAGTTTCTTCTCACCTTCGGGATGTCTGATAAATGCTATGATAGCTTCAAGCCTCTTTTGCCAGTAACCTACAATGGACATCCCCGCAATGATCCTGTTGGGATTAAGATGCCAAATGTTCTGGCGACGCTCTCCGTTCGTGGAAGGCTCCGATAAATAACGATGGACTGCCTCCTGAAGTATGCTGTGTTTTCCAACGCCTTCGGGGCCTACAAGGACAATCGGAATGTTATTTTTATTATAAAGCAATGCCTTCAAATGACCTACTTCCGTCTCCCTTTCAAAAGCTCTGCCCAGATCATCGGGATACAGACTGTTGTAATCAAAACCTACCTTTTCAACCTCGGTTGCGCCATCAAATTTTTCCTCCTCGGACATAAAGGCAAAAAAGGAGTTTGGGTCGGGCTGTTCGTATTTGAACTGTCCTTGTTCAATATTGAGGTTGATTTTTAGCTGGGTGATAAATTCTTTTTTGCTGGAGAAATAATCTGATCCGATAAAATCGCCAGGATGCTCATTTTTGATGATAAGCAGTTTTTTCCTGACAGCCTTTTTGACCTGATCTTCCAAGTCGATATTTCCGGATTTATCAGCAGCGGGGATGAACATATAATGTTGGATCTGTGGCAGGTAGACAAAAGTATAACCCGAATAGCTGAAGGTAACAACCGAGAACGGGCCGCGCACCCACTCTCTGCCCAGTTTTATTTCCAGATCCATTTGGCGGTAAGTATAATCCGGAGAGAATAAAAACCAAAATAGCCGGTCTGATTGCCCTCTGTCCAGACGGAATCCGCGAAAAAAGACTTTCACCTCTTGTCGAAGTTGACTCAAGGCCTTTGAGAATCTGGGATGGACAGCAATTGGGAAAGGAATAAACAATGGTTTTAGGAAGTATTGTGTTTTCCCATCAATAAGGACATCCCTTACCAGAACCGGTAGTTTAAAATTGATTTGTGCCAATGTTAGTTGTCTATTTCTTTGATTTCCAGCGTTCTGTTCAGATAAATCTTAGGTGTCGATTTTTTCAGTTGTTCGTTGGTCACACCTGCCTGATTAGCATTGCGAATTACCTGCTTGTAATCCAGTTTTAGTTCCCGGCTAAGGTACAACAAATTACCCCATGCTTGCTCATTGTCAGGTCTTATTCTTGTGATGGTTTTGTTGGTCTCTAAAGCGGTATTGTACTCCCCAAGACGAATACTCGATTCAGACAATACTTCGAGAGCCTTCAGGTTATTCGGATCAGTCTCCAGGGTTGACTCAGCCCGTTTTTTTCGCTGGATTTCTTTTTTCATTTTCTGGTCATAATTCTTTTTGAGGTTATCCACTTTTTTTCTTTCGATTGGATCATTCTCTAGAACAGAAATATCCTTACCCGCTTTATCCAGTTGATCTTCCTTGACATAGATGGTTGCCCTGGACCATAGAGCTTTTTTATCTTCAGGGTCGTTTTCGATTTGTTTGTCAAGATCATCAATGGCATCTGCGGTATTCCCTGTTTGATAGTTGAGCATCGCGCGATTGATTAGTGCAAAACGGTAATCGGGATGCTCTTCCAGTACTTTATCGTAAGATTGAATGGCCATTTCCTTATTGCCCAGTTCCATATAACTGTTGGCAAGGGTCATTCCCCATAAAAGAATTGTACTGGAGTCCGAAGGGGAAAGTTCTCCAAGTAAAGCGACGGCAGATTCCGGATCGCCCATTTGCTGGGAGGCGATTCCAAGCAAAAATGCCTCTATATCGGAAGTCGCTGAACCATCTGTTTCAATACTGGAAACTGATGCAATGGTTACCGGTTCCAGATTGCCGCCAATATTGATCTGGTCAAAGGCAAAATAATCGCCAAAATTCAGGAATTTATATTTGGTCGTTGTGATGATTTCGCCTGTATTTTTCTCCTCATAACTCCCCCAAAGAACCAATCTAACCGTGTCTTGGCATTCATTAGTAAACTCTGCTGCTTCATTCCCGGTAGCAGGATTTACAGATTCATCTTCGGTTGGCTGATAGATTTCGGTATCTGTTGTGAAGGATAATGAATTTTTATACCTGCTTAGCCTTTGCCGGAAGCCTTCTTCAACAGACAATGTTTTCCCTCCGTAATTAATAAAAGGAAGTACCAGAATATTAAACCTTGAATCATCTTCAAAATCAGGGCAACTGGACTCCTCAACAGGAGCAGGAGGGATAATTACATCTTTGAGTAAATACCCGGCACCTGCCAGTACAAGAATTCCGACAATGGCCCAAATCCACCCCATTGATCTTTTTTTAGGATCGGGAGTTTTGAGTTCTCCTTTTTCAAGTCTTTCCAGTATGCCTGTGAGACTATTGCCAATACGGCTGTAGCCACGCTGGGCATCATCATAACTTACCAGGTTGAGCGATTCATCCTTTTTTAGTTTGGAAAGTTGCGATTTAAGTTGCAAAACTTCATTGGCCAGATCTTCATACTGATCATCAGTTTCGAGAAATTTGAGAAGGGATGCCAGGGCGTCTTCCGTTTTTCCTTTGATAAAGATCGATTTGACTTCGGCTATAATTTGGGTTTTATCCATGAGTTATTTTGTGTCTGCTGTGATATGTCCGTTTAACAAATTTAATATTTTTAAGGGGCCCGTGAAAAACAAAAATAAAAATTTGCATTTTAATTCTAAATGTCTATATCTTTGGCGCTGTTGAAAATCAATATTGTTTTTAATGAACTGTTTTACAAATACAAGATTTTGGTGGTGGCATAATCATTCGTTCTAACGGGTGAAATGGCGCGCCAATTTTGAATAAAATATATAAAAACGGCTTGTCAGGATACCCTGATAAGCCGTTTTTCATTTGTAGCCATGTTAACGAATATCCAGGTTGAAGTTCTAAGTTTGATTGTAACCAGCAACCTGAAAATAAACAAAATAATCTCATGAGTACACTTGTCAACAAAAAAATACCCGTTAAAGCTATAAGCCATCGAAAGCTGGCGGATACCAATACGCCGGTTTCCCTTTTCTTAAAGTTGAGAGATCATTATCGAGATCCTGTTTTGCTGGAAAGTAATGATTTTAAAAGTGTGGAAGACTGTCATTCCTTCTTAGGCTTAGATGCTATAGCTACTTTCGAAGTGCAAAATGGCTTAATAAAGACTTCAGGGGAAGCAGTTGACCAAACTGAGCAATCAGTTGTTGATTTAAATAGCGTTCCCGATGCGCTTCAGGATTTTATCCAACAATTTGATGTACAATATGAAAACGGTTACGATGGCTTGAATGGTCTTTTTGGGCATTGTGGATTTGATGGGATCCAGTATTTCGAAAGCCTCAAATTTCCTGCTGAAAAAAGGAAGATCGACCTTCCTGATCTGAGATACAGTTTCTACAGGTTCGTTATCAGTATCAACCACTTCAAAGATGAAATGGTGATTCTGGAAAACGTTTTGCCCGGACAATCCTCTCAAATGGACCGCTTAATGCAGTTGATAAACGGTCAAAAATTTTCCACGCACCAATTTAAGATAAAGGGTGAAGAAAGCAGTAATCTGACCGATGAAGGATTTATGGAGCTCGTCACCGCCGGCAAGCATCACTGCCAGATTGGAGATGTGTTCCAGATTGTTTTTTCGAGGCAATTTTCCCAGAAATTTGAGGGCGATGATTTCAATGTTTATCGCGTATTAAGATCTATTAATCCATCGCCGTATTTGTTTTATTTTGATTACGGCAGTTACCGTATATTCGGATCTTCTCCGGAAACCCAGATGCAGATCGAAGATGGTATTGCGCGTGTGAATCCAATTGCAGGGACTTACCGCCGAAGCGGAGACAGTGTGGATGACGCCTTGAGAGCTCAAGACCTGGCTAAAGATCCAAAAGAAAATGCGGAACATATCATGCTGGTCGATTTGGCAAGAAATGATTTGGGCCGACATGCTTCCAATATCAATGTGAAGCAATTAAAGGATATTCAGTTTTTCAGCCATGTAATTCATTTGGTCTCCAAAGTGGAGGGAGAATTGGATGAATCCACAAATCCGATTAGAGTTTTTGGGGATACATTTCCGGCCGGGACGCTTTCCGGAGCACCCAAATACAGGGCTATTGAACTTATCAATGAATATGAAAACCAGAATCGAAGTTTTTATGGTGGTGCACTGGGTTTTATCGATTTATCGGGGAATATGAATCAGGCTATTGTGATACGTTCATTTTTGAGTATGAATAATGAATTGTTCTACCAGGCAGGAGCAGGAATTGTAGTTGATAGCAATGAGGAAAAAGAATTACAGGAAGTCAATAATAAATTAGGTGCACTAAAAAAAGCATTACTGGAAGCTGAAAAAATTTGATCCATGAAACGACCATAATATTTATTAATCATAAATTTCAGACAAGGGTATGATTAAAAAATATCATGGGAGAGCGAAGCGGTTACATCTGTGCAGAAATTTTTCTGCATTTTTAACCGCAGAAAAATTTTAAACAGATGAACATTTTAATATTAGACAATTACGACTCTTTTACCTATAATCTGGTACAATACATTCAGGAAATACTGAATCAGAAAGTTGATGTATATCGCAATGATGCCATCTCTTTAGAAGATGTAGGTGCATATGATGCCATTGTGCTTTCTCCAGGTCCCGGATTGCCCAAGGATGCAGGAATAATGCCCGATCTGATCAAAATGTATGCAGGTAAGAAGCCCATTCTTGGGGTTTGCCTGGGGCATCAGGCTATAGTGGAAGCTTTTGGTGGAGATCTGGAAAACCTCGAACGGGTCTATCACGGTATGGAAACTCCTATTCAGATCATTGGTGGCAAAGAGGATCTTTTTGAATCTTTGCCTGAAACCATCAATGTGGGCCGTTATCATTCCTGGGTGGCCAATAAGGATCAAATGCCGGAAAGTATTGAGGTGACTGCTGTTGATGAAAAAGGTGAAGTGATGGCGATTCAGCATAAGGATTTTAAGATAAGAGGAGTACAGTTTCACCCTGAATCTATCATGACTAAAGATGGAAAAACCATGCTGAAAAACTTTTTTGATCATTGTGTTGAAAATAGGAAAGCACAGAATTAGGATTGGTAATTTGAGTTAACCACAGAGCGCTCTGAGGAATCACTGAGCTCACTGAGGAAATTTTTAAACTCTTTAAACCGTTGACTCTGTTTGGTCCAATAAAATGACTAAAAAATTAATTGATGAAAAATATTCTTAACCGCTTATTTGATCACGCTGTACTCACCAGGGAGGAAGCAAAAGATGTTTTGTTGCAAATATCCCGGGGGGAGCACCATGATGTGCATATTACTGCCTTTACGACTGTATATCAAATGCGGCCAATTACAGTAGCAGAGCTTCAGGGTTTTGCGGATGCTTTACTCGAACTTTGTGTACCATTTGATACAGGGGGGATAGATTCTCTGGATATTGTAGGTACAGGTGGTGATGGGAAAAATACATTCAATATTTCGACGACTTCTGCATTTGTGATTGCAGGGGCAGGTTATAAGGTGACCAAACATGGCAGTTATGGCGTTTCCTCCAATGTTGGTTCTTCCAATGTACTTGAATCCTTAGGGTATGGATTTACAAATGACCAGGACACACTAAGAACTCATTTGGATCAAGCCAATATTTGTTTTCTTCATGCGCCGCTTTTCCATCCGGCCATGAAAAATGTTGTCCCTGTGAGGAGGCAGCTGGGTATGAAAACGTTTTTCAATATGCTTGGACCACTGGTAAACCCTGTTCAACCCAAATGGCAGTTGTTTGGAACTTATAACCTTGAGTTATCGAGGCTTTATCAGTACGTAATGCAGGAAACCGACCGGCATTTTTCAATTGTTTATGCCATGGACGGATATGATGAGATTTCTCTTACCGGGCCGATCAAATGGCGTTCGAGAAATTCGGAACAATTATTGCATCCAAAAGACCTTGGATTGCCAACTTACAATCAAGAAGATCTTTTTGGAGGTGAATCGGCTGAGGATGCCAAAAAAATTATGTTGAGTGTTTTAAATAATGAATCAACAGCGGCCCAGAAGGATGTGGTTACTGCAAATGCAGGATTAGCCATTCATACGATCAAACCCGATACCAGCCTGGAGGATTGTGTTGCTGAGGCAAGGGAAAGTATTGAAAGTAAAAAGGCCTTAAATGTGCTCAAAAAATTAGTAGATTAATGACGATACTGGATAAGATCATCGATCATAAACGGAAAGAAGTTGAATTGGGTAAACAGAAGCTTTCTGTTAAAGCTCTTGAAAGTAGTCCTTTATTTAACAGGGAAACTAATTCTTTGAGTCTTGCACTCAAGGATTCTGAAAAACTGGGCATTATCGCTGAATTCAAAAGAAGATCTCC
>CBDDLH010000006.1:0-33047 GCA_965230565.1 Saprospiraceae bacterium | reverse complement strand
CTCATCAATGGTGATGCGGTGGTAGAAGCGGTAACTTCAGATTATATTCAAGCTGGAGCAAGCGGGCTATCAGTTTTGACTGATGTAGAATTCTTTGGTGGAAGTAATGAAAACCTGGTTCGGGCCAGGCGAGTCAACAATTGTCCCATTTTGCGAAAGGAGTTTATCATAGATGAATACCAGTTGATTGAGGCGAAGGCTTTAGGGGCAGATGTGATTTTGTTGATTGCTGAATGCCTGGATAAAAAACAGGTACATGATCTGGCAAAATTTGCCAGGGGTCTGGGACTCGAAGTTTTGATGGAAATTCATTCCGAGGATCAATTGGCCAAGGTGAATCCATATCTGGATATTGTTGGAGTCAATAACAGGAATCTGAAGGATTTCTCAGTCAGTATTGAAACTTCATTGAACCTCTTTGACAAGATACCTGAAGAATTTGTCAGGATTTCGGAAAGTGGAATTAGTCAGGCAGAACCGATAGCCATCCTTAGGGACAAAGGATTTCAGGGCTTTTTGATCGGGGAATATTTTATGAAACACTCAGATCCGGGAAAGGCATGCAAAAATCTGATTCAAAAAGTTAGTACTCTTGAGACTCTATAAAACAACATCTCAGAGGTGCAGAGAGCTGTTACGCAAAGACACGCGGAGAAGCGCCGAGGACCGCTGAGAAAAAAACTCCACGGTCAGCGATATAGCATCCTCGTTTCGCTTCATGAAAACATATGATTTTAAATAGTTCTGTCCATATATTAACATCAAACAACATCAAACAACATCAAACATGATTATCAAAGTATGCGGACTGAAGGAGCCGGAGAATATTAAAGCTGTTCTGAAAGCTTCTCCTGACCTCGTGGGGTTTATTTTTTATCAAAAATCTCCCAGGATGGTCAATGAGAAGGAATTATCGGCCTGGATTGAAGAAAATGTGGAGTTATTCGGAGAGACAAAACGCGTTGGTGTATTTGTAGATGCGAAAATTGATTATGTCCTTAACGTTATTCATGATTTCCAGTTAGATTATATCCAGTTACATGGTACAGAAAGCCCTGAGTATTGCAGGGAGATCATGGATTACTGGAATTTCAGTTCGATCAGAAAGGCGGAAATCATCAAGGCCTTCCCGGTCGGTGAAAATTTTGACTTTTCCATGACGGATATTTATTCCGGGATTTGTTCATATTATTTGTTTGATACCAAAACGCCTAAACATGGTGGCTCCGGGGAAAAATTCGACTGGTCAGTTTTGGAGCAATATTCAGGTGATACCCCATTTTTATTGAGTGGCGGCATTGCTCCGGAAGATGTAGAAACCATTGCAAACCTGAAGTTTTCCAAAATGGCAGGGGTAGATGTCAATAGTCGTTTTGAATCAGCCCCAGGTGTCAAAAAAGCTGATGAAATAGCTGATTTTATTTCAACCATTAAGAAAAATTAATTCAATGATAGCAATTAACGATAGAGGATATTACGGAGAATTCGGAGGAGCCTACATTCCTGAGATGCTTTATCCAAATGTGGAGGAACTCAGACAAAATTATATCCGGCTTATGCAAGAACCTTCATTCCAGGAGGAGTTCAATGATTTGCTGAAAAATTATGTCGGAAGGCCCTCACCATTATATTTCGCCAAAAGATTGTCGGAACATTATGGTGCAAGGTTATATCTGAAGAGGGAGGATTTGAATCATACCGGAGCCCATAAGATCAATAATACCATTGGTCAGATCCTGATGGCGCAAAAACTTGGGAAAACCCGGATTATTGCGGAGACAGGTGCCGGTCAGCATGGGGTTGCAACAGCTACTGTTTGTGCTTTAATGGGAATAGAATGTATTGTGTACATGGGAGAGGTTGATATTGACCGTCAGGCACCAAATGTAGCCAGGATGAAAATGCTGGGAGCTGAAGTCAGACCTGCTTTAAGTGGTAGCAGAACCCTTAAAGATGCTACCAACGAAGCCATCCGTGACTGGATCAATAATCCTGAGGATACCCATTATATTATTGGTTCGGTAGTTGGGCCACATCCATATCCGGATATGGTTGCCCGTTTTCAATCTGTAATCAGTGAGGAGATCAAATGGCAACTCAAGGAACAAACGGGTAATGAAAATCCTGATGCCATTATAGCTTGTGTCGGTGGTGGAAGTAACGCAGCTGGAATTTTTTATCATTATCTCAATGAAAAAGACGTCCGATTGGTAGCAGTTGAAGCTGCAGGATTAGGAGTTCACAGCGGAGAATCAGCCGCGACGAGTGTTTTGGGAACAAAAGGAATTATTCACGGTAGCAGGACATTGCTGATGCAAACCAATGACGGACAAATCATTGAGCCCTATTCTATATCAGCGGGATTGGATTACCCCGGCATCGGACCTTTACATGCCCACTTAATAGACACGGGTAGGGCAGAAGCGATTAGTGTTACCGATGAGGAATCTTTAGAAGCAGCTTTGTTATTGACCAGAAAAGAAGGAATTATTCCTGCACTCGAATCTGCACATGCGTTTGCAGCACTCGATAAGATGTCTTTTGAAAAGGACCAGGTTTTGGTAATGAGTTTGTCAGGTAGGGGAGATAAGGATCTAGCAACTTACATTGACAGACTTCCATCGTAAAAAGCATTTTTACAAGTACTTTTACTTCTTTACCCTGAATCAGGAATAGTAAGATAACTTCATGGAGAAAATTTTATAAAGAGTTCTGAATAATTGCGTTACGAACATTGCGCTTCCCTTGCGACCTTCGCTGTTAAAATGAAAGGATTAAAAGACATATTATTGTTAGGTGATCCGAGGTTGTATGAAGTTTGTTCCCCTGTGGAAGAATCAGAGTTACCTCTAGTGAAAAACTGGGTCGCTGACCTTCACAATGCCATGGAAGAGATCAGGGCTAAATATAACTTCGGTCGTGGTATTGCTGCTCCTCAGCTGGGCATTATGAAAAGGCTTATTTACATAAATATTGATAAGCCGTTAATCATTATCAATCCCCGGTTTGAATATTTGAGTGATGAGATGTTTGAGCTATGGGATGATTGTATGAGTTTGCCCAATTTACTGGTTCGGCTAAGACGTCATAAGAAGGTAATTATGCATTACCGCGATGAACATTGGGAACCTAAGAAAATTGAAGCAGAAGATGCTTTGGCAGAATTGCTACAGCACGAGTATGATCATCTGGAAGGGATACTTTGCACCATGAGGGCTATTGATGATAAATCGCTTAAATGGAAAATTTAGTAGAAATACTATTTCTCAGAGAAATAGTATTTCTACATTAAATTTCTTTAGTGCACCGCAGGCCTAACCTCCATCATTTGCATGACTTCAGATTCCTGTTCCACCCACCAGCGAAGTCTTGAATAAACTTGCTCTTCCGGAAAATAGTTCAGTGCCATTTTTACATAAATATTGCCGTGCTTGGCTTCACTTGCCCATAGTTCTTTATAAAAACGTTTCATTTCAGGGTCGTCATGAGCATCAGCGATCAATTTAAATCGTTCTCCTCCGCGTGTTTCAACCACTGAGGTGATCAGCAACCTATCCAGGAAACGTTCTTCCCGACCGGAATGACAGCGCTTGATAAGCTCTTTCATGTAAAGATCTTCTCCAATAGAATGATTCAGCTGTAGTCCTCTTTTTTGCATGAGCTTATAAACATCCCTGAAATGTTCCAGTTCTTCAATAGCTGTTTCAATAAGTTCAGGAATAATTTCTACTCTGTCAGGGAATTTGGCTACAAAACTCATGGCAATGGCAGAGGCTTTTCTTTCTCCGTTGGCATGGTCTTGCAAAAAAGTATCAAAATCGTTCATTACCGCTTCCACCCACTCTGGTTTAGTAGGCACTGCAACATCAATGTTAAGTTTCATCTGTTTAAAAAATTTTGCTTGCAGATAATCTGCAAAATTTTTATAATACATTCAGGAACTCCTATGATATTTTTTAATCATCCCCTTGTTGGAAGTTTATGATTAATAAATATCATACTCGTTTCATTAAAGTGTTTTTATTTTATAAGTCCGAATAGTGAATGATTGCACCTTTATATTTGAGTGATTTATTGCCGCCAATTTTCCTGTTGATTTTTTCAGCCTGCACTTCAATCTGTTCATCTTTAATAGACGACGGCTTACCAGTGGTAATGGCATCTGTTATATATCCATGAAGAAGGGCTTCATAGGTTTTTTGGAACAGTGCTGGATGACCAAATACATCCACTCCTAAAACCTCACTTCCTGAAACGACAATCATGCCTACAGCATTGGAATTGGCAATATCCTGATTTAATGCCTGAAGATATTGTTCGCGACTATTGGTATAAGATGTTGAACTTTCAAGAGCAGCGTAGGCCTTTGAATCGGAATCGGCTTCATTACTGGCGGTTACTGCAGCAACTTGCTCCCAAACTGCATTTTGGTTTCCGCTTTGAATACTTTTGCGTACGCCCTTGGAGGCTACATTGTAATATCCTGAAAAAGCAGCCATACGATCTCCCGGTCCGGTGGAAACATTATCTTGTTCGTGATACGTCCAACGCCCTTGTTCCACACAAAAAACAGGGATATTCTTAATGGAATTAGCCGCAATGATTTGGTCTTCACCAATGGCTCTATCCTGTTTTCCTCCCTGGACAACATCTCCGGACATCAGGAAGACATCATTGGGTAATTTATTTTCAACAGTGAGTTGATTGACTGCTCCTGCATCCTCTCTTCTTCCGAAAGGTTTGTGTTCGGAGACCCGGAATTTAGGCTGATTAAGCGCAGTTTTTAGCACTTCAAGTTCCCCCGCAATGGCATTTTCTGAAATAAAATCATCAGAGGCTTCAACCCAGTATACTCTCAGGTTTTCGTACTCTTTGAAGTCCTGATTGATACTCAATTCGAGTTTATCAGATATACCGGTTTGAGGTTGTTCTACGGTAGAATTTTCCTGTTTGCATGCCCATAAAAGCAAGCCAGCCAATAAAAGAATCGAAATTTTCTTCATTTGTATTTAGGTTTATTTTTACAAAATTAACGAAAAAAGCGCATTAATCTTGTCACCTTTATATTTTTGCCCTGTTTAATGACAATCAATATGGAGGTATCAATTCGGTTCCGGGCTTTTCTGGTTTTATGTACATTAATGATTTCTTTGAGCTTATTCCTGTTCAATGATATCATGACTATTTGGTCAGGAGCTGAAGCTTCCTGGCTTTTTGATAGTCTTTCTACTTCCGATACCTCCTTTCTCCCGTTGAAACTTATGAGGGTTTTTGCGGAAACTCAGGATAACTTTCCTTTTGTTCCCAGACTGACCGGGGCAGTTTTGTTTCTGGGATCTGTTGTTGGGTTTTATTATATCGCAAAACCATATCTTGGGAACCTGGTGGTATTACTAACTGCTCTGGTAATGGGAGCAGGTTTCCTGATGCCGGTATTGAGTAAAATCGCTACGTTGGATATCTGGAATTTCACCTTTCAATTCCTCGCTTTTTTTACCATGATCAGGTATTTGAAAAAGCCTGAATTGGCATGGCAGTTGCTGTTTTACGGGCTATTGACAATAACTATTTTAATACAACCTGTTTCCGGGTTGATTTTTTCATTGGGCAGTGCTGCTGTTTTATGGTGGAAACACCCGGATGGATTCCGGTTGGTGAAGTTAAATCCCTGGATAGCAGGAGTGGTACTGGCTGTGGTTTTTCAATTGGTTGGACTATTAAAGTGGCAGAATGAATGGCAGATATTTTCCGCTAACGGGAAAGATTTTGGGAAGTATCTCTTGTTTAACATTATTGGGATTTTGCCATTTATTGGATTCTGGGTCGGAGGATTGAGGGACCTACTGTATAAATTGAAAAGGGGAGAGGAAATGGCCATGGTCCTATTGGTATTAATGATCTTCTCGATTCTGGCTCAATCACCCGTTCTCCAGGCAGCTTTTGCCTTGATGATAGCCAAGCAAATGCTTGTTTTTTATGATGAGAGATATCCTTTTAAGACCTGGGTAAGGGCCGTCACCATTATACATTTAATTTTTGCGTTTGTGGTTTCAGTAGCGCTGATGCTGGGAGGAATGGCTGAATTTGGAGGCCTTGGGTTTAGGTCTGGATTGATTTTTTCCTTTATGTACTGGGCTGTGGGTCTGGTGGGTGTTTTTGGCATGTATGGCACTCAGCGGAGCATGTTGATAGGAGGGCCGATAGCCAGCGGGGTTCTGACCATGTTCATTTTCTGGATGCAATTATATCCGTTGATTGAAAGTAAGCGAAATATTCCCAAGAGAATCCTGGAAAAGATTGAAGTGGTGGATAAAGAAAAACCACCTGCGAGAGTGATTGTTATTGACTCGCTGGCCCCACATGAATCGAGTCTTTCAATTTATTTAAAAAAGTCTTTTCCTGAGACCTTAGTATATTTCTTTCATTCTGATCAGGGGCTGGAAAATCTGAATTCGGCGGAGAAAAGTTTATGGCTCAAAAATGAAGGTCCTGAACCAGATTCTTCTGGTCAGGTGATCATAGTTGAAGGTTGGACCGACAGAATGAAGCCAGTTAACTGGTCTATCCACCTTCCAGACAATGAAGCAGGCCAATGACCTATAAATTTTTATAGGCAAGGTATATCAATATCATCAAGAGTATGGTACCGATTATGATGATTCTAACCAACTTGCGTTCTTCTTTTTTGCGTTTGGCAGCTTCCCTCGCTCTTTTTCTTGATGCTTTTGACATTGCAATATTGTTTTAGTAATTACGGAAAGAAAATATTAAGTCAATTGCGACAAAGCATATTGCGCTCACTAATATAAAAAAACTTAAGGTAGGATTACAAAAAATATAATGGACTTTATTGATAAATTCTATCTGCGGTAAACCTGAACCCTGGCCATTCCTTCTGAAAAATCCCTCACATCGAGGAATCTCGGGAAAATTACGAGTTCTCCGGATTTATTGATGAATACCACACCTCTATCAGATGCTACCCGTGCGATTTCTTCTTTGAAATCCCATACCAGATAATATTGAGGGGCAATTACTTCATTTCCATCAATATCAAGGTAACCCCAAAATTCATCCATCTGAAAACCGGCAAGGCCCTCCGAATAACTATAGACCAACTGAAATTTAGGAGGAGTGATCTGTTTGCCATTAGCATCGATAAATCCATACAAACCTTCCTGACCATAGGCCCAACGGCCTTCTCCTGCATACCAGAGTGGATCGTATTGCGGGTCGACGACAAAATTGCCCTTATTATTAATTAAGCCGTAGCCATCATCTGTTGCTACCACTGCCCGGCCTTCATGGAAGTCCTTTGCATCAACGAATAGGGGAGTGATTTCCCATTTTCCATCAAGGTCTAAGAACCCAAACTGTCCGTCTGCTTTTGCCCTGGCCAGTGATTCGTTGAAATTCGAAATCCTATCGTATTCCGGGTCGACGACAAAATTTCCTTTTTTATCAATTATCCCGTATTTGCCTGCTTCCCTAACAACGGCCAAACCGTCTTTAAAATCATATGCCTTACCAAAGATTGCAGGAATGATCAGGTTCCCTTTTTGGTTGCAATACCCAAACAAATCTTCTTTTTGGACAACAGCCAAACCCTCTTTGAAATCCCTGGCTCCATCCCATTCCGGCGCGATTTTTTGTTCTCCATTGAGGTCAATAAAACCGAATTTATCATCTTCGGAAAGTACCCTGGCCAATCCTTCGCTAAACGACCATGCTCCTTTAAACCTGGCAGGAATAATTTCTAAACCAGCTTTGTTGATAAAGCCCCATTTCCCCTTTTTTCTGACTACTGCCAGACCTTCTGAAAAGTTTCTGGTATCGTCAAAGTTATCCATGACCACTAAAATGCCCTGGGAGTTAATGTAACCCCATTTATAAGTTTCCTCAGTATAATCTGTTTCGGGTAAGGTGAAACCCAGTGGAGCAACTGGTTCTGCTGGTTCATTCGCACAACCGAAAAAGGTCAGGAATAATACAAGTGAGAAAAGCAGACTGGATTCTCTTTTAACAGGCATAGGTTTTTGGTATTCGAATGATGACTGGAGGGGAGAGGCTTTGTTAAATTTCAAAATCAACTCCTCTTTTGATTAGGTCTTCATAACGTTCGCGGGCCAGTTGTTGGTATTTTTCGTGATCAAAACTATACAAAATAGCAGGTCTGTGAGCAACATTTTTTTGTTTCCCAACTTCTTTGAGTACTCCCATTCTCATGATCCGGCTTCTGAAATTCCTTTTATTCAGGTTTTCCACGCCTAAGACAGTTTCGTATAGGCTTTGTAGTTGAGATAACGGGAATTGTTCCGGTAATAATTCAAATCCGATAGGCTGGTACCTAACCTTGGCCCTGAGTCTTTTGACAGCAACGCTCAGAATATCCTCGTGGTCAAAAGCCAGCGGCGGAATCTTATCCAGTTCAAACCATTGAGCGTTTTTGGCATCCGAAGATGCTTTTACATCATGCTCGATCAGGTTAACCAGGGCAAAATAGGCAACACTGATCACTCTTCCTCTGGGGTCACGACCGGGTTCTCCAAATGTATATAATTGTTCTATGAAAATATCCCTAAGGCCAGTTTCTTCTTCGAGCTCTCGAAGAGCCGCTTCTTCCAGCGTTTCTTCCATATCGACAAAACCACCTGGCAAAGCCCATTTATCCTTAAAAGGTTCTCTACCTCTCTGGATAAGCAGCACCTTGAGGGCACTTTTTACGTCGAAACCAAAAATTATACAATCAACCGTCACAGATGGACGCGGATATTCATAGGTATATGGCATGCTCGCTTATTTCCGGTTTTTAAATGATTTCAAAATTGGCCAAGAGTTTATGTTTTTGCAGTTTTTCTATCATCAAACGTTTGGTTTGGTGCAGGGTCGTTTCCAGTCCAACCGTATATCCGATGGCAAAAGTATGTTCAAAAAGGGCCTGCTGTTTCAGACTGTATTCCCGTATTTTATGAATATCAGGAGCATCATAAATAAGTTTTCCCTGATCGAAAACAGGTATCAACAGGTCCGCCTCCTTCCTGCTTTCAAAATTAAAAATTCTTCCCGTTTTCATTTCATGAATTTCAGATTTATCTGAGAATTCTTCCTGATTATAAATGACATCTGCCAGTGGATAACCTTTGTCGTTGAAAAGTCTTCTTACCTGTAGAATACCCGGATTGGAGATTTTTCCAACATCCTCAGATAGCTTGATCTTATATTGCCATTCTCCGGAATCGTCCTTTAAGGCAGCCATTTTATAAACCCCATTCAGTGCGCTTTGCCCCTTTGCCGTAACTAAACGAGTTCCTACACCCCATACGGTGATAGGGGAATTATTTTGCTTTAAATGATGGATGGCGTGTTCATCAAGGTCATTGCTGGCAACAATGGCTGCATTGTGAAAACCTGCCATATCCAGCATTTCTCTGGCTGTTTTACTGAGTTCGCCAAGGTCTCCGCTATCCAGCCGGATTCCGCTGAGAGGAAAGCCCATTTTCTTCAGGCGCTGACCTGTTCGAATGGCATTTTTAATACCCTCAATGGTATCATAGGTGTCAACAAGAAGAATAGAGTTGTTCGGAAGAGCATCGCCATAGGTATCAAAAGCTTCCTGTTCTGAGTCAAAACTCATCACCCAACTATGGGCGTGAGTTCCTTTCACCGGTATGTCAAATATTTTTCCTGCCAGCACATTACTGGTAGCATTTACTCCGCCAATATATGCAGATCTGCTCGCAGTAAGGGCGCCGTCAATACCCTGGGCTCTTCTGAGGCCGAACTCCAACACAACATCTTGTTTGGCTGCCCTCACAATCCGGGAGGCTTTGGTGGCGATCAAAGTTGAAAAATTCATCAGGTTCAGCAGTGCTGTTTCCAAAAGCTGAGCTTGTAAAAGAGGTCCCCGAACCCTGATTAAAGGTTGATGAGGAAAGACAACAGAGCCTTCAGGAATAGCATCCAGGGAACACTGGAAATCCATTTTTCGTAAATACCTTAAAAAGGCTTTATCAAAAAGTGGTTTCCCGTCATTGCCGGTAAGGGATTCCAGGTACTTCGTGTCCTGCTTGCTGAATTTAAAATGCTTCAGATAGTCAATAACAAGGTCCAAACCAGCAGTAATGGCATAAGGGTTCTTAAACGGGTTGCTGCGATAAAACAAATGAAATACAGCTTCTTTATCATGAATACCCGCCTTCCAATATCCGTAAGCCATTGTCAGTTGGTATAAATCTGTCAGCAGGCTCAGGTCTGTCTTATATATGTTTGTGAGATGTGAACTCATCATTACTTAGTTTAATTTCGAAACTAAGGTATGCGCTTTTCTAAAATTCTCCAAATCAAATGGAAAATTTTAACTTTTTTTTAGCAAACCTTACAACTTATTGTATGCAATTTTACACTTTGTAATGATATAAGCAGACAATTTGTTTTACAGGAGTTGAATTCCTTTTCCAGGGTTGCTTTCGTTTTTAAAGTAACAGTGCTTCTGTTGAGCATCGTTAAAAATTATCAAACATCACTTATGCGGCTAATTTTTTCTTTATTCATTATATTTATTACCCCTTTGTTGCTGTCAGCTCAGGATACGTTGGTTTCAGACGAAACTTTTGCTATGGAGTACTCCAGCGAGGAGAAGGCGGATGGTTGGTGGGAGATTGTCTCTTATGAAGGGAAATTCCGGTTAATGGTTCCGGGAAAAATGAACGTAAAATCTGATACTACCCTTACCGATATTGGTAAGTTGCACTACCATGTTTTTTATCATGAACATTTTATGGAAGAGGGTAGTGGGGATAAAAAAGACCCGGAGAGCAATCTTTTGTTTTTGCTGAGTATTTATGAGTATCCTGCTTATGCCATACATTCTGACAGTTCAGAAGTGCTGGGGAATTTCTTCCAGGCAACCATTGATGGTGCTGTTGAGTCGGTACAGGGGGAATTGATATATACCAATGATATAGAAATGAATGCTTTCCCCGGAAAGATGTGGCGGATTAATTATAATGGAGGAAAGGATGTTATTAGAACAAGGGCTTTTTTAGTTGAAAACAAGTTGTATTTATTATCAGTGGTATCTAATAAAGCCTTCAGTATCAACGCTGCCAATGACCGTTATTTCGGTTCCTTTAAAATTTTCCAATAATTACTTGAAATTCATTCACGGAACTTTTTGTCCGGTCCATTCATTTTGCTTTCTGAAGGGGGTGACTTATCTTTGGTGAACAATACTTTCCGTTCATGTCAATAACTCCTTTGCATTATGCTGGCACTTCGTGAGCTCGTTTTGATTGTTAGGAAAAACAGGTTGCTGGCCCCTGATCTTACAAATTTTGCTAAATCAGCCAATACCAATTTCAGTGAATATTTTTGGGGAATCTCCGAAGGGGAGTTTCCTACAGACGAGCAAGCAGCCAGAGCCATTTATGGTAAGGAAAAGCAGTCCCCGGCTTTTCAGAAATTTCGCAAGGACTTCAAGAAAAAACTCATCAACCACCTTTTCTTTTTAAATTTTGACGGTCAAAAAATTTCTGATAGGCAGAAAGCTTATTTTTCCTGTTACAAGGACTATGCCGCAATGAAGATTTTGCTTGGTCAGAATGCCTGGAATGCGGCTGTTGACCTCTGTTTTAAAATTTTGAAGAAGGCCAGAAAATTCGAGTTCACCGATTTGGTAGTGGACGTAACCAAAACACTTCGGTTGTATTATTCAACCCGTGAAGGCAATTTGAAAAAATATGAAAAATATCATGCCGAATATCTTCAATACAAGGAGGTTTTAGCTGTGGAAGAAATGGCCGAGGAGTTGTATACCGATCTGGTTGTCAGGTATGTAAAAAGTAAGTCCAAAGAACATGAAGCACAGGAAAAAGCTCATTTTTATCACAAAAAATTAAAAAAATATTTATCGTCCTGTTCGTCCTATTGGTGCCAGCTATGTGGTTACCTGATAGAGCTCGCAAGTTATTCAATTACAGCGGATTATGAAAAGGTTAACCAGGTGTGTGACCGTGCAATTTCCTTTTTTGAAGCTAAAGATTACCAAGCAAATGTGGCTTTACAGGTATTTTACTACCATAAAATTGTTACAAAAACGCAACAAAAAGACTACGAATCCGGTAAAACAACAGCAGAAAGGGGATTGAACCTGGTGGACGAAGGTTCCTCAAATTGGTTTTTATACCAGGAATGGTTCTTTCTACTTTCAATGCATACGGGAAATTATGCAATGGCTTTTAAAATTTATTTCACGGTTGTAAAACACAAGAGGTATAAATTTCAGCCGGCGCCTAATAAAGAATTCTGGAATATCTATGAAGCTTTTTTGTATTTCCTTTTTTTAATCGGAAAACTGGAAGGTGAAGAAGAGAAAGCGGTTTTCGAAAAATTCCGTTATGCAAAATTTTTGAATAACACTCCCATATTTAGCAGTGATAAGCGCGGGATGAATATTCCGATTCTTATTGCTCAAACAATAATCTTGATTGCCCGTCAGGAGTTTAGCAAAGCGATGGATAAAATTGCTTCACTCCAGCGGTATACATCAAGGTATCTTACCCATAACGATGCATTTAGAAGCAATTGTTTCATTAAAATGCTCGTCCAGATTCCGATTAGTAGTTTTCATCCCGTGGCGGTTGAAAGAAAGGCAAAGAAGTATGTCGAAAAATTACGTTCTGAGCCAATGGAGATAGCGGAGCAAGCCAGGGAAGTTGAAATTATCCCCTACGAAGACCTTTGGTCGATCATTGTAGATCTATTGGGGAAACAACAATAATGAGGCTGATTACAAGCGAAACCCTGTGGTTTCCAAAAGAATATTAGATCATGGAACAAATTTACGCCTAATCGGTGAAGTATTGACCGTACTTCATTTCACTCATTTTTCATGATCTTCAAAAATTGTCCATTTAGTATTAGATGGACCTGTGTTCTTTTTGCCGGATAAATAATTATTAAACAAATCATAGATCATGAAACATTTACAAAACACTATGGAACAAAACCCCGGATATCTCTCCGGTATTCCCTCTGCAAATGACCCTTTCAAAATTATTGTAGTTGATATAGTTGGCCCTTAATTTTGAAAATTGGTTTTCATAAATAATTGAAAATCAATTATTTTTCTTTATGTTCCCTTTTAAAAATTACTTTTTTACAGTACTTTAAATACGTTTTTTGTCCATTGATTTTGAATAAGGATGCTTTAACTTTGTATTGCAATAACAAATCATAATCAAGACATAGTTTAAGTAACTGAAAATAAATTACAACTGGAATAATATTATAAAGGAGCGGACATGCTAAATGTTCGCTCTTTTTTTATGCCTCATCCGGATTTACATAAAGGATATCGTAAAGGATTTCGAAAAATTCAGGGAATTCCGGCAGGTCATTGTGATGTCCGCCTTTGATCTTTAACAATTCGATTTCAGGATATAATGCTTTTAAGCGTTCGCTCTGATTTACTGGGAATAATCGATCCTTATCACCGTGAATGATATAAACGGGACAGGAGATATTTTTCAAATATTGATCCGTTCTGATGTCGTATCGTAATAGTTGTTTCAGGGGGATGAAAAAAAGGAATCGTTTTAGGTTGTGATAAAAGCTAAAATAAGGAGAATCCAGGATCAACATTTTTACATTATTCCAGGAAGCTATTCGTGCAGCAATTCCACTTCCCAGTGATCTTCCAAAAATGACGATTTTGCCTTCCGGGTATTGTCCGGCCAGCCATTTAAATATGTATTGAGCATCACTGAATAACAGGGTTTGGGTCCTTTTTCCCTGGCTCTTTCCAAAGCCTCTGTAATCCATCATGAAGAAATCGTAACCATTACTCACAAAATCCTTGGCAAATTTCCCCCAGCCTTTTATGCTCCTTGAATTACCTTTCAAATAATATACCACTCCTCTTGGATTTGGGACCCTGAAAAAGATACCATTGATCCTTCCGCCGTCTTCCATATCAAAATTAACCTCTTCAAAGGGGAAAGGGTATTTATATTGAAAACCAGATGGTAGTTTCTCCGGCCGAAAGAAGAAAATGTCCTGGAAAAAGTAAAAAAACAGGCAGAAAAATAAGTAAACTAAGCCAATGATTAGTAAAAAGTTGGTCACCCGGATATTGTTTTGCCTGTAAAATAGTGAATTATTGAATAACTGTAATTATCTGGGAAGGTTTCGATTTAGGCTATGGCTATGGAATTCATTCCTTTTTGCTTTTTTATTCTTTATAATTCAACCAAAATACGCTAAAAAAACTAACTATTTAGGACTCCTTGTGCAATGCTTGTTCATCTTTCAAACAATGGTTATTTTCAAGCTCTTTGTTAAAAGGATTTTGTTCAAGGTTAGATCCGGAAAAACCTCAGTCTTAGCCTCCGCCTAATTAATTAAGTTGTTCATTCAGGGCTTCGCCAAGTTTGAGATGAAAAAGTCCGAATTTCCGGAGGTTTTTATGTCCTCCCTTGGGGATAATGACAAATTTATCCTCCGGTTTTAGATAGGGTTTCAATCTACGGGCTGAAGATAGAGGAGTGATTAGGTCTCGAGTGCCCGTGATAATAACGATTTTACATTTTACCATGGGGACCAGATGGGTGTTTTTTAGGTTATACCTCATCGGAAAAGGAAAAATCAAAGGTTTCAAAGCTTTTTGGAAGGCACCTCTGATGGAATCAAACGGGGTTTCAAGAATGAGTAAGTCCGGAGAGGAATTGGTGGCCAGGTGAGTGGCAATGGCTGAGCCAAGAGATCGGCCATAAAAGATGAGCCGGTCATATTTGGGGCTCAAATGTTCTTCTGCCCAGCGTAAGGTGCACATGGCATCATCATAGAGCCCTTTTTCAGATGGGAAGCCGGTACTTTTCCCAAAGCCACGGTAATCTATCATCAGGACATCATAGTTCTTCCTGGTGAAGTCTATAGCATATTTTCCCCATCTTTTCAGGTTACCGGCATTGCCGTGGAAATATAAGACCAGGCCAAGTGGTTTTTCTTCTGTTTGAAAGTAAAGCGCATTGAGGATGTGATTGTCAAAGGTGGTAATAAAGTGCTCTGAAAACCGGTTTTCAAAGGAATAATCGAAGTCCTTATCCAGGTGGGTAGGTTGGAAAATGATGATTTCCTGGAATAAATATATCAGCCCAATCGCGATGGGGTATATGAGTATGATCCCTGTGGTGATAAGGATGGCAGACATAGAAAGCAAATGTAAATAATTGCTCACTACATGGCAAAGAAAAAGGCTGGTTCTACACCGAACCAGCCTGAAATAATGTTCATGGGACTAAAAAAAAATTGAAAACACTTAGTCTGTTACAAAGTTACGAATAATATAGCCCGTGTCAAGTGGTAAAATGTTAAATGTTGATTTTCAACCTCAAATGACTTTGTTATTCGATTTCGAATTCAGTTGTAACAGTGTTATTTTCAGAGGTTATTTCTACAGTATAAAGCCCTTCGTACAGGTATAATTTTCCATTTTGGGCATTTTCAATCCTTATCTCTGCTGCCTGGTTAGTGCTACCCTTGTTCACAAAGGCACTATATTGTCCAGCAGTCATTTTATTGACGGTCAGGTCGTAGGTCATATGGTTCAAGCCTCTTTTGGCCTGTTTTTCAAATTCACTTAATATGCCGCCTTCATCGTTTTTGATTTTTATTTTCACAGTCCCGGCATTGGAGCTGTAAAAAACAAAAGACATTTCAGGCGCTGTATCGCTGAACCAGGACAAATTTCCCCATTGGCTTGAATATCTGATGTTGGGGATATCAAAGACCATTAGAGGTTTATTTTGATTTTCCGGTGTCATTTGTTGAATAGGGTTTGCATCAGCCAGATAAATGGAACGACCGTGTGTTCCAACGACCAATTTGTTATCTCTTGGGTGAACCACAAGATCATGAACCGGTGCTGCCGGAAGATTATTATTCATCTGCATAACCGTTTTGCCTCTGTCAAGAGTAACATATAACCCATGATCTGTTCCAATATAAAGCAGATCCGGGTTTACTGGGTCTTCCTTGATTACATTAACAGGTTCCATAGGAAGATCTTTGGCAATACGCGTCCAGGTAGCTCCATAATCTTCGGATACATAACACATTGGTGTAAAATTATCCCATCGATAGCCATTGAGAGAAACATAAACTCTCGACTTTTCAAAGGCAGAGGCATAAACTTTGCTAACCCACATATCTTTGGGCAGACCGTCGGTGATATTTTTCCAGGTGTTTCCTCCATCCGGACTCATATGCACCAACCCATCGTCTGACCCAACATATAACAAGCCGAACTGCAATGGAGACTCATGAATGGTGGTGAGCGTTGAATAAGCGACATCACCCTTTTTTCCACCCGTAGTTAGGTCCTTTGAAATAGCCATGAAACTATCTCCCTTGTCCATTGACCTGAACAATTTATTAGCACCAAAATATAGAATGTCCTCATTGTGCAGAGATAAATGAACAGGCGATTGCCAGTTCCACCTCAAGGGCCGTTCTCCGAGTTCATGTTTTGGCGTAATGCGTTTCCTTTGCCCTGTGGCCGTATTTATACGGAAATAGTTTCCAAACTGGAACCCTGTGTAAACCGTTTTATTATCTCTGCTATCTATAGCCACTTCCATTCCGTCTCCTCCAAGGATCATTTCATAGGCGTAATGACCACTTGAGTGCCAGCGATCACTTTCTCTATTCGTGTGAGGGCCCATCCAAACGCCATTGTCCTGAAGTCCACCGTAAACGTTAAATGGCTTTGCCATATCCACTGCTATAGCATAAAACTGGCCAACTGCGGGTGAATTACATTTGATCCAGGAAGTGCCATCGTCATAAGAAATGTTTATTCCGCCGTCATTCCCCAGAATTAAGTGATCATCGTTATCAGGGTTGATCCAGAGATCGTGATGATCGCCATGAACGTTCTGGCCATTGATGCCTTGGAAGGTTTCACCTCCATCATCTGATTTGATTACAGGAACTCCCAAAATATAGACTTTGTCAGGATCCTGATCAGAAACCCTGATTTGTCCAAAATAATATCCATAGGAGTAGTAGATATTATCCAGATAACCCTGGTGAGTCCTTGTCCATTTTTTGCCGTTATTATCAGAGCGATAAACCTGGAGGCCTACAACCGGAGTGTCAAAAAGCAGGCTGTTGGCATCCTCAACGTATTCTACCAGGGCAATGGGGGCAATTTTACCTTGCTCAATCAGATTTCGGATATGTGAATAATTGTATTTTTCTGGAAAATTATACTGTTTTAAATAAGTTTTGACCTCCTCAGCAGGTAGTGTAAGAAAAGTTTTTGGATCCATTTTCCTGAGTTGATCTTTGCTTAGACCCGATTCTTTTTTCATTTCAGCAGGCCTGCGATCCTGATTGTCTACCGATGCATATAAAATGGTCTTTCCATTTGTTGTGGTAGCAGCCAGTCCTATACGTCCTGCTCCCTGACCGGTGGGGAATTCTTTCCCCATATCCAGCTTCTTCCAGGTTTCGCCGCCGTCCGAACTTTTATAAACTCCGCTTCCTGGTCCTCCTTCGGAAAGGTTCCAGGCACGTCGTTCCCGTTCCCAGGTTGCGGCATAAAGAATATCAGGGTTGGCAGGATCCATTAACAGGTCTACAGCACCTGTATTATTGTCGACAAATAGGGTTTTGCTCCATGTCTTTCCGCCATCCCTGGTTTTATAAACTCCTCTTTCTGAATTAGGTGAATATAAATGACCGAGAACAGCTACCCACAAAACATCGGAGTTTTCAGGATGAATAACTATCCGGCCAATGTGATGGCTTTCCGGCAGGCCTGAATGGCTAAATGATTTTCCACTATCAGTACTTTTAAAGATTCCGGTTCCGGAATAAGAAGATCTGCTGGAATTCACTTCCCCTGTTCCCAGCCAGATAATATTTTTTTTCCAATCCACCTCAATGGCACCAAGCGTCATGACCATTTCGTTTTGGAATAATGGAGTGAAAGAGGTGCCGTTATTTTTGGTTTCCCATAATCCTCCGGAAGCATATGCAACGTAGAAATGTGTAGGATCTTTGGGGTTTACAGCAATTTCAGAAACCCGGCCACTTTGTACTACCGGCCCAATTTGTTCGAATGGGATTGCGTTAACGATACTATTGGCTTGCAGTTGCTGCCGCTGTTCAAAACTTTTGATTCTTTCCTTAGCAGGTGTAAAGGCTGGCTGATCATTTTGAGCCAGTAAAAATGGAGCCATCAAAAGGAATAAAAGAAAGGATATCGGTCTTGTCATTTTTGCTGTAAATTACGACGACAATCCCATATTTTCAAACATGGAGAATCTATGTTTCAGCATCTTGTTACTTAACCAGCAACCAGCAACCAGTAACCAGCAACCAGCAACCAGAAACCAGAAACCAGCAACCAGCAACCAGCAACCAATTCCTTACTGTTTGATAAAACGTTTGATGATGACATCTTCAGAAGTTTCGACGGCAAGGAAATAGATGCCCGGATGGAGATTGGAGATATCAATGGTTTCACTTTCATCCAAGGTTGTGATTTCCTTGATAGGTAATCCGCTTATGGAGAATAATTTGATAGAGGTGATGGCTTTTTCAGTAATATAGCTCAGCCGATCACTTGCCGGATTTGGGAAAAGGACAACATCATTTTCAATTTGATCTTCTTTTTGCAACTCTGATTCCTGGACAATAAATGTTGCAAGCTCATTGATCGTTATTCTGGTATCACCTTCGTTGCCAACGAACCCGTTTGGATTAGAAGCTGTTACCGTGACCTGATCAATGTAAATATGATCCTGGTTCCCGCTCGCATCACATTGAAATCTCAGTTTCGCGTTTTGAGGGAAATCGTAATTTTCGTTACTTATGGTAACCGTTGCTACATAAAAGGAATTATTGTTAAAACTGCTTCCCCTTGAATAGGTAGCAATAGTGTGCCAGGTCATTCCATCGTAATACCTTACCCAAAAATCTTCTCCGGTTTCCATGCTGTATGGATAGAAGTAAAAATTGATTTCCAATTGACTGTAGCTGCTAACATCAATTTCCGAGGAGGTCATAGCGGAACCGGTTCCTGAATTATCACGGAGCCTTATGGAGTAGTCTCCTTCAAAAGATCTGCTGCCATAGTACCGATAGCAATCACTTCCGCCATCCAACCAGCCATCCCAGCCCGTTTCAAAATAGTTTGCCAATAAAGTGGTCGAACTTCCTCCACCAAGCGTAGTCACCTGAATACTGCTGGCATTAGATTGATTACCTGCAGCATCCCTTGCCCTAACGGACATTTGGTAGGTTGTCGATGCAGTTAAGCCTGAAATGGTATAGGATGTATTGGCAGTTGCCCCATTAAATACCCCATCTACATATATATCGTACCCTGATACACCAATGTTATCCGACGAAGCATCCCAGGAAAGATCCGTAGTGTTTTCCGTTGTATTCGAAGCACTCAGGTTCAAAGGAATTGAAGGAGCTTGAGTATCCGGCTCACTTAAGGTCGTCACCTGTACGCTGGTAATATTCGAGTAGTTTCCTACTGCATCAAATGCCCGCACTCCCATGGTATAAATCGTTGCGGGAGTAAGTCCGGAGATACTAGTCGATGTGGAAATAACATTTCCTATACTGTTTCCATCTACAAAGATCTCGTAGCCGGTTACGGCTGTATTGTCCATGGAGGCGGTCCAGGATAGTTCGGTTGTTGTTGGTGTGGTATTAAAGGCGTTTAAATTCGTTGGGTCAGAAGGAGCCAGGTCATCACCCGCTGAGCCTTCTACACAAAAGGATGTCGATTCAGAAGCACCAAAATTTCCCCCGGTGATGATTATTGTACTTCCACTTGATAAAGTGTAAGAACCTGAACCATACCCGCAGCAAATTCCATCTCCATAAGTGTCGTTAATGGTAAAGGTATAATCTCCTGGATTGAGATTGAATTCTAAATTGATGGTGGATCCATCAGGTTGAGAACCATAAGTTCCTCCCGATTCAACAGTGGTTCCGGAAGCATCTTTGATGGTCCAGCTGGTTTCTTCCGGATAATTATCAAGTGTGATAGAGAGTTCAATATTTCCGTCCACGCATCCGATGGGAGCGGTGTATTCACCACCAACACCAACGGCATACCAGGCATTTGTCGTGGCAATTACTTCAGGGGAGTTGGCTCCATACAGATCTTCAGCGGCTTGAATGGAATAACTTCTCCAGTTCGAATACTGTGAGGTTGAAGTCAGGTAATAGGCTTCGGATCGCCAGGTAATAGCGGCAGCTTTTCCAATACCAATACCTGAAACACTGAAACTGTCACCATTGTCATTGGTCCCGGTATTGCCGGTGGTAAGGATATAAAACCAGTGATTTCCAACGCCACTATTATAATGAACCCCACCATTATCTCCGGATCCGGAATACCAATGAGTGCCGAGGTAAGTATCTGGTTGCCCATGGGCATTAGGGTCGGACATGGATCTGAATGTCGTACCTATTTCAGTACCCAGATTCCATAAATCCTTATTGGTCCCATAATTCACGTTGGTATAGTTTTCCACACAGGCACCCCAGATGTCACTTAGAGATTCGTTGATGGCTCCGGATTCATAGGAATAATTCAGGTTGGCAGTGTATTCGCAAAAAGCGTGGCCGATTTCGTGGCCGGTAATATCCACGGTTGTCAAGGGATCATAGTTACTTCCCTTGCCATAGACCATTACATAACCAGTCCAAAAGGCGTTGTCGTTATATCCGGAAGGATAATTAAAGACATCTTCAATGTCTGTATTGACATAACTGTTTATCGCCGCCCCGTTACCATCAAAACTATTTCTGCCAAACGTTGATAAAAAGAAATCGTAGGTGGCCCCTGCCGCAAAATGAGCATCCAGGGCAGCATTATCTTTATCAGCATTATCATGTTCTGCAGAAGTCCAATGGTTATCGTTATCTGTATATTCAGCAGCACCATTAGGAACTCCTGTGCTCTGACTTGCACTCTGAGCTGTAGTAGCATCCCAGGTAAGGACTCCGTTTCCGCGGGAGTAATCCCTTAACCTGAAAGACCCATTGTGGCTATCGGTATGGATGGTCTGGCTACCGGAATATTTAGTTTCACACGTTCCTGTAGCGTCCGTGGAATGGATTTTTGTTTCTTCCTTAATGATCTCTCCTGTGACTGCATCGACAAAAACATCTCCGTTATACAACGGGTAGGTGGCATGTATCTCAAATTTGTATGCCAATTTAGGCATGGTGATACTTGCCTGATCCGTAACAATCACCAATTCCCCTTCAGGTCTGGTGAACCCCGTTTTCCCTAAAAAGCCTCCTTCATCCCAGGCGTATCTTTCAGCGCCTACGTAAGCAACAGCAAGGTCAAAAGCATCCAACGCCAGAATGACCGGAACAACATTAGTCTGTTTAACAGCTCTGTAATTACCTGTGAGGGAAGTTACTTTCCCGTTTTTTGAATGAATGGTTACCGTAGAGCCATCCACCTTAACTTCATTATAAAATTGCTGAAATTTATCGTGGGTATATCCAAGGTCATCCTGTTGGCTGCTGATCAACTGCATGCCATCACCTTCAGATAATTGAAGGTATTCTTCAAAAAGGATATCTTTTTGTTCTGGACTTACGTGATAATTTATTTTGATGAAAGTGGGAAAGTTTTTTCCTGAATCGGGCTTGGTAGACTGGCTGATGCCAAATGACATCAATAAAAAAGAAGACAAAATAGTAAATAAAAGTCTTTTCATACCAGTGGATAAATTGCTTGCTTGAATCAGCCTGTTGCTATGGCTGTATCAATCAGTTTCAACCCATTTTTATCTCCCGATTGGGCGAATAGGTCCCAAAGTAGGGAAAAATTTTATTTTTTCTTCCATTTGGAAAAGGAAAATTGAGTTTCAGATTAATTGATGCTTTTTAATTCTTAGTAGTTGGTGTGTTAGGTACAGAAAGTTGAAAAAAACCAGATGTTATTGGCTTACTTTTTTGATAATCAAGCCATTAAGGAGTCAATGTGTTCTATACCATAGTTTTTTGAATTAAAAGCCTTTATGATCGCAAGTTAAATGAGCATTTGACATCAAAGACTATGATTGGACTTAAAAGAAAAAATTATGCAATTATTAAAATTTTTAGCTCTTCTGCTTTTGCTTGCATCCTGTTCTAAACAATTAGCACTCTATGAGAGTGCCCCAGAATCGAAATATTCCAAAGAGCGTGCGGCTTTTAATTATGATGAAACCAATGACCTCTATTGGTTGGTGACCAACGATTCCGAGCATGTATATTTCAGGCTATATTCTTCCAATATGACAACCCAAATGAAGATGCTTAATGCCGGATTCAAAGTTTATATGGATCCGACTGGAGAGAAATCTGAATCTACCTATATTAATTTTCCTGTGCGCAGGGAACGCAGAAGGATGGACAGGGAAAGTATGGGAGGACGTCTTCCCGGGCAACCAAGAGGTGGTGAGCGGCCAAGGTTTGATATAAATCGTGTGATAGAAAGGGTTAATCCCAATGCAATCTTTGTTAAAAACGGAACTGAAGAAGTTTTCGACTACAAAACAGGTGAGTCGGAAATTGAATTGAGCTTATTTGAGGGGGAAGAAGGAGTATGCTATTATTATGCAGCAATTCCATTTACAAAAATTTCTTCCGATGGGGGAAAAGACCTTTCGAAATTAAGCGTTGGTTTTGTTTCAGGTGCATTTGAGATTCCTGTGAATACAGGAGGTGGAATGGAGCAATCTGGAGGAAACAGGCCAGGAGGAGGTCAAAGAATGGCTGAAATGCAAAAACGCAGAGCCGAAATGGCTGAGCCTATTAAAATATGGGGGCTTATTGCATTGAAGAATTAACAAAAATCATAATCTAAAAAGTAATACGCAATGAGATTTAAATGGTTATTAAAGGCTGTTTTTGTTTTCAGTTTATTGGTTTGGACCGTGTTGGCCTATGGTCAGAATCGGACTTTGCAGGGCATTATTGTTGGAACGGTCGTCGACAACCAAAATTCGCAAGGACTTGAATTTGCAACGGTTTCCGTCTTTTCAATGGTAGATTCCATCCTGGTCAGTGGAGATGTAAGCGATAAAAAAGGACAATTTACGGTCAGGGAATTACCGTCAGGAACATTTTTTGTCGAGATCAATTTTATGGGATATGACCCTGTATATTTGAATAATATTATTTTGACAAAAGAGAAAAGCCTTGTTGATCTGGGCAATGTTGAGCTTACTATGGCAGCAGAAAACCTGGAAGAAGTAACGGTGACCGGTCGTGCTGATTATGTAATCAATAAAATTGACAGAAAAGCCTACAATGTGAGTAAGTTGGCAGTAGTTGCCGGCGGGTCTGCTGATGAAGTATTGCAATTGATCCCATCTGTTGAAGTGGATATTGACGGTAATATCAGCCTTAGAGGAAGTGAAAATGTAACGGTATTGGTCGATGGGAAACCCTCAGGTATTTCTGGTGAAAACCTGGCATCCTATCTCGAATCGTTACCTGCCAATACACTTGAAACCATTGAGGTTATTACCAACCCTTCCGCCAAATATGATCCGGATGGGATGGTCGGAATTCTCAATATTGTAACAAAAAAGAAAAAATTACAAGGAGTACATGGCGTTGTAAGCGCTTCTGCCGGAATCCCTGCAAGGCATAATTTGTCGGGAATGTTCAATGCCAAAACAGGTAAATGGAACTTTATGGTCAATGGAGGACTGAATTACAGAGGTGGCTTTTCCCGAGGATCTACCTACAGAGAAAATTATTTCAATGGTGATACCACCATTCTTACACAAACGAATGAGGGTGACCGTTTGGGGCCGGGTGGAATGATTCGATTAAATACGGATTATCAACTGACTTCAAAAAGTACAATATCAGCAGGTGGTTCTTATAATCTTCGGAACTTTAATATGACAGAGGAGATCACAACGGATAATCATTATCTGGGAGAAGATCCATTTGATCTTTATTTACGGGAGGCAGAAAGGGAGATGCAATTCAATATGTTTCGTTATAATTTAGCATTCCGGCATCAATTTAATCCCGACGGGCATGAATTAAGCCTAGATGCCAACCAATCTGTTGTATTCCACGAGTTTTCCGGGGCATTTGAGGAAACGCCTTTAAGTTCCACCATGGAACCACTGAACTATATTTCTTTTCAGCAAAATAACCGCACGCAATCTAAAGGAATTACCACAACGCTTCAGGCAGATTATGTTCTGCCACTCCAGAAAAATAATGCTATTGAAGCCGGATACAAGAGTATCTTCAGAAGCGACAGAAGTGACTTTTTCTCAGAATCACTGGATACGCTGGAGCAGATTTGGTTGGAAGATGTTTATCTCATCAATGATTTTATTGCTGATGAACAGATTCACTCGGTATACGGAATCTATAAACAGAATATCAAAAAATTCGGATTCCAGGTTGGATTAAGAGTAGAGCAGGCCGTTTTGGATGCAGAATTGGTTACCACGGAAGAAACGTTCCACAATGATTATTTCAGCCTTTTTCCGACTGTGCATTTGAATTATATGTTGCCAGGGACCCAACAACTTAAAGCAAGTTACAGCCGTAGGTTAAACAGACCCCGTCACAGGGTACTCAATCCTTTTGCAGATTATACTGACCCGTACAATATTCGTAAAGGGAACCCATTCATTTTACCAGAGTACATCGATTCTTATGAAGTGGAATATGAAAAATTGTGGGATAAATTTTCCGTGAACACTTCGGCCTATTTCAAACAGATCAACAACATGATCACAAGGATCAAAACAGTTGAGGGAGATGTATCCATTACTACTTTTGACAACCTTGGTACAGGGAGAAATTATGGAGTGGAGTTCGTTCTTGGCGGAGATATTACCAAATGGTGGAATTTCACCTGGAGTAATAATGCTTATTGGACGGAATTGATAGGAGAGGGGAGAAATTCTGAATTAAATGCGGAAGGATATGCTTTTAGTTCAAAGCTTCTGATGAATTTATATCTTCCGAAAGATTTCAACGTACAGCTTTCTGCGAATTACCGCTCACCAAGGGTCGTTACTCAGGGAGAGATCAGTGAAGTTTATTCCGCTGACCTTGCGGTAAGTAAGAAAGTTTTAAAAGACAAGGGAACTTTAACCCTCAGAGTAAGGGACATTTTTAATACGCGGGAATACAGCTTTATCACTGAAGGGGAAAACTTCTATCAGGAAAGTAATCGTAAGCGTCAAAGCCAATCTATACAGCTGGGCTTTAGCTATCGTTTTGGAAAATTCAGGAATATGGGCTCCAGAAGGATGAATGGTAGCCGCGACAGTAGTGGAATGGAAGGAGAGGCGATTGAAATAGATTAGTACCAGTGGGCAGTACCAGTTAGCAGTTAATTTTTGCCTGCTGACTGGTACTGTATACTGCCAACTGAATTACGCTTCCGGCTTGGTCTCCGGTAGTTTTTCAAAATGTTCGCCGCCATCGACGTCAAATTTGAGGTCGTTGAGATCGCTGAAATCGAGAAGACCCTCCAGGCTTAACATGACGAATTCCGTTTCTCCGTCCACAAAAAGCAGGACATTGGAGATCTTGTCCCCGTCGCTTTTAACCATGGCGCGGATATTATCAGTTCCTTCTCTGATACGGAGAATATCTTCGAAAGCATCTTTTTGTTGAACATCTTTCACCAGTTTGTCAAAGTCTTTAGGTCTGACGCCATTTTCTCCTTCAATGACCAACACTCTCAGCTGGGAAACTTTTTTCATTAAGTCCACAGCCTGTTCATCGTCCACAGCTTTACTGGCCAGTTTGATCAGCCAGCCACGCACTTTTACATTAGTGGCGTTTTCTTCGTGTTTGTACTTATTGTAAAATTTATTGATGGATCTGGTTTGTCCAAAGGCAGGGCCAACGAACAAGAGGGCCAGAGCGATAATCAGGAAATTTTTCATTAAAAATTTATTTATTGTTGCTTCTCTGAAAAATCGTTTTGTGGGTGAAAATGAAGTAATAAGTCGGGTGATTCCAGGGAAGCGTTAACAGGTGAAATAATGGTCCGGTTTCATTATCATAAAACCGGACCTGGAGAGCGATAGGTGTTATTTTGGACTATTATTTATCGTCGATCTTATTGATGAACTCGGAAACTTTTTCCAATTGAATATTTCCGATGAAGCTGATGATGGCAAAGTTGGCATCACCTCCTTCTTCCATTCCGCCTCCGGCAAAGAGCAACATCTCCTGGATACTATCGTCAGAGCCTTGCTTGACAAAAATGTCTACATTTTGCTGTTCTTTGGTTCGAACGGTCATCAGGACTTCGTAGTCCTTGGTATCAATTTTTTCTTTAGCTTCTTTATAGAAAGCAAGCGGAGTTACATCGGTTGTCAGGATGCGGAGTTCCTTCATATCTTTGGCGATCTCCATCACAGCTTGTAATTCATCCTCATCCACATCTCCTTCTTCCAGGTCGAGGTTAGTAAATACCTCATTCATGATGTTGAAAAATTTGGGGCTGATGAAGACAACTGTAAAACGCTCATCATCTACATATTGCTTGAAATACTGGTCGATAGCATTATTCTGTGCCTGGACCATTAAAATTACTCCTAAAAAGAAGAGTACACTGAGACTGATTTTCTTGAAATTCATTTTAATTCATTTTTATGTTTAACAATTGTCGGCTACTTTAAAAAGGCCGGGTGATTTACTTCATAATTTCTTTCCAGCGAACGCGGGATTTGTTCATTTCTTCTGCCATTGTTCCTGCGCCCACATTTATTCCAAAAGAGGTCTTTTTGAGGGCCATTAGGGTTACCTGATAAGCTTCTTCTTCCGTTTTAACTTCATATTTTGACCAATCGATAGGAGCTTGCTCTTCGATCGCCACTTGCTGATTGTCAACTTGTGGCTTTTCATAGAAATAGAAGGCTGCCAGTACAAAAACGATGGCTGCTGCGATCCTGCTGATGTTTTTAAGGTTGAGGCGGAATATCTTCGCTTCTTTCTTATTGGTTTTAACTGACTTCGGGAGATTGTTTTTTGATTGTAAGCGCTCCATCAGTTTATCATCGAAGTTATCGGAAAGCTGCACGCCTCCGGCATCATTGAAAAACCTGAACAAGGGAGCGTACTCCTCAAAATCCGGGTGTATGTCGCTGTAGGAAAAATAATCCTTCAGCTGTTTTTCTTCCTGGAGAGAAGTCTCTCCGGCGAAGTACTTATCGAGTAGTTTAGCGATTTGTGTATTATTCATGGAGACTCGATTTTAATAATTTCTTGCGGATAGTGGTCCGCGCTCTGAATAAATAAATTTTTACCTGGCTCAGTGGGATCTCGAGGGCTTCGCTGATTTCTTTATAGCTGTACCCTTCGATATCTCTCAATTGCATCGCCGCTTTTTGTTTCTCAGGCAATTCATCCATCAACTTTTTGATGTGGTTGAATGTGTCCTTGGATTGTACGATGCGTTCGGGTGTTACATTGTCGGAGCCGTTGTAGGATGTATCCAGTTCGACGACTCTTTTGTGCTTTGATCTCAATTTGTCAATGGACAGGTTACGCGTCATCCGCATGCCCCAGGCTTCCATATTGGTCACCTTGTCCCAATCTTGTTTTTTCTGCCAGATTTTTACCAAAACTTCCTGCACAATATCCTCAGCTTCAACACTGTTAGAAGTAATGCTGAGCGCAAACCTGTAAAGTTTGTTTTTTATCGGTAGCACAGTTTCTGTAAAAAAGTCTTGTGACATTTTGTTTCGTTGTTACGTTAGCAAGACGATGTGATTTTTAAAAGGTTACAGTAAGTTAAAAAAAAATTAATTTTTTGGAGTTTGGATAAAAACCCGATTTTTCTAAAATATTTTTGAAATTGATTTGCGGTAGGGTTGAAAAATAGCGTTTTTAAACTTGGATGATTTTCGAACATGTAAAAATGTTGATTTATTGAAAATCTGCTCAATTCAATTTGCATTTCTAAACAGCTTTTGTCGAGTTTTGAATATTGCAGATTACCTAATATTTCAACTTGTTATAAAAGGTTACCTTTGTGTACTTTCAGAAAAACAAAAATACGGGCATTCCGTTTTTATTTTGAATGAAGAAACTAGATAAATTACTGATCAAATCCTTTGTCGGGCCGTTCATTGTGACCTTCATGATCGCCACATTTGTATTGCTTATGCAATTTTTGTGGCTATATGTGGATGACCTTGCCGGGAAAGGACTTGGAATGCTCATCGTCTTTGAGTTGCTCGGGTATAAGTGTGTCGGATTGATCCCTATGGCCATGCCTCTCGCCATTCTCATTTCCTCCGTAATGGTTTTTGGAAATATGGGAGAACGATATGAGCTATCCAGTTTTAAGTCCGGAGGTGTTTCCCTTGCCAGGATTATGGCCCCTATAATATTTTTGGGGACATTAGGTTCTGTATTCTCTTATGTCGCCAATAATTATCTAATCCCTGTGGCCAATTTGAAATTCGGTTCAAGGATGTATGATATTCAGCATCAGAAGCCTGCCTTGAATCTGGAAGCAGGCGTATTTAATGATGATTTTGACGGGTTTGCCATTCATATCAACGAAAAACTTCCAGATGGAAATACTATAAAAGATGTCCTGATCTATGATCACCGGGATGCCAGCAGTGGACTGTTGCGGGAAATTGCAGCTAAGGAAGGGGAGATGTTTGTGGATAATAATGACAAGTACTTTGTTTTGAACCTTAAAGATGGTAATCAGTACGTCGAACAAAAATCGGCATCGAGAAAAGGCAAAAACAAGGGACAGACTTACCCATTTATTCGTACTAAGTTCAAACGATGGACAAAGTTGTTCGATATGGGGGAATTTGATTTGCAGCAAAGTGATGCGGATGTTTTCAAGAAGCATTACAAAATGCTCAATATATCTCAGTTGGGGGAAGCTGTAGATTCCATCAATGTAACTCTGGATAAAAAACGGGTGAATCTCTCTAATCATTTTGCAACTTATATAAGTTTACTAGACCGGGATTCTACCTATTTAGCGGAAATGAAGGCCAAATATGATAAACCGGATGGTGCTCCTCCCGGGGTAGGTATCGATCCGGAACCGGAAAAAAAGGATAGTCTGCAAAAAGAAAAACGGGATTCATTGGCAGACAAAGGAAAATCCGTCAAGGAATTACTGGCCGATGCGGAGAAAGAAGCATCAAAACCGGGGAACAAAAAAACTACAAAAGCAACGGTTAAGCCTTCTCCAAAACCTAAAGTGACCACAAAACCCCAACCACCCAAAAAAAGAGTACCTTCTAAACCAAGCGTAGTTAAAGCAAAGCCTAAATATAGAGGACCTGAACCCCTGTCCCAAAATCTCGATAGTCTGGAGAGTTATGGTTCCATCATCGAGACTTTTGGAGAAGGAGAACATAAAAAGTTGT
Organism: Saprospiraceae bacterium; assembly: GCA_965230565.1. GTDB lineage: Bacteria > Bacteroidota > Bacteroidia > Chitinophagales > Saprospiraceae > BCD1. The sequence goes on along the minus strand of CBDDLH010000006.1, from coordinate 3,606 downwards.
TTTCAAAAGCAGAGAGTTCCATCAGAAGTATTCGGGCTCAGGCAGTTTCAGCAGTAAGGACCATTGGTGACATCAAGGAGACCAGAGTGAAATACATATTCGATCTTCATACCAAATACAGTATGGCGGTGGTATGCTTCATTTTTGTTTTCATAGGTGCCCCAATGGGAGCGATAGTAAGAAAAGGCGGGTTTGGTTACCCTATACTAATCTCCATCGTATTCTTCATTTTATTTATCGTATTGACCATCTTTTGCAAGAAAATAGCCGAATCTTTTGTTTTGGATCCTATTTTGGCCGCCTGGGTACCAGGAATTGTATTGTTTCCGATAGGTCTTGTACTGACTGTTAAAGCTATGAATGATTCAAAATTGCTCGAGCCGGAACGTTTTGTCAATGCCATTAAGAAATGGATTGAAAAAAAGAAATCAGCCTAAATGGAATTAATGAAAGATAACAGGTATTACTTTGTTTTTTTGGGTTTGTTTCTCTGTATTGCCGGGATGTTGTTGTTTAATATAGAACAAGGGGATGCCATTTTCTTTTTCAGTGAACGAAGAACAGAACCCGGAGATGTTTTTTTTAGATATTTTACCAAAGTAGGAGAGGAGTGGGCTTATCCGGTAGTAATTCTTATTTTAATATTTGCCTTAAAACCACGTAATTACAGACATTTGATCTATGTACCCCTCCTTGGAGGCATGGTTTCTCTCATTAGTTATCTCACCAAATCCTATTTTCGGCATCCCCGTCCTTTGCTGTATTTTGAACGTAACGGGATGTTGGATCAGATCAACCAGGTGGCCGATGTTTCTCTTTATGGAGGATTGAATAGTTTTCCCTCCGGACACACCATGTCGGCTTTTGCACTTTACACTTTCATGGCCATGATCATTCCAAATAAAAAACTGGGTGGGATTCTTTTATTTTTTGTTGCCTTGCTGGTTGGTATTTCAAGGATTTACCTGGTTCAGCACTTCCTTAAAGATGTTTTCTTGGGAGCTATCATCGGAGTGAGTATTGGTTTAGGGTTTTACTTTATGAAAAACTGGTTCGAAAATAGATTGCATAGGCGGGTTGCCTAGGTCAAAAAACAAAAAAAGGGGGCTTCAAAAGCCCCCTTTTTTTATTCCAAATTGATTGGTTTATTTTCCAATATTCTTTATCGCATCTAAATACTTTACAAATTCCCCTCTCACACTCGGGAAGAGGAATAATAATCCAATCATATTAGGGAATACGAGTGCCAATATCATGGCATCTGAAAAGTTGATCACTGCATCCAGCTGTGAAGCGGCTCCGATAATCACAAAGAACAGGAACAACACCTTGTAGGCCATTTCGGTAGATTTCGATTTGCCGAAAAGGTACAACCAGGCCTGAGTTCCGTAATAAGACCAGGTGATCATAGTTGAGAAGGCAAACAATACAATGGCCAATGTCAAAACATAAGGTGCATTCGGAATGGTGGAGAATGCTTTTGTAGTAAGATCTACTCCATTCAATCCTTCAGGATTGATATGGTTACCGGTAATGATGATTACCAGAGCGGTCATGGTACAAATTACCACTGTGTCAATGAATGGCTCTAAAAGGGCTACGATACCCTCACTGGCTGCAAATTTGGTCTTTACAGCGGAGTGGGCAATGGCTGCGGAACCAACACCGGCCTCGTTAGAAAATGCTGCTCTTTGGAAACCAACGATAAGTGCACCCAAAACACCACCTCCAACTGCTTTTGCATTAAAGGCTTCTGTGAAGATCAAACTAAATGCTGGCCCAAGGTCACCAATGTTCATGACGATAATGGCAACACCTGCGAGGATGTACAATCCCGCCATGAAGGGAACGATCTTTTCCGTAGTACTACCAATTCTTTTGATTCCTCCTACGATCACAAGGCCAACAAAAAAGGCCATGATAACCCCCAGTAATGTGCCGGAATATCCGGAATCCCAATTGAATTGAGTAATAATTTGTGCAGCAGCCTGATTGGACTGGAACATATTGCCACCTCCAAAAGAGGCACCGATCACGAGCACTGCATAAATTACAGCCAGGATCTTTCCAAATGTGGCCATTCCACGTTCGCGTAAACCTTTTGTCATATAATACATAGGTCCGCCATAGACTTTACCGGTTTCATCAATATCGCGGTATTTAACACCTAATGTACATTCTACAAATTTTGAAGACATACCCAGGAGGCCGGCAACGATCATCCAAAGCGTAGCACCTGGGCCACCAGTTACAATGGCAACCGCCACACCGGCAATGTTACCAAGGCCTACCGTACCAGAAACCGCAGAGGTCAGCGCCTGAAAGTGACTTACCTCGCCTGTGTGTCCTTCATCTTTAATGGTATGAACTACATCTCCCTCAACAACATTCACGGTATCTGTCGTGGATGGGCCTCTTCCTTCAAGGGAGTCATATTTTCCCCTTACCACCTTGATGGCAGTTCCAAAATGCCTGAAATTGACAAATTTGAAGGCAATGGTGAAAAACAATGCACCTCCAATCAGAATGATCAAAACTATAGGCAGGTTTAAGCCCTCACCAAGCGGAATACTTGTTAATACTATATTGATCCACCAATTGGCAATAGGTTCAAACGCTTCGTTGATCTTTTCATCCCAACCTTTTGCAGCTTCTTCCTGAGCAAAACTCAATAAAGGCAGGAAAGCACCTGCAAGTAACAGTAAGATTTTCTTCATGTTCATATTTTTAGTTAACAGGCAGGACTGAGATAGTCCAGTGTGTATTTTTCTTATTAAAAATGGAATTTTTACCGATTCCTGATGATATGGCTGTTAATTCGGAGCGTTAAGATATTTTATTATTCGTTTTATTCAAAATATGAGTGGAAAATTTTGCTGACACAAATATTGTTAGTTGAAGCTTGCAAGCTTCAACTAACTAGTATGAATCAGAATCGGTAGCCGTTCAAAAATAAAAACTAAGTTATATACGTACACACCGAATTCATTCGGTTGGGTTTATTGATTTTTGAAAATATTCGTCGAGCCGAATGAATTCGGCGAGTACGAAAATATCTATTTCACCCTTTTGGCAAACCGCTCAATTCCGTTTTACTTTCCAACGTTTGACCGCGTTTGTTATAGGTTTCCTGTTTCACCAATCCAAGGTTTTCGCTGTACCAACTGATGATCCGGTAAAAATATCTATTTCACCCTTGCTGATCAACATTTGTTATAGGTTTCCTGTTTCAGCCCCACATCATAGGATATTTTTACACAATCAAAGGTTCCGGCTTCCGTTGATACCTTTTCTTTGCCTTCCACCAATCTGTTGGTATGATCAATGGCCATGGTAATAATTGTCACTCCATTGGTCCCTGCTTTTATTTCGGTGTGTATGTCCGGCAACTCCTGGCCATCTTTGAGATTCGCAGGCAGTTCAAAAGTGTCCCCTGAAATGTCGATCTCAAGGTTTTCCAAAGAGGCTTTCATATTGGGAGCCATGACCTCTGTGATATTCATTTGAAGGCTGTTGTTTACGCAATTGACCTCATAAGAGGCAGAAGAAACTTCTTTACCTTTTTTATCCTGGTTTTGGATTTGAATGGTTGCTGAAGTGGAACCA
>CBDDLH010000005.1:0-255204 GCA_965230565.1 Saprospiraceae bacterium | reverse complement strand
CTTTGCCATCTAGTATTTCTACCAGCAGCTTGCCAGCTTTTCTGGCTTTCTTGGCTGTATCCAGTGTTCCGCCTTTTTGGCTTTCCTTGTAGTAGGCTATGCAGCCATCACATAGGGCTACCAGTTCTGTATTTCTTATTAGCGGTGCTATCTTGGCGGCATGGTTTTCATAATCTGGTTTGATTACCGTAGTTGGTATATTATGCTTTTCAGCATATAGTTGTGCCAGCGTATCTATACCCTTTGCTCCTCCATGTAGTATTTCACTTACATTCGGTGCATAGCACTCAATCGCTGCTTTTAGCTGCTCATAGTCTGCCTCAAAACTAGCCTTTCGGCTGCCTGTTATCAATAGTTTCATTTCTTGTTTTTCTTTACTATAAGATACAACTATTTTAGAACTTAATCAATTGATTATCAATTAAATAAGTTTACTATTTTTTGTTTCAAACCTTGCTTTTTCAACACATTTTATGTATCTTTATACTAACAAATCTTACTAAAACATAGGGCTTTCCTATACCCTATTTTACTCTTCCGGACTTCTTCAACCATTAAGTTATTTTTTCACCAGTTTAAAGCTGTTGCTTATGCTCCACTTTTTACACCTGGCAGCCTTCGGGCCTTTGCCACCGAATCCTTATGTAACTAAAATGGAAGATGCAGATCCCTTTATTCCAGATCTCACTTACCATCATCTGGATTTCAATTCATTCATTATCCGCATTGTCGATGATCCTCATGGAGAGTTTGCTTTTACGCACACCGATATTCCAGGCACTTTTTGTGGTCAAATACTGGATAGGCATACGCTGTACATTAAATGCAATCTCATTTATGAGGAGATGAAGAAGGTTGTGGAAAATTCTTTTCTACCCTTCTAACTCTGTATAACCCCTAATTATGGTGCAGTGCTGCATTAGCACTGCCCATTCACCCAAAAAATCACTTATGTCCAATTTTCAAAATGCTCGCTTAGCAGCTGTTCAGGCTGATGTTGACCAACAGGAAGCGGAAAAAATAAATGCTACGATAATCGAAGCACAGTTGCTAGGCGATTTACCCGAGTTTCAGCTTAAGTCAATCAATCACCAATACTGGATTGCTTTTTCTCCTGTCGACAATTGGGAAAACTGCATCAGTTATGCCAGTAGTGCTTCGGGAATCTCAAATATAGAATTGCTATTCCCACAAGTTGCCCTCATTCGAGTGCATCAAGAACTAAGCGAAAACGAAATCCGATTAGCCATAGCACAAGCTTATTTACCTTTTTAAAATCTCAATTCTCACAATCTCAAAATCTCAAAATCTCAAAATCTAATCTATATGAAAAGTGCCATTCAGGAAGCAATACGAGTACTAGCAATCAAAGGCTTTGAAGCCATTAACGAGCAAGAATTAAAAAGAGCCTATTGGCGTATTGTCAAAGACAAGCACACCTGCAACGGTTACGCTATTGCTGATACACTAGAATACAACGGACTAGTGCAGCCACTCAGCAAGCCCTATCGACTAGAAATTGACAATGTTCGGACCTTCGCCATCGACACCCCCGAACCAAACCCAAGCTTCATCATCCTCGGCCCCTACCCCAACCGAAAAGTAACACCGTCGTGGTATAGATACTGATACCAACTAAGAGTTAAGCCAAATGGCTTAACTCGCCCACGCGGGCAGCCGGTCTGTATGTCCGATCCCGATAGCTATCGGGAGAGTTTGCAGACCTAGCACTTTTTGTTCCTTTTTGGGGCAATGCCAAAAAGGAAAGAAGAATCTTTTTTAAAACCTCATAAATCACAAATCATGAAATTACAAGCATTAGAAATTTCCCAAATCAGCCAAATTCCAGAACAAGAAATCAAGTACCTCCCAGGACACCCCAGGCAGTACCGCTTCGATGCCAGTCGTGGCATCATCAATCTCAATGGAGAGACACCCGTAACCAAGAAATCGCAAGCTTTTAGCTTCATCCCTATTGGCTACCGACTTTTTAAGGATGATATTTTAGGCATGGGTAAGAAAAAGTGGGCAGAGTTTTTCTTCCTCAATAAATCCAATCAGGTTTGCAATCTTTTGGTACACGGTTACAGCGTCGAGCAACTCATGAAAACCATCGAGCAGATGTACTATGATGAAGCCAACCTATGTGATGTGGAGCTGACCCTTAAACCTATCGAGCGTACCAATAAAGTAGCCGAAAGCAAGTACTTCATTGCTGATTTCTCCTACAAGCTACTCCCCGCAGGAATCCAGAGATATGCTCCAAACCCTCACTTCCGAACTCGAACTCTGGAGAGAGGAAACCTTCACCGGAGATGCCGAAGTCAGTCTGCAAATGAATTTCTTTCCGCCTGTCCAGCAGGTATTAAGTGAAAACACCGAAGCAGAAACCAGCAGCGATAGTAAGGAAGCTGCCGAAGCCGTGGAAGCTTAAAACCATTCAGGAATCCATGACCAGATTCTGGTCGTGGATTCCAAACCAACTAATCAACTTAATCAACTCAGACACCCAACCCACTCAACTCAATAATCTTAATCAACTAAAATGAAAACAAAAGCATATCAACAAGTCCAATTATCCGATTGTCTCCTGATTCCTCGCTATAATTACCGACAACTGGATTCATCTGAAAAAGACCTTCAGGCTTTCGCTGACCGTATCTTGTCAGAAGGACTACTCACTCCGATTCGTATCGCTCAGTTTTCTGATCAGGCACTTTCTGATTCACAACTTCAAGAACTTTGTCAATCGGGCAACCAACTGTTGTTAGATGGAGAACGCCGACTCATTGCGCTTAGCTTGATTCAGGATAAGCAGCAGTTTTCATCTATCCCCGTTGAGTACTTCCAAGTCGATTCCTTGAAGGAGTTTCTGGCACTGCAAATGACCTTCAATCTGGATCGGAAAAATACCAACTTCACAGAGGATGGCTTTGGTTTTCAACGATTCCTTGAAAATGGGGGCACTAAATCGGACTTATTATCTTGTATCAATTTTCCTGCTAATCTGATTCGCAAGAAAGATCGACTGAAATATATCACGGAGCGCATTGATTTACTCAAACTGCATCCTGACTTGCATCCTTTTCTCAATAATGGCCTGATTCGTGCCTACAAGTCTAAACCGCATCAGGGCTACTTGATTTTGGGCTTTTCGGAGTTACACCAACAGGCACTGGCAGCGGAATTTTCTGAGTCTCCTTCTCCGAAATCTGATGATACCATTCTGGGTTTCTTCAATCGCTTCCGTACTCGCTTTGATAATCCGCCTTTTAATCCTGATGATGAAGACCTGGCTATCGAGCAGTTTAATACTACATCTTGCACAGGCTGTATGCACCTGAAAACTATGGAGGAAGAAGATTGGGGCGGTACTATAAAGCAGCATACTTATTGCTATCTGTCTAAATGCTTCGAGGCTAAGGCTATTTTGCAAAATGAACGCTTGCAAGCGGAACTATCGGAAAAGCAACAACCTTTTGTGCTGCTTGGGGCTGCTGAGAAGAATTGGAATACGCATCCGGCAGAGGAAGAACTTTCTAATGGTCAAATCAAGCTACGCTATTATGCTGTTGTGGAGCAGGGGGCTTGCTCTCATGCTATTGCCGGAATTCCTGATTTTGATGCTACTGATCTGCAAAAGGGGCAAATCCATTTTGTCTGCCCTCAAAAATCGGCCTGTTCTGTACATCATCCTGAGAAAGAGGTGCAGAAGCAAAAGAATAGAACATCAAGACTTGGCATTGAAAAACTCAAATTGGAAAAGTCCACCCGTATCGAAACGGCCAAAAATTGGGCATTGCAATTGCTTCATCAGGATTACACACCCATTCTGCCTGGTCTAATGCAGCAATACTTCCTGCACTCTTTTGAGTTCTTTTTCCGCGCTTCTGATTCTGATACTCAAAATACTTTTCGGCAGTTGATTCAGGAAACGGAGGAAAAACCTTTTAAGGCTTGGTCAAGTAATGCTATTCAAGCGGGCTTTGCTGCTTATGGACAGGAAAAAGCCTGCCTGGCACTGCTACTGGCGCACCTCATCCACGATTTCAGACCTGATTGGGATGTATTCGATCAGTGGGGAAAGGATGCTCAATTGGATTTTAAAAGTATGCTAGAAGAAAACCTAAAAGCTAATCTGCAAGAATTGGAATCTAAACACGAAAAGCGAAAGCAGGGTTGGACAAAGGAGCAGGAAGTACTTCAAAAGAAAATGCACGCGCTTTGTTTTGATTTGCCCTTACTTTGTATTGATTGGGAAAAGGAAGCAGCACTATTGGAACGCTTACAGGAAGAAAAGTTTGGAAAGAAACTGGCACGACTCATAGGGGTGAAATTGCCAAAGGATGCCAGCTATGTGCCTGCTCAAATGCTTGATAAGCTTAAAGGCAGAAAATCTGAACTGGAAGCTTTGTTTCCTAAGTATCAATTATCCAAGCCTGAGAAAACCCTACTGGAAACATTCCAGGCCATTCCCTCTACCCCACTCTCAGAACTGATTCCCCAGAGCATTCAATTTGGTTCTGGTCAAACAGTCGATTTTGTGAAAGCAGGTATTAAGCTAGCCAGCCAGCAAGAAAATAACATCGTGCTTGCAGAATTTCTAAACGCTAAAGTGCTTAAAACTAAAGTTCGTTTTACTCTACTTCATAGAGATACCATTGCCTTGATTAAGAAGATCATCCAACAGGAAAAACTCACTGGTTATGTTCAGCTTGATAAGCCAAACAAGACCCTGTTGTTCCTGCAAAAGGAGTGATTGGGGGGAAAATGCGCTAAAACAAAATATTGCATACTTATGCAATATTTTGTTTCTTTTCATTATCTTTATATCTGATATATTATTTAGATTTCTGATTCATTTCTGTATTCTATTTATTGCTGCACAAAGCTTTTAAATTAAGTATCTTTGTAACTGACATTAATTAATTCTATATGACTATTTCTGCTTCTAAACGATTATTGACTGTTGCTGAATACCACAAAATGGCAGAGGTGGGTATTCTTACTGATCAGGATCGTGTCGAATTAATTAATGGCGAAATCTTCAATATGAGTCCGATTAATAGCTCTCATGCTGACTGTGTTGACAGGCTGACACAATGGTTTGTAATGTATTTTTACCAAAAAGCTATCGTAAGAATACAAAATCCCATTACGTTGAATGACCATTCAGAGCCTGAACCTGATGTTTTGATTGCAAAACTAAAAGATCAAGGTTACAAAGGAGGGCATCCTAAAGCAGAAGAAATTTTATTACTCGTTGAAGTTTCTGATTCATCTCTTGAAAAAGATCGCCAAATTAAACTTCCACTTTACGCCAAAGCTAATATCCCGGAAGTCTGGATCGTCAATCTCGAAGAAACCTGCATCGAGATATACTCCAAACCTGTAAACGGAAGCTATACCCAACAAATTATTTACAAGCCTCAGGATACCATCAACACCAATCTTATATCTAATCTCAAAGTCGCACAAATCCTGGGGTAACTGGATTGTAATTACTTGAATCTTTAGACAAGTCGCTTAAATAAAACCCGATATGGATTTTTCTGATTTAATTAATCAAAGCAATCAGGCTGATTTGAATTATGCGCAGTGGTATAGTCAATTGTCGGATGAACGCAAAGCGCAGTTTTTCCTGGATGGTTACAACTTTGTTGTAGAGAAAATTAGATATGATGTGCTAAAAGAAAACCCTTTTGCCTGTGAAGCGGAAATTATTTGGCGATTCATTGAGCTGACTCAAAAGGATCAATATGATGATAAAACCTTCGCTTTTATCAAAAAGCAAATGGAAACCAAAATCAATCATCAAAAACCAAAACTCAAGTAACGAGTAAACTATGCACCTAATCAACCCAACCAACTCAGTCAACCTAACTAACCAATAAACTAACTCAACCTACTAACAAACATCATTCTCCTCTTTGCACCCCAATGCGTAAAAATGTAGCCCTGATCTGATCCACAGATCACCAGCTACTTATTTATTCATTTTTAAAACCAAACGGTATGAATCACAATCGAATCCACGATAGTGGACACAACACTCCCTTTATCAAAACCTTAAAAGGGATACTCCTAATTGTTGTCGTAATAGTTCTTGCAACTGTCTACTTTTCCGATCGAAAAGATCCCATCACCAAAGCCCGAAAACCCTTCGAGGAACGGGTCACCGAAACGGAGGATGGCTATGAGTTTTCTGAATCGCACCTCCAGAAAATGGAGAAAGAACTCGATGGCCTAGCTAATGCGGAGCAGTATGCTTTGAAAGCCTCCAAGGATGGTTATTACATCTGTGGCACTTGCATGCAACAATACAAAAAGGAAAAGATTTATTTAAAGGCAGGTGAAATCTGGCGCTATGGAGTGAGTACCAATGGTGATAAACGTTATTCTAAGAACTTTTATCAGGATAATCATGTATATTACATTACAGAGTTTGAAGGCAATTACTACGAGTGCCTGGTAGAAGAAAAGAAGAAGATTTATCAATATGTAATTCTTCCTGAGAACCTTAAACGCGAAGTGCCCCTGATTCGTCCGCCAATGAATCTAACAACTAATTAAGGCTATATGGTATTTATCACAAAGGCAGTTGTAAAAGAAACGGAACAAAAAGTCGATCATCAGGCTATTCAAAAACTGGTGGATGAACTTGACCCCACTGATTATTCTGACACGGTTAAGAATATTGTTTTCTTTTACACTGCCATGCCTAATCCCCGAAACCATCCAGAAGATATTGAATTTGAAACTGATACCAATACACTCGGGCTAAGCCTCCAACTGGACTACGACCAATTCATGGCCGCCTCCCCCGAAGAAGCCCTCGATATGATGAAGCAACTCTTCCTCAAAGGTATCGACCGATACCCGGAGTTAAACCTCGACTTCAATACCGAACAGTTCAAAGCCGATGTTCAAAATATCTTCTACCCAGAAGCGGAAGTAACGGAGCTCTAACCAACTAGTCAACTCAAACAACCTAATCAACTAAACCAACCTTGCACCCAATAGACATTTTACATTCCCTAAACCCTAAACCAACTAAGCTCTAATAGAATTAAGCTAATAAATAAACCCAATCAAACAATTACAAGTCAACAAAGCCAACCCAATAAACTAATCAGACCAATTTGAAAATAAAACCATAAAATACAAGCGTTTTTTTAGCCATGGAAAATTAATCTGGCTATCCAACTTTTATAAAAACTTGATTGTCTGATAATTAATGGTTAACTTGATGAAACCTGAATAAATAAAACAGAACAGCCAATTGTTAACTTAACCCCAATTCATTATGGCTGGTTTTCCCCCAAATCCAATACCAAATCTTCTGACGCCAATATCAGAATACTCCGTACAAATCCATGATTTTACCACTCACCAATTAACGCCATTTCTCAATCGGTTAATTCTAATCCTCGAAGAAAACTATAAAGAGCATCATTTTGATATTAGAATGATGAGCCAGTTATTATGCTCATGCCCAATGCAGGTCCATAGAAAAATAAAAAAACATACTGGTATAAGCCCAGGGAAATTCTTACTGCTCTTCCGACTCAAAAAAGCTATTGCTTTGCTTACTAATTCAGAATTATCCATTAATGAAATTGCATCACAAACCGGGTTCAAATACCCGTCTACCTTTATAAGAGCCTTTCAAAGAGTACTCAAAGAAACACCCCATCAGTTTCGGAATCAATTGGAGGCAGATGTTATAAATTGGCAAAAAAATGTCATTTTTTGATAATAACAGCTTGTTTACAATATTTCTTAAAGTACTTAATTTTGAGAAGGGCTGTAATTATTCAATTAGTTCAATATAACAACACTATCCCATATGGAAACCAAAAAGAAACAGTATAAAGGTCATCAAATTGAACTACGAGAGATTGAAGATTCTCAAAAGTTATTTATTGATGACATTGAAGTAAAGTACGGTCAATTACCTAATGGAAAGTACTATTTACATGGAAATGCCTATGATTGGGCCGATGATCTGATAGCTCTTGCTCAAAAGTCTATCGAACAAAAGTCAAAAATTAAAGAGTCCCAAAATAAACCCCATTCTAAAACCAAAGGAAAATAATTTAATATGCGTTGTCGAAAAAATTATCTTGACCTCAACAACGTTGAGCGCGAACGCTTTGTACAGGCACTTTACCATTTGAAGTCAACAGGTGTAATTGATCAATTCGCTAACGAACATGAAACCTTCTTTGGCGCCGGCATTCATGGTACGTCTCACTTTTTACCCTGGCACCGTGATTTTCTCTGGCGATTTGAAGACGCTCTTCGTACTTATCATCCCGATATCTCTATCCCCTATTGGAATTCAACCGTCGATACCAGTACTAATGGCCCACTATGGGCAGATAACTTCTTGGGGCCTTTTGATGAAGACTGGGGCTTAAATCGGGCACTTGGTGCTGATGACTTGCCAACTCCACAGCAAGTTCAAGACACGCTTGACTTAAACACTTATGATAGATTTAGGGTAGACCTGGAAGTCATTATTCACAACGCCCCCCATAGATGGGTAGAAGGCGTAATGGCAGATTTGGGTTCTCCTGGTGATCCTGTATTTTACCTCCATCATTGTTGGATTGATCTGCTTTGGGCACAATGGCAATTGCTTCATCCTGGAGCATCTTTTGTTTCAAGTGGTGCTGGTTTTGGACTAAACGATCCAATGCAATCTGTAGCTACTACTCCAGCGGATGTGCTTGATCATCGGATAATTAATTTATATCAATACCCAGCTGGGTTTATACAGGATCAACCTGAAGTGAGCCTGGATACACCAACAGTCAACTTTATTGATGTTCCAGAAAGTGAAACACGCCTTGGTGCTGCTGTCTTTAGCTTCAATGCCTGCGAACCCGCTCACTTTACCGTAATTGATGGCCCAAATGAGGATGGAAAAGCGGTAAGCGAAACCTTTGGCTTGATGGTCTCACCAGTTACAGCAGACCCCATGCTTGATACAAAGGCACGGGTCTGGTTTAGCTATTTGGGCGTAAATGAGGGTGACAGTCCTACAGGCAATGCCACCATACGGTGTGATGAAACTGGGGAAGAGTTCCTTGTCAATTTGAGTGGTAACACCATTAGTAGGCCTAGTGCTGCTGTTGTGATGGTATTAGATCAATCTAATAGCATGAATTATGACTCAGGAATTGCTCCTGATATCACAAGAGAGGATGTGCTAAAATTTTCAGCTCCTACTGCTGTAGATGTTATTGAAGACGAACATGCGATGGCTGTTTGTAGCTTTGACCAAGATGCACATCCTGGTATTGGAATGACTTCAGCCGCCGGAACAGGAAAATTCAACATAAATGGCGCTATAGCTAGTTATTCTGCAAATGAAGATGGCTGGACATCTATAGGCGAAGGCGTAGCATTTGCACACGGTATTCTCGACCCGGTAACTGGCTATGATGTAAAGGCAATGATTGTGCTTACTGACGGTGAAGAGGACCACGGTCCTCATACTCGTCGCTACATTTCTGATGTCTCAGATTTAGTTACTTCTTTAAATGGTCATATTTATGCTATTGGCCTCGGAAGAGCTGAAGTTATTAATCCGGCAGCGCTACAGACACTCTGCAATGGCAATCGTGGATACATGGTAATGACAGGGGATCTTTCACCTGATGCGTATTTTAGATTGGCAAAATACTACCAACAAATACTGGCAGGTGTTACCAATAACCAGATAGTTCTAGACCCTGAAGGTTTTATCAGGCCAGGGCAAGAACATCGAATTCCCTTTTGGCTAAATGAAACGGATATTACTGCTAAAGCAATTTTGTTGTCTCCGGCCCCTTATGCTATTTCCTGGGAACTTGAATCTCCCAATGGGGAAATTATTAATCCAGCAGTAGCAGGAGCGCATCCAGTTGCATCTTTCGAAATGCGCAACCAGGTAGCACACTATAAAGTGGGTTTACCTATCCCATTGGGTAAATTTGAAGAGCAAGCCGGACAATGGCATGCAATTATAAGAGTAGATTCTAAGAATTATAGAAAATATCTTGCAGCACTGGATAATTATCCAAAGATGCATGCCCGGGCTGTCGCACATGGCATCCACTATAGTTTTAATGTTCATGCTTATTCTAATCTACGAATGAAAGCCATGATCATTCAAAATAGCAACGAACCTGGTGCAGAAATGACTGTCCGTGCTATACTTACAGAATATGGAGTTCCTGTTGCAGCTCGTGCGAATTGCCGCGCGGAGTTAAAGCGACCTGATAATACAGAGACTATTCTGTCTATGGCAGAAATTGAACCCGGCATATTTGAAGCAACTGTAAATGCTAATTTACCTGGAATTTATCATTTTCGAATCGTAGCTAGGGGCAGAACCTTTAGAAGTAGACGCTTCACCAGGGAACAAAGCCTTACTGGTGCTGTTTGGAAAGGTGGTGATAATCCCCCACCAAGCTCAAAAGATGATCCAAATAAACAAAATGACCGCTTTTGTAAATTGATGAGCTGCTTATTGGAAGTAAAAGGAATTCAGGGAGCGCTAAAACGTTCAGAAATAGATTTGGATGAACTAAAAAAATGTCTTGAAATCTATTGTGCTAAATATTCTCCAGGAAAACCGATACCAGGTGCAAAACTCAGACTAGCTGATCGCTTAGGGGCAATTATAAAAAATCCCGATATGCTAAAAGCCGTCCTCCAGGAGGTGGATAAGGATTGTTCCTAAATTTTACCATGTCAGAAATATTAAATAAAACTAATTTCGTAAATAAAATAACTGTATAGTATCAAAGCTCGACTTTCGCAAAATGCGAAGGTCGAGCTTATTCTTGAATATAAAATTCAAAATGCCTGACTTTTATTGAATTTCTGACGGTCAAAACCGCTTCTAATGCTGGATTAGATATCAGGTCGTCTAAAGGGTAATTTGCCCCCCTAATACAAGTCCAATACTTCGAGCATCAGCATCACTATGTGTAACGCCAGGATCTTCAAAGTTACCTCCACTTATAAAATTCAAGGGAGAATAACCAGTTGTTCTGAAAACTTCCAAAAATAACTTGGAAGAATTTTGAATCATACCAGTTAAACCTAACACCGTCTGTGTTTGCCGATGCCAGGGTGAACCTTCAGGCCCCGCCACAAAATCTGAAAATTCAAGAGACAGACAGTAATTGATCTTTCCTTTTGATTTGAAATTATACTTCGCACCTATATCCATAGAGCTTACTTTGGCAGCCTCAAACTCATTTAATGGAGGTGTAGGATTATGTGTCCCATCCCAAACATTAGATGTAATAGCATATCCTCCTTTCAAATAAAACCTGTTGCCTAAATTCAGACTTGCATATACTGTCGAAGCAGGGTTGTTCTCTCTACAAGGCATAAAATGAAAAACAGGAAACCCCTGACAATATGCAGAACCATGTAAATAAGATCCTCCTATCAAAAAACTACTGTTTTCAGCTAATCTGAATGAATAATTTGCATCTACTGCAAAATTATTCAACTTCGATGGTACATTCGTAGTATCCACAGGTGCATGCAGGGCTCTAAATTGCGCTCCTCCCTGAATAGCCATAAAGGAGACGTTAAATCCTTTTTTGTCAAAACCAACTAAAGCCCCATAGCCCAAGCCACCAAATGCATGCCACATCGTAGAATTGGTGAAAGGATTAACACTGCCCGTCTGTCCAAAATTGGCATCCATTTTTCCTACAGCTATATAAAGTGGTAATTTGTTTAAATCTCCTAAAAGAATATACCCCTTGCGTAGTTGAAGTTGGTTGCGTCCTAATGATGTAATTGTTCCGCTTCCAAAGCTCTGCTCAGGATTATACAATAATTCTCCATAAACTGATAACCACTTATTCACTACTCCTGTCAGTCCCAATTGTGCAGAATGAATCACAGCTTCGCTCACTGTTTTTCCTATTTGGTTATTTGATGTCGGATGTCGCATCAAATAGGCAAACTTTGAATCTGTATTCGAATGCTGATAGTCCATTATTGAAATCAGAGAAGCCCCAATGTATAAATTGCTGTTATTTAACCCACCTCTGGCTTTTTCTTTTAGCAAAATTTCCACTTTACGTAAGTTATTTACCGGGTCCAACATCAAAAAGGAATATTCTGAATGTAGTTTTACAAGCCCCCTCTCCTCGGCCTGGACTTCAATAGGTTTAGTTTGTATGCTTGTGCTATCCTGACAAATAGCCATCTGCACAAATAGAATGGAAACGAATGCTAATAAGAATTTTCTCATCGTTGAGTGCCATTTAATGGATTAAAAAAAACAATGTTAAAGTGTCTTATCCAAGACACTTTAACATTATCCATATGTAACGTGGACTCTTTTTTTTTGTTACACTTCCTGTAACTCCTCTCCATTCAATATGCCAATTTTAATGTGAAGGGTAGTTTTTGTAGTTGTACCTACAAGAGCGTACTGGCTAACATTCAACCATCAACCAGGGATGGCCATAGTGATTAAAATGCCAAAGATTTATAAAACAAAATCAAAATTTTGTAATCCTACAAGGAATTAAATTATTACCTTTGGTTACTGTACGATGGTAAGACTAAAACAAACATATCGACTTTTTGCCTTTACTATGGCTTTGCTGATGTTTGTATCTTCAGCTGGTTTTACTATGGATATGCACTTTTGTGGTGGTAAGCTTAAAACGTTTAATCTTATTGGTAAGGCAAAAACCTGTCAGGATATGGCAGATTCAAAACTTCAGCAAAGTTGCGTACACCATAAAAAAACAGCCGCACAAAAAAAGAATAATGCCATCCAGAAAAAAGCTTGCTGTGCTCATAAAACGCTTCATTGTCAGACTAATGAAATCAGTAAAATAGATAAAGCTGAACTTGTTCTTACTCCGCCACTACAATTGTTTCTCAAAGCTTACGCAATTGTATTTCTATCTGTATCGCCTATAGCCCAAGACACGCTTGGCTTTACTAATTATAAACCACCTCTAATCTTTAAGGATATCCCTGTCCTAATTCAATCTTTCCTTTTATAGCCAATACTTTCTTTAACCATTAAATGTTCTCAGCTTACTTGCTCCCTTAACAAGTAGGACTGCTGGCTTTATGGTGTATTTAGGCTTCTACTGTAGGTCATTTGCTAATGCTCGCAGTTTAAGCATTTACTAAATAAAGAAAGTATATGTGGTATGTTAAATAATTTTGTCCGGTTCTTCCTGGAAAATAAACTGGTTGCTTATCTCTTCCTCTTGCTATTTGTTGGCTGGGGACTGGTAACTGCTCCTTTTGATTTTGGCATCACAGAACTACCTCGCAACCCTGTTGCGGTAGATGCCATCCCTGACATCGGGGAAAATCAACAGATCGTTTTTACCAATTGGATGGGACGTTCTCCTCAAGATGTAGAAGACCAGATCACCTATCCTTTAACTACAGCATTGCTCGGTATTCCTGGGGTCAAGAGTATCCGTAGTAATTCTATGTTCGGCTTCTCTAGCATCTATGTGATTTTTAATGATGATGTAGAGTTCTACTGGAGTAGAAGCCGAATTCTTGAAAAACTAAATTCTCTACCTGCCAATACCCTACCGGATGATGTACAACCTACCCTGGGGGCTGATGCTACAGCATTGGGGCAAATCTATTGGTACACACTCGAAGGCCGCGACCAGGATGATAATCCCACTGGAGGATGGGATTTACATGAACTTAGAACTATTCAGGATTTTTATGTCCGATATGGTTTATCCTCTGCTGAAGGTGTGGCAGAGGTAGCGTCCATCGGAGGGTTTGTAAAAGAATACCAGGTGGACGTTGACCCCGATGCAATGAAGGTTAATAATATTAATTTGGAGCAGGTCATGAATGCTGTTAAAAGTAGCAATATTGATATCGGGGCCCAAACTGTTGAAATAAACCTTGCAGAATATTTTGTCAGAGGGCTTGGTTACGTCAAAAATGTGGAGGATATCGAAAAAAGTGTGGTCAAAGTCAGCGATAATGTCCCTATCCGTATCCGTGATATCGCTAAAGTTAATATTGCTCCTGCTACTCGAAGAGGGGTGCTGGATAAATCAGGAACAGAAGCGGTAGGCGGTGTTGTTATTGCCAGATATGGGGCAAATCCACTGGAGGTAATCAATAACGTGAAAGCGAAAATAGCTGAAATGGAGCCGGGACTCCCAACTAAGAGGCTTCGGGATAGCACAGTATCTCAAGTTAAAATCGTCCCCTTCTATGATCGTACTCAATTGATAAATGAAACAATCGGTACACTGCAGGAAGCTCTTACTCTTGAAATTTTGATTACTATCATCGTAGTGATTTTAATGCTACTGAACCTGAAATCATCTCTTCTTGTTTCTGGCACTTTACCTGTCGCTGTGTTGATGTGCTTTATTGCCATGAAATATTTTGGGGTAGATGCCAATATTGTTGCATTGTCTGGTATTGCCATCGCCATCGGTACTATGGTGGATATGGGTATTGTACTAATAGAAAGTATGGTCAAAAGAATTGAGGATGCTCCTCCGGAAGAATCGCTCTTGGAAAGTGTTTATGAAGCAACAACCGAGGTGGCCTCTGCAGTAATTACCGCTGTTGCTACTACGGTGATTTCATTCCTACCTGTATTTACAATGGAGGCTGCTGAGGGCAAATTGTTTAAACCCCTGGCATTCACCAAAACCTTTGCTTTGATGGCTTCAATCATTGTCGCTATCACTATTATTCCCCCATTGGCACACACCGTTTTTTCGTTCAAGTCCAATCGAAAAATAATCTCCTACATCCTAAACGGTTTGGCGGTTATCACTGGTGGAATTGTTGGGCTCGCTTATCATCCATTCATAGGAAGTATCCTGGTAGTTGTGGGAATAGCAGGTATTTTATACCTCCTTGTACAACAATTTAGTTCAGATAGAAACGCTAATATTCTTTCTGTTTGTACTAATGTTTTATACGCCTTAATTGTTGCTTGGCTCTTGGCAGCAGTTTGGATGCCTCTTGGCGTAAATAAAAGTACATTGACCAATTTCTTTTTTATTGTCATTCTTGCTGGTGGCTTAATAGGCTTCTTTTACTTAATTATCTTTTTCTATGAAAATATTCTCCGTTTCTTACTCCGATTCAAACTACTGTTTCTGATGTTGGTCTCTTTTATCGTGTATCAGGGGTACTTGGTTTATAAGACAACGGGCGAAGAGTTTATGCCTGCCCTGGATGAAGGCTCATTTTTATTGATGCCTACTTCAATGCCACATTCCGGGATGCAGGAAAATATTAAGAACTTACGACTACTGGATATGGCAGTTACCGCTATTCCTGAAGTCGAAACGGTTGTCGGTAAAGCAGGTAGAGTCAATAGTGCCCTAGATCCTGCACCAATGTCAATGTACGAAAATGTTATCTTATATAAATCGGAATATAAAACGAATGATAAGGGACATCGAATTCGTTTCAAATATCAAAACGGAGCATATGCCAGGGATGAATTCGGAGAACTAATTCCTGATAAAAATGGACGCTATTTCCGGCAATGGCGGGATGAAATCAATAGTCCAGATGATATCTGGAACGAAATCGTCAATGCTACTAAAATACCTGGTGTAACTTCTGCCCCCAAATTACAACCAATTGAAACCCGACTGGTAATGCTTCAAACGGGAATGCGTGCACCAATGGGCATTAAAGTCAGAGGTGGAGATTTAGCCACAATCGAAGCTTTTGGTTTACAACTTGAAAAACACCTAAAGGATGTCGACGGAGTAAAAGATGCGGCTGTTTTCGCGGATAGAATCGTAGGGAAACCTTATCTACTTTTGGATATAGATAGAGATGCCATCAGCCGCCATGGTCTTTCTGTCGGCAAAGTTCAACAGTATATTCAGGCAGCAATCGGTGGCATGACCATGACTACCACCGTAGAAGGACGGGAACGTTATGCCATTCGTATCCGCTACCCAAGAGAATTGAGAAATGATCCCGAAACTTTAGAACGTATCTATATCCCTACTGCTGCAGGGCAACAAATCCCCTTAGGCAATTTGGTGACGATTCGCTATGAACAAGGGGCTCAGTCTATTAAAAGTGAAGATGGTTTTCTGATTGGTTATGTATTATTCGATCGTGAAGATGACTTTTCTGAAGTAGAAGTGGTCACTAACGCTCAAAACTATTTGCAGTCTCAAATTGACAACGGAATACTTGAAGTTCCTGCAGGGGTGAGCTTCCGTTTTGCTGGAAATTACGAACAACAGGTAAGGGCTAGTAAACGACTAAGTATAGTCGTTCCTATCGCCTTAGCTATTATCTTTCTTATACTCTATTTCCAATTTAATTCCGTCACGATTTCCGCAATGGTTTTTACAGGGGTTTTCATCGCCTTTGCCGGTGGCTTTATTATGATTGGACTTTATGACACGAACTGGTTCCTGAATTTTGAGTTCTTCGGAACGAATATGCGCGACCTGTTTCAAATCAGAACTATTAATCTAAGTGTGGCTGTATGGGTAGGATTCCTCGCCTTGTTTGGCATTGCTACAGATGATGGTGTATTGGTTGCTACTTTCTTGAAAGATAGCTTCAAAAAAAATAAACCTACTTCAATCGAGGGCATACGGGATGCAGTCGTAGAAGGTGGTTTGAGAAGGGTAAGACCTGCCATGATGACTACTGCCACTACTATCTTAGCACTCTTGCCTGTCCTGACATCAACAGGAAGAGGCGCAGATATTATGCTCCCAATGGCTATTCCATCTTTTGGAGGTATGACGCTTCAAATGATCACTATGTTTACTGTGCCTGTACTCTATTCACTCTGGCAAGAGTGGAGTCTGCGTATTGAGAAATTCAAACTGAATAAGGGAGTCCTTACTGTGATCTCTATAGGCCTAATTAGTACTTTAAGTAGTACGCCTGTATCTGGCCAATCCTTAGATCATTTGATGGAAAAATCCCTCGCTGAAAATCTGGAATTAAAGGTACTAGAACAAGAGTATTTGGCAGCTTTGGAAAAAGCCCCACAGCTTAGTCAATTGCCTGATCCCGAAGTAGGCATTGGTACATTCCCCTTACCTGTCGAAACCAGATTGGGGGCGCAAACTGCAAGATTAAGTGCAACACAAATGTTTCCTTGGTTTGGTACATTGGATAGTAAGGCAACACTGGAAAATGCTAAAGCTAAAGCTTTATTTGAACGGGTGTTTGTAGAACAATTAAACCTGCTTTATAAGGTCAAAACTGCTTATTTCCGCCTCTACGAAATACATCAAAGCCAGATTATCATTCAAAAAAGTGTAGCACTATTTAAAACATTGGAACAGTTAGCCTTAACTAAAGTGGAAAGTGGTAAAGCTACAGCGGCAGATGTTCTTCGCGTTCAATTGAAAATAGAGGAATTTCAACAGGAATTGGAAATTCTGGAAACAGCTAAAACTAATCCGATTACTACTATTAATCAATTGCTTAATCGATCCCTGAATACGCCTGTCATCCCTTCGGATAGTTTATCATTTGCTCAACTCCCCTTGGATAAGGATACCATAGCTAAACATATTCAACTACATCATCCAATGCTGCGAATGTTTGAATTGCAACAGGAAATATCTAAACAGGCTATCTCTTTGAATGAACTCAATGCTAAGCCTTCCTTTGGTGTTGGCTTGGATTATATCTTGGTCAATCAAAGAAGTGATGCTGCCCCGATCAATAATGGCCGGGATATTTTACAGCTTAGAGCCTCTGTTAAGATTCCACTCTTTCGAGAAAAATTCAAGGCAAAACGAACAGAGGAAAATTTAAAGATTGCAGCCTTGGAAAACAGAAAAACGGACATGCTTTCTCTATTCAACGCTGCTATCGAACAAACTTATGCTGATCAACAGATAGCTCAACTTAAAATGGAACTGTACAAAAAGCAAATTGAAATAACACAAGCGGCTATTAATATTCTGGAATCAGAATATAGCTCTGATGGAACGAATTTTGATGAACTCCTGCAACTTGAAAATGAATTAATTGGATATGATTTGAAAACGTTAAAAACTATCGTCAAAAGCCATATGAATAAGGCAATGGTTGAGAAATATATATCAATTTAAGGAAAAGGACTCCTGTCTCTAAGTTACACGGAAAGGTAGTATCAATTTCCAAAAGTGGAAATCTAATCGTAACGAAGGACGGGAGTCTCTCCTAAAGTAGATCTAAATTGAAAAAAATGGATACTAACATAAAAGTGATATTAAAAAAGAATCTTGTTGTTCCGCTAGTCTTTGGAGTGGGACTATTGGTTGGGTTCTTTGTTTTTGGTAACAATCAAAGTGCAAATAACCCCGATCAATCTCATAATCATGAAACAGAAATTGTTTCTACTGATGTAGAATCCACAGTCTGGACTTGTTCAATGCATCCTCAAATTCGCCAAAATGAACCTGGAGATTGCCCAATTTGTGGCATGGACCTGATTCCTTTAGAAGAAAATACTTCTAATAACCCACTAGTCTTAGAAATGACTAAGGAGGCAGTAAAATTGGCAAATATTCAAACTACTATAGTTGGCAAAGTTTATGAGGAATCGAATAAAATTATCCGGCTTTCTGGAAAGGTGCAACCTGATGAACGATTGGCCTCCAGCCAAGTTGCTCATGTATCTGGAAGGATCGAAAAGCTCTTTGTTAGTTTCACGGGTGAACAGGTCCGTAAAGGGCAAAAATTAGCTACGCTTTATTCTCCCGACCTCATTACTGCGCAAAGGGAGCTCTTAGAGACTTTGAAACTAAAAAGCCTTAATTCTAATTTGATAGAAGCAGCTCGCAACAAGTTGCGCAATTGGAAAATTAAAGAAACAACTATTCAGCAAATTGAACAGGAAGGAAAAATTCAGGAAAACTTTACTGTTTATGCCGATGAATCTGGGACTGTAATGCAAAAGAGAGTTTCTGTCGGCGACTATGTAATGCAAGGTGAGCCGCTTTTTGATATAATGAATCTTAGTAAGGTCTGGGTTCTATTTGATGCTTATGAAGAAGATTTACTCAACATCACTGTAGGTGATAATATAGTATTCACCACACCGGCTTTACCTAATAGTGTTTTTAAAACTCGCGTCACTTTCATCGATCCTATTATTAATTCAAATACAAGGGTAGCTTCTATTCGTACTGAAGTGAATAATACTAAAGGCCTACTAAAACCTGAAATGCTTGTCTATGGAACACTACAAACTAAATCTAGCTCTCCCAACCAGCTTACTGTCCCAAAATCAGCCGTAATGTGGACAGGAAAGCGTTCTGTGGTTTATGTCAAAGTTCCTGATGCTATTATCCCTTCTTTTGAGTTTAGGGAAATTGAAATCGGGGAAGCTCTTGGAAATAACTATCAAATTATTAGTGGTTTGGAAGCAGGTGAAACAGTAGTGACTTATGGTAGCTTCACCATTGACGCGGCAGCTCAGCTGAATAATCAAACCAGTATGATGAACAGAAATGTATCTGCCAAAGGCGCTGACCATTCTACCCATTTACCTGATTACACTCAAAGTACTCCCGCTGCTTTTAAAGAGCAGTTGTTCAGGTTTACTACCTCCTACCTCAATTTAAAAGATGCACTGGTTGCTACTGATAGCAAAGAAGCAGAGGCTGCCGCCAATCAAGTATTGAGTGGATTGGATAAAGTAGATATGTCATTACTACAAGGCGATGCACACAATTATTGGATGAAACAACAAAGTGCTATTAAAGCACACAGCAAAATAATAGCCACCTCTGATGACATCGAGGAGCAGCGGATACAATTTGACTTTCTTTCTCAGGCTCTAATCAAGGCCGTAAAAGTTTTTGGGATAGGTGAATCTACTTTATATGTTCAACATTGCCCGATGGCAAATGATAATGAAGGGGCTGACTGGTTAAGTACTGAAAAAGAAATCCGCAATCCTTATTTCGGGGATAAAATGCTGACTTGTGGCTTAGTCAAAACAACTATTGATACAGCTTTTAAAAATCCACCTATGTCAACAGCTACTAAGCCTCGGCAAAATGTTCATAACCATTAAAAAATCACCAAATGAAAAATATACTTCTCATTTTATTCTCAGCCCTCCCTCTAGCCAGCTTCAGCCAAAATCCATTGTTCATTCCTGATACTTTATCAGGTGCTTCTATCAGTTTAAACTTGCAAAATGGACAGGTAGAATTCTACCCGGGGTTCAGTACTAATACAATCGGGTACAACCAGAATATTTTGGGCAAAACAATAATCCTGGAAAAAGGAAATGATGTAACGCTTAATGTCTCCAACAGTCTATCTGAATCCACTACTTTGCACTGGCATGGCCTTCATGTATCCGCTGAAAATGATGGTGGCCCTCATACTATTATTGAGGCAGGACAAACTTGGTCACCTTCCTTTACTGTCTTAGATCATGCCGCCACATACTGGTATCATCCGCATCTGCATGAACATACGGAAGAACAGGTAACAAGAGGAGCCTCTGGATTTATTATTGTCAGGGATAATGAAGAAGCCCAACTAGAATTGCCTCGCACCTATGGAGTCGATGATTTCCCAATTGCTATCCAATCAAGGGCTTTTGATGCCAATAAACAATTCCTCTGGAATACTGCCGCAGATAATGTGCTGCTCTGCAATGGAACTTTAGATGCTTATCTGGATGCTCCTGCCCAGGTTGTCCGCCTGCGATTACTCAATGGTTCAACAGAAAGGGTTTATAACCTGGGATTTCAGAATGATCTTAGTTTCTATCAAATCGCTTCTGATGGTGGTTTATTGAATGCTCCTGTTCTGCTATCAAGGCTAAGGTTAGCACCCGGAGAAAGGGCAGAAATACTATTGGATTTATCTAACCATCAAGGGCAGACCATCAATTTGATGAGTTTTTCCTCTGAACTCTCAAACGGCATTTACGGAGCTGCTAATCCAAGTGCCATGCCAATGGGAAGTATTGCAGGGTATAGTGATAACCCTTTGAATGGAAGTGATTTTACTGTGTTGCAAATCAATGTTGTTGCACCAACCTCTAATCCCGTTGCTGCTATCCCAACGGCATTAATCACAAATTCACCTTATTTAGAATCCAATGCAAATGCTACCCGAAACCTATTGTTTCAGCCTGCTCAAATGGGTCCGAATGGCATGCTCAACGGTCCATTTGAAATCAATGGGCAGATTTTCGATATGGAAATTATCAACTTTGAAATCCCTTTAAATAATACTGAGGTCTGGGAATTAACCAATCAGACAGCTATTGCTCACCCCTTTCATATTCACGATGTTCAATTCTATATCTTAGAAATTAACGGAAATCCTCCTCCGGCAAATATGCAAGGTAGAAAAGATGTAGTACTCGTTCCTCCAATGTTTGGTACTGTGCGCTTCATTACAAAATTTGAAGATTTTGCTGATGAAAATACCCCCTATATGTACCATTGTCACATGCTTAGCCATGAGGATGATGGCATGATGGGGCAATTCCTGGTTGTAGATAACGCTACTAGTATTAATGAACTAAACGAAAATGCTATTATCCTTTACCCTAACCCTGTCGATCATCTTGTCCGTCTTCAAGGCTTACCACCCTGTGTTATTCAACTTTTTAACGCATCAGGACAACTCATAATGGAAAGAAAAAGTATTAGCCGTGTGGAGCAATTTAACTTAACAGAATTGGCAATAGGGGTTTATTACTTCCATATAATAACTCCGAATAAAAATCATACTTATAAGGTGATCAAGCATTGATCTATTAAATAACATTTTAAATAATTCAAATAATGAAAAAGTACATTTTCTTAATTCTATTCTCGACTATCAGCTTTTCAATCGGCGCTAATGCACAAAGTTGTTGTAGTTCAAAATCAAAAGACAAGGCTTGTTGTTCTAAGAAAATTTCAACAAATCAATCAAGCACCGCAAATGATACCACAAAAATAGTTGCGGTACCTGATGACACCATGAATAATGGAAAAATCGAAAAATTCACAGTCTACGGAAATTGTGGAATGTGCAAACGAACTATCGAAAATGCTTTGCAGGAAGTCGAAGGAATTTCCAAAGGAGAATGGAATATGGCCTCAAATGAAATGACTGTCTTGTTTGATCCGGAAAAAATTTCATTGGATAACATCAAGCAGAGAATCGCAAATGTCGGTTACGATAGTGATACACACCGAGCTAAGGATGAGGTCTATAATAAATTGCATGGTTGCTGTCAGTATGAGCGACCAAAATCTATAGAATAATCTATACATCCCATCACTTTTGCTCGAATAACTGAACACTTAAATCATTTAACTTAAACCTTCTAAAATGAAAAATTTTTTAACCTTTATTTTTATCTTCTTTATTGGCATTTCGCTCATAAGGGCGCAAGTAATTTTTTCCGAAGATTTTGAATCTGGTCAGCTTCCTGATGGCTGGCTTATACAATCTAATGCTTCAGATGGCGGCTGGGTAGTCGGCACACCTTCTGGCCTTTCTAGCCAATATTTTACTTTTTTATCTAATGGTTCAAATTACATAATTGGTACCAATGATGATGATTGCAACTGTGATAAAAGTAATGAATACCTCATAACTCCTCTGCTGGATTTTACAGATCACTCTGCCTTAATTCTGAAATTTGATGCCTACTATGAGGATAATGCATTCCAGAATAGCCAGGAAGAAGCTACTATTGAAATTTCTCTGGATAGTGTTAACTGGACAGTCCTGGAAGATCTCCACGGTCATGGCTCTTGGGATAAACATATTATTGATTTAAGCCCCTATGCCGGAGAGGATACCGTATATATCGGTTTTCGCTATCACGACGACTCTGGCTGGATGTATGGCTTTGGAATCGACAATGTATCCATTGAAGTTCCCGCCTCCCTAGATGCGGAATTAGTGGAAGTTAATAGCAAAAAATTTGGAGAGGTGGGTAATGTACTCCCTCTTACAGGTACTATCTACAATAATGGAGCTTCTACAATCAATAGTCTTCACATAACCTATAATACTGATGGTTTTAATCCGGTATCTGAATCAATCAATAATATCAATGTCCCGGCTTTTAGCTACTATGAATTTGAGTTAACCAACCCCTGGTTAGCTGTTGCTGCCGGAGACTTTGTACTCGAAATGACTATCGACTCAGTTAATGGATCTACAGATGAAATCTTAACCAACAACACAGGCTCTTTTAATACTCAAATTTTTGATGTGGTCGAAGTCCCTAACAAAATTGATAGCCTACTTAACACAATCCCTTTAATTACCGAAGTGGCTAATGCTGGTGATGGCTTGAATAAACCAACTGATCTTGATTTCTTTCCAATCTTAGGCAAAGACGAACTCTGGATTATTAACCAGAGAATTGAATCTTCTGGTGGTAGTACCGTCACTATCTCTGATGCTACAAATGGCCCTTCTGACTTCTGGATGAGGGTGGATGGAAATGCCTGGCACTTTATGTCTCTTCCCACAGGTATTGCATTTAGTTCGGATAATTTTAACTTTGCCAGCTCACCTGGTGTTAAAGATGCCAATCATAATAATGGTACATTTACAGGCCCTACTCTTTGGTCAAGTGATCCTGAAATCTATGCCCAACCTTCTGGTGGAAATGGTAGTCATCTCGATATGTTACATGGTAGCCCTTTCAGCATGGGAATTGCTCATGAAATAGATAATGTGTTCTGGGTCTATGATGATTGGAATAAGGATATTGTTCGCTATGATTTTGTCGAAGATCATGGCCCCGGTAATGATGATCATTCCGATGCAATTGTTCGCCGTTTTAAAAATATTGGGATCAATGCTGATGCCGACATTCCTAATCATCTAATTCTGGATAAAAATACGGATTGGCTCTATTTCGTAGATAATGGAAATGATCGTGTCATCCGACTGGATATCAATTCTGATTCTGTCCGTACTTCTATTCCTACTATTAACGAACCACTTGCAGAGCATTCAAGAGTCAACAATTTTACCTATGAAGTCATTATAGATACTGACTTGGTGCAAGCCTGTGGAATTGAAATCTTCGAAAACTACTTATTTGTAGGTGATTATTCTAATGGTGATATCGTGGTTTATGATATGATCAACAATTTTGTTGAACTAGGCCGAATTGTTACTAATGAACCAGGATTAACAGGAATAAAAATTGGCCCGGATGGAAACCTATGGTGCACCAATCGTATTCAAAATACACTCATAAAAGTTCAGCCTAGTCAGGTTACCAGCACTACTTCCATTGTTGATAATCTAAGTATTGATATTTTACCAAATCCTTCTACCGGCAACATAAGAGTTAGCTTCTCCAATGAAATAACTAATATGAAGAAAAACCTTCTGGTCAAAAATACTTCTGGTCAAAATTTGATCGCGTTGGAAAATGTGCGTGACGACCAAGAATTGGATTTATCTGACTTGCCAAATGGGATTTACTTCCTGACTTGTTCCGCTGAAACCTTTTTCATAACTAAAAGAATAGTCATTCAAAAGTAATTTCATTAGCTATTATTAATACCTGGATTATTCCTAAGTTGAAAAATAAAATCACATATCATCATCTCCATGCATTGTTTTCTACAGTAAATGCAAAATCTTTCAGGGAAGGATTTGAGATCTATTCTCCAAATTCTATAACTGATAAGGTATTCTATCTTAACAAAGGGCTAGTCCAGGTCTTTAATATTATACATGGTCGTAAACTGATCAAACATTTAATTTTCCCTAATGAATTGTTTGGTTTCGAAGGCCTCTTTCATGAATCACATTACCTGAATTTTGCTGAACCACTAAGCTCTAGTTGTGAAATAAAATCTTTATCCACTGCAATATTTCAACAAAAACTAGATAATGATCTTATGGGTGATTTCCTGCGGTTTCTGGGAAAAAGGCAGCAAAACCTGGATTGGAGGTTGACCTCCAAATCACTAGAAACAAGCGAACGACTTGTCATAGAGTTCATAGAGAAATTAGGAGAACAAGCCGGTATGCTTGTAGGTATTGAAACCCTAATCCCCTTTATGCTCCCTCATGAAGATATAGCCAATATGCTAGGTGTTTCTCGACAGTTGGTTACTGCCACTCTTTCTAAACTGCGTAAACTTAATCTCATTTATTACAATCGAGATAAATTGATTATCAGAGATTTTAATAGTAAAATCTTAAAGTACTTATGAACATATAGTACTTATGCTATAATCTAATTATTAATTAAATTCTTACAAAGATGAAAAACTTAAAAATCATATTGCTACTAACTTCTTTTTTGACCATTGGCATAGTCCTTACTTCTTGTGGGGGCAGTTCTGAAAATACAGATAAGCAGGGTAAAGAATACACCTCTGCCTATGTCTGTCCAATGCACTGTGAAGGAAGTGGAAGTGATAAAGAAGGAACATGCCCTGTTTGTGGAATGGACTATGTTAAAAATGAAGATCATAAAACTGATGGCCATAGCCATGAAGAAGAAGGCCACGAAGGGCATAATCACTAATTGTTAGAAGGTTAATGTGGAAGGGTGGCGCTTTACTCGCTGCCCTTCACCCTAAAACAAAAATAAAAAGTGGAACGCTTATCCTTCTAGCCTGAATGGTTTTCAGCAGTAGTCGTAAAATCAAATATGTAATAAAATGATAAATGTCTATGGAAAAATTGAATCCAAAGAAATTTGCAGTGGCTTTAGGTCTAACTTCTGTACTTGTTTATTTTGGATGTTTTCTGATAATGAACTTACTAGGCAAAGCCAGTTTGGTCAAACTGTCTAATCTTCTTTTTCACGGCATGGATTTTGGCAATATCATCCGCATGAATATTCCCATAGCAGAAACTCTTCTGGGGGCTGTTATATCCTTTATCTTTTGGGGAATTATCGGTTATACATCAGCATTCATTTATAACAAAATGAAGTAATGGACAGTCTGACACAAGCTGCACTCGGTGCTGCTGTTGGTGAAGCAGTCCTCGGTAAAAAAATAGGAAATAATGCTGCCATCATTGGAGCCACTATCGGAACATTTCCAGATTTGGATGTTCTTCTTGTCCCTTTATTCGATGATCTACAAAAAATCAGCTTGCATAGAGGATATAGTCATTCTCTACTGTTTTGCTTGCTCGGAGCCTTTCTGTTTGCTTATTTATTGAGCAACATAAAGTTTATGAAAGAGGTATCTTTTCAAAGATTGTGGCTCTTCAGTTTCCTTGCTCTACTAACGCATGTGCTGCTGGATGCTTTTACTGCTTATGGTACACTATTGTTTTTGCCCTTTACTGATTGGAGAGTAAGTTTTGACAGCATCAGTATTATTGATCCGTTTTATACCGCCCCGCTTTTGACTGGGGTTTTGATTAGTGTTTTCTATTTCAAAAAAACAAACAAGCAACAGGGACTTCCAAATACGATAGGCTTAATAGTCAGTTCGCTTTACCTGCTTTTTACATTAGCAAATAAACAGCATATCGAACAGGTCTTCTACAACCAACTGGAAGAACAAAATATCCTCTCCTTCCAATTGCTAACGGTTCCCGTCAAAATAGGTAATATGATTTGGTACGGCGTAGCTAAAGACAAAACAAACTTACATATCGGGCAATACTCTGTGCTGGAAAAGAATAAGATTGAGTTTCATACTTTTCCCATCAATGACCATTTGCTTGATGGACTAGATGAACAATTAGTGGACCGAATGAAATGGTTTGCCCAGGGTTTTTACAGCGTTGCGGAGAAGGATGGTAAAATTCGGATTTATAACATGCAATGCGATATGCAGGGGGTTAGAGAGTTTGGGGATTACAAAGCACCTACGGCTTTTTATTTTGAAATAACACCGCAAGAGTTTGGAGGCTATTCACTAACATCTGGAATGCATCAAAAAGGAGTTAATGAATAAGGCAATTAGTACTATTTATAAACGCTTCTTCTAAGAAAATGCTTCAACAGCTTTGCTTTAATTTTAAAACATATACCAATGAATAGGGTCGAAATCATAAAGGCAAATGGTGAAAAAACCAATTTTCAGATAGAAAAGCTCATTGCATCTTTAAGAAAAGCAGGAGCCCCAACAGTACTTGCTACCAATATAGCTACAGAAATACAAAACTCCCTATTCGATGGAATGACTACTAAAACAATTTATAAAAAAGCCTTTTCCAAATTAAGGAAAAATTCTCGCCCGTCAGCAGCTAGATACAAACTGAAAAAAGCAATTATGGAGTTGGGGGACACAGGCTATCCGTTTGAAAAATTCGTAGCAGCCTTATTGTCGACTGAAGGCTACGAAACTCAAGTAGGGGTTATCGTTCAGGGACATTGTGTGACACATGAGGTGGATGTTATCGCTCAAAACGATAAACATCATTATATGTGTGAGTGTAAATTCCATAATCAACAGGGCAGACATTGTAATGTGAAAATACCACTCTATATTCAATCTAGATTTAAAGACGTGGAAAAAGCATGGCGCAAAACCCCAGGACATCAGACCAAAATTCACCAAGGCTGGATTTTTACTAACACAAGATTTTCCAGTGATGCCATGCAATATGGAAAATGTATGGGCTTGAAATTAGTTAGCTGGGATTATCCTGCAAATGATGGGATCAAGGATAGAATTGATCGATCTGGTGTCCATCCAATCACTTGCCTTACTACTTTGACCTCTAGTGAAAAGAAAGATCTAATTGAACTCGATAAAATACTTTGTATGGATTTGTGCAATAGCCCAAATCTGTTACAAAAAATTGGTGTTAGCGAAAACCGAAAGCAAAAAATATTACGGGAAGCAACCGATTTATGTAATAAATAAAACAAATAAAAAATGGAACATTCACATCATAACCATTCAAAAGATACTGCTCATCAAAAACATGAAATGAAAGGTCACGAACATCATAAAAACCATAATGACCATTCCGCACATAAAGGTCACGGTGAACACAGCCACCATGACCACCACCGCATGATGATTGAGGACTTTAAAAAACGGTTTTGGGTGTCATTAATGCTTACCCTGCCAGTCTTATTATTATCTCCGATGATTCAAAATTGGTTGGGCTTAGATTGGTCTTTTATGGGCGACACATACCTCTTATTTGCACTATCAAGCATCATTTACTTTTATGGCGGTTTCCCCTTTCTAAAAGGCCTCTGGGATGAAATTGGTAAAAAAACGCCTGGAATGATGACTCTCATCGCAGTCGCTATTTCAGCCGCTTATTTATATAGCTCCGCAGTAGTTTTTGGCTTGGAAGGAAAAACTTTTTTCTGGGAATTGGCCACTTTAATTGTCGTTATGCTTCTAGGGCATTGGTTAGAAATGCGATCTGTCCTAGGGGCAAGCAAAGCCCTCGAAGCACTGGCTGCCTTGATGCCCGATGAAGCTAATTTGGTACATGATGACCATGTTATGAAAGTCAAAGTATCTGAACTTGAAACCGGGAATATTATCCTCATTAAACCAGGTGAAAAAGTTCCCGCTGATGGTATCATTGTCGAAGGCAATAGCGACCTGAATGAAAGTATGCTTACTGGAGAAAGTAAGCCTGTCAGTAAATCTAAAGGTGACGAAGTGATTGGCGGAGCAATTAATGGGAGTGGTGCTATCAAAGTAAAAGTGAAAGGAACAGGCAATGACACCTACCTATCCAAAGTCATCAAAATGGTTCAAGATGCTCAGGGGCAAAAATCTAAAACTCAGCGTTTGGCAGATAAAGCTGCTTTTTGGCTAACAATCATAGCTCTGGTAGCTGGTTTCGGAACCTTTGCTATATGGCTGGCTATGGGCAGGGAGCTTTCTTTTGCATTAGAACGCATGGTTACTGTTATGGTTATTTGTTGCCCTCATGCATTGGGCCTGGCCATTCCACTGGTAGCTGCTATTTCAACCAGTATCTCTGCTAAGAACGGTTTACTTATCCGTAATCGTACAGCCTTTGAAAATTCTCGCAATATATCGACCATCGTTTTCGATAAAACAGGTACACTAACAAAGGGTTCTCATGAGGTAGTTCGAATAGTTAGCCTTTCGGAAAATTATGAACAGTTTGATATCCTGAGATATGCAGCATCAGTCGAAAGCCCATCTGAACATCATATTAGCAAAGGACTTCAAAGAAAAGCCAAAGCAGAAAATATAGACCTGTTGAAAGTTGAAGATTTTGAATACCAATCAGGAGTTGGGGTAAGCGGAATAGTAAACGGAAATAGAGTACAGGCAGGTGGTTTCGTCCTGTTGGAAAAATTAAACATCAATCCACCAGAAGATAATGAAGAAGGTATTGAAACCAAAATTTTCCTCATCATCGAAAATGAACTGGTTGGTTTTGTCACCTTCGCTGATGAAATCAGAGAAAGCTCTTTTGGTGCTATTAAAACCTTACAAGATAATGGTATAAAGGTGGCACTTCTTACCGGCGATAATGAGAAAGTAGCTGCTGCTGTCGCTAAAGAATTACATATGGATGATTATATGGCGGAAGTATTGCCAGATGAAAAATTGGAGAAAGTCAAAGCATTGCAAGAGAAGGGCGAATTTGTAGCCATGACAGGAGATGGTGTGAATGATGCACCTGCACTAGCTCAGGCAAATGTAGGTATTGCTATAGGCTCTGGTACGGATGTCGCTGCAGAAACAGCTGACATCGTTCTGGTAGACAGTAATCCTAATGACATTGCCAACCTAATTTTATTTGGCAAAGCAACTTACCAGAAAATGGTACAAAACCTTGCTTGGGCTACAGGCTATAATTTAATTGCTCTACCTCTTGCCACAGGTTTTATTCCTGGACTAATGATTAGTCCTGCTTTCGGTGCCGCTTTGATGAGTATCAGTACAATTATTTGTGCAGTGAATGCCCAATTATTAAGATTTAGTATAAAATAAAACTGACAAGCTGACTTTATCAACACATCACAAAGGCAGTTGTAAAAGAAACGGAACAAAAAGTCGATCATCAGGCTATTCAAAAACTGATGGATGAACTTGACCCCACTGATTATTCTGACACCGTAAAGAATATTGTTTTCTTTTACACTGCCATGCCTAATCCTCGAAACCATCCCGAAGATATTGAATTTGAAACTGATACCAATACACTCGGGCTAAGCCTCCAACTGGACTATGACCAATTCATGGCCGCCTCCAATGAAGAAGCCCTCGATATGATGAAGCAACTCTTCCTCAAAGGCATCGACCGATACCAGGAACTAGACCTCGACTTCAATACCGAACAGTTCAAAACTGATGTCCAAAATATCTTCTACCCAGAAGAGGAGTCATAATCAACTATTTACATTTGCCATTTTCAAATCTTCATTTTACATTCATCTCTGTCCTCTGTTCTTTACTCACTGCCCCCAATTTACATTCTACATTCCCTAAACCCTAAACCGACTGTGCCCAATCAACTATCCAACCCATTTTACATTCCCCATTTACATCCTTCATTCCCTATCCCTCCCAAACAATTTCTTCACTTCCGCTTCACTCGGATGGGGCTTCCTACCAATTACCTGATGATCATGACTCAAGCCTCGCTTTAAATGCTGCACTTTTGGATGCACCTTCGAATCTTCATACCTCGGGTCAGCAATCATCGGCAACTTGGCCATTTTCTGAATTTCTATAGATGGATACCCGAATTCTACGACAATCTTCCCGTATAGCAAATAACAGCCCGATCCCTTAAAAGGGTATTGCTTCAACACGGCCGGAAAATGGGTACTGTCAAATAGCCGCCCCGCTACATCAATCCAGGTGCCAAAATTCATCATGCCTTTCACGGTAGGCACATCTTTTATGCAGATTAAATAGCCTACAATCTTGATCAGCTGATTCTCGTACTGCAAGAAATCTTCTACCAAAACTTTTCCTCTAAATCTGGTCTTTAGCAAATCAAAAGGGGAATAACTTACCATAAAGCCCAGATACTCCAGCTCGTCAAAGCCATCTTCTACTACTGTACTGTCTAAGCTAGGAATGTTAAATTGCTTTTGGGCTACTTCAAATAGCTTCAACTGCTCGGTCGGCTTTTGGCCGGTATGCATTAGCCTGGCTTCAATGGTCAGTTTTTGCTTTGAGGCTCCGGTAAACCGGAAGGCTTTTAGAAATATCAATGTCTCCAGATGCTCTATACCAATGTGTACTCTTTCCAGGAAGTTATTCAGACTCCTGTATGCTCCGCTCTTCTTTCGCTCTGCTACTATGGCTTTAGCGGTTTTAGTAGGCAGACTTTTTATATGCTGAAATCCAATATATACACTGTCGCCTTGTATGCTGGTGGCTACTGCTGAGTGATTTACACAGGGCAATTCTATCTTGGCTCCGGCCATCTTGGCTTCGTGGACATAGACTTCTGTTCTGTAAAACCCGCCAAAATTGTTGATCACTGCTACCATGAATTCTAATGGGTAATAGACTTTTAGGTATAAACTCTGATAGCTTTCTACACTGTACGATGCGGAATGGGCCTTGCAAAAGGAATAGCCGGCAAAACTTTCTATTTGTCGATATACTTCTTTGACTAATTCATCCGAATAGCCCTTGGCTTTGCAATTGTCGAAAAATCGCTGCTTGATGTTTTTAAACTCACGGATGGATCGGGTCTTGCCCGACATCGCTCTTCTCAGTATATCGGCATCGGCTAAATCTAATCCGCCAAAATGATGGGCTATTTTTAATACGTCTTCCTGAAATACCATCACCCCATAAGTCTCTCCTAGTTCTTGCTCAAATACGGGATGGGGATATTGAAAGTCTCCTGGATTATTGTGCCGTCTGACATACTCTCTCAGCATCCCTGATTGTGCCACTCCTGGCCGAATCACGCTGGAAGCAGCCACCAGGGTTTCATAGTTGTTGCAATTCAACTTTTTTAGCAAGCCTCGCATTGCCGGACTCTCAATGTAAAAACAGCCTAAGGTATTGCCTATCCTCAGATATTCATTGGCTTTTTCGTCTCGCTTGCATTTGTCCAGGTCAAAAATGTCTACTTCCACATCCTGGTTTTCTCTGACTAATTGCACCGCATCGTATATATGTCCAATGCCTCGCTGACTCAGTATGTCTAGCTTCTCAAAACCTATGTCTTCTGCTATGTACATGTCAAACTGGGCGGTCTGAAATCCTTTTGGGGGCATCTCTAATGCGGTATAATAGGTCAATGGCTTTTCGCTAATTAGAATGCCACAGGAGTGTAGGGATCGTAAATTGGGAAAATCTTTTAGCTTCAATGCATAGTGATGTATAATGTGTACAATGCTATCATCTTTGTGCTGATCCATCGGACTGCGGGTCAATTGGTCTATTTCTGATTTTGCCAGTCCAAAGACTTTGCCTAATTCCCGAAAGGTGCTCCGGTATTTGAAGGTGCCAATGGTTCCGACAAAGGCGGTACAGTTGGTATCAAATCGCTTGAAAATGTAATCCAGGATATCATCTCTTTCTTGCCAACTCCAGTCTATATCAAAATCGGGCGGACTTAGTCTGGATGGGTTCAAAAATCGCTCAAAGTATAGGTTCAGTTCTATCGGACAAACATCGGTGATGCCTAAGCAGTAGCTTACTATGCTGTTGGCGCCACTCCCCCGCCCTACATGGTAAAATCCTCTGCTCTTACTGTAGCGAATGATATCCCAGGCAATCAGAAAATGTCCGGTGAAGCCTAGTTTGTCTATGATGCCTAGTTCTTTTTCGGTGCGTGCTTTGGCTTTGGGGTGGTTTTTTCCATAGCGCACTTCTAGCCCCTTATAGGCCAGACTTTCTAATAATAGCTTGTCACTGTAGCGATTGCCGGTATAACTTTGTTTGTTTTTCGGACGGCTAAAGTCAAATTCAAAATTGCACTGGTCAATCAATTCATAGGTGTTCTGAACTACTCCCGGATAGGCTTCTAATTTTTTCAGCATCGCATCTATCGAAATGGGATATTCATCGTTCTGGGCTATGTAGTATTCCCCTACTTTGCTAAATATCACATTATTTTCTATTGATCTCAGCACCAGATGAAAATGGTATTCTTCCGGCCGCTTGAAGGTGATGGGCTGTAATACTACGGCTCTTTGTAAAACGGCTGGCACTGCTTTATAGAGCCGGTTTACCTGATTCAGTCTTATGCCCCAAAATTCATTGTCTTTTAATTTTCGGTTTATCTTTCCGGAATAAGGGTACACTACAAAGGCATGCTCAAATGCAGGTGCTTCATCGGGTAAGTTTTTGTGATTGATATTGTGATGGGATAAAAATTGATTCAATTCCTGAAAGCCTGCTTCATTCCTGGCATAACCGACGTACAATAGCTCATTGCCTCTGTTTCTGCGAAACTCTATTCCTATTATCGGTTTTAGGTTAGCTTTCTTGCAGGCTTTTATGAAATCATAAACTCCGGTTATGGTATTGATATCGGTCAGTCCTATGGCTTCATATCCCATCTCTTGGGCCATCTGTACCAGTTCTTCGGGCTTAAAAGTGCCATATCTAAGGCTATGCCAGCTTTTGCAGTTGATAATCATGGTCTTTTCTTCTTGCTGATTTTTAAACTGGAAGCACGTTGTATGGCTTGTTTCCCGAATTTGCGTTTAATCCCGTCCATGGCTTGATTTAAGGCTAGGTGACTGCCGGAGTCTTCAAATAGATCAATCTGGGAAAAACCACTCACTAATCCGGAAAATTTCACTCCTACCAATCGAATGAGCATGCGTCTTTGATAAACCTGATCGAATAATTCTTGTACTACTTTTATTAGTTGATGGTCACTGGCTGTATAGGCTATTCTCTTCTGTCGGGTATGGGTGTCAAAATTGGTATAGCGCAGTTTTACAGTTACAATAGAGGTGAGCTTCCGGGATTTCCGAAGGTCAAAGGTCAAGTCTTCGGTCAATTTTAGCAGCAAAGATTTAATGTATGGAATATTGATAGTGTCTTGTTCAAAGGTGCGTTCTGCCGACATGGATTTTTGCTCGGTATAGGGTACCACTGCCTGGTTGTCAATGCCATTGGCTTTTTGCCAGATCATCTTCCCGTTTTGTCCTAGTAGTTGCTCCATAAATTCCTGGGGCATCTCTGCCAGCGTCTTGATCTTTCGTATACCTACTCTGGAGAGGGTATAAAAGGTTTTCTTACCTACCATTGGGATTTTAGCAACGGATAAAGGGTTCAAAAAGGGCTGAACTTCTCCTTGTGCTACCTGCAGCTTTCCATTGGGTTTGCATTCATTAGTCGCAATCTTGGAAACGGTTTTATTAACGGATAATCCAAAACTCAGTGCTAGTCCAGATTCTTTCCTGATCTTCTCTACCAGTTCTTGGGTCCACTGATAGCAGCCTCTAAATTGATCCATGCCACTCAAGTCCAGATAAAATTCATCGATGGAGGCTTTTTCAAAACTCGGAGATGCTTCCCGGATAATAGTAGTGACCAACTTTGAGCAGTTGGAATACAAATCCATATCTCCTCTGATTACCAGTGCATCCGGACAAAGCTGCAGGGCATAACGCATTGGCATGGCAGAGCGTACCCCAAAATGACGCGCTTCATAAGAACAAGAAGCCACTACTCCCCTATTCGATTTACCGCCTATTACTACTGGTTTATGTTTCAAAGAAGCATCTTTCAAAATTTCGCAGGATACAAAAAAGCAATCCAGATCAAGATGCACGATATTCCTTATCATCGATCCTTGTTTTTGAGATTACATCCTGCATATTTTTCAAAGAACTCCCCAACCAACCCAATAACCCCAATAAACCTAATAAACCCAATAACCCAATAACCCAATAACCCATTCTACATTCCCTTTTCCAATACTCCAAAAACCACCCTAATCACTTCCTCCGCTGCCAATTCAAAACTTTCAAAGCCACGATCTTCAGCAAAGCGGCGATGCTCCCTATTGATTTCATAGTACCAGTCCCTACGACCAGGGATACCCCATTGTCGTACAGTAATTTCAAAACCCTTCGTTTCTAAATAGGAAAAAACAAGATTCACTTCCAGTATTTTCGATCGCCAATGACCCATATAGCGGTCCTGGAAATATTGCAGGCAGGCATTAACAGACAAAGGAGCCTCCTCCCGAAGCTCCAACCAAAGCGCTCTCATAAGTATGTTTTTGTGCAGTGTCTATAATATCACACACAAAGATTATTTAAGACACTGTTGTTTAATAGCAGAGAGCAATTTAAAACAATATGTTTCTTTTTTACAAAAAATAAAACCACTTTTTTGGAACGATAACACCTATAATTCAAAGGAATATATTAGCCCCTCAATATCTGGCAGCTAAACATCCCAAAATTTCTTCAACCCAATACACCCTGTCCTAAATCAACCTAAGTAACCAACTCAACTCTTTACATTTTACATTCCGTGCACCCTAAACCGTGCACCATATACCAATTACACTCCAGTCAACCTAACCAACTAAACAAACCCAATCAACTCTTTGAATTCATCATAATAACTTCCAAATAATCAACCGTTTAGCCATATTCTACTAGGTTTTTTACCAAATAATCAAAATTTGCTCTAGCTGTACTTATTACTACCCAACTTTAATCTCACAAAATTTATACTTATGGTAAATATCGAGGTTATTGATAGTTCAGATCGTTCTTTAGGTCTATTTGATAAAAACAAAATCATTACTTCAGAACTAAGTCAAAATGTAAGCCTGGAAGAAGCAATAGCTTTGGCTGATAAAGTCGAATCAATAGTAATTGCCTCAAACCTTCAAATAATTAGTATTGAATTTATCCAGCAAACTATCTCAGAACTTAAACGAAATGCTACCCCCTCTACTCCTAGGGAATCGGAAAATAAAGAGCGTTTTTACGAGGTTTGGAAACGCTCTGATTTAGGCCTCATGGAGAAAATGGCACATATGGCCAACCTCATGGAACTATACAAGACAGAACCTGATAACTTCTACCCTATTCCTAATCCTGTGGAATATATTAATGGTTCTCCTGGTGAATATTGGGAACTCGCTCAACAACCTCCTTCGGAATGGCCAGATTCCTTAAAAGATTTTATTGAACCGGTCTTTGGCGGGGGCTTACAGACTAGTGATTCAAAAGCAGCTTTGTTTGTAAGCGACTTACATATGAGCGATGGCACAGGGGGAGATGATTTTCTTGAAAATCACTTAACACAGGAGGGTAAATGGGTCGTTGGTAATAAATTTACGGGCACTTCTAAGGCAAACTTGCTGGCAAGAGTCATCACTTTTGTCCAGGGTCGGCTAAAGAAAGTCTTTCCAAATGATACTCCTAAATTCGATCTGGTACTCAATGGGGATATCGTCGATCAATTGGAAATGATGGCACGCAATACTACCTTGCATGATACACATAAGGGCTTCTTTTCTATTTGTAATGGCTTAAGAAATAATGGTCATAAAGTCTTTTATATACGAGGAAAATCACGACTATGTAGTTCCTCCAGGTCCATGGCAAAAAGGTACGGCTTATGAAAATACTTATCTCACTACTTTTGCTGAGCATGGGGATATGTTTGATAAAAGAAACTGGCCACCTGGTCCCGATAGCTGGGGCTCCAAATTTGTTCTCGGTAATTTACTTCCGGGATTCCCAAGCCCTGCGGATATAGAAACCTTGATTTTTAAAGGGCCTGAAGGTAAATTCAAGGCTTGGTACTCCGGAATGGATAATGTGGCTACTTCTGATCTGAAATATTTTATGTTAAAGGGCAAAGGTTTTAATATCTTGGATAACTTCTTATCTGCTATAGCCTTGAATTTCAGTACCTACCAAGATGTAATTGATGAAATGGAACGATTGGACCCTGGGTCTATACCTGATGTTAGAGGCGCGTTATTTCGTACTTTAATTAAATATCCAGACTATCTAATGGTTCAAGGACACACGCACGTTCCTGTATCTATTCCCGGTTCTTTCTACAATACTGGCACCTGGACTCCACATGTGAAAGTAATAAAAGATGTTCGTCATAGTCTTCTGACTGGTATAAATAAAAGACCAGATGCGGAAAGTTTCAATTCTATAAACCCTTTCTTATTGGTCTATAAAAAAGATGGAGACGCGAACCGTACCGAGGAATTCTATACAGCCAACCAAACGGGTAAAAATGAACAA
This sequence comes from Saprospiraceae bacterium, assembly GCA_965230565.1. Lineage (GTDB taxonomy): Bacteria > Bacteroidota > Bacteroidia > Chitinophagales > Saprospiraceae > BCD1. Next base: position 218,075 of record CBDDLH010000005.1, on the reverse strand, counting down.
GGAAAAATCGCTTTAAGAAACCAACAAAGTATTAATGAACTACGCTGGAATTTCTTCGACCAACCCCCGGTTCTGGGCTACCCCCCAATCTGGAGAATATTTTATTAATGCTTGCCTTACTTTTCTAATAATTTGACACCTATGCCCCAGAAGCGAAAGCAACTGAGCACTAATCAACCAGTCAACTCAATTAACCTTACACCCAATAACCCCAACCAACTAGTCAACCCTCTACTCAATAAACTCTTTACATTCATCATTCCCAAATTATCATTTTACATTCCGTAAACCGTAAACCATAAACCATATACCAACTATACACCAGTCAACCTAACCAACCAGCTAGCTATTAAATTCCCCTCCCCTATGGCGAGTGGCTCTTTGTTGTAGCACGTTATTTGTGATTTTTACTTTTGCAGCTTAATCAACTTAAGATTGAACAAGTGATTGAAACCCTCCATATACCATTCTACTGGCATCAAAAATCAATTTTTCAGGATTCGTCAATGGTGAAACTATTTCTGTCATTCTTGGGTCATTAGGAACCTTTTGATTTGCTATATCACGAATCTCTTTTGAAGGAAAAATAACCCAACCAAATACAATAACTTCATCCTCTTTTGCATCTATAGTGTCAATAAAAGATTTCGTACCTTCTAAAAATAAATCATCACCAACACATTCGAAATAGGCAATTGCACCATATTCTTTCCAAATTTCCGCTACTTTTTTTACTACCTTTTTGTATTCGTTTAAATGAACCGAAGGGATTGGAAGAATAAATCCATCAATATAATTTGTCATATTTTTTTCTTTTGGCTACAAATTTGCATCTATTAATTTATCGTTTAATACAACTTTTGATTTGCTAATTTTTCAAAATGTGTTACAACGCCCACGTGCCAACGATCATAGGGGATTCTTGGTAGAATCGACAGATTCCACGAAATTCCCGGCTCTCTAAATATGATCATTATCGCATTAACGTTTCGCCCCTATGTACGAATGGCACTTTGTTCTGCACAGGCTTATTTATTTGTTTCCATCAAACATACTACATCTTATACTACTGTAATTAAAATACTCTATATCTTTTTGTGCCTACCTTTTACGGAAACACAAGCACAATCAATATTATCCGTAAAGATGATAGACTCCTTTCTTTTCTTGATTTTCGCATTCGTTAATTTAGGATAACAAGGCTTCATTTCTGAAATTGATAATGACAAGGAATCTAGTGCTACACTTACAGGTTCTTTTATATAATCAGTATGTCGTAAAACTACTTTATGTAAATATTTCTCAGTATAAATTGAGTCGATTTTAAATACTATTAATTCTCCATTTTGAATTTCCCAATCACCAGTTATTTCAGATTGACATCCTCCTACTCCAGATAAATATTTAAACCTTCCTTTTTCTAACAATTCAACTATCGAATATGCATCATATCCTTTAAATTTCTTACTGTAAACTCCAATTATGCTATTTGATTCTTGAGGTATTATTCCTATTGATAAAAAGCTAATTGATAGAATAAAGAATATCCATAACCTATACCTTAATTCAATCATTCTAAATTATTTCATTCAATTTACTTTTCCTTTGACCTGCTTGTGCAGAACGCCCACGTGCCAACGATCGTAGGGGACTTTCGGCAGAATCGACAGATTCCACGAAATCCACGGTTTCTCTAAATTAATCATTATCGCCGAAATACCTCGCCCCTATGTACTGGTGGCACTTTGTTACATCCCGTTTTATTTTTTAACTATCTACCATCATATAATTAATATCACCTGATTTGTCTAATCCAACTACTAGCAAATCATTTGTCGCGCCTTCATCAATCGTAAAATCTAGAATTGCAAACTGTTCCCCTTCTTGGAAAAATTCTATTCTACAAATATATAGTTGAGAAAATAATCGTTCTTCTTGGCTTAGATTCGGATTAGTCCCTTTTAATAAGTCTCTCATATCCTTTCTAAAATTCTCTTGGATAATGGATATGTAATCTTTAACAAAGCCTATTTTATAAAGGCTTGATTTAAGATATTTATAAATTTTCAAGTACACCGATTCAAAATTATCTAAGAAATCTTCAATTGCAACAATCTCATCTTGTCTCAAATTTTGGATTAGTTCAAATTCTAGTAAAATTATCTCTCCCTTATATTTCACTTCTCCCTCGAGAAAAATCCCTTTACTTTCTTTAAGGTTTATCTCTCCAAAATATTTTGATCGATACTTATTCATTCAATAACTTTTTCTCTAAATGGGATGTAACGTCCCAGTGCCAACGATCGTAGGGGATTCTCGGCAGAATCGTCAGATTCCACGAAATTCCCGGTTCCTCTAAATTAATCAATATCACATAAACGGTCTACCCCTATGTACGAGTGGCACTTTGTTAGCGGCTGGCTTCTTTTTTAAATTCTACTTTTACAATTTTCCTATCGAGATTGCCCTCTCTATTTACTTGAACTTCTCTTTCCATTTTTAAACCATAGTTGATTTTTAATAATTCTTTCTCTACAAAATCTAAAAGTTCATTTCCACTTTCTTCTGATTCTTGATAGGCTGTTATCTTTAAATTGTTCCAATCTGAAAATAACAATCCGAATTTAATTATTTGACTTCTTATTTCTGAACTCTTGGTATTTAGTCCTTCATCAAATCGGATTAAAAAAGAATAATTTTCATTTTTCTGTTTCTTTAATTTCTGTCGGATTCTTTTTGTTTGTTTATCAGATTTCTTGGTGTACCCCTCAATTCTCACATATGTATCTTCTGCTTTGACTTCGTAAAGCACATCATAAAATGCACTACATCCATAAGTGACTCTAAGAATGACACTCTCTTTTTCAGGAATTGCTATTTCAAATTCACCATTTATATCGCTATTTACATTGTTTAATCCATTTTTATATTCTTCTATTTGCGCTCCGATAAATACTTCATCTTTATTATCGACTACTTTCCCCTGTACAATTCGAAATGCATTTCCAAAAAGTTGAACTATTGAAATGATTATTAGTATCGTCGATATGATGAATTTGTTTTTCATTTATTTTGCTTGCCGCTAACGCCCACGTGCCAACGATCGTAGGGAATTTACGGAGAATTCAACGAATTCTCGAAATCCACGGCTCCAATAAATATAATCAATATCCCATAAACGAATCACCCCTATGTACGGGTGGCACATTGTTATCTGCTTTTTTCTTTATTTGACATTATCTACTTTATAAGGCAACCCTTTGTAAATAAGCCAAAGTGGAAGAATTAGTTGAATTAAAGCCATTGGGAGTAGCAAATTCACACTTATACTTTGCCCAAAAAAATAAGAGAATTCCTCTACAAACATCAAAAGGACAGCTATTATTCCGAAAATGGAAATTATTCTGGGAACAAGTTTTGTTAAGAATAAAGTATAATACAAAATGAAAACTGGAAAACAGGAGACTAATAAGTACAAGTAATGTGTCCAATTGTGTTTTTCGTAAACGTAATTCCCCATAGCACTAAGAACATCACTATTCCCCTTTTCTATGAATTCTCTACTTACTTCTAACATTGATAATACGCTGACATTATCAATCATTATAGCTATAAAATTCACTGTGCATAGTACTACATATAAATAGGCTAATCTGGTATTATATTTTTTAAAAATTGGCAGGAGTAATATGGCTATCACAATTGATAGAATCCCACTAAAAATTCCAAGTACTACTGAACCAGTAACCTTATTACCGTTTTGGGAAGCTAGAGTAAGATAATCTTCTGAAAACAGATTAGGACCTTGAAGAATTTGAAAAATTATTATACCTGAAATAAAAACAAGTAAAAATAAAATTCCTGTTATTCTCCCGATTCTTTTATTTGAATTCATATTTACTTTTGAGCTTTCTAACATTTGATTTTTTGTAGATTTTTCAATTAAACCATTGCTTATTCCTGAAAGACGATTCAAAATTTCATTTGTTACAACATTGTTCTCTCTCCCTCTCTCTCTACTTTTTTTCTTATTGCAGATAACGGCCACGTGCCAACGATCGTAGGGGATTTCCGGCAGAATCGACAGATTCCACGAAATCCACGGCTCTCTAAATATAATCAATATCGCCGAAAACAATCTACCCCTATGTACGCTTGGCACTTTGTTATGGCCAGTTACTATTTAGTTTTGTCCATTATGTCTTTATACTCATAAATCTTATCCTGATATCTATCTAATGGTTTTATAGCTAGTAATTCATTTGGTATTAAGTCGTTATCGAACTCCAATTCCATTTCATTAATCCATGCAATTTTTGCAAACCCAAGTGCTGGTTGTGAAATCAAGTCCTTTTTATAATATGAATCCTTATTTCTTTTTTTATGTTCTTTAGTTGATAAAATATTAATTGAATTAAAAACTTTGTCTTTATCCTGCTTTAGGATTCCTGAAAAAAAATCATAATCATTTGTAAAAACTGCATTCTTTTTCATTCTTAGGAACACAGTTTCCATTACTATTAAATTTGACATTAAACCATCATAGTCTCTAGTCATAGATTTTATAATTGTATCAATGTAGATATGGCTTTTCCCTATTTTTGCCAAATCTTTATTTGTCTTTCCTTTTTGAGGTCCACTTCTAAGTTTATATTCAATGGTAGCAAAAGAATCTATTAGTTCTTTAGAATCTGACAATGAAGCATTTAATGGACTATCTCTCTTGTATCCGAAAATATCCTTTCCAATTTTTGAATCTTCAATATCAGCCAAGCCACAATTATAAAAGTCCTGTTTTGCAGATTCTATATCTTTTTTGATAAGACAATTATACCATGCACTAGCTTCAAAAGATTGATATAAATGAGATACAATCTTGTCAAATTCGTATCCATCATTCTTTAAGCGAATTAGATCATCCTGCCCCCTTTCATATGCTATTAATAAATCATTATATAAGTCAATCATGTCGGATTAGGTTGTTTTCAATTGGCCATAACGTATAGTACTAGCGCAGTGGGGATTTCGACAGAATTCGTAGAATTCCACGAAATTCGCACGTCTCACGCTTTAACAATATCAAATATAATGATTCGCCCGCATTGTCGCTAGTACAGTGTTACAGGCTGGCAGAATATTTACTCTTTACCAATCACACGAAATAGAAAATATCTGTCCAATTTTAGAGACTAATTTGAGGGGAGGTTTTGGGAAAAATTCGATGCAAATTAATTCCACACCTGCGCGCAAAGGCGGCCAATTCTAGTTCTTTTTATTCAATCACACATTTCAAAATGGATTACACTTGTCTATTCCAAATTACACGAATACACCCGCCGCCTGGGGTTTTGTGTGTCGCACGTAGGTGAAAAATTCTCGAATAAAGAAAATCAAGCCTCGTGGAGCGGCCAAAGCGAATTGCCGTGCGTAAGTTTGGAAATCACATTTTCCTGAAAAGATCACACGATTTTGTATTCAGTTCCATATTCCAGAAAATAAGTCTAATCGGCTATAGTGGGTCAGCTTGGGTGGGGTCCCCCCCTTCTGCTTGCCTGTAACGGTCTGGCTAAATGCAGTAGCCCCGCATAGGGGCTATTGACATTTTAGCCTTTGTTCTCGGCTGGCTTCTTTTCTTCTTTTTAATTTCAAATCCACCGTCTTACTTTCTTTAAGTAATCTTCGTATTCAACCCCAAATTCATGCTTTAAAAATTCTTCTTCCAATCTGATTTGAGTATTAATACTTATTGTGGACAACGAAATTATCAAAAGAGTAAAAGCATTTGGTATCACTAAAAATAATCCAATATTCGCTATCATTATTCCTAAAAATATTGGGTTTCTTGAAATTGAAAACATTCCCGATGTAACTAATTTCGTTTTATTTTTTTCGTCAATTCCAATTCTCCAAGAATTTGCCATTTGGCTCTGTGCAATCCAAACTAAAATTAAGGATAATATAAGCAAACCCCAACCAATCTTAATTAAAATTGGATGCTCCAAATACCAAAAAGGTAGCAAATAGTCATACCAATTATTTTTAAAGGCGTAAATTCCTACTACTATCAATTCTAAAAACGTGATTACCGTAAAAACTTTCCCGTTGAACCCGTGAGCGTCATCTGTTTTGTTAAAGGTCAACGGATTAACACCCGTTCTTTTCCAAAGTAAAAATGACCTTATTACGAAAACGAATAAAAAATAGATGATGAGATATATGAATAAAATCATAAAACATAATTTTTGATTGAGAATAAAATGGCAAGACCTAACAACAATTTCTTATTGTTAAGTCTTGCACTATTTTTAGACCGATTTAATGATGTTCATGGTGATGATTACCAAATGGTTTTAGGACAACCCCTGCCGAAAAAATAAATCCGTCCGTCGGGGCATATATTTCATTAAAAATCGGGCTTTCGTGTGGCGGCGACACTTCACTCGAAAATCTTGCTTGTCTTCTATCTGTAAAGTTCTCGAAGTTGATAAACGGACTTCCCCAATCAAAATGTTTCTGGATTAACAAGCCCATGATTACAAAATCATCGGTCGAAGTTCCGTCACTCAAAAGCTGTTTGCCTGTGTAATATGCTTCGTAGCCAATTCGCCACTTTTCATTTTCATACATCAGAACGCTTCCTGCATTGTGTTTTGCAGTCAGCGGTTTTTGCGGATTGTTGGGTAAATAATTCAACGTGGCATTGATAAATGCGTAGTTCAAAAACCACCTAAAATCTTTGTAGGTGAATTTCAGATTGGTTTCCAATCCTTTGCTAAGAACATTTCCGTCTGCATTCTCAAATTGGAAATTTCCGTTTGGCAGACTGTTCAAAAGCAAGGCATTTTCAATACTCGTTAGGTAAAATAATTGATTGACCGAAAAAGTAATTTTATCCGCAATCGTTCCTTTGTAATTGATGTCGAAATTTAAGCCGTAAGACCGTTCTGCATTGATGTTGTCTTTGTCAATTGGCAGTACATTTTGAAAATTCAGTTGTGCGGCTTCCTCCGTAAATATATCAGGTATTTTATATCCAAGACCTCCGCCAAGCCTACTTGAAAATCTATCTGTTGCCTTCCACAACAAGGAAACTCTTGGTAAAGCAAACACGCCCCAATCAGGCGAGTAATCGGTACGGAAACCACTTTCCAAAACCCACTTCTCTGAAAAATCAGTTGTATTATTTCCGAATGCTCCAATTGTCACATTACTTTGATTTCGAGGATTGGCAATATTTCGTTCTTCAAAGTCATCGCTGTAAATATTTGCTCCGATAATCCAATCTGACTTATTATTGCCAAAACTGTAATTCGCTTCGGTAAATGAATTCCATTGCTTGCCTGAAAAATTCAGGTTGGTAGAACTCAACTCCCTGTCAAAGTAGGAGACACTATTTTTGATTTGCAAAAATCCGTTTTCCTTCATCTGATTTTCATAAACGGCTTGTGTACTTAATCGAGTAGAAATATTTCTTTCTGAAAATTGATGAATGCCACCTTCCCCGTCATTTATCTTTGTCAAGTCACCGCCTAATCGGTTATCATAAGTTCCGTTAAGCCCTATCCATAATTGGGAATTATCGTTGGGGTAATAAAACAATTTAGGATTAAAAGAAACCGATTTTGTTTCAGGCAAATTGGTAAAATCATCTCCGTCAGGGTCATAGGCATTTTGGTAATGTCCTGAACCGTAAAGCGTATAACCAATTTTTCCACTTCGTTGGCTGTAAAAAGCATTGGCTGTACTTCCCAATGCTTGTGTTTGGGTCAGCATGATTTCCAAATTCGGTTCATCTTCGGGTGTTTTGGAAACCATGTTAACCAATCCCGCAATTGCTCCGCCACCGTAAAGTGTGGAAGAACTACCTTTGATAATTTCAAATTGCTGCAAGTCCAAGGGTGGGATTTGCATGATACTTAATCCACCTGAAAATCCGCCAAATAATGGAAAACCGTCTTTTAAGAGTTGGGTATATCTACCGTCCAATCCTTGAATTCTGATACTGCTATTTCCACTACTTAAAGAGGTTTGTTGTATCTGTATTCCTGTACTTTCTCTCAAAACCAAAGAGATATTTGCCGAGTTCATAATGGCTTTTTCTCCCAATTCTTCCAATCCGATAAACTCGACACGAGTAGGAAGATTTTTAATTGTTCGGGTGCTTCGGGTGGCTCGAACTACAATTTCCTCCAAATCTTCATTTGCTTCATGCAAATAGAAAGTGAAAGATGAATTATTAGTGAAATATTTAAAATGGTATCAATGGTCTGAAAACCAAGAAAAGAAATGTTGATTTCATGTTCGCCTTCGGGAACATTTTCGATAATTACTTTTCCTTCAATATCAGAGACATTCCCTTGTCCTGTCTCCTCAAAAAGTACGGTTGCCCCAATCAAGGGTTCGTTAGTTTCTTCTTCCAAAAGTATTGCCTCAAAAGTTACATTTTGAGCAAAAAGCATAAAGGTTGACATTGCCCATAGAGCAATGAATAATGATTATTTTTTTCATTGAATGAATTTTTGTTAAACCAATAAATTAAGTGTTGTCGGGATAGACTTATCCCATGAAAAAAGGCTTAACAAAAGGTGGGTGGATGCCAAACGGCTCGATTGAAGGAAAATGAATAAAGGAAGGAATAGCTAAATTGATAGCTTGAATTGAGGTAAGTAGTTTGGTTTAAAAATAGTTACGTCAGATTGAAAATTGATTTTCATCCCGCAGCAAGAACAAACACAAAACGGACTGCAATGGTCTTTTTCGTCTTCTGAATGGTCATGTGCCAAAGAAATTTCCTGACCTTCTTCATCGCAGGTATGTCCGTCGCTACATGGCATTATTGCCATTGCGAAAATCAGAAAAGCTAATATGGTTGAAACATAATTCATTTGGGCTGCAAAGATATTTATTTTTGACTGCAATTCAGTTGCAATTTTGTATTTGCTGTTTTGTTTGGGTTTGTTTTCTTTTTTTGCTTGCCGAGAACGGCTAGCATAGCCGCCGTACGGAGCTTCGCGGAGTATGGTCGGCTATGCATTGTTCCATGCTGTGCAGTTTTCAGCCATTTTTTCAACCCTTGCATTCTCTTAATCGCCCGAGATCGTACTTTTCCAACAATACGAAGAGATCAATATCGGACTTCACATTTCCATAATCTTTCCCAAATTCTATGGATTCCTTTCATTCCTTGCAATCTCTAATCGACCGGATCGTACTTTTCCAACAATACGAAGAGATCAATATCGAACATCACATTTCCATAATCTTCTCGAAATTCTATGGTTGCCTTTCATTCCTTGCGATCTCTAATCGCCCGAGATCGTACTTTTCCAACAATACGAAGAGACCAATATCGAACATCACATTTCCATAATCTTCTCGAAATCCTATGGTTGCCTTTCATTCCTTGCGATCTCTAATCGCCCGAGATCGTACTTTTCCAACAATACGAAGAGACCAATATCGAACATCACATTTCCATAATCTTCTCGAAATCCTATGGTTGCCTTTCATTCCTTGCGATCTCTAATCGCCCGAGATCGTACTTTTCCAACAATACGAAGAGATCAATATCGGACTTCACATTTCCATAATCTTTCCCAAATCCTATGGATTCCTTTCATTCCTTGCAATCTCTAATCGCCCGAGATCGTACATATCTAACACTACGAAGAGATCAACATCGGACTTCACCTTCCCATAACCTTCCCCAAACTCTATGGTTTTGCAGCAATCTATTCTCCCCTCAGCAATCTACAAAATTTTCGACGCTCTAAGTCACTGTAATTTCTCTTCTGTTTTTTCGACCTCTTTTCTTTCGCGATTTCTCTCCAATTTTTTCGCTTCTCACTCAACCGATTCTTTCCAATTTTTCAGAATCTGTTCTCTCTCAAAATCGGTAATCTCTTCGGTCTTTTCCGCTTTTCATTCTATTCAATACTTTTTCTCTCCGCACATAGCATGGAACGGTCTTAACTACACGACGGAGCCTGTGTTGCGCCCGCGGCAGGATCTGGCGTTGTAGTGTATGTTATGAGTTCGGCTAACATCAGCCTCTGCTCGAAAATTATTTATTGAATTTCTTTTTGAATCTGGTAAGCTCGTCTTCATCTGTTTGGTTTGTCAAAGTGGTGTATGTCAACGTTTGGTTCAGGTTTTCAAAATCAGATTTGTCTTTTCTAATCAGGACTTCAATTTACGATTTTTTTGGAAATGATGCTTTCCCGTTTTCAAATCTGTTGCCTTCGAGCAGAAAATCAAAGACGTACTTTTTGTCATTCCAGATGGCGCTCGTATGTCAAAGTCGTAATCGCTGACTCATAACGGTTTCGGCTATGAGCAGTGGCTCTTGGATGGAATGTTGTCCCGGCCACCAAACCGTTGCTAAAGTTAATAAATTTTCAAATTAGAATATCGTAAGCCATTGCTCATAGGCAGTGTTGAGTGCCGGCTTTCTTCAGCTCCTGCTTGAATGTTATACTTGGTATTTTTTTCAATCAAGGTAAGTGTTTTCATTGTCGTGTTTTTTGTACAAGTGAAGTTTGGCTGCGTATAGTTTTGAGACCTCAAAAGTGGAATGCTATTCAACCCATCTCGTTCCAATTTACATTTTATTTTTGAAACGATGCGCTTGCGATTTTGAATTTGGTTACTCTGAAGCAGTAATTAAAAAACGCTCGCTTTGTTATTCCAGATAGCGCTTGTATGTCATAGTCTCGTCAATGCTGGCACCTCAACAACTTGTTTATATCAGGATAAAAATAGCGAATTACCCTCCAAATCCGCAAGTAAACAGCAGGTTTATTGTTATTTATAAATCCATATCCTCCAATGGGCTGCGAATCTCGCTAAGGCGTTTCCCACTGACCCTGGTATACATCATAGTCGTTTTGGGACTGTTGTGTCCTAAAATCTCTTGAATATATCTTAACCCAACACCACTCTCCATTAAATGAGTTGCATATGAATGCCGTAATGTATGCAGCGTTACCTTTATCGATATACCTGCCTTTTGACACGCTCGCTTGAAAACGTTTCTGGCACTAGTGGCAGAATATTTGCCACCATTTTGTCCTTCAAACAGATAATTCCGGGGTCTGTATGCTTTAAAATAATCTCTCAAAATTTGCAACATCTTTTCGGATAAAGGTACACGACGATCCTTAGCACCTTTGCTTTGCCGGATATATATTAGCTTTTCTTTGCTACGGATATCTTCCACTCTCAGGTTTAAAGCTTCTCCAATTCTCAAACCAGCTCCATAAACAACCATTAACAAACATTTATGCTTTAAATTACCAACTGAAGAAATGATGCGCGCTACCTCTTCCTTGCTCAATACATTAGGCAGCCTGGTTTGCTTCCTCGGACGTTTAATATCTTCAGGGATTATCTCAACGTTTCTATGAAGACTATAAAATAATTTTATCGCATTGATAAATTGATTCTGTGCTGAATAGGACATGCCCTTTTTGATGAATTCCTGAAAATTGTAATCCCGGATATCTTGTCGATTCACTTTATTCCAGCCTTTATACCGGTAAAAAACAAAGAATTTTCTAACAAACGAAATGTAAGTTTTTATCGTGGAGTAACTATACCTCTGTTGTTCCATCCATTGCCTCATTTCAGTGATTTTCCCCACAATGTCTTCCGGTAGTTCGATCCCCCTAGGCATAGGCTTTTTCATCTTTTTGGGAGGAGAAGATACGGCCGTTTTGTGTATCGAGAATACCAAACCGTGATCCTTGAGAAATTGACGATTCTTCGCAGTATCAGGGATCGACCACTTTTTTTGACCTCCATGCCAACGACGATTTTCAATACCTTTGACCTTACTTCTCAAGTCCAGGTCTTTTAAATCCAAAGGGAAAAACAGCCTAGTTTCCATAAGTTTTTTTTTTGATCCAATGGTAATATGCAGACTTTCCCCACTATTAATCGGCAATTAATCGGTTACTTCCGTTTATAGCCGTTTTTAATCGAAAACAAAAAAGCCCCCTGTCCAAAAACAGAAGGCTTTTTCCTTTAATTCTTACCCCAATATCGTCAACCATAAGCCGTCAACCATAAGCCGTCAACCGTCCTCCTACCCTTCCTGCTTCATCCGGGCAACAGCCTCCGCCAACCAAAGCAGCTCTTGCATAAAAGCCGGAGCTGACTTCTCAAAATGAGCATCGGTGACTTCTCCATTGTCATCAAATACCTCTCCCACTTTGCTGACCATTAATTTTTTAGGCATGGCATAACCGCCCAGCGCCAGAATCAGTTTTTGCAAATCATGAGAAGCATTTACGCCGCCCAGGCGTCCTGAAGAGACGGTAACGACACCAATAGGCGTTTTGGAAAACTCCTTACGGAAATAATCAATAGTGTTTTTGAAAGCTCCCGCATAACTGCCATTGTATTCGGGAGAAACGAAAACAATAGCATCAGCTCTGTCAAGCGCTTTTCCAAAATCATCCAGTCCGGGAGGCGGGTTGTCCAGGCGGCCGCGTCTTTCTTCCATGACGGGGAAATCGTATTCGGCAATATCCAGCAGATTTACCTCGGAAACTTTAGGTGATTTAGCAAATAATTTTTCAAGGTATTCTCCCACCTTGGGGGTTTGCCGGCCAATCCGTTTGGTGCCGGAAACGATAGTAACTTTTAACATCCCTATTTTTCTTTTTGAGCGATTAACCTGATGACATCCGAAATTCCGTTGTGGTAAAGTCCTTCTTCAATATGCAGGGTTTTATTTTCCAGAGACAAAAAATTCAGTCCCTTGAATTCATGCTCAACGGTAGCCTTATCCAACAACATTTCAGGGGCCTTGGGTCCACCGGTGCCATTTTTTATTTGTTGCTTATTGTATGCCTGAAGCACCAGGTATCCTTCCGGTTTTAACCAATGCACTGCTTTCCTGTGAAAAGCTTCCCGAACCGGTGGAGGGAAATGGGCGTAGACCAAAACAATGGCATCAAATTTTACAGAAGGTTTATATTCCGAAGCATCGGCCACTTCAAAATTAATGGAAACACCATGTTTTTCTGCCAGCGACAATGCTTTATCTCTCCCGGATTCACTGTAATCAAAAGCATAAACATCCCACCCCTTCCGGGCTGCATACACCGCATTTCGGCCTTCGCCTTCCCCGGGAAATAAAATGGTTCCCGGCTCCTGCGTATCTATCCATGCTTTAAAAAATCCATTAGGCTCAACACCGTAGGCATATCGCTCCGATGCATACCGTTCATTCCAGAATTTTTTCACGAGTAATAGTTTACTTTAATCTTTAAAATCAATATTCCTGTGGGTACCGTCACAGAAAGGTTTGTTTTCAGAGGCTCCACAACGGCAGAATGCGGTTTTTTCCCCTTCTTTGGTGATAGTGACATTTCCGTGTTTGACATTCACCTTTGAGTGCACGATCAATGGACCATCCTTCATCGTTTCCACTTGGATGAATTCTTTGGCTTCCATCACACCGGCAACCGGTTCTTCATGAATGATGTAGGACAGCGCCCCGGAAGGACATTGGTCCACCTGTTTTTTAATGGCTTCCGCATCTGCACCATCCATATTGATCCATGGCCTGGCTTTCGAATCAAAGACACCGGGAAGTCCCTTCACACAATTGGCTGCATGAACGCATATGTCTTTTTTCCAAACAACTGTCAGATTACCATTTTTATATTCCTTTTTGCTCATAGTAAAAATGATTTGGTATCAAGATTTGGTGTTCATTTATATCATAACTATTGGAAGTGAAAGGTAATATATTTTTTGATTTTCGGTATACCAACAAGTCAAAACTCTTCAACAAGCTCACCCATTTTGCCTTCCTGGTAATCCTTAATGGCATTCATGATCTCCGTTTGGGAGATCATGACAAATGGCCCGTAAGTAGACAGCGTTTCATCAATAGGTTTGCCGGCCAGCAGGATAGCTCGTGTATCTGCTTTTGCTTCCCCCCTGATACTCCCCTCATCGTTATTAAACCAAATAAGATCCCTGGGTTTGGTTTCTTTTGCTTCATTGATAGTTGGCGAACCATCGAGTTGGTAAATAAAAGTATTGAATTCTGCGGGGAAGGGTAAGTCGATTGTTCAGCACCATAACAACAAAAACAGCCGACAGGTTTTTAAATTGCAAACTTTCCATTTTGTGCTGCTATTTTTTTGATATTTGGGGCAAATATTTACTTTTGTGTGGAGCTACCTTTTTTTAAAACCTAAAATGTTACTAAAAGTGGAGTACGAGAGTAATCAAAAGAAGTTTGAAAGTGTATTTTCCAGGAAAGTGCGCGCAGGAAAAAGAAGAACCTATTTTTTTGATGTTCGCCAAACAAAAGGAAACGACTTCTACGTCACTCTTACGGAGAGCACCCGTAAATTTGAGGATGGAGGATATGAAAGACACAAAATTTTCCTTTACAAGGAAGATTTCAACCGTTTCATAAATTCCTTGCAGGAAACGATTGACCATGTAAAAAATGAGTTGATGCCTGAATACGACTATGATGAATTCACTCGTCGTCAGGAAGAATATGAAGCAAGACGCAAGGCCGAAGCACTTGAGGAGAATAATACTCCTGCTAAAGCCGAAGAAAATGAAGCTAAGGAAACAGATACCGACGGTGCTGAACCTGAGTCAGAAGATGATATGAGCTGGTAAGAACGATCAGTTAAATTGAAAATTGAGGACATTTAATGTTCTTTAAGAATAAACTAGCGAAATTCGGGAACCCCGGGTTTCGCTTTTTTTGTGATTATCAAAACGATACCTATGAGTGCTTATAAAGATATTTTAGTTGCCGAAACCCACAGAAGAATCATCGACGAATCCATTCCCAGAATAAAAAAATGCCTGGCGGAACTGGACGAAAAAGCAATCTGGTACAAACCCAATGACAATAGCAACAGCGTTGGCAATCTCGTTTTACACCTGTGCGGAAACGTAACCCAATGGATCGGCAGCGGATTGGGCAAAAAACCTGACAACCGGACGAGAGATCTCGAATTCCTCGAAAAAGGACCGCTCCCCACCTCAAGACTTCTCGACGAACTCCAGAAGCTCGAAGAACTACTTAATGAAGTTTTATCAAACATAACCGATGATATGCTGCTGGGAATCCACGACGTACAAGTGTACAAAGAAACCGGAACGAGCATCCTGGTGCATGTGATAGAACACTTTTCCTACCACACCGGACAGATTGCGTTTTTCACCAAATGGAGGAAGGATGTTGATCTGGGGTTTTATGAGGAAGATCTGGGGTAGTCAGTTGGCAGTACCAGTGGGCAGTCTTTTGCCAGAAATACTATTTTTTGAAAAAATAGTATTTCTTAAGCGAGGTACATCAAAGGTTGAATCAAAAAACAACCCACTGCATTGGAAAAGAGTGTACTGTAAATTGTTAATTTATAAACCTGAAGACTATTTCAAAAAGTGCCGGGGTAGTAATTTGCCTTTTGTAAGTATTAAACCCGTAACTCGTAACTCGCAACACGCAACTCGTAACACATAACACACACATTCTCCCCACGAATTTAACCCAAATCATTTTCGAATTGTTGTAGTTTTGGCGGAACTAACCAATTGCCGGATTTTATGGACTCAGGACACATTCAAAAGATTGACATTCTCAGAATCAACCAGACCTCTGTTGTGGAAAAGCGGGATATGGTTGCCATTGAAGAACCCATGGAGATAAGGCTGATTTATGGCCATATGGATGCCCGACAGCGGAAACGGCTGACCGTGACCATGAGAACGCCGGGTGATGATTTTGAACTGGCCTCAGGTTTTTTGTTTGCTGAAGGCATAATCAAAGACCATAAGGATATCCTGAAAATAGAACATTGCCCCAATGAGGAAGCCGACACCACCGAAAATGTGGTTCGAGTAACCCTGAGCCCGGAAATTTTTCTGGATGCAGAAAAACTGGATCGGAATTTTTACACCTCCTCCGCATGCGGACTGTGTGGCAAAACAAGCATCGAAGCTATTTTTGATCACCATACTCCGACGATCACCAGGAGCGAAATCAAACTGTCTCCGGAATTGATTTACTCTTTAATCCAAAAATCTAAAGACCGGCAACTTACATTTTATCATACCGGCGGATTGCATGCTGCAGCTTTATTTGACCATTCCGGTAACCTCGAATTGATCCAGGAAGACATAGGCCGGCATAATGCAGTTGACAAGGTGATCGGAGCAGCGCTCATTGCCGGGCAGAAGTTTCCACTATCCAATCATATCCTACTGCTCAGCGGACGGGCAGGCTTTGAATTGATCCAGAAAGCTACTTTTGCAGGCATACAGGTTGTGGCTGCAGTTGGTGCTCCGTCGAGCCTGGCCATAGAATTAGCGGAAGAATCAGGCATGACCTTGATTGGCTTCCTGAGAGAGGGCAGGTTTAATGTTTACTCCGGCAAAGAGCGTTTGACCATGGATTTGTAATCATTTGCTTTTAATTCGTACTGAACCCAGGGTTTATCTTCTTCAGTGTATTCAAACGCTTTTGACATACCCAGTTTTTCCAAAACTCTAATGGAGGCCTGATTATCTGCCCTGGCCCTGCCTACTATTTTGTCCAGGCCAAATTTTTGAAATCCTGCCTCCAGACAGGCAATGGCAGCCTCTGTCGCAAATCCTTTATTCCAGTATTTTCGGATCAGCCGAAAACCAATGTCCGTTTCCTGCTTTTCCGTTGAATACCTCAACCCGCAAAATCCAAGGTATTCCTCCGTTCCTTTTAGATAAATGGACCATCTGCCATACCCATGTTTTTCATATTGATCGTAGGCCTGAATAAACTGCCCGGTTTCTTCAATGTCCACAAAAGCACGGTCCCCGGTAAACTGTATCACTTCCGGGTCTGCATTCATTTCAAAAAAGCCCTTGGCATCATTCAGGGAAAATTCCCGCAACGCTAATCTTTCGGTCGTAAAAACTGCTGACATTGGATGTACCTTAAAATGATAGGATCCTATATTATTGAATGCAAAGAAATCAATTTTCAGAAAGATAAAAAGTTATTATTTGTTAATATTTCGGCAGCCTGTCGGAAAAACGATATTTTCGCCCGTGTTAATTAATCTAAGGTGCGATAAATCGCTTCTTAGCAATTTTCATACCCCATATTCCAACTTACAAGAAAGAACAGATACAACAGATCCTTTTTGTAAATTGAAATCTGAAATTTGTTATTTACTCAAGTTGTATCGCAACTTGAGTTGATTAACTTTGTCGATTATGCATAAAAAAGCTGGCTTTTGGTGGACAAAAATAGTGCGGTCATTAATATTGATTTTAATGGCTACGGGACTTTGGTTTTGTGCCAATGTAGTCGCCCCGAAAGGTGGCCCCAAAGATGAATCGCCTCCTCAGTTGGTATCGGAGGGTTCTACACCCAATATGCAAACCAATTTCAATTCCAAAGAGATCATTCTGGAATTTGATGAATGGGTAGAACTCAACGATGTATTCAACCAAATAGTTATATCCCCTCCTGTAGACCGGAAGGATTACGAGGTCAAGATCAGAAAGAAATCAATCATCTTTTCATTTACGGAAACCGCCAGCTTACGCGAAAATGCCACTTATACCATTAATTTTGGAGAGGCGATCAGGGATATCACCGAAAGAAATCCGGTGAAAGATCTCCGTTTTGTTTTTTCTACGGGTGATGTGATCGATAGCCTGATCGTAAAAGGAAGGTTGTTGGATGCGCTCTCCGGAGAGCCTGTGGAGGATGCTTATTTCATGTTGTATGAGAATCTCGCCGACAGTGTAGTTCGAACCATCAATCCGTTTTACTTTGGCAGAACAGATGAATCCGGAAATTATACTATAGAAAATGTCAGAGCAGGAACGTTCAAAGGGTTCGGAATAAAGCGAGTGGACCAGAATTACAAATTCGACAACCCGGAAGAATTCATCGGTTTCCCCGAAGAGTTCATTGTGGTGGGAGATACTACCGGAATCACTCCAGACTCCCTGGGCAACAGACGAATTCCGCCCAAAACCATAGATCCTATATTTTTATTTCAGGAAAGAAAGCCCCTCTACATTTCCAACATCGATTCTTCCAGCTATGGTTATTTGAACACCACCTTTAATGCACCTCCAGGCAACCTTGATCTTCAGTTCAAGGATCTCGTTACCGAAAACGAAAAGCCTCCCTATACTGTAACCGACAGGGACAGTCTGCTCATCTGGTACAATCAATCAGGAGATAATACCTGGCAATTGTTGGTCCGGAAGGACAGCCTGCTCAACGATACTATCCCGATAAAAGCCAAGTCAAAAACAACATATCTGAATACTGGAATCCTCAGCCTCAGAATGGCCAACACTACCAACCCCGGAAAAACCAACCCTTCCAAACCACTTAAAGTAGGTTTTTCTGCCCCGCTGGAAACCTATGATACTGCTTTTATTACCATAACAGCAGATACAACGCTGGAAATAATCAAACCTGAATTCTCCATCGACTCCCTGGATAAACGAAGATTGACAATCGATTATTCCTGGAAACCTTCCATTCCTTATGTCCTGGAAATATTACCTGGCGGGGTAACGGATATGTTTGGATTAACGAACAAGGATACCGTCAACCTGAAATATACCCCCGATCTGAAAAAATCTTTCGGAAACATCAAATTATCCCTTACGGATCTAAAGGACAGCCTTAGTTACATTGTTGAGCTCCAGGATAAAAACAGTAAACCTTTGGAGTTCTTTGTCATCGAGAATGAAGAGACCTTTGAATTTGAGGTCAAAGCGTTGCGTCCCGGAGATTACAAGGTCAAGATCATTACGGATTGGAATAAAAACGGTTCGTGGGACACAGGCAGTTATGACGATAAAAGGCAGCCAGAACCCATTTTTGAAAAGTCCCTTGAAAAACTGAGAGCCAATTGGGATGTGGAAGCAACCGTCAATCCACAGGAGAAGTGATTCAATTTATGTTCGCTTAACCTAAAAATTTTCTCCCTACAGGTTATATTTGTGTGTCTTGAAAAAAGAAAATTTACAGGAATAAAAATCATAGGGTTTTTCGGATGAAATAACAGTATGTTTAAAAATTTAGACAAGCTCTAATTCAAGGAACCATTTACTGACCCTGAGAAAAAAATTAACTATGGAAGTCTGGGAAAAAGATTTTGAGTGGCAGCATTTAAGGAGGTGGATTAAAAAGAAGTTCGATAAAAAAGGGTTACCCGATGTCAATGGGGTGCTTTTTTTGATCGGTATACAGGAACTTGGCAAGATCCAGGAAAATTTTACCAAGGAAGAAAAACAGGACCTGCTACATATTGCCGTTTGTAAACTACTGAGTGAAGATGGACATTACAAATTTCTCGGAAAGGACGAGGAAGGCTGGCCAAAATGGGAATTGATCAAACCAATTGAACAAACCGGCGTAAAGGACCAGGAAGCATTACTTAAAGAAAAAATAGTTGCGTATTTTCGTCCCTACATTACGGATATTTAAAAACCCATATTTTTCAACAGGGCTGAGTTGATGAAAACACCCCCGGAAATAAAATCCATCATCTCCGGACCACCTAAAATCAAAATTATAAACAGAATGAAGCGAATTTTTACTTTTCTGATTGTTGTTTTTATGCTTACCGCCTGCCAGGATGGACACAAAAAAGGATTCACTTATGCAGAGATTGAAACGGAATTTGGCGTAATAAAAGTAATGCTTTACAACTCTACTCCCATTCACAGGGATAATTTCATCAAGCTGGCCAATGAAGGGTTTTATGACGGATTATTATTTCATCGGGTAAAAAAGGCCTTCATGATACAGGGAGGTGACCCCCAATCACGAAATTCCCCTCCGGGACAAAGACTTGGGCAAGGAAGTCCGGGCTATGAATTGGATCCGGAAATCGGCGCGCCACACATCAAAGGCGCTCTAGCGGCAGCACGCACCCCCAATCCACAAAAAAAATCCAGTGGCTCTCAGTTTTACATAGTACAGGGAGTTCCTATCAATGATGATTATTTAAATCAGCTGGAACAACAAAAGGGATTCCAATACAACCCTGAGCAAAGACAATTATACAAAGAACTCGGCGGCACACCTTTCCTCGATGGAGATTACACGGTCTTTGGGGAAGTAGTTGAAGGCATTGAATTTGTAGACCAAATGTCCAATGTAGCATGTGACAAATATGACCGCCCGATAAAGGATATCCAGATGAAAGTTCGGATACTTAAATAAAAGCTATTGAAAATATTATGATGTTATTCAAACCCACATTTCTTTTATTAACGCTTTCTGTTCTTCTGCTGGTTTCTTGTGGAAGACCGGTCGCCAAATTTTCCTATAGCGGGAAGACAAAAGCTGCCACAGCCATTCAATTCAACAATGAGTCTGAAAAAGCAGAACGATATGAATGGGACTTCGGCGACGGAAATACGTCCAATGAAGCATCACCTTCCCACAGGTATATGTCTTCCGGAAATTATATGGTGAAGATGAAAGCCATCGACAGTAAGGATAAGATCCAGGAAAAGAAAATGCGTATCGTAGTGGATGCTCCCGAATTATGTCTGATCGAACTGAAAACGCCCTATGGCAGCATGCTCGTTCATTTGTATGATTCAACGCCCAAGCATCAGGATAACTTTGTCAAACTGGCCGAACAGCAATTCTTTGACAGCCTGCTTTTCCACCGGGTCATTCAGGGATTCATGATACAGGGAGGAGACCCGCAGTCGAAAAATGCCCGGAAGGGAATGCCATTGGGTATGGGTGGTCCCGGTTATACCATTCCTGCTGAATTCGTTGACTCCTTGGTTCACGTTCGCGGAGCGCTAGCCGCAGCACGTCTCCCCGACCAGATGAACCCCAAGAAAAATTCCTCCGGATCCCAGTTTTATATCGTACAGGGACGTGCAGTGACAGAGGACGAATTAGACAAACTTGAGGCCCAAAAAGGTAAAAGGTATAGTCAGGCCCAGCGGGATGCTTATCTGAAATACGGCGGCACACCTTTGTTGGACAGAGATTATACGGTTTTTGGAAGAGTGATCGAAGGAATGGAAATCATTGATAAAATCAGCGAGAATAAAACTGACGGGCGTGACCGGCCTATCGAAGATATTTGGATGATCATCAGACCAATACATTAGGCAAAAGCACAGCCTGTAGATCGTAAATTTGAAAAAGACATTTTAAAAGAGACCCGTCACAGGGCAAAATAAAAAAACAATATATGGAACGGTATATACTTGGCGTAGACGTAGGAGGAACAGGGATTAAAGGAGGCGTTGTTGATGTAGTCAACGGTACACTTGTTGAAGACAGAAAAAGACTGCTTACACCAAAACCTGCAACTCCGGAAAGCGTTGCTGAGACATTTGCAGAATTGGTAAGAATGCATGACTGGAAAGGTCCTGTTGCTGCAGGTTTTCCTGCGGTGGTTAAAAACGGTATCTGCATGACCGCCTCCAATATTGAAAAATCATGGATAGGGTTATCTATTGAAAAGATCTTTTCCGAGGCCTGTGGGTGTCCGGTGGTTGCTGTCAACGACGCAGATGCTGCAGGATTGGCGATGATGAAACTCGGCATCGGAAAAGGAAGAAAAGGCCTTGTAATGGTACTCACTATAGGTACCGGCATCGGATCAGCCATGTTTTATAACGGGGAACTGATCTCCAATACTGAATTGGGGCATATTTTCTTTAAGGGAGATATTGCCGAGCGTTATTGCTCCAATATCGTTCGCGAAAAAGGAGAATTATCATGGGAAGAATGGGGAACCCGATTGAATGATTACCTGGTTCACCTCAATCATATTTTCTCCCCGGACTGCTTTATTCTTGGAGGAGGTGTTACAAAGAAATATGAAGAATTCTCTCAATACCTGACGGTAAATGTAGATGTATTCGCTGCAGAACTGAAAAATGCTGCCGGTACCATCGGAGCATCACTTTATGCAGCTGAACGATTTAATGCTAAATAAGATCAATCCAGATAGGAACTGAGTATGGTGTGAATTTCAACATCATGCTCCAGTTCCGGAAGAAGATCAAACATTATATGGTAATGTTCTCCTCCTTCTTCCATAACATGCCACAACATTCTGCAGGCTTCCTTACGACGTCCCATATTAAACAGGCAGGCCACTTGTGCAAATTGCATTTGGGCCGTATCTGCAGTAATTTCAGCAACCACCAATAAGGAAAGGGCATCGTCGGTACGGTCATATCCGATCAAAAAAGAAGCATATTCCAGCCAGTATTTACCCTCCTCCGGAGCGATCTCTACCGATCTTCGGAACATATCTTCGGCCATTTCAAATTCTCCTAGTTCCGCTTTTGCCACACCGAGCGCGCTGAAATATTCTTCTCTTTGATCTTCAATTTCCAGAGCTTTCTCATAGTACCTTGAAGCTTCCTTCCACCGGCTGTGGTAGGCATAACATTCTCCAAGGTGATAATATCCTTCATCATTGAGCGGATCACGATTGATCGCTTTTCGGAAATATTGAGCTGCGGTATGGAAGTTCCCCAATTGCTGATAACACTCCCCTACCCGCTGAAATAAATCACTGTCTACCTCTGCATCATTGAATAAGTCGAGGTAATATTTGATAGCCTTTTTGTAATAACCGGTCTCAAAACAAAGATCCGCACAATCCCTCACTGCAGGATCGAACTTCTCATTGATAATAAAGGCATATTCATAAGCCTCTATGGCATCTTTATAATTTCCGAGATAAGCATAGGCATGCCCCAGGTTATACCAGGCCATATAGGAATACGGGTGTTTATTGATTACTTTTTTGTGTAGGGTAATGCTTTGCTTGTATTTCCTGGACAGTTCCACAGCTACCCAAATCCTTTCGAGGATCTCATCATTTTCAGGATTGAGCAAAACAGCATGTTTCAGCACCTGGAACATCTTTTCATATTCCTGATTGAACTCATATACCAATGATTCTACCAGGTAAAGATTTCCAAGTTCGCTTTTATCGACAACAGGTACCACTTCCCATAGCAGTTCCAACGCTTCAGAACCTTTGTCCATATAGGTAAGGGCTTCCGCTTTTAGCAAAACGACATCCAATTGTCCGGGAGCGAATGTTTCCGTTTGCTCCAATGTTTTTAAAGCTGCATTTTCCTTACCGGCATCGATTAGCAGTTCCGCTTTTCTAAGGTAAAAATCAGTAGAGAAAAGATATCTTTCAATGGCCTGGTCCGCAACCTCAAGGGCCTTTTCCAATTGTTCTTCGTGTTGGTAAAAATCAATTAGTTGAAGAAATGAACTTTCATCAAAAAACAAGGTCTTCCCGTTTTTTGCACTCGATTCATATTGAAGAACAAGGGCATCTATCGCGTTTCCTGTATTGCCATTTTTAGCATTCATAAAAACCCATTATATCGATTCAGATATCTCCATTTTGTATATCCGCGATACATAAACCGCACTATGGATATCATTACAAAAGCAAGATATATATTTTTTTCGCAAAAAAACCAGTTTATTCCTCAAACGTACCCCTATAATGAGGCAACGGCACAATTTCGGATTAAGTGGTTGAACACTCTCTTTTACGGGCAAAGTTGTTTTTTGTTCGAATATTGATCAACATACTTTTTACAGTTGTTTTCATCGCCTGACACTCAACAAAATAGACATTACAGCATCTTTAAATCTCAAAAAAAACAAGTCATCCAGAATTTTGGTTAACCCCAAAATTCTGGATTTTCGTGTAACTCAAGATTATCAAACGAGGAAAAATGGAATTTGAATCCGGGATAACAGGCCAGAAGTGCACTTTTGAATATGGAATTGAACGAAAAAGATCACTTATTGCCGTAAAATGTCCCTCCTAATTCCACTACAAGGCTGAGAGGTTTGATAATTCCGAGCACAAAAAAATCCCAAATTTTGACAAATGTCAAAATTTGGGATCAGTCATGTTTTCACAGCTTTTTAAAATAAAGGTTAATAAACCTTTTTGGATTATAATTCCGCCAGAGTTTAATTTCGACCTCCCGGTCTTGGTCTTTGCTGGTTTTGATTTCGGCGGTTCTGCATGCTGCGGTTGAGTACCATTTTCTTAAACTCACGCTCGGCCTTATTCAACAAGGCTATCTTCCGCGGGGGAATAATCTTTTTAAATTCCCAATAATAATTGCGTTTGAGTTTATTGA
Source organism: Saprospiraceae bacterium (assembly GCA_965230565.1). GTDB lineage: Bacteria > Bacteroidota > Bacteroidia > Chitinophagales > Saprospiraceae > BCD1. The sequence continues at coordinate 193,901 of CBDDLH010000005.1, read as the reverse complement.
TTTCCTCTTCCATCTGCAGGCGATCGAGCATGGCCTTTTCCGCTTCTTCATCGGTCATAAAATCCCGATCATTATTAACCGCATACTTTTTATTGATGGCTTTTTTCTCAGCCTCAAATTTGTTGTAAACCGGCCAAAACGCAGCCGCTTCTTTTTCAGAAAAATCCAGCCGGTCGGTTATATAGGCCACCTTGGCTGCATTGATCTTTTGTTTCCTGTTATTGGGCTGAGCCAAAAGGCTGACACTCCCAACAAGGAACATTAGTGCAATAATCATCAACTTTTTCATTCGTAGAAGTTTAATTTTAATTTTTGGATTACTTTATAACATTTCCTCGAGTTCTTCCAGATCAAAATCATCCAGAATATCATCGATGTATTCTTCCATAATTTGTTCCTGGGAGTTGTCTTCCTGTGCAGGCTGGGTCGTGAACAACTCTGAAGGGTCCACCTGAGCCACCTCTAAGCATCTCCTCCAATTCAAACTCATCCAGGTTATTGTTCACATATTCCGAAGCTTCATCAGGAGTAAGACCGGCCAGATAGCCATTTTCTGCTCCTTCACTACTCAGAGCAGGAATAAGAAAATAGGCCGCAGCGGCGAGTACCAATGCAAATCCGGCTACTTTGAGCCAAACACGGCGCCCGGAAAGGGAGAAGGTTCGGGCTTCCCGGTGAACTACCTTGAGATCAACATCAGAATTGATTTTGTTCATCACCTCGTCCTGCATCTTTTCAAAGTAGTTTTCCGGTATCCGGAAGCCTTCTTTTTTGTCTTTTAAATCGGAAAGCATCGGAGCTATGTCCTCAAGTTCTTTCCGTATCTCATGCTTTCTGTTCATTATAAATAGTGCAATTAATTATTCTTTAAATAGTGTTCAATTTTTTTGGCGGCATGATGATATGATGCTTTTAAGGCACCCACGGAAGTACCTAGCACTTCCGACATATCGTTATAGCTCATCTCATCATAATACCTCATGTTAAAAACGATCCGCTGCTTCTCGGGCAACTCATCAAGAGCTTTACGCAACTTCAGCTGAATTTCATCTTCATCAAAAAACGGATCGGCCACCAACTGGTTTTCCAAAGTATTGGCCTCATCATGGAAAGAAGCGGCGCTGTGTTTTTTTTGTTTTTTCAAAAAGGTAATCGCTTCGTTTGTCGCAATGCGGTACAACCAGGTATACAGGGATGATTTGCCCTGAAAACGACTGATTCCCCGAAATACTTTTACCAGGCAATTCTGCAAAACGTCATTGGCATCCTCATGAGTTACTACCATTCGCCGGATATGCCAATACAGGCGTTCCTGATATTTTTCCATCAGCATCCGGAACCCTCGTTCCGCCTGAGACTGATCTGCAAGCATATCCAGTATTTGTTCGTCTGTCATAAGTTTTCGTAACGTCTGCAAAAGGTAGGTTTTAAGTTACGGTTTTTTGACTACCCACCCCGACAATGGTTTAAAACGAATTAAAAAAAAGTAAAAATTTTTCTTCTATCAGTTTTTTACAAATATTTTTGCCGAAACATTATACATTGATAAATATGAAATACCTGATTTCAGTTTTCCTTTTGGGACTATTCCTATTCAGCTGCGAAACCGAACCTATTAGTGATCAACAAGAGGAACCGGTGGTAAAACAAGCTTCCCTCAATCCTAACGGCGACAGTGAACTGGCCCTGCTGATGAGACAAATGGCAGATGAACTGACTGCACTCAAAGATGATATCAACAGCGATATTGACTGGGAAAAGATCTCTGATTATAAAACTATTCATTCTGCTACTCCAACCAAAGAAAGCATGAAGGAAAAAGGTTTTCAGAGTTATGCCGAAGCATTTTTATTATCAATGGAAGCACTTGAACAGAGTACTACTGCAAACAGAGTCGAAGCCTATAACGATGTGATCACCTCCTGTATGAACTGCCACGAAGTCACCTGCCACGGCCCGATGAGAAGGATTGAGAAAATGTATGTGGCTGTGGAGGAGGAGTAAGGGGTTGCTGGTTGCTGGTAAAAAAACTTCATTATTCGATATTGGATATTCGATATTCTGCGGTTCTGTCAGGGGCTTTTGGAGTAATTTTCACATAACTAACAGAACAACAGAATACCCAACAGCAGAATTCTGAATGTAGAAGTTGAGTGGCTAGACACACAAACGGCAAAGGTTAAGCTCTTCGCTCACTCCCAAACCCACTGTGAACTGGTACTGGTTGCTGGTTGCTGGTTTAAGAAATACTATTTTTTGACAAAATAGTATTTCTATCATAACTGAATGATTGAAGACTAGAAACTGAGCAAAGTGCGCAGAGGGTCACAGACTAAAGTCTGTGCTACTGGCCCGGCAGGCAATACTCGTTAAAGGCTTCCTGAAAAGGAATATCTCTGACAAGCTTATTGTAGGTCAGCTCGTTATGCCAGGGGTTCGATTCACTGGTCTCATTCTGAAAATAAACATCAGCCAGACCAGGAAGACCACTGACTCTGAAGGCACATTTCACCCGGCAACGTAGTTCCTCTTCAGTCAAATGGGATTGATTTTTTTGTTCTTGCTCAAAAGCCCTGTACATATAATTGGCCAGCTGCAAATTGGTAGGCTCATCCAGTTTCAGACTCGTCGAATCATTCCAGGGGTAATAGGACACCATGAATTCATCTCCCTTAAGTACCGGTAAACCCTGAGTGTATAGATCCATCGAAGTCTTATCAATAGAGACGATCCTTGACCGTTGAAACTCCCCTTCATTAAACTTGAAATAAAAACTCGCCTGATTCCCGTCCCATTTAACAGAGTCGATGGTAGCGGTAGATACAACATTTTTTCTGGCCAGCATCTCCTGAAGGTATCTTTCCTTTTCCCGTTCTTTTTTTCGCTTTTGACTGATCCCAAAGGAAATAATGATGGCAAGAAAAACAACCAGTCCTGCAAACATGGCTATTATCCTGTTTCGGTTGACCTTATTTAAAGCCTTCCGCTTTCGGTTAAGCGGAGTATCGGCTTCCTTATTGATCTGAAAATCATAAGCATAGCCTCCGTTTTTCTTTTTTATACTTATTTCACACAGATCTTCTTCAAGGAAAAAACTGTACATTTTTTCCTCAAACACCTTAAAATCAATCTGGACGATTTTGGAATTCACATAAATCATCAGATGGCCGGTCTTGGGCCCGTGAAAAAGGCCAACGATGTAGCGCTTTCCATGAAGACCAGTATAAGACCATCTGTATTGTGCCATGTTTAGGAGGTAATTAGGAAATACTTAAATTATAACGTTTTAGCCCAAAAAAGGATATGGTCGAAGATAGTTTTTTTTATAAAAATGGAAGAGTAGCAGGATGGAAAATTGAATGATAGAATACTTCAAGGCGACACCTTTGCTCTAGCCAGAGGGAGAGCATCAGGTTTTGCCTTGTCGAAGAGATTATTGTAAATTTGTTTTTTCTCAATTAAAATTCCCGGACTGAAATCCGGGCAACGATTATGATCTACGAATTCAACGGGTTTCGCCCGGTTATCCATGAGTCCGCTTTTATTCATCCACAGGCTGCTGTAATCGGCAATGTCATCATTGGTAAAGATGTTTATGTTGGTCCTAGTGCTGCCATCCGCGGAGATTGGGGAGAGATCATCATTGAAGACGGATGTAATGTGCAGGAGAATTGCACCATTCATATGTTCCCCGGCACAACGACTACGCTAAAAAAGGGAGCTCACATCGGTCACGGGGCAATAATCCATGGTGGCACCATCGGAGAAAATGTGCTCATTGGCATGAATGCAGTAATCATGGATGAAGCAGAAATCGGCAAAGAAAGTATCATAGGAGCTCTGGCATTTGTAAAATCAGGAGAAAAAATCCCTCCACGAAGCCTCGTTGTGGGCAACCCTGCCAGAATTGTCAAAGAAGTGAGCGACAAAATGATCGCCTGGAAAACCAAAGGCACAGAATTATATCAACAACTACCCAAAGAATGCCATCACACACTTAAACTATGCGAACCATTACGGGAAGTTCCCAGGAACAGACCCTCTCAGGCGAAGGTATTTGAGATTTGGAAGAAGCAGTGAGGGCTCGCTGCGCTCGGGGATTCATACTCGCAGGCTCGTGTTAGATGTTGTTTGATGTTGTTTCAGGTTCAAGGAGTTTAAGGAGTTTAAAAGGTTCAAAGAGTTTTCTTTGTTTATTTAAGGCTTCTTTGAAAAAACACATCCCTCTCTCACTCCAAAACCCACTGCCAACTGGTACTGCTAACTGAAAACTGTGGACTGAAGACTGTGGACTGAAATCAATCCCTAATCCGCCCCCAGGCAACGGTTTTTACCATCCAGTTGGGTAGGCGTTGGCCGAGTTTGCGTCTGTTGAGGTTCATGTACCAACCTACTTTTTTAATGATGGGTAAGCGGTGGGTTTCCACAAATTCTATCAGCGTGCCATCACGGTCTTCGATGTAAGCAAAATGTCCGGCAGCGACACCCATATCAAAACTGTCGGCACTGTCGACGGTGAAAGGGAAACCTTTTTGGGTACATTTCTCCCTAAGAGCATCCATTCCCTGAATGTCAAAACATAAATGGATAAAGCCCGGATCTCCCCAAATCCTGCCTTCGTAAATTTTCCGTGGTTCCCGGCTTTTGACAGAAATGAGTTCTATCTGTGACGGACCGAATAATTTGGAGAACGGTCCTGTTCTTTCTTCGCTGTGTCTTAACAATACCCGGCGCATGGTTTCTTCTCCTCCGGGCACACCATTCAGGTCTTCAAACTTACCTTCCTCATCATATACGATCTCATCGTAACCAAGGATATCGCAATAAACGGTTTTGGCCTTTTCAAAATCTGTCACCCCGATGATGGCACCGTAAATTCCTCCGTTTACAGATTTTTCTTTTTGGAAAAAATAATCCTCTTTTACGATCTGGAAGATATTTCCATAAGGGTCTTTAATAAAAAAGTTTTCATTGCCGGACGGGTCGGTGACCACATTGGTCAATACATCCAAACCTTTTTCAACAAAATTTTTATGCGCAAGTCTGACATCTCTGGATTTGACTTTGGCAATGTTGATCCCGAGATCCCCTAACAGAATCTGAAAACCGCAGGGTTCCGGCGTTTTCCCGGTGTGCTGCCAGATCTCAAAGCCTCCCCCGCCTTGCATGTTCATGGCCAGGGCAGCATAACGTTTTCTCGGTTGCCCATTCGTGTGCGGCAACATTAATTCTGCAATTGCTTCATCTTCGAAAACACGAATATCCATACCAAAATGCTGGCGATACCATTTCCATGCTTCATGCAGGTCAGACACACCTACACCCATCTGTTGAATTCCACTAATTATACTTGCCATAATTTTAAATTTGGACGAAGATAATATCAAATCATTAAAATTTAATCATCGGGAAATCAATACTTTTTTTTCATTACAATTTCCAATACATTTTCACGATAAACCAAAAAATACTATTCCTCCGGAGTTCCTAAAAGCATCCTCAAAAGGCGTAATTCAGAATGACTCATATGGAGTCCCAACAACCATTTTATTCACTCTATTTCCCTATTGAGCCAAATTAAATTTCAGGCAATCTCCAATGACTTCAGCAATTTTTCCCCGGTTGATATAAGTCACCACAATTTTATGACATTTATCATGCTTAGACGAACGGCAAATAAATTACCTTTGTGCCATAGTTAATATATTTAAGACAAATTTATCCTTAATTATTTAATCAGACTTTAAACACCATGAAATTAAGCAAATTGATCTTCTTCGGGCTAGTGCTTTCTCTCTTATACTCCTGCGGCGGAGGATCGGCGGATACTTCATCAGACGGACCAAAACCCGCACCAAAGTCCATGATTCCCGATGAAGTCGACCCCATGGATAACATTGGAGTAGGCCCGATCACTGAAGCCATTACGCTTCCTGAGGCCATTGACGATGCCTTGGTAGCAGAAGGAAAAGAGGTTTATGAGGCCATGTGTACCGCCTGTCATAAACCAGATAAAAAGTTTGTAGGACCTGCACCAGCCGGCATCATGGAAAGAAGAAATCCAGCCTGGATCATGAATATGATCCTCGATCCGGAAAAAATGGTTAAAGAGGACCCTATTGCCAAGAAATTATTGATTGAATTCAATGGTGCTCCAATGGCAAATCAGGGCTTAACGGAAGAACAGGCACGTGCCATTCTGGAATACTTCAGAACCCTTTAGAGCCAGTATTACCAACTCAGCTCCCTAATTTTCAAATGTAAATCTTGTTCGAATCCAAAAACATTTCAATAAGGCTCAATTGACCTAACCGCAATTACCCAAAAACCAAACTAACTGAGCTTGAATTGAATATTTTAAAACGTTATAAACCGAACAAAGATGAGAATCAAAATCCTATTGTTCCTGCTATCATGCGGGCTGTTTTTGGTTGCCTGTAACTCAGGTGGCCAACAGAACAATGCGGCAGACAACTCTGCCAATTACGAAGCCAACACGCCTAAAGGACAAGCCTCTGTCCAGGACGATGTTTCCGCTAAAAACATTTTACAGGTTGCGGCAGGTTCAGCTGACCATTCAACGCTCGTTGCGGCTGTTCAGGCTGCTGAGATCGAGCATGTTTTGGTCAACGCGGGACCGTTAACTGTTTTTGCACCGGTTAATGCAGCCTTCGACAAACTGCCGGAAGGTACGGTTGAAGATTTGCTGAAACCGGAAAACAAAGCCACACTCGCCAACATTCTTACCCGTCACGCAGCACCAGGCTCCTACACTCCGGAAGCCTTAAAAAAAGAAGCTGAAAAAGGACGCAAACTTTACATGGCCACCGGAGATTACCTGGAGGTAACCGTTGAAGGTGAGGATGTCCTGGTCGACGGGAAGAAAGTACTTGGCACAATCCAGACATCCAACGGGATCATCAACGTCATTGATGAAGTCATTTTACCGAAATAGACATCAGAAAGGAAATCATTTTCGAACAAAAAAAACAAAATTTAATATGAGATCAATATTAAAAACGATCGCCTTTTCGCTGATCTTTGCAAGCATGTGGGCTCTTTCAAGCTGTTCACAGGGCGGCAATTCCAATAGCGGTGCCATTGGTGGAAGCGCAGCCGATAAAGCATTTGTCGCTCCCGGCGAGCTCGATGAATATTACGGGTTTATTTCCGGCGGTTTCAGCGGTCAGCTCGCTATTCATGGATTGCCCTCAGGAAGATTATTCAAGGTAATTCCTGTATTCTCTGTTGACGCAGAGAAAGCTTACGGTTTCAATGAAGAAACAAAGCCAATGCTCAACACTTCACACGGGTTCATTCCATGGGATGATTCACACCACCCGGACCTTTCTCAAACGGAGGGTGTAATCGATGGAAGGTGGTGTTTCATCAATGCGAATAACACACCACGTATCGCAAAGGTAGATTTGAAAACATTCGAAACTACAGAGATCATCGAGATCCCAAACAGTGCGGGTAACCACAGTTCTGCATTCGTAACGGAAAACACCGAATATGTAGTAGCCGGTACCCGTTTTGGTGTTCCTGTTCCTCAGCGTGACATTCCAATCGAAGAATACAAAGGCAATTTCAAAGGTGCCTTGTCATTCATCAAAGTCGATCCTGAGACAGGACACATGAATATTGAATTCCAGGTGCTGATGCCAGGTTTCAACTTTGACCTTGCACACCCTGGTAGAGGCAAATCACATGGCTGGATGTTCTTCTCTTCCTACAATACAGAGGAGGCCAACACCCTTTTAGAAGTAAACGCATCACAAAACGATAAAGACTTCATCGCAGCCATCAACTGGAAAAAAGCAGAAGAGTATATTGCGGCAGGCAGATTTGAAACGATGCCGGCTAAATATGCTCACAATGTTTACGATGAATCTACACACTCCGCCACTTCTACGATGATGGATGAAGTAAGAGTACTGAATCCTGCCGAGTTGGAGGATCTGGTATACTTCCTTCCTACTCCTAAGTCACCTCACGGTTGTGATGTTGACCCAACAGGAGAATACATCGTCGGTAGTGGTAAATTGGCAGCAGCGCTGACCGTCCACTCATTCACAAAAATGTTGCAAGCCATCGAAGATAAAGCTTATGATGGAGATGCCTATGGCATTCCTATTTTGAACTTCGATGCTGTTAACGCCGGTACAGTTGAACAACCAGGACTCGGGCCCTTGCACACCGAATTTGACACCAGAGGCAATGCCTACACAACCTTCTTCATCTCCTCTGAAGTAGTTAAGTGGAAACTTGGCACCTGGGAAGTACTTGACAGAAAACCTACTTATTACTCTGTAGGACACTTGATGATCCCGGGTGGTAATTCAAGAAAACCTTTTGACAAGTACCTCGTTGCGATGAACAAGATTACCAAAGACCGCTACCTGCCTACAGGTCCGGAATTATGTCAATCAGCTCAGCTCTATGATATCAGCGGTGATAAAATGGAGCTGATCCTTGACTTCCCGACCATTGGCGAACCTCACTATGCTGCAGGTGCACCGGCCGACCTCATCGCACCAAACAGCCAGAAGATCTATACGCTGGAAGAAAACAACCACCCATATGTGGCTAAGACAGAAAAAGAAGCCCGGGTGGAACGCGACGGTAAAAATGTCCATGTTTACATGACAATGATCCGAAGCCACTTTGCACCAGACAATATTGAAGGTATCAAAGTGGGAGATCGTGTTTACTTCCACGTAACCAATCTCGAACAGGATTTTGATGTACCACACGGTATTAGTATGATCGGTGCCAACACTTCCGAATTGCTGATCATGCCCGGACAAACGGAAACTTTTGTCTGGGAACCTAAGCAAGTTGGAGTCTGGCCATTCTATTGTACTGATTTCTGCTCAGCTCTTCACCAGGAAATGCAGGGATATGTAAGGGTATCTGCTCAGGGAGCAGACATACCGCTTAAATGGTCCCTGGATGGTGAATAGGTGACATTAGGTTTTGTGAAATTTTAGAGGAACCGGTGGGCAGACCAATTTCATATGGGTTTGCCCGCCCCTTTTTCACCAACAGATAAACACAATAAACAGATGAAAAAGTCCAAAATTTTAATGATTATCGGAGCTATCCTGCTTGGAGGGTTGTTTGTACTTCCACTTTGGAATATTACCCTGGAAGCTCCACAATATCCGGAACCCATTGGCATGGATATCTGGATCAACAAAATAACCGACCACAATCCAAATGACCTGAAAAACATCAACCTGATGAACCACTACGTGGGCATGAAGGAAATCCCGGAACATTTAAAGGAATTTGAATTATTCCCATGGGTAGTAGGAGGAATGATCATTCTGGGGCTGATTTTCGGTTTTGTGGGCAATCATAAATTATTCCTGTTGTGGTTCGTATTGATGGCAATTTTTGGCATCGCGGCCATGTATGACTTCTATCTTTGGGAATATGACTATGGTCATAACCTCAACCCCAAGGCGGCCATTAAATTTACTAATCCCGACGGAACGCCAATGGCCTATCAGCCACCGCTGATTGGGTCAAAAGTAATTCTTAACTTTAGGGCCATATCACTTCCGATGTCCGGAGCATACCTCCTGTTTTCCGGAATGATTCTTTCTCTGGTGGCCTTCTTCGTCGGAAGAAAAGAAACCGCGAAAGCTTAATAATTCCAAACCGGGTGATTGCTGGCAACGAATCCCTCATTCACCCGGTTTTAACAAACTAACCAAAACTTCCGCCATGAATCTCAAACAGTATTTCTACTTGTCACTCTCAATGGTTTTCATTTTGTCGTTCTCTTCCTGTGCCGTTGAACCCGTGCCAATCGACTACGGGAACGATGCCTGCCATTTTTGCAAAATGAATATCGTGGATAATCAACACGCTGCTGAGATCGTCACCGTAAAGGGAAAAGCCTACAAATACGACGCCATTGAATGTATGATGAACAATAGATTCGATTGGCCGGAGGAAGAAATTGCCTTGTACCTGATGACCGACTATGGAACTCCCGGCAAACTCGTGGATGCTACCAAGGCCATTTACCTCATCAGCCAAAACCTTCCAAGTCCGATGGGAGGTAACCTATCAGGTTTTGAAGATGTTTCGTTCGCCAATGAGATACTCAAAGAAAAAGGAGGAGAGCTGCTCATGTGGGAGGCCCTCAAAGGAAAATATCCTAAAAAATAAAAGCCCCAAAGCCGGAATACACCTAGTTGAAATGATCAGATTTTTTCTAATATTACCTTTATTAGGACTTTGTGTGCTGTTACAGGCAACTCAGATAGAAGTTTGTAAAACCTGTAAAATAAACACTATCAAAGAGGCTGTTGAGATGGCTTCTCCCCACGACACCGTTCTCGTCAGGCAAGGAATTTACAATGAGTTCGACATTCAAATAGGCAAGCCGGTTGTTCTAATAGGCATTGGTAACCCCGTGGTTGACGGTCAGGAACAAGGGCCCATCTTTGAAATCCATGCCGACAGTGTAACCCTTTCCGGATTTGAGATCAACAATGTTGCCAGAAGTCATACTAAAGATTATGCCGCCGTACATGCTTTCAAATCTGATTATTTTCTATTTGAAAACAATACTTTTAACAATCCGTTTTTCGCCTACCTCATCGAAAAATCCCACTATGGAATAATCAAAAAAAATGTCATTAACGGTAATGCTGTAGTAGAACACAACTCCGGAAATGGCATACACCTATGGCATTGTTCCTATATGGAAATCCTGGACAATGAAGTGTATCAAATGCGGGATGGTATTTATTTTGAATTTGTAAAACACAGCCAGGTCGCCGGAAACATCAGCAAACGAAATATCCGTTACGGTCTGCATTTTATGTTTTCCAATAACGATGAATACGAAGATAATTTGTTCGAAAATAACGGTGCAGGAGTCGCGGTAATGTTCTCGAAATATATTTTCATGCGCAATAACACATTTCGACTCAACTGGGGAACCGCTTCCTACGGACTTTTACTCAAAGAAATTTATGATGCTGAGATCAAGCAAAACACCTTTGAAGAAAATACCATTGGTGTTAATGCAGACGGATCGACCAGGGTGAATTTTGAACAAAATAACTTTAATAACAACGGCTGGGCCATTAAATTCCTGGGAGCTTGTTACAGCAACAAACTCAGGTTTAATAATTTCAACAGCAACTCTTTCGGTATCGCCTATCAAGGCGGGCTGAATGGCAATTTGTTCGACAGGAACTATTGGAGTGATTACACCGGCTATGATCTGGACCGGGATGGCCTGGGCGATGTCCCGTTCCGGCCTATAAAACTATTCTCCTACGTGGTCAATAAAACCCCGGAAACCATCATTTTACTTCGAAGTTTATTTGTGGATATTATCAATTTCTCAGAAAAGGTATCCCCTATTTTCACCCCGGATCAGCTGAAAGACGAAAATCCTTTAATGAAACCCGTGACATGGTAACCATACAACATTTATATAAAAGTTTTGGCCCCGTTGATGTTCTCCAGGGTGTCAACCTCAATATCGATGAGGCCGGTATCGTTGCTATTCTTGGTCCTAATGGTTCCGGCAAAACCACTTTGATCAAAAGTATGCTTGGAATGGTCATCCCTCAAAAGGGTGAGATCTTTATCGATGAACAACAGGTGCTCGGTAAGTGGGAATACCGAAATGACATTTCCTATATGCCCCAGATCGCCAATTTCCCGCAAAATCTCCGCGTAAGAGAACTGATCAATATGATCAAAAACCTCCGCACCGAAACTTCTCTTGATCAGGAACTGATTGAGCTATTCAAGCTGCAATCCTTTCTGGACAAAAAACTGGGAACCCTCTCCGGAGGGACCAGGCAAAAGGTGAATATCGTCCTCACCTTTATGTTCGATTCTCCTCTCATAATCCTGGATGAGCCCACCACAGGTCTTGACCCGGTTGCACTGATTTATTTAAAAAGACTGATTGCAGAAGAAAAGGCGAAAGGCAAAACTATTCTGATTACCACCCACATCATGAATCTTGTAGAAGAGGTAGCTGACAGAGTGATATTCCTGCTGGATGGTAATATTTATTTTGACGGAACTGTAGATGCACTAAAACAGCAAACCCAACAGCAAAACCTTGAGCACGCCATCGCCGAGATCCTTAAAAACACTTACGCCTGACAAAACTAAAAACCATGTTCAAAATACTCAAATACAGTTTTTTTGACCTGATGCGCAGCCGTTGGAGTTATGTGTATTTCCTTTTTTATCTGGTCCTCGGTTTTGTGCTTTTTTTCCTCAACAATGATGTCAACAAGGCGGTAATCACCCTTTTGAATATCATCATTATTTTGACTCCTTTGATAGGAACCATTTTTGGAGTGATGTATTATTACAGTTCCCGGGAATTTACAGAACTACTCCTGGCACAACCCGTCAAAAGGAGTTCAATTTTTGTCGGTCAATACCTCGGGGTGGCAATCTCCTTGTCTTTGAGTCTGATCATTGGTCTTGGTATTCCTTTCGTGGCCTACGGGGTAATGCGGTCAGGAGCTATCTGGGATTTCACCTCTCTTTTGGTGACCGGTGGATTTTTGACATTTATTTTTGTGGCTTTAGCCTATAACATCGCCTTGTCCTTCAACGACAAAATAAAAGGCTTTGGTTTTGCCATTTTACTTTGGTTGCTGTTAGCCGTCATATATGACGGTCTTATCATGATCCTCATGATTACCTTCCAGGATTATCCCCTGGACAAATTTGCGCTTGGAGCTATTATGTTAAATCCAATTGACCTGTCGAGAGTTCTGATTCTTTTGAAGCTGGACATTTCAGCCTTGCTTGGGTATACCGGAGCCGTATTTCAGAAGTTTTTCGGCACTTATTTAGGCATGCTGACCTCTTTGACCGCTCTGTCCGTTTGGGTGCTTTTGCCTTTGTGGCGAATAGTCCGGGTGTCAAGGAAAAAAGATTTTTAACCGACAATAAAAGCTGTTACTACCCTCTCCTACTTGCATCAATTGGGATAATGTTTTAATTTGAATAGAAATGTCAAAGATGAAACATGCTATCCTGATTATCAACATGATTCTTTGGTCCGTACTGGCAGCCTCTGGTCAAAACGATACCATTATTAAAAGCGGTTATGTTAACCTCGCCACCCTCGTTCTCGATTTTCAAAATTACCAATTCGAAGGAGGCCATATGGCCTATTACCAATGTCCGGACTGTGCTACCGACAGTATGCAATATTTTGTTGACTACCTGCCTGCCGGGGATTTCGGCGGAATTTCCTTCACCCTGAATCCGGAACAAGATACTTTCTTCGATGCTACTATTGTCTGGGCAGGAATGGGAGGCATTAATTATCCAACCAATTATTCCTTATCCGCCCCTTTTATTTATGAAAGTAACGCAGTTCCGGAACCTGGTAACATCAAATATCTTGGCATCAATGGTGAAAAAATAGATGAAGAAGACTGGTTGTTTGAATTAAAGGATGAGGTCTGGCCGGCAGTTGATTCCCTGAGCATCACCAATTTATTCGCGGAAGAAGACTATAAAGCGGTTGTCTACTTTTATCCTCCGAGTGTAGGGGTTCTTGATCCTTCAGTGGCCAAATGGATTGTATTTTTGTATTTTTCAGACAGAACAAATTCGATAAAACCACAGCCAATCCATTCAAAAGCAGAGGTTTTTCCAAATCCGGCATCAAAAAAAATCACCCTATCAGGTGTTCCTGAATTATCACAGGGAACGGCTTATGAAATTTATACCCTAACCGGGCAGGTTTTAAGGCACGGGTACCTGGACGCATCAGAAAGAACGATTGACATTTCAGCAATACCCCAAGGATGTTACAGCCTGATACTGGTGGATTTGAATGGAAAATTAATCAGCAGAAATCTTTTTTTTAAGGAATAGTAAGCTGACAAAACCTGCTATGTCTTAGCAAAAGGAACGCCTATTTTTATTAGATACATACAAAAATATTGCAAACCCAACTCATACTTTTTTGATTTTAAGCTGTTTATGAAAGTAACCTCCTTCAAAATCAGATACAGGATCATCATAAATCAAAACCGCCGCATATGAAAAATGCTATTACTTTGATTTTTCTTCTCGTAATTCTTTTATCTAATTGCGCAGAAGAGCCCATTCCTACCAACAACCCAATACAACAGGATTCTGAACTCAAGTATTTTGGTTTTGCCTTTATTGATGCCGGCTGGGATGATCCGCTTGACTTTCCTTCCGAAAAAGATAATTACCTGGATGAAGTTTCGCCGTTTTCCAATATCGCAGACATCTTGGTCAGCGATTCTGTTTTAACTTACCATGATCGCCTGATCGAAATGTACAACAACAATATGAAGGCCTATATGAATGTCTTTCACCTCTTCTTTGAGGAAGTAGGCACCGATGCTCCAAGTGGCAGGCAATTTGCCTTGCGCGAGAATTATGAAGAAAGATGGACAGGCTTTATTTCCAACAATTATTTATTGTACGGCAACACTATTCAGGCTTTTTACCTTGGAGATGAACCTACATGGAATGGAATTTCTTATGAAGATCTGGAAGAAGCGGCAAGCCGTATCCAAAACACTACTCCGGACGTTCCCATCATTGTTATAGAAAATCACCAGGCTCTGGATGATCTGCAAATCCCTAATACTGTAGATTGGGTTGGTTTCAACCGATATTTTGTAAAAGATCCGCTAAATGACCCTGATTACCAAAATGAACTTTCCCTGTTGAAGTCAAAAATAACCACCAACTATCAAAGGTTAGTTATTCTTATGGATTCACATTACATTACCGAATATCATAATAACCTGGGCGGCATTTCGGTAGATGAAATGACTGAAGTGGCTACCAATTATTATGAACTGGCCAAATCGGAATCCAAGGCTATTGCGCTGATTGGTTATTCCTGGCCGGGTGGTTTCCGGGACGAAAGTGCATTAGGGGCAAGACATATGCTTCCGGAAACCCTCGTTGAATACGAAAGAATTGGCAGGGAGATCACGGGTAAGTAAGCTATTGTGACTAAAGACACAACCTTTAATACATGCCAGATGTAATTTTGCCGGATGAAATTGAGACAGGACATTTCTTCAGGCAATTTTAAAGCATTTATCTGGCATGCCATCTTTGCTGCCCTGGCGATCAATTTCATGGATGTAGACACGGTATTACCGACCATGATGATCAATGCGGGTGGTGGTAGTTTTCTTGTAGGACTGATATCCGCAATAATGTTGGGAGGGTCTAGAATGTCACAGTTCTTTTTCACTCCTTTCCTTCAAAACAGGGCGAAGAAAAAGCCATTTTTACTGCTGGGCATCAATTCTAGAATTGTTGCTCTGCTTGGGTTGGCTTTATTGTTTTACAATTCACCTGATATGCCTCAGCAAGGGGTGATTATTTCTATTTTTTTGCTCGTCATTTTATTTTCTGTGGGGGGAGCTTTTGCGGAAATTCCATATACAGATATAATCGGCAAATCAATACTTGCTGAAAACCGGAAGCGTTTTTTTTCGCTCAAACAATTACTATCAGGAATAATGGTTTTTCTTTCCGCTATAGCTGTCCGGCAATTACTTAATTATTTCGAATTTCCCACCAACTACTTTGCGCTTTTTCTGATTGCAGCGGCATTCCTGACCATGGCATCCTTTGGGTTCTATAAAATAAAGGAATATATTAAAGAAATAACCCCATCAGCACGTATCCCCAACCTAAGAACCTACTTTCGGCGAATTGTCCGGGAATTAAAGACTCAAAAAAAACTGGCCTTTTACATAATGATCATCAACACCCTTGGTATCGGACTGGCCATTCTGCCCTTTGTCATTCTTTTTGCCAGATCAAAAATGGACATCAGTACAGCTGTAGTCGGTGAACTGCTCGTTTTTAAGACCATTGGTCTGGTCTTGACCAGCCTGTTTGTATACCGGTTTTCCAAAAAATTCAGGTATCAATCGCTTTTATATTTCTCCATTGCCCTTTTGACCATTCTTGTACTCAGCAGTATGCTGTTCATAGAGAACGGGATTGTTTTCAGGTTACTCTTCCTGGGCGGCGGCGTATTTGTTTCCCTTTTCTCCATATTAAGAAGTGGCATTTTATTGGAAATTTCCACCAATGAGAATCGTGCATTTTATACAGGTCTTTCCGGAACGAGCAATATTGTTCTGACCTTGTTCCCTATACTGTCAGGTATTTTGGTTGAAACGCTCGGTTTCCCCTACTTTTTCGGACTTTCTTTGTTATTAATCATAGGAAGCGCTTATTTCGCATACCAACTTAAGTGTACCAAATAATAATCCATGCTAAAAGAAAAATTTCAAAACTACTGGCAAAATAAATCCGGCTGGAATAAATTTTCTGATCTCATTTTTATTGTTTTCATCGCTGCTCTGCTCACTCCGGGAGGAAGGATGACTATAGGTGGCTTTGTCAACAGGGTAAAGGCCAAGGTAATGAATCCGGCGGTTCAGGAAAATGGGACTCAACTGACAGCAGAAGACTACAATTGGCTTTTAAAGGATATCAATGGTGAACAGGTTAATCTGAATGGAGAAAAGGGCAAGGTCGTTTTCATAAACCTGTGGGCAACATGGTGTCCGCCCTGTGTCGGAGAAATGCCGGAAATCCAAAAACTATATGATAAATATAAAGACCGGGAGGACATCGCCTTTTTCATGATTTCAAATGAATCCAATGAAAAAATTAAAGCCTTTGTGGAGAAACGAGGGTACACATTTCCTGTCTATTCATCTCAGCGGCAATCTCCAACTCCTTTTGTGACCCAAAGTATTCCGACGACATTTGTGATATCCAAAAGCGGCCAGATCGTTATCCGGGAAACCGGGGCGTATAATTGGGGTGGAGAGAAGATGGTTTCAATTATTGAGGGGTTGTTGGAGGAGTGACTTGTGGCGGACAGGTTTTGTTTACCGGATCAGTGCAACGCTTCCTGTGTATTGTTCTCGCCAGCCATCGAGGAATTCTACTTGAAGAATGTAAGTAAAAACGCTTTCATTGAGTGGTTTTCCATCAAATTTCCCATTCCATCCATAGGAAGGATCGTTTGGTGAAAAATTATCTGCCTGAAAGACCAGATTTCCCCAACGGTCAAAAACGCTGAAATTGCTGACCCGAACGACATCCTTACCAGCATAAATGACAAATAGATCATTTACCCCGTCTGCATTTGGGGAAAAGACATTAGGAATAAAAATATTACGGGTACGATCGAGGTACACCGTTATGGCATCAGAAGCGGTGCATCCGTTAACATCCGTATATGTAAAATGATATGTCTGCGTATTTTGAAGAGGGTAGATAATCTGATTGAAACAGGAATCACAGTTGTAAAATTCCGTAGGAGACCATGACCAGCTTGCTACCTTATCCTGGGGAATGTTGATCAAAGGTTTGAGTTCATAATCACAGCCGAGCGGCAAATAAAAATCTTCTCCGAGATCGGCCATCAGCTGAACTTCACTGCCAACCGTTACCAAGGTATCCCATTCACAACCTATATCATCTTTAATGACAACATTGTATTCGCCCGAAGGTAAATGCTCTACACGATTTTCATAAGATAAAATGGTATCCCCCACAGCATATAAAAACGGTGGCGTTCCACCAAATACAGAATCAATATAAATGCGGCCGTTCATCATTTCAAAACAAGGTGAAAAGGTAACAACATTCGCCCCTGTTGGTTTTTCCTCGTTTAAAGTGACTAAAACCTGGTCAGTTGCCACGCAACCATTGATGAGATTGGACACTTGCAATTGATAAACTCCCGGAGCGTCAATTACCGGAAAAAGGGTTTGCGCCCCGGAAACAATGTTTCCTACATCAGTCGTCCAGTCATAGACAAAATTATTACCAAACGAAGAACCAATTCCATTAAGGGTAATTTCCGGAGTTACGCAATTGAGTTCACCACCACCTCCGGTATTAGCGAAGGGAGAGTTGGCATCCAATGCCACTTCTACGGTATCAATATCAGAACAATTTGTCACCTGATCGTACACCGTTACAAGATAAACACCTGGTTCATCCACCACAGGATTGGCCGAATTTCCTCCTGAAAGGATATTACCTCCAATCGTAGACCATTGATAATTCAGTGCATTAAACCCAAAAGACGCAGAAGCATCGAGAGTAACCATCGTATTGTTCAAACAATTTAAGGTATCGGGAATTCCTGCATTGGCTATGGGAGGTGGAGCTTCTTCAACATCTACAAATGTGGAATCGGTGCAACCACTTTGATCTTCCACATATAAATTATAGGTACCTGGCTGATCAATAACTGCAATCTGACTATTTGCCCCTGAGATAATATTCCCATCCGGTGTTGTCCATTCCTGAATCAAACCCGGATTAGATGACCATGTGATCGCTTCAAGCTCAAGGGTCTCTCCTATACATAAATATCCCGGAGGTTCAATAGTGGCCTCAGCAGGAGAAAGCGTAATTCCTTCCAGCAGGTTGTAGGAATAATCACATATATCTCCGCCTTTACCATCCATCATCAGGTAATAAATCTGCCCGATCTCAAGATCCTCTGCCAGCATTACTCCGGTACTATTATTGGGGACGGGATTCAGGCAATTGGATTTTGAAATAAAGAAATTACAATCGTTGGTTTCAAAAACCTGTACCTGCAAACCGGCATTTTGCATACAATTAAAAACGGAAACTTCGATCTCCAGTGTGGTAGATCCTGCAATGAAAGAAATCCAGTTGTTATTTTCTACAATCCCACAAAAAGCATTCGGCGTTCCGGAATTGGTAGCAGAACTGTTATCTGAGCAGTATCCATCCAGGTCACACAATAAAGGAGCTTCCCCGCAGGTATTCCCGGGAGGCAACGGGAAATTACAATCCTGGGCATTTGTATTAGGGTGAAAAAACAACCAAAAAATACTTGCCAGCCAACAGGACTTTACGAATAATGGACACTTCATTGCGGTGGGTGTTAAATTAAAACTCAGAGAGATCAATACAAATATTGAAGATACACCCTTGAAATACAAATGAATCTGCCTAAAAGTTTGTCGGTGAACTGTCGGGAAAGATGGTCAGCGGTTCTATTTCTTTCCGTCACCTCCGCCTCCCTGCACTTCAAAGTCCAGAAAATCATCGTCATCGGAGCCACCGCCCTGAACTTCAAAATCCAGGAACTCTTCTTTCTTTTTCGTCTTCCCCGTATCAGAAACAGGGATGGCAAAAACAGGTTCATCAATGTCCATTTCTTTCCAGTCCAAAGGTGCCTCAACCATATCGATCAAACCAAATTCTTTTTCCAACTCATGTTGAATATCTCTTTTGTGAAGTTCACTCAAACGGAAATCCTCTTTCACCTTTTGTTTGGCAGTTTTATAATTAAACTGATCCACTGTTCCGAGTATGGTATAATAAAGATTGAAGAAGCCGTTACGCTTAGCCGGTTGAGGGCTCAAGGCCGGGTCATGTTTTTTCACACGATTCACAAGTACCTGTCCGGCATTGACTTTTAGGTTGTATTTGATCTCATTTTCAAATGAATGATCCCCACTGACGGTAAGATTCATCGCATTGCTCTGAATGAACATCACCGGAATGATCAGCCGACTGTTCCTCACCTCAAAAAAGTTTTCCATATTGGTAAACTTAATATGCCGGAGATCATCGATCTTGATAAGACTGGAGAATCCTTCAAGCATTTCGAAATTTTTGATTTCTCCATTTTCCAAACCCATGCCCACCAGGACATGCATTTTGTCCTCCAGGAAATTGCCGGCTTCATCCCAGTAAACCTTGATCAGCATTTTGGAATCCATAGTACCGGATACATTATCAGCAGTCAATACCTCCTGGGAGAAATTGTCTGATTGACGGAAAAACTCTTTCAGATCAATGCGACGGCAATCCACTTTGGCTTTGAGCCAGGGTTCGTCTTCGAAAAACAGTTTTCCATCCAGCACGATGTGGCCGTCCATGGCATTTGTTGAGCCATCAATCTTCAGTTCATTATTATCGAATACCAGTTTTCCTACAAAATCACTGCCTTCGATTTTATTGTAGTTAAAGTTGTCAATGGTAGCATCAAATGTACCTTTCAGGAAACTGGTTGTTTTTTCTCTTTTCTTGATCCTCTCCCCTGCCAGGGAATCAACCTCGACACCAACTTCGGCAGCCTCCTCTTCAGAAGCGAGGGACAACCCTGCCAACCTGTCGAGGTCCATTTCAGGTGAAGTTAATTCCATTTTGAATTCAAGTTCAGCGCGATTACTGTTGAGGGAATCCGCAAAAAGTACCGGAATGATATTGTAGGCGAATCCTTTCAGATTGATCTCACTGCCGGCTCCTTCCAACTTAAGGTCTTCAATGGAAAGTGCATTATCATTCAGGCTAACCCTGCCTTTATCAAGGATCATTTTTTCATCATTGATGGTCAGGGAAGCGTCATCAAACTCAATATTGCCCCCCAATTCAACTTTTGAAATCCGCCGGACGCTCAACATGTCCTTATACCGGCCTTTAAGTCTGAGGTTTTCGATCTCGATCTCTCCGCTACCATTGGTAATTCTTGGATCTTCCATAAGGCCATAGACCATTTTAAGCGGCACGGTTCCATCCAGATTAAAAGTAATCCTGGGATCATCCAGGTTATACATTTTGAAATCAACTTCAAATAATTCCCTCTTAAAATAGGCTTTAAATTTCCTGATTTCAAGCGTGGAGGTTTTTGAGGAGTGTGATTTCCCGTTATCAAAACGAGCAGTAAAGGAAACATCTTTCAGGGCGCCATCCATGCGAGAACTGGATATCTTGCCGTTGCGTAAACTCAACTGGGCAAGGATTTCCGGATCCTTTCTTTTATTCGACTCTCCTTTGATAGCTGCCCGGAACTCCATGTTTCCCCGGCTCTTAAGATCACCAAGGTTCTCCAGGTATTGTTGAGGTAGAATTTCAGCCATGGATGCAAGGCTTACATCTTCACCTTCCAGCAGGAGATCGTAGTAGGTGGTATTTTTTTCTCTGTTCTCAATATCTCCTTTGACTTTAAAAACATTTGTACCCACCCGCAACTCAACATCCTGGAATTTATACTGCTCATTTTTAAGGTCAACAAAAATATCCGCATCATAAGAAACATCTTTGCCGTTCAGAAAACGCCCTCCGTCCAGTTCGATAAAATGAGATTTCAGGTCAGCTTCACTCTTAAGTGAAAACTGATCGCTGGAAAACCTACCCGAGAAACTTGCATTTTCAACAGTAAACATGACATGTTGATCAGCCTGATGGTCTTCATAGATCAGCTCAACATCATTCAACCTGGCCTGGGAAAGTTTTATCCCGGGTCCACTACCTTCATCCTTTTGTGGTTCTTCATTTTCATTGGTCTTAAAAATATCGTAATTACCTCTCCCTTTCCGGTCAATTTCAATATTGAGTGCACCGTCGCTAATGACCACGGACTTAACAGCAATATTATTACTCAACAAACTCAAAATACCCAGTCGGAAAGAAACTTCTCCTGCTTCGAGCAGCACCTCATCACGGCTGTCTTTGAGCAAAACTCCCTGAAGGTTAGCCCCAAAATTCGGAAATGTACGGACTACGGAAAGTTCAAAAGCATCAACGGTGAGTTCTGAGTCAATTTGTTTATTGACTTCAGAAATGATCTTGGCCCCAATCTTATCCTCCAGAATACTGGCAAGAATGGTCATCGTAATCAGGGTCACAACGAAAAATATTCCCAGGATGAGGAATACGCGTTTCAATAATTTTTTAGAATCCATGGATACAAAGGTGTTAACGAGCAGCTAAGAAGGAATGGTTTAAAAGGGTAAGGGGTGATTTATATTACTAAAAATCAAATTTATAAAAAGGCTAACGATTTTGACCCTGAAAATATTTTTTGAAAAAAAACTAAAAAGGCTTGCACCGTAAAATTAATGCGTTTATATTTGCAACCGCTAAAGCAAAAAGGTGGTAACGATCACAAATTTTTGCTTCCCTTAAGGGTGATTAGCTCAGTTGGTTTAGAGCATCCCGGCATGTCATGCCGCGGAGGGTCGGGAGTTCGAAACTACTATCTTTAAAGGGTGATTAGCTCAGTTGGTTTAGAGCATCCCGGCATGTCATGCCGCGGAGGGTCGGGAGTTCGAAACTACTATCTTTAAAGGGTGATTAGCTCAGTTGGTTTAGAGCACCTCGTTTACACCGAGGGGGTCGGGAGTTCGAGTCTCTCATCGCCCACAAACTACGGAAGGCCTTCTTTTTAGAAGGCCTTTTTTTATTTCCCCATTTTTAAATTTCTACCAAATGAACTACTACTTCTACATCCTTCATTCTCCCTCTTTCGATAAATTTTATATCGGACACACTCAAGATCTTGATAAACGACTCATCAGACACAATCAAAAAAGCAAAGGATTTACTGGAAGCATCAATGACTGGATGATTATTTATTCAGAAACTTTTGATAATCAATCCGAGGCGTATGCCAGAGAACGACAGGTCAAAAAATGGAAAAGTCGCGATAGAATTATCGCTCTGATTGAAAAAAATAAAGGGTGATTAGCTCAGTTGGTTTAGAGCATCCCGGCATGTCATGCCGCGGAGGGTCGGGAGCCTGTCTAACTGGCGTTAGCCAGGTAGATTCGAGTCTCTCATCGCCCACAAACTACGGAAGGCCTTCTTTTTAGAAGGCCTTTTTTTATTTCCCCATTTTTAAATTTCTACCAAATGAACTACTACTTCTACATCCTTCATTCTCCCTCTTTCGATAAATTTTATATCGGACACACTCAAGATCTTGATAAACGACTCATCAGACACAATCAAAAAAGCAAAGGATTTACTGGAAGCATCAATGACTGGATGATTATTTATTCAGAAACTTTTGATAATCAATCCGAGGCGTATGCCAGAGAACGACAGGTCAAAAAATGGAAAAGTCGCGATAGAATTATCGCTCTGATTGAAAAAAATAAAGGGTGATTAGCTCAGTTGGTTTAGAGCATCCCGGCATGTCATGCCGCGGAGGGTCGGGAGCCTGTCTAACTGGCGTTAGCCAGGTAGATTCGAGTCTCTCATCGCCCACAAACTACGGAAGGCCTTCTTTTTAGAAGGCCTTTTTTTATTTCCCCATTTTTAAATTTCTACCAAATGAACTACTACTTCTACATCCTTCATTCTCCCTCTTTCGATAAATTTTATATCGGACACACTCAAGATCTTGATAAACGACTCATCAGACACAATCAAAAAAGCAAAGGATTTACTGGAAGCATCAATGACTGGATGATTATTTATTCAGAAACTTTTGATAATCAATCCGAGGCGTATGCCAGAGAACGACAGGTCAAAAAATGGAAAAGTCGCGATAGAATTATCGCTCTGATTGAAAAAAAATAAAGGGTGATTAGCTCTGTTGGTTTTGAGCATCCCGGCATGATATGCCGCGGAGGGTCGGGAGCCTGTCTAACTGGCGTTAGCCAGGTAGATTCGAGTCTCTCATCGCCCACAAACTACGGAAGGCCTTCTTTTTGGAAGGTCTTTTTTTATTTCCCCAATGTTCACTATGTGCCTATGTGTTTAAACCAAAAAGTCCCTTAGAGAACAGGTTTATATCAATATAGCATCTAGGTCAAAACTAATATCCAGCGTTTCTTTAACCTTGATGAGGCCCATCATGGCAGTTGGAGGTTCCAGGTCAAAATCGCGGAATTCAAGGGAAGTTGAACCTTTGATCTGGAATTTATTATCTGAAGTCTTTCGGATAATGACAGGGATATGAACAGTTTTGGTAACGCAGCAAAGCGTTATTTCAGTCGTAGCTTCAAATTTAGCCCACTGGTTCTTTTTTACAGTCCTTGCTCCATTAATATTTGTAGCTTCCTTTAGTTTTATTGTGATGTAAGGAAAGCTTTTAGCCTGAAGGGTCTCCTGCAGGTCCCTGTTGATTGCATTGGCACCACAATCAAGATTACGTACGTTGATCTTGAGCTTAGTATTATCGAAACTAAGTTTTTCATTTTCTTTGCTCCATTCATACCCTACACGACCTTTGGGAAAACCCTGCTGAGAGGAACAACAAAAGGTGTTCACATTGGTCTCTCCATTGATCGAAAGCACACTGGAAGGTTCCAAAATGTAATCCCTGTAATCATGAAAAGCAGGGTGATTATCCACAAGGTCAAACCCTGAAATTACCGTCAAGGAAATTAGGACAAAAAGTAATCTTATTTTAAAAAAAAGTCTTCCCATATTACTAATATAACCTAAAAAAGGGAAATTGCGCAAGTAAAATTTACGCAATTTCCCTAATTTATCAGAAAATCAATGTATTAGAATCCAACTACTGCTTCGATAACTACTCCGCCGAATTCACCGTCAGTGGTTAAGTTATCTGCTGGAATATCAACATATTTTTGCTGTACATATCCAACTTTCAATAATAAGTTCTTAGTTGGGAACCATCCTGCTGCAACTTCAATTCTGTTTATAGAAGCATCCATATAGTTACCAGGCTCACCCCATGAACTACTCAATTCACCGCTGATCATATTGTACTTACCACCGATGTAAAGCTGCTCATCTGCCAGGAAGCGATAGATTACTTCCGCACCAATTTGAGAAACACTTCTCTTAGTATCATCCAGCAATTCAGATTCTCCTTTGTCATTTACAGTATAAGTATTTCCAGAAGCCATTTCATAGATAGCGAAGATTTCCAGGCCTTTGAATTTCACGAAAGGATTGATCTGGATAGCCATGATGTTATTTCTGAAATTAGGATTGAAACGGCCAGAGAACGCTGCACTTCCCAAGCTGGCACCAGCTTCTTCCATTACTCCGTAGAAGCGAGAACCTGTACGGTCCCCTCCATAAATGGTGTTTCTGATAGTACTTCCATTAGCGAGCAAGGAAGCTGACAATCTTACTCTTAAGTCGTTTTCCATCGCTTTGTCATACGCTGCTTTCAGATAGATGGAAGGCTTCTTAGCTCTTCCTTCAGCAGGAGTAGCAATATCACCTTTGATCAAACCGGCTGTTGCACCAGCCATTATCAGGAATCCATCTACTGGGAAAACATATACTTCCGCTCCGATTTCGGTTGAGAATGCATCCATGATGTAATTTCCTACGAATGGGTTGTAAATTGCATTACCATTATCAGAACGACGGAACTGCTGGTCTCCATAGTTTGGCTGGAAGTGTCCAATCTTAACTCTGAAGTTTTTATCAAACCAGTCACTGTTGTCAAACATAGGAAGCTTATCTATCTGAATATATCCACCTTTTACCCAGAATTCAGTGTGGTGACGTGAGGACATATAATTCTCTAAAGCTACACGAATACCATCATCCAGTTGGACATCAAAGTTTAGGTTTGCTGTAGCGTTATTGAAACCAGGAGAAAGGTCATACAATCCACCCTCAACACCTTCGCCGACTGCGTTTGAGTGACTCAATGACTGAAACTGCTGAGTGAACGCTCCTCCTACTCTTACTTTCAACCCGTTAAACGGAGTATCCATATCCTTAGCAGGTTCGAAAACGTTGATACCTGTCTGATCCCATGGACGCCAGTTTTGGATCTCCTGAGCGAACATACTTGTTGTAATTAACAGTGCGAATACGCATGCGATAGCTTTTACCAATGAAAATGATTTTTTCATGATTTATAAGTTTTGAATTTGTCAGTTTGAAATCAGGTTTTGGTTAGTTAGTTTAGTTTTCCCGACTCAAACTATGTTCTTGTTTAAAAAATGATGTTTAATTTATAGGGCTGAATATCAACCCTTTAGACTAAATAAATTATCTTCTGATCACATAGGCAGCAATTTTTCGTTAATAGTAAAATAACTATTGGGTGTGTTGTCTTTATTCCAATTTATTTTTGCACCAAAATGGTTTGGAATTTTATTGTTATGTCGTCACCTGTAGTCATAGCTCCCATCATTGCGGTTGGAGGATCAACATTGTAAGAGGTCATTTTCAACTTCTCTGAACCTTTCACCTCATAATTGCCGTTTGCCAACTCTGTTCCCACAACATCAAAGCCGATGACTTTTGTTGTACCTGCGACCGTCAGATAACCATAAACTTTGGATTTAAATCCGGAGGAAGTCTTTTCCATTGAGCCTATGCTTTTCAGCTTAAATGTTATCGAGGGATGCTCTTTACCTTTTAAGGCCTTGAACATTTTGTTGTCCATTATGGATCCCTTTTCACTTTTGATGGATTCAACATCAATATTGACATTACACTCGTTGATACGAATCAACCCATCATCGCTAACACCAAATTCAACACCCCCGGTAACCTTATTTACATGAGCTACCCAATCGTGGACGTTTGATGTTCCCTCAATGGTAATTTTCGTCGACTTGTCAATAGTATAGGAAATGGAACTGATTTCAGTTGTCAAGGTAAATGAAACCAGTATCGAACCAAGCGCTAATATGAATATTAAAGATCTCATTTTGATTAGTTTAGTATAATTAGTAGTTCTTTTCTTTCTTTGTTCTGAAGCAAAATTATACAGGTTTGTCAGGTTGCCAGATGACATAAATCAACTTTTTTAGTGATTTTAATCACAATGAGGTGTGATTTTCCCGAGAAATAATATTAAATTAATTTTAAGGTCAGGCAGACCTGAAGCAACGAAATTTTAATCATTCAAAAGGCATTTATATAATTTTTGGAATCCCTATAATAAACTAGAATTCTATTGCGATTCACCCAGTTATTTCCAAATTAACACGAGGTAGTTAAAAAAATAATTCAACGTAGTACTGATAGCTTTTCATAATCAAAGCATAATGAAGATTTTAGAGAACAATAGATCATTATATATAATGAATATTCAAAGTTTGACTCTGATCATTTTGGTGATGATGGCCATTCTTCTACTGAATTGTGCTGGCCCTGAGAAGGATGAAGCCAACCTTCAGCCAGGTTCTCTGGACTCTCTGATTATTGATGCAGTCAATGCCTCCAGGGAAAAAAGTTTTGATGTAGCCTTCGAAAAATTAAATCACGTGATTGAAGAAGCCAAAGAAGAAGGCGATATAAAAACGGAGATCATTGGCTATATCAACCTTGGCAACCTATATATATACTACAATTCTGATGAGGAAGGTCTTGGTTACTTATTTCAGGCTCAGGATCTCGCTGAAAAAAACAACCTTGAAGAACAACTGACTTCCGTTTATAACAATATAGCTATTGTATATTCTACAAACGGCAAATTTGATCTGGCGGAGGAATATTTCGGTAGAGCCCTGGAAATAAATAAGAAACAAAACGCCAGGAAAAAAACAGCCATTAACCTTATCAATCTCGGCAATGTAAAGGAGGAAATAAATGAATATTCCGAGGCAAATAATTATTTCCAACAAGCTTTGGAAATTTTCGAGGAGAATGCGGATACTGTCAACATTTCCGTCGTCCTCAACAATATCGGCAATATCTATTATGGTGAAAATAAATATGAAGCTGCCAATAATCTTTATCGACAAGCCCTCGATTTAATTGAAGCCCAACCCGTTCATATATACCTTCCTTACTTTAATCTGAATTACGGTAGAACCTTATTCCATTTCGAAAAATACGATTCGGCAGTTATATATCTGCACAAGGCTCTGGATTCATTTATGGTTGTTAAAAACACTGAAAATATTATTGAATGTTATGATTGGCTGGCCAAGACCTATGAAAATTCCTTCGACGAAGAGAATGCCAGTTTATATTATAATTATTGTATTGCCTGGAAGGACACGCTGCTGGCAGAAAAAAGAAGTCAATGGGTATCTGAA
Organism: Saprospiraceae bacterium; assembly: GCA_965230565.1. Classification (GTDB taxonomy): domain Bacteria; phylum Bacteroidota; class Bacteroidia; order Chitinophagales; family Saprospiraceae; genus BCD1. The sequence continues at coordinate 166,086 of CBDDLH010000005.1, read as the reverse complement.
ACAGAAATGAGGTATGAATTCGGGAAAAAGGAAAAAGAAATTGAATGGCTGGAACATAAGGCAAGACAGGAAAAACTGATCTGGGGAGGAAGCATTTTAGCTCTTTTGATAATCTCCACCTTACTTATCTATTCCTTTAAAATAAAAAATACCAACCTGGCTCAAAAAAACATCATTCTGCAAAAGGAACAGGAACTTGCCCAGTTAGAAATCGTCAAAAACAAACTGGAGCAGGAAAAATTACGACAGGAACTGGACATGAAAAACAGGGAACTGGCTGCCAAGGCGCTGCACCTGGTCAATAAAAATGAAATGCTCAACTCCATGACCAGTATGCTTGACAAAATCGACACCCAGGGCGAAGCCAAAAATGCCGACCTGGTAAGAAACGTCAAAAGGACTATCACCCAAAACATTAACCTCGATGAACAATGGGAAGATTTCAAAGTCCATTTCGAAGAGGTTCATAGTAATTTCTTCAAAAAGCTGATCACAGATTATCCGGTATTATCGAAAACCGACCTCAGACTTTGTGCTTATTTACTGATCAACCTGGATGCCAAAGAGATCGCTCAGATCTCGAACATCTCTCCCGATTCCGTGAGAAAACGGAAGCAAAGACTCCGGGAAAAACTGAATTTATCTAAAGATCAGGACATCCGAATTTTGCTACATCAGTACGAACGAGCCTGATTTTAGGGCTGTCCCGCTAATTTTTCGCCGTGTCACACTTTGTCACGGTACATTTCATTCCATTCTCTCCCACAAGGCTTAATCTTGCCAAAATTTTTCTCCCGGACGTCAGCACACTGCCGGGAGAGAGTTCTCTTTTAACCAAACTTATATGTTATGAAGAATTTTCTTTACCTGATTCTATTTTCAATTTTTGGAATAACAGCCGCTCATGCCCAATCTTTTACGATTGTATCTCCAGAGGGCTTAACTCCTCCATACGAGGTTGCCCCGGGTACAGAGGTAACTTTCAGATATGACTATTTCTTTGAAGCACCTACAGCTGTTTTTACCCATACTGAATACCCTGTATTTCCTGACTTCGGAACGGATCCGCTTTGGTCACAATACAATGATTATACCGACAACGGGGACGGCACCTTTAATGTTACCGTCACTATCAACGAACACGTTTGGGTTTGGGGAGGATTTTTCTCGCCATTTATTTCCCAATGGTCATACACAGAAATCCTGGAAATCAACATTGCTTCAGGCGTAGTCATCTCAGGTGATGATCTATTGTTATGTGATGACGGGACAGAAATAGAAACTCTTAGTGTTGAAGATACATTCGCCTCCTACCAGTGGTATATGGATGGTGTCGCCATTGACGGGGCCACCGGACAAACTTATGATGCCAGTGCTCCGGGAGCTTATTATGTTCAGGTCGAACATGAAGGCGAGATGGTTAACTCAAACACCCTCAATTTAAGCTATGTTGAAATTTCTCTGATAGGAGCTTTAACCGGAGATAATACCGGTATAATCTTAACGACAGACGAAGGGATGGATACCTATCAATGGCTCAGTGGTACTGATCCTGAAGCTCTCGCCAATATCCCCGATGCCAATGCTTCCACATATACCGCAGACCTTACATCAACATATACTTATTATGCCGTAGAGGCTACTTTAAATGGTTGCACCATCACAACAGAAGCACGCCCGGTAGTGGAAGCCTTGTTTATTGTACCTGACATTACTGTTTCTGCCGATACCAACGCATACGATGTTGTGTGTGAAGGTACACCGGTAACTTTTGCCACCTCTGACAACTACAGTACTTACCATTGGCTTAGAGATGGTTTTGATGCTTATAATTCTACCAATTCGATTACCGTTAATCAAAATTATCAGCAAGGAAGCTATTCTGTGGAAGTCACTAATGAGGAATGGCCGGAGATCGTACTTACATCTGAAAGTTTGGAGATGGCCTACCTAGACGTCATTCAACCACAGATTCTGGGTATCCCAAGCTTTTCACAGTTTTGCCCTGGTGAAGAACTTACGGCTATCCTTGCCGATGAAGGGTATGCATACACTTGGTATCTACATGATGGGTTTAACGACTATTCTGAAGAAGACCTGCTGGATGTACAAGGCAGTACCTACAGTTTTACTTTTGATTCTGCCGTATATCTCACTGTAGTGGGAGAATTTAATGGATGTGAATCCAGTCGTCAACTCTTTATGGACAGTTATGCCAATTCTTCCCTTTTTCTGAGTATTGACAATTGGGACCAGAGTTATTTATGCCCTGATAGTTCAGTTACGCTATTCATCCCTGCCTGGGCCGCAGGAGATTACGAAGATTTCCAGTGGTTTGAATCTGTTGACGGCACACTTGAAGTAATTCCTGATGCTACGGATCTGTCCTATTTGGTCACCACACCAGGTAGTTATTACGCCCAGGGAACCGTCTCCGCTTGTCCAAGCATTCAGATTCTTTCCAGTGAGAAGGTTATTTACGATTATACGGAAAGGGAATTATATATCTGGGCTAATGATGAAACCTTATGCGCCGGAGAGGAAACAACTCTAAATATCAGCAGCGGATTCGCCTGGAACAATATTCAATGGTTTGAAGAAATCATCGAGATAGGAAGTATGGGATATGAAGAAGATTTTTCTCCAATCATTGGGGCAGGTGCAGAAACCACACAGACAGTTAGTGAATTTAATTCTTATCTTGTAAAGGCAAAGCACAATTCCTGTCCCAACGGGATCAAAACCACGAGTAACATTATCAATATCAGGCCCCGCGTTAATCCCAATGTATTTCCAGATCCTAACTACGGCATCGAATCATGGCGTCCTGCCCCTTACGATTCTATTGCTACTTACGTTTTCTGCGCAAATGAGCCTGTACAGTTAAACCTTGAAAGTGAAACGGAATATGACTCCTATAATTGGTACACCACGTTTTATACCGGAGACGATGATTACGAACTTGGTAATCCTATTGCCGGAGCCAACCAAAGCATGGTTGATATTATTGCAGAAGGAGTGGACTGGTATACTGCCGAGGTAGATTCTGCAGGTTGTATCGGGTATTCTGATCCAATATTAATTGACACCTGGGTTTTCCAAGCCCCGACCGTTACTTCCTACAACAATGCCGAAATTTGTGAAGAGGGAGATTCCACTTTATTGCATATCTCTTTTCCCGGTGATTGGGCATATATTGAATGGTTTGATGTTTATGATCCGGTTCCTGACTCGAATAATGACACCTTATGGGTAACAAATCCTGGGTCTTACACGGTTACAGCCTATCCGTCAATTTGTCCTGAGTTTGGATTTTCTTCAGGAGTAGGTGTAGAAGTTGATTACCTGATCGCTGAGATTCAGGAAGATGCTGAATATATCTATGCCCTGCCTTTTTATGGTTTTTATGATTACCAGTGGTATTTTAACGGGGAACCTATTGAAGGTGATCCTAATCCCTGGACACTGACCAAGGCCAATTTAATGCCAGGTGAATATACGGTGAAGGTAACCAATCCTGAACCTTGTTCTGCCATTTCAGAACCTTACGTTGTGATTGATACTCCGACAAATGAGCCTTCAGGTTCGTCTATCAGAATGTACCCGAATCCAACCAGTGGCGAGGTATTTATTGATAGTCCTGATGCAGGACTTTTTGAAAGCGTTAAGGTCTTTAATATGCAGGGTAAATTGATCAGGAAGACAGATGCCAGAAATGAAAAAATACGTATCGATCTATCCGGAGAAAGCACAGGATTGTATTTATTTGAAATTATTTTGACAGACGGATCAAAAATCAGCAAAAAAATCAATCGCATTTAAATAATTGATAATCAAAACGTAAAACCATCTTTTAGGTCCCCTTTTTTAATCATGAATATAAAATTTCTGCTAAACGCTGAACAATTATTAGGAAGGTTCGTTAATTGTACATAGTTTTGCATCAGAATTTATAATTATGAACTTTATTCAATTACATCATCATCATTTTCATATTTGCCCTCAGGCGAAATGGAAGTGATATGTGTAATATTTAAATAAAAATATCAAATCCCGTCTGAGTAAATCAGGCGGGATTTTTTATTTGTGCCCAGCCGTTTACTCAGACCAAAAACAATCGAAAAAATGAGTAAACTGAAAATTGCCATCCAAAAAAGCGGCCGGCTCCACGACGATTCCTTAAAACTGCTAAAGGATTGTGGCATTTCTATCAATAACGGAAAAGATCAACTCAAGGTCACCGTACCCAATTTCCCATTAGAAATCCTCTATCTAAGGAATTCGGATATTCCACAATACCTGGAAGACGGAGTAGCTGATATTGGAATCATCGGCGAAAACCTGCTGATAGAAAAGCAAAAAAAGGTTGAAGTAGTCGAAAAACTCGGATTCTCAAAATGCAGAGTTTCTCTGGCCGTCCCCAAAAGCACTCCCTCTGATGATCTTTCCTATTTTGAAGGCAAAAAAATTGCCACTTCTTATCCAAAAACATTACAATCATTTCTTGACGAAAAAAATATCAATGCAGAGATCCACATGATTTCCGGATCCGTGGAAATTGCTCCGAATATCGGGCTTGCAGATGGTATTTGTGATATCGTCAGCTCGGGAAGTACTTTATTCAAAAATGGTCTTAGAGAAACTCAGGTCATTTTGAAATCCGAAGCAGTACTTGCCAGTTCTCAGAATCTCACTGAAGAACAGAGAGCAACACTCAACAAACTGCTTTTCAGGATCAGAGCAGTTTTGAGAGCTAAAAACACCAAATATATTCTGTTGAATGTACCAAATGACAAGATTGATGCAGTGAGTAAGATTCTTCCGGTTTTAAAAAGTCCCACTATTTTGCCTTTGGCCGAGCCTGGCTGGAGTTCTTTGCACTCGGTGATTGACGAAGACAAATTCTGGAGTGTAATCGATGAACTTAAACAAGCAGGCGCCGAAGGAATATTAATTATTCCAATTGATAAAATGGTTTTGTAAGCGCCGGAATTTAAAATCCTTTGAAATGCAAATAATAAAATACCCTGAAACAAATAGCTGGGCTGATCTCTGCCAAAGACCTGCTTTTGAAAGAGCAGAACTCACCTCCATCGTGGAAAATATTCTCAATGAAGTTAAAAAGAATGGTGACCAGGCCCTTTTAGAATTCACGGAGAAATTTGACAAAGCCAGGCTACAAAATCTCCAGGTTACGGAATCTGAAATCGAAGAAGCTTCCCGATTGGTGAGTTCAGAACTTAAAGCAGCTATTGTAGCTGCAGCAGCAAATATTAAGAAATTCCACGATTCTCAAAAAGAGCCGGTTACAGTGATCGAAACGACCAGGGGCGTACAGTGCTGGCGCAAAAGTGTAGGCATTGAAAAAGTAGGCCTTTACATCCCCGGAGGAACAGCGCCTTTGTTCTCGACCATCCTGATGCTGGGCATTCCGGCAAAGATTGCTGGTTGCAAAGAGATAATTCTTTGTAGCCCTCCAAATAAGGAAGGAAAAATTCACCCGGCTATCCTATTTGCTGCCCAATTGGTTGGCACAACAAAAATCTTCAAGACAGGCGGAGCACAAGCTATTGGCGCCATGACTTATGGAACGGAAACGATTCCGGCTGTCAATAAGATATTCGGTCCCGGCAATCAATTTGTCACCAAAGCCAAAGAACTCGTGCAGCAGGATGGAGTGGCCATCGATATGCCGGCCGGCCCCAGCGAAGTATTGATCATTGCCGACAAAACGGGTAATCCCGCTTTTATCGCTGCCGACCTGCTCTCCCAGGCTGAACACGGGACGGACAGCCAGGTCATTCTTTTATCTGATGATGCCGAGGTTATTGAGCAGTCGATTAAGGAGGTTGAAAAACAAGTGGAATTATTACCCAGAAAGGATATCGCCAGACAAGCCCTCAATTTCAGCAGGGCTATTTTGCTGGAAAACTTAATAGTCTGCGTCGATTTCAGCAATCTTTATGCGCCTGAACACCTGATCATTGCTTCAGAAAATGCAGATGCTTTCATAGAACAAATCACCAATGCAGGATCCGTTTTCCTGGGCAATTACAGTTGCGAAAGTGCAGGAGATTACGCCAGTGGCACTAATCATACATTACCGACCAATGGTTTTGCCAGGAATTATAGCGGCGTATCTATAGATAGTTTTGTCAAGAAGATCACCTTCCAGAAAGTGAGCAAGCAAGGATTGGAAAATATTGGCCCGGCCATAGAAATCATGGCTGAGGCTGAGGAATTGATGGCCCACAAAAACGCAGTGAGTATACGGTTGGAAGGAGCCACGAATTTCTTTTGAATTACAATTTCACGAATAATGAAGAATTTTAATCTTGAAAATATTGTCCGGTCCAATATCTGGTCTTTAAAACCTTACTCGAGTGCACGGGATGAATTTACCGGGTCGGAAGGCATTTTTCTGGATGCTAATGAAAATCCGTATGGTATATTAAATCGTTATCCCGATCCTTATCAGAGGGCTTTGAAGGACAGGCTTGCTTCCATGAAAAATATGAGACAGGAAAATATTTTCATTGGCAATGGCAGTGATGAGGTAATCGATCTGGCTTTCAGGATCTTTTGCACCCCGGGCGAGGATGTTGCCATGACCTTCTCCCCTACTTATGGGATGTACGACGTTTCGGCCGCTATCAACAATGTGGATCTGATTAAACTTCCGTTGTCAACAGATTTTCAAATTGACACAGAGGCTACCAGACAATTCCTGGGTCAGGAAAATCTCAAACTCATTTTTATTTGTTCTCCGAATAACCCGACCGGAAATTCATTTGGCAGAGAATCCATTCAAATGATCCTGGAAAACTTTCAGGGGGTGGTTATCATTGATGAAGCGTATATTGATTTTAGCAAGCAAACTTCCTGTCTCGACCTTATTGAGAAATATCCGAACCTCATAGTGAGTCAAACCTTCAGTAAAGCATGGGGGCTGGCGGCAGCTCGTGTAGGAATCGCTTACGCAAACCCTGAGATTATAAACCTTTATAATAAGGTTAAACCACCTTATAATGTTAGCGCCCTGAATCAAAAAGCTGCTATTGATGCGCTCAACAACCCAAACGAATTCGAGGCGAGAAAAAAAATCATTCTTTCAGAAAAAGAATCGCTAAGCAAAAACCTCCTGGAACTTAACCTGGTTAAAAAGATCTACCCTTCCGATGCAAACTTCCTATTGGTTGAAGTAACTGACGCCGACAAAATTTATAAAACACTCGTCGATAAGCAAGTGATCACAAGGAACAGGAACAAGCTGGTGAAAAACTGTCTTAGATTTACCATAGGTACTCCGACAGAAAACAAACAATTGTTACAAGCATTAAAAACAATGGACCATGAATAAAAAAGTATTATTTATTGATAGAGATGGAACCCTCATTGTGGAACCACCAACAGATTTCCAGGTAGACAGTCTTGAAAAACTGGAATTTCTTCCGGCTGTTTTCCGCTGGTTGGGAAAAATTGCCAGAGAACTCGACTACGAGCTGGTCATGGTTACCAATCAGGATGGATTAGGAACCGAATCCTTTCCTGAAGATACTTTCTGGCCGGCACACAACAAAATGATGAAAGCCTTTGAAAATGAAGGAATCATTTTCAGCGAGGTAGTTATTGACAAGACATTTCCCGAAGAAAATGCTCCAACGAGGAAACCTGGAACAGCCCTGTTGCAAAAATATATCCATGGTCCGTATGACCTTGAAAATTCTTTCGTCATCGGCGACAGAACTTCTGATATAGAACTAGCCAAGAACCTCAACAGCCAGGGTATTTTGATCAGAGAAAAAGACTATGCTGATGCAGTTTTAACGACCACTAGTTGGGCAGAAATATACAGTTTACTCAAGGGCAGACCAAGAAAGGTCTCTGTCAGAAGAACAACCAAAGAAACAGACATCAATATTTCCCTAAACCTGGACGGAACAGGTAAGGGTAATTTCAACACCGGACTTGGTTTTTTCGATCATATGTTAGAACAGATTGCCAAACACGGACAAATGGACCTTTCCGTAGAAGTTAATGGCGATCTTGAAATAGATGAACATCACACCATTGAAGATGTAGCACTTACGCTTGGTGATGCTTTCCTCAAAGCGCTGGGTTCCAAAAAAGGCATTGAACGGTACGGATTTTTATTACCTATGGACGATTGTCTTGCCCAGGTGGGTATTGATTTCGGCGGAAGGCCCTGGCTGGTATGGGAACCCGAATTTAAACGGGAAAAGATCGGAGAAATGCCTACGGAAATGTTTATGCACTTTTTCAAATCCTTCAGTGATGCTTCAAAGTGTAACCTCAACATCAAAGCAGAAGGAAGACAATGAACATCACAAGATAGAAGCCATTTTCAAAGCTTTTGCCAAAGCCATTAAAATGGCGGTTCGTAAAACGGATAATTATTCTATACCAAGTACAAAAGGAAGTTTATGATAGCGATAATAAAATACAATGCAGGAAATATTTCTTCCGTTCAAAATGCCCTGACACGTTTAGGTTATCAAAGTATTTTAACGGATGATCCGGAGCAGATACTCTCGGCTGAAAAAGTCATTTTCCCGGGCGTTGGGGAAGCCGGTTCCACTATGAGATATCTAAGACAAACCGGGTTGGATGAAGTGATCCGTTCCATCAAAAACCCTATGCTTGGAATCTGCCTCGGATTGCAGCTGATGTGCAAACACAGTGAAGAGGGAGACACGCAATGCCTGGGTATTTTTGATGAGCAAGTCCGAAAATTCCGGGCCACCAAAAAAGTGCCCCACATGGGATGGAATAGTTTCACAAAAATTGAGGGCCCATTGTTTAAAGGCATCCAAACAGACCAGGACATGTATTATGTGCACAGCTATTTTGCAGAGGTTGGAAAAGACACCGTTGGCACCTGTGAATATATCCACCCTTTCAGCGCGGCCATGCACAAGGATAATTTTTACGCCACTCAGTTTCATCCTGAGAAATCTGCTGATGTTGGGGAACAACTGTTGCGCAATTTTCTGAACCTATAAAAACTCGATTGGCCCCATTTTCAAAATTTTTTGATTTTTTTTGAAAATAACCTAAAAATTTATGTCACGTTTCCGCATCTCGTGGCTTTTATAAAGGGGGGGGGGAGACGCTACAGTGACGGCCTCACTCTGAGTGAGGCCGTCACTGTAGCGCAACTCAAAAAAAGAAAAAATATGAGAATCATACCCGCAATTGACATCATCGACGGTAAATGCGTACGGTTAACCAAAGGTAATTACGATACCAAAAAAGTCTATAATGAGCACCCACTGGAAGTGGCTAAAACATTTGAGGATTCGGGCATCGAATATTTACACCTGGTCGACCTCGATGGAGCCAGGTCAAAACACATCGTCAATTACAGAACACTGGAGACCCTTGCGACCAGAACAAACCTGAAGATCGATTTCGGTGGAGGGCTAAAATCTGATGAGGATATCCGTATCGCTTTTGAAAGCGGAGCCGGGCAAATAACCGGCGGGAGCATTGCTGCCAAACAACCGGAAATTTTTCTGAACTGGTTACAAAAATATGGCCCGGAGAAGATCATCCTGGGTGCCGACAGCCACAACCGGAAAATTGCCACGGACGGCTGGATGGAAAGTTCAGAGCTGGATGTGGTTGAATTCATCCTATCCTATCAGGAAAAGGGCATCCAATACGTCATCTGTACGGATATCGCTAAGGATGGGATGTTACAGGGATCATCACAAGAATTATATCAAGAAATTTTGGACCAGGCTGATGTAAAACTAATCGCCAGCGGTGGTGTCATCTCCATCGATGAGCTTGACAAGCTAAAAGCCATCGGTTGTGAAGGAGCGATTATCGGCAAAGCTATTTATGAAGGCAAAATTAACATGAAGGATCTTTCAAATTGGATTATCCAAGGAAAATAGAAATTTATCCAAATGAATAATCTCATTGCGAGCTTTGCGTATTCGTTGCGCTCCTCGCGATTAAACTACATCAAACAATGCTAAAAAAAAGAATCATACCCTGCCTCGACATCCGCGACGGACGCACCGTCAAAGGCATCAACTTCGTCGATATCCGCGACGCAGGAGACCCGGTCGAATTGGCCAAAAGTTATGTCGAACAAGGAGCCGACGAATTGGTATTCCTCGACATCACCGCCACCGTTGAAAACCGGAAAACGCTGGTTGAACTCGTCAAAAAGATCGCCAGGGAGATCAATATCCCCTTTACCGTTGGTGGAGGTATCAATTCGATCGGGGATGTTTCGCGTATCATAACTGCGGGAGCCGATAAAGTCAGCGTAAATTCTGCTGCGGTGAAAAACCCTCAACTCATATCGGAGATCGCCGGACAGTTTGGAAGTCAGTGTGCTGTGGTAGCTATTGACACCAAATTTGAAAACGGGGATTGGATGGTTTACGTACACGGTGGACGCACTCCAACACCTGTTAAAACCATGGATTGGGTAAAGCAGGTAGAAGCTCTTGGAGCCGGAGAGATCCTGCTGACCTCCATGAATCATGATGGGACAAAGGGAGGGTTTGCAATCGACATTACCAACCGTGTAAGCCAAACTGTCAATATTCCGGTCATTGCCAGTGGTGGTGCCGGGCAGATGGTTCACTTTAAAGACGTTTTCGAAAAGACCGAAGCCAGCGGAGGCCTGGCAGCCAGTATTTTCCATTTTGGGGAAATTCCCATTCCTACACTCAAAAACTATTTACAAAAAGAAAAAATACCCGTCAGATGCAAATAGATTTCAATAAAGGCAACGGCCTTGTGCCGGTTATTATTCAGGATGATAAAACGCTCCAGGTACTCATGCTTGGCTACATGAATGAAGAGGCCTTTAAACAAACAAAAGAGGAAGGCAAAGTCACCTTTTTCAGTCGTTCAAAAAACCGTTTATGGACCAAAGGGGAAACTTCCGGAAATTTCCTATTCGTGAAGGATATCCAAATTGATTGCGACCAGGACACCATTCTCATTAAGGCAGACCCTGTAGGTCCGACATGTCATACCGGTTCCACCTCATGTTTCAAGGAAGAAACGCCCAAAGGCTTCCTTTACAAATTACAGCAAAAGATCATCGATCGCATTGAAAGCGGATCAGCGGACTCTTATACCAGCAAGCTTTTCAATCGCGGCATCAACAAGGTGGCCCAAAAAGTCGGAGAGGAAGCTGTGGAACTGGTGATCGAAGCCAAGGATGATAATGATGATTTATTTAAAAACGAAGCTGCCGATCTCTTGTATCACCTGCTCATTCTGCTCAAAGCTAAAGAGTGCCGGTTAGAGGATATTGAGGAAGTCCTCGTGGGGCGTTCCAGTTAAGAGTATGTTAAAAAATGTTATTGCATTTCGAGTGGAAGAATGGAAAAAATGGAAGAATGTTCACGATCCCGGTATATCATGCCGCGGACAGGTTCCCGTGCACAAAGTATCGGGAGATGACTGGTTTCATTTATCCAATTTCCCCCTACCGATTGCAATGCTGTGTGGGGTAAGAATTTGATATTCAATAAATTAAAATTTAAACATGCTCCAAATTTAGAAATGGTTATCGTTCTGGAAATATCTGTGGAGGTGCTCAAAAAGACAAGAGGCTATCTCAGCTAATGAGACAACCTCGTCTTTTTTGAAAAAGGGGGGGATCTGGGAGGACCTTTAATTATTCAAAAAAAGGGCGAACAACACGTGTCCGCCCTTATTCAAAAATTCCAGTTGTATTTATTTCCTGGAAACCTTAGCGAATGGGCCTGAAGCCCATCCGTAAGGTCCTCAACTCATTATTTAACGAGGATCATTTTCTTAGTAGCTACATATTTGTCGGTAGCAACGGTGTAATACATTGTTCCGGTAGCACCGAGTGTCTCGGCATCTAACGTCACAATATTGTATCCCTTCATTCCATCCCGGTGCATTACCTGAATTGTTCTTCCGGTAACATCCTGGATCGTGATGGTCACTGCTGCATCTTCCGGCAGGTTATAACCTATGTTCGTCTCTGCTGCAAACGGGTTAGGTGTATTCTGATATACTTCAAATACATCTGCTACATCTGCTCCCGTGTTGAAGCTCATAGCTACATCCAGCAGTTCATTCGATACGTTGTAGGCTTCTGCTCTCGTAATACGTGAGCCAATGCTGATCACTTCACTCAAATCAGCTTCCAGCTGAGCTGTGAACACTACGCTGAAGAGGATTTCATCTCCCTTCAAAGTTTGTCCATTAGCAGCGCCTGTCTGTCCGCCAGGTAGGTTCCAGCTTGATGTGATCATACCTTCATCAGCGTATGTCAGTCCAAAGTTCTCAGCCTGTGCCACTCCATACTCCATACCTGCAAAGCTCAATGCTGTACGGTCGAAGTTCATGGTAAACTGGTAACCCTGGATCTTATCCAGATCGGCAGCTGTAAAGTTCACAGTGTACTGCTCACCTGCTTCAAGTCTCAGATCTTCTGTCTGAAGCGTGAACAATCCATTCACATTACGCTCTTCGATTACCGTTGCGTTTGGTGTCGCTGATCCGTTAACATCTCCAATCTTAGCGGCGATGAAGTCTTCACTCATCATGTCTTCGCTCAGGTTATTGATGTTTCTGGACTCTGGGAACTCTTCGTACCAAGGATTCGTAGCATCCGGGAATACATAATCCGCATCCACAAACCTCCAGCTTGTATTGTTCGGGAAGTCAGTGTAGATTCCAAGGATCAGTTTTCTCAACTGGATCATATCCGCAGTAGTGATCGATCCGGATGAGTTCGCATCCGCTGCAATCATCTTATATGGACTATCCAAAATCTGGATTCCAAGAATGTGCTTGGTAATCAGTACAAGGTCAAACGTCGTTACTCCGTTCAATGGATTCTCATCCAGGTGTGGAGTTACTGTGTAATCAAATCCGTTCTGTACAACATTGAATACATAACTTCCGGATGCAATGGTCACTTCTTCATCTGAGCTTACTCCACTCAAGAGTACTTCAGTACCTTCTACACCTTCAGCTTCTTCAGTCTGAACGGTACCTGCGATATTCGACAGGATCGGTTCTGCACAATCTGCGTGAGCCTGAACTAACAAGTAAGTCTCACAGTAATCGTAGTTTGGTCCACCAATTGATCCGTCAGGCTGTACTGCATATGGGTTGTAAGCACTATCCCATGAGTAGATCAGTATAGTTACTGTCTCATCATCTTCACAATCCAATACCAATCCGGTATTTTCCGGTGATGGGATATCACTGCCATCCGCTACATCGTCAGCTCTGTGGATAGAGTATTCAATCGGTCCGGTACAATCTTCATTCGGACTTGCGATAAAGTCTGTAGCCCAGATCGCCATGGCACAACATCCGTCCGGCTGTGGCATCAAGGTTACTGTCAGTCCGTTGATACATACCGGAGTCGGTGCTTTACAGTCAACTACTTCAAATGGAATCTCCAACCAGGTAATGTTGTGACATCCATCTTCAATATGTAATCCGAAGCTGTGTCCACCGATTGGGTAGTTACCACTGATTTCGTAGGTAATGGTACCGGCTGCTTCATCTCTGGCTACTTCTACAACAGTTGCTGCTCCGTCCTGAGTACCATCTGCAAATGCATCAATGAAACCATAAGCAAGTACTACATCAAGATCACACAATTCCTCTACGGTAACCGTAATCAATACATCTCCATTACAATCTGCTGTTTCACTACAGAAAGCAGTGTAATCGTGAACTACTGCAGTCGGTGCAACAAAATCGTAAATCTTGATCACCTGAGTATACTGCCAGTGGCCTACGCTTGTCAGCTCTGTATTGATGGTACTGTTTGCCCAGTGTCCGTATGGCTTAGGCAAGCTTGTACAACGGCTCGTTCCGATGAATGGATTTGTATTCGTCTCATCGTTGTCTCTGTCAACGTATGCTGTGAAGATCGGATCATCTCCGTTCCACTCTGTGCGTACCATTACCCATACATCCTCATCGCCCGGATCATTGTCACAATCCTCATCTCTACCGATTACGATAGGGTCAGATTCTCCATCCCACTCGCACCAGTTGATCACCTTGTACGTACGCAGGATCTTATAACACTCATCGCTGGTCGCTTCGTAGATCTCGTCATTTACATTAACGGTGATCAGATCACATCCTAATGTATTGTACTCTAATGTATCCGGGTTCGGAACTCCGCATTCTGCTGATGCATCTTTAGGGAACTTGATCTCGTAGTTGTGTACTTCGTAGATCGTGATCACCTGAGTACATGCATTCGTTGAAGTCAATCCCCAGTCATCAGTAGCCTGGAAGGTACGAACTACAGTACCCCATCCACAGTCATTCAGGTTGTTGGATACTGCAATCTGCTCAGCTGTAGCATTACAGTTATCCTCTGCCCATGCTGCTCCGAATACTTCGTCAAGCTGGTCTGCATTATCCCAGTCAATGTGAAGCAGTTCGTGATCATCACAGTGCATGCTCACACTATGTGGTGCGTGGCAGTATGGAGTGATCTTATCTTCGATCAATACCTCCAGCCAGCAAAGGTTGCTGTTACCGGCCGCATCCCATACTCTCAATTCAATGGTTACAAACTCATGTACATCTTCGCAATCGAAGTCTACATAGTCTCCCCACTCACCACCGGCACGACGCACTTCAATGTGTGTCAACTGACAGTTATCATTAGAACCTTCGTCGATATCTTCTGCATAAACTCTCGCATATCCATCACTTCCGATAGAAATATTCAAGTCATCATCACAGATAGCTACCGGATTGATCTTATCCTCTACTGCAAACTCGCAGTCATAAGTAGAAGTATTATCACATCCGTCTATTACAGTGTAGTGCAGGTAATGGTTACCGAATACACTCATCGGCACTCCACTTACATATGGTCCTGATTCTGATGATCCAAATGGACCGTAAGAAGCATGTCCCTGATCAACAATCGCAGTTCCTGTTACCTGACCCCACTGGTCGTAAGTATTTACTTCCGTGCGAATTACTACATCTACATACCATACGTAATCACTGCAGTTATCCGTAACTGTCGGTGCGGCAACCTGGAAGGCTGCTGTACAATCGAATGGTCCTGTGGAGTATACCGGCATATCAGGATGTCCATCCCAGTCGGTATCTTCCCAGTTACAGCTGATCGCCGGTGGTGTCGTATCTTCTACCTTGATGATCTGAGTGTACTCAGTCACATGGGCTGGTACTACACACCAGTCTACGATTGACCATGTTCTGATGATCTTGTACGTGCTCTCACATACGATGATCGGATCACTGTCTTCGTAAGCTGCTCCCAAGTTACAGTAGGTAGCTGCCAAGTCATATGTTCCGTAAGCTGTTGTTACACTTGGGTAACCTGTTACACTTGGATGTGGATAGCCATCATCCGTAACAGCTACCTCATCACTACATTCTATCTCTACGATATCTTCCGGCATATCAACATCATCGATATCTGGCTTGCGTACACTGATCGTCTGTGTACAACTCGCTGTCATCGGTGCTCCCGTACAATCACTATTATAGCGATCGGATACTTCAAAGTGACGCGTGATCACATCATATCCACAATCACTTTCCTCAAGTTCATCCCATACTGCTACGCGCAACTGGCCACAGTTATCGCTTACTTCAGGGTAACCTGTTTCACCAAGGATCCACGCAAGTACTGCATTGATTGATCCAGGCACGATCGTTCCATCTGCATAAGTCGTATAGTAATGTACGCCATCAAGAAGTATACTTTCGATGTCTGTACAAATGAACTCTTCTCCGCTGGTCAGGGAGTGATCCGTTGGATCAGGACAGTCAATCTCAGGACTTGTCTTATCCTCACTTGTCACCTCACCCCAACATACTTCGAAGTTCGCTTCAACGCCGTCGGCTATAGTGATCATGTAGTTAAACGTTCCGCAACCGTCAATGATCGCTCCGTTATCCGGATTGTCATCCATCACCACTACATCAAAGTCATCATCTGTCAGACAGCTCCACTCTCCGTTCAATACCATACTGGCCACTAGTTCTACGCTGCAATCTCCTTCAAGAGTTGCATATACCGTAGCTATACAAGCCAGGTTATCTTCAGGAGCTTCTTCCTGTGTTACGTTGATCGTAAAGGTCTCTAAAGAACTGTTGTCTGAGTTATCCGTTGCGCTGACATCGATTTGGTAGTCTCCCGGTGTTACTGTCACACAGTATTTGTCATCTCCTACTGCCGTCAGTACCTGACCATCCATCATCACTGTTGGTGCTACATTCTCATCACAGTTATCATAAGCAGATACATAGAAGCATACTTCAACTTCAGGATCTTCGCAAGCATCAAGCGCTATATCGAAATCCTGTGATGGGTATACCAGTACCGGTGCCCATGTATCCGGCTGTCCGGTTACCGTGAGCTGTGCATCTGTATAAGTCGTTGCTCCGTCGCTATCCGTTACCTCCATTCCTATGAAGTGGGTACCCGGTGTCAGCTGTACAAGCAATTCAATATATCCATTATCCACCCATTCCCAGTTCAGCAATCCAGGGAATGTAGCTCCCAGGAAGTTGATGGTGAAATCATCCGTAGCATCATCACAATCATCCTGGATATAAATACCAAGGGTCGTCACTAATTCATCCTCACATACAGGGATCGTGAAGTTCAGATTACCTGGCAACGTGATATCCGGTGCCTGGTTCTGCTGCTGATTGATGATTACCAATGGCTGTGCATCAGGCTGAATAGCGTCGTTATAGTAAATCTCAGGGAAGTACGTGCCCGGGGCAATTTCTCCGCAGTAAGCGAAGTATACGAAGTTTGGATTCGTATCATCTACCCAGTCAAGTTCCAGTCCCATGCCATCCTGATTGAAATTATCAATCACATAATCTATATCCACAGGTGCACAATCATCGTATACCTGGAAGGAGTAGCAGAATGGTACAGTATCTTCACAGTATGGAATAGTCATGTTCTCATCCGCTGCATAAACCAAACCCGGCTCATCTGCAGCAGCCTGATCAACAGTCAACTGTACGGTTACAACACCTACATTACCCTGTGGGTCTGTATAGAAGGCCTCAATGTAATTGCCATCCATATCCGGGGTAACTTCCAGGGTGTAAACACCATAGCCATTGCCATCTCCAGGAAGCTCTCCGCCACCCAGTGGGAAGGTATCATCAGGATCCAGACAGGTTGGGTTGGCCAAATCGTCCAGATCATATACACATACTGTCAGGTTATCAAAGTCTACAAGCTGATCGCAAAGATCATCAACATATACTGTGAAGCTGATATCTCTTGAGTCAGCACAGTGTGGAATCGTGATGTTATCAATGCCTACGATCGATACATCAGGATTGGTGAACTCTTCAACAACAACTGTGTAAGTCATTGACGTTGGGTTACCATCAGGATCCTCTACTGTTATGGTCAACTCTGTTGTACCGGCTGCAAAGGTCACATCGATCAGGTAGTTACCAAAGCCGTCATCCACTACACTTGCCTGAGTACCCGGGAATACGGTTCCCGGTATCATCGTTGCAGTTACGCTTACTGCATCTTCTGCAGTGATGAAGCCGTAACAGCCATCAATGGCCTGTACGTACAACTGCATCTGGTAATCACAACTTCCTTCCGGAAGAATGAATGGTCCGATGTTCGTCACTTCGTTTCCGAGGATATCGGTTACAAATTTATCCGGTCCTTCTGTATCTATGGCATTTGGTACCTCCTGTGTCATCTCTACAGGATTTACCTTTGGACGACATGGTCCGGTCTCCAGTACGGATACGTGGTATTCACCCGCATCCAGGTCTGTATATGTATAACTACCTGCCGGTACATCGATATAAGAATCACTTACAGCAACTGGTGTCGTTCCACCCGGAGTAGAACCAGCAACAGGAGTAACAGTGATGGTGAAAGTTGATGGTCCACAACTTGGACTATCCTCGATCACTACTGTCAATGTTCCGTTAGCGATGTAGTTCTCACTGCCCCATGGGCATTCCGGTGGGGTGGCACTCTTCGTTACGATGTGTGGGTAATCAAAGGTACACAGTCCATCAGGATTCGTATCTGTTGCCAGCAGCGGGTTACCGAGGATGTCTCCAATCTGTGGAGTACCCGGTGCGTTAACCCATCCGTGGGTAGCTGTAGGCGGAATCTCTCCGTTACAACCTTCCTGTACATAAACATCG
Organism: Saprospiraceae bacterium; assembly: GCA_965230565.1. Classification (GTDB taxonomy): domain Bacteria; phylum Bacteroidota; class Bacteroidia; order Chitinophagales; family Saprospiraceae; genus BCD1. The sequence goes on along the minus strand of CBDDLH010000005.1, from coordinate 147,882 downwards.
TAGCAGGTACCAGCTGCAAGGTCTTCTACCATATAGCTCACCTGATCGCCATTGATCACGATATCCGGATCATCCGCACATACGGTGATCAACTGTACCGCTTCGTTGTTCCATGGCTCAAAGCCGTAGTTTCCAATAGCGATATTCCAGCAGTGGGCATTGGTATTAATATCCAAAATCTCATTGTTCACTGTCCAGTGGATAATGGCTGTAGTTTCCATAACCATATCTACATAGATATCAGTTGGTGGCAAACATGGTACCATCACACCTCCGTCAACCGTCAAATCCTGATCACCGGACAATAAGGTGTAGAATCCACTCATTCCTACAGGACTGTCGTAATCTCCCGGATCTACGTCACTGTCTTCAGGATCAATTGTTGCATCCTGGAAGGTGAATACGAGCAACTGTGCAAAACGCACCAGTTCTTCAGGTCCTGTGATCATAGAAATATCAAAGGTAATCTTGTACGTACCCGGAGCAAGACCTGTGAACAAGTATTCTCCGTTTGCATCAGTCATTAGCATAGTCTGAGGAATCGGTTGTCCGTCAGGTACCATCATAGCTCCACCAGGAATGTCTTCCCCGATGTTGTTGGTTCCGCTAAGGAACAATTTAGCACCTTCGATCACCGGCTCATCCGGATCCTGCTCACCATCTTCATCATAATCCAGCCATACAAAGTTACCTATGCTTACAGGAATATATACACCTGCGTCAATCGTCTCATTACGCTCACGATCCATCATCATTACAGGCTCTGCCCATCCTTCTGAATCAACATCACTGTCATTGGCATCTGTTGCGTCAATGTTTGGTGAATCCTTGAACGTAAATACATAATCATTGGCATTACCATCCGTAGCAGTAGTTTCATCAAAGTGGATACAGTATTTCTCCATTGGGATCAAACCGATGAACTCATAGAAACCATTCGCATCAGTAGTGGTTGTTGCCAACACCTGCGGGTTATTAGGATCAGTACAATCGTGGATCTCAACAGTAACTCCGGGAACACCTGGCTCACCAGGATCCTGTACACCGTCACCATCGATATCATGCCAGATCAAATCACCGATCTCAGCCAAAGGCTGGTAGTAATCCTCTACCTCACCAAATGGGTAAGAACCATCAGCATAACCATTCTTATAATCAAGACCTCCCTGGTCACTGAAACGGAAACGCATGTGCGTCTCAATGTTCGGGAAGGTAGCGTTCGCAGGAACTACGAAGCACAATTCGGTAATTACATTAGCTCCGGCAGGGATTGCTGCCTCAGCAGTACCTGAAGACGACCAAATTACCGCTTCAGAACCATCAGCTGCAAAATCTCCACTTCCGTCAAAATCAATCCATGCCTGCATAACACCTGCTTCAGGTCCGGTAGTCATTACGTCGAAACAAGCTTCATATCCCGGCAATAATTCTGTTTTCAGAATTACACCATTTTCATCATCATCACAAACTACATTTGCAGGAAGACTGGCCAAACCTGGCGTATTATCGTCTCCGGCACTTGTTGGGTAGAATCCAGCATACTGATCTGGTTGTCCGTCAAGGTCGATATCCATACAGATACCCATAAACCAGTTAGGTGTGAACAAGTGTCGTGGTCCTTCCATGCCTGGCATAGCAGGATCATCTTCAAGCGTCACAAACGTCTGAGGAAGGTCACCATAGTCAAATCCGGCATAACCGAAATCATAGCTGATATCATCCTGATTATCAGGGAAACTATTGGCTGCATCCACAGGGTTCATCATACCTGCCATATCATTCAGGCCATTCTCACCTGTATCCATGTTCAATACATCAGTGATGGTGAACAGCTCTCCATTCTCATCGTCGCTATCGAGATAATCATCTCCTACATTCAACAATGTTGCAAATCGATCCGTAGTAACGGTCAGTTTATAATCTCCTGCGATCAAACCGCAGAAAGTATAAACACCATCCTTAACAACTGCACCCGGGTAAGTCACCTGAGCACTAACAGTAGAATAAGTTACATCATCACCTGTACCCATCATGCCGTCAAGTCCGACCCACATCAAATCGATAGGGAATCCATTCAACCCTACATCGATACCAGGCTCCTGGATACCGTTATAGTTACGGTCTTCCCAAACGAGGTTACCAACTTTGGCCAATGGAATCTTATAATCTTCCACCTCACCTTGTGGGATACTGCCATCGGCATTAACACCTGTAGCAGACAATCCACCATTACGGCTCAAACGGAAGCGTACAAATGCATTACCCTGGCTGAAGACTGTTGTTGCAGGTACGTCGAAACAAACAACTGCATCATTAAGTCCTGCAACAGGAACAGTTACTCCACCACCGGCGAAATCACCTGTTGTCAATTCTTCTCCGGCAACGCTACCGTCGCCATCAAAGTCAACCCATGCCTGAAGCACTGCGGCTGCACCGGTTCCATTAACTACATCTACTTCAAAACAAGCTTCGTAACCAGGTACCATTGGAGTTACCAATGTTACACCGTCTTCATCATCCGTACAGTTAGCACCCGCCGGGTGGCTCACTGCACTTGCATTATTATCATCACCATTTGGCGCCATCATACCGGCCATAGGATCATCCTGGCCATCCAGTTCACCATCTACACAAGCACCAATGATCAAATCAGGGAAGATCAGGTGTTTAGGTCCGTTGGCACCTTCGGTAGTTCCGTAAGTGTCCGGCATGTCACCATAATCCGTTGCGAAATATCCTGCATCCCAGGTATCATCGTATTCGCCTGATTCGAGGAAAGTCAACGTTGTCATGCCGCCATTAGCCGGATCAGCATCACTATCCGCTGCATCTGCAACACCACCTTCATTAGCTTTGGTTGGCTGCATGTCCGCAGGAGTAGCAAAAGTCAATTTATAATCACCAGGCCACAATCCCGGGAACATGAACATTCCAGTTCCGTCGGTAGTTGCCATTTGAGCAGGCACTGTATTACCAAGACCATCGGTTCCGGTCAGCGTAACCTGTACGCCTCCGATACCCGGCTCACCTGGATCCTGCTCTCCGTCATTATCCCAATCCTGCCATACGATATTACCAATCTTGGCCGGCTCAAAGAAACCTGCATCAATAGTCAGATCTTCCGTACCGGAAACTACTGTCACTACATGTGACATCAACATATTATTAGGATCAGCATCACTATCACTGGCATCAGTTCCGTTTCCTGAAGGGTCGTTTACTGCTGTTGGAACGAAGTTAGAACCATCAGGAGCCATAAACGTCACTTTGTAGGTACCAGGTTTCAAGTCACCAAACATGTACATACCGACACCATCGGTCATAATTGGTCCTACAGTTACGTTATTTCCTGCACCGTCGGTTCCGGTCAGGGTAGCTTTGGCATTAGGAATTCCAGGTTCTCCCGGATCCTGAACACCATTACCGTTCACATCTTCCCATACAATATCACCTAGTTTGCCTGGAATAAATACACCTGCATCAAGGTCAGGATAATCATCTCCTGCTGTCAGCGTTACACCAGGTGTGCATCCACTTATTTCATCTGCGTCACTATCATCATCATCATTTGCTGAATTATTAGGAACTGTGAATTCCATATCATTTGCTCTCGGGTGATTTGAAGTTGTCAAATCAAAGCAAACACAGTATTCTCCATCGATAAGACCGATGAATTTGTAATATCCACTGGCGTCCGTTTGCATGGATCCAAGCACTGCACCAGGAGTACCGCCAGTACAATCGTGCAAAGTAGCAGTAGTACCTTCTACAGGTGTTTCACCCATATCCTGAACTCCATCGTAATCAGCATCGATCCAAACATAATCTCCAAGCATTGCCAGAGGTTGTTTGTGATCTTCTACTTCACCAATCGGCACGCTACCATCAGGATTAATTCCACCAGATCCTAAGTTACCGTTTTCACTCAAACGGAAACGGGAATACAATTCTGTGGAACCGGTTGAGAAAGTTGCTCCAGCAGGAACATCGAAACAGTATTCTACATTCGTAACTCCTGCAGCAGGGATCATTACCCCACCACCGGCGAAGTCTCCTGTATTCAACTCATCAGCACCATTAAACATACCGTTACCATCAAAATCTATCCATCCCTGGAGTTTAGCCATGGCGCCGGTAGTATTAACCACACTGACTTCCACACAAGCCTGGTTTCCAGGAACAAGAGATGTTGAGAAGGAAATTCCATCTTCGTCATTAGAACAAGCCTCACCAATTGGCAGACTTGCATTTATCGTATTATTATCGTCACCACCACTCATCATACCGGCCATTGGATCTGGTTGACCGTCGATTTCGGCATCAACACAAGTACCGATAAACAACCTCGGATCAAGCTGGTGTCTTGGTCCGCCAGAACCATCTTCCGTAACATAAGTGTCCGGAAGGTCACCATAATCAAACACAAGGAATCCAAAGTCAAACGAGTGATCATTTTGCCCCGGAGCATTGGTCATCAACATAATCTGAGCTTCACCACCGGCAAGGGCAGCATCACTATCACTTCTGTCTGCAAGACCATTTCCTGCCTGATCAGTTGAAGTCAGTACCATATTGTGCAATGGTCCTGTGCCTATTCCACTACTGAATTGCGTAGGAGAAATCCTGACTTTATAACTCGTAAAAGGCAGTGGCCCCTGAACAGTAGAAGGACCACTAGGATCCATCACATTCGAATGATTAAAGTAATAACCACCGTTTGCATCGGTCATAGTAGAGGCAATTACATTCATACTCGCATCCAACAGTTCAACCGTTACACCTGCAATACCTGGTTCTCCACCGTCCTGAACACCATCCGTATCAACATCCATCCAGACTAGGTTACCAATTTCAATTGGGGCAGCTACCCCAGCGAGCTCAATATCCCCTAGACCGTTGGCCTTACTAGGCACAGCGTCAGGGGAAGACAGCGTATGTCTATCATCAAATATCTCATATCTGGAACCACCAACCGGTGCTCCAGTATCATTATTAAATCTTACAGTACCACCGGAACGAATCTGGATCGGGTCCAGTACAATTGCCAATGCATCACCTCCACCAGGCAATACGGCCAAAGGTCCCTGTAAGGATTCCGGGTGAGCAAAGTTATCCTGGTAGTAATCAGTTGTTCCAGGGGCGGTAACAATAGTAAACATATCACAGGATGCATCAAGATTTGCTCTGAGCAATTCACCTGCTGAGGCATACTCCACAGGGTCAAGAGTACCTGCATAATTATTATTATAGATACCGTACTGGTGTCCTTTTCTATCCAAAACACCAACGAGCATATTACCCTGGTCATCGAATTCAATATCGGAAATGATAGGCTCAGCTACCTCACGCTCGTTGGCTGAGAAGTATCTGCTTGGGTATCCTGATCTGTATCCCCATGGAATCCATGGACGCTCACGTCCATAGTTAAAGCTGAAATCCAATTTGACGTCAAACATTTCTGTCAAAGGATCAAAATCATATACATATCCGCGTAATTCATCACCGATCTGGCTGTTTCCGGAACCGGAAACGGTACCAACCACATTACCATTGATGTCCTGCTGTGAAAGCACAACACCTACGTATAATTTTCCTCTGTAGTATTTCAAACCCCAAGGGCGGTGTTCGCCCTGATTGGCATTGGTTCCCGGATCAGGAACATCCCAACTACGTACACGAGTTGCAACGTCTGCCGCTGTTGGAGCCTGAGGATTAATAGGATCTACAAGGTCAATTTCGTAGATCTTACGATCGTACAAATTCAGAATATACAGATATCTACCATCATCAGAAATATCAATATCTCCTATAGATACTTTACCTACCTGGTCACCTGCAGCATAATCTGTACTAGGTGTGGTCAAACCAGAAGGCAACCCTCTTTCTGCATTAGTTCCGATATAATCGCTTACCGGACTGGTATTGTTTCCAGGATTCGCAGGGTAAGATCCGGCATTGTTATTGGTGAAAATTCCAATAGCATCCAAATCCAGCCAGTCTTCTGTTTTGTCCGCTGCTCCTGAATAAGGATCTACCAAATAGATACCTCCAGGTCCCAGAGGTCCAAAACCGCAGTGACGTCTCATAACCGCAGAAGCAAAAACTTTCTGTGCCTGACGGGAAAAAGCGATTCCGTAAAGAGCACCAACTTCAGCGTTAGAAGCTAATTCGGTTGGTTCCGGAACGCCTGCATTACCTCCTGAATAGGAAGCAGGTACACCTGAATCATCGAATTTAAAAGTAACCAAACCAGGCTCTGCCGCAGCACTACCAGCTAATAAAGGATCTCCAAATGTATAAATTGGTACATATACATCAGGGTTACTGGTATTTACCCACTGACCTGGATAGTTAATGGCAAAATTGATATTTGTCTGCTGACCTTCGATGAATTGAACGCTGGTGCCATATACACCTCCATTCAAACCAATAAAGTCAACATCTTTGTCCAGGTCACATCCATATTGATCAGGAATTTCAAATTCCACACGCAGGTTTTCGCCTGGAAGAGCAGCTCTACCACTGACAAGCGTTACAGAGAAATCATAGGTTCCGTTTGAACCCGTTACTGCTTCTCCGATAAGCACGTCCTTAGCAGGAAATACAGCATTTCCATAAAGTTTAACAATAATTCCTTCTACACCAGGCTCTGCGCCTGTCTGTAAACCGTCACCGTTAAAATCACGAAAAGCCGTTCCGGACTGCGCCTGAACTGCTGTGATAAAAACTAACATTAAAACGATAACCGACATCGAGGTTATCATCATTTTTTTAAGCGAACCGAAGGGCGATGATCGATCAACCGCCCCTTCTACAACAGGGGGATGATGATCTTCCAATTGCCGTTCAGTTCTCTTATTCCATCTGGTCTTCGTGTTCATAATGAAGTCCCGACAGAATCGATAGGTACATCTTTGATTCATGAGAACAATGAGTTTGGTGAAAAATTATGATTTTTAAGATTGTTGCTTCCATCAGTGAAAAACACCCATGCCTTCCTCGACACTGAAAATTCAGCATCCAGGAAGGCAGGCATTTCAGATCGGTCAAATCACTCAATGAAGTCGGTCAAACCTCATATGCACCGATGAATAACTGTTGTCGAAAAGGCTTTCCATTCCGACTATATAAATGGATTGTTTGATGAAAAAACAAAGCGGAACATCCCGAACAAGTCCGGGAGTTCCACTTGCAATCATATTTCATAAAACAACATTTACCTAATTAATCAACTCCTTGACAATCAAGGAAAAACACACAAATTGGAGCGATTTACTCTCTGCTTGATCATAGCCTCTGCTACGCTCCGATTTGTGAGATTTAAAATTTGAAACACTAAATATTATTTTCGTCAGTTACCGCTTTCGGAACTGCTTAATACTGGTTGAAATTGACACGCCAGAATTGCTCTGTTTCGACGACCGGGTATTTTCCCTTTCGGACGAACTGATTATTCATGTCAAAACTTCGTACTATTGCTTCAGGCACTTCAAAGGGTTCGTTCACGACGAACAGGCCGCGCCTGAAAAATTTCTTCTCTGCTTTCAGACAAACCGTTGCTTTTAAAAAATAAAAGCAGAGCTGCCCGAATGATTCATACGTCAAGTATGCAATAGCACTGTCACATGAGGCGGTCATTGAAAGTGTTCGGCTGGTTGCTTCTACGCTGCAGATACCTAACCGGAACAATTCCTGCTCGCCATTCCAAATCTTACTTCCGTTCGTACCCCGTTTAAAACAGGGAAAATGCCACTCGTCGGATTTACCATGGGGGAAGAACCCGACCTGAAATCTATATCGTTCATAAATGATCAATCTTTCTATATACCTTGCCTTTTAAAATTTGCTATCTCGGGTTTGTACCCATTTTTGCAAAAGATCAAATGCTTGGCGTTCAGGCCTCCCCATATGGTTTGTGAAACAACATGTAACATTCGTCAGAGCTAAGGGCCTAAACCCTTGGGGGATGACTTATGTCGGAGACGTTCAAAAAGCTTTGGTTGGATCTTGATGTTGTCTCCTGTTTGTGTTGTTCCCGGCATGCCGGTTGGTGTGTAGTATAGCGGTTGGTTTTCGCCTTATTCAAAAACCCTCAGATTCAAAGTTTTTAGTTTCGTTTTTTTGGCCGTTATTTACGTGGTGCCAAAGTGTCGATAACTACCACTGAACCTGATTTATTAGTTCTTTTACATTCAACCGTACGGTTGAATCTATGGGTCATAGGTTTCATAGTAATGTCGTTTTAACTGTTTGTAAATTTGTTTCGCATTACAAAAGTGGGGCAAAACGACTCCCTCAACAAGGACACTATGCAGCTGTTTGTACTGATGGGAAAAACTGGTTGAAAAACCAATACATCATTATAAATAACTGAATTTCAATTATTTATAATATTTGTTTTTTGTTATAATTGTTAAAACTGTGACAGAATCCCGGGTGATACATTAAAAAAAATCACATAAAAACTTTTTTATATACTGTCGATTGGGCGTCGAATTTCGGCTATTCTTAAACATTGGAAAAAAAGGGAAAGGAAATTTGTAAATATTGTGCACCGAAGATTGAGGCCTTGCAAAAAAATTTCTTGCAGGCAAATGATTCTAATCGTGAAAGCTTGCGGAGTCTTTGAATCATATCAGAACTCCTGTAAAGAATTGAGCTGGTTGTTGTACAACTTAAAAAACAGGTAGATCTCCGGTAAGCGCATGAAGGAAAGCAACAATATCATCGATCTCTTCATCAGGCAGGTCGGTATTCAACTGAGCTTTGGCCATAATTCTTACAGCCTGATGTAAATCCATAACACTACCATCATGAAAATAAGGAGCGGTTCTTGCGACATTTCTTAAACTGGGCACCTTAAAAAGTTTTTTATCCGCAGGAATATTAGTGTGAACAAAACGACCAAGGTCATCATTATAGGTACCGGTATAGTCAGACATCCGGCCCACTTGCGGAAAAGCCTGGTACATGTTACCACCAGTAGCACTCCCGCTATGGCAAGGGATACAGCCACGATCGATGAAGGCATTCAAACCACGTTTTTCTTTTTCAGACAAAGCTTCCAGGTCGCCATCCAGGTATTTATCAAAACGTGAATAAGTCACCAATCTTTCTTCAAAAGCTTCAATAGCGAGGGAAATATTCTCAAGGGACAGAGGTTTTTTCGATTCAGGAAAGGCGGCTGCGAACAACTTCTCGTAATCTGAATCTTCTTCCAATCTGGTTACAAGCGTTTCTTCATCCGGCATACCCATCTCAATTTTATCAAAAATGGGGCTTTTTGCCTGTTCTTTAAGATCAGCTGCACGTCCGTCCCAAAATTGGGCTAGGGCAAATCTGGCATTATAAACAGAAGGTGTATTCCGGGTTCCTCTAACGTTTTCGAACCCTGGTGAAGTAGGCTCATTATCCACACCGTAATTTTCCAGGACATGGCAGGAATTACAACTTTTAGTCTCATTGGCAGACAATCGGGTATCTCTGAAAAGTTTTTCGCCGAGATGCACCCGGTTCATGGCTACCTGGTTTCCGGACAATTCTTTTAATGGTGGAAGGGAATCAAGATATATCCGGGCTTTATTCAGCAGTTCAATTTCAGTTTCAGATGAACAAACTACAGGCTCTTCCGAATCTTTCAAATTCACAAAAATTCCATAAACGACTATGGCCAGGATCGGAAAAACAAGCACCTTTCGCATGATAAATGTGTATTTAAATAATTTTATATTACGTTTTTACTGCTTATAAACTCCCAGAAAGTTCCAGTCATCTGCTGCCTCATCGTATTGGAAGTTATAAACGTTTCTCATAGGATCACTGGCCACCATCAAAGAATAGTTAAAATCAATGCCTTTGATTTCCATTCTGTTGTCTTCAAAAAACCGGATCCTTTGGCCTTTATCAAAACTGCCTCCGGCCTCTTCTATAAGGGAAAGAACAAATTCAGGTTCCCCAATAAATCCACCGTTTTCATCCAGGGATATGGAATAAATATCCGGCTGACGGGCAGATCCACAAAACAGTTTTTTTCCTTTTTTAGTGGTAAACACACCTACTCCAATAGCATCAATCCCTTTTATCTGATCCAATATTTCCCCGGATTTCAGGTCGATTTGAAAAATCCGGCCTAATTCTTCATTTGGCCCTGACCCTGCCACAGAGGACACGTATATGCATTCAGTATCACAATCATAAGCAACCCCCAAGGCTCCAAACGGATTATTTAATGAAGGAGGTTTCGCCCAGGGCAATTCGACAAAAACCTTCATATCCCCGGTTTGGGAATCTATTTTGTAAACCCTGTTTTGTTCTTCCGGTTTATTCTCCTGAAGGCTAATGTGGGGAATAGGCGTAGTATACACGTGGCCTCTTCTATCAAGGGTATACAAACCTAAATGTCCTGCATCATCCCAGGAAGGCAACTGAAGTACCTTACCACTTCCATCGTCCCTCACCTCGATCAAACGCATTCCGGTAAAACCTCTTTGAGTAAAATCCAGGGCCACAGGTTGTTCAAGATTATAGGCCGTGATCAGTGCCGGGCTAAGTTTACACAAATTTGCCGGACCAACATCGTAATGTTTTGCCGGTGTAACAGGCCCTGTAGAAGATGGGCTCCTGAATTTCCAAACCATAAACGCGCCAACAGCAATTATCAGTACGGTCAAAATAATTATTATGCCTCTGTTTCCAGACTTTGACTTTCCGGAAGTTTTATTACTGTTAGCTCCTTTTTTAGGGAGATGTTTTTTATGTTTTGATTTTGCCATGGTGAGTCCTATTACTTTGAGAGAATTAATTTACCGGAACAAACATGGGTCCGACAATTCCAGGCCATGCCAGGTTTTCCCTTTGGCCATCCTTAATGACGGTTTTGGCCCAGCAATATTCACTTCCTTCAGTATCATCATTCTCAATCTGCGGAACATACCAAAAAACAAGCTCCCCTTCAGCCAGAGGCTCCGGGTCAGCCAGGTATTGTTCCGGTCCTTGCTCATAATTTTCATTACAACAGGGCCCAAAGGTAGGAATATCCTCATCCCCTTCTCCGGGATGCTTGACAACTACATAGGAATATGCGTTATCACCTCTGTCCCCAACACCGAACTGTCCTCGGGCCGGCTCGATATAATATCCCTTACCGGTGCTATCTGTTATTTTAAATAAATATCCTTCCGGGGAATATGAGGTGGAAGCATTCTGCAAATGCCAGGCTTCTTCGGTCCAGTTGTCCCATCCTCCGGCATTCCACATATCAAATTTTTTGGCGCCATTAAGTGCGATCCTGAAAATAGGCCGATACCAGCCCTGGGTTCCACAACCCAGCCCAAGGTTTACCCCTGCAATTCTGAACCTCCCGTCTTTATAAAACTCATACCTGTTCTGATAACGGTAATTACAAGCCATCGGCCATACAGGACTCCTGAAATCCTGCATAATCGCAAAACCTGCTACGGTTCCATTTTCGATAATTTCTTCCACTTCCGGTCCGGCAAACGCCACCACAGCAGCAGCACTGAAAACCGGGCACCCCATCGCATCGTTATATCCAAAACCTTCTTTAAAACTATAGCTGACATGCCAATCCACCAATTTGGCAGATTCAATCACGGGCTCACCACCGAAAGTAACGTTCTTAATCTCAAGTCCGTCTGAACTGGTCATTTCGTAGGTAATTTTCCAGCTATCCTTTTCAAGATCATTTTCCTGACCACAATAATTTTTGGCAACATAATCGTTTTGCAATGTTCTTTCGGTGACGAAAGTTTTGCTGCTATTATTAGATAGCGGTTCTATATTAATACCGACAACCATCATGTCGGTCAAGTCAACAACAACGGTAATTTTTTTTCCGTTAATCGTAAATACGGGAGCTGCACAAAGATGGCGGGAGCGTTCACACTTAGTCTGTTGAAATTCCGGGTAGAAATCCGTTTTCAATTCACTCTTGCCGGCACCGGTAACTTCCTGAACATCCCTGGAGTTACAGGCGATTTCAACTGCCATTTCTTTTAACCTGGTATTTAGGGCGGGAGGGGTGGCATTAAAATAATCTACTTTGAAAACCTGGCGGCTTCCTATTTCAACATAACCAACGGTAACTGTATTGTGAAAGTAATTGTAGAGTTCAACTCTGAATAAATTCTTTTGGTCGATGGCAGGATTAATATTCATACTTTGAATTTCCTGCTGATTCATCCGCCTGATACTGGTGATTTCCGTATGCAAAGGCACACCATCCTCTGAGCGAACATCCCTGATGAATTGTGCATCCCTTACAGCTAATTGCTGGGCAAGAACATGCTGATTATCAAGCAATTCCTTTTCAGGCAAGAGCATTATGGGCAAGGTTTTTTCAAGGGCTTCAGCCTTGAGGTTAGCATAAGCACTCAAAAGAGGAAAATTAGATTCCGAATAATCAACCACTTGAGGTTTTAAAAGAATCTGGGTCATTTCTTCCCTTGAACCGACCCGGTCCCGGGACTGATTTTGTTGCTCAACAGGATCAGAACAAGCTACCAAAAAGGCCAATAATAATATGGCTGTGTTTTTCATCGTAAATAGTAAATTCCATAAAAAAATCCTACCCGCCCAAAGATAAATAAAAAAAATACATATGTCAGAATAGAAAAATCAATCTGCCATATTCAGGTATCAGGTCCAGGTTGGTTTTTATCATGAACAAGCAACTTCCTTACCAAATATCTTCAGAAAAAGAATCAGGCTATTCCCTCAGGAAAATTTTGAAAAATAAAACAGGTAAGATAGCTGGAAGAAAAAAGAAAAGTGGGGGGAATCGGGGCTCAAACTTTGGGCCCCAGTGTATCTGCCAAAACGATAGATACGGATTTTTGAGTGTCAACCACGCAAGTTGACACACTAGTGTTTATTAAGTGTTTCATAATGTATAGTGTTTCATGTAAGTAATCGCTTCATTTAAGCGTTTCGGGGCAGTATCACTTCATATGATTAGTTTTTGTTAACAATACAGGTTCCTCAATGCCAAACAGCTTGAGGCTGAAAATGGACATTTCAGTTGTTTCTTTAATGCGGTTGTTGAGAAGATTGGAAAAAATACCTGGAAAATAAGCTCCTGGTTTGGGAGACTTTCATTTGAAGAAAGTGCTCCCTGAATACTTTAATAAAAGTTGATTAACTTAATTAATGCTTATTTGGTGTGTAGAATAGCCTCTTGTTTCTTAAAGGTTTTAGATATTGTATTTACCCCTTTATTGTAAATACCCTCTGGTTTACGCACAAGCAAAAAATTAGTTTCAATATTTATACGTAAAATTTATAATATGTGCCTCTCAAAGTCTGGCGGCCCATGTTTTACTTAACCGCCTTTTGATTTTTCCTGCTTTTATTTTTTCCACCACGATAGAACTGGTTTTCCAGTGAGCTGATCAGCATATCCCAAAGGTCATCATAAGGGATTACCTCCAGTGTGCTTGCCTGGTTGGCAATTTCCACAGGAATTTCCTTAAACTGCTTAACATACCTTTTGGCTTTGCGCATAACACCGGCCTGATGGAACATACCCAATGGGATCTGAAGCAGCATTTTGATAAAAATAAAGCTGCGTTTATTGTCCTTCCTGGACAAATGTCGTGCCCGGTATTTTTCGATCGCATCGATACGTTCGATAGCCTCATTATACTTGCGATGCAAGATCAGGAAAAGAATTTGTGCCACCAGAATAGGTATATTCATGCCACTTTTGTCCTTGGAGAAAATAATGGTTTCGTTCAGGAATTTACCCAAACGGAATTTATCCAGGACAATTTTCTCTTTGCTAAGATCCAGCTCATCCATGTCAATGAGGTAGTGAAGATATGCTTCGTAGATCTTCCAAACCTCTTTGACCACGGATGGTAAAAATTCAAAACGTTTGTGTTCTGTAGTTTCCAGGTAGATTTTGGCTGCCTGCACATAATTCTTAGTGTGCATGGAAAGAATAAAGGACAATTCCTTAAACTTAAACCAGTTGAAGGTGCCTTCATCGAGGTAACTCCGGCATTTCTCCGCAGTCGCCATTCCCAATTCATAATCTCTCAATTGGGCATGACAAATCAGTTTTTGGAAATAATAAATCTGCAGCGGTACTTTAGCAAAGTAGGGTTTCTCCTCATAAAACTTAATGCTCTCATCACAAACCCGAAGAATATTTTCGTAATCATTGATACTGCTATAGATCATCAGCCGGATCAAACTGGCATATAAATTAGCTCTGTAGGATTCATGACCTCGTATCCTTTGTTCCAGTTTGCGGTAAGCATCCAATGCTCTGACAGAAACCTCCTCTTTTATGGTTTTATTATTTACATACTCTATTACCAGGTCAGTATACAATTCCTCCGCCATATTCTCCACCTGGCAGATCTCATTATAGTAGGCGCACTTTTCACGGTACTCTTCGTACTTTTTGACATTACCTTCCCGAGCTCCGTAATGCAGCCTCAGCACACGACTGGCTTCCAATGCGAGATTGGAGAACTCATACTTCTCCGCATATCGAATTACATCATGGGTGATGGAGATTCCTGCCTGGCGGGCATTTTTTCCTAATAAAACATTGGCTGAAGCCCAATCCTTATGGCTTTGGTAATAAGCTTTTTCCCGGTCACTGTATTGAGCCTGATTCGTATCGATGAGTAGTACGATATCCTTGAGTTGGCTTCGTAAGCGGGCTTTGAGTTTACGGTAACTGGCAGTACTGTCACTTGAAGGGTAAAAGTGTTCCGCTGCTTCTTCATCATTCTGGAATCTGTCTTCCAGGATCATTTCGAAGAACTCTGTCAACATAGAGGAAGGGCCCAGTTCACTGGTCATCCAGCTTCTGGCGCACTTATCCTTGCCGACGATTTGCACAATTTCTTTTAATACGTTCATGATTGAACAAGGGGTTTTTTGTCAACTTACTTTCAATCTTCAAAACCCGAAGTTCTAAAGATTTATCCTACTTTGTTTAAGGCGATATTGATTGTGCAGTTTTTTTCGAAGCTATATTTTCACATATAGACTTTTTCAATAATGCAAAGTTATGGCACTCAAGTTAAATAAAAAAAGACAGGATTGCAATTTTAAATACCTTAAAAAAGGTGACAATTTAAGACAAAAAGATTACAAGTTGCTGATTAACAGATTTATACGTAAAAAACTTTAACTAAAAATAAAACAAATTAATCATTTTAAGTAACATTGAATTATTGTCAATAAACGGGCAGTTCAATTTATTCTTCCAGGTATTGACAAAAATATAAAAAAAAGTACCTTCGCATAGGGGGAATCCTATTTTTGTTGCATCATGTAATCGAAAGTAATCTTATATGAATCAAAAACTACAGGCGGAAGAACTTATGGCCAAGTACTTTTCCGGCAATATCAGTACGCCGGAAAAAACGAAGTTGCTCGACTGGGTAGACAGTCATGAGGACAACCGCAGGTATTTTGATGATATGTTGCAATTGTGGGGTGCAGTGGACGATTATGAGATTGATTTTGAGCCTGATGCCGAAAAAGCCTGGCTCAATGTCGAAAGCAGACTCGACCAGCAACCTTCCCTGAAAATTGAACATAAGGGAGCGACAGAAAAAAAACTTAATTCAGGTCGCCGTCTTTTGTTGCGCATCGCTGCTGCGGTTCTTTTTCTCATCGTTGCAACTTATTGGTGGACTACCACCAACAATCAGGTGGTTACCTATCAAACCGTTCTGAATGAAAATAATCAGTTTGAGTTACCTGACGGAACACAGGTTTGGCTTAACCAAAACAGCCAGATCACCTATAAAAAAGCATTCCGCCAAAGAAATGTTGAACTGACAGGAGAAGCCTACTTTGATGTTGTAAGGGACGAATCCAAACCTTTTACCATTAGCAGTGGAGAAACCTTCACCAGGGTACTCGGTACATCCTTTAATGTCAGAGCTTATCCTGAGGATGAAGAAATCATAGTAACGGTAACCAGTGGAAGTGTTGAACTGCTCGCTAAAGAAGACCCTACCCAAAAAGTAGTTTTAAAAGTCAATGAAGAAGGTGTTTTTGCCAAAGCTGAACAACAGGTAGCCAAAGCAGTGGTTGAAAACGAAAACTCCCTTTCCTGGAAAACAAAACAACTAGGTTTTAACGATACTCCCATGAAGGAAGTCTTCAAGGCTATGGAGAGATATTATGGTGTGACCTTTGAAATCACCAATGACCGCATCTGGAAATGTGAATTCTTTGGGACCTACCAGAATCCGGAACTGGATTCACTCCTGGCATCCATGAATTTCGCCATGGGACTGGAATTTAAAAAAGAAGGAAATACTTACATCGTTACAGGCGGCAAAGGCTGCGGAGATGATTGATATGGTTTGAATTGGTTTAATATAGTTTGACATGGTTTGACAAATAACTCAACAACTTCAAACCAATTCAAACCAATTCAAACGACGTCAAACCAAATTAACCGAACATCGCGAATTACTTAATTCCTAAC
This sequence comes from Saprospiraceae bacterium, assembly GCA_965230565.1. Lineage (GTDB taxonomy): Bacteria > Bacteroidota > Bacteroidia > Chitinophagales > Saprospiraceae > BCD1. The sequence goes on along the minus strand of CBDDLH010000005.1, from coordinate 131,399 downwards.
CCGTAAATAAAATGAAGCGCTCCAGGCTGTTTTACATATTAATGCTGATCTTTCTGGGATCTATTAGTGCCAAGAGTCAGGATATGGAACAATTGGTGTCCATCTCCTGTCATCAACTCCCGCTGGGTGAGGTGCTGACGGACATCAGTGTTCGATATGATGTTCATTTCACCTACAGCAAGGATTTTATTCCCCTGGATCAACCGGTTTCTCTGGAGGTAACGGACTATCCATTGTATCAGGTACTCAATATGGTTTTTGCACAAACCCCTGTGGTTTATAAAAGCATTGGCGGGAATATTGTACTCCGGGTGGATGAAACCAAAGGCAGACAGTTGAGTCAACTGGAAAAACTGCCATTGCCGGATGAGTTGCGAAGAAAACAGCGACTCAAAGAATATAAGAAACCTCAAAAACTTCCAAATAGAAATACCCAGGTTATTGAACAAGCTGCCGGAGGCGACAGAGTTGTGGAATTTGATCCCTCAAGATTCAGCATTCCTGAAATAAAACATGAACCTTATCAGGAAGAAGCTCCCATCGTTCAGGTCTCTTTGTATTCCATGAAAAGAGATTGGGATAAGATGGAGGATTATCAGGAAGCCAAGGTACTCATCGACGTACTTGGCGGAAATCATAAAAAAATTGACGGGTTAAACATAGGGGGAGGATTCAACAATATACATCATAGTGTTAGAGGCGTTCAAATAGCCGGACTCGGAAACAATGTAAATGAAGGAGTCAAGGGTGTTCAGGCCGCCGGGCTGTTCAACAAGGCGAACGGCAAAGTGACAGGATTACAGACCGCAGGTTTATACAATAAAGCAGGCGATGATCTTTTTGGGATGCAGGTTACCGGCGGAGTCAATATTGCTAACCAAAAGGCAGAAGCGCTTCAGGTAGCAGGATTGGTGAACTATGCCGGTGGACAAACAAAATCCCAAATCGCAGGGCTGGTAAATATTGCCGGCGATGTGGATTGGTCACAAACGAGTAGTTTATTCAATAAAGGGAAAACCGTAAAAGGCTTCCAGTTTGGATTGATCAATGTGGCGGATACGGCAGTACTTGGTTCTTATGGTTTACTGAATTTTATCCGACGAGGTTATAACCGTGTGGAATTATCAGGCAGTGAGGTTTTACATGCCAATCTGGCTTTAAAATTAGGAACCCGCCAGTTTTACAACATCTTTCATTTCGGTGCGAGATGGGATAATTACACCACAGGCGACCAACAGGGAACCTTTATGAGCTGGGGATTGGGATACGGTCTTGGAACAACTGCAACATTGAGTTCACGTAGTTTATTGAACATCGAAGTTGTGGCCATTCACCTGAACGAACTGGAACCCTGGACGAACGAATTGAATCTGCTCAATCAACTGAGATTGACCTATGATATACGAGTGGGAAGGAAGCTGAGTATTTTTGCAGGACCGGTAGCGAACGTTTATGTTTCCAAAATAAATCCGGCTGGCGATCCGGCTGAACGTACAGCCAACTTTGCTCCTTACAACTTTTTTGACGGAAATGACGGAGATACGAATGTAAAAATGTGGGTAGGTTTTCAGGCTGGGTTCAGGTTTTGAAAAAGGAAGAAAAAACAGTAATAATGTAATGTAAGAAATAAAATAAAAGTGGGTTCTAAACAATTGAAACCGCCACATCAAAGGAAGTAATTAATCACAAATTTTATAGATAAAATACCCTCATTCTGTAACGGGATGAGCCTGGAATTTAATGCAATTAAAAAATCACTCAACATGAAAAAGTTATTATTAGTATTAATGTTAAACGCTGTAGCTCTTTGGGGCTTTGGTCAACACGAAACACTTTTCAACCATGTCAAAGTACGCGGGGCTTTTGGTGGCCCGATCATTGAAAGCGGTTTTAATAACGATCTCGGAACTTCAGTCGGTGGTGGCGGTGGATTGGTTTTCAATAATATGTTCATCGGAGGTTACGGAGTCGGAAGTGTAGATTTTGAAAAACTGATCGATGATGAAATCGAAGTACTTGATATCGGTCATGGAGGTATCTGGATCGGTGGTTCATTACCATCTTACAAACTCCTCCACTTTTACGGAAGCGCCAAGATCGGATGGGGCGCCGTTAATGTAGAATTCGACAACGTGAACTACTATAGGGATATCGATAAGATTTTTGTCCTCACTCCCGAAATTGGACTGGAAATCAACGTAACCCACTGGTTCCGGGTAGCTGCTACCGCTGGCTACCGCTGGGTAGACGGTGTCAACGAATCTCTTGGATATACCAACGAAGACTTTACCGGTGCTATGGGAGCCCTGACCTTCCGTTTTGGATGGTTTGGCTGGAAACGAGGCAACTGGTAAAATTTAATCAACCTATATTTTGTCAACCATAAAAAATAAAGAAATGAACTATCTTAAAGCTATGATCCTCGCCATGATTTTTGGCGTATTTACCCTGAGTGGTTGCTTTATTGACATCGATGATGACGGAGGAATTTTTAACTGTGTGAACGGAGACGGTCCCTGGGAAACCAGAACACTGGACATTGAAGAATTCAAAGGAGTGAAATTGAGTATGTCCCTTGATGTTTACATTACACAGGGCAGTGAATTCAAAGTTGAGGTAGAAGGAAAAGAAGACATTATTGACGAGCTGGAACTCGATGTGCACAACGATGTATGGGAAATTGAAACAGACAGATGTGTAAGAGATATTGGCAACATGAAGGTTTACATTACCATGCCGGATATTGAAAGTCTTTCCATTCCTGGTTCCGGAGACATCATCGGTGAAAATGAATTTATCGTAAGTGATCTTGAATTACGCATTTCCGGTTCCGGAGACATGGATCTATTACTGGATGCCGAAAATGTTGAAGCCAACATCCCTGGTTCCGGAGAAATGTGGCTGGAGGGAAGTTCTCAGATCCTCGATTTCAAAATCAGCGGTTCAGGAGACTATAACGGCTTCAATTTTATTTGTGATGATGTAGAAGTGAGAATAAGCGGATCAGGTGATGCACGTGTTCATGCCATTGACAACCTTTATGTGAATATTTCCGGCAGCGGAGATGTTTATTACAAAGGTGATCCTGATATCGATTATAGCATTACCGGTTCCGGAGACCTGATCGATGCCAATTAAGATGTGAATTCAAATTTTGTTTAAAGCTATGAAAACCCAAAGGCAGTTGATTCAATCAGCTGCCTTTTTTTATCTGAATAAAAATGAAACACATAGACATAAAGAACACAAAGTCAGAACAGAAAAAACTATGTTTTCTATGTGGCTATGTGTTGTGGAAACATCCAACATCAATATGCCGCCACAATAGATCTAAGCTCCTGCAGAAAATATTGCTCCTTTGGAGCGCGACGCTTTTTATTCGTAGCCGTAAAATAGGAATGATTGCTGATGAAATTGACCTGGACCTTATTCCATTCCTCTTCTGTTTCGAGGACTCCAAAAGCTTTTAATTCTTCAAACAAGGTTTCTCCAATAGCATAGAAATCCTCCCTGCCCAGGTAATCGAGATCTGCATCACAGATAATCTCTTCCAGCTTGTTTTTTGGACTTTGAGGAATTTTGGTCGCCATGATCATACCACAAATTCGCTCAATCTCTTCTTCCGAATAGTCGTATCGCGGCAACACCTCTCTGGCCAGATCACAGCCCCGGGATTCATGACCGGTAGTGGTCCAGATGAATCCGGAATCATGAAATAACACAGCTGTTTTCAACAACATGCTTTCATATACAGGAATACGCTCCAGGTCACACAGTTGCTGGGTCACCTCCAACACATCATAGGTATGGTGGATACCGTGGTAGGTAAGTTTTGTCGACAGCTCACGGCTGAGCTTATCAACGATGTATGCCTTGGCAGCGTGATAATTCATAAATATAAGTTTTCTCAAAATGTTATCCAGGCAAAGGATTTATGATTATGACGAAAATCCCTTGCCCGGGTAACAACTAGTCTTATTTCTTAGCTTCGTCAAGCAGCACTACACCTGTAGCCATAAACTTGAGTTCTTCCAGCGGTTCCGTGATGGCTGCGATCTCCTCTGCAGATTTCCCTTCATCTTCTGCATAGTGTCTGAGTTCATCAACAGTAGTTACCTCTCTGTAGGCTTTTCCTTCCATCACTACCTTGCGTCCGGCGATATCTTTTGGCATAAAAAAGCCATAATCTTCAAACTGAACGAACAGCTCCTCCTGCTCTTCCCCACCGGCAATATTCATCCAACATCCTTTGGTTTGGCAAACTGCATCTACAAGGCCTTCCACTTTTACACCCTCAATAGATTCCTGACCTTCCATTTTAGCCAACAGCGCCTCATAACTAATAGCTCCGTCTGCATCGATCTTTTCTCCAAAATGTTTGCCGTCACCTTCAGGAGCTTCTTCCCCTTCATGGTCGTGCCCTTCATGATCGGCATGCATCTCATGCTCCTCTCCATCGTGCTCATGAGTAGACGCTTCGTTTCCACAGGCCCACATGGCAAAAGCCGCTAAAAATAAAAACAGTACTTTCTTCATTTTAAAAAATTTTGAGTTTTGTTTCTAAAAAGGATAAAGTTAAGGAGAATTTAGATTTTGCCGGTGTTAATGTTTTTTATACTTTTTTGAACACTCCTTTCCTCATCAAAAAAATACCGTTTCCTGCTATAACTAATTCGCCTACCTGAAAAATTACACAATTCACAGTTTTTAACACCTACCTAACAAAACATTAAATATCATTTTATAGGCAATAATGATTTTTCCTTAAAGTTTATTGTTGTAAACGAATAGTTAACCACTTCATTAAACACATTTCATGGTATAAACTTTTACACTTGATTTTTTTGATTGCAATGGAGGAGTTTGTCCTCAGTGACGAGTATGGAAAACAGTGAATAAATACTCTTCATTTAAATAGCAACACGTACATCCAAATCCGAAGTTTATCATGAAAGAGTTCATTTTTCTAAGCCTCATTCTGTTGTTCACCCTAAACCTGAATGCCCAGTCTGAATGCGTGCAAGGCAACTGCTACAATGGCTACGGTACCTGTATCTTTCCCAGCGGCGCCAAATACATCGGCGATTTCAAAAACGGCAAATTACACGGAAAAGGTATTTTCTATTTCAGTGATGGTAATAAATACCTCGGTAATTGGGTAAACCAATACCGGGAAGGTAAAGGGCGTATGATCTTCAAAAGCGGAGACGAATATTTTGGCGAATTCAAAAAAAATAAATTCTCCGGTGAAGGTGTAATGATCTACGCTAATGGAAACCGCTACGAGGGAACCTGGGCGGAAAACAAACCTGCTGGCTACGGAATCTTTATCTTTGTTACAGGTGACCGCTTTGAAGGAAACTTCCTTGCCGGATTGTACGACGGACAGGGAACCATGTTTTATTCCGATGGCTCACGCTATGAAGGAGAGTGGAAAGAAAATAAACGACATGGGCAGGGGCTCATGCATTACCCGGATGGCGAAACGGTGTTCGGACAATGGGAAAATGACCAATACCTCGCTGATTGGAGCACCATGACCTACGAAGGCGACACTTCGACCATGCGCAATTGCAACGAAGTATATTGCGACACAGGCGTTGGTAAATTCAGATACAAGGACGGATCAAAATATATTGGGGAGTTCTTCAAAGGATCTCCCGAAGGAAGAGGCACTCTCTTTTATGCCAATGGCGATCGTTATGAAGGAGGTTGGAAACAGCACGCACCGCATGGTCGCGGTGTGATGTATTACAAAAGCGGAAAAGTGGTCGGAGCTATCTGGGACTTCGGAAAACCAGTCAAAAAACTTTTCAGTGAAGCTGCCAACAATAAGCCTACAGTAGTAGAAATAGAACAGGACAGAGATGTGAAAATATGGGCAGTCATCATCGGTGCAGCCAGATACACACATATGCCGGTACTACGTTACACCGACGATGACGCATATCAGATCTATGCCTTTTTGAAAAGTCCGGAAGGAGGCGCGTTGCCCGATGAGCAGTTAAGGTTACTCATTGACGAAGATGCGACGCATGAAAACATCATGACCTCCATGCGTTCGACTTTTCTTAGAGCCGACGAAAATGACGTGATCATGTTCTACTTCTCCGGCCATGGCCTTGAAGGAGCTTTCCTTTCCATCGATTATGATGGCTACAACAACAGACTGGAACACACGGAAATCACTCAGATGCTCAAAGCCAGTCGTGCCAAGCACAAAATCGTTTTGGCGGATGCCTGCCATTCCGGAAGTATCCTGGCGGCCAAAACCAATATGTCAGAGGCGTTACGTCGGTATTACGAGGCTTTTGAAGCTACCCGCGGAGGAACTGCTTTGCTGATGTCTTCCAAAGGGGAAGAATATTCCCTGGAGGATGGCGGACTTCGGTCCGGTATTTTCAGCCACTTCCTGGTTAGAGGACTTAAAGGAGAGGCTGACAATGACAATAACAGCATCATCACCATCGAGGAGTTGTTCCGGTTCATCCATAAAAATGTTCGTCGGTATACCGGGAATATACAAACGCCAACCCTGACCGGGAATTACGACAGCAGGATGCCGGTGGGGATTGTAAGGGAGAAATAGATATAGGAGTGCAAAGTGCATGGTGCAGAGTTAGGAGTGTAGAAGTGTCCGTCCCTGAAATAGGTTGACCGTTTTTAAAATAAAAAATCTGTGTAATTCTGCGTTATCTGCGTGAAACAACTTAGAAGTTTCAAGGCGACACCTTTACCATGATAAGCGGGAGAGCAAAAGGTGTTGCCTTGAAACCAAAAAAGAGTAAGCGTTTAAAAAATTCTGAGGAATAATAGTAACATTTTGACACGGTACCGGATTTAATACCAAACGACGAGGAAATTCATATTTCCGTCGAATTTCACAATGGTCAGGTAGAACCATTTTTGAAAAACGGCTGTTGTTTAGAAACTTAAATTCATTATGTCCAATTTGGGCATCCCGTGAACATCGTTTAACAAGCCAATATTACATTGGACAAACTAATTGATCAAAATGATTACTGCTATTATTCTGTTTATTTTCGTCCGGTTTTTTGCCGGGAAAAAGAAGAAAGACGAGGGAGCGAAATGATAAACCCCAGGGCTGTTTACAAAATATTTCACCCGACAGCCACAAGTATTTTTGGTTCAGGTTGTTCAAACTGGAAGCATTTTTGATATTTCCAAAACCATAACCATTGAAACAACCTGAAACATCTGGAACAATCAAAAACCAGTAACAAGTAACCAGCAACCTGTCCCCCTACCCTGCTGCCTTATTCAACCGTTTGAGAATTTTCCTCCCTCTGCTGGAAAACGCAACAGTATTATATTCCATCTGATCCTTAATGACTATGGCCAGCTCTTGCCGCAACTCTGGTATGGGCATAGCAATGGTACAAGCAAAAGTCATACAATGCACCTTCAGTGCTACCGGTTTAGCGGGTGAAAGCATCCAATCGATAGCTAATGAGAATAACATTCCCTGATGGTGTTCAGGAATGCTTGTTCTCAACCCTAAAATTTTGGTAATAGCCCTGGGCACAGCATCGTGTACCTCCTGTAATAAAAATGCAACTGCCTCATCCAGTATATGATCAAACAAATAAGGATGTCTCACGCTCGATTCGTCCAACACCCAGGCCGCTCGTTGCGGCAAAGGAGGCTCTTCTGTTTTAATGATTTCCCAAAGAGCTTTATACCTGTCCGGAGATGTGCCGATAAAATCTACAATGGCATTTCTTTGCTCCTTGGACCGGTCTGACAAAAGGGCGTCGCGTAAATCCATTTAACGGTTTATAATGTTTAAAAACTAAATTTAGCCACATACTCCCAACAAACCATCAAAATTGTCATTGAAAATTATAATTTTGAGGCAACACCACTATTTGAGAAATTATGCAAAGAACTTTACTAAACCTGATTGCACTATCAGCCTTTTTAATTCTGGGAATATTTTCCACTTCAGCCCAGAATCCGGATCTGAACTATTACCTTCCCAACATCAATTACGATAAAGATATTCCAACTCCTGAAGAAGTACTTGGATATCAGATCGGAGAATGGCACATCACCCATGATCAGCAACTGATGTATATGCGTGAGCTGGCCGGAATTTCTCCCAGAGTCACCATCACGGAATATGGCCGAAGCCATGAAGGGCGTCGCCTCGTTTACCTAACTATTACCTCTCCCAAGAACCATAAAAAACTGGAGGAGATCAAAACCGAACACGCCAAGCTGAGTGATCCAGACCAGTCGGAAAGCGTGGATATTTCAAAATTACCCGCAGTCCTTTACCAGGGATTCAGTATACATGGTAATGAGCCCAGTGGCGGCAACGCTGCTCCATTGGTAGCCTACTACCTCGCCGCTGGCAAAGGCAAAGATGTAGAGAAACTACTCGATGATGTGGTCATTCTTTTAGATCCGTGCTACAACCCGGATGGATTCAACCGTTTTGCATCCTGGGCCAATACCCACAAAAACAAAAACCTAACTGCTGACCCACAGGATATTGAGTACAACGAACCATGGCCAAGAGGCAGAACCAACCACTACTGGTTTGACCTGAACCGGGACTGGATGCCTGCCCAGCACCCTGAGAGCCAGGGACGTCTTAAAACCTTCCACGAGTGGAAACCCAATGTATTGACCGACCACCATGAAATGGGTTCCAATTCCACTTTTTTCTTTATGCCGGGAGAACAAACCCGAATCAACCCACACACACCAAAAAGAAATCAGGAAATGACTGCCGAGATCGGAGCATTTCACGCAGCAGCACTCGATGGGATCGGTTCCCTTTATTACACCGAGGAAAATTTTGATGATTTTTATATTGGAAAAGGCTCCACCTATCCTGATGTTAACGGGTGTATCGGCATCCTTTTTGAGCAAGCTTCCTCCCGAGGTCATTTGCAGGAAACCATAAACGGAGTATTATCTTTCCCTTTTACGATCCGCAACCAGGTGACCACTGCATTATCCACTCTGGAAGCCACCCGTGAAAAGAGAAAAGATCTTCAGGAATACCAAAGGCAGTTTTATGTCAATGCGATGAAACTCGCCCAAAACGATGAAGAAAAAGCTTACGTGTTTACAACACCCGGTGATCCGTCCCGTTCCGGGCACCTCATTGAAATGTTGCGCCGGCACCAGGTAGAAGTTTATGCACTTGGAAATAACGTATCAGCAAAAGGAAAAACTTTTTCAAAAAATGACGCTTACGTAATTCCTCTGGAACAACCTCAATATACATTCATCAAAGCCCTATTTGATACCAGTACGACCTTTGAGGACAGCCTGTTCTACGACATTTCTGCATGGTCTATGCAGTATGCTTTCAACCTGGATTTCGCAAGGCTTGGCAAAAAGGAATTCAATACAGGATTATTGGGGGAAGCCATAGAAGGGTTAAAGCCTTTAACTCAACCTTCGGATCCTGAATTCAGTGATTATGCCTACCTCATGCTCTGGGATGACTATTATGCACCAAAGGCTTTGAATTATCTCTTAAATAAAGGCCTAAGAGCAAAAGTGGCGACACAACCTTTTGCTACATCTTCCCGTGCATTTGCCCCCGGCACCATTATGATTCCGGCAAATGGACAAGAGGGTAAAAATTCCAAAGATGTTCATCAAGTAATTACTGAAGCAGCCCGCGCAACAGGAGTGATCTTTTTTGATCAGGATACTGGTCTTACACCCACAGGGTTAGACATGGGGTCCAGCAACTTCCGGCCGCTCGAAAAAGCCAAGATCTTATTGCTGTCAGGTCCAGGCACTTCCTCTTACAACGTAGGAGCCATCTGGCATTTACTGGATCAACGCTACGATATTTCGGTCACCATGATCGATGCTGATAATCTTGGAAGAGCAGATCTGAATCGTTACAATACTATAATCCTGGCTAGCGGGAGCTACCGTGGAGTGAATAACACCGCGATTGGAAAATTAAAATCCTGGATTCAGAATGGCGGCACAATGATCACTATTGCAAATGCAACTGAATGGGCAATCCAGCGGGGTCTGTCGGGAGCCAGGAAAAAAGTGGCTTCCAAAAAAGATGAAAGCAGACGTCCCTATCAGCAATTGCGAAGAGACAGAGGCGGACATGTCATTGGCGGAGCTATTCTGGAACAACAGGCGGATTTGAGTCATCCTATATTGTATGGATATAAAAATGCAAACCTGCCAGTATTCCGTAGAGGTACCTTTTTGATCGAACCAGCCAAAAATCCTTATGCTACACCACTCATTAACGGTGACGCACCATTGAGGGCAGGTTTTATCAATCAGAAAAACCAGAAAGACCTCGCGAATACAGCGGGCATCGTGGTAAGTGGCCATGGACAGGGTAAAGTGATCAGTATGGCTGAAGACCCGGCCTTCAGAGCCTTTTGGTTTGGAACGAATAAATTATTGGCCAATGCCATCTTTTTTGGTAGAATTATTACCGGAGATAGTGTGGAGAAGTTCGGGGAGTAAGACAGTCGGCAGTCTACAGTCCTCAGTTTGCAGTGGAGTTTGGGAAGTGAGTGAAGGGTACTTAAATATCGTGTGGCAAAGAGAAGGCACAGATCCTGTCCCGCACCAAAGGTCGGGAGAGCACAGAGGTGATTTAACCGCAATGATCGCGGGGAAGCGCAAAGGGCGCAAGGACATCCAATTTGAATCTGAAACCATATCAAACAACATTAAACGCGAGCCTGCGAGCAATAAAACCAGAAACCAGTAACTTGAAACCAGTAACTGGTTTCCAGCAACCAAATACAACCATGCAAATAGAAACCCACCTTCAGAATTACATCAACGGAGAACTTCTGGCACCGGTGTCGGGAGAGTATATCAACAATTATCAACCAGCTACCGGGGAGGTCTACAGTTATATTCCGGACTCTGACGACAGGGATATCGAACTGGCCTATGATGCTGCCAAAAATGCTTTTCCGGAATGGTCCTCCTGCGGGATTGATAAACGATTCAAAATCCTCATGGCTGTTGCCCAGGGTATTGAAGACAACCTGGAGGCTTTTGCGGAAGCTGAAAGTATGGATAATGGGAAACCTGTTTGGCTTTCCCGTTCAGTGGACATACCAAGGGCGGTTCAAAATTTCCGTTTTTTTGCTACAGGCATTCTGCATTTTGGTTCAGAATCTCACAATATGGAAGGCGTTGCTGTAAACTACACCTTGCGTCAGCCGCTTGGAGTTGTCGGATGTATTTCACCATGGAACCTGCCATTGTATCTTTTTAGCTGGAAAATTGCCCCTGCATTGGCAACAGGAAACTGCGTGGTAGCCAAACCTTCGGAAATTACTCCTATGACAGCTTATCTGCTTTCGAAAATCTGTATCGAAGCAGGAATGCCACCAGGTGTTTTGAATATTGTCCACGGATTGGGTAACAAAGCCGGACAACCGATTATTGAACATCCAAAGATCAAGGCCATTTCCTTTACAGGAGGCACTGCTACCGGCAAAAAGATCGCTGCAACAGCAGCCCCAATGTTCAAAAAGCTCTCCCTGGAATTGGGCGGGAAAAACCCCAATATCATCTTTGCTGATTGCGACTTTGATGAGATGATCAGGACAACCGTTTCCTCTTCTTTTGGTAATAACGGGCAAATCTGTCTGTGCGGATCAAGAATTTATGTCGAAAGGACCATCTATGAAAAATTCAGAGATGAATTGGTTAAGAGGGTTTCCAGATTGAAAGTTGGTGATCCATTTGATAAGGATACCAAATTGGGTGCACTGGTTTCCCAACAACATCTGGACAAAGTGCAATCCTATCTTCAATTGGCAAAGGAAGAGGGCGGAAAAATCCTCTGTGGTGGAGAAATCTTAAAACTTGACGGCAACCTTTCCGGAGGATACTACATGAAACCCGCGGTTATAGAAGGCCTTACCATTGGATGCCGTACCAACCAGGAAGAAATATTCGGTCCGGTGGTGACCATCGAACCCTTTGACACAGAAGAAGAAGCCCTTGAATTGGCCAATGGCACCGTTTACGGCCTTGCTTCCACTGTCTGGACCAATGACCTGAAACGCGCCTCAAGAATGGCAGAAAAGATTCAGGCCGGTATCGTTTGGATCAACTGCTGGATGGTCCGTGACCTCAGGACACCATTTGGAGGTGTGAAACATTCCGGCGTAGGACGTGAAGGAGGCTGGGAAGCACTCAGGTTTTTTACGGAACCTAAGAATGTTTGTGTGAAATTTTAAAAACCCTTGCTTTCAAGGAACAAAACACTTACCTTTGGCGTTAGTAACTCGAGACGTCACCATGATAAAAACCTTTGGAAACAAGGAAACAGAAAGAATTTGGCAAGGAGATTATTCCAAAAAGTATCCATCTCAAATCCAACCTGTTGCTAGGAGAAAACTAAGAATGATCAATAACTCTCAAGACATAAATGATCTCAAAATACCCCCTGGAAATCGGCTTGAAAAATTATCAGGAAATCTCGAAGGTTTTCATAGTATACGAATAAATAACCGTTGGCGAATAATTTTTCATTGGGATATCAAAGACGCTTATGAAGTAGAAATAATCGATTACCACTAAAGTCAGAAGATGAAAAAATTACCCAATATACATCCAGGAGAAGTTTTACTTGAGGAATTTCTTAAACCTCTAAAAATAAGCCAGTACAGACTTGCTAAGGATTTAAATATTCCCCAAACAAGAGTTAGTCAAATTGTTAAAGGCAAACGAAGTATTACAGCCGATACTGCTTTAAGGTTGAACAAGTACTTTGGTGTATCGGCAAAATTTTGGCTGGGTTTACAAACTGACTACGACCTTGAAGAATCAGTTCATAACTTAGAAAATGAACTGGAACAAATTCCTAATGCAACAATGGCCGTAAATAATTAATTTTTTTGAACTTACTTCCTGATGTCATCAGGTAAGCCTGAAACTTGAATAAGTCCTTCCCTTTCATCCAACCATCCTTCCCTGTAAAAATCCCAAAAATGATTCTCGCTTCCTCCGAGATACCGGAATTTCAATGCCCCCCTGCATTAAGGCGAAACAACCGTCCTTTTTGCTGATTTCCTCCACCCGTTCAGTATTTACGATATAAGATTGATGCGTTCGGTAAAAATGGTCTTCCGGCAACCCTACTTCAAACTCCTTCAAACCCCGGCAAACTGTGAGCTGTTTTCCGTCCTCCAGAAAAAAAGTAGTATAACTGCCTTCCGAGCGCAGATAAACCACCTTTTCCAGTTTCACAAAAGCAAGTCCATTGGTTGTAGTAAGAGCAACTTTATCCGATAACCTCGCTTGGATACGGTTGTTCGGACTAACAGGTTCGGGAAGAGCCGGGCCTTTCGATACAAGCACCTTTTCAATGGCCTTAACCAATTCATCAGGGTTCACTGGTTTCAAAAGATAATCCACCACATTATACTTAAAGGCTTTGAGAGCAAAGTCACCACACAAAGCCGTCAGGATCACCTTAAATCCGGGGTTTGAGAATTTATTGAGCAGATCAAAAGCCGTTCCTTCTTTAAACTGGATGCTGGTCAATACGATATCCGGGTTCAGATGTTTGATCAACCTCACAGCCGAAGGTATATCGGAAGCCTCACCCGCAATCCGGATTTCAGGGCAATAGTCTGTAAGCAGTTGTTTCATTTTCAGCCGGAATGGCTCCTCGGCATCTACTAAAATCAGTTGTTTCATTGTAAGTAGTTTTAGAGCGTAAATAGCGGGGGGCAGGTTTTCTCGGAGTATTGTTCAATCTCCTTTTTAAGCGAACAATGTTTGCTCTCTTTCTGTAGCTTAATCGCTCATTTTTAGGAATCTTACCTTTTTCAACCGAATTTAAATTCAGGAATAACGAATTTCCATCCATCCCTACCGAATTTCAAATAGCCCTGAACGGCGTTTTCTTCAGACATACTTTTGAAGAAATTTTCCGCTTATGAAGACCCAAATTACCTTACACTGTATTCTTTTAACCCTATTAATATCTGGTTTTACTTTACCGAATCTAAAACCAAATGAATCTCCTGAAACCTTCGTTAGCGGGTATATTCAAAATGAAAACGGCACACCTCTCCCAGGTGTTTTCGTTTTCATATCAGGAGAATTTGAAGATGTTACCCAGACAGATGACCAGGGAAATTACTTTTTTGAATCTATCCCTGACGGGAGTGATTTCACCATTACTCCTATGCTAAACCCCAAACAATGTGATCCGCAATGTATCACGGTAAGTGATCAATTACTTATGGCTTCCCATATTTTGGGGCTATCTCCACTCCAGTCGCCCTATCAGGTGATTGCTGCTGATTTGAACAACAGTAATTCCCTCACTTCAACTGACCTGATCAATCACAGAAATTTTGTTTTGAATCTCAGTACATCATTCAATAATAACACCTGTTATAGATTCGTAGATGCTGCTTACGTTTTTCCCAATCCCAATGAACCCTGGCTGGAATCCTGGCCGGAATCTGTCACTATTTCCAACGGATCCGGTGAGGTTTCCGCCAATTTTATCGGTATCAAAACCGGCAATATTGATGACTGCCTTGCGCTACAATCTATTCAGGCGCCACTTACATTTACTACAGGCAGTGGAACTGTTTGCCAGGGAGATCAAATCTGCATCCCGGTAACCATAGAGGATTTTGAAGACATCGTTGCTTTTCAGTTCAGTATTAATTATAACCCAAACATCCTGGAGTTTTCCAGCCTAATGAACTTCAATCTGCCAGGGCTGACGAGTACCAATTTTGGCACACCACCTGCCCTCTCCGAAGGCGCTGTGACCATTGGATGGTATGATAATACACAAGCAGGGGTAAATCTTCCTGATGATACTGAATTATTCGAAATATGCTTCGATGTTATTGGATCCCCCGGACAAGTTTCGCCAATAGATATAACAGCAACACCCACTGCCATTGAAGTGGTAAATGCTGCTTTAGAGATTGTGGATGCTGTTTTTGAAAATGGAACCGTCACCATTACTGGCCCCATGTGTCCTTCCGATATTGAAGTGATGGCATTAGCTGGAGAATGTGGCGCTATTGTCGATTGGATTGTTCCGGACTCTATGGATAATTGCGGAAATGCCTGGACGCTTTCGGGCTCTCACCAGCCTGGAGACTTCTTCCCGCCGGGAACTACGGAAGTCACTTATACCGGTCCCGGAACCAATGGTTCAGACTTTGAATGCAGTTTTACGGTAACAGTATCCGGAACACCATCAGTCTATATTGTAGATTGTCCTCAAAATGTCCAGGCTGATGCGTATGAACAGGACTGTACCTTCCCTCTAATTGACTATTCTGAATTCTTGACCCTGGATAGTTGCTTTTTCGAAAAAAACTGGAAAGATATTGGAGCCGGTTTCCGATTCTCTGTTGGTATACAGACAGATGGAACTTTATGGTCCTGGGGTGATAATGAATTCGGTCAACTAGGGGACGGAACATATACAGACCAAAGCACACCTCATCAAATAGGGAGTGATAACGACTGGTTGGCAGTTTCGTGTGGATTGAACTTTACCGTAGCCTTAAAAACGAACGGCACTCTTTGGGCATGGGGTTCCAACCTGTTCGGCCAATTAGGCCAGGGAGATTTCACTGACCTGAACGTTCCTCAACAAATTGGCAGCTCTAATCAATGGAGCGATGTAAAAACCGGACAAAATCACTGTCTTGCTTTACAAAACAATGGCACCCTTTGGGGGTGGGGAGAGAATATGGCCGGACAACTCGGTCAGGGAGACTTTCTCTCCCGAACAACTCCTCAACCCATAGGCATGGACACCGACTGGGCGGTCATCGCCGCAGGGGGACAGGCCTCCATGGCTTCCAAAACTAACGGAACCTTGTGGGGAGCCGGAACCAATTATGCAAACCTTATGCAAGCAGGCAACCTAGTCATTACACAGAATACTTTTCAGCAGGTAGGTGGTAATTCCAACTGGGTTACTTTTGATGTAGGAAGTCATTTCCTTGGAATAAACAGCAATGGAGAACTTTGGTCCTGGGGAAGTAATTTCTACGAGCAGGTCGGCAATGGAACCAATATCAATCAGGAAACACCCTATCAAATAGGTACGGACACTGACTGGGAAAAAGTATTTGCCAAGTCTGACGGTTCTTTTGCCATCAAAACAGGTGGATCCTTATATGCCTGGGGACAAAATATTGCCGGAGAATTGGGTTTGGGATTTTCGGGTTCCAACCAAAATACTCCCGCTCTGGTTTCAGCTGGACCATGGGAAATGGCCGAATTCGGTTATGAACATGCTTTTGGCATCCAGACCGATGGCAGCCTCTGGGCCTGTGGACCTAATGGTGAGGGAGAACTTGGTTTAGGATTTTCAGATTTTAACCTCCGAACCACCTTTACACCGGTAGACCCACAATTAGGGTTCACCATCACCCAGTCACCTCCACCAGGTACTCCAATGCCAGCAGGGGAACATACCATTACGGTTACGCTGACCGACAATTTCGGAAACGAATCTATTTGCATTTCAAACCTTGAAGTTATAGATGTAATTGAACCTTTCGTAGTTTGTCAGGATGCAATCACCGTATCCCTTCCAACTAATGGCGTCTTGTTCCTTGAGCCGGAAAATATCCTGGAGTTTTATATCGACGATTGTGGTCCGGTAGAATTAATGAGTGAACCTGCCATTTTTGATTGCAGTCATGTAGGGCAGACCATACCCGTAAACGTCACCGTCACTGACCTTGCGGGTAATACAAGCACTTGCTGGTCGGAGGTTACCATTCTGGATCAGGTGGCACCGGCTATCACTTGTCCTGAAGATATAGAAGTTTTTATCCCATGTGAAGAATTTGAAACCTTTATTGACCTGATTCCGCCCGTGGTTTCTGACAATTGTGCCGCAGATTTCCAGTGCAGTCACAACTCGGGTTTCTTTGAAGTCGGTACAACAACTGTTACCTGTACCGCTACAGACCTGTCAGGCAACCAGATTTCCTGTTCATATGATGTCACTGTTTCCTGGGATCCTGATCAACCTTTAATTCTGGATTGTCCGGATTTTATCAATGTGCCTTTAAATGAGGAATGCCAGGCTATTGTACCTGATCTGCTGGAATATATATACGGAACCGGTGGTTGCGTTACGCCTCTTTTTATAGAACAAAACCCTCCGATCGGAACTCCCCTAAACCCTGGAGAAAACATCCTTGGAGGCGTTTACATCTATGATGAAGCATTCGAACTGGTCACATTTTGTGAGATCGGCATACATGTCGACCCCAATCTTGCTCCGGTATTTACCACCCTTCCGGATCCAATCGACGACATTCAATGTCACGACCCGCTTCCGGAAGTTCAACAACTCGAAGTAACGGATGATTGTGGAATACCTTCGGTCACCTATGAAGTTACCATAACACCTGAATTTACCGACCATTGTTCTGCATATACAGTCACCCACACCTGGACAGCCATCGACTGGTATTCAACTGAAATTACCACCGTCAGTGAATCTTTCCAGATCCTGCCGGATAATTTACCTCCGGTTTTTGATCAACTGCCCTCAGCTATTCCTGACATCAGTTGTGACATGCCTCTGCCCGAACCGGAAGTTTTAACGGCAACCGACAATTGCAGTAATGCTGTAGTTACCGCCAGTATCGACCCTTACACACCTGACCCTGACAATCCTTATACCATCACTTTCCGATGGTCTGCTGAGGATGATTGTGGGAATGTGAGCGAAGTTAGCACAAGCTTCCAGGTATTGCCTGACAATGACCCACCTTCCATAACTTGTCCGGAAAACATTACGGTTTTCGCTCCAATTGGTGAAAACGGTATGCCGGTAGAATTTCCGGAGCCATTGGTTTCAGATAACTGTGAAGCTATTGCACTGTGCGATTTTACCAGTGGAGATTTCTTTGAATGTGGCATTACCACGGTAACCTGTAACGCAAGTGACCCGTCAGGAAATATGAATAATTGCAGTTTTGACATTGAGGTCATCTGTGAAATGCCTTGTGAACCCAAACTTGCTTGCCCTGAAAACATCCTGGTAGAATGCCCTGGCATGGTGGACTTGCCTCCTCCGGTTCTTGAAGACAGCTGTGGGATGGATCAGATTATTTGCGTCCGAAGCGATGGTTTGGATTTTAATGATCCGTTTGACTTTGGAACGACCATTATCAGTTGTACCGTAATCACCACGGAAGGTATTACAGATAGTTGTAGTTACGAGGTAACAGTTCAAACTCCTGAAGAGCCTCTGACTATTACTTGCCCTGTAAATCAGGTGCTCACAGTTCCTTTCGGAATACCTTCGCTGGTAATCAATAATCTGGCACCATTGAGTATTTCAGGTGGAGTCCCCCCCTATAATGTATTTTACGATTTGAGCGGAGCTACAGTATCCAACGGAAACGGTGATGTAAGCGGTACTTTATTTAATGTTGGTCAAACCACAGCAACCTATTTTGTTACCGACGCTTGTGGTACGCTAAATTCCTGCAGCTTCACTGTGACTGTTGACGAGGAACCCAGTGATCTGGCCAATTTTGTCCTGTCGGATGAAACCACTCAGGTCGGCAACCTTGTATGTGCAACCTTAACTGTCAATCATTTTAACGACATACTCGGCTTTCAATACACCATTGAGTACGATCCGACTATTTTGACTTTCGTAAATACTTCTAATTATAACTTACCGTACCTGAACGGAAATAATTTCAATGAATCTCCCACCGGATTTATCAACGTTTCCTGGAATGACCTGGATGGTTCAGGGGAAACCCTTCCTGATGGCAGCATTATTTGTGAGTTGTGCTTTACCGGGGATGCTGTTGGTTTAAGTGACCTTCACTTTTCTTCAGCAACCACCCTGCAAGAAGTAACCAATGCAGACCAACAGATCATCAATGCAACCTATAAAGATGGATCCATTGAAGTTTTGGAGCCTGCCAATGATTGTGACGGACTGACCCTTGAAGCAGTTGATTTGCAAGCGGATACTGAGAATTGCTGCTGGCAATTGAATTATGATCATAACTTTGGACAAGATCTTGCCGGAATACGCATAACTGCGCTGGATGATATGGAAATCATTTATGATCCCGATGACATCCACCCTGCCCTATTTGATATCGTCAATCTCCCGGGAATGGTCACGCTCGTTGCTTCATCTGGTACAGGAAATCCTATTCCGGAGGGGCAATTGACAGATTTTTTTCGCTTTTGTCTCACAGGCATGAGCGTTCAGCCACAGCAGATTCATATCGAATGGCTGGATCAAGACTTCCAGACGGTATGTGACACCATCATTGTTACGGATTGTCCACCAGAGCCAGATGATTGTTTATACATCACTCAGGATAGTGTCTATTGCAACGGAGACCTCATTCAGTATGATGTAACCTTTAAGAACCCTTTGAGCTGCAACTTCCCGGTTGGGAAAATCGTGATTGATGTTACGGTACCAAGTGGAGGAGCACCTATTACGCAGGTAATTTTCCCTGTTCCTGCTATCCAGCCGGGAGATACTTATGACTATACATTTGTCATCAATGACCCGACACTTGGCGGGGAGGAATTATGTTTCAACATCATCGCCCATGATGCACTGGATCCATTGAACTGTTGTACTTCGGATTCTACTCATTGCGTGATTCTGCCAAAGTGCGAACCCTGTGAATTTGTTGGCACAGAATATACTCTGCAGGATTCAACGGCCGTGGACAGCTGTTGTTATACGCTGAACATTTTCAACCATTTTCAAACCAATTTCTTCAGTTCGATAATGGTTGAAATTCTGAACCCAGGTGTTTCATTTGATGATATTGACTATGACCTGACAACCGGATTCCTCAATACGCATAATGCTGATTATTCCAAACTCACATGGATACATACCGGCGGATTTATACCCATTTACTCCGGCCAGCTATTTGATTTCTGTCTTGAAAACATTACAACTACTGCTCCTGTCTATGCAAGTGTACACTGGATGCAGGGGGATTCTATTGTCTGTGCCGACACCTTAAGAATGGATTGTCACGACTGCTTCATTATTGAAGAAGGGACTGAGGTTAATTGTGATGAGAACAAAGACTATGTTTTCACCCTCAACTTCCAGAACATTTCGGATAATCAGATCAATTCGATCAAGATCGTGGAGCAGGCTCCGAATAACTTCATTACCGATGACTATATCGACCTGGGCGGCATTTTCAACCCGGGAGATCATATCGGACCGGTTGATATACCCATTGACGGAGCTGCCGGACCAGGTGAATATTGTTTTACTATAGGTCTCAAATACCTAACGGAAGACTCTCTGAGTATTGATTGCTGTTTCCTGGAACACTGTGTATGGTTACCGGATTGTGACTCGCTGTGTTGTTTCTACCCGCTGGATTACCAATTGGCACTATTGGAAGGATTTGACCATGAAGTTTCCTGTGAAGAGCAAACCGTCACCGCTTATCCAAACGGCACCAATTTCTGCGATCGTGTTGAATGGAGCTTCCGGAGACTAGGGTCCGCGACCACTATTGGCGGAGTGACCTATGGAACTTCAGAAGTGCTTTTCAATGCTATGGAATTCGGCACTTACGAATTATGTATGAATATTATCCGGGAAGGACCTGAAGGTGAGGAATGCTTCCCCGGGCAGGGACTGGAAATATGTGATCTGGTCTATGTCTCCTGTGAAGAATTGTGCGTCGACGAATCACTGATCGACCCGAATTTCGTTTGTCCGGGATATGAGTTTCCGGTTTGCGGTTGCGACGGCGTCACTTATCAAAGTGCCTGTATCGCCAGGTGGCACTATGGAGTTACTACCTGGGAACTGGGACAGTGCGATATATTCGAAATACAAATTCCTGTTGAAAATGATGCTTATTTCTACATAACCAATCCAGTCCAAAATGAGCTGCGCCTGGGCTGGAAAGGAAAGCAATTGACTGAAATACTGATTTACAATTTACACGGACAATTGATACAGAGAACACTGACCGACCATGACGAAGACGGTTTTACACAGTTAGACGTGAGCACCCTTCCACCTGGCCTGTATATCCTGCAAGTCAGCGATAGCGAAGGCAATATACGAACAGAAAAATTTGTAAAAACCTGAGGGTGTTGAAAAGGGATGACGGATAATTCCATGCCCCTCATTAAACCTGATTTAAAACTATTAAACCCAAAATTATTATTATGAAAAGAATACTATTATTAATTACATGCTTTTGGATGCTTCTAATCGGAGTTTCCTCTGCTCAAAGTTGTATTTCCGGGATAATATATTCCGACGACAACAATAACGGACAATTAGATATTGGAGAATTAGGTGTAACTAACCAGGAGGTTTCTATCGTCGGTTCCGATGGTACTGAATACTCAACGTTATCTACAGGAGAAGGAAATTATGAAATTTGTGACCTTCCTGATGATGAGTATACTGTTTATCTGATCCTGGGTTCCACCCTATTATTTAGTAACCCTTCTAGCCAAGTTGTGGTTTTGACCAATGGACAATCATCTACGGGAGTCAATTTTGGTCTGGTAGATGGTTCCCAACTAGGTACCATTAGCGGTCAAGTCTTTATTGATTTGGATGGAGATGGGGTAAAACAACTTTTCGAACCGGGAGTAAATAATACTCCTGTCATACTGGTTAATCTTGCAGACCCTCTAACCCCAATAGTAACCAACACTAATGGTTTAGGAGAATTTCTATTCTCAGGACTTGTTGGAGGAGAATATCGCCTGGAGGTTCAGGATAATATACCTAACACTACATTGTCTTCCCCTCAACAAATCGATTTATTTCTGGAAACGGGTGGTTTTTTGACCAATAACAAATTTATTTTCACTCCATTTGAAAACCTGGGAAACATCGTGGATTTCGTTTGCAATGATATTGATGCTAACGGAGTTAACGACCCTGAAACAGAGCCTGGAATAGTCAATAGTGCTGTAAGATTACTTGATGAAATGGGACAGGAAATAGCTGTCGCACAAACTGATCCAAATGGTTTATACAGTTTCATTGGACTCTCCCCTGGAGGCTATCAGGTTGAAGCTATTTATAATGAAGAAGATTATTCTCCGACGACTCCAACGTTTTATGAACTTAGTGTTATTGCAGGAAATTTCCTTCAAAACAGTCCTTTCTACTTCGAACCACTTCGTCCCCAAATCAAATGTGGAATGGCTGCTCACTCCTTTGGAAAACACGAAAACAATAGTAACTCCCTTGGTATTTGGAACACTCGTGATAGGTCAACAGCTACCATTGGTACGACCTGGTCTTCAGCACCAGTCCACCGGTACTGGACGATGAGTCAAACAGGTACAGTTTTTGGACTTGCTTTTGATGACCATTCCAATCTTTATGCAACAGCAACTCAGGTTTTTTGGGGCCCTGCGAACTACCCTGCCGGTAGTGGTGGAATTATTAAAATCGATGGAACAACTCTCGGAGTCTCTAATTTCGTAACCACCATACCTTCTGGTAATCCGGTAGGAACGAATACACTTCCCAACACTAATGCCGGATTAGGGAATATTTGTTATAACCGTACCCATGACAAGCTATACGTAACTAATATTGAGGATGGATCAATTAATGTTCTTGATCCAAGCTCAGGAACTATAATTCAACATTACGATCCATTTTCACCAGACGATGGTATTGCCGGGCCTCCAAATGACCATGCAGAAGTGGTTTGGGGTATTGCGTTTAATCATACTGAGGATAGAGTATACTTTGGTAGAAGTACAGGAGCCGGTTCTCCCAATAAAATAGTTTATTCTATTGGGGTAACCGCAACAGGAGAAATCGACCTCGGTGAGACTCCTTTGGTTGAAGTTTCTATTGCCCAAACAACTTACTCCAATGACATAACTGATATTGCATTTTCAGATGACGACAACTCTATGCTTGTATCAGAACGAGGAGGTGCTCATAGTGCCAGAGTGTTATTATACTCAGGGAGTACTACAAGTTGGACCTTTATACAGAAAGTGGATATTGGCGAAATTTCAGGTTACAATAACTCTGCCGGAGGCGTTGACTTTGGATATGAAAGTTTTTCACCCCCATCTGTGGAACCAGAAAATTGTGACAATTGGATCTATGCTTCGGGTAATGCACTTCAATTTGGAACGGATGGTAATGTAACCTATGGTTTTGCCATTGCTCCTCCCAATATTGGCCCATATTCCGGATATATCTTTATTGACGCCAATGATGGCCCTGTCTCTACCTATGAAAAGGGGAATCTGGGTGATGTAGAAGTAGTCGACTGCCCAAACTGTCCTCCACAAAATTGCGAGGGGCTCTCTGTTTCCTCCTCCAGCGCCATCGAAGCCTCTGGTGATTGCTGCTGGGAGCTCTCCTATGACAATCAGTTGGGCAATGTTTACGGTATTAGAGTTACTGCCCTCGGTGGAGTGGAACTTGAATATGATCCAGATTTGATAGGACCCGGCCTATGGGATCCCATCAATCCTGGAGAAAGTGTAACCCTTGTCCCTTCAGCAGGAGGCCCTCTACCAACCGGGCAATTCAATAACTTTTTCCAATTCTGCCTGGAGAATATCCAAAATACACCTCAGCAAGTTCTTGTAGAATGGTTAGATGAGGATTATGAAATGGTTTGTGATACCCTATTCGAATTTGAATGTGAGCCGGTGCCTGAATGTTTGTATACCTCATCAGACACTATTTATTGCGACGGGCCGGATGTGATTTATGAATTCACCCTGACGAACCCTCCATCCAGCCAAATCACCATTGGTTTAGCTAAATTGGATGTAATCAGCCCTACTCCTGTTGCTGGCGTTTACACACAAGGGCCTGTTTCTATTGCTCCGGGAAGCAGCTGGACTGGACAAATCGTCATTACGGATGGGTATCAATTAGCAGGACAAGACCTCTGCTACAACATTTACGCACACGAAGGCCCTGAAGAATTATACTGCTGTTTCGACAGTACCTTGTACTGCATTCCGATCCCTGATTGTCCACCATGTGAGGATGTCTGGGCTGACCTTATTCCGCTTAACATGGAAAACGACAGTACGGATTGTTGTTATCGCCTCGAGGTGACCAACAATTTTGACGACATGTACTTTACGAACATCCAAACTGTCATTACAACACCTGGGGTTATTTTCGGTGACATCGATTTCCCGCTGCCGCACCAATGGTCTTATAGCAATCTGGTCTATAAAAAGGACCTGATGTGGTCACACAGTGGAGGAGGTTTCATTCCGGAGGTGGCCGGTGATTTCCTTATGGATTTCTGTCTGGAAGGTATAACTACTACTGATCCTGTAGAAATAGTAGTCAACTGGTTTGCCCAGGACTCTGTCGTATGTACCCAAACTTTGTATGTAGAATGTAATGATTGTATGTGGCTCGAAAACGAGGAAATAGTCTGTGGCCCTAATGGCGACATCGAATATTACTTCTCCTTTTACAACCACTCCGGGTTTACGGTAAATGCTGTCAAGTTTGTGGAATTAGGTTTTCCAAATGATACCATTGCAGAAGATCTGGTTTTCCTTGGTCAGGATTACCCGAGCCATGACGGACAACTGATCACTGTGGGTCCTATTCACATTGATCCGAGTGCAGGTCCATCCCCACCCGACTTCTGTTTCAATATCAGTTTGAGATACGAACGTCCGGAGGATTCCCTGAGCATCGAGTGTTGTCATTTATTACATTGCATTGAGTTGCCGGATTGTGATGATGAGCCTCTTCAAGAGTGCAATGCCCTTCATTTTGACGGAGAGGATGATTACGTGGAAGTGAATTCTCCATTCTCCGGAAACACTGATTTTACTGTTGAAATGTGGTTTAATTCTGAAAGCACGCTTGTGGGTACCTGCCAGAACAATAACATTTCTGACTTCCGGTGGTTGATCTCATGGGATGATGAGGACTTCGGAATCGGGGATTGTAACGGTGATTTAAGAGTGGTCTTTGCCCCTCTTTGTCCTGGCGGACAAAACCTGTGTACAAGTTTACCGGCATTCCCGATCAATGACAATAACTGGCACCATGTGGCCTACACTAAAACGGGTACAGAAACAAGGATATTCGTTGATGGCGTTTTCTTTGTCAATTTTGCCGGTGCTCCTTATGATATGTCAGGCACCTTCAGGATCGGAGCACCAGGAAGTGGCAACCAGGGACGCCCCTGGGAAGGTTTGATAGATGAGATCAGGATATGGGATTATGCCCGTTCTGACGACCAGATTGCTGAAGTCTTTAATTGTGGTCTTACAGGAAATGAACAGGGTCTGGTAACTTATTTCCCGGCAAATGAAGGTATTCCGGGTGGAGACAATACGGCACTGACCGTTTTGACAGATCAATCAGGCAACGGCAATGACGGTACGCTGAACAACTTTGCCCAAAATGGAAATAGCTCTAACTGGTTATTGGGTTATGGCGAAGTTTGTTCCCCTTGCGAGGATGATGTTCTGCCACCGGTTATTGACCTGAACGTAGATGTTATTAATATCAACGAAATCGTGCTTGACTGGACAGTCAGCGATGCAGATTGGTTTGATTTCTGGCTGAGGAGGCGTTTTCCAGGAAGCGACTGGATGGACTTCGGTGCAGTCCTGGCTGAAACAGGGGTATCGACTTACTCCTTCACGGATCCGAATCCAACCAATGAAGGCACCATTGAATACCAAATCATAGGAACCACTTTTGAAGGGGAAGAGATTCTTAGCAACCTTGTTATGATTGATCTTCCAGGACCACCTGATGTGACAGTTTACCCGGTACCTGCCATCCAGGACCTGATCATAAAAGTGCCTGTTGAAGGAATTTACGACCTACAGATCTTGAACAGCAACGGCGTTCAGGTACAAAAATTCAAAAACCCAATCATGGCAGAAGGTCCGGTTGATCTGGATATCAGTATGCTTAAGCCAGGGGTATACTTCCTGCGTTTACAGCATCAAGACGGTACGACTTACCTCAAGAAATTTGTAGTAATGTACTAGAGGAAAGTCAATGTTTAAATGAAATTGAAAATTTAAACTTGACCATCCGCTAGATTCAGTGCTCTCTCTTATCCAAGCAGGCGGATTATTCCGCCTGCTTACTTTAATGTTTTCCTATGTTTTATACAACCAATCCCTCCGCATACCTTTGGGACGGAAAGCAACATCTCAAAGGTCTACTCGAACTGAAACAAAATTGTCTCAGTTTCCAACTCCTTGATTTTTCAGAAAGTCACCTGCAACTCACCATTCCGTTTGATGAAATTGAAAGCATGGAAAAAGTATTGATATGGGGGCTTAATACTTATGGTTGGCTCATTACAGGGAAACGCGGGGAAAAAGATTTGTTTTTAGAGGTCGAAAATCAAAATAAACTGGATGATTTACAGAGCAAACTTTTAGAATCATTCGCCTAACTTCAATCCGATATAAACACAGATTAAACAGATGATCACATTCAGACCAATATTCAAAAATCCATAAAGGGTACTGCCATTTTGAAATAATGCAAAGGTCTCGCCTGAAAAGGTGGAAAAAGTACTGAATCCTCCACAAAAGCCGGTGAGAAATAGCAATCTCAATTCTACCGACATAGTTCCTTTAAACCCAAGACTCATCAAAAAGCCCAGAATAATGCAGCTTAATGCATTAGCAATAAGTGTTGCCAGGGGAAAGTCAAGCTCAAATGCAGCCAAAGCCCTCGCTATACCGTAACGCGACAAACTACCCAATCCGCCTCCGACAAAAACGTAGATCAATGAAGTCATACTGATTTTTTCACTGCTCGATCAATTCGGTGAATACCTGATCAATCTTGATGCCTTCTTTTTCCTTGTACTTTCCGTTTTTCTTAAATTTTGGCTCTTCCAATAGCTGTAATTTCTTTTTGCGGACCACGGCCTTATGCAAAAAGAAAGTCATAATGGATGCCGAAACGGCTAATACTCCCAGCATTACATGCATGCCCATCCTGTTGTGCCCCCAAAGCACAAAACAAATGAAAAACATATTGACAAAGAAAAGGATCATCGTTGCAGTAGTATGGCCAAAACCAAAATCGATCAACAGATGGTGAATATGTCTTCTGTCAGGATGAAATGGAGAATGCCCGCGAAGGATGCGGGTAACAAAAACTCTCAAGGTATCAAATAAAGGAATGATCAGAATGCCGATAGCAACAACAGGAGAAGCCTGAAATTTATATGGACTGGCAGACTCCAGTGCCGTATTCATATCAATGAATTCAATTACAAGAATACAGGACGCCAACCCGATAAGTAAAGCTCCGGTATCTCCCATAAATATTTTGGCTGGAGTAAAATTGTATTTTAAAAATCCGGTAATGGCTCCTACGGTCGCAAAAGCTATGGCCGTATAGCCCCAGTTCCCTGTCAAAAAAAACCAGGCTCCAAGTGTTCCGATGATCAACACCCCGATACTTCCCGCCAGTCCGTCAATTCCGTCAATCAGATTGAAAGCATTAATAATTACCAGCATGGTAAAAAGGGTAATGATAACGGACACCCAATACGGGATATCAGCCGTTATACCGAAAAGGCCATAGAACCCGTCGAGAATAATATCCGACTTGAAGATCAGGATCAAAGCCGCCAGTATCTGCCCGGCAAGTTTGTATTTGGGTGATAAAGGGGCAATATCATCTCTGGCTCCAACGAGGAATAGTATGATGAAGGCACACAAAATGTATTGCAAATTGGCGAATTCATCAAAAGGGGTCCACATGATAAAAGAGAAAATGGCGCCGGAAAAAATGGCGATGCCTCCCAGGGACGGGGTATTGACAGTGTGGGAGCTCCGACCAACAGGAACATCAAAAAGTTTCTTTTGATGAGCCACCTTGATGATGGACGGTATGGCAAAATAAGTTAATAAAAATGCCGTGAGGAAGTTTAACAATAGGATAAACATGTTTGTGGGATTTCGGTTCTTGGAAATATGTTCAGTTGCTTAATATAGTATGTTAGTTGCTTAGTATGTTCTTTTAATTGAAGGGTTTCAGAAGGTTGAATCATCAACCGCATCCAGCCAGTCCCGAATGGTAAAAACGATGGATTTCACACCCCCTTCCTCAAAGGGAGATTGTAAATTTGCTTCTTTTACCAATGCTAAAAATGGCTTACTACCGCCCAATTTACACAAATTCAGGTAATCTTTCCATGCTTTTTCATGATCTTCTTGATCTTTTTTCCAAAACTGAAAGGCACAAACCTGGGCTAAAGTGTAATCGATATAATAAAATGGTGCCACAAAAATGTGACTTTGTTTTTGCCAAAATCCTCCTGCTTCCAGGAATGAATTGTCGGCATAATCACGATGCGGCAGATATTTCTTTTCAATAGTTTTCCACGCTTCTTTCCGCTCTTTTGGAGTTACTTCAGGATTTTCATATACGAAATGCTGAAACTCATCTACTGCCACACCATAAGGCAAAAATGTTATAGAAGAAGCCAAATGAGCAAATTTATATTTATCAGCATCTTCCTTAAAAAACAGGTCCATCCATGGCCATGTGAAGAATTCCATGCTCATGGAATGGATCTCACAAGCCTCATAAGTTGGCCAGTTGTATTCATTCAGTCCAAGGTCTCTGCTTGAAAAAACCTGGAAGGCATGTCCGGCTTCATGTGTCAGTACATCGATATCAGCACTGGTACCGGTAAAATTGGAGAAAATAAAAGGTGCTTTATATTTCCCAATATACGTACAATAACCTCCCGTTGATTTTCCAGGCCGGGTGACGAGGTCCATCAGGTTATTCTGACGCATGAAATTGAAAAAAGTCTCTGTTTCCGGAGCGAGTGCCGAATACATCTTTGAAGCATTCTCAATTATCCAGTCCGGTGAGCCCTTTGGTTTTGGGTTTCCGGAAGTGAACTTATACTCTTCGTCGTAGTATTTTAAACCTTCCAGTCCAAGTCGTTTAGCTTGTCTGGCATATAAACTGTTAGCAATCGGCACGATATGTTCCTTGACCTGATCTCTGAAGTGAGCGACCATTTCCGGAGTATAATCTGTCCGCTGCATACGGGCATAACCGAGTTCCACGAAATTTTCAAACCCAAGTTTTTGAGCAATTCTGTGCCTGGTTTTTACCAGTTTATCAAAGATCTCATCAAATTTATCCTGTTGCTCCTTAAAAAATTCCCATTTGGTTTCAGAAGCTGCTTTCCTTGTTTCCCGATCCTGGGAAGTTTCCGGAATATGGATGGACGATAAATTATACACATCGCCTTCAAATACGATCTTGGCTCCGGCCTTGAGGCGTGTATACTCACTTCCCAGTTGATTTTCCTCAACAAGGTCATCCTGGATCTCTGGTTTAAAGGTCTTCAATTGCTGATCGGCCAGAGCAAATAATTGGTCTCCCCATTTAGCCTGAAGCTGTTCTTTAAATCTGGAATTAATAAGGGCCTGATAAAACTGGTTCCTCAGATTTTGGAACTGAGGCATATAATTATCGTAAAAATTATTCTCCTCATCATAGAATTTATCAGTTACATCCATGGTATGTCTTATGTAGCAAAGATTGTACATTGACATAAATTCCATTCTCAATTCATTCAGACGGGAGAAAGCAGCTTCGTGAACTTCAAAATCAGCGGCTGCATCGAAGTCAGAAAGATATTTTTGGAAGGTTTCAGAGAAAGCATCAATGTCCGGTCTTTGGTAGATAAAATCCTCGAAAATCATTTGCCTCTAGGTTTTCGGAATAAATAATGGCCCAAAATACGTTGGTTATTTTAGTTTACCAATTAAACCCCATCCATATTAGGTCTGCCGGCTGATTTCTGGGTTAAAATCAGGCATCCAAAGTCTTAAAATCATGTTAATTTTGAAAAAAAAAGGTAAAAAACTGGTTTTTTTAATTCGTTGCTTATATCTTTGGCATGTGTTCACGCACAAAATTTCATTTTTAATTCTATTCTTTAATCAAAACAGCGGTTTATAGAAAGTAACTTCTACACTAAATAAATTATCCCATAATCTCAACAATTATTTAGTTATGCAAGTTACACCGCTTAATGACCAGCAGTTAATTAATCTATACCTACAAGGAGACGAACGTAGTTTCGAAACACTGCTGGAAAGACACAAACAAAAGATTTTCACCTCCATTTATCTTTTCGTAAAGGACCAGAGCCTTGCTGAAGATATTTTCCAGGAAGTATTTATTAAAATCATTGATACCCTTCGCAAGGGTAAGTACAACCACGAAGGTAAATTCCTGCAGTGGGCCATGCGCATCTCCTATAACATGTGCGTGGATTATTTCCGCCGCAACAAACGTCGCCCTAAAGTTTCCCCAACCGAAACTTTTGACATCTTCGACGTACTCAAGATCTCTGACGACAATGCTGAGCAGCGTATCATTCGCAGCCAGACGCACGATAAAGTCCGCAAGCTCGTCGACATGTTACCTCCTGAGCAAAGAGAGGTAGTTATTCTTCGTCACTATGCTGACATGAGTTTTAAAGAAATTGCTAAGTTGACCCGCGTGAGCATCAATACTGCCCTCGGCCGTATGAGATATGCGTTGATCAACATCCGTAAAATGGTTGAAGAGAACGAAGTAGTTCTCCAGTAATCCTTTTATGCAAAACTAAATGAATGCCCTTAAGCGGTATTTCATGGCCGTGAATGTCCAAATTATTAAGCAGCACTCCTGGATATTCGCGGCCTTTTTATTTTCTAGCATCGGGATTGGACCTCTATGAGGCCGTTACTGAGATTAAGCCCCAATTGGGGCTTTTTTTGTTGGCAAATCATGGTCCCATCGGGACCAAATCCCGGTAACTCCCCGCCCTATGTTTAGGCCAGCGTGCTGTAGGTACGCAATATCTTACCAACTTTGAACTCCTTTTCCTTAAACCGTGTTGTAAATTAAAAATAATCAGGTTGTGATTTTGTCCAACTTGAGGTATATTTACCGTTTCCCGAATCTTTTTGAATATCCTAAAATTGAGATAAGCCTTGTCAGCAACAACCAACGACCTCGATATCAAAAATGCCATTTACATCAAAGGCGCCCGGTCCAACAATTTAAAAAACGTTGACCTTCAGATTCCTAAAAACAAACTGGTAGTCGTCACAGGTGTTTCCGGCTCAGGAAAATCCACCCTGACCATGGAGACCCTCTTTGCGGAAGGCCAGCGCCGTTATGTCGAAAGCCTTTCTTCTTATGCCCGGCAGTTCCTCATGCGAATGAAAAAACCTGAGGTTGATTATATCAAAGGTATTTGCCCCGCAATCGCTATCGAACAAAAAGTAAGCACAAGCAATGCCCGTTCCACCGTTGGCACCCTGACAGAGATTTACGATTATCTTCGGTTGCTTTATGCACGAGTGGGCAAAACCTTTTCGCCGGTTTCGGGAGAACAAGTCAAAAAACACGAAGTGGCTGATGTAACGGATTACATCCACAGTTTTGAAGAAGGCACCAAAATGTTGCTGCTGGCACCATTCCCCAGCAAATATAAAAACCGCCTGATGAAAGCAGAGCTTGAGCTTTTGCTTCAAAAAGGTTATACCCGTATAAAACGAGGAGAAAATCTCGAGCAAATCGAAGATGTTTTGGAAGAGCATCATGGTTTTCTGGAGAAATCACTTTCCGAACTTGCAGAAGAACCACTTTGGATACTCGTCGATAGATTTGTTGTAAAGCATGACGATGAAGACAATAGCAATCGTATCGCAGATTCTGTACAGACGGGTTTTATCGAAAGCGAGGGTTCCTGTATCGTCGAAATTATTGATGGAGAGAAGAGGGAATTCAACAACCGCTTTGAGCTCGACGGAATCACTTTTCCGGAGCCTACCCCCCACTTATTCAACTTCAACAACCCTTACGGAGCCTGTCCTTCCTGCGAAGGATTCAGTAAGGTAATGGGGATTGATAAAAATAAAGTTATTCCCAATCCTGCACTTTCCGTCTACGACGGAGCCATAGCCTGCTGGAAAGGGGAAAAACTCGGCAAATGGCTAACCAAATTTCTGGAATCCGCTCACCTGTTTGACTTTCCTGTACACCGCCCATGGCAGGACCTGACCCCGGATCAACAGAAATTGTTGTGGACCGGAAATCAATACTTCAGAGGCATCAATACCTTTTTTGATAAACTTCAGGAAAAACTGTATAAAATCCAGAATCGCGTAATGCTCGCAAGGTATCGTGGCAAAACGGATTGTCCGACCTGCGATGGCGGAAGATTGAGGAAGGAAGCCAATTATGTCAAAGTTGGAGATAGAGCCATTACAGAGCTCACCTCCATGCCGATTGATGAATTGCTCAACTTCTTTGACAGTATTGAATTGAATGAATTTGAGGAAAAAATTGCCAAAAGGCTACTCATAGAAATCACCAACAGGTTGAGATTTATGAATGATGTTGGGTTAAGTTATTTAAATCTCAACAGACTTTCCTCGTCCCTAAGCGGTGGCGAAACACAACGGATCAATCTGACCAGAACCCTTGGTAGTAACCTGACTAGTTCGATGTATATTTTAGATGAACCTAGTATCGGTCTGCACCCACGGGACACCAGCCGGTTGGTCAGCGTTTTGAAGACCTTGAGGAATCTTGGAAATACAGTCATCGTTGTTGAACACGAAGAGGATATCATCAAAAATGCAGATTATCTGGTGGATGTAGGGCCTAGGGCCGGGATTCATGGAGGCGAGATCGTATATGCTGGTGATTATGAAAAAATATATGAAGATGCTGAAGACAGCCTTACCGCTCTTTATATGAGTGGAAAGAAAGAGATTACCTTACCGGAAGTACGCCGAAAAAGTGCCAATTTCATCGAAGTGATCGGTAGCAGACAGCATAACCTGAAAAACATCGATGTCAAGATTCCACTAAATGCATTTACCGTAGTCACAGGTGTTTCAGGGTCCGGTAAAACTACCTTGGTTAAAAAAATTCTCTATCCAGCTTTACGCAAACATTTTGGCCAAAACTACCGCACCGCTCCTGGCATGCACCTTGAGTTAAAAGGAGATCTGAATGCACTGACCCAGGTGGAAATTGTCGATCAGAATCCTATCGGTAAATCTTCCAGATCAAACCCGGTGACCTATGTAAAAGCCTACGACGCCATCAGGAACCTCATGGCCGCTCAGCAAACTTCCAAGATCAGAGGATACAAACCTTCCCATTTCTCTTTTAACGTCGATGGTGGCCGCTGTCCTGCATGCAAAGGTGAAGGGGAACAAGTGGTGGAAATGCAGTTCCTGGCTGATGTAAGGCTGGAATGTGAGGAGTGTAACGGTCAACGGTTTAAAAAGGAAGTATTGGACGTAAATTACAAAGGCAAGAACATTTATGATATCCTGAGTATGAGCATAGAGGAAGGATTGGAGTTTTTCAGCAATGTGCGTGAGATTAAGAAGAAACTGCAGCCATTGTTCGATGTTGGCCTTGGGTATGTTCAGCTTGGTCAATCTTCCAGTACACTTTCCGGAGGAGAAGCGCAAAGGGTGAAACTGGCCTCCTTCCTGACCAAAGAAAGTTCCAAAGAAAAGATCCTTTTTATTTTTGATGAGCCTACTACCGGCTTGCACTTCGAGGATATTGGAAAATTGCTTACAGCAATGAATGCCCTGGTAGAAAATGGTCACACAGTCCTGGTGGTTGAACACAATATGGAAGTCATCAAATCTGCCGACTGGATCATTGACCTTGGTCCGGAAGGCGGTAAAGAAGGCGGGCATCTTGTATTTCAGGGGCCTCCGGAGGGTCTCGTAAAAGTCAAGGAATCTTATACCGGGTCTTATTTAAAGGAAAAGTTATTATAAAATCACAAGTAATCTAAAAAAAGGCTGAGGCTAAGGCTGAGGATGTTCAAGTTTAACTAATACAATCATATGTACCTAACCATTTTTGTCGAAGCAGAGAGAACCAACCCATCCAAATTAATGGCTGATTATTCCATCAACGGTGATCAACTGGCGCGAGATGTACAGGCAGCTATTGTTGAATACTCCAAGAAAGGCTATCAATTGGATCAAATCCAGGCAGTGACTTCTGCCCAGTCAACGGTAAGTTATACCCAGGGGATGTTACTGATTTTTAAGAATAAGTTGGAATAAAGGGATCATTCAAGAATTTCAACACATATCGATGTGAAGCGACAACCCGGACCGAACGGTCGGGAGCCACATAGCCCATAAAGATTCTAATAATAAAAACTATGTTTTCTATGTGACTTTGTGTTAATAATTCAAACCGCTTGAACTCGCCTCAATACCTCCTCCATATCCAGCTCATCAACACTTTTCACCTCCGAGCAGATGTTCATCAAAAGGTCATCCTGGGCTCGACCTTTATTCATGGCCACGGAATAAGGAATGTCCTCCCGAAAAGTCACCATGGAATATTTGGAGAAATAACCCGGAAAAGTATCTTCCAGTTTCGTTTCCAATTGCCGTTTTAATACAAATACCGGATCAGCCACGTGGGCCCTCATTTCAAAATAATTTTCCTCCGCAAGATCACCGATTGCATCAGCATCCTTCTTCCGGAATTTTTGATAATTTTCAAAAACCCGTTTCCAGTCAGCCCCGTATTGATCAATATACTTGTCTAATTCATGGCAATCCTCAAAGGAAGCATTCATACCTTGTCCGTAAAAAGGCACGACGGCATGAGCTGAGTCCCCAATCAACAATGACTTGCCATTCACCTGCCAGGGATAACATTTGATGGTAGCCAGTGAACTGGAAGGATTCTCAAAAAACTCCTCTACCAAATGGGGAATCAAAGGCACAACATCAGGGAATTGTGTATTGAAAAAGTCCATCACCTTGGCTTCCGTATCCAGATTATTAAAACCGGGTTCTCCTTCGAAAGGCATGAACAAGGTTACCGTAAAACTGCCATCAAAGTTTGGTAGTGCAATGAGCATATAAGTTCCTCGCGGCCAAATGTGCAGGGCATTCTTTTCCATCTGAAAACTTCCTCCTTCCCCGGGAAGAATACTCAACTCTTTATATCCGTGATCGAGGTAATGCTGAGAAAAACTAAAGCGCAGCTTGGGAGCGATATTCATCATTTCATTCCTCACTGCCGAATTGGCACCATCCGAGCCAATCACTACATCACCACTGGTATGAATAATCTCTCCGGTCTTTTCATTTTTAAAAGAAGCGGAAGCTGTTGAAAAATCAACCCCAATACACTTTTGGTTGAAAAGAATCTTTACATTATCCATCGCGTCAGCCTTATCCATCAGCGCTTTGTTCAGTCCGCCACGAGAAATGGAATTAATGTACTCCCCTTCCCTTCCGCTATAAGGTTGAAAATTCGTCTCTCCAGAAATACTATGAATAAGTCTGCCAGGCATAGGTACTGCCTCTGCCATGATAAATTCGTCCATCCCAACCCGGTTAAGGGCAGCAATGCCACGATTAGATAAAGCTAGGTTGATCGACCTTCCGGCAGAAATATCAACTTTCCGCATATCTGGACGCTTTTCATAAAGCTCGACCTCAAATCCCCGGTTGGCCATCTGGATAGCCAGTAATGAACCGGCCAATCCGGCGCCTATGATGATAATTTTTTGTTGTGACATGTTGTTGTTTAATATTTGGGAACTTTTTTAAGCCGGAGGTTGCATCACATGGCCACAGTTATCGCAGGTACGCAATTTTTCATCGTTGTAATACCGGTCGAAGATGACTGGCATCTGAGTCACGATATTTTCCAGTGGAAATGGCTCACGATACAACTGATGACCGCAACTTTCACAATACCATTCCAAAGCATCCATCATACCTTCCGGTCGTTTGGATTCAATGACCAAACCAACAGTATTAGCAAATCGCTGAGGCGAATGCGGCACTTTTGGCGGCAGGGTAAAGATCTCTCCCTCCCTGATGTGAATATCTTTGAACTCTCCGTCATCGATCACCTTGAGCACCATATCTCCTTCTATCTGAT
Source organism: Saprospiraceae bacterium (assembly GCA_965230565.1). GTDB lineage: Bacteria > Bacteroidota > Bacteroidia > Chitinophagales > Saprospiraceae > BCD1. Next base: position 95,410 of record CBDDLH010000005.1, on the reverse strand, counting down.
AGAAGAATTCGGGTGTCTCATTATAGTGATAATCTTTACGGGAATTGGGCCCACCGACTACCATGGCAATGTAATCGGTATTTTCCCAGACCACTTCGTTACAAACAGGTGGCTTAAGTTTGTCTCTGTTGTCGTCAATCCATTTCATGAAATTGACAGGTGTTACTAATTGACTCATGGTAGATTGTTTTGGTTACTGGTTACTGGTTACTGGTTTCTGGTTTCTGGTTGCTGGTTTCAGTACTCGCTTCGCGAGGTGTTTCATGCTCGCTGGCTCGCGTCCCGACACTACGTGTTACCCTGTGGCGGGATCTCCCGTTGGTCGATTTGATATTGTTTCACCTGGTTGGAAATTGTTTGATAATTGGATCAAATTGTTCAAAAGATTGTCCTTGCGTTCCTTGCGCATCCTTCGCGAACCTTGCGGTTAAACACACCCTATACTCTCCTCCCCAGACCCCACACTACTAAAGACTGTCGACTACTGACTGCCTACTGGTTACTTCGTCGAATAATAAAACCCAAGCTGCTTTTTCAAATCCTCCGGCAATTCCGGAAGATCCTGACGCGGGATCATTAACGTGGAAATATTTTGCAAGTCCAGGAAAATGGTATGACGCTCGGCAGTTTCTTTCAGGTATTTATGTCCTGAAGAACCTCCCGTTCCAATTTTTCGCCCCAACATTCTCATAACCATCTGGGCGTGCCTGTATCTCCACGTAGTAAATAATTCGTCAATCTCCACTAGCCTTGTCAGCAACAAATACGGCATCCTGAGGATAGGCTCATCGCGATAAAGATTGATCAATAACGCAGCCATTGTGGCATTATACGAAAGAGCCAATTCTCCCTTTTTCACTTTTTCATTGTGAAACTCCTCATTAAGCACTGAATGAAAATACGTATCTGTATCACCGACCATTTTCAGACGAAGATCTTTTTCTCTTTCTGATAAATAACCGGTTGAAGTAATCGCATTTTTCTCCCGGTCGATCATGCTCTTAACGGCTGTTTTGTATTTTTCATGGAAATCAAATCCTGCAAAACTCAAAAACGGGGTCCGCTCCAACCAAGCCTCCACCAGTTCCAGCATGGATTTACCGCCCTCCAATTCATTCAAATACTTTTGTTGCTCTTCCGTAAAAACACTGGAATATACCGTTTTGTTATAGGTAATCCTTCCCTGGCGTTTCAAACCAAGAGCGACTTCAACTACTCTGAACTGATAACTTTGAAATCCGGAGGCGGGAAGCAGGTAATTCCTGAAATCCAGGAAATCCAATGGCGTCATTGTCTCCAGCACCTTGATCTGATCGATAAGGATCTTCTGGATCTCGATGATCCTTTCGAAACGAGCAACGGCAATTCCCACATTCCGTTCATCCAGGGCATCTGTTTCAAACATGCGCATCACAGAAGTCAGGTCGTGAATAATCTCTTTAAACCACAATTCATAAACCTGATGGATAATAATGAAAAGCATTTCATCGTGGGCTTCCTCGCCAAAATCTGCACTACGTGGATGCTGACTACCAAGGACTTTCCCCAATTGCAAATAATCGTTATAATGAATAGAGGAATACTTTTTATTCATTGAGGGCATGGTTGTATTTTGATTAGGAGTGCAAAATAGGAATTTTGAATGTATTTGCTTTATTTTGACCCATCAACTTCATTTGGCAAAATAAAAACTCATGCGTTTCATCTCTACCGTTCTGATCCTATTGACTTTTTCTGTAACAACCTTTGCACAGACAGAACTCTCCGGGATTATCAATCAATATGCCGTTGCTACAGGTTTTGATGAATGTTCCAACGAACTCTTTATTTCCAATACTGAAGGGTTTGAACCAGGAATGCTAATCGTTATTATCCAAATGCAAGGGGCGGAAATCAGCACCTCCAATAATAGCAGTTTTGGAAATATCACTTCCCTGGGGCAAGCAGGAAAATACGAAATCGCAGCAATCAACGCTGTAACTGCCAACGGAGTTATTTTAACCAACCTGCCTGTAAACACCTACGATTTTGAAGGCAATGTCCAGGTAGTTTCCCTACCCGAATACGAATCCGCTGCTGTTGAAGGTACCCTGACCTGTGCAGCCTGGGATGGACAAACCGGCGGAGTGTTGGCCATAAAAGTCAACGGACAATTGATCACAGATGCAGACATCGATGTAAGTGGAAAAGGATTTCGTGGAGGCATTTCCAACGTAAGCGGTAACAATAGCTGCAACTGGCTCACCAATGCTGACAATTACTCCTACGATCAGGATAATTGGCGGGGCGCTCCAAAGGGAGAAGGTATTGCAGCGATTATTCCGGGCATGGAACACGGTCGTGGTGCTCAGGCTAATGGCGGCGGCGGTGGAAACGACCACAATTCAGGTGGCGGTGGCGGTGCCAATGTAACTTCCGGTGGGCAAGGTGGTGAAAATAACGAACCCTCTACTTTTGGTTGTGACGGTTTTTATCCAGGCCGGGGAGGAAAAGGAATTTCTGGTGCCTCAGGTCGCCTTTTCATGGGCGGTGGTGGTGGAGCAGGACATGAAAATAACGGAGTTGGCACCAATGGAGGCAACGGAGGAGGAATCGTAATAATCATAACTGAAGAATTCCTCGGATTAGGTTATACCATCAAAGCCAATGGTGACCAGGCTGCAGCATCCACAGGGGATGGAGCCGGTGGCGGCGGTGGTGCAGGTAGTATTGTATTCATAGCCCCGGTTGCAACTGGTTTTCACTTTGAAGCCAAAGGAGGAAACGGCGGTGATGCAGACAATGACAATGCCGACCGGTGCCTTGGGCCCGGCGGAGGTGGAAGTGGAGGAAGGATACTTGCTTCTTCGAATATCACCGTTAATCCATTAAGCATAAGTGGCGGGCTTGCAGGAACCAGCTTCAACTCCACTGCGTGCAGTGATGATACCAACGGAGCAGCTAACGGCTTTTCAGGAACCCTGGAAACCCAGGACGAATTACCGGAAGGTACGGAAGCTTTTGTAATTCCGGAAATAGTCTCCCAAACGGAAGCGATCCTTGCTTGCGCTGGTGACGAGGTGCTTATCAATATTGAACTATCAGGAGCAAATCTGACTTATCAATGGCAGTTGGATAATGGCTCCGGTTTCATAGATATCAATGATACGGATGCGTTTTCGGGGACCGATACACCTCAACTTCAGATCAATCCTATTAGTGAAATACTAAACGAGACACAACTTCGGCTGGTTATTTCAGGAATTTGTTCAGAAGAATTGATTTCTGCAGCTATCCCGGTATTGGTTACCCCTCTCCCCGAAGCATCCTTTGGCTTTAGTTCCAACGAATTGACCGTCAGCTTTGTAAACTTGTCGATGAATGCTGATAATTATTTATGGAATTTTGGGAATGGAGAACAGTCGAGTGATATAGAACCCGAGTTTACTTTTCCGGATTTCGGATCATATGAAGTTGTCTTGACAGCTTCTAATAGTTGCGGAACAGATTCAGATACCATGACCATTAACCTCTCTGCCCCCATTTTCGCCTCTTTCACTTTTACGGAAGGTGAAGGTTGCGCACCTATTGAAGTCCAATTTACCAATACGTCAACAGGTCTTTATGAGGAACTGTCATGGGAATTCCCGGGAGGAACGCCAGCCACCTCAATGGAAGACAACCCAACTATTATCTATAGCGATCCGGGGGTTTATGATGTCTCATTGACGGCCTCAGGGAATGCCGGCTCACATACTTTCACGGCTGAAGGAATCATTGAGATCCTTCCTCCCCCAGAACCATTATTCACCTGGGAGGTCGTGGACGGATTGATCGTGAGTTTCACCAACAATTCTCTAAATGCCGTTAACTATAACTGGACCTTTGGGGATGGTAATACAAGTATAGAAGAAAATCCGGTTCATGAATATTCAACTCCCGGCAATTACGAAGTTACCCTCAACGCCCAGAACATTTACTGCGGAGTAGCCCTTAGCCAGGATATCATGCTGATAACGGACGTAAACGATCCAGGTCAAGCTCAGTTGAAAATTTTCCCAAATCCGGTGAAGGATCGGTTATTTTTGGAAGCTGACTCAACCATTGACTTAAAAGTCCGTATCACTAATATTGCAGGACAGGTGCTGATTGAAAATGAATCTCTGAATAATAATTATATAGACGTTTCCCGTTTTCCTTCTGGAATTTACTTTTTACAATTCGAAAACGGCAACGATTCAGGACAAGTAAAATTTATTAAAAATTAAACCAGGATAAATGATTTTCCCCATAGGTGACGACCAGGTCAAACACGGACATTTCCCCTTATTCAGTTACGGGTTCATTGCCATTAACGTACTGATTTACATTTGGCAGTCCAGCATGCCCTGGGAAGTTTACGACCAGTTCATATATTACTATGGTGCCATTCCGGGAGAAATTACCCGGGGCGAAGATCTGTATACTTTATTCACCAGTGCTTTCCTGCATGGCAGTTGGATGCACCTGATCGGAAATATGGTTTTCCTTTGGGTGTTTGCAGATAATATCGAAGCGACCATTGGTAGCAGAAGGTTTTTGGTTTTCTACATTTTAGGCATTCTGGCGGCCCAGGCAGGACATATTTTCTTCAACTATAACAGTGAAATTCCTACTGTAGGCGCAAGTGGAGCTATTGCTGCAGTAATGGGTGCCTATCTGGTGATGTTTCCCCGCAGTCGAATCAGAACCCTTGTTTTCTTCATTTTCATCAGAATACCAGCTTTTCTCTTTCTTGGGTTCTGGATACTCCAACAATCCTACAGTGGGGTGCAAAACCTAAGTAATATGACGGGAGCCGGAGTTGCCTGGTGGGCTCATATCGGAGGATTTGTCTTTGGTGTGCTGGCTGGGTTTATATTCAGGGGAAGAGTGAGACCGCCGGAAGAAGAATATTATACATGATGAACAAAGGAATAGGGAAAAAAGGGAACAAGGGAATAAGGGAACAAGAAGTTTTTTTAGTGCAAAATGCAGAGTGATGGGTGCAGCGTGCAAAATTCGAAATAATAATTCTCCTGATAATTTATTAATTATCCAAAAGAGGACCTAAAGGGACATTCCTCACCAAAGGACGGAGCAAGTAAGGTATGGGTCAAGAACTGGTTAATCCAAAATTTATGTAAATCAATTGGGCTGGCTTTTAAGCCGGTGGATGAAAAATAAGCTAACAGCAACAGGCCTTTAGGCCTTTCTTTTTGAATTATTATAACAACCTGAAACACATGGAACAACTGAAACAACTCAAACCCGCACCTCACTCCCCTTCCCGCTGCGGGGTCTGATAATTTAAATTCAACAAGAGAAAAAACAGGTAGAATGCAATACCAATGGAATTCTCAATAGTATTTTCCACCATGAATGACAGGAAAACTATGATGTTAAAACTGAGAAACATCGTATTGCGGAAAGCCTTTCTGTAAAATAAAGGAAAGAAAAAGGCGAGTAAAAAAAGAACTATTCCGACAACTCCGGTACCGGCGTAGACAGACACCAATTGATTGTGGGGCATTTTCGGCTCAATTTCCGAAAATTTTTCTGCGTAACGATCTTTTACCTCTTGTCGAAGATTACCGGCTCCGGCCCCGAAAACAGGATGTTCATTCCCTATCTCCATTCCAATTTTGAGGGATATCACCCTGGCCCCGTCTGAATAATCACTTTGAGAAAGATCGTGTTTTCTAATCCAGCGATCATAGATACTGTAATCAACCTTTGCCTTAAAACTTGGAATGGTATTATAAGCAATCAAGGGTACCGCAGCCATCAATGCTATGAGTGCCAGTCCCGTTAAATACCGTTTGGACACCCAGGCTTTTTGTAGAATAAGTATGGCAGCCGTAATATAAAATGCTGCTAAACCACTTCTTACCGACAGCAAATGCAGGAACAGAAATAAAATGCCTGAAATCCCTAACATCAAAGGAGTCTCCCATGAATATTTGAGGATGAACTTTTTTCGATATAAAAAAAATGCAGCGATGATACTGTAAGCCAGCAATAGGCTGAAACGGATATGGTTACGAGGTGTAGGCATGGGCTGCCCCTGATGCATCAGCTTATTGATTTCCTCAAAATTGATCAAATAATTTACCCCGACCCCCAGACAAGTAAAAAACAGAATACCCACAAAAGCATATAAGATGCCTTTAAATGCACGATCCGATAAAGCCGGTATAGCAGCAAAAGCAAAAGGAAACAGCAGAAAAGGAATTTTCAAACGAATACGCTCTCCCCAATAATCCCAGTTTCCGGTTTCTGTGATTACTCCGCTAAAAAGCACAATGAAAAACATCAGAGAAATGATCCAGTAGGCCTTATCGGAAAGATAGGAACGGATGTGTCCCCGCAGATTAGGGTGAAAAACCGGTATCCATCCCTTTAGTGAAAAAACAGCCAATACACCAATTCCGATCATTGCCACGGACAACAAAAATGGAGAGAACACCATGCCCAGTATTACAAACCAGCTCAAAAACACCGCCAAATCCTGTGTTTTGATCTTCTTTATCTTGTCCGTCAGCTTTTCCACAACAACAAAACGAAGGACTTGATTTGGTATTGTTCGAGGTGGTTTGATATTAGTATTTGGACAGAATTAGTTTCAAATGGTTCAAGGAGTTCAAATGGTTCAAGGAGTTATACCTGGATCTCTGTGTTCGCTGTGCCTTCTCAGTGTCCTCCCGACCTTTGGTACGGGACAGGCTCTGTGGTTAAAATAATTTGTGATAATGTAACTTCTCCTTTAAACTAGTTTTGTCCTCTTACTTTGTTTGAATTGGTTCGAGAAGGCTTAACATTGTTTGAAATCGTTTGACGCGGTTTGATATTAGTATAAGAGGAGAACTACTTTTAGGTAAAAATCCTAATTACAATTTGATCCAACCGCTGAGTGCACTGAGAAAGCACAGGGAGCACCGAGATAATTTAACCGCAAGGACGCCAAGAAACGCTAGGTTCGCTAAGACAATATGGACAAGTCAAATCTTAAAGCCAAATCAACAACAATTAACAGTAAATCAGCGAGCCTGAACCGATAACCAGTAACCTGCAACCAGCAACCAGTAAACTGGCACCACTTTTCCACAAAAGGAATCAACAGATTTTAGGTAAAAACCAAGAATACCTTACCTTTGCGTAATTATTTTTTCGGATCTGGTGTTATATCCGAAAAACATTAAAAGACAACTACGGAAATTTTAAAGAGTAATGGCTGGAGAAGCATTTGATAAGATCAGGAAAATAATTGAAGAGATCAAGGATTCAGCACCAAAATCGGCTGAAGAACTGGAGCAATTCAGGAGAACTTACCTGGGTTCCAAAAATATTTTAAAAGGACTCATGGGGGAGATCCGCAACATCCCGAATGAATTAAAAAGGGATTTCGGTCAGCTGATCAATGAAGCCAAGACCACCGCAGAAGCTACCTTTAAAAATCTACAGCTTAAAATGGAATCTGCGGCGGAAGAAGCTGATGCAGGCAACCTTGATCTAACTGCTCCGGGAGAACCACTTCCATTAGGGTCACGCCATCCTATTGCCATTACCATGAACCGTATCATCAATATTTTTGAGCGTATCGGATTCGTAGTTGCAGAAGAAAGAGAGATCGAGGATGACTGGCACAACTTCACGGCCATGAATACTCCTGAGGACCACCCGGCAAGGGACATGCAGGATACTTTCTATCTGATGAATGATCCTTCCATGCTTTTGCGTACACATACGTCTTCAGTTCAGGCACGAGTGATGACCTCACAAAAACCTCCTATCCGGATCATTGCTCCGGGAAGGGTTTATCGTAATGAGACCATCTCTGCCCGCTCCCACTGCCAGTTCCACCAGGTGGAAGGACTTTATATTGATGAGAATGTTTCTTTCTCCGATCTAAAGCAGACGTTGCTTTACTTCACCCGGGAAATGTACGGACCGGATAAAGAAATTCGTTTGCGTCCTTCTTACTTCCCGTTCACTGAGCCAAGTGCCGAAATGGACGTTTACTGGGGATTACAGGACGAAAATGCCTACAGAATTACCAAAGGAACCGGGTGGTTGGAGATCATGGGCTGTGGAATGGTGGATCCGAATGTTCTTGAGAACTGCGGAATTGACCCGGATAAATATTCCGGTTTTGCCTTCGGAATGGGTATTGAGCGTCAGGCCATGCTCCAATATCAGATCGAGGATATCCGTCTGATGTTTGAAAACGATGTGAGATTCCTTAAGCAATTTAATTCTGCGTTTTAAAAAACTGCAGATTACGAGTTACGTGTTTCGAGTTGCGCGTTAAATACTTCCACCGACAATTTGCAACCCGTTACCCGCAACAAACAAATTTATTTACAACACAAAATTCAGATCAGTTGAAACCGTCTACTCCAAAAGGTGTTCGTGATTTTACTCCTCAGCAGGTCAATCGTCGTAATTATATTTTTGATATAATAAGAAAGGTGTTTGTCAAATATGGCTATCAGCCCATTGAAACGCCTGCCATGGAAAACCTTTCCACCCTGACCGGAAAATATGGTGAAGAAGGAGACAGGTTACTTTTTAAGGTTTTGAACAACGGAGATTTTCTTGCCAAAGCAGACAAGCAAGCCCTTGAAAATCTGGATTCCAACAAAATAGTTTCCTCCATTTCGAAAAGAGGACTTCGCTACGATTTGACAGTACCTTTTGCACGTTTTGTGGTGATGCACCAAAATGACCTGGTTTTCCCTTTTAAAAGATACCAGATCCAACCGGTCTGGCGAGCAGATCGTCCTCAGAAGGGACGCTACCAGGAATTTTTCCAGTGTGACGTTGATGTAGTAGGCTCTGATTCTCTCATGTACGAGGCAGAACTCATACAGATCTATGATGAAGTTTTTGCTGCGCTTGGAATAGAGGTAACCATCAAATTCAACAATAGAAAAATCCTGGCCGGAATTGCAGAAGCTGCCGGAATCACCGACAAATTCATGGACATGACCATTGCTATCGACAAACTCGATAAAATTGGTCCTCAGGGTATCCGGGAAGAAATGCTGAAGCGCGGCATCTCCAATGAAGCGGTGGATCGCGTGAATGCCATTTTGGAAACCAAATCACTTAATGGTTTAAAAGCCATTTTCAGCGAAAGTGAAACTGGTCGCAAAGGGGTTGAAGAGATTGAAAAGGTCATGCAATTCCTGAATACAGATGCAGCCAAAAATGAAGTTAAATTTGATATTACCCTCGCCAGAGGGCTCAGCTATTATACCGGATGCATCTTTGAAGTAACCGCTAAAGACGTAAAAATGGGCAGCATTGGCGGCGGCGGCCGTTATGATGACCTCACCGGAATCTTTGGTTTGAAAGATGTATCAGGTGTTGGGGTTTCTTTTGGTGCAGAACGCATTTATGATGTCATGCAGGAATTGAATCTCTTCCCAAAAGAAGATGCTGCTGCATTGAAAGTATTACTGATCGCTTTTGATGACGAAACCCACAACTTTGCCTTCCAGACCTTAGGCAGTCTTCGTGCAGCCGGCATTAATGCCGACCTCTATCCGGAACCTGCCAAGATGAAAAAGCAGATGAAATACGCCAATTCCCGCAACGTACCATACACCCTGATCATTGGCGGCGATGAGATGGAATCAGGCCTGCTTACACTTAAGAATATGACGGAAGGAACGCAGGAGAAGTTGCATATTGAGGAGATTGTGCGGGTGTTGAGTTAGTTTTTAGTCTACAGTACCAGTTGGCAGTTGGCATTCAAGGGTTTGCCTTTGGGATGATCAGCGGGTAGAAAGGCGACCCCTTGTCGAGGGAAAACCATACCTTTAAATACTATTTTTCCAACAAATAGTATTTATGGCAACAACCCCTTGAAACTAATTTTGAACCTTTTCTTGCCAACTTGGTTTTCCAAGACAATTTCCGTATTTTTGAACAAACCTTTCCACATGGGTTTGAACCTACATTTTGCGATTAAAAGCTATAAATGCTTGTTTGAATGCTGGATGTTCTACCGGTAACACTCCTTCCCTGAATATTTGTCTTTTTTTGCATTTCACTACCCAACTGTAGTGGTTATATCCAAATTTTAAACACATGCGAACCGTCAAAGAGATCATCGGTAAAACCGACCGCCAAACCAATCCGGAACGAAAGGCTGCTGCTGAAGGAAATTTCTATGAACCAAGAAATGAGAATGCCATTGGGCCAGGCATGAATCCCAGGATTCAACGACTCAGAAAACTGAGTTTTGAGGCGCAACCCAGCATTTCCATAGAAAGAGCACTGCACCAGACTGCCTTTTATAAAAAACATCATGGCAAATATTCCGTACCGGTCATGCGGGCCCTCACCTTTCTGGATCATTGCCAAAAAAAGACCCTCTACCTGGGCGATGACGAATTGATCGTCGGAGAGCGCGGTCCGATCCCCAAATCCGTGCCCACCTTTCCCGAGCTCACCTGCCACACCGTGGAGGATTTTCATGTATTGAACTCCAGAGACCAACAACGATACACCATCAGCCAGGAAGATATCGATACGTATGAACGGGAGGTCATCCCATTCTGGCAGGGACGCACCCAGCGGGAACGCATTTTCAACCATGTTCCGGATTCCTGGAGATTGGCCTATGAAGCAGGTTTATTCACCGAATTCATGGAACAACGTGCCCCGGGCCACACTGCCCTGGATGGAAAGATCTACCAAAAAGGCATGCTGGATTTTAAAAAAGAGATCAAAGCACACCTGGAATCTCTGGATTACCTCAACGATCCGGAAGCCAATGACAAGGCCGAAGAATTAAAAGCCATGGACATCTCCTGTGATGCCATCATCCTTTTTGCGGAAAGGCATGCTGTTCTGGCGGAAGAAAAAGCAAAAACGGAAAAGAATCCTGTTCGGAAAGCAGAATTGCTGAAAATCGCTGAAGTCTGTCGTTGGGTGCCTGCCAATGCTCCCCGGACATTTTGGGAAGCCATCCAGATGTATTGGTTTGTCCACCTAGGCACCATCACGGAACTCAATGGATGGGACGCCATGAACCCCGGGCATTTCGATCAGCATTTGACCCCATTCTACGAAAAAGAAATTTCCGAAGGAACCCTAACCCGGGAAGCTGCTCAGGAATTATTATCCTGCATGTGGATCAAAGTCAACAATCACACCGCTCCTCCGAAAGTAGGCATCACAGCCAGGGAAAGCGGTACCTATAACGACTTTACCAACATCAATATCGGCGGGCTCAAGGCAGATGGCTCCGATGGGGTGAGCGAGGTTTCCTATATCATGTTAAATATCATTGAGGATCTGCACCTCTTGCAACCGGGCACTTCAGTTCATATCAGTCACAAGACTCCGGACAGGTTCCTCCATGAATCCTGTAAGGTGATCCGGCAGGGACATGGGTACCCTTCCGTTTTCAGTCCGGAAACTTATATCATGGAAATGGTTAGTATGGGCAAAACCTTAACTGATGCCCGCGAAGGTGGCTGCAGCGGATGTATTGAAGTAGGCGCATTTGGTAAAGAAGCCTTTGTACTGACCGGCTACCTTAATGTTCCCAAGATTTTCGAAGTTACGCTGAACAACGGCATCGATCCTACTTCAGGGAAACAAGTCAGCATTGCCACAGGTGATCCGCGAACGTTTGAAAATTACGATCAACTGTACAAGGCCTTTCTTACACAACTCAATTACATTGTGGATCAGAAGATCCGGGTCAGCAATTATATTGACCGGATGTTTGCCAAGTATGCTCCGGCACCCTTTTTATCTGTGGTTATTGAGGATTGTATTTCCAAAGGCAGAGACTATTACAATGGCGGCCCGAGGTATAACACCAATTACATTCAGTGTACAGGCCTGGGAACCGTTACGGATAGTTTGTCGACCTTGAAACACCATGTTTTTGAAAGGAAAACTTTCGAGATGGATCACATCCTTAATGCAGTATCCAAAAACTTCGAAGGGGAAGAAGTCCTTCGTCAAACCATCCTAAACCGGACACCGTTCTTCGGAAATGACGATGACTATGCGGACGACATTGCCCTGCAGGTTTATGATGACTTGATCAAGGCCATTGATGGCAAACCAAACGTCAAGGGCGGAGTATACCACTTAAATATGTTGTCCACCACCTGTCATATCTATTTTGGAAAAGTAATGGGCGCTACACCAAACGGAAGACTTGCAGGAAAGTCCATTTCTGATGGCACTTCTCCTTCTCACGGATGTGATGTAAACGGTCCTTCTGCCGTGATCAGATCACTGACCAAACTGGACCATACCCGCTCCGGAGGGACTTTGCTTAACCAACGGTTTTTACCGAGCCTTTTGAAAAAAGAGGAGGATATCAAAAAACTGGGCAAGCTGATCCGCAGCTATTTCACCATGGGTGGCCATCATATTCAATTCAATATTGTGGATACCGCAACGCTGAGAGCAGCCCAGAAAAACCCGGAAGATTACAAAGACCTGCTGGTGAGAATGGCCGGCTACAGTGATTATTTCAATGACATGAACGAAGATCTGCAACAGGAAGTAATTGACCGAACAGAGAATGAATCGTTTTAGTTTATAACTCAAGGTTTTGCCTTTGCCAGGCCAACAAGGGAGGAAAAGGCGACACCTTGTCGAAGCAGGTCTCTTTCCATTACCGGAAAATGGAACAGAACAGCAGAATATTGAATACCCAACACCGATTTTCGAAGTTTAAATCTTGCAACTTGTAACCTGCAACATGAACAACCTTGTTTTCGACATAAAACGATATGCCATTAACGATGGACCGGGAATACGGGTAACTGTTTTCCTCAAAGGTTGCCCGTTATCCTGTGAATGGTGCCACAACCCGGAGGGCATGTCCAAAAAGCAGGAAAAATTGTATACTTCCTCGAAGTGCATAGGCTGCGAACAATGTGTAGAAGCCTGTGAGCAAAATGCCTGTATGCTTACGGCAGAAGGAATTGTAACGGACAAGGAAATATGTATCCTTTGTGGAAAATGTGCAGAGGTTTGTCCGACCAAAGCCACTGAAATTTCAGGAGAGGCCAAATCGGTTGAGGAGCTGATGAAAGTTATCCGACGGGAGACCCTGATCATGGATCAATCTGAAGGCGGAGTCACTTTTTCCGGTGGAGAGCCATTAATGCACCATAGGTTTTTACTGGAACTACTGGAAGCTTGCGGCCGGGAGGGCATTCATCGTTGCGTGGATACAACCGGATTTGCCAATTCGGAAGTGTTGATGAAAGTTGCAAAAGAAACAGACCATTTCCTTTACGACCTGAAAATGATGGATTCTGAAAAGCATAAAAAATATACAGGAGTCTACAACGAGAAAATTCTGGAAAACCTCAAGTTGCTTAGCGCGAACGGAGCCAGTTATGACATAAGAATCCCCCTGATCGGAGGGGTCAATGATGATGAAGAAAACATCCGTCAGACCGCTGCTTTTATTGCTGAACTTAACACAAAACCAAAGCACATTCAAATCTTGCCCTATCACAATATTGCCTCCAGGAAATACGAAAAACTTGGAGCAGTCTACGACCCGGGTTCCATGAGTGAACCAGCAAAGGAAACACAGGAAAAAGTCTTGAGTATTTTTGACCATTATGGTATCCCGGCCGAGATCGGCGCTTGACTCATGGGATTTATTCCTGAAAAAGCAGATGATTTTTATTGGTTACTTTTACTCCAGTCCTTCAATTATTCTCATTGTTCTAATCTCATTTTTTTTCTAATAATTGCCCTTTCATTTACTCCTCTAAACAGATTAATTACGTACATTTATATCCTTGCTCTTTAACCCCAAAAATCAAAAAATTTACTGTCCAATAAAATTTATTCAAATGAAGCTAACACGATCTTTCTTTTGTTTTTTCTTCCTGCTTTTGTCCTTACAATCTTCTGCTCAGGAAATCTTTGAATCTCCACAAAAAGAATTTAACCAATTTAACCAGGTAATCAAAAATGGAGATCAAAAGATCAACTACTCTATTGAAGAAATGATGGGATTTCAAAACAATCTCATTCCCCCATCTCCTACAAGTCTCATCGTTCCTCCCCCAACAACTACAGGGGAGGCATCCTGTGAAATCCTCTGGCAAGATGTCATATTTGGAGAATGTATTGGCTACAACAATAGCTTGATTCCTTTTGATTTTCAAAATGATGGTACCACGGACTTAATTGCGAATGCTGATTATCATAATAATTCATTTTGGTACATCCTGTCTTACGATGCACAGAGTGGAAATTTTGAAAAAGTTTTCATCAGTCAGTTTTACAAAAGGCAGATTACTAAGATGCAACTTATTGATATCGATGAAAACGGAAGTGAGGAACTGGTCTTCGCAGCAGACAGTTATGTCCACATTTTTGATTTTGAAAGTTTATCTGTAATCCATACTGTTGACCTATCCTTCATCAATAGCTGGCAAGGTATAAAACAAATACGGTTCGGGGATGCGGACAATGACGGTATCAAGGAACTGGTCGCAGGCAGTAATGACAATCTGGTGTTCATCAATATCAGTAGTTTTGAAATGGAACAATCCTTTGAAGGTGAGTTCGGAGATTTTGATATTGGCAATGTGGATGGTGATGATCAGATAGAAACGGTATTCACCCATGGTTTAACACTGGAAATTTCCGGAGACTCCTACACGGAAGAATATGATTTCCGTGCCGATCTTGATGAAGAAAACGGTCATATTGAACTGACGGATGTAGATGCGGATAATAAGCTCGAAGCTATTGTCGCCAACCTCTGGTACTCTATAGAAGTGTACGATGTGGAAACAGCCTCTCTAAAATTTGATATAGAAACAAATATAGACATAGCTGCTTTTTCTCTCCAGGACCTCAACGGTGACGGGATCGAAGAAATCCTGTATGGCGATGGCCAATGGGGAGACTTCCACTGCCACAATTCTACAACCGGTTGGCTCATCTGGTCCTTCGACAACCCCGCACATGGTTCCACAGGAGTGACGGTTGCAGATTTTGATAATGACCAGAACCAGGAAGTTGTCTGGGGAGCTGGTTGTTCTTCTTCCGGTTCAGATCATTTATTTGTTTATGATCTGGATGATGACATTCTTGAATGGCAAAGCCAGCACATCGATGGTCCGTATTATGCCATAGAGATCGAAGATGTAGATGAAGATGGACAGCAGGAGATCATAGCGATTAGTTATGAAAGTAATAGTGGGGACAGCGGGATTTTAACGATCTATGATGCTGAAACAAAAGCCATTGAATTCCGGTCTGATGAAGACTTCCTCGCAAACATCTGGACGGGAATTTACAACATTGAAATAGCAGACTATCATAGTGATGGTGACCTGGATATTATTGTCGCTGCGGGTTATACCTACAATGGAAAATTATGGGTGATAGACGGGAATACCCATAGTATCGAAACGATCCACCAATTTGATTTCAGTTCTGATATCGATGCCTTTTTTGCATTGGAGGTAGATGATATTGACGGTGACAATGCCTTGGAATTAATCTGTGCGACCGGATCAAAAGTTTATATCTTCAATAGTGAAAATTTCATTATAGAATGGGAAAGTGAAGAAAATTCAGGTTTCGGTATACCCAAAGGACTACTTACCGGAAATATTGATGACGACCCGGAAAGTGAAATCGTTTATTGTCGAAACAAGATTTACAAATTCGACAACGGGGACTATGTGCAAAGCCAAAGTACCAGTGATCAGTATTCTGCCATAAAACTCTACGATTGGGACGATTCCGGAAACCTGGAGATCATTGCCGGAATGGAAAGCGGCCATATCCAGATTATTGAGGGTAATACCATGGAAGTTCTGGAAACCTTTTTGATTTCACCTAATGCCATTAACGGAATTGAAATCCACGATCTGAATGGGGATTCCACCCCTGAAATAATCGCAACCTCGGATGACCTTATTTATTACATCGATCATACCGGTGATTACATTACCAGTCAACCGATTGCCCGTAATTTGGGAGAATATGACGCCATCGAAGTTACCGACTATGACCAGGATGGGGAAGTTAATATCATCCTGGGACACGTACTTGCTGTTACAGAAGTAAATCCAGCTTGTGCGGAATGTCTTTGGTTTGCTCCGTCTTTTGACAAAATTGACGCTACCTGTGGTGAAAATAATGGTAGTATCATAAATACCAGTGCTAACAATTCCACAGTTTTCACCTGGAATGATATCTCTTTTGAGGAGGAATTGACCGGCCTGGAACAAGGCACCTATACGGTAATAGCGAACAATGAAAATGGCTGTACCGAAGAATTTGAAATTTCACTGGAGCAAATGGATTTATCCGCCACCCTGATGAAGCAAGACAAAACCTGTTTTGAAGAACCCGATGGACAGGCTTACGTTGTCATTCAGGAAGGGTTGCCGCCTTACAATCTTCTATGGTCCAACGGACTTCAAACAGATACGATTTCCAATTTAGCTCCCGGACAGTACTCAGTACAAATCATCGATGCCAATGATTGTGTTTTCTCAGATTCGATCATTATTCAGCAAAGTATGCTTGAAACGCAGCTATCCGTTGAAAAACCTGCCTGTGTTGGCATGGATAATGGCTCAGCTATAATAACGATCCAGGAAGGTCAATCGCCATTCGAATTCACATGGGACGGCCTTTCAGGAGATGACCAAAACAACAATCTAAGCAGCGGATCCCACACGGTCAATATAGTGGATGCTTACGGATGTACCGCAATGTATACGTTTGAAATAGACTCCACGAACCTTGTTATTGAGGCAGGACAGGTATCCGCAAGTTGTAACGGCGAGCAGGATGGTTCTGCCAGCGTCAATATCTCAGTAGGTACTCAACCTTATGAATATTCATGGAATACGGGTGCCAGTACCGATTTGATTGACAACCTGCCTTCAGGTATTTATGCTGTAACGGTCGAGGATGCTAATGGTTGTCTGCGGGCAGACTCGGTTGAAATTCAGGAATCGGTTTTATCCATCCTCTCAGATATTAACCATCCCGAATGTTATGGAGATGAAGACGGGAGTGCTGTAGTTTTCGTTACCGAAGGAAACCCGCCATATAATTATCAATGGAATAACGGTTCGACCGGAAATACGATTTCCGGAGTTCCTGCCGGCGATTATTTCATTTTAGTAACGGACAGTTTAGGTTGTACCATCATAGAAAATATTGAGATCACCACTCCCCCTGCACTAATCATTGATTTAAATATCACCAATGACGACCTCGAAACAACTGAATTGGAGGGAGCCATTGAAGCTATCGTTTCCGGGGGCACATCACCTTATTCCTTCAATTGGAGTAATGGAGAAACCATCAATTCAATCACTGGATTGGCAGAAGGAAGTTACACGCTTACGGTCACTGATATTAATGATTGTATAATGGACACTACCATTATATTAAATATTGTTGATGCCATTTCGGAAATTGATAATCGTTCTATCAGGATATTCCCGAATCCTGCCCATAACTATTTGATCATTCAAAATGACAGTGGTCAGTTGGAATCGTTCATCCTTTTTTCAAGTGAGGGAAAGAAAGTAAATATTACTCAAGAGCTGATTGACGACAAAACCATTGGGGTTGGCCTGGGAGATTTACCGGAAGGTTTTTACACGCTCCTACTGCAAAAAAATGGTCACTTATTTTATAAAAAGATCGTTATCAATCGCTAATAACGATTCAAAAGGCGAAGTTGGCTTAAAAAAAGAATAAACCTCATCGCAAAATTTTGTATTATTTCACGTGGATTACGCGGATCATTGCTGATATAATTTTTTAATTTTAAATAGGATGCTGCGTTATCTGCGTGAACTATTCAACTGAGCCACTCTATTCAGTACCAGTTGTTTTTTTTATAGCTGGAAATTTTCCTGAATTACCAGAAATCGATTATCAACTCTAATTGAAAACCCTTTCGAAAAAAGCAACCTAATTTTACCCTTTCCTTCCGATATAAATAAAATATTGCCAGACCCCTCCATAAGCTTTCCTGACCTGCTCATGTTCTGTTTGAAAATGACGCTTGAGCACCGGATTCAAATGTCCATCCATACGCACATGATTATTCCCCATATGATTTTTGAACCACTGATGCCTGGAATCATAAAAATCGACAACGGCGATCAATCCTCCGGGTTTGAGGTCATAGGCCGTTTGGGCGATCAATTCTTCCCATTGAGGGTTGATCATGGTCAGTGCGTAAGAAAAAAGGATCATATCCATTTTGGCATTGAATTTCATATCACCAAAAGTGTACGCTTGTTCAATGAGCTGGATACGATCCTCGAAAACAGTGGTATTCTTACGTGCTTTTTGAAGCATCTTTTGGGAAACATCCATTCCGATCACCTGGGTGAGCGGAAACTGATTGCCCAGTCTTTTAAGATTGTACCCCGTTCCACATCCTACCTCAAGGATCCGACGGGCGGAAGGGTTTATATCGGCCAGCATTCGAATGATCTTTTTACGGCCAAATAAGAAACTCCAACGGGTTAAATCATATATTTTAGCATGCAGTTTGTAGTAGGCTTTCATGGCCTCTGCCTGCTGTTCTTTTGAAGTATGGGTAACGGTTGTGGTGTTCATGTCAGATTTTTATCGGATTAGGGACAATTGGGTCATTTCACAATTCCCAGATAGGTACTGGCATAAGTCCCTACCCGGTCCAACTGATGTTGGATGCGAACGTTTTCTTCTTCAAAGTCAAGGCTTTCCAATACGAAATCAGGGAAGAAATCAACCTTTTCTGCAGCCGATCTCAATAGGATTTTAGTCCCGGGCCGGCTATTTTGAAGAATCAATCTCCACTCCTCTTCTAAAGCTTCCGTATCATTCGCTGCCAGCCAATCCTGATGATCCAGTAAAATGAAATGGGAGTATTTTCCGGGATTTTCCTTGAGAAAATCAGCAACAGTACTGGTATAGGTATTTACTTTATCAACCTGACTGCTCAGTGTTTTAAAGTTTTCAACCTTCAGATAATCCGGGCAACAGGTCTTGGAGTATTTTCCTGCAATGTAAATTCGGTAGAAATAATTATCGTGGATAGGAAGCTCTGTAAAAACATGGCGAAGCCGCTCCCTGATAAAACCAAGAGCTCCGTCATAATATTTGTTGACAAACAACTCCTGCTGGCTTTCAGGAACTCCCAGCATGCACATAGTTACATGTCGATTGACCACGGACTGTACCAGTTTGTTCAACAATTTTTTCTCAATGGGCGGATATAAGGCTCTTTGCGTTTCCAGATCCTGTGCCTTGAGCAAGGCTTTAATTTGCTTTTTAAGCTTCTTCCTTGATTTGATATATCCCGAAAACAACCAGGCCATCATTCCGGAGGTGCCGTAATGGTAAAAGTTCTTACGCAAACCTTTGTCAGAAAAATACCGAATGTTCCGGTCCCAGAATTTTTGGGCATAAGATGGTAAAAACTGCCTTAGGGAATGTTCGTAAATTACATCGAATTGGGGATGTTTTCCCTTGCCAAAGAAACCAAACAAAGTCTCATGATCAGTATTCTTAAGCAGGGCTAATTTCAATTGGAGCAAGGCATTTTGACGGGAATTCATATCGATACAATGAATAGTCTTTGGGCGGTCCGTCAAATAAGATAAAGCATTACAACCTGCGCTCGTGATCATAACAATCTCACTCTTTTTATCAAACTCCATCAAGTTCCTGTCACATCGGGGATCTTCCCAGCAGGTATTGTAGACGAGGTTTCCGGTATGTACTTTATTGAAAACCCAGTGCCTGATCTTTTCTCCAACGAGCATATTAATAGGTTTTATTTATTCGAGCAAAATTATTTAATACGCCGGGACAGCCAGCATTTATCGAATTATCTTTCCTTTAAGTTTATATTAACCACAGGTAAATAACCGGATGTACGGTTTACACTCAAAAAATTTCGTCTTGCATAAGACCAACCTAATCACCGCCTTAAACCTTTTGCCGGAAAAACCTTTTTATTATTATTTTTACAGGCTCTAATTGACCACCCACATTTACCAATCAATCTGATTTAAAACACAAACAAAATTTACGGATTCAGTATGAAAAAATCTTTCCTAATGGCGCTGTTCCTGCTGGGCAGCATTGTAATGACCGGACAAAATTCAACGACTATCATCCAGCAGTACCTTGAGGCCAATAGCAAGGCCCTTGAACTTTCCTCTAATGATATAAAAGGCTGGACTATTACGGATCAACATACTTCCCGCCAAAGCGGAGCGACCTATGTGTATATCCGCCAGCAGTATCAGGGGATTGGTATTTTTAACGGTGTAGCCAATTTTGCCATTAAAAATGGTAAGGTGGTTAGTTTTGGAAACCGATTGGTTCAAAATTTAGACAAAAAGGCGAGTTACACGACCCCAACGCTGAACCCTTTTGAGGCGATTCAATCTGCGGCACAGCAACTGAATCTGCCCTCGCCGGCTAACCTTCGTGCCCTGGAAGCAACCAGTTCGACAAGATTTCTATACAATAAAGCCGGAATTTCCCTGGAGAACATTCCGGTAGAACTCATGTTTCAGGCCATTTCCGAAAAGGATGTACGCCTGGTCTGGAACCTCTCCATTTATACGCTTGATGCCAATCACTGGTGGTCTGTACGCATAGATGCTCACACAGGAGAGCTGGTTCATAAAAACGACTGGGTTACCCATTGCAAGGTAGATCATACCGTTTTTGCCAAATGCGATCACGGACATGCCAAAAAATCAACGAAAAAATCATTGGGAACCTTCAATCTCCCTAATTCCTATAATGTATTCCCGCTTCCTCTTGAAAGCCCTGGCCACGGGGACCGGTCGATAGTTACAGACCCGGCTGATGCTGATGCATCTCCTTATGGCTGGCATGATACAAACGGTGTAGACGGTGCCGAATATACCATCACCAGAGGTAATAATGTTTTTGCTTATGAAGATGCCGGTGACACCAATAATCCTGACGCCGGGTTCAGTCCTGATGGCGGGGAAACGCTTGAATTTGATTTCCCATATAACCCTGCTGACAACCCTGTTGATTACCAGCCGGCGGCTATCACCAACCTTTTCTATCTGAACAATATGATGCACGACATCTGGTATTATTACGGTTTTGATGAAGCCAGTGGAAATTTCCAGTTGAGCAATTACGGTCATGGAGGAGAAGGTGATGATTATGTCCTGGCTGAAGCCCAGGACGGTAGTGGGTCCAACAATGCCAACTTCGCCACTCCACCGGATGGTTTCAATCCAAGGATGCAGATGTATTTGTGGTATGGTGGTTTTGGAGAATTTCTAAATATCCATAGCCCTGCTGCCATTGAAGGCTCCTATCCGTCCACCGATGCTAATTTCGGACCTGGTCTGCCGGCAACACCTATCACTGCTGAAGTTGTGTTGGTAGAGGATGATGTTGATCCTATCAATGACGGATGTGAAACGATTGTGAACGGAGCGGATCTTGCTGGTAAAATTGCACTGGTTGATAGGGGGGAATGTAATTTCACCGTAAAGGTGTTAAGTGCACAAAACCAGGGAGCGGTAGCCGTAATCGTTGTCAACAACAACGACGGAGCGCCTATTACCATGGGAGGAACCGAAGGTCAAATTACCATTCCTTCGATCATGATCTTTAAAAGTGACGGAGATCTGATCAAAGCAGAATTGGAAAATGGTCCGGTGAGTGCATCCATCAGTAATGCAGGCCTCGAGGAAATCATACAGGATGCCGATTTTGATAATGGGATCATCGCTCACGAATATACGCACGGGATTTCCAACAGATTGACCGGAGGTGGAGATAATGCTGATTGTCTATGGGGTGACGAACAAATGGGAGAAGGCTGGAGTGACTGGTTTGCAACGGTTATCACTATAGAACCAGGAGATCAGGGAACTGACGTCAGAGGTATGGGTACGTGGTCCAGTGGAGAACCTATTACCGGAACCGGAATTCGTCCAGCTCCTTATTCTACCGATTTCAATATCAATCCATATACCTATGGAGATTCGAATAATACGTCAAGTATTTCCCAACCTCATGGAGTAGGCTTCATTTTTGCCACCGTGTTGTGGGATATGACCTGGGCACTTATCGATGAATATGGCGGGACTCCTGATCCGGATCTTTACCAGGGAACCGGAGGTAATAATATTGCCATGCAGTTGGTTACCGAGGCTTTGAAAATTCAGCCTTGCAACCCCGGTATGGTCGATGGACGCGATGCCATTCTGGCAGCGGATGAATTACTTTACGACGGTGCCCACCAGTGTCTGATCTGGGAAGCGTTTGCCAATCGTGGATTGGGATACAGCGCTGATCAGGGAAGTCCATCAAGCAGAACGGATCAGGTCGAAGCATTTGATTTACCTCCCGCGTGTCTGGTGGCTACAGAAGCTCCGGTTGCTCAATTCTCTACCGTAAGTGTAAACTCATGTTCCAGCGAAATTTCCTTCATTAACGAAAGTTATGATATTATACACACCTATGAATGGACTTTCGGAGATGGGAATATTTCAACGGACCAAAACCCTGTTAATACTTTCCCGGGTAGTGGTACCTATACGATTCAGTTGGTTGTTTCCAATAATATCGGAAATGACACTACAACCCAGCAAATTACTATCGAGCTACCACCTTCACCTGAAGTGGAAGATGTGCAGGTATGCCTTGGTGATGACGCACAAATCGTAACAACTACCACCGGACTGGCACAATGGCGGGATGAGGATGGACAGGTCATTCATAATGGTCCTTTTTATGAAGTAACTTCTGTTGGGAGCCCTCAAACCTTTTATGTAGAAAATCTTGAAGGGGGTCCTTCAGGATATATTGGGCCGGAAGATCCGGGTTTCGGAAGCGGAGGATATCATAACTCCGCCTATCACGGGGCTTTGAATTTTACAGCAGATCAGGCCATTGAGATCGTCTCGGTATGGGTTAATGCTCAGGGATCTGGAGAAAGAACATTTACCATCGGAAGTGGATTTAATACTGATGGGGGTGCGCCTGCCGGAGCCGAAATCATCGATCAGGTAACTGTATTTCTTTCAGGAGGTCCTGAAAGAATATTCCTGAACATGACTGTTCCTGAAGCTGGTGATTACAATATTGGAGGAAACAACGTCGGTCTTTACAGAAATGATGAGGCGCCAGGATACCCGTTTGAATTGGAGGATATGTTGACCATTGTCAATTCCTCTGCCTTCCCTACGGAAAATAGCTATTACTATTATTTCTACGACATTGAGGTTCGCCCCGTGCAATGTATTTCTGCTTCGGTGCCCGTGACAGTAAGCGCAGTTACCAGCGATTTCAGTTTCGTGGATGAAGGAGACCTCAGCGTTTCCTTTACAGACGAATCAACAGGTGCTACCAGCTGGTTATGGGATTTTGGTGATGGCAATACATCAACTGAACAAAATCCGGTTCATACCTATGAATACGTAGACAATTATACAGTTTCACTGACCATCAATGACGGAGCGTGTTCCAGTACGCAGACATTTACAACTGTTACCAGCCTCCAAAATATCTTCCCGGAAGGATATGGCGTAACCATTTTACCTAATCCGGCTGACGGATGGGCAAGAGTTGCACTTGAAAATACCCTTACGGAAGATCTGCAGATAGAGACACTTGACATCAGCGGCAAACTACTGAATAGCACAACGCTTCGTGCGGGCCAGCAATTTGCGGACCTCGAAGTAGCTCAACTGCCTGCTGCTGTTTATTTAATAAAGATTCAGGGCCAGCAATTCATCGAGATGAGGAAGTTGGTTGTGAAAAGGTAAAAAAAGCTTCAAGGGAGAATAAAAAAACACACTAACGGAACCGCAGAACCGCAGAATTTCAAATATCGAATATAGAAGTGATAAAAAACTTCGGAATTCGATATTCTGCGGTTGGAAATTCTGCGGTTCCACCTCAAATTCATTCCTCATTCCAACATTTACCCTTAAAATGAACACCACCTTTCCTACCCTCACCACCTCAAGATTATTGCTTCGCCAGATCACTGATCAGGATTTACCCAACATCTTCAAGGGCCTTTCCCATCCCGACATCATCAAATATTACGGGGTGAGTTACGATAGTCTGGAAGCCACCAAATTGCAAATGCAATGGTTTGCCGATCTCAAAAAAAAAGGCACAGGCATATGGTGGGCCGTTTGTGATGTTGAAAATGGAATATTCATGGGCGCAGGAGGATTCAACGACCTTGACAAAACGCACAAAAAGGCTGAAATCGGATTCTGGTTATTGCCTGAATTTTGGGGAAAGGGTTTCATGAAAGAAGCCTTGATCACCCTTTGTGATTTTGCTTTTGAACAACTGGACCTTCACCGGATAGAAGGCTTTGTCGAATCTGAAAATATCAATTGTAAAAAGGGCATGGCCAAACTGGATTTTGAACTCGAAGGAACCATGCGGGATTGTGAGGTCAAAAACGGAAAATTCATCAGTGTGGATATTTATGCTTTGTTAAGTAAAAAGTAAGATTCCAACTACCCGGCATTTGCCTACCAGGCTGGTTTCGGGTTTTTCGTGTATATTTGAAAATCCAATTACTCCAAATTTTCAATAATGAAACGACTCTCCAGCCTATTCCTGCTCACCTGCGTTATTTCAATCGCTTTTGGTCAACAAATTCAAATAGAGATAGATACCAGCATTTTCAAACATATCGACCGGTCTTTGATCTTAATTACAGATCAGGATGGCATGATCCGTTATGAAAATGTGTTGCTTGGATCAGAAATCATCGGAGATGCTTACCTGACCTTCCAAAAAGATCTCGAGGAGAAACAATACGACCTGACGATTTATAATGAATATGTTTCACAGAAGTTTTCTCCTCCAAAACGATATTACAGAGCCTGTACATACCTGAACATAGATTCAACACTGATAATTGACAATCATGCAGATTTTATTCCCCCTCCCATGTGTGAACCTAACAAGAGAAAAGTAGAAATAATCATTAAAAACGCGAGGAAGGTAAAAGAAGTAAACTGGTCTGGCGACCAATGTAGCCATGAATCGGCAAAAGGCAGGTGGAAGGATGCCCTTCACTTGAGTCGACATTACTCTGGAGGACATGACATCTTCCTTACCCTGACAAACACCAGTACAGGAAAGTTAAAATACATATATATTCCTGAAGAGAAAATTGAAGATCGAATGACTTTTGATTGGGTGGATCTGAAAGATGATCTTGTAGCCAAGACCGTTCCCCTACCCAACATTGAGAATCGGCACATTTTATTATCTGCTACCAATGAAGACACTCAAAAAAAATGCTTTCTCTTCCATGAAAGAATTGAAGACCATATCGAAGAATTGGAAATCTTAATACCTGAAAATATTTTTTTGTACGATTTTGAATTAGCCCTACAGCATTCGGAGAGGTCTAAATACACCTCCTCAAATTCCTATTACCAATTATTCATGAGTGATTCCATCCCGGAAATACAACCTTTCCCCTATGAAAAATTTGATGTAAATTTTGATAAAATAAATAGTACCGGCTTTGACTTAACAGCCCAAAACAATGATTTAAAGTTCAAAATAACTTACCGGGAAGTACATTTTGAATCAAAAGAAGCCTATGAGATATTATTACACTCCATCGAGTCAAAATGGACAATATCAGGAGACTTAAAAAAGAAGGTTAAGTTTGAGTTTCCTGAAATTCCTGATTATTACCTGGCAAATTTTCCTACAGCTGATACAAAGGCTACAAAGTTGCCACTACATACCATCATTTCCAAAACAGTCAATGGCAGGATTCTGGAAAGTAGATCCAAGCGGAGTTTTGCCAGGTAAGAATGTTCCAACTAAATAACTTTGATTTATTATTCCAGATAAAATCACCCCAATGGGTGAGGTTACAAATTTAAGGTCATGGTAATTTTGTTCTCAAAAAGATGAACAAACACTTACTCACCCTAATGATCGCCTTGCTCAGTTTACCGCTGGCTGCACAAAGCTGCTTCGAAAACTTCAACTATTTCCAAACCATTACCTTAACTCCCCCGACGGGAACCTCCTCCATTGAATCATCAACAGTAGCCATTCCTTTCAATACCAAAGTACTCGTGGATGAAGGAAAACTCCAGGCAGACGGTGCTG
The DNA here is from genome assembly GCA_965230565.1 of Saprospiraceae bacterium. Lineage (GTDB taxonomy): Bacteria > Bacteroidota > Bacteroidia > Chitinophagales > Saprospiraceae > BCD1. Next base: position 69,247 of record CBDDLH010000005.1, on the reverse strand, counting down.
ACCTGAGAATCGCTGATAGTGATTGTACAGAACTGCCCTTTTTTGCTCAGGGAGTTGATGAAAGGGCCATGAACGTACTTTATGTTAAAGTTCCGGAAATACCTTCAGGAGGATTTGAGTTACAAATTTATTACGGAGGCCCTGCCAATGCTGAAAACCAAATGAACGGATCAGCTACTTTTGACTTCTTTGATGATTTTGAAGATGGTGTTATTAATGAAAGCAAATGGGAGGCCATCGGCGAATACGACCTTTGGGAAGAAAGCAATGGTCAGATGCAATTTACCGGAAGTTATGGTAACGGCGGAATTTTCAAATATGTGGCACCAAAAATCGGTTTCACAGATCCGGTAACCTTTCACTTTTCCAGCAATGCCAGTAATTCTCAGGTTTATGGTGTCGCGGATACGGCCGATATCAAACGTATAGGATTACGATATGATTCCGGCCTTACGACTTATGATACGCTCGACATTATCGCCCTGATGCACGACACCCTTAGCGGCGGTTCAAATCCGGGAATCGATTATCCGTTTGTTCAGGTGTCCCGATATGATTTGAATCTCATTGCTGTTTCCGCCTTCATTGACGATAATCAAAAGTTAAATTTTACCAAATTCGAAAATTTCAGTTCCGGCGGATTTAATGCAGATACCCTGAACCTGCAACAAATGGACTTTGATGTACTAAGGCCCTTTTTTGCTTCCTTTGGATCACCCAACATTATTGAATTTGTAGGTATTTGTCCGGCTGGTATTTCACCTGAAATAACTTATGGTATGGAACAGGAAATCATAACCGGTACAGATCAAATATCTTTAGGGGAGCTCATCAAAATTTATCCGGTTCCAGCAACAGACCATTTGTCCATACAAACGGACAACGATCCGCCCGAACAAATGACCGTTTACACGCTTAATGGTCAGAAAATTGTTGAGCAAGCTTTTGAAGAGAGGCTGGACGTTTCCTTTTTAGAAACCGGAAGGTACATTTTGGAACTCATTTATCCTGAGGGGACCATTTCAAAAAGCTTTGTTAAAATAGCCGATAATTAGGATCATTCGGTAAGCAAAAGACTATATTAATGCCGGGTTCAACCAAATGTTGAATCCGGCATTTTTATGAAACTGTTTCTATCTTTTTTATTCCTGTCAGCAATAGCCGGTGCTGCCTATTTTTTCACTCGTTCCAATACTAACAGTATTGATGGCTATCCAAGGCCCAATGGCAGAGAGACCGTTAAATCCATCCAATCTAAATTTGACTCCCTGGTTTTGGCAAGACTTAATGACGATCTTGAGCAGGCCGGTTTTTTTGGGTTCCCCAAAAATATTTCCATCCTGATTTTCAAAGAAGAACGCAAACTGGAATTATATGGTCAAAAAGAAGATAATCCTGTATTGATCAAAACCTATCCATTCACAGCTTTTAGTGGAAAACCAGGACCCAAGCTAAAAGAAGGAGACCGCCAGGTACCCGAAGGCATTTACCAGATCGAATACCTGAACCCAAACAGTTCGTATCATCTTTCGGCAAAGGTCAATTACCCTAATGATTTTGACCGGCAAATGGCCAAAAATGATGGCCGGACAAACCTGGGTGGAGACATTTTCATCCATGGGAAAAACAAAACGATTGGCTGTGTTCCCATTGGTGATCAGGGCATCGAAGAAGTATTTGTTTTAATAAGTCATATCCATCCTGCCCCAATTGAAGTCATTATTAGCCCACACGATTTTAGGGTAAACCCAACGAGACCGGAAATCGCCAAAGTCAATTGGGAAGATGAATTATACCATAGCATTTCGCAGGCGCTAAAGGGTTATTAATCCTTTTGTTTTCTGCAAAATCCTGAACCAAATACAACCATATTGGGTCAAACATATTCTTTATGACGTGAATAATTCAATGCGAACTTTGATGTCATTGAATTTAAAGCAAAAAAGTAGTATTTTAAGTGGAGCCTCCTTCGGTAGCTCCACTTATTTCTCTTCCGCCTAAAAAGTATCTCACAAACAAAACGAGTAAAAAACCAGCTTTTATCCTTAATTGAAAACCGGAAAAAAGCTCCTGCATGAAGTCGTTATTATTCATTTGCTGTTGTCTGTTCACATCCACAATTTTAGCCCAGGATGTCATCAGTCTTACCGTTCAAATAACGGATATTAACCCGCCTCAGGGTTCTGTACAACTGGCTCTTTATAATTCGGAAGAAAGTTTTCCAAAAGAAGGAAAGGAATTCCATGTAGTCAGAGTGCCGGTTTTCGCCAAAACACTATCTGTCACCATAAATAATTTGCCCCCCGGGAAATATGCCATAGCGCTCTTCCACGACCTCAACGATGATGGTATCTGTAACAAAAACCTACTGGGTTTCCCCGTTGAAGGATATGGCTTTTCCAATAATGTAAAACCCCGAATCAGAGTCCCCCGGTTTGAAAAAGCCGCTTTTGATCCGGTGCAACAAAATATACTGAAAATTTCAATGCTCTATGGAAGATTTTGAATAATTTGGTGGGATAATCAAAACCTGCTCAAGATGAAATTATTCCTACCAAAACTCACCACCATTAGCATCTGTTTACTGCTCAATACTCTCTTATTCGCTCAACCAGCATTCCCCTTCCAAGACCCAAAAATGGATTCCGAAGACCGTGTCAATGATCTGCTTGAAAGATTGAGCCTTCAGGAAAAAACGGCCATGATGCGCTACAATAGTCCGGGAGTAGAACGCCTGGGCATTCCTCCCTATAATTGGTGGAATGAGAGTTTGCATGGAATCGGACGAGCAGGTAAAGCCACTGTATTCCCACAGGCCATCGGGTTGGCGGCCACTTTTGATGAAGACCTGATCTACCGGGTGGCTTCGGCCATTTCCGATGAGGCCAGGGCCAAACACAATGCAGCCATTGCCCGCGGAAGTTATCAGCAATATACCGGGCTTTCTTTCTGGACGCCCAACATAAACATATTCCGGGATCCCCGTTGGGGAAGAGGACAGGAAACCTATGGCGAAGACCCCTTCCTGACGGCCAAATTAGGAGTAGCCTATGTGAATGGTTTGCAAGGAGATCATCCCAAATATCTCAAAGCAGCTGCCTGTGCCAAACACTTCGTCGTACACAGTGGCCCGGAGGCTACGAGACACGAATTCAATGCTGTCCCGGATGAGGTGGATTTCAGGGAGACCTATCTTCCGGCTTTCAAAAAACTGGTGGAGGCTGAGGTGGAAACCGTCATGTGTGCCTATAATCAGCTTTTCGCAGAACCCTGTTGTGGAAATAAAATGCTGCTGCAATCCATCCTGCGGGATGAATGGGGATTCAAGGGACATATCGTCTCTGATTGCTGGGCGTTGATGGATTTTATTTCTCATCAAAAAGTCGCTAAAGATGAGATCGAAGCGGCTGCCATGGCTGCTGAAGCGGGAGTCAATCTCAATTGCGGAAATGTTTATAGAAGCCTCGACAAAGCGGTCGAGGGCGGACATGTCAGCGAAGCCAGAATTGATGAATTATTGAAACCACTCCTGAATTCACGCATCAAACTTGGCCTGCTCGATTACGAAGATCAGTCTCCATATGCCGATATTTCCCCGGATATCCTCAATAATGAAGAGCACCGACAACTGGCATGGGAAGCAGCCGTCAAATCAATTGTTTTATTGAAAAATGATAAAGGTATTCTCCCATTGAATTCAGATACCATTCAGAAAATTTTTGTCACCGGGCCAACCGCTTTTGACAATATGGTCTTGATTGGAAATTACAATGGATTTTCGGGCAATCTGGTGACCCTGGTTGAAGGCATGATCAATAAATCAGATGAAGGAACTGTGGTGGAATACGCCATGGGTACTCTTTTAAATACAGCAACTTATCATGGTTATTACCACGCCCAATCATCTGATGTAACCATTGCAGCCATTGGCAACTCGAGAATGCTGGAAGGGGAAGAGGGTGATGCCATGCTTACCGATAGCGGTGACCGTACCGATATCCGCCTTCCGGAAAATCAAATTGAATTTATACGGAGATTAAAAAAGATAGCGCCCGAAAAACCCTTGGTTGTTATAGTTACTGGCGGAAGTGCCGTTGCATTACCAGAGATCGCTGAATTGGCCGATGCCCTTTTGTTCGTCTGGTACCCTGGAGAACAGGGGGGAAACGCTATCGCTGATGTGATTTACGGGAACATGAACCCTTCCGGCAGATTACCCGTAACCTTTTACAAAAACACAGAAGACCTTCCTCCCTTTGATGATTACAATATGCGAAACCGAACCTACAGGTATTTCAAAGGTGACCCCTTATTCCCATTCGGACATGGTTTGAGTTATTCAGACTTTGTTTATGAAGATCTGTCTTTTCCTTCAAAAGGAAGTGTCGAGGACGAGACTATTGAAATCGAATTTTTCCTGACCAATACAAGTATCAGATCAGGGGAAGAAGTGGTACAGGTATATGTAAAAAAGCCACAGGAACATTTCCAGATGCCGATAAAGTCACTGGTTGGCATCCAACATGTTTGGTTGACGCCCGGTCAAAAGACATTGGTTACGGTATCCATCGATGTAGCGGATCTGGCCTCCTGGGATTTGTCGTCCAAAGAGATGGTGATCAATCCCGGGGCATACCAATTTGAGGTGGGAACTTCCTCTTCCGACATTAAACTTACGGGAAGCGCAACCCTGGAGTAACTTTTATTGGAATTAAGGGAAATCCCCGAAAACTTACATGGCATGAGGTTGTTTAATACAAAAAACCAATGACCATGAAAAATAAGGTTTACACTTTAGTTTCAGAGTATTTTCAGATTGGAGCAGGAATTGTCCTGGCCAGCATTGGCTTAAAAGCCTTTTTATTGCCCAATGGCTTTCTGGATGGTGGGGTTACGGGAATTGCTATTTTATTAAATGCACTGTTTGGCATCAATATTTCCATTTTGCTGGTGGTGCTCAGCATTCCTTTTTTGGTGTTGGGTTATTTTACCGTTTCCAAACGCATTGTCGTCAAATCCATTATCAGTATCATTGGGCTGGCCATTTTTATCCAGCTGGAGAATTTCCAGACCATTACCGATGATAAATTGCTCATCTCCATTTTCGGGGGCCTATTTGTCGGTTTGGGAATCGGCATCACCATTCGAAATGGTTCCGTAATGGACGGATCGGAGGTTTTGGGTGTTTTTTTGAATGACCGGTTGGGCATCAGTATTGGAAAAGTCATTCTCGTTTTCAATGTAATTTTGTTTGGCATTACAGCCTTATTGTTTTCTGTTGAAGTTGCCCTATATTCCATTTTGACCTTTATTGTGACAGCCAAAGTGACCGACTTCATGATAGAAGGATTTGAAGACTTCATCGGGCTGACCATAATTTCGAAAAACCAGGAAGAAGTTCAAAAACAAATCCTGCAAAAAGTCGGTGCCGGCATGACTATTTACAAAGGAGAAGGAGGTTTTGGCAGCAATGGTCACAACAACGAACTAAAAATAATCCACACCGTCATCAACCGTATCGATCTCAGAAAAATCCATCGGGTTATCGAAGACATTGACCCCGATGCGTTTATCATGGAATTTGACATCAACAATATCAAAGGAGGTGTTCTGAGAAGATATCTTCAAAAGAAAAAGAATAAAACACTACCTCCTAACCTTGTTCAACAAATTGAAAATATTGACTAATGCCCAAACCGATAAAACGCCATATTTCCCTACAGCCATTAAGCCGTGATCACCATCGCGGTCTGCTACTTTGTTTCAAAATTCGCGAAGGCCTCAAACGCAATATTGAACCGAAACGCATAAAAGCTTACGCGGATTGGTCATGGGAACATGAACTGGCACCGCATTTTGAGCTGGAGGAAAAGTTCACCTTTACCATCCTGGCAAAAAACAACCCACACGTACAACAGGCTCTTTCGGAACATCAGGAATTGAAAACACTTTTTGAGAAAAAATCAGACCTGACAGAGACTTTAACTCAGATAGAAGAAAAACTAAAACAACATATCCGATTTGAAGAACGCGTCCTGTTTAATGAGATTCAGAAGCAAGCCACTCCCGAACAACTGACTATCATTGAACAATACCATACTGCTCCTGAAAATTGTGAATTCTGGCCGGATAAATTTTGGGAGTAAATATTAGTCACCCTAGATTAATATTACAGTTTTGTATAAAACCCTTGAACAGTATTCCTAATTTCTTCGAAACCGTACACGTATAATTTGGTGGCGGATGCCCGAAAATCTTGCTGTTTGACGGAGGAGTTTAGATTTTCTAGAGTTTTTGTTTCGTTTTGGGGCAATGCCAAAATGAAAAGCCCAGCCGGCTTGAGGCGATATTAAACCAAAGCACAAACAAATGTTTTTCAACACCTTAAATAAGGAGCCCCCAGATTAAATCCTTATACAATAATTCTGAATCTGGAGAAATCTTGTTCACGTTTTTATAAAATTGAATTTCAAAAACTCGAGACAACTCATATTTTAGATTTAAAAACAAATCCTTACCTTAAAGCGAGAAAAATTTATCCATGAAACTTGCAGCAATAGATATAGGCTCAAACGCCATCCGACTTCAGATCGTAAATGTTTATGAAGAACAGGATAAGGTTAGTTTTAAAAAACTGGAATACCTGCGTTTTCCACTCCGTCTTGGGCGTGATGTTTTTAAAAAAGGAAAGATCCAACCCCCAACACAGAAGCGTTTTTTCCAGCTCATGAAAGCTTTTAAGATTTTAATTGACCTCTATGAAGTAAAGGGATACAGCGCGGTAGCCACCTCCGCCATGAGGGAAGCTGAAAATGGTATGGAAATCATCGCTCAGGTCTCAAAAAAATTCCAGTTAAATATTAACATTATTTCCGGAGAAGACGAAGCCAGGATACTCAATAAAGCCATCATTCCCTATCTCAGCGATGATTATCACATCCATATTGATGTGGGTGGTGGTAGTACCGAATTAAATCTTTTTGAAAATAAAAAACTCATCGCCAGCAAGTCTTTCCGGGTTGGTTCTGTTCGAAAATTATCCCGCACAGACCGCATTTATACATTCAGCGATATCCAGGCATGGTTAAAAACCGTCAAACCCAAAAAGGCCAAAAATGTCATGGCCATTGGTACAGGCGGAAATATTAACAAACTCTACAAACTGGCGACCAGGAGACAAAACAATGTCATTTCCCTGGTGGAACTCAAAGGCATTCGTGCCTATGTCAATGAATTCACCATCAGCGAAAGAAAGTCAATGCTGAAAATGAATCCAGACCGGGCTGATGTTATTATTCCCGCTTCTCAGATTTATATAAAAGTCATGCAATTCATGGATAGCAAACATATTCTCGTACCAAGAGTGGGACTGAAGGACGGATTGGTCTATGAACTGTTCGAACGCGTATCCGGCAAATCATTGGCGCAAATAGAATTCCTGGAAGAGTTTTAAATGTCAACCCTCATTTCGGACAGCCAAGTCCTTTTTGCAAAAAACATTATATTTGTATTAATAACACAAAAACAAAATGTTTTCAAAAGCCTGCGAATACGGACTCAGAGCAACTTTTTTCATTGCCCATGAATCCCGAGAAGGGAGAAGAGTTAGCCTGAAGAGCATTTCCGAAGCTATTGATTCTCCGATGGCTTTTACGGCCAAAGTTCTGCAGGAACTGGCCAGACAAGGTGTGGTTGATTCCGTACGCGGACCAAAAGGTGGATTTGAGATCCTTCCATCCAAACAACCGCAGGTAATGTTAAGTGCTATCGTAGCAGCTATTGATGGTGACAAAATCTACAAGGGCTGCGGGCTCGGATTAAAAGAATGCAGTAATGAGAAGCCCTGCCCCGTACACGATAAATTTTTGGAAATTCGTGGGGGCCTCCAGGATATGCTGGAAAATACTTCTGTGCATGAACTGATGGAAGGCCTGGGATCAGGCCTCACCTTTCTGAAATAATTTTGCCCTCAGATTTTCACTAAGGCAATTCAGCCACTGCCTCCACTTCTATCAGGCATCCAAAATGTAAATCCCTGGTTGGGACTACACTTCTGACAGGTTTATGACCTCCAAAAAAAGCTGCGTACCGCTCATTCACTTTATCCCAAAGCTGAACATCAGAAATATACAATCTCATTTGCACAATATTTGATTTGGTACACCCAGCCTCTCTTATGATCAATTCAACGTTCTGAAGACAAAGATCGGTCTGTTCCTCTATTGTATCAGGGATCTTTCGGGTACCAGGTTCGATGGGAAGCTGTCCGGATAAGAACAACATGCCCTTACTTTTGATAGCAGGCGAATAGTGCCCATTTGCAGGAGGGATATTCGGAGAATCTAAAATTTGCATTGTTCATTCATTTTTATCAATTCAGAATAAAGATAATATCTACAGGACAAAAGTGGATAATCCTAAAGTATTCCACCAGAATATGTGAGAAGAATGGTTTCAAGTGTTTCAGGTTGCTTCAGGTTACCTCAGTGCTCTCCCGAACTTTGGTGCGGGACAGGCTCTGTTTTTATAGTTTTGATTAACCATAGACCAATCCTTATACCAGGATTTTGTAAATTGAAATCAAAATCAGCAACCATGTATAAAAGGTGCCTCTTCTCGTCCTGATCCCTTTCCTCATGATGACTTCCTGCAAAATCCATTTAGAAACTGAATCGAATAATTCCAGTTATTATAAGCACTGAATGAAGGCAATAGTGAGCCCCAAAATTGCTATATTCACAAAAATTTTTTGTCTATGATTTCTGCTGCTGTTTATCGATTTTTCATTGTCTCAATCGTTGCAACAATTGTATTTAGTTGTAAAAACGAACAACCATTTACTCCTGATACAGACAACCCGCCCAACATCATTTTTATCATGACTGATGACCATGCCTACCAGGCCATCAGCGCTTACGGGTCGGAACTGATCGAAACGCCTAATATTGATAAGCTGGCAGAGCAAGGCATTCGTTTTGATCAGGCACATGTAACCAACTCCATTTGCTCACCGAGTCGAGCCGTTATTCTCACCGGAAAATTCAGTCACCTCAACGGTGTGAAGGACAATATAGATGTCTTTGACAGCACTCAGGTTACCTACCCGAAATTACTACAGCAGAATGGGTATGAAACCGCCGTTTTTGGAAAATGGCACCTCAAATCTGAACCCACAGGATTTGATTACTGGAAAGTTCTGCCGGACCAGGGCCACTATTACAATCCGGATTTCCGGACTCCTGCGGGCATCGTCAGGGTTGAAGGTTATGTAACTGACCTCATCACAGATATGGCCATCCATTATCTGGATTCCCTGAGAGATAAAAACAAGCCTTTCATGATGATGTATCAGCATAAAGCTCCTCACCGTGAATGGTGGCCGGCTCAGCGACATCTGCAATCATTTAAGGATCATAAAATCCCTGAACCCGCTACCCTTTTTGACGATTATGCCAATCGGGGACGGGCGGCTAAAGAAGCAGAAATGCGCATATCCCAACACATGGGCCTGACCAATGACAACAAGATCCATCCGGACATCACGACTGAATTAGGTTTTACCGATTTCATGGGCTGGTACGCACCGGTTCATGTCAACCAGATCAATCGCCTTACCGAAAAACAAAAAGCTGATTGGAATGCCGTTTATGGCCCGATCCAGCAGGATTTTAAAGAAAATACCCCTTCCGGCGATAGTCTTACCTCCTGGAAATACCAGCGGTACATGCAGGATTACCTGGCGAGTATTTTGAGTGTGGATGAAAACATCGGTCGCCTGATGGAGTACCTCGAGGAATCCGGTATGGCTGAAAACACCTTGGTAATTTACACCTCAGACCAAGGTTTCTACCTCGGTGAACACGGTTGGTTCGACAAACGATTCATGTATGAAGAATCATTCCGCACACCATTGATCATGCGCTGGCCGGCTCAGATCAAACCTGGAACGGTTAATGCGGACCTGGTTCAAAACGTGGATTTTGGTCCTACCATGTTACATGCCACCGGGACTGCTATTCCCGAAGACATGCAGGGAGAAAGCCTGATCCCTTTATTCCAAGGCAATAATGACAATTGGAGGGACGCACTGTATTACCATTATTTCGAATATCCGGGCATCCACATGGTCAAACGACATTATGGGGTAAAAACCAAACGTTATAAACTCATTCATTTTTACAACGATATTGATGAATGGGAACTGTATGATCTGGAGAAAGACCCTCAGGAGATGATGAATGTTTATGAAGATGCGCAATATTCGGAAATCCGGCAGGAATTACATGAGCGATTGGTGGAATTGAGGGAGTATTATAAAGATGATATAGTCTCAATTGACTAAATCTAGCTGAAATATTAGTGTAGTACTTTAGGATTTTCTAATAAATAAATACAACAATATGAGGCATTGGATAATTATTTCACTTTTCATTCTAATGAACCATGTAAGTTTAGCCCAGGAAAGTGGTGAATTTGTTGTGGAAATAAATAATGTCACCGGAGACTATATAAAGCCTGGCCCACCTATTGGAAACATCACTTGGGTTTATGTTGATGAAAGTACCATGGATGAAAATTCCGGAATTTTTATTTTTCAAAGTGCCCAGCCAGACCATAGATTATTTTCAATTAGCACCGCTGATGGTTCTGTAATCCATAATCCATACATAGAAAAGGTTTGGTCTTTACAGTTTGATAATTCTACAGGAACTCTTTATGGAATTGAACAGGACAATGCAAACAACCAGAAATTCTTCGTTTCGGTAGATCCCACAACAGGTAGTGCCACTCACATCGGTGCCCCCATTTCTGGTTCAGCAATTTTACAAGGGAAATTTAGTTCCTTGTACGAAACAGGTCAAACCTATACCTTTTTGACTCCATTAAATATTTTAAATTCCCTTAATACAAATACAGGATCTATTATTTCCAATCCAACGATCACATTACCTCCTGAAGAATTTTTATTACACATTTCATACGACAATTCGTCGGGAATTCTTTATGGTCTCCTAAAAAACAACTCGCTATCGAAATACTACCTGGTCATCATTGATCCAAATTCCGGATTAGTTTCAAAGGTTGGTGACGGGACTTTATTAGGCGCGGCAAATGGAAATGGATCCATTGATGAAACGAATCAAACATATACATATTTATATACAAGTGAAGAGGACAACAGTCACTATATTACAACTATTGACCTTACAACCGGCTTGGTTGTTGAACATGCTTTGGTTCATATGTATCAGGAATACTTAAACTTCAATAGTATGGTTTTTGATAATATCGGCCAAAAATATTTTAGTTTACATTGGGATCCTGTTGTCCTTCCATTGACTTTAATAGATTTCAGTGTCCATGCGGTTGAAATGAACTTAATCCAAATTAACTGGACAACCAGTGGGGAACACAACATTGATTTTTACACTGTTGAACGCTCAAAAGATGGAATAGTCTGGGCAAAAGTGCCTGTGGATGTAAAAGCTAATAACTCTTCTGAAATTTTCAATTACAAAATAACTGATTCTCCAAATGTTACTGGAACTCTTTATTACCGGATAAAAATTCATGAAATGAATGGAATCATCTCTTTTTCTCCAATCAAACAAACTTATGTAACCGGAAAAGATAATAAAGCTGTTTCTATATTTCCTGTTCCCGCACAAGAAGAAATTATTGTAAAGGGGCCTAAATCTGAATTGGTGAAAATTGACGTATATACAATTGAAGGGCACTCTTTATCAGGCTCAATTTCTTTCAGGAGAAAAGGTTTAACAACAATTTCAATTGACATTTCCAGTCTTCCAAGAGGATATTACCTCATTAAGACAAACACTCAAAACAACTTATTCATTAAAAAGTAATGAATTTCGGAATTATTTTTATCAATTATCTCGCCACCAACCTCGCTACCCATCCCCCACCAGGAGCCATATGAATGGTTAAAACATCTCCCTTCCGGAATGTTTTTTCTTCCATGGCAAAATCTTTCCCATTTCGATGGGCATTTTTACCGTCTTTGAAGATGGCAGCCTTGTACACCTTTCCTTCCTCCAAAAAGTCAAGTGTTATTTCAAGGTCTCGTTCATCCCAATCGGTCATGGCACCGAGGTACCATTCTGATCCTTTTTTGCGTGCAGTCACCACATAATCTCCGACTTTGGCAGCCGGAACTACCGTATCATCCCAGGTGGTAGGTACCGGTCCCAGGAAACTCATCATTTCCGGTTCCCGGAGATAATTGGTAGGGTTGTCACACAACATTTGCAATGGACTTTCATAGATCACGTACATCGCCAGCTGATGACAGCGGGTGCCCATACTCATCGGCTGGTTGAAAACATCCGCAAAATTACCCTTGGAAGCGTTGACCATGGCTCCTGGTGTGTAATCCATCGGACCGGCTACCATCCGGATAAAAGGGATGGTAACGTTGTGATCGGGTGTTTCCTTGTCAGTCCATTTACTTTGCTCCAGACCGCAGACACCTTCCCGGGTCAATACATTCGGGTATTTCCGGTGAAGTCCGGCCGGCTTATAAGAGCCATGGAAATCAACCAACATCTTCCGTTCGGCGGCGGCTTTGGAAATACGTTCGTAATAATTCACCATCCATTGATCATCCCGCTGCATGAAATCAACCTTCAGACCTTTTACATCCCATTTTTCAAACTGATCCAATACCTCTTCCAACTGATCATCCAAAGTTTTCCAGACCACCCACATGATCAATCCTACATTTTTTTCTTTGGCATATCTCGCCAGTTCATCCATATCCACTTCGGGCACAACAGACATGAGGTCGCCCAATTTATACCATCCTTCATCAAGGATGATGTATTCAATACCATATTTTGCGGCAAAATCAATGAAGTATTTATACGTCTCTGTATTCACTCCGGCTTCAAAATCCACCCCATAAATATTGAGGTAATTCCACCAGTCCCAGGCTACCTTTCCGGGTTTTATCCACGAGGCATCTTCAAGTTGATTTTTATCGGACAGAATCCACGACAATTGGTTCGTCAGTAGTCCGGCGTCATTTTCCGCAATGGCAAAGATCCGCCAGGGGAAAACCCGTTTCCCGGAAGTTTTGGCCAGAAAATCCTCCCGCCCGGTCACTCTTTCATCCCGGTCGGAAGTCATTTTCAATGCCTTGGGATATTTTGGAAAAACGCCATAAAATTCATTATCACCTTTACCTTTTTTCAACCACATCCCGGCATAATCGTCCAGATCACTTTCGGTAACTAAAACATTCACACCATTGGGCACTGCCAGCATCGGCAAGCTGCAAAATTGCCCCGGCGAAAAAGACGCAGCCTTTTCATGCTGATAGTATCTTTCATTATGCGAAAAATGGCTTTCTTCCTCGGGAAACCAAATCATGGCCCCATCGGCAAAGTTTATCGCCAGTGATTCGCCTTTGACCGTTACCTCTTTGTCTGAATCGCCCACAAAGCGATAGGCAATACCTTCATCATAAACTCTGAATTCAATAGCATGTTTTTTGAATTCCAGTCTGAGCAGGTTACACTTGTCCTGTACTTCAGCAGATTTTATGGGTACGACAGGCTTGTAAGCAGCATCAATCGACTCACGGTGTTCCTTTTTGATTTTACCCACCTGGAAGAGTTTGGAATCTTCGGCAACTTCCATGGCCAGTTTGTCCAGGGTGAATAAGTCTTTACCGTTTAGGGTAGCTGACAGAGAAATGTTTTCTTCCACATTGATGGTGGTGGAAAGGTTACCGGAGGGGGAGGTCAGGGTGTATTGTTGGGAGAATAGCCAGACTGTCGAGGCAAACCAAATAACAACAACACTCAATATTTTAATTCCAATTTTCATAGATACTATTTTTTAAATTAGCTTTTTCAGTTTTTTAAAAATTCCAGATCGTTTTGAGCATAACCGTACACACCGAATTCATTCTACCTATACTGATAAGCAATTAAGCTACGATTTAGTCATAATTTAGAATAAAACGATCAAGATCGCTGAGCAATGAACAACCCTGTCCCGCCGTCAGGGAAACCCGAAGGGTCAGGAGTGAATTGATCGGCGAGCTGGTTTTCCGGACAGAATTTCTATTTTTCCAATCCCAGAAACAGCTCACCGATCACAATGTGCCTGCCTGACGGCATAGGCAGGCTCAATGATCTGTTTCCAATTACCTACTTTATTTCGTTTAATATTTGAGGTTTTGGGGAAATTATTTTTCTGTACAAGTGCAATTCATTCGGCAAGTACCAAATTCACCAAAATGACTGCTTTCAAATATAAATGGCAAATTACATCTCTTTCCTTATAATCACAAGATGCCCTTCATTATTCAACCACCTCCACCTCGACCGTTTGTCCCGGTTGTACTGTCACTTCCACGCCAGTTGTTTCCTGGCCGGAAATATCTTTCCCAAAAAGCACTCTTTGAGGCATCCCATCAACATTGATCGTATTATGCCGCCCCGGGAAAAAAGCATTCCAGGTGAGTACATTCCCTTCCTTATTGGTTAGTACTGATTTAGATAGACCTGCATGGTGCAGGTTCAGTTTATTTTGCAAAACAGGAACGTTTTGAAGTTCCGCCCAGGCTTCACTATTCCTTAACCTGGAAATAGTCATTACACTGTTTATCCTCGCATCCGGTTTTATACCCATCATTCCTGTGGCAACTGAACCGATAACAGAAAAAGAAACCTCCGGGTATTCTCTCCTTTCCGTATTTTCATCACACAAATACAAAAGGGTTTCATAAGCTGTCTCATGCTCGCCATACTGGAAGAATACTTCCGGCAAATGGGAAGCGGTTTCTATATTGACTTCCCTAACTTTTGCTTTCAGGTCTTCGATGGTAGGTTGCCATTTTTCAGGGTCTTCTGTAAGTTGATAAAACAAAACAGATTTGTTTTCTGCAAACTCGAAAGAACCGTCGTCCATCAAAAAGGTTTTGAAGGACTGCCGCTCCCCATCCCACCATTGTTCATCTATAAAAGATTGTATGGCTTTATATTGCTCCGAATATGCTTTGAATTTTTCATTATCTCCATTCCTGTGCGCTATCGCTGCAGCAGAACGGAAAGCTGCCGCCATGATCACCAGCTGATCCAGCCCCATGGTCATCCGACCACCCTGACCTTCATCATAGCCGGGAATACCGCGACACACATGAAAGTGATCATTGGAGTCAACATTCTCCACCATATTCATGAATCGCTTACGGGTATAAACCTTATCCAGGGAAAGATCCCAGCGATCGATGTAATCGGTCAGTGTTTTTTCATAGAAATTTAAGAAAACCGGATCCTCGATCATCTGTTTATCTCCCGTCCAAAGGTAATGGTTGTAGGCGGCCTGGAGGATATCAAAATTGGCAGGCAGATTGTACCAGAATTCTTTATCATTCCGGTAATCCACCGGTGCCGGCACATCATCCTTATTGATCTCCCAATAGGAACACCAGTCTTTCGATTCGGAGATATTGCCTGCAAACTTGGTCAGCATATTGGCATTATGCTCATAAAGCCCAAGCACATTGGCACCGGTCAACTGATGGGCTACATCGCGCATACAAAAGGCCTGACGGTTTGGCAAAGCAGCTTCATACCATTTGCCCACAGGGTCCTCTCCATCATGAACATAACTTATGGCCTGATCTTTCGCCCAATCAAAAGCCTCGACAAGGTCTTTGTCTGAGGAACCGAATTTAAATGCTCCGGTATCATTTTCGAAAGGCATTTCGGAAGTGGAATCTTCATTGTTCTGGCAGGATCCCAATAGAAATAAAAAACTAAATAAAAAAAGCGGCAGGGTAACCTTTTTTGACATTTCGAAGGAGATTTTGGTGAGGGATAAATGTACAGAATTTCCTTCATTTCAATCTTTTTGAAAGTCCGGAATCTGAATCCATATCTTCCAAATGGCACAAGAAACAGGTTTCCCTCTTGGAAAACACGTATTTCTACGCTTTTTTGTCCCATTTTTACCTTGCAACTTTGCAACACACAAATCAAAAAATCTCCTCTTTTCAACCCAAACAGTACAAAACGACCTTGCAATCTCTCTTTGAAAAAGGTAATAAAGGCCTCCCTCCCTGTCTTTGTACACATAATTTTTTAACACTTAAATTCTATTAGTATGAAAACCATGATTTCACTGATGGCGTCGTTTGCTTTTTTGGTAATCTGCTCAATCAACCTACAGGCCCAGGAAGAAGCTCCGAAGGCCAAAAAGTATGATAACCCCGAGTGGAAAAGAGTAGTTTATGTAGATTATCACAGCGGTAAAATGGGAAAAGCTATGGGTATTATTAACGATTATTACCGGAAAGCTGCCAAAAAAGCAGGCACGCCAATGCCCTCGATGACAGCAGTAATGGAAACAGGAGAATATGACCTCATGATTATTTGGGATATGCAGGATGGTGTGGAAGATCTCAACTGGGACATCAGTCCGGGCAACATCAAATGGCGCACGGCTCTTATCGAAGTTTGCGGAGGCAAGGAAAAAGCAGATGAGATCATGGCCGAATATTCTGCATGCATCAGTTCAGGTAAAAGTGAATTGATTCGCGTTGCTCATTTTGATTAATGACCTTTAGAAAATAATAATTTCTTTTTTTTCATTAAGTTTGAAGGCGCAGGAAGGCTAAAATTCCTGCGCCTTTTCTTATTCACTCAACTTTCCATTGATGTCCGACAAATCAAATCAAAAGAAGTCCAGAAGGGAATTTATCAGCACCAGCCTCAAGGCACCACTTGGGATTGCACTTTCAGCAATTATTTTCAGGTTCACCTTTGCTTGCTCAAGGATCACAAACACAAAAAAGGCCGGGAATTGCTTCCTTCTGAAAAGCCACATCCACTAAATATCAATATCTTATCCTGGGCGGTACAAGTTTTCTTGGCCCTCAGCAAATTGACTATGCTTTACAAAGAGGTCACTCTGTTTCCATTTTCACCAGAGGAAAAACCAAACCTACTGTTCAAAAGGAAGTTTTCAAACACGTGGAACACCTGGTTGGAGATAGAGAAAATAACCTCGAAGCACTTAAAGGCCGAAAATGGGATGCTGTGATCGACAATTCCGGCAGGCGGGTAAAATGGACAAAAGCCACTGCTGAATTACTCAAAGATAACGTTGGATTGTACTTGTACACTTCTTCCACAGGTGTTTATTATCCTTACCTCGGCAATGATATCGATGAATCGACCAAACTGGTATTGGAAGTTCCAAACGGCATCTCCGAGATACAGAAATATGAATATGACTACGGTGTCATGAAGGCCAATTCGGAGATCGAAGCCAAAAAAGCTTTCGGGGAGGACAGAACCATCATTGTCCGTCCAACCTACATGCTGGGCCCCGGGGACAAAACCAATCGTTTCCCTTATTGGCCAATCCGGCTTCATGAAGGCGGCAAAATCATGATCCCCGGCAAACTCAACGATCAGATCCAATATGCCGATGTACGGGATGTTGCTCAATGGATGATTAGGTTGATCGAACATAGTAATGCTGGTACGTTCAACGCTGTCGGCCCCGCCTCTCCTATGACTATGCCAGTCTTTGTTTACGGAGCACATGCTGTTTTTAATTCCGCTGTTGAGTTTGTACAAATCCGCGATTACAAGCTACTTGCCAAACATGGCATTCTCGACCAGGTGCCCTGGATCATGCCAACTGATGACAATTTCGGATCAGCCCTGATCAACAATAAAAAAGGAATCAAAAACGGACTCACTTACACTCCGCTGGCAGATACAGTACGAGATGTTTTCGAATGGCGCATTTCTGATGCAGAACCTGAAGAAGCCACCCAAAAATGGGAAAAAACATATCAGATGTACAAGGCCCGGGAAGCAAAGGCACTTGAAGATTGGGCTGCGGGGCACCGGGGTTAATTAT
Organism: Saprospiraceae bacterium; assembly: GCA_965230565.1. Classification (GTDB taxonomy): domain Bacteria; phylum Bacteroidota; class Bacteroidia; order Chitinophagales; family Saprospiraceae; genus BCD1. The sequence continues at coordinate 51,340 of CBDDLH010000005.1, read as the reverse complement.
TTGACGATTCAACTCCATTTTTGGCTAAGAATTAATGCTGGTTGCTGGTTGCTGGTTACTGGTTGTTATTGATGAGTATAGATTTAATACCTGAAATATGAGCTTTAACATTTACGGCTTCTCAAGTTTTACTTAAGTCGTAATCTAAAGCTTTTTTCAACGTACACGTGTACTTAGGTGGCGGCTGCCTGAAAATCTTGCTGTTTGACGGAGGAGCCTGCCTGGCGTTGCGGCAGCAGACAGGTTTAGATTCTTGAGTAAAATAATTTAACTTTGTAATCGACCTCAAATCACGCTTACATTCACCCATCATTAGTTTTCTGCTATGAGACCAGCGCTTTTGCTATTACTTCTTTTACTTTCTATACCACTCAGTGCCCAGATCGATCATTGGGAAACGGTTGTGCAGGATGAAGACCTTTGGAAATACCACGTAGGCCTGTCCTCTCCAACAGCTGACTGGAAGAATCCTGACTTTAATGACGATGACTGGTTCGAAGGGCAGGGTGGCTTCGGCTACAGTGACGGAGACGATAATACCATTGTTCCAACAACAATTTCCTTGTACATTCGACGCACTTTCACTATTGAAGATATTTCCAAAATAGAATCTGCAATACTTGATGTAGATTACGATGATGGTTTTGTAGCCTACCTCAATGGAGTGGAAATTGCCCGGGCCAATATTGAAGGAAATCCTCCCGGTTATCTCACCACTACAATTGTTGACCACGAAGCACAAATCTATAATGGTGGGACTCCTGACAGGTTCAATTTATCAGGCACAATGCTTTTTGACTTACTCGAGGAAGGGGAAAATGTTTTGGCTGTTCAGGTTCATAATGTCGGATCGACTTCTTCCGATTTGACCATTAGGCCCTTCTTTTCAGTTGGAATAAATGATGATTCTTTTACTTACACAGACCCGCCCTATTGGTTTGAAGCTCCTGTAGACATCAGTTCTTCTTCTCTGCCAATCGTCATCATCAACACCAATGGCCAGGCAATCGTGGATGAGCCTGATGTCCTATGCGAATTGGGTATCATCTATAATGGTCCCGGACAAATGAATCACATTAATGACCCCTGGAACGAATACAGTGGTTTTGCCAAAGTGGAAATCCGAGGGGAATCCTCCCAATCTTTTGATAAAAAATCATATGCCGTAGAAACCTCGGATGCCGATGGTCAAGACCTTGACGCAGCCTTTCTCAACTTTCCGGAGGAGGAAGACTGGATACTCTACGGCCCATATTCCGACAAAACACTTCTACGCAATGTGCTTACCATGAAAATAGGCAATGAAATGGGAGGCTACCATAGTCGTACGCGCATGTGCGAAGTATTCATCAACGATGATTACAAGGGTGTTTATGTGATTATGGAAAAAATCAAGCGTGACAAAAACAGGGTTGATATTGCCAAACTGAAAACAACAGATATTGAAGGTGAAGAACTTACAGGAGGGTATTTATTTCGTATTGATAAAGGTAACCACCCAGGCTGGGAATCCAATTTTGGTGTAGTCAGTGCCTGGTGGATACCCATTCGGTTTCAATACCGGTATCCGGATCCGGATAGTATTCAGCCTGAACAAGAAACCTACATCCAGACTTATGTAGATGATTTCGAACAAGCCATGTCCAATAACCCTGATTTTATCAACAACCAGGGAAAACATTACACAGACTACATCGAGCTCGGCACCTTTGTTGATAATTTTATCGTCAATGAAGTAGGCCGCAATCTGGATGCATACCGATTGAGTACCTATTTCTATAAAGACAAAAACAGTAAAATTGTAGCTGGTCCCCTATGGGATTTCAACCTTTCCTTTGGCAATGGTGATTATTGCAATGGCAATGCTTATACGGGATGGATGTACGAAGAATACTGTGGCAATGGCAACCCATTTTGGTGGGAAAATATGCTTACAGACAGTCTTTTTCTTAAAACCCTCAAATGCCGTTGGAGCGAACTAAGACAAACCACCCTGAGTACCGGTTATCTACTCAACTTCATTGACTCCATGGCTACGGAACTCGAGCTTCCTGCACAACGTAATTTCACCCGCTGGCCAACCCTCGGCAGTTATGTTTGGCCAAATCCCTGGCCCTACCCTGAAACGTACGAAGAAGAGATCATACAGCTTAAACTATGGACCGTAAACCGATTAGGTTGGATGGACGGGATGATCAACCCCATTGAAGTTGATTGTGAATCTTTCCTGACGACCTCAACTGAAGATCTCGTTTCAGAGGATATTTCATTGACGATCACTCCCAACCCTTCGAATGGTCAGTTCTGGATCGATATGACAAAACAGGAAAACTGGGAAAATGATTTGACCCTCATCATCAGCGACCTGAGTGGAAAAGTAGTTTATGAGCAAAAACTTCAGGCACCCTTTACGGAAAAATTACCTGTCAACTTTCTCCCCTCTACTGCAGAAGGCATATATTTCGTGAATCTAAAGTCTTCGGATGGGCAAAATAAAAGCAGCACTGGAAAAATAATTCTTATCAGGTAATAGCTAAAAAAACGAAAGCCACAGTGCCGGTATCCCGGTCATGTGGCTTTTTTCGAATTTCACCCTGTGTTCCACTGATTTATCTTCGCAAAGTCAGCACGTGTATTTAACTGATAACACCAGGAAAATACCATTGCGAAACAGTTTTTTGACCAAAATTTAATAGGGCAAAAAGCGATTCGTATAAATATGAAAAAAAACAAAACTTCTCCTAATTTAAATGGTCTGGGTTTATAACAAGAGAAAGAACGCTTGCGGACTTAAGTATCTATTATTATGTTTATTTGTTTGAGTTACCCAAACGTAAAGTCGTATCAGAAGTTAGGAGGTTTCCAGCTTTCCGGAATCCCTTTTTACATAGCTTATTGCAAATGTTTAGTAATCTTGTCACTCATCGGCTTGGTCATACTCGTCCAGTAATCAATGTACTGCCCCTCTTCGCCAACGAGGTATTTCTGAAAGTTCCATTTAACAGAACTACTTTTGACTCCATTTTGCCCTTTGTCCGTAAGCCAGGCATACAGAGGGTGTTGGTTTTCACCTTTAACATCAACCTTTTCGGTTATGAGGAAAGTAACGCCATAATTTACGGAGCAGAATTCCTGAATTTGATCAGCTGTTCCGGGTTCCTGGGAACCAAATTGGTTACAAGGCACTCCGATGATCATCAGGTTATCCTTATGCTTATCATATAGTTCCTGCAGCCCTGCATATTGAGGAGTGAACCCACATTTCGAAGCTACGTTCACGAAAAGGATCTTTTTTCCTTTGAAATCTGCCAGGTTAATTGGTTCTCCGGTGAGACTGTTAATTTCGATCTCATAAATTGAGGTGACGGGAGGAACATTTTTTGGATTAGTGTCACGTCCCAGGATATTATTTAGTAAACTCATTAATACAATAATTTTTAGTGTAAGAAGTCCTGTAATTTTCCAATTCAGCATGATTGATAGTTATTTATTGGTTTTAATATAATGCTGAAGTTCCGCCATTGTTTGCGGATCTTTAAATTTCCCGCCATAATAAGTAGTAATTGTCGTGGAGGTATCATCCTGAACGCCTCTTGAAGATACGCATAAGTGCTTTGCATCCAGGATAACCGCAACGTCTTCAGTATTTAAAGCCGTTCGCAATTCCGCTGCAATCTGATTGGTCAGCCTTTCCTGCACCTGAGGTCTTTTAGCATAATATTGCACAATCCGATTGAGTTTGGAAAGTCCGATGACTTTTCCCGAAGAAATATAAGCTACATGAGCTTTACCGAAGATCGGCACAAAATGGTGTTCACAATTGGAATAAAATGAGATGTTTTTTTCAACCAGCATCTGTTTGTACTGGTAATGGTTGTCAAAAAGGGTAACGGCAGGTTTATTTTCAGGATTCAAACCTGAAAAAATCTCCTCTACATACATTTTGGCAACCCTTTGAGGAGTTCCCTTGAGTGAATCATCTGTAAGATCAAGCCCCAGGGTATCCATTATTTTTGAAAAAAGTCGGGCAATTTCAGTTTTCTTTTCTTCATCGGTTAATCGGAAAGCATCTTTCTTCATTGGAGTTTCCAGGCCTGTAAAAAAATGATTATCTCCTATATCTTCGGCCGTATGTTGCTGCACTATGGCTCTTTCTTTTATCGGAATAACTGTCATATTAAGCGTTTATGTCTTTTTTCACAAATTAACTAAAAATAGTTTTGTTTAATTATTGCAATGTAAAGTTAAACATATTTATCTGATAAAAGCAAGCTTTTTCCCTTTTTTTTAAGAGAAAAAACTCAAATTTATTGAATTTCAACCAAAAAAATTGTTTAATAAAAACAAAAAATAATAAAACAAACAAAATTACCTATTACATAAAATCCAGCAGACGAGCAAGAACAATAATCACCCCTGTTATTGACAGATATCATTTTTTTCCTTTATGCTGATTTGTAAAATGCGACTGATTTTATTCATTTAAAACCCAAGCATATGTTTTTAGTCAATTGGTTCGAGGCAAACGCTATGATGATAGCTATGACCCTTGTATTGGTCGGTTTACCTATTGTTTTACTTATTATAGCCTTTAGAAAAAGAGGAAACAACGAGGATAACGCAGAAGAATAGACTATCCGGCAACGGAAAAAAAATTAACTTTACGGCACAATTAATACAAACATCGTGTCGAAATACCATTCTTTAGAAGCTATCCAGGCTGAAATTCAATTTGGGCTCACCTCATGTGAAGGGGTGGTAAGGTATTATCTATCTCAAATTGAAGCAACGGAATACCTCAATATTTACATTGAAGTCTTTGCCGAAGAAGCTTTGGAGCGTGCCCGTGAAATGGACCGAAGATACCGGGAAAACCGCGAGAGTGTTGGCAGGCTCTACGGTTTGGTCATTTCCATAAAGGATGTTTTGTGTTACAAAAACCATCAGGTTACCGGTGGCTCTAAAATTCTGTCAGGTTTTACTTCTCTTTTTTCCGCAACAGCTATTGAGCGTTTGTTGGAAGAGGACGCCGTCATCATTGGCCGGGTGAATTGCGATGAATTTGGCATGGGCTCCTCTACGGAAAACTCCCATTATAGCCCAACCCTCAATGCAGATAATCCCGCCCGGGTACCCGGAGGATCATCTGGTGGCTCTGCTGTTTCTGTACAGGCAGATACCTGCCTGGCCTCTTTGGGTACCGATACCGGGGGATCTGTCAGACAACCAGCAGCATTTTGTGGGATTATCGGTATGAAACCGACTTACGGAAGGATTTCCAGACATGGTCTGTTGGCCTATGGTTCTTCTTTTGATCAGATCGGTGTACTTTCACATAGTGTGGAGGATACAGCCTTGATGCTCGAAATAATGGCTGGCGCTGATGATTACGACAGTACTGCCAGCCAAAAACCAGTACCGGCTTATTCCCGAAATCTCAATTTTAAGGGCAAAGCAAAAATCGCCTATTTTACTTCAGCCCTGGACCACGAAAGCCTCGACCCGGAAATGCGCAAAGCTTCCGCCAGAATGTTTTTCCAGTTACGGGACAAAGGCCATACCGTAGAGGCTGTTGATTTCGAATATCTGGACTATATAATCCCGGCTTATTATGTACTTACCACAGCTGAAGCGAGTTCTAATCTCGCCCGTTACGACGGAATCCGCTATGGTTACCGTAGTGATCATCCAAACGACTTATTGGAAACCTACAAACAATCCCGTACAGAAGGTTTTGGGACTGAAGTCAAAAGAAGGATCATGCTCGGCACCTTTGTATTAAGCTCGGGGTATTACGATGCCTATTATACTAAAGCCCAGCAAGTACGCAGGCTGATCCATGATAAAACCCTCGAAATTCTGGAGAATTACGATTTTATATTCATGCCTGCTGCTCCTTCCACAGCCTGGAAAATCGGAGAAAAGATCGACGACCCGGTTGAAGTTTACCTTGCAGATATATTTACCGTTCAGGCTAACATGGTAGGGTTACCCGCCATTTCCATCCCCGCCGGCCGACACCCTAATGGTCTCGCTTTAGGTGTACAGTTCATGGCCAACAAATTTGAAGAACAAAAACTCCTGGCTTTCGCCAAAGAAGTAAACCAATTCCCGGAGATTTGAGGACTCACTGTTTTGTGATTTAACATTGTTTGAGGCTCACTTTATTCGCTGTTTGATATTACAAATGGCAAAGAGGCTGTTCAAAGTTCAATTACCTTGGTTTTCAAGTTCTATCCATGTACTTATGTGAAACCACATCAAACGATGTTAAACAATTTCAAACCAAATCAAACCTCTTTTCCCTCATCACTAATTTTGTCGCCCCGCAGCGATTTTCAAAAGTTAGCGGATAAATGCACATCTTTATCCCATAAAATTCGTTATTTTAGTTGGCAGTCTGCTTTTGGGCATCCCTTCCCCCGTCAGGATAACCAAAAGTTCAAGCTTGAAAACTAAACTTAAAATTAAAGCTACACAGCATGATCCGATTAATTGCCAAGGTTTTCCTACTCGCGCTCGGCTTTCTTTTTCTCATTCCAACAGCACAGTCCAGACACATCATTGGTGGGGTTATCACCTATGAATGTCTCGGCAACGATAATTACCAGTTCACCTTAAAGGTCTATAGAGATTGTAACTGTCAAAACTGTGCCTATTTTGACCAGGAAGCTGCGATTGGCATCTATCGGTGTGGAACAAATCAGGATTGTGAGGATATGACGCAAAATTCCACTTACGCGAGCCTCTATGTACCTCTTGGCCCCGTAACGTTGGTGGAAATGCCGGATTACCCATGCCTTATCCCTCCAAATGTATGTGTCCAGGAAGGTGTTTACACCTTTACGGTTAACCTTCCCCAAAGTGTGGAAAGTTATCATATTTCCTACCAAAGATGTTGTCGTAACGAAACCATCAATAACATCATCGCCCCTGACGAAACGGGTGCAACTTACAGTATCGAGATCACGCCTGAGGCCCAGGCTTCGTGTAATAACAGCCCTACTTTCAATACTTTTCCTCCGATTGTGATCTGTGCCGGACAACCATTGGTATACGATCACTCGGCCACTGATCCGGAAGGAGATCTTTTATTGTACAAATTCTGTTCCCCGTTGGATGGCGGCGGTAACCTCCTGGACAATGCCAATTACCAGACCTGTGCAGGAGCGGCACCAAACCCCGCCTGTCCACCACCTTACGATGATGTATTTTTCAATGCACCGGCATTTACCCCACTGGCTCCAATGGGTGGGAACCCGGTTATTTCGATTGATCCGCTAACCGGAATTATTACCGGAACCCCGGAACTCATCGGACAATATGTTGTGGGGGTTTGTGTAGAAGAATATCGTGATGGTCAACTCATCAGTACCGTATTCAGGGATTTTCAGTTTAATGTAGCTAGTTGTGATCCTCTGGTAGTGGCTGATATTGAGGAAGATGAGATAATCTCCGACCAGGAATTCCTAATAAATTCCTGTGGAGAAACAGTTATAAATTTTGTTAACCAAAGTTACCAGCAACAATATATCGACGAGTGGGAGTGGTCTTTTGATGTCGGAGGATCTTCTGTAAATTCAACGCAATGGAGCCCAACGATTAACTTTCCCGGAATCGGAGAATACAACGGAACGCTCATGCTGAACCCGGGAACTGAATGTGGGGATACGGCCTTTATTCGGGTAAATATATTCCCGGCGATCGAGGCCGACTTCACCTTTGATTATGATACCTGCGTAGCGGGCCCGGTCACCTTTACCGATTTATCGACTACCGGAAGTTGTTGCCTTACCGGATGGAACTGGGAATTCGGAGATGGTGGTTACAGCCTTGCCCAAAACCCGTCGCACGTGTACATGGATCCCGGGGATATCCCGGTTCGGTTAACCGTCCGGGACACGAATCAATGCCAGGATCAAATTATCAAAAACATTCCTTATTATCCGGCACCGGCCCTGATTGTCATAGCCCCCAATTCTTTTTTCGGGTGTGAACCGGCAGATATTTTCTTCGACAACCTATCCTTCCCAATTGATACCACCTATGATATTGAATGGAACTTCGGAGATGGAGCAACCGGGGATGAAATCAGCCCATGGCATACTTATACGGTACCGGGTATTTTCACCGTGGATGTTACCATTACTTCTCCCATTGGTTGCACCATCAGCGAAACCTTTCCGGATTTGATTCAAATAGAACCTTCTCCCGATGCCGGATTTAGTTTTTATCCCGAAGAGATCAGCATCCTGGAACCTGAGGTCTCTTTTAGTGATGAATCCATGGGCGCTGCCGGTGTTTACTGGACATTCGGTGATGGCGGTTTTTCATCCATATGGAACCCCACTCACACTTATCAGGATACCGGGGTGGTTGCGGTCACCCAGGTCGTCACTCATGCCAGCGGCTGTCAGGATACTTTAATACAATACCTGGACATCAAACCTGAAGTAAGGTATTTTCTCCCTAATGCTTTTACACCAAATAATGACTCTGTCAATGAAGAATACCGTGGTGTAGGTATCCTGGAGGGAGCCACCAACTTCCAGTTTTCCATCTGGAACCGCTGGGGAGAACTGGTTTTTGAAACCAATGACCCGTTCCAGGGCTGGAATGGGACTAAGTTCAATACCGGAAAACCATCACCGGCAGGAGTGTATGTCGTGCTGGCCAGCTTTAAAGGTCCGCGGGGGCAGCAGTATGAATTCAAAGGATTTGCAACGTTGATTCGATGACGTTGTGTTCTGAAATCATACACACTTCAAACTTCGGCATCATTATTTACAGGCTGATCGTCGAGGGTTGTTTCGAGTTACGAGTTGCGGGTTTTTAATCATTAATTTGCATCGCAAAACTCGTAACCCGAAACTATTCATTTTCAATCAAACTAAACCCAATTGCACCCAACATTCAAAAATGCCCTCCTATCGCTGGCAGGAGTAATCTTCATAGCCATTTTCGCTCAAATCAATATAGATCTGCCAGGAGGTATTCCCATCAGTGGTCAAAGTTTTGCTGTATTAGTAATGGCTTTTTTACTAGGACCTACCTGGGGAACAATTGCAGTTGCTGCATATGTTTTAGCGGGAGTATCAGGATTGCCGTTTTTTGCAGATGGTGCCTCAGGATATGAAGTTTTGCTTTCCGGAAGCGGAGGATTTATTATCGGGTTTATCGTCGCTGCCTTTTTTACAGGTTGGCTGGGAGACAATGGTTGGAAACAATCATTTTGGAAAAGCCTTTTGGCCATGACTATTGGTACTGTAATCATTCTCTTTTTGGGTATCACCAAACTCACTTATGACTACGATCTGGCAAGTGCCCTTAAATGGGGATTCTACCCGTTTATCTGGGGAGCGGTGATTAAAATAATTGCCGGCGCCGGAGTTTGTTACCTTCTTCAAATCCGAAAAGGCCAACCCTGACAAGCCATAAAGAAGCTTCTCTTCATGAGGCAGGGTTACATTTAGGGGTTAAATTTCGTTATCTTACCAAAGAATTTATACACCCGAATCAAAACCCACACCATGACCCGACTGCCTGCAATGCTTTTTGTAGCCTTTTTCCTGCTTTTATACCAACAGGATCTTTTCGCCAATCATCTTATTGGAGGGGTGATGACTTACACCTGTCTGGGTAACGATGAATATGAAATCGAAATTAAGGTTTACAGGGATTGCAATTGTTCGAACTGTGCCTTTTTTGACCCGGAATTACCCATTGGCATTTACAGATGTGGAACAGACATTGGTTGCTCGTCTCTTGATCAGGAGTCTGTTTTCCAGATAGCTTATCCGGTTTTTGACTCTGTCACTTTTGTTACCAATCCGGAATATCCCTGCCTGATCCCTCCGGATGTCTGTGTGCAACAGGCAAGTTATACGTTTACAGTAACTCTTCCCCAAAGCATTGAAAGCTACTATTTATCCTACCAAAGATGTTGCAGAAACGCCACCATCAACAATATTATAGCTCCTGATCAAACGGGAGCGACATTCGCCATCGAAATAACACCTGAAGCACAAGCCGTATGTAATACCAGTCCAGTTTTCAACTCTTTCCCGCCAACAGTCATTTGTGCCGGAGAGCCCTTATTCTATGACCATTCGGCCACCGATTCTGACGGGGATCAGTTGGTTTACAAATTCTGTCCGCCTTTAGCAGGTGGAGGCATCTCTGCTGACGACATGTTTGCCACTACTTGTGAAGGCTATTTTCCTACTCCGGGATGTCCTCCACCTTATCAAGGCGTTACTTTTAACGGTCCGGACTATTCGGTTTGGGCACCCATGGGTGGAGACCCGGTCGTATCAATAGATCCGGCAACGGGCATGATTACCGGCACACCAAATTTGCAAGGTCAATATGTCGTCGGAGTTTGTGTAGAGGAATATCGTGATGGAGTTTTAATTGGAACCGTTTTCAGAGATTTTCAATTCAATGTTGCCGACTGTGATCCTCTGGTAGTAGCAGACATCCAGGAAGATGAGGAAATCGCACCCCAGGAATTTGTAATTAACTCTTGTGGTGAAACGAATATTCCTTTAATCAATCAAAGTTTCGACCAGGAATACATCAATTCCTGGCGGTGGGATTTTGAACTCAATGGTTCGATGACTTCATTTTCCGAATGGAGTCCAATAATCGATTTCGAAACCCCGGGAACCTACTTTGGCAAACTGATCCTCAATGCCGATACTGAATGTGGAGATACAGCCATCATCCAGGTCAATATTTTCCCGGAGGTTGAAGCTGATTTTTCGTTTGACTATGACACCTGTACTGCCGGTCCGGTTGTATTTCTGGACCAATCCACGACCGGAAGTTGCTGTTTGACCAACTGGAACTGGGAATTTGGGGATGGCGACTATACAACGGAGCAAAATCCGTCTCATGAGTTTTCTGAGCCCGGATTTTACGATGTTCGACTTGCCGTGATTGATACCAATGATTGCCAGGATATTTTAATTCAGACACTCCCCTATTTTCCGGTACCTCCTTTGATCGTCCTGGCCCCGGATAATTTCACCGGATGCCAACCGGCGACTATTTTTTTCAATAACCTATCTGACCCTATTGATGAAAGCTATGCCATTCGCTGGTATTTTGGGGATGGTCATACCAGTGATCAAGTCAGTCCTTCTCACACTTACGAATCTGCGGGGATCTTTTCAGTAGACGTGGAAATCACCTCTCCTTCCGGATGTGTGGTGGACACAACTTACGAAGAACTGATAACGATCGAATCTTCTCCTGTAGCCGGGTTCAGTTTCTCGCCGGAGGAAACAACCGTTTCTCAACCGGAAATTACTTTCAGTGATGAATCCATTGATGCGGCCAGTATTTTCTGGACCTTCGGAGATGGTCATTTTTCGTCTATCCGAAATCCGATTCATACCTATAACGATACCGGTTATTTAGCTATCACTCAGACAGTGACACATTTGAATGGCTGTACAGATAGTTTGATCAGGCACGTAGACATCCAGCCGGAAGTTCGTTTTTTCCTGCCAAATGCTTTCACACCCAATAATGATTCCGTCAATGAATACTATAAAGGCGTGGGAATGTTTGGTGGTATGCAAAATTTCCGGTTCTCCATCTGGAACAGGTGGGGAGAACTGGTATTTGAAACCACTGATCCAAACGAAGGGTGGAATGGCAGGAAATTCAATTCGGGCAGGGATGCTCCGGAAGGCGTTTATGTGGTAATGGTAAATTATCGAGGGCCGCGCGGCGAGCTACAGGAACACAAGGGGTTTGTCACTTTAATCCGATAAGAAAAACAGGAGGTCATCTCATAAGTAGAACCTTTAGGAGAACTTAAAAATAATTTCCTGGTATTTGAAACCACTGATCCAAACGAAGGGTGGAATGGCAGGAAATTCAATACTGGCAGGGATGCTCCGGAAGGCGTTTATGTGGTAATGGTAAATTATCGAGGGCCGCGCGGCGAGCTACAGGAACACAAGGGGTTTGTCACTTTAATCCGATGAAAACAAATCAGGGTTTAACCTGAAGTTAGGCCCTGTTTCTATTGCTTAGATTATTTCTTTAGCACCAATTGCCAATACCCAACATCCCGCCACGCTCCGTGTTTAAAACCAACTTCTTTCAAATGGGCCACTTTTTCAAAACCGAATTTTTCATGCAGTTTAATACTGGTTTCGTTGGGCAGTGATATTCCTCCCAGTACGGCATGAATGTCCATATCTTTTAAAATATCCAGTAATGCTTGATACAGCTTACTGCCAATTCCCTTTCCATGATGGTCGTTATGTACGTAGACAGAAATTTCCACTGAATGCTGATAAGCAGCCCGGGCCTTCCACCGGGTGGCATAGGCATATCCAAATACACCTTTATCCTCCCAGACAATCCAGGGGTAATATGGATCATGAGCCTTCAACCGATCTCCCATCTCCCGGGTTGTCAGCGTATCCACTTCAAAGGTGGCTGTAGAGTTGAGAATATAATAATTGTAAATATCTGCAATAGCTTTAGCGTCCTGCTGATTTACTGATCTGACCATGAACAAAAATTTAAATCCTTTATGAAAAACCAAATTTGGATTCCATTGAGCACTCCTATCAATAAACAGTATTTTTTTGGAATTCCGGAAGAATGGAAATTGGAAATACTTTATTTACTCTTCCAACCTTCCATTTTTCCTTAGGCACCCTTCTTTGCTAAATTAATTGATGATTTACCTCGATTTTCAATTAGCAATTAAATACCCCCCCTTAGACTACCCAAAAATACGAAATAATACCCTGGCCTTTTTGTCAACCATTTTCCATTGTTAATGTTAATTGAATTTCGGTTACACAATTTGGGAACATTTCCTATATTCGCTTTCCAAACACCCAAGCAATGACAAAAAATTATCTCTGTATACACGGTCACTTTTATCAACCGCCACGGGAAAATCCCTGGTTGGATAAGATAGAAAAAGAACGTTCCGCTGCTCCGTTCGATAACTGGAACCAGCGCATTAATCAGGAATGTTATCATACCAACGCCTTTGCTCGCATCCTCAACGATGAACGGAAGATCCGCAGGGTTTTAAACAATTACGAATACATCAGTTTCAACTTTGGACCAACCCTGCTTTCCTGGATGGAGAAGGAAGATATGGAAACCTATGAGGCCATCCTCAATGCAGATAGCAGAAGCCTGAAAAGGTGGGGACACGGAAATGCCCTGGCACAGGTTTACAACCATATCATCATGCCACTGGCCAATGAACGGGATAAACATACACAGGTCATCTGGGGAATCCGCGATTTTGAATACCGTTTCGGCAGGAAACCCGAAGGTATGTGGCTGGCGGAAACAGCCGTAGATACGGCCACCCTCGAAGTATTAGCTGATCACGGTATTGAATTTACCATTCTGGCTCCCGGACAGGCAAAAGCATTCCGAAAAAAAGGAGCTAAAGCCTGGCAGGATGCCAACGGAAGTATGAATACCCGGAGGCCGTATATATGTAATTTACCGTCAGGAAAAAAGATCAGCCTTTTCTTCTACGACGGCGGAATGTCCCAGGCAGTCGCTTTCGAAGGATTGTTGAATTACGGCCGGTTTTTTGCCGAAAGGATAACAAGTTCCTACAATGATGATGAGGTGGAACTGGTCAATATTGCCACAGATGGTGAATCTTACGGACACCATCACCGTCACGGAGAAATGGCATTGGCCCACGCACTGCACCACATTCAGAAACACAATATGGCGCAACTGACCAATTATGCGGCTTTCCTGGAGGAATTCCCTCCGGAATATGAAGCACAAATACACGAAAACAGCTCCTGGAGTTGTTACCACGGTGTTGAACGTTGGCGGTCTGATTGTGGATGCAGAATGGACAACAGCAAGGGCTGGACACAGGAATGGAGAAAAAATCTTCGGGAATTACTCAATTGGCTGAGAGATGAATTGGCAGAGATTTACGAGCAGGAAGTTATTAAATACTCGGATAAGGATCCATGGGATCTTCGCAACAATTACATCCACTGGATCCTGAAAAACAGGAACATCTCTCCGATAGTACTCTCAACTCCGGACGAAACCAACCCCGAGAGCCATGACCTGAAAGATCCTTATCATCTCAACCCAAAACTCCTGCAATTGCTTGAGATGCAACACAATGCATTGCTCATGTTCACCAGCTGTGCCTGGTTCTTCGATGAGGTTTCCGGAATTGAGCCAACCCAGGTTCTTAAATACGCCAAAAGAGCCATGGAAATCGCACATGACCTTACCGGTGCCGACTTCCACGATGAATTTCTTGCCAGACTGGAAGCTACGCCTTCCAATCAGTACGAAAACGGAGCCCATAAATATAAAGAATCTATTATTCCGGCAAGATTGAAAGCCATTGGCCAGGTTTTCTATCAGGGCTTCAAATTGATTAACCATGAAACGGACATAAAGACCATTCAGAACCTGACAAAAATGCTTCGCGATCTGGATAAAGAGCAGATTGAATTCGAGCAACTGGAGAAATGTCAAAATCATTATATTAAGCTGGAAAGGAAATTCAGAAATAATGAATTGACCAGTAAAAATGCTGAATGGGAGTCAGAATTTGAAGCTCTGGGAAAAGCATTGGGCTTCGACTGAACTTATTTCTCAAGGAACTATAAGTTTTGCTCGCTGATCGGCCAGACCAATGGTCACAAAGGTTCCGGCATTAAAACGCAAAAAATCCTTTTCGATCCCGTCGCTGAAGATTACGCCGTTCTCGGGCATTAAAGATTCGACGACCAAAGGATTTTGATGGTTGACCATTCCGGAAATCAGGTCAATACCTGTGGAATGGCTGAGATAGGGTTCCCTTACCACGTACTGCAAAAAATCAGCATTCCAGGCAAAAGATTTCCTTTGCCAGGCACGATTTGTTCCACTCATGTGGTTCAATGCCTGCTGCATATTGAACACCGAGCTCAACCATCCGGTAGATCCAGCCCCTGTGGACACCAAAATCCCACTGGAAGACTGGAATTCCTCCCTGTTTTGGTAACGCACCTTATACCTGGCAGAAACATGAGTCGCTGCTCCAATGAAAAGATCGTTAAAGGCTGTCAGGCTTTGGCCATCATTAGTAGTGGCCCTGGCCATGGTTACCTCCTTAAATAAAGCCTTCTGCTCCAGGGTTTTTTCCATACCATAAAGAAAGGTTTTCGACTCAAAGGGCAGTAAGGTTCCATTGTACTGTTGAGGGGCAGGATTCACGGCAATGATGGGCTGGTTGCCTACATATTTGGCAGTATTGGCCACCAACCCATCCTGGCCGATCACAATAATCAATTGGTTTTTTGAAAAAATGTAAGAAGGCAAAAATTCCCGCTCTACAATTTTATATTTAATCGCAAAGGACAGATCCTGTTCTATCTTTTCCAGACAACGGTAAAAAAGGTCGTGCTCGATTTCGAACAGATTGAAATTTCCACCTGTACTTTCAATATAGAAGCGCGCCTGCATTTTGGTATTATACCTTTCAATTAGTCGTTCCAGGCGGGTCTTGTCTCTGACGATAAGGGCATATTCTAGGTTGGATGTCATGCTTTGTGTTTTAGCTGGGGGACGATTATTTATTTGCTTCTTTGTTAGTCAAAAGCCCTTCCAGCAAATCCGGGGTAATATTGAGGTTGCCAATTTTCTGTGCATTTTCTGACAGTGCCCGAAATGCCATGGCAATATTTTGTTTAGCATCTCCATTGCCAAACATGGCCTGCACCGTTCTCCAGTCCATCTCCTTGTAAGGTTTGAGGCTGGCATCAATGAGCATCGCTTTGATTTCGGCTTCCTTGCGTTCATTTTCCACCTTGAGATTGACTAATTCCTCCCGCTGGCGTTCGATGGAAACATCTGCTTCCACTTTCATTTCCCGCAATTTCCGGGAGTTCTGTGCCTGCATTACATGTGCTTCCATCTTCTTTTCAGAAATCTGTTTTTTCTTTTCCTCCACAGCAATTTCAGTACTCAGCTCCGTCTCTTTGATCTTCCGTTCCTGTTCAACGGCAAAATTGCGCCGCTCGTAAACAGCTTCATCTGCTTTCTGCTGAAGTCTTTCCCGGGTTTCCGTTTCCAGGGCACGTTCCATTTCCGGAGTAGCTTTGATGGCCAATACATTAACTCCGAGGATATCCACTCCCATCAGGCTGAGTGCTTCTGATATTTGCAGTCCGTCTTTGATGCGATCTTCAATTTCTTTGGACGAACTGATGGCCGACTTAAGGCCAATTCCCTGGATGAATGAGGTAGTGGCTGTCTGCGCTTCATTGATAATCCGTTGAGACAATTTTTCCACATCATCCTTTTTGTATTTACCGTTTTCATTTACCGAAAAATCCAAGACCTCTGCGAGTTTGACGGGATCACTGATCTTAAAAGTAATTTGCCCCTGGATGGTCACCGTCTGGTAATCTGAAGTGGTCTCCTTGAAAATAAAAGGCAGATCATTACTGCCGACAGGAATGGCGATAATAGAACTGTTAGGAGCGAAGTAAAAAAAGGATAAGCCTTTTCCTTGTTTTTTGACAACCCCGTTCTGATAATGAATAACATGGATCATGGGGTCAAATTTGATATAATTAAAGCCGAACATATCTGGTGATTTTTGAAGTGAAATAATACTTAGTTTTGTTTTTAAACTAAGTCAAAAATAGCGGCATTCTCTCAAAAAGTCAAGAGCTCAGAAACGGACGGAAAACAAAAGGAGTGTTAATTATTTTGGAACCTTTCGAAATAATCTGCTGGCTAACTTACAGTAAACGCTTGATTCAGAAGGAAATAAACACGTCTACTTAGTTTAGAAATCAAACTAAGATTGATAAAAAAATTTCTTTCACTTTTTTTAAAAAAAATTTTGAAGCGATGGAATTATTTTTGGAAAGAGCCTGTTTAGAAGGTGATTAACGAAAACTATTAAACCCAAATACCATGAATTACCTACCTTTTCTGAAAATAGGCACCCGAATACGGGATTGTCATTTTATTCAATAAAATTTTCCCACACGGTACTGAGAAGTAATTGAGGCAAAGAACCGCAAGAGTTCTTTGGGGCCATTGTTATGTCCTGAAGTTTCTGTCATGCCCAAAACTGATGTCCTTCCCTGAAGGCTAAGGCCCTTTTCATGCCCGGAAAGAAATAGTCCGGCCTGTCCCCTCCTGCCCGGATATGTATCAACCTCATTTTTTAACCAAAATCAAATGATTATGAATTTCCTATGGATGTTTTTAAGCGGAGTTGGTGTAGAAGATTTGATCTTCTAACTAACTGAATTTATCCCGAATTTAGCCTTAGGCGTTAATTCGGGATTTTCTAATTTTATGGCCCAAAAACAATTAGAGTAATTCTTCAATCTTTTTTATCAACCACCCTTTCAGAAAAATAAAGGATACGGAATCAAGTTTTTTTCGCAACTCAAGCATATCTTCATTTGGCCTGGTTAGGCTTTTAGAAAATTTTATCAAATTTCTACAAGCCTCAACATTTGATGCTGCCAGCTTTTTTTCATTCCTTTTCACCCAAATTTCAAATGCATTCAGGTGATAAAATAATGCCTCAAAATCTTCTAATTCATATAAACACTGAAGTTGTAATCCCCTTATTCTTACCCCCAAGTCAAAAGAGTAAAACTCTCCTATCGATAAAAACCTGAGAGCCTCCTCAAATTTACCTGATGAAATCTGAACCATGGCCCTGGCAATATTAATCGTATCCTCCTTAAGGTTTCCAGGAAGATAGCTTCCATATTTGTCAATTACCATACTGGCGAATTCCAATTCTCCCAGATCGCAAGACACTTTAATGACATTATTAAAACTAATACTGGATATTCCTCCATCATCCAACATTAATTTACTTTCTAGTCCAAATTTATATATTTCAAAAACCTCCCTTTGATAATTCAACCGACCTCGTTTTAATTGCCTTGAAACATAGTTGATCAAAAAACCATAAAACATATTTTGATCACCGTGGTCAGCTAAATGGTAATATTTAAAAATTAATGTTTTAACTTTTGTATACTCTTCACGGGCTTCTTCAAATTCAGATAACTTCAACATCAACAAATATATCTGATTGAAAATATTATTTCTAAATGGTGAATTCCCTCCAAGATTTTTTGCTTCTTCAAGCAACAAAAAATCAAGAGTTTCCAAATTAATCTCACTTAAATAAGATTGCTCACAGGCATATTTTAGTGTTGCATTAACCCAAAATCCATTAAGTAATAAAGTCATTTCTTTCAGATCAGAAATTCTTGTTTCTACCAAACTTCTGTTTTTATAAAAATATTTCTGATGGGCTAACTCCAACTTCCTAAACTCATTCCACATATCCTGATTATTATCTTCCTCCAGACGATTCCTGACCTGTGTGAAATATTTTTGGTAAAAGGGCTGGATATTTCTTTCCCGATAAATATCCATCAACATTTTCTCCCGTTTGTATCCGGCTTTTTGGGTTTCTTTCCACAACAAATAGTCTTCCAGGTATTTTTTTATTTCTCCCAGGGTATTGAACAAATTGGATCGTTGACTTTTGCTGATAAGCGGTTGACCAAAAATTTTCTGATAGGCATAACCGGCCTCCAGTTTTTTAACCAACCTGAACTCAGGATGATATTTGTGAAGATAATCGAAGGTAGTAAGCAGCACCTTTTGCCCGGGATAAAACCCCTTTAGATATGATTTAAAGTCTTTCATCTCCTGAGGAGACAACTTTTTCAGTAAAATAAATAATTTACTACTCAGCAAAATTTAAAAATTACGGTGAAATTTATCGAAAATTACTGCAAATCCATAAAATGACCTTTAAAGGTAAAAAGTAAATTTATTTTTTACATAACACATTCACAACTTATTCTTTTTCAATAAAATAAAAAGGAAAATTAATTCCATAGAGCCTGAAGGTATTAGTCAAAATAATACCCAACTGCAAAGGAATAAAAAGAAATTAACTCAAAAAATTCCGGTGAAAACGGTGAAAATTGTACATGAATTATTTATCAGACAAGCTCATATTTGTGGTGTTGGCACAAAGTACCAAATGGACAGAGTTTGAAAAAAGGTCGTCCGGGCATAATTGTCCGGACACCTCGTTTGACCAAGGCATAAATTACCCGACCAATGACTGAAAATCGAAAATACATTCTGGACAGGTTTGAAGCTCACATCTATGAACACTACAAAGCTTTTTGCAAAAGACAAAACCTGCCCCAAAGCCTGTCGGGATTCATCACATTTCTGATTGACCAGGAGATTGTCCCCCATAGCAGCATTAAAAAATATACGGTAATCCACGAATTTGAAAACCTGACCAAAAACCAAAAAAACCAAAAGACCAGGGCCGTATTCACTTTGGCTGATCGTTTCAATATTTCAGAAAGGTCGGTTTGGGGAATACTTAAAAAGGATCGAAACGCCTAAACCCCGCTGCTCTCTTTTAAAGCCAAAAGCCAGGATGAAAACAAGAACCAACCCCTCGTCATAGTCGTAATGATGAGTATCTGTGCGGGTCCACTGTAAATGGGATTTTGTGGGCCTGCACGTGCTTTTCTCCAGAGCTAAACTTCGAAATTCATTATTCGATATTCATTATTCTGCTGTTCTGCCCCGTTTGAATGTTGCGGGTTACGGGTTGCGGGTTCAGGCCTTGCGTCCCTTGCGCATTCTTTGCGAACATTGCGGTTAAAAGTCTTCGCGCCACTTATTGCAAATAATACAGAACAGCAGAACACCGAATATCGAATAACCAATGTAGAAGTATGGGTCAAGCCAAAGCCTCCCAAAGCACCTCTACAGGGTGCAAGGCCTTTTTCCCGGTTCCATCGGCTATTTGTTGCCGGCAGCTGGCTCCTGGAGCTGCAACTACTGCGGAATGGTCACCTCCCCGGATCGCGGGGAATAAAACCATTTCTCCTATCTTCATACTCAGGTCATAATGCTCCTTTTCAAAACCAAATGAGCCTGCTATTCCACAACAGCCTGATGGTATCGTTTCAACCGAATAGTTTTTGGGAAGACTCATGATGAAGGCTGAAAACTCCTGCCCGGACAAGGATTTTTGATGGCAATGACCGTGGAAAAGAATCTTGCGTGAAGCCTCGGTAAAAGCATCTGATGCGATGTTTCCTTTTTCGATTTCCCGGTGTAGGAATTCTTCAATAGTCAGGGTATTTGGTGCCAGTTTAATGGCTTTTTCTTTCAACTCTCCTCGCAATAAACTAATGTACTCATCCCGGAAGCCCAAAATACCGGAAGGTTCTATGCCCACGAGTGGAACTTCCTCAGAGATCAATGGAAAGAAAGTCTTTACATTCCTTTCCGCAGTTTTTTTGGCCTCTGCCATCAAGCCTTTGGAAATGTGTACTCTGGCACTGTCTGTCCAGGGTTTCATTTTTACATCATAACCCAATCTTGTCAATAATTCTACTGCTTTAATGCCAATCTCCGTGTCATTAAAATGGACTACTTCCTCACAGAATAAATACAATTGCCCCTTTGAAGGAGTGGTAACCTGCGGACGATGTTGTTTATACCATTTGTATAAAGTCGTAGAGTGTAATAATGGCAATGAACGTTTACGGGCAACTCCCAAAACCAATTTTAGCATTCCACTTGTAAGACTGTTTTTCAGGAAAAAATTGGTGAATCCGGGGAGAAGACTTCCCAATTTATTCAACCGGGCCGACCAGCCAAAGAAACGGCTTCGGAAAGGCACACGATGGGTCTGATAATATTGATGGAGAAACTCTGCTTTCATTTTGGCCATATCCACATTGGAAGGACATTCGGCGGTGCAGCCTTTGCAGGAAAGGCAAAGATCCAGTACTTTGTATAATTCTTCCTGATCGAAGGGGTTTGGACTATCATTTCTACTCAAAAATTCTCGCAGTGCATTAGCCCGGCCCCGGGTGGAATCTTTTTCATTTCGAGTGGCTCTGAAACTTGGACACATCGTTCCTCCGGCAGTATTTAATTTCCGGCAATCAGCAGAGCCTGTACATTTTTCCGCCGCGCCGATAATACCCGATGTTTCAGAAAAATCAAAAATGGTTTCAAACCTTCGATTTTCCTGACCTTCATCATATCGAAGGGCAGTATTCATCACGGGTGCATCGACTATCTTGTTAGGATTAAATATGCCTTTCGGATCCCATTCTTGTTTAATTCGCTTAAACAAGGTATAGTTTTCCTCGCCCAGCATCATTGGCAGAAATTCGGCCCGTAACCGTCCGTCTCCATGTTCCCCGCTTAGAGCCCCATTGTATTTTTTGACCAATTTGGCGGAAGCCTTGGTAAGGTCGTGTAGCAATTGACGGTCTTCCCGGTCTTTGAGATTCAGAACAGGTCGGAGGTGGATCTCACCGGCACCTGCGTGGGCATAATAAATTGGTTCCTGACCATAGGATTTCAGGAGTTTATCAAATTCATCGATATATTCGGGAAGGTCCTTTATATCCACTGCAGTATCTTCAATACAAGCCACCGCTTTGGCATCTCCGGGGATATTCGCCAGGATGCCCAGACCGGCTTTGCGCAATTCCCAGACAGATTTCGTTTTCGGTCCGAAAACCTTTGGGTAATCATAACCGAAACCTGAAGTTTTAAAATCTGAAATAAGTTCGTCAGCCTTTGCCTCAGCTTCTTCTATGGAATCTCCGCGAAACTCAATGGTAAGAATGGCTTTTGGATCACCATTGACAAAAAAGCGGTTTTTTTGTTGCTTGATATTCTGTTTACTTAGTTGCAGAATGGTATCGTCCATCAATTCACAGGCGGTCGGATTGTGTTTCATGGCCAGGACTACCGCCTTCATCGCTTCATTCATGGATTCAAAATGGGCACACAAAACCACATCATTTGCTGGAGGCAATGGATCAACGTGGAGTTTAATGGCTGTCGTAAAAGCAAGCGTTCCTTCGGATCCGCTCAGCAGTTTGCACATATTGAAAACTTCACCTGATTGTGTGAAAATTTCAGACTCGAGAAGATAATCTACAGCATATCCCGTATTTCTTCGATGGATGCTTGGTTTGGGAAATTCATGTCGAATAGATTCCTGCAATGCAGGATTTGACAATTCATCCCTGACCTGACGATAAATTTGACCTTCGAGGTTTTCCTGTGCAGTTTTTAAATTAAAAGTTTTTTTGTCAACAGGACCAAAAGTAACTTCAGATCCGTCGCTAAGAATCGTTTCCAATTCAATTGTATGGTCCCGGGTAGCACCGTAAACAATAGAAGTGGTGCCGCAGGAATTATTGCCTACCATGCCGCCCATCATACATCGGTTGGCCGTGGAAGTATTGGGTCCAAAATATAGCCCGAAGTACTCCAGGTAGTTATTCAATTCATCTCTGACCACGCCGGGCTCAACTTTAACCCACCTTTCCTGAACATTGATCTCTAAAATGCTGTCCATTCGGGAAATATCCACTACGACTCCATTACCCACACATTGTCCGGCCAGGGAAGTACCGGCAGCTCTGGGAATAATAGCCAGATCATTTTCACGAACGAAATCGATGATGAGTTTTATATCCTCTTTTGTTTCGGGCAGACATACGGCAAGTGGATACTCCCGGTAAATGGAAGCATCCGTAGCGTATAATGCCTGCATGAGTTTATCCGTGTAAAATGCTCCCTGAAGACCGGAGGCAAGGGTGGAAAAGTCTGGTGTATTCATGAACCCAAGGAATGGTTAGTAAAGAGGTCAAATTACAAATCCATACTCATAATACCAATAGATAGAAAGGGAATTATTCATGACTTTTACTGATCAGTACTTTGGTTGCCTGAATTTAATTCTATTCATCGTTGCAAAACAAATCTCCCTGACTGAACACCCGTTTCTGTTTGAAGTTTGTAGATGTACACCCCTGCCGGTAACCCTACGCTATTCCATTTGATTTCCTGTCCGCCGGGCATTTGATATTCGTCCACCAGGGTGGTTATTTTTTCACCGGAAAGGTTAAAAATGCTGAGGTTTACCCTGGAGTCGGTTTTAAGATCGTATTGAATGGTGGTTGAATTGGTGAAGGGGTCGGGGTAAATAGTTGTGCTGAAATTATCCTCGATTTCTATTGTCGGAACTATTTCAAGACATAATTTTATAACTCTACCAGTAACAAAAGATGGATCCGTCTCATTTTCCCAATACCCAGGGGAAGCCCCTCCTATGGCATATATACATTTTTGGCCTTCGGATTCAACATTTACTGTTGCTGTGCCAAACCCAACAAATTCTTCATCAGGCATATTAGCTCCTTCCAGAATAGACCAGTCATCTTCAGAGACGTCATATATGCCTGTATTCTCAGAAAATACTCCCGCAAAATTAGCAAGTGAATATGTGGACCAGCCCCCAAAAACATAAATTTCATCCCCAATAACCGCTGAACTATGTGCAATTCTATCAAAATCCATTTCGGTCAAAAGACTACAGGACTCATTTTGAATAGTGTAAGCCTGAACATCCCGTTGGGGAAAATGCATATAAAGTCCTCCTATTGCATATATAATGCCATCCACCACCTCGGCTGATAAAAGTGCTCTTGGGTGATCCATATCCTGCATATTTTCCCAGGTATTCGTTGAGGGATCATACCTGCATACCCAATCGACTGCCGTCCACGAATTGATTCCTCCTATGACATAAATTTTACCATCATATACCGTGGAAGCATGCCAATACCTGGTATTTTCCAGGTATTTTACCGGTTGCCAACCTTCGGGGTTCGCGAGGTCATATACATATACATTTTTCAAAGGATTGCCTTCAACCGTTTTTCCCCCAATTATATAGATTTTATCCCCCACTGTTTCGGCGGTCCCCGAACAAACAGGTATATTCAGGCTTGGAAAAGATGTGTCCCATTCATTAGTTCTCGTATCGTACACTTCCACTATTGCGGTAGGTGGTCCTCCCCTGGAAATTTTTCCGCCAATAACATAGATTTTTCCATCATGCACAGTGGCAGCACACAAAGCTCTGGGGGTCGGCATAGGTTCCAGTCCTGTCGTATCCCATTGTGGCCATTGTGCTTCTGCGTAAAAAACGACCAAGAGCATGATCAGCCCTGCCAGGATTGTAATTGTGATTGTCTTTTTCATAACAGTCAATTTTTGGAATGAGCAATTAAAAACTACTCCTTCAAATTGGACCTTTTATCAATACAATGTTTTCCTAATTGTGCCAGATATTTATCTAATTGTGCCGGGGACTAAGAGATTAGGACAATATGCGTTATTTTTTCTTCCGCACCTGGCTGGGGGCCATCCCAAATTCCTCCAGAAACACCCTGCTGAAATGAGAAAGCGCCTTAAATCCGGTTTCCATGGCAACTTCGCTAACGTTGAGTTCTGTGGTTAGCAATAGCTCTTTAGCTTTTACCAGGCGCAGGTGCCTAATAAAATGATGAACGGTGGTATCTGTAAGGGCTTTAAACTTTCTGTAAAGTTGAGAACGGCTCAATGCTAAAGAACGGCACAATTCATCGATACCAAATTCCTCATCGCTCAAATGGTTTTCCAGTGCTAGACGTACTTTTTGCATAAAACCATCTTCCATTTCGTAAGAATTGCCACTAACCACTTCTTCCTCCGCCTGGGAAACAACCTTTATTTTATACCTTTCCTGCAAAATTTTACGTAATTCAATCAATTTTTGAATACGAATGAGTAACTCTTCTTTATTAAAAGGTTTTGCCAGATAAACATCTGCACCCGAGGTTAGTCCTTCAACTTTTGAAGCCGCATCAACTTTAGCAGTAAGTAGTATGACGGGAATATGACTGGTCCTGAAATCAGCCCTTATCTTTTCACAAAAGGCAAGGCCATCCATAACGGGCATCATCACATCGCTGACAATCAGGTCAGGAATGAGATCAGTGGCTTTTTCAAACCCTGCTTGGCCATTCTCTGCCACTTCAATCCTGTACTTCCCTTCAAGAACAGAGCGCAGGTATTGAACTACATCTGGATTATCTTCGACGATGAGCAGCAACAATTGATAATCGGTACTATCCCCCAAAGCCCATTCCTCAAATGCGGTTTGTTCATAGCGGCTTACAGAGACTTCTTTTTTACCCAATAATTTAACCTTTTCAAACCTCGCCTGATTGGAAACAGGAAGGCTTACAATAAAAGTAGCGCCTTTGCCGATATTGCTCTTAACGATAACTTCCCCTTTGAATAATTTAACCAACTCACTTACAAGAGCCAGCCCCAGGCCTGTACCTTCCTCCAGGCCATTTTCTTTACGTTCTACCTGATAATATCGTTCGAACACTTTTGGGATATCTTCTTTGGAAATGCCCGGCCCTGTATCTTTTACCGTTAAAACCAGTCGGCTTTTCGGAGTAACGCCTTGTTTAATTGCAGATATATCAACCCTTCCTCCCGGCGGTGTAAATTTGATCGCGTTGGAAAGCAGGTTGGATAATATTTTTTGAATTTTTTCCGGGTCATAGTCCATAATGATCTCATCGGGCCTAACGATAAAAGACAGCTTTATTTCTTTTGATCTGGCGAGTGAACCGAACGATTCAACAAGGTATTGTAAATAAACTGCAATATCATTCTGTACCATATTTACAGGAACGACCTTGGCATCCAGTTTCGAAAGTTCCAGCATCTGGTTGGTCAGATTCAACAGTTTTAAACCGTTGCGATTGATCATTTCCAGACTTTCGTCGAACCACTTTTCGGGATCGTTCTTTACCTGCTCGGCCATACCCAGTATTACGGTAATCGGCGTGCGGAATTCATGTGTGATATGAGTATAAAATTTGGTTTTGAACGCATCCAGTTCTTGCATACGGCGTTCTTCTTCCCTTTTCATATTTTCGACCTTCCTGGTAAAATAATACAGGGCGAAAAATAGTTGTGTGATGCCCAGATAAAACCCTGCAAAATAAAAGGCTGTTGAATAGTATTCAGACTTTTCAGGCTGCAATAAAGTCGCTGCAGTCATTAAGGTCATATATAATACAAAAACAAAAATTGCTCGTTTCTTATTCGGAAGGATCAGCGCATATATCGGACCGATCAGGCCAATAAATATTGGTGCTCCCGCATTAAGTAGCCCTCCAAGCGCATATACTTTTGCAGTGCTAATGAGGACGATAAAGATCTGAGTGAAAAAAGCATACCACTCAATGCCTTTCTTATGCAAATGAAAAGTAACCAGGAATACAAATGTTCCGCCTATGAAAATTAAGTTCAGGATTTTAAATTCCGGTCCAAAATGGTCTTTAAAATAGAAATACAGGCCCCAAAGCAGAAAAAAACCAGCAGTAACAAAGAGCCACCATATTTTTTTCTGTACAAGCGTTTCGGGGCTGTCGCCGGGGACTGATACAATTCTTGTTAACCAGTCGTTGAATTTTTTGAGGAAGGAATATTGCATAATGTCAATATTTTATAACAATCAAATTCAATCATCCTGTTTGCACAGGTTAGAATTAGTTCCTCAACTGGATATTCGTAATTGCTTTTGGGCGGATTCGGTAGGAATTTCGCAAAGACCTTTAAGTGACGGTGGTGGAAGACTTTGGTCAAAAAAATATTCAATCTATTAAAGGCCCGGATCAGACTTCAGGAAAGCTTGTGTTTGAAAACATATCATATAAATTTACTTTTTTTCCGTTTAAAATCAAAATTTCACACCATGAATCATAAGCCTAGCAAATGAGAAGTATCACTCCTCCCACCGAGTCTTATCTTCAACAGGCCCACGTCGCGGCCGGAATTCTTCTAATTCGTGATACCCCATATAAAACAGGCCAAGACAACGCTGACCATCTTCGAGTTGTAAAAATTCTGATGCTTCAATAATTGATTTAGGAGAACTCCAGTAACATCCGATACCATAAGCCGTACAAGTCAGATACATATTCTGAACTGCGCAGGCCGTAGCAGCGATCTCCTCCCATTCCGGCACTCTTTCCTGTTCATCTCTTTGCATGCAAATGGCGATCACACAAGAGGATTGCATGGGCTTTTCAAGGGTCTTTTGATATTTGCCTTCCAGAAATTTCTCTGCCGGAGTATTGTTTTTGTAATAGCTTCCAAGATATTCTGCTAATCTTTTTCTTCCATCCCCACGGAACACAATGAATCTCCATGGCTGAGTATTTCGATGTGTCGGAGCCCAGTTCGCGTTCTCTAAAACCTGCTCAATAATCTCTTTGGGAATAGGTTTATCGATGTAGGATATGGGGAAGACAGAGCGTCGGTTTTGAATAAGTTCATTCACTTTTTCCGGTGATAAAAGCATAGTATGAAATGATTAATTTGTGTAATTGGGTTTTTAATGTAAATACCCCTCGAAAAAAAAAGTTCAATTTTTTTTCAGAACATTTGTGACTTTCTAAAATATGTCCGTCTGAATAAGCAAACGAACACAAACAAACACACACATTTCTACAACAACAATTACTAACAGGGGGTAAATAACTTACTATGAGAATCCCCGGCCGGAAAAATCCCGGCCATAATCCCACGAACAATTTTTGAGCATTGCTCACCCATTAAGTTCTAAATTTTTGTTTGATAAGATCATCCCTTAAACCGTAACCCCGGCCTTTCTGCAAAGTCTGTCTGATACATCAAGGCAGACGCAGAAAGGCAGGAACCAAATTTTTGATGGAAATCACTTCCATCCAATTGTCTGGACGACCATAGTCAACATACATGTCCTAATTTTGGCCGGGTAGGAACTCCTCTCTACCCGGTTTTTTTATGCACGAATTTAGCCACGAACCTGCCTGCTGACACAGGGATGGCAGGTTCGTGGTTAATTTCTTGAATTAAAAATCCCGGTACCTGCGGAGGCAGATACCGGGAAATATTATCAACATTCAATTACGATCTATTCTTCAATGATGGCATCATCAATGATCTCATCTCCGTCTCCGTCGAGATCATCGAAGCCTGAGGCTTTGCCACCGTCCTTTTTCGGCTTGTAATCAGGATTCTTCTCTATTTTCATTTCTCCCGTCTTTCCGCCTTTATTGTGATAGTCACCTTCTGCAAAACGCTTAGCTTTTTCGAAGAAATCATCCTTTCCTTTTAGCAGACTATCTTTTACATCCGGCTTTTCTTTCGGAGTTTCAACATCTTCCACTTTATCTGCCAGATCAGATTCCATTTTTTTGGCTTTATCTACAATGTCGTCCATGGATTCTTTTTCTGCTTCTTCCTGAGCCTTTTTCATCAGGTCATCAGCTTTATCCATCAGGGAACTTCCGGCTTCTTTGGCTTTTTCCCAGATTTCACCGCCTTTTTCCAGGACTTTCTCACCTACATCTTCAGCGACATCCAGCACCTTTCCGCCAACTTTCTCAGAAGTATCCAGCACCTTACTGCCTACTTTCTCAGATACATCAAGTACCTTTTCTCCTACATCTTCTGAAACATCCTTGATCTTTTCTCTTACACCTTCGGTTTTATCCATGAACTTATCGCCAAGCTCTCCCGCTGCGTCTTTAATCTTCTTACCTGTCTCACTGGCAGAACCCTTGATCTTATCTGTCAGCTTTTCTTTGTTTTCCGGAGATTCCTCCATCGGTGCTTCAAAATTCAACGGCCCTTCCTCTTCAGGTTTATCATTTTTGGCAGCGATCTTTTCCGTTACATCTTCAACAAAATCCTTCGCTTTCTCCCCCATTTTACTGGCTTCTTCATAAATCTTCTCCACCACATCTTCCGATTTATCCATTGCTTTCTGGTATAATTCACCTGCTTTCTCAACAGCATCACCGGTTACCTCCTCAGCTTTATTGGCTGCTTTTTTCAAAGCTTCTCCTGTTTTGTCTACTAACTCTTCGCCAGTTTCCTTTGCCTTATCAACTGTTTTTTCAGCTGCCGATTTGGAAACTGATTTGGCAGCGAAAAATAGTTTTTTGAATTCATCTAAAAATCCCATGGTTTCTTTTTTATTTTTTCGAGTTAAAAGTTTGTTCAAACCTTGAGCAACAACAAAATGTCGTTTCTACAAAGCACTCTGACAAGTTACGCATTTTTACCTGTTGTTGTCAATTTTTTCGATGAACACAACCAGAAATACTATTTTTTCGAAAAATAGTATTTCTCAAACCAAAAGCCTGTCGACCTTGGCTGCTGACTGAAGACTGCTCTACCTCCACTCCCCATCCATAGGCTCATCTTCAATATGCAGGAATTTTTCGATCTCTTGTTCGATAAACCGTCCCTGTTCTAAGGTTTTTAATCCTTTCATTACCCTTACAGGTTTTTCAGTTTTTTTCACTTTAGCCATTACCTTAAAGGCATAATCCGGCTGACCATTCGTCTTGCTGGCCACGTAACGTTCCACAAAAATCTGTTCAATGGATTTGGAATCAAGTTCCAGTGTGCGGTAAAAAGGAATTGGAATCGGCTTGTGTTCTACGGTGAGGTCCCATTGAGATACACCAATATAGGTTTTATTGAGTACCACTGCAACGATATAATACAACAAACCTATCCCGATAACAATATGAAATATCATGGGCAAGAGAAAATCAAAACTGCCTGTTGCCAGAGCTGAAATAACGAAAATGGATACAATGCCATTCCAGAATATGGCAAAAAACAGGAAAAACCTGAAATTAGGAGTAGTCTTCCTCCAATTGATCTCCAGGTCAAATCCGGTGGACATGTAAAAGGCCTCCATACTGTCAGGCAGGGTTACTCTATCCTTGGAACGATCCACATCTACGAGAACCTTTTCAAAATTAAACACCGTATTACAATGTCTGCATTTAGCAATGGCTTTGCCTATATTTATATCCCGGTATTCAATGCCTTTTTTACACTCGGGACAGTTTAACTTGAGTTTCATCTAACTTTTTTCCATAATTTCACACCAAAATAAAGAATAACATATGAAAACCCGTCTTTTAACCCTGTTTTTTAGCCTGCTCTCTTTTGGGCTTTTTAGTCAGCAAGCTTATTTCCAACAACAAGTAGATTACACCATTGACGTAACCCTCGACGATAAAGACCATACCGTTGAAGGTACCATTAAAATGGTTTATACCAACAACTCCCCCAATGAACTTGACTACATATTCATGCACCTTTGGCCCAATGCATTTAAAAACACCTCCACAGCTTTTGCCAAACAACAGGTACGTACCGGAAGTACCAGATTTTATTTTTCAAAAGAGGATAATCGTGGCTATATTGACAACCTGGATTTTCTCGTAGACGGACAAAAAGCTGTTCTAAAACCAGATAATAATCATGAGGATATAGGAATCTTATACTTAAACACTCCTCTGAAAAGTGGACAAACAATTACCATTGAATCACCTTTCAAGGTAAAAATCCCGGCCTCCTATTCCAGGCTGGGGCATGTCGGACAATCCTATCAGATGACCCAATGGTATCCTAAACCAGCAGTGTATGACAGGGACGGCTGGCACCCAATGCCCTATCTTGACATGGGTGAATTCTATTCGGAATTCGGATCCTTTGATGTTTCCATCACCCTACCTGAAAACTATGTTGTCGGAGCGACCGGGACCTTACAAACGGAAAGTGAATATGCATTCCTTGAGGAACAAATTAAAGCAACCGACACGTATTTTGACACCTTGTCAAATGCTGCAACCGGGTACGTTAGGGAAGCTTTTCCTGCCTCTGCCGAAAAAATGAAAACCATTCGGTATACTGCCGATAATGTGCACGATTTCGCCTGGTTTGCCGACAAAAGATTCAAAGTTCGAAAAAGTGATATAACTCTTGCCTCAGGTCAAAAAGTCGATACCTGGGTAATGTTCACCAAAACCAATGAGGCCTATTGGAAAAATGCGGTGGATTACGTCAGTCGTTCCGTAAAATTCTATTCCGATCAGGTTGGAGAATATCCTTATCCGCAAGCTACGGCCATCCAGAGTGCCCTCAGTGCCGGAGGCGGAATGGAATACCCGATGATCACTGTAATCGGAAGAACCGGCAGTGCCAAAAGCCTGGATGAAGTGATTACTCACGAGGTTGGCCACAACTGGTTTTATGGGATTCTCGCCTCGAATGAACGCGATCATGCCTGGATGGATGAAGGGTTGAACAGCTTTTACGAAGGTCGTTATATGACCAAATATTACGGAAGGTCAGACTATTACGATTATATTCCCGAATTCCTCATGAAGGGTACGGATATGGATCTTTTTGAACTGGCTTATGCATTTTTCAAGCGTAAAGGCCGCAGTCAGGCGTGTGATACTCCGAGTGATGATATGTATGCTCCAAACTACCTCATTGGCGCATATCTGAAACCACCGATTGTTTTGACCTACCTGGAAAAATATGTGGGCCTGAAAACTTTCGATGAAGCCATGCAGGAATATTATGCGCAGTGGAAGTTCAAACACCCCCAACCGGAGGATTTTGAAAGGGTCATGGAAGCCAGTATTGGGCAGGACCTGGATTGGATATTTAAAGACCTATTCATGACCGACAAGGCCATTGACTATGCCGTTACAGGCATCAAAGATGCCGGAGATAATTATGAAATCACTTTAAAAAACAAAGGCGAGATTGCCGGACCGTTTAAGATTACGGGAATGGAGGACACCTCTTCTGTAATCACCCGGGGATTTGAGGGTTTTGAAGGCAAGAAAAAGATTAGTTTACCAAAAGGTAAATATGATCTGGTTGTGGTTGATCAGGACAGGACCATGCCCGATTTATACCGCAAAAACAACAATATCAAAACGTCCGGACTGCTGAAAAAATTTGAACCCTTACAACTAAAACTCCTGGCCGGGGCGGAAAACAGCAAACGGTCGACCTTGTTTTTCCTGCCACTTCCTGCTTATAACGCTTATGACGGGTTTATGCTGGGCAGCGCTTTTTACAACAGAGGATTGTTGTCCAAAAAATTCGAATTCCACGTGGCGCCATTCTTCGGATTCAAAAGCAAATCCCTCGCCGGATTTGGCGACATCCATTACAACTTTATGCCAGACGGAATCTTCAGACAAATCCGTGTCGGACTGAATGCGAGAAGGTTCCACTTTAATGAAAACGATATTGCAGATTATGATCTGGCGTACAATCGGTTTATGCCTTATATCGATTTTACGTTTAATTCAAGCCTGGCACACCCTATATCCAACCGATTAATATTGAGTACCACTATTCTCAATAGGGATCAAGCTTCTTTTGATCAAAACTCCGGGGAATTCCTGGGAGTAGACAATACCAATAACGCTTACTTTGTCAGAGCCGTGTTTGACCGGAAAAACAAAAGAGTTATCAATCCAAATAGTTTCCAGGCAGGTTTGGAATGGAACGAAATGGAATATTTTTTCCACAGACCGAGACACCTCAAAGCCTGGATAGAAGTTAAGGGAGCATATACTTATGCGACGAAAAGAAACATCGAAATCCGTTTGTTTGCAGGAGGCTTCCTGAAAAATGACCAATCTGACGTTTTCCCACCCTATCCGGACGCCTTTAATTTATCCGCTCAGGGATTCAACGACTACCGTTTCGAAAGTTTCTTCTTTGGCAGAAACGAAAACAGCGGACTTTGGGCACAGCAGATCGGTAATGGAGAAGGGGGCATGAAATTGCCCATTGGAAGCGCTTACTCCCTCGGACGAAGCGGCAGTTATCTGGCAGCTATTAATCTAAAAGCCGATCTGCCAAGAAAACTGACGAGAAAGATTCCTCTGAAACCATATTTCGACATTGGTTATTACAACGATCAATCTTCCCTTGGAGAGGAGCATAATATTTTGTGGAGCGGAGGATTCATGTTTGAGCTACTGGATGGAAGTATTGAAATCTATTTCCCGGTAGTAAGTTCTCAGGAAATCCAAGATCGATTTAAGGAACGTGGTAAATATTGGAGCCAAATAGGATTCAAACTGGACCTGAACACTTTAAACCCATGGGAACTCCTGGAGGACGCATTAGTACCATAACACAGACTTTAGTCTGCAGCAACCAGTAACCAGTAACCAGCAACCAGAAACCAGCAACCAGCAACCAACACCAGTGAATCAAAAAGTCCTGCTCATAACGCCACCGTTTACGCAACTGAATACGCCCTACCCCGCTACGGCGTATCTCAAGGGCTTTCTGAATACTCAAAACATACCATCCGCCCAGGCTGATCTTGGCATTGAAGTAATTCTGGAATTATTTTCCCGAAAGGGGCTGGAACGGCTTTTTGATAGTATTGAAGTACATTTTGACGACATTTCCGTTAATGCTCACCGCATCATTCACCTGAAAAACTATTATTTACAGTCCATCGATGATGTCATTGCCTTTTTACAGGATAAAGACCCTACCCTGGCTCATCAGATTTGCGAAAGCGGTTTTCTGCCGGAAGCCAGCCGGTTTGAACAACTGGACGATATGGAATGGGCCTTTGGTACGCTAGGCATTCGTGACAAAGCCAGGCACCTGGCGACTCTATATCTTGAGGATCTTTCAGATCTCATCAGGGAAGTAGTGGATCCTCATTTTGGCTTCAGCCGATATGCCGAACAACTGGGGTTGGCCATGATCTCCTTTGATGAAATGCATGAAGCACTTCAGCAACCGGATGCATTTATCAGTCAGATGCTTACTGAAATCCTGAATAAAAAGATACAGGAATCTCAACCCGATATTATTTGCTTGTCCATCCCTTTTCCCGGCAATCTTTTCGGCGGACTAAAATGTGGGCAATTCATCAAGACAACCTATCCTGAGATCAAAGTGGTGCTTGGCGGTGGTTTTGCCAATACTGAGCTTCGGTCCCTTATGGAAGAGCGGGTATTTGAATATGTTGATTTCATCACCCTTGATGACGGAGAGGCTCCTCTTCTATGCCTTTTGGACCATTTGGATGGAAACAGATCCATCGAGGATTTAAAAAGGACTTTCACTCTTGTCAACGGAGTGGTTTGTTATTACAATGGCGCAAACGAAAAAGACATTGCACAACGGGAGGTGGGAACACCCGACTACGAAGGTTTACCCATCAGGTCCTATTTGTCGGTAATCGAAATTGCCAACCCCATGCACCGCCTGTGGAATGATGGCCGTTGGAATAAACTCACGCTCGCACATGGATGTTATTGGGGTAAATGCACCTTCTGTGATATTTCCCTGGATTACATCAAAAATTATGAACCGGTAACCGCCGGAATCCTCGTAGACAGGATTGAAACCATTATCGAACAAACCGGAGAAACGGGGTTTCATTTTGTGGATGAAGCGGCTCCCCCAAAATTGATGCGAGATCTTGCCATAGAGATCCTACGGCGAGGCATTACCATTTCCTGGTGGACCAACATCCGTTTTGAGAAAAATTTCACGGCTGATCTTTGCCTATTGCTTAAGGCATCAGGCTGCATAGCTGTTTCCGGAGGGCTGGAAGTCGCTTCAGACAGGCTCCTGGAAAGGATTCAAAAAGGCGTTACCGTAAGTCAGGTTGCCAAGGTTGCCGACAACTTTACCCAGGCAGGTATCATGGTCCACGCCTACCTCATGTACGGATTTCCAACGCAAACGGCCCAGGAAACCATCGACTCCCTTGAAATGGTCCGGCAGATGTTTGAACTGGGCATAATCCAATCCGGATTCTGGCATCGCTTTGTCATGACGGCCCATAGCCCTGTTGGTATGGATCCCGATGCATTTGATGCCAAACGGATGGACGATAAAACCAAGCGTTTTGCCAACAACGATCTTCCCCATCTCGATCCAACTGGTGCAGACCATCAATTATTTGCAGATGGGCTAAGAAAATCGCTTTTTAATTATATGCATGGCATTTGTTTTGATTTTGACCTGCAGGAATGGTTCGATTTTGAGGTTCCACGAACCAATATCAACCCTCATTTTATTGAGTGGTCTATTGAATCTCAGCAAGAACAGCATTTCACCCCAAGATCAAAAATCCTGTGGTTGGGCAATGAACCTGTGCTTTCTTATTACGAAAAGCGGATAAAAAGTCGCAGATCCCGCACACAAGGTATCGGGGGAAAAATGAGGTCGATGGTTCAGATGATTTTTCACAACAAAACAGAGGACTTTGAACTAAGAACGGATGTTCGGACAGGGGAATGGCTGGCTGAAATTTTAAAGAAAATGATGCCTGATGAAAACGCCGTGATGACTCTGGGTGATATTCAAAAGGACTTTGAATCCAAGGGGCTCGGGAATTTTGAAGATTTCATTAAAAGCACTGTCTGGGCGGAGTTGACAAAAAACGGTTTGACAGGGGTCTGATTTAAAGACAAAAAGCCCAAAGCATATGCTCCAGGCTTTTCTATATCGATTTTCATCAATGTCTCTTTTTAATGCCACGCACCTAGTATAGCTCCGAAAAGCCCCAGGAAAAGCACCTGATATCCAACATCAATAAGCCATAATCTAAGTGATTTTTGCTGGTATAGATAATTTATCCCCATAGATGTAGCTATGAAAAATACACCAAACAACAGCCCGCTCTGCAATCCTGACATCCAGTCTTTAAGATCTCCAAAAAGGGCAATTCCCAAACCCATAATAAAGGTGAGCACCAGCGTTGTCCCCAGGATCTGAGCCATATTTGCTCCCTTCATATCTTCCTCTGTCAAACCCACTTCTTTTTGCCAGGTTTTCCCAAAAATGGGCCCATACCATAAGGCTCCAAGCCCATAAGCCGCCACTGTCGCGACGATCAGAGCGATCCAGTTTACTCCTGAAAAGTCCATAATTTTCTAAGTTTTGTTTTGAAATATCCATACTTGAACGATATAAGACATTGCAATATAACAATATTTCAATATTAAAAGCATTTAATAAAAACAAATTCAAAAGAAAATTAACAAAAATCTACCGGATTTGAAATAAATAAAGGGTTGTTACAACCAAAAAAATGAATAGTCCCAGCATCACAAACCGCCAGGCCACCCTTCGTTTCCGGGAGATAATTTCCTGATCCTGCTCAACAGGGTCTGGATTGTAAATTCTCTCGAGAAGAATTCCTACAATCATCCCTGCTGTTATGCCCGTGATCGGGCCATAGGCCATATTCCCGATGATAATTCCTGCTATAACACTTAGCGGTATTCCCAATGCAAGACCAATATTAATGAAATGGCCCTTTGGATATTGTTTTGAATGTTTCATAACTATAAATTTTGGTTTTCATATTTTTCCGCCAATAGATTAGCAACAAAATAATGTCTGCTGCTGCAAGCACAAGAAAGAAATACCCAAACCATGTTTTCCGATATCCTCCGGTTTTGCCCATAAGGTATTCATCAATCCTATCAGGATAAATCCCAGCGTGCGTGCAATGGTCCGGATTACTGTAGCTTTTGACATTTTTTTAAATTTTAGTCCTCCACCATAAGATCAATAACAAAACCAATAATCCTGTCAAAGACAATAGCGAGAAAAGAATAATTCGTCTTCTTCTGTTCTTCTTTTGGATACTCATTGTTTGATAGGCTACAAAATGATCATCGAGGTCCTCCAAAGAAGCAGTAAGTTCCTGTAACCGAATCCTGTAAAATGGCCATGAAGCCAAAAAACTGATCAAAATCCCAGCCAGCAGGAATAAATACGGCACCGGAGTATTAAAGGGAGTTCCCATCATAACCTCCCCGTATTTTGAGATTTCGTAGAGGAAAAATCCACACAATATCAATAACGGCGAAGTCAATGCCGAGAGCAGAATGAATGAACGGTAATAGTTGCTGTGATAATTTATCTTCCTTTGGAGCGTCTCCAAAATCGTTCCGGTTTCATCAATGGCACTGAGCTTTTTAATAAACCTGTATTCCCAATAACCAATGCCAAAACACAACAACAGTAATATTACAGCAACAATCTTTACCGGTAATTGCCCTGGCACCAACACTAAACAAAGCCCATATCCCAGGCCTACAATTATTTTCAGGATTATATCAAAAAGCATAAGCCTGCGGGTTGAAGAGGTCATTTCATTCGACTGCTTTTGCCTGAACAGGTCGATTACTTCTTTGGAGACCATCTCTTCATTCTTTTGGTCATCCCGTTCCATCTCCCAAATTTTCCTGATATCCAGCTCTTCCATAATGCTATGAGTTTGATAAAATCGATTTAACCAATTTTTCCAATTTGGCTTTGATCCGTACCAGTTTGACACTTACATTTGTTTTGGTCAAACCAGTGATATCAGCGATTTCCTGATAAGTTTTCTCCTCCAGATATAGTAAAATGATTGCCTTTTCTACTTTTTTCAATTGCTGAATGCCCTTGTACAATGCCCTGACCTGAACATGGTGCTCCATAATTTCGTCTTTATTCTCATTTGAATAACTATCTGTCAACATAACTTCCATTCCCAGCCTGTTCCTGCTTTTTTTCTTTTGAGTAATAGCCGTATTCAACGCAACTCTGTACAGCCAGGTACTAAAAGCCGCCTCATTTCTGAAGGAAGCAAAGCCTTTCCATAAATTGAAAATTATTTCCTGGAAAAGATCCTCCCTGTCTTGTGGCAACACACCGTAAATCCGGCATATCTTATGAATGATCGCCTGGTTTTCAAAAACCAGCTGGTTGAATTCCTCTTCTCTTTTGGAAGCTTCCATTGTCTGTTTAATACATTTTCAGCACTTAGGATTCTAAATTTACCTTGTTAGACACAGCTTATCGAAAAAAACTACAATATTTGTAAAGATTTTTTCGATGGGTCCCCAAAGGGATGTTTCGTGCTTCTAATTGGTTCCCAAAAATTTAACAACCCTTTTAAGCCCTATTGTATAATGCTTCGCTCTCCTTTATCTTTACTACCATGAAAATCGTCATTGCTTCTGATTCCTTTAAAGACAGCGCCAATGCCTTGGATGCTTGTAAGGCTATGGCCATTGGAGCCTCCAATGCAAATCAGGATATTGCCACTGAAATCTTTCCACTTGCCGATGGCGGAGAAGGTACTGCTGAAATCCTTACCTATTATACTTCCGGAAAAACCATTTATGTGGAAACGGTTGACCCGATTGGTCGCCCTATAAAAGCGGATTACGGCATATCAGCAGACGGGACCACAGCATTTATCGATATGGCTTCTGCCTCGGGTTTACAGTTACTCGAACCTGAGAAAAGGAATCCGAACCATACTTCAACATTCGGCACCGGATTGATGATCAAAAACGCTATGGACCGAGGCGTGGAAAAGATCATTTTGGGGATTGGGGGCAGCGCTACCAATGATGCGGGCACAGGCATGGCAAAAGCATTGGGTTATAAATTTTATGACAAAAACAAACAGGAGGTCGAATGTAAAGGATGTGATCTGAATAATATCGCCTCCTACGAATATGATGAATCACTTTTGAAAGATTTGCCTCAAATACAGGTGCTTGCAGATGTGAATAATCCGCTTTACGGCCATCAGGGAGCTGCTTTTGTTTATGGTAAACAGAAAGGAGCTTCAGGAAGAGAAATATTATCCCTCAATGAAGGTCTTCAGTCTATTGCCAACATCGTTTCCAACCAAACCGACAAGTCTTTTGAGAACTTACCCGGGGCCGGGGCAGCAGGAGGAATGGGGTTTGGCGCCAAAGTTTTCCTAAATGCCGAATTGATCCCCGGTTCAGAAACAGTGATAGAAATTAGTGGTATCGAAAGTGCAATCCAGGACGCAGACTTCCTCTTCACGGGTGAAGGCAGGATAGATGAACAAACCAAAAACGGAAAACTTATCTCAGGGATCTGCAAAATGGCTACCAAACACAACATTCCCGTTGTAGCCTTTTGCGGAAGTCTCAATGCATCCATGAATGATCTTAAAATGATAGGCATCCAGGCCGCTTTCCCTATCCTCAACGAACCCATGGAACTTCAAACTGCATTACTGAAAACAGAAATTCTACTAAAAAAAACGGCTGAAAATGTAGTACGCCTGATTTGCTCGAAAACCCCTTAGCGCAGACTTTAGTCTCCAGAAATACTATTTTTTCGAAAAAATAGTATTTCTTATTCCCTACTCTCCCATACGCTCCAAAAATGCCTCCTTATAAACCCTGCCGATTGGCAATTCCAGCTTATCTATTTCAACATCATGGGCGGTATAAGCGGTTATTTTATTCTTAGCCACTATGAACGATTTGTGAATACGGATAAAAGTTGACTCAGGCAATTCTTTCATAAAGTTTCCAATGGAGATTTTTGTAAGTATTTGCTCTTCCTTCAAAACGATCTTGACGTAATCCTTAACGCCTTCTACATAAAGAATATCCTCCAGGTCTAGACGGTGAGTTTTGCGATTTGCTTTTACTAAAATAAATTGAGGTCTTGGCGCTTCAGATTTACGATGTAACGCCAGGAATTTATCCATCGCTTTCATAAAACGGCTTAACGAAATCGGTTTTACCAGGTAATCCAATACATCCAGTTCAAAGCTCTCCACGGCATATTCCCTGTAAGCAGTAGTAACGATGACTTTCGGCTTATTTTGCAAAGCTTCGATAAGTTCCAGGCCATTCAGATCCGGCATTTCAATATCCAGAAATAACAAATCCGGCTGAAGTCTTTTCAGTTCCTGAAAAGCATCAAGGGGTTCTGTGGAAGTCCCACAGATATTAAAAACGTCCAGCTTTGACAGATGCTGTTCGATGACCTTTATAGCCAGAGGTTCGTCGTCCAGGATATAACAGTTATACTTTTCCATCTAAAACCTGATTTCCAGTTTCACCTTAAAAACTTCGCCACTTATCGGCTATCTCCAAAAGGTGTTGTTGAGGATATAAAAGTTCCAATCTTTTGTGGATGTTTTTCAGGCCCACTCCCCCGCTTTGCTGAGACTGATTGGGTATTTCCTTTTTGGTATTTTGAATATTAAAAGTCAGTTTTTCCTGGGTTGATTGCAAATGGATACTCACCTTGAATTTATTATCTTGCCCGGTACGACCGTGTTTAAAAGCGTTCTCCACAAATGGCAAAAGTAACAATGGTGCGATCTTTTGTTGTGCATGTTCCAGTTTGAATGTTGTCTCCAACTCGAGTTTATCCCCATACCTGAGCTTTTCCAGTTCCAGGTAATTTTCCAGTAATTCTACCTCTCTTGAAAGCAGTACCTCCGGTTGTCCTGCTTTATAAACCAAATAATCCAGCAAGTCCGTAAGTTTTAAAATGCTATCCGCTGTTTGTTCAGATTGTAGTAAAGCAAGGCTGTAAATATTGTTGAGTGTGTTAAACAAAAAGTGGGGATGCAACTGACCTTTTAACAGCTTTAGTTCTGCCTCGGCCCTGGCTTTGATCAGCGCTTCATTCTGTACCTGTTTTTGTCGCCAGTCCCCTATGATATAGAGACAAACTGCCAGGGCAACCACAGAATAATCCCGGATGACATTTTTCAAAACTTTGGATACCGGCATCTTAAAATGTCTGCCGCTTTCAAGGTAATTCACCCATTCCAGCCAATACATCCTGGCAAAAAAGACAAATATCCCAGCAACCAAAATACTCAAAATAAACCACAGGTGTTTCTTTTCCTGCAAAAAATGCGGAACAGCAAAAAGAGCAATAAAATAGGTGGGAATCATCAAAACCGGCAAGGACATCAAAGTGGACCGCAGAAATGTCCATTCGTGCCCTTCCGAAATATGAAAGTAATTGGCCAGGAACTCCAACACCACATATAAAGACCACAAAACCCCGTGGATCAAAAAAATTCGCAACCAGTTCTTTCTCCCCTTCATAACATAAATAAAAGGAATTTTTCCCGGTTCCGTGGTTTTTGTATATTAACAACAGGTTTTGGTATATGAACAACCATCAACCAAAAACAATATTCGGGTAATCAAACCCAAAATAAATTCACATTTTCGTGGCTACCTCCCATGAACACTGTAACTTAACAACATGATCATAAACGCCATCATTGTCGAGGACGAAAAAGTCAGCCAGGAAATTTTAGCCAATTACCTTCAAAAATACTGCCCGAAGGTAAAGGTCAACGCCATTGCCTCCAATATCAAGGAAGCTAAAGAAGCCCTAAAAAAAAATGAATGCGACCTCCTCTTTCTGGACGTTGAAATGCCCTACGGCAATGCCTTCGATCTGCTGGATCAAATTGAAAACCCTGCCTTCCAAACCGTTTTTGTAACGGCCTACCAGCAATACGCTATCGAAGCCTTAAATGCTCACGCAGCCTACTACCTGCTAAAACCAATATCCATCGATGAATTGATAAAGGCAGTTAATTATGTCGAAGAGATCATCACAAAAGAACTCGTGCTTCAAGAACAAGTCACCACTCCAAACATCCAGCCGGTAGAGGGTAAAATCACCATTGGAACCCAGGAGGGTTTTGAGGTTCTTGAACCAAAGAACATCCTCTACTGCAAAGCCGATGATAACTACACCGAACTTTACCTGACTGACAAAAAAATGATTGCCAGCAAAACCCTCAAACATTTTGAAAAAGCCCTGGAAAACTATGGTTTCGCCCGGGTCCATAAATCCTTTCTCGTCAATGTCAATCACATCATCAAATACAAAAAAGGTAAAGGAGGCAGCGTGATGCTAACAGACAATACCGAAATCCTCGTCGCCCCGGCCAGGAAGAAGGCTTTGTTGGACTTTTTTAAGGTGTGAAACTGGTTGCTGTCCCGACACTTCGTATCGCCGATGTCACTACGTTCCAGTTGCTGGTTGCTGGTTAAGAAATACTATTTTTTTCAAAAAATAGTATTTCTGCAAAAGACTGTGGACTGCCGACTGTGGACTGAAGACTACCTCTACTTCCTCTTCTCCACCATTTTCACATACCTCAAAAAAACGCCCCACGCCATGATACCACTCACGATCAACCCCTCCTTGCCATCCAGAAATCCTTTTTTTAAAATGTAATGCTTGAAAAACCTAAAGGCAGGTTTGATAAATAAATGGAAAAAAGTAACCCTCGGTGTCTTTGCAGCATGATCATCAGCCGACCAATCCGCATAACGGCGCATTTTATCCAGGAAATGATCCACACTTTTATAAGTGTAGTGATTCATTTTGTTTTTCAATATACTGACGCGAATGCCCTCCGTCATGATCTCCTCATGCACCTGTTTGTTGTCATATCGGCAACTCCGTCTGAAAAACCGAACTACCTTATCCCCCTGCCAGCCACTGTATCGGATTTTTTTACCCAAAAAATGATTTTGCCGACCGATCCAGAAAGCATCCATATCAATTTCATCTTTGGCTAACCAGGACCGCAGCTCTTTGGTCAGTTCCGGCGTCAAACGCTCATCCGCATCCAGTAATAAGATCCATTCATGCTGTGCTTGCGGGATCACCCAGTTCTTTTGGGCCGCAGGTCCTTCGTATTCATGTTCGAGCACTGTAGCCCCTTTGGAACGGGCAATGGCTACCGTATCATCCGTGCTGAAAGAATCAACCACAATAATCTCATCCGCCCAGCTAACGTTATCGAGCAAATCACCGATGTTATCGGATTCATTATTGGTAGGAATAATGACGGTCAGTTTTAGCATAATCAGACGCTCTTTGCGTAAGCGATAAAATAGTGATTCAACAGGTTTTCTTTATTATAACGCATAGGTTTGCCGGTAACTTCATCAATTACCGAACCTCCGGCTTCTTCCAGAACGATCTGGGCAGGAGCGATATCCCATTCCATCGTCGGCCCCAATCGCGGATAAAGTTCTGCTTCTCCTTTGGCCAGCAGCATCAATTTCAGGGCACTGCCAACAGGCACCAGGACAGGATCATTCAACTGGTCCAGATAATCTTTGGTTGGCCCGGTAATATGAGAACGGCTGCAAACGACCTTCAACCCACTGTCTTCAAGGTCAAAATTGAGGTCAACCTTCAGTTCTCTAACCTCTCCCTTTACTTCCATAAATGCCCCATTCCCTTTAATTGCCCAATACATCTCCCCCAGTGCCGGCACGCCAACAACTCCCATAACAGCCTCTGTCTTGTGGATGAGGGCAATATTGACCGTAAAATCACCATTGCGTTTGATAAACTCCTTCGTACCATCCAAAGGATCAACGAGCCAGTAATATTCGAAGTTTTTTCTCTCTGCATAGGGAATCTCCTTTTGCTCTTCCGACATAATTGGCCAGGAAGTGCCCAGGGCTTCCAATTCTGCGCAAATGATCGCATTAGACGCTTTATCAGCTTTGGTCACCGGAGAATCATCCTGCTTGCGCTCCACTCCCAGATCTGCATCATTTTCGTAGATTTCCATGATCGCCTGGCCAGCTTTATAGGCAATTTTTAACACATCAGGTATCAACTCATTCAGCTCGTCGTACATTTCGAAGTATTATTTTGGCGTAAAGATAATTTACTTTGAGATTAAAGTATATTTGCGCAAAGTGAATCGAGGGAAAAGATAATTTGATGGAAAACTTTTGGGGTCCCTCCCGACCACGATGTGGCGGGACCGGGCTGTCCGCTAAAGCTTCCATCCCTGGTACTGCTCGTCTCTGCGCCGACCTCCGCTTAACGCTCCGGCACAAAAAACGAACAGAACCTGCACCTCATCAAAACAACCAAAAATGGCAAAAATTCTCGTTACCGGAGGTTGTGGTTACATCGGAAGTCACACCATCGCTGATCTGATCGATAATGGATTCGAAGTTGTATCAGTCGACAATCTTTGCAATTCAACAGAAGCCGCACTGGATGGCATTAAGGAAATCACCGGCGTCAAAGTGCAAAACTACCGGATCGACCTGGTCGATGGAGAAGCCACCCGGCAGATTTTCCTGGACCACCCCGACATTAAAGGCATCATCCATTTCGCGGCCCTTAAGCTGGTAGGAGAATCCGTTGAAAAGCCATTATTGTATTTCCGGAATAACATCAACAGTTTATTGAGCATCCTCAACTGTATGGATGAATTCAGTGTTGACAACCTGATCTTTTCTTCTTCCTGTTCCGTTTACGGTAATGCCAAAGAACTTCCCGTAACAGAAAAAACGCCCCTGCAGGAAGCAGAAAGTCCCTATGCCCGGACCAAGCAAATAGGAGAAAACATCATACAGGATTACCTTACCAGTCGGCAAGACCAGAATGCTATCCTGCTTAGGTATTTTAATCCTGCCGGAGCCCACGACAGTAATCTGATTGGGGAATCTCCAACTGTACCTCCCTCCAATCTTGTTCCCGTCATTACCGAAACAGCTATCGGCAAAAGAGAAAAAGTGGTCGTTTTCGGCGATGATTACGCAACCCGGGATGGCAGTTGTATCCGGGACTACATTCACATAATGGATCTTGCCAATGCGCACACCAAGGCATTACAATATCTCCTGGACAACAAAAATACAGACAGTTGTGAGGTCTTCAATTTAGGCATTGGCCAGGGGGTGACCGTTTTGGAAGCCGTCAACGCTTTTCTGGAAGCGACCAATGCTCCCCTGAATTATGAGATCGGCCCTCGCCGGCCAGGAGACGTTGTGGCCATCTTCGCCGATTACACCAAAGCCGCCGAATTACTGGGATGGAAACCCACCCGCGATATAAACGACATCATGCGCACAGCCTGGGAATGGGAGAAAAAAAGAATGCAGTAGCACAGACTTTAGTCTGTAGTACCAGTTTGGATTAACAGAAATACTATTTTTTGAAAAAATAGTATTTCTCAGCAAAACCTGAAACAATTTAAACCCCTTGAACTCTTTGAACCAAAAACCTAAAAATCTATTTTTTTCATCCTTTTATCGAGTATTTAAAACAATTAACTATCCAAAAGACGTTATTCGTAAAAAAAACACAGAAAATTATGTTCAAAAAATTATTCTTTCTGCTTGTATTGACAAGCACTACTTTCCTGATGAATGCACAGACTGTTGAAGACATTCTCGACAACTACTTTGAGAACACCGGCGGTAAGGC
This sequence comes from Saprospiraceae bacterium, assembly GCA_965230565.1. Lineage (GTDB taxonomy): Bacteria > Bacteroidota > Bacteroidia > Chitinophagales > Saprospiraceae > BCD1. Next base: position 6,469 of record CBDDLH010000005.1, on the reverse strand, counting down.
TGCATGGGAAAAACTGGAAGCCCAAAGAATGGAAGCTACGGTTTTTGTACAGGGCATGGAATTATCCGGAACAATGACTTTTGCCAAACCTAACAAAAACCGCCAGGACATCTCCGTTCAGGGTATGCAAATTGTACAGGCTTACGATGGGGAAACTGCATGGGGCATCAACCCTTTCCAATCCGGTCCGGACCCTCAAAAACTGCCTGCTGAAATGGCGGAAGATATGGAGGGACAGGATTTCCCGAACATCTACCTTAATTACAAAGAAAACGGTCACACGCTGGAACTCGAAGGTACTGAAGAAATCGAAGGTACTGAGTGTTACAAAATCAAAGCTACACGTAAAAACGGCAAAGTTGAATACCATTTCTTCGATACGGAATACTACATTCCTGTAATGGTCAGAACCACCGTTTCATCTGGTCCTGCAGCCGGTCAGGCAAGTGAATTTTTCATGAGTGATTACGACGAAGTTGATGGCTTGATGGTACCATTTTCACTGGAAAACAAAATGAATGGTCAAAGTATTATGAAATTAACCGTTTCAAAATACGAAACCAATCCGGAAATTGACCACAGTATTTTTGCTTTCCCAGCTGAAACAGAGGAAGCTGTTGAAGAAGCACCAGCTCCGGTTGAAGCAATAGAAGAGGCCCCGGCTCCGGTTGAAAAAGTGGATAAAAAAGTAGAAAAGAAGAAAAAGGATAAGACAAAAAAATCCAAAAAAGATAAGCAGTAAATTGATGTTACGGGTTACGGGTTGCAAGTTATTTCTTCTTGCAACCCGCAACTCGAACCATTAGTAAACCGCTGACTGGCGAATCAATTGCACTCCATGCTCACCGGGAGTTTCCAGCATGCGTTTAGCCCTGACCAGGGTTTTCAAACGATATTCATTAAAATTGTCATCTCCTCGTCTCAGGCTTTCCACTTTCACCATTCCTGATGAATGAATGATCTTTCCATCTCCTTTATAGATGGCCACATGGGTTATTTTTTCTTTTTCTCTATCCGTTGCCTTTCGTCCGAAGAAAAGCAGGTCTCCTGGTTCAAGGCCGGTTAAAGTTGTATCCGTTGGCACTTCTGTTCCGACATGCACCTGCTGAGAAGCATCCCGGGGCAGGATAATGCCGTTGAGAAAAAATATAGTCTTGGTATAACCACTGCAATCCACTCCTTTTCCGGAAGTCCCTCCCCACAGATATGGCCTGCCAAGAAACTCATGAGCATCCGCCAGAATGTTTTCCGCAAGTGGATTTCTGGAATCAAGCCATTCATCATAACCCATTATAGCATCAGACTCTACCAGGGCCTCCCTTCCATCCGGGAAAGCAACCTTAGTCAGATTCTTTTCCGTTTCTCCTATGTATTTCAGAATATTTCCGGCCAGCAGGTCACTGGCAATACCAGAAGCTGTTGCTTCCTCAAAAGCAAAACCAAACTGAGGGAGATAAACAACCTTTTCTCCTGATTGCCAGTTGACCATTTCTTCCTCCGTCATTGGAGCAAATCCCTCACTATCCAGCCACCCCAGGTAACCATCGGGGGTCTGAACCAGATACCAACCCTTTTGTTTGGTCAGCAATTTCAGGGGAGTCCCTAAAGTCGCTTGAGTTGACAATTCAGCAGAATGAGCAGGATGAGACCGGATATTACATACAGATAAATTAACAACACCAAACAACTTTCCTTCCAGGGTCTCGTCCGGATACATCTCCACTCTGTTCTCCACTTTAAAACCTGCATCCTCACATTTAGCTACTAAAGCCTCTATTGCCTCAGGCAAATTTGAAGTTCCCTCAAGCAAATACTTGCCGCCTTTTTTAATGGCCCTCACATCAAACAATGCCACCCTTTTATCCGGGGCAAAATCCTGTTTAACATCTTCCAATAAGATTTTTATCTTTCCCCCACCGCCACAAGCGGTTAAAAAGAGCAGGACTATCAACAAAGCTTTAAAGCGCATTTTAATATTGTTTTAATTTTAACCTTGAAAAAGGCAAGATAAGTTTATTTGCCGAAACAATAAACTTTGATTTTAAACAGTTTCCACTTCCAACCTACCAAACGAACACTCAATAAATTTTCAATAAACCACTTTTTTCAAACAACATAATTTTTTTCAAATCATGAAGAAATTCAAAATTCATTTTGGACTGGTAGCCATGTTTTTTGCTATCATGTTATTGAGCGCCTGTAATAATTCAACTTCTGACAATGCGGAAGGCAATGCTTCTGAAACCACTGAAGTTACTGAAGGGGAGACTACTGAGTCTACAGAAGCCACTGAAGTTGGAGAGGATGACGGAAAACCCGGACCAGAGGTTACTTCCATGTATATCTGCCCGATGCACTGTGATGGCAGTGGTTCTAAGGAACCAGGCAAATGTCCTGCTTGTGATATGGATTATGTCTTCAACGCGCCTTATCACTCAGCATACATCTGCCCAATGCACTGTAAAGGCAGCGGATCGGATGCTGCAGGCCAGTGCCCTGAATGTGGGATGGACTATGTGAAAAATGAGCATGTGGGACATACTCACGGATAGATCAATAAAATTATTTAAATGATAACAGCCCTGATTCAGCAATGCCGAATCAGGGCTGTTTTTTTATTCAAGAACACCCAACCGTTTGGCACGCTCTTCCCATCTTTCGCGGGCATACTTCCTCAGGTCTTCCACAGCGTCAGATTCATCGGTAATCTCAACTCCGATAATGGTTTCCAATAAATCTTCCATGGTAACGAGACCAACCGTACTTCCGAATTCATCCACCACAAGCGCCATATGTGCACTGTTGGAAGATAACTCTTCAAAAAACTGCGGAAGAGGAGCTGTGTCCTGAACGTAGAGCAACGGCTTGGCAATATCTTTTAATTTCTTTTTGTTGTTACCATCAACCAACTGGAGCAGCAGGTCATCCTTAAGGATCATACCGGAGAACACATCCATATCCTCATAAACGGGGATACGGGAGAAAGGTAACGGATTGTGATTTTTGAAAAATTCTTCCAGCGTTTCATTGGCATCAGCAATCGTCATTACCGTTCTGGGCGTCATAATATCCCGAACAGTCAATTTATCCAGTCCGAGCAGATTGGTGATGATACGGTACTCGCTATGAGCCAATGAGCCACCTTCTTTTCCCTCATGGGCCAAAGCGGCAAAATCACGACGGCTGAAAACGCTCTTTTCCTTTTCACTTTTAAGGTTCCTCGTAATTAACTGGCTGACCCATACCAATGGAGCCAGGATAAACATGATCACCTTCAGGGTATTTACAGTAAAAGGCGTCAAGGACTTCCAGTTATTCGCGCCAATAGTTTTCGGAATAATCTCTGAAACGATGAGAATCGCGAGCGTCATAATCACGGCGATAATTCCCTCAATAGAAACATGTAAGCCGAAAAAGTTAAGATAATTAGAACCGAACAATTTTCCTGCCTGGGCTCCAACACCGATCGCCCCTACAGTGTGTGCGATGGTATTGAGGGTTAAAATGGCCGACAAGGGCCGGTCAATATCTTTTTTGTATTCCTGAAGAGCTTCCCCAACAGGCCCACCTTTGTTAACCTCCTGGCTAATAAAACGAGGAGTGATACTCAGCAATACAGCTTCCAGTACCGAACACAAAAAAGAAAATGCAATAGAAAGAATAAAAAATGCAATCAATGATCCCATGCGCCAAAAATAATCATTTTGAGGATTTATTGCATTTTCAGGCCTTAGGAATGTTCGAATATTAGCTTTCCGGCAGGTTTTTGTCGACAGATCAAGATAAATATGGGGGTTAATATTCAAAAAATAGCGTAAAACAGCAAATCCCCGGGAATTTCTGAATCAGATAGCCCGGGGATCAATACAAATTTGACACCTTAATTTATTTTACCCTCCTAATCAACCCTTCCAAAACCCCTCCATTTCCAAATACAGACTGAAGGCTGTAGACTGAAGGCTGTAGACTGTAGACTGTGGACTGAAAACGGAGGGCTGTAGACTGTTATCTGGTACTGCAAACTGGTACTGGTAACTGGTACTGGTACTATAACACCTACAGACTAAATTCTGTGCTACGTTATCGCCTGCGGCTAACCTGCACATCCAACCCACTGTGTTCAGCATCAAACCCCGTAATGGAATAAGCAAAACTCAGCATGAAGTACCTTCTTAAGGACAAGATTCTCTCTTCCTGGGTATAGTTCAACTGGCTTATCCTGTTGATACCAACATTTTTGTTGAGCATATCAAATACAGATAATTTTATCTCTCCTTTTTGCTTCATCACAAAACGAGACAGGGATGCTGTCCACAAAGGAATACCCTGCTGTTTACCGAATGATTCATTAGAATAAACCTGATAATCAAAGGAGGAAGTGAGGCTCCATTTATCAGCTACTTCCAGAGCAAAGTCAGCATAAAAGGTCTGCCTTGTAAAAAACTGGTTAAACTGTTCGCTGACAGAGTAGGTCGTATTGTTGAATTCAAAATTAGCTCCAACCGTTACATCGACAACTTCTTTCTTTCGATTATCCAGACTCAGGTCAAAAGATGCTGTGTTGAACCGGGTTTTGTTCTTGACATCATTGACGTACAGTATTCCTCGATTATTTGCCAGGTCAGCTGTGAGGCTGATCCTTGTTTTAATGGGTCTGATCGGTGTGCTGAAAGAGACAGTCCCCTGCAGCATGATATCATCTTCCACATTCAACGGACGTGAATACCTACGGAACAATTCATCAACGCTTTGGGCAGTAGTGATCTTATCCCTGGTATATGCAGCCAAGGCATTTACATAAAAGTTCGTAAAACTAAACTGGTCATAGATCATAAAAAAGGCGTTCAGACGATGGGTGTATTCCGGTCTGAGATCAGGATTGCCCTCATAAATATTCAGCGGGTTACTGTTATCAATTACCGGTTGTAATTCCTGGATGGTAGGTTCCCGAACCTCTGTTCGATAATCCAGCGACAGGTTTTTAGTCGTTTTGAAATCATACCTAAGCGATAGAGATGGCAATAGAAAAACGAACTCTCCTGTTATCGGATCCCGTTCATTCAGGATTTGCCCGCGCAATAATGCCTGTTGCAGACTTATCCCCGTGCTGAAATTCATCTTCTTGGTATTATACCGGAAATTCGTTCCGGCCCGGTTGTAGGTATAATCCACAGTATACTGATTGCTCAACAGGTCATTCCGTACCTCTTCGCCGGAGAAGAGATCGAAAAACTCCTTTTGCTGCTCATGCTGATATTGCTGACGGGAAGCATTGAGTTCGAGATATTTGCCCTTGCCAATTGGTTCTGTGTAGGAAAGCCTGAAGCCAAAACCCGCCTTTTGGGAATCATATACCTGCCGCTGATCAATAGTATCCGAAAAAGATGGAAGCATTTCCCCGTCAAAAAAGTCATTGACAGAAAAAATCGACCCCGTTTGATTGCCGCCATCCTGTTGGTAAGACAAGTTACCGGAAAAGATTCTTCCCGGTTTTCCGAATTTTCGGCGGTAAATTAAACTACTGCTGCATTGATAACCGTCCTGTGTAGTGTAATAATCCTTGAAACTTTGGTTCGCCAATCCGCTGTTGGAAAAAGTCTGATTATTACCGATGTTATCCAACCTTGAATTGTTCAAAGAACCATTGCCCCGAAAAGTAAGATTTTGCATGGAGTCGATCTCATGTCTGAGTGTAAAATTCAAACGGTGATTAGACCTGGTAGTAATTCGGTCACTTTCTTCTTCCGTTGAAAAACCCTCGTCACCCAATAGATTTTGACGATTGACAGATCGGTTGAGATCATTTTGTGCATTATTGTAAAAATAACTGGCGTTCAACTCTGTCTCATCAGTAAAGTCTGTATTCATATTGACTCCTCCTGCTCTGGTAGTCGTAATTCCGTCCTGCCCGTTCAGGTTCAAGGGCAAACCGGCACCATCGCTATCCAAGGTTATACGCATGCCCCCTCCGCCTGACATGAAATTCCCGAGTCCTCCCATGAAATTGATATAATCATTAAAAGAGAAACCCTGGTCGTTCACATTATTTGCCATACCAATGGCTGAAAGCTGGGTCTTCTTTGCCAAAACGGTTGATATTGAATTTACCCTGATACCGGTCGTCTGTTCCATATCCGGCTGTGGCATTGCCAAAGTAACCTTTCTTTTTATCCTCCTTGAGTTCCAGGTTGATGGTTTTTTCCTCCATCCCATCATCGATACCTGAAAATTCGGCCATCTCTGATTGTTTGTCAAATACCTGGACCTTGTCAACGGCATCTGCCGGAAGGTTTTTGGTGGCAATGGTCGGATCGCCTCCAAAGAACTCTTTGCCGTCTACCATAACGCGGTCCACATCTTCCCCCTGGGCCTTGATGCTACCATCACGGTTTACTTCGATGCCCGGAAGCTTTTTCAACAGATCCTCCACAGCTTCGTTAGGTTTAACATCAAAAGCCGCAGTATTATA
>CBDDLH010000004.1:0-6477 GCA_965230565.1 Saprospiraceae bacterium | reverse complement strand
AGGGATCCTTTTGTTTTTCTTGATAAAGACGGGCAGGTCAATCTTTTTTGGGGAGGTAAAGTTAGTCCGTATGAGAGTGCTTTGGTCAGAGCCACTTTGCAAAAGAAGGGATCATTTTATCAAATTGATAAATTATTTCCTCCGGTATCCGTACCTGATGGGAATAGCTTTACCCAGTTGGAGCTTCCTAAGGTATTTTACGATGAAGGAAAAGATCTATATTACCTAATAATTTCTAGTTGTAACCGGTTGTATGAAGGACAATCAGATGCTGATGTTGATAAGGGCGTAAGGCTTTACAAATCAAATTCGCTTGAAGGGCCGTGGGAATCTTTAGGAGATAAAATTCTCGGTCCTGAAAATTTGTTTGGGCCAACGGTGTTGAAAACGGATTTTAAAAATAACAGTTTGTTATGCATAGCTCCATATACGGATGCGGCTGAGAAGGAGTTAAGTCTTACTTTCTCATCTGCTTTTTATTTGTATCTGGATACGCTGGAGGTGGAGTTTTTATAAATATTAAATCAAGTTTAAGATAGGTTACAAATCGCCTTGATCACTCCCACCGCATCTCAGCATCCGGAATAGCATTGATCTCCAGGTTGGAAATAATGCGGAAATCTTCAATCTCTTCTTCCATGTCGGTGTCGTCTTGAGCTGATTTTTTATTCCATATTTCAGTGTGCTGAACAGGTCATCTTTACTAAAAAAACAACGTATATTTGTTTTTATGGAAGATACTTTTTTCAGTGAGATCGTCAATGGCCATACCTTCATGATGAACCTCATCCCCGAAGGCACTTTTGATATGGGCGATGAACATGGTGATTTGCGGGACGCTTGCAGGCCTGTGCAGAAAGGCATTAATATTGCTCCCTTTTACCTGGCGGAATATCCCGTTACCCAGGCATTGTGGAAGGCCGTGATGGTTGATGAGGATAATCCTTCCCGGTTTAAGGGAGATAGCCGGCCGGTAGAATCCATAAGCTGGGATGAAGTGCAGGTGTTTTTGAAGGCGTTGAATAAAACGGAAGCAGCCCAAGAGAGACAAAAAAAGGATGGCTTGCTATATCGTCTTCCATCGGAAGCTCAGTGGGAATATGCTGCGCGGAGTGGTAAAAATGAGCCGGAGATACGTTTTGCAGGGAGTAATAACCTTAAAGAAGCAGGCTGGTTTACCAGCAATAGTAATGGCGAGACAAAACCTGTGGGGTTGAAATTACCCAATGAATTGGGTTTGTATGATATGAGTGGGAATGTGGATGAATGGTGTGCCGATGACTGGAAAGACAGTTTGGAAGGAACTCCTGCAGATGGGAGTTCCCGAAAAGTAAAAGGAGAAAATCGTCGTATGGTTCGTGGCGGGTCCTGGGGCTACTTCGGTAACGACTGTCGTGTTGCCCTCCGCGACTGGTACGGTTCCGACTTCCGGAACTACTTCATAGGGTTTCGGTTGGCCCGGTACTAACCCTTTGGCCCTTTTACACTTTTATACTTTGTTTTCTGGGTGTTTATCGCCGAAGGCGATCATTTTTTTGGGAAATGGCTATTTTTGATTGATTTTATCCAGCCACCGGTCATTTTGCCGATTTCATGAAGCTTTTGTGCAAAAAAATAGTACTTATTAGATTTATATAGGCCAAGGTCATACGCCAGACGATAATAATGGCGAATGATCTCCAGGGTGATATTGGCTTGGTGTAATAATGTAATTTTATCTTTTTTCGGTAAATAGTATGCTTTGATAAAAATTTCTAAAATTTCAGACAGTTGATTTTGTATCCTGTCTCCAAGCACAAATTTTTGAGACCTGGGAAAACTGTTCAGTACAGGAATGGTCTCTTTGAGTAAATCATACGTTTTGTTGATGATTTGGAAGCCGGGTTGAATGCGTGGTTAGGACATATTCGTTTTGGATACTCATATCGTATGGAAAAGTCAATTTTTACGTACCTTCGTCAACATGGGGTAAACCTGTTTGTGCATCCGAATGGTTCGTGGCGGGTCCTGGAACAACAACGATAACAACTGTCGTGTTGCCAACCGCAACAGGAACAATTCCAACAACCGAAACAACAACATAGGGTTTCGGTTGGCCCGGTACTGAAATAATAGGGATCAGAGTTTGGCGGTTCGATTTGGATTGTCGAAGAGTATCTAAATTAGTACGAGGTTTATCCTGCCTTTTGCCAGGCAAATACATCGTAAATCTAAGCGGCTGGTACCTTCAAAGGGAAGGTCGCTTATTTTAGAAAAACCAATAAACACAAGGTTGTGGATAGTGATAACACAAAAACCATATTCGGCATCCAACTTTCGGTAGAAACAGGTGAAGGTGTTGATGTGCTGAATGCCTTTCGGAGAAAAAGCCTGGGTCAAAGCTGTCTGGTGAATGCTGCCGGGAATATCATCGCTGTCAACATCAGGAACAATACGGTCTTAAAAAGTGTTGTGGTCGATGACCAACTGGCCGGGTTGCAATACCTAAACCTAAGTGATAATGAAAACCTCACAGAACTGGTATTCGAGGCCCAACTTCCTGCGCTTTTTCATCTGGATATCAGCGACAGTAAGGTTCGGACGTTACGTTTCAACAAACCCTTCCCTGAGCTAAAATGGCTGGATGCTGCCCGAAACGATCTGAAAACCGTCTTTTTTGAAAACGATCTACCTGCCATTGAATACCTGGATTTGAGTGGTAATCAATTGACAGAGATCGACCTGCCCACCGGTTTTGGCTCTTTGAAATATTTATACCTGAATAAAAATTCACTGACCTCTTTTACTTCATCTTCCTCGTTTCCATCATTGGAGATCTTGCATCTTGAAAGTAATCAATTAGTGGAACTTCCCAATGCCAATTATGACAAGCTTGAAACGCTTTATGTGAAGGGCAATCCATTGAAAAATTTTGCTGAGAACCTGATTAAGGGAGATGATAGCGGCAATGCATCAGAGATCATAGGTATGCTGAGAGCGGCAGCAGAGAGTGGGGAGTCGCCCAATTATCATGTCCAGCTCATTTTGTTGGGCAATGGGCGCATTGGGAAAACCTGTTTGATAGAAAGACTGGCCGGAGCGGAAAAGTGTCCTGAGCGGTTGGTGTTTGATTATACGCACGGTATTTCCATCACGGAATTGGACAAAGACCAATTTTTACCGGAGGTGAAAATAACAGAAGACCTGCATCTTAAGGTATGGGATTTTGGAGGGCAGGAAATTTTCTATGCTTCCCACCAGTTTTTTCTTTCGGAAGAAGCCGCCTACATTTATGTATGGACAACTAAAGAGATTGCCAAAGCTAATAAGGAAAAAGCCAGACAGGTCTTGAAACAGCAAGGTAAAATACTGCCTGAGCAGGAATACGACAAAATGCGCAGCCATGAATACTGGCTCGACAATATCCGTATGCATGGAAAGGACAGCCCTGTCCTGGTCGTAAAAACCCATTGCCGTGATTCAAAAGCCAAAGCAGAAAGTTTTCCAAATGAACGATTGAAGGAGACCTTTGGCTTTAAGCGCAATTCCCTGGATTTTGATGCACAAAGTGAAAACCCTGAGTATTTGACGGACTTGAAAGAAGCTCTGGCTTCCATCATAACTTCCCTGCCGCTTTGGGGTGCCCCTTTTCCCAATAGTTATTTGAAAGCAAAAAAGATCCTTGCCAAATTGAAAAAGGATGGTATCTCGGAATTGGACAAACATGAATTTATTGAAAAGGTAGTGAAAGAAGCCGAGGTTAAGCAAGATGACACGGATAAGTTATTGGGTTATCTCAGAAAAACAGGGGAGATAATATACTTCCCGTCTGCTAAACAACAAAAGAAGGAAGCCGGCGATGACAATGATACCATAAGCTTAGATAATCGAATATTCATCAACCCCGAAACACTTACCGGCAAAATTTACCAACTCATAGAAGACCACCAGGGACTTACCCAACGTAAAGGTGTTTTTGATCAAACTTACGCACAGGAAAAGCTGGGAGACGACTGGAAAGCTTTATTAAAATTACTTCAACTATTTGAATTGATTTTCAAAAAGGAGTCTGAAGGCAAGATTCAATATATTGCTCCTCAATATTTGGATCGAAATGCAGAAGTCTCGAAGCTGGTCAGATTTAAAACAACGTTGCTTTTTGAATTGAAATATCCTCGGTTTTTACCGGAGAATGTGATGATCAATGTATTGAGCCATTATGGCCCTTATGCTACGGACGAGGTTTATCAGAACAGTATTTCCTTTATCGAAGAATCTACTGTAACGCTCTGCGTTATTGATGTCGATTTTGAGCAAAAACTTATAAAAGTATCTACCGAAAAAAGTGATAAAGCTCCTGAAGTCGGAAAAGCCGTTTATGAAAAATTCATGAACCTTAGCAAAAAAGCAGAGATCCATATGTCAGTGGATGGCCAGCACTGGGTTTCCACCAAAGGCTTGCAGAAAGATATCCAGAATGGGAGGGATATCAAAGATGTGGAGGAGAACTGGCTGGACGATACGGAGGGCTTTGAATTTTTGAAGGAAAAAATGGAACATAGGGGATCTTTGGTTGCCGAAGAAGTTATACCTGTAATAAAAAGTGAAGACAAAGCAAATGCTATGGAAGTAATTAAATCGGAGATTAAAAACCTGGTAGCCAAGGCCAGAGTAAAGCAAGCAATCGAATTGTTAATCGCCAACCTGGAGGGCAATTATCAAAATGAAGCGATAAAGTTGATGAGTGATCAGGAAAAACTGGACAGAGATGTTAGAATGAACATCATCTCCAACCAGGAGGCAAATATTGAACAAAGCAAGATAACCAATGCTGTGCTGAACCTGGTGAATTATATTGGATCGGAGGTAAATAAAAAGCAGCCGGTAATTCCTTCCCCTGATAATCCTCCAAAAGTAGAGCCTGAACCTGAGAAAATAATCATTGAACCAATTAAAAAAAATATGGAAGCCAAAAACAAAACATTGATAACAGGGGGAGTCATTGCGGTAGTTATAATCGTCCTTTTAGCATTGCTAGACTATAGTGGCAAAATAAATATTTTTGGATTGGGTGTTGAAGTCAATAAAAACCCTGAAGACAAAACAGAGCAACAAATTACCACGATTGAAGAACAAGATTTCAGCGTCATTGGAAAAGTATTTGTCAATCGTAGATTAGCATCCAATGAGGTGACTTTTGTATCTGTAAAAGGGGACAACCTTGTCAATCCTGTTACGCTTACCAGTTCCAAATTCGAATTAGAAAACGTCAGAATTCCGGAGAATGGTTTACTCAAAATTGCCATTACTTTTAATTCCGGATTTGAAGAATCAGCAATGTTTAACGTAGCCAATTTAAAGAGAGCAGGTATTGTTGATGTTGGCGAGGTGCACGTTCAATATACAGAACCACCTGCCTCTTCCCCGAATCAAAGGCCAGTCATTAACATTATTAACAAAAATATTACACAAATCTCTACTAACGATAATAGTGATAGTAGTGGAAATCAACAAATCAATGAATAAAATAACCATTTCAGATCATTGAGCCTGTCTGCCGGTCATCCTGGCAGGCCAACTAAAAGGAGGATCGGTGAGCTGAATTGAGTCAGACCCCTGAATTTAATACAACAAAACAACCCATGCCAAAACCTCCCCGACATAACTACACCGAAACCATCAACGGCATCTCCTTCCCCATGATATTCGTGAAAGGAGGGGAGTTCTTTATGGGCGATAATAAAGGCTACCGAATCCAAATTCCCGACTTCCATATAGGTCAAACTCCTGTGACCCAGGAACAATGGCGGGCAATCATGGGTGCAGACCCGCCGGAGCTCTATTTTAAGGGAAATACCCGCCCGGTAGAGCGCGTCAGTTGGGATGATATCGTGTCAGGGACCAAAGAGACCCTTGGTATTTCATTCCTGGAAGCATTCAATCAAAAAGCTCGCTATGAGGGTTATCAGCTACCTTCAGAATCTATGTGGGAGTACGCCGCCAGGGGAGGTAAAAGGTCAGAAGGATATATCTATGCCGGCAGTAATAATCTTAAGGAAGTGGGCTGGTATAGAGAAAATAGTCACCGGGAGACCAAGCCGGTGGGGTTAAAATTACCGAATGAATTGGGTTTGTACGACATGAGTGGCAATGTTTTTGAGTGGTGTGCCGATGATTGGAAAGCCAGTCTGGAAGGAACTCCAGCAGATGGAAGCCCTAGAAGAGTAGAAGGAGAAAAAGAACGGATGGTTCGTGGCGGGTCCTGGTACTTCTTCGGTAACAACTGTCGTGTTGCCTTCCGCGACGGGGACTATTCCGGCACCCGAGACAACGACTTAGGGTTTCGGTTGGCCCGGTACTAACCCTTTAGCAGTTTAAAACTTTTAATCTTTGTTTTGTGTGAATATCGCCGCAGGCGATCGATTTTTTGATATTCCAAGGCGTCACTTTGAATGTCACTCCCACCGCATTTCAGCATCAGGAATAGCGTTGATCTCC
>CBDDLH010000003.1:0-517381 GCA_965230565.1 Saprospiraceae bacterium | reverse complement strand
CTGGCCTTGCTGTTTCAGGGCAGGAAGGTCCGTCAGGACAGGCAGATATTTCAGGGATTGACGAAGGTTTTGGTCAATACCTCAGAGGGCTTTGGTATCACCAGGAGCTACCTACTGATGAGGCGGTAATTGGCTGGAATGACCAGACCATCAAGAACTTTCATGGTCAGACCTGGACACCGGAAGATGGTTTTACCTACGCTTTTTACAGTCGTGTATTCTATCAGGTGCCATTATGTAATGAATTTTTGCGGGAAACTACCGATGCGAAATTGGATGAAAGGGGCGTAAGTAGTGACTTGAGAGAAGAGATCCAGGGGTTCCGTGCGGAAGCTCGTTTCCTGCGTGCATTGAGTTACTGGCATGCATTGGATATTTTCCGCAATGTTCCTTTTGTAACAGAAGATGATGTAGTAGGATCTTTCTTCCCTGAACAGATTCAGGGGCCGGATCTCTTCAATTATATCGAAGGGGAATTGCTCGATATTGAGGACAAGATTACTGCCGTCAGATCCAATGAATATGGTAGAGCTGACCAGGGTGCTGTTTGGGCATTACTCGCTAAATTATATCTCAATGCAGAAGTCTATGCCGGGTTAAATAAATACACCGATTGTTTGAGGTATTGTGAAAAGATCATAGATGGTGGATACACTTTGGATCCTGTTTATCAGAATCTTTTCCTCGCGGATAATGACCATAATAATGAAGTGATTTTCCCTATCACATTTGACGGTGTGAATACTAAAACATGGGGAGGAACAACCTTTATCATCAGAGCGGGTATTGGTGGTTCTATGAATCCTTCCGAGTCGGGAGTTACTGATGGTTGGGGTGGATCAAGAACAACAAAGGAGTTTGTTTCCAAATTCCCGGAATCAATTGGTGGTGTCGTTTCATCACCAAATTTTGATATGAACCATTCTGCTATCTACGCACCAGGTGAATATCAGGACTGGGCGATTGGAGATGATGATTCCAAAATAAACTCTGTTGCCGGGGATAAAATCTATGAAGGACATAAATATTTCCCTGAGGACAATATGCAGTTTTTTATCACCCAATATCCCGGATCTCCTAACCTGGGTGATAATGATGGTGATGGTACATTGACTATGGGAGATACAATCACTGCCGGAGAAGCTGGTTTGTATTACATTCAGGTAGACCTGAACAACAATACTTATGTAATGGAAAGACGTACCTGGGGTGTTTTAGGTGATGCTACTCCGACAGGATGGGACAGCGATACAGATATGACCTGGGATGCGGACCTGGAGGTAATGCGCGTTGATGTTGCACTTAACCCCGGGGCTATCAAATTCAGAGCCAATGACGCGTGGGATGCAAATCTTGGTGATGAAAATGCTGACGGTATCTTAACCCAGGATGGTGCGGACATTAGTATTGTTGAAGGAGGAAATTATGAGATTCTTTTGTATCTGAACAGAACCAATTACACCTACCAGTTGAAAAATAATAGTACGGATGTGAGAGGATCTTTCTATGTTGATGGTCAGAACCTGGAAATTGAAGACCTTACGCTTTTCACGGATGGTTATGCTATCAATAAATTCAAAAATGTCACCAGCGATGGTGCTCCTGGTAGCAATCCTGACCATGTAGATACAGATTTCCCTGTCTTCCGTTTGGCTGATATTTATCTGATGGCTTCTGAAGCTATCGTCAGAAGTAATGGAGACATGTCCAAAGCTGTCGATTATTTCAATGAGGTAAGATTCAGAGCTTACAATAATTCCAGCGCAGGGTACATCACTGAAGAGGAGTTGACATTGGACCTTATCCTGGATGAACGTGCGAGAGAATTGTACTGGGAATGTCACAGAAGAACAGACCTGGTTCGCTTCGGACAATTCACAAACGGAGATTACCTTTGGGAGTGGAAAGGAGACGTGAAGGAAGGAAAGACCGTTGAACCCCACAGGGACATTTTCCCAATACCTAATAACGATCTGGGTGCAAATCCAAATCTGGAACAGAACCCTGGGTATAATTAATAGAAATTAAGTTTCGATTGTAAAGGCCTCCGGGGAGTTCCCCGGGGGCCTTTATTTCCTGTACAGAAAAAAGTGGACATAAAGTTGTCACGTTTTGGGTTTCGGTGGCTTTTATATAAGCGGGAACTGCGTTCCTCATATATTTTCCACCCCCTTAGTCCCCCGCCAGCGGGGGAAACTCGAATCTCCCCCGCTGGCGGGGGACTAAGGGGGTGGAATTCAACATAAACCAAACCATATGAAAGCAAAAGCCTCCAAAAACAACAATTACCACTACAACAAAAAATTACGTCCCCTGGCCAATGCCAATCGCAAAAGGATGACAAAATCCGCAGCTTGCCTTTGGAAATATGTATTGCGAAACCGAATGATGAAAGGCTATCAATTCCGGAGAGAAAGACCTGTGTTGAATTACATTGCTGATTTTGTTTGTCTGGAATTATTGTTAGTTGTTGAAGTGGATGGGATCACCCATGACGATAAGAAACAAGTTATTAAAGATGCTCAAAGAGATGCGGATTTGAAGGAGGTAGGATTTACTACGCTTAGGTTTTCAAGTTGGGAGGTGCTGAATAAGATAGATGATGTGTCTATAATGATCGGGGAGTGGATAGATGAGAATGCGGAAGTTCCACCCCCCAACCCCCGCCAGCGGGGGAAATCAAAGGATTCAATCATCAGCAAGGGAAAATAAAAGATGTCTTTCGCCAGGAGGGAAACTCAAATCTCCCCCGCTGGCGGGGGATTAAGGGGGTGGAAAAAGAAAATTATCCTAAACCAACCAGCTCATGCAAAAACCAAACATTTTTATCATTTTTTTACTGCTCTTACCGGCCTTTCTGTTTGCACAGCAGGATTCCATTTATAACGATGACCCTACCCAGTACCTGCCGCTCGGCATGGAAAAAGCCCGCTATGAATACCGGAAACCGATAGGGAAAAAAATTGATGAAGTCAGGGTGCATCCACCCAATTGGTGGGTCGGCATGGCAGAGCCGAGTGTGGAAGTTTTAATTTATGATCAGGACATCAAATCTTTTGAGGTAAAACTCGGTGAAAAGAAGGGAGTGAGCTTACAGAAAATTTTCCGGGTAGAAAATCCAAATTACCTATTTCTCGAAATCAACATTGCTCCGGGAACCCAGCCGGGCTTTTTTGATATAATCCTCACTGATGGTGATCAGCAAAAAATATACCCTTACGAAATTAAAGCCAGAGAACAAGACGATTCAAAAGTACAGGGCATCGATGCTTCTGATTTCATCTACCTGATGATGCCCGACCGTTTTGCTAACGGTGATTATTCCAACGATAGCTTTGATGATATGCAGCAGTCGGGAATCCATCGTGGAAAAATGTATTTCAGGCATGGTGGAGACTTGCAGGGCATTATCGATCACCTGGATTATCTTGACGAGCTAGGAGTTACTGCTGTATGGCTGAATCCCGTTTTGGAAAATGATCAGCCATATGCTTCCTACCACGGATATGCCATTACAGATTTTTACCAGATTGATAAACGCTTTGGAAGCAATGAGGACTACAAGGAATTTGTGGAGCAATGCCATGAAAAGGGTATTAAGGTGATCATGGATATTATCTTCAATCATTGTGGCCACAAACACTGGTTTATAGAGGACATTCCTTCCGAAGACTGGATCAATCAATGGCCGGAGTATACACCATCGAATTTCAGATCTGCTGTGGTGCCCGATCCATATGCCTCGGAACGGGATAAAAAATATTTATCCAACGGCTGGTTTGATTATTCGATGCCGGATCTGAATTTGAAGAATCAAAGACTGGCCAGATATATGACCCAAAATAAGATCTGGTGGACTGAATTCTCAGGGCACGATGCTTACAGAATTGATACCTGGTATTTCCCGGATCAGAACTATTTGTCAGATTGGGCTGCCAGAATGCAATTGGAATATCCCAATCTTGGATTGTTTGGAGAGACCTGGGCGCAACAACTCGCCGTGCAAGCTTCCTTTGCCGGGAACAGTGGACTTACCGGGAATAATAATTCCAATTTGAAAGGCATCACTGATTTTCAGATGATGTTTGCCATTGAGGAGGCCATGACAAAAGAAAATACCTGGACACAGGGCGTTGCCCGAATCTATTATACGCTTGCTCAGGATTTTTTATATGAAAACCCTATGCGTAATGTCATTTTCCTGGACAATCATGATAAGACCCGGTTCTTTTCAGCGGTTGGTGAAGATGTAAATAAATTAAAAAGCGGGATCGCCTGTTTGATGACTATGCGGGGGATTCCTTCCATATATTATGGAACTGAATTACTGTTTAAAGGTGTCAATAATCCTGATGGGAAGTTACGTCCTGATTTTCCGGGTGGGTGGAAAGAAGATGAAATCAATAAATTTGAAAAACCGGGCAGAACTACAGCAGAACAGGATATGTTTGATTATGTAAAAACCTTGGCTCATTATCGTAAAAATACGCCGGCTTTACACAGTGGAAAACTGATGCATTTTATGCCTGAGAATGGTGTTTATGTGTATTTCAGGTATGACAGTTTTAAGACCATTATGATTGCTATGAATACTAACCCCGGAAAGGTGGAGTTAAAAACGGAGCGTTTTGCGGAAAGGATGGCGGGCTTTTCAAAAGCTTTGAATATAATATCGGGTGAGCAATTTGATAATATTGAAATGCTTGAGTTGCCGGGGAATAGTACGATTGTTCTTGAGCTTTTCTGATTAATCGCCAAGGTCGCGAAGAAGCGCAAGTGGAACCTATGTGACATCCCGTACCATAGGTCGGGGGAACGCCAAGACTTTTTTAGTTAGCTAAAAAATGATAATTATAAAAGAATAAATAACGTTCGAAAAAAAATAACTTTTCGATTTGATATAGTGAAACACTTTCTTTACCTCTTGTTTTCAGTGATTTATTTAAGGTGGAATCGAAAAGTTTTTTTAATATTTTGATAAACCTAAATCTTGAACCCAATATGAAAAGAAGTACACTCATTCTCACTTTGATTACATTGTTTTATTTCCCCTCCCTGTTCGCGCAGGACTTTATGATGCAGGGGTGGTACTGGGATTATCCCAAAAAAGATTGTAACGGGGTTACCAACTCCTGGGCCAGTGTGTTGCAGGGGCAGGTGAATAGTCTGGCCAATGGCGGATTTACTTATATCTGGCTACCACCGCCAACCAATGCTTCCTTTGGCCAGTGCAGCAATGGTTACGACCCGCGGGACCTTTATGACCTGGGAGATGTGGCGCCTACAGGCATTGGAACACGGGCCGAATTGGATGCCTTGATCTTTGCATTGAATAATGCCGGGGTAAAGCCGGTTGCCGATGTAGTCTATAATCACCGTGACGGAGGGGCTGCAGAAACCAATAATGCAGTCAAGGATTATATCACGACCCATTATCAGACCTGGAAAAATCCATTTCCATCCGATCGTTTTCGATGTGTTTTACCACTTGGAGGTGCTTCAGGAAACGGAGCAGGAGATTATTACATAAAGGTGAGTTCAAAAACCGGAGCTGCTCAGTTTGATAATTATGCCTATAGGATTTATTTACATACAGATGTTGTAGGGTGGCAAGGTCAGATGGATGGCAGCGAGGTGGAGCCAAATGGAGGAGGTGATTGTGGCACAGGTGGAAATTCAACGGTCGTTACTCTGGGGCGGAATTTCAATGCCAATGTCGATTACGATCCCGACCCGATGGTTTGTAATGTCGACGAGTTCAAGATTACCATCAATCCCGGAGATTTCAACCCGGCAGGCGATAATCTTTATATCTATTTGAACAATAACGGTGGTTATTCTGATCACAGGGTATATGGTATATGGAACGCCTCAGCCTCAGCGGATGTGGTTGGACAGATGGAGTATCAGACTTATACGGATTTTACCGGAATGCCCAGTGGACTTGGAGGAACCAATTTTGAAAGTTTCAGACCTAATTCAACGACGACCTCTTATGAACAATTAGATGGCGACTGGAACTCTATGCTTTTCTTTTATGATTACGATCAAAGCCAGGCATCTACACAAACCTTGTTGACGGACTGGACGAAATGGTTGTGGAACAGTGTTGGGTTCCGTGGATTCAGAATGGATGCCGTTAAGCATTTTGACCCGGCTTTTGTTGGAGACCTGATGGATAATTTGCATTATAGCGGTATTGATCCGGGTATGGTTGTCGGAGAGTTTTTTGATGGTAATGCGGGAAATCTTTTGAATTGGGTGAATACCGTCGAAGGAAATATGGATCCGGGGACTAAATCCGTTATTGATGTCAGAACTTTTGATTTTGCGCTAAGGCAGAAGTTAAAGGATGTTTGTGATAATGGCCATGATGCCCGGGATATTTTCGGTAGTGGTATTGCTACCAGCGGAATGGGAACCAACGCTTACAAAGTGGTTACATTTTTGAATAACCATGACCTCAGACATGCTTTTGAACCGGTGTGGAATGACCCTATGTTGGCATATGCATATCTGCTGACGAATAACCAAATCGGTTTACCATGTGTATTTTACGCAGAATATTTTGGCGTTCAGCCTAATGCAGATTATCCTCCGGGTGTTAATCTCAAAACTGAAATCGATGAATTGATTCAGCTTCATCAAAACTATATCTTTCAATCTTCAAGGGCCTGGTATTTAAATAATCATGGCAGTACTTATCACCAGTTTTTTAATTCCGGTTCAGCGGATAAACTGCTGGTCTTCCAGATGGCCCCGGGTGCTGCAGGAAAAGATATTATCGTTGCCGTTAATTTTGGAAGTTCAGATGTGGATATGTGGATGGGCGTAGAATTTGATTCAGATGATGATGGGACTGATAATTTTGGTCCGGGCCAGACTTTTTCTGAGGTGACCAATAATTATTCCAACAATCCAACGCTTACGGTTTTTGCCCCGAATAACGATGTGAACATCAAACTGCCGGCCAAGAGTTATGCTGTATGGGTTCAGGACAATGTATTACCCGTGCAAATGCTGAGTTTTGATGCGGAGCCGGGAAGGTCCTCTGTCGATCTGGTTTGGGAAACCGCCAATGAGCGCAACCTGGATCATTTTGAAGTTCAGCGTTCCGTTGACGGAGGAGATTTTGTGAATATCGGGACTGCTCTGGCAAAAGGAGCAGGAAGATATCAAATGACCGATTACGATGTGCCTTACAACACCCCTGTTTTTTATCGGTTGAAAATGCAGGATATAGATGGTCAGTTTGATTATTCGAAGGTCGAAACGGTTACCCTTTTGTCCGACATTGTGGATTTGCAGATTGTTCCTAATCCTGTAAAGGGAATTGGTCTTTTGCAGTTCAATGCAGTGAATGAAACTAATGTTAAGCTGCATCTTACAAATACGCTCGGAGAAGTAGTGATTTCCAGAGATTTTACAGCTCAAAAAGGGTTCAACGACCTTGAACTGAATCTTTCCCATTTGCCAAAAGGCATTTATATACTGACTGTTGAATCGGGTGAGCAGCGCTGGGTGGAGAAGGTGATAAAGTCGTAAGTGGGAGGCAATCAGGCAAGGATGTCGAAGACATATTCCGTACCTACAATTTTAAGGTTTTGACTCAGGTTGTTCTTTTGAACAGAGATCTCTTTGTAAAGAAAAATGAAAAACCTTTATATAAAGAGATTCTTTTGTAAAGAAAATCGAAAAATCTTTAGAGAAGATGGAATATTGAAAAAGGAACGATCAATTACTATATCAATGAACCCTTGTTCTCTTTGTTGGCAAGTCGCTAAAAAAAACCCGAATTTTGATCAGATTCAAAATTCGGGATTTTTCATTATTGTGAATGAATCAATTACTCCGCCACCACATCATCATCCTCATCTTTCACCCATCTCATCAATAACGCAGCAATAAATAAGGAAACACCACTTACGATAATGGCGTAGATTGCATTATTGTCGTAAACGTATTTCACAAGGAATCCCCCTGTGATCGCATTCAATATTTGTGGTAATACAATGAAGAAGTTAAAGATCCCCATGTAAACCCCCATTTTATTGGTTGGGATGGATCCGGCAAGAATGGCATATGGCATAGCCAGAATACTTGCCCAGGCGATACCTACTCCAATCATTGACAAGATCAGCCAGTATTCGTTAGGGGCAAAATAAACGGAAATCAAACCAACTCCTCCTATGATTAGCGACATGGCATGGGTCTGTTTCCTGCCAAGTTTTTTGGCGATGGCCGGAAGAAAAAATGCATAAATCGCTGAAACGAGGTTATAAACCCCGAAGATAATCCCAACCCAGTCACCGGCATCCTGAAATGCTTTACTGTGATTGTCATCAACCGGAAGTCCGTAAATATGATGAGCGATAGCAGGAGTAGTATAAACCCACATGCCAAACAGCGCAAACCATGAAAAGAATTGTACCACTGCCAATTGACGCATGGTCGCCGGCATCTTGGCGAAGTCTGAGAATATATTGAGAAGACTTGAGTGCTCCTCTTCTTCCACAGCATGGCCGTCATCAAATTGAGCCATCTGCTCAGGAGGGTATTCGCTGGTTTTTGAAACCGTCCAGATAATGGTAAATAATAGAACGGCCGCTCCTGTTATAAATGAAAGGATCAGGTTTAAAGGCACTTGTCCTGGCTCGGCTTCATTAGGTATATTTAAAACCGTTGACAGAAACCAGGGCAACCATGAACCAACCACGGCTCCAATCCCGATCAAAACAGTTTGAACACTGAAACCGAGTGTCCGTTGATCGGATGGCAGTTTGTCCGCAACCAGAGCCCGAAAAGGTTCCATCGCTACATTAAAGGAGGCATCCATGATCATCAACATACCTGCTCCTACCCATAGCCCGGGCAGAAAGGAAGTGAAAATCCCCGCATTAGGCATCAGGATAAGTCCGATAGATGCTAATATGGCTCCCGCTAGGAAGTAAGGTCTTCTTCTACCAAGACGTGTCCAGGTGCGGTCACTATAATAGCCAATAATCGGCTGAACGATAAATCCGGTCACCGGAGCCACAATCCAGAACCAACTCAACTCGTGAACATCCGCTCCCAGGATCTGCAGGATACGGCTGGCATTTGCATTCTGGAGGGCAAAACCCATTTGAATACCCAGAAAACCAAAACTCATATTCCAGATATCCCAAAAGCTGAGTCTGGGCTTTCTTGTCAAAGTTGCTGTGCTCATTTTCTTTAAATTTTGATTGTTTGATTAGAACCACAGACCTCCGGGTGTTTTCAAAACCCCGGAGGTCTGATAAGGAAGAGAAATTGGTCTACTTAGCCAGCACCAGATATCCTCCGGCACCTAAGGTAAAACTTTTTTCGGTTCCCAGGTCAACTTCCGCTTCGCTAAAAACATCCATCATTTTGGTGCCGCCTTTATAGTCCATCAGCTGGAATGATTGTTCTTCAGCGGATGAGTTCAATAAGACGACTACTTTATGATCCCCCTTTGAACGCTCGAAGGCATAAATAGCGTCACTGTTAGAAGTCGAAATTTTAGTGGCCGGTGCGCCATAAGTCCCATTCCAGATCGCCTCATTCTCGTGCTTGAGTTTCAATAGTTTTGCGTAAAACGCTGACTTGGAAAGATCAGAAAAGTCTACAGTGTCTTTTTCAAAGAAACTGATCCTTTTATTCAAACCTGCTTCCTGACCTGAGTAAATGAGTGGCATTCCCTGAACAGTGAAAGCCAGTATATTCATGGCGTCACCAAACTGCCCCATACGTTCTTCGATGGTACCGTTCCAGGTGTTTTCATCGTGGTTGGTGGTGAAGTTCATGCGGTAATCTTCAGGCTGGTATTTCTCCGCATCTTCCATAAGGAAGGTGTCAATTTTTGCTACTGCGTCTTTGCCCTGGGCTATATGGTTCATCACATGGTGGAATCCCCATCCGTAGGTCATATGGAAACCTGCTTCATGCAACCATGGTTCATCTGCTTCAGCGAGCATGAATACGTGTTTGATCTCATGCAGGTGACTGATGGCATGTTGCCAGAAATCCTTGGGAACCATGCCTGCTACATCGCAACGATAACCGTCAATGTCAGCTTCACTTACCCAGAAATTCAAGGCATCCATCATGGCATTGCGCATGTCCTCATTTTCGTAGTTGAGCCAGGCAACATCGGTCCAGTCGGTTCCTTCCGGATGTGTTTGCTGACCTTCTTCATTCAGTTTGTACCAGTCGGTGTGTTTGTCATTCCACCAAACATTGTCAAAAGCAGAGTGGTTAGCTACCCAGTCAAGAATTACCTTGAATCCCATGTCGTGGGCTTCGGCAACCAGTGCTTTGAACTCTTCCATGGTGCCGTAGTCCGGATTAACAGCTTTATAATCCTGAACAGCGTATGGGCTTCCCATGCTGCCTTTACGATTCACTTCACCAACAGGATGAATAGGCATGAACCACAAGATGTCAACGCCCAGTTCTTTCAGACGGGGAAGGTGGACCTTGAAGGCTGCTATTGTGCCTTCAGGGGTGTACTGGCGAAGGTTTACTTCGTAGATGTTGGCATTTTTTGACCAGTCCGGAGCAGCTTTGAGCTCCATTTCATGCGGATGAGGATGTGTGGTTGTCGTTTCCTCGGTTGCATTTTTACACATAGTGGTCAACAACGCAATGGTCAGTAATAAAAGGATTTTTCTCATGATAGAATTTATTTTAAACTTAGAATTTGTTTGAAACCTGCCTTTCCGGGGAGCAGGCGGGATTTCATTTGAGAATTTTGTGATCAATAAATAAAAGTCCCCATCCATTTTACACGATCGCTTGGCGTGGGGAAAATTAACGGGAAGCATGTTCAAAGATGTTCTCACCTTCCTGTACTGTAAGCTCCTTGCCATGAAGGGTGACTTGCATTGGGCCTCCCTCTTTAGTGGTAATGGTAATAGTGTCCGGTTTTACTTTGACAGTAATCCAGTGTCCGCGGAAACCAATGGTGAAAGCATAACCTTTCCAGCTTTTTGGTAAAAACGGAGCAAGCGATAATTTGTCGTTTTGAACGCGCATACCTCCAAAGCCCTTAACAAAGGCTCCCCATGTGCCAGCCATACTTGTGATGTGACATCCGTCCTCTGTATCGTTATTGAAGTCATCAATATCCAGCCTTGCAGTTCTCATGAACATTTCATAGGCCTTCTCCTCATTGCCAATAGCCGAAGCCATAATACAGTGTACACATGGCGAAAGGGAAGATTCGTGAACAGTGATTGGTTCGTAATAATCGAAGTTCCTTTTGATGGTTTCTTTCGAGAATTGATCTTCAAAGAAATATAATCCCTGCAGGACATCCGCTTGTTTGATATAACACGACCTGAGGATGCGATCCCATGACCAGTTCTGGACGATAGGTAAATGTTTTGGATCCAGGTCGGCAACCGGAATAATCTCCTTATCCAGGAAACCCTCCTGCTGGAGGTAAATACCTCTTTCCTCATCTTCAGGAAGATGCATCTTGCCGGCAATTTCAGCCCAGCGGTTTAAAGTTTCGGTTTCGTCGAGATTCAGTTTGCCAAGTAAAGCAGTATACTTTTGTGGCGCTTTGGCTTTTACCTCCTCCATAATTTCGGAAGTGTAATTAAGGCACCATTTGGCTATAAAGTTGGTGTACCAGTTATTGTTGACGTTGTTTTCAAACTCATTGGGGCCGGTTACGCCATGAATTACATACTGTTGTTTTACCTGTGAGAAATGAACCCGCTGTGCCCAAAACCTTGAAATGGCAATAAGCACTTCGAGACCGTAATCGATCAGGTACTCGCGATCGCCTGTATAACGCACGTAATCGTAGATGGCGTAAGCGATGGCTCCGTTACGATGAACTTCTTCAAAGGTGATTTCCCATTCGTTGTGGCATTCTTCGCCGTTCATGGTCACCATTGGGTAGAGTGCTGCACCGGAGTTGAAACCCAGTTTGCCGGCATTCTCAATGGCTTTTCCAAGATGTTTATAGCGATATAAAAGCAGATTGCGAGCTACATCCTGTGGAGCGGTACTCAGGTAGAAGGGCAGACAATAGGCCTCGGTATCCCAGTAAGTGCTGCCACCGTATTTCTCGCCGGTGAACCCTTTCGGACCAATGTTGAGGCGATCATCCTTACCGGTATAGGTTTGGTTGAGCTGGAAAATGTTGAACCTGATTGCCTGTTGGGCAGAAACATCTCCTTCGATCTCGATATCATAGTGGGTCCAGTTCTCTTCCCACTTTTGGGTGTGTTCCTTTTGCAATGTTTCAAATCCTTTGGCAACAGCTTGTTGTACATTTTGCCGACAGGCCATGTCCAATTGATCTGCTTCATAATAAAAGGTGGAAACCGTTGAGGAAATTTTCACAAGGTTAAGGGTATTTCCCTTGGAAACCTGTACTGTGAATTTATGAGATACCAACTGGTCACTTTCTGTAATTTTTCTGCTGCCTTCTATTGGTTGCCCATCCAGGAAAAGCTGGTTGTTAATGCCACAGGCAACAGTAAATCCGGTTTTTTTGGTAGTGGATTTTACCTGGCCATACTCATCGCTGATCTCCTGGGATATCGGTTCCCAGAATCTTTGATCGTAATTGGAATCCTGATTCACCACATTGAAGTCCAGGTAACTTTCGATCTCGATCTCTCCGTCAAAGTTTTCTGCTTTTACACTGTAACTTAAAGCGCCAATTTCATCATCAGCCAGGCTGTAAAAACGGACGGCTTCTACGTTTACTTCGTTTCCGTTGGCCAATCTTGCAGTGAACCTGCGTTTCAAAAGGCTGTGCTGCATATCCAGCACTCTTTCGAAATCCAGGATTTCACATTTGTTCAGATCCAGCAGCTCTCCGTTGATTTTGATGTGAAGGCCGATCCAGTTGACGGCATTAAGCACTTTGGCGAAGTATTCCGGATAGCCGTTTTTCCACCAGCCAACCCTCGTTTTATCGGGGTAATAAACTCCTGCCACATAATTGCCCCGGAGTGATTCACCGGAGTAGTCTTCTTCGAAATTGGCTCGCTGGCCCATTTTCCCGTTACCAATGCTGAAGATACTTTCGGAATTGGCATGATATTCAGGGTGGAAGGTCGTTTCAACGAGTTTCCAAGGATCTGTTTTTATAAACTGTTTCATACTTTTTTTACAAGAGTCAATTGTGTTAAAAAATCGGAAAGGGAATAATTGTCAAAACCAGGCAATACAAAATCGGCGTGGCCCAACTGGTCTTCCGAACCAATACCTACAGCAAGCATACCTCCGGCTAATGCCGCATCGATGCCTTTTGCTGCATCCTCAAAAACCAAAGAAGCATGAGGTGAAGAATTGGTGAGTTCGGTCCCTTTTAGAAATACTTGAGGGTCAGGTTTGCTTTTGGTGGTCATGGTGCCATCAACGATGGCATCAAATAAGGAGGTAAGTTCGAGTTTGTCAAGAATGGCCCGGGCATTTTTACTGGCTGACCCCAGGGCAACTTTTATTCCGGCTTGTTTGAGTTCATGAATGAAGCTAACGACTCCCGGCAGGGCATCATCGGGTGTCACATTTTGGATCAGTTCCACATACCAGTTGTTTTTGCGGGTAGCGAGTTCCGCTTTTTCTTCGTCGGTTTTGGTCACTCCCGCCCATTCCAGAATGTGGTTCAGGGACTGAATACGGCTCACACCTTTAAGTTTTTCGTTTTGAACCTCAGTAAGGTCATAGCCAAATTCGGCTGCTAGTTGCTTCCAGGCGATATAATGGTACTTTGCCGTATCTACGATAACTCCGTCCAGGTCGAAGATACAGAGGGAAATAGGATACTTCTGCATGTTGATTTAGATTGCTTGATAGGGTAAAGATAATAAAAAATTACTTTGCGTAATAGAAACACTAAGTCTTTTATTTCTCCTCTGTTGCTTCCCTTTAGTACAACAATGAAATTTTCATTACATTTGGGAAAACATCCCTGGTGAAGGGAGAAACAATTCAGACAGCAAAACCATAATTATGACGATACAATTTTGTGGAGCCGCACAAGAAGTAACCGGCAGTGCTCATTTGTTAACATTATCTGACGGATATAAGATATTGCTCGATTGCGGCCTTTACCAGGGACCATCAAAAAAGTGGAAACATTTTAACGAAAACTTTTTATTCAAACCAGAGCAGGTGGATTGCATGATCCTGTCTCATGCACATATCGATCATAGCGGAAGAATTCCCAAATTAGTCAAAGATGGTTTCAAAGGCAATATAATTTGCACCCATGCCACCAGAAGCCTTTGTTCTATTATGCTGCTGGATAGTGCGAAGATCCAGGAGCGTGATGCGGAGTATTTCAATAAACGCAAGGCTAAAAAGGGTAAGAAGTTTATACCAAGGGTGCCACTATACACGATGGAGGATGCTGAATTGTGCATGGATAACTTTATCGGACACCCATACAAC
The DNA here is from genome assembly GCA_965230565.1 of Saprospiraceae bacterium. Taxonomy (GTDB): domain Bacteria; phylum Bacteroidota; class Bacteroidia; order Chitinophagales; family Saprospiraceae; genus BCD1. The sequence continues at coordinate 502,960 of CBDDLH010000003.1, read as the reverse complement.
CAATGGCTGGAGATTCACCGCGGTGTTGAAATCATGTTCCGTGATGCGGGGCACATCCTTGGTAGTGCAAGTGTGACGCTTCGTATCACAGAAGGTGGCAGAACCAGGATGTTCGGTTTTACAGGTGACGTCGGTCGCCCGGACAGACCAATCCTTCGTGACCCCAAGCCTATGCCGGAGGTGGACTATCTGATCTGTGAATCCACTTATGGGGACAAAGACCACGAAGGTGCTCCATCGGAAAGTGAGAAGCTGCTCAAGGTGATCAAGGATACTTGTGTGGAGAAAAAAGGTAAACTCATCATCCCGGCGTTCAGTGTTGGCCGTACTCAGGAGATCGTTTACATGCTTGACAGAATGGAAACAGAAGGGTTGTTACCCCGGATTCCAGTGTATGTGGACAGCCCGTTATCGGTCAATGCCACTACTATTTTTGGTACTCATCCGGAATGTTTTGACAATGATCTGAGTTCTTACATGCTGATAGATAGCAATCCTTTTGGTTTTAATAATCTTACCTATATCAAGGATGTTGAATTGTCTAAAAGCCTGAACGATTCCAGAGAGCCGTGTATCATCATCAGCTCTTCAGGTATGATGAATGCGGGGCGGGTGAAACACCACCTGGCCAATAATATTGAGTTGAAACGTAATACTATCCTCATTGTAGGGTATTGTTCTCCGGAAACTCCGGGAGGTAAATTGAGGGCAGGGGTAAAGGCCCTCAGGCTTTTCGGTGAATGGAAGGAAGTCCGTGCTGATATTGTAGTGATGGATTCTTTTTCCGCTCATGCCGATAGGGGAGAGTTGCTTGATTTTATTCATAACCAACGAGGGCGTTTGAAAAAATTATTCCTGGTTCACGGGACACTCGATCGTCAGGAAAAATTCCGGGATCTGTTGAATGAAAATGGTTTTAGAAATGTGGATATCCCGGCTTTGGGAGATGAGTTTGAGCTGAAATGATTTTGCAGGGATTTTTTATGGTTACAATGATTTTTATCATTTGTATTCATCCCGTAATAACCTAAATTTGGCCATATACCTTTTTTGAATTTTGCCAATTTCTGTTTTTGTTCATGTACAAAATTCAGAAATAAAAGGTCAATTGATACAAAACTAGAAAGGGGGGATTCACCCAAGAGGTGAATTTCAAATGTTAATTTGATGTTGTTCTCAGAGGAGGGCAGCATCAAATTTTTTTTTGCCAAAGTAGGAGGGGGTAGGATTTCCTTTCAACAAAAAAATAATGATATCCAACAACTTTAACCACAGAGCACGTTGAGAAGGCACAGTGTTCACTGAGTTCTAATTTTAATCATTTGAAATCGCTGAAACTCCTGAAACGATCTCAAGCGACCTCCAGATTATCATCCTCCAGGTTTCCAAAATTTCCCTTAAACCTGATTGCCTGTTCCACATGAGCCAGGTGGTGATTGCAATGCCAGGCATAAAGGTCCATAGCATCAATAATTGTAAACCGTTTGCCGTGTTCAGGGTGTATAAATACTTTTTTTAGTTCTTGTGTCCCCAAATTATCTAACAAAATTCCCCAACGTTTGTGCAGACCATCCAAAATACCAAGAGATGTATTGATATCGGTATAATTGGCATCCGGCATCTCAGCCCAAAGATGTTCCAGGTAGGGTTTTATGGTAGGAGCATCTTCTGTTAAAGCTAGTTTGAATCTGATGAAACTGTTCATATGGCTGTCGGCACAATGATGTACCACCTGTTGGATCGTCCATCCTCCGGGACGATAGGTCCATCTGAGCTGATCTAGACGGAGGTCCTGGACAAGGGTTTTAAGCTTTTCAGGAAACGCTTTGATGTCCTCTGTCCACTTCATTATATCCCCTCCTGTAAATAATTCGGTGCTTTTGAAATTGCCAATTGGGTACCTTAGATTTTGCATGAAGTAAGTATTTTTAAATAAAAATTTAATAAATATTTGCCCTAAATATTGCTTTGAATAATTAAATAACTTAACTTTGTTCAATAAAAAATTAAAAAAGTTGAACAATATTGCTACAGTCTTCTCAATAAAAGACCTGGAAAATTTGTCAGGCATTAAGGCTCACACCATAAGGATTTGGGAGAAGCGATACAATATTTTGGAGCCGTTAAGAACAGATTCTAATATCAGATATTATGATACAAAGAACCTGCAGAAACTACTCAATGTTACTGTTTTATACAATAATGGATTAAAGATATCCAAAATAGCCAAGTTAGAAGAGGAAGAACTCGAAGTTAAAGTCAGAGAGTATGCTTCCAAAGCAGCTAATGTTGAAAATTCCCTCAGTCCCCTGAAATTGGCGATGCTCAATTTTGACCTTGAGTTATTTGAGCAAACCTACAACAGACTGATTGCCGAAAATACTTTCAGAACCGTATTTCTCGAAGTTTTTATTCCGTTTTTGCACAATATTGGTTTGGATTGGCAATCCAATAGTATCACTCCTGCTCATGAACATTTTATCTCCAATTTGATCAATCAAAAATTGTTGATCAACATTGAACGTGTTCAGCAGGAGCCTCTAAAACACAAGGAAAAGGTTTTCGTTTTGTTCCTTCCTATGAATGAAATCCATACCCTTGGACTTTTGTATTTACACTATGAGTTGTTGTTAAAGGGATATCATTCCATCTATTTAGGAGAGAGCGTACCTATCGATAACCTCAAAACCTTTTCAGGTAAGTATCCAAATGTCACCTTTGTCAGTTATTTCACTGTAAAACCGGATCCGGATTATGTAATGGATTACCTGGCCGAGTTTAAGAAAGAAATTGACCTTGGAGATACCTGTGATTTCTGGATGCTTGGACGCAGAACCAAAGGCCTCGAGCTTACCGAAGACTACAAAAACATGCGGATTTTTGAGAATATCAAGCATCTTTTAGAAAAAATTTAGATCAGGACTTGACTTTTGTTTAACTTTTATGCAATTTTGTTAAACAAAATAAAAGAAATGATAAATATAATTGGATCAGGGTTCTCTTCATTAGCAAGTGCCTGCTATCTGGCCAAAGAGGGTTATGAAGTAAATGTTTTCGAAAAAAACGATCAGATCGGAGGCAGAGCCAGGTTATATGAGACCAACGGCTTTAAATTCGACATGGGCCCAAGCTGGTATTGGATGCCGGATGTATTTGAAAGGTTCTTCGCTGATTTTGGAAAACAGTCGTCCGACTATTACGAACTCGTTCGTCTTTCCCCTGCCTACAGGGTATTTTTCAATGACTATTCACACATTGACATTCGAAATAGCATAGAGCAAATCTATGAGATCTTCGAAAGGGAAGAGCCGGGCAGCTCCAGACACCTTAAAGATTTCCTCAGGGAAGCTGAATACAATTATGAGGTAGCTATTAAGAACCTTGTATATAAACCAGGGCTTTCTCCAATTGAATTGGTGACGCCACAAACAGTAACCAACCTGACGCAATTTGTCTCCACCATCAGACAAAAAGTAAGAAAGCGTTTCAAAAACGAAAAACTGATTCAGATCCTGGAATTTCCGGTGTTGTTTCTGGGAGCAAAACCACAGGATACGCCTGCCTTCTACAGTTTTATGAATTATGCGGATTTGATACTTGGTACGTGGTATCCCAAAGGTGGTATGTATAAGATTGTTGAGGCATTTCAAACCCTTGCTGAATCACTGGGCGTAAAGATCCATACCAATGCACCCGTAGAAAAAATACTTACCAAGGACGGAAAAGCCGTTGGGCTTATGGTAAATGGTGAAGCGCATTACGCTGATATTGTATTGAGTGGTGCTGATTACCACCATACCGAGACCTTACTCGATCAGAACGACCGTGTCTATTCGGAAAAGTACTGGGATAAAAGGACTTTTGCACCTTCTGCTTTGCTGTTTTATGTGGGATTCGATAAAAAACTGGATGGTCTGACCCATCACAATTTGTTTTTTGATAAGTCCTTTGATGCTCATGCTGAGGAAATTTATGATGCTCCTAAATGGCCGAAAGCTCCGCTTTTTTATGCAAGCTTCCCTAGTATGACCGATCCGACGGTGGCACCGGAAGGAAAAGAAAATGCTTTTTTCCTTATTCCGTTGGCTCCGGATCTCGAGGGTGATGATGAAAAAACCCGTGAAAAGTATTTTGAAATGATTATGGATCGACTGGAGCGCCATACGGGGCAGTTAATACGTGAACACATACAATTCAAACGCTCCTATTGTGTAACGGATTTCAAAAAAGACTATCACTCCTATAAAGGTAATGCTTATGGCATGGCCAATACCCTCAGACAAACCGCTTTCCTGAGGCCGAGTATTAAGAGTAAAAAAGTGAACAACCTGTTTTTTACCGGGCAATTGACCGTGCCCGGACCCGGCGTTCCTCCCGCATTGATTTCGGGAAAGATCGCTTCCGAACTAATTATTAAAACCATGACAAAAAATCCTAAGTATGATGTCGCTGTTTGACAACCTGGCTTTTGATTGTAGTAGGAAAGTGACCAATTCCTACAGTACATCCTTTTCGTCCGCAGTAAACATGCTGGCGCCATCCATCCGCCCTGCCATCCATAGTATTTATGGTTTCGTGCGCTTCGCGGATGAGATTGTTGATACTTTTCATAAATGGAATAAATCCTTCCTTTTGGAAAAGTTTGAGAAAGATTTTTACCTGGCTTTGGAAATGGGTATCAGCCTTAATCCAATCCTGCATTCTTTTCAGGAAACTGTAAAGCAATACAATATCGACCTCGATTTGGTAGATGCCTTTTTGCACAGCATGAAAATGGATCTGACCAAGAAGGATTACAATACCGCTGAAGAGTATAAGCAGTATATTTACGGTTCGGCAGATGTGGTTGGTTTGATGTGTCTCAAGGTTTTTGTGAATGGAGATGAACGTAAATACGACGAGCTTAAAGATAGCGCCATGGCACTTGGTTCTGCTTTCCAGAAGGTAAACTTTTTGAGAGATCTTAAGAGTGACATTGAGTTGCTGAACAGAAGTTATTTTCCAAATGTCGACCTTCGGAATCTGGATCCCGGAACAAAGGAGGAAATCATAGCCGAAATTGAGGAGGATTTCAGAAAGGCTTATGCCGGGATAATAAAATTGCCGGCAACCTCTAAATTTGGAGTTTACACGGCCTATATTTATTATAGCCGTTTGTTGAAGAAACTGAAGAATACTCCTTCCAGGGAGATCATGAGTACACGTATACGAGTACCCAATTATGCAAAGATGGGACTCTTGATGAAGTCTTACGTAAATACTAAACTTAACTTATTATAGTTGAAATGAAGATGTTTTTGAGTTTTTCCTTTATTGCTTTTTTGTTTTTGGGAGCGTCAGTGATTGAAAAGAAGATCAGGTCAGATTTTCATGCGGGAAAGACCACACAGGAGAAGCTCGAAAAAATAATCGGCAATCAATCCTATGAAAATAGTCCGCTAACCTCTGCTTATAAAGGGCTTTGTGAGACAATGATGGCCGAATATGTTTACCTGCCCACGTCGAAATTGAAGTATTTCAACAGGGGCAAAAAGAAAATAGATCAGGCAGTTAGTCAGGATTCGGGAGATCCGGAGTTGAGGTACATACGTATGATGGTGCAGTTAAATGCTCCTTCATTCCTGGGTTATAACGGAAAAATTGAGGAAGACCTGAAGATCTTCATAAATAATAAAAAGCAATTTGAAGGCGGTGAAAAATGGCTCAAAACTTTTGCCACCAACCTGCTTCAAACGAAAAACCTGACTGCTCAGCAACGTGACCAATTGAAGAGATTCAGGGAAACGATATAAATATTTTCAGCACAAACAATAAAAAATTATGAGCGTATTAATCTTTTTTGTGACCTTTTTTGCCATGGAATTTGTGGCATGGTTTACACATAAGTATGTAATGCATGGAATCCTTTGGAATTTGCATGAGGATCATCATGACAAGAGTCATGCGGTGCACGATGTTTTTGAACGTAATGATGCCTTTTTTCTAATATTTGCAACACCATCTATTGTTCTTATCCTCCTGGGGACACTTCAAGCTAATCCCATTTTATTGGCTATTGGGTTTGGTATTGCTGCTTATGGAATGAGTTATTTTTTCGTCCACGATATCTTCATCCACCAAAGGGTGAAGTGGTTCAGAAGAACCGACAATATTTATTTCCGGGCGATTCGGAAAGCCCACAAGGTACACCATAAACATCTTGGTAAAGAGCATGGAGAATGTTTCGGGATGTTGCTCGTGCCCTGGAAATATTTCAGAGATGAACTCAAAAGAAGTTGACGTATTTTGATAAAAGTTGTGAAAACGACTCACTTTAAACAAGAAAGCCTGTAAGCGACTGCTTACGGGCTTATTTTTTATGCTGAATTGAAATAATCAAAAAACATTAAACACTTCAGTTTTGCTTGATTTTTAGTGAAAAAGGCTATTGGTAATCCATCGAGAACGGGTAGATTTTATGGTCAGTGTCGCCTGGCGGACCATTAGAAACCCCATGTGATACTACGGTTATGCGGCCGTGATAATTCTGTGATAATTAGAAGGTTAATTTGTTGTATTTCTAACACTTAACAGAATTCATATGTTATCAAGATTACTTTTTTTAAGCCTCGTGACAATGATGTCATGGACAAATCTACAGGCCCAGTTTCCCTGCATTCCGGGAGAAATTTTTGTTGAGCCTGGTTATACTACTGCTTTTTGTGATGACGGTACTCCATTTATGATTTCGTTCAAAGCGAAACCTTATGGTATGCCAAATGCTTTCGTTGTAGTGAATGATGAAGACGAAATTCTTTATATCAGTTATAACAGTACCATTGATTTTAGTGTGTTTGGTGGCAATGTACGGGTATATTCCTTCACAGCCATTGGAAGTTTTACTGCCCAGGTAGGGGATAATCTTTTCCAAACGCCGCTTACATCTGGTTGTTATGAGTTGTCAGAAAATTTTATTGAAATAAATGCCAATGCAGACAATGAAGGAGGAATGCTTGAGGGCGGGCCATTCGACTTTTGCGTTGGTGATGGAACAGCAGATAATATTCCAGCCAATGCAATTACCCTTACAGGTAATAGTGGTAGCCTTTCTGCCTGGGTGATTACGGATGACCAGGGCAATATTCTGGGTGTACCTCCAAGCCCGGAGGTTGTAGATTTTGATGGCGCACCGGCTGGGGTATGTTTAGTTTGGCATATTAGCTATGAAGACGGGTTGAGTGGACTGGAAATGGGAATGAATATTCATGATTTGGAAGGATGTTATGGTTTGTCTAATTCCATTGCTGTTAATCGTAATCAGCCTTATGGTGGCGAGATTGGGGCATTGACGGGTCATTTTGCCCATCGGGTAGCGGTAGCCAACAGAGCATCAGGAACCGTTTCCTTTATCGATAGTGAAACGGATGCTGTTTTGAGTACCGTGGACATGCCTAATGATGGGGAACCTATGTATGCCGTTCATAACAGTTACAACAATACGCTTTTAGTTGGCGATTATGGCGGGTATGTTGTCGCCTTTGATGGTGCTGACTTTTCGGAAGTTGGAAGTGTAGCAGCTGGAAGTGGTGTATTCCATATGTGGCTTAGTCCCGACAATCAGCAACTCTGGGTGAATAATGAACTGGATAGAACGATTTCAGTCATAAACCCCAATACACTTCAGAATATAGCTACCGTTGCCTTGCCTCAGGATTTGTATGATATGGGGTATAAACCACATGATGTAATAATATCTCCGGATAATGCCTATGCCTTTGTTTCCTTACTTGGAAGTCAAGACGAAGATTATGTTATTAAATACAGTACAACGACTTTTGAAGAAATGGATCGTGTCGCTGTAGGTCTGGACCCCCACGTTTCTTTGACACCAAATAATGATAAATTATATGTCGCAAGCCAGTTCAGTAGCGAACTAAAGGTTTTAAACCGTTCGGATTTGGCGGAGGTGGCAACACTGAATATACCCAATGCACACGGTCTGGGTATGAACAGTGCAGGAACTTATCTTTACGTAAGTAACATTTCCAACGGTGGAGTAGAAGCAACTTATACAGTTGATTTGATGACAAATACCATTGTAGGAGATCCTGTTGATGCGCCATTTTCTGTGCCTCATAATTATACCGTAACAAGTGACGACAACAAACTCTATCTTACGCATAGCGGGCCTAACAGCCATGTAAGTGTTTATGATTTAGATCCTTTACCAACGCTTGCTACCAGTATCGCAGTTGAAAATAATCCATTCGGTCTGGTAGCCTATTCTTATGAAGAGACGATTACTGAACTGACTATTTGTGCCGGAGACGGTACCTCAGATGCATTTGATGTGATGGCACATGGAGCAACTGGTGGCAATATAGGCTGGGTGATTACGGATACTGATCTCAATATTTTGGCTGTTCCGGCTGCCCCGCCTTTTGATTTGGAAGGCGCGCCTGCAGGTGTTTGTTTGATTTGGCAAATCGCGTATAAAGATGGTCTGATGGGCCTGGAAATGGGCAATAATGTTGCTGACTTGATGGGATGTTATGGTTTGTCAAATGCTATTTCTGTAACTCGTGAAACTAATGAAGGCGGCGTATTGGAAGGCGGGCCATTTGCCTTTTGTGTTGGAGACGGCGTAGCTGATCATATCGAAGCTGGAGCCATTACCCTCAGTGGCAATAGCGGTGCGAACAGCCAATGGGTAGTGACTTTCCCTGATGGCTCTATTGCAGGCTTGCCACCGAGTTATGAGGTAGTTGATTTTGACGGAGCTGGCGAAGGAGTATGTTCTGTTTGGCATTTGAGTTATGCAGATGGCTTGACTGGACTTGAACCAGGATTGCAGTTGTCCGATATTCAAGGCTGTTACAGTCTTTCCAACCCGATTGAAGTGAGCAGGACACAGCCGGAAGGTGGCGTATTGGAAGGTGGCCCATTTGCCTTTTGTGTAGGCGATGGCGTAGCTGATCACATCGAAGCGGGAGCGATTACGCTTAGCGGAAATATTGGCGCGAACAGCCAATGGGTAGTGACTTTCCCTGATGGTTCTATTGCAGGCTTGCCGCCGAGTTATGAGGTAGTTGATTTTGACGGAGCTGGTGAAGGCGTATGTTCAGTTTGGCATTTGAGTTATGCAGATGGCTTGACAGGACTTGAGCCAGGATTGCAGTTGTCCGATATTCAAGGCTGTTATAGTCTTTCCAATCCAATTGAAGTGAGCAGGACACAGCCGGAAGGTGGCGTTTTGGAAGGTGGCCCATTTGCCTTTTGTGTAGGCGATGGCGTAGCTGATCACATCGAAGCAGGAGCGATTACGCTTAGCGGAAATATTGGAGCAAACAGCCAATGGGTAGTGACTTTCCCTGATGGTTCTATTGCAGGCTTGCCACCGAGTTATGAGGTAGTTGATTTTGACGGAGCCGGTGAGGGAGTATGTTCAGTTTGGCACTTGAGTTATGCAGATGGCTTGACAGGACTTGAGCCAGGATTGCAGTTGTCCGATATTCAAGGCTGCTATAGTCTTTCCAATCCAATTGAAGTGAGCAGGACACAGCCGGAAGGTGGCGTTTTGGCAGGTGGCCCATTTGCCTTTTGTGTAGGCGATGGCGTAGCTGATCACATCGAAGCGGGAGCGATTACGCTTAGCGGAAATATTGGCGCGAACAGCCAGTGGGTAGTGACTTTCCCTGATGGATCGATTGCAGGCTTGCCACCGAGTTATGAGGTAGTTGATTTTGACGGAGCCGGTGAGGGAGTATGTTCAGTTTGGCACTTGAGTTATGCAGATGGCTTGACAGGACTTGAGCCAGGATTGCAGTTGTCCGATATTCAAGGCTGCTATAGTCTTTCCAATCCAATTGAAGTGAGCAGGACACAACCTGAAGGCGGCGTATTGGAAGGCGGTCCGTTTGAGTTTGAAGTTGGTGATGATGTTGCAGATATGATTCCTGAAGGGGCGATTACTTTAAGTGGGAATAGCGGTACAAACAGCCAATGGGTAGTGACATTTGAGGATGGCTCTATTGCTGGCTTGCCACCAAGTTATGATGTAGTTGATTTTGATGGAGCGGGCGAAGGTACATGTTCGGTTTATCACTTAAGTTATGAAGATGGGATTGTAGGTTTGGAACAAGGTGCACCATTATCTGATTTGCAAGGTTGTTTCAGTTTATCCAACGCTATATCTGTTTTCAGATCAAATACGGATGGTTTTATTGATAGTGGAGCAGGAATCTCATTTACTTCCATTTTAGATAAGGCACTGGATGTTGAACTATATCCAAATCCAGTGGCTGATTTGCTTCAGGTTTCATTGGAAACTTCATCGGAAGAAGAAGGTGTTGAGTTACGAATTATATCCCTGAATGGTAAGACAATGTATAGCGCCATAATAGACGCTGATCAAAAAAGAATCTCAATCCCTGTGTCAGCCCTCAATGATGGAATTTATATCCTTAGCGTGGTGTATGATGGAGAGATCGTTACAAAGCGCTTTGTGAAGAATTAGCAGGGACTAAATTAGATTTTACGGCTTTTAGAAAGTCGTCTTGAATAGTAATGCTTATTAAGTGAAGCGGCACCAAAGCAATTTGGTGCTGCTTTGCTGTTTTATGGTGCCGATTTATATATTGCAGTGAAAGCAAAAAGGCTTTCCGCCAAACGACGAAAAGCCTTGTATTTACTGGGTGGAGCTAGGGGGATTCGAACCCCCGACCTCTTGACTGCCAGTCAAGCACTCTAGCCAACTGAGCTATAGCCCCGGAGAAATTAAAAACCTTGGTTTTTAATTAAACTTTCAAATTTCAAAACTCAAATGTCAACTTTTTAGTTTCACAGAGTTCCCAAATTCGGAAAGCAAAAATACAACTTATTTTAAAAAATAAGTGTTGCAGGTCAAATCTTTTTTGTTTTACAATAACTGTCCTGAAAAACCTTCGCCTCAGCCTCAGCCCTGCCTTCCGAGGAACGCAGGCAGGCTTAGCCTTTTAAGTATCACATCTGCACATATACCATCACCTTCTCCTCGAAAAATTCTTCCGGAAAAACATCCGTTACCGGCCAGACTTCCGTATAACTGCCGCCGGGAAGACTTTTGATCTCTTCCTTAACATCACCGCCTTTCAGGGTTATCATTCCGTTGGGGTAGGCATGCTGATGCTTGTGGCTTACCAGTCGCATGCTCCAATGGTATAATTTATCCAGGGCAGCAACAGCCCGGCAAATTACAAAATCAAACTTTCCCTTCAATTCCTCTGCCCGGATGTGCCGGGCACTGACATTCTTTAAACCAATAGCGTCTGCAATTTCCTGCACCACATGAATCTTCTTACGCGTACCATCAATGAGGGTGAATTGAACATGGGGAAATAAAATGGCCAGAGGAATTCCCGGCATACCGCCCCCTGTTCCCAGATCCAGAATTCTACTGCCTGATTTGAAGTTGACCTTTTTGGCTATAGCCAGGGAATGAAGAATGTGATGTGGGTAAAGGTTTTCAATATCCTTCCTGGAAATGACATTGATCTTTTGATTCCAGTCCCTATACAGATCTCCCAACTGCTCAAATTGAGATTGCTGAACTTCTGTCAGTTTTGGGAAGTATTTTAAAATGATATCGATATTATTAGCCACTAATGCACGAATTTTTGGTTGAAAAAGATATGGTGAATATTGTTAGCCACGAACCTGCCTACTGACTATAAGGAGGTAGGTGCACGAATTTTATTTTATATAATATTATGAATGGGGAAATGCTTAAATCTTTCAATCATTTTCCAAAGCATCCCGAAATGCATTCCAAATCACCTCATCCGCAGGTTCTGCAATGATGGTTTCTTTCACGTTGGAAACAGGGTGAGTGAACTCCAGTTTCCAGGCATGCAGGTGAATGGACCGGTCTTTGTTGCCTCTGCGAAAGCCATATTTTACATCTCCCTTTACCGGACAGTCGATGGCAGCCAGTTGGGCCCGTATCTGGTGATGGCGCCCGCTTTCCAGAGTGATCTCCAGCAAGTGGTAGCGCTCGATACTGGCGATTAATTTATAATGCAAAACACTTTTTTTACTTCCGGGTTTTTCCGTATCGCTGGCAAAACTGATGTTTTTCTTTGCATTTTTTATCAGGTAGTGCTCCAGGGTACCTTCCGTTTTGGGAGGTTTATTAGGAACCACAGCCCAGTAAGTCTTTTGAAGTTGTCTCGATTTGAATTGCTCATTCAGCGAAGCCAGCGCTCCTTTAGTTTTGGCAAATAGTACAATGCCGCTCACAGGCCTGTCAATGCGATGAATCAATTGTAGACGTGATTTGGTGTAAATCTCTCCAAGCTCAAGCATGGATTTATCTCCGGTCTTATCCGCCTGAACAGGAATGCCGGCCGGCTTATTGAAAGCGATCAGCTGGTTATTTTTATACAGTACCAGTTCGCCGATGTTGATATTATCCGTCATAAATTAGATAGATGATAAATTTTTGTTACCTGCAGTTCTGAAAATGAATTTACTTAACCGTCCACCGTCCACCGTCCACCGTCCACCGTCTAATCTATCTCTTCAAAATCAATATACTCATCATCTTCCTGATTAATTTTTTTTTGATCATCTCCATTGCTAAGGTTGTCCCTGTCGTCATCTTTGCCCGGAGGCAGGGCAATGAATTTTTTATAAATGAAGTATCCCAGCAAAATTACAATGGCCCATTTTAAAAGCATAGCCTGATTTTTTATGATAATATTAGAACTGCAAAATTAAGGATTTCGGGGCCGAAATGGGTACGGTACACCTTTTTTTGATCGCGGGATTGTTAAAGTCCGTCGATTTTACCGTTAAAAAAGGTTCAGAACGTTGAAGTTTTTGTTGCCGGCTGTCTTGTCTGATTACGGTCATAACACTATAGAGGCCAAAGGTTTTGTATTCAAAAACCTATTGTCGATTGGTATTATTTTTTACTTTTGCAAATCCTTCGCCCTAATGGGGCCAAGTCTATTAACTAGCAAACCTTATAAATGAATTCATCTAACAGACTTCATAAAATTACTGGCTGGGTCGTTTTTGCGATCGCCATGACCGTTTATTTCCTTTCGGCTGAACGTACAGGCAGTCTTTGGGATTGCGGCGAATTTATCCTTGGAGCCTATAAACTCGAAGTGGTTCACCCGCCCGGAGCGCCTTTGTTTATGCTTGTCGGAAGGTTGTTTACCTGGGTAGCTACCATTTTTTCTGACAACCCTGAGAATATTGCCTTTTCCATCAACCTGATGTCCGGCTTGAGTACGGCTTTTGCAGCGATGTTCATCAGCCGTGTAACCGCCATGTTTGGGCAACTTACGCTGGTCGGCAGAAAAGGAACGCTCGATGAGGCACAGAATATTGCTACGGCTGCTGCTGCACTGATTGCAGGATTAGCCACGACCTTTGCTACTTCCATTTGGTTTTCAGCAGTGGAAGGTGAGGTCTATGCCATGTCAACCTTCTTTACGACCCTGACCCTCTGGTCCATGATGAAATGGTACACTTTGCCGGATGAGCTTCAAACTGATCGCTGGTTGGTATTGACTATTTTCGTTGCAGGATTATCGATTGGGGTTCACTTATTGAGTTTGCTGACTTTCCCTGCTTTGGCACTTTTGTATTATTTCAAAAAATACAAAAACCATGACTTCAAAGGAATGCTTGCAGCCGTTGGTGTTGGAGCACTGGCGATAGCTTTCATTCAAAAAATCATCATCGCCGGACTTCCCTTCCTCTGGAAATATATGGAACTCTTCACCGTCAACGGTTTGGGATTAGGATTCAATTCCGGCCTGGTGCCTACCATTTTGATCGTAGGTGGAGTTACCGCAGGAGGGCTCTACCTGGCACATAAAAACGCCAACCAGTTATTGCAATTGGTAATGGTCAGTTCTATTTTGGTAGTTACGGCATATTCAACGGTTGGAGTAATCGTTGTCAGGGCCAATGCAGAAACGCCTATTAACATGAATGCTCCTTCGGATGCCATGCGATTATTGCCATATCTGAATCGTGAGCAATATGGTGAACGTTCCTTGGTGAGAGGACCGCAATTCACCGCCAAGCCTACCGGGACAGATATCGAAGATCGTCACGGAAGAGAAGGGGATCGCTATGAATATACAGATTATAAGATCTCTTTGGAATATTCCAACAGAGACAAGGTGCTCTTCCCGCGTATGTGGGATAATTCAGGGCAAAGACCTGATCTGTACAAACAATGGATGGGGCTCGATCCTGAGAAACCGCTTCCGTCGGGTCGACCGAACTTCATCGATAATGTAAGCTTTTTCTTCCGTTACCAAATTGGCTGGATGTACTGGAGATATTTCATGTGGAATTTCTCCGGCCGTCAAAATGGTGAGCAAGGTTATTATCCGTGGGATAAATCTTCCGGACATTGGATTACCGGTATCAAATTTATCGATGCGATGCGTCTGGGTAATCAAAGTGAATTGCCAGAAGCGATGGAAAATGATAAAGGAAGGAATACTTATTTTGCCTTGCCATTTATATTTGGTTTAATTGGGTTATTCTTCCATTTTGCCCGACGGCGCAATGACGCCATTGCGGTTATGATGTTGTTCCTGATCACCGGTGTCGGAATTATTGTTTATTCCAACCAGCCGCCAAATGAACCGAGAGAACGTGATTATGTACTTGCCGGATCTATATTCACTTATTGTATTTGGATAGGGTTGGGAGCATTATCCATATTTGAATTGCTGAGGGAGAGACTCAAAAATAAAGGCATCATGCCGGCTGTTGTGGCAGGGCTGCTAGTACTTACAGCGCCGATATTAATGGCCACGCAAAACTGGGATGATCATTCCCGTAAAGAACATTCCGGTGCGAGGGACTATGCGAGTAACTTCCTCAATTCCTGTGAGCCTAATGCCATTATTTTCACATATGGTGATAACGATACCTACCCGCTATGGTATGCTCAGGAGGTGGAAGGTATCCGGACGGATGTTCGGGTGGTTAACCTGAGTCTGATCGCGGTGGATTGGTACATTGATTTGCTGAGAAGGAAGGTGAATGATTCGCCACCGATCAAGATGACCATTCCAAGAGAAAAACTAAAGGGTAAGAAACGAAATCAGGTTTTCTATTACAACCCTGAGCAAAAAGATGATCGTCCTCTTCCAGCGAAGGCTGTATTGAAGTTTATCGGTGAAGACAATCCTCTGCCGTTGCAGGGTGGTCGTACCATCGACAGTTATTACCCAAGTAAAAAATGGTACATTCCGGTGGATGCTGAGGCTGCTTTAGCTAGTGGCGCCATCACTCAGGGAGATACAAACGTAATGCGAAACATTCCGATCCAGTTGAATGGAAATCAACTGATCAAGGATGAAATCGCCATTTTGGATATCATTGCCTCCAACCTTTGGGAGCGTCCTGTCTATTTTGCCGTTACTTGTCAGCGCAGCAAACTCTTCGGGCTGGAAGACTTTATGCAACTGGAAGGTCTCGGTTTGCGTATAGTACCATTCAGAAATCAAAGTGATCTCGCCAATTACGGTATTGTAGGTAGCGGTCGTGTTGATACGGATAAGGTGTTTAAAAATGTGATGGAGAAATTCCGATGGGGTAATTTTGATAAGGAAGATCTTTTTGTCGATCGCAGTTACCAGCCAAGTGTTCAAACCATGCAGTTGGCTATCAGAAGAGCAGCTTACCAGATGTTGAGAGAGAACGATAAGGAAAGGGCTGTACAATTGACGGATAAGTATTTCGAGGCATTCCCGAATATGAATTTCCAGTACGATTACAGAACCTGGCCAATGATTGGGATTTACCTTCAGGCAGATGCTTATGATAAGGCCAAGCCATATTTGAGGCAGCTGGCAGAGAATACAACAGATAATCTTAATTATTACCTGTCACTGAACGAAAGGATCATTGAGTCCAGTTACCGTGCGGAAGCTTCTCTTTCCTATAGTACGCTGGAAAGTATCTTAAGAGAGGTGCAACGCCAGGGTGATGAAGAGTTTCTCGCTGAATTGGAAGAACTTTTCGCCCCGTTTTTGGTGGAAGAAGGGCTTCAGGATTAGCAGTTAGCTGACTAACTGGCCTTGAACCAACCGATTACTTAAAAATTATTTATAATTTTAACGCCGACCAATGCCATCATTGGTCGGCGTTTTCATTTTCCAACTTGATATTAATTAATTTCGATACGATGAGAAAATTTATTTTGCTTTTGATTTTTACTTGCTCTTTTGTTCTGGTACAAGCTCAGCAACCTGCAATAACCAAGCAGCAAGCGATGGAAGAAAGGACCGGAAAGGTTTCCAAACTGACAAGACTTGCCTCTACCATCACAGTAGATGAGTTGACCAGACATCTCACCATTCTTTCTTCCGATGATTTTGCCGGGCGGGAAACGGGGACCGAAGGAGAAGAAAAAGCCAGAAATTATATCGCCGGAATGTTTGAATCATACGGATTGCCGGCTGTAGGAGAGCAAAACTCCTATTTCCTTGGATTTTCCTATATCGCGGAAAACTGGGAGGACATTAATTTGGCTGTCAATGGAGAAAATTTCCGTCACCTGGGAGAATATTTTTCCATTCCTTCCAAAAACGGTGACATGGCGGTTGCAGTTAAAGAGATCACTTTTCTGGGGTATGGAATTGATGCCGAACAGTATAGTGATTACAAAGGAAATGATGTTGAAGGTAAAGTGTTACTCATCCTTGACGGTGAACCTATGAAGGGAGGAAATTCATTAATTACCGGAAACTCCACACCTTCAGAATGGACGACCAATATGGATAAAAAACTGAAAGCTGCGAAGCAAAACGGAGCCAAAGCGGTTTTTGTGGTAACGGAGAATTTTGATGATCAGAAACGCGAAAATCGCCAAACAATCATCAGCAAAAGAAAACGCATGGGGTGGAGTGAAAATGCTGAAGCCAATTTTGCAAACAGTATGGTGATTACGGAAGACCTGGCCAGGAAAATTGCCGGCGCAAACTTTTCCAAGATTCAAAAACTGCAAAAGAAAATCAATAAAAAAGGAAAAGCCAAGTCAATGGTTGTCCCTGCAGAAATTGCATTTAACCAAAAGAAGAAGATTAATCAGCTTCAGGGTAAAAATGTGATCGGGCTAATTGAAGGCACCGATGATAAGCTGAAAAATGAATATGTTTTTCTTACGGCGCACTACGACCATATCGGAGAGAAGAACGGCAATGTTTACAATGGAGCGGATGATAATGGTTCCGGAACTTCTTCATTGCTGGAGATAGCTCAGGCTTTTTCTGAAGCGAAGAAAAATGGTTGGGGACCCAAAAGAAGTGTGGTCGTCATGTTAGTTTCAGGTGAGGAGAAAGGTCTTTTGGGCTCAAAATATTACGTTGAAAATCCATTATTTCCACTGGAAAATACTATTGTGGATATCAACGTGGATATGATCGGAAGGATAGATGAGAAACACCAGGGAAATCCGGATTATATTTATGTCATTGGTGCGGACAGGCTGAGTTCTGAACTTCACGACATCAACGAAAAGGCGAACCAGCGGTATACCCAATTGGAACTGGATTACACCTACAATGCCGAAAGTGATCCAAACAGATATTACTACAGATCAGATCATTATAACTTTGCAAAAAAAGGCATTCCTGCCATCTTTTATTTCAATGGAACACATGCGGATTATCACCGTGCGTCGGATACTATTGAAAAGATAGCATTTGAAACCCTTCACAAGCGGACAAACCTGATTTTTTACACAGCATGGGAATTGGCGAACAGGCCGGAGCGAATTGTTGTCGATAAAAAATAAATGGAAAATTGTGTGATAGTGAGTGAGATGAAGGCCAGCTCGATCCCCCCAGAAGAACTGACCTCACTCACTACTTATCAGGCGGGAGCCTGATTTCTTTTGGAATAATATTATGATTTCAAATGCACCGAAATGCATATTCCTTTCTTAGTTTACTTAGAAAGAGATCTTTTTTGACATTCGACATCGATTCTTTAAGAGAATCCTAATTAGGTGCTTTGGAAAATAATTTGTTGTAGCATAGTCACTCCGGAAGGAGTGTTTTTTGAAGTCAGTTTTTACTTAAACTTCATTTAGGTCGCAAGATAGACCATTTTGGCAAAAAAAACAAACCTTCTTTTTTATAAGTTCTAATCTTTTCTTCATTCCTTGTATTTTTTTCAAAAAACAGGACATAATTTGGTACAATTCGTCAGTTTCTTATTCCAGATAGGGTTGGCTCTGGACAATTTGTCAGTGTTTACATAGCTGGCACAACCTTTGAACATAAGTCGATAAAAAAAGTAAAATCATGCAGAAAGGTAATATTTCGATTCAAGCCGAAAATATTTTCCCGATAATTAAGAAGTTTTTATACTCCGAACATGACATTTTTCTCAGGGAACTTATCTCCAACGCTATTGATGCGACCAACAAACTCAAGACGCTCTCAGCCAAGGGAGATTTCAAAGGTGAGTTAGGAGAATTACGCGTGGAAGTCAGCGTAGATAAAGAGAAAAAAACCATTACTTTCAAGGATAATGGAATTGGGATGACCGCCAAGGAAGTTGAAAAGTACCTCAACCAAATGGCTTTTTCCAGTGCCCAGGAATTTTTGAAAAAATACAAGGATGATGCTAACATCATCGGTCATTTTGGTCTTGGTTTTTATTCTTCCTTCATGGTTGCCGATAAGGTAGAGGTATTCACCAAATCTTACAAAAGGTCAAAAGGCGTACACTGGGTTTGCGAAGGAGAGCCGGAATATGAAATTGGGGATGTGGATAAAAAGGACCGCGGAACCGAGATCGTATTGCACATAAGTGAGGACAGCACGGAATTTCTGGAAGAAAACCGCATCCAGGAACTTCTGGATAAATACTGTAAATTCCTGCCGGTACCGATCAAATTCGGAACCAAAACAGAGACCACCTACGAGGGGGAAGGCGAAGATGCCAAAGAGATCAAAACGGAGGTTGAAAACATCATCAACAATACAGAGCCTGCCTGGAAGAAAAAACCGTCAAAACTCACCGACGAGGATTACAAAAATTTCTACAACGAATTATACCCGTTCAGTCAGCCGCCAATGTTCTGGATCCATTTGAATGTGGACCACCCGTTCAAACTGACAGGAATTTTGTATTTCCCAAAGCTGAACAATTCTTTTGAAGTTCAGAAGAACAAGATCCAGCTCTTTTCGAATCAGGTGTTCGTAACGGATGAAGTTAAAGAGATCGTTCCCGAATTTTTGACACTGCTCCACGGTGTTATTGATTCGCAGGATATTCCGTTGAATGTTTCCAGAAGTTATCTCCAGGGAGATCCGGAAGTTAAGAAGATCAGCAATTACATCACCCGAAAAGTTGCGGATAAGCTTAAGAGCCAATTCAAAAAGGACAGAGAAGCCTTTGAAAGCAAATGGGCGGACCTCAACGTATTTGTCAAATACGGTATGATCTCGGAGGAGAAGTTTTATGACAAAGCCAAAGACTATGCTTTGTTAGTGAATACGGAGAAAGAGCACTCGACCATTGAGGAGTACAAAGAAAAGATCAAAGCCGCTCAAACTGACAAACACAATAAAATCATCATGTTGTACACCAACAACATGGAAGAGCACCACAGTCTGATCAGTGCATGTAAGGATAAAGGGTATGATGTGCTGTTATTTGACAATATCATCGATAACCATTTCATGCAGCAACTGGAATACAAACTCGGCGATGTTACATTCGTTCGTGTAGATTCCGATACGGTTGATAATCTGATCCAGAAGGAAGATGCTGCTGAATCAGTATTGAGTGAAGATGAGCAAACGGCTGTAAAAACAGTTTTTGAAAGTTTCATCACTCCGACGGAAGGTACCATCATGATGAAGCCAATGGCACCGGATGACCAGCCTGTACAGATTACCAGACCTGAGTTTATGCGCAGGATGAAAGAAATGCAGCAGTTGCAGGGAATGGGCCTCGACGGATTTCCGGAAACCTTAAATGTTGTGGTGAACAGCAATCATCCAATTATTGCGAGCAAACTTGTTAACGAGAAAGATGAGGAGAAGCAAAAAGATGTTGCCGAATACCTCTACAACCTTGCGTTGCTAAACCAAAACATGCTTAAAGGACCAAAATTGACAGCCTTTGTGAAGAAGAGTTTGTCCTTTATGGAGTAGTTTTGAGTAAGTAGTACCAGTACCACTTGGCAGTCTACAGTTACAGTCTTTAGCCTGAAGTTAGGGGGAGATTGATTTAGATAGAGAGAGGTTGAAGAAGATTGTTTAGGTACTTCTATCATAAATAAAACAGCCTGGCAGGTTTCCTGTCAGGCTTGTTTTTTTACAGTCCAGAAATACTATTTTTCCAAAAAATAGTATTTCTCCCTAATCCAGGTAATCCCTTAATCCCGGCTAATCCTGGTCAATCACGGTCCTTATTCGCCAACTGCCCGCAAGCCGCATCAATATCCTTACCTCGACTTCTCCGCACGGTGATCATCACCCCGTTATCCCGGAGGAATTTTGCAAAATCGTTGATCCTGTCCTCAGAGGCTTTTTCAAAATTGAGGCCTTCCACTGAATTGTATTCGATTATATTGACTCTGACAGGGAAGTGTTTGCATAACTTCAGCAGATTCCGGGCATCCTGTGTGGTTACATTAAAATCGTTGAAGGCGATGTATTCGTAACTGATCTTATTTTTGGTGTTTTGGTGGAAATATTTCAGAGCATCCATCAAAACCACCAGTTTATTATGCTCATTGATCGGCATGATCTTGTCGCGCTTCACATCATCTGCAGCGTGAAGGGAGAGAGCCAGATTTACCCGCAAGTCGTCATCTGCAAGTTTCCTGATCATCTTGGCAATACCTGCCGTACTTATGGTAATGCGTTTTGGAGACATACCCAGCCCGGCTTCGGAAGAGATCATCTCGATGCTCTTTTTTACTTCCCGGTAGGTCAGCAATGGTTCTCCCATTCCCATGTAAACGATGTTGGTCAACTGGTGGTCATAGGTTTCAAGGCATTGCCGGTTCACCAAAACAACCTGATCATAGATCTCCGCTGCTGTAAGATTACGTTTTCGCTCCATCAGCCCTGTGGCACAAAAGGCACAACTTAAACTGCAACCCACCTGGCAGGAAACACAAACCGTAAACCGGTTATCTTCCGGAACGGGAATGAGCACAGATTCCATCAGGTGACCGTCGTGAAGTTTGAACCTTGATTTTATAGTACCATCCATGGAGTGCTGGACCTTATCCAGCGTGATAGGATTGATTTCAAAATGTTCCTCAAGTTCTTTTCGCAAATCCTTTGACAGATTGGTCATTTCCTCAAACGTGAAAGCACTCTTTTTCCACAGCCATTCGTAAACCTGTTTGGCACGAAAGCGGGCCTGCCCTTTGGCTTTGAACCATTCTTCCAGCTCCGGAAGTTCAAATTGGCGGATATCTATTTTTGTCGCTGTAGTTGACATGGTGCAAAGGTACGGGAGTTTTTAGAAATACTATTTTTTTTGAAAAATAGTATTTCTTGGAAACCAACGGCCAGCAACCGGAAAATTCTATCTTTGTCGCCATGACGGAACTGGACAGATATGCACAACTACTGGAAGCCACTGAATTGGAAAGAGCTCAGGAGGAAGCTTATTTTCGGAGTTTGTCAGCGAACAAGACTTTGAAGGAAAAAGCGGATTCTGGTATTTTGTGGTACCCCGTGGAAATAACCAAAAAGCATTACACCATCGGTGAGTATGTTGAGGTAGTCGTTAAACGTTCCAGAGAAGAGACGGGAAAACATCAGTTTAGGGTAGGAGCAGGTTGCTCGGTTTTCAGTAACGGGGCAGAGCACAAGGAGTGGAGCGGAACGGTGTCTTTTGTGCAAAAAGGTAAGATGGGTGTGATCCTCAAGAATGATTTCCTGCAAAAGGAAGATTTGTTTCGGGAGGGGCAAGTAGGGGTTGAGCTGGTTTACGATGAACGCCCTTATAAGGTCATGAAGGCCGCTCTGAAGGAGGTTATGAGGAGCAAGGATCCTATTGTGGAAGCTTTACGGGAAGGGGTCAGGAATCTCGAAGCTTTGGATTTACCGATACCAGAGGAAGAGGTGCCGTTTACGGAAACCATTGCACATTTGAATGTTACACAACAGGAGGCTGTAAAAGGAGCTCTTGTCGCTGCTCAAATGAGTATCATTCATGGTCCTCCGGGAACGGGAAAGACTACCACATTGGTGGCTTTGGTACAGGCTTTGTCCAAAGTGGAGAAACGAATTTTTGTTTGTGCACCTTCAAATAATGCTGTTGATTTGTTGGCCAGGCAACTGGATGAGTTAGGAATACCAGTGCTGCGGATTGGAAATGTAACCCGTATCGGAGACTCTATAGCTCATTTGACCCTGGAAGAAAAAGCGAGGAACCATCCTGACTGGAAACACATTAAAAAAGTTAAGATCCAGGCGGAAGAAGCCCGTAAAATGGCTGGCACCTATAAACGGAATTTCAGTGCTCAGCAAAGGAAGGAACGCCATGAAATGTATAAAGAAGCCCGGGAACTCAGAAAATGGGCTCGGGAGTTAGGTGATCGCCTTACAGCAGATATTATTCAAAATACCAAGGTGATCGCAACTACCTTAGTGGGAATCAGTGCTCCGGCTCTGGAAGGAATTCAGTGTAATACATTGGTCATCGATGAGGCGTCACAAACCCTGGAGGCAGAATGCTGGAATGCGATGTTGCGGGCACGCAGGGTCATCTTTGCCGGAGATCATTTTCAATTACCACCAACGGTAAAAAGCCTGGAAGCCAAAAAACTTGGATTGGATAACACGCTTTTGGAACGAATGTCCCGAGTGATCAAACACAGTTACCTGCTGCGGGAGCAGTATCGCATGAATGATGAGATCCTTTCGTTTTCCAATAAGCAGTTTTATGAAGGTAAATTATACTCCAATGAAAAAGTTGCCCATCATCGATTGAGGAAAGGGGATGACCCCGTAACCCTGATCGATACCAGTGGCTGTGCTTTTGACGAGGTTTTTAATAACAAACAACGAAGTTTGTCCAATCCGGGCGAGTACTTTATTCTTAAGGAACACCTGCATGTTCATTTTCAGGACAAGGCTACCAATAAATACCCTGACCTTGCGGAGGTGAGCATAGGTATTATCAGTCCTTATGCAGAACAAGTCCGCTACATTCGTGACGAACTGCGCCAGGACACAGACTTCGCCGGCCTCGATATCGAAGTGGATACCATTGATGGATTTCAGGGACAGGAAAAGGATGTTATCTACATTTCCCTGGTACGATCCAATGCAAAAGGGGAGATCGGTTTTCTGAAAGATTCCCGCCGCCTCAATGTCGCCCTTACCCGGGCCCGGAAAAAACTCGTCATTATCGGAGATATGACCACCCTGTCTTCCTACGATCTTTTTAATCAACTGGCTGATCATGTTGAAAAAAACGGGCGGTATCAATCCGCATGGGAGTATATGTCGTGACCTGGTTACAGGTTTCTGGTTACAAGTTGCTTGTTAACTTCGACATTGGAAATTCATTATTCATTATTCTGCTGTTCTGCCCTGCTAGCCTTGTGGTTATATCTTTTCGCCCACCAAAACCAACCTAATCTGCATCTATACCATTGTTTAGCAAATCAACCATCATGTCAAAACTACCATACGTCCCAGCCCTTGGGTTTTGTCTAATCCTTTCCCTTTTTGCCATTCCTGTACTCGCCCAGGAAGAAGTCCCGAATGACGCATTATATCAACAATATTTACAGGCCAACGACCTGATCGCCTCTTTCCAGTTTGATGAGGCCCAAAAAATATTGAGTGAGTGCTACCATCAGGAGCCTGAAAATGTAGATTATCTTTCCAAAATAGCTTATTGTAATTTTCAAATGGGACGCTACCCAGATGCCAAGATCTTTTACCGTCAGGTCTTGAAACTGGACTCGATAAATACCAACGCATTGAGCTCACTAGGGACTATTTACGAAAGAGAATTGAATTACCGGGAGGCAGAGACCTGCTATTTGCGATTGTTGGAAATTGATACGACCAACAGTTATTATTATAAAAGAAACGGTTACACTGCATTGAGGCTGGGAAAGGCCATGGAAGGTATTTCATTTTTTCTGAAAGGACATGAAATCAACGAGGCCGATATTGAGATTATCGACCAGCTAAGTCAATTGTATTTGTCATTTGAAGAATTTGGTTATGTGGATGATATGTTGAGTAAAGGGCTTGCTCTCGACCCGAACAATATTAAATTGTTGCAGAATAAATCAAGACTGCACCAAAAACGAAAGGAACATGACCTGGTGGTTGAAAGTATTGAAAAAACCATGATGCAGGGGGATACCAGTGATTATTACCAGATGATGCTGGGAGTGGCATATCTTCAAATAGACAGTGTTGATCTGGCCATCAAAAATCTGAAGCATATTGTGGAACGAAAAAAAGATTCCGAATATACGCATCACTACCTCGGACTGGCTTATATGGCGAAAGACAGCATTAACAGAAGTATTGAACATCTTCAACTGGCCATAGAAAAAGGCACTTCCCCCAAAATGCCCGACTTTCATGCAGATATTGCTACTGTTTTTGAAAGAGAAAATCGCCTTGCAGAAGCTTTGAATCATTACAGATCCGCGGTAGCATTTGGTGATAATCCAGAGCATCTTTTCCACCTCGCCAGGATGAGTGATAAATATTATAAAGACAAGTCTATTGCCTTAAAGCATTACCGTGCATACCTTAGGACAGGTGACCAAAAATACCGGGAATATGTGGATGGCCGGATTGAGCAGCTAAAGGAAATTATCCATTTTCGCGGGCAATGACAGACAATGAATGCAAAGTGCAAAGTGCAAAGTGCAGAATGCAAAAAATTAATTTATTTTCCAAGCACGAATGTCAACCATTTTCAGGAACAATGACGTACTTTTCCACCATTTCCCCATCGTAGTCCACCATACCTTCAAAGTGAAAACCGATTTTTTTCAACACATTTGAAGAGGCGGTATTTTCGGCCATGACGAAGCCTACGATTTCCTTGAGGTTTAAGGTTTCAAAACCAAAAGGTATAAAAGGTCGGGCAGATTCGGTTGCTATGCCCATTCCCCAATAGGGCCGGGCGAATCTGTAGCCAATATCAACGGCATCAAATTCAGGGAGGTATTTCAGACCTGAAAAGCCGATGTACTTATTCTCCGGTTTGTAAATTACCGCAAGTCGACCAAAGCCGTACTTCTCATAATCAGCCAGTGTGGTGTTTTTTATTATATCATGGATTTCTTCCCTTGTTTTTACTCCGCCATCAGCGGTGTACTTGCTTACTTCTGCATCCAGATTAACTTGATAAGCTGCTTCAATATCATCCTCTGTATAAGGGCGCATGATCAGGCGTTCGGTTTCGATTATCATGATTCAGGGAGTAGGTTTGGTTAAAAAAAATTTCAAGAAATCAGGCGATTTCCGATTTCATAACCTCTTTAACAATATAACTCATTTTTGGTT
This sequence comes from Saprospiraceae bacterium, assembly GCA_965230565.1. GTDB lineage: Bacteria > Bacteroidota > Bacteroidia > Chitinophagales > Saprospiraceae > BCD1. The sequence goes on along the minus strand of CBDDLH010000003.1, from coordinate 477,434 downwards.
CCACTTCCCTGGCCATTGCGATAACTTCTTCCACACTCACCTCCTTAATGACCTCCGGTGGATATGATTGATTGGAAATAACAGAAATCACAAAAACGGGTAAAGACATGTGATGAGCAACGATCACTTCAGGAATAGTAGACATGCCCACCATGTCTGCGCCTACACGGTGGATGAAAACGTATTCGGCAGGAGTTTCCAGGTTGGGGCCCTGCAGGCAAAGGTAAACACCTTCAAAGGCCCGGATGCCTTTTGCTTTGGCAATTTCCAGAGCTTTGGCATTCAGCTTTCTGTCATAAATGTGAAGCATGTCCGGAAAACGTGGCCCAAGCCGACCGTCGTTGGGACCCCTCAATGGATTGTCCGGCTGGAAATAAATGTGATCTCTTACAAAAATAATATCCCCTGCCTGAAATTCGGGATTCGTACCTCCTGAAACATTGGAGATGACAATACGTTGAATGCCGAGATATTTGAGTACCCTTACCGGGAAGGTAACTTCCTCCATGCTGTACCCTTCATAATAGTGAAAACGGCCGGCCATGGCTACTACAGGAATTCCGTCCAGATGTCCGAAAACAAGCTTGCCGGCATGACTTTCCACTGTCGAAACCGGGAAGTGGGGGATGTCGGCATACTCAATGGAAATAACCTCCTCAATTTCGTCAGCCAGATCACCCAGGCCTGTACCCAGAATGATCCCAAACTGCGGTTGAAAAGAAGTTTGAGTCTTGATGAAAGATAGGGCTTCCTGTACTTTGTCGTATAGCATGTTGGCTGGTTGCAGGTTGCTGGTTTCTGGTTGCTGGTTGCTGGTTTCTGGTTGCTGGTTTCTGGTTGGAAGAAATACTATTTTTTCAAAAAATAGTATTTCTAATCCACAATAATTGTTGTACGGTCGAGTTCCTGTTGTTTGATATTATCAGGAAGTTCGCGGAATTCATATTCCTGGTTTCTGAGTTTTGGCGTGAAACCGGCATCACGAATAGCATCCTGAATGCCATTGGCCGTGAACCGGTGGTTAGCTCCTGCAGCAGAAACAACATTCTCCTCGATCATAATACTACCAAAATCATTAGCACCGGAATGCAGGCAAACCTGTCCGACTTTCTTCCCGACCGTTAGCCAGGAAGCCTGATGATTGACAACATTTGGCAACATAATTCTTCCCATGGCCAGCATGCGAACGTATTCGTTACCAGTCACCGTATTTCTTGCTCGTTTGATCTTTTTAAGAATAGTATCCATATCCTGGAATGGCCATCCGATATAAGCGAGGAATCCTTTGGCATCTTCAGGTTTTTCTGCCTGAACTTCTCTTAAAGCAACCAGATGTTGCATGCGTTCCAGGTTGGTTTCAATATGCCCGAACATCATGGTAGCGGAGGTGGTGATTCGTAATTGATGGGCAGCTCTCATTACGTCGAGCCATTCCTGTCCACCGCATTTCCCCTTGGAGATCAGCCGGCGCACACGGTCACTCAGGATCTCAGCTCCTGCTCCTGGTAAACTATCCAGTCCTGATTCTTTCAAGGCTTTCAGTACTTCGGTGTGGGAAGCCTGTTCCAGTTTGGCGATGTGCGCTATTTCCGGAGGGCCGAGGGCATGTAATTTTAAGTTAGGGTATAGCTCTTTCAATTGTTTGAAGAGCGTAGTGTAATATTCGAGCCCAAGGTCAGGGTGGTGTCCACCCTGAAGCAACAATTGCTCTCCTCCAAACGCGAAGGTTTCTTCTATCTTTTGCTTGTATTCTTCAATAGAGGTGATGTAGGCTTCATCGTGACCTGGTCTGCGGTAGAAGTTGCAAAATTTACAATTCGCAATACAGACATTGGTCGTATTGGAATTCCGGTCGATGATCCAGGTGACGATATTGCCTGGAACGTGATGTTTTCTCAATTCATTACCGACATAAGCCAACTCGGCAGTAGAGGCATTTTCAAAGAGAAAAACGCCTTCTTCAGCGGTAAGGAATTCAAGATTGAGTGCTCTGTGTAATAAATCATCTGTTCTCATAACACAAAGGTAATTATTTATGGTGGTTATCGAACAAAAGTGGATTGATAACGCTGTTAATAATATTTACTTAATAAACCGAATTTGTCTATTGTAAACAGCTTGAAAACAGAGAGGTTTAATAATATTAGGTTTAACCGCAAGGAACGCTAAGAATTCGCAAAGGTCACAAGGATAAAAAAGGAAATTTGTCTTTGCGTGTTGTGCGAAAATCTTTCACCCCTTGCGGTTAAATAATTTACAACAAAGTCACCGAATCCTCTGAAATGTGAATGGTTTTAAGTGCAGTAGTTCTGTCCTTGATATCAATAGCACTGTTCTCGAGCCTTAAAACTCCTCTTGGACAAACCGCGGAACAAATTCCACATCCCACACAAGAGGCCCTGACAATGTTCTGTCCTTTCTGAGCATAAGCACGAACATCGATGCCCATTTCACAATAAGTGGAACAGTTTCCACAGGAAATACACTGCCCTCCATTGGTCGTGATTCTGAATCTTGAGAAAAACCGTTGTTGTAATCCTAAAATAGCTGCCATCGGACATCCAAATCTACACCAGACCCTACTTCCCATAATCGGGTAAAATCCTACCCCGATTACCCCTGAAAAAGCTGATCCGATCAGGAATCCATAAACCGAACGCAACTTGCCTGCATCAATAAAGAACAAGTTTTTCTTGTCGAGACTGAACATGACAACAGCAGCAATGATCAAAAGCCCAGCAATGGCAAGAGTGATGATCCTGGCTTTTTTGTCCATGTTTTTAAAATATTTCGGGCGCAACAATAACAAAGCTGCAATACCTCCGAAAATCACTACGACAATTCCCGTAAGAAAATAGGTTTGGTTATCCAATACTTTTGCTGACTGCTATGGAAAAAACTGAACAAAACAGCGGCGGTCATAATGGTTGAAAATACCAGAACAAGGTGAATCATCCACCGTTCGATTTTCCAGGCGCTAACTGATTTATCGGATAGATGTCGAAATGGATCCCCGGCTGTTTCTGCCAGCCCACCGCAGCCGCAAACCCATGAGCAGTACCAGCGCTTGCCATAAAAGTAGGTCAGGATAGGGGAGATCAGCAGGAACATAGCAATGCCAAATGTCAACATGAACAATCCCAATGCGCCACTGGCCGATAACTGTTTGATGTGCCAGCTGTCAAAGAAATAATAGTTCAGAGGCCACATGTTGGCAAAGTTATAATAAGGCTTATTGAGCGCCTGTAAAACTTCCGGCAACAAAAAGGCAATTCCCAACTGGAAGAACATTACCGAAATTGTTCGGATTACCTGATACTTATTATGGCGGTATTTTAGAATAAATTTGTAACCAAGCGCCAGAATAGCCACAGTGTACAAGGTTCCGTAAACGAACCATTGGCTGGCAGCATTCCCATTCAAAGATTTACTCAATGGATCGAAAAAAGCAACAATGCCCGTATTGGCAGCGCCGTCTTTGCCGAGTCCCAGTAGTTCCGGGAACCAGTATAAAAGGATGTAAAAACCGGTTAGTAAAATTCCGGTGACCCAGCCGATCAGTCCACGGTTGGAAATGGATTTAAACCAGACGCCGTTATTTTTAATCCCTTCGGGGTGTTTTAAGTATAAGGCGCGAGCATAAATGGCAGTTCCAACAACCATAAGAAGTATGGAAGCTGTCAGGAAAGCCGCTTTTGAAGGGAGGTTGATGCCGGCCACAGTTATGAAGAGAATCAGCAATCCGAAAATTCCCATCGCTATGCCTGTTTTCTCACCTGCACCCATGCCCTGGGGGTGTGGTGTTGCTATGGATAAACTGTTGTTGACTTTATTTGAAGACATGTTCTTTTTTTGATTTGATTAAGCGTACGGATTAAAGCCCCAGAAATTGCAAAACTGCACTTGCGCTTCGTTTTTGCTTGAGCTTAAGACTTTTTCCTGTTTGTTGTTGATAAATGTTTAGCAACTCCCGTTCGTACTCTTCAAAAAATTCAGGATCGAAATTGGCAAGGCTAAGGTTTTGAAGAACCTCTTCCAGAGAGATTTGCTCTTTGATCCATTTTTCACAAACTTCATGGCGGTACCGGACGCCCATAAGGTTAAACCCGATGACATACATGCCATCTTTTTCAAAAACAATGCGGATACTCTTTTTCCCGGATGGATGTTGCCAGAAAACGGAACCATGATTTTCAGGCATACGAGTATCGACCGTTCCGTAAACCTGGTATTCGATATCCATAAATTTGGCAGAATTAAACCAGATGCCGGGATCGTAGGAAGTTTTGTTTCCACAGATGGTATGTGCAACGGTTTCGCCCATCATTCTTCCCGTATACCAGACTGCTTCAATTGGGCGCCGCCCCGGTCGGGGAAGGCTTTGTTGTGAGCAATCGCCAATGGCATATACATCCGCAATGTTGGTTTCCAGAAATTCATTGACCACAATGCCTTTTTGGGTTTCAATGCCGCTGCCATCAAGAAAATTGATATTCGGACTAACACCGGCTGTCAATCCCACATAACCACAATCGATCCTTTCACCTTTGTTGGTGATAACAGCGCAAACTTTTCCGGATCCGTCATCCACAATTTCTTTTAGTTCTGTCTCAAGACGAAGATCTACACCATGTTCCCTGATATGGTCACTAACCATTTTGGATTCTTCTTCCGGTAGTACAATATTCCAGTAATTTCGCTCACGGACGAGGAAGGTCACAGGTATATTTCGGGACAGGAACATTTCAGCCATTTCAAGACCAATCAATCCGCCACCAACGATCACGGCTCTTTCCAGGTTTTTACTTGCGGCTTCCATAGCCTCCAGGTCTTGTAAAGAGTATAAACCATTGACGTTTTTCAGGTCCTGACCGGGCCATCCGAATTTATTGGGCTTTGACCCAGTGGCGATGATCAGTTTGTCATAGGTAAGGGTGTTAGCCCCTTTTAGCTGAAGTTCTTTTTTGTCTGTGTTGATCTTTTCAACGTAGGCGTTCAGCAGGTCGATCCTGTTCTTTTTCCAGAAAAAGGGTTCGTAGGGTTGCGTGTCTTTTAACCTCATGTGGCCCATATAGATGTACATGAGGGCTGTTCTGGAGAAAAAATAATCCGATTCGGCGGAGATAACGGTAATTTTGTGATCGCTCAGTTTGCGAATAAAACGGGCGGCGGTGATGCCGCTTATACCGTTACCAATGATAGCAATGTGCATGTTTCAGGTTTATGTATCAGAGTAAATGATGTGTTAAAGTTAGTATTTTAGCACATATCTAAAGCTTTATTACGCTATCTCAGTATATTGGGTTCATCAGAAGTGTCTTAGTTGTCCTAATCAGGACAATTAGACGGGGTTGGTCGGTCGCATGAAAGACCAAGCTTTGGGTTGCTTTCCAAATAATTACAGATTACAACCAAAATTCGGCATATTTACAGTCAATAAGCAAGTTGCAGATTGTAGAAATACTATTTTTTAGAAAAATAGTATTTCTGAGGTAAGCAACAAGCAAAGAGAAACTGAAATGTTTTAATGAAAAAAGTAGTCACCATAGTCCTGTTTCTTTTTGGGTGCTGGGAGATTGGTTGGGCACAAACCATTGTGAGTACAACTCCTCAGAATAAAAAGGCCGTATTGGAAGAATACGGAGGTATATACTGTGTGTATTGCCCTGAAGGAAATGTGATTGCTGAATCCATTCTTGCAGATCATCCTGATCAGGTTATGCGAATTAACATACAGGAAGGCCTTTACGCGAATCCTGAACCTGGAGATCCTGATTTCAGGTCTGACTACGGTTTGTCCTACGCCAATCAAACTGGTTTGGCAGGTTACCCTGCCGGAACCGTAAACCGACAGGTATTTCCTGGTTGGGAACAAGGCAATCCCGGAACCACCGCTTTAGGCAGAAGTTACTGGCCTTTGGCAGTAGAGGAGGTACTGGGACAAAATGCAGTAGTCAATTTGGCTGCAGAAGCTACTGTGGATTATGAAACAAATGAAATTGAGATCCTTGTCGAATTTTACTATACCGCAAATGTAAATGCTGTCAACTTCCTCAATGTTGCGGTATTGCAGAATAGTGTTTATGGTCCGCAAATGGGAGGGAATGAAGGTGTTAATTATGAACACAATCACCTTTTGAGAGATATGATTACCGGTCAGTGGGGTGATCCGGTTTATGTTTCGGGGCAAGGGCATTTTGAAGCCAGGACATTTACTTATCAATTACCTGTTGAATATCGTGATGTGCCTTTTGATTCTCCTAATATGGAGTTGGTTATCTTTATTACGGAGGCATCCCATCAGCAAATTTTAAATGGGGTTTCCGTTTTTCCTGACTTTACGGTACAGAATGCTAATGATGCCAATGCGTTATTATTGCCTTCTCCGGAGATTGTTTGTGGAAATTATATAGCCCCAAAGTTTACTTTCCGAAATGATGGTAATCAACCGCTCACCGCGTTGGAAATTGAATACAGGATTAATGAAGGTGACATCCATACTTATTATTGGACTGGTTACCTGAATACTTTTGATACGGAAGAGATGACCTTGCCCGGGATTAATTTTGACGGGATTATTGGGGAGGATAACTATATTCATGTTGCTGTTCATCAACCGAATGACCAGGGGGATGAGGATTATGATAATAATGAAATCAGCACAGCTTTTCAAATGGCTCCTCCAAGTGCTTCGGAAACTGTATTTCTCGAATTAAAAACAGATGCTTTTGGTTTTGATATCTTTTGGGAAATTACGGATGAGAATGGCTGGGTAATTGCCACAGGAGGCAATGAAAATGTTGGAGAGAACGGCGGCGGCACTCAAACAGGATCCCCTTCAGACCCCGGTGCCTATGGAGATAATCAGACCATTTCCGAGCAAATCCAGCTGCCGGGCGGGGGATGTTATAATTTCCGGATTCTCGACGATTACGGCGATGGGTTGTGTTGTCAGTACGGCTATGGGTTTTATTACCTTCAGGATGCCGACGGCAATATCATTTTTACCGGAGGGGATTTTGGAATCGAAAAGAATGAGCCTTTTGCATTTGGCCAGCCAATAACTGCAGTGGATGACCCTTTGGTTGAGGAAGATCTCCTGGTTTACCCCAACCCTGTTACGGTTGGAGATCTTTTGTATTTTGAATTTTCAGCTCAGGAAGTTGCCTCCTTTGAACTTGTGTCTGCAGACCAAAGGGTAAGGATTGTTTCAGAAGAGGTTTTTACCCATAATGAGCTGTATAAAGGAGCTTTTGAAACCTCCAATTTGCCCACTGGAGTTTATTTTCTGAAAGTACAGGCACCTCAGGGAGTTCTGACCCGCAAAGTGATGCTTTTGCGTTAAGGATTTATTAAACAGGTTGACATTGCGACTTTTTTATGTCAATTTTGTGGTACTATCAGCTTAAAAACAAGGCTTATGAGATATATTTTACCGGCGCTTATTTTTATGGTTTTTTCTTTTTCTTTGTCTGCTCAACAGATCAAAGCTACCCCTGAAATTGTGGAACAGCATGTAGTTACTGACCTTTCAGATTTCAGTGCAGAGCTCGAATTGCCCGGTAAAGTATCGAACACCACCAATGCTCCCATTGAAATAAAATGGCGACAGACCTTATGGGATCAGCCTTTTGAGTGGCAGGCAGAGATATCTGATCGCGATAACTACTATCTGGCTGATGAAAATGGTTATACCGACAATGACTATGTGATGCCATTATTGCTCCAACCTGAAGAGACCTTTGATTTGTCTATCTATATTTATCCAAATGGCCGTGCAGGTACAGCGACCTACGCCATTGACATCGTTGATGCCAACGACCAAACCAAGGTTTTGGAAACCATGGTTTTTTATATAAATGTAAGCCATAGACAACTGAAGGAAGTAGTCACTATTCGTAATGTAAAAGTTTTTCCCAACCCCGCTCGTGATTATTTTGAATTAACTCCCAATCAAATGGTTGACGAGTTAACCATTTATAATAGTATTGGCCAACGAATAAAAACTTTTGCTGCAGAAAAGGGCAAAAAATATGATATAAGCACTATTCCGGATGGCCTTTATCTGGTTGAAATGTCAGATGCTACAGGCAAGACACTGAAAACGGTGAGATTGTTGAAGCGTATGCCTAAGGCGTGATAATCTAGTTGCTGGCCCTGGCACTGCGTGCTCGCGGATGTCACGAAGCTCCATACCTGGTTTAGGCCGGATATTCCACAAAATTTCTTGGTGTTTCATACAGCCTGATTTTGAGATCGAACTTCTCCGGGAGTTTTTCGCGTAGGATTTTCCAGATTACATAACAGATATTTTCAGCAGAGGGTATCAGATTTTTGAATTCTTCCGTATCCAGGTTGAGGTTTTTATGATCAAACCGCAATTCGATCTCCTGGTAGATCAGATCTTTTAAAATTTTCATGTCGATCACATATCCTGTGTCCGGATCAACTTCGCCGGTAACTTTTACTTCCAATTCATAATTGTGACCATGGTAATTGGCGTTATTGCAGAGGCCAAATACTTCCTGGTTCTTTTTATCAGACCAATTGGGATTATAAAGCCTGTGTGCTGCGTTGAAATGTGCCTTTCTGAAAACGGAAACTTTCATGTTTGGGTAATTTGTTTGAGTCTGTTTAGCATCCTAACAAATCTGGAACCTTAAAGTTAAACAGTTTTGCAAAAAGTAATGAACCTTGCCAAAAGGCTTTTATATTTGCCGTATGGAAATGTCATATTATTTACCCGAGGAAATATTACCTTTTAAGGATCAATTGATTGATTCAAAAACAGAATTTATTGAAATCGAACCGGTAGAAGCCGAAGGGCTGAAATTGTGGAGCAGTAAATTCGGTGGAGAACCCTATTTGCCAAAGGACACTGAGTTCCCCTGTACTCCGGAAGGAGAGCAGTTGTTCTTTCTTGCCCAGATCAATTTTGCAGAAATCCCTTCCATGACTCCATTTCCTGACAAGGGAATCGTTCAGTTTTACATTTATGACGATTTTGATTTCGGTCAAAACGACGATGATCTTTTCAATCAGGAAAAATTTAGGGTATTGTATTTTCCTGAAGTGATGGAAGATGAAACAAAGTTAAAGACTGATTTTTCCGATTTAAGGGAATATGAGGAATTGCCGGTGTATGCAGAAAACTGCTTTAAAATGGTTTTTGAAAAAGCTAATGAAATTGTTCCGGTTACGGATATAAGCTTTAAGAAGCAATTTTCCGAAGACTTCTTTGAGCAGTTTGGAGAAGCAAAATGGGACGTTTTTGGAATGTATAATGAATCTGTAAGCTCCGAAGGCCATAAGATCGGCGGCTATGCTCATTTTGCCCAAACGGATCCTCGGACTGAAGACCAACCAATGTTATTGCTTTTTCAGATGGATACCGACGTAGAGATCGAAAGTATGTGGGGAGATATGGGAACCGCTAATTTCTTCATCTCAGAAGAGGACCTGGTAAAAAAGGATTTTTCCAGAGTTATGTATCACTGGGATTGTCATTAAAAGGTAGTAAGGGAATAAGGAAAAAGGGAAAAAATTATAATATGCTTGAATGTTGAAGGGTAGGGATGCTTAAATGGTATTAATGAAGATCGGGTAAACTCTAGCCGAGATTAATCATTCAAGATTCTTTTCAAAAGCTCTACCTCCACAATAGTCTACAGCGGGCTGTTGACGGTAAACTGCAGACTGAATCAATACCCTTTCTCAATAGACTTCTGCCGCAAATATTCCAGCAGATCTTTGTGTGTGGCCACTATCTTTTTGGATGCTTTATACATTTGCTGGTAATTCAGCAGGAGAAACTGAATATCACTGGGCAGCTCATTGATTCTGGATGATGTTATGGAGAAAGTTGTTTGTAAACTTTCCAGGAGGCGTTCTGTCTCCTGTGCATTGTTGAGGTAGGTGTCGATTACCTCAATTTCCCAGACAGATTTTTTATTGTAGTTATTTATGGCGCTTTCGTAGGCTCCGAGTTTTCGAAGGTCGGAGCTGGTGAGGTCACCGATGGAGACCTGGAAGAATTTGGAGAAATTCTTCAGGTTGCAGAGTTTGGGCTGACAGGAACCGTTTTCGTACGAAGCAATGTTCCCGCGGTTTAATCCGATCTTTTCAGCAAATACTTCCTGGCTGAGTCCAAATTGTTTTCTCAGATATCTAAGGTTAGCGGGTAGATAGTCTTGTGGTTGAGTTTCGATTTCTTTCATTCGTCTGAAAATTGATGAAATTCTAAAAATGAAGTAATGACCAATTTTTAAATAAAACCCTGCCCGCTGAAGGCTAGAGCTGAGTTGATGAACTTCATTTTTCCCTGATTTTAATTAAGCAGAAGCTGTCATCTGCATTAAAAGTTTAGGGTAATTTCATAAGGTTTTGTTAAAATGGATTAACCTAAGCATCCTTTTCTTTTAAAAGGCATCTATATTTTGTACAACTTTATTGGTAAAAAGGTTCAACATTGTTAAAAATTTTTACAATTTTGACCCTAAATCCACTAAAAATGTCCATTTAGGTACAAAATACGGTAAAAATTAGTCTAAATAGAAAATTTTTTTTGCAAAAATCGATTTTATTATTTAGATTTGTTAAAAATAATCACAAAATCACCGACTATGATAATTCAATTGCAAAACCAAATCCAAGATCAACTAGACAAGATCAGTAGTTCATTGAGAGCTTTTTCACTTAAATTGACCGGCAATATGGATGATGCCGAGGATCTGTATCAGGACACTGCTTTGAGAATAATCACAAACGCTGACAAATACAATCAGGGGACAAATTTCAAAGCCTGGTCCATTACGATTATGCGTAATATTTTCATCAATAATTACAGAAAGAAAATGCGTCGCAATCTCATCATCGACCAGACACCGAATAACTATTACCTCAATTCCGGCAGTAATGCTGTTGAGAATGACGGCGAAGGTAACATCAACTATAAGGAGCTCATGAGAATGGTAGATGTATTGCCTGATGATTTTCGCAAGCCGTTTATGATGGCTTACCAGGGATTCAAATACGATGAGATCGCTGAAGAGCTTGATTCGCCTTTAGGTACTATTAAGAGCCGCATTTTCTTCGCACGTAAAAAGCTGCAGAAAATGTATGACAATGCGATGAGAGAAAGAGCTTAATTATTTGAAATTATTCCCTTTCGGATATAATTTTCAAAAAGCCTGAACCGTTATAAGGGTGTATTTTAGACAGAAAATGTCTTAAATCATTAAGCGGTTTAGAAAAAGGTCAGGAATTCATTTTCCTGACCTTTTTTATTTTGACTTATTCTTTTAATCTACTCTGACCAGTTTGCCGCTCTGCTGAACGTTTTTACCACTCAATTGATAAAAGTACATACCTTTCGGAAGGCTGCCCGTGTCAATTTGATCATTCACAAAAGCCTGTGGCTCGTAAGACCTGGAGATCATAAGTTTTCCATCCGACGAAAAAATCCTCAATTCCACCCTTTCTGTCAGATTATTCATATTTAGCTCGATATTATCCCTAAAAGGATTTGGATAAACCGTTAATGAGTTTTGTGCGGAAAGATCTTCAATAGCTGTATATAGCAATGCCTGCTCCACAGCAGCCAGTGCGTCAATACGCCCATATCCGTAAACAGGATTCGGAACTGCATCCCCCGCAATATCATTACAATCCTGTTCTGCGACCATAGGAATTGCTGTGGCTTCAATTATGTCCTCAATAATATCCACTTCACCAGCCAATGCCGGGTTAGCTGATATCATCAATGCCACCATTCCTGCAACATGAGGACCAGCCATACTCGTACCATTCCAGGTAGCATAGCCACCTCCGGGAACACAGGAACGTACTCCAACTCCCGGAGCTGCCACATTGGGTTTCATCCTAAAACTGGAATCAACGCTTATCAATCCGCGACTACTGAAATTCGCAATGGTATCATTTGACCTGAAAGCACCAATGGTGAAAGAAGGCTCAAAAATTGCTGCAGGATTGGAAATAGACCCGCAGGAGGAGCCACTATTCCCGGCAGAAACGACCACCACCATTCCTGCAGATTTAATATTGGTTATTGTGGTTTCCATAGCAGAGAAATTATCCGGATTGCAACCTTCCACTGGTGGACACCCCCAGCTGTTATTGATTACATGTGGGGCCTTGGACGGGTCTGCATTGTCACCGTTAACATCCGTAGGTGCCAAAAACCATTCAAAGCACTCAATATAGGTCGCAGGACTTCCCCAACCACGTTCCATGTTTCTGCAGGCGATCCATTTAGCGCCGGGAGCAACACCTATCTGATTGCCCATTCCATCATCGCCTGTCATAGTACCTACGGTGTGGGTTCCATGATTATGATCATCACAAGGAACTGTTGAGTTGAGCCCGCAAGGGTTATTGGTTGGACTGATGATGGTGTCATTATGTAAAGGACTGATCTCATGAACAGCATCATACCAGCTGTAATTGTGATCTACTCCATCCTCATCCCAACCATTGTAACTTGCCTGAATAGCCGGATGATCCCATTCCACACCTGTATCTGCACCTGCTACGATCACTCCCTGACCGTTATAGCCCATTTCCCAGACCTGGTCGGCCCCGATCTTTTCGATTCCCCACTCAATTCCTTCCCGCATGTTGCCTGAATCACCTCCGGTAAAAGTACGTTCTATTTGCACCTGGGGATTGTCTTCGATCGCTCTGACATCACCTCGTAAGGCCAGGGATCTTACCAATTCAAGGTCCCCTTTGCTATATACCGCATTGACGATGAAAAAGGATTTATAGGCAGTTCCTCTTTCCTGAAGCAGGTTCAGAATACCTTTTTGGGAAGCCTCGGCATGTCTTTTTAGTTTTTGGTAAACGTAGTTCCCTTTCTGCGTTTTATTATGTATCAATTTGCTTTCATTGAGGTCAACCTGATCGGTGAGCACAACGATGAATTCCTCCACTGATCCGTTTTCAAGTTTTGAAAGTAAGGAGGGAGCTATCTTGTTTTCCCATTGATTATTATTTCCGGGGTATTGCCAGGCGATGAAGATTGCCAGGATTGCTACTAGTCCAAAAAACTTATTCATGAATATTGTATTTATTTGAATTACAAAAGTCTGAAAAATGCAGATGAAATGTGTTGATTAACTGTCTGTATTTTGTAAGATGTACACCATATGGTGCATTAGGATCGGAAATAGAAACAATAACCCTCTCAAAAAGTTATCCACAAAATTTTTATCCCTTTTTGGATTGGAATTTCATTTGAAGAACAAATCTTCGATTTATTATCCGGAAATCTAAAATTTTTCCACATTCGAGAATCTATTTTCCACAATGATGAAAAAAAAGAATTTCTATTCTTCAGAAATTACCTGTAGTTTTGTTTATTCCCCTGTATTTATAAAAAGGCAAAATTTGTAAGTTTATATGGCTGAGAAAAAGAAGACACCTGCCAAAAGTGATTTCCGGATGAAGAGACGCAATCAAAGTGCGGACCTTTCTGATTATGTATTCGGAAAGGTGCAGCCACAGGCTGTGCCCCTGGAGGAGGTGGTTCTTGGTGCCATTATGCTTGAAAAGGATGCTTTGACGACGGTAATGGACATCATTCGATGGGAAAGTTTTTATCTGGATGCTCATCAGTTGATCTATAAGGCCATGTTGCGGCTTTTTGAACGTATGCAGCCTATCGATCTACTAACCGTAATGGAGGAACTCAAAAAAGAAGGAGACCTCGAAGCTGCCGGCGGTCCTGCCTACCTCGCAGAATTGACCAACCGCGTAGCATCAGCGGCCAATATCGAATATCACGCCAGGATCGTTTCCCAAAAGCATATCCAGCGAGAACTGATCACCGTGTCTACAAAAATCATCAAAGATGCTTTTGAAGATACCACGGATGTTTTCGAATTGCTGGACCATGCAGAGCAGGGGTTGTTTAATATTACCCAGCAAAACCTCAGTCGTTCCTATGACAGTATGAGTTCCCTGGCTTCCAAAGCCCTTAAACAGATCGAGGAACTCAAAGATCGCGAGGATGGTCTGACAGGAGTTCCAACCGGATTCGTCGACCTGGACAGGGTAACTTCCGGCTGGCAAAATTCCGACCTTATTATCATCGCCGCCAGACCGGGTATGGGTAAAACCAGTTTTGTTTTGTCGGCGGCGAAGAACGCGGCCATGGAATTTAACAAGCCTGTTGCCCTTTTCTCCCTGGAGATGTCCAGTCTTCAGTTGGCGCAAAGGGTTATTTCCATTGAGGCAGAGATCTCTGGTTCCAAAATGCGTACCGGACAACTGGAAGACTACGAATGGCAGCAACTGCAATCAGCTATTGAAAACGTGAGTGAGGTACCGATTTTTATCGATGATACTCCGGGGATCAACGTCTTCGAACTTCGCGCCAAGGCCAGGAGATTGAAGATGCAGCATGATATTTCCCTGATAGTGATCGACTACCTCCAGTTGATGAGCGGAGGGTCCGATAATCAAAAAGGAAATCGTGAGCAGGAGGTGAGTGCTATTTCCAGATCGCTCAAAGGTCTGGCCAAGGAGCTGAATGTTCCGGTAATCGCATTGTCACAGCTGAGCCGTGCGGTAGAGACCAGGGGGGGAAGTAAACGACCTGTACTTTCGGATTTGAGGGAGTCCGGTTCTATTGAGCAGGATGCGGATATTGTAGGGTTTATTTATCGTCCGGAGTACTACCAGATCCTGGAAGATGAGGAAGGCATGTCGCTCAAAAATGTTGCTGAGTTCATCATTGCTAAACACAGGAATGGTGCCTTGAAGACGGTCAGACTTAAATTTACGGATGAATTTGCTCGTTTCTCTAATATGGAAGATCCGAACTTCAGTGACTTGCCTGGTGATGCTTTTGAAGTTCCGGAATCCAATATCATCACCCGCCCGTCCAAAATGAACGACGACGAGGATATTCCTTTTTAAGATTGCTTTTCCGGGAGGGTTTCGTTTCCTCTACTTCTACACCTGCCTTCCTGCGGTCAGCAGGCAGGCTGGATATTGGATACCTTGCCTGCTGTCGCAGTAAGGCAGGTTCTGCTGTTTTGCGGTTCTGCTAGTCTGGTGTTTTTTAACCGCTAAGTGCGCAAGGAAGCGCTAAGGACGCAAAGTAGGTGATTTTTCTCCTATGGGTTCTAAACCTGTTTTTTTAACCACGGAGTGCACTGAGAAGGCACAGAGGACACGGGGAATATTTCATTATTTTTCCCATAAATCATCCAAATTATTCCTCAGCAACCTGTAATCCCAACTGCAGACTGAAGGCTGAGAACTGCAGACTGCAAACTACCTCCTTCCCCGCATAAAAATAACCAACCCGGCTACCATCAAAGCAAGCCCAAAATAAATGAATATATTTCCAAATCCACCACCAGAAGATGAAGCAGCGTCATTGCCAATAAAAACAAAACCTGTCCAGTAGGCAGGGGAAGCGTGAATGTCGTCTGTTTTATCCAGGAACTTGATTTTGGCATTTCGCAGTGCTTCGGACTTATTGTTGCTGTTGTTTAAATTGGCATAAAAGTCGGTGAAGATCTGTGCCGTTTGTTGATTTTTCACCTTCCATAAACTAGCTACCAGGCTGGATGCGCCGGCATAGGCAAATCCTCTGGCCAGGCTCATGACTCCTTCTCCTTCTTCCAGCTTGCCAAGATTAGTTTCACAGGCACTTAATACCACCATTTGGGCAGATAGGTTCAAAGCGTATATTTCTGAAAGTGGCAACTCCTGGTCGTAAAAGAATACTCTGGGTTGCTGTCCGTCGGGATTGGCTTCGGCATGGGTGAATAAATGGATGATGTTGCTTTTCGTTGCTTCCTTTTCAAAAGCCTTTCTCGTTCCTGATTTGCCCGAAAGTTTTATGAGGTTTCTTTGTTTGCCAATATTCAGATCAGCATCGCTTAAGGCAGGTAAGCCCATTTCATTATTGGCAAAACCGGGAGCGACAAAGAGAAAGGATTTTCCTCTTGCTATGGATTCTTTTTGTGCTTTCAGAACGCTTCCGGAATAAGCATAGCTAATGTTTTGAGATTTGATGAGGTAATCCAGGGATTTGAAAAATGGATTTAAATTGACCTGGGTAACGAGTGCCTCAAAAGGAACAAATGCCAATAAACCATCCGGGATTATAATTACTTTTTTATAGTCTTCAACCTTGAGTTGTTTATAAATTACCTGATAAACATCGATTGCAGCCAGTTGATACTTTTCAGCGCTCATATTCCATCTGTTTTCAGCTGAAAACAAATCAAGGAAATTATTAACCCTAACGTTAATGCCATCAAACATCGGGAATTCAAAAAGTTCAATGCCTTTGTCTTTATCAATTTTGAATGCATACAATACCGCTTTACCCCAATAAAATTCAACAAAAACTTCATCAGGAGATGAAAGCAGTAATTCCTGAACATCTTTTACGGAAATTACAGTTCCCGGTTGTTCATCCAATTGAGCGTATTCCGGATGTCTTTTAGCAAGTTCCTGTTTTAATGCCATTAGTTGTTGGGATAGAAAAACCTTTTGTTCGTTTAGTTCATCGAAGGTAGTCTTTTCATGTTGGTTGGTGTTGAGCAGATCACTTTTGATAGCAGCCAGGGCTTTTTCCGTTTCATGGATGGATTGTTGAAGATCAGAAGAGCCATTGAGTTGTTGGAGGGCCAGGTTTTCCCGGACGGACTCTCTCAGTACTGCTGCTTTTCCTGCCTCTGCTATTCCAAACGCTTCCGTGATAAATGCTTCGTCTTTTGTTTTTTTATAGATCAGAGCACATAAACCGATGGCTTTTTCACGTCTGGATTGGTTTTGTTTTTGAAACTGGATCTTCGAGGAGGAATGCTGTTGGGTGCTGAGTAATAACCTTTCGATTTCGAAACCCAGTTTAAGGTTGGCTAGAGCAAGATTAAGATTCTCAAGAACCTTTGTTTTTGAAAAAAGCATTTCATAAGCAGTAGACTTACCTTCCAAGGCCGTGAGTATGGAATTCTCGGCATACAAATCCTTTGGTTCAGGAAGGGAGGCAACGTTTACGGTATCAATATTTTCCAAAACCGAATGGAGGCTTTTTTGAAAATTATCCAATGCCTTTTCGGGTTCCTTTTGGTCGAGGTATAAATTCCCCAGGCTGGCGTAGATCTTGGCTCTTTTCCTGCTTTTGGCTGAGGATATTTTTCTTTCCAGCTCGAGTGCACGGTTCAAAGCCTTTTTCGCTTGCTCAAATTGCCCATTCTGGACGAGTAGTTGCCCCAGAATGTGGTAGGCATCCATCAAAACACTTCTGGAGCTATTGTTGCTTTTGGAGAGTTCAACAGCTTTTTGAATATCCAATAGTGCAAACTGGTTTTGGCTTATCGCCATTTGGCTCCTGGCTTTATTCAGCAACAATATTGATTTGATATAATCGGAAAGATTTAGAGCATTTTCATGGGCCGAAAAAAGTCCAATGGCCTCTTCATGTCGTCCTGTGGTAGCGTATAGAATTCCCAGGTCAATGGATGCTTGTGCAGCTTCCCCTTTTTTACCGGATTCTACAAGAACGGATTGAGACAGGAGCAAAAGAGCCCCTGCATTCTCATAATTTTCAAGGCGGGTATAAATATTGGCTAAGGGTTTGTAAATGTACAGCGACAACCAGCGTCGGTCATATTCATATGCAAGCGTGTCCAGCAGGCGGTAACCGGCGAGTGCGGTTTCATAGGCTTTTTTGGCTTCCAGTATTCTGCTGGTTCTTTTATGGGCGTTGCCCAGCATGGCATTGATATCAGCCAGGTATTCGACTTCTTCGGGGGCATAATCGCGAAATGGCCCGGGGAAATTTTCCAGGGCAGCGGCATAATATTTTCCGGCTGTTTTATAATCCTTTTTGCCAAAAACGGACTGAAATTCATTTGAGGTGTAAATGTCTGCTGTCCCTTCAAAAGCCTCGAGAAAACCGAAAAAAGGATCACTGTCCTGCCAGACTGCAGCAGCTTCTGTTGTTTTTTGCCATGCACTTTCATGGTCACCAGCCAGGGCAAATTCAGCTGCACGATCTATCAGGTCGAAATAAACCGTTTCCGGATCTGTTTCATCTTGTGCAAACGTAAGACTGGAAAAAGCGAGGAAAAGGAAAAACAGCGAGGTCCGCATTTTTCCAAGAAAGGTACAGAAATTTTAGGGTCGTGCACAAAAAAGGGGATCGGAAAAGCTTCCGACCCCCCAAATAAACACCTAAAACCCTATTAACTAACTTTTATCTTGATTTCACTAGGAGATGTTGATCTTGCGGGAAAAATCCGTTTGGTTCTCTTCTTTCTTCCCTAAAGTTATACTCAATACTCCTCCTTCATATTTAGCCGAAATCGCATTCGGGTCAACAGATTCAGGAAGGGTAAAGCTCCTGGTGAAAGTATTGTAATTGAATTCCCGTCTCAAAAACTTACGATCTTTATCGTCTTCAACGGATTTGTCAACTTTTATTTTCAGACTGCCTTCTTCAATGTTCAGGTCAAAGTCCGTTTTTTCGAGTCCCGGAGCAGCCAGTTCAATAACAAAGTCCGAAGCTGATTCCGAAACATTAACCCTTGGATTTGAGACCGTCAGATCAACACCCATGAATTTGGTGATATCTGTGTTCAAAAATTCATCAAGGATCTCGCCGAAAATCCCTCCTTTAGTAAAGGGATTGTTTTTATTATCAAATTTCATAATCTAATTTTTTAACAATATTATGTAGGGAAAGATTTCATTCATTTGTCAGAATATTGTCAATTTTCTGACTTGTTTATGTGATGTTTCCCTTGTTGCTTGATGGTTCTTTAACCCTGGCGACATCCTCACATAAACATATCATGGTGTTTACTTAACTGTTACCACTTTAGGAGCTTCTTTTTCCTTTTTAGGTAATACTACACTGAGAATTCCCTGGTGATAAGAAGCTTTAATCTTTTCAATGTCAATGGTGTCTGTCAACTGGAATGAACGTTTAAAGTCATATTTACCGAATTCATTTCTCAGGACCTTAACGCCTTCCTGATCTGATTGTTCTTTTTTAGCTGAAATGGTCAGGATCTCTTTCTCAACTTTCAATTCAAAGTCGTTTTTAGTCAATCCCGGAGCAGCTAATTCAAGGGTGTAATCGGCGTCCTGTTCAATAACATTTACTTTAACAGACGTATTGGTGCTCGCTACATGATTTCTGGTGTAAACAGGTCTTGCATGTGCTCTTGTGTATGGTCTTACAGTAGGTCTTACAACTAACATTTTTATTTGATTTTAAATTTTTTCTAATTGATTAACACTGCATATAGGTCAATATCTGTGCCATTGGAAAAGATGGGTCAAATAGGCTGAATATCTATCTTTTGGGTGACATATTGGCAAAAATCAATAAATTTTAATGCCATAATGGCAAAGAGGAGTGAAATTTTGGTTGGAAACCCTTAAATGTGAGCGATTATTTATCGGGAAGTGGCTCTTCTCTTCATATAACTTGCAAACCCAAGCGTGGTCCAGAAGCTGAAAGCGGCATAAATGAGGGCTGGTTTGGCCATTTCACTATTGTTAAGCAAGGTGCCGGTTACCAAAAGTGCAAGAGCTGTATTTTGCAGACCGGTTTCTATTGAAATAGTGATACCGTTTCGCCAGGAGAGTTTGTTCCATCTGGAAAAGTAATACCCGAACAACATGCCAAATAAATTAAGCGCAAGGGTAAAAGGTAAAATCGTGTAAATATCTTTAAAAGTAAGTTTCAGGCCGCCTTGTGCTTCTTCTCCAAAAAAGAGCATTCCAAACATGATAGCCAGCAAAACATAAGTGGTCCATTTTACAGGTTTTTCCAACTTTTCTATCAGGTGATGCCGGAAATGTCTGATCGTCACACCGATGGCTGCAGGAATCAGGATCAGCTGGAAAATTTCTATGGCAGTAGCAATAAAAGGAAGGGTAAAATATTCTTCATGACCAAGGAATATCTCTGAAGCCCGGTTGCTGATCAACGGAATAGTGAAAACGGTCAGCAGTCCGTTTATGGTAGTCAGAGAAATGGCTAAAGCTGTATTGGATTTTGTAAGATAGGAAATGTAATTCGACATATTGCCTCCCGGGCAAAGGGAAAGGATGATAATGCCGATCTTGAATTCCGGAGAAATGGGTAAAAAATACACCATAGAGAAGGCAAAAACCGGGAGGGAAACCATCTGGGAAAAGAGCCCGATAAAAAAAGCTCTTGGCCGCTGAAAAACCGCTCTGAAATTGGAGGCATCAATAGACATACCTACCCCGAGCATGATGAGTGCAAGAACGATACGGATCAGAAGATCTACTGAAACCATGGTCAAATGGTGTGTTTTTGTTGAGCCACAAGAAAAGACGTTTTTTTGGGAATTTTAAGGAAATGCCTGAAATATCAGATAAAAAAATTAACAAATCCAGGCAACCTTTTTAAACCTTTTAACACCATTAAGTCAAAGGGAACAGTAAACAAACCACTGGTAATTGGAGAGCAAAGAGCAAAATCTTGTTAACGGCTGCATTAAGAAGGACAGAAAAGCCCAAAGAGCTTTGTACGATATGTACAAAGTTCAGCTCTTTCGTATTTGTCTCAGGTATGCCAAGGATCGTCCTGAAGCAGAGGATATGCTGCAGGATGGTTTCATAAAGATTTTTGCTGATATCCGGCAGTATTCCGGGAAAGGTTCCCTTGGGGGGTGGTTGAGCAGAGTAATGGTCAATACTGCACTTCAATACCTCAGAAAACAAAAGCGAAGGGGACATACCCTTGAAATAACAGAAATTGCAGACACTCATCAGGCCGAAGAGGTTATTTTAAGTGACCTTGGTGCAAAAGCTTTGACAAATCTGATTCAAAAGCTGCCACCCGGATACCGTGTCGTTTTTAATATGTATGTGATTGAAGGCTATTCTCATAAGGAAATTGCCGAGCAATTACAGGTGACAGAGAGTACGTCGAAATCCCAATTATCCAAAGCAAAAGCTATGTTGAGGAGGATGTTTGAAAAAAATCTGGTGGGGTAGGGTGTTGATTAAAATTTGAAAATGAAATTTTCCAGTATGGAAGAAAATCTACATAAGGACAATTTAGAATCACTGTTCAAACAAAGATTTGAGGACCTTCCGGATTCGCCGGCTCCCGATGGTTGGGATACACCTTCTGAGGAGGTTTGGGATAAGATCGCCGTCGCTGCTCCGGGCGGAGGCGGATGGCTTTCCTATTCCTGGCAAAAACTGATTGTAGGTATCTTCCTGCTCGGTCTGACCGGAGCGGCTGTTTTTTTCTGGAATCAAAATAAAAATCTCAAACAACAGGTACGATTGCAGGCTTCAGAAATAGAGCTGCTGAATGAAGAAATTCAGTATCAGGAATCGGCTGACGAAGACTCAGCATTAGATGGAGCCCAGACCAATAAACAAACACTCACACCAGAAAAACCTACTCAGCGTATATCAATTTCTTCTGATGGTTTATCACAAAATAATCCCCTGATCTCAAAAGACAATGCTTTGACGGTTCATCCGGAAAACGACAAAACCGATTTTTCAGTAAACGAATTTGTAACAACAGGAACCCAATCGGATTTTTCCGCAACCGGAGAAACCGATGAAAATGGAATTGTCGAAAATATTACTCCGGATGCCGTCAAGGCAACTGTATTACCTTTGGAAGAATCATCCCGGGAGCCATTGAGGAATGTTCCTTATTTGCGCGGGCTTATGTCTTCGCTTGAATTGCCTGCCCGTGATATCGCCATGAAACCCCTACCGGTGGTTAGTGACAACAAGCCGGTTATTCCAGTGAAGAGCGTTGGCTTTTTTGTAGGGGCTTATGCTGCCCCTAATTTTACCTCCAGCCACACCAAATCCTCGATGGGGCCATTATTATTCCGGTCGTTTGAAAAGGAGTCCTGGTCTCCCGAGCGAGGATTTAAAGCCGGAGTCGTTTTGAATGGTCATTGGAAAATAAGTACAGGAATAGGGTTTTATGATGCGGCCCTTACTTCCCGTCAGAGATTCAGGATCGATTATGATCAGACCATTGAAACCCAGGTGGGGGAAGATTATGAAAGTACTTATTCCCTGAGTGTGCCTACTTCTTATGGGAATACTGACCTTGAAGTAGATTTTCGCCGTTCTTCCTCCGATCAGATCAATCAGGGGCAACATGTTCTGCTTGATGTAATTGCCAGGCAGCGGTTGAAATTCATCAATATCCCATTGATGGTCGGTTACGAAACGGGAAAAGGCAGGTTTAGTTATGGTGTTCAAACCGGAGCTGCAATTAATATCCTCAATACAACGGTGGTTGAGGCAGAGGTTACATCCAAAAGCATGAAACTAAGGCGACATAACAACAAGCCAAGAATAACAAGGCAATTGACAGAAACGCGACGCGTGGGGTACGATTATTTGTTGGGGGCCAGCATTGGTTACCATCTATCACCTTCCCTCAGATTGTCGGTTGAGCCTGTTTTCAGAACAAATATTACGCCAGTCGTTTCCACTGAAGATTTTTCCAACAGCCTGAATTCATTTAGTCTGCATATCGGTGCGAATTATATGTTTTGATCATTGAACCCAATCGGAAGTAAAGGCTGAGTAAACCACCGAAGCGTAGCTAATATGTACGGAATGTTGTACTTTTGCGGCAATGATGAAGATGGTTCAAAATATTTGCAAACCAATTCTTTTGGTTTTTACAGGCCTGCTTTTTGCCTGTTCTTCGGATAATGATAATGCCCTCCGGGAACAGATGATCCAGCAAACTGTGGAGGATCGTATTCAACGATATACTAAGGAGAAGAAAAATTCCTGCAGAGAAAAAGCCCTGAAGGAGGCGGGCGCTATTGTAGATTCGATCCTGCTGTCGGAAGCTCGTCTGAAAAGAGATACTGCAGGGAGGCCTGCGATTCCTGAAAAGCCGGAAAGGCCCGAGATCGTTCCAGTTGAAGATTCGCTACCCGTCCAACCTTTTTTCCGTGATTCATCTCTCGAATTAATTGAACAGGATTCCTTAAATATCGATAACGGGTAGTAATCCCCGGTTTCCACAACTTTTTTTTCACTATTTCGTACTTTTGTTAACCAACCTTTATGAATCCAAAGTATTTAAGGTACGTTTTACCGTTACTTTGACAGGATTTTGGCGTTAAGCAAATGTTGGAAGTCTTGTTGAGTTCGATGAGACATTTATGAATAGATGATCAATGTTTTTTAATTTTCTATTCGTTCCTGCCTGACGATGGGCGGATTAAAACTTTTGACAAATTCTTGATAAATGAAGTTATTATACAGTCTGTTTCTGCTATTGTTTTCCGTTGCTGTTTTTGGTCAGAATGCGACCATTGACCAATTGAAGGAGGAATTGAGTGAAGCAAAAACGACAGAGGAGAAGATGGTGCTGAATTTTCAAATTGCGGAGGCTTTTTTGCGAGTTGATGCGGATGAATGTATCAAATATGGAAAAACGGCGCATAATCAGGCTGTCTCCAAGGGTAATGATGGTATGTCTGCCCGTTCAGCGTTCATCATTGCTAAAGGTTATGAACGTGACCGTAATTCCCGGAATGCAGAAGTTTGGTTTAAGAGTACTCAGAAGTTTGCTAAGGCGGCAGGTTATTCAGACCTGTTGATTCAGGCTACTACCAAGAGGAGTGCAGTGGCTGTTAAGGACAGGAATTATCGCAGGGCTTACGAAATCAATCAAGAGGCATTTAACTATTTTAGTCAGCGCGGAACCTCCATGAGTGACCTCGATAGCAGATTCGAACGCCAGAAAGCGCAGTTGGAAAGAGAAAAAAGAGAGCTGGAAAAAGAGAAGGATCAGCTCACTTTTACCATTAATAATCTCAAATTACAAAGTGAGCAACTATCAACCGATAAGACGCTTTTGGAGGAAAGGCAGGCTCAGTTGTTGCAATCCAATGAGCAGAAACAACAGGAAATCTCTGCCAAGCAGGAGGAAATAATGACTATTGAGGAAGAAAAGAAAAAGATCGAAGAGGTAGCCAAACGCAAGGAAAAAGAGGTGAAAAGTTTATCTCGTGAAGCTTTGGAGCAAAAAGCTGCTCTGGCGGAAGCCACCCTTGAAGCGGAGCAAAGCAAGCTCATTGCCCAGCAGAGTGAACTAGAGGCTGCCCAAAGCCGTAATCTTCGAAATCAGACCCTTGCTGCGGCCGGATTTTTATTGTTGTTGTTGATTTTGTTTTACGCAAGATATAGAACCAAACGGAAAGCTGCAGACACCCTGGCTGAAAAAAATAAAACGATTGAAGAAGAACGGGAGCGTTCTGATGAATTATTATTGAATATTTTACCTGCTCCTATTGCCACCGAGCTTAAGGAATACGGGAAAGCCAAGGCCAGAAAATTTGATGAAGTAACGGTCTTGTTTACTGATTTTAAAAACTTCACCCAAATTTCAGAGCAGCTTACACCCGAAGAGTTGGTGGAGGAACTGGACCTTTGCTTTAAAGCCTTTGATTTTATTATTTCCCAGTATGAGGACATTGAAAAAATCAAAACCATAGGTGACGCCTATATGTGTGCCAGTGGATTGAGTGAGCGGAGATCCATTCCTTACAATATTGTACGTGCTGCCATGGAGATTCAGGAGTTCCTGGAGGAGCATAAACAGGAACGCATCCGTTTGGGCCGGCCATATTTTGAGGCCCGCATCGGTATCCATACAGGTCCGGTTGTAGCAGGTGTGGTGGGTGTAGATAAATTTGCCTACGATATTTGGGGAGATACTGTAAATATTGCTGCACGTATGGAGTCAAAGAGTTTGCCGGGTAAAGTCAATATTTCTGAATCAACACATAACCTGGTACGATACAAATTTGATTGTGAATACAGAGGTAAGGTTGATGCCAAGAATAAAGGGCAGATCGATATGTATTTTGTCAAAGAATCCTTGCCGGCTGCTGCTGTTTAACCATTATTCCAGCTTTTTGAGTAGTTGGATTGCCTTTTGACGATTCCATGTCCCGTTTTTGACTTGCTCCAAAAAAGGCCTGGCTTTTTCAGGCTCATTATTTTTGACATAGGCCAATGCCAGGAACCATGGAGCTTCCTGTTTGAAAGAAGATCTGGTATCATTTTCCACATAATTAGAAAGAATCCCAATGGTCTCAGGGTAATTACCTGTGTATAAATAGCTCAGCCCCAGGAAGAAAATATGGTGATCCTTGGCGGCTTCCGTCTCTACGATTTTTTCATAATTGTCAATGGCAATTTCAAACTCCTTGTTGTTGTAGGCAGTTGCGGCATTGAACTCAAGTATTTCAATATCCTGGTCTCCTTTGGAAATTTCCTGATTCTGGAAAAAATCCTGTTGTAGGTAATTATCAGCCAATTGTTGGTAGTCCGCTTCAGAAGCATTGAAAAACAATGGATATGCCAGGAATAGTAAAACAACTGCAGCAGCCACTGCTCCGATCCAAAGGTAAATGGTTCGACCCTTCCTTTTTTCAAGTTCTGCCCCTGGAGGTTTGACTCCATGCTTTTTCTCCAGGATTTCTCCCCATCTTTTCTTTCTGTCTCTGTCGAATTTTGCTTTGAGGAATTTTTCTGTGAAAGCCTCAAGCTCTTCTCCTTGCAGATTTTCGTCGGTGAATTTTTTAGAATGATCCATAATTTATTGATTCATTTGTTTAAAATAACTCCTCAGTTTTTGTACACATCGCTGTTTTTGTTTGCGCATTGCCATGGGAGTTTTTTCGTGTTTTTTGGCTAATTCTATCAGTGAGCTATTATTGTAATAAAAGTTTTCGAGCAGCTTTTTACATCCCTCGCCCAGTAAATCCCAGGCCTTATCCAAAATATTCAGACTTACTTCTTCGAAGTCATCCTCTTCTTCCGGAATGTCTATTTCCGGCATCGGCTCCTGGATCTTTTCCCTCCTTATCCATTTAAAGTAATACTGCCCGGCCATTTGGGTAAATAAAAACTTGAGATTGCCGTAAGTGATACTTTCATCTTTAAGGCCTTTGCAAAAGGCAAGCATCGCGTTCATCGTTGCATCATAGGCATTTTCGTAGGAAGCTTTATACTTACCCTGTAGATAGTTGAGGCAAAAATCAAAATGAGCCAGAAAAACAACCTCAAAGAGGCCCTCATCTCCCCGCTTCATTTTTAAGATCATTTCATTAAAGGAAGTTTCAGAAAGTCCGAAATTTTTATCCATCAAACGCCTGTATTTATTGGTTTCTCTTGTCACAATAATAGTTAATGCTTCATGAAAAACCTGAACAGGTTGAGAGTTGTTTCCTGAAAATTTTGATTCAAGCCGGTTGAGTACCTTTTTACCCACCAGATCGGCCTCTCTCTTTTTAAATTGATATTCTTCAATAAGGTGGCTTAGCAATTTTGGTAAAAACCTTTTTCCAAATTGCTCAACGGTTACGATATAGGGCCCCCTTTTTTCCATTTTCCAAATACTTGTGAAACATATGGCTTACATATATAAAAGCCACGAGAACCCGAAACGTGACATAAAAACACCAACTTTTTTCAAAAAAACTTTTTTTGGGTGGGGCTCAGACCTCCGAGATTTCGAAAACCTCGGAGGTCTGGCAGGGGCCGTTGAAAAAAAAGTTGTTAAAAAAATGTCACACTCGGCCATCTCGTGGCTTTTATATATAGAGGCAATTCCAAAAGCCCTTTTGAAAAACAAAAATTTAAAAACATGACAATCAAAAACGTACTCTTTCTGACCCTAATGACTTTGTATGCAGCTTGCTTAAGCGGGCAATGCCAAAAAATCAAATACCCTTTTTATGAGGCTTCTGCCGGGGTGGGGGTGATTCCGACTTTTGTGAAAGATCAAATTCAGACGGAACTCCCACCTTTTTCGGCAGGTCTTGATTACCGAATAAATGAACGGTTCAGCCTTGGTACCCGATTAGGATATACCAGGGTGCTCAGTGCGGCCGACTTGATGGGTGACGGAGATTATGAGCAGTTTAGGAATAATTTTTTTATGGCCGGTTTGAGATTCGCCGTACACTCCAGGTATTTCGAAAAATGGGATTTATACGGAGGTATGAATTTAGCCTACACCATCAGCAAAGTTGATGTGATTGAAGGAAATGTTGCCCTTCTGAAGAAACATTTGAACTATAAACCTGTGCGTGGCAGTATGATGGCCTCCGCGTTTTTAGGAGCGAAGTTTATTTTAAAATCCCATACATGCTTGTTTGGTGAGGTTGGCTATGGTATTTCACTGCTATCGGTTGGTGTAAGCAGAAAATTTTAATATAAATCAGTATCACGGAGGCCGCTTTTTTATTTACAACTTAATGAAAACTTTGAAACAACCCCTTTTGTAAATTCAAGGCCTCCTTTTTCATTTTTCTCAACGATTAATTAGTTGTATGGATTAACAGATATACCTTTGTGAAAAATAAGAAAAAGTATGAACAGGTTATCTCAAATCAAATTAATTGGGCTTGTTGTCCTGATTTTTTTAGGAACGCAAAGCTGGTCCCAATTAACGATCAATGTCACTTCCGTACCGGCCAATACGCCGCAAGATGATGAGATTTATATAGCAGGTAATTTTAATGGCTGGGATCCGGGAAATGCAGCTTATAAACTGACGGATAATGGAAATGGAACCTGGTATATTACTTTTACTCCGGATGCCGGAACCTTGCAATTCAAGTTTACCAGAGGAAGCTGGGAAACGGTAGAAGGTAATGCTCAGGGACAATTCATTCCTAACAGAACCCTCAGTTACGGGGGAGGGCTGCAAACGGAAAACCTTACCATCGCCGGATGGGAAGGAAATGGGGGAGGCAGTACCCTCGAGGAGAATGCCTACATTTTAAGTGAAGATTTTGAAATTCCTCAACTGAATCGTACCAGAAGAATATGGCTCTACCTGCCACCGGATTATGAAACTACCGAAAAAACGTACCCGGTTTTATACATGCACGACGGGCAAAACCTCTTTGATGCAACAACCAGCTTTGCCGGGGAATGGGAGATTGATGAATCACTAAATGAGCTGTTTGAAAATGGTGATGAAGGTATCATAGTCATTGGGATTGACAATGGTGGCATTCATAGATTAGATGAGTATTCTCCCTGGATAAATGCCCAGTATGGAGGAGGAGAAGGGGATGAATATGTCGATTTTATAGTTGAAACGCTTAAACCTTTTATCGATGCCAACTTCAGGACCAAACCCGGACGTGAATTCACGGGTATCATGGGCAGTTCCATGGGTGGTTTGATCTCTATGTATGCAGCTATTGAACACCAGGATGTATTCAGTAAAGCCGGGATTTTTTCTCCTTCTTTCTGGTTCTCGGATCAGGTTTATACTCATGTAGAAAATACCGGGAAAGAAGCTGATATGAAGTTTTACATGTTGGGAGGT
This sequence comes from Saprospiraceae bacterium, assembly GCA_965230565.1. Lineage (GTDB taxonomy): Bacteria > Bacteroidota > Bacteroidia > Chitinophagales > Saprospiraceae > BCD1. The sequence continues at coordinate 449,044 of CBDDLH010000003.1, read as the reverse complement.
GAACAGGAAAGTGCCTCTTTGATCCAGCAGATGGAAGCAATGGAAACGACGCTGCATGAAGCTGGTTTCGGAGCGGAAGAAGTTGTATTGGTAACCCATGCCGATGGCCAGCACAGCGAGTGGTACTGGCGCCGGGAATTTCCGGATGCTTATTCATGGTTGTTTAGTTCAGAAATAAATGAATTACCTTTTGTTTCTACAAAAGATGTCATTCAGGTAAGTCCTAATCCATTTGTCGATTCCCTATATTTAAAAGCAAAGGAACCTTTGGAAAAAGCTATGATAAATCTTTACACTTTATCGGGGGTGAAAGTATTTTCAGGGCCGATTTCAGCCAATGGTGTTGTGCTTGCTTCCTGAGTTGAAAAACGGGGTTTATTTGTTGGAGGTGGAGCAGGATGGCAAAGTTTTGATGGTCAGGAAATTGTTGAGGGCTGATTAATGGTTGTGACCGGTTTACGGCCTACGGTGGACGGTATACGGAGTGTTTTAGGTAGAATTTAAGAAATCATGGAAATAAAAGTACTTTTCACCTTTGGTGTACTAACCGTTCTTGCAGCTTGCAGATCTGAGCATTTTGATCATGTGCTAGTGAATGAGACTTTTGTGCAGGAAAGACTCAGCCATTCACTTCAACCGATGGAAAGTATTTTGTTCCAGAGTAATTTGAATATGCAATTTCCGTAGCGGCGGAATTTATTCTGCCGACTCTTCAGTGTTTCACATTGATGAAAAGAAATAATTTTGATTCCATGGTCTTTTTCATTCAAACCATCGAATTCATTCTACTTGTGCAAAAAAAAACAGGGCCCGCAAGCGGGCCCTGACAAGATAATTGCTATTATTATTTCCAATGAGGGAAATTGTATACGAAGTAATTGTTAAACGGCAGCTTTTGCATATGCACGATCGAAGTGGGCACTTGCCCCCGGCTGCTGTATCAATTCAAATAAAATTTCTTTTGCTCTGAAAAGTTGAGCTTTTACTGTTCCCAAAGGAATGCCTAATTCATTGGCAATCTCATCGTAGCTCAGTTCTTCGAAAAACCTCAATTCGATCATGAGGCGGTATTTTTTATTCAGTTGCTTAACCAGGTTCCTTACCAGATAGAGCCTTTGTTCACGAATGATCTCGTCTTCCGGGTTGAGGCAATAGGCTTCCAGGTTGGTGGAGAAAGTCTGATCGTTATCGTCGTGTATAGGCTCGTCGATTGAGAATACGTTCAGGCGCTTTTTCCTTACGTGATCAATGCAGTTATTGATCGCGATTTTGTACAACCACGTACTGAAGGCATATCTCGGCACGTAAGATGGCAGTTTGATGAATGCTTTCCCGAATGCTTCGATCGTCAGATCGTGAGAGTCTTCCGGGTTACCGCTCATTTTGAGCATGAGGTGGTAGATCGCATTACGATAGCGTTCCATGAGTACACTGTAGGCCATTTGGTCGCCCTTGGTGGCTTTCTTCACCAATTCGTAATCGTCGAGGGCTTTCTTTGATAAGTTAGTTTTAGCAACTACTTCCATTGTTTTTTCGTGTTTCCTGTTAATAATACAGGCGAGAAAATCAAGTAGTACAAAATGAATAAGGCGTCGAAGAGTGGAAAAAATTTCCAAAGCGGGAGATCCTCGAGTTTTTGAAGGATCCTGCGACTTAGCCAAAGCACTACTGTCATTCTCACCAAATAACTACCTAGGGCTATCCGGAGATAGCTGTTGTCGAAAAGCAGGAAAATCAAAGTAGCATAAAAGGCAAAATGGCTCGCTGAAAGCGCTCCAAGAAGCAATTTGTGATGCAGTTTGTACCTGCCTCCCGTAGTGAGATGTCGAGTTTTTTGATAGTAGTAGCCTGGCCAACTGCTTTTGGCTTTGGAAAAGACGAAAGCGGAAGGCTTTAAAATGAGTGCAGTATTCCTGGAATGGGCAACGGCATTGATGAATAAATCATCGTCACCGGAAGCGATATGAGCATGGTTGGAAAAACCACCAGCCTCTTCGAAAAGCGACTTGCGGTAGATCAAATTACGCCCAACTCCCATATAGGGAAATCCTGCCAATGAAAAAGATTGGTAAGTGATAGCGGTTAAGATACTCTCAAAGCGAATGAAAAAATTTAAAAAGCTTTTTTCGGAATTGAATGGACCATGTCCCAAACCGATTTCGATATTTTCATCGAGTGCTTCCTGCATTTGACTGATCCAGTGTTGACTGGCTGGCCTGCAATCGGCATCGGTAAGTAACAGAATGTCAAAACGGGCTTTGTTAATTCCCGCACTTAAAGCTTCTTTTTTCCCAGGTAGTGTAGCCTGTTGTAGATTAACGACCGTAAAGTTGTGGAATTTTTGTTGAAATTCCAAAAGAATTTCCAAAGAATTGTCCGAAGAATTATCATTTACTACAATTACCTCAAAGCTTTCGTACTGTTGTTCAAGGATGTAGGGGAGGTTCTTTTTGAGGTTTTTAGCCTCATCCCTGGCGCAAATGACCACAGAAACCGGCTCCGGGCTTTTCTTTTTTTTGAGGCTTTGGGGTTTATAATATGCCAAACGGGAAAAGAAGCCCAGCCAGAAGAATAACTGTACTGCAAGTGAACTCAATAAAACAAATAAGGCAACTTCGTTTAGCACATTTACTGTTTTTGGCTTAGCTGTACTGTAGCCATTTTACACCATCACTGCTTTCATATCTTCCCGGGCTCTTAGAATTTCAGCCTTCCCCTTTTTTGAAAGCCTTGAAAAATTAAAAATAGCCAGGGTTACATGAAGAAAAACACCAAAGTTCCAGGCAAGCAGTCCTATGAACGGCAACGTGAGGATGTATATGACAGCTGTTGTTGTATCAAAGTAGTTAGCTACCCAACGATATTGTAAAATATAGAATAAAGGGAAGGTGACCAGGCCGGTAAGCGTTTTTACGGTTGAATCATACCCAATGTATAGTTTGGCTAGCCGGGCGACCAAAGCAGGGATTCCAAATGGGAGGATGTGGTTGATGCTACCGAAAAGAAATACGGGAAGTCCCAATAACACTACGATCAGCCTTGTCCAGAATTTTCCCATCAGAGCCTTACTTTTTCGTAGCCATACAGCTTTGTCACTGGTGCGTTTTTCCTCGAGTAATTGAAAATAGTCATTGGTTTTTTCCCTTATTGCTTCGAGGGCTGTTTCCTCCAGGGAACGTAATTCAGCCGTTCTGTTTTGGGTGTTACTGAATACCTGCTCGAAGTCTCCCGTTTCCGACAAGTCGATAGTTTCCAGTTTTACCAATAAATCATCCTCTTCATCGTCCAGCGTGTCCGTAATGTGAGATTTTAATCGTTCTTCAAGTAGTTTAGTGAGATTGGTCCAGGCCTTTACCGGATCTTTTTCATAATCTTCCTGATAATGACTGACAGGAATAGGTGCTCCAACATTAAAGACCAGGCGACTTCCAAACTTGTGTGGGTTGGAATAGGTGAGCCCAACCGGTAAAATGGTTACGCCCAATCCCCAATTATTGTGGGCCTCAGCTCCCAGAGCAATTCTGGCAGTGCCGGATTTAATGGGGCGTAATCGTCTTTCCATATAACTTGATCCTTCCGGAGCAATGTAAATGGAACCTCCTCCGGCCAGGTGGTCATATGCTCTCTGAAAAGAATTGTTATTATCTACCTGTTTTTTCTCTGCATCTTCTTTCCGCATGATGGGGATGCAATACAACCTGTTGAGTAACCAACCGGCGACAGGATTGGCAAATAAGCTGGAGTTTGCCAGAAAAAAGACTCTTTTTTTAACTCTTGCGGCAACACCAACGGCGTCCAGCAAAGTATTGGGGTGATTGCTGACAACGATGGTGGGGTTGTCAAATTCCAACCCTTCCTTGTTGATGAAAATAGTATCCGGATAAAAAATCCGGAGTACGATCAACACGATCAATTTGAGAAAATCATACAAGAGGTTTAAAAACATCGGTCGGAATTAGTCAATTGATGGGTGAAAATAAGGATAATTAACTCAAGTTGCGTCGCGACTTGAGCAAAAAACAAATTCCAGTTTTCGATTCACAGAAATGCTCCTTCTTCTATGTGGTTTTTATTGTAGGTTGAAAATTGAGCCTTGAAAATTGCTAAGAGGCGATTCATAGCAACTCAGTTTATTAATTTAAACCTGAAAATTCTTAATAAACTCCTTCACCTGTTCATCAAATTGTTCCCCGTCATTATCATGAAATTGCACTTTGGTAGGCAGTGCAAAAACAGGTAATTTGCTGTCGATGAGGAACTTTCGGTGCAATTCCAGACGCATGGCATCTTTCTCCGTGGTGATAATGATCTTTTTATCAGAATCCATATCCTCAAATCTCGATTTCAGGTTGGCCATGTCGAATCTGTCAAAAAGATGATGATCCTCGTATTCAATTACTCTTACAGAATTGACCTTGCTATTTAGATAGTCTAAAAGGTAGTCTGTCCGGGCAATGGCACTGATTAATAAAACATCCCAGTCCGGCTGCAGTACAGCTTTGTATTTGGGGTTGAAAATATAATAGGAGGGATCATAGTCGTAATAAGAAAAATACAGTTGCTGATGATCTTTAGGTTGGATCATTTTCCGGAATTCCTGCTTTTGTTCCTGGCTTAAATCAGGAGGACATTTGGAAACGATGATGATGTCCGCCCGTTCAGCAGCCGACGGCCATTCTCTCAACCTGCCTGAGGGCAGTAGGAAATCTTTGGTGAACGGATGACTGAATTCAGTCAATAGAATATTCAAACCCGGTTTTACCGCTCTGTGTTGAAAGGCATCGTCCAGTAGCACAAGGTTGACATCAGGACGGCTCATCAGAATTTTGGGGATAGCAAAGGCGCGGCTTTCTGAAACCACTGTCATCACATCCGGGAATTTACGCTTAAACTGCAAAGGTTCGTCTCCACCCTGTTCAGCAGTCATGGATGGATGCAGTTCGATGTACCCTTTAGTTTTTCTTTTATACCCCCGGCTGAGGGTAGCAACATTGAGATAGTCTTTCAATAAACGGATGAGGTATTCGATATGAGGTGTTTTACCTGCTCCTCCCACAGATAGATTTCCCACAGAAATGACCGGGAGATTGAACTCAATAGATTTTAATAATCCCTGGCGATAGAAAAAATCCCGAAGGCTTACCCCAAGACCATACAGGAGTGACAAAGGAGCTAATAATATTTTTGCAAGTATATTTTGAATCATGATTGGTTACAGGTTGCTGGTTATAGGTTTCTGGTTCCTCAGAACTTCGATATTCGGTGTTGGATATTCGATATTCTGCGGTTCTGTGTAATTATTGAAGAGCGTTTCAAGGTTGTTTCAATTCGTTTCAGATTGTTTCATTAAATAACCTAATCTAAAAAGATGAAATTAAGGGTTGTTTAGGAATAATGCATTTGTAAGGAATTCAAATCTTACTCATTAGGTTCGATCATCAAAAACTCTTATTCTATGTTTACCCTATTTGTACTTTTATGACGCTTTCAATTATTGTGCCTTTCTGGTTTTTTACAGTTTAACTCAAAAATTGCGGTAAATTTGTCATTAAAATAGTATTAAAAAACCAATTATGTCAGGAAATAAAAAAATTGATGCGTCCAATGCGCCAAAGCCGGTGGGCTTGTATCCACATGCCAGGAAGGTGGGGAATTTGTTGTTTTTATCCGGAATAGGTCCCCGCAGGCCGGAGACGGATGAGATCCCGGGATTGAAGATAAGTGCCGGGGGAAACTTCACAGAATTCGATTTTGAGGCCCAATGCCATTCTGTTTTTCAAAACGTTAAAGCGGTTCTGGAAGCCAGCGGTGCTAAATGGGAAGATCTGGTGGATGTGACCGTTTTTCTGACTGATATGCAAAGGGATTTTCAAACTTATAACCGTATCTACGCAGAATATTTTAAGGATAATCAACCTTGCCGAACAACTGTGGGAATTGATTCCCTGCCAACGACTATTGCTATTGAGTTGAAGTGTATTGCTGTTTCAGATCATTGAGCCTGCCCATGCCGTCAGGCAGGCACAACGTGATCAGTGAGCTGAAATGTATAAGAGTGATTTTTTTATGTGAATTTTGAAAAATAGACCGGCTCACCGATCGATTCACTTTGTTCATCGCTCAGCGATCCTTGAATCAGGCTATTTTAAAAAAGGTTTTAATATACCCATCTCCCTAAATTACCAATGAATACCCAATTACTTTTTTCTTTTTTATAAAGAGAGATAAAGCCTTCTTCGTTTCCGAATCGAAAAGCTATCATTGCGAATTGCTGGTTTTTTGAATATACTGGTCTGGAAAGGCCAACAGGAATTTTTCTCCAATTTGGAGTATGGGAATTATATGTTCGAATATCATATTTTAAAGCCTTTATTTCTTCTTTTGAATTTTTTGAAGTGAATTTTAAAGCTTCCTTTAAATTAATTTTTTCTCCCTTTTGAACAATAATAGCGTTTTTCAATTCCTGGTTTTCCCAGAGGGATGGATTTTGAAAATTTGATTCTGTTATCAATTCTGAAATAAGGGTTGAATCTACCCCTTTAGTCTTCCAGGCATCAAAGTAGTTTTTGTTTACAGCAAGTTCCATCTGAATTCCTTCCACATAAATATTAATTTTTAATGGAGTTTTTGAGATGATCCGTGTTTTATCAGACAAGGCAACACCCAATAAGTCCTGAGAACGGATAATACAAGCTGGTAATAAAAGGAGTAGGAGTAAAATAATTTTTGCCATAATTTTCGCTTAAGTAAATAATGACCAAAAGAATTAGCAACCAGCAACCAGCTCAATTCAACTTAAACGGAGCGATCAATCTGAATTCAGGAATTAGCACAGAAAATTTCTCATTCGTTTCCTGGCTGACCATGAGGAAGCTGCCATCCATTTTGCCGATGGGCGTGGTGAGCGGGCACCAGGATTCGTACTCGTGACTTCCTTCAGGCGGGATCACCGGCTGTTCTCCGATGACGCCTTCTCCTTCTACTTCACGGATGAAGCCTGCAGAGTCAAAGATGTGCCACTTACGTCTCAGGAGTTGGACGGTATCATCACGGAAGTTAAATATTCGCACCCGATAACTGAAGACAAAGCGCTTCTTCGCCGGACGGGAGTAGTCCCGTTGGTAGAAAGCTTCCACGCTTACTTCAATTCCGTCAGTTATCAGTGTATTCATTCAAAAAAACCTTAAGATAATTACTAAACAAGCTTAGGTTTGGTTAGTTGTCTCCGATGAAATTTAAAACCATCTTTTCGGCGGTCTCAAGGGTTTCCTCAAGGTGATCGTTTACCAGAACAGCGTCAAATTTCTCCTCAAAGCCCAGTTCGTGCACAGCTTTATCAATGCGTTTTTTCAAACTTTCCGGTGATTCCGTCTGCCTGCCTTTCAGTCGTTCAAACAAAATATCCTGGCTGGGTGGTTTGACAAAAATAGCCAAAGATTCTTTTGGGTAGGTATTTTTTATGCTCAAAGCTCCTTGCACATCAATATCAAAAATGATGTTTTTTCCTGCCGCCCATAATCGTTCTACTTCGCTTTTCAGGGTGCCGTAAAACTGGTTCTGGTAAACTTCCTCCCATTCCACAAAGCCATCTTCCGCAATTTTTTGTCTGAATTCCTCCGGCGTCAAAAAATAGTAGGATTCTCCATCAATTTCGTTGGGACGCCGATCGCGAGTGGCAGCAGATACCGAAAAGGCAAGGGAATCTATCTTTTTAAGCAAGTGTTTTACGATGGTAGTCTTGCCAGCTCCGGAAGGAGCGGTAAAAATGACCAGTTTTTTCATAATGTTACTAAAACGTGTTTAAACAGCGTTGGCAACCTGTTCTTTTATTTTCTCCAGCTCATCCTTCATGCTTACCACGTAGCGCTGGATATCAGAAGAGTAAGCTTTGGCACCAAGGGTGTTGATCTCCCGACCCATTTCCTGGCTGATAAAGCTCAGTTTACGTCCCTTGGCTACATTCTTTTTATTCAATTCCTCCAGAAAGTACTTACAATGTTGGGCAAGTCTGACCTTTTCTTCAGAGATATCAATCTTCTCAATGTAAAAGATTACCTCCTGTTCGAAGCGGTTTTCATCAACATTTTCCTTGCCAAAGAAATCGTCGAGGTTCTGACGTAGGCGTTTGCGAATTCTTTCGATTCTTTCTTTTTCAAAAGGGTCCACCTTTTCCAGGAGGTCCATAATATTTTGCGTGCGGGTCTTGAGGTCTTCCTCCAGCACACTTCCTTCCGCCAATCTGAATTGGTAGAATTTTTCCAATGCGGCATCAAGAATGTTCAAAACGAATTTCCATTCCTCTTCGTCAATACTTTTTGAATCGGTAGCCACCACATTGGGCAGGCGAAGAATGGCGGCCGTCAGTTCTTCACGCGGGGCACCAAGTTCTTCTGTAAGTGCATTTAATTCTTCAAAATATTTGCGAAACAAAGCTTTGTTCAACCCGTATTCCTCATCTCCCTGAAGGGAAGAGGTTTCGATCAGCATGTCAATTTTTCCTCTAAAGGTCTTTTCTGTTACAACTCGTCTGATCTCGTGTTCTTTTTCTTTGTAATTCTGGGGTATTTTCAGCCTGAGGTCTGAATATTTGCTGTTAAGGGAGCGTATCTCAATGTTAATGGTTTTGTCACCATAAGTTTGCGTTTCTCTCCCGTAACCGGTCATTGATAATAACATATGACGATACTTTAAATGTAATTTAAGTGCGTAAAGATAACCTTTCTATCCTTGGAAGGAAGATATTTCTAAAAAGATTGGTTGAGATTGATATAGATTGATTCAGATTGAAGGAGATTGAAATAGATGGATTATTGGAACACGCAACCTTTTTGGGGATTTCTCCGTGTAAGCTTGTCAAATGCAATACACCCAGGTTTCAGGTACTAGAAATACTATTTTTTAGAAAAATAGTATTTCTGAACCAGCAATCAGCAACTTGTAACCAGCAACTGAAATTTACTAACCAAAAACGCACTCTTACCATGAAAAAGTTTTTCTTGCTTGCTATCTGTATTATCCTTTTTGGAAATTGTGAAGTCAATGATGATGTGGTAACTATTACCCTCCCGGAAATAGGGTTAAGTGTCGATGAGACAATACTCAATAGTTGGTTCAATGACATTGAAGAAACAACCTCCAGCTATGAAGACCTGTTGCAGGAGTCTGCCAATGCTACCAAACTTAGGCATTCTCAATATCTCGGGAGTTATTTTGATGAAGCAGGAGGTTTCGGCTGGATCGGAACAACTTATGATGTGGACTCCACCTTTTTGATCCTGGATATTGAATACCCTTTGCCGGAAACTGATGGTAGATCTATTTACATTCAATTGGTACGCAAAGAATCGCTTGATTATGTAACGCTGGATCCGGAAACAGATACTTACTATTATAATGACCCGGAGGATTTTACAACACGTTTCCTCCATGAAGGGCCTTATGATGAAGGCGATCATTATGCAAAAGTAATTTCCACCCAGTTCGAATCGGACTTCCCGGATCACAATGCTTATGCGCTTGGGTTTCCGGGTACGCACAATGATTTTCGTATCCGCCAGATCATCGATACGGATCTGGGCATCCTGATTTCAGGGACTTTTAAAGGCAGGTGTTTGATGTTTTCTTGCGGCTATGCAGAAATTTCCCAACTGGAAAATGGTACTTTTAATGCATTTATAGGATTACAATAGTTGGTAAACAGAGAATAGGCTCAGTATTTGGTGAACCAAAACCTTCAAAATATCATAACGGGCTGTCAGCAAAATAACTCTGCTGACCAGGAGCAATTGTATAAGTTATTTTACAATTACGGGCTGACTATTTGCTCACGTTATGCTTATACGCAGGAGGAGGCCAGAGAGATGCTTAATGATGCTTTTGTCAAGATTTTCCGGGGAATAAATAAGTATGAATTCAAGGGGAGTTTTAAGAGCTGGATATATCCTGTTTTTGTTCGGTGCTGTGTCGATTATTACCGAAAATTTTATGAAAGGAAGCTCCTCCGCCTATTGGGCTGGAGTCTGCTGAAACGGCAAGTGTATCTCCGGATATTTTCAGTAGTCTCGATTATCAGGGGTTGCTTCGACTGATCAGACAACTTCCTCCAATGTATGGTATGGTTTTTAATCTGGCTGTGGTGGAAGGGTATAAACACAGTGAAATCGCCAGGATGCTCGATATCAGTGAAGGAACGTCCAAATCCAATTTGTCCAGGGCGAAGCAAAAAATGAAAGCAATGATTTTAGCTCAAAATTTAGTGACAGATGAGTGATATGAATTTTGAACATATAAGGCAAACGTTACTCGAAACACAGGAGTTTGAGTACCACCCGGAAGACTGGGAGGCTGTGGATCGTGTACTTCGGCCTCGGCGTAAAAAAGGGTTGTTTTTTATTTTGCTCTTTGTTGGGATCGGGATAATGGTCAGTGGAGCGTTGCTCAGTCAAAGGTGGGGAGGGTTTGAAAAAACCGGAATAACAATTACCGAATCTAAAGAGCCCACAAAACCGGAAGCGGATGATACAAATGAATTGGTTGAGCATAAAGAAGCATCTCAAACACTTGCAAAGGTTGAAAATAAAAAGCCAGTTCCAGTGGAAGATGAAGCTAAGAACAATCTTCCCGTTAAAGAATACAAAACTGCTGATATTGATGAAAGGTCTTTGTCAATTGTTTCAACCTCAAAAAATAAAACTCAAGAGGATTTAAATCTTATTGAAGAAGTGGAAGAAGTTATCCTGGAAGAAACAGAAAAGCCATTAGTTGAAGGTCCGGTATTTCTGGCAATATTAGATTTTACCGTAAAGCATAATGTAGAGATGGAATGGCCGGCAGCGGAAGTTTCATTACCCCAGGCGACAGAGATAAAAAAAACAAGCAAAATTCACGGCAGGATAGCAGTTGGAGTGACCTGTCAGCCAGGAGAAAATGATGTTTTCCCAGGCAACGATCGCTCACCTAAAGCGGTTGGACAATCAATACAAGCCATCGTACCATTGAATGAGAAAAACATGGTTGGATTACAACTACGTAGCCAGCGAAGTTACAGTTATCATGATTCACTGCTGGTCGAAGTGGCCAATCAATATTATCCCGACTGGTCAGAAGATTTTGAACTCTTTTATGACTCTCTGGATATAGCCCAGAAAAGTCTCACCCTCGACCTGACTTACTATCGGACAGTTTTCAATAAGCCTTGGGGCAAATTCCACTTAGGCCTGGGAGGTCGCTTTTCCCTCAAAAGAGAACAACGGGTAGATACTGTGATCAAAAATATTTACCTGGGCAGACTGGCGGAGTCGCACAATGTTTCTTTTACGGAAGTATTTAAAGGCATTGTTCCGGAGTTGCTGATTGATGTTCCTCTTCATAAAGGTTTAGGAGTGTCCTTCGGAATGGAGTATTCCATCCCCGTTTCAAAGGAGACTTTTGATATTGAACCCCAGTTTTCGGGTTTTGGCAGGTTGTATTATGAGTTTTAAACAGAGCGACCCTTGAAATTTCGATAATTTCCTAGCGCTCCTTGCGAAACCTTTGCGTTCCTTGCGGTTAAAAAGGCAGGAATTTTCCAGGGTTGAATCATTGTCGGATTTTTTTTGTTTAGCGTTACCTTAACTATTAAAAAAGTTCTCAGCAATTTATAATCTTAATAAACCTGATTCTAACTCAATAACTATACTTCAACCTCAAAAATACTGCCTGCAAAGCACTGCTATACTTTTCATTTTTGTCAAAAACAATTTGTCCGACAAGGTCCATATCCCAATTTTCCTTGATGGAATAGGTCATCAGCGGATTTAGAAATAATGCCTGTGATTCTACGGGGCTATAGATTACTGCCAGGCCACCGTTGAGTAAGGGAGTTACCGGATAGTTTGCCTGACCGAAAAAAGCCCATTTGTAAGGGTAAAGATTCTTCGCGGAAAGTTCAAAGGAGAATAGGGTAGAGGCATCTCCTTTTGAAAATCCCATGCTGTTAAACAATGCACCGCCATTGAGGTAAAGGGAGTTGGCAAAGGAATAATCCACCCCGATCGTTGCTGCAAAAGCATCGTCTTCAACATCATCATTGAGCGGTGTGAACCAGCTGAATTCTCCCTTAAAACCCGCATTCTTCAAATTACCGGCCCAGCCAGCCCCCAGAACAATATCATCCTTAACATAACCTCCCAGCAACTGGAAGTCGTAATTCCATTTATTGAATTTCCACATACCGGCAATGACAGCTTCGTTGAGGTTGTCCGCAGCCTTGGCAGCGATTTCCACACTGGAGGAGATTCCCGTGTAATACTTCACACGCACCGCATCACTACCCGGACGTTCTTCGTAATCGAAATCTGTAAAAGCAAACGCATTGAAAATATCATTGGGATTCCAGACGGTATTGATCCCCCAGTTCACCCGTTGCCGGCCTAAACGAATTTCCCAGTTGCCGGCAGAGTATTCCAGATACAAACGGTCCAGAACGCTGTGCATCACCACTGATGGTTTGTCAATGGGCAAAACGGACAAGTCCAGAAAGTCATTGGAGACTTCATCCGTACTTTTCCCATAATCCGGAGTTGATCTTACAAAGTCCCCGAGAAACAGCCTTGTTCGCAATCCGGCCTTGAGGGTGAATTTATCCCCCATGTACCAATTCATATTCAGCCGATGATGGATCAGCTCATCCAGGAAAACAGTATCAACAAACGTCCCTTGCTGGTAGTCAGGGTAAGAATCGTTGAAAAAAATGACTGTCTGCATGTTCTTCACATATCCGCTCAGTATAATATTCTCATTCTGTGCAGAGACCAAATAGGGAAGCCCCAGGAGCAGGGCTAATAACCCCGTGATATATTTAAGATTTTTACTAAACATTAGGTATGTCTTTTTAAATGTTCCCGTCTATTGGTAGGAATTGAGGACCTTCCTTCCACTAGGCTCCGTCGTTTCCTCTCGGAAGCTAAGCCAAGGCAAAACCTTGATGTCTTTACTATCATCGTCTACCGTCTACCGTCCACCGTTTTTCGTCTACCGTGAGTCGTCTACCGTGAGTCGTCTACCGTGAGTCGTCTACCGTGAGTCGTCTACCGTGAGTCGTCTACCGTTTGTCGTCCACCGTGAGCCGTCTACCGTTTTTCGTATTATTTCAATACATCCGAAACAATCATCCCATCCTCCAGCGTAACCACCCGTTTGGCCCGGTCAATCACTCTTTGATCGTGGGTGGAAAAAACGAAGGTCATGTTTTCTTCTTCATTTAACTTGGCCATGATATCCAACAGGTTGGTCGTTGATGCAGAATCGAGGTTGGCTGTAGGTTCATCGGCCAAAACGAATGTTGGCCTCGATGCCAGCGCCCTTGCAACGGCCACCCGCTGTTGTTGTCCACCGGAGAGTTTGGCAGGGCGTCTGTCGGTTTCGGTGACTAATCCAACGGCTTCCAGCAATTCGGCGGTGCGGGCTTCTCTTTCTTCCTGAGGCCTTTTTTGCAACAGCATAATGAATTCTACATTTTCCCTGGCCGTGAAAACGGGGATCAGGTTATAGGCCTGGAAAACAAAACCTATCTTGTCACGGCGGAAATTGATCAGTTGGTTGCCACTGAGTTTCGAAATGTTCTGACCATCGACAATAATGTTACCTGAAGTAGGGCGATCCAGCCCTCCTATGATATTCAATAAGGTCGTTTTACCTGACCCTGAAGGTCCCACGATGGCAGTGAATTCTCCTTTGTTTATTTCGAGAGAAACCCCTCGTAAGGCATGAACCGGGATCGTATTCGGGTTATATGTTTTTTCCAGATTTTTTGTTTCTATGACTTTCATCTTATTAAGAATTGTGGTTTGCTTTTTTGTTTTTTACAAGGATTGATTTCTTTGAATTATCAACGTTAGATTTTCCTGATGGCTTCAACAGGGCTCAGAATTATGGCTTTGATTGCAGGATAAACTGAGGCGATCAGTGCTGTAGCAGCTACCGCAATTGCCAGATCGATATAAATGCCTGTATCGACAGTCGGATAAATAAAAGTGGACATTCCGAACTGTTTCATACCTTCTCCGGAAAAAATGGATAAATTGATACCTGTTTTGCTGAAGTGGTTTGTTGTCAGGTAACCGATGCCCAGCCCTATCGGGGCTGAGACAATTGCCAGTAGCAAAGTTTCCAGCATGATCATCAGAAATACCCTGCCTTTATTCATGCCTACAGACATGAGCATGCCCAGTTCTCTGGTTCGCTCCAATACCGTCATCAACATGGTGTTGACAATGCCAAAAATGAGTGCCAGCATAAAAATACCCAGGTATACTCTGGCGGCTGCGCGGATTTGGGTCTGGAAAAGTTCCAGCTCCGGTGAAATTTCCTTGTATGTCTGTACCAATTGTTCGGGTAAATCTTTTTGCAGTATTGCTTTACTTGAATCCAGCGTTTCCAGACCTTCTACCCTTATGGCGATTTCATGTCCGATGTTTTCCTTGCCGAGGATTCTGTTGAGGTCTTTGTATCGGACAAAGGCTATGGTTTCGTCGTACATATTGTTGCCGGACTCAAAGATGCCGGCTACCCGGAAAGCCCCAGCAGTAATTTCACCATTGAGATCCTGCATGGTAATCACGACCTTTGACCGCAGTTTTAATTTCAACTTTTCTGCGGTCACCTGGCTGACGAGGATCGGGTTTTTTCCTTTTCCATTGAGGTATTCTCCCTGGACCATTTTCTCGTGAATGCCGGTGACCTGTGATTCAGACTCAGGTGAGATTCCGGCTACCTTTATGCCCCGGGTGCTCCTTCCTGAAGCGATCATGGCATTGGTCAAAGACCTGCCGGAGACGGCAGTCACTCCTTCTGCAGATGCGGCTTTTTTCAGGAGTTGATCAAAGCCCTCCATGTAATATTTGGTTTCTTTTTCTTTGATGAACTCCGGGTGATGCACCTGTATGTGGGAGATCTCGTTATCTATGGCATTGTCGACGTAGCTGTCCATCATACCTGCAGCAACTCCTGCGAGGAAAATGACAGACCAGACCCCTGCAATAATTGCCCCGATAACCACCAGGCTGCGTGTAGGGTTTCGCCAGATATTCCGCCATGAAATTTTGAATAACATCTTGTTAAATATTTTTTATGTTTTAAAAAAGACCTGATTACTGCTTCTTTATCCAGCTTGTTTCTAACCCCAGGTCTTTCCTTATTTTCTTTTTTAACCACGCATAGCTTCCATTGGCTTGAGCCTTCTTATTTTCCAAATGGCAAACAGCGCAAGCAATGAAGTGATCAGGAATACAATGACTCCCTGATAAATAAAAATGGGCCACTCGAAAACCGTAGGCAGAATGGGGTCAAACCCCCATTTATCATAGGCGCCACTCATTTCTTCTCCCATACCGCTCAGATCGATAGGGTTAACTTTGAAATAATGAACCAGAGGAATACTGCCTAAAATCCCCAGACCTGCTCCCAGAAAACCCAGGAGTACAATTTCCAGCCACACGGAAATGGCCAGTAGGCGACGTTTCATTCCTATAGAGATCAGAATGCCAAATTCATACTCCCGTTCTTTGGTCATCATCAGGATCGTTCCGAAAATGCCGAAGCTGATAATGAAATAGAGCACCATCAAAATGATGTAATTTCCAGCAGCATCCGTTTTTTGGGCTTCAACCAGCTCAGGCATTATTTCCTGCCAGGCCATCATTTTGTATTCGCTGGTGTCCAGTCGGGTATTTAAATCTTCCAACACGTCTTCCAGGTCGTTTCTTGAGCTGAGTTTTAAAGCTACGGAAGAGACCAGGTCGTCTGCTCCAAAAAAGTATTGAGACGTTTTTAGGGGCAGGTAGATCATTCTTTTGTTCAATTCAGGTGAATTGAATTTGACGATGCCTTTAACAGGGTATTTTCCGGCAGCATTGATACCGTGATACCCCTGGCTAATCAGCACGATGGAGTCACCTACGTTTATTTTTAACAGGCTTTTTACTCCTTCCGCAATGATGACACTTTGGTCCTCATCTGAAAAGTATTCCCCCTCTGTAAGGCGATCTTTGAGGTTGGTGAGTTCGTCCTCGAGTGCGGGATCTACTCCTACGACGAGCATCCCGCTGGTCTGTTCGCCATAGGAAGCCAGGGCAAAGGATTCCAGTCGCGGAACAACTTGTTCCAGACCGCTGATCTCACCCGGAAGATTTAGTATCTCATCATTCAGGACCATAGACTTGTTGATGGATTTATCCTCCCAGTATCCCTTTTTCTGGATCTGACCGTAGCTGTAGTAAAAATTGACTACGTTATCCATCATCCTGACCCATGCTCCTTTTTGAATGGAATTCATAAAAATGGAGAAGAGAACGGCGAAGAAAATGGAAGCGGCAGTGATTCCCGTACGCCATTTATTCCGCCAGATATTTCTCCATGATAGTTTTAGTAACATTAGATAGGTGTATTTACGTTTTTTGTTAGTTTTTCACTCAAAACTGATCATCCTGCAATCATCACTTTTCCTATTCCTAATACCTGACTCGCTTCAGGTTTTGAATGGAATAAAAATCATCCTTTTTGGTTTGTTTAAAATCAAGTGACAGGTACTCAATGACAGTTTTATTACCTTCTTCCTCCTCGGGAATGACTTCCAATACAGCAGGGAGCAATTTGCCGCCAAGCATCTTGATGTTTTTACCCAGCATGGTATTTACGAGATAATCGTCTTCATCATAGAATTCGACTTTAAGCTGCATGTATTCTTTTACATCAATCCACATGATGACCTTTCCCCAAACTACCGGAGCATCCTCAAGCGGTGTGAGCTGGATTTTATAACATTCACGGCCTTGCACCGTTTCTTTTCCCAGCATTTTGTGCGTATAGTCGACCACCAGAGAAGATTGTTTAACGAGATCATCGTTAGTGAAATCGGAACCCATCCAGGATTGCAGCATCATGGATGGAGGAAGTTTGATAGTCCTGTCAATACTCGGCTGCCAGTTCCACATTTCGTTGCCTCTTTTGAGAAAACCCATGCCTCGGTCACGGGCCGGGGCGGTGATGACGATAAGCGCGAGTTCGTCCCCTTTGCTCCAGCTTTTCATTTTCATCTCCCTGGACCAGTCAGGACGAATGATCTTCATCGACAGTTCGGCATAACTATTTATTCCGCGGACTTTTTCATCAGAGATTTTTATGATCTCTTTAGCGGTAGGGGTGTTCTGAGAAGTTACAACAGTGGAAAGCCCCAGGATGAAAAAAGCGGTTATCAGTAATTTTATTGACTTCATCGTATTGAAATTATTTTGGTTCGTATTTATTAAGAATATATTGTTTCACCTCTTCCAGAGGATAAGTCTCAGGAAAACTTAGATAATGCAGGAAAATTCCGTCCAGCAAGGCTCCAAAAACCATGACTTCCAATTCGGGATTTTCAACGTTCAATTGACTGAAGATCCTGAGGCCGCTTTCCATGAAGTCTTTTTGTTTATCCATAACTATATCCTGGACTTCCTCCATGACATCTTTCTGGGCAGCTAGGGCAGTTAACAATTTCCAGTGGTGAATGTCATCCTGAACGCTTTTGATCAGAGCATCCATTATTTTTCGCAATTGTTCAAAAGGAGGATCATCTGGCTGCATCACTTCCATTACAGCTGCTTCGGTGATTTCAATGGTGTCCAGCAGAATTTCATGCAATAAGGCTTTCTTGCTTTCGAAGTAGTTGTACATCAATCCTTTCGATATGCCGGCTTCTTTGGCAATCTTACTAATAGAGGTACTGTGATACCCGTGATGCGCAAATAACTCCATTGCAGTATCCTTGATGTTGGTCATGCTTTTTTGCCTGATGGCTTCAAATTGATCTTCTGATTTCGGCGACATAAATTTATTATTGAACGAACGGTCAGTCAAAGATATAAAAATAATTTTAAAAAATGCAATAGCTATTGCTGAAAGGAATAGGAGTCACGACGAATTTCCCTGTTTTATCGATTAAATCCCGTATTTTTTCTTTTTTCTATAGTCTTAATTCGACCAGTAAAATTTGTCCGATTCCTAACAGGAATTTAGGGATGAGGTGCAAGTAAAAAGAATATAATTGTAGTTTTGCATCTTGAAACTGCCCTTACCAAAAAGACCTCGGACTTAATGATACTTATAAGCAGATGAAAGTCACCAAATATTTTGAAAAGGCAAATGGCCAGACGCTGGCTTCATTCGAGGTGCTTCCTCCTTTGAAGGGAGGCAGTATGCAGGCAATTTTTGATGCGCTGGATCCTTTGATGGAATTCAAGCCACCCTTTATTGATGTAACCTATCATCGGGAGGATTTTATCTATAAAAAACGCTCCAGTGGATATTTCGAGAAGGTAGCGATAAGAAAACGGCCGGGTACGGTTGGGATTTGTGCTGCCATCATGCACCGTTATGGCGTTGATGCCGTGCCGCATTTGATTTGTGGAGGGTTTACCAAAGAGGATACTGAAAATGCGTTGATCGACCTCAATTTTTTAAATATCAATAATGTGTTGGCCCTCAGAGGTGATGCCAGGCAGTTTGACGGTAAATTCATTCCTGAAGAGGATGGTCATCAATATGCCATTGATCTGATCCATCAGATCGTGGATATGAACAATGGAAAATACCTGCATGAGGATATTGAAAATGGTTCCAAAACAGATTTTTGCATCGGTGTAGCCGGGTATCCTGAAAAGCATTTTGAATCTCCCAATCTGGATATGGATCTGAAATATACCAAAGCCAAGATCGATGCGGGGGCGGAATACATAGTTACTCAGATGTTTTATGACAATCAGAAGTATTTCGACTATGTAAAGAAATGCAGGGAGGTAGGTATCAATGTGCCCATTATTCCGGGACTGAAACCCATTACCAAAAAATATCAGTTGAATTCACTGCCACGGTTGTTCCATATTGATATGCCGGATGATTTGGTAAAGGAACTGTCCACGGCAAAAGATGCAGATGCGCGTACCCGGGTTGGTATAGAATGGAGTATCCAGCAGTCAAAGGAACTCAAGGAGTTTGGAGTTCCCTGCCTGCATTATTATACCATGGGAGATTCCGATACGATTCAGGCTATCATGGAAAAAGTTTTTTGATCTAATAATTGCCTTCATCTAAATTTTCAGGTTGTGAAAAAAATTACCGAATCTCCTTCCAAATATCGCCATCTTGAACAGATGAGCATTCCTGAATTGCTCACCAATATCAATACGGAGGACAAAACCGTTCCTTTGGCTGTTGAAAAAGCGATGCCGCAGATCATTGCATTGGTTGAAGTGATTGTTGAAAAAATGGAGAAAGGTGGCCGCTTGTTTTACATCGGTGCGGGAACGAGTGGAAGATTAGGCATCCTGGATGCTTCGGAATGTCCTCCTACCTTTGGTGTTCCTGACGATTGGGTCATCGGGCTCATTGCGGGAGGTGATCACGCGATCAGGAAAGCCGTTGAAGATGCAGAGGACAGTACGACCCAGGCATGGGAAGACCTCAAAATTCGCCTGATTAATAAAGAAGATGTGGTGGTTGGAATCGCCGCTTCCGGTACAACGCCTTATGTGGTCAAAGGCCTTGATGATTGTCAGAAAAATGGTATCACTACAGGTTGTATTACCTGTAATCCAGGAGCAACAATCACCGAAAAATCCGATTATCCGGTAGTTGTGGTTACCGGACCGGAATTCGTTACCGGCAGTACCCGAATGAAGGCGGGGACTGCTCAGAAACTCGTCCTCAACATGATCACTACAAGTGCCATGATACGCCTGGGTCGTGTGATGGATAATAAGATGGTGGATATGCAGCTGAGTAATGCCAAATTGGTGGAGCGTGGGGCAAAGATGTTGAAAAATATGCTTAAATTGCCTTTGGACGAGGCAAGGGAACTGCTACTTGAATATGGAAGCGTTCGAAAGGCACTTGATGGATATCAAAATAAATCATCAAAATAATCCCCTGCTCATTTATATTTTCCGAATAGCTTTTTGCTGAATTATGTTTTAAGAACCGGATCATTGGAAAACAATGAGCAGACTAGTGTGTTTATTATGAATATACGAACAAATGTTCGTTTTTATAAAAAAGCGTATATTTGCAACAGTAAAAACTTAACCAGATATGTCCACCGAATTACAGGAAAAAGCTTTTCAGGCAAAGATCGATGCCGACGAGAAGATCGAACCAAAAGACTGGATGCCGGAGAAATACCGGAAAACCCTGATCCGTCAGATTTCCCAACATGCCCATTCAGAAGTAGTGGGAATGTTGCCGGAAGGTAACTGGATCACACGCGCGCCAAGTTTGCGCAGGAAAGCCATCCTGCTGGCCAAGATCCAGGATGAAGCGGGACACGGATTGTATCTCTACAGTGCAGCAGAGACATTAGGCATTGATCGTGACGAATTGATTCAACAATTGCACGAAGGCAAAGCGAAATATTCCAGTATTTTCAATTACCCTAGTCTTAACTGGGCTGATATCGGAACCATCGGCTGGCTGGTAGACGGTGCGGCTATTATGAATCAGGTAATGTTGCAACGAACTTCTTACGGACCTTATTCCCGGGCCATGATCCGTATCTGCAAGGAAGAAAGTTTCCACCAGCGTCAGGGATATGAATTGCTCATCGCCATGTGTCAGGGATCTGAAGAGCAAAAACAAATGGCGCAGGATTCCATCAACCGCTGGTGGTGGCCCTCGTTGATGATGTTTGGACCGAGAGATGCAGATTCTCCGCATACCCAACAATCTATGGCGTGGAAGATCAAGAGAAAAACCAATGATGAATTGCGCCAGCAGTTCGTGGATGTCACCGTTCCTCAAGCAGAATACCTTGGATTGACCATTCCTGATCCTGATCTGAAATGGAACCCGGAAAGAGGACATTATGATTTTGGCGAGATCAACTGGGACGAATTCTGGGCGGTGGTCAAAGGCAATGGTCCTTGCAACAAACAACGTATGCGTGATCGCATCAAGGCCCATGAAGACGGCGCCTGGGTGAGAGAAGCCGCATTGGCCTGGGCCGAAAAGCGCAAAAAAAGAGCAGCCGACTCAGTTTCCGCCTAAAACCACTTGAAACATTATTAAACAACATCAAACAGCGAGCAGCGCGAGCCCTGAAACCACTTCAATTAGCGAGCACTGCGAGCATTGAAACCAAAATATTATGGATAAGAACTGGCCACTTTGGGAAGTATTCATCAGAAGTAAAAATGGTTTGAGTCATAAACACGTCGGCAGTCTTCATGCTGCTGATGCTGAAATGGCCATTGAAAACGCACGAGATGTTTATACCAGACGTAGCGAAGGTGTGAGCATTTGGGTGGTGGAGTCAAAGCATATTTCCGCATCGAGCCCTAACCAAAACGATGCCCTCTTTGAACCGGCAGACGATAAAGTCTACCGCCACCCAACTTTTTATACTATTCCTGACGAAGTAAAAAACATCTAAGATATGACAAGCCAAGAGGCTCATTTCCAATACATCCTCCGCATTGCCGACAATGCCATGATTCTCGGTCAGCGCCTTTCAGAATGGTGTGGCCACGGTCCGATCCTGGAGCAGGATATCGCCCTGACCAATTTCTCCCTTGATTACATTGGTCAGTCAAGAAATCTGTACACTTATGCCGGCCAACTCGAAGGCCAGGGCAAAACCGAAGATGATCTTGCTTTCCAGCGTAATGAGCATGAATTCTACAATGTATTACTGGTAGAGCAGCCAAACGGCCATTGGGGAACTACCATCACCAGGCAGTTTTTATTTGATGTTTTCAACTACCTCTTCCACAGAGAACTATGTAAAAGCAGTGATGAACAACTTGCAGCTATTGCAGCCAAATCCCTGAAAGAAATTTCCTACCATCTCAAATTCAGTTCCGAATGGATGATCCGCCTGGGTGACGGAACGGAAGAGAGCCACCAAAAGATGCAGGAAGCCCTTGATGACCTTTGGATGTATACCGGAGAGTTGTTTGAAATGGACGACATCGACCGGGAAATGCTCAAAATGGACATAGGCGTAGATTTGGATAAGATCAAACCGCTTTACCATCAAAAAGTTTCACAGATTTTAAACGAAGCTACGCTAATACAGCCTGAAATTCCATGGATGCAAAGTGGTGGAAAACAGGGGCGTCATACTGAAAACCTTGGGCATTTGTTGGCGGAAATGCAGTACATCCAGCGGGCTTATCCCGGGTTGGAGTGGTGATCTGGTTGCTGGTTTTAGAAATACTATTTCTTTGAAAAATAGTATTTCTATCTCGTATATTTGCCCATCAACAACCTTTCCTTAAATGAAGATCCTCATCCTGGAGCCATTCTTTTCAGGCAGCCATCGGCAATGGGCTGAAGGCTATCAGCGACACAGTCGTCATGAGGTGGAGATATTGAGTTTGAAAGGGCGTCACTGGAAATGGAGAATGTTTGGAGGAGCAGTCAGCCTGGCCAATGATTTTATGGCTTCGGACCTGAGCCTGACCTTCTTTTGGCGACGGATATGCTGGATCTTACCACTTTTTTGAGTCTTACCCGATCGAGAACACAAGGGATTCCTGTGGCCGTTTATTTTCATGAAAACCAGATTACTTATCCCTGGAAAGGAGAAAAGAGTGGAGCAGATACAGAACTAAACCGGCAATACGGATTTATCAATTATACTACGGCTTTATCAGCCGACAAGGTGTTTTTCAATTCTCAATATCACCAGGAAAGCTTTCTCAGCGGATTGAAAACTTTTCTGAAAGCATTCCCTGATAGGCAGGAACTGCAAAATGTAGACATCATTCGAAAAAAAAGTTCGGTTTTATACCTTGGCATGGATCTCAGCGAATTTGATAATGATAAAAAGACCAAACATTCAGATGTGCCGGTATTGCTATGGAACCACCGATGGGAATATGACAAAAATCCGGAACTGTTTTTCAACACTCTTTTTCGGTTGAAATCGGAAGGGGTTTCTTTCAAGCTGATTGTATTGGGAGAATCCTATAAAAACTCACCTCCCGTTTTTGAGGAAGCCAGGCAAAAACTGGAGAATGAAATAATACATTTTGGTTTTGCTGAAAGCAGGCAGGTTTATAGGGAGTTGTTGCACACGGCGGATATTCTTCCGGTGACCAGCAATCAGGACTTTTTTGGTGGGAGTGCTGTTGAGGCAATGTATTGCAATAATTACCCCATTTTACCTGACCGGTTGGCCTTTCCCGAACACATTCCTGAAGACTTAAAAAAAGATCATATTTATACCTCAGACGAGCACTTCTATCAATTGCTAAAAACCTCCATTGGAAAAAGGCCATTTTTGAATCCGTCGCAACCCTATAAAAATTTTGTTACTAAATATGATTGGGTTACTTTAGCGGCGAAATATGATCATGCCCTTGATTTTCCAACCCGATAGAACCGTTTCAAACTTAGGAACGAATGAAGTACATCAAGCAAAACGAAAAAAGAATCGCCTACTCCAGTGAAGGAAGAGGCAAAGCAGTAGTTTTTGTTCACGGTTTTTGTGAAGACAGTGGTATATGGGATGAATTTAAACAGGATCTGCTCGAAAAAAAATACCGTGTAGTATGTGTGGATCTGCCTGGTTTTGGAGACTCTGAAGTGATGGGTGACCTGACTATTGACGGGATGGCAGATGTAGTTAAGGCTGTGGTAGATCATTTAAGTCTTGACAATATTGTGCTTATTGGCCATTCTATGGGAGGTTATACCGGGCTGGCCTATGCCCGAAAATTTCCTCAGGATCTCAGTGGATTGGGTATATTCCATTCTCATCCGTATGCAGATGCTGAAGAGAAAAAAGCCAACAGGTATAAAGGTATTGACTTCATTCGCAGGCAAGGGCATTTTCTTTTTGTGAAGCAATTAATTCCAAGTTTATTTGCTCCCGGATTTGAGCGTAGCAACAGGTTTTTGGTGGACAGGTTGATCCATCAGGCTTCCAAATATGATCCTGAAGGTATTATTAATGCTCAGGCGGCGATGGCAGAAAGACCTGATCAATCTGAGGTATTGAAAAATATCGAGGTTCCTGTCCTGTTCATCATAGGAGAAAAGGATAAAGCCATTACCATGGAGCAAAGTATGAATCAGACGAGTCTTCCTGATATTTCAAGTGTACATGTGATGGAAAAAGTAGGGCATATGGGGATGTTTGAGTCCAAGCGCAAGACTCAGTTGATGGTGCGTCAGTTTGTGAATTTCTGTTACGATAATTAAGTCTTTCAGTTTGTCCAACCGGTCTCGCCACCAGGAAAGATTGATTGAGCAAAGGATTCCCGATGAATCTTGCCTGGCCCAGGAAGACAGGTTGGGTGGGTACGGTATTTAAATAAAAACGACTTCCTTTAAGCTAAAAAACAAATCCTGACCTTCAGAAAATATGATCAGTCGACCATCTTCGGTGATTCCTGTTATGCGTCCGGAGAAACGGGTTCCGTCAGGTTTTTGGAATTGCCTGTCCTTTTCAAAGCCCAATAAATGGTTTAAATAACTATCTTTGAGGTGTGATTGTTTGCCACCCTTGAGTTGCAAATATCTTTTTTCAAGATTTTCACAGAAAAGCGTCAGAACATTCTCAACGGAAAATGATCTGTCCGGAGCCAGCAATTTCAAGGAGGTGGCGTTGGGAATGTCCTTAGGGAATTCTTTTTGTAAGATATTGATTCCCAGTCCGATCACGGTGCTTTGGATGTGTTGTCCCTGCAGGGAGTTTTGGATGAGAATACCGCCTGTTTTTTGGTTGTCAACGTAGAGGTCATTAGGCCATTTTACAAGACAATTGTGGTTGGGAAGATAATGTTGAATGGCCTCAAGGGCTGCCAGGGAGGTAATGATATTGAGCATAAATTGTTGCTTAATATTCAGGAATCCCGGATAAAGGATAACACTACAGGTGAGGTTCTCGCCAGGTAAACTGAACCATTTACTGCCAATTTGTCCGCGGCCGTCTGTTTGATTGGCCGTCGAAATGACAGTTCCTTCGATTGGCCTGCTTTTTGACAGTAATTCAATGGCGTAGGCGTTCGTTGAAGGGAGATTTGGAAATTCCAGAAGAACCTTTCCGACAAAAAGAGTGTTTAAATTTTGCAACAAGAATAGTTTTTTCGGGTAAAATTGCCCATTCAAAAATAAAAATAGAATTTGAATTCAAACGCTAAGTTACAAGAACAGAATAATTCTGTTGATGAATTACACGATTTGATCATTGACAGTATCCATGACATCAAAGGTAAGGAGATCCTCAAACTGGATCTTCGAAAACTGGAAGAATCACCTACGGATTATTTCATTATTTGTGAAGGAACTTCAAATACCCAGGTAAAATCCATAGCAGATAATATCCAAAAAAGGTTAAAACTGGAAGCCAATATTTTTCCGTCACATGTAGAAGGTACTCAACGAGCATCCTGGGTGTGTCTGGATTATTTCCATACGGTAATACATGTTTTTTATAAAGAAACGAGAGGATTTTACCAGTTGGAAAATCTTTGGAGCGACGCCTCGTTCACGGAATATCAAGCCCTTTAAACTGTTGCACAGGGGCTTTTGTCCCGATTTTAAATAGTTTTGCCGAAAAGTAACAACGAAAAGCCTTTAGATACGTTATCTAAGGAAAATAATAAAGTTTTGGTTGCATTCTCACCTAAGGATGGCTGAATGCAAAGAAATAAAAAGAGATGGAGCAAAAGAATAGTAGTAATAATAATAACAATAACCAGCAGCCTCCAATGATGCCTAAGTTCAGTTCTTATTGGATCTATGGAGCCATTGCGCTGATTTTGTTGATTATAAATTTTTACAGTGTATCTGAGAGCAGCAATGAGCAAATCTCATTTAATCGTCTGGACAAGATGATTGCTGACAGGGCTGTGGAAAAAATTGTGGTTTCCGAAAATAAGATCGGACAGATATACCTCACCAAAGAAAGCCTCGATAAGCCGGAATATGACGATGCTGCCAAAAGTAAGATTGGCGGCCCCAGACCGCACTATTGGATTGAAATCGGTGATAAGAAGACTTTTGATGATTTCCTTATTGGAGTTCAGGATGCCGAAGAAATCCCCCGGGAAGAGCGGATTTATCCCACTTATAAAAGTCAACCGGGGTGGATTAGTACATTGCTGAGCTGGGTAATTCCCATCGGTTTATTCATCATAATATGGTTGTTTATCATTCGTAGAGTAGGTGGTGCCGGAGGTGGCGCCGGGGCACAGATATTCAATATAGGAAAATCCAAAGCCAAACTCTTCGATCAGAATACCAAGGTAAGTATCACCTTCCAGGATGTTGCAGGTCTTGAAGAAGCCAAGGAAGAGGTAATGGAAGTGGTTGATTTCCTTAAAAATCCTAAGAAATATACGGCTCTTGGCGGCAAGATACCTAAAGGAGTTTTGTTGGTAGGCCCTCCGGGAACCGGTAAAACACTGCTGGCGAAAGCTGTAGCCGGAGAGGCGGATGTTCCGTTTTTCTCCATCTCAGGTTCTGATTTCGTTGAGATGTTTGTAGGAGTTGGTGCTTCGCGTGTTCGTGACCTGTTTAAGCAGGCTCGTGAAAAAGCGCCTTGTATCGTATTCATCGATGAGATTGATGCGATCGGACGTGCAAGAGGACGCGGTAACTTCCAGGGAGGTAATGATGAAAGGGAAAATACCCTGAATCAGCTTCTGGTGGAAATGGATGGTTTTGCCACCGACAAAGGAGTTATCCTGATGGCAGCAACCAACCGCCCCGATGTACTGGATAGCGCACTTATGCGCCCGGGAAGGTTTGACCGTCAGATCGGACTGGAAAGACCTGACCTCAAGGAAAGGGCAGCGATTTTCAAGGTACACCTCAAAAACATTCGTAAATCAGAAGAAATTGATCCGGCTGTTCTTGCTGAAATGACTCCCGGTTTTGCAGGCGCTGAAATAGCTAATGTTTGTAATGAGGCCGCGCTTATCGCAGCAAGAAGAAATAAGAAGTCGGTTGAAATGGAAGATTTCAACTACGCTTTGGATAAAGTGATTGGTGGATTGGAGAGGAAGAGTAAACTCATTTCTCCACGAGAGAAGAAGATTATCGCTTACCATGAAGCAGGGCACGCAATTTGCGGTTGGTTCCTCGAGCATGCTTCTCCTCTTGTAAAAGTAACCATCGTTCCTCGGGGTATCGGAACACTTGGATATGCGCAATACCTGCCAAAGGATGAATACATTACCAGAACAGATCAGTTGCTGGATAGAATGTGTATGACATTCGGAGGTCGGGCAGCTGAAGAGATCGTATTTAATGAAATATCCACCGGAGCACAAAACGATTTGGACCGGATCACCAATATGGCCTACGGTATGATCACTGTCTATGGTATGAATGATAAAGTGGGACAGGTTTCCTTCTATGGAATGCAAAGAGACCAGTTCAGTAAACCATATTCTGATGAAACCGGTACCCTCATTGATGAGGAGGTTCGGAAAATGGTCGAAGCTCAATATCAAAGAGCCAAGGATCTTTTGACGAAGCACAGGGATGAACTCGAAATTCTGGCTCAAACCTTGCTTGAAAAAGAGGTGCTTCTCAAATCTGATTTGATCAAATTGATCGGAGAACGTCCATTCCCTGATGATGAACCAATTCCTGAAGTGGAAAACGAACCTGCTGCTTCTACTGACTCTGAGGAGCCGGTAAAAGAAGAAGATTCAGAAGCAAAAATTGAAGATTAGTCTGGATATCTGGTTAGAAATACTATTTTTCCAAAAAATAGTATTTCTGGCCAAAACCAGCAACCAGCAACCAGTAACCAGCAACCTGAAACCAGCAACCTCTCCTATCCATGTATGCTCTCCGTTTCCTTAAAGATGATTTAAAAGGAAAAATTTCTCTTGCCGGATCAAAAAGTATCAGTAACAGGGTCTTGATCATTCAAGCACTTTGTAAAGATCACTTCGATATTCACAAACTGGCGAATGCCAATGATACGGAATTGCTCGGCAAATTGCTTGCCGCTGATGAGGCCGTCAGAGATGCAGGTCCTGCAGGAACTACCTTCCGCTTCCTCACAGCTTATCTGTCTTTACAAAAAGGAACGCAATTGCTGACCGGCAGTGAGCGGATGAAGCAACGTCCAATTGGCGTATTGGTGGAAGCTATGCGACATCTTGGAGCAAATATTGAATATGTGGAAAAAGAAGGGTATCCACCCCTGAAGATCCATGAGGCTGACAATTTTGGACAAAATTACCAGCTTACTATCCCGGCTAATACCAGCAGCCAGTATATTTCAGCACTGTTAATGATCGCGCCGGTTTTGCCAAAAGGTTTGGAACTTACCCTCGATGGTGAGATCGTTTCCGTACCTTATATTCTCATGACGCTGAAGACCATGGAGTACTTTGGCGTGAAACATGAATGGAAAGGCAATACCATCGTTGTGAAACCGCAAGCGTATGAGGCGAGACCATTTACGGTTGAAGCCGATTGGTCCGCAGCATCCTATTATTATGCGATGGCTGTTTTTGCTAAAGAAGTTGATTTACAACTGGATGGCTTGTTCGAAAACAGTGTTCAGGGAGATTCCGTTTTAGCCAAAATGATGGAGGAATTTGGTATTCGGACAACTTTCAACGAAACGGGCATTCACCTAAGTAAACAGGGTGAAGCCGGAGAAGTCTTTGAATGGGATTTCATCAAGTGCCCTGATCTGGCCCAGACATTGGCGGTGGTTTGCGCAGGTACCGGAGTACATGGATTGTTTACAGGGTTGAAGACATTAAAGATCAAAGAAACAGACAGGATCAAAGCTCTTCAGAATGAACTTGCCAAGGTCAATGCCTGGTTCAACCTGTTGCCTGAAAGTATCACCAAGGATGCTGCCACCGAACATTACCTCGTTGAAGGTCAGGCCGCCTGGCAGGAAACTCCCGTTTTTGAGACCTACGAGGACCACCGGATGGCTATGGCCTTTGCACCATTGGCTATGTTAGGAGAAATAAAAATTGAAGAACCCGGAGTGGTGATTAAGTCCTATCCCGATTTTTGGGAGGATTTGAAGGGTTTGGGTTTTGAAGTTAATTCTTCTCAATAAGGAGAATACTTCTACATTCTGCGGTTGGATATTCAATACCTTGCCTGCTGTCGCAGTAAGGCAGGTTCTGCTGTTCTGTAAGGGTGTTCCCAAATCATAATTCTTCCATTCAAATATTCAACTCAATAGTCCTTCCGGCAAGCGATACTGAACCGCAGAATATCCAACCTGCCTGCTGACCGCAGGAAGGCAGGTGTAGAAGTTTAAGAAGAAGGTAAGTCCTCAATCCGGGATCAAATCACCCGTCAAAACTAAGGATCTTAATTTCCACCCGTTGATTTAATTTTCTGCCGCCAAGCGTATTATTCGTCGCGATAGGCTGGCGTTTACCGTATCCTTTGTATTTGATTCTACGCGGTTCAATACCTCTGTTTACGAGATATTGCATTACGGATTTTGCTCTTTCAGTGGACAGGTTGTCGGCATAATCGTGTTGTGGACGGGAATTGGTATGTCCTCCAACCTCAATAATTACATCTTTATTGGCATCGAGAAAATCAAAAATGTTATTCAGCGCTTCATAAGAATCTCGCGTAATGCTGGCACTGTCTGCCTGGAAATAAACATTTTTCAACCGTATAACCTGTCCCTCTTTCAAATCAGCTCTTTCTACACCGGCAAGGGTTACATCTTTTTTTGCTTCAGCTACAGGCTGGGTGGTGTCTGTTTTTGTGGGCGTTTTTGGTGGTGCTGGTTTTGGTGGTTCCGGCTTAGGCGGTTCTGGTTTTGGAGCAGGTTCCGGAGTCTCTTCCTGTGCCGCAATGGTATCGTCACATGGCACCAAAACGATTGGTGAAGCTTTGTCCAATAATACATTTCCGTTATAAGGGAAAAGGGTAGGGGTTTTATAAAAAGCTTCAATAGTCAAATGTGTGAAGCTTTGGGTAGGTTCAAATTTGAACTGGTATTCTACCCAGCGATGATTGATGATTTCCTTGGTTTCTCCAAGCACTTCTTCTCTTCCGCACTGGCTGAAACCTCCGTATATTTTAAGTTTTACCGGAGTCGTGTAATTGGCATCCTGCCCGGAGGCCTGACTTACACTGACATATAGTTCTGAGCGGGCAAGCATGATGGAGAATTCATAGCATTGTCCTGCTTCCATAGCTTTACTCATTCGCTGGCTTACAGATTCCCAGGTTTCATTGTCTCTGACGACCATTCCAAGGTAGGTGTTTCCATCATATGCCGGTTTTACCACTTCAAAAAATCCAGCAGGATGTGTATCCGGTGGTGATTCAGATGCCCAGCCACAGTTCCTCCAACCTCTTGGGGGGGTACTGGCTTGAGGGAAATCCTCAAAAGAAGCATTGTACAAATAGATGGTATCCGTTTGTCCGAAACTTTCCGTAAAAAACAACAGGGATAAAATAGCAGCGATCAGGAAACTCCTCTTCATAGTATATAATTTTTGGCAGATCATACTTAGCACTTTATTAGTCGAGTTTAAAAATGATGATGTGATAAGTATGTACAGGCAGGAATTCTCCGAACAAAGTAAAATTTCAGGTCATCCTGCCGAGTAATTAACGTTTTCAACCGGGGAATTTGTTTTGTCTAAAGTATAAATTTATAATATTTCGGCCTTTATACCGCTAATATTTAACGACTTATTAACTTCCATGAGGTTGCATGGGGCAGTCCACAGTATTCAGCCTACAGTCTTTGGGCCTTTGAATGAAGGTTGAAAAAGTATGAGGTGGATTGAGTGAGATTGAAAAGGCATCAATCCTCAATTAATCCACCTCTGTCTCTGGTTGGCAGGCTTAAGCCCCTTTATTTAAAAGCGTTAAAGCCAGTGACATCATAACCGGTGATCAGCAAGTGAATGTCATGCGTACCTTCATAGGTGATCACTGATTCCAGGTTCATCATATGCCTCATGATCGGATATTCATTGGTGATACCCATTCCACCATGAATTTGACGTGCTTCTCTGGCGATGGTCAAGGCCATGTCGACATTGTTGCGTTTGGCCATGGAGATTTGTGCGGCAGATGCTTCCCCTTTGTTAGCCAAAGTTCCCATGCGCCATGCCAATAGCTGAGCTTTGGTGATCTCCGTGATCATTTCTGCCAGCTTCTTCTGGGTTAGCTGGAAATGGCCGATTGGTTTGCCGAACTGTTCCCGCTCCATGGAATAACGCAATGCAGAATCATAACAATCCATTGCTGCTCCGATAGCTCCCCAGGCAATACCATAACGCGCCTTGGACAGGCATGATAATGGGCCTCTCAGACCTCTGATGTCAGGAAACATATTTTCCTTTGGAACGCGGACATCTTCAAAAACCAGCTCTCCGGTGATAGATGCTCTCAGAGATAATTTTCCGTGAATCTCGGGTGCTGAATAACCTTTCATGCCTTTTTCCACAACCATACCCCGGATTTTACCTTCCTCATCCTTAGCCCACACAACAGCAATATCTGCAACAGGAGAGTTAGTGATCCACATTTTAGCACCGTTCAGAATGTAAGCATCGCCGTCTTCCTTAATATTGGTGACCATGCCTCCCGGATTGGAGCCGTGGTCAGGTTCGGTCAGGCCAAAACAGCCAATCATTTCTCCTGTGGCTAATTTGGGGAGGTATTTTTGCTTTTGTTCTTCTGTTCCATATCTGAAAATCGGGTACATCACGAGGGATGTCTGTACGGAAGCCATCGAACGGATCCCGGAATCTCCACGTTCCAGTTCCTGCATAATGACTCCATAAGCCATTTCATCCATTCCTCCTCCACCGTATTCAACAGGTATACTCGGACCAAACGCCCCGATTTCACCAAGTCCTTTAAAAAGATGGTGAGGGCATTCCGCTTTTTCAAAATAATCTTCAATTACCGGAGTTACCTCCTGCTTAACCCAATCCCTTACCGCATCACGCGCAAGAATGTGATCTTCCTCCAACAAAGCATCAATATTGAAATAATCGTGGCTCTGAAAAGGATCTGCTTTCGTTCTTTTAACAACGAGAGGGTTGCCATTATTTTCACTCATTTTTTTACTTTTGAAATGGTTAGGTAATTTTGGGCAAAGGTACGTAATTCGGTGATTAGAATAAATGACTAACGGAATATTAATATCTTTGCCCGAAATAATTTTTCATTTCAAAATCTATATCATGCGTTTTGTTTTCATATTCCTTTCTTTTTTGTTTTTGGCTTCCTGTAATGAGCAACCTGCTAACGATAACGCTTCTTCTACAGGAGTGAAAAAAGAAAAACAGGAAAAAGGAACTCGTCCTGACTACCAGGTGACACAAGAAGAAGCTAATGCTATCAGGGAAAGAGATAAGGAGAGAGCGAGAATAGCGACTGAAAACAGTGCTAAGCAAACCCAAAACCAATCTCAAACATCTAATGAGGATTATCAACCACAGACCATTCCATTGAGTTATCTTGAAAAATATGTGGGCAATTATCCGAGCGCCATCAATTTCCTCGGCAACACAGCCCTTAGGTCCAGAATGAATGATCTTATGGGGAAAGAGGCTTTTCCTGAAGCTGTAAGAATTTGGAAACAGGAAACTCCGCTGGAAATTCAGAGTGGATTAATTTTCACTACAGCTCAGGAAGGACCGGCAGATAATGACCCTAAACTCGCCTTAATGGTCGATGTGGGCAGAGATTTGCTTTTTGTGGCAGTTAAGAATTTTGAAACGGTCGGGGAACAAACTTTTGCCGAAAGGAACGCAGATATTCCAGTCAGGTTAAAAAATTGGATAGAAAAGAAATAAAATAAACATGTCTTATGGCAATTATTTCATTAGAGGGCATAAAAATGTTTGGTCGTCATGGGTTCTACGAGGAAGAAACAATCCTTGGGAATGAGTTCATAATTGACCTTTTTGTGGAAACGGAAATCTCCGATGCCGCTGAAGAAGATGATCTTTTTAAATCTGTCAATTACGAAACCCTTTTCTATCTGTGTAAGGTGGAAATGAAGGAACCAGCCAAATTATTGGAAACAGTGGCCATCCGGATTGTCGATCGGATCAATGAGCATTTCGAAAATATTGAAGGAATACGCCTCAAATTAACAAAAATCAATCCTCCGCTTGAAGGAGAAGTGGAAAAGGCAAGTGTAGAGATCAGCACAGGGTCGTTCGAAGTATCCAAACTTTTCGATCTCCTTGAATTGCTGCCGGGATAATTAACTTTTCAGTAACTATCCCCGGGCATAATCTTACGTTTTAATAAACGTGATCCAATTTTTTAACTGATTTAAATACAGAAATCATGATCAAAAAGATATTTGCTTTGCTGCTGATTACCCAGTTGTATGCATGTGCAGAATTACAAAGTGCCCTGGGTACCATCTTAGAAGAAAGTGCAGAACTTACCGACAGCCAGATTGCTGCCGGATTAAAGGAAGCACTCAATTCCGGCGTGAGCAAAGGTGCAGCCACGCTTTCTCAAACAGACGGTTATTACAAAAGCAGTTATAAAATCCTGTTGCCTCCCGAAGCCAGAAAAGTAACTAACAAGCTCCAAAATATTCCTGGCTTCACTAATGTGGAAGAAATCATCCTGGAAAAGATCAACCGTGGAGCGGAAGATGCGGCTAAAAAAGCCAAACCCATTTTTGTGCAGGCCATCAAAAATATGACCTTCAAAGATGTAATGAATATTTTGATGGGAGAGGACGATGCTGCAACGCGTTATCTGGAAGGGGCTACTTCCAATAAACTATACCGGGAGTTTAATCCGGTGATTGTGGAATCTCTCGATAAATTTAATGCAAGGCAGTACTGGTCAGATGCGATTACCGCCTACAATAAAATCCCTTTCGTTGAACAAATAAATTCCGACCTGGACGACTATGTCACTCAGGAGGCTTTGAAAGGTTTGTTCAGCATGGTTGAAAAAGAGGAAAAAAATATTCGAAATAACCTTGCTGCAAGAACCACGGATTTATTGAAACGGGTCTTTGCCAAACAAGACAATAAGTAATAATGATTGAAATTGCCGTCATCGGTAGCGGTACCATGGGCATGGGTATTGCTCAGGTAGCAGCCACAGCGGGTCATCAGGTACACCTTTATGATAACAATCCTGATGCGCTTAAAAATGCATGGAACAAACTCGATAAAATCCTCAGCAGGCTGATCGAAAAGGGAAGGATCGACAACTCGGAAAAGGAGGCCATTTTAGGTCGGATCAACCTCGTGGATAGCCTTTATGATATTAAAAACAGTCAATTGGTCATAGAAGCAATTATTGAGGATTTGGGTGTAAAAAAGGATTTGTTCGACCAGATGGAAGATATATTGTCGGATGATTGTATCCTGGCGACCAATACTTCTTCTTTGTCTGTGGCCTCTATAGCAAGTGCCTGTGAAAATCCTGGCAGGGTTCTGGGGTTACATTTTTTCAATCCGGCTCCTTTAATGAAACTGGTAGAGGTCGTCCCGGCTATACAAACCAGCCAGGAGTATGTTGAAAAAGCCAGGGATCTCATGACCGCTTGGGGAAAGTTACCCGTGACGGCAAAAGATACTCCCGGGTTTATCGTCAACCGCATCGCCCGTCCTTTTTACGGGGAAGCACTGAGAATTTTAGAAGAAGGTATTGCCGATGAGGCAACCATCGACTGGGCTATGACCACCATTGCCGGCTTCCGCATGGGGCCGTTTACCCTAATGGATTATATAGGGCATGATGTCAATTACAAAGTGACAGAATCCGTCTTTAAAGCTTTTTATTACGACCCGCGTTACAAGCCTTCTTTTGCCCAAAAGAGTCTCGTTGATGCCGGTTACCTCGGTCGCAAATCGGGAAAAGGCTTCTACGATTATACTGAGGGAGCGGCAAGGCAGCAACCTGTTGAAGATAAGGCTCTGGGACAAGCGATTGCAGACAGGATCGTGGTTATGTTGATCAATGAGGCAGCCGATGCCCTTTACCTTCATATTGCTACCGGTGAAGATATCGATCTGGCCATGACAAAAGGGGTAAATTATCCGAAAGGATTACTCCGGTGGGCAAATGAAATCGGCATCCAAACCTGCGTGCAACGAATGGATGCCCTTTATCATGAATACCTTGAGGACCGCTATCGTTGCAGTCCGATACTGAGAAAACTGGCCAGAGATGGCGGAGCTTTTCCGAACAACTGATTTTTGAACACCGGTTATTAACTTTTGTCATATGCGTCTTTTTACGCTTTGTTCTTTTTTGCTCTTATTTGGTTTTTCTTCCTGTGCCCAGGAGGTCTCTTGGGAAGTATTGGCGCCAATGCCTGAAGCGGTCAGTAATAATGCAGTTACGGAGGCAACAGTTAATGGCAATCCCTTTGTGTTTTCTTTTTCAGGAATAGATACTACCAAAGACTGGGACGGTATCCATTTGCGGTCTTACCGTTTTGATGTTCAGAATAATTTGTGGGAAGCTATCGATCCATTACCCGACCCCAATGGTGGCAAAATAGCAGCCGGGGCGAGTACAGTCAAAAACAAGGTCTATATCATTGGTGGCTACCACGTGGCAAGTAACTATTCGGAAATTTCTTCGGATAAAGTCCATATTTATGATCCGGAAACAAATACCTATCTGCCGGACGGCACTCCTGTCCCTACTCCGATAGATGACCAGGTACAGGCCGTTTGGAGAGACAGCCTGATCTATGTGATCACTGGCTGGAGTAATACCACCAATGTTTCCGATGTACAGATCTATAATCCTGCTTCGGATACCTGGTTGCAGGGTACTCCGGTTTTTGAAAATTCCAACTGGAAAGTATTCGGAGGTTCAGGAACCATTATCGGGGATACCATTTATTATGCAGGCGGAGCCAAGTCTGTAGGAAATTTCCCCGCATCAACTTTTTTTCGCAAAGGGTATATCAACCCTGAAAATCCGACAGAAATTACCTGGGAAGGCAGTATTGATAATGGCGCTATCGGTTACCGTATGGGCGCGAGTGATTTTGAAGGGAAACCAGTTTGGTTCGGCGGGTCGGACGTGACTTATAATTTTGACGGTATTGCCTACAATGGTTCAGGAGGCGTTCCTCCAAATGAACGGATTACTTATTATGATCCGGAAACCGGAATACTTGCTCCCCTTATTCAATATTTTGTCCCGGTCATGGATTTGAGAGGCATTGGGAAAATCGCCCCGGACCAATATATCATTGCTGGTGGGATGAAAGAAAATCAAACGGTCACCAATCGTACTTTAAAGGTGACGATCAACGAAATTAATTCGGTTGAACCTGTAAGTTTCCCTGTTGTTTCTATTAGTCCAAACCCTGCCAGTGATTTTATCAATATCGAAAAACAAGGCGAATTTGCTGTTGAAATCAGCGATTTGACGGGAAAAATCGTTTTGGAGAGAAAAGCAGGCGCCAATAAGATTAATATCAGTAACTTGCCCGATGGAGAATACGTTTTATCGATCGTTGAAAAGGGAAGGATTGTGGCTGTTGGGAAATTTGTCGTAGTACGGTGATGATAGTACCAGTGGGAAGTACCAGTACCGGTTGGCAGAGAAGCCTCATGGATTATGAAATTCGGGCTCTGTATATAAAAGAAGTCTTTCCAAAATAAGCGGCTATTGCAATGAGGGCTTCAGAGTGAAAAATAGGGAACCCCCGATACTATTTGAACTCCTTGAACCCTTTTAACCAGAAAAAATCAAGGTTTTGTCTTAACACGAGCTCTTGGGTAAGCAAAAGGCGAAACCTAAAAATATTTGAAGTTAAAATTGATCATTTATAATTTACATTAACAGATGAGGATTTTTTTACTAGGATTTTTGATGATGGTATGTGTGGCAGGTTTTGCTCAGGAAGAAGTTGCAGCAACCGATACGGTCACCGTGGATACAACGATTTACGAAGTGGTTGAGGTGGCTCCCCGCTTTCCAGCCTGTGAGGGACTCGATACTACCATAGCGGTAAAACAAAAATGTGCCGAGCAACAATTGCTCGCTTTTTTATATCAAAATATCAATTACCCCTTTGAGGCACGCAGACAGAATATCGAAGGCACCATAGTGCTGAGGTTTGTGGTGGAAAGAGATGGAACTATTTCCAACAGTGAGGTCATGCGTGATATCGGTGGCGGTTGTGGAGATGAAGCGTTGCGTATTGTCAATGCAATGAACGGTCTGGGTGTGAGATGGGTGCCTGGGCAGCATGAGGGGCAGGATGTCCGTGCTAGATATGTGCTACCCGTCAGGTTTAAATTACAGGCACCACCTGATTTTGAGATCGTCCAGGGGGATTCTATCTGGCAGGTGTTTGATAAACCGCTTCAATTTATAGGAGGGGGGGACTCTCTCGCCAACTTTTTGTCTGAAAAATTGAAATATCCCAAAATCGGGAATGATAGTTGTCTCATAGGTAATATTGATGTGCAGGTACTTGTCAGGGCCAACGGTGATGTCAGAGTATTGGAAATGACGGATTATAACGGCCTTGGAGACCAGTTTTGGTATGAAGCGATCAATGCCACCACCTCCACGATCGGGCACTGGGATCTTGCCGAACACAACGGACGGAAAGTTCCCGCTTCATTTGATATGACCCTTGGGTTTACCCCGGAAGCAGCACATTGTAAGGAAACTATAGAGCAATACAATGAAGCCATAGATCTCATCAATGATGGGAATTTCATGATTGATGGTGAAGATTCCGCACAAGGCCTGAAGCTGATGAATAAAGCACTGGAAATGTTTCCAAATGACGGAGCCATGCTTATCGCTCGCGGGCAGGCTTATATGGAGCTTAACCGTTTTTCTGATGCCTGCATTGACCTCAGTAAGGCCAAGCAAATCGCATTAGTAGATTGGTTTGATGCAATACTTCCAATGATCTGTCAATAAATTTATTATGATGAAATCACTGCTTTCCAATAAACGCTCCATACTTGGAGGGGTTTTTGTTTTTATTTTTTGTGTGAATGTAGCTACTGCTCAGAGGCATATGCCCAGGTTTGAGCAGATCGACGTACAGCATTATGCTTTTCATTTAACGCTTTCCGATGAAACGGATGTGATTGAAGGAAAAGCCAAAGTAGAGGTTAAATTCCTTAAAGAGGTGGAGTTTTTTACACTTGACCTTGCGGCGGCTCAAACGACCGGAGTAGGAATGGAGGTATCCCAAATTTTGGAAAATGGTAAATCTGTACACTTTGTGCATGAGGAAGATAATCTGATAATTCACCCTGGCGATAAAGTCGTTGCCGGAGCGGTAAGGAATTACACCATCACTTATA
The DNA here is from genome assembly GCA_965230565.1 of Saprospiraceae bacterium. Classification (GTDB taxonomy): domain Bacteria; phylum Bacteroidota; class Bacteroidia; order Chitinophagales; family Saprospiraceae; genus BCD1. The sequence goes on along the minus strand of CBDDLH010000003.1, from coordinate 410,762 downwards.
GTGGAGAGCCTTCAGATGGACTTATCATCTCCAGAAATAAATTCGGTGATCGTACGTTCTTTGGTGACAATTGGCCGGACAGGGCGCATTACTGGTTACCCGTTGTTGATCATCCTTCTGATAAAGCTACTGTGGAGTTTTTGGTTACCGCACCAGATCACTATCAGGTCGTAGCCACCGGACGTCAGGTTGAGGAAACTAATCTTGAGGGTGGAAACAAATTCACCCATTTCAAATCAGAAGTACCTATGCCGCCCAAAGTAATGGTCATTGGTGTGGCGCGTTTTGCGGTGCAGTTGGCCGGATTTTCCCATGGAACGCCGGTTACCAGTTGGGTATATCCGCAGAATAAAGAAGCTGGTTTTACAGATTATGCAATGGCAGTTCAGGTGCTGGATTATTACACCGAAAAAATAGGGGAGTATCCGAATGAGAAGCTCGCCAATGTGCAATCAAAGACACGTTACGGAGGCATGGAAAATGCCGGCAACATCTTCTATTATGAAAATTCCGTTACCGGAAATAAAGACCACGAAGCCCTTATCGCCCATGAGATCGTACATCAATGGTTTGGCAATTCTGCCTCAGAGCTCAGTTGGCACCATATTTGGCTGAGTGAAGGTTTTGCGACTTATCTCACCAATCTATACATGGAAGATACTCATGGTGAAGTCATTATGATGGAACGCATGCAGAATGAAAGGAACCAGGTTACAAGTTTTGCCCGGAGAAACAATGTTCCCGTTGTTAATCCCAAAATTGAAGATTATAACCAATTGCTCAATCCGAATTCCTACCAAAAAGGCGGATGGGTATTGCATATGTTGCGTCATAAACTGGGTAAGGATATTTTCTGGAAAGGCATTCAGGCCTACTATGAAAAATATAAATTGTCCAATGCGTTGACTTCCGATTTTCAAGCGGTGATGGAGGAGGTCAGTGGACAGGACCTGAAATCCTTTTTTGAACAATGGATATTCCGTCCCGGTCAACCGGTTTTAAAGAAATCCTGGCAGCAGGAAGGGGATAAACTCGAAATTGAAATAACCCAAACACAACCGGAACCTTTTAATTTTCCTATCGAAATCGGACTGACCTTTGAGGATGGTTCCACTGCATTGGAAAGGGTTGAAATGAAGGCTAAAAAAGAGAATGTCTCGATAAAAACGGATAAAACGGTAAAAGAGGTGATTCTGGATCCGAAAGTGAAACTCTTATTTGAAGAGCAATAATATGATAAGAGATCTTTTTCTTTATTTTGTTTGGCCAAAAATTTCTTTGATTTAGGGGAGGAAAACTTTACATCTTCTTCCCCGGCACTCGTGTACACTCCATATTAAATTCTGTCTGTCTGGCGACGCCGAGCAGGTAGGTTCGGGATTTCTCTTCGCTAAACCAGGCTCCACTTTTTCACTTTTTCCTTATCTTAAAGGATATTTTTTAACCCGACAATTTCAATAATTATGAAATTACAACATTTCCTGCTGGCCGGGCTTATCTTCCTGAGCGCCGGCATTTTTGCCTTTACCAATGCTAATTCTGAAGAATCTGAGGATGTAAAAGCCGTCAAAGCCCTGATCGAAAAATCCTATGTCAACGGTGCCTTTAATGGGCTGAATCCGGATGCCATGCGTGCCGGTTTTCACGAGGATTTTGCCATTTTTTCTGCTAAGGGAGAAGATATTGCCAAGTATCCGATAGCGGTTTGGGCCGATGGGGTTGCTGAAAGAAAAGCCGATCCAAAATTTGATGCTTCCAAGAATGTATGGACCCATAATTTTGCAGCTGTTGATGTAACCGGAGGTGCAGCCAGTGTGAAAATTGAACTTTCCCACAAAGGCAAACATGTCTACACGGATTACCTTTCCTTATTGAAATTTGAAAGTGGCTGGCGTATTGTGGCCAAGGTTTATCATAAGCACTAGGGGCTTGTCAACGTTTGAATGGCGGTTGAAATTGTGGGGATTTTTTTCTCTAATCGAGGCGAAAGCCTGTACCGTACCTCTGGTCGGTAGTTCTTTTGCATAGCCAAAGCTACGGAAAACGGTTCTTCAACGAAGAGTAGAGGAAAAAGGCACTGGAAGTTCACCGTCAATTTAAGCTTGACAAGCCACTAAGGGGAGGAGTAAGTTTATTTTTTGCAGGAGTATGACTTTTGATAAGTTAAAGCATATTACGTGCCTACAACACTTGAGAGGTAGTTATCGGTTGGGCTTTACCCATAGGTCGTCCCGGTGAGACTTAGGAGTCTTGAAGAGACAAAATATGGGTAACCTGACTCCCGTAATTGCATTTTACCTCTAATTAAAGTAAATTTGAAAAGGACCAATTAGTTGATCTTTTCCATGCTCAATACGCTTTTTTATATCATCATTGTAGTTGTAGCGATCTTATGGGTTCGCAGTGTTTTTTCCAGAAGGCAGGATATCGTTGCGGCCAGGAAATATTGCGAAGAAAATGATCTGACCTTCCTGAATTGTAAAGTATACGAAAAACACATCCGGCTGCATTACGAAAAAGACGGTGTCCCGGGGTGGGCAAATTATAAGATCGATAAGCAGGGCGATATCAAATGGATCAAGGAAACTCCTCTGGAAAAGCTGGAACTGAAACAGTAGAAGACAGGAAAAGGATAATCCTGTTTTCAGGTATGCTTTTTCAGGCAAAAGCCGAGGTCAATAAGGTACCCAAAATCTATCCTTGAGTCTGATGAATAATTATTTCAATTGAAAAGTTGAAAGTCCGTCAGGCAATCACGGCAAGTTCTTGCCTCAAAACTTTTAGATCCAGATCCCGTGTCAACCCAATATGTTCCCCATCCATGTTTAGCAAAACATCTTCCTGAAAAGGAATGGTAGCTGTTTGAGCCTTAAACGATTCATAGAATCTGGACCGGTGGAGGGTTTTCCTGAAGAGCCTGATCAGTATGAGCGGTAATAGAATTTTTGGGAAATGTGCCAATGTACTGATTTCCAGATTTCCATCCCTTAAGTCAGCCAGCGGAGCAATATGTGCTTTATTTCCAAATTGGGAATTGTTTGAAAAATTGACCACAAATGCATGTGCTTCATATTCCTTTCCGTTGGCCTTGAACGAAAAAGGCTCGTTTTTATATTTGAAGTATTCTCTCAGGGACAAATAGGCATATTTCAATAAACCCCGTTTTTTAGTTTTGGAGAAAAGGTTGGCAATATGCGCATCGAAACCGAAACCGATTTGATTGACAGCAAATCTGTCATTGGCCAGAATCAAATCAATTTTTTGAAGATTATCCTCGTAATTATTAATAAGTTTAATGGCTTTTTTGATGCTGAAAGGAATTCCTAAAGAATAGGCTAAACCATTGCCGGAGCCTGCCGGAATAATGCCCAAAATTGCCTGAGTGCCGGCACAACCATTGATCACTTCATTGATAGTACCATCTCCGCCTACCGCGACGACGATATCAAAGCTGTCGGCTTTTTCCTTTAATAATTCAGTTGCCTCATCTTTTTTATTTGGCCGGTAGACTTCATGCAAAAATACCGACTGATCAATGTATTTGTCGATATAATAGGCATAGTCAAAATTATTTTTCCGCCCGGCCACAGGGTTGATAAGGAAGAGGATTTTTTTCTTACTCACAATAGTTTTTTCTCAATTTAACACGATCAATCAACACTCCTTGGTCTGTTTTGGATGATCTCAGCCATCGGTTTTTTTTCAATTTTACTGTCGATCCACGCAGGAACATCAAGATACATGAAATCCCTGATGGCCAGTCTGTCGTTTTCGATTTTACGAATTTCTTCCCGGAATTTTTTAAAGAGATCCATATGTTCGGATTCCGGTTTTTTGATGATGTTGTTGAAAAACCGGAAAGTCTTCCGCTGAACAGCATTGAGTTCTTTAGTTTTTGAAAGTAATTTTCGAACCTTACCAACCATGTATTCCAACAGCTGGTAATTACCCAATTCGAAATGGGCAAGAATACTAAGCAAATGAGAATAATTTTGGATGTCCTCCCTTAAATCCCCTGCTTTGAGGTCCAGGATTGCGTTGAGGTAATCAAGAGCCGTATCATAGTCTTCATTACCGATATACATGTAGGCAATTTTGTAATAAAACACCAAAATCCGGTGGATATCCATCTTACTACTGTACTCATTCAGCTTTTCCAGCAGCCCGGGAATTTTCTTGACCCCTTCACTGAAGGTTCCCATCAGGAAATGTTTGTTAATGCTTGAAGTCTGAATGTAAAGGAATGCCAGGATTGTAGAGTTATCATTGAATATTTTTCTTCGCTCTTCCTCAAATTTTTTGAAGTGCTTAAGGTGCTGATTGAATTTATCGATGGCCTTAAGGTGGTAAGAGGAAGTCAAAACATAATGTAGCCCCCGCATATACAAATCCGGATCAAAATCCAGGAATTGAGGGTTGTCTTCAATGATTTTCACCCATTTCAGGGCGTGGTTGTAACAATTTTCGAAGTCAAGCAAAATATAATAATACCAGACATGTGCCTGGTGCAGAAAGATCTTTTCGAAAAAACTCAGTCTTTCCAGTTTGATCTGGTTGAGACCATTTTGGAAAAGACGTCTTACGATGTCCATGTCCCTTTCATTCTGAACATGGCCGTATTTGATATAAAAACCGTGAATCTCTATTTTCAGGTTAGCGAGTTTGCTTCGGTTGTGGATGATCTCGCTTTGGGCCCGGCTTTCGGTTAATAACCGTTCAATTCTTTTCTTTATGGAACGGCTTCTCGTAATATGTCTTTCTTCAATAAGTTTTTGAAATTCCAGGATTTCCAGGTGGAGAATGTTCAGGTGATTTTCACGAGCCAGTTGACGGCATTTTTCCAATACCTTTAAAGCTTGCATATAAAGCCCCTTACCGTATAGAATGTAGGAATAGTCAATTTGTTCTCTGATCTCAATGGAGACATTCTTTTGCTGGTGGATGAGTCGGAGACTCTTAAGGATTTGCCGGTACAGGTGCTGTTTCATATTGGCCAGTTGGTTCTTCTTGAGGCCCTCAATTCTTTTCAGTACCTGCTCGTCATTAGGTTCTTTTTGTTTGTCCAATATGTCAAAAAGCTGAATGAATTTCAGTTGGGAACGGCTTTGCGTACGATTGGCATAAAGCTTGAAATTACGTTTTTCAGCCTTTGTCAGCGTTTTTATTAGGTTAAACAGCGTATCGGAATGATGCGTGGGTATAGGATTGTTTAACACGGCAACTTATTTATTTTCAGTTTGTTACAAAAAAAATCGGGGGCTTTAATTTCTTATATCCCCTCTAAAAGTAATTGTACAGAATACAAAAACCCCCTTAATATTGTAATTGTAAAGCGAAAGCGGAGAAAAAAGTTGAACAGCCACAACAAAAGTGGTGTTTATTTGAATAAAATTCAATATTTCTAAAAAAATATTGAAGGAAAATAAAATATATAGAATTTAGATTGTCTTTTTCATTTGATACTCATGATAGGAGATTAAGTTTCTATCGATTAATCCGGCGGGGAAATTTTTTCCCTGCCTTTTTTTATTTTGGGCTGAAATCTATTTCTGTATTGTCACCAATATTAAGGCTTTGACGAAATCCGGTAATCGTTGCATCATTTCCTACCACTGACTTCCTCAAAATAATCTCCTGAATGGTGGAATATTCTCCGATGATGGAATTTTTTACGATAGCACCGTTGATGGTAACATTGTCACCGATAGTGACATGTGGACCAATGATGGAATTGCTTATATCGCAATTCTCTCCAATGCTTACCGGATGAATGATGATTGAATTGTAAAAGCTTGGAAGGTCAAATGAAGCATACCCATCCCGATCCAGGAAAGTAGCATTCGTATCCAGCAAAACGTCAATTTGCCCGCAGTCAAACCAGTTATCCACCTCAAAGGTTTTGATATTACTGCCTTGTTTGATCATTTCGGAAAGGACGTCAGTAAGGTGGATTTCCTGTTCTTGCTCAAAACCTATGGCCACCGCCTTTTCCAAAGCAGTCAAAAACCCGGGAACTCTATTGATCTTATAAATGCCTACCATGGCCAGGTTTGATCTTGGAATTTTTGGCTTTTCTTCCACGGCTTTTACCTTTCCGTTTTTGCCCACTTCAACAACTCCAAAATTTCTTGGATCGTCCACCTTTTTTACACCGATACAATTTAAGGGAACTTCCATAATTTTCTGGAGATTCATATCGATGATGGTATCTCCGAAACAGATGAGCACTTCGTCGGAAGACCTGATGGTTTCTCTGGCCATCCAGATGGCGTGTCCTGATCCTAGGCGGTCCTCCTGGAAAATAAAGGTGGTTTTTAATTCAGGGTAATTTTCCTTGATGTGCAATTTGATCTTTTCTCCAAGATAGCCCAGGATAAAGACAAAATCTTCGACACCAATATCCAGTAACTGGTCTATCACAAAAGAAATTATTGGCTTTCCAGCCACAGAAATAAGGGGTTTGGGCTGGGTATAGGTCAGCGGCCGTAGCCGGAGCCCTTTGCCTGCAACAGGTATGATGGCTTTTACGGACATTTTTGGCTTTATAATCTGATGACCAAGGTAACAAAGATTTTTGAGATTTTATTAGTTTCGGGTTACGCGTCCCGGCACTATAGTGCACGAGGATGTCACTTTACTCCATTTCGGGTTATGGGTTCAGAAATACTATTTTTCAAAAAAATAGTATTTCTTATTATGACTGCCAATTGGTACTGTGAATTGAAAACTCTAGCCAGGAACAGCCCACCCCTTACACCGTCCACCGTAACTCGTCTACCGTTAATCGTCCACCGTAAGTCGTCTACCGTAAGTCGTCTACCGTTAATCGTCCATCATCCCAATCACTCCGAGCATCCTCCCCGTCTGTCCTTTTTCTTTACGATAAGAAAAATATCGTTCGTTATGCTCATAGGTCGAATACGGAGAAACTTCGATGTGTTCATGAGGTACCCCAAAATCAAGCAATTGTTTTTTATTAGCTTCTTTTAAGTCGATGAAATATTTTTTTAGGTTGTCATCCCACCTCTTGAACTGGCTGTCAAAATGATCAGCCACATCCGCGTCAACCTCAAAGGAACATTCATCAATGCAAGTGCCAATATAGGCGTGGCAATCCTCGCCTTTTGTGCCGAAATTTTTTGACATCAGTTTCAATGCTTTTCGAACAATTTCCAGCACAGTACCTTTCCATCCGGCATGAATAGCTGCAACGGCTTCATTGCGGGAGTCAAAAACCAAAACAGGAGTGCAATCAGCGACTGTTACTGTCAGAAATATTCCTTTTTGGTTACAAATCAATGCATCATAACCTTCAAATTGCCCAGGTTGTTTAACATGAATAACACGATCTCCGTGTACCTGATGACTACCTGCCGATTGTTCGGGTTTGATGCCGATGGATTCGAAAAAATACTGCCTGTTTTTCAGAATAGATTCCTGGTCATCATCCGTATATAAGCCGAGATTGAGTGATTCAAATGGCGGCAGGCTGTAACCTCCCAATCGGGTGCTTTCTCCGGCAACAATATTCTGGCAGGACTTCAAAGATTGGTGGAAGGAAGATTTGTTAATCAAAATATTTCAACTATTTTTATTTTTAAAACCACATCAAAACTCGCAAATTGACCCAAAACTTTGTAATGGTAAAAATACTTTTCTGGATCAATATATTCACCATCTTTTTAGGATTCGGTGCCTATATTTCTCCTTACGTCTCCCCTCAGAGTTTCTGGATGTTTTCCATTCTCGGCCTCTTTTATCCCTGGCTGGTATTGGCAAATATCCTGTTTGTATTCATTTGGGGCGTATTGCGAAAGCGCTATTTTATCTATTCACTCGCCTGGTTGATTTTGGGTTGGGGGCAATTAACCAGCCTTGTGGGATTTCGAACCAAACCTAACCACCCTGAAACTGAAACTGAAATTCGGGTTATGACCTATAATTGCCGGAACCTTGTTAAACCGGGAGGAGGAACAACAAGACTCACAGAAGAAGAAATTACTGGTCTCATCAACGAATACCAACCCGATATCCTATGCTTTCAGGAGTTCCCCGTTCCGAGAGCAGCTGGCCCTTTTATGGATTATATTACCAAAGGCACAGATTGCAAGCACTTCTTTCAGGATCAGGGAGGTCAACTTGCTGTTTTTTCGAAATATCCGATCAGTAAAAAGAGAGCGAAGTATTACAATAACCGATCCAATGGATATTTATCAGCAGACATAACAATCGGAGAAAAAGTCTACCGGTTATTTAATATTCACCTTCAATCCAATGAGGTCTCAAAAATAGCAGATAAAGTAGCCTCTGAGGGAAAGATCCAACAAAAGCAGACCTGGTTGACCATCAGGGGAATGATTGGAAAATACCGGAATTCTGCCAGAAAGAGAGCCATTCAGGCCAAGGAAATAGCTGAGCATATTCAAAGAAGTCCCAATCCGGTGATCATCTGCGGAGATTTTAATGATGTGCCCCAATCCAATGCCTATCACCTGCTTTCTAAAGGAACAACAGATACCTTCAAAAAAGCAGGAGTGGGGATTGGAACCACTTATGCAGGCAGCATTCCCGGGCTAAGAATTGACTACATACTGGAATCGGCAGGACTCCAAACACTGGAGTTCGATATCGTCAAAGTCAATTATTCTGATCACTATCCGGTATTTGCCAGGCTGCAGCCGGAGTAGAGGGGTAGGCCTTGTAATTTTCGAATTCTTTTAAACCGCAGAGCCTGTCCCGTACCAAAGGTCGGGAGAACACAGAGTTCACAGGGAACAAATTTGAACTACTCTGAAACCATATGAAACAACATCAAACGATTTCAAATCGACCAACGGGAGATCCCGGCAAGTTTGCCGAGGACAGGTTCCCGCCTAAGGGAAACACGTAGTGTCGGGACAACATCAAACAAATAATTAAGATCAATTAGATTAGCACCGAATTTATCTTAGTTATTGAATAAAACCAACAAGTATGGAAAAATCTTTCGACCGTCGTAAATTTTTACAAACCACAGCACTTGCCGGAGCAAGCCTCGCGATTCCGGCCACAGAACTCAAGGCCCAGTCCCAACCAGTAGAAAAGCCGGTTGGTCCAAAATCTAAACTGAACGTAGCGTTTCTCGGTGTAGGGTTACGAGGTCAAAGTCATATTGACCTTGTATTGAATCGTGATGATTGTAATGTGGTGGCCATCAATGATGTCGATGATATTATGATCAACCGTTCCAAAGATCTTTTTACCAAAAAAGGAAAACCACAACCCACGGTTTACAAAGGAGAAAAGGCTTATCTGGAATTACTGGAAAAAGAAGATGTGGATGCAGTTATCATCAGCAGCCCATGGCGGTGGCATTCAGAAATGGCTATTGCAGCTATGAAGGCCGGAAAATACGTAGGTCTGGAAGTCTGCGGAGGGTTTTCCATGGATGAATGCTGGGAGTTGGTAAATACTTCGGAAGCTACGGGAAGTCATTTGTTCTTCCTGGAAAATGTTTGCTACCGAAGAGATGTCATGGCCATCCTGAATATGGTCCGTAAGGAGATGTTCGGCGAACTCATTCACCTGGAGTGCGGGTACCAGCATGATTTGCGACACGTAAAATTCAACGATGGAAAATCAGCCTATGGCAATGGTGTGGAATTTGGCGAGAAAGGATTCAGTGAAGCCAAATGGCGTACCAAACATTCTGTACATCGAAACGGAGATTTATATCCTACACATGGAATCGGGCCGGTGGCTCAATACATCGATATCAACCGCGGTAACCGATTGTTGTATCTGACCTCCTTTGCTTCGAAAGCCAGAGGTTTACACGATTATGTTGTCAATCATGAAAAGGGCGGTCCTGATCATCCAAATGCTAAAATTGACTTTAAACTTGGGGATAAGGTTACCACTACCATCAAATGTAACAACGGGGAAACTATCGTCGTACATCACGATACCAACCTGCCACGGCCATATTCGTTAGGTTTTCGGGTACAAGGGACCAAAGGATTATGGATGGCTGTCAATAGAGTCATTGCATATCGAAGGCACAAGCCCGTCTCACCGCTGGGAAGATGCAGATCCATATTTAAAAAAATACGATCACCCGCTTTGGAAGCGACTTGAGCAGAAGGCTGTAGGTGCCGGACATGGCGGTATGGACTTTTTCCTGATCAATGCCTTTGTGGAGTGTGCCAAGCGTGATGAAACACCGCCGTTTGATGTGTATGATGCGGCTACCTGGTTGTCTCTTACTCCGCTTTCTGAGCAATCCATTGCTATGGGCAGTCATCCTATGCCGATACCTGATTTTACGCGAGGGCGCTGGACTGAGCGTAAGCCGGATTTTGCTTTTGGTGATGAGTATTAGGGATTGGGCACGCAGATGGCGCAGATAACGCAGAAAAAATATCAGCGTAAATCAGCGCCATCTGCGTGAATCCCTTTTTAATGCACAACAAACTTCCCTCTGCCAATCTTACCTTCCTCAGTTGTTACTCTGAAAAAGTAAACTCCAGCAGGCAGTGAACTTTTACCAACATCAAATTGACTATTGCCTAACTTTTGCTGATAAAGGGCAGTTGCCCCATTAGAAGTGTAAATGATAACTTCCGAAATGCTGTCATTTTCCCCATCTAGGGTAATGACCGATTGCCCGGTTACAGGATTGGGGAAAACACTTGTCTTACATTCAACTACTCCAGGCGATTCCTCTGCGGAAATTATATCGAAAAACCCCAATACTTCGTTGGCAGCGTCTGTAATTGGGTCCAGTGACGGACAAGGATGCGGCACATTTTCAACGCCAACCACCGCAAACGAAATCGCTTCGATAGCCCCCTGGGGGAAATCAAAAGGTCCGAAGTTGATCAACATCCTTCTGTCTCCAACAGGAAGACCTCCATCGGAGCACATGGACCATTCATCTTCATTGTCAGGAGAACCCGGATACATGTATTGAATAGGTTCGCCATTTGGGTCTGTAATGGTAGAGCCGTCCAACCACCGTCCTTGCATCAGGCGATAGTATTCAAGTGGTATGTTAGGGTTTCCCTGATTTGGAGGCCCCTCATAGCCATGGTATACGACAAAAGAGGAAGGAGATATATTACCCTGACTTTCTATTCCATCCAGAGGTAAAATACCTACTATTGGGATTTCTTCACAATAGGTGTTTACTCCCTGATCACAGCTGCAACCAATGCTGCCATCAACAGCATCCGTATTATAAACAAAAGCCATGTGATTGTCCGGATTATAACCGACATAATCATCAGTATAACATCCCAGGTCCGGATCCGTCCAAATGGAGAAGTAGGTGGAGTCGAGAGATGTCGGGCTTTTGTTGATGAGTTTTATATCATAAAAGGTGGTATTATTAAGCGCATCAACATCACTGGCGTAGGCATAAGCCATGGCATGAACCTCTATTCCCGGAGCCTCTGGGTATGTGTCGCTATTATTACCATAATTATAAACCCACCAGATCGCCTCATCAGCCTGCTTAGTGGCAGGGTAGTCTCCAAGCATTGGATTGTATACTCCGTCACCATTGATGTCAATATACGGAGCAAAAGAGCCTTCTGGCAAGGAATATCCGTTGACATCGGAAAAATGCGGATTGCCTCTTCCCGGCCAGCCAAGAATGCTTGCAGGCACTGTATTGTCGATCATGCCGTTATCCTGCCAGTCAGCTTTCAGGGCTTCAATATCTGAATTGGCAACTTTGAAAAAGCGATCCCAATTGTTGCAATTGTCTTCATTAGTAGTTCCGTCGGGAGATAAGGGGCCTGCAGGATAGCCTCCTGCGGGGCCAATACCATATGTAGTTGCTGCAATCTTGAGATTCCCTCCAGGATCGATGCCGCCCAGCCAAAATCCGCCGGCGAATAGCGCAGAAACCTCCTGGGTAGAGATCACGTCAATAGCCGGAAAGATATACTGGGCATCAGATCCATCCCACCAAAGGGCCCCACCGTGGGCAATTCTGGCACGTACATTATTGGCCGCCAAATCAGTCTGGGCAGAGGCACCCGGACAATCCTGACCAATGGACGGCCCTTCGAAAATTAACAATAAAAAAAGTGTCAAAAGGAATTTTTCAATCGTTTTCATAACTATAATTTTTTTGATCAATTACATAAATAGAACCACCATAACCGGCTATGGTCAGGTAGAATGGAAATGAAAACGAAGTCGTTGATTTTTTTAAAGAAATGAATCGGATTCCAATAAAAACAAAAAACATGGTATTTGCAAATAATCATTGAGTTTTTAGTGCTGTAAGCAAAAGATCAGCCTTGCGGAACTAATTTTGTTTCAGGAACGTATATGTTTCATAGAAATACTATTTTTTCAAAAAATAGTATTTCTGCAGGTTTGGAAAATAATATTTGGCAAATTTGACGAGTTGGGATAAAGGGTATATTTTTGCGGTTTGTCTGAGATCAAAATGTCCGGCAACTGAAAATTTCATAAAAATGATCATGGAAAACGAATTAAGAGTTTACAACAGTCTTCACAGAAAGAAAGAGATCTTTAAACCCATTCATGAGGGACATGTAGGTATGTATGTTTGCGGGCCTACCGTTTACAGTGATGTCCACCTGGGTAACTGCCGGACTTTTGTGAGCTTCGACATCATTTATAGATATCTCATGTACCTGGGGTACAAAGTCCGTTACGTCCGTAACATAACGGATGTAGGGCACCTGGAAAATGATGCCGATACCGGAGAAGATAAGATTGCCAAAAGAGCAAGGCTCGAACAACTGGAACCCATGGAGGTAGTGCAAAAATACTCCAATGGCTTCCACGATATCATGAGGATGTTTAATACCCTGGAGCCAAGCATTGAGCCTAGAGCTACCGGGCACATCCTGGAGCAGATTGAAATGGTACAGGAGATCCTCGATAACGGGTATGCTTATGAAAAGAACGGATCCGTATATTTTGATACACTGAAATACGCGGAAGATAAAAAAGGGAGTTATGGTGAATTGTCCGGCAGAAAGATCGAAGAACTGATCGCAGAATCCCGCGATGATCTCAAAAAACAGGACGAGAAAAAACACCCGTCTGATTTTGCAATTTGGATGAAAGCTTCACCGGAGCATATCCTTCGCTGGAACTCACCCTGGTCAGTTGGATTCCCCGGCTGGCATCTGGAGTGCTCGGTGATGAGTACCAAATACCTTGGAGAAACTTTTGATATTCACGGTGGTGGAAACGATCTTAAATTCCCTCACCATGAAAATGAGATCGCTCAGAATACAGCCTCCTGCGGACATGGACCATGCAATTACTGGCTACATGCCAATATGTTGTTGATGAATGGTCGTAAAATGTCGAAAAGTGACGGCAATACCATTTCACCGGAAGAATTATTCACCGGGGAGAGTCCGCATGTGAGTAAAGGGTACAGCCCAATGGTGGTACGCTTCTTCATGTTGCAAACCCATTACAGCAGTACGCTCGACCTTACGGATGAGGCACTTCAGGCTGCCGAAAAAGGCTATCGCCGTTTGATGGAAGCCAATAAGTCCCTGGCAAAATTGCACAATCATGCCGGCCCGGCAGCAGGAAAAGTCGATCAGGACCTCAACGATCTGATGGACCTCGCTCAGGCCGAAATGAATGACGATTTCAATACACCGAAAACACTGGGAAGAATTTTCGAACTGGCAAGTAAGATCAACAGCCTCAAAGATGGTCACCTGCCAATGAGCGAAGTGTCAGCGGAAACGCTTGAACGTCTGGAGTCTTTCTACCACGCTTTTGTCTTCGACATCTTCGGATTGAAAGATGAAACAGGCGCTTCCGGTGATGACAACAGCGTATTGGATGGTGTCATGGATTTCATCATCGAAATGAGAACCGAAGCCCGTGCCAACAAAGACTGGGCTACTTCCGACAAAATCCGTGATAAGATGAAAGAGCTGAACATCCAGCTCAAAGATGGGAAGGATGGTACCAATTGGACGGTTGGGGAGTAGGATTTATAATTATGTTGTCCAATTTACCTCGCTGGGGGGGCGGATTTTAGTTGGAAAATGAAATTTTTTGACTAAAATCCGGGGGTGGAACTAAGTTTGCGAATAGATCCACCCCCAAATTTGACAGCATGATTTTCCTCTTCGCAAATATTTTCAGTCAAATGAGTGGTTTATCAGTATTTTTATTGCCCTGTGCTTTAGCGCAGGGTATAAGGATAACCAAGAGATTAGGGCTTCAGCCCTTTGTATTATTCGCCTTAAAAAGGCCTAAAGGCCTATGGTTTCTGTTTTTTAATTAACCCTGCGCTAAAGCACAGGGCAATTGACAATAGCTTGACGCTAATCCCGCCAGCGGGGTACATTATTTCCATACAACTGTTTTTTTCATTTCCATTTTCCCGCCAAATCCCGCATTTTTTGCATCAATAGTTATAAACCAGCTCTGACAAGGAGCGGCAAAAGTGGGCATTTTGAACATTTATGCCGTTTAAGTTGTAACTTCGTAAAAGCAATAAGAGCTTAAATGAAAATTCCTGAAAGGAAAAGGGATGCATGAAGGCCAATGGATTTTCCTTAGCCTCCGCCTTAGCCTTAGCCTTTTTAGAGTTTTTTAAAGCTCTAAAATCTAATAACTATGTTCAAAGGTCTGTCGAGATTACCGAAAAATAGACAATACACTTACCATCCCCGGTATTGGAACCCTCAGAAGGAGGAACTGCAGGAACGTTTGAAAAAAGCCGAATTGCGGAAAAAAGGTGACAAAGATGCCATCAAGGAACGTATTTCCAGTGGGTTTCGCAGAGGGTATAAAATGGATACCAGCTACCGTCGGCAACGAGTCGTGCGGTCCAATCTTACATTAGTTGCCATAATTGTCATGTTGTTGTTTTTAGCATATTACGGACTTGGCGTATATTTACCCAAAATTTTGGAAGCGCTCAATCTTAATTAACTAGAAACAAGCAACAAATTTATGGCTGACATCATTCAGCTACTTCCCGACGCCATTGCTAACCAAATAGCTGCCGGAGAAGTCATCCAACGTCCTGCATCTGTCGTAAAGGAATTGATGGAAAATGCAATTGATGCGGGGAGTACCGAGATCAAATTAATCATCAAAGAAGCCGGTAAAACACTCATCCAGGTTATCGACAATGGGTGTGGTATGTCCGAAACCGATGCCCGAATGGCATTTGAACGGCATGCTACCTCCAAGATCCGTGAAGCCAATGATCTTTTTGCTATCAGGACGATGGGATTCCGGGGCGAGGCCCTGGCTTCTATTGCGGCGATCAGTCATGTGGAGATGAAGACCCGAAAGCAAGTTGATGAATTGGCGGTGCGGCTGGTCATCGAAGGCTCTGAAGTCAAAACTCAGGAAGCGATTCAGGCTCCAGCGGGAACCAGTTTTGCAGTGAAGAACCTTTTTTACAATGTTCCTGCCAGACGAAAATTCCTAAAGTCCAATACGGTTGAAATGCGGCATATCCTGGATGAATTCCAGCGTATCGCTCTGGCTAATCCGGATGTTTTCTTTTCCTTGCATCACAATAATTCTGAAATATTTCACCTGCCACCGGCCAATTTGCGGCAGCGGGTGATCGGTGTGTTTGGCCAGCAGTTCAATAAACGCCTGGTACCTATTGATGAAGAGACTGACGAAGTCCACCTGTACGGTTTTGTCGGCAAACCTGAGTTTGCACGTAAGACCCGCGGAGACCAGCTGTTTTTTGTCAATCAACGATTTATCAAGAGTGGATATCTGCACCATGCGGTGATGGGAGCCTATGAAGAAATCCTTGCCGAGGGAACTTATCCGTTTTACATTATTTTTCTGGATATTGACCCTGAGAAGATCGATATCAACGTACACCCCACGAAACAGGAGATCAAGTTTGATGATGAACGGCTCATTTACAATTATCTCAAGGTAGCCATCAGGCATTCGCTGGGGCAGTTCAATGTTATGCCTACACTGGATTTTGAAACGGATACCAATTTTGCCAAAAGGAACATCCCTACCCCTACATCTGCACCACGGGAAAAGACCAGCTCAGGAAGTATTTCTTCCGGCAGCGGGAAATCATTTCAGCCACCTAAGCAGGAAAAACAAGAGTGGGAAAAACTGTTTGAAGGACTTGATAAATTAGCTACCGAATCAACAGGAAATGAGCAGGATACCCCACTTACTTTGGAAAGCAGCCTTGGAGCAGAAGATACTGAAGGAGATATTGTGGCAGGTGCTAATAAAGACAGGAAACAGCCTTTCCAGATTCACAATACCTATATTTTGAGTCATATAAAATCCGGGTATTTGCTGATCGATCAGCAACTGGCCCATGAGCGGGTTTTGTATGAACAATACCTGGAAGCACTGGAGCAACAAAATGCACTTTCGCAAAAACAATTATTTCCGGCTACACTGAATTTTCCTCCTGCAGATGCAGCCTTGTTGAAAGATATTATTCCGGAACTGAATCTGCTGGGGTTTGATATTCAGGAATTCGGTAAAAATACCTTTGTGGTCAATGGTCTGCCTGCAGAAATGGCAGGGAAACAAAATGAGAAAAAAGCCATTGAGTTTTTGCTGGAACAGTATAAAAACAACCTCGAATTAAAGCTGGATACCCGGGAGAATATTGCCAGATCGATGGCGAGAAGTACCTCGGTAAAACGGGGGCAAAAGCTCGATATACAGGAAATGCAAACACTCGTTGATCAGCTATTTGCGTGCGAAGTTCCATTCAAAAGCCCCACTGGTCGGAATTGTTTCATCACCTTTGAACTGGAAGACCTGAAGAAACGTTTTGAATAAATGCGGATTAAGAAGTGCATAGTGCATAATGAAGTATGCAGAGTGTAGAATGTTTTTTCAACCTTCTTCCTCTCACTCAATCTACTTTACCCAACAACCACTAAAAAGAGAAAAAACATGGGCCTACGGTTAACGGGCGTCGTTAAACATCTACTGATCATTAATATTCTGATATTCGTTGGAAGTAATGTGCTTACTTCTGCAGAAATATTTGATGCCAACAGGTATCTGGCGCTTTATTACCCTAACTCACCCTATTTTCAGCCCTATCAAATCGTGACGCACTTTTTTATGCATGCTAATTTCATGCATATATTTTTCAATATGCTGGCTTTGGTTATGTTTGGACCACACCTGGAGGCGTTGTGGGGAGAAAAACGATTTTTGTTCTTTTACTTTTTTAGTGCGATCGGGGCGGTTATCCTATCTTTTACAGTACATCATTTCGAGTACCAGGCCTTTTTAAATACCCTTACGCCTGAACAATTAAATTTATTTGTTTCTGAAGGAGCCGACGCATTTCGACAAGGCTATAATTATACGGATAATGCCCTGGCAGAGCTGAATTATAAATACTTTCGTCACAATTTTGTTCCTATGGTGGGAGCCTCGGGAGCTATTTTTGGCGTGTTAATTGCCTTTGGAATGAAATTCCCGAATGCACGGCTCATGCTCATTTTTCCTCCTATTCCCATCAAGGCGAAATACCTGATTCCGATCATGATCTACTTGGAATTAACTCTGGGTGTTGCCAACTTTGAATGGGACAATATTGCCCACTTTGCACATTTAGGAGGCGCATTATTTGGATTCTTATTAATTTTGTACTGGCGAAAATTTGATAGCGGTCATCAACATTGATGAAAAAGGTCAGGATAAAACCTCCGAGGTTTCCGAAACCTCGGAGGTTTTTCTGACAAAAAAAGATTACAAATGTTTACCTCAATTTGGGAAGATATAAAAAGGGAATACAGTTACGGGAATACCGTGACCCGTATCATCCTGTTCAATGTCGGCGTCTTTTTAGCGATCAATATTGTCTGGGTGATCCTGCGTATTTCCAATGGGTGGGTAACGCCACCGGTTTATGACAAGATCGTTCAATTCCTTAGTATTTCCTCCAGTGGCTGGCACAACCTGACACATATTTGGTCCGTTATAACCCATATGTTCCTGCACGAACGGTTCTTCCACCTTTTCTTCAATATGCTCTTATTGTATTATTTCGGGCGGATAGTAGGGGATTTCATTGGGAACCACAGGGTGCTGCCATTGTATTTATTGGCGGGGATCGCCGGGGCTTTGTTGTTTTATATTTCCATCAATGTGTTTCCTTATGGAGGAGGTTCGCTGCATTTTGCCCTCGGGGCCTCAGCTGCCGTCATGGGTATAGTACTTGCTGCCGGTGTTTTGTCACCTGATTATATTTTTTATCTGCCGTTGCTAGGGCCTGTCAAGATTAAATACATCATAGCGGTCATGCTGCTTATCGACTTTTTCGCTATGGCTGGAAATACGAATACCGGGGGGCATTTCGCTCACCTTGGAGGGGCTTTGTTTGGCTGGATTTATATTCGACAGCTAAGAAGAGGTCGGGATCTTTCCGTTTTTGTCAACAGACTTATTTACAGCATTACACTGTTATTTAATCCGGAGGCCAGAAAACAGGAGCAACGCAAGGGGCCTCATATGGTTTATAAAAATAAGGATAAGAAAAAAACCACTGCCCGACAGCAACAGCGTCGAAGTAAACAGAGTAAACCCAATCACACCAGCGATAATATGTCTCACCAGGATCAGTTGGATAATATCCTGGATAAGATCAAAGAGCAGGGGTATGAAAGCCTGACTCCTGAAGAGAAAGAGTTTCTGTTCAATGCCAGTAAAAAGTGATTTGGTTACTGGTTGCTGGTTCCTAGTTACAAGTTGAATAACCAGCAACCAGCAACCAGCAACCAGCAACCTAAAACATGTCAAAACGCAAAATCGGCCTTTTTTTCGGTTCTTTTAATCCCATTCATATCGGGCACCTGATCATTGCCAATTTTATGGCTACCCAAACCGATCTCGATGAAATCTGGCTGGTCGTTTCTCCTCAAAATCCACTAAAACAAAAAAACTCCCTGGCCAGAGATCACGATCGCCTTCACCTGGTGCATCTGGCTATTGATGACAACCCTAACCTCAGGGTAACAGATGTTGAATTCCGACTTCCCAAACCTTCCTATACGATAGATACACTCGCCGTTCTTAAAGAAAAACATCCTGACTATGAGTTTTCATTAATCATGGGAGGGGACAATCTCAGGACTTTCCACAAATGGAAAAATTATGACTTGTTGTTGCGGGATCATCAGATCTACGTTTATAAACGACCGGAATATGAATTGGGTGACCTTGCCGGTCATGCCAGTGTGAATCTGTTCGATGCTCCTATGATGAACATCTCTGCCAGTTATATCCGCAAGTGTATTAAGGAAGACAAATCAGTGAGATATCTGGTGCCGGAACCTGTATATGAGTATCTTTCCACGAGTAATATGTACAGGTGAAATAAGGGAATAAGGGAACAAGGAAGTAAGGGAACAAGGGAACAAGGGAACAAGGGAACAAGGGAACAAGGGAACAAGGGAACAAGGGAACAATGCGAGAATGATTGAATGCAAGAATGATAGGGGCGAAAGAAATTTGGTCTTTAATAATTCTCTTGACACAATGAGAAATAAATCAAGAATTCGGGAATTTAATAAGGCCGTAGCGTATAGCGGAGGGCGACGCAGAGCCTGTCCGCGGCATATGGTGCCGGGAGACGAGTAGTACCAGGGATGGGAGCGAAGTGGACAGCCCGGCGCCCGCGAAGCCAGGGCGGGGACCCAAATTCTCAAAAAATACCTTAAGCACAATATTTATTTTTCTTCAAAGTTATTTGATTAATTCTAATAGACATCCCCTTAAAAATAATCAAACCTGAACTGTTTCAGGTGTTGATTATTTTTTTAAAAGCTTCAGGGCTCTTCGGGGTTATGAAGCTGGCAAAATGTGAAAAGTCCTTTTTTCAACTACCCGGGTTTCATTCTCATGAGTGTTTCAGAAAAAGGGACTTTTACAAACTCATTTTAGGCAAAAAATTAAGCATGCATAAAAGACTACTACTCTCCGGTGTTTTGATCCTTTTTTTATCTGTTTTTGTTTGGGGTCAGAAAAATGTTTTACCTATCGGATCCTGGCGTTCACACATGCCGTATAAGATCGGACAATATGTTACGCAAAGTGATTCTGAGATCTTCTATTCAACCGGCCTGTCCGTGGTCGCATTTGATAAGGAAGAATTTTCTACCAGATTTTTTTCCAAAACAGACGTATTAAGTCAGGCGGGTATTCAGAACCTGAAGTATTTCAAAGCTCAGGAGACCCTGATCGTTGTTTTTACGGACGGCACGATGGATCTTGTTCAGCCGGACAGGGTAATTACCATGCCTCAAATAGCTAACTTCCCCAATATCATCATAGGAAAAGAGGTCAATCAGATTGTTCCGGAAAGTGATACTACCGTATTGCTGGCCGGGAGTTTTGGCGTTTCCAGGGTAAGGATCAGTGAAACAGTGAGGGAGTTTGCCTTCACAACCTTTACCGGTATGGCAGTAAATTCTGTAATCAATTATGAAGGATTTATTTATGTTGGAACAGATGAAGGAATCTATCGTATCGCTACCGGGAATTTTTTTCCTGAAGTATTTTCCAATTGGGAATACATAGGTGATGATTTTGGGTTCCCGGGAGATTATTCGACTCATGCATTGGTGGAATTTAACGGGCATCTTTATTTTGATATTGATAATGTCGTGTACCGTTGGAATGAAGAAGAACCGGTGGAGATTCATGCGGAGGCTGATCAAAAGGTTCAATACATGTCTGCGGAAGGGGAGCATTTATTGGTTGGGTATCGATGTAATTGGGAAAACTGTGGCGGTAACGGAAAAGCCTTCTTTTTCAATACAGACGAAACCTTCGGAGAGCTTGCACCCGGATGTATCTCTGTTCCTAATAACGGGATTGAAGATGAGCAGGGCAGGATCTGGTTTGGAGAGGAATATCGCAACTTTCGTTGGATTGACCATGTAAATGATGCGACTTGTAATACTACGAGCCTCAACTCCCCCTGGTCGGAAAAGTCCTGGGATATTGAGATTGTAAATAACCAGGTTTGGCTGACCTCAGGAGGTTTGACACCGGAAACCCTGAAAGGACAATTTTTCAGAGACGGTTTTTACAGCCTGATCGATGGCCAATGGACCATCTATAATACAACGACCAATGCCACTATGAAAGGAGAAGACCCCGATAGCCTTGACGATGATCTTTTTGGTATGATTTCAATGGCTATCAGTCCCAATACAGGGAAAGTCTATGCCGGATCATATTTCGAGGGGCTTGTTGAAGTAAATGGTGAGGAGGTGACTCTGTTTAACGAAAATAACTCATCCTTGCAGATCGCTGAAGGTGACCCCACACGTGTGCGGGTTTTGGGACTCGAATTTGATGAAGAGGATAATCTCTGGGTGACCAATGCTCTGGCTATTGATGACAAACCGCTTTCTGTCCTCAAGCCGGATGGTACCTGGAAGAGTTTTAGTGAAGTTTGTGGTTTTGAGCTTTTGATGGATGTGGTTGTAGATGCAAACGGATTTAAATGGATTCGACTGGGAGATAATGGTGCTGGTTTGCTTTTGTTCGACGAAGGAGATATGGATGATGATTCTGATGATCAGTGCCAGTTTTTTTCCTCTTCCAATAGTAATTTACAAACCAATGATGTAACGAGTCTTGAAGTTGATCTGGATGGTGATGTATGGGTTGGAACTACTGCCGGAATCGTGATTTTTGAATGCGGAGGAAACGCTTTTGATGAAGAATGTAACGGTTCTCGCAGGATCGTGGTAGGAGAGGATGGAAACCCCGGGTATCTTTTTGAAACCGAACGTATCGAAGCCATTGCCGTTGATGGAGCCAATCGGAAATGGGTAGGAACTTCCACCGGAGTTTATCTGCTTTCTGCCAACGGGGAAGACGAGTTGTTGTATTTTAATGAAGAAAATTCACCTCTTTTAGATAATACCATTTATGATATCGCCTGCAATCAGGAAACCGGAGAAGTCTTTTTTGCCACAGATAAAGGGCTGGTTTCCTATCAGGGAGATGCCGTAGCCGGGGGGAATACGCATAAACAGGAGTTCGAAGTATTTCCAAACCCTGTACGGCCTGAATACGACGGACCTATCACTATTCGCGGGT
Organism: Saprospiraceae bacterium; assembly: GCA_965230565.1. GTDB lineage: Bacteria > Bacteroidota > Bacteroidia > Chitinophagales > Saprospiraceae > BCD1. Next base: position 388,670 of record CBDDLH010000003.1, on the reverse strand, counting down.
TTTCTCGGGATGCTTCCGTAAAGATCACAGACGTTAGCGGTAAACTGGTCTATGAAACAAAAGCCCTCGGCGGACAGGTCGTCTGGGACGGCAGGGATTATAACGGCCAGCGTGCAAGTACCGGTGTTTATCTTGTGTTTGCCACGACCGCTTCCAGTTTTGGCTTGACCGACCCTAGTTCGGCTGTGGCTAAGGTGGTGTTGATTAATTGATGCAGGTACAGGTCCCGGCACTTGCGTGCCGCGGATGTCGCTATGCTACATTTCTGGTTTCTGGTTACTGGTTTCTGGTTACTGGTTTCTGGTGTTCCTTTTATTCTAATTGTATTCATATTTTGGATCCGTACTATGGATGACTGCCTGATGGCAAAGGGGAGATGTGTCATTTTTTAATTAAATGTTTGTACATACAAATGTTTTTTATATCTTTGCCTTCGATGGAAAAATGTGATTCAAAATATTGCACCTGTCTTCAGTTTTCCGCCAATGCATTATCCAGGGTGATGACGAAGATTTCGGATGAGGAATTTGCCATAACAGGTATGTCCTCCTCCTATGCTTTTTTGTTGATGACTGTTAACGAAAAACCGGGTGTTCAACCAAAGGAGATCAGCCAGCAGATGATGTTGACACCTTCGACGGTGACCAGGTTGATCGAAAAAATGGAATACAGAGGTTTTCTGAAAAGAAAACACGTGGGACGGACCACCGAGGTTTATCCTACCACTAAGAGTTTGGAGTTGCATCCAAAATTAAAGGAAGCATGGAGGAACCTGTATTCGAGGTATGCAGACCTGCTTGGAAAGGAAAATGCTGACAAACTGACTGCGGATATTTATGAGGCAGCCAAAACGCTGGAGTAATTTTTTTTGAACACAATTAGTTGTATGTACAAACAAAAAATAAAATTATTACCATGAAAATAACAATTTTAGGAACCGGAATGGTGGGGATGACCATCGCAGAAAAACTATCCGTTTTAGGTCATCAAATTACGATGGGAACCCGTAATCCGGAAAAGACTATTACAAGACCCACATCAGCTGCGTGGAACAAAATGCCTTTTGGCGACTGGCTGAATTCTCAAAACAGGGTAGAGCTGGCCACTTTTCAAACCTCCGCAAAAAATGCAGATCTTGTATTGAATGCAACCAGTGGAGGTGCGACACTTCAGGTAATTGAAATGGTGGGAGAGGATCTTAACGGGAAGGTGTTGATTGATATAGCTAACCCACTTGATTTTTCGAATGGCATGCCTCCAACTTTGTCTGTTTGTAATACTGATTCTCTGGGAGAACAGATTCAGGCCAGATTTCCGGAAGTAAAGGTTGTCAAAAGCCTGAATACTATGAACACTTACATCATGATGCACCCGGAAACTATTCCCGGTGATCATACCGTTTTCGTAAGCGGGAATGATGTACAGGCAAAAAAAGCAGTAAGCAATTTATTGCAGGAAATTGGATGGACTGAACACAATATTATCGATCTTGGAGATATTTCAACTTCAAGGGGAACTGAAATGTTGTTGCCTGTGTGGTTAAGACTTTGGGGTGCTTTGGGACATGCCAATTTCAATTTTCAAATTCAACAAGCATAATAATTTCTAATTATTTATGAACACAAAAATAATGCTCGTAACCGGTGGCAATCGTGGTATTGGCCGGGAGATATGCCGACAGTTAGCAGCTTTAGGCCATACGGTTTTGCTTGGGTCCAGGGACCTGAAAAAAGGAGAGGAAGTAGCAGCCCGGATGGAGGGAGAAGTATTGCCTGTTAAACTGGAAGTTACCAAAGAAGCAGATATCAACGACCTGGCAGCACATATCAGGGATAAGTTTGGCAGACTGGATGTGCTCATCAATAATGCCGGAATTCTCGTCGGACAAAAAGGTACGGTTGATGTCGATATAGAGGAAGCGAAAAGCATAATGGAGGTAAACTTTTACGCTCCCTGGAAATTGAGTCAGGCCATGATTCCTTTGTTGAAAAACAGCCCTGAAGGGCGGATTGTCAATATGAGCAGTGGAATGGGGGAGTGGGACAGCCTCCGTTTAGGAAGTTATGCCGGTTATCGGTTGTCAAAAACAAGTCTTAATGCCCTGACAGTACAGATGGCCGGTGAATTGTCCGGAACAAAAGTGAAGGTAAATGCCATGTGCCCGGGATGGGTAAAAACCGATATGGGAGGCGCGGGTGCCGATCGTCCGGTGGAGCAAGGAGCAGATACGGCGACCTGGCTGGCAACGACAGAACAAATCCCGACAGGAAAATTCTTCCGGGACAGGAAGGAGATTTCCTGGTAATAAAAAAAAAGGTAAGCCAAATTCCAATTGCTTGGTGGCTTACCCTTTAAAAGGACATTAAAGTATCTGTATATCACTAGTTTTGTTTTGCTATAGGTACTGGTTGATTATGTTTTCAAATAACTCCTGACGGCCGCTTCTCAAACCAGGTTCTCCATTTTCACCGGCAATTTTCGACAGGTCTTCCAGACTGAGTTTTCCTTCTTCGAAAGAACGTCCCTGCAGGGTGCTGAAAGAACTGTAGCGTGCTTGTCGCAGCTTAAGGTAGTCAGACTGTTCCAGCACGTCATTGGCAACCAAAAGGGCTCGGGCAAAGGTATCCATACCGCCAATGTGAGCGTAGAATAAATCTTCCAGGTCCGTAGAATTACGACGGGTTTTTGCATCAAAGTTGATACCGCCGCCCTGGAATCCTCCGCCGGGAAGAATCACAAGTAATGATTCAACCAGCTCATATACATTGTTGGGGAACTGGTCGGTATCCCATCCATTCTGATAATCACCCCTGTTGGCATCCATACTACCGAGCAATCCGGCATCAACCGCCACTTGTAATTCATGCTGGAAGGTGTGCTGGGCCAGCGTAGCGTGGTTGACTTCAAGGTTGAGTTTGAAATCCCCGTCCAATCCGTATTCCTTCAGGAATCCTATCACTGTTGCCGCATCAAAATCGTATTGATGTTTGCTGGGTTCCATCGGTTTAGGTTCGATGAAGAAGGTACCTTTAAAACCATTGGCTCTGGCGTAATCTTTAGCCATATGAAGGAAGCGGGCCATGTGGTCCAGTTCTTTTTTCATTTCGGTGTTCAACAGGCTCATGTAACCTTCACGACCGCCCCAGAAAACGTAATTCTCACCTCCTAATTTAATCGTGGCATCAAGGGCGTTTTTCACCTGTGCACCGGCATAAGCTACAATGTCAAAATCAGGATTGGTTGCAGCGCCGTTCATATACCTTGGGTTAGAGAATAAATTGGCGGTTCCCCAAAGTAGTTTCACACCGGAAGCCTTTTGTTTCTCCATGGCATAGTCTGTAATGAACTCAAGCCTTTTGGCCGATTCGTTCAGGCTATTACCTTCCTGGATGAGGTCGAAGTCATGGAAGCAATAATACGGTGCACCAATTTTGGTAATGAATTCAAAGGCGGCATCCATTTTATCCTTTGCTGCCTGGTAGGGGTCATCGGAAGCTAACCACGGGAAATCCTTGGTAGCTGCGCCAAAAGGATCACCTCCGGTACCGCAGAATGAATGCCAGTAGGCGATGGCAAACTTGAAATGTTCCTTCATGGTTTTTCCGGCTACAACCTGCTCTTCATTATACCACTTAAAAGCAAATGGATTGGTTGATTCCCTCCCTTCATAGTTGATTCTGGAAATACCTTTGAAATACTCTTTTTCTCCCACCACGACATTCGTCGCTCCGTTTATAGATTTTGATGTTGACATTTTTTACTCTTTTTAATTTTTAATGATTAACTGATCAATCGTTCAAGATCTTTCCTCCAGGCTTCATAAGCCTTTTCGTAGTTTTCAATTTGGCCTTCAGGGTGATAAACCTGTTCTACCTTATTCGTTTTTATGGCATCTTCAAGATCTTTATAATATCCTGTGCCCAGTCCGCTGGCTTTGGCAGCTCCTACTGCTCCCGTGGTCTGGATCACTTCAATTTTACAACCCAGTAAATTGGCAATGGTCATGGAGAAAATCCGTGACTGGAACAGGTTGTCGTTGCCAACTTTTATTACCTCGGGGTTCATCCCAAGCTCCTTCAATATCCGGAATCCGTACACAAATGAAAAAGCCACACCTTCCAAAGCAGCACGATAAAAATGAGTACGTGTGTGCAGGTTGAAGTGCAGATTATTGATCTGTGCTCCGGTATTCATGTTTTCAAGTACCCTTTCTGCCCCGTTGCCAAACGGAATAATCCGCAATCCATCCGATCCGACAGGAATAGTGCCTGCCAGTTTCTCAAGTTCATTGTAAGATTTATTGTCCAGCGCAATCTGTTTGTGAACCCAGGAGTATTGAATTCCTGCTCCGTTGATACAGAGCAGTATTCCCAGCCTGGGTGTTTCGTGGGAATGGTTGACATGAGCAAAACCATTGATCCTTGAAGCATCATCGTAGATCAGCTTGTCGGTAACGCCATAGACGACTCCGGATGTTCCTCCTGTAGCCGCTACTTCATTTGGATTAAATACTCCAAGAGAAAGTGCATTATTGGGCTGATCACCTGCCCGGTATGTGACAGGGGTTCCGATAGCAAGACCAGTAGCTTTGGCGGCGGATTGATTTAGGGTACCCTGGATGCTGAAAGTATCAGAAATTTCCGGTATCAGATCGTTGCCGAAATCGAAATGATCGAGAATGATGTCAGCAATATCGTTGTCTTTAAAATCCCAGAGAATACCTTCCGACAGACCTGAGATGGTCGTTTTTATCTCACCGGTTAGTTTCATAGCCACGTAATCTCCAGGCAGCATGATCTTATAGATCCGGTTGAAGATCTCCGGTTCGTTTTCCTTTACCCATTTGAGTTTAGAGGCGGTAAAATTTCCCGGAGAATTCAGGAAATGACTCAGGCACTTTTCCTGTCCGATAGTTTCAAAAGCTTCATTCCCGATTTCCACGGCCCGACTGTCACACCAAATGATCGATGGCCTCAGGGGGTCCATGTTTTCATCTACAAGAACCAACCCGTGCATCTGGTAGGCGATGCCAATGCTTTTTATGGCATCAGGGGCAACACTCGTTTCGTTAAGCAACTTTTTGGTTGCCTGACAAATATTAGTCCACCAGTCTTCCGGGTTTTGTTCTGCCCATCCTGAATGCCTCGAAATCATGTCCATTTCCGTCTCCGGGTATTGAACGATCTTAACTGTTGCTCCTGATTCTGCTTCCACCAAAGCAGCCTTGATGGATGAGCTTCCTATGTCGTAACCTAATAAATACACATCGAATTATTTTATTAATATCAATCAGACTTGCGGTCTGATCAAAATATCTTAATAAGACAGGACCTTTTCTTTGTGTCCGAAGGCAAAGTACGTTTGAAATGAAAGGAATTCAGAACTTTTAGATACTGCAAAAATTCGTCAGGCCAAAAAAATAAATACGTCGTTTGTACGTCAAGAGGGGGTAGTGGGGTGTGAATTGTCCTTTTGCTGATGTATTAGACCAGTAAGATCATATATCCTACCTACGGCACTTGAAGGTGTTCTTGCATGGTGAGTGTTACCTATAGGTCGTCCCGATGGGACTTTATAATTAGTTTTAATATAAGCTGCTAAAACTTCTTGTTCCTCTGCCTCAGCCTTAGCCTTAGCCTAAAAAGGTTAACCTTTTACTCAATAATTCGCCAGAAAATCCCTCAAACTTTCCCCTTTTTTCATGCCCAGCTTTTTGCGGATACGGTATCTTTTGGTTTCCACACCACGGGTAGAGAGATTGAGTTTGGTAGAAATTTCCTTGGTGCGCATTCTAAGCCGAAGAAAGGAACACATTTTTAATTCGCTGTTGGACAGGTTGGGAAATGCTTCCGTCAGTCTGGAGATAAACTCATCATTAAGCAGGTCAAAATGTTCCTCAAAAGAATGCCAGTGTTCCTCATTGTCAAAGGAAGCATCCAATTCCTGACTGATCTTTTTCAGGCGGACCTTAAGGTCTTTATTTGTAGCCTGTTCCGAAAGATCCGATAATTCATGGATCAGCCTGTTTAAGGATCCTTTATTGATGGAGAGCTGGGCAGACTGGGAGGTAATCGTCTTGTTCTTTTGAATCAGCTGTTTTTGAAATTCGTCGCGCTGATTCCTGAGCAATTTGATCCTGGATGAATTTTCCGGATTTTGGTCAAGGATTTTGTTGAGGGAAGCTTCCCAGTAACTGTAGGCCTGGGAGCATAAGGCATAATTCAAAGTAGGTTCATACAATCTACTTGGTTGAACACTTTCAAGGGCCTCTTCCAGGGAAGCGTAAATTTTATTTCCAACTCCTGCTGCCCTTGCTGCCCCTACAGCACCGGTGGTATCAACCACTTCAATATGGTTGCCCAGGAGCGTAGCAATGGTCATGGAGAAAATTTTGGATTGGAACATATTGTCATTGCCGACACGGATAGCATCCACTTTGAGGCCCATTTGTTTGAGCATGTTGATACCATGAACAAAAGCGAAAGCCACTCCTTCCAGCGAAGCTCTGAATAAATGGGCCCGGGTGTGTCTGTTGAATCGCAGATTAAATATGTGAGAGCCAAGGTTTTTATCCTCGAAAAGTCGTTCAGAACCGTTTCCGAAAGGCAAAACACATATGCCTTCGGATCCCACCGGTACTGTTGAAGCCATGCGATCCATGTCCTGATAAGAGGTGTTCGACCTGGCCACCTGTTGTTTAATCCAGCTATATTCAATGCCGGCGCCGTTGATGCACAGTAAAATGCCAATTCGGTCAAAATTATGTTCATAATTGACATGAGCAAAAGCGTTAATCCTCGATTTTGGGTCGTAAAGAGGTTCGTCGACGATCCCGTAAACTACGCCGGATGTGCCGCTGGTGGCCGCCACTTCCCCTTCACGCAATACATTCAACGCAACTGCATTATTGGGTTGGTCGCCAGCACGGTAGGTAACAGGTGTGCCCTGTGCCAGTCCGGTTTGAATGGCAGCTTCCCGGCTTACTTGCCCCATTGGCGCAAACGTAGAAGAAATTTCCGGAAACATGTCCTTAGTGAATCCAAAATATTTCAACAGATCATCAGCAATTCTTTTTTCCTTGAAATTCCAAAAAATGCCTTCTGATAATCCGGAAATAGTGGTTCCGAGCTCACCGGTTAATTTCATGGCGATATAATCACCGGGCAGCATGATCTTATGGATCTTGCGAAAGAGTTCCGGTTCGTTGTCCTTGACCCACTTGAGTTTGGAGGCTGTAAAATTTCCTGGAGAGTTGAGGTAATTGGTCAGGCAATGACTTGGGCCCAGGTCTTCAAAAGCTTGTTTGCCAATAGAGGCAGCACGGCTGTCGCACCAAATGATGGATGGCCGTAAGACCCTTTTCTCTTTGTCAATAAGTACCAGTCCATGCATTTGGTAAGCAAGACCGATACCTTTGATATCTTCTGACTTTACCCCCGATTGGTCGATCAGCATCCTGGTGGCAATGCATAAATTCTGCCACCAGATCTCTGGTTGCTGCTCTGCCCAGCCTACCTGGCGGGAGATCATATCCATATCATTGCCCGGGTACTGGACAATGTTAACCACTTCCTGTGAGGATGCTTCTACTAGTGCAGCCTTGATTGTGGAACTGCCGATGTCATAACCAATTAGATACATATTTTGTACGTCAGGACTACGTCAAAAGTACGCAATTGGTGATGATTTTTATGCATTAAAGGGAATGAAAGATTAGTGTTTTTACGAATTATTTTTCCGTTTGACCCGCTGTTATTTTAAGACTATGTTTTGAAACCATAGATGTCAGGCTATGGTTGGAAACTTCAAATAACGGATTTATTTCTTCGCATATTCACAAAGTTCTTAAACCTCCCAAGAGCTACCTTCAGATCTTCCAAGGGCACACACGGATACACCACCCGAAACTGCCCTTTCTTGGAATGTCCAAACCCCTCTCCGGGAGTCAGCAATATGCCGGTTTCCCGGTAAAGCTCCAGCCAGAACTCATTTTCAGCCTCCTGGGTTTGATCTTTTAAAAACTCGGAAAGGTCGATCCAGAGGAAAAGACTACCGACTGCAGGAACGTATGGGATGTCCAGATCCCTGAAAACCTGAATAGCTGTAACATAGGATTCTGTCAGTCTTTGCTGGTTGGTTTTTATGTAGTTGGTGATAAATACATCATCTTCCAACACTTTTTCAAAGATCCATTGAGCGTAATTGGATACCATGTTCGGAGCATTGAAATTTCCATAGGCTTTCAGGAATTTTTTGTTGTGGGAGTATACTAGTCCGACCCTGAACCCCGATGCTCCGAAGTCTTTGGAAAAAGCGTACCACATGTGGAGTAGGTCACTTTGTTGCTCTGCCATGATGTTGGCAAAGGATTTGAATTTCGGGTGATTTGGATAATCCGTTATTAAATCCGGATGACCGGTATCAACCAATGATAAACCATAAATCTCATTGACGATCAGGTGAATTCCTTTTTCAATGCACCAGTCAGCAATGGATCGTAAATGTTCAAAATCGAAAATGCCGCCAGTTGGGTTATCCGGAGTGGTCAGCACGAGGAAACGAAAACGTTTTCCCTGGGAATGGATGTCCTCGAAGGCTTTTTCCAGGTGAGTGATTTGTAGAGCTGGTCCGTTTTGGATCTCTGATAATTCATGATGGGTGATGAGATCGTATCGTTCTACTCCGGCTTTGTGGCCCATGTCTTGTTTATAGACCGGATAACAGGGGGCCGGTAAAACAGCCACATCTCCGGGGTCGCCCAGAACCATGGAAGTCATTTCAATGACGCTGGTGGCGCCTGCAGACATGCCGATATTATCAGGATTCATAGGGCAACCCGTCAGGTGTTTGGAAAGAAAATCAGCGATGACCTGCCGGACCGTATGATGACCCATGGCAGAAGTATACCTGGAAACCCAATCCGGTATAGGTTCCCGGGAAGTGATTTCCTGCATTTTGGTTTTGAGTTCGGTCCAGCATAATTTGTTCTCGGCCACATTTAAAGGGAAGGTACCGTCAGGATTAAACTCCTTGTGATACAGATTCTGAACGGCTTCAAAAAAGGTTTCCAGATCGAATCTCAGCACGGAATCGGCGGCTATGTTTCCTCTTTGGGATAAAGACATTTTTTTGATTTTAACATTAAATATTTGAATTGTATGTTTTTGCATAAATAGACAACTTCCGGTTCTGCCTAAAAGCAGGAAATATTTCAGATTTAACCGCAAAGCGCAATGAAATCGCAAGGGGCGCAAAGAGTTTATCTGAAATTCAAAAGTGACTAAATATTGAACAAGGGATGCTGATTAACGATTTATGAGGTGAAAATTTTTTTAATTGCCCCTGGTTCAAACTATGCAATACATATTATTTTTTCGATTTGGAAAACAACCAATCCATCAGATCCTTTTCCGCGAAGGCAGGGTCCCAGCTGTTGTGGTTGGCTTCCGGGTAAAGGGTATATTTCACATCGGCTCCCGCGGATTTCAGGCTGTTATACATGTCCTCTGAATACTTCGGTAATACGACCTGATCCTTGGCGCCATGGAATATCCACCAGCTCACATCCTTCATCGCTTCGGCAGTTGCAGGGTTTGCACCACCGCAAATCGGGAAGGCTGCAGCAAATACGCCCGGGTGTCTTCTGACCATTTCAAAGGTACCCATACCACCCATGGAAAGCCCTCCGATATACACTCTGGATGGATCGACAGGGTAGGTTTCCAGTAAATATCCCAACAGAAGACCAGCCAATTCCATGGATGGCGTGGGAGCTCCGTCCTTTCGGAAATAAAACTGCCTGCTCCTGTCAGAAAGATCGTAGATCTCCGCCATATTACTCCAATAATCATCTTTTGGGCATTGCGGGAACACCACAATAGCCGGATATTTTTTCCTGATATCCTTTCTCAGAAAAAACCTGCCCCCATGGACCAATTGAGACGAATTGTCGGCTCCTCTTTCACCAGAACCGTGCATGAAGAAGATCAATGGATAAGTTTTAGATCCATCATAATCTTTTGGCAGCAGTAACCTGAAGCCCACTTTTTTGTCTAACAATTTGATGAGGTGCTTTTCATATGAATCGTTCTCTTGTGCCATGGATTGGATGGAAAAAAGGGAAAGAATAATAAGAATGAAGATGCCTCTGGACATAGTTTTTGTGTTTTGAGTATGCATAAAATGTTATTCAAAATTTCTCTAAAAGTTGCAGCATTTTCCTAATCCTGAGGAAAAAGGAATGGGAGGAATATTGGAAGGGTGAATTATACCTTTTCCATTCTTCCATCGATCCAACTTTCCTCAACAAAGCTAGTGGTTGGTTTGGAGTATTGAAAATGATAAACGATTCAAGGTTTCGACATATTTTTCAATAGAATCAGCAATTTAAAGAATAAAAATAAATCCGTTTAAAACAGGGACGACAATGTGCATAATAATTGTAAAAACATTTGAGAAAAAAGTACGATATTGCTTTTCAAACGTATATGAAAATGGCTGGAAAATTTTTTGTTCACCAGGAGATATCCAAGGCCGAAACCCTTCCTGCTTCCTTTTATCGGGACCGGCATGTATATGAGGAGTTGAAGGAAAAAGTATTTTTGAAGTCCTGGCAATGGATTGGTGAAGCGTCGAATGTACAAGAACCCCTTCCTGTTTTCTCCTACCCGGGAGCAAGGGGTACATCATTTTCACAGGCTGCTGGCGAGATTTTTGAATGAATGACTTTTTTGTCCGCAGTTTTCAGTTCTTTAATAGTCTTAAATTTGATGGGATTTGTGGTGGATGGATATAATTATCAATTATTTCCTTTAATTGAAAAGATGCTATCCTAATGCCTTTATCCAATCATGCCTTTTAGCATTCTCACATTCTCGCATTGTTTGATTCAACAATCTCAGCATTATTTACGATATTTGTTGATTAAGGCAAAAAGCAGCGGGTTACCGTTATGTTGTTAACCTGGGGCCGGATTTTCCGAGCAACATATTAACAAGCAAAAAAATTATTAAAAAATTACAGAGATCATAAGCTCTTAAATTCAATCTGGAATGTCCGACCTTTCCAATATTAAAATGGGACTTTCAAAACTGGAAGCTTTAGAAAAGGAACTCAATCTCAAACGGTTGCAGATCAATAGTCTGTTGACCATTACGCAGGCGATCAATGACAACGTATCTGCGGAGGAACTGTATGAGATGTATCATTCCTTTTTGAGTTGGGAGCTGGCCATAAAAAAGATGGCCTTGTTTGTGAAGTGTGAAAAAGGTAACTGGTATTGCGCCTCCTCTATCAATATTCCCAAAAAACAACTGAAAGAAGATATCACGCCCATCCTTGCCAGGATAAAAGGACCCAATAATCTTGAAGACGAGAAACATCCTTTGATCAGTCAGTTTGATGTGGTCATTCCCGTAGCACACAAGCAGTTTCCAATTGCTTATGTTTTTATCGGCGGCTTTTCCGATGAAGAGGATATGTATAATAAAGTCCAGCTGATCACGACCATTACCAATGTGATTGCCGTGGCCATTGAGAATAAGCGATTGTTCAAACGCCAGATAGAACAGGAAAGGTACAATCGTGAAATGGAGCTGGCAGCAGAGATGCAAAACCTGCTTATTCCGCAGGAGTTGCCATCCAATAAACATTACGAGCTGGCCGGTATCTATAAGCCGCATTTCAGGGTAGGAGGGGATTACCTCGATTTCCTGGAGTTTGAAGATGGAAAAATGTTCTTTTGTATCGGTGATATTTCCGGGAAAGGGGTCAGCGCTGCCTTGCTAATGGCCAATTTTCAGGCCAATTTCAAAACGTTGATCAATAAACACAGGTCAAACCTTGATGATTTTATCCACGATATCAACGGGGCTGTAAACCGCATCACCCTTGGAGATAAATTTATCACCTTTTTCATTGGAGAATACGATATTGAAAACAGAAGCCTTAGATATATCAATGCCGGCCATACGCCGCCGATACTGGTAGATGATGGACATTTGCACCTGCTGGATAAGGGGTGTACGCTTTTGGGTTTATTTGAAGAATTGCCTAAGCTGGAGGTCGGTCAGATCAAATTGAAAGGCGAAGCGGTTATCCTGAGTTTTACGGATGGGTTGACAGATATCAGGAATAATGACGGAGAATTTTTGTCTGAAGACAAATTACAGCATTTCGTTCAGGGGCATTATCTGGTGTCTGCAAAAGATTTTACGGAAAAATTGAAGACCTATATCGAGGAGTTTATCGGTGAGGAAAAATACCCTGATGACTTTACGGTGTTATCTTGTCGATTTTTTAAGGCAAATTGAAGAAGTTTTGCAACAAAACCCGATTTTTTGGGGTTTATTAGTCAGTAAAGAATAGCAAAGACGTACCGCATTAAATATGAAGAATAAAAACATTGCCGCAATCATGGCCTTCTTTTTTGGCTCCTTTGGTGTCCACAGGTTTTACCTTGGGCAAATAGGCATGGGTATTGGAATGATCTTCCTGTTCAGTGCCGGGTGGAGGCTTTTTGGCTGGCCAATTGCTGCGATTATCGGCGTTATTGATGCTATCGTTTTTTTGTCGATGGATGAAAAAGAGTTTGACAAAAAGTACAATAAGAAATACTACAGGAAAAAGCAGAGAGAGCGGGAATATGATCAGGTGGAAAGGAGACGTGACCACTACCGCGAGCGTAAGAAAAGAACCCGTAAGGAACGCCCTGATTTTGACAGACCACGACAACAGACGAACAGGAGGAGACAAACCAAACCGGCTGAGCTTACCCAACGCCAAAAGATCGCCAAAGTAAGCCCTTTTAAAGCCAGTGGTATTAAAAAGTTCAAAGATTACGATTACGAAGGCGCAATCGCAGATTTTGAAAAAGTACTCGAAGTGAACCCTAGGGATATTGCTGTACATTTCAACATTGCCTGTGCTTACTCCCTTATGGAGAATGCGCAAAAGTCCCTGGAACATTTGGATAAGGCGGTGAGTTACGGTTTTTCAGATTTTGATCGTATTCGTACTCACGATGCGCTGGCCTATGTCCGGGTACAGGATGCCTATGAAACTTTTGAAAAGAATAAATTTCAACTCGCCCCCAAACTGCAGGCGCCAAAAGAGGATTTACTGAGTTCCAAAAAGGAAAAACAATCTCCTCAGATCTCCGGTGACCTGCTGGAACAATTGAATAAACTAGGTGAGTTGAGAAAGAAAGGCCTGCTCACGGAAGATGAGTTTGCCGTACAGAAGAAAAAACTACTTGCAGAAAAATAAATGATCGCAAAAACGCTTATATCAAATATAATAGTCCCGCTAAGAACATCTGACACAGGAGAGAATGCGCTCGAGATGATGAATGATTTCCATGTCCGTCACCTTCCGGTAGTCAATGATAAAGAATTGTTAGGGTTGGTTTCCGAAGATGATGTTTTGGACAATGATGCCAACCAGGCTGTTGGGTCCTATTCCTTATCACTTCCCAAAGCCAGTGTGAACAGCGAGTCGCACTTGTATGAAGTCATGAAGCTCATGGCTGACTTTAACCTTACGGTCGTTCCGGTCATTGATCACGAGCAGCAATATCTCGGATTGGTGAGCATGGAGGATGTATTGCATCGTTTTGCCAAGACACTGCCTTTTAGTGAGCCAGGAAGTATTATAGTACTGGAAATGAACAAGAGGGATTATGTGTTGTCTGAAATTGCGCGAATCATAGAGCAGGAAAATGCGGTCCTTTTGAGTACCTATGTGACTACCGCACAGGATTCTTCACAGATCGAGGTTACTCTGAAGGTCAATAAACAACAGATCAATTCAATTCTGGCATCTTTCGAACGCTTTGAATATCACGTTAAGGCATCTTTCAATGAGATCGAATACATCGATACACTCAAAGAGCGTTACGAGTCTTTGATGAATTACCTCAACGTTTAAAAGCTTTTTTAAACTTTGCACTGGCATGGCTTTTGATTGGGATGCCATGCCCAAAAACGGCTTTGTCAAAATCCAGGTCAGCTACCTTTCTCAGGCTTTCCTTCGCCACGTCCATGTCCTCATAAATGGTGCTTAATTCAAGACCGATGAAGTTGGCGCAGATGTCCCCTGCGATCAATAAGCCCTCTTCCTGCATCAATAAAGCAATGTGCCCTTTACTATGGCCAGGCGTGTGTACGACTTGTATGCCACCTGCAATATCCAGAAAGTCACTATCCGTAAGCCTCTGATCTACCTGTGCAGGTTCTGTTTCCATTGGAGCGCGTTTGATGAAAATGTGAAATAACAGCCAGTTAAGAAAGCCGGGAGAAATTATTTTGGAAGCACGCCCACCAATACCTTTTTCTATCAGGTCAGCATCCAGCTCATGCGCCAGAAGAGGAACATTAAGCCTCCGTTTGATCTCCGCAGCACTGCCGGCATGATCCGGGTGAAGATGTGTAAGGATTACCTTTTTGATGTCTTCAGGGTTTTTCCCTGATTTAGCAATGGATTTGAAAATTCTGTCGGCACTACCTGAGTAGCCAGTGTCAATGAGGGTCAGTCCATCATCGTCAATGACAAAGGCATTGACGGGACCAAGCGTTATTTGGTAAACCCGATCGGATATTTTTCTCATAGTAAGGAGGTTAGTGGTGTTATCCAATCAGAGGAGCAAGCGACTTGTTGAGCTAATATATCAATTTATCATTTAAACGTAATCATCAGAATAATCGTACAGAATATGTTCCACCAGGTCCAGCACAAAGTCATATTCGTACATAATATCCTTGGAGGGGATCTTTTGATTTTTGTAATAGATCAGGAGATAATCAGCATCCCCTTCCATATGCAGGCCTTTTTTCTGTGAAATATCTTCCAGCATGCGGCTGCCCACCTGACCTTCAAAGGTTATACTGTCTTCCGTTTTTATTTCATATTTCCCGTGAAACTCCTTTTTCTCGGGAAATGGTTTTTCTTTGTCGATAAAAAATTCCTGAATCTGATTGAGTGCCCCCTTTGGGCGGATTTCAAATTTTTCAAAAGTGAATTCTTCGCTTTTTACCTCAAAAATAGTTGTGTGGCGTTTTTTGAATTCACCGTAATAAGTATAATCATAAATGCGGATTCTGCCGTGGAAGGAAGGTTCTTCTTTATGTAAAATACTCTTCAGCCTTTTGGACTTCTTCCCTTTAAAAATATCAAACCCTTTGAGGAAATAGGGTTGATTAACGAACTTCTCCTTGGCTTTGAGGCCAAATTCGTATTGTCTTGCCAATTGGCTGAATTCCGATAAACGTTCAGGGCGTCTGAAATTGTCGAGTAAATCGTCAATAAATGCTTCCATCAAAAAATCCCATTTTTAGACCAGGGCTTATTCCAGATAAGGTCCATATTGTCACCAGACCGTAATAATGGGGAATATAACCTATTCAGAAAACAAAAGCAAAAAAAATCTATGATCTAAAGGCTTTTGTTTAGCGGCTCTGAGTACAGGACAAATTTTTTTAAATAATTATCCGGAAAGGAAACCTCCGGGGTTTTGGGCCTCTGAAATCTGAGGATTATGGAAAAATTCACACGCAACTATAATTGAAACCTCGGAGGTTTTTCGAAATTCAATGCTTTGTCCTATACTAATAATTAAAGATTGTCTACAATGGTTAAAGCCCGGTTAATTTCTTCAACGGTATTGAAATAATGAGGAGAAAACCGAATGGTCCAATCCACTCCTTTCTTTTGATAATCGATCAAGGCATAATTAATGCCACTTACCGAATAATAAATGCCGGCCTCATCAAGTTTGCTTTTTATCTGCCTTTGTTGAAGGTTGCCTTTGCGAAAAGTTATGATGTTAGATCGCCGGCTTCCTTCATCATAGGTCTTAATTCCGGGAATCGACTGCAGGCCTTTCGTCAGCTGTTTCAATAATGTTTGATTGTAATCAAACACATTTTGAACTCCAAGGTCATTAAGGTATTTCACTGCTTCCTTGAGTCCGAGTAAAATGGCGTAGGAATTTTCCCAAAGTTGGAATCTTTTAGCCTCTTTATGCGGGCGATATTGCTCTGCAGCAATCCAGTCTGCCCCTCCTGCATCTGCAAATAAGGGCATATACCCTTCTTCAAGCATACGATCAGAGGCATAGAGGAAACCAGTTCCTCTCGGTCCTCTGAGAAATTTTCTGCCGGTTACACTTAAAAAATCACACCCGATCTCCTCCACATCAACAGGCATCTGACCCACCGACTGGCAGGCATCCAGTAAATACAAGATATCGTATTTTTTGCACAGTTTTCCCACACCAACAACATCCTGAATTTTTCCCGAGTTTGTAGGAACGTGTGTTACGGCTACCAGTTTTGGTTGATGCTCTTGGATTTGTGCTTCAAAATGCTCCAGGTCCAGATCTCCGTTTTCAAGATTTCCGGATCTCAGAATATTTATTCCAAAACGATTTTTCAAGGAAATAAAAGCGATGTAATTAGAAACGTAATCATCATCTGTGGTAAGAACAGTGTCCCCTGCCTTGAAAGCAATTGAAGAAATGGCTTTGGCATAAGCGTCGGTAGCGCTATTGGCAAAGGCAATATTACGCGGAAGACAATTTAAAAGTTTGGCAACCTCCTCATAAAATTCATTGATAATGGTTACCTGAAGGTCCTGGACCTTGTATCCGCCCAATTGTTCCTCCTGTTCAAAGTAGCCTTTGATAGTTTCCACAACGAAAGAAGGCATCAGGGATGCTCCTGCGCTATTGAAGAATATTTTATCGTGACAACCCGGTGTATCCCGGCGTATCTTTTCTAGATTCATGATCTGCGTTTGGATGGAAGATTAATCCTGAGGTTTGGATTCAAAATAAGTGTAAGCAAATTCCAGCGTTTCAATGACCAGTTCATTGGCAGAAGATTTAAAATCGGAGATTTCCCATTTGACGGGGTAGGCATTATGGAAAGCCCAGTTCATTAAAGGTTTGCCTGATCCGTCGAGTAATGAAATGACTATGTTTTTTGGATTAATAACCTGCTGCAATCCGGAATTTAATGTATCCTGACACCATTGAGCGACCGGACTGTTTTGTAATATCAATCCTCTTTTAAGAACGAGATTTGAGTATTTACTTTTTTTGGGTAATCGATAAGAGAACTGGTTTTCTCCTCCTTCGGTAATTTTTTCTGTACTGAAGTCAGCTGAAATTCCGGAAACTTCTTTAAATGAGACAAGCTGGTCATTTGATGTTCCGGCAATATTCAAGGTGAAATAAAACCCAACCGGTGGGTACATGGCATCCCTGTTTGAGTCGTTAGGCATAGGTGTTCAATTCATTTTATTAAGTTACCGCAGCAGTGGTGGCGGCATTTTTTTGATCATATACATGGGTAGCGTACCCACAATATATCAATAATTCTGTCAAATATTCTTCATCAATTTCAGTATCCGGGATTTCAACTTCATAATCAAAGCTGAATTTTCTCCATATCCATTTGGGTTGGAGACGAAAAACAGTGTTTTCAGCTTCATCCAGCAAAAGGTAATAAGATTTCCAAAAGCCTTTACTTAAGAATTGATATTCAACTGTAGATTCAGCTGTATCTCCCCACAATTCGAAGGAGATAAACCCTTTGGTATGGTATTTCATTTCTCCTGCCTCCGAATCGTTTTTGAGGATCGAAAATTTACTTTGCCAGAAATTCCCCGGTTTTATATCGATAGTTGTCCCTTTAAATCTCGTTTGGGCATGCCCGGAAAACCAGCTGGTAAACTTTATTTCGAGCATGGGAAATGATCCTTTGGTGATCTGAAAATTTCCTTTCCCGGAGGTGGATTCTATTTTTAGTTTCAGGCCATTCATAAGTAATAATTTAAGCAGGTTTTGAATGAAAATGGACTGAAAGGAAATTGCTCCATTTATCGGGTTTTGTCAGATTTTTTATTCGGAAAACAGATTTATTTCGACGTACATCGATGGAGGTATGAAAAGGTTGATAAAAATCATCTGCAGCAA
Organism: Saprospiraceae bacterium; assembly: GCA_965230565.1. Lineage (GTDB taxonomy): Bacteria > Bacteroidota > Bacteroidia > Chitinophagales > Saprospiraceae > BCD1. Next base: position 370,696 of record CBDDLH010000003.1, on the reverse strand, counting down.
ATAGAAAAACCAGAGGCTGTCTCATAAGTATTGTTCTTGCAGATGGAATGAAGTGACATGCCGCACCATCGGTTTGTATAACACAGATTAACGCAGATTCAAATTTGGAAATTAAAAATAATATCAGTGAAAATCTGTGTGACGTAAAATAAAGTTTCGTACGTAGTTTTGTGCTTTTACTTGTGAGACAGCTTCTTTTATATTTACTCCACGATAATCTCATCCGCAAATACCCATGCCTTACCTCCGGCCCCATGATGCCAGGAAGGACATAACCCGATATTTTTGGCGTGTACCTTTATCCAGCGTGCTTGCTGACCATTCGCAGGTTTTGATAGGTATTTTATCCCGTCAACGGCCGTATCAATGCTGATCTCATTTTCAACACTTCCTAAAGATTGAAAATCTTCCCCATTTTCAGAAATCAAAAATTCAACCTCGGCAGGATGGAAGATCCATACCCCGATGCTTTGTAAGAATCCGGCGGTAACCCGGTTCACTGGCATTGATTTCCCAAGATCAATAACCGCTTCCATATCCTTTCCGCTGAATCCCTGCCATTGGCCGTCATTGTATAAAAAGGTGCCGAGTTTTCCATCCACAAGACCATGATCACCTCCCCCGGTGTAATTGCCGGCATATTTGCCGTCAGCATCTCCACCTGCCGCATCCATTCCATTGGCAGGTGCCAGATAGGTCACTTTCGGGTATTGGCCATCAAATTTTACATTAGCTTTCATGAAATCGTGGGTCGCAATACCGCTAGGATCGAATCCTTCTTTAAAAGCTTTGGCCTTCACGGTAGTTGTCGCATTCAAAGTTACAGGGCCCGAATATTTTGTGCTGTTTTGATCCGGATCGCTACCATCCAGCGTGTAATAGATGTCCACTTCCTCTGAAATACAATCCAGTTCAAAGGTGATGTCGTCATAGAACATTCTTTGATCTGTTGAAATAAACGGGTTGAATACTTTGGCTGAGCCTAAGGGTTTAAGCAAATTTTCCGGTTCGATCTCCAGTGAAAAGGGTCTGTGTTCCTTTGCTGCAGCCCACTCTTTGTTGGGTTCTGCGCCCATGTCAAAGGTGATCTCGCCTCCCTTCATGATATCGGTATGGGTGATGTAAGAATATGGATAAGGTTCTCCGTTTCGGGTAACTGACTGCACATACATATTATCACTGCCGGCATTGGTGGAGTTGATCACAAATTGTTTGCCATTCGGGAGGTTCAGCGTCACCTTGTCAAAGATCGGACTGCCCATGACGTACATGTCCTGTCCCGGGCAAACCGGATAGAATCCCATGGCACTGAAAAGGTACCAGGCGGATAACTGGCCACAATCATCGTTCCCGCACAATCCGTCGGGCGCTGTGGTATATAATTCCTGCATGGTCTTACGGACGAGTTCCTGGCCCTTCCATGGCACACCGGCGTAATTGTAGAGGTAAGGCATGTGATGACCGGGTTCATTACCGTGAGCGTATTGGCCAAACAGACCTACAAAGTCAGATGGAGCATCTTCATTATTGGTTTCCAGAGTAAAAAAGGTATCCAGTTTGGCAATGTAATTTTCATCTCCACCCAGTAAGTCGATGTGGGCATTTACGGCATGAGGCACATAAAAGCTGTATTGCCAGGCATTGGCTTCTGTGTAATCTCCGCCATCCAGCATCGTGATCTGTAGTGGATTGAAAGGGCTTGACCAGGTTCCATCATCATATCTCGGACGCATCAACCCAGTAGAAGGATCGAACATGTTTTTGAAATACTGGGAACGTTTGATGTACTCTTTATAAACCTCTTCATTGCCAAGGGCTCTGGCAAATTGAGCAATGGTCCAGTCGTCATACGCATATTCCAGTACCTTGGAAACAGAGTTGGCCGATTTGTCTCTTGGAATGAATTCATATTCCCGGTAAGGCTGGATGCCTTCACTGTTCTGCGCCCCGGCAGCCAGCATGGCTTCAAACGCTTTATCTACGTCGAAATCACGATACCCCTTCATGTAGGTATCCACGATGACCGGAACACTGTGGTAGCCGATCATGCAATTGTTTTCACAGCCCGACAATTCCCAGACAGGCAAAAGCCCGGTGTGCTCATATTGTTTGATCATGGTTTTGATGAAATCCTCATTGCGTTCCGGGCTGATCAAATTGATCAGTGGATGGAGAGCGCGATAAGTGTCCCATAATGAAAAGACGCTGTAATAATTGAAGCCTTCGCTTGCGTGCACCTCATGGTCCAGACCACGGTATTGACCGTCGACATCCATGTACAGGTTTGGGGTCAGCAGGGCGTGATATAAGGCAGTATAGAATTTGGTTCTTTGATCCTCAGAACCTCCTTCAATTTGGAGTACGTTCAGTTCCTTATTCCAGGCTTCTTTGGTCTGTTCAACAACCCCTTTAAAATCCCAGTGGTCGAGTTCCGCCCGGAGATTTTTTCTGGCACCATCCATGCTTACTGCAGAAATCCCGACTTTGACCATAATGGACTGATCTTTCTCGGTAGCATATTTAAAAGCGGCCTTAACAACCTTTCCAGTTACTTCTTTTGCATCGCCTTGAAGTTCATCATCATTGTAAAGCAATGCTTCGGTAAATGGTTCTGAGAACTGAGCTACGAAATAAACATACTGATCACTCGCCCAACCTCTGGAGTGTCGCAGTCCTTCAATTTCAGTATCACTCACCACGCGTATGAAACAATCCTCCTTAGGCTCTTCTCCACTGGTGATGTCATGCTCCAGGTCGAGGATGATATGACTGTCATCAGATTTCGGATAAGTATATTTGTGAAAACCCACCCTCGCCGTTGCAGCTAACTCAACTTTTACATCATAATCATCGAGCATGACGCTGTAATACCCCGGAGAGGTAGTTTCCCGGTCGTGGCTGAAGCGGGAGCGGTATCCCTGAGTCCGGGTCTTCTTCGGTTCCGGGCATGATGTTTATTCCTCCCACGGCCGGCATAAATAAGACGTCTCCATAGTCAGCACATCCGGTTCCGCTCAAATGCGTATGAGAAAATCCAATGATGGTATTATGCGTATAATGGTAACCGGCACAACAACCATCGTTATACGTATCAGGGCTCAATTGTACACCACCAAATGGCACACTTGGCCCGGGGAACATATTACCCTGTGGCATCGGTACCGATCATGAGATCTACATATTGGGTAAGATCATTTTCCGGTTCAGTCGGATCAGCGGTTTTGCAGGAAGAAATGCCGATGACAATGAGTAAGAGGAAGAAGTACTTTTTCATAAATTGATAATTTATTTTGGTTGCTGGTTACAGCTTATTTAATTACGGGTTTCTGGTTTAATTGAAAACCGTCCGACGGTGATTTCCGGAGCCGGACAGAACTCATAAAAGTACTAAGAAAGGCAACATTCACAAAATAAAAATGCCATGCCTTCAAGATGTTGAAATCTGAAATTGGCATGGCATCAAGAGTTAGTTATGCTTACTCTTTTACAGCTTTAATGTTTTAATGAAGCGTTAGTTTTTGAACATAAATCTGCTGCCCTGAAGTAAATTCTACGATAACCATACCCCGTGGCAGGTCACCGACGGGCACGGTGGACGCTGACAACGAAAGGACTTCCTCCTCCCTCAAAAGTTTACCGGAAAGGTCATAGAACCGCAATATTCCCGGATTGTCATAATCTCCCTTGAAGGATATATTATTCCCGGCCGGATTTGGAAATACTTCCAGAGGTAAGGCCGTCTGGACTTCCGAATTGCCGGTGAAATAATCAACTGAATCGACTACTACGAACTGGTGCATCATACTGGTGTCCTCATGTGTGAGAATATGGCAGTGATACATGAATCCGTAATTGGCTTCGAGCGGGCTTGGGAAACTGTCAAAACGAGCTTCGAAGGTCAGCGTTGCATTCTTTCTGATCAATTGCACATCCTTGTACCCGACCAGTTCGTCAGGCAGATTCGGGAAAGTGTAGGTCCCGGATTGGTCACTGGCACCCAATAAACCTTCATATTCCACTACCTGGAATTGGACCTTGTGAATATGGAATGGATGTGCATGTTCCGTGAGGTTGTGAATGATCCAGCGTTCCTTGGTGTTAACAAGCACCGTATCGTTTATAACATTCAGATCCATTGGGGTTCCGTCAATAGTCCATTGTTGCCCTTGCCCGGGAGGATTTGGTTGTCCCATGAGGTTCTTCTCACGCGTCCTGTGTATCTCACCAGGAACCGGTTCTAAAGTCCCCAATTGAAACGGAACTGAAAATATTGGATCTTGTGGAATGATCGTATTATCCACAACAAATGCCATTAAAGCACTTCCAGGTGTATTTCCGTATCTGACATCCTGCGGAAGAGATAAGTTACTCATGTAAATAGTATCTCCATTGGTGTGATTTTCAAACGAGACCAGGAATTCCCTTCGGTCTCCTACGGCCATTAAGGTTGAATCCATTGAACGAAGGTGATCCAGGTATCCACCACCGGACGCAAAAAACCACATAGTTTCAAAGGTGTTAGGGTTGTGTAATTGCCGTGACAATCCAATGTTGAACATTTTACGGGGTGATCCATTTAAAATTCTCAGCCGTACAAACCCTTGCTGTGGTACGTGCAATACACCCCCTACTACTCCATTAATAAGTGTATAAGGGCCATTACCCGGTTTTTCTCCCGCTTTGATAGCAGTTGCCGTTGGTGGGGTGGTCGTGGAATCCAATACAAAGCCTTTTTCCTGGATAACAATTGGGAAATCATTAACTCCATATTCATTGGGGAATACATCATGAAGCGGGTCGTTCTCCGGGTCTTCAACGATGATCATTCCTGCCAGGCCACGGATCACCTGATCTGTTGTCAGGTCCATCAGATGGGTATGGTACCATGCTGTCTGGACTTCGTCGATTACCGGAAAATGTGGCGACCAGGTCGAGTCATTGAAAATCACCTGGTGAGGACCTCCGTCCATTTCCGCCGGCAAATTTAAACCATGCCAGTGAACCGTAGTATTCGCATTGTCAGGCAGGAAATTCGTAATGTTAAAGGTCTGTGATTCCCCTCTGTCGAAAAATAAAGTGGGGCCCAGATATGACATGCCTGTATTGCCAATTTCATTGTAGCAATAGGTCGGCAAAGACACATTCAGGTTGATATCTGTTACACTTCCGTTCGGGTCAAAATTATGAAGGCCGTCAGTGATGTCGATGTCAAAGTGGGGCCCTGGCATGATGTAAGGTATTGGAACGGGGTTATTAAACGTTTGTCCTGTCAGGTTAGGTGTAATAGAAAACATCCATAATGAGGACATCAAGAGATAAAGGGTAAATTTGATTTTCATAAAAAAGGATTTATATGATGAATTTTGGTGTATTGGATTTAAATTTTATTCCAGTTTTTCCAATTTGACCCTAAAGGTCATCACATCTCCGTCTGAAGTCGTGAGAATGATGGACTGCGGTTCATAGGAAGCATCTGTTAATTTGATGCGGCTATCGGTTGAGTAAAGTCCTGTTTCGCCAAATTTTGTTGTAACAGGTATATCTTTTTCGTACAGTTTTGAAATAAGGCATAAATAACCACTCTCCACCGCTGTAGGGTTTACACTGAATTCAAGGGTATTATGAATGATCTTTTTTTGCTTGTCGTTAAAAGTAATTACCTCTCCATCTTTAAAGTAGATAATAGTACCCTCATCTTTTTTCAGGAAATGGGTGTCATCAAGATCAAAAAGTGCGACAGGCTGAGCAAAAGTTAATTCCGTCTTTGCATCAAAGGCCAGTAACCCTATCGTCCCATAGATTTCATTGTTTTTGTCAGCGATGATGGTTGCATCCTTTTCATTGGAAGGGCTTACTTCAGTGAATTCCATTGCTAAAATAGTAGCTCTGAAACGGATCTTTTTTTTGTTAAAGAAATTGCCGTAATTGGAATTGCCATTATAGGCTTTGTTCAAAAAATATATTCTGAGTGCCTCATCCAGTAAGGCTCGCTTTTTGTCTAACACCACCGGGTCCATTTCCGGGAACCAGTATGGGATCAACAGGTGAATATAGGATACAAATGAGATGTCTATCGGAACCCTGAATTCCATTGCATCCCTGGACCAGTCTTCAAAATTCCGTGCTCCACTGCCCCCATGAGAAATAAACTCAATGTTTTGTGCTCCCGAAGTTTTCATGAATTTTGATTTGGCTTCTATGTCCATATTGGCATCAAAATTCACTTTGACTTCCTCCGCACCTGCTTCAGCTTTTATGCCGAAAGAAGTTTCTGTATCGGAACTGGTACTGAAAGCATTTTGGGTGAAAGTGAATTTATAGGTACATTTTCCCCCATAGGTGCATTGATTTGAATAATGGGTACCCCATCTTCTGATAAATGAATTGTATACCTCTGTATTTGTGGTATCCGGTAGTCTGTTAACAGATTCAATAAATGCTGGATTTAATTTTTGCTTATATACACCGTTTAAGGCCAGGATATGGCCTTCAAAGGAGCCATCCTGATGGAGATACATATTTTGATGGTTGCGGGTATTCTCATTCACATTTTTAAAGGAGGTGCTGCCGGTGAATGAAGCTACATCGGGAACTCCGCCGCCCACAGAAATGTCAAATTTGAATGAATTTTGATAATCAGAAGCGGTACGAACCCATCGGGCATCTGACGAAGTTTTGAATTCAGAAAGATGAACTCCGGTAACGCCTTTCGGAAGATTCCTCCGATATATTTTTCCAGGCATTTTTATGTCGATAAAATTATTACCGTCTGGTTCAAATAAAAATACCTGCGGTTTAACCGAGCTTCCGTTTTGGACGGAATTTCGACTAAGATCTTCAGGGTCGGTAAAAACCAGATCATAGCCTGTGCCCAGTCCATCTAATTCTACCATGTTCCTGGCAAGCTCGTCATCGCCTGAAGGATTCGCGCTTGAGCTTGTTTTGGACCCTGGTTCAAATTGACGAATTATCGAAAGAGTACACCCAGAGCTAAATAGTATTATGAAAATAAATAGGAGGGGACTGACGGATGGTTTGATCAGTTTCATCATTATTGGATTAGATTGTGAAATAGAAATTTTCTAACAAAAGAGGGCGATAGTCTTGAAATGCTAAATACTATTTCTCAAAACTAGTCTGTTCCAATAAAAGATGTAACCGTATAAACACCTGTTTTTTAAGGTTTTGTTCGGTCAAATAGGTGAAAAATAAGTTTTCATAGGCTGAAAATAATGGTCATTCCAGCCCTTTTTGTATTGTTCCCCATGAGCGGGTAGATTGGTGTGGATCAAGGTTAATTCCGTTTGGTCATTGGTTTCCTTGAGAATAATTTCCAAAACAGAATCTTCTTCGTGATCTTGGAATTCGGTGGTTCGCCAGGATTGCAGAATTCGGGAGTGAGGGGTTAATTCCAGGTTTTTTCCGGAGATGTATCCATCCCAGGCCGTGAACTCATCTCCTGGCTGGTCGGTAATGTTTGCTGCTCCACCGGTCATGGCTGCGTGACCTTCGCTGGACAACCAGGCATTATAAATAGATTTGGCGGGAGCGTTGATAGTCGTTTTTACAGTGAATTCCATGCCGATTTGTTTATTGATTGATTTCCTGTTCTAATAACGACAGGATTTCCCGGATCTCTTTTTCAAGGTCCAGATAATTGGCTTCAAGGGAGTTGGTTGCAGCAAGTTTGTAGGCAATGAGGTTTTCCAGCTTCTGAGAAGCCAGCATCATCCTTGGGTCTGTTTTAAAAGCGGAAGCTTCCATATTTTTAAATTCCGGAAGACCAACATTGATAAAAAGGTTTACCATATTGCCATTTTCTATCGTGATATCCTTAATGCCTTCCCGATAGGATTCAACAATATTTTCCTGGTTATCCAGTTTTCTCAACTTGCTTTCCCAGGATGCCAGCTTTCGGCGCAGGTCGGTATTTGAAATATTGTTTAATTGCCCCGCATTGATAATGTCCTGAACCACTCCGATGCTCGGATGATATTCCAGTTCGTCCTTTCCTGCTCCGGAAATTAATGCTTCAAATTTCTGCACACTTATATCATTGTATTCCGGGCCCGTAAATTGGAGCATCAGGATCATGTCCGATTTTACGGTATTTAATAGATCGATTGCCAATGTAGCCTGCTCCTGGTTATAGGTGAATTCCTGATGTAAAGCCTGAAGTAATTCTGCTTCAATGATTCTGTTCTTTTTTTCCTGATTCCAGTTGTTGACCTGTAAAGCGATAAGAATTCCGATCACAACCAACAGGATCTCTCCAAGAGCATAAACCAGGTACTTTCTAACCTTGCCCTCCCCAATCAGCTGCTGTCTTATTTTTCTGAAAAATTTAATCATGGAAGTGGTTATTGGTTTTGAAATAAGTTTCCTGTGTTTCGGGGCAATTATTTAAATAATTCCTCCATCACCGTACCCTCGCATTCCGGAATATCGAACTGTAAAAGTTCAGCGATGGTAGCTGGGATGTCAATCAGTTCCCTCTGGTTATCCAAAGTAAACCCTTTTTTGAAATCGGGACCCCACGCATAAAGGTTGATGTGGCGGCAGCCTTCACAATCATCGCCATGGTCTTTGAAACCGGTTTTTATGTCATCCAGATGTCGTCCATGGTCATTGGTGATAAAAAGGGCTGTCCTGTCGCTATAGAAGTGCTCATTTTGAAGGAAGGACCAAATTTTATAGACGTATTCGTCTGTCTTTTGAATGCTGTTTACATATTTATCCCAATCGTTTTGATGTCCCGAAAAATCTGGTTGTCTAAAATTTATGAGCATCAATTTGGGATGATGAGTGGCCAGGATTTTTAAAGCGTTTTCATAGGTGATACTGTCATGGCGATAACCTGATCCCAGGCCGTTAATACCGCAGTTAACAGCAGGCTTGTTTTTTCCTTCCCATTCTGGTTTCGAACAATCGGATAATATCTCCAGCTTATCCTTACTCGCCACGATCCATGATTTTAGGCTGTCCTGGCTTGTTGATTCCAGCCAGTGTTGAAAAATAGAAGGGTTTTGGGGTAGTTCATTTCCGGAATTATTGATTTCCTGGTAAAAACCTGTAGTCATGGCCGTGTGCCCGGCATTTGTATAGGTAGGGCCATTGTTGTAAAAATGGTTGTAGAAAACACCTTCTTTGGCCATTTTTTCTGCCATGTATGGAATATACTGATGGGTGGGGTCCCCCCAGGTTTCTGAAAACCGGGCACCATCCATTACAATGATGATGGCATTTTGAGTTTTATATTGATCTGGTGCAAATGATTCCTTTTCGCAGAAAGTTAGTCCTGCCAGAATTAATCCACAAAAAACCAATAGTTGAGCTATAGTTCTAAAGAAATTGTTCATAGTCTGAAAGGGTCTTTTTCTGCTGTAAAATTAGAAAATAGTGTTAAACACAGATGATAAAAAAGAGTTGCTGAATTTGTTGCAACAGCTTATTATTCAATTTTTTCCAAATACTTCCTTAGGTTCTCTCCCAGAAAGTAATTCCACCCGCCTCTGCAACTATCCACCGTGAATTCCTGAATTTCGTCAGGAAAGTCTTCTATGATCGTCATGGTTAGTTTCAAAATTGTCTGATCATTTGAAGGTAATAAATCAAACGTAACAAATGAATCTCCCGGATATTCTTCATAATGCCAATTGTAGGTGATCTTCTCCAAAGGTTCCACTTCGGTGATTTCCCAGCAATGCGTAAAAGTCCGATCTCCGGGACTGACTGCAAAGCGGGTTTTGAACCCGACTTGAGGTTTGAAGTCGGGTATGTTATCGAAAAACCACTGAATCATCCGCGCATGGTTGGTAATTGCCTGCCAAATAATCTCTTTGCTGGAATTAAAGGGAACTTCAACGATAATAGGTGAGTCTGATTTTTTCATAACTCGAAATTAAAGGCACCTTGCCATTTGGAGCAAGGTGCCATAAAATATCTTTTAATTAATTCCTGGAAGGATATACTCCTTGCAGGGCAATAATGTAATTTACGGTTCCATAAGGCTGGATGTTGGAGTGAGGCGCTTCTACCGGCATTACTTTTCTTTGTCCGTATCTTTCTACTTTTACGGGGACTCCTTCAGGAGCAGTTATGCTTTCGACGCCTGCCTTTTGACCAAGGCGGTAAGTTGATAAGCCCGGGCCAGTACCTGCATGAATGACAACTCTTCCCCGTAAATCCGGTAGGGCAAAAGTTGTTCTTCCATCTCCTCCATAGGTTGTTCCCAAAAGGGAAAAAAGAGCTTCATTCCCGTTGATGGCTAGTAATTGACCGTCGCATAAAGCCCAGCCTCTTGGAGCAAAGTTACCGGCGAACATCGTAATCTCCCCGATAAATGGTTCCGTCCCAAAATTTTCCATTTGGACGGCAGGTTCCTCTGCAGGAACAGTTTCAGGGCGTGAAATGCCCATTAATACGAGTGCTGAAAGAGCGATGGTGGCAATTACCCAACCGGCCGCTGAAGTTGTTAAGTTTTTCATGACTGTGTAGTTAAGGTTAGTGAATAAAATATTAGTATTATTTACACAAACAGAGAGACGTATGGAGGGTGGGGAGGATTTGAATCTTCAAGATAATAATCAAAATCTAATCATCCGAATATTTTTCTCATTAGTCCTTTCCGGACTTCATACGATAAGAAGAACCAGGATGCGGCAAGAGGGCTCATACCCAAATTTACTTCTCTTCCCCGGGCCAGTTCAATGATCTGTTTGGCATAAAATCCGCCTTCGGCAAGGTCATCGATAACTTTGTATCCTGTTCTTAATACAAGGTTGTCAAATTGGGGAATCCGTCCCATTAAAAAGCCGGGGATATCGTCGAGGTTGGTAATAAAAGGTCTGGCCATGCCGACCAGGTCCAGTTCTTTCTTTTCCAGTGCTTCATTGCAAAATTGATGGGTGCGGAACCCCCCGGTGATCATTAAAGGGATTTTACTTACTGCTCGAACTTTGGCGGCAAATTCCAGGAAGTAAGCTTCCCGGGCACGGGTGCTTTCCCTAAGCGGTTGCTTTTGGTCATTCATCATCAGGAATGCAACTTTGTCGTATGTTCCCCCCGAAATTTCAAGCAGATCAATTCCAGCTTTATCCAGTTTTTGAATCACTTCCAGGGATTCCTCTTCCGTGAATCCACCTTTTTGGAAATCCGAGGAATTCAGTTTCACGGAAATAGCAAATTCTGTTCCGACTTCTTTACGTATCAAATGGATAATGGACAAAAGTAACCTGCTTCGATTTTCGATACTACCTCCCCATTGATCGGACCTTCGGTTGGTGATTGGCGAAAGAAACTGACTGAGTAAATATCCGTGTGCGGAATGGATCTGTATGCCGGTGAACCCTGCTTTTTTTGCAATTACAGCTGCTTTCACGAAGCCGTTGATCACTGCCTGGATATCTTCTTCGGTCATCGCTTTGGGTTTCCCAAACAAACCCAGCTTTTTGAGCTTAACGGCTGAAGGAGCTTTAGGTCTGAAAGCATTCACCATATTGGTCTGACGCCCTCCATGAGAAATTTGGACCCATATGTGGGTGCCATTTTTTTTGCCTGCCTCAGCCCATGACCGCAATTTGTCGATATCCGTTTGGTCATCAAAAACCACATTACAAGCTGATTCCAGGTGTGTCCGATCAATAATGACATTGCCGGTGATCAAAAGTCCTGCTCCCGAGTCTGCCCAGGTTTCGTATAGATGGTTGTGCTCCTTTACGGCCTGATTTTTCCGGTCACCAATGCGTTCTGTCATCGCGGCTTTTACCAGGCGGTTCTTTAATGTAGCGCCGCAAGGGAGAGTAAAAGGAGTTTTTAAGAGGTTGGTTGACATGGCTTAGAGAGTTTTGAGTGGAAGCTTAGGCTAAAAACCTCAAGATACGGAATCTTTGGGGAGTTGAACGGGGTTCGGTACCTAAAGGCACCGGGGATTGACTGTCGTAGCCGGATTAGATCGGGATTGGATGCCGCTGGCATCATATAGATGCGGAACAGGAAACATCCCCGAGACCCCATTCGGAGCCTAATCTCGGTGGCATTGATGTAGAAATTATTTAAAAGCGTGCCTTTAGGTATGCCATCTCATTGCTGGCCAGGGAAAAGTACTCCTGGTAAAGAGGATTATCCAATCAAAATTATTACAAAAAATCCTTGATAAAGAACCACTGCTCATAAATGATGATCATGATAGTGAGTAAAAGTACAAGCCACAAATTTTCATTGCCGGACCTGGGTTTGAGGTTGTAAAGCAGGAGGATTAAGATTGAAGCAATGAAATGATAAAAAATATGTGAAAGAAATATTGAGAAATCATTCCAAGAATGAAAAACGGGAATGACTGTTTGCAAAATTTTTGCCAAGATTGGGGGCGTCAAAGAAACGAAAAAGATAATTCCTAAATGGATTTTTGATCGCTCCAGCTTGCCGGGAAATACCAGTTTAAACAGCAAGACCAATCCAAGTAAGATGGATAATCCCAATCCAATCAGGTTATTCCTCACAAAAACCTTTCTGGAAATAAACTTTTCTTCCTGATAGATTTTATCATTATTATATCGAAGATCTCATGGGTGCGTTGCCCCTCAATGAAATGTATTTCCTTTCTCAAGTCTACCATTTGAATGATAGACTGACCAGACACCATCCTCAACACCGTTGAACATAGTTTCCGGAAACCCAAACGGTTCCATTAGGGTGATATTGCCGGTAGGGGCCATGTAGTCTGGATGCTTTGAATGAGAATGATTCTTTTTTCCAAAACAATTAGTAGTTAAGGAGAAAGTGTCCAGCTTTCTTAAGGTACAGTAGATTCATTGGAGATTCGAAAAATTTCTAAGTGCCGGCAAAGCATATTCAGAAAGATTGCGTTTTGTAAGGAATTTTTTCAAAGTCATCCCTTCTTTTTGGGTCCTTAAACAAGGGAATGGCTTCCACTCTCAAGAAGATCATCGTATCAAATTCAGCCGCTATGCCTCCGTTAATTCTGATTTCCCCAAATTTCATATGTGCGGTACAGGGTCAGTTGCTGTCAATATAGCATCGTTCTAAGATCCTGATTCCTCTCTTCTGATAATAAAAAGTATCAACCGATTTTTCCCATGCAACAACGGGAAATACCGGGCTATCATGAAAATAAATTTGCGGGCGATGTTCTGAGGTAGCCGCAAAGGCAAAAAAGGCGATCAAGCCAACCAAAAGAGGATTAATCCTTGGATATAACCTTATGTTCAAATGCTGATAATAAAAATAAGCTGCCGGAATGATCAATAAAGCCATCAGGTCAGAATAATCAACCACCCTGTTTATTGGGTAATTCAGAGTCTCCTGACAAAAAAGAATAAATGATGAGGATAATGGCGATTTCCACCAAATGAAAATCAGAGCTGTTGAAACGAAAATAGCCTTTTTTAATCTTGGAAAAAGCGCCGCCCAAAAAAGCGGGAATATAAAAAGGCCTGCAAAATCCGAAAGCTTACCTGTCAGCCAATTGCCGTATATGCCTTTGAACAGAAAGTCGTTCAAAAGTAAAACAGAAAGGCCGATAATAAATCCAATTGACCTTAGGATATTTAGGTTGCTATTCTTCAATATTCAAGTTTTATTCATCTTCCAATTTCCCGTCCAGCCAATGGATAATATTGAGCAGCAGCTGATAATTTTCCGGAGCAACATCACTATTCATGCCTGCCCTGAATTTTTGAGGACCAGCTAGCTGAGCCGAAAACATTGCAGCTTCGCCAAAAACTACGATCCGGCCTTTGCCATGCTTTTTGTAAGCACCCTGTGTCCAGTCATCGGCGGAAATTTGTTTTGTGTTAGCATTGAAAACCCATGCAGTATCGGGTAGCATATTAACATAATCTCCCCGGAAGGTCAAAATGGGGTTGGCTTCAGCCGGGCATTTAAAAGCCTGTCCGGTAAACGAAGCTATTTGTTGCACAGCCTCCTTTTCATTACTCCCTTTTGTGATGGTATTTTCCGATAAACTGCCATCTTTTATCGTAAAAATTGCCGGCCCACGAATGGAGTCATGGAAAACAAAACCATTGGTGAATTCAAAGCCAAATGCTTTTGCCAAATCTTCCGCAGCTCCTGCCATTGGCATATGATCTGCGATCAGGAAAAGACTGCCGCCATCGCTAACCCAATCTTCCACAGTGTCGATTTCTTTTTCCGTGAAAGCAGATGGATTAGGTAACACCCAATTACTGATATTGACTACGTTAAGTGCATTGGAAATGACGAGGATTTTGCCTTTTTTGAGCTGTCTTTTTTTAAAAGTTCCGGAATACGATTTTACTACGTAACCATCTCTTTCCAGTAATTTGGCGAAAGCCAGGTATCGTCCGTCTTTTGTATGGAAGTTGTTGTGTCCCTCATCAATAAAAATTACAGGTCCGGTCCCGGAAGAATAGCCAGGATCGTGGATCACCGGGTTATAAGAAGTATCTGCCACTTGTTGACCGTAGAGCATTAATACGGCAAAAAAACTGGTCAGTAATAAAATGATTTTAGGCATTGTTTTTTGTGTGTGATGCATAAACGGTCAATTTTGGTTATGGGTTGTTAAACTTTAACAAATGAACTATCGCCGGCAGTATAGCAATCGAAAGAGAGATTGTTTGCGGTTATGGTTCGCTTACCGGTCATAATGGTTATTTTTGTCTTCGGAGAAAATGGTTGTTCGCTAAAAGTACGAGATTTTTCCAGGATTACCTGATCGTCCAAATAAATTAAACCGCGTCTAAAATGCTCAAAGTCTTCGGCATACGCCATCATGGTCCCGGATCCGCCAGGAGCCTGGTCAGGGCATTAGAGGATATGCAGCCGGATTGCATCCTCATCGAAGGCCCATCGGATGCACAATCGGCTTTGATGTATGCGGAAGATGATCATCTCCAGCCACCTGTGGCTCTGCTTATCTATAAATCCGATGATCTGCGGAGAGCATCTTATTTCCCGTTTGCCAATTATTCACCAGAGTGGCAGGCCATCCGATATGCAATGAAACAGGATATTGAAGTCCGGTTCATTGACCTGCCAATGGCTCTGCAATTTACACTGGAAGACGAAGCTGCCGAGATTAGGCAGACTAGCCTGGCGGATGCCTTACAGGATGAAAGCCAGAAACCGATCATTAATGATCCATTGGGGTATGTAGCTTCCATTGCCGGATACAAAGACAGCGAGCGCTGGTGGGATATTGTTTTTGAAACCAGCGAGGGAGCCAAGGATACTTTCGAGGCGGTTAATGAACTCATTACTACCCTTCGTAAAGAACTGGGGCGACAGGAATCTCCTCAAACCTTACTTCGCGAGGCTTTTATGCGCAAGATGATCAGACAAGCCCGGAAAAATGGTTTCGAAAGGATTGCTGTGGTTTGTGGTGCCTGGCATATGCCTGTTTTGCAGAATGTGGATCAATTCAAGGTAGGGAGTGATAATGCGTTGCTCAAAGGCATTAAGCGTACAAAAGTGAATGTCAGCTGGATTCCCTGGAGTTATGAGCAGCTGGCCAATCAAAGTGGGTATGGTGCAGGAGTGGTTTCCCCTGCATGGTATGATCTTTTATTCGAGAAACATGAGGAAGTGGTAACCCAGTGGATGGCCCGGGTGGCACAATTATTCCGGAAACAGGATTTTGATTCTTCACCCGCTCATGTCATGGAGGCCGTACGGCTGGCCAATACACTGGCGGCTATGCGAGAAAAACCGCTTCCGACACTGGAGGAAATGGAAGAAGCTGCGCTCGCCGTTTTTTGCCAGGGGAAAACTTTACAACTGAATATCATCCGTAAAGCACTGGTCATTGGCGAGAAGGTAGGAAAGGTATCAGAACACATTCCGATGATCCCTTTTCAAAAAGACTTGATGGGCATTGTAAAATCGGCTCGTTTGTCCAAGTATTGGGAAAATCCAGAAGAGGTGTGGTTGAAGGGTACCAAAACAAACCCCAGAGGAGGTATAGATTTGAGGGAAGAGGCCGACCTTTTGAAAAGTCATCTCCTGCACCGATTGAATATTCTGGACATCAACTGGGGAAGGCAGCAAACATTTTCTGACAATGACCTGGGGAGCTTTAAGGAGTATTGGAAACTAAAATGGGATCCGGGCTTCGCTTTGCGCATCATTGAAGCAGCCATGTGGGGCAATACGGTTAAATCCGCTGCAGCACAATATCTGGTAAAAAATGCCCGGGAGGAAGAACATCTTTCAACACTAACCAAATTTGTCAAAGAGGCCTTAAATGCCGGGCTGAATGACATCATGAATGAGCTATTGCAAAAGATGCAGGCTGTTGCTGCCCAAACTCATCAGGTACTGTCGCTAATGGAAAGTTTGCCGCCTCTTGCCTGGATTGTGCAATACGGGGATGTTCGGCAGACCAATATCCCGGCAGTGAGTGATCTGATCGATGAACTTGTGCCCAGAATATGTATTGGTCTGCCTGGCGTGTGTGTGAATATTGATGAGGAGGTGGTGGAAGAAGTTTTTTCAAAACTCATAGCCACCCACCGTGCTATTTCCGGACTTGATAATGAAGACCTCAGTGAACAATGGCAGAAATCCCTGACGGCCATAGCTACTTCTCATATTGCTGAAGAACGTTTGCAGGGAGTATGCACAAGGATTTTATTTGATAAGTCGATTTTGTCTTCAGAAGCAACAGCGAAGCTTATGCAGTTTGCGATTTCCAAAGGCAATTCCGTGCTGGCCATCGCCCGGTGGATCGAAGGTTTTCTTTACGGCAGTGGCTTGCTTTTGGTGCATCATCCTGCATTGTGGAAGTTGATCGACAATTGGGTCACCAACCTGCATCCGGATCATTTTAATGAGGTATTACCTTTAATGAGGCGGGCCTTTGCTGAATTTACGGAGTCAGAACGGGAAAAAATGATGGAGCTGGCCCAGAAACCGGAGGGTTCTCCTATCTTTGCGGGCCCCGTGGATGAAGTTGAGTTTGATGAGGAAAGGGAGACGGTGGTGTTGCCGGTGGTTAAGCGGATTTTGGGGTTGTGATGATAATTGCTTTGTAGGTATGATTATAAGGATAGAACTAGTTTCAGATAAGTAGGAGGACAAAATTAGTTTTGATCAAATTACTTTATCCGATCATGGAGGTGCAGAGAGTTGTTACGCAAAGTTTCGCAGAGGTTTCGCAAAGTTTCGCAGAGAAATTTTTCAAGATTCAAGAACTATTTTGCTTAGGCAATTTTTTTTAAAACAAGTTAATGATATACCCAATTGTAGATATGCGAATCAAATTATTTGTAACCAGCATTTTTATTGTTCTGACCATTGGATCGACGCTTCAGGCTCAGCATGAGGATGTTTTTCCGGTGTATAGCGGAAGTGAATTGCTGGACTTGTTGGTAGAAAATTATAAACCGTCAACTGTTTTGAGTTACGGTCAGGCGAGAGATACTATGTTCTCAAAGATTGACGCGGTGAACGATACGCTGACCTGTGTTTATACCGGTTACCCTATTTATCTGGATCCCAATCAGGATCCGACCGTTGCAGCCTACATGGGTGGGGGAGCTAATGGGGTGAATACGGAACACACCTATCCAACCAGTAAAGGGGCTGAAGGCGGCAATGCTAAATCGGATATGCACCACCTTTTTCCTACCCGAATTGATGTGAATGCTGCTCGTGGTAACGAGCCTTTTGCAGAAATTGACGATAACCTGACAACGGAATGGTATTATCTCGATCAATTGCTCAGTGGTGTTCCCGGTAGTAATATAGATTTGTTTAGTGAGTATCGTGCCGGTGGGTTTGAACCAAGAGAATCTCATAAAGGGGATATCGCACGGGCTATGTTCTACTTTTACACCATGTATAAAGTTCAGGCGGATGCTGCGGATAATGCTTTTTTCCCTGCACAGCAAAGTACATTGTGTGAATGGCACCTACTAGACCCTGTTGATGAGAAAGAATGGGAGCGGACTTATAAAATTGCCACCCGCCAGGATGGCAAACCCAATCCCTTTATCCTGGATTGTACCCTGGCGGCCAGAACCTATTGCCCCGGCCAGGATTGTGGAATTAACGATGTGGATGAACCTGATGCCGGGAATCCTTATCAATTATTTCAAAACTCACCCAATCCGTTTGTTGGACAGACGAGTGTACGCTATGAATTAAATAAGTCTTTTGAGGTGGAAATATACCTTACGGATGTATTAGGACGTCCTGCCGGGCTGGTAGTCGATAAACACCAAAATGCCGGAACTTATGAGGTTAGTATGGATGTGCCGGGTAAAGGCATTTGGTTTTGCCATCTTGTACTTAAGCATAAAGAACAAGTGTTTCATGAGGTGCTGAAATTGGCCGGACAGTAGCTTGTTGAAGATTAGTTGGTGAACAAAATTGGTTTTGATCAAAATCTTATTTTTAAACATGGAGACACAGAGAGTTGTACCGCAAAGTTGCGCTGAGATTTCGCAGAGAATAACAAATAAATCTGCGGTTCTCTGCGGCTCTGCGGTACAGCATTATCGTTCGCTTCAGGAAATCATTTAATTTAAAGTAGTTCTGTCCAAATACTTTGATCAAAACAACTTCAATTGTCCGGTCTTGAATTGCTCATGTAGTTCCAGGTTGTATGATCTGGAAACAGCATCCTTAAAGTAGATCTTTTTGGCAAGTTTATATTGATCCTTGATGATCTGTGCAATATTTCCTTCGCCGGACATGCGTTTGCCAAATCGACTATCTCCGAGTTCCCCGCTGTGGCAGGAACGGATCTTGGAAAGTACCTTGTCTTTCCGGTCTGGATAGTTTTTCGACAACCAGTCTTCGAATATCCTGCCGATCTCGCCATTGAGCCTTACCAGTGAATAAAAAATGTTACCTGCTCCTAGGGTGGAGACTTTTTTGGCCAGGGGAATAAGTTCATGTTCATTCAGCCCCGGAATCATCGGCGAGATCATGGCCGTCACCGGAATGCCGGCATTGCTCAGTGCCTGGATGGTTTTAAACCTGCTGGACATGCTTGAAGCACGTGGTTCAAGAAATTGTCTCAATTTGTCATCCAGGGTAGTTACGGTGATAACAGTTTTAACCAGGTCGTATTTGTTCAACTCCTGTAAAATATCCAGATCTCGTAGGATCAGACTGTTTTTGGTAATGATGCCCACCGGGTGCCGGTACCGGAGCAATACTTTCAAAAGTGCTCTGGTTATTTGGAGCTTGTTTTCGGCTGGTTGGTAACAATCGGTATTGCCGGAAAGCATGATCGGTTCCGCTTTCCATCGGGGAGATTTCAATTTCTTTTCCAGTAATTCAGGAGCATTTTTTTTGTATAGGATGGTTTGTTCAAATTCCAACCCGGCACTGTAACCCCAAAACTGGTGGGTGTTGCGGGCATAACAATAGACGCAGCCATGTTCGCAACCCTGGTAGGGGTTCATGGAGTAATTAAACGGCAGATCAGGACTTTCCACTTTGTTGATGATGGTCTTGGGATAGACCTCGATATATTTGGTAGGCACCTGGCTGGAGTCTTCTGCCAACAGGTGTTGCGTCCCTTCATCATAGACCAGGTTATGGAAACGGTTGGGCGGATTGATCTGTGCGCCCCTGCCTTTTAGATATGGTTGTTTCAAGTTTTTAAAACAAAAATATTGTTTTTTGTAATAAAAATCAAATTTTTGTTTTAAAAATGATTTTAACCACAGAGGGCACAAAGAAGGCACAGAGAGCACTGAGTACCTAAACCTTGTGTCCTCTGTGTCTTCTCAGTGGACTCAGTGGTTAATTCAACTAGAAACCAGCAACCAGCAACCAGCAACTGATCTTAACCCTTCATTCGAATTAATTTATAGGACTCCACAATAACGCCGCGTCGGACAGCGAGGAAGTAAATTCCTGCCGGGAGTTGTAACTCTTCAAAATTCAGAGCAATTGGACTGGAATTGTCAACCTTTTGCTCCGGCAAAATGGTAGCGCCCAAAGCATTCTTCACGGAAAAATAAACCGCTTCATCACAATTGTTAGTGATTTCGATATTCGTCCTTTCGACAAACGGATTGGGGTAGGTCAGGACGTTCAGACACCAATTGTCTTTTAATTCAGGTTCTTCTGTTGCCACTACGGGTCCTGCCACACCAAAGCGAACTTCGCTAAGGCCAAAACATTGGCCACCAAAATTATTGATAGCAGTGATCAGCACATACTGTGCTTGTGCTTCATCAAAATCCGGACCGGCAAACCCTTCGTAAATCGGCTGCCCGTTAGCCTGTTCAAAGTTGAAGGTTCCAAGCTCCGTCCAGGTGATGCCATCCATGGAATAGTCAATGGCCACTTCATTCAACCCACGATCCAGGTTATCGGGATCATTGGCATTCCAGACATGCATTTGTTCCAGAATGTATGGTTGTCCGAAGTTGTAAAGAATCCAGTGAGAGGGGCCTCGCTCTGCATTAGGATTGTCGGTTGTTTCACAGGATACCCATCCGTCGTACCAGTTGGTATTGTGCCGGTCAGGGAAGCATTGTGCAACAAGGAGCTGTGTTGTAAACAGGATAGCTGTTATTAAGGATAATTTTTTCATTACTATTTTTTTTAACCGCAATGGAAGCGCAAAGTTCGCGAGGTATTTTTGTTATTCAATTTTTATTCAAAAGGCTGAGGCTAAGGCTAAGGCTGAGGAAAGAAAAGTTATCTTGACTCAACAGATTTAATTATTCTGTCTAATTCTAAAATAACTTCTTCATAAAACGAACTGAAAATTTCCTGAAGTCGTCAAATGCCATGATTACTCATTTTTTACCTTAGCCTTAGCCTCCGCCTTAGCCTAACTTTAATACTCAATTAAGCCTAATGGATTTCCCCCACCACTCACATCATAAAAATTCCCCAAATTCGGGAAGATGGTATTCAGTTCCGAGGCAGGCACTCCAAACCACAGCGCCAATTCTGCAAAATAGAGATCAGCTGATGTGGTCGGCAGTAGTACCCCTCCATAAATTTCCAGTGGATTACCTAGTTCAAGCGAGGGGAAAGTACCGAACATTTCTCCGCCATTGACGGCGCCACCCATGGCCATTACATTGCCTCCCCAGGCATGGTCCGTACCATTACCGTTGGAGGTGAGTGTGCGGCCGAATTCGGAAATGGTGAAAGTTGTTACACAATCGAACATATCAATCTCTTCAAGGACTTCTGCAAATTCGCTCAAAGCTGTACTCACTGCTCCGAGAAGTGCCTGTTGATTATTCAGCAACTCATCATGATTGTCCCAGCCACCAACATTCACAAAGAAGATCTGGCGTTTGAAACCAAGAATATCTCTCGCAGCTATAGCTTTGGCGATCATGCGGAAACTTTGGGAAAGATTGCCTGCGGAAAAATTGGTCTGAAATTCAGGGATCGAAGCGACAGCATCCCGGAATTCAATACTTGCATCTTTGGCATTCCTCAACACATTTACGTAAGTGTTTTGGTAAATATCTTCATAGTCATGATCCAGCATCTGATCAATGGCCATGGTCCGTGCGGGATCTACACCCCAGGGTTCTCCATAACCGTAAATTCCTTCTGCTCCGCTTTCATTATTCGCGGAAAACTCGATGGTACTTTGACCGTATTGGAAAACATTGGTTCCACTCATAGATACGTTCATGGAGATACTTTCATTGTCATTCATATCTGACAGCAGATCTGCCACCCGGCCACCCCAACCAACAGGGGAGCGTAAGTGCGGGTGGGCCGTTTGCCACTGTTGTATCTGATCTGCATGGGAGAACAATCCCAAAGGAACCGGAACAGAGCCGTTAAAGTATTGCTCCTTGTTGATCGGCGCGATCATGGTCCCAATGTTACTAACGAAAGACAATTTCTGATTTTCAAATAACTGCTGGACGCCCGACATGGACGGGTGAACTCCATACTGCTTCCCATCAGAAGTTAGGGGGTTAATCGCAAGGATTTCATTCTGTGGGATAGCCAGGTTGGAACGGGTTGTTGCGTATTCATTATACTCCGCATTTCCACGGGGCATCAGCATATTGAAGGAGTCATTTCCTCCGGATTTGAACAGGCAGACCAGTGCTTTGTAATCATCGTTCATCACCGACGAATTGCTCAAGGCTGCTGCGTTTAAAGCATTAAGTTTGAATATCGAAGACCCGACGGTGGAGTATCCCAAAGCCGCCAGTCCCGCCTGACGCAGGAATCTTCTTCTGGTTGATTTATAATTTTGGTGCATGAGTTGCAAATTAAATTAGTTGATAAAACAGCGAAAAAATGGAAAATTGGAAGGTTGGAAAATGGGGAACTGATAAAAAAGATCATCATAGAATCCCAAAATCAAACCATCAAATAATCGATCTACCGCATGACCGCATAATCCGGACTGATCATAATCAGGTAAGTTCCCAAACGGGCACGTTCGCTGAACAGGTAAAGCCCCCCGCCATCAAGATACAATAACGCATCTTTGATCACTTGCCGGGTAAAATCGGAAAGCTGACCGTTAGTGAGCCTGATGTCGAGTTCATTGATCAACACTTCCGGATCGCGGGCGGCTTCTACAAAAGCGGAGAAGTCGGTATAGGTACCATGATCCTCTTGTTCCCAGGATCCCCACAGGTATTCCCATATGGTCCACACCTGAACTTCGTTTACAAAACCTATGCTTGTGCGGGTATTGTATATCTGGAATTCAGGAGCTACCAATCCGGCCTCGGCAATCTCTCCGATAGGCTGAAAGTCCGGCAGGTAGAAATTAAAAACGGAAGGTGAAGCCAAAGGGTACTGACTCGTCTCTTCCCGGAAATTCCAACCGATGTTCCATAGCTTACCACTCGGAGAATCATAACCGACAGCTTTGGCAAAATGGGTGTATTTCAGGACCGGCTCCCTCAATTTTCCGTTATGTACCTCATTCATCCAATCGCAAGACCTCGCTTCCTCATCCAGCAAAATGGCCCGGATCACCGATTTCATATCTCCACGTACGCCACTACCATTATCGTTGAATGCTGCTGTAACGCGGGCAATATATTCGGGCGAAGGGTTTGATTTTACCAGCCGCTGAATGAGCTGACGACCGATAAATGGTCCCACATTGTGGTGGTTGAACAAATTATCAATAGCATCCTCAATATCCTGATCACCCGACTGTCCAGCTGGTACAATTTGTCCGTTGAGCAGGTATTTTTCCCCTTGCTGGTGCTGTTCTTCATACATAACCATGGGTGTGGTAACATCTGCTACCCAAAGGTCGAGACCGAAAAACGGCTGATCTACCCATTCATTGGGAATTATACCTCCTAATCCAAGTCCGGTGAAGACCTTGGCGAACTCTTTGATGGTGTAATTATCGTAGGTTGGAATGGAGTTTCCTTCGTTGTCGGTCATGTGGGATCCATCGTCATTCAATTCGTAAAGGCCGATGGAAAACAATTGCATGACTTCCCTGGCATAATTCTCATCCGGATGGATGTTATTTTCTTCATCTTCTTTGGGATTGTTCAGGTGACTGAGATAATGTCCCATGGACGGATGGTAGGTCACTTCCCGAAGGATGTCTCTGAAGTTGCCAAAGGCATTTCGGCTGAAGATATCGTAAAAATCTGCCAGTCCGTCCCCGTATCCCTGAAGATCGGAGTTAATGGATACGACCATGATTTGGCTAAGCGCAAAAGCAATACGTTGTGCAAGCAAATCTTCATGTGACATAGTGATTTCCCACCAGCCATAATTAAAATGGGACCAGTTGGGCCGCCAGGGATAATCTTCCGGATCACCGCCATTGTTGACGTGGTAGTTGTAGAGATAATCATAGATCTCGTCAACCGTTTCCAGATAATTGGTGGGTTCCACGGCAAATTGTTCTTCGATCCAGGCTTCGATACCGATCTCGGCAACATGTTCAATGGTAGCTCTGTCGGCTCCGAAAGTCGCCTGAGAAAGTAATCGGGAAGCTTCGATCAATTTGGCATCGAGTCCGTCACCGGTAATTGTTTTGTTCCCGGAGGCTACTTTGGTCCAGCCATTCTGCTGCATATCGCTGCTGGTGGTCACCGTTATGCCGCCGTTATGTCCGGCCCCGAGATAATCGTCATAATTCTGCGCCTTTGCCGAAAAGAGCAGGAGCAGGAAAAGGAGAAGAAAGGAGTGTTTTTTCATGAGTTTCTAGTTTCTGGTTACAAGTTGCTGGTTTCTGGTTATATGTTGCGTGTTACGAGTTATGGGTTTCGGGTTCTTTGTTGTTCAAATGGATCAAATAGTTCAAAGTATATTTATTAATTTTTAATTGTGGATGAATAATTATTCCTCAGTGTACTCTGTGCCTTCTCTTTGCCTGTGGTTAAACATCATATGCCTTACTCTTGGCCAGAGCTATAGAAAGGTTATTCAAAAAGGAATAAAATATTTTGTTTAGAGGCTAGTTGACGTGCAGAAAGCACTAACATGGGATCGATGAACAATAATACGGATTTTTTGGGAATGTTACGAGTTACGGGTTTCGGGGTTGAATTTGTAAATGAAATGACGAACGAGGATTGATTTCTCGTCTTTTTAGAAAAACAACCTTGCGTTCTTCCGATCAAAGATAATATATCGCTTCCTTCCACTTTCGGTTAAAAAAACCAGTAACCAGAAACTAGCAACCGAAACAAATTTCCTCGTAAATTTGTACAAATAAATTTTCACAATGCTCAACACTGTCGACTTATCCGATACCATCGTTGCTCTTGCCACTCCTCCGGGAGTAGGCGCCATAGGCATCATCCGTTTATCCGGGAAAGATGCCATTAATATCGTCAACGAAGTATTTCCGGGTAAGGATCTGACTCAGGAAGCCACGCACACCATTCATTTTGGCACCCTTCGTGATGGGGATCGCATTTTGGATGAAGTGTTGGTGTCCTTGTTTATCGCACCCAAATCTTACACCGGAGAAAATGTCGTAGAAGTGTCCTGTCACGGATCGGAGTATATATTGCAGAAGGCGATGGAGCTGTTTGTGAAAAAAGGAGCCCGTCCTGCCGAAGCGGGAGAGTTTACCATGCGTGCCTTCCTCAACGGCCAGATGGATCTTTCCCAAGCCGAAGCTGTCGCTGATCTGATCGCTTCTTCTTCCGAGTCCAGTCATACCATTGCCATGCAGCAGATGCGTGGAGGATTTTCCCATGAAATCGCCCATTTGCGTCAGGAGCTGATTGATTTTGCCAGCCTTATTGAGTTGGAACTTGATTTCAGTGAAGAAGATGTAGAGTTTGCAAATCGCGACGCCCTTGAAAAGCTTGTGAAAAAAATTCGAACACTGTTGAAAGCTCTGATCGATTCCTTCCGATTAGGAAATGTATTGAAAAATGGAGTAAATACCGTCATTGCCGGTCGTCCCAATGCCGGGAAATCCACCCTGCTGAATGCCATGCTTAAAGAAGAACGTGCTATCGTCAGCGACATCGCCGGAACAACCCGTGATACCATCGAAGAAGTTTTCAATATCCAGGGCCTCAATTACCGCCTCATCGATACTGCCGGTATCCGCGATGCCCGGGATCAGATCGAAGCTGTTGGGGTAGAGAAGACTTTTGAAAAGGTCAAACAATCCGCCATCCTCATCTACGTTTTTGATGTCATCGAAACTTCCCCGGAAGAAGTCAAGGCTGACCTGGAAAAGCTGTCCACGGCCGGCCTGATCATCCTCGGTGTTGCCAATAAAATGGACCTCAATCCCTACACCAAAGCAGAGCATTACACCAATGATTTCCTCACAGAAGATCATTTCATCCCTGTTTCCGCCAAAAACAACATGAACCTCGGCCTGCTCAAGGAAAAACTCTACGAAGCCGTCGTCAGCGGAGATCTCAACACCGAAAGCACCATCGTCAGTAATACCCGTCACTACGCCGCCCTGCAAAAGGCTTACGAAAGTCTCGATGCTGTACTTGATAATATGAATCAGGGTGTCACCTCAGACTTCATAGCGATGGATATCCGACAGGCGTTGCATCACCTGGGCTCGATTACCGGAGAGGTGAGTGCTGATGATTTGCTGGGGAATATTTTTGGGAAGTTTTGTATTGGGAAGTAGTGTGCTAAAAATATTACTCCACATCCTTAAATCTATCCCAAAAATCAGCATCAAGCCGTTTGATCTCAAAGGTCTGTTCCACCTGCATACCTAATCCAAAATCATAGATATATCTGGCCAGGTCGTTGCCATCAATAAGGACAACAGTAGTTGATCCATTAAGACTCTCAGCATATTCAATAGCTCCAGGAGAAAATGAAGAGGTAGTAATAAAAACACCCTTATTAGATTGCGCCACGGCGAGAGCGCCAACAAATTTTTGAATTTCCGGACGGCTGATGGAGGTATCTAAATTAAATCTTTTCGCCTGGATATGAATTCGGCCAAGACCCAATACGTCCTCTTTAATAATGCCATCAATACCACCATCATTAGTAGACTGAGTTACCAGACCGGAATTTTTTATTTCTCCACCATAACCCATTTTTTGTAGAAGCATTACCACCAATCGTTCAAATTCATAGGGTGTTTTACTCAGGATGGTCGTCAGAATTTCCGAATAAATGGATTTCCGAATATTTTCAAAAGAAGCATATAGTTTCTCTTGTGGTGTCTGATCGGAAGAGGTATCGTCCAAGGCAATTTTATCCTCTGTAGTTTGTTTCTTTTGCCTGGTTGGCTCCCGGATTTCGAGTTGTTTTTGGATATAATCATTGACCTTATCCGGAGTTCTTAACAGTTCTTTTCCTTTTTCATTGATTCTGAAAACACCTCGCCTAGGTTTATCTAAAAGTCCGGACATATTCAAATAACTGAGTGCCCAGGAAATGCGATCCCGGAATATCTGTTTATTTCCGGAAGGATACCATTCTTCAATTTCTTCCTCTGTTAATTGAAAAAGTTTTGCCAGAGGTTCAACAAAATCATCTGTTTTTAGTGTTCCCTGATCTACCAGTAATTTCATTACTGGGACTCTGAGTTCGTCGTGTTTTGGTATGGGCATTGTTGTAGCTTTTTATCCAAAAATATTTGTAATTTTCCAATTTAAATGATTCTCCCACTTTTGACCCTAATGGTTGAAAACCAACCTTTTTTGTATACTCCATCAGGTGCAAACGAATCATTTAACCAAACGGGACACCCCGTTCGAATACCATCTAATCTACTACCGCTTATTTCAATGATTCTTCCATCATCTTGTTTATGTTTTTCGATGTAATACTCCATGTCAATTTTCCCATCTTTTATTTCAAATAAACGATTTGAATTTTTTGCTCGATAAAATCCATTTTCAGGTATTAAATTATTGATTCTTACTTGGGTACTTCCCGAATAACCTAAATATTGAATAATCTGGAGATTCATTCCATTTTTTAAAGGTATTTCACTCTCATAATTTTCCAGAGGCATAGCTTCGGCGTCTAAACTTTTTCGGTATTTAGTTTCCAAATATTTTTCCACATCAAGATCCGGAACAATCACTGAATTAGCCAAAACAAAAAAATCATTTTCAATCCCATCTTGTTTGAGAATCAGGATGCCATTATCAATGAACTGGTGATTATACAATCTTTTTTTGGAACCCATTTCCAATAAGATGGATTGAGCTGCCTGAAGTAATTGCCAGGTTCCATCTGAGACTTCGCCATTTTTGGAAATGATCAATCGACCTTCGGATTGAAAGATGATCTTAATATGATCATCTTGTTCGTTAAGCAATACCCAGGGCTGATCATATAACTTTGACAGGCTGTCCAATGCAGCACTGTAATTTTTGATCTTTGGAATCCAGCTTTTCAGGAAGTCTTTCATAAGTATTTATTATTGCTTGAATTCTTTAAAAGAATTTCCTTTAATTCTTCAATTTCCAATGGTCCTTTTCCCCCTCTATGAAGCATGGCGTGGCAATTTGGACAAACTGGAACGAGGTCGTTAATAGGATCTATTTTATAAGTCTCACCAATTTGTGATATTGGTACCAAATGATGCACGTGGATAAATCCCCGACCAAGAATCCCATATTTTTTTTCAAAGTTGAAATCACAAACCTTACATTTTGCACCATGAACCCTGATACACTCATTTCTGGCATCTTGGTCTCTTTCATATGATACAACAGTAATGGTTTTCTGGGCTCCTTCAAAAAATTTCTTTTTAGGAAGTATTTGTTCTGGGAAAACATTATCTATTAGAATATTACTTCCAATTGAATTACATGATTTACAATTGTTAACTTTAATGCCTTTTATCGGTCTGTTTTGTTCAATAAAGGCTAAAAGGTGGCCTGGTTCTTTAGAACAAACTTTCATTTCATCCCTTTCTGTAAACCCTCCGGGAGGATATCTTTTTAATGGATTTCTGATATGTGAACAATCTGCTTTATGGATCATGTAATACTTTGAGTTATTACTCTTTCCTGTATTCAATACGTAACCCTCCGGATTTTGATTCACCCAGGAGAAATATGCCTGGTCATCATGGTCGAATATTTGATAATTCATAGAGGTAGTTTAATAGTATCTGGAAAATTAGGTCATATTTTCATTCTGTGCCCATCCATAAATCTTATTGAGGAATCCATTCAATAGGTTCAGCAATTTTTTTCAAAAATTAATTATCAATAGAATCGGACATTTTAGTGTTCCCTGATCTACCAGTAATTGTAGTGCGGGGACTCTGAGTTCGTCGTGTTTTGGTATGGGCATGATCTGATTATTTGTCTTCGGAAAGCGAAATTATTTTTGTTTTTCAAAAATCAATTTTCTTGGGTTATATTCATAAATTACTTCTTCATCAACGGTTACTATCTTTTTTGTTTTTTCGTCTAATTTTGTTCCCTCTGTTTTTAAAATAGCTAATAGTTTACCATTGACTTTTTTGAAATCAGCATAAGTGTTATAAGAAAATATTTCTTCAGACCCTTCTGGAAAAGCGCCTTCATTATCAGCTCCTTCAATGGGGAGCAATACTGGCTTATACGTTTCAGTGTTTAAATAGTGTTGGTAAGTATATTCATAGCCTTGAGCGATGTAATTACCGTATGATTTAAAAAAATAAAAGCCTTCAATATTTATAAGGGAAGGAATATCAATTTTTCCCCAATCTCCAGTTACGCATT
Source organism: Saprospiraceae bacterium (assembly GCA_965230565.1). Taxonomy (GTDB): domain Bacteria; phylum Bacteroidota; class Bacteroidia; order Chitinophagales; family Saprospiraceae; genus BCD1. Next base: position 341,579 of record CBDDLH010000003.1, on the reverse strand, counting down.
CACAATCATTAACAAAATCTTTCAAACTCCATCCTTTTTTTGATTTTTTTAATCGAGCCAAACTCAAAAACCCTTTACACACATGGCAGCCATCTCTTTCTCCATCTATGAGCTTATAATTACCAAAAAAAAACAAGTGCGTAATCCTGATCGTTCTTTTCAAAATACTCTGTTTTTAAATATTCAACTTCAATGTCCCATCTATCTTTTTTATATCTCGCTTGTTTGGAACCAATAAGGGAAGCATCTTTAAAAAAGTATTTTAGCAACTTTTGAGGTTCAAGGTTTTCGAATGTAACATCGGTTGTATTTTTATTAGTTTGTTTTGGGGTGATTTTTTCGGGTACTTTTTCTTGTACTTTAGTAAAAAAGAAAGCTACTTTTTTATCCTTCCCGGGGAAGAACCACTGACCTTTGTAGGTCTCAAAGTCGAATTTGCCGTTAAAGATGCCAGTAAGTTCTCCCTCATCATCAAATTCAGAAAGTCTTAATTTATCTCCTTCCAATACACCTTCCAATTTAATTTTTGGGCGATCAAGGTTAATATATGTGAACTCACCTTTGAATTTACTTCCCTTATTTTGCAGTGTAATTCTGGCCTCATAATCCCCGATATTACCTTTAAATGAAAGATCATTTTCCTGGTTATTGCAACTCGTAAATATGAGATTGAAAGAAAGCAAAACGAAGCAGCATAAAAAGAATCCCTTGAATTGTTGATTCATAATTGTAAATTTTCATTTTTTGAGAAGGCAATATTGGTGGCTTAAAAACTAAGGTCATTTTCTTCCATAAACTTATTCAAGCTCTTTCGTAATTCATCTCGATTCCCATTCGTCCAATATTGCTGTGTAAGCCCACTGGCCAAATGAGGAACTCCTACGTGAATAAACCTTGGTTTAGATTTTCCTTCCTCCGCTTCACCCTGACCATATAAGGAAATAAAAGGTAGGTTCCGAAGAGAGTCAGATTCCTTCCATAGATTCTGTGGAGGAATCCATTCGATAGGCGTAGCAATGTTTTTCAAAATTTTGTTATCCACAAAATCAGCGATCACCAAACCGGAAGAGATTATTATTTTAGGAGCAATGAATTCGATTTCTTGTCTTAAGAGTTTGGTTGCTACATTTTCCCTGACCTCACTCCATTTTGGTTTTACCCGTTCAATGAAATTTGCATTTCCTTTGGGAGCAAAAAAGCACATGTCGGTAACATAAAACTTTTTGTAAAAGTCCTCAGCGGCTTCATTTTCGTTTCCAAATAATGCCTTTAAGTTATTATGCAAATTCTTATTATCGGTAAGTTGTTCCTGATCCTTGAAATAGTCAGGGTGTGGTTTACGAAAACCATAAGTTACTTGATAAAAGCGTTTTTGGATATGTGGTTCAAGACCAATAACCATAATGTCACGGGTAGGTGTATCACCTTTGAAATCCAAAGAGCCAATCCAACCGGGGAAATCAAATGCCCAGCCAGGGAAGGGATCTCCTTCCCATTCAGGTTGATTGGAAAAATTCGGGAATTTATCTTTTGTATGAGTCTCTACCTGCTGCCTGTTATTTTCTTTATGTTTTCCTTTTAGGTTATAGAGTTCCTCATCGTTTCCGCTTTTTAATTTGAGGCTTTTTTCCTTTTTTGAATCTTCAAGCAAATAATCAACTACTTTTCCGAATTTGTTTTCTAGGTATTCACGAAATGCTTCATTGGTTCTCATGATAGAAGTTTTGTTTTTATTCGGGGGTAGAGTCTCTTACTATCCGGGAATCTCATGTTAAGAAAAATCTTAATAGTAGTATATGGAAATTCATGATCTAGAAATAAGTCAATCATTCAATATAAAAATGAACATATAACTAGATCATGAAAAAATCAACGCTTATTTAAACATAGCTATAATTAAAGAATAAATAATAGTAGGAGAAAAATAATAGTTACGAACCAAGCAATTATTGCACCTGAAGCCAATCCAGCCCCTGAAAATTTTTCAGGGTTACGTCTAATTCGACCAATGCTTATTATTGCAAGAATTAATCCAACACTAGACAAAATTACTCCAACTAATACACTTAATAGTAGGCTTAATAATACTCCAGCTATTCCGGCTATGAAGGAAATAGTCGCTAGACTATCAGTAATAGGTTTGCTGTTTGAGTTAGTGGTGCTATTTGTATTGTAAAAATCAGGTGTATTTGAATTTGCCGCCTGACTTTTATAAAGGATCGCACCATCTTCAGCCTGTACACTGAAAACTTCTTCTTTTAGGACTATAATTTCGGGATCATTGGGCTTTCCGCACCTTTTATATTTTATTTCAGTAGGAGTTATTTGAATAATATCGGCTTCTATGACCTCGCCAGATTTAAAAACAATTTTAGAACATCCGGTTTTAAATAAATTTGAGGGTTCAAGGTTACTTAATTCAGGATTTTTCTTTAATTCTTTCTTTAATTTTTTGCGTAAAATTTTTAATCCGATTTTTTCTTTCCAGTTCAACTTTCTTTCAAGCAAATTTTCAAAATCAGAGTTTGACGTATTTACCAGATCTACAGTGGTTTTTATTGTTTGATTTTTATCTGGCGGATTTATTGGATTGATTGCATCTGTATGGTAGTAGACCCCAAGATGTAATATTAAAATTATCACCCATGTTATGGTTTTTTGCAATGTAATTTTCATATTTTTAGTTTTTCGTGAAAAAATAATACGTTGTTTCTAAGTGAAAAGAATATCTATTCCTAGTTATGCCACTTTATTTCAACTTCAGAAAAATAAAATGAGACTCAAGTTAAACCTCGATAGATAGTGTTAATTAGTCCTCTGAACTTAGGAGGTAACTGTTTGAATTTTGCCTTCTATAATTAATTATAAAATAGCTTCTGCAAAGTTTAATGGAATTGGATGAGACAAGTTCAAATTTAACAATAATAATACAGGGGAATATTGATAAAAATCACCAATAAGAAATGATGGATATAGAGGTCATTTTTAATTTTTTTGCCCAATAAATCACGAAATTTCAGGAAAGACAGCAAAATTCAGTACCCTATTTGTACCTCAATGCCCCTAACTAGCTGATAATCAAAGCTAATAACTTTCTGTATTGGAAAGTAACCTCCCCCAATCTCCAGCCTGCCATTTTTGGTTAATTCAATATTTCCTCCTAACCATATTGGTCTTTTGTGTATAGGGAATCTCCACAATATTTTGAATTGACAGGTAACATTAACTACTGACAAACAGTCCCCTTTAAACAATCCCATCACCCTCTACTCTTACTAATCATTCACAAAATACATTTTCAAAGTCTTGCCATGTTTGACTTCGATCTCACCCCGGTATTCACAATCGAAGGTATCTTTGATCAGGGCAAAGGTGTTTTCGGAAACATTGACTTTCCCTGGTTCGGATTTGGACTCCATACGGGAGGCTATGTTGACGGCATCACCCCAAATGTCGTAGGCAAATTTTTTGGTGCCCACCACACCGGCTACCACAGGGCCGGAATTGAGTCCGATGCGGATATCAAAACTGGTGCCGGTAATATTTTTCTTGGCCTCTTCGACAAATTCAGCCAACTCAAGGGCAGCGTGGACCATTTTAATTGCGTGGTCTTCAGTGGTAAAAGGCAAGCCTGCCACACACATGTACGCATCGCCGATGGTTTTGATCTTCTCTAAACCATACTTTTCTATGATTGCATCAAAGTTGGAAAAATAGTAGTCCAGGGTTTTGACCAATTTCTCGGGGGATAACTTTTCCGCAAATTGGGTGAAATTTTTGAAGTCTGTGAACAAGATCGTGACAGACTCAAATTTTTTGGCTTCCACCCGTCCGTTTTCTTTTAACTCCTGGGCGGTTTCTTCAGGCAGAATATTGAGCAGCAGCTTTTCAGAACGATTTTTTTCATGCTCAATGATATTCTTGGTTTTATTGATAAATCTATTACGCCTGTAAAGCCCAAAAATTAGAAGTGCCAGCAAGATCAAGGCTCCCGAAATAGCGAATACAACGATCCGCTGGTTTTTCTTTTGCTCATTAAGCAAGTCTACTTCCATTTGCTTTTGAGAAATTTCGAAATCCGCCCGAATGGTTGCTACCTGCTGGATGGTCGAAATGTTACTCACACTGTCTTTGTAAATGATGTGGCTCTTATAATTTTCTATGTATTCCTCCAGGTTGCCAGCCTGTTCATGTAAGTTGGACAATTGTAAGAAAGCATCACTGATCTGTTTCTTTAATCCGTATTTTTGAGAAAGCTCGAGGCTTAATTCCGAAAAACTGAGCGCCCTGTCCCAATCCCCTCGCTTTAAATAAATATCAGACATATAAGTTAGATATATGGAAATGGGCTGATACTCATTCAGGCCTTCCAGGATTTGTATGGCCTGATTAATGTCTTCCAAAGCGCGGACATCTCTTCCCTGCTCGGCATAAACCATTCCTGTATTACCCAGGTTATAAGCCGTACCCAATAAATAATCAATTTCCCTGAAGATGGACCCGGACTCTTCAAAAAATAAAATGGCGGTATCCAGTTTTCCCTGAGTGAAATACTCGTCACCTGCATTTAACAAAGCTGAAGCCAGATTCAAGGAATCATTTTCTTCCCTCAGAATTCCAATGGCCGTCCGGTAATATTCAGTTGCTTTTTCATGATTCTCCATAATGGAGTAAATATCAGCGATCGTGATATTTATGATTCCTTGGTCGGCATTGTTATCGTTTTCAATGGCTATTTTGGCTCCCTCGAAATAACTCTCCAATGCGCTGCTGAGGTCACCCTTTTTGGTAAGCGCATTTCCTTTGTTGATGTAGCCATCAAATATATAATCAACCGAATCCAGATCGCGGGCAGTTTCGATAAGCAGTTCACTATAACTTAATGCCTTGTTTGGGTCCGGTTGGTCATAGGATAATTTTTTTAAAATAGACAGATGGTCCGCCTCTTTGAAAAGTCCTTTTTCATAAACCATTTCCAGACTATCGGAAAAGACTTCATTCTGACCAGTCACCGGTAAACAAATAATAAAAAAAAAGCCCAGCAGAAAACAGGCTTTTTCAAAAAGGATTATTGTTCCTGAATAAAGGTATCTCTTCACGTTGAAGTTCGATTTGGAAGGGTTTTAAGAACCAACCTTGATTTTTGGATCAATTTGATATATTGGACCAGTCTCGTTCACCTGAAACATGATTTTGTATTTAAATGCCTCGTTCAATGTTTTGTTAATGATGAGGCCTTGAATTTTCCCTTGTTCATTTTTGCTTATTTCTTCAGAACTGAAAATGCTGGGGCCTGCTTCTTTAACTATCCTGAGGATTTCAACCTTGTCGACGGTGGAAGAGCTTGATGTTGCCTCCCAGACGATAGTTGATCCCTGGTTTACAATAATGGTAAACTCTTCAGGTGGAAAAGCTTTTTCAATTTGAGTGTTTTCGGCGGTAAATGTGCTTATGGTATCGGAAGCCACATTATCTATACTCAGGTTTTCGGTATCAACATGTAACGTAACAATATGTGTTTGCTGGCCAAATGAAAAAAAGCTAAAGGAAAGAAATGTAATTACGCACAAAATGTAGCGTTGTGTATTTAGTCTCATAATATGTTGTTTAGTTTAGTCCTCTCAAATTACTAGGTAAATATAACCAAATAAAGTTAAAATTTGGCTTTACCGCAAAACCCTCCATAGTTTTGACCGGATTTAGGGAGCATAACGAGATAAATAAATAGTCTTCAATCAAGGATGTTGCGGATATGAACTTTGACCAGACTGGAGATAAGGTGTTTTTTGGCTTCTCTCATTTTTATTAAACCCCGAAAAAACTAAATTGTATTTTGACTGGTATTCCTGGTTCCGTATTGCATTTTACTTAATGGGATTCTTTGCCAGGCTCAAAAAACCATCGTTACGGAACCGGAGATTTTTACAGTTTACATTTAACCCTTACTGGCTGATGAGCGATCATTACTCAATACCTACAAAAAAAAATACCCCGAAAGCCATTCCCATATTCACAAAACCTTTTGAACAGTAACCGGGAAATAACTTTCAGGGCAATCTATAAAATCACCTATTAGTAGTTATTGAGATATTTCGTTTGAAGGCCGAGACTTATTTATATAGCATTCGATTTTATGGCCTTTCTTTTGTTGTTGCGCGTTGCGTGTTATTCCCAGATAGGATAATTATAACCAGCAACCAGCAACCAGCAACTGATAATTCTAAATGAAAATAATCTGAGACCCTTCCTCCTGGGCGCGGTTGTAGAAATCACCTACAGTGAGTACACCGTCCAGCTCGTCGATCAGGTCAGATTCTTTCAGGTGGAACATGTCCATGGCCAATTTACATGCCCACAGTCTGGCACCTGAATCGGACAGGATCTCAACGAATTCCTCTACATCGGGAAGGTCGAGTTTGTCCATTTCCTTTTTCATCATTGACGTTGCAAAAGCTTCCATACCTGGCAATCCTCCCAGGAGGGTAGGGATGTGCATAGCCGGGTTACCAACTGTTGCAATGTGCAATTTTTTCATTGTCTTCTTGTTGATGGCTTCCAGTCCGAAGAAGGTGAAGAATACTTCAGCTTCGATACCTTCCATGCGGGCACCATTGGCCATTACGAAACATGCATAAACGGAGTCTATGGTAGCTTTAGAGAGGATGAAACACATCTTTTTGATGTTGGGCTTTTTCTCTACTTTTTGTGTGGCGGATTTTGATACTGTTCCTGCTTCCATGATAATTTTTTTAGTGATAACGTTTTGGTTTATTCGTTCGATTAAGCTGAACAAAGGCTTGGCAAAGATTTTCGAAGATTGTTAAACACAACTTGCCGGCTTAGGAATACCTGCAATTTTGGTGGCTTTTTTCAGCGGTCCACCAGGGAATAAAGCGTAGAATTCCTTGATGTCTACCACGCCGCTTTTCTTGATACGGCGGATGGATAAGGCTACTTCCTGCTTGTACTGATCCTGGAGGTAATCAATCACTTCCCAGTGTCTTGGCTCTAATGCTATGCCTTCTTCTGTTGCTATTTCTTCTGCAACAACTTTGTCCCATTGAGTCAAATCAGTGAGGTACCCTTCTTCATTGACATCAACTGATTTTCCATTATACGTTTTAACTGACATGATAATTAAAATTAGTATTAATAATAGAGGCGGTTTATTGCCCGATTTTTAATTGTTTGCTTCCTGTTGGGAAAGGTTCTTCAGGAATGTGATGAAGAAACCTATACCTTTCCTCAATTCCGGTGATCTCAACTCTCTCATTGCCTTCCACATGGAATATTCCGGAATATTATCCATGTCCATGTGTTGATAGATGGATACTGCATTGTTCATCGCCTTGAGCATGTCAGGCTGCGTCATATTTTTCACGGTATCCAGTATGGTAACGACATTGTCAGCGAGTAACCTGAGGTCATCTTTTGTATAAGAGGTCACGATTTTATCAATTATCCTGCCGCTTTCCTTCATGAATTCGAAGTATCCTTTTTGTTCGAATTCGTTGAGGTATTTGATGGCTGTCAATCCTGCGTCCTGTACGATCGGTCCTGCATCTTTGATGAAATCATTGGCGCTTTCGATGGCGTCAAACAGGTCGTAGAAAGTCTTGATATTTCTCAGGAGTTTGAATCCCAAACCCATCAGTGCTTCCGTGTCCAGTTCAACTCCGGCTTTATCGAGCTCGACCACTGCTGTTTTGAACATATCGTTGCCCACGATGGACAAATCCTTTACAAGGTCTTCAGTTTCTTCCCGCTTTTGCTGCTGAAGTTTCATGCCTTCCAGCAAAAGGTCCAGTTTGCGGTTTACCTCGTCGATCTGGCCCTGAAAATCCCGTTCTTCCATTACTTTGATGTCTTCCATTACCTTCAATTTAGCTGTTAATAGATCTTATGGCCTTCATTATACGTATGTCCGCTTACCCGCCATCGTCATCTTGGAATCGATTGGCATTTCCTTGCCTTTCAGCAGAATGTGCCAGTAAATCCACCGGAACATCAGTTTGCCATAGTGGTTCATCCTGGATTCTTTCAGCAAGTGGAAAGGTCCGACGCCGGGGAATGGAAAATGACCAGGTAGCGGTTCGGTGTCATAGTTGAAATCGATCAACGCTCCTTTACCGTGCCCTGTTTCAATGTAGCAGTTGGAGTGTCCGTCAAATTCTGCGGTATACGGTCTTCCTTCAATGGCACAGAGCAGATTTTCATAAACCACCTCTGCTGCGAAGTGTACCACTGACCCTGCTTTGGAAGTAGGAATATTGGAAGCATCTCCCAGCACAAAAATGTTGTCGTATTCTTTGGATTGTAATGTGTGTTTATCTGTAGGTACGAACCTCAAATCATCTCCCATATCACTTCTTTCGATCATCTCGTCACCCATGTTGGTAGGAACGGTTACTAGGCAGTCAAAAGGTACTTCTTCATCAGCATAATCTCTGATGACCATCTTCTCATTATCTACTTCAGCTACGTTAAAGTCGGGAACGATGTTGATGTTTTTATCAGACATCAAACTTCCGAGCACTTTGGAAGCTTTAGGTTTGGTGAAAGCATCCCCAAGCGGCGTCACATAAGTGATGTTAACTTTATCTCTAATACCTCTTTCTGTAAAGAATGCATCGGCGAAGAAAACAAATTCAAGCGGTGCAACAGGGCATTTGATCGGCATCTCAACCACATTCACCACCAGATTACCTCCTTGCCATGTTTTAAAGAAATTACCTAAAGCAACAGAACCTTCAATAGTGTAAAAATCAAATATCTTTTTGTACCAAAGTTCTCCCTTCATGCCAGGAGTTTCTTCCGGAACTGTCTTGGTACCGGTGGCAATGATCAGGTAATCGTAGTTCATTACCTTTCCATCTTCCAATGCTACCTTGCTTTCTTCAGGAATGATCCGGTCGATACCAGAAAAGATCATATTTACTCCGGGAGGGATGAAGTTGCTTTTGGGCTTGATAACATCTTCGCGACTGTACATACCGAAGGGGATAAAGAGAAATCCGGGTTGGTAATAATGTGTTCGGTATTGATCGACAATAGTGATTTTCCATTCTGACCTGTCGAGAACTTTTCTCATTTTGTTGGCCATAATTGTTCCACCTGTTCCTGCGCCTAATATCAGTAGATGCTTCATAATTGGTTAGCTAGTTTAAAATAAGTTGTAATCACTGATACAAAACTACATATGAAAAAAGTGTCAACTGTTGATTTTTGTCAGAGGGGCAATATGATATTAATCAACAAAAAAGGTGATAAATGACACAAAAAGGCAGGAATATGTCAATGGTAGGGTGTTTACGTGTGGTTTCAGTCTTCAGTCTTCAGTGGACAGTCTTCAGTCCTGGAGTACCAGTTGGCAGTAGGTCATCAAGGTTTTGCCTTTGTGGTGGCTATGAGAGGTTGAAAGGCGACACCTTGTCGAAGCGAGTACGAGTCTTCAATACCAGTAGGTTTGGGCTTTGGGTAGGGAGTTTGTTTAGCCGCAAAGACGCCAGGGATTCGCCAAGAACGCAATGAGATTTTCAAAAGTTTAGGGACAACTTTCCGAATTAAAATGATTAAAAAAGGTACTAATTCTAAGCGAACCTTGCGCCTTCCTAGCGCTCTTTGCGGTTAAATTAACCAGCAACCAGCAACCAAATTACGAATGCCCCATTACCACAATCTTAAGGATCTTAATATTCAATACAAAAAACCGCCAGATCTGATAGGGCACAAAATTCCTCCAAAACAAGGTGCGTTTGGTAGGCATGGGAGGATAATATTGATCAGTATATCTTTTTTTCTTTGTCTTGCTCATGATGTTTTTGTTTGGATTAACAAAAGTAGTCCCTTCAAAATTATTCCGGAAGTAACCACCAGAATGGTCTTCCTTTGGCTTTGTAAAGGAACATATAGTGCATGAACCACTTCATCCAGTGCCCTGCAAGCCCGGGTTCTCCCACAGTATTTTTGATGTCCCGGCCCCATTTAGGATATTTATCCCAATCCGGTACCACCGGGTTGACGGTCATGGTGGCTGCAGTACCTTTAGTCATCCCAAATCCGGCGGAGACGATACAGGCGGCACCCATTCTTCCCATGGAAGCTTTGTGTTTTACCAGAGGCTTCCCTGATTTTACCCATTCCGCTACGTTGTCGGCAATCACCTTTCCGATTACTCCAGAAGGCATTCCTGTCCTTGGAGGTGCAGGAAAAATGGGCGTACCATTTTCACTCTTCATGGGTTTGGAGATAGAGTGGGGTGGTGCAAAAGCGATTCCCGCAGCGAAGATATTCGGATAATCCTGATTTTGATAGGTTTCCGGCCAATCTTGAATAGACCACTCTTCGTACGGCTTTTGGGTATAATCAGCATCCACTTTCATGAAGCCGTTTTTGGCAAATAACTTATCGGTAATATCAGCTCCTGCATTGTCATAAGCCTTGAATCCATGGCCGCTAAAGGCGGGGATAAGCATGGCAAAATCAAAAGGCTGTGTATGGTGCTTGCCGTCCAGCGTTTCGTAATGGACCTTGCCTTCTTCCACTTTGCTAACGGCTGCCCGTTTGATCCAGTGAATGTGGCGTTCATTGAAATAGGATTCGGTGAAGACCTTGGTGGAGGTGATGTAGCCACCTTTTTTGATAAAGGCACCACCCATACCAAAATCACCCAGTTCATATTCATTGGAGATCCAGATGACTTCAGCCATATCTTCCAACCCGCGACGTTTGATCTCAAAATCTACGTTGAGGATATATTCAAAAGCTGCTCCCTGGCAGGTAGACATGGCGTGACCTGTTCCGATGAGGAAAGTTTGTTTTTCTCCCTTTTCCATTTTGTCCAAACAAACCTGCAGACGATCCCAGGCTTCTACTGCGTGTACATAGGAACAAACGGAAACCGTATGGTTACCAGGCTCCAGGCCTTCGGTGGCTTCAAAGTTGAGCTTCGGACCGGTAGCATTGATGAGGAAATCGTAATCCACTTCTTCAACAGTGCCCTTTTTGTCACCGGCGACATATTCTACGCTAACAAAACCTTTCTTATTATCGCCTCTTCCTTCCGGATAAAAGTCAGCCACTTTGGCCTGTTTAAAATCGACGCCCCATTTTTTGTAAAGAGGTGCCAGTTTGAATCGAACCTGATCAATATTCATTCTTCCTACACCTACCCAGATGTTGGAGGGTATCCAGTGATAATACGAATTGGGCGAAACCATAACCAATTCATGTTTTTTACCCAATTGTCTACGCAGGTAAGCGATAGCAGTATGTCCTGATATGCCTGCACCGAGTACTACAACTTTTGCCATATTGTATTTAATTTTTTGAATGCTTGCCAAAAATAAAGAAAATTTTCCAGTTTATATAAAAACATGAACATGTTTTCATATAATGACAAAAATGCCATACTATTTCATTTTGTTATGGAGGAATAAACCGTATTTTTACAAAAAAAGAGCATGGCATATTCCACTTCAAAAATCCTGGTCGCTGGTCGGTATTTTTTACCTTTTTTGCTCATCGCCGGAATTTCTATTCTTTTGGTTCGCTGTGGCAATGAAACAAATGTTACGGAGCCTCAGGCGGTTAAAACCTATACCATTATAAAAAATGAAGGCCAGGAAACCTGCCTGAATTGCCATGCAGAAATGACAGGGTTTTCTCCTGATCACGATCCTGAGAAAATAGGATGTGCCTCCTGCCACCTCGGCAATCCGAATGCGGAAGAAGAGGACGCTTCCCATGAAGGCATGGTACTGATTCCCGGTAATGTAGCCACAGCTAATCTTACCTGCGGCACAGTTGATTGTCACCCGGGTATTCCTCAGCGGGTAGAAATGTCGCTGATGAATACTATGAGTGGGGTGATCACCATTGACCGGTATGCTTTTGGGGAGTCAGCAACTTTTGATGCTCACGAACATGTTAAGGATCTCGCCCATTCAGCTGCGGATATGCATTTGCGGAATCTTTGTGTGTCCTGTCATCTCGGTAGGGAAAAGCTGAAATCGGAACCCATCAGTGAAAGTTCCCGTGGAGGAGGGTGCAATGCCTGCCACCTAAACTACAGCGAGGAGGCGCTGGCTTCTCTGGCGGATTATGAACATGGGGAAAGGATGAAGGTTCATGCTGCGCTGAATATGCAAATTACCAATGATCATTGCTTTGGATGCCATAGCCGGTCGGGGCGGATTTCCACAAGCTACGAAGGGTGGCATGAGACCCGGTATACTGATGAGGAAGTGGCAGGGAAGCCTGGGTTTCGAAAATTGGCCGACGGGCGAAACTTTGAATTTATCAAAGAAGATGTTCACCATACCTATGGTTTGGAATGTATAGATTGCCATAATGCGGGTGAAGTGATGGGGGACGCCAATTTATATATGCACAGTGAGGAAGCTGTAAGAGTGCGTTGCCAGGATTGTCATTTTACAACTGCTCCGGAGACCATACCGCTTGAAAATCTGGATGCAGAATCCAAAAAGATCATAGCCCTTAGATCAACTTTGTCAGAACTGGAGCAATTTGTAAAAGGCGAACTTGCCACAGAAGCGATGATTAATGTAACGGTAGATGAAGCCGGTCATGGATTATTTGTTTCTAAAAATTCAGGGAAACAGTTACAATTGTCTCCTCCGGCTGAAATTTGCACCCGGGGTGATGCCCACGATGATCTTACCTGTAGTGCATGTCATACCTCCTGGACTCCGCAGTGCATTGGCTGTCATAATACCTATGAACCACAAACGCAAAGTTTCGATCTGCTGGAAAGAAAAGTAATCGATGGCAAATGGATTGAACATCTGGGGGAATTTTTTGCGGAAGAGCCTACGCTGGGTATAGTGGAAAGTGATGAAGGCCGGCGTGTCAGAACTTTTGTTCCCGGAATGATCATGACTATTGATGAGGCTAATTTCCCGCAGGACAAGGCAGAAAATGATTTCTCATTTCACAGGCTTTTTGCTCCTCTGGAAGCTCATACTACGGTCAAAGAAGGTCGCGATTGTAAGAGTTGTCATAACGATCCCCTTGCTATTGGTTATGGCCGCGGAACGCTCAATTATGTGATCGATAATGGAAAGGGACGCTGGCATTTTGAGGCAGCCTATGCCAATGAGGATTTCGATGATCTGCCTCAGGATGCCTGGATCGGTTTTCTGGAGTTGCCAAAAGGCACACCGGCTACCAGGCATAATGCCCGGCCATTTACGCCTATAGAACAGCAACGGATCCTCACTGTGGGTGCTTGCCTGACCTGCCACCAGGATAATTCAGGAGTGATGATGCAAAGTCTGGATGATTTTGATGCGGTGCTAAAACGGGTGAGTAATAAGTGTGTGTTGCCGGAGTACTAGTGGTCCGGATGTTAGATTGCGTACCTACGGCACGCTGGGTTTTTCTGGCCGGCTGGGGGTAACCGGTATTTGGTCCCGATGGGACCGGGAGAGTCGTGGGGGAGAACTCTTGCTGAAAAATCAATAGCGATGAAAAGAAAAATGCAAAACGTCAGTTTCAAAACCATAGATGAATTCCTTGGATTTCTGCCGGAGAATGAACTGGCTATTGTTGAGGTCTTGCGGGAGTTGATCCTCGAGGCTATTCCTGAAGTAAGGGAGAAGCTGACGTATAATGTACCGTATTATTCCGGAAAGAAAAAGATATGCTTCATTTGGCCGGGAGCGGTTTTCTGGGGTAGTAAACGAACCTATGATGAGGTTCGCCTGGGATTTGTGCACGGACATTTGATGCATGATGATATCAACTACCTCGAAAAGGAAGGGAGAAAACAGGTGTATTACAAATCCTTTTCTCATGTGGATGAGATAGGAGAAGATATACTGCGAGCTTATTTAATGGATGCGGTAATGATTGATGAGCAACTGTAGGACGGACTTTAGTCTGTCATTTCAGTACCATTTACCAGTTAGTAATCAAGGTTTTGCCTTGGTGATGGCTTAGGGAGGTTGAAAGGCGACATGGGTACATCCTCGTGCACACAGTGCCGGGACCTTGTCGAAGCGATTCCTTTCGTCCTTTAGACCCTTTGGTCCTTATTCCCCTGTTCCCTTATTCCCTTAAACAAAGAGAAGGCTGCCCGTCGAACAACCGGACAGCCTTCAAGTTTAGATTACCAACTATTATTAACTAACTAAACTATTCTATTTTAAACTTTTTTATTCCAAAGGCTTTTTAGTACACCATTCAGCGCAAGCGCCGTCGTATAGCTTAACGTTTTCGTAACCGAGCACGTTTTTGAATGCTACGTAAGCAACGGCTCCACGAACACTTGTTTTACAGAGAAAGATAACTTCCTTGTCAGGAGTAATGCCATATTTTTCAGCTAATGCTGTCAAACCTTCTACTGATTTGTAAGCTCCGGCCTCTGTTTCGAACTCTACATAATCAATATTGATGGTACCAGGAATATGGCCTGCTTTATCACCTTTGATGGCTTTTTCACCACTGTATTCAGCTGCCGTACGAACATCCACAACAATTACGTTAGGGTTCTCGAGGTTTTCAGCTACATAATCAGTAGTGGCGTAAATGGATTCATCAACATTAGGAGTGAAGGTAACCGGCTTATGTGCTTTGGAAGCGGCGGAAGTAAGCATGATTCTTGCTTTTTTCCACTCATTCATGTCTTTGTGAAGAATCTTTACATTTTCAGCACCGATATACTTCAATACCCAGTACAAGCGTGAAGAATATTTTTGGGATCCTTCATCGTATAATACAACCTCCGTTTTTTCACTGATACCCAGGTTTCCGAAAAATTCTGCCAATTCCTCAGGAGACTTGATGATACCGCTTACATCACCATCTTTGTATAAATTGTTGTGGTTGATGTGAATGGCGTTCTTAACGTGTGCTGCCTTGTATGTTTTACTTTTAGCTGCATCGACAATAACCAATTCTTTGTTGGCTTTGACCAGTGCAGTGAAATCTTTGGCAGAAACGATATCTGCCTGTGCATATGAACTAACTGTTGCAGAAACAACGAGCAGTAATGCTATGATGATATTATTTATCGCTTTCATGTTTATTTGTTTTAAGTTTTCATTAAAATACTACCTGTAATTGAACGAGAAGAGCGTCATTTGGAACTTCCACGTTACCACTTTCTTCTACTCTGTACAGATAATTTATTTGCAGACGAGTCCAGTCGTTGAAGAAGTAATTGAGACCGTAAGTAATTGTAGTTTGCTGGTCGTCAAGAACATCTGAAGCGGCATTAGGCTCGTAATATTCGTATTTTACTACAGGCTGAACTCTCCATGGAGTCATGTACATACCCTGAACGAAAAAACCATCTCTATCAACAGAACCTTCGTGGAACTCTACGTCACCTCCGCAACCACCACCGGTAGTGTAGGAACCGACGTCTGATCCCTGGGTGTATTCACCCTGAATGAGGAAGTCTTTGTATTTCAATTCTACGTCAAGGCCAAGTCTTTTGCGTGTATCGTCTTCTTCCAATCCTGCAGCAGAAGGGTGAGCACCGAAGCGGTAGCTTGCTCCAATTGTGATGAATTCGAATGGGTGGAAAGTCAGACGTCCGAGGATGTCTTTTTTAACGTTGTTGTCGCGGATATTTCTTCCCGTACCGTTGACCACTGCAAATGAGTAGCCAAAGAGGTTTTTGGTTTTGGAGCCAAAGAGGCTTAAAGTGTCCGTACCACCGGAGATCATCAAACCAAAGTCACGGATTGGCCCGGAAAGGTTGTTGACAACTTCTGAACGATTGATAGTATGTAATTTGTGACAAGCTGTCACCTGCTCGAGTCCGAATGGCGTTTTGAACTGTCCGAAAGAAACTTTCAGGTAAGGTCCAAATCTGTTGTAGGTAATAAAAGCATCCAGGATAGAAGCTCCCCCGCCACCATTGATCAGTGGACTCATTTCAGAAACGAAGTAATAACTGAAGTCGTAAGGTATGCTACCAACAACTCCTAAGCGAGCGCGGTTGAAGTAAAAATCACTGGTGTTCAATGATTCCCCGCTTTTGGTTTCTCCAAGGAAATGATAATCTGCCTGTGTTTGAATGAATCCGAAGATCTGGGCACCTTCTTCATCTGAAACATCGACACATCCCTGAGCAAAACCTTGGTTAGTAAAAGCGAATAAACCCAGAACCGCGATTAATAATAACTTTTTCATTTTGTGGAAATATCATTTAGTTAGTAATAAAATTGCGCCTTACCCGTCACATAGTTTCTGGGATGACCCGGCACAGAGCCGGAAGGCGCAATTTGTTGATTAATCGATCAGTCGATCGATTCGACTATTTTTGTGTTTACTATTTAGGGTCGTGCATGTTACCTTCACCATCATAGTAACCGAAGTTCATTTCACTACCTGAACTTGCTCCTTTCCAACATTTTGCTGCAACTGAGCTACCTACCATGTCACTGTGTACAATTGCGTTGGCACCAAACTTGAGGCTGCGTGCATTGTCATATCCAAGTACGTGCAACCATGCAGTTGTGATGGAAGAAGTTTGTCCGGTATAACAGTAAGTAACCATAGTATTAACAGGATCAAGATATTTCAATCCGTCAATATTAAGGTCTTCGTCAATTCTGTAAGCTCCGTTGATGTGTCCGAAAGCATCCCAAGAAGTCAATGACCATTTGTTATTGATGAAGTAGTTGCCAGGGTTTTCAAGAACATCAGTATTGCCAATACCCCAATCATTGGTAAGAACGGCTTCTACTCTTGCTTTCAAAATATCTTCACCATTAACTTCTCCTGTACTGAACTTAGGATCGTCAAATTCAACAAAAGCAGGAGGAGCACCTGTAGTTACCCAGTTAGGAGAATCAACGTCACCGTGATTATTTTCCCAGGAACCTGAGAAATCTTCGTGCCATCCGCTCATACCCCATTTCAAGCTTTTTGCACTGTATCCCAACATTTTCAATAATCCTGTTGCTCTTGCAGCAGTCTGGCCTGAATAACATACAACAAGGTATTGCTTATCTTTACCCAACTCTTCTACTTTGTCCAGTATATCAGCCAGTGGAACGTTGACTGCGTCCTTAATGTGTCCAGTGTTGTAAGCATCAGCTGATCTGATGTCCAGAACAGTGTAGTCAGCTACTGAAAAATCAACAGGGTCAACAGTCAAACCACCTCCTGAAGTAACCCATCCATCGAGAATGTCACTCAGGTCGAGGTTATTCTGACCCATGTAAGTTGTCAGCTTTTGAAATTCAGTTTCTGTAACTTCCTCTTTACAGCTCATCATCGTAAGGAGAGGAATAATTGCTAAAACCAACAAAAATTTAACTGCGTTTTTCATCTTCTAAATATTTTTAATCAACAAATTTTATTTCGGAACAATGGTTTAAAGTTTGCTATTTGGCCATCATCCGATAGCAAAATTCATTTGAATTGAAATTTTGTTTTATGATCTTTGTCAATATTCTGGGTGATGGAAGTCAGCTTTTTGGGGCTGTCGGGCTGGAGGCCTGATTTTATACGGGGGTTCGGAGATATGAAAAAATGAACTTTTTTTCATAATTGACATATGTCAATTTTCGGTTGCCTTGATATCAATTTCTTTGTAATTTTATGCCTGATTACCAATGATATTTTACACAATGGAAGATTTCGGAAATTGCACTATAGCCTGTAGACATCAGGATTGCTTCAATTATTTAACGGACAGTGAGCTTGAGAAGCTCGAAAAATATAAGATTACCATCAAATACAGGAAGGGGGAAACCCTGATCAAACAAGGTTCTGCCGTCAACCATGTTGTCTTCCTTAAATCTGGTCTTGCAAAGATCTATCTCGAAGGTTCCAATAAGGATCTTATTCTTAAAATTATCCCTCCGATGCATTTCATCGGACTCTCATCCATAAAGTGTAAGGAAGACCTTTATATTTATTCCTCGTCTGTTTATGTCGATAGTGTAGTAGAACTAATCGACAGAGATTTTTTCCTCGAACTCATCGAAAATAATCCCAAATTTGCCCTGAGTGTTATCGCTATTCTCAATGAAGCTACAGCCGTCAGCTATCGACGAGTGTATAGCCTGACCAATAAACAGATGCATGGTAAGGTAGCTGACTTATTGGTATGCATGAGCGAAAACGTATTCATTTCCACTGAATTTAATGTTCCTATTTCCAGAAAAGATTTTTCCGATCTTTTAGGAATTTCCGTAGAAAGCGTCGTGAGGGTGTTTAAGGAATTCAAAGAAACAGGATTGGTCAGCATCAGTGGATCGAATTTCAAGTTGAATGACGTTGAAGGACTGAAAGAAATCAGTAATTACGGTTAGGACATACAGTTAATTATCCGGCAAAAAATTCTAAATTTGACGGATAATTAAAAAAGTATGAAAAAAAACATCCTTTCATGCTTCCTCTTTTTGTGTATGGCAACTTTAACCTTGTCAGCACAGGAAACCCAGGAGGAAGATGCCCAATTCATTAGAAAAATTTACGACGAAGCGCTGACCAACAGTAACAGCTATGGTTGGCTGGAATATCTTTCCCTTGAAATCGGTGCGCGTTTATCAGGTTCTCCGGAGGCTGCAGCTGCCGTTGAATACACCAAACAAATAATGGATACCCTCAACCTGGATGATGTCAGGTTGCAGGAAATGATGGTCCCGCACTGGGTTCGTGGGGATAAGGAGATCGTACGAATTATAAATTCGAGTATCGGCAATGTTGATTTTCATGTATTGGCCCTTGGAAATTCAGACGGTACAGGTCCTGACGGATTAGTGGCTGAGGTCATTGAAGTCCATGGTGTGGAAGAACTCAAAGAACTCGGCAGGGAAGCCATCGAAGGAAAGATCGTTTTCTACAACCGGCCTATGGATGGAAAACATATTCACACCTTCAGAGCTTATGGAGGAGCCGTTGATCAACGGGTATGGGGAGCCTCCGCTGCAGCTGAATATGGCGCAGTAGCAACGCTTGTGAGATCCATGTCCACAAGTATTGATAATGTCCCCCACACAGGTGTCCAGATCTACAAAGAAGGCCTTCCCAGGATTTCTGCTACGGCCATCAGTACAAAAGATGCTGAATTACTCAGCGATCTGTTGAAAAGGGAAAAGGTAAATATCTATATCAGGTCTACCTGCCGTATGCTTTCGGAAAAACTATCTTATAACGTCATAGGAGAAATAAAAGGCAGCGAGTTCCCGGATGAGATCATTTTGGTTGGCGGGCATCTGGATGCCTGGGATATTGGCCACGGAAGCCATGACGATGGAGCCGGTTGTGTACAGTCAATAGATGTATTGGCCCTGTTCCGTCAACTGGATTATAAGCCCAAACGTACTTTGAGGGCTGTGATGTTCATGAATGAAGAAAACGGTGGCCGGGGTGCCAAAAAATATTGGTCAACCTCCAACGAAAAAGGTGAATTCCACCTGGCGGCCATAGAATCAGATGCCGGAGCGTTCAGCCCCCGTGGATTTTCATGTGATGCGGAAAAAGAGGTGTTTGACAGCCATTTTGAAGCGGTTAAAAAATGGGAATCGATGTTCCTGCCTTACGGAGTGAATATCTACAAGGGAGGGTCAGGAGCAGACATTGGAGCCGGTAAAAGCCAAAAGGGTATTCTCTTTGGTTTGCGCCCGGATTCACAAAGGTATTTTGATTTGCACCATACGGCCATTGATACCTTTGATAAGATCAATAAACGGGAATTGGAGCTCGGTACCGCTGCGATGACAGCTCTGGTGTATTTGTTGGATAAGTACGGGCTGAACCAGGAGCAAGGGAGGTGATTTTGTTATCTGGTTTGACGTTGTTTGATATTGCTTGACGTTGTTTGATGTGGTTTTGAAGGGGGTATTAACAATGTCAAACGCGAGCCTGCGAACGTCAAACAGCGATCAAAGAGAGCCTCAAACGACATCAAACGCGAGCTTGCGAGCTCTCAAAAAATAATTTTTTCATAAGGAATCTCTCGATAAAATGGACAAAACAATACAGCTTCACGATCTTCATTTCACGCCCTATATCAAGGAGAAAGAAATTCTGGGGAAGGTTCAGGAAATGGCCATTAAGTTAAAGGATAAGTATGCGGGAAAGAATCCCCTGTTTCTTGGAGTCCTGAATGGCGCCTTTATTTTTACAGCCGATCTGGTTAGAGCTTGTGAATTTAATTGTGAGATTTCGTTTATCAAATTATCTTCTTACAGCGGCACGAGTTCTACCAATAATCTTGCTACGCTCATTGGACTTTCAGAACCTGTAGAAGGTCGTCATGTGGTCATCGTGGAAGATATCATCGACTCTGGCCAGACCCTTAATAAGTTTATTCCGGAGCTTTTGGAATTAGGCCCTGCCTCAGTAGAAGTAGCGGCCTTGTTAGTAAAACCCGAGGCTATGGAATACAAAGTAGATATTCACTATAAAGGTTTTGACATTCCTCCTGCATTTGTGGTAGGTTATGGTCTCGATTACGATGGCCTGGGCCGTAATTTGAGGGATATTTTTCAGCTTAAGATTGTGGGAAGTGATTAGGCTGCTGATCTCTTTTTATGGCAATGGTCAAAAAACTTTCTTAAGTAGCTTAAATATTGACTTTATCCTTAAAATCAAGTAACTTGAGAGCTGATTCCGACGTAGGAATCTGTCCCGAATACAAATGGATGCCCTCGCAAGAACTGGCTCCCATTCCATCCGCGCCTGTGTTTAATTGACACACTTAAGAATCCTGGATGACGACTGTCGTCCGATCTATGTTTTTTTACTCTTTTCCCAATTGATTTGAATACCTGTTGTCAAAACAAAGGCCAGGTGCCGGACCTGTTTTTACCCAATTTTAATTTCCTGAAAAGCTCACCTGACCTTTCGGTAAAACGGATATTATCGAATTTTTTGTCAAAAGCATAAAACTATGAAAAAAGCACTCCTAATTTTTTTGGGTGTAGGCCTTTTGTCCATTGCCTGCGCCCAACAGACCTATCTATCGGTAATTGCACCTGCCGGAAATGCAGATCAACTCAACGGGGTTGTGATGGAATGGACCATGGGGGAAATGGCCATTATGTCGTTGGAGACTATTGAGGGTTACATGACCCAGGGATTCCATCAACCTATGCTTTCCGTGCAAGCCATGAAGGTGCCTCAATTAGTTACTGAAAAAGAAATTACGATGAACGTACGGCCAAATCCGGTTACAACCAGGTTGACGATAAACCTGGAATCCGAATTGCCGGGTTCAGCCTTTCTCTATTTATCTGATATGAAAGGTATGATACTGAAAACGGAAAAGATCAACCAGGGAACAGGAGATCTGCAATGGGATATGGCTGACTTTTCCGCCGGAATTTACCTGCTGTCCCTGCGAAGTGAAAAAGGGGAATTAATCAAATCATTTAAGATCGTGAAAAATCATTAATCCAAACAAAAAGCTATTCATTATGAAAAAGATATGTTTATTACTAACAATGTTACTGGGAATCGTTGTAGCAACTTATGCCCAGACTTTCCCGCAGGGAATGAATTACCAGGCAGTTATGAGGGATCTTGACGGCCAGGTACTGGCGGATCAGGATATTGGCGTCAAGATTACTTTATTGGGTGGCGGAGTTGAAGGCAAAATTGTCTACAGTGAAGTCCATCAGTTAAATACCAATCGTTTCGGAATGATCAACCTGGTCATTGGTCAGGGAAATGCTGTATATGGGGATATGACCGAAGTGCCATGGTCCAGCGAAGAGATCTGGTTGGATATTGCGCTTGGAGATGATAACAAAGTCTACACCTCCATCAGCACTACGCGTTTGCTGGCTGTGCCTTATGCTTTTCATGCCTACTCTGCTGAAAAGGTCGGAGATGCAGTACTGGATTCTGAGAAAGTGGCAGGCCCATATTGGAAGACCAACGGTAATGCAGGCTTGCTGACACCTTACCAATTCCTTGGATCTGTAGATGAAAAAGACCTGATTTTTAAAACTAACAATACGGAGAGAATGACCATTTTGGCTAATGGAAATGTCCATATGGTTTATGATCTTACAGTTGCAGGAAATGTTATTGCTTCCGGTTTTTATGGTGACGGTTCCGGACTGACAGGAATTGATGTACGAGATGCAGACCATGATCCTACCAATGAGTTACAAAAGTGGTCTACTCTTCCTGGAATTCCTCCGGACATCTTTGATGGAGATGATGTTGATGATGCAGATAATGATCCTACCAATGAGTTACAGACCTGGGCAACCTTGCCAGGTATTCCAGGCGATATTCTGGATGGAGATGATGTTGATGATGCAGATAATGATCCTACTAATGAGTTGCAGAAGTGGACCAACCTGCCGGGAATTCCAGCGGATATTTTCGATGGAGATGATGTTGATGATGCAGATAATGATCCTACTAATGAATTACAGAAGTGGACCAACCTGCCGGGAATTCCAGCGGATATTTTCGACGGAGATGACGTTGATGATGCAGATAATGACCCAACCAACGAGTTGCAGAATTGGACTAATCTTCCTGGCATACCCGCAGATATTTTTGATGGAGATGACGTTGATGATGCGGATAATGACCCGACCAACGAACTTGAATTGCCATCTGGCGGCTCTCCTGGACAGGTACTTAGTATCAGTCCTACTGGTCAATACATCTGGGTGGATGCTGAGCATACCTATACCATTGGATACAATCCGCAACTTGGTGGATATGTTTTCTACGTTACTCCTGATGGAAAACACGGCCTGGTTGCGGCGATGCAGGATCAGGCATATACCTCCTGGCTGTCAGCCCAGGACGCAATCAGTAATCCGGCTAATCACGATCCGGTTGGAAGAAACTTTACAGATTGGCGTTTGCCAACTAAATACGAACTCAGCCAGATGTATCCTTTCAAATATACTCTCGGTATGTCCGATAACTACTGGTGCTCAGTAGAACAGGATTATTTCTACGCCTGGTATCAAAACTTCTATTATGGATATCAGGGATATTTCGGTAAAGGAAACTCCTATTACGTAAGGGCAATACGAGCATTTTAAATACTAATTTCAGATGATAAATATGGTCCCGGACTTCTTTGAAGGAGTTCGGGATTTTTTATTACAAATAACCAGTTCATGATGCATTTGTCCTATTTTTGCGCCAAATACGGGTATGAAATCCCTAAACTATATCTTGCAAATGAAGTACAGTACCATCATCTGGGATTGGAATGGAACCTTATTGAATGACATTGAATTGTGTGTGGAAATCGTCAGCAAATTGGCCGAGGAACATAGGGACAATCCTTTAACTGTTGAGGAATATAAAGCCGTTTTTGGATTTCCGATTGTCGACTATTACCAAAAGATTGGAATTGATTTGGCTAAAGAATCCTTTGAAAGCCTCACGGAAAAGTTTATCAGTCAGTATAACAACAGGGTAAGGAATTGTAATCTTCATCAGGGAGTTTCTGCTACACTGGATCTTTTTCAACAACAAAATTTATCGCAGTTTATTTTGACCGCTGCGCATAAAAAAGATGTGGAACAACTCCTGTTACATTTTGATATTAATGATTATTTCCAAGGTATTGAAGGGCTCGACAACTATAGGGCTGAAAGCAAGGTCGAAAGAGGCAGGGAGTTGATTCGTCGTCATGGAATTGAAAAGGGGAAAACTGTTCTGGTAGGGGATACCATCCATGATTATGAGGTGGCCTCAGAGATTGGTGTGGATTGCATTTTGATCTCCAATGGACATCAATCCAAGGAGAGGTTGTTATCCGGTATGCCTTTACAGGAGCTGGTTCAGGATCGAATTGAGACGATTCATAATTTAATTTTTTAGTAAATTGCATTTTTATCAGTGCAATACAAGGAAATAGCAAACAACAATGCTGATATTCTGGATCCTCTTATTCTTAATATTTTCCGCTTTGTTCTCGGGTTCGGAGATCGCTTTTATCTCTGCCAATAAGTTAAATATCGAGCTCAAAAAAAAGCGGGGTGGAAGACGAGGACGGGTCATTACTCATTTTTATGATAAACCTTCCCGGTTTTTGGGGGCACTGCTCATCGGCAATAATATAGCCCTGGTGGTTTTTACGACCCTTATGACCATTCCGCTGGATGAATTCTTCATGGCCAGGTTTGGTTGGGCTGCAGACAGCGTTTCTTTACTGCTGTTGAACACCATTATTGTCACCATCATTGTTTTGATCTTCGGAGAGTTTTTACCCAAGGCATTTTTTCAATTATATGGAGCCGATTTATTGTATGTGCTGGCTATTCCTCTGAGGGTATTGCAGTATCTGTTGAGCATTCCTACCCGGATG
This sequence comes from Saprospiraceae bacterium, assembly GCA_965230565.1. Taxonomy (GTDB): domain Bacteria; phylum Bacteroidota; class Bacteroidia; order Chitinophagales; family Saprospiraceae; genus BCD1. The sequence continues at coordinate 317,296 of CBDDLH010000003.1, read as the reverse complement.
ATGACACAGATGACGAACTTTTTATTGAATAATATCCTACGCACTGAACTGAAGGAAGGAGAAGAAGTATTTACACGTGTCGACCTGATCAACTTTATTCAGGATACAACGGCCGAAAACGAAGAGGAAGATATAGACAAGGAATTGTTTAACAAGGCATTGCATCTTAAAGACAAAAAGGTGCGTTCCTGTATGGTTCCCAGGACAGAAATATCTGCAATTGATGTGTCAGAGACCGTTCAAAACCTGGAGCAACAATTTGTCCATACCAAACATTCCCGGTTATTGGTTATCGATGAAGAAATTGATGAAGTGCTGGGTTATGTTCATCACCAGCAGCTTTTAAATAGTCCGGCAACTATTAGGGAAATGGTTCTGGATATTCTGTTTACCCCGGAAGTAACTCCGGTGATCGACCTGATGAATACCTTTATAAAAACGCACATCAGTATTGCTTGTGTTGTGGATGAATTTGGCGGGGTCTCCGGAATCATTACACTGGAGGATATCCAGGAAGAGATTTTTGGAGAAATCGAAGATGAACACGACGTTGAAGAACATGTGGAGGTTGCCATCTCAGAAGACGAATTTCGATTTTCCGGGCGATTGGAAATTGATTATCTCAATGAAAAATACGAGCTCGACCTGCCGGAAGGAGATTATCACACCCTGTCCGGATATATCGTTATGACTACCGGTAATATTCCGGAAGAAGGTCAGACAGAAGAGCTTGGAGGGTTTTCCTTTACCTTTGAAGTAGTCTCAAATACCAAGATCGAGGTGGTAAAAGTGACCCGGAAAAAGGAGGAGATCAAGGACAAAAATGATTAACTTGCCAGATCCTTATTCACACTTGTTTCTTTTTTTATCTTTCGAATCATTATAGGTGTACCCGCCTGGGTAAAATTCACCGTACTTAAATCCACGAATTGGATATTCTTGTCTAAAGAAGCTTGGTTTTACGTGGAGAATATGTAAATTTAAGACCAGTCAATTTATAAAATTCAAATAGTTTTATCCGTAACACCCAATCTGAACACCCAGCATTGATTGTGAAATCTTCAATAAAATATATTCAATCAAGGCATGGAAACAACCAAGAAGCAACCAACTGACGGAAGGCGTACTTTTTTGAAAAAAGGTACCTGCTCCCAGACCTTTGCTTATTTAATTAACCGGGAATTCGATAATTTAGATTCAGATTATGAACAAGCCGTTGATCTTCTGGCAGGAGGGATCCTGACCAAGGGGTATCAATGCGGTATGTTATGGGGGGCTTCATTAGCTGTTGGAACGGAAGCCTACCATCGAGCCAAAACCATGGATCAGGCCATTGCATTATCTATCCTGGCCACTCAGGATATAATGGATTCCTTTCAAAACCGGAATTCCACACATGATTGCCTTGAAATTACTCGCTGCGACTGGTCCAGTACTGCCAGTATTGCCAAATACTTTTTGACGGGGCGGGTTTTCAATTGTTTCAACATGGCGCAAAAGTGGGCACCAGAAGCAGTGGAGGCTGCCAGGAAGTCTTTGGATACCGAACTGTCTTCTCTTCCTAACCATGCCATCAGCTGTGCTTCTGAGGTAGCTGCAAAAATGGGGGCAAGTGATGAAGAGATCATCATGGTTGCCGGTTTTGCAGGCGGAATGGGGTTAAGCGGTAACGGCTGTGGAGCGCTGGCAGCAGCCATTTGGATGAAAACCCTGGAAGAAGTCAGGGAAACGGGTAAGGTTGTTTTTTCCCTTAAAGCTAAAAATGAGGTTCACGAAACCTTTAAAACAGTTGCCGGCGAAGAGATGCTTTGCAGAAATATTACCGGCAAACATTTTTCTTCCATTGATGACCACAGTGATTTTATCAGGCGAGGAGGCTGCAGGGAGCTGATGGCAGTCCTGGGCCGGTTGGCCTAACTGGATCATTTGGAATAAGGCTGCCGAAGGAGGATGTTCTCCGCTCAGTGAGGGGGTGACTCCAAGTCGAATGTCGTCAACTTAAGAGAACCAAAGGAGAAATTCAATTGCACCGTGCTTCAGCGCGGTGTGAAAAATCACCAGGAAAATTTAGGGCTTCAGCCCTTTCTTCATCCGGGACAAAAGGCTATAGGCCTGGCTGAGTTTCTCTTGATTATGCCGTGCGCCGAAGCAAAGGGCAATTTAATAATTCACTGACTTGGCTTAAGTTGACAACATTCGACTCCAAGTCACCCCCTCACTGCCCCCAGCCCCCATATATATAAAGCCACGAAACTCTAAAACGTGACATTTTTTATGTAACTTTTTTCTAAATTTAAGCCAACTAAAAATCCCGCTTTGAGCAAAAGAAACCGTGGTAAACAACCAAAAGATGATCAGTGGTTTGCTCCTAAATGGCATCCTGTCTTAACTCAGGCTGTAGATGATTTTTGTTATCTGCGCTCTCGCCATTATTCCGATAGCGCCATTCTTAGAGTAGTTGGTGACCGCTACAAGCTCAATAAACGCCAGCGAAATGCCTTGCTCAGAATCGCCGCCAGCGAGCAGGAAATTCTCCTGCGGAATAAATCCATGTGTTCACCGGCCGACCTGAAGGGCAGGCAGGTCGAGATAGATGGATTTAACCTGTTGATCTTGCTGGAATGTGCGCTTTCCGGAGGATTCATTTTTAAGGCCAGGGACGGCACTTACAGGGATATCTCCAGTGTCCATGGATCTTACAAACGAGTGGTCAAGACCGAAAATGCCATGGTGCTGACGGGGCAGGCGCTTCAGGAATTAGGAGCCAGTTCCGTGATGTGGTATTTGGATAAACCGGTGTCCAATAGCGGCCGATTAAAAACCATGTTACGGGAATTAAGCGAGCAATATCATTTTCCCTGGGAGGAACAACTGGTCTACAATCCGGACAAAGTACTTGCCGAAAGTGACAACATTGTCATCACAACCGACAGTTGGATACTGGACAAGGTGAAAATCTGGTTTAACTTTGGCGCCTGGTTGTTTGATAATCATCTAAAGGGACAGATTAGTAAATTTGAGATAATACGTTGTTAAATTAATATTTTTGAAAATGGCAAAAAATGAATTCGATAAAGGCATAAAATTCTCTTTCAAAGATAGCGTTGCTTATGCAGATCAGGCTATTGTGAGTAAACATGTATTGAGAAAAGAGACCGGTAATATTTCCCTTTTTGCGTTTGATAAGGGCGAAGGATTAAGTGAACATACGGCCCCTTTTGATGCGATGGTGACTATCGTTGATGGCAGAGCTGATGTAATCATTGATGGTCAATCCAACATCCTTAAAGCAGGAGAAACGATTGTCATGCCTGCGAATATTCCACATGCGCTCAAGGCTGTTGAACAATTCAAAATGGTGCTTACTATGATAAAAAGTTAAGTCCTAATGTTGTCCGGTAAGATCAAATATGAACGAAAAGGTGACGAATTTATCCTATTTGATGGATGGAAGCATCAGACGGTAAAGTTACTTATTCTCTTTGTAATTGTTTACTTTATTTATTTTACCAAGACCTCCTTTTCAAGTGAATTACTTTTCTGGGGTATAATTGGAGTTTTTATTTTATTCATTGTTCAGGCCTTCGTGAAAATTATCAAATTAATAAGAGGGGAGGCGTTAATTAGCATTAATAAAAAAGAGGGGGTAATTAAATTAGGGGGGACAATAACCAAAAATATTGATGATCTAAATATAATATTACTGGAAGAAGAAGTTGATTTATCCATGGATTCTGTAACAATATATATAGTATTGAAATTGGAGTTTTTGGATCATAATGCTTTTGAAATTTGCAGGTCTGAAAATGCTGATGAACTTAAAAGTATTGCAGAACCCCTTGCTACTTTTTTAGGCAAGGATCTTCTTGAAGTTGATAATAATGAAAGGTTGTCGAGGGAGGATGAAAGAAGGTTTAATAGAATGGTGTTTAGATTTGAAGAAAAGTTTAAGGAGAAAAGTCAAGAAGAACTTCAATCAATTCTTGATAACAAGGATTTAATGGCTGACTATACAGTGCAAGCAGTTGAAAACTTGTTAAAAAGTAGGTTGTCATAGGCAAATGACTTTTTTCATGTATTTTTGAACAAAAGATATCTACGGTTAACCAAAATACATCCATTGATTCCTCCTTATCGATGAACGAGTTTCCCTCCTGTTGATACAACTTTCCGGCTCAATTTTTGGTTTTGGTTATTTTGCCCCTTGAGAATTTTTTAAACTTATCATTATGGTCGATCAAAAGGTAATCACACAGACACCAGCCAAAGAAATCACGGCTTTATTTGAATTGCAAAAAGCTCATCAGTTTGAAGTCGGAAACAGAACAGCAGCCCAGCGAATTGCCAGGCTCAAAAAGTTGCACAATGCCGTTTTGCATTATCGGGAAGAGATAAAAGAAGCCTTGTACAATGATTTTCGAAAGCATCCAAGTGAGGTTGATATGACGGAGATATATCCGGTTACTTCCCTGCTCAAACATGTGAGGAGGAATTTGTCAAGATGGATGCGAAATGCCCATGTGAGTACACCAATTTCCCTGTTTGGATCAAGTTCCTATATCAAACATGAACCAAAGGGAGTGGTGCTGATCATGTCACCCTGGAATTTTCCTTTTATGTTGACGCTTGGACCTATGATCTGTGCTATTGCCGCAGGCAATACGGTTATGTTGAAGCCTTCCGAGCATACACCATACGCTTCGGCGATAATGAAAAAGATCATCGGGGAAACATTCTCCGAAAATGAAGTGAAAGTTATTGAAGGGGGCGTCGAGACAGCCAAAACACTATTGAATTTACCTTTTAACCATATTTATTTTACCGGAGCACCGGAAATAGGTAAGATCGTGATGACTTCTGCTGCTAAAAACCTGGCATCTGTTACTCTGGAATTAGGTGGTAAGTCCCCAACCATCGTATTGGGTTCAGCCAATATCGACCTCGCAGCCAAGCGGATTGCTGTCGGGAAATATGTCAATAACGGGCAGGTTTGTCTCGCGCCGGATTATGTTTTTGTTCACGAAAGTGTCAAGGATAAATTCTTGGACGCGGTAAAAAAACATTTAAAGAGTTTTTACTCAGAAGAGGCTTCCAATGAGCCTTCCTATTGCCGGATGGTCAATAACCGGCACCATGGCAGGGTGAAAGACCTTTTTGACGATGCTGTGGCAAAAGGTGCCCATGTTGAGGCAGGTGGACAATTTGATGATAGCCACGACTATATTTCTCCTACGGTACTGACCAATGTGTCGGAAGATTCCACCATTATGAAAGAGGAAATCTTCGGACCTGTTCTGCCTGTGATCAGTTTTAAAAATATCGATGAGGTTATCCAAAAGGTCAATGCCAAAGAAAAACCACTGGCACTTTACATCTATGGCAGCAATCGGAAAAAGATCAGATATATTCTCGATAATACAAGGGCGGGAGGCAGCTGCATCAACCACAACTCCGTTCACTTTTTTAATTTGAATTTACCATTTGGGGGCTCGAATAACAGTGGGATCGGTAAAGGCAATGGTGTCTACGGCTTTAAGGAATTCTCCAATGAAAGAGCTATTCTTAAACAACATATTCCTAACGCCATTGATCTGCTGGTACCTCCATATAATGACTTCAAGCAAAAGTTGATTGAGTTTACAGTAAAGTATTTATAACTCCATTAAAAATTTCGCTTTTGACTAATGATTATTAAAACCTATCTGAAGTTCGATTTTAGGAACTTAAAGAATTGATTGGTTTGTCTGCCGGAGCCTTGATGAAAATGGAAAAACTTAAAAATACATGGTGGATACTTGCTTCCGGTTATTCAAATGACGAGGATGTAATTGAGCATTTGTGGTCAGAAATTCAGACGTATCATTCAGCAGTGAACCGTTTTTACCATAACCTGCACCATCTCGTGTTTATGTTGGAAAAGGCAGAATCGTTTAAAAGGAATATAATTTGTTTTGATACCTTTCTGTTCTCCATTTTTTACCACGACATCATTTACGATATCAACCGCCAGGACAACGAGTATCAAAGTTCTTTAAAAGCCAGGGAATGTATGACTAACCTTGGCGTGCCTGAAGAACAAATTTCCAAATGTATGGACCAGATTCTGGCCACAAAGGATCATGAAGAAAGGAAAGATCCGGATACTAACCTTTTTACAGATATTGACCTGGCTATACTTGGAGAAGAATGGAATGTTTATGAGGATTACACTAAAAAGATCCGTCTGGAATACAGCATCTATCCTGGTGACATTTATAACTCAGGAAGGATTAATGTCTTGAAACATTTTTTAGATATGGAAAAGATCTATAAGACATCTGAGTTTTATAATAGGTGCGAAAAAAGGGCCAGAGTAAACCTTGAAAAAGAAATAGAGCTTTTAAGCTTTGAAACTTAAATTCCCAAGTATATGATCAAAAAAATCTTATTTGCGCTGCTATTTCTCGTGTTAGTTGTTTTTCTTATGTTTCAATTCAAGGTGCTTTGGGTTTTAGCTCCTTATTATGAGGTGGAATCCTTTGTAGACCTCGAGGTGCCGATCATGGATATGAACGCTTATGATTCTATTATCAATACCCACCGGAGACCTTACATTTACAATCTAAAAACACAGGAAGGAGGTGAAGTATTTGTGGTTGGAATAAACCATACTAAAGATGTTGCGAATCCTCAGCTGGACTCTCTGAGAAAAACCTGGGAGCAAGCTAATCCTGATGTCGCCCTGGTTGAAGGCAGGGTAGGGAACCTGATTACCTGGTTTCAAGACCCTATTAAAGAGTTAGGTGAAGGAGGATTAGTTACCTATTTGGCCAATAAAAACAAGGTAGACCTTTATTCCTGGGAGCCTCCAAGAGAGAAGGAAATTGAATTGTTGCTGCAGGACTTTCCCGCTGATCAATTAGCCATGTTTTACACCTTTCGCCCCTATTTCAGCAATATGCGTTATGGTAAGCCATCAGACCCTGAAAAAGCCTTGCAGGATTACCTGAACAGCCGGACAGATTACAAACATCTAAAGGGGATTTTTACCTCCTGGGAACAACTGGATCAAAAATGGCAACAGGATTTTCCAGGGATCGAATGGAGAGATTATCCTTCGGGTCGAGGATTCCCGGATGGATACCTGCATGATATCTGGAACCGCTCCAATCTTGCCAGGGATGAATACATGATCCAGATCATTTTGGAACTGGTTAAAAATGAGAAAAAAGTATTCGTGACTATGGGTGCCAGCCATGCACCGAGGATTGAAGCCACTTTGACAAAAGCTATAGAGAAAATCTAGAGTCTTAAGATCAGTTTTTCTGTCAATCATAGAGGGATTCTGGTCGAAAGAATCATAAATTTTCAAATGCAGCCAATATACTTGAGGGCTAAACCATTGTCTGACATAAATTTTTGAATAATGAAAAAGGTTTTGATCTGGAATGCTGTTATTTGGGCAGCCGTAATTTTGATAGCTTCTTATTTGTTTAAAGACAATGAACAATATGAAATTCTATTTGGTGTTTTGATAGTTTCAGCCGGACTTACCAATGCGCTCATCCATAATTCCGGGAAAAAGCTGACGAAGTCCAACTGTAATTAATGTGGAGCGGCACTTTTTGGATAAAACCTGTGTTGTTGACATAAAAAAATGGGGGAAATTATAATCATGACCGGTGCTTCAGGTGTCGGAAAAACAAGTGTTTTTGAGAAAATTCAATCCATTTTACCGGAACAGGATTTTGCGTTTTTCAGGTTTGACAACATTGGGGTACCCTCGCTGGAAGAAATGATCGAAGAATTCGGTTCACCCTCTGGCTGGCAGGAAGCCAAGACTTATGAATGGATGGAAAGACTGGTCAAAGAAAAAGGAAAGAAAACCATTATTTTTGAAGGCCAGATGAATATGGATTTTATTCACGGTGCTTTGGCAAAAAATGGATTCGATAATTACCAAATCGTACTCCTCGATTGTTCAGAAGCTGAAATGAAGAGGCGGCTGATCGAGGATCGAAACCAACCGGAACTGGCCAATCCTGATATGTCCAATTGGCTTAGATTCTTAAGAGACCAGGCTTCAGAAAAGAAAATACCGATAATCGACACAACACAAAGGACGGTAGATCAAACAGCAAATCATTTTATATCCAAATTTCTATCTCATGACCATTGAACCTATTTCTCATATTAACATAAAACCGCTGATTACCCTCGTTTTGAAGCTTTGGCCGGAGTGTGATCCGGACGAAGAATACGATAACTACCAAAACGTTTTGGCTTCCAAAAACGAGATCTGTTTTTTGATGAAGAATGATGGCCAATATGTTGCCTTTATTCACTGTGCCTTGAGGTTCGATTATGTAGAAGGAACCAACACCTCCCCAGTTGGATATGTGGAAGGAATTTATGTAGAGCCGGAATATCGAAAATCCGGCGTTGGCAAACAGTTACTGGAAGCCGGAGAGGGATGGAGCAAATCCAAGGGATGCTCCCAATATGCTTCGGACACAGAAATATTCAATGAAGACAGCATTAACTTTCACAAACGGGCAGGGTTCGAAGAAGTGAATCGGGTCGTTTGTTTTGTGAAGGATTTGAATTAAAAAATCATTAAAAAAAAACACCCATGTCCACAAAGAAATACCTCAACGCCACCCAGGAGTCCGGCAAAAACTTCGTCATGCGCCAGATCCGGGGACCGGTGGTTATGTTGAATCTCCTCAAATTCAGAAAAGTTGCCGATTATTCAACTGCACCACAGTTAGCACCTGATGATGAAATTTCAGGAGAGGAAGCTTATCAATTATACATTGAGCACACCCTGCCTTTTTTGAAAGAAGCCGGCGGTGAAGTACTCTTCAATGGCAAAGGCGGTCCTTTTCTCATCGGCCCCGAAAATGAACAATGGGATGCTGTTTTACTGGTCAGACATGCCAGCGTAGCCAAGTTCCTGGAGTTTGCTCAAAACCAGGAATATCTGGCCATTGCGGGGCACCGGACAGCTGCTTTGGAGGATTCCAGGCTTTTGCCGGTTAAAGAAAATGCTTAATCCTGATTATTATTCAAAGACTATTAGTTTTCCCTTTTTTCGTTTTCGATTGTAGTTGAGCACAGAAAAAAGGATAATACCAAAAGTAAAAACTGCCTGTAAGAAATCGGAGGTTGAATAGTCAATGGCTCGAGTTACCTCATATAACTCCTTTTGATTAAAAAACCAGTTTCGGAAAGTAGTACTCAACAGGTATACTATCAAAACAACTGCAGAAACTCCCGACAGTTTTTTATATAAACCAGTGTTTGTTGAAAAGTGCCAGTTTTCTAAAATGATACCTGAAAATTTATGACTATAACGGTATAAAAGAAATGGTGTCATAAGTACTCCCGCCAGCAAAATATTTAATAAAATATTACCTATACCAATATGCAAACTAAGATTTAAAACTAATATAGGAAAAACAGAATAAGCCAGATTGTTAAATATGAAAAGAACGATTAAAGTTATACCTCCTGTTAGAAAACTGATGTATTTATTTTGCTTGATTAATATGGCTTTTCTTTGGTTCCTATGTTTATTAACCATCCATCCTGACCAAACACACAGCACCATCATCCAAATAATCAATAAACTTAAGGATAGTAATGAAATAGAATTCCTGTAAGGGGTGAATTCCCATAGTATTTCAATTTTATTGTCCATAAGAAAAGTTGTTTCCTGGATAAACGGAGCGTGGAATGCGAAAACTGAAATAATAAATCCAATGATAAGCAACCCGGGATACTGAAAAAGAGCCAAAAACCTCTTTCCTGTTTTCTTTTTGTTTAAATAAACCGATCGGAAAACGGAGATAAACAGAACGATGAATGACAACAGGATAATGAAAACACTTACATACAACGCAAATTCCAGGTTTTTTCCTGTTAGTCCGGATTGAACAGCTATAAATGCAAAGATGTCTTGAAAGACTTTTCCCAAAAAATGGATGCTGATTATTCCAAATGCCCCCATCAAAAAATACAGGATGTACTCTCTGGCTATCAGGGGTCGATTGTTTTCCGCATACCCGGGAATCAATGTCTCTGCATCACCCATTTGCTCGATAACAGCATTAAATTTTTCTTTATTTGATAACTCCTCAGCGGGATAATTCTCAAATGCATCTTTAATATGATCCGCCAGTTCATCGAGGTTTTCCCGGGTAAACACACCGCTTGAGCGAAGCGGGGTCTGCCAGTTATGAATGGCGTTGTTTAGATCGAATTTTTTGCAGGTTTCCATAATTGATCAAATATTGAGGTGACAAAATTCCAGGCAGCCTGATCTGAGGCCAGCTGCTTTTTTCCTTTATTGGTTATCCGGTAATACTTTCTTCTGCGACCATTCTCCGCAGCTTTCCATTCAGAATTGATAAATCCCCGCTTCTCCATCTTGTGTAATAAGGGATACAACATGCCATCGGTCCATTTTATAGTTCCTTCAGATAATAAATGGACTTGCTGGATAATGTCATAGCCATAACTTTCACCCTTGCTCAAAATCGAGAGTACAAGCGGAATGGAAGAAGCAGCCGTAAGATCTTTTGATAGCGGGTTCATATTATTTGTGTTGGATAATTAGTCAAATATACGTAGAAGTGCTATGTATGTCAAAAAAAATTTTCTTTTTAGCAATTGTTTAACAGTTGAGCCCAGTATTTTTTGCTATTTCCTCAGGATACCTTATAGGAAGAATCCATTCCGTCCACCAAAAAACCGATCACTTGAATCATACTCAAAAAACAAAGAAAAATGAATCGAACAATTTTTACCCTGTTGACATTTGCTTGTTTAAGCTTCTCCCTCACACTGACTAACGCACAACAAACCCTCGTAGGCTTCTGGGAAGTAACCGAAGTAAAAGTCGGCGACCAAACCATGACACCTGTTGCCAAATGGACCCGTATTAATGAAGATGGCACTTTTCAGTCGGGTAACGGGTGGTTGCAAAACTCAGAAGGCACCTGGACATTGGATAAAAAATATAACCATTTTAAAGCCATTGACCCCAATGGGCTGGAGGATGAATTTGGCCCATTTACCATTTCATTTGAGGCCGAAAAAATGTTCTGGATGAGAATGGAGGAAGGCATGCCCGTTACGGTTATCCTTGAACCAATTGACAAACTGCCTAAATCCACTTCGGATCAATTGGTTGGCCTTTGGGATCTAATAGCAGCGGAAAAAGAAGGAACCTCAATAATTGATACATATGACCCGGAGGAAAAACGAAATATTTTTATCCGTTGGGACAGGATCTATGTCGAACGCAACGCAGAAGGGAATCGCCAAACAGGCTACTGGCACATTCACGGGCACAAACCGGAAATAACCTTGCTCAGTCATCAGGAAGGTAAAGATGCTGAAAGCTGGAAGGTTTCTTTTAAAAATGAAAATTTGATCATGGAAGGAATCTCTTATAGCAACAAAAATCTTAAATTTACCTTTATTCGATTGAATAAATTTCCTGGCTAAGGAAGACTGAGAAACCTTAGCGTAAACAGCCAAAGAATGGAATTAACAGACCAGATCAATGCGATTGTAAAACTGACCGAAGCAGAAAAAACGGCGATCAAGCGTTGTTTTAAACCAAGAAGTATCCCCAAAGGGGATTTCTTTATTCGCGAGCATCAGTATTGCAATCACGTTGGGTTTGTTACCAAAGGCCGACTCAGGATATATTACAGCGATGAAAACCAGCAGGAAATAACCTGCCATTTTACCAATCCCAATGAATTTGTAACCTCCTTTACCAGTTATCTTACCAGAACGCCAACCAAAGAAAATATCGAAGCCATTGAAGATGTGGAAATGATGGTAATCGGTAGGGAAGAGATGGAAAGAATTTCAAATGAAATTCCCAAATTACAGATATGGAGGCGGGTAATCGCAGAAAACCTTTATATCCTGATGGAAAAACGCATTTCCATGTTGCAGTCAAAGTCTGCACAGGAACGATATGAATCCATGCTTCATGAAAATCCCGAATTGATCCTCAATGTACCACTCCAGTACACAGCATCTTTCCTGGGGATCACCCCACAACACCTCAGCAGGCTGAGGAAAAAGAACGGGAAGACCATTTCTTAACATTTGTTCAGGGAATTGAGTGGCTTATAGCTGATCTTTGCTTGTGTAAAGGGAAGTGAAAATGCTTCTCGTAAGGAAAATTTTAATCTTATCACATGCAAAATCAGTTACATTTAGTTTTAGGAGCTTCCGGGGCCACGGGTATGGCAGTTTTGGAAGAATTGAAGAACAGAAATATACCACATATAGCCGTCAATCGCTCTTCAGAAGTAGCCGGCGTAAAAACCTTAAAGGCCGACCTGAAAGATGCTGAATCTTTAAAAAAAGTCGTAGCCGGAGCAACACATGTTTATTTGTGTGCTGGGTTACCATATACTACGGAAGTCTGGCAAAGGGATTGGGAATTTGTAATGGCAAATACCATTGAAGCCTGTGCCGGAGCCGGAGCCAAATTGATCTTCCTGGATAATATTTACATGTACGGACCCTCGCCATTACCTGTCCCGTTTGATGAGTCTACCACTCAAAACCCGCCTTCCCGGAAAGGAATTGCCCGTAAGAGAACAGCAGATTTACTTTTGGAAGCTGTTCAAGCCGGCAGGATAAAGGCTTTGATTGGGAGGTCTGCTGATTTTTACGGTGAAAGAGCGGTGAACAGTACCTTTTACATCTCCTTTTTGGAAAGAATGCTGAAAGGTAAAAATCCTCAGGTGTTCATTCCCGGAAATGTCAAACACACTTTTGCCAATGTTGAAGATAATGCTCGTGCACTTGTTGCTCTTGCCATGGAGGAAGATTGTTACGGACAAGTATGGCACCTGCCGGTAGGCGAGCCTGTTACCATAGAGCATGTGTTGGAAATTTTCAATAAAACGCTGGATGGAAATTTCAAGCTCCAGTTTTTACCACCTTTGATGCGAAAAATGTTATCTCTTTTTATCAGACCCTTAAAGGAGGTGGAAGAAATGTTGTATCAGTTTGAAAATGACTATGTGATGTCGTTTGAAAAATTTCATAAACGTTTTCCTGGCTTCGAGGTCACTTCCTATGAAACGGGCATTCAGAAAATGGTCAAATGGTTTCAGGAACATTCCCCTAAAAACAGTAACTTGTAGTTTTTATGACCGAGGGAAGGAAAGATAAATTCCTTTCCAAAATCTGAAAATTGCGATGAAGATAATCCTGATGTCCGTCGGTACCCGTGGGGACATGGAGCCCTTCCTGGCCCTTGCCGATATTTTAAACAAAAAGGGTCACCAGGTGATCTGTGCCTTCCCGGAACAATTCAGAGATCTGGCCGAAGCTTCCGGATTTGAATTTGCCTCCCTTGGAACAAAACTGATCGAATTGCTGGACAGCCCTGACGGACGTGCCGCCATGGGAGCAGGTGGTTCCGGTTGGAAGAAATTCACAGCTACATTAAAACTTGCCGTCAATCAGGGAGAAGCCAACAAGGAACTGGCTCATGCGCAATACGAATTAATTGAGCGGGAAAATCCCGACAAAATAATTTACAACGGTAAAGCAGTCTATCCCGTACTTTGGGGGCTAAAGAATGAAGGCAAAACGGTTTTTGTCAGTCCAATCCCCTACATGCACTATGTGGAAGGGCATACCCATATTGCGTTTAATACCAACCTCGGTACCTTCCTGAATAAACTGACCTTTGCTTTGGCAAATTTCGGAATGGTGACTACAACTATGGTGGCCAAAAAATGGCTGAACATCAAGGATAAGATATCCCGCAAATCCATCCGGGAATTTTTAAAAACCAACAAATCTGTTTACACCATTTCTCCGACACTTTTCCCGCGCCCGGAACACTGGCATGAAGATCTTCAGGTACTTGGATATCACGAGCGGGATAAAACCGTAGATTGGCAACCCGATGAAGAGTTGCAGACCTTTTTAGCAAAACATCCGAAAATGCTATTCGTCACCTTTGGAAGTATGTTGAATACGGCTCCCGAAGAAAAAACAAAGGTCATTCTCGACATCCTCAGCCGTCACCAGATTCCGGCGATCATCAATACAGCTTCCGGTGGATTGGTTGAACCGGAAAATTACGATCGGGAAATGCTTCATTTTGTCAATCGAATTCCCTACGATTGGGTATTTCCCAAAATGTACGCCGTCATTCACCACGGAGGTTCGGGAACCACACATATGGCCCTGAAATCCGGATGCGCCACCATGATCATTCCACATATTATCGATCAGTTTGCCTGGAACGGAATTATTCACGAATTGGGAGCAGGACCCAAAGGGGATAAAATCGGAAAACTGACCGTCAAAAATCTGGAACCTAAAATCCAGGATCTTTGGAATAATGCCCATTACAAAGCTAAAGCAGAGACAATTGGTACCCAAATGAGCGAAGAGGATTATAAAGAGGCGATCTATAAATTTATTACCGAGTAAGGGGGGTAGCAATACTGTTTTTTCAAAAAATAGTATTGCTGGACTTCTTAAATCAAAAACATCATTTCCATGCACAAGAAAATCCTTACCATCAGCGCTTTGTTGTTAATTCAGGTAGCAGCCCTGGCCCAATGGGGTAGAGCAGAAGATTATCAAACGGTCGTTCCGGATGGTGCGTGGTGCTGGTTCTCAGACCCAAGAGCCGTTTTTCATAAAGGTGAATTTGAAAAAACCTACACAGGTTATGTCAACTCTACCGGAGATGTGATGATCTCCTCCACCAATCATTCAACTGAAAATCAGAAATCAACAGTCATCTATAAAGGCTTTCAAAAGGATGATCATGTAAATCCATCCATCCTGATACTGCCTGATGGGAGACTGATGGTATTCTTCACCCGGCATAATGGAACCTTGTTTTATACAACTTCACTGGAACCCGAATCGGTAACTGCATTTGCGAAGGTCGATTCCCTGTACATGGGCAGAGGTTTATGTTATACCAACCCTGTTATGCTTTCTGAAGAGGCCAACAGGATTTATGTATTCTTCAGAGGAGGCTATGATTGGCAGCCTTCATTTATTACTTCCGATGATCTTGGCAAAACCTGGTCGGAACCCAAAGTAATGGTTTCCAAAAAAGCAGTCGAAGTATACGATCGGCCTTACACCAAAGTGATTTCCGATGGCAAGGCAAGTATTCATTTTGCGTTTACGGATGGTCATCCCCGGGAAGAAAACCTCAATTCCATTTATTACATGAAGTATCAGCAGGGTAAATTTTATGATGCTGCCGGAAATCAGGTCGGAGATATGCAGCATTTACCTGTTGATCAGGATATAATTCCCAAAGCTTACGATGGAGTAGCTGCCAATAAAAGATCCTGGATTTGGGATATTGCCGTGAATGACCAGGGGCATCCGGTAATCGTATATTCCACCTTGCCGGAAGAGACTAACCATTTTTATCAGTATGGATACTGGACCGGTGATGCGTGGAAAAATATTCAAATTACCCGCGCGGGTAGCGCCTTTCCAAGGTTTGAAAGAGTCAAACACAAAAGGGATCCGGAACCTCATTATTCAGGCGGCATAACGCTGGACCATCAAAACCCGAAAATCGTCTATCTGTCCAGTCCGGTGAAAGATCGTTTTGAGATTGAAAAATGGGAATTGCTGGACCAGGAGGGTTTGTTTGATGGAACACCTGTTACTTATAAATCCCTGAAAGATAATGTCCGTCCGGTAGTCGTTAGACATGCGCCGGAAAGTATTTCTCCGAGGGTGCTGTGGATGCAGATTGATCACTATGAGCATTACACTAAATACAAAACAGCTATCAAGGGTGATAAGGAAGCAAAGCGATTTTCCGGAGAATTAACCAATCAGGCTGTTACGGAAGTTATGGCAGCTGTAGCCAGTTGGCAAATCGATAATTTTCAGTCCGTAAAACATCATCATCTGGACTGGACCAATGGAGCCCTTTACAAAGGCATGATGGAGTGGGCAAAGATCGCTCCTGATCAAAAATATGTAGACTGGCTTTCCGGTATCGGCTGGCGATATGGCTGGCAACCTCATAAAAGAATGTACCATGCAGATGACGTGGTAGTCAACCAGATGTACCTGGAAATGTATGAACGCAAAGCTGCCGATAAAAACAGTTATCGAATTTTGGGTCCGACGAAAGCCAGGCTGGATTATGTCATGCAAAACCCTTCAAAAGGCACGTTGCTTTTGGATTATTACGATGCCCAAACCCTGGAGCGATGGTCCTGGTGTGATGCGTTGTTTATGGCGCCTCCGGTGTATGTGAAATTAGCCAAAATCACCGGGGATGATGCCTACATCGATTTTATGCATGAAGAGTTTATGGCTACTTATGATTTTCTGTACGACAATGAAGAGCACTTGTTTTACAGGGATCACCGCTATTTTCCTGAGAAACAACTGGAGGCCAACGGAGAGAAAATATTCTGGGGCCGCGGAAATGGCTGGGTGATGGGAGGACTGGTCTCCATTCTAAAGGATTTGCCAAAGGATAGTAAGTACAGACCGTTTTACGAAAAACTTTTCGTTGAGATGGCCCAAAAAGTGGCCACCTGTCAGGATGAATCAGGCTATTGGCATGCCAGTATGCTGGACCCGGAGAGTTTCCCACGCCCGGAGACCAGTTCCAGCGGATTCTTCTGCCATGCCCTGGCCTATGGGATCAATGCAGGATTAATCGACAAAGAAAAATATACCCCTCAGGTAGAAAAAGCCTGGAAAGCTTTGGTGAATGCTGTTTTCGCTGATGGGAAATTGGGATGGGTACAACCTATTGGTGAAAACCCTAAGAATGTCACCGAAGATATGACGGAGGTTTATGGAGTCGGGGCCTTTTTGCTTGCCGGGACTGAGGTTTTGAAGATGATTGATCAACGGTAGACGATGAACGATAAACGGAGGACGGCTTACGGGGTATGATACTATTCAGACTGTTAGTTAAGTATTGTGTTTTGCGCGTAGTTGTGATATTCCCTATCTTTAAAGGACAAAATTGAGTACTTATGAAAAAACTTAAAAAGGAAGACATCAAGCAGGAGGTATTCGATCTGTATGATGATTACGCGCATAACAAGATTGAAAGAAGAGAATTTGTTGAAAAACTGTCCATGTACGCAGTGGGAGGAGTAACGGTATCTTCCTTGCTCGGTTTCATGCTACCCGATTATAAAAGTACCAAAACCGTCAGTCCATATGATCCGAATCTGGACTCAAAATATATCACTTACGATTCTCCCAAAGGTGGTGGAAGCATTAAAGGCCTTTTGTCAAAACCTGCGGATGCCAAGGAAAAACTACCAGGGATAGTAGTTGTCCATGAAAACCGAGGACTCAATCCTTACATTGAAGATGTGGGCAGAAGAGCGGCGATGGCGGGATTTATTTCCCTTGCCCCTGATGCATTGACACCCCTTGGTGGCTATCCAGGCAATGACGATGATGGAAGGACTTTGCAAAGACAAAGGGATCGGAATGAGATGCTGGAAGATTTTATTGCAGCTTTTGAGTACTTAAAGGCTCACGAAGGTTGTACGGGCAAAGTTGGAGTAGTCGGCTTTTGTTTCGGTGGCTGGATATCGAATATGATGGCAGTGAAGCTGGAGGATCTTGCAGCAGCCGTTCCTTTTTACGGACGTCAGCCTGCGGATGAAGACGTTCCTAAAATCAAGGCGCCATTGATGCTTCAATATGCGGGCCTGGACAAAAGGGTAAATGAGGGATGGCCGGCTTACGAAGCTGCATTGAAGGCGAATGAGAAAGATTTCGTTGCTCATTTTTATCCAGAGGTAAATCATGGTTTTCACAATAATACTACTCCAAGATTTGATAAGGCGGCAGCTGACCTGGCATGGGAGCGCACCATTGCTTTTTTTAATGAAAAACTGAAGTAGCATATTAAATGGAAAAACTGATTACGATCACGCTGCTGGATCCGTCAGAAAAGGAGCAAATCACTCAAATTGCTGAATGGTACGAGCAAGAATGGGGCACTCCTGCCAAAAAAAACATACAGCGACTATCGACGCATCCGAATAAGGATATCATTTTTCATTTAAAGCTGTCTATCAACGGCGAGATGGTTGCTGCCGGAGGGCTATGGAATACGGTGAATATTTATAACTTTCATGAAGGTTTAAAGCAATATCGTCCCTGGATTGCTGCTCTGTATACCCTTGAATCATTTCGTGGCAGAGGGCTGGGTAGTTTGTTGCTTGAACATATAGAACAAAGGGCTTTGGAACTCGGGCTGGACAAAGTTTTTCTCTACACATTTACAGCAGTGGATCTTTATCGCAAACATGGTTGGGAGCAAATTGATACTGTTGAATACAAAGGCCGGGAAACGGCGGTCATGGAGAAAAAAATATGAGGAAAATCAAAGATTTTGATTGACAATCACCTCATTGCTCTGGTGTTTAATGCTTATATTTGTTTGGCCCTTTTGAATTTTGAGATCACATGCGAAAAGTTGCCGACTTACTTAAAAACAAGGATCAAACGTTGAGGTTGATGCTCAATAAAATCTCCGATCAGGAGGTCTTATTGTTTGGTTATTATAAAGAAGACGACGGCCCGGCTGACTGGGAACGGCAGTTTGGTGATATGGATGCCGTTTATGCTGTCGCAGCCGATGAATTTGGGGTTGAACGAAATGATTGGAATACGATACCGGATGCGATGGAAGGCTGTCAAAAAGACTGGATAAACCCGGTGCGGGTAAAAAAAGATGCGCCCGGTAATTCGGCTGAAATTACATTCGAAGCCCTGGAAAACGGGGAATGGAAAGCAATATAAAATGAAAGAAGATTCTTTATCAGTTCGTGAAATAACCCTGGCAGATGTTGAATCTGTGGTCGATTACTGGCTTGTCTCATCCGACGAGCACCTGGAAGGTATGGGGGTTGACCTAAAGCGACTTCCTACCAGGGAGGAGTTAACTCAGGTGTTGAATCATCAGATCAGTTTGCCTTATGAGGACAAAATGTCCTATGGGTTAGTTTGGCTCAAAGACGGAAAGCCTATCGGCCATTGTAATGTAAACCCTGTTGATTTTGGAAAGGAAGGTAATATGCACCTACATATTTGGCAACCTGAAAATCGTCAAAAAGGAATTGGCTCTATTTTAGTCAAAAAATCCCTTCCGTATTTTTTTGACAATCTCCAATTGAAGGTTTTGTATTGTGAACCCTATGCACTGAATCCGGCTCCTCTCAAAACCCTTGAAAAGGTAGGCTTTAAATTTATTAAAAAGTATGTCACGGTTCCCGGTTCGATCAATTTTGAACAAGAGGTGAATCAATGGCAATTAACAAGAGCGGATTATTTAGCTATAACTGAATAGACCTGAGTTCAGGTCTGTCTTTCCTCCGGATTCTTCACTTCGCTCATTGATGTGGTCGCAGGTTTAGGTGTGCCAGGTTCCGAAATTTTTTACGAATCTTTTGACATGAATATCCCTGTTTATAAAGTAAAAGTTTCAGAATATAAGCTAGAGGCATTCAAGGATCTCTCAGCGCAATTGGATTATACCGGTACACCCTGGTATAACATTCGTATTCCAAAGGTCTATTGGGATAACCGACCTGACTTCCAAAGTATTGGAGCGAAAATTGATGTTTGTTTCAAAAAACACTTTATGGGAAGAAATGTGGCTGTCCGGGCTTTAAGTTCTGGGGAGCATCCTGGAAAGTCAAGATCTGATATGATCGAAATCATTCAGGCAATTGGCCATGACCGTTACGACCCCAACAGAAAAGGAGACAGGTACGAAAATATCGATAATTTCCCAATCGACTTTTTTGCCATTGATTTCAAAGTGGAAGAACAGGATGTCTATTTTGAACACTTCATAGAACCCTTTTATTTCTGGCCGGTTTCAGAAGGAAAGAAGCCTGTTCGCATTGATTTGGCCATCGTTTTTGACCTTTCCAAACTGGAAAGAGTGAAACATAGGTATGAAGGCAGGGAGAACGAAACTAAACGGGATGGTTTTGTATTCCGTTACCCAGAGGATAAGCCCGGGGCAGTATTGGGGATTATAGAAATAAGTTAAAAAACCATGAAGGTTTGATCCAAAAAAGGAAATGGATTTTTCAAACACATAGCCCGTCGAAAAAATCAGGACCTTGGCCTTAAATACTATAAGTGCTTTCGGGAAAAGTATAACTTGATGGTTATTACCCAACCAAAAATCCTGTCATGAAAAATGAAAGCAAAAAGGTCACCGAATACCTTTTCGAGAAAAGAGTAACAGCCATCAAAACCACCTTTGTAGGCAACCTAATGATGGCCACCATTATCCTTTTAGACGGCATTAAGAATTTCACGGAAGTGCCCCAGGCCCAGTTTTGTTTGTACTCAGGCCTGTTCGTTTTAATCGTTTTCCTGAAATATAATTGGAAGAATCCGGATTTAAATTGGCTTATGGCGGGGGTGTATTTTATCGGCGTTGTGTTAGAGTTGTTTATAATTGGTTTTCCCGAGCCGATGATTACCATGAATCCCAATGAACTTTCCAAAGGTGTTGGGTTGGAATTAATGATTCTTCTGATTCCTTATATCTATATGGGATTGAGGGCAGGATTGGTGATTCCTTTAGTCAGTATGGCGGTGTTTTCGAAAAGGATGTGAATGGAAAATTTAGGGCCTAACTTCAAGTTAGACCCTAAATTTAAACTTCCCTAATCCTTCACCTCAACAGCATTCTTCCCGGCAAGATCCAGAATAAACGCATACTGCATTGCACGATCCTTGTAGCGTTTAAATCTTCCGGAAGCGCCGCCGTGGCCGGCTTCCATGTTTGTGTGCAGGAAGAGTGGATTATTGTCGGTCTTCATCTCACGTAATTTGGCCACCCATTTGGCAGGTTCCCAGTATTGTACCTGGGAATCATGTAAACCGGTAGTGACCAACATGGCCGGATAATCCTTTGCTTCAACATTATCGTAAGGAGAATACGACTTTATGTATTCATAATAATCCTTGTCTTTTGGATTTCCCCATTCGTCAAATTCCCCGGTAGTGAGCGGAATACTTTCGTCCAGCATGGTGGTAACCACATCCACAAAAGGTACAGCCGCCACGACACCATTCCAGAGGTCAGGACGCATATTGACTACTGCACCCATCAACAGACCGCCGGCACTTCCACCCATGGCATAAACCTTGCCTTTGGAGGTGTAATTTTCCGCGATCAGGTACTCCGCACAGTCGATGAAATCAGTGAAGGTATTTTTCTTTTTGAATTTCTTTCCGTCTTCATACCACCAGCGGCCCATTTCCTCACCACCACGAATATGTGCGATGGCATAAACAAAGCCACGGTCCAGCAAACTCAGTCGCATGGCACTGAAACTAGGCTCCATACTGTATCCATACGAACCATAACCATAAAGCATCAAAGGAGCTGATCCGTCAACTTTGGTGTCTTTGTGGTAAACGATGGAAACAGGAACTTCCACTCCGTCACGGGCTTTGGCAAATACGCGCTCGGTTTTGTAATCTGCCGGATCGAAATCGCCAACCACTTCCTCTTGCTTCAGAAGCTCCATGTCCTTAGAGTTCATATTGTAGTCGTAGGTGGAATTTGGTGTCGCCATCGACTGGTATCCTATTCGCAAAACTTCCGTGTCGAAATCAGGATTGGTGGATACGTAAGCTGTATAAGCTTCTTCCGGAAAGTCGATATAATGACCTTCTCCCTCCCACGGATCAACAAAGATCTGGCGAATACCTTTGATCCTTTCGGATAATACGAGGTGGTCTTTGAAGACTTCCATGCCTTCCAGTAAAACGTCTTCCCGGTGAGCTACTACTTCTGTCCAGTTTTCCTTGCCGGTTTTGTCTTCCGGAGTGGACATCAAACGGAAGTTCTTGGCGTCCAGATTGGTTCTGATATAAAATTTATCGCCGAAATGAGCGATGGAATACTCCAGATTACCTTCGACATCTCTTGGTTCAAAGACTCTGAATTCGCCATCAGGATTATCTGCTTCAAGGATTTTGTATTCCTGGGTCATGGTATGCCAGGAGACCATGACGAGGTATTTTTCAGATTTGGTTTTATAAATACCCACGCCAAAGGTTTCGTCAGCTTCGTGATAGACTTCCACATCATCTTCAACCGGTGTGCCCAGTTTGTGTTTGAAGATCTTATAGGCACGAAGGGCAGCGTCCTTTTTGGTATAAAAAACCGTTTGATTATCATTCGCCCAGGTCAATCCTCCAGTGGTATTAGGAATCTGATCGGGCAACATCTCGCCGGTTTCGAGATTTTTGAAACGCAGGGTGTATTGTCTGCGGCTCAGGGTATCTTCACCGTAACCAAGGATTTTGTTATCTGGACTGACCGAACGACCTGCAACGGCGTAATATTCATATCCTTCAGCCAGGTCATTTACATTCAGCATTACTTCTTCTTCTGCATCCAACGATCCTTTTTTACGGCTGTGGATCGGATATTCGTTGCCTTCTTCATAACGGGTTATGTAATAGTACCCATTGTATTTGTATGGCACAGACATATCCGTCTGTTTGATTCGTCCGATCATTTCTTCGTAAAGCTCTTCCTGGAAAGCCTTGGTACCTTGCATGCCGGCATCCGTATAATCATTTTCTGCAGTCAGGTAATCGATCACTTCCTGGTCTTCCCGTTGGTTGAGCCAGTAATAGTTATCGATCCTGGTATCGTCATGAATAGTCAGTTCTTTTGGCTCTTGTTTGGCAGCTGGTGCTTCGAGCCCGTCAATACTAATGGCGCTTATGCCTGTAGTTTCCTCTGCTTGATTTTCCTGGTTACAGGAGGTGATGACCAATGCTGACATCAGCAAGATGGCAATGGTCAGCAATGGTTTTACTTGATTTTTTAACATCATTTTTTGTTTAACAGGTGATTAAAATATGGATTTGAAATTTTAGAGGTGAAAATTACTCAATTTCTGCACCATTTTTGTAAACCTCCGGGGCAAATCCCTTGAGGTTTAAGCAATTTTTCATTCTTCATTAAAAAGGAACACCTCTTCAATGGTAAGATTAAAGACTTGGGCAATATCGTATGCGAGTTTCAGTGAAGGATTATATTTTCCTTTTTCGAGGAACACGATGGTTTCCCTGCGTACATTTACTTTTTGGGCAAGCTCGTTCTGGGTCAGGTTGGATTTGGCCCTCAGCTCTTTTATCCTATTTCTCATAGCTGATCCCTCTTATCGTTAAAACTGCCCAGCTTATAATGAAGATAACGGCCATGCCTATCATTCCGGAAGCGAGGATCCAATTGAGATCAATAGTCGTATGACTATAAAAATAGATCAGAACCAACCACCATATTACACCCAGGTAAAAGGACAGGGCAGCAGCTTTCTGTGTTATGCTTCTCGACATTTCATCCTCTTCAGGAAAGCCTTTTTGTTTATTTCTCATTCTGTTGATCCCGAAATATACGCCGAGACCAAAGAAGATGGCAATGATCCCCACAAAAATGATCTCCAGAACAGAAGCGGGAGATTCATCCGGTTGAATGATCCATAAACCTGACAGCACCAGGGACCAGGTCAAAATAAAAACAGGCCAGAATATTGTTTTCATGACACTTTTATTAAATGTTAGAAATTATTAACATAAAGTTAGAAATATTTAACATCTAAATCAAGTGTTTTTACGGGGTTTTTAATAAAGGTAAAATCAGTAGGTTGTTTTCAATCATCCTTCTTTTCCCGTGGCAATACTTCTTCCGGGAATGGGAAAAGGATTGTAGAGTTCTTTTCAGACGCGATGTTCGCCAATGTCTGATAGAGTCTCAGTTTGATGGCCGAAGGTGATTTGTCGATGATCTTACCGGCCTCGAAAAGTTTCTCGGCAGCTTGTTCCTCGGCAAGTGCAAGGATAACCCTTGCTCTTCTCGAACGTTCTGCTTCTGCCTGGTTGGCCATCATACGTCTCATGTTTTCCGGCAACTGAATGTCCTTGATTTTGACATCGATGATCATTATGCCCCACTCACTGGTTTCCTTTTCCACGATGCCTTTGATGTTTTTGCCCATCTCTTCCCGTTTGGATAAAATCGTATCCAATTCAACCTTACCGCAAACATCCCTTAGGGCCGCCTGTGCCAGCTGCATAATGGCAAATTTGTATTCTTCAACTTCCAAAACTGCCCTTTCCGGATCGTGAATGCGGAAAAATACAACACCGTCAATACTACAGGGTACGTTGTCCTCCGTCATAACTTCCTGGGAATCTATATTGATGGTGATCACCCGGATGTCGACTATCTGGATGGTCTCGATAAAGGGAACGATCCACCGGAAACCAGGCTTGAGTACTTTGATATATTTCCCAAACCTGAACTTCAGCGCTCTTTTGTATTCAAAAATGATTCGGATGCCGCTGAGCAGGAATATGCCGGCAACGATATAAAGGATAAGTAAAGCATTCATAATATCTGTTTTTATTTCTTGCCTAATGTGTAATGAGCAAACTAAAACAGATCTATGTAATGTCAATGATATAGTAATTTACGAAAAAATAAGCTTTTTTTCAAGGTGTAAAAGCTATCGCCTTGGGCATTCCAGGCTTTAACTTACCTGACAGTCAATAGTATTTTGCCATGAAAATGGTAGATTTACCAAAAACATACATCATGAAGAAATCCCTGTTTATTTTTTCCGTAGCCCTCTTGCTTTTACAGGGTTTGAAAGCGCAACAATTAGAAACCTACGACTATTCCCGTGCTTCCGGAGAAATGATCCAAAACGGAGTGCAGGCCATTTTGATGTGCAATGGCCTGTTTACTTCCAACCGAAGCCTTGATCTGGTTTATGAACAGGAACTTGCCTATTTAAAGCAGCCTGTAGGTACTGCAAAAGGCGGCGATTACCAAATTGACTGGGACCGAAAAACGGTAGCCATTGGTGTTCCTGGAGGTGTGCCTGTAATGCGTGCCGTTTTCCGGGAAGGCCTGGGATGTATGATACTCGCCCCGGATCAGACTTTTGAGGATATTGAAGATTTGCCTGAGCTTAAAACACCGCCCTTAAAAGGAGATCCGGACAAAATTCCATGGCCGGACGGGGATATGCTTGAGATACAATCTTTGCCGGAAGAGATTAATATCAAAGCCTTGAAGGAGGCCTCTGAATGGTCCTTTAACCGGGAATCGTCAGAGCAGGTGACGCTGAGCCTGCTGATTGTTTATAAAGGTCAGATCGTACATGAGAGATACGCTCCGGGGGTGGATGTACATACCAGGACAAGAACATGGTCGACGGCCAAAAGCATAGCGGTCACCTTAATGGGAATTTTGGCAGATCAGGGCAAACTTGAACTGGATAAACCACTTGGGTTGGAATGGTTGCCCAAGGAGCGTTCACCTGAAACCGATCCACGTTCCGAAATTACCCTGCGTCACGTTTTGAATATGTCCAGCGGGTTATATACAGTTGATAACCGAAGGATGGAATACGTAACCGGCTCCGGACTGGCATACTGGGCAGGAGCCAGTTCTGTGAATGGTGCTTTGAACAGAGGACTCATCCGGAAACCCGGTACCCTTTGGGACTATGAGAACTATGACACCATTCTGGGGGTATTGGCCATGAAAAATGCTTTGGGAGACCAACAAACCTATTTGGAATTTCCTCGTAAAGCCTTGCTGGATAAGATCGGAATGAGAAATACGCTCCTGAGTGCTGATCGTTTCGGAGATTTTATTTTGAGCAGCCAGGTCTATACCAATGCCAGAGATCTCGCCCGATTTGGACTGCTTTATTTGCAAAATGGTCAATGGAACGGTGAACAAATTATTTCCAAAGACTGGATTGAATTTGTCAGAACACCGGCTCCGGCAACTGCGGAAAGGGGCAATTTTTACGGGGGACAATGGTGGCTGGTTCCTGATGACAGAACTGATGTACCGAAAGATGCTTATTCTACTGCCGGAAACCGGGGGCAATATGTTATCGTAGTTCCTTCCCATGATCTGGTTATCGTGCGCAGGGGATTGGATTACGGTCGCCAGGGTTTTAACAGGTGGGATCTGACGAGGGAGGTATTGAAAGCATTTGGGAAATAATGTTGGTTTCTGGTTGCTAGTTTCTGGTTACTGGTTGTGTGTAGTTCATTTAGTAAAGTTTCGGTCTTTCTGAGGAAAAATGCTAATTTTAAAACAGGAAATCGAGTTTAAAATAAAAAACATGAAAATTTTTAATGTCCATAACCTTGCCTTTATTCTGCTGCTTGGCCTCACGATGACGCTGCAATCCTGCAAAGTTCAAAACGCAGGGATTTTCGGTAAGCGCAATCAGGTAGTTTCGTATGAAAAAGATATTCTGCCCCTGATGGAGCGTAGTTGCACACCTTGCCACTTTCCTGAAGAGGGGCGCGTAAAGATGCTTGATAATTATGAAGCTACCAAAGCAAATATCAACGGCATTTTATACCGGGTTCAATTACCTTCTGACGATGAAAATTTCATGCCTTTTAAGAATAAAAGAGCGCCTTTTTCTGCTGAAGAGGTCGAGCTGTTTAAGAAATGGATGGAACAGGGCATGTCAAAGTAATACTTCTGGATTTTATATAGATTTCCACTTAAACTGCCCCCCGCATTAATTTATGCGTTTGTTTTGAAAACCCTATTGACATACTGTTTTCTGTTTTTGGCTGTGATCACTTGTGCGCAGCCCTTTCAGGGTAATATCAAGCTGGAAAACATCACCTTTCCTGAGGGGAATCAATTAGCCTACGGTAAAGATATTGCCCAGGATGATGCAGGCCTTATATGGATAAGAGCCAACTGGAGTTTTTATACCTACGACGGTCACAAATTATCTGTTGTCGACCCTGAAGTAATGGGGTTCCCCTTACCGAATACCCGAAGATTCCATGCCAAAAAAGGTCACCCCTGTTTTTATTTTGTAAGGGATAGCCTGCTGGTATTTGATCCTTTGTCCAGGGAAGTCTTAACTATGCCCGTTGCAAAAGAATCGTTCACTCCAAATAAGATAAATAATATTACCAATGTGGGTATCTGTGATGACGGCAGTCTTTGGGGAATTGCCGGTGCCGGAAATCCAAACAGGTATCAATATATTACAAGGGCTGAAAAGGGAGGAGCCTTCAGAATGGTAGTCAAGGCGAATATCTCCTGGTATTATGATGAAACCCTAACAAGAAACGGGAATTACTTTGTAAAACAGAGGGATAAGGTCCAGGAGTTCGACACATCAGGTCTGGTCAAAAATTACCTCTTCCCCCAAGGGGCGGACCCCGTAATGCCAAGTATCGACATAGATGAAGAAAATACGATATGGGTTATTCATAGTCCCGATAAATCCAAGGATCAATATGCGGTTTATTATCTGAAAGAAGGTCAGGAGGAATTTGTCCGTTTGCCGCAAGGCCATCGTTTTCCACAGGAAGCTAAACCCGGTCAATTATTTGCAGATGGACAATTCATATGGCACAGGGGTAATCCCTTCCGGTTGTCCAGATTGAATATCCACACAGGTATTTTTGAAGATTTTACAGACAAGGTTCTCGAACAAAGCCTGGAGTTTCCCTTTTTCAACAGCTCTTTGTTGAATATTTTTCGAGATCAATCGGGTGAGGTGTGGCTGACCACCCGGGCTGGTATAGTTAAAATGACTATAGAAGAAGATGTCTTCAGGCAGTATTCCTCAAATCAAATTTCCAGGAAATGTTTTGATGGTGATTGTAATATCAAAGGAATTACGGAAGATGAAGAGGGTAATATTTATTTCTCCTATAAAAATGGAATTTCCAGACTGGATTTTTCAACAGGTCAAATATCCGACTTGCCGATCAACCTCCCACCTCAGGATCAACTTGTACATGCACTTTCCTGTGCAGGCGGTGTTTTGTTCTGGAATGAGTATGCCATAGATATGGAAACATGGGAAGGGCAAAAACTTTTTCCCACAACTGGCTACGATTATATCACGCACGGGCTTGGACCTGATGATAAATATCTTTGGGTAGGGGTAAATGATTTGCCGTTTGAATTTTACAGGTATGAGATCGCCCAAAAGGATCTGAAAAAGATCTCAATCCCGGATGATGTCTTCTCTTTGAATAGTGAGATAAGGGATATCAGGTTCAGTAAATATTCAGAGTCTTTGTTTCTATCGAATTGGTTTGATGGTATCCTGGAGTTTGATTTAGAGGGGAACCTGCTTAATAATATCGAAGCGAATCCTTATTCCAAAGCCTGGGTTTCCCATTATATGTATGGCATGTATGAAGATGGAGGGCAGTTTCTGTGGTTTGGCCACGGCACGCAATCAGGGCTCAGCATGCTGGATCTTAAAACCCGGGAGATCATTCAAATTCCCTATGAAGTCAATGAATTTACGGGCCTTTTGAGCAGGGTATTCCAAATGCTTCCAGGCAAGGCTGATGATTTGTGGCTGGTCACGGAGAAAGGCACCCTTAGGTTAAATAAAAAAACGGGGGTTATTACTCGATTTCCCATGCTCCCTTCCTTGTCAGAAATGGCTTTTAACCGACTTCCCGGGCTGGCCAGTAAAACAGGGCATTTATATATTGGTACACCTGATGGAGGTGTAAATGTCTTTGATCCGGAAGAATTGACCCAAAAGGCAGGATTTGAAACCATTTTTCCGGTGAGTATCAGCCGGTACGAAAGGTTTAACAATAAAGCAGATTCTTTATTTGTCCAGTTATCGGCATTGAATGATCTTTCAGCTATTCGTCTTTCTCACCGGGATCGCTTTTTTGGTTTGGAATTTTTTGTTCCTGATTATCGCAATACGGGCCAGTTATTGTACACACATTTCCTGGAAGGCTATGATAAGAACTGGAGCAATCCTTCACGGCTTAATAGGTTGCAATATGAAAACCTTCCTCCCGGAAAATATACTTTACACATTCAGGGTGGACTTACTCCTGAGTTTTTTGAGTCTTCCGAGCTGTCTTTAGAAATTGTAGTTATCAGAGCTTGGTATAAAAGGTGGTGGGCCTGGACCTTGTATATCCTTGGCTTCCTGGCATTGGTTTATCTCCTGTACAGATACCAGGTCAATCAACAATTGGAAAAAGCGGAATCCAAAAGGCTCAAGGAGTTAAATACACTCAAATCCCGGCTTTACACCAACATCACTCATGAATTCCGGACGCCTTTGACGGTGATAATGGGCATGACCAATAACATCAAAGGTCATTCTCAGGAACGGAAACTCATTCAACGCAACAGCAAAAATCTGCTCCGCCTGATCAACCAGCTACTGGATCTGTCCAAGTTGGATTCGGGTACCCTAAAAATGGATAAGATCCAGGGCGATATTATCCATTACCTGCAGTACCTCACGGAATCCTTTCTATTCCATGGCAGATGAAAAAAAGATCCGTTTGACCTTTTACCCGGAGGTGCGGGAATTGATCATGGATTTTGATGAGGCCAAGATGCAGCATATTGCCTACAACCTTTTGACCAATGCGATCAAGTTTACTCCGGAGGGAGGAAAGGTAATTCTGCATTTGCAGAAAATAGACATTCAGGGAAGGGATTGGTTACAAATGAAAGTCAGTGATACCGGGATAGGGATTTCCGAAGATAATCTCCCCAAAATTTTCGATCGGTTTTACCAGGGCGATGCTTCTTCTACCCGAAAAGAAGCCGGAACAGGAATTGGTTTGTCATTGACAAAAGAACTGGTAGAAATGATGGGTGGTTCCATAGTTGTTGATAGTCAATTGGGAGAGGGAACAGATTTTCTGTTGTTATTTCCAGTTCAGCTAGGTCCGGATACCATTAAAAAGGGAGATTATGAATTTAGTGATTCACTTCGAAAAAATGTTTACTCGGAGGACGGGGATCAAAACATAGTTCCTTTGCTGGATCTGGCCACTTTTAATGAAAATTCTGAAACACCTTCATTGCTGATCATTGAAGATAATCGTGATGTGGCTACCTATATTGAAAGTTTGTTAAAAAGAGAGTATCACATCGAGATCGCCCGCAATGGACAGGAAGGTATCGATAAGGCACTGGCCATTGTACCTGACATCATCATCAGTGATGTGATGATGCCGGAGAAAGACGGTTATGAAGTTTGCGAGACGCTTAAGAACGATGATCGAACCAGCCATATCCCCATCATTCTTCTGACTGCCAAAGCCACCGTTGATGACAGGATTGAAGGGTTGCGAGGAGGAGCAGATGCTTATTTGGTTAAGCCTTTCAATAAGGAGGAATTATTTGTGAGGCTGGAGAAGCTTATTGAATTGCGAAAGTCATTACAAACCAAAAACACAACAGCTGAAATTTTCTCCCGTAGTATAGCTGATAAAAAGTCACCATCACTGGATGATCTCTTTCTTCAAAAACTGATCAATGTAGTTCAGGAACGACTTGATGATCCAGATTTGAGTGTAAATGACCTTTGCCATGTTGCCCGCCGAAGCAATACCCAGGTCAACCGTAAACTCAAAGCCCTTACCGGAAAAACACCGAGTCAGTTTATCCGGTCTATCAGGCTTCAAAAAGCCGTTGAATTGCTCAAAACAACCGATCTCAATATCTCAGAGATCGCCTACGACGTTGGTTTTAACGATCCGAACTACTTTTCCCGCACCTTTTCAGAAGAATTTGGCTTTCCGCCCAATGAGATTCGTAAATAATTAATTTTCAATTAGTTATAAGGTTGTTTGTTTTGCTAATGCAAAATAATTGCTACTGTTTTTCCGCCTGATGTGGAATACGTGAAGGTTTTGGGGAATAGGTGAAGGACTCTGAATACTCCACCCTGCATCTTTGGGGTGTTAGAAATCTACACCTATTTAACTCACTAAAAATTTGACCATGAAAACCTTAATAAAAATTTTTAAAAGAACAGGCTTTATAATCCTGATGGCTCTTTTTGTACAGCAAATTGGCTGGACACAGCAAGTATTGACTACAGTATTACTAAAAAATCGCGACAAAGCTGATAGCTACATTAAAGTTGAAAATGGAGCTCTAACAGTTGGTCCTCTAAAATCAGATGAGCAAAGTGGCTTGTGGGATGTTGAGGACGCTGGAGATAACCATTACCGACTGAAAAATAA
The DNA here is from genome assembly GCA_965230565.1 of Saprospiraceae bacterium. Taxonomy (GTDB): domain Bacteria; phylum Bacteroidota; class Bacteroidia; order Chitinophagales; family Saprospiraceae; genus BCD1. The sequence continues at coordinate 286,198 of CBDDLH010000003.1, read as the reverse complement.
ACTGGCGGGTAATCAATATCTGCACATAAAACAAGGACAATTGTTATTGTCAGCAGTGCCTGCCACTGATGAGTCCTCACATTGGATGAGAGTGAAAGTTGACGGTACTGATAACTACAGGCTTGAAAATCGAGGCAATAGCGGACAGTTTCTTCATTTTGCAAATGGTCCGACTGTAGATAACGTTTCTTCCGGTAATAAGGGGGCACATTGGGGGTTATATGATAAAAGTACTTTGGCGGATGCAGTTATGGGTGATGAAGTACCACTGGAAGATCCAGGGCATCTGATAACACCCGAAATCACCCATATTAATGATATTTTTGATGGGGACAATTTGAGGGGATTTAGTTGGGACGGAGGAAATTATGCATTGTATTCCCTGAAAAATGGCAATGAGTTCGACCTCTTTTTAAGAGAATTTGACGGCAAGAAATTTGGAAAAATTATAGAATCAAATGCCTTTCTCAAAAACATACCGGATCATCCTGACCTAATGAGGGGATGGTGTATGAATAATCTTTCGGAAGATGATGATAAACGAAAATTTAGCGTTGTTTTTTTTCATGAAGGGTTGAGCAAATCCATAGTCATTGTTTCAAAGGGAGGTAAATCAGAGCCTGACTCATTACATCTTTCCGAATCAGATAATATCAGGGGATGGCATTGGGATGGGGCCAATACAGCATCCTACCTTCTGTACGAAAAAAGTGAGGATGTAAATTACCTTGTGACACAACCCTTTGATGGGGAAAAATTTGGGGTGGTTAATTCTATGATAATTTTTAGTTATGGAGATAACCTAAGGAGTTGGAATATGACTAAGAAAGATCCAACGAATTCCGCCAAAAGAACCTACTGTTACGCTACCGTTGATGACGGGGAAACCAATTTTCATGTTGTTAACGGCTCGAAAATGGCCTTTGATAGAACCGGTTGGGGGTATTCTCATGCAACCAGCGGAAGTTTTATTGATCAGGGAAAGGGAGCGATTGTAATGGAAGAAGTTACTGATTCCCGGGAGTTTAATTTGCTTGGAACAGGTCAAACAGCCAAGATATATCTATCCTTTCTTCCAAAGTTATTCATTGACGACAATGGATCTCAATATCTGACAATCAAAGCGGCAGGAACATATGTGGATGTTGCTACGGATGATAAAATGGCCTATGATGTTAATAACCATAGAGGGTGGTTTCTTGAAAAAGTCAAGATAGAAATGGAATCACAAGAGGATGACAATAATGTTGTGGTTGGTGCCAATGTAGATGTTGAAAGTAATGTTGAAACAGGTACCGTTACGGCAACTTATGGGTCCAGTATAGGCGCAGGAGGTTCAAAGGACGGTCCAAGTGTTAATGGCTCTATAAGTGGTTCCCAAAGTTGGACAGGGACAATCCAAGGGTACAAAGCCTTTACGCCAAGCGTTGGAGGAAGCCATAATAATGCTGTATCCCAAATAGTTGAAATGCGTGCAGTAAAGGATAGTGATGGCACATTAAGAACATATGACCCTGAGGATAAAGGTAGTTCAACGAAAGTAGATTTTGCAACCGCTATGGAATATCTCTTTACCGGTAACAGTACGTTATATGGATTGACAGACAATGCCAAGGGAAAAGGGGGAGGCCTCAGACCGCCATATCTTGCCTTATGGAAAGTCAAGAATAAGGATGAACAATTTATTATTAAAGCAACCATTACAGTTACCCTGGCGAATATTTGGGGTACTTATCATAACCTCCATTCAACAACAAGAGATTATTCTTTTACTATTTTAATTGACATAAATAAGTGGGATGATTATGTGTCCAACTAGGGGTGTTCATCCTGGTTGGAGCCAATCTTATTCCTTTTGTCATTATTAAAACTTTTGGGTTTTGAAGATTGCCTGCAGCCATAGGCCTAACTACATTATTGACTAAACTATTCATTTAAAAATTAATCTATATGGGAAACCTGAAAATCATCATGGTTGCCTTAATCATCCTATGCTTCATGGGAGGTTTACAGGCACAACAATCCCTGCATCATGCTGCCGGAGGCGATGCTTCAGGCAGCGGCGGGACAGTAAGTTACACGGTTGGCCATCCTGTTTATACCACCGTAATTGCCGCCAATGGAATGGTTGCACAAGGCGTTCAACACGCTTTTGAAATCCTGGTAACAACCGGAGTGGAGGAAAACCACATCAGTCTTGATCTGGATATTTTTCCTAACCCAACAAAAGGTTTACTTAACCTAAGGATATCGGATAATTCCTATCAGGGACTGACCTATCAGTTATTTGATGTCAGCGGCCGATTGCTGGATCAGCAACAATTAACTGACAGCATTACGAGAATCAGTATGGATAGATATCCGAATGCGACTTACTTTTTGCATGTAACCGATCACCAGAAAATCATGAAGTCATTCAAAATTATCAAACACTAAAACCATCAGATCATGAGAAAAATATCTTTAATAATATCCGCTTTATTTTTTGCTATTACAATATTCGCTCAGACCCCTGAGAAAATGAGCTACCAGGCTGTTGTCAGGGATGCCAACGGACAATTGATCACCAATAGCGCAGTCGGCGTTCGGATCAGTGTGTTGCAGGGTAGTTCATCCGGCTCGGCAGTATATGTTGAAACACAAAATCCGACAGCCAATGCCAATGGATTGGTCAGTTTTGAAATAGGAGATGGTACAGCTGTTTCGGGAAATTTCTCCGACATAAATTGGGGTAGTAACAGTTATTACCTGAAAACGGAAACGGACCCCAATGGAGGCTCCAACTATTCGATTTCCGGTACCAGCCAGTTGGTCAGTGTTCCTTACGCCCTTTATGCTAAATCAAGTGGAAGTAGTGATTGGGGCCAAAACGGAAATAATATTTACACAATGAATTCAGGAAATGTAGGTATAGGAGATACCTATCCGACATCCAAACTTCAGATAGGAGGAACAGATAATTCCCTCCGGATTTTCGGGACGCAGGGTGATTATAATCATGGAGGAACCCTAAAATTCGGGGATGATGATTATGTAACACTTCAGGAAGATGAAGATGATCATTTAAGAGTGAAAGCTAACAGGATCAACATGGAAACTCCCCGAATGTGGATAAATGGTGATGTAGGGATAGGAGTAGGGGAAGCTCCTGAACAGGTTGCCAAACTTCATGTAGTAGCCAATGGGAAATCTATAAGAGGGAAAGTGGATGCAACCGGAACCAATTGGAATATTGGTGTGGAAGGGTTTATTTCGGGAGGTGAAGGAACAAATTGGGGAGTATATGGCTATGGAGGGGCAGGGATTGCTAATGTAGGCGTTTACGGCTTTGGTGACGGTAATATTGGCGCCAAAGGGGTGCATGGATTTGCGCAGGGTATGGCCGGTTTTGGTATTTTCGGAGAGTCCAATGGCGATTTAAGCTGGGCCGGTTATTTTGATGGTAACCTGGGATATACAGGTGAGTTTTTGGGCCCTTCAGATGCTAAATTAAAAAGAGAGGTTCAGGTTATAAATGGTGCTTTGGAAAAAGTGCTTCAGCTGCAACCCAAAACCTATTTTTTCAAAACCGATGAGTACGACCAATTAAATCTGGCCAAAGGCCAACAGGTTGGATTTATAGCTCAGGAGGTTCAGGAGATTTTTCCGGAATTTGTCAAAGAGAATGTTATTTATACATCAAGCAAAGACCCGGAAATCCATGAAGTGACTAAAACAGAATATGTGGGGATCAACTACCTGAACTTTATTCCCATCCTGACCAAAGCTATGCAGGAACAGCAGGAACAGATCGAATCATTGAAAAGAGAAAACGAAGATTTGAAAGCTCGTATGGACAGGCTGGAAAGTCTGGTCGAACAGATGAGTAAGTAGTCGATATGCGAATCAATGATTGATTCTTTATAGTGATTTTACCTGTATAGACCATAATTAGCACCCCCTCAAAATATGGAAAAGAAGGGGTTTGATAACAGAAGGTGAGCTGTTTCCGAGACTGGTAAAATAGATATACTATCCGGAAAAACTGGCTCACCGATCAATTCACTCCCGCCCCTTCAGGTTTCCCTGACGGCGGGACAAGGTTGTTCATTGCTCAGCGATCTTGATCGTTTTTGTTGTTTGTCAATTCATTGGAACGGTTTTCTATACAGGTTGAAGTGATTCGATGGGGCACGTACGGCTCTTCTGTCGAATCATTTTGTTTATGACTCCATTTATTTAATACCGAAACCATGAAAAACTGCATTAAATTTAAAAAATGAGATAAGATCTTCTAAGCCTATTCGTACCTTTGGGCCTCCAATATTCAAACAGATTAACACATGTCATTTATTAGTTTTGGAGAGTACATTGAAGGAACGAATTATAAGGTCCTGGATGAACGAATTGTAAGAGGTAGCGCAGGAGTAATGTTTTTACTTGGAATGATAGCTTTTATCAATGGGTTCATCATAAGAAATTACATAGTGATCCCATACATTTCAGGAATTCTCGCTTTAAGCTTTATGATCGCCGTTTTTATTAATCCCAAGTTTTCTCCTACCGTATTTATAGCTACGCTGATGGTGAGAAAACAAAGCCCGCTTCCCATTGGAGCTATTCAAAAGAAGTTTGCCTGGAGTCTTGGGTTGATCTTGTCATCGGGCATTTTTGTTTTATCTCTTTTTTTATTAAAAGATGAATCCTATTTTGACCCTGTGTGCTTAATGTGTCTGGTTTGCCTTGGGTTGTTGTTCCTGGAAACGGCTTTTGGTATTTGTATAGGGTGTAAACTTTACCACCTTTCTGTAAGGTTTAAGTTGATAGCCCCGCCAAAAGAAAAGCCGAATTGTATGGGAGATGCCTGTGAAATGAATAATTAGCTGGGCTTTAACCATTTCGAAACAGTTCCACCGTACCTTACTCATGGATAATCAGGAGTACTTTGGCTTGGAAATTTCCCACAAAAATTTTGAGTGATTATGGCTTAAATCCAGGTTAAGCTATTGCTCTATTTCTATATCAAAATGTGTCAGCAGGCCCGGTAGACCATTGATCGAAAACTTGGCTTTCTTGATATTGTTTTGTTCCGGGTGTAAAGAATAGCCCAGGGCATTCCTGAAATCTGCCTTTTCCAAATTGGTATTATCAAAAATCGCATCGGAAAGATCACTTCCCTCAAAAGTGGATTCCGAAAGGTCAGCTTCTGCAAAATCGCTTTCTGAAAGTTTGCAATTTTCGAAACGGGTGCCTTTCAGATTTACCTGATAAAAACAGCACATATTCATCTGACAATTGTCAAAATCAACGGCAAAAAGGAAATCATTACAGTTATCAAAGCTCAGTCCCAGCATTTTGCAGTCCTTGAAACGAACGGTTTTAAAAGCTGTTTCTGTTAGGGTAGCATTGCTCAGGTCGCATCCACGGAAGCTGCATTCCGAAAAATGGATATCCGAGAGGTCAAGGTTCGCCAGGTTGCAATTAATGAATTCACAATTATCATACTTGGAACCAGGCAACCCTTCGGTGGTGAAATCCAGGCCCTCAAATGTTTGATCATCTACATAAGCATTATTCATCTTCAGAAAGTTTTGGGTTCAATATCCGGAATGCTTTATAAACAGCCATGTGTAAAATAGTCGCATGATCTTCTTCCAAAATTGGTTCATAAAAAACAGTCATTTTTTCGTTGCCTGAATTTCTCATGGCATCTACGAGCATATCAGCCACCTGGTGCATGACAGGATGTTCCTTGCCAAGGCTCACAAAAACTCTTTTTTCGAGGTCGTTTCGCTTTTTGAAATAATCATCGGCCGTTTTCACAAGTGATTGCTGGTCCCACCATAGAGAAGGACTCACAATGATGTAATCATCAAAAAGCTGGGGCCTTTTCATCAATATCTCTGTAGCGATCAAACCGCCCATAGATTGCCCGATGATGGTTTTTGGGCCTTTGGTATGAAAACGTTTTTCAATAAATGGCTGCAATTCATTTTCCAGGAAATTCAGAAAAGCTTCGGCACCTCCACTCGTGGGCAGCGATGCTACATCAACCGAATCCCCGCTCGGAAAGCTGAAATCCCGGTACCGGTCAACATTGGCGATGCCGACCAGGATGGATTTTGGAATGAGCTCATACATATGCAGGAACTGTACCAGCCCGGCAATGTGTGGATAATCCTCATGAGCAGAACCATCCAGCAGGTAAATGACCGGATAGGCCGTTTTCGATTGTGGATGGTAACCATCCGGTAGGTAGATGTTGAGTGTTCTTTTTTCTCCCAGCGCTTTTGAATCCAGGGTCTCTACAATCCCAAAGGGAACGGTAGCCTGTCCTTCCGGATAGCGAAGGTCTTCTTTTTGAGCCAGGGCTGACAAAGAGAATAAAAGTAAAGTCAGTAGTAAAGCGGGTGATTTTTTCATTATTTATTGTTGTTTAATCAAATCAGTCTTTTTGAGAAAACGCAGTTCTAAGGCTGCTTCAGTTTCGTCATTAGAAAATTCACAATCGAAATTAACCGAATGTTCTCCCGCAGCCATAGCAAACCCATCAAACTCTATTGGAGTGATGCCGATTTCCTTCCAGTTTTTATCATAAATATTCGCCATAAACCCACCGGTGTATTTGAGCGTCTGTCCGGATTTCAACGTGATGGGGATGTTGACATTTTTAAAATTATCAACTTCAAAAGAAATATTGCTGATATCACCGCCTCTGGCCGTCAAGTTAAAATGAAAAGGTGTTTTGTCCTGGGCCAGCTCGTAGGTTATGGTAGCATAGGTCGGTTCGCCTGGCTGCTTTTCGATCTTTTTATGTTGATATTTTACCGAATTGATATGATACAAATACCAGGAATCATCCATGAACTTTTCCAGATGGTATTCGTTGTTTACATCCTGCATCAATAGTTTTTGTTCCTCAGAAAAGGACCCGGATATTCTGGCCTGTTCCCATTGCCCGATCAGGTGAAGGATCTGGTCCGTGTGCTGGTTCTTTTCGAGAGAGTTATAATCCACCACAAAGGCATAACCTGCATCAAATGCCGCTGAGCGGGCCAACATCCACTCTATATCTTCGATGCTCGTTTCTGCCGTCATACGGAACCATCCAAGCATGCCCGGCATCAGATTTCTTTTGAAGTAGGCCTGGTTTTTTAATCGATATTCGGTCTGGCTTTCGCGAAAACCGGCGTACCAGGGTTCTCCCCAATTCATGCGGGTGTACATGTGCCAGAAATAATGGGAAGTTCGACTCGCATCCGCGATGTAATGGGATTTGATGTTATCGTTCAGGTTGTCGAACCAGGTTTGGGTGAAAAGTACTTCACCGTAATTGCCCATACCGGTAGAGCGGTTACCTTCCAGCCCGTCAAAGGAAATCTGGCGCAGGCCGGTTTCGTTGAAAATGTCCGCAATGTTTCTCGCCATTTCTTTGGAAAGATTCGCATTGCTCAGAAATACTTTATAACCATGATCGATCAGTTTGCTGATGGTATCGTTGGCTTCATGGGAAGCCGCTGTTGTTCCAAAGGCTCCTCTTTCACAATCCATCAATGTCCATGGAGCACTTTCCGAAACACTTCCATACCGGATCAGCTCATCGTTGATCTGAACTGTCTTCAGGTTATTGTTTTTGAATTGATTGAAAAAGCCCGGGAAAGCAATGGGAATTTCTTTTTGGGTCCGGGAAACAGCTTCGGTCAAAGTTGATGAACCGACCTTCGCCAGTCTTTTGTCCGGAACTGGCGTGACATATGGGTCGTTGGTGGTTATGAAATTGGACAAGGTGTGAATACCCATTTTTAAGCCTGCTGCTGCTGCTTTTTCAACGCAATATTTCATGTCCTCCACCCCATTTGGAAAACGATCAGGGTGTAATTTAAAATGTCCCCATGTTTCGAAAGGACCATCATGATAGAGATATTTCAAGCCTGCTTTTTCCGTAATCTCAATGGCCTTGTCTATATCATTTTTACTGAAGTTCATGATAATATAAGCACTGGCCGCTTCAGGAGCCATCTTCGTCCAGACACCATCCAACTCGGGATGCGGCAATCCTTCTTCAACTTCTATTTTGCCAATGGTTTCCAATGTTTCTGTCTGGGGAGTTCCGAATAAAGCAATTTTTGAACCGATGACTCCTCCATCCTCATATGCAGGGGCAATGTAGCGATTGTGGTTCAGGTTTTCGATCAACCGATCTTTAAATCTATTACGACAATACGCCTGAAGGGAACTTCCTTTGTCCGTTGGTTTCGCTGCTTCGACTCTGTACAGCACATAGTCCTTACCGGGAGTTTCTTTCATATCCGAAAGATCATCCTGGTTGAAGATATTGATCTGCGGCATGCAATCGTTGTCATTCCAGGGATATCCACCGAGCGTTTTTGGATTGAGCGCCTGTAGGCCAATGGAAAAGTCCTTTCCCTGGACCACGCCAACTGTTTCTCCAATAACCTCATTCAGGGAGGTATGGTAAGGCCCCCAAAGGATCATCTCTACCGCTGCTGGTTTGTTCAATTCCAGTAATTCAAAAGTGACATGAGAAGTGGAGGCATACATACCTAATTTAGCCGTCAGCCCCTCCGGGAAAGTCAGTTCCATTGCCATGTCTCCGGCATCAAAAACAGCCTTCTCCGGCGCCAGTATCATAGAATCCACCCGGATAGACATCAGGGGGGATAAGGTGTCCGTTAATAAATAATTCTCCCCGTTGGCAGTGCTGGATAATTCGATGATATTTCCCTTATCGTCGATCACAAGACTGAAGTGATCACTTGCTAACTCGAAAGCGCCATTATTTACATTACAGGTAAAAAGTAAAAAAGCGAAAAAAATAACCGGTAGATATTTGAAAGACATGTTGGTTAGGATTGTTATTAATCAAGTCGTTGATTGGAGGGTAAATTTAATCATAATCGGGTTCTTATAATAAAGAACAGGTACATGGGCCTGGACAAGATTAGGTTCAAAGAGTTTAAATGGTTCAAGTTGTTTGAACAGACAGTATCCTATTAAGTGTGTAAATTCAAAACCGTAGACCGTCAATCGTCAACCATCAACCGTTTAATATTACTTCACCACAACCTCATCCACAAACACCCACGCCTTTTTTCCATTCCCCGTATGCCAATCCGGACAAGTGCCTATATTTTTCGCTTTTATTTTCACAAAACGAATCTGTTGCTTAGTCGATACTTTCGAGTTATAGGTTTCTATTAAATTGTCACGATAATCATCAGCTTGTTCAGGATTGAAAGTGTCAACGGATTCAAATCGCTCATTTTCACCTGCTACCTGAATTTCGATGGATTCCGGCAGGAATATCCAGTGTTCCGTCCCTTCCAAAAAGCTGACGGAAATGCTGTCAATTGCCCTGGGTTCCGACAGTTCGATGACCACTTCAAAATCCTCTCCTTCAAAACCCTGCCATTTTCCATCACGGAAATGGGTTGAACCTTTTAAACCATCAACTAATCCGTAAGCACCGCCCCCGGAATATTTGTGGCTGTATGGATTTTGATATACGGGCTTAGGTTGATCTGAGGCCTTATAGTCTGCTCTGACCATTCTACTCTGGCCGTTTTGATCTTTGGCGAAAGCTGTAATGGTCATATTACCCTCCAGAAGAACAGGGCCTGAATAAGGAATTGCATTTTCATCCGCAGGCGTTCCGTCTGTTGTGTAAAAGATGAATGTGTCCTCTTTGGATGAAATAAAGATAGAATCACCTTTTTGCAGGGTGCCGGCAGGAGGAGAGAAAACCGGTGCCGGAACAAAATTATTGGTGTTGATCTCCTTAAGGATCCCAATCGGGATCTTTGTGATTTCCCGGTTGTAGGTCAGCAGTCCGTTGGTTTCACTTTCCACATCCGTGATTTGCGTGTAAACGGCGGCACTGAGTCCGTTTTGTTCATAATTCCAGATGGTTGTATAATAATCTTCGTATTGGGCTGTCAGGGCTTCTTCATCATTGATCTCCGCATATCCCCAATGAGATTCTTCATCCCACAGGTGACCCGGAAGAGAATAACTGATGCCTCCGAATTCTCCCAAAACTACCGCCCGATCACTTTCCGGCTCCGGCATAGCAGGTTCAGGATAATTATGGATGTCGTAAATATCTCCCACACGGCGGTCGGCCCATCCACTTGTGTTGTTCACCAGTCGTGTAGGGTCGAGAGATTTCACCATGCTGGTGATCCTGGCCGTTTCGTATTGTCCCCAGCCCTCGTTGAAGGGCACCCACATGATGATGGACGGGTGGTTATAATGGGTTTTGATCAATTGAGTCAACTCAAATTCAAATTGTTTGGCGGAAGCTTCCGTCCGTTTGATATCCGGGTCATTGGGCCCGATTTTTTTGTCGCCATTGGGCATGTCCTGCCAGACCAGAATTCCTTTTTTATCGCACCAGTAATAAAACAGGTCGGGTTCAACTTTAACATGTTTTCTGAGCATGTTGAATCCCATATCCTTGATGATCTGGATTTCCTGTTTAATGGCTTCTTCGGAAGGTGGTGTGTACAATCCATCCGGCCAGTATCCCTGGTCGAGGGGACCATTCTGGAAATAAGGTTTGTTGTTGAGGAACATTCTGGTATAACCATCTTCTGCTCTGTCAATGTGAATCTTTCTCATGCCGAAATAGCTGGCTACATCATCAACGGTTATGGCCTCTTGCATTCTAATATTTGGAGGTTTAATTGGTAAAGAAAAGGGTGGTCAGGATGCCATAATTTCATTTCAGGTAATTCAAAACTCAGGGGCTTTGAACAAAGTTCTGTCTTTGATGCAATTTGTTTGTTTTTATCAAAGATCTTTACCGTGTAAGAAAGATTTTCGTGAGCTCCAGCTATATTGGGTTTTATGGTAACGATCCTCTGGTCAATATCAGTAACTACTTCAAAAGATCTGAAAAAGACGTCATTTACCGGCTCTATCCAAACCGTCTGCCAGATCCCTGTCACGGCCGTATAAAAAATCCCTCCCGGATCCAGTGTTTGTTTGCCGACAGGCTGAGACCCTTCATTGGTTGGGTCGGTAACGGCTACTTTAATTTCGTTTTCACCTTCGCGGAGAAATTCGGTGATGTCAAAAGAAAAAGCATCAAACCCGCCTTTGTGGCTTCCGGCTTCCTTACCATTGATCCAGCAGCTCATGGACCAGTCAACGGCACCGAAATTCAGGATTATGTTCTGATCCTGCCAGTTTTTGGGTACCTCAAAAGTGCTTCTGTACCACAGTGTTTCCGAAGGTTTAACAGTTTTTTGTACACCTGATAATGCGGATTCAACCGGAAAAGGAACCAGAATTTTTCCATGGTCAATTACCTCAGGTTCATTGGTGCCATCCATTATAGCATAATCCCATAAGCCATTGAGGGAAAGCCATTCTTTTCGTTGCAGTTGAGGGCGGGGGTATGCGCTCCAGGCGTTTTCCGGATCGACGTCTTTGGCCCATTTGGTTAGCAAGGAATTATTCGGAATCTGCCAAAGATCATTATCCGTTTTTCGTTCGTTCTGACAAGAAAAAAAGACGGATGAAAAAGAAACAAATATCAGCAACAGGATCGAGGAAGAGCAGTTGTATTTCATTTGCATCAAGTTTTAGCCGATAAGAAAAAACACAAAAAATGAACCTTTTCAATAGTGGCCTAAGTTACTACTCATTAAATAGATTTACCATTTTTTGGAAGGGTTATTACATCGAAAACCGTTTTTTGATAAGGCTTAAAAAATCATTTTTTCTCCTTCTGGCGATAGGGACTTTTGTACCTCCTTCCAATTGGGCGTAACCACCATCCTCCCTCAGGATCTTTCTGACATAATTAAGGTTAATGATATAGGTAACCAGTAAGGTAGTTCAGATAGAAAGCTCTAAACAACTTCAAAATTTGATCTTCATCACTTCCCGAACAATATTGACAAAAGTCATAGGCACTTGCTATAAAAAACATTAATATTGAGTGTACATCCTCCTGAACACTAAAATTGGGAAAAATTCTTTTCACTCGGTTGCGTCATATCCCTTTTGGCACAATATAACATTACCTTTCCACCATTACACCTTCTGACATTGTGTCGATCCTCTGAACTTAACTCTTTTGACATTCCCGGTTTTTGGATGTTGGCTCTGTCCTTCCATTGGTTTGAAAGGGTAGAAGACTGGTCGTATTAAACCATTTACAAAATACATATCTTATGAAAAAGCTGATTATTCTAAGTTTGAGTTTTCTGCTGGCATACACCATCCGGGGACAATCCCTGGAGCCTTCACTGATCGGTGTGTCCAGCGGGATCGCTCCCGATGCAGAAGTTGAATTGTACTTTTCTGTGGGAGAAACCTTTATCAGGTCACAAGCCACTGAATTTGGATTTATGACCGAGGGTTTTTTACAACCTGAATTGCGATTTCCAAATGAAGTTGTTGAATCGGTCCTTATCGAAGATTACCGTTTGGAAGTTTTCCCCAACCCTGTTTCAAGCAATTTGAGATTGCAACTGAACCGGGAGCATGAGTCGCCCCTTTTCGTTTACGTTATGGATTTTTCCGGCAAGGTTAAATTTTTACGGGTTTTTCCTGCCAATAGTATACAAATGGACCTTGATATGACAGGAATTCCTACAGGAGTTTACCTGGTCAGGTTGTACGAACCCCTAAGTGGATTGAGCTTAACAAGTAAAGTATTGAAAGCAGTCAGGTAGCAGCCTTGGTACTATAGCGGCAAAAGAGAATCAATTGATCAATTAAAAACCAAAGATTATGAAAAAAATATTTTCAATTATCGTAAGTATGTTGTGCTTTGTTGTCGTACTTACTTCCCAGACCATTCCCCAGGGAATTAATTTTCAGGCTGTTGCCAGGGATGCTGACGGAGAGATACTGGCGAATCAAACCATTAGCCTGAAATTGAGTTTAAAAAGTCACCAACCCGCCGACCAGGTTTATTACGTTGAAACCCACCGGGTAACCACCAATGCGTTTGGATTGTTCGATCTGGTCATTGGCCAGGGAGAGCAAATGGAAGGTTCCTTTGAAAGGGTGCCCTGGAGCAGTCAGCACATCCTGATGGAAACAGCTATGGATGCCAAAGGAGGAACTGATTTTAAGGTGCTGGCAACGACTAATTTGCTGGCCGTACCGTATGCCTTCCATGCCCAGACAGCTGCTGGCATTGCCGGAGAACTGCCGGAAGAGGAAGGTGGTGAAAAAAGTGATCGCCCCGCACCATGTCCGACCAAAACCTGCTATTGCGAAGGAGGTTATACAGAGATGAAAGTTTTCTATTTCGGAGAAGATAATGTTACGGTTGAAGTGTACAGTGACTATGCGCTTAATGACTTGTTCCTGACCTTCAACAATGTATTGAGTGGTGACCTTCTGGTCATTGACGGTACAGGATTGTCAAATGGAAAACTGGCATCCAATACTTACTTCAAAGTGATTACTGCAACCGGTGAGGATTGTATCACCAAAATCCGTTCCAGATGCCCAGTAAACTCATGGCCCGAAGCTAAAAAAGACCAGGAGGTGCTTGGTAAGACCTTTGGAAATTTCACCGTTTATTCCCATACAAGCCAGGAAGATAATTACGAGTGCATCATTGATGAAATTGAAACCGATTGGCATGTCGGGGGAAATATTGTGGGACCAGCTAATAAAAAACTTGGAACGAGGAATGAAGAAGATGTTATTTTTGTTACTAATGACATTTCCCGTGGAATTATAAAAAGGAATGGTCAGTTTGGCGTAAAAACCCTCGAACCCCGACCGGGAATCGATCTGGACGTGAGGGGTGTTTTGGCCGTGACCGATAATGTTCCGGATGGTGGCCATGTGGCGATTTTTGAAAATACCCATGGAAGTAACGGAGATGGTATAAAGATCAAGATCAATACCGATGAGGCTAATAATGGTAATGATTTTGTATCCTTTTGGGATAACTCAGGTATGCGGGGTCGTATAGAAGGACAGACAGCTGGGGAACTGGTGTCTGATCCGGAATGGATCGTGAATACAACCATATTGTCTACAGAGGTTGCCATTGCGACTGCTGAGTTGGGAATGGCTACAGCGGATCTTTTTGCAGCCAATACTTCTACTACACCATGTATAGGTTTTGGAGCTTGTGAAACCGTTCCTATTGCTTCCCTGATTACTGCTGCTGCTGCAAATGAAGGTGTTGCTATTGCCAATGAAGCATCCGCCATTGCCAACCTGGCAGCCTATGAAGCCTTTGCCCTCGCTAACCTCGGGGTCACTTATGAATCAGGAGCCGGTGACTATGCTGAATGGCTTCAGGTGCTGAATCCCAACGAAGAGTTGAGGGCGGGGGATATTGTAGGCGTCCATGGAGGAAAGATCACCAAAAAAACGGAAGGAGCTGATAATTTTATGGTGGTTTCCTTTAACCCGATCGTTTTAGGTAAAATGCCACAACCGGATGATGACAACCGTTATGAAAAAGTTGGATTCATGGGCCAGGTAATTGTCAAAGTGCTGGGACCTGTGGATGTGGGGGATTATATCATTCCATCTGGATTTAACGATGGGTTTGGTAAGGGGGTTAAACCTCAAATGATGACTGCGGAGGATTATGGTAAAATCGTTGGTGTCGCATGGAGTGCATCTGATAACAAGGTGTCAGGAGTGGTGAACTTGGCTATTGGTATCAACCAGAATGACGTAGCCGATATTGTTGTTGAACAGCAAAAGGAGATTGAGGAATTAAGAGTCGAGTTGCAATCTATGCAAAATGGCTTTGATAAACTGATGCAGGAAATGCAATCATTGAAAAATGAAGTTAAGACCATTGGCGTTGGTGCGATCGATCCTGAAGATTTTTCCAGAAATGCAACTGCGGAAGAACTTCATGCGCATATGCTTTCAAGGGAACAGGTAGAAGCTTCCTTTGAGCTGATGAGGACCAACCTCATCGATCAGGGAATTGATGTCGATAACCATCCAATTTACGGAAGGGTGTTCCACGATGAAACTTATCGGGAGCAGATTATCCAAAAGATCCTTCAAAGTGCTGAAAGAGGAAGAAACCTTATGATCGAGATCGATAAACAGGAGGGATTTTAATCCGAACTTTTGAAATGAAGAAGGGAATGGAAAGTCTATGGCTTTCCATTCCTTTTTTCGGAATCGCGGCGGCGTTTGTTCTTGTTATAATTGTTTTTTCTGCGCCTGCTGTTGTTTTTGCCCGATGACTTTTTTGAAGGGTGCATCGGGCGTTGTTTGTTGTCAGAATTATTTGGGCCTTGCTCTGTACCATCATCCGGAAAAGGATGTCCATCCACCACAGCAATTTTCTGTTTGATCAGTTTCTGGATATCCTTCAGGCATGTTTTTTCTTCCTGTGCGCAAAAGGACAGGGCAATCCCACTGGCTTTGGCTCTTCCTGTCCTGCCGATTCTGTGGACATAAGTTTCCGGAACATTAGGCAGGTCATAATTGATAACCAGGGCCAAATCATCCACATCAATACCTCTGGCCGCAATATCAGTGGCTACCAGCACTTTTACCTTTCCATCCTTGAAAGCGCCTAAGGCTCTTTGTCTTGCATTTTGCGATTTGTTGCCATGGATCGCTGCAGCTTCGATACCTGCTTTGATGAGTTTCTTGACGATCTTATCTGAACCATATTTGGTACGGGAGAATACCAGCGTGGAATCCGCTTCTTTTGTTTTCAACAAATGGATCAATAAATTGAGCTTGTTCTGTTTGGCAACATAATAAAGCGCCTGTTCTACTCTTTCGGCAGTGGCCTGTTGAGGTTTAACCGTTACCTTTTGTGGGTTTCCAAGAATTTTTTTGGAAAGGGCAACAATATCGGGCGGCATGGTTGCAGAAAAGAAAAGGGATTGCCTTTTATTAGGCAATAGGGCAATTATTTTGCGTATATCATGAATGAATCCCATGTCCAGCATATGATCAGCTTCATCCAGAACGGAGTATTTGATATGGTCCAGGGTAATTATTTTCTGGCTTATCAGGTCTAGCAAACGACCTGGGGTAGCCACAAGAATATCAACACCTTGTTTGAGTTGATCAACCTGTTTACCTTGTTTTACTCCTCCAAAGATCACAGTGTTTCGTAGCCCGGTAAACTTCCCATAAGCAGAAAAGCTTTCAGATATCTGAATGGCCAGCTCTCTTGTAGGTGTTACAATCAGTGCCCGGATTTTTCTTGGGCCACGATGATTGGGTTTATTATGCAGGTAAATGTTTTGAAGAATGGGAACAGCAAAAGCAGCTGTTTTTCCTGTTCCGGTTTGCGCGCAACCTAATAAATCTCTTCCTTTGAGCAGGGTAGGAATGGCTTGTTTTTGAATTTGTGTCGGGTGTGTGTAACCTTGGCTTTTCAGGGCTTTTAGTATGGGATC
This sequence comes from Saprospiraceae bacterium, assembly GCA_965230565.1. Classification (GTDB taxonomy): domain Bacteria; phylum Bacteroidota; class Bacteroidia; order Chitinophagales; family Saprospiraceae; genus BCD1. The sequence goes on along the minus strand of CBDDLH010000003.1, from coordinate 269,825 downwards.
GATGATCCCTAATTCTTTGAATGTCATCTATTTATTATAAGTAAAAGAAGACAAAGGTAGTCTTTTTATCGGGATTTGCATCTTTTTGTCCTTTTTCCTCATTTAAAACAACTTCTTATTATACTTCGGGGGCAATCAGGTCTTTTTGGCATAAATTTTAAATTGTTCTCCAAAAGGATTATAGGTTTTCCCTACATGCTGCCATCCCTTTTTTTCATAAAATCCTTCCAGGTCTGTGCTCAGGTATAAATGACTAAAACCCTTATTCCGACTTTCTTTCAGGCCATGTTTAAGCAAAGTTTCGGCAACCCCTCTTCCCCGGCAATCTTCCTCCACAAAAAGACACGCCAGCCATGGCATCAGATCCTGGCGACTGACGAGATCATTCACCAGCAAAGCATAGGAACCGATGATTCTTTCATCCTCAAGAGCCAGGTAAAATTTGGGTAATGCTTTTTCTTGATCAAGGGAATGGTCTATGCAGTTTTTATAAAACTCAAAGTTATCGTCATTACCCCATTTCGTCCAGAAGTATTGGGTGCCTTTTTCTAAAATGTCAGGCCGGGAGGAGAGTTCTATGATGTTCATTTTTAGCTTTTAATTTTGCACTTTACATTGTTCTATGGCATGGCTTCTCCGCGGGAGGCGATGAAGATCCGGAACCATTGTTCCAAACTCATGTCAATATCCATAGCCACAATGGCGGATCTTATCCTGTCGATCTTGCCTGTTCCCAATACGGGCATGATGTTGGCCGGATGTTTGAGTAGCCAGGCGTAAACGATTTTATCCGTACTGTCTACGTCCAGTTCTTCCTTCACGGCACGAAGTTCATGACAAACCCTTCTTCCTTTATCATCCGAAGGCCGGAGGATATTCCCACCAGCTAATGGAGACCATGCCATGGGTTTGATACCTTTTCGGAGGAAAAAGTCTATGTTGTCATTTTCAAAATGTTCCAGGCAATAGGGCGAAATTTCCACCTGATTGGTAACGAGTGGATCGTCCGTATATGCGCTGAGCATTTCGAACTGCTGGATATTGAAATTGGATACGCCAAAGTGCAAAACCTTTCCACTTTCTTTCAAATGCCGGAAAGCTCTGGCAACTTCTTCAGGATTAAAGAATGGTGAAGGCCTGTGCAGCAGCAATAGATCGATGTAGTCCGTGCCCATGTTCTTCAGGGAATTTTCAGCAGAAGAAACAATGTGGTCATAACTGTAATCGTAATGTCCGACATGCCTTTCCGGATATTTGTCAGACATCATTTTGATACCACATTTGGTGATGATCTCCATCTCCTGGCGAAGGGACTTTTTCAGTCTAAGCGCTTTGCCAAACCTCGCTTCACATTCATAATTACCGTAAATATCGGCTGTGTCATATGAGGTAATGCCAAGTTCAAGCGTTTGTTCGGTCATCTCCAACAGTTCCCTGTCGGTCATCTTCCAATCAATGATCCTCCAATGCCCGTGGATCAACCGGGAGAGGCTAAAATTTTCTGTAAGTTGTACTTTTTGCATAATCAGGTTGTTGGATTCAGGTTGCTGGTTTCTGGTTGCTGGTCCCGACACTTCGTGTACATTCGATGTAAAATCTCGTTCGGGACGATGTCACTTTGTTCCATTTCTGGTTAGGGGTCATTTAGTATAATTCCTTGCGAACCTTGCGCTTCCCCCCGACCTATTGGTACGGGATGTACCACTTGCGACCATTGCGGTTAAACAAAAGTATTTTCAAATCTTTCGTGACTACTCCATTCGTGGCTCAGAACCCAAGTCGTTTTTTGGCTTCGTCTTTGTCAAAATTCTCTCTCCTGAACTGATGGGCCTCGGTATTGAATAAATGCTCATCAAAAAAGGCCGGATTTTTATCATGTGAAAATGTGAGATACAGGTATTTCAAGGTCTCAGCAAAGAAAAACGTGGGCATGTAATCTCTTTTTTCCATGGTCTCCACATTTTCCACCGAAGTGAAAGCCACATCCGTTCGGCAGTATTCTTTAATATCAGACCAGTACTGTTTATTCATATTGAAATAGGTGCTGTCGCCGGTGAAATGATAGAGGTAATAGGCTGATTCAATTATTTCAGGATTGAGGTCATATACCGGATAGTTAGGGGTATCATTTCTATAGTCATAAACAGTAGGTTCCAACCCGTATTTATTCCAGAGCCAGTCCCAGGTTTCCTGATGTTTTTTCGCGCGATCCATATCTCCGGACAGCGCCATCAGGGCTGGGAAAAAGGCGTCGTAAAGGGTAACATTTGCACTCAGGTGTTCGCCTGTGTTCATGTCTACCCGGCCATACCAAAGGCGGTCTTCATGGGTCTCACTGATGTATTGGTGAACGCTGTCGATGCTGGCATCCCAGATCTCTTTCAGTTCCGGATCACCGAACATCAGGTAACTTTTGTAGAGGTATTCGTAATAGGAATCAACCCCCGCACAGATATGGCTGGCAGGCGAAACCCATTCTCCGGTTTCCACGTTGATCACATCTCCAATAAGGCCTATTTCAGAGCGGCGGTCGAATACGGCTTTGGTAGCTTTTTTGCCAGCTTGATAATATTTGGGATCCTTGGTGTAATAACTCAATATGCCCATTTCAAAAGTATAGGTGCCTGCTTCGGCAACATTGACGGTATCTCCTCTTGGTACGCCGGTCTTGAGGTTTACCCAGAATTTGGGAATGCCCGTGCCGGTATCAAATGCGGGCATCATACGATCAGCAAAATCGACCGTTTTTTCCAGCACTTTTGGGTTGCCGGACAATTCATACATCGCCAGGAGTCCTCCGAGGATACGGATATTCACTTCAAAGATCTTGGCATCAATATCTTTGTCAAAGTGGAGAGAATCCACGACATATTTTTCAATCTCGGCAGCTTCATCGTCAAAGCCCATCAATTTTAACGTACTGTAAGCATCGATAGGAGAGATGTAGAGGGGTTCATCGTACCAGTCTTTATAAGATTTGGAAAGCGGAGTAAGTACATCATGACCCCAGGCATATTTTTTATAAGCTTGCCAGGTGCGATGTGTTTCGTCGAGAACATCTTTAGCTAATAATTCCGCTTCAGGAGTGTTGAGAGGAGTAAGATGTGATTTGTCGGGCGGACTTTGCTTTTCTTCGTTAGAACAAGCAAAAAATAACAGCAGAAATACTAAGGGCAGTAAGTTTTTCATGATAATCTTTATGCCAATGATGGTTTATGTGCTAATGGTATAAAGATAAGAAAGAATTACTGCCCGGGAAAGCTAACCTGATTGAAAATAGGTATTGTATGGAGCCCCTTGTTCGATTTATTGATGGAGGCTATTTCTGTTCGTTTTCTTTTTTGCTCAAAGCTTCAATTTCATCCTGAATCTTTTCTGCCTCGGCATATTTTTTATAACTCTCGGCGCGGCTGGAAGAGGATAAAGCTCTCGCTTCATCGAGCAGTTTCTGATACTTCTCCTGCAGCTTGTCAATTTCTGTTTTCTTTTTAAAAAGGCCAAACATGTCTAATGGTTTTGTGTTTAAATATTTGGATATCAATCTTGTATAGCCTTAAAAACAGGTTATGCTAAAGATTGTTTAAAAACAAACAAAAAAAGATAAGCAGTGCAGGGAGAACAGCGCTGAAATCATAAAAAACACAAAAAGAACTGAAAATTACCGTTTTACATGTGTCTCATAAATATCGATCCACTCTTTGGCAGACATGCGTTTTATGAGTTCACCTAGTAGCTCAAAAGGCATCTGATCCGGTTTTTTGAAGCGGATACAACTCTTGCCCATGTCGAGTTTGGTTTTCATGTGATTAGGGTATTCTGCCTTGAACCATTCCAGTAGCTCAGGATTGGCATAAATACCCATGTGATAAAAACCGACAAAGTTTTTTTGGTTGGCAATACTCAGAAAAGGCAACGGTAATTTCGGATCCACATGATAACCTTTCGGGTAAACGGAATGAGGTACATAATAGCCAATCATTCCATAATTCATACCTTCTTCGAATCCTTCCGGAAGGTTGTCCAGGATGGTTTGGCGTAGTTTGTTGAAAGCGGCCTGACGTTCTTCAGGAACCTGTTCGATGTATTCTTCGGGTGTGTTGGCTTCTATTCGCATAGATGTTCGATTTTAGTTCTTTTCAAAATTAAGCAAAAAATCCTGAGATGTACAAAGGAGTCCTAATTACTGATAATATTACTTTTGGCGGATTATTTTGTGATAACTTATCTTGTTTGTATGGAAATCGGTTAAAGTTATTATGAATAATCCATTGTTGAGTAATGATTTGTCCTCTAAAACGATTTTATCGGATTGGTAAACCTCTTTCATCAAAACTTTCCCGCTCGGGTCTCTGATTAAGATTTCCCCGTTAAAAATTTTATCAAAATCTAACACCAGGTATTCGCTGGAAGGATTCGGATAGATCTTCACAAAAGGTACTGAATCCGGATTGGTTGTAGAAAGTGCGTTTACGGTAAGGATAGCCACATCACTGGTATCTGCGCAAAATTGGTTTTCGTCAACAATACACCTGAAAAACCAGTTGTTTTGCGTTAGGGATGTATTTGAAACGGTCAACGTATTGGTATTTACACCGGAAAACTGGCCTGCATTGGTCAGGTTGGTAAAACCAAAACCCGAATCGGCCTGCCATTGATAGCTTACATTGGTTTCTGCAGTTGTAATTGAAAAATGGGCATCATTGCCTTCCTGGATAGTTTCATTTTCAGGATGAAGGGTGATCAGGTTGGCAGTGCAGCAAAAATAGGGAGCAGTATCCTCACTCCAGGTCGTTCCAAAAAGGTTGCCAATATTGGCGTTGGGGGATTGATCCATTGTAGTAGAACCCAATCCTTCTTCCATATTCCAGAAGGCAATTAAGCCAGGCACTGTTCCATCCGGAGGACAACGCATAAATTGTTGAATTTCTTCATCAGATAATGCATAATTCCAGGTGGCAATTTCATCAATATGACCATTGAGAAAATGATCTGTATTACCGGAACCTTCCCATTTATATCGTCCAATCTGAACGGGCCAATCGTTATCTAAACTGCCAATTTCACTGATGGAAACAGACTGTTCCAACATCCCGTCTATGTATAATTTAAGTTCATCCGTCTGCCTGTCTACCACCATCGCAAAATGGTACCAGACATTATCCTGAATGATGGTTGAAGATAAAGCATGTACTTTAACAGCATTGGACCCAACGATTACATGGGCCCTGTTAAATCCTCCGTTTTTTCGAATATCCATGAAATATCCGTAGTCGCTTATCTCCATGGAGGCTCCTTTGGCAAGCAACATTTGATAGTGGGTGGTGGTAATATCCGAGCTGTTATTAATTTTAAAAAAGAATTGATAAGTAAAACTATTCGTGCCCGGATTATACAAGTTGTTTTCCTCAAAGGTTACATAATCGTTTACTCCATCGAACTGAATGGAATAGGTGTTGATTTGGGCAGTGGCGTTACAAAAAACGAAAGCACCAAAAACAATCAGAAAAGATTCTAGCAGGTTCTTCATTTGGATAATTTTTTCAAAAATACCTATTTCCCGGCATCTATCCCAAAATGTTTCAAAACCCTCAAAGCCCTTAAGGTGTTCCAACGGCTGGGTTTTCCTGCTTTTTCCATTTCAAAATGCTGGGCTCCCGGGTGTTTAGCTTGCACGTTCCAGGTACCGTCCTTATTTCGTTTTTTCAGAATTACGTCAATGGCATCCTGCATACGATCGTCCCGGGGGATTTTGGCATATTGGAAGTAATCTAGTGCTTTTAGAATATCGTAGCGCCAGCGGCAGGGGTAGGTGAGTTTGAGAAAGTCTTTCCTGATGATCTCGCCTGTCCTGTCCGAGAGGAATAATTTATGCATCAGGATAAATTCAATAGCTGAATCCTGTGCTGCTTTGAGTTCTTTTAAGCGGTAAGTATATCCGTTGTATTCATACTCTGAGATGCCCTCTGCTACAGATAGTGTAGAGTGCAGTGAACTGTGTCTTGCTCCTGATCTGTTGAATCGGCAGTTGAATCCTCCGTCAGGCAAAATTTGCGAAAGCACGAAGTCCACAACTGAATTCATTTCATTGGCTTCCACACCAAAATAGCACCCATAATTCATGAACATTCCATTGAGACATACATCACTCTGCAGGATGTTTTCAGAGGGGTTGACACCTCCGTCAAAGGCCTTTTCTTCGCTGGCGATTTTGGCGACGGTTTCCATGGCTTCCGGTTGACGAGGATTTATATTGAGGTATCTGAGATCCAGTAAGGTATAATGGGAAGAGGTCCATTTGGGTTGGTAAAATTTCCGTCCCCAATGTTTGTTGGGCTGTCGTTTACTAAGAAAAGCAGCGCCCCATCCTTCCCGGGAAATCCGCTCCCTGAGATCAGGACGATCTTTACCGAGTAAGTCCTTATGGGTTTGATATTGAATGGCCACATCTCCTTCCAGCAGCCAGTTTTTGATTTCCTGTCGATTCATTTTTCCCCGATTAATTTCAAAAACCACTGGATCATTTCCGGTTCATCCACAATGCTCCAGCTGTGCGGATGGCGTCTGCCGTCCCAGAGGTACCCTTTATTTTCCGTTTGGATCAATGCTGCTTTGTTGTTTCCCTTGATGTTCAGGGTGTTTATCAAAGCCGCAAGATCAATCGCATTCATGGCGTAATAATCTTTCCTTCTCGTTTCCATCCACCAATGCACGTCAGGTTCTGTGTAGGCCCGAATGGCAATGTCTGAAAGAGGTTCCAGGTTTGGACCACCGTCAGTCAGGTAATTATAAGGGGAATACTGAATGTATGCTTCCAGGTTTTCTTCCGGTATGCCTCCGAGGTTTTGTTCCAGGTAAGAGGATACCCAATACCCCTCATTGGCAGCTGAAGGGTGAAAATCGAGCATTTTGGCTTTGACCATTTCTTTGTGAAAACGAATCATATCCAGTGGAGCATCACAAATAGCAATAGCCTTTGGTTTGAGATGATGTTTGGAGTCTTTTGATTGGCTGAATGTTGCCAGTTTTAATGCCCGGGTGCCTTCGAGAGACATTCCGCAAAAAAGCAGGTTTTGTTTTGGAATGTTTAACTTTTCAATAGCCTGAAAAATATACGATTCAATTTTCTCCATCCTGGAGATTTCAAAAAAGAACTCCAATCGGTTATCAGTGGTGGCGTATAAAACGGCGAGTTGATTTTTAAGGGCTTCATCTATCAACGGGTCACTTTTAAGTGTATCCCTTCTTGGATGGGTGAATACGATCAGACCTTTGACTTTGCCTGTCTCAGGAGCCCAAAGGGTAAAGCCCGGATTGATTTTTGGAATGGCTATTCCTTCTGCAAGATGAATGTCACCCTCAGCCTTTTTTTCAACATTGATCACCTGTTGGGCAAGGCATGGAAGTCCGATAAAAACCAGAAATAATATTAAGATCTTTCTCATAAATTAGGTTTGTAATTTGACCTGCTTTAAAAACCAAACGGTCAAAATCGTACCAATGATGCCCAGGACGCACCATAATACAATGAGGAAAGTGTCCGGGTTGAGTTTTTGTATATACATGCTTATGCCCATGGCCATCAGTGCAAATCCGTGGGTTGTGGATTTGGTGAGCATCACACCGGTCAGTTTATAGCCGAACTGGCGGTTCATAGCATAACCTACTGCGGCAATGACCATCAAAGGGATAGCCATGGCCAGATCGAGGGAGTAAATGATCAAAGGGGCTGATCCATCTGGTGTGTCAGACTGGTGTAAAGGGTCAGTGAGGTGTTGTATGATGTCGGTCATCCAAATGATTACAAGCATCAATGAAATCAACAGGAGGTAGGAAACGATGAGTCTTTGTGCCCATTGTTGAGTTCCCTTGATTATTTCTGTTTTTGTGAACAAATCAAAAAATGCCCAAAACAAACAGATCAGTGATAGTCCGAAAATAGGGATATGGAACAAATACAAAAATGTCAATTCGGCAGCAAACATGAAAAAGGCATAGGTGTAGACAAAGTAAAACAAGGCACCGGTATAGACCATTTGCCATTTCCAGTTCTTTAGGCGGTAGCTTTGAATGTAGGAAATGAATAAGAGAGGAACACCCAGGAACACACTTACAATATCCTGGCCAAGCCATTGTGCGTTAGCCCATTCACCATCCTGATAAATGCTGTTTTTGGCGATGCTGAGGAACCCGGAAAAAAGTACCAGAACAATGATAAGGAATATTAGCGTGGTCCGTGTTTTTTTCTCCATGACGAAGCGTTATCTGATGACAAAAAGGGTCATAATAATTAGTGACCTGTTATGAAGAGAGCTCGGTGTCAATCGGGTGGAGAAATCCTTAAGTTACAAATGAATAATAGTTATCCCTGATATCCTCAAATTTACAAAATACCTGCTGGAAAATTGGTAATATGTGGTACAAAAAAAGCGGATCAACATTATCGTTGAATCCGCTTTCTCTCTTGTATAAAATCTGGTTAAAAACCTGAAATAAATTTTAGGCTTGTTGCACCAATTGTGCATCGATTACCAGCTGTACCTTGTCAGATACCACGATGCTGCCTGCTTCAGTTACCGCATCCCATTTCAGGTTGAAATCCTTGCGGTTGATATTGCCTGAGATCTCAAAACCGGCTTTTGTCTGGCCGTAAGGATCAACAGCAGTTCCATTGTAATCCACATCCAGAACAACTTCTTTGGTAATATCACGGATGGTGAGATCACCTGTCAGTTGGTTACCATCAAAAGATTTTGAAATGAATTTGATTTGTGGAAACTGTTCAGCATTGAAAAAGTCGTCTGACTTCAGGTGTGCATCCCGGTCGTTGTTACCGGTGCTGATAGAATCAACATCAATGTTTACCTCGATAGCTGCATTGGTGAAATCATCATTGTCGGTTTCTACATTGACCTCAAAAGATTGGAAAAAACCTTTTACTGTTGAGATCATCATGTGTTTTACTTTGAAACCTACTTCAGAGTGTGTGGGGTCGATCGCCCACATGGTTTTGGTTAATGTGTTCATTGTTTGTTTGATTTATATTGTTTATTAAATTATGTTGCGTGTTTAAATCTCCATTGGTACTTCCATAAGTAATAAGGAAGTATTTTCATCAGCCTGGATGTTGATCTTGTCGGTATTCCAGACACCGAAACCATCTCGTTTTTCCAGTGACTGACCTTCGATAGTAGTTTTACCATCCAAAACAAAGGCATATACGCCGTTGGCTTTATCCTTGAATTGATAGCTCAGTTTTTTGCCTTTTTCCAGATTGCCCATATGGAACCAGGCATTTTGATGAATCCAAACGCCTTCGTCATCAGCGTTTGGAGAAAGGATCTGCTGAAGATTGTTCTTCATTTTACCTTTATCCAGGGCGATCTGGTCGTACCTGGGAGTGACCTGGCGTTTGTTGGGAAACAGCCAGATCTGGAGGAATTTCACTTCTTTGTCCCTGTTTTTATTGTATTCGCTGTGAAAAACTCCGGTCCCGGCACTCATGACCTGGATATCTCCTTCTTTGATCACAGCAACATTGCCCATGCTGTCTTTATGCTCGAGGTCTCCTTCCAACGGAATGGAAATAATCTCCATGTTATCATGCGGATGTGTTGAAAATCCTCTTCCGTTGGCGACTGTGTCATCGTTTAAAACTCTGAGAACGCCGAAATTCATTCTTTGCGGGTTGTAATAATTGGCAAAACTGAAAGAATGGTGAGAATCCAGCCAGCCGTGGTTGGCATGTCCTCTCGTGTTCGCTTTGTGCAATACGGTATTCATTGTTTTCTCCTCTTTATTTGGTAAATGATTAAAGCCAACCTGTTTCATCAGTTGGTCGTAATCAGAATTTTTAAGCTTGATGTTCTTGGCTCTCAACATTTGAGGAGATAAAGCCCCCATTGCTCCGGCCAGTAAGGTTTTTTTAAGAAATGATTTCCGATCCATGTCATTGTCATTTTGTTCGATGCAAAGATGCAGGGATCAGCTGTTCAGGAAAATACGATAAAGCGGAGAAGACTTATAAAAATCCGATATCAGCGATTTTTTTTGAATTTTGAAGGGGGCATTCCGGTGCATTTTTTGAAAAAAGCACTGAAATGGGCAGGTTCGGAAAAACCTAATTGGTAGCCGATCTCTTTGGTAGAGAGTCCTGAGAAATACAACATCCGTTTAGCGGCAGTGGTGATGCGTGACTGGATATATTCCTTGGCTGTTTTGCCTATGAGCGATTTTACGGAGCGGTTGAGGTGGTCAGGGCTAATAGCCAGTTCCTGAGCGTAGCGTGAGGTGGAGTGCCATTCTGTATAATGTTCATCAACCAGCGTTTTAAAACTTCTCAGAATAGTATTGCCGGACTCGATCTGCTGGGGGTGATTCTGAGGTAGTGTACATACATTGTTGCAACTGATCAAAAATAATTTGAGCATTGCACCAATGGCAGCCTCCTTGAATTTATCGTCAGATTGATAATAACGGATAATCTGCTCACTAAAATCAGAAAGTGTTTCCAGCATCTGATCGTCTAGATCCAGTGGAGGCGTATCTCCATAGTTATTAAAAAGGTTGAGATCGTCGATGAAACTGATCGGGATGTGATTTTCCACCAGGAATTGGGTAGAAAATACCATGGCATAACCAAAGGATTGCTCGGCTTCAATGATCTGGTGCACCTGTCCGGGCGAAATGAAGTAGACCTGGTGGCCTTTCAATTCAAATTCCTTGAAATCAATTAGGTGTTGGCCTTTAGCTTTTTTTACTAATACAACGGTATAGTAGTTGTGGCGGTGAGGTTCATCGGGTTTACCACCATGTTTTTCATAGATATCTTCCATACGCGAAATGCCAAAACTCTTGGAAGAGTCATTTCTGTTGACATTGCTGTAGGTTTTTATTTCAGACATGGAAGTTTAATAAAGTGATTTTAAAAAGCATAACCCAAAAACACACCAATCCTCAGCCCTGGTTGTTTCCCATTTGTAACAACGATCACTTCCTTTTGGTTGTTCAGGTAGATTTTCTCAGTACTCCAAAACTTGTATTTACCGCCAAAAAAGATTTCGATATGGCATTTTTGGGAAAAACTTACATTTCGGCCTATCAGCAATCCCGGACTGATCTGTTTATTTTCTCCGGCCACCAGGAAATAATTCGGAGCCTGTTCGCCACTGGGTTGGATTTTGGTTTTGGAGAGTTCGGTGAATATGCCGAGAAAAAAATTATCTATAAAAGATTGATCATTTCCCGGGTAATACCGGATTTCAGGGGCAAGCACATGGGTGTGTTCAGCAGGGCCATCCGTATTCCGCTGATCATACCCAAAATGTAACCAGGATATCTGGGCTGAAAAGTTTTGCTTTAAGGAAAGTTCATATCCGGCCCCCATGAAGTAAAGTTTCGGGTAGCCGATGATTAGGCCTTTGGCCGCGTGGGTTTGGGCAGGGCATAGAAATGGAACAACTAAAAATGGCATGATGAAAAATAAAGGTTTCATGTTACGATCTAAGCACGATTGATTATTTGCTCATAAAGGCCAAAGTTCTCATCATCAAAACAAACGAAAATCACTTCCTCAACAGATCTCGGGTTGTGTGCCTGGACCGTTTGTATCGCAATTTCAGCTGCTTGTTTTTTGGGATAACCATATATTCCGGTACTGATGTTTGGAAAAGCTATTGTAGAAAGTTGGTGTTTTTCCGCAAGTTTAAGGGAATTCAGGTAACAATTTTGAAGTTTTTCAGCTTCCCCTGATTTGCCGCCATTCCATCTGGGGCCAACTGTGTGGATGACATGTTTAGCAGTGAGGTTCCCGGCTGTTGTGATAACCGCCTCCCCTGTTGGACAGCCACCCTGACGATTCCTGATGGCTATGCAATCCTCAAGTATAGCCTTGCCTCCCGCCCGATGGATGGCTCCGTCTACTCCGCCGCCACCCAAAAGGGACGAATTAGCAGCATTGACGATCACGTCGGCTTTGATTTTTGTGATGTCTCCTTTTTGTAAGGTTATTTTCATGGTTGAGTAGTTAATGTTCAGTTTTTAAAAATTCACCTACTGCCTCATTCCATTCTATCGAGTATTTATTGAGGTAGTTCTCATGTCCGGCATTTTCGAAAATGATTAATTTTTTTGGTCCGGAGAGATTATCGTAAATGCCTTCAGTCTCTTTTTTTGTCACCCGTTTATCTTTTGCACCATACAGCAATAACGTTGGTGTTTTTATTAAAATGGCGTAATTGGTTGGTTTATGTCTGAAGGCGTTGAAACCGTTTTGAATACTTCCATAGAACAACAGCCATTCCGCAAAGGGAGAACCGGGAAGCCCCATAGCATTAAAACGTTTTTTGGTTGTGGTAACCATACTCCCGAATGGACACTCCAGTATGATCTTATCGGGCTTTAATACATACTTTTCCATAGATTTCATAACGGCCACAGCACCCATAGAAGTTCCAAAAAGGACTATTTTCTGTTGGGGATATTGTCGTTTTACAAATTCATAAACCATTTTAACATCATGAGCTTCCTTATATCCAATGGTAGTATTGTACCCTGATGAACCTCCGCTGCCCATGAAATCAACTAAAATGGTTTCGTATCCCATATTTCTGAATTGCTTTGCATAAGGTAACATGCTTGCCTTTGAACTTGAATAACCATGGAACAGGATAACTATCCCTCTTGGAAACTGAATAGGAATCCTCCAGATTTCAATATTTTCATGACTCTTTAAAATATGGGTTTCAAAAGAATCTTCAGGTAGTTGTTGATTTTTGGGTTTTGGAACCTTTATGCCAAAAGCCAGGGTGCTGAGTTTCTCTTTTAAGGATAAACTTTCCGCAGCGTTGGTTCTCTCAATTTCTTTTTCTGAAAAATGAGTAAACCTATAGGCATGATTATAAACCATGATGTTGGCCAAAATGAATCCAATTATTACTGACCATAGAAGTATCTTTTTTAGTCTCTTTTTCATGGTTTGTTTTCAAACAGTTTTTTTACCCCAAACAATACTAACGCAAAAACCATAACTATAGGAATACCAAATACCCCAAAGTTAAGAATAAGCAGACTCAGGTCGTAGAGAAACCCGGAGCCTGTATGTTCGTTGGTAATGTCGCCAAATTTAAACCGGATAAAAAAGATTGCCCCAAAAAGGACAATTGCTGAAATCCAAAGGATCAGTCCAAGCAGGATGAACTTATGAGTTTTTGGTTTTTGTTTGGTTTTCATATTAATTGTTATGGTAAACTACTTCCTAAACACAAACCGCTCCCCATCAAATTTATACACGCCTGTTTTTAACAGCGGCGCATTCTTTTCTTCCTCAGAATTTATCAACACCGGAGCTTCCTCTCCCGTTTGCTCTAAAGCATCCAGTCGATTGTCCAGTGGTTTGACCTTGATCTTGCCTTTTTTGTAATTGATTTTAAAATCGTACCATAGGTTTGCCGTTTGGATATTGCTGTGTTTTATATCATTTTTATATTGTTTAATGGTGTAAATATATTCGTAGCCGGTATAAACATTCGCTAAGGATCTTTGAAGTGTGTTCAGGTTGATGAGTGAGGTGGTTGTGCAGCGTTTCCATTGCGAACTCACTCTCCGGCCATGTTGTCCAAGCACATTCTTTTCCCGGAAAACGATCACCTCCAGATGTGGGACTTTTTGCCTGCCCAGATGAACCACTTGGAATTGGGTAGCATCATAGGTCAGGTGCCTGAAAATGATCGTTTTTATAACCACCCACTGATCCTGGTTTTTGACCGCCAGGAAAAGATCAGCGGCGGGGTGATCATTCTGGACGAAGCAATACATTTGGGTAGTGTCCATGTCTCCAATGATGACCTTTTGGTGGATGGTGATGGTGTCCGGACGCGTGGTTGTCCAGGCGAATGATTGGCTCAGGGAGCTGTGCGGTAAAATAGCTGAAGGTTGTTGTGCCATCAGTTTTTCCGGGAAATAGGGGAGATATTCATAGCTGGCCATGGGTTCGATATCCATCTCCACAAATTGCCCGTTTGCAACTCCAAAGCAAAAAATGAACCCTAAAGCAATTCCTGATTTCAACAAACGATGCTTCATTATTTTTCCACGGTTTTTTTAGTTCTGAAATTATAGGTCACTTTTTCCGTCTCGCTGATATAGCCAACGATAGTGTTCTCATCTTTTTTGCGCATGGAATTATATTTTACAGGTAAAATTTCATTGCCTTCCGTATCCATCATGCCCAAGAGGCCGTTTTGCTGAACGAGCACAAATTCGTTTTTAAACCTGCGGAGGTTGAATCGGACAAAACTCATGCGATCATATTCGAAAGGGATCATCATCTCATTTTTCATGGAGATCATACCGTATTTCCCATCCTTTTTGGCGATCATCCTGTATTGGATCTCACGAGGCAGCTCCTGGTAGACAAATGGGATCTGGGGATCTTTCTTTTCCATTTCATAAAATGACCTGTTGAAGCCATAAAGTCCGTTTTGTTGTGATCTTCGGGGAAAGTCGAGTTCCATGAAAGCTCCGTCCCGGTATTCCCGGTCTTTAATGACCTCTTTGGTGAATGGATTGATCAGCCATTCGTCGTACAGGTATAATCGTCCGCCTACCATTTGTTTGACGTGTTCATTGCATCGGATACGGTAGTAGAATTTGCCCAGGTAACCACTTTTTTGAAAGGGCTCCCAATATGCGTCCAGCAGGTAGTCGCCTGTGAGGTATAGACCATTGTCTTTGGCAAATTCGATGGCTTTCGAAGGCGGTAAAAAAGTTTGATCCGGAGAACCTTCGATCATGCCTCTGGTCATATTCCATTTACGGGCGTAACCTTCGTCAACAGCATCTACCAGTTTACCGTTTTTGTCAAGCCGGATGGTGATAAAATCACCAACATTGTCCTCATCCAAAAACACAGTGTAGGAAATATCCGCATAGGTGATCACATCATTTTCCGGTTTATACCAGTTGTGTAATCCAAACCTGGGATCCGGATTGCCTTTGTTTTTATGGTAGGAATAGGAGTCCGGATAATAACCTCTCGATTTTGAAGGATTAAACCTGATGTGTTTTTTAAAGAAAGTTTTACCGTAGGCATTCTGAACTATCAGGTCCGCTGCTTTTTTGAGTGCCTTTAGTTGTTTTTTACCTGTTTTACTGCTGGTATCAATGGTGAATCGGGCTTTGCCATTGTCGTAATTTACATTGTAGATCTCCTGGCCATTTTCGTCATATTTAACATCACGGCCAATCCGCAAAAAATCATTTGCACAGGCAGGAGATGGTTTGTTGTAAACAGCATTCATGGCGATGCCCTGATAGCGATAGGCGAGGGTCTTATTATTAAAATACCGTTCAAAGGTAACCACATTACTGTCCTCTGTCCATTTTTTTACCTGATACCCCGCATAATTTCCTCCATTCTTGAAGCGAACTTCCATCATTTCTTTTCCATGATAGATGTGAACGGAATCGAAAACGACATTGGATTTATTGCAGAAATAGGTGATCGTATTATTGTAGGGGTGATGAGCTTCGAGCACGATTTTACCATTTTTGACATAAGTGGTGGTGCCTTCCGCTGTTTCTGTCTTATCATGGTCAATCTCCGGAAGTTTGAAAGTCGATTTTTGGGCAAAAAGGGTAGAGGCCCAGAAAAGGGAACTCAGGATGAGCGCAATTCTCATAGTCTGTGTTAGTTTTTTATCAATGAGTACAAGTTGAGGCAAAAGAATTAAGCCAAAACCGTATGTCGGGGTAAAATTAAGGAACATAATGAGTTTTGGAAATTCTTATGGAGGGATCACTGCCAGAAATATTATTTTTCTGAAAAATAGTATTTCTAATGCAAGCAACCAGCTACCTGAATACTCTAAGCTTTAGCCAACCTGAAAATCCAATATCCCAACATCAGTTGAATGAGCCCAACAAAGAAAAATAAAGGTTGTAAAAAACTGGCCAGACCTACAATAGCTACCTGGATAATAATCCAAATGACAAGAATGAATCCCATACTTAACCCAGCCATACCACTGAGTTTATGTTGTTTGAAAACCGGCATGGCTGTCAGCAGGTTGCCAAGCCCCAATACGATAAACAGGAAAAGCCCGGGGATGAAAAAATCCGGAAAAGGAGAACCTTCCAGCCATTCTGCCGACATGCCCAGGGAAGAACCGTCAGGGTTTTTGAAAAGGGCATAACCCGCCGGAATCGCGCCAATGGCTACAAATAAATGAAGAATGGCCAAAGCGATATAAAGTCTTCTTTTCATGGTAAAGGTTTTGGTTGTAATTCCCTGGGAAATAGCCCCGGGTTTTGGCCGGTATTGACCAAACATAAATTTACCAAAATAATAACAAAGCGACTTGAAAAAGTCGCTTTGCTTTAAGGGAGAATTAGTTGATCTTTGCTGCAGAAAGTGTTGGGAATTTGTAATGCCTTTTCAATTCCAAACCAGTGACCTTGCCATTGTCATCCTTTTGAAAATGAATATCCGCTTCAAAGGCAAGGTATGCGTAGATATTATCTCCAATGGGTTTTATTTCGCATTTGGGCTGGATAGGCATTTCTGCATATAAAAGGCCGTTTTCAGTAGATACGGTCAACGTTAGTTCTTCTCTTTGACCACCGTAAAATAGACTTAACTCCTCTTTCATTTCAGGAGACTCGATGTCAACTTTATATTTGCCACAAAGCTCCTCAAGATTATTTTTGGGAGAAGTGTCTTTCACTTTTTCCAGAGCTACGTCAAATGTTACCAAACTGGCACTATCTTCAATGCCGTCAGCCCCGGTGATCTTTGGGCGAACTACCTGGGATTGTTCTTCGGCATTGAGTGCACCAAGTAAAATGTCTTTCTCGTTCAGTTCCTCCCCTTCAAAATATAACTGCGTGATCAATTCATGATACCCCCGTCTTGATATCTTAAAATGTATATGAGGAGTTCTGTAATCCGCACTTCCTTCTGACAACGGGTAGGCTCCCGGCTTGATCGTTTTAAAACCATAGTCGCCATTTTCATTGGTGGTAACCTGGCCCCATCCCTGAAAATTTGGGTCATACTCAATGGAACTATGATCATATTCATGTGAGTATTTGCCATGGGTATTGGCCTGCCATATCATTACTACAGCTCCTTTTATGGGATTGCAGTTTTCATCCGTTACTTTCCCTCTGACATAGATGATCTCTCCTTGTGGGAGAGCATCTGAACCATTAAAGGAAGTCAGGTCAAAATCTTTGTCTTGCTGATCTTTATTGGGATAAAAAGGTCCCATGGTTTGATTTACGGTGGGTTCGCAGATTGCTTCTGCTTCTTCTGGTGTAGGAGTTGTACAGCCGAAAATGGATGTGTACAAAGTACCTACTGTGGCTCCCATACCTAATTGGAGCCAGTTCCTTCGATTAATTTTCTTTTGCATTTTGTCAAAGTTTTGGTGTTCAAAATATCTTTAACAAAGAAAACGCGCATCTAACGGAGGGATGTGAGGAGCGATGTACTGAAGTATGGAGAGGGAAGTTTTGAATAAAAATAGCTTTTTTTGATAATCCTACTCCTGTTTAAAAACTCCAAAATGCCATAAAACCCCTGATGGGTCATGGATGAAATATTCCTTTCCCCAATCATTGGCCTGTATATTGGAAATCCTTACACCTTGAAAATAATCGGGCAACTTCAACTTTAAAACATCTGAATAATGTTGCTCCAGGTTTTCAACTTCGAGAAAGATCATCGAATTGTCAACCCAATCCTTTACGTAATAATCTTGTAAATAAAAGCCGAGATCTCCGGTTTTGAAAAGTGATAAATCGTTAGAGATGATTACTTCTTCGAATCCCAGAGTCTGGTAGAATCTTCGGGAAACTTCAAAGTCTTTTGAGCCAATGAAAGTTCTGATAGATTTTGCATGGTGGTTCATATGGAAGGATTAGCGTTGTGATCAAATTTTCAGTTCATACAACATCAAATCCTCCGGATCATCTGGCAGATTGATGATTTTTGAAAATGTCAGGCCCAGTTTTTCGATGAGTTTACGGGAGGGGAGGTTTGCCTCAATAGTGATGGCACTGACTTTTGTGATTCCGAAATGGTTAATGCCCGTATCCAGAACTTTTCGGGCGGCTTCGAATGCATATCCTTTACCTTCGAATTCCGGAAGGAATGCAAAACCAATATCTACCCCTTCGAGCCCTTCCCGGTCGTATAGCCCACAGGAGCCCATTTTTTCACCATCTGATTTTCGGATTACGGTATAGTTGGAAAAGCCGAGGCGTTCCAGTTGAGGATGCATTTTGTTTTTGATATAATTTCGGGCGTCCTCTTCAGTTCGGACTTTTCGGTCTCCGATATTTTGAATCCACTTTGGGCTATTCATGAGTCTGAGTACAAAATCCGCATCTTCAAAAGAGGTTGGGCGAAGGAAGAGACGTTCTGTTTCTAAGGTCAGGTGTTTGGTCATGATGTCGGGTGTTTTGGAAATTTAATTATTTCAGGAAAAAACCTCCGGAGGGTTTATTTTTTGTAATTATAAATCCCTAAAATAAGCACAATAAGTCCCAATGCAAAATAAAAAATTTCAATATCTGTAGGTACGGGTGGTTCTTGCTTAAGGATAATCAACTCTCCGATGATCTGTCCGATCATGATCACCCCGGCGGCCATGGTGGCTTTGTGGGCTAAGCGATGTTTTTTTAACAATAGGATGAACGCAACCAGGGAACTTCCGCCAACCACAAAGGATAAAATTAAGGCGGGGATGGTATAACTTTTGAAAATAGTTCCTTCAATCCATTCCATTGGAAAATTTTCCAACCCGGCAAGCATGACAATTCCTCCTATAATAGCAGTGAAGGCAATGAAGCCGGTCAGAAAAAGGATTAGAATACGTCGATACTTCTGGTACATATTGATGGTCTTTTAAATCAGCAATCTTACTCCGATCAGCACCAAGCCCGAGACAAATATTATGGAAAAAATCAATTTATTATTCCGGGCAATCCAATCCGGCAGGAAGATGTCGAAATTGTCTTTATCAGAATCCGAAAATTTTCGGGCGACCAGCGTTAAAGGGCAAAACATATTGAAGATCAGTAATACCAACCCTTCCAGAATGACAAACCCTACGGCGATCCAGGTCATAAAGTTGATATCACCAGTCAGCCCGCTGTAAAAAATATAGAAGATCAGAGCAGCAAAAAAGATCCAGATCAGTGTATGAATGGATTTGATAAGGAGGAGTTTGGTTTGGTCTTGCATTGCAGCCATATTATTGGCCTTAAATATACAAACGATGGTCCGGGAATTTGCCCAAACCATCGTTTTTTTGACCAACATCCTGAGTTACCCCCTTCGTCTTTCCAAAAGGATCATCATCATAAGTCCCAACATGATCCTGTCGTCATCATCATTATCCATGGGGCCGATTTTTTCTACCAAAAAATTCCTTCCAAAAAAGGAAGGTTGCTTTTTGATTCTGACTATTTCTTTTCCGGAGGTTTCCGTAACCAGGTAAGACGGATTGAAAAAATAGCCGGTGAAAATGCCAAGAATTGGAATTTCTCCAAGCAGGGAATCCATCACTTTAACCCAGCCATTTTCTTCCCGGATGTGATACTGTAATTGTTCGTTTTCATCGATCAGCTCATATTCCGCTTTCCAGATGGAACGCCAGCCTTTTCGGGCGATTTTACCAAAAGGTGTTCCGTCACTATCAAAAAACTTATAGGCAGCCGAGAAGTCCAGCCATCTGTCGGCTTTAATTTTGTAACTGATATTCGAACGTGTTTCATCATCGTAGACGGAAACATCTTCCTTCAGCTTCAACATTTTTTGTCTGACATAAGCAACAGTTTTTCCCGTTGCATCGGTAGCCGTAAAGTCGTTGGCAAGTGTGGTGATTTTAAAGGTGAATTGGATGGGAAATTTAAGATCTTTCATTTGTTGTGAATTTTGGTTTAAAAAGTTCGGTGAAAGTAGGCATAATAAACGGGAAGACCAATTATCTGTAATTTTGGTTTACAAGATCTCTTGCATTTTTCAAACGTTGTGTGGAGTCATGCTCTTTTTTTACTTTTGCGGCTTAAAAGAACACCAATATGATTTCTGTAGATGGCCTGACGGTTGAATTTAGCGGTAAAACGCTTTTTAAGGATGTATCCTTTGTGATCAATGAGAATGACAAAATCGCCTTGATGGGAAAGAATGGTGCCGGTAAATCGACTATGATGAAAATCATTGCCGGTGTTCGTGGTGCTACCAAAGGGAAGGTAAACCACCCAAAGGAGGTAGTCATTGCTTATCTGCCTCAACATTTGCTTACGGAGGATAACTGCACCGTTTTCGAGGAAACGGCCAAAGCATTTCAGCAGGTGTTCGAAATGCAGGCAGAGATGGAACGCCTCAATAAAGAATTGGAAACCCGCACGGATTTTGACTCTCCGGAATATATGGCGATCATTGACAAGGTGAGTGAACTGGGAGAGATCTATTATGCCATGGAAGAGGTCAATCACGATGCGGAGGTGGAAAAGACCCTGTTGGGCCTTGGTTTTAAGCGGGAAGATTTCACCAGGCCAACCAGTGAATTCAGCGGTGGCTGGAGAATGCGTATCGAGTTAGCCAAAATCCTGCTTCAAAAACCGGATCTGATCCTGCTGGATGAGCCTACCAATCATATTGATATCGAGTCCGTGATGTGGCTGGAAGATTTTCTGATCAATAAGGCAAAGGCAGTTATTGTTATTTCACACGATAGAGCTTTTATTGATAATATCACCAATCGCACCATTGAAATTACCATGGGCCGGATTTATGATTATAAAGCCAATTATTCTCATTACCTGGAATTGCGTGAGGAAAGAAGAGCCGCCCAGATAAAAGCCTATAAGGATCAGCAAAAGTTTATTGAGGAAAGTAAGCGATTTATCGAGCGATTCAGAGGAACCTATTCTAAAGCTAATCAAGTAAATTCAAGGGAACGGATGTTGGAAAAACTGGAAATCATCGAAATTGATGAGGTGGACAAATCATCACTCAAACTCAGATTTCCGCCTTGTAATCGTTCCGGTGATTATCCGTTAATTGCCAAACACCTGTCTAAAAGATATGATGACCTGGAGGTGTTCAATGATGCCAATTTGACCATCAAGCGGGGAGAAAAGGTTTCCTTTGTAGGAAGGAATGGTGAAGGGAAGTCCACCATGATAAAAGCCATCATGGGAGAAATAGATTTTGAGGGAGAATGTGCCTTGGGGCATAATACAGAAGTAGGGTATTTTGCTCAAAACCAGGCCTCGCTATTAGATTCTGAACTCACCGTTTTCCAGACGGTCGACAATGTGGCCAAGGGTGATATTCGAACTCAGATCAAAAATATCCTTGGACAGTTTATGTTTAGCGGCGATGATATTGATAAAAAAGTGTCGGTATTGTCAGGAGGGGAACGCACCCGCCTGGCCATGGTGAAATTGTTGCTTGAACCGGTGAATTTCCTCATTCTGGATGAGCCTACCAATCACCTTGATCTAAGGTCAAAGGATGTTTTGAAGGAAGCTTTACTCGCTTTTGACGGGACCCTTATCCTCGTTTCTCACGACAGAGATTTCTTACAGGGGCTTTCCGAAAAAGTTTTTGAATTTAAGGATAAGCGGGTTATTGAGCATTTTGAGACCATCGATGACTTCCTGGAAAGGAATCGATTGGAAAATCTTCAGCAAATTAATTTGCAGAATTGATCGATTCGCTGTTTTGTGAAAGGTGAATTTCAGTTTCCTGATTAGCCACTACCCTCAAAGTGGTGACCCACTGTTCCACATTTTTGGGTAACATACCTCTGTGGCAGGACAAGTGTTTGATGGGCACGACTCCTTTGAGAAAATATTGATCCTTATAAGCAATGTTACTGGTTGCCATTCCAAAAGTCCGGGAAGTCGATCCCTTCTTACCACTGTCGAGATCACCCGGGTGAGAATACTCGTTTTTAAGTTTTGCTTCCTCAGAAAAATCATCCTGCAGGCCGGATCTGTTGAATCCCGCAAAGGGAATGATCTTATCATTAGGACAATAGATATTAAAATGGTTGATTTCCGGGTCGGCGAGTTGAGCACCACCGATTACGTTAGGAGTGTTCAGGGTGATAATATTGATATCCACATCTGACCCAAGGATTTTGCTAAGTGATTCGCTGGCTATTAAAATCACATTGCCGCCATGGCTATGGCCAATGAGTGTTATGCAAGGTTCATTAATGTTATACCTGGATCTGCTTTCCAGGATATGTGCCAGTAAATTGTCCGCAGCTTTGATTCTGGCAAAGGTGTTGTTTGCTCCACTCCATTCAAAAAACTCCACCTGATCGGCATAATGGTCATGACCGAATACATCTCTGATCTCCGTTCTGATCACATCATTCCAAACCGAGTTGTCGCAGCCGGTTCCATGCACGAAATAGGCTTCTCCGTAAAGGGAGACAGACAGGATGATAAAGGCAAATGCAATCAGGTATCTCAAGGTCATTGGATGAGTTATTTGAACACTTAAAATGTAACGAGGATTACGGGTGTTTGTTTTGTGGGTAAGCAATTTTTAAAACGCTCAGTGTTCTCTGTGCCTTCTCAGTTAGCTCTGTGGTTAAAATTTTTTGAAATAAAAGACAACCATGATGCTAGATTAGCTTCCTTGCGACCCTTGCGGATCCTTTGCGCACTCCCGACACTACGTATACACTCTATAAAATCTCGTTCGGGATGTCAGTTCCTTCCATTTGCGGTTAAAAAAGAATTTCCGTCTTTCAACCTGGTCTCCGGTGTACAAAAGTTTGCTTGTTTATCTTCCGGAAATGAAAAACAGTTTAGTATAGTTGTTTAACCGCTAGGAACGTAAGGAATCGCAAGGTACGCTAGGTTTTTTTATTCAATAACTCTACATCTGCAACTCGCAACATTAATTACACAGAACCGCAGAACCTGCCTTACTGCGACAGCAGGCGAGGTATCGAATATCCAACCGCAGAATGTAGAAGTTTTTGGAAGACAATCTTACCGGCTATTTTTTCAAGCGCCCACCAATACCATTTCGATCGGCAAATTCAACACCATCCGGTTTTACAATCACCCCTTCCGCAACATCCTCTTTAAGCAGCAAAGCACCATCCATATCCACATAATCCAGCATTGGCAGCAGATGTGCAATGGCAGAAATACCCACGGAAGATTCCGTCATACAGCCCACCATGACCTTCATACCCAATTCTTTGGCACGTTTGATCATCCTGCGGGCAGGGGTGAGGCCCCCGCATTTGACCAGTTTAATATTTACACCATGAAAGTATCCATGGCATTTGTCCACATCGGATTCTACCTGGCAGCTTTCATCGGCGATAATAGGCAAAACACTTTCCTCACGAGCTTTTTTCAAACCTTCCCAATCGTCGGTCTTCAATGGTTGCTCAAGAAATTCCACACCGAGTTCTTTTAAAACCGGAGCATTTTTGATGGTTTCTTCAGCAGTCCAGGCAGTATTGGCATCGATGCGGAAGATGGCATCTGTATGTTTGCGTAGTTCCCGTATGATATCCAGATCGTGATCCGTTCCCAGTTTGATTTTGTAAAGTGGCCATGGCATTTGCTTCATTTTATCCACCATAACTTCGATTGAGTCCCGGCCAATGGTGTAATTGCTTTTTGGCATGTTTTTGGCTTCAAGCCCCCAAACCTTATAAGTAGGTAAACCTTGTTTCTGGCCGTACAGATCATGAGCAGCAATGTCGAGGGCGCACAATTCAAATGGGTGTCCTTTCAGGTGTTTGGACATTTCTTCCCAAAAGCTTTCCGGAGTTTCAATGGTAGCTGATTCGATGATCGGTCGGATAGATTCCAGTTTTTCGATCATACCATCCATCGTTAAACCGTAATAGGTAGTTGCAGATGCTTCCCCAAATCCGGAAAATCCTTCATCCTGCAATTCTAAGATAATCCCGTCCTGATTCGTTCGAGATTCATGTGTGATGGTAAAGGTGTGCTCCAATTCAAGATTGTAAGGATGGATGATCATTTTCATAAGAAGGCCTATTTAGTTATGGAAAGCTAATTTTGAATTTTTTATCATATCAATCTACTTAACCAGCAACTGGAGCGAAGTTGAGCATAGCGAAATCCCGTACCGCTAGGTCGGGGCAGCAACCAGCAACTAGCAACCAGCTTACTCTTCCCGCATCATTGCCGGAACCTTCATAGCTCGTCTTGCCGGAGCTATAGATACCAGCAGGCCAATAATTCCGACAATCACAGCAACAACAAAAAAGTCAAAGAATTGCATGCTCATTGGGTATGCATCGATGATAAAATCTCCTGGTACGCTGATAATACCAACCGACTTCTGAAGGAAATAGATGGCCCAGGCCAGGATAAATCCAATGAGGATTCCCATGCCGGTCAGCAGCAACCCTTCAAACAGGAATATATTTCGAACCAGCTTGCTGGTCGCTCCCATGGATTTCAGGATGGAAATGTCTTTCTGTTTTTCCAGAACGATCATCCACAGCGCACCGATCATGTTGAAGGAGATCAATAACATCATGAGCCCCACAATGGCAAAGCTGAGCCATTTTTCTACCTGCATGAGTTTCAGGAAAGACTCCTGCTGTTGGTATTTATTTTTAACCGTATAATCCGGACCGACGATCTCTTGAATGGCCTCAAGGGTCTCGGGAATGTCAAAACCGGGTGCCAGTTTTATTTGCAGCGAACTCACTTTTTTTCCAATCCCGAGCAATTCCCGGGCAAAAGCCAGCGAGGTGAAAATATATTGATTGTCAAATTCCGGCTGGATCATAAAGGTGCCTGAGGGATAGGCAAATCGTTTGACGAACATCGGTTCAAAAAGTCCGACCTTTTTTCGTTTGGGCATGTACACATTGAGTGCGGCAAATTCATCATTGATATTCACCCCCAGTTTGTTGCGCATTCCCAATCCGAGTACCGCATGGTGGCGACCGCTATATAATTTGAAACTGCCTTCTCTCACTGTTGAGTCGATGTTCAATACATTGCGGTAGTGTTCATCAACACCGAATAATACCCCTATAGCATTATTGTCCTTGTACTCGAAAACGGCGACTTCTTCCATGGTTTCCGAAACATATTCTACCCCGGGAATGGTTTTGATCTCCGCCAGCAGACTGTCTGAAGCTTCAAAAAACTTCCCTTGCACCGGTGCCACCTTTACATCCGGATTGAAATAGCTGTACATGCTGGTGATCAGATCCTCAAAACCATTAAATACAGAAAGCACAAGAATAAGCGCTGCAGTCCCCACAGAAATCCCAAAAACAGCAATACCTGTGATGATATTGATGACATTGGTTGACTTCTTGGCAAACAGATACCGGCGCGCTATATGTAATGGCAGATTCATTGCGGGTAAAGTTAAGGAAACGAGGTGAAATGGTAAATTTTAAATGCAAAATGATGGAATTTATTGTTTGGTAGGGGGAAAGGGTGATTTTTTGTTTCAGGAGTTTCAAAGGTTTCCTATTGTTTCAAGGGTTCAAGTAGTTTTGAATGTTTCAGAGGGATTATAGGTACGAAATTATTTCTCTGTGGGCCCTGTGCCTTCTCCCGACCTTTGGTGCGGGATGTCTCTTTATTCCATTTGAGATCTCCGTGGTTAAACCTTCTTCCACCCAAATCAACTACCCGATTAAAAACGGCTAAAAACGATTATAAACGGCAGTAAGCGGCTAATTGACGGATAAAGGGGTTAAAGCCCCATAATTTTGGCAGTATCGATTTTTTAACCAAAAAACAATTCAAATGGAAAAACAAATTGCGATTTCGGTATTGGAAGCCTCCTTGCCGCCTGATGCAGGCAATTAACCTCAAAAATTCGTAAATTGCATGACTTCAAAAGCATTAAAACAAATGTCTCAACCGGAAGTCATCAATAATCCGATCAGGGAATGGATGGAATTTGCTCCTATTACATTGAACAAACCAATGTCCAGGGAGGAGTTTATCCAATTGTCCAGCAAGTTCCCTGATTTTCAAATGGAACTCGACGATAGTGGAAAAACGATTATTATGACCCCGGTAAAAAAAGGATCCGGTAAAAATGAATTGACGGTCTCCGGATATTTATTTATCTGGTATTTGAAAAATAAGAGTGGGGAAGTTTTCAGCCCATCCACCGGCATAGAACTTCCTGATGGCTCTATCCGTTGCCCTGATTGTGCCTGGGTATCTGATGAACGACTTTCCATATTACCCGAATCCAGTGATGAAGACTTCCTGAAGGCTGTTCCTGATTTTGTAGTGGAGATTCGGTCTCAGTCTGATGACCTGGACCGGCTTCAAAAGAAAATGAGCGATACCTGGATGGGTAATGGTGTGCGTTTGGCATGGCTTATTGACCCATATGAGGAGGTTGTGCATATTTATCGGGTTGGAGAAGAGGTGCAACTGCTCAAAGGTTTTAAGGGGCAGGTGCTTAAAGGGGAAGACGTCATGCCGGGAATGGAGCTGCCTTTGGATGATTTGAGGCGTAAGTAGGATCAAAATCTTTTCAAATCTTTTTTTTAATATGTCCAAACCAAAAATCCTGCCCACCAACGAAGCAAAGGAATACTACACCGATGAACGCTGCCATATCATTGAATTATTTAATCAATCCAGCGAAGTAGCTTCTATTGCCCGAGCCAGAGTCGAACCAGGACAGACGACTGCGCTTCATTCCCTGGATGGCCTGGAATGTTATTATATCCTTTCCGGGCAAGGAGAGATGGAAATCAATGGTGAAAAGATGGGTAGGGTAGGACCAGGAGATACAGTTGTCATTCCTGCTAATGCTCCGCAGCGGATTACCAATACTGGAGAGGAAGATTTGGTTTTCCTCTGCTTTTGTGCACCGCGGTTTATTCCGGAAAATTATAAGTGTTTGGAGTGAAAAGGCTAAGGCGAAGGAAGGAAAAAATTAGGGCCTAACTGGAAAGTTAGACCCTAATCAATTGCAAAATCAAGATTAATCCATTGGATGGATCTTAAGCTCAGTGTATTCTTCAAGGCTCAATCCTTTTTTGCCTTCCGCCTGTTTCTTCTTGATGAATTCAGGCGTAACGCCCATGATCTTGGCATGCACGAATTCTTCCATGGATGCATCTTTAAGGCCAAGGTCGCGGATGGATTTGATGTATTCCGGTGAAACGTCGTGGATAGTTGCCTGGATGATCTCCTCTGCGGAAATGTCTTTAAATCCAATTGATTTGAATTTATTAATGTCCGCAGGTTCTACATTAAAAATGGCAAACTGGGTGATTTCTTCCATCGACATTTTACCCATTCCTTCTTTTTCAAAAGATGCCAGATATTCTGGTGTCACTCCATGAATTTGAGCTCCAATGATGTCATCCGGTGACATTTCTCTGAACCCCATAGCTTTGAAAGCTTTGACATCCTCAGGTTGAACATTGTGGATGGCAAAGGAAGTTATTTCCTCCATATCCAATTTCCCAAGACCAACTTTTTCAAAACCAGCCAGGTATTCCGGTGTTACCCCGTGTATGTGTGCACCTACAATATCTTCTGGCGTCATTTCCCTGAACCCCATAGCTTTGAAAGCTTTGATGTCTTCCGGTTTGACATCATGGATAGCAAATTGGGCGATCTCCTCCATGGACATATTGTTAAAGCCTTCTTTGTTAAAAGCCTCCACATACTCAGGAGTCACGTCGTGGATGTGGGCGATCACTATATCTTCGGGAGTCATATCGCGGAATCCCATAGCCTTGAAAGCTTTGATATCTTCCGGTTTGACATCATGGATAGCAAATTGGGCGATCTCCTCCATAGACATATTGGCGAACCCTTCTTTTTCAAATGCGGCGACATATTCAGGAGTCACGTCGTGGATGTGAGCGATCACGATGTCTTCGGGAGTTAAGTCGCGGAATCCCATAGCCTTGAAAGCTTTGATATCCTCCGGCTTTACATCGTGGATGGCGAATTGGGTGATTTCTTCCATGGATAATTTGCCAAGTCCTGCTTTTTCAAAAGACTTCAGGTATTCAGGAGTGATGTCGTGAATGCTGGCTGCCATGATCTCCTCAGCGGAAAAATCCCGGAATCCCATGTTTTTCATGGATTTGATGAATTCGGCATCAACATCATGAATGGCAAATCCAACAACCTCTTCAGCAGAAAGGTCCGTAAGTCCTTCATCGCGTAAACCTTTTACATATGTTGGAGTAACATCGTGAATGGACAGACCGATAACTTCTTCCCAACCCAGGTCCGTAAGGCCCATTTTCTGGTATTCTTTGATGAATTCAGGTTTCACATCATGAATTTCCAGAGCTATAAGGTCTTCCAGGCCAGGTTTTTCAAAACCAAAAGCAGAAAAGGTCTTGTTGTGTTGCTTCAGGTATTCGAGATCCATTTCGAAGTGACCGAGAGCAGCCAATTCGTCAGAACCGAATTCAAAGTTTTCTTTTTTAAGATAGCTTATATATTCCTGGTCAATATCGGCGAAGAAACAGTGGAACAGGAATTCATCTTCTTCTTCATCCAAAAGGCCTTCTTTTGCCAAATAAGCCTTGAAGGATTCATTTTCTGTGAAAGCGTAGGTGCCGTTGCCTTCATTACCTGAGAATTTTCCTTTGAAATTGAGCGTTCCAGCTGTTCTTTGCAGAGAGAAAGATTCCAGTTTGTTGGTTAATGCAGGAGTGAATTCACTGGTTTCGAAGCAACTTGGTTTCCACCAGTTATCATGGCCACTGTCGGAAGGTGCTTTGAATTTAAAACAAGCTTCTTTCCCTTTGATGGTCGCATCCCAGTGGCCTTTCGCCATCCTGTTTGGGTTGAGATTGTATTCTTCAACAATAGACTGAACAGTGACGGGTTGCGGTCTTTCGCTGATAGCTTCAGCGGGTTCCGGATCATTGGTTTCCGGTTCTGTAATTTCTGCCGGAGCAAGTTGAGGGAATTGGTCGGTAGCGTCGTCTGATTTTATGGCATTCAGTGTAAGGACTGAAAAGCCAAACAGGGCAATCAAAGCAAGATATTTCCAGCTTGACCGGACGGATGATTTCTTTGAGTTCATCATGAAAATACGTTTTTTTAAGATCGAGTGATTATAATTATTCGCCAGGCGAAGCGCGTACTGTGGAACGGCCACCCGAAGCAGGTTCATCTGGTAAGATTCCCTGTTAGTGCCTTTGTGCAGCATTTGCTTGTCTGTAAAATATTCCAGGTTGTCGGATACGATTTTGCGATGCAGCCATGCAAATGGATTGAACCATTGCAGGGCAACCATCAATTCAGCAAGCAGTAAATCAACACTGTGCCCTTGCTGGATGTGTATTTTTTCATGTTCCAGGATCTGGTTGTAGGTTTCCCAATCGTATTTTTCCGGGTTGATAAAAATACAGTCGAGGAAAGAGTATGGCGCTTCATCAGTGTTGAGTTCTACAATTCTGATTTTGCCATCTATGATATAGGGTAAGGTGAATCGCTTTATCAGCAGCGTGAATAACTGAATGAGAAAGTTCAGCAAGAAAATGGCTAAACCGGTTAGGTAAATGTATTTGAGCAGGGTGGTCCAGGAAATCTTCCAGCTTTTTTTGGCAGGCACAGGATTTGCTTCCAAGGAAGTTTCCTTTTTAGCTGACATTTCTGGTTTCGTGCTTGTGGAGAAAGCTTCGACTTTTGTTTCGGCTTCAGTTTCAAAAGTAACCGGAGCTTGTTTTTCCGGAGCTTCCAACGAAGCATGCTTTTGAACCTGTTGGTTAACTTCTTCAGCCGGGATTTGCTGATTAAAGCTGAATAATGGATCCTCAACAGTTCTCAATGACCAGTCTTCAGGGATCTGCAGGAATGGCAGCGTAAACGCCAAAAACATGCTTCCCATCAGGACCCATCGGTTCAGTTGGAAGAAGGTTTCACGCTGTAAAAATGCTTTGTAAAAAAAATACGAAACAGCAATGAGCAGGGTTGTATGGAGGATGTATAACATCATGCGTTTTTGTTTTTGATCATCTTGAGAATTTCATCCAGTTCCTCTTCACTAATCTTTTCCTCATTGGCAAAGTAGGCCACCATTTTTTTATAGGAATTGTCAAAGTAATTGCGGATCACATCACCCACCTCGCTTTTTTGATACTCTTCCTTGGATACTAGTGGGAAATACTGATAGGTCTTGCCAAAACTTTTGTGGCCGATAAATTCCTTGTCTTCCAGAATCCTGATGATGGTCGATACGGTGTTGTAATGTGGCTTAGGTTCGGGCAATAGTTCAATAACCTCCTTGACAAAGGCTTTTTCCAGCTGCCACAAAACCTGCATGATCTCTTCTTCTCGTTTGGATAATTTCTGCATTGATTCGTATTTTGATTCAAATGTAAACTAATTTTTTAGTTAAATCAACTAAAAAATTAGTTTTAACTAAAAAAATAGTTCATCCAGTTGCTAGTTTCTGGTCCCGACACTTCGTATACACTCGATATGAAATCTCGTTCGGGATGAACTGTGTTCCATTTCCAGTTACATGTTTTGGAGTCATTTTTTTATTAAAAAGGGCAGGTTTACATTAATTAATTGCCAACTTTACATCATGCGTACAAACTTCATTACACCGCAGACACCGGAATGGTATAGTGCCCGGTCCGGTAAGTTCACGGCATCGAGCTTTGGTAAATTAATGACAACTTCCAATCGGGAAGGTTGGTCCATTCCGGCATTAAATCATATTTATGAGAAAGCACGGGAAAAGCAGTCGGGAGGAAATGTGAAAGTAATGATTAACAAAGCCATGCGATGGGGTAGCAGAATGGAATCACCGGCCCTTAAAGCTTTGGAACGGTACTTGGGGCGACCATACATGAGTGTGGATTTGTAACGCATCCGGAAGTCACGGAAGCCGGTGCCACTCCTGATGGTCTGATACTGGATGAAGCAGGAAATGAAAAGGCCTTGGTTGAAGTAAAATGTCCCTATAACGCAAAGGTTCATCTCAATTATTTCAACAGAATTCAAACGGCTTCAAATCTGAAAGGTATAAAACCTGATTATTACTGGCAGGTTCAGGGGGCGATGTGGGTAATGGGTTTGGATCGGTGTTATTTTGTTTCTTTTGATCCCAGGAGGCTTGATGAAAAAGATTGCATGTGGTGGAAATACCTCGTGATGAAAAGGATATTGCCAGGTTGGAAAAGACGGTGATCAGGGCAATTGAGGCTCGGGATGAGCGGATGAAGGAGTTTTGAGTCGGGGAACTGGATAGGTCCACCCCCAAATTTGACCTCTGTAAGGGGTATATAATTGCCTGTTTCAAGACTGTCGAAATTCCTGAAGTTTATTTAACTTTTTCCCACCACTCATTTTCTTCCGGTTCCTGGCCGAGAACTACCACATCACCCAGATCAGGGGTGCAAATATCATAGTTCTGTTTTCTGGCTTCAGCAACAAACCGCTCAATAGGATCCTTCCATGCATGCATCGCCAGGGCAAATGCTCCCCAATGTACAGGGATGGCTTTCTTTACCCGGGCATCGATAGCTGCTTGTACACTCTCTTCCGGGAATAAATGTAATTGATGCCAGAGATCATAGTATTGACCACATTCCATAAATGCCCAGTCAAAAGGCCCCAGTTTTTCCCCGACCTCTTTGAAATGAGCTCCATATCCGCCATCACCACTCCAGTAAATACTATGATCCTGAGTTTTAAAAACAAATCCTCCCCAGAAAGACTTAAAACGATCGGAGATCCCACGACCGGAAAAGTGTTGGGATGGAGTGAACGTAATTTCGATGCCATCAAACTTTATTGTTTGCCACCAATCCAGTTCCTGGATTTGTTTGCTATCAACTCCCCATTTTTCCAAATGACGACCAACACCGAGTGCGACAAACCAATTTTCAATCCTGTCTTTTAATTTTTGAATACTTTTCAGGTCAAGGTGGTCATAATGATCGTGCGAGATCAACACAGCATCAATGGGCGGTAGTTGATCGATCAGGTCAAGGGTGTTTTGGCTAAACCTTTTAATGCCCATGAACGAAAAGGGCGAAGGAGTTGGACCGAACATCGGATCTATTAGCAGGTTCTTACCATTGACCTGGAGCATCAGGGTAGCATGGCCGTACCAAACGAATTTAGGTTTTTCTGGCAATGCTTCCCATTTTGAGTTATCCAGTGCTAATATGGGAATCGGTTTTTCAGGCTCTTTGACGTTTTTGTTGAAAAGGCGTTCTTTTATGAGTCCCGGAGCATTTCCCAGGTTTATCATGGAGACTGATGCCAGATTCTCGAACACCTTCCCATTCCAGTGTTTTGATCGCGAAAACTGCTGTTTTAATCCCTCGTTAAAGGCTGCTCCGAAACTTGGGTTCAGTCTGATAACAATCCTTGGCACAACCCATAAAGTAATGATGGCCACTGGCAACCAGATCAATATTGACATGTTATAAGTATTTTTCCCTGGTTAATTGTTCGGAAATATCCCATAATCTTCTGGCTACATCCGGATCCATTGAATAGGAACTGGAAGAAACCTTTCCCGGTCTGCCTTTCATCTCCCGGTAACCGGTTGGTCCGTAATATTCTCCGCCGCGAACTTCGTGCCCAAGGGCAGCGTTCAAACTTGGCAAAGCGGCATTTTCCGGAGAATGAGTCATAAATGGTCCTAAAATCGGCATGAGTATTTTCATCCAAATTGGTGCATGTCGTGCCAGATTCGTATTTGATACTCCGGGATGCGCAGCAACCGAAATCGTATCACTCCCTGCTTTTTCCAGCCTTCTTTGTAATTCGTAAGCAAACATCAGGCAAGCTACCTTACTTTGTCCATAAGCCCCAAATTTCGAATAGGATTGCTCGCTGTTTATATCATCAAAGTCGATAACGGCATTCCTGTGGGCAAGGCTACTTAAGGTTACAACTCTTGAGTTTTCTGTATTTTCAAGATGCGGCATCAACCTTCCCGTCAGGGCGAAATGGCCAAAATAATTCACCCCCATCTGACTTTCAAAACCGTCTTCCGTTTTAGTAAACGGAGGGATCATAATTCCTGCATTATTGATCAGTATGTCCAGGCGGTCATATTTTTCATTGAACCTGTCAGCAAAGTTTCTTACAGACTCCAGATTGCCCAGGTCCAGTAATTCGATCTCAAGATCTGCGTCAGGTACTTTCGCTAAAATAGCAGCTTTGGCTTTTTCCGCTTTCTGCTCATTTCGGCAGGCCATGATTACCTTGCTCTGTTTTTTGGCAAGGCCAATGGCTGTTTCATACCCCACTCCGACATTGGCGCCGGTTACGATAGCCACTTTTCCTTTTTGATTAGGTATTTTTTCAAGATTGAAGGATTCCATGTTTCTTATTTTTAGGTGGTCAATTTTTTTAATGATTCATATTTTACATTCAGGTTGATCCCGAATTTTTCCTTTAGAAAATCCAGATAAGCAGGGCTATTCTCAATTTCCATAGTTTTTACTTCTCCTCCGATTATTTCCGTGAAGGTAAAGTTCCGAAGGCTGATTCTTCCTGTTTCGGTAGGTTTACTTGCCGTGCGGATTTGAGTAAAATGGGTGTTTGGAGAATGAGAAGTGTAAAAGTTACCGACCTCAATATCCTCCCTGGTAACATACTCCAGGTCAAAACTATAACTGTCTTTCCATTTCTCCTTATCCAGTGTTCGCATCATCCATCCCCAGGGAGCTTTTTCTTCAAGACGGAAACTATAACCGGTTTCGTGTTCGTAAGTACCTGCTTTAAGCGGAAGCGGACTTCTTAACCCTCCTGCTCCAAATCCTGCATCGATGATCCATGGGCCTTGTTCCAGTTCTACCATATTGAGTAAATGAGTTCTTCCGGATGGTTCTTCGGCAAGGTGCACTCTGGCAAGCAGTGGCCGGACCTTAAATCCGAAATTTGAGAGTGCCATGCCCAACAAACCATTCAATTCAAAGCAATAACCCCCTCTTTGATGTTTTACTAATTTCTCAAAAAGGTGAGCGGGATCAAGGTTGATGCTTTTTCCCAATTGTATGTCGAAATTTTCAAACGGGATGGAAAAGAACTGGGCTTTATGTAATGCAATCAATCCTTTTTTATCAGGTGTTGGAACAAAGTTTAGTCCAATACGCTCCAAATAAAGATCTGCGTTGAAATGGAATTCGGACATCAATTTTGAATTTGTTGTTTTGTCCAGCAAAAATAGAAACGTTTTTGGTGTGAATTCGTTTAGACCCACCTGAATTTTAGATTGTCAGAGTTGGAACAATTAAAAAGAAATCGTGATGTAAATCACTTGAAATCATATTCTATATCATTCTTAATTTATTGACTTTTATGTGGTATATTTTAAACTTTATTGAGGTATAATTCCGTCTTGTGACTAATTAGCGGTTTTTTATACCGATTTTATAATTCAAAATCAATAGTCATGAGATACAGAGATTTTTTCATCAGGACCGGATTCTTCCTGCCGGTAGCAGCTTTTGCTGTATTCGTTTTCATGATGGCTTTTGGTATTATTTCCGGGGTTTGCGGAGCAGGAGCCGTATTTTATTGTTCTGTTTACTGCAAAATCGGAATGTCCTTACTCATTGCGACCCTCGCGGCTGTAGTGCTTTGCCAGGCCAGGGCTTGCTGGAAAAAATAACAGGAAGTAAACCTAATAAACCATAAGCCCTATGGATGATTTGTTGTTTATGGGAACCTTGGCCCCGCGAACTGTTCTGTTCGTTGGGAAGGAGGTGAGCTATGGTAACCATTTCTCAGGAGTCCTTTTGTGTTCCGCACAAGGATGAGGGCTGTTTTGTATTGATTTTGGGTGAAAAATGCTCATTTTTCGAGGTTTGTAAAAGCGTGTTTTTTCACGGAAAAATTCCGACCTGTTTGACAATTTCAAATAATCTTTTCTGAGTTTTATCCTTTGTTGAATTTTTCTTTTGAGGAGGTATTTTGGCTTAAATTTTCTGGTGATTCAACTCACGATTTGTGCGTTTTTAGATCACCGGTTTTTTCTTGATCACTGAAAGGTGTGGGCGTAATTTTATTTCATATTAAGGAAGTGAATGGAAATCGAACAGCAACTTTTAAACCTAAACCTTCCGAAATGAAAAAAATTATTCCATTCCTTTTTATGGTGGTCATCCTGGTAGGTTCTACCTGGTTTGTCATCGACCATACAGAAAAAACAGTACTTGCAGAGGGCTTTCAGGTTGATACTGTTTTTACGCATATATCTTCTGTGGATCACTCCAAGTTTGAGGAGCTACAACAAGCATTTAATTCAGGCCCGGAAGTGACGGAAGCCTGTTTGTCTTGCCATAATGGAAGAGGCCAGGAAGTCATGCAAACGGCCCACTGGCTTTGGTCCAGAGATGAATACATTGAAGGCAAGGGAGTTGTTTCATTAGGGAAAAGAAACGTAATGAACAACTTCTGTATCGGAACCAGAGGAAATGAAGCGACTTGTACGCGTTGTCACATTGGATATGGTTTTGCCGATCAGTCCTTTGATTTTACCAATGAAAAGAACATTGATTGTCTGGTATGCCATGATAATACCGGAGACTATAAAAAAGAGAAAGGTAAAAGCGGCCATGCCAAAGCAGACGTCAATCTATCCCGGGTTGCACAGCATGTCGGTATGCCCCAAAGGCAAAATTGTGGTGTTTGTCACTTTTGGGGCGGTGGTGGAAATAATGTGAAACACGGAGATCTTGACAAGGCGATGCTGGATTGTACCAAAGAGGTAGATGTACATATGGCCACGGATGGTATGAATATGACCTGTGTGGATTGTCATGAAACCGAGCGACACAATATCCCCGGGAAACTCTATGCACTTTCATCAGAAAACATAAACCGACTCACTTGTGAGAAATGCCATACCGAATCGCCTCATACTAATGCAATTCTCAATGAACATAACTTCAGAGTAGCTTGTCAGACTTGCCATATCCCGGCATTTGCCAAGGCCAATGCCACCAAAATGATCTGGGATTGGTCCACGGCAGGTGAATTGGATGAAGAAGGGCACCCGGTTATTCGTAATGATCAGGATGGTAACCATAAATATATGAGTATCAAAGGCACCTTTATATGGGATAAGGGGGTTGAACCGGATTATGTCTGGTTTAACGGAACCGCCGGGCACCATTTGCTCGAGGATAAAATAGACACCAGCAACTTACCACTCGTCCTGAATCCACTGAAAGGCGAGTATTGCTCAAAAGATTCTGTTAACCAGAAATGCTCTAAGATATGGCCGGTCAAAATACATAAAGGAAAACAGATCTATGATCCCAATAATCTCACCTTGATCCAGGCGAAATTATGGAGTGAAGGGGAAGGAGAAGGAGCCTTTTGGAATGACTTTGATTGGGATGAAGCCTCCAAAAAAGGGATGGAAAATGTAGGCCTTGCTTATAGCGGAGAATATGATTTTATCCCAACGATGATGTACTGGCCGGTTAATCATATGGTTGCCCCAAAAGAAGAATCTCTTGATTGTAAAGCCTGTCACCGTCGGGAAGAGAGCCGCATTGCTTTGTTAGACGACTTCTATCTACCGGGAAGGGACAGGATGCTTTCCCTGGACCGGATTGGTCTTTGGTTGATCATTCTTTCTATCGTAGGAGTGTTTGTTCACGCGCTGATCAGGGTGTTTTCGAGAAAACACCGAAAAACTACTGAGTGACCATTCTGGCACCAGAAAACAGCGTATTACCTAACACTTAAAAAATCTGAAAAATGAAAAAGGTCTATTTATATAAAAGGTTTGAACGGTTTTGGCATTGGGCCCAGTTTGTATTGATCACCGCCTTGATTGTGACAGGCTTTGAAATTCACAGTTCATTCAACCTATTGGGATATGAAGCTGCTGTTCTCTGGCATAATTATGCTGCCCTGAGCTTTATAGTACTTATTGTGTTTGCCATTTTTTGGCACTTTTCAACTGGTGAATGGCAAAATTATATTCCAACCACCCAAAACCTAAAAGCCCAGTTGAATTTCTATCTGTTCGGGATTTTCAGGAATGCTCCACACCCAACTAAAAAGCGGGTTTTGAGTAAGCTTAACCCACTTCAGCGCCTTATATATTTTGCACTTAAAATATTAGTCATCCCGATTATGGTGGGGTCAGGGTTGTTGTATTTTTTCTTTCACTATCCAATGGGTGGTATTGAGGTCACTTCTCTGAAACCTGTGGCTATCATACATACATTTGGAGCATATCTATTGGTTATGTTTGTCATCGTTCATTTATACCTGATTACTACCGGCCATACCCTAACCTCTAACCTGATGGCCATGATCACAGGTTGGGATCGCATGCCGGATGAGGATGCCAAACAGATTGTGGAAGACGCTATCGATGAAGTGGAGCATAACATTTTACAGTCAGATCAAGAGGGAGAAAAGACCAAAGAAGTGAAAGAAATAATACTTGAAACGATGGGCGAGATTACGGAAAGAGTATCAAATGGCAAGCCAAAAGAAGAAGAGGAATGGGTGGAATAACCAATCAGGAACACAGTTTTTAATTCATCAATAAAAAAAAAGAACATGAAAATCTTGAATAAATATACACGATTGCTGGGCGATTTAATTCCTCGGTCCATGCTGGCACTTTTACTGACAGCGCTCACCTTATTGATGTGTTCCTGTGAAGAGGATCCATTGTTCTATGACAGTGCTGATGTTTTTGTAGAAGAAGCATTGGCTGAGGTGGAAGGACTTACCGTTAAAGAAGCCCGGACGGTTTTTGATACAGCATCTTATTATTTGCTGTTGGATGTTCGGGAGCCTGCGGAATACAAGCCGGGATACATCCCTGATGCAATAAACCTGCCGAGGGGATTGGTGGAGTTTAAGATCAAGGATGAAAAATACTGGGAAAATAAGATGCGGTATTTGCCTGAAAAGACCGACCTCATTCTGGTTTACTGCAAAAAAGGAAAGCGGGCCATACTCGCTGCAAACACCCTAAAGAAAATGGGGTTCGAAAACGTCAGGTATATTATCGGAGGTTTTAAGGAGTGGGAACTTACCTACCCGAATGATTACGATTTCGTTCCTGTTGAAACTCAGGGGCATGCCGTTGAAGAAGAAGGTGGTTGCTGATAAGCCAGTGGTTTTGTCAGGTAAAAATTAAGAAACAATTTTCCGGTGGCGGCGACCGGAATTCAATAATTAAAATATTTGTCATGAGATATAAGGAATTTTTTATCAGGACAGGCTTTATTATGCCTGCGGCAGCATTTGCAGTTTTCATTTTTATGATGGCCTTTGGAATAATTTCCAGTGCATTTGGTGCAGGAGACGTCTTTTATTGTTCTGTGTATTGTAAGATTGGTGTTTCATTGCTGGTGGCAATTCTGGCTGGTGTTGTTTTCTGTCAGGCCAACGCATGTTGGAAAGACAAAGAAGAATAACAGTGAGTCACTTCCCTGATGGATTGGGGGAGAGGAGAGGAGTAAACCGGTACTCATCCAGTCTCTGAAATTCTTTCCAGTTGCTCTTTATTGAGAATTGAAATATTCTTTTTATTGATCTTAATAATACCGTGTTGGGCAAAATCGGAAAGAATCCGTGAAACGGTTTCTCTGGACGTGCAGGTTAGGTCCCCCAATTCATTCCTACTCAACGGCAGTTCAAATTTATTACTGTCGAATATTTTTTCTGAAAAATAAAGCAGGGCTTCTGCTATTTTCCCATTCCCCTGTTTTTGTACCTGGTTGATGCATTTTTTGAAATTGAATAGTTCATTTTTACACAGTTCGACTATAATTTCATAGGCGAATTCTCCATTGTTATGAATAAATTCTTTAAATACATCGGCACTTATGAAACAGACATGTGCATCGGAAATGCAGGTTGCGGAATATGGGTTGACCTTGGCACCAACAGTGGCCGGAATTCCGAGGTAGGAAGGACCTTTGGCAATCTTTAGGATCTGTTCTCTTTCAGGCCCCATCATATGAACCTTGATAAGGCCGTCTTTTATAAATATTATATTAAAAGACAGAGAGTCCTGGATCATGATCCTGTCTCCTTTGTGGAAAGTAACCTGGTTGCAGTTGTCACCAAGTTTTTCAAGTTCAGTGCGTTCCAGTTTCCCGGCAGCTCTAGATTTTTCTTTACAATAATAACAAATATCCATTTGCCCAAATTGAATCGGTACCTGGTTGCGGACCATGCTTATCTGGCAAAAGAATGTTGGCAACCATTCCGAAGTTAAAAAACTAAATAGTGTCAGGACATTTGGGTGTAAAAAAGGTGAAGTTTCAGGTGTAAGAAGTGGATATTCTTAACTAACAAAGTTACGAAATATTTAAATGAAATGCTTTCCACAGGCAGGAATAAAGCTTTTTTTTCCTGCCTGTGGAAAAGGTATTATTCAGGTGCCAACTCAGGATTAAGTAGGTCGTAGAATTGATTGAGTTTTGGCATAATAATGATTCTTGTACGGCGGTTTGTCGCACGTCCTTCAGCAGTGGCATTGGAAGCGAGGGTGTTGTATTCGCCGCGTCCGGCAGCAATCAGGCGATTAGGATCGATTTTGAATGTGGTTTGCAAAACCCTTACAACCGAAGTTGATCTTTTTACACTCAGATCCCAGTTGTCCTGGAAGCAATCAGAACTGATTGGTACGTTGTCGGTATAACCTTCCACCATCACCTCCAGATCCGGACGGGATTCAATGATCCTGGCGATTTTGCCCAGGACTTCATTGGCTCTGGGTGTAATTGATGCGCTTCCGCTTTGGAAAAGCATTTTATCGGACAGGTTGATGAAAACAACAGTTTTATCAACCTTAACTTCTACATCATCATCTTCAATTCCTTTTTGCAGGACACCCTTCAGGTTTACGGCCAGGGCCAGGTTTATAGAGTCCGCTCTTGTTTTTGCAGCCTGGAGATAGCGGATATATTTGTCCTTACCTTCCAGTTGGGAAAGCGTCTGGTTGATGTTCTGATTGGCTGATTGAGATAAATTGGTCAGCTCTTCTACTTGCCCGGCCTGCATATCCCGTTGTTTTTTCATATCCTCGATAAGGTATTTCAGGTCGTTAACCTGCTCTTCCCTAATCTGTAGGTTGCTTTTCATGGTATTGCGGTCCTGTTCACAGGCAGCAAGACGATTCATATAATCGCTGAGGCTTTCCCCGCATTTTCCCAGGTCTTTATTAGCCACTTCAAATTGATTTTGAAGGTCGAGATATTTCTTTTTACTCACACAGGATGACATTGCCAGTGGTATGCAAAGGAGGATTAAAATTTTTAAAGTAAACTTCATAATCGGTGTTTTAATGTAGTTGTAAATTGTTGTTATGTGCTATTTAGAGTTTTGAAAATCGATTTATTCGCCTTTAAGCTCTTTGTTTTATTTTAAGGATTCATAAAAAACCGTTTGCATTCTGGGGCGAATGTCCATTTTATTGATTTTGTAATTACGCATACTGGGGAAAGTCCTGTTGGACAAGAAGACGTAAATGATATTTGTCTCCGGGTCGGCCCAAACGGCGGTACCGGTAAATCCTAAATGACCGAATGTTTGGGCGGAAGCCAATTCTGATAAAGGAGAACTGGCATCGGGGTCCAGTTGAGGCATGTCGAATCCGATGCCTCTACGGGTGTCTAATTTATGACGAGTTGTAAAATTATCAACGGTTTTTCCCGATAAAAATTTTTCACCGGCGTATTCTCCTTTCCATAATAACATCTGCATGATGATGGAGAGATCCTCTGCGCTGGCGAATAATCCGGCATGACCACTGACGCCACCCATCATGGCGGCTCCCATGTCGTGGACATAGGCATGTACCTCCTGATTACGCCAGTAACGGTCTTTTTCCGTAGGTACTACTCTGTCCAGCGGGAATTTCCCTTTGGGATTAAAGCATGTGGATTGTAAAGCCAGCGGACCATAAAACTCTTCCTGAACGTAGGCATCCAGAGTTTTGCCGGTTCGGGCCTCAGTAAGCAATGAGATGAAATAAAATCCCAGGTCACTGTATTTATAATCACGTTTGGTTCTCAGATCAGATTCAATGATCCGCAGGAAGATGGTGTCCGGATAATCATTCCGGAGGTAGACATTTTCGGCTACTTCAATACTGAATTCTTCACTTTTTTTAGTGCGGTAATACTCTTCTGAAAGTTTGGGATACCGACGACCTTCGATGGTAGCTTTATAAAAAGGAATCCAACTCTTCAGTCCTGCTCGGTGGGCCATAACATCCCGGATAATGAGACCTGATTTATTACTTCCGTCCAAAACGGGAAGATAGGTGCCAAGGCTGTCATCTACGCTGATCAGGCCTTCGTCCTCCATTTTCATCACAGCTATGGTCGCCGCCGCTATTTTGGTAATGGAGGCTACATCAAACAGGTCGGTAGTCCTCATTTTGATGCGTTTTTCATAAGTGTGGTGGCCGAAAGCCTCTTCATAAATGATTCTGCCATCTTTAGCAGCAAGCACCACACAGCCCGGGAATGCTCGTGATTTTATCCCTTCTTCCGCAAGTTTTTTTATTCTACTCAGGCTGTCGGTCGTCATACCAACGCCTTCAGGAATTGAGAAACCCATTCTGAATAAACCAGCCGTTTCCAGGCCGGTATTAAATTTACTTTTTTCGGAAGCGGTGATGGGTAATCGGCCACTTAACGGAATCCCTCCGAAAAGAGCCTGGGCAGCTGCGTCATGAACCATGAGTTCGTCCTGGTAGGCTTGCAACACCCAGTTGCTGTTGTCAAAGAATTTCAGACCATAAGGAGTGCCGAAAACGGTGATGATTACTTTGGTTTGCTGGTTCAGGGTGTTGATGAAATCCCTTTGGTCGGCTGTGATTCCAAAGTCCTGTTTGGCGCTGCCTGTCATGTTGTGAATTCCAACAATAACGACATCTTTATCCTTGAGCTGTTGAAGAAGATATTTTTTGCGGTCAGCTGAAATTTCCTTCCTGTTTTGAAAATGTTCCACTTGCGCATAATTATCCATACGCGCCTGGAAGGCTGATTTTTTGGTCACTCCAAGGCTGATGGAACCCAGTTCGAGATCTTCCAGTTTTTTTAATGGAATCAAATTGTTTTCGTTACGGACTAGTGTTAGTGCGTTCTCGATAAGTTTTT
This sequence comes from Saprospiraceae bacterium, assembly GCA_965230565.1. Taxonomy (GTDB): domain Bacteria; phylum Bacteroidota; class Bacteroidia; order Chitinophagales; family Saprospiraceae; genus BCD1. The sequence goes on along the minus strand of CBDDLH010000003.1, from coordinate 227,700 downwards.
GTTTGAGTGCTCTGGCTTCACTGGAGTTAAGTTCCTGACGGATGTTGTTGGTTTCGATTGGGGTAAAAGAGGATAATCCCAGTCGGTATTTTGCACGGAGTACCCTTTTCACACTTTCGTCCAGTTGTTTTTGAGAAAGCTTTCCTTCTTCAAGATATTTGTTGATTTCCCGAATGGCTGCGCCCATATCTTCAGGTAACAATAGAACGTCGTTACCTGCCAGGAGAGCTTCTGCTTCCACCTGACCAGGAGCAAAGTGTTTGGTGACCCCTTTCATTTCCAGGGCATCGGTGAAGATGATCCCTTCGAATTCCAATTCTTTTCTCAAAAGGTTAGTTACTGTATTTTTTGACAAAGTGGTTGGTCTGTTGGCACGTTCTTCAAGAGAAGGGACTTCCAGGTGGGCAACCATCATACTACCTACACCTTTCCAGGAAAGAATGCGGAATGGATAAAGTTCCATGCTGTCAAGTCGGCTGCGGGAGTGTAAGATCTTTGGTAAATCGTAATGAGAATCGACGTCTGTATCACCGTGGCCAGGAAAATGTTTGGCGCAAGCCAGTACGCCGTTATCCTGCATGCCTTTCATGTACATATAACTTTTTACGGCAACATTGTCACGGTCTTCACCGAAGGAGCGGGTATGGATTACAGGATTGGCAGGGTTGTTATTGATGTCTACCACGGGAGCGAAGTTTACATGAACTCCCACACGTTTCATCTGTCGGGCTACTTCTACGCCAAATTCATAGATCAGGTCATTATCACGAATGGCTCCAAGCATAAGCTGTCTCGGATAGCTTATGGTTGATTTTTTCATGCGCATACCAAGTCCCCATTCACCATCGATGGAGATCATTAACGGCATATGGCTGGAAAGCTTTTGATAGCGGTTGATGAGTTCAACCTGTTTTTCCGGAGTGCCCTGGAAAAAACAAAGGCCTCCGACCTTGTATTTTTTGATTAAAGCTTCAACTTCCGCAATATGTTTGGCTCCCAGATCAGAATGGGCACGGATACCAAACAGTTGTCCGAGGCGTTCTTCCGGGGTCATTTCGGCAAAAACGGAGTCTACCCACATATTTTCTTTCGGGTCAGAACCTGTCCCCTTGCTGGAGAGTTGTGCAGTTATTGTTGTTGTCAGGCAAATGCCAAGGATTATGATAATTAAGCGCTTCATGTAAACTCGGGTTTAAAAATTAATCGTTTCTGGTTAACGGTTTTGTTTTGTGGATTTGGTCAAAAAAAATGTTAAAAAAATGTCACATTCACCAGTTTCGCGGCTTTATATATATGGGGGCCGGGGGGCCAGTGAGGGGGTGACTCCGAGTCACCCCCTCACTGACAAAACCTCAGAGGCTCTGATTTTGTCCTTTTTTTCTCCTGCTGTTTTGTTGATGTGGGAATAAATTCAACCAACCCAAAGGTTGTTAATTGTTCTCCCTTCTTTTCTGGTCGATATCGGGATCAATTGATCTCGCTTTATTAATATACGAATTTCCCAGTTCATTGTTGCCTGCATTAAAGTAGGCAACGCCGAGATCAAACCATGCAAAAGCATTTTCGGGCTGTAGTTGAGTACCTTTTGTAAAAAACTCAACGGCCTTTTCGACATTACCGCCCATACCGTATGCAACACCCATCAATCTGACGGTAGCATATTCATTGGGATTCATCTCATAAGCCCTGGTTAAATAAGTCAGTGCTTTGTTAAGATCTCCCATTTCTTTGCCGAAGTATTCTCCTGCCTCACGATAGGTAATGCCCAGGTTTTTGTGAGCATCTTCATAACCCGGATCCAACTCCAGGGCATAGGAATAATCTGCAATGGCTTTGTCGTATTGTTTCAACCAGTTGTAGCAGTTGCCTCGAATGAGGTATGCATTCTTGTAAGTAGGATGTATTCTGATAGCTTCATTCAAATGCCCGACTGCTTCATTGAGCATGGCATTTTTCTTTTGTTCATTCGGCTCACTGTTGGCAGCTGTGGATAATGCTCCTCCTGCTGCATTGCGCAATTTAGCACTATTTTGGGAAACATGCACGTCCGTTGTGAAAAGAGTGAAATTATCTTTCCAGACCTTGTTTCGCTCAAAAGTTTTTACAGCAAAAAGCAATGAAATGACACCGATCACGATGAAAAAGGTGTTGGCAGAAGCCTTTTTTGTCAGTAGGTAAACCAGAAAACTAATGGCAATGGCAAAACCTACGGAAGGCATAAACATAAACCTTTCCGACATATTGGTCCCTACCGGGAAAATGATATTGGAAACGATGGACAGCGTAATTAAATAGAATGCAATACCGTATGCCACAGGATTTTTTTTACGAAAACCAAATATGGCAATAATGGTTAGCCCTAAATATAATCCAAGGGAGCCCAGTACCATTGGGTCCGACCAATTTCGAATGCCTACCTGGTATGGGTAATAATCATGAGTCAACGGATGTGGGAAAACGAGTAATTGGACATATTTTCCGAGCGTGAACATGATTGTGGCCAGTTTTTCACCAAGTGTAAATGGAACCCAGCCACCGGCTTCGAGTTTGAGGAATGGGTTGTTCATCAGTTCTCCCGGAGGTTCGCCTAGTGTCCAGCCAAGAATGGTACCTCTGATTACCAGGAACACAAGTGTTGCTGCAACATAAGGCAACATGGTCAAGGCAATGTTGAAGAATTTTTCTTTGGTGAAAAAGTAAAAAGTCAGCGGTACAATGGCCAGAAAGGTAATCGTATTTTCTTTCGATAACAATCCCAGGAAGAATATTACCCCGGCGATGATATGCAGCGGCATCTTTTTCTCAAAATGAGCTCTGAAGGAAAGGTACATTGCCAGAAGCGCCGCAAACAAGGCGATGATCTCATCGCGGCCTTTAATATTGGCTACTGCTTCGGTGTGTAAGGGGTGGGCAGCAAACAAAAGGCTGGCTCCCAAAGCAATCATCAAGGCAGCTTTTTGATCTTCCCGACGACTGAATAATTTAAATAATAAAAGAAAAAGCGTAACAACCGTAAGTCCGTAATAAATGGCATTCATCAAGTGACCAATCCAGGGTTTTTCTCCGAACATTTCATATTCTACCGCAAACATGACGGGAGTTAGTGGTCGGTAACGTCCCCCTGCAACGAGTTTGTCTTTGCCGCTTTTTTTAAAGAACCCGTAAAAAGTATCGTATTTCAACAGTCCGGGAATACCTTCAATACCTTCCTGTGTAAACATGTTATCCGTAATGACGATAGCGTCGTCCTGGGTGTAGTCATGAGAAAAGGTATTGGCATACAGTAAGAAACTAAAGCCAAAAAGGATGGCTATATAGGCCCAAGGTGTTCCCTGAACGGCGGGTTTTACCACTTTGGGTGCGGGTCTCTTTTTTGGTTGTGGTTTGCTTTTTTTCCTGGACATGTGTGCTTTGGAAATTGAATTTTTTAAGTAATACTTCCGATAAAAAATTCAGGCTTAGTATTTAACAAATAGACTCTGGATAATTCCTTCATCCGGAAGATTGAAAAATTAAAATTACAAAAAAAGCTAAATTCCTTAGCCTCCGCCTCTGTCTCTGCCTTTTAAGGAATTACAAAAAAGCGCTTTTTTCCAGTTTCAACCAATCGAGGATATTGTTACAAAATATATCATCAACCGTTTCTTTTGGTAAATCCATTTCTTCAATGAATGCCCCAATCTCGAGATCACCCAGCGGAAATGGGTAATCTGAACCCAGGGTAACTTTATCCTGGCCGGCAGTTTTTAGGATGTATTCCAACATTTCCGGATCATGGGTGATGCAGTCTACCCAGAATTTACCGAGGTATTCGCGTGGGTTGACCGGATTGTCAATTGCGACGAGGTCGGGGCGGCAATTGAATCCGTGTTCCACTCGGCCTATGGTAGGCAGGAATGAACCACCAGCGTGAGCGAAACAAGCCCTTAGGTTGGGCAGTTTTTCAAACACGCCACTGAATACCATAGAGCAAATAGCTCTGGAAGTTTCTGCCGGCATACCAACGAGCCATGGCAGCCAGTATTTTTCCATAGAGTCAAAGCCCATCATATTCCAGGGATGCACAAAAAGGGCCATGTCGAGATCCTGCATGGCTTTCAGGATGGGGAAGAACTCTTGCTCACTCAGGTTTTTGTCATTGATGTTGGAGCCGATCTGTACACCGACAAGTCCTATTTCTTTACATCTTTCGAGTTCTTGAATGGCCAGTGCTGCATCCTGCATGGGGATGGTTCCGAGACCAATGTAGTTTTTCGGGTGATCTGATACTGTTTGGGCAATATCATCATTCAGGAACTGAGATAGTTCCAGGCAATCTTTTGGTTTGGCCCAATAGGAGAACATCACGGGAATGGTACAAACGACCTGAACCTGGGTGTTATGGGTTTCGTACTCCATAATCCTTTCTTTGGGATCCCAGCAGTTGGATTCGATTTCCCGGAAGAATTTGTCTCCTTTTATCATATTCGCGAACCCAGGTTTATGATGTACAAGGTGGATGAAGTCTCCGTAGCCGAATTTTTCGGCGAACCGTGGCAGGTGTTCCGGAATAATGTGGGTGTGCATGTCGATCTTTAACATGTGGTGTTGGTTTTATTGTTTAACCGCAAAGTCGCGAGGAAGGCGCAAAGTACGCCAGGGTTTTAAACACAGAGGTGCTGAGTAGGCACAGGGCTCACTGGGTTTTACCCGTTAAAGTTGAATTTTGCAAACTTAATTTAAAAAGCAGAGCCGGCAAAGCCTAGTCTCCCAAAGCTTTTAATTTAAATCGTTCGATGGTTGCCGGTGTATGTTCTTTTCCCATAATGACTTTCATTTGTGCCATGATCTCCGGGTTTTGGTCAGCGACGTCATTTTGTTCTTTTGGATCGGATTGGAGGTTGTACAGTTCAATTCGCAGGCTGTCTTTTTGGATGTTTTTACGAATGGCTTTCCAGTTTCCCATTCTAACAGCCTGTTGTCCTCCGTAGGCAGGAAATTCCCAGTATAAATGGTCGTGTTGTTCCTGCTCGTTTTGATTGTCTAATAATGTTGGCAAGAAACTTAAGCCATCTATAGAGGATGGAGCAGAGGTTTCGGTAAGTTCTGCCAGCGTTGGCAATACGTCCCAAAAGGCAGAGATATGATCGGTTTCGCTGCCGGCTTTGATTGCTCCCGGCCAGCTGGCGATCATCGGTACGCGGATGCCTCCTTCATGGGTAAAACCTTTGGTCCATCCGTATCCATTTTCGAAAATGCCGGAACTGTTGAAATAGAGCGGATCGAAGCCTCCGACATTGTAAGTAGGGCCATTGTCGCTGGTAAATATGATCAGGGTGTTTTCAAAAATACCTAAAGATTTGAGTTTATCTACCAATTCACCGACCTGTTGGTCGAGATAGGTGATCATGGCCGCATAGGTCGCTCGCGGGTATCGACAGGGGAAATATCCGCGTCCGCCGATATAAGGATTTTCATCACCGAATTTATTTACATAATATTGGACTAATTCTTCAGGTGCCTGAAGCGGCAGATGGGGGATTGGGGAGGCGTAATACAAAAAGAAACTGCTGTCTTTGTTGGTTTCGATGAAATTCAGGGCTTCTTTTTGCAGGAAGGCTGGTCCATAATCTCTTTGTTTAAAAATGGTATAGGAGATCTCGTCTAAAGTGTCTGCTTCAGGAGCGAGGTTAGTTCCGGGGGTTATTACATCATTTTGGAGCCATTCTTTGGTTTCATTTTTCCAGAGGAATGGCGGGTAAAGGTTGTGTGCCTGCCGCTGGCAATTGTAGCCGTAAAAGAAATCGAAACCCTGCCTGTTGGGGATGCCTTCCGTTTCCGGGGCTCCCAGTCCCCATTTGCCGACGATGCCTGTAGTATATCCTGCTGATTTAAGCACTTCAGCCAGCGTGATGGTGGAATCAGGAATCGGGCGTTGTCCTTCCAGCGCAGGATTGTTAACGGCAGCTTCGTAATTCCAGACTTCTCCTCGTTCGCGCCATTCGTCATTTCCACGGATATGGGCATGGCCGGGGTGTTGGCCGGTCATGAGCATATATCTGGCGGGGGCACAGACCGGTGAGCCGGAATAGTGCTGAGTGAACCGCATCCCTGATTCGGCGAGGGCATCAATATTGGGGGTTTCTATCTTTTGCTGGCCGTAAACGCCTAGATCGCCGTAACCGAGGTCGTCGGCGAGGATGTAGATGATGTTGGGGGAGTTAGTGGAAGTTTTTTCCTGGGTGCAGGAAAAAAGGATGCTTATGCTAAGAAGGAAGAAAAGGAAAATTTTAGTCATTTTATAAAATGGTAATTGTCAAATAAATGAATCCACTCCAAACTATTGTGCCAATGAAATAGGGTAAGGCAGAGTCTTTATATGTTTCAAATAATTCGGCTAAGGGTTGTTTGTTAAAGGTAATGATTTTCAATACTAAAACTCCTGTCCAGTATATAATTTTAAAAATTCCGAGAATCACTATTCGAAATAGAATTTCTACAAAAATATAGGCTAAAAATTCAAGAATCACTTCAATAATTATCATTTGTTTTATGGTTTTTGATAAAACTAAATTAAGATATATCCAATAGGAAATAATGATTTGTGTTCCACTTGTAAGCTTTGGCGGACAGGAGTCCTCCTCCTTTGCCGCTGTGGACAAGGATGTCCTGGCGAGCAGGTTAATTTTTTTTTAATCTAATAATTCCAAAACCGCAAACACTGCACAATGGTCTGAGGCAAACATGTCGCATATTATTCGTTTTTCCAGGACTCTCCATTTATTTACTGGCCGAAATAATATGTAATCGATCATTCTGGCGGGGTAACTTGAGGGATAGGTACCTTTTCTCTCCTGGTAAACAGATGTCCAGTAGTTGAACAGGATTTTCATTGCAGGGCTGATAGCAGTGTCATTCAGATCCCCGGCCACGATGGTTGGCACGGAGGAGTCTTGATAAATCTTGTTGATCTCATTTGCCTGGTTCCTGCGGTCAAAATCATTGGAAGTGTGGTCCAGATGGGTTCCGGCGAAGCGGATGGTGTCTCCGCTTTTGAGAACAATGGTTGCTTCCAGCAATGCTCGTGGTTCTTTTCCTTCGGAATAGGGAAGGGGGTGATTGATGGTTTGCAGGAAGGAGAACTTTGAAAGGATTGCTTCGCCGTATTCTCCATCGTCATAATACATGGCTCTTCCGAATAAGGGTATCATTTGGGTTCGGTAGGCCAATTCCGTTGCAAGGTCCATTTTGCGGGCACGGTTGGTTTTGTAATCGACTTCCTGTAATGCAACGATATCGGGATCAACTGATTTGATGACATTGGCGATGAGGTCGAGGTCGAAGTCGCCCTTCATGGTTTCTCCGTGGTAGATGTTGTAGGTGAGGACCCGGATGATGCGGGTGGAGTCGACGGGCTGGGCAGTGAGCGTGAGGGCGGTAATTAATAATATGGAAATGATGGATATTGGTTTGAGCATGGTAGTGGTCTTTGAAGACTAATATAAGAAAGGTTTTGAATTCTTTGACTATGGCGGACAGGAGTCCTCCACCAATACCGCTGTGGACATGGATGTTTTAGCGAACAGTGTTTTTTTTAACCGCAAAGAACGCCAGGAAGCGCAAAGTACGCAAGGGTTTAAAGTTTTCTCCACTTGTCCATTTGTCGATAAAAGGTACCTGTTGGTCAAGAATACCTACAGTTTTAGGTACTTTGTGTTGCATAGTACCTAAAACTGATATATATTTGCAGTATGAAATCAAAGGAATTAGATAAAACACGGACACAGATGAAGCGGGGCGTACTCGAAATGTGCATCCTGTCGCTGATAAGTGAAAAGGAAACTTATGGCCGTGAGATCAATGAGCGGTTGAAGGATTCCGAGCTTGTGGTGGTGGAGGGCACATTGTATCCCTTGCTGAGTCGACTGAAGAAGGCAGAACTGCTGGAATACAAGTGGGAGGAGTCCACATCAGGCCCTCCCCGGAAGTATTATAAGATCACGCCCAAAGGAGAAGAATTCCTGGGTGATCTGCTCAAAACATGGGGCAGCCTGGTAAATGCAGTCAGTAAGATGACGCAAGCGGCTTCCTAAGAATTATTTACTGAAAAAATAAAACTCAACACATAATGAATAAGGTTTTCACTGTCAATCTTGGAGGTTATCCATTCACTATTGACGAAGATGCTTTCGAATATTTGGATAAATACCTTAAAGCCATCCACAAACACTTTAGAGGTGGAGATGGTTATGAAGAAATAACCGGAGATATCGAAACCCGGTTGGCTGAACTTTTCCAGGAAAGTATGGGCAATCGCAAGATCGTATCTCTGAAAGATGTTACCAATGCTGTTGCCACTATGGGTCGCCCGGAGGACTTTGGTGCTGATGAATTCGGAGAGGATATGGGATCCCCTAAAAGCGACTTCAGCTTTAAAACCGGTAAAAGATTATTCCGCGACCCTGAAGATGAAGTGGTTGCCGGTGTTTGTTCCGGAATTGCTGCTTACTTAGGTATTTCAGATCCACTTTGGATAAGAATTGCTTTCATCGTATTCACTGTATTTGGCGGATCAGGTATCTTGCTTTACGCAATCCTGTGGGCTATTTTGCCAAAGGCTGAATCTTCAGCTGATTATCTCGCCATGCGCGGTGAACCGATAAACATTGATAATATCAGTAAGATGATCAAGGATGAGTTTGAGAATCTTTCTGAAAAGGTAACGGAATTCGGAGAGGAATTCGGTTCAAAAAAAAAAGTCAAGCCGGAGAAGAGGACGAAGAAAAAAATAATGGAACCGCTGCCCTTAAGAAAGGGGTTTCTGTTCTAGGCAGCTTATTGCTGACCATCGTCTTAGTACTCCGCAAGATCCTCCCGACTGTTCTTAAAACTATTGGAATTGTAATTATCATAGGACTTGGAGTGTCCTGGTTTGCGCTACTTGCAGGCATGGCCTATGGATCTCCATATCTCGATTTTGTAGTACCCGGCCGTAATTTGTTCTCCTATCTCGGCGCTTTCAATTTATTCATGATTATCGGAATTCCGCTGTTTGTATTCGTATTGTGGATACTGCGGCTGGTCTTCCGCACCCGACTGAGCAAAGGATGGAGAACGGCCCTGGGTATATTTTGGGGACTGAACATTATGGGATTTTTCCTTTCAGGAGTTTTTGTGGCAAAAGAGTTCGAGTACGAAGCGGAAATTACCCAGGATCAGACTCAACTGGAAGTTACATCAGATACCCTCTCGGTAGACCTGTATTCAAAGGAATACAAAACCCTCTTCGGCATGGAAAATGAAGATGTGATGCTTACGGAAAATGAATTGATTTTTGATAACGTAAGCGTATCGATCCAACGAGGTGATGGTCCTGGTTTTGAATTACAACAAGTAAACAAAGCCCGTGGAGTGAGTTCTCAAAAGGCTCATGAATCTGCTGAAAACATCGATTTTGAATACCGTTTGGAGAATAATGAATTAGCTTTCCCAAGATATCTTGAGGTGACGAAAGATGAGAAATTCAGGGTACAGGGTGTGAATGTTACCTTGCTGGTCCCTGAAGGGAAATTTGTAAAGATATCAAAACCTCTTGCACACAACCACGGCCACATACAGAAAAAGGATTCTGAACATTCCATCTGGCGCAGCGATAACAATGTTTGGAAAATGGAGGCTGAGGGGTTGGTTTGTATGGATTGTGAGTAGGTTCCGGTTGCTGGTCCCGGCACTGTGTGTCGCGGATGTCGCTATGCTCCATTCCTAGTTGCTGGTTTCTGGTTCTGAGGACTGTTGACTGCAGGCTGTCGACTAAAAAAACGAAATCACCTGACACTTTTTTTGGTTAGAGAATCACCTGTTACTGGAGGTAATTTTCTGAATTTTATAAATTGATTATGTGTTTGCTTACCGGGACTTGTTGGTTTCGGTAAGCATTTTTTTTGGATGGAACCTGCCTCCTGCGTCAGCAGGCAGGCGCGGATTTTGACGGGTTTTACGGGTGGGGACGGATTTTGTTAGCGATACTCCCCCCTGTTAAAACGCTTTACAATTTTTTCATCAAATACTACTACGGTCCATTCATTAGTTACCGGGAGGGGAATTTCTGATGCCGGAACTCCCGGAGTAGGCTCTTCTGTTGTGCAAAGGGTGGCACTGGCATAGTTATTTTTTAAAACAAGATCACTGCAGGAAACGGTAAACCGATCTTCATTGTAGTGGAATATGATTTCGGAGATAGGCGCTTCGATTAGTTTTTGCCAATTAGGGAAATTAGTTACCTCTATCATTCTGGAGTCCTTTTCAATGAACTCATCGATCGGTGAAAAATAGAGGTAAAACCCAGTTGGTTTGGAGGTGGTTTCGTCATAGTAAATTTCTTCCTCCCACACCCAGGTGAGCCATTCTCCATTTTCAAATTCAAAAGAAGTGGCTAAATCCAACTGATGGATTGCCCCAAGGTCAAAGTCTTCAATTTCATTAACAAAAAGGTAATAAACGGACCTGATACGTTGTCCAACCAGAGCTTTTAGTTTTTCTTCAATGGCGTCAGCGGCCTCGTCCGGTGTTGGAAACTTTTGCAACAAACTCCTTGCCTCTGCTTTGGCTTCATATTCGCTAAAGTCCATTCTAAGGGACTTGACATATTTATACCCTCCAAAAGCCAGTAGGATCAGGAATAAAATGAAAATTGAAATTTCGATTATTGAGGGTTCCATTTATTTAAGGAAGATGTGTAATAAATACTATTTTTCCAAAAAATAGTATTTATGGTCCAACCAGTAACCAGCAACCAGTAACCAGCAACTTGTAACCAGCAACCGGCATTTCTACATAAACTCATACTCATCCACCATCTCATTCACTTTTGGCTGGATGATCCACACACCGATGGGGGAGAACCAAACCAGGAAGAATTCTCCAACAAAATCACTAAAGGTGACGGCCTTTTGCAATTCTGCGGTTTTGAATGTTTTGGCAGTGAAGTAGAAGCAATAGAACATGCAAAAAATGGAGAAGAGATGCAGTGGGACAATGAATGTAGCGATATTAAAAATGGAAGGATCGATGTCCGGTGGATTATTGGTGGCGGCCAGCTCCATAAAGCTGCGGAAAAAAGTAGACATCAAATAAGCTAATCCTACCAGGTAGACCAGGGGCACAAAAAAGAAGATCTTAAACAGGTTGGTTTCCGGCCTGATCTCCACAGGAATCTTTGACCGAAGGCCCATGCTGATGGACCACATCCACCCAAAAAGGGTGCCGATGACAAGGGTCATAACTATTGGATAATACTTCATGAAATCCAGCATGAATGTCAGATCCTCAGGGGCTCCCGTTGTCAATTCTGAAAACATAGAATTCATGAGATAAATCTGGAAAATGAGCGGGATTCCCAGGATGAGAATGAATAGTTGCCAATGTTTTGCTCTGAGGAATTTGTCGATCATGATGGTTTGGTTTTGAATAAAGGTAGGGAAAAATCAGCGAAAACCAGTTAGGTGTATGATAGAACGCGGATAAGAACGGGTTGAACGGAAAAGAACGGATTTATTATTGAAATATTCACAGCAAAAGATCAGTGAAAATCAGTTCGATCAGTTAAATCAGTGTTCCATTATGGATAGCACGCGGATATGGACGGGTTGAACGGAAAAGAACGGATTTATTATTGAAATATTCACAGCAAAAAGATCAGTGAAAATCAGTTCGATCAGTTAAATCAGTGTTCTATCATGGATAGTACGCGGATATGGACGAACGGAAAAGAACGGATTTATTATTGAAATATTCACAGCAAAAGATCAGTGAAAATCGGTTCGAGTTAAATCAGTGTTCTATCATGGATAGCACGCGGATATGGGGTTGAACGGAAAAGAACGGATTTATTATTGAAATATTCACAGCAAAAGATCAGTGATATTCGATCAGTTACAGTGTTCCATTATGGATAGCACGCGGAAAAGAACGGATTGAACGGAAAAGAACGGATTTATTATTGAAATATTCACAGCAAAAGATCAGTGAAAATCAGTTAAATCAGTGTTCCATTATGGATAGCACGCGGAAAAGAACGGGTTGAACGGAAAAGAACGGATTTATTATTGAAATATTCACAGCAAAAGATCAGTGAAAATCAGTTAAATCAGTGTTCCATTATGGATAGCACGCGGAAAAGAACGGGTTGAACGGAAAAGAGCGGATTTATTATTGAAATATTCACAGTAAAAAGTCAATGAAAATCAGTTCGATCAGTTAAATCAGTGTTCCATTATGGATAGCACGCGGATATGGACGGGTTGAACGGAAAAGAACGGATTTATTATTGAAATATTCACAGCAAAAGATCAGTGAAAATCGGTCGATCAGTTAAATCAGTGTTCCATTATGGATAGCACGCGGATATGGACGGGTTGAACGGAAAAGAGCGGATTTATTATTGAAATATTCACAGCAAAAAGTCAGTGAAAATCGGTTCGATCAGTTAAATCAGTGTTCCATTATGGATAGCACGCGGATAAGAACGGGTTGAACGGAAAAGAACGGATTTATTATTGAAATATTCACAGCAAAAGATCAGTGAAAATCAGTTCGATCAGTTAAATCAGTGTTCCATTATGGATAGCACGCGGATATGGACGGTTGAACGGATGAAAACGGATTTTAATTTTCCTTAAACCACTCAGTTACTTTCTTCGCAGCGCTCATCCCGACTTCCTTGGCAATTTCATTCAAGGTAGCAGCTTTGATCTTTTTTACGGAGCCAAAGTGGGTGAGTAACTTTTGGGCAGTTTTTTCTCCAACCCCAGGGATCTCTGTCAATTCCGTTGTGAGAAATCCTTTTGAGCGTTTATTCCTGTGGAAGGTGATGGCAAACCGGTGAGCCTCATTCCGGGCATGCTGGATGACTTTCAGGGATTCTGATTTTTTGTTGATGTACAATGGAATGGAATCTCCGGGAAAGAATATTTCCTCCAGTCTTTTGGCAATACCGACTACCGTCATTTTATCTCTGAGACCCAGTTTGTCAATGCTTTTCATCGAAGCACTCAGCTGGCCTTTACCACCGTCGATGATGACGAGCTGTGGCAGGGACTCTCCTTCTTTGAGCATTCGGCTGTATCTGCGGTAAATGACCTCTTCCATGCTGGCGAAGTCATTTGGTCCCTCGACGGTTTTGATGTTAAAGTGGCGGTAATCCTTTTTGGAAGGTTTTCCGTTTTTGAATACCACACAAGAAGAAACCGGGAATGAACCGTGGAAGTTAGAGTTATCAAAACATTCGATGTGCAAAGGTACCTCCTCCATTTGCAAATCTGCCTGCATGGTTTTTAGAATTCTTTCTGTGCTCGTTTGCTTCCTTGTTTTGGAAGCTTCCTGCTTTTGCTTTTGCAGCAGGTAATATTTTACATTTTTGGAGGAGAGGTCCAGGAGGTGCTTTTTATCGCCCCTTTGCGGGATGGTGATCTTTAAATCTTTATCAGGTACGGAGACTTCAAAGGGTACGATCACTTCATCGCAGAAACTGTTGAAACGTTCCCGCAGTTCAGGGATGGTGTATTCCAAAAGGGATCGTTCATCGTCGTCCAGGTTTTTATCCATTTCCTGGGTGTGAGCCTGGATGATGGCACCGTTAACTACTTTCATGTAGTTGACGAATGCTTCCTTTTCATTGGAAGCAATGGAAAAGACATCCACATCCCGGATATTGATGCTTACGACGGTGGATTTGCCCTGGTAATCTTCAAAGGCGGATAATTTTTCCTTGATGGCCTGGGCCTTTTCGAATTCCAGGTTGTGAGCATGGGTTTCCATCTCAGATTTGAAATGAGTGATCACTTCTTTGAAATGCCCTTTCAACATATTTTTGATCTGATCGATCTTTATGTTGTACTCTTCTTCAGTTTCCAGACCTTCACATGGGCCCATGCAGTTTTTGATATGGTATTCCAGGCAAACTTTAAATTTACCGGCTTCAATATTTTTTTCAGAAAGATTAAACGTACAGGTCCGTAACGGGAACAGTTGTTTGATGAGTTCCAGAATAACCTTCACCCTCGCCCGGGAAGTATAAGGTCCGAAATAGGTGGAACCATCCCGGATGACCTTTCTTGTAAGGAAAACTCTTGGGAACCGTTCATTTTTGATGCAGATGTAGGAGTAGCCCTTGGCATCCTTAAGCATGACGTTGTACCGGGGCTGGAATTTTTTGATCAAAGTGTTTTCCAGCAGCAGCGCATCTGCCTCTGTTTCTACAATAGTGAATTCAATATGATCGGCGTGTTTGACCAGGTTTCGGGTTTTGAAAGCCCTGTCCTTTCGTTCGCCGAAATAGGAAGCCAGTCTGTTTTTCAGGCTTTTCGCCTTGCCCACATACAAGATGACCCCTTTCTCATCAACAAAGCGGTACACGCCCGGTTGTTTGGGCAGGGTGTCAGCAATCTTTTTGTAATCTGAAGTGGTCACGGCAAATTATTATCCTGTTGTGCTATCAAAACAAAGCATTCGGCCAATGGTTCTGGAAAAGACAAAGTGTCTTGGTCAATCTTAAAACAATTTCCCTTGACCGTCATCCTCCATGTCAAAATCGATAGTATCTCCCGGGTGGAGTTTTTCATCCTTTGGCGGTGATTTTGGTTTGGCGGCCGGTTTTGACTTGGCTGCTTTAGCTACCGGTTTTTCCTTCGATTTTTTTTCAGGCTTGGCTTCTTCCTTTTTTTCTTTTACATCAGTTTTTTTCGCCTTAGTTCCTTTGTTGGGAGTACCTTCAGGTTCCGGAGAAATATCTTTTACAGAAATGATCTTAAACTCAGATAATTTGTTGCCAATGGCCTTCCAGCCTTTGGTATCCATAAATTCATTGAAGTCCAGTTCTGCCTCCTGTTTCTTATTCTTGGATTTATAACCGTAAATGATCTTTGCTTCCGGATGAGTGGAGGCATAATACAGTTTAGTGCCCTTTTCTTCCGTAAGGAAATTGTATCGCTGGTTATGCTTAGAAGTTTCAACGACAAACCGTTTGACCATGGTCCATCCTTTTCCGCCTTCGTGATACATCACATTGATCGGTTTTTTCGGATCAAATTTGCTAATCTCAGCCAGATCTCCCGTATCAAACTTTTTGTTGATCTCCAGGTCACATACTTCGTAAGAACCATCTTTATAGAGGACCAGAATCTGATCTCCTGTATCGAATTCACCGAGGAAAATACCTCGTTCTTCCGTATTGATGCGACCACTTACTTCATCCATCCAAACCTTCAAGGCACCCAAAGTGGATTTACCAACTTCTTTTAGGCTGATTTTCCGAACAGGATAGCGGGTCAGGATATTTCCTCCGGAGCCGCGCCCTTTGATATCGAGTGTCCCGAAATCAAAATCGAATAATTTCTTTCGGGCAGTACTTGCCTGGGTAAGTTGTACGGAAACCACTTCTGCTTCTCCATTGGGATTAGCCGAAAAATACAATACTTTGGAGTTTTTGGTTCCTTTGGTCAGATCGTATTCGCGGTCTCGGGTGATGGCGGTAACATTAAACCTTTTGGCCATCGCCCGTCCGGTTTTTCCATCCAGGTATACCATGTTGTAGGTGGTACGGTCATCCCCTTTTTTCCAGACAGCGACATGTATAATATCTTTTCCAACGAACACCTTATCGGCAATCCTTGAAACCTGGAACTTACCATCTTTACGGAAAACAATGATGTCATCGATATCGGAACAATCACAGATGTATTCATCTTTTTTCATGCCAAATCCGATGAAACCTTCTTTGAAATTGGCGTATAATTTGGCATTGTTGACGACCACCTGTGTAGGTTTGATATTGTCAAAAGAGGTGATCTCTGTGCGACGTTCTTTGCCTTTGCCGAATTTGTCCAGCAGGTTTTCGTAGAAAGCAATGGTATACTCGGTAAGGTTGGCAAGATGATGCTTGACCTCTTCAAGTGCCTCTTCCAGTTTGGCGATCTGTTCGTCAGCTTTGAAGGAGTTGAATTTGGAAATTCGCTTGATCTTGATTTCCGTAAGTCGGATGATATCTTCCTCTGTTACATCTCTCAATAAACGAATGCGGGTATCATCGGCTTGGGGTTTTTCAGAAGGCCCGACCACGTATTTCTTTAATCCTTTATCGATGGTTTCGATTACGGCTTCCCAGGTTTCACATTCTTCGATATCACGGTAAATACGGTTCTCGATGAATATTTTTTCGAGGCTGGCAAAATGCAGTTTTTCTTCGAGTGCATTTTTTTCGATCTCGAGTTCCCGTTTTAAAAGTTCACGAGTATTAAAGGTCGCGATCTTTAGAATATCTTCTACTGTAACAAAATGCGGTTTGTTATCGATAACAATACATGCATTCGGAGCGATGGATACTTCACAGTTGGTAAAGGCATACAAGGCATCCATGGTGATGTCCGGTGATATACCAGAGCCAAGTTCTATCAGGATCTCAACGTCTTTGGCTGTATTGTCAATGACCTTTTTGATCTTGATTTTGCCTTTATCATTGGCCTTGATGATACTATCGATCAGGGAAGTAGTGGTAACACCGTAAGGCAATTCCCTGACAGCGATCAGATTTTTGTCTACGATCTCCATTCTGGCCCTGACTTTGACACGGCCACCGCGTTTCCCATTATTGTAATCAGCCACATCGACGAGTCCGCCTGTTTGAAAATCAGGATAGATCTTCACTCTTTTATCCTGCAGGATCTTAATGGATGCTTTGATCAGTTCGATGAAGTTATGTGGTAAAATTCTTGTCGACAATCCAACCGCAATACCTTCCACACCTTGAGAGAGCAACAAAGGGAATTTCATCGGGAGGGTAACCGGTTCCTTTTTTCGACCGTCGTAGGAGAGTTGCCATTCCGTAGTTTGGGCATTAAAAGCGACAGCGAGGGCAAATTTGGATAAACGAGCCTCAATATAACGAGGGGCGGCAGCACGGTCGCCGGTGCGGGTATCTCCCCAGTTCCCCTGGCAGTCGATGAGCAGGTCCTTTTGTCCCAGGTTGACGAGAGCATCTCCAATCGCAGCATCTCCGTGCGGATGGTACTGCATGGTATTACCGATGATGTTAGCCACCTTATGATAACGTCCATCATCCTTTTCCTTCATGGCATGTAGTATCCTTCGCTGAACGGGCTTTAAACCGTCCTCGATATAAGGAACTGCCCTTTCAAGGATTACGTACGATGCATAATCGAGAAAGTAGTCTTCATACATGCCTTTAAGTGAAATGATCCTTTCCTGGCCATTGCCATTCCCATTAGGTTGGGTTATTTCATTCTGCTCGTTCATCTATCCGGAATTTGTCAAAATATCAGTGAGCAAAAATAACAAAATTGACTGAATTTTTATAAACTTTTTGTTTTTTTATTGAAAATATTTTGTTTTAAATTATTGATTGCTAGTTGCTGCTCCCGGCACTGTATGCCGCGGATGTCGCTATGCTCCATTACAGGTTGCTGGTTAATGAATTAAGTGTTCATGATTCCCTCTCAAGACAACTTAAAACTCGTAACCCGTAACTCGCAACACGAATCATTTTAATCCCACTTTTTAATTCTTTTCGTAGAATTTTCGTCCAGCCTTGCCGAGAGAATTGGCATTTATGCTGCTTTTAGAACAGTTTTCCCTCATAATATTTGAAACTCCTTTAAAATTAACAACCAAATTCTTGAACAATGAAATTGATGACCATTTATCAGGGCGATAACAAAATTGAATTGCACAACTCCATTTTGGGCAAGGAAACCGTATATGTGAACAACGAGGAAGTCTCTTCAAAATATTCTTTTTGGGGTACCAGTCACGTATTTGATGTTTTGGAAGAAGAGGAATGGGTGGAGTATGAGCTCGTCACGGGCCTGGGTATGTATGGCGTTACGGTTGATCTTTATCGGGAAGGTTATGCCATTATTGAATCTTCCTCTGGTTGTAGGAGTGGGATCTGATGTGAGAATACTAAAATGCTTCAATGTCAGGGAATAAGGATTCATTGTATATTAGCAGATCTTTTGCCATTTACTCAAAAGCCGTACACACCGAATTCATTCGGTACGTCGAGCCGAATGAATTCGGCGAGTACGAAATTGACAAAAAATGATTTTGAATGAAAAAGACTTAAGTTCAACTTAACATTTCATAATAATATCATAAAAGCACCATAAAATCATTATGCATCCTGACCTCAGAGCACTTATTGACCAATACAAAAGCCTTCAGGAGGTAAAAAAACACCTGGAGGAACTGGAGTCGCAACAACGGGAACAACAGCAATTGCTGGATGCGCTGCTTCCATGGGTCAGGGAAAAGGGGGAAATACTTGAAAACAGCAAAACCCTTTTTTATAAACTGTTCGGAAAAAGGGAAGCTGAACTCAGCAGGATCAGAGATGAACACCACAGAATGACTTTACGTGCTAAAGCACTCAAAGAGAGGATAGCCCTGCTGGAGTACGAAATTAATGTGCTCAAGGAAAAACTGGTTCAGATTCCTTCCGTAAAATATAAGATTGCTAAAATCGTGGACTATGCTGAACTCGGTACAATGGATGAGGAATCCCAAGTACTTATTCAGGGTATTCGTCAGTTGAATGAATTCTCTCACCAAAACCAGGAGATCCGAAAGAAGGTTTTGGAAGCACTGAATACCGGGAGGGAAGCTATTCAGGTGATATCCAGGATCATTCAGATACTTAAGTCGAGTTTTGAGCCTAATCAGCTTGACCCCTTTGAGTGGATGATGAATAATGATTTTTACCCGGCTTTGAATGTCAGGCGTAAGGCATTGGAACTGGTTCCGATTTTGGCAGAAACGATTCAACTCTGGGATGAAAAAATTGACGCCATAGCTTACCACCCTAAACCTGAAGGGAAACTCCTTGAATTATATAATGAATCTTTTCTCTGGAGTATAATTGGTCGTAATCCTTCTGGAAGTATGCCTTATGGTGGCATGAAAAAGTTAGAAAACAACGTCTTTTATGATTTTCAAAAAAGAATGAAGGCATTAAATAAATCCCTGAAAAGTTTACAGGAAGAAAAACAGACTTTTGACCAGAGGTTACATGAATTGTTACTGGGTAACCTATAGACCTATCTTTACCCGTTATCAGTTTATTCAGTGAAACCGTATAAAAAATAGTATTTCTGGGAAAAAGCTTATTTTTGCAGGTACCACATCATCGATTGATTAATCACCTGACAAAAAAATACCTATGAAATCCTCCAGGATCATAGCTGCCGCCTGGCTGCTTTTTTGCTCGACCTTACTCATTGCTCAAAGTGCGGATCCGGAATTTACGCCGTCCACCGAAAAGAGAACTTATTTCACAAAAAAAGTTGAAAGCACTCCTCCGGTTATCGATGGGTATCTGGATGAGCAGGTTTGGGAAACCGTTGAATGGTCAACCGGTTTTACCCAAAGTATGCCATATGATGGTGCAAAACCTACCAATGAAACCTCCTTTAAAATTCTTTACGATGATAAGAACCTTTACATAGGCTATCGGTGTCATGATGAAGAACCGGACAAGATAGTCAAGAGGATGTCACGCCGGGATGGGTTTGCCGGGGATTGGGTAGAGATCAATATCGACAGTTATTTTGATAAAAGAACAGCTTTTTCTTTTACGGCTTCCGTATCAGGAGTTAAAGGAGACGAGTTTGTTTCCAACGATGGGAATTATTGGGATACCAGCTGGAATCCGATCTGGCATTTGAAAACCAGTGTGGACAGCGCAGGCTGGATTGCTGAGGTGGCCATCCCTTTATCACAACTTCGTTTTTCAGGAGATAAAGAACAAACCTGGGGCATACAGTTTACCCGCCGGGATTTTAGAAATGAAAGCAGGTCGATCTGGCAATATCTTCCGCAGAATTCGGGCCGCTGGGTAAGTGGCTTCGGAGAACTCAAGGGCATCAACAATATCAAACCAAAAAAACAGGTGGAGATCCAGCCTTATGTACTGGGGCAGTTCGAAACTTTTGAGAAAGTCGAATCCAATCCATTTGCAACAGGTACGGATACTAAATTGTCTGCCGGTGTAGACGGAAAGATCGGTATCACCAATGACCTTACCCTCGATTTTACCATCAATCCGGATTTCGGACAGGTTGAGGCGGATCCATCTGCCATCAGGTTGGATGGATTCCAGATTTTCTTTCAGGAGAGAAGACCTTTTTTCATTGAAAACAGAAATCTTTTTGATTATAACATCTCAAGTGCCAGGAATGGAGGGCAGTTCAATACGGATAACCTCTTTTATTCCAGAAGGATTGGGGCCGCTCCACATCGCAGGGTTTATGATGATCCGGAAGAATTGCTATTTGTTGATCAGCCGGATTTTACCACCATCCTTGGGGCAGCCAAATTCAGCGGGAAAACGAAAAATGGTTTGTCCATTGGACTACTTGAATCCATCACTGCAAAAGAAGAGGCTTTGATCGATCAGAATGGTGTTGAAAGTATGGAGACGATTGAGCCTTTTACAAATTACCTGGTTGCGCGTGTACAGCAGGACTTTAAGGAAGGAAATTCTGCTATTGGGGGGATTTTTACCGGTGTTCAAAGGAAAATCGACACGGAAGATCTCGATTACCTGCACACGGATGCTTATTCAGGCGGTATTGATTTTTTCCATAACTGGAACAATCGTACCTGGAGAATCAATGGCAGACTGGTATTCAGCAGGGTAGCTGGTTCAACCACAGCCATTTCAAATACTCAACAGTCGTTTGAGCATAACTTCCAGCGTCCCAATGCAACCCACCTGGAATATGATCCGGATGCCACAGAACTGGTCGGTACCGGGGGGGATCTGAATTTCGGAAAATACAGCGGTAAGTTCGGCTTCCAGACCGGTTTTACCTGGCGTTCACCGGGACTGGAGCTCAATGATATCGGCTTCCAATATAATGCGGACGAGATCAACCATTATTTCTGGATGGGATATAACCAAAATGAACCTAAAGGAATCTTCCGCCTTTGGCAGGCAGGATACGGACATTTGGTACGCTGGGATTTTGGCGGTACAAGCCTGCACCAGGGATTGAATGGTAATTTCTTTGCGGAATTCAAAAATTTCTGGAGGATGAGTGTTGGTATGGGATATGAGTTTGCAGATATTTCCAACAATTGGTTGAGGGGAGGACCTACCTTCCGAAAGCCTCATGGAATGGGAGGTCATTTCTTCGTCGGAACCAACGCGCGAAAGAAGGTACGGTTTTCCCTGAATGGTGGATATGGTCATGGTATTAAGGTGAAAACACGTGCACCAAGTGTGGGCATGAATGTAACTGTTGTGGCCAGCAATGCGCTGAACTTTTCCATCGGACCATCCTGGAATGGTTATAAACGGGAAGATCAATACGTGACAACTATCGACAGCGATGAATCTCCGACATACATTTTGTCAGACCTGGATCAGCAGACTGTTTCTATGCAGTTGAGGTTGAATTATAACATCACTCCTGATCTGACCATTCAGTATTATGGACAACCGTTTATTTCACGAGCTAACTACTCTGATTTCAAAAAGGTGCTGGATCCGATTGCACGACCAAGAGACAGCAGGTTTGTGGGGTTTTCTCCTGATCAAATTGAGTATAATCAGGGGGAAGGACTTTACAATGTGGATGAAAATACAGATGGCACCACGGACTATTCTTTTGGAAATCCCGATTTCAATTTCATGCAGTTTCGTTCCAATTTAGTGGCCCGCTGGGAATATACACCCGGCTCGGAGATATTTCTGGTCTGGACGCAGGGAGTGACCAATTCAGATGATCCTGCGAAGCAACTGATCCCGAGTTTGACGGAGAATCTTTTTGAACGGAAGATCCATAATACCTTTTTGATGAAGGTGACGTACAGGTTTTTGAATTAAGGCCATTGGGAATTTAAAAGGTAGAATTTTGAAAGGAGGAAAACGGGGCAGAACAGCAGAATAATGAACCTGCCTTACTGCGACAGCAGGCAAGGTATCGAATTTCCAATAAAGAAGTTTTATTAGCGAGCCTCATCTTTTTTGAGAAATTCTTTTTCTAATTCGACTCAAGGACTCGGGTTTTATACCGAGGTAGCTGGCGAGTTGATATTGAGGAACTCTTTCCAGTAGGTCAGGTCGAGTGTCCAATAAGTGGAGGTAGCGTTCTTCCGGCGATTGGGTCATGAAATTGGCTAATCTTTCCTGGTTTTTGCCATAATCGTTTTCCATGGCGAGGCGACAGAGGGTTTCGAATTTGGGGATTCTTTGAATCAGTTCTTTTTCCTTGTAATAGTTCAGTACGGCAACGGTTGTTTCTTCGACACATTCCAGGTAGTGTTTTGCCGGAATCTGGTTGGTATAACTGTCAAGGGAAGCACAGGACTGGTCTTCTGTGAAAAAAGCAGTTGTTCTTTCTTCTCCGTCTTTCAAATAGTAGGAACGAATGCAACCCTTTATGACGTGGTAGGAATCCACCGCCACCTGACCTTCCCGAAGCAGAACAGTGCCTTTTTCGTAGGTTTTGACAGGCATGTTCTCATTGATGATCTTGGATTCTTCCTCTGTAAGCTGAAGGTCGATCAGGTTGGAACTTTTATCTTCCATGGGTGATTCCGTATTTGATTATTCACAAAATAATGATTTTCAATAAGATTTTCAATCCACAATTTTACCGACTTCATCGTATTGTCCCGTCATCTGCCAGTGCCCCAAAGACATTGGAATATTGCCAATGCTGTTCAATTCATCAAAGAAATCTTTCAGTACAAAGGGTTCCTTTTGCAACTCCTTCATCCGGGCATATTCGGCCATGGCGTTTTCCATGAGGTATTTGCCGGTGATGTAGCTGGTACCATATCCGGGCTGGCGCAGATAAAGGTGTTGTTCAAAAATCAACAACTCTTTCTCCGTTTTCATCCATCCTCTCGGGGTGTATTCGGAATGGATGCCGCCCGCTTCTTCCATCGTCATTTCGTTGGCATGAGCATAAAGGGAACCAAGTCCTCTGGCGGCCCGTTGAGCAATCAAAATGTAGACGATCTCCCGAACTCTTGGGTTGTCATCATAGAGACCTGCCTGCATGAACATTTCTTCTACCGCAGTGGCTACGCCTTCATTTCTGGAATCAAAAATGTTGTATAAAACAGGACCGCGACGGATTTCACTTTTGTGAGGTTCATTATCCATCCTCGCCAATTCGAACCAGTGGTAGAAATGAGAATACAGCGGACGAGGGTCATAATGCGCCCCGATCCAGAAAAAGTTGCGGGTCTCTTTGGGTACGAAACTACCCAGATGCTCTCTCAAAGCAGGTTCCCAGTAATCTTTAACGGAGACTATTTCTTCATTTCTCAGGAAGTCCATCAGGCTTTGAGCCGATACTTCTGCCAGGGCATCAAAGGCTTCCGGTGAATCTGCTTCAATTAATGGTGGCAGTTCACGGTTACGGTGTTCTTCGAGTTTCAAAGCTGACCAGGCACGGGCGAGTTCCCGCTTCAGGATCATGACCTCATCGTCCCAGGTTAATGGGACGAGGTGTACATTTTTTAGATACCAGGTATAATTATCTTTCCCGATACCTGAAGGACCTGTTTTGTTTTCAGATTCTTTTTCCAACCATTCCACAAATTCATCCGTTGATTGAATAGCCGCTTCAATTGCCTGAATCAGATCATTTTGATCTTTTACGCCGGGTTGATCAAGAATGTTTTTCAGGTTTTTGCTTTGCTCGCGGATATCTCGTATCCCCGTGACCCATAGATCCCGTGCATTGCCCGTCAGGTTTACTTTGGCCTGTTCGTTAAATGGCGGGATTACCTGGAGATCACCAATGAGTCGTTCCTTTTCTTCCGGACTTAACGGAAAATCATACGTCCAGATGTCCGTTATTAAATGTGGAGTCGGGCCTTCATGTCCGGGCACATCACTCCGGTAGGTCCAAAGGTTTTTATAGTACGCAGGGTCCCGTTGCCAGGGTTTGAGTATTCTGTGGTTGAAATCGTATCCATTCATTTCAGCCCACACGATATGCCAATCGACTTGCTGATCAACCGGCCAGTCAGAGAAATCAATGGCATGCAATTTGTTCTGCAACTTTTTGAATTCCGGCCAGCGTTTTTCAAAAGTTTCAACAGTATAATCCGGAGCGCCGTTCAGGAGAGGAGGGTTTTCGAAAGAACGCCATTCGTGGAATAAACTGACAAGGTCTTCGTAACTGTTGGAGGTTGGGGTGGCAGGTACTTCATTTTCGTTTTGACAACTCATAAGCAGGCAAAGTAATGATGTAAGTAATATAGAAGAAGCTATGGATTTCATGATTTTCAATTATTGCGAAATAACGGAATTAGATTTTTATCCAAATTACAAAAATATCGGGCATGTCTTTAAAGACCTCCTGGTTTAATCCAGAAAATAGGTAATGGTCACCCAGAACATCAATAATGAAATAAAACAAACGAAAGCTACATGTCTGAGAAATCCTACCCATTTTGGTATGTCGTCAGCGTTTCCATACCATTTGGCAATTATGGCCGTTACCCCCATCACGCCAATATAGATCCAAAAAAAGATGTTGTTGAAAAAGCCTTTGGAGGTGATGAGCAGCCAGGTTAAACCGGCAGCAGAAATGCTGTAAACGATTATCCGTTGAAACATATCAATAAATTATTTTTCCTTCCTTTCTGCCAAATAAGTGGAATACATCAAAAGTTATTCTCGATAATAATTCCAGCAATTCAAGGATGCTTTTATGAGTAAAGGATGTAAAGACCTTTGTCCATTGACCTTCAGAAAGTATGAACCCCATTTGCTTAAGTTTTACAACACCTGAAGGCCCGGAATAGAATTTGAGACCATGTGGTGTTTTACAAAAAATACGAATTTCCAATCCTTTCGAAATGTTATTAAAGTTTAAGGATATTTCGTTTTCTTTTAATTCAAAAATAAATTTGTCAATTTCACTATTGATCAATTTTTCAAGGGTAATTATCAGTTCGTCTCCATCGATAAATGTTGGTTTATCGGCGTTTAGATTTTCCAATTCTTTTTTAAGCAGAGATATCTTAAGGTTGAGAGTTTCCAGGCTTTGGAGGTTGGCTTCGGGAAATCTGTCCTTCAATTTATCCAATTGGATGATTTTATGTTCAATGAGATTGATCTGTTCAAAATGAGGATTTTCCAGGTTTTTCAGGATTCTTAATTTCCTGCGGACTCGAGAGCGTATCTGGCTGTATGTGTCAGCGCCTTTGTAATCTTCAGTTTCATTGCAGAACTGCAATTCCTGATTGAGAAAGTTTATCTCAGATTCCAGGGTTTCGATCAATATTTGGAGGTTTGTTTTCAATGTTTTTTGTAAAAAGTGCAAGTAGATGATTAAAATTTAAAAAACTTTTTTGTGGCTCTTTGGCCATTCTTTGTGGTTATATGTAAGATGAAAATTCCTGGATTAAGTGTGCTTACATCAATAGGGTTGTCTAGACTTTTTTGTTCAAGAACGGTGTTCCCGTGAGTATCTAAAATAACGATTTTTTGAATGTTAAATTCCTGGTTTTTTGATATGTGTATTTGTGAGGTAGCTGGGTTTGGAAACACTTCAATTGATTTTTTAAGGCTAACATTTTCCGTGGAAACACCTATTCCTTCAGGGCCAAAGGCAAACCAAAAAACGGAAATGGTATCTTGGCCTTCCACATAAGCGTAATTAATGTTGACATTACCATTGGGCAAAATATTGTCAGTGAACTGAAGGGAGGATCGTTCCGATAATGTGACTTTTATGAAGTTACAAGGACTTGCAACATCCCACCATCCGCCGTGGGGAACACTTGTAAAAAGCGTACCATGTAGAGCCTCATTTTGAAACAAGGTAGAGTCCCAGGATACGGTTACCGGGAAAAAGGGAGTCTTTATGTCAATGGCAAAAACATCAGGTATGTCATCGCTGACAATTTCTTTTTTTGTGTGAAATGTTCCCATAGGGTTTCCCCATAAACGGGAATGCAATTCGTCAGTAACCCGGACGGAAAGTCCTTCCGGTAGCGGAGTTTCAATAATATTTTCTTCTTCAAATTGGAGGTCAATTCCTGAAGTGCCGTTTTCATCAAAGCCTAATTCGAGACTGAGTATTGCCCTGCATGTCCTCAAAATAAATGGTAAAAGAGAATTCCTGACAAAGAACTGTGTGTGAGCACATGAAGCTGATAAGAATGGTTAACGTTTTTAATGGGGGCATGGGTTAAATTTTTCGTGATGGTGAAGCCACAAATCCATAAGTAAATTTAAATAGTTTTGGGTTACAAACCATTTAAAAATTGCTTTTTAACGCTCAGGTCTAACTGTTTTGGAGTCGTGCCGGAAATATCAGGGGTTGCTGTCAGATCACCACACTTGCTACCAATTCATCCACAGTCGCATGATCATTTCCTCCATCAGGTTCGATAGTGATATTCAGGCTTGCAGCATTGAGCTTGTGAGGAATGGCGATGACCTGACCTGCTTCTGTAGGCAAAACATCAATGCTAACCATTTCTTTATTTATATCTGCCCAAAGCTGAAAACACTTGCCTTCCGGAGGTTCGGGGAGGGACAAGAGGTTCAAATAAGACTTTTGTTCGTCATCGTTCCAATAAGCAATAACCTCCAATCCAGCAGCTTTGTCAATTCCGGTGAGTAAAAGTCTTGCGGTGTTGGGATCGCCAATGAGATCCCACATTTCCGTGCTGCAGCAGATGCGATCTTCACAATCCTCCTTTAAGGTGGCATAATCTTTCCGGAGAGTTTCCACCTGATTGTTCAAATCGTTTTTCTGTTGCAACAACATTTCCCAAATTCCAAGAGCAATGGCAGCAACGACTGCGGTAATAGTCCAGACTGGTGAGCCAGAGGAAGATGAAGTCGATTTTCCTGATATTTCTTCGTCGATCTTTTCAAGAATAGATTCCTTGGTACCGACTGGGGGAGGAGTGGCCACTTTCTGAGCCAGCAATTCCAGATTTTCCTGCAATTCCTCATAAACAGCTTTAACCTCCGGATAATTGAGAATATACTGCTCTACCTTTTCGATCTCCGCAGAGTCGATCACCCCGAGCACATATTGCTCGAGTAAACCGGATTCCAGAAACTGTTTTATATGGTCGTTCATTGCATTAAAATAATAGCCAATAAAATCAGGGCGGCATCTTCTCCAAATACTTTCCTCAATTCTCTCAGCCCAATTTTAAGTCTTGTTTTTACGGTTCCAAGGGGAATATCCAGAGCCTCGCTAGCCTCCTTTTGGGTCATACCTTTGAAAAAAAGTGCTTCAAAAACTTCCTGCTGATTCGGATCGAGTCCTTTTAATAATTCTTTGATGCCAATGTGTTGAGGATTAAAACCTGCTATCCCCATATTATTTACGACAGGATCGTCAATTTGGATTTCGCGACCGGCACGTTTTTGCATTACGCGTAATCTGTCAATCGCCGTGTTGCGGCAAATCGTCAGTAACCAGGTAAATAACCGTGCTTTTTTCGCATCGTATTGATCAGCCTTTTTCCAAATCTTTAAAAAACTTTCCTGAAGGACATCCTGTGCCGCAGCCTCTTCTCCAACCATGGTTTTTATCACGCCATAAAGACTGTCAGCATACCGGTCGTAGACCAGGCTGACAAACGCTTTGTCCTGACGGTTCATAAGTTGAATGATCTTTTCTTCCACCGGATGCGGCATAAACAGTTTTGCTTAAAGTTACTTTAACAATAAAAATTGCTTTTAGATCAAAATGAATGGAGGTTAATTGCCATCAAATATAGGGTTTGTAAAAAAAAATCAAAAAAAATCGGGGTTGCGAAATCCAAAACCAAAGTTCCACTCGTAGGTATGCCGACAATCAACTATTATTAAAATTTTAAAAACTTATTAATCATGAATTTCACCCGATTTTTTTTAAGCCTCGTTTTTATTGCTCTTACTGCCCCGATTTTCGCTCAGTGTGGAAGCCACCCGACTTCAACTAAAGCTGTGAAAACTTCCTGGTCACATGGAAACGATATTATCCAGATTGCTTCCGGCAGTGATAACTTCAGTACGCTGGTGACAGCCATTAAAACGGCTAGTCTGGTTAAAACCCTTCAGGGCGACGGACCATTCACGGTATTTGCGCCAGTGAACTCTGCTTTCGCTAAATTACCTGAAGGTACCGTTAAAACACTTTTACAACCTGAGAACAAAGAGACACTCACCAAAATCCTTACTTACCATGTTGTAGCAGGAGAATTCAAAGCCAATGATGTGATCAATGCGATCAATGCTTCTGACGGAGAATTTTCAGTTAAAACCGTTAGCGGTGACATTCTGAAAGCTTCTTTGCGTAACGGCTCTGTAATTCTCACAGATGAAAACGGCGGTGTATCTGCCGTAACCAAAACTGATGTTGATGCCACGAATGGTGTTATCCACGTGATCGATTCTGTCGTATTGCCTAAATAGGCCTAAGGTTTATATTGTTCAATGATGCATAAGAGGTGCGATCCGAAAGAGGATTGCACCTTTTTTTATTGTGGGCTTCGCCCGTTTAAAACCACCTCCTTCGGGGGTGGTCATGTTTGATGGATTTGGTAACAGAGGCCACATTGTGCAAGGAATCGCGATCCCAGGAGACCCATGCCCTGTGGAAATTGGGTTGTCCCCATTCATATTTATGTCCGCTATAGTATTCTTCAAAAACGAGCATGCCATCCTTATAAATGAGCATGGAGTGTACTTCCTTGTATTTTCCCTGGTGAATACCTCCGGTAGCTTTTGCGATCATTTCCGTGTCGATAGCAACTCGATCCAGAGTACCTACATCAATACCATCATTGATCAGTTCCGGAGGTTGGTAAGGGTGAAGCGTTGAAATTTCGTAATTACATGCGCCTTATAGGAGGCAGAAAAGGGCGGTGGGAAGTGCGATGTACTTTAACCAGGTATTTTGCATGACCTTTCTTTTTGTGATTAAATATTGTTGTAGAGCGTTATGATTTCTCCTGAATTTTATATCACAAAGTTCAGGTAAAGTGCAGGCAGGTACTCATCAAAAAAACGGCTAAAAGTATGAAGTTTGAAGAGGGGGTTTAAATTATGATGCAGGAATATAAAAAATGATGCAAATTAGCATAACCTGAAGTACTATTGAGGAAAAGTAGGGAAGAAATGTTTGGCTTCTTTCTCATATTGGTTGGTGAAAAGTTAATTTTATGTTGATAATCAAAGGGTTTAGCAAAAAATGATACTTCTAAAAAAAATCCAATTGTTTTTGATGCTGGTTCTTGCTCTTTTCAGTTGCTCCAAGACAACAGACATCAATCCACAGAATTCAAAGCTGCAAGAAAGCTGTATTGAGGTTTATGGGACGGTGGTGCCGATGGATTATATTGCCGGGGAGCTAAGCATAGATAATATTTTGCTGAGAAATAATATGTGGGGAATCAGGGGGCATAAGATTGACCATTTCAAACAATGCTTGTTTATCGATGGGGAACGATTTGGCTGGACCTGGAAAAAAGGTAATACCGATCCTGAATGTTTTGCTCCAGAAGGGGAAGATTGTGAAATTGCCTGTATGTACCAGTTTTCATTTGGGCAATTGGATTATGGTGTGGGACCATGGGGGATTGATAGTGGAGCTCCTGATATGCCGGTCAGGGTTGATGACCTTGAGTCATTTGTTGTCACTCATGATATAAGTTTCGAAGCCGTTGATGATAACCCGGGTTTTCCTGATAGTATTTATGCCCGTCATTCCATGGTCTACGATTTGCATCTTTCCTCCTTAAAGCCTGAACCGGGGATGAATATCTCCCAATCTATTGTCGATGAGGTGATTATCATGATGAATTATAACCCGGAATACCCTGATCTGGAAGCGTGCAGTTACACACAAAGTGATCCGATTGAAACAAACGCAGTGTTTGATGGCTTCAATCATTACGATTATCACTCTTTTAGTGGTAATGTAATCGGAGAATATTACCATCAGTTCCGTCGGGTTGGAGGAGAATCAAATACAAATTTGCCAGGGAAACTTGATTTAGTCCCCTTCCTCGAGTACCTCACCACCAGATATAACCATCAAAATCTGTGGCTGGGGAAAGTATCGATGGGAACTCAACTGTATGATAATACACAGGGAAGTGTTGCCTTTAACTCAATTCCAACATTTAAACCTGTTTTCAAATAAAGTAAGGGAAAATATGGTTACTCAATAAGAAATATATGAACACCATGAATCCAAAAGTAGATAAATACCTGATTGACGGTTGTATGCGTTGCCCGTTGGGCGGTACACCTGAATGTAAGGTGCATACCTGGCCCGAAGAACTCGATTTGCTGAGGCAGATCGTATTGACAAGCGGACTTACCGAAGAATTGAAATGGGGGGCACCCTGTTACACTTTTGAGGATAAGAATGTACTCATGGTCAGCGCCTTTAAAGATTTTTGCTGCATCAGTTTTTTCAAAGGTTCTTTACTGAAGGACAGCAAGGGACTTTTGGATAAACCCGGTCCTAATTCCCAGGCAACCAGGCTGTTTAAATTTACCAATATTGAAGGTATTCAAGCGGTTGAAGAGGATATAAAAACGTATATCAAGGAGGCAATTGAGATCGAAAAAGCGGGGTTGAAAGTAAACTTCAAAAAGAATCCGGAACCACTGCCGGAAGAGCTGGAACAAAAATTTGAGGACGACCCACTCTTAAAAGATGCTTTTGAAGCATTAACTCCGGGCAGGCAAAGGGGATACATCCTGTTTTTCTCGCAACCAAAAAAATCGGAAACCAGAACGGCCAGGATTGAAAAATGTGTACCCAAGATCCTGAATGGGGAAGGAATGCACGATCAGTATAAAGGGAAAAGGAAATAGTCCAAAAAGGAATGTTATTCGAAAGGTTCTATCTGAGATTCCGAAAAGACAGGTTGCAGCGATATTACCTCCTGGCCCGGAAGCAGGAATGCTTTCAGGAAAAGCAATAATATCAGGCATATGTTCCTGGCAATGCCCATAATGACCGGTTATTTATCTGAACCCGGTTATTACAAAAATACGCTTAACTCTTTGTTAATGCAATGACCTTTTTGAAATACTTAACCTATGTTACGAGTTACGAGTTACGCGTTGCGAGTTCGATCATTATAGTTGACTTTATAGTGCTTCAGCAGGTAATTTACAAGGAAAATGAATGATTCCTGCTAAAAGAATGATAACCCGGAACCCGAAATGGAGCAAAGTGACATTCCCGATCAAAGATGCGGGACAGGCTCTCGTGCACTAGTGCCGGGACATGTAACCCGCAACTTTGAATTAATTAAGCGGTCATCATTTCCTTTGGTTTTTCCGAATTCAACCACTGTTCAAAAGTAGTTTCCGGCTTGCCGAGCAAAGCATTGGTCTCTGCCGGATCTCCCAGTTCCTGGACTTTCCGGAAATATGCGAACATGTCGATGGCTCCCCTGAGCACTTTATTGCCGCTGAGAAATGCGATGATTCGAAGAACCCAAAACGGCGTAACTGATACCTTTGCTATTTCCGGGTGACGGACTTGAATATATTTTTGCAAGAGGTCCTTCATCAGGAACTTCTGAGGACCGAAGATGTAGTAAATTTTATTCCGCGCTTCCTGTTTTTGGTAGGCCGTAACGATCATGCGTGCCATGTCATCTGCTGCAACCCAACGGTAAAGGTTGGGTTGTTCTCCCAGGACCGTGGCCCTGCCATTCCTGACAAGTAAACTCAGGGATTCAAAAAACCATGTAGGCCGGAAGATCATATATGGAATGCCGCTGTTGATCAGTGTCTGTTCTGCTTTCCATTTATTGTCGATCATTTTGAACCAGCGGTTTTCTTCTGCCACGGTACACCCTGAGATCATACTGATCAGTTGGATGTTGTGTTTTTTGGCTGCAGCCACAATAGCTTGGGTCGACAGGTTTTCATCTACGCCGGAAATCGTGATATGTATTGCATCACAGCCCGACATAGCTTTGTCGAGGTCCTCAGGGTTAAATACATCACCCTGCATCAGGTCGCAGGGTTTTTTAAACATGGATGAGTTGATGGTTCTTGAGAAGAGCCGCAGCTGAAATCCGGCATCGTCAAAGTGTTGGATGACGGGTTTGGCGAGAAGTCCGGTCGCTCCGATTACGAGTATTTTCATGATAAATATTATTTTATCACAAAGGTCAGGCAGGTTGGGGAAAAGGTCAATTGACAAATGTCAAAAAAAACTCATTTTTTAAATGAAAGGAGGTTGTTTCAATAAAGAACACAGATCTGAAGGATCAAATGAATTAGTACAGATTTGTTTTTTGAAACAGCCTCCTGATATTAACACAATTATTTCTTTACAAAAGATTGGGTGATGATTTTTCCGTTAGCTAAAAGTTTCAGGAAATACATGCCCGGCGTCAGATCTGCAACATTGATGCATAACCTATGCTGTCCGGTTTGTGCAACATGAATTGTTGTTCCGGAAGCGGAAATCAGAGATATTTCATCATAGGTATGGTCTGCAATCTCAATATTAATCACTGTTGTTGCTGGATTCGGATAAACCCTGATGTCGGAAATTGTTGATGAATTAAAATCCATGTTTCTCATATCCTCCCCGATGTCCTCATTAGGTGATCCGTTGGTGGATTCTTGCAAGGTACCGGTACTGAAAATGGATAATTGTCTGCGGGTTGGTTTTGGTTTGTAAAAATTGAGAATAGATCCGTTATTGCCTACCGCCCAACCATGACGATTATCTACAAAGCTAATACCAACCAGGGGTTCGGTTACATCATATGACTCAGCGTTCCAGGTAACTCCTCCATCGGTAGTACTTAGAATAGGGCCTCCATTACTCAATGCCCATCCATTGTTAAGGTCCGTGAACCATAGGCCTGTGAGATTATTATTGATGCCAGAGGTTTGGGGTCCCCATGTAGTTCCACCATCACTGGTAGTTAGTATTTTACCGGAATGACCTGTAATCCATCCATTGTTGGCATCCACGAAAAAGGGAGTGTTCAACCTTTGATTAATACCTGAATTTTGAGAAGTCCATGTTGTTCCGCCATCACTGGTGTGTAAAATAGTTCCAAAGTCACCTGCAGCCCAGCCATTATGGGTATCAATAAAATGAATTCCCCATAAGATGTGATTCGTTCCGGTAGATTGTGTTGTCCAGGTTTGTCCGCCATCGGAGGTATGGATGATAGTACCTGAGTACCCGGCAGCCCATCCGTTGTGGGTATCAATAAAATGCACCTTTCTTAAAAATTGATTTGTTCCTGAATTCTGAGTTGTCCAGGTAGCTCCTCCATCGCTGGTATGAAGAATGAGACCGATTTGACCGGATGCCCAACCATTATTCTGATCGACAAAACTGATGCTATATAATTTCCAGGTTGTTCCTGAATTTTGAGCCTCCCAGGTAGCTCCTCCATCGTTGGTGTGAAGAATGGTTCCGGAAAAACCTACAGCCCATCCGTTTTCGGTGTCTACGAAGCTAACGTCTCTGAGGTTTTCGGTTGTACCTGATTCCTGGGCACTCCATTGTGCGTTTACTTGGAAAAAGGTGAAAAGCGAGATAAGCAGTGTAAATAAATTTTTCATGATGTTTGATTTTATACTTTTTGAATAATTGAGGCATAGCTGTATTAATAATGAAGACAGCACCTCATTTTGAATAATTATGAAATCGAGATTGGTATTTGGAATATACCATAGCTACTCCCATTTATTTTTTTGGGAGTGCTATGGTATTCGATCGGTTTTCCATTTGACAAACTTCAAGTTTACAACCAGGTTTGGACAGGAAATAAACCAGTAGTCCGGCAAATTTTAATCATCTGAATCAATTTCTGAAGGTTCGTCAAGAATGCTCGTGCGAATGAACAGGCAGTCTACATGCCCCTCACTGGTTTGATAGGTAGAGGCATCTTTGAAGTCTTCGACCCAGTTAAAATTTGAGTCTACATTCCATTGATGATCTTCATCGGATACATGACATTTCATATTGAGTAAGGACCATTTATTCATTTCATCGCCACCCGTAATATCTCCGATTTTTGTTGGACTTGCGATCAACTCCCAGTGATCCATATTGGGATCCGTTTCATTGGGCGGCAGCTGCAGGGTTTGGTTCCCTGTTGCTCCGGTCCAGTAGGCAAAATCTTTATGTACCCATAGAATTTTCACTTTGGTAATGACATTGGTAACTGCGTCATCAAAGGACCCTTTGCGGTATTTGTAGAAGGGGTATATGGATTTGGCCTGGCCAAAGGTCCAATCCCACCCAATCAGGGCGTTGTCAGCATCCCAGGAATCTTTACCTTCAGAATAGGTGAATTGGGATGGTGCAAGCAGGTAATACCAATTATCTGTACCATCAGGTGTTTGAAGGTTTATTTGATGTGAGGTTCCCTGGTTAGCAATAATATCTTCAATTCTCGAAACTTCTCTTTTTGACCCGGTTCCGGCATCGTAAATGAATTTTGGGATCATTATATAATTGACCGATCCATCTGTATGCCAATCCATGGAGCTTTTATCATCGTTTTTCGTCTTGAAGAGGTATGTTGCTTTAATCTGCCAATGGTCCGGGTAATTATGATCGTTATCAATGCCATACTGGAATTGCAAAATGCCATTGTTGCGGTCCAGTTCAGGGTCGTTTTCTGAAAAACCCAAAGTAGCCGGAGTTATAAAAAGGTTCCAATCGTCTTTTTGCCCCCATGGAAAATAAATGGAGTCTCCATGTTGTGCCGAACCCCTGGTAAGTGTAGAGCTTTTTTCTTTTGCCAGTTCATAGAACCTCTTTTCCAAAGCGTCACTACGTTCTTTTGAATTGCACAATTCCCATATCGGACGTAAGGATGTCTCTGTGAAATCGATCAACGCAGGTTCTTGAAGGATAGAATCCAACCATGAATAATACGCATCATTATCATCGTACATCGCAACAGCCAGGGTCTCATTTCCACCGATGGTTTCAATACCTGTTTCAGAATGAGTTGAACTCACGCTTGAGTCAGTGTAGTAATCCATACTGACGGATACGCTGCCACTTGTGAAAATATTATTATAGCTAGCCTTTACGGTGCTTTCCACAGAAGTGGTTTCGTTTATGGCCGTTTTTTCCACTGTGGCATAATAACTGTTTTTTCCTCCAAGAATGGCCTCTCCTAAAAAGTGGGTTCCATATTGATTGAATAAATCATCGATAGCTTGTGGTGAATTATCTGTGTCGTTCAGCATCTTTTCAAAATTACTGCTCAATCCTACCTGCTCTATTAAGGTATCATTATCCGGTAAGGCAATTCGAAAACCTTTTGCTATGGAAGACAGTAATGTATAATAATATTCATTGCTGACTTGCTTGCTTTGGTGAAATCCAAAATCCACTTCTCCTGAATAAAAGGAATATTTTCCATCCATTTTGATCTTGAGATCCAACTCCTGAAGGAATTCTGTCGTACTTGATCCTTCTACGTAGAAGCCATCTGAAGTATGTTCCTCCACAAGTGGAATGAAATCCGGTACCTGATAGGAATAACCGTTTATTTTCTGAGTGTAATAGGAGGTTCCATCATTTTCAAAGTTTTTGAAAATGTTTGCATTTATTATTCCGCTTGGGTGAGCGAAGCGGCCAAAAATATCATAACCTTTTCCTAATAGTTCTAATCCGGGAATTGTATTTTCCATGGTCTTGAGTTTTAAGTTTTAAAATTATTTTGTTGTCGATTCAAAGATGTGGGCATCCGACGTGAGGTAACTATAACCATTTTGACAATGGCTGGAAAAATCGTAACATGTGGAAAGAAAAACTAGGACAAATGTATCAGGTTGGCTTGATTTTTTAGGTATAGTGTACTGGTAATCAATGTTTTGTGTGTAACATTGGGAGTGTTGCTAAATTTTACTGATTTCGGAGGGAGTAATTTGATATTTCTTTACAAAAAGCCTGGTAAAATAGGAATGGTCTGAAAAACCGACCCGGTAAGCGACTTCCGAAACGTTGAGATCCGTCTCTTTTAAGAGCTGATATGCCTTTTGCAGGCGAATGGATTGGATAAATTGGGTGGTAGGCATTCCGACCATAGCTTTAAGTTTTCGGTGAATCTGCATTCTACCGAGGTTGACCGCACGGCAAAGGTCAGGTATGCCAAAGGATTCGTCTTCCATTCTGGACTCGATGACCTCCTGGAGTTTTTGAATAAATGGATCTGATGTTTTGATTGTTCCCGGTGCTTCTTCAAGCTCAGATTTATATCGCTGTTGCAACTGTTTCCGGAGTTCGATGAGCTTACCTATCCGGATCTCCAGTTCCTCCCGATGGAAAGGTTTGCTGAGATAAGCATCAGCCCCCATGTCCAGCCCCTGGATCTTATCTTCCTGGGTTGCTTTTGCGGTAAGCATAATTATGGGAACATGGCTCGTTCGTTCATCTTCTTTCAGGGTTTTACAGACGGTATACCCGTCGGCTTCCGGCATCATCACGTCACTGATGATGATATCCGGTACTATTTCCAAAGCCTTTTCTATACCTTCTTGGCCATTATAGGCTATTTTGAGATTGTATTTTTTTTGTAAACAGGATTTTAAGAAACTCACCACATCCCTGTTGTCTTCCACGATCAATGCGATAGGCAATTCATCAGATACCGGGAAGAAGGATTCGCTGGTTTCGTCCTCCGGAATAAACGGAGTGTAGACCTCCCTGTTTTCAAACGACTCAGTTTCCAGGGGAGCGACTGTGGTTATAGGGACGCTGAAGATAAAAGCAGTGCCTTTGTCTACCTTACTGGTGACCTCAATGGTACCGTTCATCAATTGTACCAGTTCTTTAACCAATGCCAGGCCAATGCCACTTCCTTCCGAATGGCGCATGTCCGAAGCGTCCGCCTGGAAAAAGCGGTCGAAAATGTGAGGTATATCTTCTTCCGGAATACCTGAACCGCTGTCTCTTACGGTTACAACCAGGTGAGGTTTTTTGCTTTCTGTTTCCTCTTTTGCATGGATGACCACCTTTCCGGAATCGGGGGTGAATTTTATGGCATTGGATACCAGATTGCTGATGATAGTCTGGATTTTATTGGCATCAAAATCCATTTGCAGAGACTCCAGTTCCGTGAAAAAAGTGAGTTGGATATGTTTTGAAGCAGCGAACGACTGAAATGATTCGACGAGGTATTCGATAAAGGGAATGATGTCTCCCTGTTTTGAGTTAAGTTTTATCGCCCCGCCTTCCAGTTTGGACAGGTCAAGCATTTGGTTGATCAGGTGTAATAATTGTTTGCTGTTTCGCTGAATGAGTTCTTTTTCCGATTCGTTTCCTTTGACCATTTCAGAGGTTCCCATGATAACTGTCAGCGGGGTTCTGAATTCATGGGTTATGTTATTGTAAAGACGTGTTTTGGCATTATTCAATTCTGCCAGCTGAGCAGCCCGTTCTTTGTCCTTTTTGAGCAGATTGATCCGGTGACCATTGGCTAATGCCATCGTAATTAAGGCCAGTAATACAAATCCTTCACTAATTAAAATATTCTTTGTAAAAGATCCGGTATATCCATCACTAAAAGAGATCAACAGGTAAATACCACAAAAGGATACGAACAGTAAAACAGGGAGCAAATACAATGCAAGTTTGTAGCCTTTTCTGAATATTGTGATAGCAACTATAAATGGAAAAACAAAGGCAATATAGGTCATTCCCCTGATAATAAATGATATAATGTTTTGCAATGATGATCCTTGCAGACCAAATCCTGGAAACAACAGGATGTGGATAATCTCTAGTAAGATGAAGGATATGGTGAAAAACAGAATAGCCTTTTTTAAGAATGGAAAATAATGATTGATGTTTAAGAAATGCTGGCTAAATTTTATAAAAGCAATTGCCAATATGATCACACTGAATCGGGAAAAGCCAAAATGATACCACGAATTGCTCACTAACCATTCAGCAATGGAAGGAAAATACACATAATCTTTTATAAAAAAGTAGAACATGGAAAGTCCCACCGTCTGAAGGGTATAATAGATCATGGTCCGTTCCCGGGTGATAAAGGACATCACCAAAAAATAGAAAATCTGTAACCATAACGCCCCATGGAAAAATAGAAATAGCATGGAAGTGGAAAAGGTTAATCCGGAATCTAACAGTTTGGCACCTTTAATACTCCGTCCTACTTCAAAGGAGCAATTTTCCAATTGGAATCTATCATCACTTCCAGCATAATAGATCGCAGCATAATTACCCGCAATTTCATCATTTGAGAAAACACTGCTCTGAATTGAGGTGAAATTTGATCGGTGAGAAGGAGAAACGCCAATGGTTCCGCCCATACTGCCTTCCTCTTTGTTATTTTTAAAGTGACAACTGTCAACAGCAACATTACTGTTTTTACTTTGCCCCCAATAGTTGATCATTATGGCGGCACCACTTGTCACGAAATCTGAATTAATATCAATGGTTTTATTTTCAATAAAGGTACTTCTGCTAATTATCATGCTATCATTCACTCCCATCAAATCAATGGCAATTCCTCCACCGTAATCTGCTTCGTTGCCTTCCAGTTGACAACTATCAATAGTGACACTATTGGTTTCGGCTCCTGCACGGGAAGAAATGGAAATACCGGCTCCCCCTAATTCGGATGAATTATTTTTGAAGATGCACCCCTTGATGTACCCAAAAGATTCCCTTGATTCACCAGTGAAAAAATACCGAATTGCTCCACCACCAGTAACCCATTTTTTCTTTAACTCATCTAAACCTCTATTTTCCGAAAAATAACAGTTGAAATAATTCACTTGTGAATGAGAAGACTCAAATATACTATTTACACCACCTCCATGCTCCGCTTCATTTTTTTCGAAACGGCATTGCTCTATTTCAACGGTACAATTGGAAACTGTAATCCAATTTACCAATGCTCCTCCAGTGCGGATACATTTGTTATTGATAAAGGAGGAATGACCAATATAGGTTTCAAATGTATTATTATTGATCATTTCATTACTCAGAGCACCTGCGGAATTCTCCGCAAAGTTATTGGCAAAGTGGCAACTGTCAATGATCATTCGGGAGGGCGTTTGAGCAATGGCCAAAGAATCACAGAAATACAGCCCGCCGCCATCTTTGTTGGCATAATTTTGTCTGAATTCGCAATGCCGTACTTCTGCCGGCCCATAAAGAAACAGTCCGCCGCCGCTGCGCTGATAATATCTGCCATTCCTTTCGCCATTGGCGTGCCCGCCTTCAAAAATAAATCCATCGATGACCGGAAGGGTAGCGGTTTTATTTTCCACTAACAAAACCGTCCAGACATTATCACTACGGTTGTTCTCAAAGTCATTGGCAATATCATCCTGATTAAGGTCTCCGGAGAGGATGGTGGGGAACAGTTCTGTGTTTCTGTCGTTGAGACTGGTTTCCGTTCCTTCGAAGCCGCCGTAGAGTCTGAGGCCTCTTGATAAGAAGAAGGTGGTGTTTCCCGGGTCACCGGCCTTGCCAGGCAGGTAGGTTCCAGTCGCTACCCAAATCTGATCATTTTCGCGGGCGGCATCAAGGGCATCCTGAAAATTGGTATAAGCATGTTCCCAGGAAGAGCCATTATTATCACCCACAGCACTTTGGTTGACATAGATTTGGCTGGTACATGGAAGCCACAGAAGTATTCCTGTAATTAAGAGGAGAGTGTTTTTTATGAATTTCGAAAATTTCATAAGGGCCTGGTGTATTTCTCCGGCAGAAGTATGATTGCTTTGGTGTCCCCAAATTAAATGTGGTGATAAAGATAACTTTGTTGTTAAACATTTTACAATTAGGAGAGCCTAAAAAATGGAAGACGTTTGTTTAGAAACCTGGTCAAATGGGTTAGGGTATTAATTTCTTACGCCTGATTCGGCTAAGTGTTGCATTATCAATGCCGAGGTAGGAGGCGATGTGTTTTAAAGGAACGGACTGCAAAATTTCAGGGTGTTCCTCACAAAACTTGTGGTATCTTTCGGTAGCGGTCATGGTCTGGAATTCGACAGAGCGTTCCAGTTGTTCGTGACTATTTCTGCTGGCCATATCCTTGCAGATTTCCTGCCATTTGGGCACTTCCCGGTAGAGCATCATTTGTTGTTCATGAGTGATGACCAGGAGTTCACAATCATCTTCGGCGATGATGTATTCTTTGGAGGGTACCTGTTCGTTGAAACTTTCAAAGGAAATGACCAATGTTCCTGCCGGAAAAAACTGGGTGGTGATCTGGTTATCGTCTTCATCCAGCAAAAAGGACCGGAGCATGCCTTTCAGCACGTAGGCTATTTTGTCGGAAGTTTGGCCGGCTTTCAGGAAAAATTGCTTTCCGGCTAAAGCATAAGGCTGAAAACTACCTTGGGTAAAGGCCAGCTCCTTTGCTGAAAGCCCGTAATCTTCGATTATGTTCTCCTTGATCTCCATATATTGTTAAGTAAGTTTTTAAATTATTGAAGTTGTAAGATATTGGTTATCAATTTTGAAAAAAGGCATAAGGCCTGCTTTATTGTTTTCTTGCTTCAAATCTATTTTCCAAAGATATACTTTCTGCTCCGGTAAAAAGGAAAGTAAGGCATCCAAACAACATGGCCAGGGCAGGTGTCATGCCTTCCACTGTATCGTTTGCTTTGAGGTGAACAAATATCAGGGCAACTAAAAAGTTAATGATAAGCAGGAATGAAGCAATTCTTATTTTGAACCCAAGCAAAATTAATATTGCTCCAAAAAATTGAATATAAACGGATAGCACTGCGCTGATAATAGGAAACGGGAAGTCGTGGTTTTGCAAGAAATTGGAAAACTCGACCATTCTTTCCCAACTTAAGATATTATCAATCACCCCATAGATTAGTCGGCAACCGATAAAAATCCTCAGTAACAGGATGCCAATGGGTTTGTTGGCATCCAAGAACCGTTCTGCTTTTTGTGTGTTAAAGATACCTCTGTTGGTTTTGGTTGGGATTTCATTCATTTTTGAGAAGTTTAGGTGAAATGTTAAAGTTGCAAAAATAATGTCACGTTTTCGGTTGTCGAGGCTTTTATATATGGGGGGCGGGGGGCAGTGAGGGCCTCACTGAGCTGGACCAAACCTCTGAGGTTTCTAAAACCTCGGAGGTCTGGTTGTTGCTTAAATTTTAGATTTCCAACTCCCGGTCTTCACGGATTTCTCCTATGTGGTAGTAAGCTATGATTTCTTCAATAAGCCCATCTCTAAGATAATACCATTCACTCACCTCCAGCCGGAAATCACCTTGAATACCCGTGTATCGAACAACGGCCGTGTCTTCCGCAAAAATACCATCATGGAGGTCAAAAGTATAACCCAGAAATTTGTCCCGGTTAGCTTCTACCAATTCCTGGTAGGCTTGTTTTCCCGAAATGGTTCCAAAGGGACTGGTGTGTTTAAAGTCGTCCGTTACCGGCAGGTTTTGGAAGTCACCGGATTCCCATTTGTCGAACCAGGTTTTTATTAAGTTTTGCGGATTCATTTTATTGTGCTTTTTGGATTAGATCAAGTATGGTTTCAATTTCCTCCAATAAAGGCTGGTAATGTTCCGCCTCGGTACTCATGGCTGTCAGGATAAACATAAGCAGGTTATTCTCAAATTCTGTTGATCTGATTACCAACAGATTGCTTTTATAATCTATACTCCTCGAAAGACCTGCTTTCTTCGTAATTCCGGAATCGTCCAGAATGGTTTTTATACTTCCTTTGCCCTCTCTAAAAATATCAAGGGTTCTTTCGCGCTGTTCCCTGAGGGCCTTTTCCTGGTTATGAGTACTTTGAATAAAGGATGCCCATGAGGTGAGGTGTTTTCTCAATTCTCCGCTGGAAATATTTTCCAATTTTCCCGAATTGATCAATTCATTCAATAAAGAATTGTTTGGGTTGTAGGCTATTTCAAAGGAAAAAGCATTATACAGCAATACTGATAATTCCTTTTCTGAGATAGTTGAATTTTCTTCTGTGATAAACCCTGCTATTTGTTTAGAGTTTTCGAAGTTCATTCGATTTACTTCAATCAGGGTTTTTAATTTGGCATGGCTTGCTTCAAATTCAGTTTTCAGGCCATTGAGGTAAAATTGTTCTTTTCGGAAATCCAATCGATTTTGGTTCCAATTGTTGATACCCATAGCGATCAGAATACCAATCACGATAAGTATGATCTCACCGATAGCGTAGATCATATACCGGCTAAAATTACTTTCCTTGAGCAGTTTCTTCCTGATCTTTCTGAAAAAAGGTAGCATATTCTAAAAAATCTTCATCGTTGGCCCCTGAATTTTTTGATAATATATGCCGCAAGAAAAACCTCCAACAGGCTTAAAGGAATGGCAAAAATCAAAATTCTGTAAGGTAATACCCCCATATTCCCCGTTACAACCCACATCAAAACAAACCCCATAAACCAGCTAAGCATTGTAGTCTGTGCAAGTTTGAATTTTTGGGAAATAATGTAAATGGCAATAGCGAATAAGAGCGACCAAAGTCCCCAAATGGCACCATTTACGGGTTCTGACGGGAATACTATTCCCATTTGTTCATAATGATCAGTCCAGTAGGATTTGAATAAGAATTCATTCCTTACGAATTCGGAAATGCTGATCCAGATAGCTGCCAGTAATATGGGCAGGACAGTGTGTTTAAATTGGTTCATCGTTTTGATTGTTTTAAACAAAAATCGAAATAATTAACCATATTGAAAAATCGGTGAGAAATAGATTTTAAGGTACCTTGCATTTGAGCATCCTAATTTAGCAATCTTTTACAAAAAGTTTTATGAAATTAATTGGTTCAATATTCCTGATCATTGGTTTTTTTCTGCTCCA
Organism: Saprospiraceae bacterium; assembly: GCA_965230565.1. Classification (GTDB taxonomy): domain Bacteria; phylum Bacteroidota; class Bacteroidia; order Chitinophagales; family Saprospiraceae; genus BCD1. Next base: position 184,861 of record CBDDLH010000003.1, on the reverse strand, counting down.
AACTCCCCTGATTGCGACAGTTTTTAGTGTAAGTTCCCAGTTAGAATTTGATGACGCACATAGCAATGCAGCAACAAACGATTCGATCATATGGGAAACGGGAACTTTCTCAAATATATTTATGGATATTACAAAAAGTAATCTTTTCATTGGCTCAGATACTTTAGGAGGAACTATATTCACTGGAGCATCAAGGGTAAGAATTACGGGTGACTATATAACTTTAGAAGGGCTGCAATTTGTGGGTGGCAACATAGGAACAAACGATATTATCAATACTTATGGCAGTTTTAATCATTTCAATCAACTAAATCTCAAGGATTATACCTGTTATTAATATTTGAGGATCCGTGAAGAGTGTCAATATAATAGTGTTACCTACTGCAATTTTGAAAACAGGTTGAACCTGGACGATCAAAATATTTTGTCCATCCTCGTGGATGATACGAATCCCGGGTACCACAAAATACAACATTGTTCCTTTAAGAATTTTGAGGGTACGGGTAATGACATGGGGATTGAGCTGATTAGAATTGGGTTAAGTACGCAGGCTGATCACATTAGTCGGTCCCTTGTGGAATATTGTTATTTCACTCAATGTGACGGTGATGGGGAGTTGATTTCAAGTAAGGCAACTCAGAATGTCTACAGGTATAATACCTTTGAAAATGAAGGCGTAAGTCCATCAGGTAATGAAGGATGCCCTGGTAGGCTTTCTGAATGTGCCCTTTTTCCAGTTGTTTTTTGTATTCCCTGATGTGTTGGTTGAGTGATTCCATTTTATCTTATTATCGGTCTTCGCCAAAATAACACTTTTTATCATGCAAAAAAAAGGGGTAGTGTAGAAGGATTTTCAATATGGTATTTTGACAGAATTACTATGATTAATAATTCTATGAGCAAATTAATTTAACCACAGAGTTCACAGGGAAGGCACAGAGTACACTGAGGGTTATTTGAAACTATTTCTATTCATGTATTAGGATATTTTCACCACCACTTTCCCATGATGCACCGCATCTCCAAACCGCTGAATAGCCATTGGTGCCTGTTCCAGGGTATACGGTCCGTCGATGACCGGATCGATCTTTCCGGCTTCGAAAAGTTCATGGATATATTCCAATCCTTCATTGGATTTTAAGGCAAGAATCTGCAGGTTTTTGCCCGATTTCCTGGAAAGTCTTTTTTTGACGATTAACATTTGAAGGAGCCGCTTAACGGTTCCGCCGACAGTGATATATCTTCCTCCGGGGGACAAGGCTTTTAAATTGGTAGCAGGGTGACGTGTTGTTCTGGCATCGAGTATCAGGTCGTATCGTTCTCCGGTTTGAGTGAAGTCTGTTTTTTTGTAGTCAATCACGTGATCGAAGCCAATGTTTTTCATGGTTTCCAGTTTGTTGCCTGTATCCACACCTGTTACTTCGGCATCATAGGTTTTGGCTATCTGAAGGGCAAAACTACCTACGCCACCACCGGCACCATTGATGAGGATCTTTTCCCCTTTTTTGATCTTGCCGTAATCGATCAGGCCTTGTACCGCCAATAGGGAAGCATGGGGAATGGTGGCAGCCACTTCAAAGCTCATTCCTTCGGGTAATGGAACTACCGCTTTTTCGTCAATACTGATATATTCTGCAAAACTTCCGAATCCAAAATTGGAAATATCTCCGTATACCGCGTCACCGGGTTGAAAGGAAGTAACCTTTGATCCGACGGCTTCAACAGTGCCAGATAATTCCATGCCCGGGATGGGATTCCTGGGTTTGAAAATGCCAAAGAGCAACCGATAGGCATATGGCTTACCGGTAACCATGCTCCAGTCGTAATCGTTCACAACCGTAGCATGAATTTTAATTAAAACTTCGTTCTCTTTGGGGGTAGGTTTCGGAACATCTTTGATTTCCAGGTATTTGGTAGAACCAAATTTCGAAAGTACAAGGGCTTTCATAATTAGTTGTTTTACAGGTGTTCATTTTGAAAACAGCTGCAAATTAAACCCTTAGCAGGTATTTTTTGCGGATCATTTTATGAGTTGTACAGTTTTATCGACGAAAAGTTTGGCTTGAGCTGTTTTTCGGGCTGTATTACGTAAGTGTTGTCTGAAGACGACTGAGATATGGGTTTGAAGTTATAAATTTCAAACAACGTGTCTAGTTTGTTTCCCTCTGCGAAGGCTCAGCACAACCCTGCGTAATAATCCTCTGCGTCTTATGGTTTGCGTAAGATATTCCGGTCAATATTGATTCCGCTCACTATTTTTATCCAATACTGATCTGCTCCGTATTTAACTCCAAAGTAATGTTCTGGCCATTTTTAAGCCCTTCAATTTTTTCCTTCAGCATGATTTCCAGCACCGAAGGGTTCTGCATATGATCCGTTTTAGTGGCTGGATCGGGCATATAGATCAGTCCTTCGTAGCGATTGTCCATCAATGAGTACAGCCACATCAAAAAAGTAAAAATTTTCCGGTGGGATGTAATTGGACCAGTTGATGTTTTTTAAAAAATACCTTGCTTTTTTAATGGAGAAGGAAGCAGGGGAGATGTCGACATTGATGGTGCCTCGATAAAACTGATCAAGGTCCAGGCCTCGTTCTTTGAAGAAGGGCTTTTGCATGGCCAGGGTGCCGTCCGGGTACCTGGGGTCATTGCCTTTGCCGGAAGCGACGCCGTGACCGGGAACTATTTTTCCTTTGATTTTTATTTTCATAGGTCTAATTTCATTGTGGAATTCCTGTTTGTCTCGCAGAGGATGAATTCCAAAATATCTGCGAAAATCTGCGTGATCAGCGAGACAAATCTTTCCGCTTTATTCCACCACCTTCAAAATCCCCCGCAACCGGATATCATTCGACGAAGCACCGATCATGATCCTGAATTCCCCGGGTTCAATTACCCGATGCATGTTTTCATCCAGCATTTCCAGCATTTCCGGATTGATCTCAAATCCCAGCTCTTTGGTCTCTCCTTTCTTCAGGTGAACCCTTTGAAAACCCTTCAATTCCATCACTGGTCTTGCTACTGAAGCAAACAGGTCTTTGATATACAACTGAACAACTTCATCGCCATCGAGATCGCCTGTATTGGTCATCTTAAACCTAACCTTGGTGCTTTCTGTTTTACCGATTTTTTCCTTTTCAAATTTCAAATCGCTGTATTGAAAAGTTGTATAACTCAAACCGTATCCGAACGGAAATAGTGGTTTGCCGGTAAGATTCAGGTAGTCATCGCCCCGCCCGGTGGGTTTGTGGTTATAATAAAGGGGCAATTGCCCTTCATGAACAGGGAAAGTTATCGGGAGCCTTCCGGCTGGGTTATAATCTCCCCAAAGAATATCAGCTATGGCATGTCCGCCTGCATCTCCGGGATACCAGACATCCAAAATGGCGTCAACATCATCTATCCAATTGTTCATAGTGATGGCACTTCCACCAACGAGCAGCACGATGGTCGGTTTGCCTGTTTTGGCCACAGCTTTGATCAATACCTCCTGATGGCCGGGGAGAGATAACAGCGCCCGGTCGCGAAATTCTCCTTCTTCAATACCTACGACCACGATGGCAGCTTCACTTTTTCGGACAGTGTTCATCGCTTCCTGTATCTCCTGTTGCCAGGTCGTTTTTACTCCGGCGTTCCAGACCATTTTGAGCCAGACGTTACCCGTAGTTTCATAAAACTCTACTTTGAGATCGTATTCTTTCCCTTTTTCAAAATAGTAAGGTTCGGTGATGGTCCTGTAGGTTTGTTTTTGCCAGTTATCGATGATCAGATTTTCATTAATATAAAGTCGATAACCATCATCTCCTTCCATACCTATTTCAAATTCGCCGGTTTCTGAAGCAAGTAGTTTGCCGGTCCAGCGGGCGGAGTAGAAATCGTAATTGACCTTTTCCTGATCGGGGGAAAATAGAGTCCAGCGGAAATTGATATTGGGATCGGTTCGTGATAGAGCTGGTTCCCCTTCAAGATTAATGTTGTTGAAATATTCTGCCTGCAACCCGGGAAGCTTTTCTCCCGCTTTATAAAAGTAGAGATTATCTCCTGGAACGGGGATGAACGCTATCGATTCTCGTCCACATCCTGGCGCGTAGTTCACTGTACAGTTTTTACCTAGCTTTTCTCGGATGCCTTCAAGGATACTCACCTGATCATTTCCAGGACCAGAATAACCTCCAAGTCTACCTTCCTCCGCATCAACTCCGATAATGGCTAATGAATTCAGATTTTTGTTCAGAGGCAATGCCTTTACTTGATTTTTGAGCAAAACAATAGATTCCAACGCCGCTTTTTTGGCAAGTTCCCGGTGATCTTTCGAACCATTCCATATTTCAGTCTCGGCAGTATCTACATAAGGGTTTTCAAAGAGTCCAAGTTTAAATTTTGCCCGTAAAACCCGGCGAACGGCTTCATCGATGGCTTCCTGATCGATTTTCCCTTTCTCAAAAGCTTCATAAAACAAGGGGTAGTGATCATAGGAGGTTTGGAAAATCACATCCAAACCATTTTCAATAGCCTGATCTGTAGATTCCGTGTAATCTTTAGCCGTAAAGTGCAAGACATTTGCGCCGCCTGTAGCGCCCGCATCGGAAATTACAAAACCGTCAAAACCCCATTCTTCCTTTAGTTTTTCGTTCAGCAACCAGTTGTTGGCTGTACATTGCCTGCCATCCAGTGAATTGTAGGAGGTCATGACGGACCAGGCTCCGGCTTCCTGGAAACAGGCTTTGAATGCGGGGAAGAATATTTCCTCCAGCAGACGTTCATTGTGGTGGATGGGATAACTGTCGCGGCCCCCGTCTCCGACATTGACTACGAAATGTTTGGGCGTGGTAATTACTCCGTTCTTCTCAAATTGCGAAATGAAAGACAATCCCATTTGAGTGGTGAGGAAGGGATCTTCACCATAGGTTTCTTCCGTCCTTCCCCAACGCACATCGCGGGCGATATTGAGCACCGGAGAGAGGATTTGCCTGATACCACGGGATTTTGTTTCCATGGCAATAGCCTGAGCGACATCGGCCATCAGAACAGTATCCCAGGTTGCAGCCAGCGCGATGGATTGGGGGAAAGCCGTGGCTTCTTCCCGCACCAGACCATGTAAAGCTTCATCAAAAGGGATGATGGGGATTCCGAGGCGGGTTTCTTCGACAAAATATTTTTGGATTTCATTGATGAGTTCTGCAGTGTGAACGGCCGTTCCTCCGCCGGAATAATCCAGCAACTGCTCGGCTTCGTTACCGGATTTCCCTTTGGTGGCCACCTGGAAACCAAAAATGCCATGTTTGTAGCGTTCCTTACCATCTGACAAGTCACCCGGGATCATGAAGAGTTGCCAGAATTTTTCTTCGAGGGTCATCCTGGCGAGTAGGTCGTCTACTCTTTCTTCGGTGGGCAGGTCGGGGTTTTGGTAGGCTAGATGGTCTTCTTTGTTGCAGGAACCTGAAAAGATCAGGATAATGGAAAGGTAAATTAGTTGGACAGGAAATGTTCGTTTCTTCATAGGCTAAATTTAGGGGAAATGGGCCATTAAAAAAAGAAATTGCTCAAGTGGAATTAAATGATATCCGGGAAAACTTTAGAGAGAATTTAATTTGAACCACCTTCCTGCTAGGGCATGAAATTGTACTGCAGATTCGCAGAGATGTTGCTAAGTTTCACAAAGACAAATAAAGTTTGGTGGTTCTTTGCATTATTACTAGCTTCGGAGAATGTTGTTGATCGTTTTGAATTTTTTAAAATCGAGTAATTCCCTTTTTATGGACATACTTCGGGGCAGCATTTTGCTGATTTTCTGACTGAGTTCAGGGGCAATTAAATAATATTCTAATTCATTTTTTTTAACAGTCCAGGATAGTTGCATTCCTCCCGGGGTACTGTGAGAAAATTCATATTTAACATTTTGGTATTCAAATGAAATTTTAATGAACTCTACTACTGACGATACGATTATTCCTTCATTTTCTTCTAAAACATGATTGACGACTTTTTTTAATATACTATCCGATGAAACACCTTTAAGATTAAGACTTTGGGATTTTTTGAGTCTTAACAAATTCAATTTGCTTAGATGAAAAGTTTTTTGTGTCCAATTGGACAGACGTTGTTTTCGGATAAATCTAAGGAATAGTTGATTGTCTGTTTTTATAGTGTCGTATTTTGGAGGCTTTATTGCATCTAGTATTGAAATCAATTCGTAAAGGGCTTTAACACGTACCATTTTAACCGACTTTTTTATTTCAAGACTATCTGTCCTCAAGTTCGCACCGAAGCCGTCCTCTTCCCATGGGCGAAGTTCATTTTTTATAGAAATTTTTTCTAGATGATACAGTTTTTTTAAGGGACCTAATCGATAAAAGACTTCCTCTGTTCTCGCTGAGCCTCCTCGGATTATTTTGCCGTCAGTTCCCCAACTGGTGTCAAAGCCAATATGGTATGTGACGTAAATTTTTTCTGGCAGTTCAGAATCCTGTCCTGTTAATCCATGTGCTACAAAAATTAAGCAATAAAATAGTAGTTTCGATTTCATTTATCATTCTCGGGTTTTCATTTTAGAAAAAATTTTTGGCCTAAAATATTTTATCAGATCCTTTTAGGCAAACCTGTTTATGTGAAAATTCAGGTTCTTGATTTCATAGTCTGAAACAGGTTTTTAACGGTTCAACTTAATGTCCAGAAGAAATACCGGAAAAAACAATGAAACATAAGCCACAAGATCCCAGGGATCAAAAGTCGCCTCATAAAGTTCGAAATACTGGGCTGTTTCGATGCCAAAACAAACGAGAAGAAAAATGATCAATGTTCGGACAGGGGTGAAGAATCTTGTCCAGGCATTATCCGCCTTAGCTGTGAAAAGTCCCCGAAATAGAATATAGTTCCAGGCGGGGCCCGTGATATCCAGTACATATCCTTTCCAGAAATTCCCTAGGTCGATCCAGGTGGTGGAAAGACCGGTAATGCCGAAAATTACGAGGGCAACTGCCCAGTAGGGGGCATATTTGTCGTGCTTGTTATTTGTTAAGCTGATTATTTAAAAGTTGTTTGAGATTTCATTTTCTTTAATAATGAAAATAATCTGATCAGTTCAAGTTCCGGAATTCATTTGGGCTGACCCCTGTTTTGGATTTAAAAAGCCGTGTAAAACTTTGCGGATGTTCAAATCCGAGATCATAGGCTATCTGACTTACGGAGTCTGTGGAATTCAGTAAAGCGTTTTTTGCCTTGTTTACCAGAATTTTATTGATATGGCCCTTTGCACTCAGACCTGTTTCTTTTTTCAATAAGTCGCTCATATAGTTGGCGGACATATTGAGTTGGTCACTGAAATAACTGACCTTGGGCATGCCGTGCATCAAAGGCATGTCGGAGGAGAAATAGTTTTTCAGCAAACTTTCAAACTCCGTGACAAAGTCTTTGTTAAAGCTCGTCCGGGTATAAAACTGGCGATCGTAAAAACGCAGGCAATTGTTGAGCAATAATTCCAGGTTGGAAATAATCAACTGGTGACTATGCGTATCCAGGTTCTGACTGTATTCTCTTTTTATCTGTTTGACAATGGAAAAAACATACTCCTGCTCTTCCGCGGATAGGTGTAAGGCTTCATTAGCTTCGTATGAGAAAAAAGAGTAATTATCAATGTTCTTCCCAAGAGTTGATTTTCTGATGAGGTCAGGATGAAACAACAAAAACCAGGTTTTAGTGTCTTCCGGGATCTCAATTTCGTGCCCTTCCATTACCTGACCGGGTGCCAGAAAAACCAAAGTTCCTTCCTGGAAGTCATACGAAGTTCGTCCGTAATTGAGCGAGCCGCTGATCTTATCTTTAAACATGATCATATACATATCGGAGGTGAGTTTCACCCCGACGAAATTCGAATTATTCTGTTTGTTAAATTGCAACAGCTCTTTTTCCTCGATCAAAGTTATAAGAGGATGTTTTGGAGGCTTCAGCCGGGATATCTGATGCATCTCAGTGATGCTCTTTATTCGAATTATTTCACTCATTTTTCACTCAAATTGTTAAAATCACTTTAATAACCATTTGCCTAATGTTTCCTTAGCAGTGTCCGATAAAGGTTTTCCCCGCCCGGTAGCATTGTCTACTTGTACAATGACCGTTTCGGCGTCAGCTACACATTCACCGTTTTGAAACAGCTTTTGGTAGATGGTCATGGAACTATTGCCGAGTTTTAGAATTCCTGTGCCTATATCCACCTGTCCGGGCCATTTCATTTCTCGGATAAAGTTTAATTTCAGGGAGGCGATCACAAAGCTGGCTCCTTCAGAAAGTATAGGCGGATCAGCATTGATTAAAAGTTCGACCCTGCCTGTTTCGAGAAAAGTCGAAAAAACGGCATTGTTCACATGGCCCTGGCGGTCTGTATCGCCATATCGGATCTTGTCAAAAGTTTTTAACGGGAAGTCTATCAGGTTTATATCTTGCATGGAAAATTGTTACTGGTTACATTGTTCAGTCAAATAAATACTATTTTTTAGAAAAATAGTATTTATCCAACAACCAATTAATTTTTTCCAGGACAACACCTTGTGTTTAAATTCAATATTTAACCCCTGTAAGTTCTTCAGATACATCCCAAAGTCTTTTGGCTTTCTCGGTGTCTTTTGCCAGGGCGATGGTGTCGACTTTTTTGGGATTTCCGCGCATTTCCATGAAACCTGAAGGGCCATAATAATCTCCTGATCTGGCTTCCGGGTCAAAAGCAGCTCTGAGGGAAGGTAAAATACCTTGTGGTGGTTTTTGACCAAAAAAGATGTTCAAAAACTGCATTAGCCCGGAATGGCGCTGTAAATCAGTACCTGTCCAGCCGGGGTGCGAAGCTGTGATCATTGGAGCGTCAGGAGTATTTTCATATTTCCTGGCGAATTCATACATAAAATAAATGTTAGCCATTTTACTGTCGCTGTATGCTCTGGAAGCATTGTATTTCCGACTTTCCCAGCCGAGGTCTGAAAAGTCAATATCCCCGTACCTGTGAGCAACACTTGAAGTGGACACAATACGCGCACCCTCTGTTTTCTTCAGCAAAGGCATTAGTTGACCGGTTAAGGCAAAGTGCCCAAAGTGATTGGTACCCATTTGCAATTCGAAACCGTCCTCCGTTTTGCCATAAGGAGGAATCATGACTCCGGCATTGTTGATGAGCACGTCTAGTCGGTCGTAGTTTTGATTAAATCCCTCTGCAAATTCCTGTACGGATTTCAGGCTTGAGAGGTCGAGCTTTCTGACCTCCAATTTGGCAGAGGGTACTTTGCCTTTTATTTCATTGACGACCTTTTCCCCTTTTTGGGTATTGCGGACTGCTAATACAATAGTGGCATTTTTTCCGGCTAATATTTCTGCTCCTGCTTTTCCAATCCCACTTGTGGAGCCGGTGATGATAATGACTTTCCCTGTTAGATCCGGGATATTGTTTGCTGTCCAGTTTGATCTTGCCATGATTTTACTTTTTTCGATTATTAAACCCAACAATTATTTACCATGCAAAGTTGTTAACTCTCCCTCAAGAAGACATAACCATTTTACAGAGATATTTAACCGTTTTATGGATTTTGCTTTTTTAAATCATTTTAAACCAACCAACTCATAACTCATTTCCACCAACTTCCTTGCTGTATCCATATCCTTTGCATTTGGATTAGGTGATTCCATCGGCCAGCCTCCTTTACGGCATTCCTTGTCTCTGTAAAGCACGCTATGCTGGCTGAAATATGCTCCGGAATGATTGGGAGCGTCGTCTGATAGCAGGCAATGCAATGAAGTCTGTGCTGATTCCCAGGAACTGTCACTGAAGTTTAGTGCAGTAAACACAGGTCTTAAAACTGATAATAGCATTCTCATGATAAAATTACCGCCACTTCCGAAGTTGGAACGGGCCCATCCCGGGTGAACAGAATAGGTAGTTACACCTGTACCTTTTAATCTTTCAGCGAGTTCTTTTGCATACAGGATCACAGCTACCTTGGCTTCACCGTAGGCTTCGAAATTGTTGTACTTTCTGTTTTTGTGGTGTAAGTCGTCCAGGTGTACTTTAGGTCTGCTGTTAGGGCTACCGGCATGAACTACAGAAGAAACTATAGCCATTCTGGAGTTTGGTGTTGCCTTTAATGTATCCAGCAACAACTCTGTCAACAGGAAATGTCCGAAATAGCTGGCAGACCAGGTGTATTCAAACCCGTGTTTGGTGTATTTGGGTTTGTTTTCCATATTGACCATACCTGCATTGCACATCAACCCATCTAACTGGTTGTGTTTGGACTTAAATTCCTTTACGAAGGCTCGTACAGAGTCTAAATCCGCCAGGTCGCATTTCATGACTTCGCTGCTTCCTTTTGGGTCTTGAAAAGAGCTTCTTGCTTCTTCCCCAGCGTTGGGTCTTCTAACCGCCATTACTACATGCGCTCCTTGTTTTACCAATTGTTGGGCAGTTTCAAATCCAACGCCAGAGTTTGATCCAGTGACGATGTAAGTTTTACCGCTTAAGTCTTTTGAAAGTGTGTCTTTATCACACCAGATTACATTTTTGTTTGCCATGATTTTATTTTTTTTCGTTTCTTAAAGTCAATGCTGTCCAGATGGCAGTAATTAAATCTACCACACCGATAAGCACAATATTCCAGGGAGCTACGCCAAATACTGCCAACATAGAAGATGCAGTAAAAAACCAGATCCTACCTTTCCAGGAAATATCAAAAAAGTGCTTGTCCTCAGCTATTGCAGAACTGATATAATAGTAGGCCAGTCCCAAAGTCAAAATGGCGACTATCCTAATCCAATGCTCGGAAGTGGCTTCGAAGCCAAACAAACCCAAAAATACGTTGGGCATAAAAAGGAAACCTAATCCTGCACCTATGGCATAAATACCATAAGCCATGATTGTTTTTGCTGATTTACTCATTTTGTGATTATTTAGTTAAAAATCCTTTCCCTTAAAATTATCCACCATCATTTGGCCTGCGAGTTTGGCAAAATGCCCCCAGCTTTGATCAATAGAGAAATACGATACATTTTCAAGTAAATGCTCCACTCGTTTTCTATTCGTCAGTTCAAAACTGGTTGAAGTAAAGTCGTTGATGATGACAGATTTCTTTATATTGTTAAAATTTAAAGCATTGCCAAAATTGCCAACACCAGAAATAAAGTTCTCTTCTGTTTCGCCACATCCACCCCAGGTGAGGTAAGCGTTTAACCAAATGTTAGGCGGAACATCGTTTACAGCAATCCCGCCATAATTTAATTCACGAATGGCTTGATGTACTCTTGTTTCATTAGCCTTCATGGTGTCATTATCCACCAAGATCATACAACCCAATGAACCCAATAATTTGTTATTGCAGAAATCTGTGGCTTTGGTCAAAAACTCATCTGTTTTGGTAGAAACATCCAATGGGATTTCACTATAAATCTGGCAGAAGGCTTCATTGGTTACTGCAAAATCATCTTCAGAAATATTAGGAATCAAGATGAAATCACTTTTGTCATGTTTACCGTTTTCCGGTTTTAAAATCTCCGCAGTCGGTTGATTATCTAAAAAAGCTTCTTTGGTCTTTTCTACCCCCGGATAATGTTCTGCACAGGCAAATGTTTCCTCTGCAATAGCCTGCCGTAAAGCTTCTAAAAATTGATCCCTTTGCTCCCAGTTTTTAGAAGTGATAATTGTTTGAGGACGACCACAAACTGCACCGCCATTCAGCTTACCGACAGAGGCTAACTGGATCGCCTGGCGTTTCATGTCCTTCTCTGACCATTTTCCCGGTACAATAATACAAGGGTTGTTTCCGCCACATTCTGAAATCAAAGGCACACTCGCAGCATCTTGAATGGCGTGACCTACTCCTGTAGACCCCGTAAAGTAAATGGAATGGAGCCCTTCTAATGTAGACATCTCACGTCCCTGGTCAGCACCACAAAAAGCAACGGCTTTGGCTTGGATCAAGGGCGCAAATATTTTTTCCCAAATAACATCAGTAGCTTCATTGAGTCTATGTGGCTTATGGATAACTGCTTTGTTTTCTAAAAAGAGTGCCATGGCCATTTCAATAGAAGAACTATAATTACCTGCTCCTGAAACAGCAATGATCCCGGCAGGCTTTTCCAAAGGATTGGTTTGAGTGGGTTGTCCTTCAATGTGCAAATAGCCTTTTTGTTTGGCTGCTGCCAGTTTATCTTTAGCGTGAATTGGGAATACCTGAACTTCAAACAGGTCTTTGTCAATTTCATTAACAGACAGGGGCTTTGGCATTTTACCCTCCGCCAATGATTCATATAATTTATGAATACCCATTAAGGTATTGGCCATAGGCATTACGGTGGTGCCCATTCCCTCAGGGGTGCTCGTGACGTTGGCCCCGATGAGGTCATTTTTCATTTTGGCATCTACTTCACCGAGTTCTACTGCAAATGATTTCAGGTTTTTCTGAACTTGTTCAAGCAAAGCTAAACGTTCAATGACTGATGTCTCTGCCCATTTGTTTGGATCCAGGTGATTGAAGGCTTGTTGTGCTGTCATTGTATTGCGATTTTTGTTTATCAACTAATTACAATGCAAAGATGGGAAGCCTTAGATGAACAAACTTAACCGTTTTACGGAGTCTCTTAACCGTTTTAGGGATTAAGGGGATTTTTTTATTGCAATTTTCGTAACTCTTTCATTCTCACTTGTTAACCTATTTATGAGTGGTTAAAATCTTTGATAATCCTCCAGAGAGAATTGGAGTCACGGACAAATATGCTTCCTGACGGTCTGCAAATCAAGGAGTGTTGTGGAGGGAAAGCGATGAAGGTTTCGATGATAGCCAATTTCACCGGAACGATTTATTGCAAAGAAAATCTGATGTCCTGATAGTGGTTTTCGTGGAATTTTATCCCGTTTTTTGATGGACTTCCTTTTCTGACATACTGACTGAAAGGTAGCATAAATCCATCCACTTCCCGAAAATCGGTGAATTCTGCAGTTAAGGAATAACAGCCTTTCAATTCTGGTTCCCTTACGGCAAAATGCAACTTATTGGATAAGGTGAGTTGATTTGTCCAGGTACATCAAAAACTGATCATATTGCGCATTGGCCTTTTCTTCTCCCCAGGTAGCATAGAGGAGTTCATACGTCTTCCCGTTCAGGACCTCTTCACCTCCATAACTTAATATTTGAGCTTCCCCGATCCGGAAGGGAAATTGAAACCAATAATTTTTGTAGACCATTTTTTCATGGTAACTGTTCTTTTTCACTTCACGTCTTTGCTCACTGCCGATCTGCTGCTCAAATACGTTGTCTTTTATCCAGTATTTATTGCCCCGGGTATTGCCGTTCAAAATGGTCATAACTGCATTATTGCTGCCCAGTTCACATTTTAATTGAAAAAGCTGGGGAAGGGTGTCCCAGTGCGAGATTTCATCTCTACCATACCAGTCGGCTTTTTGGGTGAATTCTGCGGATTGGTATTGTTCCCATTGACTTCTCCCTCCATAGGCATTTTCCATAAGTTCCAGTAACTCCTTTCCTTTTTGGATGCTTGCTTCGGTAATCCCCTTTTTTAAATAGGAGTTGCGGATATCGATGGGATGATTGCAGCTAAGTGAACCTGCAATTACCAGGAAAAACAGGAAAAACGATTTGAAATTTTCCATAATGAAATGCTTGTATGGCTGGAGTTTGGACAAAAATAATCTAATCTTAAGAAACCAACTACTTACGCGAGTGGTTGGAACCTGCCTTTGCCGGCAGGCAGGCGCGGATTGGGCTGATATAGCGGGTGAAGGACGGATTTTAAATTTGCTTTATTTCTTTCCCGATTCGCAATGACGTGGATTGAATGATTAAGGTGACACCATGAGTAAACCATCCCCAAGGTGCAATTTTTTTGATACTCAAATAGCACCTTCAACCGTAGCCTCTGTTTCCTCATTATCTGCAACATTGAACTTTCCTTTTATGGGCAAAAACCGCCCCACCTCCTTCATATACCTCGAATAAAGCGGATACTTTTTAGCGGATTCCGCTTCGCTGAAATCAGAACTGCCTTTAAAAAGAAGTACCAACAATAGAGCTCCGGCAATGGACCAGTTCAGCCAAAGACCCGTTGCAGCGACCGAAAAGAAATAAAAAACGATCCAGATGCTTTGTTCCGCTGCATAATTCGGGTGGCGCATATAGGCCCACAAGCCGGTATGGGTAAATCCAACCCGGTGGAACTCATCTACTTCTCCTGCTTTTTGCTGGCGATGTTTTTTTTCTTGGTAATCGTACTGCTGCTGGTCGGCTACAAATTCCATGATCACAAAACCTGCGAACAATAAAGCTAACAGGTAATCGGTAAGCCCTAGAGGTGTATCGCTTCCCATAGCTTTTAGGGCTGGCAGTGTGAACAAAAGGATCAGCCCCATCTGGTAGCCGGAAATGAAAAATAAATTAAAGGCCGTCCATTTCCATTTGGCCTGGAATTCCGGTTTGGCTCTCAGGATCGCCCAGCGATAGTCTTCTTCCCCGGTCCAGAATTTCCAGGAATAACCTCCTCTCCTGGCAAAGTTGTAAGTGAGGCGGGCACCCCAAATGCTAACCAAAACAGCCATCAATACGATCCTGGATTCAAAGCCTGAGTAATAGGCAATGATCCATGCGTAGGGAATTGGAATGATGCTCCAAAGTTTGTCTACCTGGCTGTAATTTCCCGTAAGGGTACTCACTACAAAACACAACAATGCGGCTCCGCCATAGACATACAGCAGGGTGTTTAATGCCGTTTGTTGAATGTCCGTTAACGGTACATCAAACATGAAAGTTGCGACAGGAACTACAATGAGGGTGAAGATCAGGAAAAGGACTGTTTTCCACATAAATGACAGTTTAGGCTTTGATAATATTAAGAATGAGTGTGTAAGATAAGGTGGAAAATTGAAAAATCAGATCATCAAACCTGCTAAAAGGGGGTTAGCTGACTTACCCGGCTTATTTGACAGGTGGTTGAGGTTATGTTCAGAACTCCAAAATATACCTTTTTGCTTCAATAAAAATATACCTCCTGATGACGAATCAGAACAACAGGATCCGGAATGTCCAACCTGCCATCGTGCAGCAGGCAAGTTTGCCAATGTTGAAGGTCTTTTATTCTTTTTTTGACAACCTCACCTCCAATACCCGCACCATCTGTGCAGGAACAGCTACGGCCTTTTCTCCCTGTGCTTGTCCGACCCGTTGAACGAAGAGGTGTAATTCCTTTTTATGCTGCCAGAGTTCAATGTCATATGAGGGCTCCCAACGGTCAACAGAATAATCTGTAAGTTGGGTTTGTTCCCACCGGATGTTTTGCCTGTTCATCTTGCCTTTTGTTATCAAAACGGCATTGCCAAAAGCTTCATCTCTGTAGATAACAAAAAGCTGTGGTTTTTTCAAAAAAGTTTTTCGACAGACAATTTGAGGCCGGCTTATGGGAATACTTCTGGTACCCACTCCGCCCAGGTCAAAATCTAGCGCCCTGTCTGAAACTTTGGATCTTTTCCAGGAGCCATTTTTTTGATAAATGACGTAAAATTGGGTGCAGAGATCATTTGCTCCTTTAAAGTAGGTGGCGATATAAGGGATTCCTTGTTGTACCGTCATGGAAGTCTGGTTCATGAGGTTACTGTTTTGCGGGATGTGATCGGCGATCTCGGCAGTTTCCATTCTGATAGGAAGGGCGTATGGTTCTCCCGTTGACTTTTCCCAGGTCAGTCCACCGTCTTTTGAACGGGCAAAACACATATCGTGATTAGTAGCGACATCCGGAGTCTCTCGCCACACCCAGGAGAGGTACACATTGTCATCTTCCGTGCATATTTGCCAGTAGGCATTTCGTTTTCCTTCTCCATCGATCAGGTTGTCGTGCAGGCGGGACCATTTTTTTGTTTTGGTATCGTAACGGTTCAGGACGAGGTTGCCATTGCCGGAGCCGCCATCACGATAGGCGAAGAGGAGATTACCGTTATCGAGTCTGTAAAATTCCGGGTAGGAGACTACATTTTCATTAGTGCCTATCATGTCTTGTGGTTCTTCCATCTTCATGCTCCCCGGGCTGGTGGCGACGCTATATTTCAAAGTGGTATTGTGGTGATCCCAGGCCATATGCAGGTATCCCTGTCCGTCAACCATGATGCTGATGATGTTGTGGGCATCATTGACATTGCCGGTGAAGCGCGTTCTTCTTATTTCCCAATTCCGGGTATCCAGTTTTCTTTTTGCCAGTACCACGTGGGCAGTACTGTCGTAAAAGGCAGCATATTGAAAACCCTCATGACTCACCAGAGAATTTTTGCGGAAGATGGTGGCATTAATGCTTGTACCGGACCAGCCGTTCTGAATATCAACCTGCATGGTCCGAAAATTTTGTGCAGTAAGCATTGAACTGCACATAGTTAAAATAGCCAAAGGGATAAGTATGTTGTTCATGCTTGGTTGCTTTATTAACTGGAATGGTAAAATCCACATAAAAATAGCGGTTTACCAAGCTCAAGGACAAGTAAACCACAGGTTTGTTGTTTAAATTTTTACTGCTCGAAAAACAATAATAGCCAAGTTGTTTCAAGTTGACCTCTTGACTTGAACAATATCAGGAGAAATAATCATTCAAGAAAAAAATCAAAAAAATTGATTTCTGCAGAAACTATTTTCCCGCTAATGACGTTTTATTAATTGTATGACGTTATAAACTTCCTTTTTCAACTCTTACTTCCTTTTGTCATAGTTAGCTCTGTCAACCTCTGACAATGCTCTGCTTTTTTCCTATATCTCTTTTTATTCATTACAATCATTTTACCATTATGAAGGATAAATTATTTCTCAAAGCAATCCGTTGGATGGACCAAAGGGGTTACAGGGAAATAAAAGCAAATACGGAAGCCTTTGAACAGCCTGCACCTTTTTCAAACGTCAATGACCATAACATTTCCAATACTACTATTGTAAATATTTAGTAATCAAAAATTCAATTATGCGTAGAAAAAAAGCATTTAGAAAAACAAAAGGACATTATTTCTTCAATGTAAACATGGGGTATAGAAATGACATTACCATTTCGAGATCTAACCGTAGGGAAGCTATTTTTGCATTTCGTAATTATTTGAAGCAAAATAAAGAATGTGAGTGGCTTGGACAATGGGATGGTGAGCAATTTGTCGATACGGAAGTGCAGGAAGCTGCTTGATTTTTCACAATGGAATTAAGATTTACTATAAATAGTTTCTACAGAAACTATTTGTTTTTATCTTTGTAGATATAACAAACAGCAAAAGTATATCGCTTAGCTGTAAACAATACAAGAGGCTTTTGATCGCCTGCAGGCATAAGCTGCAGGCGATCATTCTTTTGCTTCAAAAACAAATTAATATTTAAAATAAATTTATGAGTGATTTAAAAACAATGGAAGAAGGGTTTAGTGAAATTATACCGAATGATGAGGGAACTCCCATGAAGGGCGAGCGCTCCGATGAAATCAGAAAAGAACACAATCGCTGGAAAAAAGAGGTCAGGAATATTAAAAAGGAACAGTCTTTGGAAGAATTGAGCTACTGGGAGGTACAAAGTTCTTGTGTGACATTGTAAGTAGCTTATCTTAAAAAATTAAAATTATGATTTTTCAAAAAATAAAAAGTTTTTTCCTTAACAAAGGTGTAGCGGAAAACAATGAAAGACATCAAAAGCAAGGGGTTATCCAATATTTCAACTGGAAAAAAGGATTTGGCTTTATCCGTTCTTCTCAAACATCAAAAGATGTTTTTGTTCATATACAGGACTTGAATGACCGAATCAGAAAAGGAGATAAAGTGCAATTTCAGGTAGAAATGGGGGATAAAGGTCTCCGGGCCAGAAATGTTGAATTGATGCATACTCCCTAATTTAGGATGCAAAAGACTGATACAAAAGCTCAACACGATTAATTTTGTGTTGAGCTTTTTTAGTGAAATTGTTTTCCCGCTCCAATCGATTGCATTTTTGCAACTAATGATTGTTTGTTCCATTCATTGTAGGACAGACTTTAGTCTGTTAGGCGAACAACAGACTAAAGTCTGTCCTACGGTGTTGTGAGCAATTCATACGCAAACCAAAGCAGCGGTGCCTGTCCGTGGAAATCGCCGGTAACTCTTGGACGTTCCAGGTAAAAGTTTTCGTCGATGCTTTGTCCGGTTCCGACGCATACTTCGGTGATTTTTCCATCTTCCTGAAGGTAATCCGTCAGCGATAGCCATGCTTTTTGATAGGCTTCTTTATAATCCTTTTCCGGCAAGATGCCTTTTTTGACACCCACGATCATGGCATACCCGAACATCCCGGTACACGAAGTCTCTTTCCAGGCTGCTTCGTTATCTATGAGCTGACGCCACATACCATCTTCCGACTGGTATTTGAGCAGGGCGACCATCATTTTTTTATACCCTTCTTCAATTTTCGCATAGTGCTGGTGATCAGTAGGTAGTTCTGCAAGCACATGTGCTATTCCGGCAGCAACCCATCCGTTGCCTCGTCCCCAGTGGAAAGGACCATTTTCGCCGTGGAAGAACAAGCCGTTGGGTTGTTGTAGTATATCGAGGTAAGGACCGATCTCTTTGGCCGCATTATCAAGGTATTTTTTGTTGCCCGTTACGCGGTATGCCTGTAATTGCAAACTGCCGATCATCCACAGATCATCTATCCAGTAGCGTGTCTGGCTGGTCAAACCGTTGGCAAGGGTATCCTGCCATTGGATATCCGCCAGGTTCATCCCTTGCTGGAGAAATATGGAGTCTTGTCCTTGCATGAATAATTCCAGCGGCACAATACCGTAAACATTGACATCGACGTGATTGGCCGTATTTTCTATACTGTCCGTGATCACTTCCATATACCGGTCAGCGAGCCTTTCCATTGTGGCCGTATCGTCAAGGAACCCGGCCAGTCTGGCGGCCCCAAAGGCAGTGCATGCTTCAGCATAGTGAACGCCACGAACATCGGGTGTTTCGTACATCATGAATTCTTGCCTTGACAGGAGGTCTTCCGTTACCAGATGGGCGATTTTTTCCGGCGACTTTTCATCCGGCCAGAAGTCCTTTTCAGGTGTTGTGCAGGAAAAGTTACACAAGAGGATCAACGAAAACAGAATGGAAATTCTCATGACAAAAGTTTTGAAAGTGAAAGATCATTCAGGGATTATGGTCCATTTAAAACAAGCCCCAGCTTTGTGGTCCGGTCTTGCGCTACGGGCATCGGAAGAACAAAGGCTTCTTGCCCCAGGATCTGCAAAAAGGTAGCGGTGGTTGTAGAGTGATAATAACATTATATCGCCATTCAGCATATCCTGCCACTGGAAAGTTGAGGCATCCCCCTGGTCAACGGCCTCAATGCGTACCTCCGCCATGCCGGCATTGCCCTTGACGGTGACAAATCCGCCTGTGACGACTGATTGCAATGCAATGCGGCCATTACCCCGATCAAGTACCCTAAACTGGCGGGCTTTCCCTGCCGCAAATTGACTACTGGCCTCAACAGGACGAACGAAATTCCTCCAGTTGACCAGCACACTGCTGTCGGCAAGACTTTGCAGGGTAATGATCTTCTGGTAGGGGATGGCCTTGGTGAGTCCTTTACACCTGGGTTCTGTCACTTCGAAAAAATTGAAATCTGCAGCACCGCCGGTTACGCCGCGGGTATTGAAGTTGAAAAGTGCATAGCGGACACCCTGGAAGGTTTTCAGCTGGTAGGGCAGGATAATATCTCCGCCGATCTTCGTGAATGTTTTTCCATCAAAACTGTAGGACAGGCGGCCGGTATCGGTATCGAAATTGCAGTATGCCCGCAGCCAGATGGTTGTCTGATCTGTTTTTATATCAATCCGTTTTTGTTGTTGCTGATCGTAAAATTGCAGTTTATGCCCCAATGGACCCTTGACAATACCAAGCCAGGCATAGGGAAGGTTCAGCAGTGCCAATCCTGCAATATCTCCGTCTTTGAGCCGGGAAACATCGATCTCTGTGGTGGCAAACGATTCCGGACCAATGCCTCGCTGAGTGAGGGTATTCCTGGCATGCCAAAAAGAATTTGCGGGTAAGCTATGTAGTCTCAGGTATCCTTTACGTTCGGTCAGGGACCATTTTTTATCATCAGGGAAGTGGTTCCATTGCCATACGTTTTTCAACCCTGGACCGTCGAAATTATCATCACGATCGAAGGTGGCAGTTGGCTCTGATGAAAATCCCGTATTAGGTTTTATCCATGTGCGAGGTGTTCTGGTCAGGTTGCCGGGAAGGCCGAAGTAGGGCCAGTCGTCTTTCCAGGTTACCGGGGAAAGGGCCGTTACTCTGCCTACGGAGTTGTAATCCAGCATGGACCATCCCCACCATTCACCGGACTGGACCTGCACAATGCCTCCCTGGTGCATCGGGATGCAGCCGACATAATTTTCAGGATATTGGATGATATCGAAAGGCGGTCCGGTCCGGGTATTGAAGATTCTCAGTCGCTGGCTTACGCCAAAATTTTCCTCGGCACTCATTACATTGACTTCATAAGGGCCGTAAGGATCATTGGCCCGCAGGCACACCTGGTAACAGACCGGATCGTAATTGGTATTGGTGATGTAGTATTTACCGTTGATCTTGTAGATATGACTGCCCTCGCCGGCTCCGCTGCCAGCTTCCACGATCACTCTTTCCGTTCTAGGAACAACATCCATCAGGTCGTCGGTCAATTGCACCATTTTCACTTCATTATAACCCCAGACCGCATAGATCTTTCCATCGTCATCGAACAAGACCGTCAGGTCATGCAGCCGGGCATTCATGGTTCTTTGTTGCCAAGGGCCTTTGGGGTCGGTAGCAGTAAATATCTGCGTTCCGTACCGGTTAATATTGGAGAAAATGTAGAATGTATCCCGGTGATACCTGAAGCAAGGGGCCCAAATACCCTGTCCGTAAAATTCCTTGCCGTCTTCCAGGCGTATCTCCGGACCGAAGTTGAGCCTTGGTGCCGCATAACTGAGCAGTTCCCAGTTGACGAGATCCCTGGAGTGTAAAACAGGCAGCCCCGGCATGGTGTGCATGGTCGTTCCTGTGAGGTAGTAATCATCTCCGACGCGGATCATATCGGGGTCGGAAAACTCCTCATAGAACAATGGGTTGGTGAAGGTACCGTTTCCATTGTCGGATATCCAGGTGCAATCCGGTTGTTTATTTTGTAATGGATTTTGGGAGAATACACATGTTGACACAAGCATGAAGAACAGCAGGGAAAAGAGCTTTGAAGATGGCTTGTTCTGTTCTGAAAGCTGGATGGTTCGGTTGTTGAATGATTGCATGTTGATGAATTGAAGTTGAAACAGGATGTTTATTTTTCAGGTTATTAGATATCATCATTTATTTCAATCCAATAACCATTTGGGTCTTGAAAGTAAACCTGCTTAATTCCATCTTTTCGTACATAATCCCTGTTAGGTGTGCCAGGCCAATCAGAATAAGGAATGTCTAATTCCTTTAGCAAGATTTCAAATGCATTTAAGTCAGCTGTTGCTAAAGCAAAATGAACAGCCTTATTGGTTTTTATTTCAGCATTTGGACGCGGAATCAGATGAAGCTGTTTGCCTTCACCAATCGATAACCATCTGGTTTTGGAGTTAGAAGCAGTATTTTCAATTTCTTTGAGTTGAAGTACCTTTTGGTAAAATTCAACAGACTCATCAACATCTTTTACGGAAAGTGCTATATGGTTGAATAAAAAAGTAGGCATTTGTGAAAGTTTTTTAATTCATTTTATTTTTTTGTTCTCTGACCTTGCTAACGATATAATGCTGAATAGCTTCGGTATCTTCTTTGGTCAACCTGCCATTAAACTTTGGCATTCCATTCGGCAGGAATGCTCCCTGCAGGACCACCTGATCAAAAGCGGGATCGCCCACCAGAAGGCTATAACCCAGGTCAGGAGCTACTCCTCCGCCTGTCTCTGCTACCACATGGCAAGGTCCGCAATATTTCCAGTATTGTGTTTCTCCCATATTAACCTTATTGAGATCGACCTGCCAGTTTTCAGGGTCATGAAGCTCCTGTTCATAGGCAGGTTGTTTTGGTGGCAGGGGTTGTTGGCCGCCTATCCTGAAGGTATAAATGGTTCCGGGTAATACGGCATTGGTATGTTTGTTTTTCATACCATAACCTCCGCCCCAACCGGTAATGGCCGTAATGTATTGTACGCCATCCACGAGGTAGGTTACCGGAGGAGCCATGATGCCTGTCTGCAGGTCGGCTTTCCAGAGCAGCGCACCTGTTTTGCCATCATAAGCCGTCAGGAAACCATCAGCGGTTCCCTGGAATACGAGGTTAGAGGCAGTTGCCAGGAGTCCACCGTTCCATATCTGATCCTGTTCTACTGTCCAGGCTGCTTCTTGTGTCACGGGATCCCAGGCGATCAGTTTTCCGGTATTGCGGGCTTTAGGGTCTTCAATGGTGGGTTTCGATTTGAGGCTTCCGATAGCCAGGTTCCAACCTACGCCTGTGCCGAAACCGGTATCATTGTATTGCCAGGTGGAGTCCTGCCCGTAATTCGAGAAAGTTTCCCGGGCGGGAATGTAAACGAGGTTGAGGTTGGCATTCCAGGCCATAGGTTGCCAGTTGTGGCCACCGTTATAATTTGGCGCCACATCCACATTTGCCTGGTCGTAGTAGGCAAATTCAGATACTGCGGGTCTTCCCGTTTTAAGATCTACACTATCCGCCCAGTTCACATAGACGAATTTCTCGGCGGAGATCAACTCACCGTTCGTGCGATCCAGCACGTAGAAAAAGCCGTTTTTGGGAGCCTGCATGATGACTTTCCTGACAGTTCCTTTGATTTCAATATCCGCCAGGATCATATGTTGTGTGGCCGTAAAATCCCAGGAGTCGCCCGGGGTGGTTTGGTAATGCCAGATCAATTCACCGGTATCCGGATTCAGGGCAAGTATGGAGGATAGAAAAAGATTGTCGCCGCCACCGGGGCTTCTTTTACTACGATCCCATGGAGATCCGTTTCCTGTGCCGACATAGAGCAGGTTTAGTTCCGGATCAAAGGCCATCGCATCCCAGACGGTACCGCCGCCGCCGAAATTCCACCATTCACCGGTCCAGGTCTTCGAGGCCATTTCCATAGCTTCGTTTTCGAAGGGTTCCGCGGGGTTGCCAGGGACTGTATAGAATCGCCAGACCAGCTTACCTGTTTGGGCATCATAAGCAGAAAAGTAACCCCGAACGCCCAATTCCGAACCTCCGTTACCAATGATGACTTTTCCTTTGACCACCCTTGGTGCACCTGTGATGGTGTAAGGATGGGATTGATCTACGGTCAGCACTTCCCATTTTTTTTCTCCCGTTTGTGCGTCGAGTGCAATTAAGCGACCATCAAAAGCTCCGAAATAAATGATCCCGTCATATAATGCAACACCCCTGTTGACTACATCACAACATCCTTTTTCCCCGAATTCTTTAGGGACCTCAGGGTCAAATTTCCAAATTAACTGATGAGTCCTGAGGTCTATGGCAAAAACGACGCTCCATGGCCCCGTCAGATACATGATGCCATCCTTTACAATAGGAGAGGCTTCAATGCCTCTTTTCATATTCATATCCAGGCTCCAGTCAAGGCCTAACTCCTGGATATTGGAAGGATCTATCTGATCCAGGGGACTGAATCTGGTTTCAGAATAATTCAGCCCGTGTAATAACCAGTTGCCGTCGGTGCCATCTGCAAGCGTGAGATCTTGCTCTACAGTTGGCTTACAACTGAAGAGGGTAAGTATAAGGATAGCGTAAAAAGTTTTTATCGAACATCGGTTAACCATTGTCGGCCGTTTAATTTATTTGAAGGTTTTAGATCAATGAAGATAGGAATAAGTATTAGTACAGAACGACTTTTAATCAAAACAATATAACAGGCATTAACGCAATTACAGGTCTGAGATTTTTCTTAATTTGCTACATTCAAATAAGAATTATTCATTTTCAGGGATCAAAATAGAACCTAATCATGCTAAAAAAAACCATTGCTTTTTTATTTACCATAGTTTTAAGTTGTTTTCTTTTCAGTTCTGAAGTTATTGCACAAGTCAAAAACAGTGACGCCATTGCTGAAGCCGCAGCAGGCCTGAAACTTAGAAGTATTGGTCCTGCCCTAATGGGTGGACGTATCGCTGATATTGCAGTAAGTTCTAAGGATAAAAGTACCTGGTATGTAGCTGTCGGTTCGGGAGGTTTGTGGAAAACAACCAACCGTGGTACTTCCTGGAAGCCGGTCTTTGATCATCAAAAATCCTATTCCATAGGTACTGTTACCATTGATCCGAACAACCCGGAAGTCGTTTGGGTCGGTACCGGAGAAAATGTGAGCGGCCGCCATGTCGGTTGGGGCGATGGTGTTTACAAAAGTAATGATGGCGGAAAGTCCTGGCAGCAGATGGGACTTGATAAGTCGGAACATATTGGCAAGGTCCTGGTTGATCCAAGAAATAGCGATGTGGTGTTTGTTGCTGCCGAAGGTCCATTATGGTCATCGGGAGGTGACCGGGGCTTGTATAAAACGGAAGATGGTGGACAAACATGGAACCTCGTTCTGGAAATCGATGAAAATACAGGCGTGACTGATGTAGAATTTAATCCCTCTGATCCTGATGTATTGTATGCTGCGGCCTATCAACGGCGGCGGCATGTTTGGTCCTTGCTGGCAGGCGGACCTAAATCGGGTATCTACAAATCGACCGATAATGGAGAGACCTGGCGACGTATAAAAAAAGGACTTCCAAATGGAGATATGGGCAAGATCGGGCTGGCGGTTACTCCTGCTGATCCTCAGCTCGTTTACGCCACTATTGAGGCCAATAATAAAGAAAAAGGATTTTACAGATCCAATAACCAGGGAGAGAGCTGGGAAAAACGCAATGGATATATTTCCGGTGGTACCGGACCTCACTATTATCAGGAAATTGAAGTTTCGCCGGTAGATCCCGATCTCATTTACCAGATGGATGTTTTTATCAGAGTTACCCGTGATGGCGGGAAAACATTTAACTACCTGGGCAACGGGCGGGAAAAACACAGCGATAACCATGCCCTATGGATCGATCCGGATGATGGAGAACATCTGATCTGCGGCACGGATGCAGGGTTGTATGAAACTTTTGACGAGGGTACCACCTGGCGGCATTTTCCAAATATGCCTATTTCTCAATTCTATAAACTTGGTCTCGACAATTCTGAACCTTTTTACAACATCGTTGGGGGTGCTCAGGATTTGGGAACCCTCATCGGACCATCGCGGACTATGAACGTTGAAGGGATTCGCAATCGTGACTGGTATGTGCCACTAGGAGCAGATGGTTATGATACAGCTTTTGATCCAAATGACCCGAATATCGTTTATATGGAGATTCAGCAAGGTCTCCTTTATAGGTTGGACCGGAGAAGTGAGGAGGTACTGAATATTCAACCCCATCCGGGACCTAACGATGCTCCGGAAAGGTGGAACTGGGATAGTCCTGTGTTAATCAGTCCGCATAATTCCAACCGGCTTTATTTCGGGTCCCAGCGATTGTGGAGAAGTGATGACCAGGGTAATTCGTGGACTCCGGTTAGCAAAGACCTAACGACGGATCGAAATCGATATGAGTTGGAAATGATCGGAAGAGTGTGGAGTACTGATGCGCTTTATGATAATGGGGCCATGTCGAAATACGCTACCCTTACCTCCATTTCGGAATCTCCGAAGATTGAAGGACTGCTTTATACCGGCTCGGATGATGGCCTGATTAATATCAGCGAAAACGGCGGTCAGGACTGGAGAGCCAGCGGTGATCTTCCTAAAGTTCCTAAATTATCTTTTATCAATGATGTGGAAGCATCCGGTCATGATCCCAATACGGTTTTTGCTGTTGCCGATGCTCACAAATTCGGTGATTTCAGTCCTTATGTTTTTATGAGTACCGATAAAGGTAGAACCTGGCAATCCATTGCCGGGGACCTGCCTGATGGTAATATCGTTTGGGTTTTGAAACAAGATCATGTTGATCCGAACCTGTTGTTTATCGGAACAGAATTTGGGCTTTATTTTTCTCCGAACCTGGGTACCAACTGGATTAAACTAAAACGAGGAGTACCTACTATATCCTTCAGGGATATTGAAATCCATCCGAGAGATAATGATCTCGTTGGGGCTACCTTTGGGCGTGGCTTTTATGTGTTGGATGATTATTCATCTTTGAGAAATATTGCAAAGACAGTAAAAGCTGAAACTAACGCTTTGTTTTCCGTCAGGGATGCCTGGTGGTATATTCCCAATGCGCCTATGCAGGCGAAGGGTATGCCGACATTGGGGACAACGAGTTACGTGGCAGAAAATCCGCCTTTTGGTGCTTTATTCACTTATTATCTGAACGATGTCCCTGAGACCGGGAAAAAGCAGCGGCAAAAGGAGGAAAAGTCTTTGCGTGAAAAAAATGAAAGTGCGCCTTTCCCCGGTTGGGAGCAGCTTCGGGCAGAGAAGTTGGAGCAGGAACCGAAAGTATTGCTTTTGGTACGTGATGAAAAGGAAAATCCGGTGCGCTGGATCGAAGGAGCTGCCCAAAAGGGAATTTCCCGGGTGAATTGGGATCTTCGTTTTTCTCCTCCGGATCCTATAAACCTGACCAGACCTGGATTCAGACCTCCATGGGCTGGTGATCCGCAGGGGCCGCTTGCTGCACCGGGTAAGTACAGTGTAGAGTTATTCCTGTTTTTTGAAGGTGAATTCGTTTCTCAAGGGGATCCACAGTTTTTTAATGTCAACCCCGTTCCAACAGCTATGGACACTGATTTTGGGTTGGTAGCAGCATTCCAGCAAGAGACGGCTGAGTTATCCCGGCAAATGTCCAATGCCGGCAGGAAAATGGGGGAAGTCGGTGATCGCCTTAGACATATGAAAGCAGCTCTTGTCAAGACGCCTCAAGCGACTCCCGGATTATTCAAACGCCTTAATGAACTGGATGGAGAACTCGCAGGCTTAAGAATGCAACTTTGGGGCGATCCTGTACGTCAGCAGTTCAGTGAGTCGACGAGTCCTTCCATCCGGGGCAGGGTAGGGCAGGTCATTTACGGCCATTGGGACACGCGTCAGATGCCAACGGAAACTCAGCAACGGAATATTGAAATTGCTGCCAAAGACTTCGTTGGTTTCCGGAAAGCGTTGACTGATTATCTGGAGCGACTTTCCACATTTGAAGCGGATATGGAAGCAGCCGGAGCGCCGTGGACCCTTAATCCATCCGGGAGGAAGTTTGACTAGAGAAGGGTATCTCAAAAGTACTTGAAGGAAGAATCAAAGGATGACAATACTTTGTATAACGGCCAGAAGTTTGATCACTTTCGCATCCAGGCCGGTTTCTTCCTGGATCTCTTTGGTGATTTCGGAAGGGGTGAAACCGATGTCTCCCCAACCACCGGAAGTGCCCATTTACCGTCCAGTTTTTCTTTTACCAGTAATTTCATTGGTCTCATTCATGATGAAGCCTCTGATATCTACTTTCGGTGTCGGGTAGTCAGAAGCGGGCATAAAAAAGTCGTTCAGAGCGGCTATGGGCTGATTTGTAACCACACTTAACAATTGGAGGCTTATATCCAGTAATTCCTCATAACGCTCTTTGTCGTATTCGGTTTCATGGTAAATCAGTCCCGTTTCAGCCAGGGATTTTATTCGTTTGATCAGGTCGAGTGAATTACTTTTGGTCATAATGAATGGTCCATTTGTTCTTTATACCAGTCTACCGCAATGGGTTCATGATGTTTGATGAAAGGGGCTTTTCGTTCCCAATAATTGTCAATATTATTTTCACATGCTTTAGCAATATCAAATTTTAACTGTCCGTATTGCTTCGCGACTTCAGGATGTGCAATCAGGTAATCCCGGAATGCCAGGTGCCGCACCAGATTGGGGTCACCGGCCTGGAAAGCATGAATATGGTGAGTTCGGTTGTCTCCTCCTTTTCTGAAATATCGTCTGCCGGGGATGCCGTATTCACCCATGGCTTCATAACCCAGGTTTTCTATTTTGCGGGTTAACTGATCCAGGAGGTCCAAGCTGGTTACATCGAGCATTATGTCGATTACCGGTTTGGCCATCAAATTGGGAACCGAAGTGCTGCCAATGTGATGAATATGGTTGAGGATATCACCGAGGATACTTTGAATTTTTTGTGATTCCATTTCAAACATATCCGGCCAGGCGGAATTGTACTCAACAACGGTTACGATCATGTTGGGTGTCTTTTATGATTTTGAATATTGTGCAAAAACCTCCCAGGGTTAGATTCAGGAATTCGGTTGAATTTTTTTCAATTCAGTGTTGTTGATACCCAAAATCTCGGAGGTTGTTTCGCAATAATATTTCTTGCGGCCTGGGCAAGAAAATAGTGCATTTATTCACCGTTAAAGTTTTCCGGTTTCAAAGTCTCCCTGATTATTGGCTTTCAGGAATTCTTTTGTTTCCACATTTAAGCATGTCAGC
Source organism: Saprospiraceae bacterium (assembly GCA_965230565.1). GTDB lineage: Bacteria > Bacteroidota > Bacteroidia > Chitinophagales > Saprospiraceae > BCD1. The sequence continues at coordinate 156,354 of CBDDLH010000003.1, read as the reverse complement.
CATTTACCGCCATGGGCGTAGGTGTCGATGCAGATAGTATGGCCAAAATCAGCGATCTTACCATTTTTTCGGGAGGTATGTCCGCAAATGACTGTTTTGTCAGGGCTATACATTTCGGGGATTTCGTATTTCTTCCAGAACAAATGACGCTCGTCTTGTTCACTCAAATTCTTTCCCGGTTCAAGACCTCCGTGTACAAAAATGTAGTTATCAATTTCCAGATATGGCAGACAGGTTTCCAGAAATTCCCAATGAGCCGGATCGATTTTATTCTCCCAATTCGGATCATCCCCAATACCATAGGAATCCAGAGTGTTTGTTCCACCGAAATATAACCAATCGGCGACTCTCCCGGGATCCATTTTCGCCATCAGCATCATGATTTCGTGATTGCCCAGCAGAAACTCAAAATGGAAATTATTTTTATTTTCAATCAGCCAATCAATCACTCCTTTTGTATCAGGTCCGCGATCTACATAATCTCCCAGGAAAATTACGGTATCTTCCTGTTGGATCCATTCCCTGCTGAAAATGGTTTTCAGTGCGGTCAAACTACCGTGGATATCGCCGATTGCGTAAGTGGGCATTTTTTATTTGGTTTTGGTTTCGTAATGGGTATTCCTGTCGAAGGATTAAGATTGTAACTTCGAGTACTTTTCAGATTTATGGATTCAGGAATTGTCTCAAATAATCATCGGAATAGTCTATTTCCAGTTCTATCCAGATGGGCAGGTGATCTGACATTTCATCGGTAGTCCACCGGCGATAGGATTTAGTCCAATCTTTAAAGGGATCCTTTTTATTGGTCTTTCTTATTTCTTCTACTATGGGTTCATAGTGATTCAGGTATTCGTTTAAGCTTAATCTCGATTTGCCACTTGCAATATCTTCAGGAGAAAGCGGGGGAGGGGCGTCATCCGGATGAGGACCGAAAACGGCATGTCGCCAATCAAATTTGCCGTGTCTTAACAATCTTGTTTTGCGCGTGGCTTTTCCTTTTTCAGTAAAGGCTATCTGATCAAACCATCGGTCACCGCCCATATTGGTTCCCCCAAATTCCGGTACCGTCATCCCGGAATCCTTTAATGCAGCCATTATTTCATCATCCTTATCCTCGATGTTCATATCACCAAGAAAAATGTGAACCTGGTCTTCCTTTTTTGCACGGTCCACCAGTGATTCTGCTATAGTACCAATCTCTTTGGCTCTCAGGCTTAGGTCATCTCCAAAGATAATGTGAGCTGAACACAATGAAAACTTAAACCATTCGGCCTGAAAAGAAGCAAAAAACGGTGATCTCGCTATTTGCTCACCGGCAATCAGATCTTCTTTTGACAAGACTATTTCCCCTATCAGATTTCTGAAGAAAACCCGGTTTTTATTATAGACAAAGGCCATCCTTTCGCTATTGCCACCGCCGTGAGTGGAAACATCTGATACGAAATAGTCCCAGTTAGGGCCTAATAATTTGACCAAACGTTTTAGGGGTCCTAAACTAGATTTGACTTCCTGAATAGCACAAATGTCAAAATGATCGATGATCTCAGCTATGTAGTGATAGCTTTCGTCCATTCTCGGAACTCCTCCGTCAAATGCCCGTATGTTCCAGGAGCCTATGATCAATGAATTTGACTTTCGGTCTTTTTGAATGACCTCGTTTAAATCATGTCGGAGGGTGAGTAGCCGGGAAGAAACCCATTCTTGTTTGTTGGGGTAGGATTCGGTGTCTTTATAGTTTTTCAGGTTTTTATAGAAAGCCATAGTTTTAGGTTGTTGTGAGTTAAAATCTTATTCCGGTATAAAAATAACTCTTTATCACCCAATAAGGCAAGTTATAGAATAGATTAGGTCGTTTTATCATTTTGGGTCTCTTCATGAATCCAGGCCTCATAAGCGGCGTTTGCTTCCACCTGGAAGTGGATGATGCAAGGGACTTCATATGGATGTATAGTTTCTATTTCGCTGGTGACCATTTCCCGGTTCTCGTTCCTCGTTTTAAGGATAGTGACCACTTCCCCTGCGGATTCGATATTTCCATTCCACCAGTATGCTGCTTCGATGGGCATCAGGTTGGCGCAGGCGATCAGTTTTTTGTTCAGGAGATGATCGGTGATTTTATTGGCTTCCTTTTTGTTTTCGTGTGTTACGTAGAGGATGGTAAAACTCATGTTTTTTATTTTTATTGTCGGACAGGAGTCCTTAACCTAAGCCGCTGCGGACAAGGATGTTCTGGCGAAAAATTAGGTTTCACAAAGTCTTTTCAGTTCTGCAAATTCGGATTTGGACTGCTCTAAGATATTGGATTTTATTCGCTTATGGAACAGGAAAGCCATTAAACTCATGGGGAATTTCCATTTGATCAGCCAACTGCCGGAAAAGGTTGTTTGGTGAGCTGGTCCCGAAACAGAGAAGGTAGCATCTACCGCATGGATTTTACTTTCCAGATGAAAAGCTATCAGTTCATTGGGAATATAACGGGTGATCTCTCCAAAAATGATCAGCCGCTTGCCATTTTCTTCGATTTCTTCCCGGAAGGTTGTGCCGACCCTTTCAGGTATTTCTTTTATGATTTCTGTTTTTTTCACTGCCTTTTGCCAAAGCTTTGCCTTTTCCGGGTTGTCCACCCAGGTGAAAACCTGCTTTGGTGACCGGGAGATTGATATGGAGTAATAAAGTTGCATAAGCATGACATGAAGAATGCCTTAAAAGCTATAACCTACACCCAGTGCCGGAATAAATACCGGATCGATATTGAAAAAGAAATTGGCCGTGGCTCTTAGGGTCAGTCCTTTTTTAGTTTGATACCTGTAGGCAAGTCTTAAACCGGGAGAATTTTCTGAATCTTCTTCATCGGCACTTCCATCTGCACCGATTTGAAAAGCATACATGACCCCGGTTTCAAGAAAGTGGGTCGGTCCAAAGAAAATCAGACCGGCTTCAGGAGCTAACCAATGGCTGCCATAACCAAAACCTACTCCCATGAGGTAGTCACTTCCCAAAGTAATGGCCATTTTTTCCCCAACGGGAACAACTCTGTCGTAAGAAAATGAAAGTGACAAAATGAAATTAGATTCAACAACAATAGCATTTTGCCGGAAATTATTTTGACCGATCAGGACATTGGCAAAAAACAAGCATACGAGGATAAGGATAAATGCTCTCATAATAAGAAGTTTTATTTCGCTTGCCAATTGGATTCCATTCTAAGTTAATCATTTTTAGGATAATTATCCATGTCAAATGATCTTCTTTCCCCCAATGATCAGTTTAGTAAAAGTGTATTAATGATGGCACTGATCTCTTCTCCTCTGGTCAGGACCATCATGTGGGATCCTTTGGGAACCAGGTGATCGTATTTTACATTTCGGATGGGAATGGTTTTATCCTTGTCGCCGTGGATGTGGAGGATGTTTTTATTGTATTCGGTTCTGTCCCATTGCATAATCATGCCGATGGTGCGTTTCAGGAAGTCGGGATCCTTATCTTTTAACATGCCCACAAAGGTGTCTTTATCTTTGTTCCTGTCGGGTTCAACGAGTGGTTGCATGATGAATGCTCCGCCTTTCAATACCCTTTTGGGGAATATTTTGTAGAGGGGAATTATGCGTTGGAACCGGTACCTGAAGGGCAGTTCCTTCCTGTTTTTTGCGCTTGAAATGAGGATGGTTTTTTCAGGGGAGAGGAATTCGTTCATTTCCGAGGCGATCATTCCGCCAAGGGAGACGCCGATCAGGATGAAGTTGCGGCTGGTGTCGATCTGTGCGGAAAGTTCGCGGGCAAAATCCGGTAATTGCATCTTTTTTTCCGGTACGGAATAATAAATATTGCGTATTTCGAAAGAACTGTCAAAAGATAGATTTTTAAAAACCCTGTAATCGGAACCTTGACCCGGGATCAGGTAAATGATGGTAGGGGGGGTATCACTGGGGTGATCTTGTGCAGACATTGATTGAATAAAAATGAAAAGAATGATTGAAAAAAAAGCAAATTTCATTTTGAATAAAGGCCTAATTCATGATGGTGGAAACAATGTTGTTCTTAGGGATAAACCCTCTCATACGTGAATCTTCTGAGTTGTCACGATTGTCTCCCAAAATGAAATAATGACCTTCAGGGACTGTTACAGGCCCAAAATTGTTTGGAGTCCAGTTTTCCTGAATCAGGTCTCTGGTTTTGAAATTTTCCGTATTGACAAACTCATGATACCTCCTTTCCAAATTTTCAGGCGAAGTAAATTGGCTTTTTTGTTCCTCATCCAGAAAAATAAGCATTTGGTTGCCAAATCCAACTGTGCTTTGCGGATCCAGGGTTCTTATTATCCTCTGATTTTGGGAAATTTGATCTTCATTTAAAATGTAAATAAATTTTAACCGGGTAAGGGTATCTACATTCATTCCGTTTACATAAGCATATCCATTTATCAGCTCTACAATATCGTTATCTTTTCCAATCACCCTTCCAATGAAAACACCTTCCTGGGTTGCCATATATGGATTGCTGAGAGTTTCGGATTTGTAGGCAACAACGCTGTTATAATCAGGTTTAAGCAAGGATGTGCCCATTGCCAGCTTTCCGTCCGGAAAAGCAGGCTCCATGGAGCTGGAACCTATGGTGTAAAAAGCTATTACATTAAAAGCCCGGAGTAACCCCCAGATTAAGAGTAAAGCAATAATTACGATTATGATACCTTTCGATTTTGATTTCATTGGATTGGAGAATTTTAAAAAGTGATTACACAAAGTGGATGACCTTCAAAAATTCAATGTTGAGCCATTCCTGCCCAAGGGATCAGTTGGAAGGTAATGAGCACAATCAGTATTTTTTTTGCTATCATTTTCATAATAATGTAAAGATGTAATCAAGTTACATTATGGTATTAATGCTGATTTTATTCATCTGGTAGGGCCTCAAATTCCTTGCGTTTGTTCTCAAACCATTCCTGCATGGCTCCCGGTATTTGCATGAGTTTTTGCATCTTATTCATGGCTTCCAGGTGGGCAGCATCTCCTTGTTGGAACATTTTCATGCCGTGGTTTTTACTCAATTCGGCCATTTCTTCAAAGGTGTTCGCTGTGAATACTTCATTACAGGCTCCACCGAGTTGTTGGCAGGTCATTTTTTTCATAATGTTCGATTTTTATGGATGATTGTCGGTATTAAATACTTTTTAAAGATAACAGAAATTTATTGATTATCTCTTTTCCAAAATAAGAACGTCATCCAGCCAAAAGACATGACAAAGATCATCCTTTGCCAGATCCCCATGAATTCGGGTATTTTGAACATTAATGCCGAAAGTGCAGAGGCCAGAATTCCAACCCCAATTGCGACAACCATATCTGCTTTTCTTTGAACAATAAAACCCGTGGAAATTGCGAAAATGGTAAAGGCGAACCCTGTAAGGGAAGCAAAAAGGGAATGAAGTTCATCCTCTCTGATGTCATAGGTCAAGCTTATATCAACCGGTGCGTGATGAAAAAAAGCCGTCAGCACCAGACAAAAACCGAATAGTGTAAGTAGTGCCTTGTGAAACCAGTATCCTTTCAAATAATTCCATCCACTTAAAATGCTTCCAACGCCCAGTAATATGAAGGTAATATTCATAATCCAGGCATTGGGTGTTTGTTGAGCTCCCAGCTGACTGGTCGTATTCCGAATAATGGAATAAGATGCTACACTGTAAAAAGGTAAAATGAAAATGACTACCCACATGATCAAATAGGCGGTCAGCAGGATTTTTGGTGCATTTTTCATAAGTAGTTTATTGATAGTTGTAAAAAATTACTTTTTTGTGAAAACATACCCCACGCCTAATTCCGCATAGGGGAATATGATGGTTTCTCCAGGATTAAAGGTAAAAGTCGGGGTGAACATAAATTTGAATAATATGCCTTTTTCGGAAGGTTGTAATCTGTACCCCAAACCCGAATAAAAGATGAATTTGTATTTTGTTCTATTCGTATTTTCAAAGTAATCGAAAGCTGGGGAAAACTGGTGAACCAGCCCAATTCCCCATTCAGCTTTATGCCACTTTTTCCCGTAAGTGGCGGTAATACCTGTGTTGAAATTGAATTCATTTCCAAAGGATGGTTTGAAAAAATTCATTCCAAAACCGAGCCTTGGGAGTATGGAAAAATCGGATCTTTCAAATAAACAAATCTCATAATTCACTGAGGTAAATATGGAAGGTGAACCGGCTGCCACATAACATAAATGCAGCTTGTGGGTCTCCTTTTCCTGGGCCTTCAAAACAGATGAGCAGAAACATATGGCTATTATTGTTAGATAAATGGATTTCATAAGACAGATAAGATTTCTTTTAGCAAACCGAATTTCTCATAAGTAGAAACATTGGCGAGTAATACGATGGTCATATTGCTTTCCGGCTGATGAACCATCACATTGTCAAATCCAATGAACTGCCCTTCATGACCGATGTATGTTTTTCCATTGAGTTCGTATTGAAAAAGACCATTGCCAAAATTCGCCAGGTACTCATTATCAGGGTTTTTAGGTTGGGCAAATGTTTTCATTTGTGTCAGTGAATAGGATGAGATGATCTGTTCATTAAAAAGAGCATGGAAAAACAAGGCACTTTCCACGCTGTTGGCAATAAGGTTACCTGAAGCATAGGCCGCTGAAGCAAAAGAAGTGTTTTCTCTCGTGAGTTCGTACAGCCCTGGGATCGGGATAAATTTTCTGTCATACCCGCTGATCAGATCACCTGATGCAGATACTTCCGGATGAAAGGTGAATCCGGTAAAACCTGCCGGATTAAAGAGTTTTTCCTGTAAGAGTTCATTCAATTCCGTATTGCTTACCTCCTTGGCTATCAACCCCAGCAGAAGGTAATTGGAATTTGAGTATTGATTGTCTGTTCCTGGGGTGAATTTCAACTTTTTATCCAGGACAGTTTCGGCAATTGAATATGGATCCCAGATTTTTGTTGTGTTTGAAGTTGAGGTCATCAGGATGTCCGGCAGGGTTAACAGGTCTTTCAGTCCGCTGCTGTGGTTTAACAGATGACTTATGTTGATTTGTTCTGCATTCTCGAAATCGGGGAAAAACTGAGATACACTGGTCTCAGGAGTTAACTTGCCCTCCTCTATAAGTTGAAAAGTCAAAACGGCAATGAAAGTTTTGGTAATACTGGCCAACCGGAACTGGTTATGGTCCTCAACGGGGATATTTCTTTTTCTGTCAGCCGTGCCTGTTGTTAACGTCCAGCTATTTTCGAAACTGTCGATGATTGTTATCTGAATAGCCGGAACATCCTGCTCATTCAGGCAGTCGCAGATCTTCCGGGCAATCAATAATGCCTTGTTGCTGTCAATTTGTGGAGTGGTTGGAAAATCGGTTCTTCCTTTACAATCAAAGTCCTTAACCTTGGTGCAGGAAAAGACCAGACTTATCAAAAAAAACGGGAACAATGACTTGAGCAAATTCATATTTAAATGATTTTGGAACAAAAATATGGTCTGTCACAAGCCGTGTCATTTACATTTGGCAAGATTTAGGGGAGAAGTCATTTTTTTTCAGACCTCAATCGGCTAAGGGAGGTAGGAGTCATACCGAGGAAGGAAGATATATGGTAGTGAGGGATCTCATTTTCCAGGTTTGGGAACCGTTCTCTGAACCATTCCAGTTTTTCTTTTCCACTGGATTTTAGGAGCACCACTTCTCGTTCTGCACCCTGCATGGCAACCGTCATCATTACTCTAAATCCAAATTGCTGGAGATCGTCGAAACCGTCCATGTGCTCAAACATGGCCTCACTGTTAAATTCAAGGACTGTTGCAGACTTTGAAAGGACTTCCAGGTTATAAAAAGCGATATCATTCAGGCTGCGCATCAGGATCGGGGTGACAGCGTCACTGTCCCTGAAAAAATTGATCGTGATATCATTGCCATTATTATCAATGATAAATGACCTAAGAATTCCCTCTAATAGGACGTATTCCGAATAGACTTTTTTGTTTTCTCTTTCGATCAGATCACCCTCCGAAAAAGATTTAATTTTGGTATGTGCGGATAAAGCTAGAGCGGTTTTATAGCTTATTGGAGCATATCTGCCCAAAGCTTTTTTGATTTGTTCTGTAATATTTTCCATTATACTTTAACTAAAAACTGTGCACTTCTTCTAATCAAAAATCGTGGCCAATAAAATGTCATGTAATATAGTTTAGTAAAGTTAGCCAAAGACAGACAATTTTTCCTTTATCACTTTAACCCATCCAGTTCCCTTTGTATATTCTTTTTCCATTTTTTAATTTCATCTTCCTCCCATTCCATTTTGTTGGCTTCCAGGATACTGAGAATCTTATGGTAGTTCACACGGGCCTTTCGGTTGTCATTCAGGCTCTGGTAGGCCCAGGCCTGATTCATGTAAGTCCTCAAGTTGTCCGGATCAAGTTCCAGGGAGAGGTCGAACAGTTCAATAGCTTTTGTATAATTTCCATCTTCCGAAAGTTCGTTGGCATAATACCTCAGGTCACCTGCCAGGGCCGGAATAAAGTATCCCAGATTTTTTTGCTGTTGCCGGGAATAAGCTTCGATTTGTTCAGCGATGGTCTTTGTTTTTTCGTCAGCAAATTTTTCGATTAAATATTGGTCTACCGTAAAGGCACGGTTCATTTCTAATAATCCATAGGATAGCGATGGGGCTACAACGGTCCAGTGGGAAGTGCCTTCAAAAGCTTTTTTCTTCCAGACAAGGGTAGGGGTCGGGTGGGCATTGAGCAATGAATCCAGCAGTTCCACTTGTGGTTCAAAGAATTTTTCGATAGACCCTACAGTTCCATGTGAACAAAAGTAGAATTTGTGGAACTCTGTACCGTTTTTGATCATAGTTTCGGCCTCATTCAAAATCTGTCGGTTGACATAGTGCATTCCGGGGCTGATAGCCAGATAAGCGTTGAACATATCTTTATTTTCGCTGAAAATGGTGTTAGCGACGAAGTTCCCGCCTCGTGAATGACCGATAAGTGCCCTGAATTCGTTGACCCTGAAACTGTCTCGGATCATAGGGAATATCTCTTTCTGGATATGTTGCGTCAGCAGGTGAGCCTGTCCGGAATTATGGGGTTCATCTTCCGGAAGTGCGCTGTTTTTTGGAATGAACTCGGTATTTCGGTTATCTGAATGAATGCCCACGACGATGACAGGCATGATCTGGTAGCTCCAGACGAGGTAATCGATGATGCTTTTGGCATTGTTGTAGTATTCGCGGCCTTGTCCGTCCAGCACATAGATCACACCAAATTGGTCATCTTTTTTTTCATAATAACGTTCAGGAACATGCACATAAAACTTTCTTTCTTTTTGGAAAGCTTCTGATTGGAGGGTGTAAGTAAAATCGAATTTATCTTGTGAAAAGGCGTTGCCGAATACAAAGAGCAGGGCCAGGGTGAGCAGGGTGTTTTTCATGTAAAAGGGTTTTTACTCCTTTAAAAGGGATTTTGATGAGGAATATTATATTAATGTGGAAATAATTTCCTTCGACAAAGCCAGCCCCGTACCCACTGTATCGGGGGCAACACCTTCTGCCATCTGAGGTGCACTTCACTAGGTGTGGCCCTGGAAAGATTCTAAACTTTCGAAACTTCTTTTTCCCGGAACTTCATGGAGAAAAATGCCCCGTCTTTGTTTTTGGTTTCACAGGTACCTCTAAGTTGCCTTACCATGCTGTTGATGAGCATGCCGCCCATGGAGTTGGGTTTATGTTTCAGAGAGTTATTGGGATATCCAGGGCCATTGTCCAGAAATGTGAATTCGAATTGATCCTGATCTTTTTCGATAGTTAAATTCAGGGTGAGTTGACGGTTGGGTTGTCTTGCGTATTTCAGGGAGTTGCTGATAAGTTCGGAACAGATAATACCAAGAGGTAGCACTGTTTCCAGATTGAGTTGGACATCGCTTGTTTCCAGGTTGAGCAGGAATGGCTCATCATCATTTTGCAGGCTTTGGAAGTGATTGGTGAGGTCCCGCAGGTAGGTGTTGAGATCAACTTCATCAAATTCTCCTGCCCGGTAAAGTTGTTCGTGGATCAGGGCGATACTATGAACTTTACTGGCCAGGTCATCAAAATGAACCTGTATATTGGCATCCTGAATCTTCCGACCTTTCAGAGTGAGCAGGCTCATGACCAGTTGCAGGTTGTTTTTTACCCGGTGGTGGACCTCGGAAAGCAACAGGGATTGTTTGTGCAGGGATGCATTCAGTTCTTCGTTTTGCTTGCTGATAAGGTCTTTTTGTTTGGCGATGTATTGCTTCTTTTTGACATTATTGAAGTGAGCCAGGATCATACCAACCAACAGAATAGTCATCAAAACCATACCCCAGCGCAGGTAATAGGATCGTTGTTGTTCCAGTTGCAATTTGGCCTGTTCTTTTTCAATAGCGAAGGCAATTTCCTGTTCCGAAATCTTTTGTTGATTGACCCGGATGTCTGCCTGTTGGCCTGCTTCAGTGCTCTTTTTTAAATACACATAAGCTGAGTCCTGTTTTCCCTGTGCTTCAAAAGCCTGACGCCAAAGGTCATATACCCTTTGGATAATACTGTAATATCCGTTGTAATTTTCCGGGACCTTATGTGCGTAAATTTTTGCTTGCTCCAGGTGGCTGATGGCTTTTTCAGGAAAACCAGCCCTGATGTACCGGGTTGCAATATTTGTTTTCTGGCTGGCGGCACCATAATAGGCTTCCCGTTTGAGGTAGATATTCACTGCTTCCTGGAAAAAGTCGACTGATTTTTCCAGATCCTCTGTTAAAATTCCCATCAGCAAATTTCCGTCCACTTCTGATCTTTGGACATTATAGTCCTTTCCATATTGAATAGCCTGAACAGCGTAAACCCGTGCGCTATCCCGGTTATCATAGATGCGATGGTAGGAAGCATTACGGACCGCAAACCGGGAGAATACAGCATGAAGTTTATGTTTTTCAATAATTTTCCGGGCTTCATTAAGGTTGCGTAAACAATCCTTAGGGCGGCCGATTATTTCGTGGATGCGAGCAATGGATATGTAGGTTTCAGCGACTATTTCCCAGTTCCTGGCTGTCTCTCCTTTCCGAACGATTTCGTAATAAATCTTTAAGGCCACTTCACTTTCATTCCGCAAAAGCTCCAGCGCTTCTCCTTTTTCATAAAGGATCCATAAATACAGGGGGCAGTCCTGCAGGTCATTATTTTCCATGACATCGATCAGGGAGTCGGCAAGGGTAATGGCCGTTACAGGTTCGAAGGCGTCTATGTATTCGGTAAGTTTTTGGAAAGACGTTTCCATTTCAGGCAGGTCACAGTTGCTGCCTGAGAGGGTACTCCAGCTTAATAACAGCCAGAGTAGAAGTTGAATTTTTTTTAAAGGTTGTAAGGGCAATTGTAGTTTATTATATGGAATTATAACTTATAAAAAGCTCCAAGTTAGGGAATTATTAACTCAAAATAAATTAACCATTCAGTCTAAAGCGCCTAAGGTAGGCTTGTTTACATTAATAGCAGGCAATAATTAGGGCTTATGTTCTGAGTGGTTCGTTTTATGTTCTGAACGGTCAGTTTTGGTGTGTTATTTTACCATTCAGAACACCCCAGCCCCAGCTCAGAACATGATTATAAAAGAATTTGCCCCAATTGCAAAAGGTATTTTAACTTAGTGGTATCAACTTAACTTAATACCAGACCAATGATCCGCTTGCTTTTTACCCTAAGTTTATTGATCTCCCTTCAAATCCTTTTTGCCCAACCATCACCTGATGCCATTTGCCAGGAAGGCGATTGTCCTGCAGATATATTTGCCATTCAATTAAATGAACCTGCCCAACCAGCCAGTTATTCAGCCGAAAGGACTGAAAAATTTAAACAAGCATACCTGGCTTTCAAAAGCATTAGGGAAAACCTCAGGAAGGATATCGACTGGAAAGAAAAGTATGATGCTTTTCAGCTCGGGGGAGAAACTTGCCTCAGGTATTATCAACTGGAAAGTTCGTTTGGAACCGAATTTTTGAATAATCCGGACTTCAAATCTTTTGTGGAAAAAGAAGATCCTCAATCCGCCCCGCTAATGTCAAGCAATGGATTCAGAAGCAGTCGTCGCGCGGTCAACCTCGCCAGGAGGATGGAAACCCACTGCCCGGATAAGAAAAAGTCTGCTGAGCAAAAAGGGGGAACTCCTGTCAAAACGACTGCCAACGAATACCAGGAGTTAGGGTATGCTTTGGGATATTTTGATAAAGATGGTAAAGTCATTAAAGAACTGGAACCTCCCAAGGAGTATAAGCCTCGTAACAAAATGTCCAAAAATGAACGGGTGGAAAACCTTCAAAACAAAGTAGCAGCATTACCCCTTGGGCCTGATGTGAAAAAACAGGTGGACAAAGCAACAGATGACCTCCGGAAAGCCGGACCGAAACTCGCTGGTCTGAAAAACTTTCTTTCTTCTTTTATGCCTTCTTTGAAGAATTTTTCTCCTAAACCTAAAAACCTTCTTGGTAAGCTAGGTAAGGCAACTGATCTGCTGGATAAATTGAAAGACAGCAAATTCAAATGCCCACAGGAAGGCCTTTTAGGCAATGCTAAAGACCTTTTTGGTAAAGGCACAAAACTGTCCGGAAAATTAAAAAATCTCGTGGGTAATAGTGATGGATTACGGGATAATTCCAATTTATTCAAGAATAAAACAGATAAGCTTGGTCAGGGGATAAAAGACAATGCCACCGAGCTGGGAAACCTTGCTAAGATGCTCAATGACCTGGAGCAAAAAAAGCAGAGTGTGCTCGATAAACTGGGAGATAAACCCAAGAAGATCCTGGAAGAACTCGAACAGGAAGTCGCAGGGCTGGAGGAAAAGGCCAGGATGTTTAAGGACCTTTTAGAGGTAGAAGTAGACAAAAAGAATAAATTGCTCAAACAGTTGGACGATCTGGTCAATCAAAAAGATCAACTGGAAAAAACACTCAATACCCTCCAGGGGGAAAACAAGGAACTTGAAAAAGCCGGGGATGATTTGCAAAAAGCAGCAGACGAGGTGCGTAAACAAATAGAAGCGGCACAGAAAAAGGAAGATGAGCTTGAGCAGAAAATCAAAAAACTGGAGGAACTACCCGATGAGCAGACCATCAATGAAAGCCTGAAAATCTGTAAAGAGGATCTCGTAAAGTTGATCGAACAAATAGGTCCTGTTGAAACTGCCCAGACAAAGCTGAACGAAAAAATGAAAAAGGTTCGTGATCTGCCGGAGAAGTTGCTGGATAAGGTCAAAAGGCTGAAGATCTTTCAAAATGGGCTTGCGGAATGGAGAAAAAGGCATTGCACTCGCCGGGCGTTCACTGGAAAAGCTCAGTAAGCTGACGGACCGGGCTGAAAAGGTCACATCGGCTTTGGAGTTTTTGACGGGGAAACGCACCAGAATAGCGGATCGATTGCAAAAGATCAACCAACAGATCGATCAGACGAAAAACGTCGCGATTAACAGGAGTGCGATCATCGATAAATTGAAAGGAGATGCCGTTACGCTACTTTTGGAAAAAGCAGGCCTGGAAGATCAATGGAAAAAAGGTGATTGTGCCGTCGATGAAATGACTTCCAGGGTCAATGACCTTCTGGAAAAATTTAATCTTTTTGAAGATGAAAGAAATTGTGTAGACCTCAAGGACCTGCAGCAAAAACTGGAGGACCTGAAGCAGGATCAGGGCGATTTGGAACCAGAGCTGGAAGAACTCGAGAAAGGCCTGGAAAATGCCGGTCAGGAACAGGAAGCCATTCAGCAGGAGACTGATGCACTGGAGGAACTGGCCAAAGAAGAGCAACAATTGAAAGAACATTTAGGAGATGATGTAAACCTGGACCCCGTTCAACCGGAAGAATGGGCGGAAGGTTTTGAGGTGAAACGCGATTACTGGGAAGCGGTATTCCATCCGGATGATGAAGTGGTTGAAGGCTATAAAGGAAGGTATTTCCAGGTGCGGTTGAAGGATGCCAATAAAAATGTGAAATTGCTCTTTGGTCCGGGAGAATACTTTATGGAGAGAGGAGATTTTAGAGATACCTATGGTTCTGTTATCGGTGTTTTTGTAACCGAGGCGCTCAATGCCATGCGCAAGGCTGATCATGATGGGATCAAACTTTTTGTCCAGGGAAGTGCGGATATCACAGGGCAAACTACTTTCAAAGGGAATCTTAGCGAAAAGTTCCTGTATGAGGAAGTTACCGTACTACCCATGAAAGGAAATTCCGACCGATTCGAGTCTGAAGCCAAAGCGCTTACCATACCTGCCAATGGGTTTACCAATGATGATCTGCCAAACCTCCGGGGCAATTTCCTCCGGGAAATGATCTCCATCTACTCCCGAAAACTTCAACCAATATTGCTGGAAGGTGCTGTAACTGAAAAAGTCGATATAGAAGATCGCAACGCAGTGATCTATTTGTTTATCCCTGAATATTTGGTGGAAAGTTATAATCAGGATTAAGAAAAGAGATTTTTACTAAGTAAGAGGACAAAACTAGTTTAAATGAAAAGTTACATTATCACAAATTATTTTAACCACAGGGGACACTGAGAAGGCACAGCGAACACAGAGATCTAGGTATAACTCCTTGAACCATTTGAACTCCTTGAACAATTTGAAACTAATTCTGTCCAAATACTTAACTCAAAATCATTCAAAATGAAATCTTCAATTTAAAGATAAGAGATCTTTCTATCTGGACCGGCCTAACATTTCCACCAGAATATCCCGTTTCGACCTGCTCACGGGTACCACTTCACCGTTCACCATGGTGACAGAATTATTATCCCAGTCATTCACATGCAAGGTATTGATGATAAAACTTCGGTGGCACCGGAATAGAAGTTGACTCTGGATTTGTTGAAGGAACTGGCTCAGTGGTCTCCGGGTGACGATTTGTCGGCCGTCAATTAGCTGAACATTGGAGTATACATGTTCTGATTTGACGCAAACTATTTCCCGTTCATTGACCTTGTGTTTTTTCTGACCATCGAAAAGCGTAAAAGTGATCGTAGGTGGAGATCCATCATTAAATAACCGATAAGCTGTTTCCACAGTTGTCCAAAGCGATTCCTTTTGAATAGGTTTTGCCAGGTAGCCGTATGGGGTGGTCTCAAGGGCAAGATCAAAAATGCGGCGGTCGTGCTGGGAAGTGAGGTAAAGGAAAGCAGTTTTTTTAGGTTGTTGCTGCAGAAAATTAGCAAAATCAATACCCGATTTTGGTCCATATAACCGAATGTCAAGGACTACCAAATCCGGCCGTTGCTTATGAAAACTCTCAACCGCTTCTTCATAAGAAATACAGATATCCAATATCTGGTGTCCTTGTTCTTCCAGGTATAGTTTTATTGTTTCGGCGATGAGAACCTCATCCTCAACAATCAGAATGCTCAGTGACATTACGTGTGTATATAAATTGTTCGGCCTACAAATATAACGCAGGGTGTTCAAATAGTTCCTGTAAAGATATATATATTCTTAGGAAGGCAACAATAAAAATTTTGAAGCATTATCGTCAACTGACATTTAATAACATTGGTTCTTGATCCTGGCCAACAGAATTTTGCATAATATGACAATAGTTTTCCTGTTGAGAAACAGAGAAATCTAAAGTTGCCTTAAATCGCTTTTTCCTATTTATCTGACCAGATAGCCAGCTCATTCCCGGATGGGTCGAGAAAATGGAACCTTCTTCCGCCCGGGAAAGTGAAAATGGGCACGGAGATCTTTCCTCCGGCATTTTCAACTTCCTGCTGGATGCCTTCAAGGTCATCGTGATACAAAACAATTAGAGCCCCATTGATGATATCTTCATCTGTCAACTCAAATCCGCCTTCCATGCCACTGTTGGAAAAAGCGACATAGGTGGGCCCGTAATCGGTAAATGTCCAGCCGAAAATTTGGCCGTAAAAGGCTTTTGTTTTTTCAATGTCTTTGGCCTTGAATTCGATGTAGTTTATTTTGTTATTTTCCATGTTGCTGGTTATCGGTTGCTGGTTGCTGGTTGCTGGTTGCTGGTTACTGGTTGCTGGGGTGTTAGAATACTTTTGTTAATTTTTTAGTTTCAGATCATTTTTTAGTACATCTACGATGTCCAGATCTCTAAGGTCTCCATAGACGTCAAAGATATAGGCTGAGTATCCGAAAGTCTCCAAAAAAGTTTCAATATCTCTGGTTTTGCTCGCCTTAACATGAAAGCGCAGGTCTTGTGCGAAGGCTTTTCTGTCCACAAATTCTGGTGGGCCCATATAGTCAAGTATTATAGCAGGAAAGGTGGTTTCTTCCGGGGAATCTTTAAAATAGCCATAATGCTCAACCTCATTGTGAATTTGATCAATGCTGCCTTTTTCCCGGAAAAGTTGTAACCAGGCTTTTTGATCTTTGACCTTGACTATAGCTGTTTTGATCAGTTTTGCTTCTTTGGGTAAGGAAAAATCCTGTTTTCGAATAATTAACAGACTGTCTTCAACAACTGCAGTATTGTAAAATAACCCCAGATCGGTTTCATGCAAATAACCTAATTCTTCGCCCTCGTTAAGTTCCGGAGCGGACGAGTAAAAATGTGTTTTGTCCAGAAAGGTTCCAGGGAACCCTCGTTGGTTAAAATAATAGTTAGGGTCATAAACTATGTCATTCTCAGATGTGGAAAGGGAGCGAATCTTAGGGAAAAATTCCTCCTTGACTGCTACCAAAAATTCATTACCACTTTCTCTGTCCATACCCGGCCCAATGGTATATAATCCACCCGGACCGGAGAATTTCACAAAATCATTTTTCGAGGTAAACCTGAGTACTCCCTTCATTTTTATTTTGTCTTTTTTCTTCAACAGTTTATCCTGGTAATAAACCTTGCCTTTGACCAGAGCGACATAATAGTTCTGAGCTGGCAGGTAAACTGTAGAAATGAGAAGAAACAACATAAGTATGAACGACCGCATAGGATATAAGCAAAATTTAATCAATGAGAAAAATGATTTTCGTCTACCTGGGATCTTCGAACCGGGAAGTCAGTTTTAGGTCCTTTCGCAAAACATCATCAATATCCGGATATTCCCTCAAATAGCCATAGGTGTCGATAATATACCTTTTATATCCGTATTCAGACATAAACATTTCGATATCCGTGGCTTTGCATTTACGCAAATGAAAACGAAGATCTTTAACCATTTTTCTCCTGTTAACAAAGGTGGGCGGCCCCATGAAGTCGAGGATCTCGGCAGGGCTGGGTACCTGATCCGTTTCAATAGGTTCTCCGGTTTGCGGATTAAAGGCGGGTTCCGGATTTGGATCGCCTGTTGGTATTATTCCACTGAAAATTTCTTCCCGTGATATCCAGCGGACGCCATCAACAAGGTCCTCTATTTGGGAGATACTGTCTTTCTCACTGACCAATGAAAGCCATCTGGATTTATCCCTTACTTTTACAATGGCTGTTTTTTCCAGTTTTGCCTTGCCGGGCGTGGAAAAATCTTTTTCGCGGATGAGCAGTAGTTTGTCTCTTATCTCGCCTGTTTTATAATGCAATCCATTGGTGGTTTCGTGAAGGAAGCCAATTTCTTCTTCTTTCTGGAGTTCAGGTGCAAATGCCTTGAGATGTGTTTTGTTCAGAAATGTCTGGCTAATACCTAATTGATTAAAATAGTAACCATCTATAAAGATCCTTTGTGCTGCAGAGGTGGAGTGATGCCTGATCTTTGGAAAAAGTTCGTCTTTTACAGAGATAAAGAATTCGTTACTGCTTTCCTTGTCCATGCCGGGTGTGAGGGTGTACAGGCCACCCGGGCCGGATACTTTCAGGTAATCGCTCCTGTCGGTAAACTTTATAACCCCTTTCATTTTTATCTTATCCCTTTTCTTCAGCAGTTTGTCTTCATAATAAACCTTGCCTTTGATTAGAGCAACATAATAGTTCTGGCCATCAAGGCAGGTGAAAAAACTGGAAAAAAGCAAAATCAGGAATAACAATCGCATAGTATCAAAAGATAGTTTAATTGGAATCATCCAGAGGTTCAATTATGACAGGATCCGCCAGACCGTCATACTGTGAGGTGAGTTTTAGGTCTTTTCTCAAAATCATATCTATATCCGGATAATCTCTCAAATAACCATAGGTGTCAAAAATATAATCCTCATATTCATAATCATCCAGGAACGTTTCAATATCCGGAGCATTGCACAATTTCAAGTGAAACCGGAGATCCTTTGCCATTTTCTTTCTGTTGACAAAGGTGGGAGGGCCCATGTAATCAAGAATCTGTGCAGGGTTGGGAACGGGTTCCTCAGGTTTTACTTCTATGGTTTCTCCAGTTTCCGTTAAGATTAAAGTTGGGACTTCGATTGATGCGGGTTTATCCCATAAAGGCTGATAATGATCTACCGCATTTTTGATTTGAGCAATGCTATCCTTACCACTTATCAGTTCCATCCATCTGGATTTAT
This sequence comes from Saprospiraceae bacterium, assembly GCA_965230565.1. Taxonomy (GTDB): domain Bacteria; phylum Bacteroidota; class Bacteroidia; order Chitinophagales; family Saprospiraceae; genus BCD1. The sequence goes on along the minus strand of CBDDLH010000003.1, from coordinate 137,910 downwards.
CGGACACCAGGACAATGGCTGTTTCATTCAGATTGTTTTTTAGCGCCCTGGAAAAATCTTTTTCCTCTATAGCAAGCCTACCATCAATAATTTTAGCTGTTTTGTAAAGGAGTCCTTTTTCGGTTTCGTGTAAGAACCCAAGTTCCTGTTCCTCTCCGATATCGGGAGGCGGAACGGTCAGGTAGGTTTTATCCAGAAAAGATCTTCTGTGCCCTCTTTGATTAAAGTAATGATTGTCAATAGTGACCACAATGTTTCCTTGTTCGGAGGTAGACATGGGTCTGATCCTCGGAAACAATTCCTCTTTTATGGCCACGAAAAATTCACTGCCGTTTTTGATGGCCATTCCGGGATCCAGGGTGTACAACCCTCCCGGGCCGGAGACTTTTATGAAGTCCTGGGCCGAAGTGAATCGAAGCATTCCCTTCATTTTAATTTTGTCTCTCTTTTTGAGTAGTTTATTCTCATAATACACTTTTCCCTTAATTACTGCAACGTAGTAGTTTTGCCCCAAAAGGGAGTTGGTTGTGCATAAGAGTAACAAAAACAGACTGAAAATTTTCATAGTCATGGCCGGTAGAATATTAGTTGAACTATTCTTGTTTTTCAGGAGGGAGTGGTTTAAAGATAAAACGCTTTAGGAAAAAAGTCATGATCTTCAGGTAAATTAACAGGATCAGGATATTGATGTGGATATTAAAAATGAAATACGACAGAATGGTTCCAACGGCCAGAAAGAAGGTGTCGTCAATACTATCCGCAATGATTTTTCCAACGGCAGTCTGGCTCCTGCTCCACCATTTGCTGTGCTCCCGGCGTTTTTCCTGCTGATATATTCTCCATGTCATCCAGAAGAACAATCCAAATAACAAGACGATCCACCAAAAGCGGATCAGGCTTTCATCATTTAGCAAAGTGAGGTAAGCATTGTGTACGATTATGGGGCCCGGCAATTTCCCAAATACGGTTTGGTGGATGTCACTTTGATAATCTCCCAGAATGATGGTCTTATTTTTCAGGAGGATTTGAATGTCTTCCGGTTCCCAGAATTCCCATTCAAATAAAAGAGTTCCAAGCGAGCGAATATGGTAGGAATTGGTTTTTAATTCACTGCCAACGTTCAGGTCAAAGGGCCTTATTTTAAAATCAATAATAGGGTTGGTCAGACTAAGCCGTTTGTCAATGATCGGGAAAATCCATCGTTTGGCATAACTTTTCTCATGCGACATGCTTACGGCCACCAGCGGTAGGCTGGGGATAGTGTCGTTGAGAAAAAGGGGATATTTCATGAACTGATTGTCGGTGCTCAGATAACTGGCAACTCCCGTAGGCATTTGAAAAACGGAGGGTGCCAGTTGTCCATTATCCAACAGTTTTTGAGCACTCAGGATGGGGAAGGGGAACTGATCTATTTCTGCCTGGAGTAGGCTGTCGTCCGGGCTGGAAGATTCAAAGGTCAGATCGAGGATAACAATGGGAATGTTCGTGCCGTGTTCCCGGATATATTGGAGGAAAGTGGCCAATTGTTTTCGATCTGAAATGACAGCATTCTGAAACCCCGTTATTTCTTCATAAAAGGGGTCCGGTTTTTCAATTAGTGATTTGCTGCCGGAGATGTCGACGTAAAGGATGGTCTCCGGATCGGGTTTTTCATCCTTTCCCAGGAGGGTCTTTTTGATCAGGCTGGTCCATTTGATGAAAAAGGCTTCATCTCCAAAGGTACGTGGAAGGCTTAGCCAGTACAGGGCTAATACCAGCATGATGCCGGCATTCAGAAAGCTGAAACCAAAGACTTTGAGGAAGCTTTTTTTCATTGGATAATGGTGCGAAGTAATTAATTTCAGGATAAACCTAATAAATATTGTGGAGAATGGGGTGGATTTGGGGAAAGATGCTTGTTGGCGGGTGTCGGACAGGAGTCCTTTTTCTTTGCCGCAGTGGACATGGATGTCCTGGCGAGCAGTTTATTGTTTTGCGAGTCTGGCCAGGAGTTTTTCAGCGCGTGTGCGGAAGTTTTTGGTGTTGAGGTCGAGTTGGTCGTTGACTGAGGCGATAAGTTCTTCTTTGAGTTCCGGGTATTTTTGGCAAATTTTTTCAAGCGCGAACAGGCAGTTATTTTTAGTGGATACTGAAATCTTAGGGTCGATTAGCCAGTCAAATAGTTTGTCAACGATTTCGCCTTCGATGTTTTCGGGGATATTTTTCCCGCAAAGCATGGCTTGTTTGGCGATGGTCCTGTCAAAATTTTTGATCCTGACCTCAGGGGATAATTCATAGCAACCGATGAGAATCTCTCTGGATTTTTCCGGGCATTGATCACTTATGTCTCCAAGTAGCCAGGAAAACCGTGTGGAAATCGGGTGATCTTCGAGCAGAATGTCCATTAACCCTGACAAAGGAATTGCCTCATCTATTATTTGTTTAGCCAAAGCATATCTGTAGGAGGACATGCTGGTTCCTATATTTTGGATTATTTCCTTTCTTATTTCTTCAATCAAAACATTGAATTATTTTGAATCAAATTTAGGAAATATGATCGAATAGGAACCAGCCTGCTTAGTTTGAAAGCATGTTTATGGCTTCCGCTCTCGAATCAACAAAACAGATATGTCGGGTTTTGTTGCTTTCAAAAATGAAATCCCTGATACTTTTTTTGGTGTATTTTGAAAAATCTCCAACGATGGCAAGTCGTACCCTGTAGTTAGAGAATTTTTGGAGGATTTCTCCAGCCATTCCATTTTTTAAATCAAAGAAATCCGGAGCCAGGTGTTGTTCCTGAATGATGATCTTTTCATACCCCTGGTAGTATAAATTCCCCAGAAGGTCCAAACTGTCCTGGGCAGATTGGATGATTGTTTTTTGGGCGATCAGCTCTGCGATTTTAACATTTCCTGTGTGTATAGTTTCTATGACCATTTTGGAAAAATCTTTAAGGTTTTTATTCAGACCTAATAAGGTAAATTGGGTGGATTTTGTTCCGGGGGTGTAGAGGATTTTTTTCGGCGGACAGGAGTTCGCTACCAAGGCCGCTGTGGACAAGGATGTCCTGGCGAGTTTGGAAATACAGTTGATTTTCAGGATGAACGAACTAAAGTAAATAAGCTTTTATCGATAAAAATATTCCACATAAAAAAAGAATAAGTAATACCAAATTGGTAACCAGATTTTGTTCAGGCTGCTTTAGGGATGGGAAAAACATCCGGAACAATCCCATGATCATGGTTAACCAGCCGAGAAGGGTTATCATAAGTGTCCAGTCCAAAGTCCAGTTATTGTGAATGCGGACAATGATCAGGCCGCCGGTCAGCAGAAACAGCCCATTCAAATAAACCAGGGGTGCCGATACGTTCTTCCAGATCCTGTAATTTAGGAATTCGGAGAGTGACAAAACGGCCAGAATGGGGCCGATGATACCGGCAAGGTGCAAGGATGATTCCATGGATCTTTTTTGTTTATTTTTTAGCTTTAAGGACCTTATCCGATGCAAGTTTGCCCGTCAACATGGCAATGGGCACTCCTGCCGGACTGAAAGTCCACTGACCTGCCTGGTAAACATAGGGCAGAATGGTATCCACTGACCGGGAGATTTGCAGGTTTTTAGTAATTGCCGGCGTGACCGGGTTTGTGAAGGCCCAACCGGTTATACCGCCTCCTGTAGCTCCTGTCATTTTTTCAATGGTCAACGGAGACGAGGAAAAGCAGCTTTCAACTTTGTCTTTGATACCCGGGAAGAGCCCTTCGTTGAGGATTTTAATGAACCGTTGCTCTAACAAGGTTTTGACTTCCCCGGTCCAGCCGGTTTGCTCAATCTTTTTGGCTAATTGGTAATCATACAGAAAACTGACGATCAACCCTGTTTTTCCTGCCGGTGCCAGGTCGGGATCGTGCAAAGCAGGGATGGAAACCTCCAAAGTGTTCAGATCGCAATAGGCTTCAAGGTATTCGAAAAGTTTCTGCTTGACCTCAGCATCATTCGGGTCGATAGAGTCCTTTGATAAAAATTGATTCAATCCTTCCTTTGAAAGACTGGATAAACCCTTTTTGCTGGGCGTATAAAAGCTGTGTCCGGTGCATATGTTTCGGAAGAAAGAACTGTCCATTGCAACGGTCAGATAAGCCGTAAAAACAGAATCTCCACCTTTCAGTGGTTTAAGAAATGACCGTCTATCCTTGATTTTTTGAATCAGGGATAGATCCTTAAGTTGATCGAGGAGAATTCGGTTATACAGTTGTTTTTGGTCTGCTGCCCATATCAGATGGTCGTAATGGGTGCGGTACCCATCTTTGTCCATGATATATCGTTGTTCCGGATCAAGGCTTTCAACAGGCCATGAGGTTTTGACTTCACCACCATGGTCTTTTATGAACTTTGTGAGTTGGTCAACCAGAACCGCAGTGCCTCCTTTTGGATAGTGATAATCCAGATACAGGCTGAAATAGCTCAAGGCAAAGGAGGTAGGCGTTTCTTCAAAGAAATGCTGGCCGATTATGTCCAGTAAGGCCTGATTGTTGGAAAAACGCTGAAGGTAGGTTTCGAAGGGTTCTTCGTTGAGTTTGGTGATTTTTCGAACTGTGAAAAGAAATTTGAAAATCCAGGGCAGCAGTTCCCGGAACAGATATTTTTTATTTTGGGGAATATCCATAAAAGCCGGGTTATCGACGGCATACAACACGTCCATATATCCCATGATTTTCCGGATTTCTTTGATGATCAGGCGGATATCGGCTTTGTTATCCGGGAAATGGTTAGCCAGGAATGTTTCGTATTGTTGTAGGCTTTCCTCATCTTCAAGGATAAGCACATCGTTGCCAATCGCAATAGATATCTTACTCCTGGACCATTCAATTGGGATGCCTAACTGTGCCAGCATTGGAAAAACAATCCCCGAATTTTCAATAGATCTCAAACCGCCGTCAAAAAAAACGCCATCCCGTTCGAAAGTCTGTACAAGTCCTCCGGTTTTACCTTGTTGTTCAAAAAGCACCACAGATTGTCCGGCCCTTGCCAGGTATGCGGCAGCTGTTAATCCTGCCATTCCTCCTCCGACAATAACGGTGTCGTATCTCATAAAACCCTGGTTTTTCCTTCGGTCATAAGTGTTGTGAATCAGCGTTTCTTCAAGCTCTTAATGTTCAGAGGTTTTTTGTTTTGTCGCTGACGGTTCATAAAAAGGATTTATTGAGAATAATTTTTCTATTCTCATGAATTTATCGGGGCATTGGATGTTCGAAAGGTCGAACTCCTTAGGGATGAAAATACTATTTTTTTGTATTTTTCACTTCAGACGAGGTCGTCCTCATTGTATTTTTTTTCGAGTTCTACCGGGTCTTTGAGCTCGAGTTCTTCAGGAGGTAATTCCAATTCTTCTTGGTACCTTTTTTCCTGTTCCAGTTTTTCCAGCTCTTTTTCAAATTGGTCGGATTCCCAATTTCGCCCCATTAATCCCGGAATACCAAAAACTCTGAAGTAATGTCCAAGAACTGCCATCCCCCAACCGGCAATTGCCCAAATGAACCACCAGGTTCCGGGGGAGGTCATTAAATTGATGAGGAACATAAATACGGCAAAGACAGAAAAAGCACCTAAGTGATTGTAAAATTGCTTTTTTTCCTTTACCCGTTTCCTGGCTTTTTCGATTAAATCCTGATTAGACATGGTTAGTAGATTTATATTGAGTTAGGAAAACAAAGAGTAAGAAAACCAGGTACAAAGCTTTACTGTTTTTCAACAAATTCCTTGAATTGTCTCATCCACTTTTCTCCTTGTTTGCGGTACATACCCGGGAAGAGAATAGCCATGAGTTTCGGCATGACCCAGTTGATTCGGGTGTATTCAAATTCGTATTCATACCTGGTGCGATTGCGATCCAGCTCAACGAATTTGCACCGCATATAATTATCCATATGGATGTGGTGGTAAAATGCTTCGAATGATTCCGGAAGCTGGTTGGATTTGATGGTTTCAGTCAGTTCCATATCCCGGCTGCCATATTTATAGTACATCATAGATATGGCGCCATCTTTTCCTTCATCCCCTTCTATAAGTTCTTTCTTTACGAAACCGTCCTGGTATTCGCCAAGAAATGCAGGGTCAGCAAAGTACCTGACTACTTCTTCCCTTGATTTGTTTATGTCAACTGAGCCTTTGAATTTCATAGTTTTGATGGTTTGTTTTTACATTAGTTTCTAAGATATTAAAAATGACAATTCTTTATTGTAATTTCATGGGTAATTGTAAAACATAAATACAGACTGATGAAAATCCTGAAATACATTCTTTTTGCGATTGTCGGACTCGCAATCATTTTTTTTGCTTTTGGGTTTATAAAACCTACCATCAATTACGGTCATGAGATCACCGTAAGTAAATCATTGGAAGAAGCCTGGGCTGTTACACAGGATGAATCCAAATATCACCTGTGGCTTGAAGGGTTTAAAAGCATCGACTTGATCAGTGGAGAAAAGGGAGAAGTAGGAAGTAAATACAAAGTTGTGGTCAATCCGGGCGAAGGACAACCTGATTTTGAAATGATAGAAACTGTCGAATCCATCGAAGAATTTGACCATGTAGATTTACATTTTGACAGCGACATGATGGATTTTGACCAAAAGATGTTGTTTTCCGAAACAGATGGTGAAGTCAAGGTTAAAACAGAATCCACGGTGACCGGAAAAAATCTGATTATGCGCTCCATGTTTGCTTTAATGGAAACATTTGGCGGGAGTTTTCAGGCACAGGAAGAGATTAATATTGAAGCATTGAAGAAAGTGATTGAGGAGAATACTACGGATTATTATCCGGAACCTGAGGTGGTCGAGAATGAAGAGGTTGCTGAGGAGGGGGAAGCTGAGTAAGGGTTAGTGGTTTTTTAGTTTTTGATCCTGTTTAGATTAATAATGAGATGAGGTTTATGTATCCCGCTGGCGGCTAGGGCTTCTACATAAGTAGTATAAGTTGTTTTTATAATGTGTTTTCGGTCGAGTTTTCAAGAAAACCTCCAGTTATAAGTGAAAAATGAATGAATGACCAAGAAAATCGTGCCGGAACCGCAGAATCTCGAACCGCAGAATAACCAATGTAGAAGTTTTTTTAGCAATTCTAAATTGGATATTGGACATTCTGCTGTTTTGCGGTTCCGGCAGGTTCATTTTCCCTTCTTCATTCTGCCATTCGGCAGTTTTTTGCAGCCTGACTTTGAATAAACACAATGAATTGGGTTAAAATTTAAATAAAACAGATTATATATTTTTATTATTCTACTTGTGTAGAAGCCCTAGCCGCTGGCGGGGTAAAGTTTTGTTCACTTACCCATTCATCAATCTAATTTTCTTCATCAACCAAACCTTCACTATCAGTTTTTATTAAAAGAATATCACTTTTTTCTCGGCTAAATGGTTCAGAATGTCCTGTAAGGATAAATCCGCCATCTTTGGTCTCTTTTACCGTGTATCCAAAATCCATTTTATCCGGACTTCCGTAGGTTCTTGTCCATAAAGTTTCCCCTGAATTATTGGTTTTAATAAGGTAAACATCTCTATTTTGGGAAGTAAACCCAATAGCGATATAACCGCCATCTTTGGTTTGATGACCTTTAATTCCCCGTTCCTCACCGATTTCTCCATATACCTTCATCCACTGGTTTTCTCCTGTGGTATCCGTTTTGATCAGATACACATCCCTGTGGCCTGCGGTAGCAAAGCTCTCTCCGTATCCGGTGATAAATAAACCTCCATCATCCGTAAGCGCTATTGAGTGGCCAACGTCGTAGGCATCTTTTCCGAAGGTTTTGTACCATTCCTGTTGTCCGGTAGGATTAGTTTTTAAAATATAACCGTCCCGGTCACTTGGATTGATACTGTTATAACTATAGGTTATTCCGGCTGCAGCATATCCGCCGTCTGGTGTTTGTTGTACCGAAAAAATGCGGTCAACCTTATCGCCTCCATAGGTTTGCGACCATTCTTTATTCCCTTTTTCGTCAACTTTTATCAGGTAGGCATCTATTTCACCATTACCTTCACTGCTCGTTTGGGCAGCAATGATGAATCCATTGTCTTTGGTTATTCGAACATCCCAACCGTATTCGTCTTCTGCACCGCCAAATGTTTTGGTCCAGAGGGCCTTTCCTTTAGAGTCCGTTTTTAGTAAATAAATGTCCATACCTCCATTTCCAAAACTATTGGTATAACCAGCTACAATAAAACCTTTATCTGCCGTTTGGCGAACAGCCCAGCCATTATCGCTGCCCTTGCCTCCATAAGTTTTTTTCCATAGCGTATCACCTTTGGCATTCGTTTTTATAAGAAAAACATCTTCTGCACCATAGTTCCCTTCTGTGGTATATCCCGTGAGAATATAGCCTCCATCATTAATTTCTTCTACGGTAACTCCGCGATTAATGCCTGTGTCGCCAATGTATTTGATGAATGTTATTTGTTCCGGCTGTTCCATTCCAGGTTTATTTTGAATGGCGCATGTTAATGACAAGAGTATCAGGCAAGTGGTTAGGGTGATTCCATATTTTGCTTTCATAATTGCTTATTTTATTTTCCCATCATGGAATCCGGCTCTTTTCCATTGGCCGGATTCTAATACCCAGATATTGGTAATTCTGTATTCATTCTCCACAACTTCATTTTGCCTTTTACCCGAGACCAGGATTTTTCCCGTTACAATGGCAACATGACTATGAAAGGTAATTTCCGGATCCTCCAGGGTATAGTGGAGGATTTCCAGGTTTCCGGTACGAATTTCCTTTTCTCTTTTTCGTAGATAATTAATCCAAACGTCTTTCCCAATTGATTTTGAATTCCCATTTGTGTGGATGTAATTGTCGGTAATCATCGATTGTAAAACATCTGTATTGCCCTCCTGAAAGGCCCGGTTAAATTTTTCAAGTGTTGCGACAAGGGCTTCTTTTTCGGCTTCAGTTAATACCTGCTGATGCTGTTCAATTGAACAATTGGTGAAGTTGAAAATGGTTAGGAACATCAAGGTGATTTTCAAAATTTTCATTTTGTGTTTTTTAATGCTGACCATTGATTAACTTAAGTTGCGAGTTACAAGTTACGCGTTGCGAGTTCTAATATTGTAGTCGGATTTTTAGAGTTTCAGCTGTTAATTTGCAAGGAAATGAAGGGGATTTGTAAAAATAATAATAACCCGTTACTCGGAGCCCGTAATCCGCAACTCGAATTGATTAGTTGAGTTATTCCAATACCAGTTTTTTCAATACCCGTTTGTTTTTGCCTATGGAAATTTCTAATAAATATATTCCTTCCGGAGTATTTGGCGGAACAATAATTTGATCCTTACTTTGAATGTTTTTTTTATTGAAGACCTCCCATCCCATAAAATTGATTAGTCGGATGTCTGCAAAATTTCCTGATTCAAATTCTAAAGTAAAAATGAATTTAGAAGGGTTGGGATAAACCTTTACCTGGGGTTGTTCAGAGGTTTCTTCGATATTCACGGGAGTATTTGAAAACAATAATTCATTATTACGCGTGTAAGTATATCCTCTTAAAAGGCATTCAAAACAATCCATGAAGTAAAATGGCATAAAAGTACTGCCTAATTCCTCCACCCAATAATCCATTGGCCCGCAAATGTTATGATAAGTGGTAGCCAGTTTTAACCGTCTTCGGGAAGTGCCATCAAGCAATGTAATGGAATCTATGGCTTCAATAATGACACTGTCCTGGTAAGTATTTAAGAATTCAGGATAATAAAATACATCTCCAACCTCAAGGTTGAAATCATATATCAGGTATTCATTATCATCGGGGAAAAAGTATTCTTTAAAATATACTTTGTTGTCAGAAACTCTTGCAAAGAAAATATCCCATGAAGCCTTTAAAACTATATAATTTTCTTCATTTAGAACGGTATCTCCAATGATTTCAATTGTTCGGGAAGCATAGTATGGGTTCCCGCCATCATAACATAAATAATACAATTTCCAGCTGGCGCTATCGGTTGGGAAAACACTGGTCTCTTGAGCCTGGCTGTTTCCGGAAATGATAAAAATAAAGAGGCTGGTCAGGAAAAATGTTTTCATAAGAACTGGTTATTTTAGTTGTTTTGAAATAATCACCTAGTTGGTTTTTTAGGGTTGCTTTTGGAGGAGAAAATTTGACACTTTTTTGCCTGGTCATAATAAGCATAGCCCTAAGTTAACCATTCGCAATTAAAAAACTTCAATGAAATGTTTATTTTAGAGGATTCATACAGCTAAAACCCTCTTGACATGGAATCCTCAGTGCTTACGGATATCTTTTTGCCCGCCTCTTTATTTATCATTATGTTAGGCATGGGATTGTCCCTGGTCGTTGACGATTTTCGTCGGATCGTAAAGTACCCTAAAGCTACTTTAATCGGCCTGGTCAATCAATTGATCTTTCTGCCCGCAATTGGTTTTGGAATTTGTCATTTATTAAAGTTACCCAATGAGTTGGCGATTGGGGTTATGCTTTTGGCGGCTTGCCCCGGAGGAGTAACTTCTAATTTGATAAGTCATCTTTCCCGAGGGGATACAGCTCTTTCGATATCGCTGACTGCCGTGAGTAGTTTCATTACTTTGATCACCATTCCATTGTATGTTGGCTTTGCCCTGAACTATTTTAGTAATAGCGGACAGGCAGTAGATGTGGATGAGGTAGGGATGATCCTTCAGGTGCTGGTGATCGTTATCATCCCTGTGGCCATCGGGATGTTTATCCGGTCTCGCAGGGAGAATTTTGCTCTACGGATGGATGGCCCTGTCAGGATTGTTTCGATAATTTTGTTTGTAACCATTTTACTTTCTATCATCATCAAAGAAAGGGAAACCATTGTGGAATATTTCCCGCAGATCGGGGGAGCTACGGTTGCTTTGAACGTATTGACTCTTTTGGTGGGATATTACAGCGCCAAGCTTTTGAAGCTAAATCAAAAACAAGCTATAACTATAGCCATCGAATCCGGTATTCAGAATGGTACGTTGGCCATTGTGATCGCGTCAACCGTATTGGCCAATTTTACGCTTTCTATTCCGGCGGGTATTTATAGCATGGTGATGTTTATTTCGGCCGGGGTTATTATGTATTATTCGGGGATGAAGAAAAGAAAGGTAGTGGAGTAGGAGAGAATGTCCACCCCGATTTTAAGTGAACTGGATTTACCAATTCACTTAAAATCGATCCAGCCAGCGGGGTGAGCATCAAGTTAGTGTCAATTGCCCAGTGCTTTAAGCGCAGGGTCAATAAAAAAACAGAGACCGTAGGCCTTTAGGCCTTTTTTAGGGGAATAACACAAAGGGCTGAAGCCCTAATCTCTTTGGTTATTCTTATACCCTGCGCTAAAGCACAGGGCAATAAAAATACTGATATAGCACTAATTTGGCGCCAATCCTGCGAGCGGTGTATATTTTACATTCTAATCTTGGATAGTTCTTCTTCCAGTTCTTCCTTGGCACTTGCTTGCTCAGAAGTTAATCCGCCTTGTAACAGATCATTCTGCTCATAGGGATCATTAACTAGATCATACAACTCTTCTTCACCATTGGCATTTACAATGAGCTTGTAATCTCCGTTGCTGATAGCCCAGAGATCATTGACGCCATTGTTCATTTCAGAATATTGATAATCCCTATGCGAAGCTGGACTGGATAGCAGTGCCTTGAAACTTTTACTGTCGTGGATCTCCGGTAAATTAATCCCTGCCAGTTCGGCTATCGTGCTGAAAAGGTCCGAACTGCAGATTAAACTGTTTTCTTCAGCCGTCCTATTCACTCCTTTGCCAGAAATGAACATGGGGACATTTATCCCGCCTTGATACAAACTACCCTTGACAGTGGAGCTGGAATAAGGAGTTTGTGCTACCTGATTGGGCGTCCCGTTATCTCCCAGAAAAATAATGATGGTGTTATCGAGTTCTTCCTGGGGAATCTCTGAGAAAAGTCGTCCTATCTGGTGATCCATTGCTTCGATGGCAGCCATATAATAGGGCATCGGGTCCAATCCGGCTTCATAGTCAGGCAGGGTGCCTTGAGAATGCATCCCGTCCGGAGGAACATGAAATGGGGTATGGGGAGCATTGTAGGCCAGCCACAGGAACCAGGGGGAGGATTGGTCGTTGATCCAGTCAATGGAGAGGTCTGTGAATACTTTGGTGATGTATTCTGTTTGTAAATTATTCGTGCCACTTTCTGTCAATAACCATTGATAATAATTTTGAACCGCGCCTCTTAATAAACCGGCATAATAATCCACCCCCAAAGACTCCGGATTGAAGTTAGTGGTTTCACCGGATAAGTGCCATTTGCCAATTATTGCTGTAGCGTAGGCATTATCGGTTTCATCCTTGATGAATTTTTGTAAAATCTCTTCTGATTGATCTAACTCATCATTGGCCCATTTGACCCCAGTGCGATAACCGTATTTGCCTGTAATTATAGAGGCCCTGGTTGGTGAACAGGTCGGATTTACCCACAGGTTGTTAAAGGTCAGGCCTTCATCTTTGATTTTGTCAATATTTGGAGTTGTCGGCTTTATGCTGCCTTCGGTAAATCCTGCCGTTGCATCCTTACCCATATCGTCTGCTATGATCAGCAGGATATTGGGCAGGTCTGAATCGGTCGGGTCTGTTGGTGTTTCTTCCTTATTACAGTTAAAGACAAGGATAATGAATAAAAACAGTGATAGATATTTCATCCGGAAGTTAATTTTGATCGGCACGGCACAAATTAGTCAATTTAAAAATGAAATCCCAGGTCTCGCAGTCACGGCACTTTTGTGAAAGGTAAACTGGTATTCTGTAATTTCCAGGTTTGGACTATGGTTGTCTACAGGAGTTTAATGCTGTGTTTAAATTATCTACCATATTCCGTACTCGCCGAATTCATTCGGCGAGGCGCACCGAATGGATTCGATGGGTGCGGGTGTTGTTATGATCAGTTTAGTTATAAAACAGTCAAAGTTTGTTACAAAATAGCACTATTTGAAACTAATTCTGTCCACATACTAACATGAAACAATATGAAATATCAAAACGAAATTTCCTTAGATCGTATCGTTTATCCCCCCATTTCTCCCTATCTTTAAAGATTAATCTAATACCTATTATTTCAAATAAAACCTATAACAATGTTGAAGTATATTTTTATCCTTTTTTTAGGTGCTGTGGCCCTGGTGGGTTGCAAGACCGAAAGTGCAGATGTGGCCGGTACTCAAGACAACGCACTGCTAGACCTTTGGGATACGCCGTATGGTACCCCGCCTTTTGATGAGATCAAACAGGAAAATTATAAGCCTGCCTTCGAAGCGGCTATGAAAATGCACAAAGAAGAGATCGATGTCATTGCAGTCAACGAAGAGGAACCTTCCTTTGAAAACACCATCGAAGCCCTCGAGTACAGCGGGGAAGCACTGACCAAGGTGCAGAACGTTTTCAGTGCCATGAATAGCTCGATGACAAATGATGACATGCAGGCCATCGCCAAGGATGTATTTCCTATGCTATCTGCACATAGTGATGAGATCAACCTGAATGAGGCCCTTTTTGAAAGAGTAAAAGCTGTTTACGATCAAAAAGATGGACTTGATCTGACTACGGAGCAACAAAAATTGCTAGAGGATTATTACAAAGGTTTTGTTCGTGGTGGAGCTAACCTCGAGGGAGAGAAGAAGGAAAGATTTAAAAAGATCAATGAAGAACTGTCTGTACTTTCTGTGCAGTTTGGCGAAAATGTGTTGAATGAAACGAATAAGTTTGAAATCGTTTTGTCTACTGAAGAAGAACTGGCCGGTCTTCCGGAAAGTGTGCTGGAAATGGGAGCTGCCGAAGCCAAGGCTAAAGGGTATGAAGAAGGCAAATATGTTTATACCATTCAGCGTCCAAGTATGTATCCATTCCTGACCTATTCCACTAATCGAGATCTGAGGGAAAAGTTGTACAAAGGATACATCAACCGTGGAGACAATAACGACGAACTGGACAACAAAAAGATCCTGGCCAAAATGGCTGCTTTGCGGGCGGAGAGAGCTCAGTTGTTAGGTTATCCGACTCATGCTGATTTTGTGCTGGAAGAGCAGATGGCCAAGAATCCGGAAAACGTTTTTGAACTGTTGGACAAACTGTGGAAACCTGCCCTGGAAGTAGCCAAAAAAGAAAGAGCCGATATGCAGGCCATCATCGATGCGGAAGGCGGTGATTTTCAATTGCAATCCTGGGACTGGTGGCACTATGCCGAAAAGGTGAAAATGCAGAAATACAACCTCGACGAGGAAGAGTTGCGCCCTTATTTTGAAGTGACCAATGTGATCAATGGTGTATTCGGTCTGGCAACCGACCTGTGGGGTATGACTTTCGAAGAGATCGATGGAATCCAGAAATATCACCCGGATGTGAAGACCTTTAAGGTGCTCGACAAGGACGGTAACCACATGGCCATTCTTTACACCGATTATTTCCCCCGCGACAGCAAAAGGGGAGGAGCCTGGATGGATGTTTTTACCAAACAGCACAAAAAGGGCGAAGAATTTATTCATCCTGTGGTTTACAACGTAGGTAATTTTGCCAAACCAACCGGCGACAAGCCTGCCCTGCTGAGCGTAGATAATGTGAATACTCTATTCCATGAATTCGGTCATGCGCTGCATGGAATGTTGTCCCAGTGCACTTATCCGTCAACGTCCGGTACGTCAACGCCCAGGGATTTTGTAGAATTCCCTTCCCAGGTGATGGAGAACTGGTGCATGCACCCGGATGTATTGAAGAAATACGCTTTCCATTACGAAACCAAGGAGCCGATCCCTGATGAGCTGATCCGGAAGATCTCCAATGCAAGTAAGTTCAACCAGGGATTTGCAACGGTAGAATATCTGGCAGCTTCCTACCTCGATATGTACTGGCACACGCTTACGGATACGGAGGAAAAAGATGCTGCACAGTTTGAAAAGCAGGTGCTTGATGAGATAGGCCTGATTCCAGAGATCATTTCCAGGTACAGGAGTACTTATTTCAACCACATTTTTGCGGGTGGGTATTCTTCAGGTTATTACAGCTATGTATGGTCAGAGGTGCTGGACGCTGATGCTTTCAATGCTTTTGTGTCAACCGGCAATGTGTACGATCCTGAAGTAGCTGAGAAATACAGGAAGTATATCCTGGCCAGCGGCGGCAGTGATGATGCGATGGCATTGTATCGTCAGTTCCGTGGCATGGATCCGGATATTAAGTATTTGTTGGCTAAGCGAGGGTTGGAGTGATAAACGGTTTACGGCCAACGGTTGACGGTGAACGGTTTTTGTTGGTTGTAGAATGATTGTCCCTCGCTGGCGGGGGAGGAAATAAAAAGGGGGCCTTCTTGCAAAGTCAAGAAGGCCCCCTTTTTATTTCGGGGCTGGAAATTCATGCCGCAGCGTTTTCCTCCCCCTGAAAAAAGTGGAAATGCTGTGTATTTCCGCTTTTTTCTTTCCCCCTCCGAAGGGATTAGCGTCAAATTTGTGGTTGATTAGTATTTTTATTGCCCTGTGCTTTAGCGCAGGGTATAAGAATAACCAAAGAGATTAGGGCTTCAGCCCTTTGTGTTATTCGCCTAAAAAAGGCCTAAAGGCCTATGGTCTCTGTTTTTTTTTATTAACCCTGCGCTTAAAGCACAGGGCTATTGACACTAACTTGACGCCAATCCCTCCAAAGGGGGGATATTCTTGCTTATTTTGACATTCTTTTAAACATTCCCGGCCCATTTTCCGGGCGCACTTTGTAGCCAAAACTGTGGTAAAATTCCTGGACACCCGCAGCGGCCATCAAACCAATGAAGGCGTTGTGGGGAGCAGACTCCTTCAAAAAGGTTTCAATATGTTGCATGATCAGTTTACCGATCCCGGCTTTCTGGTATTTCGGGTGAACGATGATGTCCTGGATGTAGAAATATATTCCTCCGTCGCCGATGACCCTGCCCATGCCAATGGGCGTATTGCCGTCAACAACTATAAGTGAAAAAAGATCGTTTTCCAGGGCCATTTTTACCACTTTATCGTCCAGCATATCCCAGCCTGTTGTTTGCCGGAGGGTCTGGTATTCGCTAACAGTCAGCTTTCTGATTTCGATAGTTAATTTCATGATGGTTTTGTAGTTAAAGTCCTATTCGGCGATCTTGATCCATTCAATAGAGTCCCTTTCGGAGAATTTTACCACCATGGTTTTTGTTCGTAACGGCCATTTGCCCAAACGTTTTTGGGAAATGGTGTAGTACAGGAAATTGGTGTCTGCCCGGTAGTAGGACGGCTCTCCCAAAAGATCGAGGATCTCCTGCCGGTTAAGGGATCTGATGGTATCATTGTAGACCACATCTTTCAACATTTGCTCCCGGTAAGGGTAGTCTTCTCCGGCCATGGTTCTCCATTTTTCCTGGTCAAAGACCATTTCAGCATTTGTGTTATTTTCATCAGTTGCAGTTGGCTCCTTGCTGTCGGGTTGACAGGAAAGGAAACTAAAAGAAAATAATAGAGCTATAAAATATGATAGAGCCTCATACTTATCCTTGTCTGTCATAAGCTTCCTTGATCCATCCTTTTAGTTCACCGTCGATTTCGCCGGCAGAAGATATTTTTACCCGGTGGGTACACATGGTTCCGAAAGGTCCGGAGTTTTCGAGGCGGTCGGTGGTTGGTTTGTCCTTGAGTTTAAATCCAAGATCAATTCTTGTTTTAGTGGCAGGTTTGATCAGGAGGAATTGCCTTTTGCGGATAATGCTGACGCTTCCCTTTTTAGGGGTTATGGTTACATCGGAACCTAAGGTCTTGACAAAGGAGATCAATTGTTCATAAATCGGAAACAGAGCTTCTTTGCCTTTATATTGTCCGGCCACCAGGTCTTCCGATGATGAACTCTCCTGCCTGGATAGAGTGACGATGGTGTTGGCAAAGCCGTGGGTGATCTGATGTTCTGTTTTGAGGAATTTGACGGCCTCACCATGTTTAGCGAAAGCTTTTTCTTTCAGGATTTCAAGCCATTCTTCCAGGGCTTTTCCTGTTTTTTCGGGCATGTTGTCGATCATTGTTTTGAGTGCTTTGTCCATATTGAAGTGTTTTGATGGTGACAATAGGACATAAAAATAGCCCCACTCATCCGATAATGCGAATGAAGTGGGGCTAAATATCGTTTTACTAAGTATTATTTCAGATCAAATCTGTCAGCGTTCATCACTTTTACCCATGCGTTCACAAAATCATTGACAAATTTCCCTTTGTTGTCATCCTGAGCGTAGACCTCAGCGTAGGAACGAAGAATGGAATTCGAACCAAAAACGAGATCAATGCGAGTAGCCGTCCACTTGACATCACCTGTTTTGCGGTCACGGATCTCATAAACATTGTCTCCGGCTGGCTTCCACTTATTGCCCATGTCGGTAAGGTTGACAAAAAAGTCATTGGTCAATGCTCCCGGCTTATCCGTGAAAACACCGTGGTTGGTACCTCCGTAGTTGGTTCCCAATACACGCATACCTCCAACGAGCACGGTCATTTCAGGAGCGGTTAAGCCCATGAGTTGCGTTCTGTCGAGCATGAGTTCTTCCGGACTGACAACATAGTCCTTTTTCTGCCAGTTGCGGTATCCGTCAGCTACAGGCTCGAGTGGAGCAAATGAATCAGCATCTGTCATTTCATCAGTAGCATCTCCACGACCAGGTGCGAATGGCACTTCCACATCAACACCTCCTGCTTTGGCAGCTTTCTCGATACCCACGTTTCCTGCGAGTACGATAGTGTCAGCGATACTGATTCCAAATTCAGCAGCAATTGGTTCCAACACAGACAATACGCGTGCCAGACGAGCAGGCTCGTTACCTTCCCAATCCTTTTGCGGAGCGAGACGAATACGTGCACCATTAGCTCCTCCACGTCTGTCAGAACCGCGGAATGTGCGGGCACTATCCCATGCAGTAGCTACCATTTCTGAAACAGAAAGGCCTGAGGCTGCAATTTTTGCTTTAACAGCATCTACATCATAATCAGCGTTACCTTCCGGAATAGGATCCTGCCAGATCAGATCTTCTTCAGGAACATCCGGTCCGTGGTAGCAGGATTTTGGCCCCATGTCCCGGTGGGTCAATTTGAACCATGCTCTTGCAAAAGCATCGGAGAAGGCATCGAAGTCATCCTTGAACCTCAGGGAGATCTCTTTGTAAATAGGATCTTCTCTCATGGCCATGTCTGCATCGGTCATGATCGGGTTTTGGTGGATGGAAAAGTCTTCTACATCAGTCGGTCTGTCTTCTTCTTTGATGCTTACAGGCTCCCACTGCCACGCACCGGCAGGGCTTTTGCGGGATTCCCATTCGTGGTTGAACAGCATTTCGAAAAAACCATTATCCCATTTGGTAGGGTGGGTTGTCCAGGCACCTTCCAAACCACTGGTTACGGTATATCTTCCTTTACCTGTTTTGTGTGGGTTGGCCCAGCCAAATCCTTGTTCCTCGACGGGAGCACCTTCCGGGTCAGGACCCAAAATGCTGGCATCGCCATTTCCATGAGTCTTACCAACAGTATGTCCACCTGCGGTCAAAGCAACAGTCTCTTCATCGTTCATGGCCATACGTGCAAAGGTTTCTCTTACCTGAGCACCGGTTTTTAACGGATCAGGGTTGCCGTTGACACCTTCCGGGTTCACGTAGATCAGTCCCATTTGCACAGCTGCCAGTGGGTTTTCCATTGTTTCCGGATTATCCACATTTTCATAACGCTCATCGCTCGGTGCGAGCCATTCTTTTTCAGCTCCCCAGTAGGTATCTTTTTCCGGGTGCCAGATGTCCTCGCGGCCAAAGGCAAATCCGAATGTTTTCAGGCCCATGCTTTCGTAGGCCATGTTGCCTGCCAGGATGATCAGGTCTGCCCAGCTGACTTTGTTGCCGTATTTTTTCTTGATAGGCCAAAGCAAACGTCTTGCTTTGTCGAGGCTTACGTTATCGGGCCATGAATTCAAAGGAGCAAAACGCTGGTTGCCGGTTCCGCCACCACCGCGGCCGTCAGAAATTCTGTACGTTCCGGCAGCGTGCCATGCCATACGGATCATGAGTCCGCCGTAATGTCCCCAGTCGGCCGGCCACCATTCCTGGCTGTCGGTCATCAGGTCTTTAAGATCTTGTTTTAAAGCTTCGACGTCCAGTTTTTTCAGTTCTTCATGGTAGTCGAAATCCTCACCTAATGGGTTTGTTTTTGTGTCGTGTTGGTGCAAAATATCCAGGTTAAGCGCGTTGGGCCACCAGTCCATAACGGATGAGCTTGACTGGGTGTTACCACCGTGCATTACCGGGCATTTGCCATTTGTTGATTTATCCATAAATTTAATTTTTAAATGAACCTGTTATTTGTAGTTGTATGTTTTGAATTTCAAAATCCTTAATTCCTTTTTGCTTAAAGTATTCTATGATCAGATTGTCGAGATTGTCGTCTTCGTAATCTTCAATTCTGTCCGTTTCTGTACAGTAGAGGTGGTGATGATTGGATTGTAACGGATCATAACGCATGATACCACTTTCTGTTTTTACCTTTTTCAGCAGATCATTTTCAACGAAAATATCCAGTACTTTATAAACAGTTCCTACCGAAATGTTCGGGTAGTTTTTTTTGATATAATCTATGATGTTCTCTGCTGTAGGATGATTATTTAGCTTGGATATCGCCCTCAGAATAGCAATCCGCTGCGGCGTAACCCTTAGGCCTTTTTCTGAAAGTTTACTCGCAATTTCCTTCGTGTTCATGACTGAGTATTAAATGAGAATGATTCTCTTTTAAGATTGTCACAAATTTAATAATTACTGTCGAAATACGGTAATTAAAAGTGGAAAATGTTATAGTTTTTTGTGGAGCTTTTTAGAAGGAAATTTGGTCTGATGGCTGATGAAGAAAAAATCAGTTTACAATGTGTTTTTTTTGAGGGCTAACGTTGATTTACCAGGGAATTTTTAGCCCTTTAACTTCATTTTGGTAAAAATCTTCCAGCTGCTTAACAAGGTCTTTTGAAATCGGTTTTTTAATACTTTCCAGGTTACTGGTAAGTTGGGCCAATGTGGAATTACCGGGAATGACCGTTGATACTGCATCATACGCCAGGCAAAAGGCAATGGCTGTTTGGGCGGGATTCTTTTCTCTTCCGATTATTTCCTGGATTTTTTCCACCAAACCGGCTCTTGTTTTTATGTCTGGCCGTGTCCATCTATTTCTGATATCTCTGAAGAAGCTATTGGCGTCATATTTTCCGGAAAGCCATCCTGAATCAAGGGGGATTTTAACAATTATGGCAATACCTTTTTGCTGAGCTAAATCAAATGCCCTGGCTGTATCCTGATGCAGGATGTTAAAGAAAGCTTCAATGACACTGCCGTTAGTGGTATTCATGAAAAGAGCCATTTCATCGTAAGTATCTAATGATGCTCCGTATGCTTTTATTTTCCCCTCTGCCTTTAAATTTTCAAGAATCTCATAATGGTCATTTTTATTGCCATCTAGGGTTTCAAAAGGA
The DNA here is from genome assembly GCA_965230565.1 of Saprospiraceae bacterium. GTDB lineage: Bacteria > Bacteroidota > Bacteroidia > Chitinophagales > Saprospiraceae > BCD1. The sequence goes on along the minus strand of CBDDLH010000003.1, from coordinate 117,404 downwards.
GGGTTGTGAATAATCAGTGAATCGACATAATCCGTTTGTAATCGCTTAAGGCTACCTTCCAGGGATTCCCGAATATAATCTGAGCTAAAGTTAGTGTCTCCTGAAACGGTATGGCCGAATTTGGTGTTGATCACAATTTTGCTTCTGTCAAAACCCTTGAGTGCCTTGCCCAACCTTGATTCACTGGTGCCCAGGCCGTAATTCGGTGCTGTATCAAAGAAATTTACTCCCAGTTCCAGGGATTTATGTACCATCTGTATGGCTTCTGTTTCAGACATACTCCGCCAGCCGGAATTGGAGCCCAATTGCCAGGCTCCCAGGCCTATTTTGGAAACAGGTGGGATGTTTTTTGTATATCTGCCATATTTCATTTACTCACTTTTTCCATAGCCAGCCGGAGACAAAGAAATGCTAAAATTACTGTTAGAATACCAAAGAACCTTTCAAAGTTTGTCTTTGCCAAAAGGTTTCCGACGGTGTTGAGTACAAACAATACGAAAAGTACCCATAATACAATTCTTGAAATTCCCAACAATTGCGGAATGTCAATGATTTTTGACCGAATGATTACTGTAAACAGGCAAAATACCATTATTCCCATCGAAAAAATTTCAAAATTGAGTAATTGCTCCTTTGTTTCCATACGGCCTCCCCAAAGGAAATCAATCGGAACATAATCCATAAAAACAATACCGATGATGATTGCCAGATGGAATAGAATCAAGAGACTGAAAAGAATAAGGCTGAACTGAGTTGCTCGTTTAAAACTGATTATATTTTTCATATTAAAGAATTTGTTCCTAATGAAACCTTTACAAGCCCTTAGAATAATTCAAATACTTTCTGGCTTATAGTTTCTTTACCACCCTTTCAATAGTTTTCCAGTTCCGGGTCGTGATATTTTTCTTTTCATAAAATTTCTCCAGTGCTTCCATGGCTTTGGGTGTTTTGGAAACGGCCAGATCCAGGATGCTGAGGATTATCCTGTCGCTGCTTTCAATAATGTTGAATGAGCCGTCAGGGCTTGTCCATGGCAGTGCCATATCAGGTTTTTTATCCTGTTTCAGAAAAGAAACGTATAAGCGGATATTCTTGGTGACTTCAACATCCCGAAAGGGTGCCTTTTGATGAAGTTGAAAAATAGTGTCCGCGCTGCGAACAATTGTAGGAACGGGAAAGCCAAATGTTTTTTCCAGGTTTTCTTCTAAAATGGTCTGAAGGTTTTCGGGGTCGCCGGTTTTGGCATCAAAAATGATATTGCCGGAATTTAAAATGGTTCCAACATTGTCAAAATTCAATGTCGCCAGCAATTGCTTGAGGTCTGCCATGGGGACTTTATGGTGTCCGCCTACATTAATGCCTCGCAGGAAGGCCACGAATCGTTTTGTTTCTTTTTGGGAAGTCATTTATTCCTGAGTTTTGTTGTTTTTCATAAATGCCAACGCATTGATCCCATATTTGAACAGGATCAATACGCTGCTTTAGGTTCAATTACATTTGTGTATCGTAGATCATTGGGAATTGCTCAGGAATTTCTTCGTTAGCTTCTCCCAGGTTTTGCCGCAGATCAATTTCAATTCCTCTGGCGATGGTTGATATCGGAACATCATTGGCGGAACCTTCAAACGGATTCTCTCCGGTTCTTCCGATTCTTTCCATGGTGTGGAAAATCCAGGCAACGGCAACATAAAACGGAATTGCCGTCCAGATAAAAAGGTCTCCGAAAAACGGCTGAAACTCACTGATGTCTTTTCCGATTTCGGCAAATTGAGGAACAATAGCCAAGGGTAACAGCAAAACAAAAATCCACATGAAATAATGATTCAACGTGGCAAAATGGCGTGGGTAGGGGAAGTTCTTAATCCTTTCTGATTTGCCCTGGAGGGTGAACAATTCTTCGAGGACACCTTCCAGCTGAAGGAAAGAAAATTCCCAAAGAGCACCTTGATCCTTCAGTTTTCTCAGGTGGTGGGATTGCAGGTAAAGAACAGCTGTTTGTTTGTTGTTTTTACTCATCACGTATTCCATATCCTTTTCAGAAAGGTAAGGTTTGAGGTCTTCTTCAACCGTTGAATCCCACTCGGGAGGGTGAACGATATTGCTCCATTCTCTATTGGATTTTTCGCTCATTGTCGTTTCCCATGATTTTGACGTCCTCATGGCATGGCGTAATGCGGTCATCCAGGCAATATGCCGGTAGGTGAGTGTTTTTACTTCATGTTGCAACTCTTGCTCTGACAAGTTGGCTGACGAATTTTGGTTGAATATCATATCCTGGACGAACATGCCAAAGGTGCGTGAAGTGTTGACAATGCCTCCCCAGATCTTTCTGCTTTCCCAGATTCTGCCATAAGCGGAGTTGTTTTGAAAACCAATCACAAAAGCTACGGCGGTACCTATGAGTGCCAAAGGTGTCCAAGGGAACTTCAGCCATTGCAGATCAAAAAAATAATAAATGGACGTTACGATGGTGATAAAACAAAAGAAAAGGATGGTTTCAAAGCGTGTCCACTTCGCCATGTCTCTGGCATTAAAAACTTTTTTAGTGTACATGAGTCAATATTGGGTTTGGTTAAATGAAAATGCCTGACAAATATCTGAATTTATACCCATTCGATGCAAATACTCTTTTAGAGATCTAAATGGTTTTTCTAGGGAAAAGGCCACTTTTGTCGGACATTCGTAAAGGTGTACCGTTTTGGCAAAACATATTTTTATAAGGGAATGTTGTCGTCCGTCCATTTTTATTTATTAATCAGAAAGGTTCTGTCTGGCATTGAAAGCCATAGCATCTTTGTTGGTTTTTATAAAACAAACGAAGGTGTAGCCATAGGCCACACCAGTCGTTTTAATATTTATTTTAGCTGTCTTACTTTCTTAATGAGGAAGCTTGCCTGTAAAATGCAGATAAAAATGCCCGGAGATCATTAGAAATGAAATGACAGCTATGATAAAGGTAATTCTCAGATGTCTTTTGTTCCAGTTTACCTTTTTCTCCAATTCCTGATTTTTCTGATTTTGGTCCATTTTATTAAATTTTTTATTAGTTAACAATCATTTTTTCTTTTAAGTAACCGAGACTTTCGGTAGTAATTTCCCAAAAAGCCTCAATGAGCATTTGATTGGTAAGTCCGGCATTCATTGGTTTTTGATCTACCAGCTTGCCAAGAGCTTTCCCTTCAGGAGCACCGATAATGTCTCCGCTTTCACCATATTTTCCTGCGAGAGAATCAACATATTTTTTTGCCGCCTGTTTTGGGCTTTGAGCCAATCCAAATAATTGAAGCATGGGGAAACCGATGTGTTTCATGACAAATCGCTTTGGATTAGGCAGAGAGTCCAGGCCATTAGTTCCTCCTGTCAGTCCCGGTGAAAACCAGACATATTTGTTTTCATGATCCGTTTCCGCTAACTTCTGAACCAGCAATGCGCTTGCGAATTTGGAAACACCGATGGCATTAATTGCACTATATTGGCCGCTTCCCTGATGAATATAAGTCTGGAATTCTTTAACCGAGTTGAATACGGGTTTTTCAATCATCCCCGGAATACCTCTGGCACCTTCTCCACCTGCAAATACGATGCGGGCCCCAGGAGTAAGCAACCCACGCTCTTTCATGTATTTTATCGTGAGGTAACCACCCAGAACATTTTGAAAAATGGTTCTTTCGACCGAAGTTTCTCCTGCTGAAATAAACTGGAAGTCATTTGCGACTACCATGCCTCCTGATTGTAGAAATACGATGTCGAATGTTTCGTTTCCCGGAAGCTTTTCTACTGCATTTTTGATGCTTTCCGGTCTGGTCATATCAAAACCTCCGTAGGGTTCAATTTGAGTATTCGAAATTTCCGGCAATTGTTGTTTAGTCCATTCCGCTTTTTCAAAAGTTCGACAAGCCAAAGCCAACCTGTTTAGATTTTGGTTCGCTAAAATTTTGACTGTTTCGAGCCCTATTCCTCCATTGGCACCGGTTACGAGGACTGATTTTCCTGTTAGACTTTTATTCATAACTATTTATATTTTTTTTCGATTTCTTTAATCTTTTTAGCCGTAATGATTTCATCAGTTATCACATGGTGATGAAGGCCAATAGCAAATTTTTCCATCCAATCTTTGTATTTTCCTGAGAAAATCATGCTGAAAATTGCGGGTTTTGATCGCATGGCCACCTGGATTATCAACTCACAAGTATGGTTATCAAGTGCCTTTAATGTATAAGTTGCACGATTGGTACCTGTTGCGAGAGGTAAACCTTTCCCATCAATTACTTCAGCAACAAAGGTGAAATTCCTGTCATCAAGATCTACTTGCTTTTCAACAACGTATCGTGATTTTTTGTCATTCAGGTAACAGATGCGTATAGCCCCTTCTCCGTAGCCGGTTTGACCCTCCTGGTAAGAAGAACTGACAAATCCGTGGTGTGAATTAGCCACCTTTCCGAAGTCTTTACCTAAAACAGCCCAAACCTTGTCAATAGGAGCATTAATCTGATGTTTAATAGTAAAAGTCTTGAGGTTTTTGGAAGCAAAAACCTGTGAACTGCAAAGCAAAACCAGGGCAATTGTTAATAAATTCTGCATTGTTCTCATAATTATTTTGTTTTAAATGATTCAATGCAAAGATGTACCGCCTATGAATGCAGCAATTGGAGGATCAGATCAAAAAATGAGAATATCAGTCCATTGGATTAATTCCTCAGGTCGGAAGGGGAAATATTGTAGTAATTTTTGAAGGTTTTGGAAAAATAACTGGTATCTGTGAATCCACAATCGTATGCTATATCCGAGATTCGGAGGTCGGTGGTTTTAATGAGATTTTGAGCTTTCTCCAGGCGTTTGGAGATGATGTACTTGGTAGGAGAGGTTCCGTAAATGGATTTGAACTTACGCTTGAAGGAAGAAAGACTCATACCGGTCAGGAAGGCGAGTTCTTCCAGGTTGAGGTTTTCAAACAGGTTTTTTTGGATCACTTCCTGGAAGTCATACGAGCTGGCATTAAAGAGTGCTCCGAATATCTGGTGGGTAGTTCCCTGGTTATCTATTTGGATAAGGAGTGAAATGAGTTCCTTGATCTTGAGTTGGATGACTTCCTCGTTCAGGTGAGCAGGATTGGCGAAATAGATTTTTAAATTGTCAAAAAAGGATTTGAGCAAAGGATGAGGTCCCGTTTTTACCACCGCGTTGGTTTGGATAGAATCATCTGAGGAAAACCACTGTGGGATTTGATTGTCATAAAGGAACCTCAGGAAATCGGCATTGAGCTGGAAAGCGATCACTTCATTGGTTTCATCATTTTCGTTTTCCAGCCAGTGATTTACGAAATTGTCGGGTTTCATGATCAGGGTGTCCCCTGCAAAAAGGTCAATATGTTGATTGGCTGAATACAAATTTGATCGCCCGTTAACTACATGAACGATCCTTGCTTCATTGATCAGTGCATCCGAAACATTGAACGGCGGCTTGAAGGTGGTACGGCCGAAAACTACCCAGTTTTTAACGTTGTATGTCTGAAGTGTGGTACTCATTAGAACTTTATAATAACTCTTTCCTTCTTTCCTCTAAGTATTCTCTTACCTGTTGTGCTTCTTTGAGGTAATAAATGTAACCCAATTCTTCCGCAACTATAATGGCAGTGGCATGAAAAATGTCGGCCATTTCCATTAAACTATCCAAAATATTGGATAATTCTGCGTTGGGATATGTTCGTAATATTCTTTCCCACAGATTGGGTTCGATGTATTTTTTTAGGAATTTGAAACTGCTGCCCAGGTTAATGGAGAAGTTGTTTTCAGTTCCAACTTTCCACGACAACATCAATAAAAACATATCTCTGACGGGTTTTTCAAGCATCTCTTTTGCATACATTTCTTCTTGTCGTAGTAGTCCCTTCATTACGTATGTACTTACCCACCAGAATTCATTACAACATTCTGAAAACTGCTTTTGCGTGGGCTTTTTTATCCAATAATCTTCGTCACCGGATTTTAGATCCTTGGGAAAAAGTTCGTCTTTATCCACTAGGACTTTAGTTAAACTGTCAACTGGCAATTCCTGCTTTTTTATACCTTTTAATTTAAGATCAATTCGGTTAGTGTCTGTGAACAGCATGAGATAAGTTATCTGATCTGTCGACCCATCTTGTGGTTCATCCACAATTTCCATGCTGTCAGGCATTTGCATGATGATCCTCTCCCCGAAGACATCCACCCAATCCGGATCAGCTTCGAAACTGGTAAGATCGTTGACCAAAAAAACGATATCGAAATCCTGATAAGGATCCGGGATAATTTTGTCATTGGCTCTGGAGCCATTGAGTAATACCGCTCTGATGCGAGGGTCACTGCCGGCGATATCTTTGATCAATGACAATATTTCCTGTTCGCTTCTCATGGAAGGTTTAGATAATTTATTTACCCCGCTGGCGGGATATGCCTCAAGTTAGTGTCAATTGCCCTGCGCTTTAGCGCAGGGTTAATTTGAAAAAACAGAGACCGTAGGCCTTTAGGCCTTTTTTTGGGAATTACACAAAGGGCTGAAGCCCTAATCTCTTTGATTATCTTTATACCCTGCGCTAAAGCAAAGGGCAATAAAAATACTGACAAACTACTGATTTGACGCTAATTCCGCCAGCGGGGTACACTAATGGCAAATTCATGAAATGCCAAAAGTGAAAGAAATTATTCATTAATACCGATTTCCTGTCACGCCCTGATTAATCAAGGCTTCCAATCGGTCCAGATATTCCTTACTTAAAGTTATATGCTGCGATGCCCAGTTTTCTTCCAGGCGTTCAATTTTTCTTGTACCCGGGATCAAACTAATGGGTGCATCTCTCGAAATTAGCCAGGCCAAAGCCACCTGAGCGGCTGTTGCGTTCATCTCTTTGGCGATTTCAGCAACAGCATCGGCTAACTTGATATTGTTGGCGATGGCTTCCTCTGAAAATCGTGGGTTCTGTAATCTCCAGTCGTCTGGATCAAGATCTTTCCTGGAACGGATGGCACCGGATAAAAATCCGCGGCCCAGCGGGCTGTAAGCTACAAACCCAATGTTCAGTTTTTTAATGGTTGGGAGGATTTCTTCCTCTACTTCCCGTGACCATAAAGAATACTCTGTTTGGAGGGCACTGATCGGATGAATTGCATTAGCACGTTCAAGCGTTTCCGGGTCCGCTTCGGAAAGGCCGATGTAACGAACTTTGCCGGCTTTTACCAAATCAGCCATGGCGCCGACAGTTTCTTCGATCGGTGTATTGGGGTCAAGGCGGTGCTGGTAGTAGAGGTCGATGTAATCTGTATTGAGACGTTTCAGGGAGGCGTCGCAACTGGCTTTTACATAATCCGCGCCTCCTTTGATGCCTTGCCAGCTACCGTCTTCTCCACGGGAGATACCAAATTTGGTGGCGAGGGTGATTTTATCGCGGCGCCCCTTCAGGGATTTGGACAATAAAATCTCATTGGTAAACGGGCCATACATATCTGCCGTATCCCAGAAAGTGCATCCGATGTCTACCGCACGATCAAGCACCGCAAGGTTTTGAGCTTCGGAGGATGAACCGTAAAAGTCGGACATGCCCATGCAGCCCAGGCCGACTGCAGGTACCTGGAGGCCTTGTGAGCCTAAATTGATTAGTTTCATGGTAATTTATTTTTATTGACAGATTAAAGTTAAGGGTTTTAATCATACCCTTGACATAATCAACGCACAATCCTCGAATCCGGAAAAACATTGATCCACGCAAACCAAAAAGCTTCATGTGCAGGTATTCTTAAGAGTTGCTGTCCGTCCGGACCAGCCAGGTCTTTTTCTGATACTGTCCATTCAACGCCGTTGGAGTCCAATAGTCTTCCGCGTTTGTACGATTTGAATTGCTCATCATTAATCGCATATGCGCGGCTGGCACCGCTGCTTTCCGTAATGATCAAAATATTCTGATCCCCAATTCGATCCTGGTAGAGTCTCTTTCGAGTCAGGTATTTTACGGAAACGGCCAACGGGTTCGCTGCGTAGTTTTCTGGTCGGGGAATAAAAACCCTGGCTTTATTTGGTAAGCGTTTGTCAAGGTTAGGCACTGGGAACATCAGATTGTCCGTCGCATAATATGCTTTGTAGGCTTCTCCTTCGTCATAATTTCTTTCATGTCCGGTGTCCAGAGGAAGTACCAGTGTTTTCGGATATCTGCTGCGCCATTCTGCCCAGGTCGTGGTTTCTATCGGTAGGGTCGATAATTCAATACCCTGGCCGACCAAAGGACCAACAACCGGCTGGCCCATAAAAGTGCTCCATAAAGATTGAGTGGCTTTGTCGTACATCAATTTATTGGAGCGATACAGAAAACCGCTGGTGCCTAGCTCGTGTTTCACTCCGTTGAATTCCGCTTCGTAAATTATTACCGTTCCGCAAAGGGTACAGTACACGCCTGCGATGGAGCGTGCTTTTATATCATCCGTAAAGAATTCATGCCAGGCAAGGATGCGTTTTGGGTATGCACGGGCTTCTCCATCAATGACCAGGCCGAAAACGATATCAGAATCAGCAAGGTAAGTCGCCTCAGAGGAAGAAATCATCCTGGGGGAGCGAAGTGGCGGAATACCATCCTGAACAACCCCGCCCCAAACGATTTCGTCCAGGCGAATTCTGGCCTGGTTCCCCCTTTGATGAAAGTAATCATAGAAAGCGGGATCAAGGGCGCTGTACAAATATGCCTTGAAATCAGCGTAATAGGAACCATAAATGGGCTCCTTTTTCCACAACCACTGGATGCCTTCATAATAATCCGGATTCATAGTGGGCACCTTTTCCCTCAACAAAGTTTTTATGACCCGTTGCTGCCAGACATCCCGTGTCAGTGACAGGATGTCAAGCAGGGGAGGAATATAACTTTCCGACCAGTTATCTTGTAAAAATTGTAGGGCTTCCGTCTTTTTCTGGTGATCCTTTCCAATGAGGTGCTGGAAAACGAGCAGGGTATCAATGGTAGCCGAAGTTTGTTCGGTTGTGAGATCTAAAACAGGAGTATAGTCGATGGGTAAGGTAGCAGCCAGTCGCTGTTCTGCCCAATATCCGTAATCCCTTACAGCCGATTTATTAATGATATTGCCTCGATGATCAAACAGCAAGTAGGGCTCAATTTTATATAATCTCGAAACGGCATTTTGCTCACCGGATGCGAAGGATTGGTTTCGGTCGACGTTAAACTTTTGTTGTTCCCTGCTGGAGACGCTGACCTGTACGCCTGCATCAGTGGATGCCCGGATACCCTTATGTCGTACGGTTAGAAATTCTGAAAAATATAATCTGTACCAGCCGGTAGCGGTATCCGGCTGCACCAGTGCGCCGGGATCCTGGGGATTAAAAATCGGAATAAATTCCCCTTCCTGGTATTTTTCAAAAGTGAGTTCGTAACCAAGTTTTTTTAATTCCTCCTTATCGGGTTTTTTAATCAGGCTTCGTAACAGGTTAGCCAGGCTGTGTTGATAGATCTTGTCTCGTCTTCTAATGAGTCGGACATCGTCGGTTGTTGACTGGTCGATGAACTGACCATTACCCTTGTAAAAAATGGACCCATCAGGTTCTATTGACAATTTGTCCAGCCAGAAATTGATATCGTATCCAAGGTAATCGTTCTCAATGCGTAAGAGATCGACAGCGGTTGCTTTTAGGTTGCCATTCTCTTCTTCGAATCGCAAAACCTCCGGATTCAGGATTTCGCAATGGTTGGCCTCTTTGCCTATCCCCAGCAGTGCTTTTTTAAATCTTTTATACTTTTTCTTCCACAGATTGCCTCTTTTTGCGGAAAGTACGATTTCATTGAATTCAACGCTGTTGCGTTGCAATTTGATCGTATCACCGTTGACCAACTTTATATAATCTTCAGGGACAACAAATAGGGGAGTGTACGACAGGTGGGTAATGATGAGTATTTGGGTTTCCTGAGCGGGAACGGTAAGCTCGCAGTAGCCGTTGTCATCGCTTGTAGACCCCAGGCTTGAGTCGCTGATGAAAATATGGGCATCGGATATGGGTTTTTCCGTTTCCTGGTCGATCAGGTGGAATTGCAACTGGACAGGTTGGGCATTGCCCAGGTACAGGAACCCAACTACAATCCAAATGCAAAGCAATAGTTGTTTCATTTGTCAAATATAAAAAGTAATTGTTGAGGTAACAGTCTTGAGGATTACAGTTTGGCTATAGAAGATAAGCATAAGAGAAACTGTCTCATAAGTTTAGTTCTCGCAGATATCGCGGATAAACGCAGATTTTAATTTGGGGGGAAAAAATTATATCAGCGAAAACCAGCGAGATCAGCTTGAAATAAATCAAAATTTTGCATCGAAGTTTATATTTTACTTTTCCTCTGCCAATTTTGGAATCAAATACTTCAGTAAAATATCAAAAGGCAGCTTTCCTCGCCAGTTACCGTAATTACTTCCTGTAAAAGCAATAGCCGTATCATAATCTTCCAGAATCATCATGTATTGGCCACCATTGCCGGAGGCAAATAATACTTCGGTTTTGACGTCTCCGTACTGCAGTTTTTCCCGATACCATAAATAGCCATAATCAGCGGTAGTGTATTTGGCATTTCTAGTTCTTGCAAAACGGACAAAGGACATCTCCACATCTATATCACAAGTGGTTGATTCATTAATCCATTGCTCACTAACGATTTGCTGACCTTCCCAGTTTCCTTTATTTAGAACCAACTGCGCAATTTTTAGCATGTCCATGGGTTTCATAAAAAATGAACCAGCTGCATAACCTCCTCCATTCGGAGTTATCAACCATTCGTAGTCTTTAATTCCGAGTGGTTCAAATAAGTTTTTTTTGGCAAAGTCCATTAGACTCATCTTACTTGTTTTTGAAATAATAATGCCAACAAGTTCAGGCTCCATAGAGGTGTATGCCCAATTTAACCCGGGATCATGTCTAAGTGGAATATTAAGGATGTATTCCAGCCAGTCATCCGTTTCCCACATATCGGATTCGCAGTCGGGGCCGATGTCAAAGAAGCCTTCACAGGCTAATCCGGATTTCATCTCCAGCAGGTCTTTTATAGTGATTTTCCCCCTGGGATCATTTTTCCATTCCGGGATATAGTTATGGATTTCATCATTAACTGTAAAAAGTCCCTGGTCGATGGCAATTCCTGCGAGAATACTGGTTACTGATTTGAATGAAGAACGTGTGTCATGTAAGCTGTCTCTCCCAAAACCATTGAAATATTCTTCGAAAAGTATTTTGTTATCCTTGGCAACTATCACTGCGTCAATATTCGGATATTTATCAGAAGCTATTATTGTTCTAAGTTCAACCGTTTTATCTTTTGGTAATTGTTGGCCTTTACAATTTGAAGTCAGGAGCAGTATGGGAATTATTAGGATGAATTGTATTTTCATTTGTTGTGTTTTTATCATTTAATGCGGAATTTTCATTTTCTATTCCACAATGAACTTGCTAGAACCTCTTCTTTTGCCATCATTCAGATGAATGAAATAGCTCCCCGGAGATAACTTCGGAATTTCAATTTCAAAAGTCTGTTGCCCAGGTACTACAAATTCTTTTTGTAGAATTAAAAGATGACCATTTGAGTCGTACAGTTTAATAATTACAAAGCCATTACCTTCAGCGTTGTAATTTATATAAAGATAATCCTCTTTTGTGGGATTAGGGAAATGTGTAAAATCGAGACTAAATTCAATTACATCCGTTGAGGTGTTAACTCCATCATTAATATACAGCTTCGAGATGAAAGTGCCAGCATTGTTTTCCCCTGTAATGAGAACATCGAAGTCGTTGTCACCATCCACGTCCGCAAAGGCTATCGAGCCAAATCGAACACCTTCAAAGGGAGGAGGTTGGGGTGCTTCCGTAAATGTTTGAGCTGAAAGTAGTTGTGTTAAAATTAAAAACTGGAGAAGTAGTAGTAATTTCATTTTGGTTGATTTTATGAGTGAACCCTGGGGAGCAAATAATTATCCCAAGTTACGTTAAATCGAAATTTGGCAAAAACAAGCTTCAAATGAAGGCAAGTTGAGCCGCTTAATAAAGGATTAATTTTATAATTTGATCTCAATACAGTCACTTTTTATTTCATAAGATCCGGCTCCCATCGTCTGCTTCTCCACGGTTTTCTGACCGATGAAGTGCAGTATGGATTCCCGCTTCGCCAGGGGTATGTTCGTTACCGCTTCCCAACGTTCTTTCGTGGGCACATCGATGATGGCCAAAACATCAAATGCGCCCATTTCGGATAACATTTTAAAACTCCCTTCTTTACTTTCGTATTCTACAAATCCACTTCTGAGATTGCCGGAAAAGAGGACTTTAGGGCTGTTCAATTTTTGGTCTTCCAGGAATAAATTGGACAATTTGTAGGCTGGCAGGTAGTCAAGTCCGAACTCTTTTTGCAGCCAGTTACAGATAACTGTTTTGTCTCTCAAAGCCCCCGTATCTATTAAGGAAAGCCACTCCCGAAAATCTTTGCCTGTTGTTGACTTTAGGTTTTTGATGAATTCAGCTTCGTATTCCAATAGGGATTGAGGCATAAGTAGTGATTAAAGGTTTTGGCCTTTCTATTATTTATAACGACGAAGCCCACATCACCCAAGGTGTTGCCAAAAGGAAAATTATGGTATTCAGGAGCGTAACGACCGCCCCTTGTCTATAAATATCCCTGGACGGTAAAAAGCCGCTTCCGGCAAATAACACATTGGAACTCGAAGCCTGCGGTGAAATGGCGGCAAATAAATTAGTGGAAAATGAAAGCATAAATGCCATCAGCGCAGCGGGTACTCCGGCATTGACCGCCACCTGTAAAAAGACCGCATATAAAGCCAGCAAATGTGCCGTCTGACTCACAAATAAATAATGGATCACAATATACAGGACGATCAGCAGGACGTAAACCGTAACCCAGCTATAGTCACTGATATAGGTGGCCAGTTGTGCGCCGAGGATCTTCATGAATCCCATTTCATTCAGAGCTGTGCTGATCATGTATAAAATAGCGAACCAAATATAGGTTTCGAGTGCATCCCCGCCACCTTGCCGGATGTCCTCAATGGTGTAAACATTGGCCAAAATCAGGATGGTTAACCCCAGGAAGGCGACAATTGCCAGATTGATATTCAATACCGGGGAAAAAGCCCAAAGCAGTATCATGCCTAAAAATGTCCCACCCATAATCCACTCCTGGGTGCTCATGGGGCCCATTTCCTGCAGTCCTTTACGGGCTATTTCGGGTGCTTCCGGCGTGTATTTGTTTTCGGGCGGAAACAGTTTGTATAAAACATAGGGAATGGCGACTAGTGCAATTAAACAGGGAACGGAAGCTACCAGCAGCCAGTTCCCGAAATTGATGTTCACACCAAACTGAGCAGCTATCCCGACACCAACGGGGTTTCCGGCCATACCGGTCAACCAAAGCGCTGAACTGATCGTTTGACCGGCAATGTAGGTCATCATCAGGTAGGTCCCAGTTCGGTTTCTCTTTTCAGGTGTTGGCCTTGATCCGGTGTCCAGGGATAAAGCATGAGTTATCGGATACATAATCCCGGAGCGGGCCGTATTACTTGGGATGGATGGTCCTAGAATGGTATCTGTTATGACAAGGCAATACCCAAGATTTAAGGTCGACTTCCCAAACCGCTGGATGAGCAGGAAAGCGATGCGCCTTCCCAGTCCGGATTTAATGACCCCTTTGGCGACCAAAAAGGCGGCCAGGATGAGTAGGATGAAACTTTCTGAAAAGCCCGAAAAAGCTTTCTCAGCCGGAAGGACACGCAGCATAACAACAGCTACAAGAGCAATTACCGATGCCGTAAAAATGGAAAAAGCCTCCAATAAAACACCAATGATGGCAGTGATAAAGATGGCGAACAAATGCCAGGCATCCGGGGTGATTTCCCAGGGAATTGGAAGATGCCAGATGATTACACCAATGATGAGGGTGATGATTCTTTTTATCCAGCGGATCCTGTAATAATTGTTGGTTGGTTCTTCCATTTCAGTTGAGCTGTTTTGTTTGATCCCTAATTTACAACTAAATGGCTAAATTTTTTACTCCAACTTTTCTATTCGCAGAAATATCTGATTTTAACTTTAAATGAGCATACCCGCTGGCTTGCCCTTAGCAAGCTCAACGGGTATGCAAAATAGGTGGTCGTAATCAAATATTTAGACCAATCATATCAGCTTATTTTATTTGCATGCATCCGGATCCTTTTTGATAGTCAAAAGAATATCCGTCACTGGTTGAAAAACGGATGACATAAGGAGCATTCAGATCCACATAAAATAATCTTCCATCCTTATATCGTTGTTTTAATCTTCGCTTTTTGTTATGATTGGCCGGATTGCCGTCGTGCCCTCGTTGGCTTTGGCCTGTACTTGCCATTAATGAAGCCAGATCAACACGGTCGCAATTCATTCCCTGGGGGGTAAGCACTTCTCCTGAGATCACCTCAATGGTTTTCCCGGGAACCCTGTGCTTCAACTTACTCTTGATCTTTCCATTCGGTTTGATTTTATGCACGTATTTGACCTTTTTGTTGCTTGCCCTGCCTTTTCCTGTATCCCTAAAACTATTAACTGTACAGGGATTGGTAATTAATACATACTTAGTTAAAGGGAAGTTACAAGGCATGGTTCCCTCCATATCAGCTACGGAAACGGTATAGGAGTTACTTCCCGCACATGGAATACCAAAATCATGTATTTCCGACAGATTGGAAGATTGAATAACGGTACCGTCACCGAAATTCCAGGTAAATAATCCCGGCGTGCCGACAGGTAAGCCTTCTATCGAAAATTTCCATTGACCTAAATCCAGATTTAAGGGTTCAGCATTTAATAGGATTGGACAAACCAAATCAATATGTAAAACATCATAATCGGGTTCACATACTAAATCACTGGCTATGGATGCCAGAGTTACATCAAGATAGTTAATAGTATTATAGTCGACCCTGATCCTTAAAAACCTTCCGACATAAACTCCTCCGGCCTGATTCCAAAGCTGGTTTATCGGGCCTGGATACGATCCTCCGATAATCGTTACTTCAGATCCAATTCCGTCTAAATACCAGGTATTTTCAACAGTTGAAGACGTTGTCATGTTATATGCGGTTAACTCAATTTCTGCTATCTTGGTTATTGGGTTATTGGAAAGAATATTTACACCAATGGTTGCATCCAAGGTACAGGTTGACCTTATTCCCATGGTGTTCTCAGGCTCATATCCCTCAAAATTAGACTCAAAATCAAAAGTGTTTTCACATAAATTGACCAATTCAAAACCGTAGGTGGTCAAATAAGTATGATAACTGGCATCAGTTATTATATCCTTATGAAATTCCTTTATCATATTGACCAGTCCATCATAATTATTACAATCAAAAGGTACTTTAAAGCCAGTGCATCCATCAGACCATACGTATAATTCTCCATTGATAATGATCAAACCATCTTCATTAAGTAAGGTAGCAAGCACTTCATCCGATGTATATTCCCATGCATCAAAATCCGGATCATCAGGAATGATTCCATCATCCATTTCCTGATCTTTTTTTCTCAAAGAATAGAAGGCTTTTTGATCTTCGAAGTCAATAAGCGGTTGTTCGTCCGTAGTTGCATTGAGTTGTGTTTTTAGCTGATTATACTCATTTTGCACATCAACTAGTGAAGGATATTCCAGAATGGAGACTCCATTACAATTCGGATGAATTTTAGAAAGAATATCATCTATTTCCTTTTCACAGCTACAAAAAATTGACACAATAACAAGCGTAATTATTAATCCGAGAGAACTTGAAAATTTCATGGTAATTGAAAGTTTAGTGATAAAATCTTAATTTTTTTTAGACATATCCTTCAACTTTTTGAAATGTTACCCGTTGGAATTCCTGTGTCACATGAACAAATCTCGGCTGATAGAATTGAATATTTCAACCCGAGTATGTTTAGAGCGTTGGTGTTTTTACATAACTTTAGTAAATAAATCAAGGGTTTTAAGCAATGAATGATGGTTTTATAGAAGCATTTAAGCGATTTAGTTTTTTGAAGCTTCCGGATTTATTAGATCTATATCGCCTTTGCTCGCTCAAATCTTTTAAAAAAGGGGAGATTATTGCCCGGGAAGGCGAATATTGTGAGCATGTCTTTTTGATTAGAAAGGGCATCATCAGGACCTATGTTTTGACTTCGGAAGGAAAGGAAAGGACCATACGGCTGGCAAAGGAAAAAACTTTTTCTTCCTGTGGCGCCAGTTTCCTGTCCGGAAAACCATCCACAGAATATCTCGAAGCTTTGGAAGATTGTAAAGTTATTGCAATTAATTCCAAAAAGCTGGAAGAACTGGCTCAGCAAAACCCAAGAATTCTGAGACTTTCCATCGAAGGAATAAAAGAGGCTTTCGCGGAAGCTATAGATAGAATTGAGTTTTTCACTGTTCTTACTCCGGAACAGCGTTATAAACAATTGTTGGAGCAATCTCCTGATCTGATCCAGCGTGTTCCCCAGAAATTTTTAGCCTCCTATTTGGGCATTACCACGGTATCTTTATCCAGAATAAGAAATAGAAAAAATTCGGACTAAACTCGTTAATTAACAAATGTTATTTCAATTGAGATGTCAGCGCCTCATCTTTGTGTAAAATAAAAAAGAATAAAGATGAAATCGAACAACTCAATTGCACAGGAAAAATCATTGCTTTCTAAAAATGCTAAGTCTGAAGCCTTCCAAATGGTATTATTCATGCTTTTCTTCCCGGGAATATATATGGTTGGGAAATTAGTTACCCAACTATTTTAATCTATTCCCATGAAGACAGTAATTATTGATGTGAGAACGAGGAAGGAATTCCTGGAAGGATCCTATCCCGGAGCGATTAACCTGCCATCCAATGAATTTGATGTTTTCAAATTTAGGCAGTTCAAAAATGATGCTATTGCCCTGGTTTGTTTTAGTGGTAACAGAGCTGAGCAAGTGAAATCTCTTCTTGAACAGGAAGGATTTGACCATGTTACCTTGATGCAACATCAAATGGTCCATATTCAGGAAGGTTCAAGTATGGAAAGTTCCGGATGGACTGTTGACCGGCAATTTCGGTTAGCGCTGGGCCTCCTTATTGGAATCTTTCTGGCCGGGTACTTTATTTTTAATTCACCTTTATCCCTGGTTGTTTTACTGGTCGTATTTTCCGGACTGATCTATTCAGCCGTTACGGATAATTGTTACCTGAGGATGTTTATAGCAACACTCCCCTGGAATACGGATCGGACGTCAAAGGTGGCGAGTCAGGTAGAAGATCCTGCAAACATTCTAAAAGAGCATATGGATTTAAGCCTGGAAGCTTAAAATAACTCTCTTGCCTTTAAAACGCCATCTCTTTTTAGCTTGAATAATTCATCAATATAATTTCCATATATCGGAATTACTTCGTTTCCCTTTACCTGATAAAATGGGGACGGAAACGTTTGTTCAATGTGGTTTAAATCAGCATTCTTAATTTCATAGCGAACGTTTTCCGAGAAATTAATTTTTTCAGGTTTGACCACAGTGTTTTCATTAAACGGATGGGTATAGTCGTCAGAGGAATATGGACTTGCCCATTTTCCCTCCTTTGTTTTGTAGAGATCAAAGAACTGATATTTTTCGTGATAGAATTCGCCCTCTTGGAACGAAACGAATATCAATACATTTTTATATTCTGAAAAAGCGGGAGGTCCATAGTGATCATACGCGATAAATTCTATGGTGTCTTGTTTGAAGGTGCCATAAACGTTTTTAAGAATTCTGTATTTGGCCTTAAATGCATAGTCCATAATAAAAATTCCTTCTTCTGCGTCAGGGTGAAACTCTTTAACTTCAATTTTCTCTCCAACAAAGACGAACAAAGAATTGCCTTTTTCGTTATCAACTGCCGAGGGTGTAAAATCATTACCCATTTCATTTTTTGTGGCTTCTTCAGAGACATTTGGACCACATCCAATCAACAGGAGAAATGATATTGTTATAAGATTAACGTTTTTCATTCTTTTATAGGCTTTCAATAAATTCTATTATTCAATTGACACCCTCTTCCAAAATTGTGATGCCAAAAAATGTCATTTGCCTACCTGGCAAAGCAATCGTAAAAAATACACACGTAAAATAAAAATAGTGGCTTGGGTTTGCACCTAAACCACTATTACTCATTTATCTTTCAACAGCTCCTCGATTAGAAAGTCGGATTGTTGTTATCCACTTTTCCGCCGATCATTAAAAATAACAAGCGTGAAAAGGTATCAATAGGCTGAATTGCATCCCAATGCTCTGCCAGCTGGCCATTTTCTAAACGGAAGGTATCCGTTATGATGAATCCTTTTTTCTCATTGCCTCTGTGCTTGGCTCTCATGGTAGTATGACTGTGTAATACTACATATTCCCCATCAGCGTAAATTCGTTTGACATCAAATGAATATTCGGGGAATCTTTTGGTCATGTCCTTAACATAATCTACAAGTCCTGAAATTTCATTGGGGATAGCCCTGTTGTGTTGTGTGTAGGAGGTGTCTCCAAACTTTTTGATGGTGTATTCGAAATCATGTTCGTTCATCAAATGCTGAAAGAAGTCAACCACTACCGTTACATTTTCTTTTTCCTGCGGCTGCCAATGATCTTGTAAATGTTTGTTGAGATCAATTTTTGGTATTTGCTGTATTTTTTCCATAATGCTATTTATTTAGTATTGATTGCTTGTGTTTTTTATAATTGTCAATAATCAGTTGATAAGCTTCTTCTTTGTTCTTTTCTACTTTTTCCAGTTCTTTATCTAAGTTCAGTCCGGGATTAAATTCCTGAATGTGGTATTTGCTCCATAGGGTTAATTCTATCAAAACAGGCGTTAGCGAATATCCTTTTTCCGTTAAGGTGTAGATGTTCGTTTTTTTATTGGTCGGAAGCTTTGCCTTCTCGATGATGCCATAGTTTTCTAACATTTTCAATCTGGCCGATAAGATGTTGGTCGCTATTGCCTCGGGACTATCGGTGAAGTCTTTGAAGGTGCTTCTGCCTTCAAAGAGCATTTGCTTGATCACCACTAAAGACCATTTGTCTCCAAGGATATCCAAAGCAGAAGTGATAGGGCATTTACAGCGAAAATCATTTTTCATAACTACTTTAATTATTGCTTGCAAAACAAAAGTAATAATTATTTTTATTACTTGCAAATTGAAAGCAATAAAGCTGAAACTTTTATTCATGTAGCAGCCACAACAAAACACCCACCGACTGCCAAAATCAACCGATGGGTGTTCCTTTAATTTATAACCAGTAACCAGCAACCGTCTAATCAATGATTATTTCACGTTATTGAATTTGTGTTTTGCAAAAAGCAATACCGATTTTGCATCCGAAACATACTCTGTTGGTCGAAGATTGTAGTTTCGACCACTTATGTTTTAGGTGTTAGCTACCAGGTTGAGTTTATCCATAAGTGATCAAAAAAAGTATATGGGATTCAGGTTATAAAGCTTTAAACAACGGTGCCTTGGCCTAATGACTAAATAGCCCCGGAAAATCAAAAGGGTTGGTATTTTACTTTCCTTTTTATTCGAATTTTATCCGAACTACGGTCAAATCATCACCGGGTTTTAAGCCGTATGAACCTTCAATTTGGGAAACTTTCTTTTTCAACATGAGCTCCTGGTTTGACCATTGTTCATCGATTAGTAAATAATCGACTAATTGCTCATCGGTTATTTCGTCGAACGCTTTTCCGTCGAAATTCCTGAAGGTGAAAATGCCATCGGTTGAAATGCTCAGGTCCTTTACATCCGTCAGGCTCAGTTTTTGAGTTTGATTTTCATACCAATCATCAAAGTCTTCTCCCAGATGATACCCTAAATAATCGGGTTGGTCATCTTGTTCGTACTCGGTTAATGCTCCATTGCAACAAATCAATCCGTCACCGATGGTTATGAGTTCGGCGGTTTGGGATGACTTATCTATTACGCCAAGGATTAAAGTGCTCAACAATTCCTCTCTTTCGAGGAGTAGTTGATTTTTGAGTTGCCCGAGGTCCCGGAACAATCGGTTCATTATTTCCTGCAAATTGTCCCGGATATGTCTTTCGGTTCTTTCTGCAAAGGCCCTGAAACTGATTTCCTTGCCGATCTTCCTGAGTAATTTGGCAAGCAAGGTGGAGGCAAAATGGCTTTCTTTGCCCATGGAACATCCGTCCATGACAGCGATCAAAAAACTGTTGTCTCCAAGGTCTGTTATAGCAAGTGCATCTTCATTATGGTTGGTGTGGAATTCCCCGATTTGGGAGAAATGGTATTTGTGCATGATTGGGTTAACAATCTTTTTGGGGGAATAATTCCGTGGGGAGTAATCTACGGTCCGCTCTTATGGAGCTTTCACTTCAAAAGTCAGCGTTGCCCAGTTGGATTCATAGTCAAAATGCTCCTCCTCACTTTCAAACATATGAATAGTAGCGATATACCAATATCCTTCATTGCTGATTTTGAAACTAACTTCGCCCTTATTATCTGTTCTCAAGGAAGTTTCATGCCCGTCTTTTACATTTATGTTTTTTCGGGAACTAACATGAACGGTTTGATTGCCAAGCGGCTTGCCCAGGTACAAAAGCCTGAAGGACATTTCATCACCAATTGATAGTTGATAAGGGTTCTTAAGCGGGATGAACTCTATAGGATAATTGAGTTCCGTTGAATAGTGATCTGTTAGGTTTTTATCAACTTGAAGGATCGCTTTTACATGCTTGGAGTATTTTTCGTTTGCGGAATTGGTATTGATTCCTTTGTTTTTTCTGTCCGAAATTATCTCAGTCAATCCTTCATGTTCCAGGTAATTCAAAAAATCTTCCCCACTTAGATTGATGGCTCTCGGTTTTGTAGAAATTCCTGCGACGTAAGTTCCGGCACTGCCGGTTCTGAATTTCAAGTAAGTGGCCTTGCCCTTATCATAGAAGTCATCAGCTGTAGGTTCAAAAAAATAATCAGGACCGATGATCTGCGGATTGATAATTCGGTCCCTCGTTATCACATTTTCACTTTCATCAAATGTGCCGTTAAACAGATAAAGTTCTGATGGACTATCCTCATTTAGAAAGTAAGTGTCAGACTTGAGAAATAGTTCATGTGAGGTTAAAGTGAAAAATAAGATCAATAGAATTAGCGTAGTTGATATTCTCATTTCTGTAGTTTGATTTATGGACTATAGCAGCTTATACTTTGCTGCCTGTCAGCATTTATAATTTGTTAATCATTAATTGTTTTCAATTCATTGTACAAATCATCCAGAAACCTTTGTTGATTTTCATCTTCCTTAAAATGCCTTTGGTAATTCACCCCACAAGATTCAACGTTCAAAATGTTTTTTTTGTTAAATGACCAATCTTCTGTATCCTCAACAGTTATTCCCAAATTATCATTACAACTTTCCCAAAGATCAGCAAATCGCGTTTTTTTATTGAGTTTTTGGAAATCAGCATAAACACTAAAACCTTTCATTTCTGAATTATAAAACCTGACAATGGATGTAATGGGCACTCCTCCCCAGTTTATGGTTGTTCCTTCCCTAAAAGAAATTGCTGTAATATCCTTCTCATTGAGTGGATCTTTTTGCTCATGTTTTTCCCAGAAGTATCTTTTTTTATATATAATTTTCGTCCCTTCCGGTAGCGGAATATTTTTAACAACTATTTGTTGAGTAGTTATAAAAAAAGGCCTTTTGTCAGGCTTGTTAAGCGCCCAGGAAGCACCAAGTGCGTTAAGATAAGCATAGAGGCATGCAATAGCTATTACTATTATTATCCCAGATGTTATTAATATTTTTTGTGTGTTCATTTATTATCAGTCATTTTTTCGTAATGCCTATCAATTCAATTGGAGTGATTGATTCTATTGTATGCTAAATGCTGAATTCGATTTGATTTTTGTTCTGCGCTTTTTTTCTTTCGTTTTAAAAGAAACTACCAATGGTAAGAATTGCACAGATTGCTAACGCTAAAACACTAATCGTCGTTAGAAAATTTCTTTTATTTTTAATTAAATGATTTATGCCAATTACCAAAAAAACTATTTGAGCAATAAGAAATGGTGTTGTCAACATTTCTCTAAAAACTCCGATTAAGGACAAATCTATTTTGTAGAAGTTAATTAACCAAATCAGAATGAAGTACGATACAATTACAAAATTTACAATGGTCAAATTTCTATTTGTTATTAAATTTTTCATTTTTATTCATTTTGAATAATTCAAAACCCAGTTTTTTCCAATTGGTGTTTTTCATTTGTGTTGATTATTGGTAGTTGAACAAGACGGTGAAGTGGTTGACGCGTCTTAATGCGTTATTTTTTACTTTGATACAGTTCGATGGCTTTTAGATATTTCATTCCGCCAGCCTCCGTTTGGTCGTATAAAAATCCATTCAGTTCCGGGTGGTTTTCATCGACCCAGCTTACGAGGTCATCTCTGTTTTTTATGAATAAGGAATCATTAAAAACTACGTATTGGGTCGTTTCAATGCTGATTATTTTGTCATTTTCGAATCGAATAACCTGGTTGGTAACAATGGGTGCTTCGTGCAGAAACGATATTCTTTTATCGATTTTTGAAATCTTCGCTTTGACAGTTTCACCCTCCCGGGCAATTTCAAGAATTTCGTAATTAGGATCAAATGCTGCATCCCATTTCAGCCATTCAACATATTCCTTCAGCGTAAAGGTCTGTTCATAGTCATATTCGGTTTCTTTTGTCAAAAGACTGTCGGTCAGCAAATGTGTTATTCCGGAATCATCAGAATTGTCAAGGGCTTTGTAGTAATTTTTAGCAATGGCCAATTGGTCAATTTGCTTTTCAGAATTTTCACAGGAGATTAATCCAATGACCAGTGAGCATGAGAGAATTATGATTTTATATACATTGTTGGTTGTAGCCATTTTATTATTCGTTCGTTGTTAATTCATTTATAGTTTGTCCATCATATTTCCAAATTCCGTTTTTTCCTCCAAACCAAATGTTGTCTTCCAAATCACCGAAAATGAATAGCACATCTGAAAAAGTCTGTCCATTGTAGTTAAACTCAGAAAACATTTGGCCATCAAAAATACATAAATTCCCTAGTCCTGCACCAAGCCAAATTTTTCCTTCTTTGTCCTCAAATATTGCACGAACTCGTTTATTGCAAAGTCCATCCTCAATAGAATAGGTTTTGAATATTTTTCCGTCATAAACGGTCAAACCGCTGTTTCTATTTCCGTTAAATCCAAACCATATTTTTCCCGATATGTCACAATAAATTGTTCGTACTTGGTTATCACTCAATCCGTCATTTAGTAAAAATTGGGTGAATTTAGTTCCATCAAATCGGTTAACTCCACCGTAAGTCATGGAAGCAAACCACATATCTCCCCTGTTATCTTTTCGTATAAATGGAATCCAATTGTGATATAAACTATCTTCCTGTTTTCTACCTATTTCTGTTAAATAGGATTTGAAGTTTTCCCCATCATACTTGTATGCTCCACCACCTGCAGTTCCTATCCATAAATTATTGTCATTATCTGTCGCTAAGGAATGGACTGCATTTGGATTTATTATTGGGTACACTTGATCAAGCCAGGCACTTGTGGTGTCTTGGAAAGGAAGAGGTATGTGTTCAAATTGTGCTCTATTGTATTTGACTAGACCATTTTGCGTTCCGAACCAAAGATTGTCATTTTGGTCTGAAGTTATTGAGAAGACTTGATTACTGCTCAATCCATCCTTTTCTGTATAGTGTTTAATTGTAGTACCGTTGTAATGATATACTCCACCACCATTGCTGCTAAACCAAAGTGTACCGTCTTTGTCGACATAACCATTTGAAAATCCATTTTTAGGAACAGTGATTTTATCAACTACTGAAACTTTCCTGTTTGTTATCGATTGCTTCTCGTTTTTAACTTGTTCATTACAAGAAATAAATATTGAAACCAAAATCAATAATGCGGTATTTCTGAATATAATTTTCAATGTTTATTCGTTTTGGAGACATAGAACTTATACTATATACGTATAAAAATAACCCATTTCCCTCCATTAAGACAAGCAATCCGCAAGTTTATTGTTTTTGACGACCCAATTCTCCAACCTTCTAGAGTCTTCGTCATAAATCTTGCTATCCGCTACTAAAAATAATTTCCCCATTGATCGAGGAATTTTGGCATCTTTGTAGTTTTAAAATTTTGGTACTATTTAGTTTGTTGGTATGCGGGAAACAAAAGAAAGGGAGAGACTTAAGGAATATTATTCCAGACAAAAAGACTGGCTCAAATGGGGACCCTATTTGAGCGAGCGGCAATGGGGTACGGTACGGGAGGATTATAGTGCTAACGGGGATGCATGGATTTATTTTCCTCACGACCAATCGAGAAGCAGAGCCTATCGCTGGGGCGAGGATGGTATAGCGGGTATCTCTGATCGATATTGTAATGTCTGTTTTGGGGTAACGCTTTGGAACGGAAAAGATCCTATTTTAAAAGAGCGTTTGTTCGGACTTTCCGGGCCAAAGGGTAATCATGGCGAAGATGTAAAGGAACTGTATTACTATCTGGAGAACACTCCTTCGCATTCGTACATGAAACACTTGTACAAATACCCCCAGAATGAATTTCCTTATGCGAAACTAGTGGAGGAAAACAGAAAGAGAGGGAAACATGAACTGGAATATGAATTGCTCGATACGGGTATTTTTGACAACAATGAATACTTTGACGTTTTTACGGAATATGCCAAGGTTGAGGAAGAGGACTTATTGATAAAAATTTCGATCAGCAACAGAGGACCCAAAACGGCTCCCGTTTATCTGCTGCCAACCTTATGGATGCGCAATTTATGGAGTTATCGGGGCATTAAAGGAAAACCGATTATCGAAAAGGGTAAGGGAGGAGAGGAGTCCTGTGTTTCCATAAAACATCGGTTTGTAGGGGATTACAATCTGTATTTTGAAAAACCATCCAAACTTTTGTTTACCGAAAACGAAACGAATCGTGAAAAGATCTTTGGGGATAAAAATGACCATCCATACAAAAAAGACCTTTTTCACCATGCTGTTATCCATAATGATTACTCCCTTGCCGGGAAAAAGGAGGCGGGAACCAAATTTGCTCCACTCTATGAGCTAGACCTCAATGCCGGGGAGACAAAAGTCATTAAATTAAGACTAACCAAGGCACCCCTTTCTGCACCTTTTGATGAAAATTTTGACGCTGTTTTTATTGACAGGAAAAAGGAATTAGAGGAATTTTATAATGAGGTAACCAAAAAATCTACCGAAACACAACGAGAGATACAAAAACAGGCCTTTGCCGGATTGCTTTGGACCAAGCAATACTACAATTACGATGTGGAGAAATGGTTAAAGGGGGATTCCAACGTGACACAACCCCCGAAACGAAACCATAATCGAAACAGCCAATGGAAAACCTTACGTACCCACGACATCCTTTCCATGCCAGATACCTGGGAATATCCCTGGTTTGCCGCATGGGATTCGGCCTTTCATTGTGTTACGTTTGCCATGGTCGACCCTGATTTCGCCAAACATCAATTATTGCTGTTTACCAAAGAGTGGTTTATGGCACCCAATGGCCAGATACCAGCATACGAATGGAATTTCAGTGATGTAAATCCGCCCGTTCAGGCATGGGCGGCCATTCAGATCTACCAGATAGAACAACGGGCTACCGGAAAGGGAGATCTTAATTTCCTGAAACGGATGTTCAACAAACTGGCGCTTAACTTTACCTGGTGGGTCAACCGGGTAGATTCATCCAACAAAAATATTTTTGAAGGAGGATTTTTAGGTTTGGATAATATTGGAGTGTTTGACAGGAGTAACGCCGTTCCGGGAGGCGGAACTTTGGAGCAGGTGGACGGCACTTCATGGATGGCGCTATATTGTCTGAACATGTTGGAAATGGCCTTGAAAATATCCTTGGAGGATGATACTTTTGAAGACATGGCCATCAAATATTTTGGACATTTTGTCTTTATAGCAGAAGCATTGAATAAACTAAGAGAAGATGAACCGGGTTCCTGGGATGAGCAGGAAGGGTTTTTCTATGATACGCTGATCTTACCGGGTGGGCGGCATATACCTATTAAGGTTCGATCCATTTCAGGCCTGTTGTCTCTGGCAGCTGTGCTCAACATCAGAAAGACAACTTTGGACAGGCTGCCCAATTTCCGCAGAAGTATGGAATGGTTTCGAAAATACCGGATGGATAATGCCAAGTATCAGGTGATCGAAGAATATTCCGAAGATAAAGATGTTTTACTTTCTCTTGTGCCTAGAAAGCGCCTGAATATTTTGATGAATACGATCTTAAGCGAATCGGAGTTTTTGGGAAAACACGGTATTCGCTCTTTGTCCAAGATGCATCAAAACCCCTATGCTATTGAAATTGATGGTAAAACCTATAGTATCGGTTATGAACCGGCCGAATCTCAAACAAATCTTTTCGGAGGCAACTCTAACTGGCGTGGACCGATCTGGCTGCCAATGAACTATTTGTTTATCAGCACTTTCAAGGAATATCACAACCACTTTGAAGATGACCTTAAATATCCATTCCCGTCAGGAAGCGATAATTACCTGAACATGAAGGAAATAGGATTTGAGATAAGCGAGCGGCTTATTGCCATTTTTGAAAAGGATCAGGATGGTAACAGACCGGTTAACGCACTGCATCAACAGCAATATGCAGACGAACATTTTAAAGATCTCATCCTGTTTTACGAATATTTTGATGGCAATAACGGCCGCGGAGTTGGCGCCTCCCACCAGACGGGCTGGACGGCGCTGGTGGCTAATTTGATTGAGGAAATTAATCGGGCGAAGTAATTACTCAACCTCACCATATAAGTATCTGAAAAAATGAAAAAACTCGAAAGGTTTCATTCTCCTTTCGAGTTCGATAGTTCTTTATTTTTTAAAATATCCTTAAAATTTGATTCGTTCTATTTTCCAATTTTCAGGAGTTCGGTTGGTAAAATCTTGATTGATAACATAGTTCTCGTCATCAGGTGTAATCGCTATGGTAGTACTTGCAGTTATAGTTTTAGAGTTGATAACTTTTGCTGATTCCCAATTATCCTGACTTGATATTTCAATTAATGTATTTCCTCCAGGCATAGTACCGCTATTTGTGACACCAACTACATGTCCACTCTTAGCCAGAATCATACCATCAAATCCCGTAAATCCATCGTTTGAAAAGTTCACCACTTTAGCCGATTTTGGATTTTCAATTGGAATTTTAACCAAGCCATAGTCTGTATAAAGACCTTTATCGTTTACGCTAACTAATGAAACCAATAAGTAACCATCAGGGTGAAAATCTATGCCATTGAAACCGCTTTTAATTCCCGTTTCATTTTCTGCTAAAACAATTGGGTTTCCTTCCACATCAACTTTATATACAACGCCTGCATACCAATCTGTCACATAGGCGTTTCCATCATCATCAATGGCAACATCATTGGCAAAATAGGCATTGGCTTCAGGTATCAATGAAGACAGGTTAATGTCTTTTTCCAAGACGCCAGTTTTAAGGTTGTAAATTCTCAAATGTGCTACACCTTTGGTCGTTGGGTCATTATCCATCAATTCTGTACCATTAAAAGCGGTTGCTAATAGCCTATTTCGCTTATAGTCCACTTGAAGCCCCGCCGTTGACATCGGGAATGGCTCACCACTTGTAAAAGGTTTATAGGTTCCATCAAGATTTACTTTGAGAATGGGCGTTGCATTCAAAGAACTCAAAAGGAATGTATTGTCGTTTTTATCAAACTCAATTCCTTCAGGATTTTGAGCTATATTTTCAATTTCAATGGCATCGGGAAATAGAGCTTTAACAGCCTCAATTGTTGTAGTTGATTTGCCATCGGCAGTATTTTTTTTGGTAGTTGCTGTATTGCATGAAGTCACCATCGCTAACAAGGTCAACGTCACAATTATTAAATTCTTCATTTTCAAAATTCGATATTTAGTCCAATGTCAATATTGACGGGGCAAAATTCGAAAGAGAGGAAAATTTAAATGGATACAAAACAAGGCAATTCAGATACTTTTTACTGATTTGCGATATTCGGAAGGAGAGGTCTTTGTTTTTCGTTTAAACAATCTTGAAAAATAATTGGGGTATTCAAACCCAAGTTTGTATGAGATTTCAGAAATAGTATACGTAGAATTGGAAAGCTGTCTTTTTGCTTCTTCGATTACGAAATCCTGAATTACCTGAAGGGCGGATTTCTCCGAATAATGCTTTATGGTATCGCTTAAATAATTTGGCGTAACGTTTAGTTTTTTGGCAAAATGAGAAACTGAGGGCTGTTGAATCCCATTTTCCATTGGATTGAGATAGTACCTTTTGAGCAATTCGTAAAATTCTATTAAAATCTTATTATGTAACGTTTTTCGACTGTCAAACTGTCTAGCATAAAACCTTTCTGCCAAGTTCAATAATGTACTTAAATAAGATAATATTATTGGTATCGAAAAGGAATCTTTGTGATTATGAAATTCATTCCAGGACATTTCCAATAGGTTTTCTACCAATTTCTTTTCCTGCTCTGTTAGCAGTAAGGATTCGTTTACTTCATAGGAAAAGAAATCGTATGCATTTATCTCTTTGTGTGAAAAATGTTCTTTAAAAATATTTGAATGAATAAGTACCTGATAGCCTTCCCAAAGATTAGTAGAATTACAAGTATATAGTTGATTAGGTTCTATGAAATGTAAAACACCATTATCTCCTTCAAATTTGGTGTTTCCTATTTGAATAAAACCATTGAAATTCCTCACAAAGGAAATAGTATAAAATTCAAAACTAATGGGCTCTTTCTTTATAATTCGCTTGCTTTTAACATCTTCATATTTTCTAACGTCAATCAATGGGTGTTTCAAATTGAAGCCATAGTATTCACTTAGATTTTGTATGTTGTCGAAATGTTTCATTTTTACTTGTTAATGCACACTGAAGGCAGCACGGGTAAAAACCACCACGCATTAAATGCTCCTAAAATTACCTGACAAAATTCACAGATGCAACTCTAAAAAGAAAAATGATTACTTGGGATCTCCTGTTCAGAGCCCGTATCGTGATCTGGAAAACAGATTAAAAAACTCAGGGCAGCAAGATATAATCCCTTGTACTTTACAATTCCACCCCATTCTCGAAAACTGTCGCATCGGGGCCTATGGTAATTGAACCATTTGCATCCAGACCGGAAGAAGGGCCCTGGGTCGGAAAATTCAGGTAAACTGTCCCGCCAACTATGATGATGTTGCCATTGGAATCTATCGCATCGACATCATTTCCAGACATATTCACCGTTACTTCACCTCCGTTTATGGTTGTCAGACTTCCATCATTATTGAATACTTCTTCACCTTGGGTAGAGTTTATGCCATCATCTGTCGCGTTGATTTCGATAGTCCCTTCATTTATTGTAATAAAGGGAGCTTCAAGACCTTCTATGGAGTTGGCAACCTCTAAGGTGCCATTGTTGAAAGTGATAGATTCTCTGGATTTAATGGCATCATCAGCCGATGCGATTTCTATTGTTCCACTGTTTATCGTTATGGAGCCATCGGCTTTCATGGCCTTGGATTCATCATAATCTCCGTTATTTCCACCACCTGGGCCACCTCCGCCCGGACCGCCACCACCACCTGGGCCACCACCACCGCCTGCAGTGATCGTAATACGCTCTCCGGTGGTAGTTATGTTCAATTCAGGTTGAGAGGAACCATCTCCATAGATGATAGTTCCGTCCACGGAGATGCCCCTTCCCCCACTTCCGGAATTCGACAGAGATATTTCTCCCCCATTGATGATCAAATCTCCATCCACTTTCAGACAAGTGCCGTGATAGGCATCATCCTCATCAAGAGCATTTGTATACGTATCCCCATCGCCACTTGACACTATGGATATCGAACCATTCAGAATAGTAGCATTACCGTCACATGAAATGCCCCTGGATGCCTCTCCTGTGGTTTCAAAATCTATAGTGATCCCATTGATCAGAAGGTCTTGTTCAGCTTTTATCAGTGTACAATAGGACGGAGAGAAACCAAGGGCATCCTCTTCAAGGACTGCACCTCCTTCAGCTGTTCCATGAATCAAACCGCCATTTAGTGTCATAAGCGTATCACACTTCAGACCTTTGGATCTATCCCCTGATATGTTCAGGAAAATATCTCCGCCATTGATGGTTAGCATACCGGAGCAGCTTATTCCCTTAACATCATCTGTTGTGCTATGGATGATAATATTACCACAGTTGATCTCTATCTCTCCGTCGTCACCATCGATCCCGTCAGCTGCCGATGACACTTCCAGGCTTCCTCCTTCCATGACAAAGCCATCGGCATGAACTCCGTCTTTAGCACTGGAGGTAACGCTTATATCACCTTCGAATATGGTGAGTTCCTTATCTGAACGGATAGCATGCTGGTCTTCTCCAAAGCCATTTACCGTGAGACTTCCACTACCGATAAACTTAAGCTTACCTTCACTGAAAAGGGCTGCTTTTTGGTCTTCTTCCACGATTGGAGGGGCATCATACACAGGTCCGTCAGATAGCATATTCTGCGTACCTGGTAATAGGTTGATGAATGCTCTTTTCTTTGATTGGATATTTATGGCCGGCCCGACAGGATTGGTAATATCGACACCATTGAGTAAAAGGTTGAACTTTTGCTCAGAATAAATTTTCAGGTTCCCATTGGCAGTACTACCCGTACAGATGTAATTTATCTCTTCGGTCTCACTCGTAGAAATGACGGTGACATTGGCTCCGTCTACTTCGATTTCAACTCCACTACCTGCAAGCGGGTTGTCAATTGCAACACTGGAGTCAAGGTATTCTATATGTACTTCAGTATTCTGAGGACTTGAAAAAGTGATGCTATCTACATCTGCAACTATATTTTCGATGATATTCCCATCATTGAAAAAGTATAAGATAGTATAATCATCATTGAAATACAGACTGTCTGATTCGTATATCTGGTAACTATCTATAGAGCCACCTATGTGAAATTCAATGTGCTGCTGAGCAAAAACACCGTTGCTAATCAGAGCAAGAAGTAATAATGTAAAAAGATGCCTCATTGTTTGATGAATTTTTCGATCTGATCATCGATCATGATAAAATACATTCCACTCGACAGGTCCTTGATATCGATTTCATTTCGTTGACCGTGCAATACGATGGACTTCAGGATGATTCCATTTGCATTGAATATTCGGGCATCGAGTATTTCCGTTGATCGACTATCAATTGTCAAGGTATTTGAAACAGGATTGGGATAAATACTCATTAGCGATAGAGTCTCGACCTCGTCCACATCAGTAGTGGTTTCTTCGAATGTCAACTGTTCACTATAGGAAACGCTGAAGTAATTTTCACCACAATCGATCGTGTTAACGACCATATTGTTGTTTTCGAATACGATGCTCTCTATATCAAGCAGGTTTATGGCCGATGAGGCTCCGTTTTTCGATTCGATATGTATAAATTGGGCAGTAGCAAATTGGACACCCATACAGGTCAATCCTACTATTAAAGCCAAGGATTTAAGATTCATCATGGAATTCTGATTTCGAAAAAGTGAGCAAGATAGTTATTTTTTTCGAATGGAAGTTGAAATAGGGTGCATGGGAAGATGGCAGTTATCCGCAAACTGTAGGAGTACTAGCAGATTGCTTCGTATTTCCCTGCCGTTCCTTAAACAAAATGTCATGAGCTTTTTACTCTTTATCAATCTCTAATGATATTGACATTTTTTATTTGTAACGAGATAAAAATAACCCTTTACCACCCAATAAGGCAAGTAAATCACAAGTTTGTTGCTTTTACATACCCATCCTCCAACCTACTGAAGGTCCGCAACCATATAACCCAAACCCGCACAACCCGCAACAAAAAAAACACCCACCGGCCACAAAATTCAACCGATGGGTGTTTCCCTTTTTAAGTATAAAGTACCAGCAACCAGCAACAACCAGCAACCAGCAACCAGCTTAATTCTTCAACAACTTAAAGCTCTGCTCATTCCCACTCGCTGTCTCCACACTCAGCACATAAACGCCGGGTGCCAAACTCGCAGGAACATCAATGATGCCCGTCGGACTACCCTCGGCGATGACGCCATTGAGTACAAGCTGGCCATTGGCGCCAAATAGTTCGTAGGAGGCCTCCTCGTCAAGGATGTCGGTGAAGGTCAGGAATATCTGATCTTCGATAGGGTTGGGGAAAACCAGGCTGACTTCCGTACCTTCCAGTTTCCTGCGCATCACGATGGTCGGTGAATAAAATTCGTAATTATAGTCTTCCGCAGCATTTTCGCTGATCACTTTCAGGCGGAAAAACTGCAACTGACGCTGTCCGAGGGTAACCATGTCGTAAGTGTGCATTTCAGAAGAAGTACCTCCTTCGGCATAAACAGTTTCGATCTCTTCAAAGTCGAAGCCATTGTAGGAACGCTCCACTTCAAAACGCTTGCAGAAATATTCCGGCTGCGTCAGCCAGGAGAGGGTGATTTCCGTTGGATCGGTAAATTCACCACTAAAGCTCAGCAGTTTGGTTAAAAGCTCTCCTTCAAATTTGGTAATCTCTACATCGTCGATGGCCAATCCTCTGAAGTTGCCACTGTTGCTGGCCTTGAAAACGAAGCGGAACGCAACATCCTTATTTCCGGCAAGGAAACTGATGTTGAGTTTGAAATTTTTATAACTGCTTCTCTGTCCTGAGAAGTAGGAAGCTCCTTGTGGCCATCCGGCACCCTCGAGGTTGTTATTCTTGAAGTTGTACCAGTTTTCATCATCATCAGAACCTAACTGTTCCCAGGACTGCCCACGATCGGTGGAATATTCTACCCGGAATCCGTCGTAACCGTTATTGAGACTGAATTTAGACCAGAAACTGAATTCATAGATTCCATCATCCTCCATATTGAAGTTTGGCAGATAAACCATGCTGTGGGTGCCATTCTGATAATACGGTTCGTCGATTCCCAATACAAAGGCATTGGAACCACTATGTACACCATTCTTGCCTTCAATTTCTGAATTTCCGCGGCTGAAAGAAGAACCATTTACAGTAAACACACCGTATTGTTCGGTATTGCTTTCAAAGTCACCACCGTAATTTCCGGTGCTTGGTGTATAAGGCAAGCCACGGTCCGGAAGAATTTTGACATCTGATTCTTTGGTCAGTTCATCATTAATGGTCAGGCTCACCGGATAAGTACCGATATTGCCATAGCTGTGACTAAGGTTTTCCTGGTTGCTGGTGGTTCCATCACCCAGGTCCCAGGCCCAGGAACTGGCATTTATGGCTTCTTCTCCCAGGAATTTCAATGGCGCGTCCGTGTAACCAATTCTGTCGATGAACATTTTGGCTACAGGATCCATAAAAATATCCGTAGTGAATAATCCACGACCATAAGTGGCGGCCAAGTACCATATTGTCGGAACGACGTACGCGTAATTGGTCCACTCTTGTTAATGGAATACCTTTATCTGATTGGGATGGGTACCACATGGTATTTGATCCATCGAGCAATTCCGTAGCCCATACACCAACTTCAGTGGCCAGCAAGGCTTGCGTTGGATCAATAGGGCTGAATATTCCCCAGCGAACCGGCATGTCAGGAATGTTGCCACCCACTGCGGTCCAGTCATCCCCTCCATTTGTTGTTTCGTAAACACTTGTCACCCCGTAGTTGGACAAGGTCACCAAGATATGATCAGGGTTACCGAATTCGACATCAACGGAAGAAACAGTCCCAGAGAAGAATCCAATATTCTCGGCAGCAACCACATCTCCTTCATTAGCATCGTCAAGCCGGGTAACAATCCCGCTATAGGTGCCCAGATAAACTCTGTTAGAAACATTATCATCCACAAAAACAGTTGATACCTCAGCAAATCCTGAAAGGTTGATTCCCTCGACATCGATCAATTCTTCCTCGCCAGTTGAAAGTTTCCAGCGGTAGAGGTCTCCATTACCGGTCTGGATATAGGCTATTTTGGTTTCTTTATCAATATCACTACCACAAACCCAACGGCCATTGGCGCCAAGGCCTCCAGAAAAGGTGTTACCATAATTGGTAGAGAGTGACCAGTTTCCATACTGGCTTGAAACGATCTGGTATTTTCCATCTTCCTGGTCGATATGACAAAGCATGCCATCACCTCCTCTTACCACAACCCCTTCGGAGGGGCTGACAGGATCCTGGAGCTGGAGAGAGCTGTTATCCTGAGAACCGGCCAGGTAGTAATTCTTTCCTGCTTCAGGGTGTATGGCGCCACCGTAGAATTGGGTGACGTTATAACCGAAGTTTCTGTCTTTTGGAGAAGCGGAGCCTGATTTCCAATAAACACCCCCGTCATTTCCAAAGTAAATATCTCCTTCAACCTCTTCATCAAAATGGATCATGTGGTGGTCAGCATGTACATTTGAATAAACATCATCAGTCCAGGTTAACCCTCCATCAAAGGATTGGCTCAACCGTATTTCCCCGGCGATGATATGGTCAGCATTGAATGGATTCACGGCAATATCCAGGTCGTACCATGCCTGACTGTAACCTCCACCTCCAATATCCGGGTCACCTCTTAGTACCCATGTTTCACCACCATCATAAGAAGCATATACCGCAGAAGATGCGCTTCCGGTATCTCCGATGATGTACATGGTGTTAGGTTCGGATTTAGACACAGCAAGTTCTACTCTGTCCAGTCCGGGAGGAAATCCGGAACCGGATCCTGTCAAAGTTGTCCAGTCGCCGGGGTCTCCGGTAGCTGAACGTCTTACTCCTGAGGCAGTTGAAGCATAAATGTATCCGTTAGGGGAATATTTAAGATCGAAATAATTATTGGTTGCAAAATCCACAGGTGTAATATATCCTGCAACTTTTTCCCAGGTCACCCCGTGATCCTTACTCCGTTGAATACCCTTTGAACGGGTAGCCGCATAAACGTCTCCGGTTTCCGGGTGAACGAATAAGGAACGCGTTACGGTAAAGGAAGTAGTTGCGGGCATTAGCTCCCAGGATTCTCCGCCATCAGTGGAACGCAAGATTCCCATTCCTGCAAATCGTACACTGGTTCCAACAGCTTCACCGGTTCCGGCATAAATGTAATTAGGTTCCAGTGGATCCTGAGCGAGACTTCCAATGGTCATGCTCTCAAAATAATTACTCATGATCTCCCATTTTGGATCGCTATTGGTAATATCCCTGGTGCGCCACAATCCTCCACTGATGCCACCGGCCCAGATGGTTTTCCTTTCTGGATCATTCTGGTCTATGAGAATGCCGCGGGTACGACCACCAATGTTATTGGGGCCTCTTTCGCGCCAGCGATTGTTCAGAATACTGTTGCTTCTTGGCATCAGGTCCACCTCTTTTTGCAGGCGAATAGCTTCTTCGAGAGCAGCTATTTTTCTTTCCACCGGAAC
Source organism: Saprospiraceae bacterium (assembly GCA_965230565.1). GTDB lineage: Bacteria > Bacteroidota > Bacteroidia > Chitinophagales > Saprospiraceae > BCD1. The sequence goes on along the minus strand of CBDDLH010000003.1, from coordinate 81,875 downwards.
ATAACCCAAAGCAGGGTCGTAAGTCCGGATGGAGTCTTCTTCAAGAGCACCTTTGATCCGTTGATCTTTTGGCATTCTTTTGGTCTCAGTTGTTGTTTTTGATGGGTAATATTGCAGGGCAAAAATGGCCACCGCAATGATAGGTATAAGGCTTAGTAAGATCCGTTTCATCGGTATGTTTTGTTTACGTCTTATTTAAAATCATTCGAAATTAGCAAAAACCATTCATTACCTAAACACAGCTTGTGAAAAAATGGTTTAAAATGGCGCGTGTCTTACAGTTTGATGACAAAAAGCTGTATTTGTGTCTGGTTTTTTGATTAAAAATTAAATTTGTGGCCAATCCAAACACGCATCATTATTAGTATTACATAAACAAGATCAATATGAATCTGTTGAATAAAAAAATTCTGATTGTCAGCTTTTTAACAATTTTTGTAACCAGTCATGCCCTTTTTGCTCAGTCAGGAGGAGATAGCAGAAGTCCATGGAGCGATGTGGCAGAATCTCAAATTGACCTTTCAGAAGCTGATAGAAGAATTATTCCTCAAGTTTATCGTACACTTTCCCTTGATTTTGAAGTTATTAAGGCTGTGCTTGATCTGGCTCCAATGCGGTTTTCCAATCCGGATGAAACCCAAAAAGTAACTATTGAACTGCCAATGCCTGACGGAACCACTCAGTCCTTCGATGTGGTAAAAGCTCCCATCATGCATCCTGATCTGGCAGCTCGTTATCCGGGAATATTATCTTTTGCCGGAAAAGGCATTGAGGATCCCACTGCTACTGTCCGTTTTGATTATACGATCAAAGGTTTTCATGCCATGATCCTTTCGGGTAGACACAGTACTGTTTTTATCGACCCTTATGCTGATGGCAATACGGAATATTACATCAGCTATTTTAAAAAGGATTTTGTCAAAAATAATCCGGTCCCATTCGAATGCGGAGTAGAAGGTCCTGAGCACGATTTTAATTTTGATGATGAAGGTTTCCATGAAGCAAAAACATTGTTAGTCGGTGATTGTGTGTTGAGGAAATACCGGTTAGCTTTGGCTTGTACCGGCGAATATGCCCAATATCACGGAGGAACAGAAGCTTCCGTTATGTCTGCTTTTAATACGACAATGACAAGGGTGATCGGTGTTTATGAAAGGGATGCAGCCATCACCATGGAACTTATCCCCAATACCAATGAATTGATTTTTTACAGTGCAGGCTCCGATCCTTACAGCAACAATAATGGTGGGGTTATGTTGGGACAAAACCAGGAGACGGTGGATGAAATCATCGGTTCTGCCAATTACGATATTGGTCATGTTTTTAGTACAGGAGGAGGAGGGATTGCCAGCCTGGAATCTCCCTGCAGCAGTAATCGCAAGGCTCAGGGCGTAACGGGATTACCCAATCCGATCGGAGATCCTTTCGATATTGACTATGTGTCTCATGAGATGGGGCATCAGTATGGAGGAAATCATACACAAAATAATAATTGTCAGCGCAACAATTCAACGGCAGTTGAACCGGGGAGTGCCTCTACCATTATGGGGTATGCCGGTATTTGTTCGCCCAACGTACAAAGCAATAGTGATGACTTATTCCATGTCATCAGCCTTAGAGAAATTGCGGATAATGTCACCTTTGGTACAAGTAGCGTCTGTTACGAAGAGTTAGTGAGTGAAAATACTGCTCCGACTGCTGATGCAGGGTTGGATTATACTATTCCAATCGACACACCCTTTGAGCTTACAGGAACCAGCAATGACGCTGAGGATGCCAGTGCCATTACTTCCACCTGGGAACAAATGGATAGTCAGGTTGCTCCTATGCCTCCAACAGGAAACAGTAATGGCGGACCATTGTTCCGGTCAGTGAATTTGACGGAGTCGGACAGTCGCGTCCTTCCGAATTTACAGGCTTTGGTCAATAATAACAATCCTACCTGGGAGGTATTGCCGCAAGTATCCCGAACAATAAAATTTACTTATACTGTCCGGGACAACCACCCGTTGCATGGTTGTACCGCAGATGATGATATGGTTATTACCGTTTCAGATACAGGTGGGCCTTTTCGGGTTACTGCTCCTAATGAAACTGGTTTGAGTTATGAAATAAATGAAGAGGCGGAGGTTACATGGGATGTCGCGAATACCATTTCAGATCCGATAAACTGTGATTTTGTAAATATCAGGCTTTCAGTGGATGGAGGGTTCACTTATCCTTATCTGCTGGCCTATCAAATTCCAAATGACGGAAGTGCGATGGTGACCATGCCAAATACAGAAACCAACCAGGCCAGGATACGAGTGGAAGGCTATGGTAATGTATTTTTTGATATTTCCAACCAGAATTTCTCTATTATTCCGGCAACGGTACCAGGTTTTACTTTGGAGGTAGGTCCTTTTATCCAGGAGGTTTGTACACCGGCAGTAGTGGAAATTAATTTTGAAACGGACTCTCTTTTAGGGTTTAATAATGAAATAGAATTTGCGCTGGTTGACGGACTTCCAGACGATATTGTTACTTATGAACAAAACCCGGTAGTTCCTGGTCTGGATGGGGTGTTTTCTCTGGATATGGGGCCGGAGTTTCCGACAGGGACTTATGAAGTTACCCTGAGAGCATCTGCTGAGGGAGTTGATACTGTTTACCGTACGTTTATTTTAGATGTTACAAGGAGTGATTTCAGTAACCTGACTTTGGATGTTCCAGTGAATGGAGAGAACAGTATCATCCTTGGGGCAAATTTTATCTGGAATGAAATAGAAGATGCAGAAGCCTATGATCTGGAAATTGCATCCTGGCCAACTTTTGGTGACAGTGTGATCATCAGTAGTTATGACCTGACAGATACGACATTTACTCCTGCCCAGTTTTTTGAACCAAACAGTTTGCTATTCTGGCGGGTAAGAGCAAAAAATGTTTGCGGGGCAGGCGAATGGCTGGATCCCTTCGTTTTCCAGACGGTGACCACGACTTGCGAAGAATATGTTCCGGATGATCTGCCTGTCAATATAAGTGGTTCGGGGACTCCAACCGTTGAGTCTACCTTGTTTATCGAAGAAACCGGCATCATTAGTGATGTGAATATTCCATTCGTGAAAGCGGTTTATCAGCCGGTGAACAGCTTGAGGTTGACCCTGGTGAGCCCGGCGGGTACTGAAGTTATCCTGTTCGATCAAAATTGTGCCAATACTCAGGATTTACGATTAGGCTTTGATGATGATTCCCCAAATGAAATTACCTGCCCGCCGGATGATGGCATTGTATTCCGTCCGGTGGAATCTTTGTCTGCTTTTGAAGGTGAACAACTCCAGGGGGAATGGACCATGCGTGTTAAAGTGGTAACTTCAGGTTTTGGTGCTTCCGGAGCATTGGAAGAATGGAGTATCGAATTCTGTTCAGGAAGTTCCTCCGAATCTCCATACACTATAACTAATGACACATTACTGGTTCCTCCGGCCGGGTTTAATTACATTACCCAAAATGAACTCGAAGCGGAAGATCCGGACAGTGATAATTTATTCACATTGGAGTACACCATTACCTCTTTGCCAGAGGAAGGCACTTTGTATTACATCGATGAGCCTTTGGGCATTGGAGATGTTTTCCGTCAAACGGGCATCAATGCCAATTATATTACTTACGTCCACGATGGGGGAGAGGAGCCCTACGATTCTTTTAATTTTATTATCCGGGATGGTGAAGGTGGATTATCTCCAACCCAGAAGTTTAATATTAAAATTGATGAAAGTGCTGTTGTAGGAACGGAGGAAGTCGTTGCTGACTTGCCGGTGGATATTTTTCCCAACCCGGCTTCTACAAGAATTTTCGTCCGACTGGGTGACGGCCTGATTGGAGCTGGTGTATTGAGTATGTATGATGTTCAGGGAAAACTGGTAAAGGAAAGTCAGTTGGACGGTCAAAACCAAACAGTGCTGAATATTGAAGCTTTGACTTCAGGAATGTATTTCCTGCAGATTCGGACGATGGATGGTTTAGTGACGAAGAAGGTAATTGTGGAGCGATAGTGGTTAGAAATACTATTTTTCAAAAAATAGTATTTCTGTACCAGAAAATATTTAATACTATTTAAAACATAAACCGCAAAGCAAAGATCTGACTGGCAAAACCTATCAGATATCCGCCCCAGAGATCAGAAGGTACATGGGCCTTCAGGATCAGGCGAGCCGTTCCGACCAGACCCGTGATGACGATGACGATCATCAACAAGGAAGTCATATTCATCTGGATGCTGCCGAACCACATGTTCAAATGAAAAGTATCAAAACTGAACTGAAACATGGTAATGATCACCATGGCCAGTAAGCCTCCCATCCCCACGGCATGGGCACTGATCTTGGTAAAAATGTTGAGCAAAAATGCCAGGAAAAGAGCAATGGTGGCACCTAAAAGAAATGAGGTGAAAGCCAGGGGGACCTGCGGATTATCAAGAAAATTACGGAATAACCACAGGTAAAAAATACCGGCAATGATATAAGGCCCGGTCCGCTCACTCTTATCCTCCATTTCAAAGGTCTTGATAAAGCCCAGGAATTTCATGATGATGATCGCAAAAGCAGGAATGATCAGCGTATTCATCATGGTATGGATGATCAATATCATGCTGTTCTGTTCCGTAAAATCACGTACGCCGAACAAATACGGGTTGATGATCATCAGCAATACCAGCATATAAGTCGGTACTGCTAATGGGTGGAAAATGATGGATATGAATTGAGCAGCTATTCTCAGCATTGTATTCAGTTTAGGCTGCAAAAGTAAGAAAAAAGTGGTTGCTGGTTACTGGTTTCTGGTTACAAGTTCCTGGTTTATTTAAGTTTGGAAAGCGAATCGTTTAACCGCAAAGGGCGCAAAGGTTTCGCAAGGTTCGCAAGGATTCGGGTACTGGAGTATTCCCGAATTGCTTTTTGCCCTTCAGCCCTTTTCATTATTCCCTTTACCCCTTGTCCTTCAGTTCTTTAGTCCTTTTTCATTTTTTACTTGTTACACAAACAGTTCTGCAAATTCAAACTTCTTGCCGTCAAACAATCCCAGGTCACTGAGTTTAAGTTCGGGGATAACCAGTAGGGCCATAAACGATAGCGTCATAAAAGGTGCGCGTAAGGTGCAGCCCATTGCTGATTTTACGGCCGCATCAATGGCACCATAGCGTTTTCCGGTTTTTTCGCCGTCTTCGTTGGTCATAATACCGGCCACGGGTAAGGGTAAAATATGGGACTCGTTGTCAAAAACTGCAGAAACGCCTCCCTTGTTTTGAACGATGAGGTTGACTGCTTTGCACAGTGATTCGTCATCACAACCGACAGCGATGATGTTGTGGGAGTCGTGACCTACGCAGGAAGCGATGGCTCCTTTTCTCAGGTTGAAACCCTTGATGAAACAAATGGCAGGCGGTACATCGGAGTAACGGTTGACAACGGCCATTTTTAAAACATCTGCTTCCGTATCGGCTACGGCTTTACCTTCTTCAACCTTTGCGGAAGTAACAAAACTTTCGGTTACCAGCTCTCCGTCAATGGCCCGGATCACCCGGATATTGGAAGATTTGGCTTCCAGCTCAAAAGCCTCCGGCGTTTTTTCACTGGTGTGGAAATTGTTGACAATCGCAGCCTCAACCGGTTTGATAAAGCTCTTGCCATTTTCCATGACTTTCTCACCCCCGATGTAAGTAGCATCAATATTGAAATTAACCAGATCCCGTGTGAGAATGAAATCTGCAGGGTCACCTTCTCTTAACAGTCCAACCGGCAGGTTGTAGTGTTCAACCGGATTTTTGGATGCCGCTCTGAGGATGTCAAAAAGGTCGCAACCTTTGGCGAGGGCTCTGGCAGCAAGTTCATTCAGGTGGCCGATCATCAGATCATCCGGGTGTTTGTCGTCAGAGCAGAACATGATCTTTTCCGGATATTCGGGCAGGAGGGAGATCAGGGCTTCGAAATTTCGGGCAGCACTGCCTTCCCGGATCAGGACCTTCATGCCTAGTTGGAGTTTTTCAAGTGCCTCTTCTCTGGTAAAACATTCATGGTCTGTACTGATTCCTGCAGCTACATATTTTTTCAGATCTTCTCCGCGTACCCCGGGTGCATGGCCGTCCACCGGTTTGCCTGCTTCATGGGCATAGGCGATCTTTTGCATGACTTCAGCATCCTGGAAGATGACGCCGGGGTAGTTCATCATTTCTGCCAGGTAAGGGATTTCTTCCATGGCCAGCAGTTCTTTGATGCCATCCGAATCGATCACAGCCCCGGCAGTTTCAAAGGTAGTGGCGGGGACGCATGAGGGTGCTCCAAAGAAAAATTTGAATGGCACTTTTTTGCCATTATCGATCATATATTTTACGCCTTCAATACCCAAAACATTCCCAATCTCGTGCGGGTCGGAAACGGTGGCAACGGATCCGTGCAGTACGGCCATCCTGGCAAATTCTGAAGGGATGAGCATGGAACTTTCAATATGGACATGAGCATCCACGAAACCGGGGAGGATATAGGTTTGTTCCTCGTGATCCGATGCTTCGATACGGGTAATTATGCCATTCTCGTAATGAACTTGCCCGGAGTAAATCCGTTTTTGGTGAATATCGACGATCTGTGCTCTGATGGAGGCCATTTTTTGTGGTTTTATTGTGCAGGGGAAGTTCGATAATTTTTGAGAAAGGTTCAAAATAATAGCTAAAATTCCTGATTGGAAAACCGGACATTTTGGTAGTTTTGGGCAAATTGCCTTACCAAGAATGTATGAAACCTATGATTAACCTAAGATTTTTAGTTTTTACCTTTCTCATTATTACCATTTTATCAGGTTGTAAAAAGGAGACAGCAACTGTCCCACCTCCGAATATTGTGCTTTTCCTGGTAGATGACCTCGGCTGGCAGGATACATCAGAACCTTTTTGGCAGGAGAAAACACCTCTTAACGAGCGCTACCAAACGCCCAATATGGAACTGCTTGCCCGGCAGGGAATGAAATTCACACAGGCCTATGCTACCCCTGTTTGTTCGCCCACCCGCATTAGCCTGATGACGGGCATGAATGCTGCCAGGCATCGTGTTACCAACTGGACGCTCCACAAAGATGCCATTCAGCCCATGGAAGAGCATCATCCGGACCTGTCCTTCCCCCGTTGGAATGTGAACGGAATGTCTATGGATACATCCACCAACCTTGCTGTTCATGCCACTCCATTGCCTTTCCTTTTGCAGGAAGCCGGGTATAAGACTATCCATGTTGGAAAAGCTCATTTTGGGGCAATTGGTACTCCTGGTGCAGAACCGCTCAATCTGGGATTTGACATGAATATTGCCGGCCATGCAGCCGGAGCACCAAAGAGTTATTTTGGGAAAGAAAACTTTGGTAACCTGGAAAAATTCAAAGGGCAACCGTGGCCTGTTCCGGGACTGGAAAAATACCATGGGCAGGATATCAATCTTACTGAGGTGCTTACCCTTGAAGCCCTGGAGGCACTGGAAGGACCTGTTAGGCATAAACAACCTTTTTTCCTGTATCTGGCGCATTATACGGTACATACTCCGATAATGGCAGATGACAGGTTTGTTCAGCATTATTATGATGCGGGCCTCGATAGCATCGAAGCCAGGTATGCATCCATGGTAGAAGGGATGGATAAAAGTCTTGGAGATGTTATGAATTATCTTGAGGAAAAAGGTATAGTTGACAATACGGTCATATTATTTATGTCGGATAATGGAGGGCTGAGTGCCGTGGCGAGAGGTGGGGAAAGGCACACCCACAATAGGCCCTTGTCCAGTGGGAAAGGCTCCATATATGAGGGAGGTATCCGGGAGCCGATGATCGTGAAATGGCCCGGAGTGACACAAGCTGGTTCAATAAATAATGATTATCTGATCATTGAAGATTTTTTTCCATCTATCCTGGAGTTAGCCCGGGTTGAACAATATGAAACCAGGCAGGAAGTGGATGGTGTGAGTTTTGTTGCCAGGTTAAAAGGAGAAAAAGGCTATGATATTAATCGCCCGCTTTTTTGGCATTATCCAAATGAATGGGGCCCATCCGGTCCGGGAATCGGAGCTTTTAGCGCTATTCGGCAGGGAGACTGGAAGCTCATTTATTATCATTTGGATCAGCGAATTGAATTGTTCAATATCAATGATGATATCAGTGAAACGACTAATCTGGCTGAAGCGGAGCAGGAGGTGGTTAAAGCTCTTGCCCGGTGGTTGTCCAATTATCTAAGAGAGGTATATGCTCAAATGCCCGTTGATAAGGCAACCGGTGAAACCGTTCCATTTCCGGATGAATTCATTTGATCCAATATTGGTATATGGTTGAGCATTGAAAACTTATCAATTATTTTACATAGTGTCTCGCGGGATGAAACCGTCTTTTACTATTTTTACAGTTTATGCAAATTGCAATTTCAGAAATTAGAAAAAAATTATCCATGAGAACTGCCGTTTTATCAATTTTTGTACTCTTACTCAGCCTTCCTTCCTGTGCGGTTTTAAGTCAGGAAACCGTAGAAACAAAAACTACGCCACAGACAAAAATTCCATCCGTTTATTCCAATATACATGTGGATAATGATGGCCGAATGTATATCAAATATGAAGGACAAAAGATTTACAAGGACGATGCAGAGCCCTGGTATTCCCTGGATCAAATGATGGGTAATCCCCGAGGTGTTGAAGGAGGTATTGCTTTTGATTTTAAGCGCCCAAAATTTACAGGTAAACTAATTTACGGGTTTATTCCCTACGGAGATTCAAAACACCCGCTTCCGGTATTTTTTAAAAGATCAGAAGAGATCAAAAATGGAAAGTGTGCTGTAGATATAGAAGAAACCCTTAGCGGTCGTTATGATATGATTGGTTGGGAAGATAGTGGCAAGGGAACACTGGGATATCGAGTGGTAGGAGAAAATGGATTTATTTTTTACGACGGAAAAGTTTCCTTCATCGCTGGAGATGTTTTTAAAATTGATACTACCGTTGTGGAAGGACCTTTTATCAACATTTTGACACAGGAAGGAGCGACCATCTCCTTTAAAACCAATGAAAAGATCATAGCCAGGGTTACCGTGGAGGGAAAAACATTTACGGAAGCCGAACCTTGCTACCAGCATGAGATCGAGGTGAAGGGATTGAAGCCTAATCATGATTATGCCTATGAAATCCATTATGGGAGTAATAAACAACAATATAGCTTCCACACTGCACCAAAACCTGGTAGTCGGACTGCCTTTTCTTTTGGTTATGCCAGTGATTCCAGATCTGGTAACGGGGGAGGAGAACGTACCATGCTTGGCGCAAATTATTATATAGTCAAGAAGATTGTTTCCTTAGCTAATCAGCAAGGTGTTTCCTTCTGTCAATTTACAGGTGATCTTGTAAGTGGTTATTCCAAACACAAGGAAGAGATCGAGTTGGAATATGCCAATTGGAAACAGGCGGTAGGTCCATTTGCTCATTATTTCCCGGTAGTAGCCGGAATGGGTAATCATGAAGCCTTGATTTATGCTTTTCCATATAAAGGAAGTAGAGTGAGTATAGACCAGTTTCCATTTGAAACCCATTCTGCAGAGGTGGCTTTTGCTGAAAATTTTGTCAATCCGCATAATGGTCCCATTAGTGAGGATAATTCAGTTTACGATCCTGACAGAGGTGCCGTCGATTTCCCACCTTATGACGAAACGGTCTTTTATTACATTTACGATAATGTTGCTATGGTAGTATTGAATTCAGATTACTTTTATGCACCATCGGTTTCCGGTTTTACCGCAACAAGTGGAAACATGCACGGGTATCTAATGGACAACCAAATCAAATGGCTGGAAAATACCATTGCCATGCTGGAAAAAAATAAAGACGTTGACCATGTTTTTGTAACCCAACACACACCTGCCTTCCCTAATGGAGGTCATGTTGGAGATGATATGTGGTACCGAGGTAATAATAAAAAGAGACCTTATGTGGCAGGTCAACCTGTAGAAAAGGGAATCATTGAAAGAAGAGATGAATACCTGGATATCCTGATCAACCAAAGTAGTAAAGTAGTCGCTATCCTCACAGGAGATGAGCACAATTACTGCCGTACGGAGCTTGGCCCCGACACACCTATCTATCCTGACGGTTATCCCGAAGAGAAAAAGATCAAATTGTCGAGGACGATTCAGCAGATCAATAACGGGGCGGCAGGGGCACCATATTATGCCCAGGAAGAAACCCCATGGTCTGGTTTAGTCAGTGGGTTTACGACGCAAAATGCCCTGGTAATTATGAATGTGCACGGTCCTAGTTTGAAAATGAAAGTATTGAACCCCGATACGCTTGAAGATGTTGATGAAATGGTTCTGAGAAAGTAGAGCAGAATTTAATCTGAAATGTCAAGTACCATTTGGTCTGTAGACTACAAGTTGACTGAAAGCGTTATACCCAATAAAACAATTGAACATGAAATACCTATTGACATCCATTATGCTGCTCCTGTTGTGTAATTTTTCATTGACAGGACAAAATGTTATTAAACCCAAAAAAGGTTATTCGCCTCACATTGGCGTTACCATTTCCATGATGGAAGATTTGAAAAGAAGGGTAACCAATAGTGTAGCCAATTTATCACAAGAGGAAACAGATTTCCTGTTGGATGAAGAAGCCAATAGAATTGGAGCGCTGATTCTGCATTTGGCGGCAACAGAAAAGTATTATCAGGTCTATACTTTTGAGAACAGAGGTTTTAACAAAAATGAGCAGGAATGGGAAATGGCATTAAATCTTGGAGATAAAGCCAGGGAATCGCTTAAAGGTAAACCAATACAATATTACCTTGATAAATGGGATGAAGTAAGAAAGGAAACCTTGCGCCTTTTGAAAACGAAAGACGATAAATGGTTTAAGGCCAAAGTGGAAGGCAGTAGTATGAACAACCATTGGGCCTGGTATCATGTTATGGAACACCAGGCTAACCACATGGGCCAAATTCGATTGATTATTAAAAGAATTGATTAATTTACCGGCAACCGGCAACCGGCAACCAGCAACCAGTAACCAGCAACCAGCATATGTCAAAATTATCCATTCTACGCCCCCATGCCGAAAAGGCTTATGATACGGAGCTAAAGGCTTTGGTCAAGGCCGATAAAGGTCAACGCCCGGCGCAGTGGAAGCTGTCACCTCAGGCGGTGGTTACCTATATTATGGGAGGTGAGTTAAAAGATGGGACGATAATCGAACCCAAGTATTTTGGTCCAAGAAGGCTGATCGAAATGGCAGTGGCGACACTGGTTACGGACAGAGCTCTTTTGTTGACGGGAATTCCCGGGACGGCAAAAACCTGGGTGTCAGAGCATCTGGCAGCTGCCATTTCCGGCGATTCTAAATTATTGGTTCAGGGAACCGCAGGTATGAATGAAGAAGCTTTGCGGTATGGTTGGAATTACGCCAGGTTACTTGCTGAAGGTCCATCTGAAAAAGCTTTGGTTCCCAGTCCGGTAATGACTGCGATGGAGGAAGGTAAAATCGCCCGTATCGAGGAGCTTACCCGTATTCCATCCGATGTGCAAGATGCCTTGATTACCATTTTATCCGAAAAATCCCTGCCTGTTCCGGAATTGAACTCAGAAGTATTGGCCCGGGAAGGATTTAATGTGATTGCCACTGCCAATGACCGGGACAGAGGAGTGAATGAACTCTCAAGCGCCTTAAGAAGAAGGTTTAATACTATTGTTATGCCTTTACCTGCTACTCTGGAAGAAGAAGTAACCATAGTAAAACATCGCATCGAAAAATTGGGAGAACCTCTTAAGCTTCCTCCATCAACTGCTCCAATCGAAGAAATTCGCCGCCTGGTGCTCATCTTCCGGGAACTGCGTGAAGGAAAGACCAGCGACGGAAGAATGCGAGTAAAATCTCCTACAAGTACTTTAAGCACAGCGGAAGCCATTTCTGTTATCCACAATGGTCAGGCGCTTGCATTACATTTTGGAAACGGACAACTCGAAGCTTCGGACGTGGCCGCCGGAATTACCGGAGCCGTAGTTAAGGATACCAATCAGGACAAGGTCGTGTGGCAGGAATATTTGGAAACCGTGGTCCGGGAAAGAAGTGAGTGGAAGGATTTATATGATGCCTGCAAAGAGTTGTTGTAATTAAGAAGCGTAAAAGTAAATTATGAAATTGAACATTCTGACATTCGGAATTGCCAGAGATATCGTTGGTGGAAATGAATTTGAAGTGGAAATTGATGAAGGAGCCAATATAGCTGATCTGAAATCCTTTCTGACAAACTCATATCCTGAGTTCGCCCGCCTGGCCTCTTTTGCTATTGCCGTGGACGAAGCTTACCGGCAAGATGATTTCGTTTTAGAACAAGGCAGTGAGATAGTGATCATTCCTCCGGTCAGCGGGGGTTAGAGGAGTCGACAGCCTACAGCCTACAGCCCACAGTCTATAAAAAACTGAAGACTGTGGGCTGTAGGCTGCGGACTACTACTTAATGTAATAGATAACCTGTGTCAACCATTTGCTGGTATCAGGTTCCTGTCCCGGGTCGGTAACGTATTCTTCGATGGCAGGCGGAACGGAAGTAAATCCTTTTTCCTTTAGATATGCATCCATTGCCTGGTGGGCTGCACCAACCCCTTCGTACGGACCGTAATAATCGATGACCAAAGCTTTTGAAGCAGGAAGTTCAACTGTTTCGAAACCTTCAATCGTTTCATTCTTTTTCAAAGGGATTCCCTGCATAAGATCAGTGGTCATATTGGCTTCATCCCAGGTGTAATAAAGACCGCTGGGCATGCCAGCCATTTCAAGACCTTTCTGGCTTACGGCACCGAATACTTTTGGAAAATTCTTAGCAAAATGAGCGGTCATCTCCTCCATTTTTATGGTTTCCCGAACACCTATGTAATATCTGGCAGGAAGATCCATTAATTTGATTTCAAGTTCACTATTCATAATTGAAGGTGTTATTGATTCCGCATGATCTTTTAACATTTGTAATCCTTTGTTGAATTCTTCCGACATCATACCTTCCCAGTCACCAAATAGTAACATGAGGTTGAAAGGGTAACCAAATTTGGAAGTCACATCCCAATTGACCTTGGTGCCTTGCTCTGCAGGCGTGAAAGACCAATGGCCGTTGGCTCCTCCCATAGGTCCGAATTTGATGTCGGTTTTGATTGCTTCGTTGGCAGTGCTGGAGAGAATCTTTAGTTCTCCTTCTCCAATAACTTCCCCCGTCCAGCTGTAAGATCCGCCTTCACCAACGTAATTGTCCCCCAGGGTAGTGACCATGGTGGAGTCGCTGGCTTTCCAGATCGACCAGTTTTCCCATTGGGATAAGTCGTTAACAGCATTGAAGACCACTTCCACAGGAGCTTCAATACTTACTTCCTGTTGACTGGTTACACTTTTAGGTGCGATAAGTGCCACGATGAGGATCAGCACGATGAGTGCCAGGAGAATTAATCCTATTGTTTTTAAAATTTTCATGATTTAGAGTTTTGTTTACCCCGGTTGCCCGGGAATCAGGTGGTGTAAATTGAAGTTGATTCCAAATAGCTTACTTGGCTATAAAATGATCTTTTAACCGAATATCCCGACACTTCGTGTACGGGACAGGTTATCGTTATGAAAAGCCTCACTACGCGTTGCGTGGCATCATTTTTAAAGCCTTATCTTCGGCTAAAATCTCAATTTTCTATCTCTAGCAGCCATTTGGAAACAACTTCAGTGTAAAAATAAACAATATATTTTAAAATTATAAAAAATAAACAAAAAATTTAAATATTGTTTGGTTTGTAGGAAGGATTGAGCTTTTATTGATGAACTCACTTCAAAACTCTGGTCTTTCAGACAACAATTCCAGATAAGAATTTGTCCCTAAAGATCTTTTGGATTGTATTTGGAAATAAGATTCCCCTTTTGTCGTATGAAGATTATTGCTTACATTTGATTACTCAAGCATAGTAAATCTGTTATGAACTGCTTCAAAAATTACCTCTTACCCCTGTTATTCCTTTGCCTGGTGGCTATTAATCCGCTGGCTGCAAATGGCCCTGACAAAGAAGTTCCTCCGTTTAATGAAGAGGAGATCATGTCCCGCTTAGCAGCAATGGATCAGGAATTTATCGAGACAAAATACGAGCCTGTTGTTGAGGCCTATATAAAAGGATATGTCGTTCGCAAGCGAAGAAATGCAGAGATCATCCTTGGTCGTTCGGCGACTTATTTTCCCATTTTTGAGAAGTACCTGGCTGAGTATAATCTTCCTGATGTGCTCAAATATCTGGCTGTTGTGGAGTCAGCGTTAAATCCGCATGCGGTTTCAGTAGTTGGCGCCGGAGGCCTTTGGCAATTCATGCCGGAAACCGGCAAGAGTTATGGCCTGGTGATCAATAATGAAATTGACGAACGCACAGATGTGATCAAATCCACCAAGGCAGCGATGGAACACCTGAGCGATTTATATGAAAGATATGAAGATTGGGCACTTGCCCTAGCAGCTTATAACTCCGGCGCCGGCCGGGTAAACCGTGCCATTCGCAGAAGCGGGAGTAAAGATTTTTGGAAACTCAGGAAATATCTTCCACGCGAGACAAGGAATTATGTTCCTGCGTTTATTGCGGCCGTTTATTTGGCACACCATTACGATAAGCACAACCTGGAACCGGACTTCCCTGCATTGGATATGCAGCTGACTGAAGATGTCAAACTCCATGATTTTGTTAGTTATTTCAGGATTGCCCAGATTACCGGAATCTCTATGGAGGTAATCCGGAAATTAAATCCATTGTATACCAAAGACTTTATTCCGGCCAGTACCAAAGGAAATTATTTGATCCTTCCTAAAAGGGCTATGCCTGCATTTAAAGAGTACCTTATAGCAAAAGAGGCCGGTCAGGCTTACCCTGAGGCTCTTCACTCAGCAGTGCATATGAAAAGCGAGGGAAATACAGATAAGCCATATTCCTATTCCATTTATATGCTTGGGCAGGATGAAGCGCCTGAACAGCTTGCAGAAATCCTTAACTGTTCGGTGACCAACCTGATGGTTTGGAACGATGTAGGTTTTGATGAACTCGCCAATCAAAAACAACTGAAGGTCTTTGAGTCCCTTCCGGTGAATTTTGAGAGACGCGAGGCTTCAGAGATTGAATTATTGCCGAGTTTGGAGTTTTCGGAAATAGAACCTCTGGGGAAATAAAATCAACCTTTCCTTAAATTTATGTTTACAAAAGCCATTGTCAGAATTCCGGGGCGAAGCCTTGTCTCGGGGTTGACTTCTGTTGATTTGGGAAAACCGGATTATGACCTGGCGATTGAGCAGCATTCAAATTATGTTGAGGCTCTTCGAAGCTGCGGGGTTGAAGTCACTGTATTGGAACCTGACGAAAATTTTCCTGATTCAACGTTTGTTGAAGATGCAGCCTTGCTGACTCCTCGTTGTGCAATAATTACCCGCCCGGGAGCTTTATCCAGAAGAGATGAGGTCGTGCTGATCGAGCCTGTAGTACAGGAACATTATGCTTATATCGAACGCATAAATGCTCCGGGTACTTTGGAGGCAGGCGATGTAATGATGGTTGGTAACCATTTTTATATCGGCTTGTCTGAAAGAACCAATGAAGCCGGAGCCATACAGCTTATCAGAATCCTGGAAAAGTACGGCATGTCAGGCACCATGGTCAAACTGGAAGAAATGTTACATCTGAAAACCGGTGTTTCCTATCTAGAGCAAAACAACTTACTTGCCACCGGCGAATTTTTAGATCATGAAACTTTTCAAAAATTCAATATCCTGGCCGTTGACGAAGCTGAAGCTTATGCAGCCAACTGTATCTGGGTTAATGAAACAGTGCTCGTTCCAGCCGGATTTCCTAAAACAAAGTCCAAAATTGAAGCAGCCGGGTATAAAACAATAGCTGTAGATGTTTCTGAATTCAGAAAACTGGACGGAGGTTTGAGTTGCCTGTCATTGAGGTTTTAAAGGGCTTTCCAAAGTGTAATCCCGCAGAATACGCAGATTTAGATGGTGAGCAATTATTTCATAATCGTAAATCAGCAAAATCAGCGGGAAGCATAAATGAATACTATGTAAAATAATGTTGTTTTAAATTAAAACACTCTATTGATTGTTTTTAAAACAATTGATATCTTTGTATTGTTCTCAATAAAAGTATTAAGTGAATGAGCACAAATTTGTCACTGGTTGAAATTGGAAAAAGAGTTGCTGCCTTCAGGAAATTAAAAGGTCTTTCGCAGGAAGAACTGTCCCGGCGAATTGGCATTTCCCGTCCCTCCCTGGCACAGGTGGAGCAGGGGAATCGTAACCTGAATGTACTTGAACTTCAAAAGCTGGCTATTGAACTGGGTTTTTCTATGGATAAATTCCTTGCCAAAGACTTTCAGCTTACCGAAGACCTGGAAACGGAGGCAGTCGAGTCAAAACAGGAAGTTAGAATCTCGATTCCGAAACTGCAGGTCGGAAAAATGAAAAATGTCCTGCTTTATCTCCTGGAACGTTGTGCCGGAAAACCTAATGTAGGAGAGACGGTATTGTATAAGTTGTTGTATTTCGCGGATTTCAACTATTATGAACTGTATGAAGAACATATGACCGGAGCCAGGTATAGGAAGTTGCCTTATGGTCCGGTTCCACAAAAATTGAGCTCTTTATTAAATCGAATGATCGATGATGGCGATTTGAAAAGGGTAAAAACAGCGTATCATGGGTTTGCACAAACAAGATATCTGCCTTTGGAAAAATCCGATCTGACCCAATTAAAAGCCAGTGAAAAGGAGGTATTGGACAAAGTCATTGATCAGTTTTCGGATTGGTCCGCTTCGGCCATCAGTGATTATTCACATAAGGATATGCCCTGGCTGGCTTCCGGAGAGGGAGATGATATTGACTATGAACTGGCCTTTTATCGGGAAGCCCCTTATTCTGTAAGAAACTATGATGAAGAAACGGAACAACCATGACCTTCGAAGAACTCGATGAATTCAAGAAAGACCTTAAAGCCCTTTTGAAAAAATACAGAACCCTTAAGGACGACCTGTCGGTGGTGAAAAAGGTACTGAATGCTAAACCCGAAGATCGCCCACCGTTTAGTTTCCAGATAAGTAATCTTGGCATCGAAACCTGTGTGATAAAGGTGAAAAAAATAGCTTGCAAAGCATTGAAGGGCAGAGGAGTGAATTCTGGGTTGAGGCTTGTTTATGCCTATTTTGAGCAGGATGAAATCATTGTTTTTATTGAATTGTTCCATAAAAGTGATAAAGCAGTGGAGGACAGAAGGCGGATTTTGAAGAACTTTGAATAAAATTGCTTTCTTTATTTTTTCAGACTGCATTGTTCATGAATACCATGAAATGCCCGCCATGATCATTGATTTGCTTTATAACCTACGGACGCTGGTCTGCCAGTTGGAAAAGGCTATTCAGTTTTTGAAGGAATAAAAATCATTTTCCTAATCTTCCTAGGATGGAATTGCCCTCAATCGTCCATAAACCTTCGGCCTTTTTAAGATTGAAAAACTCCCGGCTGTTGGCATAAGGCCCCGGATTTTGCTGTATGATCTCAATACGGGTATTTTCCACTTTGGAGATTATGGCCACATGTCCGTAAGGGTTCCATTGATTGCCGTCAAAAATGATGATCTCGCCTGGTCTCGGTTTGAATTTGCTGGGGTTGGTAAACTGGCGTAAATTTCGGTCCGGATTGGTTTGACCATCTTTGAGGCCATTGGCAAAAAAGTGTTTGGCGTGCCCGTAACTATTGGGCATTTTATGATTGTGGGCTTCGTAGTAGTAGCGTTTGATAAATTCCACGCATTGCCAGCGCAGGCCTATGTTATATCCATCGCTGGAAACATTTCGGTCTTTCACATGGCTGATCTTACCATTATAATAGACATAAACGCCATCAAGGCTGTCGATTTTGGCGCCTACTTCCGGAGGGCTTATTACTTTTTCTGTATGGGGGTACAAAAACCCCAAACCAGCCAGCATTAAGGCTCCAATAGCAAAAAAGTAGTTTCTCATGTGTGATTTAGACAGAGTTTGTTCAAATTGTTCAATGTGTTTAAATAGTTCAAGTTGTTTGGGTACGTTCTCTGTGGTTTACAAGATTTACTTCAGTCCAGTTCTGAGAATGTTCAAACTATTTTTGCACTTGAATGAACTAAAATAATAAAAGATACAGGTTCAGGTCTTTACATTTGGGTAATCCATTCACTCCACGATCCGGGGTAGAGTTTGGCCATACCGAAGCCAGCATAATCGTATGCAAGGATATTATGGCAGGCAGTTACACCGGAGCCGCAATAAAAAACGACCAGTTCACCGGGTTTGCCTCCGGTGGCTTTTTCAAATCTGTCCCAAAGCCAGTCCGGAGATTTAAGTGTCATGTCTTCATCCAGGTTTTCGGGGAAGGGCAGATTAATCGCACCCTCAATGTGCCCGGCAACCGGATCGATGGGTTCCACCTCGCCACGGTAACGGGGAGCAATTCTGGAATCTACCAGGGAAAAAATCAGATCGTGTTGAATAGTTTTTACATCGTCAACATTAACTGTCATATCTTCATTTACGGAAGGGGTGAAAATCCGGCCATTACTTTGCGGCAATTGATTATCAACAGGGTATGCCTGGTTGACCCAGAATTGCCATCCCCCGTTAAGGACAGCTGCCGATTTATGCCCCAACCAGCGAAGCATCCACCAGAGTCTGGCTGCGATGGCGCCTCCTTTATCATCATAAACCACGACCTGCACTCCTTCTTCAATTCCCCAGGCGGAAAGCAATGCTGAAAAAGTGTTGATATCAGGAAGGGGGTGCCGCCCCGTTTGGCCCGGAATGATCGGGCCGGAAAGATCCTCCTCCAGATGGGCATAAAAAGCTCCCGGAATATGGCTGTTTTGGTAACTTCTGCGCCCCTCCTCGGTATCCGCAAGGGAATGGCGGCAATCGATGACCACCCAATCACTGGCTTCCAGGTGGGCGTGGAGGTCATCAGCATTGATTATGTTTGTAAACATAAAGTTTAAAAATTGAGTTAATAAACCTACTTTAGCGTGATTTTTTTTAAAAAACGATGAATTCACTGCTGCCCTAAAATTAACCAATCGTACTTAAAACACATTGGTAATGAGTAAGAATTTGAGCCGTTTTATTTTGAAGTTGTTTGGATGGGAAGTGAATTTCGATGTCCAGCCTATTCCTGATAAGTACATTCTTGCCGTAGTGCCGCATACTTCGAACTGGGATTTTTTCCTCGGTTTGTTTACAAGAGGTGTTATGGGAACCGATTCCAAGTTTATTGGAAAAAAATCTTTGTTCCGTTGGCCGTTCGGACCCATTTTCCGCTTGCTTGGCGGATACCCGGTCGATCGAAGTAAAAACAACAATTTCGTAGATTCGGTGATCGATATTTTTAACAGCAAAGAAAAGTTCAGTATTGCACTGGCCCCGGAAGGCACCCGGAAAAAGGTTGATAAACTCAAAACGGGCTTTTATTTTATCGCCAAAGGAGCCAAAATCCCAATCATTCTGGTCAGGTTTGATTATCAGAATAAAGCAGTTACTTTTTCGGATCCATTTTATACTACTGATGATAAGGAAGCCGATTTCAAGTTTATCGATGACCACTTCCGGGGAACATATGGGAAAATACCCGAAAACAGTTATTTGTACGGAGAGTGACAAATTACCATTCATGTTTTATTAAACAATTTGCATTGCAATGGGTCTATTTACTGTGGAAAAGGGGACTCCCTTGCCATATATTTCATTTCCTTAAATCATCGGTTTGGGAGAATACCTTGCCGAACAATTAAACACCTTAATATGAACTTTAAATTTGTACACGCTTTACCAATTTTATTATTAGCTGCTTTTATGTTAGCTTTTTCCAATGGCCCGGCCGGAGGAGAGGGCGGTAACGGACCAAGAATGCAGGATCGTTCGGGCAGTCCCTTTGCCCATTCTCAGGGAGCCACATGCGCCGCTTGTCATAATAATGGTTCTTTTAATCCAGGATTGACTATTGAACTGCTGGAAGATGGCAATGCCGTAGCCGAATATGTTCCCGGCCAGTCCTACACTTTGAGGTATACCGTAGAAGCTAATTCCGGCTCACCTAATAAATATGGTGTCCAGTCCGTTGTATTAACCAATAGTGATGACTCCAATGCAGGTACTTTTGGAGATGCTCCATCCGGAACAAGAGTTGCCTCCATTGATGACAGGAGTTATTTTGAGCACTCAACAGGCAGCAATGATAATACCTTTGAAATAGAGTGGACTGCACCGGAAGAAGAGCTCGGAGATATAACCATCTTTGCCGCAGGAGTTGCTGCCAATGGCAATGGTACCAACGGCGGAGATAATGGCACGGCAGCAACCTTGACCGTTGCGCAGACCATCAATGTCAGTTCTTTATCAGGACCTGAATTATTACCTATTGATTTGAATGTATTTCCTAATCCAGTGAAAGATGTTCTTAATCTTGAATTGAATAGTTCCATACAGGGAGTCTATCAGATGGATATTCTCGATCTTGGTGGTAAGGTGTTGGCTTCACGCCAACTTGAACTAAACTTTGAAATCAATCGTATTAACGAGCATGTGGATCATCTTTCCCCGGGAGCTTACCTCGTCAGGATTACTGATGGTGAAAAACTTGTGTCCGCCAAAATTTTGAAACAGTAATCAATAAGTTTTTTGTTAAAGGAAAAAAAGGGGGACTTTCCGTGAGGGAAGATCCCCTTTTTTGATTTGCTGCCCTAAAAACCTGAGGCTAAACCCACTGAGAAAATAGTGATGTAATTCACATAAAAAAGAAGGGGCTTATTCCTACCTTTGCCTTCCGATTTATTCACCATTAAAAATTTATGTTTATGAAATTTATAAATGTCTTCTTTCTGGCCTTTGCAATAATGGCTTTTGGAACTTCCTGTAATAATACGGCACAAACAAAGGCTGACCCTGCAGATCAGCAAGCTGCAGAACAAAGCCTTTGGGATAGCATGATGGTCATTCACGATGAAGTTATGCCGATGATGACCAGCGTTGAAAAGATTAAACAAATCCTTAATGAGCAAAAAGGGGTTGTTACTGGTGAGGAACAAAAATCAATTGTTAAGGTAGCTTTGAGTGAACTTGACGCAGCTGATAAAGGTATGTGGGAGTGGATGCATAACCTGCAAAAACTGGCAGATCTCAGGAAAGACAAATCTCATGATGAGATTATGACGTATTTGACTGAACAAACTAATGCAATCTCAAAGGTTCAGGATGATATTCTCACAAGTATCCAGAATGGAGAAAAGGCTATTGATTCCCTTGGGGGGCATGTTAAAAAATAATCTTTCGACAATGAAAAACTTCTTTTTGATCCTGGTGGCAGCTTTATTCTTTCAGGCCTGTGATTTGGGCATGGGGACATCTTCGTTACCCAGGCTTGGGAAACATAAAGTCGATAAAGAAACTGGAGATACAACTTATCATACCATCCCTGACTTTCAATTTGTTAATCAGGATAGTATGGTGGTGACCAATGAAACTTTTGAAGGCAAGGTTTATATTGCTGATTTCTTTTTTACTTCCTGTCCGACTATATGCCCGAAAACGGCACAACAGATGTTGCGACTATATGAAAGATACGAAGATGATGATCGTGTAGCGCTTTTGGCACATTCCATCGATACCAAAAGAGACACGGTTGAACGTTTGAAGGAATATGCCAACAGCCTGGAAGTGAGTGCTCCAAAATGGCACTTTGTCACTGGTAACAAGGCGGAGATCTATGAAATCGCCGATGATTACATGAGTATCGCTATCGAGGATCCTGATGCTCCAGGAGGTTTTGACCACAGTGGATGGTTTATCCTGGTAGATAAGGATCGTTACATCCGCTCCTTCTGCAATGGGACGGATCCAGAGTCTGTAGACAAGTTTATGAAAGATATTGATTGGTTGCTGGAACATATGTAACCTAAAATAAAAAGCCATGAACGCTACCCTTTGGTGCGTTCATGGCTCTACATATATTTGAAAAGAGTTTTCTCTGACTGTGGACTGTTCACTACTGACTGTCCACTTGTTTTTCAGGTATACAAGAGGCTACAGGCTGAACATAATTCCGGCACTCAGAGAGATACCTTTATTCTTCACTTTTTCCTCAAAAACGGGTATGTCATACAATTCGGTAAATCCAAGGCCGTAACGGGCATCCGCAAAAAGCTGTGTGCCTCCCAGGTCAAGCACCGCACCAAGTCCGGCTTGCGCTCCCACTTCAAAACGTTCGTAGTCGATTTGATCGAGATCAACATCCACAGTCCCCAGGTCAATTTCCAGTAAGGCTTTGGCTTTATTGTCCAGGCGACCGGCAGCAGCGTATCCAAAAGTCGGTCCGGCAATCGCATAGGCCTGAAGGGGGCCGTCGCCAAATTTCACTTTGGCCAGCAAGGGTACTTCCACATAGGTGAAACGGGCTTCTGTTGTTACCCCCAGCGGGATTTGCATATTAAATACATTGGCATTAAAGTCTTCGTCAAATTGCAATCCCTTTTTCATTACGTTTAGTTCAGATTGCAGTGCAAAGTGGTCGGTCAGACCCAATTCTCCCACAACTCCAAAGTGGAATTCATCAATGTATTTGAAATCAGGCGTTAAATTGCCGAGAGCTTCCGTGGTATAAACATTGGCAAAATTCACACCACCTTTTACACCTACAGATAATTGAGCTAAACTCACATTACAAAAGCTAATAACTGCTACGATTAAAACAACTGCTTTCTTCATTTTGTCCATTTTTTATGATTGAATATGGCGGCAAGATGCAGTCTTGAAATGTTAATAGCCGTTAATTGGCTGTTACCAATAGTTTAAAAAAAGAGATGGCTGAATAGAAAAGGTGAAATTCCTTTAAGAGAGAAGACAAGGTGTTAATTATTGTGAAATTGAATTAAACACACAGGCACATAGTACATAAAGAAGATATTAATCTATCAGAGATTCCTGATCGTTCCGTCCAGCAGGATCTCCAGAATATAGGTTGTACTCGATGAAGCATCGAACAGTTCCTCATCGGTTTCACTTTGCCCGGAGGCAATGACGACCTGGAAATTCTCCTGAATGGTAGCTATGGATTGGGTGATATTGTCATCTTCGACATAGGTTCCGGCTATGACCCTTTTATCGATGAAGTCTCCTTTTTTATTAAAAGTGATCAGGTTGTATTGATAATTCATTAAGCCCGCTCGCCAATACACAAGGGCATGAAAGGCTCCCGTACCCTGGAGTTGAAAGCAGGCCATGAATTCAGAGAATTCGTCCATTTCCTCATCTTCTGTGGGCAGAATGAAGGTATGGATCAGTTCTTCCGGGATAGGTTTGTTTTGCAGACTGAACAAATGCCTGGCTTCCTCGGTAAGGGAAACAGGCAGATCAATTTCGGGAAATTTAGCGATGAAATCGATAAAGCCCTTTTTAGGTTTACTTTTTTTATCTTCTTGCATGGCCCGCAAATTTACAAAAAGCCCGAAAAAAAGATAAAATATGATTTTTTTATCTTACTAAAAGCTATACCTTTGCGCCGATATTTAAAAAGCTATTAGTTAAGCAGTATAAAGTTGGGTATCGTGAAGGTAAAATTTAACCTGTTTTCCGGTCTGATTTTTGGGATAGTTTTGAGCCTGTTTGCGCTCCCTGTTTTTGCCCAGGAGCATAGACAAGATGAAGGACATAATGAAGATTCTCATGAAGAGGAATCTCATGATGAAGGTCATGATGAAAGTGAAGCTTATGATCCTGTAGGCACCGTTCTTGACCACATCTCAGACAAAAATGAATTCCACGTTTGGGAGCATGTACATATTCCATTGCCATGTATCCTTTATGCTCCTGACCATGGCTGGTCTTTTTTCATGTCCAGCAAATTCGATCACGGACACAAGGCTATCGATGGTTACGTATTGAATCACGGACGTGTGAACCGGATCGCAGATCCTGAATTCCCACAGGGAGAAGTTGATCTTCATGGAACTCATATTGAAAGCAAGACCATTTCTACTGCTGACGGGAAAGAAAAAACAGTTTATTCCATCAACTACCACGACCACGAGTATCAACTCGATCCTCCAAGTACTGTTGACGGCGGATTCGTCGGTGGAGGACTTACTTCCTTTTATGATTTCTCTATTACCAAAAATGTTGCGACCATGTTGCTCGCGGCAATTTTGCTCGGTTGGTTGTTTATTACTGTTGCAAGAAGATATAAAAAGAATGAAGGCAAAGCGCCCAGTGGAATCCAGAATTTCATCGAGCCTTTCTTCATGTTCATCAGAGATGAAGTGACAAAGCCTATGATCGGCGAAAAACACTATGAGCGTTTTCAGCCATTCATCATGAGCTTGTTCTTCTTTATATTGTTTTGTAACCTTTTGGGATTGATTCCATTTTTCCCGGGAGGAGCGAACATTACCGGTAATCTCGCAGTTACAATGGCTTTGGCGGTGATCACTTTCCTCGTGGTTAACCTGAGCGGTAAGAAAGATTACTGGGAGCACATCTTCTGGATGCCTGGTATCCCTGCCTGGGTTAAGATCATTTTGACGCCGGTAGAGATTCTGTCCCTTTTCATCAAGCCTTTCTCATTGATGATTCGTTTGTTTGCGAATATTTCCGCAGGGCACATCATCATCCTGAGTTTGATCGGTTTGATCTTCTTGTTTAAAGATACAGGTCAATTGGGCGGTGCACCAACAGGTATTATCGTTGGTGGAGCCTTTACAGCATTTATGAACCTGATCGAGTTGCTGGTAGCATTCCTGCAGGCGTTCATCTTTGCTATACTGACTGCTTCTTACATCGGTGCGGCTGTTGAAGAACACCACCATGAGGAAGCGCACTAGGGAGTGGAGAGTGCATAATGCAGAGTGCAGAGTGCAGAGTGATGAGTTTAGAAGTGGGGTGTGGGTATTGAGGTTTGAGTTTTAATAGCCATAAAAAGTTATGGTTCTTTTATAAGACGCTGAATCTAATTGAGGAAAATTTTGAAAACACATAAGCAGGGAAAAAATCATACCTGATCTGAAATGCAGAGAGTTATTTCTTAAGCTTAAGTCAAACAATATGGAGGTGTTTTTAAAATTTTTCGAAACATATTTTTTAACAATAAAATTCTCAAATAATGGGAGCAATTGGAGCTGGTATTGCAGCAATTGGTGCAGGTATTGGTATCGGTTTGATCGGTAGCAAAGCCATGGAAGCTATCGCCCGTCAGCCAGAGGCTGTAGGTGATATCCGTAACAACATGATCTTGACAGCGGCCCTCGTAGAGGGTGCGGCACTGTTCGCGATTGTTGTTGGTCTTTTGGCTGGATAATCTGCAATTAAAAGAATTGAACTTTTATCCGGGCTGTAGCGGTTGGCTGTCAGCCCGGGTAAATTCAAAAGAAAACAAAAAGAACAAAATAATCATATACGATGACTGATTTCATTTTATTAGCGGGATTTGATGTGATCAAGCCGGATCCGGGATTGATTTTCTGGACATCTCTTATTTTCATCCTCGTTTGGTTTTTTATTGGTAGAGCGGCTTTCCGTCCTATTCAGGAAGCATTGAAGAAGCGTGAAAACTCCATCCAGGAGGCTTTGGATACAGCTAAAAAAGCTCGTCAGGAAGTGGCGAATGTACAAGCTTCCAATGACAGAATTCTGGCTGAAGCTCGTGAAGAAAGATCTTCAATCCTCAAGGAAGCAGGTGAAGCAAGAGATTCCATCATCAAAGAAGCTAAAGAGAAAGCTAAGGAGGAAGCTAAGAAGATCGTTGAAAATGCCAAAGTAGAGATCGACAATCAGCGTAAAGCTGCTATTACCGACCTCAAAAACCAGGCTGGTTTACTCGCTATTGAAATTGCCGAAAAACTCGTTCGTAAGGAGTTGAAAGGTAATGCGGAGCATGAAGCTTTCGTAAAAACCATGACTGACGAGTTGGAATTGAACTAACTCAGACGGAAATGATAACCAAAGGCAGATGTTCTGTCTTGTGATTGTAAAACCAATCCCGGAGCTTTTTGATACTTCAAAAATCGCCGGGACTTCATAATTTAAAACATGTCTGTACAAAGAATAGCATCTCGTTACGCAAAATCACTCATGGATTTGGCGATTGAGCAAAACAAGCTTGAGCGCGTACTCGAGGATGTGCAGTCATTCAAGGCAGCGACAGAGGTGCGTGATTTCTACCTCCTGCTGAAAAGCCCGATCGTAAAAGCATCCAAAAAAATAAGTATCCTCAACGAACTCTTTGAAGGAAAATACGACGAGTTGAGTATGGCCTTTTTGAGGATTCTGGTCAACAAAGGTCGTGAGGAATACCTGCCGGAAATATCAGAGGTCTTCATAGATCATTACCGTGAATTGAAAGGTATTTCTTCCGTAAGACTCATTACCGCCACTCCGGTTGAAGATGCTGTATTGAAGCAGATCGAATCCAAACTGCTGGCCAGTGAAGAAACTGCCAAAACAGTGGAGATCACCACAGAAGTGGATCCCGAGCTGATCGGTGGATTTGTCATCGAATTTGAGGACAAGATGTATGATGCGAGTATCGCTAACAAGATCGAAGCCCTCAAAAAAGAATTTGCCGGAAATACTTACGTATCGAAGGTTGAGAAAAAATAATTGTATCGAAAAGTCCGCAGACTTTTTACTTTAGACTTTATACTTAAACTTTAAATAATATGGTTGACGTAAAACCTGATGAAATATCAGCAATATTGAAGCAGCAGCTTTCCGGTTTTAGCAACACAGCTGAATTGGAAGAGTATGGTACTGTTCTCCAGGTAGGGGATGGTATTGCACGTGTTTACGGTCTGACAAATGCCCAGGCTGGTGAGCTCGTTGAATTTGAAACTGGTGTTCGCGCCATCGTTTTGAACCTTGAGGAAGATAACGTTGGGGTTGTATTGATGGGACCTGGCGACGGAATTCGTGAAGGTTCAAGAGTACACCGTACCGGATTGATCGGTTCTATCGAGGTTGGTGAAGGCTACCTTGGACGTGTAGTGAATCCACTCGGTCAGCCAATCGATGGTAAGGGCGAGATCGGCGGCACAAAATATGAGATGCCACTTGAGCGTAAAGCTCCGGGTGTAATCTACCGTGAGCCGGTAAGTGAGCCACTTCAGACAGGTATCATGGCTGTTGATGCGATGATTCCAATCGGTAGAGGACAGCGTGAGTTGATCATCGGTGACCGTCAGACAGGTAAAACTGCGATTGCTGTCGATACCATTATCAATCAGAAAGAATTTTATGATAAGGGAGAGCCAGTTTACTGTATTTATGTAGCTTCAGGACAGAAAGCTTCTACAGTAGCTAACGTGGCTAAGACTTTGGAAGAGAACGGTGCGATGGCTTATACAGTGATCGTTTCTGCTTCTGCTTCTGATCCTGCACCACTTCAGTTTTATGCGCCTTTCGCAGGAGCTGCCATTGGTGAGTTTTTCCGTGATACGGGCCGTCCTGCATTGATCATCTATGATGATTTATCCAAGCAGGCAGTGGCATACCGTGAGGTTTCTCTGTTGTTGCGTCGTCCACCGGGACGTGAGGCTTATCCAGGGGATGTATTCTACCTGCACTCACGTTTGCTCGAGCGTGCTGCGAAAGTTATCAACTCTGATGAGATCGCACGCCAGATGAACGACCTTCCTCCTTCATTGGCTGAAGCCAAAGACGCTGATGGTAACCCATTGGTAAAAGGTGGTGGTTCATTGACTGCCTTGCCGATTATCGAAACCCAGGCGGGTGACGTTTCTGCATATATTCCAACCAACGTAATTTCTATTACCGACGGTCAGATATTCCTGGAGTCAAACCTGTTTAACGCGGGTATTCGTCCTGCGATCAACGTAGGTATCTCCGTATCTCGTGTGGGTGGTAACGCTCAGATCAAGTCGATGAAGAAAGTTGCGGGTACATTGAAACTCGACCAGGCACAATACCGTGAGCTGGAGGCTTTCGCTAAATTCGGTTCTGACCTTGATGCGGCTACTGCTGCAGTATTGGATAAAGGTGCCAGAAACGTGGAGATCCTCAAGCAGCCTCAATACTCTCCAATGCCGGTAGAAAAGCAAATCGCTATCATCTACCTCGGTACAAAAGGATTGTTGAAAGACGTTGCTGTGGATAAAGTGAAAGATTTCGAGAAGATCTTCCTGATGAAGATGGAACAGTCGCATAGTGACATCCTTGATAACTTCAGAGCAGGAAAGCTCGAACAGGCAGATCTCGAAAAACTTGCAGAAATTGCAGGCGAGATTGCTCCACAGTTTAAGTAATAAAGGTATAAAATGAGCTTTGGGAAGAGGCCTTACAGGACTCTTCCTGAAAGCAGCAGGTAACAACCAGCAATTTAAAAATTGATATGGCTAATTTAAAGGAAGTACGTGACCGGATACAGTCCGTTATCAATACCCAGCAGATCACTAAGGCCATGAAAATGGTGTCTGCTTCCAAGTTGCGTAAAGCACAGGATGCTATTGTGCAAATGCGTCCTTATGCAGACAAGCTGAATGAGATGTTGCGTAACATCCTTTCCAATCTGGAAGGGGATGTTGATACATCTTTTGGGGAAGAAAGACCGATCCAGAGAGCTTCGATAGTTGTGATTACTTCAAACAGAGGTTTGTGTGGGGCATTCAATGCCAATGTGATTAAAGAAGCAGTCAAGGTAATTGACACCAAATATGCTGATGTAAGAAAAAATGGCTATTTGGATATCATTCCAATTGGAAAGAAAGGTTTTGAATACTTCAGTAAATCCGAGTATAAGGATTGCAGGATTATTGATGATTATGTGGAGTTGTTCGAAAATTTGAGCTTTGATAATGTAGCTGTTGTTTCGAAAAGAATCATGAGCTGTTTTTCAAGAGGCCTGTATGATAATGTGACAGTAGCTTACGGAAGATTTAAAAATGCAGCTGTACAAACACCAATTGCAGAGCAATTCCTTCCGGTGGCAAAGATTGAAAAGGAGGAGAACGAAGAAGGAAATGGCAACATGAAAGCGGATTATATCTTCGAACCGGACAAGAAAGGTTTGTTGGATCATCTCGTACCTAGCATCATTCAGACACAGTTCCAGAAGTTTGTCCTTGATACTCACGCCTCAGAGCACGGTGCAAGGATGACGGCGATGGATGCTGCGACGGAAAATGCACAGGAGTTACTGAAAGAATTGCGTCTTTCCTACAATAAAGCCCGTCAGGAAGCTATTACCAACGAGATCCTCGAGATCGTTAGTGGTGCAGCTGCACTGGCCAGCGGATAATTTTTGACCGATACAGATTTAAGCATACACGAAAAAAAGGGGGACGAGTAATCGTTCCCTTTTTTTGTTCCCATTGCTCTACTGTATACCCATTGACCCGCAGCCCTCCGAGGTTTCTAAAACCTCGGAGGGCTGGAGAAAACTCAGTGAGGGCCTCACTCAGAGTGAGGCCCTCACTGGCCCCCAGCCCCCATATATAAAAGCCACGGAATTGCCAAACGTGACATTTTTTCTGTCTTTTTTCGACAAAATGGAATTGTTTTAACCAAAATTCAGTTCTTTGGGTATGTTTTTTACTTCAGACCAACATTTTGGACATAAGAATATTATCAAATATTCCGGCAGACCTTTTCATTCAGTTGATGAAATGAATGAAGTGCTCATTCAGCGTTGGAATGAGAAGATCGGACCAGATGATAAGGTGTATCATCTGGGAGATTTTGCCTTTACCACTTCAGAATCAAAAACCAGAGAAATTTTAGACCGACTCAACGGGAAGATCTATCTCGTCAAAGGAAATCATGATAAATTGGCTGTAGCCTGTCGTGATCGTTTTGAGTGGGTAAAGGATTATTATGAGTTGACCGTTAAGGATGATTCTTTTAAACGGGGCAAACAACTCGTTGTCCTGTTTCACTATGCCATTCGGGAATGGAAGGCAAAACATCGAGGCTCCTACCAGCTTTACGGACATTCACACGGCACCTTGCCTGATGATCCCAATGCTCTTGCCTTCGATATTGGAGTGGATTGTCACGATTTCTATCCTTTGTCCTGGGAAGACGTTAAAACCATTATGAAGGAAAAGACATGGAAGCCACCTTTTAGTGAATCGAGGTGATTTTTTAAACGAGTTCAGGCCCCTCTGTTCTGGTTCCTATTCGGATTTTTTATTTTTAACTGTATATTTGGTTACACCTTCAACCTAAACAGTACAAAATGAAAATTCGAAAGCTGATCCCTCAGGTGATATGGATAGTATTGCCTCTTTCTCTTTTTGCTCAAACAAGGAGTGTAGGCACTAACCTTGCCGGAATTACCGATTATAACGAGGAGTTTATTTTTAAAGATGTCTTCAAAGCTGCCCGGGAGTGGATTCCTTTTAATGCTGCCGGAGGTGGCCCGTGGGATTCCGGAGTACAAATCCCCCTGAGAAGTGACGGATACCCGATTGAAATACCCTATGACAATGGTATTGACCCTCCTCAGGCAGTACGCTCCCTTATTCTTTGGGATATGACGCCCGCAAGTTTTGTACCTATCGGTTCCTACACTTTAAAATCTTCAGGAACCGGTCAGATCCGGTTAAATTTTGGAGCAAGCGGGACCTTTTCCAGCCCGGGTACTTATACTTTTACTCCTGCCGGTGGAAATATTTCTGTTGAGATTATCCAATCAGACGTGAATGATCCGGTTCACAATATTGAAATAATACTGCCCGGATTCTCAGCAGATTA
This sequence comes from Saprospiraceae bacterium, assembly GCA_965230565.1. Classification (GTDB taxonomy): domain Bacteria; phylum Bacteroidota; class Bacteroidia; order Chitinophagales; family Saprospiraceae; genus BCD1. The sequence goes on along the minus strand of CBDDLH010000003.1, from coordinate 51,066 downwards.
TCAAGCCCAGCCCTTTCATCCGGACTACCTTAATTTCATTAGTGATTTTGATGTGTTGAGGTTCATGGACCTGATGCGCACCAATAATTCACCGGTCCAAACCTGGGCTGATAGAACGCCAATCGATAATTATACACAGGCCGTTTCTTCCGGGCTGGCATACGAATACATAGTCGATCTATGCAATACTACGAATAAACATCCCTGGATCTGTATTCCACATCAGGCAGATGATAATTATATTACCCAAATCGCCCTTTTCCTTCAGGCTAATCTCAACAGCAATCTGACCATTTATCTCGAATACTCTAATGAGGTCTGGAATGGGATATTTGCTCAGAATGGTTATGCCGCTCAGCAAGGTGCAGCTCTTGGTTATTCCGGTCAACCCTGGGAGCAGGCATGGAAATACACTGCCAAGAGATCAGCCGATGTATTTTATTTATTCGAACAGGTTTTTGGAACGAATAGCACTCGCCTTTTTAAGGTGATTCCCAGTCAGTCTGCCAATAGCTGGGTCACTAATTACATTGTGAGCAGGTTTGAGGAGCCCTTCTATAATCCCAACGGAGTGACGGCCGATGCCATAACCATTGCACCCTATTTTGGTCATAGCGTGGGAGATGATATCGGGAATAGTGGACAGATTGAGACTATTACCATTGATCAGGTTTTAGATATGCTGGAGGCGACTATGCAGGCTGATGCATTTGATGCCATTGATGCGAACCTTCAGGTGGCTAATGATCACGGTTTAGGGTTGGTGACATATGAAGGAGGACAACATATGGTTTCCTATGCCTATCAAAATAATACGACCCTCACCCAGAAACTGACCGATGCAAACAGACATCCGAGAATGGAACAAATTTATTGCGACTACCTTGACTATTGGTATAATACGGTTGGAGGAGAGGCCTTGTTTGTCAATTTTTCATCCCAGGGTTCCTTTTCCAAATATGGGTCCTGGGGCATAAAAGAATACCAGGGACAGCCTGATGCTGAAACGCCAAAGTATCGGGCTTATCAAAATTGTGTATTTGATGTTTTGCCGCTGGAGTGGTTGAGTTTTGAAGCCAGGGTTTCCAATCAAACCAAAGTTGATCTTAACTGGAGAACGGCCAGTGAGCATGAAACCGACTATTTTGTGCTGGAACGAGCGGGTGAAAAAACCGATTTTAAGGAAATAGCTGAAGTACCTGCATCAGGATATTCCCACAGTGAATCCAGATACACCTTTATGGATTCTTGGCCTGATTTTGGCCTAAATTATTACAGATTGAAGCAGGTGGACCTGAATGGAGAATTCACTTATTCACCAGTCCGGTTTGTGGACATTAAACAAGCTGAGAACAGGCATTTTGCTGTTCATCCAAATCCTGCGAGTGAAGAAGTCGAATTTATTGTTCCTGACCATTTTGACCAATGTCAATTAAGTCTTTATGATGCTGGTGGGAGATTAGTTTTGGAAATGAAGGAGTTTGATGGTAGGTTACAGTTGCATGATCTGGAAAAAGGAATTTACCTGGCAAAATTCACGAATAATGAAGAGGTGGGCTTTACCCGTTTTATCAAACAATAAATTTTTTCAGGTGATTTCATTGACAAATTCCAACGCCCGTCTCTCCGAATAGGCAAATTCATCTCCCGGTTGTAAAAAACCGCAATGACCGCCGGTTTTTGGGATTTCCAGGTAAAGACGGGGGTGGTTGGAACAGGCTTCCGTTGGATAACATTCTTCAGGTAAAATGGGATCATTTTTGGCATTACAGGCCAGGGTGGGAATGTTGATTCCATCGATGTAATGGATAGCTGAAGACTGCTCATAAAAGTCGTCAGCATCCCTGTAACCGTTCATAGGAGCTGAGAAGAACTCATCAAAATCCCTCCACACTTCTATTCGGTCGAAATTGGAAACATCAAGCCGTCCGGGATAGGCTTTGGCTTTGGTTTCGATCTTTGGACGGAGTTTCGATAGGAATTTATCGTAGTAGAGCCGGTTGGAGCGTTTGTTGAGGATATTCGCTCCGGCTTCCAGGTCGAAGGGGATGGAAAAGACAGTAGCACTTTTGATGTTTTTATCCAGGTTGCTGCCTTTCGTTCCCAGGTATTTCAACGTAATACTGCCCCCCATGCTGTGGCCCATCAGGCTGATTTGCCGGTAGTCTTTTCTTTGTTGAGCATGAGCAATAACCTCCGTTATATCGTCGATATCACCATGGTGGTAGAGCCGGAATGCCCGGTTCATCTCCCCACTGCAGGAGCGACAGTTCCAGGCCAGGATGTCCCAGCCATTTTGGGCGAATAATTTAGCAGCTCCCTTGATGTATTGCCGATTTGAATTCCCTTCCAGCCCATGAGAGATGATGAGCAGTTGGTCATTACCCTGATCCTGCCAATCGAGATCTACAAAATCCCTGTCCTTTAGGGTGAGTCGTTCCCGTTCATAAGTCACGTCATTCACCTTGCGGTAAAGGGATGGATATACCGACTGAAAATGACCATTGATCAGCCAAAAAGGAGAACGCTTTATTTTCGAGGGAATAACCGGCATGATAAAATTATTGAGCCGCGAAGTTAACCAACTTTTGAGAAAGGCTAGGGCCACGAATGCACGAATATTTTTTATAACCTATTCGTGCATTCGTGGCTCCCTATTCCAGACTAAGTACTATCTTGCGCCTTATTTCAACACCTTCATTCGACATCATGGTTTTTACTGCCACAACCGTATTAGGCCTCGTAGCCGCCACCTGTACCACCATAGCCTTCATTCCACAGGCCCTCAAAACGATCAAAACCCGTAATACCAAGGACCTCTCCCTTTCCACCTATGTATTATTAGTGGTGGGCATCATCCTTTGGCTGATCTACGGTTTTTTGATGCAGGATCTACCCGTCATCATTGCCAATGCCGTGACTTTCTTTTTTATTTTCACCATTTTGGTATTGAAGATTAAGCATAAGTAGGCTGGTTGCTGGATACAAGTTCATTCTGTAACAACACTTTGCGAACCTTGCGCCTCCTTCGCGCTCATTGCGGTTAAAAAACCAGTAACCAGCAACTAGCAACCAGTTCACCCCTTCAACATCCGATTCGCCAGCTCATCTGCCTTACGAGTCGTCTCTGGCTGCCTGTATTGAGTACAAAGTTTCAACACGATCTGACGTGCCGTTTTCAGGTCCACCTTATGACCGATAGAGATGAACAGTGGATTGATACCATCTTGTGTACGCAGCACACTGCCGATCAGTTCTTCCCCGTCCACCAGCGGACTGAAGTCCCCACGTTTTTCCCCGACCGGGGCGAATGTTCCGATCAGCCTTGTTTTACCGCAACCTATGCTTGGGATATTGTAGTGTACCCCGAAATGGCAGGCCAGCCCGAATCTGCGCGGGTGGGCGAGTCCCTGCCCGTCGATGATGACTACATCAGGGCGTATCTTTAGTTGTTCGAATGCTTTCATCAGGGGTGGCATTTCCCGGAAAGAGAACAGCCCCGGGATGTATGGGAACCGCTCCCCATCTTCCACCACCACCTGCTCCGCGACTTCCATGGTACGGATATCGATCACCACCACAGCTGCGATCAGTCGTTTTTTGTTTTTGGCGTAGGCGACATCCGTACCCGCCACGTAGCGGATATTCGTCAGTTTGCCTTTTTTGACGACTTTTTTGGCCAGCTTTTGCTGCAGCTCAATGGCTTGCTTTTCGGTGATGTTGGGTGTCATGATTATTTGGTTATTTTTCTGTTTTGTAACAATGTTTTTTTGAAAATTCGCTGAATTGTTTAATTTTATTCCGATTCCCCCAGATCTCATCTTTCCCGACGCTAAAAACAATCTTTCGGGGTAAAAATTCCGCAAAATCATGGAAAAATGGAAAAAAGTGTGGTGGCTATTCAAGAGCCTTACTGGGTTTCTTTGGATACTTTGATTATATAAATAATCTGATTTTAGAATGAAATTTTGAATAGGTAGGACAAATTGTCAAATTTCAACTTCTTTATTGAATGGTAGGGAGTACCCCAAAATATTATATTTTCTTAAGCCAAATAATTGAAATACTATTTTATGTAAAACAAATTTAATATAATCTGTTGTTCCTTTAAGGTAATTGCCAAATTTGTAATTTACCTTGCTACGAAACCGAAAAACCTTTGGGTTTGGTCCATTTAATTTTATTGCTTCATTAAATTTTAATAAAGCCTTTTCATAGTCTTTGATTTCATAGTAGATCATTCCAAAATCTTTCAAAAGCAACTTCTCTTCAGATTTATCTAATTCTATTGCTTTATTAAAATCTGACAAAGCTTTTTTATACTCCCCAATTTTGTAAAACCCCTTTCCCCGTCTATTATAAAAGATTGGTATTGTTTTATTTAATTTAATTGCTTTGTTGAAATGTTCTATTGCTTTTTCAAATTCTTCCGTAATAATGAAGGATTCACCGAAGAAAAAGTAAGTATATGCGAATTTTGAATCAATATTAATTGCTTTTTTAAAATCTAAACTTGCTTTTTTGATATTCTTTTTATCAATTAATAAATAGCAAAAGCCTCTTAGTAAATATGCAGGTAAATTCATCTCGTCAAGTTCAATCGCTTTACTACAGTCAACAATGGCTTTGTCGAATCTTTGTAAAAGAAGATTTGCCTCTCCACGCAATAAAACTCCCTCTGGATTAGACTCATTAAGTTTAATAGCCTTATCGAAATCAGAAAGAGCTTTTTTATACATTACTAAATCAATGTAATTTTGACCTCGAAGTAGATATCCCTTTGGATTTGAATTATCGAGATTAATGGCTTTGTTAAAATCAGAAATAGCCTTCTTAAATTCATCTTTATCTGAATAAGCTTGGCCACGGTGTAAGAAAATAAGAGGATCTAAATTATCCAGTTCTTCGGCATTATTAAAATATTCAATCGATTGATCATATTTTTTTAATAACCTATAAATTATCCCAAGGAATATATATCCTTGGGGATTCTTCTCATTTTTTTCAAGTGCTTTTTTAAAATTACTTTTTGCTTTTTCTAAGTCGCCATTTTGTAAATACAGAATTCCTCTTTGACCATAAACCCAATCCATTCGATAACCATAATCAATAGCCTGATTAAAATCATCCAACGCTTTATCGTAGAAACCTAATAATTGATATGATAATCCCCTTCTAACATAAATCCAAGCTGTTGTTTTGCTAAGTTTTATTGCTTCATTGAAATTTTCAATTGCATTTTCATAATCAAGTAATAGTCGAAAGGTTTCTCCACGCAATATATAGCCTAGGAAAAACGATTTATCCAATTCAATAACTTTGGAAAACTCGATTAATGCCTTATCGTAGAGAGTTTTAGTTAAATAAATTTCTCCTCTTAAAATGTGACCTAATAAATATGAAGGATTTGAGTCAATTAATAAATTTGAATCCTCCATAGCTTCTTTTAAACGATCAGTTAGTAGGAAGGCTTCTCCTCGAAGGAAATATCCTGCAAGGAATTTCGGATTCAATTCAACAACTATATCTAAGTCTTTTATTGCTTCATTATATTTTTTGTTAATTAAATTTGTTTCACCCCTTAAAAAATACCCCAAAAAGAACTTAGGGTCTAATTTGATTGCTTTGTTTGAATTTTGGATTGCTTTATCGAAATCATTATAGTTTTGATATATTTTACCTCTGAAAATGGTAGCTAAAATATGGTTACTATCCAATTCAATAACTTCATTAAAGTCATTAAGAGCCTTTTTGTTTTTGCCAATTAAGAAATAGGCTTTTCCTCTTCCAAATAGTGATTTAGTATTGCTATTATCTAGATTAATTATTCTATTAAAGTCAGAAATTGCTTTTTTATATTCTCCAATTTCAATTAAAGCTTCACCACGTAATAATAAGTTTGAAACACTCGAATCGTCTATCCTTATTGCTTCATTTAAAAATTCAATCGCCTTGTTAAATTCGGTCATTTGAAAATATACAAAGGCTTTATTCCAAAGAATCCATTCGACTTCTTTTGAAATTTGATCTAATTTATTTAGAATTAAAATTGCATTTTGGTATTCTTCTTTAGCTAAGTAGTAGTGGAAAAAGGCTTTAAATAAAAAAGAACTAGAAGAGTCTATTTCTTCCATTTCTTTAATTAAAGTCCATGCCTCTTCAAATTTTCCTTGGTCCACCAAAAGAATTACTTTCCAATACAATAATTCATTGTTTTCTGGAGATAATCGAATACCTGTGAAAATATAATTTAATCCATTTTCATAATCATCACGAAAATAATATTCTTTAACAATTTCGATTAGCCAAAGAATTTGACGTGGAATATCGTTTGTGTTTTGGGATTTTTCATAATTATCAATTAAGGCACTCAGTTTTATCTTTTTGATTGTTTCTTCAAAATATTTTTTACTTTTTGCAAGTAATTTAAAATCTAAAGATCCTTTAATATTCAATGAATCAAAAGCTTCCTGAAAATATTTATCTGGTTGTGTAGTTTTTCTTATTGAGGCCCAGTTGTCAAGTTTTTTAGTATTTGTGTAAAACTCTTGCTTCTCTATTTCGTGTATTACTTTTATGTCATTAACAATCCCTAATTCAAATAATTCTCTTGTATTATCAACTAAAGACTGCACCGTTGAAAAGTCTCGTTTTGATCTAAATAAATTTGATTTTTTCTTTAATTGATCAAATCCTTTTTTCGAATCAAAAATAAGTAATAAAAAAATTGATTCAAGAACAGAGTTTTTATCAGTTTGTTTTAAATAAAAATTATGTAAGATATTGGCCTTTATTTGAAATTGTTCTTTATCATTTTGATATATTTTCCTGATTATTCCGTTTCGTGTTAAATCATGAATAGCCCATTTGTTTTCCCCAAAGGGTTCTACAAAGGTATAATTGGATAATTTATCTAATAATGATTTTTCATTATCATTAATTTTGCATTCTCTTTTAATAAAATTGATTAATTCTTCATTGAAAGAATGAGTAATAGAAATAAATTGGATTAATTCCCACAATTGATCATCATTTGACACAGCAAACTGTGCCATAAGAAAGGCTTTCTCATGATCTTCCTTAGCATGTATTAAATTGTTAATCAACTCTTGGTTCATGAGGCGAGAATTTTTTTAAAATATTCTAACAAAAGTTTGGGAGAACCGTTACAGGCCATGTGAATTTTTTCTAAATCTTGATCATTAAGTGGAATTTTTTTTCGATTTCTATAATCCTTGTAGTAGTCTATTGGAATAGGCCCTAATTCTAAGTCAATTTTAAGTTTTCCATTAAATGCAATTTGAGGTATTTCTTGACCTCCAACAATAATTGACAATGGTGATTTTTTTGAATTTTTTTCAATGAAAAGAGTAACCCAATGTTTAAAATTACTATCAGCCTTTTCAAAATGATCAATAATAAAATAGTAAAATTTACCCTTAGGTATTTTTGAAAGATCCATATAGAACTTCCTAGCAAGGTTTAATTCCCAATCTTTTAAGGTTTGCCGGGTAGGTTCTCTAGGTTTTTTCTCAATTAGAAAATCTTGATATTTTGAAAAATACCCAATGCCAATAAATGTAATAATTTTGTCTAAAAAAACTTCAACAGATGGATTGGTTTTTAAATCAATAAAATCATTTGGGATTTCATTCTGTTTTAAGATTTTAAGATATTCCCTTAATACTCTAGATTTACCCATTCCACTAGCTCCTTTTAAAGTAATTACCTTTAATTCTTTTAGCTCATTTGAGATACTCTTTTCTAATATGGTTAAGGGTTTTTCGCAGTTTACTATACTATCTTCGGGTTTTATTAGCCGACTTCTTACAGATTGAGGAATATTAGTTAACGGACACTTTTCCCAAACTGCAAATAAGGTATTAATGGAATTTGCCAGCCCATTTTTTGCATCTTCTGTTCTTTGGTGAATAAATCCACAGACTCTGTTGTTATTATCAAAAATTGGAGCGCCACTAAATCCTTGATGTAATTGGTCTTCATCTTCATTCAAAGAAATCCAAAAAGCGTCTTCTTGTTTTCCTGTTGAAGATAGAATTCTAGTTCTTTTTTTTACTGAGCAGTCAAACTCTTCAACTAGCTTTTGTTTACTACTACTTATCTCATATAATCCACATCCTTTAAGTTTAGTTCCCTTTTTTATTCCATCAAGATTGTAATTAAGGTCAAAAGGGATAGCATTGAATAACTTGGAGGTTTTAAGAATGGCTAAATCAAATCCATTAGAAGGATCAAAAGCGACAATCGATGCAGGTTGATTATCTACATATAGGTCTTCATTCTTGCTGACATCTTTAACGACGTGATCACAAGTAACGAAATATGAAAATTCTTTATCTTTATAGATTAGGAAACAAGTGCCAAAGTCATTCTTTGATTTACCTGTAACATGAAAGATGGACTTTGCAGGATCAAAGCTCATTTTGGAAAGTTTATTATTTAGGTTTTATAATAAATTTAACGTTAAAGTTTGCAACACCCTTACCTTTTACTACATAAATATTACCTTCAGCTTCAAATCCAATACCTAATTCAATTTCAACTACATCAAGAGCAAAATCATCTCTTTTCCAATCAACATTTTTGACAACAGAATCAATAGCTACCTGAAACAACGGTTGAATTTGTTCAAGGCCCTTTTCAACATTTTCTGCGTTTCTTTTGGAAATCTGTTGCATGCTATTTGGTGAGGCTTGGACTTCGATTAGAGTGCCATCACTCATTTTTATTAACTTTGATTTGTCCATAATATAAAATTTAGTAAACGAAAATATTTCAAGTTTTCAATGGATTGCAGAATATATAAAGTTAATATTTTTTTTGTAGATATTTAACGTTTTTCCCGAAATAACTTCTAAACCTTTTATCGATAATACATCTGTTTTTATAAGAAGCAACTGTTATTTTGCATCCTTTTAATAACGACCCACGGCATACTCAATGATAGGTATCCCCCATGAACTCCGCCCTAATCTTCACCCGCCAAAACGACAGCACTGATTATTTTCTCCGTGCGGCCGATCTTTACGGGATGGAGCTAAATGCTCAAATGGCAGTCCTGAGTGCCTGCAATACCGGCAATGGTATCATCGAAAGGGGAGAAGGGGTGCGCAGTCTTGCCAGAGCATTTGCGGCGGCGGGTTGTCCAAGTCTGGTAGCCAGTTTATGGAATGCCTCTGATGCATCCACTAAAGATATTCTGGTAAGCTTTTATAAGAATCTCGAAAAAGGTATGACCAAAGCAGAAGCTATGCGGCAGGCTAAATTGTCCTACCTGGAAAGCGCGCCGCCAACCTACCAGGCGCCTTATTACTGGTCGCACCTCAGTGTAATTGGAGAGAGTGGAGAACTGGATGTGCTTAATGTACCATTTTGGCGAAAGTATTGGTATGTCTTGGCGGCGGGACTGGTCTTTGCCGGAGCTTTGGCCATCCGGCAGCGGAGGGCAGTGGCGTAGAAATACTATTTTTCCAAAAAATAGTATTTCTGAGTCCATGATGGATTGGAACCCTGATGATTAACAGATAGCCAAAGGCTTTTTCCTCTTGATAGTATCATATGATACTATCATTCACACTAAATTGGTGTATTTTTATCCTTGATAGTATCATATGGTACTATCAAGGCCATTTAAGAGAAAATCCATGATCGACATCCAAATCAAATCCACCCCCCTCCAGCCGGACGATTGTATCAACTTCGCCGCTTCACCCGAAGCAGGCGGTTCCACTGTATTCATCGGTACGGTGCGCAATGCCACCAAAGGCAAAAAAGTGGTGCGCCTCGAATTTGAAGCCTACGAACCAATGGCCATCAAGGAATTGAAAAAAATCGCGGAAACAGTAGTGGATCGGTGGCAGGTAATCAATATCTCCATCCACCATCGGGCAGGTATTTTGGATATCGGCGAAATTGCCGTCATCATCGCCGTCACCACTCCCCATCGTAAAGCTGCATTCGAGGCTTGCGAATACACCATCGACACCCTCAAACAAACGGTACCGATCTGGAAAAAAGAAATTTTCGAAGACGGTGAGGTATGGGTAGCTGCTCACCCTTAGAAAAACTTCGAAACCTGCCTGCAGACGCAGGAGGCAGGTTCGAAATTCACTGTTCAATGTTCGAAATTCTGTCTGGATTGAAGTTAATGGAAATTCAATATTAACCCCATAAAAAATGCGGAGCACCAAACATCACCCGTGTGACATTGGCACCCCGCTATGGTAAAGGTCCAATTTATTTTGGAAGTCTCAATTGGTTCAAACTACTGCCCATCAATACTTCTCCCAAATAATTTATGGTTAGGAACTTTCTTGTTCTCTGTCACGATTGCCCATGGAACATCCCGGGTATCGATGTAATTGGGTATTGAACTATGAAAATATGTTATGCCCTGGCAAGTGGAAAAAATGGGTGTTAACAAGAAAAGAAGTGGGAATGTCCCCTGTTTTAAAGGAAAAATGGCACAGGAACCACAAAAGCTCAATTTACAAAGAATGACAGATTAATGCAAATAACATTTCCTTACCAATGATCAAAAAAGAGCCTGAAAACGAAACATAATTGTTTTTTAATTGTAAATAAACCTGACTGATTTTTTAAATCGTATTAAAGGTTTTATTTTCGCACTCGTGAAAAATTTAGAGCGTTTGCTGGATATTTTCCAGTCGGATAAACGCACCGGGAAGATAGTTCAGGCTATAAGCCAAACCGAGCCCTCAGCTTCGGGAAAACCGGCCAGGTTACAAATCAAAGGAATGGTCGGTTCGCAGGAATGCTTTGTCCTTTCCGGAACGATCCGGGCCAATACCGGCCACCACCTTTTCATTGCTACCGATAAAGAAGATGCCGCATACATCCAGAATACCCTGGAAGGCATTTTTGATCAAAAATCCGTTCGCTTTTTCCCGGATTCCTTCCGCCGGCCAATGAATTTTGAGGTTTTGGAAAATAACAACGTCCTGCAGCGTACCGAAACCATCAACAAGATTACATCGGCTTCCGGCAGCGAAATAATCGTTACCTATCCGGAAGCTTTATTCGAAAAAGTGGTCGCACCAAATTTCCTCGAGGAACATCGAATCGAAATGAAAGTAGGAGAAGACTTGGATGTACCTACACTTACTGATGTCCTGATAGAATTTGGATTCTCAAGGGAAGATTTTGTCTATGAGCCAGGACAGTTTTCCATCCGGGGCGGCATTGTGGATGTTTTTTCTTACGGAAATGATTATCCCTATCGAATAGAATTGTTTGATGAAGAAGTGGAAAGCATCCGGACCTTTGACCCAACCACCCAGTTGTCCGTCAAATCTATTTCACGGCTGTCCATCATTCCAAATATTCACACCAAATTCGAACAAACGCAAAAAGTACCTTTGTTTCAGGTTCTCAATCAGGATACGACCATCTGGATCAAGGATTTTCAAATGCTCATCGACAGGCTGCAAATGTGCCTGACCAAGGCATCTGAATTTTCCCAAAGCCTGACCATCCTGGATGAGGGGGAACTGGCAACTATTTTCCGGGACAGAGCTTTTATCAGGCCGGATGAAGTAGTTGGAGACATTGAGCAATACAACCTGATTTTTGTTGGAAGTTCAAAAGTTCCGGTAAAAACGGATGAGACAATTTCCTATTCCGCCAGGCCTCAACCGAGTTTTAATAAGAATTTTAACCTGCTGATCGATAACCTTCAGAAAAACTCCAAAGCGGGTATTGAAAATTTCATTTTCACGGATAGCAAAAAACAGATAGAACGTTTCTACTCCATATTTGAAGATCTGGAAGCTCATGTGGAATTCCACCCGGTAACCAGGGCCATCCATGAAGGATTCATTGATCCTGATTTGAATGTTGCCTGTTATACGGATCACCAGATTTTCCAGCGTTTTCACCGTTACCGCCTCAAAAAAGGTTTTACGAAAGATAAGGCCATGAGCCTTAAAATGCTTCGGGAACTAAAGCCAGGAGATTTTGTAACCCATATCGATCATGGAGTCGGGCGCTTTTCCGGACTGGAGAAAATTGATATCAACGGCCATATCCAGGAGTCGGTGAGGTTGTTTTATAAGAATAATGACGTGCTTTATGTGAGTATTAATTCACTGCACAAGATCACGAGGTATGTGGGTAAAGAGGGAACTGTTCCCAAACTCAATAAACTGGGATCCGACGCCTGGAAACGATTAAAGAGTCGAACCAAAAAGAAGGTCAAGGATATTGCCGGTGAGTTGATAAAACTATACGCCAAAAGAAAAGCCTCCGAAGGTCATGCATTCCCGGAAGATGGGTATATGCAGAATGAACTGGAAGCTTCATTCCTTTTTGAAGATACACCTGATCAGTTCAAGGCCACGAATGATGTGAAGGCCGATATGATGAAACCCACTCCAATGGATCGGCTTATTTGCGGTGATGTAGGGTTTGGAAAAACCGAGGTGGCGGTTCGGGCGGCATTTAAAGCTATCGTTGGCGGTAAGCAAGTCGCTATTTTGGTGCCAACCACCATTTTGGCATTGCAGCATTATCGCACCTTTGGCGAAAGATTAAAAGAATTTGGCGTTTCCGTGGATTATATCAACCGTTTCAGGACGGCCAGGGAAAAGAGGGAGATCTTTCAGAGACTCAAAGAGGGAAGCCTCGATTTGGTCATCGGGACTCATGGACTACTTGGCAAGGATGTTGGATTTAAGAACCTGGGACTTTTTATCATCGATGAAGAACAAAAATTCGGAGTGGCGGCCAAGGAAAAACTTCGGAACCTCAAGGTAAATGTAGATACTTTGACGCTGACGGCAACGCCTATTCCCAGAACGTTACAATTCTCCCTCATGGCTGCCAGGGACCTTTCCATTATCCGTACTCCACCACCGAACCGGCAACCTATTCATACCGAAGTCAGGATCTTCAGTGAAGAGCTGATCCGGGAAGCCGTTTATTATGAAGTCAATCGGGGAGGACAGGTATTTTTTGTACATAACCGGGTGAAGTCCCTGGCGGATATGGCAGCGATCATTCAACGGCTTTGTCCTGATGTGGATGTCGGCATTGCTCACGGTCAGATGGAAGCTAAAAACCTGGAAAAGGCACTCATGTCGTTCATTGAAAAGAAATACGATGTCCTTGTCTGCACCAATATCATTGAAACAGGGCTCGATATTCCCAATGCCAATACGATGATCATCAATAACGCCCATCAGTTTGGCATGAGTGATCTGCATCAATTGCGTGGCAGGGTAGGCCGTTCGAACCAAAAGGCCTTTTGTTACCTGTTCAGTCAGCCGATGTCGGTATTGACGTCTGATGCCCGTAAACGACTCAAGGCATTGGAGGAACATTCTGAATTGGGCAGTGGATTTGAAATTGCCATGCGGGACCTGGATATTCGGGGCGCCGGGAATTTACTGGGTGCCGAGCAAAGCGGATTTATTTCCGAAATAGGTTATGAAACCTTCCAGCGAATTCTGGCGGAAGCTATCCAGGAGCTCAAGGAAAATGAATTCCGGGAACTTTTCAAAGAAGAACTCGAGAAGAACCGCACTTATGTATCAGATGTGCAAATCGATACCGATGTGGAAATGCTCATTCCTGATGAATATGTTGCGAATATCCAGGAACGTCTGAGTTTGTACACACAACTGGATGCTTTGGAAACAGAGGAATCCATTGAAGATTTTACCAAAATGCTTGTGGATCGTTTTGGAAAACTACCCAAGCAGGTCAAGGAGCTGTTTGATGGGTTGAGGCTGCGCTGGCATTGCAGGCGGCTGGGGTTTGACCGTATTATTCTTAAAAGCAATAAACTGCGTTGTTATTTCATTGAAAACCCGCAATCACCCTATTACGAAAGTCCTGTCTTTCAGCAGATCATGGCCTTCATTGCTGCGGGAGGAGCAGAACTGGGGTTGAAGTTTAAAGAATCCCATAAACGCATCATGATCATCAAGGAAGGTGTCTCATCTCTTAAAGGTGCGGAAATTCTTTTGAAGAAACTGGAGAGTAAGTTGGGGGAGTGATCGAGTGCTCGCAGGCTCGCTGTTTGAGGGTTCGCTTCGCTCACGTTTGATATGGTTTCAAGTGGTTCCATCTTGTTCAAAGGATTCTAAAGTTAATGATAAGAACCTTTGTTGGACTTGGAACTGGAATTCCCCTCCTAACGTTTTACATATAAAATAAATATTATAACCTATAGTGATTTGCATCGGAAGCTTAAAAATTATTTGGATAGGGTAATTGAAAAGCAAGAACCAGCCCAAGTAATATTGGAAAATGGAGAGGATATCATTTTATTGCCTAAAAGTAGTTACGATGCTATGCTGGAAACTTATTATTTATTGAAGAGCCCTAAAAATGCAGAACACCTTTTGAGGGGAATTCAACAATATGAAAAAGGGAAAAAACGGTGTTAACTGAAGTTTAAGCTCCCTTATGAAAAAAATATTTACTTTTACCTCTACTACGGGCTACTCTGTCGCGGTTCGACCCTGTGGTCGAAATGAGGAAAGTCCGGACAACGCAGAGTACCACACCAGCTAACGGCTGGGCTCCCTTTGGGGAGACAGAAAGTGCAACAGAAAATACACCGCCTTAACAGGTAAGGGTGAAATCGTGCGGTAAGAGCGCACGGCCGGGCTGGCAACAGTTCCGGTTGGTAAACCTTGTGGGTTGAAATGCCACGTACATCCGGATCATCCCTTTGGGGAAGTCAGGCTAACTCGGCCTGATTTTCGAAAGAAAAGTCCGGAGGGGTAGGCAGATGGATCCCCGGCGTGAGCCCGGGACTAGATAAATGACAGAGATGCTGCTCCGGCAGTATTACAGAATCCGGCTTATTGGCCCGTAGTAGTTTTTTAAAACCAAAAAGGCCTTCGTTGATCATTCAACGAAGGCCTTTTAACCAGTAACTAGCAACCAGTAACCAGTAACTAGCAGCCAGTAACCAGCAAGCAACAATCACTCCCTACTCATCCGCATCAAAAGCACTGAAGTCGAACAACAAGGAGAAACGCAAAGTATTATCCAGCGGGTTACGCTGTGTTGTCGTTGGAACGAGGTAGGAAATGTTCATTCCGAAAATGTTGTATTTCAACCCAAGTCCTACAGTGAAATATTTTCTGTTTCCTTTCTGAGCATGCTCAGAGAAGTAACCGGCTCTTACAGCGAATTGCTGATCATACCAGTATTCAACACCTACAGAGTACATCAACTCTTTCAATTCTTCACTGAATCCTTCCGGAGCATCTCCAAAAGAAGAGAACATACCGGCGATAGAACCGATCTCTTTGTAATCAGGACCATTACCGTCCGTATCACAATCATCTCCCTGGCATGGTGTTGGTACCATAAGTTTGTTGATATCCGCTGCAATAGTAAGCGTGTTATAGTCATCGATATTCCATTCGTATGCCGCTCCAATTCCAAGGTTGGTAGGAATGAAGTCTTTCAGCAATGAACGGGTATAAGTTACCTTTGAACCGATATTAGTGATGGCTAACCCGAAGTTAAGATTATCTCCGGATTTCAATTCATTTTCATAATAAACGGAAATGTCAGCAGCACCGGCAAGCGCTGGTTCGATCACATCACCACCTTCTGTCTGCTGTCCTGAAGCCAGGTTGGAGTAGATGAATTTTCCTGTCAAGGCAGCTGAGAAGTTATCCGTCAATTTACGGGAATAAGCAAGAGCAACTTCAAACTCATTAGGTTTACCAGTATTCAAAGCCATACCATTCGCGTCCGTAAACTGGATGCTACCCAATGAAAAATATCGAAGTCCATATCCAATTGCCTGTAGATCATCAATTTTAACGAAACCTGACAGATAAGCGAGGTAAACGTCATTCAAACCAAGTGACCGCAGCCAGGGCGTATAGGTAGCGGATAAACCGGCATTATCTTCAATAAAAGCAAGTTTGGAAGCATTGAAGTGCATGGCGTTGGCATCAGGTGAAATGGCCAGACCAACATCACCCATGGCGCCTGAACGTGCATCGGCAACAATACGCAAAAATGGAACAGCCGTTAATACAGCATTGGTACAAGGGGTTCCGTCGAGGTTGTAATATTTTCCATTTTCCTCATAACAATACTGGGCTTCCGCTGTATTGAGAAAGCCGAGCATAACCATCAAAAAAGAAGTAGCAATAATTAAATTCTTCATGAGATATTCAAGCATTTAATAAATGAATTACAAAATATTTAAACACCGATTTATCTAATTAAAATTTTAAATCTGATTGTCTGTCTGCATTTGCAGGAAAGCAGGTTTTAAATTTTGTAGTGTTTTATTTCTTGTCCGATAAACCGTTAGTTTTATTTTCTCTTTAGGGCGTAATTAGAAAAATCACGCAAATATACTATTTCCTAGCTGTTTTAACTTACTGAGAAAGTAATGATACCACCGTTTTCTTGTCGGAAGTACCGTTTTCTCAGCGTATTTAATAGGTTTTACTGCTCCAGGGTTGTTTTTGTTGCATGAACAATTAACCCACAAGTTTCAAATAAAACCTATTTCCTAATCATCTATATCAAAGACCCTGCCACTTTTACGAAAAAAAGTGATTTTTATTTTAGGATAACTAATTTTTCAAAGGCACTTTCTCCTTTTAAATCGTCACTTCCGGAGTTTCTTACTCTCGTCAGCACTTTATATACATAAACCCCCTTACCGATCCGATCCCCAAAATCGTCCGTCCCATCCCATTCAATACAATCATCCTGCCTGATGGCACCGTCCGTGATCATCGTTTGTTCAATGGTTTTGATCAACCTGCCGGAAACGGTAAATATCCTTATCAGGACATCCATTTCCACTCCGGGCATATTGTGATCAAACTGGAAACAGGTTCGATCAAAAAACGGATTTGGGTAATTAAATACATGTTCAAGAGCTACACCCGCATCCGATGCTACTACAAACTCGGTATAACCTTCCGCTGAATTATTGGCCACATCCCAGGCTTTTACCCGCATGGTGTGACGTCCTTCTTCGAGGTCTGAAAGAGGATATTTGACCATACCTTTGGTATAATCATCCAATTCAGCCTCGTAAAAATCGTTGAGTACTAAGGTGTTTTGTGTATTGTCATCAAGAAGTCCTTCGAGGTCATGGCCTATGCTGTTACCAACTACATTTATCCCGTGATCATCCGAAAGCTTTACCAAAAGCGTCGGGTCCGGATTGGTGATGCCACCAAAGACGAAATCTTCCGTATTCATAAATACTTCTACCAAAGGTCCCTGATCATCCGCAAACCCTTCGGCTGAGATACCTCCGATCACAATATCCTTTGAATAACCGTCGGCATCTATCATCTGGTCAGTGTCTGCCGCATAATAGCTGATCTTTCCAAGACCAAATTCATAATTGATATCTTTAGGAATGATACAGGTAAAGGAAAAATGACCATTAGCTACCGTTGCTCTTCCTTTGAAAAGCACGTTTTTCTGAATCTGGAATTCCCTGTACGGGCTTCCGGGATCTTGCTGCAAGGTAGAGTAGGTCTGATCCTTATCGTAAATAGTCGGATAGATCGTTCCGTTAAAGCCTTCAAAAATATTACCGTCCTGGTTCAATACCACACCTTCGATCACCACCTGCTCCAGGGCTTTAATGGTGTCAGGTTCCGTTTGTGAAACATCAGCACCGTTGATTTTGGTAGTCAAAACATCATATTGAGGAACGGCCACTACCTGGGAGGGATCTCCCATCAGGGCAAATTTCCTTGAATTCAATCCGGTTACACTGGCTACGGCATTTTTTGCTGTTATAAAAACATCCCCCATGGTTTTACTGTGGTCGGTGTCCGGGGTCAGTAATTGCTTGATCGTTTGATTCGTAAGTGTAGAATTGGCGTTGGCATATACTGCTCTTGTAGTTGTGAATAAGGCGATTGCCCCGCCAGTTGGATTCAGGAAGGTCTCTTCCCCCGCGGATACAAATGCCGGATCATCAAATGCCGTAAAAGAACAGGTAGCAGTGATGAATAATGGAAAATGCTCTTCATTTTTCCAGTTCAGGATGTCGGATATGTTCAGGATCCGTTCCTGAGCCCATCCTTTAGGGCCGCCGTGACCAAGATAAGTGACTGCCAAAACACCTTTAAAAATAGATTTATTCAAACTTGAAGTAACATCCGGAGATCTTTCACCTGCAGAGGTGGAAACCTGAGGAAAGGCATCTACGAATAATTTATCGACATTGAAGGACGGGAATGAATCACGAACAATATTGGCAGCAATATTCGCGTCGTCAAAATGTGTACCCGTATCTTCATCATCTCCCAGGAATACCATCCTGGTACGCCAGTCTCTCATGCGGTCGGGATGTTCATCATACATGGTGATTTTATCTACAACCTCCTGGGCTTCTTCTTCACTGGCAACCGGAAACCTTCCCACAGATACATTCAGGTCACCTCCGAGCGGGTCGTTGGTAACTTCGTGGTAAAGAATGCCGAGGTAGTCGTCGGTTGGGAAGTTGAACAATGGGTTGGCACTATCCCGTTCAAAAGTTGGAATATAATGATAATCCAGGCCATAAATATTTCTGAAATCAAAGGACGCATCCCCAAATAACAGCAGATATTTGAAATTCTCAGAACGGTCATAGAGCATACGGGCAAAGTCCCTTATCGCCGTCGGATCCTGGCGACCTGAGGAAAATTCGTTATATAATTGATCGATACGAACCAAAGCCACCGAATAATTATTGTGAGCACTCCGGTGCTGAGCAAATTGTTGTGCCTGTGCCTCAAATGCCAACGGATAAAGGATTACGAGATCAGCATCGGTAATACCGTGAATGTTCTGATTTTCGATCTTTTCAACAAAGCCCGGTTGTAATAAAGTTTGAGCAGGATCAAAGGCAATGAATTGTCTCAGTTCAGTTGTTGCAGCATTAAACTCAAGTGTACTGGCATCATTCAAAGTGGCCTGTTGTCTTTTTACAGCCAATGGTTCTGTAATATCCCAGATGAGCAGATTAGCATTGGCACCGGATAAGTTAAATTTTGTTGAATTCTGACCTATACTTTGAATATCCCTGAAGTGCATTTGCTCACCGGACATAGTCAATTGTCGTCTCGCATTGATCTGGATGTAATCCAGCCAGGCTTCGCTTGGGCTGGATGTTGCCGGAAGCGGGTATTCCACCGTTATATCAATATCTCCTGAGCTAAGGGTAACCTCTTCCTCAATGGTTGCCCATTTGAAATAATCGATGATGTTATCATTTTTCCCGGAGAGTATGGAAATGGCCGAAGCATAAGAACTCTGGTAAGTCTGACCGTTGATAGTCAAATTGAAACGAGAGCTTACGTCTGTACGAAGTGGCATTCTGGCATGTAGCTTAACCGGTGTGGAAGTGACGAGATTTGGAATATTAAAGATATTCTCATAATCATAACTTCGGGCAACCTTAAAATAATCACCAAACCACTGTTGCCCTGAACCCTCTGCTCTGGACCATTCGTGATAAACGTTCAGTGTTTCTTCTTCAAAACGGTAGTAATCATCAAATTGACTGGTAGTATAGTCTGCTGAGGGCAGGCTGCTTTCTTCTGAAACTCGCAGACCGTTACCGGCACTTATTTTTAAGAAGACAAAATTCCTGGTATCGTAGATGTTCTGTTTCCTGTTAAAAATCTGATCATCCGAATCATAATACCATTTGTTGGGACCTTCAGCGTAAAAGAGAATGTAGTCTCCTGAATCAAAGCTGCTATCATCCTGTCCCTGGACCCAAATGGCATTTTCTGCTAAATCATCAACACGATCAGCCTCTGAATAGGAAGGCAACATGCCCCCTTCGTTACCGTAAATTTTTATGGTTTTTGGATCGACGTTGTCTATGTCGATATTCATTTCATCTTTGAGATAGCTGTAGGTAAGCTTGTGAATGCCGGTCTGGCTAATAGCCAGTTTATAAACATCACCATCCGCTAAAGCAGAAGTTTCCGTGTTTTCCGGACCTCTGAATGCCAGGGCAGGTTCGGGAATAAACCGGATGTTAAGTTGGAAATTAATGAGTCTTTGATATTGGCCATTCCTTTTTACTATGGGAACAAAGGCAATCTTGCCGTAAAAGTCATTGCGGTCTCTTCCAACGGAGGTTTTGAAAATAAGTCTTTCACTTAGGTGTTCATCTGCCACGGAGGCCTGCATAGGGAATGGCTCAAATTCCGTATTTAAAATCTCCACATCTATCCGGCCATTGGACGGCAGGTCAAATTTTTTGAGGTAAAACGGAAGGCCATCATAGAGATCAGAAATAACTCCTCCGTCAAATTTCCATATCTGGATGGGTTCATCCGCGATGGTAATTTCATGGACTTCATTTTCCCAGTTGAGATCACCGGAAATATTTATTTGGGCAAAGGCGCTTATCTGGCCAATTATTGCCAGGACCAGGAGAGTAGTCTTTATTTTCATCAGTGTAGAAATTTTTCTGCGGTTGAAAAAAGCAAAATTACTGCATAATTTTAACCACTTTGCTATTGCTGATGTTCTTCATTCATATACCTTTAATATAGGTGTGATGTCAAACGTCAGCTGGTTTTATCCGAATAGTAGTCTGTTTTTAATCACATACGCAACTACGAACAATAAACGTTCAGTAAACGTGATTGCATGTTGCATATTGTCAAATTTAACATTCGGGAAGAGTTTAAGGTCGCTTAGATTACCATTTTTCTGTTGCAAATGTCTTCAAAAAATCGTTTTTTGCTGAAAATTAGTACGATACCGGGTATAAAAATGGCATATAAATAAAAAAGGCTAAGGCCAAGGCTAAGGCTGAGGAATTGTTAAGATAATTGATTTGATATATATTCCTCATCCACTTTTTTGAAATAAAGCATATAATACAATTCAGAAAAAACCTTAGCCTTAGCCTCCTCCTTAGCCTCGACTAAGTTACACTTAAAGGTTATTTACATTTGAAAAAGCTTCACCAACATACTATGCATAGATTATTAATTCTGGGGCTATTGTTTTTTACGGTTTCTTCAAACGCGCAAGACCCCGTTTTTAGTCAGTTTTACTCCACGCCACTTCAGTTGAACCCTGCTTTTGCCGGGGTTACTTACGCACCTCGTATTACCTTAAATTACCGAAACCAATACCCCAACTGGCCTAATGCCTATGCCACCTATGCTGCGACCTACGAGCAATCAGTCGAAGCACTTAACAGCGGATTTGGCTTGATTGTCATGACCGATGCAGCAGGTGATAAAGTTTACAGGAGTAACCGCATTTCCGGAGTTTTTGGATATAAAGTTCGCATCAAAAGGGAACACGTCATCAAGTTTGGTGTACAGGCCGGGGTTATTCAATCCTTTGTCGATTGGGATCGGTTACAGTTTGTCGATCAGTTTGATGAATTGAATGGCATAGGAGACGGGACCGGGGGAATTAACCCAACGGAAGAGGTCAGGCCTGAATCCCTCAACCGTACCATTCCCGATATTTCTGCGGGTATAATGTATTACAGCCCGAAGTTCCACGCAGGGTTTTCAGTTAAACACCTCAACTCTCCTGATGATGATCTCTTATTAATCAATAATAACCTTCAGGCGGGCCTTCCGCTCAGACTTACCGCTCATGGTGGATGGGAAGTAATTTTAGAAAAAGGCAATAACCGCAGACCCCCAACGTTCATATCTCCAAATCTGATGGTTGTTAAACAAGGTGACTTTGGCCAGATCAACGGAGGTGTTTATGCCGGCCTTAGACAATTTTACGGAGGTCTTTGGTACAGACATACTTTTTCTAATCCGGATGCAGTTATTGCTCTGGTAGGTTATAAAGTCGGAGTGATGCGTATCGGATACAGCTTTGACCTGACCGTTTCCAATCTGGCAACAGCCCCGGGAGGTACGGGAGGAACACATGAAGTTTCTCTGAGTTTCAATTTTGAGGATAGTAAGGAATTCAAGCGCAAGAGAGCTGCTCGCCGGTATACGGATTGCTTTAATTTCCTGAATTAGGAAATTAAAGGTTTGATATGGTTTGATGCTCGCTCTGCTCGCTGTTTGATATGGTTTGAATTGGTTAATAACAACCTCAAGTCGACCAACGGGAGATCCCGGTAAATTTGCCGCGGACAGGTTCCCGCAGAAGGGGAACACAAAGTGTCGGGACCACATCAAACAAACCTAACCACTTTGAAAAACTTTGTCGGCAAGACTGATTTTAACCCGGAAAATTTTTTTTGACCAAATAAATAAACCAAATTTGGGGCTTCTAAAATTACACGTGAGCTCGAAATTTTAAAAATCTCATCAGGTTTAGGACAGAATTTTTGTTAAACTACAATAATTTCGCGCGAAAAGGGTTTATCATATTATGATAGATTGCTGACAAAACGCAAATAAAAAAAAGGCTTAAAGTGTTAAATTTGGAAGAGCCCAATGTAAAAAGAACATTTTCACTATATTTGCTCGTCATTTCTCAAAAATTTAAGGAAGGAAAATGAAAAATTTGTTGAAATTAAACGCAATTCTTTTTGGAATTGTACTCGTATTAAGCTCATGCGGTCGTAGTGAGCGTTCCGACATCACAGGTTGGAAAATGAACGACCAAAAATGGGGTGGCTTTGAGAAAAAGACCGATTATAAAGGTCAGGAAGCCGGTCCGAATCTCGTCCTCATCGAAGGTGGTACATTCACTATGGGAAATACTGAACAGGATGTATTGTACTCCTGGAATACCATTCCAAGAAGGGTGACCGTTTCTTCATTTTACATGGATGAAACCGAAGTGTCAAACAGTAACTACAGAGAGTATTTGTACTGGCTCGACCGCGTATTTGGTGAGAGCTATCCGGAAGTACGCCTGAATGCTCTTCCTGATACCCTTGTTTGGCGTGAGGAACTTTCTTTTAATGAGCCTTACGTGGAAACTTATTTCCGCCACCCGGCTTATGATGATTATCCGGTAGTAGGTGTCAGCTGGTTGCAGGCAGTAGACTTCTGTAAATGGCGTACCGACAGGGTAAACGAGATGTTACTCATTGAAAAAGGAATTTTGAACCTCAACCCGGATGAGCAGATTGATGATGAAAACTTCAACACAGAAGCTTACCTGCTTGGTCAATATGAAGGTAATGTTCGTAAGAACCTGAAAGACCTTCGTACCGGTGGTGAGCGTCCTGTACGTTTTGAAGATGGTATATTACTTCCTGAATATCGTTTGCCAACTGAAGCAGAGTGGGAATATGCCGCTTTATCACTTCAGGGTAATCAGATCGGAGGTGTTGATGAATTGATCTCTGACAGAAGGATTTATCCATGGAACGGCAACACTGTTCGCTATCAAAAGCGTGATAAGCAGCAGGGTGCCATCCTCGCTAACTTCAAAAAAGGACACGGGGATTACATGGGTCTTGCAGGAAAGTTGAACGATAACGCTTGTCCTACAGCTCCCGTTCGCTCTTACCTTCCTAATGATTTTGGTCTCTACAACATGGCCGGTAACGTAAACGAGTGGACACTCGACCTTTACAGACCATTGACCAGTATCACTTTGAGCGATGCTCAGGGACATGATTTGAACCCTTACCGTGGTAATAAATTCAAGAAAAAAGTGTTGGACGAAAACGGCTTGCCTGATGGTACTGACTCTCTCGGACGTATCCGATATGAGTATGTTCAGGATGATGAAGCTGCTGATCGCGAAAACTACAAGCGTGGTCAGGTATACAACTACCTCGATGGTGACCAGGAATCTCAGGTTTACTACGAGTATGGTAAGTATACGTTGATCGGTGATAAAGCCCGCGTTTTCAAAGGCGGTGGATGGCAAGACAGAGCTTACTGGCTCTCTCCTGGTTCCCGTCGTTTCAAAGATGAGGACAAGTCTGATCGCGACCTCGGTTTCCGTTGTGCAATGGTTAGAGTGGGTGCTCCTTCCGGAAATGAGATGGATAGCGGTAATCAGTTCAAGACTAAGAAAAGAGGAAAGAGAAGATACTAGGAAAATATTGATGTAAAATATAAAAGTGTTTTACATTTACATAAAAGTTCCTTTTGGCTGATGCCGGAAGGAACTTTTTATTTTAAAGGAAAGCAATAATGAACATTGAAAGGTTATACGAAATTTTCAAACAACACCCGGAGATTTGTACAGACTCCAGAAAAGTGAAGGAAGGGGTTTTGTTCTTTGCGTTAAAAGGAGACAATTTTGACGGTAATAAATTTGCTAAAGCTGCGCTGGAAGCAGGGGCAGCTTATGTCCTTGTTGATGATCCGAATGTTGTTGAGGGAGATGGCTATATTTTGGTAGAAAACGTGTTGGAAACCATGCAACAGCTGGCCCGGTATCACCGTGACCAATTTGATTTTCCCGTCATTGGCCTGACCGGATCCAATGGGAAAACGACTACAAAAGAACTCCTTGCTGCGATACTTGCCCAAAAATATAAGGTCCATGCGACCTCCGGTAATTTTAATAACCACATCGGAGTACCGTTGACATTGTTGTCCATGCCGGCTGACACGGAAATCGCCGTCATTGAAATGGGAGCCAATGGTTTGCACGAAATAGGTTTCCTTTGCGGGATTTCTGCTCCGACCCATGGGTTTGTGACCAACGTCGGGAAAGCTCATTTGGAGGGATTCGGTAGTTTTGAGGGAGTGATCAGGACCAAAGCGGAGATTTACGATTGGCTTGCTGAAAATGACGGCATTGGCTTTGTCAACCAAAATGAGCCACACCTGGAGGATATGGCCTCTCAGGTTAGCAATAAGATTTTCTACGGTAAAGATGGTAAGGTAACTTTAAAAGGAGCTTCCCCTTTTGTTGAAATAGAGATAGCTACCGAAACGGGGAGCATTGCTGTTGAAACCCGGTTGATAGGTGCCTATAATTTTAATAATATTCTGACAGCGATTTCCGTCGGTCAATTCTTCAGTGTGCCTGAATCAGATATGGCCATTGCCCTTGAGAATTATCATCCAAGCAATAATCGTTCTCAGTTGATCGAAAAAGATGGGATTACTTTTATCATGGATTCCTATAATGCCAATCCCGTTAGTATGGAAAAAGCTTTATTGAGCTTTTCTGACATGGAAAGCAAAGGCCGCAAAAAAATAGCTATTGTTGGAGATATGCTTGAATTGGGGGAGGTAAGTGAGTTGGAACACAACAAAATTATTCAACTTGTCAAAGAACTCAATATGGATACTTGTGTTTTTGTCGGTCAGGAATTCGGGAAGGTTGTGGATTCCGGACAAATACATTTTAAAGACTCCCGTGATGCGAAAAACTGGTATGAGGATCAGGCGTTTTCCGATGTAATGGTTTTACTGAAAGGCTCCCGTGGAATTCGCCTTGAGCATATCATTCAATAACTTCACAATTTTCGCTTTACATTTCAGTCCGTAGCGTATTCAGGTCGAATTAAGCCTTTGATCCATTCCATTTGTCGAAAAAAATGATCTGGAGAGGGTTGGACGCTTACATTTGCATCGTATTGGTAATAACCCAAACATTTTTGAATTGCCAATACGTTAAATCACCTGACTATGAAAAAATTGTTTAGCCTGGCTGCTATGCAGCTATGCCTGGTCTTCTTCGTGTGGGGACAGGACTCAGCCGGAAGTGTCTACGGATTTGTTACGGACGCAACGCACGAACCTCTGGCATTCGCCAATCTTTTACTATTTGATGCTGCCGACAGTACTCTTGTCAAAGCGGAATATTCTTCCGAAGACGGTTCTTTTAAAATGATGAACATTGAACCGGGAGAATATTGGCTCAAGGCCAGTTTTGTTGGTCTTCCTGATTTTATTTCCGAAATTCTTATGGTCCACGCCGATAAGGTCACCGAGTTGCCTACGGTGGTTTTGGAAAATAATGGTACAGAATTAAGTGAAGTAGTTGTCACAGCACTAAAACCCCTTGTGGAGGTAAAACCCGACAAGACCGTTTTTAATGTGGAAGGAAGCATCAACGCTACGGGCAATACAGCTTTTGAATTGCTCAGAAAAGCTCCTGGACTGGTAGTGGACAACAATGACAACATCATCCTGCTGGGTAAAAGCGGTGTACGAATTTTCATTGATGGTCGTCCTTCTCCTCTTGGCCAGGATGACTTGGTGGAAATGCTTAAAGGCATGCAGTCTGACCAAATTGAAGCGATTGAGATCATCACCAATCCTTCTTCCAAATATGAGGCAGAAGGAAATGCCGGGATCATCAATATTAAGATGAAAAAGGACAAACGTCACGGAACCAATGCTAATTTGAACCTGGGATATACCGCTGCCATTTTCCCTAAGTATTATGGATCAGTAGGTGTGAATCACAGAAATAAGCGGTTAAATGTTTTTGGGAATTATACCCACAGCACCGGAGATCGTCGCAACTTCTTCAACCTTTACCGCGAACAGTTGGGCGTTGTTTTTGATCAACGCAATATTCGTACTGCCGAATTTGCCAATCATAACTTTAAGGCCGGAGCGGACTTTTTCCTGAATGATAAAAATACCCTGGGGGTTACCGTAGGCGGATTTGTAAGTGACAGGAGTGAATTCAACAATGGCCGGACGGAAATCTCCATGGTAAACAGCGATGTTGTGGATAGTTTATTGCTTGCCCCAACGACCATTGCAGGGGAAACGAGTAATATGGATTATAACTTAAACTATCGTTTTGATGATAATAAAGGTACCGTATGGAATTTTGATGCCAATTACGGACAGTTCCGTAGAGATGGAAATTCCTATCAACCGAATTATTATACAAGTCCGGATGAAAAAATCATTTATACCCAAAGGATATTCAACAGTGAAATGCCAACGGATATTAACCTGTTGAGTTTTAAACTAGACCATGAGCGTAATATTCTGGGAGGTAAGCTTGAAACGGGATTGAAGTTTTCCGATGTGACTACCGATAATACTTTTAATTTTTACAACGTAGAAGGAAATTCACAAGTCCTCGATACCGATCGAAGTAATAATTTTGTTTATGATGAAATGGTGAATGCTGCCTATTTCAACTACCAGCGGCAGTTTGAAAAGTGGGGCATTCAGGCCGGTCTACGCGCAGAGCAGACTAATTCGCTTGGAACCCTGACCAGCGTGCAGGATAATGAGCATGATGAAGTGAAACGTTCCTATCTCGATTGGTTTCCTTCTGCCGGCGTAACTTACCAGGCCAGTCCTAAAACGACCTGGAGGTTGAATTACAGCCGCCGGATCACAAGACCTAGTTACCAGGATTTGAATCCTTTTGAATACAAGCTGGATGAGCTTACCTATCAAAGAGGTAATCCATTCCTGCAGCCACAGTACACGCATTCAGTACAACTGACAAATTCCTATAACTACCGTTACAATACGACATTGAGTTACAGTTATACCGAGGATTTCTTTACGGAGATCATCGATACAACAGAGACCAGCAGGAGTTTTATATCCAGTAAAAATCTGTCAAGTCAACAGGTCATCTCCCTGAATTTTGGTGCGCCAATCAGTATCAAGAAGTGGTGGAATGTTTATGTGAATTTCAATGCTTATCAACAGCTGAACAGAGCTGATTTCGGTGAAGGCAAGATCGTAGATGTAAAAGTGAATGCCGTGAATTTTTATAATCAGCACACCTTCATGTTACCCAAGGGATTGTCTCTTGAATTGTCTGGGTTTTACAACTCGCCTTCTGTTTGGGGAGGAACCTTCAGAACCCAATCTATGTGGGGAGTTGAAGCAGGTGTGAAAGCGAAGGTGTTGAAAGGTCGTGGGAATGTAAAAGTATCCGTAGGTGACATTTTCAATACCATGAACTGGAGTGGAGAGAGTGATTTCGGTGGAGTGTATATTGCGACCAGCGGAAGTTGGGAAAGTCGCAGACTGAGAGTCAATTTCTCCTACCTTTTCGGAAATGAAAAAGTAAAATCCCGCAGTCGTAAAACGGGATTAGAGGATGAGAAGAACCGGATCAAGTCTGAATAAATAAACCTGGATGCAGGTTACTGGTTACTGGTTTCGTCTATTTTGGAATTGTTTTATTTCAAAACCGGACTTCCTGAACCAGTAACCAGCAACCAGTAACCTGTAATAAATTCACCTAAAGTTGCATTCCACGCCTGAGTTCGTTTTCTTTGCTGAAAATAACAGGCATTGCTTTCCACGGACTACACGACTTCACGCTTCTCCCTGAAAATCAGAAGTGTTTTGCTTTTGTATTTTGCCTTTCTGGCTGTTGCTTTATGTGGCCAGCAGGACAAAGTCGTTGTAGACAAAATCACTATTTCCGGAAACGACCATACCAAACCCGGTGTAATCTACCGGGAATTATTATTTCAACTGGGAGACTCCATTCCCGTCGATGAACTATCGGATATTCTTAAACGCAGTAAGGAGTCCCTGATCAATACACGACTTTTTACGGTTGTGGATGTTTATTTCAAAAACTGGGAGGCTGCTACCAATAAGGTTCACATTCAGGTGGATCTAAGGGAGAGCTGGTATATTTTCCCGGTTCCCATCTTCGAGTGGGTCGACAGGAATTTTAATGTCTGGTGGGTTGAACAGCAACGTGACCTCAACCGGATTAACCTGGGCATGGATTTCACTCACACCAACCTTACCGGCCGTAGGGATAGATTAAATTTTCAGGTTAAATACGGCTATGTCCGGCAATATGGTTTGAAGTATACTTTCCCCTACCTGAATAGAGCCAAAACACTTGGATTGAGTGGTGCGGTTGCTTATCAAAAAAAGCGGGAGGTCAATTACCTGACCAATGCCAATAAGCAGTTATTCTATGCAGAGCATGATGAGTTTATTTATCAGAAATTTTCCAGTCTGCTGACTTTAACCTTTCGCCCCGGGCATAACATCATGCATGAATGGGGACTTTCGTACAACAGGAAGTCTGTAGGAAGTATTGTTCATGAACAATTAAACCCTTTGTTTTTTGCCAATGGAGAAGGTAGCGAACGGGCATTTAGTGCATCATATGCTTTTACTTATGATTTCAGAGATGTTGTCGCTTACCCGCAAAATGGACTTTATTTTCAAGTTAAACTGACCAAATCCGGGTTGGGAATTTTCAAAGACAAAAATCTCCTGTTGTTTGCGCTGAGGCATGAGAATTATTTTCAGTTCGCGAACCGCTGGAGTAGCGGGTATGATTTTTTTGGAAAAGCTTCTCTCATTCGTACTCGTCCGCCGTTTGAGAACAGCCATATCATGGGGTCCAGTGGAACCACTGTACCGGGATATGAGTATTATATTCTGGATGGCCTGGACGCAGTATTGCTCAAAGCTTTTTTTCGGTATAAATTGATGGATAATGAACTGAGATTTGGAAAAATAATGCCTTTTGAATCGTTCAAAATTATTCCTTTCAGGGTATATTTAAGGGCCAGTAGTGGCTGGGGTTGTGCTAATGATCCATTTGATTCAGGGGTGAATACCTTGAATAAAACTTTACTTTGGGGGGGCGGTCCTGCGGTAGATATCATTTTTTTTCACGACATTGTTTTCAGGTTTGAGTATAGTTTTAATCGCCTTGGTGAAAAAGGATTATTTTTACATTTTAAGTCGAATCTTTAGATCATGCAGGTAGCTGTTTTTAGCAAAAAGTTTAAGAAAAAAGATATTCCCTACATCCAGGAACTATTCGATGTCTTGTATGAGCAAAAGATCATTGCTTTTGTTTATGTGGAGTTTTATGAGCAGTTAAAAGGGATCATTGATTTTCGCCGGGAGGTAGGCGTTTTTGAAAATCATCTGGATTTCAGTGTAAAAAAGATCGACTTTTTTATCACTATGGGAGGAGATGGAACCATACTGGATGCAGTTACCCTTATTCAGGACAGCGAGGTGCCTATCCTGGGGATTAACCTTGGACGACTAGGTTTCCTGGCCAGTATTGAAAAGAAACGTATCCGGGATGCCATCAATGGACTGGTAAAAGGCATGTATACCATTCATGACAGAACCATGTTATACCTGGAATCTAACTTTCCTTTATTCAATGGGCAACCTTTTGCCCTGAATGATTTCACTTTGCTGAAACGGGATACTTCCTCCATGATCACTGTTCATACCTATATTAATGGGGCCTATCTGAATTCGTACTGGGCAGACGGATTGATCATTGCCACGCCAACAGGATCGACGGCTTATTCCCTGAGTTGCGGAGGACCGATCATATTCCCTGGATCCGGCAACTTTGTCGTGACGCCGGTGGCACCACATAACCTCAATGTGAGGCCGATTGTAATACCGGATGATTCGGTACTTTCGTTTGAAATTGAAGGACGTACCGAAAATTATCTGGCAACCCTGGATTCCCGCTTTGATGTGGTGACGGTAAAACACCAGTTGGCTATCCGCAAGAATGATTTTCCGGCTAAGGTGGTTCAGCTGAATGATGTGCGTTTTATGGAAACCCTCCACAAAAAACTTGCCTGGGGTAAGGATGCCCGGAATTAATTTTAGACAATGGTAATTACCTTTACACATAATCATAGGAGCTATCAGGCTGACCTCCAGCAGCCCATTGATATTTCTATTCCTCTTGAACCGGGAGAAGATAAAGTGAATTGCTTTTATGCTCCACCGGTGGAGATCTGGCCGGTCGTTGCAGGTGATTTTGTCGGCTCAACAGAGGAGGGTGGTTTGCTGAATTTTAAAAATATCAAACTAAACCCGCATGGTAATGGAACGCACACGGAGTGTGTGGGGCATATTGCCAAAGAAAGATACACCATAAATAAGTGCCTGAAGAACTTCCATCATGTTGCACGACTGGTAACCGTCGAACCAACAAAAATGGATAATGGCGATCTGGTGATTTTTAAAAAACAAATGCAGGAAGCCTTTGATGCTTTTGATGTGCAGGCTTTGATCGTTCGAACAGTGCCCAATGATCGTTCAAAACTGACTCGTAATTACTCAGGTGCCAACCCTCCCTATTTTCACCATGAAGCCATCAAATTTTTGGTTGAAAATGGCATCGATCACCTGCTCACAGATCTTCCTTCCGTAGACCGGGAAGAAGACGAAGGCAAATTACTTGCTCATAAAGCCTTCTGGCAATACCCAGGAAATATTCGTGATTGGGCAACCATCACCGAACTCATTTACGTGCCCGATGCTGTAGCGGATGGCCTTTACTTATTGAATTTTCAGATCACCAGCCTGGAGCTGGATGCAAGTCCGGGGAAGCCGGTGGTCTATAGACTGAAATAGTCTAAAAACTTTTTTTTAGACTATTATTTTTTAGGAACAAATTGGCTTTTTATTCGCTTTCTAAAAATAATAACAGGGATAATGAAATAAAAATACCAAAATTTAAGTGTACAAAACCAGAACAGGTTTAAATAGACTGCTGGTTCTTTTGGATGGTATTTTATAGCTATTAGATCATCTTTTATGGCATTGTCATAACGCTTTAACTTGTAGTTAGCAAAGCCTCGGTTAAAATAAATAAAACCTTTTTTATTCAAGGAGTTTTCATTTAACGCTAATAATTTATTGTAGTCTTTAATAGCTAAGTCAAATTGTTTTGTTTGTTTCAGATATAAACTAGACCTCCTATAATATGGTATTAGTTTTGTTGAATCGATTAGAATAGATTCTGAATAGTCTTTTATAGCCAGTTCATATTTTTTAATTTCTCTGAAAAACTCTCCCCGTAAATAATATGCGTAGTATTTATTTGAATCTAATTCTATTCTTTTTGTATGGTCTTTTTCAGCAAGAATAAGCTCACCTGTTTCTTTATAAAATTCTGCCCGACTAGAGTAACTTGATCCCTTGGAAGGGTCTAATTGGATGATTTTATCATAATCTTTTTGAGCTAGTTCTATTTGGTCAGTTTCAAAATAGAAAATTGCTCTTTGCCTATAGTTTTGTTGATCAGTTGAGTCCAAATGAATTATGGTATTAAAATCAGCCTCAGCTAAACTGTATTGACCTGTTCGTTGATAGAACCTAGCTCTATTTAGATAGCGATGGTAAATTCGGTTTGAATCTAGCTCAATAGCTTTTGAATAATCTTTTTCTGCAAGTTCATTTAATCCTGATTTCTCGTAAATATTCCCTCTTGAGATATATTCAAAAGCATCCACGGAATCCAGTTGGATGATTTTGTTATAATCTTCTATAGCTGATTTGTATTCTGATATTCTTTCAAAAATTTGAGCTCGCGACCTTAAATAACTTGTATTATTTGTATCCAAAGCAATGGCTTTTGTGAAATCCTTTATTGCTTTTCGATACTTTTTTTGTTTTTCAAATAATTGGGCTCTTCTCATGTACCCTGAAGAATTGTTTGGGTCAATTTCAATAGCCGTGGAATAATCCTTGAGTGCGAGTTTATAATTTTTTAGCTTATGGTTGGAGTAAAAATTTCCACGATCGGTCCAGTGAGTGCTATTTTCGGGCTCAATTTGAATGGCTTTTGTGAAATCTTTTTCAGCCGAATCATGCTGTTCAATTTTTTTGTAGAAATAAGCCCTTTGTTTTAGCGTATTGGCAGTTTTTGAAAAGTTTATTTTGGATGAAAGAGCAAGTTCGACTGCAGTGGAATAATCCTTTTCAGCCAATACATTTTTCTTTCTGGAAGCATAAAAGTCTGCCCTGTTTTGAAAAAAATCAGGGTTTAAAGAATCGAGTTCAATGATTTTACTATAATCTTTTTCAGCTAGTTCATATTGCTTTATCCTTCTATAGAAATCAGCTCTACTCTTGAGCAAATAGTTAGCATTTGAAAATTCATCATTTGATGATAGGGCAAGTTCGACTGCAGTGGAATAATCCTTTTCAGCTAATTCGTTTTTATCTCTGGAAGCATAAAAATCCCCTCTAATCCTGTAGTGATTTGCTAGGCTGCGGTTTTGGTTTTTCTCTGAGGTTAATTCAATGACTTTTGTATAATCGGCTTCTGCTAGAGAATCTTTATGAGTATTATTATATAGATTTGCCCTTTCAATAAGTGGTTGAAGGTCTTTGGAGTTAAGGTTTATTGCCTTTGTGAAATCTTTAATAGCGAGGTCTGTTTTTCCAATTTTTTTATAAAATCGGGCTCTTCTAGAATAATCATCTGCCGATTCTCCGTTAAAGATTATGTTGGTATTATAATCTCTTTCAGCCAATTCGAAATTATTTATTTCAGTATAGAATTTGGCTCTTTCAATTAAATAAAAATTTGTTTCCCTTTCGAACATTACTGCTTTGTCATAATCCATAACAGCTGATGGATAATTTTTCATTTTTTTGAACAACCTTGCCCTTTGAGCATAATATTCAGGAGAATCAGGCAATAATTGAATGGCAGCACTTAAATCCTGTTCGGCTTTCTGGAATTCATTTAACCTAGAGAAAAAATTTGCTCTTTGACCATATAGAGAGGCATCTGTGGAGTCTAGTTGAATGGCTGTATTAAAATCTTGTTCCGCTTTAGTGAAATCTTTGATTCCGGAATAAAAATAAGCTCTTTCTTTGTACCAATAGGGGTTTAGAGAGTCCAAGGCAATTGCTTTGGAATAGTCTCTTTCTTTTTTGATGTTTTCATTTTTAAATGAGCAATTAAACCTTCCATAAAGACCAGCTCTTTCAGCATAAGCATGAGGTGATTCGGGAGTCATATTTATTATTGTCGTTAAATCCTTTTCAGCCAAATCACATTTTCGAATAAATTGATAGAAGTATGCACGGTCTCTGTAACCTGAAGTTAATTTAGGATTTAATGCAATTGCTTTTGAATAATCCCTTTCAGCTGCATCATAATTTTTAATACTTCTATAATAATTTGCCCGTTTTTTATATGGATAGGGATTGGTAGGATTAATCTCAATGGCTTTTGAAAAATCTGATTCGGCAAGTTTATGCTTTTCCATTTTAGCATTAATCCAACCCCTTGTTTCATAATAATTACTATTTTTAGGTTGAAGCTCGATAGCTTTGGTTATGTCTTTTTCGGCTAATTCAAAATTTGGGAACCAATTTAGGTCGGGATTGCTGTATTGGTAAATTTTTGCTCTTTGTCCATAATAAAAAGCATTATTGGGAGATAGTTGAATAGCTGTGGAGTAATCCCTTTCAGCTTGTACATAATTTACATTTCTCAAATAATATTCTCCCCTTTCAAAATAGTTTGAGGCATTTTGCGGTTGTAATTTTATTATTTTGGAATAGTCTTTCTCGGCTTTTTCTTTTTCAAGAACTTTCTCATAATAATTTGCCCTTCTCTTGTAAGCAAGGATATAATCAGGTTTTAAGCTAATAGCTTTTGTTAAGTCGTTTATGGCGCTTGAGAAAATTTTTAAATTACTATACAAGGCAGCTCTGTTATAATACTCAAAGGCTTGTTGTTCTGGGGTTAAGTGAGAATCAATAATATAAAATTGGGGTTTTTGTTTTGATATTTTCACATGAATCATTCCTAGTAGCCAACGGTCGAAACTAATATCTCCAATATGAAGCTCACCTGTTTCGATATCTAAAGGAGAAATTCCTTCTTCATAATCCAGATCATTTTTTACCGGTTTTGCTATTTGGCCGCCGGCATATTGGATCATTCTTTCAGAAGGTGTACTCCTAAAACAAATATCTCCGACTCCGCAATCCTCTTTGAAGTTTTGAATGAGACCCCAAATCAGAATGTCGGCTTTGTGAAAATCTCTTAATTTTCGAGCTTCTTCAATACTTTCAGGAGGTGAAATCCTTTCATCATAATCAAATGAAATTGGAAGTTTTAGACTATCCTTAATAAAATCAATTCTTCTGTAAATACTTTCTCCGATACATTCCTCATTTGGAGAGTCAGGAATGTAATCTTCAAATCTGACGATTAAAATGTTTAGGCTATCCGAACTGACTGAATTAAGGAATTTTGGAGTGTTAGCATTTTGAGGTTGAATAATATTGTCAAAATCGTTTGCAGAAACAGGGAAAGCTTCCTTTTTTTTATCATTTGTGCCTTTAAAATTGGTATATATGATTATAATAGAAAGGATGAAAATTAATGAACTGATAAAAATAAAGATATTTCTTCTTGAGTTGGCAATGAAATTTAAATAGCCTGATTTATTATAATCTATTTCATCGACTAGCTTTAGCAAAGAAACGTTAATCTTGTTTCTAATTATATTAAGATCTTCCTCAGATAATTCTCCCATTCTTTCTTTTTGACAAAAGGAAACCCAACGAGAAGACAAATGGCTTACTTCATTCCTTATGTTGGAGTCGGATAGTTTATTTGAATACTTAATTAAGAATTCAATAACTTCACCTGAATGTCCGCGAGCTATTTTTTTGAGAAGGGCTTTTTTGTCAAAAGTATTCATTTTGTTAAATACAATTTGAATGTTAAATTCAGGAGGTGAAACTTAAAGGTATGAAATTATCAGAAACTTTAGAAGGTTTGGAAATTGAGCCGAACTATTTTGATAGAAAATATACTTAGATTGCTTTTTTGTTGCTCAAGAAAAAAGTCAATAAAAAGTTGCAAAATATCACTTTAACTAAACCATCTCCAAATGCTCCACCAGACTCTCCCTCACCCGTTCAATAATCAATTCATAAAAGGGAACCGGATCATTGTCGACCTGAACTTTTTCCAGTGTTTGATAATACTTCAGCCGGCTCGGATCGTCTCCTTTCAGGTAGGTGATAGGATAACCATGTTGCATGAGAATAACATTCATGACAAGCCTGGAAGTCCTGCCGTTGCCGTCAATAAAGGGGTGAATACTAACCAGCCTTTCGTGCATTTCTGCCGCCACGATGATTGGATGGACCTGATCCTTTATGCTGTGGTAATGCCTGAAATAGTCTTCCATCATTTTAGGCACCAGGAATGGTTGTGGTGGAATGTGCTCGCTACCAGATATCCTGACAGGTACGGACCGGTAACAACCCGCGTTCCGGCTATCAATGGATTTTAGAATAAGCCGGTGAATATCTAAAAGTACTCTTTTATCAAATTCCGGAAGCCCTTGAACCAATTCATAAATATAGGTCACCGCTTCAGCATGATTAATGGCTTCCAGGTGGTCCTTTAGCGGTTTTCCCCCTATAGTCAGGCCTTCGTTTACAACCAGCTGCGTTTCCTGGTAAGTAAGTGTGTTGCCTTCAATCCTGTTGCTTTCAAAGGTGTTTTTGATGTTGAAATATTCCTGAAGTTTGGAAAGTTGTGTTCCGGCCAGTGGTTTTTGTGCTACCCATCTGGCTTTCAACAGATCCAGGGTTTCCAGTTGTTGAAGTAAATGCTCAGATAATTCAATTCTACCTGGGGTTTGTTCATTACGCAGGTATTCAATCCTGCTTTCGGCTGCGGCAAGAATGGTATCCGGGGCTTCCGAATATTGGACGAGATCAATTACTTTTTGAATGAGCAACTCATTTTGCAATATCTGAATTGA
Source organism: Saprospiraceae bacterium (assembly GCA_965230565.1). Classification (GTDB taxonomy): domain Bacteria; phylum Bacteroidota; class Bacteroidia; order Chitinophagales; family Saprospiraceae; genus BCD1. The sequence goes on along the minus strand of CBDDLH010000003.1, from coordinate 14,660 downwards.
GATACCATAGGCTTTTGCCAATTGTGGTAATTGCTTTTCTGCGGGCATGCGGCTGCCGTTTTCGATCTTGCTTATGATGGCCTGATCAATTTTAGAGGCGTGGCTGATGTCTTTTATTTTTTGCCTGTTTGCAAGCCTTTTTTCCCGTAAAAAATTACCTAAATTCAGCATGATAAATATTGTCATGACAAATTTAGTCAATTTTCTGAGGTTTTCAATTCCCTTTTCTAAATTATTGCAAGGTTTTGTTCCGTTTTCAACGATCAAATTGCTTTGTGAAGAGCGAGATATTTTGGAATGGGAATCGATTTAACAAATTACCTGGTGATCCCTGGTGTTTATAATTGGATGCGGAAAAGTAGAAATGCCCCATCAATAGAGTAGCTATGTTGGTTTTTGTATCTTTGCCAAAATTTCGATTTTATGAAAACTGAAATCATTTCCGCAGAGGATATACTTGCGAATGTCATCCACTCCAACTTCCGTATTTTGGTAGTTTTGGATAGGATGGGAATTCCTCTTGGTGTTGGTAATAAATCAATAGCTGAGATTTGTAAAGAACAGAATATTCAAACGGGGGCTTTTCTGGTTATCCTTAATCTGTTTTGTAATAAGGATTATATGCCGGAGGTAGGCAAGAGGTTTGAATTTATTCCAGATGTTTTAATGTATTTAAGAAAATCCCATGCCTACTTCCTCACCCAGAAAATTCCCACGATTCAAACATTTATCAAACAATTCGCTAATCTGTTGCATAACTCCGAGGCCCAAATGGTCGAGAAGTTTTATTCAAATTATATGGATGAAGTGACTGAACATATTGAATTTGAAAATGAAATGGTTTTTCCATATGTGGAACGACTCTATCGGGCCTATGATGATCGAAATCCTGTTGGAGTCATTACGGATGAAATGAATATTAGAGTTTACGGAGAACAACATGATGATATTGAAGAAGAATTAAGCGACCTGAAAAATATTCTAATCAGACATTTGCCCCAACAGGAATCCGGTAAATTACGGAGGACGATTCTTCAAAATCTCTTTGAGTTGGAGTCAGACCTGTTCAGCCATACTAGAATTGAAAATGAGGTGTTAGTACCTCTGGTGAAAAAGTTGGAGGGTAATCTTTTGGCCCTCGTTAAATCTTAATTACTACACCTTGAATAAGGAAAAAAACAAAATATTGATCGTTGAGGGTTCAGATATTATCCGACGCGGATTGTCTGTTTTGCTCGTAGATAAAAATAATACTCCACTTTTTGTCGAGGACTGTGGGGATAATGGAGACTTTTTGCAATCCTTTTTGCAATCAAAACCCAAAATTGTTATCGGAAGTCCTTCGGTGTTTGATCGATATGAAAAACAAATTAAGTCACTAAAAGAACAGTATAATACTCTTTCGGTGGCTCTGATTTATTCTTATCAACATCCGGAAAAGTTAAGTGGTTTTGATGCATTACTATATTTGGACGATAATGCAGAATCTATTCAGTCTACCATTAACGGCTTGCTCAATAATCAACAGGAAACTGTTTCTGCTGAAAAAGAAGAATCTCTGACAGAAAGGGAGAAAGAAGTGTTGAGGCTCCTGGTCAGTGGCTATACCACCAAAAAAATAGCAGATACTTTGTTTATCAGTGTTCACACCGTAAATGCTCATCGAAAAAACATCATGCGTAAGCTTGATATAAAAACTGTTTCCGGCCTTACCATCTACGCTGTTCTTAACAATATTATCACGTTAAAAGAAGATTAGCCTTATAGCTAATTGTAGTAATTTGTTTTAAAAAAATACCATTTTCGGCTATTGTAGGTCAATTTGGGGTTATGTTGCTTTGTGATTGAAAAGTTTTACAAAAAAATGACAAAACATCCGATTATGAAAATTGAACGTAATAAAGCCTTGTACCTATTGCTGTTTGTTAGTAGCTTATTCTTAATAACTACAAGTTGTCAAAAAAACGATAAAGAAGTAGTTAGTGGGGAGAAGGAAACCAAAACGGCAGTTCTTCTTGTAAACCATGGTTCTCATTCCAAGATTTGGAGAGATATGCTGATGGATCTTGAGAAGGAAGTCAAAGATGATCTTTTGGCCAACCCAAACATTGATGAGGTGAGATCTGCATTCATGGAATATAACGAACCTTCCATTGCGACCAGAATGAAGGAGTTTGATAAGGAAGGGTTTGATGAAGTGGTAGTAGTACCCATCTTTTTGACTGTAAGTTCTCACTATTCTCATGATATTCCTGTAATTCTAGGGATTAACTCGGATCCAAAGGCAAAAGAGCTAATGGTGGAAAAGGAGAAGATTGAGGTTTATAAAGCTAAAGCGAGAGTGAGTATTGTACCTCCTTTGGATTATACAACATTGTTGAAAAAGAATGTTGAAAGGCGGGTAAAAGCACTTAGTGAAAACGCTGATAACGAAGGAGTGCTACTTGTAGCCTATGGTGATGCCATGTACAATCAGCAATGGGAAGAAATGGTGGAAGAAATTGGCAAATACCTAAAGGTGAAAACAGGCCATGAAAGTATAGCTTATGCCTGGTGTGGTCATTTGGTAGATTATTCAACGGAACCAACGGAGAATGGAATTAATCAGTTGTTCGAACTGGAAGACAAAGCTATTGTCATTCCTGTATTGGTAGCCAATGACCCATATTTCCAGAACGATATTATTCAAACAGCAGTGGATAATGTTGAAAATGCCTCGAATGTTTTATATACTCAGGATGCTATCCTGCCGGACGCAAACCTGAATACCTGGGTCGTTGACATTGCAAACCAGACTGTAAATAATCTCTAACTATTCAGCATAGTTGAATTTAGACTAAGGCTAAGGTTTTAATATCCGAATTGCCAAATATTTAATCTTCTTTCGGAGATTATGAAACAATATTTTTAAAAAAGTATGCTTTCCTCAGCCTCAGCCTGATTTTGGAGGCATGCTGAATAGTTACAATAATCTTTATTATCCGGTGATTAAAAGATTTATTCTCCAAGAAAAATTTAAACTGCTGGCGACCTTGGTCGTCAGCGGTTTCTTTTTGTTTTTTTGGGTTAATGGACCTATTAAAACTGCAGTGGAAACTTTACAACTGGAATCTACAGACAGTCCTTTTGCCATTCCGAAATTGGTAGGCAGGGATAAGGCGGTAAACATAAGTACCCACAATACCATCGAAGATGTTTCAACGGGTGGTTTCGGTTATGGATTAATCCTCGATCGAAAAAAAGAAAGACCTGCCTTTGGGTTGATCGCAGATGAAAAGGATAACCCTGCCCTTTCCAAAGAACTTGCTGAGAAAATACATACTCATAGCAAAGCCTTTGTTCGTGATAGCCAAAACGTGGAATTGAAAAGTTCTTTTGATATGTCATTTGTTTTGTCGGGAGAGGAAATAGGGGAGAGGCAGATTTATCTGGAAAGTGAGGGAGTGGTGACGAAGGTACGGGGGTATGCAGGCCCTGTGCATATCGGCGTTGTGCTTGATGAAAGTGGAGAAATTGCGAGTGTACACCATGTCTCCTCCAAGGAAACAGAGAGTTACCTGCGGCAGATTCAAAATGCCGGATTTTACGATCAGTTTAAAAAATTATACATTGCCTCGGGATCGCATGAGGTTGACGCCATTTCCGGAGCTACCATTACCTCTGAAGCTATTGCCCATACGCTGACTCAGCTTACAGAAAAGGCAACTCCTGAACCATTAACCGATTATATGGACACGGGAAGCATTAATTTCTTTTCCGTGCAAGCGGTTTTGTCAAAAATCTGGATACTGCATATTGGTGTAATTTTCTTGATTTTCCTGTACGGTTTTCAAAAGAAATGGCGGAAACATAAAACCCATTTGATTATCCTTCAGATTTTGTCTGTTGTTTATATTGGCTTCTTCCTGAACAATTCTTTTACCTACGTTTCCTTTATCCATCCGTTTATCGGAACCTCAGTTTCTTCATTGGTTGGATTGTATGCTTTCTTTTGTCTGTTGGGAGCTATTTGGGATCGAAATACCTATTGTAAATACGTATGTCCATTTGGTAACGTTCAACGATTGCTATTAAGGATTAATCCCGTAAAAACATCCCGTATTTTCCTTTCTAATAAATGGTTAAACCGCGTTCGCGGTGGCTTGACAATTGCCTTGATCGCCGGAGTGTTACTTGGGCTTCGGGACTGGAGTAATTTCGAAGTGTTCCCGGATCTTTTTGGGGTGCAGTGGACCTCCTATTGGTTTTTTATCGCAGTGGCCATAGTATTGATAAATTTAAGGTATCCCATGATTTGGTGCCGATTATTATGTCCTACCGGATCGGTACTCGATCTTGTTGGGGATTTGGTTAAGACCCGGAGGTGAAAATCAGGCCTGTCTTATTTTATGACATTCATTTTACACAAAATAGCTATTTGTAGCTATGGGGTTTTCTCAAACCCCTCATGTTAGCTATTGTCCAGGCTCTTGTCAAGTGTAATCTTTGCCGTTGTTTAGATTGAATCCAAATTAAATTAAAAATTAAACGATGAATCGAATTTTTACACTTACTCTTTTTTGTTCATTAGCATTTTTCGGGGCAAAGGCTCAGGAGTACGCACAAATAAGTGTGGGGCCTTCCTATACAAATCATGCTTTTTATACTCTAGGTGATGATAATGTAGTTTCTCTCGCCAACGAATCATGGGATCTTGCATTTACAACCGGAGGATTTGATGCCGGTATCCATTATAATGAATCCGCTATGCTTTCATTCACAGGAGAAGCTCCTGTCTTGAGATTATATCGTGCTCCCTCTGATGAATTTACTGATGTTATTGAGACAGGGATGTTAACCGATAGTCTTTACAATAGTGAAGAAAGCTGGGAAGTTGGGGCCTTTAATTCCGTGGCGATACCTGGAAATCCATTTGATTATGGCTGGGGTGCTTATAATACTTCCAGTCACGTAGTTGAAGGTAACAAAGTATATGCCCTCAAATTGAGAGATGATTCATGGGTTAAAATCAAGATTGAATCCATGACAGGAGGCGTTTATACCATGAAATATGCTGATCTTGATGGAGCGAATGAAACAACCGTTACCATTGATAAGGCAGAATTTTCTGATAGCCCATTGGTTTTCTTCTCTTTTGCAACCGGAAATGCCACTGCCAGCCCTGCTGGCTGGGATCTGCTTTTCGCGAGATATTTATCGGAACTTGATGCCGGAGGAGGAGAAATCGTACAATATGCTGTGACAGGTACACTTTCCGGGCCTGGAGTTGAAATTGCTCAGGCAAATAATGTAGACGTTTTAGATGTTGAATTTGCGGACTATCAGGATAGTCTCGATACGGAATTAGATGTTATCGGGCACGAATGGAAGTATTTCGACCTGGATAATTTTAGTTGGCAAATCATTCAGGACGAAGCTTATTTTGTCAAGCTTGCTGATAATCACTTGTGGAAAGTACTCTTCATTGATTTTGAAGGTTCCAGCACAGGCACCTCCACCATTGAAAAAACGGATCTTGGAGTAATTAGCTTTGTGAATGACCCCAACAGCAACTTTGACGCTTTTGAGGTATTTCCAAACCCTGTAGTAGACAATTTTACTGTTTCATTCACACTCAAGCACAGCCGTTCTGTATTACCGGTACAAATATTTGATGCTACCGGAAAGATAGTTTGGCAGTCAAGCGTGCAGGGTAACGAAGGGTTGAATGTTCTGAACATCAACAGGCCATCATCTATTCCATCAGGAATTTACCAGTTGGTGGTTGGACAAGGAAATGATCACTTGATAAAAACGATTTTAATTAAGTAATGATAAAAAATGTCATTCTGTTAATTACTTTCCTGGGAATAGGCACTACCGTTGCCTTTTCCCAGGATATTGAACCGGATTCCATCACATGGTCTCTCGATATTGACAACGTGGTGATCACGGCTCAATATGCTCCTACGCATTCAAAGAATGCCGTGCACAGGGTACGTACGATTAAACAGGAAGACATCCAACAGCGGGGAGTCAGCAACCTTGAAGAACTGTTGCAGCAAGAACTTAATATCCGTATATCCCAGGATATGATTCTTGGAAGCAGTATCAACCTGCAGGGGATCAGCGGTCAAAATGTGCAGATTATGATCGATGGTGTTCCTGTTATTGGCCGGGTTGGTGATGATATTGATCTGGGGCAGGTGAACCTCCATAATATCGAACGAGTCGAAATTGTGGAAGGCCCGATGTCCGTCAATTACGGGACCAATGCCCTTGGCGGAGTGATCAATCTCATAACCAAAAAATCCCAGCTACATCGATATGATACCCAACTGGAACTAAAAACCGAAAGTATCGGCAGGTATAATGTGAGTGCCGGCCTCGGTTTTCGTCCGGTTAAAAAACTGTTGCTGAGGGTGCAGGGTCGATATAGTGATTTTAAAGGCTTTGATTCTGTTCCGGATACTTTAGAGACCGACTTTCGGTCATTCCAGTGGAACCCCAAAAAACAAATCTCTGCGGGTGGATCTGCCCGTTATGATTTTGCTGAAGATTTTAATGTTCGGTATGCCACCAATTGGTTCAAAGAGGACGTCTCAAATCTTGGAGAAATGAGGCGCCCTCAATTCCAACCATATGCATTTGACGATTATTATCATACCAACCGGCACGAACATTCCCTGCACCAGGAAGGTACCTTAGGGAAATATTTTTTCCTCAAAACAACAATGGGTTATAATTTCTTTAAAAGGCAGAAAAATACTTACCGTTTTGAATTTGATACCGGCGAAGAGACGGAAGTAGCCAACGAACAGGACACCACAGTTTTTAATGCTATTGTTTTACGCCCGGTTTTTGCCTCCAAATTTCCAAATGGAAAAATTGATTTTCAAGTTGGTCTTGACTTCAACTACGAAAACGCATATGGTCAGCGGATCAATGATGAAACATCAGACAAAGAAAATTTCAGTGAACTGGGGGATTATGCTGTATTCGGAAGTTTGAAATATCAGCCCTTTGATAAGTTTATCATTCAGGGGGGAGCCAGAATTAGCTATAATACCCGGTTTGACGCACCAGTGGTGCCTTCGTTGAATATCAGATATGCTCTTGCACAACATTGGACCTTACGCGCTTCTTATGCCAAAGGATTCAGAGCCCCTTCTTTGAAAGAGCTGTTTTTTTATTTTGTAGACACCAATCATTTTATCCTGGGAAATACGGATCTGAAGGCAGAAACTTCGAATAATTTTCAGGTTAATATGGATTGGGATAAAACACTACAAAGGCATAATTTTAAGGCTTCCCTAATGGGCTTTTACAATGATATTCAGCAAAAGATCGATCTGTACCAGTATGTGGAAGTTGACGGAAAACTGGTGCCTGCTGCTGAGGTTGGTCAGGTATCTAATCAATATGCCTATTTTAACCAAAGCAGATACAAAACATTGGGGGGGAGTTTGCAATTCAGCTATAACCATAAAAACCTGAATCTACAGATAGGTGGATCTCCAATCGGAAGATATAACCTGCTATCCGAGACCTTTGCTGAGGTTAATCCATTTACGTTCGTTTTTGAAACTAGCGCAGAGATGAGGTATAAAATACCCAAATACCAGTGGCAGTTTTCCCTGTATGTCAGGAATAATGATAAGCTTGTTACCTATTTTCAGGATTATGATGCAGAGGATAATCCGATAACCGGAGAACTCATTCAGGATGGGTTTACCATTGCGGATTTTACCGTTTCCAAATATCTGTGGAAAAAACGCATCCATTTGGTTGGAGGTGTGCAGAATATTTTTGACATCAGAAATGTACCATTGACTGGAGGAGGAGGCGGAGCTCATTCTGGAGGTGGCGGATCTGTACCTTTTGGAACGGGAAGAATTTATATGTTGAAATGTTCCTGGAATTTTGGCTGGAATAATTTATAAATGCACAACAATTAAAAATATGTCCGGAAAATCTTTTCATTCAGGTTTGAAAATCCTATTCAGAAATGACTTTGGTTACATTGGGAAGTGTGATTGTTGTGGAGAAGTTCAATTTTGCTTCGGCAATGTGGTAAGTCATATGCCGAAACCAAATTTTCTAAAACTTTTCAAGTCTTTCCAAAAGATAAATGCCGAAATTGAGGCACAAAAGTATTATGAACCGACGGGGTCAAAAATTATGGTGCGTACCCCTGTAGAGAATTTATTACTGTCATTCTCCTCTGAGGATTTTAAAAAAGTAATGGATCTCTTTGAAGGAATGGCATCTAACCTGAAGCTGGTGGCTGAATTCGAAATGAGCGAAAATTGTAATTGATATGAAACGAACCTGGCTTTTGTTAATCGTAGCCTTTGCCGGGATGATGGCATGTCAGGAAACGGGAACGACCAATCAACCATCAGCGGAGATCGAAGAAGAGATTCCATTTTTGGGAACCTGGACCCGAACTTTTGCGCTCAATGAGGATAGTATGCAATATGTTTATTACAGGATCGGACCTGATTCCATTGAATATGAAATGCGTGGTCCACTGCCTGTGAAATATGTAATGAACATGGACTCATTTGTTGTTGAAGAAAACAGGTGGACGGGTCTGCTGAATGAGGTTCCTTATGTGATTTTTGTGAAGGATATGACGGACAGTACCATAACCTTGTTCAAACAGCAGGTTGAGAGTCTTTCTGTAGCTTTGGCGAAACCAATGCCTTCAACTCAGGACAGTAGTCATTTTAGCAGCTGGAATACATATCATTGGATAGAGTAGAAAAGGATGCTACAAGCTGTCTATAGAGTGCATATTATAAATTTGGATAATGTCAATTATCGATTAATATTTTGTGTTAAATAGATGAATTTGGTTCAACGGCAGGCGTTTTACGCCCGCCGTCTTTTGTTTTTTAGCTTACAGAAAATAATTTAAGTCTTTGGAGCGGGTTCAAATTCGTGGATTTTCCCTATAATTACTGAAACAACTATCTCATGTAATGCAAAGACTACTCCTTTCAAACGTATTTTTATTACTGTTGACAATTTCTCTTCCTGCCCAGAGCTGGACAGCTTATGATTATCTGGGCAATTTTCACGATATCACAGACCACAATAATAAGGCTGTTTTGGTGGACTTATCTGCTCATTGGTGCCCGCCTTGCTGGGCATGGCATCAATCCGGGGTGATGGAAGAATTGTATCATGATTTTGGTCCGGATGGAACGAATGAGTTCATGGTGTTTTTTATCGATGGAGACCAGGGATCCTCTGATTCGCAATTGATGGGCGGTGGAGATTCCCAGGGTGACTGGACTGCGGGGACAGAATATCCGATTATCGGTCCGGACGGATGGGGTGCTCACGTAGCTTCACATTATAATTTTGGAGGATATCCCACGTTATTTCTCCATTGTGGTTCAGGAACTGCCGCTGAAATCAGCCGGACCTCCAAATGGGCATTTTGGCAAAATGTAAGAAACATGTGTCCGGGTGCTTTTGATGATAAAGTGCATGATGCCACTTTGTTATTGGTTCATGGCACACAGTATATTTGTCCGAGTGGCGGAAATACAGATTTTTCACTTGAAGTGTATAATGCAGGTACGGCAACTTTGAATTCTTTTGATATCGAACTCAGGGATCCTTCCGGAACCGTGGTATATACCCAGGGTTTCTCCAGCCAGTTTCTGGATCATGCTGAACGTACAACCGTTTCTATCTCTTATCCGGTAACAGAAGTTGGAACCTGGACGGCCAAAGTGGTTAGTCCGAATGGATTCACAGATACAAGGCCGGCAGGAGATGAGGAAGATCTTATTGTAGCTGCAGCCCCCGAAGCAACGAATGCCCAGCTTACCGTAGAAATTGATCCAGACGATTACGCTTCGGAAACTTCCTGGGAAATTATTGACCCCAACGGAACGGTGATTTTAAACAGTCCTCCTTATTATGATGGGCAGAGCACCATTCCTGATGCTGATGTTACTGCTACAGAAAATGGTTGTTACCAATTCAATATTTATGATTCTTATGGTGACGGGATTTGCTGTTCCTACGGATATGGACATTTTAAAGTATGGTCCGGGGGTAATCTGGTGATTTCAGGAGGAGAGTTTGGATTTGAATCCCTGCATAAATTTTGGTTGAATGATCCATCATTGCCATTGCTGCCTGTAGATCTCATATTCTTTGAAGTGATTGAAGAAAATTGTGAAATTATTCTTGAGTGGGCTACAGCAACGGAAGTCAATAATGAAAAATTTATCATTGAAAGGAGTGATGACGGATCCAACTATAAAGAGGTTGGACAAGTAGAAAGCGATGGTGATGGTCAGGAAAAAACAGTTTATCGTTTTGTGGACCCCAAACCTTTTGGTAAAAATTACTATCGCCTCCGGCAGATCGATTTTGACGGGAAAGAAACCCTCAGTAATGTCATTTCAGCAGATTTGAATTGTGATGAACAACTGACCATCCAGCTGACACCTAATATTGTGAAAAATCAATCTGATATCAGGATTTTGGGTGGAACCGATGATGACCTTCAGATTCAGGTTATCTCAGTTCAGGGCAAACTGATCCGAACCATTAGTGTTGAGCACAGAGATGGCTTTTCACTACAATCATTGGATGTTAGCGGGATGGCCAATGGCGTCTATTATCTCCGTACTCATGCTCCTGGTAATCATATTGTACTCCAGCAATCCTTTGTGGTTTCGAGGTAAGAGCAAATTAGGGTCAAACTTCAAGTTAGGCCCTAATTTATATCATTGCACCGTACTTCAGCGCGGTGTAAAAGGCACCGGGAAAATACAGGGCTTCAGCCCTTTCTTCTTGCTGAGCAAAAGGCCTAAAGGCCTGGTTGAGTTTCTCTTGATGATGCCCTGCGTTGAAGCACAGGGCACTTTATTATTCATTAACCTGGCTTAGGTTGACGATATTCAACTTCGTATTTTAATTAATCCCCCAAAAGCAAATACGCCAAAATATTTACAAACATCTTAGCCGCTACCGGATCCTTGACTCCACTATTCAACTCCAGTTCCGAAGCAATCAACTTCCCTCCATTTAAGGATATTTCCGCCAGCGGAATGCCATTCATTTCCGGCAATTCTTCTTCAGGGTTTGAAATATAAACCCAATAACCGACCAATCAGATGAAATTATTTCCTGTCCGGTAATAAAGAAAAATAGTCCGTGGCAAAAGATGAGGAGGAAGCATGATTTTAATTTCATGCCGTCGATTTTATATTATTTGGTGCAGAGCCTGATGTTGTTTATGAGAAGGAAATGTAAAAATTTTTATGATTTTTTCTGGAAAATATTTGCATCTAAAATAAAATGTACATACCTTTGTTGTATAGACAACAATTGAGATTGTAACATGAAGCTGGAAGATGAACTCAAAATGAAAAACTTTTCAAGCCCACATCAGAAGATGTTGCTGAATATTCTTTTTACCAACTACTGGTTAGGGGATAAGATGGCCTGCTTTATGAAATCGCATGGTCTTTCAGAACAACAATACAATGTGTTGCGGATATTGCGTGGACAAAAAGGTAACCCGCTAAATCTAAAGGATTTGCAGGAACGCATGATGCAAAAAACCAGTAATGTCACCCGACTTGTAGAGAAATTGAGGGTCAAAGGTTTGTTGGAGAGGGTGCAGTGCATGGAAAATCGCAGAAAGGTTGAAATTACTATCACCGATAAAGGTCTTGAATTACTTAAGGAAATGCAGCCGGGGATGGATGAAATGAATGAAAGGTTCTCAAAGGTGTTGACGGAAAAAGAGGCTAGTGTGCTCAGCGACCTTTTGGATAAATTGAGAGATTAATATTTTTTTAATCATATAGTTGTATATACAACTTTAATCATAACATTAATTATAAAAACTGTTAGAGGGATCTAACTCAAACAATTACTAAATCATGAAAATTATGTCTATCAAAACTATGTTACTTGCAGTGGTGGTGCTATCGGCATCTGCTTTTACTACTGTAACTGTAGAAACTTACAAAGCCATTGTTCAGAAAAGTTCTGTTACCTGGAAAGGGTATAAGGTAACCGGACAGCAACACCGGAACCATTAACATGAAAAGCGGAGATTTGGAATTCAATGGCGATCAGTTGACCGGTGGTTCTTTTGCAATAGATATGACCTCGATTACGGTTACCGATCTCACTGGAGAATATAAAGGTAAACTGGAAGGTCATTTGAAATCAAAAGACTTCTTTGGCGTCGAAAAACACCCGACTGCAACATTTGAGATCACTCGCGTAATTCCTAAAGGAACTCCGGGCGATTACAAAGTGATCGGAAACATGACCATCAAGAACATCACAAAAGAAATCAAATTCTTTGCTAATGTGAAGAATGTGAACGGCCAGAAAGTAGCCACGGCTGATCTTACCATCGACCGTTCCGACTTTGATGTACGTTATGGCTCAGGAAGTTTCTTCGACAACCTGGGAGACAAGACCATCTACGATGAATTTGACCTCTCTGTTGAACTGGTAGCAGGGAAATAAATAACTGAAATATAGTTTATTGAAATCACCCTCAAAGATCATTTTGATATTGATCTTTAAATTAAAATTCAAAAGGGCTTGTCATTTGGCAAGCCCTTTTTTTTATTCATGATATTTACTTGATTTTAAGGGAATTTTGATGAGTAGAGGTGACTAAAATCATTGCTTTATTCTTTTCTAGAGCATACATTAAACACTTGACTTTCCTTAATAATTAAATCCTGGTATTATGAGAAACCTACCTCTACGATCTTCCTTGTTTTTTCTTTTACTTGCTTCCTTTTTTACACCAGGCCTCTTACTTGCCCAAACCACCGTTAGTGGTCCAATCAGTCTGAATACCACCTGGGCCCCAGGTGGTAGCCCCTATATTATCCAAGATGACGTTACTGTCAATGAAGGTGTTACACTGACCATTCAGGCTGGTGTGGTTGTAAAGTTTAATGATCATTATGATGACTTGTTTGTCAATGGTAGACTTATTACTAATGGTACTGCAGGTAGTCCGGTTGTTTTTACATCCATTGCTGATGATGCTCATGGCGGGGATACCAACGGAGACGGTTCTGCGACACTTCCGGGCCCCGATCAATGGGGTGCCATTTCATTTGGTACTACCAGTGTTGATAATACACTGGATCATTGCTGGATTGGTTACGGTGGCGGTTATTATACTTCCGCTATGATAAACAGCGCGACTTCGGACTTGTCCATTCGCAACTCGACCATTGCCTACTCTGCGGAACGTGGAATTTACTGTGATGCAGCTTCCCCTTATTTTGAAGGCAATCATTTCATCGGTTAATGCGACGGATGGTATTTATTTAAACCATCTGGATAAGCAGGTCAATCTGAATCTGACCAACAACACTTTCACCGATAATGCCAACTTTGCCGTTATGGCTGCTTTTAGCGAAAATGAAAGTAATGTCACCCTGAGTGGAAATACCAGTACAGGTTCAGCGCATAATGGGTTTGGTATCCAGGGTACCATTGCCGGTTCGGTAACTTTTGATGCCAATCCGGGCTTTCCATTTGTTGTCTGGGAGGATGTAACGGTCAATGAAAGTGCAGTGCTTACTTTTACTCCCGGGTCTACGGTTAAATTCAATGATCATTATGATGACCTTTTTGTGTATGGCAGCCTCATTGCCAACGGGACAACTAGTGAGCCCATTACATTTACCGCCCTCGCTGATGATACACATGGGGGTGATACCAATGGTGACGGACTAACGGATCCTGCTCCTGATCAATGGGGAGCCATTTCATTTGGTGCCAATAGTAGTGGTAATTCGTTAGATTACTGTTGGGTTGGTTACGGTGGCGGATATTATACTTCTGCTATGATAAACACTGCTACGTCCAATTTATCCATTCGAAACTCTACCATTGCCTATTCGGCGGAACGTGGGCTTTATGGCGATGGTGCTTCTCCCTTATTTGAAGGTAATCATTTCCTTGGCAACCAAACGTCAGGAATTTTCCTTAACCACCTGGACAATGAAGTTAATTTACAATTGACGAACAATGTTTTTGAGGGTAATAATGATTTTGCAGGTTTGGCTGTTTTACAGGAAAACAGATCCAATATAACCCTTTCCGGAAACAGTAGTACGGGTTCATCCCACAACGGTTTTGCGCTGCAAGGGACGATCAGCGGTGCAGTGATATTTGATGCCAACCCTGGCTTTCCGTTTGTGATCTGGGAGGATGTCACGGTTAATGAAGGTGCAGCGCTTACGTTCACACCGGGAACATCTGTTAAATTCAATGATCACTATGATGACCTCTTTGTCCATGGTAGCTTGACTGCTGTGGGTACAGAACTCGCTCCGATCAGCTTTACGGCTTTGGCCGACGATGCTCATGATGGCGATGCTAATGGCGACGGCTCAGCTAGTGAACCCGCAGGCGATCAGTGGGGTGCCATCTGGTTTTACGACACCGGCACGGGTAATAATCTTGAACATTGCTGGATTGGATACGGAGGCGGTTATTACACGTCAGCGATGATAAATACTTACACTTCAGACCTCACTATTCGCAATTCAACCATCGCTTATTCATGGGAAAGAGGGCTTTATGGTGATGGAGCTTCACCTCTGTTTGAAGGTAATCATTTTATCGGAAACCAAACGGTTGGCATTTTCCTCAAT
>CBDDLH010000002.1:0-10242 GCA_965230565.1 Saprospiraceae bacterium | reverse complement strand
CTGAGCGGCAGAAATGAAGTCCGACTCATGGATCTGGAAACCATGAAGAGTGAAACTATAGCCAGGGAAGAATTGTGGGCTCTGTACAATCCAAATCCACACTTCTCACCGGATGATCGATACATTGCTTTTAATGCCTATCATGATTTTGAAAGAGAGATCTTTGTCTATGACCTGGAGAAGAAATCATTGGTAAATCTCACCAAAACCCGTGTTTCAGAAACTTCCCCTTTCTGGTCACCTGATGGAAAATATATCTATTTTGCTTCCGATTTATTGCAGCCAACTTATCCATACGGAACCCAGAATACTCATATTTACCGGATGATGCTGGATAAGTACGAAGACCCTTTCAAACTCAGCAAGCTGGATGAATTATTTGAGGAAGAAGAGAAAAAGGATGACAAGAAAGAAGACGATAAGGCTGTGAAAAAGGATGAAAAAGAAGATGAAGATGCTGAAGCGGGAAAAAAGGACGAGAAAAAAGAAGACAAAGACAAAGATGAGAAAAAAGTAAAGGTAAGCATAAATATGGATGGTCTCGGTGAGCGTCTGAGCAGGATTGGGCCGTCCTTCGGTCAGCAAGGTAATCCATATGTGGTTCAGAAGGACCAAAAGACCTTTATCTTTTACACATCTAATCACGATGAAGGCACCAGTTATCTCTGGAAAACAACCCTGGAACCTTTTGAAAAACCTAAGACTGAGAAAGTCTCCAAAGAAAGGGTAGGAGGATATGGAATCGATCAGGCTAAGAATAGTTATTACATCACTTTTGGAGGCAATATTTATACCCTTGATGTCGCTGGAAATAAATTGAAGAAGATTGAGATCAACCACGTTTTCCGCAAAAGCCTTTCGGATGAATTTGAGCAGATGTACTATGAAGCCTGGGCCGGCATGGAGCAGAACTTTTACAACGAAACCTTCCATGGTCAGAACTGGCAGGGCCTGAGAGATCAGTATGCAAAACTGTTGCCACATGTTTCTAATAGGTCCCAGCTGCGGATGATCTTCAATGATATGTTGGGAGAGCTGAATACTTCTCACTTTGGATTTTATTCCAATGGGAAAGAGGAAAAAACCTATTATGGTTATCAGACAACAGCTACTGGAATTATGTTTGAAAATGACAATCCCTACACCGTAGAAAGGATCGTTACAGACAGTCCGGCGGATGTTAGGGACAAGGATATAAAACCTGGAGATGTGCTCGTAGCCGTTAACGGTCAATCAGTGGATCCTAAACAAAACAGGGAGATGTATTTCTCCAATCCTTCTAGAGACCGGGAAGTGAAGCTGACCTTTGATCGCAACGGAACAAAGGTAGATGTCAACGTTCATACCACCAGTTATTTCAGTATCAATACTTTGCTATATGATGAATGGCAGGACGCCAATCAGGCTTATGTAGATAAGAAATCAGGTGACCGAATTGCTTATGTTCATATGAAAAATATGGGCCGTGGGGAGTTCAATAAGTTTAAACGGGATATCATCGAGGAAGCTGCATACAAAGATGCCCTTATTCTCGACCTGAGGTATAATACTGGCGGAAATGTGCACGATGATGTTTTGCGATTATTGAGTCAAAAAACATACCTGCAGTGGAAGTACCGCGAAGGAAAACTGACCGGCCAATCCAATTTCGGTCCGTCCGACAAACCGATCATTTTGCTGATCAACGAACAGTCTCTCTCCGATGCGGAGATGACCGCCCAGGGGTTCAAGGAACTCGGCCTCGGAACCATCATTGGTACGGAAACCTATCGCTGGATTATCTTTACCAGTGGCAGAGGTTTGGTTGACGGATCATTCTACCGTTTGCCATCCTGGGGTTGTTATACGCTTGACGGAAAGAACCTCGAACAAACCGGTGTAAGTCCTGATATCCGCGTGGAAGAAACCTTCAAGGATCGCCTTGACGGCAATCAACCACAACTGGACAGGGCCATTCAGGAGATTAAAAAAATTCTTAAATAAACAGGTTGCAAGTTACTGGTTACTGGTTGCTAGTTATAGTTTATCCAGTAACCAGAATCCAGTAACCAGAAACCAATAATTATGAGAACCATTATTTTCACCTTATGCATGATCTTTGTCGTTTCTTTACTATTTGGTCAAAAGCCGGAGAAACGACTCGCCGGACTTGACGATGAACTTCAGGAAGTCCTCGAAACCTGGGAAGCTCCCGGTTTTGCAGTGGCTGTCGTTGAAAAAGATAAGGTCGTTTATGCGAAAGGATTTGGTTACAGCGATTATGAAAACAAAGTCCCAGCTGATGCCAATACCTTATTTGCCATCGGAAGTTGTTCCAAGTCTTTTACTTCCGCCATCCTGGGACAGCTCCGGGATGAAGGACATGTAGATTTTGACGAAAGTCCACGCATGTATATTCCGGGACTTAAGTTTTATAATGATGAAATGAATACTTATGTAACTGTAAAAGATATGATGTGCCACCGCACGGGTTTAGCGCGTCATGATTGGTCGTGGTATTTATTTCCGACGGATTCCAGAGATTCACTGATGCAAAGAATGGAGTACCAGGAGCCTTTCACAGGTGTCAGAGAAAGCTGGTATTACAATAATTTTATGTTCCTGCTGCAAGGCGTTATTGCCGAGAAGATCACCGGCAAAACCTGGGAGGATAATGTGCGTGAGCGCATTTTTAAACCACTGGGCATGGAGCGTTCCAATTTGTCGATTAAAGAATTGAAAAAAAGTAAAAACGCGGCCCTGGGCTATCAAACCAAGCCTGATGGAACCATTGAAAAGATGGATTACTATCGCATCCGCGCCATGGCTCCGGCAGGAAGTATCAACAGTAGCGTGAATGAAATGACCAAATGGGTACGAACCTGGATCAATGGCGGTAATTTCAATGATGAATCCATTTTGCCAGCAGGTTATGTTAGTGAAGCTATGAGTTCTCAGATGGTGGTCGGAGCAGGTTTGCCGGGAAAAGAAAATCCGGATCTGCATATGGCTAATTATGGTTATGGATGGTTCCTGTCTTCTTATCGTGGACACTACCGGGTAGAGCATGGTGGAAATATTGATGGTTTTTCAGCAAATACCAGTTTCTTCCCTAGTGACAGTATAGGTGTCATTGTATTGGTAAATCAGAATGGTTCAACAGTACCGGCTGTGGTTAGAAATATCATTGTAGACAGAATGCTTGGCTTGTCGAAAATCGATTGGAGCGGAGACCTGCGGGAGAATTATGAGAAAGGATTAGAAAGTCAGAAGGAGGCCCAGGAGGGATCAGATTCCAACCAGAAAAAGGGCACCAAACCTTCTCATTTATTGATCGAATATGCCGGAACATACAGCCATCCCGGGTACGGAAGTTTTGAGCTCAATTATGAAAGAGATTCCCTTTTTGCTCACTTTGGAGAGGAAGTGAATTATGTTCAACACTATCATTACGATGTCTTTGAACCATTTAATATAGAGGATGGCGTTATTGACACTACAAGGTCACCGATCCTATTGACCTTTACTTCCAATTCTTCCGGAGATATTGACGGTGTTGCCATTCCGATGGAACCAACGGTTGATCCGATTAAATTCAAACGCACACCGAAGGAGATTAAGGTTACAGCGGAAGATCTGGAGCCATATGTTGGTGATTATGAACTGGCAGGAACGAACATAAAAGTGTACATCAAGGATGAAAATGTGCTTTATGTTTTTGTTCCGGGGCAACCCGAATATGAGCTGGTAGCGACTGGAGATCATAAATTCGTATTTAAAACACTTGATGGTTTTAGCGTGCAATTCCAGGAGGCTGACGATGGTAAGATCAATGCCGTGAAATTCAACCAGCCTAACGGTATATTTACTGCCACCAAAAAGGAATAATTGCGAACTGAATCATCCGGATTTCAGTCTTTTCCTTAGGAAACACATAGTCACATAGCTTGGTTTTTAGATTTTGCTGTGTGGCTATGTGTTTTTTTATTGCCGTCGTATTGCCAATTCTCAAAATATAAATCCCTAAAATCCTTATATTGCAGGGCAGAACTATAGTTTTAACCTAAAATCTAAAAACCATGCCCAACAATGATCAATTTAAGTCGGTACTGCATGATGCCAAACTGATTTGCCGAACCAAATTTAACGCTGTAAAAGTCATCCATGGAGAAAATAATACAGAGGTAGTCAATATTCAGAATGAACTCAAATCTGTTTATAGACAATTTGATGATCCCGCCGTTTGGAGCCAGGTATTGGCTTTTGACCACACAAAAATCATGAACCTAATCCTGAAAGTTGGAATAGCCGATCCAAATGACCTTCCGAATTTCATCAAGGTTACCACAGACTTGCTCAATTTACTTAAAAATGAAGTCCTCCAGGGGCCTCTCGAAAAAATCAGCCAAATGGCTCCTTCAGACTGGAATCTGAAAACCCTGGATGCCTTGCGCCTGACCAATCAGCGGATTGCCGGAAGAGAAAGATATTTCAAAAACCACGGCCAGGATTTGAGCCAAAATGCAGAATTCAGACAAATTGATGAGACATATGATGTAAGGGCAGCGGAATACAGAATGTTGTTAAATTCCAACGGTGTTCAGTCCAACCAGACGGATGTTATCCTGATCACCCGTTTTGGAGAGATGATGAAACAGAGCACTGCCGTTCCGGTTTTTCTGGGGTTATATAAAGGTCTAAGTGATTACGTAAATTCCAAGATCCCCAGACCTTAAATCCATAAAACCGTCAACCGTAAGCCGTTTACCGTCAATCGTTTCAAAACCACAAAACCATTCATAATGTCTCGAAAAAAAATAGTATTCCTTGTTTCGATTCTATTCTTTGCCTTAACAGCCAATTCGCAGAGTTTATTGAAAGATGCCCGGAACCTTGTATCAGCTCTGGATCTCATCAATGACCCTGGTAAAAAGGTCCGGGATATCCAATCGGGCATGGCAACATCTCTTTTGGATGGCCTCCAAAATTATAACAAGGGAGCCGATGTCGACACTACAATCGCCATTACGGGCCTTGAGTTGATTGGTCCCTTTGCGCAAGACAGCCTGATCAAGCCGGTTCTTGAAGTCAATCAGGCTATGCTTCAATTATTGGAAAGTCGCACCTTTGACCCTTCTGATGCAGCGTCTATTCAGCATGATATTCGGAATATCTTACAATTGAGATCATTAGCCATGCATCAATTACATTTGGAAATAAATGATGCAAAGGCGAAGGCTCTGGCAATTCTGTACAGTTATACCCAGGCGCTTCCCGGAGATTCAATGGTTGTAGGTTCATGGAGAGAGCTGCTGGACCAATACGATGATAATGTATTGTTTGACAAACTGATCAATCCCTCAGCTTTCAATTTGCAGGATTCCATTTCTGCTGAATTTTCTGAAAAAGTACACAACTATATTCTCGAGATATCTCAGGGGCCAAGGTCCCAAATTCTGGAATTGCTACATGCCAGGGATGCTCTTCATCCGGCTGATTATCTTTCCGTTCCGCAAACATTGGAAGAATATTCCATTCCTCCGGTCCCTCAGGCAATGGCCTTGAGTGTCGCTGCCCAGGAGAGTAATGCGAATGTGAAAAACGGGTTTTTATTGAATGAGGCTGAGATTATTGAAGGCTTGTTCAAGTTTGTACTCGACAGAGCGAAAGATGAAGTAGTGATCAACTTCCTGAGTGAAATGGTCGATTCCACAGATCATCCTAATTTGCTGGCACTATTTCCGACCGTCGTTCAGGAATTCAGCAACCAGGAATTCTATTATTCCAACTCCTATATTGAAAGGTTGCGCCAGGCTTTTTATGCGGATTTTCAGAAACTGACCATTCGTTTACCACTTTTGATGTTGGAAGATGAATACTTTAAACCACTTCAGGGCGATCCTGTGGCTTATGATCTCCTGACTATTTACAGCATGGTGGGTATGGCTCAGCAGGGACAGACGATCGATGAGATCATTCCTGTTACCCACAGGTTCATCTACAGTTCGTTTGGGGAAGCTTCTAAAGAAACTAATTTCACTATTGCAGAAACTGGTGTCGGAAAACCTGAGTATGACAGTCTGATAACCATTGCGAATCAGGTTAAGGATCAATTGAAAAACGTATCTCGGGATCTTATTAATGCTGAATTTAGTATCAATAAAACCTTGTCGGAGCTTGTTGAAAAATACGGTGATGACGGGGCACCGATTGGAAATGATTATCTGAGTAATTCTGCCTATAGTCTGAAAGTGTTGTTTGGAGAAGAAACGGAAGGTAATGAATGGGATCTGTTTTTATGGCCTTCTCTTTTGACGGGAGAACTGGATTCTGCCTACGTATCCGGTTTTAGGACCCTCGCTGGTTATGATAAATTCTTTGAGGACGAAAAGTCGCCCTTGCAATGGCGTGCTGCCGGGCTGGAATTATCCCGTAAGCTCAGTGGTACCTGGTACCAGGATAAGTCGATTGCCGGGATTTTGATGGACTGGCAAAAAGATCTCGTCCGTTTTCAGGATGCTGTTGACCAGTGGGCGTTGCGGGTTGATACCCAGGATCGTATGCAAAAGGCGGAATCTTCCGTGGACAGGTGGAGAAAGGGTTTGGGGCGAACTGTGAAAATGGATAAGCGATTCTGGAAAGATAATATTGGGTTGACTAATGACCAGGCCATTGCATTTGATCTGCTGGCGACACTGGCAGGACCGGATGCTTTTACGAAAATAGATTTTGACCCTGTTTATTTCACAGTGAAAATGAGCGGCGAGGAGATTGCCCGGGATAAATTGCATCGAAAAAAAGTCTTGCTGTCGGAAGTTGAGAAGAGGTTGGTCGCTTTGGATCATAGAATGCGGGCCATCGACACTACCTTTTTCATGCCTAGTCCTTTGCAGTTGTACCTGGAAGAAAAGAATATGACCACATCTCCCTTTGGATATATCATTCCTAAAATTGATGCGCTGGAAGATGATCTAAGCACCCTGGATAAACAGCTCATGGCTGTGGACAAGAAATTCGCTCCAGTTGAAAGTAAGGTCAGGAACAACGCCATTCCCATTTTGCAGGTAACGGAGGCCATGACTCAATTGATGTACGGGCTTAGAACCGATAGCGATGAAGAAGGTGAAAAATGGATTTCCAAAGATGAACTTGCAGATATCCTGGATGGGGGAGAGGCACAAAATGTCTTTTTGGGGCTGCTCGCTCAACGGTTGGAAGGTATCAAGCAGATCGGGAAATTCTCTACCAAAGGGGTAGCTCAATTGATCCAGTTAACCATTGCGGATTTGGATGAATTGCCCTCATTTGTGGCTGTTGATAGTGTTGGCCTGGTAGATTCTCTGGCTTTTTTCAGAAAGGCTGCTTTTGCGGTTAATACCATGAATCGAATTTTGGAATTACCTCTGGTTGTGGAACCTGATAACCCGGGAACCTTTGAACCGTTAACCGAACAGTTTCCTGAGTTGTCTAAAGTGCCGGATATCTCCACGCAGGCTTTGGATTTCATTTTCTACATCAATGTAAAAAATCATGCGAAGGCTGTGAGTTCTTTGATCCAGTTGTTTACCAGTCTGGATTATGAAACCTTGCTAAACAACCCAAGTTTGTCACAGCAACAAGTTGAACATAGAACCAAAGCAATTGAGTACTTCAAAGAATACGGCAATTTTATCGCCGGGCTCATCGATGCCAAACAATCCGATGAGGTAAAGGATCTGCTGGATAACATCGCCGATCCTCCTGGTAGTTCCAGAACCAAGCGTACCAATAAACTCACTGTAGGTATCAATGCTTTTCTCGGCGCTAATGTGGGGAATGAAATGTGGACTGGAATAGATACTTCGGGGGCAGAGATAAATCAACAATATAATAGTGTCGCCCCAAGCATGCCATTCGGTGTTGCCATTAGTGGTCTTATAGGTAAGAAAAATCCACAATCATTCTCCCTCTTTCTGTCATTGATCGACCTGGGAGGATTGTTTTCCTATCGATTGGATGCTGATGCCATAGGAGAGAATAATATTAATTTCAAAAACGTATTCAAGCCGGGATTTCAGGTGCAGTGGAATTTGCAAAAATCTCCATTTTATTTAAGCGCCGGAGGAAATTTCGGACCTACATTCCGTACTTTAGATAATGAGGAAGTCAGCCTCAATTCAAGGCGCTTTTTCATTGGTTTTGGAATTGATGTACCTGTGTTTACGCTTTATACGAAGAAATAGGTTTTTGCCACGGATGCACGACCGGGTAATGTAATCAGTGCATTCGTGGCAAAATTTTTTCGAATAATAACTCATCTTCAACGAATACTTTTTCTTACCTGCTATTTCCATTTTTTAGGGACAATTTTGAGTATACTCAAGACGAAATTGTCGACTTAACCTAAAAAATGAATGATTATGAAAAGAGTATTTTTTGTTTTTACAACTGCACTGTTGGTTATCCTTTTATTTTCCTGCAATGATGATCCTGTCATTGAACTGCCTGGTGAACCAGAGGAGGAAGTTTCGGCCCATTCAGATACTATTACAGGTAAAGACCAGATGGCATTTTTTACTTTTCAGAATGTTTTGTTAGGGGATGGTGTTCCCTTGACTATTGAGCTGGCGATTCGTTGGAAAATAACCGATGCGGAGCAAATACTGACACAATTTAATTCGGTATACGATTTTCAGAGACTTGTGCTAAGACCACGAGGCAAAGAGCTGATCAGCCAGGTATTTAATGAATTTAATAGTGTTGATTCTGTTTTTTCCAGCGAGCGGCAGGTATTTGTAGGCCAGGTTAAAGAGCGCTTTTATGAACATCTGGGAGAAGAGGGCTTAATCATCAAGGAAGTGATATGTACCCATATTAACTTTCCGAAAACCTATACGGATGCCATGGAACAAGCTGGCTTGCAGCGACAGGAGTTAGAACGTATTAACCAGGAAAAGTTGATCGCCATTGCCAAAGCTGAAGCTGAACGGAGTAAAGCTGAGGCTAATGCCAAGGTTGAAATAGCTAAGGCTAAAGCTGAGGATCGGGTAGAAAAGATCAAGGCCGAAACAGAAAAAAATCGTCGGCAGAGCATGCTGGAATCTGCAGAAACCAAAAAACAAATTGCCTTGAAACAAGCACAATCAGATGCGGAACGACAAAAATTACTGGCTAAAGTGGATCTGGAAAAAGAAAGAGATATCAAAAAACTGGAGGTCCAGCACAAAAGGGATCTGGTAGAGGTTGAAGTTGAGAAAAAGAAAAAGATCGATATGGCTGACTTTGAGGTGCAAATGGAACTGGCAAAAGTATTTCAGGACAATCCGATCTATGCCTCCTATCTCGTTAATAAAGAGTTGGCCTCGAAAGTACAAATCGCTGTTTTGCCAAATGGCTCGGATCCCAATGTGTTTGGTGGACTATTACAACAAACGATTCCAGTCGGAGGAAAAGGGAATTAAGAACTTGTCTGGAATTTTCATGACCTGAAAATTAGCAGTTTGTTGAAATTTCCGGACACACTTAATATTGAATAATTTGTTTCATTTGTTTTATTCCCAATTCCTATTTTGGGGACTACTTACGGTCACAAAAAAAATCGTCCCGACACATCGTGTCGGGACGAACTATTTATTATTGCCCTCTATTAATTAACTTAAACTGTCACTTTATCAAATCCTTTGAGCAACTCTTTTTGAGCAACGTAATCCTCGTTAACGACTCCGGCCTTACTTTGCAGCAAACGCCATGCTTTACGACGTTCTACGCAGAAGAGTACCATCTGTCGTGAAAGGATGTGGAACTTCTCGTTACCTTGTTCGTCAAGATCTCTCAGATATACACCGAAGTCTTTGATGTAAGATCTGTGCTTAGGATCGAGGTATCTGCGGTGAGTAACATCATCCTGAGTGATGTGTTTCAGTTTGTCTTCCAGCAGTACCATTTTCTCAGCAACTTCTTTTTTCACTTTCTTATGGTGTCTTCTGAAGCGAGCTTCCGTCAGTGCCCAGTGCGCTACTGTATACAGGTAACGCTCCTTGGTAGCCGGATGGCGACGCTCGAACCAGTCACGCTGATAATTAGGATTACCCTTAATATTCACGATATCCTGGTAAGATTCTCCAAGGGAAGGATCAAATACGACCTCTGTCAGTCCACGACTGTCGCGTACCAGCTGTGCCTGAAGTTGTGCGGCATTATCCGCGATTCCGTGTTCAGGAGGACATGCTGTAAACGCTTCAAAGTAGGCAGTTCCGCGATAGGTCAAACCATCGAGTAATGCTT
>CBDDLH010000001.1:232500-277416 GCA_965230565.1 Saprospiraceae bacterium | reverse complement strand
CGTCACGGTTCCTACATCAAAATAATGACCAGGATCATAATTGTTGACTGTGGAAACCACGGCACAATTATCCGTAGCCGTAGGAGGTACCCAGTCAACATTTTGAGCACCGCAAAGCGTGATATTATCCGGACATGGTGTATCGATCATTGGAGCTTCCGTATCGTTGACCGTGATATCGAAGGAACAAACATCCGTATTTCCACTGCCGTCTGTTACTGTACAGGTCACGGTCGTCGTTCCTACCGGGAAGAAATCTCCTGACTGCACTTCCGTTAATGGCATACCGCCTGTTGAAGGTGCTTCTACACAGAAGGCCGTTTTATCAGCACCTGCAAATACACCTCCGGAAACGATCAGGTTACCTTCACTGGAAAGGGTGTATGAACCAAAGCCATAGGAACAACACATTCCATCTTCAAACTCGTCATACATCACAAACATATAATCGCCATCTGGCAAATTGAAGGAAAGATCAAGGGTCGAACCATCCGGCTGACTTACATAGGGGCCTCCGGATTCAATGACCTGCTCCATCATATTCATGATCGCCCAGGAAGTTTCCTCCGGATAATTATCAAAGGTGATGCTCAGATCAACATTATTGGTTGCACAATTACCTGAAGAAGGTTCATCTCCTCCTTCTCCTCCGATGGTACAGACAATAGTAGTTTCATCACAATTATCGGAAGCTACTACATTAAACGAAATATTTGCTCCACATTGGCCGGGATCTGAGCCCGATGTAATTGGTCCCGGACAGGTGATCTCCGGATCGATATTGTCTTCAACAGTCACGGTCGCTTCGCATTGGTTATAGTTACCATTGTTATCAAACGCATACAGATAAACAGTATTTTCCCCCAGGTTTTCACATCCAAAATCAGGGTTCCAGATACCACTTTCCGCTATCCCGCAAGCATCGGAAATGCCCGCACTCACATCACTTACGCTCACAGAAGCAACTCCTGATCCATTTAACTGGACCGTTGCCGGCTGGCACAATACGGTCGGTGGTGTATAATCATATACCGTAACAGAGGTTTGACAACTCGTTGTTAACCCTGCTGCATCATAGGCAGTAATCGTAACCGTGGTAGTTCCGACATCAATCGGATTTCCAACACCAGGGCTTTGAGTCATGGCAATGACTCCACAATTATCATATGCATTGACGAGGGACAGAAAATCTGGTCCAATACCGTAACAGCCATATTCACTTGTTGTGATCTCTATCGGATCCGGACAAGCTTGATTTGGCGTGATTATTACTTCATAATAATTGGTGTAACTGTTGAATCTAAAAGTAACGAGAGAGTTATCATCCGGTACAGTGAATGGCAGATTACTGGCAGGATAACTTTCCGCCCAACCTTCATTAATTGCTGCTTTGGTTTCATAATAACCTGCAGGGATTCCGGCAATTGACTTCTCATATATACCATCTCCGTCCGGATCCTGCAACCAACTGCGCAGGCACCATGGCTCCCAGTCTGACGGACATCCAATTTCACTTTGGAAATCTCCTGCTGCAACCACTATCCGACTGTTCACATTATCAGTGATCCAGTTGGTATTCGGATCATAGTAGAACTTCACATTGGTAGGACCACCCAGGTTCAATGGGATATTAGGCCCAAAGTAGGTGCCTCCCAATCCATAATTCTCATCCCATGAATCATCTAATGCAGCCTTGTATTCCCAGTTTCCTCCAGGAATATTAAAGGTTCCTTGCCATACCTGATCATCCGCATCATACCCAAGTTCGATATTCGGGCAGGAAGGCTCCCAGTCGCCGGCACATCCCAATTCGCTATTGAAGTTTCCAGGGATAGAAACTGAACCCGGATTAACAAATGATCCGGTATTCACTCCAATGACCGGAGGAGTTACATCCGTGACGGTTATGGTTGCCTGGCAATCATCACTGACTCCATGATCATCGGTAACCGTTAGCGTTACGGTCGTTGTTCCTACCGGATAAGGCGCTGGCGGGCTGACAGAAAGGGTTATCATATCCCCTTCTGGATCATAGGAGCCCCCGTCAAAATCAGCTGGTGCGGCGGAAGCTTCACAGTTGGCATCAGCATCCAGATAAACGTTTTTACAAACGGCCACCGGTGGTGTATTACAAGGGTAGGTATCATCCGCAACGGTCACCTGAGCCGTACAGGAAGCAATGTTTGGAACATCATCTTCCACGAAAAGGGTTACGGTAAAAGTTTGATTAGCATCGCTGCAGGTAAAGTTCGTTTGCCCGCTCAGGTACATTTCGTCAATGGCACAATTATCATAGGAGCCATTGTTGACATCTACTGCCGAGACGGACGCATTGCCGCCGGCATCTAATTGTACTGTAATGTTTTTACATTGTGCAATAGGAGCTTCCGTATCGTTGACGGTTACAGTGAAGCTGCAGGAAGCGCTTCCTCCGCCGGCACCTTGTGATACGACCTGATATCCATACCAGGTATTTCCACTATATAAAAATATCTGCCCATTGGCAAACCCTACTTCCCAGGTTGGTCCGGTATATGGAACTCCTCCTGGCAGTTGACTGGTTCCTGCATAAGCACCAGTGGCTTTGTCGATAAAATAAACGCGGTAATTCGCATAATCATAAACCATAATTTCAGCACCTGGAACACCACTATAGCCAACCAGATAACTGTTTAGATTGGAATTGGAAACAGGCAAACCTGTAATCGAAAGCGTCGGCAGACTTGCATTCGTCGTTCGGTTTACCCGGTAGATCAATCCACTATGGTAATAAATGATTTCATCATCGTCATAATTGTAATCTCCCTGGGATTGAAAGTCAGGTTGATTCGATGGCAGGACAGTCGATCCAGTTCCCAGGGCAACTCCATTTGCATCAAGATCCTGTACTCGGACACCTGGCCCTGTGGCACCGGGACATGTACCACAAGAATTTCCTTCCAACTGCCCAAGGTTGGGGTTCCACCAAATTCCTCTCCAGTCATGCCCTGAAGGTATTACTTGTGATAACACATTGCCATTAGCATCATAAGTACTGAGGTAATTATTCCCAGTACTGTTTCCCCCATCTGCAGCATAATAAACATCAAAAATAGGATTATAAGCCACATCTGAAATTCCATAAAAAGGAGTCAAATTCACTGATGGGACAGCATTTGGCATAATGCTGACCTGCTCAATTTCGTAGGTCTCCGTAGTCGTCCCAACTGGGAAGAATGCGCCACTGCCCAAGCCACTGGTCTGAGTGAGCGGTGCCGGTCCACAATTATCCTGGCCGGTTGGTGTGGTATAATTCACCACCGCTCCACATTGTCCAGAAGTATTAGCAACGACGATGTTCGTTGCCGGACAATTATTGATGGTTGGTGGTGTATTGTCTTCAACCGTAATGGTAGCATTACAGGTTGAGGATAGTCCAAATGGATCCGTAACCGTTAAAGTTACATTAGTAGTCCCCAGAGGATATGGCCCCATTGGGCTTACACTATAGGTCAATGTCTGTCCTTCCGGATCACTGGAGCCTCCGTTAAATTCAGACGGACTTACGACGGCCTGGCAATTAGCATCAGCATTCCTGGTGAGATTTTGACAAACCGCGGTTGGGGCGGTGTTCGAGATGCAGTTAAGTGAAGCTACCCAGCCAGGATCCGTAATCGAATAATCAGAATCAAAAAGGAAGGTCAAACACCCTGAAGTGTGTGACGAGGTCACCGTTCCCGGACTCGTGCCGTAATAAGTGCCAATAATAGGGTCACTTGTGGATGAGCCATCATATATCCTCAAAAAATCGCAACAACTTTCAAGGTTAAAATAAGTAAAATTGGCCTCTAAAAAACTTCCCGGATTATCAGGACAAATGGTAAGGGTGGAATATTCATAATTTTGATAATTCCCACTTGCCCCTCCACTGTCGTAGAAAGTACCCGAACAGGTATTGATCGTTCCATTTTGCATAAGAATATCTCCCCCACTACCTGCAACACAGGAAATTGTGGCCTGCCAGCCAGAATAGGTAACGGAGCCATCTGAATCAAAAAAGAAGGTCAGGCACCCTGAGGAATGGGTTGATGTCAACGTTCCGGGATTATTGGAACCTGTATAATTCCCAATATAGGGGGCAGAAGTATTTGGTCCGTCATACACATATAATCTGTCAAATCCGGACTCAAGGCTAAAGGAGGTAAAGCTAACCTGGGAAAGATCTGCCGGATCATCAGGACAAATAGTCAGGGTGTAATATTCATTATTGGAATAACTGCCTGAAGGACCACCACTGTCATAAAAGTTGCCCGAACAGGTGTTTATCGTTCCATTTTGCATCAATATATCTCCCCCACTACCCGAAACACAGGAAACTGTTGCCTGCCAACCAGAATAAGTAACTGATCCATCAGATGTAAATCTAAAGGTCAAACAGCCTGATGAGTGCGTTGAAGTCACCGTTCCCGGATTACTGGAACCTGTGAAATACCCAAGGTAGGGAGACGAGGTATTGGGCCCGTCATAATGATATAATCTATCAAACCCTGATTCAACGCTGAAAGATGTAAAACTTACCTCAATAAAATCTCCCGGGTTATCAGGGCAGAACGTGAAGGTATAGTTTTGATTATTGGAATAACTTCCACCGGGCCCTCCACTGTCATAAAAAGTTCCGGAACAGGTATTCGCAGAACCATTTTGCATGTAATAAGATTGTGAAATTGCCAGTGAAGGCAATCCAAATATTGCCAGAGCAATCAGTACCAGGCCTGGCCAGGTTGTGCGAAACCAGCGACGGGATGGCACATAAATAAAATTTGAGGTGTAATACATATCCATAATTTTTTATTTGCTACAGAAAATCTTCTTATACGAGTTAGTTATTACCACCAATAGTCAGAAGCAATAGTCGCGACAGCCACCCTGCACATTGATCAACCATTTGTAACCAAACATAGAAATGTTATTGCTTCACAAAGTATCTTGCGTGCACCTTCTCAAAGCGGGGGGATATTACGGATTGGATATATTGTATATGTTGAGGATAATAATCCTATAGTATCAGCCATTGTTCGACAGGGGGAGGAATTATCATGTTCATAGGAATTGGTCATCCTGATTAATCTTTGTATATGATTTCAGGAAAATCGGGTGAGTTTATTAGGAATTACAAAAGATTAACAAATCAGCAATAACCTCGCAAAAGCATTCCTTTTTATTTACGTGAAAAATACGAATATGTTTCGACCTAAAGAAATATTTTCCTGAATTAAATAAGATTTTTATTGATTTATCAAAAAGAAAAAGCCTCCCACAGTCTGGCTGTGGGAGGCTTTTTTAGTTCGGTTAAAAAGCAATTACGACTTCATGCGTATTTTCTCTTTATATTTAATCAACTGACGCTTTAAAGTTGCACAGGCACTATCGATCGCCGCTTCGAACGTTTTATGCGTATCTTTTACGACGATCGTCTCTCCAGGTACTTTGAGGATCACTTCTGCAATTTTATCCCTCACCTGTCCGGAGTTTTCCAATTTCAACATTACCTGAGCACCCTGTATACGATCGAAAAAATGATCCAATTTTCCTACTTTTTTTTCTACGTAATCAATCAAACCTGCATCGGCTTTGAAATGAACAGCTTCAGTGTGTACTACCATTTTTGAATTTTTTTGTTAGTAAACGAATAACTTCCTTCTCATCATCATCCTTTATGGTCATCTTCCTGACCCGGGATCTCTCAACAGACAACTAAACTCAGATTTTGATAAATCTGAGCAAAATCCAAAAATCAATTTCCAATCTTCAATTTGTCAAAATTCCCAATTTCTCTTTTTTATAAATTGGGTTTTGAAATTTGGCTATTTGGACTTTGCCTTCGGATGTGCCTGTTGGTACGTCTTTTTCAATTTTTCTATCGAATTGTGTGTGTAAATCTGGGTCGCAGCCAAATTGCTATGCCCCAGAAGTTCTTTTATTGCATTGAGGTCTGCCCCGTTTTCCGACAAATGCGTGGCAAATGAATGCCTTAAAACGTGGGGACCTCTATGGCTCAAACTCGTCACTTTTGACAAGCTTCTGTTCACTATATTATAAACTAGTTTTGGATAGATCGGGTTGCCCTTTCCCGTCAGGAATAACACTTCTATCGACGAATGAGGGAATTCGGCATCTCGAGCTTCCAGGTATTTTCGGATAGCATTATCCAGGGAAGGTCCGAACGGAATAAGCCGCTGTTTATTCCCTTTTCCGGTTACTTTAAGATTCCTTTGAGGAAAGTTAATATCCTTGATTTTAAGGTTGATCAACTCGGAACGACGCATACCCGTAGCGTATAACATTTCGAGGATCAGGCGGTTGCGCAATCCTTCAAAGTCATGATCAAAACCAATTTCAGAAAAAAGCCGGTCCAGGTTCTCCGGTCTTACTACGGAAGGCAATCGCTTTTCAATTTTGGGTAAATTGACCTTTAACATGGGATCACGAGTAATCGCTTCCCTTTTCATCAGAAAATGGAACCATGTTTTCAGTGTGGACAGTTTTCGACGAATGGAACGTGGAGAATATCCTTCAGTCATCATTTCCACCACCCAGGAACGCACCTGGGTGTGTCTGATCTCCTCTGCCTTGGTAATACCGAAAGTTGTTTCCAGATAGCGCAGGAACTGATCCAAATCATTTTGATATGCGAGAATAGTGTGCGGTGAAAACCGCTTTTCGTAACGAAGAAATTGAATAAAGGTGTTCCTATGCATTCACAAATTCTTTTCTCAGCGCTTCTTCAGCAATGCTAGTTGGTTCAATATTTCAATTTAAGGTTTTTCCCTGAGAAACGCCAGTTTTTTTTCACTTTTGTTTAGTTTTACACAAAGCCCGTTTTACACAATTTCAGGCTAACTTTTTGACCTTCAACGTACTTAACCAATCTTCACTGAAGAAAATGCAAAAAGAAAAAAAGGACAAACATTTTATCAAGAAACCCTTTTATGAAGGTGGGCCCTAAGGCTATGAAAGCTTTTGTCAGGGAAAACATGAAATATCCGGAAAAAGCCCTCAAAGCAAAGGTGGAAGGCCCTGTAAAAGTGCGTTATTCCATTGATTTCAAAGGAAATGTAGTCGACACTAAAATCATCGCCGGATTAGGACACGGGTGTGATGAAGAAGCCCAGCGCATTGTTAAATTATTCAAATTCCAGGTTCCCAAAAACAGAAAAGTCAAAGTGCTCTTCTATAAAAACATCACTATACATTTCAGACTTCCCAAAAAAGTGGCAAAGCCCAAAACGTCCATTCAATACAATGTCACGAAGACTAAAAAGACAGCAGAGGAGCCAAAGGATCAAGATAAGAATAAGAGTGGCGGATATTCGTACACGATAGAGTTTTGAGTAGTTGCTGTCCCGACACTCGTGTCGCGGATGTCACTGCGTTCCAGTTGCTGGTTGCTGGTTGCTGGTTGCTGGTTTTTTGGAAAAATAGTATTTATTCATGTGATTACTATTGAGCTAAAATTATCATAAGATGAAAAATTTATTTTCCACCATTTTCCTGGGCTTGATGCTGTTGCTGACATCATGCAATACCAATGTTAATAAAGAATCCAATGAATCCGAAGCTGCCAACCCGACTTCCTGCATTGATTTGATCATTCAAATGGACGACTCCCTTGGAACGATCCGCAACCATGCCTGTGAATCTATCCCATTGAGCGAGACGATTGAAAATTATGTTCAAAGTATTCGGAAGCTTGATTTTGAGGATTGTCCCGAAAAATTTTCCAAAGCATTTGAACAACACATGGATGCATGGACAAACATGATTTCTTTAACCGACCAACACCCTGATCTGCGTGGAGAGATGCATGAGCTTTTTGATGAATTGAAAGTCAGTGCAGACAGTGTTGAATTCAATCAAAAGCTCCAGGTCATTTGGGATACGTGGGGAGAAGTGGAAAATTTCATCAAATGATCTTAAATTCACATCGCTTTATTCCTTATTCAAAAACAAATGCTGCTTTTATGTTCAAAACATTTTCTTTGGTTTCTTCAATGATATTCCTGGTTTTTTCTCTTTTCCATATTAAGGCATCAGCAAATAACATCTCTGCTGAACCAGAACCTCTCCCCGTGGCCGTCATCGGTCTCAGCCATGATCACGTGCATTGGATACTCGGAAGACCTGACCGGGGAGATATTAAAATCGTGGGCATTGTGGAACCTAACCAGGAGCTGGCCAAACGCTTCGCCAAAAGTTATGATTTTTCAATGGATCTGGTCTACAGCACGACGGAGGATATGATCGAAGCTTGTTCCCCCAAAGCAGTGTTTGTTTTTACCTCCATCTATCAACATCTGGAGATCGTGGAAACCTGCGCGCCATCAGGCATTCACGTAATGGTGGAAAAACCACTTGCAGTGAGTGTGAAACACGCTCAAAAAATGCAGGAACTTGCCCGAAGACACGGCATTCATTTGCTCACCAATTACGAAACTACCTGGTACCCATCCAATCACAAGGTGTTTCAAATGGTCCAAAAAAATGAATTGGGTGATTTGAGGAAAATTGTAGTTCACGATGGCCACCGTGGCCCGAAGGAAATTGGCTGCAGCAAAGAATTTCTCGAATGGTTAACAGACCCCAAACTCAATGGCGGTGGTGCCCTGACGGATTTCGGATGTTATGGCGCCAATCTCATCACCTGGCTCAACAAAGGACAAAAACCAATCTCCGTTAGTGCGATCACCCAAACCATCAAACCGGAAGTATATCCCAAAGTTGATGATGAAGCCACTATTGTACTGGAATACCCGAAAATGCAAGGCATTATCCAGGCCTCCTGGAACTGGCCCGTCAGCCGCAAGGATATGGAAGTTTATGGAAAGACCGGTTATGCCATCAGTGAAAACAATACGGATATCAGCTATCAGCTCAGCGAAAATAATAAGGTTCAGCGGCTAACCCTGGAATTCCCTTCAGCGCCTTATGATGATCCTTTTGCTATGTTCGCGGCGGTTATAAAAGGGGATATTTCCCTCCCACCCTACGATCTGTCATCACTGGAGAATAACATGATTGTTGTGGAAATTCTGGAAGCAGCAAGTAAAAGTGCGAAAAAAGGGAAAGCGGTGCGGTTGAATAAATAAAACAGAAAGAAATTTCAAGAGACCCATAAACCAAAAAAGCCCCGACAAATGTCGAGGCTTTTTTTTGTGGTGTGGGGCGGGTTCGAACCGCCGACACCAGGATTTTCAGTCCTGTGCTCTACCAACTGAGCTACCGCACCATCCACTTGATAAGTTGTTCAGAAAAGCGGAATTCTTCAATTCATAATCTGCCTTACTTATTTAGCGGTTGCAAATTTAGATTTAATTTTCAAATTTCACAATAGGGAAGAAAAAAAATTTCAATAAAATCTGCTTTTATTTTAAAAACCGCTCTTTATCAATAACAAAGCACCTAAAAAAAAGGTTCCTTAGGCAGTATTTCTTTACTTTGCTTTTGCACAAAACACAAGACACATGAAAATGTCCCCGTGGAGATTATTAGCAGCTCCTTTTATGATAGCAGGCATCTTTGTACTGTACAAAACTTTTTCTGACCCGACCTGGTCCTGGTATTTGATTCCCTGTGTCATTATGTTAGCGGTGTTGTACGTTTTAAGTCCACAGATCGACTGGTATTGGTATAAAGAAAATCCTCCGGCATTGCCCAAGCCTCTGACCATGTTTTTTCAAAAGAAAATGCGTTTTTACCAAAACCTTTCCGTAGAGGAGAAAAAAAAGTTTCGCGACCGCGTGTCCCTTTATATGATCGCGGCAGATTATATGCCCAAGGTCTTCGAAAAAGTACCTCAGGATGTTAAAGCCGTTGCCGCCGCTTGTGCCGTGGAGATTTCTTTGGGAAAGGAAGATTTTTTATTTCCGAAATACGAACACATAATTGTTTATCCCAAGGCTTTCCCTTCCCCGCAATACCCTCGAAATATTCATCCTTCCGAGATCTACGACCACGACGGGGTAATCATGTTCTCGGCAGAACATCTGATGCACGGTTTTGTCCAGCCGCACCAGTATTTTAATGTAGGACTTTATGAATATGCCAAGGTATTTATCGACAGCTACCCTACCGAGCCGTGGCCGGAATTGGAAGAGGCCATATGGACACCTCTGGAGCAAATAAGCGGTTTCAAAAAAGAAGCGGTTTTTAAATACATGAACATCGACGACATCAGCACCCTGGCTGTGAGCATCTTATTCTTTTTTGACTTTCCGGAGAAGTTTAAAGAAATCCTGCCGGATTTAAATACTCTTTATTCCGGAATTTTCAATGTGAAACGGTAAATATTATTGTTGCGGGTTACGGGTTACGGGTTCGATTTCTGGTTTTTTAACCGCTATGAACGCAAATGATGTGCAAAGGTCACTACGAAGTATTTTATACCCCGGAATAACTCGAAACACGTAACCCGCAACTTAACGATCATCACAACTCCCGGAAGGAATTGATCATATCATCCATATCCTGCTGGTGCACGAATTTTCTGTCGGCCAGGCACCAGGTCATTATTTGGTAATAGTGTTCTTCACCCTGGAGGAATGCAAATTTGTAGAAGATATCCAATCCGTCATACACAGCCTCCAGATCCACAACACGTGCCTCCAGGCCGTTGATGTCTTTGTCGATGAATTCAGGAGTTCCGCCTTTACCCAATTCCAAATTTACACCTGTCATCAAAAGATCACTATATCCGTAGAGATCATTGGTATAAAGGCTGTCAATACCATTTTCTATAAGCGCCTCCTTAAACTCTGAAGCCGTTTCATCAATAACGATCACATAGAGTTCTTTAAAAACATTTTGATACTGCAGGGAAGCATCTTCATTGAGGTCAGTAGTAGGATTCAGTGCATTGGGAACCTCCATGGAATAAAGGTCCTTGATCACTACGGTTTCATTGCCTTTCTGTGGTCCGCAGGCCACTAACATCAGGAATACGGGAAGTGCTAACAGGAATCTAAGCATGGGTTATTTGTTTTAATTTTTTCGCTCATCCCCAATATGGGGTGAGCGATAGATTGTTAGACCTTTTGACTTTTAGATATTTAGATCAGGTTTTTCAAAAAATTACTCTAATTGTCGAACCGTCTAATTGTCTAATTGTCCTGCCCAACCCAATGGAATCGAAACCTTCTATTCAGGTTCTTCACCCTAAAATGGGGATGAGCGAATTTTTTAAAGTTGCGGGTTATCATTTTTTTGAAATATGAACAACAAAATCAACCGCACAACTAAGGTCTGAGAATAAGTCAGAACAAGATAATAGTAATTTTGGAAATGTCAGGAAGAAGGGTTCGAAGTTTGATAAAGGAAGTAAACAAAAAAATCCCGACTCCGGCATTTATTCCGAAGTCAGGATCGTAAAACTATTTATATTGTATCAAATAATTACTGTGCTTTAACAAAGCGCTTAGTCACATTCTGCACCTCTGATCTAAGGTTCAAAATGTAAGTTCCTTTGCTCAAATTCAGTGCAGCAACATCCAATGCCAAAACTGACATCTCATTTTCAATATTTTCCGTGTAAACAACTTTACCATTCATATCAACAATGGTAAGCTGAACCTGCTCGCCAAATCCTTGTGGCAGGTCAATTTCCAGCCAGTTCTCTACCGGGTTAGGACGCAAGGTAACTTCCTCCACATCAGCATCCTGTGAGAATTGTGGCAAGGTTTCAGTAGCATTGCCTGTTCTGTCGATATTTTCCTGAATGTCACCTTCTTCAACATTGATTGCTGACTGGAACATTCCTCCACTACCGCCAAAGTTTACATTGCTGAATACCGCAGTCGTTGTGGTGAAATCAACATTACTATGCATTGCAGGACCGGCGAAGAGACACTCGTCCATGAATACAAATGACTGGAATTCCAGTTTCCAGATCACTCCGTTGGTTGAAGTGTATCCTTTGAACAGGTAGCCATCGCGGCTGATCTTGAGCCAGTTTTTATTAAACGCCCATTTGGTCTGAACCTGAGGAACACCATTGGCAGTCTTCCTGATTCCCCATTTGACGTTGTTTCCGGCTGACTTGTAAATCCAAACGTATGGGGATCCCGGTGTCAGAGATTCTCTGAACATCAATCCGGCAACACCAAGTCCGTCAATAGTTTCGATCTTGGCGCTCAATTCTACTTCATCACTGCACTGCTCCTGGAAAGCAAAAGTAAGATCATCCTGACCAGCATTAGGATTGTAACACTCTGAAGTCAAGGTCCACTCACCGGTACCTGTGTTGTAAGCATAATTTCCACCATCACAACCGATGTTGAATGGATTCCATCCAAATGGAACACCAGGCTCCTGACAGAAAGATCCGTGATACCCTAATCCCCATTCTGTATTGATATCATATGGTTCCCATTCTGCACTTGGATCAAATGCATTGAGTCCGTTATTATCACCAGCCTGAACGAAAGGCGCTCTTCTGATGGTTCTGTTCTGGGTGTCAACACCACCTACATTCCACTCAGATCCCGGATCAAATCCGATCTGTCCGATCACGTCAATATTAACATCCAGTCCATTCTCCAGCGCAAGGGCCACCAATGTCACAGCATCGTCACCATTGAACCAGGTTCCACCGGATCCGTTCAATTCATCTGCAAGGTCAATAAACTCATCATCTGCTTGCGTACTACACATAACATAGGTACCATTGGCTGGCAAAATAGCTCCATCAGCGAAACTCTTCGTTTGATTAGGATTGGTGTTTCCATTAGAATAAATCTGGATAACATAGTCGCTCAAGTCAATATCAGTGTCCGTTGGATTATAAATCTCGAGACACTTATTATTTCCGGAACCTTCAATGTACTCTGAGAAGAATGGGTAAGCACAATCCGGAACAGTTGAACATGGTTCCGGGGCAGTAGCCGCATTTCCGTTCAATAATGCACAAGCCGGATCAGCACTGAAGAAAGCAGAAATAGAAACAGGACCGCCATCCGCAGGAATCTGAACACTGAACACTGCCATATCACCCATAATGCCACCTACAGGAAGAGAATAACTTCCGATTAGATCGCCAGTGAGTTCAAGGGTTCCCATATCAGGAGCATCTGTAACTTTAACTGTCACCTTTGCAGTAGCGTAATCATCGTCGATATTGATGGTACCGTTATCGATACATCCTGATGTTACTTCCATCATAATAGCATCAATGCTGCACTCCGGCGGAGGAGGGCATCCGTCGAAGGTATGGCTGCCGAGGTCTCCAATATAATCCTGTCCAAACTCAGTCCATTCTGTTTCCAGCGTAGTAAATCCTCCAATTCCAGGAATTCCTGGGTTTACAGTTATTCCCTGATAAACATTTGAATTTCTGACCAAGGTTTGATTTTGGGTATCATTTCCGTTAGCAGATTCCCATCTTGAACCGGGATCATCATCGATGCTACCGAAAATATCCAGGGTTCCGGAACTATTGACCAGCTCAATAGCATCATCACCATTCCAGAGACTGGAATTAGTTTGTTGATCTGCAATTGCTAAAAACTGAGATGCAGCATCATTGTCACAAAGCACAAAAACACCCCCTGCAGGTACAGTTCCCGAAAGGTTTACTGTAGTACCGGCAGAAGGAGAACCATTGAAATAAACCTTAACCTGATATCCTCCTGCATCCAGGTCAATGGCCGATCCAGTTGGATTATAAAACTCCAGACATTTATTGTTGCTTCCACCCTCAATATATTCAGAAATAAACAATGTACCACAACCTTCACCTCCGGCGCCGCCGCAGTCCGTTACTGAGAACCCGCAATCAGGAAGGGTTACGCGAGAGTTGCTCATGGTCCAGTTATTTGTATTACAAATATCATCAAGGATTTCAGCCGCTGTTCCTGCACCGGCTGTACAATCATAGGAACCATTATCCGATTCAAATAAGGCAATGCAATTCGTTCCATTTGTCAATCCTGTTGGAAGACCGGAGGTATTGGAGTTTGATGCAGTGGATTGCCAAACACCTGATCCTTCAAAATTCACTGCTGTAATAAAGGAAGGGGTAGTTTCATCGCCCTGGTAAACGAGAATCTGGTCTCCCCCTGTAGACAACAAAAAGTCATTGCCAGGAGTATCCACTGTACCCAGTGGAGCACCACTTACATTCACAACAGAAGAAGCATTCAGGTACATATTAGTCCCGCAGGACACATCCGTGGTCAAAGTAACAATGTGCATTCCTTCACCAGTTCTGAATTCATTTTCAGGCAATTTCCAGCCATTATCAGTAAACTTAAACGTAGTACCGGAAGATATATCGGTCAGTGCCACCAGGACAAAATCATCCGGATTGTCAGAGTTAAATCCGGCAATCCCCAGATCGCCCGGGCTCAGGGTTTGTGCGTTAAGTCCAATCACACTTAAAATAAGTGCAAAACAAACGTAAAGAATGTGTCTCATAAATATTTGAGTTTTTTAGAAAATAAATAAAATATAATGAGCTCCGGACCCATTGCCCGAAACAATTAAATCTAAATTATAAGTCTGCTGGATTGTATTGTGTAATGTATGTACTTGGTATGTAATCCCCTCTCAAGGGATCAATAAGTAAGGCGATACGTAAAAATAGCCTTTTTCTTCAACTTTCCCCCTCAACTCGTGAAATTTAATCCTGAATTAACATAGCCAAATACAACACCTTTTTTATTTTCTTCCTAATTTTACCGCAAAAACATTGAACGCTTCATTTAACATTTACCTCCAACTGGGCTTTGACCATATTCTTGACATCAATGGATATGATCATATCCTGTTCCTCATTGCCCTTTGTGCCATTTACACCCTCAAATCCTGGAAAAAGGTCATTTTACTCGCAACGGCATTCACCCTTGGGCATTCTTTAACACTTGCATTATCGGCTTTGGATATAATAAAATTCTCTCCACTGGTCGTGGAAATATTGATTCCTGTTACCATTTTATTTACGGCAGTATTTAACCTGGTGTTTCACTATGGAGAGGTAAATCCGGAAAAAAAGCAAAGAATGTGGGTAAATTATGGGTTTGCCAGCCTTTTTGGCCTCATTCACGGGATGGGGTTTTCCAATTTTTTCAGAGCCACAGCCCTTCCCGGTGAAGAAAATAATTTTTTGATGCAATTATTTGCCTTTAATATCGGCGTAGAACTTGGTCAGATCATCATCATCGCAATAATTCTGGTGGCAGCATGGTTATTTTTACAACAGTTCCGAATCAAACAAAAATACTGGAACTGGGCCATTTCGGGTATAGCGGCGATCTTTGCGGTTAAGATGATCGTTGAAAGGATTGTGGAGGCTGGGTGAAAAGAGGGTTTGATATTGTTTGACGTGGTTTTACGTAGTTTGACGTAGTTTGACATGGTGGATGAAAAGTTTACCACAAAACCCGAAGCAATAAACGATTTCAAACAATCTCAAACCACGTCAAACCGAACGAAGTGAGATCCCGTGCACGAAATATCCGGGCAACTTCAAACAAAATTTCAAAAAATGAAGCTTTATAATTTAGCTTTTTTGGTATTGATTTTCCTGCCTTTCTCTGAACAGGAGAATGTAATTGAGTATAAGGGCACTAAATCAGACGCTTTTCACAAGTATCATGTTGGGAAATGCCTGATCGACTACAATGAGCAGGAAAAGGCTTTGCAGGTCAGTGTCTTTATGTTCCTCGACGACCTTGAGGCTGCCTTACGTGCCAAAGGAGCTGACAAATTATTTCTATGCACGGAAAGAGAAAATGAGCATGCGGAAACAAACGTGGAAAAATACTTAAATCAACATCTGAAATTTGAAGTAAATGGAACAGAACAGCCCTACGTATTTATCGGCAAGGAAAGTTCTGAAGATTTGTTGGGTGTATGGTGTTATGTAGAAATTGCAGATATTCGAAGCCTGGAGAAAATTTACTTCAAAAATGACCTGCTGATGGATTTATACGATGACCAAAAGAATGTGATCATTTTCAAGGGTCCTAACAACAAGGAGGCTTCTTTTTTGTTTCAAAAAGGAAAGGCGGAAAAAACGCTTGAGTTTAGGGAGTAGGAAATAAATAAGGTATCTGTTATGGCGCAGTAATTTTTTCTTGTGAGGAAGTCTGAAAAATTAAGCATAGCAGCGCTACGGTTCATTTTTCTGGGTTTCTCACGGGGAAAAAGGACAAGTCAGAATGGGTAGGTTATTTTTTTCCTACTCCCTTAATTAAGGAAGGTAAAAAGGTGGAAAACAGGAACTTTGACGTAGCGATTCCACCATACTTAAAAAATTCATCATGAACGATCTGCTAAAAAAGATATTCATTTTACCCATAAAGTTTTACCAGATAGCCATATCTCCTCTACTGGGCCCCCGATGTCGTTTTCAGCCTACCTGTTCTCACTACATGGTTGGAGCCATTATGGAATGGGGGATATTCAAAGGTACCTGGCTGGGACTTAAAAGAATCTTCAAGTGTCACCCATGGGGCCCCCATGGTCATGATCCGGTACCCAAAAATCCGAAACGCCATAAAAATGCCGAAATTTGACGGATAACTTCTGCCTTTTATAGAAAAATAAAGCAACCCGAAAAATAAATTCCTAATATTGAAAGGTCGATGTTGCAAGAATTCTTTTATGCATTTATCGGCATGAATATTTTTAAACCAAATCCAATTATTAAATGATGAACAACAAGCTTTTCTACCTGCCAGTCCTGGCCATTTTTGCGTTTTTAATGGTTGCCTGCTCCAGTGAAAAAAAGAATGATACCGAACTGCGTGAAGATGACAACGGCATCAGCGTAAATGTCAACGAAGACGGCGAAAAAGCCAATATCAACATCAGCGAAGATGGAATTAACATCGACATTGAAAATGAAGACGGATCTGTAAAAATCAATGCTGACAACCTTCAGGATGCGCTGAAACAGCTCAACGACGGTAAAGATGTTATTGTGATCGACCACCGTGATTTGAAAGAATTATTTCCTAAATCAATCGGCAGTTTTGACCTGGTTTCTTCTGAAAGTCAAAAAACCGGATTCGGAGATATCAAAACTTCCGTTGCCAATGCAGAATATGAAGATGGTAACAGCAAGCTTGAATTAACCATTGTCGATTCAGGAGGATTCGGTCTGGCCATCAAAGCACTTGCCGGATGGACCAATATTGAAATCGATAAAGAAACCTCATCCGGCTATGAGCGTACAACCACCATCGATGGTTACAAAGGTTTTGAAAGTTATGATGAGGAAGCCGAAGATGGTTCTATAGCCGTGATCATCAAAGACAGGGTTTTATACTCCGCCGAGATCACCAACGGTTCTGAAAGACAACTCAAAAGAGGCCATAAAGCCGTTGACATCGACGATATCGAAAAAATGATCAAGAGAACTGAGAAGTAATTGTCAGTTACAAGTTGCTGGTTGCTGGTTGCTGGTTAGAGGGAAATAAATACTATTTTTCGGAAAAATAGTATTTATGGTCCCTATACCGGCAACCAATTTCCTCCAACCTAAAACCCACATACAAAGCTTCATGCGGTTTGGTTTTGTGCTACTTGTAATTAGCCTGTTCTCCAACTGTTCTCCAGACACAAAAGAGCCCACAATAACTCCCGCCTTTTATCATTGGAAAAGTCAGTTCGACCCATTGGAGAACGAAATAGCTTTTCTTAGCGAATTGAAAGCTTCCAAGTTATATATCCGTTATTTTGATGTAGCCCTGGAAGATGAAGAGGTTATACCTTTATCTGTTTTGGAACCAACAACGGACTTTCCTGAAAATTTTGAAATAATACCCGTTGTTTATATTACCAATGCTGCAATAAAATCCATTCCTAAAGATGAGTTGGATATGCTTGCTGAAAGGATTCTAAAAAAGGTCGAATCGATCCATGCAATAAAAACAGGCAGTCCGTTTAAAGAACTTCAATTAGATTGTGACTGGAGCCAGGCCAGCATGGAAAATTATTTCCTTTTGTTAACATCGGTAAAAAAAGCACTTAACGAAAAAAGCATTACCCTTTCAGTCACTTTACGGCTTCATCAATTCAAAAATCCAGATAAATCGGACATTCCTCCCGCAGACCGGGTGATGTTGATGTTTTACAATATGGGAGAAGTAACAGCCTATGATGAAACCAACTCCATCCTGAACCTCGAAGCTGCTTTGAAATATATCGAATCAAAAAAACAGTACCCTTTACCGATGGACTTTGTTTTGCCTCTATTCCAATGGGGATGTGTTTTTCGGGATCAGCAATTGGTTCATCTGGCTAACAATCTGACGCAAGCTGAGCTGGAAGATAAAAAACGATTCTCCAAACTTTCCAACAACCGATATCGTGTTATAAAAAGTACTTATCTTCAAGGGTATTTTCTTTATGAGGGGGATGAAATTCGGCATGAAAGTGTATCTTTCGAGCAATTGTTTTCATCGGCTGAATTGTTAAAAGAGGTAAGGAATACCGATGAATTTACGATGGCTTTCTATCATCTGGATAGTTTGTCGATTGAACAATTCAGTTCGGATGAGTTAAAAAAACTGATGTTTCAGGTGGCAAAGGATAAATAAAACTGGTTGCTGTCGGAGATAAATACTATTTTTCAGAAAAATAGTATTTATGGCCCTAAACCACTAAACTGCAACCTGAATTCATTAATCACAAATCCATGAAAAGAATTCGTTTGAATCTTTCTATAAGGTTGTTAATCGCGGCTATGGCTTTCCTGTTATCGCCACAACAATTTTCAAAAGGCTGCGAAATAAAAGGTATCAATTTTTACGGATACGACTTTTATGACATCAACGTGATCCACCCTGAAACCGGGATGGCTCCATACTTACTGGACATTGGAGAAGTCTACGAAAAGTATGTGGACGCCGAAACCACTCAAATCAAAGGCAACCTGGAAGAATGGCGGGAGCGGTTTTGCAATAAACCTACGCTGAACGACCTCTATTATATCATTTACAAAGTCAATATTTCCACACTCCAGGACCTTCGAGATGCTATAAACAGCCCATCCCTCAGCCTAAGTTTCATGGGCGACCGAATTGCCAAGAATTCTTTTGCCCGCCATCTCTACAGACATAAATGTGACGAGGCCGTTAAATACCTCATTTTTGCCAAAAGGTGCGAACCACATGTCATAAAGAAAAAGGGCTGGGAGGATAAAAAAAGGAATGTTGAGGCGATGCTGGACCTTATTGAAAAAGGCAAAAAGGAATTCCTGGAAACAAAGTCTTACTATTTCCGTCTCAGATATGCCTACCAGTTGATAAGGCTGGCCCATTATGCCAAAGATTATGAACTCACCCTTGAGCTTTATGATTACCTGATGCCTAAAACCGACAATGATCCCAGCATCATTGAAGACTGGATTGAAGGCCACCGTGCAGGAGCTATGCTCGCACTGGGACAAAGAATTGAAGCAGCCTATATTTTTTCCAAGATCTTTGATCGCTGTCCTTCCAAAAGGGAAGCGGCCTATCTCAGTTTCGACATCCGAACCGACGAAGAATGGGAAGCCTGTATGCGCATGTGCCAGACCCATCACGAACAAGCTACACTACACGTCCTCAGAGCTCAGGGAAAAAACAGCCGGCTGGTCGAGGAAATGAAGGCCATCTACCGGCTTGATCCTAAAAATGAGAACCTCGAATACCTGCTGGTGCGGGAGATCAAAAAGCTCGAAAAGGATTTCCTCGGCTATGAATTCAATGACAAAAAGGCTCAGAACAAACGTTATTATAAAATTCCCCGGGACATTGCCGGTAAACGTGTCATCGATTTGCAGGCCTTTGTTCGGGATATTGTAAAAGAAGAAAAAATACGCCGCCTGGATTTCTGGAAAATCGCGGAAGGATATCTGGAATTGCTCTCCGGAGATTATTATTTTGCCCGAAAGACTTTTGAAGAAGCCAGAAAGCTGGTGGATAATGATACGCTTGAGAACCAGCTTAAAACCCTTGAACTCGTTCTCGAGATTACC
This sequence comes from Saprospiraceae bacterium, assembly GCA_965230565.1. Classification (GTDB taxonomy): domain Bacteria; phylum Bacteroidota; class Bacteroidia; order Chitinophagales; family Saprospiraceae; genus BCD1. The sequence goes on along the minus strand of CBDDLH010000001.1, from coordinate 257,420 downwards.
TCTATGGAAAAGCTGGACAAAGAAAAGGAGGAAAGGATCTATGATATTCGGACGGATGAAAAGCTATTCAAAACAGACCCTGATTTCAACGATTTCCTCAGGGACAAAATGGCCTATCAATATACACAGCAAGGCGACGATGCCAAAGCCTTTTTATGTTACAGCGATATCTCGGATCTCAAACCCTACCCTAAACCTGAGATCGTCGACAATTTGCTGAGCATTTGTTTTGATGCCGATAAAAGTCTGATGGAAAAACAGATGATCCTCAAGGCTGACGGTTCGACTATTCAAAATGACCTGTTGGACATGAAAGCCAACATGTACCTCATGCAGTTCAAGCCCGAAAAGGCTATTATTGTTTACAAAGAAATGCCGGACGAAACTTATTGGGATAATTACGGACTGTTTGACCCGTTTATCGAGAGAATCAAGGACTGCCCTACCTGTTCCCTATCAGATACTTCCCTACTGCTCAACAAAGGAGAACTGATCAATAAACTTTTACAGCTTGAACAGGATGCCATCGTTGAAGCCGACCCAACCAAAACTGCAGCCATTTATTTCAAACTGGGACTGGCCTGGTACAATATGTCCTGGTACAGCTACAGCTGGAAGGCACTGGATTACACACGAAATACGGGAAGCCTGGACCACCTCCGCAAAACAGGCTCTGATGTCATGCCCGAAAAAGGTACTCCCTATGGTAACAAAGAGTTTTTCAACTGTTCCAGGGCTTTATATTATTTTGAAAAAACCCTAAGCTTGTCCCGCGACGATGAACTGGACGCCAAAGCGGCCTTCTTTGCCTCCAAATGTGAACTGGCCGATTATTACATGCGCCAGCATAGTGGTGGAGAACGCACCTTTAAATACTACAATATGCTCATCGATAATTACTCCGGCACTGCCTATTATGCTACTTTGATGGAAAAGAGCAAGGAGTTCCGGGAGTATGTGGAGGGGATTGGAGATGAGTAATTCAAGGCAACACCTTTGCCCGGTGCTGCGTGAGAGCATAGGTGTTGCCTTGTCGAAGCAAGGACATTAAAAAATATCCATATCATGACTAAAAACATATTTTTTGCTTTTACAGCAATCTTTCTTTTCGCCTTCAAATGCGAGCGCATTCCCACCTTCCCAATCGGAGAATCTTTTGAAATGAAAATTGGGGAACGACTTGGTAACCAAGACATCGAAGTCATGCTCAAAATGGTTGAAATGGTTGAAGACTCCCGTTGTCCGAAGAACACCAATTGTGTTTGGGAAGGGCAGGCCATGGTGAAGGTTAAAATAAAAACCGAATCAGGCGAGTATGAAAGTTTATTAAACCTAAGGAAAGGGAGACCTGAAGAAGCCTTTAGTACTATCGAAGGTTACACCTACCAGATAATCGCTGTCGAACCTTATCCCGTTGCGGGTTCGAAGATCAAAAAGGAAGAATATGTGGTAACGCTGGAAGTTGTGGAAGGAGAAGTGGTGGATACTGGGAATGATGAGCAATGATTCGGTTTCTGGTTGCAGGTTGCAGGTTGCTGGTATTTATTACTTGAACCAGCAACTGGAGCACAGCGACATCCCGACGTTTCATGTCGCGGACAGGTTCCCGTACACGAAGTGTCGGGGCAGTAACTAGAAATGGAGCACAGCGACATCCGCGTGCACGCAGTGCCGGGACTTGTACCCATTTACTCCCTCAAATCCTCGACATAATATCCCGGGAATTTGCTCTTATCAAAACTGAATGCCGAAGCGGCCAATCCGGTATTGGTTTTCACTTTACCTAAGTGGAAGGTATAGCGCGAAGCATCTTTACTATAGGCTTTTACCCTGATGATCTTCGCATTGCTCTTATCAACCGTCAATACCAACTTCGCATAATCAGTATTATCACGATCCAGGGGTTTAAAGGTTATTTGTTGTAATCTCCTTCCGTTTTCAGCGATCTCTCCAGTGATGAAATACACGAATTTATCAGACTCATAAAAATTGAAGATCGATTGTGGCGTCAACAGACTTTCATCCTCATCAGGGTCCGGAATATCGTTGATCTGAACTTCCTGATTATTATGCAAAATGAAATAGATGGCTTTGCCGTCGCAAAAAACCTCCTGGGTGCCTAATTTAAAATGATACTTATTGCCTTGTCTTTCGAGTTCACCCTGCATGGATTGTTTCTCCTGTTCCGGAATTTCAATATCCAGGACAAAATCTGATTCTATGGTTTTATACCCTTCATATTTGGTTTTGACCTTTTTGAGTATGGCGGTAGCTTCCGGATCGGAATCTTCGGCAGAAAGATATTGGTTATTTTGTGCCAAAAGTGTTGTACCCAAAAATAAGGTCAGGGTTAGCAGCAGTAGTTTATTCATTTGTATAATTTTTTCGTTTTAACTTCATATCAAAAAACAATTAAGCTGGCACCCGCTTCTCGTAACGCAAAACGCCTAACTCGCAAACAGCTATTTTTCCAACGCGCAAAATCGGGTTTTTATTGAAATTGTTTAAGCACCTTTTGGTTAAAGTTTGTTAAATAATTACAAGCAATTTTTTAAAATATAACTATAATGGCCAGTTATTTTTGATTTTCAGGCTTGCCATTTTAGTGTCTGATTGTGATTCAGTTCAATATGTATTTTCAAAAATTGCCGTACAATTAATTGGTCATTAATGAAGCAGGGAAAATTTCCGAATTATTGTTAAATTTATTAGTCATAAAGCTATAATAATGACAACCACCAATGCCATACGAAAGGATTACCTCGGTCGAATCAATAAGGTGATGGTTTATATCGAAGACAACCTCGACAAAGAACTTTCCCTTGATAAAATTGCTCGGGTCGCCTGTTTTTCTCCCTATCATTTTCACAGAATATTTTCAGGAATAACCGGAGAAACCATTAATACATTTATCAACCGCAAAAGGCTCGAGCGCAGTGCCTCTCTACTCATGAAGGGCTCGGAATTAGCCCTGTCCAGTATTGCTTATGATTTGGGGTTTAACAGTGCATCTTCCTTCTCCAGAGCATTTAAAAAATATTACGGGATAAGCCCCAGCGAATTCCGGGAAATCCCTAAAGATCAGTTTAGCAAGATTCGTAAAGTCGACCGCAAGAATAGTCAAGTCGACCTGACCTTTGAAACCTACATTTGTAATATTAATAACATCAAAAATTGGTTAGAAATGAATGCAAATGTTGCTGTCAAAGAAATGCCTGAATTACAAGTGGCCTATGTCTCCCATATGGGAAATTTTGATCAGATCGGCGGAGCCTACGAAAGACTGATGCGTTGGGCCGGACCTAAAGGACTACTCAACACTCCGGAACTGAAAACCGTTACGGTCTACCACGATGATCCACAGGTAACGGAGATCTCCAAAGTCCGCCAAAGTGCCTGTATTACCGTCGATCACGAAATTTCCACTGAAGGAGAAGTTGGATACATGAAAATCCCGGGAGGCAAATTCGCCGTAGGAAGATTTGAGATCGGTGTCATGGAATTTGAACAGGCCTGGAATAGCATGTGTGTCTGGATTGCAGACAATGGATATCAAAGCCGTGAGAAGGATTACTATGAGCTTTATCATAATGATCATATGCAACATCCGGAAAGGAAATTCATCCTGGATATTTGCATCCCCGTGCAATAATCTTTCCCGAATTAAAACCACCAGCAGGTTGCAGATCATGGATCATCATGGCCTGCAACCTTTTTTTTACCAATTCTCCAGGCCTTTCAGTAAATAATCCGTGTATTTAAAGTTAAATATTCTCCCTTCGTAACCGTTTTTTACCGTTTTTGGAGCAAAACCGGGCAACATAATATGTTTTTTTGTAATTTTATACTTTACTTGCTTACCAGATAGTAACAAGATCCCCCGGTTCTGCAGAGAACATCTCAATCCTTATTATTTTTTTTAATGTAAAAACTGCTATACTCAGATTATATAAATAATTGATACCCTGTTATTTACCAACTGAAAGCAAATTCTTTCAAATAACTATTTCTCACCGGAAATGTTTATTTGAATATATTTTAGACAAACACGTACCAATGAAAAATCTGATTGTTTTTCTTTTTTTGATGCTCCCGGTGTTTGTGTGGGCTCAAGAAAAGCCAGCTTATTGTGACGAGTTACCGGTTTCTTATGAAAAAGGAGCCTGGAGCACAGTAAAAGGCGGCTCTCCACCTCCCAAATCAAGTTTACCAAAGTTCAAAACGGTAACGGTAAGATGTTACAAGATTCAGGTTGCTCTGCTCAAATTTACCAGCCCTGAAAATTATCCATTCCATGAAAGCCTTATAGCTCGCCACAGACCTTGTGAAGAAGTTTGGGTAGTGGAAACCAAACAGTGCTTCGACACCAGGGCCGAAGCTAATCAAATGAAGCAAAAACTAAGGAACCTTGGATATAAAGGCGCCTATATTGTAGAGTTAATAGCCTGGGAACGTCAATAAAACACAAAACCCGCGGGAATTACTCCTGCGTCAATCTCTTGCTTTAATCCACCGGAGGAATCGTACATATACACTTTTCCCTTTTGAGCATAATCAATAGCATCCCCGACCAATACATCCCCATTATCCGGATTCACACCCAAAGCATATAATACCTTGCCATCCGCCGAAATCATAGGATCTTCCGGCAATTCCGAGTTGTTTACCGGAAAAGCAAAAACATCATTTTTCAGGTAGTAAAGGGTATCTCCCGAAGTACTTAAAGCTAACCTTGCAGCAAAACCCAGGTCGTGATCTTCAAAAGACAAAGTCCGTTCCACCTCCATGGATTGGGTATTGATGCACACCAGCCCGGCAGGAGCTTCCTCCCCGGCAGATCCACGGCAATAAATCCATAATTTATTTTCACTCAAAACCATATCGGCAGGATCTACTCCTACCTGAATGCTGTCAATCAATAAATCACTTTCTGAATCAAGAACATAAATATGATCATGCGCATCTAACCGGACATCCCAGGGGGAATTCACAAAAACCTTACCGTCGACCCGAACCATTTGCTCCGTCCAAAAAGGAACTTGAATCTCTCCGGTAACTTCCCCTGAATCCATTGCAACAACCTGAACGCTGTTGGAGTATAAATCACTTACATAAGCCTTGTTGTCAGCAACGGGTAAGAAAAAACGTGGAGATTCAAATGGCTGTATCACCCCGATGGAAGAAAAAGTCTCCATATCCACAACCTGGATGAAGCCTGAATTATTCAATACCAGATAACCCGTATCATCCTGAATATAGAAATCCTGTAATACATCGCCCGGTGTATAGCCATTAGCCGTTTTAAACACCTCAGAAGTTACCTCTCCTGAATTGAAATGATAATAACTCACAGAAGCATTTCCAAAGTTGAAGGTCCCCTCATTGATGATAAAAAAACCTTCCGCTTCCTGAATCGAAGGGTTAGGGTCGTCTGGCCCTGGATCGTCCTCATGACAGGCTATTACACTTAACAGGAACAATCCAAAAATTACGGTAACTATATGTTTATTCCAAACGCTAAAAATCATACTGCTTTCCATTTGCTTTTAAATGACGAACCTTTTCTTTGTAATCAGGCATTGCTCCTTCCACCAAAGCCCAAAACCGATGGGAATGGTTACGCTCGATCAAATGCGCAAGTTCATGAATAATAACATAATCAATTACTTCCTGAGGAGCAAACAACAATCTCGTCGACAGATTGATATTACCTTTGCTGGAGCAACTTCCCCAATTGGAATGGTTGTATTTCAGGCTGACCTTATTAAAAGGTTTTTGGAAAAAACGATCATTAAGATCATCTACCCGGCGTTCGACCTCCGGCAGGAAATCACCGGCTACTACCCTGCTCAACAGATGTTTTATCGCTTTTTGCAAAGCCAACGCTGACTTTTCCTGCTCAACAAGGCTAAGTTTAATGGTATTCCCATCAAGTTTGGCAGCATGAGTCTTGCGATCTTTATAGCTGATGTCGAGGAAATAGGTTCTTTCCCCTACCTTTAGTTCGTCACCGGTGTTATAACTTTTTGAAAGCAAGTGATCCAGAGCATCAGGTCTCTTTCTAACCAGTTCTTCCAGCCAGCTCTTGCTCCAGTTAATCCCCTTTTCTGTACCGGGAGCCATTATTCCAGAAGGCATCCTCAGGATAACCGCTGTCTTGCCAACGGAAACACGCATACTGCTTCGGCGTTCCCGAACCACCTGAACAGGAATCAGATTACCATTAATATTGAACTGCGTATATTGTGTTTTCTTGGTTGCCACGTATTAATTTTGGAATTTGCTGATAATTATTATCTAAATTTTAAAACCATGAAAAATCCCTATTTCAATTCAAAAAGAAAAAGTAAAATAACATAGGAATAAGTAAAAACAATACCAATCCCAGAACTACTGTAAAAAATGCTCCCAGCAGCCCTTCAAAAATTTCTTTCTGACGGAAAAAGATGAAAAAATTCATCAGAAAAACAGCCATAAAAAAAACCGGATTGGCTAAAATCGTCAGATTTACAACAGGAAACAAAATAATGGTCACAAAGGCTGCATGCCCAAGGATAAAAGCCTGGATAGCCAGATGTTCTGCAAAATTATACCGCCTGTTGAATAGTCTTGCCGGTACGGCAAAAAAGAAAATGTTCAATAGTAAGGCAAATTTCAGGTTGCTCTTCAAAACCTTTCCAAATCCCATGCCCACTTTGTACGGTGAAGTATCATTCATCATCTCAATATTCCTGGCTGCATCCCCTAGTGTTTTAATGCCCGTACCATAATAATGATCGAGCAGGGTAAGTATGGTGACCCCAAGAATGGCATATTGAACGGGAGCAAAAAAAGGCTTGCGCTTTCCCGATATATAATCAGCTACCACCGTTTTGGGCCTTGTCGTAAGATTGATGAAATTATAAAACAAGCCTCTGTCGGTATTGGTAATTATGCGAAAGACTTCGGAAAAAATGCTCCTAATAGTGATGGAATTGACTGAAGCTTTCTGACCGCATTCATTACAAAAGCGACCTTCGAACTCATGTCCACAGTTTAAGCACGTCATGGTTTCTTTGAAATTTGGCCGAAGATACGCTTTTCTGCTCTCCAAATCAAGCAGACTTCAACTCCAACAGGGTGATTTCAGGCGCCATTCCAACTCTTCCCGGAAATGCCAGAACTCCTAATCCACGGTTGATATGCAAGTGTTGGTCTCCCTCTTTATATAAGCCCGCCCATCTTTTATACCGCAATTTTACCGGACTCCATTTGATGCCTAAATTGGGGATCTCAATGCCCATTTGCATACCGTGGGTGTGACCTGACATAGTCAGGTGAATATCTTTTTTGCCTAATACCTGGTTTTCCCAATGAGTAGGATCATGAGACAACAGGATTTTGAAATGATCAGGGTTGACATTTTGCATAGCTGCTTCGAGATCACCTACCTGATGGAAGCCTGCACCCCAGTTGTGAACACCGATCATAGAGATCTTCTCCCCTTCTCTTTCCAATTCGACATGTTCATCTTCCAGTAACCGAAACCCCATTTCCTTATGGATCTCCTTCAACCGGTTTCGGCTTTTCGTCTTTTCATTTTCTGAATAGTTACCATAATCGGCATAATCGTGATTGCCAAAAACGGAGAATTTTCCTTTTTTAGCTTTTATTTCGGAAAAAACAGGAATCCAGGGTTCGGCTTCATCTGCATGACTGTTGACCATATCGCCCGTAAAAACGACATAGTCCGGTTCAATATCATTGATCATGCGAACCATCTTTTTTACAGGTTCGAAATTATTGACAAAACTCCCCAGATGAGCATCACTGATCTGCACGATCTTCAATCCATCAAAAGCCTTTGGCAGCCTGGAAGAAAGGACTTCATTTTTAAGTATTCTGAAAGCGAATTTTCCCTTGGTCACTCCATAAAAGAAACCTCCCAGTAATAAGGAACCAACCCCTAAACCAGCCTGCGTAAGGAATTTCCGGCGCGCAAAATCAGTTTCAGGACTGGTCAGTTTATTAACACCCCACAATACCCCATTGGTCAGATCATCCGCAAAATGGAACATATTAAAAACCAACAAAGGAATGGAAAAAACAAAAAAGGCGGAGGTCCAGAAAATAAAAGCTCGTGGATTACTAACCCTCCACTCATTGAAATGGGTAATGGTGTAAAGAAATGCAACTAACAAAGCGATGGCTACCGTCCAAAAGAGTAAAAAGACTCCCGTTTGATAAGGTCTCGATAAACTTTCGGTCAGTGTTGAAATACCTTTATATGCGTATAGGTCAAGTAGAAAAACTACGACACCTGCAATGATGACTCCCATGAAAAGTAATTTTAGACATCTTAATAATGTCTGGGACTTATGGATTGTTCAAGGTGTTTCCAATTTTTCGACAAAAAGCTCTATTGTATCCAGTAATGGTATAGAAATACTATTTTTTAGAAAAATAGTATTTCTTGACATTTACTCAACAACGATCTTCTTCGAAGCAAAATTTCCGTTTCCTCCGATGGCCAATACATACAGTCCTGATGGCAAATTTTCGTGAATCTCCAGTGCCAGGTTATTCTCTCCCAAGGCGAAGTCAACCTCAGATATCTCAACAGGTTGCCCCAAAATATTTAACAATCGAATCTCTCCATGGAAGGTATTTTTTGAATGGACTTTGATGTTTACCGTTGAACCGGGTGATAAACTTGATGGAAATATTTCAAAAGCCGTTAATGTGCTTTCTTCATCAATACTCAAAAAATCAGCAGTTTCAAAACTTTCCTTTTCTGTATAGGAACCACAAAAATATTGCCTGTTAAAAGCCCTCACCCGCCAATAATATTTCTTTTGGTCTAATAGATTAATTACCGTCAAGGCATTCTCATTGACCAAATAAGAATCTGTTAGTGTTAAGGGAAAATTCTGCAATCTGGAAATCTCCACCACGTAATGTGTTGCATTGGGTACCGCTTCCCATGCCAATGGAACATAATTAAATTGAACAATTGCATCGTCAACTGGTGAGACCAGATCTGCTAAACCTTCAACGGGTTCCTCCTCCGACTGGTCATACAACCAATGAGGCTTTTCATCAATTAAATTGGCTCGCATAGCTGCAATTTGTTCGTCTGAGAACCTGTAGGAACAGGCATCATCGGCATATGACATGATCAATGTCCCATCAGACTGAAAGGTAGCCCCGGAAGGGTCTTTTTGGATAACAGAACTCTCCGAATTACTGTTGCAAATCCAGCGGCTGGCCAGATAATCCGGAGCCGTATCACAAAAACCATCGGCGGCTATGTGACAATTGGAACCATCGACAAATTCCACGAAAGCCGTATCGATAATCATCGTATCGAGGATAAGTGTATCCAGGAAATAGGTATAGTCATAAGTAACGGTTAGCGGAGCCGGATCATTAAAATTATGTGACACGGAGCCATCATGACTGACACCTCCTTCCCAACCTAAAAACGGGTGTGCAAGTGACAGCGCATGACCGACTTCATGAGCCCATGTGTGGTCATTTATGCCGGCACAGCTTTTTGCCACGGCAAGACCTGCATACGGCAGATTATATCCGCAATTTCCCGCAGGATCTGATACAAAATAACAGTTGAGCGTATTCTCTACATTATGCTCAAACATCATCTCAGCTCCATCCAGGACAGTCGGATGATCCAGGTAGGAAGAATTGGGTATATAATTGATATCTCCTTCCAGGAAAAAACGAATATTCGTAGGTTCAAAATCTTCGTTCAGGGTACAAAAAGCATCCAATAAACCTCTTGGACTAAAATAGCCGAAGCCATCATCCGTTCCTACCAGATGAATGGTCAAGGGGACATAAATAACGGTATCTTCCAGCTTTGAATAATCTTCCGGAGATTGCTGATATTTTTTCAGCCAGTCCGATTTAAAAGGAGCTGTTCCGCAAGGGCTTGTTGGTTTTTGACCATAAAGTGTTACCCCGCCTATCCAGAAGATCAGGAAAAATAAAAAACGAAAATTCATATTGATTTGATTACTTATTTTTCAAAAAAACCTACACTTCCACCTACCCAATCCTTGTCCTTGTTGTACTTGACGCCTACCATTTTACCTTTGCTCAGTCTCACCAGGTTATTCACCAATAATGGTCGCTCGTTTCGGTTTTCCCAAAGGAACATAACCCTGATCTCACATTTGGATCCAACATTGGGTGTTTCTATTACCGGAGCGTATTCCACTTTCTTTTGAAGGATATAATTCTCCGGATCCGGGATAGCTTCAATATCAAACCTGTTGAGGTTGATGATCACTCCTGAGCCGGCAAAAGAATAAAGCGGTTTGAGGACATAATTATCAAGATCGGCAGGAATGGTGTCCAGTTCATGAAGGAAGTGAGATTCCGGTACATAATCACTTTTCAGGAACGGAAGAGTATATTTACTCAGTCTGAAGAACCAGTTAGGATGACCTACCCAATGGACATTAGCTCCCATATTAAAACGGAACTCTCGCTTCAGATCTGTCCTTGGTACCAACTCATCAAATATTACCCGGTTAAAAATACGCTCAATCTTAATTTTCTTCTTGCCCTTGTAATAATAAACATCTTTGCCTTCCACTTTAAGATCTGTCACACAAAGAGATTCTATACCCAGAGCTTCTTTGGTAGCAAAAAAATCAATAACCGTGGCCTGCTTATCCGGCTCCACTTCGAGTAATACCGTAGTTTCGGGATCTGCATCCCCGATAATGATATTTCTGAGTTTTTGAATATAGGTCTCCGGAGTCAGGCCATTAAACAGATGGGAAAAATTATCAGGGATATCGAAGAATTCCCTGTATTTGGTGGCCAGAAGATTCTGGAAAAAATATAGGGAAGGAAAACCCTGTGCTTCGATTAACTGGGGGGTGTATTCACCATTCTCATCTATACAAATACCAAAATCCATTTGCAGGAAATTGGTAAAGTCTGACTCCTGAGGAACTTTTAAACCCGGAGGAATAGCGCTGGCAGAGCTGTCCATGAAATCCGGTGCCACCACAACATCAATAATATCCTCTGCTGCCTGTATTATTTTATCTTTTAGGTCATTGGGAATAAAAATAGGGGTCTCCGCAATTCTGAAGACCGGCAGGTGATCGTATTTTTTCTCAATGGCATACTTGAAATCATTGTAAACCTCTTCCGTAAATGCCTTATTGTATTTTTTTCGTAACTCGGGTATCATTGGGTCGAAGCAATTAGTTTAGGTTAAAGAAAAAAGATCAAAACACTAATGGATTTGGTTTAGGCTAATATTTCTTTATATGGCTAAGGTCCCTCTTTTCACCGCTGTAACAGCCTGCTTCAAAAATCCTGGCAAGACGGTATTGTGAGTCAATAATATTTTCTTCCGATCCCGCAAATCATCAATCAACCGTTTATATTTTTCTTCTCCATGCTCCTGTATCAACTGGATTCTCTGTTTTTCATCCATAAAGTGCCAGAGCATAGACTTTGGTTCCGCTTCAGGATGAAACTGCACGCCAAAAATCTCCTCCGAAAAACGGATACCCATAAGGGCTCTTTCCAAAGGCACATGAGGGCGGATCTTCTCAAGGGCAACCACTTTTGCCCCCATATCATCAATCCTCTTCCAATCCGGTTGTACAGCCTGCCAATCCCTGAAATCAGCGATATAAAATGGATCAGGCAATTTTTCAAATAGTGGTTCTGCTTCATCTGTTTTATGACAAGAAAAGGTTCCAAAGGAACGGGATTTCCGTTTTGTCACCCTTGCCAGCTTAAAATGATTGACAGCAATCTGAAAGGAGTGACAAATAAAGAATACATACTTCTTGGGAGCCCCCGGTTGAAGATTCCAGTTCCAGACAGCATCCAGCCATCGTGCGTATCGCTTGTCCCAAATTCCATCACCTTCCAGGGGACTTCCGGGTCCGCCTGTGGATATATATATATCAAACTCCAATCCGGGAACCTGATCCTTCCCTCTTACATCAAATACAGAATATTCGATTTCGTCAAATTCCTCCACAATATCCTGAATACACCGCATACCTTGATTGGGTGTATTGTCGTAAAGGTCAAGTATGGCTAATCTAATCATTTGTTTGGTTGCAAGTTAGTGGTTGCTGGTTGCTGGTTGTTGATGGAAGAGAAATACTATTTTTTGGAAAAATAGTATTTCCGGAGGTCCAAATCTTTCATCTGCCTATTGAAGATCTGTGAGACTGCAGACCAAAGTCTGCGCTACGCTCCAACGGCTTTTCTAATAAAACTTCCCCACGTCAGGTTGTCCTTACCTTTCTTCTGCTCTTTTGCTCTTTCGATAGCGTAATTCGCCATGGTTTCTACCACCCATTCGAAGTTTTCCTCTCCAACGGAATTGCGATCGGCATCCGGAGCCGGGTTACAAAAGTCAATAGCATAAGGCACACCATCTCTAATGGCAAATTCTACTGTATTGAAATCGTAACCCAGGGCTTCGTTGAGTTTTATGGTATACTTTTCTATTTTCTTCAATAACGCTGCCGAAACATCATGGTTGGCATCATAACGCAAATGATGAGGGTTTCTCGGTTCATAATGCATTATTTTGACATGCTTTCCACCGATACAGTAGCAACGGAAGTAGGCATCAAAGGTAATCTCCTCCTGAAGCATCATTACCAGCTGTCCGGTCTCCGCGTGTTTGGCAAAAAACTCATCTATGTTTTCCAGGCGATAGACATTCTTCCATCCCCCACCGGCAAATGGCTTCATGTATGCTGGAAATCCAATGTATTCAAAGATACCTTCCCAATCCAATGGAAATGCCAAATTGGTAAATGAATCTCCGTCCGTATCATCCGGATGATCACGTGAAGGCAATAATACCGTTTTAGGCACCGGTACCTTTACGGAAAGAGACAACGCATTATTGAAAAACTTTTCATCAGCGCTCCACCAAAAAGGATTGTTGATCACGGCAGTTCCTGTGATGGCAGCATTTTTCAGGTAAGAACGATAAAAGGGTACATCCTGAGAAATACGATCTACGATAACCGCGTAATCAGAAGGCATGCCCTGAACGCATTTATCGATTTTTACTGGCTCGGCCATAATACCTTTTACCTTCTTTTCATTGATCCGTTCTACGAATGCTGCAGGAAACGTACGTTCCTTTCCATGAAGAATACCGATTTTTTTCATCTGTTTAAAAAATTTTGATTGCAGAAAATCTGCAAAATTTTTATAATACATTCAGGAACTCTCATTATATTTTTTAACCATTCCTTTGGGGGATTCAATGATTAATAAATATCATGGTCGTTTCATTAGTCAGTTTTTTAATTAATTCAAAGTTCCGGGTTCTAATTCTCCTAAAAAGGTGACTCCTTTTCCTTCTGGAAACCAAGTTGAATCATTGAAAAATCATCAACAATGATCAAACTCGCAACGCGTACCTCGTAACCTTGGTTATTTTTTCAATTCCAAATCAGCCAGCCAAACTAATGCAGCTGCCTTTTGAATGTTGTCCTTTGCTAATTCCAAATGCGCCCTGCGGTGGAATTCCTCAGGCCGGTTTTCGTCCAATAATAACTTGGCTGTTTCAGGGATCTCTTTTAACGATGCAATTTCTTCTTTCGACGGGGGGCATTCCAGCCCGGCAAGCCGACCAAGATCATTTCCGGTAAGAATATGACTCTGGCGAGCACTTTTTGGTAATTGATCGTAGCCTATTCCCTGTTTTAAAACCGATTGAACGATGGTATGAATAGCTTCACCGCTGGCCCTGACGTAGTAGGCACGACCCATGCGCCCCATCAGGTCAATCTTATGAGGATTGATCCTGCCGTCATCCACAACATCCTCTGCAATATGCATGCGTACGATCCTGCAAATGATGAGATGTCCTGCTCCTCCTTCAGTTCCCAGGGGAATGATCTCCTGAACCTTACATTCCATTTGAACAGGTGATTCCTTGACTCTTGGCGGAGCTACCATTTCTGAAGCAATGGGCGTCAATCCTGCTTTTTCAAACTCACTTACATCTTCAGGATATTCGATACTGGCCACCGCCATTTGCCTGACGATATTGTAATTGACCACATTGATCACTACTTCTTTTGTCTTTTCAATATTGTGCAGTGTATCCTTCGTAGTATTATTACTCAACCGGCGGTTGGAAGAAAATACCAGTATAGGAGGATTAGAACTGAAAGCATTGAAAAAACTGTAAGGAGCCAGGTTATGCCGCCCTTCTTCATCTACCGTACTGGCAAATGCAATAGGCCTTGGAGCAACAGATCCGAGGACGAACTGGTGCATATCCTTAGCTTTGATATTGTCAGGATCAATAGTGATCATAAATGGATAATGAATTTAATGGACAAAGATAGGTTTTAAACGAGACATCCCAAATTTTGGTTTAAACCAAAATTTGGGATTTTCGTGTGCTTAAAGATTATCAAACAAGGTAGAATAGTGATTAACCTTGAGATAAAAAGCCAGAAGTTCGCTTTTGGTAGTGAATTGAACTAAAATGATTTCAAACTGCCGTAAAATGTTTCAACCCCCTGGTTCCACAACAAGGCCAGAAGATTTGATAATCCCAGGCACAAAATACATCAATAATTTTGACGGATGTCAAAATTATTGATGACCTGATTACTTACTTACAATCATTTTCCTTAGGTAAATTCCTGCCTCTGTATCTATTCGCACAAAATAAGTGCCATTGGAAAAGCCTGAAAAATCAAGTGGCAATTCCTGAATTCCCGGGATCAGTTCAATACCTCCGATAACCTTTTGTCCCAGTATATCCCAAACAGAAATCAGCCCCTGGCCGTCCAGAGGTTCTTCAAATTCAATTCGAATTTTGCCGCTGGTCGGGTTGGGCATAATATCAAAACCTGTATCTAAAAGAATATCCTCCGTTCCGGAAAGATTCTCAATGATTATCGGATCACTTTGGAAGGTACAATTGTTAGCATCCACAATTTGAACAACATATTCTCCGGCAGCCAGACCGGAAATATCTCCGGTTTCGGCAAAAAATTCTCCGTTTAAAGTCCATTTAAAGGAATAAGGAGCAGTTCCCCCCGTTGGTGTGATGTCGATCAGTCCATTGGAAAAGCCTTCCGTTTCGTTTACCAGAAGGTTTATTTCAAAATTGACCGGATCCGGTTGAAGTACCTCAATGTTCAATATTTCATCACAATTGTCCGCATCGGTTATGGTGAGATTGTAAATTCCCGCAGCCAGGCCGAAAAGGTCCGTACCAGAGAATCCATCTTCCCAGGTAAAGGTGTAATCAGGGGTTCCACTACTTGCCGTAACGCTAATAGCTCCGTCAGTATCTCCGTTACAAGTAACATGAGTGACCGTTTCTTCCACCGCCAAAGCTGGTTTAACCGTCACTTCAAAACTACAAATAGCCGAATTATTTCCACCATCCGTAAAGCTGTAGGAAACTACGGTCAACCCTTCCGGGAAAGTAGCTCCGGGAGGCAAACCGGATGTCAACACAGGATCAATGACATCCGCACAATTATCATTGACAATCGGCATTGGGTAATCCAGAGCTGCTTCACAAGCAGGCACCAGAATATCGTCCGGACAAGTCATTTCCGGAGCAATCAGGTCGCTGATCATAACCTGAAGGGTTTCTTCGGCTGAGTTCCCTGCCTGATCTGTTACCGTTAAGGTGACTGTATTGGCACCAACATGGGTACAATCAAATTCATCCTGACTCAGGGACATGGAAGCAATGCCACAATTATCAAAACTTCCGTTATTCACCTGTCCGAGAGAAAGCGACACCGTTCCATCATCACCCAGGAAAAGGTTTACATCATTTACGAAAACTACGGGAGGAACATCGTCCAGACTGGAAATAATCACCATAGCAGATTCCTGGCAGTTATTTTCATCTGTTACCGTCACGCTGTAATTACCCGCAGTAAGGCTAAATATCGGATTCACATTGGAACCATTGGACCACAAATAAGTATAAGGCGCTGTACCTCCTTCTGCAGTCATAGCAATAGAACCCTGAGTAGAACTAGGGCAATCAACGTTTGTGACAGTAGCAAATAGTTCCAGTTGGTCTGGTTGGGTAATCATTCCTCCTAATTGCTGGGTACAACCATTACCATCCGTCAGGGTTACCTGGTACATTCCAGGAGTAAGGTTTTCAATAATATTTCCGGACATTCCATTGGACCAGTTGGCTGCCAAAGGTGCTGTCCCCCCAGAAGTAAGCACACTAATCGAACCATCCCCGGCACCAAAGCAGGAAACATTTTGCAACTCATCAAGCGTTAGCGCCAATGCTTCGGGTTCTGTTATTTCCGTTTCGATTGTTTCCGTACAATTATTGCCGTCCGTAACCGTAAGACTATATATTGCCGGTGCAAGACCCGTAAGATCCGCCGCATTGGCCCCATTGGACCAGCTATAGGCATAAGCCTGGGTTCCTCCGGAAACGGTAATATCAATTTCACCATCATCCTCCCCGAAACAGGAAATATCGTCTTCCTGGGTAATGACAACTGTTAAGGGAGCCGGCTCGGTAATAAATATGCTTACTTCTGCCGTACAATTACTATTATCGGTAACCGTCACAGTATAGGAACCGGCACCAAGACCATCCACAGCATCACCTGACATCCCATTGGACCAATCATAAACGTAACCTCCTGTGCCTCCCGTAGCACCCACCTCTGCAGAACCAGTATTGGCCCCGGAGCAGTCCACGGCAATTACACTTTCCACATCCAGCTCCAGCATAGGAGCCTGAGTAATTTCTGCACTGAGTGAAGCGGTACATCCACCGCCATCTGTCACCGTAACAGAATAGGTTCCCGCAGCCAGTCCATTTATGGAAGCAGTTGTTTGGCCATTAGACCATTGATATTCAAAAGGAGCAGTACCTCCAACAGGATCTACTCCCAGAACTCCGTCATCAGACCCGAAACATCCCAGGTCGATGTGAGTTGTTTTTTCTACTTCTAACAAATTCGGTTCCTGGATGATCACACTGCTTTGATTGACGCAGCCATCACTATCCGTAACCGTCACAGTATAAATGCCTTCACACAAATTGGAAAGCTGTGAAGCACTGGACCCGGTATTCCACATATAAGCATATGGACTGTCCCCTCCGCCTGCCAGGGCTACGGTACTTCCGTCACACTCCCCAAAACAACTTATCTGATTTAAGGTATTGGTTACATTCAAACCACACCCGGCAGGATTTACAGTAACCGTCTGAATTGAAATGCATTCATTGGCATCCGTCACGGTAACCGTATAATCACCCGGAGGCAGGTTGATAATATTGGCAGTTGTACTGTTCAGGGGATCATCCCATTGATAAGTATAAGGGGCTACTCCTCCAAGGGGCGTTGCAAATACACTACCGTCATTTTCACCTGGTTCAGACAAACCGGTGGCGCTGGCGCTGGCAAATAAAATGTCAGGCTCCCCGATAGTAGCGGTTAGAGAAATTGAACAATCATCAGCATCGGTCACGGTCAGGCTATATTCACCAGGCGGCAGATCGATCAGTGTATCATAATCATCCGGCACTTCGATAGACCAGTGATAAGTAAAAGGTTCCGTTCCTCCGGTCATATTAACCACAATGACACCGTCATCATTTCCGCGGCATTGCACATCATGCGCGAGTAATTCCCCGGCAATTTCACAACCCCCGAAATCGGAAGTTGAAAGTGTTGGATTAGGATTTGCAGCAAAAAGGTTGGAGAAATTAAATAAGAGCACGAAGCACAGTGTGCTCATGAGGGTGAAAATCAGTCTCATAGGATAGTTGTTAATCGGTTTATAAAAATAGGTTGACTTATTATTGTCGTGTAGTTCTTTATTTAAGGGGTCAATCTACTCATTTATTCGGCAAAAAGCAAACAAAATGGTTACTGGTTGCTGGTTTCTTGTTACTGGTTAAAAAAGTTTTAAGTTAGTATGGTGGTAGAATTAGTTTAAAACTGTTCAAAGGGTTCAAGTTGTTTCATTATAAAGCGTCTGTTATGGTAGTTTAATATTTTGAACGGCTTACCTTTTTTAAAACCGTAAATCGTCCACCGTTAGCCGTTGACCGTTCTTTCTGCAAACTGTATCTAATGTGAGACTTTAATTATATTTACCGTAGTTGTATAAAAAATCAAAAATATTAGCATGAAGAAAAAACTAGGCATTGTCTTGGTTGTAATATTAGCAAGCACCGCCATTTGGTTTATTTCAGAAAGGATCAAAAATAAATCCCAACTCATTAACGGAACACCTGCTCTGGAATTTTCAGCGGAAGTAATGGATGGAAAAACTGTCAATTTATCTGACCTGAGAGGCCAATATATCCTGCTTGATTTTTGGGCCAGCTGGTGCAGGCCATGCCGGAAAAACAACCCCAAGCTGGTGAAACTGTATGACAACCTTCATGCATCTGAATTTGTTAATGCTACAGGCTTTGAGATTATCAGTATTGCTGTGAATGACAAGCCGGATATGTGGCAAAAAGCTATTGAAGCTGATCAATTGAACTGGCCATGGCACATTTTAGATTCACCCGATTCGACGAGTTTTGATAATGGAACTATTGCTGAAAAATATGAAGTCAGGGAAATACCAACTACCTTCCTTATTGATCCTGAAGGAATGATCATTGGAGTTAACCTTTCGGTCAGTAAGATTGAACAGTTACTGGCCAACAAAAAGAGATAAATAAAATTCATTCAGAAACACCCATTTATGTCTCCAAAAAGGCCAATTGATTTGTGTTCTTTATCAAAAAAAGCAATTTTAAAACGTTCTTAACATAAATTGTCCAACAGAATTGAGAACTTGAAGGTCTATATAAGTAGATGTGAGATGAAGGTTATGTGCGGATGTGTAGATTTTGTTAATAGAAACCATTTGAACCACTTAAACCAATTGAAAGGAAAAAATATGAAGGCTATGCGAAAGAACTACATTTTATTACTGATGCTAATTTTAGGCTTACCGGTCATTTCATTTGCTCAACCAGCTAATGATGAGTGTATAGATGCCATTGTTATTCCAGACGTAAATGCCTGGTGCTCGGAAGTTGCGGAATTCAACAATTATGATGCAACTATTTCGCCGGAGGCAAGTCCGGGTTGCTTTCCCAATAATCAGGACAATAACGATGTTTGGTTCGCTTTTACAGCTATAGCAACGACGGTCAATGTAACGGTAATCGGGATGGTTCCCAACACACCCGGCGGTAATCAGCAAAATCCACAATTTGCAGTTTATAGCGGCCCGTGTGACAACCTTGTGGAGCTTGGATGTGCGTCGGATGCCTTTAATGTCGATCAGGCGAGCCTCTTCGCCGGTCCGCTGAATATTGGAGAAACCTACTACATTCGGGTAAGTGCCCGCTTTGGATTTACCGGAACTTTCCAATTATGCATCAACAATTTCAATGAGGTACCCAATGCGTCAGGAGACTGTGAACCAGGCGTTATTCTTTGTGATAAATCCCCCTTCACTGTAGGATTTTTGAATGGTGTTGGTAATGACCCCAATGAAATTAATGATGTATCCTGTAATTCTGCAACCTGCCAGATTACGGAATCCGGATCAACCTGGTATAAATGGACCTGTGATGACTCCGGAACACTGGAGTTCACGATTACCCCGCTGAACCCTACCGACGATATAGACTTCGTTATTTACGAATTACCCAATGGCATCGATGATTGCTCGGGAAAATTTGACCTGCGATGCATGGCTTCCGGAGAAAATGTGGGAGAACCCTTATCAAATTGGGTTGCCTGCACAGGTGCAACGGGTTTGGTAGATGGGGACCCTGACATCAGTGAAACCTGTGGTTGCCAGGACGGAGATAATAATTTCGTCGACGCTATTGATATGGTATCTGGGAGAAGTTATGCTTTGGTTATCAATAATTTTAGCCAGTCAGGCAATGGTTTTTCCATTGAATTTGGCGGAACAGGTACCTTCCTTGGCCCCGAAGTTGCTATGAATTATGCTCCGGAGGAAGCTTGTATCGGTGATCCTGTCATTTATGAAGATGATTCCTATTTTGCGGGAGGCCTTGAAGAATGGACCTGGACTTTTGGTCCGACGGCTACTCCAACTTCTGCGACAGGACCTGGCCCTCATGCAGTAACCTATAATCGCCCGGGCATAAAATCAGTTGTCCTTACCGTGGAAAGTGCCCAGGGGTGTTTAAAGACCATTGTTCAAAATACGGTTAACGTCATTTGCTGTGATGATCATTTTGATTTCACGGGCATTGTTCTGGATGAAACCTGTCCGAACGACGGTACCGGGGCCATTGACTTTAATACCGATAGTGGTTATGGACCCTATGGATATACATGGAGTAACGGAGCGATAACAGAAGACATCAACAACCTTCAGCAAGGTACCTACACGGTTACGGTGGTTGATGAGGCAACCTGTGAAATGGAAGCCAGTTTTGACGTCAGTGGTCCGCCCGTTTGGGAGATCGACACCTTAATCACTATGCCTACTTGTAATGGAGGCACCGATGGAGCCATAGAATTGCTTGTAAATGGGGCTACCCCGCCCTATCAATTCAATTGGGAAAACACCGGGTTCACTAATGATAACACTTATAACAACCTGATCAATGGCCTCTATGATGTCACAATCAGAGATGACAGTGATTGTGAAATAGACCTTTCCATCGATGTACACGAACTCATTCTGGAACTCGATCCGGGCATTCAAACCATTACAGACCCTTCTTGTACTGGTTTTTCTGACGGCTCAATCGTAATTGCTATTGCCAATGGTTTACCTGCCTACCAATATAATTTCAATGATGGTAATGGATATGTCAGTAGCAATACCATGACTGGCCTTCCGGCAGGAACTTATTTTGTGGACGTGCTGGATCAAAATCTTTGTATGGGTAATTTCCAACTCCAACTCCAGGATCCACCTCCATTAGCTTTAGATTTTGATATAACTGATGTCAGTTGTTATGGTCTGAGTGATGGAAGTGTGAATTCTATTGTAACCGGAGGAACCGGTGATTATGGTTATTTGTGGCAGGGAGGAGCTGTGACCGAAAACATTACTGACCTCGTTGCCGGAGCTTATCCACTTACGGTAACTGATGAAAATGACTGTGAAATAATTGATGTGGCAGTTGTGATACAACCACCTTTGCTAGAAATAGCACCTACTGAAGTGATCGATAATATTTGTTTCGGATATAGTGAAGGGCAAATCAGTGTTACAGGAATTGGAGGTCTCGGGCCTTTTGAATACAGTCTTGACGGAGAGGTATTTCAGATAGATTCGGTATTCACGGGTTTACCTGCCGGGGATTATATCGCTACCGTCCTGGATGCCAATGGATGTGATGCTACTGTTGATATTACAGTTACGGAACCACCGGAATTGATTGTCGAAGCCGGGCCTGATCAGTTCATCGAATTAGGGTTCAACACCACTGCCCAGGCGATTCCAAACTTCACTCCGGTAACCTTTAGCTGGACACCTACGGATTTCCTGAATTGTTTGAATGATGATTGCTCCAACATCTTCCTCAATCCTGTCAATACGACTACTTACCTGGTTACGATTACCGATCAGGATGGCTGCATTGCCATAGATGATCTTACGATTCATGTAATTAAAAACAGGCCGGTTTACATTCCGAATGTCTTTTCGCCTAATGGTGATGGAATCAATGACGGATTCACATTATTTACCGGGCCTGCTGTAAATGAAATTCACCGATTACGGATTTTCGATCGCTGGGGAGAACTGGTATTTGAAGGCAAGAATTTTGCTCCAAATAACGAGGCCCTGGGCTGGGACGGTATTTTCCTTGGAGAGCCTGTCAATTCGGGTGTATTTACTTATGTAGCTGATGTGTTGTTTATCGATGGGGAGCTGGTTCAGTTTAAGGGGGATGTATCGGTTGTGCGTTAACCCGTAACGGCGGAATTCATTCCGCCAGTCACGAGCCGAATTCGGCGAGTACAAGGATTACCTCAATTCAACACCTTTTCTCCAAAAGAAAAGGTGTTGAATTCCTCCCCGTGCTATCATAAACACCAGCAGGGCCAGCCACATCGCATGGTTATTGGCCCATAATTCCCTAAAGGTAAAATGTACAGCAAGGTAAACAATGAAGGCCAGCAACATGGTATTTCTCATTGCTCTGGATGCGGTCAGGCCAATATAAACTCCATCCCAGATATAGCAGGCGGTGCTTAACAATGGGAACAATACCATCCAGAATAGGAAAGGAGTTGTGGCTATTATTACGTTTTCCTGATTGGTAAATAATCGTAAAATTTCATCGCCAAATACCCAGTAGACCAGGCTGAAAAGAGCGGCCATTCCCATTCCCCACACAAAAGACAAGCGGATCGACCTTTTTAACAGCACCGGATCGCCGATACCTTTATACTTACCTACAAGACTCTCAGAGGCAAAGGCAAATCCATCTACTCCATAGGACATCCAATTCAAATAGTTCAGTAAAATTACATTGACGGCCAGGATCATTTCTCCACCGCTGGAAGACTGGCTGTAAAAGAATCCAAAAACAAAGGTGAGAAAGAAGGTACGGATAAAAATATCACTGTTGATCTTGAGAAACTCCATGAAAGGCCTCCTTTTTCAAGAGTACTGCCCGCTGAATATGTTGAAGCAAATGATTGTACTTGTAAAAAAACAAACCAAGCGCCAGTAATACTCCTGTATATTGTGCAATTACTGTTCCCCATGCTACTCCGGAAGCTTCCATGCCAAATTGCATGACAAACAGATAACTCAACGCCATGTTAACCACATTGACAACAATGGTGATGATCAGTGGATAAATGGCATTCTGCATACCAAAGAACCAGCCCAAAAGAGCATAAGAGGCAATAGTTGCAGGGGCTGCCCAGACTCTGATATAAAAATACTCTTCCACAATAGGCCGCTGCTCTGCAGAAATGTTCATTAAAAAGATGGAACCTTCTGCGATCGGGTATTGCAATAACAAAATTAAAACCGCTACTACTACCGCAACTACTGTCGCCCTTCCAAAGGTTTCAATAATGGCTTTATTATCTTCTCTTCCAAATGCCTGGGCGGTAATTCCTGTCGTTCCCATGCGCAGGAAGCCAAAATTCCAGTAGATGAAATTGAAGATCATGGCACCAATACCAACAGCGCCAATGTGTAATTCCGTCAACCGTCCCATGAGGGCAGTATCAAAGGAACTTAGCAGTGGAACAGATAAATTGCTGAGAATATTCGGAATGGCAAGACGAAGAATTTCTTTATTCATACTCTTGATTTTCAACTAATTACAAAATCAAACAGTACCCAAATTCCTATATCTCCAAACGGAGACCAGCATTCTTATTCCAAAAAGAATTCCACTAATGACGGCTGCCGTACCTACGAGAAGCAGTTCGGTTCGAATATATTTTTCGATACCTTTTTGTTCTGCAAATGGCAATGATCTAAGATCGTTGATCAAGACACCTTCATTGATATAAGTTTGGAAAAAATTGACTTGTTGGATCAGCAAAAAGACAACCGGAATTGCAATGAAGAAAAGAGCTATTTTCAGAATTTGTTTTTTCGCTATAAACGTAAACCGCAGGAAAAACACATAACGGGTAAACATTACAAAGCAGACAGCGAGTAAAATGTTAATCCAGAGGTATGGGAAATCCGGTATTTTCAAAAGAATAGGAATTACGATGGCAGCTGAAAAGATTGCAGCTATGAGCCACCAAAAAAGTTCGATTCTGAGCAGTAAACCACTTTTATTTTCCATAACCGGAATATTTTGAAGTATTTCGTTGGATTCGGATAACGTCTTGGGGCTTTGATACAGCTACAAACAACAAGAGCCTTGCATTTTGTTGATGCAAGGCTCTTGAAAAAAAAAGAAAAAAAGTTGGCAGCGACCTACTCTCCCACCTAAGGGCAGTACCATCGGCGCTAAGAGGCTTAACTTCTCTGTTCGGAATGGGAAGAGGTGGACCCTCTTGCTATAGCCACCAACAAATCTTTATTCAGCTTTCGCTGAACGTTATATTTTTGATTTCACACGATGTGTGATATCATGACAATTGACAGGTGAGATTAATAAAGCTTACTTAAGAGCTTTTAGGGAAAACCTTCCGAAGAAAGTCTTTGGGTAATTAGTACTACTCGGCTCCATACATCACTGCACTTCCACCTGTAGCCTATCAACGTGGTCATCTTCCACGACCCTACTTCCTAAAAGGAATGGAATACTCATCTTGGAGTTGGCTTCGCGCTTAGATGCTTTCAGCGCTTATCCGTTCCGCACATAGCTACCCTGCGATGCAACTGGCGTCACAACAGGTACACTAGCGGTGCGTCCAACCCGGTCCTCTCGTACTAGAGTCAGATCTCCTCAATATTCCAACGCCCACAACAGATAGGGACCGAACTGTCTTGCGACGTTCTGAACCCAGCTCGCGTGCCACTTTAATGGGCGAACAGCCCAACCCTTGGGACCTTCTCCAGCCCCAGGATGTGACGAGCCGACATCGAGGTGCCAAACCTCCCCGTCGATATGAGCTCTTGGGGGAGATCAGCCTGTTATCCCCGGAGTACCTTTTATCCTTTGAGCGATGGCCCTTCCATGCGGAACCACCGGATCACTTTAGCCTACTTTCGTACCTGGTCGAGGCGTCCCTCTCTCAGTCAAGCACCCTTGTACTAATACGCTCTGCGCATGATTACCAACCATGCTGAGGGTACCTTTGCGAGCCTCCGTTACTTTTTAGGAGGCGACCACCCCAGTCAAACTACCCACCACACACTGTCCCCCGTTTTCGCGAGGTTAGGACCTAAGTATAAGAAGGGTGGTATTTCAAGGACGGCTCCACCACCGCTGGCGCGGCAGCTTCGAAGCCTCCCACCTATCC
>CBDDLH010000001.1:0-227500 GCA_965230565.1 Saprospiraceae bacterium | reverse complement strand
CCCAAAGAATTACGACATTCCTGTGGATGCAAAGTATGTACACTATACCAGCAACAATACCATCTTTGGAACCCAGTTTCATGAATTGCCCAAAACCGACCTTCCTTTGATATGTGATATGTCATCCGATATTTTCAGCCGACCTATTGATATCAGCCGATTCGGAATGATCTATGCCGGTGCACAAAAAAATATGGGGCCTGCCGGAACAACTTTGGTCGTGATCAGAAAAGATATGCTGGGTAAGGTGACCAGAGATATTCCTACTATGTTGAATTATGAGACTCATATCAATAAAGGCTCTATGTTCAATACGCCTCCTGTATTCCCTATTTTTGTAAGTATGCTTACGATGCGATGGGTGAAGGCCAATGGTGGGCTTGAAGGAATGGCAAAACACAATGCAGCCAAGGCGAAAATTTTGTATGATGAAATCGATCGCAATCCATCCTTTAAAGGTGTAGCCAGAAAAGAAGACCGTTCCCTGATGAACGTAACTTTTGTGCCTGTGGATGATGACAAAAGTGCGGCCTTTTTGGCGGCCTGTGATGAAGCTGGTTGTTCAGGAGTGAAAGGTCACAGATCAGTTGGTGGTTTCCGGGCATCTATATATAATGCTATGACGCAGGAAGGTATTGGGGCTTTGGTGGATGTTATGAAAGCATTTTAAGCGTCTTCATTTAAAATATCCGGGAGCTTAAACATTCCAAATACATGAATGCTTTTATGCCAGGATACATTTGCATTTGATCCAAGTTTCAACGAGTCTCAATATCATTTCAAAGGAGGGAGTGCCTTGGAGTAGATAAGGTGTGTTCAGGCCGGAGCGGTTTTAGCGGAGGGCGGCGACGGAGGAGCAGTACAAGGGATAGGAGCGCAGAGGATAGCCCGGTGCCAAGCGAAGCGGAGGCATGGACCCGAAAGGAACCGCAGAACCGCAGAATGATGAATTTAAAATTTAGAAGGGTTTAACCAGTACCAGTCAGCAGTGGACAGTTGGCAGAGAGGTGCTTGAAACGATTTGAAATTGTCAAACCAGCAACTAGAAACCAGCAACCAGCAACCAGATTATGCAATTTGAAACAGGACCTGCCTTTGCGAAGGCGATGGATGAGCAAGACGGGCTCCGGCATTACCGGGAGCAGTTTTATATTCCTCAGCATGAGGGCAAGGATTGTCTTTATTTGTGTGGGAATTCGTTGGGGTTGCAGCCCAAGTCCGTAAAGACGGCCATCGATTATGAGTTGGAGCAATGGAAAAAGGAAGGAGTGGAAGGTCATTTTCGCGGAGAACTTCCCTGGATGTATTACCATAAATTCCTGCAGGAGCAAACTGCCCATGTGGTAGGGGCCAAACCGGAGGAGGTTGTGGTGATGAATACATTGACCACTAATCTGCATTTGATGATGGTCAGTTTTTACCGACCGACGTCAGAGCGTTTTAAAATAATCATGGCTGCGGGTGAATTTCCTTCGGATCAGTATGCTATTGAATCGCAGGTTCGCTTTCACGGGTATGATCCTGAAACTACCATTGTAGAGATCGGGCCCCGGGATGGGGAAGATTGGGTGAGGACAGAGGACATTGTAAGTACCATAGAAAAGGAAGGTGCTCAAACGGCCCTTGTGCTTTTTGGTGGGGTCAATTATTTTACCGGTCAGTTTTTCGATATTCAGGCGATTACGGAGGCCGCTCATAAAGCGGGAGCCATTGCCGGATTTGATATGGCTCATGCTGCGGGTAATGTGATTTTGAAATTGCACGACTGGGGAGTGGATTTTGCAGTATGGTGCAGTTATAAATATCTAAACTCGGGTCCGGGTGGTCCGAGTGGCGTATTTGTGCATGAGCGACATGGCAACAATCCGGACCTGATTAGATTTGCCGGTTGGTGGGGGCATGATGAATCCCAGCGGTTTTTGATGCGTAAAGGTTTTGTGCCCATGCAAGGGGCTGCGGGCTGGCAATTGAGTAATGCCCAGATTTTTAGTTTTGCGGCGCATAAGGCGAGTCTGGATATTTTTGCGGAGGCGGGTATGCCTGCTTTGAGGGAGAAAGGGGAGCGACTGAGCAGTTATTTGCAGTTTTTGATCAGGGATCTGAATCAGCAGGGAAATAATTTCCATATCCTTACTCCGGAGGATCCGGAGGCGCGTGGTTGTCAGGCGTCCATCTTCATGCCGGAGAATGGTCAGGCATTATTTGATTACCTTACGGAAAATGGTGTGGTGGCTGACTGGCGGGAAGATAATCTTTCCGGAAGTGGTGGTGGAGTGATTCGTGTGGCGCCGGTACCTTTATATAATAGGTATGAGGATGTGTATAGGTTTGTGGAGTTGTTGAAGGGGAATAATGCATGAATGCGGGAATGATTGTGGATATTTATAGAAGATGAGGCTGTCTCAAAAGTAAAAACCTAAGCTTTGATCCAAGATATTATTTTATTTCACGCTGATTTTCGCTGATATAATTGTTAATCTCCAAATTTAAATCTGCGTTTATCTGCGTGATCTGCGAGGAATATACTTATGAGACATCCTCCAATCGGTGAATAAGGGAATAATGATTAAAAAACCACAGGGAACACTGAGCAGTCACAGGGATCACTGAGAATGTGCTCAAATGCCTTGAGCCCTTTTGAACAATTTGAAAGTAATTCTATCCAGATGCTAATGTGAAACTAAAATGAGTCTAAAACCATTTCTCAATAAAGGTGTGATTGAAGCCGGCTGCGATGAAGCCGGGCGGGGGTGTCTTGCCGGACCGGTGTTTGCGGCAGCGGTGATCCTGCCGGTGGATTTTGAGCATCCCCTGGTGATGGACTCCAAGAAGTTGTCGGAAGGGAAGCGGGTGGAAGCCAGAGCTATTATTGAAGAAATGGCGATAAGCTGGGCCGTTGCTCAGGTGGATCCGAAAGAAATAGATAAGATCAATATTCTGAATGCATCCTTTTTGGCAATGCACAGAGCCATTGAAGGCTTAGATGTACGACCGGAAGCCTTGTTGATAGATGGTAACCGGTTTAATCCGTTTGAGGATATACCGTTTGAATGCGTGATAAAGGGAGACGCGAAATTCCTTTCTATTGCTGCCGCTTCTATTTTGGCCAAAACCTACAGGGATGATTTTATGAAAGCTGCGGCAAAAGATTATCCCGTATACGAATGGGAAAATAACAAAGGATATCCAACCGTTGCGCACCGAAAAGCTATCCAGCTGCACGGGGCCAGTATTCATCACCGGCGTTCTTTCCGGTTATTGCCGGACCCCGTGCAGGGAAAGTTGTTTTCTTAAAGCAAATCATTTTCCATTGGCAATTCCGACTCATCCAGGTCGATCACCATGGTGCCGGATAATCGGTCGTGCCATCCGTTCTTTCTTTCACCCAGAAATGAAAAAGCTTCAAAAGGAATTATTCTGGCAAACGAGCGACCGATCAGGGAGTCTAATGATGGAGAATAGCCTGTCTCCGTGACCACCTTTGTTCGGGTAACAATTTTCCCGATAGTCCTTCCATTATTAAGGTGCTCAAACAAAATATAATACCCGACGTAAACGGCTATGCCGGCAAGGGAAGCAAATAACTGGCCTTCATCGGATCCGGAAAAGCCAAGAACCAATCCTACAATGAAGGAAAAGAACTGAGCAATCAATCCATCGATCAGGTAATTGGCAAATCGTTTTCCTTTACTGGCTTCTACAAGTTTGTAATTGGAATCTTCCTGGAAGCCATCATCAAGAATCATTGACATAATCATGTTTTTTGGTTATTCCACAATGATCTTAAAAAGGCCGTTGTGGTCTTGTTGTTGAATATTAATAAGGTAAATACCCGGAGGTAGCGTTTCCAGTTCCATTGAAAAGGTTTCAGTGATATTTTGCTTTTCAAAGTTTTGCCGGATTTGGGTGGTTTTGGATAATACATCCATGACCTCTACCTGCAGATCACCCTTTAATTTGTTGTTTACATATATATTAAGGTGTGAAGTTGCCGGGTTCGGGTAAATATTTACCGTGTTTTTATTGATAAATGGGTTGTTTACGGCCACATTATCCGGTACGATGGCCTCATTGGAATACGCCGAGGTGTCTGCATCACTGAATGCCTGCACACGATAAGTATAAACTTCTCCCTCTTCCAAAGCCTCATCTATGAATTCAGTGGTGTCCGGACCAATAGTAGCATACAATTGGAAAAACGGGGATCCTCCGCCTTTCCTTTCCAGGAAATAACCAAGCTCTCCCTCGGTATTGTCAGTCCAGGTAAGTGTAGCTTCCGTAGGAGCCGTAAGAGTACCTGCGAGTTGGGTCGGTCCGGGTAATCCTTCGCAACCTGTAACGATCTTATTAAACATTTGGTCTCTAATATCCGGAAGCATGGGATAAAAGCTATCTCCCGGACAAGCGGTGGCACATCCGTCGCGGTGACCCGAAACTCTGTTGAGGGTCAGTCCTGAGGAATTGTGAAAACCACTTCCAAGTACGTTCAGGTTTTTATCACATGCTTTCCAGGTATACAGATCCACCAGGCTGTTGATAGCTTCAGCAGTCGGCTGTATGTCGGTGAAATTCCCCATTACACAAGTTCCTGCCGTTCCTCCATTGGTTCCGCAAAAGTGCGCTCCAAGGATGTCGTTTCCACGGCCTTCATATACCACACCATTCGGATCAATCAGCCAGTTATATCCAATATCCGACCAGCCGTTTCCATTCACATGGAAATCCCAGATCGCTCTCACCACACCGGCCCAGTCGGAGGAAGAATTTGTTCCTGCGGAATGGTGAATGATCAGGTGGGTCACATAGGTGAAGGAAGGATTGGGATGAGGAAAGCAGGTTCCATCCGGGCACCATTCTTCTCTGGTTTGGATATCCGGGATCGGACAAGGGCAGGATCGGTCCGAAATCTCCAGTTCATTGGATTCACTGGTGTGTACTTCCAGGGTGTGGCCAGGGTTAAAGAAGTGGCAGTTTAGGGAAGAATAATTGATAGGTGATGACAATTGAAACCAAAGAGCACCTGTTTCCTCAAATCCCAATTCGCTGATCCAGCTACCGTCTTCAAAATCCATATGCGGATCTGGCTGCATAGGTATCCAGTTGTCCCATGTTTCTCCATCCTGAGAAAAGCGAATACTGATGCCTTCCACTTGCTGGGAAGATTTTACAAAATAGGAGAGGAACGGACCATCCTGTGTAAGCGGAATGGCCATTATTTCTGATTCAAAATGGTTGTTGACCGGGGTTAGTTCAAGGTTTACGACTTCTCTTGTCGGATTGTTTTGGGCAAAGAGCGCAACCATTGCAAAAAGTAATAAGGTTGAAAGGACGAATTTTTTCATGAATGTATAATTATGTGAATGACTAATCTACAATGATACGATGAAACAATGAAACATTGATAGAATGATTTAAGGAAAAAATGAAGTGTAGCGACATCCCGAGCCTGAAGGAAACGAAAGGCGTGCACATAGTGCCGGGAGGAAAAGGGGAGTAAGGAAATGCAGGAATGCTTTTTGTTCAAATTGTTTTCTAAGCGCTAACCGTTCAACAATTGCAATGACTGCTGACTGAAGACATCTGAAAACTGGCATTTCTCCTGCAAAACCTTTAAATTACGTGATATCCAATGTCTATGAAATTAATGTTGAACGCCTGATGTGATCCTTTGATTTTTTTTGGCAAAGACATTAATTTACAATGATCGACAAGCTTCCTGAAAAGGCTTTCTCGGAAAAAGTACATACTATTCTTGCTCAATTAAAAACTCCGGTTGAGCAGGGTTTGGGTAATGTGGAGGCAGAAGAACGCCTAAAAATATTTGGGGAGAACCGATTGGAAAAGCAACGCTCCAAACCAGCCATTCTCATTTTCGTAGAACAATTTTTGGATCCTGTTATTTATGTGCTCATCGCTGCTACTGTGCTTGGCTTTGTTTTTGGTGAAGTTGTAGAGGGGATTGCAGTAGTAGTCGTCATTTTGATAACTGTTTTTATTGGGTTTTTCATGGAGCTCCAGGCCCGGCGGTCGATGGAGGCTTTACGGGAAATGACACGCGGAGAGTCTTACGTGTTGCGGGAAGGCAAGGAAATCCTGATAGAGGATAGTTGTATTGTTCCAGGAGATATCCTGCTATTGACCAGTGGGGAATTCATACCAGCAGATGGCCGGATCATTGAACATGAAAGCCTTGCCGTTAAGGAATCTGCTTTGACCGGAGAAAGTTTTCAAATCAATAAGTCTAACGAACCTTTACCGGAAACAACGGTACTTGCCGATCAAACCAATATGGTCTTTTGTGGAACCATGGTAACCCGTGGAACTGCAAAGGTAGTGATAACCGCAACAGGTGAACATACAGAACTCGGGGCAATCAGTCGAATGACTCATGAAGCCCAGGATCAGATCACGCCTATTGAAAAGAAGTTAAATGTTCTCAGCAAGAAACTTATTTGGCTAACGCTATTACTCGCTTTTGCTATTGCCATTGTCGGATATGTTCAGGGGCGACAATTGATCCGGATGATCGAAACGGCCTTTGCCCTGGCAGTTGCTGCTATCCCGGAAGGGCTACCGATTGTGGCGACCATTGCACTGGCCAGAGGAATGTTAAAGCTGGCCAAAGACAGGGCCATTATTAAACAATTGAGTTCTGTGGAAACGCTGGGGAATGTCGGGATCATCTGTACCGATAAAACAGGAACACTCACAGAAAACAAAATGGAGGTTCAGGTGGCTGTTTTTGATGGGGTACAATTTCGTGTTCCTGAAGTGGGAAAAGAATATGCTTTTTGGGAACGTTGCAGGTATGATAATTCTTTTCAAAAGCTAGTACAAACGGGTGTTTTGTGTAACAATGTAAAACCTGCAAAGAAGGGTAAGGAATTGGTGGGAGATCCGGTCGAAGTTGCTCTTATCGATCTGGCTATTACTGCAGGATTTGAAGTGGAAAGCCTTCGTGAGAAGTATCCTGAAGTGGTTGAAATTCCATTTGATACCACCGTAAAGATGATGGCCACCCTCAACCGCTTTGAAAGCGCTTATCGGATTTCGGTAAAAGGAGCTTTAGAAAATGTTCTGAATGTCTGTAATCGGATTTATACTTCTGAAGGAATTGAAAAACTGAGGAACCATACTTTCTGGCTGGACAAAGCAAATGATCTGGCGGCTGAAGGATTACGAACGTTAGCATTTGCTTTCAGAGATGTTGATGCAAAGCCTGCAGCGGATGGGTATTTTGAAAATCTAATCTTTTTAGGATTGATAGGTTTTCTCGATCCACCGAGAGAAGATGTGAAGGCTGCGATTGATACCTGTCACCAGGCTGGGATAAAGGTGATAATGGTTACCGGAGATCATCCCTGAAACGGCCAGGAATATTGCTGAGGCTGTAGGACTTCTGGATGACCTGGGAGATACCCTGCCCGGAGAAGTGGTGATTCGGGGGAACGAGATCGAGGACAGGTCAGAAGCTCAATTGTTGAATACTTCGGTGTTTGCCAGGGTAACGCCGGCACAGAAACTTGCTTTGGTATCTCTTTACCAAAAAAACGGCTATGTAGTAGGCATGACAGGTGATGGTGTGAATGATGCTCCGGCACTCAAAAAGGCGGATATCGGCATAGCCATGGGAATCCGGGGAACGGAGGCGGCCAAGGAAGTAGCGGATGTGATTCTCAGGGATGATCAGTTCTCCTCCATTGAACTGGCTATCCGTCAAGGGAGGATTATTTTTGAGAATATCAGAAAGTTTGTGGTTTACTTATTGTCGAGTAATTTGGCAGAGATCATTTCGGTAGCGATTGCTTCATTGGTGAGTTTACCCCTGCCTTTATTACCTATTCAGATTTTGTATTTAAATCTCATCACAGATGTCTTTCCCGCATTGTCCCTGGCTATGGGAGATGGTGAAAAACATATTATGAACATGAAACCCCGCCCGCCTGATGAACCGATCATGCCCAGGAAATTATGGGTGACCACCTTTGTATATGGTCTATCGATTACAGCCGGAGTTTTGGGTGTAAGCACCTTCGCTCATTGGTATCTGAAGGCAGGTCCAGCGGAGGTGAATAATATGGCATTTTATACGCTTGTGCTGGCGCAATTGCTAAACGTCTTCAATTTACCGAAACGGAACGTATCCTTTTTTAACAATGAGGTCACCCGAAATCGTTGGGTCTGGGGAGCCATCGTTTTATGTATGCTGTTAACGGCCCTTGGATATGTAGTAACTCCAATGCGGGAGGTGCTGTCGTTGGTGCCTTTGACCCTGGGACAGTTGAGTTGGGTAGTGGTCTTTTCTTTTGCTTCGCTATTGATCGCTCAGGTGGTTAAACGGCTTTTGTAGCTTAGGCTTTAGCCTGATATTGTAAGAACCTGCAACCAGCAACCAGTAACAAAAAACCGGCCCGCCGAAACCAGTTCGGCGGGCCGGTTGGCCGGAAAGCAATCCCCTTATTTCAGTAAGGTAATACTTCCTTTCTGAACAAGCTCTTCCCCTCCCGGACAATTCACCCGGAGGTAATAGCCGAAAACATCCGGTGGCAATTCTTCGCCATTATGCGTTCCGTTCCAGGTGAAATACGGATCCTGAGAACGAACGATCTCTTCACCCCAGCGGTTGTAGATCATGATCTCGATCTCAATTTCATCTTTGAAGAAACATCTGAGCTCGAGAATGTCATTTACTCCGTCATTATTAGGAGTAAAGGCCGTTGGAAGGAAGACGAAATTCTCATCACATATCTTGGCAATTACATATACTTCAGTTTCAACGACTTCTTCACAACCAAGTAAGGATGCAAAAGCAGTATAGATATTTGTACCGGTATCAACTGGAGTTGCCGTAACCTCAGGGCCAAATTCAGGTTCAAGATCACTTCCTGCAGGCCATTCCCATTCAAATTCACAATCCGTACATCCACCTACGGTGATCACTGAAGAATCATCCAAAAGAATGGTGTCCGGAACAGCTTCAATGCTTAGTGAATCGATCAGACTGATCATGGTGATGTTGGTGCATTCTGTTTCTACACACCCATATTCATTCGTAAGTTCAACACAGAATGGATTTAATGTGCCTGTCAACGTACCAATGGCAACAGAATCTACATCGGTCACTTCAACAAGGCCTGATGGCGACCAGTTGTAACTGACGATCTCTTCCGGACCGTAATTCACTGCGGTCAGTGTTTCGGTTTCAACCGTTTCACAAATGATCAGTTCCTGCGGCAGCAATTCAGCCTGGATCGGATAAGCATCCACTTGAACGGAATCTACCTCAGAACAGCCAAATTCATCAGTGGCGATGACATAGTAAATTTCGGTTCCTGCCGGAGTAACTACAACAGATTCACCATCACCAATTGGTGTGTTGTCAATATCGAACCAATCGTAGGTCGGATCCGCTACGTCACTGCTGACAAAGAGTTCTAAAGGATTAAAGTTACAAACAATCGTGTCCTGAGCGATCACCGGATTGATCTCCGGATGAGCAATGATGGTCACCGGAACTTCCAGATAACACATACCGACCGGGTCAACGATGGTCACCACACAATTGATGGTATCGTTGGTGTTGACGATCGGGTTAGCCGGAGTTCCTAAAATCACATCATCGCAATCCCAGGTATATTCAAGTCCGGGGTCTCCGCTGAAGAATGCAACATCCACATTTGGACAGACATAAATGATGCTGTCCGGAATACCTACATCAAGTGTGTTAACCTGAACGATTACTACGCTGGTATCCATACAACCTGTGATGGTATCGGTAGCGATGGCGGTATAAGTATTGGTACCTTCCATCGGCAGGACTTCGATTGGCGATTCAAAATCAAACGGTGTGTCAGGCAATGGTGCGCCTTCAAACCATTCAATAATGGTGGTGGTTAAACTGGTTTCTGCAGTCAAAATTACCGGAACGATCTCACAAAGGGTCGTGTCTCCGTCAGTCTCCAGATTGAGGGATGGATTTCTGATTACAAGGACTGAATCTTTCTCAGAACAGCCGAATTCATCTGTTACCATCAAATAATAATACTGCGTAGAATCAGGACTGACAACAACATTAGGATTCATACTAATGACGCTATCCATGGCAGAATCATTAAACCATACATAATCAGCCGGCGAAACATCGGCGCTTCCCATCAGTTCTACACTCTCAAATTCACAAAGCGCTACTTCAGGTGGAGTAATCGCCGGATTGATCTCCGGATAAGCTATAATCATCACCGGGGCTTCCAGGTAACACAATCCTGCCGGGTCTTCCACGGTTACCAGACAGGTAATGGTATCATTAGTATTGACAACCGGATTGTATGGATCAGAATCATCGATCACATCATCACAATCCCAGGTATAGATCAAGTCAGGGTTACCATTAAAGAAATTGACATCCACATTCGGACATACATAGATGACCGGATCAGGAACTCCGATTTCAATTGGATTTACCTGAACAGTTACCATGCTGGTATCCATACATCCTGTAATGGTATCCGTTGCAATGGCAGTATAGATATTGGTGCCGTCCATCGTTGTAGCCATAACCGGAGTACCTGTAGCGAAAGGCATATCACTACCTTCTTCATACCATTCAATGGTTACGCCAACATCAGCTGTTGCCCACAATGGTACAGGATTGGCAATACAAAGTGTTGAGTCTCCGTCTGCAACAAGATTAATGGATGGATATCTCAGGACATAAACGGAATCTATTTCCACACAGCCAAATTCATCCGTAGCCGTCACCCAGAAATACTGGGAAGTGTCCGGATCGACAATAATGGTGTCGCCGATTCCGATAGAATCCAATGGGTGTTAAACCAGGACCATCATACCAGACGAAATCTGCTTCAATCCCGCTTTCCGTAGTTACGGTCAATTGAGCTTCATCCAGTTCGCAAACAAAGGATGTGTCTGGAGAAGCAACCGGAATGATCAGCGGATATGGAATAACAGTAACCGTGGTTTCGAGATAACACATACCCACCGGATCTTCAATAGTCACGAAGTAGGTTATGGTATCCGTCGTAGTCACAATCGGATCCCATGGCGGATCATATTCTATATTGGCATTTGGTATCCATTCATATAGGACGCCTTCATACCCTGCAGGGTTGATATGCGTTGGTACACCAGAACAAACATAA
Source organism: Saprospiraceae bacterium (assembly GCA_965230565.1). Taxonomy (GTDB): domain Bacteria; phylum Bacteroidota; class Bacteroidia; order Chitinophagales; family Saprospiraceae; genus BCD1. Next base: position 216,341 of record CBDDLH010000001.1, on the reverse strand, counting down.
ACGATGGAATCAGGAATACCCTCTTCCAATACATTTACCTGAACGGTAGCCATTGCAGTGTCGAGACATCCCGTAATGATGTCTTCCGCAATGACAATATAATTATTAGTACCTTCTACAGGAGTTACATTAACGGTGTCGCCTGAGGCGAATGGTGTATCGGAACCTTGCTCATACCAATCGAAGGTCACCTCTACGTCTGAGGTCGCCCAAAGTGGCACAGTGGAAATTTCACAAAGCGTTGTATCTCCAAAGGCCTCCAGGTTGAGGGAAGGATATCGGGTTACAAAAGCCGAATCTTTTTCTGAACAACCAAATTCATCCACAGCCATTACGTAGTAATACTGCGGGTTGGCCGGATTTACTACTACCGTATCACCCGTTCCTACCACATTGTTCATCCCGGAATCGCTAAACCAGGTATATTCAGCAGCAACTGTACTGGTCACAGTCAAGGTGGCTGAAGCCAGTTCGCAAATAAATGCCGTGTCAGGTTGCGCAACAGGTATAATAGCGGGATATGGAATCACCGTTACTTCCCGGATAAGGAAACATCCTCCAACCGGATCTGTAATAGTCACCGTTATGAATAATGTATCACTTGTTGTAGCCACAGGATTCCATGGATTAGTAAGGTCAAGCCCTGTTTCTGGAACCCATTCGTATGTCAGCCCAGGGTCTCCAAGCAGGTTGATCTCTGTTGGAACGTCAATACATACATAAACTATAGAATCAGGAATACCGATTTCAAGCACATTCACCTGGACCACAACGTCGCTGGTATCTGTACACCCGGTAATAGGATCGGTAGCAATAGCCGTGTAGGTATTGGTTCCTTCTTCAGGAGTTACATCAATTGGAGAGCCGGTTCCGATCTCATCAAGACCGTCATACCATACGATGTTCGCATCAATAGCCGTAGTTGCGGTAATCGGAATGGTAGAAATCTCACACATGGTGGTATCTCCGTCTGTCGCAAGTTCCAGAAGCGGATAAACAACTACGACCACATCTTCTGTAGTTTCACAGGTGATGGCCTGACTATTGTCAAAAATAGTAGCTGTGTAATTATAAGTTCCCGGAACGTTATTGGTAAAGATCGGATTGGCAATATCCGTTTCACTCAAATTATCCGCAGGGCTCCACATATAGGAATAACCAGGTTCCCCATCAGGGTTCAAACCTGTAGGTGTATTCGGACAAACGAAAACGGTGTCTGGAATTTCATAATCAAACGGTACGACGCAAATCTCCGTCATAACCGTTTCTTCACAATCATTCTGATTGGTGATCAGACAGGTGAAGATCACACAACCTTCCGGCACATTGACCGTAACGGTCGCCTCGTTGGCTGGTCCGATAATATTTTCTAATGGTGTCCATTGGTAGGTCAGGACATCATCAGGATCTAAATTGGTAATGGTGATGGTCGTATCAACGCCGGAACAGGCGGTTATCTCTGATGGAATATCCGCTACATCCACACCATTGTCAGTGACGACAATAGTGTCAGAATCAATACAGCCGTACTGGTCAGTAGCCACCACAATAATGGTGTCTGTCGTAAATGGATTTACGGTCACGGAAAGATCTTCTCCAATCGGCCCGTCAATGACACTGAACCATTCCACATCAATATCCACATCGGCCATCGCCGTTAAGGTGACATTTTCCCCACAGGTAATTATATCGTCACCAAGATCGACATTGATATCCGCAGGCACGAAGACCGTCACCTGATCTGTGTAGAAACAGGTGTCAGAACCTTCTTTATAAACCTCAACGGTGTAAACAGTAGTTTCCGTCGGAAAGGCCATTGGATTGGCAGAAGTAGGATCGTCGAGGGTTTCAACCGGCGTCCAGCTGTAAGTTTGATCAAGAGCTCCGCCCGGATTGAGTTCCGTGGTGTCGCCTTTACACATGACAATGGTATCTGCCAGGGCCAAATCAACCAATTGGATATCGATGGTTTCTGTGACAGAGGCCATACAACCGTTGGAAGTGGTGATGGTTAAGGTCACATCAACCGCTCCATCATTGTAAAATACAGTAACAGGGTTTTGCTCGATGGAACCAAAAGGCTCCCATTGCCAGTTTTCTATCTCAAAGACACTTTCAGATAAATCGAAAAAGGCTACCACCGCACTGTCCGGACTACATTCTACAATGTCGTAATCGAATGCAGCAGTTACTTCAGGATTTACGGTAATTACCGTATCCATTACAGGTACAACACAATCAGCCAGTGGCACCACGGAAAGCGTCACTTCGAATTCTCCGGCCATACCGTAATTGTAGGTCGGACTCTCTTCGTAGTTGAGTGGGCTGCCATCGCCAAAGTCCCACACGTAATTAAAGGCATCCGTGCTGGTGTTGGTAAATTCAACCGTTGAACCATCACATTGTACCTCATAGGTGAAACTCAAATTGATGTTGTCATCATAAACGGTCGTAAATACAGAATCCTGGTAAATACAACCGAATTGATTTTCGACAGTAACGTACAGTGTTTGGTTTCCAATTGTTTCAATCACATCAGGAGATGAACTGGTTTCCGTACCCGGAACAAAAGCATCTACGGGTGTCCAGGTGTAAGTCAGCGTGTTGTTAAGATCCAGATTGGTAATGCTGACATCCAGTTCGTCACCCAAACAAACTGCAACCGTGTCCGGAATACTTACATCCACAGGATCGAATCGAACAACGATATTTTCTTCTTCAAAACAATCGTATTGGTCTACCGCTCTTACCGTGATATTGTGAACACCTGTAATGGTAAAATCATAAGTATTTCCGGTAGCGAGGGTGTTGCCCATATCGTCCAGCCAGGTGATGTCTGCATCTACGTCGGTGGTTGCAGTGAGCATGGCTTGATCGGTACAAAGCACGCCATCTCCATCTACTTCGAGATTGAGGGCCGGTGTAACAAAGACCACTACTTCTTCAACGAAGTCGCAGGTATCAACGCCTATGTTGCTGACAAGAACGGTGTAGGTTGTGGTCACGTCAGGGAAGAATGTTGGTGATGGTGAGGTAGGGTCATCTATACCGTCTTCCGGTGACCATTCGTAAAGATAATCCGGATTCCCGCCCGGTAAGATTTGGGCACTGCCACCGTTACACACGATAAGCGTATCAGGAAACTGATCTTCATTTTCAACTATAGTGATTTCAATATTTTGCTGTGTACTGGAACTTACACATCCGTCGTCTGTGGTTACGGTGAGGGTAACATCTACAGTCTGACTTCCAAAGAAAGTATAAGTTGGGTTTGGACCTGTCATGGCCACGCCCCCCGGTGGAGTGATTTCCCATTCCCAGGTGGAAATCGGACTCAGCGTGGTATTGATGGACAGGTCTTCAAATGAAACCACCACACTATCTTCGGAACAGGTTTCGCTCAGGTATTTGACACCAAAGTCAGCAGTTAATTCTGTTTCCGGGATCGTGATGTCCATGGTTATCGTATCAGTACATAATTCTGTATCGGCAACAGCTAAAGTCACCGTGTAAGTGCCAATGTCGGAGTAGGTATGTACCGGATTGTCTTCGGTGGAAATATTGTCTCCTGAAGACGGATCTCCAAAATCCCAGACGTAAGCTCCTGAAGCTACGTTTTGACTCAGATTGGTAAAAGTTATCGTTCTGCCATCACATTCCAGGAAGGTGCTGAAGTCGAGCACAGGCAGTTCTACTGCAGTTAATTGTACTTCACGGATGATTTCGCAGGCATTACTTCCCGGAGTAATGGTAACTGAGAACACCTGATCTCCGGTGACATTCAGTACCGTTGGGTTAGAGGAAGTTGCATCGTCCAGTAAACCTGCTGGTGCCCATATGTAATCATACCCAAAGTATGATGGAGAGTTAGGATTAAGGGAAGGAGAATCACCGATACAAGCTTCTATGTCAGGAAGGATTGCATCTCCGGGGTTGATGGTATCCGTTTCAAACATTTGTGTCAATGATTGAACACATCCGTTTTCGGAAGTGACGGTAAAATTAATCACCCCGTTGTCTATGCCCAGTGGAACCAAAAAGTTCGGGTTTTGTTCTGTCGAAGTTACCGTTTCCAATGGGTCTCCATAAGAAACCTCCCAGAACCACCCTACCGGTGGAGAAACCGTATCTATTGATTCATCCATCAATTCAAGACTGGCAATATTATCGCATTCAAAAACATCAACATTATAACTTGCCGCAAGAGAATTGTATTGGAGGAAAATTTCATGATAGAAAGTATCCGCACAAATACTGTTGGGCTCTGCAATAAGTTGTATCGTATAAGTTCCCGTATCCGGGAAGGTCCAGTCAAAAACAAGTTCGTCTGTCATCGAAGTCATGGCAGGGTCGCAATCCGGCCAGTCGAAACACCATTCGTATGCTGTTGAGAAGGTACTTTGGTTCTCAATGGTCACCACCAGGTCTTCACATTGAGCCTCTGGCGCAAGGAGTGCCGCAGCTTTTTCACCACAGACCACAATATTGTATTGGAAATCCCGGTGTGTGACGGATAGTAACTCTCCGGTTGCCGCATCGTATTCTTCGACACAAATCCCCACAACATATTGGCCGGTCAATCCCGGGGTGGCCGTCAGTACCCCGGTTACGGGGTCAATAGCGAGAGGAACCCCGGCGCCAAGCATGTTGTCTACTCCAAACCCCGGCGCCCATATCACATCGTCATATGGAGGAGGAGTTTCCGGTGGAATCGGTTGTGGATCGGATAAGGATCCACCTGCATTAGGTGTACACAAACTATACACCAGGCTATCCCCTTCTATATCTTCCGCCGAGTGATCAAAAACAAGTTCCCGGTCGACACATATGTAAATGGCGGGCCAGAAGTTGAATTTGGGACTATTGTTGCATTGAAGCATTGATTCTTCATTCAAATGAATTTCAAAAGTAGCCCCCGTTTCAACCGGATTAATGATATTCTCCAGGGTGATATTTCTACAACATCTTTGGTAGGACAATGTATAGCCTCCCGGTAAGAAGGGCAATGTCACCACCTTTCGGTATGTCGTCGTATGCACACAAACCCCCGCTTCGATCACAAGACACGGGTCTGTGATGATGGTCGTCAAGGTGTCATCATCCATCAGGGCGATTGGAATACTTTGCACCAGAACATTGAATTGGTTGTAAATACCGACATAGGCCGGATCATCGAATGGAGCCTGTTGGTCACCGTTAAAGCAATCCCGGTAAACGCTCAGGACGATCTCGTATTGATCTCCTCCGAGACAATTATATCCAATCTCACCACCGACAATGTGGGTTGCGGAAAGGTTGGTAGTTGGCAGGATGAAAACAGCCAGCAACAACAGCTGTAATAAATACCTTGACATGACTTTATTTTTGAGTTTTTTCACCTTGTTCTTGTTTTTTAGGTAAGATTTCGATTTTTATTAAACCTTTTGCGAAGTGAATTATCCGGGGATAAAAAATCGAAATCTTACACTTTTATAGTTTGTACTTCATGAAGCGGGTTGAAAATTTCAATTGCCGGTTCAATTGTATTGCGTTTAGTTGAACCTAATTAGATCATCTGTTTTCTACTTCCACAATTTCCACCCTTCTCTCTATCGAAGCTACCACACTGTAGACAGACCCTTTTGTGTCATTTACCTTGTCACTGATCTTTTTGGAAGCAGCACTTTCACCAAAAGCACTTTCACGAATGATCAAACGGCCGCCATTCAGGTACTCGACGAGTTTACCGTCCTTATAAGCTTCAAAATAATTTCGAACACAATCAATCCGTCGTTTACTCAGGATCTCATTGTAGCGGTCACTGGCCAATGGACTGGCATAACCTTTAAGGTTGATTGTGTAGGAACCTCCGTTCTCCAGAAGCACCAATAATTCTTTGGTAAATTCTTCCAGGTCGTAACGAGCTCTTTTAACCTCCACGTCGAAGAACTGTCGGTATTGTCTTCCGATAATGAATCGTTCGTTTTGGGATAACCCTTCCGTGAATTTGGTGACGAATTCATCCTTCTTGGCATAATAAGCCTCGTTGGTTTCGATATAATTCCGTTCCGTTTTGGTTCTGCCGGATCTCGGGTCCGGATAGTCGTTGTCAAAGTAGAGTGTCAGCGGCAGGAAGTCATCCAGTGAAGTACGTCTGAGGTACAATTCAATAGTGATCTTTCCTTTGGCTTTTTTCACGATCTCAGGGTCAAACTCAATGGCTTGAGTAATGGGATCGTAACCCAGGCGCTCTACATTGATCTGGTATTTCTTACCAAGATCGAGCGGCATGAGAAAATCGTTGCCGTCCGGATTGGTCTTTTTGGTCGCCAGTTCAAGCGTGCCGTTAGGTTTAATCTCTAATAACTCGATCGTTACACCATTGAGCGGATCTTTGGTGCGATCGTCAAACGTGAGAATTTCAAGCACCTGACCCAGATAAAGATTCTTTTCAATCTCGAGGGCCGTAGCCAGTTCCGGATCAGCAAGGTCGACCGTCTCCACAGCTGTCGGGAATCCATCTTTGGAACCCTTTATGACATATTTTTTTCCGCGTTTGAGTGAGAAATTGAAATCATTACCATCATCGTTGGTAGAAGAGTCAAAGAGTACTTCTTCACCGGAGGCAGTAATTTCATAGATCTCCACCTTAACGCCATTAAGGGCAGTTGAGTCGATATTTTCAAAAGTAAATACATTCAATTCGATACCCGGAGACATATTCAGCCGCTTTTCGATCTTGGTTTCATTTTGTAAAGCCGGATCGGTCAGGTCAATGGTTTCCATGGCGGAAGAGAATCCGTCTTTCGTACCTTTGATCTTGTATTTGCGGCCTGGCAGTAGACCAAAATTGAAATCATTGCCTCCCAAATTTGAAATAGAGTCGACCAGTACCTCCTCTCCGTTTTCCTGGATTTCATACAATTCCACTTTCGCACCAATTAATTCTGAATCATCCAGTTCATTGAAGGTGAGCGCCAGCAGGTCTATGGTGAGTTTTTGGTTAAATGTATAGATGTCATAACAGCAGGCTTCTCTGGTTTCATCCCAGAAGATCGCTGCTGTGTCCGGACGATTGGAAGCCAGGAAGGCTTTTCCGGTCGCATCATTCAAAACGTAATACAGGTCATCAAAACCACCATTGGTAGGAGATCCCAAATGATCAGGATCTCTCCAGATGTCGGCCGTTTTTTGAACTCTGTAAATGTCCAGGCCTCCCAGCGTTTGGTATCCGTCAGAGCTGAAATACAGGGTTTGGGTAGGTCTGTGGAAAAATGGAGTGACTTCCTCACCTTCAGTGTTGATTTCCTGAAGGTTCCTGGGGATAGCCAGGTTCCCGTCCAGCATGATTCTGCTGGTCCAGATATCCATTCCACCTTTTCCGCCGGGTCTGTCGGTAACAAAATAGAGGGTTTCATTTTCACCGTTCCTGTCATAACCGACGTTTGGATGTGTTGTAGTAAAGCCCGGAGCGTTGATCGGTAATTTAACTCCCGGACTCCACAAACCTGATGCACTTACAGAGCTGGTATAGATGTCACATTTGATATCGGCCGTTGTTACGTAATCGCAAACGGTGTAATACACCCGGGTAAAATCTTTGTTAAAGGCTGTATGGGCAACGATTTTTCCTTCCGTGTTCACGCTTTCAGGAAGCGGTACGCCTTCCATTTCAAAAACTGATTGTAAGATCTTGCCATATTCCCTTGGAGGGTTGATAGTATCTTTGTAGTTGACAAACCGCAATGAGGAATAGTACATGGTGTCCCCTTTGAAAGCGACACCGAAGTCTGAATAGGCTGAGTTGATGAGCTCTTTCATGTTCCGGACCTCGATATTGGAAGGGGTTTCCACAACGGTTTTGGCCCAGTTGCTGTCCTCAATGCTCTTGAGGGCATCGTCGAGGTATTGTTGTTCTGCGGCCGGTTGTTCCTGCATGAATTTCTGGAACATGCTCATGGCTTCATCGTAGCTTCCGAGTCGTTGTTTGACTTTACCCAGCCAGTAGGCTGTGAGCGGATAATCATTGCTTTGTTCACACCCAAGCACCTTGGTGTAGGCCATTTCGGCTTTGGTGTAGATGTTGAACTCGCGTGCCGATTCGGCGTATTTGTACCAGATGTCATATTGCTCGGCATCGTATTCCAGGGCAATGCCGAAATATTTGTACGCAGAATAATAATCATTGCGATCAAAAGCTTCGTTCCCTGCCTCAACCCAGGCGTCCAGTGTCTGACTATTGGCCATGGGGAGGATCGAAGCGAAAAGTATTATAAGAAGTAGTAATTTTTTCATTGTATATAACTTAATCTTTTAAAAGGGCTGATGGTGTTTTAGATCAGCGGACAAATTTTAAAGATCGGTAATGGTCTAACCTTACGGAAAATATATCGAACAGAGATCTCCGGACCACCACGCTTGGAGGTTGCTACGTTGAAATCTGAAATATTGATGTCATAAGTGAAACCGGCCTGCCAACCGTTGAAGAAGAATTCAATGCCCGGGATCAATGCATCACCGAATTGGTTGGCATAGCGGTATCCGAAGTCGAGTTGAAGGGCAAATTGCTTACCCAGGTTCCTGTTGAGGTGGATCTTCAGTCCTGCCAATCCCAGAATTTCGCGATAACTGGTTTGGAATTGTGCGGTACCATTGAGCACAAAGTCGAAATTCTTTCCGATCATCAGCGTCCCCATCATGTAAGGACTGATGCGCATAGGCAGTGGTTCTTTGGTCGTGCCAATAAAACTCTGATCAGGTCTCAGCAGATGGAAAACACCGACACCAAAATCGACTTTGGAACGTTTGTCCAGCCGATTGACGAGAGCAGTTGATTCCATATCCTGCAACCTGAAATTGATTCCGGCGGCCAGATCCGGGAAGAAAAGGCTCGATTTGGCAAAGTTCTCACCATTGTCCAGCCAGGGGAAATACTGACCATAGGTTGGATCGTATTGCGCATCAAAACTGAGGTCAGATTCGTCAAAGGATCTTTGACCTATTCTTCCGGTGACGCCAGTTGTCATCAGGAAATGCTCGCTGAAGGTGTAGGTGTAAGAACCACTAAGGTTCAGGTCGATCAGTCTCATACGGGAAAGACCTGCCTGGTCGTAGTTGATTTCAATTCCGCCGGAGAAGAATCCTTGTTTGAAGGTCTTCTTGAGGAATTTTGCATCTACAGCGACGGTAAAGGTCTGATAGTTTACCGGGACGCTGACCCACTGACTTCTGTAATTCCCCATATACCGGATATCCCCGTTATAGATCCCGGTGAGGCCGGGATTGAGATGCAGGGGGGCGTTGAAGAACTGAGAGTAGTGAAAATCCTGGGCCAATAAGCTGTTCCCGAAAAGGAAGATCAAAACAAAAAACAGGAGCTTCCTTCCTTTTTTGAAAAGTCGGAGCCCTCGGTCGTTACAGTTGGGTCGAAGCCAAGCTTTCATAATTGAGTCAATTAATTGGTATAAACAGCCCGACAGGAACCCTGAGTCGTTCGTACAATCCACATGCAACACTCATGTCTCTTTAAGAAGCATGGCACCGGGGGAATTCGCAGTTTTGCCTTTAAGTGAGGCCAAGTACAATTTCTCCTATTTGCATCTTTTTTGTTAAAACAAGCCCATTGAAATCAAAAATGACGTCCGGGTTGCTGTTTTACTGTTTATGTTCGCGAATTATTAATTTTTTGTTGTTGCCTGTTTTTCCTAAATACTATAGGTCGGAGGACAGGTTATAAGCGTTATCTTAAACAGACGGCTTAAAACGGAAACAATATAAACAATTGTTTTTACCTCTACAATCTTGGTATATGGGTAAAACAGGAATTTTGTTTCAAAAGAAACGAAGTGTTTTAAATGCTTTTTAAATTTTTTCACATGAACATTTACAACAATGCATCCTCCTGGTCAAACAAAGGGGAATTAAGCATGAAAATACAACTTGGAGATAATGATCGTATTAACGTAAAATACAAGGGGGATATATTTGGGTGAAAGTTACTGCAAATCGATAAAAAAAACAACTTTCCGGTAAAAAGCCTCCTAATTTTAAATACTGCCGTTTCCTAAGCTAAACACACCACAGCAAAAATCTGCTTTGGGATTACATACAGATAGGGTTATTCTTGTGCTGTGTTGTAAGGACAGTAAGCGAAGTTGCCTGATGTTTTTTCCGACGGAAGCGTTGGAATTAGGGTCTCTTCGAAAAAAAGTAGAAAAAAAATCAAAAATTTGTAACCTTTTGTAACGATCCTCGTTTAATGCCTTTATATCCCCGATTTATACCGGGTTGGAAAGCATAATCCCTACATCTCATGCTTTCAAGAAACGGTATAGATCCCTTACTTCCCGGATTGAAATCAGGGAGGAACGGTATTTTTTTGCATACTTTACTTGCAAAAAAGCAGAAATTGGCATAAATTGCCGCAGAATTGGCAATTAATGTAATATTCCCATATTAATTCCCTGGAGTAGTTTGACACCTACTCAAATAGTACCTATCAAATTTTTGTTCCTTTTGATTTAGACACACTTGTTTGGAGTGCAATGTTGTTTGCGTGGTTCTCTGCAAATTACTGATGCAAACAGCGGTTTTATGCACCTGGCAAGTGAAGGCGATTTTTACATTTTATCCAACTTCAAAAGGTTTAAACGACGTGAAAAAATTATTACTAACATTAACGGTTTTACTTTCGGCTATGCAGTTCGGGCTGCAGGCGAAGGTGATCTACGTGCAGTCAGGAAGCGAAGGGCAAGGTTCTTCCTGGGAAGATGCACTGGGTAACCTTCAGGATGCACTGCTCCTGGCACAGCCGGGTGATCAGATCTGGGTGGCATCAGGTACTTATACGCCTACCACAGATGATGATCGTACTGTTTCTTTCATCGTTCGCGACAGCATCGAACTCTACGGTGGCTTTAGCGGAGTAGAAGGAACACTCGAAGAACGCAACTTTGAAAACAACCTCACCATCCTCAGCGGAGAGATCGGTGATGCTGCCACTAACGAAGACAATTCCTACACCATTGTAATGATGACCGGAGTATCCACAGCTACAATCCTCGATGGGTTTACCATCAGCGACGGATCAGCCAACGGTTTCAGTGAAGGAGGCGATATTACTTCAAGCGGTGCCGGGTTGTTCAATGACGGAACTGCTGAGACTTCTTCACCAGTGATCAGAAATTGCGTTTTTACCAACAACTATGCTCGTGAAGGTGCTGCGATCTACAATTACGCAGAAGGTGGTGAAAGCCGCCCATTCATCGCATCCTGCGCATTTATCACTAACCACGCCGATTTTGACGGCGGAGCCATTTACAATAATGGTGACTACGGAGTGTGCAGCCCACGCATCAGCGATTGCGTCTTTATCGAGAATGACTCTTATTATGGAGCAGGAATCCTCAACAAAGCTTCCCGCGGAGAATCCAAGCCTATCATCGAAGAATGTGTGTTTGCTGGAAATGTTTCCGTTGTGAGAGGAAGCGCCATTTACTGCTACAAAGAGTCCAAGAGCATTTGTGAAGCAATCCTCAAATCCTGCCGATTCGAAGAGAATGCTTCCACAGTCAACGACGAGGTGAGCGGAAATGCTACTGAAGAAGTAACGGACGCTACCAAATCTTCCTCTACTATCGTTATCAGACCAACGATCTCTTACGACGAAGATTAAACACATATCCCAAGTCGTTCTAAACCCGTAAGTTGAAAAAGCCGGATGTTGTTAAGACATCCGGCTTTTTTTATTGACAGGCTGAAGCCTGACCTACAAGAAACTTGACTTTTATTTCTTTTCGCCGTACTTTTGAGCATCTAAAGCAAAGAATATTATGTATAACTCATTTTACATTATTAACAGCATAATTATTATCAGATTGCCGGACAATCTGTGAGTTGCTGTATGATGTAAAATAAAAAAGCGCTGACAGATTGTTGCTGTCAGCGCTTTTTTTATTGGATTTGGTTTAAAGGAAGGCTTTTGAGATTCTCTTTCCTCCAATTCGTTATTAAATGATTAGATAATTATCTTTGCGCAGTTTGTAAAATGAGTAGTTGTGCATTTGCAGATTTTTGAGAGAAAAGTACGAAGCTGAATTCATAATTTTTTTGAAAAACCTCAGCCTCAGCCTTTATTCTGCAAAGCAGAAAATTACAAAAAAGACACAAAAATGTACCAGGAATTTAAAAACCTTGACCTGCCGAAAATTGATGAGGAAATGTTACGCTTTTGGGAAGACAATGACATCTTCCACAAGAGTGTAAACCAGCGTGATCCTGAGAATCACTGGGTATTTTACGAAGGCCCACCATCCGCTAACGGAATGCCGGGTATTCACCACGTCATGGCTCGTACCATCAAGGACCTTTTCTGCCGTTACCGCAGCATGAAAGGACAATATGTAAAGAGAAAAGGAGGCTGGGATACGCATGGGCTTCCTATTGAATTGAGTGTAGAAAAGGAACTGGGCATTACCAAAGAAGATATCGGCAAAACCATCTCTATCGCGGATTATAATAAAAAGTGTCGCGAGGTCGTGATGCGATTCAAGGACAAATGGGATGATATCACCCGTAAAATGGGTTACTGGGTTGACCTGGATGACCCGTATATCACCTATAAAAATGAATACATAGAATCCGTATGGTGGTTATTGAAACAATTGTACGATAAAGGACTTTTGTACAAAGGTTTTACCATCCAGCCATACTCTCCGGCTGCCGGTACCGGATTGAGTTCCCATGAGCTTAATATGCCGGGTGCTTACCAGGATATCAAGGATACTTCGGCCATCGCTCAATTTAAGGTGAAAGGCTCTGAAGATGAATATTTCCTTGCCTGGACAACCACGCCATGGACCCTGCCTTCCAATACTGCGCTGGCCGTTGGGGCGAATATCACTTATGTTAAAGTGAGAACATTCAACCGCTACACCCAACAACCCATGACGGTTATCCTGGCAAAGGACCGGTTGAGCTACTATTTCTCAGAAGCTAACCCTGACCTTAAACCTGAGGACGTAAAGGCCGGTAATAAGCCGATACCTTACATCGAAATAGTGGAAGAGGTTAAGGGATCAGACCTGGAAGGGATGGAGTTCGAACAACTCATGCCTTATGTGAAGCCGGATAAACCTGCGTTCCGGGTATTGACCGGAGATTTTGTGTCGACATCAGACGGTACGGGAATCGTTCATATCGCTCCTACCTTCGGTGCGGATGACTTTATGATTGCCAAACAGAATGACATCCCGCCGTTGATGGTGAAAGATGAGAAAGGATGGGATATCCCATTGGTGGACGGACAAGGAAAATTCGTTAAGGAAGTGACCGATTTTGCCGGCCGTTATGTAAAAGATTACGGACAGGAGGAAGATCGCCCGGTGGATGTGGATATCGTGATCAAACTCAAGGATGAGAACAAGCTTTTCCACTCTGAAAAGTATGTTCACTCCTACCCGCATTGTTGGCGTACGGACAGACCGGTACTGTATTATCCTTTGGATAGCTGGTTCATCAAAGCTTCTGCCGTTAAGGAAAGAATGCAGCAATTGAATGATACCATCAACTGGAAACCAAAATCTACCGGAGAAGGCCGTTTTGGAAAATGGCTGGAAAACCTTCAGGATTGGAATCTTTCCAGATCCCGTTATTGGGGAGTGCCGCTGCCGATCTGGAGAACGGAAGATGGAAGCCATGAAAAGTGTATTGGTTCCGTAGAAGAATTGTCCAAAGAAGTAGAACTAGCCAATCAACAGCTGGGGTTGAATCAGACAACACCTGACGACTTGCACCGCCCATATATGGACGATGTTGTGTTGGTCTCTGAGGATGGAAAACCTATGAAGCGTGAGACTGACCTGATCGACGTATGGTTCGATAGCGGGGCTATGCCTTATGCACAATGGCATTATCCTTTTGAGAATAAAGAGATTTTTGAACGCAGTTTTCCAGCAGATTTTATCGCTGAGGGCGTGGATCAAACACGTGGATGGTTCTATACGCTGCATGCTATCGCCACAATGGTTTTTGATAACGTAGCTTTCAAAACTGTGGTTTCTAACGGACTTGTTCAGGATAAGAATGGTAAAAAAATGTCCAAACGATTGGGTAATGCTGTTGAACCATTTGAGACTATAGCTAAATACGGTGCAGATGCTACGCGCTGGTACATGTTGTCCAACGCCCAGGTTTGGGATAATCTTAAATTTGACATCGCCGGTCTGGATGAAGTGCGCAGGAAGTTCTTTGGTACTTTGTACAATACTTATGCCTTCTTTGTGCTGTATGCCAATGTAGATAAATTTGAATATAAGGAAGCAAAGATACCGGTGTCTGAAAGACCAGAGATCGATCGATGGATCATCTCCAGGTTGAATACGCTGGTGAAGGAAGTAGATGCGGAATACAATAATTACGAGGCTACCAACGGTGCCCGCAAAATCATGGCCTTTGTCGATGATCACCTGAGTAACTGGTATGTACGTTTGTCGAGAAGGCGGTTCTGGAAGGGAGATTATTCCCAGGATAAAATCTCCGCTTATCAGACACTTTACGAATGTCTGGTGACCTTGATGAAACTTATGGCTCCGTTAGCGCCATTCTTTAGTGACTGGATGTACCGTAATCTCAATAATGTTACGCAAAAGGAAAACCACGAGTCAATTCACCTTGCTGATTTCCCTGCTCCTGACGAGGCCGTAATTGATAAAGCCCTTGAAGAGCGAATGGATTATGCCCAGCGGATCGCTTCGCTGGTATTGTCCTTGCGTAAAAAAGATAAATTGCGGGTACGTCAGCCATTGAAGCGTGTGTTATTGCCGGTGTTAAATGACAGTTTCCGTCAGCAGGTGGAAGAGGTTAAGAACCTTATCCTTGCAGAGGTGAATGTCAAGGAGATCGAATACATTGCCGATGCATCTGGTGTGATCAATAAAAAGGTCAAGCCTAATTTCAAAACACTGGGAAGACGTCTTGGTAAGGATATGAAGGAGGCGATGAAAGTGATCACTGGTCTTGGACAGGATGATATCAACGAGATTGAAAAAACCGGATCATATACCCTTGCGGTCAACGGATCAACTTATGATCTGACGCTGGAGGATTTTGAAATTCAGACAGAGGACATTCCGGGGTGGCACGTTGCCTCTGACGGACCATTGGTGGTAGCATTGGATATCACCATAACTCCTGAACTCGAGGCCGAAGGAATGGCCAGAGATGTGGTGAATCGTATCCAGAATATCCGTAAGGATAAGGATTTTGATGTGACCGACAGGATCAATGTAGCCCTTGAAAAACTTCCGGAACTTGACCAAGCGATGGAAATGTTTGAGGAATACATCAAACACGAAACGCTGATCGATCAGTTGGATTTTGGTGGTGACGTGAGTGGCGGAATGGAGATTGAGTTGCCGGGAGATGTTGTGGCTAAGATTCTGGTGGAGAAGGTGTAGATTTGTTGGTTGCTGCTTGCAAGTATGCAATTTTTCTAAAAAAAATAGTACTCCCGGGAGTAAGTTTGTTTTGTTCGAAATTTGATAGCAGAATTATTGTTTTTAGGAAATTGGGGCCTTTTTTATGTTAAAGTGGTAAAAAAAATGTCACGTTTCGATATCTCGTGGCTTCTTTAAATAAGGGTTGCGACTTCAGTGACGGCCTCACTCACAGTGAGGCCGTCACTGAAGTCCAATAAATGCTATAGTTATGAAACTACATCCGGCTATTTTTATACTGTTGTTGCCTTTGGTGTTTGTTGGTTGTAAAACCACTGACCCTATTGTCGGAGTTGAAGGGCAATACTCTTGTGAAGGGGCTAACCCTTTCTGGAAACTGGACATTACCAAAGAAGATATTTCTTTTCTATTATTGGACCAGGAAAAAGAGATCTTTCCTTATGAGGCACCTGTTGAAACGGATAGCAGAAAATTGATCGTCACTTCCCGCGAAACCGCCGAGGGTAAGGTCTGGTTAAAGATCTCCATAGAAGAATCTGCTTGTTATACTTCCACGGTCGGCAAAAAATTTCCGTATAAGGTTGAAGTCGACAGAGATGGTAAGGTTTATTATGGATGTGGGGAGTAGGGGGATGTTGTTTCATGTTGTTTGATATGGTTTGACATCGTTTTATGTTGTTCCGGTTTTGCCTCAGTGTTCTCTGTGCCTTCTTTGTGTTTTCTGTGGTTAAACGAATTCAATCAATGTGATTTTCATTCAACCCATTCAAGGGTACACCATCCAGCAATTAAAACATTTGAATCGTTTTCTCTTTTTTCCTACCTTAGAGTTCGATAACCGATCTGTTTTTTATCCAAGCGAACCATTTTGAAAAATCTATTTCTCACTGATCGTTTTTTTCTTTACCTCGGGGCATTGGTGGCCTTTTTTGCGGTGTCTTTTTTCGTGCCCGCCTTTTTTCTGTTGGCTCAGTTGACCCTGGCTCTTTTTGCTATCGCTGTTTTATTTGATATTATTCGGTTATTCAGAAAAGATGTCTGGGTCAGGGTTCGTCGAAGATTGCCCAAAGTGTTGTCCTTAAGTGATGATAATAAGATCCATCTCGACCTCCATAATAAATCGGGGCTTAGGCTGAATATTTCCATTATAGATGAGTTGCCTTTTCAGTTGCAAAAAAGAGATTTCCTGGAAAAGACTTTTTTGGATCCTGATGAAAAGGGAAGAATTTCCTATGAGGTAAGGCCGGTCAAACGAGGTGAATATCATTTTGGGGCCATTAATTTATACCTCTCCACAGCTTTGGGACTTATTGAAAAAAGGTATAAACATGACTACCCGATGATGGTGCCGGTTTATCCTTCCATTATTCAGATGAAGGAACTGGAGCTGCGTGCTTTTAACAAAATCAGCTTTTTTGAAGGTATTAAAAAGATTCGCCGGATTGGGCACAGTTACGAATTTGAGCAGATCAAAAACTATGTCCAGGGAGATGATTATCGGGCCATCAACTGGAAAGCTACCGGGAGGCGGGCAACGCTGATGGTGAATCAGTACGAAGATGAACGATCCCAACAAGTTTACAGCATCATCGACAAAAGCCGATCCATGCGCATGCCTTTTGAAGGATTGAGCCTTATGGATTATGCCATAAATTCTACTTTGGCCATTTCCAATATCATTCTTAAAAAGCATGATATGGCCGGACTGATCACTTTTTCGGATAAAATTGGTGCGACCGTTAAAGCTGACGGAAGACCCTATCAGTTACAGAAGATTCTTCAGGCTTTGTACAATGAAAAAGAGCGACACACAGAAGCCAATTACGAGATCCTGTACCAGATCGCAAGAAAACTGATTACCGGTCGCAGTCTTATCATGCTATACACCAATTTTGAAAGTATGTATGCTCTTGATCGTATGTTGCCAATCCTCAGAAAGATCAGCAAGGTGCATTTGCTGGTGGTTATATTTTTTGAGAATACTGAAATTCAGGATTTTGCCTCCATGGAAGTCGATACGCTGGAAGATATTTATCACCAAACGGTGGCTCAGAATTTCATTGCCGAAAAAATACAAATGGTTCAAAAGCTCCGGAATTATGGTATCCAGGCAGTACTCACCAAACCAGAGGACCTCTCTTTAAATACGGTTAATAAATACCTCGAATTAAAGGCAAGGGGACTTATTTAGAATGATTATAATTTTTTTTGTCCCTTTTTGAAACCCTTAATACAACTCTCCGTACAACTTACCTGGGGATGTTCTACCCTGATCCCTTTTCAACAAAAAACAGGTATAAATACCCATTCAATTTTTACAAAGACTACTGAAATTTGTAGAGGAGAAGCTCTCCTGACCTGTGAATTCCTGAACTGACTGTACTACTTCCTCTTTTGGGAGTATCACCATATTTTTTTGCATTTTAAAATCCATATTGATTATGAAGGAAAAATTACTATTCCTGTTATTGCTTTCCTTATTGGGTATTTCCGGATTTTCTCAGTCATTGGAGCGTTCCGTGCTCGCCAGCGACGGGGCTACGAGTACCCTTGGAGATATTACCCTGGAATGGACCCTCGGTGAATTAGCAACCTCAACATTGGTTACTGATGACGGGTTGCTTACCCAGGGATTTCATCAGCCGGTACTCTCCGTTACCAGGTTGCTCAATTATGAAAACCTTGAAGATTATTATGCGGTTCAGGTAAGGCCGAACCCTGTATCTTCATTACTCACAGTTGATATTTCGGCTGAACGAGAGGAGCCTTTATCTGTTGATCTGATGGACCTGAACGGAAAGTTGTTAAAACATTCGAAACTCGATTTCCCTTTTCAACCACTCCAGATCGACATGAACATTTACCCTTCCGGACTCTATATTGTTCGGGTAAAAACAGAGGAGGGTATTCCCGTAGGAATGTTCAAAGTAAACAAGTTAGACTAATTTTTTTAACAATATTATTTCATGGAATGCCAGAAGTTGACCTCATGGTAAAAACTGGCCTTTTGAAAATCATAAATATCTAATAATGAGAAAAGCTTCCTTACTTTTTATCTTTTTTGTACTCGCTACCATTTCGTTAGTGGCTCAAAATGTACCATCTGGTATGAAATACCAGGCGGTGGCAAGAGATGTTGATGGAGAGGTAATTTCGCTGAAAACGGTTGGTGTTGAAATACAACTGATAGCAGGCGGACCCGACGGAAAAACATCCTTTTCAGAGGTTCACAACGTCACGACTAACATTCTTGGTTTATTTACAATTACTATCGGAGAAGGATATAATAAATCAGGAGAACTTCAGGAAGTGCCCTGGAGTAGTTATGAAATATGGATGAATATCGGGTTGGACACCGAAGGTGGAGAAAATTTTACCACCATAAGCACAACCAAATTATTGACAGTACCTTATGCTTTCCATGCAGGCACTGCTGATGAGGTGGTCACAGGTGCCGGAACCGAAAAAACCTCTGCTTTCTGGAAAGTGGTTGGGAATAAGTTGACTTTACCCGATTATCACTTTGTTGGTACAATAGATTATCTCGACCTGAATTTCAGAACCAACAGTATTGAAAGGATGGAAATCGATAAAGATGGTGATATTTTTATTAATAATAGTCTGGGAATTGGTGTGGATCTCGATGTGGGCCGCGATGCTCATATTGGTCGTGATCTCGACGTAGACCGTAATGCAAATGTCGATTTCGATGTGCACATCGGGCAGGATCTCGATGTAGATCGTAATGCAAATGTTGATTTCGATGTGACCATCGGACAGGACCTGACCGTTGCTCGCGATGCGGAGATTGGAGATGACCTTACCGTAAAGAAAAATGTTAATCTGAATACAGAGGGTGGACAAACATTGAACAATGGTGATTTTACGGTTACCAACTTAAAGTCTACACTTCTTTCGGGTACACTGACCGTGGATTTGGCTACGGACCTGAATGCCTCTTTAAACGTTGATGGTCCAAGTAATCTTCAGAGCACACTGAATGTGAACAATAACAGTTCTACCAATTTGTCTGGTACCCTTTTAGTACAGGATGATGCGACTTTCAATGAGCAGGTATTACTGGATAATGCAGCTTTAAGTTCTACTTCCGTAACAACAGGAGCATTGGTGGTAAACGGTGGTGTTGGTATTGGGGAAAACCTGAATGTGGGCGGTACTGCCAAATTCGGTGGCCCTGTGGAATTTGGAGGAGCTGTAAGTATTACCGATGAAACCCAGTCTGACGATTCAGGCACGGGTGCATTGATCGTGGCAGGAGGAGTTGGAATCGGAAAAAACCTCAACGTAGACGGAAAAGCACAGGTAAATAATACACTAAAAGTAGCTACCGGAAATGTAGTATCTATCCCCGGTGGTTATGATTCAGATCTGACAACTTCTTCAAAGGTTGGAACAGGTCACGTTGCTCATATTCAAAATACAGGGAATGGTAGTGGTTTGTTGATCCAGGTAGGAGCAGGTACTCCGCATGGAAAGAACAACTTTATCACATTCCTAAACAGCAGCGGAAGTATAGTAGGCCGTATTGAAGGAGAGAACGGTAATGCTGATTTCCTGAACAACCGCGAATATCAGGATGATCTGGACTTTGCTGATGATGATATCACTTTGGAAAGTGTTGGTTTGGCCATTACGGTAGCAGAAGGTGTGATGCAAACTATTGAATTGGTGGGTGCCATCGGTTCCTCCACTGTATGTGTAGGTTTGATACCTTGTGTGACCGCTCCTTCTCCGGGAGAAATTGCAGCCGCCATTGCTATGGAGGTTATTGCTATTGCCAATATTGCCTTGCAGGCTGCTAATCTGGCTGTTGTAGTAGATAACAAACAGCAGGTTATTGATACACACGTCGCTCTTCAGGGAATCACTTTTGCTTCCGGAGCGGAAGATTATGCAGAATATTTGCCTAAACTGAACCTGGAAGATAAATTCTCAGGTGGAGAAGTAGTAGGTATGAAAAACGGATATATCTCACACAATACATGGGATGCAGATCGCATTATGGTGATTTCTCATAACCCTGCCGTTTTGGGTGGATTACCGGGAGGAGACGAAGAACATATGTATGAAATGGTTGCTTTCCTCGGACAGATTCCTACCATGACCATCGGAAAAGTAACTGCAGGAGATTACATTTTGCCAAGTGGCAATGGCGATGGATTTGGAATTGCCAAACATCCTGATCGCATGACCGTGCATGATTACAGCCAGATTCTTGGTGTGGCTTGGGAAGATTCCAAAGATGCAGGATTTAACCTGGTTAATGTAGCTATTGGTTTGAATACGAATGACTTGTCAGGTGTAGTTACCCGTCAGTCCGAAGAGATTAAAGAACAGAAGAAAGAAATCGAAGCATTAAAAGATAAGATGGATATTTTGGCAGACCTCGTACCCGGTTTCCGGGAAGCTGCCGGGCTCGAGGAAAGCCATGATGGCCATGATCACAGTGATCATATCGAACCGTTTGCAGATGGTAGTATCGAACAGCAGGCGATTGATGCTGCGGGAAGAGGAGAGATGATCATGATAGAGATCACTCGTGAAAATTTTGATGAAGGTTTAGAATTGGCCAGAAAGAGAATGTTGGATGCAGGTGCCGTACTCGAAGGCCACCCTTTCTGGGATAAGATCGATGCTGACCCATCTTACAAAGATTACATATTTAAGAAGACAAAGGCGAAAATGGACGAGACCCTTCACTACCACAACGACATCAATAAAAGAATGAGCCAGGATTAATCCTTTGGCAAGTGGGTCTGATTTGAATTTCTCATTCCGGGAGCTCCCGGGTTTTGATAAAAATCCCCGGAGCTCTCACAAACGTCCTAATTATGAAAAAATTAGCCACAAATATTTTTAGTTTCTTTGGCTACAAGGGCATGGTTTTAGGTTGTCTGCTGGTTTTGGCAGGTGCGCTGACGGCCCAGGAAACCACTGTTTTGCCGTGGGATGGTTCCTATTCTCAGGAAAACGCTCCGCAAGGTGGTTTACGGTACCAGAGAACTTTATTTTTAATCACACCCGATGAGATGGGGCTGACAGAGCTTTCTGCCGGCACCATGATAAACTCTATCGGGTTTACCTATGCACAGGCCCAGGGAGACACTACCAATGGCGCCTTTAAGGTTTACCTGGAAAATACCACGGATACCGAAAGCCGCCTGGATCTGGCATGGACAACCGTTACTGTAACAACCAATGAATTGTACCTGGATGATCTCTTCGAAGGGGATTATGAATGGCAGGTAAAATCAATGTGCGGAACAGATTCGGATTACTCTGTTTCAACTTCGTTTGAAATTGGTGATTCACTGGATTGTAACCGGCCGAACAATCTCACGGCCCTGGATATTTCCGATGACGGAGCCACTCTGAGCTGGAGTTCCCAGTATTCCACCAATTTTACGGAATATGTAGTCGAATATGCTGTAGCAAATTCCAATAACTATACTTCCAGTTCAACTACGGACACCTTTTTGGTTGTCAATGGATTGACAGAAGATACGAACTATGAGTTCAGGGTTTATACCAAATGTACGGCTGATTCTTCAGCAGCGGTTTCCAACGCTTTCAAAACAGGTGTTCCGGATAATTGTAATGAACCATTTAGTCTTAGCGTAGGAACGCTTACAGATACTTCTGCAGTACTCAACTGGCTGGAAGCCGGAGGGGCTAACTACCACGAAATCAGATTCCGAAGAATTGGGACAACCACCTGGACCAGTGCCGTAGGTGTTGGTGCAACCACGACCATCAGTGGTTTGTTAGAGGGTACTCAATATGAGTGGCAGGCAAGAGCTGTGTGTAATGCGGGCAAAGGAACTTTTGTTGACGGGCCTGATTTTACCACAACAGGAACTACAGCATGTTACCCGCCGGAAGGCCTGGCGACTTACGTGCTGGATGATACCACGGCTGTCATGACCTGGATTGCGGTTCCGGGAGCTACTTCCTACGAAGTCAGGTACCGGCTGAAGAATGCTATTTCCTGGACCAATGCCATTGCTCCAATGACGCTCGTTCATACGGACAGCATTAGTTTGCCAGATACGATTGGTCCGTTTTCCATTCCGTTTTCAGGTATGGGAACCAGTCCTTTTACTTACACAGGAGATGGGGTTTATGTTGCTTTTGAATGGTCGCGTACCGGATTAGACCTTCCATCCAATAATGTGGCTTTGGCGACTATGGCCAATACTACGATCCAGGATGTGAATGGGATTGATTCCGTTCAGTTGGTTCTTGGGTTAACTACCAAATCAGATACGAGTGATCTTGCCCAGCGGGATATCCTGTTCGGAACTAATCTCAGGCCAGAAACCCGATTTGGTGCTGATAGTGTAAAAGATAGTGTTGAAGTTGCAGGGGTGTATTCATTCGGATTTATCGCTGATCCATATGGCTCACCGGTACCTATTTCTGCTTTGATCGTGAATCACTCTGCAGACGCTCAAACATATACGGCAACTTTGGAAGTAAAGGATGCAGTCAGTGGAACCCAGCGGTTTACCGATACTCAGATGGTCATGATCAATGGGGATACGAGCGCCATTGTCAACTTTGCCGGCTGGACAACAGCCATCAACGAAACAGACTCTGTAATTGTTTCGGTTCCTGCTTTAGGAGACGAAAATGCTTTAGCGAACAATAAAGGTTATTACGTCAGTAAGGTGAATTCCTCCATTCAGGCTTATGCCGATGAAGGAGATCCGGCGACTTCAGCCGGGTTTGGAACCGGCGATGGTTTGATCCTGGCCAGGTATAAAATGAATGGTTGTGGGTCTGTCAACGCTGCTCACATTTACCTCGACTTTTCTGCTGTCGGAGATACCATGTATGCAGTTGTAATGGATGAGAATGGTACGCTGGTGGATTCCTCAGATGTTTTGATCGCAACGGGAGATGATGTAAATGCTTATTACTCCTTCTATTTCCCGGATGTGCCTTCATTCATCGATGAAGAATATTACATTGGTCTTGCCCAAATAGCTACCCCAACGGAAGCTTATAACCCTGTTGGGGTTCAGTGGGAAGCAAATGTTGTCAGGGATAGTGCATACTACCGCGCCAATATTGATGGTACCGGATTAATACATCATCCCGAGCCGGGAAGGCTCATGATCCGTTCAGAGATCGTACCAGGCGGTGAAACTCCCGTCATTAATGGTGATCTGACCCTTTGCTCAGGAGATAATAATCCGCTTACGGTGGCCAGTGCCAATACCCGATATGCTACGAGTGTAATTGATGTAAGTTCAGAATTTGGAGATGTCAACTTTGGCGCTGCGCAGGCTTTGGGCGCTCCAAATGTTTACCCTGCTTATGGCACAAATCAAGGCCAGTGGTTAAGCAACTCACCGGATGAACCAA
Organism: Saprospiraceae bacterium; assembly: GCA_965230565.1. GTDB lineage: Bacteria > Bacteroidota > Bacteroidia > Chitinophagales > Saprospiraceae > BCD1. The sequence continues at coordinate 192,516 of CBDDLH010000001.1, read as the reverse complement.
GAGAGCATATTGTTCTTGGGTTTTCCAACCCGGCGCCTATAAACTTCATCGACATCTACGAAACCCTGAATCCTGGAGCCGTGGATACTGTTTATATCAAAAATCCAGGAACAGGCATGTATGAAGTAGTTTATTCCGGGACGGCCTCTGCAGGAACGGAAGTAGCTACAAGAAATCATATTACGTTTGCACTTACGGCCTTTGATGTTTCTGAGGTGCGTATTGCTATGGCATCAGATTCCGTTTCAGGTTTTAACGGTATTGATGCTGTTGGAATCGGTGAAGAAGTTGCAGCTACATTTACAAGTTACAATTGGTCAACGGGAGCCACGACTGCTTCAATAAGTGTGAATACAGCCGATACTTATTCTGTTACGGTTACTGATGTGAATGGTTGTGTAGGATCATCAAGTGTGGTCGTCACAAGTGCGGATCAGGTTACACCGACGATTTCAGTGCTGAATAATGACCCAACCACTTTTTGCGAAGGCGGAAGTGTAGTGCTTATGGCCAGTGAGAATACGGATATCGAATGGAGTACCGGAGCTACGACACCTAGTATTGTCGTTACCACCTCGGGTTCTTATACTGTCGATTTTGATGATGGTACCGGCTGTGGTATTAATACTTCAGCTCCTCAAGTGGTAACGGTTAACCCATTGCCTGCACCAACGGTTTCCGGGAACCTGGGTATTTGCCCTTCAGGTTCTACTACACTTGATGCCGGTATGGGATATGCAAGTTATGCATGGTCCAATGGGCCTTCTACTCAAAGTATCACTGTTAGCTCCGCGGGGCAGTATACGGTGACTGTTACAGATGGGAATGGATGTGAAGGTAATGAAAGTGTTACGACCTTTAATGCAACTCCTCCTAGTCCGGTTATTTCCGGTGACGACGGCTTCTGTCCGGGGGAAACGGCTACTATTGATGCCGGAGCTGGATTTGTTACCTATAGTTGGTCAAACAGTTCTTCAGCTCAGAGTATTACCGTTAATACTGCCGGAACTTATTCCGTAACAGTTTCTGACAATAATGGATGTACGGGTTCCGATAGTCAAATGGTGGAGGCTTTCACTCCTCCTACACCACCTATCATTTCAGGAGGGTTGACTTTCTGTGACGGTAACACGACCGTATTGAGTGCCGGAGAAGGCCTTGCTTCCTATATTTGGTCGACCGGAGAAATGACGAATTCAATTGTCGTAAATACCGTAGGCACTTTCTCTGTCACGGTAACCGACGGCAATGGTTGTGTTGGTTCCGATCAGGTTACGACTTCTCAGGATGGGGCATTACCGGAAATTCCAGGACCCGTTTCCGGACCTTCCATGGGATTGTGTGGTGCAACAGGCTTGGTGTATTCCATTGATCCTGTTCCGAATACAACTCACTATGTCTGGACGGTTCCAAATGGTATGACCATTACCGGTGGACAGGGTACCACAAGCATTACAGTGGATGCCATTCCAAACTTTACTTCCGGTATCATTGTGCCAAAGGCTTCTAATGCTTGTGGACAAAGTGCGACCTTTGGCCAGTCATTCCTGCTCGTTCAGGGATATCCGGATATCCCGGATACTCCTCAGGGACCAACGGATATTCCTTGTGAATCTGCACAATGGTATACCGTAGATCCGGTAAATGGAGCTGATTCCTATAACTGGACCGTACCTGCGGGAGCGGTTATTGTTACAGGGCAGGGGACCAATACTGTTTTGGTGAAGTTTATTTCTTTCAGTGGCACAGGGGATATTTGTGTTGATGCTGTTAATGCCTGTGGTGTGAGTATTTGTTGTGTTAATAACTGTCTATCAGTTACCTGTTCCAATGATGTGATTGATTTCACCGGTCCGGAAAATACGGGAGATGAAAGTAATATTAACGGCAAAGATATTGTCAAAGGCAGCGATTCTCTGTTTGATGATTTGGGCGTTTACCCTAATCCTAACAACGGACAATTCCGGATAGAGGGATTGATGGGTGCAGAAGGTGCCATGGAAATACAGGTATATTCCCTTTTGGGAGATCTGGTACATCGCGAGAATAAAGGAAATGTTTCCAAAGGAATGTTGAAAGAATCTGTTGTAACCTCTGACTTGCCGGCAGGAACTTATCTGCTGAAAGTTAAAGTAGGAGAAGATACCTGGAATTCGAAGATTGTTATTATGGATTAATAGCTGTTACCGTTTTACGGTAACGGCAGCTGAAAAAGAAAAGGGCTGTTTTGCATTTGTCTGGCAGCCCTTTTTCTTCTACTACTTAAGACCCAAAAGACGAGGTGCATCCTCACTGCCCTCCTGATTACAAATGCGCCCTCCTACGACACAGTTATTATCGAGATGGAATCCAATAAAATAGTTTCACACCTTATAATCTAGCTATTATGAAAAAAATACTTTTATTCATTGTTTTTACGCTAATCTCCGTAGCTACTTTGATGGCCCAGGGAGTACCTGACGGAATGAAATACCAGGCTGTTGCCAGGGATGCTGATGGTAAAATCCTTGCGCTCAAGAAAGTTGGCCTGGAGATTCGATTGCTTGCCGGAGGAGTTGATGGAAATATTGTGTACGAAGAAACTCATCAGGTAACTACCAATGTTCTTGGTCTTTTTGATTTAACCATCGGTAAAGGCGAGACAAGAACAGGATCGCTTTCATCCGTGAATTGGGGGGATTATGAGGTTTGGATGGAAATAGGCCTGGACGAAGATGGAGGGCAGCAGTTCACTACGGTAAGCACCACCAGGTTGTTGACTGTGCCTTATGCTTTTCATGCGGCTACTGCCGGAGACATAGTTACTGGTCCTGAAGAAAAAATGGTATTCCCGGATCCCGATTGTTCCTTTGATCCTTGTGATTGTGATGGAGCTTTTATGGAGATCAAGGTTTATTATTTTGGTGAAAATGCTGTTGATATTGAGGTCTATGGAAACAGTTCATTAACCAATCTCATCACAACATTCTCAGGAGTGAATAAGGGAGACCTGTTGGTTATTGACGGAAGTTCTACTTCTTTGGGAACACTTTACAGCAAAACCTATTTCAAAATCACTAATGTGGCCGGAGAAAGCTGTATAACTTATTTCCGGACGAAATGTGCAACTAATTCATGGCCGGGAGCAACGGATGACAATGCCGTAGTCGGAAGAAGTTTTGGTGAGTTTACCGTCTTTTCCCGTACGGATGCTGAATCAGGAACCGAGTGTTCCATTTCAGATACCGATCAGGATTGGCACGTGGGAGGAAATGTAGTTGAGGATGATAATAATACTATGGGAACCCGGAATTATCAAAATGTCAATTTCATAACCAATGATGTGGTCAGAGGAACATTCACTAATGAAGGTGATCTCAATATTCTCAATAATGTTTACCTGAATACCTTCTCAGGACAAACCATCAATAACGGAGATTTTACCGTGGCCAATGAAAAGTCTGCCTTATTTTCCGGAACACTAACTGCCGATTTGGCGACAGACCTGAATGCTTCGTTGAACGTTGATGGGCCCACCAATCTTAGGAGTTCCTTTACGGTCCACAACGATAGCCCATCTATTTTGACGGGTACGCTTTTAGGCCATGGAAATGCTACCTTCAACCAGCACGTTTTACTGGATAATGCCTCTTTGAGTTCCACCTCAGTAAGCACCGGAGCACTGGTGGTTAATGGTGGTGTAGGTATTGGTGAGAATCTGAATGTTGGCGGTATTGCCAAATTTGGCGGTCCTGTAGAATTCGGAGGAGCAGTGTCCATTACCGATGAAACGGAATCTACGGATTCCGGTACCGGAGCATTGATAGTATCCGGTGGTGTTGGTATTAAAAAACGGATCAATGTGGATGGTGCAGCACAAGTGAATAACACTTTTAAGGTGGAAACCAGTAATGTGGTGGATATTCCATTAGGTTATGACCCGGACCTGTCTTCGGATGAGAAGGTCGGTACCGGACATATTGCCCACTTCCGGAATACAGATAATGGTAGTGGAATTTTAGTTCAGTTGGGAGCTGGTACGCCTCACAATAAAAATAACTTCCTGACCTTCATCAACAGTTCCGGACAGATCGTTGGACGGGTTGAAGGAGAAAATGGTCCGGATGACCTGGACAATAACCGCGGATATAAGGATGATTTAAGCTTTGCGGATGATGACATTATTTTGGAAAGTACCTCCATGGCAATCGTAGTGGCCGAAGGCGTGATGCAGACCATTGAACTTGCCGGAGCCATTGGTTCTTCAACTGTATGTGTTGGACTGATACCTTGTGTAACCGCACCCTCCCCGGGAGAAATTGCTGCGGCCATTGCCATGGAAGTAATAGCGATTGCCAACATTGCCCTGCAAGCGGCTAATTTGGCCATAGCAGTTGATAATAAGAATCAATTCGTAAACACCTATATGGCCGAAATAGGCGTAACTTTTGCTTCAGGTGCTGAGGATTACGCAGAGTATTTGCCAAAGCTCAACCAGCAAGACGATTTTGCTCCCGGAGAAGTGGTTGGTATGAAGAACGGATACATTTCCCAAAATACCTGGGATGCAGATCGGATTATGGTCATCTCTCACAATCCTGCGGTGCTTGGGGGATTACCGGGAAGCGGTGAAGAAGATAAATATGAAATGGTGGCTTTCCTCGGACAAATTCCTACCATGGTGGTCGGTAAAGTTAATCCGGGAGATTATATCCTGCCAACCGGCAATGGAGATGGTTTCGGAATAGCTAAACATCCTGATAGCATGAGGCCTGACGATTACAAACAGATTCTCGGAGTGGCATGGGAAGGTTCAAAAAAGGATGGCCTTAACATGATCAATGTTGCTGTAGGTCTGAATACCAATGATCTTTCTGACCTGGTGAATAAACAAAACGAGCAGATCGAAGAACAAAAACAGCGTATCGAAGCTCAGCAGGATCAAATTGAATCACTCAAGGATCAAATGACTATCCTGGCTGATCTGGTTCCCGGGTTCCGTGAAGCTGCCGGCATTGAAGATTCCCATGAGGGACATGATCATACGCCAACTGTTGCAGCTTTTGAACCAGGAAGTATTGAGCAGCAGGCGATTGATGCGGCGGAAAGAGGAGAGATCATCATGATCGAGATTACCCGTGATCACTTTGAAGAAGGACTTGAGCTGGCCAGAAAGAAAATGATCAGCGCAGGCGCGAATCTCGATGGACATCCTTTCTGGGATCAAATCGACAGTGATGCTTCCTTCAAGGATTCCATCTTTAAGCGGGTGAAATCCAGAATGGATGAGACGCTGCATTATCATAATGATATTAATGAGCGGATGAGCAAGTAATATAATGAGGAAGACTGGAAAGAAGGAAGGGTGGAAGATTGGATTTTTCCACCCTTTTTTCTATTGTTTTCTATGTGACTATGTGTTTTATTATTTCACCACCACAAACGACTTTGTCAAATTTCCTTCCTTAGTAACCAATTGAACCATGTACTGTCCCTGTGCATATTGGCTCACATTTAAATCAATTTCTTTTTGTCCGTCCGGAATGTCTATCAATTGATAGTTAATGACTCTGCCACTTGTGTCGGCAATGATTAATAAGCCTTCTTCTTCAGATTGAGTAGAAATGTTTATGGTTAATTTATCCGTAGCAGGATTCGGTAATATTTGCAGCGCTCTGTCAGGTAAAGAAGATTCCTCAGTATTAACAACCAGGTCCATGTTTAACCTCAACAATGGTGCAGCATCCGGCCCGAACCCATCGAGCGACCATTGATCCACATACAACATACTGGAAACCCGGTTGTCATAGGTAATATCTCTGTCTACACTGTGCAGAATATTATTGGCAGTGCCTTCATACGAAACAGCCAAAATATACCGTGCATCCGGATCCAAAAAAGGATGACCATCTCCGCTAAAGGAATTGAGTTCTACTTCGGCCAGCTCAAAATTTTGATGCCCTTCCGGGAATACATAAAAGTGTCCAAAGAAATGCAGTTGTAGAGTCATCATCCTGACCAATCGACGTAAGATCAAAATTGGACCAGTCGGGAAGGACCTCGTTTTTTACTTTAAAAAGCATTACCATTACCTGTTCTCCCTCCAGAGATCCATCCATCGAACTTCGGGAGGCTGAGAAAACTGCAGAGGTAGCTTCCGTATGTGCTTCCGGGATCATATAAAAGGGAGGCATTTCGTAGACATTGCCTATTACCCAGTCCGCGTCCGCTCCCATTCCTTCCAACCCATTACCATCCTCCTGGGCAAAAGTAGATTCCGTAACCACAAAATTGGCGGAATAACTATTGTCTTCAGCAGCAATATCTCCATCCGGATTATCCAGGCTGTAAACGAGGTAATGAACGGTATAAATATTCTCGATACTTAAAAATTCAGGTACATAAACACTGTCCAGATCGACCATCAGGTCGGTTGTTCCGGCAGCAATTTCTGAGATGATCGTACTGTCCATGAACAATGTTTCTCCCCCAATATCGTCGATCCAGGCCTTGAGCACCACATTGCTTTGATCCTGGCTTCCCAGGTTGGAAATAGTGGCAAAAAAGGACATGGAATCATAAAATATCAGCATTTCCGGTTGCGCATAACTTTTCGGCGGATAATGAACCACACTTCCAAGAGCCAGGTTATTGGCCGGCGTTTCAATAAACTGCACATCATCGATCAGCCAGAAATAGAATCTACCGTTCCAGGTGAATCTGATTTGAACACTTTCCTGCCCACCTGCGAGATCGGATACATCGATCAATTGTACATCATCCGGTTCAGTAGAACTGTTCAATACCACACCTGGATTGATGGGAATATCTGTCCAGGTTTCCCCACCGTCGGAGCTTAGTTCTAAAAGCGTTGACACAGCTGCCCCGTTAGCATGAGCATATTGATTGAATTTCAAAAACACTTCCGGGTGATCGCTCAGGTCAATAATGGGAGAGGTCAGGCTACCGGAATGTTGCCCCGGGAAAGGCCCTGCTCCGAAGGCAGTACCTCCCGTGTCATAAACATCTGAATTGTACATAGCCGCACCATTCGCAACGGAAGGGGACTCGATAGGTTCCTTATCATTCCAAAGCAGGGCTTCTGTTGGTACAGCCAGAAGTGCGCTATCCGCCTTTCCGGAGGCACTCCATTGCCAGACAGCACCTTCAGGGTTTCCAGGACCAATTGTCCAGGAATCCGGAATGCCTCCGTCAAATTGCTCTTCCCAAATGATGGTCTGAGCATTCATTAGAATAAAAGTACAAGCAAAAAAAAGCGTTGAAAACAGTCTGATCATGAGTAAGGGTGTGTTTAGGAAATTGGTGATCAAATGAGTTTTGGTGAAATATATCGGAATATAGGAAGAAAAATCTTAACGAGGGAACAAGGGAACATGGAAACCTGGGAAATAGTCACTTCTCGCAGCCATATTCTACCTTTTACATTCTGCATTTTACATTCTTCATTTTCCATTTTCCTCATTACCTTCGCGGCATCATTTAAAACCAAGCTCATGAGTAAACAAATAATCGAATGTGTGCCCAATTTCAGCGAGGGGCGCGATATGGATGTGATCAAACAGATCACCGATGTAATCGAAAGCGTTGACGGAGTAAAATTGCTCGATGTGGACCCCGGAGCAGCGACAAATCGAACGGTCGTTACTTTTGTCGGAGAACCGGAACCTGTGGTGGAAGCCGCCTTTCTGGCGATTAAAAAAGCGTCGGAGGTCATCGATATGAGTAAGCATAAAGGGGAGCATCCGCGTATGGGAGCTACAGATGTCTGCCCGTTGATCCCTATTTCCAATATTTCCATGGAAGAAGTGGTGAAATGGGCCCATAAACTGGGTGAGCGCGCCGGGAAAGAACTGGGAATTCCTTTTTACATGTATGAATCCGCAGCCACCAAACCTGAGTGGAGCAATCTGGCAACTGTCCGTTCCGGTGAATATGAAGCATTGCCCAAGAAAATGTCCGACCCGGCCTGGAAGCCTGATTATGGTCCTGCTAAATTCAATGCTGCAGCCGGAGCAACGGCCATCGGTGCCCGCGATTTCCTGGTAGCTTATAATGTGAATTTAAATACCACTTCCGTAAGAAGAGCCAATAGTGTTGCTTTTGATGTCCGGGAAAAAGGACGAGTAAAACGGGAAGGTGATCCCGTTACCGGAAAGATCCTTCGGGATGAAAATGGTGATCCGTTGCGTGTGCCGGGAGCGTGTAAATCAGTGAAAGGAATCGGCTGGTATATTGAGGAGTATGGTATTGCGCAAATTTCCATGAACCTGACTAATATCAGTATTACGCCACTGCACATTGCTTTTGAAGAGGTGTGTAAAAGTGCGGAAAGGCGTGGATTGCGTGTCACGGGTTCTGAGTTAGTTGGTCTCGTCCCACTCAAGGTGTTGATCGATGCCGGAAAATACTTCCTCAGGAAACAAAGAAGATCCACAGGAATTGCAGAATCCGAGATCATTAAAATAGCGGTCAAAACCCTCGGCCTGGATGAATTGGCTCCGTTTGATCCGCAAAAGAAAATAATCGAATATCAGCTGCGTGATGAAGCAAGTGCGCCTCTCGTTGGTATGCAACTGGATCAGTTTGCCAATGAAACTGCTTCGGAGAGTATGGCTCCGGGAGGAGGGTCTATTTCAGCATATGTAGGAGCTTTGGGAGCTTCATTAGCGACGATGGTGGCTAATTTGTCTTCCCATAAACGCGGCTGGGATGATCGTTGGGAAGAATTTTCTGCATGGGCCGAAAAAGGACAAAAGCTCAAAGATGATCTGTTGCATATGGTTGATGAAGATACTGCTTCCTTCAATGGAATTATCGATGCTATGCGTATGCCAAAGAGTACTGATGAAGAAAAGGTTGCCCGTAAAGCAGCTATTCAGGCGGCAACGAAATATGCCATTGAAGTTCCTTTCCGGGTGATGGAACTTTCATATGATTCCTTTGAATTGATCAAAGCAATGGCAACGACAGGAAATCCCAACTCCGTCACGGATGCGGCCGTCGGGGGGCTCTGTGCCAGAGCTGCGGTTAGAGGTGCTTATTTGAATGTTCGCATCAATTCCGGAGACCTTCATGATAAGACATTTGTGGAGGATATTGTTGGACGTGGGCAAAAGATTGTCGAAGCAGCCGAATCAGCTGAAAAGGAATTGATGGAAATCGTGGAGCAGAAAATGTAATTGGCGAAATAGCTAAAAAATCCTGATTAAATTTATCTTTGCACTCTGTGGGTATCCGGTATGGTTTATTTTAGCCTAAGCCTGAAATGTAGCAAAATGCCGGATAGCTCAGGTACAATTAATTAAAATTCACCAAAAAAACTACGGAAAGATGTCTGACGAAATAAAGAACCTAGGCAAGAAAGGTAACTGTTTGCTTTATTTCTTTGTTTTTCTTTTGCTTTTTGTTGCCCTCGTGGTTTGGCTTTACAATTACAACTTCAAGTTCATGGGTTAATTCCCAAACTTGAGGCAAAACGAAAAACAACCCTGCACCATTTTTTAGATGGTCAGCTTTAAACTTACAGATCCGAAAATCATTTTCGGGCATACCTGCAACAAAACAACAAGGATTGGAAGGAATGGAATTGTTATTGCATTACTTCCATTCCTTCCTGTTTATATCCTAATTAATTCATTTTCGCTACCAGCATTATATCCAACGCTACTTTGTCGTTGATGATCTTGTCTTTTGCGGTGCCTAATGTTCCGGAACGGTACATTACTTCCCATTCAGTCCTGTCGATTACAAAGCTTCCGGTATTGGCTGTGATTTCGGTATCAGTCCCGGCTACCTTTACGAAGAAGGAAATACTTTTGGTAATTCCTTTGATGGTCAGGTTACCGGTAATCGTCTGACGTCCATTGCTGTTTTCTGAGCTTTTGACAGCCTCCGTAATTACAAAAGTTGCTGTCGGATGATTGGCAACGTCAAAAAAGTCACCACTTTTCAAGTGTGATTCCAGGTCGGACTTCATAGACAGATCTTCCAGGTCGAGATCCATGATGGTGTTCATGTCTAAAATAAAAGACCCTGCAACAATGTCACCATTCTCAACATGGACGGTTCCGGAAGAGATATCGATGGAACCATTATGGCCACCCCCCATCAGTTTGGTTGCTTTCCAGGTAACTTTGCTCGCTTCAGTGTCAACGGTCAAAGCCTGAGAGTCTCCAGTAGGTTTTGCTGTGCTCGTTGTTTGAGCTTCTCCGGCGGTAGCTTCTTCCCCTGCAGGAGCATTATTACAGGCAAAAAAGAAGAGCAGGATAGATAATACTGATAAATTTAATATCGATTTCATGAAAAAGAGGTTGTGATTAAAAAATGCAAATATAGTCTGATTGAATTAAATCAATTCTCAACAAAGCGAAAATTAGTTTTCCGGAAGGAATTATTCATATAGTATTTTACCGCAAACGTATTTTTTTTGTAGCCTCATTGACAATAGGGGTTAATTTGACTGATTTGGTTTAAATTTTATTTGTGGCGGGCCTGATATTACTCTTGGTATCGAATTTTTAATTAATTTTAGCATTTAATTTTTATTCGCAAAGTTTATCTAATACGCAACTAACTATGAAGTGGACTAATACAATTTTATCTGTATTGCTCTTTTTTTCAGGACTTAGCATAGCCAATAGCCAGGTCACTTGTGAGTTTACCCTCGAACTCTTTGATTCTTTCGGTGACGGTTGGAACGGTGCTAGCCTCGATATTGAGTTAGACGGAGTGACAACCAACTATACTTTTGACTTTACTGCTCCTGATCCGAGTTACATTGCCTTTCCGGTGATCATAACCGGGACTCAGAGTATCAATATAACCTATAATTCAGGATCCTGGGACAGTGAGGCTTCTTACCGATTGATGGATCCGGTGGGTCAGGTGATTTTCGAAGATGGCAATCCTCCGCTTGTGGGGTTGGCGTTTTCCGGAGAGGTATCTTGTCCTACTTGTCCTCCGCCACCACCTTCTTCTGTGATCATTTCAGATATTCGTGCTTTTTCTGCCGATGTGACCTGGTCAGGTTCCGTGCCGGATGCCACTTATCTGCTTGAGTACGGGAGTCCCGGATTTATGCAGGGAACAGGTACAGTTATTCCAACAACAGAAACGGAATATACGCTCACAGACCTGGAACAAGATACAGAATATGAGCTCTACCTTTCTGTTGTTTGTGAAGATAATGATACTACAACACTCATCAATTCTTACTTTTTTGAAACGTTGATTGCGATTGATCTGGGTATTTCCGGTTTGATCAACCCGGTCTCCGGATGTGCATTGGGTATGGCGGAAACGATGACCATTGAGTTGCACAATTACGGAGGAGCACCGCAGACTTTCATACCTTTCAATTACAGTGTAAACGGCGAGGTGAGTGAAATTAATCAACCTATCGATGGGGTTTATACCGGCGTATTGGGTATCGACAGTTCGGACGTCATGGATTTTGATATGGACTACGATTTCTCTGTTCCGGGTGAGTATGAAATCCTGATCTGGACAGAAATGGAAGGTGATACGGTATTTACCAATGATACTTTTGCGATTACTATTATCAATACTCCTGTGATTGCAGAGCTGCCTGTTTATGAAACATTTGATACGGAAGAATACAGTGGGTGGACATTAAGTATGGAGGGTCAAAACCAGACATGGGAATTAGGCCAGCCTTCGAATACCGTCATTTCCAGTGCGGCCAGTGGTCAAAATGCCTGGGTAACCAATCTTGATGGATTATATAATAATAACGAAGACTCCTTTATTGAATCTCCGTGTTTTGATTTTTCAGGATATACGGAAGATCCGGTGATTGATTTCAATATGTTTATTGAGTCAGAGTCCAATTTTGACGGAATGTGGCTCGAGACCACCATTGACGGAGGACAAACGTGGACCAAGCTTGGTCTGATGGGCGATGAAGGAGTCAACTGGTACAATCAGGTTGATAACATCTACGGTGACTGGTGGAGTGGCCAGGGCGTATTTGTAGGTTGGGTAATGGCCTCTCACGTTTTGGAAGGCACTGCCGGATCAGCAGACGTTCGTATTCGCTTTGCATTTGGTTCCGATGGTTCAGTTCAAAGAGAAGGTGTTGCAGTTGATAATATTTATATTCACGAAGCCATTTCAACAGATATATCTCTCTTCGGAGGTTCCAATGAAAGTGAAGAAGAATGTGGTTCAGCTATTGATCACATAACCGTCACTTTGTTCAACCACGGCACAGACACATTGACCAATATTCCGCTTTACTTCCAGGTAAATGATGAGGATATTGTTTCAGAGCCTGCTATGGGAGTTACCCTCGCCCCGGGAGAACAAGAAATTTACACATTCAACACTCCATTCAATTCCCTCGATTTGACAGATTACACGGTTACGATCTGGACAGATCTGGCTGATGAGAATGCTGAAAATAATCAAACGGTCTTTGTATCATCTGCACTCATAAATCCGCTTCCATTGGCTGAGGACTTTGAGGATGATGGTGCCGTGCCAAGTGGCTGGGTGTTTGATCAGACTTTCAGTATCATTCAATTCCCTAATGCACACAATAATCCATCTTATAATATCGGAGATAACCTATACAGCGGTGATCAGATCTTCCAGGCTACCACGCCTTGGTTGGGGGCTATTGAAGAAGGACAATCCTTATCTTTCGAATACAGGTATGCAGATTTCTTTGCAGCAGTGGATTCAACCATTTTAGGTCCTAACGACAGGTTGGAAGTTCAGGTAGCACTTTTCTGTACGGATGAGTTTACCAATATTTATACTGTTGATCAAAGTAATCATGTTCCGACAACTGAATTTACTACCGTCAATATTGACATGAGTGAATTTGCCGGAGAAAGCATTAAAGTACGCTTCCAGGCTACCTGGGGTGAAGGTGATTACTGGATTGATATCGACAATGTAAATATCTTCAGTTGTCCGGAGTCATTGGATATTGCTTACGAGGTGACCAATGAATCTGCAGAAGGGATGTCCGATGGAAGTATTGAAGTCATGCCCGGAGGCGGTTTAGGACCTTATACTTATTTGTGGAATAATGGGGAAACAACCAGTGTATTAACTGATGTGCCTGCAGGAAATTATGCAGTTACGGTAACAGATAACTTCGGTTGTAGCGATGCGATTGGTATATTGGTGGAGATCGGTGTTATAGCTGTAGATGATCCTGAATTGATTCAGGATGTAACTTTAACGCCTAATCCGACCAACGGACTTACAACCTTGCGCGTAAACTTTGCAGAAGCTACAGATGCCCAGGTTCGCGTAATGAATTTACTTGGCCAGCAGGTTTTCCGACTGGAAGACAGACATGTGGTCAACGGAGAATACTTACTTGATATTGGAGATCAACCTAATGGGGTTTACCTGGTCAGCGTCAGTACCGGCGGTGAAGTCAGGACCATGAAGTTGGTTAAATCATAAATATGGTTCCCGAATTTTGGCTTAAGCCAAAATTCGGGACTTTTGTGTGCCTTAAGATTTTCAAACAAGGTAGAGTCGCAATTGAATTTGAGATAAAAAGCCAGAAGTCCGCTTTTGGCTATCGAATTAATCGAAAATGATCGCAAATTGCCGTAGAATGTTTATTAATCTTTAATTCCACGGTAAGGCCAGGAGGTTTGTTAATACCAAGCATCAAGAAAATGAGTCCTATCGAACTTTGACAACCGTCAAAGTTCGATAGGACTCATTTTTGTTTTTTAAAGGACAATCACTTAAACAGGTTTAAGTTTTCTTTGTCTCAATTAAACAATTTTCCTTTTATTGCATTTTATCTTTGAGTTCGTTATATCGGATGATTTGTCGGAAGACACTTGTATTAAATGGAAGAGGAATTTTTACCAAATTTTTTAAGGGATGAAAATTGGAATCGTTTGTTACCCGACCTTTGGCGGTAGCGGAGTTGTGGCAACTGAGTTGGGACTTGGTTTGGCGCAGAAAGGACATGAGATCCACTTTATTACCTATAAACGCCCTGTTCGTTTATCAGCTTTCCACGAAAATATTTATTTCCACGACGTGATGACAAGGGATTATCCCTTATTTGAATACATGCCTTATGAGACCTCTTTGGCAAGTAAATTAGTCGACGTGGTAAATTTTGAGCAACTGGATTTATTGCATGTTCATTATGCCATTCCTCATGCTGCGGTAGCTTACATGGCCAAAAAGATCCTTATATCTCAGGGTAAATACGTTCCTGTGGTAACCACACTTCATGGTACTGATATTTCTTTGGTTGGAAAAGACAGATCTTTTGCTTCGGTGGTCAAATTTTCCATTGAAAAGTCTGATGGCGTGACGGCCGTATCCGAAAGCCTTAAGCAACAGACTTACGACCATTTTGGTATCAAAAATGACATTCGGGTAATCTACAATTTCATTGATTTCGAACGGTTTTCCAAGACTAATAAAGATCATTTCAAAAAAGCCATAGCACCTAGTGGTGAGCGCATCTTAACGCATATTTCCAATTTCCGAAAACTCAAACGTGTCGATGATGTGATCCACGTCTTTCACAAGGTCAACAAGGAAATTCCAAGTAAGTTATTGCTGATTGGAGACGGACCTGAAAGACAAAATATGGAAGATCTGTGCCGTAAACTTGGGTTGTGTGATGACATTCGCTTTTTGGGAAAACAGGATGCGGTTGAAGAGCTTTTGGCAGTTTCCGATTTGTTTGTGATGCCTTCAGAGTCTGAGAGTTTTGGATTGGCTGCCCTGGAAGCCATGGCTTGTCAGGTGCCGGTAATTTCTTCCAATGCCGGAGGTCTTCCCGAAGTTAACGAACATGGTGTAACCGGATTTCTCAGTGAGATCGGTGATGTGTCCGGCATGGCTAACAATGCCATCGCCATTCTTCAAAATGAAAAGGTACTTGCTGAATTCAGGCAAAACGCTCTTGCTCAGGCAAAACGTTTTGATATCGAAAACATTTTACCTCAGTATGAAAGCTATTACGAAGAAGTATTGGAGCAAGCCAAAGCTACCAAACCAGCAGTTGTACCCGGTGTTGATCTTTAGAAATCTTTGTTGTTCAAATCATGCTTGTCATCTCGTACACACCGAATTCATTCGGCGAGTACGAAATTACCTTAAATCTTCACCAATAACTCCGCTGCTTTTTCAAGCGTTTCTTTTTGTTTGGCAAAACAAAACCTTACAACCCTGCTCTGGGGTGTTTTATGGTAAAATGGAGAAACCGGAATGGTGGCCACTCCGTATTCTTTTGTGATCCTCGCAGCAAAATCAGTATCCTGTTCGTCACTTATGGCACTGAAGTCGTACATGTGAAAATAGGTGCCCTCGCATTTTAGTGGTTTGAACCGGCTGGCTTGCATCATGCTCAGGAAAAAGTCTCGTTTCTCCTGGAAAAATGAACTCAGCCCCAGGTAAGTCTGCGGGTCTTCCATGTATTCTGCCAGGGCGTATTGAATAGGAGTATTCACAGAGAATACATTGAATTGATGTACCTTTTGAAACTCGATCATCAGCTCTTCAGGGGCAATTGCATATCCCATTTTCCATCCGGTATTGTGAAAGGTCTTTCCAAAAGAAAAGGTGGCAAAACTCTGTTTTCGCAGTTCCGGGTACTGTAGCACACTCAAAGGTTTTTTATCATCATAAACCAGATGTTCATACACTTCATCGCTCAGTACGATTATGTTTTTCCCGGAAACCAACGCCTCCAGATTTTTATAATCTTCATTTTTTAAAGTAACTCCGGAAGGATTATGAGGACTGTTGATGATGATCATTTTGGTCTTTTCAGTCACCATTTTTCCAAAGGCTTCCCAGTCGATATTATAATCAGGACTCTGAATGGGATAAGGCACCGGAATACCCCCATTGATTTCGATGCCTGGTTGATAGGAATCGTAAGCAGGTTCTACGATAATAACCTCATCGCCCGGACTAACAAAGGCAGAGATGATGGTGAAAATAGCCTGTGTGGCTCCTGCCGTAACGGTAATCTCTTTATCAGGATTTACCCGGACATTATGAACCTTATCGATCTTCTCGGAAATGCGTTCCCGTAGGGCGGGTACACCAGCCATGGGGGCGTATTGGTTGTACCCTTTTTGCATGTATTTAAAAACGAGTTCATTGAGATTTTGGGACGATTCGAAATCCGGAAAGCCCTGGGCCAGGTTGATGGCACCATGTTCTCTGGCCATGGCTGTCATAACGGAAAAGATGGACATTCCCGTCGAGGGGAGTTTTGATTTTATTTGCATATTAGGCAGGTTGCTGGTTTCTTGTTGCTAGTTACTGGTTATCTGTTTAGGGGGAATAAATACTATTTTTTGGAAAAATAGTATTTAGAAAGTAACCTGGTTAAAGGAGAACTAGCAACTGGAGCACAGCGACATCCCGGCATTTCATGCCGCGGACAGGTTCCCGTACACGTAGTGTAGGGGCAGTAACCAGCAACTAGCAACCGATTTAAAATTCCCAATTGTGTTTGCCCAGGTTGATAACGGCAGCTTTTAACAGTTCGATACAATTCATTATATCTTCCTTATGGGCCATTTCAATGGTTTGGTGCATATTGCGCAACGGGATAGAAATAGCTCCGGAGATGGCTCCTTTTTTGCCATAACGCTGAATGCCGGCAGTATCAGTCCCTCCCGCCGGAAGGATCTCCGGTTGCCATTTGATGGAGTATTTATCGGCAATTTGTTTCAAATATTCGACCATTCTGTAATCGCTGATGCTCGTGCCGTCCATGATCTTGATGGCGGCACCTTTGCCAAGGCTGGTGATGCGATCGTGACCATTAGATCCGGGCACATCAAAAGCTATGGTTACATCGAGTCCGAAACCAAAGTCAGGGTCGATCAGGTGAGCGGCGGAAATGGCTCCGCGGAGTCCGACTTCTTCCTGAACCGTGAAAACGCCGTAAATGTCATAGGGAACTTCTCTGTCCTTAAGGGCGCGCAAAACTTCAATGAGAATATAAACGGAAACGCGGTTATCCAGAGATTTACTATTGACGCAATTACCCATTTCGATCAGTTCTCTTTCTCTGGTAATCGGAGCGCCCACGTAAATGATTTCTTCAACCTCCTCCTTGCTCATACCTACATCGATGTAATATTCGCTGATGGGAAGTTGTTTGGTGCGTTCTTCAGGTTTCATCATGTGGATGGGTTTGGAACCCATCACTCCAATAATATCTTTTTTACCGTGAACGATGACTCTTTGTGAGGTGAGTGTTTTGGGATCAAATCCACCGAGGGTATGGAAACGGATAAAACCATCATCGTCAATGTGGGTAACGATGAAGCCAATTTCGTCCATATGCGCAGCGATCATGACCTTTTTTTCGGAAAGACCTTTTTTTACCGCGATTACACTTCCAAGGTTGTCAATGTATAAATCGTCGACCAGAGGCTTTACTTCTTCAATAATTGTTTCCCTGATCCTATTTTCAAAACCGGGGGCTCCCGGCACTTTACATACTTTACTTAACAAGTCGATGTCTACCATTTCCTTCTATTTGCCAATAAAATTTGACTTTCTTTTTGCGTTTATCAAGCGAAATTATCATTAATTTGCTTCGCAAAGAAATTTTCCCAGCACATTATGTCTAAACAAGTCAAGCGCCTCGCCAAAGAAACGGTTATTTACGGCATGAGCAATATCCTCAGCAGGTTGCTCAATTTTATCATCGTCACTCCCTACCTGACCTACAAATTCAACGATTCGTTGGGCGAGTATGGCAAACATGGAATTATGTATGCCTATGCCGCATTGCTGATGGTGATCATGACTTATGGTATGGAAACGGCCTTTTTCAGGTTTGGCAACAAAACCGAAGATCGCGACCGGACATTTTCCACTGCTGCAATCAGTTTGATCACAAGTACCGTTTTTTTTGTGGGTATACTCATATTGCTTTCCCGACCCATTGCCGGATTTCTATTGAAGCCGGAGGACAATCTTTTTGTGATTCTATTTGCTGTCATCATCGGGTTTGACGTGTTGGCAGCTATCCCGTTTGCCAGATTAAGGCTGGAAAACAGGCCTATTCGATTTGCCTTGTATAAATTATTTAATGTTATCATTAACCTGATTTTCCTGTTGCTCTTCCTGGAATTGGTGCCCTACCTTGCGCAATCAGGCAACGCATCTGCAGCGGATTTCTACAGTCCTGAAAAAAATCTGACTTTTGTTTTTATTTCCAACCTGATAGCCAGTATTGGCACCTTTATGTTGCTACTTCCTCTGTATTTCAGAAGGACGAAAGACTTCCGAAAAGGCGCCGAGCCGGTGCCTGCTTTTACTTTTGCATTCGATAAGCAGTTATGGAAGAAAATGATGAGGTATGCCATGCCACTGGTCATCGTGGGCATTGCGGGTATGGCCAACCAGATGGCCGACAGGTATTTGCCATTGCGATTGCTGGAGGGTACCTATGATGAAAATATTGCCCAGGTTGGTATTTACAATGCTTGCGTGAAGATTGCTGTTTTGATGAGCCTGTTTACCCAGGCATTCAAATTTGCGGCGGAACCTTTCTTTTTCCGGCATGCCGGAGAGGGTGGTTCGAAGCAGGTATATGCTCAGGTGGCGCAAGCATTCACTTTGGTGGGTAGTCTGTTCTTTCTCGGGGTATTACTCTACCTCGATTTGGTACAATATCTCATAGGCAGTAATTACCGGGAAGGGTTGAATATCGTTCCTGTATTATTGCTTGCTTATCTGTCTCTGGGCATATATTACAACTTCTCCATCTGGTATAAACTGGAGGATAAAACCAGGATTGGAGCCTATATTGCCCTTGCAGGGTTGGTGATCACCTTATCGCTAAATTTCATTTTAGTTCCCAGGTTGGGTATTATCGGAGCTGCCTGGGCAGCATTTGCCTGTTTCACCTTTATGGCCATCCTGGGGTACCTCACCGGGCGGCATTATTATCCTATTCCGTACAGGATTCCAAAGATGTTGTTTTATGTAGTTTTTGCCGTAGGCGTTTATTATTTGAGTACCCTGGCCAGACCGTTACTCGGTGGAAATTTAATCAATGTTTTATTAGTGAATACCTTATTGATGATAGCCTACCTGTTGGGGGTGGCTATATTAGAGCGTGATGTGGTGCGGGAGACGTGGAAGAGCTTTAGGAGGTAGCTAGTATCATCCTTCCTGGAAAAACTCCAATATCTGATCCACATACTTCCGGTCATTGGCCAGGCGTGGCACCTTATTCTGGCCGCCGACTTTACCACGGGCGCGCATCCAGTTGAGGAAGGTGCCTTTTGGAAGGACGGTCATTCTCAGGGATTCCAGTGCCATATCTTTGAAGCGTTTGGCTTCGTAATCAGAATTGACCTTTTGCAGGTTGATGTCCAGCAGATGGGAGAATTTTTCGATATCCCTGGGAGCTTTTTCAAACTCTACCAGCCATTCATGACTTCCTTTTTCGGTACCATTCAGATAAACCGGAGCTACGGTATATTCGGAAACGATGGTATCCATCACCCGGCAGGTCATGGCAAGAGCCTTGTCCGTATTGGCCACCATGACTTCTTCGCCAAAAGCATTGACAAAT
This sequence comes from Saprospiraceae bacterium, assembly GCA_965230565.1. Lineage (GTDB taxonomy): Bacteria > Bacteroidota > Bacteroidia > Chitinophagales > Saprospiraceae > BCD1. The sequence continues at coordinate 172,940 of CBDDLH010000001.1, read as the reverse complement.
TGTTTGGTACGCCCGGTTACCCTGATTTTTGGTGGGTTGAGGGAAGTAAAGTTTATAGTGTCCCCTACCTGATATCGCCACAGCCCTGCATTAGTACTGATGACCAGGGCGTAATCTTTTCCTAATTCAACATCTTTAAGGGTAACGGCCTTTTGATTGGTTTTGCCCCATTCTTCGATAGGGATGAACTCGTAATAAATTCCATTGTTTAAGAGCAATAATAACCCCGGATCATTAAAATCATTTTGAACAGCAAAGTATCCTTCAGAGGCGTTGTAAATCTCCTGATAACTGATTTTATCGGAAGGGAAAAATTTCTCAAATTGCTTCCGGTAGGGATCAAAACTCACGCCGCCATGAATATAAGCCTGGAAGTTAGGCCATACTTCAAGCATGTTGTCCTTTCCTGTTATTTCAAGGATCCTTCTCAGGAATAGGATGGTCCAGGTAGGAACGCCGCCAATACTAACCATGCGCTCATCCCGGGCGCAGATTTGCGCCATTTTTTCCAGTTTTTCTTCCCAATCCGGCAGTATGGCCGTCTTGAGATCAGGGGTGAAAAACATTTTCCCGATGGTAGGCATGTTGTGGATCATGATGGCAGACACATCGCCGATCAATGTTTTTGGGTGTGGTTCAAAACGGTCGAGGCTACCGCCCATCAATAATGTTTTCAGTTCAAACTGGCGTGCATCAGGGCGGTTGCGGTAGAACCACATCATAGTATGCCAGCTGCCTTTGATATGGCATTTGTTGAGATTGGTGCGGCTGACCGGGATGAATTTACTCTTGTCATTGGTGGTTCCGGAAGATTTTGAGAACCACTGAACCTGTCCGTTCCACAAAACATCCCTTTCTCCGTGCATCATGCGTTGGATAAAAGGCTTCAGACTGTCATAATCCTGGATAGGTACTTGTGCAGCAAATTCTTCAGGAGTTCGGATGCTGCGATAACCGTGTCTTTTTCCCCAGTCGGTATCTCTGGCACCCTGGATCAACTCGCGCAATACCTGGTTTTGCGTCTGGACAGGATTCCTCAGGTTTTGCATTTCCCGTCGGTGTAGGAAAGCTGCATAGATTTTGAACCCTTTATTGATCCATTTTCTCATGAAAGTCGGTGTTTATGGCTTGTTTGCATTCAAAGATAAGGGATTTTCAAGAGGTCTAGCGGAATTTTTGGAGAGTTAACCTAAAAAAAACATTGTAGAACAGACTTTAGTCTGTTGAATGAATAACACATTCAACTCCAGTTCATAGACTTTAGTCTGTTGAATGAATAACACATTGAACTCCAGTTCATAGGCTTTTGTCTGTCGTTTTCAGTATAGTATTTAGTCCGTTCAGGTTGACAAGGACATCAGGGGCAATAAAAAAGCCCGGAACCAAAAGGCCCGGGCTTTTCACCTTAACTGCTTGAAAAAATCAATGCAATTGCTTGTCGATTGAATGTATTAGATTCCTTTATTTCGTCAGGTCTAACTCATAAAAGTTATTCCTGGCTCAATGCTTAATTCAAAAGCTCGTTATCGATTACCTGCTTAAGTTGTGGCTTCATCAACGCTCCAACCTGCATCATTGGCTGCTTGTTTTTGTCCATTGTCGGTACAAAAAGCATGGTAGGAATACTGCGAATACCGAAAACACCTGCCAATTCCTGCTCTACTTCCGTATCACATTTGTAAATATCAATTTTGTCACCGTACTCCTCAGAAAGTTCTTCGAGAATCGGGGCAACCATCTTACAAGGTCCACACCAGTCAGCATAAAAATCTATGATCGCAGGTACATCAGGCTTGTAATTCCATTCTTTCTCCGTCGTATAGTCAAAGAAGACTTCTTTGAAGACCTCTTTAGTCATTTTTTTTGTTGGCATAAATTTTGATTTTTTTCTATTTCGAACACAAAATTAAATTAGTTTTTCAAGTATTGATGTGATGTTCGTCACAATATTATTTCCCTAGGAAATCATTGAATTATAATAACTACAAACTTCCTTCCAAATAGTTGTGGTAGTTAAACGGCGGATATGAATTTAAAGTATGAAATGTAACTTACTGTCTTTGCCGGGACAGTTGGAGGGTATTAACGGTGGACGGCGAACGGGAAACGATTTATGGTTTTGGGAAAATGTCAGGTGAAAAGCCTTTGATATTATCAAATGAGGCGTTGAAACTTTTGAAACGCTGAAACTGCTGATTGGGGGAGCATATTTGGTCGGATGAAGTGTGAGGCAGAATGTTGAATATGGAATATTGAATAATGAACCTGCCTCCTGGGGCTGCAGGCAGGTTTCGAAGTTTTTATTGCCGGGTTTGTACATTCTGGCAAACCCCTGTTATTCGGTCACTTTTTTGCCCTTGTTGTTTGAATTCAGGTGAAAATTTGTAATTTTAACACTCGCACATGTATTCAGTTGGCAAACCTGCTTTTTACTGATAAAATGAAACCAAACAAATCACTTTAAAAACAATACCAAAGTTATGGCTGAACAGCGTCCCTGGCTAAAGAATTATCCCGGAGGAGTTCCGGCAAATATCGATCCTGAAGCATTTTGTTCGGTAGTCGAAATGATGGAGGCTACCTTTGAAAAATATCGTAAACAGGTAGCTTTTTCCTGCATGGGTAAAAGTCTGACTTTTGATCAAATTGATAAAATGTCCAAAAGCTTTGGAGCATACCTGCTTTCCAGAGGCCTCGAACCCGGGGACAAAATTGGACTGATGATGCCCAATTTGCTTCAGTACCCAATTGCTCTCTTTGGAGCCCTGCGTGCAGGACTGGTCGTCGTAAATACCAACCCCTTGTATACGCCTAGGGAGATGAAACATCAGTTCGCTGACTCAGGTGCGAAAGCTGTGGTCATTGCTGAGAATTTTGCTGCCAATCTGGAGCAAATCATTGGAGAAACCAATATCAAAACTGTAATCATCACCAGTATCGGTGAAATGCTGGGGGCTGTAAAAGGGACCATCGTCAACTTTGTGGTGCGCAGCGTCAAGAAAATGGTTCCAAAATATAACATTCCAAATACGGTGAATTTCATGGAGGCCCTTAAGCAGGGTAAGAAATTTTCCCTTCCTGAACATGCCGGTGAGCCTGATGAGGTCATTTTGTTGCAATATACAGGAGGAACGACAGGGGTTTCCAAAGGTGCCATGCTTACCAATAGAAATCTGGTGGCCAATATGCTACAGGTGCGGGCATGGATGATGCCATACCTGGAAGACGGAAAAGAAACAGCCCTTTGTCCACTGCCATTGTATCATATATTTGCATTCACGGTTAATTGTCTGGCATTGATGAGCATCGGTACGAAAAGTATCCTGATTACCAATGCACGTGATCTTCCTTCCGTGATCAAAGCATGGAAAGCAGAACCAATTTCTCTTTTGACGGGTGTTAATACGCTGTTTAATGCCCTGCTTAATCATAAAGACTTTCAAAGTATTGACTTCAGCGCATTAAAGATCACCGTTGGTGGTGGAATGGCTGTTCAACGCCCGGTTGCAGAGAAATGGCAGCAGGTCACTGGTTGTACCCTGGCGGAAGGCTATGGAATGACAGAAAGTGCCCCGGTGGCGACTATCAATCCATTGGACAAAACGGCTCATGTAGGCTTCATCGGCCTGCCAATTTCTTCCACCGAGATGCGTGTTGTTGATGATGAGCGCAACCCTTTGGAGGTTGGAAAAGTTGGTGAACTACAAATCAAAGGTCCTCAGGTGATGAAAGGGTATTACAACCGGCCGGAGGATACTGCTGAAACAATCATTGACAATTGGTTATGTACAGGAGATATCGGTCTGATGACGGAGGAAGGTTATTTCAAGATCGTAGACCGTAAGAAAGATATGATCCTCGTTTCCGGATTTAATGTATTCCCTAATGAGATCGAAGAAGTAGTCGCCGGCCATCCGAAAGTACTGGAAGTGGCAGCAGTCGGTATTCCTCATGAAAAATCCGGAGAGGTAGTCAAAGTTTTTGTAGTGAAAAAAGACAAATCCCTTACGGAAAAAGAGGTCATCGAATTCTGTCGTCAGAACCTGACAGGCTACAAAGTTCCTAAAGCGGTCGAATTCAGAAAAGACCTGCCCAAAACGAACGTCGGAAAGATTTTGAGGCGAGAGTTGAGGGATTAATGATTTAGGTTACAAGTTGCTGGTTTCTAGTGACTGGTTTGATTTCGCAAAGAAATCGACATGAGATTTTTCATCAAATGAAAACGAATTTTCAAATGAACAGAATTTTTTTATTGGGCCTGATGCTTTGCATTGGTGTGGTATCTTTTGCTCAGGAGTTGACGATATCTGATGGACATAATGATCGTTCCTTTGATATGTCAGGGCATTATTGGTTTAAACTAAATGATGAAGCTAAAAAAGGTATTGGAGATGGCCATATTGAATTATTTGGTAGCGTAACTAGAATTTCAGGTGACAGTATCACTGTAGGCTTAACTAATTATCATAGTCACAACAATTGGGAAAAGTCTGTTTACTGGAATGATATCCATGAGTTTAAAACCCCATCGGAATTTTCTTTTTCGGTAAAGGATCTGGAGGTGATGCATTTTTATAAATCACAAAAAGCTGAAAAAAGGAGGAGAAGGGTGGGGAATTTTGGAGCATTTTTAATGGTTTCTGGAGTGGGCACACTGATAAGTATGGCTGTTGTTCCAGATAAAACCAGTAGAGGAAACTTGTTGATATCCGGAGTAGTTCAGATTGGTGGAGGCTTAATATTAGGAGTTTCAAGTGTTCCGAGGCAGTACAAGTTTAATGTAGAAAATGGATGGTGGCTCAAATGAAATTATGAAAAAACGATTGAAATCCATTTTTAAATGGTCGGTGTTTTTGTTCCTTGCGGGAATTGTCCTGACATTGGGTTTTGATAAAATAGTAGTGAAAGCAGCATCTGAAAAGTTGTATAATTCAACGGAGGATATTCCGAAGAATAAGGTGGGGTTATTATTGGGTACTGCAAAATACCTTAGTTCCGGACAACTCAATCTCTTTTATAAATACAGGATTGATGCGGCGGTAAAACTTTACAAAGCAGGAAAGGTTGAATTCATCCTTGTCAGTGGAGATAATAGCCGTAAGGATTATGACGAACCTACTACGATAAAAAATGATCTGGTTTCAAAAGGAATACCGGCAGAAAAGATTTTTCTGGATTATGCTGGTTTTAGGACATTGGATTCTATAGTTCGAAGTAAAGCCATTTTCGGTCAGGAAAAGTTAACCGTCATCTCGCAACCATTCCATAATGAAAGGGCTTTGTTTATTGCCTCAAAAAAAGGTGTCGATGCCATCGGGTATAATGCGCAAGATGTCAGCCTTGCCTATGGATTCAAAGTGCAAATCCGTGAAAAACTTGCCCGAAACAAAATGATTCTTGACCTGATATTTGGTAAAAAACCAAAATATCTTGGAGAGCAAATAATAATTGAGTGATGAATATTTAACACATAGAACATATAGTTTTTGTTTTTCAAATTTTCATCTATATGTACTTTGTGGCTATGTGTTTCAACTTCCTTACCTTCCGGATCGTTCCACCAGACTCTTTAATACACTATTGAATTTATTCGCTTTCTTCAGGTCTTCTACGGACTGATGCATTCTGAAGCGCCATTTGTGCCGCACATTGCTGGGATCATTGATCTGTTCCAGATGTGTCTCGTTCCAGCGGAAGTCTCCGTCGATGGCTATGAGATCCTGGATGGGGATGGTGACCCACATCGCAGGTGAATATAAGTGTTGTACGATCATTTGTTCGCACACCCATGGTTCGGCAAAGAACGGCGCCGTACCAAAATTACCCAATTCATTATTGTAAAAATCCTGGATCAGTTTTCTGTCTTCCTCCCACCAGCCACGGATAGTGGCCATATCGTGAGTCGACGTTGTACAAACGGAAAGATATGGTGCATCTGCAGGGTGCGCGAATTTGACTTTGGGATTTTTGGACATGCGCTGGATCTCCAGGGTCAAAATGCCCAGTTGGTCCATCACCGGCGGTACGCAGTCAGGCACCATACCGAGGTCTTCACCGCAAACCAGCATATTACTGGCAGAAATGATTGCGGGAAGTTTTTCCATACCCTTCTGATACCAGAAGTCATCGTGCTTTTTGTAAAAATAATGGATGTATAATTCCTCCAGCTGATGTTTGATATAACCGTCCAGCTCTGCAAATGAAGACGTGCTCTGAAGGGTGATCCTCGGATGCCATTCATCGTCTCCCGTTTGGATGAATAATACATTGCCGATGAGTTGGAACAAACCATCCCGGATCAGTTTTTCCTTATCTGAAAGATCTTCTTCCTCCTTATCGGCCAGGAAGTGTTGGTTTACCTTTAATTGGGTATCAAAAGCCGGTTTCATACGATAAGTTCCGTAACCGTCAGCCTCAAGATATTGGTGAATAACTTCTTCCGTATGAATTCCGAAAATACCGTGTAGCAGGTGATGCCGAATGTAAGGCTTAACCATTCGTTCATAATCAAATGGAATGCCGTAGGAGGAAATTTCATGAGCAGTCAGGGGCAATGCGGGATTGAAATAACCCAAAGTGCCTTCCACCGCGTCCAGCGGAATTTCCCAGATCCTGAAAAAACCGAGGATGTGATCGATGCGATAGGCGTCGAAATAATCGGCCATCTTCTGGAGGCGGTTTTTCCACCAGGCGTAATCTTCCTTGGCCATTTCCTGCCAATTGTAGGTAGGGAAACCCCAGTTTTGCCCCTTGATGGCAAAATCATCCGGCGGAGCACCGGCCTGAGCATCGAGATTGAATAAATGCGGCTCCGTCCACGCTTCAACACTGTTTGGACTGATGCCGATAGGAATATCTCCTTTTAAGACAATGCCTTTTTTACGGGCGTACTCCGCAGCTTCCTTCATCTGCTTGTCCAGGTGATACTGGATGAAATAGTGGATGGCAATATCATCCCATGCTTTGGAAGAAGGGCTGCACAATTTGGATATTGCACTTTTTTTATAAGTGCTGTATTTACCCCATTGCCTGAAATCGGGGCTGCTGTTTTTATCCCGCAGATAGACAAAAGCTGCATACGGGACCAGCCAGGATTTATTGGCTTCGAAAAACTTTTTATAATCCTCCGATTCAAAAAAGGATGCTTTTTCCTGATCGAAGAGCATTTTGAAATATCGGGATTTCCACGTCATTACCTTTGGGTAATTGACATGGAGTTCCGCATTGAGAATTTCCTGGAGGTCTTGAAAATTTTTCTGTTCTTTTTTGTCCTTCAGTGTTCCCATGGAGTCGAGGTTGAGGTACATGGGATGAAGGGCCATTACAGAGATGGACTTATAAGGATAGGAATCCAGCCAGTTGTGGGAGGCAATGGTTTCATTGATGGGCAGGATCTGTACCATTTTCAGTCCTGTTTGCCTGGCCCAGTCGATAAAGTCTACCAGGTCTTTGAAATCACCAACGCCGAAACTTTTTTGGGTTTTGAGTGAAAATACAGGAACGGCTACACCTGCACCTCTCCAGTTTCCGGAAATGTGGCGAAAACCTTCATCGGATTTTATGTAGAGAAACTCTTTTTCATCAAACGCTGGTTTGGCAATGAACCTGTTAATACCTTCCTCAATTTTGACCACTTCCTTTTTTGCCGGATCGTAAAGCCCGTATTTGTATTCAAGGGGAAACTTAAGTCCGGCCATGCTGATGCTGCCTTTCCAAAGAGGGAAGTGATCACCGCAATCGAGTAGAAGCGGTTTGTCTTTTTTCCAGTTGCCTAATTTGTTGTGGTTCCCGAGAATGCATACCTGCAAGCCGGTTGAAACTCTTGGGGCATTGATACGAAATTCCAGTCGTTGTTTGGCTTGGCTTACTGATGGCTTTTGAAGGCCATCCGGATGCATTACGACCCGGGTGAAAGCAGAGGTGTACAGCGGCTTTTCTTCTTTTGAAGGTGCGTGCCAGGTTTCTTCGGCATGAATGGCGGCCGGCTTTTTTCCCGTTCTGGAAATGACACGGTTGTCTCCGAATTCCCAGGAGGTATTGCCCTGATCGTCTACCATGACGTATTTGTATTCCAACTGTTTGGGGCTGTCCGGTATTTCGATTTCTACCGACCAATGACCGCCGGTGCTATAGTTCATTTTTACCGCGTTGGATAAATTCCAGTTGCCCAGGATCTTCGAGTTTCCTGAAACGTAAATTTGCTGGCCGGGGATCGTATTGTATTGTGTCTTTAAGCGTAGGTTCATGCAGCTTTTATTATTTGCCGGTCAATAAGCCGGTTTGGCATTTACTTATTGTACAAACTACAAATATCTAAATATTGAAGTATTTGGCAGGCATTTATAATATGGATTTTCAATTTTGGAAGGATTTGTGGGGAATTCCAGGTGTTTATAATGCTTAAAGGAGTGTTTTATCCAAAAGGATATCAGCGTTTGCAGCATAAAAAAATGGTGCCGAAAAACTCCTCCTTTCGACACCATTTGTGCTTATTCAAAAACTATTGATTTTTCATTTTTTTGATACCATGATAATCTCTTTTGAAACCCTCTAAAGCGCTGGCTCCAATGCAGGTTTCTTTTTGTCTTCCGGCGTTTCTGATGAAGGTTCTGCTGCTTCAACCGGTTCAACTTTGTGTTTTGGTGCATTGGTGAAATACATGATGATAGCTGCCAGGATACAGGTTGCTCCAGCAATGATGAAAGGAGTCATCCATATCTTAGGCATAAATCCACCCCCTGCAGCATCCTTGAAAACTCCTGCCAATTGTGGTCCCAGAATACCTGCAATACCATAGGAAATAAATACGAAGCCATAGTTTTTCCCTACGGTTTTGTTGCCAAAGAAGTCAGCAGTTATGGCAGGGAACAAAGCGAAGTTACCACCAAAGTTAAAACCTACAAAGGAGGATGCAATGATAAACCCGGTAACCAGACCAAAACTGATGAAACCATGATACATGGCGAGCATTATTACACCCTGGAGTAATGCCATGGTGATGATTGCTCTCTTTCGTCCAATGCGGTCAGATACCGCACCCCACGCGATCCTTCCAAGACCGTTAAAGATTGCATACCAGGCCATGGCTGTTCCAGTAATTACCCCCGCATTTTCGATACCATTCAGTTGTAAGGCATCGATACCAAATAGTTTAATACAGTAAATAACCATCAAACCTGAAAGAGCAGAGAACATGAAAACAGTAAATAAGCTGTAGAACTGTCGTGTTCTAAGCATTTCTCTAGGCTGGAAAACGGTATTACCAAAAGAGCGCGTTTTTGTTGGTGCGGGAGGTGTCCATCCTTCGGGGCGATATCCTTCTGGTGGATTGACCATTACCATGCTTCCTAAAATTACCAGAGCGGCAAAAACAATTCCGTATATGAAAAAGACACTTTGTACACTTGGCAAGCCAAGAACATTAGTCGTATTTAATAATCCTCCAAACCATGAACCGGCTAATTTTACCCAGATAGTAGCTCCAAATCCAAATCCTGCTACTGCCAATCCGGTGATCATACCTTTCTTGTCAGGAAACCACTTGATGCCCACGGCAATCGGCACTACGTATGCCAGCCCGATACCGGCACCTCCAATAAGTCCGATGTATATCATCTGCTCCACAAAAGTGTCCCCGAATAACCCGCCAAGTATATAACCCGCTCCCAGGGTGAGACCACCAAGAAATGCGATCAGGGTGGGACCTGTTTTAGCCTGCCATCTACCGGCAAGGATTGTCATTGTGGCAAAAGTGATCAGGCCCAGGGAGAATACCCAGGCGGTTTGGGAGGCTGAAAATTGATAAATTCCTTCAGGATCAGTTAATAACTTTGTAAAAACGGACCATGCATATATTGCTCCTAATGCAAGTTGGATCATCACGGCTCCAACTACAACCAACCACCTGTTTGTTACTTTAAAACCTTTCATTTTTCTATTAATTGTATAATGCTATTAGGTAATGCCCCATCGGGATTACCAGAAACGTTAAGTAAATTATTTGTGAAAATATCAGTGACAGGAAATTGCCGGTTCACTACTTTCCGGGGTTGGATTAACCCCGCAGTTATAAGGTTTTGGATAGAATCGGAAGTTTCCATAATCTCAATCTAAGGTCATTCTCTTTACAGGTCATGTTATGCCTGTTTTTCGAGGTGCAAATTAGGGCACTTTTTAAGGGTAAACGATGACTTCCGTCATAAACAGGCGATGATTTAGGTCTTTATTTTTATTTGGTAAGCATGTATGAAAAAACTTTCATTTGAATTATTATTTTGTTAAGGTTTGATTATTTGGTTTTATATTTGTTAATTTTGTTGATTTGTAACTTTTGTTTATCTGTAAATTAAAGAGAGTTCCGGATTGTTTGTTTCAGTCGTTTCCGGAATTTTTGCTAACTTGGAAAATCCAAAAGATCAGGCTCAAAATGCACTTTGTGCCCGGGTATTTTCGATTAAATCTTTTTTAGAATTACTTTTGCAAAAAAATATACTGATGCAACACGATAAAGTAATATTTGATCTGATTCAGCAGGAATTGGATCGTCAAAGGGATGGCGTAGAATTGATTGCCTCCGAAAATTTTACCAGTCAGGCAGTGCTCGAAGCTATGGGCAGTTGCCTTACCAATAAATATGCTGAAGGTTACCCTCGTCGTCGTTATTATGGCGGTTGTGAGGTCGTCGACCAGATTGAGCAACTGGCTATTGACAGGCTCAAGGAACTTTTTGGCGCCGCTTATGCAAATGTGCAGCCCCATTCCGGTGCTCAGGCCAATGCTGCGGTATTTTTGGCAGTTTTACAACCAGGCGACAACATCCTGGGTTTTGACCTCTCTCATGGAGGACACTTGTCACACGGATCTCACGTGAATTTTTCCGGAAAAGTTTTCAAACCTCATTTTTACGGGGTTGAAAAAGATACCGGCATCATTGATATGGATAAAGTAGAAGCCAAGGCCAAAGCGGTAAAGCCAAAGCTGATCATTTGCGGAGCATCTGCCTATTCCAGAGATTGGGATTATGCTCGTTTCAGAGCCATTGCGGATGAAGTTGGTGCTTTGTTACTGGCTGATATTGCTCACCCAGCCGGCCTTATCGCTGCTGGATTGTTAAATGATCCAATGGAACATTGCCATATCGTGACCTCCACCACTCACAAAACCCTGCGCGGGCCAAGAGGCGGTATCATCATGATGGGGAAGAATTTTGATAATCCATGGGGCAGAAAAACTAAAAAAGGTAATCCACTCAAAATGTCAGCAGTTTTGAATAGTGGCGTTTTCCCGGGAATGCAGGGAGGACCACTGGAGCATGTCATTGCTGCCAAGGCGGTAGCCTTCCACGAGGCGCTTCAACCGGAATTCAAAGCATATGGTAAAAAAGTGATCGCCAACGCCAAAGCGATGGCGCAAGCTTTTGTAGACAAAGGTTACCAGATCATTTCCGGCGGAACGGACAACCATATGATGCTGATCGACCTGCGCTCAAAAGGCGTTACCGGTAAGGAAGCAGAAAATGCCTTGGTGCGGGCAGGCATTACCGTTAATAAAAATATGGTTCCATTCGATACCGAATCTCCTATGGTAACTTCAGGAGTGCGAATCGGTGTGGCTGCCGTGACGACCAGAGGGTTTGAGGAATCGGATTGTGTCAGAACCGTAGAATGGATCGATGCTTTGATCAATGATATCAACAATGAAAAACTCATTGAAGCTACAGAAAAAGAGGTAAAGCAATACATGGAGCGGTTTCCATTATATAATGGTGTGACGGTCGGATAATGATAATGCTTCAATGCTTGATTGTTTTTGGTAAATTGGGTGAAAAAGGAAAAATGGAAGGATGACAAGGTTGAATGGCTTTTCTTAAAATTGTTTTTATTAAGTATTTGAAGAATGAGTAGAATGAAGAAGAAGCAATTTTGAGTTTTTATCCCTTAGCCTTAGCCTGGATAAAAGAGGACTTGTGATTTTTTTAATAAAATAAGATATACATGCCCACTTATCGCAGTTCGGAGATGAGACAGTTGGCCTCACGGCTGCAGATGGACTATTCGGCAAAGGACGAATGGGGCATACTTAATTTGCTTACCGACTTTAGGTTGTTTCGCAGGGGATATGGAAAACGGATCTCCAATGTGATTTCGGTCAAGGATTCGATGTTGAATTCTCACCTGCACATATTTGATTATAAATTTACGGTTGGAGGCGGGAATTCGACCCGCAGGATCAAGCAGACTGTTTTCTTTGTGGATTCCAAACAATTGGGACTCCCGCATTTTTCCATGCGGCCGGAGCATTTTTTCCACAAGATCGGTCAGCGGCTTGGCATGCAGGATATCGATTTTGTGGAATATCCTACTTTTTCTGATCAATACCTGGTCAAAGGAGATGATGAAGGCCTTATCCGGAGTGTCATGAGTGAGGATGTACTCCGGTTTTTTACCCTGGAGAAGTACTGGAGTATGGAAGGCATGAACTATTTCTTCATATTCTACAAATGGAACAAAATTCTGAAAGTAGACCAGGTCCGGGAATTGCACAAAAAAGGATTGCGGGTTTTTGAAATGCTGAAAGACTCTTCTTTTTTTCCATAAAATCCTGATTGATAGAAAAATAAAAGCATAATTATTTCGAATTATTAAAAAAAATGCGAAATTTGCACCCGCCTTGAAAGAATTGGGGTGTGATTTCATAACTATCTAAAAACCAACCAATAAGAATGAGAAAAGCAGATTTGGTTGCTATTATTGCAGATAAGACAGGAGTACCTAAAGTAGATGTATTAGTTACCTTAGAGTCCTTTTTTAGAGAAGTAAAGGGCACTTTGGCCACAGGAGAGAACGTTTATGTCAGAGGATTTGGATCTTTTATTATTAAAAAAAGAGCCGAAAAGATAGGACGTAATATCAAGAAAAACGAAGCGATCGTTATTCCTGAACACTATATTCCTGCTTTTAAACCTGCAAAGGTATTTGTGGATCAGGTGAAGGAAAATGTCGATGCATTACCTAAAGAAGAGAAATAAATTAAATTAACCATATAAAAATAATGTTTTATGCCTTGTGGAAAGAAGCGTAAGAGACATAAGATTTCGACGCACAAAAGAAAAAAGAGACTTCGTAAAAACCGTCATAAGAAGAAGAAATAATTAATAACGGGTTAACCGGGGTTTATCGCACGACGTTTTCTGAGAGAAAGCCTCCTGGGATAAACCCCTTTGGAATTCCTGCATCACAGTATAATGGTACTTGATCAAGGAAATTCATTTTTGTTACAGTGTGGGAAACGGGTTGGAATAATAAATTGATTTACACCATATTGCTCCAATCCGTTTTTTGCCGTTTAAAGAACAGGTTATCTCCCGGGTTAAATTACCCGATACCTTTTTTTGAAACGTGATTAGATTATGGCGAAAAGTCCTCAATAAACCCATGTGATATACCTTGAACAGAAGAACCAAAATTGTCTGACCGACAATTCCTAATGAATAAACAGCCATAATATAAACGATGCAGGACCTGTACCGGATTTTTTGCCGGAAATAAATAGAGCCAGCATACGAATAAGAACCTTTTTCATATTTGAACCTCGAATTCTTTTCGCTTAGATCACGTTGCATTGCCGGTTTTTTCAATTAATCATCAGGTATCATACGCCTGCTCTTTTCTACTATTTACCGGCCAAAAATGTATTTCCAGGATAAACGATATTACTCAGGTGATGTTGTATTGCTGCAGGGTCACGCCGCACTGATGCCTTTGGATGTTGTATTTAACAGATCATGGTATAATGGGCGATTTCATGAACATACCCCGTAAAATGCAATTCATGTGGAAAAGGAACTGATTATCAATTCAAACCAGTCTGAGGTGGAGATTGCTCTTCTCGAAGATTCGAAACTGGTTGAACTTCATTACCAAAAAACAAACAATAATTTTTCCGTCGGAGATATTTTCCTCGGGAAGATAAAAAGACTGATGCCCGGCCTTAACGCTGCTTTTGTGGATATTGGTCATAATAAGGATGCATTCCTGCATTACACCGATCTCGGACCAAAACTGAGATCTTTGCTTACCTATACGGATCAGGCAGTAAGAGGAAAACTGAGTACCCATAAACTGGATAAGTTTAAATTTCAACCGGAGATCATTAAGACCGGTAAGATCGATCAGGTTTTGAATAAAAAGCAACATGTCTTTGTTCAGATCCTCAAGGAGCCTATTTCTACCAAAGGGCCAAGACTGAGTTGTGAGATCACTATTCCTGGAAGATATCTCGTGCTGACACCGTTTTCAAACGTAATTGCTGTGTCCAAAAAGATCAGCAGTGCTGCTGAACGCAAGCGTCTTCAGTTACTCATCGAAAGTATTAAACCCAAAAACTTCGGCGTTATCATCCGGACAGCGGCTGAGGGCAAGAAAGTTGGAGACCTTTTAGAGGAGCTGAATCTGATGATGTCCAAATGGGAGCATATCTTACAAGCAATTGCAAAAAGCCCAGGCTCCCGTCAAATTGCTGAATGAGCTCGACAAAACTTCCAGTATCCTGCGGGATATCCTGACAGATTCCTTCAACAGGATCATTGTTGATGATAAAGAGCTGTTCCATAATATTAAGAATTACCTGGGGGCCATTTCTCCTGAGCAGGTCAAGATCGTAAAATATTACAGCGGTAAGCGACCTATTTTTGATACCTATAAGGTTAACAAACAGATTAAAAGTTCCTTTGGCAAAACAGCTACCATGCCAAGTGGTGCATACCTGGTGATTGAACATACGGAAGCCATGCACGTGATCGATGTGAACAGCGGGCATAAACTTTCCAGCACCAATCAGGAGGAGGCTGTACTTAATGTCAATCTGGAATCGGCTGAAGAAATTGCCCGCCAGTTGAGGCTTCGGGATATTGGTGGGATCATCATTATCGATTTTATCGACATGCGCAACGCTGATCATAAGCGTGAACTGGTGAAGGCTATGCGCAAGTTCATGAAGAAAGATCGTGCCCAGCATACCATTTTGCCGCTGAGTAAGTTTGGCCTCATGCAGATCACCCGTCAGCGGGCAAGACCGGAAGTGAAGATCAATACTGCCGAGAAGTGTCCGACTTGTGGTGGAACAGGAAAGATCAATGCTACTATTCTGCTGGAGGACGATATCGAAAGAGATCTCAATTTTATCATTCAATCCCGGCCACAGGCGAAAAAGATCCAGTTGTTCGTGCATCCTTTTATCGCCGCATACCTCAAAAAGGGATTTCCGAGTTTACGGTTGAAGTGGTACCTCAAGTATCGTCATTGGGTACACATTACAGCCAAAGAGGATTACACCATGATCGAATATCGCTTCTTTGACTCCAACGACGATGAGATCAGGCTGAATTACCCTATGAATAATTTGAACAAAGTAGAACAAAAATAGATAAACCTGCCGGAGACAAAGAGCAGAATTTCTGACTGTTTTTTGTCTCCGGACTCCTTCGAATTCTTCCCTTCCGTTAGTTATCTTTGAAATTTACTTGCCCTTTTGCAAGGGCCATTTTTGCTATCCCAGGATGAACTTTAGTCATTTTGATTAAAAAATTCTGCCCTTTAACTTTCCGATAAGAATAATTGTAGTTTTATCCAATCTGCTTCGCTTGATAAAAACCTGCTTTCCCGATTAGCGGTACTTTTTGTTGGGAACCTGGCTTTCGGAATCCGTTCATTTTTTCAACTGATAAAAGTCATTGATTTTCACTAACATTGGTCAATCGCATAGCGTGTATTGCTCGTTAACTTAGCTATGATTTTTTAAAACCTAAAAATTCTATTAAACATGAGCAAAAACGTAGTGATCTTCGAGGCCAGAGGAGGGTCTGACAAAGGACCGGACGGCCACCGCAAAGACACCATGCCGATCGTCAATGCCATCAACGCAAGAGATGGATGGTCTTCGGAAGTTATTTACTTTGAAGATGATCGTCGCGAGGAAATTTTCAATTATGTGAAGGATAATGCAGTGGCTTATATCAGCCGAATCAATCCCGGAAATCTGCCAAACGGAGAAAAATTATATTTCGAGACCCTCAGGAATTTATCCGATGCAGGAGTTGTTGGCATGCCTCACCCTGATGCAATGCTGAACTTCGGAGCAAAGGATGCTTTGTTCAAATTACGTACAACCGATCTTGTTCCAGAAGATACTTACGCTTATTATACAGTGGAGGAATTCAGAGATACCTTCCCTATGAGCCTTTCATATGGAGAACGTGTGCTGAAGCAAAACCGCGGATCAACAGGTGAAGGCATCTGGCGTGTACAGATTGCAGATGAAAATGTGGAAGTGAAAAAAGGAGAAGCGCTGCCATTGGATACAAAACTGAAATGTACCGAAGCGGTGGATAATCATGTGGAATACAACACCCTGGCGGACTTCATGACCTTCTGTGAGCAATACATCGTTGGAGACAACGGTATGCTGGTTGATATGCGTTTCATGCCAAGAATTAAAGAAGGAGAGATCCGCATTTTGATGGTGGGAGAGTCTCCTGTATTTGTAGTACACAAAAAGCCGGCTGATGCGGAAGATGCTTTCTCAGCAACTTTGTTCTCCGGTGCAAAATATACGTATGACGATCCTTCCAAGTGGCAGGAGCTCGTTGATATGTTCCTCAATTCTATACCAACCATAACTTCCAAATTGGGAGATTACGACGTACCGCTGATCTGGACTGCCGATTTCATGCTGGACTGGGACGACAACAAAAACGATACCTATGTCCTTGGTGAGATCAATTGTTCCTGCGTAGGGTTCACCAGCCACCTGGATATGGGAATCCAGGATAAGGTTGCGGATGAAGTTGTCCGTGTGGTGGAAAGTAAAGGAATGGCGGTTGCCTAGATCACTGTAACGATTTACAGAGGTTACCAAATGGTTTTAAAACAAAAACCAGAAACTACTTTAAACCTTTGGGAAGCGGCTCCATGTGGAGCCGCTTTTTTTTTCCAGTGACGGCCTCACTCTGAGTGAGGCCGTCACTGGAATCAGAATTGTCATCCCTCTATTTATAGAAGCCACCACATATCGAAACGTGACATTTTTTTTGCCATTTTAACATAAAAACGACCAAATTTTTTTGGATACGACAACTGCGCTTCCAAAATTCGAAAAAAAACGTGCCCTTTTCCCGTTGGCCAATTGGAATAAATTCAATTTTCCCTTAGTCAAATTAAAATACTCAATTGGGAAAAACACAAAACGGTCTGGATACTAATTTAGATTTCGGTACGCTGTCGTAATAGTTCAAAAAATAACTCCAGTTTCATAGGAACAATACAATTGGATTTATGATCAATGAGATATACCGTTCCTATTAAACTGGTGATTGCGCTATCATTTACAGGGAACTACCGTAGCCTGCGAAGAGATGCCGTCTCTTTTAGACTGAAATTTTCGAAAAATCACACTAATTTGACGCCAATCTCCCTGTCGAGGGTAGGTTGTGGAAAAGGTTGCTTGATCGAATAAATCAATACGACCTCAAGATATTGCCAGGAATTAACTCTGCTTAAACCTGTTTTTCACCACGCTCTTCTCTATTCAGAAAAGTCAATAATATTCGGGCCTTTTCGAGTTCTTTTATTGACCTATTTTGACCAGATATTTGATTTTTGTCAATTTTGTCAATTTAAAATCAGTATAAATAACAGAAGGTGGTTGCCTTTTTTTGTTTGGTTTGTTAGGAAATGTTTTGTGGTATTTTGAATTAAGTATTGAAATTTTCAATGTTTTAATTTTTTATTTTGTTTTTCGCGGTTAGTTTGCATTTTTATATTCAGGGGATGTAATTCTCAAAATTCCCTATCCGGGGAAAAGAGGTCGCATATGTATTTTATCCCTTCCAGGATTTTCATTCAGATAAGGTGGCTGACAAAAGTCATCATTTTGTTGACGATTGTCATATTTTCCGAAAAGTATAATAGCCAAATTTGTAGCGCATGATAGCTCAGAGGGGTTATTTAATGCAAATGGGGCGACCCGTTTTTTTTACCATAATATATGAATAAAGTTTCATAAGTTAATTTATTCAGATTCAAAAAAATTTGGCATGGGTAGCAGAAGAGATTTTATAAAAATTTCAGGCCTTGGGCTCGGCGCTATCGGTTTGGCGGGTTGTTCGGTGAACCTCGGTTCCAGGGATGACCTGTTTGGTGCCTTATCAGAAGATACATTGACAAGGGTGCCGACCTATTGTGAAGTGTGTTTCTGGAAGTGTGCCGGCTGGGGTTACAAGGATAAGGATGGCCAGCTCATCAAGATCATCGGGAATGATGATGATCCGCATTGTAATGGCCGGTATTGTCCAAGAGGTACCGGTGGTATCGGAATGTACTACGATAAGGACCGATTAACTACGCCCTTGATCAGGGTTAAAAAAGAGGATGGTGAGGATACCTTCCGGGAAGCTTCCTGGGATGAAGCCCTTGGGCTTGTCGCAGAAAAATTCGGTGAGATCAAGGAAAAGTATGGTCCGGAAACAGTAGCACTTTTCAAACACGGATCATCCGGTCATCAATTTGATCACCTCTTGTATGCCTACGGGACTAAAAACCAAACGGCTCCTTCTTACGCACAATGTCGCGGACCTCGCGAAGCAGGCTTTAAAGCAACCATTGGTGAGGTTATGGGATCTCCTGAACCTACGGATATTCGTGATACCGAATGCCTGGTACTGATCGGTTCTCACCTCGGGGAGAATATGCATAACGGTCAGGTACAGGAAATGGCGGAAGCTATTGATAAGGATGCCACGATCATTACAGTTGATCCACGTTTCTCTACAGCTGCCAGTAAATCCAAATACTGGTTGCCAATCAAACCTGCTACAGACCTCGCTTTATTACTCGCCTGGATCCATGTCATCATTTATGATGAATTATACGACAAGGATTTTGTCGACAATTATACCAACGGGCTTGAGGAACTCAAATCCCACGTTAAAAAAATGACTCCGGAATGGGCTTATGGTATCACTACCATTAAACCGGAAGTGATTCGTAAAACTGCCAGGGAAATGGCCAATGCCGCACCTGCTGTAATCATACACCCGGGACGTCACGTAACCTGGTATGGTGATGATACTCAGCGTGCTCGCGCCATGGCTATCCTCAATGCGCTACTTGGCGCATGGGGCCGGAGAGGTGGATTTTATTATCCGGAGAAAGTAAGCCTTCCTAAGTTCCCTCACCCGGATTATCCCAAGCCAAAATGGGCGTGGAAAGATCAGCTCAATGGAAAATATCCATTTGCCGGATTATCCGTTGCCAATGCGCTTGTAGATGCTTCGATCGAAGGCAATGTGGATGATGAGCACCGGATCAGAGCCTGGTTTGTTACAGGAACCAATCTCCCGCTGACTTTGCCTCAAAAGGATACCTTCCAAAAGGCAGTTGATTCTGTAGAATTCGTAGTAGTCTGCGATACCATGCCTATGGAAATTACAGGTTATGCGGATGTGATTCTTCCCGAATGTACCTATCTGGAACGTCATGATGAATTGCGGACATCTCCTCACCGGGAACCATACCTGGCACTCAGAAGTCCCATTATGGAACCGCTGGGAGACTCCAAGCCTGCATGGTGGATTGCCAAGGAATTAGGTAAGAAAATGGGATTGGGAGATTATTTCCCATTTGAAGAGTATACAGAAGTATTGGACTGGCAGTTGAAGCAGGTAGGATCTTCTCTGGAAGAGATGGAAAAGATCGGTGTAAAGAAATTCCCTCGTAAATCCAGTTTGTATCAACCTGAAGGAGAGGCCTTTACATTCAGAACACCTTCCGGAAAAGTGGAATTGTTCTCACAACAATTCAAAGACAAAGGATTTGATCCTATGCCTGTGTTTACTGCCCACCCACAACCGGACAGTGGTTTTTACCGCCTCATTTACGGACGTGCGCCAATGCACACTTTTAGCCGTACCATCAATAATCCAAACCTGAATGATCTGATGGAAGAAAACAACATCTGGATCAATCCAAAGGTCGCCAAATTATGGGGCTTTAAGAATGGTATGGAGATCTGGCTGGAAAACCAGGACGGAGTTTATTCCTCATTCCCGGTTAAGATCAGGGTAACAGAAAGAATACGGTTTGATAGCGTATATATGGTTCACGGTTTTGGGCATGACAATAAAAACCTGTCAAAAGCCTTTGCGCGTGGAGCCAACGATAGTGAATTAATTACGAATGTGATGATCGATCCGCTTATGGGAGGAACGGGAATGCGTGGAAATTTTGTCACATTTCATACTTCGAACCCAAACAAAACAGCTGATATATGAGATACGCAATGGCAATAGACACTAAAAAATGTGTCGGGTGTAGCGACTGTGTTGTTGCTTGCCAAACGGAAAATAATGTGCCAGTCGGGTATTGCCGGGATTGGGTAACCGAGACAGTTGACGGCACCTATCCGCTGTTGGAGCTTGAACTCCGCTCGGAACGTTGTAATCATTGTGCTGATGCTCCTTGTGTACGCTGTTGTCCTACTGGAGCCAGTCACATCGTTGAAGGAGGCGTGGTTTTGGTCACGGATTATGAATGTATCGGCTGTGGTGCCTGCATTGAATCCTGCCCTTATGATGCCCGATTCTCTCATCCTGAAGGTTATGTGGATAAATGTACCTTCTGTATTCACCGGGTACGTGACGGATTGAAACCAGCTTGTGTTTCTGTTTGTCCGACCCACTGTATGTATTTTGGTGATATGGATGATCCGAACAGTGAGATTTCACAGATTCTCAAGAAACGTAAATACAAAGTTCTTGCTCCTGAAGCAGGTACAGATCCGAAAGTTTATTATTTGATTTAAAAAGCAATTAAAATGAACGAAGAAATAATCATCAGTGGTAGAAATATTCCGGGTATTGACCCGAGTCTACATATATGGCACTGGCCGATTTCGCTGTATCTGTTCCTGGGAGGGCTTTCGGCCGGAATTTTATTCTTTGCAGCTTATTACACCATCAGAGGGAAATCCGAAGAAATGCCGACTGCAGTTAAGTGGGCAACCTTTCTCGTACCTTTTGCATTGGTAATTGGTCTGGCTGCTTTGATTTATGACCTCAAGCATCCATTGTATTCCTGGCAACTGTATACGACCATCCGTTGGGAATCCCCAATGTCCTGGGGAGCCTGGACGCTGATGGCCATTACACCATTGTCCATCGTTTGGGCAGCCAGTTATATGAGGGAATTGTTCCCAAACTGGGATTGGAGATTGAATATTCTCAAAAAGTTTGAGGAGCTTATCATCAAATACAGGGTAGGTATTGCCTGGGTTATGATCGTATTGGCAGTAATTCTGGGTATCTATACCGGTATTCTGTTGTCAGCCTTTAATGCAAGGCCATTATGGAATAATGCGATCCTCGGGCCATTGTTCCTGACTTCAGGTTTGTCAACAGGGGCTGCTGCCATCATGTGGATGTCCAAAAAGCATGAGGAGCAGGATGCTTTCCGTAAGATAGACTTACTGCTCATCGCTATAGAGTTGTTTTTCATCATCCACTTGTTCATGGGGTTCCTTGCCGGACCACAGGTTCAGCAGGAAGCTGCCCAGTTGTTCCTTGGTGGAGAATATACCGTACCATTCTGGATTTTCGTGGTATTCCTCGGGTTGATTTTCCCCGGAATTCTGGAGATCATGGAACTCAGGGGGTATAAAATCCCTGTTGCATTGCCGGCAGCCTTGATCCTTATCGGAGGACTGATCTTTAGGATCATCATGGTCGATGCGGGGCAAATAACGAGATATTTGTATTAACTAATTAGTTACTGGTTACTGGTTTCTCGTTACTAGTTAAACCAGCAACCAGCAACCAGTAACTTGTAACCAGAAAGACATGATTAATAAAGATAAAAAACCGGCTCCTTTCCTCAATCCGTATTTCGGAGGGATACTTCTGGGGATTTTATTATTGATGACCTTTTACATCACAGGTCGTGGTCTCGGAGCTACGGGGGCTATCAAGAGTTCGGTTATTGCATCTGTGCAGGGGATTTCCCCTCAGCATGCCGATGAAACCGAGTATTACAATTTATTCATTCGCGAGGACAGGAATACCCTCAATACCTGGCTGGTATTTGAAGCCATCGGGTTATTAGCCGGAGCTTTCTTGTCCGGGCTTTGTCCAGGAGACTTACCTGGCGGGTAGAGCATTCACCGAAGATCACTTCCCGTACCCGATTGATTTTTGCTTTCATAGGGGGGAGTTTATTCGGTATCGGATCCCAGCTGGCCCGGGGCTGTACCAGCGGGGCTGCGTTGAGCGGATCTGCGGTGTTGGCCACTTCCGGATTTTTGGCGATGGTTGCCATTTTCGGATCGGCCTATCTGTTTGCATATTTCGCCCGGAAACTCTGGATCTAACCGGAGTTTTGATGTGATGAATGAATTAATAAATTTAAAAAATGACTAATTATGGGACCTTTAATTCCTAATGGTTTTATAGAAGAAGGATGGGCATATGCGATAGCAGTGGTTCTGGGATTTTTCTTCGGAATGATATTGGAAGCTTCCGGATTTTCCACTTCCAGAAAATTGGTGGGTTCATTTTACGGATATGATTTTACGGTTGTTCGTGTATTCTTCACTGCATCCGTAACTGCCATGGTAGGATTGCTGTATTTCAATTACATGGGTTGGGTGGACATAAGCAGATTATATGTTATGCCTACCTATTTTTGGCCTATTATTACCGGTGGAGTGATCATGGGATTAGGATTTGTCCTCGGTGGTTTTTGTCCGGGAACCAGTATGTGTGCTGCCGCTATCGGAAAAATTGATGCTATCGTTTTTGTGGTTGGCGCCTTTGCCGGCATTATGCTCTTTTCCGAAGCCTTCCCGCTCATCGAGGATTTCTATTATAGTTCCAATATGGGCAGACTAAGAGTTCATGAGTCGCTGGGTATTTCCAGTGGATTATTTGCTTTCTTATTCACTATGATGGCTTTGATAGTGTTTATGGTGGCAACTTTTGTTATGCGCAGGGTTAAGAAAGTAGAATATTAATCAGGCGGTTAACAAATTTGAAAAGTGATAAAAATAGAGGTAAATTGTAGTCAGTTACTTCTCAATTAAAGATCGAATAAATAATCAAAAATGAGTAAACCATTTCATATTAGGAAAAGGTATTTGTTTCTCATGGCGCTGGCCATAATACTTTCGGGAGGCTTGATCTTTTTACCGGAGGCATCAAATACCAAAGAATTATCTGCTGATAAATTGTTGATGGAGTTGGATGACAATACCCGTTTTCTGACAGTGGATGATGTAGCGGATCTTATCATTAACCAGGATCCTTCTCTATTGTTGGTTGATCTGAGAAGTCCGGAGGAATATGAGCAGTTTTCCATGGAGGGTTCCATAAATATTCCTTTCAAAGATATTCTCAAAGAGGAAAATGATCAGTACCTGAAAAGAGCGGAGTTGCAAAAGGTTTTTTATGCCAATAATGATGAGATCAGTGAGCAGGTATGGGTGCTGTTAAGAAGAGCCGATTATCCGAACATATACGTGATGAAAGGCGGATTGACTGAATGGGTGGAAACCATTATGAAGCCTGTTAAACCTTCTGAGGAGTATTCCCAATCAGATTTGGAACTTTATAATCGCAGAATGGCTGCTCGTCGCTACTTTGCAGGAGGAAGTGTGGAAATACAGCCGGATGTTTTTGTTGAAAAACAGAAAACTGCACCGGTTGTGGCCAAGAAGAAAGTAAAAGTAATTCCTAAAAAAGTTGTCGAAGAAGTAGAAGAGGAAGAAGGATGTTAATTTGAGTTGCTGGTTACAAGTTACTAGTTAACCAGCAACCAGCAACCAGCAACTTGTAACCAGTAACAAAATCTAAAGTTATGCCAGACAGACCACTATCTAACATAAGAAGATTGACAATTGCGGTAGCTGCTTTTACTGCATTTATTGTCATTGGTTTATTGACGATCGGTAAGCCTAAATTCAAATATAAGGTAAGTAATGAAGATATGCTAAGCCAGATCCTGGAGGCGGATTACCTGGTTAGCCCCGAAGCAGCAAAGGAACTCATTTCGGCGGATAATTCTAAGGTCAAATTCGTTGACTTGCGGAATAAATATGATTTTAATATTGGTCACCTTGAGGGGGCATTGAATATTCCGAATCATACATTGCTGCAAAAAGAAAATCTCAATTTATTTGAAGATAATTCAATAACCTATGTCCTGTACGGGCAGGAACACCTGGAGGCCAATGGCCCTTGGATGGTTCTCCGTCAACTGGGGTACTCCAACTTTAAGGTGCTTCAGGGAGGTTATGCTGCTCAAATGGCTGATAGCCTCAGAATAATTGGCGATGCTGCTATTTATGATTATACCAGCATTCTTAAAGAAGCAGAGAAGGAAATCTACGATCTTCAGAAAGTGACGGAAGCTCCTCCGCAGCCGAAACCGGTTAAGAAAAAAGTCGTGAAAGTTGTGCCCAAAAAGGTTGTTGAGGAAGTTGAGGAAGAAGAAGGGTGTTAACCTTTAGTCACCAGTCTTCAGTTTGCAGGCTTGAGTGGGTACGTATTTGAATGGTAATGGTTAATTGATGATAATTGTTTGAATAAAAGGAAGAGGCCAGTCTCAATGTTTGGGGCTGGTTTCTTCTTTTTATGTCTTTAAGGTCTTGATTCAGACCATGGATTCATTGTTTTTAAGGAACTATAATGATTGTATCTTGGTTTTGTTTTGTAAAAAAACTACACTAAATGATTTATAACAATGAATGGCTCCGGGATCAAATGGAAAAGGGGCTTTTGCCAAAATATATTTTCTTCTGGGGCCACCGTCCACGAAAAGATGGCAGCATCGGAAAATCCTGTTTTAGTCAGTGGTTTGAGCGAGGTTTTTCCTGGAATGGCATTCATTATTTGACGGCAGAACATTGGATGATGGCAGAAAAAGCCAGATTGTTCAAAGATCAGGAAATTATGGAACGTATCCTGGAATCGAGAACAGCTCCCGAAGCCAAAAAACTGGGTAGAATGGTCAAAGGTTTTGATATTCCCTTCTGGGCCCAACATTGCGAGCGGATTGTCCAAAATGGGAATTACTTAAAATTTTCCCAACACGATGATTTAAAAGAATTTCTCCTTGGAACCGGCGATCGAATACTGGTAGAAGCCAGTCCGTATGATCAGATCTGGGGTATTGGTATGAAAGAAGGAGATGAAGGCGTAGAATATCCGCAAAACTGGAGAGGCAAGAACCTTTTGGGGTATGCGCTGATGACTGTGAGGGATAAATTAATCGAGGAAGCGGAATAATATACCCAGTTGGCGACTAGGGCTTCTACACAAGTAGTATAAGTTGTTTTTATAATGTGTTTTTGGTCGAGTTTTCAAGAAAACCTCCAGTTTTAAGTGAAAAATGAATGAATGACCAAGAAAATCGTGCCGGAACCGCAGAATCTCGAACCGCAGAATAACCAATGTAGAAGTTTTTTTTGGCAATTCTAAATTGGATATTGGACATTCTGCTGTTTTGCGGTTCCGGCAGGTTCATTTTCCCTTCTTCATTCTGCCATTCGGCAGTTTTTTGCAGCCTGACTTTGAATAAACACAATGAATTGGGTTAAAATTTAAATAAAACAGATTATATATTTTTATTATGTTACTTGTGTAGAAGCCCTAGCCGCCAGCGAGGTACAGTTATTTACTCCTTCATCACCTTCTGTACCATAATACTTTCTCCCGATTTCAGCACTACAAAATAAATACCGGTAGGTAGTTGTTCCATTTCAACTTTGAAAGTATGTCTCGAAGCAACGAGGGAATCATTGACCAATTGTCTTAATTTGATCCCCTGAGCATTCATCAGAGAAATATCAACATTGGTGGTCTCTTCCAGATCGAGTTGTACGATGGCATTGTCATGTGTAGGGTTCGGTGATACGCCAAACTGCACATTAGCCAGTTCAAGATCATTGATGCCCGTCGTGGTGGTATCTTCAACCTCATGCGGAGGAAGAACAATCTCATCAACCCACGCAGCATCCTGGCCACTGGAAACCCACTGATCTTTTACATAGATCCAGGTTACCGTATGCATTCCGGTATCAATTGGGAATTCAAAGTATTCCCATGCTTCTTCGCCACTCCATTCCGCCAGTTCTTCATCATCGATCAGGAAATACAGATAATCCCAATCCCCTTCAGTGGAAGTCTTGCGATAAAATCCTACATATCCTTCCTGGGTGACATCCAGTTCAATGGTCAGTTCAGTCGATTGGTTATTGCCAATGTCTCCGGATTCTGAACAGTACTCTCCGTTGTAAGGATCATTGGTAGAAATGAACCATGGAGAATTGGATTCATTCTGCCACTCGAAAGTTTCAAATGTACTGGATTCCCAGTCTTCTACGATGAGGTTCATGGAAACGGTAATAGTCGTCTGTGCGGTATAATTGCCGGCAACGACTTCATAAACGAGTTCAGCAGTGGCGCCGTTTGGAACCTGGTTGGCAATTTCAAGCGTGAAATCTGCCATGGCCTCAGATCCATCCCAGGCAATGGAACCCAGATCGACATTATCATTCCCCAAAATTGTCAGGTACGGGCTCGAAGTGCTCAATGTTCCTACCGCATCCGGAGAATCACTGTGCCCTTCGTTCAGAGCCGGAAGGCTGAGCGTCACCACCTCACCGCCGTCCAGACGGCCGTTGCCGTTACCGGAAGTTGAATCATCGATAGATGCCTCGCCTACTTTGAGTTCAGGAGCCAGGACCTCTACATAAATATGACCTGTCCAGCTATTGGTATCGGAAGACATTTCCAAAAGGAAGTCGACAAAATGACCATCTTCAATATCGTCGGAAACTTCAAATTCGTAAGCAGCGATCAGCGTCATATCCGTGCTGTCTTCCAGATCTCCCCAGGTAGCTTCCCCGTTGAGGATATTGATCAGTTCATCCTCGGTGGATAATGTAGCTACAACGCCCGGGGCAACTTCCAATCCAACATTCGCCAGATTGACATCCAGCTGGATGGTTTCTGCATAATCTACTTCGTCGTTAGCATTTCCGGTGCTGTCGTCAATCTGATAATCATTGAGAATAAGAAATGCACCCTGAGCAGGAACTACCTGAATCACACCCTGGTATGGAATTCTGTTATGCGCGCTAGCCGTAACAGTAATTTCACCTGGGATATTAAGGCTTTCTACAGGAATAGTGGCCACACCGTTTTCTACCACAGCGGAACCGAGGTAACCATCCTGGTAATATAGCCCTATCAGTGCTTCTTCCACATCACAATTGACGACAATCTCAGGCGTGCCGATGAAAACACTTTCCTCGTGAGCAACCTCCATCCCCTGAGGGAAAGCTGTTCTCAACTCTACAGATGGGTCACCGAACAAATTCCAGGTGTCCATCATTTCATCACCGCCATTTCCATAGTTGTCGATCATCGAACCTCCTCCGTGAATGAGGATTCCGCCGAGGGTATGACGAATATTGTAAATGGCTGTTTCCGTGATCAGTTTGTTCATCTCATCCTGGCCCTCCATCGGAGGAGACCAGCTCTGCAGTACACTGGAGAATGTACCACCGATACCTCCTGTTGGGGCACCCGTTGTATTATCGGTTGCTTTGATCCAGCGCTCACCTAAACAGTCACCATTGCCGTAAGTTTCATCAAAATCACCCACGCAGCAGGCAACAGCGATAAGGAACGGATATTTTCCTGAATTGGTCAGGTTGTTGATGGAATTATTGGTAAAACTTCCGGAAACCAAAATAGAGTGATCTCCATGGCCAACATAATTATAAAGGCTGATCCCTGTATTAACGGCTTCCGAAATATCCGCAGCAGAAGGGTTGCCATTCTGGTCAACGGAGATGGAATCTTCCGGTGCAGGAGATTCTGAGGATTGGGTTCCGTCATAAAATTCATAAACGCGCTCGTAGGTATAATCCAGCAGATCAATTTTGATATTATTCAAATGCTGGTAATCATATTCACCGTCATCACCAGGGCCTTCATTGGAACCTGCACCTAGAGCCGTTCCAAACCAATTTCCCTGCGTAGTGTCAGGAGTGATTTCGTATTCCATGGTTTTGTCCAGCATAGGTACCAGTTCTTCAAGGTCGTGAGAAGGCAGTCTTCCTACAAATAACTCTGGATAATGGTCATCACCTTCGATATATCCATAACAATTGTCACAATATCCGTCACCTCCGCCATTAGAAATAAAAGTAGAGGGTACCTGACTCTCATCTCCGATGAGGAGCAGGAATGTCAGGCCATGTTCTGCATAGTATTCGGCTACGTAATTACTTACGTCTTCTGCCGTTTCTCCGATTTCACTCAACATCACCACTTCTGTCTTGATACCTTTTTGCTGCTTCCAGGCAACAAAAGGACGAATAGCTTCTTCATATGCTTCATCGGTGACGATCAACATATTTCCCAACTCATCAACACGATCATAGCGATCTCCCTGCTGGCCGTAGTTGACAAACCTGTTTCCATAAAGGCTTTCAAACTGACTGGCGACAGCCGGTTTTCCATTAGTTCTGTTTATGGTGTTAGTAGCTTGCCCTTCGATATTGACGATCTCCACAACGATCTCTGAATATACTCTGAGGGTATTGGTTACAGGGTTGTATTGAACCGGGTTGACCATAACGGTTTGCCCGCGAAAATCACGGAAGACAAAAGGAGCTCTCAGTTTGGCCAGATCTTGTGGGAAGAATTCATTTTCCTGATAGATAGGGCTGTATTCAAAAGGAACCGTAGCCGGATCCACATTACGATACAGGTTACCTTTGGACGGTGCCACTTCAATGTTTGGAAAATCCTCATAGGAAGAGGAAACGATTCTTACGCCAGTATTGGTTTTATCCGGAATGATGACTGAGGCTGCTAATTTTGGCAGGTCAGGAGCGCCTTTTTTTAATAAGGGCGTTCCTTCGTCAATATTAATAATTACGGCTTCTCCGTTGTCTGTTTGAACTGTTTTGGTTGTAAAGCCGTCCAATTGGAATTTCAGTTGGATGGCCTGGTCTGTTTCGCTGATAAATTGAACGTTGCTAATGCTGCCGGATTGGGCCAAAAGGCTCATGCTGAGACCCAATAGCAGCAGAGTGAAAAGGTGTCTAAAACTCATTTTGCGGTGATTATTTTGATGATTTATTGTTTAATGAATGGTCTAGCGCCCTGGAATTTTTCATCTGCAAAGTATTTTAGAAAATACATGCCATTTTCCAGGTGCTCAACAGAAATTTCTTGTTGGCTTTGAGGTTGAATATGGAGTGAGTGTAAGCTTTGACCGGTGATATTGGTGAGGTTGACAAATAAGGGGATGCTGTCATTGTTTTTAAAATACAGAGTCTCTGAAACCGGGTTTGGCCAGAATTTTATTGATTCGGAAGTGGGAGCGTTGGTAGCTGTTGTTTCGCCTGCTGTCAGCGAAAACCGCATCTCTACAAAGTCATTTTGATTTCCTGTAGGAAAGATGAGAAACAGGAATTCAAGAGTTCCGGCTATCTGGTAAGGATTGACGGTAAGTTTTACAAAACCATGATTGTCGTCAAAAATGGGGTAGAAGTCGTTGGAATTGGGCAGGCCGCCATAGCAGGCCACATTATCGCAAAGGGTGACTTCCCATCCTTCCGGGAAAGTTTTTTCAACCAGTTTCCAGGAAAGTTGAAGGGTGTCAGCCGTTTCATTGAGGATGTCGATCTGGTGTACGCTGTATTCATCATAATTGACCTGGTCCACGATTTCTGCTCCGGGGTCGAATGAAAAAGTCTGGGAGGAAAGGGCTAACGGAAACAACAATAAAATGATGATGAGTGATCTTGACATACTAGTGTAAAATGGTGGTTTAAAGCCGGTTA
Organism: Saprospiraceae bacterium; assembly: GCA_965230565.1. Taxonomy (GTDB): domain Bacteria; phylum Bacteroidota; class Bacteroidia; order Chitinophagales; family Saprospiraceae; genus BCD1. The sequence continues at coordinate 143,033 of CBDDLH010000001.1, read as the reverse complement.
TCAAAAAGGTCGTTTAAAAACCGTTACAATTATACCTTATTTTTCTGAATATGACCCGCTTGGGTGGGGAATCCCCTATGGTGAAATTTGAGAATCCCTTGATTTGGTAAGTATATGACATTTGGAGTGGTATTCAATGCTAGAAACCATTGAGGTCGGAGGAGGTTGTCAAAAGAATTCAAATCAATGGTATATTGGTGTTTGAAAAAGTGAGAAGATATATATTGAAATTTTCAAAGATGAGTCTGAAGCAAAGTTATCAAACTAACCAATCCAAAAATACCAGCCATTATGAATAGAATAATGGCTAAAAAAGGTAAGGCTAATACCAGCTTGAATCCAAGTAAGCCAAAGATCAAGGCAGCTAAAAAAACCAGACCTACTTTGCCCATTTTTTGCTGATCATGGGGCGTAAAATCAGATGCTTTATACATCAGGTTATTGTACTGGTCCTTGATTTGACCAACTTCCTCTTTTGGAATAGTAATGTCAGGGTAGTCGGGGTTTCCGCAGGGTTTATAAATAACCTCAGTTTCCGATACCTTGATAAGAAGAATTTTTCTTTCCTCTCCATTTTTCAGCACCATGGTATAGCAGCGATTTTCCTGGCTGAAGTTTGTCGGATTTTTTCCTTCCTTTTCCAGTTTCTTCTTCGCTTTTTTGATTTTTTTCTCAATGAGTTTCAAGGCCAGCTTTTCCTTCCAGGTGAGGTCGTTTTTACAGTTGGGTTCTGATTGATCGGAAAGCTCAGTAATTTGAATTTCATTGCCTACAGGGTGGACTGCCTGCCCAGGCATGCTGAAAAGAATGGAAAGAATAATAATGAGAAAAAAGATCAATTGTTTTGGAATGAATTTCATCAGACAAGGATTTTTTCAATTTGGAAATAGAAGCAGAGGTTCTGCCTTCTTGTCAAAGAATGGGGAAAAATAAAATCATGGCTATTAATATTAGAATAGGGATGACAGCAAGTATAATAAACCCTCTTCCCCCGTATTTTTCGGGGTTTTTATGAAATCGTGTAATGCTGATAAGGATAAAAAGAAGAGAAAAACCGACAAACATTAAACTCCATGCAGATACTGTAAAAAATAAAGCTAATCCAATTATTGAAGATAATGGTGCTGCAAGGGCAAATACCTCCAACTTCTTTTTTGATTTAAGGTTTGCATATCCAGGATGTTTAAAAATAACCTGACCATATTTTGTTTTGATTTCAACTACTTCCTCAATAGGGATCGTTATTTCATCTCCTTCAGGTTGTCCGCATGGTTTATAAACTACTTCCGTTTCTGTAACCTTATAGAGTAGCACTTTTAACTCCTCACCGGTTTTTAAAATTAGGGTATGGCAGCGGTCTTCCTGAGTAATATTTGTTGAAAATTTTCCTTCTTTTGACCATTTTTTTCTGGCCTTTTTGATTTTTTTCTCAATGATTTTCAAGGCCAGCTTTTCCTTCCAGGTGAGTTCACTTTTCCGGCTGGTACCTGAATGGTCAGGAAGTTCGGGGTAATGAATTTCTGATGTTTTTTCAATTTTGTTATTAACAGGGTTGACCGCCTGGGTTGGATTTGAACAATAAGCAAAAATGAAAATAACAAGAAATAAGGTGATTGAATATTGATGTTTCATTTTCTCGATCATGTTTAGGTTTTTAGATAAGGATGAGACCTTTTTTGAAAAGCCGGAGATTGAATTAATACTACAAGTAAGAAAAATAGATTAAGATCAACGCGATGATCATTACCGGAGCCAATGCCACAACGGAGAAAAACAATCCTTTATATTTTCCCGGGTTGGATATATATTTGATAATGCCGATTATTCCCATTATTGCTCCCAGCATTAGTAAAATGGCACTGATAGTAAATAGGAATTTAACTAAAAGAGCAAATCCCAAAGTCGAAAAAATGAATCCTGCCAGACCAATAGGGTCCATTTTGGGGTTGGCTGGGTAGTTGGCAATATCGGGCACTTCATAAATAACTTGTCCGTACCTTGACTTGATTTGAGCCACTTCATCCAAAGGCAAAGATTTTTCGTCTGCTTCAGATTCGCCACAAGGTCTGTAGAGCAATTCAGTGTCAGTCTTACCGGAAATGTAGACTTTCATTTCTTCGCCACTCTTCAAAAGTATGGTGTAACAGTTGTCCCTTGGACTAATTCCTGATGGCGTCTCTAAGACTTTGGCCAACTTCTTCCTGGCTTTTTTTACTTTCTTCTCTATTAGTTTTAAAACAATTTTTTCCTTCCAGGATAAATCATTTTTTAACTTTTCAGGAGATAAGAGGTTGGTCTGCTCGGAAGTTTTTTGTTCAAAAATTTCAGGAGTGGTTTTGACAGGATTTACAGCTTCCAAGGGTTTAATAAAGCAACATGTCAAAAAGAGCAGGATTAAGGAAAGGACGGTTTTTCGATATTGGTTTTGCATAATGAAATTGTTTAAAGTTTCCGGAAATCAGGAAGTTGGTCACGATCAATTTCAAAATGTAGGGCAGGCCATTAAATTACAGAAAATATTTAATAAATCATCAGGAAATGTTGATAATCGGAAAAGTGATAAGTTGAAGTTGTTTTAATAAGGGGGCGATTGTACAAGACAAACTAATTTGTTATTAATATGATGGAATGTGCTGCAGATGATCCTGAAAACAAATTCAGGAAACAAGGCAGTAGTTTGCATTCGCCTTATTTTTTCGTTATCTTCGCAACCGTTCTGCATCAGAAACGTTTTATTAAAAGGAAATGGTCCAAAAAAAGGCAATTACCTAAAGGTTTTTCAAAAACCTGTTTTCAACTGATTCCGCTGGTTATTTTTTCCTTTTCCGCCGAACTTCCTGATACAACGGCTTTGACACCCTGATTATAAATTTACAGGAGCCACATTCCCTGATCTTTATTAAGGATGACATCTTTTGTTACTATTGGCAATAAAGTCAAACGAATTTAAAAATTTGTTTGACTTTGAGAGGCGCGGTAAAAATTTGAACAATATAGGGTTAGCGGGAAAGGAGGATGTAAATGCAGGACAATACATTACCAGAAATTGTAATTAATATCATTATTTAATAAAATTTAATTTATGCTAAAAATTGAAAGGAAGGAAGGTGAAACCATTGATCGTATGCTTAAAAGATACAAGCGTAAACACAGGGACACCAAAATCAGAAAACAACTTTCTGATAGAAAACAATACACCAAGCCTTCTGTAAAAAGAAGAAAAGAAATTCTCAAAGCAGCCTACATCGAAAAGAAACGTCAGGATACCTAAAATTACTCCCCCCCCCTGAAAAAATCTTTACGGCCCAAAAGAGATCTGATTTCGTATCCAAACGCTGTAGTTTTGGTGAGTTCAAAAAGTTTACTAAAATTGTGCTCTTTAACCAATAATACCAATACAATATGATGCGCATCAGATCTTTCGTTTTTTGTCTTGCCCTGACCGCAATGTTCTGTTCCATTACCGGGGTTAATGCCCAGCCTCTTGATATAACCTTCGAATTTCAGGCTTACCCGACCGGACTGATTCCCGGATTAAGGGTTGAGAAGGGGTTCGGTGATAAAAATGCCGCCCACCTTCGCCTTGCGGCCAATCTGTTTGACCACAGGAGCCTTGGTGTGCAGGATGAAGAAAGAGGAAAAGGTTTTGGTTTTACAGTTGGCTATAAACGGTATTTCAAGGATGATTTTCAAGGGTTTTCTCTTGGCCTCAGAAATGATGTTTGGTTCAATACCGTAGATTGGGTCGATAATTCCTCCCAGGGAGACATTACCGGGGCCACTAAAATTGTGGTGGTTCAGCCTACCGCAGAATTAGGTTACCTTATAACATTTGGGAACAATTGGGAATTTACTCCCGCCCTTGGTTTTGGTTATGAAATCAATGTAAAAACCGAAGGAGAACCTACCGGGGAAGGAGCGATATTTCTGCTTGGGTTTTCGGTTGGGAAGCGATTGTAATCCAGGTAAAAAAATTAAGGGCATAATTTCAAGTTATGCCCTTCGTTTTACCATTTCTAATTAATCATTTTCATTTCTTCACCCCCACCAAAGAATACACCATAGGTATCTTATCCCCCAAATGTTTAATGCGGAACTTCCGTTCTCCAACCTGCTCCACGTGGCTGAAACAGGCGTAGGGGGAATAATCAAATTCTTTAAATTCAACGATCTCGATACCCTGTTTGATCAGGCTGGTCATAACTTCCGAAAGGCTGTGATTCCAGGAAACACATTCTGTAGATAATGCTTCCCCTCCGTCGGTATAGGTGCCGATTTCCGTTTCTACAATGGCATCAGATTTTTCGTATTTATATTCAATTTTGGTGAAATCGTCATCGAACATCCAGACCACCGGGTGGAATTCGGCGAAAATGAATTGTCCTCCGGGTTTCAGATGGTTAGCAACAACGGAGGCCCATTTGTCCAGATCGGGCAGCCAGCCGATGGTTCCGTAGGAAGTAAAAACGATGTCGAATTTTTCATCCAGATGATTGGGCAGGTCATATACATCACAGCAAATGAATCGGCCGTCCAGCCCCATTTGATCATTGAAATTCCGGGCCGCTTCGATAGCTTTGTCAGAAAGGTCCACACCGGTAACTTTTGCACCCATGCGAGCCATTTGCAGCGTGTCTTGTCCGAAATGGCATTGGAGGTGCAAGACCGTTTTGCCTTTAATATCCCCCAGCATATTCATCACGATATCATCCAGCGGATTTTCCCCTTTGAGAAAGGCTTCATTGTTGTAAAAATCAGATTCCAGGTGGACTGCCGTTCTTTTGTTCCAGGAGTCCTTGTTCTTTTCAAGATAGTCTTGTGACATGGTATTAGTTTTTTCAGTTTTATTTTGACTAATCCCCCGAACAAGCAGGAGGCCAAATTGGTTCCAGGTGATGTGGTCAAAATTCAGAAAGGTTTATTTCCCCTTCTCTTTCAGATACTCCGCTACAATATCGCGGATCATATATTTCAGGTAAGTTTTTTCCAGTTTGGCAATTTTCTTGAGTTGTTCCACCTGTTCGGATTCCAGCAGAATGGTGAGTCTGCGAGTATCCTTATTGGATTTACGAATCGTTTTAGGATCAATGGTGCTGCGGATCAAGGAATCCAGACCACCGAAGGATTTGCGCTCAGTGGCAGAAGGAGATTTGCCTTTTTTGCCAGAGAGTTGATCCTGAATCTCTTCCTCGAAAGCTTCCGTCAGCAACGATTCCAGACCAGCAGCAAATTTTTTGGATGAGCCAGACTTTCTCCGGGCAGCAGCCTTGGGTTTGGCTGTCGCTGTTTCAGTCTTTTGTTCTTTGGACTGCTCTCCTCTTCCTTGAAGAAGTCGTCCCCAAACAGACTGTCAAAGCCCTCTGAAAATCTTTTTTTACTCATGTTCAAGTTACTAGTTACTGGTTTCTTGTTGCTGGTAATTTTTCCGTCTACCGTAAGTCGTCCACCGTCCACCGTCTACCGTCTACCGTCCACCGTCCACCGTCTATCGTTCAAATCTATTTAAAAATTCCTTACTCAAATTCAGGAAGTCTTCTGCTCCGATACTTTTTGGGCCGTAGGCAAAGATATCCTGTCTTTTTGCCGGGGCCTCTGCAAGGGTTACGTTATCGCGGATGTAAGTGTCAAAAACGAGGTCGCCAAAATACTTTCTGATCGTCTCAACTACATCCCTGTTCAATACTTTTCTGCTGTCGTACATAGTGGCGATGACCCCACCGATCTCCAGTTGTTTATTCAATCTGAACTTGACCTTCTGGATCACCTGTTTGATCTTGGCCAATCCCTGCAATGCCAGAAATTCAGTTTGCAAGGGAATTATGACCGTATCGCTGCTGGTCAGTGCATTTAAGGTCAATAAACCCAATGACGGAGGGCAGTCGATCAAAATGTAATCGTAATTCTCCTTTACCGGTTCAAACAACTCTCGCAAAATGTATTCTCTTCCGGCCTCATTGATCAGTTCCATTTCAGCGCCTGACAGGTCCAGGGTAGAGGTTATAATATCCAAACCATTTTTGATCGTATAAGGTTCCAGTTCGGATTCCCCGCGAATGGCCTCGTATATGGTATTCGGTAACCGGGGGGCTCCCAATGACAGCGATAAATTCGCCTGCGGATCCAGATCAATCAATAAAACCCTTTTTCCAAGCTCCACCAAACCTGCTCCAATATTGATGGTGCAGGTTGTCTTTCCAACACCGCCTTTATGATTTAATAACGAAATGATCTTTCCCATGAATTGCGCGACTACGTATTTTTTAAGTGTTCAAATTTGAGACTGCCCAAAAAAATAAATTGGAGAAATTTCTCCAAGTTTAGATTACCAGATCAGTTATTATCGGTTAAATCAGTTTGATCTGTGTTCTATTTTTGGTTGAATTAAAGGAGTTATTCTCCTATTTTACGGTTATTTTTGAAACAGTTTTCAAATAGCAAAGATGCAAAGATTGTATTATAAAACACAAAATGTTTTTATGCTATTTTAATCCTCCTCCTCCAGCACCTTTTTGGCGTATTCTTCAAAATCAAAATTGGTCAGCCTGTCCCTGCATTTTTGACAGTTGCCAAGGTGCATGGTTACCCTTCTGCTGTCTTCAGAGCCTTGCTGATACTTGCCGGAAAGGTAATCCCGAATGGTTTTATCATCCAGGCATTGTCTGGACCGGACAATCTGGAAAAAGATACTGACTGCAGCCCAAAATGCCACCAAAGCCAATATGGTAAATACGAGATTCATAAATTAACGCATTAAAGTTGCTGTTCGCAAGAAACGAAAAAAATGGCAACCAGTTTCAATTATTTGACCGACTTATAGGTATGCTCTACAAACCCATGTCTGCCTTGTATTGCAAGCACAAGTTTCGTTGGTGTCAGGTCACGGATTTCCCAACGGTGATCGGTAACCTCCGGAGGGTTGCCGGTAGTTTGACCATTTTGAGTTTCAATAACAATGCCTAATTTGGTAGAGTCTTCATTAAATGACCATATTCCCACAGCATTATTATCATTATCGAATTCCCGGTAAGCGCCATCTTTTTCAAAGACTCTGAATTGTTTATTCTCCGGGTCAGCCTCTGTAACCGTACCGCCCTGATACGGATCCTGAGACGAAACAAACTCCCATTGCTGGCAAAACATATCCATTTTTCCTTCCTCTTCACATTTGGAGGCCAGGCTTATAAAGGCCAACAATACAGGGATCAAAATTTTTATTTTCATATCCGCTCTTTGATTTTTTGATTTTCGTCCAGAAAGATAACACATTTTGGCTGGCGTGCCTATTTTTTCTTTTATCAGGATTCGTTAATTGATATTTCCCATGCCTTAACCGATCTGTCATCCCCCGTTGTGATGAGTTGTGCATTGAAGTCACTCCAAAGGATCTTGTTGACGGATTTGGAATGGGCCTGCATGTCCTGACCTTTTATCGTTGAAAGCAATTCAAGATTAGCAGCATCCCAGATCTTAATTGTTTTGTCTCTGCTTCCGGAAGCCAGGTATTTTCCATCAGGGCTGGAAACGATGCTGTAGACTGCATAAATATGAGGTTGGAAACCTTTAGTAAAGGTATAATTGTTCTCCACATCCCATTGTACCAGGTAGGCATCACGCGATCCGGAAATCAGCCTTTTACCTTCATCGATATATCGAACTGCATTGACTGAAAAGCCTTTGAAATGTCCCTCCAGTTTTTGCTTTTCTTTGAAATCCCCAATGTCAAAAATGCGGATTAATCCATCTTCGCTTCCCAGCGCCATTTCCTGACCATTGGGGTGAAAATCCAGGGAACGTAGTTTGAAAGGCCCTATTCCATGAGCGGAAATCAGCGAAAGATCATCCATTTTCCAAAGGGAAAAACTGCCATCACCGGAAAGGGTCACAAAACCAGAGCGATCCGGTAAAATGGCAATTTCAAAAATGATAGACCTGTGCTGTTGGAGTAAATGAATTTCTTTTCCCTGTTTCAGATCGATAACATGAATGCCGCCGGTGTAGTTGCCGGCGAGCAGCCAATGGTGCTCTTTTACATATTTCAAAGCAAAGATCCGTTCCGGCATTCTGGCCAGCAAGCGGCTTTTGACGTGGGATTCCAAATTCCATTCAACGATGAGATTATCGGAACCTCCCGAAAAGATCAAATGTGGTTCCGGTCCTTGTTCCAGTGCATAAACGGAGGATTTATGTCCTTCCAGTTGGGCTGTTCTTTTTATTTGCATGAATCTTAAAGTATCTTTAAAACAAACTCACAAAACCAAAGTGTACCTTTGGTTCCCCAAAATCAATCGGGTTTCCTTTCCGGCTCCCGTAGGCCAGGCTGATGCCAAAAATACCGGCTTTGGTCTCAAAGGTCAAACCTGCTCCAAACCCATAAGGTAAACTGATGGTTTCTTCAACGTTTTGTACAGTCTCCTCATCCACCCGGGCGAGGTCCCCAAAAACATAGATATAACCATTTTGGTTCAGCAGTAGCCGATATTCCAACGTCGTAACGAGGTAATTGGTTGCGAAAACAGATTCTTCATCAAAGCCTCTTAATAATCTATTGCCACCGATTCTGTATTGTTCATTGGTCAGGAGTTTCTCGTCAGATAACAGAAAGGCGGCGGTTACCCCTGCTTTTATGGTGCCTGTTTGCCCTACAGGTAAATAATAAGCTGCCGTTGCTTCAATTCTATATTGAAAAGCACGGCTATCCAGCTCATCATATAATTCTCCTAGTCCGGCATTTTCAATTAGGTTGTTACGTCTCAAATCGCGCAAGCCGGCACTGGCACGCAGGCGGGAGGCAAATCCACTTCTTGGGTTAAAGCGATAATCCAGTTTTTCAAAAGTGTATTCTAGACCGAAATTGGTTCTGCTAATATCTAAAGTGTCCGGCAATTGTCCGGTGGTGGAAATCTTCACGGTATCCACTGATAAAAGGTTGGAAATGTGCCTTCCGCCAAAAGCTTTCAGGTAATTGTTTCCACCAAAATAGTATTGAGCACCGGCCTCGTATTTTATATCGATGAAATTGGTGTCACGGCGATACAACTGAAAATTGAAATCGGCCCCAAAAGGCAGCTTAAACAGGTAAGGGTAATTAAAGGCCACCTCCACCTGCTGGGTCTGCGGCCTCAATTGCTCAAATTGCAGGTAGATCTGTTCTGCTTTCCCAAATTGGTTGTGAAAAGCCGCTTCCAGGTTGCCGTTGATCAGGACCTTTCCTTTCTGTCTTTTGTTTGGCAATACCCCGATGAGAAAGTCAAAGCGACTGGCATTTTTCTTTTCCAATTCCAGGTGTATAGTGGCAAATCCGTTCAGAAAGCTCACTACAGGGTCCTTTTTTAATCTGATAAATGGTAATTCCTGCAGACGATTTTTGATCTGTAATATTTTTTCTTTGTTGTAGGGGGCTCCTTGTTTTAAACCGAGATAAAAAGTGAGGTACTGCTCGGAAATATTGGCATCTCCCTTGAGTTGGATTTTGTCGAGTTGAATATAAGACTTCTGGTTCAGGAAAAGCTGAGCATTAATTACCCCGTCGGAAGCAGTCACGCTGTCCAGGCGTACCTGGGCGAAGGGGTAGCCGTGATTCTCGGCAAAAGTGAGCAGGTCGTCCAGCAGCTGAGTGGTTTCCCGGATGGAGAATAATTTATTCCGGTAATTTTTTTGGCGAAAGCCTACCTGGTTCAGCCAGAGTTCTCCAACATTGCCATCTGATAATTTTGCCCATTCATACTGAGGACCTACATGAAGAAAAACATAGGCCAGGCTGTCCCGGAAGAGCAGGGAATCGGCAGAGGCTTCGAGAAATGCTGTTGTCCGGAGGTTGGTCACGAGATTCCTTACCTCTGCAAAAACGGATAAGGAGTCCGGCAGTTCTTTTTTATAATCCAGCTTATCTACAAAATCTGCCGACTCGGCGGGGGCGAAGATCTGTAAGGTATAATTAACCGGAGCCTGGGCTGCCAGAGCAACAGACCAAAACAGCAAAGCTGGCGCAATCCATATCCGAAACCAGTATTTTAACCTTCGATCAATCATGTTAATATTCTAATGGAGAATCAGGGTTTTTGTTGCCAGAAAGGTAGCATAAAATGATTAGTGGTATTCCTGAAACAAAACTTTTTAAACCACAGGGTTCACAGGGAAGGCACAGAGTTCTCAGGGTTTTGAGAAAAATAATTAGGACTACCAACTGCCACACTCCACACCCAAACCCCTCTGCTAACTGGTACTGCAGACTGAGAACTGTCTTACTCTACCTCCAATTCACCCGTACATACCGTTTTTGCGAAAGCATACCTTCCGGAATATTTGCCAGAATTTCCTTGCGCATAGAATCAATAAGTGCCTCTTTGGAAAAACTCTTGTGAACCACCAGGCTGACTTCCCTGACCGGTTCCGGAGCATCGAACCTCCTTACCTGCCCGTTAAGGTAACATTGATTGACGGCAAGTTCCGGGATCAAGGTATAACCAACCCCTTCCTTTACCAGATTGACCAGCGCTTCGATAGATCCGCTTTGATAGTCGAAATTAAGTTTATGGGATTGGCCGGTATGCCCGCAAATATTCAATGTCTGATCTCTGAAGCAATGTCCGTCGGTGAGTACCAGCAGATTGTCCAGATCGAGGTTTTTGGAGTTGATGGTTTCTTTATCTTCCAGCGGGTACTCGTTGGGAAAGAAAGCAAGGAAGGGCTCATTGAACAGCGGAATTTCCCGGATATCACTTTCAAAAACCGGGGTGACCAGCAGGCCGATATCGAGCAGATCATTTTTCAGGCCGGCGATGATGTCGGATGTTTGTTGTTCGTGAATGATCAGTTTGGTCTGGGGGTAAGTAGCTGCAAATTTCGGCAGGAATCTTGGAAGCAGGTAAGGCGCCAGGGTGGGGATCACTCCAAGGCGAAAACTCCCTTCCATGCTTTGCATCTGATTGGAGACTAACTCCGTCAATTGTTTCACCTCCCTGATGATCTGTCTGGCTTTCAATAATATCTTCTCTCCGGCGCTGGTGGGCACCAGGGTTTTTTTTGACCTGTCGAATATTTGTACTCCAAACTCTTCTTCCAGTTTTTTAACCTGCATACTGAGTGTAGGCTGGGTGACGAAACAATGTTCCGCAGCTTTCACGAAATGTCGATAATTGTCGAGCGCAACGATATATTCGAGTTGTTGAATGGTCATGAAAAAAATATTTGAAATTTTAAAGATACTTCGTTAAAAAACGGGTTCATTTTTATTATTCAGAGTACCTAAAAAAAGTATTGTTAATGGAGTGTGAATATACTCACAATCACCAATTTATTGCTTTCAGATTGTTATATTTACGTGCTGATTTTTTCACTTCTTTCCTGCCCTGACCCGATGTTTTCCAATGGGGTTCATCGGGGATATTTGTCTCCTGTATTTAAGAATGGCAAGATATAAATTTTACCTATATTGACATAGAAACAATCAATTTGATTTATAAGTCAGTCGGGTGTACATTTGCATTGTAAATACAACGAACCCGATTGACCTGACACTTACTTTTAACACAAAAATTATTTTAAGAAATGCAAAACACCATTGGAATTAACCGGGTAAAAGCAAACGAATTAGTTGCCGACTTAAATGACTTGCTTGCCAATTATCAGTTGTATTATCAAAATTTGCGTGCCTTTCACTGGAACATTACAGGTCCCAGTTTTTTTGAATTGCATGTGAAATTTGAGGAATTATACGATGCAGCCAATGCCTCCATCGATGAAATCGCCGAACGAATTTTGACCCTGGAAGGAAAGCCTTTACACACCTTTACTGATTATTTGAATGCATCAAAAATCAAAGAGGCTAAAGGTTTGTCCACCGCCAAAGAAACGGTAGCAACTGTAATCGATAACCTTGGAACACTGATCGCCTTAGAGCGTGAGATCCTCAAGAGTGCAGCCGAAGCTGACGATGAGGGAACGGTTTCCATGGTCAGCGATTACATCAAAGAACAGGAAAAAGAAGTCTGGATGCTGCGTTCTTACGTAGGGTAAAGATTTTGTTGCAAGTTGTGGGTTTTAATAAACCAACCATTAACTCTGAACACGTAACTCGCACCCCGTAACCCGTAACCAGATTCAATTACTAATATCAGGCCAGCCAACACCCAAAAGGAAGGATGATTGTTGATTGAGAATTTTCATTTGATTTCAGCCTCACTTTCCGAACATTATTTAATTTTTTCAAACACAAATAGAAAACATGGAAAATCAAGAAATGGTAGAAGTAACCACCATGCCACGTATTGGAGATCAGGCGCCTGATTTCACAGCAGTAACTACAAAAGGAACCATCAAATTCTCAGACTATGCCAAGGACAAATGGCTGGTATTGTTCTCTCACCCGGCGGACTTTACTCCTGTTTGTACGACCGAAATGAGCGGATTTGCAGTCAGAAAAAACGAATTTGATGCCCTGAATGCAGAACTCATGGGTTTGAGTATTGACAGTATTCACGCTCACCTCGCATGGGTGGATAACGTACATAAAAACACCGGAGTTTACTTTGACTTTCCGATCATCGCCGATATCGATATGAAAGTTTCCAAACTCTACGGAATGTTACAGCCAAACGAAAGTGAAACGGCTGCTGTCCGTGCGGTATTCTTCATCGACCCGAGCAAGAAGATCAGATTGATCATGTACTACCCGCTGAATGTCGGTCGTAATATGGATGAGATCCTGAGAGTACTGGAAGCGCTTCAGGTTTCTGATGAACACAAAGTAGCAATGCCGCTGGATTGGAAAAAAGGAGAAAAAGTGATCGTACCTCCGCCAAAAACACTGGTGGAAATGAATGAAAGAAACGCAAATACAGAGTACGAAAAAGTAGATTTCTATCTCTGTAAAAGAGAATTAGAATTGTAATATTTTGAACACCCGCGAAAGGGTCCGGTACGCCGGACCCTTTTCTCGCTCACCTGCCAAAACCTTATGCCATGAAAATCAAAAAGCTAACACTGTCCACTTCAAACCTGAAAGATCAAATCGATTTTTACCAAAATACTTTGGGATTCCAACTGCTCAAAAGGGAAAGAAATCACGCCGAATTTCGCATCGGTAATTCCATTTTGCGCTTTGATTCTGCGAGTGAATCCTCACCTTATCATTTTGCCTTCAATATTCCTTCTTTCCAGGAAGAGGAAGCCTTGCAATGGCTCCGGGAAAGAGTAGAGATCCTCGATTTTGAAAATGAAGAGATCATTCCGTTTGAAAACTGGAATGCACGAGCTATTTATTTTTACGACAAAGACAAAAACATCGTTGAATTCATCGCCCGCCGCAACCTCGGATTTCAGGACGTAACGCCATTTACAGCCGAAAGCGTCATGGAGATCAGTGAGATCGGTTTGCCGGTGGAAGATATTGAGCCGTTACATGATCACCTTCAATCAGAAATAGGTATTACGGTCTATTCCGGCTCAACGGAACGTTTTTGTGCTATGGGCGATGAGCGCGGACTGTTCATCATTATCAATACGGATAAAAAAGATTTCTGGTTTCCGACCGATGATACGCCTCAGGCAGCAGATTTCAAAATGACCGTTTATAACAATGGCAAGTTATTCAACGTATCTTTCCGTAACCAAAATCTCTTCTCTCATGAACTTAAATCAAATCACTATTCCTTCCACGAACTTGCATAAGACAGTTCCTTTTTATCAAAAACTCGGATTACAGATCATCGTAGATTCCATACCCCGCTACGTCCGCTTTGTCTGTCCGGACGGGGAATCAACCTTTTCCATCCATCACCACGACACCGTTGCCACCGACGGAGAAAGCATTCATATCTATTTCGAATGTAACAACCTTGAAGAGGAAGTAACCAGGCTCAAAGCCGAAGGCCTTACTTTTGAACATGACCCAGTCGATCAGGTTTGGCTATGGCGTGAAGCCCGGCTGAAAGATCCGGACGGCCATATGATCGTGTTGTATTATGCGGGGGAGAATAGGGTGAATCCGCCGTGGAAGGTTGATGGATAAATAGGTTAGTACCTCATCAATAAGTAACACCATCTTTTTTTCACCCACTGTGCCTCCGCCGGCGGGGGTAGGAGAGTAGGCGAAGCAGCAAATGAAATAAAAAAAAGGTGACACCGAAGTGCCACCCAAAAAATTACATTAAATAATTAATCACTCTTGTAGAAAGAACCTGATCAGGGACCTATCTAACTATCACGAGCTTCTTTGTAGAGGTTGATGCCTCGGATCTTACGGTGATCCAGTAGGTACCGTCCTTCAGGTCAGGCAAGTCCAGTGTCCTTACAGGAACTTCCAACCTTTCAGGGGTTGTCTGGAAAACCATTCGTCCCAGGTTGTCGAAGATCTCTAGTTGTACCTCCTGTTCGAGGTATGCCTCCAGATTGACATTTACTATCTGTGAGGCGGGGTTTGGATAAACCTCTATGGTCTTTTGAACAATATCTTGAACAATATCTAAACCTGTTTCGGGGATCATGAAGTCTGATCCGCCACCGTATGGGGTGATGGAGACATTGTCGAAGACAGCCGTAGTTTGGCTGGTGTTGGAGAAGCTTTCAGAGAATAACCCTACCTCAATGCAATCGTTCATAGCGATGGTTGCCGCGAAAGCGAACTGCCAGGTAGTTCCGTTGGTCGAAGAATATCCCTGGAAGTTATTGCCGGACCTGACGAGCTTTAACCATGTAGCCTGAGGGCGGAATAACTGCTTGTTGATGGCATATCCGTTGGTGGCTGCTCTGACTTCTCTTCTGATGAAATTGCTCAGCTGTGTTTTCAGCCTGACCATTTTCGAGCCGGTGCTGTTGTTCTCCCTCATCTGTACGCCGGCCCAGCCTGGGGCGGTGACACTTACCACTTGTGCAATGATCTCGCCGTCGCCACATAATTGGGTGTAGGCGAAATGCTGCTTGTCGGAAGTAGGCTGAGAATACCCGTAACTTTGAACAGTGAGCAGGCCGTCACACGGGCTGTAGGTAGCTGCCCCTCCTGAGGTGCCAATGTCCTCGTGATCCCAATCCACAGGCAGAGCATCTCCTTCCGAGATCGTCACAAAAGATTTGCAAATGGCCGAGTTACCGCTTTGGTCAAAGACCTCCAGCTGGACAGTGACCGTGGCACCTGCCAGGGAACAATCGAATTGGTCCTGGCTGACCATCATCATATCGATATAACAATTGTCGAAACTGTTGCTGCCTATCTGTTCAGGGGTAAGTGTTGCCATTCCTTCAGCATTGAGTTCGATGGTAATATTCTCGCATACAGCTGTTGGGGCGATATTGTCCACTACCCAGACGGTTGCATTGCAGGAGGCCGTATTGCCGTTTTTATCGGTTGCGGTAAGGGACACGGTATTTGCACCAACCTGGTCACAATCAAAAGCTGTTTGATTCAACTGGAGGGACTGGATACCGCAATAATCCCAGGAACCTGCATCAATGTCACTTACGGAAATACCCGCGGAGCCGTTGCCGTCAAGTTCAATGGTGGTGTTCTGACAAAGTGCCGTGGGTGCTGTTCCGTCCACTACGGTTACCGTCGCGGAACAGGTGTTGGCGTTGCCGTGCACATCCAATACGGTTACCGATTGGGTAAAGGAGCCAACGTCTTCACAGCCCATCACCTGGGAGTTTACCGGCAGGTCATACAGTCCGCAGGCATCCTCCGCCACATCAATGATATCCGTATTATTGTAAACAGCTGTGGGGTTACCTTCATTATCCCAAGATAACTCTACCGTCACATTGGAACAGGACAGTTCCGGTGCGACGTTGTCTTCCACGGTCACTATGGCATTACAGGTGTTGACATTGTTGTTGACATCGGTTACGGTCATCACCACGTTCTGATCGCCTGTTTGGGAGCAATCGAAGGTATTTTGACTGAGGCTGATATCCATAATGCCACAGGCATCGGAAGAACCTCCGTCTATATCCAGAACAGATATCGAACCGGAGCCCGAATCGTCGAGTTGAACGGTGAAGTTGAGACAAACAGCAGTCGGAGGCGTATTGTCAACCAATGAGGGGTCATCGTTGTCAATGAGTCCGTCGCAGTCGTTGTCGATGCCGTCGCAGACCTCGGTCGCGGAGGGGTTGATGTTGCCGTCGTTATCGGAGCAGTCATCGGTTCCTGTGCCGCTGAGTTCACTCAAGAGGAAACCGTTTTCGGGACGTTCGCAGGCAGTCATGGCAGATCCGCCGTAGGTATCGCCATCGGCATCGATGAACCATGTCTGGCCGGGGAACTCATTGGCGTCCTCATCATCACAGTCGTCGGTTCCTGTGCCGCTGAGTTCGCTCAAGAGGAAACCGTATTCAGGACGTTCGCAGGTAGTTGTGGATGAACCTCCATAAAGATCGCCATCAGCATCGATGTACCATGTTTGCCCCGGGAACTCATTGGCGTCCTCATCGTCACAATCGTCGGTACCCGCACCGTTCAGTTCGCTCAAGAGGAAACCATTTTCAGGACGTTCACAGGCAGTCGTGGATGAACCTCCATAAAGATCGCCATCAGCATCGATGTACCATGTTTGCCCCGGGAATTCATTGGGATCCTCATCGTCACAATCGTCGGTTCCTGTGCCGCTGAGTTCGCTCAAGAGGAAACCGTATTCAGGACGTTCGCAGGTAGTTGTGGATGAACCTCCATAAAGATCGCCATCAGCATCGATGTACCATGTTTGCCCCGGGAACTCATTGGCGTCCTCATCGTCACAATCGTCGGTACCCGCACCGTTCAGTTCGCTCAAGAGGAAACCATTTTCAGGACGTTCACAGGCAGTCGTGGATGAACCTCCATAAAGATCGCCATCAGCATCGATGTACCATGTTTGCCCCGGGAATTCATTGGCATCCTCATCATCACAATCGGTATTGTCCGCGACATATCCAGTTCCGCAGACATCGCAGAATTCCTGGCTGTTGGCCGGGTCACCGAAGGTGTCGCCATCACTGTCGAGGTAACAGGTGATCACGTTCCCGTTGTTGACTACGGGCCATTCCACCATGAGTGTACAGCCATTTTGGAATCCATTGAACTGTACATAAAGCAGGGATAATCCCTGAGGCAACAGATCGTTTGGTGTAAAGGTGTTGGTCACCACATCATAAGATCCCGCCAACGGGGAACCAACAGGTCCGGTGAAAATACCGACAATGTTGAGGTCTACCGAAGCACCCAGGCCAAAGGCAGGGCTGACAGCGGAACAATCTGTCGTGATCGTCTCTTCGACAATGATCTCATTATTCGTTGTAACGGTGAACGTCCCTCCATTGAGGTTGTTCACAATACCATTGTTGATGCTGATATTACTATTACCGCTGGCATGCTCTATGATCAGCCCGTCGTTGGTGATGGTACCACCATCTTTGATGATATTGTCGGACAACACCTGTATCGTGGCACAGGAGTTGTTCAGGATGGTACCAAATGTCCAGATAGCATAACTGGTCAGTGGTGCAGCCTCCCCGATAATGATATCCCCTCTATTGGTAAATGGCTGACTCTGGGTAAAAATGCCCCGGTAAGCCCGGTCAATGGTGATGAGACCGCCATCCATATTGGTAAAAGTACCTAAACTGGTTATCCCGTAGTCGGCAATCGGTGCATTGGAGCCTATATGGATTACGCCCCGATTGGTGAAGGTTACAGGGGAGGAAAGGTAGATCCCATCACCGCTATTACTGTCCTGGGTATTGTCAATATAGATCTTCCCGATGGTTTCATTGGTGAAAGTGGACCCATCTCGGTTATAAATGCCACTATAGTTGATCGTTCCATACGAACCGATGCGGATCTCTCCACCATTAAGGAATTCCCCTGCGTTGGAGTGATTATAGATTCCATGAGAACCTGCATTGTCAATAGTAAGGGTTGCCCCCGGGTAATTGGTGAAAATGCCCCGGTTGTCGAGTCCATCGGTATTGAGTTGCACCAAACCTAGGTTTATTATTCCATAATTGGTAAAATTGCCCTCATCATCATTAAAGATGCCCTCCCCGGCCTGATGGACGATGATCTCACCTCCTGCATAGTGGTCAAACGTACCAAGATTTTGAATGGCAACGGAGGAATTGCTGAGCCCTGACTGTACAGTGATCAGTCCGTAATTGCTGAAAGTAGAACGGTTGTCAATCCCTTCACTGGAATCACCTCCAATCTGCTCAAAATAAATAACAGCGCCGGCCTCATTGGTAAAGAGCCCCGTATTGTAAATACCCCGCTTTTCGGAACCGGTCATTTCACCAATATTGATGTTGCCGGCATTATTGACTGTGCCTGAATTGACCAGGGCATCGTCGGCGTCAGCCGTGATGGTAAGACTGCCCCCGGTTATGATCGTCAACTGCGCATCCGTTTCTACAGTGACCGATCGAGCGGCCGCTGCTGTCGTACCTGAGATCATGGGATCGTTAGCCATGTCCGGGATGATCACCTCGTCGGAAGTTGTCGGTACGCAATTGGGTGACCAGTTGCAGGCCTCGTCCCAATCGGTGCTTACATAGCCCGTCCAGGTGCGGGTAGTGCCTGAACAATCGGGGTTAGGATTGACACTGGCATCGCCATCGTTACAGTCGACATCCGTGGTATTAACCAATTCTGAGGCCAGCCGGTAACCGGCCGGGGCTACACAGGTCACCTCGCTAGCGCCCGTGGTATAGCCGTCCCCATCCGCATCTGCATAAAAAGTAAGTAATTCGCATTCTTCAGCCAGGGTCCATATCGAAAAATCATCGACATTCTCTGTTTCCACCCAGTTGGCAGTTCCGTCGCTGGCACTGGCAGCATAGTAGTTCCAATCTGTGCCGGTGAAACGGACCGGGGTCAGGTCATCTTCCGCAATGCCATTCAGCTCGTGGTCTAAGTAGCTGAAGCGCACGGTAGCGTCCAGCCCCGAATTATTGGCCGGAGAGATATCGTAATAGCGTTCGATACTCACTTCGCCGTTGACATCCTGCACCTCGTGCCCCCGTTGAATGGTAGTTGAGCCAAGGTTGGCGGAGGAAGTGATGGTCGCCCCAATATTGCCGGGATTGACATCAGCCGGTGCGTTCAGGTCCAGGGTTTTCTTCACTACGCCTCCATTTGTACTGTAGATATAGCTGAGGGCGCTTTCCCCGATGATCGTTCCATTCCCGGTCAGTTCCAGATCTGTCCCATTCAAATTCACATCACTCTTAATGAGATGTAATTCATTGGAAACCGTAACAGATCCGGCATCAAGGACAACCTCACCAGAAGCCTTATTAATATAAAGGTCATAGAAGTTGACAGGGTCTTGAGAAATGGTTTGGGTGCCAGATCCGTTCAGAAGCACGGAAGAAGTGCCGGGCGAGAACGTTCCGCCGTCCACGATAAAATCACCAGCCACGTTATAGGAGCCGTCTCCTTGAAGGGATGCGCCCGCCTGAATCCAAATAGAGCCAGAGTTTTCGTACTGTAAGACAAAGCCGCCGGTGTAGTTGTATAGATCCGTTCCGGCTGGCAGGTGCAGGAAGGGGCACCAGAGGATGCCTGAAAGGGCGCCAACCACTTCCAGATCGCCGGAATTGATGATCATTTCGTTGTGTACAAATACAACGGCAAAGATCCTAACCGATATATCGGAGGGTTTATCAATAATTAAGTTGTAGAAGTCGATCGGGTCGAAGCCGATTGCTCTATCAGCTACCGTCCCTGTCATGGTAACCGTGGAGGTACCCGGAATAAAGGTACCGCCATTTACTGTAAAATGTCCGCTGAGGGTGTATTGTCCGTCGCCTTCTACCGTTGAGCCCTGATCTATGTCCAGGTCGCCGTCGGTCACTGCAAGCGTGCCATTGTTGTAGAGGTGCCC
This sequence comes from Saprospiraceae bacterium, assembly GCA_965230565.1. Taxonomy (GTDB): domain Bacteria; phylum Bacteroidota; class Bacteroidia; order Chitinophagales; family Saprospiraceae; genus BCD1. The sequence continues at coordinate 123,186 of CBDDLH010000001.1, read as the reverse complement.
CCCATCTCTGACCCGGACGGATTTCGCCATTGCAGAACTGCCAATGACCGGGTCGGTACCAGTTGGATAAATGACGACCTCGTCTGCGGTAGTAGGTGTGCCATAAGGGGCCCAGCTATTAGGATCCTCCCAGGCAGTGCCCCCATTACAGCCGGTCCAGATCTTTTTGCCGGAGAAACTTCCGGAGACAGATAAAGCCGCATTGCCATTGTCCACAGTAAAGGTACCTGCATTGACAAGGATCAGGCCATTGTTGGTAGCAATATTGCTGCTCCCGGTTGATTCTTTGAGAATGGTAGCATTATTCGTGAAAGAGTTGCCAGCATCGTCAATATCTTTGGCAAAAAGATGGATAGCAGCCGTACAAGAATTATTTGAAAAAACGGGTGATAGGGTTGCAGTACCATTCCTTATGGCAGCATTGGCGATGCTCCCATTTTCTCCAATTTTAAGCAGCCCTTCGTTGATGAAGGAACCAGTAGCATTGTAGATTCCATGTGCTCCAGTCTGAACAATTTCGATCGTGCCGGTGGAGAGATTGTTAAAGGTGCCCTGGTTTTGAATGCCATCTCCTCCAGTGGCAGCGACCGCTCCGATGGTGATATCCCCTTCATTATTAAAAATGGCCGCGTAGCCCGGACTGCTGTTGAGAATACCCGCGATCGATGTTTGATCGATAGCGATGGCTCCTCCCGGTTTGTTGTTAAAAGTACCGAGCGTCGCGATGGCGGCATTCCCCTGGGAACCACTGCCTCCAAGACCTCCAATGGTCATGTCTCCAGCATTCTCAACCAGACCATCTTCTGCAACATAAATACCGTAATTACCCGATCCCCAGATAGACAGGCTGCTACCTGCATTATTCTTGAATGAGGCAAAAGGATCAACGTAGATAGCATTAGAACCAATAGAACCGGATTCCGCCATTCTGATCTCGCCATTGTTGTTGAAGGTACCTTCTATGCACCGTATCCCGTTGTTCGGCGTTTGTTTAATTTTAATAAGGCCATTCGCCTGGTTATAGAAGCTGCCTAAATTTTCAATACCGAGACCGTTGGTGTTTTGGATATTCAAGGTGCCCAAATTGGAAATAGAAGCGCCCGATTCGTTTTGAATCGCATCCCCACCATTCGGACTGCTGGTCGTGCCTATATTGATCGTTGCCCCCGCCTGGTTGTTGAAATCACTGCCCAGTGTATTCCAAATACCATATCGGTTCATGCCTTCAATATTGATTTCCGCTCCGAAGGTATTGGTGACGACCCCGCCGAAAATAGCGATTCCATCATCGCAACTGCCTCCTGCCGGGGAAATGTTGATGATACCGTTATTGATTAAGGTTCCAAATACCTCCATACCGTCTTGGCCGTAAGGGCTTACATTTAAGGTGGCATATTGCTGAAGTGTCAAAGTTGCTCCGCTAAGTACCCGGATGAGGCCTGTAGAGGCCGTGGCATTATCCAAAATAGTGGCAGGATTGCCCGATGATGTAATATGAACGATGTCTAAACTGGTAGGTACTCTTGCGGGCGACCAGTTGCCGCTGTTGTGCCAGTCGTGAGAGACCGCTCCAGTCCAGGTGATAATGGTGTTTTCGAAGGTATAGTCCACATGTCCGTTCTGGGAATTGCCACCGCCGTTGCTACCTGCAGTTTTGGTACTGCTGATGGCATAGCTTGAATTAACATAGCTCCCGCCGCCACCGCCATTGTTATAGGTAGCGCCACCGCCACCACCGGAATAGCCGCCGCCGCCACCACCACCATCGGCATTGTCGCCACCAGGAGCATTACCACCTGCTCCAAACCCCCAGCCTCCTCGTCCTGCGGACGAAACACTATAATTGCTACAGCCATTTGGGTAACCTCCAGTATTAGTGTTATTATTTCCGGAATATGCACCACTACCACCGTCTCCTGACTGAGTGATAGATCCATCTTCTCCTTTGTGACCGTTTGTACCGCCGCTACCACTGCTGGCTCCTTCGCCGTCTCCACCATTTTCAGTGGATCGACCACCTTGTCCTTTTTGACTATCAATGCAACTACCAAAGATCTGCCCCTGGTGGGCACCGCCACCACCACCGGCAGCAGCCAGGATGATCCAATTGGCCGAGCTGTTAGGGCGATATAAAACCGCCGTACCACCACCCCCGGCGCCAGCTGTATTGGCAGAGCCGCTAGTTATTTGATTTATGCCGCTTTTCCCGACAATAAAGCGGATATCTCCTCCGGGCTGGAGTTCGTTGGCACCATTCCCTATCAAAAATTCTACTTCGACAGTAGCACCTTCTCCACCATTGCTTCTACAGGGGTTTCCACCTGAAGTTCCGGCCTCGGCATACCCGCCATCGCCTCCTCTGAGGGTAAAGCTGATGGTGTTGGATAAAGGATTGGAAGGAATGGTATAGTCTTGTGCAGACCCTGAATATTGATTCGAGCCGTTGGCATTGATGGTGTGGGTACTGCCGTTGTCGTTCAGCGTCTGGGCTGAGAGATCAACCGCCAGAATAAAGATGTTTATAAATGTGAGGGCAAGCCCCAAAATAAAGAAATTTAACTTTTTCATGATCCTGAAAGTGTTCGTGAAAGAAATGATTAATTATTGTGATGGTGCAAAGATGGGACAGGTACCCCTGGAGCATTGGCAGGCATGTTCCAATGATTAGCAATATTGTTGCATGAGGGCAAAAAGATTACAGCTCATGTTGCATGGGGCAGGAAAAAATAATTGCAAAAAATTGATTATCAGTTATTTGCGTGTTGCACTGGGTCTTTCGCCAAATTCTTCGAAAAAAGCATTGGAAAAGTAGTTGAGGGAGGTAAAACCGACTTCGTAGGCCACCTCTGAAATGGTAAGATCACTGGTTGCGAGCAGTTTTTTGCCTTGTTGCAGGCGGAAGGAGCGGATGAGAATAGTAGCCGGTTGGCCTGTCAGGGCTTTTAGTTTGCGGAATACCTGTGAGCGACTCATGCCGAGGTTCCGGCAGAGTTGGTTCATGTCCAGATCTGGATTGGAAAGTTCCTTTTCAACGAGGGCATAGAACTTTTGGAGGAAGGGGTTTTCCGGGATTGCAGTGGTTTCTTCCTGTTTGTCGGTACCAGAGACCTGGGCATAACGGACCTGCAGTTTTTGACGAAGTTCCAGCAGTTTTTCCAGCCGGATGAGCAGTTCCTTTTTCTCAAAAGGTTTGGAGAGATAGGCATCAGCTCCTTTTTCGAGGCCGCTGATCCTGGAGTCCAGGTCCGCTTTGGCCGTCAGCAGCACTATGGGTATATGGTCGGTGCGTTCATCGTTTTTAAGGTATTCTGTCAGTTGATAGCCGTCCTTTTCAGGCATCATGACGTCACTCACGATGAGGTCGGGTACCTGCTCAATAGCCATTTCAATGCCTATGCGGCCGTTTTCTGCCGTAGTCAGCTGGTAGTCGTTCTCCAGGCAGGCCACCAGGTATTGCTGTACATCCGGATTATCCTCCACGATGAGCAGGCTGGGTTTTCCGGCTGTTCCGTATTCGGTTGCAGGCTCCATCTGATCAGGGTTGATCAAAGCAGGTTCGATGATAGCTTTTTCCACACTGCTCATTGCTTCCTGCATTCCGGAGGTGTCTGTTGCCGGAGAGGCAGACTCATTGGTTATGGGCAACTCAATGGAGAAAGTCGTTCCCTTGCCGACGGTGCTTTTTACACTGATATTCCCGCCCAAAATTTTTACAAGCTCCCGGGTCAGGGCCAGGCCGATCCCGGTGCCTTCACCCTTTCGGGATGATGAATGACCAGCCTGGTAAAAACGGCCGAATATATGAGGCTGGTCTTCTTCCGGAATGCCGGCGCCGGTGTCCTGGACTTTCAGGCTAAGCAACGGGCTCTCATCAATGGTTATTTTATCAATGTGAAAATAAATATTGCCACCTTCGGGCGTAAATTTAATGGCATTGGATAACAGGTTGGAAATGATGCGCAATAGTTTATCCGGATCATAATCCATATTAATTTTTTCCTCATTGGGCAGGAAGTGTAATTGCAAGCCTTTATGTTCGGCATAGGATTGGTGGGACTCCGAGATATAACGCATGTATTTCACCACATCTCCATTCACCATTTCCACTTTAAGTTCATTGGATTCCAGCTTCCGCAGATCCAATAACTGGTTGACCAGGTTCAAAAGGCCGGCGGTATTTTGTTTGATCATTTTGGTGCCGCGTGCCAGCCACAGGTCCGGCTTCTCATTGATCTGGTCGATCATACCGGAAATGATCGTCAGGGGTGTGCGGAATTCATGGGATATGTTGGTGAAAAAGCGGGATTTGGCCTGGTCGAGTTCCAAAAGCTTTTCTGCTTGTCGTTCAATAATTTCCTTGTCCTCCCGGATGGTCATTGTTGCTTTCCTCACTTCTGACCGTAGCCGGTATACCCATAAAAGGGTCAGCCCGCCCACCATAACCATGCTGAGCAAATAGAACCAGGTTTGTTTGTAATAATAATCCCTGGCGTGGATACGTATGGCAAGTGGCTCTTCTGTCCAGTTGCCTGTGCCGTCACTACCCCGGATAAGCAAGCGGTAGTGGCCGGCCGGCATGTTGTTGAGATTCAGACTATTCTGGTTGCCAATGGGTATCCAATCGTCGCTGATACCTTCCAGTTGATAGGCATACTGGTTGAATTCCGGTTTGAAATAATTGGAAACGGCGAATTTTACCTGAAGGTTTCTCCTGTCGGCAGGAAGGGTAAGTATGCCAATATCGTTCAGACCATAGCGTTTTGACACCAACCCGCCATGAGCACCATCAAAATAACTGACAGCGGTCATGTAAATTTTCAGGTCTTTATTACCCGATAACTGCTCTTTTACTTTTTGAGGGTCTATGATATTGAGGCCACTTACAGTACCGATGAGCAATTTTCCATCGCTTGTCTTCAGCGAAGCAAAACGGTTAGCTTCCCGGTCGATCAGACCATCTTCCTCATATAGATTGGCGATCAGTTCTCCATCCGGGGAGATAATTGAAATGCCATTGTAGGTACCAGCCCATAAGAACCCGTCATTATCGGCCGAAATGGTAGCTACGGTATTGTTGGACAAACCATTCTCACTGTTCATAATTTTCAACTCACCGGTAACAGGGTTGTAGATATGGATGCCGCCCAATGGCGTGCCGAGCCAAAGCAGTCCTTTTTCATCTTCATAGATGCAGAGGAAACGGAAATCGAGGAAGGGTTCTTTTAGGCCAATGATCTCTGATGTTTGAAGTTCGGGGTCCACCTTCATCAACCCTTTTGTAGTGGCGATCCAAAGTATATCCTTCCTGCTGTAGAGCATATCATGTACAAATCCGGGGATTTTAAGTGGCTCTCCATTGATATTGAAAGTAACTACTTTCTTTTTTGTTAAGTCAAAAAAAGCAAGTTGATCTTCCTGAACAAAGGCGATCCTGTCATCGCCTACGAAAGTCATCACGTTTTTCGTAATAGAAGCGGGGTATTTCTCACAGGTGTTTTTGCTGGGGTCGAATTTAATAAATCCGTGATCCTCTATCCCCCAGATAAAACCATCCCTGTCTTTCAGCAATTTGGCCCAGGTCATATTGCATGCCAGGTTTTCCCAGACTTCCATCTGACCGGTCCGGTTATTGTAAATAAACCTTTCAAAGGGCTTTTGGGTAGTAATGAGGGTCTTTTGCCCCGGCAGTTCCACCATGGCACGGATGGAAATTTTGGGAAGCACAGGGGTAATAGCCTCTGTTACCTTTACTGTTTGAAGCAGGATCCCCTGTGAATGGCATACCAATAATTGCTTTTTAAAATCCGGGCTTTTCAGGAATACATTTTTTCCCAATGCGGTGGATGAATTGAAAAATCCCGAGTAGTCATACCGTTTGCCCTGCTGAGTTTCCAAAATGGCCTTATACTCGTTGTTGAAAAACCTGAACAGAAAAACCGAATTGCCTCTATCGTCCCCAAATACCTGGATATCTTTTGCATTGAAGGGAAGTCCCTTGATTAAACTAAATTGGCTGCCTTCCTCTTCCTGCTTCAGGACAACAGACCGGTTTTCATTCAAACTGAAAAGCGTTAGGTAACTATTGTTATCGAATTTATATAATTTCCCTATAAAGGGGCGATCAGTCGCTTTATGGTCCATTAAAAACTCAACACCGTTCATTTCATAGACCTTACGTTCTCCTGTTTTATCATCTATCCGGTACAATTTGTCGAAGCCGGGAGAAAAGCTCCATATCTCATTTTCCATTTCACCAAAAACTCTGATCAAGTTCAGAGCGTTTGAGTACTCCATGTCAATTTTATGGATAAGGACCAATTCTTCTCCTTTTAATTTGTAGTATAAAAGATCATTTTCACTTTTAACATGCAGGTTGAGCACACCGTTTTCGTCTGTAAATAATTTATAATCTGTAAATAATCTATTGATCCCGGCCTCCCCGGAGGGTGGCAAAGCATAAGTTTGCAATTCTTCCGTCCTGGGATCATAATATACCACTTGTTGTTTACCGGGATCATTTACAAATCCCACCAATCGCTCCTTTGCATCCATCAACAGGAACTTCGTGTCGGTAGGTAATTTGTCAAGATTGCCCCTTACTGCTCTGAATTCATACCCATCGAACTGGAAGAGGTGGAGCCCTGTCTGCGTACCGATGCAAGGCGTAAGCCACATCCTCCCGGACCCATCGAAGAAGGCATTATCGAAACACATGGATGGATTGGATTTATTATTGACAAAGTCTTCGGTGTAGGAGGGCAGTAGTTTTGGAAGCTCACTAAAATCCTGAGCTGTACCGCTATTTAAAATAGCAGTGGTGAGAAAAATGAATAATGTGCAGAAGGTTCTGGAAAAATCCATTTGATAGGTATGGCAGGTTCTTGATTCAATAAAGATAACAAAATTTGGCCTATTAGGTTTTTATTTTGGTGTTTGAGTCACCCGATTTACAAGGGTTTTGAGAAGGAGACAACCATATCAGTCAGCATAGCGGCTTTTTTTATTCATAGCCCATAACTGCTGCCAAAACAGTATTCATCAATTTCCCTTTGTTTATGCAAAAGTTGATTTTCCCAAATTGAAACTTTTGCTTTGCTCCCTTCTCTGATCAAAAAGCAGAATTACCCGGAAAGCATAACGGAACCGAAGATGGAGCGAAGCGACATCCCGCACACGCCAGTGTCGGGAATGAACACCCAATATCGAATTTCGAAGTTCAAAAACCAAATCAAAACCTCGTATCCAGGTAATACGGCAGCATATCTCTCCATGTAGGCCAGTCGTGTCTCATATCAGCGCCCCAGACATCCAGCTCGTGCGGGATACCTTTGTCGCTCAGAATACCGGAAATCCGGCGGGCAGCATCCGGATTTTCATAATCTCCCGAGCCTGTCAGGAAATGGATATGTTTTTTGGATCTGAGCATTGGCAAAAAGTGCTGGTCATCCAGATTGGCCATGTACTGCTCCGGGGAGTTGAAATAAACATCCTCGTCGTGATACCCTTTGGTGTAGGTGCTGAGGTTGTAGTCTCCGCTCATGGCGATCACCCCTTCGAAAAGATCCGGTCTTTTGAAAAACAGGTTAGCCGCATGCAATGCTCCCAGGGAGGCACCACAGGTAACTATAGGCGTCTCCTGACTGGTATGCGTACGGATAAAAGGAACCACCTCGTGGAAGACATAGGAGTTGAATTGCTGGTGGCGGATAGATTTATCCCGCGGATGCATGTGGTTGTTGAGCCAGCTTTCGCTATTGATACTGTTGATGGAAAAGACCTTGACCTTGCCGCCCTCAATATGGCGGCGGATCGATTCGATCAGTAGAAAACGTTCATATTCCAGAAAGTCAGCCGCTGCTGTAGGAATGAGCAGCAGGGCAAATCCGTAATGGCCGTAAACGGCAATGTCCATGTGTTTGTGAAGATTGGGACTCCACCAGTTGTGTATCTGTCTATCCATGATGCAAAGTTGGTACTTTTTTTCCAAAATTGGTTGAAATGGACACCTGATAATTCCCGATTAAAAAGCTATTAGAACCGATTATTGAAAAAGCGGGACCATTCATTGAAAAAATTTTCATGGAAATGAAAAAGCCGGTTGTTTTGTGTCAACGAAAAAAATTATTTCATTCATCTAAAACATTAATTCAAATCATGAAAACGCAAATTCAAAAATCTGAAGTTATGAAAACCCTGTTGAGATCATTTGGCCTTATCGCTCTGATGTTTGTTGTCACCTTCACCACTTCCTGTGACCGCGACAATGACGACACCCCTGACCTGGTAGAGATATCTGAAGAGGATGCTGTTGATGTTATCGAAGGAGCTCTCACAATGAATACCGAAGGATTGGTTAGTGAGGTGGAAAATGCTTCTGAAGTGGCTGATAAATATGCTGAAAAAACACTGAGCCCTTGTGGAGTCACCTTTGATTCTACTTTTTCCGTTGCACATAATACTGCTTTCATTGAGGCTTCTTATACCAATATTCTGGAATGGACGGTTTATTGCAACGATGCCGAGATTCCTGTCAGCCTCGACTTTGGTCGTGAATCTCAGGGGGACTATGAAACCACGCGTATGGAATCTTTAGATGCATCCAGCAGCCTCTGGAGCCTTGATAATCTTATCCTGGGAACCGAGTATGTGTTGAACGGCGACTATTCCCGCTCAGGCAGCCAGACCTCAAAGGTTAGAAATGAAAATTCTTTGACTTCCACAGTAGAAATGTCCTTGACTAATCTGAGCGTTGACAAGGGATCCCGCAGAATAGAAAGTGGTACGGCAGATGTAACGGTTTCAGGACAGAGCTCCACTGGTCACAGCTTCACTTTTGAAGCAGAAGTCATCTTCCAGGGCAACGGTTCTGCCATTGTTGTGGTGAACGGCAACTCCTACGAAATCGACCTTTATTAAAAATGTCCCATGAACATTATCTCTTTGATGTTTCTGAAAAATTATTCCCAACGGACCTGAGTTTAATTTTTTGAAATGACAGCGACTGGAAGGAAGGCTCCTGCCAGTCGCTCCTTTTTTGGTTAAATGTTCAAGGAGTTCAAAGGTTCCAAGGGGTTCAAGGAGTTTATTTGTTCCAATATTTTATGGTAAACCTCAGGGATCTCTGTGATTTCTCGGTGAACCCTGTGGTTAAAGCTAACAGAATAATGAATACTGACAATCCAATTTCAAATTTTATGCTTAATTTTTAAATCAATGAAAAATACAATCAGCACCGTAATTTTTCTTTTTATTACACTCCAATTGGTAGGACAAACCATTCCGGAAAAGTACGATACTCCCGAAAAGCGCAGTGCAATCGCTACCCAACAAATGATTGAATCACTGCCGTTGTCTGAGGAAGAAGTTCCCGAAATCAATCGCATCAATCTCAAATACGCCCGCATGGTTCAAAAGCAGGTCATCGACCCGGAATTGAATTGGTGGTCCGCATTTTTTAAGATGAAAGAGATCAACAGCCAAAGGGAAGCGGAGTTGTTCCCACTACTCAATGACAGCCAAATTAAGAACTATCACAGGCTAAAAGCCGAAACAAGGCGGGAGATGATGGGGAAGTTTTGAGGTTGCTGGTTGCTGGTTACTGGTTACTGGTTATAGAAATACTATTTTTTCGAAAAATAGTATTTCTGGCTGCTACTGCTACTGAAGTCTGAAGCCTGAGGACTGCCAACTGAACCCTAGCCCAAAGCCCGTCTCATGGCCATGATGTACCCAAGATGCATTGCTTCGTGCATATTGTTGAAAATAATGGCCTCTTCAAGGTTGTGGAGGGTGATGCCGTAACTGGTAGGATATTCTTTATAATCACCGAAAACGCCGGCAGCAAGATTTTTTTCAGTCTGATCGATAGTGGACTCCATGTAGGATAGGATCTCATCCATCTGTTCCTGTGTGACTTTACCTTCGGGAGATGTTCCTTTGCGGAATAAATCTATGGTTTCCGACGGGATAATGGTTTTTGCTCCGGAAAGCGCATAGACCAACAATTGCTGGGTAACTACAATGTGGCCTATATTCCAGGCAATGTTGTTATTGAAGCCATCGGGAATGGTGTTGAGTTGTTCCAGTGTTAGTCCCTCAACGACTATTGATACGTTTTTCCTGGTGGCCCGAAGATTGGTGAAATGTTCCTGCATTTTTTTAGGATTGGTTGTTTGAACGGGCCAAATTTAATCCTTTTGATTTAGATTTTATGGTATCACCTTGACCTTATTGAGTTTTTGCTCGATAACCTCCAGTTCCTGGTTGATATTTTGCTGAACAGAAAACCAGTAACTAAAGGTAAATGCTGCAATAAAAAGTGCGGAAACGAGTATTATGAAACTTCTTTTCATGTCAATTGGATTTTGGAATGTAGTATTTTTCGCTCTCCTGATTATATCCGTGTATTTACCATTTGGTTACCGTCTCGGTAAAATTTTTACTCAATTTTTGACAAGTAATGGTTTGCAGGTTTAAATTTATGGTCAAAACGGCATGCAAAACTCCGGACCACAAATCCCATTAGTAGAACAGGAACGAATGATCGAATGGTTTACCTTGTTCCTTTTGATCGCCATGTGGCTTTATGCTGCCATGAAATTCGGGTCTCTTCCTGATACTATTCCGCATCATTTTAATGCCAGGGGCGAACCGGATGCCTGGGGTGGAAGAGGAATCGTTTTTTTGGGACCCGGAATCGCCTTAGGAACTTACTTGCTTTTATTTTTCGTTTCAAAAACATCTCCGGATACTTACAATTATCCTGTCAAAATTACGGAGGAGAATAAGGAGTTTCAATACGCTATTTCCCGAATCATGTTAAAAGTCATCAACCTTTGGACAATGCTTTTGATGGCCTATATAACCTGGGCGATTATTGCTGAAGCGGGTGGCAACCGGGGTTCCCTTAATATGTGGGTCTTGTGGGCACTGATATTAGGGATCTTTGTGATTACTGCCGGGTATATTTTTCTGGCAAGAAAGTTTAAATGAACCAGTTGTTGTAATTCCTTTTCAATTGCATTTTTGATACCATGAATTTTTTATTCCGCCCCGTCCCAATAGCTTCTCTCGTCTTTTTCAGATTGGTCTTCGGCATACTGGCCTTTGCGGATGTCGTGGGTGTTTTTGGGTATTATCATTTGTATAAAGATGTGTTTAATGCAGATGGTTTTCATTTCCATTATTTCGGTTTTGAATGGCTCGATCCGTTGCCGGAACCGTGGATGTCTTTGTTTTTTATCAGTTTGCTGTTAGCGGCGGTTCTGATCTTCCTCGGAAAATGGTATCGCATCAGTACCTTGTTTTTTGCCATTGGTTTTACCTGGCTATTTTTGCTGGAAAAAACTCAATATCTCAACCATGGATACCTGTTCTGTTGGTTGTCATTTGTGATGTTTTTTCTGCCGGCCAACAGGTGGTTCAGCCTGGATGCCCAAAAAAATCCGGGTATCCGCACCCGCGAAATCCCTTTTTGGAGCCTGGCTGTTTTACCCTTTTTCATGGGAGTGGTCTATTTCTTTGGCGGGATTGCCAAAATAAACCCGGACTGGTTGCAGGCTATGCCGCTAAAGTTATGGCTTGGTTACAAAAAAGATTATTGGCTGATCGGTCCGTTGATATCCAAGGAGCCTGTTGCCTGGTTCATGGCCTATGGCGGATTGTTACTTGATTTGACAGCTGCCTTTTTTATGCTTGGAAAAAAGACCCGGAAATATGCCTTTGCTGCGGTAGTCTTTTTTCATTTCTCCAACCTGTTGGTTTTTAATATCGGGATTTTTCCCTGGCTTTCTGTGGCCTTGACGGCCTTGTTTTTTCCGCCTGATTTTCCGATAAAGATTTTACAGAAATTCAAGAGTAGTACAACCGGAATTTCACGGTTCGTTACCAAAGTCATCATCAATAAATTTAAAGTGCATGGTACCGTACAAAACGCTGGACTTTGGCAGGGAAGTGCAAAGTCGAAGCCATGGATTTCCGGGGCTTTGATGGTAATTATCCTGATACATGTAACCTTGCCGTTAAGACACCATTTATTTCCGGGAAATGTTGCCTGGACAGAGGAGGGGCACCGCTACGCCTGGCGCATGATGTTGCGTGCCAAACGAGGGCATGGAACCTTTAATGTAGTGGATGCCCGTACCGGGGAAACCGAAGAGGTAAAACCCAGAGATTATCTTACCAAAAGACAAAATCGAAATATCTACACTCACCCGGATATGATCTGGGAGTTTGCTCAGTTTCTCAAAAAAGAATACACGGCGAAAGGTTGGGAACCAGAAGTATATGCTGACATTTTTTGTCAACTTAATGGCAGCAACTACTTCAGGTATGTGGACAAAGAGGTTGACCTGGCAGCAGAGCCATGGCACTATTTTAAACATGCAGACTGGATAATTCCCTTGGAGAAACCCAAATAATTGGTCTGTAGCAAATTGCCCGCGGGAGCGTTTTGTTACTTTTTGGATTTAGATCATTATTAAGGAAACACCCAGATGTTATGACTAACTTCAAAATGACCCTTCCGTTTTTATTACTTTTCCTTTTTTATAACGCCAACGCTCAGAATCTCGTACAAAATCCCGGCTTTGAAGAAACTGCTTCAACTGCTGAAGTAAAGCCTTGTGCTTATACCAAATATCCTGAAGATTTTAACGCTTATGCTAATGATTGGAATACTTTCAGGGGATTGACTCCGGATATAATCACCTATCCGGATTCAGGGGAAGATTGCATTTATCCAAGACCAAAAAGTGGACAGGGCATGGTTGGGCTGATCTTGTATCACCCGGCGGAGGATACCGGTTACCCTACGGATTATCATGAGATTATCCAGGGGAAATTAACAGAACCTCTGCAAGCGGGGGAAACCTATGAGTTTAGTTTGTGGATACAAAAGGATAATTTGGTTGCTGTCAATCACCTTCAGTCGGTTTATAACAGAAATGCAAACGTTTACCCGGTAGCTTGTAATAACCTTGGGGTGGCTTTTGTGAAATTGGCCTATGGCGAAAATGAAAATATCCGGCAATCCATTAAACAATTTGGTTTGCGCCCTCAATTGGTTTTTGAAGATATCATAACCTCTCCTCAGGGTGAGTGGGTACAACTGAAGACCACTTTTGTCGCTAAAGGAAGTTATGAGTATATCCTGATCGGAAATTTTTTCACTGATTTCAGAACAGATATTCATCCAAATGATTTCGAGGAGAAATTTGTTAAGCAGAACCCTAACGGCAATTTTTTCAGTATCGCCAAACGCATTGCATATTATTGTATCGATGATATTCGGTTGGTAGTAGCGGGGCAGGATCTTGAAGCTTCTTTAGCCTCGACTAACCAATATACATTTGAAAATGTTGAGTTTGAAAACGGAAAAGCGGAGTTATTACCGGATGCCCGTCATGAATTGGATCAGTTGGTCAGTTGGTTGTTGAAAAATGCTTCAAAAAAAGTAGAAATTGGTGGGCACACAGACAGTATTGGCACGCAGGAGGCCAACCAGTTGCTGTCAGAAAGCAGAGCCAAAGCCGTTTCAGAATATCTGGTAGCTAACGGAGTCTCGCCTGATCAGGTAACCTTCAAAGGTTACGGAGAAAATTCACCCAAAACCACCAATGACACAGCAGCAGGGCGCCAGATCAACCGGAGGGTAGAGTGTAAAATTTTAGAGTAGAAGTTTAGGGCCTTCAAAAACATTAAGTACATGGACAGAACTACTTTAAATCAGATGTTTTCTTGAGGTAAAACGATAGGGTTATACCGCAGATGATCCATCCCGTACATAAAATGTCGGGAGGGCCGCAGTTTTGTTTGTTTTTCTAAAGGAAACTCTGCGCTTCTCCGCGAAACTTTGCGTAACAGCTCTCAGCGCCTTCTTGATTGAATAAAGTATTTTGATCAAAACTAATTTTGTCCTCTTTCTTACCGGCTAAAAATTATCTCATTTTTTAGAAAATACTTGGCGCTAATTGGGCCTTCCTGGCAAACTTGGCGGTTAAGCTTCAAAAGTTTTTTTGGAGGCTTTTACCACTTTTTTCAAAACCCTACTTACAAGTAAACTCCAAATCTCCCGATATCGGCTCCCGTTCCGAATGCCCGGAAATATTCCATAGCGGAACGCCGTCATGAGTCAGTTGGTATTCGATCTCCATTTTCCATTGGATGGCTTCTGAGTCTGTTCTTGGTATCTCGATAAGCGAACCGCTTCCTTTGATGTGAACTGTTTTTTCAGGATAATCGGGAATGATGCTAAAACCAAAAACCTCTTCTATCAGATTGAGATCCTGTAAGGGAATGTCAATAGTGTTTCCGGTGATGGTAGCATAAACGCAGGTTCCGGTGTCATGAATGTTCAGAATAGAAATTTCCCTATTGTTTTCAGACCTCAGGATTTCGGTGGTGAATTTCTTTGGAGGCAGATAATTACTGATGTTAGGCTGTATTGTGCCGTAATTTACGGTCAGATTAAAGGTATACAGGCCAATTACATGATCGAGCGGATCTGAAGTGCCAAACACCAGGATTTCTTTTTCCTGACTACAGGAAGATAGCAGGAATAATAGGAGTATCAATGGGTATTTGTATGTCATGAAGCGGGTGTTTTTTGATAAGTATTTTGAAAATTAGGTGCTTTGCCAAAGAATTCCTAATTACACAGGTGATTTAACAAAATGGAAGCAGGTTTTGTTTTCCGGCCGATATTTTTGCCTTTAACCCAGATTTTATCGTCAATGGGCTTGATTTTACAGATAACAAATTAAATTTACGGGCAACCAAAGCCGTGGCTTTGCGTAAAACGAGGAATATGTTTAAACGTTATTGGCTGACATTGGCGATCGCCGTTTTATTTATCACGCTGTGTTACCGGTATCCCAGTGCGCTGAATAATAGTTTGTTCCTCTTGTGGATAAGTGTCGTTTTTCACCGCAGGTTTCAGTACAAAATCCCTGAAAATGCCCGCCAGACTTTTCGGATGATCTCTGCCGGCGGCATTTATTTGGGCATTGTACTCGGCTTATTTTTTCTTACCCGCCAATTGAAATGGCTGGTTGTTGAGTCCAGGGTAGTGCTTGATTTTGAAAATATATTGTATTTTGATAAATCAGCTTACCTCCACATCTTTCAGTGCTCTGCTGACGACCATCGCCTTTTTTATTTTTTCTCACCGGATGATGCTCGATGTATTCCGGACAGGACTGGCACGGAATGCAAGGTTGATTACCCTCATTGCTGTTCTGGCAGTGAGTTTTTTCATAGTACCTTTTTTTAATCTTGGGTTTCCAGCCTATCAAATGGTACTGATTGCATTTATATATCTGCTGCTTTTTGACTTGTATATCGATAGCAGGACGACCAGTCTTACCTGGCTGATGTCCTGGTTGTTCATCATTTCCATATTCATGGCCTTTGTTTTCTATAAGTACAACCTCGATAAGGACCGGGAAAATCGATTGGAATTAGCCAAATCGTTAGCGGTATTACAGGATTCTACTGCAGAGGAACAACTTGCCCCATTACTTGAGGAGATTTATGCGGATGATAGTCTTCAACTTTGTTTTAAGGCTCCCGTTCCCTTTACTTTTGAAATACAGAAACTGCGACGTTGGATCGATGGATATGCCCGACAGAATAAATACTTTTCCAGGGTTTATGAGTATGACATTTTTGTGGTGAATGAAAAATTTGGACATTCCTTTGTAGCAGGTGTGGATCCTGCAATTGGTTTTGATATTTTAGCAAAGGTGAAGGAAATGCCGGCAGATACTATTTTTGGTACAGGATTGTACGAGCATAATTACACCTACATTACCAAAAAATATTTTCCAATTCCGGGGGATACTACTGCCTTCAATACGGTGGTCTTTTGTGCGAAACCTTCTTCTTCAGGAAGAGAAAATTTCAAAGGACTGGAAGGGCTGGATAATTACCATTTTGCGGTTTACAAAAATGACCGGTTTATCTGGCAGCGAGATGAAGTATTGTTAAGCGATAGTACACGAACCCAAATACCTTCTGCAGGAGGTTGGAAAGAAGTGATGAGCGGAGCAAATGCCAATGTGATCTATAGTTCCCTTGACAATGTTACGGTCATCATCGGTAGGGAAGTCGGAGGTCTTTATCGACCTATGACCTTGTTTTCGTTTATATTCAGTTTGTTCATCTTTGTGGTCATTTTCCTTTCTGTGCTGAATTATTACCTCAAAGCATTGCCAATGACCCAGGAGTTTCCGCTTTTCTGGGGGCCATCTTTGAGAAATAAGGTTCAATTGTACATCATTGTGTTGATGCTTTGCTCCTTTTTTGCCATGGGGCTGGTAACCACAATTTCTTTCCGGAATTCCATGAATATGAGGACTTCGGAACCCATGGAGGAGACGGCAGTTCATGGCCCATCCAACCAGGAAAAGGATCTTTATCGTTTTTGGGAAAACCTGTTGAATGTCTATGTCTTCCTATTGCTGATCACGGCAGCTATCGGAATATTGGTTGCGAACAGGATTGCGGACCCGCTGGTACGTATGGTTGAAAAATTAAAAGGAACCAATCTCAATGCCAATGAACCTTTGCAATGGGATAGTGATGATGAGATCGGGCAGTTGGTTAATGCCTATAACAATATGATCGGACAACTGGAAGAAAGTGCCAGAAAGCTAAAACAATCAGAGCGGGAAGGGGCGTGGCGTGAGATGGCCAAACAGGTGGCTCACGAGATTAAAAATCCTTTGACACCGATGAAACTGCATCTTCAACATCTGAAGCGGGTATTTGACACGGATCCGGAACAGGCCAAACCAATGATGGATAAAGTTTCCAGAACACTCATCGAGCAGATTGACGGTTTGAGCAGGATAGCTTCCGAATTTTCCAATTTTGCCAAAATGCCCCAGGCCGAAAATGCTACCTTTGTATTGAATAATCTGTTGGATTCCGTTCATCAGTTATTCCAAAAAGAAGCGGACGAAGATGTCATCGTGACCCTGGATTTGTGCTCTGAAAAAGTGAGTGTCTTCGCGGACAGGGAACAACTTATGCGGGTATTCAATAATCTGATCAAAAATGCCATTCAGGCTATTCCTGAAGATCGAAATGGCGACATTTATATTATACTTGAATCTACTGAGGAGTTGGCCAAAGTGAAAATAATTGATAACGGGGAAGGTATTCCTGAAGATAAGCGTGACCGGGTATTTCAACCCAGTTTCACAACCAAAAATTCAGGCATGGGGCTTGGTTTAGCCATGTCCAAAAATATTGTGGAAGCTGCCAACGGCCGGATTTGGTTTGAAACGGAAGTTGGGAAAGGCACTACTTTTTTCGTAGAATTGCCGAGAGTTGAAGATTAGGGGAGTTTGATGTTGTTTGAAGGCTCGCGTTGTTCGATGTTTGACATAGTTTCATGTCGTTTCACTTTGTTTCATTAAAAATTCCTGGCGAACTTAGCGCTTCTTTGCGCCTCCCGACTCTACGAGTACACTCAATATGAAATTTCGCCTGCCTGGCAGCAGACAGGTTCGGGATGACACTACGTTCCAATTGCGGTTAAAAAAAGATTTTGAATGAAAATATTAAAACGTATACTACTTTCTCTTCTAGTCCTCATCGGATTGGCAGTCACTTTATTTTTTATTTACCTCGACAAGCAAGCTCCTCAATATGAGGGCACCCTCGAAGTCTCCGGAGTTAGTGCCGATACAGAAGTTTTGTTTGACGAATATGGCATTCCTCACATATATGCAGGCAATGCCGAAGATGCCTATTTTGCCCTTGGGTATGTTCATGCTCAGGAGAGGCTTTTCCAGATGGAGCTTATCCGCAGGCTAATTTCAGGAAGATTGTCGGAATTGCTCGGCCCGGATCTGATTGATACCGACAAATATTTCCTTACCCTCGGATTGAGAGATGAGGCTAAGCGAATGGCTGCTCTTGCTTTTTCCGAAAAGGAGACACCCATGCAAAAAGAGGCCTTTGCTTACATCGATGGCATCAATCACTATATGAACACAGCCACCATGCCGATTGAGTATCGATTGCTGGGCATTAAAAAGGAACCTTATGCCATAGAGGATATGTATTCCACCATCATTTATATGGCACTGGCGTTTACTAACGGATTCAAGATTGATCTGGTCATTGAGGAAATCAAACAGGTTTACGGTGACCAATACCTCGAAGACTGGTTTATGAACTATACCGGTTTTGAGGAAAACCCAATTGCAGAAGATTCTGTATCCGTATCAAAAGAAGCACTTTCTTACCTGGAATCCTTCCCCGATCTTTTCCTACCCATTTGGGAAGGTAGTAATGCCTGGGCTTTGGCTCCTTCCCGTACCAAATCCGGGAAAGCGATCACGGCCAATGATACACATATTCCTTTTGCTCAACCATCTGTATGGTATGAGGCTCATTTGGCATATCCGGGGTTTGAGTTTTATGGCAGTTATTTGGCAGGAGTACCCTTTGCTGCCATCGGTCATAGCCGCGATGTCTCCTGGGGTATGACCATTTTTCCGGTGGATATCTGTGACCTTTATAAAGAAAAAGCGAATCCGGATAACCCGGATGAAGTATGGGAGAATGACCATTGGCAGGCAGTTGAAAAAATTAACAAAACCATCAAAGTCAAAGACAGTGACGATGTGAATCTTGAAGTTAAAAAGACCAGGCATGGTCCGATTGTGAATGAAGTCTTGCCAGGCCTTGGAGAAGAGCCGGTTAGTTTTTGGTGGTCCCTATTTGAATTGCCTAACAATTCTGTAAAGGCCTTTTATGATATGGCTCATGCCAAAAATATCGATCAGGCAAGACAGGCTGCGGCAACCAATGATATTTTGGGACTCAATGTGCTTTATGGTGATAAAGACGGAAACATTGCATGGTGGGCTTCCGGAAAGATGCCCAAAAGACCGGCTCACGTGAATCCTTCGCGTTTTTTGGACGGAGCAAGTGGCGAGGATGAGTTATTGGGCTATTATGATTTTTCAGAAAATCCACAAAGTGAAAATCCCGAATCCGGCATCCTGGTTTCGTCCAATAATGAACCTGATCCTGTGAACGGACAGCAATATCCTGGATATTATTTGCCCAATGGACGATATGATCGTATTGTCAGTTTGCTGGAATCCAGGAATGACTGGACATTGGAGGATCTGAAATCGGTACATGCAGATAACACCTCAGCCATTCATGAAGCTAATGCAAGGAAGATCTTTTCTGTTTTAAAAGGAGTGAAGTTATCTGAAAAAGAATCCGTGCTGTTGAATTTGCTGGATGGCTGGACCGGGGAACATGGAGAGGACAGCAAAGCTGCTATTGTTTACAATAAGTTCCTCTATTTTATGACGGAGCAATGTTTTGGAGATGAACTTAGTGAGGAGTCATTCGAAGAGGTTTTGATGTCCTATTCCTACCGCAATAGTGTGCCGAATTTCATCAATAATCCCGATTCTCCCTGGTGGGATGATATTTCCACGGAAAACTACAAAGAGCCACAACATGAGATCTTTGTGCGGGCTTTCAAAAAAACATGCGAAAACCTTTACAGCGGACTTGGCGAGGATATCAGTAAATGGCGTTGGAAGGATGTCAACCTGGTTACCCATGTCCATCCGATTGGGCAGAAAAAGCCTTTTGATAAAATATTTAATGTAGGACCTTTTCCTTCTTCCGGAGGTAATGGGACGCCCAATAAGATTGAACATAAACTTTCTGCAGATGATCGTTATGAAGTGAAGAGCGGGCCGGCCTTGAGAATCCTGCTGGATTTTGGAGATGTCGAAAATTCTCAGAACATCAATCCAACCGGACAGTCCGGTAATATCATGAGTGATCATTATGAAGATCAAGCCAAAATGTTCATTGATGTGCAATACCGGAAGCAAAAGATGAACAGAGGGGATATTGAGAAAAATGCCCGGAGGTTGGTTTTTAAACCAAAAGGGGAATAAAAACACATAGACATATAGTTCACAAAGAAATAAAAAAATGGAGTTGGAAGGATGGTCGAAAGAAGCCCTCATTATTTTTATCAGAAATCCGGAACTGGGTAAGGTCAAAACGAGGCTTGCAAAATCCGTTGGTGATGAAAAGGCATTGGAAATTTACAAATCCCTTCTGGCTTATACCAGGAGTACAGTGCTTCAGCTCGATGTAAACCGTTTGCTTTTTTATGCTGACAGGATTAATAATGAAGACGAATGGTCATCTGACGCTTTTGTGAAATATGCACAGGTAAATGAAGGTCTGGGAGGCAGGATGAATCATGCTTTTGAACAGGCGCTTGAGAACCATGAAAAAGCGGTCATCGTGGGTAGCGATATCCCCGGCATCAACCCGGAAATCCTGCAACAGGCATTTCATCACCTGGATGAACACGACTTTGTCATCGGGCCTGCTTTTGACGGAGGATACTATTTGCTGGGCATGAAATCACCAACCCCCGAACTTTTCGAAAATATGGAGTGGAGTACGGCTTTTGTTTTTGAGCAAACCGTTGACCGTATGCGAGGGTTGGGGAAAACATGGTTTGAACTCCCTACGCTTTCGGATGTAGATTATCTGGAGGATTGGGAGAAGTACGGGTGGGAATTATAGAAAAAGGCTGCAAAGAAATAATTCCTTGCAGCCCATTGCTAAAGCTTATTGTTTTATTTATCTCACTATCATAATATCCCCGGATTCCGTGCCTGAGAAATCCTGTCCCGGAGTAATTCCCTGATATTGATACTCAATTACGTAAATGTAAACCCCCACATCTGCTTTTGTCCCGTTTATGAGGTTGCCATCCCATGGGTCATTCAAATTTTCACTTTGAAAAACCATTCCGCCCCAGCGGTCGAAAATGGTCATTTTATATTCCTGTAAAGGTCCGACAGTGTAAATTTCAAACAAGTCATTTATACCGTCATTATTAGGTGAAAAAGCATTGGGGACATAAAAATTGACGATGCTTTTGACGGTCACTTCACGGGAAATGGAATCCTGGCAACCGTCAATGGTAGTAACTTGTAAGGATACATCATAAATGCCCGGCATTTCAAAATTGGCTGTTGTATTGCTTTTATCACTGGTGTTACCGTTACTGAAAGCCCACAGCCAGTCGGTGATCACCCCTGAAGAAGCATCGGTGAACTCCACATCCGGACTCAAGTTGGAAGGGCTGTTCGGGCTGAAGTCAAAGTCTGCCACCGGAGCTTCAAAGACTTCAATGAAATCTTCAAAGGTGGACGTATTTTGGCAGTTTTCGGAATAAACAACATGCAGGGTTACATCGTATGCGCCCTGATCGGCATATACCGTGGAGGCCATTAATGGGGTATCACTGAATGTCCCGTTTCCAAAATTCCAGTCATAGGAGATCCCTGATATTGGGCCAATTTCATTGAACCCGACCATTAAAGGAGGACAACCGGATATGGTGTCTGCTTCCAAAATAATTTCCGGAGGAGGGATTACCTGAACATACATAGTGAAATTTTCGCTGCAATCTGCCCCGGAATTATAGGTCACGTAATGGTCGCCAACTCCCGTGGCAGACGGATCAAACAAGCCTTCTTCGGCATTGATGATTCCCGGGCCACTCCATGAACCTGTTGTAATCGATGGCTCCAGGATCAGGGGATCAGCACCATCACAAATGGTGACACCTGAAAAATCGATTACTTCATCTCCAATCACAGTTACCACAATGGAATCGCGCACGGAACACAAGGTACTGTCGAGTGTCTGTATGTAATAAGTCGTGGTATGCTCCGGACTCACGGTGCGGGAAGTTACTCCGCTGTTATCATCTTCCCAGATTATCGGGAAATTCGAAGTAGCTTGCAGAGTGATACTTTCCCCCTGGCAAATGGTGATATCCTCTGTTAATTCAAGCTGCGGGTCAATTCTTGTAACACTGACCTCATCGATCCACACGTAATATCCCAGGAGATAATCATCGTTGGGGACACTGTATGTCGAGGTGGCAAAATCCCCCATAAAACCGATGTACATATATTCAAAGTCCTCACTCGCCTGGTAATCCCATTCCAGGTAGCGCCATTCACTGCCGTCAATCACTTCTTCACAGGCCACCCAATGGTCTGACATGGCAGCGTAATTGGCGAGATTTGCATTGAAAAACGGCGTTTCCGTATGGTTAAAGAAAACGCCCCATTGATTGGAGACAAATTCTTGACCAACTTTATCTTTTTTGTTCTGTATCCAAAAGGATACTTTATAACAGCCGCCTGCTACCATGGGTTCTGACAACTGGATTCCTGCCCATTCCCTGCTGCCATCAGGGCCGTTGCCTTTCCAGCAGCCAAGGACGCCTTCGCCTTCGTAGGCTACGCCACACCAGGTATTTCCTTGTCCGAGGGGGCAATCCACCAGGCCTGTGAGGTTGCTACCCGGGTTGTTGCCAACGTGGTGGTGGTCAGAAGTACCATTGGCTTCATACCAGTGTGTGAGAGGTGCAAGGGTGTTGGGGGGCCATCCTGCTGTGCCGTCCCATTCTTCAAAACCCTGGTTCTGGATGAGATTCTGGGCCTGAAGGGCTAAAGTTGCAATCGCGAAAATGATTGTTATTATAAGGTGCTTTCGGATTTGCATATTATTAAATTTTACTCGATCATAAAGTTAAAACGCCGGACTGCCAAATTTCAGAAGAAACTGGCAATCCGGACAAATAAAGCACCTTAAATTCAGGTCTTGATAACTCTTTTTACAACCGTACCTTCTGTAGTCTGAAGGGAAATTAACCATAAACCCTGTGGCAAACCTCCCAGGTCTACCGACACCTTGTTGTTTATGGATGCTACTTTGATCTTTCTGATTTCTTTTCCTGTGTAATCACAAACCCGGATGTATTCTATCGCAGGAGAATCGCTGCCGGATTCTACATTTACATAGGTTGTTGCCGGGTTAGGGTATACCTTGAACTGCTGAGCAAGTTCTGTCTCGTTTATTCCTACGGTAAGGTCCATGCCATCACAATCTTCATCGATCTCATTGTTAGGGATTTCGACGGCATCAGGGTTGATGTTGGCGTTGGTGTCATCACAATCATCTGCCAGGACGAATCCGTCATTGTCCAGATCATCGTCGGGAGTGGTCTCGTCACAATCGTCGTCTATACCATTATACGGAATTTCTTCAGCGCCCGGATTAACAGCCGCATTTTCATCATCACAGTCCTTGTCAGAGTTATAACCATCTCCGTCAAGGTCGATTACCAGAGCAATGCCGTCACAATCCTCGTCAATATCATTATTCGGGATTTCTTCTGCTCCAGGATTAATCTCGGCTACAAGGTCATTACAATCTTCGTCAAGGCCATAGCCGTCTTCATCCTGATCGATGAAGTTGCCATAGCGGATAACGGTCAAATCATTGTTGGTAATGGCCGAGAGACCGACGAGCAGTACTTTTCCGTCAGGCTGTATGGTTGAAGCATCAGACCATGCCATCCATGTGGATGTTGGCGTTCTTACATATCCTTCTTCTCCCCAGGTAGTATCCAGGGTGCCGTCTTCTAAAAGTCTGACTGAGATAATGGCACGTTCCGGTCCTATGAAAATAGTACCCCCGGATTCGCCTGAAGCGATGATCTTGCCATCCTGCTGCTCGATTACATTCAGCCCGATATCACTGATGTTGAGGTCGAAGATGAACACACCATCCTGACCGAAATTGGTGTTTACGGTTCCGTCCTGATTATATGCGGTAACCACCAAGTCTCTCCCGTTTGCATTTTGATTTGTTCCTGTAAGGATGATGCTTCCGTTAGAGTGAACCATCATACCATAGGCACTTCCCTGAAAAGGAGCATATAATTCTCCGTTTACCGCAAAGGTAGAGTCAAGACCTGTACCGTCGGCTTTGACTTTATAAACGGAAAACTTATCTGTTCCAAAAGGGGCTGCTCTACCGGAGACCAGCAGATCGCCGTCATCGGCAAATACCATTCTGTCAACATCGTTATAAGTAGAGTCCAGTTTCCAAAGAAAAATGCCATTGTCCCCAAAAGTAGAGTCGACCATACCGCTGGCATCATACTTGGTTACAAAGTTCCTGTTATAGCCGAATCCTGTAATTTTGCTGTTTCCGGCGACAAAGATGCTGCCCGTTTCGTCGACAAGAAGAGCGTGGCCATAATCTTCGCTCACATCAATCGAATCGATCAAAGCGCCATTATTCGCAAAGGTGCTGTCCAGCATTCCATCCGAATTAAGTTTCAAAACCATCAGTTGTGGATTTGCCGGAGCCGGAGCATAAGAACCTGTAATAAACATAGTTCCATCTTCCATCAGGTCGAGGTCGAAAACGAGGTCTGAGCCGAGGTCATTTTCAAAGTGAAATACTCCGTTTTCCCCGAAAGTTTCATCAACTGAACCATCTTCATTGAGCCTGGTGGCGTACATGTCAAAACTTAGTCCGCCTGCAAAACCGCCTGAACCGGCGACAATAATTTTACCATCTTCCTGGACGGCAATTCCTTTTCCGGTGTCCTGGCCGCCTTCGCTGATGTCCCATATCAGGATACCGTCGTCCGCAAACGAGGGGTCGAGTTGCCCGGCCTGGGCGGAAATTGAAATGGTGAAAATAAAGGATAAGACAATTGAAGTAAAAAGCTTATTCATGTCTGTTTAATTTAAGATGCTTTAAAAAATCAGTACGCATTAGCGGGTTTTTGTTGGTAACTGCCTAATATTTCATCGTAGAATGTGACAGGTGAATTCAAAAATTCCGTACACCAAAAAACCATTTATTGTGCGTACACTTATTGCTACAGTGCAAAAATGAAGGGAAAAAAAGTCCGGGAGAAGTATAAAAAAATTAATCTTTTTTGACAAATGTAAATTTTTATATGTTTAAGTATTTGTTTATTAATATTTTGTGTAATTTTATTGAATTTTATTTTTTTGAATTTTTAGCAAAAAGTGTTAATTTAAATATCGAAAAAATCGGATTTTTTTTAATCGAAGGAGATATTGTTCCTATTTCCATGAAAAAAGCAATCCATGAAGGATTCAAAATTGTTAAAACAACTTCGGGTATTGACTTGGCGTGAATTGAATTCCTTTGGAGATTTTGTACACTCTCCCTTCTTCAATAAACACAAGGAAACGACATTGTTTTTCAACCTGTTAAAAGACCGTTTTGGCCGGTGGGATACGCTGACGAAGACAGATGTTTTTGAAGCAATTTACCCGGGCAAAAAATATAAAGAGCATGCAGTCAATAACCTGATGTTTAACTTATCAGACTTATTTAAACAGTTTTTAGGGCAAAAAATATACGCTGAAAAAAAAGAAAGACAGGTAGATATTATTGAAGGATTGCTTTCAAAACATATTTGGAAGGCCGCTGTGAGTGAATTGAAAAAGGAGTTGAAAAAAAAGGAGAAGCAGAGGGAATTGAATAGCAATTATTTTTTGCATAGTTACAGGCTGAACAGGTTCAATGATGAAATTAATAACATGTATCAAAAAGATATTGATACTGATCACGTTCAAAAAGCCTTGTATGATTTTGAAACCTGGTTTCTCATTGAGAAAATGAAGATAATTTGTGATTTACAGGATAGGATGGTTATTTATAATCATAAATACGACCTGGGTGTTTTTGAAAGGTTATTGGATTATATTGAAGAGCGGTGGGAGTATTACGGGAAGATTCCTACCGTGAATTTATATTTCCGAATCATCAGGACGCACCTTGATTTTGACAGAGAGGAACGATATTACAGGTTGGTTGAAATCCTTCATGAGTACAGAGAGAAGATCAAACCGGAGGAGTTGGATCGTTTGTACAATTATGCAATCAATCTGGGGATCGTGCTTATCAACGAGGATGGTCACAAATATTCCAAAAGCGTTTTTAATCTCTATTTGTTAATGGTTGAAGATGGGTTTCATTTGGAAAATGGAGAAATGTCCCATATGATGTATAAAAACCTGATTGTGCTGGCCTGTTTTATTGGAGAATTTGAATGGGCCAGGAAATTCATGGACGACAACAAAAATCTATTGAACCCAAAGATCAGGAAAAATGTGTATAATTTTAATCTGGCCTACCTGTACAGCATTCAAAAGCAATATGAGGAAGCATTGGTCTTATTGAGTAAACTGAATTTTGAAAATGTTTTTTACCAAATAAATACTAAAGTACTTCAACTTAAAATATTCTTTGAATTAAAAGAGTATGAAGTTGTCCTGTCTTTTGCCGACAGCTTCAAATCCTATTTGACCAGAAACAAAAAGGTGTCATCCGACAGAATAAAATCAAGCTTAAATTTTTTGTTATTTATGAAAAAACTTGTGCTGATTTTGCATTCCAAAGAGACCATGAGCAGGCATGATTTTGAAAAAAAACTTCTGGATATTAAGCATGAGTTGATTCAGACGGATAGATCTGTAATTGGTAAAGACTGGATTTTAGAAAAAATAGGGGGAATGATTGAACATCCGATTCATTAGTTCCGGCTTTGCAATTAAAGCTTTTGGGGTAAACTTTTGCCAACCAAACTATTATTTTTAAATTCGACCTGTTTGTGCACCTCAACGCACAGATCTCTTACTTACAGCAACCACAAAGGAGTTCGTGTTGTTATTCCTTTGTTTAAAAATTTGATTTAGTTATGATAAAATACACCTTACCAAAGTGGGCACTGCTGCTTTTTTTGAGCTTTGCAGTATGCCTGCCCAACCAATCTTTTGCCCAAAAGAAAGGCAAGAAGAAGGACAAATCCGAAAAGGCTGAAACGCCAAAAGACACCATTATCACCGGAGCTCTGGTCGGTGGCCTCAAGTGGCGCAGTATCGGGCCCGCCTGGGCATCAGGAAGGATTGCTGATTTTGCAGTTAATCCCAAAAACCACGCTGAGTATATCGTCGGAGTGGCTAGTGGGAATGTCTGGAAGACCGTCAATAACGGTACTACCTGGAAACCTATTTTTGAGAAGTATGGAACCTATGCCATCGGAGATGTGGAGATGGACCCTGGCAACCCAAACGTGATCTGGGTCGGAACCGGGGAAAACAATCACCAGCGGGCTACCGGTTATGGAGACGGGATCTATAAATCCGTTGACGGAGGAAAATCCTTCAAGAATATGGGGCTGAAAGAATCCCGTCAGATCGGCGGTATTGTCATTCATCCTAAAGACGGCAATATCGTTTTTGTCGCTTGTGAAGGTTCTATCTGGGGACCGGGCGGTGACCGCGGTTTGTATAAAACCACGGATGGCGGTAAAAACTGGAGCAAGGTTCTTGAGATCAGTGAAAACACAGGAGTGAATAACGTGGTTATGGATCCTTCCGATCCGAAGATCATGTATGCCACTGCAGAACAGCGTCGTCGCCACCATTACGGTAAAATTGGCGGTGGACCGGAATCTGCCGTTTACAAAAGTACTGACGGCGGGGAAACCTGGCGCAAGATCATGAAGGGATTACCAAGAGTGCATATCGGAGGAATGGGTATCGATGTATCCCCGGTTGACCCTAATGTGGTTTACCTTATCGTGGAAGCTGCTAACAAACAAGGAGGTTTTTACCGCTCAACTGACAAAGGAGAAAGTTGGAAAAAAATGGGTAGCCACCACAGTAGTGGGCAGTATTACAATGAGATCTATTGCGATCCTGTAAATGTCGATAAAGTATTCAGCACAGAAACCCGTTCAAGGTACACACTTGATGCAGGAAAGACCTGGAAGGTTATTGGCAATAATGGCCGCCATGTCGACGATCACGCATTGTGGATAGATCCGAATAATACCAACCACTTTATGATCGGTGGTGACGGTGGTATCTATGAAACTTACGATCATGGGGCTACCTTTGATTTTAAAGAGAACCTTCCGATTACCCAGTTCTACCGGGTAGCTGTTGACGATGCTGAACCATTCTACAATGTTTATGGAGGAACCCAGGATAACAATTCCATGGGAGGGCCTTCCCGCACACTTTATCGTCAGGGGGCAACCAACGATGACTGGACTCGCACCCTTGGTGGAGATGGTTTCTGGCAGGCGATTGAGCCGGGAAATCCAAACATTGTTTATTCTGAGTACCAGTATGGAAATATGTTCCGCTATGACAAACAAAGTGGAGCGACACAGAATATCAAACCTCGTGAGCGTAAAGGTGAACTGGCTTATAAATGGAACTGGGATACGCCATTGTTCCTGAGTCCGCATTCAAAAACACGTTTGTACTGTGCTGCCAATAAGGTATTCCGTAGTGACGACCGTGGTAATTCATGGGAAGTGATCAGTGATGATTTGACTGCTCAGCTCGATCGTGATAGTTTCAAGTTTATGGATAAACACTGGCCTTCAGATGCTGTGGTGAAACACGTATCCACTTCCCAGTGGGGAACCATCGTTTCTCTTGATGAATCAAGAGTTCAGGAAGGACTTTTGTATGCAGGAACGGATGATGGGGTCATTTCCGTTACGGAAGATAATGGTGCCAACTGGCATCAGGTTAAATCCTTCCCCGGAGTACCTGATCATACCTATGTTTCTGACATTCAGGCTTCCAAGCACGATGCAAATGTTGTATTTGCCACTTTCAAGAATATCAAAATGGATGATTTCAAACCATATGTTTTGATGAGTTCTGATAAAGGGCGTACCTGGAAATCCATTTCAAACAACTTGCCAAAGAACCACAGTGTTCATTCCATTCAGCAGGATCACGTGAAAGCAGGATTGTTATTCGCCGGTACTGAATTTGGTGTTTTCTTTTCCATTAATAGTGGTGAACACTGGGTGCAGTTGAAATCGGGTATTCCAACCATTTCTGTAAGAGACATTGCCATTCAGGAGCGCGAAAATGATTTGGTACTGGCTACTTTTGGTCGTGGATTTTACATCATGGATGACTATACCCCATTGAGGGAAATTTCTCACAAGTGGGCCGAGCAGGAAGCTTATATCTTCCCGATCAAAGATGCTTTGATGTACAACCAGATGAGTAAATTCGGAAATCAGGGTTCTACTTTTTATAAAGCTGCCAACCCGGCTTATGGGGCTACCTTCACTTATTACATCAAAGAGGTTCCTAAGACGAAAAAGCAGTTGCGCCAGAAAGAGGAGAAGAAGTTATTCAAAGAAGGAAAATACATTCCTCAGCTGACCTGGAGAGAGATGCAGTTGGAAGGAGATGCAGAAAAATCACACCTGATCTTCACCATTTACGATGATGAAGATAATGTGGTTCGCCGAATGACCAAAGCACCATCAAAGGGCATCAAGCGCGTAACCTGGAATCTGTCCTATGATTCTCCATTCCCGGTAAGTACCAAGAAGTTTAATCCGCTGAGTTCCGGAAGGAACTTTGGGGCAAGAGATGTTGTTCCCGGAACTTATAAAGTAGGAATAGAGTTGTGGCACGAAGGTGAGTTGTCGACGTTGGTTGAGCCAGTCTCATTTAAGGTCAAGGAACTCAAAAATAATACCTTGCCAACGGGAGAGGTAGCAGTGGCAGAAGCGTTTGATGACGAATTGCTCAAAATGTATATGGCCATGCAGGGAGCCCAGCGTATTACGGGAGAGATGGCTGACAAAGTAGAAACCATCAAACAGACCCTATATAACACTCCGGCTGCTTCTCAGGAATTGAAAGATGAAGCACGTGCTTTGGGTGCTGAACTGGAGGAAATCAAGTTTGCCTTTAACGGCGTTCCGGGCAGAGCGAGTTGGGAAGAAATTCCTCCGGCAGTGATTCCGTTGAGTAAGAAAATGAATGAAATTATCTGGTCACGTGGAGGATCCACTTTGGAGCCTACGACCACCGAGAAACAAGGTTTGGATATTATCAAAGCTGAATTCCCGCCAGTATTGGCGAAAATTAAGGAAATTGCGGAGAATAAACTGCCAGCCCTTGAAAAACAACTCGACGAGATCGGAGCTCCCTGGACGCCGGGACGTGTGCCTGATTGGAAAGATTAATTAGTCTTCAGTCATCAGTCATCAGTCCACAGTCTACAGAATCAGTGGATTGAGGAGATTGAGGATTGATTTTAAATAAAAAAGCGGGACTTCGTGAATATTCATGAAGTCCCGCTTTTTTATTTAACCCGCAACTCGAATCGCGTAACCCGAAACACTTTTACATCACCACATCTCCTTCCTTCAGTTCAATGGCCAGTTTACTCAGCATGGCCAGTTCTGATTTATTCCTTTTGTTGAATGCGGAGGCAACTTCGTAGGCTGTCTTCCAGACGAGTTGCCTGATTTTGGGGGTGAAGACGTATTCGTGTGTACGTTTAAAATCGACAAATTCTTCATAACAGTCGTAGGGTTCGGGGCATGAATCCTCCAGCCAGTCGAAGATAAATTCGATC
Source organism: Saprospiraceae bacterium (assembly GCA_965230565.1). Classification (GTDB taxonomy): domain Bacteria; phylum Bacteroidota; class Bacteroidia; order Chitinophagales; family Saprospiraceae; genus BCD1. The sequence goes on along the minus strand of CBDDLH010000001.1, from coordinate 92,850 downwards.
TGGTATGCAGCGTCAGTACCAAAAGTATCTTCGGTATCTTCAATTTGCAGCCAGTCTGATTTGATGATTTCGATGAGTTTTTCATACTCCTCCTCGCGTACGTTTTTGTCTACGGCGGCGATGGCATAGAATAATTTTCCGGTGTTTTGATAAAACCGGTTCATAACATCTTCTGAAGGTTGCATAACACAAATAGTTTCATAACCAGGTGATGGATTCACGATGGCAGGCGGTAATACAGGCGGTCATGAAAATTGCTTAGGTGGCTTTCTCAAATTTACAATTAAATTGTGGTTTTGGCAATGGTTTTCGGGGGTAAAAATTAGAGGAAATTGGAAGTGGATTTTGAGGGCGGAGTATATTTAACCGCTAAGATCGCAATAGAAGCGCAAGGTGCGCTAAGTGTTTTTAACAGAGGGGACACGGTTTAGGCACGGGGTTTTATAAATAACTGTGTACCTTCCCTAGCCTTAGCCTTTTTTCTATTCATTCACTACCTTAATTCAACCAAATCATTACAAATAAATGACTAAAGCCAGAATGGGAAAATTTATCTTTGCGGCTCATCCAATTTTTGACCTTTATGAAACGTATTGTTGCCATTGCAGGCTTCAGCTTTCTCTGCCTGATAGGAATGTTTGCCCAGAAGACCGTAATCGAGGGAAAAGTAGTTAATCTTATCAATAATGAACCCCTGCCCTTTGCCACTGTAAAAGTAATCAATGTCGGCAGCGGAGTGATTGCTGATAGCCTTGGAATTTATCGTATTGAATTACCCGCCGGGCTTTACAATCTTGAAGCGTCCTATACCGGCTACTCGACTGTCGTTAAACATGAGATTCAGACGCAATCATCCAAACCGGTGGTAGTGAATTTCGAAATGAGCATGAACGGGAATGAGCTGAATGAAGCCGTTGTGGCTGCAGAGGCTTACCGGAATACGGCTGAAAGTCCTCTGGCACTGCAGCGGATCAATCTTCATGAACTGAGACAGATGCCGGGTGCTACTTTGGATGCATCCAAATTTATCAAAACTTTGCCAGGGGTGTCACCTAAGGTTTCTTTTGGGTATAACCTCATTGTAAGGGGAGGCTCCTCCAATGAAAACAGGTTTTATCTCGACGGCATGGAAATTCCTTCCATTACCCACTTTACCGTACAGGGAACCAGCGGAGGTCCGAATGGATTATTGAACGTGCTCATGCTGGAGAGTGCCAGTTTGCACAGCAGTGCCTTTCCTGCCTATGCCGGAAATGCCATGAGTAGTGTGGCAACTTTTAATCAGCGTGCCGGGCGAAAGGATCGTTTTGGCGGGTCATTCACTTTAAGTGCCAACGATTGGGGTGTCCTGTTAGAAGGTCCGATGGGGAAGAAGTCTTCCTTTCTGTTTTCCGCAAGAGAGTCTTACACCCAGCATATGTTGAAAGCCTTGGGTGTTCCTGTAATCCCGTTTTTTGCGGATGTTCAGTATAAGCAGGTTGTTCAGTTCAATGATAAAAACGAGCTGATATTGACGGGTGTGGCTGGATATGATAAATACACTCTGAACCTGGGGGCGGAACCAACGGAGTCATTATTGTACAATACCGGCTACATTCCGGAAGGCAAGCAATTTGTTTATGCGGCCGGGGCTATTTATAAGCATTATCTGGAAAATAGTTATTACACGGTGGTTTTGAGTCGGAATCACTTCTATAATTATGCGGAAAAATTTGTCAACAACAGCGGAGAGGAAACGGATCGTTTGTTTGATTATACTTCCAAGGAATCAGAGAATAAGTTGCGCATCGAGCACAAGCTTTTCAGAGATAAACAAGAATGGAATTACGGAATAGCCCTGGAGTCTGACCAGGTGGATATTGAGGAGTATTCCCTTTATTCCAGACGAGCCAATGATGTTGATGAGATCAACTTTCGCAGTTTGATGAGTTTTGTTCGATACGGGGCATTTGGTTCTTTCAGTCAGCAGTTTTTTGAGGATAAATTCTCTGTTTATGCCGGTTTGCGATTGGACGGGAACACCTATTCTGAATTGATGAAAAATCCATTGAAGCAATTGTCTCCCCGATTGTCGCTTTCATGGAAATTCAAAAAAGCCTGGCAGCTGAGTGCCAATGCCGGCAGATATTTCCAGGTGCCGCCTTATCTGTTGATGGCTTATGCTGAAAATGGTGAGTTTACCAACCGGGATGAATTAAAATACATGCGCAGTGATCACCTTGGGTTGGGGATTGAGCACACGACTTCGAGCGGTTACCGGTTAAAGCTGGAAGGTTTTCAAAAAAAGTATCAGGACTATCCATTCCTGTTGACGGATTCCATTTCTTTTGCGAATGCGAATGCCAATTATGTTTTGGTCGGGGATCAGCCGGCGGATGCGAGTTCGGAAGGTTTGGCCTATGGGGTGGAGTTTCAGATCAAGCAGAAGTATCACAATTCATGGTCGTGGTCGTTGTCGTATAGCTATGTGGTGAGTCAGTTTGAAGATAAGAACGGAGAGCTAGTTTCATCTTCCTGGGATAATCGTCATTTCGGGACGGTGAGTCTGGGGCGTACCTTGGGTAAGAACTGGCAAATAGGCTTGCGTTGGAGTGCGTCAGGGGGGAATCCGTATACGCCATATGATCAGGCGACTTCCGGGTTGCGATCCGTGTGGGATGTGAATTATAGGGGGATTCCTGATTATTCGAAGTTGAATGAGGAGCGATTGCCTGTTTTTCATCAGCTGGACTTGCGGGTGGATAAGCAGTTTGATTTCAAACGATGGTCGTTGTCGGTGTATATTGATGTGCAGAATGCTTATGCTTCTTCGGTGCCGGTGGTGCCCTATTTGACGGTTTTGCGGGATGAGAGTCTTGCTCCTTTGGTGGATCCGGAGAATCCGGAGCGATATAGGACGAATATTATTGATAGTGATACGGGGCGGGTATTGCCGAGTATTGGGTTGATTGCGGATTTTTAGTCTTCAGTTCTCAGTCCACAGGCTACAGTCATTGAGGGCGCGGGGGGTTAACCACAGTGTTCACAGAGTAGGCGCAGAGGGCACAGAGGGCACAGAGTAGTAATAGATTTTTGAATTACAACCACTGAAACTCTTTAAACCTGAAACCCCTGGAACTTCTCAAAAAGTAGAGGACACCCCGGCAGGAAATCCACCGGAGTGTCGTTTGAATATGAAAACAAGATTGTTTAGTTAGCGGGCTTGGGCCCTAGCATGGTGAATTCGTCGATGACGATTTCCGTGGTGTAGCGGACCTTGCCGTCTTTGTCTTCGTAATTGGAGTAGGTGATCTTTCCGCGGGCGGCGATCTCTTTGCCTTTTTTGAGCCAGGTACTGGCCAGTTCGGCGGTCTTACCCCACAGGATACAATTGTGCCATTGTGTGGAGGTTATTTTTTCTCCTTTGGCGTTTTTGTAGGTCTCATTGGTGGCCAGCGAGAATTTGGCTACGCTGTTGCCGCCATCGAGTTTTTTCAATTCGGGGTCTTTCCCCAGGTTTCCGATTAGTAATACGGTGTTTTTTAGTGAATGCATAACATTTGATTTTTTGATTAATAATAATGTTGCGTGTTGCGTGTTACGGGTTACAGGTTGAAGCGTGGAATAAATACTATTTTTCCAAAAAATAGTATTTATCTTCCTAATCAAACAACCAGCAACCACTTTCAATTCATAAGCATAAATTCATTCACTACCACTTCGCTGCGGTAGCGTTTATTGCCATTTTTGTCGTCGTAGGAGCGGTGGGTGAGTTTGCCTTTGATGGCTACTTCTTTGCCTTTTTTGAGCAGTACGTTCATGATTTCGGCTACTTTGCCCCAGCCTACGAGGTTGTGCCATTGGGTTTCGACGTGTTTGTTGCCGTCCATTTTTTTGTAGATCTCTTTGGTGGCGAGGGTTACGCGGGCGATGGCGTTGCCGTTGTCCAGTTGTTTGAATTCGACATCTCTGCCCAGGTTTCCGATGAGCTGTACGTTGTTTCTAAGATCGTTCATTTTTCGAAATTTTAAGGTTAATAAATTGGTTGCTGGTTACAAGTTGCTGGTTGCTGGTTTTTGTTCCGGCAAAGGGGTTTTCGGTTGATTTTTCCTATTAGATTTATGCGTAAACCTTTACGCGTCATAATTAATTCGGAGTTTGTCTGGTAGTTGAAAACCAGTAACCAGAAACCAGAAACTTGCAACGAGTAACCAGCAACTGGAAACAAATATGTGGGAGTCAGCAGGAATTATCCGTAGAATAGCCGTTTACTGTCGGTTTTAGCCGGGTATAGCCGTTTTTAAACGGTTATGAACGGGTAGTTGGAGGTGGTAGGGGATGGTGGTATTTTGTTTAACTTTTTGATTTTCAGGGTTTTATTTGAATTGAATTTGGTGTGGGTGTTTTTTGTAAGCATGGTGTTTGTTTTTTTTGGTATTTTTGGGGTGGTGGTGTTTATACGCAAGTTCGCTGCAAGCAAAAAGAAAAAAATGAAAAAGCATCTTCTAATAATAATTTTAATCTTTATTCAAATAGGTCAAATTCTAATGGCTCAAGAAATTGATTCAACTCTACTATTGAAAATCGAAGAAAAGTTCTCAGAAGATGAATCAGTTAATCTTGAATTTGGATTTTTTATATGTGCAGGTCCTCTTGCTCAAAAAGAAAATGAGATTGTCATAAATACGGTTTTTCAATATTTAAATTCTAATCCGAATATTTCAATTGAATTAAGATGCTATACTGATTGTCAAAGAAGAGATGATTACAATTTTAAATTGAGTCAAAGACGGGCAGAAAATATTTCAGAAATTTTCGAAGAATATGGAATTAATAAAAATAGAATTATACCAATTGGAATGGGTGAAAAAAATCCAATTATTGAATGTGAAAATTGTAAATGTCCAGATTCAGAACACCGAAAAAATAGAAGACTTGAAATCGTAAAAATTAATTAAAAAGAAAAAAGCCAGCAGCGAACAATGCATACCCGTTCATTGCCAGCAAAAGCTGGCAACGACGGGTATGCGGGGACGTTCCTGCAAGCAGAATGAAGGAATAATGAATAAATCAACAATAGGAATAATCATTCTATCAATTGGTGTTTTAGCTTTAATTGTTAAATTAATCGAACCCCTAATAGTAACAAAAGGATGCTTTGGGTATGATTATGTTTATGAAATAGTATCATTTGGCTTTCCAATAGTCCTAATTATTTTGGGCTATAAAATTCAAAACGGTAGTACATAAAAAAATGGAGTTTTTTGACGCGAATGAAAACACGAATAATGTATATCGAATACAAGGGAGGTGGACTAACAGGTGAAGCCAGAATTGGTAGAGTCAAGTTTTCCAAAACAATGAAGTCTATACATTATGACGGAAGACTTTTTAAATCACTCAAAGGAGAAGGATATAAATCCAACTATTATGATGAAGAAACCGGTGAAGAATATTGGATATCTGGATGTAGACAAGACGGAGCAGACAGGTTATACAATGAAAGAATACCTATTTTTTTAGATAAAGATGTCTAGGAAGAGTATTGGAAAGAAATCAGAAACATGCCTGAAATGGTTGGTAAATTAAGAATAAACTAAGAAAGAAAGCCAGCAGGTAACATGCGATGATGAGGCCAGATTGGCTATCGCCAGATCCGTCACATATCGCAGAACCGTTAACATCAATCAAAACAGATAAATCGAATAAAATACAGATAAAAATTGGATAATTTGATTGCTAGTAGTATTTTCGAATAAAAATCAGATAATAATCAAATAATTCGATAGTGGAATCAAAATTAGAGTTCGATTTTAAGACTAATCAGCAGATAATCAAGAAGATAGCTTTTATTGATTCATTTAAGGGGAAATGGACAGGTTTGGGAGAGAAGGAATCTGTATACTTAAGAGAATTGAAGCAGATAGCAACAATAGAAAGTATCGGTTCATCAACAAGAATAGAAGGAGCAACGCTTTCAGATAAGGAAGTAAAGGAGTTATTAGATTCAGTAAAAATTACATCATTTAAGACAAGAGATGAACAAGAGGTATATGGATATTATGAGGTTTTGAAATTAATCTTGGACTCGTATGATTCAATAGATATAAAAGAGAATCATATCCACCATCTTCACAAAAGTTTATTGCAAGCAAGTAGTAAGGATATAAGTCATCGCGGCCAATATAAAAAGTTGTCAAATAAGGTTGTAGCAAATTATCCAAGTGGTCATCAAAAGATAATATTTAAAACCACAGCGCCATTTTTGGTAAAGGGTGAAATGAATCAATTGATAAATTGGACAAATAGAAACCTTGAAAGTGAAGAATTACATCCACTAATTATTACAGGCACATTTGTCTATGAATTTTTGTCCATACACCCATATCAAGATGGCAATGGTAGGTTGTCAAGATTGCTAACCACATTATTACTTTTAAAGAATGGCTATGATTTCATGCAATATGCTTCGATGGAGATGGAAATAGAGAAAGAGAAAAAAGACTATTATAATGCATTGATGAATGGACAAAAAGATCGAGGAACAGAACAAGAAAGGATAAATGAATGGATATTGTTCTTTTTAAGTACACTTGAGCTAGCGATTCGAAAATTAGAAGATAGATATAGTGCGATTAAGAAACGGAAAAGCTATTTAAATGAAAGACAGAAAAAATTATATAAATATATTGAAGTTGATCAACCCGTAAAAATTAGTGATATAATATCTGAATTTGAAGAATATACATCTTATACCCTAAAAAAGGATGTGAGGTATTTAAGTGATGAGAATTTAATATTGAAAATGGGTAAAGGTAGAGCAACGATATATATAATAAATGAGAAGAAGGAAATAGACTGAGGCTAACAATCTGTAAGCGTTACCCTACATATAGAAAGAATCTAAGCGCTGTAAAAATACAAGTATTCAAAAAAATAAATTTAAACAAATCAAAGTATTTAAAGTCGACTATAAAAAAGCAGAAAATGAAATTGAAACACATACCATCCTGACTGCAAAGAAAAAAACGACCACCGAACAAAGCCTATAAAACATAGGACAGATGAGGAGGCGACACTTCCCGGATTCTTAGCAAGCTCAGCATAGGTAGATAAATAAACAGTTCCGAAAAGCCATGCGTTTCATGCCCGAGACTTTTGCCTATATTTATGAATTAAAAACAGTAAACGCTGAAAAAACTAAAAAAATGAAAACAAAAAAAATCTTACCCGGACTACTCCTTACTTTATTATTTTTTATGGGTTTTTATTTTACCGCCTGTGAGAGATACACTCAGAGACAAATAATCATTTCATCTGTCAAAAAAGAAGATAGCCAACACCTGGGTAATGGTGTTTGGATGGTGATCCCAGATTCCTATAAGAAAGCCAATTCCTATAATGGTTTTCAAGCCATTACCAGGCAATCTTCCATTTCCCTGGATATGAATAGAAAGTCAATTGACGAAGTAAAAAAAGCCTATGCTCCGGGTCATTTGAAGGAAGTCAACATGGCATTGCTCGAATTGAGTACCGTACATTACGGAGGGAATGAAAATGGAGTTTTTTTGGTCATTCATGATAAAAGTAAAAAAGTTATCCGATATTTATTATCCATTGCCATAAATGACAGGACCTACAATATTAAAGCCTTCTGTCTGGAAAGAAGAAAAGATAGATACGACCCGGAAATCCGGAAAAGCCTGGAAAGTATTTACATCGGAGACTATAAGGAAAAAGAAAAGCTCTTTAAATTGGCAAAACTGGAAAGCCTTACGGAACTCTTTTTTACAAAAGACGGGGTGTACCCGACAAATTCACCGGACAATGCTGTAATTAAAACGAAAAAAATGACTTCATTCGAAGGCATTTTAGAATCGGGTTTAATAAAAAGTGAATTACAAAAAATAACTGGAAAAAACAGTAACTCCTGGGGCGTTGAAACCCTTTCAAACGGGAAGTTTTTTTTCGGAACCTCCGAATCTGAAAATAAAAAAGGCTTTGTTGCCCTGTTAGTCAACCAAAAGCAGGAAGCACTTTTGGTAAGCTGTAGCGGGAATCAAAATAGTAGCTTAATTGAATTCGAAAGGTACGTGAGAGAGACCCTGATAAAAACGAGTATTTAGAACTTTTGGTTTTTTTGAGGAGTGGCGATTAGAAACAAGTAGAAAACCATAAATAATAATAAATAAAATGAAAAAAACCGCATTCGTCCTGGCAACCTTACTGGTTTTGCTTGGATGTAAAAAAGATGAAAACGCCATTCCTTCCGGACCAATAATCGAAGATCCGAATGATGATCCGCCAGTAATTGAAACAGATTACATTGTATTGGATGGTTATATCGGAAGATGGCAATGTTCTACCATATTGGCATCTGATGGCAATGTAATTGTTGCAGGTTATGAGAGAATAGGTGCCAATTTACAAATGATAGTTACCAAAACGGATACAGCTGGAGAAGTGATATTCTCAACTATTTTCCATCAGCAAAACAGTGCTGTCATGGGGGTCTATGAGGACAGTCAAAAGAACATTTATGTAGCTGGTTTTTCATATGATGATAATGGAGATGAAGGTAGAGATTTGGCAGTTGGCAAGCTTGACGAAAATGGAAATGTAATTTGGGAACATACTTATCCCCGGGAAGAGAGCATTTCCGGCTTGAGTATTTCCGCATTTAATGACAATGAAATTGTTGTTTGTGGATCAAAAGCAGAAGACCATGATTTAGCCTTCTTAATGATAGATTCGCTTGGCCAGGAAAAGGCTTTCAAATTAATTGAAACACCAAATAGATTTAAGTATCCAACCAGCATGTTGATTTTGCAAGATGGAAATATTCTTGTTACGGACTATGAAGAAAACAATTTCAATTTAACCTGGTACGACCAAGACTTTAATCTACTATGGGAAAAAACCTATGGCGATGGTCACAGGGTTTGCAGAAGCGCAATACAGTTGGAAGACGGAAGCATAGTCACGGTCGGACGCCATTCGCATGTAAAAGAAGGATCAAATGCTATTGATTCATCAAAAGTATTGATATTAAAGACAGATTCCGAGGGAGAAATCATTTGGGAGAAAGAAGCTGGCGATTCAAAATATATAAATGATGGACAATCAATCGCTGTAGGTGAAGATGGCTCCTTTGTTATCACCGGATATGTACTATCTGATCTACCTCATCAAACGGATCATATGATTGTTTACGTAGATGCTGAAGGGAATGAAATAAGTGCTAAATATTTCACGGATGAATTGACTTCCCGTGGGACAAATATCATCAAAGTGGGAAATGGTAAAAACATTATGACCGGTGGATGCCAGGGAGGTACCTTTTTCCTGAAAGTAGATAATTATGGGAATTAAAAATGGTCTGTACCATACGCGGGTTATTCATGCCTGGCCAAGATGCAACGCGAGGTACACCGCGTAGCTTCACCATTAGCTCCAGATTGGAATTCTGAAATCAAACTGTTCACTAAAATGAAAACTGGACCAAAATCGTACAAAATTCTGTGGGGGTCAATTCCGGTAATATTGATATTGACGCTTTTTGGAAAAGAGGGGGCTTTTGACCTGCAATTACATGATACTTACCTCGTGACCTCAACATGGCACGTTGCAATCCTGTTCGCATTTTTATTGAGTTTGTTGGGGGTGATTTACTGGTTGTTGAGAAACTATAAACTTGTCCCGGGCCTGAGTAAAATTCACGTTATAACTACGCTCATTTCACTGATTGGAATTATTTTGATATCGATACAACAAACAGTTAGCAGAGCTGAAGATTTTGAATTATTTAGAAGGATAAACTCCATTGGGATAATATTAATATTGGCACTAATTTTTGCCCAATTACTTTTTATGACAAACATAATAGTTGGATTAATCAGAGGAAAAAAGGAGAAGGCCGGCTGATATATTCGTTATCACATTACTGACTTTTAACGTCGTTTTTTTTTATGGCCATTTATACCAAAACCGTAATCTTTGACCAACGGGAAAATTGACATGGAAAGAGACAGGATCATTAATAAAGAAAAGGAAAGGATGAAGCATAAAATCTATATAATTTTTCTGCTGTTTCTGGGATGCAAAACGACAATGAACGTTCCTGCTCCCTCGATTGACGCACGAATCATGGCAACTGAATTGTCGGAAGCACAAGTACAAGCCATAACCGATGTTCTTGCTGGATTTCCCAATGAATCTGAATTGTCAATGGCCGTTGTAAAAGGGGATCACACAGTCTTTTATGGGATTAAGCGGCAAAACGATACCTTGAGAAAGACAGTTAACCATCAAAGCGTTTTTGAGGTTGGCTCCATTACCAAGGTCTTTACCACCCATCTCCTGCTAAATGCTATGAACGAAGGATTGATAGACAATTTGGAAGAACCTATTCAAAAATATTGCCCATATCAGATCAAAGGAGATCCTGAAATAACATTCAAGCAGTTGGCAAACCATACCTCCGGAGTACCCAATAATATTTCAACAAGTATTTTTAAAGCGAACCGTTCAAACCCGTATAAAAATTGGGATGAGGAGCCATTGGAAAAGTACCTGAAGGAAGATTTTGAAATGAATAGCACCCCCGGCGAAAAATACCTTTATTCGAATGTTGGAATGGCTATCCTTGCCAATACCGTTTGCGAGCTCAGGTCAGATACCTACGAAAACCTTTTGCAGAAAGAAATCTTCATGCCTTTGCAAATGACATCCACAACCACCAACCGGCAATCCGTTCAGAATTTGCTGGTAAAAGGGTATAACTGGAAAGGAAAAGCAACCGAAAATTGGGATTTTGCAGCATTTGAAGGGGCCGGAGCAGTTTTGTCAACAACTGAAGATTTGTCTTTGTACCTTCGATGGAATTTCGAAGCCTTAAAATCCAACCTGGCCTTGATGAGCCGCCCGACAAAGAGAACTGTAAAGAACTACGAGGTCGCTTTAGGCTGGCATATTGTCAACGGTTACACAACCCAACCCTTTTTATGGCACAATGGAGGAACCGGAGGTTATAAATCTTCAATGGGAATTAACCTCTCCAACAATACGGGCGTCGTAATCCTGTCAAATATCAGTGGTGCCAATAATCCAAAAAAAGGGCTGATTGATAAATTGTGCTTTACATTAATGCAGACAATAGAAGAATAACGTAGAAAAAAGGTTGGATGAGTTGATTAGGAAAAGAAATGGTTATGGCGCCCATTGAAGATTCCCTGAAACGTTTCAATATTGAATTTGATATCCTACTTAAATAATTCTAATGAATGTTTTTAATAACAAAAAAATATCCAACGGACACCAACCTGCCAGGCGGGTTATTCCCATTTTAAAACATCTTGAAAAATGAAAAAAATATTAACTATTATTCTTCTGTTCCTGTCAGTAACAAGCTTCGGGCAAAATTTAGACATTGATAATTTATGGAGAACCAAAGGAGTCTACGATTCATTGGGCAACTTCATGGAGCGAGCTAAAATCCAAAGCTTTCTGTATACCAATGAAGCTGGTCAGTTGGAAAGAATAATAACCCAGGATAAAATGAATATGGAGACAGGAGAAACAAAAGTTTTCATTTATCTGGATACATTATCTCTGGCACCTTTCGAAGGTACACCTGTTGAAGGGAATGCACAAGAAGTAATAAGGGTTCATTCCAAAGACTCCCTTACCATTGAATTTAATGGCTATTATATTGCTTATGTGAGGCTAAATCTTCCAAAAAAGAAAGTGAAAGCCAAAAAACTGAAAAAAACACTGATCAATAAGACCATGGTCGAGTCCATTGAAAATGAATCCACCTATCACTTAACCTACCAGGATAACGGGCTTGTCAAAGTATCGCCAATCGATAGCGAGTCATCATGGGAATCTGATTATAAGCTGATAGATTTTAACGACTTCTACATTATCCAGGGCATTGTATCTGCTCCCAAATTGATTTTGAAGTCCCGGAAAAAGGAAATAGACTTCCTTGAGGTTGATTACCGGTTCGAAAACAAAACCGGAATATTGAAGAAAGCTGATTAGGGTTTTTCGACGTATAAACCACTACTTAATAATCTCTTCCAAAAATTCCACCAGTGCATCGCTTTCGTTGAAATATTTCACCTTTTGGACTTGCAGGTTATCCAGGACCAGAATGGTCAGGGTGTCTTCTTTTTGCGGCCAGTTGGCGGATTTTTCATCTTCCTCCAGGAAATGAACAGCAAAAGGGTATTTCTTCATTTTGGGAATGGCGATCATTTGACTGACCGCTTTGGGCATAGCCCTGATGTCCGAAACGTACAGGATGTTTTGCTGGTCCAGCGTTTTTTGATCGATTCCCAATTCATTAAATGCGGCCTTGACCACTTTACCGGCCTGCATGGAAGCACTGAAAAACAGATAGTCCGTGGTAGCCGTCAGCGCACCCGCTTTGCCGAATTGATCCTTAAAGATTTGAGCTTCCAGTTTTTGCCCTATTGCAGATTGACTCATCAGCAAAAACAGCCCTATAAATATCCAATTGTTTTTCATCGCAAGTTTATTTTTAATTGACGGTAAAAATATAATTTTTCAAGGAATGTGGTTAGGGAATTTGGCAGGATGTTTTTTCGTAAGCATGGTGTTTTTTTTGGTATTTTTGGGGAGTGTGTATAATAACAATTTGCCAGTAATGCCAAAAGAGGCCAAAACAATATGAAATATCAGATCATAATATTATTTCTTACTTTTTTTTCAAATCATATTTTTGGACAGAGATTTGTTCTTCCAGAAAATGAAGAAAATTTTGTTTATGAACGTAAGGGTGATAATATTAACAAAATCCAAACGATTGATTTCCCAATAACAAAACAGTTAAGACTATGGGAAAACAAAGCTTTTTGCCTTGATACAGCTAATAGTCAAATCTTGATAGCTGATTTATCTCAATACGATATTAACGGAAAGATTACAAGTGTACCGATACCAAGTGATATTAATCCAATTGCAATTAGTGTGTATAAGGACAATCTATTTGTTGGTGGTGATTATGCGAAAGAGAAAATATACTCCTATTCTCAGACATTGAAAATGTGGACTAAACTTGAGGTACCAGCAGGTTTATCAATGTTTGGGAAGAGCGTTGATGATTTTATGATTACGGGAGATACATTGATCGCTGTCGATAATATTGTAATGCCAAAGTATCTATTGTATTATGACTTACAGGATTTAAAAAATATTAAGCTGATTAAATCATATACTGTTCCTCCGAATGGAACTTATGAAACTCTTTTTCGCGGAATAATTTGTGAAAATTATTTTGTGATACTTTCATCTACTTATGGCGGCTCAGGTTCACAAAGCTACTTAACTGTTCTAAAACGACATGATTTGCCTACTCAGATTGATTTTGAAGCAAAAAAGGAGGAATATGAATATAAAGGGTTCTCAATTTCTAAAGGACTTAAAAACTTTTGGCATTTACGTCGTAGACCTAATAAATACTCTAATAAATACTGGATTGATATTGTGGAGAAGGATGGTGAAATCCTTGTTGCAGAATTTCCAAACCGAATTGCAACTTTGAAAATAAAGGAAAAGTATTTTAAGCCAAGGAAAATTGTTGGGTTCTGGTATAATGAGGAAGACTATCGGCAATTAATCGATAAGAGAAAATTGAAATACAAAGGGGTTGGCAATAAGATCATTAAATGGTTTGTACAAATACCTGATTCTGATTTGATTTTTTTGATTTACCTTGACAAAGAAAATAAGTATAATTTTAAACAGATATAAAACACATATTGGTAAAAATGTGTAGTGCGTGTGGATTTCAATTATTTGCGAGTGTTCACGGTTCGAAAGAATAAAACTCAACAAATAAGTACCCAACAGATATGATGACCATCGAACAAATCACCAAAAACAAAAAACAATTCCTCGATTTACTATTGTTGGCGGACGAGCAGGAAGATATGATTGACAAGTATTTGCCGGGTGGGGACTTGTTTGCTTTGTATGACGATGATTTGAAAAGTGTCTGCGTTGTAGTGCCGGTAAATGGCGAAACCTGCGAGTTGAAAAACATAGCCACTTATGAGAGATATCAAGGCAAAGGCTATGGCAGGGCATTGATTAGGTTCATTGCTGATCTCTACAAAAATGAGTACAAAACAATGCTTGTCGGGACAGGCGAAACGCCGACAATCTTGTCATTTTATGAAAGTTGCGGATTTGAACAATCGCACCGGGTAAAGCATTTCTTTTCGGACAATTACGACCACCCGATTTTCGAGGAGGGTGTCCAGCTTGTTGATATGATTTATCTGAAAAAGGATTTATAGGAAAAGCAGGAATGTATTACTCACGTTTGCTTAGCTCCTGAAAATACTAAACCATGAAAATGAAAATTACGCTAATCCCGATCTTGTTAATCCTGGCTTTGGATGCTTTTTGTCAAAGGAATCAGGAAAAGCGACTTGAATTTGGCATAACTTACAGCCCCGCTATTACAAGCAATCAAAAATATGACCGGCCAGCTGCATTTAATTACTCCGCAGGAATATTTACGAAATATCCAATCCTCAAAAAACTGGGTGTGGGTATAGGAGTTGAATATCAAAAACAAAATTTAAATACCGTCAAGTGGGTAAATTTTGATCCGGGCGGACATCCGTTTTTTTGCGAATCTCCAGGGCAGGATAAATTTGAGGTTGCTAAAATTCCTGTTTGGTGAAATCCATAATTTTAAAATGGTGCTTCGGGCAAGCCTGTAAACATTTGCTGTTCCCTCCTGTGGAATAGTGCCAAATGTTTAAAGTGAAGCAATTTTTATTTAACATTTTTATTAATTTGTTAAACAAAATTCAAATCCACTATTTTTATATTTTTTCAATTTAAATAGTGTATAAGTCTCTGTAAATTAATTATTTAACTAGTTTATTGTGCTTCTTTGTTTAGGTAAAAAGGTATTTATTAGAAATAATTTTATTTAATTTTTTGTGGAAAATGTTAAACAAAATTACGAACTTAGTGTTCTCAAACTATTAAAAAATACCTTATCTAGTTATGAAAAAGACAAACGGTAAACCTTCTTTTGGAATCGATGACATCTCTATTTATTGTCCTTCTCTTTATCTTGATATCAACGATTTTGCCAAAGCCCGTGACATTGAGCCGGCAAAGTTAACTAAGGGACTTGGTCTGAAATCAATTGCTGTTCCGGACAGTTCTGAAGATGTTATCACAATGGCTGCAGAAGCATTGTGTGACTTGGTTGAAAAGAACAACTTACAACCTGAGGATATCGGAAGAATCTACGTCGGAACGGAGAGCATGGTTGATGGATCCAAACCAATTGCATCCTATCTTCTCGGAATATTAAAACAATTTTTTGAGCAGAAATCAATTGATGCTCGTGAGCTTTACCAATGTGATGTAGTGGATATGGTTTTCGCTTGTATCGGTGCTGTTGATGCCATGCAAAATAGTCTTGACTGGGTCAGGTTGAATCCGGATAAAAAAGCGATTGTCATCTCTACCGATAATGCCAAATATGACCTGCATTCTCCGGGAGAGTGTACCCAGGGCGCAGGTTCCATAGCTATGCTGCTGAGCAAAGATCCGCGAATTCTGGAAATAGGTTCCGTTTGGGGAGTGGCAGCTGATTGCGAACACGATTTCTTCAAGCCTTTAAGACTGAGGGTAAAACACCATGACATCGTGAGTTCGAATGGTGTTGACGCTTCCAAATTGGGAAAAGAAGTCTATTCAGAGCATAAAGATACCCCTGTTTACGACGGACACCATTCCAATGTTTGTTACACAAATAGAATAACCGAAGCCTTTGAAAATTTCAAAGTTAAGTCTGGGAAGGCAGGTTATTTAGATGAATGGGATCAACTTATTTTTCACCTGCCTTATGCATATCATGCCAGAAGAGTATTTGTACCTCTGTTTATTGAGCATCTCAAAGAACAGGGTACATGGGATGAATTCGCAAAGCCATTCATTGAGACGATTCCGGAAAACGATCCAAAGTATACAAAGCTGTTTAACAAAGCAGTCTCTTCTTCCAATGAGTATAAGCATTTTGTAGCTGAGAAAATTGAAAAAGGAGAACGTGCTTCATCCTTGATTGGGAATATGTATACGGGGTCTATTTTCCTGAGTTTGATCAGCAGCCTTTCTCTCACGCCTGAAGATGCATTATCCAATAAGACAATTGGATTGTTCGCCTACGGCAGCGGATCTAAATCCAAGGTGTTCGAAGCACAGGTAAAACCTGGTTATCAGCAACTGATCGATCGAATAAACCTGTTTGGAAGATTAGAGAACAGGTTGCCATTAAATATGGATCAATACGAGTATTTGCATCGCAATAAACTGGTTGTAAATCTGGACTCAAAGGATCGAAAAGTTTTTCAAACGAGTTCCGGCTGGACAGATACCAATAAATATGCCCGCCAATATTCTATAGTATAATGACTTTTTAAATCATGATAGGATATGAAATCAACTTTAACAACAAGGCCGTGGATTGAAATTTTAACAGAACTGGCAAATACGTCAGGGCTGGTCAATCCAAAACGGAGTCTGAACCATTCCTTATTAAGGGATATTGACTCCTGTTATGACTATTGCAATAAAGTAACTGCATTTCATAGTAAATCATTTTTTTTAGCGTCTGGTTTATTGCCATCGAAAAAGCGTAAGGCCATAAGATCTCTTTATGCGTTTTGTCGAACCACTGATGATATCATTGACATGGAGGTCGATTTCAAGGAAAAGCACATCGACAGATGGTCGCAAGACACGACCGGTCATCAGGTACGCTTTAATGACCCCGTGGCTATCGCCTGGGCTGACACGCGAATGAAATATAAAATCCCCAACATTTATGCTTCCCAATTAATTGAAGGGGTCATCATGGATCTAAGCAAACATCAATACGCGAATTTCCATGAATTGACCAGGTATTGTTACCACGTTGCCTCTTCTGTGGGGTTAATGGTTATGCATATTGTTGGATTTAAATCAGAAGAAGCGACGCCCTATGCGATAAAATTAGGGGTAGCCCTGCAATTAACCAATATACTCAGGGATATCGAAGAGGATTGGCAACGTGGCCGAATATATCTTCCGCAAGATGAAATGGACCATTTCGGAATTACTCACGATCATTTTAGAAACAAGATCAATGATGATCGTTGGAAAGCTTTTATGAGATTTCAGATTCAGAGAGCCCGCCGAATTTACCAGGAATCCTGGCCCGGAATTTCCATGCTTCACAAGGACGGAAGATTAGCCATTGCCGCAGCCGCTACCTTTTACAATAAGATTTTAGATCGCATCGAAGAACAGAACTACGATGTGTTCGGTAACCGAGCCTCTGTTTCAAAATGGGGAAAAATGAAAATGATACCGGAATTATTCATGAAATATAAATACTCACTTTCCATAAAATAGTAATACCAATGAGCCGAAAAGATATAATTGTAATAGGTGCAGGATTTGGAGGTCTATCCGCCGCTATCCGTTTGCTTTCGCAGGGGCATAAAGTCACACTTATTGATAAACGTGATAAACCAGGTGGTAGGGGCTACCAGTACGAGATAGACGGTTTTAAATTTGACGGAGGCCCTACGGTGATTACCGCACCTTATATGTTTGATGAATTATTCGAATTATTTGGAAAGGATAGAACGGCCTATTTCGATTTAATTGAACTGGACCCTTTCTACAGGCTCTTCAATGAAAACGGAGAGTACTTCAATTATCGCAAAGACCTGAATGAAGCCTGTGAAGAAGTCGCTAGATTTTCTCCTTCCGATGTGCAAGGTTACAAAGACTTCGTAAAAAGTACGGTAGACATTTTTGAGAAATTCCAGCCTTACACAGAAAAACCATTTTTAAAGCTCAAGGACTTTTTAGCCATCATGCCTGACGTTTGGAAAACGGGTACCTTCAGATCCATGTATGGTTATGCTAAAAAATATGTGAAAGATGATTTCATAAGAAAGGTATGCAGTTTTCATCCCCTTTTGGTTGGTGGTAACCCTTTCGATACGCCTTCAATTCTCGGGTTAATTATCCAGTTTGAACGTCAGTGGGGAGTGCATTATGCAAGAGGAGGAACCGGTGCTATTGCCGAAGCTTTGCTGAAACTATTTAAGGAAGAGGGAGGTGAAGTGATGATGGAGAAAGAGGTGGACCGCATATTGATGAAGCATAAAAAGGTTACCGGCGTTCAGTTGAAGGACGGAAGCAAAATGAGCGCGGATATTGTGGTAAGCAATTCTGACGTAGCCTTTACTTATAAGAATTTGATCGCCAAACAGGATCGACCTAAGTTGGTAGATCTTTATTACGACAATATCCAATACAGCAACTCACTCGTTGTGATTTATTTTGGAACAAAACGTCGCTACCTGGATTCAAAACTGGATCACCACAATATCATTCTGGGTAAAAAGTATAAGAGTTTATTATCTGATATTTTCAACAAAAAGAAAATGCCTGATGATCTGTCTTTGTACCTGCACATGCCGACCAAAACAGACCCTTCGATTGCCCCGGAAGGGTGTGAATCATTCTATGTTTTATCCTTAGTTCCTCATTTGGATTCCGGCGTAAACTGGGATGAAATTGGAGACCAATATTGTGATACTGTTTTACAATATCTGGAAGATAATTATCTGCCGGACCTCAAGGAGAATATCGTTGTGAAACATCATATTGATCCGATCCATTTCAGAGATACGCTGAACAGTCATAAGGGAGCCGCATTTTCGGTTAAGCCCAGCCTGACCCAAACAGGATATATGAGGCCTCACAATCAATCCGGATTTTTTAAGGACCTGTATTTTGTCGGGGCCGGCACCCATCCAGGAGCTGGAGTTCCTGCGGTAATTGCCTCAGGGAAAATAGCTTCAAATTTGATTGCAGAAGAGTACGGTGTCCCAGTGGAATCTTCCGTTGAAATGAGTCCTCAATTGATCTGATAATGAATAGTTCCAGTTCCATTTTCGAATTAGGGTTTGATCGTAATCAAACCGTGTGCGAACCTATTGAGCTTAAGCCCGATAAACCCATCCCTGAATGGCTTAGCGGGCAGTTCATCAGGAATGGACCTGGTCTTTTTTATATTGGAAATAACCGGTTTAATCATTGGTTTGATGGCCTGGCCATGTTGCATAAATTTGATTTCAGGAATGGAAAAGTACGGTATCAAAGTGATTTTTTAGATTGCGAGGCTTCCAGACAATCACTGAGTGGTGAAACGCTGACCTATTCAGAATTTGCAACAGATCCCTGCTGGAGTATTTTTGGCAAGTTGAGGTCCATGTTTAGGCAAGGGCCGACAGACAGTGCAAAAGTAAATCTTGCAAAGATCGGAGATCAGTATTTTGCATTGGGCGAAACAACCATGCAGATCGCATTTGATCCTGATACGCTTGAATCATTAGGGACCTACAATTTTCAGCAGCCAAAATTTGGAACATCAAGTACCGCACATCCTCATATTGAAAATTCCGATGCCTATAATTTGATCACCAAATATGGACCGATCGACAGGTATCAGATCCTGAAAATGGATGATTCCGCAACAAAGATAGCCAGTGTGATTACCACGAGTCCTGCTTATATGCACAGCTTTGGGATGAGTGAAAAATACTACGTTTTAGCTGAATCCCCATTCACGGTTAACTCCCTTAAGCTTATAGCCAATACCAAACCGTTTATTGAAAACTTTAAATGGGATAATAAAAGAGGTACGAAAATTTGGGTGATCGATAGAAGCACTGGTAAAGTGGTTTTGAAAAAAGAAATCGAGCCATTTTTCTTCTTTCATTTTGTCAACACATTTGATACAGATGATGGGCTGTCATTTGATATAGTCACCTATCCAAATGCAGCTATTATCAAAGCATATTACCTGGATCGATTGAAACATCAGTCCATGGAAATTCCAAAAGGGAAGCTGCATCGGGTTGAGATAGACCTAAAACAAAAAACGAGTAATATTTCCCAGATCTCCGGGCAAGGTATAGAACTGCCACATATCGATTACGATCGATACAATATGAATAAGGCGTATAATTTTGTTTATGCGATGGGGCTAAGTGATGCTAATCCTGCCTTTTACGATCAGATTACTAAAATTAATATTTCAGATAAGTCTTCTATCCAATGGTCAGAGCAAGGTTGTTTTCCCGGCGAACCGGTTTTTATCGCCTCTCCTGAGAGTCAGCAAGAGGATGAAGGGATCATCCTGACTTTAGTTATTGACACTAATAAAGAAGCATCTTTTTTACTGATACTGAATGCTGCTAACCTGGAAGAAATATCCAGAATTCCAACACCAGAACCTATTTTAGCCGGCTTCCACGGAAACTTTTTTAAAAATATTGAAGCATGAACTTGATTAGCTGCATTCTTTGATCGCAATGGTGTCCTTTGTTTTCACCAACGACCGATTTGGAAAAAAATAGCATTACCCTTGAAATTTCGGATTTGAAAAATACGAAAGGGCAAATTTGTGTGTTGGTCTTCAATAACAAAAACGGATATCCCGAAGATTTCAACAAAGCCCATAAATCCATAATCGCTCCGGTTACCAAAAATCCGGCAATAGTTACCATTGAAGATCTTTCAGCAGGTGATTATGTATTGACCGTGTTACATGATGAAAACAAGAATAATGTCATGGACAAAAATATTTTCGGAGTGCCCGTGGAAGGATACGGCGTGTCTAATAACCCAAAACCCAATAGATTCGGTCCTCCCGATTATTCAAAAGGAATCATTCAGGTTAAGAGTCAAAATCAAACGATCGGAATCAGTGTAAGGTATTAAAATGGCAAAGAGCATTACATCATATATACACGTTTTTCTTATTACTGACAACCTCTATCCAGATTTGGGGTCAGGGCAATTCCATTTCAGGTGTTATCACAGATCAGGATACCGAGGCACCTCTTGAATTTGTTTTGGTCTTTATTGAGGGAGAAACGGTTGAGACCTCTGCATTAAGTCAGGGGGATGGGTCATTCAAGTTTGAAGATCTGACTCTGGGAGATTACACGCTTACTTTCTTTAACCTCGGTTTCGAAAATGACACCCTGAAAACTAAACTTACACCGGAGAAACCTGATATTTTCATTTCGCAAAAATTGGTGTCCATTCCTTTGTCATTGCAGGAAGTAAATGTGGTTGCAAAGCCTTTCACAGAATCTATTGCCACACCTCTTTCAGCGAAAAGCCTGGGACAAATCGAGATAAGGAAAAACCCGGGAAATGGCAACGATATTGCCAAATCAATGCAAACCCTGCCGGGAGTAACGACCACTTCCTCCTTTCGGAATGATCTTATTATTCGCGGCGGTTCTCCCTCCGAAAACTCCTTTTATATTGACGGCATTAGAATACCTACCATCAACCACTTAAG
The DNA here is from genome assembly GCA_965230565.1 of Saprospiraceae bacterium. Taxonomy (GTDB): domain Bacteria; phylum Bacteroidota; class Bacteroidia; order Chitinophagales; family Saprospiraceae; genus BCD1. Next base: position 71,438 of record CBDDLH010000001.1, on the reverse strand, counting down.
TACCCAGGGTGCATCCGGGGGAACGATAAGCATGCTCGATCTGGATTTCATTCGGAAGGCAGAGCTGATCAGTGGGAGCTTTCCGGCGCTAAGGGGAAATGCACTGAGTTCTGTTTTTCACTTTGACTTAATGGATGGTAATAAAAAGAAAAATAATTTCCGGGCTTCTTTAGGGTCGACAAACTTTAGCCTGGCAGCAAATGGGCCATTAGGGGATAATGCCACATATATATTTTCATTAAGGCGTTCTTATCGTCAATACATTTTGAAGTTATTGGGGCTTGCAGTTTACCCTGTTTATAATGATATGCTTTTTAAAGTTAAGCTCACGCCAAATAAAAATCATGAGCTCACCTTGTTGGGTTTAGGCGCTTTAGATAAATTGAGGATCAATAATGATGTTAACGGTAGTGAGGTGCAATCATACCTGATTGAGAATCTGCCCATAAATGACCAATGGAATTATACCCTGGGAGTCAAAAATAAGGTGTATGCAGAGAATCAGGTTTGGACGATTGTGGCCAGCAGGAATCATTTTTTTAACAAAGCCAGCAGGGAAGTAAACACCAACGGTACCTCCGAGACGAGCCTTCGTTACGAATCGGCTGAGATCAATAATCATATTGCAACAGATTATCAGTACAGTCCTAGTTGGGGAGACATTCGTGTCGGAGCGGAGGTTACCCAAAGAAATTCAACTTTTGATGTATATAATCAGTCCTTTAATGAATCGGGTCTCAATACCGTAGAATATTTAACTTCCATAGATTATTTAATGTACGGTGCCCATTTTCAAATCGGCGCTAAAATAATCCCGGATCGCTGGAATCTCTCCTTCGGTTTCCGGATGGATGGCTCCAATTATGCTGACCAATTATTGAATCCGTTTAATCAGTTTTCCCCCAGAGTTGCGACGACATTTCAATTGTCCAGGAACCTGAGTATCAATGGAAGTGTCGGTGCATACTACCAGTTGCCAAGTGATGTTACTTTGGGGTATAGTGAAAATGGTTTATTGGTAAATCAAGATAAAATAAAGTATATCAAAAGTGTGCAATATATTGGTGGCGTTTCATACATAACCCCTTGGTCCTCCCGATTCACCCTCGAGTATTTTCAAAAAGAATATTCCAATTACCCGTTTAATACCAGAGAAAATATTTCTCAGGCAAATGAAGGAGGCGATTTTGGTGTAGCAGGTAATTCGCCCGTTACTTCAGATGGTAAGGGGATGAGTACAGGAATTGAGCTCATGTATGAGCAAAAACTATTTAAGAATTGGTTTGGGACCTTATCTTATACCTATAGTCGAAGTAGATTTGAAAATAGCGAAAGAGCATTGGTTCCTTCCTCATGGGATGCTAATCACATTGCGAATCTGGTTGTTGGCCGTCAACTGAAGAAAAACTGGCAGGCTGGCCTTAACCTTAGATATCAGTCTGCGCTACCATACACGCCTTATGATATTTATACGAGTTCTATTGTTCCTGCCTGGAATATCAATAAGGGAGGAATTCGAAATTTTGATTTATTGAACAGTGCGAGAGGCAAATCCAATATTTTCATTGACTTCCGAATCGACAAAGAATGGGATTTGGGTTGGGGAGTGATAACCTTTTATCTGGATGTAGAGAACATTCTGGCTGATGCTGATAGCCAGCAGATCCTCGTGCTGGATAGAACGGACAGTAATGGAAATCCATCCTCAGAGCCTGTAATAGTAAATCCGGCAGATCCCTTCTATCAGCAACGTTATAAAGTCAAGGAAATTCAAAATGCGGAAGGAGTGGCCATTCCTACCTTTGGTTTCATTATTGATTTTTAATGTTCTCAATAATTTACTTAAGTTGCGAGTTCGATTTCATATGTAACTCGTGATAATACATCGGGGCGGAAGGCTCTCTGGTTTCCTTTAAAATCATAGATATTTGTTATCCTGGAAATTCTATTGCGTACCTACGGCATGCGGGGATTACTGACCGATTGGGTGTTACCTATACTGCCACCCCAACAGGACTTAACGGTTTCGCAGAAATATATGTCCTTTAGAATCCGGAGTTAAATGACTCTTTTGCGGACATGGTTGTTGATTTAAATTATCAAGATGATCCCTTGCTGCTCCTCCTGAAATATACAAAATGTTATGAAAAGGCAAGTATCCGTAGCATAGCCGTTTACTTCCGTTTTTAGCCGTTTTTAGCCGTTTATAGCCGTTTATAGCCGTTTTTAACCGGTTATGACCGGGTAGGTTTAGGTAAAGCGGTGGTGGCTTAAATTCACTTGAAGGCTTTGGAATTTCTGCAATTATAACAATGTAATTTGGTTATATTGTTTGATTATGAGTGCTTTGTTTGGTTTTGGGTTGGTGTTAGCTGGGAGAAATTTAAGGCATCAATTTCAAATGGAATTTGAGGAAGCATGTAGCTGTTTGTTAAACAGGTAGAAATTGAGCTCCGTTCAAAAAAGGAAGAATTTGAAAGGAGAAGTTTTGAATTGCTGGAAAATGAATGAGAAGTCTGATAGGATCGATGGCCTATATTCCGAATTAACCCAAATTAAAGTACTAGCTCAAGGATGTTTAAAGAGTTAATTTTTGAATTGATAACAAGAATTAGATGTAGTACTCGCTACTCTCCCTTCTGCCTTTTTATATCTTATGGATGCATGGCAAGACATAATACCTTGGCTTACTGAAGACGAGGCAGGTGGAATAATTAGTGGGTTATTGTAAGTAAACTTTGATTTAATGATGGGCGATAGGAAGACGAGAAAAAATGAATTAAGAAGAGCCTTAAATTTCGTTGATCTTTTAAAGAGAATTTGATTCTGATTCAATTAATAGCCATAAAACGGAAGTGGGCATAAGAGATTTAATTAATAAGATAGAACTTCAAATTGAAATGAAAGAACGTGGAATCATAAAACAGAAAGAGTTTACTGCAAATCTTGATGAAGCAATAAAAATGTTTTCAGAAAAGTACGAGAAGAAATTAAAGTTGCCTTCAAGAAGATAGCAGTGTGTAACAATGTACATGACGATCATGCTCCTGACGTCGCACGCCGCATGTACCGACCGTTAGCCTTCATTAGAATAAAGAAAAATCAATGATAAAATTCTTTCGAAAAATTAGACAACAATTGCTAAATGAAAATAGATTTCGTAAATATCTCATTTATGCATTAGGAGAAATTATTTTAGTTGTTATTGGGATTTTGATTGCTTTGAGTATTAATAATCAAAATCAAGAAAGACAAAACAGAGCAAAAGAGAAGATACTTATTAAGGGGTTAGTAGATGATTTCGAAGAATCAAAACTTTTGTTGCAAACCATAATTGCTCAACAAGAGGTTGTCGTAAGTTCTGCAAAAGATTTAATCAATATTATTGAAAATAAAGACTATACTGTCAGTAGCGATTCCATTATTAACATTTTAACCAACGGCGGATATTCTTATTACCGAGCAGAAGCAGTATTAAGCACTTATGATGCCATCATTGGTTCTGGAGACATCTCTATCTTGCAGGATAAAAACCTAATTAATGCTTTAGCAAAGTTTTCATCGAAATTTAAAATAGGTTTTGACGACAATGCTCTATCAGAGGAATTTGTACTAATGATGACACAAAGTATAGCTGAATTTTCATCTGTATTGGAATATGAAGGTAATCGAAGAGTATTAGAATCAACTTATAGACCATCCGAAAAAGAAAAAACAGTAGCTATACAAAAACTATTCAATACCCCTTCTTTTTTAGCCTATCTCAAATGGAAAACAAGGTGCGAAGCAAATAGATTGTATTGGGAAAAAGAACTATTAATGGAAGCCAATACTGTCCTTATGTATTTAAATGGTAATGATTTTGATTTTATTAATGAAGATTATTTACAAAAATTTGTAGGGCATTATGAAGGTAATAATGAAGATGGTCGCTCTATTCAAATAAATATATTTTTAGACGATGAACAACTTTATGTCAATGCTCCATTTGGAAAAAGGAAATTGATCCCACAGGCTATAGATACATTTTATATTGAGAAGCCTCCAATACAATTTAACTTTGATTTTGATGAAAAAGGATTTGTAGGTTTAGAAGGTGTCTTGAACGAAAACTCGATACAATTTACCAAAATAGAGAATGAATAAAAAAACGAAAGGCTAACAATGTGTATGATGGTCATAGCTGCTAAACACAGCTACGCCACATACACTAGCCGTTGGGCTACACCTAAGAAAGAATCCAAGTGCTGTAAAAAAAAACAAGTATTCTTAGGATTTAAAATGAAAAGGAATTGAAAAGAGTATTATACGACAACAAAAAGAATGAACTGATTTGGGTGACGGTAACTGTCTACAATACTCCAAATGATGAAATTATTATAAAAGGAGATGAAAGTGGGATTGTTGTAAAAAAAATTATGAGAAATTTTCATTACGAATATTACATCCAAATCAATCAAGAAGAAGTTCAAAAATTGATGCAAAAAATTAATGGTAGGAATGATGATTTTAAAACTGAACAACTTTTAGATTGGTTTGAATCTAAGTTTTATGATATAAACGCAGCTTCTATGATTATGGAAAAATTAAAGAAGCTGGGAATCAAGTATATATTTTCAACTTGGTGATTGAAAATTTTTAAAGAATTAAATGGTAGAAGCATAACAATATGGAGGTCGATCATACTTTTTGCCGCGGGCGCAACACAAAAAAGTACGAGGCATCCAATGCGGCGTTCCTGCGCAGTCCGACCGAAGGGAGGATTGCGCAGGAACGCCGCAGACCCTTGGTCGTTGCACGCAAGCAAATAAAAAATAAAAGCCGTATATTTGAACAAATAGTTTTAAAGATGCAAAATCAATTGATAACTGAAATAAATCAAATCATTGTTAAGTTGTCGGAGAGTCAACTTAAGCCGTTATTGGAATATCTAAAGCAAGTTGAGAAATCAACTGAAGAACAAACTGAAACAGCCAATCTGATCCATAAAATATTCGAAGAAGACTCAGAATTACTTAAAAGACTAGCTCAATGATAACTTTGAAAGAAGTCATTGTTATTCACCAGTTAGCACTTGAAAAATTTGGTGGAAGCAAAGGGATAAGAGACATGAGCCTTTTAGAGTCAGCAATTCAAAGACCATATGCTACATTTGATGGTCAGGAATTATATCCAAGTCCAGTAGGTAAAGCTTCAGCAATTATTGAAAGTATTGTAAAAAATCATCCATTTAGCGATGGGAATAAAAGAACGGGGTATATTTTGATGCGATTGATCCTGCTAAAAAGTGATTTAGATATAAAAGCTTCAGAAGGAGAGAAATACGAGTTTGTGATAAAAATTGCCGAGGGGACTTTGGAGTATAGTGAAATCAAATCCTGGATTGAAAGTTATCTAATCCAATTGTAAGACCAGTGTGCAACATACGCTACCACATCCTGCCTTGCCGCAGGCGGAACACAAGGCACGTTGGGTAGTTTCACCGTTAGTGGTATTTACAACCTTCACTGAAATGGGATTTAACATTGGGATATGGTCAGATGAAATAGACAGGGAATTGGCATATGATTGCAATAAATTCATCCCCAGAAGATTCTATAATTTTATAGACAGCTATAATGCATTTGGTGAATTTAGCATTATTTTTCAAGCTGCTAAATATTATAAAATTGAACTCCTCCGCTTAACAAAACTTGTTTATGAAATTGAAACCCCTTCCGACGATTACGTAAAACAAAACCTTCAAGAGGCCGGCCAATTAATAAATCTTATTGATAATGCTATCTCTAGAATCGACAATGACCCTTCAATATGTGATTTAATAAAATTTAAATGGAAAGAAGATAATCGCTTTGGAAATAAGACCATTGATGAAAAGGAAGCTAAAACATATGAAGACTTAATCATTTTGAAAATGATAAATAAGGACATAAAACAAATGAATCAAAACAAATATGAAATAGAAAACCCCTTCATAAAATATTTTGAAGAGAAATTAATACTAGAAGACTTGAAAACATTAAAAACTAACATTAAATGTTTGGTAGGTTTAGGAGCGCATCATGTGTATTTGACTGCAGGATAGAAAACCACTAACATACGCTTCGACGCCAGGCCCCTCCGCGGGCGCAACACAAGGCACGCCGGGTAGCTTCACCGTTACCTAAAATAAAAAAAACAACGAAATATGAGAAAAGCAGTTTTACTTTTTTGGGTATTAGTTCTTCTTTTGGCTTCCTGTACAAAGACAGAAAGGTTTGTTAATTTCACTTATCCAGATGGTAAGTATAAGGCGTTAATCATGAGCTATGATGATGGAGTAATTCAAGATATTCAACTTATACAACTATTCAATCAACATAAAATTGTTGGGACGTTTAATCTAAATTCAGCATACTTAGGAACTACACGCGGCTGGGCACAAGAATACGGTGATTCGGTTTTCCAAAAATATATCCCCAAAGATTCATTGTTAATCGTTTATAAAAATCATGAGATTGCTGCTCATGGAGCCTTACATAAAGATTTTATCCACATCTCCGATACTGAAATTCTTGAGGAAATAAACACTGATATTTCCGCGCTGACAAAACTTACAAATAGAGAAATAAAAAGTATGGCGTATCCATTTGGTAATACAAACGAACATATTGCGAAAGTTGTATCAACTACCGGGATTACCAATGCCAGAACTGTAAGTGATACTCACAAATTTGACCTGCCCACAAATTATCTTATTTGGAACCCAACATGCCATGACAGTAAGGTTCTGGATTATTCATATGTATACTTAGAATTGGACAAACATGAATTATCAATTTTTTATGTTTGGGGTCATTCATGGGAATTTGGAGATAAAAAAAGATGGGATAATATGGTGAAATTCTGTGAGCAAATCGGTAACAGAAATGACATTTGGTATGTTGGATGTGGTCAACTTACAGACTATCTAAAAGCAATTAGCAAAGTAGAGATAAATGAAAATGAAATTATAAATCCTGCAGAAAACGAAAATGTGTGGATTGAAACTTCAAATGGATTCAAGATTTTAAAACAAGGAGAAAAACTTAAAATAAAAAAACTGTAGCTGACATTTTGTGTAAGTAATGGCAGGGGAAGGGGTAAATATAAAGGATTGTTGCCCGCTCAAATTGTGTAGCGGTTTGAAAGGAAACTACCACGTAATCTGCCACCACTCATACAATTTACCGTTGTGCCCCAAATAAAATGAATGGCCCCCGATACAAGATGGCTTATGAATTTGGAACCTATTTTCGGTATAATCTGAATACCTTGGGAACAGCGCAGATAGAAGAACCTGATTTCAATATTACACTGGAACCACGTGGCAATATATTTGGAGGATATTTCAAAATTCTTTTTCCGGCAGGCAGAAAAAGAGTAAGAATGAAAGAGGTCCAGACAATTGAATTGCCGCCAATAATCTATAATCCCAGACATTTGAGATAAAGGAAAACAGTGCAGAACAATGCCAGGCATGTTGAGTTTCTTTGACCAATACACAATAATAAAACAGTAAAACCATGTCCGGAAACTATATCAAAAGAATCAGAACGAGCTTAGGGAATGATATGTTCATCCACCCTGCTGCAAGGATCATCATCGAAAATGACCAAAAAGAAATACTGGTTATCGAGAGAGCGGATAATGGTCAAATGGGTATCCCGGCCGGTAGCCTGGAAGAGGGCGAAACCATTGAGGAATGTATCAAAAGAGAAGTATGGGAAGAAACAGGCATTGAGATTCTGGATTTGGAGGTTATCGGGATAAGTACCAACCCTGCAACGGAAACGGTGGAATATCCAAATGGCGACAGGATCCAATATTTTACCGTGGAGTTTTATTCAAATAAATGGACAGGCACCATTGACATACAGGATAAAAATGAAGTAAAACTGGCAAAATTTGTGCATGTGGTTAACAGGGAGAAGTTACCTAACAATGAGCATTCTGCCTTCGAAAGTCTGAATTATTTCCGGAAGCGTCATCAAATTATGCTGAAGTGATACCGGTATTTTTGTTTTTGATGAGATCGAATGCGTAAACATTTATGTGAATTTTGAGACCTTGTAAATGTCACAATTGAGTGAAACTCTATTGGGTAACTATAGCGTGGACATTCCTTTCCGCTTGAGAGTTATGTATAACTCCAACTAACAGGGACTAAACGGTCTCGTAGAGACCCATTATCGGTTCTCAACTCCCGAGCTGCTTATAATGAAATCCATGTAGGAAACAGTTATGTGATCAGAAACAAGGGAGATGTGATAGAAATTGTAACACATGGATTATTCAATCAGGAAAACCTGGTAAAGAAAATAATCAAATCCGGCAATAAGATATTTGTATACGATGACTATTTCAGAGGGCTGGAAATTACCACTACGGGAAATAAAATTGAAATCAAAGAAAATGCGGACAAGGTTTTTCGATATGAATTGAAGTAGTTTTGATCACCTGCTTAAGTCTCCTGAGAAACTAAAATAAATTATTATGACCAAAACACTGTACACCCTGATTTTCCTAACCCTATGCCAGATGAGCTTTGCCCAATCAGAGGCAACCGACAGTCGGGGAGGCATAGACTTTTATATCCACGAAGAAGTAACCAATGCCGATGGTGAGGTGGAGCAGCAACTCATTGAATTGTGGCAGAATTATATCTCAGACGGCCATTTCCAGGATGTCAATTCTCCCTATTGGTCTTTTGAAAACATGAAGGTACCTGACGAAAATTTCTGGGCGATTGGTATCGGGCAGCTTAAACAGAAACCTTACAGGGTTCAATGCAAAGTAATTGGAATTTTCGAGGTGGGGAATGGCTATTGGTCCCTGATCAGTTCATTTTCTCATTTAGATAACCAATCCGAAGAAGTCCATCTGGACGTAATATCTGCTGTTTATGCAAAAGAAATCGACGGTAAGTACTTGTTGATCAGCAGTGCGGAGTATTTAAAAACGGTATTCGAACATCGACGAGTTGGCCAAATCAATTATTACATTCATCCCTTCCATCAATTCAAGTTGGCCGAAGCTGAGCAGATGAATGCCTTCAACCTGGAAATGTCCAAAGAATTTGGTGTGGAGCCGCTGGAGTTTGATTATTTCGTGGCGAGTAATGCCAGGGACATAGCCCGTACCTGGGGCTATGAATATATGAACCGGATGTATAACCCCAGTGGCAAGGGAGGCATAGCCAGTTGGCGAAACATGATCATTTACTCAGGCAATAATTCTTCTTTTTTCCCGCATGAACTGGTGCATTTATACACTTATCACGTTGTGCCCAAAGATCCTCATCTATGGGTCGGGGAAGGTATTGCCACCTTTTATGCCGGTACCTCAACCTACTCTTTTCAGGGACATATGGGAAAACTAAAGCAATTCCTGGCCGAAAACCCGGACTACGATCTGTCAGACATCACCAAACTCAAAAAGACTATTCCGAACGGAGAACATGCTTCCGATTTTCGTTATGTCATTGGAGGACTGCTCATGAAAAATATTTACGACAAGGAAGGTGTAAAAGGCCTGGTGGAATCACTCAGGTATGGCACTTCCGATGAGGCGTTTTTTCAATTGCTTGAGGATAAACTGGATGTTACAAAAGATAATTTTGATGCTTATGTAAAGCAGGAAGCGGCGAAATGGGAAGAGTGAAAAATCATGATTTTGTTTAATTATTACGATCTTTATACCTCGATTGAACACCATACAAAGAGACATAATTTTGTTAGCCCCAAAACAGTAAGTAAATAGATGCTTCGGTGTCTTTTTTATTGCTTGCTGAAGAAAAAATGCAATCTGCCTTGCAGTGCCTGTCACTGTATAGCGACAGCGCATTATAACTTTTTGCATCTTATATAAAACAAAATTTTTCAAACCAAAGAAACTATGAAAAAATCAGCTTTTCTTTTCCTTGTATGGATTTTCCTGTTTACAAATTTGACATTGAACGCCCAGCTGAGTGGCCCGGTTCGCATCAGTAATGATAATACGACCATGTTTAGTCCTAGTACAGTCGTTTCGGCTGATGTAGATAATGATGGGGATATTGATTTGGTCACCAGAGGCAGTTATAGCAAAACAATAGTGTGGTACGAAAACCTGGATGGAGAAGGTACCATGAGTGAACCTAAAGTTATTTTCAATTCAGAATCTTTTTCAATTTGGCATGTTTACATGCTGGATATAGATGGTGATGGGGTACTGGACTTAATCAGTGGTTATGTCAATAACTTATTTTGGATGAAAAACACCATCGAAGCGACGGCTACGTTTTCGGACCCTGTTTATTTGCCTCAGGCAACAATTTATGATATATATGAATTGGAACTGATCGACCTGAATGGAGATGGTATTCAGGATTTAGTTGTGGTAGGGTCTGGTAATGAAGTCGGTTGGTACGAAGGTAAGGACGGCAAAGGAGTTTTCCGGCCCTATGAAGAGTTAGGCGGTGAGGGCCGGTACGAAATTGAACTGGCAGATTATGATAATGATGGGGATTTGGATATCGCTTGCACTACTCATCAAGGGGGTTTTGATTCCAGTCTTGGATGGTTTGAAAACCAGACCGGAGACGAATTTGGATCATACCAGGTAATAGATCCGTTAATTGAGTTGCCAAGAGACCTTCAGGCGGTAGATCTCGATGGTGACGAAGACACAGATATCTTGCTTGGCGTTTCGACAAATATTTCGAATTCTCATCATTTTTATTGGTATGAAAACAAATTGAGTGACGATGAAGGCTGGGTGAAAAAAGTGATCTCTGATACGGCAGGTTTTGCTCCTCCCGTTATCTATGATATTGATCTGGATGGTGATTTGGATTTAGTCACCAGCCAGGAGGGAATTCGGGTATATGAAAACATAAATGGGCTGGGAGATTTTGAAGCCGGAGATGTGCTGGCCCCCTTTGGAGGAGAAAGTTTAATTCATGTAGATGTTAATAATGATAACATAGCAGATATCGTATCTCTGTTTACCACCACCACTCAAAATCAGGAGATGGGGCTAATGTTTTTTGGACGCGAGGATCAAACCTTTGAAAATCCCATTGACTTCCTTGGCGACGCAGACAGAATATCTTCCAATAACGGTAATTTCATGGAGGGCAAAGACCTCAATGGAGATGGAAGCCTTGAATTGGTCATCAGCCATAATGCTATTGACAGATTCGACTGGCAGTCATTTGATAATTCTCAGGTAAAATATACCAATCCGCACATTATCGATGAAATTGATGCGGCTGATATTGATTATGCAGACTTTGACGGCGACGGAGATCTGGATTTAGTTGTAGGAGGGCGCCAGGGGTACAGTGACCATGTAATTTGGTATGAAAAATTAGATGGGGAGGCCAACTACGGTCCGGGAAATATTATATACTCAGAAAGTTCAAGTGTGGATCAAGTCTTCGCCGTGGATTTTGACGGCGATGGAGATATGGATATTATTCTTAACAAACCCGGGGGTGATCAGGTCGGAATTCATTGGTTTGAAAATTTGGATGGGCAGGGTGATTTTTCTGACAACCAAATGATAGAAAATGGCTATATAGATTTTATACAGATGACAGATGTCGATCTGGATGGCGATATGGATATCTTCACCTATGACGATTCTCCTGGCGGTTTTTACTGGATGGAAAACCTCGGCGGTACGTTTACGGATCTTTTGTACCTTTTGGGAGTTGATGATGTGGAAACTTATTTGTATGAAGATGTCGATGGAGACGGATGGAAAGAAGTTATCTATATTGATGAAAACAATGTGGTGACCTTACGCAAAAACAACGGGAGCGTTTGGGCTTATAGCGATCCGATCAGTTTTTCCGGAATCGATGTTACTTTTTCCGGAAGTCAACTTTTTCTGAAGGATTATGACCTGGATGGTGATAAGGATCTCCTCGTGAGTAAAGCAAGTAACTATCAATCTGCCTTTATTTACCTTTTCGAAAACATCGGCGGCGAGGATGTATTCCTGGATGCAATTGAACTTTATCCTCTTCCTGTAAAAACTTCTAAAATAGCTATGGAGGATTTTGATGGAGACCGGGATGTGGATGTTATTATTCACAGCTTTTTTAATCGGACTTTAGACTTCATTGAAAATTTCCTAAATAAATCTGTAATCACGGGAAACGCATATCTGGATGCTAACGAAAATGGCCATTTTGATGCTGGAGAATTAGTGATTTTCCCTCAATCTGTTGTGGTTGATCCCAATGCTTTGTCGGGTTTTCCTTCCGGTTCCGGAAATTTTGGTTTTGCAGTAAACAATGGAACTTATGAAGTCACCTGTAATGTATCTTCGGATTATGATTTTACGACTCCGGCCACCGTTGAGGTGGAAGTAAGCGATAATTCCATTGCCCAGGTTAGTTATGGCCTTATACCGACATCTGAATATGTTGACGGATTGATTTCTATTACGTCGGCTCCTTCCCGCTGCGGTTATGAAGTGCCTTTCTGGATTGACTATCAAAATACAGGTACGGTTGCCGGTAATGTGGTAATAGCTCTGGACCTGGATCCGCTCACCACCTTCGTCAGTGCCGTGCCAATGCCTGACTCCATTGTTGAGCAAACCATCTACTGGAGCCATGCTAACCTGCCCCTGACCCATTCCGGCCAGATAGAGCTATTCCTCCAAATGCCGGGAGAAGAATCCTTTGGACAAGAACTCCTTTTTTCAGGAGCAATAACCACCACCAGTTTGGATGGAACTCAGTCGGATCTCTATGTAAGCGACTATCGCCCTAAGGTTGACTGTGTTTACGAACCAAATACCAAAATGGTGGAGCCTGCTTTCCCGGGTCATAAAAATTACACCCTGTTTGGCGACACCCTTGATTATACCGTACGTTTTCAAAATACGGGAGCAGACACAGTCTCTATGGTTGTAATCGAGGATTATTTAGACCGGAACCTCGATTACTCAACATTGCAGGTGATTGGAGCCAGTCATCCCTATGAGGTGACCTTAGATGAACCTTCCGGCAGATTGTTGTTCGTTTTTGATAATATTTTGCTTCCTGACAGCATTTCAAATGAAGCCGGAAGTCATGGTTTTATCCGGTATCAAATTCAACATTTAGACGGAGTTCCCGAATTTACCTATATCCGGAATCAGGCAAATATTTACTTTGATTTTAATCCGCTGGTCCAAACCAATACCGTTGAGAATATTTTAGTGAACAATTATCCTCTGTTTGTGGATATTCAGGATGCAACTTGTTTTGGCAGCAGTGATGGAAGTTTCAATGTACAATACGAGGGGCCTTTTATTGACTCGCTCCAATGGAGTACCGGTGATTCCGGTTACACGGTAGCTGACCTTGCTCAGGGAGAATATGATTTAACGGTTCATTTTATCAATGGTACACAGCTGGATACCACTTTGTCGATTAACCAACCAATGCCGGTTGCTATCCAAGAACCCTTTGTGGTGCCTGTTTTGTGTTACGGTGAAGATGATGGAGTTATCGAAATCACCGTAGAGGGAGGAACGCCTGATTATTTTTATGAATGGAACAATTCGGTAACTACACCCAATCAGGATGATCTGGCGCCTGGTACTTACAGCCTGACGGTGACGGATGAAAATAATTGTAAAGATTCCCTGATGGTTACTTTGGAAGCACCCAATGAAATTTTTATTTCTATTGAAGTAACGGAGGAATTAGAAGAAATGATGAATGGGGCCATTTCGATCCAGGCCTCAGGAGGGCAGCCACCTTTCAGTTTTGCCTGGGATTTTGATCCCAACGAAACAGGAAGCTCCCTGAGTGGATTAAGTGCAGGTAATTACAAAGTGACCATCACAGATGCCAATGGTTGTGAAGAGGCAGAAACCATAACCGTCGATCAAATAACGAGTACTCACGGTGTTCAGGATCAGTTTCAATTCCAGGTAAGTCCAAACCCTGCTAAAGGGAACTTTAATGTCACCCTGGATGCGCCGGGCCTGGAGCGTTGGCAAATCAACATTACGAACAGTCTTGGACAATTGATCCGGACAGAGAAATCCTCTGTTCAGGGTAATTCCGTCAAACAATTCGACTTTACTTTAGAACCGGGCATTTACCAGGTTTCATTATTGGTCGAAGAAGGCGTCGTCCTGTCCCGGACTGTGGTGGTACATTAAAGTGCCTGTGGAGGCCAACCAATATATAGAGCTGGATTTGGCTTCCTAAAGGCGAATGATATTGCGTACCTACAGCACGCTGGTTTACCCTAAAGTCCCGTAGAGCCCCCCCCAAAATCGGTAACACCCAGGCAGCCAGAGTATCTCAAGTGCCGTAGCGCAGCAGACAGGTGCGTCATATGTGTTCCTTCTAAAGGGAAAAAGACGATTTAATGGAATCTTCTGAATGACCTCCTTGTTAATAGTAGAAAATTTAAAAATTCTTGTCTCCAATGATGGAAGAAAAGATCAGACAATATTTATCCAGGCTGGAAAAGGACAAAGGAATTGAGATCCTGCTCGCCTGCGAAACAGGCTCGAGGGCATGAGGTTTCCCGTCACCGGACAGTGATTTCGATGTGCGAATAATTTACAAACATGAAAAAGACTGGTATTTAAGCCTGGTGGAAAGGAAAGATACCATCGATATTTTTCTGGACAACAACGAAATTGATATCAGCGGTTGGGATCTGAGGAAAAGTTTGAGGTTACTTTGGAAATCAAACCCTCCTTTGCTTGAAAGGATTCAATCACCCATCGTGTACAAATCAGATGAGGATTTTGTGGAGGGTATTAAAATAATTGCCCAAAAGACGTATTCGAGGATTGCCACCCTTCATCACTATTTAAGTATGGCTAAAAAGATCTTTAGCGAAGTATCTGACTCTGAGCAATACAAACTCAAAAAGTTCTTTTATGCCCTCCGGTCTTCGGTGGCTTGTCTGTGGATTCTTGACAGGGAAGACATTCCACCCATTGAATTTGGAAAAATGTTGAGTGGTTTGGAACTGCCGGAGCACCTGTTGAGAAGGATTGGGGAATTAATTGAGCTCAAATCAACAAAAAGTGAAACATACTTTCATCAGGGAGAGCAGGAATTAATGGCATTCATGGAAAGTTGTATCGAAAGAGCAGATAATGAATCAAAAGGTCTGCCTGGTTCAAAGGCCCAAATGACCGAATTAAATGAATTTTTCATAAAAACACTCAACAGCTAATGACCATTGAAGATTTGCGAAACAGAGGATTGATAATTCTTGAATGTATCAGCGGAAGTAAAGCCTATGGGTTGGAAACCCCGACTTCAGATACGGACATTAAAGGTGTATTCCTTTTACCCAAAAAGGACTATTATGGGTGGAACTATGTACCTCAGGTTAGTAATGAAACCAATGACATTGTGTTTTATGAGTTTGGACGATTTATGGAACTACTTTCTGTAAATAATCCAAATATCCTGGAGTTGTTGAATACTCCGGAGTCAGCAATCATTTATAAACACCCTTTTTTGGAAGAAATTAAACCTGAAATGGTTTTATCCAAACTGTGCGGGAAAACCTTCGGGAATTTCGCTTTGTCGCAAATCAAAAAAGCAAAGGGGCTTAAGAAGAAAATTGTTAATCCGGTAGCTAAAGAAAGAAAGTCCGTCCTTTCATTTTGTTATGTCAACTATGAACAAGGAGCTGTGCCGCTTTTAAAATATCTGGAAACCAAAGGCTGGCAGCAGGAAAATTGCGGGCTGGTGAATATTCCGCATATGAAGGATGTTTTTGGGTTGTATTATGTTGAAAACGCCGGATTCAACGGCATCATAAAAAGTGCAGATTCAAATGAAGTTTGTCTCAGTTCCATTCCTAAAGGTATAAAGCAGGAGGCACTCTTATACTTCAATAAAAACGGATATTCAACATATTGCAAAGAGTATCGGGAATATTGGGATTGGGTGGAAAAGAGAAATGAAGCAAGGTATGAAAACACCAAGAGTCATGGGAAAAACTACGATTCGAAGAACATGATGCATGTGTTCAGACTTTTGGAAATGGCGATTGAAATCGGAAAAGAGAATAAAGTGAATGTGAAGAGACCAAATCGTGATTTCCTGCTGGGCATAAAGAAAGGTAAATTTGAATACACCGAATTGTTGAAAATGGCCGGGGAAAAACAGGCAGCCATGGAAGCCGCTTTTGAAAACTCCTCCTTGCCTGATAAGCCGGACTTATCGTTGATCAATGACCTGACTTACCGGTTGAGAGATAGGTTTTATAATAAAGGTCTCGTAGAGATCCAATCTCGCCCCCCAAGCAGCTAGTTTACCTTAAAGTCCCTACGCATAGTTATGAAACATCGGTTATTAATACTTTTTGCAATACTGACTTCCGGCCTTTCCATTCAAGCCCAGAAGGCTGAAACATATTTTCTCAAATACGCAAAGTCCTACAGGGATACTATCATCTACAAAAGAGAGATCTCGTTAAATAATGGTCTGTATCATGTAAAAGATTATTATCCATCCGGACAGATACAAATGGAAGGAACCTATAGCGCTTTTGACCGGGAGGTGAAGGTGGCTAGTTTATGGTGCAATTTTCGGACAAACACCAAAGAAGGGGAATTCATAAAATGGTATGAAAACGGACAATTGGAGAGCAGGACTCATTATAGGAAAGGTTTACGTCATGGGTTGCACGAATATTGGTATGCAGATGGTAAAAAAGAATCTGTTCAACATTACAGGCGAGGACAAAAGCATGGGTTATGTATATGGTGGAATGAGGATGGAAGTTTACAGCGAAAAATGATTTTCAAAAAAGGTGAGAATACAGTCAAAAAGGATACATCCTATCATTTCATCGCCTATACGCCCAAGGAGTACGACAAAGATTTAAACAAAAAGTGGCCGCTCATCATCTACCTCCACGGAGGGTCGGGCCGGGGGACAGATACCACCAAACTTTATTCCAGCGGAATTCCCGATCAAATCTGGCGGGGCAGGGAATTCCCTTTTGTGATCGTGGCTCCCCAGTGTCCCCTGAATCACAGGTGGTCAACCGACAATTGGTTTGAGAGTTTTTATGATGAAGTGACCAACAAATACAGGATAGACACCAATAAAGTTTACCTGACCGGTGTAAGCCTCGGAGGCTCCGGAACCTGGTACCTGGCAATGAAATACCCCGAAAAATTCGCAGCTATTGCCCCAATGAGCGGATTTACCCGACATATGAATTATATTATTAAAAATACACACCGATTATACGATATGCCTGTGTGGGCCTTCCATGGAAAAAATGATAAGGTCGTGGAATTTGAAGCCACCAAATGGCTGGTCAATAAATTAAAAGGCAAAAATGAAAACTTGAAATTCACCGCAGCATCCGAAGTGGGGCACTGGATGGATTGGGTTGTTTACAAAGAAGCCTATTTGTATGAATGGTTCCTGGAACATGAGTTAGCTGACAGGAATTAAAAGCAATATCCTCCTAATAAAAGGTGATCAGCGGTTGTCCACTCACTTTATTCGGTGGCAGAACACTAAAATAAATGGGTATTTAAGCATCCGGAAACTTGATTCATATGCTGAATGCGATTTTTACGTTAGATATTATACCAATCAGTTTTAATAACCCTTTAAAGAATCCATTATGAGAAATTACCTCCCTTACATATTGATTTTTTCCAGCTTCCTGTTTTCCTGTCACCAATACAATGAGCAGGTGATAGAGCATTGGGATAACGGACTTCCCAAAAAAACAAGGCAGTACGAAAAAGCACATTCAAAAGAAATCAACTACTTCGAAACCGGAGAAATCGAATCGGAGGGGATGATTGTTGATGAAAAGAAAGAGAAATTGTGGACATACTATTTCCCATCCGGAGCCATCAGGCAGGAAATATACTACCGGGAAGGCAAGCCCTTTGAAAAGGCACGGTTTTTTTACGAAAATGGCAATATTAAAACCCAGGCAGAATATGATGGGCAAGGCATGAAGTCCGGCTTATGGGTAAACTATTCCAAAGACGGGCAGGTATTTTCCAGGGGTAATTATTCTCAAGGGAAAAAAGTCGGTCAATGGCATTATTATAATGAAGCGGGAGGACTTGAACGTGAAGAGTTTCTGGACGAGATCGGAAGGTCCAAATATGAAAGTATTTTTAATGATGATGGAAGCCTGAGCAGGTATGCAGAGTATTATATCCCCAGTGGGCTGAAAATGGAATTTCATCAGGTGGATTCCTTCAGTAATAAATTGCTTTATCGCAATTATTTTGAAAATGGCCAAATTGAACAAGAGGGAGAGATGTTAAACAATCTGGAAATAGGCCAATGGACCTTTTGGTATCCAAATGGAGTTAAAAAAGCAGAGGGGATGTTTTTAGAGGATCTTGATACTTTGCGCTACAGCGAAGTAAGTGAAATTGATCCTGATATTGCCTCAAAATTACCATTGAAAAAGGTTTTCAAAGGTATTATGGTTGGTGATTGGGTGTATTGGAATAAAGAGGGTAGGAAAGTAGCACAGATAAAGTCGGACATAAAAGATGGAAAGGTAATTAAGGAAGTAGTTTATTTTAATGAAGATCGTTTGGATTGAATGTTTTTTATCGGTAACAACCAACCGGCCAGAGTGTTCTAAGTGCCGTAGGTATGTTATATGAAAAAGGATAACTTTACTACATGAAAAAACCTCTAAGGTACAGAAACAGCATCCCTTTCTTTTACGATAAAACCGAACTGGAGTTTAAAGAGGATATCTACGAACGGTATGACGAAATGGTCGTTCGGCAAACTGCCCTTCATTTTGCAGATGAGATGTGGGGGAGTTATCCGATGCAGGTTGTTTTGGATTTTGCAGAAGAGCACCATCAAAACCACCAGAGCCACCATGTCCTGGAGATCGGTTGTGGGGTAGGACGATGGATCGGCAGTCTGGCCAAACGCTTTCCAGAAGCAAAATGCCGGGGCATTGATTACAGTTACCAAATGCTGAAACGGGCAAATGAGTTTTGGGTAGAAGGGAAATCTGTCGAAATCGACCTGAGAAGCAAAGGTTTTCCGGAACCGCTTACATTAAACGGACATCAGCTCGCGAATTTATATTTTGGTTTATCCAAAGCGACTGATCTGCCCTTTGAAAATGAAAGCCAGGATCTGGTGTTAAACAGCTTTTTGCTGGACAGACTGGAGAACCCGATCAAAGGCCTGCAGGAAATGTATCGGGTTTTAAAACCTAAAGGGAAACTCATTTTTATCACTCCGTTAAATTTCAATAAGCAGGAGTGGTGGCAGGATTTTTATCCTTCTGAAAAACTTCTGAAGTTATTGGATGAAATTGGTTTTAGCATACTCGATTTTAAAGAAGACATGTTGATTCGGGAACCATTGGATGTCCGGGGCAATACCGTTGTTTGGAAGTGCCTGGGTGTTGTGGCTGTTAAATCAATCGATTAATCCTCCAATTATGAAAAGAATACAATCTCTCGAATCAGAACAGATTCGCAAAATAGCTGAGTACCTATACGACCAGGGAATATCCATAACCTTCTTCGGAAAAGCCTGGAGCGGCTGCACGAATAACTGGATATATTTTGATACCTACCTGGACCTGGCTGACCTGAAAAACAGATTTAACCTGAATGAAGACCTGGAAGTGCACGAAAACAGAGATCCAAAATCAGGCCTGGAAAAAGGCTTTATTGACAAGGTTACCGGTGAGGCGGTTATGGGGAAGTTGAAATTGGCTTGATTTCCCTTTTAATAATCTTCACTTTCCATTGTATAGTTTTACACTTCATTATTCCTTGCTAATTCAAAAAAATCATACATAGATTTGAAATACATCATAAATCTATGTATATTCGCATTATCGAAAGATAAATGCCATTTCAGATGTATTCAAAAGAACTTTTAAAAGGTACATTAAAACCGATCATACTCAAGTTGCTTTCCGAAAAGGAAAGTATGTATGGTTACGAAATAGTCCAGGCTGTGAAAGAACTATCGGCCGGCAAAATTGTGATCAAAGAGGGCTCACTTTACCCTCTGCTCCACAGCCTGATGAAGGATGGGACGCTGGAAACAGAAGCTGTGATGATCGGTAAACGCGTCCGCAAGTACTATCGGTTATCCCAAAAAGGAAAAACGGTAACTTCAGAATCACTCGCTGAACTACAGGATTTTCTAAAAACAATTGAACAGATCATTCATCCAAAAGAAGGTGATTATGCATTTAAGAACTGACGAATTAGACCAGATTCAGCTGTATGTTGATCAAAACGGACTGACCATTCCGGAGGTCCGGGACGATGTAGTGGACCACCTGTGTTGTATCGTGGAGGATAGAATTGGGGAAGGGGATGATTTTGATACTGCATTTGTGGCCGCCCGGGAATTTATTTCCCAGAACGACATTCAGCAAATTCAGGAAGATACCATCTATTTTTTGACCATTAAAAAACAGTTGATTATGATCAAAGGAATTTTCATCACAGCCTACATTTCTGCCGCACTATTAGTTTTTGGCATTTTCTTCATCGCATTTGGCTATGTCCTGGAATTGCCTGATATCATTGGCTTTTCCATGTTGTTGGGAAGTGCTGCAATTTTTACTTTAGGGTTTCTGCCAACCTGGTTTTTACAGAAATACAGAAACGCTGTTGACGGGATTAAGGCTTAATGGGTACACCTAACCTATCCAATAGATTTGTTTGAATATTGGGATAAATAAATGTACCCAGCTGGCGGGGGCAAATTTGACAGAAACAAGTTCCGGCCAGAAAAAGCAAACCGTCAAATTTGGGGGTGGACTTACATTTCGGATGAACTCCACCCCCGGAATTAAGTCAAAAAGTATAAACTTTCTGACATAATTCGAATCCCTCCAGCAGGGTAAATCTAAAGCCAAATTCAATATCAATTCTTTAACTCTACACTCGTCACTTCTTCCAGGAAGTCAAACCAGGTCTGGTAAAAGGTAACGGTATTTTCAAGGCCCTTGATTCCGTGCCCCTGACCTTCAAATTTTACGAGTTTCACAGGTTTATTATACTTTTTCAAGCTATCGGCCATCATAGTACTGCCCTCAATGGGTACCCGGCTATCGTTCGTTCCATGTGTCAGCAACAAATGCCCTTTCATTTTATCTGCATGATAAAGCGGTGAACGATCATTGAGTTTATCAGCTTCTGTTTTCGGATCGCCAGCTTCAAGGGTAACCCAATCCGGGATGTTACAGTTCTCATAAAAATGAATGATATCAGAAAATCCCGCATGGCTAAGTCCAAAACCCCAATCGAATTCTGCTGTATTGCCATTGATTTCTCCCGGGAACGTCAGGCATCGCATAGTTGCATAACCGCCATGACTTCCGCCAAATACGCCAATGTTTTTCGGAGGGATATTCAGTTTTTCAGAAATGTACTTGGCAGCATAGAAAACATCAATAATTTCATTTCCTCCCAGATCTTTATCATTGAGCGCAGCGAAATCTTTTCCAAAACCACGACTTCCACGTGGTGAAGGACTCAATACATAAATCCCCGCATCTGCCAAAATCTGATAACGTGTGCTGAAACTATTTCCACCACCATAAAAAGACTGTATCATGACGATTTGATCCTCTGCCGGCAGTGGGTTTTCAGGTTTGTAAAGGTAGGCGTGCAGTTCCCGGGGTTCGCCGGTTGCCGGATCAGTATCAAAGGTCGGATAAGTAATGCGCTCAGGAGTAGCTTTGTAGATCTTGTCCTTCAATGCTTGCGGTACATCAACCTTGGTTTCTGAAGTGATTCCGTCTTTAGTAACGGTCATCTCATCAATGCGGAACATGGAAGCATTCGAACCCGCAGAAACCAGCATTTTATTACCATCAGAATCATAAACGCCCAAAGCAGCGTCACTTTGCTTTTGCATCACCACATTTCCGGAAGGTAATTCCAGAAGATAGATCTGAGTTTCAATAGGAGAGGAAGTGGTAGCAAACATATATTTTTCACCGTCTATGGTAATGACTTCAGAAGTTCCCAGGTCAGTGGTGAATTTGGTCAGTTGTGAAGATTTTTTGGTAGCCAGGTTGTAGCTGTAAATATTGCTGAAACCATCTTCGTTGGAAACATACATGAAGGTGTTATCGTCCAGCCATTCCTTGAAGATTCCCGGGAAACTCCTTCTTTTGGAAGCATCAGTCACTAAAGTCTGTGTTTTAGACTCAAGGTCAATGTAAACGATGTTACCAAAACTTCTGTCCGCATCTTTCAGGGCTGTCACCACAAGACCTTTTCCATTGGGTTGCCAGCTAGGGGTTCCCCAGGTATACCTCATTTCAGCATTGTCCTGAATTATCTTGGTTTCTTCATTGGTTTTCAAATCCAAAATCCTCAGTTCTCCCAAACGGTTGGCCTTGTCTCCCAGGCGGGCAATGTAGGCCACTTGGTCGCCAGCATCGTTCCAGCGATATCCGAAGATGTAAGGTACATCCGTCAACTTTGTCACTTCTCCGGTTTCCGGATTCAAGCGTGTTAGATTGATAACCTCATCATTCTTCTCGTCACCTGTCCAATACAATTGGTTGTCATTTTTATTGTATCGTATGCTCCAAACATTACGGGTAGAATAATCAATATCAGATACTTTTTTTCCTTTGGTCAGATCAGTGTCTCCATCCAGGTCTAATTCCAGCAAGTCAGTTGTGGCGCCGGATTTCATGTAGTATAATTTCCCGGCAGCATAAAAGGGAGTAAATCCGCTATAGGGAAAACCCTCCACATAAGGAGTCAGGTCGATGGTCCGCCCTTTGAAGGAAACCATCCGGGAACTGTCTATTTCGGTAGTAGAAGTATCATTGGAAGCAGTTTCCCCCTCTCCGCTACAACTCATCATGCCGATTACCAGCAGTGAGAGGATTAGATATTTTAAACTTTTCATATAAAGGTAGTTTTGTTGAAAAATCAGATTTCGAAATGTTTTTATCTTATATAAGGATGGGATTAAGTCCGACAGGTTGCCTGAACGACATGCAAGATAATTCATGCCTGCCTTAGAAATGCCAAAAGGCAAAATATTTTACCAAAACTGCTCACCTTCCTACTAATTTCTTCCTCCCAATAAAATAATACATACCAATTTTTCATTATGTAATTACACAACTAGTAAACTGGTTTCTGGTTTCAAGTTACTGGTTCAGAAAGCTCAGTAGAAACAAATGTATTTTTCGAAAGTGTTTCATGCGAAAATGAGTTTTTTTCTAAAAAACCAGCAACTTGAGCGCAGCGAAATCCCGTACACGCAGTGTCGGGGCAGCAACTAGCAACTAATAGAACTAAACATCCAGGGAATTTTATATCCAACTTCTTTGAAAACCACCTAAATGTTATCCCGGAGATGATTAGACTATTGTTCTCTACTTGTATTGTATTGCTTACAACTGTGCTGGCGATAGCCGGCTTTCCAAACACAAAAAATCCTTATTCAGAAAAGCTATCAGGCACTAAGGCCCCCTGGGTGAAGAACTCGGGCCAGTGGAATAAGGATATTCTTTACGTCGCGCATACCTTTTCAGGAAATGTTATTATCAATAAGTCCGGTGAAATGCTATATGCGTTGCCGGTCGATAGCACTTCCGGATATGTGCTTAAGGAAAGATTTGCAGGAAACACTGAAAAAGCTACCCGTAAAACTCCTTTTGGGGAGGGGAAAACCCCTTCTGTATTCAACTATTTCATTGGCAACGACAAATCTTCCTGGAAAACGGGAGTGCCTTCCTATGAGGTACTGAACCTGGGGGAGGTATGGCCTGGTATTAATTTGAAACTCAATGCTTACCATGATAATGTCGAAAAGCTGTTTTACGTGCAGCCGGGTAAAGATCCGCAATCCATTCAAATGGCCATTGATGGTGCAAACCGCCTGCAGGTTTCCCAAAATGGACAATTAATTATTTTTACGCCAGTAGGGAACTTGGCCTATTCAGCTCCTGTTGCCTATCAGTGGATCAATGGCAGGAAGCGTTTTGCGAAAGCGGAATATCAAATTGATACTGGAGGAGAAAACACCTATTCCTTCCGTGTGGAGGATTACGATCCCAATTACGAACTCATCATAGACCCGCTGCTGGCTTCGACCTTCATGGGCGATGGCGGTAACGACTGGGGTAATGCTATTGCTGTCGATGAAAACGGCAATGTATTCATTACCGGTTACTCCTGGTCAGATAATTTCCCGACTACAGAGGGCAGCTTTGACGATAGTTTTAATGGTGTCAAAGAAGCATATGTGGCCAAATTCGACAATGATCTTTCCACCTTGCTGGCATCCACTTTTTTAGGTGGGAGCAGCTGGGATAATGGATTGTCGGTCATCGTTGAGTCGACTGGAAACGTGATTATTTCCGGGGCAACAGGCTCCTCCAATTTCCCCATTTCCGGAACTTCCTATGACAATACTTACAATGGTGGAAGTAATGATGTTTTTGTTTGTAAACTGGATAATGACCTGTCTACGCTTATTGTTTCCACTTTTATTGGAGGAGACGATGATGATTACGGTTATGATCTGGCATTGGATGGAACGGGAAACGTATTTGTTACCGGCCGCACGGAATCGACCAATTACCCTGCGAATGGCGGATTTGATAATACATTCAACGGCGGGTT
Source organism: Saprospiraceae bacterium (assembly GCA_965230565.1). Taxonomy (GTDB): domain Bacteria; phylum Bacteroidota; class Bacteroidia; order Chitinophagales; family Saprospiraceae; genus BCD1. The sequence continues at coordinate 46,802 of CBDDLH010000001.1, read as the reverse complement.
TGAAGATGTTTTTGTTTCGAAACTGAATAATGGATTGTCATCGCTGTTGGCCTCAACCTACATAGGGGGAAGTACAGATGAAGGCGCCGATGCCATCACAACTGATAATGCGGGAAATGTATTCATTTCCGGATTCACCTACTCAGCTGATTTTCCATTTGCCGGAATGCCGTATGATTCTACACACAATGGCTCCGGAGATATTTTTATTGCCAAATTCAACAACAACCTTTCCGCCCTATCTTCGGCTACTTTTATTGGTGGAAGCAATTTTGAAGAAAGCCATGCCATTACGCTGGATTCCGCTCAAAATGTTTTCATTTCGGGCTATACCGGTTCGATGGAATTCCCGTCAACACCCGGAGTGTATGATGAGACTTTTAACGGCAATCACGATGCTATCATTACGAAGCTCGATAATGACCTGTCCACCATCATCGCCTCAACGTTCATTGGAGGAGCAGATGACGATGATTGCTATGGATTGGTGATCGAAGGCGCGGAGAATGTATTCATCACCGGTATAAGTTTTTCAACTGATTATCCTGTAACCGAAAATGCCTTCGATCAGACGCACAATGGCGACAGGGATATTTTTGTTTCCCGGTTTTCTTTTGACCTCACTGCATTGCTCGAATCAACCTACATTGGCGGAGGCGACAATGACTGGGCACTGGATCTGGCTATCGACGATGCGGGAAGTGTATTTGTGGGAGGAGGAACTTACTCCTATGATTTTCCGATTGAAGGCAGTCCCTATGATGATTCTTTTAATGGAGGAGAAGATGTGGTGATCGCCAAAATAGTGGGTTGCGGGGTGAATGATCTTTGCGATCCGGAGAATTCTTTTGGTTCCGTTTTCCTGGATATTGAACGGGATACTATTTGTAGCATGGGATGTAGTTCCGGAGCGACACCTGGTCCTTCAGATATGGGCGGATGTTTTGATTTTCCATATGCAACGGTCTGGTACACTTTTACACCGGAGATAGACAGGGATTGTATCAAAATTACCATCGACAGTGAAGACCTCCCTCAGCCTCAGATGGCCATTTTCGAAGGAGATTGTCCTGATGGCAGTGATACAATGCCGTTTACATGTGCTACGGGTTCCGGAGGTCAATTGACGATTCATATGGGCGTGGAAGCAGGAACTTCATACTTCATTGCCCTTTCCGATGCAACGGGAGCGGAAGGATATTTTGATATTTGTATTGAAAACAGCCCTGAAGATGCCCTTTCTCTTGAGGTGGCTGCCGGAGATCTCCAATGCTTTGAAAGCAACGATGGAAGTATTGATCTCACGGTAAATAACGGTACCGGATTCATAGATTTTGATTGGAATGATAATAGCCTGGATGGCATAACCAATGCGGATTCTTTGGCCATCGGCATGTACATGGTTACCGTTACGGACGAAAATAATTGCCGGGCGGAGAGTGATTCCATTATCATAAATCAACCGGAACAGATCTTTGTCGACCTGGCTTTAGATGCAGAGGAAAGCCTGATCCTTTACGGGGACACCGTCATGGCCGTAGCAACACCATCCATCGCGGAAGATGCTATCGCAAATACAGTCTGGACACCGGAGCATGTTTTGACCGGGCCGGAAACAGGCAGTTTGTTTGAACAATACCTCTCCCCGCTTGCCAGAACCAACCTTATGGTAATGATAGAGGACACAACAGGTTGTTTTGCCATGGATACCATCCTGATAGCGGTGAGTAAACATTTCCCGTTTTTCATCCCCAATGTATTTGCTCCGCTAAGTAGTAATGAAGAAAACTCCATTTTCCGCCCTTATGTGTCCAGCAAAGTGAGAAATATAAATTTTCTCCGGGTGTTCAATCGTTGGGGGGATGTGGTTTATGAAGAGCAGAACTTCCCTATGGAAGATAAATCAGCCGGCTGGGATGGCAGGTTTAATGGGAAACTGCTCAATTCCGGAGTATTCGTGTTTTTCCTGGAGGTGGAATTCATCGACGGCTCGGTCGAAGTCTATTCCGGAGATGTGACGCTGGTCCGGTGATCCGCACCCCAAATTTCCCTCAGGAAATAAACTGTCCCCCTTCGGAGGGATAGGCGTCGAATTAGTGTCAATTGCCCTGTGCTTTAGCGCAGGGTTAATTTGAAAAAACAGAGACCGTAGGCCTTTAGGCCTTTTTTTGCGAATTACACAAAGGGCTGAAGCCCTAATCTCTTTGATTATCTTTATACCCTGCGCTAAAGCACAGGGCAATAAAAATACTGACAAACCACTAATCTGACCTAAATCCCTCCTGAGGGGGAAGAAAAAAAGGGAGGACGTGCTCAGCACATCATCCCTTTTTTTCGGGGGTGGTGGTGGAAATACCTGCTTCAAAATTTCCACCACCCAATTAGAAAATAGCTTTTTCCTAATGTCAAAACTATTCTATGTCAAATTCGACCCCGCCAGCGGCTAGGGCTTCTACACAAGTAGTATAATAAAAATATATAATTTGTTTTATTTAAATTTTAACCAAATTCATTGTGTTTATTCAAAATCAGGCTGCAAAAAACTGCCGAATGGCAGAATGAAGAAGGGAAAATGAACCTGCCGGAACCGCAAAACAGCAGAATGTCCAATATCCAATTTAGAATTGCCAAAAAAAACTTCTACATTGGTTATTCTGCGGTTCGAGATTCTGCGGTTCGAGATTCTGCGGTTCCGGCACGATTTTCTTGGTCATTCATTCATTTTTCACTTAAAACTGGAGGTTTTCTTGAAAACTCGACCAAAAACACATTATAAAAACAACTTATACTACTTGTGTAGAAGCCCTAGCCGCCGGCAGGGTGTATTTACCTTATGATCTTAACTCTCCTCACAACGTCCTCCTGCTGCAGACTTAAAATATAACTTCCTGCCACGAGAGGCAACGCATCAAGCTCCAGCACTACCTCATCTCCAACAGGATCAATCTCTCCCCGCGCAATGGTTTTCCCGGAAATATCCTGAATAGAATAGACGATCGGAGTATTATTGCAAAAAGAAGAAATAATGGCTTTAGAGTCATCTGTGACCGGGTTAGGGAATATCCTGGCATTCAGACAACCTGGATCGGTCGGTTCATCCACACTCACAACAGGTGCTTCCGCAACATCGATCCGGATTTCACTCAACCCAAAACAATTACCTCCCTGATTCGTCAATCCTGTGATCAAAATGTATTGAGCTGCAGCACCTTCAAAATCAAAAAGATCAAGACCTTCATAGATGGAGGTTCCGTCAGCAATAGGAATTTGAAATTCTCCTACTTCCGTCCAGGTGACGCCATCAGTGGAGATATCAATGACAAGATCATTCATGCCATTGGTCAGATATTCCGGCGCATTTACGTTCCAGATGTGCATTTGAAAGAGTTCATACGGAAAACTCAAATCGTACATGATCCAATGGGACTCCCCGCGTTCCGAATTTGGATTCATGGAAGTCGTGCAGGAGATCCATTGATCAAACCAGGTCGTATTGTGCCTGTCCAGATAACACTGGGCAGAAATGTTGCTATAAGCAAAGGCGAAAAATATGGTGATTAATATTAATTTTTTCATTGTTGAATGTTTTTGTTGTGCCGCCGAGAACCGCTATGTAGCCCAGAGTTGTGCGCAGTTTTCTAATTATTTCTCTGCGGTACCCTGCGCTTCTCCGCGAAACCCTGCGGTACAGCTTTTTCCGGTTTTTTATTTTATCCGGATAAGCTAAATTGAGATTCTTTTATTTATAAAACTAAAGGTTCATAAACCCTAAAGGCGCCATTCCTGACCCCGTATCATAAAAGTTGCCAATATTCGGGAACAGCGTACTCAGATCTCCGGGACTCACCCCAAACCACAGCGCCAGTTCCGCAAAATATTGATCATTGGCCGTTGTTGGAATCAGGACGCCATTATGGATCTCATAATTGCCACCTAAGGCAAGCGAAGGATATGCCCCATACATATCACCGCCTTTAATATCGCCACCCATAACAAAGGCATTACCTCCCCAGGCGTGATCACTTCCATTACCGTTGGAGGTAAGTGTCCTTCCGAAATCCGAAATGGTAAAGGTCGTCACAGCATCAAACATGCCTATTTCCTCCAGGCCATTCACAAATTCATTCATGGCATTATCAACAACTGTCAGATTCCTTTCATGTGAATCAATCAACTCTCCGTGCATATCCCAGCCACCCATCTGAACGAAAAATATCTGGCGTTTGAAACCAAGGATATCACGGGCCATGATCACTTCCGTAATCCGCTTGAAGCTTTGAGAGATCCGGTTATCAGAAAAGAAGGTGTTCAAAGTGCCAATCTGGTCCATTGCTGCCCGGAATTCGATACTTCCGTCGAGGCTTCTTTTCAGGATGTCGGTATATGTTTTTTTGTACATGTCAGGATGGTCTACTCCGAGCAGGAGGTCGATCCCTTCGGTTCTTTTGGCATTAAATCCAGATGCCAATGGATCATACCCGTCAATTCCGGGACTTCCGTCATAAGGATCGATGGCAAATTCTACCAAAGTCTGACCGTATTGAAAGATATTGGTGCCTGACAGGGAAATATTCATCGACACATTCTGATTCATATTCATATCATTCAGCATGTCCGCCATTTTTCCACCCCAGCCGAAATGCGTTCTGACATGCGGTAAACCTGTTTGGCAATTCTTCAACTGATCCGAGTGAGAGAATAATCCCAATGGGATAGGAGAACTATTGTTTTGATAAGTGATCTTCGTCGTTGGCTCAATCAACGGTCCAACATTATTGATAAAAGATACCTTGCCGGTGTTGAACAATTGGTGGATGTGAGTCATCGCTGGATTCAAACCATATTGTTTGCCATCACTGGTCACAGGTGTAATCGGCAGCAATTCATTTTGGGAGATGGCCAGGTCTGATCGGGTAACTGCATATTCGTCGTATTCCGGATTCCCGCGGGGAACGACCATGTTGAAAGAGTCATTTCCACCATTGAGGAAAAAGCAAACTATGGCCTTATAATCGTTATTAAAAGTATTGGCCGTATTGTTGAGATAAGCAGCATTTATGGCTTTGAGTTGAGTAATGGATGAGGCGGTAGTAATACCCAGTGCTCCCAATCCAAATTCTCTTATAAATTTTCTACGTGAGTAATTTTTCATTAGAGGATGTTTTAGTGTTTTTCAATGTTTTAAAATGAAGGCAACTTTTCCAGTCTTTTCCTTTTCTCCTACTTCAAAATGGTATAATCTGCACTGATCACCATCAGGTAGATAGTCAACTTCGTCTTCTCGATCATGTCCTCCATAGGGTCGACAATGGATGTGATGATCTGCCGGGTATCGTCTTTCAGCATGCCATTCATCAACAAAATGTCAAGGTCATTAATGAGCGCTTCTGTATCCTCTGCATTGGTAAACAGGTGATCCAGATCGGTGAGTACAAGGTCATCGGATGACCCCATTAAGGATTCATTGACGGCCCACTGGTTGACAAAATTCACAAAACCGATGCTGGTCCTTGAGTTATAGGATTGAAATTCCGGTGCAACCAAACCTTGGTTGGCAATTGGACCAATAGGCTGGAAGTCGGGCCAGTAAAAGTTGAAAACAGAGGGCGAGTACATTGGATGTTGTCCGGCATCGTCGTTGTAATCATATCCGTAGTTCCAGAATTTTCCGTCCTCGCTAATGCCTCCGACGGCCCTCGCAAAATGTGTGTACCGGATGATAGGCTCCTTGAGTTTTCCCTGGACGGGATCTTCGTACCATTCGCAGGTACGCGCTTCCTCATCCAGCAAAACGGCCTTGATGACTGCTTTCATGTCCCCTCTTACGCCGGAGCCATTATCATTAAAGGCCTCCGCGACCCGGGAAACATATGCCGGAGATGGATTTGATTTTACCAGTCGCTGAATCAGTTGCTGGCCAATAAAAGGGCCAACATTTTGATGATTGAACAGATGATCTATGGCATCTTCTACATCCTCCATACCTGTTTGTCCTGATGGAACGACATAACCGTTGAGCAGGTATTTGGGACCTTCTTCGTGGTAGTCCTCAAACATAGCCATGGGTTCTCCCATGTCGATGGTGTTGATACCTCTTCCAAAGGCCGGTTCGATAATGGTGTCTGGTAATTGGATCGTGGTTCCACCCGCGAGGCCCGTATAAATTTTGGCAAATTCCTTAATGTCATCATTGTCATAGGTGGGAATGTCATTGCCTTGATTGTCTTGCTGGCGGGTACCGTCCTGATTGAGTTCGTACAATCCGATAGTGAAAAGCTGCATCATTTCCCTGGCAAAATTTTCATCGGGATGAATGTATTGCGCCGGATTTGATTTTGGATTGTTCAGGTGGGTCAGATAAAAGCCCATACAGGGATGTAAAGTTACATCGAGCATGAGGTCTTTGAAATTTCCAAAGGCATTTTCGGCGAGCATGTCGTAATAACTAGCCACACCTTCACCGTACCTGTCCAGTCGTGAATTAAAGGAAATGACGAAGATCTCGCTCAGGGCAAAGGCAATTCTTTGTCGCAAAAGGTCGTCATTGGTCATGTTGACCTGCCACCAGGCATAGTCAAAATGGCGGTTGTTGGGTCTTTCAGGAAAATCCAGCGTGTCTCCACCCGCCGCCAAAAAGCGTTGGAAGGTGGTGTCGTAAATTTCCTGAATGAGTGGTCGTACATACGTTTGCGGCAAAGCAAACTGCTGGTCTAGCCAATCTTCAAAGTCCGTTTTTGCCACCTCTGCAATAGTGATTTTGTCGGCCCCCATCGTCGCCTGTGCGAGGAAGCGGCCTGCATCGATCAATTTACCGGTCAGCCCGGTAATGGCAAGTGTGTTTGTTCCTTCTGCTACTTCTTCCCAACCATCGGGCTGGAAATCACTGCTCGTGGTCACGATGATATCCTGATCATGACCTCCGCCTACGTAATCATCATAGGTTTGAGCAGATAACAGAACGGAATAGCATAATAAAGGTAATAGGAATACAATTCTCATAGGGATAATACTATTATGAATGAAATAAAAGCTTGGGCTGTATAACCGGGGAATGAAGCAAAAATGTGGGGAAAGTTTAGGAGGGGCCTAATAAGTCAGAAGCTGTTTAAATTTGACTTTTGGAATTTGGTATAGGTCATTTTTTAGTCAATCAAGGCACAAAAACCGGAGTCTAGCAGAGCTAAATGAGGATTTTTGTAACGCAGAGTGGCTGAAAAAGGGGCATAACAAAACCGAAGGGTTAAATTCAAACAGCTTCTTTTTGAGTTGAAACATTAAAACTTTGCTTCATACTTAATAATGGTTTATTATGGGTTTTTATTTTGTGAAGGCTGTTTAAATTGGGAAAACTTCTGAATATTGTTTCCAAGGCATGGTCGGCATTAAAGAATTGGGCATATTTCGTGACTACAGCACTTGGATTATCTTAATTATTTAGTGCCACCGGTACAGTAGCCCTATGGGACTTGGATGGAGAGGTTGTTGGAACATGTCGCATAGCGACAGCATATCCTTAGCATGGTACGCAGTAACATGTCTAAAGGAAACAATAAAAAAGTGCCATAGGTACTCCATATAGTTCCCTGATAGCAGACCTGGAGCCTGAAAAAGATGGTTGATGAATACAAAAAACCTTAATCATGGATTTAAACCTCAATGCTGATAGATTTTCCGGAAAAGACTATGTCTCATTGTATAATAAATACAGGCCTGAACCTCCCCGGGAAATTTTGCTCCATTGTCTGCAATACCTTGGAAAGGCAAAAGCAGAATTGATTTTAGATTTTGGATGTGGAACAGGTCTCTCAACGAGAATACTGAGTGAATACGGACAAAAGATCATTGGGGTGGAACCTAGTGAAGCCATGCTGTCAGTTGCAAGATCAGAAACCAAAGAAAAACATATTACCTACCAGCAAGCTTTTTCCAATGAAATTCCGATTGAAGCGGAGTCAGCTGACATCATAACCTGTTCCCAATCTTTTCATTGGATGGAACCCATAAGCACTTTGAAAGAAATTAACCGACTCTTAAAGCCGGAGGGGGTGCTTTTAATCTATGATGTGATTTGGCCTCCGAGTGTCAGGTATGAATATGAGCAGGCTTACCAAGAATTGTTTGATAAGGTAAATGAACTAACAAAAGCATTACCTGAACCCATTGCGCATAGATGGAGCAAATCCGGACATATACAAAACGTTGAGAAGAGCAATTATTTTGATTATGTGAAGGAATCCTATTTTCATAAATCGGAAGCATTCAATAAAGAGACCTTTACAGGCATTGCTTTAAGCCAGGGAGGTCTGGAAGCATTGCTGAAAAGAGGTTATAATGAGGAGGAGGTTGGTATTTCCAGGTTTATGGAAAAAGTCGACTCTTTATGGAAAGAAGAGGATGAAATTTTGACGTATAATTATCGGGTTATTTTTGGGGTGAGGAGAACATGAGTTTGGGGCAAAATCCTAGAATTAGGGGATGTCTTGAGAAAACATAAAGCATATGTCGTACTTACGTCACTAGAACCATCCTTCTTGCTTGATGCCACCGATAAGACGTCCCACTGGGACTTGAATGCATAAACTGTTGGAACAAGTCGCATAGCGACGACATATCCTTAGCATGGCACAACGTGCCATGTCACAGGAAAAAGAAAAACCAAGTGCTGTAGGCACGGCATATGATTTAATACCATTGTTTATATGAATTAGGAAGAATGAAAGACGTAATTCCCATTTTCAAAATAACCCTAAAAAACCCGATTACCCGTCAGGAGGTAAAGATGCTGATCACCCAAATCCTCAACAATAAAAAACTTAAATATTTGCTGATCAATTTCGGCGATCACGAATTTGAATCCATTGAAGTTATCAAATATTGCAGGGAACAATTGGAGGCTATAAAACAGGTCTTATTGGAATTCGAAGGAATAGCGATGGTGCATCCACCGGAATATAAAAACGAAAGCGAAGATAAATTGAGACTCAGGTTTTTTACTTCTGAACGAGATGCCGTAAATTGGCTGCAGAATGATTAAAAACCTTTCAAAAATCGAAAACCCAAAAAAATGAATACTACGCTCAAATATTGGCTGCTTCTTGGTTTTCTGCTTCAAGGATCCCTTCTTTTTGCACAAGAGCCAAAGCATATCCCCCCGCCTCCTCCACCACCACCTCCACCCCCTCCTAAAGAGGAAAAGGTCTATAGTGTGGTTCCTGAATGGCCTAGGTTCCCTGGGTGTGAAGATATGGCTGGCACCCGGAAAGAGAAAAAGGAATGTGCCGATAAGAAGCTGCTTGAATTCATTCAAAAGCACCTGGAATATCCCGATTCCGCCCGAGTTCATAAGATAGAAGGAACGGTCTTTTTATCCTTTGTGGTGTATAAAGACGGAAGTACCGGGGACGTGAAATTGATCAAAGATATAGGTTACGGTTGCGGAGAAGAAGCCGTCAGAGTGATCAAATTAATGGAGGATATGAACCTCAAGTGGACTCCAACAAGTTCACGGTATAGACCGGTGAATGTTTTATTCAATGTTCCGGTAGAGTTTAAGCTGGAGGAGTGAATATTTTAAATAAGTTGGTATTACACTGATCTTCTTTTTTAGGTCATTTGAATGGAATTTTGAGTATTTTTGGAAGGAGAGAGTACCTCTTATCTGTTCATCACTAAATTCAATCTTTGTTTATGACTTTAAAAGAGATCAAAAAACTCATCGGTGAAAATAAGGTTGAACAGGCCCTTTCGCAATTGGAGAAAAGTGAAAACGTTCCGGAGAATCGCAAAAATGAAATAGTCCTGTTAAAGCGAAGGTTAGAAAACTTTAAGAGGAATGAAAGATTGGGTGTCTCAACGGATAATGCTGAATTAAATGCCATAGCTTATGCCTTGATCAACTTCATTGATGACCTGGGCAAATCTGAGATGTCAAAAAATGGAAATACCCCTCCTGCTGGTACGGCAAAGATTAAAAAGTTGCTGCTTCAATCCATTGCGGCTATTGCAATACTCTTCGTTATTTTTTATTTAGCGATTTGGTTTATCAATTATAATAACTCAAGATCTTCAAATAAATCTTCTTTTCCACCAATTGAGCAAAATCAACCTGTGCAGGATAGTAAACCTGGTAGTGTAGAAAGGCAAGTGTTTAATACCGGCTTATTTCTTGAAGCCAATGAAAAAGCAAGGCTTGAAAGACCGTTTTATGCTGGTTCAGTGGTCAAGATTCATAAACCAATTGATTGTGAAATAGACCTTGAATATGATACCAAACTCGTCCGTTTAAAAGATTACCCAAATGGCGAAATTCCATTGATAGGAACTAAAGGAAATAGATATTGGGTCACTGTATTCAACCGATCTGATCAAAGGTGTATAATAAAACTGATGGTTTATTCAACAGATGATCTTGAACAATGAAATTTTTCAAATCAATAAAAAATGAAAGCAGTCATCTACACCAACTACGGCCCACCGGAAGTCCTTCAAATCAAAGAAATTAAGAAACCTCAGCCCAAGGATAATGAAGTGCTGATAAAGATACATGCTGCCACCGTGCACATCGGCGATACCCGTATCAGAAGAGCCGATCCGTTTCTGGTGAGGCTGGTGTTCGGATTGTTTAAACCAAAGAAAAACCTGATTCCCGGACTGGAAGTTTCCGGTATCATTGAAGAAGTTGGTAAAGAGGTTACTACGTTCAAAAAAGGCGACGAAATATTTGCCCTGACAGGTTTTACCCTGGGCGGGAATGCCGAATATATCTGTATTCCTGAAAAGGTAAAAGAAGGTAGCCAGGAAAAGAAAGGACAGGCGGTTATTAAACCCAACAACTTGACCTTCGAAGAAGCGGCAACTGTTCCCGCCGGAGCCCTTACGGCTTTGAAAAATTTGCAAAAGGCAAAAATTGACAAAGGGCAGAAAATACTGATCAATGGAGCCTCCGGAAGCCTGGGGACTTTTGCTATCCAAATGGCCAAATACCATGGAGCAGAAGTGACTGCAGTTTGTAGTGGAAAGAATTTTGAATTGGTAAAATCCCTCGGAGCGGATAAAACTATTGACTACACTAAAGAAGACTTTACCCAAAGTCAGGAAAAATATGACATTGTTTACGATGCAGTCATGAAATCCAAAGCTTCCAAATGCAAAAGCATACTCAAGAAAGGCGGTGTTTTTGTGAATAATAACGGTGTTCCGAAAATAGTGTCCAAGGATTTGTGGTTCATTAAAGATTTGATCGAAAAGGAAAAATTAAAACCGGTAATCGACAGGGTTTATTCCCTGGACGAAGTTGTGGAAGCGCACAGGTATGTGGATCAGGGGCGTAAAAGGGGGAATGTTGTTTTGCGGGTAATTGGGTAAATTTTAAGAGATTTGAAAAATAAAATCTAAATCATGAACACCTCTAAATACATATCCTTTCTTTTGTGGCTCATTAGTTGTTTGTCTTTCGGTTGTAGTACGATCAAATTAGCAGAGAATTACCATTCCGAAACCCTGAAGATTGAACGATTGAGTGATAACACTTTCAATCATATTTCCTATTTGGAAACCGAAACTTATGGGAAAGTCGCCTGCAACGGAATGGTTGTGGCACAAAAAGGAGAAGCCATAATTGTGGATACCCCGCCAGATGATGCCAGCTCGGAAGAATTGATTAATTGGGTGGAGCGGGAATTGAAATGCAAGGTCAAAGCCGTTGTGGGGACTCACTTTCACGACGACTGCCTGGGTGGTCTGGAAGCATTTCATAACAGGAATATTCCTTCTTATGCTTTGAATAAGACTCTTGAACTGGCCAATACAAGTTGGGTGCCCATTCCACAGAACGGGTTTGAAGAATCCCTGGAGCTAAAGGTGGGGAAACTGAAAGTAATTAATGCGTATTTAGGAGGTGGCCACACGCATGATAACATCGTGAGTTATGTTCCGGGCGACCAGGTGTTATTTGGAGGGTGCCTGATCAAAGCTGAGGGAGCCGGGAAAGGATTTCTGGGGGATGCCGATGTAGACAACTGGTCAAATACCGTTTCAAAGGTGAAAGAGAAATTCGGTGATGCCAAAATAGTCATTCCCGGTCACGGAAAATATGGTGGCACAGAATTACTTGATTATACCATAGAGAAGTTTGCCGGAGGCAAGGTGAATTGATCCCCCACTAATTGGAGATTATTAGGTCCTATAGGGACGTCCTGTTAGTAAAACTAAAACAGCAGGATCCCTCCAATTGCCTAAGGTACGTCATATGTTGAACCCTAAGAGAAAAATATGAACCTAACAAAGTCCATATCACTCCCCATACTGATCTTAACCCTTTCATTGACAAACTCAATGGCCAATGAAACAAAAGATTATGTTCATTATCATCAACAGGTTTTAAAAGCAGAACAGCTCATAACCAAAGAAAAATTCGATTCAGCTCTAAAGATTTACGAAGAACTGGTGCAAGATTATGATTTTATTTTTCTGAAAGAATATCAGATCTCCGCTCAGTTGGCCCTTTATTTGGGAAATACTCCAAAAGCCACAAAGCTGATCGAAAAGGGTATACTTGCCGGCTGGGAATGGAAATCTATCCGGAAAAATGATTTTTTTGCTCCATTGCGTGAAGGAGAAGATTGGAAAAACCTTAAAAAGAACTACAAGGAACTACGTCAACAATATTTGTCGAGCCTGAATAATCCTTTACGGAAACAAGTAAAAAAGTTGTTTTCACGAGACCAGCGGAAAGCCATCGGTGCATTATTCACCTTTAGCTCCAAAGCTCAGGACAGATATGCCGAGAAAAAATTTGCACCTCACAGTGAAAGGCAGTTGGCTGAACTGAAAGTCATTCTGCGGCAATATGGGTATCCCGGAGAACAACTGATCGGGAATAATTATTGGGCTTCTACAATTCTCAGTCACCACAATTCCATTTCCCTGGAATATGGGCAAAAAGATACGCTCTATCAAACGTTGAAGCCTGAATTGGAAAAAGCGCTCAGGAAAGGTCAGGTTTCACCCTTTGAACTCGCATTGATAGATGAGTGGTATCGCAACGTACAACAACAGGATTTAACCTACGGAATACTCAATCCACCGTCTGAAAGAGCGTTGAAGGCCATCAATAATTTGAGAGCGACCGTTTACCTGCGTAGCGTTGAAACGAGGAATAAGCTTTTCGAAATTCAGGAAAAAACCGGGATGATATTTTATCTTGAGGGCAGTCCTTGGATTGACGGGAAGATCGAGGTGAGATGAATGGAAATGGAGGGATGATTTGGATTGAAAATAATACCAAAAGAATCATGAATAAAATGGTGAAATATTCTCTCGTAACAGCCGGTGCATTGGTTGTCTTGTTTATTGGCTGGAATGTCTTTGGGGATAAAGCAAAAGAGGCAGTGGAGACTCAGGTGAAAACGGAAGAGTTGGAGGAAACAAAAAAACAGGATCGCCAAAAAGTATTGCAGATCGCTGTTGCTGATCTCAAAATCCATCCTGTTAAATCCCTTGAAAATGAAGTGTATATGTTGACGGCCTACGATGTGCCGGATGAAAATACCTTTGTTTTGATTGGCAATTTTGAAGGAAAAAATGTGGTTAGATTTTTTGACCTGGGGATCAATCAGATCAAAGCTGAACTGAGCCTGCCGGAAATCCTTTTGGATGTATTTTCAAAAGATGATCAAATCTATGTGCTCGGTGAAAAAAATATTTTTGTGGTGACCGAAAATCAGGTTGTTCGAACTATTAAGCATCAAATTCCGGCGGTTTTTACCTTTGATCGACTGCTCTCCCTTGATGATCAGATCCTGGTGTCCATGTCTGACGGCAGTGCCTGGGTTATTGGTGAAAAGGAGGTTAAAAGAATCGATAAACTGAACATGATGGGCAGTTCGATTTGGGTCCAGAAAACATCGGCCAGCACCTTTTCAGTGGAACTTTCTGAAGATCGAATAATTAATTACAATTCCGAAACCTCACTTGGTGCGATGACGGTTCTTGGTGAGATGAATAATGAGTTGATTTGCATCATTGAAAAAATTACGAGCCAAAAACCGCTGGTTGTCAAAAGAGCCATAAGCAGCTCTCAAGATGATTTTTTTACAGAATTACAGGTTGTTGATATGCAGCCATATGCATTTCTTAAAAATGATTTACGGGTTCATGGAGATGTAGTTTATCATCTTGTTTTGCATCAGGACAAAGTTTCGTTGATTTCTCAAAAAACGGGCAAATGAAAAAAGTTATTTGGTTATCGTTTTTATTGGTTTTGGGCTTTAGTCATTTACCAAAAGCACAAATCCTCTCTTCCGAAGTAATCAGTAATGCTGAAGCTTACTTAAATTTCGATTGGACAGCGAATCCCGATAATATCTGGAATCAGGAAAGTTGTGGTGGGAAATCTGTTAACACCCCTTTCTGGGTGACGGTTGGTGATCAAACGGCGATGCCCTATTGCTGGGGAGGTAATTCAACATTGTCAGATTTCACAGCTTATTTACCGGAGGGTAAATCAGCGGGTGATGATAATACGGCAGCCGGTTATGGTGCCGAACCCAATTGTGCTATCGGGGTGGATTGTTCCGGTTTTGTCAGCCGTTGTTGTGGATTGGGCGGACACTTCAGCACTTCTATGATCAATGTCAACGAATTATTCGGCCATCACGATAGCTATGACGACCTTAGGGAAGCAGATATGGTCAATAACCCAGGCAGTCATGTAAGGTTGGTAACCCAGATCAATGCCAATGGAACGATCACCGTAATAGAGTCGGGTTCGGGAGTTGGGAATGTTGGTGGTGATGGTTTATGGCGGGTATTTAACTGGACCTACAATATGTCACAGTTATCCAATTACAATCCACAGTATTATACCGGAATGACAACCGGGACGGCTATTTTGGATTGTGCAGAGGCTGTACCTTTGACCTGTGGAGAAAGTTATCATGGAAGCAGTTCGGATGCGCCATCCCAAATTGGGTTTTATGGCTGTAACTCCTGGACGGAGACAGGGCCGGAACGGGTACACACTATTACTCCCGAATTGGATGGTACGATCGCGGCTGAAATTTCGAATTTCTCCGGTGACCTGGATGTATATATTTTGGGAAGTTGTGACCCTGCTGACTGCCTTGGTGTGGTAACTTCCAATGATGCGGTTTACGCTGATGTGCAGGCCGGACATACCTATTATATCGTAGTTGATTCCGACGATGGAAGTCAGAGTGCTTATGATCTGGTTGTGGAGTGTTTTACCTCGGAGGACATCAGTGTTTCCGGGGCTTCGGTTTCTCCCACTGCCTTGAATCCAGGGCAGACAATTGACATTTCAGTGGATCACAACTATGCAGGTTCAAGATCCGATGCAGAATTGCCCGATTTTGTGGTGGAATATTATTTGTCAATCGACTGCGTACCGGATTCAGATGATATTTTCCTGGGAGCAGATACTTCGGAATTAGGTAATAATCAATTGACCATGACGGAGTCGGAAGTTTTGACCATTCCGGAGCAGACCATGCCGGGGAATTATTTCCTGATTTTTGCAGGTGATGCAGCAGGTGTTTTAAATGAAGAAAATGAAATTAACAATTTGGAATGCATTGCCGTGGAAGTCCTGGACCCAAATGATGTCAATGACCCGGTCTTTCAGCAACAGGTAATCGTTTTTCCAAATCCAACCAAAGATGTCATTCATATTCAAACAACAGCTGACCAGGTAATTCACAAGCTTATTATTTATGATGTATTGGGCAGAAAAGTGAAAGAATTGGAGAAGAACAACCTCAATAAGCTTGAGATTCGGGAATTATCTGGCGGGCAGTACTTTTTGGAAGTTATTGGCAGCGACCATAAAAAAGCGATGTTCAAAATCCTAAAACAATAAAACATGAAACTTGATCTAACATTTGTACGTGCACAATTCCCCGCTTTTTCCGAACCCACTCTTGATGGATGGGCCTTTTTTGAAAATGCCGGTGGATCCTATCCCTGCCAACAATTCATTGACCGGTTGACCGGTTTTTATATGAAAAACAAAGTTCAGCCGTATTATCCATATCCTGCTTCTTTGGTAGCCGGAGGGTTGATGGATGATGCATATAAACGAATGGCTGAATACCTGAATGTCGATAGTTCCGAAATTCACTTTGGACCTTCGACTACTCAAAATGTATATGTTTTAGCCAACGCCATGCGCCCCTTGTGGCAGCAAGGTGACGAGATAATTGTTTCCTGTCAGGACCATGAAGCAAATTCCGGCGCCTGGAGAAGATTAGCTGAACGGGGCATGAATATTGTAGAGTGGCACGTGCATCCGGAAACGGGCGTTTTGAGTTTGGAAGATTTGAAAGTGCTGCTAACAGAAAGGACTAAAATGGTAGCCTACCCGCATTGTTCCAATGTAATTGGCCATATCAATCCGGCAAAAGAGATTTCCCAGTTGGCCCATGAATTCGGAGCTTTATCCGTAGTGGATGGTGTCGGTTACGCGCCACACGGGTTTCCGGATCTTAAGGATCTTGGTGCCGATATTTACCTTTTCTCTACTTACAAGACTTTTGGCCCTCACCTGGGGCTGATGTATGTAAAGCAGGCCTTGATTGAAAAAATGGAAAATCAGTCTCATTTTTTCAAGGATGGCATAACCAGGAATATGATCACTCCCGCCGGACCTGACCATGCCCAAATAGCTGCTGTCAACGGTATATTGGATTATTTTGATGCACTTTATGAACATCATTTTGATGAAGCGGTGGAGCCTGCTCAAAAAAACATTGCACTGAACAATTTATTCAGACAACACGAAACGGCATTACTGGACAGGTTACTGGCATTTTTGCGATCCCGGGAAGATGTGCGGATTGTTGGCCCTGACAGCATCGACGATAGGTTACCCATTGTTTCCATTATTCCTTTGAATAAAAAGCTTGAAGAAATTTACGCCACTTTGACTGAACAAAAACTGATGTTGGGCAAGGGCCATTTCTATGCAGTCAGACCATTGATGGATATGGATATTCCTGAACAACCTGGTGTGTTGAGATTCTCATTTGTTCACTATACGAGCCTGGAGGAGGTTGATCAGTTGATTGAAGGTTTGAAAGTGGCTCTGGGGAATTAATTGTGCAATAGGCATCAAGTTTGCGTTTTCGTAACAACACAAATACATTCTTTGCGTAGATTTATTCAATCTATCATTTGGCCTAATTGATATTTTCTTAACTGTATTCGCAACAGATATTTCTGTTTCCCGTAGAATATTGCTAAATCGAAGGTCTATTTTGGGGTTCCTCCCAATATCAGTTTCATCAATCATTTGTTGACACCTAAGAGAGATTTATTACAACAATCCATTTCAAATTAACCTGTCATGAGAAAGCATTTTTTCGCTAGAACTTTGTTTTTACTTTTGTTAAGCACATTTATTGCTGGTCAGTTCTTGTTCCAGTCCTGCCAAACTTCCGAGCAACAAGAAGAGTCAAAAACAACAGAAATTGAAGAAAGTCAGGATCCATTGTTTTCTTTACTGGACAGCTCAACGAGTGGAATTACCTTTAATAATGAATTACAGCACCCATTCAGATTTTCAGACATGATACAGATGGAAACCAGTCGTTAGGGATGAAGTAAACAATCTTGTTAAAGGCTGCCTTAAAAGTAAAAACATAAACTTTGAAGCAATATTTCACGCTGATTTTCACTGATAGAATAATTTGATCTGCGTTTATTCCGACCTTTGGTGCGGAATGTCGTTAGACTCCATCTGCGCCATCTGCGAGCACTATACAAATGAGGTAGTCTCAATTACCCGTTTAAACTTTTGCCACCTGGTTTTTATTGCCGTGACGTTTTTGTATTTTTAAGAGTTAATTTTGCTAATCGTCATGCTTCAACACCTCC
This sequence comes from Saprospiraceae bacterium, assembly GCA_965230565.1. Classification (GTDB taxonomy): domain Bacteria; phylum Bacteroidota; class Bacteroidia; order Chitinophagales; family Saprospiraceae; genus BCD1. The sequence goes on along the minus strand of CBDDLH010000001.1, from coordinate 28,910 downwards.
AATGAAATCCAAAGAAAGAATTAAATTATCCAGAGATCTCTGGTTCAATTACTACAGCTCATCCATCTTCCTTCCGGTTCCGGGAATAATGTGTGCCTATTTTTATTTTACGGGGAATCAGGACAATTTTTTGCTCTTTTTTGCACTAGTCTTCATCGTGTCAGGGGTTCATTTCTATTGGCTCTATTGGAACCGGTTGTTTTTTCAGGAATTCAAGGCAGAGATGACATCGGAGCAATTTGAAAGAGCAGTGAAAGTTACTTCCAGGCAGCTCGACTGGCATATTTCAAAACTAACAGGTCATTTCGCCAAAGCTTACAGGTCTCCAATTAAAATGGGTAACGGTGGTGAAATAATTACTATCAAGCTGAAGGGAAACCGATTGCTGATCAATAGCATGAAGGATCCTAACCTTATCAGACGTGGATATTCCATCAAACGAAATCGTCAAAATGTGGATGCTTTTTTATTTAATGCTGCCAGTATTTTAAAAGGAGAAAATGTAGAGGAGCAGGTCCAGCAAAAGCAAGAAAAGGCTGAGGATGAATTCTGGCAAGAAAGTGAATGGACACTTGGGAAAATATTCATGAGGATCGTTGGTTATGGTTTGACAGCTTTGTTTTTGTTAATAGGAATCATGATTTTGGCAGAAGGAGATCTTAGTGGACTTTTCTTTCCTTTGGTAAGTTTGGGCATTGCTTTTACTTACATAAAAAATGACATTCAAATACTTCGGGAAAAAAGGAGAAGAAAAAGATGATTTTTGAATCGAAAGTAGTCATTTCGGGAACTGAAAAAAACGAATGATTGTTTTGAGCGTATGTTGGACTGTAACTATGTTCCACTTACGGTAAATCTAAAACATTTAAAGTCTAATTGATGAAGCTTGAAAGAGGACTAAGAGCCATTATCATTACCATAGTTTGCTTTTCAATCTATATGTTTTCCAAAGAGTATTTCAGGGAAATAAAAACTGCCCTTGATAAGGTAACGCACTTTGGCCTGCTTAGTTACTTTCTTACCTATATGATCCTGGGTATTCCGCTTTTTGTTGGGACGTATTTGATAGATCCTTCCCGCAATATTTTTAAAAGCCTTGGTCTAAATCACAATCTCCCGAGAGCTTTCATCTACGGCTTGCTGTTTGCCATACCCATGTTGCTGGGCGGACTTCTCTTTTTTGAATTCACTTCTGAGTTTAATATTCAAAATATCATTGCCGGGTCGCTGGTAATTGGCTTTGTGGAAGAGTTATTCTTCAGAGGGTTTTTGTTTGGTCAGATCTATAATAATTCACGCTGGGGCTTTATTCCTGTTATTGTTTTGGGAGCGATCGTTTTTGCATCCGGCCACTTGTATCAAAGCCAGGATCCTGGTGAATTGATTGGAATTTTCGGGGTGACCTTCATGGGTGCTGTGCTTTTTGCCTGGTTATTTGTGGAATGGAACGACAACCTTTGGGTACCCATATTTTTACACGCCTTTATGAACCTGACCTGGCATATTTTTGAAATGCATGAAACGGCACTTGGGGGAATTATTCCTAATGTCTTGAGAGCGCTTACTGTCACGTTGGCGATTGTTTTCACTATTGTTTATAAAAAGAGAAAAGGTGAGGAGCTACGGATTAACAGGAATACTTTGATTTGGAAGAGGGGTGCTGAGCAAAGGATTTGAAAACATATTCCTTACCTACGGTACTTGCCATCCTTTTAGCTTAGGTGTTACCCATCGGGACGTCCCGTTGGAACAAAATGGTCTCATAGAGACCGAATCCCGGTAACAAGGTAGGCAGTGCCTTGCCAAAAATAATGGACATACTAAGTACCCTAGGTACGTCCTATGGATCATTCCCGAAGGGGGGGCTCAAAGGTCTCATAGAGACCAAATATCGGTAACAAGGCACGCAGTGCCTTGCCCGGAAGATAAACACACAGAGTGCCATAGGTACTCAATATATTTCCTATTTATGAAACATACAGCCACGTAGTATGGATTTATGGATACATGCCAACTAACAGGGATAGCTTTGGCAATATAGTTCAAAAAAATTGAGATAATTGATAGGAGGAGAAATATATTAATCGTAATATTGCAATTAAATAATAAAATTGGATTATGGGCTTAGCGAAAACAGAGATTTTTTCAGACGAGCAGAATGAAATTGCCGTATTTGCCAAAGCTTTCGGACATCCGGCACGTGTTGCTATTTTACAGCATTTGTTCAAGGTAAATGCCTGTGTGTGTGGAGACCTGGTGGACGAAATCGGTTTGGCACAGCCTACCATTTCACAGCACCTGAAAGAGTTGAAACATTTGGGCCTGATCAAAGGAAGTGTGGAAGGCACCAGCGTTTGTTACTGTGTGGATTCAGAGAATTGGGTCAAAATGAAGACCATCATGAAGACCTTTTTTGATCAGGATATTTCCTTTCAGGAAGAATGCTGTTGAATTTTTTTGCACCTATTAATTGTAATATTGCAATAAAACAATGAAATATATTTTCAAATTAAACTTAATACCAAAAAAATTCAATAAATGACCGTTTTTGAAACCCTCGGGAACTTTATTTCGACATTACAACCTGAGCTCATTACCGAAGAAAGAAAGAAAACCTTAGCTCCTTTGATCGAGTATGTTCAAAAAAAAGTGAATGATCAAAAAGTTATTCGGATAAATTTGATCTGTACCCACAACTCTCGTCGCAGCCACCTGTCACAGGTATGGGCACAAACGATGGCCACTTACTTCAATATCCAAAATGTGTATTGTTATTCAGGAGGAACTGCAGCTACTGCTCTTTTCCCCAAAGTAGCCGAGACTCTACAGAAGCAGGGATTTCAGGTAAACAAACTCTCCGGGGGTGACAATCCGGTGTATAGCATCAAATTCGCATCGGATGCCCACCCGATCATCGGTTTTTCCAAAACAATGGATGATGATTTTAATCCCGGATCCGAATTTGCGGCAGTAATGACCTGCTCCCAGGCGGATGAGGATTGTCCTTTTGTTCCAGGAGCTGAGGTCAGAATCCCCGTAACTTACGAAGATCCAAAAGCCTTTGACAACACTCCACAGCAATCAGAAAAATATGAGGAAAGGAGTGTTCAGATAGCCACTGAAATGTTTTATGTATTCTCTCAGGTTGGCAAAGGTGAGATTTAGTTTTTCATTTGCTAATTGTTTTTTTTCAAAGGTCTCCTATTGATATTTAGGAACCAGAAAAAGAGGAAAATTGGAAGAAGGGTAAATTCCAACCACGCCTTCCAATTTCCAATATTCCTATTAATCAGGGAGAAAAGAAATTCCTGAACATTTTACACATTCATATTTAATCTACTTAAACCCGCATAAATAAAATGTCCACACAAAAAAAACTAAGCTTTCTCGATAAAAACCTTACCGTCTGGATCTTCTTAGCCATGCTCCTGGGCGTTGGAATTGGATACTTTTTTCCGGGTTTTCCGGATGTGATCAATTCATTCAGTAGGGGAACAACGAATATCCCGATTGCCATCGGATTAATTTTGATGATGTATCCGCCGCTGGCCAAGGTGAACTATGCATTGTTGCCAAAAGTGTTTCGGAATACCAGGATATTATCCATCTCCTTAATATTGAATTGGATCGTTGGCCCGGTGCTGATGTTTTTTCTGGCCATTGTTTTCCTTAAGGATTATCCAGAGTATATGGTTGGGTTGATTCTGATAGGTCTGGCCCGTTGTATTGCCATGGTGCTTGTCTGGAATGACCTTGCCGAGGGCAGCAGTGAGTATGGCGCCGGACTGGTGGCGCTCAATAGTATTTTTCAGGTATTTGCGTACAGTTTTTATGCATGGATCTTCATAACTGTACTGCCTCCCTATTTTGGGTTTGAAGGTGCGATCGTAGATATTTCCATTGCTACCATTGCCGAAAGTGTGGCCATTTATCTGGGAATTCCTTTTGTGATGGGTTTTCTGAGCCGTTTGATTTTGGTGAGACTTAAAGGGGAAAAGTGGTATTCCACCAAATTTATACCTGCCATTTCTCCGATGACCCTGATCGCTTTGTTGTTTACCATTATTGTAATGTTTTCACTCAAGGGGGAATTGATTGTTGAGATCCCAATGGATGTATTGATCATTGCCGTTCCGCTGCTGATCTATTTCGCATTGATGTTCATTATTGGGTTTTTCTTTACAAAAGCAATGGGTGCCGAATACGACAAAACGGCTTCCGTGGCCTTCACAGCAGCAGGAAATAATTTTGAACTGGCCATTGCCGTGGCGATTGCCGTTTTTGGACTCAATTCCGGCCAGGCTTTTGCCGGAGTGATCGGCCCATTGGTGGAAGTTCCTGCTTTGATATTACTTGTCCGGGTCTCTTTTTGGCTGAGGAAAAGATATTTTCCGGGAGTCTTAGCTTAAAAATGCTGATATTTGGGGTAATGGAATTGGATTCCTTTGAAATTTAAATATTTACGAACTTAAAGAAAGTCGCATAGCGACGGCATATCTTAACATGGTACAGAGTGCCATGTTAAGAATACTAATCATCCAAGTGCCGTAGGTACGTCAAATGACCTTAACCGACAACCATATCAAAATCCTGCTGGCTTTGCACAATGAAAAGAACCATTGTGTGAAAACAAAATATATTTCCCGAATAGGCAGGAACGTTGCCGGTTTTGAAAATTTGTTGTCCGACCTGATCAATGAGGACCTTATCGAATTTGAACATGCTGAAGATACCTACTACCTGGCCTATGAAGGATTTGAGATCGTCGAAGCATGGCAGGAATCTCAAAAGCCTGTCCCTCCGGATAGAGACCCGGAGTACATCATTGCTTTTACCACCCGGAAGGATTTTAAACGAATGGCTTTTTGGGTTGTGCTGGCCATTGCGATTTTTGGAGGGTTGCATGTATATATGAACCCGGATTTCGGATTGAAAAAAAGCGACAACATTCAGGATCAAATGGATGCCGGACAATTAGAGGAGTTGGAAAATGAAATGATCCGCCTGATCGATTCTGTTCAGAATTCCCGAACCCATGAAAATATCGACACTTTACAATAACCAAATGATCATGTTAAAAAATCTTATTATTCTTTTTGTTGCCGGAGTATTTTTTGTTGGCTGCGCCAGGGAAGAATCCGTGGAAGACTTTGCCGACCGACTGGTGGCCAACCTTGCCAAAGATGATTTTGACTCATTTAAAAAAGAATTTTTGCCCAGCAGGAAATTCATGAACAAACTTATGGATAAGCAGGGACGAATGAATTATACCCAAAGGCAGGAGGCTTTTAAAGCCATGGAAGAAAACTCCCCTGAATTGTTCAAGCGCATTGCCTGGAGGCGCATCAGTAACGACAGCCTGAGCCAGGAAATCGATTGGTCGAAAGTAGAGATTCTCCGGGTGGAATCTGAAACAGAGACCCAAGATGGCATTGAAGGTGGCAAAATGGAAATCTTTTTCCATCACCAGGGCATTGATTGCAGCTTGAGGTTCAGGGCTGTGGTCCGAGACCCAAAAGGCAAGTGGAAGCTGATGAATTATGGGGATTATGGGTGTATGTCTGGGCGTTATTCCAAAGATAAGTAGCACAGGTTTTAACCTGTTTATATTTACTATAAAAAGAAACACCAAATTCATTGATTTATTCATCTTTCAAAAAAGGTTTTATGATGAATAAATGGATTTTCCTTCTATTGTTGGGATTAGCAGCTTGTTCAAATGCTGAAAATCAATTCGACTTAAATGCCGAGTTGGATAATAGGTTGTTTTCATCAATTGAATTAATTGACACACTAGCTCATGCCCTGCACCCTGATACAGCTTGGTTTGTTTCCACTGCAGTATTCTATCCATTATATATGGGAGTTCAAAAAGATGTTGTTTCTATTGATCATGATGCTAATTACAATCAGTATTCCACCATAGATTGGGATCAATATAAAAGGCCAGATAGCTCAGCATTAAGCATTTTTGTAGATACCTCCAGGTTTATTGCCTCTCTTAATAAGTTCGCCCTTCCTCCACCTCCACCACCCGGCCTGGGTGACGAAGTGAAGTATGAAGATTGGGTGGATCATCAGTATGGGAAAAAAATAAAATCCTATCCTGTATTTATAAAAAATGTTTCTCAGGACACTCTTAAAATCGGCTATGGAAGTTTTATCAATTTACTTATTGAGGCAAAAGATAGTATCGGAAACTGGAGAGCTATTCAAAGGGAATATTACTACCCTTGTGGAACAGGTTTGTCAAACTATTTTTTACCACCCAATGAAATGGCTATAACCTCCTGCAAATTATTTCATGGGGACTATGAAACAACTTTACGAGTAGTGTTTGCCTGGCCAGAAAATGTTTGTTCAAATGAATTCTCTGGAAAAATTAACTACAAACAATTGGGTGAAGCAAGGGTCAAATTCTAACAACCTTCCTTGCGAACCAATCTTCTTAAAAAATCCACCCCAATCCGTCAAACCCGTTCAAACCCGCGCCTGCCTGCCGGCAAAGGCAGGTTCCATCCTCTGCGCCCTCCCAACCTCCAATTAATTTTCTCCTATATTTGCATTTTTCATCAACTGAGTATTAAATGAGAGTTATTTTTTTGTGCCTGGCCATGGCATTAGGTTATGGAGCTTTTGCGCAGGATGAAGTCCGGTCGGACAAACTGGCGTTTCATCTCAGCGTGGGCCAGTATCCGGCGAGTTTGATAGTACCTTCCTTTTCAACTATCCATCCGGGGGTGAATGCCGGGGTATCCATGAAGTGGAATAAAAACAAACGTCACGAGTTCATACAAACCGGCAATCTCGGATTTTTCTATCATCGAGACCTGCAAAAGGCGTTTCAGTTATTTACGGAAGTTGGGTATAAACTCAAATTGGACAACGGCCTGGCCATTACACCTTTGGCGATTGGTGGCGGTTATGTGATGTCCGTTTCTGATCTCAATTCCCTGGATTGGAATGCGGTTACCAATCAGTACGAAGTGGATAACTTTCCTGTTCGCCACAACTGGTTGATTTCCTTAGGACCTTCTGTCAGTTTTGAAACGCCCTGGACCATTATTAAGGATAAAAAGACGACATTCTTCCTGGACTACCGATTACAGATCCAGGGTGTTTTTGTGCAGGAGACGGTTCCGGTTATTGCATATGCTCCTTTGCGGGTAGGGTTTTCATTTGGGCTATAACTCACGGTTTTTAACTTTCAAAAAAGAAAAATGAACTCACGAAATATATTCCTTTTTGTTTTTATACTATTGATGTTTGGATGCGAAAAAGTGTCCATTCAACCGACAACTACCTGTGTCGACGATACTTCTTTTGTTATCAATCCATCACATCCCAAGGCTGCAGACATTCAATCGATCATGGATAAATACACGGCCCGGGGAATTCCTGGAATGACTGTATTGATCAATGATGACGATGGATTCTGGATCGCTTCTTCCGGAATGGCGGATATTGAAAACGGGATCGAAATGCAGCCCTGTCATATCAATAAACTCGGGTCAGTGACCAAGATGTTTATGGGTACCCTGGTTTGGCAACTGATCCAGGATGGGGCACTTAGTATTGATGATAAGATCAGCAAATATATTCCTGAAGTGGCCGAAAATATTGAAAATGGAAATGATATTACCGTTGGAATGCTGCTCAATCATACCTCCGGAATCTATGATATTGCCCGTGATCTTGGGTATAATCTGGCAGTGATCAATGATATGACAAAGGTCTGGACGGAGGAAGAGATCCTGAATTATATCGAAGGCAAACCTGCGACTAATCTCCCGGGAGAGGAATTGAATTATTCCAATTCCAATACCCTGCTTGCCGGAATGATTATTGAAGTCGTATCAGGACAACCACATGGAGAATTTTTAAAATCCAGGATCCTCAATCCTTTGGGGATGGACAATACCATTTATTATGATTACAGCGAAAACTTCCCATTAGATCATTTGGCACAAGGATATCTGGATTTGAATAACGACGGTGGCAGTATTCAAAACATTTCCAACCTCAATCCCGGTAGCGGAAATGGTTATACAGGTGTTTATTCAACTGTGACGGATATGTACAAATTTATCAATGCCCTCCTGCGGGAAAAGACACTGACCACACCGGACAATCTGGATTTTATTTTAAATAATACCGTAGGTACTCCAAATGGTTCATGGAGGTCCAGTTTCGGGTCCATTCACAACGAACAAAGAGATGTTTTTGATGAATCCATCCCCGCATACGGACATGCAGGTGGTGATATCGGATATTCAGCCAACCTGAGTTTTTATCCTCATAACAACACTATTTTTGCGGCTACTTTTAATTATGGGACCAATCTGCCGTCTGCTTTGGGAGATGAGTTGCAGGAATTGCGTAAGGAGTTGTTTATGATAATGGCAGAGTAGATTGATGACACCTTTTGAAAAAGCTTAAAATTTCAAAAAGTAAAACAAGAAAGAGCAATTGAGAGTTAAAAAACTGACACCACTGAAATCCTTAATTAGACACTTAACTTATTTTCAAATGCAAAACTTAACAAAACGCTTTCTCAACCTTCCCGAATACTTGCTGATCGCCGCAGTTATTTTTTATTGGGTTTCCACCGCCATGGTTTTCAACCCGGTAGCCATAGGATTGCTGGCAATATTGATCCTTCAATTATTTTTTAAGAGTCGGGTCATTGGTATTGTGATTCCGGGACTTTTGATTTTGGCCAGCTTTTATATGTTACTGGCAATGATGTCAGAGTTAAATGAGTTCCCCGTTTTTAATGCAGATGCCCGAAAATTACTCGTGGTAGGTCTGTCCTTTTTTGTGTCTACTATCCTGGTCTCAGGAGTGATGATATACAAATACGCAAGTCCAAACCCGGAATAATTTCTTTGAATTAATTTTTTGGGACGGAAAACTCGTGGCCCGAATGGATTCAAGGTTGAACTGGAGAAGTGGTTAAACATTTAGAGAATAAAGAAAAAATATGAAAAGAATATTTCCATTATTTTTGATGACTTTTTTATTCATAGCTTGTAACGCTCAACGCTCGGTTACAACCAGTCAAATCGTCCAAACCAATGATCATCATTTTGGGGTAGTGTCAGCAAACGGAACGCTACTTATAGATACTGTCTACCGGGAGATCAGAGTACTTCACGATACCGGAAGACAGACACTTCCTCCGTCAGAAAATTACAAAAACCCAACGCCCTGGGAATATTACCTGGTTCGAAATACAACCAATCAAAAAGCCATATTCGATAGCAACGGGAACAAAATTTTTGGCTTTATAGACTGTTTTCAACTTCAATTTGATAAACACACCAAAACCGTTGTGAAAACAGATATTCTGGAAAACAATCGTATCAGAAGTGCTTTGTACAGGCTGAAAGGAGATCTGATATTTGATACAACCTTTGAAAATATTGGCTATATCAATAATTCCAATTTAATAGCCCTGATTGCTGAAGACGGGGCAAATGAGGAGTATTACCTTTTTAATCCCTTTACCAATAAAAAACTGGGTCCATATACTCATTTCAATATTTATAATCAGGATAGTAATTCGCCATTGGGCATGCAAACTCAAGACTTTGAGGATTATAAAAACGTAAATCTTATCACCGTTCGAATCACAAAAGATAATGATTATATATGGGGCGTAGTTGATATGGATGGCAATGAAGTCCTGCCAATAAATTACAGGTACATCCGGATAATAGGAAAGGACATGCGGGAGAGATTTATTGGTCGGGCCGAGAAACCGGAGGGTATAAAATGTCTGTTTTATGCTTATAAACTGGATGATCGGAAAACCATGTTGTTATTCGATGAAATGATGAATAGTTATACATATGACCATGAAACCCGAAAAATAGAAAGGGTGCGTTAAAAGTATGATTACAGACTCAGATCACCGTGATAACTTCTTACCTTGCGGCCTTTTCCAAACAAAAAATACAAAATCGTTGAATACCACTATTAAAAGATTACGCGCTATTGCCTTGCTGGAAGGAGTTTCCCTGTTGGTCATTTTATTTATTACCATGCCATTAAAATACCTCGTGGGAATGCATCAGCCCAATTATGTTATTGGTATGATGCACGGGGTATTATTTATACTTTATGTGGCGATTGTTGTTCAGGCAAAGTTTGCTTTTAACTGGAACCTGAAGACAACTTTCTTTGCACTGGCAGCGTCTGTCATTCCTTTTGGTACCTTTTGGGCAGACAAGAAAATTTTTAGGGTTGCGGCTGGATAAACCATTAGGTACCTGATACCGGGAAAAGCCCTGGTGAGCCCAAGATCTTTCCTGAAGACATTTTTATGAAAAACAAAGACATCATAAAAAAATATGAGTTTAAAGACGGGCTGAAACTGGAATTTGAAATTCTGGACATGTCCATAGTATTTGAATCTTATAAAAGGATCATGACTGTTCCTCACCGGGCTCAATTTTACCATGTGCTATGGGTAGAAAAAGGCGAGGGTACTCACTTTGTCGATTTTCATCCGATAACAATTGAGGATAACTCTGTCATTTTTATCGCGCATAATTGTGTGAATAGGTTTGATGAAAAAGGCAAATATAAAGGTAAAGGGCTACTCTTTACAGATAGCTTTTTTTGTATGAACGATCAGGACGCTCAGTTTCTGCATTCCAGCATTTTATTCAGTGACTTATATGGTATAGCCAAGGTTAAGATCACTCCTGATCTCAAACGGATTTTTGATGCCATGGACATTGAATTCCAAAGAGACCAGGATAATGTTCAATACAATATTCTTCAGAATTTATTGCACGTATTGCTGCTTCAGGCTGAAAGAGAGATGCGAAAACAGGGTTTTGAGGAGTTGAAGCCGAGTGCAAATCTGGATTGTCTGATTTTGTTCAAGGACTTGTTGGAAGCAAATTTCCGTAAGGAAAAATCGGTCAAAAAGTACGCCTCCGAATTGAGCATCTCGGAAAAGCAACTTCACAAAGCTACCACTACCTTACTCGATAAAACGCCTAAACAGATCATCAATGAACGGGTGCTGCTCGAAGCCAAACGTTTACTTGTTCACAGCCACCAACCTATCAAAAGCATTGCCTACGAACTTGGTTATGACGAGCCTACCAATTTTATTAAATACTTCCGTAAATATACTGGGACTACACCTTCTGAGTTCCGCGAGCAGTTTTAGATTTTTTCTTTCCGTTTGATTTATGGCGTACCTCTGACACGCACCGTTCCCAGCTTTGGCTGTAACCGAACAGGAACCTTTCTGGAGCTATTGTAATTATCTGGTTACTTTAGCCCCTGGCCCCATTCGGGGCCAAATCCCGGTAACGGCCAGACATGTCGAAACCACTGCGTGCTGTAGGTACGCAATCTCTATCCCTAAAGGAGTAAAAGTATCATACAAGGGCGTTATCTTACCTTTCCCACTCTTCTTTGATGACCCATCTTTGCATCATAAAAATTAAACAACAGATCAATGAAGAATTTAGCATTAATCATCCTGCTCACCTTTGCCGTGAGCGCATGTGGACAAACACAAGAAAATCATTTACAAACAACTCAAAAAGAAAAAAAAGTGGAAGTATCAAACAAGCAAAAAGTAAGAGAGCTTTTGAAAAGCATCGAAACCGGTGCCCATGAACCAATCGCTTACATCAATCCTGAAAAATACATCCAACACAATCAGGCTGTTGCGGATGGCCTGGCTGGTTTCGGGGCGGTTATGCAGCAATTACCGGAAGGTAGTACAAGAGTTAATACCATTAGAGTTTGGGAAGATGGCAACTACGTCGTAGCTCATACGGACTACAACTTTTTCGGACCTAAAATCGGTATCGATATTTTCCGTTTTGAAAATGGACTGATCGTCGAACACTGGGATAACCTCCAGGAAAAAGTTTCCGAAACAGCCTCCGGCAGAAGTCAGATTGACGGATCTGTAGAGATTACCGATCTCGATAAAACCCAAGCCAATAAAACCCTCGTCAAAAACTTTGTAGACGACATTCTGATGGGGGCTAACCCCGATAAAATCACCGACTATATTTCAACTGAAACCTACCATCAGCACAACCCCGGGGTAAAAGATGGATTGGCAGGGCTAGGTGAGGCTATCGCAGCTTTGACAGAGGCAGGAATGCCGATGATTTATGAAAAGAATCACATCATCCTGGGAGAAGGTAACTTCGTCTTATCCGTGTCAGAAGGGGTTTTTATGAAGGAAAAAGTTTCATTCTACGATATCTTCAGAATAGAAGATGGTAAGATCGTCGAACACTGGGATACCATTGAAAGGATCCTTTCGGATTCTGCAGCAAAAAACAGTAACGGCAAGTTTAATTTTTAAAAGAAAGGATTTTAATTAAAAAGCAACTGTTCCCATTCCCACTGTGCAAACCAGGGGGAATGGGAACAGTTGTTTTGAACCCCTTGCCATACAGGAAATTTCCTTGACCCATGGCTTAGAAAAGGTTATTTTTATAATGAAATTATTGTATTAGGCTAATTTCAATTACTAATTTAACCAATCTAAAACTTACGATTATGTCTGCAGAATTAATAGTCATAATTATCGGTGCAGTTTTCCTGTTGATTGCCATTATTGATAGCCTTTCATTTAACGATTCACCTCTCGGGCTGATCAATACCAAACTAAGGCTTCCGCTGGGTATTATTGGTGTTCTGTTGATTATCTACGGAGGATATGCCTACGGAATGGTGAATGTTCCCGGTCAAATAGAACAGCCTGAGTTGGGCAATCAGGTTGAAATACAATTACCTGTAGAAAACATCCAGGTTATTTCTCCTGTGGAAGGAGACTCTGTGAGTTGCCGGATTTTAACTATGGGCGTTTATCCGGAGGCTCATGAGAAGGACATTTGGGTGGTCTTAAAACCATCTGATGAAAAATATTATCCGCAGTCGGACCATACCAATACTTCCTATAAAAGAAACGGGGAATGGCAGGTGATTACGAGATTTGGAGGGGATAAAGGAGAGAAATATGAAATCATCGTGTATGAAACAGATGCATCAGCCTCGGAATTTTTTAGCTCTGTCATAGAACAATGGAAAGAAATGAGATCATACCCCGGACTTGAATTAGGGGATCTTCCAGAGGGTGTTCGGGAAGTTGATAGAATTGTGGTTGTATTAAAAGAAAATTGTCGGGGTGTTCATTAACCAGAATGCAGGGAATGCCCAACCGTTTGGCTGCCTCAGTAATTTAAAGAGTACGTTTAAAACCTGCCTTTCTGCGGAGCAGGCAGGATTTTATTGGGGTTTTTATTTCTTGCGCAACGAAATTCTAAATCATTGGAAAAATGGATTAATGGAAAGTTGGTTAAGAACTTCTTTCCTCCAGTTTTCCACCCCTTCCGGTTTTCCATTGCTGTGGCTAAAAAACAAATCCTGAAAAAAACATTGATTTTCAGTTATCGAAAAATTTGGACAAGCTCTTAGGTATCTAAACAAGATATTGGCCCAAAATCATAATGTTTTCTTAAAGTAACTTTATTGTTGTGGTAGTTGTTGATTTTCGCCCATTTTTAAGAAAAATTATTACCAAGCTAAACACCCAGAAGTTATGTCAAAGGAAATCTCAAAACTGTTTTTGTTTCTGTTTTTGGCCAATATGCTTCAAGCTCAAGTCTCAATGGATACCTCATCAACCTTCACGGAAACTTTCGATGCTATTATTGAAAATGATACGGCTCATAAGATAGTCATTGGGGACCGACAGGATTTAGTCCAGTTAACAAAGTCAACGCCAACCCTTGTGTATGACAATAACAAACGATACGGCTGGCATTTCTTTAATTCCGTTTTTTGTTCAGAAGCCATCGACGAATCGGTCAAGATCGATTTTGTCAAAGAAGCCCTGGCCGATAAGGAGTTGAATATTTTCAGGACCTTTTACAGGATTTATTGCCCTTGCCTGGACACACAAACTCAGCTCAGGGATTTGTTGAGTAATTATTTTAAAGAAATGAATCGGGATCCGGATAAGCGCTATGAATCCTACTTCTATTTGGAATTCGCTGCAAAAAATCGAATCCCCGGATACCTTGATCTCATCGAGGATTATTTCTCATCGAGGGACACTCTTGAACATTTTTATATAAATGAAACGGAGTTACCTCTATACCTGGCAAGAGCAGGACAGGAGCAGAGAGCTCTGGATTTGGTGGAGATGTTCGTAGCCGAAGAAAAAAGCGGAAAGATCGGATACATTCACGATAAAGGCCATGATGAAAAGGAAAATATTTTTGCCGTTCTGGCTTTCAGTGATGACCCTGAAATAAGTAAAAAAGCTATTGACCTTGCATTTGAATATTACCGAAGCCCCCTTAGAAGTTATACCTCCGGTTTGGCTGAATTTTTGAAATATTATGACGTTGAACGTTATAAAAAAGCCATTGAGTACTGGCTGGAAAGGTATCCGACACTCGACTCTACGGAATATGTAGTCAATAGCGGTTTCAGAACTTTAATGACAGGGGATGGCTTATTGGTTGCTAAACAACTGGGCTATCAATATTGGGAATTGTTCATCAACAACCTGAACAAATGGAAAAAGTATAATCAGGCAATTGATGATCCTATGTTTGCCATTGCGATTGCCAGCATGAAGGGCACTGTAAAAGCTTCAGAAAAACAAGCCATAATCGATTTTGTCAGAAAGCATAATCGATTTGTCAGTGCCGAAAGTGAAGCAAGGAGCAGAAGCCAGATCAAAAAATTCATGGAACTCCTCCACATTGCTAAGCCTGGTATTTCCAAAGCTGAAATTGGATCCATGATTCCAGCGAGATACGAAGACTGGGAATACGCTTACGGCCAGTTAAATGATCGGTATGATTATCCATCAAATGAACCATCCTTCTCTTCCAAGGTGGAGATTTTTAAAAAATATGGTTATGCCAAAAACCTGAAGATGGATGAATATGATAAATTTCTGCTCCATCTCGGCCGACTGAATGTTTACAGACTTTTGGAAACAACAGAAAACCTCATCTGGTTCGATACGGAAGGAGGTATGTTCCCCTTGAGTCATGCGGATTTATTTAAGGATGAATTTCAGCCGGTTTTGTTGAAAAACGGCATCGACTTTTTGTCGGTAAATGAGGTTCAGGATGTCAAGGAAAATATTTGTCATTACACCATTAATGTTTCCAATTCGGATAAGTCCTACACAATTGAATTCGAAAACGGTTCCGACTGGTATGAGGTCATCCCTTATGTTAAGGCTTTGAATAGGGCATTAATTGATCAGGGATCTGATTTGAGGTTGATTTACATCGACTCTCAGGATCAATCTACATTAATTGGTTTATTCGACCCAAATAAATTCCTTCCAATGGCCAAAGAATTAAACCTGGAGTGTTATGCCTTGCATTATGGTGATGGGCTGTTGGAGTCGGGATTTTAACCCGTACACACCGAATTCATTCGGTGCGACGAGCCGAATGAATTCGGTGTGTACGGAATTCTAAAATTATTTAAGAACTCAGCTAAACCTCTTCAACCATTAACTGCTTTGAGACGGCTTCACTGATAACTATTTCCGGATGATCGACATAGCTAATCGTCATGCTCTTGTCGAAAGGTTCGATCTGGAGGATATGAATCTCTATCCCTAATTGAATCCCTTTTTTGTTGAGAAATAAAAGAAAATCTGTGGAACTCTCCCGGAGAGCTCTCAATTTGACCTTTTTGCCTTCTGTTATTTGGGAAAGTAGTTTGTATTGCCTGTTTTTCAGCTTTCCTTCCTTGTCGGGAATTGGAGAACCGTGAGGGTCGACAGACGGGAATCCCATCAATTCATCCATGCGGTCAAATAATTCATCTGATTTTATATGCTCGAGTTCTTCTGCAATCTCGTGTACTTCCTCCCACCCGAAGCCCATGACCTGGGCTAAAAACATTTCTGCCAGCCGGTGTTTTCTCACGATCAAAGCCGCCGTTTTTCTGCCTTTTTCGGTAAACCGTAACGGCTTGTATTTCTCATATTTTATCCATCCCTGACTTTGCAGTTTTTTGACCATATCGTTTACGGTAGGCTTGCTGACTTCCATGACTTTACCGAGATCTGTCAGGGAAATATCCCGACTCTTTTGGTCAAGATAGTACAGTGCTTTTAAATAATTCTCCTTGGTAATGGTAGGCACAATCAGACGATTTTAAACAAAAGTAAGAAGAATTTTTAAACTTATTTGTTAGGTAGTGCCTAACTTTGTATATTTGCATTGCAAAACAATTGAACATGATACGTAATTGGGTATTAAACCTCATATTTTTAACCATATTTTTTCCGGCTTTGACCTTGGCACAGACTGGCAGTATTTATGGAACCGTCACCAACAATGACGGAGCCGTTGAGTTGGCTAGTGTAAGCATCAATGGCTCTTCAATAGGAGTGATCACCAAAACAAAAGGTAATTATCGAATTAGGGAAATCCCTTTGGGAACGCTTGAAGTGACGGCTTCTTATATTGGATATGAATCGATAACCAAAACCGTAACGCTTTCCGATTCTCAGCAGGAAATGGAATTGAATTTCATCCTTTCGGATGAAACCCTGGACCTGGATGAGGTGGTGGTAACCGGAACAAAGACATTCAAACGTCAAACGAATTCGCCGATCATCGTGAGCGTTCTGAACAGTGATGCGCTCGAAAATGTACAGGCCTGTAATTTGTCGGAAGGACTCAAGTTCCAACCTGGGCTACGAGTGGAAACGGATTGTCAAACCTGCAATTATACCCAACTCCGAATGAACGGTCTCGCCGGAGGGTATTCTCAAATTCTGGTCAATGGACGGCCGATTTTCAGTCCCCTTACCGGATTATACGGAATGGAACAATTGCCGGTTAATATGATCGATCGAATCGAGGTGATCCGAGGCGGAGGTTCTTCGCTATATGGATCGAGTGCGATCGGCGGAACGGTGAATGTTATTACCAAAATCCCCAAGAAAAATGCCTATTCGATTGATTACAATTTTCAAAACATCAACGGTCAGACCAGCGATCATCAATTGATGGGTAATACCACCTTCGTAGCTAAAAACGGCAATACAGGTTTTTCTTTGTTTATCAATCGAAGAAATCGTGATTTTTACGACCATAATGACGATAATTTTTCAGAAATACCGCTGATCGAAAATACTTCTCTGGGCATAAATACTTTTTTCCTGCCCGGGGAGAATCAAAAGTTGGAATTGAGTCTCAGCAGTTTGAATGAATATCGTTTTGGCGGTGAAATGGTGGATAAGCCCGCTTACCTGACACAGCAGTCTGAGGAACGTACCACCAGCGTATTGATGGGAAGTCTGGATTATCAGATCAATTTCAATAATGATAATACTTCATTGATCACTTACCTCGCCTGGCAAAATACCGCCAGAGAACATTACACCGGAATAATTCCTGATGAAGCGGGAGAACTACAGACACATTTGGAAAACCCTCCCTATGGAACTTCCGATGTAAGTACTTACAATGCCGGATTACAACTGAATCACCGACTGAGTAACTTCATCGGTGGGACCAATGTGTTGACCCTCGGCGCAGAATATGTTGCGGATGATGTTTTTGACGAAATTGATGCCTACAGTTATTTAATCGATCAGACAACCAAAGATCTTGGTGTGTTCTTACAAAGTGATTGGGAACTGCTTCCACAGCTGACCTTACTTTCCGGTCTGAGAATGGATAAACATAATTTTGTTGACCAGCCGGTTTTCAGCCCAAGAGCTTCCCTTTTGTATAAGTTGAAAGATTACACCCAGATCAGGTTGAATTACGGTGCCGGATTCCGTGCGCCGCAAGCCTTTGACGCAGACTTGCACATTGCTTTTGCGGGGGGTGGTATTTCCAGAATTTCATTGTCACCTGACCTATTACCGGAGAGGTCACAAAGTTTGAGTGGTTCCATCAATTTTGACAAACCCACTGAACACTTAATTGCCGGGTTTACTGTTGAAGGATTTTACACTCGATTGAACGATGCTTTTTATCTACAGCCGATTGGAGAAGATAGTTTTGGAGAATTATTTGAGAAGCAAAATGGTCAGGGGGCAACGGTGCAGGGAATTACAATCGAAGTTCGAGCCAATTACGATAGAAAGATCCAGCTGGAATCAGGGTTTACCTTCCAGTCCAGCCAGTTTGATAACCCGGTGCAATACATCGAAGGTGTTGAGGGAATCAGGGAGTTTATCCGAACACCAAATGATTACGGTTTTGCCACTTTGAGTTTTACGCCAAATAAAAAGTTTAATGCCAATCTGAACTACGTTTACACAGGCCGTATGAAGGTTCCACATTTTGGAGGAGCTCCCAATCAGGAAGTGGATGAGATCATTACTTCAGAGGCCTTTTCAGAGTTAAGTGCAAAGCTTGGATACATATTGGAGGTTGAAAATCTGAATTCGGAAATTGAACTGTACGGTGGCGTCAAGAATATTTTCAATGCTTACCAACAGCAATTCGACATCGGTAAAAACAGGGATAGTAATTTCGTTTACGGACCCGCCCAGCCGAGGACTTTTTATGTGGGGGTGAAGTTGAGGTCATTTTAGCGACGGGATTTATCCTGCTTTAAATTTTTATACATGCTAATTCAGGCAAATCTTTAATTTGCTTTTACGTACCTAATAAATTCGGACGGTACGAGTATATTTACCCACAAATACTCACCCACCCCCAACGAATAATAAAACGAGCTAGCAAAACCGTGTTTTCAGACTTATTTTAAAAAGAAAAATGAAAACACCTTTCTACCTTGTTTTTTGCTTATTGATCTTTTCCTGTAAACACAATCTTTACGAAAAAAAAGAGCAGGATCCTTCACAAGTCATTGCAGAAACTGATCTCGATTCCACAACAATTTCCCAAACAGGAATTATCCCGCTTCCGGCTACTATTTCCCGGGGTGAAATGACTTTTTATTTATTTGTGGCTGATACCGTGAAAAAAGATTACAATCACATAATCGGAACCTCTAAAACATGGAAAGATCAGTGGGCAATGATGTTCCCGGCAAAAGCTGATGGTTTGTTAAGAGGGGCTTTCGCACTCGATGATTCCACTCATATCATCCCATTTTTTATCGACCGTTACCAGCACAGACAGATTTTTACCAAATGGAGGGTCGATCCTGATTATAGATATTCCTACCTGGGCAGACTCAAGCCGATATTTAATACCCAATACACTTTCCTGGCTATTCTACATCAGGTAACCATTGAAGGGCGCACTTATTTCATTGGCAAGACGGAAGGTGAAAATGCGGGCAATTACTGGCAGATCATCTGGACCGCAAAATTCAATAGTGAGGATGACCTTCATAAAACCGACAGGTTTGGGATCGATTACACCAAAGGACAAAACAGAAGGACGTTAGATTATAAACTTATTGGTAATGAATTATCGATTATCATGAAGGTTGACTCTCTGGCTGGACAGCAGGTCATCCCCCTGAGTGAAACGGTAGTCAAAACGGTGGATTTAGATGAAGGCAGGTTGTTGCAGGAGTTGTCGGTTTTGTTCTAACCCGTAGCTCAGGCTTTTGTCTGAGAAGGAAAACAGAAATACCTTACGACTACTTGAATTAAACGAGCATTGCATCCCTTTTTTCCGTAAATTTGAAAGGATCCCTCAACTACACCCAATCATTGAGATGAATCTAATTTGAATTTCGATTTTTCATCATAAAGTGTAGTTAGGTCATGAGAAGAATAACATATTACAAACGGCTGTTCCTTATGGCCGGGATCTGGAACTTGGGAGCAGGTTTCATCTGCTGGTTTGGTGCCAACTTTTTCAGGGAGTTCTTTTTCGATGTGTTCGATATGGTACTTCCACCCTCCCTTTTCGCATTTAATGCCCTTTTCTGGATCGTCATTGCGTTGGGAATTGGCTTCTATATCGTAAGCCGCGATATTGCCTATAATCACGGACTGGTATTCACGGGCATGTTAGGTAAGACTTTTTTCTTTATCATTTGTATGGTTACGCTGGTGCTCAAAGAAGCCAATTTTTTAGTTGTGCTTGTGGGGGCCGTTGATCTCATTTTTGCCTTTCTGTTTCTGGAGTTTTTGCG
Source organism: Saprospiraceae bacterium (assembly GCA_965230565.1). GTDB lineage: Bacteria > Bacteroidota > Bacteroidia > Chitinophagales > Saprospiraceae > BCD1. The sequence continues at coordinate 8,798 of CBDDLH010000001.1, read as the reverse complement.
GAGCTATCCGAATCTTGCCCGGAAAGAATAAAATGTGGGTTGAAAAGATTGTTTATGCCAAAAATAAATCGACATGAAAAACAAATGGGAAGACCTTGGTAAAGCATTCTGGGTAATTGGACTTGTCTTTGCAGTATTTAGTTTAGGTTTAATACTTTTAATGCTGGCTTTTTCACAAAGATCAGATTGGTGGTGGCTTGTGCTTGATATTATTGTGGCAATGTCTTACGTTGCAGGCTTGATTCTTGCTAAGAAATGGCCTCTGCTGGGAGGTTTACTTAGTTTTGTATTACCTCTTACACTCGTTGCTACTTCTCTGATGGACTTAAAAAACCAGCCTCCTGAAGCGGTAAATGAGGCCAGAAAAAGCATTCTCTTTTTCTTGTTTTTTATGTTGCCTGGTTTTTTACACCTGATCTATTGGTGGTTGAAAAAAAGATCCGGTAAAAAGGAGGTGGCTTAGGTGGTTAAATATGAAAACTTTAAACTTTCGTTGAAATCAAAAAATGCGTCCAATACTTAAAAAGGCTCAAAATATTTGTATAACCAGGAACTGTTGATGTTCGATTTGCATTTGTATTCCAGAGGTATTACAATGTCAACACTGCTTTCATACCTGGCATAATGCATAGAAGATCATCAAAATAAAAAAAACACCAATGAACTTCAACTTAAATCAAAGCATCCAAATCCTTTCCGGAACTCCCGAAGTGATCAAATCCCTGTTGACCGGTCTTCCTGACGACTGGATCCACAACAACGAAGGGCCCGATACCTGGAGCCCTTTTGATATTGTCGGTCATTTGATCCATGGTGAAAAAACAGACTGGATTCCGAGGGCGAGGATCATCTTAAGTGATTTGAAAGACAAGACCTTTGTGCCTTTTGACAGGTTTGCTCAGTTTGAAAACAGCCAGGGGAAAACACTGGATCAGTTATTGTCAGAATTTAAGCAATTACGTCAGGAGAACATACGGATCCTGGAGACCATGCAGATTGACGAGGAGAAACTTCAGATGAAGGGTACTCATCCTGATTTTGGTGAAGTATCTCTGAAACAACTACTGGCCACCTGGACAGTTCACGACCTTAGCCATATACATCAAATGACCCGGGTGCTGGGTAAAAATTATCGATCGGAGGCCGGTCCCTGGAAAGCTTATATATCTATTTTACAATAAACCATAAGTATGAATATTAACAAAAACACCACCCTGATTTTTATTGCAGGATTATTGATCCTGCCTTTTGCGTGTACTACGGATAAAACAACTTCAGAAGTGGAACAGCCAGAAAGGAATAATCCGCTTGCCGAGGAAAAAGCATTTGAGGAAAGACTTGAAACTCACTTGAAAGCCGTCGCTACCAAGAACCTGGAATTACTCAAAAGCACTATGTCGCCTGAAGGTAAAATGCAGTTGATTCTACCGGGGGCTGAAATTCAAAATTCTGTAGACTCCTTCCTCTTGTTCCATGAAGAGTGGTTTCAGGATACCTCATGGACTTTCGAGACCAAAATACTTAATACAGAAGTTGGCGAGCGGATTGGTACAGGCGTTACGGAGATAATTTACCGGGAGCCTGAACGAAATGGACAACCGTATTTCAACAGGATGATTGTAACCTATACACTCGAAAAAACGGACGGCCAGTGGTATATCATCATGGACCATGCGAGTTCGGTGGAGAAAACGGAGATGAATTGATGCGTGAAAATAGCTGGATGCAAACCAATTTGACCAGTAAGAATACTCAAGTGCCGTAGGTGCGTCCTATGAAGTTAACCTAATAGAAAACAAAAAAACTTAGAGAAACCGGATGTTTCTATTAACTTTTCAAAAGGAATGTACTCACAATCCTTTTCTTAAGTTGAAAGATTGATTATCTTAAGTTTTTGATACCACAAACCTCTTTTACATCTAACAACTCAACCATTCAAACTGCCATGAAACTCGATTACCAAATCCACAATTGTCATACCCACATTTTCACCATTGATTACATTCCAAAGTATTACCTTTCTTCCATGTTTCCGACGCACTGGGCCAAGAATGGTACGGTGGCCAAAGTCGGCATGACCTTGTTTAAAAACACCATCAACAGATACATGGCTTTTTTCTATTCAGCCATGAAAAGCAGTCAGATGGAGGTGCTGAAAGAATTGAGAGGTTATTACCCGTCCAATACCAGGTTTTCCGTGTTGAGTGTGGATTTCGACTTTATGGATGCCGGTCCGGCCAAATTCGATTTCATGTGTCAGATCGATGACCTGGCTCAGGTGGCCAAAACGGTCAATGACGAAGCTGGTGAGAACCTGATCATCCCTTTCCTTGGAGTCGATCCACGACGGGAAAATCTCTTCGACCTGGTACAAAAATATGTGGAGGAAAAAGGTTTCAGAGGTTTGAAAATTTATCCCGGATTGGGCTTTTTCCCCAATGATAAGAGACTCTATAAGGTTTGGGAATATGCGGAGAAAAATGAATTACCCATAACCTCTCATTGTATTCCGACCAATAAAAATCACTTTCGGTTCAAACCGACCGATATTATGATCGAGAGCGCCAAGTTGCTCAAAAGCTTTAGTGATAAGGATAAAAAAGACAGTTACAGATTTGCCAAATACCTGAACCATCCGTACTGGTTTGGAAAATTACTGGAAGACTTTCCGAACCTGAAGATCAATTTCGCCCATTTTGGAGGCAATGAGGAATGGGATAAGTATCTCGACCTGCCCAATGAAAAATTCGAAAAAGATACCAACTGGTATTCCATGATCAGACAGCTGCTGAAAAAATATCCGAATACCTATTCTGATATTTCCTTTACAGTTCATGACAGAAACCTGTACCCGCTGCTCAAAAATGTGATCAATAGTGAATACAAGGATGAGAAGATCTATTCACCGAAACATAAAGTGCTTTTTGGAACGGATTTCTACATGTTACAAAAAGACTACAAAGAAAGAAGGTTTGGAATTGATCTGAGAGGTTATCTGACAGAGGATGAATACTGGCAAATAGCAGAGGTCAATCCAAAACGCTTTTTAGCGACTAAATTTGATTAATCCACTACCGTAGCACAGACTTCAGTCTGTGTATCATTCGATACATTCATCAATAAAACAACCATTCTATGCATTTAGGAGCCTTTTCCGTGAGCCTGGCTGTCAAGGACATTCACGCTTCCAAAAAATTTTACGAAGCCCTCGGATTTTCAGTCTATGCCGGGCAACTTGAACGCAATTATCTCATCATGAAAAACGGTAATGCCCTGGTAGGCCTTTTCCAGGGTATGTTTGAAAAAAACATCCTGACCTTTAATCCGGGGTGGGACGAAAATGCGAATGCCCTTGAAAATTTTGAAGACATCCGGGAAATTCAGAAAAAACTCAAAGCCGCCGGACTAAACCTGCAGTCCGAGGCTGATGAAAGTACAACAGGCCCTGCCAGTGTTACGCTCATTGACCCTGACGGTAATCCCGTATTGCTGGATCAACATGTTTGATCGATGAACATGACTCATCCCGAATTTTGACAAGTGTCAAAATTCGGGATGTTTTATTGTAGTCTGGTATTATTAAGTCTCTTGACACTATAGTGGAGCTAAAGATTTTAAACCATTTTACGGCAATTAGTAAACATTTTTGTGTTTTTCAATCCTCAAAAGTGAGCTTCGGGCTTTTTTACTTAATTTCAACTACCTTTCTACCTCGTTTGATAACCATTAGACACACAAAAATCCCAAATTTTGGTTAAAACCAAAATTTGGGATGCCACATGTTTACCTGATTGCCCCTGGCCAATTACCAATCCGAATTTTTATAAATATTGTGTACTTTAGGTGGCAAATAATCTAATTGATCATGAAATATTTGGCCATTATTTCCCTGCTGGCATTAACCCACCCTTTGTTTTCACAAGACACCTTCTCCATAGTCGCGGCCGATCCGGAAACCGGAGAAGTCGGAAGTGCCGGAGCTTCTTGTGTGGACCTCAACGGCTTTGGCCTTGATGCCGATTTTCTCGGGCAGTTATTTCCCGGTCTCGGAGCGATAAATACCCAGGCATGGTATTCAGAATTGAACCAACTTAATGCCGCTAACCGACTGCTGGCAGGGGATACTCCACAGGAAGTGATCGACTGGCTGGTATCAAATGACGTTGGCAGCAATCCTGGTTTGAGGCAATATGGCGTTGTGGCCTTTGAGGGTGAAGAAACACAGGCTGCAGCCCATACCGGAAGTTCCACTGATGATTGGAAAGGACATCTGACGGGAGACAATTATGCTATTCAGGGGAATATTCTACTTGGGGCTTCAGTGCTCGATTCCATGGAGGCCAATTTTCTCAACACGTCCGGAAGCTTGTCGGATAAACTCATGGCAGCCTTACAGGGAGCCAATGTGGTTGGAGCTGATGCTCGTTGTGCCGATAATGGCACCTCTTCTCTATTTGCTTTTTTAAAAGTTGCCCAGCCGGATGATGTTCAGGGGGACCCATCTCTTGTGCTTGGGGTTATTACTGCCGATGGCGACCAGGTGGAACCTATCGATTCCCTTCAGGCGCTTTATGAGGAATGGACTTTGGTCAATACTATTTTTCCTGCTCAAAACTATTCTTCAAAAATCAATGTCTATCCCAATCCTGTCAATGAAGTTTTGAATTTTCAGATAGCTGAAAACGAGGCAGAATCAGTTGAAGTGATTAACGGAGCAGGTCAACTAATGCTTAAAATAACAGGACCTGACAGAAATTATCTAAATATAAAAGACTTACCATCAGGCTTGTATTTTTTGAAAGTGAAAGACCAGCAAGGTCAAATTTATCTAAAGCAATTTGTAGTTGAACGTTAAGCTCTTTTGCTTTAAAATAACAAGCCAAAACCCTTGAAGTACTTTTTGATTTGAGTAGTAGGTTGAAAAAAATGGAAGATGCTGAATTGCAAAACTTCAAGCTGATCAATCGAATGGGCAGGGACGAAGTCTCATTTTGGTATTTTCTTAACGGGCCAATTGCCGATGCGCTTACCCATATAGGACAAGTTGTTTCCTGGCGAAGAATCAATGGCAATCCCCAGCCAAAAGGCGTCCACGTTTTTTTGGGGACAGTGAATTTTGGGGAGAAGTAAAGCCGAAATTGATAAGACTAAATATGTTTTGAAAAAAAATGAAAATAAAATTCCTCATTATTCCATATGTAGCCCTAGGGCTGGTTTTTTCTTTAGTTTTTGGGATTGAGTATGACTGTGTGGGCAAAGAAATGTTTCCAACCTATTATGGGAACCCTTTCGTATTTAAACAAAAGTCCCTGGGTAGTTCTATGGAGTATTACTTCAGCATTAAACCGCAGATTTATTGTTTTTCTCCGCGAAACTCTGCGAAACCTCAGCGCAACTTTGCGGTACAACTCTCTGTGTCTCCATAATAGAATAAAATATTTTGCTCAAAACTGATTTTGTCCTCCCACTTTGCCCAAAACGCTTTATCTTTAAAGCCCGCCCTTAAGATAAACGCACTTGTTTTATTCAAAACCAATGCCATGTTAAGACTTTTGTTCCTGATCTCTTTTTTCCTGGCGGTAAAGGCTTTTTTCTATGGCTAAAACTAACCATGTTATCATGAAAAATACACTCCTGGTTTTTATTTTTATCGTTAGTACCTCTCTATATTATGGTTGTGAACCTGAATCAAAGGTCGACTACCTGAATGAATCTCCCGAAGCCTTCGATGAACGAATGCAATGGTGGCGTGATGCCGGATTTGGCATGTTCATCCACTGGGGACCATCGTCAGTTCCGGCAGGGGTTTACAAAGGAGAGGATGTTAACGGAGCGGCCGAATGGATTATGTTCAGCGCCAAAATTCCTGTTGAGGAATATGAAAAATTCCCGCCTCAGTTCAACCCGAAAAAATTCGATGCCAAAGAGTGGGTGCGCATAGCCAAAGAGGCAGGCATGAAATACATCGTGATCACCTCAAAACATCACGATGGTTTTGCCATGTGGGATTCCGATGTTTCGGAATACGATATCATCGATGCAACGCCCTATGATAAAGATGTGCTGAAAGAGCTGGCCCGTGAATGTGAAGCGGCCGGCATCAAATTCTGTTTTTACCATTCCATCCTCGACTGGCATCATCCGTTAGCCAATGGCTCGACATTTCCGGAATACCGGGATGATTATTTGAAACCGCAATTGAAGGAATTGCTGACCGATTTTGGAGATATAGGTGTTCTGTGGTTTGATGGAGAATGGATCCCGGAATGGACAGAAGAGCAGGGTGTTGACCTCTATAATTTCGTAAGGAGTCTTCAACCCGATATTATCATCAATAATAGAGTCGGGAAGGGACGCCAGGGAATGCAGGGCATGAATAAAGAAGGCGAGTACGTAGGTGATTTCGGCACGCCGGAGCAGGAAATCCTCGAAGGTGCTTCCGACCTGGACTGGGAATCCTGCATGACGATGAATACGAGCTGGGGCTATAAAAAGAATGATGACAACTGGAAATCTGCAGAAACACTTATCCACAACCTGGTTGATATTGCTGCCAAAGGAGGTAATTACCTGCTCAATGTCGGACCAACAGAGGAAGGTCTGATTCCGCAACCGAGTGTGGAAAGACTTGCTGAAATGGGCGAATGGATGAAGGTGAACGGTGAGGTTATTTACGGCACTGAAAAATTTGCGACCTATGCAGAACAGGATATCGTGCGATATACCCGAAATGGAGCCGCAGTTTATGCGACTTTCCTGGAGTGGCCCGGAAAATCGTTTACGCTGAAATATGCCAAACCGGAAGCAGGCAGAGATATTTTGCTGTTAGGTTATAACCAACCCCTCGACTGGACATGGGATAAGGAAAAAGGATTGACCGTAACGTTTCCAAAGCAATGGCAAAAACCTGAAAACCGTCCGGTCAAATACGCCTGGACCATAAAGATGAAAGCTGCACCGGCTGAGGTAACGGCAAAACCGGTCATCAGTAGCCCGACAGTCGACCATGTCAAAAAGGAATTGTTCGGAGAGGAGGTAATGGTTAGTATTAATTGTGAAACACCTGATGCAAAAATCCACTACACCCTTGACGGCAGTCATCCGGATGCTTCTGACAAAGTTTACGACGCCCCATTCCAACTCAAAAAGTCAACTGTCGTCAAAGCTTTTGCTGTCAAACAGGGCATTATTGCCAGTCCGGTTGCCGAGGCTGAGTTTATCAGAACCACTAAGTTCAAAAGTCTCGACCTACGCTCGGAAATCAGTCCGAATTATCCCGGACTTGGAAAGCTGAGCCTGAGTGATAATGCCAGAGCAGGAACGGACTTCCATGACAAAAACTGGCTCGGGTTTGAAGGTAATGACTTTGAAGTGATCATCGACCTGGGTAAGGTTAAGTCGGTAAAGAAAATTCGGGTGGGATTTCTTCAAAACATTGGTTCCTGGATCTTTTATCCCCAGCAACTGGAGTATGCCATTTCTGATGATGGAGAAAGTTTCAAAAGAGTTTTTCAATATGAGCATGTAACCCAAAAAAATGATGAAGATGGTTTGGAGGATTTTGCCTGTAAGCTGAATAATACCCGGACAAGGTACCTGAAAATTACCGCCAAAAGCATGGGGACCTGCCCGGAATGGCATGGAGGTGCCGGCGGAAAGGCCTGGTTGTTTGTGGATGAGGTAATGGTGGAGTAGTAGGGCTCGCAGGCTCGCTGTTTGAGGGCTTACGTTGTTCGCTGTTTAATATGGTATCATATTGTTTCATGTGAGTACATTGACAGAACTACCTTAAATCAAATGTTTTCCTGAAGCGAAACGAAAATGCTATACCGCTGAGAGCCGCAAAGAAGCGCAGAGGACCGCTGAGTTTTTTTCTCCGCGAAACTCCGCTTCTCAGCGTAACTTTGCGTAACAGCTCTCAGCGCCTTCTTGATTGAATAAAGTATTTTGATCAAAACTAATTTCGTCCTCCTACATGGTTTGACAAGTAAAAAGTATAGACTAAACACCTATTCCAATGGATATTCAAAAAAACTGGTTTCAGATCATAAAACATTTTAATCGAAGCTTTTCGACAAATTTCCATGTGTCGGTTGCTTCTGTTGACAAGGATAATTGTCCTACGGTTACCCCGATAGGTTCCTTGTTTCTCAATAAAGATCAGACAGGTTTTTATTTTGAGAAATATCCTTCCAAACTTCCTGAACATGCTCAGGCCAATAACAATATTTGTGTATTGGCAGTGAATAGTTCGACTTTATTGTGGTTGCGGTCGTTGTTCGCAGGGGAATTTCGTAAATATCCGGCTATTAAACTATATGGTCAGCTTGGTGAAAGAAGAAAAGCGACAGAGCGGGAGATCAAAAAATTGCATAAAAGAATGCGGGCTACGAAAGGCCTAAAAGGAAATTCCTATTTGTGGGGCGATATGCAGTACATACGGGAAGTATCCTTTTCCCGGGCGGAAATAATCAACCTTGGAAATATGACCCGATTTTCCGTTTAAGGAGCTTCCATTCCTGATTTTTCGTTATTTTTGAATCCCTCAAAAATTGAAGGTTTTTAAAAATAAAAATAAGGTTCCATGAGATCAGTCCGGCTCTTAATTCTTTTTTGTTCCGTATTGCTTGTTTTTCCCCTTTCCTGTAAAAAAGAAGACCCTAACCTACCGGTTGATGAAGGTTTTTCGTACACACAATACGGTGTGCCTTTTCAGGATATTCCGGAAACAGCCGACATCGTCATGTACGAGATCAACCTTCGTGCTTTCAGTCAGGGTGGTGATTTGCAGGGAGTCA